>NZ_BIFT01000001.1:0-5582978 GCF_003967575.1 Dictyobacter alpinus
GGGGGGGGGCAGCGCGCTCCTGCTGTCGCAGTCGCTCGATCGAGTCGCTGTCGCTCCTCTCGAACTTCATCATTCTATTGCTAGCTAACTTGATACTCTATCAACAAAGTATTGTATTATTGGAATTTATATGTATAATCATTTTAACTCTTTTTACTCTTATATCTCTATAAATAGATAATATGCTCTTTTCAGTACTTTTCTTCTTAAGGGTGCTAAGATCCCTCTTTTTCCCTACGCCCATCAGCTCTCTAGCATATTTTACTGTCCTTTCTGCCACTCCTCAGCTCACCACCTCCTTTGGAATAGGGAATTGGCAGACTCAACGCGCTGTCGCGCTTACACTCTCCAACAGAAAACATGAATGGCCTGGAAGTGACAGTGAAGCCTGTATTTCAACAGATACTATCCTTTCAGCCAGGCCATTTTCTCCAAAAAAGGACGCATTCATGCCCCCAAAAATATTCATGCTCAGGCCGCTACGCGCCTTGCATTTTGGGGAGGCTCTCTAGCGGCAACATACCCAGACTTGGGCAGCCTCTTCGGGGTGATCAAACGTATTGCACTTCCCTCCTGTCACCTCCAGCACACGCTACCACACCATGGTGTCATCAATCTCCCAGCGACAAACATCGCCACTGGGGGCAAGCTCATCCATGCCAGGATGGACATCACGTTACGGCTCAACTGGGTGAAGGAACCAGGGCCATGCACCACGATGATGCTGATACCACCACGTACCAGCTGGAACACACCTGTTTCATCGAGGGGTTCTCTGGCGTCAACACGATCCGCTCCAGCATCGGAATACTCCAAGAAGCAGAGCTCTCTTCGGTACTTGAGGATGCTGTCGACAGCACCTCCAGTTTCGAGCCATCCACCCAGGTTTCATGTGTCTGGCCAGCCAATTCCACGAATGCCCATCACACTGATTGCCCACCATCTGTTCTCCCAATGTCAGACACAAGCTCGGGTACTCCCCGTCGGACGGCACCGCGAACAACTCTAGCTCGACACCATGGCACATCCCCCACCAGGCAGAGGTGCAGCTAGCAGATGGACATCTCCTTGGGGATCATCTACCGCCTCTGTTCTCAGCCAGGCGCATGTGTTCTGATCCATGGATATCACGAGATGATGCTCTGCATTCATCAGAGGATTTCCCTCTCTTTTCCTCTCCCTCCCCACATGCCACGCAGACAGGTTCCCAGCAGCAGCGCTGCTCCTCCGACATTCCAGTCTTGCAGGATGAAGACCGATCCCTACACCTAAACCAGGCTGCTGCTCCTGTTCCTGCCCACTGCCAACTACTCATCACGTCAACAGAAAAGCCGCAACAGCATTTCACCTACATCTATTCATCATATGATGAAATATATCTCCGTATACAAAATTATCCATCTGAACACAGCACACACCTGCCCAGGGGATACAGGACACAGGACAAAGAAAACTCTTTCCAGCAGCAGCAGCATCCCCTCCGGCCCACTCTCCACCACCGCGCATTTCCCAAGACAATCAAACCCATTCCCAGCGATCTCGACTGCCTCAAACGCGATCCTCTCCTCCCAGGATCCAAACAATGTAGGTGCATGAGGATACACAAAGGAGAGGCACCTGCTCGATACCTCTCCTGTCTTCGCACTTCTCTGCTTGCCTTTCCCCTCTCGCGCTCACCCTCGCCCATACACCAGTTGCTCCCGCGCTGCCTCTACCACCTCCTTACTCACCACATCCACCTGCGGGTTAATTTGCACGATTCTCTCGATTTGCATCAATACATGCTTCTGCCGTTGAAAATTCCCCTCCGTCATCCGGATCATCGTCGCCAGCGCTTCTTGATCCACCTGCAATGGTTCCCTCGCATTTACTCGCCGTTCACTTATCCTCTCCACTTGCTCCAACAAGATCTGCCGTTGCTCTTCCACTCCCAGCGCCCTCATCTGATGCACAAATCCCACACGCCCATACACTTGCGCATATCTCGACAGCTTTCTCTCTAGCCCGGGCAACCCCAGCAGAATCATTCCCACCTCGCTTTCTTCGTGCAGATCTCTCAGCACCTCCAGTGCCAGGGGCTTCAACCGGTCCACCTCATCCACTCCGATCACCCGCAAACTCCATCTCAGCAACCGGATCTCATGCTCCATCTGTCGCGGCGTCACCCTCGCTCGCGGCGTATATACCGCCGTTCTTGGCCTCGGATTCTCCGGCGACAACGATGGTTCCACTACCCCTCTCCACGTCAACAACGGCTCAATCTCTTCCCACTGCGCATACTGCTTCGCCGCTCTCGTCTTGCCCACTCCCGTCACCCCACAACAGATCCCCATTGTCCTGCCTCTCCGGCAACTTTCACACAGTTCCACGAACCGGTAGTATTCCCTCGTTTCCACAAACCTGCCTCGTCCATCCACCATCCTCGGCTCCCTTCTGCTTCCACGTCCTACTCATTAAAATATCGCTTCAACGTCACCCGCCCAGGTTCTTCCCCGCTCGGCTTCTCCGCCTCCACCGATCCTTCTCCCGGCACCCCTCCTGCATGCTTCTCCTCACTCACCCCTCGTTTCACTCCCGTTTTCACTCGCCTCACCGCTCCCTGTCTTTCCTTCAACGCTCTCTCTACCTCTCGCCTCTGCTCCACACGCGCTGCCACAATCTCTTTTAAACTCACCTGCCCTCCCGCTCATTCTGGACACACCGCTCGACATACAAACCGATCCTCCGCAAAAATACGCACCTCAGCCATATCCGCTGGATCATATCGCAGCACCACATCCTCCCCCACATACCCCGACAACGTCGGATCCATGTACCGATACCCCTCAAACGACACTCCATCTTGCTGCACCCGTCTCTTCTTGGCCACCGTCACTAGCAGCAGATCCAATTGCTCCACACTCTCGGGCATCCGTGGCAAAAATCCTCCTCCTTCCCATTTCTCCTTCGGACTCATTCCCAGTTCCCCATGCTCGCGTTGGTGATATTCCTCCATCACCCATCGGCGAAATCGCTGCTCCACTTCCTCCAGGCTCTCAATCCCTGCCCGCTCTCGCCTCGGTTCCTTCCCTGCCTTCTTCGGCCATTCCCCTTTGGGCGCATATCCCGCCTCTCGCTCCGCAAACAACTGCTCCACCGTCCGAAAAAAACGCTCGATCTTCCCTGTAAAGTACCCAGTAAAAGAGACACTCCTATAAGGAAATGAAAGGAGCCATATGCAACTGATGTGTTTGAGCATAATGTAACGGTGAACAATTTCCCAAGCCCTCATGAGGACGTATCCTATTGTAAAAATTGACCCACGATTCTGCTGCTCGCAAGAAATGACCCAGCGTTCGATAGGAACGGCGTTCAGCCACCGCTAACTTGAAGGTCCCAACGAAACGCTCGGCCAATCCATTATCTGTCGGCGTTCCTGCACGACTCATCGATTGAAGAAACCCTTTCTGTAACAGCAGTTCTCGTGTGCTTTGCGCCCCATATTGTTTTCCTTGATCGCTATGCCAAATGGCTCCTGGAGCGTGGAACGTCATTGTTTCAATGACACTGGTCACCAGATCTGCCCGCATATGATAATCAAATGCCAGTCCGAGAATCTGGCGCGTCTGCTTCTCGAGGGCAAAACACCCTCGCACACGTGATTGATCAGCGAGATGGACTTCAAACATGTCGGAAAACACCACCTTTTGCAGACTCTCCTCGGTCATCTCTCGGACAAGATTGGGAGCCGTGTGCGTCGCCTTACCTGGATAGATGTACTTTTTCTTTTTGCGCCGAGCAGCGATGCCATATTTCTGCATCACCCGTTTGACGCGATTTTTTCCGGTCTTGATGAGCACCGCAAGCTTGCGATGTCCGAGTGTATCATCGTGTTCATGCCACTGCTCAATGCTGACAACCAACGCTTTATCCAGGTGAGGCCGCTTGGGATGCAGATACAGACTGCTGCGAGCAATGCCAAGGGCGCGGACGAGTTGACTTTTATTGATCGGACCACCAGAAGCGCAGAGCATACGCCCGATCTCAACTTTCTCATGTGCGCTTAATTGCCTAGTAGCCCCCGGGATTTTTTTAGCAGTTCATTTTGAACCGCCAGGTCGCCAATGAGCTGTTTCAACTCCTCAGGTGATTCTCCTGGTGCATAGCCTTGTGCTTGGTTGCGCGTTTTGTGATCGCGTTGATCGGCAAAAATCTCTGGCCCTTTTTGCTGAAATTCTTGCCGCCATCGGCTGATCACTGAGCTGGCCAAACCAAATTTCCGGCACACTTCTTCAAGGGTCGTCTCACGCTGAAAGCTTTCCATCACGACTTTGAATTTAAATTCGGGTGTATAGGTTTTTCGTTTCCCTGTCATGTTTCCGTACCTCTCTTCTTTCACTGTCTATTTTACCAGGTACGTTACAGCCCTCGCACGGCATCAACAACACAACAGCGTCATAGCCTCACCGATGCACATCTTGCCACGCTCTTGCGATGCTCGCCTGGCAATCTGACGCACCTGCACCTCTGCCGTCTCCCGGCCACCAATCAGGACGTAGCCCACCTCGCACATCGCTTCCACGACGACCAGGCCGCCCTCTCCACGCTCCTCTCAGAAGACGCGAACGCGCACTGAACACAAAGGAGGGGCGACCGATACGGTGATCAGTCGCCACTCCTCTTGCGCACCCTTCCACGAATTTTCTCCCTGTTCCCCAAATTCGCCTCTCTTCGTGCGACACGTTCATATTGCGGCTGTATGACTCACGTGAGACAACATGAAAACGCCGCTTCTGGCGGCTCCACTGAAAGGACACTCTGATGATCGACGACACATCCATCCTCACCACCTGGTATGCCCACGCCGCCAGCGCCCCTGGCTTTCTCGGCCATGCCTTCCACCTCTATCGCCAGCGTACCGGCCTCTCGCTCACACGCCAACGCGCCTTGCTCGGCCTGCGCGATCCTTCGACAGACGCCCTCTGGACACGCCTGCAAGCCATGCCTCTGCCACGCTCCCAGCAGTTCGACACCGATCTCCAGCGCATCGTCGCTCACCTGCTTACGGCTTTCCCAGATCACACCATCCACATCTCCCAGCTGGCCACCTTCCTTCGTACCCAGGGGGAGCCATAGCGACCAGCATCCTCTCACACAGCAGTGAGCAGGACTGGCAAGCTGACCAGTCCTGCTCACCTGGTTCCCCTCTCACATAGTGTTCACACATTCATCTCATTTATCGATCAAGCAATGACACAAGGAGGCTGGCACAGTCAATTCCATTTGTTTTTGGTCTGCTTTTTTCTTCGCTTTTTGAACGTTCCTTCTCCTGCCTCACCCTGCTTCCTTCCCCTCCCCATGCGCTTTCCCTCCCTTTTCTCCTCCTCCTTATTTCTCCCCATGCCACCACGAAAAAAAGACCTCATGTATTTTTCGCATTTACTCGCGTCCTTTTCTGCTGTCAATAGGTCCTCCAGAGCGACAGGTTTCCAACCAGGTTGTGACAAGGCGAGAAGCTGCAAAGGGGCAGGGCCATCAATGTAACCAGGGGAGCAAGACACATTGCAGCCCTGGCATGGGGAAAGGATCTACCAGCGGGGAAAGCGACGAGGGCGCAGCTGGGAGCACTGGTGGCGCACCGGTTCGCAGAGTGAGTGAGTGGCCACGGCCACCTGTCAGTCGGAGACCGCTGCCGCCATTCCCTGGCCAGCACCGGACCCTCAGAGGAGGTTCCATCTCCTCATATTCATCCTACCATGCAATACTTCTCACTCTGCACATACCAGCATCTGGCCGGGAGGGATTAGCGATGAGCATGAACCTCTCCCCGTTCAAAACATCATTCTCTCCAGGTGTTCTGCCAGATTCTGGGTGGAAAACGCTTCGCTATCGTCTCGAGGATGGGAAGAAGAAACGCCATTCATACCATGAGCTCTCTTGCGGGCACTGTCATCCACACATGATTCCTTGAGAGAAACACACGCACATGCAAAAGCAGAAACGGAAGCAATATACGGCAGCATTTAAAGCCAAGATCGTCAAAGAGATCTTGAGGGAAGAAAAAACCGTCAGCCAACTCTCAGCGGAATATGAGATTCATTCAAGTCAGCTCTATAAATGGAGGGACCAAGCGTTAGCTGGCTTACCCGGCTTATTTGATGAGCAATCAGAAAAAGCGCTGGCCGAGAAAGAAATAGCCTGGGAACGAGAGCGGGAAGCCCTCTATGCTGAGATTGGACGATTAACCACAGAGAAACTGTGGCTGGAAAAAAAATCTCGAGCAGTCTTTAAGGAGAGATGAGCGGCAAGAGCTCATTGATTGGGAAGACAATGAACTGCCGCTGAGCACCCAGGCCAGATTGCTTCATCTGAATCGAAGTAGCTTGTATTATCAACCGCGGCCACCATCAGCAGAAGAAGTGGCACTCAAGCATCGGATTGATGAGATTTTTACACAATGCCCGTTCTACGGGTACCGCAGAATTGCTGAGCAATTACATCGAGAAGGGCGAAGCGTCAACAAGAAAACGGTCGCAAAATATATGCAGGAGATGGGGTTGATGGCCATTTTCCCCGGCCCCAATCTTTCCAAACGTGCGCAGCAAGCGGCAATCTTCCCCTATTTGCTCAGGAATCTGAAAGCTGAGGTGCCTGATCACATTTGGGGCGTTGACATCACCTACATTCGCCTGCGCGCTGGATGGATGTTTTTGGTCGCGGTTCTGGATTGGTATTCTCGTTATATTGTGAGCTGGGAGTTAGATCAAAGTCTGCGTCAGGATTTCGTGCTCTTAGCGATGCACAATGCCTTGAAACAGGCCACCCCTCAGATTTGTAATAGTGATCAAGGCAGTCACTTCACCAGTACGAGCTATATTAATCTGCTCAAGGAGCATGAAGTACGTATTAGCATGGATGGAAAGGGGAGAGCACTCGATAATATTTTTACGGAACGTTTGTGGAGAACAATCAAGTATGAAGAAGTATATGTGAAAGAGTATGATAGCCCTCGCACAGCTCGTAGAGAGTTGTCTCGCTATCTCCACTTTTACAACGAGGAACGACTTCACCAGGCACTTGATTACCAAACTCCAGCCGAACGCTACTTTTCTGGGAAACGTTCGACGTAACGTCGTCTCTGTCTCTCATGAAAAATGGGCCCAACGTACCATTTGGCTTGGTTTTCGTAAAACGGTGAAACACGTTCACTCAGAAATGGACGAGCATGCTTAAAGAAAGGAGATTTCTCTTAAGGACTCGGATTTTTCTGTCTTGACAATCTGGGTCACTGTATTCATACCATGAGCTCTCTTGCGGGCACTGCCATCCACACATGATTCCTTGAGAGAAACACTCTCTGTCTCCCTTCGCTCCTTCCCATCCTCTCCACACAGAGGAACAACACCAGCAGAATCGGGATTGAGCAACGGACTGGCCGAGCCAAAGAGCAGAGAGAGAAGCGGAGACAAACACCAAGAGCTGCCGCCGCATTCCCTCTGGCCTTCCCTCCCCTCCCCTCAGATGTTCCAGTCATGCATGCAGGATGAAGACCGATTCATGGACCTGGACCAGGCGGCCGCTCCTGTTCATGCCCACTGCCAACCACTCATCTCGTCGACAGAAAAGCCTCAGCGATCGCGTTTCCCATCCTCCTATTCACCCTATGATGAAATACTTCTTCGCTTGCAAGATCATCCATCTGCATACAGAATACACCCGCCAATTGGAGAGAGGACACAGAGCAAAAAAGAACTCTTTCCAGCAGCGCAGCATTCCCACCCTGCTTCACTTCCCCCCAGGTTTCACACCATCGCCACTACGCTCTCCGATGACGCCTTCGGAAATTCATCATTTGATGCTTTACACCACCTCATGACCCTCCTACAGGAGGCCGCCTTCCCATCAGATGCACCACCTCTACTGCCTGGGAAAGATGCTCCTTTCTCTCACATCCTCTTCATGATGTCCTTGCCCAACGCAAACAGTATGCCACGCATATCTCCCGGATTCTCGATATCCCCCCACGGCTGAGCAATGCGCAAAAACAGCACAGAAACCGCTTTCTTCTCTCCTCCAGGCACGAGGATCTCCGTTCCACTCTGCACGGCGAGATCCAAGCCTCGACAACAACAGGCACACTTCACACCAGAAGGATCAACACGTCATTTCCGCTGGTGTGACGAGGCAGGAACCTACCAACCGTGCAAACAAGCTCCGTCGGCGACGTGCTGACACACCTGCCTCGGTCGCTCCTACTGTCTCATCCACCGCATCCTCCACCAAATCTGGCTCACTCACTTGATCACATCGCTCCACGCTTCCCAACGACAGTGGATCGCTTGCACGCGCTGCGTGATGTCCCCCTAATCCGTCTTCATCACTACATCATTCGATGCCTGACACAGCGCTCCAACACACCACGGCTCTCCACTCCCTCATCACTCCATCTCTCTTATCACCACATCCACACAAAAATATTCCCGTCATGCTTCATCACATCACAGGAATATCCTTCACTCTCTCTCCCTTTAACGACCACTTCGACTACGCGCTTGCGCTCGACGAATCAACGCATCTGACGTCACCGCCAAAATAAGCACCAACCCCTCTACCATTTGCTGCACATCCGACGTCTGATTTAACAGCGATAAACCATTGTCTAAACATTGAATAATGAAAATACCCAATACTACCGCCCAGATCGATCCTCGTCCACCAAAAAGACTTACCCCCCCTATCACTGCCGCCCCAATGATATTCAATTGCAACATCGATGGAATCGCACTGGCCACCGCGTTCTGACGCGACGTATCCACCACCGCTGCAAGCACTGCTATCAGCGAACATAACACAAACACCGCCACACGAATCCCCACCACGTTAATACCCGCACGCCTCGCTGCTTCAGCATTGCCGCCAACCGCATAAATATGCCTCCCAAATGACGTCCTCGTCAACACAACCCACAGCAACAGGATAAGCCCAAAAAGAATGCCCATAGAGTACGGAACACCCTGATAGTTCTCCAAAATCACCACCACTCCCTCAATCACCACCACCGCCACCACTGATTGCACCATCAATCTCGTTATGGACATCGTCCGCAATCCAGCTTTTTTTCGAGCAAAATACTCGATAATCAAACTCCCTACATACCCCAACACCGCTAACGTCGGTAATCCTACACCCAAAACATCCGTAAAGTAACTCACACGCGTCCCTGCCAGCGCTAATATAAACGGATCTCCAACACTTTGCGTCGTCTGCGTCCCTAACAGAAAAAGTAAGAGACCTGAATATATTATGAAAAATGCCAACGTCACAATAAACGACGGGATACGTAACACCGCCACAAAAAGTCCATTCAGCAAACCTGCACACCCTCCCGCTAACAACGCTACCACCAACGCCGGCGCAATCGCCCACCCATGCCTCTCTGTCAACACCGCCATGATCACCCCACATAACGTCCCCACCGCCGCTACCGACAAATCAATCTCCCCAAGCAACAACACAAGCACAATGCCAGAACTGTAAATACCTAGCGATGCACTCTGTAATAAAATATTAGTAAAATTCTCTCCCTGCAAAAAAATCGGATTGAGCACCTGAAAAAATATAATGATCAACACCAGCGTCAACAACACTGGCAGAAAACCCAGGTCATTCCGCAACATCTGCCGAAATGTCTGCCGCGGTTGATAACTCGGAACCTCCACCGTACTCGCTGCCGCTTGCACTTCTGCCACGCTCGCATCCGCTCCATGCTTCTCAATCATATCGCTCATTTTCCTTCTCCTCCAACAACTCTGCTCTTCTCTCCATTCTCCAGACCATAGTCTGCCCCTGTCATCGCCGCCACCACTTGCCCCGATGTGGACCTCTTCGCGTTAAACGTCGCAACCCTCTTCCCCAAACGCATCACAATCACACGATCCGCAACTTCAAATACATCAACCATGTTGTGAGAGATAACCACCACGGCTAATCCCTGCTCCCTCAAACGCTTGATCAGATTCAATACCTGACGAGTCTGCGCAACACCTAATGCCGCTGTAGGCTCATCCAACATCACTACCTTCGCCTGCCGCAAAATCGTTTTCGCTACGGCAATCGATTGCCGTTGACCTCCCGACAAGGCCGCCACCAGCGCTCGCGCTGACGGAATTTTCACATCTAACGTCTTCAACACCGCCAGCGCACGCTTCTCCATCTCCGTGGACCTCAACGTCCCATATGCCGTCTTCAGTTCATGCCCAAGAAATAAATTGGATGTGACATCCAGGTTGTCACACAGCGCAAGATCTTGATACACTGTTTCAATTCCTAATCGCGTCGCTGCCTGCGGACTATTGATCACAACTGGTTGGCCCTCAAAAAAACTTTCCCCCTCATCCGCCGGCCCAACTCCAGAAATGGTCTTTACTAACGTCGACTTCCCCGCTCCATTGTCTCCTACAAGCCCCACAACTTCTCCTGCATAGACTTCAAAGTCTACCCCCGACAAAGCCCTCACTGCCCCAAACGTCTTCCCTATCCCTGTCATGCGTAATAGCGGCTCTCTCTGACTCTCTAACAGTTGTTCATTATCAGCCATATATACCTCTCAAAAGTATCAAAAGAGGACATCCTTCTACATACCTTGCGATCTAACTCTATACGTACCACTTCTTCATGCCTGACAAGACAAAGCCCTAGTACATGTCTGTGAACACTGCACTAGGGCTCATTCATCGGTCCAAGGTATGTGTTCTGCAGCTTACAAAAAGACAGCAATCCTCTGGTGCCTCTTCATCCTACAAACCTTTATACATAGCAACATGATTCCTCTGCCCTCCCACATACAACTTTGACCACTCTTTAACAAACACCACCAGCACCTGCTGCTACACCTTTACATACCTGGTCCTTGGTATAGAAGTTATCCTTGATAATCGTGTCCTTCACATTGCTCAGATCAACTGCAATCGGCTCTTCCAGCAGAGATGGAATCTGCGTATTACTCGTTGTCTCCGCTACGTTCGTCGTCGCAATCGTTTTTACATCATCACCTTTGCTGATGGCTGCAACAATCTTCGCCGCTGACTCGGCCTCTTTACCATATGGCTTGTACACCGTCATCGCTTGCTCACCATTCAAAATATTGGTGATAGCAACCTGCGCTGCATCCTGACCAGTAACCAGTACCTTCTTATCCAAATTTACGGTCTTAAGCGCTGCAATAACAGATTCAGCCATATTGTCATTCGCAACATAGGCAACAGCAACTTTGTTTCCAGTTCGGGAAAGGGCCGCTTCCATATCTTTCTGGGCAACTGGTCCAGTCCAGTCCGTGAACTGCTCGTACACATTCTTCAATGTGTTGTTTTTGAATAGAGGATCAAGTGATGTATGCAAACCTTCTTTGAAAAGAATCGCATTATTATCTGTTTGTGAGCCATTGATAATAACTGTATTGGTCGTCCCATTCTTCTTGACATAATCCTGGTAATGCTTGGCAATGTAATCACCCTGCAACTTACCAACATCCTGCCCTTGGAATGACACATATGCTGTCACATCTTTACTATTGATCAGACGATCATAGGAAACAACAGGCACATGCTTCGCCTTGGCTTTATCAACAATGGCTGCCGCTACTTTACTGTCTGACGGAGCAACAACAAGAATACAAGCACCCCGCGTTAACATCGACTCTGCCTGAGTCTGTTGAGTTGCAGTACTTCCATTCGCATTGTTATAAATAATGTCATTGTCTGTAATGGACAAAGCATTCTTCAATGCACTGATGAGCAACGGCTTGTCCTGGTTATCCCAACGATATGAGGTGTTCGTCTCTGGAAATGAGACGCCAATTTTTTTGCAGCCTTTACCATCTGGGCCACTGTTCGCTGCTGGGGTAGATGAACTTGTCGTGTTGCTATTAACGCTACCACAAGCAGATAAGAGGAGTGTAAATAAAAGGATGCCTGCCATCAGGCTCCATCTGCCGCGTTGACCCTTTGAGAGTTTCATCTTGAAACCTTCCTTCTTAAAACACACCATTGCCTTTATACAAAAAAGACAACCCACAGGTGAATTTCAAATGAACGCTTTCATAACCTCCCTCAGCCGATGCAGCTTCTTTCCATAAGCCATTGAGGAACATTTCTAGCCTTGATAAAAGCCATAATTTCGTATAAAAATGAGAGTGTAATACATCTATTTCTAATTATCATCACGAATTACACTAGTTCTACCGCTATTGCAATACAACAAATATTCGCGTATCTTCAATGACATTAGAAAAACATCGTATACTACCATTCGACAATAACGTCTTCAGATCCTCTGTAATGCAAAAGTGCAATTCCGAGTTAGTCGTTGAGGTTACTAACATTCACAACACAAAAAACGCTATCCACTCTGATGGTCTTTTATTTATGGATGCAAGTTACTTTGAGAGTAAACCAGGATTACACAATTACAACTATTCCACGAAATTGTTCCTTAAAAATACGTATGGCTTAGTTACTCATCGTTTGAAGAAGTCATGAAAACTTATCAATAAGCAACTTTGCTTTTGATAACCTGGACGATATATCCAACAGAGGAAATGTAACACAGCCAATATAGTTTGTCAACAAATCAAATTAACAAACTTTCACTTTATCAAAAAATCAGAAGAATCTCAATTAAAGTGAAGACTCAATGGCCCAAATGCCTTATATACTACACGTAATTTACCATTGGCCAATATAGTATGATAATTTTCTTCTCATATCCTATAATATTATAGGATATGAGAAGAAAATTATTCATGGGTCATCCCCAATTTTTCTGAAATCGCTCAAGGTCTCGGATGAGTGAGCAAACCGTGAGGGGATCATCAGAAGGTGGCAGGAAACAACCGAAGCGGGGACGGTCATCGTCCCACAAGCGACTGAGTGCCCATCGGATCCGATAGAGTGGTGCCTGCACGTGCAGGCACCGCTTTCCGGTTCGGTGACATCGGAAGCGCAAGAGCGCTTGCACGAGTTCGTGATGCCTCGGATCAAGCAAGGAAAGCAGGAAGGCATAGACGAGCATGACCATACCAAGCAACTTGAGTCGAGCTTCTAACGACCACAACCGAGGACATTCCAAGGCCAATTCACATTTCGCATAGCGAAAACTCACCTCAATTTGCCATCTCCGACGATAACTGAAGAATACATCCCATGCTTGCTCTTCGGTGTGGACTGGCTCATTGGTGATCAAATACATGATGCCTTTTTTGACCCGCGCTTTCACGAGAAACAATGGTTCATGCGTCTGAGGATGGCGAAGGGCTGTCCACCACAAATCACAGGCCATCTTTTCTCCCGTTCTGCCATCCCAGATCTCTTTGTGCGCGCGATACTTCTTCCCCTGGCCAATTTGCCACAGCTTCTTTTCCTCTCCGGCCAGAGTCAGAAACACGTGATGTTTGACCCAGCGGATAATGAAACGGGCTCGATACTTGGCGAGCACGCGCAGCCAATATCCTGAGGCATAGCCGCGATCAAAGACATGAACCAGCAAAGAGCCCCATTTTCTGACACAGATCCGCAATCCCTCTTCTTCCGCATCTCGGAGCCTGGTGGCAAAGATGCCTTTGGTTGACCACCACTTCGTGACTGCCAGATGGGGAAGCCCTTGCATTCCGACAATGAGTGCAGCATTCCACTGCATTCCCATGACCCTGACCGGACGAGCAGCAGGCCAATTGAACACGAAGCCCCGCTTTGTCCGCTGCCGCCTCTTGGCTTTACTCGAGAGAACCGGGCAGAGTCCTTCCAACTTTTCGCTTTCGGCTTTCTCCAGCACACTTCCATCCCAGATGCAGGGGATCCGCTTGCATTGCTCTTTGAGGGTGCGTACCTCCTCATCCGCTTTTTCCAGAAGATAGTGGTCAATGAGTCCTACCGTCCACTTCACGGATCGCAACAGCTTTCCAACCCGCTTGGTGCCTGCGGTGGCACTCGTTGAGTACCCATCATAGCCTTGCAGATAGGAACCAAGCTCACTCAGCCACAAAGCTTGTGGATTTTGACGCAGGCGGATGATGGCAACCAGGCATTGCAGTAAGGTGCGCACCAATCGTTTGTCCAAGACGTCATCGAGCCTGAGCAAAAAAGGCTGCAAAAACTGTTCAAGCAACTGAAGCAGATGCTGCGATCCCGCTTGCGGATCGCGTTCCAAGCGTTTGAAGGTTTCTGACAATTCTGACATAATAACGATGGATCTCCTCATAGAACTGTTTTTTGTTTTCATATTCAACAGTCTAAATGACGAGATCCATTTTGCCTAGCCCTTCTTTTGAAAAATTAGGGATGACTCATGTTATTGACAAAATGCTGCAAATATGTCACAGGTGAATGAAACACAATGAAATCATATGACACCAGCGAAAGAATCGATACATGGGTATAAAAAGAGACGAGCTATACACTCCTGGAGGGACAGTTCCAGGTTTAGCCCTATTTATAAATGAAAGACGCCAGCAAATCGCTCAAATCTTAGAAGTACAGCAACAAGTGACGGTCCCGGCTTTAAGTCGACTTTTTTCGGTGTCTGAGGTCACAATACGCAAGGATTTAGCCTGACTTGAATCTCATCATGTCACAGTACGTACTCATGGCGGCGCAGTCCTTGCAATAACTCATTCAATGGAAATGGGCTTTAATACACGCGAACAATTCCAGCACGACAAAAAAGAACATATCGGAACTATTGCTACCAGTTATGTACTCGATGGAGAAACAATTGCTTTGGATGCCCGCACAACAGCCCTGGCAATGAGCCAATTTCTAAAAGCCAGAAAGGAGTTAACCGTCGTCACAAATGGTTTACGCATTGGTATGGAACTAATTAATACTTCTGGTATCTCCGTCCTTATTCCTGGTATTGTGCTACGGTACGAATCTTTCTCTCTCATTAGCACATGAGGTAAATCCGTTTTACGGCAGGTCCATATTAGTAAGGCTTTTGTAGGAGCCAGAGGCTTTTCTGCAACTGAAGGTTCGACTGACGTCAATAGTGAAAAAGTTAAGTTAAAGAGAGCTATTATGAAGGCGGCCAAAGAGGTGATTGCTATTGTCGATCATAGCAAATGGGGACATTTAGCCTTTGCAACTTTTTTGCCCACTTGAACGCCTTAAGCTTGTTATTACTGATTCTAAAGCGCCGGTTGATATGATAGAGCAGGTACGAAACAGAGGTATTGATGTTTGGATTGTTTAGGAAACAAATAACATAGCAATCTTCTTTTCTGCTAACTAGATGTACTTAACAATATTTATTTTGTAAACTCAGATTTTTAATAGACTCGCAACTATCTGAAAATCTCTTTATAGAAGAGTTTAAAATTTTAATGCTTCATATATGACTTCATGCATATTATTCTTTTAATCACATATTTTATCACTATTATATTCATCTAAGTAAATATAATAGTGATCTCAATTATCGTCAATACAAACAAGGAGTAGCTGTCAATGAGAGGTACAGTTTACACACTTTTTGAGAGACAACAAAATAATCGGGGTATCAATTTAGAGATAATAAAAAAACGGCTCAAGGCTTTGAAAATTGAAACCCCTTCTTGGGGCGATGACGACTCTGGCACACGATAGGAGGTGCCAGTTGGTAAAAGTACTCGCTTTTGATTTATGAGCAAGTAGTAGGCGCGCTGTAGTTGGCGATTTAGTCAACGACAAACTTGCCATTATCAACACTCATCGCTTTCTTAACGAGCCAGTGCATGTGCTAAATCACATGTACTGAGATATATGCGTTTTTTCCATGAAATAAAGCAAGGCATGATTCAAACCAGCCTCAAGGGCTATAGTGATATCAAAAGCCTTAGAATTGATACCTGGAGAGTAGACTTCGGTTTTCTCAATTCTCAGGGCGAACCGCTTAGCAATCCTTATCACTATCGAGATGCCTACACCAGCAATATGATGAAACAAGTTTTTCAGCAGGTCACACAAGCAGAAATTTTTAGCCATACAGGGATCCAATTTATTTCGTTTAACACAATTTACCAACTTGCAGCGCTACGTCTAGCTGACTCTTCTCTCCTTAAAATCGAAAATCTCGTTCAAAAACGTTTCACAGGACGCTATGTCGTAGGCGGTGGCTCTAGAATACGGTTTTATATCAATATACAGCTAATGCTATAGGTCGTTATGTCTGGGCGGGGCCGATTGAGGCTACTGCTATTGGGAAACCTACTTGTTCAGTATATAGCCGATCTACAGCAAGCGCGTTCTTTAATACGTCGGTCTTTTTCGATTCAAAGTTATACTCCGCAAGACGTAGATCAGTGGAACAAAGCATACCCTACATTCTGCCAGATAACTGCAGATTAAAATACATCGCATTGGGTATTTTATGATTGATACCACCCAATACGACACATTATTATATCCTTACATCTATATTAAAGTCGATCGTCAACTGCTGATGTTATATCAATAATTGCCTCAACATCAGATTTCTTAAGGTTTAAAGGTTCAAGCTCTTCTTTTACTTCAACCAACACCAAAACATCGTAGCCATTAGAAATCTGTATAAGTTGAAATTGAATAATTTTAACAACCGTATATCCAGGCTCCCCTGGTACTTCTTTGCCCAGTAAGCCATTGGCCCACATTGCAACTTCATTCACTGTCGCAGCATGCTCGTACCCTAACAGCCGATTTTCCATCAAAACCTCCATGTTTTCCTACCAGAAAAACCTTATCATCTCTACGTCTGCACAATAAACAGCTTTTTTGCGATTTATAGAGGTCGCATATACAGGTATGTAAAACAAGCGGATTATTTACTAATTTTTGGATATTCAAACAGTATATATAATACGACAGCAACGCTTTGAAAGATCTAACAGATAGTGTATGATTTATACAATACGCAGAAAAGCAGTATCCATTACACCCTTAAAGGAGTTTTGGTGGATGTTTTATATTGGTTGTCCAATGTGGGGTTATAAAGAGTGGGTAGGAGAGTTCTTTCCTGCCCGCACTCCACAGGGCGATTTTCTACATCTCTATAGTCGAAAATTGTCCACGGTTGAAGGCAACACAGTTTTCTACGCTATGCCCTCGGTGGAAACGGTGACGCGCTGGGTACAGGAGACACCAAACAGCTTCCGTTTCTGTCCCAAGGTGCTGCGCAGCATCAGCCACGAGGGATTGCTCTCCCAGCAGAAAAGTGAGACACTGACCTTTGTCGATCGCATGCAGGAATTCGGAGAGCGGCTCGGACCTATCTTCCTACAACTGCCGCCCTTCTTTGGTCCCTCACAGATCGATCAGCTGCAGGCATGGCTGGATTTCTGGCCAGCGGAGGTACGACTGGCCGTCGAGGTACGCCACCCCGACTTCTATAAGGAACCGCATATCGGTGCGCTGAACGAGTTACTACGGCAACACCGAGCCGCACGCGTCATCATGGATACGCGCCCGATCCGTACCGGCACGCCTAAGGAACAGAAGGAGCTACAGGCCCGCGAGCGCAAGCCCCATCTGCCCGTCCACATCACCACCACCACCGACTTCGCTTTCGTCCGCTACATCGGCCACCCGAGCATGGAGATCAACGCTCCCCTGCTCGATTTCTGGGCCAGACAGCTTGCCGACTGGTACAAGCAGGGCTTAACAATCTACGCCTTTTGCCACTGTCCCTATGAGGCGCATTCGCCCGAGATCTGCTACCAACTCTATCAGCGTGTGCGCGCCTTCATCTCCCTACCACCTCTCACGTGGAAACCAGAAGAGCCAGACTCAAGCCTCGAGCAGATGCGCCTCTTCTAAGAAAAACACATGAGCACGTAATATATTCAAAGGTAATTTTTGCTGAAGCATAGAGGAATTGCCTTAATGTGGCAAGGAGTGTATCACTATCTTGTTTTTGATCCAAAATTTGATAACAAATAGTATGCTTTATTTATGTTACTGTAACCAGGTTGAAGCGCGCATGTGAAAGGAAACACTTTAATGAGAACCATAGTGAAAGCACCTGTCGGGCGTCACGTTGGCTTTGTGTTAGTCTCTTATGCATTCATAGTAACAATGATGGGCACAACGTTGCCTACACCGCTCTATCCAATTTATCAACAAGAAATTGGCTTTTCAAGCTTGTTGGTAACCGTGATCTACTCGACCTACGCGGTCGGGGTGATAGCAGCGTTGCTCCTGTTTGGTCATCTTTCAGATGAGATTGGGCGTCGTTGGGTGCTTCTAGTTGGCCTGCTGCTATCAGCGGCCAGTGCACTAGCCTTTCTGTTTGCAGGTAGCCTGACCCTCCTGTTTATAGGTCGTGTGCTCTCTGGATTATCAGCAGGAATACTTACAGGAACTGCAACAGCCACACTCGTGGATCTCGCTCCACAAGATGAACAACGCAAGGCAACATTAATCGCCGCTGGCGCAAATATGGGTGGCTTGGGCCTTGGGCCGCTACTTGCCGGATTGCTCTCGCAATATGCTATATTGCCATTGCAGCTCGTTTTCATCCTCGACCTCATTCTGCTTGTCCTTGCTATCGTAGGTATTTTGATTATACCAGAGCCAATCAAGGTAAAGACAAATGTTTGGTTTCGGCCGCAACGCTTGCGCATACCCGCCGAGGTACGCACTACATTTTTCCGCGCATCAATACCTGGTTTTGCAGGTTTTTCTATGCTTGGACTTTTTACAGCAGTCGCACCTGTTTTTTTGCACCAAACGCTCCACTTACCCAACCATGCACTCACAGGTCTGGTCGTATTCTCTGTATTTGCCTCCTCTACCTTTGGCCAACTTCTTCTTGAGCGTCTCCCCCAACGCCTTATGCTCCCTACAGGGTGCGTCGGGCTTATTATTGGGTTAGCGCTGGTTGCCAGTGGATTACAAACACGCTCGTTAGCATTGCTCGTTGTGGGAGCAGTAGTCGCTGGTCTCGGACAAGGCATGAGTTTCCGTGCCGGTTTAGCTGCAATCAATGCCCAGAGCCCTTCCGCACAACGCAGCGAGATTATATCAAGCTTCTTCGTAGTACTCTACATCGCAATCTCCATTCCTGTAATCGGCGTGGGTGTGGCTGCACAGATATTTGGACTGCAGATAGCAGGCGTCGCGTTCAGCGCAATCATGGCCATACTGGCGCTTATCGCTCTGATCATGCTTATTACCTATCCAGATGTATAAAGCTACACTACCTCTCTCTTCAGTCTCTCCCGGAGAAATGTCTTTTTATAAGTCTGTCTTGAAATTGGGGAGATCCCATGTTGTGCTTAAGGCCATATTTATTTTTTATATTAAACACCTATTTGTACTAGCCCAAAAAACGCGTCAAGCTCACCAATCGGGCAACCCGCTTTACAAATCACAATCATTCTACTATTCTACAAATATGTAGGTTTTGCTGTATTGCTATAGATCTTTATCATCCTGGCATGTAGGGTTCTGCATTCTTTGATTTTGAGCTAGAAGTATCGTTCCTATCAAGGTAAAGAACCTTGTCCGCAAACATCAAAGATCAGGCCCCAAAATAGCTTTCCAGTTCTAGGCATACTCCAATCCTTTCATTTCGTTAAATGGGGACAGGAGGTAGACATTTCAGAGCAAATAGAAGTTGTACAGTTCGATGCACCGATCATTCAGAACACTGAACTATTGGTGTCGCTTATCAATATAGCTCGCTTCTCACATGCCAAATTAATGCCAGATTAGAGACTATTAATTGCTTAAAAAATGTTATAGCGAAAGCTAGATGGGCAATTCTGGTGGAGCAGATACCCAGGCATGAATATAGGGAGTTTCCTCTTTAGCATCAAAGTAAGCGGGTGTGTTAAGTGCTACCCCTTTGAAAATCTGGCGTGTGCAACATACCCTCGAAATCATTATTTTTCTTCGCTCATGATGAGATCTTTGCCATTGTGCTTATAAAAACCTTAAGCTGATACTTCAGAGAGATAAAATCCTTACCCTTCTAGGGATAGGGAGAACGGCAACAAAGTAGAGTGGAGTGCTGTGTTGACACAACGGGATACAACAGCAGACCAGCTTATAAAGGTCATTCAAGTACTACAATTAGGTCGAAAAACTGGCATCCTGACCGTCGAACGCGGGGAAGGTTCAACGTTTGAGGAGGGCATGCTTGTTTTCGCTGATGGGCTCATCATAGGTGCCAAGATAGGCTATCGCAATGGAATGGATGCTTGTAATTTATTATATACCTGGACCCAATGCAGATTTGCTTTCATTCCCCAATCACCTACACAGGATACGCCTTCATCTCGGTCATACCCCCATAAATCCGACTTGGATGTCCCGCCCCCTCCTGATACGCGTCCAACCGTGTTGACTCCTTCTCCCAACCAGAAGCAGGAACGAACACCACGAATGCCTACTCACACAGAAGTGCCTTATCAGAAGAAACTCCTTCCTGGTCGTAGCGTGCAGTTGATTGAGACAGCACGGCTTTCACGCGCTCACAAACACCTCTTTATGTTAGTGAATGGAGAACGCACTCTAACCGATTTAGCCCGACTGACTGGGCGACAAGTACAAGAAGTAGCAACTCAACTAAACGATCTAGAAAAGATCGGCGTTATTCACCGAGAACCACACTAAAAAGGAGATCTATATGGCCCAGCAACAGAAGATACGCGCTCCTCGAAAACGTATTCGATTATCCGTACAGGTCGCGATCTGGTTACTCGCAGCAGCAGTATTACCTCTTACGATCACTATTGCAGCAAATGTTTGGCTTGCACGTCCAGCTCTGACGAATCAGGCACGCTTGGCGATGGAAACAGATGCCCATACGCGCGCTCAGTTGATCAATAACTATTTTAGAGATCGGATGCTGGACGTTCAGAGCCTGGCTCAGGTTCCTCTCGCACAGGATTTCCTTCTTGATCCAGTCAAAAATCAGGCGAATGCTCCTCTTATCATACAAAATGGTAAGGTCGTTGGCACCTATCTTGATCCCAACTATACTCTGTGGGCGCTCTTTGACATAAAAGGGAAACCGTTGCTTTCCTACTCTACTAATAACACAAATGCGAAGTTCCAGCCTCATGGCAAGTATATCATTCCGCCAGAGGATGCCCAACGGCTACTCACTGGCAAACCGTTTATGTCAGCAGTCTACTATGACTCCAACACGCAAAAGGCCTCAGTCGATATCTATGTACCAAGCTTCTCATTGGTGTTAAATAAGGTGGTTGGTATTGTACGTGCCACCCTCAATTTAGACTACATTTGGAGTATTGTTAACAGCGAAAAAGGGGCAAACGGTGCTGGTAGCTATGCATTTATTCTCGATGAGAATAATGTACGCATCGCTGATCCCACTAATGTTCAGCAACAGTTTACGGCTACGGCTCCTATTGATAAAGATATGCAACAGAAAATTAGCGATGAAGCACGTTATGGAAAAGAAAGTACGGTAAGAGTAGTTAAAGATGATGCATTAACGAAAGCACTAAATGGAGATAACGCACCCACGAACTTTACGTTACAACCCACTGGACAGAATCAGTCCTTTGAGGCGGTACGACAAACCCTTACCACCGTTCCTTGGAACTATATCGTGCTTAGTCCCGTCGATACCATTATCACAGTTGCCAATCAGCAGTTTTTCATAACGTCTGTTGTCGCCGTTAGCGTGCTCATTCTCGCAGTGCTTTTTGGCCTGATAGGAGGAAGACGTATCTCTTATCCGATTTCACGCTCAGTCAATCATCTGAGCGACAATAGTGAATCGCTTGCGACTCTGGCCTCGAAACAAAAAAATGCGGCGGCTGAACAAGTATGGGTCATCGATGCCTCACGGGAGGGATTAAAGACCGTTCAGTACTATAACAATGCCGCAGAGGTAGCGATTCAACATATGAGCACCACGGGTACTCATCTCTTGCGCAATTGGGATACATTAGACAAAACAACAGTCAAGCAGGCTGTTGAGCAAATAATCGAGACTTCCCAATATATCAAGCGCGCCATAGATTATCAAAATACAAGCAATGAGAAACTGGCGACAGCAATCAATATCACGACTCAGGTGAATGAACAGCTTGTATCTGGAGCTACTGCAGCCGATGAGACTTCTAACCAACTACAAAATGTTGTAACTGATCTCCGCAATGTCATCGGAGGATAAAATCTTCTTTTTACGAACAAAGGGACTCGTCATCCATTGAATTTTGATGAGTCCTCCGAAAGCTGGTACTACCGCTTTTAGCGTTTCGCACTTCATCATATTGGTAGCTCTGTTCAAGGCAAAAATTATAACTCTGTCCTTGATAGTACTACTACATGCAGATTTCTATTAAAGAGGCCTTACGGATGTTATGATAGACATCATCATCGCAATGATAGGAATAAGAAAATGAAGATACTGCGCCCATCTGTTATGACAGCACGTGAGTGGTTTAAAGAAAGAAATGCAGAGGACTGGCAACGTATTCGCAGTCAAGTATTAGAGAAGGACCACTATACATGCGTCTATTGTTCACTGACCTGCCGCAAGTTTATGCAGGTTAATCATATTGGAGCCGAGGATAACCATCAACTGAAGAATTTAGAGACCGTATGTCCCGCCTGCCATAGTGTAATGCATATGGGCATTAATGCCTTACAAGGCATCATCACTGTTTTTGAATGCAAAAAAGAATTGGTCTCAATGGCAACAATCGTTTGTGAAACACGAAAATTGGTCAATAAGCAAAAATCCTGGGATGAAATTGAGTCAAACATTTATCATCAGTTCCTACGATCAGGTGGCAAAATATATGATAAAGAAGACACCCTCTTCTTCGCGAATCAGTTAGTCACATCAATCAAACAACCTGAGTTTCGCGCCTATCTTCCGGAAGACCTGGCCATAGTCTTTCATGAGCAAGGAGCTTGGAACGGCTTCCAGGAACGCGTCTGGAAATGGCAATGTCTTCCAGGTAGTACATATCGCAAACAGTCAGAGCATTTTATTTCTACCTGAACAGAATGACGCTTTTACTCTATTATTCTAATAACTATGGCCAGGAAAACATATGATGGGCAAGCACAATATGCTAAAATTATGGCGAGAAAAAATATAGGCAATGCAAAAGGAAAAACAACGCTATGGATCGACCTGAAGCTTATCCAATCACTTATGGCGTCTTGGGATTACTGGCCTATTGGGGCCCACTTTCTGGCTATGACCTTAAACGTCTTTTTGACCAAGTACTTTCCGCTATGTGGTCAGCAGCACATAGCCAGATTTACAATGAACTGAAACGAATGAAAGAACTTGGTTGGGTAGAGATGGAACGTGAAGAACAGGAATCACGGCCTGATCGCAAGGTTTACTCTATCACTAGAGCTGGTCGCGAAGCGCTCACTAACTGGCAGCAACAACCACCAGCCGTGCTGCAATTACGAGATGAGCTTTTACTCAAGATCACCTTTGGCTCTTTTGCTCCACCCTCAGCCATTGCTGAGACGCTACGAACTGGAATTGCCATACATGAACAACGCCTATTTCAATATCGAAAAAATACACAATATATACCAGTTCCAGATCAACCACGACAAACCAGTGGACGCCCCAATCCATACGCGCAGGAAACAAACAACGAAGAAGATATCTACTTCCGCCTCATTTCCCGCTTTGCTTTCGATTTTGAACAGACTTATCTTAAGTGGCTTTATGAAGCACTTGAGATAGTTGAAAAGGGCGGCATCAATCCATCGGAAGCACAAGATCCCCTATAGATCTTCTTAGCTTATAGACCTTACAAAAAAGCTAGAAGATATCTGCCGTCGTTCCTTGGAATTCATGTAGCATGATTGTCTAGAAGTCTGAAACAAGTAATTGCGCGCTGGCATCCCAGGCTACTGAAGAATATCTGGCTCTGCCTCAAGTGTCTGTTGTGAGACACGAGAAATGGGATATTTGTCGAGTAATGGATCCGCTATTTGTGGGAACGGTACTGGCGGAACTATCTTTGGCATCTTCGCAATGCTATCAGCAACTGAGCGATTTAAAGAAGCTGTCTTCAACAACTGAGCCGCACGAACTTGCTGGTAAATACTCATGTACTTTTCAACCATTACACGAGCAGAAAAATTCTCTTCAACATGAGCTCGGACTTGTTTGCGGTCAAGCTTATCTATCTGGGCCAGAGCTCGTTTCATTTCTTTGACATCTTTTACCAGATAACCACTTTTACCATGAGCAACAACTTCTGGCGCAGCCCCCCGCGCAAATGTGATGACGGGACAACCAACTGACATGGCTTCAATCATAACCATCCCAAAAGGCTCTTCCCATTCAATAGGATTTAAAAAGACACGAGCACGACTTAATAAATCAATTTTGTCTTTGGTATTAACAGGACCAATATATTTGATCTGTCTGCCATCAATTTGGGGCTTAATCGCTCGCTCAAAGTAATCAACCGATGTGGCGATATGACGGTCAATAGTACCTGCCAATACAAGTCGCATACCTGACGCTTTTGCTATATTGATCGCGTGATGGGCACCTTTCTCAGGTACGAACCGCCCCAACCAGACCAGGAAGTTCTCTGCTTGATCCACGGTCGGTTTAAATTGCTGCATTGGTAAACCATGGTGAACTACACCAACAATGTTGACTGGTATAGTAATTTCAGCCTGAGCGTTCTTGCTAATTGCAATTAAAGGAGTCAACTTTAACCATTCCAGAAAGAATTCGTCTGCATCACCTACCCAATTTTGGACACGATCAAAGGGGAAACGGCTATGTAACGTCGATACGTGTGAAGTCCCTAGATGGTTTGCTAGTGGAAAAGTGTACATATCCGCGCTGGAAGAGAGATGAGAATGCACTATATCAAAATGATGCTCTTTAATATACTCAATTGACTTATAAGTATGGTAATATGCCTTTAAGTGAGCTTGCCATGGTACACCTGCATCAATTAAGGAATGAGGAAAAAAAGATACAAGATGCGCTGATGTCTTAGCATCTCCAGGGGCAAATAGGGTAACGTCGTGTCCTTGAGCAACTTGCTCTTCAACTATATTATAGATAACGTTCTCAGTACCACCATAGTTCTTGGGAGGAATTGAGATCCAAGGGGGGGCGATATGTGCGATTTTCATACTGAACCCTTCACTCTAGCTTATATGTGCCAGGCTACGAAGTTACTCTACAATCTATTTGAGCTTTTTACACCCAAGAGTTACACGATTGTCAACAAAAAAAAGTTACATACAGTGGAACACTAGACTTACCAAAAACACAATTTTGCATTTCTTATGAGCTAGAACTGATTATAACTCTCCAAAATTAGCAAAACTAATTTCATTTATGTATATAGATTCTGTAGTAAAGGCTACTATCAATTAAAATCCTTACGATGATTGCAAAATAATTCAGAATATGTTTACTATACTTGAACTTAATATGCATATCCACATGTACATTTTAAGAAGTTCAGTAACTATGCAGTAGGGGTGTCAGGGTGGGATAACAGTCCCATAGTCATCGCAAATCTCTTTTCTTTTTCTGCAGTTAGCGCAAGAGGAATATCTGAAGATTTACGAATTTTATACTAAAATAATAGTTTATTGATAATTTTTATATAAATAATCACTACAGAGAGAAAACATAACTTGCCATAAAACATTACCAGAGCTGTAATAGGATCAATGGATGCCCTTTTTCTCAGGAACTCAATAATTATATATCGGTTGTCTGCCCATATTATACACCATAGATATCTTTTCTGCCAAATTAGGATCTATAGAATATAACATGACATTGTAGCAAAGTTTGATAATCTTAATATCTTCAAAAGGCCTGAAAAGATACTTCAATATTCTGACTTGAGGCTCACAAATATCAATTTTTCAGGCGTCACACTATCTAGTTTACCATGGGAAATTGCAAACAAACGACAGAAAGCTTGTAGTAAGATATAATAACTCGGAATATGGACAAACCGCTAACTAAATTTATCTGGTTAGATACTAAAAATGATACACTATGTGTAGATGAGAATATTCATCTACTACACATAATTATTCAGTTTGTGGGCTCACGAGAATGGTATAAGAAGTATGCTTATTTACTCTCTTCTTGAAAAGCTCGCTAAAAGTTTGGTACATATTAATGAAGAATAGGGGTATAGATGTTTCTTACTTCAACCGATGGCACAAAAATAGTTTATGATGTACAGGGAGAAGGACCACTCCTACTCCTCCTTCAGGGTTTCGATGAGACACACAAAATCTGGCATGAAACTGGATATGTTGACCGTTTACGTCATCATTTTCGTGTTGTGACCATGGACCGCCGGGGCATCGGCGATAGTGCTCGTCCCACTGATCCCAAATCATATCATATTGAGCAGATGCTTGCAGATATTTTTGCTGTTGTAGATGCATGTGGTGTCGAAAATTTTCTTGTATGGGGACACTCTTTCGGAGGCACTCTTGCTCTACTGCTTGCCTCACGTTCACCACGTATCATACGAGCAATCGTCGCAGGTAGCTTTTTTGGACGCATTTACTTTGAGGAACGTATCAATCAGATTATTTCAGAACTACGCATCATAGATAAAGCTCAGCAAGAAGGAACCCTTAAACAATTGGGATTTGATAATGAGGATATGCTCTGGGTCGAACAACGCACGATCCCGGCTTTGATTGCTTGCTGGCAGGCTACTGTTCGCTGGCCAATTGTGTATCCAGACACAATACGCTGCCCACTTTATATTTATTCCGGCTCAGACGATCGGCGTATTACGAAACCGCTGCTGGAGAAACAGGAAGAGATTGACGCTCAAGGTATTACTTTACGTATTTTTGATCACCTTGATCATGACCAGGAAATCAGTGAAATTGATATTGTTTATCCTCCAGCAGAGGCATTTTTACGCCAGGCAATCCAGGAACATAATTGATTCTAGGGAGGGCAAATTTTCTTTGCCCTCCTCCTATAAACTAACACACATTTCCACTTCCACGTAGCAGACCTTTACAAAGATCCGACATAGAAACATAACCATCTTTGATAACCGTTTGCTTGATATTCTGGATATCGACTGATATTGGATCATCCAAAATTGAAGGAATAAGGCCACCATTATAGGTCGATGTTGTGTTTTCTCCCGTAAGCTTTTTTACGTCATTCCCATCATAAAGCGCCTTGACTAGATCCCCAACCGATTGGGCCTCTTTCGCAATCGGTTTATATACTGTCATGCTTTGCTTGCCTTGCAAAATATTCCGTAGCCCTCCAAGAGTAGCATCCTGACCGGTCACTAGTACTTTACCTGTTAACTTCGCATTTTCTAGGGCGGTAATTACGCTACCAGCCATACCATCATTTGCTACATATGCAATCTGGATATCATTCTGATTGTCCGCTAAAACTGCTTCCATCTCGGTCTGAGCTGTAGTATTGCTCCAATCAGGTGTAAAAACCTCATTGACAATCTTTAATTCATTTGTTGCTAGCAATGGATCTAGCACGGAATGTGCTCCAATGCTGAATAGCAGGGCGTTTGTATCTGTCTGTGAACCACTAATGAGCGCCATACGAACAGGTTTGTCTGCTGTTTTGTATGTTTGATAATGATCAACAATATATTTTGCCTGTAAGGACCCTACTTTGGTATTATTAAAGGAGACATAATAATCCAAATCCTTAGATTGGATTAAACGATCATAAGCTATTACAGGTATATTATGGGCTTTAGCCTGTGCCACAATTGGCTCAGCAGCGATACTATCATGGGCCGCCACTACCAAAATACAATCGCCATTTACCATTCCAGTCGTTGTTTGCGTTAACTGTGCATCGCTATCACCATTCGCATTGTGATAATCAATGCTCACTCCAGGAATTGCTTTCTTTATAGTTTCCTCTAATAATGGATGATCATTATGTTCCCAGCGATCTGAAGTCGTGCGATCAGGCAAAAATACCCCCACATGCGTACAATTCTTTCCACCATTGCCAGAAGGGATATTACCAACACCACTATTATCTCCAAACGAGCAGGATGCGAGCAGCATACAGGAGAAAAGAAGGGTCCCCATTAATTCGTACCGGAATGACCTTCGTCGGCCAAATTTCTTTATACCTGAATTTTCCTTCATTTTGTTTCTCCTACCACCTGGCGTAATTGTTTGATAACTTCTTGTAACTGCACGGCTGCTTCATTTGCTGAAGTTGCACCTTCGATTAATTGATCAGTTACCTGGGTCGCAATACGAATAGCAGTCGATAAGCTTTGATTGCTCTTCTCCTGGTGCATCGCAACTTTTTCAATATATTGTGCAGCCGCTAAAATTTCTCGCAAACGCTGCTGAGCTTGTATTGGATCAACACGCTCCCAGTTATGGAGTAGCTCCGTCCCGATCTCGTCTAGCTTGCGAGCTGCAACATTAGTCGCTTCTGTGTAATATTGCACTGATTGTAATGCAGTTTGTGAAGATTCAACAATCCATTTTTGCTCGGTCGCTGTCACTTGCTCCCGCGAGGCCAGTTTATTTAACATGTCACTGCTACTGGAGAGTGAGGACATTGAAAATAAAATGGGTTTTGTAATCGTGCGGCCAACCAGAAGACCAACCAGTACGGCCAACACAGCAACGATTACTATGATGATCACAAGATAGACATCCTGCTGAGTTGCTGCATTTGTAATTGTATCTACGGGCCGAAGCACAATATAGGACCATGGCACCACATGCGCTTTCACTTGATAGGCTTGATACACTTCACTTTTGGTAGCTGGAGTAAAATCAAATGAAGTTCCATCACGCGTGGTATTCATTAACTTAGGATCAGATAAGGTTTTCACTTTGGTCATTGTATTGCCATATAGGTCCTCTTCAGCAATCTGCTTCCTCAAACTATCACTGATAGGCCCAACAGATGTAAAGAGAGGAGCTGGTAATGTTGTTAACGTTTTATCTGGATTAGTATATGCAATACGCATTCCATTGCCATCTACGATCATTGCATAGCTACGAGGTGCGGCACTCGTGGCGTTATTCACTGCTGTCCAGATGTCCGTAAGGTGAAATGTCGCACGACCATAACCAATTGTGCGGTTGTTTTCAGCAGAGATTAATGTGTACATATCCACATAGGCCATGTGTGTCTGCTTATCAAGATGGACATCAGAAATGAGCGATTTATTGTGAGTTTGTAATTGGGTTAAT
The DNA here is from genome assembly GCF_003967575.1 of Dictyobacter alpinus. NCBI lineage: Bacteria > Bacillati > Chloroflexota > Ktedonobacteria > Ktedonobacterales > Dictyobacteraceae > Dictyobacter > Dictyobacter alpinus. Next base: position 29,184 of record NZ_BIFT01000001.1, read on the forward strand.
AAAGACCGTGGAATTCTGTCTACCCCTCGCTGCAATGCGGTTGGATATGAAAGTACAGGGTTGCCACTCCCGTCAAATAAGGTCCAGTTTCCATAATTGGCATCCAGATGATTGCCTACGGCCAACTCATCTTTGGCTTGATTCTGATATTTATTATTACCAGATAGATAAACTTGAATTGCTCGATATCGACTGATATATTGTAAGTCTTGCAAACGAGCAATCAAAAGGGCGTCAATTGCCTGGGCATGCGTCTCTGCATCGGTCGCCATCTGAGCACTTGCCTGAGATACCAGGGTTGGGCGTAAAAATAACTCACTACCAATTAGTGTAATGATCAATGGGACAAATACAGCTAATACAAGCAGGACAGATACCTTTGCCGTAAGCGTAAATCTTCTATTCGTCGAAGATCCATTCTTAAATAAGGCCATATGCTATTTCCTTTTGAGATACTTCTATGATTTTATCAAACTCTGCACGTGCAAAATTGATATCTGCGTGCGTTAGATAATACAAAACGTTCTCTCTTTGCGAGATCTTCCTCGCTCCCTCCAACATTCATCTGGCAAATGAATGTCTATACTATTAATCTAATAGTTCCAAAAAAATAACTGTACATACTATAACCTAAATATGCAAGCATACACAATATTTTATGAGAAAAACAGGACTTTACAGCAACCATCGCGCTTTTATAAAAACACTAATGGCTCTTCGTCCACTAGGGAAAAAGCGGGGTGCAGGGGCGGTAGCCCATGACGGAGCGTGAGCTGCCCTCGTAACCCTCCTCCTCCACTCCAGAAGGACGGAAAGCCATTAGTGTTTTTATAAAGAAGCCAATTACAAATCTATTATTTTTTATATATTAACTAAAACATGTAGCGATATAAGATATAGTTATCAATCTCGTAACGTTTGTATTTACCAGGCGTCTGCTTTACTATCCACTTCTCTAACCAATCCAAACAGTCATATTCTGCAGTTGTCATGTTTGCATACTTGGGACACATCCAGGAGGACGCTTTATCTGCATGTACTATAGTGTAATATGCTGGATAACGATTATGTGAAGGATTAAGATGATGGTTTATAACGCCACAAAGTAACTTTTCTTGACTCTCAAAAATCAAGCTATAGCAACTCCAATAGTCCATATAGATATGGGTTATCCCCATATTCTCCAACTGTGCGACAAGATGGCTCCGCTGTTGATTGGCAGTCTGGGCTCTGGACACCTGACTAAATGCGATCACGGTACCAGAAATCAGGATGGCGCCGATAACGTACAGGATACACCGGCTACTATAGACCAATAACTTCTGCCAATGACCTCGTGGGTTTATTTGGCCTGCGGCACTCCATAACGGATCAATGAGCGCTGGCCATATTATGAGTAGGCCAATTAAATAACGAGCATGATAGCCTGCTTGATTAACAGGACCTGTGCTATGTATAAACACTACAATGGCGCTAATAGCACCACCAAGCATTAGGAGCTGGGCAATCCTTCTCACCAAGCGCGTGTGGCATTCAACCTCACCTAGGATTTTTCTATCTCGGATGACATTCTGCAACATAAGCAGAGTAAAAAACAGTGCAAATAGGATCAACACCAGATAGCTACCACCCCAGATTGTTTGAATGATCCTACATTGAACTGTGCGTGGAGTATTATCTCCTAAAAAAGGATATTCAATAACAGGGCAAAAAGGAAATCCAGTCGCTGTGGGAAGTGTTACTTGTATCGTCTCTATGAGATTGTGCCATAACCCTACTGTAGCCATAGGATCATCTTTGGCCCATCCCGTGCCATGCACTTGATTGAGGAGTATCAGCAAAGGGTTCAGCCCTTTATGAATACTATACAAGAAGGAAGGAAAGAAACCAATAAAACCTCCAGCAATCCCTGCTAACCAGCCACCCCAGATTAGAAGTTCATACCAACAAAATACGAGCATCAGTAATACTACCATCGCTAAAAAGGGCAGCACAACCATGTCACTCCATATGGCCAGTCCAGCTACCACACCAAAGACACCATAGAGTGAAAGGCGAAACAGATGTGTACGGACCGACATATAGCGTCGATACGAATACGCAAGCCACGCAGCAATGAGGAATGCTAGTGAGCCAAACAGGAGGGTCTGTGAAGACCCTCCTGTTGCAATAGTTTGACGTGTCAGGTACGGAATTGAACCAATACTCAACAATGCCAGCGTCACCAGGGCCAATCTTTTTGAAAAGAGTAAACTAATCAGAAAATACATACAGACAAAGAAAAAACCAACCATAAGCACTACCCCCATGCGCAATGCCATCAGGGAAGGACCACCAGCAATATGAAAAAATAATGCTCCGAGATAAGCTTCTATTACTCCCATGTAATCCTGACCGTAAAACATCATTGGAAGCTCATTTTTGTAGGCAATGTTGTAAGCCATCGTTGCCATAATACCTTCATCACCGTTGGTTGGCGGCCAATGCTGAAAAATTAAAATCAGGCGCATACCAACTGCAAAAGTAATTATGAGTGCAGCTACAAAACCATGAATATTCTGTCTCAAATATTTGAAAATATGCGCACCTGGCAAAGGATGCCTCCTCAATTAGCGTAAAATCAAGACACGTATTGTTACTCATATTCTAAATTGAATACCGCTAACGTTATTGTTAATTCTCTTTTTAGCTCATCATTAACAGAGCTCTCCAGGAAATTATCCCAGAGAGGATCTAAAATGTATTGCTAGGAGAGGTTTCTTCTTTCACTATACCTGATCAGAAAGCATCTATATAACCATCTCCCTTAGGGACAAAATTAGGTAGTTTTCCGGATGGACATTGGCTCTATTTTAGGTATATTCTCTAGTGGAGCACGTTATCACGCAAGGCTATTAAATTTTCAAGTAGATGTCGTGCGGAGGTTACGATTAAACACACAGTTATTTCATAAGTAAGGTGTGATATTGTCACCGTCCCATTGTCCATATACAATGAAGATAGAAATATTTATCTTGTAAATATGGTGGAGTAATATGCGCATCAGACCTTTTTTCTGGCTTCTTTTGCTGATAGTTTGTGCGAGCTCATTGACGCTGGCTTTTTTCTATCAACCTTATGCACCAGCATTTCTACAAGTAGAAGTGGCACAAAAACAATTTGTCGCAACTGGCCCTTCAAAGCTAGAATTACATCTATCTGATCCCGATGGCTTACCAATCGATCAGGCTCGGGTAATCCCCAATGCTCACATGACTAATATGGACATGCCTGCGTTGCAAAGTAGTGTGGTTGCTCGTGGCCAAGGCAATTATGAGGTGAATCTTGCTCTGAATATGGCAGGTCCATGGTCAATAACAATCAAAACACAGGCGCAAGGATTTATATCCCAACAAAAAACCTTACAGGTCATAGTTCTTTGATTTAAGCCACTTGCGCACTAAATTAGTTATGACACCACGTCATTGTCCCTATACGCGAGTCCGTTGCGACTGTTTTATGGTAAAATCGGCACTATGAGAACTTGCATGCAAAAACACGAAACAACAAGCTGAGCTCAATGTTGATAGATAGAAGGTGGCCATATTTCGGTGAGCAAATTTTTCCGTCCCTTAACGGCGTGGCTTCAAAACTGGCACATATCCCTGTTTGAAAAGGTTATCCTTGTAAACAGTTTTATGCTCATTGCAGAGACATTGGCTGCACTCTGGGTTACAAGCCATCAACTAGAAATGCACCACTATCTGATCGATACAATCTTCATTGTCATAGCTGCTCTCTTTACACTTTTCGCCAATATTTTTTTGTTGCGCGCTAGCTTCCATCCACTCTTTGAGTTGCTCAAGACCATCAGAGCAATAGGAACAGGACATACCCAACAACGAGCCACTGTCACTACCGCTTCATGGGAAATTAGCGAGTTGGCACAAGCTTTTAATAATATGCTGGACCGCCTGGAAGAAGTACGTCGTGAACAGACAAGAACCATTTTACAGGCCCAGGAAAATGAGCGCCGGCGCATTGGTATGGAACTACATGACGAAGCTGGACAAAATTTGACTGCTCTACTCATTCATGCGGAGGTACTTAATCAACACTTCCATCAACTTACCACCAGCAGGATGGCAGAACAATCACATGTACAGCTATCCACTGAACTGCAACAACTGGTACATTTAACCCGGCTTTCACTGGAAAATGTGCGTATCCTGGCCCAGCAGTTACGACCTAGTGTGCTGGATGATTTGGGATTACTGGCGGCTTTTCGCTGGTTGGGGGAGGACAGTGGACAAAGACTACGATTACAGGTGGATCTGGACCTTCAACAAATCGAACCCGTTGTGAAACTTTTGCCTCCCAATTATGAAACAGCTCTTTTCCGCATCACTCAGGAAAGCCTGACGAATATTGCACGACATGCTCAGGCTGAAACGGCTCTTATTTCATTAGGATTGAAGGAAAAAAATATTTATCTAACCATTCAGGATAATGGCACTGGTTACCAGGCTGAAAAAAAAATGGGCACGGGTATCTTAGGCATGCGTGAACGAGCAACCTCTCTAGGTGGATCACTCACTATTAACGCTCTCCCAGAACGAGGGACAATTGTACAGGCTACTCTACCACTCCCTTCTACAATCGACTCCAGGAAAATCATGAAGAATAATAAAGGATAATATGTATGTCAGGCGAACATCAAACACATGGAAAAATTCGTATTCTCCTTGCCGATGATCACGATTTATTACGCCAGGGACTCAAATTGCTTTTTGAAGCGCAGTCAGATATGGAGGTCGTTGGAGAAGCCCGCACCGGCAAAGAGGCTATCACCCAGACTCAACGCTTCACACCAGATGTTGTTGTGATGGATATCAGCATGGCTGAAATGGATGGGTTGGAGGCTTGCCAGCGCATTCGTAAGCTCTATCCTGTTACGCAGGTCTTAATCCTTACCATGCATGAGAGCGAAGAGTACTTTTTACAGGCCTTACGCATTGGCGCTTCTGGCTATCTGGTCAAAAAAGCCGCGCCAACAGAACTGAGTACAGCGATACGTACACTGGCACAAGGTGAGGTGTACCTTTATCCAGGCCTGGCCAAAACACTTATACGGGCCTATGTTTCTACTCATGATCAGACCGATATCTCGTCTATTAGCCCTAAATATATGGGCAAGGAGAAGAACACTTCGCTAGGACATGCTCTAAATATACTTACCCCGCGCGAAATTGAAGTCTTGAAGTTTGTTGCTGAAGGTAGAACCAATCAAGAAATTGCTGATATACTAGTTTTAAGTATCAAAACAATTCAAGCTCATCGTGCCAATGTGATGGAAAAACTTGGACTGCATGATATTACTCATCTTGTCCGCTTCGCCATCCACTACGGCTTGATTTCAGCTGAACCATATTTATAGTTACTGCAACTATGACAGGATACAAAAATGATACACAAACATGCTGGCGATCATCATCGAACTGCCTATCATTTTCAATCCCCTACGAATTGGATGAATGACCCGAATGGGCTTGTACAATGGCAAGGTGACTATCATCTCTTCTACCAGTATAATCCTGATGGACCTCTATTTGGAAAAATACATTGGGGACACGCGGTAAGCTATGACCTGCTACATTGGACACATTTGCCTGTCGCATTAAGTCCTACTCCGGGTGGACCGGATGAAGATGGCTGTTGGTCTGGTTGCCTGGTTAATGATAAAGGAATACCAACTCTGGTCTACAGCGGCAATGCTCATGGTCGGCAATTGCCATGCCTGGCAACTAGCTTTGATGGCTTGCTTACCTGGCAAAAGCATATCCAAAATCCTGTTATCCAACATTGGCCAGAAGGATTAGATGTCGTCGAATTCCGAGACCATTGTGTCTGGCAGGAGGATGACATCTGGTATCAGATTATTGGCTCTGGGATCAAAGATGTCGGTGGAACAGTTTTACTTTATCGCTCTCGCGATCTGCTCTCCTGGGAATTTATTCAACCATTGTGCATAGGGAATAAAGCTGAAACCGGCACCATGTGGGAGTGTCCAGATTTCTTTCCCCTTGGAGATAAATATGTTCTGACCATTTCTTCCATACCAGATGGTCTTGTCTACTACTTTACTGGCACTTATCAAAATTTTACTTTTACCCCAGAAACCCGGGGTGTTCTAGATGCCAGTACCCATTTTTATGCCCCCCAATCAATGCAGGATGATCAAGGAAGACGTTTATTATTCGGTTGGCTGCGCGAAGGACGAGGAGATCAAGAGATACAAACTGCTGGCTGGGCTGGCGCCATGTCATTACCACGTATTCTATCATTGACTTCAGGCCACCAGTTGAAAATTGAACCTGCCTCAGAACTCCAACAACTACGTCGCAAACACCATACTATACCTGCCCAACCTATCACCGGCGATAATATGGTCATTACAGATTTATCGACAAATGCATTGGAGATTGTACTGGAAATTGATGCAGGCTCAACGTCCATGTGGGGATTACGTATCCAAGACAGTTCCTATCCTGAAGAAATTATCACTGTTACTGTTCAAAAATCACAACTAGTCAGTGAATTCAAATTTCAAGGGATTAATTCAAGGCTATACGAAGCAGAAATGTGCGAACTCCAACAACTCAAGACACTTTCAAGGCGCTTGCATATTTTTCTTGATGGATCTGTTATGGAAATATTCGTTGATGAGCAAATGTGCCTGACGGAACGCTTCTATTTTAGTATGCCACAACATCTAAGTCTCGCTCTCTTTGCTAACGAAGGAGAAGCTCAACTCTATTCACTGGATATTTGGGAAATGGATACCATCTGGCATTCCTGATGCTTCTTTCGATAGCTTCCAAAAAACAATAAGGAGAGTCAAAAATGACCCTCCTTTATTGTTTCCCTGGAAACCAGAGATCACGCCAGAACTATAGAGTCTCAAGAGGCTCCATAAGCTCTTTAATGCCAGATAATAGACATTCCCCCCGAAACATCTTTCACTGGCATCTACTTCGTTCATCAAAACATGCTCGCGAATAAACTGTTGGCCAAACAGACAAATCGCGAATGTTCTGTTCCTGCTTCATCCAGATCTGTGCCTGTGCACCATGCAAGCAGCTCTGTCCACAGGCGTTAGTTTCCACCAAACGTAGCGGTACCATGCCCATGAAAAACGTTACATTACAGAACACTGGCCCCCCCAGGCCTCGTTCTAGTAACGCCATTTCCCCGTAAATAATGATATCGAATGCAGAGGAAGATAGAGTTGATATCACGTTAAGGTTTTGTAGAGATTCATCCAAATTAGTTCATTCTGGTTGAGAAAAATACATCACTTCTACTATAGAATACAAAATAAAGCATTATTGCTCTTTATGTATCGATAAATTCCTATATAACAAAAAAATTGATGCCACTCTCTAAAATATAAGATGTCACATTTATAAAAACAGGGGGATTGTCGTAAGACAAAGAACAATACCTAGAATATAGTAGTCAAGCTTTCCCAGTTTCTTTTCATGAAGCAGCGTACGTCCTCTTTCACTGCGATATCCACGAGCATCTAATGCGGTTGCAAGTTCTGAAGCACGACGCAAAGTGTTCTGAACAAGAGGAACAAAAAATATAGCCAGACTCTGAAAACGTTCACGCATGGTTCCATGCATAATATCAGCTCCACGAGCTACCTGCGCCTTCATTAGTTGATCCGCTTCGTCAAGTAATGTTGGAATAAAGCGTAAAGCTAATAGGATCATTAATGCAAAGTCGTCCACAGGCAGTTTCAAATATTTGAGTGGAGAAAGCAGTAATGTAAGACCTTCTATTAAGGCTATAGGAGACGTTGTCATGGTCAATAATGTCGAGAAAGTATAAAGCACAAAAAAGACCATAAAGCTTACAAGAGACAGCCAGGCTCCTTGTTGAGTAACGACAAGAGGCCCAATTGTCATATGGTGCGAGGGATCAAAACCATTGGTAAGCCAGAAAAAGTACAGGTCCGCAATGACTAATAATAATAATAAATTACGTATCAGTCGTAACCAGAATTTTCTTTGGCACCAGGAACGCAGAGGAGGGAACCAGCTTATCACAAAAAGACCAAGAAAAGTACATCCCACGATAAACAAGCTCTGGCTAACTGTGCCATAGGATGGTAACCAGGGACCCAGGTGCCAGATCACCGGACTATCACCCGCAGAGCCAAAAACAGAGAGAAACATACTTGAAAAAATGAGTAAGATCAGCAGCCAGAGTCGCCTTCCAAACTCACGCAGGGAGATACGCGCAAGGAATATACTACCTATAACGAGTATAATAGACATAATATAAGATGCCAAATGCCACTGCCTGTGATTGGCTATCAATAACGTGATTACCAACCAGATGGCTGCTATCAATTTAGTACGTGCTTGCAAACGATGCAGTACACTATTACCAGGATAAAAGGTGCCAAATGAAATGCTTTTGAGCATATAATATCCTTTTTTATTGTTTATTTGCGCAATATTAGTGCTTCAATATACATCTAACGTATCAAGAAAGTTGCTACTCAAAAAAGTGCTGTCGCCATTATGACATTATCTGTGTGTACTCCGATTCGCTTAGAAAGTAATTCTACCAGTATATTTATTTCTTATTGTACAAAAAAAGCCATCGATTTTGTACCTTGAAACGTATATCGTATAGGAATGTCTCAGTCACATTACTATAGAGAAGGAGAGCATTTATCATGACAGAAACACAGGCGCAACAAGAACAACGCATTCATCAACTGCTCAATGATACAAGGCTTTATATCGAACAAGATATAACAACCACACATGACATTAACTTGAAGCGCATCGAAATAGATGCCGCGACTGTGGTAACGTTATCGATTGTCTCTGAAATGCTTCCCGAATCAGTACAACAACAGGTTAAAGCAATCATTGACCTACATGAACAGGTATGGAATATGGATATCCCTTCGACAACTGGCATGACGCCACGTAAACCACTAGGGCAACGCTTTTTTCATCGCTTTGCCTTTTTTCATCCTGCAATGAAAGGTAATGGGCTGTCTCCAACCTGACACTTATATATACAGCCATCACGCGTTATTGCTTGCTAGCCAATGAGAAAGATCAGCTAAGGCCGGTAAAATTGCTTCAGGTTGAATACGGGCAAGTAGAGGAGAGTCAGCTTTGTGCTTGCCAGTGCAAACAAATATCCCACGCATCCCCATTCTTTGCGCTCCCCCAATATCATTCTCGATATCATCACCAACCATTATGGTTTCATTGGCTGCACAGTCAATAGTATCCAGAGCTTGTTTAAAAAATGTAGCGGCTGGCTTACCAAACACAATCGCTTCTTTTCCGCTAGCTACCTCTAACGCCTTCACATATGGCCCACTATCTAGTTGCAAGCCATCTTTCGTTCTCCAATAGAGATTCCTATGCAACGCAAACAAAGTTGCTCCATCCATAAGCATTCGAAAGGCTGCATTCATGGTTTCGTAAGTCAGCAATTCTTCTGCACCACCAATTATCACCACATCCGCATGTGTATCAACCAGTTCAATACCTGCAAAATCTTTAGCTGTGTCTCCTTTGGTTAATAACCAGCATCGCTTACCAGCAAAATGCTGCCGTAGATAGCGAGCAGCGGCAACTGGGGCCGTAATGATACGCTGCTCGGATACAGGCAAACCAATTCGCTGCAAGCTCTGAGCTAGAGTCTCCCGTGACATAGTTGTGGTATTACTCACACAGTAGGTACTATAGCCTTCCTGGTCTAGCCAGAAGAGGGTCTCTGCAGCGCCTGGCAATGGCTGCATGCTCACATGTAGCACTCCATCTATATCAAGTAAAACACCACGAATTGGCGGCATCTCTTTTTCTTTCTACTGCTTGCACAACATCATCATATGACAATAATTCATATACTACTATCTGATTAAAATATTTCTTTACTTAGTAAATAATACATTGTACTTGATATGTCAGTGCATTGACATCACCGTTTCTTTGATGGTTTCAATGACACTAAAAATAGTGTATAATACAAATGTTCGAATTATCGAGATGTAAGATGTGCATCCAACACTCTGAGCTGCCAGATTGTATGACACATAGTCAGGACGTTCCCTATCGTTCGTTCTGCAAATGTCCATGCCACTGCAGGCAAAAAGAGCCTGGGTGCTCACTCTGCTCAGGTCAACTGCTCTCTAACGACGAGGGTGATCTGCCTCAGCTTCCGAATATGCTATTCGGAAGCTGCTTTCCAACTTCCACTTTTGCAAAAAAGTAAAGGCTTCATCAACAGTTAAAAGATCTTTTGAAACGGCTATTCCCAGCTGGCGCAACTCCTCTAATAATGCGTGAAGAGGGGGAACGGCTAGATCCCAGGCATGTAGCTGCCCACTTTCCGCAAAAATGGTTCGCGGCGTTCCTTGCTGCACCAGATTGCCTTGATGGAGTATATACAACCAGTCCGCCATAGCTGCTACCTCTGCCATATCATGAGAAACCAGGATAATTGTTACACCTTGTTCGCGCTGAATATGTTGCAGATAGGAATAGAACTCTGAGCGCCCTTCACCATCCAGGCCGACAGTTGGCTCGTCTAGAATAAGAATGCGTGGTGACATTGCCAGGATACCCGCCAGGGCTACACGGCGTCTCTGGCCACCACTCAACTCAAATGGTGATCGCCAGCCATATTCCTCATGCGGTAAGCCTACAATATTTAGTGCCCCTTTTACACGTGTACGAATTTCATGTCGACCTAATTTCATACGCTGAGGACCAAACGCGACATCAGTGTAGACTGTTCGACCAAAGAGTTGCGACTCAGGAAATTGGAATAACATTCCTACCCGTTGCCGTAGAGCTCTCAGGTCTATATTCTTAACCCCTATGTCAATCCCATCTACCCAAATTGAGCCCTGCGTGGGTCGTAACAAGCCATTAAGATGCTGGACAAGCGTTGACTTGCCTGAACCATTAAAACCTATAATTGCTACACAATCCCCCTGGACAATTTCCAGAGAAATGTCGTTAAGAGCTTTCTTCGGAAATGGGGCTGCTTTGTAGATATGCGAAAGGTGCTTTACACGAATGATTGCTTCAGGCATTGGCAATCTCCTGTGCTATCTCTTCTATGGTTAATGCATGATCGGCAATAGTAAAACCGGCTGATCGCAAATGCTCCACTAAAGTTAAAGGCTCAGGAATAATAAGTTTGAGCTCCCGTAACCGTTCCACATTTGAGAAGATTTGTGCTGGTGTCCCTTCCTGTATTATCTGACCTCGCTCCATAACAACGATCCGCTGCGCATAGATGGCCTCTTCAAGTAAATGGGTCACCTGAATGATGGTCAGACCAAACATATGGTGGATCTGCGCAAACAATTTTGCCAGTTCTTGCCTCGAAAAAGGATCAAGCATTGAGCTGGCCTCATCGGCAATAATACATTGTGGTCGTAAAGCCAAAATACCAGCAATCGCCAGGCGTTGGCGCTGACCGCCAGATAATTTATCTGGTGGTAACTGACGTAGATGACGAATATTAACTGCATCTAATGCCTCAGCTACTCGCTCACGAATTTGCTGGAGTGGATATCCTCTAATTGTTAGTCCCCAGGCAATATCATCCTCAACAAGTGTCGCAATCAATTGATTATCAGGATTCTGAAAAATCATTCCAACCCGTTCACGAATCATATTTTGCTTCGCGACATCTCTAGTATCCATTCCTGCAATAAGTACCTTTCCTTGATCAGGAAGCAATAGTGCATTACAGTGACGGGCCAGCGTTGACTTCCCACAACCATTATGTCCTAATAACGCTACATATTCGCCTTTCTGGATCTGTAAATTGACATTCTGCAAAGCTGGAACTGCCACTAAGAGTTCTTGATCTTTCGCAGCATTCTGTACAGGATACCTGTAGGTTACTTGCTGGACATCAATTAAAGGTAAAGAGGCTATACGTTGCTCCATCGCTGACGCTCCGTTTTTCTTTTCACAGCTAACTTCACTATTCGTCGGCGTAAACGCTGTAGCCAACGCCTGGATTTCCCGCTCAGCATGGGACGCACATCATAACCAAGCATACGCACAAAAGAATTAACGACTGCATATATTCCTAAAATCGCAGGCACAAAGAATATTAGTAGTAGACAATAATAGGCGAGGGCCCAATGATCAAAGGCCCATTGAGAAAGAGTAACCATATGGGGATAAAAGTTCTGTTGCCACATTGCCTCAAGTCCCACACGCTGCGCAGTTAAAGCGATCAATGACATGGCTGCCTTATAGGTGCGGTGAAGGCCGTTTATATAGATGTCAAACGGTATGCCAGTTAGCCAGGCTACACCCACAGTTAATATAAAGATATAGCTAGCACCTGCCAGTGCCCCAGACAAGGCAATAGGAATATAGTGAAAGCGATGCTTCAATGTAAAACCAAGAAATGCACCTGCCAACCCTTGAGTGACTAAAGCAATGATGGAATAAGGGCCCACAAAAATGCTCATTACAAAGATCGCGACACACATACTTAATAGTTCTACATATACCCCTCGTCGCAAAACTAAAATTGTAAAAACGATAAAGTTCATGGCATAGAAAAAACCACCGCCAACGGGCAAAAAAGTTTTTAGAAATTGAAAAGCAACGGCTATGTCCGCCAATAGGGCGCCTTCTGCGATCTCGATGGCTTGCAAATTTCGGAACATTCTACACCTTGCATATTTTTCTTTTTTAATTAGTCCTCTGACATATATTTTAATCTCTTATCAGGTTGGCAAACAATGATCTATCACACATATCTCTTCTGTATTTAGCATATGTAGCACAACCTTCAGGAAACTCTCTCACCCATAGTGTAAACGATGTATGCATGCACCCGAGTGCAAAAAAAACTGTTTTAATGTCAGCAATCGGCACATGAGCACGTGCCGATTGCTGAATACATCAAACCCTGCTAAAAGAGAGCAACGCGTGCTTCCTCAAGGGATGCTAGTGAACTCTGGCTGGTTGCATAATAAGATACATTCTCATCAAGATGCAGTACATGTGTATATGAATTATATCGATAACGGCATGCCTTCTGCAGAATTGCATGAAAACCAACATCATTTAGATGTAATTGACCTTCGAAACGCTCAAAGAGGACACGCATTCGTCGATCGACATAAAATTCCCAAACATTATCGAGTGCCGCATAACGATGTACTTTAAGCGATTTACTCGTTGGGTTGGTGACAAACAGACGAACCTTCTTTACTACACTTATACGCTCAGCTTTGTTGAAACCTTCAAGAGCTTCAATAAATCTTTCGGTGCATGGAATTACTAGTGTCATCTCTAACCTCCTCAACAACCTGATGCAGACTAATATGTCCTCCACAACTGTAATACCCATACACCACCACGGATGCGGAAATTTTCGACACGAAATATCACAAATCACAAAAAGATCAGCGAACAGAACCAAATTTTCAGCAGATCCTGTTTTCTGATCTTTATCTAAAATATCCTGTACTAAGGACAACAGTACATGCTTACTGCTGCCTTTTCGCATCTCTCCATAAAAAAGCGAGACCCGGAACGTAGCCTGTCCGGGTCCCTATGTTCTGTCCATTTGCACACACCAACACATTTAAACAGACATCTGAGTTTTAGTACGTCGTGTTCTACTTGATAAACTACCGGCCCATGTGAATAGAGCGGACCGGGCCAGAATTGCACTAGCACCTCGACGTTTAAATGTCTTCATACGATTTGGCGTTCGACAGAGAATGCTGAGATTGGAGTAATAATCTCATTCTTGGATGGCGCTGACGTTGCCTCTGCCAACTGGGCTACCCCGCCATGAATGGCGGGTGCAGGATTCGAACCTGCCCTTCACGTCTTTACCGTAAAAATTAATTTAAGCTTAAATTTATACTCCAGCTAAAATTATAAAAGAATGTTGGCAAAAATGCAAATAATAAATTTATGTCTGGTTAAACACGACAACTCTACTTGCAATACCTTTGCCTGTTAAATTGTACTGTAGTTAATTACTGGCTTAACTAAACAGGTAATTAAATACGGCAGCTCCCACTTTCAGTTCGGTAACATCTTGATTATTGGCCTCTTCTCTTGCAAATTTCACAGCCTCTTGTAATTTTTCAACGCGATTGAGCAGCTCATTGACACGTTTTGCAGGTAAAGAACCAGAAAATTTAATGGTGCGCCAGTTACCAACTACTACATCCTCATAATAAACATCAACTTGAGCAGGATGCTTCTCAGTAGCTTCGGCCTTTACATGGTTACGTGGGATCTTCTTTGTTTTTACTGTTTGAACCGGCTCTGTTGCCCAGCAATCAGCTGATGGATCAAAGGTCCATAACTCAGAAGCATCTAACACTGGCAACTTTTTGATAAAGGTATACACATCAACCAGCTGCTTCTCCAAAAAAAGCAGGTACGTTGCTGGTACTTGCGCTAATAAGATTTTACCGTCAATAATTACATCGGCCTTAGCCTGGCAGTTAGCCCAGTCCTTGGTAGCCACTACATCAAACAATTTCGTGAGCATTTCTGATGTCGTGCGAATAACTTCTTCAGCACGTAATTGTACGCGGGTAGACTCGGGGGGAAATTGTTCACCTTCTTCGTCCTTAGGACGATAGGTACGGGAGATACCAGCTAGCAATGTAGTTTTCTGTAAGTTATGATGGGATTCAGTTAATTCCTGCAGCGAACGGCTTTTCGTGCCTTTTTCAATCGCGATGATTTGGTTCAGCTTCATGCTTTTTAACCCTCATACGTTTTTTTATATTCTATTTTGGTACTGCTACATTAATTAGTATAAGTCGCTCTGTCAACTCTCAGTATACTGCCTTATTCTTTTGACTGCATCGTACCAACCTGGAGTTAAAGCCTGGCTAGCTACTTATAATGGCGTTGATATGTACGCCAGAGGGGCTGAAAGCCTAGTCGTGGCCAGAAGCGACTCGATAGTGGATTGTCTGGATTGAACCAGAGGATATAGCCATCCAATTTCACATTGGAAAAAGCCTCTACCGTTGCTTTTAACAGCACGCGACCGATCCCTCGGCCACGAAGTTCCTGACTTACTCCCATGTTATTAATATGGCAATAATAACCAACAGGCATAAAATATGGTTCTTCTTCTTTACCCCCCTCCACAATGTATAAGTCATTTTCAGCCATCGCTACTACTTTTCCAGACTGCTCAATCACAATCACCAATGGTGCTCCCGCCTCTAAACTTTTACCAGACCAGAGTAAGGCTAGACGATCGCGAAACGCACGTTCAACTGAAGGGCTCATACGTACAAATGGAGTATAAGGCTCATGAAAAACTAACTCTTCTTTAAATAATGCAACCAGCATCTCTTCATCTTCAGGGCGGGCCAGACGTGCTTGCAAATCATTAGAGGAGGTAACTATTTCAGGCAAGTTTATTGGACTTCGTTGATAGGCCAATTCACTATCAAGCAGGAATCCTTGCTTATGAAGTAATTTATCCAACCAGAGATCACAACATGGCCAACGCATCATCTCACCATATACCTGTTGATTATTCCAGCGTAGGCTTAACTCAGCAAAAAGCGTGCTCGCTACCAGAAAAGCATCAGAGTCAGCTGGATCAGGCAAGGTCAGATAGCGCGCCAAACCATTACGTTCTGCAAAAAATGCTCTCAGCTCATCTTCCGGATCAAGTTGCCAGATAGTAGGATGAACATATGCACGCACACGATTCTGCACATCCACAGCTATCAGAGGAGGTGACTCCTGACTGAGGTGGTCCTGAATCATCGCAGCTATTTGCTCTATTGAACGTACTTTACTAAGCCGACCATCCAGTTGCTTCCAACGCCGCTCTTGCGCTTGAATTAGCTCAATAATCGCAGGAATCTGTTCATCTACCATAGATGTAACCAGTATGTGCTGACTACTCATTCCTTCTTCCTCCTGAGCAACTATTTTAACTTCATTGTGTTTACCTGATACATAACCATTTTATACTACATAACGCCATGTGCAATTCTTCCACGCAACAACTTTTTTGAGGAGAAGAATTGCGGTAGCGACCACCATCCTTCCCCTCAAAAAACAAGCTAGCACTGTCAGCGCTAGGTGGGCGGGAGAAAACTTGCATATGACGTTAAATAAATGAGTTTTACCTTTTGTCCTACTGGTGCAATTAGTTGTAAACTCATTCTAGTATCCTATTTTGTCGAGGAAAGAAGCATACAGTAAATGAAGCTAATAACCAAAATGGGCCAGATATATACATTGACATCTTTATACGGTATAATAAAAATCTAGGTGCTTTTTTTATAGAGTGACTCCCTGGCGGCTATCTAAAAGAGCCAGATTCTATTACGCACTATAATGTGGTGAGGAGTGTAACATGGCATTAGTAGGAATTGATCTGGGAACAAGCTCAGTTAAAGTAATCATTTTAGATGAGCAAGGAGGTATGTTGGGAATGGGAAAAACAGATTATACAGTGCTTTCTCCTCACCGGGGTTGGGTGGAAAGCGATCCTGAGGTTTGGTGGCAATCTACAGTCACCGCTGTACATAACGCTCTGGTTGCAGCCAAGCATCCCACAATTACAGCAGTTGGACTCTCCGGACAAATGCATGGCGTAGTACTAACCGATGAACAAGGTAAAGCGCTCCGGCCAGCGCTACTATGGGCAGATATGCGTGCAGAGGCAGTGTTGTCTCATTATCAATCTCTAAGCGCTGCTGCTAAAAAACGCCTGGCGAATCCCTTGGTCCCTGGTATGGCCGGTCCCCTTTTATGTTGGCTTGCACAATATGAAAAAGCCAGTTATCAATCGGCACGTTGGGCACTTCAGCCTAAGGATTGGTTGCGCATGCGTATGACAGGCATTCCAGCCACAGATCCAAGTGATGCGTCGGCCACCTTACTTTATGACTTACCTGGTGATCATTGGGCGGAAGATGTAATTGCAAGTTTAAACTTAAAGCGCTCTCTCTTTCCTGATATCATGGCTTCAAGTGCTAAGGCTGGCTTACTCTCAACTAAGGCTGCCGCTGAACTCGGCCTTCCAGCAGCTATACCTGTTGCGACAGGTGCCGCTGACACTGCTGCTGCTGCATTAGGAACTGGTTTATTGGCTCCAGGCACGTTACAACTAACACTGGGCACTGGTGCTCAGATTATACAGCTATGTGCACAACCACTTTCAGATGAGACTACACGTACACATCTCTACCGAGCCGCCGATGGCAAAAATTGGTATAACATGGCTGCAATCCAGAACGCAGGATTGGTTCTAGATTGGGTCAGACAAACATTCAATGCCAGTTGGGATGAAATTTTTGCCAGTGCCAATTCGGTAGAGCCAGGATCAACAGGATTAATTTTTCTACCTGAGTTCACAAAGGAACGAGCTAACCAACTGGCAGATCATCAAGGTGGAGCTTTTTTACATCTACGCATCCATCATCGTCGGGAAGAGTTGTTCTATGCATCTCTCGAAGGCGTTGCCTTTGGCATCCGCCTTGCTCTTGAATCCTTACCTGCTGCTCAGCAAGCCTCTAGCTTACGTCTGGCGGGCGGTGGAAGTGTTCATCCAGCCTGGCAACAGATGCTAGCCGATATCCTTGGCCGTACATTAGAATTGGTCAACACTAGCGAAGCATCCGCTCGCGGCGCTGCCTTATTGGCAGGGATCATCAATCATAGTTGGCCTGATATACAGGCAACTCAACAAATAGCTCCCGGCATTCAAGCCTACATCACCCCCGACTCACAAAGAGCCTCGCTCTATCAAAACATCTATCAACACTTTCTACAACAAGCCAGGATGAGCTTTTAAGCGAGGAGATTCTTTTCTACTCCTTTACAAATCTTATGCTTTCTCTGAAGCAGCAGGGCATTTTTTGCTCTTTTTGAACGACAAAAAAATGAAAAATGAATTCAAGAAAGAGATGGTACTATGCAGCCTTTGTTAGAACTCACCTTTGACATAAAAGATTATCAGACTTTACTTAATCGAACTATTGTAGAATCATGGCTCGAAATTTTAGTGAATCAAGGCTACCGACTCGTTTCTGCTCTAGAAACGATAGATTGCTTTAAAACATGGTGGCATGTCCACCAACCAGGCCGATCTAAACATCGCCTTACGCCAGCATTAGAAAAACTACTACCTACCATGCTTCAGGCTGGTATTACTGAACGGCTACAATCTGAACTGAACACATTCTTTCAAAACCACAACGGCCCATTGAAATTATGTGCATATCATATTGAGAAGACATTGGAATTCAATTTGAATTTGTCCCCCGAATCGCTATGCACCCTATCAATCGAGGTAGATCAAAAATATCTAGCAGGCAAGTATGATGGTGATGGCATTCAAGCGTATAAGCACTGGTTAGAAGTAGTGAAACTTACCTATAATCACCTACATCCGTTCTATGCATCCCTCTACGATGCAAGTTTCTCGCATGAACCTTCCACTGACTGGCTAGATGCTTTTCAAGGGCATGTGCATAATCTTTCTCTCGTCAACATTTTTGGGCCAGAGTTAGTGCAGCGCTTTGGTCGTGAACACCTGCTTAAAACTCCTGCCTGGCGCTGTGAACTATTGGATGACGGAGGAGTATTGTTGTTACCTGAACCTTATTGGTATGGTTACACGCCTACATGGCAACAAACAACAGACCATCTCGGAATATCAACTGCGCATTATCGTCATGTTGCTCATGTCGCTTCTTTGCTTCAACAATATGATCTTCTGAACAATCCTACTGTTGCTCAACTGGCAGAGGCTACAGCCCAATCCTGTGTTCTTGAAATGCTTAAGATACTATTGCCAGAACACTTCTTACCCATGAATAGTAGTTGGAAAACTGAAAACGAGTTGAATGCCATTATTCAGCGCTATGCTGATCTTACACAGGGAGAGTGGACAATTGAACAATTAAAAACTACCTTTGAGAAGTTCCAAACTATTACTGAATTTCACTTCCAGAATCAACGTATTAGCTGGAACTATGATAAAGTCTATGAGCGAGCCACTATCAATATCTTTGAAACAATTAATGAATTTGCGCATCAACATTTGCGTGGAAGTTTTATTACTATCCATTCTCATGTTCTTTACTTACCAAAGGGTATACCTGCAGTCTTGCACAAACTCCTCTTTCAACTTAAAAGTGGCTGGCCAAAACGCGAGGAACTTCATTACTTATTCCCCCAGATACCACAGGAAGACTGGGATCTCGTTTTAGCAGGTCCCAACAAGTTGATGGAGTTTAGTGACAATTATTCAGCTTCATCTACCTGTGATGCTCAACGCATTGAACAATGCAAATTAGTACGCTATGGCTTAAGTCTATCTCAAGGCTGGTAAACAAACAGCCCAGCTGTGACGTCAGTGAGATGCTGATTAGAAGAGAGACATTAGCATCTCACTTTTATGGGATTCCACTTGTTCTCTGCAGTTGAACCTGCTATAGTACAGGTCGTAAAAACCATTCATACACTGAAAACTTGAGCACTAGTAATTAGAGAAAGTTGTAGAATGACCTCTCAGGGAACAAGACCAAAGGCAAAAACTCGAACCAGTACCATTCCTTCGTTTAATGCTAATCCACAACAGGCTGCCGCGATCGCCCATACGAATGGGCCCGCGGCATTTATTGCTGCGGCAGGTACTGGGAAAACATCGATTCTTGTACAGCGTCTGGTTCGGCTTGTGGCAGATGAGGGGATTGCACCAGAATCTATTCTCTGTGTCACATTTACACGAGCCGCTGCTGATGAAATGGAAAAGCGTGCATCAAAAGCATTGCGTGCACGTGGCATGACTTTAAAAGAAATTAAGCCACTCCGGGTGGTAACATTCCATGGTCTTGGCCATCAAATGCTGCGCGAGAAATTAGAGCTCACTCCTCAACAATTAAATCAGAAACTGCTTAGTGGTGATCCTCGTCAGTGGCTGGCAGAGGATATTATTCGCCCATGGCGTAGTAATCGCACCCGCGGCATGAATTGGGATGTCGAAATCACTGATGCTCTGGCCGCTGTTGATCGGGCTAAAGATGCAATGATCACACCCGAAACGTCCAGTTCCTTCTTCAGCAGTGATATGAGTATAGAAGCCGAGCTTGCAGCCCGCTATCAAGAGTTTTTTATTACCTATGAGCAGACGAAAAAAAAGGAAAAACTCTACGATCTATCAGATTTGATTTACATTCCGCTTAATTTGTTAGAAACCAGTCCTAAATATCGTAAATCCTGGCAGGGACGGTATCAGTATCTACAGGTGGATGAAACACAGGATACCAATCCGTCACAGTATAAGTTGATCCAATATCTGGCCGCTCCTAAACAAAATGTAGTCGTGGTCGGTGATCCAGATCAGGCTATTTATCAATTCCGGGGCGCTAGTCCGGAAGCATCAATCCTGTCTTTTAAAACTATGTATCCTCAAGGGCAGATCTATCGCATCGAGCACAATTATCGTTCCACTCCTCAGATTCTTGAAGCGGCGAATAAGCTGATCAGTCATAACGATATTACGCCTGGATTTGAAAAGATGCTACGCTCAACGCAGGCTGATGGAGCACCTGTCTGGGTTACGGCATATGAGGATCAAGAGATGGAGGCAGAGGGTATTGCTGAGGGCATCGATCGCTTGCAACGTACCTGGAAAGAACATCAAGAGGCACTCTCTTATAAAGATATTTTTGTACTCTCTCGTACCAATCATCATCTGGCATCATTAGAGATTGCGCTGGCACGTAAGCGTATTCCTTATCGTGCCGCCGGTGGTTCATCGTTCTTCAAACGTAAAACGACACGCGATATCCTGGCTTATCTCTCCTTAATGGATGGAATACGTGTTCATGAAGATTTCCTGGCTTCTCGCAATGGTCCAGATCCCAAAAAATGGGATGATGTTTTTACACCAGTGCATTGCGGCGAACAAAATACGGCATTCCGTATCGTTGCTAACATCCCATCCCGCGAGTTTTTTGCCAGTACTGGCAAAACCTCACATCGCTTCAATGCCACTTTCTATGGTACCTTAGCTGCCCATGCCAGCGGTCGACCATTGTTACAATACTGTGAAGAATATCCTTATACAATTGCTAAAGAACATCAATTGGGTGTCAAGGATCTTGTTGCTTTAATCAAACGGCTATGGTCAAAATCAAAGAATAATCCCGCTGAAGCTATCAAACAACTTCGCCAAATGGCGTATGATGTTCATTTGCGCCACTACGATAGCAAACACAAGGATAATGCGGAGGATGAGGCAGAGGCGCCAACCCATCATGAGGAGGTTAAGCTTGAGGCGCGTTATGATGAACTTGAAGAATTAATTCAGATTGCTCAAAAGCATCATACGATCCGCCATTTTTTGCAAGCAATGACCAAACTTAAAGAGCAGGCAGAAGATAATAATAAGAACAAACGCGATTGTGTGAGTTTAATGACTATTCACAAATCCAAAGGCCTGGAAAGCCCGGTCGTCTTTGTAATGGGCATGACTGAAGGCATTTTCCCACACCGCCGATCCTCTACAATGATCGCCGATGATGGTCCAATTGCACTCACCGGTATGGCTGAGGAGCGCCGTCTGGCTTATGTAGCTTTTACACGTGCTCAAAAACAACTTTTCCTCAGTTCGCTACTCCGCTATCGTGGTAGCGATGCCGTTCCCTCGCGCTTTATTGATGAGGCTGCGCTTACTCCAACCAATGAGGATGGTGAACTCAATCCTTATCTATTCAAACACGACGGCACTCCACGCAAACTTAGCCCTCTGGTTGAAACACCTACGCTCTTTTAGAAATACCAAACCACATAAGCCGGGAGTTCCTGGCAGGAGGATTAGCGAGGATCTCCTGCCAGGAACTCCCCTCTTTTCTTCCTTACTCTTACTCTACTCATATGAAATTTCTATCAGATTGATATGCATTTATTATGAATAAAAGATACACGCACAGAAAAGTTTCATGGATAAACTTTCTATTGATGACTAAATTCATCAAGAAAATCAACAAAAATATTGACTTCTGATTTAAACTTATGTAATCTCTAAACAATATCGTAACATCAGTTTCATATTTGTGGTGTTCTATCACGATCAAAGGATAAAAATGTAATGTTCGTTACATTTTTATAGGATAACAGCACATAATAAAATCCTGGCTGTACTATTCAGCCTGCTTTGTATTTACACTCATCCCTTTAAGTAATGAGAGTGAGCTCATAAGCCAATGATGGTTGGGAAAGAGTAGTATTTTTTTTATATGGTCGTTCGTCAGACACACCTACGACATCTTTTGCTAAGGCACGTCTTTTGTAACCATATTCATGCTCTGTCTTAAGGATGAAGGAGTAGTATTTTTATGAAGGTATCATCCCGTCACTTCCCACGAATCCTGGCTATCCTGATACTTCTCTCACTGGCTATAACTGCCTGTGGCAATGATAGCAATACTAGCAGTAGCAACAGTGGGGGAAACAAGTCTAGTAGTCCTGTCACCGTCCATCTCGGTTATTTTCCCAATATTACCCATGCAGTCGCTCTGGTTGGTGTGGCGAATGGAACCTTTGCTAAGGCTCTAGGTAACAATAAGTTGGATGCATCCAAAACTTTTAATGCAGGACCAGCATTGATGGAGGCTCTAAGTGCGGGCGATATCGATATTGGCTATGTAGGACCAAATCCTGCCATCAATACTTATGTGAAAAGCCATGGTGATGCCTTACGTATCATTGCAGGTGCATCTAGTGGCGGCGCCTCGTTCATTGTGAGACCAGGAGCCAATATTAAGACTGCCAGCGATCTTAAAGGCAAGAAATTGGCGACCCCACAAAAAGGCGGAACACAGGATATTGCATTGCGTCACTACCTGCAGGAAAACAATCTAAAGTCTAGTGAACAGGGTGGTGACATCCAAATTTTGCCAACTGATAATGCTAATATCCTGAACGAGTTCAAACAAGGACAGATTGATGGTGCCTGGGTACCAGAACCCTGGGCGTCTCGCCTCGTCAATGAGGCCCAGGGAACAATCTTCGTAGACGAACGTACCACCTGGCCCAATAATAAATTTATCACAACGGTCGTTGTGGCTCGTAAAGAATTTCTAGATCAACATCCAGATGTGGTGCAACAGTTCCTTCAGGCTCACGTTGAGACTGTTCAATATATCAACAGCAATTTGCCCGCAGCAGAGAAAGTTGCTAACGAACAGTTAAAGAAGCTCACTGGCAAAACCCTTTCAGCTAAAGCTATCGATGGTTCCTTTAAGCGGCTAGATATCACATATGATCCATTAGCGACGACCTTGTTCAAATCAGCAGACAATGCCTATGCGCTAGGTTTTCTGGGTAAGAGTAAGCCAGACCTTGCTAATATCTTCTCGCTTGATACCCTGAACACTGTGCTCAATAGCAAGGGACTGCAGAAGGTTGCAGCCTCATAAGGGAGATGCAAATGATCCAATCTATCGTCAATAAAAGAGGTTCTATTTCCGCAAGCAGTGGGGACATTATATCCCCACCCGCTCGCGGTAAATCGCTACGGATAGAAGGCGTGAGTAAAACATTTGTGGATGGCGAACGTGTGGTAGAGGCATTACGCCCTGTCAATCTCTCCATATCACCAGGCGAATTTGTTTGCTTTTTGGGACCAAGCGGCTGTGGCAAATCGACGTTGTTGAGCATTATTGCTGGCCTCGAATCACCCTCTAGCGGCTCCATTATCGCTAATGATAAACCCATTCGTGGAGCAGGAACCGACCGCATCTTACTTTTCCAGGAGGCGGCACTCTTCCCCTGGTTGAATGTACAAAAAAATGTCGAGTTTGGCTTGCGTCAGACCAATGTTCCTGCAAAAAAACGGGCGGAGATTGCTCGCTACTACATCAATATGGTGAACCTTAACGGTTTTGAACATAGCTATCCACATCAACTCTCTGGCGGAATGCGCCAGCGCGCTGCCATCGCTCGTGCCCTTGCCATTGATCCTGAAATATTGTTAATGGATGAACCCTTTGGGGCTCTTGATGCGTTCACACGCGACAAGCTTCAAGCCCAGGTCGAAACGATCTGGTCCGCAACCCATAAAACTATCCTTTTTGTTACCCACAATGTACGAGAAGCTGTTGCATTAGGAGATCGCGTGATAGTCTTTGCTCCCCGGCCCGGACGTATCATTCGCGACTTCCACATTAATCTACCACGCTCACGCAGCTTGGAGGATCACCAGCTGGTAGATAAAGCCTCCGAAATTTTGCAAACGCTACGCAAAGAAATGGAAGAACAAGAACAGGAGAAAAAGATTGGCAGCACCGTCCATTAATATCACCAAAAAACGTGTCCACACACGATGGATAGGTAAACTTTTACGCCAGCTTATCTTCTATGCTTGCTTGATAGCTATCTGGCAACTCCTGGCCAACGCCCATATCTGGAAAGATTATCTTTTCGCCGGACCACTCACCGTTCTGGAGAGCTCAAAAGTACTATATCAAGATGGCTCATTAGTGACCGCCATCCTGGTAAGTGTGCGTCGTCTGGCACTAGGTTATGGTATCTCGCTTATCCTGGGCTTGATCTTGGGATTGGCAATTGGTAGCAATCGCTATATAGAAGAAACACTGGGATCTCTTGTCCTTGCATTGCAAGCCTTACCTAGCGTCTGCTGGATTCCACTGGCTCTGTTATGGCTTGGCTTAAGTGAGCAGGCCATGATCTTTGTGGTAGTAATGGGTGCTCTCTTCTCAATTACATTAGGTGTAGATGCGGGTATCAAAAATACTCCACCTGTCTATATTAAAGCTGCTCGTAATATGGGATCACGTGGACTGGCCCTCTCAACACAGGTTATACTACCTGCCGCCTTACCATCCATTCTTACCGGGCTCAAACAGGGCTGGACCTTTGCCTGGCGTTCATTGATGGCGGCAGAGTTACTCTACAACACCGTCAGCCTGGGCGCTTTACTTGAAGGAGGCCGAGACTTCGGAGACATCGGACAAATCTTTGCCATCATGATTGTCATCGTCATCATTGGTATTGCCATTGATAGCATTATCTTTCAGCCACTAGAAAGAATGGTTCGTAGACGCTGGGGCTTCGCAGTCTAACCATGCCTCTCTATACCAACGTTTAAGAGGAGGAACATGGCGAGGCGCTCGCGAGCGCCTCGCCATGTTCCTCCTCTTAAATGAGCGAGAACCTCAGGCTCGAGGTGTGCTGGATAAAAATGACACGTGACGTTAATTAGCCAAAATTAGCGAGCTGATATCCCAGGTGGCTTTCCCAGCATCAAATCCACCCGAATTATTTGATAAAAACATTATGCTTAATTCTTCCTCAAGAAAGTGCGCAATAAAACTGACAAAACCATTGATTCCACCAGAGTGATTCACTACGGCATGTCCCATATGCTTACTTACCCCCCATCCATAGCCGTAATTTTCCTGTTGCCCATCATTCAACTTCACTGGCGTATACATACGCCTTTGAATAGCTTTATTCAAAAGCGCCTCTTCACGCAACGCCAGGTCCCATTTGATAAGATCTTCTATACGAGCTCCCAGACTGCCAGCTGAAAATGGGATTTTCATACAAACGTAAGAAGCATTCTCATAACTACCTTCCGCTCTTTTTTGATATCCACTGGCTCGCTGCTTGATGATAGGCTCGTCATAAAGATAACAGGCAGATCTCATATCCAATGGCTCAAAGATATATGTACGCATAAAATCTGCATAACTCAACCCGGAGACTGCTTCAATAATCATGCCTAACAAATAATATGCTGTATTGTTATAAGCGTATTGGGTGCCAGGCGCAAAATCCAATGGCTCATTTTTGACGTATGCCAGTAGTTCATTATGTGTCAGATCTTGTACAGAAAATAGTGGATAACTTGCCAGATTGGTAAAACTTTTCAATCCTGAGGTATGGGTTAACAAGTGTTCAATAGTGATGGCATACCCATGAGTCGGATAGCCTGGCACATATTGTGTAAAATCATCAGTAATATTCAATTCTCCAGCTTGCTCCAGCAACATAATGGCCGATGCAGTAAATTGTTTGCTTATTGAAGCCATGCGAAAGAGAGTCTCTGGAGTGTTTTTAATACCCCACTCTATATTTGCCATTCCATATGCTTGCTGATAATAGATCTCACGATCTTTCACAATAGCCACAACCGCACCTGGATCTTCATCTTGAATGTACTCGTTAATAACAGCATCAATAAGAGATAAATCCATTTAGCCCTCTTTCTTTTCTGATTAAAAGCAAAACTTGTTAATCACTGATAAGCGCTACATTTCCAGTCTACACAAACAGAAGAGAGAATATTTATACTGGATTTTCAGCGAGCGGGAAGAGAAACGAAAAGAACGCTTGAGCGGCACGCGATAATTGTTTGTCGGAGCGTTGAATAAAACTTAATTGGGGATGCAGGCTCATACTGGAGAAAGGGATTTGTACTAAATCACCACTTGCAAGTTCTCTTTGGACTGTCAAAAAGGATACAACCGCAGATCCAACTCCACTTATTACCATTTGTTTGATAGCTTCGTTATCTGTCAGGGTAAGTAATGGATGAAGCGTAATTCCACGGCAAGCAAGATCACGCTCGAGCATATCTCGCACACCACTTCCTGGCTCACGCACAATTAGAGTTTGATCTCCAAGCTGTTCGGGCGTTATTGCATCCATACCACACCAGGGATGGTTGGGAGAAGCAACCAGAATCAAAGTATCACGTGTGAAAAAGCGCACATCTAGTCCTCCTGGCAATTGAGACGTTTCGCCTTCAACAATACCAAAATCCAAGGACCAATCCAGGATATGCTCAATAATATCTTGCGAATTCAAGATAGAAATATTCAAGCCTACCTGGGGATATAATGTCCGAAAACGTGCGACAATTGATGGTAATAAGTATACGCCTGCCGTTGTGTTTGCGGCCAGTTTGATCTCTCCACGATGGATATCGCGCAAGGAAGCGAGAGCGTCATCCATCTCACGCTCCAGGGAAAACATTTTTCGTGCATAGGTCTGCAGCACACGACCTGCATGGGTCAACACAATACGTCGCCCTTGCCGCTCTACCAGTTCCAACTGTGCCTCATGCTCCAGGCTCTGAATAATCTTTGTCACCGCTGGCTGCGTCAGATGAAGCTCTTCTGATGCTCTTGTAATATGCTCAAGTTCAGCTACTTTTAAGAAAACACGCAGGTTTTGTAAATTCATGCGACTTATTTACCTTACTGGAAATTTAATTGTGCTTCATCTTTATCTTCGTAATCTCTGTCTACTAGCAGAAAATGGCCGCATTCCATAGTGGCTAGCGATCAACGAGCGAACGCGTCAAAGTAACAAGGATAACAAACGTCCGATAGAGATCCAATAAGTTACTACTAGCAATCTTAACAGTTCGGGGTGCGCTACGCTCAACGCCACGAATCCAGGTTGCCATCTCTGCCATGTCCGCTACCTGAAAAGTGATTTCAAGCTCTACTGGTAGCGTAAAATCGGGATACCGCATTTTGGAGAGCTGCTCCACAGCACGGCGCGCTCCCACCTGTAACAATTCACAGGCTACCTCAGGATGAACATGGGCTGCTGCAAAACGGCCCAGTGACTGCTTGACGATAATTTTTTCAGCCTGCGGGGCAATAGTGCCCGCTTCTCGTGCTGTAGCCTCATCACCACTAATAAAAATAATGGGAACTTGATAATGGGCGGCAACCAGAGCGTTGATACCTGACTCTCCGACTATTTCACCATTAATACGCACTTCCCAGATCGCGCCAGGATTATATGTATGGGAAAGAATCGCGTGCTCAGCACCGATCGAACCATGATAGCTGACAAAACAGATACCGTCAAAGCTAGCATCCAATCCTTCCATCATATAAAAAGGTTTGTGCCTACCCGTAATTAAAGTTGCTCGACCGAGTAGATCCTGTGGATGCAGGTTGCGCATTGCATGATGAGCATCATTGACCACAAAATCTGTCACCCCTACCTCCAACGCGCCAGCAATGACGGCATTTACTTCATTAGTAAGTAAGCGTCTCCCCTGCTCATATTCCGCATTGCCTTCAATAATTTGTTCCCATGCTACAATTCCACTTGTACCTTCGAAATCTGTAGATAGAAAAAGCTTCATGCGTCATTTCTCCCTTTTTAGCTTACCTCTATTTCATGCATTATTGTAACAGATTAGCAGCGATACTTACATGACCATATACATTTGGGACCACAAAGCAACCACGCACAAAATGGCAAAGCACTTTTCCTTTTAAACGTTTATTTAGATATCGACAAGATAACCACTATAGGAAAAGTACTTCGCCAACGAAAACACACGTTTGCCAGAACCATACTTGCTTTTTGATGAAGCCAATCAAACTTTCGAGAGCAATATTTCCATCTTCCATGGCGCTAACAATTCTGCATCTCCTGCCTGCTGAAGTCGAAAATCCAGCGTATGGGCGCGCGTAGCACTTTGCAGATCGCACTGGGCAGCTTGTAACATCGGGATTTCTGCCGCTGATATGGTCAACTTAATGGACTCCAATGGCGCACCGACTGAAAGCCCCTGCTCCGCTTTATGGCGGCGAACCTGGCGTATGATCTCTAGCAGCAACTTACCTGCATTTTCAGCTTGCTCATCAAACCAGTTATCTCTAGCGACTGGCCAGGATGCAATATGAATTGAGGCGCACCCATCCCATTGCTGAAAGAGTCCTAGATAGATCTCTTCCGTAACAAATGGTATGTAAGGGGCGAAAAGCTTCAAGACATTTAATAAGGTATGGTAAAGCGTCCACTGTGCGGCATGGCGATCTGCTCCTTCTCCTTTATAGAGCCTGGACTTGGTCAGCTCCAGATAGTTATCACATAGGTCTGCCCAGAAGAAACGTTCAACTTCAGCACGGGCCGCCGCATAATCACTCTGCTCAAGTTGCCTGGTGGCAAAGGTAATCGTATGCGCTAGACGCGACAGGAGCCAGCGATCGGTCGGCAATAGATCTTCAGGTTGGCGGTTTAACGTAGCAGTATCCAGATCTTGCAAACGGCTCTCAGCAAAGCGGCAAGCATTCCATAACTTGGTAATCAGGCGCCGCCCCATCGCAAGCGCTTCCGGATTAAAAACAGTATCATTTCCAGGCTTGATTGATGTGGCCCAATAACGTAGTGCATCTGCGGACTCCTGCTCGATTATGGATAGCGGTCCATCTGAACTATTATTCTTGGATTTCGAAATTTTACTACGTTCGGCTGAGAGGGCGTGACCAGAGATCATAATCTCCTGCCAGGGCGAAACATTACAATGATAAAGAGACTTAATAATTGTATAAAAAGCCCAGGTTCGAATAATATCATGGCCTTGAGGACGTAAATTGGCTGGGAAATGCTGCTGGAACCAGTCAGGATCATCCATCCAACGTCCAATAATTAATGGCGAGCAAGATGATGTGGCCCAGGTGTCCATAACGTCCATTTCTGGCTCGAAATCTGTCGAACCACAGGCACAGGATCGATTGGGGCCTTTCAAGCGCGGATCAATCGGCAGTTCTTCCTGAGTAGCAAGTAGCAATGTACCACAGGCACGACATGTCCAGGCAGGAAATGGAATGCCCAGGAAACGTTGGCGCGAGATACACCAATCCCATTGCAAATTTTCAACCCAATGCTCATAGCGACTCCGCATATACTCAGGTGTCCAACGAATCTGGCGACCAGCCTCGATAAAACGCTCCTTCTGATCCAGGATCCGGATAAACCATTGCCGCGTCTGCAAGTATTCAACCGGTGTCCCACAGCGCTCATGTATCCCGACGGTATGTTCAATTGTCTCCTGCTGCAAGATCAATGCTTGCTCCGCCAGGGACTGAAGAATCTTTTTGCGCGCCGCTGGTATTGCTAATCCTGCCAGTGGGCCCGCCAGTGCCGTCATACGTCCATCACGACCAATAGCGGCTCGCAATGGCAGTTGATGAATACGCCACCAACGAACATCGGTGGAATCACCAAAAGTACAACACATAACTGCTCCACTTCCTTTATCAGGATCAACCGCTTCATCAGCCAGGATTAGAACTTGAATGACTGCCTGCGACGAAAAAGCGGCACTATCGATAGAGGCAGTCTGATCAATCAGGTGCTTATAACGCTTATCATCAGGATGAACAAAGATGGCAACACAGGCTGGCAGTAATTCAGGCCGCGTTGTAGCAATAGGCAAGGATGTACCATCAGGCAAACGAAAGGCAAACGTAGTAAACAGCGTTGGCAGTGTCTTATCCTCAAGTTCGGCCTGGGCAATTGCTGTCTGGCAATCAGCACACCATAAGGTAGGTGCAATTTGCGCGTAAGCTCTCCCTGACTGATATAGCTGGATAAACGACCACTGTGAGGTTCGCTGTACTGTAGATGAAAGGGTCGAGTAGCGATAGTTCCAATCACCACTCAGGCTTAAACGACGCCAGATCTTTTCAAAACGATCCTCGGTCTCTTGCGTGAGCTTGGAACATTGTGCCAGGAAATCTGCTCGATCCATGTCGGTCGCTTTACGCTTGATCGTCTTCTCAACAAAACGCTCGGTTGGTAAGCCATTATCATCAAAACCCATAGGATACAAGACGCGTCGGCCACGCATACGTTGGAAGCGAGCAATAACATCTGTCTGCGTATACGAATAGCAATGGCCAAGATGCAATTCACCCGAAACTGTAGCAGGGGGAGTATCAATAGTATAAATTGGACCTGAACCAGTAGCATCAAAGGCATAGGTCTGGGCATCCGCCCACAGCCGAATTAATCGGGGTTCAACAGCATGAAATTGATAGCGGTTGGGCAACATGGTAGTACTCCTTCTTTGTACTGACAAAAAAACGTTGCCACATCTCAAGGACGAGGGCAACGCAACTCGTGGTACCACCTTGTTTTGATAACTGATCCGCCCAACCTGGTCCTGATCAGATATCCTCATACAGCGCTAACGGGCCTACCCGGAATATCTTCGTGCAGTAGTATCTCAGTTCGGATATTCGACTTCCGAGCCACGTTCAAGAGACGTAATCGAAGGGGGCTCACACCCGATGACCCCCACTCTCTGGCGAACCGTTTCTCTCTACTCCGCTCGTTCAGTGTCTTTATAAATTTTTCTATTGTTACCACTAAGAATAACAAGTAAGAACACTCGTTGTCAAGCATTCTTTTTCTGCATGGAATACAATTATGCTATAAATAAATCCTTATTGAACATAACTTTTCCGCATCCCATTGGACAGTATTCTGAATCCACGTGCTTGATAAAATGCACGAGCGTTCTCGGTAGACAGTAGATCAATTCGTGCGGTTGGATAAAGAAAATGACAGGTATCCAATAGTGCATGCCCGATACCTTTCCCACGCATGCGGGCATCTACGGCGAGATCGGCAACGTATAAAGTAATTGCGCCATCAGTCAGTCCACGTACAAAACCTACCACAGTTTCATCTTTCACTGCTACCAGAGCGGGCCAGGATTGCTGCCAAGCCAGAAGCATATCATCCGGCCTTTGTGTAGCTGAAGTCCATCCTTCAGCACTACTTAATTGCTGAATAGCGGAAAAATCAGCCTCATTCCATGGCCGGATTGCTATACCTTCAGGTAAGATCACTTGCAATAAAGCTTCTAGAACTTTATTTTGTCGCATTTGTATATCCATACCTTAATTTTATCCATAAATCAGCATTTTTGCAAACAGTCTGGTTAGCTACTTAAGGGTAAGATCGTGATATAAGCCGATCAGGCGCTTGCTTTCCTCCTCCCAGTATAGTCCTTGTGATATAGCATTGAGAGCATTTATACGCATACGATCGAGCATTTCCTGATCCCTTAACATCGTCATCATAGTCTGTGCAACATGAAAGGGTGTAAGTTCATCCAATATGTGGCCAATCTGGTACTGCTCAATTAAGGAGGCAATAGCATCTAGACGTGATGCCAGGATCGGTACACCAGCCATCATATACTCAAAAAATTTGTTAGGTAGGCAATAACGAATGCTTAAAGAATAATCAGGAGGTAACAATATCAAACCCAGGTCAGCTGATGAGGTCCAATCTAATAATTCATTGTATGGCATAGCAGGCACAATCTTAATGCGATCAGCGACCTGCTCATTATCTATAAGCTTCATTAGTTTACTAGCCGTATCTCCATAGCTATTGCCCATTAATATCAGTATTATACCAGGTGTCAGATGATTGGCCGCATAAATCAATAGCTCTAAACCGCGATCTTCCTGCATGTATCCTTGATACAAAACAATCCGTACAGATGCATCTAAGCCCAGATACTTGTGCAAACGCATATTTTTTGCAACAGCTCTGTAAGGAGGAATATGCCGCAAAATGAGGATATCTTCAAGATGATAGAGGTCGGCAAGAACAGGCCCATAAAGTGGTGAGCCGGTGATATAGCCATCACAATTACGTGTAAGCCGGCGAATACATTGAATAGCACAGTTGCGTAGACGTGGCCAACGCATAATGGTTGGACCAAACATTGTCAATTCAGGTGTATCAAAGATGAGTTTTTTTCTGTACAAGCGCGCTACCATGTATGTAGCCAGGAAGGTGTGCTCAACATGCGCATGATAAATATCGGCCTTGACGTATAATAATCGCCGCGTGCAGCGTACAATTAGAAGGAACATTTTGAGCACAAACCAGACTTTTAAACGCGTTGGGACAAACCAACTTGGAGCAGCGATATGCAGGAATTGAATTCCTGCTACGTCCTCGCAATCTGGCTGCCCCTGATCACTTATCACATCTACAATTGTCACACGATAACCCGCTTTGACCAGAGCCATTGCATCATTCATTACCCGATAATTAGATTTACCTGGACCTAGCAGGTGCATGCATACACTGGTTCGAGCTCGTAATACGTGTTCAGTAGGCTGAAATTCTAAGTAAGAACGCACATTCATACACAAACACCTCATTTTCACAACATTTCCAGCAATTAAACCCTGCGGTTATTTATTTTCCTACAGGAGTTTTATTTAAAGCCCATAAGCAGATTGCATAACAGATGATAAGGACAACGCCGATTATTAAACGCAAAGAATAATTTACATGAGGAAAAAGCAATTGATGACAAGAAAAAAGGAAGATACCTATGAGTAATCCCAGGCTACATAAACCACATTCAAATGGAATCGCATAGATTCGTTGATTCACCCAATAAGCCAGCACAGCCAATAGGCAATAAGCCAGCAATGTAGAGATTGCGGCCCCCATCACCCCATAATTTGAGATAAGCACATAATTACAAACAAGATTCACCAATGCTGCCAGCGGAAGCAATATGACGTTGAAATATAATTTATCGCGCAGCATAATCCCCAGACTAAAAATCTCAAAGAGGCCATACATTACATTAGACAGGGCAATAAGAGGAATAATAGCCGCCGCCTCTGTATAGCCAGGCAGAAAAAACCAATCTAATATCTCTCTCGCTAAAATAGAAACGGTAAAGACTATAAGCAATACAAATAAACAATAAAAACGGAATATCTGGCGAAAAAGTTCTAAGGCATTCGCCTTTTTAGCAATGGTGTATAAAGCCGAATGCCAGGCCAGGGAAAATGGTGTAATCACTAACGGCCCTAACATATTGCCCAGGGTATATGCAACCGCATAGCTGGCTTCCAGAGAGAATGAGTTAAAAGCAAGCAAAAAGTAACGATCAGAAAGCTGAAGCACCCAGCTCGCCAGAAATCCAGGCACCGTCGAGAGGCCCGTTACCACCAGTTGTCTCGCTATATCCCAACGAAATTGCTGCCGCCAAGAACGCAACTTGATAAACGGTACGATACACAATAATACTCCCGCATAGCTACCACATAGCGCTATCAGTACTCCCTGGATCCCCCATTGCCAGATGCCAACCAGCAGGATTGTCAGAACAAGATTGAGGAGAAGATTTACTATAGCGAGTGCGGTAAAAAATCTGGCACGATTTTGAGTTCGTAGCCAGGTATAAGCAGGAATCGTCAAATTTTGTAGCAGGAGTACTAAGGAACCGACACAAAGAAGATTTATATAAGTTGAATTATGAAATAGTAATTGCGCAATCCAGGGACTCAGTAAGTTTAAGGCAATGGTCATAATAAAAGATAGCAATACTACCAGCCCAACAAATGTTGCAATAAGACTCACGGATGGCTGATCCTGCATACCAGACTGAGGCCGATGATACATATGGACAAAAGCTGGACCAAGTCCGAGTTGCGACAGACCACCCAGGAGTACCAGCGTGGCATTCAGGATCGTCAGGATACTATAATCCGTTCCGGTCAGATGTCGCGTTAAAAATGGGGTGAGAAACAGGGAAGTAAGCGGCGATAAACAGGAAGCAATCGCATAGATACCGGAGTTTTTCAACAGAGTACGTATAATAGGTGCATATCCCTTTGGATCTGCCTCGTAGTCTGACATCTGTTTGAGTTGCTCTAAATCAGTGATGGCTGGAATCAACCAGGTAAGTTGTTGATCAATAGCCATGTTCTCACTATTGTAACTGTTAGACCCAGTAGAGACGAATAACGTGGTAGGATCCTTTATCAGTCCGTGTCTGACCTTGTTGCGTCCTACTTCACCGGGTTTATTTGCCTGACCCATTTTTGAATCCATAGTCATATCCCCACCTCCACTATCCATTTTTTGCTTCTCCATCTGGTGTACGCAACAATGGAGAAGCAACCGCACCAAGAATGGGCCAGATAATCAGCGCCAGCGCAAAATGAGTCCAACCATTAATGCTGAAGCTATTAATACTCAGCGTTATAGTAGAGGCAATACCAGCCCCAATTAATGGTTTAACGGCTGGCTCTGCGCGCCGCCAATTCAAGCAAGATTGTTGCAACGCAATTCCAATTAGCACAAGAAAAATGCAGAGTACAGGTATGCCTGCCATAGCCGCCCATTCCAGATAAGAATTATGCGGATGAGAAAGTACCACGAATTGCTCAGGCACACGATACATATTTGAGCGTATCAGATATGCCTGGTGTCCCAGACCCACTCCAAACCAGGGATATGCCTGCGTCACCAGTAACGCCGTCTGCCAGGCAGCAATACGCAATGAAAGCTCATTATTAGCACTGGCATGCTGCATCTGCAGCGCTATCTGCTCGGGAAAGAGAAAAAAGACCAGGACAGCCAGACCACACCCTACTAACAGGAATAGTATTCGAGAAGCGACTGAGCCGATAAAGACCAGGAATACGATTAGTCCCATTAGCAAAGCAATCCATGCGCCAGTACTATATGTGCATAACAAAGCTAATAGAATGAGCACAAGTGCTAGCAAATATGACAATTTTTGCCAGACACTGGAACTCGCAACAAATAAGCCAAGAGGAAGAAAAAAGGCCAGTGCAAAGAATGCACCATTCCAGTTTGGATCAATAAAAAATGAACCAATCCGGCGTGTATCTGTACTCGCCATTTGATAATAGGCTACATCTGTGCGAGACAAAAAAGTATCCACACGCTCTGAGGCCAGTAAAATGGTACCTGTGACACTTTGAAAAAGCGTATGCGCCGCTAATATAACCGACATGAAAGTAAATAGCTGAAAGAAACGTTGTAAACTAGCTTTGTCGTATACCACAACCATCCCTAGCCAATACATCAGTAAGGCTCCCAAAATGTCGCTAGGATAAAAAGATGCAGCGTCATAAACCATGAGCATGCCACCCTTTACAGCCGGGTAAATGGTTAGAAGTAAAAAGAGCATCCAGAGCCAGGGACACCGCGGCCAGGTCCAGGGATGCGAGGCTGAACGTAATAAATAGAATAATGGCAGCAACAGGAATGAAAGCAAAGGAACAAGTATATGCAAACCTTGATACCAATCGAGGTAGAGATGAAGACCAATAAGCACTACTAACAATAAGGCATCACAACGTAACACAATTAAGATAATCAACATTCCCAAACCTATGACTCCAGCAAAAGCCCCCCGGCCTACTCCAGCTAAAACACCTCCTGTTAACAACAATCCAGCGATCACACAGATTATTGCTAGCGCTCTCTTTCCCACTCGGCTGTACAAGTTAGTTAAACCCTGCCAATACTGTCTCCCCATCATGCCTCCCATCAACTCACCACAATATAAACAGCACAACACTATAGATAAAGCTAGCGAGAGTGCTTATGACTTTGAGCTGCCGCTGGTTCACTCGCAGACTTAGAATTGAACGTTTCCTCTTGCCGTTGACGATCTACAGAAGACTTACGATCCCCTTTCTCGGATTGCGGCAACCAGCGATAGTTACTGTATAAGGAGCGAACTGAAGATTGCGCTTGAAGCGGACATTGATTAAGAACGCATCCTATGACGTGCGCGCCAGTTTGCTCAAGACGAGACAGCGCCTGACGTATATGCGGTTTACGGCTTAGTCCCAGATCAACCACTATGATTGTTCCATCAACCTTAGCTGATAAAACCATGGCTTCCGAAAGGCCAAGCAATGGTGACGTATCAAGGATAATGACTTCAACACCACATGTATCCAGGGATCGGAAGAAACGCGTCATAGCCTGAGAATCTAATAACTCGCATGGATTTGGTGGTAGCGGTCCCGAAGGCATCACCCATAGATTTGCTATATCAACCTGATGCATAAAGGGGACCACGGAAATTGGTTGAGGATTAGCAAATCCGGAAATACGTGCGGAAAGGATTGGTAGTCCAGGCATCCCACAGGCAAGAATAGCATTGCTCAGACCAGATGTATCAGCAGATAGACCAAATCTTTCATGTAACGTTGGACATAATAAATCGGCATCAATCAACAATGTACGCTTTCCAGCTAGCGCCATATAAATCGCAAGGTTGGCCGCTACTGTACTTTTCCCTTCTTTCGGGAGGGCGCTGGTGACCATTAAAGAATGTAATAACTTATCACTACCCGCAAAGCCAATGCTTGAGCGCAAAATACGATACGCTTCTACATTGGGATCTGCTCCTTTAGGATGAATAATATGTTCACTCAAGCGAGTATGCGCGATTGACGCCAGTAGAGGCCAGCTAACCAGTTGCTGTAAGGCTTCACTGGTATAGATGCGTTGATCTAGCTGATCCCATATTAAGACAAGTAACAAACCCAACACCAGGCCCGCTACCAAACCTCCTCCTACATTGATGAGTAATTTGGGCTGGACAGGCTCAGTACTGGCTTGCGCTGGCTGAACAATTAATAAAAAGTTGCTATGTTGGGCCTGGGAGAGTTCTAATTGGGCAAGCGCTGACTGCCACTGCTCATAATGTTGCTGGAGATTCGTTAGTTGCTCAGATGATCCCTTTCCACGAGTATCAGACGCTGGCTGACTTTTGATTGCCTCTATTTGATGCTGCGTTGTTGTAATCTCTTGCTGTAATTGCTGCTGAGCCGCTTTATCTTCTTGCTGGCGCGAGCGCTCCTGATGCTGAATAAAACTCCGTGCGATTTCGTTGGCTAAGACTGCTGCACGTTGTGCATCAGTATCCAACACCACAATTTCAAAAAGCTGTGTATTCAGCTTTATGTTCGAAGAAGTCATCTTCGCCAGTTGGGAAGTTGTCAGTTCGGGATGATGCAACGCCACATCTTTCACGATGAGATCACTGGTTGCTAATTGAGCTTCAGTTTGCACCAGTTGATTACTGGCCAATAGATCATTAATATCATTCTGGTTGCCACTAGAATGAATTGCAACCTGTAGCACTACTGCCGAACGATAAACAGGAGTGATAAACAAACTTACTATCATAGCCCCTGCACCAATCAATACAGAGCACGCCAGCACCAGATACCAGCGCCGTACCACAATTGTCCAATATTGTCCAAACGTCATTATATCCCCTCCCCTCAGATAACCAGTCTAAAAACTGGCTACCGACCAGAACACCGCACCAACTTCATAACAGTTTGCAACAGAATAGAAACATCCAATAAAAACGATCGATGCTTGATATAGTAGAGATCATATTGTAATTTTGTAGCTGTGTCCTCATATGAACTTGCATACGGAAATTTCACCTGAGCCCATCCTGTCAAACCAGGTTTGACACTGAGACGGTAATGAAATGCTGGCATGAATTGTTCTAATTGTGATACAAAAGGCTCACGCTCAGGACGTGGACCAATTAGATTCATCTCACCACGCAGAATATTCAACACTTGTGGCAATTCGTCGAGATGGGTAGAACGCAAGATACGCCCCATACGAGTGATGCGAGCATCGACGGAACTAGCCCAGGTCGCTCCATAAGGTTCGGCATTTACACACATAGAACGAAATTTTAGTAAACGAAATGCTTGTCCTCGATACCCTACACGCTCCTGCCAGTAGAAAATTGGTCCGGGAGAATCAAGGCGTATACACAATGCCAACCAGGGAAGGATAACCAATAACACACAAGTTCCCAGCAGTCCAAAGCAAAGATTCAATAAAAAATGCCAACAACGATACGCTAGCGACTGTAGTTGTTGCCCATACAGACTCAACACAGTAGTGAGATCATAATCAGCAGAGGTCACACATTTTCCAGTTGTATACTCATATAAGTCTGAAATTGCATACACCATTACTCCCTGAGACAATGCATCTTCTATTAAACAACTAAGTTCGGGGTTGGTAGAGGATGGTTCAGCAGCTACAACCAATAAATCAATCAAACTCAAATGCATCAATAGTTTAAGTGCCACATGTCCTCCTAAAACAGGACAAGTTGGCGAATAACAATCGTCACATAGCACTTCACTGATATATCCCAACACAATAGGCGCAGGTTGGCTCAACTGACAAAACTCATGTACCATTTCTCCAGACAATTTATTTATGCCAATAATCGCTGTCAGCGGTTGAAAAAGAAAAAATTTCTGCAGTGAAGCATAGCATACCCGCCAGAGTCCAAAGAATAATGAGGCTAATAGCAAAAAAGGTAATACCATCTGTAAAGCTGGTGTAATAGCACCTTGAAAAAAAACGAGCAAGAGGACAAACCAGAATCCGACCATTATCAATAAGGAACAGTAACCAGCAAGGACTCCTCGTAGATAACGAAAGCTATAATGGTGTGCATATGGCTTCACCAGATGGATGCCTATTGCCCATGCCAGACACGCTACAATTTCCCATTGAAGAAAAAGTAGCCATCCCCCTGGAGTTAATCCATTATCACTGTCTAGCGGCTTCCACCCTATCACCATTAGTACGCCCAGATAATAGGAGAGAACCAGAAGCACGACAAATGTGTCGCCACCAAACAGGAGATAACGCCAGTGCCGAGCGGTCCAAAAACGTTTACGCGGAATAGCGTCATCACTCCAGCTTATCGATTTAGATGTAATCACTCTCAACCCCCCAACATAACAGTGTTTTATCTGCCCACTTTTACAATACCTTTAAGCATACTAAAAGCGGAAAAAAATTTTGTGAGGTTTTTGAGAGTTTGTTGGTGCATTGCGATTTCGATAAGATAAGCAATGAAACTTTCTGGGAATAAAAGACGTGCCAGCCAATAGAGATCTCTAACATCTAGAAAGGGATAACAATGCCAGATTTTACACAACAGAGTGTACATAAGCATATGACTGTTTACTCTTCAGATAACAGTAAACTTGGCCATATAGGTGAAGTTTACGAAGATTCATTTTTAGTCCATAAAGGCTTTATCTTTACGAAAGATAGCTACATCCCCTACAGCGCGATCGCACAGATAGACAAAGATGATCTTCGCCTTACATTATCAGCAGATGAAGCTACAGCTCAAGAATGGCATAAGCGGCCAGACTATGAGGACCATTTAGGGGATCCTACACAGCTGTTTTATGATCGTGGACATGGAGTTCATGATCCATTTGATGAGGAAAACCCAAAGTAGAGCAAGTTTTCATTTATCTCATTAGAAGCATTGTAAGCAGCGTCTGATAACAGGCACCTTAAAGCGGAACATGTACTAAATACAACTTGTAACTCAATCAGGCGCTGCCTCAGCCCTCTATCCTCAATGACATATCCAAATAAAACATAGCCATAATTTATAATAATTAAATTTATTATAAATACACCAGCCACTAAGCTAAAAAGACTGTCAAACAAATAGAATATACAGTCAGCACCTTAGACTATTTAAGGTGATTACCTGATGTGACTTGATAACTAAATTCACTACAATATGGCTAAAGAATAAAAGAAAAAAATGGACACGTACGCGCACAACACAAAACATGCTTTAGTATACGTGTACAGCGCTGCCTGTGAGGCCATACGGAGTCCGACGCTGATTTTGTCGGTGAGTTTCCCGAAGGGAGCGTGGAATTATGGCAATTGTCAATCCTGTCAGAGAAGACCAGAGGACCATGCGAACGACACATATAACAACACTAGACCGACCCACCCGGTCCCTTCCACCTAAGCGCAAAATCAAGGCAGATGATACATTGTCATCTGATTCAGATGAGCGAACAATAGAGCCTCTCAATGAAATTGATTTATCTTTATTAGATGATGATACAAATTCTCTTCTTGAAGATGATGATGATCATGAGAACTCAGAACCAATAGAGGCAGGCTCACCTCGCCGTCGTGAGGGTGGAATTACTGGAACTAAAAGCGCAACAGGCTCAGAAGATGCTTTTCAGAGTTATTTGCGAGACATTCGTCGCCATGGTTTGATTACTCATGAAGAAGAAATTGATCTGGCCCGTCGTGCTGCGGCTGGTGACGCACTCGCACGCAGTACGCTCATAGAAGCTAATTTACGCCTGGTTATTGCGATTGCTAGACGCTATACTAGTACGGGAGTGCCTTTAATCGATCTTATTCAAGAAGGTAATATGGGCTTGATGCGTGCTGCGGAAAAATTTGATTATCAACGCGGCTGTCACTTTGGCACGTATGCAACTTGGTGGATTCGTCAGGCAGTTAGCCGTGCTGCAGGTGAGCAATCTCGTATGATCCATCTCCCTGAGCATGTCTCTACACGCCTGCGTAAGGTACGTCGTATAGCGGCTCAGCTCTCCCAGGAAAATGGGCTGGATCCGCTTCCAGAAGAGATTGCTGCCGCATGCAATATCACGGTCGATGAAGTGGTAGATCTCTTAGGCGTTATCGAACAACCTGTTTCTCTCGATGCACCTGTCGATGAAGAGGCTCGCTATTCTCTAGCTGATACGCTCGAGGATAGTACAACGCCCGCACCCGCCGATACTGCTTCACAACATCTTCTCGGCGAGGAATTGCATCGAGCCCTGGCATTTCTGACACCACGTGAACGTGCTGTCATCACTTTACGCTATGGCATTGGAGATGGGCGTAGCCGTACATTACTTGAAGTCGGCAAAGAGCTTGGTATTTCACGTGAACGTGTACGCCAGCTTGAAGTTGTTGCACTGATGAAACTACGCGGCATGAGCAACAGCATTTCTCTGCGAGAATGTGTATAGCAGCACAAAAAAGGAACCTGAGCCAGGTTCCTTTTTTGTGTCTCAACGCGCTAAAACCGTTTCACCCATAGCTACCGAGCAACAGTACTAGATTGCTCGACGCTCTCCGCTTCATTATGATATACTAGCCCCCGATTACAAGAAGCTTCAGGCTAACTTGTATACCCTTATATGTACCTTCCCATTACAGTATCTTAAAGTGATGACAAATGTGCCCATAGGTCATCCCTTTGGACGGCTTGCCGTTCAGGATAGACTGCGGTACCCACTACTCCTCGCCCCAATTGCAAAGGGTCGGAGCTACTTGAATCGCGTTTCTCTGTCTCGCTGAAAGGCTTATCCCGAGAACCGGGACGCTTGCGAAGAGTGAGAACGCACACGCTGATTTTACCCCTCAGCGATTTCGAGGGGAACTACGCTCATAGCAAGAGCAGTTTAGCACAGGTGTTCAGAAAATTCAAAGCAAAAGACAGAGGACAGGTGTCAACAAATCATCACATTTGTTGTCATTTCTTAAAAACGTTTACTACACTCATTGGGGGAAATATGGATACCAGGCTCGATCTCACGACAGGAGATGATTCACCTCAAGCCACAGCGACACAGCCAGCATCAACTGCCCTGACCCCTGAACGCCCTACGTCTACGCTCGACCTTATTTTTTTCATTGGATTAGCTGTGGCGACTTTTATACCACGCCTGATCCTTGGCAGGCAGTTAGATATTGTCACTGACGAGGTTGTTTATATTTTAGGTGGCAAAGTATATTTGCCGTTAATTACTCACGCCAACTTTGGCTCAGGTCAGTGGATTCAATTTAATTATGAACACCCACCACTGGCCAAAATATTCATGGGATTTTCACTGGCCTTTAACAATTTGCTGGGACATCCATTCAGCGAATTGCTGGCAGGCCGCATGCCAAGTATTATTCTAGGAACGGTTCTTGTCTTAGCCGTTTACTGGCTGGGACGTGCCCCCTTCGGCCGCACAGTCGCTCTCATTGCGGCTCTAAGCCTGGCGGTCAGTCCCTGGCTCGTCTATTTTAGTGCACTAGCATATCTTGATATGACAATGACGACTTTTGTCACTATCGCCTTTCTCACCCTCTGGCATGCGCTCCGTCGGCCCTGGCTTTTCCCGATTCTAGCCATACTGGTCGGTATGGGAGTAGCCAGCAAATATACTGCGGTGCTTGTTGTTCCTGGCATCATTTTATTTACAGCCTATTATTATTTTCTTTTACGTCCAGCATTACCAGTAGAACAACGACCAGCACTGCCCTGGAAGTGGTGGATCTCCGCTATACTGGTGGCACCCATAGTTTTCTTTATAGCTGATCCCGCCATCTGGTTTAATCCTGTTGAACGTCTCATTCATAGCTTCGCGTTCGAGTGGAATCATTCTGCGAATGGACACCCAACCTTTGTGGCAGGACAATATTATACTCATGTCCCCCATTGGGCTATTATCTATATCGTCTTCACAAAAATGAGCGCATTTATAACAATACCCGCTGCGCTCTTTGTGATAGTGGCTCTAATTCAGCTTATTCGCTTCCATTTACGGAAAAACGAATTGCCACCAGCACAGGCCACAAGTTATGCCTTCCTGGTTATCTGGCTGGTTAGCATACTCGGTATGTTCAGTGTCCTTAATATAGTCGTTGGCACCCATTACCATCTACCACTCGCGCCTTCCGTTGCCGTTGCAGGCGTCACTGGACTATCAATGATTATTCAGGCTATTACCAGACTCTTCAGCAAAAAACAGACCGCGACTGGCGAGGAAAATACGACCAGAGCTCAAACACCCTTTGCCAATCTACGTATATTGATTCCCGTTGTCATCCTGGCCCTATTAAGTATAGCTCCACACCTGCTGGGACTAACAACCGTCTATGCAGCCGAAGGCTATACCAACGAATTCTTCCAGAATGATGAGAACGCAACCTTGCAAGTAGCATATCCTGGTTATAGAGAAGCATTACAGTGGTTAGAAGATAATCATCACGACCATACCAGCGTTGGACTGATCGCATTAAAGGGAACCCTTACCGGTTATAATCCTGCCGCCAACTGGTTTCACTACAACACTGATATGGCTCAACGTTTTACACTTAAAGAAGCTCATCCCATTAACGACAACTACACTACTTATCAATATTTGATCTGGCCAAAGCATCTGGTGCAACGTGGCTATCCATTGCCTGCACAGTCCCACATTGTACATACCATCACAGGTGGCAACACAATTTATTGCTATATACTGGCAATGGACCATAAATAGATGAAGCAGCGCCCAACGCGAGATATACTCTGGCTCTTTATCGGCACAAGATTACTTTTAATCGTTATAACCTATATTGCTTATATATTACTGACTGCTGAAAAATACTCAGACACGCCAGTGAATATAGCTGCCTTATTCAGTACATGGAATCATTGGGATGCGGCCAACTACACGCGTATTGCTCAATTTGGTTATCAAACAATTGATGATCTGGCCTTCTTTCCTTTTTTACCATTACTCATTGCTGGTGGTGCTCGGCTACTAGGCGGTAGTGACTGGAGCTATATCTTCGTGGGCATGCTGCTAAGCAATCTTGCCCTGCTTGGAACGCTATTTATAATTTATTATATTGCAGTTGATCTGGTAGGCGATGAGCTCTCAAAACGTACGCTCCTGTATCTTTGTCTCTTCCCCACCGCTTTTTTCTTCTTTGCAGCCTATAATGAATCACTCTACTTGCTCTTTGCCTCAGGTACATTTCTGGCCTTGCGACGACAGAAATGGTGGCTAGCAGGGCTCCTAGGTATGTTGGCAGCATTGACACGTTCAATTGGCATTTTATTAATCATACCCTATCTTTATGAGCTCTGGACACAAAGGGTTGCGGTTCTTTCACGCCGCACAACATTACTCCTAAATCTGGGGGCCATTTGCTTGATTCCATTAGGGACCCTGCTTTATGCCTTGTACTGCTGGCATACCTTTGGTAATCCCCTGGCTTTTGTCAGTGTCCAGGCGAAATGGTCTCGTCACACGACCTGGCCCTGGATGGGTATCTTCCAGGCTTTTTGGGCCCTCTTCTTTTATCATCAACAAGCCTTCGGCTCATCCAATCAGGCCCACTTGCTACTCGATCTAAGCGCGACACTGGGTTTTATTGCTTTGATAATTAAAGGCTGGCGCACCTTACCGAAAAACTTTAGTCTCTGGATGATTGCCTTCTTACTATATATACTGGTCAATCCAGCACAAAAACCAGACATACTTCTTTCCAATCAGCGTTTTGTATTGGAACTTTTTCCAGCCTTTATCACATTGGCACTCTTAAGCAAAAAATCCTTACGCTTTCATTATGCCCTTATACT
The DNA here is from genome assembly GCF_003967575.1 of Dictyobacter alpinus. Taxonomy (NCBI): domain Bacteria; kingdom Bacillati; phylum Chloroflexota; class Ktedonobacteria; order Ktedonobacterales; family Dictyobacteraceae; genus Dictyobacter; species Dictyobacter alpinus. Next base: position 74,112 of record NZ_BIFT01000001.1, read on the forward strand.
ATTTTTTCCAACCTTGCAGGCAGTTCTCAGCATCGCCTTCTTGATGAATCGCTGGGTCGTCTAACCTGAAATCCTTGACTTTGGCTGGATAGCTCTTTAGAATATCGACAATATGTTAGGACAACTCATGTGGGATAAGGCTACTTTATGAAACGTGCTCCAACGCGTGATATACTCTGGCTCTTTCTGGCTACACGCCTTTTATTGATAATCATCACTTACTTCAGCTATATATTGCTTACGCAGGAAAGATACTCAGGAGACCCTGTAGCTTTTAATGCGTTCCTGAATAGTTGGAGCCAATGGGATGCTAAAATCTATGTTCGCATTGCACAATTTGGTTATCAATCTCCCTATGACCTGGCTTTCTTCCCCCTATTCTCGCTGCTTATCGCCATCCCAGGACATATTTTAGGTCCCTGGAGTTACCTTCCACTTGGGATGCTTATCAGCAATGCCGCCTTACTGGGTTCCCTCTTTATTCTCTATTATCTGGCTGCCGATGTAGGCGGCGATCAGGTTGCTCACCGCACTATACTTTATCTCTGTATTTTTCCTACGGCTCTTTTCTTTTTTACCGCATACAATGAATCACTTTTTCTGCTCCTGAGTAGTGGTACTTTGTTAGCACTCAGGCGACAAAGATGGTGGCTGGCTGGCGTTCTGGGCCTGCTGGCGGCCCTGACACGTAGTGCTGGGATCATGTTAGCAGCCCCCTATCTCTATGAACTGTGGTTGGCCCGAGAACGTATTATGGTCACTAAGCGCTTTTTTTTGTTTAGTGCTCTGCCTATACTTTTAATTCCAACAGGCATGCTCCTCTATAGCATTTATTGCTGGAGCCGAACAGGAAATTTCCTGGCATTTGTGAGTGTGCAAGCTCATTGGGCACGTCAAACAAGCTGGCCGTGGCAGGGCTTTGTACAAACAATTTTTGAGCTTTTCTGGCATCAACCATTTGGCTCATTCAATCAAGTGCACATTCTCATTGATACAACCGCCACTGTGACGTTTATCATTCTGGCCATTGTTGGGCGCAAAAAAATTCGTCCAACCTATACCCTTTGGATCTCTTTATTGCTAACCAGTATCTTGATTTCATCGAGTATCGGGCAAAGAGATCCATTCATCTCTAATCGCCGCTTTGTATTAGAAATGTTTCCAGCTTTTATTACCCTGGCCATGCTTACAGTTTCACGGCCACGTCTCCATCAAGCACTTCTCTGGATTTTTCCCGCGCTGCTTGCCACCTTAAGTCTGCTCTTTGTGATGGGGAAATGGATGGTTTAAGCATAAAAAAGGAGGGGAGACGGCCTGCAAAAACCGTCACCGCCTCCTGACTTTCATTATAGCGAATCTTTATCCTTTGGTAGCCGCCACTTGAGAAACATCATCCACTACAGGCTCCTGCTCACTAATAAACACAGGCTGCTGTGAACGATTATAGGTAGCCACATGCAACACACCCAGGACAAATGCTGCTAGCAAGAAATTTCTAATGGTTGTAGCCGGGAAGAAAGGAGCCAGGTACGGCACCTTCTCAATATTGTGGGTCATAATATAGATATATGGATAAATCCACGTCGTTAGTAATCCAATTAAAACCCAGCAGATCACCCACCAGCGTCGAGCTTCGCCCACATATGCAACCAGAGGAATAACCCAGATTAAATATTGTGGACTGAAAACTTTTCCTGTTACCATAACGACCAGTAAGGTTAAGAGGCAACTGGTTGCCATATCAATCTTACCGCGCCATTGGAGCCAGAAAACATAAACGACACCTACCAGTTCCGCTATGCTAAATAATATAGATAGAACGGAAGCTCCTGAAGCCAGGATATTTAGCGAGCCAAAAGTAAAAGCATAATGCGCTGGTCTGGAGAGTACAATACTCATGATCCAAAGCAAAGATGCCGGCAATGACTCGGCTTGAATCGGTCGTGTCGTAAAATAGCTGAAAGGAGAAAGGGTTCCCTCAACACTTAGCAGTAACGAGATACCCATTACCAACGCACATACCAGGACAAATATCCCGAAAGGTATGAGCCGTCGCCAGGATTTCCAGGATAGGGCGGAATCCTTTTGCTGCGCAATTAAGAAAGGTATCAACAGGACTACGGGATAGAATTTGTACAATACCGCCAACGCGAGAAGGGCAAAAGCCCAGTTCCAGCGTTTCTTCATCGCACAAATAACCCCAAACAGTGTCAGGGCCGAAGGTATCATATCAAAACGACCTGCGACCGTTCCCCAACCGCCGATAACCAACAGGACGGCGTAAACAATTGCCGCACGTCGTGAACGCCAGCGTAGTAGTACCAGATACACCAGGGCAGCCACTACTAGCATCCAGAAAGCAAAAGCGATCTGGAAGAGATTCATCGGCACGAGCAAAGAAAGCGTAAATGGCACCAATGTCAACATTGGATACTCATAAGGTAACGCGTGAAATGGCTGACTCGGGGCCTGAGCATCTACAAATTGAACCAGTCCAGAGGGCAATCCTAAATCTGCCATCTTTTTTACCAGTTCATTATGAGGAATAGGAATCAATTGCTTACTTGGATGCGTCAGAAAATGACATTGCCCAGGCGGAAAAACATTTAAGGCCGAGGTACCATGCCAGAAAGCACGGGTATAGCATTGGTATTTTGCTGCATCTGTATTGGTCGCAAAAATTTGCCAGGAAGCACCATAATACAGCAATCCCGCCATAATGAAAATCACAACAATATCTAAGGTAGAAATACGTTTTGCGCTTGTGCTAGATGCGATCATCTTTAGACCTACTCTATAATTTTAGGCTCGTGTCTGTAAGAAATTTTATCGTGTATATTCAATAAATTGGGACGTTTGGTAAGGAGAAATGTCACAAGCCTACCAAAATATCCTCTTTCCTTCAGTTGTGAGCATGCCAACAGTATAGAGAGCAATGCAACACTCTGTCAATCAAACCTGACTGTGGTCATATTCATAACTCATTCAAGCTCTAAAAAGTATCTATCTTGATCATTGTCACAGTACTAAGAGAAGGAGGAAATTGCTATGGAAAATTTGTCGGCGCTTTTTATCAACTATCACCCTATACAGGCCACAATAGCTCTAGCCAGTTTTAATGTTTTACAGCTATTACAAAATCTTTTACATAATTATGGCTATGCGGCAATTATATTGCTTATTATGATAGAAAGTGCAGGTATTCCTTTACCAGGTGAGACAATGCTTCTTCTGGCCTCTTTTTATGTGGCAGCTTATCATGACCTTTCATTGCCACTTGTAATTGCCTGCGCAATCATTGGAGCTATCATTGGAGATAATATTGGGTATCTTATTGGTCGTACTGGTGGCAAAGCCTTCGTAGATCGTTACGGCCATTATATCTTCCTCAAACCAGAACGCGTCAAAAAAGCAGAAGACTTTTTCGCCAAACATGGCAATAAAACGGTTTTCCTGGGTCGCTTTGTTGCTGTTTTACGCGCCTGGGCAGCTTTCTTAGCTGGCGTGAATAAAATGCATTGGCCTACCTTTCTCCTATATAATGCTGCAGGTGGAATACTCTGGTCCGCAACGTTCGGCTTGTTAGGCTATTTCGCTGGTAAAATTTTTCATGATAATTTCTCTCAGGTGGAAAGGCTGGCGGGTAATCTTAGTTGGGTACTCGCAATAGTTATTATCCTGGGTGCAATAGTTGCTTTTCTCATACATAAGAAAAGAAAAAATGCACCACAGCAACATGGCTAGTTAATGCCATGCGCAAGTTTCTTCAACGTACTACCTTTTAGAGAAGGGAACCGAAGAAGGTGGTAGCGGCCGCTCTTCAGTTCCCTTCTCCAAAACAAGCGCGCCACAGGCACGAGGTGTCAGCACTAAACCTTGCACATAGTGTTAATTAATCACAAGAGTGTGTCATATAAAGCAGGATAAGCCTCTTTATGGCTACAATGAAATGTGCCGATATGATACAATAGCACGCAAATGTAACACGTTTTTAAGTTAAAATGAGGTTATAGCATGCAAGCACTGGAAGAAGGCCAAAATTTTGAACGCTATCGTATCTTGCAACCTTCGGGTCGCGGTATAGCCGGCATCAATTATATTGCAGAAGATACTCGACAAAAACGCAAAGTGCTGCTCAAGCTAATTCATCCCTGGGCCCAGCTTTCAGATGCAGCACGACGCCAGTTCTACCGTGAAATTAATGCCATTAGCCATCTCAGTCATCCCCAAATAGCCCCTATATTCAATTATGGCGAATGGCACGGACAGCCTTTTGTAACGCGTATCTATGCGGAGTATGGTTCACTACTGAACGAGCAGGGACGCGTCTGGTTTCGTCCCCCATTTGATGCTTCAATCGCAATAGGTTATGCCATACAAATTGGCGCTGCACTTACACAGATTCATAATATTGGATACGCCCATGGAGCGTTATCATTCTCCAATTTGCTCATCACACAACAACCTCAAAACGACCCAAAGGCTGCTCCTTTCCTGCTCTCCGATTGCTCACTGGCCACGTTTGTACGCAGCATGGGACAACCACAAACAACTTTCTTTTCCAGTACCACCGCACCTGAGCAATTTGAAGGGCAGACAATACCAGCCAGCGATCAATATGCCTTAGCAATTCTTCTCTACTTCTGGCTAACGGGCCGTCCTCCCTTTCTTGGACTACCTGAAGAAATTAAAAATCACAAAAATCAAGGGACAATTCCTTCGTTATTGCCTTTCAATGATACTGTGAGTTATGAGTTAGAACATGTTATTAGACGCGCCCTCAGCCCCAATACCAGACATCGTTTTATCGATGTTCAGGCGTTTGCTCAGGCGTTGACAAATGCGCTGAATACAACAGTACCCGCATCAGTCAAACTCAAAAGCTTCACCACTGAGCATAAATCCGAGCAACAACCGACGCCTACAACTGAGCCAATGCGTCGCATCGAACCTGACGCCCCCCAGCCTCATCCCAATCCTACGCCAATTCCACTACCACTGCCAGAACCTGAACCTGATATCCAACCAGCCCCACAGCAACCTGATCCACTACCAAAAGGACCGCGACCAATGGAGCCAGACATTGCACAGCCAATCCCAGATGCAACACCAATTACTCCACCCGAAATCGAGCCAGCTAAACCAGTACAACCAGAAAAAAAGCCTGAGGGAGAAACTCTACCTGATACAGAACCACGCGCAACTATGCACGATAGACAACCATCACTGGATGCCTACCTCATCATTACTCCTCCAGTGACGTTGGAACCTTTTACTTATCCTATTACCCAATCCAAATTAGATCTGGGGCGAGCTGGATCAAGTGATGTAGTCCTCGATCAGGATGAAACTATATCCAGGCATCATGCCTCAATTTGCAAGGAGGAGGATAACTACGTACTCTATGATTGCCGTAGCACGTATGGGGTAAGCGTCAATGGTCATAAACTCGTTCCAGAACAAGGCCGACACATAAAAACAGGAGATCAATTTTGCATCGGTGAATACAAACTGGTCTTTTATTACGGTAATCAACCAGCTGCTCATTATAATACACAAAAAGAGCATGCACTTTCTTGACATGCTCTTTTTGCTATAAGAAATAAACTAGTAAATTAATGGGCCATTCGGGCCAGCGCAAAACTATCTACTACCAAACTACCCAATTTGATGTGCAGCTTGCTACTATGACCAGATTGTTTGAGTGGTGAGATAAAGGAAAAATTACCAGAAAATTCCTTCACCTTACCACTCAAATTTTACTTGTCAAAAAGAAAATGATTAGGACCTGCCGCAGCACGGCAGATATCAATACTTGCCTGACGACCTGTACGTTCGGGATAGTATTGCTTTACAGCCTGGCTTAAAGCATCTACAGCATCGCTGCGTACAAGGTTAATGGTGCATCCTCCAAAACCACCACCCATCATACGCGCTCCCAGGACGCCAGGAACATCTTTAGCAATGTCAACCAGGACATCTAATTCTTTGCAGCTTACTTCATATTCATCACGTAGGCCTGCATGACCAATCCAAAGAATTTTACCAGCCTCTTCGATTTCACCGGCTTCTAATAATTTGACGACCTGTAACACACGTTCATTTTCTGCAATGACATATCCTGCACGCTTCTGTAAAAGCTCTGGGAGACGATCTTTATAGCGCTCAAAAGTTTCGGGAGTTATATCGCGTAGCTCTTTAATTGCTTTGGCTTCGCTATTGTCAGGCTCATCTTGCAAAAACAACTCGCGAATCTTCTGTGTTGCCTCTTCGCACTGCTTCCGACGCTCATTATAGGCAGAGGAAGCTAGCTCACGGCGTACACTCGTATCAATCACTACGACAGATATAGTAGGATCTTCAAAGGGCAGGTAGCGATATTCTAACGAACGGCAATCCAGCAAAATAGCTTTGCGTGGTTGTCCCAAACATGAAGCTGCCTGATCCAGAATTCCACTCATCAATCCTGAAGCTTTGTGTTCTGCTTCCTGGCATAGAGCAGCTGTCTCAAGGGGAGTTAAAGTGGCGTTGTCTTCACCAATTGTAAAGGCATGATTAGAAAAGAGAGCATAAGCCTGAGCCGATGCCACTTCCAGGGCAGCTGAAGAGCTCATACCACCGCCAAGCGGGACATCTCCCGTCACAACCGCATCAAAGCCTTTTAATGGGACCTTAGCTCTGGCTAGTTCTGCAGCGACTCCGAGTACATAACGAGCCCAACCAGGTAATGGCTCACGTTGCTCATCAAATGTCTCGGGCAAACCAGCCAGTGAAAACTGCGCATAAGCATTGAAATGGGTAGACCAGAGACGCACTATCTGGTCATTACGTGTACGACCAGCAAACGCTGACACGCGATCTACGGCCAGAGGTAAGACGTAACCACCATTATAGTCTGTATGTTCTCCGATTAAATTCACACGTCCAGGTGCCCAGGCAGCGCCTAAAGGATTGGAATAAGTAACATCCTCATGGAAATACTGAGGAAATTTCTCAATAGCCTCTTTTACAGGAGGCAACAACTTCGTTGAGTCCATCAATTTTACTTTCTTTTTATCGTTTCTATGGCTGCGCGTAACTCTTGAGCCTTCTGAACAGGTGAAGAGTCATTCGCCCATAATCCCCAGACGGATTCAGAAGAGGCGGCATACTTCAGTTTACCTGGAGCTCGACCAATGGCCAAGATTTCTACATGAAAGTGAAAACGCTCATCCGCCAACTGGTGCAGTCCTAACAGATAGGGCATTGGTGCCATTTCTCCATCATTCAAAGCATTATAGCCCCGAATAACCTGCAACATTAATTCTGCCAGGTCGCGTAATTCATCGTCTTGCATAATGCCGATATTCGCAACGTGACGACGGGGATACAAATGCGTCTCATAAGGATAGCGTACATATGGTGGTAAGAAAGCTTGCCAGGTTGTATTCTCGGTTACCTGCTGCTCACCATCACTCAACTCTTCGCGTACACGACAAAAAGGACATCCACTACCAGCCTCATAGTCAAGGATCACGGTCTCTAACTCGCGCTCTAAAATTGATGGAATGACAGAAACACCATATGCCTGTCCATGAGGATGTTTCTGTGTTTGTCCAATTGAGGCCCCACTATTCTCAAAAATCATTACTGTGGGATAACGTGAGGACATGTCCTTGTAAAGATCACGCCAGAGCTTTGTTACCTCGAATACTTCATCCACAGTTAACTGTGGGAAAGTACGATTATGATCTCGGTTATAAATAACAACCTGAGCCTCACCAACAGGCGGCTTCAATGGAGGAAAATCGTTCGGATGTAACCAGACCTGCGTATCAGGCCCAACCAGACCATTAGTAATGTCTGCGCAAAAAGGACACTCATTGGTGCCTTCACGGCGATTCATGCGATGGGCAGCATTTACGAGGTATTGCCTTAGAATAGGATTCCAGACGAGCGGCGTTGTATATTCTTGCATACAGTGTATTCCTACTTATAAATGATGACGATGCTGAGAAACCTGGCTTCCCAACAAAACACAGCGACCTTGTTGAGAAAAAGATGCAAGCAACTGGCCCTTATCAATATGTTGTTCGACATCATTGTCGGTCAGGAGCCATTCATCCCAGGTCGTCTTGTCTGTAAAAAGGGCCCATGCAACTGGAGCTATTAAGCTTTTTGTGAGGCTAAGTAACTCTTGAGCATGAGCGAACCCTGGCTCTAGCTGTGTCGTAGGAGGTAAACCTGCATCCTCAAAGGCCGCAAAGGTACGTATAGAACACACGACACCTTCACGTACTTCTAAGACGCATCCCAGCCATAAAGATTCCTGCTGCTGAGCAACATCCTCTTGCCAGACACCAGCTATCAATGCACAATGGGCTGGTAAGCCCTGCATAAAAGCATTGATGGACTCTTTTTGCCATCCATGCCATGTATAAGATCCATTTTGTTGTTCTATTTTTAATGCAATATCCAGTAGTGGACGTGCATTATTCCACAAAGGTGATGCTGCATCAACCACTATTAACTCTTCAGCTAACACGCATTATGCTCCTCTATAGCGCAGTTTGCGTCAAAAAGACCTTGTTTTGATCAAGAAGGGGGTATCAGCATCTTTTCGATTCACCCATCAGACTTCGATCAAACACAGTTCGTACGAAGAAAGAAGGTCCTCTTTCTCATCTGCTATCCATAAGTATACAATACCCAGCTACTTTGTGACTATTCTAGCTATGCTGTGCTCCTGGATGCGAATAAAGCTGACCGCAGTAAGCAGCATTCACGATTGCTTTTCGATAACATGCTATAATTTCAACAAACGTTTTCTTGGAATTTTTTGCTAGCATCGAAAATTTGTCTCAAATGCGAGGAGGCGAACGAATGAGTACCTGGTGGTTAGCAAATTGTCTGATGCTGTTTGGGATTCTCGGATTGATTTTTTTGTCTATTGCCTCAATCCGCATTTTCTGGTACTATCGCGACTGTCGACCAGGCTCATTCCGCTGGCATATTCGAAACCATTACCTCAAACAGATTGCTGCAGTCGCCTGCCTTTTTTGCCTGGCCATGGCGGCAAGCTATAGCCTTTTATGGCAAGCATGGGCGATTCTCTATATTATTATTAGCTTCAAAATTGGCACCTGGTGGTTACGGCTGACCATCGATCAACGCTCCTGATAAAAATGCATTTGAGATCCTTCTCGCATGCACTATTTCATTTGAATGCTTCTCCATTTAAGCATTTCTCTCTATAAACAAAAAGAAATTGCTACATCGTTTTATCTCAAAGAAAGATAGTCAAACGGCCCGTTTGGGAAGGATCAATTGTATGCATGATACTCCATGGTATGAATCTTTTTTTGGTGAAGATTATTTCCGCCTTTATACCCCTTTTCTTCCACCAACAAAAACACAACAAGATGTTGAAGCGCTTATTAAACTTTTACATCTTGAGCCAAAAGACAGTGTTCTCGATCTCTGTTGCGGCTATGGACGTCATGCATTAGCTCTGGCACAATATGGCTGCCAGGTTACTGGGCTGGACTTAAGCCCGGTGTTGTTAGCAAAGGCCCGAGCCAGCACACTAGAACAACAGCAACAGATTCGTTGGCTGGAAAGTGACATGCGTAACATCCCTTTTTCAGGTGAATTTTCTGCTATCATTAATATGTTTACCTCATTTGGCTATTTTGCCAGTGATGAAGAAAACCAAAAAGTCCTTCAGCAGATTGCAAAAGCCCTCAAACCTGGAGGCGTATTTCTTCTAGAAACAATCTATCAACCACGTGTAATCCGCACACTAGCCCCCCATAGCATTATTCGTTATCCAGATGGGCTAATCGTATTGGAAGAACGCCAGGTAGATCTGTTGACCAGCCATAACGAGGTACGCATTACACTGATTGATCCAGAAGGGAAACGTCGCGAACATTTCCAATCTATTCGTATGTATACTCTTACTGAGCTTGTCTCTATGCTTTCAGCTACCGGACTTAAGCTACAGGCTTATTATGGCGGCCTTGATACAAGCCCTTTAACACTGGAAAGTCGCCTGGTTCTCATTAGTCAAAAACAGTAGAGCTTTTCTCAAATAGCAGCATAAAATTTCTCAGCAGAGCCTTATTAGTACCTCCACTGGATCTATGTTGAGGCAATTCAGATACGAACTATCGCCAATAAAGCAGCGCACCTGGTGGAAATGATTTAATTCTATAGACTCATGGTCGCTGAATGCGCTATAATGGGCAAAGCTACCAGATTTTTTATTCCTTGGTGAGATCATGTAGAGGGTGTAAAAGGATAAATGCCAGATACACCATTGCCAGGACCGCGAAGGCTTCTCAGGCACCAAAAGAAAAATTTTTCTGCCCTTCTAAATGTCGACAGTGGCTCTGGCGAGGCTCACCAGCAAGGGTAGCTCTTATCATACAAGGCCTATTTTATCACAATAAATGCATAAGGAAGGTACATGACCGTGCCCTGGTGTAGATTTTTTATTCCGAAGATTGCTTCACCTGGAGTGAAGCCAGGTGACCCCGATTTAAATGAATACATTGCATATGCAAAGTGCGTGAAAGGCCATGTACTACGCGATGCAAATGACTGGATTCAGTGTGAAAATTTGCCTTCACCTGACGCAAAATGTTGGCAAGAAGGCGGAGATACGCTTTTTACCTTGACTGCACGTCGACGTAATGAGGACAAGGAAGCTTCCTCAAGCGTTCAAAGCCAGGAAGGGCCTAAGACACATTCAAGCAAGTCCTGAGGTTTCATGGGTAAACATATATCGTCCTCGACGTTAGCTGTTCAGTTGGCACCAGATCAGGTAACCCAGGTGCAAAATTCACTTCTCGCATGGTATGCTCAGGAACAGCGTGCGCTGCCCTGGCGTATGACAAGTGATCCTTATGCAATCCTTGTCTCAGAAGTTATGCTGCAACAGACGCAAGTTGATCGCGTATTGCCAAAATATCAGCAGTTCCTGGCTGCATTTCCAACCCTGGAGGTTCTAGCGAAAGCGCCCACGGCCGCTGTTATTGACGCCTGGGTTCCCCTGGGATACAACCGACGTGCAATTAGTTTACAATCAATTGCACGACAAGTACTCGCTGAATATGACGGCCGTATCCCTGATACGATTGAGGAACTACTGAAGCTCAAAGGCATCGGTCGCTATACCGCAGGTGCTATCGCCTGTTTCGCCTACCATCAACAGGTGGCGACGGTGGATACAAATATCCGCCGCGTTTTGCATCGTGTCTTTCTGGGCCTTGAGCATCCTGAACCCAAAATCAATGATGCACAGATGCTTTTGCTCGCTGAACAGGTACTCCCTGATGGACAAGCATATAATTGGCATCAGGCACTGATGGATATGGGAGCAACCATCTGTAACAGCAGCAATCCTCTCTGTGGAAAGTGCCCGTTACAAGAAAGTTGCGGAGCTTATGCCGAGATGAGTCAGTATAGCCTTTTTCCATCGGGAACCGTCTTACGCCAATTGCGCAAAGTAGCTGAGAAAAAACCACGCTATCAAGCACAACCTTTCACCAGCACTAACCGCTATTTTCGAGGACGCATCGTTGATCTGTTACGCTCATTGCCGGATCATCAACGTATCCCTCTAGCAACGTTGGGATCCACGATTAAGCCAGAGTTTAGTGAAGAGGACCATGCCTGGTTACAGAAAATCATTGATGGTTTATTAAAAGATGGCTTACTCGATGTTACGGAGGAAGGTGTACGTTTACCTTAAAAAGTTCGACTTCTCTAAATCGTGTATACTGAGGCTATATTTTTGGTGGCAAAATTATAGGTACGGAGGAAATAAAGCGTTGCGACTCACAAGCACTAACGATATAACGAAACATCATAGACATATTTTTATCGCTCCACATCTGGATGATGTTGTTTATTCATGTGGAGGTACAATCGGAGTACAGGTTAGTTCTGGACTCCACCCATTAGTCATTACTCCTTTTGCAGGTGCCCCTTCTGCTACTCAAAAATTGAGCCCATTGGCACTTCAAGTCGCTCGTGACTGGGGTGTCGGCGATGCCGAGGGCGCGATTCGTCTTATGGAGGAACGGCGCAAAGAGGATGCTCAGGCACTGGATTACTTACAGGCAGATTATTTATGGCTGGATTATCCGGAAGCAATCTATCGTGGCGATCCTGGTTACTATACAAGCAAAGAGCAGCTCATGGGTGGCGAAGTACATCCTTCCGATCGTAGTATTGATGATGAACTGGGTAAATTATTAGTAGAACTCCATGATCGCCTACCTGATACAGCCTGGTATGCACCATTAGGTATTGGCCGCCATGTAGATCATCAGATCATTTGTTCTGCCGTCGATCGCCTGGTCCAGCGTGGCGCTAAGGTCTTCTTCTATGAAGACTTTCCATATGTACAGCGCGAAGCGGGTGCTTTAGAGGCACGTTTACAGGAACTTGGTGGAGAATTTGAATATAACCTGGTAGAGGTTTCTGAAATGATCCCCCTGAAAATAGAGGCGGCCAGTATGTATCGCTCACAGATCACGTCAAACTTTGTTAGCCAGGAAGCGATGCAAAAAGATATGGATAACTACGCAAAAAATATCAGACCAGTTGAGACAGTTCGCCTGGAACGTTATTGGGTGGCACGTTAAGATAAAGTGTTCCTCAGCAAAAAGTCAGCAAAAGGAAGAGAATGGGATGCCCTCCTTTCTCTCTTCCTTATAGCACATATATATCCCCGGCACAAAGACAGAGGACATTAAAACTGACCTGGGCGGATGAAGGGAAAGTAGGAGTGAGGATCGATGAAGGGGTTAGAAGGCTCAAAATTAGGACGGTATGAACTACGGTTTCGTGTGGCCCAGGGAGGAATGTCGGAGGTCTACCTCGGCTATGATCGCCGCGTTAAACGGTATGTCGCGGTAAAAGTTCTCTATGGCAGTGATGAACCGTTTGTACGACGCTTTGAACGAGAGGCGCGTGCAGTGGGGGCACTCTCTCATGATCATATTTTGCCACTGTACGACTTTGGAGAACAGCGTCCCTGGTATTATCTTGTAATGCCTTTTGTTGAAGGCGGCACGTTACGCGACTACCTCCATAAACGTGAACGTTTAACACTTGAAGAGGCTGGCAGTTTCTTAGAACAAATCGCGTCTGCGCTGCAACATGCCCATGAACATGGGGTGGTTCATCGCGACGTTAAACCTTCCAATATCTTGCTCAGACTCGATGGACATGCCTATCTGGTAGATTTCGGTCTGGCAAAAGCAAAGATTGAAGCTGAATTTCAAACCCATTCGGGTGCAATGGTTGGCACACCTGAATATATGGCACCTGAACAGTCCGATGGCCGCAACGATTTTCGTAGCGACATTTACTCGCTTGGCATCATTCTTTATCAAATGTTAACAGGAAACGTCCCTTTCATGGCTGATTCTCCTGTCGGGGTTACCTTAAAACATATCCAGACCCCTCCCCTACCACCTACTCAGTTAAACAGTGATATCCCGCCAGCAATAGAAGAAGTTATGTTGAAAGCCCTTGCCAAGGCACCTGAAGAACGTTTTCAAGAAGCACAATCCTTTGCTTTCGCCTATAAAATGGCGCTCATTCAAAAACGGACCCGTGATCTCGGAGAGGAAGCATTGGCCTGCGTTTTTAACAGCGATAGTGGCATTAGCTATAATCAGAACACTCAGCAACAAACAGATAATACTATGGCGGCCATTGAACAGATTACGACCCAACTCAATATCCCATCCACTAAACCGCAACTCTTTCCACTGGAAAGAGATGATTCATCGCTCCTACCTTACACATCAGAGATGTTCAAGCAGAAAAAGCGCTTTAATCCATTTTTAAGCATTTTACTGGCCTTGGTATTGCTGCTTTGTATTACATTGCCACTCTTTTACGTTTGGGAAACACGACCAATACAAAAACCTCGGCCACGGCCAACTCCAAACAATATGGTTCATCTCTATGCAACTGCGACAGAAATAGCTCACATTCACGCCCAGTCGACCCTGGCTGCTCAAGCACGCATTCAGACCACTACAGCGATTACATCAGCAGTAGGGGCAGGCAAAATCCTTTACTATGATGATATGAATAGAAGAAGTCCTGGCTGGATTAGTGATGGTAGCCAATGTTACTTCACCCCACAGGGCTACCATGTCTATACCGGACTGGCTCATGCCGTGGCCTGGTGTTATTCTAATCAACAACGTTTTACCAATGTAGTAATTTCTGTCCAGGTGCAAATGCTTTATGGGGATTTTTGTGGCTTGATCTTTCGCCTGAATCCCTCTAGTAAGTCCTTCTATGCACTGGAAATCAATAGCTATGGCGCATATCGTTTGCAACGTGCACGGGGCAACGATCCATCACGCTGGCTTACACTCATCGATTGGACGTACAACAACGCACTGCAACAAAACTACCGACAAAATAATACTATACTAATGGTTACTAAAGACTCACAATTCCAGGTTTATATAAATAAACAACTAACTATCTCATCATTCACCGACACTGCCTATAGTGGCGGCTTGATAGGTTTTTTAGTAGGGGGTGATAGCCACAGTGGAACTGAAGCCGTTTTTAAGAACGTAGCTGTATTCAAAAAACAGACTGATTGAGCAATAGAGCCACTACTTTAAACATAAAAAGTAGGACCTACGTGCTAAACTACAACGCAGCAGCGGCTTTGTTCGTCTTTAGTACAGATAGAAAAAATATTCTCAAAAAAGAGAATTTCTATGACCAGGACATTTCGGCAACGCAGAAAGAAGCATTTATGGTAACACAGCATACCGTTTATCTGGCTTTAGGCTCCAATCTTGGCGATCGTCAAACATTGCTTCGAGCAGCTATCCAGGAGCTACAACAAATTGTAGATATTCAACGCATATCTTCTATCTATGAAACGGAGCCAGTAGGATATCTGAATCAGCCACGCTTCTTCAATCTTGTCTGTTATGGCAAGACTACCTGCACCCCTCAAGAACTTTTGAAGCGGGCGAAAGCCATTGAACAACAGTTAGGGCGTCAACCCTCTGTTCGCAATGGTCCACGTCCAGTGGACATTGATATTCTCTTGTATGATACGCGCATACTCACAGACAATACCCTGATCATACCCCATCCTCGGATGCATGAACGAGCATTTGTCCTTGTCCCACTCACGGAAATTGCACCTGATGTGGTCGATCCACGAAGTAGTAGTACAGCACAGGAACTTTTACAGTCAGTCTCATTGGATGGCATTACCAGGACAAACGTCCAGTTGTAAACTGCCCCCATTGCGTAGATAGAGAGGAGCAACAGTCAGCAATAGATCACTAAGGGACAAAGTACCTGGGTCATTTGCCTCTTAACAAGACGTAGCCGACCATGCTATAATGCGGATACGACATTTGATACAGGTTGTTATGAACACATTTACCTCACATCTTCTTAGATGTGAAAGACATAGGGAGCACTCGTGGAGGGAGTTCTGTTAGATATAGACCAACAAGCAAAGGCAGCCGCAGATATAGCGTCTGACAAAAAAGCATCCGACGTTCTCTTACTTGATATTAGAGATGTGAGCGTCATCGCCGACTACTTTGTTATCTGTAGCGGTAACAGTAATCGTCAGATTCAAGCCATCGCCGATAGCATAGACGAAGATTTAGGGAAGCAGGGAGCTGTACTGCTTCACCGAGAAGGTAACGCCGATTCAGGATGGGTACTTCTCGACTTTGGTGGTGTTATCGTTCATATCTTCGGGCCTAAGGAACGCGAATATTATCGCTTAGAACGCCTTTGGAGTGAAGCAAAAACAGTTGTTTACCTACAATAAATACTATATGTAGAAAAGGTGGCGACGATGACATTTTTTCGTAATCGTTTGTTCCTGGAGGGAATTGCTCTGGGCGGTATCTGTGGCATTGTAATTGGCTCCGTTATCGCTTTTACACTCGGTGAGAGCAGCGTAGAAGCCGTACGCCGCACTATCCAGGACAGATTCCCAAGCAAACGTGAAGTGCCTTTTAAATATCTCTCGCAATAATTTTTTTGCAGACATATGTAAAATGTGCTTTTAAGAAGATCGTTTGGTAATCGCAATGGTCACGTTCTGAACAATAATACAGGTAATTAGAAATGCTGTATTGCAATGAGTCTGCTGCCTTGAGATGGTGATAGAAGATCAAATATCTTCTTGCTTTGAACGTAATCACCATCTTCTGTCTGGTAACAGATAATTGCTTTTTACAGTTAGTAGTCAAGTGATAGCGTGAGGAAGAGGTGGGGTGTGAGGACTTTCGTAATTACTTGTTGTGCCTGTTTGATTTTGAGCGTGGCCTTTTTTGCTGCCCTGGTACCTTTCCAGCAATCAGTAAAAGCCCAGGCTTGTCAACCAGATATACTAAATTCAACGCCAGAAGCAACACCGGTACAGGCAGATCAAGGATCCATCCATCTAAATGAGATACTGATTATGCCAACTATCTCCACACTACACTGTTCGCCCCCGGCAAATACTATTACAACCAATACTCCCTGGATTGAGCTCTACAATTCATCAAACCAATCTCTTCAACTCACACATGCGAGCATTGATAGCGGTCCGAATACAAGTGTTTACAATTTTTCTATCACTTCTGTTTCTGCGCATAACTTCATCGTTATATTTCCATTCACGACTCAATCTACACCAATTAGTACCACATCGGTGCTTCGACTAACTATCAACGGGATAGTAATCGATCAAGTAACAATTCCCCAGCTCCTTCCTGATAATGCTTATGCACGTACTCCAGATGGCAACGGCACCTGGCATGTTACTGAACATCCAACGCTTGGAGAGAGTAATACTATACAAAATCCAATTTCCACACCAACAAAAGCAACGCCCACACCCTTCATCCACCATAGTAAACCAACGGCCACTCCCAAATCACAAAAGCCTGCAAAGAACAAATCAACTACCAAAAGCGTGAAAAACAAAAGTAACAGTGAGTCGTCAGATCAAAATACTGATCAACTAACAAACAAACAGCAAAATGTACATACGAAAAAGAACTATCCACAAGCAAAATGGCAAGATGTGCATGTTCCAGTATCAAAAAATAAACATGAAAATAAAAGTACACCTCCAGCAGCAGTAACTGCAATCACTCAAAGTTCTGTAGATATACCACATAAAATTATACTCTCTTTACTTGCTATAGCACTTACATTCACTATCTGGTGGTGTCGTAGACTCTTCTTCAAATCTTAATGCGTACTTAATATATAGAGAGGCTAACTTTTATGTGGATCAATATAGCAACGTATAGAGTACAGCGGGGATAAACCAACACACACGGAACGAGAAAAAAACATGACATCTCAAGCCAACGCATTAAAAAATCCGGCCCATCACAGCCATCGAGTAAAGATCGCTATTATTGGTGGGGGAAGCCTCCATTGTGCAACCTTCATGCAAAGCGTTATTCAGCAACCAGAAGTATTGCGTGGGTGCCAGATCACTTTAATGGATATCGATGAAGAGAGTCTGGATCTTATCTATACACTTGGTACTAAACTATTTCAGCAAAATGGAGTAGAGGTAGAGCTCAAAAAAACAACCAGTCAGGAAGAAGCAATAGAGAATGCTAATTTTGTATTGACGACTTTTAGAACCGGGGGTCTTCAATCACGTGTCATCGACGAAAAATTACCGCTACGCCACAATCTTCTTGGAAATGATACCATTGGTGCTGGTGGCTTCTTCCATGCGCTACGCAACGCCCCTGTTATTGCAGGTATCGCCGCAGAAATAGAGAAACTGGCACCCAAAGCTTTTTTGCTCAACTATACAAGCCCAAGCAATATCACGACTGAAGCAATTTCTCATTACAGTGGCATTCGCGTTATCGGGCTTCAAGATAATACATTTGCTAAAATAGCAACGATTGCGCAATACACTGGTGCTCAATTTGAACCGCCTGAACATCTCCATGCACGTAAAGTTGGCTTAAGTAATGCCAATTGGACTACGGCTATCTGGAGTGAGGGCGAAGATGTTTTAGCGCAAGTTATTCAGTGGTGTGAAAAATTCATACAACACAAGCCTGAAATGACGGTAGAAAATTATCCCTATATTTTATTAGCCACTCTGGCAACCCGCTATAATGCTATCCCATCCTATTACATGCACTACTATTACTTTCCTGAAATCGTCCTTGAATATCAACAAAAACAATCACAAACGCCCACCGAATCACTCCTGGCACAACTACCCAGAATGATTCAATCCTATAAACAGGAGGCTCAAAAAAAACATCCCGCTTCTATACAATTGCCAGAGGTCCCAGGTGAACTTGGACCTGACGACTTTGCTCTTTCTATCATTCGTTCAATCCTGAATGATACAGGAGAAGAATGGGTATTAAACGTTCCCAATAAAGGATCATTGAACTTTCTGGCTGACGACCGTGTGGTTGAATTACCTTGCCGCGTGGATGCTCGTGGCGCAACACCACTTACCCAGGAAGATGGAGGATTAAGTATCGATCAGAAAGGCCTGATAGCGGCTCTGGCAGAGTATGAAGGTGCCGCAGCACGTGTAGCACTATGGGGTAATCGCCAGGAGGCAATCAAAGCCCTGGCAGCTAATCCTCTGGTCTGGTCCTACAGCAAAGCTGAAAAGATATATGATGAGTTGGCACATGCCCATAAGAAGTTTCTTCCTCAACGCTTATTCAAGTAATATGAAAATGCTTGGAAAGGTCCTTTGGTCAAGCTCAAAATGTAGCGCTAGTGATTTTCTGTCAGTAGCCTCCAACAGGATAAAACAAAAAGCGGAACAATGCGCACAAATCTCTGCAATTCATGAATTACGCTTTTATCCTTCACATTCCTGGATATGCATGGTATTATCAATAGAGTAAAAATGTTCATCACTGCTAAACGTTGGCCCTAATAGCCAGAGGAGGGTAAACAAGATGAGCATCGTAGAGCAGCCAGCGATCACTACCACAGAATCACTCTACACAAAGTTGTCAGAGAAGACAAAAGCACAGATTGTTCATGAACTTCAAGAGGTATCAGGCAAAGCTCATGTCCTTTATACACATTATGACCTCACTTTGTATGAGTATGACGCCTCTATTGAACGTGCACGTCCAGATATAGTTGTATTGCCTGCGAACAATAAAGAAGTTGCGAGCATCGTTAAGATAGCCAATCGCTATCACGTTCCGGTAGTACCTCGTGGGGCTGGAACCGGCCTGAGCGGGGGCGCAGTCCCAATTTATGGCGGCATAGTTATTACCTTCACGCGTATGAACCAGATCCTCTCAATAGACTTTGAGAATCTTCGGGCTACCGTCGAGCCTGGTCTGGTAAATATCCATCTTAGCCAGGCCCTTAATCCCTATGGTTATGCCTATGTACCTGATCCTAGCAGCCAACGCTCATGCACAATCGGAGGCAATGTGGGAGAAAACGCTGGCGGTCCTCATACGTTGGTTTATGGAGTTACCACCAACCACGTCCTCGGACTAGAAATCGTCACATCCGAAGGTGAGATCCTGGAAGTAGGCGGAGAAACATATGATACTCCCGGCTTTGACCTTACAGGCCTGCTTATTGGTTCAGAAGGGACACTCTGCATCATCACAAAGATCATTGTCCGTATAGTTCCTATGGCCGAGTATGTTAAAACAATGGTCGCGGTGTTTGATACCATGGAGGATGCATCCAATACCGTTTCAGATATCATCGCCTCTGGTGTTATTCCAACAGCTATTGAAATGATGGACCAGATGATCCTCCAGGCTGTTGAGGCCGATACACATGCGGGTTATCCGATGGATGCTGCAGCCGTGCTATTAATGGAAACAGAGGGCATGAGAGAGAGCGTTAAGGCTCAGTTAGAAGAGATTGTCACCACATGTAAAAAAAATCGGGCACGAGTCGTCCGTATTGCTGCAAATGAGACCGAACGTCAACTGCTTTGGGCCGGGCGCAAAAATGCCTTTGGCGCTGTAGGACGTATTAGTCCTGAATTTTATGTTCAGGATGGCGTAGTTCCGCGCTCACAGCTTCCTTATGTACTGCGTGGTATCAGTGAGATCTGTCAACGTTATAACTTAAAAGTGGGTAATGTCTTCCACGCAGGAGACGGTAATCTACATCCTCTGATCCTCTTTGATGCTCAGATCCCTGGAGAAATTGAACGAGTCCGTCTGGCTGGCCATGAAATCCTTGAGCTTTGTGCTGCAGTTGGTGGTACAATCACAGGCGAGCATGGTGTGGGACTGGAAAAACAGGCGGAAATGGCTTTGATCTTCAACGAGATAGATCTTCGTGCCATGCAGTATGTCCGTATTGCCTGGAATCCAGACCAACTTTTCAATCCTGGCAAACTATTTCCTCTGCCAGGACGTTGTGCCGATGTTAAACAACTATAGCCTTGCTATTTTCCAACTCATGCTGAATCCGGGGGTATTTTATGGCAGAGGTAGCTCCATTTACATCACTGTTCCGTCAACAATTTCCACAACTGCATATCATTGATGATCCAGTCCAATTACTCGACTATACTGTCGATGATCGTCTGCCTGGCATGCTTATCCAGCCACAAACAGTTGAGGAGGCTGCCCGGATTGTTACCATGCTCCATGAACAAAAACTAAGCGTGCTACCTCGCGGCAATGGCACGCATATGGCCATAGGGGATCGCCCAGAACATATTGATGTACTGCTTGAAACAACTGCACTTAATCGTATTCTCGAACACGAAGCAGCAGATTTAACATGTCAGATACAAGCAGGCATAACGTTGAGCCGATTTCAGTCGCTCCTCAAGAACAAAGGTCAACGGCTGGCACTGGATCCTCCCAATGCAGAATCAACAACCATTGGTGGCATATTGGCAACAAATGATAGTGGTCCAAAACGCTTACGTTATGGTAGCGCACGCGATCAAGTTCTCGGCCTACGTGTCATTCAAGCAAACGGAGAAATCAGTCGTAGTGGCGGGAAGGTTGTTAAAAATGTTGCGGGCTATGACTTAAACAAACTTTATATTGGCTCATTTGGGACGCTCGGGATTATTGTTGAAGCAAATTTCAAACTCTATCCATTAGCACAGGCTGAACGGACCCTTCTCTTCACCTTTGAGAGTATTGAAACTGCCATGCAAATGACTATTGCTCTTACCACTTCACCAATAATGCCGAGCGCACTAGAATTGATCTCACTTCATGGCCCAAAGGACGCATCTCCGTTCTTCGCTTTTCCTCTTCCAGGTAGAGGCTACACATTGGCAGTTAACTTTGAAAATAGTACAATAGCCATGACACGACAAATAAATGAGGCACGCAAAATTGCGCAAAACCATCATGCGCTTTTGCGAGAAGATCTGGAAGGACAAGAACAAGAGCGCTTCTGGCAAATGGTTGGGTTGCAGATACAAAGTGCGCTCAGTTGCAAAATCAGTATACCAGTTACGCACGTAGCTGAACTAATACATCAAATAGAAATAACCTGCCAGAGTCAAAATTTGGTTGCAAACATTGTGGCTCATGCTGGCAATGGTATTATCTATGTCGAGCTTGGTCCATATGACGCAGAAAGCAGAATTATCACTGCCATCACTGAATTACGCGCTTTCGCCCAGGCAAAAAAAGGAAGCCTGGTATTAGAACGCTGCCCGATCCGTATCAAGCAGCATATGAGCGTGTGGGGAGAGCCGCGAGCAGATTTCTATCTGATGCAGCGGCTCAAGCAACAATTTGATCCAGATGGAGTATTTGTGAGAGGGAGATATTTAGGAGGATTGTGAGTACAACTGAAAACTTATGTC
The DNA here is from genome assembly GCF_003967575.1 of Dictyobacter alpinus. Lineage (NCBI taxonomy): Bacteria > Bacillati > Chloroflexota > Ktedonobacteria > Ktedonobacterales > Dictyobacteraceae > Dictyobacter > Dictyobacter alpinus. Next base: position 95,941 of record NZ_BIFT01000001.1, read on the forward strand.
TGGTAACTGCACAGCCAGAATTTATTGACGCAGCATTGGCAGAATTACATGCTCTTGATCAGAGTTTAACCGATGAAGGCGAAATCGCACCGGGTATTTCACTCTGTCGTGTCCAGGATGTGGCACGATTTATGAACATCGTAAGCAAAACACATCCTACATTTACACGCCATCTAGCACCTGTACAAGCTATTGTTGATATTGATAACAGCGAGGACGATCTAGGAGCAATAGCTCTAGCGACGGTGCAATTGCCAGGTTTTGCTCAGATTGAGCGTGGTACCCATTTTGCGGTCCAGAGTCGATTACTGCAAACTGACAAAAGCCAGGGCCCTCGCGCCTATAGTGGCGGACAGATCAATAAAACGCTCGCCGAAGCTCTGGCTGAAGAAACAGGTGCAATAGAAGATATCAAAAAACCCCAGGTCATTATCTCACTTCTCTGCACAATGCAAAAGGGCTATCTTGGCATTTCAACTGCGGAAGACAACCTGAGCGCCTGGCCAGGAGGAGCTCGTCATTATGCCCAGACAAAAGAGCAAATCAGTCGCGCTGAATTCAAGTTACTTGAAGCTCTAGAGGTTTTTGGTGTTATACTACCATCACATGGACAGGCTCTCGACCTTGGTGCCGCCCCCGGAGGATGGACCAGACTTTTACTGGATGCAGGACTACAAGTAATAGCAGTTGATCCGGCCAGACTTGATCCCCGTCTAGAGCAGCGTAAGGGACTTGAGCACTATCGCGGTTATGCTGAAGATTACCTGGAGGATGCTGTTCAACAGGGCAAACAATACGATCTGATCGTTAATGATATGCGCATGGATGCTCGTGAAGCCGCCCGTCTCATCAGTAAGGCTGCCAGTTGTCTGCGCACCGAAGATGGATTTATGATTAGTGTCTTCAAATTGCCCCACGCAGCATTAGGTATTGACCCATTTGTCAACCTGAAAGAAGCGCTACAGATCCTTAGAGGAAGTTATAATATCGTACAAGCGCATCAACTCTTTCATAATCGACAAGAAATAACTGTGGTTGCAGCTCAGCCCATTCCTCAAAAGAGAAGACCTCAACCAAACAGGCCATCTCAAGGAAGAATTCAGCCGCCACAGCGACCATATCAGGAGAGAAGATCCCAAACTCAGAGATCAACTTCTACACGATGGGTTCAAAAACCAGGACAACCTCGAGAGCAAGGTCAAGGTATCCGACAATCTGGATCGACGAGATCTCAGGGCCAGCAGTCACAGCGGTCTTCGTACCAAAGAAGGTCACAATCACCGAGACCGGCCCAGCCGAGAACCACACGACCAGAACATCACTAATACAATGAAGGTTGGTAAAAACATGAACCGGGAGTACACCCAGACAAGTGCAGTGCAATTCATTCCCCCCAAAGAAGGGCCACTACAACGCCATACACACACCTATGATTTGATGCGTCAATGTATCCATTGTGGTTTTTGCCTTCCTACCTGCCCAACTTATGCTGTGCTAGGTGTTGAAATGGATTCACCACGTGGACGCATTTATCAAATGCAGGCAGTAGCGGATGGAAAACTTGATATCTCGGATGATTTCATAGAACACATGTATTGTTGTGTGGGCTGCCGGGCTTGTGAAACAGCTTGTCCATCAGGAGTACAATTCGGAAAGCTTATTGAAGCCGCGCGGGAACAGATTCAAATCACAAGCAATGGGGTTGCGGCCGAGGAAGGCCCACAAGCCAATGAGCAAACCGAGTATGAGGAAACAATCGTCCCTACAGCAATGAGAAAGCAAAATAACCTGCTTGCTAACTTACTACGTCAGTTCTTCTTTGGGATCATGCTTCCGTCGCGTACAGTCCTCTCAATCGTTTTTGGAGGCCTTAAGGTCTATCAAAGAAGTGGCTTACAAAAGATAGTCCGAAGAGCGGGTGTTTTGGACGCTGTAAATAATCTACCCACGCCATTTCAAGGCAAACTGAAACTTCCTGAAGAACTTATGGACGCGGCGGGAGGAGATATCATAACTCGTCCATTAGCTGAAGTCACACCGGCCATCGGCATACAGCGCTACCGGGTAGGTGTCATCAGCGGCTGTATTATGGATCAAGTCTTTCACGATATCAATGAAGCCACGATCCGTGTACTGGCTGCTAATGGTTGCGAAGTTATCACTCCACGCCAGCAAGGCTGTTGTGGTGCGTTACATGTACATGGAGGCGAAGCGGATAAAGGCCGCTCGCTAGCCAGGCACAACATTGATGTATTTGAGCACTACAACTGCGACGCGATTATTATTAATTCGGCTGGCTGTGGATCGACACTGAAAGAATATGACCATCTTTTAAGAGATGATCCCCAATATGCTAAAAAAGCACAAGATTTTAGTGCCAGGGTTAAGGATATCAGTGAATTCTTAATGAGCATTGAGCCCATTCAACAGATGGGAGAAGTTCAACAAACGGTGGCGTATCATGATGCATGCCATTTGCTGCATGGACAAAAGATCAAACAACAACCACGGCAGTTACTCAAGTCTATTCCTGGGATCAAAATCGTCGATTTAGCAGAATCGGACTGGTGCTGTGGAAGCGCGGGCGTCTATAACATCACCAATCAAAAAATGGCCCAGGAATTGCTAGAACGCAAAATGAATAATGTTGAAGCGACTGGTGCTAATATTATTGCTACAGGGAATCCTGGCTGCATGATGCAAATTGCGATGGGGGCACGTCAACGCGGTCTCCAACTAGAGGTTATGCATCCAATCCAACTATTGGATACAGCATACAATCAAGGTGGGGTTTATGAACAGGACAACAAAGATACTGTTACTAAACAAACACCAAAGCCGGTCATTGCTATTGCAACAGGCCTGATCATCGCAGGGGCCTTTTTATTACTCAGACCACGGTATAATCGAACCAAAGACAAATAGTTCAGTTTGCAGCAAGTATAGTTTGCACTAAAAAAGCCAACATCCGATGTTGGCTTTTTTAGTGCAAACTATACGACAAACAAAAAAGACCTTACTCGTGCTGAGTAACGTCTCCTGTGTTCTTGATCAACCGAAATACGGTATATCCTCAATTTTGCCGAGTCACTGGTCAGCCATGATTGAAGCTGAGAAGCACTCACGCGAGGTCCACGATGAAGATACTCACTGAAACAAGCCGTACGATCATTAGGGCGACTTCGCTGCGCCTGTTACCAGGTGTCCACGTGTCGTCTATCTACCAGGTCGTCTTCCTGGGATCTTGACTTTCCGAAGAAAGTGGGAAAACTCGTCTTGGGTGCGGCTTCGCGCTTAGATGCTTTCAGCGCTTATCCCTTCTCGACATAGCTATCCAGCTCTGGCCCGGGCGGGCCAACTGGCGCACCAGCGGTCGAGCCATCTCGGTCCTCTCGTACTGGAGATGACGCCCCTCAATTTTCCTACGCCCACGACGGATAGAGACCGAACTGTCTCGCGACGTTCTGAACCCAGCTCGCGTGCCGCTTTCATGGGCGAACAGCCCAACCCTTGGGACCTACTCCAGCCCCAGGATGCGACGAGCCGACATCGAGGTGCCAAACCTTGCCGTCGATGTGAACTCTTGGGCAAGATAAGCCTGTTATCCCCGGGGTAGCTTTTATCCGTTGAGCCACACTCCTTCCACTCGGGAATGTGGGATCACTAAGCCCGACTTTCGTCCCTGCTCGACCTGTCCGTCTTGCAGTCAAGCTCCCTTCTGCCTTTGCACTCTTACGGGTGATGTCCATCCACCCTGAGGGAACCTTTGGGCGCCTCCGTTACTCTTTGGGAGGCGACCGCCCCAGTCAAACTACCCGCCTGATCTTGTCTACGTCCCGGCTCACGGTGACGTATGAGAAACAAACCGCAACGAGAGTGGTATTTCACTGTTGTCTCCCCCTCCCCCAAAGGGAAAGGTTCTCCGACTCCCACCTATGCTACGCACGCTTCAACTCGTTTCCAGGTCAAGGTGTAGTAAAGCTCCACGGGGTCTTTTTGTCCTGTCGTGGGTAACCCGTATCTTCACGGGTACTTCAATTTCGCCGAGTCCTCTGTCGAGACAGCGCTCAACTCGTTACTCCTTTCGTGCGGGTCGGAACTTACCCGACAAGGAATTTCGCTACCTTAGGACCGTTATAGTTACGGCCGCCGTTCACCGGGGCTTAGATTCGCAGCTACGTGCACCGCTCCTCGTAACCTTCCGGCACTGGGCAGGAGTCAGCCCCTATACTTCCGCTTTCGCGTTCGCAGAGACCTGTGTTTTTGGTAAACAGTCGGTTGAGCCAATTTCTTGCAACCCCCTCACGCTCCTGCAAGCAGGCTCGCTACTAGGGCACCCCTTCTTCCGAAGGTACGGGGTCAATTTGCCGAGTTCCTTAACAGAGGGTCGCTCGATCACCTGGGGAGATTTCCCCCTGCCTACCAGTGTCGGTTTGCGGTACGGGCGGAGAAGATTCTGGCGAGAGGCTTTTCTCGGCGGCGTAGGGGCCAATGACTTCCGCAGACTTGCGTCCGCTCGCTGCACGTGTCATGCACAGGAAACCGGGATTTTCCTCGGTTTCGCACTTCGCCGTACAGACCCATCCTGTCCAATCGATGGGCTCACCTTCCTTACCGCGTCCCCCCATTGCTCATCACAAATTTCTCCGGTGCAGGAATGTCCAACCTGCTTGCCATCGCCTACGACTATGACGTCCTCGGCTTAGGACCCGACTCACCCTGGGACGATTGACGGTGCCCAGGAACCCTCAGGCATTCGGTGTGTCTGGTTATCACAGACATGACGCTACTCATTCCGGCATTCTCACTTCTGATCGCTCCACCAGTCCTCACGGTCTGGCTTCTCTGCTCCAGAACGCTCCCCTACCAATCCTGCAAAGCAGGATTCCATGGCTTCGGTACCTCTCTTAAGCCTCGATACGTTGTCGGTGCCACGACACTCGACCAGTGAGCTATTACGCACTCTTTAAATGGTGGCTGCTTCTAAGCCAACATCCTGGCTGTTTGGGCGTTGTGACCCCCTTTGACACTGAGAAAGGATTTTGAGACCTTAGCCGATGGTCTGGGCTGTTTCCCTTTTGACGACGAAGCTTAGCCCCCGCCGTCTCACTTGCATGCATGCTGTCCTGGCATTCGGAGTTTGGTTGAGTTTGGTAACCAGCACTTGGCCCCTAGCTCATTCAGTGCTCTACCTCCAGGATAGTGTTTCATACAGCTGTACCTCAATACATTTCGGGGAGAACCAGCTATCTCCGTGTTCGATTGGAATTTCTCCCCTATCCACAAGTCATCCCCCAGTTTTGCAACACTGGTGGGTTCGAGCCTCGACGGACTGTCACATCCGCTTCACTCTGCTCATGGATAGCTCACACGGTTTCGGGTCGCATCGCCGCAACATCTGCCTTGTTCAGACTCGGTTGCCCTGGGGCTCCCCAGCTTTAACGCTGGTTAACCAGGCTACGACGATGCACTCGCCGGATCATTCTACAAAAGGCACGCCATCAGCCCTTAGTTCCGCAACGGAACAGTGGCCTCTGACTGCTGGTGAGTACGTGGTTTCAGGGTCTGTTTCATCCCCCTCTCGGGGTGCTTTTCACCTTTCCCTCACGGTACTTGTTCGCTATCGGTCGCTAAAGATGTGTAGCCTTGGAGGGTGGTCCCCCCAGCTTCCCACAAGGTTTCACGTGCCTCGTGGTACTCAGGATACCGATCCACGTTAACAAACCGTCCTTTACGGGACTCTCACCCGCTCTGGTCGCGCTTTCCAACGCGTTCAAGTAGTTCGTCATTGCTTGTTATCGGTCCTACAACCCCGACCATCTCGAAAGATGATTGGTTTGGGCTCCTCCCGGTTCGCTCGCCACTACTACGGGAATCTCGGTTGATTTCTTTTCGTCGAGTTACTGAGATGTTTCAGTTCACCCGCTGCCCCCCGTCACTGCCTATGTGTTCAGCAGGCGGTCTCCAGACATCACTCTGGAGGAGTTGCCTCATTCGGAATCTTGGGGTTCATGGCTTGTATGCAGCTCCCCCCAAACGTTTCGCCGGTCTCCGCGTCCTTCTTCGGTCTTTAGCGCCAAGGCATCCACCTCGTACTCTGTGTAGCTTGTTCTCTTCTCTTCATCATGTTTGATCTGTGAATGCTTGTTTACCGTTCTCCCTCTTGCGAGAAAGAACAGCGATCCTCTGCTTCAACTCTGGCTGACCTATCATGGCTCAGCAAAATTGAAGATATACGGTATTTGGTTGTCAAGGTGCGATGCTGGCAGGTACAACGCCGTAGCGTGGCCCTGTTGACCCCAACATCTGGAGAGTGGAAACCAGCCCAACTGCTGGATGAATACTTTCGTCGTCCTGTTCGACCTGGAAGTGTGACATCTTACTGGCCATACTCACGCATGACCGATGTCAAAGCTCCCTAGAAAGGAGGTGATCCAGCCGCACCTTCCGGTACGGCTACCTTGTTACGACTTCACCCCAATCACTGACCCCACCCTCGACGCTTGCCCCTCTTGCGAGTTAGCCCAGCGGCTTCAAGTGTTGCCAACTTTCGTGGTGTGACGGGCGGTGTGTACAAGACCCGGGAACGTATTCACCGTAGTGTGCTGACCTACGGTTACTAGCAACTCCAACTTCATGGAGGCGGGTTGCAGCCTCCAATCTGAACTGAGGCCAGGTTTGACGAGATTGGCTCCCTCTCGCGAGTTCGCAACTCTTTGTCCTGACCATTGTAGCGTGTGTGTCGCCCAAAGCGTAAGGGCCGTGCTGACTTGACGTCATCCCCGCCTTCCTCCATTTTAAAATGGCAGTTTCGCTAGAGAAATTCAACTAACGACAGGGGTTGCGCTCGTTGCGGGACTTAACCCAACATCTCACGACACGAGCTGACGACAGCCATGCAGCACCTGTGGATCCGCCCCGAAGGGACAACCAATTACGGCTGGTGCAAATCCATGTCAAGCCTTGGTAAGGTTCTTCGCGTTGCATCGAATTAAACCACACGCTCCGCTGCTTGTGCGGGTCCCCGTCAATTCCTTTGAGTTTTAATCTTGCGACCGTACTCCCCAGGCGGACCACTTACTGTGTTAACTGCGACACTGAAGGGGTCGATACCCCCAACGTCTAGTGGTCATCGTTTACGGCTAGGACTACCAGGGTATCTAATCCTGTTCGCTCCCCTAGCTTTCGCACCTGAGCGTCAGGTACTTCCCAGGACACTGCCTTCGCCATCGGTGTTCCTCCGGATATCTACGCATTTCACCACTCCACCCGGAATTCCGTGTCCCTCTGAAGCCCTCAAGTCAGACAGTATCCGAAGTACTTCGTCGGTTGAGCCGACGACTGTCACCCCAGACTGATCTGACCGCCTGCGTGCGCTTTACGCCCAATAAATCCGGACAACGCTTGCCCCCTACGTATTACCGCGGCTGCTGGCACGTAGTTAGCCGGGGCTGATTCCTCTGGTACCGTCCGTTCTCGTCCCAGAGAAAAGCAGTTTACGATCCGAAAACCTTCATCCTGCACGCGGCGTTGCTCGTTCAGGGTTGCCCCCATTGACGAAAATTCCTCACTGCTGCCCCCCGTAGGAGTCTGGGCCGTTCTCAATCCCAGTGTGGCTGATCGTCCTCTCAGACCAGCTATCGATCGTCGTCTTGGTAAGCCATTACCTCACCAACAAACTAATCGAGCGCAGGCTCATCCTCAGGCGCCCTTACGAGCTTTGCTCTTCCTCGCGAAAGAGCGTATGCGGTATTGTCGGCGATTTCTCGCCGGTATTCCTCACCTGATGGTAGATTGCCCACGTGTTACTCACCCGTCCGCCACTCCCTGCTTGCGCAGAGCGTTCGACTTGCATGTGTTAGGCACGCCGCCAGCGTTTATCCTGAGCCAGGATCAAACTCGCCATCCAATTTTTATGATTCATTCCAACTCAACGAGCAGGAAGAAATTGCATGAGAATTGCGATCAAGGCCAAGTCTTCCAACATTGGCTGTAATTTGTTCGCAGATTATTGTTGTGATCGCCGAACGCGAACGTCCGGGATCGAATTGACAGGAACGTGAAACCTATTCATGTGTTCCAGTTGCTGTTCTGCTTTCCACTCTTCAGTTGTCAAGGTGCCGACGAACCGGAGTTCGCCTGTGTTTACGAGCAGATCGTCTGTTTTCGTGTCTCTGTCTCGTGTAGCTGTAGTATCGCAGATCTGTTGCGCTTTGTCAAGCGTTTCCCCAACCAATTTTTTGGGCCTGCGAAATCTCGTTACCCCGCTCGTTGGAGCCAGAGGAAACGTGACATCCTGTACAAAAAGGCATAACCTTCCCGTTCTCACCACATTCGTTGGGAAATACACAGGAGATCAATGATCTCGAGGGAGCCACCTTAGCGTGGCACAACTGGCGCGAAGGGACAGGAGCACCGTCACTCGAAGAGCTCGGTGATTGTCGTTTTCTGCAGCTCGATGATTATGCCATACAGTCTACGTTTTGTCAAATGTTCATTACGGACTTCAACAAAATACTAATTAGGCGTAACGAGTATATCAAGCCAGCGTTTACGAGGGAATAACAAAAGCTCCATGTCTTTAAAATGAAGCTTTTGATTTACAGGCTCAATCTTTCTGATCATATGATCTCTGCCACTGCTGACGCAACCGCTGGGATTCCGCAAAAACTTCATTAAGATCTTTCTTATGCATGGCTATTTGATCACGCAAAGTAGAAAGATTTGATACATACGTATCTAACCAGCGTACAATAGCACTACTATTAGTAAGACAAATATCCCTATACATCTCCGGATTACCTGCAGCTAAACGTGTAGCATCACGAAATCCAGATGAGGCAAGCACAGAAGCATCGCTCCATGTAGAGTCTTCACCTACAGTATTCATTAAGGTGGTAGCGATCAAAAATGGTAAATGACTGACACCTGCTACTAACCCATCATGTTCTGCTGGCTCTAAAAAACGTAACTGTGCACCTAAAACCTCAATGAGGGATGCCACCTTACTAATGGCTGCTGAATGAGTACGTGCCGTCGGAGTCAAACAGTATATACAGTTCTTAAAAAGGTTCGCATCAGCAACTTCCACACCACTTACCTCTTTTCCTGCCATTGGATGGCCACCAACAAAAGAGACCGCCGTTGGCAAAAACTCTTCTGCCCAACTGATGACTTGCATTTTTGTGCTAGAGACATCGGTAACCACAGTACCAGGCGCAAGAACCGGAGCAATAGCCTGCAAAAGTTCATGTATTGCTCCTACGGGAGTTGCAAGGATAACTAATTCAGCTTCTTTTACAGCATCAACAAGACTTACATATGCTTGATCAATCGCACTAATCTTATAAGCGCGCTCACTTACGCCTCTCCCTAAATCATAGCCCACAACTTGTTTGGCAGCCCTGGCTTCCTTTAAAGCCAGGCCAATCGATCCCCCAATAAGCCCTAATCCAATGATTGTTACACGAGTGAACATAACACAACACTCCTTCTCTCTATTAAATACCCTCTCACCATATGAATTGAAAGTCATTATACTAAAACCATTTTTAAAAGCATAGGGGAATTTTATTTATGGACAGCATGAGACAAGAAACTGCTTTAAATTAAGCAGATTATATATAATTTCGATGATAACACAGGCATATCAAAAATAAGACACAAGTATATACATACTTAAAAAACACATGCATTCAAAGATGCTACATTATTAAAAAATATATATATAGAAAATCGTGAGATTATATGTTAATATCATTCGGAAAAGCATACTCACACTAGAAGTTAGTAAGAAGTAGCGCTTTATTAACGGTCCAACGTAAATTGCCATGTTGCTAAAGTTAATTCGAAGGAGAAAAGTTATGAGACAACGGCAATCGATACATGTAGCTCAGTCAAAGTTGCAGTCAAGATGGATCGGAATTTTGGTAATTGCGAGTATTTTCCTGTTGGGAGCATTATCACCCATGGTAACAGGAATATCCACCGCCCATGCTAGTAATTTTAGCTACCATGGTTCGAATTCTGTAGAGCGTCACTGTCCTCCTAATTGCGGCAACAATCATCGTCGTAACAACAACAACAATAACAACAACAACAACAACGGTGGTCGTGGCGCGAATAACAACAACAATAACAACAATAATGGTGGTGCCAACAACAACAATAACAACAACAACAACAACAACGGTGGTCGTGGCGCGAATAACAACAACAATAACAACAATAATGGTGGACGTGGCGCCAACAACAACAATAACAACAACAACAACGGTGGCCGTGGTGCCAACAACAACAATAACAACAACAACAACAACGGTGGCCGTGGTGCCAACAACAACAACGGTGGCCGTGGTGCCAACAACAACAACAACAACAACGGTGGCCGTGGTGCCAACAACAACAACAACAACAATAATGGTGGCGCCAATAACAATAACAACAACAACAATAATGGCGGTGCCAACAACAACAACAATAACAACAATAATGGCTAAGCCATTACCAGTAGAAAATTCCACCGTAGTCAAGGTTTAATAAGATCATTGCGATAGAAGTAGCCAGATCATAAAGTAATGGAGCTTATCAAAGATGATACGGTTGCCTATTGCTACGGCATGAAAAAGAGTAGATGACCCGATGGTGAAAAGTCAAACCTGTTAAAAACATTGGATTTTTAGCTACTAACTTAGCCCATCGGAATGAAAATGAAATTAAGAGGAGCGTTGAGTACTCAACGCTCCTCTTAACAGTTTACTTGAAAGCATTTAATCAAAAATAGCTGTATTAAAAGTAGACAAGTCCTTCAAGCCATTCTTCAGATTGGGGATCCAGGGACTCGACCAACATTTTTGTAACTTGATCGCTTAGCAGCTCCTCTCGTTCGATACGATAACGAGAGAGAAAACGCGTAATTAAGGAAATATCCTGATGCTCTAACAGATCGGCCGCAAATTGTTCTAGAAGTAGCTCATATGTTAAATATTCTTCTGGAGTTGTATCTTCATACCAATCAAATCCACGTACGGTAACGGGAGTTTTTCCATCGGCTTCGGGCTCAAAGGCCTCCTCATACTGCTCGCGAACATCTTTATTGACGACGCCTTTGACTCCATCTAATTGCTGAGTCAACCAGAGAGCGATATATTTAAATTGCCATTCATCTGCCCACAAAGGTGTTACTTCAGGCCAGGGGCGGGAATCTTCCTCCAGATAAGCAACAGTCAGCTCATGATAGAGCATAAAAGCAAATTTCTCAGGAGTTACCTCTCCAAAGATAACATCAAGTTCAGTTGGCACAACTAATGTTGGGGGAGTAGTCAGATCAGTCATATATGGATGAGGAGAATCAACCTCTTCGGTTTCACTATGGGGAACTAAGGGCCAGTCTTCCATATCAACTATTAATACTTCAAAATCTGGTAACTCTATCTGTAAAAGTTGTGAAAGTAACTTACCGGCCTTCTGCATTTTCTCGGCTACCATGCGAGCAAGGGTTTCCTCGCTCGCAGGATAGTAGACTGTAAATGGTTCGGTTAAGGTCTCATAACGGTCATAAGGAAAAAGCATGGGCACGGTTTAAGCCTTCCCTTCTTCTAGAAGTTTGCGATCAGGCTCTTCTAGTATCGGATCTGATTTGCCGGTTTCCAACTCACTGAACGCCTGTTCACGCAAATCCTGAACTTTTGTGTCCTTTCGGAAACGATGATAGAAGCTCTTATAGAGTTGCTGCAAGCGTTTAGGACTCAATTGTTTATTTCCTTCATAATACTCGAGGGCTACTTGACCGATAGACCAGGTGGCAGCACCTGCAATGGCTCCCGCCACAAAATCACCACCGAATGGAACAGCTTTAGCCGCCTGTTGAGCCAGATAGCGTAAACCCAGACCTCCTGCAATTGTTGCAATCAGTTCTCGTGCATGCTGTTTGGCATCAGGACTATCCATCTGTTCTCCGTAAAGAGCAGCCAGGCGCAATACGAGACGAATCTGCGTACCAAGAAGAATAGGAATATCCACAAATGGTATTGGTTCCAGGCCAGCAGCCAGGCTTATAAGAGTCGAGTTACGAATAATACGTTGTGCAGCTGCATGACGATAGGCAGGCAATTCACGACCAATAGCAAGGGCAGCTTCTGGACTGGCCTCAATAATCACAGGGATAAGCTCTTCTGCAACATTTTCGCCAGTTTTAGCGGAAACAGGAATAACTCCTGGCGCTTCAAGTTGTACAGCTACTTCGGTCGCTAACTGATCCCCAGTTTCGCCACCTCTCAACTCATCAATTTTGTTGACAGCTACGACAGTTGGCTTATCAAAGCGTTTGATAATCTGATACAGTTCACGATCTGCTGCTTGCAACCCTTTAGATGCATCAACAAGAAAAACTATAACGCTTGCCTGATCCATCCCGCTTTCCATCACATCGGGAAGATGGCCGGGGGTGTCCACAAGGGTAAAAGGACCAAAATCTGTACGTACCAGGGTACGCGTTGTACCAGATTGTGAAGAGGCTGGCGATAGATTCTGGCCTTTGAGTGTATTAAACAATGTACTTTTACCAGTATTCGGTTGGCCGACAATAACAACGGTATTATTTAAGCCTTCTAATACCTCTTGTTGGGCCATTTTCCAGTTCACGGCCTTCATCAAACCTTGAACCATCGAAATGTTTGCAGGGAGATTCCGTAACGTATGAATGCCTAGCTCTTTCATACCCTTAGGCTGATTACGTTTGCGCAAAATGCTGGCAGCCATCTCATTTCTGATTTTGTCCCTGTCACTGTTTGCATTTGTAAATTTTTTATTAGCCACACTCAACTTCCTTCCCTGACGTTGTTCAATAAGGCTCTCTTCTATAGTAGAATATGCCGCATGCACAAAACTTTTGTTTCTGTTGTGCTTTTGGATACTTAACAACAATCTTTACAACAATAGTACGCGTGTATATACGGACACGTTTCATAAAGCACACCGAAGCCTACCACAAAGTCCTCACTTCACCTTTCAAACGAACCATGTAGTATCCCAATTTTAGCATACGATACAGCTTTTAACCTCTACTTATATCATTATAATCTGCAAACGAGAACTGAACACGTTAAAGATGTCTGGCACAGGGCTTTTTCATGTTCGCCCAGAAATCGCAGGGAGATCAGTAGTAAGCGATCAGATGGACATTATTTCAGGTGTGGAGTGTGTGGGGTGCGCGGCTGCAGCAGCCACACACACTCCACACCCCCAACCCGGCGCCGCAGGCGCCAAAAAGGAACATGAAAAAGTCCTGGGTCTCGCAAAAGCAGGCACCTGCTATTCTTGACATAGAAGCGTAATTTCTGCCATAATCGTGACTGTACCATTGTAATTCAAAATAGGAACGTTCTATCTCACTATTTTTCTGCAACCGAGGCATTATTATGCAAAACATACCAATGCGCAATAACTCAGCAGAGCGGGACTATAAAGCTGGTTTTACGCGTATTATGTGGCTATCTGAACAGGCCAGACTTCATGGTTGGCACTTGAATGAGCGCCAACTTATCAATGAAATTGTGCAGCGAGAGCGCGCTGCTCATATTAGCGAAAAAAGCTCTCTTCCAATTGTTGGATCTGAGGTTCGTTCTGCAGCCTGGAATAGAGGTCAAGCTGACGCTCTGCGTACCCTCTTGCGCTCCCAGCGCGAAAGTTATGATTAGCATCTTCTGCCAATTTGTCATGTACAACGCTTTTATCAAAAAGGTTGTAGTCTCACATACTTTCTCTTTCAAGGATAGTCTGAATGTCTATCCTTAAATGGAAGTTATTATGACACAGAGGCTGAAGGCTTTGCATCATAAGGGTGGTACCACCAGATGAATTGATCGGTTGGAGTTCCTACCACCCTCCAGATCCTTTATGCAGTAACAAAAGATGTCATCACAACCATAAAGAAAAGATTTCACATGAACCTTGCCGCACCTATTTATACGGGACCAACTCCCGGTTCACCTGAACAGGTCAATGCGATTATTGCTGAATTACGACGTCTCTATCCCCAGGCGAAATGTTCACTCGACTTCTCAAATCCAGTTGAGCTTCTAATTGCCACTCAACTCTCGGCCCAGTGTACTGATGAACGAGTCAATATTGTGACGGCTAAGCTCTTTAAGAAATATCCATCTGTCAATGACTTTGCAGAAGCTTCACAGGAGGAGTTAGAGCAAGATATTCGTTCAACAGGCTTTTATCGCAATAAAGCTAAGAATATTCGTGCTACCAGTCAGCGGCTAATCTCTGTCTATGGGGGTAAGGTTCCTCGTACTATGGAAGATCTTCTTACTCTTCCAGGGGTTGCTCGCAAAACAGCCAATGTAGTACTTGGCAATGCCTTTGGGATTGTTGTTGGCTTCGTGGTTGATACACATGTAGGCCGACTCTCACGTCGCTTTGGCTGGACGACCAATACAGATCCAGTTAAAATTGAGCAGGAATTAATGCTAATTGTACCAAAACAAGATTGGCTCGACTTATCCCACCTGCTCATTTTCCATGGCCGTGCTATCTGTGATGCGCGCAAGCCGCTTTGTGAGCAATGCACCATTGCCCATCTTTGTCCATCAGCATTCGCGGCGACCCCGGTCCGTAATACAAGCACAAAAATCCATTAGATATATAACGCCATATTCCAATAATTATAGAAAGTTACAACGATGATAACTCCAATTGATTATCGATCTATTAGCGCAAAAATGACGTATACATTACGCCACCAAACTCTAAGGCCGCATCAATCATTGGCAAGTTGTACTTATCCATTAGATGAGGAAACAAGCAGTTATCATGTGGGGGCTTTTCTACAGCAAGATTTAATTGGAGTTGGCTCACTTTTTCGCGAAGCTCAAGATGGGTCGACGAACTCCACTAGCTGGCGTATTCGTGGAATGGCCGTGCTAGATAGTGCACAAGGACAGGGCGTGGGAGGACATATCTTACAGACTCTGATCAATTATGCATCAAAGCAGGAGTTGCCTTGCGCTATCTGGTGCAATGGACGCTCAACAGCGCAGGGTTTTTATACGCGTTTCGGCTTTACACAGCATGGGCCAATATTCGATCTTCCTCCTATCGGCCCTCACGTTCTACTAGTTAAAACTATCACAAGCAAAATTATATAAATCTATCTGCGAATTCCTCATTTACTACTTGTATAGTAATAACATATGGCTATATATAGCTTACACTAAATACGGATCCAAAGCGCACCAGGCAGGATCTCTGCGTCAACAGTGGTTATATGATCCTCCTCCCCATCAGCTTGCATAGTAGCCGGCTGTTTACTCTCAATGTGAATACTTCTGGCCTGATAGAAAGTAACTTCTGGCTCATTGATATGTTTACCTTGCCTGACACCGGGAAAAAGTTTGAGTACACGCCAGAGAGGCATATAATCCACTATACAAACATCAAGTAAACCATCCGTATAATCAGCCCTGGGATTAATATGAAAACCTGCTCCATAAGCAGGTCCGTTAGTGACGGCGAGTAAGACATAGCGTTTTTCCACTACTTGCTCAATCTCCCCATCATCAATACGAAAGGTTAACCAGGGACAATGATGAAAACCAAAGAGCAGTTTGCGTAAGGCTGCCACATAGTATAAATTGGCTCCACTTATCCAGGGTATATTTTTCATGTGGTTAGTGAGGGCGCCAATTTCTGCATCCATACCAATACTAAAACCATTAGCAAAGTAAGTGTTGTTCACGCGGCCTGCATCAACACTCGTCAAATGGCCATTAAAAGCGCGCTCAATGGCTTGTTCAGGCTGACCTGGTAATTTGAGTGTGTTGCGAGCAAAGTCGTTACCTGAACCTGCCGCAACGATTCCGAGTGGAACTCGTCTTCCCGCGGTGAGCAGACCATTCACAACTTCATGGATAGTGCCATCTCCACCAACAACGATTATCTCTCGATTAGCCATCGCAGCTTGCTGAGCTAAATCTCTAGCGTGTCCAGCACGCCTTGTTTCGATATATTCAGCATGATAACTCTGCACATATTGTGGCAGCAGGTTTTGATAGATCTCCATGCTGCCACGATTAGCTACTGGATTTAAAATCACGAGGGGATTCCCTGTGGAAGACGATGTTTCCATACCCGCAACTCCTCCTAAATTGAGCTTGTAGTGGGTCAATTGTAACATCTTCATCCGGAAAAGACTATTCTTTATTTTTAGTGCTATACCCATCAATTGGATGGGCTGTGTTAGCCATGCGTGAGCGGCATTCACGATTGCTTTTCAAGAACAATGCTATAGACGATAAAAGGTTCGAGCATTTTCAACCCAAAGTTTACGGCTGGCTTCTGGAGAAAGATGGGTTGTCAACATATCTAGAGTCTCAACCCAGCGTGGATAGCTGGTTGCTTGAATGGCTACCGGCCAGTCGCCTCCATACATAATGCGATCTTCCCCAAAGGCTGAAATAATATGTTCCACATATGGGGCCAGATCTTCAGCCTTCCAATGTGCTAGATCGGCTTCGGTAGCTAAGCCACTGATCTTACAGACAACATTGGGGTTAGCCGCCATGGCATCAATGTGTTGACGCCATGGATCTAAGCGCTGGCCTTTAATGTCTGGCTTGGCTATATGATCCAGGACAAAGGCGGTATTGGGACAGTGACGCACCAACTCAACTGCGCTCTCAAGTTGTTGCTGAAGCACACAGATGTCAAAAGAGAGTCCATAGTCAGGTAATATCTGCACCCCACGAATAAAGTCTGGTCTGAGGCAATAGGCGCTATCCGCCTCTCCCTGGAGCATACGTCGTACACCTTTAATCAATGGACTCATCTGTACCAGTTCAGTAAGATACGCATGGATGCGCTCACCATCTTCGACAGGCGCATACGCAACAATACCACGCAGGCGGCTATCTTTTTTGGCTTGTTCAACCACCCACCTGGCTTCGAGCAACTTATATGGGGCATCGACATCAACTTCTATGTAGACCATTCCTTCAATGTCAATTCCTTGCGTATGTTGCTGATACTCTGGCAATAGATAACTCTGGTTAAGGATCGCGGCATTATCCAACCAGCTCATGCGAAAATGCTGGGGGTCCCAGAGATGGACATGGGTATCAATAATTGGAAAATTTGGCATCTATGGCAATTTCCTTCCTTAATCTTTCTATATACTTCATTAGTTCCGTACTTTGGGACGATATTGAATAGCTTCAGCTACGTGATTAGCAGCAATAATATCACAGTCAGCCAGATCAGCAATTGTGCGCGCCAGTTTAAGCACCCGGTGAAAAGCGCGAGCAGAGAGATGCAATTGCTGCATGGCTGCTTTGAGTAATTTCTCTCCCCCTGCATCTACGCTACAAAAATTTCGTACTTCGGCTGGACCCATTTCAGAATTACAATTGAGGGCAGTAGCTTTTAAGCGCTGCTGTTGACGCTCTCGTGCCTTTTGTACACGTTGGCGGATTACAGCGGAAGGCTCTACCTGCCGTTTGTCTGCCAGCTTTTCGTAATCGACACGCGGTACTTCTACATGGATGTCGATACGATCCAATAATGGACCACTAATGCGCTTTTGATAACGCGCAATAGCGGTAGCGGAACAGCTACATTCACGCACAGGATCACCATAGTAACCACAGGGACAGGGATTCATGGCGGCGACCAGCATAAAGTTGGCAGGATAGGTGATGCTCCCTTGCGCTCGTGAAATGGTGACGATTTTGTCTTCAAGGGGCTGACGCATCACTTCAAGGACGTTTTGCCCAAATTCGGGAAGTTCGTCCAGGAACAGGACACCACGATGGGAGAGGCTAATTTCTCCTGGTCGCGGTATACGGCCACCACCAACTAGTCCCGCATGGCTGATGGTATGATGCGGTGCGCGAAAAGGTCGTTGCCGCACCAGGGGAACGTCTGTTGAGAGCATACCACTCACACTATAAATCTTCGTGACATCTAAAGCTTCTTCAATTAACATACGCGGGAGAATCGACGGCAGCGCGCGGGCCAGCAATGTCTTGCCAGATCCGGGAGGGCCACTCATTAAGATGTTATGGCCTCCACTGGCGGCTACCTCTAGCGCTCTCTTAACATGCTCTTGCCCTCGAACAGCGGCCATTTCTTGTCCCGCATAGAGCTCACTGTCATGATCTAATAGGGTAGGATCACAAACATATTGTTGAATCAAAGCAACGCCATTCAGATGATCAATTAACTGGCGCAATGTCTCAACCGGATAAACCTCAATGCCCTCAACCAGGGTCGCTTCCATGGCATCAATAGCGGGAACAAAGACGGTTTTCACGTGTCGCTCACGCGCCAGAGCGACCATTGGCAGTACACCATTTGTGTGTCGTACGCTACCATCAAGAGAGAGCTCTCCCAAAAACAGAGAGGCATGTATCAATTCATTATTGTTAATCTGCTCGGATGCCAGTAGAATACCAATTGCGATTGGTAAATCATAGACTGGCCCTTCTTTTCGCAAGTCTGCGGGCGCAAGGTTGACAGTAATCCGCTTAAAAGGAAACGTACAATTGCTATTTTTAATGGCGGCTCGGACCCGATCTTTGGCTTCATTGACGGCTGCGTCGGGCAATCCCACAATAGTGAAAGCGCTTAAACCATTTGCCAGATCAACCTCTACTTCAATGATAGCTCCCTCCAAACCAACCACTGCACAGCTACGAGCCATTGATAGCATACACCGCAATCCTTCCTCTCTAAGTATTCTCTCTCTCTTAATGCACATTATGCACAGCCAAAGCGGAAAAGGCAAGAGACGAGATTATCTTGCGCCTTGCTTTTCCCTGGCCGTACTCGATACTTTACTCGCAATGTAAATTCCACCACCGCTGATGCCATTTACGTGCGGCTTGCAAGGCTTGCCGGGAATCATTACTAAAAGCCGTCTGACAACTATGCAGCTCAGGTGCTTTGTCGTATAAATCAATAATCCCAGCATCAACACCCATCAATGCCTCAACCACAGCAACTGAACAATAAGGCACATAGGGAGCACTATAACCACCTTCATGAAAAAAGACAAGTCGTCCTTCACAGACTTCGGCCGCTAAATCAACCATCATTGCAGCCAGGCTACGATAACCATCCATGGTCATCATCATTTGAGCCAGTGGGTCTAGCCAGCTGGCATCCTGTCCTGCTGAGACGAGCAATAGTTGTGGACGATACTGGCGTCCGATAGGCAATACAAGCTGCTCAAAGGCAGCCTGATAACCACGATCACCTGTTCCTGGTGGCAGAGGAATATTCACGGTGTAGCCTTCTCCAGCGCCTTCTCCTACCTGTTCAAGCTTTCCACTGCCTTCAGGAAACCAGTCCTGCTGGTGCAAAGAAAGGAAAAGGACATTAGGATCTGTATAGAATGCGTCCTGGGTACCGTTGCCATGATGTACATCCCAGTCCACGATCATGATGCGCTCTAATCCATATGTTTTGCGCGCATAGTTGGCCGCCAGAACCACGTTATTGAAGATACAAAAGCCCATAGCCTGGTTGCGCATAGCATGATGCCCGGGAGGCCGCAAGAGAGCATATGCATTGTCTACGCTACCTTCTAAGACGGCCTGCACGGCATTCAATGCTCCTCCGGCCGCATAGAGCGCGGCATCAAATGAGCCAGGGCTTAAAACAGTCTCGTCGTCAATTTCTCCCCATCTAGCCTTGAGAGGTCCGCGCATGCTACGTTCGGCACAGGTGCGAATGCCAGCAATATACTCAGGTGTGTGATAACTGGTCAGCTCGCTCTCACTGGCTGGACGAGCTATCAGAGGAGCCATCTGAGCACTCAAAGCTGTACCATCTAAAAACTCTTTGGTACGGCGTATAATCATAGAGGATGACGGATGTGGCTCTGGCGTGAGTTCAAATGAACCGTGACGAGTAATTACAGTAGATTCAGTACCCGTATCATGCGCTAAAAAACGCTGATCATAGATCAGACCTGAACGCCGTATAGGATAATAGGTTATGTCCAACATAGCTGGCTTCCCTTCAGATGAAAAGAATGTTCTAATATACAGAGAAAGGTATGCGACTTTATTTCAATCTTACCTGAGAGATGGGACATTGATCTCCCAACCTCACTAAAAAACAATACTCAAACGTATTAAGAAGTGAGGCAGGTTTCAAACAGAACATTAGTATTTACAATGATACGATAAAGTAGTCCTACATGGAGCCCACAGCGTGTACATGTTTCCCGAACTAGTGTATAATGCGAATGCGGGCGTGAAAGCGGCCTGAGCAACCTTTAAAAAATCGTCCTGCTTTGCATCACGATAGATGGTCTCCTCGTCACGTATGTTTTTTATTCACAGTTGAATATTTTGAGCCCCTGATAAGTTATGGGGATTTTACGCCTGAACATAGATGATTATCATCATTTAATCATCGAAAGGTGCGTTTATGGTGGAGAAGGATATTTATTGCAATTTGGCAACTTCATCCACCAATATTTTTAAGGTTCTCCGTTAATAAGGCAGGGCATTTCACTGGAGGAACGAATGATAGAGACAGTCCCATCTGGTACGATACTGCATGGACGTTATCGTATCGAACGTGTTTTAGGTAGTGGTGGCTTTGGTCACGTCTACCTGGCACATGACCAGATGACAAATCAGCAAGCGGCAGTCAAAGAATATTTAGTGACGGGAGCAAGCGGGCAGGAACAACTGAAACATGAGGCTCGCGTCCTTAGTCAGTTACATCATCCGAATCTTCCGGCTTTTATGGATAGCTTCATTGAGCGCGGACGCTACTATGTGGTCCTGAGCTATATTGAGGGCGACGATTTAACAGATTTGATTCGTGTGACCCGACAGCGCAACGGAGTGATCCCTATACCGCAAATACTGAGTTGGATTTTGTCGATCTGCGATGGTGTTATGTTTATGCATAGCCAGCGTCCGGTTGTCATTCATCGCGATATTAAACCGGATAATATTCGTATTACTCCCAGTGGAACTGCTGTGCTGGTGGACCTTGGCAATGCGAAAGCAGTGGCTGATGGCGCCCGTACATTATTCTTTATTCGCCACCAGGGAACTCCCGGCTATGCCCCTCCTGAACAGTATCCTGGTGGTACGGGCACGGATGCTCGCTCCGATGTATATGCTCTCGGTGGGACTCTCTATTTTGCCTTGACTGCTACCGAGCCCGCAAGTGTCTCGAATCGCAACCAATCGATTCAACAAGGTCGCCCTGATCTGCTTTCATTACAGGACCATCTGGCCAATAATCCACCTGAGGAAAGTCCTGAGGCCAATGCTGCCCGCCAGTTTCGCCTGGGCGTGACCAAGCCTTCTAAACCGGCTCCACGTCACTCTCACCATATTGCTCAACTTGGGACGCTTCCCCCAGAGATACTTAATTCGCTCAACCATATCATTCAAAAGTCTATGGCTTTGCGCCCCAGGGATCGTTATCAGTTTGTGGCAGATTTCGCAAATGATCTAAAAAATGTGATCGCTGCTTTACCTCAGCCACCTACTCCTAACAGGCCAAAGGATCCTAATAGTACCCAGCCCGATCTGGCTGAGATCTATGATGCTCTCCAGATGGGTAAAGATGCTATGCGTCCAGCTAATACACCACCAGCAGTGGCTCCTCCTTCTCAACAATCACCAAGGGGCGCGGCGCATGTCTGCCCACGCTGCCACAATCCACTGGCACCAAATGCCGCTTTCTGCCCACGTTGTGGCCTGTCTTTGACTAATCCAGGCAACCATATAAATCCACCAACTCAACACGCAAGTACGGCCGTAGCTCAAGCTGATCAGACATTAATTATGTCGCAGGAACAGATGCACCAGGCTGCATTGAGTGGCTCTTCGAGCCAACAGCGCAATAGTACGCCAATGCCTCCATCAACACCCTCTGCCGGCTATAATTCTTATCCACAAGGATCGTCACAACAGGCGCAGGCCATGGCGATGCCTGCTCAATCATTTCAATCAAACTTACAAAATGGGAATGTCCCACCTGCCAGACGAACAACATCTCATCCAGGAACAACCCAAAATAATGGTTCTGATAATTCGCGCTGGCTTATTATCGGTGGGATTGCCCTTGTGCTTGTTATTATAATCCTTGCGTTTATTTTGTTGCACCATGGATAATCTTTATCTTACATTAGTGGTCTGGCAATATAAAGAGAAAAGCTCTACATAACACGATGTAGAGCTTTTCTCTTTATATTGCCGGTAAATGTTATTCCCACATATCTGCAAATGAGCGGCGTACACGTCCTAACCAGGCGGGCAAAGATGTTGCCCAGGTTAACCTTTCCAGCACATCATCTATAACTGCGCTCTCATCCTCTTCTTCAGCGTAAAAAAGATCTTCTAATGGGCCATTCAAGGTTGCAATAGGAGCAATAAGTGTCAGAGCATCAACCAATAATGTGGCCTCTCCTTTGCTCGGAGGGCAAATTTCTTTATATCCCTTCAGGAATCTGCCTACGCGCTCAGGTTCCATACCGCGCTTAACCAGTGGAGGAGTAACCTCACTGCCGGGTAACCAGGTCAGGGCACTAAAGTAGAACAGCGCGTATGCTACTTCAAAGATACGCTTCTCCCAGCGTGCTGCTTCCAGGCCTGTAACAGCACTGACACCAAATGGACCAAAACGTAAATTTAGAGCGTGATAGTCACCATGGATATGAAACTCTGGCAATCCATGATTGCTCCCAATCGACATCATAGCCTGCGGCAGAATCGCTTCCCACTGCTGCGCCCATTCCTGCAAACCTGATGAAACAGCTTGCAGTGAACTTTCATTAGCCTTATTCCGAGTCAGATTAAGGTAGCCTTGAACGACACTACCCATCTGGGCCTCAACTGGCCAGCGATTCTGGGGACCCTGATAGCGTCGTGAGGCCTGGTGGATGCGCCCCAACATTGTACCCGCTGACTCTACCCAGTCCAGACTACGCAAACTGGCGGTACTAAATAGCTCACCACCAATTTGTTGCTGCACTTCAAAAAAGTCGTCACCGATCTGCACTGTTGGCTGTCCCTGCGGTGTGCTTAGAAAGGATGGCACAGGTATACCTGAGGCTTGCAAGTGCTGCTGAAAAGCATAACGAAAATCGACGTTTTCTCCCAGCGGCCCTTCAGGGCGTTCTCTCAGCACATACTTTTGTCCATCGATTTCAACAGCCAGGCTGAGATGACTGATATTGCCCGTGTCTAATGGTCCTAAATTTTTCCAGCTAGAAATGCCGAAAGCCTGCATGACCTCATTGAGGTCAAGCAGGTTTTCTTCAATGCCATTATCTTCTGTTTCGTGTTGTTCAAATTCGTTCATGGGTTCCTGATTTCGTAGCTCCTGCTCTTTATCTTTCTATCAGACTTCTACTGGGAGATCCTGATGGATTCCCCATTCATTCCAGGAGCCATCATAGTTGGTTAACTGTGGATATCCTAGCATGGCCAGGCTAAACAGTACAGTAGTCGCCGCTACACCACCATTACAATAGGCGACGATACGGTTGTCCGGCACTACATTAGCCTCTGCGAAAATATGCTGCAATTCCTCATTCGAACGGAACGTTCCGTCCTCGGGATTAATAAGCATCTCACGCGGCAGGCTTAAGGCACCAGGAATATGCCCTCGACGACCTTCGCCACGTACAACAGCACCGGTATACTGACCACTGTCACGTGCATCTACCAGTGTGACTCCGCTCTGCTTGATCATTTTTAACACGTCTTCGGCCGTGGCACGCAGTTGTGGCTGTTCTTCAGGCGTAAAAGTGGCACGTGGATAGTTCGGCTTTATATGGTCTACAGGCCTTCCCTCACGTTTCCACTTTGCAAAGCCTCCATTTAAAATTACCACACGTGTATGTCCATAATAATGTAATGCCCACCATAAACGCGTTGCAAATTGTGAAGCGGGATGGGTATCGTAGGCAACTACCAGATGTTGGTCACCGATGCCAGCTTTTGCCATGGCCTCCGCAAACTTTTTAGCCGGCGCCAGTTGCGCTTCAACTGGATCATCCTGGTCTACAATATCCTGGGTCCAGTCAAGATAGATAGCACCAGGAATATGCTCCTGCGCATATTCCTCTGGTGCTCCAACATATACAGCCTCTTGCTGCCCATCTTTGACTACTGTGCGCACATAACCACGCATATCAACGACACGGATGGCTGGATCAAAAAGATTTTCTTCAAGCCATGAACTGTCCGCCAGATATTGAGCACGAGGCTCTTGTTCCATAATAGTTTTTCCTCTCTAGTGCAGGATCCCTAAAGTGGATCGTGAATGCATGCTCACCACGTCCCTCTCACCCTTCCTGCTTACATTGTACATGCGTTTCACCAGAATCTGGTACAACAGACACTAGGCAAACAACCCGGCTGCATCAGGATTATCGGTACTCACAAAATGTGCCGGAGATCCCAGGACGGTCATTGGTTTGACATCTAGAATGCGCATTGATGAATTAGGTGTTTGTGTGGTGACATAGCGTTGTACCACCATTCCCAGTGGCCTCGCCAATACAAGTGCGGCGGTTGAGGCAAGAATGACATTGTTTGCGGTACTGTAAGGACGGCGCAGTTTAGCCACAGCCATCGAGGAAAGGCCGGTTAACAGGCCAGAGACAGCCAGGTTTGTTCCGCAACGCTCATGCACTGCCAGTTCTGGCTGCGTGGTCCTTAATAGCTGTAAGGCTTCCTGGGCCGCTGGCAGAATAGCTTCAGTCGGTAAATCGCCAAAGACAAAAAAACCGGCTGCGAAGGAGATACCCGAGAAACGAACTTCTGGGAATTTTCGGGAGAGTAGGACGATAGTAGCATGCTCTAGTGCATGATTCTGTTTTACAGCACCTCCCAGGAGCATTTGTTGTGCAACCTGGACAACGGGATTAATAGAACTCATACCTTTTATCCTTCCATAGGAGCAGGTGGCATTGAACAATAAGAACAATTTGTCCTCTTATTACCTCCTGCTTGCTTCCGTATCAGGATCACTAAGGACCATACGTTATATTGAATACGACTATCTCGTCCCCAAAGTTGATGGTATCTCCATCATTGAGCATAACCGCCTGGAAAATTCGTACACTATTGACCAGGGTTCCATTAGAACTTCCCACGTCATCTAGATACCAATGCCCATCACTAAACCAGAGACGTGCATGTCGACGTGAGACGGAACGGCCAGGAATAATCATGTCATTGCCATTGGTTCGTCCAATGGTGGTCACATCTTGATGGAAGCGATAAGACCGTCCCTGTAGGCCCGATTGACCCGTCTGCAATGTTAAACGTGCTAATACGGGACGTCCATTGACGAGATAGGTATCTTTGCTGGCTCGACCGTTAGCAAGCTCATCTCCACAAGTCGTACAAAAGAGACGCGAGTCTGGATTAACGGTACCGCAGCGGAAACAGGCAACTGTATGGGCAGCTCCGGACGGTACCCCTCCCAGTGAGCCGCTACGCCCTTGATTTACATCCCCAAGGGAAGTACCTGATGCCCCACCGTTAAAGCCACTATTTCCTGCCTGTGAGATCGGTGGGACACGATACATGCGTGGCATAGATAAATTAGAGGCCGCCAGAGCACCAGTCAGGGCTTCAATTAATTGGTCAGCTGACTGATAACGGTCACTCGCCTGCTTGGCGGTCATTTTTTGTACCACTTGAATAATAGGATTAGGAACACCTTCAGCTACCATCAGGTCAATAGGTAATGGCTCGTTCATATGCTTGACTGTAATAGTCAATGGACTATCCGCAATATATGGGACACGTCCTGTCAGGCAATGAAATAATACAATACCAAGCGAGTAGATATCACTCCGACGATCTACCTTTTGACCCATACCCTGCTCCGGTGACATGTATTGCGGTGTGCCAATTCCTGTGCCAACACGCGTTAAGCTGGTCGCTTCTTCAAGAATTTTAGCAATACCAAAATCCGAGAGTAAAAGATGCCCATCACGACGCAATAACATATTAGCTGGCTTAACATCACGATGGATAATGTTGTTACGATGAGCACAATCCAAACCTTCGGCCCCTTGAATGATAAAATCAACGGCTTCTGGAACTGGTAGGGCCTGTTTTAAACGATCTTTGAGCGTGCCTCCATCAACATATTCCATGACGATATATGTTATATTATCCTGCTCACCAAAATCATGTATTTGCACGATATTGGGATGCGCAAGTTTCGCGACAGAACGAGCTTCCTGGACAAAGCGTTTGACGAAAATAGGATCACGCGCGTGATAGGCAGGCAAAACTTTGACTGCCACATAACGATCAAGGGTTGGCTGATATGCTTTGAAGACCGTCGCCATACCACCAGTACCAATGCGTTCGACAATACGAAACTGGCCCAACGATTTTCCGATGAGTGAGCCCATATCGCCACTGTTCGCTGCTTGTTGAGGATAGTTATTTCCTGGTTGCATAACCCTGACGACTCCCTCTATTCCTACCTTGTGATCTATAACATTACCAGCGTATCCACTGTAAGCAATATATCTTCCATGACTCATTCCATGCTTTTTTGCGTCGCTTGTCAAGTAGGATGGTCAAGATGGTTGCTATCCGGAACATTTATGTCCGGTTGCCTTTTAACACTGGCTTACTCGTGTGTATCCTGAAGAATGAAAGATAAACTTTAGCCCTGCCGGCTTGCAGAAAGTTTTTTGGATCAGTCTGCAAGCCAGATCAGTCGTACGTTATTTCTTCTCTATCTTCCTGATTATACAGGTATAAACGCGACATGTCGAGAGAAATAAAAGATACGTTTACCCTTCGAGAAGGAGGGACTCTGGATCTTCGGCCAATTCTTTGATAGTGGCGAGAAAACGCACAGCTTCACTACCATCTACGATGCGATGGTCGTAAGAGAGTGCGACATACATCATCGGTCGAATGACAACCTGACCATTGAGGGCAATGGGACGTTGTTCGATTTTGTGCATGCCAAGAATACCTACCTGGGGTGCATTTAAAATGGGTGTTGAGAGCAAAGAACCGAAAATACCACCGTTGGTGATGGTAAATG
The DNA here is from genome assembly GCF_003967575.1 of Dictyobacter alpinus. Taxonomy (NCBI): domain Bacteria; kingdom Bacillati; phylum Chloroflexota; class Ktedonobacteria; order Ktedonobacterales; family Dictyobacteraceae; genus Dictyobacter; species Dictyobacter alpinus. The sequence continues at coordinate 123,013 of NZ_BIFT01000001.1, forward strand.
TTCCTCCTTGCAGGTCAGCCAGGGAAAGTGTATTAGCACGCGCTTTTTTAGCCAGTTCGGCAATCTCACGCTCAATCTGCGCAAATCCCTTACGATCTGCATCTCGCACGACTGGTACCACTAATCCCTCATCGGTCGAGACGGCGATACTGATGTCGTAGTAGTGCTTGAGCAAAATATCGGTGCCTTGAATTTCGGCGTTCAAACGTGGATAGGCTTTCAGGGCTCCAACCGCGGCTTTCGTAAAGAAAGACATAAAGCCAAGGGAAACATTATGCTTTTCTTTAAATGCATCTTTACGCCGATTACGAACATCCATAATCGCGCTCATGTCGATTTCGTTGAAGGTGGTCAACATGGCGGCTGTGTGCTGAGCTTCAACCAGACGCTGGGCGATGGTCTGACGCCGGCGTGACATGCGGATGCGCTCGACACGTCCATTACTCTCATCTGCTGACGGCTGACTACCAGCTTGAACTGCTGCTGGGGCCGCCTTCTGTGGCGCAGGCTGGGCTGCCGCACTGACAGGATCAACACCGGTCTCAGCAGGCGCTGTTGGCTGCGTGCTTTGCTCCAGATAGGTAATCACATCTTCTTTGGTTACACGTCCATGAGGACTACTTCCACGTACTTGTGAGATGTCCACGTGATGCTCTGCCGCGATCCGACGTGCCAGCGGCGAAGGTGGACGCTGCGTATCCGAAAATGCTGCGGTCGCTCCATTTCCCGTGTTCGTTGGACTTGTCTCACGCGGGTTGGATGGCGAAGCTTCGGTCGCAACTGCTTGTGGAGCCGATCCATTAGTGGCTGAAGCGCTTGCAGTTCCTTCGCCGATAATGCAAATAGCCTCCCCTACTCCTACCACATCCCCCACCTGCTTTAATACTTTTTGAAGGACGCCATCCTGGTCAGCGTTCACTTCAACATTAACTTTATCAGTCTCGAGTTCTGCGAGGGTGTCACCGCGTTTGACGGCGTCACCCTCTTTTTTTAACCAGGATGCGATGGTTGCATCAACTATAGATTCTCCCAGTTCAGGGACATGAACTTCAACGGACATAGTTTCCTCCGGGCTGTTTCAGCGACAAACTGGAGGCTTCGGTGATGATTTTTTCTTGCTCTGCTATATAGAGATCCCAGAAGCCCGCCGCTGGACTTGATCGTTCGGGACGAGAGATGACATCTACCGTTATAGAACGGTTGACGATTTCCGCTAAACGTGGGGCCATATAACTCCACGCTCCCATGTTCTTTGGTTCCTCTTGTACCCATATTATCTCACGCGCTTGTGGATAATTCTCCAGGACTTTTTTGATTTCTTCGCCAGGGAAAGGATAAAGCATTTCTACCCTTACAATGGCGATATCATCATTATGGTCATGATTGGCGCGTGCAAGCAAGTCTATGGCTATTTTTCCTGTACAGAGAACCACACGACGAATACTGTTTGGATGCTGACGTGCCTGCTGATCATTGATGACTGACTGGAACGTGCCTTTGGCAAGATCTTCTAGCCTGGATGCCGATTGCGGATTGCGCAAGAGTGCTTTGGGCGTCATGATCACAAGTGGTCGCGGATAGGCCTTAAGATTGTGTGCTTGCAATCGCAAGAGATGATAATATTGGGCTGCGGTTGAGCAGTTAGCCACGCGCCAGTTGTCCTGCGCGGCCAGTTGCAGATAACGCTCTAAACGCGCACTTGAGTGCTCAGGCCCCTGTCCTTCATAACCATGCGGCAAAAGCATAACAACGGATGAGTCCTGTTTCCATTTCGCGCGGCCCGAGGCAATAAATTGATCAATGATAACCTGGGCAACGTTGGAAAAATCGCCAAACTGGGCTTCCCACACTACCAATGTGTTTGGAGCATGAACACTATAACCATACTCGAAACCTAGTGCTCCAACTTCACTTAATGGGCTATTATAAATGGAAAATGAGGCCTGCGAATCCATTAAATGTTGTAGGGGAATATAAGTATCGTCGTTATCTTCACTGTGCAAAACTGCATTACGATGACTAAAGGTGCCTCTCTCAACATCCTGGCCGGTCAGACGAATAGCGGTACCCTCTGCCAGGATCGAGGCGAAGGCCAAGGCTTCTGCCTGCCCCCAATCAATGCCACCATCAGGTCCAAATGTGGTTCCTCGGCGTTGGAGAATACGTGCTAATTTAGTATTAATTGATAAACTCTTTGGCCAACTCAATAATTCTTCATTGTAGGATGTTAATTGCTCGCCAGAGAGATTAGCCGCAGGCTCAAGAGTTGGCCGTACACGTTTGCGTAAACGATTTTTCTGCTCTTGTAGATTATAAACTCCCTCGTCGGCTTCACGTTTGGCTCGTTCCAGTTCGGCGATGGCATCCTTATTAATTTTTTCAGCTTCACCTGGCTCAATGAGTTTCCGCTGCTCCAATAACTGAGCATACAGTTCACGTACCTTCGGATGATTGCGAATCTTTGCATACATCTGTGGCTGCGTAAAAGCTGGTTCGTCACCTTCGTTATGACCCCAACGCCGATATCCAACCAGGTCGATAACTACATCTTTGTGAAATTGATCTCGATATGCATGGGCTATACGCACTGCGGTTAAACAGGCGAAAGGATCATCTGCATTAACATGAATGATTGGTATACTAAAGCCTTTTGCCAGATCACTTGCAAAAGGTGTTGAGCGACTATCTTCAGGATCTGTAGTAAAGCCTAACTGATTATTAGCGATAATATGAATCGTTCCACCAACCCAGTACCCACGTAAATGCCATAGGTTCATGGTTTCCGCTACGACACCCTCGCCTGGAAAGGCGGCATCACCATGAATGAGGATAGGGAGGGTTTTATCAACATCTTGAAGGGGAGCACCCGCGACCGTGCGAATCTCTTGTGAGGCACGTGCCATCCCTCCAATAACTGGATTAACAAATTCAAGGTGGCTGGGATTTGGCGATAAGATAACTTTAAGGTCTATCGCGGCCCCTTCTCCAAAGAGATGTTCGGCTCCCAGGTGATACTTCACATCGCCAGTCCAGCCATAACCGAAACTGTCGGTGAGTGGCACACCCTCTTCATGTTTAGCATGGGAGAATTCCGCGAAGATGGCTCCATATGGCTTGCCTAATACGTGTGCCAGTACATTAAGACGCCCACGATGCGCCATACCAATGACAACTTCTTTTGTCTCAGAATCTACAGCGCCGGAGATAATTTCGTCTAACATTGGCACCAGCATATCGATGCCTTCAATAGAAAAACGTTTCTGGCCGGTATAACTCTGATGTAAATAGCTCTCAAAAGCCTCTACCTGGGTTAGCCGTTTTAATAATTTATACGCCTCTGCCGTCCTGGGATCACGATGGTAGAGGTTTAAGCCCACAGCATCCCGTAACCAGCGCCGTTCATCTGGACTCTTTACTTGATCGAACTCATAACTAATAGTGCCGGAATACATTTTTTTGAGGGCTGCGAATGCCTCCCTGGCGTTCGTTGCCCCTTCCGCGGCATGTCCACCTACTACACGTGGCGATAACTGCTCTAAATCTTGCTCTGATAAACCGTACGTTTCAGGTAAGAGGGCAGGATCTCCCAATGGTTCGCTTCCCAATGGATCTAGATGTGCCCCAAGATGCCCTTTCTCGCGGATCGCGTGCGCATAGGTCGATGCAGCCACGATCTTTATGACTTGATTGCGAGAATAGGCGGGGGTATCTTCATGGTCAGCGGTCGGTGTGGGACGTGCAGATCCGCTGGCTGTACCCGCTCGTTTTGGCGCTACCTCTGAATCCTCTTTTTTCCAGGAATCAAACGTAGTACGTGTTGCGGCATCAACAGACGTGGGATCTTGCTGATAACGTTCATAAAGCTCTAGAACGTAGCCTGCATTTGGACCATAAAATCTCTCTAGGTTTTGCATGTATATTCCTTAGGTTAGTTGGTATAACTTACGGAACACGAAAGTGAGGAATGAGCCTCGTTGCTCGTGTCTCTGATCCAGCTATTGTATTCTACCACTTACTATGGTATCATAACTTTACCATACTCCAAATTATTCACGGTACTATCACCTATAGAAATTAGGACGAACGAGAATAAACTTTAGTTTCTGCGGCTGATAGAAGAAGCGAAGACTGGAGTCAGGTCATCTGTTGATCTAGCGCGCAAAGCGCGAATATCAGAATTATAATTATATAAAAGCAATGACGGAGCCAGTAGGCCGCTAACCTTGTTGTAGAGAGCCCGGGTGTGGTGAAACCGGGTACAAGCCGCACGCTGAATATCACTCCAGAGCTACGAGCCGAATGATGAAGACATCTGAAGTCTTACATTGTAGTAGGCATAGTCGGTTCCTTCCCGTTACCATGGAGGCATGTAGTCTGCCATTCTCTTAGGCGTTCCAGCACTTCGACTATCTTTACAAGTTGAGCCAAACCGTTATCACGGGGAAACTCTCGCTGGAGAATCTGGGTGGAATACAGTGTATAGAGTGAGCCAATGCATGGGAGGTGTCATGCAGGGCTAATCAGGGTGGTACCACGGGAGTTCCTCTCGTCCCTTTGTCGGACGAGGGGTTTTTTTGTTGATAAAAAGGATCAAAACATGAAAACGAAACTCCTTTATCATACAAATAGCTTTACCTACGAGTGTACCGCAACCGTTGTTGCGGTGGAGGGCGATGATGTAGCCCTGGATGCTACTGTGTTTTACCCGGGTGGTGGCGGCCAGATGGCTGATCGCGGCATGATTACCTGGCAGGGACAGGACTACCCTGGTAGCGTCATTGCGATGCATAAGCGCAATGATGTGGTCTGGCATACGCTGGATTATCCCCCTCCGTCTATTGGTACCGAGGTCGTTGGCTCGATTGACTGGAATTTTCGCTATCAAATGATGCGTACACATACCGCGCTCCATATTCTTTGTGGAGTGATCTGGAAAGAATTTGGGGTGCAAGTGACGGGAGGACAGATGTATCCCGATCGCGCACGCATGGATTTTGCCATGGAGAATCTGGATAAAGAACGCATCAACTATATTGAGGATAAGATCAATCAAGCAGTTGAGGCGGATTATCCTATTCGGGTCTATTCATTACCGCGCGAAAAGGCTTTTGCGATTCCAGATCTGGTTCGCACAAAGATTAATTTGCTGCCACCTGAAATTGCGGAGGTACGTATCGTTGAAATTGTAGGTCTGGACCTGCAGGCGGATGGTGGAACGCATGTCAATCATACACGCGAGGTAGGACACATTCACATTACGAAAACCGAGAATAAGGGCAGGATTAATAAACGTTTAGAGATCATGCTCGAATCTTCATTATAAATAAACAGTAACCTTAATTGCACTTATTGTAATGCTTTCACATTACAACTGCTTCTACATTATATCTGCGCTGCACCATAGTTTATAACCTTGGCCGCAGAGGAGGACACTGTGTCAGTAAAATCTAGTGTATTCAAGCCCGTTGTCGCAGCAGACCGTGTTGATTATCCGAAATTGGAAGGATCAATCCAGAACTGGTGGGATGAACATAACGTCCGCCAGCAGTATATACGCCGTAATGAACACAGCGAGAAAAAATTCTCGTTCCTGGATGGTCCAATTACCGCGAATAATCCTATGGGCGTCCATCATGCCTGGGGCCGCACGTACAAGGATCTTTATCAGCGCTTTAAAACGATGCAGGGCTACAGACAGCGCTATCAGAATGGCTTCGATTGCCAGGGTCTGTGGGTCGAGGTCAATGTTGAAAAAGATCTAAACCTGCAAAACAAACGCGAGATCGAGGAGTATGGTATCGCGGCTTTTGTGGAAAAGTGTAAAGAACGCGTTTTTACGTTTGCCAAACGTCAAACCGAGCAGTCAATCCGCCTTGGCTACTGGATGGATTGGGGCAACGACTATTACACGCTCTCAGATGAGAATAACTATACCATCTGGTCTTTCTTAAAGAAGTGCCAGGAGCGCGGCTTGATCTATAAAGGACGCGATGTGATGCCCTGGTGCTCACGTTGTGCCACTGGCCTTTCAAATATGGAGATCGAGGGTGAGGGTTATAAAGAACTGACCCACTTGAGTCTCTATGTGCGTTTTCCATTGGTGGATCGCCCAAATGAATACCTGCTAGCCTGGACAACTACGCCCTGGACCCTGGCTGCCAACGTGGCAGCAGCGGTAAATCCTGAGCTGACCTATGCGAAGGTTGAACAGGATGGCGAGTATTATTATCTGGCTGAACAACTACTCTCAGTACTGAAGGCCCTGAAAGGCCATGATAAGGGCGACTATAAAGTCGTTGAAACCCTTAAGGGCGCCGACATGGTTGGCTGGAAGTATAATGGTCCTTTTGATGAGTTGCCAGCGGAAAAGGATGTACATCATACAGTGGTTCCCTGGAAGGAAGCCAATGCCAGTGAGGGTACGGGTATCGTGCATATCGCTCCCGGCTGTGGTCGCGAAGACTTTGGACTTTCCAAGGAGTTAGGGTTAGATGTAGTAGCTCCTGTCGATGAGTTTGGCGCCTACAAAGAGGGCTTCGACTGGCTGACAGGCAAACATACCTCTGAAGTTGGCAAACTGATAGCTGATAATTTAACCCAGAAGGGTTTACTTTATCGCCCTCAGAATTACAAACACCGCTATCCTACTTGCTGGCGCTGTCATACCGAGCTAATCTTCCGTCTGGTTGACGAGTGGTTTATCTCAATGGAAACACTGCGCTATGAGATCATGGATGTGGTCCGCCAGATCCAGTGGATACCGGCCTTCGGTTTTGATCGCGAGATGGATTGGTTGCGCAATATGGATGATTGGATGATCTCCAAGAAGCGCTACTGGGGCCTTGCCCTGCCGATCTTTGATTGTCAGCAATGTGGTAATTTTGAGGTTATCGGCGACCGTGAGGAGTTAAAGGCACGTGCCGTGGCCGGTTGGGACACCTTTGATGGTCATACCCCCCACCGCCCATATGTTGATGAGATCAAAATACAATGCCAGAAGTGTGGTAGCGAAGTGTCGCGCATCAAGGATGTCGGTAATCCCTGGTTGGATGCGGGTATCGTGCCTTTTTCAACGCTGCATTATCGCACAAACCATGAAAATTGGGAGGAGTGGTTCCCGGCAGAGTTTGTAACCGAGTCGTTCCCGGGCCAGTTTAGAAACTGGTTCTATTCGATGCTGGTTATGAGCACAGTCCTGGAAAAGACCGCTCCCTTTAAGACGCTGTTTGGCTATGCCACTCTGATGGCTGAAGACGGCTCACCGATGCATAAGTCAAGTGGTAATATGGTGGTCTTCGACGATGCAGCCGAACGCGTTGGCTCAGATACCATGCGTTGGCTCTATGCAAATCATATCCCAGAACAGAATCTCAACTTCCCAGCCATCCCGAGCGATAAGGCTATGCAGAAGTCGGCTGAGACTGGCCTGCCGGTCCGTCTGAGTGAGAAATGGATGCTCACGCGCCGCACACTGGATAAAATCTGGAATGTGTACTGGTTCTTTGTGACCTATGCTAACATCGATCAGTTTGATCCATCACAACATCAACTGCCAGTGGCTCGTCGTAGTGAACTGGATCGTTGGATCATCTCGGAGATGCAACAGACCATCCGTGACGTGACAACCGGACTGGAACAGTATGACACGACCAAACCAGCCGAGGCCATCCAAAATTTCCTGGATGATCTGTCTAACTGGTACTTGCGCCGCAGTCGCGAACGCATCTGGAAGTCTCAGATGGATGAGGATAAGGTCGGAGCATATCTTACCCTGTATGAGTGTCTGACAACTATGATCACGTTGCTGGCTCCATTCCTCCCCTTCCTGACGGAAGAATTGTACCAGAATCTGGTCCGTAGCGTTGATGAGCAGGCACCTTTCAGTGTCCATTTGTGCGACTGGCCTACGGTTCGTACCGAACTGATCGATGAACAATTGACCAATGAAACCCATCTGGTAATGCGTATCGTTGGTCTGGGCCGTGCCGCCCGCGAGAAAGCTCAGATTCGTGTTCGTCAGCCTTTGAACGCCTTATATGTCCATGTTCCTAGCAACACTGAGGAGGAAGCCCTCAAACGTCTGAGCGATCAGGTACTTGAAGAGCTGAATATCAAAAGCCTGGAATTGATGGGAGCTGATAGTGAGATGCTGGCCTATACGGTGCGACCTCAGGTCAAAGTACTGGGACCAAAATTTGGGCCATTAGTACAGAAGATCCTGGCTCATCTGAAAGGTCTCTCCGCTCACGAAGCGCAGGAGGCTGCGACACAGTTACATACAACAGGAACGCTAACTTTTACTGTAGCAGATAAAGAAGTCAGTCTTTCTCCGGATGAAGTACAAATTCTCGCGACCGCACGACCAGGATTTGTTACGGCTGAAGAGCGAGGCTATATCGCGGCCCTGGAAACCACGATCACACCTGAATTACGTGAAGAAGGTATGGTCAGGGATCTGATCCACTTCATACAGGATATGCGTAAGAAAGCCGGCTTTAATATTGAAGATCATATCGGGCTAGCGCTCTATACAGATATCAATCTAGCTCAAGTCTTACAGCCATATCAACAAGAAATCATGGCCGAAACCCTGGCATTAAACCTGCTGCTTTCAATCAGCCAGCGCGACTTCCCCTCCTTCGAGGAGGTTTATCGTGAGCGTATCTCACCAGAATCCGCCAAGAAACTGGAGGGATACACCATCGACGTCGTCCTTGGCAAAAATGTCAGAGACGGCAGCCAACTCTAAAACCAGTAGTCAAACACCATATGCACATATTGCCTACATAGAAACTTTGTGGAGAGCAGGGCGAGGCGGTCGCGACCGCCTCGCCCTGCTCTCCATAAACCAGCGAGCGCCATAGGCGCGAGGTGTGCAGGATCAGTTCCGCTGATCATAAAACTAAATGAGTCCTGTCATGGTGTTGATAGGGCTCCCCTTTTGCTATAATGATAGAATTGCAGCGAATGAACAACTGGCCAAATATTCCTAATTTTCACCAGCAGAGCTACATACATGTACCCTCTTTCCCTTCATCGCTACATCTATATTTCACAAAATATCACCCTGTTTAACATACATATAACATCTTTGCCTGTTATATGCATATTATTTCTTTCATAGTCTTTATCCAGTTATGCAAGTAACGGATGATTATTTACATGTAAATAAAGGTACCCATATGCATTTGGAAGAAGTAACCATTGGAGAGCTCCAGGATGCCATGGCTCAGGGCAAGCTTACAGCCCGCCAATTAGCAGAACAGTATATCGAACGCATCCATACTCTCGATCAGAGCGGACCAATGCTCAAATCGATTATCGAGCTCAATCCTGACGCGCTGACCATTGCCGATGAACTTGATCACGAGAGAAGCACTAAAGGCCCCAGAGGACCTCTACATGGCATTCCTGTCGTCATTAAAGACAATATCGCGACCGCAGATAACATGCAGACGACGGCAGGTTCACTTGCACTGGTGGATTCACGTCCCCCACGCGATGCGTTCGTGGCTCAAAAACTTCGGGAGGCCGGAGCCCTCATTCTAGGTAAGGCTAATCTGAGTGAGTGGGCCAATTTGCGAGGACGTCCATCCACCAGTGGCTGGAGTGGACGTGGTGGTCAAACCCGCAATCCGTATGTTTTAGACCGCACACCATGTGGTTCAAGCTCAGGCTCAGCCGTGGCGGTCGCAGCCAATCTGGTTACAGTCTCCCTCGGTACCGAGACCGATGGCTCAATCCTCTGTCCCGCCTCTATCTGCGATGTAGTAGGTATTAAACCCACAGTCGGATTAACCAGCCGCGCGGGCGTCATCCCAATCTCTCATACCCAGGATTCTGTCGGTCCTTTTGCTCGCACGGTAAAAGATGCCGCGATTGTCCTGGGAGCAATCACTGGCATAGATACACGGGATGAAGCTACCGAACAAGGAGCAGGCAAGTCCTACAATGACTATACGCAGTTTCTGGATCCAACAGCGCTACGAGGGGCTCGCATTGGTGTGGCACGTGATGTCTATTTTGGCTATAGCCCTAAAGCAGACCAGATAACTGAGGAGGCCCTTAAACAACTCCAAGAAGCGGGCGCGATCCTGATTGATCCTGCTAACATTCCAACGGCCAAACAATTGGAGGAGTCTACAGCTGAAAATACGATCCTTGTCTCAGATCTCAAAGTGGATCTCAATGCCTATCTGGCTGACCTCCACGCTTCACAGGTACATACGTTAACAGATGTTATCGCCTTCAATAATACACATGCGGAGAAAGAATTGGTATTGTTTGGGCAGGAGCTTTTTATTGAAGCCGAAGCAACATCTGGACTCGATGATCCAAAATATGTACAGGCTCTGGCTGAGAGTCAGCGTCTCTCACGGACGGAGGGTATCGATGCAGTGATGGATCAATATCAGTTGGATGCGCTCGTCATGCCCACGTGTAGCCCGGCCTGGACGATAGATGGGGTCAACGGCGATCACTATATGGGCAGCAGTACTCAACCCGCAGCGATGGCTGGCTATCCAGCTATCAGTGTACCGGCTGGACACGTCCAGGGGCTACCAGTAGGCATAACTTTTATGGGTCGAGCATATAGTGAACCAACCTTGATCAAATTAGCCTATGCATTCGAGCAGCTCACAAAAGCACGCCGCCAACCCGAATTCTTGCCTACCATCAACTAAATCCACATGCAACTTATTGTCTGGAGACACCGCGCCTCTCAATGTCTCCAGACAATAAGTAATCGTTATTAGTAAGCTGAACTCTGCCATTGTTCTAACAACGGTAAGAGTTCGGCTAATTGGGAAATAGTAGCCGTAGGTTGAATATCGGCAGGCGCGGGCCAGGGATTGGGGGTCTTTTTCCAGATGCCGCGCATGCCAACCTTCAAGGCGCCTGAAACATCATCGATGAGACGATCACCAACCATAACACACTGCGTGGGTTCAACCTGAAGACGCTGGCATACGATCTGGAAAACTTCTGGACGTGGCTTGGAATATGCTAATTCTGAAGTATAAACAACTTCATCCAATAAGCTATCCAGTCCATGGGAGGCCAGGTCTGCATTATGCCATGCGGCCGCCCACCAGGTATTTGACAGTAATCCCATGCGATATCCTTGTTTTCTCAAACTAAGGAGTGTCGGAACCGTATCTGGAAAAATGATGGCCCAGCCACTAACGGCCTGTGCATAGCCATCCAACGCGACCAGTAATTCCTGCGGGCTAACCTCAAAATCCAGTGTCTGAAAACCTTCTTGCACTACTTCTTGCGGTGTGGCACTACTATGTAGCCTGTTTACCCGCTGCCAGTGAGCCAGTTCAGCACCACGCATTGCTTCAACATAGCGTTCACGTTCTGGCCATGACCGTGTAGGAACTTTGGCGCAAACATAATCATATGACATCCCCCAGCGTCCATTAGCGCCAGTGTCCCAGTCTGGCCAATCAATAAGGGTACCACCCAGATCAAAGATTACAGCCTGAATTGTCATTATGAGCAATCCTTTGCTATGAGAGCAACGTTTCATCTACGATTGTCAATATTTCGCGAATAGCAGATATCTTTGGCCCTTGCCAGCCATCAACTTCTTCCTGGTGCTCTGAGTGACCTTTAAACGTTTCGTAAGGCGCATAGATCAACACGGCCTGCATGCCTGTAGCCGTGGCTCCTGTTAGTTCACGACTCCCTCCATCGCCAACATAAAGACAACGCTCTGCAGGTATATCCAGCCGTTCATGAGCCAGCGCATAAATATGTGGATCTGGCTTCTTCAATTTTACAGCACAGGAAAACAAAGGTACATCAATTAACGGTGCCAGCGCTGATTTATCCCATAGTTGAGGAATTTCCATCGAGCAATCACTGATCAGGCCGATAGCATAACCTGCCGCTTTCAAGGTTCTTAGCGTTTCTACCGTATCGACGCGTGGAGCCAATGAACGGCGGGAGTAATCAAAACGTACTTTTACGGCTTCTTCTATCTGACTCTCAGATACAGTGACGCCGAAAGTGTTACAAACATAGTTATAGGTCTCAGGTAAACTCGCAAATTCACCACGTACGCGTCGTTGCCAGAGTTCTCCACGCCATAGTGAGATCAGCTCTGGAGCAGGGACGCGTAAAATAGTGGCAATCTGTGTCAGAGTTTGCTTAAAGGCGGCTGCAGGCAAATTATCAACCAGTGTGCCAAAAAGATCAAAAATGATCGCATCATATCTCATGCATTTCCCTCCCTGACGTTTGCGTGGTGAGGTAAGACGCGTCATGGCACGTCTCCCCTCACCACGCAAACATGGTATATTCGCGCTGGCTGGCTATTATTTCACCAGACCTTTACGTTGCATTTGCTCCAGATCGTATTGGATCGGGGCAAGCGGGCTGATACCCGCTGAGATACAGGCCCAACCAACCAGGGAGAACCCTGCTACCAGACCTCTGATGAGATGGGCAGGATCTGTATTCGAGAGTTGTTCGATGCTTAATTGGCGCAATTCGTTGACTTGCTCTTCTGTATAGTTTCCTGTAAAACCCTGTAGGATTGCTGCGTGTGGATTAAAGTCATCATATGCGATGCGATGGATAGCTGCCAGCAAGAAGAGCCAGTAACCTACCTGGCTACCTTCAAGGGCCGTATCTTCCTCCCGACCAGTATGCACATGTTCACCTTTTTGCACTCCTGCCAACTCATCAAGTTCGTCCTTCAGGCGGCCAACCAGAAAACCTGAATTTTTTTCATGCAACAGCCTTGATGTATTTGAACTTGCCGTCTGATCCTGATCACGCAGTGAAACATACACTGTATACAGTTGGCGTAACATTTGCTCTAATTGTTGAGGGGTCTGGGTCCCGCTATCTTCGGTTGTCATCGTTTCTTCACTCTGCTCGGTTCCATAAACATCTTCCGGATCAAAGATGCGCTCAGCAACAATTTCATAGCTTTCATCAGGTAATAGCCGGCGATAATAACAGCTCTGATAACCTTCATGGCAGGCGGCATCTCCATGCTGCTTGACCCGAATCAGCAGGCTATTCTCTTCACAATTGACGAACATATCGCGTACATCTTGCACATTGCCTGATTGCTCGCCTTTATGCCAGATTCTGTTGCGTGAACGGCTAAAGAAATGGGTTTGCCCACTTTCTCGGGTGAGTTGATACGCTTCCTGGTTCATAAAGGCCACCAACAACACAGTACCGGTTTCGTCATCTACAATAACGGCGGGCATCAACCCCTGGCTATCGAAATTTAACATGGTCGTACCACCACCCCTTTTGCTTGTAAGTAGTCCTTAGCGTCACGCACCCGAAATTCGCCAAAATGGAAAATTGAGGCCGCCAAGACAGCGTCGGCCTTTCCCTGCGTCAGTCCTTCATACATGTGTTCCAGTGTACCCACGCCACCAGAAGCAATCACCGGCACGGAGACGGCGGATGAGACTTTAGCATTCAGCTCAAGATCATATCCTTGTTTGGTTCCGTCTCTATCCATGCTGGTCAAAAGGATTTCACCTGCCCCTAATTCGACGCCACGCTGTACCCAATCCAGCACATCCAGTCCTGTGGGTGTACGTCCACCATGCACATAGACTTCGTAGCCGCTGGGCATGGTCGCATTAGCGCGGGCATCAACTGCCAACACGATACATTGGGCCCCAAATTGTTCAGAGCCAGAGGTTATCAGTTCCGGGTTTTGTACGGCTGCAGTATTTAATGAAGTTTTATCGGCTCCGGAACCCAGGGTGGCGCGTATATCTTCCACGGAACGGATACCACCGCCTACGGTTACCGGAATAAAAACCTGTTCGGCTGTACGGCGTACCACATCTAACATGGTCGCCCGATTTTCATAGGAGGCAGTGATGTCCAGAAATGTAACTTCATCCGCCCCTTCTTGATTATACAGTTTGGCCAATTCGACTGGATCTCCGGCGTCTCGCAAATTGATAAAACTGACTCCTTTGACGACCCGGCCGTTCATCACGTCCAGGCACGGAATAATGCGCTTGGTGAGCATGTTTATTACCTCTCAATGTCGCGAATTGCTGCTGCAAGATCGACTGCACCGGTATAGATAGCTTTACCAACAATGGTTCCTTCCACATGAATACTAGCTAATGCTTGCAAGTCTGCCAGAGAACTAACGCCTCCTGAGGCGATCAATGCACTGCTAACAGCCTGCTGCATCTCCGTTAAAGCAATCAGATTGGGACCAGTAAGGGCTCCATCGCGAGCGATATCAGTATAGATAAAGCGTTTAACGCCCAGTTCACTAAGCTCATGGGCCAGATCTACAGCTTTGACTTGTGAAGTTTCCAACCAGCCGGCAATCGCGACCAATCCATCGCGTGCATCCAATCCAACCACAATACGTTCCCCCCAGCGCTCTAAAGCCTGCTGCAAGAGTTGCCGATTAGTGATTGCTATCGTTCCCAGGATGACACGATCAACGCCCAGTCCCAGAATTTGCTCTATATGCTCAAGGGTGCGCATACCGCCACCAAGCTCAATATGTAGAGAAGTTGCGGCTCGAATACGTTTGATTAGTTCAGCATTGACAGGATAGCCCTCTTTTGCGCCATCCAGATCAACCAGATGCAGCCAGGAAGCGCCTGCCTCTTGCCAGCGTAAGGCAACCTGTACAGGATCGGTATCATAGGTTGTTACCTGGGCATAGTCACCTTGAAACAAGCGCACACAACGACCATCTTTAATATCAATGGCAGGTAATATAATCATTGTTTCACCCACTTCACAAAATTTTTCAGCAGTTGCAGACCCACATCCCCACTCTTTTCGGGATGGAATTGTGTACCCCAGACCTGATCGGTAGCAATCACACTGCAATAAGGAGAACCGTAATTGGTGACTGCGGCAACACCGTTCTGATCTTGCGGCTCCACATAGTAGGAGTGCGCAAAATAAAAATAGGCATCAGCCGGAATGTCAACAAAAATTGGGAGTTCGGTCTGCAAGGCTTGAATCTGGTTCCAACCCATATGCGGAATCTTAGGCCCGTGTGGAATTCGGCGTACCGTTCCCCTGAACAGGCGTAAACCATCGACTTCGCCTTCGGCATGATGATCTGCCAGCAGTTGCATACCCAGGCAGATACCTAGAAATGGCTTGCCCTGAAAGGTCGCCTCACGAATGGCCTCATCCAGGCCCTGACTCGTCATGCGCGCCATCGCCGATCCGCCTGAGCCGACACCTGGTAAGACCACAGCTTGAGCGTTCTTCACGACCTGAGGATCATCCGTTACCTGCACCTGAGCTCCAACATGTTCAAGCGCCTTCTCAATGCTATGAATATTTCCCGCGCCATAATCTATAATGGCAATCATTTTATTTCCCCTTCTAAGATTGAGAGATTTCCCATCTGCATCGCCTGGGAGAGCCCAAGCCAGCAGATAGCGGCCGAACGCTTGCTATCATCTAACAAATTGACCGTTAATAGTGGGCAGCACAGTAGAGCAAGCCGCACAAACTCTTCCCAATTCTCTGGTAACCCATTGCGCTCGCGCAACATTTCTATTAAAGCGGGTAGAAGTTGCGTGCGCTTGGTATTCAGGATCGCCTGGCGTACCGGTGTCAACACATAGTTGTGTTCAACAATTATGTGTGAGTCCTCCACCTGTATAGATATCTGAAGGCCTTTTTCCACCTCCTGTGGAAAATACATCCAGGTTGCAAAAACATTATGAAAAAATGGTTTGACGATATCTAATAAGGGTGTATGGCGGCCTGCAAAAGCTGGATCAAAGTATTGATAGGTCGTCTGCTGTTCCAAAAAGACATTGCCAAAATGGGCATCACCATGACCGATCACAGTCAAGGCGGCCTGGGCTGGCTGCAAAACGTTCTGAGCACGCTCAATCAGTTGACCTAAGGTCTGCCCATACTCCCCTACCTCTTCACCATTAATCGTCCACCGATACTGCAGAAGATCAGCAAAGGAAATACTTTGTCCACCATCAACGGCTGCTGGCTCTCCTGGCAAGGGAAACAGCTTGTTCTGATAAAAACTGTGCAGACGTCCACCTGTCAGTCGATGCCAGAATAATTGATGGATCGGGGCCTGACCATGCTCATCCGCACTGGTTAAGGCGAACGTCTCCCGATAGATTTTTAGTAGCCGCTCACACTCACGTTGTTCAGCAGTAGCAAGGAGGTCCACCGTTGCCTGTGTTGTGTCTCCCGTCTCGACGGCCCGCATCAGATCAAACATCACAGGAGAGGTAATCACCGGATAGATGACCATCTGCTGGCCTTTTTGATGAACGGTGCGTAAGGGTCGCACAATATTATAGCCTGCGTTATTCAGCAGTTCGGCATGATAATATTCTTCAAGAATACCTTGCTCTTCGACATGCGTCTTGAAGAAGTATTCTTCTCCGCCGGTACGGTAAATGCCATTGAACGAGTTAAGCGAGACAGCTTTAGGAGTCAGTCTTACCTCGTCTACCATCAGATCCATATGCAGAGCAAACCAGCGCCTCAGCAAGGCTTCGGCTTTCTCGCGCTCTAAAAACTGCATGCGCTGAATGATGGCCAGATCATCCAGTCGCTGGAGGAGCTCAGAAAGTTTGGTAACGTCAGACACCATGAAATCTGGCTGGCTCTCTTCTAACATCTGCCGCGCCTCAGCGGTTAAAGCTCCGGTCAGGACAGCTACTACCAGCGCTCCAGCGGCCTGCCCACCACGTACGTCACTGGTGGTATCACCTACCACGATAAAGCTACCACGCGCTAAAGCTGGCTGGTGTGGTTGATACTCTGGCTCAGCTGCCGCGAGAAATTGATAAGGATGTGGCTTCACCAGCGAGGTTGCATCTCCCTGTGCTAATAACTTCTCTTCGGCTTGCGCGACCTCGGTATGGGTCATAATGCGCGCAGGATCAAAATATTCCAGGAGGCCATAATTCTGTAATGGAACCAGCGCTTCCTTCCCCGGGCGGCCAGTCGCTATGCCTAAAACATATTCCTGTTCCCGCAACTGCTGTAAGGTGGCACGCAATGTCTCGGCAGGCAGAATCGGCTGTTCCAGATAGATACAGCCATAACGTCCCGGCTGCGAAGGTGCATGTCCATGCTCCTGGAGATAGAGTTGATCACCCAGGTATATTTCTTGAAAGAGCCCCTGACAATGGATCCAGAAAGGACTATAGCGCGCAAATACTCCTTCAATTGGCTCCCCAAGTAACTCGCCAGCATATTGATTCAGTCGCTCAAAGAGCTCAAAGCTTACATATCCTTGAAACAGTGGCTCTTCTAACAGACGATAAGAGGATTGATCAATCGTTTTCGGACCAGCATAACGTGCCAGGGCCTCCCGAAAGGCTGCGGACCAATCCGCACTCCACGGTTGCAAGGGAAGAAGCGTTGAACGATCCGGTAATCTGGCCAGTAGGTCCACCAGGCAAAGGCAAACAGCCGCATAACAGGTATCCCAGTTAGAGTTGATCGCATGCGCCTTAAAGCCAAGCATGATCGATTTGGGAAGCACCTGATGGCTTAATAGGTCACATTCTTCAGCGTTCGCAGGCGGCACATAGGTGTCAGCGCCTTGCAAATTCCAGTAGCGGGGGCTATAGGCGAGCTCATGCAGAACCAGGCCTGCGGTAATCCAGTAAGCCTCTTCACTTGTAATGACCCCATCTAGATCAAAGACAACAACGTTGCTCAAAATGTTCCTTTCAATTGCTCGTGCTGAGCTGTGTGCTGAGAGCAATGCACAGTTTTACCCTGCTGACTGACAGGACGAGACTGATTGCTCTAGAGATAGTGTACCATTCAACTGCCGTTTTCGGCGATGTATCTTGCCTACATCGCACAAACAAAAAAGGACAGACCACATTGTCTTTTGTGGCTGTCCCTCAGATTATCCAACTGATTTAGCGGATGATCATAGTACCAGCACCCTTATCGGTGAACAGCTCACGCAGCAACACATGCGAGTCGCGGCCATCAACAATATGTACGCGTGGAACGGCAACGAGTGCGTCCAGACAAGCGGTAACCTTTGGAATCATCCCCCCACTGATAACGCCATCATCAATCAATTGTTTCGCCTCAGATTCCCGCAATTCTGAAATTAATGTGCCATCGGCACGACAGATCCCGGCCACATTACTTAAAAAGATAAGCTTTTCGGCATTGAGCGCTCCCGCCAGATGAGCGGCAACCAGGTCCGCATTAATGTTTAAGCAGGTGCCATCTGGTCCTTCTCCCAGTGGAGCAACCATTGGAATATAACCTTCTCGCAACAAAGCTTCAATGGGCGTTGGATCAACCGCATCAACCTCACCCACGAATCCCAGGCGCTCGTCAGCCATATGAGCCCTCACCAGACCCCCATCGGTACCAGCAAGGCCAATAGCTTTTCCTCCCATTTGAGAAGCCATCAATACCAGACCCTGATTGACCTGGCCTAACAACACCATTCGCACTACATTCAAAGTAGCCGCATCTGTGACCCGCAGACCATTGATAAAACGGGTGGGCAAATTCAATTTGGTTAGCCATTCATTAATGTATGGGCCACCACCATGAACCAGCACAGGATATGCACCTAATGCACGTAACCAGATAATGTCTTGCAGAACGGCACGTTGATGTTCCAGCGTACTACCACCTAATTTAATTACCAGGGTCTTGCCTTTCAGAAAGTCAATATACGGCAGTGCCTCACCGAGAACCTGGGCGATAAGATGGTGGTCGCTAATAACATCGCCCTCCGGCGTTCGTGAAAATGAAATTGCCATGAGTTAGACTCCTCAGAATGGATGATTGCAGAGAAATTTTCAATCTCTCGATTTTTCAACAATGATTTGGTATTATCGGGATTCTTTATGGATGTACGCCCAGCGAGGATAAGCCCGTTATTTCTGGCAATCCATAGAGTAAGTTGGCATTTTGTATGGCCTGTCCGGATGCACCCTTCACCAGGTTATCCAGGCAGGACACGATTATTAAGCGTTTTGCGCGTTGATCGACAATTGGATAAATAAAACAGTGATTACTTCCATAGGTCCATTTGGTGTGCGGCGCTTGATCTACGACATGCACAAATGGCTCATTTGCATAATAGTTTTCATAAAGTGCGCGCACCTCAGCTGTAGTAGGTAGATCTCCATTTTCGTCTTGCTTGAGGTCTGCGTAGCAGGTCGCCAGAATACCACGCGTCATTGGCATCAGGTGCGGGACAAATGTAATACGCAGTTCGGTCGCCAGAGGATGATCACCTTGCTGTGCGGCCACCACTAACTCTTGCGCGATCTCTGGCATATGTCGATGCCCGGACAACCCGTAAGCGGAGACATCTTCATCAGCTTCGGGAAAATGATAACTCGGGCCAGGATTACGCCCTCCACCACTGATACCTGTTTTTGAGTCGATAATGACATCAGGATTGACGATGCCAGCGGCAAACGCAGGACTCAGACCAAGTATGGCGGTCGTGGTATGACAACCTGGATTAGCTACCAGAGATGTATGTGGGATTTGCTCACGGTACATTTCGCATAATCCATACACGGCTGTCTCTAAAAGAGCTGGAGCTGGATGGGTATGTTTATACCATTCTTCATAAGTTGCAACATCTCGTAAACGAAAATCCGCAGAAAGATCGACAACTTTTGTACCTTTCTGCAATAGTTTGACCACCGCCTCGGCCGCCGCAGCATGGGGCAGGCAAACAAAGGACAGGTCAGTCTGAGCTGGTTCTTCGGTAATGACGAGGCGCGGATCTATTGTGGGATGCCTCCCTTCCAACGTCGGTACGCCCGCACGAAGAAATGGAAACACTTCGTCCAGACGTTTGCCTACAGTACTACGCCCGGTTACTGAGATTACCTCGAAATGAGGATGTTGCGCCAATAAACGTAATAATTCTGAACCCGTATAGCTGGTTACATTTACAATAGAAACCGTCATCATTTTATCTTCCACCTCTCAACGCAATAACAATAAAAAAAGCCTTCATCCACATGCTTATCTGCAAGGGACGAAAGCCATAAATGCTCCCGTGGTACCACCCAGATTGTCTTCCACATTTACCCAGGCGGCCATTGTATAACGGCTACTGACCTCGCACCACGACGTAGCGAAGGTGGAAAGACCACTCTTTCTAGCTATTGCGCTGCCTGGGAGCCACCCACCTGTCCTACTTGTTCTGAGATGAGATTTTATCATAGTCTTCCTTTTCTGCTCTTTACTTATAAAAAGTAAATGGCGAGAAAAAAGAGACACTTCCTTTTGATCTCATACCCAGGACTTTCTTCGGCCAGCCGCTCACAAAGGGGTTCTGAGGGGGTACACCGTTCCGAACTCTCACCAAATGCCGGATCTCTGTTGGCTCCCTATCTCATACTAGGTTTGATCAACACGGGTCAGTCTTCGTTTATAGAGTTGTTACATTCAAGAATAACAGCTGAATGAACCTCTGTCAATTATCATTTTTTATGGTACTGGTACAATCATATAGCAAAAATAACTATATGACTGAAAATTCTTGCTCCGCTGCGCTTTATTCTTGCACTGATTCTTTCCATCGAGTAAAATGATGGCGGTACAGGCGTGAAACCCCAAAAAAACAGTCAGTGTTCCGATTAGAGGAGGCAGTCCCAAGGCATGTCACTTTCAAAAAGTGCCCAGCGTGAAAAAACGATGGCCGCGCTCTCATCAGTGTTAGCGGCCGTTGGTCTGACAGGTCTAAAAATTCTGGTAGCAACCCTTACAGGTAGTCTGGGTATTATGGCTGAAGCCGCCCATTCAGGCCTGGATCTGGTAGCAGCACTACTGACTTTTTTCGCTGTCCGTGTAGCTGATCGACCTGCTGATGCCAATCATAATTATGGACATGGGAAAGTTGAAAATCTTTCAGCGTTCCTGGAAGCTTTATTATTGCTGGGAACTGCTGGCTGGGTAAGCTACGAAGCAGCACGGCGCCTGCTGTATCATGAGGGCCATGTCGATGTGAGCATCTGGGCTTTTGTCGTGATGCTGGTCTCGATTGTAGTCGATGTTACGCGCTCACGCGTCCTATTACGTGTCGCCAAAAAACTGGGAAGCCAGGCCCTGGAAGCGGATGCCCTGCACTTCAGTACCGATATCTGGAGCTCCGTTGTCGTTATCTTTGGACTGCTAGTTGTCTATCTTACTGATCTTCTCCACCTACCCGCCTGGTTAGTACAGGCTGATGCCATTGCGGCCTTTGGCGTCTCGGGTATCGTCATCTGGGTCAGTTTACGTCTGGCACGCGAGACGATCGATGCCTTAATGGATCATTCACCGGGTGGCCTGGCATCACAAATTCAACAACGCCTCACTGCCCTGGAAAATGTCGTCGAGGTACGGCGCGTACGCGTACGCCGTGCTGGCAATAAGTGTTTTGCCGATGTCATTATTTCTGCTCCACGGACACTTACCTTTGATCAAATTCATACTCTTAGTGATCTGATTGAAAATGAAACGATTGCTGAGGCTCGATCTTTCTCTGAAACAGAAGATATCGATGTTGTAGTGCATGTTGAACCGGTCGCTTCCCCTAGAGAAACTGTTACTGACCAGATTCATTATCTAGCCGAACACCATGGTGTACATGCCCATCACATCCATGTCCGTGAGGTTGCTGGCAAATTAGAAGCTGACTTTGATCTGGAAGTACAGGCCGATATGAATCTGGAACAGGCCCATGCCGTCGCTACACATCTGGAGCAAGCAATCCTCCAGAGCAATAAGCGCTTACGCCGGGTGACGACTCATCTGGAGGCACCTGATGAGAATATCGTGCAGCGTCAGGATGTGACGGACCATTATGGCGAGATGGCGGCCCATATGTGCCGCATCGCTGATGGTATTGCCGGTGTAGGTAGCGCACATGATATCCATCTATATCGTCCTAGCAAACAAACCGTGGAAGCAGGTGGTCATGGTACAAATGGGGCACATGAATTAGATCTTGTTCTACATACTATTTTCGATGCAAATGCGCCTCTCAGTCAGGTCCATGTTGATGCGGAAAAAATTAAACGCTCACTCCGTCGCTCGTATCCCAATCTCAATACAGTTATTATTCATACAGAACCGCCTGAAAATCCTTTTTTCCGTAGCTAATCGGTCCTCTCCCACTGCGATAAGAAGAGGAACAGGGCAGTAACTATAACATAAATCGCTCACCGGTATGCCAGATAGGATGGTTAACCTCCACCAAACGTTGCTTATGATGGTTGACGTTCACCAAACGTCTATTATAATGAGTAAGAACAAGCACAGATGTCGCCTTCTCTATCTTATTCCTTTGATGACATACCAGGGATCAGTGTGATACTGTGTGAATGGCATGACAAGTTTTACAACCAGAAAAATCAGAGGAGCCATTAAGGAAATCGCTTGCCACTATCCAGCCCAGATGAGAGAAGATTCGCAAACGGACTTGCTGACGGATTGGGCCGGGTATAAAGGAATAATCCTTAATTAGAAATATTTCTTATGCAAACTACCAACCTGATATATTCTATTGAGAGGAAATACGAGCGTGGTAACTGATAGCAATGAGTTACTGGGGCAAGCGCTCGGAACATGTACACTCCAACGTCTCCTAGGACGCGGTGGTATGGGTGCAGTGTATCTGGCGCGACAGTCACGTCCACGGCGGATTGTAGCCGTTAAAGTACTTCTACCTGGCATCGTTCTTGAGCAACGGTCACGTAACGAATTTTTGGCTCGCTTTCGCCGAGAAGCAGATGCTATTGCGGCTTTAGATCATATCAATATTATGCCAGTTTATGAGTATGGTGAACAAGGAGAACTGGCCTATCTGGTGATGCCTTATGTCACTGGCGGTACGTTGCGTGAAGTGCTGGAGAAACGTGGCATACTTTCTCTGGAAGAGGTTGTGCCTATTATAGAGCAAGCCGCCTCCGCGCTGGATAGCGCACATTCTCAAAGTATTGTGCACCGCGATCTCAAGCCTGGCAACATTCTCTTTCATGCCGATGGTCGTATTCTTCTAGCGGACTTTGGTCTGGCCAAAGTTCTTAAAGATGTCACCGATCAAGAAAATACGCAGGGACATCTTACCAGCGTCGGTACCATCGTTGGCACCCCTGAATACCTTTCTCCTGAACAAGGTACTGGTGATGTCATCGATTATCGTACCGATGTCTATTCATTGGGAGTGGTACTTTACCAGATGCTCGCCGGGCGTGTGCCTTTTACTGGTACGTCACCGGTTGCTGTAGCAATCAAACATACGCTGGAACAGGCTCCTCCTCTTACACGTTTTAATCCACAGGTGCCAAAAAATGTAGAGGCTGTAGTCATGAAGGCTATGGCGAAATCTCCTAAGGATCGCTTTGATAGCGCTGGCACCTTTGCCCAGGCTTTACGCCAGGCGGTAGCTGAAGCCCTGGGCGATCGCTTCCCCAGTGTGGCACCACCACCATTAGGAGAACACATCACACCAGTTCTCCCTCTAACCATGGAGCAAGTTACAGACGCATCTCCAGAGCAGCAAACTGAGGAGAAAGAACAACAACCAGCCGAAGCTGTGGAACCTACACCTGCGCAAGAACCAGATCCCTCACCAGCCACGATGTCAACTATGTTGGTAGACAATGAGACATCACACACGAATAAAGAAGCTGCGGAGACCCCACGCCTTTCTGAACAGACACAGAATCGCTTACAGGCATTCCCCACTGTTATCACCAGCATGGATGCAACTATTGCTGATCATCCTCGCCCTCCGGCGGCCCCACAACTGCGTGCTTCAAACGAACAAAATTATATCCCGGCACAACGACAACCGGCCAGACAACAAGCATACAGAACAGAGCAACCCAATGGGTGGCAAGGCCGATCTACAACGCCCGAACCCCAAATTCAAGTTCATTCTGCACAACAATATCGCAGTTCTCGTGTAAATAAATTGCCACGCTACCTGATAATGGTTGGAGCTGCTCTGGCTGTGCTTCTTGTGCTTAGTGGCCTGGTAGTCTTGTTCAGCAATCAATCTGCATCAACAAAAAATCAGGCATCTCACAATCCAACAGCAACAGCAACCATTATTGAAAACAGTGGTACAAGCACCCCTGCTGCCACTCAGACACCACCGCCGGTCAAAACGACCAAACCCATCTATCCATTGCCTGGTCCCAAAGTTTCTGGCAATGGCTCTCTGATCTATGGCACAAACTATCCAGGTAGCTGTGATCCCAAAGGGGGCAAATGGCAAAATATCAATATTACAGCTGACTGTGGTCCGGATCAGTTACGACTCTCCAAGGCTGGCTCTGGCTTATCTGGTGCCTTCCTGACACAATTACCCAATAGACAGGCATTGCCAGCCAGTTACTATATCCAGGTAGAGGTCAAAGTCAATACCCCTGGCAGTCAATTTGGAGTCTATTATCACAAAGCTGATGATGTCAGTTATAACGTGATGTTTGATGATGAATCCTGGACTTCATACTACAATGCTAAAGGTGGAGCCCCATCACAACTAGCGACCGTTGGGCTCCATGGGACTGCAATCAGTGGCCTTACGACAATAAATATCATCGTTCAAGGTGGTAACTTCGTCTATTTCGTCAATGGCGTACAGCAGGGTACCGCGATCAGTGGCTTTGGGGGAACTGATAATGGCGGGGAGATAGGTCTGACCGTTGCTCCTGGCTCTGATGTTTCCTTTCAAAATTTTCAAATCTATACTGCTTAACTCATGTATCAAAAAGCTCCGTCCAACAAATAAATGTTGGACGGAGCTTTTTCGTACTCACAGAGTTTCTTCAATTGTTTATATACATTTTTGACAGGTTATCTACAGGCGCTATCATTTTCTGCGCGACGAGAAATTTCGCGGTCGCTTCCCAGGCTGCTTTATCATTGTAGCCAGGCTTACCATTTCCTTGATAAATAGGCACGGTAGCTTTGAGTACCTCAAGCGCTTGATCAGTATTCATACCAGGAACATAGTTCTTGCTGAGATCTACGGCTTTCTGTGGATCTGCAATGACGTCTTTCAAGCCTTTAAGCGTTGCGTCAACAAAGGCATGAACAGTCTGCGCTTGATTGGTGTAGGTGTCCTGAGTAGTGATGATGCCGTTAGAGACCAAAGGCATATAATCAGAAACAGAGAAGGTGCGCA
Organism: Dictyobacter alpinus; assembly: GCF_003967575.1. Taxonomy (NCBI): domain Bacteria; kingdom Bacillati; phylum Chloroflexota; class Ktedonobacteria; order Ktedonobacterales; family Dictyobacteraceae; genus Dictyobacter; species Dictyobacter alpinus. Next base: position 148,169 of record NZ_BIFT01000001.1, read on the forward strand.
CCTGAAAGCCGTTACGCTCTAGTTGCAAGGGCTCGTTGTTAGAATAGCCAACGACAGCGTCAACTTTGTGCGAGAGCATAGCCGCAACCTGGTTAAAGCCAATAGACTGTAACTTCACATCCGCTAAAGATAACTTACCCGCCTGTAGCAGAGCCAGCACACCTGTATGGGTAGCTCCAAAGGGTCCGGGTTCACCAATGGTGTGCCCTTTAAGGTCTGCCAGCGTCTTGATTGAAGAGTCCTTTGGCACAATAATGCTGACCGGATATTTCTGGAAAATAGTTGAAACATCCACGGCTTGCAAACTTTTATTCTTATCGTGGGCCACCAACAGTTCGTCGCCGCTAGCAAAAACAAACGTGTTCTTTCCCGCATCCATAGTGCCGATTAAATCAGTCACAATACCATGGTTAAAGGTCACATTAAGTCCTGCATCTTTATAATAACCTTTGCTCTGGGCTACATAAAATGGGGCAAACTGAATATCAGGATTATATCCCAGACCGATCGAAATATTCTTGAGCGACTTATTTGAGTCTCCCCCTGAAGAATTGGGAGTTGAAGAGGAATCTGGCTGACCACAGGCTACCATGAGAAGACCGGACAGTAACGCCAGGGATATAAGTTTCAAGGTCACAGCTATACGTCGATTTACTGACATCGAAGTGGTTACTCCATTCAATTTATAAGATGACATCTATCAATCAAACAGGCCAACGGTCTGTTTGATTGCATTTCAAACGGCGGTTCTTCTACAGAAGGGAACAAAAAGGCAGGGAGATCTCATCCCTGCCACAATCGTTGGTTATCAATATATCACTTCTGCCAATCTCACTAATAACCAGGTGGCGCTATAGTAGAGCGCAGCCAGAACAGCCAGAATGATCACTGTCGCAAACATAAATGCCATATTGTATTGGTGCAATGCAATCAGCACCAGCGCCCCCAATCCTCTATCGGGACTACAAAAGAACTCGCCAACCAATGCGCCTGTGATTGAAAGTGTCAGTCCTGTACGAATGGCTGCCAGCACTGAAGGCAGCGCCAGAGGAAATTCAATGTAGGTCAACAGGGACAGGCCCGAGGCACCCTCTAAGCGTGCGGCATCTAATAATTCACGCTCAATGGTCTGTACACCAAGTACAGTATTAACAATCATGGGGAATAATACGACCAGCATACACACAATCATTACCGGTACCACACCGAGACCAAACCAGAGAAACAGGAATGGCGCCAGTACTATTGCTGGAATTGCCTGTCCCGCTGAAAGATAGGGTTGTAACATATTTGCCAGCAAGCGCGATTTTGCGACACTATAGCCAAGTGGCAAGGCCAGTATGACGCCTAGCAAAAAGCCCAGTAGACTTTCTTGTACCGTAGTCAGAATGTGTTCCCAATACAAACCAGAGGTCAAGCCATCAACCAGGCTGGAAAAGACAGCGGATGGAGGTGGAAGAATAAATGGATTAATACGGCCGGACACAGTTGCGGCATACCATGCCAGCAAGATCAATATACCTAAGGCAAAAGGAGGTAGTATTGTCCAAATTTTATTAAAAGTTTTCCAGGCTGGACTCTGGTTCGCAGGTTGCCTGCGGCTGCGATGAAGCTGAGTTGATCCGTCACGGCGATTTTTACGCACCGATACATGTGCGCCATCCGTCCTTGATGTTGTGGCACTCATAATAATTATTATCCCTTGGTTCTAGCTAATACTGGCGTACACCCACAATATGCGACAAAAAGAGTATAGGGTGACGTCAATTCAACTAACCCAGGGGGACATCTAAGGGAGATGTGATTAAACCAGTGGAGTGGTACGAATAATACAAAACGTACCATCGCGCCGTGTGCTTGAAAGCATACGACTATGGCTCACATTATAACCTTCTCCCATCCGGACTTTACCGTCGGCTTCGGCTTCTCACCGAATCTGTCGCTCGTTGATATAGAAGTGACCAAAGAGAGACTCGCGGGCTCGGCCCAGCATTTATTGCTGTTCCATACCGCCGGTAGGGAATTTCACCCTGCCCCGAAGGTCTTATTTGCCATCAAGTATGCCACAAATAGACAAGTATATGCAAGTGCTTTCTCAAAATCCCCAGGCGCCTTAATTCTCAATTTTTGTATATGATCTAAAAATAGTCCATGCGCTTTTCCAATCAGTGAAAAAGCGCGTGAACCATTTCAATTTAGCGATTTTCAGCTCGGTGGAATTCTTCAGCGTAGGTATAGCCGTATTTCTGGCCAATATCTGCGCCGATCTGCCGTATAAATTTTTCTAGCTCACTGAAACTTTCACCAACCTGACTTGCATGGGATTTCAAGGCCGCTACCTTCTCATCCATGACTGCTGAAATATCCACGCTGAAGTTAGTGGTGGGGGCACCAGTAATATAAATCTCGGAGATTTTGTGGGGTTTCAGCCCTTCTTCCAAAAATAACTCAGGAAAATCCCACGGATTTTGCGAGGCAGGATAAATAGCATTTAGCGTCGCTTGTCCTGCCGCCAGGTGATCTGGATGGTAGCGTGGAACAATTAAAGTAGGATGCCAGCTACGCTCAGGTGTCTGGCAGATAACTCGTGTAGGTTGATAGGTACGTAACTGACGTACGATATCTCGGCGCAATGCAATGCTGGGTTGCAGTTGTCCGTCTGGATAGCCTAAAAAGATAACATCCTTTACACCCAGCACTCTGGCGGCGGACCTCTGTTCTTCCATCCGTATCTGGCTTACCTGCTTGCGTGCTTCCTGACTGATATCAGTTGCATCGTCAGAACCACCACCGCTCGCATCGGTACAAATTACATAGTAGACTTCCCAGCCTTCTCGGGTCCACTGTGCGACGGTACCGGCTCCATCAAACTCAGCATCATCAGGATGGGCAACTACTACCATTGCTACTTTTTTTTGTTCTTGCTGCTCGCTTTGTTGAGCCATTATACATACATCCTTTCAAAAAAATGCTCGCTTGTCCAACTTTTTTCAAGAGGACAAGCGATGCATTCATCAGCTTCTCTGCATTGTACCATCAAAAATTAGTCGTTTTTTGTACTCAATACCAAAAGCAACCCACCAAGCAGAGAGAGGTTTTTAAAAAACTGGGTCTGTTGATTGGCACGACCGGCGGGAGTCGTTTCATTCCAGAAAGGATGACCAACAATGGTGGTGGCCGTCAATGAACCTAATAAGGCGGTGGCAGAAAGTTTAGGCAGAATACCGGCAGCCAGGGTAGAACCAGCAACGACCATTACAGCGCCATTTAAAATAGTGGACTCCCGTGGTAGTGGTAATCCTGCTGCTTCTACTTTTTGCACACGTCCACCCGGCTCAGCAAAGGAGTTGGCGCCACCTACAATAAAAATCGAACCTAATAGGAGCTGTCCTAACGTTTTAAACATCGTATGCCTCACAATTTTATACACTTCTACACTGACATATTCTATATATCATCAGCATGAGCGCTACTATCAGCTTGCTCTATATGTATAACAGCGTAAAGGAATAGCTTATGGTTTCAAGGGAAGTACTGTGTAGCTAATTTATCACTGCCCTGGTTTCATTTCCCCACCGCCTTCCGATCGATGGGTAATGGTGCTTTCGCTTGGCAGGATCTCTTCAGAAAGGATATAATGATTCCACGAGGAGGGTTATGAGCACAGAATTACGGATTATACCAATTACAGGTATCGGCGAGATTCAACCGGATGCTGACCTGGGGGCACTCATTTATGAGGCACTACAACAACAACAGTTGACACTGCAAACAGGTGATGTACTGGTGGTCACACAAAAAATCGTCTCGAAAGCTGAGAGACGTCTTGTGAATTTAAATAATATCGAGCCATCAGAATTTGCTAAAACATTTGCGGAACGGAATGAGAAGGATGCACGTCATGTTGAGGTCGTGCTCCGCGAGAGTAAGCGTATTGCGCGTATGGATCGTGGTGTAATCATCAGTGAGACCTACCATGGCTTCATTTGCGCTAATGCAGGCGTCGATGAGTCGAATGTAGAGGGCGGCGAATTTCTGACCCTGTTGCCGGCCGACTCAGATGTATCGGCCAGGATCATTCGTACACGTTTACAACAGCTACACAATGAAGAACAAGCTATTGATATTGCTGTGATCGTTTCTGATACCTGGGGACGCGCCTGGCGCAATGGTCAGGTCAATATGGCCATCGGCGTCGCTGGCATGGAAGCTCTGGCTGATTATCGTGGAAAACACGATGCCTATGGCTATGAGTTACGGGCCAGTGTGATTGCAGTCGCGGATGAATTATCTTCTGCTGCTGAACTGGTCATGGGTAAAGTGGATCAAGTGCCTGTAGCACTGATCCGTGGTTATCGCTATATTCCTGCTGAGGGAACTGTAAATACTTTAACGCGTGATAGCGCTACCGATATGTTCCGTTAAGCTAAATCAAGTAGGTCTCATAGTATTTTCATGAAAGAAATTAATAATCAGCCTGAGAGCCTGAATGGCTCGCACGCAGATCGTCCAGTTACGGAACTTCACCGTAGCTCCGATCTCGCTACCCTGATGCGCAGCCGTCGTAGTGTCCGCCAGTATCAAGCAACCCCGGTTGCACGTGAGCTACTAATGCAGATGCTTGAGGCGGCGCGCTGGGCACCATCCCCCCACGGACGCCAACCCTGGCGTTTTGTGGTTCTGACACGTCTCGAGCCTAAAGAACAACTGGCAAATGCCATGGGGAGCACCTGGCAGCAAAACTTAGAGATGGATGGTCAGGCAAACGAAATTGTCGCCATCCGTCTGGAGAAGTCTCGACAACGGATCTTGCAGGCTCCTGCCATTATTCTTCCTTGCCTCTATTTAGAGGATTTAGATCACTATCCTGACGCGCAACGGCAGGACGATGAGAAGACTATGGCGGTACAAAGTATAGGTGCGGCTATCCAGAATATGCTTTTAACTGCCTATGAGTTAGGTTTAGATACTGGTTGGATGTGTGCTCCCCTGTTTTGTCCTGAAGTCGTTTGTGAGGCGCTGGAGTTGGACGCGCACTTAATTCCACAGGCATTAATTACTGTTGGGTATGCTGCCGCCGATCCTAAAAGACGTCCTCGCTTGCCGTTGGATACTTTAGTAGTTCGCTTCGATTGAGGTAATGTGTATGATTGCTGTTCTCGCTGGCGGCGTTGGCGCTGCACGCTTCTTGCAGGGACTGGTCCAGGTGGTACCAGAAGAAGAAATTACGGTCATCACAAATACTGGTGATGACCGCCTCTTTTATGGCCTGAATGTCTCCCCAGACACAGACATTGTCATGTATACACTGGCTGGTCTTGTGGATGAAAAAAACGGCTGGGGTATTCGCAACGATACGTTTCACACCATGCAACAGTTGACCAGCTATGGTCATGAAGATTGGTTTGCGTTGGGTGACCGAGATCTGGCCACACATATTCATCGCACCGCGCGTTTACGCGAGGGCAAAACGCTTAGTGAGGTTGCCGATGAGTTACGCCAGAACTTTGGTTTGAAGTTGCGTATCTTACCCATGAGCGATCAACCTGTTGCAACCCATATTCAAACACCTGCAGGACTTTTTCACTTTGAGGAATACATGGTCAAGCGCCGTTGTTCTGATGAAGTACAGGATGTAGTTTTTGTCGGGGCCAAAGATGCTCGCCCAGCACCCGGGGTTCTGGATACGCTTAAGCATGCTGACGCTATTCTGCTCGCTCCGAGTAATCCAATTGTGAGTATTGGTAGCATCTTATCTGTACCAGGCATTCACGATGTCTTGCATGAAGCCAGTGGCATGATTGTAGCAATCAGTCCTATCGTTGGGGGCGCCCCTATCAAGGGACCCGCCGATAAACTGATGCGTGGCCTGCATATGGATGTTTCAGCCGTTGGTGTTGCCCGTCATTATCGCGACTTTCTGGATGTTATGGTGATTGATGAGAAAGATGCTCATCTAGCAGATGCGATTGAAGATCTGGGTATTCCAACATCCGTTACCAATACCATTATGAGCGATAGCAAGGCCAAAGCAGATTTAGCTCGCTACGTCTTGCGTGAGGCAGGCTTACCATATTAAGTAATAGCTGTGTAACCCTTCATATCTGATCTGGCCGTCAATGCTAGCAAAGATTAGTACACAGAGGGTCCAATACAGGCTGGGCCTATTTATTAAGAATATATAGGAAAAACTCGTGAAATATACAGCACTTGTTCCGGTTAAATCGCTTGAGGAAGCAAAGAGCCGTCTCGCTGCGCACTTAACGCCTACGCAACGTGCTAGTTTGATGCTTGATATGCTTCATCATGTCTTATCGACACTGCAAGAAAGCCAGTTGTTCGATCATGTTTCGGTTGTCAGTGCTGATCCACGGGTATTACAAAAAGCGCAAGCCTGGCATGCTCAGGCGCTTGTCGAAACCCAGGCCGGCCATAACCCAGCATTGACTGCGGCTGCTATGTATGAACGACAACAAGGTGCTTCGGCTCTGTTAACCATTTCAGCGGATCTTCCCTTGCTGCAAGTTGATGATGTGCATCAACTTGTCGTCAGGTCAAAAAGCTATGATGTAGTTATTGCTACTTCACAGGATGGATCGGGTACGAATGCCTTACTCACACGTCCTCCTCTGGTACTCCCTTACCTCTTTGGCATTAATAGTCGCTATCGCCATCAGCGTGAAGCTGAACGGCTCAACTTAAGTTGTAGCGTTCAAAGTAGTTTGGGCCTGGCATTAGATATCGATACCATTGAGGATATTACCGCCCTCCAGCGCTACGAATATGCCCATCAATAACAGACATACTGTTAAGTTATTACCTCTTGCTGGATAGCCTCAGAAGCTCTCCTCTGTCACCTGGCACTACAGCGGGCGACAGAGGAGAGCTTTTTAGTGCTTTAGTGTGGACCCTGCATGCCAAATTCGGTGCCACAGGGACCTCCATCGGCATTTTCTGCGATGGCAACTTCTTCCCCACTCATGGTCAAGATAGGTCGATACCAGATTGACATGCGTTCGGAGGAACGTCCGATATAGTGACAAATGAATGATCGCCTATAGCGATCTTGGCTGGTGTTGGGCTGTGAGCCATGCACCAGGCTACCGTTGAAGAAAAGTACATCTCCCGGCTCCATATCCACCGGTACAGCTTCTAATCCCGCAGGCACTGGTACATAATCCCTGGTAAAGGATACTGTTTCATCCGCCTCTTCTGGACAGAAAATATTCATCTTTTGCGTACCTGGCACTACTTCCAGTCCACCATTCTCACGGTCCACCCGATCCAGCGCGATCCAGGCGGCAATACAGGTGCCGGGTTCAACGCGCAGAAAAAAGTTATCCTGGTGCAATGCCTGCCCTCGTCCGCCTGCTGGCTTGAAATAGAGCATGCTTTGCGCAGCCAATGGCTCCTCTCCAAAAAGATCTTCCAATATAATAGCGAGACGGCTATCAAGCAGATAGCGCAAGGCCATATCGTTAAAACGATGAGGATGCATGATGCGCGGATATTGTTTGAGAATATCACCATCAGCTTGCTCTGCGGACACTGGCTCAAAGAAACCTGGACGCGCTCCCTGCTGATGAATTTCCATAAAGTTGTCAATTAATCCTTGCACTTCTGCCGGTGCCAGTAAATGACGTACTACGATATAGCCACTCTCTTCAAACATTTGTATCTGTTCAGGTGCCAAATGCTCCAATGATACTGCCATGCTCTGTGACTCCTTCACTCATATCAACATATACCTACTATCTTAACCTTTCTATTACTGTACTGAAAATTATGCGAAAAAAGAATAGACAAGCTGGTCAGGAACATGTACAATCCTGCTATATGAGTATTGAAGTAACTGCCTCTCCACCGCCTGAGATTCTAGTGACAGGCTATTTCCAAGAATGTACTGGCTATAAGGTCTATCGTCCACATGGCTCTGGTAGCTGGCTGATTACATATACCCTATCGGGTCGGGGCTTGTATCGCCAACCAGGACTGACGGTAGAGGCTCTACCAGGAGATCTCATCCTGCTCCAGCCAGATGCTTTACATGATTATTCGGTTCCAACTGGCTACACCTGGGAATTCTTTTGGGCGCACTTTCAACCAAGGATGAATTGGTTAAGCTGGTGGCAGTTGCCAGCAAGTGGGCGTGGGTTATCAAAATTATCAGTTTCAACTCCACAGGTGCGCGAACGTTTACGCACAACCTTTCTTAAGCTCCATACTGATGCCAGTGTGCATTTTTCTACCTTGCCAACCAACCTCAGATCATCTGCAGAAGAACCCATATCAACGCTCCAACGTGAGCTGGCACTTAATGGACTTGAAGAGTTATTATTGTTAGCGGTCAGAGAAATAACCCAACAGCAGAAACCAGGACTCGATCCACGCATCCAGTTTTTGTTACAACTCATGGCTCGCGACCTCAAAAGCCATTATGATCTTAAAACATTGGGCGCTCTCGTCTCCTTATCTCCTTCACGCCTCTCCCATCTCTTCAAACAAGAAACAGGTACTTCTCTGCTGAATGTCTTAATTTCTCTGCGTCTGGAGAAAGCTACACGCCTGTTGGAATTTAGCACGAATACGATCTCGACTATCGCTGAAGATGTAGGATTTAATAGTAGTTTCTATTTTAGTCGTCAGTTCCATCAGCACTTTGGTATCAGTCCAAGTATGTATCGTCAAGAAATTGAGCAACGGCAAAAATCCGAGTGACAAGGCGCATTCGGCCAAAACCTCTATATTCCTGGCTAATCGCATGGATGTTTTGCACAAAGCAAACGCCAATAAAACGCAGCCATCAATCATCAATCATCATATGGCAAATAATAAATATAATAGAAATGCACATTTTATGGAAGATTGTCTTTACTCAGAACTTTTTTCAGCCTCTTTGGACACATTGGAAGCCTTTGTATGTTTAGTCTGCACATCAGTTTAGATTTTTGCACTTCCTTATGGAATGGTTATAACCTCTATTTGTAGGCACAATTGGAGCTATATTCAGCTCTATTTGTGCACAATGCACAATTTGAGCCCGGTAAGTTTCGGATAAACTGACTGTAGTATACTCCTCTATAACCGTCATATTATAAAGGCAGGCACAAACGATCTCGCGAGACACGAGATTGACCTTATTTCATACGACCTCATTCAATCGTGAAACAACTTTGGATGACGGGCTCTATCGTTTCTGGACAAGTGCTATGCTGGTAATAGCTAAGTAGTAGCAATTATGCTACTGGTAACGAAATGGCATCCACGCTTGCCTTTCCAGGATATGGGTATGGATAAGCTTACGACAATACGGGGCAATGCATGCCATCACTTCCTGCAATGATGCCAGGATACCATGTTAAGAGGAGAATAAGACAGATGACCCCAGAGGAAGTCCTAAAGCTAGCTAAAGAAAGCGGAGTCAAAATTGTTGACTTCAAATTTTCGGATCTACCAGGTACCTGGCAACACTTTAGCGTGCCCGTGCATGTATTGTCAGAAGACTTATTTTCGGAAGGCTTACCGTTTGATGGTTCCAGCGTTCGTGGTTTCCAGGCCATCAATGAAAGTGATATGCTCGTAATTCCAGATGCTGATACAGCTTTCCTGGATCCATTTACTGCTGTCCCTACACTAAGCCTGACATGCGATATTGCCCATCCAGGTGCTACAGGTAGCCAGAAGCCTTATAGCCGCGATCCTCGCTATATTGCCAAAAAGGCTGAGGACTATCTACGGAGCACAGGTATTGCCGATACTGCTTACTTTGGCCCTGAAGCAGAATTCTACATCTTTGACAATGTCCGCTACTCATCAGCTGATAACATTCAGTATGCTGAGGTTGATTCTGATGAGGCCCACTGGAATAGCAAAGGCCGTGATGATGCCCGCAATATGGGCCATCTGATGAATATTAAAGGTGGTTATTTCCCTGTAGCTCCTAATGATACCTATCAAGACCTGCGTTCGGAAATGGTGGTTAACCTTGAGGCGCTGGGTATTCAGGTTGAGGCCCACCACCACGAGGTTGGTGCTGCTGGACAATGTGAAATTGACTACAAGTTTGGCACATTGCTCGATACCGCCGACAAACTTTTGCTCTTCAAATATGTCATCAAAAATACTGCTCGCAAGTATGGCAAATCGGTAACCTTCATGCCAAAACCAATCTATGGTGATAATGGTTCCGGTATGCACACCCACCAGAGTCTCTGGAAAGGTGGCAAGCCCCTCTTCTTTGAGGAAGGTGGCTACGCTAACCTGTCTCAGCTGGCTCGCTACTATATCGGCGGCGTCTTGACCCACGCTCCTTCGATCCTGGCTATTGCAGCCTCTTCAACGAATAGCTACAAACGTCTGGTTCCTGGCTTCGAAGCTCCAGTCAACCTGGTCTTCTCACAGGGTAACCGTAGTGCGGCTATCCGTATCCCCAGGACTGAGAGCCCGAAAGCGACACGCGTGGAGTTCCGCCCTCCCGATCCAACTGCTAACCCATACCTGCTCTTCTCCGCTCTGTTGATGGCTGGTCTGGATGGTATCCGCAACGAGATTGATCCTGGTCAGTATGGCTATGGACCGGTCGACAAAGACCTGTACAGTATGTCGAAGGCAGAGTTGAGCGAGATCAGCTCGGTTCCTGGATCATTGGATGAGTCACTGAAGGCACTTGAAAATGATCATGCCTTCTTGCTCGAAGGTGGTGTCTTCACTACTGATGTTCTGGAAAAATATGTTGACCTCAAGCGCGAACAGGCCGATCAGGTCCGCCTGCGCCCTGCACCAATCGAATTTTCAATGTATTACGATGCTTAATGCATCCGCTTAGCAAACATTTTCTAGGTTCCAGCTATAAATGTAGCTGGAACTCTTTTTGCTTGCATGTGTTTACATTTAATAATAACAATATTGCATAAAAGATATAACACATTCTCTGCTTCAAAAGCTTATCACTCAATACACTGATAAGTACTACAATGGAAACCAATCCTTAATACTTCACCTGCTACCACGTCATAAGATTAGACATAAAACCCACGTCGATTAAACGTGCTATAGTATATATATCCACACGTTTGTTAGACTTATTCATAGAGGGACACCGACATGGAATTACTTGTAGACAGTTATGGACGACGTATTAAAAGTATGCGTATCTCAATTACCGATAAGTGTAATTTTCGTTGCACTTATTGTATGCCTGCCGAGGGACTTCCCTGGCTAAAAAAGGATGAAATTCTTTCATACGAAGAGATTGTACGCATCTCTCAAGTTTCGGTGGGCATGGGTATAGAACAGATTCGCTTGACTGGTGGCGAGCCTCTAGTGAGACGAGATGTACCATCACTGGTACAACAGTTGGGTCAGATCGAAGGGCTACGTAGTTTAAGCCTGACCACCAATGGCATCCTCCTTAAACAACAGGCCGCTGCTCTGGCTGCTGCAGGCTTAACACGCATTAATGTCAGTTTGGATTCTCTCCTACGCGAAAAATTTGCTCAACTGACGCGCCGCGATCAACTCGATCATGTCCTGGAAGGCCTGGCCGAACTCGAAAAATATCCATCAATCCATCCCATCAAAATTAATGCTGTCGCTATGCGTGGCTATAGTGAAGAAGAGGTTCTCTCCTTTGCACACCTGGCTCGCAATAAGGCCTATGTGGTACGGTGGATCGAATTTATGCCTCTAGATGCTGATCAGATCTGGCGTAAAGAGGATATCCTTACAGGTGCTGAGATCAAAAATATCATTGAAGCTGAATATGGTCCTCTGCAACAAATCACCACGGGCGATCCTTCAGAAACTGCTCGCCGTTATACATTTAGCGATGGTATCGGTGAAGTGGGTTTCATTAACCCGGTCAGTGAACCTTTCTGCTCCACTTGCGATCGTATCCGCATTACTGCAGATGGACAATTGCGCACCTGCCTCTTTGGTACTGAAGAGACTGATCTAAGAGCTGTTGTACGTGCCCACTCCAACAATGAACCACTTATCCAGGCAATCCGACAGGCAGTTCTCAATAAAGAATTAAAGCATTACATCGGCGATAAAAGCTTCAAAAGAACTAATAGAACTATGTCTAGGATCGGTGGATAATTCAATTAAACGATTGATACTCCATGTCTATTACATATACAAGTGATACGTTCTGATTATCACTTACTCCATTAATACAGTGTAGACATCTGCAAAAAGAATGTTACAAATAAAGAGCAGGATCGTCATTATAGTCAAATAGGCAAAATACATATTGTCATCAATATTATTTTGCCTAACTGTATTAACATCGTACTAAATATACATTCGGCCTGACTAGAATAACAGGCCAGAAAGAGGAAATTTGTGGCAAATGAGGAAGCGGATCTATTAACAGTCGGCGAGGTTGCAAAACAACTGAGAGTCGATGACACTACTGTTCGTCGGTGGATTAAAAGTGGTGTGCTTGAAGCGATTTCACTCCCCCATAGTGGTATACGCCAGGCGTACCGCATTCGCCGCTCGACCCTTGAAGCTTTGCTTGCAGCCCCACCATCGCCACTTGATGAAGACACCATTAGTGAAGAAGCATAATAGTCTATCGGCTTCCGAACTGCTAGTATTTTTCCCCCCAACTAGCAGACGGAGGCTTCACATACACTTCAATCTTATTCGACCTGATTACAGTTTTTGCACTATCCTTATAATATAGTTCGATACAATTGTAACCCATAAATATTCGACTGGTCAGCTGGTTGCAAATCGAATTTTTTTGCTAGCTGGGTAGCACCGGGATCAGCAATCGGTAGTAAAACTTCAAAATATACAGGAATACCTTCTGCTTCCGCTTCAAATTCAAAATCAGAGGCCAGCAAACGTGCCCGATTTAAAGCTCCTACCATTAAAGCTCTTCCAGCTCCTTGATGTCGATATTCAGGATGGACAGTTCCCTGGCAGCGTAGATGGTATCCCTCACTATCTCGCAAACATTGTAGGAGGGTATAAGCAACGATTTCTCCTTCAATACCCTCTAGAGTACCAGCTTGTCCCCAGGTCAGAAGTTCATCATCATCATCAGTCATTACAAAAGCGTTCGATAAAACATCGTTAGCTGGATTGAAAAACCAGTTTATGAACTCTTCTTCAGATTGAACTGGTCTCTGTTCAAACTCAACTGCCGCTTGTTGAATAGTAGCTACAGAGGAGATATCTCCGGAACGAAAATGGCGAATACGCATACCTGTCTTCTCAGCTTTCTCATAACATTCAGAATATCTGATGTAGTTTAGTGTTTTTATGTAACACTTGACCCATGCGCTTCAATATAAAAAATAAAATATCTATTCGTGGGCATCTGCAAAATGAGATATCTATACTATATACTATACTCACACAGTTTATCTAAAAAAAAGTGGCCACTATCTGCTTGTTTTAGACCTCACTGACCATATCTATACTAGAGGAGTTCGGCTATTTTGAGTACAAATGCTCAGCTTGAAACTATCCGGCAATCTATGCCCGCAACTACATCCCAAATCTATCTTAATACGGGAACATTTGGCCCTTTACCTACATGTGCATCGGATGCCATGGTTACACGTATACAGGAAGAATTGCTGCAAGGTCGTCTAGGAACTGCTGGTTTTGAGAAGATTATTGCGATCTATGCTTATGCTCGTGAACAGGTAGCCCGCCTGCTTCATTGCAATGCTGAAGAAGTTACCCTCACAGATAATACTGGTGAAGGAATGAATATTGTAAGCCATGGATTAGACTGGCACGCTGGTGATGAGGTTATTACAACGAATCACGAGCATATCAGCGCATTGGCACCGCTCTATCAAATACGCGATCGCTATGGTATCGTTATCCATAAAGCTGATCTAGGCCAATCTGCTGATTACTCAGCACGCGCAGCAATCGAATCCTTGATTACCTCACGTACACGCCTGATTGTCCTCTCACACGTAGCCTGGACCACTGGAGCTGTCCTGGATGTCCAGGCAGTTAGTGACCTGGGCCGCTCATTAAATATTCCAGTCCTGATCGATGGAGCTCAATCTGCTGGCAACATTCCAATAGATGTTCATGCACTTAGAGTCGATTTCTATGCTATTCCTATGCAAAAATGGCTTTGTGGTCCCGATGGTACTGGAGCTTTGTATGTACGCAAGGAATCGTTATACTATCTCCAACCAACCTATGTAGGCTATTATTCAGCCAAATTTGAGTCTGCCCTGGATTGGGAAATCCACGCTCATGCTCAACGCTTTGAACTGGGTGGACGTCAGACCGCAGCCATCGCAGGCCAATCGGCAGTACTTTACTGGCTAGAAAACATCGTAGGATACGATTGGCTCTTTCAACGCATCTCAGACCTTAATACCTACGCCTACCAACGCCTTAAAGAGATTCCTGGTCTCACCATCTTGACACCCAAAGCGGGCCAGAATGGAATCCTTTCCTTCACCATCTCCGGTATCAGTGAGACCGAAATAGTAAACAGACTACAAGAACAGCACATCGCCATTCGCAGTATTCCCGACAATCATTCCTTGCGCATCTCAACTGGCTTCTACAATACCGAAGCCGAACTCGATCTGTTAACTGAAACACTTCGTACTATACAAGAGACCTACCTCACTAATCATCCCAAAACTATTTAATTTCCATTGTACAGTGTGGGTGTGCGCAGCCGCGTACACCCACACTGTACACCCCAATCAGACCCTGAGTTTAATTGGTTCGGCTTGAGTAAACAATCTTCACAGGTTACAATAGAAAGGTCTTGATCACGTAAAGTTAAAAGCTATAGCGTCATTAGCCACAAACTCTCGAAAATTGGCCTTGTACCGATCATTAGTTAGTGTAGGTTTTTCTTTCTGGATAACTACGAGCTATCGCGATCAACCAAGGAGATGTAGAGTGGTAAAAATCATCCAAGAAGAATCAGCCCTGACCCCTCAATCACCTCGGCAATTATTACTTGATAACTATTCACGGGTACGCCACTTCACGGAACAGTTATGCGCTCCATTGGTAGTTGAGGATTATGTGATTCAATCAATGCCCGATGTTAGTCCGACACGGTGGCATCTAGCCCACACATCCTGGTTCTTCGAGACTTTTTTGTTGGAACCGAATGTTCCGGATTACATCTCGCCACATCCACAATATGCTTACCTGTTCAACTCGTACTATAATTCTGTGGGTGAGCGCCATTGTCGTCCTAAACGCGGCTTGATTTCTCGACCTACGGTACAGGAAATCTATGCGTACCGTCAGTATGTCGATGAATGTATTAGTAACTTTTTAACAGCCTGTAGCCAGGAGCATCTAGACAAAATAACGCCCATTGTGACACTGGGTATTCATCATGAGCAGCAACATCAGGAATTAATCATTACCGATATCAAACATGTTCTTTCCTGCAATCCACTCCATCCCACTTACCTGGAACGAACCATCGGACCATCGCAACCGCCGCCTCCTCTTGAATGGATCAGTTATCCTGAAGAGCTAGCCTGGATCGGATATGACAAGGATGGCTTTGCTTATGACAATGAGGGTCCCCGCCACCGTGAGTTTGTGGATGCCTATCAGCTAGGATCACGCTTGATTACAAATGCTGAATACCTGCAATTTATAAAAGATGGAGGATATCAAAATCCCCTGCTCTGGCTCTCCAGTGGTTGGAGCACGGTTCAGGCGGAACAATGGCGGGCTCCGCTCTATTGGGAGCAACATGATGGTCATTGGATGATAATGACCTTGAGCGGTTTATGTGAGGTTGAGCCTGCAGAACCTGTTTGTCATGTGAGTTATTATGAGGCCGATGCCTATGCTCGCTGGGCCAATGCCCGTCTGGCCACCGAGGCCGAATGGGAGTTGGCAACGCGTCAACTGCCAGTTGAAGGCAATTTTGTCGAAAATCAGACATTCCATCCTATACCACTGACGACCCAGGCCTCATCCACACAGCCGGCGCAAATGTATGGCGATGTCTGGGAATGGACCCAAAGTGCTTACCTGCCTTATCGAGGCTATAAGCCTGCGGCTGGTGCATTAGGTGAATATAATGGTAAATTCATGTGCAATCAATTTGTCCTGCGTGGGGGCTCATGCGCGACTTCTATCACGCATATTCGACCCACCTACCGGAACTTTTTCCCGCCAGATGCACGCTGGCAATTTACAGGTGTTCGTTTAGCACGTGAGGTGTAACATCGCACAGAGCATACATGAACAGCTTGAACGGTATGATTTCACGCCCAAACAAAATACATTTCGGATGGAAATTCTGCAAGGATTACAGAAGCCGGTCAAAGAACTTCCGAGCAAATACTTTTATGATGAGGTTGGCTCGCAATTATTCGATCGTATCACTGAACTTGATGATTATTATCTGACTCGTACAGAGTTAGAGATCATGCAGAATCAGATCCAGGACATCGCTTCAGTGCTGGGACCTGAGTGTATGCTCATCGAGTATGGCAGTGGCCGCAGTATTAAAACACGCCAGCTTTTGGATCATTTACAAGATCCGGTTGCATATGTGCCAATCGACATTTCACGCGAACATCTTCTCCAGGCTTCGCTAGAATTGGAGCAATTGTACCCACAAATCGAGATTCTGCCTATTTGTGCAGATTATACTAGCAACTTTAAATTACCACGACCAACCCGATCCGGCGGTCACAAAGTTGCTTATTATCCAGGCTCCACCATTGGTAATTTTGATCGGGAACCGGCTCGCCAATTCCTGAGCAAGATCGCCCACATGTGTGGCAAAGGTGGTGGCTTGCTGATTGGAGTCGATCTCAAGAAGGATTTCTCACTTCTCCATCAGGCTTATAATGATCGAGAAGGCATTACCGCACAATTTAACCTGCATCTGCTGGAACGGCTCAATACTGAGCTGGATACCAATTTTGTGTTAGATCAGTTTGGGCATTACGCTTTTTATAATCCAGGCCAGGGACGCATTGAAATGCATCTGGTTAGCCTGACTAACCAGCAAGTGCACATTGCAAAGGAGCAGATCAACTTTTCCAACTACGAGAGTATCTGGACTGAGAGCTCATACAAATATACGCTAGAGGAATTTGGCCAGTTAGCAGCTCATGCTGGCTTTCAGGTTGAGCATGTCTGGTTAGATCGCCGCAAGTTCTTCAGCATCCAGTATCTCTCAGTCATCTAACGTTTCCACAATACAGGCCAGCGTCCTCGTAGCTGACGCTGGCCTGTTCATAGTATCAAACAATGACGTCCGTTCCTGGTATTGACAAGTTTATTCGATATTTTTTTACCAAATATCCCATTTGCAAATCGAAAATTCAGGTATAATCGTACTACAGACAGAGCTTGTTCAATTATAAGAAAGGAGTCTGCTGTGTCTACAAATTCTCCTGAAGAAAAACCTCTACTCAAAAAGAGTATAGGTATTTCCTTATGAGAGTCGCATTCAGGGCCGGTATGCTTATTCACCCATAATGAAGAGTATACAGTCTTGCCAGATCTACTGCGTAGAATTCAATATACTGCAATAGTTCTGACCCGCTTCTACAGCATGTCTTTGATACCACAATGAATATTCAAAATGTAATTAGTCTTATTCTCGCTCCAGTCGTTATGATCTCAAGTTGTACACTCTTTATGAATGGATTACTCCAACGCTATGATTCTTTGAGCGCTCGTTTGCGCGCTATGCATATAGAACATATGGAATTGATCCATTTGATCCAGAAAGAAAATTCTGAAAACCCAAGTGATCCGCGAGAAATTAATGCTTTACGTGATCTCAATAGAGAACGTTTAAAAGAACTCGAATTTGAAATGCCGCATCTTTTAACGCGACATAAATTGCAGTGGAACGCAATTCTGGCTGCAGAAATTACTATTGGTGTGCTGGTCTTAAGTATGTTTGAGATCGGCTTCCATGCTATTACTCGCATCTCATGGCTAGAAATGGCTGCCATGTTCACATTAATGTTAGGTGCCTTAATCTTTTTAACATGTATTATGATTACAGCTTTTGAGTTTGCCGCTTCACCTAAATCGATCGTTTTTGAAGTCCAGCATGGATTGAAGTTAAGCAAGTAGAATGAGAAGTGCAGAGAGAAGATCTTAGTTTTTTTGTGTCTAAAAAGGCGTGCCAACCATGGTTGGCACGCCTTTTTAGACACAAAAAACCACCCATATAGGCGGGTGAGACGGCGACTTCCTATTTTCCCACGCAGTTGCCCACGTAGTATCATCGGGGAGGAAGAGCTTAACTACCGTGTTCGGGATGGGAACGGGTGTACCCTCTTCGCTAAAGTCACCAGCTCACCTGCACATACAAGTGGCTTTTCTTGACGAGGTTTATAATACTATAACCACTCACACATGTCAATGGTTTTTGCCAACAATTTTTCTACGCATTTACAAATATCACCCCACAACGTCTTATCAAGAGTGTCAGGATAGCTACCATAAATACTTCCTATTCCTGTAATGCAAGAGAAAGGTAAATAAACAGTGTCAACACCAGAATCTACAGATACCGCACAATTTCTTTCTTCATTTAAAGGCTTTATGGATAAAGCGGTTGCACAAAGTAAACAGGAGGAACCAATCTTTGCGACCTATCTCCATCAACACTTCGGCATTGATCCTAAAGAGTTGCCAGTAGTTGGGGAACAATTCGAGAAGGCGGATCAACCAAATTTTCAGATTGCGCTTACCCGAATGATCGACATCCATGGATGGAATGCGAAATTGCTGGGGATCACCGCTCCTAATGAGTATATGGGTATTAAGGTAGCATCTCTCCTCAACACTCAACGCCAGAACCAGGCCAGTGAAGGGCCGGTGGAGTATGTAAATGTGGTACTCCATGATGAAACATCTATGGCCTGTATCCAAACAGGCTTCTACCTGTTTCAAAAAGACAACCATCGTCTGGCACTATTGATTTCCGGCGCACGCAATCCTTTTGGGGATCTCAATATACGGGTTGAGGTAGTGGCGCGCGTGCGTGAGGATGCAGAGGCATTTTTAAGTGAGCTGCGTATAACGATGCGCCGTTATAATGTCTATCGCAACCACGTTATCTCGATCGCTATGAATAATCAGCGTCTACTTGATGTGAAATTTCACCATTTGCCAGTCATTACCCGCGACAATATTATTTTGCCGGAGGGTACATTAGAGCATATTGAACGCCAGACTATTCGTTTTGCTCAACTTAGCAAAAAACTTCAACGTGCGCAACGCCATATCAAACGCGGTCTCCTACTCTATGGACCTCCAGGAACTGGCAAGACTCTTTCGGCGATGTACATTGCCAATCAAATGCCTGAGCGCACAGTTCTACTTGTCACTGGCCAGAACACTGGCTTGATCCAAAAATCCTGTGAACTGGCCCGCCTCCTCCAGCCGGCGACGGTGATTATTGAGGATGTTGATCTGATTGCAGAGGAGCGCACCAATCAGAATCAGGCTTGCAACGCCCTGCTCTTTGAGCTACTTAACCAGATGGATGGTATCTCTGATGATGCCGATATCCTCTTTCTCTTAACAACCAATCGCCCAGACATCCTTGAGCCAGCGCTGGCTGCCCGGCCTGGACGTATCGATCTGGCCATTGAAATTTCCTTACCAGATCGCGACTGCCGCCGCCGACTCTTTGAACTTTATAGTCAGGGTCTGACATTACAATTACTCGAGCAGGAACAGATCTTAAATCAAACCGAAGGTGTTAGTGCGACGTTTATTCGCGAGCTACTACGCAAGGCAGCTCTGATTTCAGCCGATGAAAACGAGGCACGTGAACAGCTCATTATTGAGGACAAACACATCGATGATGCCCTCAAAGAACTGCTCTTCGAAGGAGGTGAGATTACCAAACGCCTCCTTGGTGCTGGACACACTTTCTAGATTGCTTAATCCTTTATGCACATTTTATTGCCCAGCTGGAACAGGCACCTGATCCAGCCGTAACGAGAGAAGGCGAGAGGCACTCTCACGCATAGTTACGCCATAGATAGCCTGCGCGACCGTCATGGTGACACGATTATGGGTGATCACAATAAACTGGGTACGCTGGGCCAGACGCTTTAAGATATCGCAGAATCGCGTCACATTTGATTCATCCAGGGCTGCATCCACTTCATCCAGCAAACAAAAGGGTGGTGGATTGATTTCCAGCAGCGAGAAGAGGAGTGCCGCTGAGACAAGCGCGCGCTCTCCCCCCGAGAGCAGGGAGAGGTCCTGCACTTTTTTGCCGGGCGGCTGCACGATCACATCGACGCCGGCGGGCATAATCGAAGATGGCACATCCTCTTCTTCGCTACGTCTGGCTGCAATTAACTCCAGTCTGGCCGTACCGCCATTAAAGAGCGTGGTGAAGTGTTCTTTAAAACGGGTATCCACTGCCTGGAAAGTTTCTTCAAACTGCCTGGCCATCGTAATATCCAGCTGCCCGATAATCGCATACAATTGCTGCGCAGCCTGTTGCATATCAGCTATCTGAGATGAAAGAAATTCGTAGCGCGTCCGCGTCTCTTCATAAATTTGAGGTGCATTGATATCGCTACCACCCATGACTTTAAGGCGAGCTCGCAATGTCTCGATGCGTCGTCGATATCTGCGTAGTTGTACCTCTTCTTCCTCAGTCAATTGCTCAAGCATATCTACCTGCGTATATGCTCCATTCTGTGCCATAGCCGTTTGTGTGCCACGACCACTGGGCGATCCTATAACAGCAGGATTTTCCACTTGCTTATCGCTAGAGGATTGCTCATCTTGCAATAGTTCATTGGGATCAGTAATCCCCATTTCCTCTTGCAACTGATTCAAAAGAACATCAACGGCATCTCTGGCCTTCTGACTATCCAACAAGGCACGCCGATAAACTGCCTCCTGCTCTTTAGCTGTCTGCTGTATTTTACTTCTCTGCTGTTCCTGTAGCAGGATTTGCTGGTCAATCTCAGCCAGTTTATCCTCAATCACATGCAAATCCTGGGTGAAGGTTTGTGCACTCTGTAAGGCTAACTCCAGGCTCACCCGCTGCTGCTCAATGGTATTTACCAGCTCCTGGTGCTTTTGCTCTGTTTCTCTAATACGTACAACCTGTTGTTGTACCTGCGCTTTACGATCCTGAGCCTGGGCCTGAAGATTTGCGTGTTGCTGACGTAGCGAGCGAGCCTCTTGCCGCTTCACTGCCAGTGCGGTTCGTGCTCGACCAAGTTCATCCTGCTGGCGCCGATAACTGATTGCACGCTCTTCTATTTCATACTGCAACTCTTCTACCAGCCCCGTCATCTCACGTTGAGATTTTTCATGGTTGCGCACACGTTCCTGGACGGCCCCAAGTTCTTGCTCTAATCCAGCCACTTCTGCTGTTAGTTGCTGCTCAACCGAGGCCGCCAGCTTAATTTCAGTTTGCACACGTTCAAGCTCGCGCTGAGAGCCAGTTAGAATCTTATTCAGTTCAGTTATACGGGTGGTGATTTTTTGCAGTGCTTTATCACAAGCGTTTAACTCAACCCGCCGACCTTCTTGTTTACGCTGGGCTTCGCTCACCATGTTATGCAACTGCTCAATCATTGTATTGATCTCTTCAAGATCCCTGGGCAATTCACGTAGCTCACGCTCATGACCCAGTAATCCTTGCTGGTTGCCTTCCTTTCCACTTCCCCCTGTCAACCAGCCATCAAGATGCAGAGTCTCACCGACCATAGTGACCAGAGAGGTGAAAGGTAGATCACTATCAGATGAGGCTGTTAGTTCAAGGCCCCAGGCGAGTAATTCCTGAGCAGACGCTAAATCATGAGTAATCACTACCCCATGCAAAAGACGATGAAATAAGGATATAAAACGTGGCTCACATTGAATATGCTTCCAGGCAAATCCTAATATACGCGGCTGCAGCTCTGGCACAGTTTCCAGATAGCGCTGCAGGACATGTTCTTCCACTTGATCCTGGATATCTCGTACTTCTGAGAGATCGTCGTCATCATAGTCTTCATCTTCATCTAAACGTTGCCGCCAGACAATCATAGCTCGACCTGAACGTGACTGTTGGAGGTACGCTAGACCACGTTGGGCATCAGTTAGCGTCTGTACAACTACAGCTTGCATATATGGACCCAGGGCCGCTTCCAGAGCCATATCCATGCCATCGGTAACCACACATAATTGAGGAACAGGACCGATAATGCCAGAAACTTTTTCCTGCGGCGCTTTGAGCAGGACACGTACACCATCACTATAGCCACTTAAACTCTGTCGCCAGTTTTTCAGCATGTTCAGGCGATCTATAGTAGTACGTTTGCGGCGCTCAGCTTCTGTGAGCGTGCCTTTCATCCGATCCATTTCTTGCTGGGCGTCTGCGATGGTTTTTGTGATGCTTTGTTTCTGCTGGATGAGTTGCTGCTCTTCACCTTTCACTCCATCCAAACGACCTCTCTCCTCTACCAGTCGTGTCTCTAAAGTACGCACAGATTGTCGAGCTTGAGAAATCGTGTCGCGGCGGGCCGCCAGGGTACGGTTTCGTTCCCCAAGTTGCTTTTGCAAACGACCAAGCTCGGATTGGGTAGAACCCAGACGCGCTTGAACTTGCATCAAATCACTTTGAGCGGAGCGTAAACGACGCTCATCTAGCTCATATTCTTTCTGGGCCTGGGCCACTTTCCCTTCGAGGCCAGCCAGTTGTGTTGCATCATTATCTAAAGCTTCATCGGCAAGGTCACATTGTTCTTCTAGATCAATTAATTGTTTTTGGAGCGCAATTGAACGCTCACGCAGCCGACGTTCTTCTGCCTGTGCTTCATGGCGCTGGCGCTCTATTCCACCCAGCCGCTCTGCATTCACCGCCTGATCACGCTCTAACTTTTGAACATGCTCATTGGCCCGGTCACAGGCAATTCTAGCCTCGCTGATACGCTTCTGGAATTGCTGCCGTTGCCCTCTTAATGCCTGCGCTTGTTCATTCAAGGTCTGTAATGCCAGTTCTCCCTGGCGTACCCGCTGTCCTTGCTCTCGCTCGGCGAGGGCAGCGGACTCACGTGTGTTGCATAGCCGCCGCCATTGCAAACTATACCAGGCCAGCAGAACCTCCTGGAGCTCGTTATTTAATTGCGCATACTCTACGGCTCGCTTGGCTTGTTCCGCCAGTGGAGCTAAACGCGGCTCAATTTCACTGACAATATCACGCAAGCGTTCAATGTTTTGCTCGGTTTGCTTTAAGCGGTTTTCGGCATCGGTACGCTGCACCTGAAAAGGACGTATACCGGCAGCATCTTCAAAGAGAGCACGCCGTTCTTCGGCACGCAGGCTCAACGCGGCATCAATCAATCCCTGGCCAACTACCGTATAAGAATCATGACCAATACGTGCCTGCGCTAACAGTAGCAGCACATCTTTCAGGCGCACCTTCTGTTTGTTGATTAAATATTCATTCTCGCCTGAACGATAACTACGTCGCGTTACCGTGATTTCACTATATTCTGAGGGTACCCAGCCAGTGCTGTTATCAAGTGTAAGCGAGACCTCTGCCATCCCCAGTGCCGCTTTTCCCTGGCCACCAGCAAAAATAATATCGTCGCTCTTCTTTCCCCGCAACTGCCGCATACTTTGCTCACCCAATACCCAGCGCATAGAGTCCGCCACGTTGGATTTTCCCGCTCCGTTTGGCCCCACCACCGCCGTGATACCAGGACTAAATTCGAGAAAGGTTCGAGAGGCAAAGCTCTTAAACCCTAGCATTTCTAATCGTTTGAGATACACCGCCTGGCTTTATCCTCTTCCTGAAATATGTTGCCACTATTGTTATCTACAGTATACTCGTAGCCAGCCGTCTCGGCAGAGAATTGTTCCACTACCATGACCATCTTGCTGTATACCATCTATATCCGTCTCTTTGCCCTCACAACTATACGAAATCGCAGCGGTGGCAAGAAGATAGTGATTGGAGGTCAGTATTTCAACGGGCCTCTCTTCACTGGCCACTCCACAGATGAAATTATATAAATGCAGGACCGGCCAATCGTGTGCATTCACAACGTAATCATCATCAGTAGGATAGGAATGATAACTGGCCTGCCTCTCATCTTGCGGCTCTTCATAACTCTTCCCTGCCGCAAGCTTCTCTATCACATTCACCAGCAACCGACCACCTCGTTGCGCACACAACAATTCCAGTTCTGTATAACTGATCCCTTCAGGAACTGGGATCTCTTCCTGCTCCAGAATCGGACCACTATCAAGCTTCTCGGTCATGCGATGGATGGTCACACCAGTACTTGCCTGGCCCTCATAAAAGGTCCAGAATAACGGTAGCGGACCTCGATTTGCCGGTAACATTGAGGGATGAACATTGATGCACCCCAATGCTGGCAGGTCCAGGATTGAATGAGGGATGATTTTGGAGAAACAGGCCACACATAACAGGTCCGGCTGATATGCCGCAAGCTTTTCAAAAGTTTCTGGAGCATTGAGTTTACTTACCTGCCAGATAGGAATACCGTGCGTCCAGGCAAGCTGCACAAGCGAAGGCGTGGCACCAGTCATCATTGGCAACATACCTCTCTGTGGACGTGGTGGTTGCTTCAGTGATATAGCTGGCGACACATGGATACCTGGTAACTGGCTTTCATTTGAAGGAATAACTATCGCCGATATGTGTATGTTGTTACGTAGTAAAGTCTCCAGGACAGGTAAGGAGAAATCACACTCCATGCCAAAGAATATGATGCGCAAACTTTGCTGATATGGCTCTATGCTTTTTGATGTAGGAGCTTCTTGTGGCTGTTGTAGCGCTTGAGAAGTCTCATCCATGTTATTTATTCCATTCTAGCATTTTGCTTGCTTTAATCCTTTAGACAAACAAAAGTTCTAAATGATAGTAGCAAATCGCTCACCCAATGTCAAACGCTTGCTTAATTGTTCATACAGCCCTCTATTATGATTACCAGAATTTCTTTCAGAGTTTAGATTGAAAAATGCAAGCAATCATACCCGTCGACATAGTACAATAACAAGAAGGATATGTCATGGGGCATTGACTAACGTTTTCCATTAACGGCAAGTGCGAGCTGCTCAATGGTCTTAGGTATACCTTAACTATGGGAGACATTTCATATGCCAAGAATAGTTTATTGTGTGAAGTTACAACGCGAGCTCCCAGGCCTGGACAAGCCTCCATTCCCAGGCAAGCTTGGGCAACGCATTTACGAACAAATTTCAAAACAAGCTTACGACATGTGGCCGGCTCAGCAGGTGTTGATTATCAACCACTATGGTCTGAACATGGCCGATCCTGAGTCACGTAAGATTTTGCGCGAACAAATGGAAGAATTCTTTTTTGGCAGGGATTCTGCTATGCCAGAAGGATGGACGCCAGAAGCTGCTGGAGCAGGTGGACCAGGTCCACAGCGCAAAGGAGGAGGAGGAGCACCACGAAAGAAATAAAAAAACGCGGAGACATTCTTTTGATCTCCTGCTATGAATTAGGGCATCAACCTTTTCATCTTGCATCATTGTCGGCCATGCTTGAGCAGGCCGACTATCTTCCTGTCTGTGTGGATACAGCACTAGATGCACTCTCAGATGAAACAATCAATCAGGCACGCTTCGTGGCGATCTCAGTCCCTATGCATACAGCGATGCGACTAGGGGAACAGATTGCGCAACGGATTCGCACGCTCAATCCCACTGCCTATATTTGTTTATATGGACTCTATGCCTTGCTCAATGCCGATCATTTATTGCAACAAGGCGCGATAGATGCTGCAATCGGTGGTGAATATGAGGTACCACTATGCCAGTTGATTGCTGCCTTTGAACAGGAAAAGGACGAAGCGACCCCTGGTGTCTATAGCCGTGGACATGTTAGCGGTCCCTGGATTCAACGCACACCTTTTGTGGTTCCTGAACGTAGTGGTTTACCTGCGTTGGAACGTTATGCACGGATGGAACAAGGCACCGAGACACACGTGGTAGGCTATACCGAGGCGACACGCGGCTGTAAGCATACCTGTGTCCATTGTCCGGTTACTCCAATCTACCATGGCCGTTTCTTTGCGGTGCCAGCCGAGATTGTACTGGCTGATATCCGTGCCCAGGTAGCGCAGGGAGCCCAACATATTACGTTTGGCGATCCAGATTTCTGGAATGGACCAACCCATGCACTGCGCATTACACGTGCTATGCACCAGGAATTTCCTGAGCTGACGTTCGATGCCACCATTAAAATTGAGCATTTACTCAAACATCGACAACTCCTACCAGAAATGAAAGAGCTCGGCTGTGTGTTCGTGGTCTCAGCGGTAGAGTCTCTCAACAATACCGTGCTTGAGCAGCTAGCCAAAAACCACACAGCCGCCGATGTAGCAGCGGCCTTTGCAGAAATGGAACGCGTCGGTATTACGTTGCGCCCTTCCCTGCTCCCATTTACACCCTGGGAAACGCTTGAAAGCTATATTGAGCTACTTAACTTCTTTGAAGCCGGCCATTTTATCGAGCATATTGATCCTGTCCATCTTTCGATCCGCCTTCTCATTCCTCCAGGTTCTGCCCACCTGGATACACCGGAAAGCGAGCAATGGATCGGCGAACTCGATCCAACCGCCTTCGGTTATCGCTGGAGCCATCCTGATCCACGCATGGATGAACTACAGAAGCAAGTAGCGATCCTGGTAGAACAGGCAGACCAGATGGGTTCTGACGCGATCATGACTTTTTTCCAGATCAAGGCCAAAGCGCTCGCTTTTAAGGGTGAGAAGCTTTCAGCCTTCAAAGCTATGCGCCAATATGGAGAGCGCAAAGACTTACCGCATCTAACAGAGTCCTGGTTCTGCTGCGCGGAACCAACCAGTAATCAACTCTGTGCTAAACGGGCCTGATCGCAACCCAAGAAACGAGTTATGGTTCTATGGATGATACGCTTCCTACAGGAAGACGGATCTCCCCCATAACTCGTTTCTTGTTACTTTTTTCGTCTCAATCGTATCTATAATCACAAAAGCGGTGAAATGAAATAGGAGGAACTCGTAATGGCGCAGGAAATGAAGGCTCGCGCGAAATTTGTACAGGACACCTTGCAGGCGCAAGGCTATTCATCACAGGTGGTGGAACTTTCCGCATCCTCGCGTACGGCTCAAGAAGCGGCCCAGGCTATCGGTTGCCAGGTGGCCCAGATCGTAAAATCGCTCATTTTTATGACGAAAAATACGTCCAGGCCAGTTCTGGTAGTAGCCAGCGGCTCTAATCGGGTCAATGAGAAACTGCTGGGACAGCTAGTTGGCGAACCTATTGTGCGCGCTGATCCAGATTTTGTGCGCCAGCATACCGGCTATGCTGTAGGTGGTGTCGCCCCCCTGGGACATCCAGAGCCACTGCTCACCTTTATCGACTCCGATCTTTTACAGTATGAGCAGATCTGGGCTGCTGCTGGCACTCCCTTTGCAGTTTTTCAATTAACTCCTCAAGAGCTCCAGCAGATGACCCAGGGCCAGGTAGTCTCTATCTCGTAATAAAGAAGCTAGGCATTATAAGACATTTTATAAATGGTACCGCTATTATCATCTGAGATAAAGATATTTCCCTGATGATCAATGGCGGTATCCACCGGACGTCCCCAGATATTAGCGTTATCATTCCAACCTGTCACCAGATCGATCTGCTGTCCTGGCTGCTGTGATTGGGTATTCCAGGGAAAGTAAGCAACTTTATAGCCAGTTGGCTGTGTACGATTCCAGGAACCATGCAGACTAATTAATGCTCCTGTACGTTGTGAATTCATCGCCAACGGATCTTGCAGGAATGTCAATCCCAGAGGTGCTGAGTGGGCCTGAATGCCTTTATCAATGCGCGTCATCTGGCTACAATTGACATGCCCATCTGCATTAAATTGAACATCGCGATCAAAAGGCATCTGATTGACACCTTGATCTGGATTGGGATTACAGAACGGCCAGCCATAGTTAGCTCCATCTCGAACCCTGGTAAATTCTTCGGGCGGATGATTATCTACATAGGCTGGAATCCTCTGACCATACTGACCAGTAGCATCCTGATGTGGATACAATATGTTGTCACGATTATTGACCGCCGCCCAGAGATCATCCGTGCCTGGAACAAAAGCTAAACCCTCAGCATTACGCAAGCCATGTGCATAAAGTTTACCTTGCGTCCCGTCAGCGTTATATTGATAGATTGCTCCACGCAAAGGATTACTCTGTGTATCAGCCAGACAGGCGTTACAGGTCGAGGCAATCGATACATACAGCTTGTGATTGCTATCCAAAGCGATGTTCTTCAATTCATGGCCATAAGCCCCACGCAATTCTCCTGTACTGCTATCTGGCAAATTAGCGACAACAACCTGCCGATCATGCGCCTGGGTATCACCTTTTTGATACAGGAAACGATTCACCTGATTGGTCTCAGAAATATAAAGATATGTTTGCTGGCCTATCGTATGAAAAACCATATCATGTGGCCGGCGCAAACCCGTGACAAAGTCCGACATAACAGGATCACCTTGCTGTGAGGCCCGAACCAGGACAATTTTTCCTTCATCGGGTACAGAGACAAGCAGGTCACCATCTGGCGTCGTCGCCATAAAGCGGGCCTTAGGAATGCGGCTATAAACAGCTATTTGCATATGTGGTGGAATATTTAAATAACGATCCTGTTCAAAAACTCCACTTCGCATCGCAGCTGGCGTTAACACTTTGACACGTTGGCTACCTTGACTCGGCTGTGTCAGAATCTCTGAGACCGCTGATCTTTTTTTTGTCTTCTGCTCAAACTGCACCGTTGCAGTTGCCTGTGGTGTTGCCGTTGGGCTACTTGCTGTTGGTTGAGTATTAGTAGAACTGCTACTCTCACCACAACTACTAAATAGTAAAGCCACACAAAACCATAAAGCGGTCATGCTAACAATACGTGAATATTTCCGCACAGTATCAGGCTCCTCTTTCAAAATCACTAAACTCATCGAGTCAAAAAAGCAAAACAACCCAAAAAGCACTTATCAGTATCTAACCCTCTTAATCTGCTGCATTCCCTGCCTACTATAACTTATTTTTCTGCACCCTTGTACTCAATATAGCAGCAAAGTACCACATACAACAAAAGAGCTTCACCAGCAGATTGCATGCTCTTTTCTATGTCTACCCCTGGCGTTGTACAACCGTAAAAAGAGATGAAGCTGTTGTGATAACTCAACACTGGGTGGATACTTCCCACATTGAGAGCTACAATGAGATAAGACATCTATAAGCCAGAAACGAGGTAATTTCATGGACCCAGCCACAAAAAAGCAGGCCTTGCGCGCATTTACGTACGGACTCTATGTTATTATGAGCAAAGAGAATGAGGTGGTAAACGCATTTACCGCCAACTGGCTCACACAAGTCTCTTTTGAACCGCCACTGATTGCCGTCTCGATCGAAAACAATGCCAGATCACTGGCAATGATTAAACAAACTCAGACCTTTACCATCAATGTTCTTCGTACAGGACAGCGTGAGCTGGCCGGCCAGCTTGGTCGCTCTTACAATAAGAATCCTGACAAACTTACAGATATTGCCTATCACCTACAAGATAACCGTTATCCAATCTTAGACGCTGCACTCTCATGGGTAGCCTGTGAGGTACGCAACATGGTGCCGGCAGGCGATTCTACCTTATGTATTGCCGAAGTTATTGATGCAGGTGTGCTCGCTGAAGGGACATCTTTAACGATGAACGAGGCGGGCTTTCGTCATGCTGGCTAAAAAGGTCCGTAGAAATGTTGGTGGTGACAGGTATTTGTATTTTTGATACTTGTCCCGCCATCAGCCACAGCTATATATGTTATAGAGAGATATTCTCTATCCTTACGAGAAAACGCAGAAAAAAGGAGTTACCTGCATGCAAGACGAGAGTAGCGTCTCGATAAAGACCATGGAAAAATTCAATTCAGAATGTCCTTTTTGCCAGGTGAATGCAATTGCACAATTAGTCATGAAACAGACACCCAACTTTCGATTGGTAGCTGACCATGCCCCTCTGATTGAGGGCCACCTGTTAATTATTCCTAAACAGCACTATACCTGCTATGGAGATGTGCCCGCAGCGTTGGACGATGAACTGTTTGAAATCAAACAAGAGGTGGAACGCTTCTTCAAACTCACCTATGTCAATCCAGTCTATTGGGAACATGGCATTTTCCATCAGACAGTCTTTCACGCTCACTTACACTGCTTCCCCATCGGACCACTTACCTATGCCAACAAACAGCCAGGTCGTGGTCAATTGGTAGATAGGCAGGAGAAGATTCGTGACTGGCATCAAGAAAAAGGGGAATATTTTTATCTGGGAGACTCACAACATGGCTGGATCTTTCCACCAGAGGCGGACGACTATAACTTTATTGTCAAAAATGAATTAGGGCCTATGGTCACAGCCCATAGCACATATAAACAATGGCGGCTATCACAGGAACGACAGATTGAAGGCAAACCTCTCATTGCCTCTGTTATGCACAAATGGCAGGAGTTTCAACAGAACAGGTAACTGAAGAACGCTTAAATTTGACCCATGGCTTCAATGCTCGTTCATAGCTACGCACGCTCTTCAAAAAAAGCGTATAATAATAATCGTGTGCTTTTGCACATATTCACCTATACATACTGGATATATTCTTTCTTTCAACATATCTCAGTAACACTATTTGTAACCTAAGGAGATTACATCAATGGAGATTCGCAAAGTTGGCGTTATCGGATGCGGACTAATGGGTGGGGGAATCGCCCAGACCTGCGCCCAGGCTGGTTATACTACTATCGTACGCGAGATCAATCAGGAGTTTCTGGATAAGGGAATGGCCCGTATTGAGGCTGCGTGGAAAAAGATGGAAGGGAAGGGAAAGTTAACTGCACAGCAGGCAGCAGAGACGCGCGAACACTTGCAAGGTACCATCAACCTGGAAGATCTGGCCGATTGTGATCTCATCATCGAGGCCGTGATCGAGAATATGGAAGAGAAAGTACGTCTCTATCCTGCCCTCGACCGCCTGCTTAAACCAGAAGCATTACTCCTCAGCAATACCTCGTCTTTAAGCGTTACTCAAATGGGTGCGGTCACCAAACGTCCTGACAAAGTTGCAGGCCTGCACTTTTTTAATCCAGCACCAGTCATGCAATTAGTGGAAATTGTGCGTACCCTCTCAACCTCGGATGAAACCATCGCTACTGTCCAACAGTTTGCTCAATCACTGGGCAAGACACCAGTTCTGGCGAAAGATACAGCAGGATTTATTGTGAATTTCTTGCTGATTCCTTATTTAATCTCAGCCATTCGGATGCTAGAAAATGGCACGGCAACTCGCGATGATATTGATACAGCGATGAAACTCGGCTGCGGCTATCCAATGGGGCCCTTTACACTATTGGACTACGTAGGACTGGATACAACGCTCTGGGCGGCTGAGGCGATCTATGATGAATATAAAGATCCGCTGTATGCTCCACCACCACTCCTGCGACGTATGGTGCAATCTGGCCACTATGGCAAGAAAAGCGGCAAAGGATTTTATGATTATCAATAGATAAGTGCGAGGAATAAGCGGCAGGGATGCCATCTGTAGATAAAAAAAGGTTGTGAGTTAAGCTCACAACCTTTTTTTCTTTAGTCTGCGGTTGCCACACGTGGCGGCAACGATCGACGCGTATTGTAACTACGGCGATCGCCCACATAGCGCTGAGGAACGGGTCGTACTTCATCAGGTTTATATGAGCCAGCTGCATCAGTATTGATGCCAGGAAAGTTAGGACCATAGTTGTAGTGGCCAGTCTCTGCAGGAGATAAAGGACCACGTGCAAACATTGGCACGCCTTTAACCTGTGGAACGCCAAACTCAGGAGTCTCGTTATAAAGATCAGCCGGTACGCGATCAAGATTGCGCTTCAGCAGATCAACTTCACTGACCTTCAGACGTACAACGTTATTAACAATCTCGTTTTCAATAAAACGGAGTGGCACATAATATACCTTCACGGAAAGACCACCACGATCGGCCAGAATATAATTGCCCAGTCGAGCCTGTAATGTACCCAGCGACTCACCATCTCTATCAATGATACTTTGACCAATTTGGAATTTTGCCAACTCTCCAGCTAGCTGCGGAGAAGAAATATATGTTTCTTCAGGTGCAGCCATCGGATCCTCCAGGGCCCATCCCAGAATACCGACAAGGACGAAGACAGCGCCAACCAGCGTCAACCATGGGGCATCGGGAATGAACAACAAGCCAATTATCGCCACCAAAATTGCGACACTGAGTAAAACAGGCCACAAACTTGGATTAGGTAAATGAACATGCGGTTCTTCCTCAGTAGCCAGTGCCTCCTCCTCATGATCTGAGACGAGAGCACTCTCTCTATCGTCTATGGCGGGATTCACACGTTGAAGAGAACTATCCATAAGCATTTCCTCTAGAATGTATTAAGATCTGTGAGGACGAGTATTCCCAATAAATTGTCCTGCTCTTAACAATAGCACAAATCCCCATTTTTGACCAGAGTATAGTCCCTCCACAACGTTCTCATCACGCTCCAACTCCTCCATTTCTTGTGCAAAATTGATCGATGTTATCCTCTTTTGTTCGCGCAAGTGGATGTCAGATCTTTCCTCTCTCAAACAGCATAAGAGGGGTTAGGAAAACTCTCAGAATACGTTTGTTTAGGTAATAAATGTATCACCTAAACAAACTACAATATCGGGCCATTTGGATCAGCCGGCAGTCTAACCAGAAATGTTATACCATTGTCGGCATAAAGCTCTGCCCAGAGTTGCCCGCCATGTAGCTCAACAAACTGCTTGCTGATCGTCAGACCAAGACCCCAGCCCGGTAGACCAGCCCGCTCCACCACAGGATCACGATAAAAAGGCTCAAACAGACGCTCTAATTGCTCTTGTGAAAGTGTAGGGCTATCATTATGGACCTGCAGGAGAAAAGAGTTGTCCTCTGAATGCACGTGCACCTTAACTTTACTGTTTTCCGGCGAATATTTCACTGCGTTATTCAATAAATTTATCAGAACTTGAGCGAGGTATTTCTCGTCGGCCTGGAGAAGAAGAGGAGAAGGGGGGCAATCGAGATCGATTGAACGATCCGAAAGTGCCTGGACGTCTTCTACCGCATCGCGACAGATAGTTACCAGGTCACACGGGGAAAGCTGGAGCGCAGCAGCCCCTTGTACATATGCACGGCTCAGATCAAACAAACTGTCTATTAACTCTTGCAGATAATATGCACGTTTCCTGGTCACCTCCAAATATCTCTGCAGGGCGGCCCAGTTTTCCGGCGTTGGGCCAGACCTGTCAAGGTGGGAAGAGAGCCATTGCGTCCGACCAATAATAGTAGTCAACGGTGTTTTCAATTCATGTGCCGCTCGTACGAGCACGTAGGTCTTCAGGGCATTGGCTTGTTCCAATTGTTGCTGGCTGCGCTTGAGTTTTAGATGAGCTTGTTCTAAGCGCACGACCGTCGCAATCGCTGTGAGTTGGAGGGCAATAAAGGGTCCTATGATAAGCACATCCCGGGGGATATCGGTTGTAAGAGTGTTTGGGGAAATAAATTCAATCACAACGATCAATCCGAACCCCAGAGCGACCAGAGCCGGGCCGGTCCCCCATACCAGAGCAACCAAAATCGCGAGGAGACCAAAGGGCGTTCCGATGAAGAGTGGTACATCAGGGATACCTTCATCGGCCTTTTCTATCAACAGCAGAAAACCAACAAGCAAAAAAGCTGCGATATATCCCATGAGAGGGCTGCGTAGCCAGGTAGGACCCTGTAGTTTGTTCTTAATATATTGAAGCCGCTCTTTGATTTTCGGGGGTTCTGTAGCCATGCGAATAAAAAACCTCGTTGACCTTTCACACTTTCGTCCTAATTTTGTAAGACGATAAGCAACCTGCAAATGAGTATATACAACCAGTTCGCATTAGAAATATCTGTCAATAACTGAACACTGGAGATCGTTTGAAAAGGAGACATCCAGTCAGATGAGATAAACTTGGGATATGAAAGCTAAATCGGAAAGGTTCTGTGCTCTGCCGTGAGCTCAAAGCCCAAGGGTATCGTGGGTCAGAACGTGCAGTCCATCGGTATCTCACGTACCTGAGTGCCCAGACATCTTCCAAGCAGAAACCACACAGCATTCAGCTCCTTCTCTCCAACAAACGGGTCACCTGCTTGCTGGTGAAACCTCCAGAGGAGCTCGATGAGCAAGAATAGCAGGAACTTGGAATGCTTCGGCAAGCGAGTGCAACATCGGAGCAGGTCTATCATCTGGTTCAAGAGTTTGGGCAGATGGTTCGTCAACATCAAGGAGATCAGCTGGATCACTGGCTTCGTGCAGCCAATGAAAGCAGTCTTTCAGCATTGCAGTCCTTCGCCTCAGGAGTCCAATGGGATTATGCTGCGGTGCGCGCTGGATTGACCTTGACCTACGGTAATGGTTTGCTGGAAGGCCAGATCAATCGGTTGAAATTGATCAAGAGGAGTATGTATGGGCGCACCAACTTTGATCTCTTACAGAGAATATGGCGAGAAAGCCCCGTCCATTCATGGCGGGGATGAATCGCCCCATCGACGAGCAATGGGGAACATGAAATACACCCAGGCATGAGAACTTGCGTTCTTCTTTTCTTTCTGCTAGAATAGCACCGTGTGGGTTGAGAACACGTAGAGGGAGCGAGTAGCGTGACGCGGACGAAGAAACAGCAAGAACCTCGAAAACAGCAAAAAAGGGCCAGCCACGCCCACCTTTCTGCTTGAACTGCCACTAGTGGTTGATGCCGGGCAAGCCGCTCGCGTGCGTGCCCACTTGGAAGCCGCCCGTCAGCTCTACAATGCCATCCTTTCCGAGGGCCAGAAACGGCTGCGATGTTTGCGGGCAGACCCGGCATGGCAGCACGCCCGTGCCCTGCCTCCTTCCCAAAGGAGTGAGCGAGCGGCTGCCTTTGCAGCGGTGCTCAAGGCACATGGATTCACGGAGGCTGGCCTGCATCAGGCGGTCAAAGGGCTGCGCGTGGGCTGGATTGCCGAGCACATCGAGGCCGTGCTGGCTCAAACCCTGGCGACCCGCGCCTACCGCGCCCTCAACCGTGTCTGCCTGGGTCAGGCCAGGCGGGTGCGCTTCAAGAGCCGGGGACGTGGTTTCTCCAGCATCGAGAACAAGCGCAATGATACCGGACTGCGCTTTGTCCTGCAATCGCCTGAGGAAGGGAATGGTGGGCAGTTGCTCTGGAACGGGGACCAGCTCCCTGCCCGCATCGATTGGCAGGATGAGGTGGCGGTGCATGGGCTCAGGCACCGCATCAAGTATGCTCGCCTCGTCCAACGTGCCGCCAGTAGTCCCCGAGCCGCCGGAGCCGATGCGTTCGGGAACCGCTATGTAGTGCAACTGGCCCTGGAGGGAACGCCCCACCACAAACTCAAGCATGCCATGGGGCAGGGCGTCATCGGAGGAGACCTGGGACCCTCGACCCTGGCACTGGTTCCGCGGCAGGGAGAGGCAAGCGTGCAGGTCTTCTGCGCCGAACTGCTCCCCGATGGCTGTGGTCTCCGTCGTCTGCAGCGGCAGATGGAGCGGCAACGGCGTGCAGGCAATCCCGAGCACTATGAAGAACAGGGACGCATCAAGCCACAAGGCAGCAGGAAGCGGCACTGGAAGCAGAGTCACCGCTATCAGGTGACACGGCGGCGCAAGGCGAGCAGAGAACGCAAGCTGGCGGCCCACCGCAAGAGCCTGCACGGGCGTCTGGTGCACCAGGTATGTGCGCAGGGCAGCACCATCATCATCGAAAAAATTTCGTACAAAGCGTGGCAACGTCAGTATGGCAAGAGCGTGGGACTGCGAGCCCCGGGAATGTTTGTGGATCGGTTGAGGCGCACCGTTGCAAGCACGGGCGGCATCCTTGTTGAGGTTCCCACACGCACAACTGCGCTGAGCCAATGGTGTCACGGCTGCGGTCGTAAGGTCAAGAAGCCCCTCTCCCAGCGCTGGCATCACTGTGCCTGCGGGGTGGGACCGGTCCAACGCGACCTGTATTCGGCCTTTCTGGCTGCCTATCTCGATCCAGCAGATCCCATTCCCTCGTGTGCCCAGTACCAAGCGTATTGGGAGGGTGCGGAAGTGCGCCTCGGGGCAGCACACGAGCGTCTCATCCAACGTGCGAAAGAGAGGCAGGATCTGCCTCGAAGCTTGGGTATCACCCGAGCCAGAGCGCGTCTGCCCGAAAGTCCAGAGGAACCCCTACAAGAGTCAGCGGTGGTGCTATGGCAGGCACGGCTGAAAGCGTGGGATGAACCGTTGGACCCCCCGCCGCTTTAGCGCGGGGAGCTTCAGGTCTGAGGGTTTTATGTACATCTTGATTCACGAAACTTGGTGGAGAAACAAAGTGGATGTCAACTGCACACCCTCAAGAGAAAAGCCCCCGCTAGAGCAGCCTGAGAGGCCTGCTCTAGCGGGGGCTTTTCTCTGTTATGTCGTATTATCAACAATAGCACAAATCCCCATTTTTGACCAGAGTATAGCCCTCAGGTGCCCAATGTCCACCGTTCGCATAACACCGTGCTCGCCATTGAGCCGACGAAACGACTGCTACTTTATTCCTTTACCGGTTGGTAAGTGAGGATCACCGTACCCGTACTGGTCGCCTTTGTGGAGATAAGTTTTAGTCTCTTAAGACTCTCTCCATCTTTGAAAAGGCGCTTTCCACTCCCCACAATTGCTGGATGGACCATCAGGAGCAGTTCATCTAGCAGCCCTTGTTCAAGGAGTGAGTGAACTAGTGTGGGGCTTCCAGCCACACCAATGTCCTTGCCAGCTTGTTGCTTGAGTAAAGTCAGTTCCTCGGCGAGATTTCCCTTGATAAGTGTCGAGTTGTTCCATTCGACGTTTTTCAGAGTGTTTGAGACAACATATTTAGAGACGTTGTTAATATAGCTGGCGAAGGGCTCATCAGTAGAGGTAGGCCAGTATGAGGCCCAGTCTTCATATGTCGCTCTTCCCAGAAGCACGGTATCCTGAGAAGCGAGTTGTGCCGTCAGAGCTTCCCCCATCTCCTCATCGAAGTGTTCTTGCCATTTATTAGGAGCTTCAACAACACCATCAAGCCCAATAAACAAACCTGATACGATTTTTCTCATCTGTTCTCCAATCCGTGAATGCTATCTAGTGGTTGCAATTTACAAGCTGTTGTCGTAGAACAAGGAAGATGATACATCAAGAGAATGGCGTTGTCTTGTAAAAAAACGAAAGTTGCTCTGCTCGGCTATGATGAATGAGTTGAGAAGGTGTCTGTCCAATGAAGCGCTGAAGAGATCTTGTCAGATGGGGCTGATCGTAGTATCCCGCCTCCAGAATGGTATCAAGGATCGAGACGCCTTGCTGTAGGAGAAGGGTGGCATAGCGGGCACGTTCGATCTGGCGAGCCATGTTCTGGGTGATCCCAGTTGCTTGTAAGAAGCGATACTGGACGGAACGTAGCGAGAGGTCTTTGTAATGCCCCTGTAAGGCGGCCCCGATGATGGGATCGCGAACCAGTAATCCAGAACGCACCAGACGGTTCACAAAGACGTCTGCGTTATCATAGGTAGGAAATTGCCATGCAGAACCAGAGAGCCAGAAGGTGTTGCTTGCCGCTTCAGGTAAGGTTATCCCTGTATCAAGGAGATTTTTGGTAGGTAGGTGCGGTAAAAACGTGCCCAACTTCAAGAGGATGCCAAACCACTCCCCGTCAGATGGGCTATCCCCAAGAAACGTAGCTTTGGTCTCTGGACCTCGCACTGTCATCGTGATCTTGCCATGCAGTTTAGTGACCACCAGTTCACAGTGGCTCACGGCAATCGAGAGAAACGGAGCTGCACCCTCGCTATGGCTGCGCCAGATTCTTTCAACAAAAGGCGAGTCCGATGGCCTTTCTTCATCAAATATAATCATATCTCTCCTTCCGCTTCCAGGCTGAATTCGTTCTCTATATTAGCACAAATGTTCTGATTACAGAAGGGGGTCCAATCTTCTGTATCTATCCCACTCATGAGTCTCAGGAACAAGCAGCACACCTGCGATAGAGGTCTCAGGGCGTTTTAAGGGCTGATGAAAAAGGTGCAGTGGGACATCTCGTGTGCGGTCATCTAGCGGAATTTAGAAATTGTTGTAGCGTTGTGGTTAAGGGAAGTCGTTCTTGAATTTTTTGTAGCACCTCTTGTATATACTGTTGATAAATGCTATGCGCATTCTTGATCACAGAGACAGCCATTTGTAGTTCGTCAGCGGTTGGCTCTGCTGTACTGGCACTTCCAATTGTAGTTCTTTGCTCAAGCACCAGCATCTTGACTAAAGTATTCTTTGCGGGCAGAAGGTTGCGCTCCGTATCAGCCTGTTGAGCAGATGCATTCTTCAATTGCAGCGCGACTCCATACAAATATCCCAATAAAGCGAATTGTTCATCCAGTCCCTTATCAGCATTTGCACAAATTGCTCCAAGTTGACCCACCAACCTCATCAAGATACCGCCCCTCAAAGTCACCTGCTCCAGGGACTCTGAATGCTCTATCTCTATAAACACCTTCTGCTCATTCAGTAAAGTTAAACGTTGCCCATTCTGAATTTCAAGAATAGTTGCTTGCATTAATAGAAGTAATTTTACCAGTTGTGCAGAGGCAATCATATTGGAAGATAAAGCCAGGATTGAGCGTTGCGCAAGAGCCAATAAAGCGGTGGATACATTTAAGACACGAGCTGATCCCAATCGCTGCACTATAGCTGTCTGATCCTTTTCTTCAATCGTATAAAGCAAACCAAGAGCAACTGTAAAACATGTTATTGCAACAGCAACTTTCTCTGCAATATCAGTATCAATCTCAGGTTCTATACATTGAGTAATCAAGAAAGGAAACAGTAAGCAGATAGTAGCATACCATCCAATCCCATTCTTCCAGTCATCATCAGATAACAGTTGTTCTGGATCTTGAAAAGCCTGGACTACATCTGCTTTTAAATTCACATCAAGCGATGACAATAACACATCCAAACGTTGCAACAGAATTCCTTGCTGTAAAGCAAATGGCTGCAATATAGAGTCAGTCTGATTACTCATTGAACTGCAACTTTCTACTATTGGCATAGAAACCAATCACTTCGGTTCTCTACTACAAAGAACAAGGATTTTTGACCCTTCGGGAAAAAGCTTGAAAAGTTAAAATATTCAAATACATCATACTTGCAAACAAAAGTAATTACAAGTAATCAAAAGGGTTTTAGACCCATAAAAGTTATCTTATGGGAGATAACTCAAACTCTTCCTCGCAACCTAATCTGTTGCACACGCAAACCTCATAAAAACAACCATAGGTGCAAGAGAGAAATAAATATATAATTGTTTAACTATCATTCAATTTATATAGTGATATTACTATACGCATCTTAAAAATAGAAGTATTTACTCAATCCTGTGCTTCTTATAACTACTAAATATGTCCATAAATTTCTACCTCTCTAACAACATCGAATCATCCGTTTAATACTCCTATTATTGATATCTTTTTTGCAATTATACGTTCTATACACAAGAAGATTTTTCCTGCTATGCAATTTATTTCATCCCTGGAAATTATTCCAGTCTGATTGCAGCATTTTATTTTTTTGCCTGTGCAAGGTTGCACTCATTACTGAATACAACTCATTTATAGGCTTATCCTATGAATAGCCTATAGCAGCTTGCGCCGCAATCTGGCCGTTCTATCGTTGTTTCAATAGGAACCAGACTTGCTACGTTGGTGGGAAAAGCCAGAAAGCCTTCGCTCACTGTTCAGGATTTATCAATGGAGATGACACAGGTATGAGTAAGCTGGAAGTACGCAATGTTTCAAAGTGGTTTGACAATAAGCTCGCCGTAGATAATATGAGCTTCACAGTGGATGATGA
Organism: Dictyobacter alpinus; assembly: GCF_003967575.1. NCBI lineage: Bacteria > Bacillati > Chloroflexota > Ktedonobacteria > Ktedonobacterales > Dictyobacteraceae > Dictyobacter > Dictyobacter alpinus. The sequence goes on from NZ_BIFT01000001.1 coordinate 188,122, forward strand.
CGAACTTTTTGTCCTACTTGGCCCATCCGATAGCGGCAAAACGACCATTCTCCGCATGATTTGTGGCTTTGAAATTCCTGATGAGGGAAGTATCTTGCTCAATGGCAATGATGTCACAGATCATGAGGTTGCACACCGCAATATTGCTGTTGTCTTTCAAGATTATGGGCTCAATCCAACGATGACGGTTTACGATAATATCGCCCAGGGTCTCCGCTTTCGGCGTTTACCAAAAGAAGAAGTCGAAATGCGCGTGATCATGGTAACTGAGATGTTAGGATTAAAGGAGAAGCTTCGGCGTCAACCAAGAAATCTTTCTGGTGGTGAATTACAACGTGTTGCCATCGCTCGTGTAATGGTTAAGGATGCTGATCTCTATCTTTTCGACGAACCGATTTCTCAATTAGATCCTGGCACACGACGGCATACGCGCCAGGAAATTTTGATGGTCCAACGCATCAAGAAAAAGCCTGGCATCTATATTACTCAGGATCAATATGAGGCGTTTAGTATGGCGAATCGTATTGGCGTAATTGCCAACGGTCGTCTGCAACAAATTGGTAGCCCAGATGAATTGGTACAAACGCCGGCTAATCTGTTTGTAGCTCGTTTTCTCAGCGATCCCCCACTGAATACCATTGAGGGTTATATTCAACTGGTTAACACACGCTATCATTTGAGAAGTGAATGTCTAACTATCTCGTTCCCTCCCCAGTGGACATCGCTACTCGCACGACTTGGTCCACAGTCTAAAATCACCATGGGTATCCGACCTAGCATTATTGTCCCCGAGTGGGCATTTGCTTCTCTGAAGAGCACACCCAGGGTTATGATGCGGGCCCAGGTCATCCATTCTGGACCGTTAATGGGGCGCCGTACGGTCCTGTTGCGTGTAAGCCAAAATATAGAGATTACAGCAGAGTTTAAGGATAATGTAGCCGTTCGAGATGGTCAGATTATCACCGTCGCCATTAATCCAGATAAAATATTTTTCTTCCATCCTCATACCGAGGAACTGCTTAATCCTACCCATGCCTCCGTTTTTAGCATGCATTGATATCTGCCTCTTTGACTTGGACTGGCTCTAGATGGATTGTCCAATAAGCAATTAGAGACCAGTTCAAGTTAAAGATTTGAAGGCGGTATCCACTCATGTGTCTCAACTAATTTCTTCCCCTTGCGCCAACGCAAAACGATCTGAGGGGCGTCCTTGAGCTGACGATCAGACGACCACGGGGCCACTGGTGCCATTACTAATTCAGCCAACCCCAAGAGAACAGTATCATAATTGACGCGCCATCCTCTAAAATCATTCCAGGCTTGCTCACGATCCGCTACCAGCGGTACACCGGCAGCAGCTAATTGATCGAGTGCCTGCTCGAATTCGCCACGTGAGATACTAATCGGATCAGCTAAAGTTGGATTGACCTTGTAAGGAATACGAAAAAGATCAGCAATATAGCGTAAGGCGAGATAACCTGCGCGGATACAGAGATCTGCCTGGGAATCGCGGGGAGTATCTACAGCAGACAGTACCAGAGATGCAGCGTCCAGGACGGCTCCTGACGCGGTAATCCAGGAACGGTGGGGCTGGGGTGAGCGAAAAAAAGTTAGCGCAGCCAGGGAAGTATGACTCTCTTCAATATCCACAAACCATTTTTCCCAATCGGTCCAGATTTCATTCAATTCAGATAAACGCTTCAAACGCGTATAACGAATAATCATTTCAACCGCGCTAGGAGGTGAGCCTGCCCTTACTTCTAACATCGTGACATTTGCTTCACGCCGCTCAAAGGCAGAGTAAATAGTTGGAAGATAGGCGATTAATAATGCAATCACAACCAGGCCAATGGTAGCTTCAGAAAAGACCAGAATTGTTGTAGCTAGATTATCAACAACATAAAAGCCCAGAGTAAGGAGAGATGAACCACTGATTTTAAAGGCTTCATACAACACTTGTCCATCAACGGCCCAGATCATACCTAGATACCCGAGCTGAATACATACTAACCAGACAACTAAAAGTGACAGCAAACATACTGGAGCATACAGTTCCATGGCTCGGTCACGCTTTTCAAAGCTGGAGAGCCACTTAATTCGTAATTCAAAGAGGTAACGCACGGTAATAAAGACAAAGCGATTCAAGCCATCTGGCGCACTACGCGGGAGCACAAAGGTGCGTAGTGCGGACAGAAACGTGGCGATGACGATAAGAGCACCCACCCCGAAGGCTATGACTTTAAGCAAAAATAAAAGGATTATTGGCATGATTCTATTCTGCACCATTCAAGCTAGTAAAAACCTCTGACTCACATTTCTTCGTTTCTCATCATACATGAATGATGCAGAAATATACAATAGTCAAGCGCTACACAGCCACACCGATATCTCCAAGTAAGAGGTTTTTTTCATAGATACGCCGAATAACATCTTCAATATCTGGCTCCTGAAAGGTAACATCACGTAGCGCATAACACGCGCCCAGCCAGGAGATGAGCTCGTGTGCGGGAATAGCCTCACGTCTAAAACCAAGTTCTAATTGTGGCCCGTCCAACTTTATCAGACGTACACCTTCCGGCAGGTCAGGTAATACAGGTAATCCATCTTCACTCCTGGACAGAGTGGCCATTCTCGCCATTTCGGCGGCATCCAGGACTGCGACAAGGATGCGCTCTCCTCCAAAACGGGCTTGAATATCTTTTACCGTACCATCATATAACTTGCAACCATGATCAATAATTACCATACGCGGACAAAGCGTCTCGATATCATCCATATCATGAGTGGTAATCAGTACAGTAGTTCCGCGCTGTGTGTTAAGTGAGAGTAAGAATTCACGGATACGAGCCTTAGCTACAACATCCAGGCCAATCGTGGGCTCATCAAGATAAAGCAGTTCGGGCTCATGTAGCAGGGCGGCTGTCAGATCTCCGCGCATACGTTGTCCCAGGGAAAGTTGACGTACGGGCGTATCAATAAATTCGTCCAGGTCCAGCATCGCTCTCAGTTGTTTTAAATTCTCACGATGACGCGCTTCCGGTATGCGATAAAGATGTCGTAATAATCGTAACGAATCAATCAACGGCAGATCCCACCAGAGTTGTGTGCGCTGTCCAAAAACGACACCGATACGGCTCGTCAATTCACGTCGCTGCCGTATCGGTACAAGTCCGGCCACACGCACCTCACCACTTGATGGGGTTAAAATACCTGTGAGCATTTTGATGGTCGTACTCTTGCCAGCCCCATTCGGTCCAACCAGGCCAATCATTTCTCCACACTGCACCTGTAGGGATAGATCGCGCACAGCCGAAACCATCCGCACCTCGGGATCCACAACGCTACGCAGACCACCAAATAGGCCAGGACGCCTCTTGGCTATGCGAAAGTCCTTCTGTAAACCTTGAGCTTCAATGATCATTTCCACTTTATGACTGCCTTTCCATTGCTTAATCAGTGCAATATTTTTTTACTTCTAAGCCCAAATTTGGCATGCAAACTAACTGCCTGTACTCTGATAATGGCGCACGCCAAAGGTCCAGAGCCAGCCAGAGATTAATGCAAACAAGAGTGCGACTAGAGGGGAGGCAAAGGCCAATTCTATTGGGAGGCCAAATGGCAAGGGCCGCCCTAGTAAATAGCATACAGGTACGTATGAAGCAAAAGCTACGGGTACGATGAATAAGAAGAAGCGCTGCAGCACCTGATGATAGATTGTTAATGGGTAACTCAACATCTCACGACTACCATAAGTCAGGATGTTGGTGACTTCTGTGGTCTCAACGGTCCAGAAGCACAATGTTGCTCCTAACAATAAAATGGATAAGAAGATAATGGTGCCACTTATGATGCCAACACCTAATACAACCAACCTGAGAAATGTCCAGTGCGGTGCTGGTAAAAAGTGCAGTGAGAGGAAAAAGGCCAGCACCCCTTGAGTGATCCGTCCCAGACGGCGCAGGCGAAAATCGCTGCCAATCACCTGAATAAATGCACTGACTGGCCGTAATAGCACGCGATCAAACTCACCTCGATTGATTAAAATGGAAAAGTTGTCAATACCTGCGCCAATTAACTCTGATAAACCAAAACTTAACGACATTACCGCAGCCAGCATAGCTACCTCACCAACATGCCAGCCAAGCAATGTTTTAAACGGGACAAAATAGAGTAGAAGCACGACAAATTCTAGTCCTGTTACACCCAGATAAGAAATGATGTCCACCAATAAATTCGTTTTATATTGCAACTGTGTTTGAATCTGCATATGCAATAAACGCTGATAAAGTTTAAGGTCATCAACAAGATTGTGGAGCATTTCGATCATCCTCCCTGAGCTATTACATGACGTCGTGCGACATGGGTCAACCATTGGACAAGGCATGTGGCAATGATTAACCAGCCAAGCTGTCGCGCAAATTCTAACCAGAGCAGGGTATCAGGAATTTTCCCAAGAAACACCTCTACGGGCAGACCCATAAAAGCACGGAAAGGGAGCCAGTTGATGATAGACTGGAGCCAGGCTGGCAAGAGGGGCAACGGAATATAGCTTCCGGTAAAAAATTGACCAATGGAGATGGCAAAGGTCACAATTGCACGAGCTTCAATAATCCAGAAGGCAACCAGATTATACAGAAAACGATATGCGATCCCCAGCATAGCTCCCAGTGGCAAAGTCAGACTAAAAGCCAGCCAGGTTTGCCAGTTCAGCGGTATACCTAAATTAAAAATAAGCATACCAGCCAGATAGGTTGGTATGCCTCTGAAAATGGCATAGTATGCATTCCGTCCCATTTCACGGCTAAACCAGTAGAGATAGAAATCACAAGGTTTGCTTAAGTCAGATACAACATCCCCTGTCCGGATAGTCTGCATAAGATCGGTGAAACCAAAGGGTAAAACAACCATGAGAATGGCTTGCATCATCCATGTATAGCGCAGGGTATCGTGGACATCGTAACCTGCTACATCATGCCGAATAGCATAAAGTGCGATGATGATATAGCTTACGATCAAAGCAAAAAATATATTTGTACACAGGCCTGCCAGGTTGGCCCAACGATAGATCAGCTGGCGCCGAAAGGCTGTACCTGCCACCTCCCAATAGAACCGTAACATCGTCTTCTCCTATCCAATAGTGAGCAAGCAGAAAAAAACCAGGCTCCTGATAATCAGATCCTGGTTGAAACGCTACAAATTTTTGACATGCAAATACGCAGGCTAGCGGCAAACTACCCTGTAACACCTGTTATCGGCAATTAATTATTACCAATCTCAGGATGGAAGGTTATTATAGAGGAAATGCATATTCTCGTCAATACACCTATCAAATGTATTTTCAGACCAGATGCAATCATCTAAATATGTGAATGTTAGAGTCATTCATTCTCTCCAACTGGCTCTGGAACAGATGGATAAGTATGATAAGAACTTAGATCAGATAAATGTGATCTGGTATCCTGAGTTGGGTGGGCACGTTCTAACGGGAGTTGTTGATGGTGATAAAGACGGTTGGAGATTAATGCACTATTGGAGGTCATCGCTACTTGCATAGCCTCGATCAGTTCCTCCAAACGCTCAATGCTTTTGGCGGTATGCTGGGTTGCGGCTGCGCTTTCATGTGAGGAATACAATGTGTCAGTAGCTGGAGAGATGCTCGCTTGCGATAAAGAAAGTTGTAGCGTTTTAATCTGGACCTGTAATGTCTGTCCTAGCTCTTTTAATGCTGCCAGGACTGTTTTTTGGAGTATATCTACACGCCCTTCAAGAGCTTGATCAACTAGCACCGCCAATTCTTCCCAGGGAATTTCGGCCTGTACTTCAATAGTATCAAATTCGGGCTGTCCATCGATTGTGTAAGGTGTAGCAAATTCAGTATTGGCGGATGCTGTCATGGAACGCTGCATCATTTGTTCAATGGCAAGTAGTTGAGCTGCCAATGCATGCTCTATTGTGTCCTCATAAACCTGTTGTTGTTGCTGCTGATGTAACTCAAATGCATGTTCAAGTGCCTGAATGAAGGTGGTCTGCTGGCTATCAATTTTCTGTTGGATAACTTCGTGGGTACGTGTATGCTGATCATTCAGCCGTTGCGATACTGTATGTAATAAATCATGATGGAGTGTGATTACCCGCTGCTCAAATTCACGTCGCATGGCTTGCAAACGTAAATCAAAGGTCCGCTCCAATTCGCGACGCTGCACCAACAGCTTTTGCTCCATAATTGTATTGAGCGATTGTAGTTCATCTTGCGTAAACGCCATTGAACGGTACCTTTCCCCTTCTCCTGCATCCATTCGTTGGTATGCATTGCGGCTTATATGACAGCGAACATTTAAATTGTGCTTTATATAGCCAGCATAACCACTATAAATTTTTTAGCAGTTGATTGGCTCACCAGGCTTAGTCTGATTCTTTGGTTGGACACGATAACAGGGCACGCCTTGCTGCCCCTTTAGTATAGAAACAGCATAACAAGGTGTCAACGTCTTTAGAGGATCAAGCCCAAGTTGGCTATTCAACACGCTTCATAACTCACAACTATCAGTAATAATCCGGAGGAATAACGTGATCAGTGATATTCTTTATACTGTAACCTGAGGAATTATTTATAGCTTTCAATGAATTATACATGCTGAAATACTATATAAAATGAAGTCACATATCTATAAATTCAACATTACACACATAAATAAGTGGATAATGTGCACATTACAATATAAAGCTGGGACTTGTATAATGCACTTAGTAGGATGGAAACCTTACAATGAGGCAAGGAAGCCTCAAATACTCTTTTGCCGCAAATTCTTTCAGCGCCCCAGACGGGTCCTGTCTTGGTATGTTCTTGATTCTCTCATAGAAAATTTTTCACCTTTCCCTCCTTTTAAAGAATACTTGATAAATTTCTCCTGACCCCCCCTTATGCATTGTCCATAAATCGGATATAATTTTAAATGGTACATTCAATACAGCCTCTCTACGCAAAGGACGCGCATGGTGAACGATAAATTAATAGGTAGCCAGCTTGGCAGTTATATCCTCGTGGAATTATTGGGTCACGGGGCATTTGGCAGCGTCTACCTTGGAAAACACTTTCTGCTGGAGCACAAGCCTCCTGTCGCGATCAAGGTGTTAAATACAACCTTGAATACGCAGGAGGAAGTTGATCGCTTTTTCCAGGAAGCGGTAATTCTCGACAAATTGACTCATCCCAATATCCTGCCTGTGGTGGACGCCAATCTGTATGAAGGCTACCCCTTCTTTGTGGCGGAATATGCTCCTGGAGGCTCTTTACGCGATCTTTTGGATACTTTTAATGGAGCCCCGATGCCTTTAATGGATGCGATGCATATCTTGAATCAAGTTGGTCAGGCATTGCAGCACGCCCATGATCTGGATATTGTTCATCGAGATCTCAAGCCTGCCAACATCCTGTTCAACGCTGAGGGGAATGCCTTGCTGGCCGATTTCGGTATTGCTATTCAGGTGCAAAAAACACGCCGCGTCGATGAGATTGGTACACCACCTTATATGTCACCAGAGCAGTTTAAAGGAAAGATCAGCAAGAAGAGTGATCAATACGCTCTAGGCTGCGTCGCCTATGAATTACTGACTGGACAACAATTGTTTACAGCCGATGATCCTTACACAATTGGCTATAAACATATCTATGAGCAACCGGTGTTGCCGCGTGACCTCAATCCAGATATCCCAGCAGAGATTGAAGAGGTCATCTTGAAGGCGCTTTCAAAGGAACGTGATGATCGCTTTGAGAACGTCGCGGACTTTATTATCGCGCTACGCGGGGCAGTAGGTTTACCGATAACTCAAAGTACTCCATTGCCACCACTACGCAATCCGCAACCTGCTATTCCATCCAAATTTGATGGCATCAAAACCCCTGGGCAAAATACACCACAAAGCGATGATTTGAAGGGGCATCAGACCTTTCAGGTTCCGGATCATCATCGGACGTTGCCAGCAACTGGAACCAATCCAAATCCAACTCCTATTGTACGTCCTCCGGCTCAGACACCAATCGCCAATCGTGCACGCGCGCAAGCTTCTTCAAACAGTGGAAGCAACAATTCAGCACGCACAGTGTTAGCCTGGTCGGTAACTACAGGTCTGGATCATACTTATTATTCAGAACCTGCCGTGCTTAATAGCGTCGTTTATGCTGGCACCTATACCACGACAATTGATAATCCACTAAAAGAAGCTAATCAGTTACGTGCGTTAGATGCTCTGACTGGTCAACAGCTCTGGGCAGTAACAACAAATTATGGCATCTATGATGCTCCTGTCATCGCCAACGGCATTGTCTATGTTTGTGCAGGCAACATTAATCAGCCAGGGGAAGTTTATGCGGTCGATGCTGCCAGTGGTACAATACTATGGTCCTTTCCCACCAGCGAGTTTATCAAGATACGGCCAACAGTTGCCAATGATATTGTCTATGCTTATCCAGATCATGCTGTTTATGCCCTGGATGCTCAAACGGGCAGTGAAATATGGGCAGTAACCATCAAAGCAGGTCTGGCTCATCGACCAGCCATTGCCAGCGGCCGAATGTATCTGCTGACAGAACGGGGCTATTGCTATGAGTTGGATGCACTAACAGGTCAAAAGCTGGAAACGTTTGCTGACCTGGGCGAAATCCATGCCGCTGAGACAACTGTTACTGGTATCAATTGTATCTGCTCTTCAGAGGATGAACTTTACGCCATTGATATGCAAACGCAACAGAGAATCTGGAGCACACGCCTGGATAAACAGATCTCGGGGGACTTGATACTGCGCAATGGTGTGGCATATGTTGGCTCCCATGGGGGCTTTGTCGGAGACTCCGCCAATACAAAGCTCCACGCTATCAATACGACCAATGGTCAGATCCTCTGGGTAGCTCATCTCAGACATGAAATTGAGTCGGCTCCAGTCGTTACGGACAATAATGTCGTCTACGTCAGCACCTTTGGACGCGAACTCTATGCGATTGATGCCCAAAATGGGCATATTCTCTTTACCGCTAAGATAGGGAAGGGTCGTATCAATCGTCCTGCCGCCGAACAAGGCATGATTTTTGTTAGTACCGGCGAAATGCACGCTCTGGAAATCAAATAAGGCTTACCAGAACCATGAGGAAGCATCTTTTAGTAAGGTGCTTCCTCGTGACGACTCTCTTTAGTCATCCATAAAAAGTGCTCTAGCCAGAAGAAATGATTTGCGCATATGGAAGATTTAACTATCAGTGAGGTTGCCAGACAAGCTGGAATACGTCCATCAGCTATCCGCTATTATGAGAGCATCAATGTCCTGCCGCAACCACACAGGGTCAACGGACGACGACGCTATGATGCAACGGTGATTGATCAGCTAACGTTTATTCAGATCGCTCAGAAGTTGGGATTTACACTGACTGAGGTACAGTCGCTCTTCCAAAATCGGGATGAGGAGGTCCCGCTTTCAGATTACTGGCAAAGTCTGGCGCAGCAGAAACTCACTGAGGTAGATACGCTGATTCAGCAAGCGATGAGCATCAGAAAATTATTGGTTCGAGGCTTGCATTGCAACTGTCCTAATCTAACAGACTGTATTAATTGCGTGCTTACCAATTGCCATGGTCCTCAACATGCCACAAAATCAATGCGCCTGAACCGAGTCGATTCAGTCACAGGTGAACTCCAACAACATTAGCACACATGTAGTACACCAACACAGCCTATAAAAATCAGAGAAGCCGCTCATTATCCCATTCAACATTGAGAAGACAGGCACTATGGCGGCTACACCGGCACATGCTAAGAGCGCACGGATAGTCAGAGGAGGATAGATGGATTATACATTGAAGGTGGTCGGCAACACAATTACTTCTTGCCCCGGCATTAATACCGTCTTGAGTCCTTCGTCACCACTGATTAATTGATTATTGACAAAAATTCTGACATGCTCTCGAATGCTTCCTTGCTCGGTACATAACTTTTCCCAGACCTGGGGATGCTTTTTGTGCAAAGCATTGAGCAACTGCTCCACCGTTTCAGCTTCAACCGTGATCTGACTTTTCCCTCCACTATATGCACTTAATGTTGAAGGTAAACGAAGGGTGGCCGTTGCCTTGTCTGCATGACTCATATACACCTCTTTTAGATAACCCTGGCATAACTTGTTTGCGGTATTTATATACCTAATCCACAACTTGGTGCAAGTATACGGGGAAGTCCGCAAGATTGCAAGTGTTCAATCAGGCTCGGGTGCACACATAGACTGGCGACTGGATTGTACAGGCAAACAGATACATTGTATTGACATCCCACAACAGATGCTGTTATACTGCGCATAGAAGTTTAGTAGATAGTAAAATTTTTGAGGTGCTGATCGTGACCATTTCCTGCAAACTACGCCTGCTGCTGGCCAGAGCGAATGTTGAACGGGCAAGGATAGGTGAACCTGCATTGAGCCTACGGCGACTGGCTGATGAGAGCAGTGTATCCCTTAGTGTGCTTGCAGCACTACATACGGGTAAAAGCCAGCGCATAGATTACACGACAATTGATCACCTCCTCACCTATTTTAACCGCTATTTCCTGGTCACCACTGATGATCTTCTCAATTGGGAACGTGCTCCTGAGCACAATCTTCCCTTGTATCCTAAAAAGGATACCCAGAAGACATCTTATGCATGACTATTTGATTGTTAGCAAGAGGATATTATGGCAGTTCTTATAAAATCACGCAAAGAAATTGATAAATTACGCGAGGCAGGCCGTCTGGTGGCTGAAACCTTTGAAGTTCTTCGCCCACATGTAAAGCCAGGCACAACCACAGCAGAGTTGGATAAAATCGCGGAGGACTATATCCGCAGCCACAATGCTATTCCCATTTATAAAGGGTATGGAGCCCATCCAGGTGGCCATGGTCGTCCTGCAATCCCACCGTTTCCTGGCACTATCTGTGCTTCGGTTAACGAGGTGATTTGTCATGGCATTCCTAGTGACAAACAAGTTTTACAGGATGGCGATATTATTGGCGTCGATATCGGCGTCATCCTCAATGGCTGGGTCGGGGATTCCTGTATGACGTATGCAGTAGGCAATATAGATGAAGAGTCCCAGCGTCTGATGGATGTGACGCGAAAATGTATGGATTTAGGTATTGAGCAGGCACGCCATGGTAATCGCCTGGGAGATATTGGCGCGGCTATTCAAACCTACGCTGAGTCAAATGGCTTTTCGGTTGTCCGCGATCTGGTCGGCCATGGTGTTGGACGTTCATTGCATGAAGATCCTAATGTCCCTCATTTTGGACGTGCTGGCACTGGCATGCGTCTGCAAAAAGGTATGGTCTTCACCATCGAGCCAATGATTAATGTTGGCACCTATGAGACAAATACTCTTGCAGATCGTTGGACCATTGTTACTGCTGATCGCAAACGCTCAGCTCAGTATGAACACAGTCTTGCCGTTACCGATGGTGAGCCAGAACTGTTGACCGTTCTGTAAAACGCTTCAAGCGCTAAAGCAGCCGGGAATTCCAGATAAATGCTAATTCTGGATCCTGGCTGCTTGGCGTTTAGTCGTTCCAGACAATGGCAACTTTGCCTGTAAGGCCGCTATCAAAAAGTTCGTAAGCTTCACGAGCTTGCTCAAGTGTGAAGCGATGTGTCACCATCACATCAGGATGCAGTTTCCAACGTACCAGGTGTTCAACCAGTTCCTCCATTTGTTGAATACTACAGACCCAGGATCCATATAGGGTGAGTTGCTTATGGATCAGGAGTGGACTGGGCGCAAAGGAGACGGTCCCACCTTCTCCTACGTACACAACACGTCCCCACTCACGTGCCGCTTGCAAACAAAGGTGGCGTGCATCTGCATTACCAGAGCAATCAATAGCCACTTCAAAACCATTGCCATTGGTTTTAGCCTGCAATTGGCTTAATACATCACCCTCTTCCGGACCTACCACTTCAGCAATTCCCAGTCTTCGTGCCAGTTCACGGCGTTCTGCGACATATTCAACGCCAACCACACGTGCTCCCATGGCCTGACAGAGTAATGCGGCGCCTAAGCCTACAGGACCTAATCCGGTAACCAGTACATCATCTCGGCCAGAGACGCCAGCACGCTGACAGGCCGCATAGGCTGTACCAACACCACAGGCCACCATTGCTCCGTCCAGGTAGGTTAATTCAGCGGGCAAAGCAACCAGGGTTCGTTCTTCCGCAATGACAAATTCAGCATGACCACCATCACGCTGCCAACCATAGGCGGCTCTTCCATGGTTCTCATCGGTACAGCTAATCATCCAGCCACTACGACAATTTCGACAGACACCGCAACCAGCAATATGATAGATAACGACTCTATCACCAGCCTGAAAACGCTGAACACCTGGTCCTACACGTTCAATGATGCCACACGGCTCATGTCCTGCAATCACTCCTTGATACGCCTCGGCTCCAACCCCTTGATCTGTCGGGCGATAAATTGCGCGCAAATCACTACCACATAAAGATGAAGCCTTCATACGCACAAGTACCTGCCCGTGCCCTGGCTCCTGCACCTCAAAGTCTCGTATATCAACCTGTCGATTCCCTGGTAAAACGACACCTTTCATTGTAGACATACTCATAGACCCCCTTCAATATAATTCAGACGATAAGATAATTATTTAAGGCGCATGTTCCAATCCTTCAGAAGGATAAAACTATCTCTTTCTTTAGAGTTGTTACTAATACAGGATACAACAATTATTCCTATTAGTGGCAATATATAATGAAACCTACTTATGTATATGCAGGCACATGTTTATGTTTACGTGCCAGTACTATATTGCTCGACTAGGAGCGGCTTTACGAACTTCTTCGAGAGCTACACCAACGGAATCGACAATCACGGCGCCAGCCTGGACTATCTGTTCAAAACAATGCAATCCCTGGCCGCCTGTATAGTCACGTGCCGCCACACTCTTTAGCAGCTGCTCTATGCTCGCTCCTGCGGCTCTCAATTCTTCACCAGGCACACAAGTTGTGTTAAATGGTGCAGTTACTAAGACTATATGTAATCCATTATGGGCTGCGCGGAGCGCTTCTTGCATAAGAAGCAGGTTGCCTGGCCCAATCGCGGTAGGACAGAGTAGAAGCACATCAACCTGTTGCAGACGTTGCCGTACTTTGAGCATTGACGCTTCTGAAATTGGTGCATAAGGCTGCTCGGTAATCACATCTTCAGCCAGGCGCAAAGCAAGGGTGTGATCGCTATCACCAATATTTAAAGCTCCTATGCTAAATGGAATATGCGCATCCGCTAAAGCTCTCATCATTAACTCGCCAGAACCACCACCTGCGATAAGATGAACTGCTGGCGCTGGATGCGGGGATTGTTTGGAAGCTTCTTCTGCTTGTGCTGGAGGTAACACACTGAGATGCTCAGCACCACGTAGGATACCTATCTGGACTTGCACACCGTAGACCCGACTGAGGAGTCCGGGTTCGAGTACTTCAGCGGGACTGGCATCTGCGACGATACCACGTTGAAAAAGGATCAGGCGCGGAAAGTAGCGTGCGGCCAGGTTGAGGTCGTGCATGGCGGCGATGATGGTCATCTTTCGGTCCTGGTTAAGCTGTTGTACCAGTTCAAGTGTCTCAATCTGGTATTTGATATCCAGGTGCGCGGTTGGTTCATCTAACAAAAGGATGCTGGGCTGCTGAGCAAGCGCCATGGCGACTGTAACACGCTGACGCTCTCCTCCACTGAGCTCATTGAAGATACGTTCACTTAAAGATGTGACACCTGCGGCCTGCATGGCATCTTGAATAATGGTGCTATCATGCTCTTTACGAGAACCAAAGAAAGATGAGGTAAAAGGGGTGCGACCCAGGCTCACCATCTGCTCAACCGTATACGTAAATGGCATATGGAGCTCTTGCGGCACAACAGCAATCCTTTGCGCCGCCTGGCGACGCCCCCACTGGGATAGAGTCCGACCTTGCAACAAGATCTGGCCTCGTCTGGGCTGAAGCACTCCACTTAACAAACGTAGTAAGGTGGTCTTGCCTGAGCCATTTGGTCCCAGTAAACCAATCATCTCTCCTGGCGCAACCGAGACAGAGACATCGTATAGCAAATCCTGTCGCTTATAACCAAAGGAGATGCCTTGCATTTCCAGAATAGGTTCGGGCCTGACTGCCACTAACTTTTTGCTCTCTACCATTTGTATTCTCGCTTACTGCTACGCAATAAAAATAAGAAAAAGGGCGCACCTACCAGAGCGGTAAAGACCCCAACGGGTATTACTGTTGGAGCCAGCAGCACACGAGCCAACATATCCGCCAGCGTCAAAAAGATTGCTCCCCCTAGAGCGGATGCCGGTAGTAGGGTCCGATGACGAGGTCCGAGCAGCAGGCGCATGCAATGTGGTGTGACCAGACCAACAAAACCAACCAGACCGCTGATCGAGACCGCGGCGGCAGTCAGAAGCGAGGCCACAATGACAATCAGAAACTTGGTTCGCTCGACATGCAGGCCCAGGTGCGCTGCCGCTTCTTCTCCCAAAGCAAAGACATCTAAGCGATTGGCTAGCCAGAAGGCGAGGAGTAATCCGAACAGGACAATACCGGCGACAACGGCCAGTGACTCCCACCCGACAATGGCAATTCCGCCTGAGAGCCAGTTATATAAACCAAGAATGCGCCCAAAGTCATTGGAGGGCCAGAGATTTAAAATCAAGGTCTGGCAGGCTGTCAAAATGGCGTTGACGACCACGCCTGCTAATAACAACATAATGACTGGCGTCTGGCCACCAGAACGCGCCAGCGCATACACAAAGAGAACGGTCAGTAGCGCCCCGACAAAAGCCAGTACGGGGGTTAGAGGAAACAGACTTCCATAAACAGTATCAAACGGTAGCACAAAAGCGATAGTGGCTCCCAGGGCCGCGCCCGATGAGGTTCCCATCAAATAGGGATCCGCCAGCGGATTACGCAACATCCCCTGGAAAAGGGTTCCAGCCACCGCCAGGGCCGCTCCTACCAGGACTGCCCCTAATACTACCGGCAAACGTACCTGCAAGATAATAACATCTAGCGAAGCATCCCAGGTGACGGGAAAATGAAATAGTGTCGTACCATTCAATAAGATCTGCACAATAGTGCTTATAGGTACTGATACCGAACCAAAACTGACCGAGGTTAAGATCACAGCGATCAGCACAATTACCAGACTGCTCAACACAAATAGAGGCAAAACACGCCGTGGAGATGACGGCACGGGCGCGGGCGCTGCTGAGGTTGGGCGCGTTACCATCTTCATAACAAAATTGCTCACTTTAATTTATAGAGCGAGAAGGAGAGCAATGGCCTGGATCAGCCACCTGGAGGAAAACATTGAGCGGCATGCACACAATGGTCCTGGTTCACTCCTTTGACGCGAAGGAACGTGAGCCTCTCAATGGGCAGGTCTCCTGACTTCCAGATCGTAAAAACAGGCTATGTTTAAACTACATCTCTGGTTACAGTAGCGCGACTGTGTCGGATTTACACCGACTTCCCTATTCTGCCTGGCCTACAACCAGGCCACCCAATGAAGACACCATCAAGTATTTCTTTTTCTTCAGAAGAGTATATCGATACCCTTCTACAAAGTCAAGCGGCCATCACCACAAATTATTGCATGTATAGAGTGTGCCTGGCATATGACATCAAAGAGGCAATTTAAATCGCCCAACACGTGTTAAACATATAGACCTGTACGGAAGGCCAGTTGACAAGAGCTAGAGGAAAGGGTGATACTTTTAACAAGAATAGTAGTCGCCCTGGCGCAATAAAACTTTTTATAGAACGTTTGAAATGCAGGGGATGGAACCGACCACTGCGTTCGGCGCGGAGCCAATGGCGTTCCTACGTTTTCCTATGTTTCCACTTGAAGGACTAATAAATGGCTATTGAAAAAGAACTTTTCAGACAGGTGATGGGACGCTTTGCTACCGGTGTTACGGTTGTCACAACGAGTAGTAATGGGGTTCTCGCCGGTCTTACTGTCAACTCTTTTTGTTCGGTTTCTTTAAATCCACCACTTGTTCTTATCTGTGTTGATAATAATAGTAGTACTCTTCCTCTTTTACGAGAAAGTAAGATTTTTGCTGTCAATATGTTGTCTAAGAATCAAGAGGAGTGGTCACGCGGCTTTGCGACAAATAGTCCAGAACGCTTTGAGCATTTTTGCTATGCACCTTATCATACTGCGGCCACTGGTTCACCTATTATTGAAGATGTATTAGCATTTATCGACGCGCGGATCGTGGCTGAATATCCAGGCGGCGATCATGTTATCTTCATTGGTCAGGTTGAAGCCATGGGCACACCACAAACAACTGCATTTGTAGATAGCAATGGACGTACGGAAAACAATATGCCCGCGACCAACAACGGTAATGGCAAACATACGGCCCATAAAGAAGAAGATCCGTTACTCTATTATGGTGGGCAATACCGTCATATGACCAAATTATTCCATGAGCCCAGCCTGGTTGAAGAATATCATGAGGGTAATCTTGAAGAGCCAGCCCGCAATAGGTAGGGTTGAGGCACTGACTGATCTTCAACAATGTATCCGTCAGTGCCAACTCTGTCAGGATCATGGATATATTCCTGTAGCTCACCCTATCGTAAGTGGACGCGCAAGCGATCGCATCATGGTCATTGGACAGGCCCCCGGTCATCGCTCAATCGCACAGGACCGCCCTTTTAGTGGTCCTGGTGGGCGTATCTTGCAATCATGGCTGGAGGCTGCGGGGTTTCCAGCTGGCTATCTTCATGAACATACTTATTTGAGCTCTTTGACGCGCTGCGATCCGGGTCGCAATCCACGTGGCCATGGCGATCGCAAACCATCTCCATCTGAGATGGCTCTTTGCCGTCCTTTCCTCAACGCAGAATTGCGCCTCCTGCGTCCTAAGGTAGTCTTGCTTGTTGGTACGATGGCCGTCGAGGCGTTCTGTGGCAAAATCAAACTTGAGGATTGTATCGGTTCTTACATCGAGACTGAAGATGGTACGCTTTACTTGCCTCTTCCCCATCCTTCCGGAGTCAGTCGCTGGCTAAATGATCCCGCGCATAAAAAATTGCACCAGCGGGCCTTAATGCTTCTAGCCGACTGGCGCAATAGATATAATTTGTAATTGGTACTGGTAGCTCTGACCTCTCAACAAGATGAATACTACCTGAGACAACCAGATTTTAAGCCTTAGTGCTGATGATGGGAGTAGTCAGCTTTGTCGGCACGCTGATGCATATCGAACTCATGCACGCCCTTTTTCAGGGTACCCAGAGCCAGAGTCGCACAGGTTGGACGGGTCATCACGATCTCACGACCCAGTTGATCCATCAAATCTTCAAAGGTCACATTTTCAATTTCTTCGGCACTCATACCCTGTACCATCTCGGTCACATATGAAGCAGCGGCGCGACTAATAGTGCAACCGGTACCATCCCAGGCAATCTCTTGCACTTTCCCATCCTCGCCAAAGCGAGCCTGCATGGTAATTACGTCGGCACAACCAGGATTACCACCATTCAAGTTTACATCTGGATGCTCGATTTCACCTTGATTGCGGGGATTCTCGTAATGATCTAGCAGAAAGTCAATAGCTTCTTGACGGTCCATATCTTCTCCTCTTTGGAGGGGTTTAATATTAGCTTATCCAAAATGCACCCCACTCCGTTCACCAATTATAACATTCAAACTAAAATGCTGACATGGCAATGCACAATGTTTTTCTCTCTTAGGTTGAAAACACAATTGACTGGAGACTTTATTCCAACATGAACCCGACTAGATTGAGGCTTGAATATGGCTATGCGCCAGTTCCAGTAAGCGCTCAGCCAGACCTGTATTACGCAGGGCCACCCGATCATTATGGACGGCATATTCCAGGGCCGAGGGCTGACCAACGATAACACAAAAGCGCTTGGCGCGCGTAATGGCTGTATAGAGCAGGTTGCGTTGTAGCAACATACGATGTTCACGCACCAATGGCAAGACAATGGCTGGATATTCGCTACCTTGACTCTTATGAACGGTAACGGCATAAGCCAGCACAAGCTCATCCAATTCGTGAAATTCATACTCGACCATCAGTGGGCCGGCCTCTTCAGAAAACTCTACCTTGACTACCATATTTTCGCGATCAATGCGCCGAATAAAGCCAACGTCACCGTTAAAGACTCCTTTATCATAGTTGTTCCTGGTCTGCATCACTTTATCGCCCACACGATAAAGTCGGTCGCTCCATTCCACCTGCGCTAAAGCTGAAGGATTCAACTGCTCTTGTAAACGTTCGTTAAGCAGTTTAACTCCTACTGCACCTTTGTACATAGGAGCAAGCACCTGGATATCCGCGATGGGATTAAAGTGATATTTTGCTGGCAAGCGCCGCTTGACCAGATCTATGACCAGTTGCTGCGCGCGAAAAGGATCTTCTTCCTTCATAAAAAAGAAATCACTGCTGGCTTCAATTTTAGGATTAGGCACGATGCCCTGATTAATCTGGTGAGCGGTAACGATAATTCTACTTTGCTGCGCCTGACGAAATAGTTCGGTTAGACGCACCGCTGGAATAGCCTGGCTACGTAAGAGGTCTCGCAGGACATTGCCAGGTCCTACCGAAGGTAATTGATCAGCGTCACCTACTAGCAACAAATGAGAGGTACGCGGCAGAGCCTTGAGTAAATGATAAAAGAGCAGAATGTCCACCATGGAGAACTCATCAACGATGACAAACTGGAAAGGAAGGGGATTCTCTTCGTTCCGCTGATAGCTGTTGTCGTGTGGCGCATATTCCAATAGTCGATGCAAGGTTTTAGCCTGGACACCGGTAGCCTCGGTTAACCGCTTCGCCGCACGTCCTGTCGGAGCGGCCAGGGCAACATCAATTTTGCGTGTACGCAAAAGCATCAGCAAGGCGCGCAATGACGTTGATTTGCCCGTACCCGGACCACCAGTGAGAATCGAGACTTTTTGGTTATATCCAACCTGCACGGCTTCACGTTGCCGCTCCGTTAGTTCCATCTGGCGCTGCTGTTTAAGGCGTGCAAAAACGATGTCCCACTGCTTTTGTGAAGTGGGTGGCAGACAACTGGGCGCGTTACGAAGGATACGTAACAAACGCATTGAACCATTCTCAGCATACCAGAAAGGTCCAAAGTAGATGCGCGCATCGAACTCATCTGACGCGGTTGCATGCTCAACCTCATCTTCATCCATATCTTCGGCGACTACAGGCAGTTTTTTTTCGGTTGGTGGTAGTTCAAATGCTTTAGATGGTGGCTCAACAAAAATATCTTGTTCAGTGCGCAAATGCACCATCGCCTCCTGCAGCGTCTCGACAGGAACCTGCAAGATATGCGATGCTCGTCGAATCAAATCACTTTCTGGCAGGAAACAATGACCATCATCATTAGCGGCCTGGGTTAACACATACTTTAAGCCCGTCGCCAGGCGCGCCAGGCTATCTTGCGGCAAACCCAGTTTGACGGCTATATCGTCCGCGGTACGAAAGCCGATACCGCTAACTTGCTCAGCTAATTGATAAGGATTCTCCCGTACAACGCGAATCGACTCACGGCCATATTCCTTATAGATGCGCGTGGCCACACTCATCGAGACTTCATGGGACTGCAAAAATAAGTGGAGCTCTTTGATATCTTCCTGTTCCAACCAGGCCTTTTCAATGCGCTCACAATCTTTGCGGCTAATTCCTTTGACCTCTGTCAACATTTCTGGTTGCTGCTCGATAATCGCCAGCGTCTGTTCGCCAAAATGATCAACAATTGCCTGCGCCTTCTTGGGGCCAATGCCTTTGATCAATCCTGAACTGAGATAACGTACCATACCTTCAGTCGAAGCGGGCAAACGTTGCACAAAACTCGTGACTTTCAATTGGCGGCCATAGCGTGGATCGCTCTCCCACTCCCCTTCAAGCGACAACAATTCACCAGGATGAATACCAGGTAACACCCCCACAATCGTCGTCAGATCATCTCGAAAAAGTCGTCCGCGATCATTTAAACGGAAACGGGCCACAGTATACTGATTTTCTTCATTGTGAAAAACGATACTTTCAACTGAACCTTCGAGCTTTGGCATAGATCAATTTTCTTTTTCTTCTTAATATCAATTTCTTGTTCTTATTTTGCTGGTCGAAGTGGAAACAGCGGTTGAAATACACATTTGTACTTTACCACGAGGTACAGGTCACCAGAAAACTATTGCACGCTGTCTTTTTCACGGTTTCCATGTAGTAACTATATCACTTTTTGCTGTATTCTTACCAGCTAAACGCAAATTCAGCATAGTAACGGCAATACACCACTACAAAGGTATCGCGAATGCATGAACACAGCACACCGCTCCTACATGCAACTCTTCAAGACGGTCGGTGCCTGTGGCACCGACTAAAAAATCGTCTATCGTGGCGGAAAATTGGCGGCTGTGCCGCCAATTTTCCGCCACGATAGACGATTTTTGCTCTTTTTTTATCTGTAAAAACAAACATAATCAGGATCGATTGTAACCGCTACTCCTGATATACTTCCATAAAAGAAGCAAGCCGGATCCATTGATCCTGGAATGTTACCTTTCTACGAATGATCTTGATTTAGAGGCAACTCTTGATCATAGAAAAACAAAGGGGTGAAACAATGAAACTTATTTGTGTTCGTCTGCTGGTCAGTGATTTTGAGGCGTCACTGAAATTCTGGCGGGATATCGTTGGCTTACCTGTAAATTACAGTGACGATGGTATGCAATACGCCTACTTCAAACTAGGGGAAACAGGAATTGAACTTCTGGATCGAGAGGAGTTTGTCAGCTCTATCGGCGAGGTTCCCTCCACAACCGCATCCGCTAATCGCCAGGTAGTGCTTAACTTCCAGGTAGATGATGTCGATGCCACTTATAAACAACTGGTTGAGCGCGGAGCTACTTCCGTATTTGGTCCTCAAGATCGTCCAGCATGGGGGGCCCGCACAGCCCATCTCAGCGACCCCGATGGACATGTGTTAGAACTCTATACCACCTTGAGTGAGACAAATACACCAACGGCATAATCCTGATATCAGGATATTCGATACCAGGCTGGTGGCCGACCACAAGACTAGTTGGTGCCGCACCTGTTTTGGGAGCGACGCCAGCTAGTCTACTACTTAAAAGTCAGCAAAGGGCATGACATAATCAAAATTGCTGGTCCCCGCGGTCCTCTCTAATTGTTGAATGATAGAGCGTGCATTGTCATGAGGTCCCGCAATATATAGAGGCTTGCCGTCACGACCAAAAGTTTCTTGCGCTTTTTTATGACTGCCTTTTGTTGCTTCTGCGGATCATGTAGCATATTCTCCTTCTCGATTGTTTTACATGAATTCAACTGCCTATAATTATAGCAAAATCAAGACGGAAAATAAATTAGCTGGCCTTCCACGTTCAAAGCAGATTGGCTATGCTATTGTAGGGTTCCCCTAAACTAGGTTATAATTAATCTGAAGTTATACATGTATCTCCATTTCAGCTATAGAAGGTATTTATTTAGATAAATGCTTCTCACAGGCAGATAGGCAAATAAAATGACTGGAAAAATTACCTATCGCCAACAATTCACACGTTGCGGTAAAGAACGCTGCCGTAAATGCAAAGAAGGCTCAGGACACGGACCATATTGGTACGCATACTGGAGTGAGAATGGACGTACCGTCAGCAAGTATATTGGGGCCACGCTACCAGATAGCGTGAAACTTGAGCAGGCTTCTGCTACTATGGCTACCTCGATTGCTTCGCTGTCTTCTCCAACCACGACACCAGCGTTACGTGTCTATGTACTGGGCCAATTTCGCATTGATCGTAAAGGCGAACACGATGAATGGCAGACTATCGATGGACGGCTCTGGCACCGCCGTCGCGCCCGTTCTCTCCTCGGCTGCTTGCTGAGTAGTCCAAACCGGCGACTGAGTCGCGAACAAGTGATGGATCAACTCTGGCCGGACCTTGAGATTGGCATTGCCGCTAATCGCCTTAATGGCGCTGTACATGAACTTCGGCAGATGCTCGAACCGGACTTAACGCGGCCCGCAGACTCACGTTTGCTTCGTCTGGAACGCGATGTGCTTGGATTAGCAGGCCATCAAGAGATCTGGGTAGATGCTGAAGCCTTCGAAAATTTGATTAAGGAAGCTGATACCGCTACTGATCCAACACAAATCAGACAATTACAAGAAGAGGCGGCAGAACTCTATCGTGGCAGTTATTTATTAGAAGAGCTTTACTCGGAGTGGGCGTCCCAACGCCGTGATGCTTTACATCGGGCCTGGGTTGGACTTTTACTCAACCTGGCACAAAATCTGGCGGAACATGAGGAGTATGCCAGCGCGATTGAAACGCTGGATCGATTACGTACTGCGGATCCCACAAATGAGACCGCGCTTCAACATCTCATGATGCTTTTAACACAACGCGATCGCCGTGGAGAAGCGCTCCAAATCTATCGCCAGCATGAGACCATGCTTCAACGCGATTTTGAAGGCGAGCCGCTTCCAGAGACGACTGAGCTTTATGAGAAGTTACGCAAAGGCCATGTACCCACACTCTATACCCAAAAGGTTGAAGCAATTGCTCCTGCTTCAGAAATCCAGGCAGAAGTTGCAGAAGTTGAGGCAGATTTATCTTTTACACGCCCGACCTTTCAGCTCGGTCGTCACTATCAAAGTCCTTTAATCGGACGTGACCGGGAGTTTCATACCATGCGCCAGGTTATGCACTCCCTGCAGAAAAAAGTGGCGGCTGCGGCATCCATAACCCAACCACTGACCCAACAGCATTTTCCTACGACAGCTACGAGCAGTTTACGTACACGAAATCCACACTTTATTTTATTGCGCGGTGAACCCGGCATCGGCAAAACCCGTCTGGCGGAAGAGCTTAGCCTGCAAGCGTATAAAGACGGCTGGACCGTGGCCTGGAGTCGTTCTTATGAACAGGAAAGCTCTATCCCTTATCATCCCTGGACCGATCTATTACGTACGCTTTTTAAAAGTACAGCAGTATTTGCTAATCTCACCAAACGTCGAAACGATACTTCAACGCATACGATGCTTCGTGAATTGGCGGCCTCACCACTGAAACTAGAGCGCTTGAGTGCGTTGCTACCTGATCTAGAAATTATCCACCAGGCCAATGGCAATGGGAAGCCTACGGTTCCTATTTCACATGAGCAGGAGCGACTCAATCTATGGGAGGCTACGCTTGGCTTAATCACAAGCTTCAGTAAACAACATCCCCTACTCCTGGTTCTAGATGATCTACACTGGGCCGATGATAGTAGTATTGAGCTACTTACCTACTTGATTCATCATCTTCAGGACCAACCTGTGCTTTTGGTTGGCACCTGCCGAGATGGCGAATTAACCCCGCAACATAAGCTACGTTCGTTGATCGCTGATCTACAACGCGAAAAAGCTGTGGTAGTGGTACCTGTGCTCCCACTCACTTCAACCCAAATTGGTACGCTTGTAGCACATCTGCCACATGATCTGGTGGAAAGTATTCAAAATCAAGCCGCTGGCAATCCATTTTTTGCGGAAGAGCTAGCGCGTTATATCGATACGACCAACAAGGATGCTGATCAAAGCCTTCCTCTGGATCCCTTGCCTGACTATAAATTGGCTACCTCAAATGGTCCGTCTTATCATGCCCACACCTCTTCCATAAAAACGTCCAATCAGCCTGAGAACGAACTCAACCGTCCAACTATCTCGTTACCTGAAGCCATTGCTGCCGTATTGGAACGTCGCTTGGACAGACTTAGTCCTGGATGTCGGCAATTGCTGGGTAAGGCAACTGTGATCGGTGGATCGTTTGAATTACGCCAGTTGCTGCCCATGGCAAATGATGCGGATGAAGATACAGTGCTGGATTTGCTTGACGAAGCGCTAAATGCTGGTCTGTTGATCGAAGAAGGTACCGGGGCACATATCATTTATCATTTCTGGCATCCATTAATTATTAGCCATCTTTATAGTCGTCTCTCAGCAGCGCGTCGAGCTCAGTTACATCGACGAGCCGCTGAAGCAATCAAAAGCACCTCAGGTAACCAGCCTGAAAAAGTAGCCGCTACGATCGTCTACCATCTAAGCAAAGGTGGTGGCGATGCAGCCACATTAGCCTACTATGCTGAGTTCGCAGGCAATCAGGCCTACTCCTTAGCAGCTTATACTGAGGCACAGCAATACTATAGCCTGGTCTTCCAGGCACTAAGCAGCAATGACATTACAGCAACAGCCCACATTGATATTCATGCATACATCCAGCACATTATTCATAAGGATATTGAGCAATTACGCTTCGATGAGCCACTTCACCTCTGCCGTATCCTGGAACGTATTGCTGAATGTAGTATTGTCCTTGGCAATTTTGTCGAAGGACGTCAGGTGTATGAATATATTCTTCTCCTGCGCACCAGTACGCGTTTTCAAAGCTATTTGAACAGCGATCTGTCTAAAAGTGCTGCTCATAATGCAGAACAACACCAGCAAGAGGCACAGATCCAGGCCATGCTCTGGCGCGAGATTGGCAATACCTGGACCTTTACCAGCGAGTATGAGACGGCCTATAGTTGTTATGAACGCGGAAAAACAACCATGCTCGAAGCTGGTATTACCAATGGTGCGGCCTGGGCCTGCCTCCATCTCCAGTATGGCGCACTCTTCCGTTTACAAGGCGATTACACTCAATCACGACGTTATTTACAAGAAGCTTTAACAATGCTAGAAGGTATTGTTCATGCCCCGGAACCTACAAGAGATCTTTCGCTGACACGCATTGAACGAGCGCTTACAGGTGATCCGCTTGAGATTGGCTATGCTCATGAACGCCTGGGAATTGTGGCTGCGAGCCTGGGTGAAGTAAATAGTGCCATGGATCATTTGCATACCGCTTTAGGTATCTATGAACGTAGTGAGTTGATCTCAGAAATGGCACGTGTGTGCGGAAATCTGGGCGCGGTCAACATTGTCAAAGGCGCACATGATGAGGCACGTATGTATATGCGTCGCTCATTGGCATTGGCTGAACGCGGCGGTGATCTTCCAAACATGACGTTTGTAACGCATAATCTAGGTGATGTTGCTCAGCGTTCCGGCTCCTTACAGGAGGCTGAAGCCTGGTATAAACAAAGTCTAGAACTAGCTGAACGGATCAATGATCGGGAACACATCAGTTGGTGCTGTATTTCCCTGGCATCTGTACATACAGACCTTGGTCATTTAAAAGCAGCCACCAAAGATATCCAACATGCCCTTGTCACCAGTCGGGCCATTAAAAGTACGCGCTGTATGCGCTTTGCGATGGTTGGACTTGCAGATCTGAGAATCACTCAGGCCCTTGCCATACGGCAGTTACCAGAGAATCAGGAAAACACGAAACGCTGCACACAACTATTAGCCCGTGCTAAAACAACCCTGCAAAAATCCATCGCTTACGAAGGCATGGAGATTGAAACGATTATCGATGCCAAGCATTCACTAGCCCTGGTGCATTTTTTACAGGGGGATCTGGATACGGCTCAGGAAATTGCACAGCGAACTCTCAAAGAGGCCCAGGATTATGAGACGACACGTATTATCGAACGAGCCTATCGGCTACTAGGTCGCATCTTCCAGTCCCGAGGATGGTTGAGTCTGGCCCTTAACTACTTTGAGGAAGCACGCAAGATTTGTCAGGAGCATGGTTTACAGCTCGATTATGCACGCACGCTGGCTTGCTGTGGTTCCCTCTTGTTACAGCAATATCATCAATCGTCTCCATTCCCTCACGATACGCACAAGCATATATATCAGCAGGGAATAGATTATATCAATGAAAGTCGTCAAATTTTCCAGGAATGTCATGCAGCGATTGATTTAAAGGCAGTTGAACAGTCTGCGAGAAAGGAAACAACGATAAAAATCAGGCGTTGACCTGAAATACTAGATTATGCTAATATTAAAACAGACCGTGTCTTCTTAAATAGAAAAGGGCTAGTAGTTATATTATGGCAAAAGCGAAAGACAAACATTTGTTTGCTCGCTGTGGTTGCCGGCTCTGCATTTTTGCACCCGAGCGATTCACTGTCGCCCATAGGCCCACTATGCCCTTTTTCAGGTTGCATCACAATGCATAACACTACATGCTAAATATAGCCTGAAGATTGTATCCCTCGCATAGTTCATCTACCAGTCAGGCCATGGGCACATCTCCTACGTGTTCACGCTGAGCCTGTTGCTGCCTATCAATACCCATACCTCAATAATGCTCTGGCTGAATACACAGAGTTGTGCCTGCCTGCATTCTTATGCAAGACAATTATGCAGGATTCTTCCACAGGGTCCCGCCCATCAGTAACAGAAAGAAATGGAGCATTTTTAGATGGCTACAATTACGCTACCAGCAGGCTTACTCGCTCGCGAGGTTTATCGCGAGGACGCAAGCGCAATCATGACACTCGCGAATCAAGCCGACATGGCTGAAATAGGTCAGGGTGATACTACTGTTGAGGATGTTTATGAACTCTGGGACAAAGAAAAGGTAGATTTAACCCGGAATGCGTGCGCCATTACTACTAGCGGAGAGATTATCGGGTATACAGGTGTTGCGGTTACCCGTCAAGGTATCATGTTAGATGTACATACAAATGTGCATCCAGCCTATCAACATTTGCCCATTGCCAGCTACCTCCTCCAGTTTGCCAATGAACGTACGTTGGCTTTACTGGCAGCCTATCCAGAAACTCCACATCGCCTCTATAGTTGGAGCTTTATTCCAACAAAAACGGCTGTACTTGTTGAGGATGGCTTTACCATCGAGGAAAGCGACTATGAAATGGAGATCATATTGGATCAGGAACCAGAAGCCCCCCGACCATTATCTGGCATTATTATTCGCCCGTTTGTACAGGGACAGGAGGAGGAGGCCGTCTATGCGGTAATTGCCGAAGCGTTTCCTGATATCGATGGCAAACCGTATAAAGCTTATGCCGATTGGTATGAAAATGTTTTTGTGAAAACCAAAAGTTTTGATCCATCAATGCTTTATGTTGCGGTGGCTGGAACTCAGCTCGTAGGTACTATATCGTGTCGTATCTATCCAGAGAATGCGGAAGGCTTTATCTGGCAGGTCGCAATACGACGCGCCTGGCGTCAGCAAGGCATTGCACAACAATTATTGCGTACAGCATTCTCTACCTATTATCAACGGGGAATGCGGCGCATTCTACTCACGGTGAATGCCACAAATGCAACCGGGGCCCATCAGCTCTACACCAGTGTTGGCATGCACAAATATGTTCAGTTTGATAGCCTGGCAAAAGTCTTCTAGGCACCCTTATATTACTGGCAGGGATATAGGTGCAGCATAAGCGGCGTGTATCTCTGCCTTTAATTTCAGCGCTCAAAGCAAAATGTTGTATGATAAAAAAAGAACTTCGATGCCTCAATGATGATCAGGCGTCACTAAAACAACTCGATGAAATTGCTTGTATGGCCGGATGAAAGGCAACTCATTTATGTCAGAAAACACCTTAGAACAACAAGATGAACAGCGTCATCGAATCGAGTCTACAATTTCTCACCTTTTTGCTCCTGAAGATGCTGGTTTACATGGAGCTTTACAGGCGGCTAAAGATGCTGGACTGCCAGAAATACAGATCAATCCAATCCAGGGCAAACTATTACAGGTATTTGCTACAGCCTGCCAGGCCCATAAGATTCTAGAGATTGGTTCATTGGCTGGTTATAGTGGCATCTGGTTGGCACGCGCATTACCTGCAGATGGACACTTGATTACGCTGGAAATCAATCCTCAGCATGCTGAAGTGGTGCGCTCGTCATTTGCGAATGCAGGAGTAGGTGATAAAACAGAGGTGCGGGTCGGTAATGCGCTGGAACTTTTACCCACGCTCACGGCTGAAGCCCCTTTTGACCTTATTTTTATTGATGCAGATAAAGCGTCATATCCGCAATATTTAGAATGGGCCATCAAGCTTAGCCGTACTGGCAGCATCATCATTGCTGATAATTGTGTACGCAACGGCATAGCCTTCCAACCAACAGCAGATATGGATGCTGACACCGCCGGACTGGTAAAATATAATCAACTGACCCGGGAAGATCCACGCTTAACCACAATTGTGTTAGCCAACGACAATGACTATACTGATGGCTTAAATGTAGCCGTTGTTAAAGCCAATTAAACAGTAATTCCATCCTCCATCAAAAAAGGCCTGCCATTTCTTGATGGAGGATTTATTTTCCTCATCCAGAAAAATCAGCACAGGTTAGTCAACCCCAAGCTTATCCCAGCCAATCAATTGTACTGGACTTTTGCCAGCAGGATTTGTCAGTTCGGTCTGCGTTTTCGTATTCAGATTAATAGACCAGAGGTGGTATGCTTGCGCTTTATCAACCCCACCAACCAGCAATATGCTTCCCATCGGAGAGAGCGCCAGACTATTATCACAGATAGCGCCATCCGTTGTTTCAAAACCACAAAGCGCCCGGACTTTACCATCAACGATATCACTAATTAGCGCTTGCTTTGCAGAAGTTTTCCTGATATCAAAACCACCTGTCTGTGAATTCCAACTTACATACATAATGGCCCAGATGTTTGGCGCATCGTTTGTATATCCAACAGGTATGCCATTGGGCTGTATCGGCAAATCGCTTGCTAAGGCCGCATTGCTCTGATGCTTATAGATATCGTATTCGGCCACATGTTTTTTGACATAATAAATGTCCTCTGAAATTGGATCCATCCAGAACACTTTAGAGGATGCCGCATAAACCACTTGCTGCTCTATACTTGGACTGGCATCCACACTTATACGATAAAGGGCATATCCACGCACATAATATAAGAAATGATTGCGATAAAAACTCAGTTGATCGGCGTGTATCACCTGTGGTAGCTTGATTGGCAAGCTATCATGCTGCTTTGTATCAATTTTCCATAACGATCCATCAGCAGTATTAAAAAAAACTTCGCGATCATCTGTCGACCAGATTGCATTAAGGCCGCGACCAGAAAAATAATATTGCTCACCAGAAAGAAAAGCATATACTGTTTTTTGGGATTTTCTATCGTACATGTGATAGATCAGATTATCACCTTGATGCGAGACACCATCTACAACGGTAGCATTTGAGGAGGTAAATAGTAGGGCAGACTTATTATGGATGGGATCATAATTCTCAATCATTAGATCCTTACCATCTTCCGAAAGGTGCGTCATAATCACAGCAGACCAGTCAATAGTTTTGCGCAAGCTTGTTAGATCATGTTTTTTATTTTTTGCTAGCATGCTCGGTCTGGCAGCAGTACTACGATTATTTGCGGTTGATGCGGTAGTGGATATTTGTGACAAAGGTAAATGGGCGCCAAATTTTGTGAAAAGCTGGAGAGAACCCATAATCAGTAAAGCGGCCGCCGCCAACGTTAAGAAAAAACTTATTTTATTTTTAGGGTGTATAGAATTATTGGGTTTGGGCAACTTCAAAACTGGCGTATCCATCAACATAGGAATATCATGAGCAGTCGAGGGAGTTCGACGTGGCTCACTTTGTAGCCTGGCCAGGATAGAAGCAGTCGTCGAGGGTACGATTGTCTCGCCTTCAGATAGAAAGTCTTGTAATGCATGGCGTTGTCGATCGCGCAATTTATAAGTAGCATTGACAGCATTTCTACAAGTCTCACAAAAAAGCAGATGCTCACGCAGCCGCTCAATCTGCACTCTCTCGCCTGAAATATCCATATAGCTAGAGAAATCCTGCGAGGACTGGGCCGTTAATGCTTCGATCTCATCGATTCTTTGAACACAACTAGCACTAAAAGAACATGACTTGTGACTAGAGTTATGGGGGTCAGGATGCCTATCCTTCATCATCTTCCTTCCTGATCGAGACGGTTATATATGCGTTGGAACGCCTGCCGTGCGCGTGCGAGTCGGCTACGTACAGCAGAGAGTGAGTCTTGTAATGTTTCAGCAATCTCATTGTATGAGTACCCTTCGGCATCTAATAGTAAACACATTGCCGAGGACTCTGGAAGTTGGGCCAGGGCACGACGAACCAGTTCTCGTTGCATCACCTGCTCTTCGAAGTGCTCATCGCTTACAAGGTAATCTTCACCTTGCTGCTCTTCAAAGTAGTGTTCGTCATTTCCTGATGGTGTTGCAAAGGGAACCATTTTGATATGTTTATGGTGTCTCCATTCACTACGAACCAGATTGAGTGCGATACGATAGAGCCAGGGAGCAAAACGCAGATTTTTCCCTTCCATACGTGGCAGTGCACGATAGGCCGCCAGGAACGTATCCTGACAAAGATCTTGCGTGAGTTGAACATCCTGAGTCATACCATACAGCATCCGTCTGATGCGCGGCTCATAAAGTTTTACCAGAGACTCAAAGGCATCAAGCGATCCATGGCAGGCATCGTCTACAAGTTGAGTCTCATTTTCCACTACATTCATTTGGGACCTGGTATCCAATGAGAGTTCCTGATTCAGTTCTCTACTAAAGAGTAATACAAAACTTACGGTTTTTGTCTCGTCCAGAAAGATTTTTCTTTATGTATAACAATTTTTCTTTTAGTATGCAGCGCAGATCACTATAAAACTATGAACTATTTCACATTTTCCCCTTGCTCTGGTATTTTCTTGTTTTCCACTATGAGCATCCAGAACTATCAGAGCAAACAAAAACGGAACGGGAAATATCTTCTCTTAATATAAGTCGCACTTTTCTATAGAAGTGTTACAAAAAAAGACAATTTGGCTATCTAATTATATGTCCTATGCTTAACACTTTGCGAACAATTCACATGAAACAGGCAAAAAGAAGTGCCCACCAGGAAATTATTAACAATCCCTGGATGGACACTGTCTTTTGCTCAGTTAGCGACCAAGAATAAGGTGGAGGCCAAGAGCAAATCCAGAACCGGTCAGTAGTGTAATCAACATATAGAGACGATAGCGCACATATTTTGCCCGCTCATCAATGGCTATAGCTTTTGCGCCACTTGATCTGCGAATTTGATTTGGTCCTTGCATTGTCCTTCCCCCTGATATCCTAAAAGTAGGAGGGTGACCTACTTAAACTACTTTATATTTACATTATATACGTGCGAGCGAAGAGTTTCGTTGTAGTTAGTTTGAGTGTACACGATAAGATACTAAAATGCTATAGGGAAGGAACCTGAATTCTTGCAAATATTCATGGACTATCGATAATGGCTGCTCAAAAACTGGTTCCTACAATTCTAACGCGGGGCAGAACGCGTTGATACGGGTTCGTCGGTCGATAACTCTGATTCTCCTGAACAAGGAGAGGAATCTTTTTCAGAGGTAGTTGGCAGGTAAATCCATTCATAGTTCATCTCAAGCAAACGTCGTGCCTTGGTAAATTCTCGTACTTGTAGGACACGGAAAACTTGCTCACAGACAGCTATAGCTTCCGCAGCCGAGGCCCGCGCAATCGCGGTATATGATCCAAGTACATCGTGCCGTTTAGCCGCACGAAAGGAAAGATGGACTTTCTCAAGAATATCTGAACATTCTGCCTGTATTTGCTCATTCCATTCTTGCTTCTCAACCAGGGCGACCGCTCGATGCAGAAAGTGTGCGCAGACGTTTACTGCTTTATTGTAATCAGCGTTACGACAATCTAACAATGCATGCAGAATACGCTGTTCGTCAGCGACATCTAACGCCACTACTGAAAAAATGCTGGCTTCACCACCCATCTCTTGAATATCGTGGGCCAATTGACGGAAAAGCTTTTCAACCTCGTCAGAATAGGGTAACAGGTACACCGAGTTTTGCAGGGCATAGGCACCAAGATTCTGTAGCCGTCGCCAGACCCACACGCGCTTCTGCGAAGGCTCACTGGGTACTTTATATGTTAACTGCAACCAACGCATGACTCCATGCTCTTGCATCTGTGTACTCCCACTAGAAAAGAGATTTGTTTGTATCTATAGTTACTGATCGTTGCTATCGTACTCTAAAAAAAGCTGCAAAGTCAAGCATAAGTAATATCTTTCTAGCATACATCCTTAATATATCAAGCTTCCAATCAGCAAGCTTGTTCAGGCGGCAGGTACGGTGCAAGTAATGATATACTTAGAGTCTATCCACAAGGATGAGGACTATCTAGCACGAGGAAAGATGCGAAGCATGCGTTATTTACAACAATTGTTTCAACATAGCAAAACCTACTTGCTTCCTGGCATGTTTGCGCCTGTCGTGATTGGTACCTTACTCGCCTGGCAAACCCTGACGTTTCTACGTTGGTGGCCTTTTACCTGTATGCTCGTGATAAATATCAGCCTCTTTGTCTTACTTTATGGTTATCTACTTCCCCGCAGGACTGCATTTGCAGCTCACAAACATGGCTGGATCAGTATGTTGCTGGTATGTTGTTCGAGTATCTTACTTTTAAGCACTGCCTATCTTTTACAAGTCGGAAATTGGAATGTCAGCATACTGCTGGCAGGCGTTCCTATGGGTCTCTACACAACAATTGTTTTCTACTGTCAGCACTATGGAACACAACAAATAGGCCCAAACCAGGAATATATCAGCGTCCGGAAACTGCGCCTGATTGGCGCTGGTCTCACAAGCTTGATTGCCTTTGCCATTGTACTGGATTGCCTTGCTGGCATCTATCCCTGGTATGCAGGCATCGCTATTCTGACCACGTTCCCTGTCTTACTCACACTCCTACGTATAGGACAGGATAGGAGAAACATTCTGCACTTACGTATTACTACTTCTGGCGCTTATGTAAAGACTGCACTACTTTTTGCGCTTGCTCTGCTTATTCATGGCTTTATTGGCGTCTGATACCCGCTGGCACAGGTGTCTATCTAAGCCTGGTTTACCAAAATCAGACAGGAAACTCTTTCTAAACCCTGCTTCGTTCCATATAATAGAAAAGGATCATAAAAAAGAGGGGCTAACGAGACAACGCCCACTGCACCTTTTACTTACCCAGATCAGACCTATTCACAGGCAATTCGCAAAAGTATGTTGGACATAAACATTGAAATCCCCACGCTACCTGTTCTACAATGAAGTGATGCACACACTAACAGCAATCTAGGGACGGCCCTTTTGTATTGAGGAGGATACATAGATATGAGCAGTAATCTATTTGAAGACACCGATTCAATTTTATCTGAAGAACGTATTTTCCCTCCTACCCAGGAGATGGTAGACAACGCAAATATCACCGCTTATATGAAATCGAAAGGCTTCGATGAATACGAGGCCTTCTATAAGTGGTCATTGGAGAACCGCTACGAATATTGGGATGACATGGCTAAAGAACTTCACTGGTTTGAGCCATGGCAAAAGACGTTTGAATGGACCGAAAAACCGTTTTTTAAGTGGTTCGTTGGCGGCAAAATAAATATTGTCTATAACTGCCTGGATCGCCATATGGAGACCGATGTGCGCCATAAAGTGGCGTTCCACTGGGAAGGTGATGGCGGCGAGACACGCTCAATAACCTACGAGCAGTTGTATGTGGAGACGAATCGCCTGGCAAAAGGACTACAAAATCTGGGCATCAAGAAAGGCGATCGTGTCGCTATCTATATGCCTGCTATCCTGGAACAGATCGTGGCGGTCCTGGCTGTAGCCCGCCTGGGCGCTGTACATACAGTGGTCTTTGGTGGTTTCGCGGCCAGTGCGTTGCGCGATCGTATTATCGATGCTGAGGCAAAACTGGTCATTACCGCCGATGGCAATCATCGTGGCGGTAAGCTGATCAAACTAAAACAGATCAGCGATGAGGCAGTGGCGGAGACTCCCACCATCGAACATGTAGTTGTTTATAATCATCAGCAGTTAGAGGTCCCGATGAAAGAGGGACGTGATATCTACTGGAATGATCTACTGGCTGATGTCCCTGCAGATACGGTCGTCCCCTGTGAGCCAATGGATAGTGAGGATCTCCTGTATATCCTTTATACCAGCGGCAGCACCGGCAAGCCTAAGGGAGTGGTACACGTCCAGGGTGGTTACGCAGTTGGAGCTTATGCCACAACCAAATTTGTCTTTGATATTAAAGATGATGATATCTATTGGTGTACCGCCGATGTGGGCTGGGTAACTGGACACAGCTACATTATCTATGGACCACTCATGACAGGTGTGACCAGCGTCCTCTTTGAGGGTACTCCAGCCTATCCTAATCCGGATCGCTGGTGGAGCGTGGCTGAACGCTTCAAGGTAACGATCCTGTATACTTCCCCTACCGGTATTCGCGGCTTGATGCGCTTTGGCGAAGAGTGGCCGGCCAAACATGATCTCTCTCACCTGCGATTACTCGGTTCAGTCGGTGAGCCAATCAATCCGGAAGCCTGGATGTGGTATCGCCACAACATCGGACACGATGAATTGCCAATCATGGATACCTGGTGGCAGACTGAGACCGGCTCGATTCTGATCAGTCCTACTATTATCCAACCATTGAAACCCGGTAGCGCGACCCGGCCACTTCCAACTATTGAAGCAGATGTGGTTGATAAAAACAGTAAGTCGGTAGGATTGGGTAAAGGTGGATTCCTGGTCATTCGCCATCCCTGGCCGAGCCAGATGCGCACCATCTATGGCGATCCTGCTCGCTATCTGACCTACTGGGAGACGCTTCCCAATGTGTACTTTGCTGGTGATGCTGCGACTATCGACAAACAGGGCTTTATTCGTGTACAGGGCCGTGTCGATGATGTCATCAAGGTGAGTGGCCATCGCCTCGGTTCGATGGAGATCGAGTCTAGCCTGGTTAGCCATCCTGCGGTTGCTGAGGTTGCAGCGATTGGGAAGCCAGATGAGCTCAAGGGCGAACACGTCAAAGTGTTTGTGATCCTCAAAAATGGTTTTGAGCCGTCCGACGAACTGGCCAAAGAACTTAAACTACACGTCCGTACCACGGTAGGTGCTCTGGCCGTGCCCGAGGAGCTTGAGTTTACTCCAAGCCTCCCAAAGACACGTTCAGGAAAAATCATGCGCCGTGTCATCCGGGCGAAAGAGTTGGGCGAGCCGGTTGGCGATACCAGCACACTGGACGGCTAACTGACGCCTACAGCTATTATCCGAATAACACGAAGAACGAGGGCAGACGATCAAATGTCTGCCCTCGTTCATGTATAACCTCTGCTATCAGGCCACAAGCGATGTCCACTTTACCAGTGCTTGACCATAGGCACAACCTACGATATAGTAAGTTGCAACATTCAGGTTGAAGAGAGAGGGTTTGATGACAGTATCTAGTGAGGCACATTCTATGACCGAAACATCGGCGCAAGATATTCACGCATATCTTATTGGTATTATGCAACAGGCGGTCGCAACATTCCTGGAACAAGAGCAGATCGAATTTGATGCGGCCCAGCTACCTATCGATTTACGTCTTTCGGCACAGGCTAGCTTTGGTGATTATTCTATTCCCGTTATGGCCTGGTCGGGCAAACTCAAACGGCCTCCGTTGAAAATCGCTGAGGCCTTACAAGCCATCCTTCAGGCGCACCCACAGCCCATTATCCAGGAAGTTACCGCCACCAAACCGGGCTATCTCAACATTCGCCTGAACCGCCCTACGGTTGGCCAGAGCATCATTGAACGTGTACTCGAAGCAGGTCCCGATTATGGACAACATGAAGTCAGTATCGGCACGAAAGTTATCGTTGAGCACACCAACATCAATAGTAATAAAGCGGCCCACGTTGGTCACCTGCGTAACTCATGTATTGGTGATACCGTGGTACGTATGTTGCGCTCTCAGGGTTATCAAGTAGAAGCCGACAATTATATTGATGACTCAGGTGTACAGGTTGCAGATGTTGTGGTTGGCTTCACGATGCTACAGCGTGGCCTGTTTGATCTTGCCGGCGGCAATGAGCAACAGCCAGATGAATCATTTGACTACTACTGCTCACGCGTGTATACCACGATCAGCAAGATTTATGACAATAAAGAGTCTGAGCTGGGACAGATGGCCGCCAGATTACGTAAAGAAGTTTTGCACTCAATCGAGCATGGAGAAGAGCCAGAATCAGGGCCCGATTATCCAGTCATGGCTGCCGATATCTCCCACCAGATTGTTCAGGCGCACTTAAAGACGATGTCTCGCCTCAATATCTCCTATGATGTGTTGCCCTGGGAGTCAGCAATCCTCCGTGCTGGCCTGTGGCAACATACTTTTGAGATGCTCAAAGAGCGTGGTTTATTGGAAAAACCAGAGACTGGTCATGCCGCCGGCTGCTGGATCTTACCCTTTGGTGAAGGCGAAAGCCAGACCAGCGAGGGCGATCGTAACAGTGATAAGATCCTGGTCCGCAGCGATGGGACTGCCACGTATACCGCGAAAGATATTGCCTACCAGCTATGGAAATTTGGTCTGGCTGATCAGCTGGGAGTTGAATTCCATTTTGTGCCCTGGGGTATCCAGCACGATGGTCGCAAACTCTGGACGATGCGCACACCGAACGACACTCTGTTAAAACAAAACACGGATGAGGCACCAGCGACAAAATTTGGTCATGCCAAAAAGGTCATCAATGTCATCGACGGACGCCAGTCCTACTTACAGCAGGTAGTGTATGAAAGCTTACGCCGGCTGGGTTATGAAGAACAGGCTGATAATTCCAAACATCTAGCCTATGAGGTCGTGACACTCTCAGCATCAACCGCTGCACAGTTGGGCATCGATACCTCTGATGGTCGCGAGTATTACGCGATGTCCGGACGTAAAGGCATTGAAATTAAGGCCGATGATTTGATTAATGCCGCTATTGAGAGTATGAAAGAGGTCGCCAAGAAAAATAATAAGCCCGATCTCTCTGATGAGACTGCGGCGATTCTAGCCTCCTCAGCAATCCGCTACTTTATGATTCGCTTCAACCTACAACAGATTATCGCGTTGGATATGGATGAGGTCTTGCGCCCCAATGGCGATACTGGCGTCTATCTCCAATATGCCTATGCGCGTGCTAACAGCATCCGTCGCCGGTTACAGGACTCAGGCTATACCAT
This sequence comes from Dictyobacter alpinus, assembly GCF_003967575.1. NCBI lineage: Bacteria > Bacillati > Chloroflexota > Ktedonobacteria > Ktedonobacterales > Dictyobacteraceae > Dictyobacter > Dictyobacter alpinus. Next base: position 225,234 of record NZ_BIFT01000001.1, read on the forward strand.
TCCAACTACACTGGAACAGTTACCTGAACAACTCGAACAGAGCGAATGGGATCTGCTACGCCATCTGGATGCCTATCCTCGTCGTCTGGCAGAATATGCCGAACAGCTGGCACCAGCAATGCTGGCTTCATACACTTACGATCTGGCTGCTCATTTCAGTGACTTTTACGAGCACACCGCACCTATCGTAAAAGAAACCGATGAACAAGTCAAAGCCTTCCGTACCTTACTGGTTCAGGCTACCGCCCAAACCATGAACAATGCCTTGCGTGTATTAGGCTTTGAACCACTTGAGCGTATCTAGATCCTAAACATCCCCAGCTCCTCTAACCTCGATAGGGTTAGAGGAGCTTTTTTTATCTTCCCCTCGACCCTACACAGACCAGAGCTTTTTCATGTTCGCCCAGAGATCGCAGGGAGATCACTCGCAAGCGATCAGATGTACATTATTTCAGGTGTTGTGTGTGTGGTGCGCGGCTGCAGCCGCGCACCACACACACAACCCGGCGCCGCAGGCGCCAAAAAGGAACATGAAAAAGCCCTGGTAACAGACTGGATTGCTTGCAGTGAGCGACATGATGGGGTAGACTGAAGAGTCAAACACTAAATAGAAGTAATGTACGAAGGAGAGTATGCTATTATGACTCACCTGAGTTTTGGTGTAAAAACCGCTCCACAATGGACAACGTATGAGGATATGCTGGCTATCTGGCAGGCGGCAGATCAAGAACCTTTGCTAGAACATGCCTGGCTTTTCGACCACTTCTTTCCTCTTTATGGCGAATTAAGTGGGCCGTGTCTTGAAGGATGGACCGTCCTGGCCGCTTTCGCGGCTGTGACTAAACGTATTCGCCTTGGCCTGATGGTTACTGGCAACACCTATCGCCATCCCGCTGTATTGGCTAATATCGCGGCCACCATTGATGTTATCTCCCACGGTCGTCTTGATTTCGGTATAGGCGCCGGGTGGAATGAAGCTGAGCACTCGGCGTATGGTATTCCTCTCTATAAACCGGGCGAGCGCCTGCGTCGTTTGGATGAGGCCTGTGAAGTTATCAAACGTATGTGGACTGAAAAAGGAGCGACCTTCGAGGGCCGCTATTACCAGATCAAAGATGCCTATTGCGAACCCAGACCTGTACAGCAGCCCTATCCTCCATTTGTGATCGGGGGCGGTGGTGAGAAACTCACGCTCCGTATTGTCGCTAAATACGCCAGCGTCTGGAACATGGCCGGGGGATCCGTTGAGGACTTCAAACATAAAAATGCGATTCTAGATCAACACTGTGCAGAAATAGGACGCAATCCAGCAGAGATCGCACGTTCGATTCAGATCGTGATCAATCCCGATAATCTAGAAGAGACGCGTGAGCAGATACGTAGCTATATTGAGGCCGGCGTAAATCATATTGTCCTTAATATCCGCCCTCCTTTTCCCGAGGCTATCGTCCATCGCCTCGTTCAGGAAGTCGTTGAGCCACTGAAGAACTCACACTAAGAAAACTGCATATACATACCATAATAGTTTCCTTTACTATAATGGCTACTTATTATCCAGTATATCGTTTTTAATCGCAAAGCGTGTAAGTCAGTTTAGAATCCTGAACTGACTTACACGCCTTGTAGTTTTAACTATTGTTGACATATCTATATCCAATTATTATACTGGTATTACAAATATGTGACACAAAAGACACACGAAAGAGGATTATTTTACGATGAAATCACCTCGCCTGCTGTCATTCCTGTTTATCTTGCTTTTTCTGGCTGCCTGTGGATCGGAAGCACCAGCAAAACCAACCACAGTCGCCACTCCTCAGGCAACACCAACACCTGCGATTACACCAACCGCCACGATACCTCAAGTCTCTTCTCATCTGGTCCATTTTAAGACCTCAGACAATGTTCAGTTGGCAGGCTCACTCTATGGAAGCGGCAAGGCTTTTGTCATCTGTTCACATGAGTTGAGCACCGATAAGAAAATCTGGGAGAACAGTGGTGTACCTCAACGGCTGGCATCCCTGGGCTATCAGGTATTGGCCTACGATTTTCGAGGTAATGGTGATTCGGAAGGGACAAGTGACATCACAATCCTGGATACGGATCTGCGGGCGGCGATTGCTTTTGTGAAAAAACAAGGTGCGACGAAGATTGTATTGCTCGGTTCAAGTATGGGCGGAACCGCCTCGCTGAAAGTGGCGGCTAACACCAACGTAGCGGCTGTTATTACGCTCTCTTCTCCCGAAATGTTTCCAACCAATGTTACCGACGACGATGTGAAGGCAATCAAAGCACCAAAGCTCTTTGTGAATAGCAAGTTCGACACATACTCGGAGGATACGATCCATATGCATTCAATTGCCAAAGATCCCAAAGAGTTGCAGATGTATGAGGGCAATTTACATGGCACCGCAATCTTTGATAGTGATAATGGTGACAAACTGACACAGCTCATCCTTAAATTTGTGACCCATTATGCCCCTGTTCACTAACTAACGCCATGTGCAAGTTTTCCACATACCTACTTTTTTGAGAAGGAAGATGACGAGGCGGTCGCGACAGCCTCGTCATCTTCCTCCTCAAAACAAGCGAGAGCCGTATATAGTAGTCCACCCATAATCTATGGAAAAATCAATAAGCAAAAAGAAGCCATAAAATTATGCAAGGATAATTTTATGGCTTCTTAGAAACAGCTAGCAGTTAGTTGCGATAGCTATTGATTTCGGTACGCAAGGCACTAGTGGCTGAACGGGCAGCCTGCGCGAAATCTGCTTCTTTAGAGGCATAGATAATGCCACGTGAGGAGTTAATGATCATACCCCATCCCCGGCTATCCTGTCCGGCTTTCACTGTGGCGGCAACATCGCCCCCTTGAGCACCTATGCCGGGAATCAGCAATGGCAGGTCACCTACCAGCATGCGTACACGCTGCAACTCAGCGGGATAAGTGGCACCAACCACAAGGGCACAATTACCATTGTTGTTCCAATAGCGGGCCACATTACGGGCGACAGCCAGATAGAGCGGCTCACGTTCCTCGCCCACCAGCAGATCTTGAAATTCACCGGACCCTGAATTGGAGGTCTTTACCAGTACAATCACACCTTTATCTGCACGTGCCAGAAAGGGTGCCAGAGCCTCTTTTCCTAAATAGGGATGGACCGTGATGGCATCAGCCTGCAAAAGATCAAATGATGATCGGACATATCCTAAGTTTGTATTGCTATTATCGCCCCGCTTGGCATCCAGTATGATGGGAACCTCTGGATAATTCGTCTTACTATAAGATACTATCTGGGCTAGCGCGCGCATTCCAACCTCGCCATAGGCTTCATAGAAAGCGCTATTCGGCTTAAATGCACATACCAGGTCAGCGGTCGCATCGATGATAGCACAGGCAAAAAAAACTAGCGCATCTTCAGGTGTACGCCCCTCTTTAACCACTTCGGGCAAACGCTCGTATTCTGGATCAAGTCCAACGCAGACAAAATGTCCCTGCTGCCAGCGCTGCTCAAGTAAAGCCAGAAAGGTCTTTGGCTGGTTTGTCATTATCACGCTCCTTTCATCCCATTCCCCATTTACTTATGCTGATTTTTCTGACGAGCGATGAAGGCACGGCCTTTGCCAAGTTCAGTATTGACCGGAACGCCTTGCTGGCAGAAAGGACATTCGTCCTCGTTATAGGTCTGTAGTGAGAGCGAAATCAAAGCATGGATAGGCACATCGCCTACATCTTTGGGCTGCACACTACCACGATTACAGAGGGCACTAATACCAACGACATGTCCACCATGATGACGCACCAGATCCACAACCTGACGCACAGATCCACCTGTAGTTAATACATCTTCAACAATCAAAATATTTTTGTCCGCAATATATTTATCATAGCCACGATTAAAGGCAAATTGTTTATCAACACTATCACTGCCTTTTTCCGCAAAAACGGCCAGAGTTTCACCAGACTGGCGGCGCTGATTCAAGTAGTGAGCAACCCACTGCGACAACACAACGCCACCGATCACAGGACCAACCACAACATCGATCTGCTCGGCTTTATAGGGTTGGGCCATGAGTTGACAAAGCTCTGAAATCACCTTCGGATGCAGATAGAGCGCGTCTTTGTTAACATACACCGAACTATGGCGCCCAGAGCTATAGACAAAGTGGCTATCACTGACAACAGCCCCGACATCCGCAAACATTTTCATGATCTTTGCATCATTGTGCTCACTCATATAAAATTCCCTTGCTCTACTTTGTGATGTATTATGAGAAAAACAAGCTATCCAAACAAAGTAACGAACAGCTATGTCTTTTTTACTGGAGGAGCGCACTTATCTCTACCAGGAATATCCAGAGATGAAGTGCCACTCCGCCATATGTTCCTTTTTAATGATCCTTTGCGATAACATATACTGTCTATATTATCACTGGACTAATGTACAACAACACCCTGTTCTGAATATTCATCCCACGATTTGATGGGAATGGTTGCCAGATCTTGTTCGACAAGGGCCTTTGCAAACAGCCGTGCCTGCTTGATTTTCGTGAACAGATGGATATTGTGATCTACCGCGTAACGACGCATGGCGTAATCATCATCCAGTTCTTTATTGATGTGGCCCTCAACAATATTGATTGCCAGATCGATCTTATTATCCGCAAAGTAGGTCAGAACGTTAGGGGCCTTCTCTTCATGGATCTTGTAGAGCATCGTGGTTTCGACGCCGTGTTCGCGCAAGAATGCACTCGTCTTCTCTGTCGCATACAATGGCACGCCCAGCGTTGCTAACAATCTGGCACTCTCCAGGAATTTTGCCTTTTTCTCATCACCACCAAGGCTGATAAAGATACCCTTCTGGGGAATTTTACCTCCAGTTGCGAGAATGGCTTTGAGATAAGCTTCTTCCAGGTTGTCACCAAAGCAGGCAACTTCGCCCGTCGAGGCCATTTCAACCCGTAGGACGGGGTCCGCACCGGTTAGACGCGAGAAGGAGAATTGAGGGGCTTTGACGGCGGTGAAGTTTAGCTCTGGCATCTCAACTACGGGGATAGTATCTTGAAAGAGTGCATCCACAAAGAGTTCGATAAAGTTTATACCTGTCACTTTTGAGATAAAAGGAAAGGTACGTGAGGCCCGCAGGTTCACTTCAATTACATAGACCTGGTTATCCTTGGCCAGGAACTGCATATTGAAAGGTCCTGTGATCTTCAAGGCGCTGGCAACGGCTCGTCCGACCTGCTCAATACGCGTTTTGGTCTCAATATTGAGGGTCTGTGGAGGTAGCACAATCGAAGCGTCGCCCGAATGGACGCCGGCATTTTCAATGTGCTCAGAGATCACAAAAGCTTTGATCTCGCCACGCTGGGCAACTGCGTCCAGTTCAATCTCTTTTACCTTGCGCATAAATTTGGAGACTGTTACCGGATGCTCAGGTGAGACGGCAGCGGCTTCACGCACATATTGTTCCAACTCTTGCTGGTTGTAGCAGATATTCATCGCACTGCCAGAAAGTACGTACGAAGGCCGTACGAGAACTGGAAAACCAACCCGCTCAGCAAAACTGGTCAGCTCACTTAAATCTGTAAAACTGTTCCATGCTGGCTGATGAATATCCAATGAATCTAACAGGGCAGAGAATTTATTGCGGTCCTCAGCACGATCAATATCATTAGCATCTGTCCCTAACAGACGGAAACCATATTTCTGTAAGGCACGCGCCCGATTGTTTGGTGTCTGGCCGCCTACCGAGACAATCACGCCCAACGCGGCTTCAAACTCGCAGATATCAGCGATACGCTCAAAGGTCAGTTCATCAAAGTAGAGCCGATCAGAGGTATCATAATCCGTTGAGACCGTCTCCGGGTTGCAGTTGATAATGATTGAACGCTTGTGATATTTATGCAGCGCCTGCACTGTACTGACTGAAGTCCAGTCAAATTCTACCGACGAACCGATACGATAGGGTCCAGAACCAATGACGATCACACCACTCTCACCAATAGGAGTAACGTCATTATGCTGTCCATTATAAGTGGTATAGAGATAATTGGTCTCAGATGGGAATTCCGCACCCAGTGTATCGATCTGGAACACGCTAGGCACGACACCTGCCTGCTTACGAATGGCACGAACCTCCAGGCCAGTCTTGCCGATCAGTTCACCAATACGTTTGTCAGAGATACCAGCCTGTTTCAGGGTACGCAAGCGACTCTCTGGCAGCGTTGGATCACTATGGAGTCCTTCCTCCAGGTTCACGATATGTTTGATGCGTTGCAAGAACCAGAGATCAATACCGGTAACCTCGTGAATCTTTTCGAGGCTATAGCCATTGCGCATGGCTAACGGCAGGACAAACATGCGCTTGGGTGTGGGGGTATACAGATATTTACTAATCACATCAGCGACGATATCGCCACTCGTAGCAAAAACCTTCTCCGAGGTTGCCCCTTCAAAATCAAGGTCCAACATCCGAATGGCTTTTTGATAGGCTTCCTCAAAGGTTCGTCCAATACCCATCACCTCACCAACCGACTTCATGCCTGTACCAATTGTTTCGTCCACACCTTTGAATTTGTCCAGGTCCCAACGAGGGATCTTGACTACGACGTAATCAAGGCTTGGTTCGAAACAAGCTCTGGTTACACCTGTCACCTGATTGGTAAGTTCTGTTAAAGCATAACCAAGGGCTAATTTAGCGGCCACATAGGCCAGTGGATAGCCTGTCGCTTTACTGGCCAATGCCGAGCTACGTGAGAGACGGGCATTGACTTCAATGACTGAATATTGTGAAGTCTCTGGATTGAGCGCATACTGGACGTTACATTCACCAACGATGCCCAGACTGCGTACAATGGCAACTGAGGCCGAGCGTAACATATGATACTCGGAGTTTGTCAGCGTCTGACTGGGGGCAATTACCACTGATTCGCCAGTATGGATACCCAGAGGATCCATGTTCTCCATGTTACAAACGGTAATACAATTGTCGAAGGCGTCACGCACCACTTCATATTCAACTTCTTTAAAATGGTGCAGGTACTTCTCAATCAATACCTGGGGAGCAAAAGCCAGAGCACCATTCACGATATGCTCTAGTTCCTGGCGATCTTTAGCGATACCAGAACCTTGTCCACCCAGTGCAAAACCGGCACGCACCATGACCGGAAAACCAATCTCTTCCGCAATTACCAACGCGTCTTTAAGTGTCTCAGCAGTCCTACTTTGTGGTGTGGGAATATTAATGCGTCCCAGATGTCGCGCGAACTCATCACGATCCTCAGTCAAAATGATCGCGGAGATCGGTGTACCAAGGATCTTCACACCGTACTTCTCCAGCACGCCATTGCGGTGCAGGTCAATACCACAGTTCAAGGCCGTCTGACCACCAAAGGACAGCAAGATACCATCTGGTCGCTCTTTAGCAATAACCTTTTCCACAAAGAATGGTGTTACTGGCAAAAAGTAGACCTTATCAGCCATTTCTCGGGATGTCTGAATAGTAGCAATATTGGGATTGACCAGAACGGTCGAGATTCCCTCTTCTTTTAGTGCCTTAAGAGCCTGGGAGCCTGAATAATCAAATTCACCGGATTGTCCAATTTTTAGAGCACCCGCTCCTAGTACCAGCACCTTACCTGGTTTAGTCATGTTCGCCTCTTACCCTCTCCAGAAAGTAGTCAAAAATCCAATCGGTATCCTCAGGACCTGGGGCGGCCTCGGGATGGAACTGGACCGAAAAGAACGGTAGATGTTGGTGTTTGATGCCTTCATTACTGCCATCGTTGGCGTTAATAAACCAGGACTCAAAGCCCTCAGGCAATGTGCCGACAGCAAAACCATGATTTTGGGTTGTGATATAGCAACGCTTGCTTCCTTGTAAAAGCGCCGGCTGATTCTGGCTACGATGCCCGTATTTCAACTTATAGGTATCGCCACCTGCTGCGAGAGACAGGATTTGATGGCCCAGACAGATGCCCATGGTGGGTATACCACGCTCCATGGCGATACGCACTGTCTCGATCGCCTTATCCGCCATCTTAGGATTACCGGGTCCATTCGAGATCAAGATGCCATCGAAATCAAAGGTACAGGCATCAGAGAACAGATCGTAGTCCCATGGTATAGTGATGACATGGACATGTTTGTGGAGCAGGCTACGTAGGATATTCCGCTTGGCACCACAGTCCAGCAGGACGATGGTAGTATCCCCTTCTCCATCCTGCTGCACTTCCGTTCCCGAAACACGCGCTACCAGGTTATCGTTATTGGGATCATAAAAAGGAATGTCCTCTTCGAAAACGATCTTACCAAGCATTGCCCCATGCGTACGGATATGTTGCGTTAACAAACGTGTATCTTTGATTTCTAATGCCGGGATCCGTTCGCGCTTGAGCCATTCGCCCAGGCTCATAGTGCTTTGCGGATGGGAGGGGGTATCAACATAATTGGAGACAATCAAACCAGACACATGAATATGATCATCTTCCCATAATGATTTATCTGGTACGCCATAATTACCCATCAGGGGAAAGGTCATGGTCAAGATTTGTCCGGCGAACGAGGCATCGGTCAAAGCTTCCGGATAACCAACCATACCTGTGCAAAAAACGACTTCACCAGCAGAGGGTCCCTGGTAGCCAAACGAAATGCCTTCAAAACGCGTCCCATCTTCTAATAACAGGGTCCCATAAGTAGGTGGACGTTCAGAGTTTCCAACGTAACTTTCTATTCTCTGTGTATCCTCAGGTGACACCAGCAGGTTACCAGTGACATTATTATTATGCATGTATGATCCTCTCAGATTGCGATATATTGTCAAAAAAAGTCCACTCCACATATCCAGCCAGATCAACACCGGGAGCGGTCCATACGTCAAATTTTATACAGTCGCCATAGACATGTACGCTATAAACCCGTAAGTTTATAGACGACCAAGCACCAGTGCCAGCAATGCCATACGGGTATAGACACCATTACGAATTTGTGAGCGCAGGTAAACGGCTCGCTCGTCCGCGTCAACCGCTGGATCAACCGACTCAACTCGAGGCAGAGGATCCATCAGGATCATGTCCTTTTTAGCATACGTTTTGAGTAGTTCCGGCGATGCGACCACAATCTCGCTCTGAGCCTTCTGATACTCTTCAGCGGAAGCGAAACGCTCTTTCTGCACCCGCGTCCAATACCAGAAATCACAGTTTTTGGGAATATCCTGCTCACGATGAATCTCGATCAAGCGAATACCCCGATCCTGCAAGCTCACATAATCATCGCGAGATAGTTGCAACTGCCGCGGCGAGAGTACATACATAGTATTGTTCTCGTAGAGTGAGAGCCCACGCAACAGTGAGTGGATCGTCCGGCTATTCAGGGCATCGCCCGCCAACAGACCCGTCAGATTATCCAGGCGTCCAAAGCGCTCATACAGCGTATACATATCCAGCAAAGTCTGCGTTGGATGCTCATTGTTACCATCGCCCGCGTTGATTACTGGCACAAAGTTTGCTGCCAGCGCCGCCTGCTTAGCGGCTCCCGAGAAACGGTGGCGCAAAACAATCGCATTGGTATATGCTTCCATCACCTGAATGGTATCCTCAAAGGTCTCACCTTTGCTGACCGAAGAAAACACCTCAGGATTCTGCATCTCAATGGTCTGCCCCCCCAGACGCTTGACTGCCGCGGCAAAAGAACCGAACGTCCGACTAGAAGGTTCAAAGAATAATAAGCCTACCAGTAAACCTTCTAATAAACGAGAAGGCTCATTATTCTCAGCGATTCGCTTCATCTGACGTGTATGATTAAATAAAACCGTCAGATCTTCAACCGAGAATTGATCCAGGGACACAATATCCTTGCCCTTAAAATCCCCATTAATCATCTCAATTTCTGGCTGTATACGAGACGGAACCTGATACATAAAACCTCCCTTGATCAGTTACAACGACAGGTTGATAGGTCATCCTTTTCTTCCTCTCCAGTCACCAATATCTGGCTGTTTTCTCTATGGAGAGAGTATCTCTTCTATCGAACTACGAAACACCTTTAAGCTTGCAAAAAAAAATTCCTCACCCCCGGAATAAAAGGGATGAGGAAAAATTATTTCTTCTAAGAGAAACGACACCGGGCCCATCATGAAAATGAATGGATTGACATATCTTTTGCGCAAGCATATTGATGTGCCATAGTTTTTTGCCCATGTAGATGCCGTGTCCTTTTTTCAAAAACTAGTTGGGAAGCAGTTTCAAATTGCTAAGAGTATACCCTATGAAATTCATCAATGTCAAGCTAATCATCACCAAATCATACGGGAAAAGCTACCATATTCGCTATTCCTGGGAGCCACTTTTATGAATACTATTATGACTCCTCGCTACCAACAGCTGAATCAGCAGCGACTGCTTCATCTGGCTGTGCTTCTTTTTCACGCAAAATTTGATAGAGGACAATGGCAGTAAATGTGGCAACCCCAATGCCATCAAAGGTGATATTGCCAAACTTGATCACAATTCCACCAACCATACCTGAACCGATAATCAAAGAGATACCTGCAGTCAAGAGATTGCGACTCTTAGCAAAGTCAACGTTGTTTTCAACCCAGATACGAGCACCCGAAATAGCAATTAAGCCAAACAGGACAATCGAGAGCCCACCAAAAACACCTGTGGGAATAGTACCAATAAGAGCACCAAATTTAGGACAAAAACCAAGTAGGATAGCCACAAAACTGGCAACGACAAAGATCAGCGTCGAATAAATCCTGGTTACGGCCATAACCCCAATATTTTCAGCATAGGTCGTAACACCAGTGCCACCGCCAAAACCTGAAACGATAGTCGCAACAGCATCACCCATAAAAGCCCGACCCAGATATTTATCTAGATTCTGACCCGTCATCGATGAAACAGCGCGTACGTGTCCAATATTTTCTGCCAGTAGAATGATAACCACAGGAGCAATCAGACTAATCGCGCTACCGGAAAAAGCGGGCATAGAAAAGTGGGGTAAACCGATCCAGGCTGCCTTTGCAACCTTGCCAAAATCAATCTTAGGACCCAATCCGATAAAACCGCAGATAAGATTGATCAGGTAAGCAATAATGCCCCCAATGAGAATCGAGAGGCGACGTAATGAACCTGGGGCATAGACTGCAATCAAAGCAACCGCAATGACAGTAACTGCAGCCATCCAACCCGCAAAGGCGCTACCTGTAGCCTGCCCAATAGCCGCCCCCGACAAATTTAGGCCTATCGACGCCACTACCGATCCGGTAACAACTGGTGGCATTAATTTTTCAACCCAGCGGGAGCCAACAAACATTACGATAAGCGCAACAAGCGCATAGATGATACCTACTACGACAATACCGCCAAGAGCTACAGGAATATTAGGATTAAGACCACCTACACCACCATGATAGCCAGTAGCAGCCACGACAACACCAATAAAAGCAAAGCTTGAACCTACATAACTAGGGACGCGTCCACCTACAATCAAGAAGAAGATAAGTGTACCAATACCAGAAAAGAATATGGCGGTATTGGGATCAAAACCCATGGCTAAAGGCGCAAAAACAGTGGAACCAAACATGGCCAGTACGTGTTGTAGACCAACCAGCACTGTTGGGCCCCAGGGCAAACGCTCATCAGGCCGAATAATACCTTCAGTTTTAACTTGCCAGCGTGGAAAATATGATTTCTGCTCGACCTCTTCTATGTTTGTAGAATGTTCATTATTCAGTTTCGGAACTCCCATGACAATCCTCTTACCTTACAAAAATAATCGTAGAGCTGTAAGACAAAAAAAATCATCCCCTTCTGGATGAGATAAGAACAATATAGCTAAACTTGTGAGAGTATACGTGCCCGATCTAGAAATGTCAAGATTATATTCTATATAGATTACACAAAATATCTATTATAAATCGTATGCATTCGTACGAATGGAAGCGATTGCCGCCATTCATACGAAGCATAAAAGTGATGGTTAGGAATCATTATTGTCCAGGCTGCTGCTGGGCCGGCGGCTGTGTAAAGCTTACAGCGGTGACATCAAAAATAAGCGTGGCTTTACCAGGAATGATCACTTTACCACTCTGGTCTTTTTGATCCTTATCGCCATAAGCCAGGCTGGATGGAATGATCAGGCGGCGGGTCTCACCAATCTTCATACCAGTAACACCTTCGTCCCAACCTTTAATGACTTGATTCTGGCCAACGGTGACGGCAAATGGCTGACCACCATGATCATAACTACTGTCAAATTTTTTGTTGCTGCCCTGAATCCAGCCCGTATACTCAAAAGCGACAGTACTGCCTGACTGCACAGCACCACCGGTACCTGGCTTGATAATGACGTATTGAAGTCCACTGGCGGTCTTGGTTGGCGTACCATCTACCTTGGGTGGGGTGTCGGGTCCCTTTGGATTTGCTTTGATTAAGGACTGGACATCGGCGGTCGCCTGCACATTGGCGGCGTTGGCGGTCTGGGTGGCGTTAACGGTGACAGCATTGGCTGCTGCGGTTGCGGTTGCGTCTGCGTGCGCTGCGGCTTCACTGCTCTGGCGTGCCGCCATTAAGGCCCAGGTCAAGGCGGCAATCAGGATCGCCAAAGCCACCAGGCCACTAAACAATAGCACAAGGCGGCGTTGGCGGCGCTGCTTACGCTGCAGGCGCTCCTGCTGGCGCTGACCAGGACGGCCTGGACGTGAAGGTGGGGGGGTCTGATTTTTCATCGTCTGCGTCACGATACTCTATTCTCCTCTGGATGATAGGCATAATCATAGCAGGTCGAGGTTACCATGATTTTATCCTTCTGACAAGAGGGACAAGAACTCAAAATGCTCTATCCTCGCTTTATCTTGACATTCTTGCTACAATAGACTCAACTACAGTACTACTCGGATGAGGAGTGTAAATGTGAATGAGCCGCCTCCTGTCCATGATACCGTATTCAGTTCGGAACAACTGAACAAAAGATTCTACAATCAGTTTAAGTCTGAACATGCTCTGGCACTCGGACAACTTCATGGTGTTGTAAATAATGACGATGCCACTGCGTACATCACCACCCTCTTACTTCGCTTGATCGTCCTTTATTTTCTTCAAGGCCAGGGACTGTTAGATAATGATCCTGACTATCTCTTCAATCGTCTACAACGTGTACGACAATGGTCAGGTCCCGACTGCTTCTATCGTGAGTATTTGCTGCCCCTCTTCAATGCACTGTATACAGGACAGCCAATAGCGCTAGCTCAAAAGATCGGCCTGGGACATCTCCCGCATGTTGAGATTCCCCTTTTTCAGCCGGACCCGCTAGAATTGCGCTCACCACTACTCCTCATAGAAGATGCTATGTTTTTTCGCCTGTTTGACTTTTTTTCTTCGTATCAATGGCAATTAGATCATCAGCTTGAGCCGCAAAAGGACACTCTCCAACCGTCTATTCTGGCCTATATCTTCGAACAGCACAGCGATCAAAAACAAACAGGCACATACTATACACAGGAAGATATAGCGCTGTATATCACAGGTTATACAATTCTCCCACGCTTACTCCTGAAGATCGCTGAAGATCTCCCTGAGACTTTTGGGGAACATGCTTCTTGCTGGCAATTGCTCAAGACACAACCCGAACGATATATTCATCAGACAGTATGTACAACAGCTTATCTACCTGAAGAAACCGAACGTGAGTATCAGCAGCGTAAAGTGCGCTATCACGACGTACTGGACCGACTCAAGACTGGCTCTATCCATAATATCGTAGATCTTATCACCTATAATCTCAATCTGCAACGTTTTACCACAGATATCCTGATGAATATCCAGGAACCCGCTTTTCTCTTGCTTTTTCTAAAAAATCTCAAACAGATAACAATTCTGGATCCTACCTGTGGCTCAGGTGCATTCTTGCTGGCAGCCATGCAACTTTTACAACCACTTTATACCCTTTGCCTGGAGCGCCTTGATGTACTTGTCACAACTTCGATCAATCAGCAAGACGCTTGCCTGAGCATTATCATAGAAGAAAGACAACAACAGCAATACCATCCTACCCGCCAACACTATATTCTGACCTTGATCGCACAGCATAATCTCTATGGTGTAGACCTTGCACCGGAGGCGATTAATATCTGTCGCTTACGCCTGTATCTGGCCCGCCTGGCTTCGATCAAACACATTGAGGATATCCAGCCATGGAGTACGCTAACCTTCAATATCCATACCGGTAATGCACTGGTGGGGACGATCTGGAATGCGGACCTGGATACACACGCTACTATCACTGCTCCCACTCAACCCACGATTGAACATAGCCAACAGCATTCTTTTCACTGGCAACAAACATTTCCTGAGGTCTTCAGCGCTGGCGGTTTTGATGTGATTGTTGGCAATCCCCCTTATCTAGAGTACAGTAAGATTAAAGGCGAATACACAATCGATGGTTATGAGGAAAAGAGTTGTGGCAATATCTATGCGGCAATCATTGAGCGTTCATTAGCTTTATGCCGACCATATCACAGTCAGCTGGGCTTAATCGTGCCAATCAGTCTATGTGGTAGTCAACGCTTTACGGCCCTACGCCAGCTATTGGTTGAAAAACATTCAGCACTCTGGCTGGCTAATTTCGAGATTTTTCCTTGCCGCCTCTTTGAAGGAGCATTTCAACGCCTCTCTATTCTATTAGCCAGCCAACAAGCCCAGCCAGTTCCTCCAACATTACATGTAACCCGTATCCACCGCTGGTATAGTGCTGAGCGTCCTTATCTACTCTCATTATTACACTACACGCAGGTACAGCAGCTCCAATTATACTTGCCCCTCGTCTTCCCAAAATTGGCTTCTAGTCAGCAAGAACTCATTCTTCAACAACTCCAACAGGTTGCCAACAAGAAGACTATAGGAATAACAATGTGTGATCAGCCCACGGAGTATTATGTATATTATCAGGAGGCGACGAATTATTGGGCGAAGGCAGTATGTCATGTGCCATTTTACAAGAAAAATGGTCAGGTGATGAACCCTCCGCATGGCAGATTTCTCTTTTTTGCGGATCAACAAACCGCGCAGAACGTTATGGCAATCTTAAATAGCTCACTTTTCTACCTCTGGTTCGCGACCTTTGCGGATGGCTTTCATCTTTCCCATGCCCTGGTCAAAAACTTTCCCCTTAACCAGGATCTGCTTTGCTCTCCAGAACTAGGCATCCTTGCACAAAGACTCGAACAAGATATACTTGTCCATGCGCGTTTAAGTACACGCAATACACAACATAAAGAACCAACCAGCAAAAGTGGACATATGATCGAACTAACAGAATATTATATGCGGCACTCTAAACCAATTCTAGATGATATCGATCGGGTACTCGCAACATATTATCGCTTTAACCCGCATGATTTAGACTTTGTGCTCCATTATGATGAGAAACATCGCCTCACAGGACCACGTAAAAAGCATAAAGGGCAAAGCAGTATTTCAAATATACTTTACAAATAAAGAGCGAGGACATATGATGTATAACAAAAATATCAAGAAATAGGATGGGGTGTAGAGTGCTTAAATCTGGACACTATTCAGCATTTCAACATATTGAACAGGTTATTAAGCTTTTCTATGCACGCTTTAAAGTAGAGCGCTCAACCTTCCAACGCTGTTTTTCATGTCCTGATTCTCGTATATCTATCATCGAACAAGAGCAATTGGCTTCCCTTCTCCTTAATCGCTTGATGTTTCTCTATTTCTTGCAAAAACAGGGCTTCCTGAATCACGATTTGCTTTATCTCTCTCATCAGTTGCAAGCGACCCGCCAGCGTGCTGGCCCTGATACATTTTACGCTTCATTCCTCTGGCCACTCTTTCATCAAGGACTTGACAGCCCCGTCCATACACCGGAAATAGTTGCGCGGCTCGGACAGGTTCCATATCTAGGGGGGAGTCTCTTTGCGTTACGTAAGGTTGAAGAACACTATCACTCCATTACAATCCCTGATAGCGCTTTTGAACGGCTCTTTACCTTTTTTGATCTGTATCGCTGGCACGTTGATGAACCAGCGGGACAGGAAAAAAGTTTACTCACACCTGACGTGCTGGGCTATATTTTTGAACAGTATATCAATCAACAGCAGATGGGCGCTTATTATACGCGTGAGGATGTAACGACATATATCGCCAGTAATACTATTATTCCTGCCTTCTTTGATCACATGACACACTTATACCCTGCCATGTTTGGGCCTGCGGGTCCAATCTGGTCACTTCTTCAACAGCAGCCTGAACGCTATATCTCTGCTATCTTACTGGAACAGAACTATCTGCCAGATGAAACGCCACACGAGTATGAACAACGTCAACAAGCTATCCAGAAATTACTGACCTCATTAGAGACTGGACAGGTCACCGCCATTGACGCACTGATCTCCTCTAACCTGGAGATAAATCGTTTTGCGGTAGATGCACTACAGTCTTTGAATGATCCTCAGATACTCCTTGCATGCTATCACCATTTGACCCAATTGAGTATTCTGGATCCTACCTGTGGTTCCGGTGCCTTTTTGTTGGCAGCTCTACGTGTATTGTTACCTTTATATGAAGCCTGCCTGGATCAATTAGAGAAAATCAATATAATTGTGTCAACTATATATACCAGTCAGAGATCTCGCCGCTATAATGTGCTGAAGACAATTATTACTTGCAATCTTTATGGCATTGATATTATGGAAGAAGCAATAGAGATATGTAAGCTCCATCTCTATTTAAAGCTTTTGGCCCTGATCGAGCAGGTCGAAGATATAGAACCACTACCTGACATTGAGCAACACATTCTCGTGGGCAACACCCTGATAGAGCTACAAGATATTACGATGCCTGCTTCTCCAGCTATATATCAAGCGACCATTCCACCACAAGCACAGTGGCAGTACTCTTTTCAAAATATACTATCACAGGGGGGCTTTAACGTTATTATTGGCAATCCCCCCTATGTAGAGTATAGTGAACAGACCTTCCCTTATGCGCTTAAACACTTCGTCACCAGATGCTGCGCCAACCTGTATACCTGCGTTGTTGAGCGCAGCCACCAGTTGCTTTCGGCGCATGGACGCCATGGTATGATCTTACCATTAGCTGCTTTTGCCACCAGAAATATGCAGCCATTTCTGAGCGCATTTCTACGTTGGTTTCCTGTTAGCTGGCTCTCTTTTTATCATTTTCGCCCATCCATGCTCTTCTCTGGTGGCAAGGTCGCCAGCATCCCTACTGCTATCTATCTGGCTAAACCAGAGGGTTCAGTACAACGCTATAGCACTCGTCTCATAAAATGGGCACAGGAACAGCGCCCTTTGCTTTTCTCTCGGCTCATTTATCACGCGATTACTGCCCCACCCGATCCACTCAATCTGCACTATTATCCCAAATTCAGTCATCCGGTTGAGGATGAGATCCTGAAAAAATTATTGCTGCACCAGCCCGTCAGTAACTATGTTTCACGCATACCTAATGCAAATACTATGTTTTATCGCACTGCGGGTGGACTGTATTGGAAAGTCTTTGTCAATTTTCCCTGGCCCTATGAAACAACTTCAAATAAACAATGTTTCTTCCAGCAGAATTATGACCGTGACGTGTTTGTAGCCTTATTTAATAGTTCACTTTTCTGGTGGTATTATACGGTAACCTTTGATACTTTTAATTTGAAAGATTATATGCTTTTTGGCTTCCGCTTTAACTATCCCACACAATCATCAATCATCCAACAATTGCAGGATTTGAATCAGCAGTTGATGGATGATTACTGTCGTTATGCCAGACATCTTAAACGCGGCCAGACTGGTAGCTATACTGTTTACGCTCGCAAATCAAAAGCGATTATCGATCGCATTGATATGCTTCTGGCCCAGCATTATGGCTTGAGCGCCAACGAATTAGCCTTTATTATCAACTACGATATCAAATATCGCATGCGTCTGGCGCAACCTGAAGTATAGCAGGAAAGCCTTATGGTCTCTGCAACCAATGCCGCCGAATTTCACCCACCAGAAAACCATCAAAAAGGAACAGCCAGAGTCCTTGTATGAGAACGCCCCAGCCCAGACCCTGACGATCTTGCTGCTCTGTAAAGCGCCCTAGTACCCAGGCTCCACTGAGAATATACAAAACATCTAGCCCCACATTTATGACCAGAATGCGATGTAGCCAGTTAATTTCTTTTTGCTCGGACCTTTTTTCGATTTTTGCCTGCTGAAAATCCTGTTCTTTGCGCCGGGCGCTTCGGATACCAAATATGGCCAAGACGGTGTCAATGGCTCCCCAGGTACATGCTTGCAAGCCAAACTGTTTCCAGAATGAAGATGATGTGCCTTGTAAACTGGCACCGATGAGCATATTTACCAGACCCCAACCAAGCAAAATACCAAGCCGACGCTGCTGATAACGATAAAAATTCTGAAATGGATTTGTCATTCATTCTCCTCTTTTCTCTATCTGGTACTGGACAAAAGCGAACCAAAAATTTACTATTGTAATACGCGTAGCATCTATACCATTTTGTCTCAAGAATATTCATAAAGTTTCATAGTATATCCCATCATTAGCTGATGATGGTCCTTACCATGGATACCTGCTTTCGTATTTTTCTCACGATGAGTAAACACGGAAAGCTTACAGAAAGACGCTTATTGTCACACGTAATGATGTCTTGAAGCAGTGGGAAAGGGCCATTTAGTATGCGTACTAGCCACAACAGCTGGCTCCCAACATCTGGACGCAAAAAGATCATCTATAGTATAGGCATCTGCACTCTGGCCTTGCTTATTCTGGTCATTTATCATCTGGCACTTCCTCCTTCCACACCTCAAACCGCAGCCAGTGGCATTAATCCAACCATCACGATTGAGGCGGGCTTTGAGAATACTTACCGTTCAGGTTATTGGACACCGGTACGCGTGACTATTGATAATAACGGTCCTGCTTTTGATGGCAAGATCTCCGTACGTACGTTTTCAGGATCCATTCGCCAACAACATATTGATACGATCTCGCCGTGGAGTTTTGAGCAACCTGTGACATTAGCACAAGGGGCGGAGAAACGCTTAACAGTCTATGCTCCACATTATACAGGCAATCTGCTCACTCGTGGTTTTTTGGCTACCCTGAGTAACAGTCTGGGACAAACTATCAGCACCCAATCCAGTCGACAGGGCTATGAGGTACAACCCGGCGATACCCTCGTTGGCGTTCTTTCAGACAATGAGGCGCTCGAACCGCAACTGGCAAAACTTACACTTATCAATCAGTCTGGCTCGCTTAACGTTTCAAGATTAGATACACGAACACTGCCGACGCTGGAAACCGCTATGGAAAATTTCGATGTCCTTATTTTAGATAATTTTGCCACCAATACCTTGAGCGCCCAACAGTTGACAATACTCGAAACCTGGGTAAATCGTGGAGGTATTCTCATTGAGGTGGGAGGACTTAACTGGCAACGTACACTGGGACCTCTACCAGAGAGCCTGTTGCCTGTTACCATGCAAGGACTAAATGTGCTACCCGCACAAACCCATCTGCTTTCTTTTAATGGCAATACTATTGCTCCAGCCGCTACCGATATTCCGCCGGTTCCACCTACCATCAGTACCGCAACTATTCATGAGCAAAGTGCTTTTTCTTCGATCCAAACAGTTTTCGGCACCACAAATATGCCACTCCTTGTGCAGGGACACCAGGGCGCTGGTATTATCTGTTATCTCGCTTTTGATCTGGCCGCACCGCCACTCAATAATTGGGGAACCTCTTCAGGAATCTGGCAAATGTTATTACAGCGTGTAATGGGTGATCATCTGTTGATCTCAAGTGGCGCCCAAAGCTATGATGGTGGACCCGGACAAATTCTCACGCGCGGTGGTCTGATCAATTTTTTGGCGCCAACTATATCACCACTCAGTTTAGAATTGATCGGCCTCATAATAGGATATTTACTATTCCTGGGTCCTGTACGTCTATGGTATCTGCGTAAACATCCACAGGCACGTCTGCAAAGCTGGCGTATCGTTCTCTGCGGTATCCTGGTCTTCTCACTGCTATCTTATGGTGTGGCCGCCTCCATAAAAATACGAGCGGTAACAAATAACAGCGTTTCACTCATTCAGATCAATCAAAATGGAACGGCGGCCCATGCGACAACATATATGGGTGTTCTGGTCCCAGGTCAGGGTGATATGAATCTGCAACTTCCAGAGGCCAGTCTGGCCGAACCCATCGATGGTCAATATCTGAATCGTAATGCGAGTAATCCTGATAACCAGACGTCCATGGAGAGTACGCCAACCACGGTGACGTATAATCCACACAATACCGATCTCAAATTATATAATGATAAATTGTGGTCCATTGATCCTATAATTTCAGAACAAGATCTGACCCTGCAAGGAAAACTGTCAGGACATCTCACCTTACAAAACAACCATGTTCTGGGTACCGTCCACAATAATTTGCCAACTCCGCTCAGCGATGCATATGTACTTTTCCCGCATACGTTTATTCCCCTGGGACATTTAGCAGTAGGTCAGACCCGTACATTTGATGTCTTACTTAAAAATATCATGCCCGTTTCAGAGCAAACGTTGGCGGACCAGATTGGCAGGCAAACAGGCTTGCCAGGTCAATACTTTCCTTATCAACAGAAAAAGCAGCCCCAAACCAATCAACAACAGCATATGGCGCTCTTATCGGCACTTAGTGGCATAGGCTCCAACTACGTGGCCTGTGAAGGATCGTGCCTGACTCACGCAATCACTAGCAAGAGTACCATTTATGTCACTGGTGGGCAGATACCTGATCCCAATCTCAAGAATGACTACGATCCATTACTCATCCCCGGTGCGCAGGCAACATTGATTGCCTGGTCGGATGACCCATTAACTGCGGTGTCTGCATCAACGGTCAATCAACAAACACCTCAAGGGCAACATACAAGTTTCCTGCAGATGCCACTCTCGATGGAGTACTCAGGTGCGATCACCATTCCGCAAGATAGTATTACAGGAACGATCATTGATATTGCCAGCTATGACGCGGGTGCCATCCTACCTGGCGCCTATACGCTCTCAACTGGCAGTCTCAAATTTGAAATAGCACTGCCAGGGACAAAACGGCTTGCGATTAAAAGCTTGACCATTACCGTGCCAGACCTCATCAAGCATCCTTCTGGCCCCGGTTCGGGCTCATCAATCCATAATGGCAACATTCAAGCCAGATTGTATAACTGGCAGTCTAAAACCTGGGAACCAATCAATTTCACGCCAGCCGATACATTTACCACCAGGCAAGCAGAAAAATATACCGGACCTTACAGTCGTATCCTGATCCAGGTGGGAAACAAGAGTACTGCACAAATTTACTTTGGCAAACCACTATTAAGTATTAATGGTAATGTTACTCCTTGATAGACAGCCACCCGCCTGATCGAACAGGGCTTTTTAATTTTCAGCCGGGAGTAACTGTCAGGCAAATCATATACAGAGTATTTCTGGTGTGGTGTGTGTTCTGTGGGCGGCCGTGGCCGCCCACAGAACACACACCACACCAGACTCCGGCGCCGTAGGCGCCAGGAAGAGGAAAATTAAAAAGCCCTGCTGATCGAATACTTGTGCTTGCCAAAGGATCAGACAGGCGTTATAGTCTGTAGAGGTACTTTTTCTACGCATATTTGTATATCTTATCAGGATCTATGTTAAGTTTAGCAGAACAAATTCAAGATACAATTGAATTGCTACAATACTCACGACAGATTGTGGTCCTTACAGGCGCGGGCATCAGTACTGAATCAGGCATCCCGGACTTTCGTAGTCCTGATTCCATCTGGCAACGCCAGCCTCCAGTTAGCTATCGCGAGTTTATCAGCAATCCCGTAGCACGCAGACAGTATTGGCAGACACGCAGGCAGCTTGCCCAGCAGGTGTCACAGGCACGGCCAAATGCCGCGCATCAAGCTCTCGCAAGATTAGAGCAGCAACAACGCTTGCTGGGATTGATTACACAAAACTTTGATGGACTGCACCATGATGCGGGTCACCAACCTGAACGCATCGTGGAATTGCATGGGACTTCGCGCTTTGCAGCTTGTACCCATTGCGGTAACCGTTCCTCTATAGCTGAACTGCAACAGCGGGTAGAGGAAGGTGAACATGATCCGCGCTGTACTCTCTGTGGAGGTTATTTAAAAGCCGCCACTATCCTCTTTGGCCAACGCATACCAGAAGCTGAACTTAACCGTGCAAAAGCTCTGGCCAATACTTGTGATCTGTTCCTGGTCATCGGCTCATCACTCAAAGTTACCCCTGCCTCGATCCTACCTCGGTTAGCACTACAACGCAATGTGCCCCTCATTATTATCAACCTTACACCTACCAGCCTGGATACGCTCGCTGACGTCGTTATCCATGAACACGCTGGAGCAGTGCTTCCAACCATTGTCTCCAACCTCTGATACTTGATATCTGACTTCGTGGCATCGCAACAGGCACTCCCCAACACTCATCTAAAGTATCGTTGTTGAGATGTCGATTGTGTCATGTATAGAGATCCATATACATAAAGATTGATGTTCATGCTCTTTTTGGGGAAGAGTGTACGAAGGAGATAATTGTGAGAAAAAACAACGACATACGTTCCAAGTACTTGTCCGTCATTATCCCCGTTTATAACGAGGAAGAAAGCATTTCACATTTACATAAACGTGTGCACGCGGTACTGGCCCAGCAATCTTTTTCGTATGAGGTGATCTATGTTGATGATGGTAGTAGCGACCAGACATTTCAGCAGTTAAATCGGCTGATTGAAACAGATGCTCATGTGCGGATAATCCGTTTTCAACGCAACTTTGGTCAGACAGCAGCAATGGCCGCAGGTCTGGCCCATAGTCAGGGCCGGATTATTGTCTTTATGGATGGTGACTTGCAAAATGATCCTATCGATATTCCACTCCTGCTGGAAAAGATCGAAGAGGGTTATGATGTCGTTAGTGGCTGGCGCAAAAATCGTCAGGATGCAAAATTAAGTCGGAAAATTCCTTCCCAACTGGCTAATAAACTCATTTCCAACGTTACCGGTGTCCATCTTCATGATTATGGCTGCACGCTGAAGGCTTATCGCTATGAGATGCTACGCCATGTACGCCTCTATGGCGAGATGCATCGCTTTATACCCGCATATGCCGCCCTCTATGGAGCGCGTATCACTGAGTTAGAGGTTAATCACCATGCGCGGCAATTTGGAAAATCCAAATATGGTATATCACGTACGGTACGCGTTGTCCTGGACCTTATCACATTAAAGTTTCTGGGTAGCTTTGGTACCAAGCCACTCTACGCCTTTGGCATTCCCGGTCTCGCATCCATAGGATTAGGTCTGGGTACGGGAGTGTTTAGTCTGTTACGCAATCTTTTCCCTGTCCGTTCACGCCGACAGCGTACGCCTCTGTTTCCTATCTCACTCCTCCTTTCTGGCTTCGGCCTGCTCAGTATCCTCTCCGGTCTGCTGGCTGAATTGCTCATTCGCACCTACTATGAGTCACAAAACAAACAAACCTATGTTGTTAAGCAATTATCGCCGGTATCAAACCCTGTGCGACACCTACCAAATGATGATCTTCAATCATCAAAACCATTGGATATCCAGGAGCATGTGGAAAAAGAGAATGCATCCAGTCATTAGCCGCTTGCGCTGATCAGGTGTAAATTTCTAAAAAAGATGGCATACATCCACATTTATCAGTCCAAACAAGGCCCAATAGTATAGGCGATCCAGCAGTCAATGCATACGAAAGGAAACGCGATGAAAATCTTAATGATTGCCCCTCAACCATTTATGGAAGAGCGAGGGGCACCATTTGCCATCTATCATCATATTAAGGCGCTCTTATGCATGGGTCATACAGTTGATCTGGTCACCTATCATATTGGGAAGCCAGTAGAATTGCCTGGCCTACGCATTTTTCGTATTCCAACCATTCCTGGTATTCATCAGGTGAAGGTTGGGCCCTCTATGGCCAAGTTTCCCCTGGATCTGCTGGTCTTCTTCCTTGCTCTATGGCGCTTATGCATCGAACGATATGATTGTATGCACACGCATGAAGAAGCCGGTGCAATGGGGATTATCTTAAGCGGTATCTTTGGGCGCAAACATCTCTACTATATGCATTCAGATCTATCACAACAAATTGTGAGCTCGGAATTCACAAAAAACCCCTTTCTTATTCGTTGCGTTGAAATGGTGCAAAAACTGATTGTGCGCAAGGCTCATGGAGTCATTGCCATTTGCCCCGATATCGAAGGAACCGCACGCAGTATGACCGAGAAGACTCCAATCCATATGATTGAAAACTCGGCAGTAGATGAAAATTTGCCCGCCCCCACACAGGAGGAGATTTTACAGGCTCGTCAAGAACTTGAACTGGGCTCTGGTCCGGTCTTGCTCTACACGGGCACCATGGAAAGTTATCAAGGCATTGATCTGTTAATTCACAGTATCCCGGCTGTCTATAAAGCCTTTCCAGATGTCAATTATATTCTGGTCGGCGGCCAGACAGCTCAGATTGAGCGGCTACACGCCATGGCAAAAGAGCTTGGCATCCAGGATGCGGTCCGCTTTATCGGCCAGAGACCACTGGATGAAATGCCAAAATATATGGCCCTTGCGGATATTCTGTTGAGTCCGCGCAGTAAAGGGACCAATACGCCATTGAAATTATATACCTACCTGCATTCAGGCAAACCAATTCTGGCGACGGAAATTTATTCACAAACCCAGGTTCTCTCGTCGGAGACAGCGCTACTGGTACCACCAACAGCCGATGGGTTGGCGGAAGGAGCGATCACACTACTACGCGATCCAGAATGGGCAAAGGCTCTGGGTGAAAACGGACGACTGTTTGCAGAAGAACACTATAGTTGGCGGGTGTTTCTTAAAAAGAGCACGTATGTCCAGGAGGAATTTTCTGCTGATGTATTAGAAATGGCTGCGTAAAGTAGAAACAGATATACTGCTACCGACTATCAAGGAGAACATCATGCGCTGTTTAGTTACGGGTGCCGCCGGCTTCGTTGGTTCCCATCTGGCTGAACGCTTACTAGCTGATGGACATGAAGTCTGTGGTGTTGATGCCTTCATTGACTATTATGATCGCTCGATTAAGGAAAAAAATTTGGACGGCCCGCGTTCATGGCGTACATTTACATTTATTGAAGGTAATCTGATCAACCTTCCTCTGGAAGCACTACTCGATGGCGTAGATTGGGTCTTCCATCAGGCGGCACAAGCCGGAGTCAGGGCCAGTTGGGGTAGTGAGTTTGCACGCTATACTGAGTGCAATGTGCTGGCAACACAACGCCTGCTGGAAACTGCGTTACGCGTCGGAACCATCAAACGCCTGATCTATGCATCTTCTTCATCAGTCTATGGAGATGCAACGATCTTTCCGATTGAGGAAGATACGCGGCTACGCCCTTTCTCGCCCTATGGGGTAACTAAATTAGCGGCCGAGAATCTCTGTACCCTCTATCATCATAACTTCGATGTCCCAACGGTCTCACTACGTTACTTCACGGTCTATGGTCCACGCCAGAGGCCGGATATGGCCTTCCACAAATTTTGTAAAGCCATCTTGCAGCATGAGCCTATCCACATTTACGATGATGGATATCAGACTCGCGACTTCACATTCATCTCGGATATCGTCGAGGCAAACATTCGCGCCGCGACCTCAGAGACTGCGGTTGGTCAAATTATGAATATTGCTGGCGGCTCACGCGTCACGTTGAGGAGTGTGATCGCTATTCTGGCCGAGGTTAGTGGTAACAACATCAAGGTAGCATTTGAACAAAAACAGCATGGAGATGTACGCCATACCTTTGCCGATACACGGCGAGCTCAACAATTTCTCGACTATGCTCCCGTGATCTCACTCGCACAAGGATTGGCCGAGGAGTTTGATTATACTCGCTCACTCTATCATCTAGCTCAATCTGCTTAGTTCGCACTTGTTCTCCGAGAGCAAGCCACTACCGAGGGAGCCAGTTGGCTTGCTCCTCTTAATAGAAAATGTGGAGGTGTAATGAGCATATTACGGCCACAGAAAAGAGATCCGTCCCAGGAGAATACTGTGCCTGAGTCAGATGGAGAGACAACAGAGTTGTTGCCTCCCATTCGCCCTCGCAAACCTTATATTGCACGTATTAAGTTTGCGCTCCGGCTTAGCTGTACGGTTCTGCTACTAGCCTTTCTTTTCAAGTCATTTTCCTGGTCGAGCGTCCTACAGAAATTAGAGCATCTTGACGATGGAGGAGTAGTAATAGGAGTGATTATTGGTCTGATCGGTGTCATGCTTAGCTCTTATCAATGGCAAAGTCTGTTGGAAGGTGAAGGCATTACTATCGATCTTAAAAGGCTGATCAATCTCTACCTTGTCGGCATTGCCTTCAATCATTTTTTACCTACTGGTATGGGGGGTGATGTAGTCAAGGCCTATTATGTAGGCAGAGAAGGACGCAATCCCAGCGGCTCAATTAGTGCCGTAGTTATGAGCCGCGTGACTGGTTTTATTGGGATGATCATTGTCTCGGTTCCTAGTTTGATCATCTGGCATATAGCCTTTCCGCAATGGGTAGTTATCACTTATGGTCTTGCCAGTCTGGCTATGTGTAGCGCTCTGTTCTGTGTCTTCTTTGCGGTTACGTTGCTACCAAAGTTTCTCAAAGGAAATTGGGCCAGATACCGCATTGTCACGTCCTTGCTCGAAATCGGTATGACACTACGGGAAAGCCTCAGACATCCACAGGCACTATGTGCGGCGACGATCTTTGGAGTGCTTTTTCATCTTAGCGCGGCACTCAATTATTATGCATTCGCGATGATCTTGCATATCCATATCCCGCTTCCTTTTTTCCTGATAATCATTCCGATGGTCTCGCTGGTCTCAGTGCTACCTACGACGATTAATGGCTATGGCTTACGCGAAAGTACTTTTATCGCTATTCTTACCAGCTTACATGTTGATCCATCAAGCGCAACAGCGTTAGTGTTGCTGACAGATACACAGGGCATCTTCTTTGCCGTTATCGGAGGAATAATGTACCTGTTGATGAGGGAAAAGAAGATCGCAGGCAAACCAGCACCTTGAATGCATAATCGTATAAGACGTACAGCTTAGCCCTATGATTACTGTATGAAATCAGGTTGACACGTTCCGTTTGCAGCAGTGTAGCGGCGGCAGGTTGGAGCTCATGATGCTAGCTACTCATGGGCATATTCAGCTATGGAGAGGTTTACTATGGACGAAAGACGGTCTCAAGTTTTACCCGAATATACAGATCCTTCTGAAGCAGTCTCAAAGCCCCTGCCAAAACAAGGGAAAGAGCAGCTGAACAATACGAAGGACCAGTATACGTCTGCATTGATAAATAAAAATACCGAACCAGAAATAAAAAAAGCAGCCATAAAAGTACAACGCTCGCTGCCCTTATTACTCCGTCGTTCAAAGGTCACTATCACAAATGCAGCGCAACAGTTTCAACAACAGCCCAGGCGTATACGAACCTTGAGCATTACAGCCCTGATTGCAGTAGTGGCCCTGATCGCTATTATCCTTTATACCTTATGGTACTCGCTTCTGGCGGTACAACAGGTGACCGTGTTTAATGTAGGACGGCAGCAACAGGTAACCCAAAATGTGGGTGGTGGTGGCCTGGTAGATGCGAAACAAAGCTTCAATGTTCAATTTCCATTGGCGGAACGCATTATGGATGTATTGGTGAAACCAGGCGATCATATTAAGCGCAATCAGGCACTGCTTAAGCTGGATCCATCACAACTTAATGCGCAGATACAACAGGCGGCCAATGACGTCACTGCTGCCCAGGTGTATCTGAATTCAGTTACAGCGACAGCCATTAATCCCGTTACCATAGCGCAGGCCCAACAGGCCTATCAAGTCGCCAACAACCGTTATCACGCCCTGCTCGCTCAAACCAATAATCCAACCCTCCATAGCGGTACGTTGATCTCACCAGTAGATGGAACAGTGATCACGGTCTTGATCAGTCCAGGTGAGGTTTTTGCCGCGAATGCCATATTAATGACCCTGATGGATCAATCCTCAGTCGTTGTACATACCCAGATTCCGCTGGCTAATCTACAACAAATCCAGTTGGGTGCGGCCGCCCATATTACCCCTTCCGCTTTGCCAGATGTGACTCTTGAGGGAAAAGTCACGGGCATTATACCGCAGGCTAATGCGCAAACGGATACCTTTCAGGTTGATGTGACTGTCCCAAATAATCGGCAACTTCTCCTACCAGGCATGAGTACATATGTGCGTTTAGAAGGCAAGCAGACCGCCTTTATCGTTCCTCGTATCGCAGTACTCAATCCTGATCACGAATCATCGGTCTTCCTGGTTCAGAACGGCCATGCTTTCCTCAGACAAGTGCATGTGGCTGGTTCCGCACCGGATGTTTTCTATGTTGATAGTGGACTGAATCCTAATGATCAGATTGTGGTGCTACCACTGAACCGTCTCCATCACGGACAGGCTATCACCGTTAACTCTGTTGAACACTAAGGCTGGAAATGAGGGGAAGAAGCACATGGTTACCTCGCAACGACGACCCTGGTCTGCCCGGCGCTGCTGGGCGCCATACCGGGTCATTATACCAGGGGCCGCTGGCGTTAGCATGTTGATCGCTAGCGTGCTTCCCTGGTTCACCAACCCCTCGGGAACACGCCTGATAGCATGGCAACTGCCGGTCGACCTCGGCTGGCAGTTGCGTTCGGGTATGTTCAACTATGGATTGATTTGCGCTTGCTGTGCCCTCTACATTTTCTATGTAACTCGCCAGACATGGCTGGTACTGCGGGCACAAAATAGCGCAGATCCAACCTACCTGCTGGCAGCGCCACGCGTCTCACTAACACAAAACTATATACAAGCAGGCTTGTTGTGTCTGGTGCCAATGGTGCTGTTCCTTTTTCAGTTTCTTTGCGCGGATATGGTAACGGTAGCAGATGTGACGCGGCAACAGATTCAGTTGGAACTGGCTCGTACCCATCTGGGGTATCAAGCCACACCGGAATTCACGCCAATTTTGCCATTTACCTTGCATGAATCCCATATTGCTGGTCGCCTGGCAATGCTGACAAACCAATTAAGTCCTGGTTGGTTTGTACCGCTGATTAGTATGGCCATACTTTTTACGGCAAAGGTTTTCCTTCCGATGCGCATACGCCTGCTGCCACTGGCGTTTCCAACCCTACGCTCAGAACGTCGCCGTCGCAACTGGCTGCTAGGTGTCGCTGTCCTACTTGGACTGATCATCTTTGGTCGCGCGCCTGCCGCTCTGGCCTGTCAGGCTCAGGCTGACCACTTTTTGAATGTGGGCGAGTATACCAATGCCCTCAACTGGCTTGATCATGCCCGAACACTGAATCCTTCGTTTGAGCAATCACTGGAATACCACATTGCACGCGGGAAGGCCTGGTACTTTCTACACCCACAACAGCCAAATGCTGAAAGTGCTGTGTATCTGGGTGATTACTACCGTAGCCAGAATGATGTTTATAGCGCCTATCAGGCCTTACAAAATAGCTGGAACACATATGCTCATACGCCCTGGTTACGCGATGAAGTTAGCCTGTCATTGATACAAATGGCTGAGCTCAGTCGCCCACTTAGGAGCATACCTAAGAATAGTTTGGTGAGTAATGAACCAGCTTTACCCTGGCTGACCGAACTATTAAAAATTGATGATACCAATTTTTATGCGCATTTTACTATCGGACGCATTCTCTATGATCTACATGATTATTCTGGATGCGAAGCTCATATGCGTATGGTTCTGAATATCATTTCCAGCCCTGAAATGCAATCCGCCGCTTATACCTATATCGCTATGAGCAGATTTGATTCGGGGGATATCAGTAATGCGCGCGAGTATCTGTATAAAGCACAAAATTTAGATCCGGCCTATCGCAACAATACTGCTCGCCAGCATATGTCAGGGATGCGATAACCAATGCTGGAAGCTCCTGCCGCGCATGAGTAGCGTTCACGATTGCTTTGTAATAGCATGACATGGAGAAAGTCTATGAGTGTCATTTCCTCAAAGATTTCTAGCGGAGATATATCACAAAGGAAGCTTGAAACACTGGCCATACAAAAGGTCAGGCATCGTCTGGCAAGCTTCTCTTTGTGGTTATGTCTATTGCTTGCATGTACAGGTGCAAGTTGGTTCGCCTTCCAATATACGCTAATCCCACAACAGACGACATATGTTCCTCAATGGCAGGGGGCACGTTGGATTGAGGCTGTCGATACCAGCGCACCTGTGTCTTATTATCGCTATAACACTAACTTCAATACTATTCCAGATAACGCCTATGTAATGATCACGGCCAATCAGGTTTTTCGTCTGTTTGCTAATGGCATTTTTATCGGGGATAATATACAGGATTTTGATCATGGCGAGACGCCACGTACCTATATGTTTGATCTGGATTCTGTGCTGCAAGCTGGTATTAATGCGTTTAGTGTACGTGTAGTGGACGCCGATCAAAAACATCCGCAACTTCGCGCCTTGATCGGTCTGAACTGGGGCAGTCAAACCCGCTATATCAAAAGCGATGCCTCCTGGCAGGCGACAGGACAAACGGTACTGGCCCATGCACGTGGCGCCCCTAAACCCTATAGCTGGACACTGGCTCCATTTGATACCACGCTCTGGCAAACAGCACGCCTGGTTGATCGACCACAATATGCGGATGCGCTCCTTACGGTAAATCCAATCGTCTATACCCATCCACTACCTTCTCATTGGCTTAGTGTGAAAGGCGGACAGGAGGGGTACTTTGTCCGCCAACTTGAGATACCACAACAAGCAGGCAGTGTCTTACTACGGCTGGTTGCGACCGGACAGGCAAATGTTTTTATTAATGACCACCAATATATGCAATGGAATGGTCAACCTCCCGTCCCACAACAAACACTCACAACTATCCTGGATGAGGCAGATGGTATACCGGTTGTCTATCGTACAGGACTAATTACAGGTGTTTATGATATTACTCCCTATCTTCATAGGGGTACCAATGTCCTGGCAATCCACGTACTGGCTCCTGGAAATAGTACAGCGAAGGTAGGATTGGATGCGCTCAAAAGCGCGATGGCGATCGATGTACTGACCCAAACAGGTAATACGGTAACAAATCTGGCACAGCAAGATGCAAAATGGCATGCATCATCACAGGCGGTCGATCATTGGACCCAAGGGGGTGGTGAAACCTTACGCTGGGCAGATCCCAGCCCCATCGGAAGACCGGGCGCCAGTATGTCTTATTACGTGCCAGATAACAGCACACCGCGTAATGTGGTCTCTCTACCACCAATGCGGGTGGTAGAGGTCATCATTTATAGCAGTGTCGCTGTACTGGCTCTCTGGCTCTTACTGGCACTGCTAGTGCTACCACGTTACTATCGATCTCGTAGAGCAGCCCTTGAAGCAGCTAGCCTGGTATTCTTACCTGCTCTGGCACTGGAAGGGCTACTGGTGGTATTGGCACGCGAACCACTCTTGCCACAGCCGTTCCCATATACGGCATGGTGGGGATGCATTTTACTCGTCCTGCTGGCTGCGAGTGCCATTGGACTCTGGCTCCACGCACGCTACTGGCAGCAGCGAAATACGCTCTTTGTTGATCTTCCACAAGCAGCCGTTCCAGATGACAATCTCCAGGGCTTGCTGGCTGAGACGGAGGCAGCAAGTACAATACAAGCGGGGCCCTGGCGGCAACGTCTCATTGCCTGGTTACGCTTGAACTGGGGTCTCATTTTGATTATGCTGCCGATTATTCCGATGGTCTGCTACAGCATTGATTATGAGCCATTCTGGCAGGATGAACTGTCAAGTTATAATGCTGCTCGCAATATCATGGCACACGGCTTTCCAGCATTTCCGTCTGGCTTCATTTATCCAAAGGGAGAACTTTTCTCGTACCTGTTGGCAGGCTTCATGTTCATTTTCGGTACAACAGGACGCACAGTACCACGCATGATCAGCTTGATAGAGTATCTGCTAAGCATTCCAATACTCTATATAGTTACCCAGCGCATGTTTAATCGAAAAATTGCCTGGTTAGCAGCAGCCATGCTGGCCTTCTCACCGTATGCCTTAAACTGGTCTCGACAGACACGTATGTATGAACAGGCTCAGTTTATGGTTATCATTGTAATCTATATGCTTTATCGCGCAATCGAGCAGCGTGAGAAAAAACGCCCGGTCTACCTGGCGCTGACCTGTCTGGTACTGGCCTACTTGAGCCATGAGGAAAACTTTATTATTCTACCCGCAGCGCTGTTATGTACCTTGTTAGCGACGCGCGAAGCCCCTTATGGTATTCCCTACATCCTGCGCAAGAAGCACTGGTGGATACCTGCCCTGACTGCCTGCGCCTTGATTATTATTCAATTGCTGGCCGTTTTCTGGACCCATCCCGCTACCTTTGCGACAGATCAGAGTCGGCGTCCACAAATACAACCAGGATTTGATAATATACCCTATTACTTCTCACTACTTTTCAAGCAAATTGCGATTAAAGATAATGCGGCTCCATGGCTACTCACACAGCCCTGGCTCATTATTAACTCATCGCTGACAGTACTGGGTATCGTGCTGGCTTTTGTGCATAAAGATCGGCGCCCACGCTTCTGCGCCTTGTTTCTCGTTATTGCCAGTACCACACTGATCATGGTATTTACCATGCAAGCGGATCGTTATTACTATCCATTACTCCCCATATACTACATGCTAGGAGCCTATGCCTTCTGGAATGTTCTGGATCTCCTGTGGCACTTTGCTCGACCACATCTGGCACTGGACAAACATCTACTAGACGGACGACACCAGGCTGTCTCACTACCAGTACGTATTCTTCTAGGGACAATGGTAGCAATACTATCCTTTAGTGTGCTTGTCTTCCCGGCACTACCATTGAGCAACTATAACCTGTTTGTGAGTCGCGCTCTGGGACTGAGTTATCGCCATCACTTTGCCGACTATGACAATGTTTCAGACTATATGCACAAGCATTTACAGAAAGGTGATACGGTTATCACGATTGCGCCTGCCGTTTCTGTCCTCTACTATGTTGGTCAGGCTGATTACTACTTCTCAATTGACCGGGCACTCTTCTTGATTGAGCAAGATAAAAAGATCATTGAAACTACTTCTGGCAGTCATCCACTGTTCAATCCAAAGGACTTCCAGGATGTGCTGGCCGCACATAATCGCATCTGGTTGGTCACAGATAATGGTGGCTATCAGGGAGGTGTGACGAAATTGGGGCGCTTTACTTTCCCACCATCTGATTTCCGCATGGTCTATGAAGGCTATGGGTCAGCCGTCTACTTCCGAGCACAGAATCCTTAGCACCCATGCTGAAAATATGCTTGAGGGATTGCTATTATCATCCTTGTCAACATACATGCGCTACTCAGGCATGCCGATAATAGTAATCAGAAACACTGACGTTCTCTTCGTACAAATAAGCCAGCTTAAGCAATGGGATTTATAGAGGAAGGAAGAGGATCGAACCTTTTTCCTTCCTCACCCGGTCCCACTGGTTTCAGCAACCTATGATGGACAGCCGTCATCTTGTTCAAATACACTTATACAAATTCTTTGTATTATCATACTCAGACATGCCAATCATATACACTCGCGTTATCGCACACAGCAAAAACTTGTCTGGAATAGAGAAAGCAGGTAGTCATATGCAGCACACGACGCCAATGGCAGAGTTGCCCGCTGCCAATTTTTCGCCATCCGAAAGTTTGTCGGAAGATAAAGGACAAGATAATCGGTCTACGAAAAAAAAGGGGCGACAACAGGATACATCCGCAGCACCCGCAGGCCAGGCCTGGGCCTACCGACTCTTATGGATAACGTTCTTCATTTTCTTTGCTTCAACAGGAGCGGGCAAACTGTGGGATCGTGTCTGGCATGCGACTGTACGCTTTGATACTTTCTGGTCTCCACCACATTTCTTTGTGTTTGTGATGACATCTTTAACCGCAGCCCTGGTAGCATTTATTGCCTTCACACCAAAACTGCGTACCTGGTATGGACCATCTGTGCGCGTCCCGTTTTTGCCTTTTGAAATCGCTGGATCACTGGTCGTGCTGGGTGGCGGACTGGTTGCGCTAAGCATTACTATTATGTTCGATAACTTCTGGCATTCAACTTATGGTCTGGATGAAACGCAATGGTCTGTTCCTCATTGCATGCTGGGTTGGTCATGGTTGACAATTATTCTTGGCTTTATCGCCGCACGCCTGGCTTTTCGCACCTATCGACCAACAAACTGGCTTACGAATCTGGTGATGGCGCTCTTAATTCTAGAATTTCTTTGTCCCGCGGTACTGGGACCGTTTTACTTGATGTATTCCCCACATCTGGTTGATGCCTTAAAGAATATTCCTATTGTGCGTACAGAACCATCCGCCCAGCATATGTATCGCATCTATGAACAATTTGGCCTGACGCGTCAGACTCATGTGCTGTTCATTCCCATCGCGACATTCTTTGCTGGCGCGGCCATCATTATGCTACGCCGCCTGGATGCGCGCAAGCGGGTCTTCCTGCTGGCGCCACTACTGTGGTCATTGCTGCTTATGGGTCGTGACTGGTATACACTCTACTTCTTGCACTATGCAGGCGCGCATAAAATCACGGACATTCTCAAAATCATTCCTCGAGAACCATCACTCTGGATACCAATACCGCTCTTTGTGGCTGCGCTTGTCTATACCTTATTGCGCCAGAGTAGTTTTAAGGAGAACCGTATCCTGCTCATAAGTGGATTCATCTTTGGTATCTGTACCTTCTTCATCTGGCATAATAGCCCCTGGATGCTTCTGCTGGCACTTCCTGCCGCTGTGACCATGCTCTTTGGAGCCTGGCTCGGCAATTACATCTACAATATCATGGAAAAACCGCGCATGGAAACACTCATGAGTTTCCTGCTCGCCACCTGCGCACAGATACCCGCAGTCCTGGGTATCGTGGATCTGTTCATGCGCCGGGCTACCCCCTAACATTAGCCAGAAGAAAGAGCAGTAATCCAGCTAATGCATTAGCTGGATTACTGCTCTTTCTTTCTATCTAGATGCCTTTTATCATTATTTATGTAGAAAAAAGCACAATGATAAAGTTAGTACCCTACTCTTATTTGCCAGCAGGTTTAGCATACAGGCCGGTTTGCGAAACGTAGACATCATATGTGTGGGTATCTGCTGGTTGAAAAACAGCATTGCCATAGGCAGCATCAACAAATGGCGATGACCAGGCCTGCTTATAAACCGATTTAAAAAAGTCGCCATCACCACCATTCAGCGTCACTACCGTGTGTTTGGAGGTACTTTCTAGATTTGGATCGCTGTAGGTACCTTCCAGGCGCGTAAGTTTGTAACTGGAATGGATCCCAAAGATATTCATCCAGGACGGAAACTTCACCATGGTGCATTCCAGTTGCCAGCGATCACCGTTCATGCTGTAGACTTTATTTGAAATCTGGTTCCCTTTATCATCCAGCATGGTTAACCTAACACTCATATGTTGGGGATCATTTTCAAAGGTCTGCGCTTGCACCTGAGCAACTTTAATATCATTGGTTAAACCCAGGTAACTTTGAATAGAGAATGTAAGCCAGAGCAAAAAGAGAGCCAGTATTAACATCACGACACCACCAAGACCACGCTTCCAGCGCAGTTCACGGCGATGTTTACGCCAGCGACGGTATTGCCGGCCATCTTCATCTTCAAATAATTCCAATTCGCGGCGGCCGCTCAGCAGGCCCATAAGCGATGAAATCAGGAGAGCAATAGCAATTACAGCGATTAAAAACAAGAATAATTGCGGTAAGCCAATCTGTACAGGTGTATTCATAGAAATCCTCAGCCTTTCGGATGGTGTTGAGAAACGTCCCAGTGAACTCAAGCAGACATCTTCTTAATACTATACGACCCAAGCACTTTTTTCAGTTCAAGTTGTTTTCATAGGAAAAATGCTCGTTTCATCATAACGCTCGCGGCACGTTAGTCTCCCGTCCGATGAAATATCTCCTTACTTACATAAACGTCAGGGCTTTTTAATGTTCGCATAGGAGATCACTAGCAAGCAATCGGATGTACATTATTTCAGGTGTGGAGTGTGTGTGGTGCGCGGCGGCCGCCGCGCACCACACACACTCCACACCCCCAACCCGGCGCCGCAGGCGCCAAAAAGGAACATGAAAAAGCCCTGCATAAACGTAGCAATGCCTTGACTTTCTAATCACATCTGCAAATTGTCCCCTCAAAAAAAGGACCAGAAAATAGTTCCATTATTGTTCTATGTAATTTAACACATCTAGCGTATACTAATATCTTAATACAGATAAAATTTATGCCTTTTTTAAGTGCTATCTTGTCAACATTTACGCAAGATCATCGTTTATAAACTAGGGGCTATAACAAAAAGGCTAGTTGTGGCCACTTTACGTTTTTAACACGAGAGGAAACATGTATGCCAAAGGCAAAAGCGATCTTATTCGATCTGGATGGGGTTCTCACTGATACGTCTGAATATCATTATCGAGCCTGGAAACAATTGGCGGATGAAGAGGGCATTCCTTTAACAAAAGAGGAAAACGATGCTCACTTGCGTGGTGTGGGCCGACGCGATTCTTTGATGTATATTATTCGTGGCCGAAACTATAGCGAAGATCAAATTCAGGAGATGATGAAGCGCAAAAACGACTACTATAATAAACTCATTGAGCAGATGAGTCCCAGTGAAGTTGTACCGGGTGGTCGAGAATTATTACAGGAGATTCGTCAGGCCGGGCTGAAAAGTGCGGTGGCATCGGCCAGTAAGAATTGTCGTACAGTATTGGAACGTTTACAAATTATTGATCTCTTTGACGGTATTGCCGATGGCAATAGTGTCGTCAATGGCAAACCGGCACCCGATATTTTTGTTTTTGCCGCTGGCCTGGTAGGAACGCCAGTTATTGATTGCATTGGTGTGGAGGATGCTGATGCGGGTGTTGAAGCGATTAAAACCGCAGGGATGTATGCTCTGGGGGTTGGACCCAAAGAGCGTTTTAAACGCGCTAATAAAGTGGTACCAACTATGGAAAATATTCGTCTACAAGATATATTGGCGGATTAATAGAGCGCCTGATCAGGCGCTCTTTTGTGCTTTTGAACACAAAAAGCATGGAGGATGCGAAGTGGGAAACCTCTGGCAAATAAGCGAGGAGTCGCTCAGTCCTAATCTCAAACAGATTCAGAGCCAGGAAACGGTATTTACTATTGGTAATGGCTACTTCTGTACACGTGGTACCTTTGAAGAAGGGTATCCACATGAATCATCGGCGACATTGCTCTTTGGTGTCTTTGATACAATTCCGATCGCCAAAGAAGAGCTTGCAAACGCGCCAGACTGGGTCGGTATCCAGTTGTTCGTAAATGGCGAACGTTTTCGGCTC
This sequence comes from Dictyobacter alpinus, assembly GCF_003967575.1. Classification (NCBI taxonomy): domain Bacteria; kingdom Bacillati; phylum Chloroflexota; class Ktedonobacteria; order Ktedonobacterales; family Dictyobacteraceae; genus Dictyobacter; species Dictyobacter alpinus. The sequence goes on from NZ_BIFT01000001.1 coordinate 262,812, forward strand.
GATAAGGGAAAATTGTTATCATACACACGTATACTCGATGTGAGCACTGGCCTGCTCACGCGCACAGTTCAATGGAAAAGCCCCTCAGGAATCCTCTTGCGTGTTAATAGCGAGCGCTTTGCTAGCCTGGCTGACGAACACCTGGGAATGATACGCTACAGCGTCACATTGGATGAAGCACCAAAAGATCAACCGGTTGAAGTTTCTTTGCGGGCCAATTTTAATGCCGCCCGTGGTAACTACGATGTCATGCACTGGAATACGACGGATCAGGGTCATACATCAGATTTGCTCTGGCTGCAAAGTCAGACCAAAAAAACTCAGGTGACCCTGGTACAGAGCATGAGCTTTAATTCAGACGATGACCAGGTACAAAAAGAATTTGTGGATGGCGATATAGAGCCAAGCATTCGCTTAACAGGTTCATTACAACCTGGTGCGACCATTACCGCGGAAAAATCTGTAGTCATGTATACTTCGCGCGATGGAGATGAGCCACTACGTGTGGCGCTCAGTCATCATCAAAAGATTCTCAGCACTGCCGCAGAAACACATTCTAGTTCTCCACATAAAGTCATGATCTTTGACTATCAATTTGAGCAGCAAAAAGCCGCCTGGGAACAGTATTGGCAACAGGCAGACGTTATTATTGATGGCGATGAAAAAGCGCAAGTAGGTATACGCTATAATATCTATCAACTGCGCATCAATGTCTCTGATCATGATAATCGCTACAGCATTGCGGCTAAAGGTTTGACTGGCTTTGGCTATCGTGGCCACATTTTCCACGATACCGAGATCTTTATGTTGCCTTTCTTCACCTATGTGTTGCCAGACATTGCTCGTGACCTGTTATTGTATCGCTATAACCTGCTCTCCGCTGCCCGCAAAAAGGCGGCTAGCAACGGCTATGATGGTGCCCAGTATCCCTGGGAAAGCACGCTCAATGGCGAAGAGACTACACCACCCTCCATTGTCCATCCAGAAACAGGTGAGGTTATTCCAGTCCTCAATGGCTTTATTGAATTGCATATCACCTCAAGTATTGCTTATGCGACCTGGGAGTACTGGCGGGTCACTGGCGATGATAAATTTATGCGGGATTATGGAGCCGAGCTGCTGCTGAGTACCGCCCTCTTCTGGGATAGCCGGGCGGAAAAGAACGAGAAGCACAACAACTATACTATCTCAGATGTTATTGGACCCGATGAATGGCATGAGCATGTGAATAATAATGCCCATACCAATATGATGGCCAAACGGAATATCCAGACAGCACTAAGTACGCTCAAATGGCTTCAAACTGCTGCACCATCTAAAGCAACTGCGTTGATAGAACAATTACACCTTACTGATGAGCGATTACAACACATGCAAGATGTGCAGGAACATCTCTATGTACCACAAGGTGCTAAAGGATTACTTGAACAGTTTGATGGTTTCTTCAAACTTCCTACCTTTGACCAGAGCAAATATAAAGGACGTAAAGATTCCTATCAAGGTATCCTGGGTATCCATGAGGTACAAAAGTATCAGCTCATCAAGCAAGCAGATGTATTAATGTTGCTGACTATGTTGCGTCAAGAAACTGATTACGACACCAAAAAGGTCAACTGGGATTACTACTTCCCAATTACCGACCATGACTATGGTTCCTCATTGACACCTGCCCTACATGCCATCCTGGGAAGCGAACTCGGCCATACTGAGGAAGCTTATAAGATGTTTATGAAGGGTGCACTGGTAGATATTGAAAACCTGCGCGGCAATACACCGGAAGGAATCCATGCCGCATGCGCTGGTGCCGTCTGGCAAGCCGTCGTCTTTGGCTTTGCTGGCCTACGCGTCACGGAAGATGGCTATAGCACGCAACCGCATTGGCCCGATAACTGGCAGCGATTGAAATTCCAATTCAAACACAAAGGTGAAACCGTTCACGTAGATCTGCAACGCTAATATCATCTCTGGTGCCGCGAGCGCCAGAAAGTGTATTGGGTGCGCGGCCACAATTACGCACCCAATACACTTCACTTCTGAAGCGCTGTTTATCTTATCGCTTGCTAGTGATCATTAAAAAACCTTGACAAAAACCCAAAGTCGGGTTATTATATGTCGCGTGGCCAATGTACACATAAAGTCACGCCTATCCAAGGCGCATTCGTCTAGCGGTTTAGGACATCGCCCTCTCAAGGCGGAGATCACGGGTTCGAATCCCGTATGCGCTACTCAAGCAAGCAAGAAGATGTAAATTCTTGCTTGCTTTTTATTTCTGGAGTGCAATTAATATACCTACTCAATGGCTTTTCGGATCGCCTGGAAGGCCAAAAAATATACCACTTGTCAAATTAGCAATATTTTGCTATAGATAAAAGGAGAAGGTTTGATTACCACATCGATCAGATGCGGTACCAGAAAGCATCAAGTCATTTCCACAATGCACAACGTAAACGAAACAAACGAAATATCAGTATAATTCAGAAACAGGATAGCGAACCTTTCCAGAAACTCTTGCTGATAGCTTTGCCATATCGACAACATTTTGCTATAGTAAGAGTGTCCCCAGACAGGATATCCTTGTCATTATTACATCTGTTGGAGACGAACAGAATTCTCAAGGAGGACTCCAAGGAGCATTATGAATAAAAAGATCCTATTTGGACTTTTAGCCCTCACTCTCATGACCGTTTTATTCTCAGCCTGTAGAGTTATTGATGCAAACTCTATTCCCAAAAATGTGACCGCGCATATGGGTGCAGCAACCTTTATCCAGACCCAGGTAGAGGTACCGAAAGGTCAAAAGCTTGATCTCGTTGACGATGTATCAGCAGGCCACGTTATTAAAAACGGAACCTGGAAAGGTTCAAAAGCTGATGAGACAAAAGAGCAAGGTGCCCCCGATGTTAATTCAACCTTCACCGGTAACGATAAAATATCGGTTGGTCCATTTAATACCGCAGGAACATTTCAACTTTATTGTACTATACACGGTGGAATGAATCTCACAGTTGTAGTCAAATAAAAATCTTCTATATCTGATACACGGAGAACCGAGATTTAGCGCGCATGTCTCAGTCCTCCGTGTGTTTTTCTTTTCCATACCAATAGTACTTTCATGGTAGTTACTGCACAATTTTGCGGCCCTTGCTACAAGGTATGCTATACTACGCACCAGTATAGTGAAATCGACGAGGGTGATAGCAGCTTTATGCAACAAAAATCAATTACAGCTAACATAAAAGTATCTCCCATCTCATTCTCTTTCAAGTATGGGTCTATCTTATTATTGTTTTTACTCAGCACACTGGTTGTAGCCTGTGGAGCTAATAGCGATACAACCGCTGGTGCGGCTGGTACACCTGAACCAACTACAAAAATTAACATAAACTCTCTGGCCAGCCCTACCCCTACCTTACCACCTCAATGGTGTGGTGTCTGGTTACTCAACGCTTCACCCACTTTTGATGAAAATGGATTCATAAATATTTACGGTAAGTTTACATTAAATAAGGATGGCAATCCTCAGGGCATCCCTCAAGCCAACGTTACCTTCAATGTGCACTGGGGTGATGGTTCATTTGTACCTGTGCCCGCCAGTACAACCAGCGATGGGCTGGCTGTGGCATCTTTATCTATGCGCGGACATGCAGCCGCACTGAATCGGCTCTCATTGATTACCGCTACCTTTACCTCAGGCAATGTAACCTGTACGGTGGATGAGAAACGTCCTCAATCTTTTGTCGTGATTAATGGCGTTAAAGTCAAAGGTACCGTAAATCCGACAACCAAACCTGGCAGAAAACCGAGAAATTAAAACAATAGCGAAAATCGCACATACTACTGGTAGTCCCCAACTATAAGAAATTGAAGTCTCATCAATAGTTGAGCGAAAAAGACGAGAGCGGCGGTAAAGCGCTCTCGTCTTTTTACATTGACAATCTAACCTTGCGTGTGCTACGCTCTTCACGTCATACAATTCCTTTTCTGGACGTCTCAAAGGAGGGTCGTAACGGGATAGGGACGGTATCAGTGTCGCATTATCTACAAAAAGATAGACAAAGGCAAATCTAGCAGCCATTATCTATTACTTGTAGGTCGCTACAGATTTCGCCTTCTTCCTGTAAAATGAAAGGAGACCGGCTGATTTCAAGCAGTAGCGTACACTAAAAGTATGAGTAACTCAACACATTCCCCACCAAAACAGTACAGCAGAATCTTTTGTAGCATGAGTTGCATAGGAATATCGCGTATAGAGCCTTTTCGACAGAGGCGGAAAGATGCGTGATTAGCAGAGGTAAAGGTACTATCAATGACGACGAAGCGTTCAATCACAGTCACGGTCAACGGACAACAACATCAGACTGAGGTAGAGCCTCGCATGTTGCTGGTTCACTATTTACGTGAAGTGTTGGATCTGACTGGAACCCACATCGGCTGTAACACCTCACAATGTGGTGCCTGCGTGGTTATGCTCAATGGAGAGGCCATTAAATCCTGTACCGTGCTGGCCGTTCAAGCAGATGGCGGCGAGGTAATGACGATTGAAGGTCTGGCTCCTGAGGGTGGACTTCATCCCATTCAGGAAGGCTTCTGGGAAAAACATGGACTTCAGTGTGGTTTCTGCACTCCAGGCATGATTATGGCCTCTTATCAACTGCTCAAAAATAATCCTCATCCAACGGAAACAGAGATTCGTCGTGGATTAGAAGGCAACATCTGTCGCTGCACGGGTTATCAGAATATCGTGCGCGCCGTCCAGGATGCCTCAGAGCGTATGAGTACCAGTGCAGAAACACCAGTTCCAGCCGGAGATTAATCCCTAGAAACCCCTTTCTGCGCAAGGATGCTCTCGAAACCAGTGTTGTGTATAGAATATGTTTCATTTCTCAACGTACGAGAAAGGATAAATACACTCATGGGCATTGCAGCTATGCTTGGTACGCCAATTAAAAGGCGTGAGGATCCACGCTTGATCACTGGTCAAGCTACGTATGTCGATGATATCAAGCTCCTTGGTATGCTTCATATGACAGTGCTCCGTAGCCCTTACGGACATGCTCGTATTACCAGTATCAATACAGATAGCGCCCGCCAACTTCCTGGTGTGGTCGCGGTCTATACTGCGCAAGATATAAAAGGTACGGTGGGTAATATTCCCGTGGCCGCTCCCCTGCCTCCACATATTACGAAGGGTATGGGTCGCCGCATCCCTCTGGCTGAGGGAAAAGTTCGCTTTTATGGAGATCCAGTAGCGATCGTGGTAGCGGAAAATCGCTATATTGCCCGAGACGCGCTGGATCTCATTGATGTCGATTACGAGCCATTACCAGCAGTAATCGATGTTGAGAAAGCGATGCAGCCTGACTCTCCTCTTCTCTATGAAGATTTTAAAACCAATGTCGCCGTCTCTATGCATCCTTCCTCAGAGGATATCGATAAGATTTTTGCCGAAACGGTCGCCAATGGGGGCGTCATTGTCAAAGAGCGCTTCGTGAACCAGCGCCTGGCCCCATCTCCCATGGAGACACGAGGTGTAGTCGCCGAGTTCCGTAAATCAGATAAAGCGCTGAATCTGTGGAGTTCATCCCAGATTCCCCATCTCCTGCGCAATTATCTGGCCGAACAAATGGGATTGGAGCAACACCAGGTACGCGTGATCGTTCCAGAGGTCGGCGGTGGCTTTGGATGTAAGTTAAATATTTATCCTGAAGAGGCTCTGGCTTCTTTCGCCGCCATGAAAACGGGTCGACCAGTAAAGTGGATTGAGGATCGCGATGAGAATCTGGCCGCCACTATCCATGGCCGTGACCAGATTAATTACCTGGAAGCCGCTGCGACAAAAGATGGCAAGGTGGTTGGCCTCAAGTTCAATATCATCTCTGACATGGGCTCATATCTACAATTCTTTACAGATATCATTGCGATTTCCTTTACCCTCCCGATGCTTAGCGGCTGTTACGATATTCCTAACATCTACAATACCTGTGACATTGTCTTTACCAATAAAGCTCCCACTGATGCCTACCGCGGCGCCGGTCGTCCCGAGGCAGCATATATGGTTGAGCGTGCAATGGATATCGTGGCCGATAAACTCAAACGCGATCCCGCAGAGATACGCCTGCTCAATTTTGTGCAGCCAGAACAGTTTCCCCATACCATGGCTACCGGTGCTCTCTATGATAGTGGCAATTATGCCGCAGCTCTGGAAAAAGCGATGGATATGATTGAGTATGATAAGTTGCGTGAGGAACAGAAGCAGAAGCGGGCACAGGGCAAACTGATGGGTATCGGCATATCTTCGTATGTCGAGATCTGCGGCATTGGACCCAAGGGAACCGCGCCATTTGGTTTGTATGAAAGTGCCCGTGTGCGTATCGAGCAAACGGGTACTGTCATGGTCTATACTGGCTCCTCGCCGCATGGACAGGGTGAGGAGACGACGTTTGCGCAGATTGTGGGTAGTGAGCTGGGTATTCCACAGGAAAAGGTATTGATCCTGCATGGCGATACCGATTCTACTCCTGAGGGCCGTGGCACCTATGGCAGTCGTACCACCGCAGTTGGCGGTAGCGCGGTCTTCCAGGCAACCCTACGTCTGAAGGAAAAAATGAAGACGATAGCCGCTGCTATGCTCGAAGCTAGCGCTTCTGATATCGAACTGGAAGATGGAAAATTCACGGTGGCCGGCTCACCACAGAAATCTATCTCCTTTAATAAAGTGGCGGCGGCGGCCAATACCTCAAATACGTTGGCACCCGGCATCGAGCCTGGATTAGAGACAACCGTTTTCTTTGAACCCGAAGCCTGTACATTTCCTTTCGGTACCCATATCTGTGTCGTTGAGGTGGATAAAGATACAGGGGAAGCTAAAATTACCCGCTATATCGCAGTCGATGACTGCGGTAGACAGCTCAATCCTCTCATCGTCGCAGGACAGGTCCATGGTGGCATCGTACAAGGCGTCGGGCAAGCGATGTACGAAGAAGTAGTTTATAATGAAGACGGACAGCTGCTGACGTCGACGTTTATGGACTATGCCATGCCGATCGCGCCAGAGTTACCACACTTCGAGCTTGGTCATACCGTCACGCCTACGAATGTCAATCCATTGGGTGTCAAAGGCGTTGGCGAGGCTGGCACTATTGGCTCAACACCAGCAGTGGCGGCCGCGATTGCCGATGCCCTGGGCGTTGCCCATATCGATATGCCACTCAAGTCTGAAAAATTGTGGCGGATTATCCACAAGCCATAGACTCTACCGCACACAACTGTGCGAACTGGCCTCTGGTCATTGCGCACAGTTGTCAGGGAAGAAACGGTAAAGAGGAGAAGAGAGGAAAAAAGTATGTCTGTACCTGCAGTATTTGATTACCATCCCGCAGCATCAGTTGACGAGGCGATTGCACTCTTACAACAATATGGTGATGAAGCCAAGGTGCTGGCCGGAGGCCATAGCCTGATTCCTGCCATGAAATTGCGCCTGTCCCAGCCAGAACACCTGATCGATATCAGCAAGATCAGTAGCCTCTCCTACATTCGGGAGGAACAGGATCATATTGCCATGGGCGCTCTGACCAGATATGTTGAGATCGAGCAGTCAGAACTGTTGCGCAAGCACTTTCCTCTTCTGCCCGAAGCAACCTCGATGGTTGGTGATCAGCAGGTGCGTAATCGTGGCACAATCGGAGGAAGTATCGCTCACTCCGATCCAGCCGCCGATCTACCTGGAGTCGTATTGGCTCTTAAGGCTGAGATCGTGGTTCAAGGACCAAAGGGCAAACGCACCATTCAGGCTGATGATTTCTTTGTAGATACCTTTACGACCGCGCTAGAGGCTGATGAACTTCTGGTCGAGTTCCGCTTCCCTAAACCCGTAACCGGGACGGGATCAGCCTATGATAAACTGGCGAATAAGGCTTCACACTATGCCATCGCTGGCTGTGCCGCTGTCATCACAAAAGGACAGGATGGAAACTGTGCAGCGGCCAGTATCGCGATTACAGGTGCGACGGTCCTCACAGTCCGGGCCAGTGCTGTAGAGAGTGCTCTGGTGGGTAAGCCCCTCAGTGATGCAGTGATTACCGAGGCTGTTAGCCATGCTACCGATGGTGCGGATATGATCTCCGACATTCATGGCTCAGAAGAGTATCGCCGCAAAATGGCCTCCGTGGTCGCCCGCCGTGCCATCATGCGCGCTCTAGAGCGGATCTAAACATACTTCACGGTTACATTTTGTAACTGTGATTAAAAAACCTGCTTCGCACATAAAAAGGGATCATTAATGCCTATCGTGTGCGAGGCAGGTTTTTCATAATTTCTCACAATGCGTTAGTAAACGGTTTCCTTTCAAAACTTGTATAATAAGAGGAAACTAACTAGCAATGATAGAAAACACTACGAGAAAGAGCTTGTCACCACATGAATGATATTCGTATTGAACGTTGGGCACATACACTGGTACATTATTGTCTCTATCTCAAACCAGGAGATATCCTTGCGATTCAAGCCACACCTCTGGCCGCACCATTAATCGAAGCGGTTTATCGTGAGGCTCTGAAGGTAGGGGCACATCCTGTGCCAGTGATTGAGTTGGAGGGATTAAATGAAATTCTGTTGCGTGAGGGTAATGATAATCAGTTGAGCACCATATCGCCCCTGACTCTCACCATGGCAGAAAAAGCCAATGCTCGCTTAAACATTCAATCCAGTAGTAATCCTAAAGCGCTGAGCACTATTCCTCCAGATCGCGCTGCCATACGTCAGCGGGCAGCTTACAGCATTGCAAACACATTTCGGCAGCGTGAGCAGGCAGGCGATTATCGCTGGTGCGGTACCCTCTATCCAACTGCTGGCTATGCGCAGGAAGCCAATATGTCGCTCAAGGAGTTTGAAGAGTTCGTCTTTGATGTCTGCTTCCTTAATGATCCAGATCCAATTGCTCGCTGGCAAGAGCTTGCTAGAAAACAACAGCATTTTGTAGACTGGCTGGTTGGTAAGAAACAGGTACATATTCTGGGAGAGGGAACTGATCTAAAATTGTCTATCGCTGACCGTATATTCATCAATAGCGATGGCAAACGTAACTTTCCCAGCGGAGAGTTCTTTACCGGACCAATTGAGAACAGCGCGGAAGGTGTGGTGCAATTTGATATTCCTGCCACGTATGGTGGCCGCTCTGTTGAGGGTGTACGGCTGGTATTCCATGAGGGCAAAGTTGTAGAGGCTAGCGCACGTCAGGGCAATGATTATCTTCAACAGATGCTCAATCTTGATGAAGGTGCACGCTATCTGGGCGAATTTGCCTTCGGTAATAATGATCGCGTCACCCATGCTACCAAGCAAATCCTCTTTGACGAGAAGATGGGGGGCACTATTCACATGGCCCTGGGTGCCAGTTATCCCGAGACGGGAGGTCTCAATAAATCCGCACTACACTGGGACATGGTCTGTGATCTACGTACAGCCGGAGAGGTCTGGATTGATGAGACACTTTTCCTTAAAAACGGCAAAGTGTTGGTATAATCTCCTCTTTTCCGCGAACATCGTTTCGTTGTTTTCAACACCGTATAGCGCAAAAAAACGCTCATTTTTTCTGCTGACCCGGAACGGGTAGCAAGAAATCTTTATTGTTGGCTATCAAATAGCATAGAATAGTAGATATATTCTTCTACTATTCTATGACACTAGTAGTATTTATCTGGAGGCTTACGTTGGAGCAGGCACAGTTTAGCCAATCAACCAATTTCGCAACAATCGAAGATGTGCAAAAAGCAATGTTCAGTCAACAGTATATCGCAGATCGCAGTCTGGCTACGGCTGTTTTTCTGGCGCTAAAACGACGTAAGCCGCTATTATTGGAAGGTGAACCTGGAGTCGGCAAGACCGAGATTGCCAAGGTGCTTGCTTCACTCTTGAATACGCGCCTGATTCGTCTGCAATGCTATGAAGGTATCGACGTCAATACGGCTGTCTACGAATGGAATTATACACGGCAGATGCTGCATATCCGCCTGTTGGAAACGGCTGACGTCAATCGGCAGGAAGAGATGAAAGAGATCTTCGGACCCGATTTTCTGATGCAGCGTCCTTTGCTACAGGCGATTGATCCCCACAATACGCAGGCTCCTGTCCTTCTAATTGACGAATTAGATCGCAGTGATGAAGAGTTTGAAGCGTATCTACTCGAATTACTCTCAGATTTCCAGATTACTATTCCAGAAATCGGCACGATTCAGGCGAAAGAGCCACCTTTTGTGATTATCACCTCCAATCGAACACGTGAGATCCATGACGCACTACGACGCCGCTGCCTCTATTATTGGATCGACTATCCAACCCTTGAGAAAGAATATCAGATTATTCTGACACGCATGCCAGAGGCTCCTGAACGACTCTCTAAACAGGTCACCAGTTTCGTCCACGAGTTACGCAGCATGGACCTCTATAAAGCTCCTGGTATCTCTGAAACGCTAGATTGGATGAGCTCGCTACTGGCACTCGACCAACAAGAATTGACCGAGGGTGCGGTGCGGGATTCGCTGGGGGCGTTACTCAAATATCAAGATGATCTATTGAAGATTGGTGGACTCGATATTGGTAAAATCATCCAGAAGTTACGAGGAGCGTCCTAACCATGAATGCACAACCACCAGAGAACCAGGAACAACTGGCATTCACGGCCCGCGAGGCTGAATATGGTGAGCGGCTGCTCTATCGCTTAACCGAGTTTGGTCGCCTGCTCTGGGAATCGGGCATCAATGTGGGTCCTCATCAATTACTGGATGTGGCAGAAACGCTGAATACAATTGATATCACGAATCATGAGGATTTCTACTATACCCTGAAATGTAGCCTGATTACGCGCCATGAACAGGAGCCAATTTTTGACCAGATGTTTCATTATTTCTGGTCGATGCGCCACAACCTGGATAAAAAGGTTGAAAATAGTAATAATCGTGGCATTAAACGGGAGGAGCGGCAGATGCGTCTGCCACCTTCTGAACGTAAACGCCTGGCTGAACATTTACAGACCAGCGAGACGCGCAAAGAATTACGCGGTGAAATGCGGCCGACTGAACGCAAACGGACCGTAGAAGAAGATGATAGCGATCCAGAAAATGATCTGGGTGATCCTCAGGGTACCGCCTATAGTGCCGTTGAACAGTTACGTAAAAAAGACTTTGAAAACTTTACCTGGGAAGAGGTACAGGAAGCCAAGCGACTCATGGCTGAGATGCACTGGAATCTGGGCCAGCGCTCCACACGCCGGAAGGCACCGGCTCGTAGCGGCTCGTATCCCGATATGCGTCGGATGGTCAGGCATAATTTGAAATATGGCGCGGAGATGATCGAACTGACATGGCGCGAGATCAAACAAAAGCCACGGCCCCTGGTGATTATCTGTGATATCAGTGGCTCAATGAGCCTCTACTCACGTCTGCTACTGCACTTCATCCATACCGTTTCTAACGGCTTGATGAATGTTGAAGCCTTTGTCTTTGGCACACGCCTGACACGGGTTACCCGTCAACTTAAAAGGCGTGATGTCGATGATGCAGTACGTGATGTCTCAAAATCCGTTCAGGATTGGTCTGGTGGTACACGCATCGGCGATGCCCTGCACTACTTTAACTATCATTGGTCCAGACGTGTGCTGGGTCGTGGGGCAGTTGTGCTGATTATTAGTGATGGCTGGGATAGAGGAGAAGCGGAGACATTACGCATTGAAATGGATCGTTTACAACATAGCTGTCATCGCCTGATCTGGCTGAATCCCTTATTAGGCTCTCCAGATTATCGTCCTTTGACCGTTGGCATGAAGACATCCTTGCCTTTTATCGATAATTTTCTGCCCTCGCATAATCTGGATAGCTTGATTAGCCTGGGTAATCTACTTTCCAATATTGACGATAGTCGTCCAGATAGAAGTGAAGCCGCTCGGCGTAAAGCTGTAAGTGACTGGAGCAACAGAAAAAAGCGCACGTGATGATCATAAAACGGAGGAAAGAAAATGCGTGATGTACTTCCCGATATTGAAAAATGGCGTTCACAGGGAGAACAGGTCGCGATTGCGACCGTTGTCAGTATGGCAGGATCTGCTCCGCGCTTGCCCGGGGCAAAACTGGCTGTCAGCGAAAAAGGTGAACTGACGGGCTCAGTAAGTGGAGGTTGCGTAGAACCAGCCGTCGTGCATGCAGCCATGGAAGTTATTAAGAATGGCAAACCGCAATTGTTAGAATTCGGTATCAGTGAAGCCGATAACATCGAGAAGATTGGTCTGGCCTGTGGGGGCACCATTCAAGTTTTTGTAGAACGTCTGGACTGGTAGCACAAAAAACCAGGCAGTAATCACTAAAAAAGAGCAGGAGAGGGCAAATGAGCGGCCTCTACGAAGAGTTTAGAGACAGACTTGAGCAGGAACATGGGATTGCTATTGCCACGCTTGTCAGTGGCTCGGAGCAGATCGGTGCTAAAATGCTGATCTATCCTGATGCCACGACCCATGGAACATTGGGCTCACAGGAACTTGATCAGCAAGTCGTTGGTGATGCCACCCAGGCCATCTGGACCAGTAAGGCCGCCCTACATCAATATAGCCTGACACAGCCAGACGCTCAAAGCGTTGAGGTTTTTATTGAAGGCTTCCCTCCACCACCTGAACTGATTATTGTTGGCGCAGGACACATCGCCATTCCGCTTACTACCTTTGCCAAAACCTTAAACTATCGCGTGGTGGTCATTGATGCGCGCGCGGCCTTCGCCACGCCCGAACGTTTCCCGCACGCGGATGAGTTGATTGTCGCCTGGCCCGATGAAATTCTGACTAAACGGCCACTCTATCCTTCTACCTCAATCGCCGTTCTGACCCATGATCCAAAGTTCGATGAACCCACCCTCAAAGTGCTGCTTGAACGTCATAGCGGATATATCGGTGCCATCGGCAGTCGTAAAACCAGTGCTGAACGTGGTGAACGCTTAAAACAACAGGGGCTCAACGACGAACAATTACAACGCATCTATGGTCCAATCGGACTCGATATCGGCGCGACGTCACCCGAAGAGATTGCGCTCTCAATCATTACCCAGATCGTTGCCTACCGCCACGGAAAAATCAAACAACAAGAGCGCTAAGTAAAAACATCTACGCATCTGACTCCGATATTTATTGCGATAGGAGATTTTGTAGTACTTCATTGGGATATTAACGATAATTGAGCTTGCAAATGAAACTTCTTCCCACTTCGTTCGTCTTTATGTAAGAGTCTATTCATGCAATTTGATTTTTTGCCAATCATCAGGTCTTGACACAAGTCCTGAAACATACATATGTAGTATCATCCTATGGCATAATAAACTTCAGTAAAGGATAAATGATGTCGGATAATAATTATCGACCAGACAATAACAGGGAAGCGAGACCTCCTTATCCACCACAACAACAGGGGCCACAGGGTAAATTGGTGCTTGGCAATTTTCAGCAACAGCAACCACCTCGTCCTCAGGCACCACCACACCACCATCAAGCTGGTGGTCCACCTCAAAATTTCGTAGGCCCACAACAGCAGCGGCCCTATTCACCACCCGGATCTTCGCCAACAGCCTATCCATATCAACAACCCGGTCAACCGGGACATGTTGGCAATGCTCCGCAAGCTCCTGCACCACGCAAAAAAAGAAATAAGCGCAAGATTGGCTGCGCGACCACGCTGGTCGTTCTAGTTGTGCTACTCATCTTTGGCATTATTACAACACAGCGCGTGCTGGCTTTTGGATCGGCGATCTCCACTGAATCACCAACCAGTACCAAAACTGGCTATATGACGACCGGCGATCGCACAAACTTGCTGGTCATCGGCTATGGTGGTGGCAAACATGATGGCGCTAACCTGACTGATTCTCTGGTCGTGATCAGTATGATTCCATCTAATCAACATACCTCGCTGGTCTCGATACCCCGTGACCTCTGGGTACAAAATCCACCAAACTCAGGGCAGTTTTCCAAAATTAATGTTGTCTATCAATCCGCCTCTAACAATGGCCAGAATCGCACCGTTGGTGCCGATACCCTGGCACAAAAAATATCACTTGTAACTGGCATGGATGTTAAAAACTGGATGATGATCGACTTCAACGGCTTCAAGCAGTTTATTGATTCAATTGGTGGTGTCGATGTTTATGTCCCTAACGCTTTTAACGCCTGCTATCCAAAAAATGATGATGCCGCTAAAGATGCCAGCTGGATTAAAGTAGACTTCAAAAAGGGCAATCAGCATATGGACGGGGCCACTGCGATTAGTTACGCTCGCGCTCGCGAGCCATTGGAAGTTTGTGGCATGGGAACTTCTGAGAATCAAGCTGAATTAAGTGATTTCGGACGGTCGGCACGTCAGCAGTTAATTATCAAAGCTGCACTGGGGAAAATACGCGATATCGCAACCTGGCCACGCTTCCTGGGAGCGATGGACGCACTGGAACAGACAATTCATACCAATATGTCATTGGCTGATTTAGGCCTTTTCTCACAAAAAATGGATCTAAATGATCCACATACCGCGCGTATTGGCCTGAGTACAGAAAATGTCATGGCAATTGATACCTCCAATGATGGACAATCCATTGTCGTCCCACGGGGCAACAACTGGGGCCTTATCCCTGAATATATTAAACAAAAACTTTATAATTAACATGCGTTATCCCATAACTATTCAGGACTGGGCGATGCCGCAAGCATCGCCCAGTCCTGAATAGTTACACTGGCTGGTAGTGTTACCATCTGGATGAAATTATGCTGCAAGGCCAGCAGTGCTGCGGCAAATGACATACAGCGTTCCTCGTAAGGAAAGGGAGAGCAATGCCACAACGAGATGCACGCCTGATTGGCGGGGTATACCGCATTGGACAAATTATTACTGGCGGCGGTCTACTCACTACATCTACAGCATATAACCACAATACTAATGATGTTGTGGGTCTCTATGTCGTGGATATCCCTTCTTCAGAGCAAATTGATGCAATTCCTGCCTTGCTCAAACCATATGAGAAGCGCCGCCTGGTTCAATCACCCCATGTCTTACATGTTCTGGATTGGGGCATCGATGGCACACGTATCTATATTGCAACTGATCCACCACGCGGATTAACCTTGCAACATGTGCTGGATACTGAAAACATTGATCTGGCACGAGCCATTGACTTATGCCAGCACTTGCTACTCGGTTTAAGGGCTCTACATGCTGAAGGCATCGCTGGACTTGACTTGCGGCCACAATTAATAACCGTTGATACCGTAGGCATCCAGGATCGTGTGCAAATTGATGATATCGGTCTGCGCACACTCTTATATGCCCTCCATTATGTAGATAGTCAGCGTCCAGATGATATTGGCTACTTAGATCCCCGCTATACTGCCCCCGAGTATATCCACCATACGCAAATTGGGCCGTGGAGCGATATCTATCAAGTGGGACTCCTCCTCTTCACCCTGTACACAGGTCGCTTGCCTTTTGTGGGAAGCACACCTGCCGAAACTGGCATTTTACAGACTGCGAGCCCGTTACCACCAATCAAGCGCTTTAAACATAAAGCGCCTGATTCACTGCAGGCATTAGTTGAACACGCGATGTCTAAAGATCCTGCCCAACGTTTTTCCAGCGCAGAAGAGTTCCTGAGGGCGCTTGATACGTTTCAGAAAACGCTCACTGCTGGCCCTCTGAAAAAGTCAAAGCCGGAAAGAGAGAATGGAACCAGTGCTACCGCGGCTATCCCCCAAAAAGTGCTTGAGCGTATCACCGGGACCGATGCGCGCTTACATGATGGCAGTAAAACTATAAGAAAAAGTCAGCCATCAACTGAACTATTAAATGTGCAGGTCCCCAATGAGCAAGGGATCTATGCCTATCTCTGCCATGAAAAAAAGGGTGAGCTGACGCAGCGTATTGCTATTACACAACGTAATTTGATTGTCGGACGACTAGATCCTAAGCGTGGCGTCAGCCCAGACCTGGACCTTAGCCATATTGATCCTAAAATGAGCATCTCTCGCCAGCATGCACGTATTCGCTTTGAGGATACTTTTTTTTCCATTGAAGATCTGAAAAGCCGGAATAAAACCAGATTAAATGACCGCGTACTGACACCATTAAAGCCTGAACTACTTACCCATGGCGCACAAATCGCATTTGGCAGTGTGAACCTGCGCTTTGAAGTTCCAGGCATGAAACCTGACGCTACCTAATCTTTGGGCAAGCTCGCTCAAGAATAGCATCTGTAGCTAAGCCGGCAGGGAGTGTTCCAAAGCCTCGATAGGCGCCAGCATCGGCCAACCTTGAGGCACAGAAGGCTTCTGCAACAGCGGGGTGTCCATGTTGGATCAACAAGGCTGCCTGCCAGATCAACGCCATCTGCTCAACCAGACGACGCGCCTGCCATTCTTGCTCGGACGCACTTAAGCGTGATATATCCTGCTCAAAGCGCGTCATGGCTGCATCTAAATGCTGATCATACCCGCTGGCCTGCGTTATTTCAGCCAGAAAGGTCGCTAGCACTTGAGGATCTTTCCCGATTGAACGCAGAACATCCAGACAAATGACATTGCCCGAACCTTCCCAGATCGCGTTGACAGGCATCTCTCGATAGATACGTGGCATCCCACTCTCTTCTACATATCCATTACCACCCAGGCATTCCAGTGCTTCAGCAGCATAGGCCGGTCCACGCTTTGTGACCCAATATTTGGCAATGGCGGTTCCCAGGCGTTTGATATATTGCTCATGTGGATTGCTCTGGGCCTGATCACAAGCACGAGCCAGACGAAAAGCCAGGAGAGTGGCGGCATCGGATTCAATGGCGAGATCGGCTAAGACGTTTTTCATTAATGGTTGCTCGATCAGGCGTCGCCCAAATGCTATTCGATATTCACAATGATGAAGGGCTTGAACCAGGGCTTGCCGCATCATGGCAGCAGTACCTAATACACAATCCAGCCGTGTAAAATTGACCATCTCAATAATCGTACGGACACCATGTCCTTCTTCCCCTAATAACACAGCCCATGCAGCATTAAATTCTACCTCACTGGATGCATTCGAACGATTGCCTAATTTATCCTTCAGGCGCTGGATAAAAAAGCGATTGCGCGTTCCATCCGCTAAGATACGTGGCAAGACAAAACATGAAAGTCCACCCGGAGCCTGGGCAAGTACCAGAAAAAGATCACACATGGGGGCTGAACAAAACCATTTATGGCCTGTCAGCAGATATGCCGAT
This sequence comes from Dictyobacter alpinus, assembly GCF_003967575.1. Lineage (NCBI taxonomy): Bacteria > Bacillati > Chloroflexota > Ktedonobacteria > Ktedonobacterales > Dictyobacteraceae > Dictyobacter > Dictyobacter alpinus. The sequence goes on from NZ_BIFT01000001.1 coordinate 280,074, forward strand.
CCTCCATAGCTTCCTGCTACAGAACGTGCCGTGGTCGTATTCGCACGTACGTCCGATCCGCCTTGTTTCTCGGTCATGCCCATGCCACACAATAGACCAGCCTTCTGTTCTGGTTGGCGTAGACCGGGATCATACCTGGATGAAAGCAATAGTGAAAGCCATGGCTCGGTCACTTCCGCATGCGCTTTTAAGACTGGATAAGCGGCATGGGTCATCGAAATAGGACACCCATGGCCTGCTTCGGCCTGGGAACAAAGATAGAAGGTTGCGGCACGAGCAACATGATTTCCCGCAGGCCGCATAGCTTGCCAGGAGAGCGCATGAGCACCATGGGTCACTGAAAGGTCCAATAACTGATGCCATGAAGGGTGAAACGCAACCTCATCAATGCGCTGACCATAACGATTATGGGTCTGCAATACAGGCGGAAATGCATTTGCGGCCTGTCCCCAACTCAGTACTTCTTCACTGCCAACTCTGGCTCCCAATGCCACCAATTGCGCTTCTGCCCAATCGGCTCCCTCACGTCTGACGCACTCTACCAGGGTTACATCTTGTACAAACATATTGTAATTAAGCAATGCTGGAGGTTGATTAAAGACCTTATGGGTCGCAGCATACATCACGTCAGGTTGCTCAACAATGTCCATCATTATCCTCATCGATTTTCTCTACAGACAACACGAGCACAAATACATAGATAGCGATCATGAATACAAGAGAAAGTATAGCATAAGCCAACACCATAGATAATCCACTGACATTCTGCCAAACTTCATAGGAAAAGCAGGAATGCAATATGTGATCAATTGACATCCAAAACACTTAAATTATCGTGTTATAGGCGAGGGTACAAATCATTATTGACAAACTCGGGTCATTGCATGACTCTAAATAGTAAAAAGAAGGACTAAAACATGAGTACCAACCAATATCATGAACCAGCTGATGAGCTTTCTGCGGAGACACGCACTTTTGCACGCATGATTACCTCCCTACAGGAAGAATGTGAAGCCATCAACTGGTATCAGCAACGTATTTCAGTTGAGCCGGATCCCGAAGCTAGAAGTATCATGGAACATGCACAGCAAGAGGAGTTTCTCCACTTTTCGATGGATTTAGAATTCCTTTTGCGCCGTCATCCAAAATGGCGTGTAGCTGCTAAAAATGTGCTCTTCCAGGATGGTAATATTGTGGATAACGCTGAAAAAGGTGAAGAAGAAGAGGAAAAGGTAGATTAAAAAAAGCGGGGATGTTTCAAAACATCCCCGCTTTTTAGCTTTCTTGCTTGAATGGAACTTCAAAGAGTCTTGCTGACCGCGATTAAATCAGCCAGGAGTCCCTGCCCTGTCTCAAGGCGTCCAGCACCAGGACCAATGATCGTCACAGACGAGAGCGAGTCGGAGTGAAAGGTCAACGCGTTCATGACACCATTTACCTGAGCCAGAGCATCTTCGGCTGCCAATGCGATTGGCTCAACGCGTGCCTCTAATGGAGCAGCTGGCATATCAGCCGCACGTGAAAGCGAGGCTACCAATTTAATGCGCTTTCCTTCATGGGCCGCCTGTTGAATCTGTTCCCTGGTTATGCCTGTAATGCCTTCCCGCTTGACCTGCTCGGGCTTCAAGGACTGTCCAAAGACCAATGCAGCCAGAATCAAGGTTTTCGCCACAACATCGTAACCCTCAACATCGGCCGTAGGATCTGCTTCAGCATAGCCCAGACCCTGAGCCTCGGCCAGTACCTCCGCATAATTACGACCTCTAGCCATGGCAGTCAGGATATAATTGGTTGTTCCATTGAGAATACCACGCACAGCATGAATATTGACACCCGCCATACCTTCCTGCACGGTACTCAAAATAGGTGTTCCAGCCATGACAGTTGCTTCTAAGCGCAGTTGCACACCATGCTGTTGAGCCAGAGTCAGGAGTTCAGTAGCTGCCAGGGCTGCTGGCCCCTTATTCGCAGAGATGACGTGTATGCCTTTGGTCAGAGCGGCTCGAATATGGCTAATACCGGGTTCAGCATCCTGCAAATTAGTCCATGTCGCCTCAGCTAACACATCGGCAGTAGTTGCCTGTAGACCCTCTAAGGCATTTGGCCAGTGCTGAATATCTGCATGTTGTGTCAGTGGTTGACGACGTGCAGACAGATCCAGCAGTGTTGGTATATCGAGCCCTTCGTCACGGTAAATAAAACCGTGACGACTATTGCTTACACTTACCAGCACCACCTCTAGGGAAAAGGTGCGCCGTAATAATTCACGCTTCGTGTGCAGAAGCTCGGCTAACCCCTGACCAACCACACCAAAGCCTACAATGGAAAGGCGTACTCGTTTCATAACTTCCACCCAACCTATATCCATGATAATTTAAGACGGTCCAGGATACGTTTAATTGGACCTAGCTCTTGAATACCCAGGAAGCGTGAGGCTCGTACATAGATAAACAAGCCAACAAAGACTTCAATGCCAAGTTTGATCACTGCTTCAATAGTACCCAGGAAACCGGTTGACTGCGCCGTTGTTGTATCTAAAATGCGGTCAAGTAGCTCCTTGGCCAAGAAGACTACAATGGCCATAGCAAGCGAGGCAAGTAACACCCGACCAATAAACGTGAGCAACTCTTTGATCTGCATATCACCAATACGCTGATCAAGTAGCCAGAACAGCACAATCGCCTCTAGAATATTGGCTGACGAGGTAGCAAACGCTAATGCGGCCAGACCCCAGTTTGTACCCCAGACTGCCGCATTCACAACGACCAGACTTAAAGCAATCTTAAATACAAACTGCGCAACACTGACAATAACAGGAGTCTTTGTATCACGCATGGCGTAAAAAGAACGTGTCAGCAGTTCTACAGCACACAAGCCAGCCAGGCCAATTGCAAAGGCGGCCAGTGGGAAATAGGTTGACTGAGCACTCTCTAAATTATAATGACCATGTTGTAAGAGCACTTGAATGACTGGTAAACCTAGAATAATCAAACCAATACTCGATGGTATTGTGGTAAAGAGCACACTGCGTAAGGTTTCCAGAATCGTGCTACGTACACGATCAAAGCGCCCTTTAGCGACGTTTTCAGCCAGAGTTGGAAAGACAGCCGTCGCCGGCGAGAGTCCAAAGATACCAAATGGGAGGAGTACCAGCTGGAATGCCTGATAATACTGCGTCACGCCACCGCCGGCAGTACCCACAACAAGAAGGATCAAGCTGCGGTCCACAAATGTGGAAAGATAGATCATAGCAGAGTTACCAATGCGGGGCACCATCTGTTTGGCAATCTGTATAACGCCTGGATCTTTCCAATCAAAGGTACGCGTATACTTCATGCCGACTTTTAGTAATCCAGGTACCTGCACACCTACCTGCAATAAGGCACCGACCACAACCCCCCAGGTTGCTGCATACACAGCAAACGTCGTGTTCCCACCATGATTATTCGTGAAAGCCAGGAAAATACCTGGAATCAGTCCACCAATAAGTCCTACATTATAGAGAACAGATCCAATCGCTGAGAGTTTAAAATCCTGTTGTGCATTCAGGACCGAGGTGACAATCACACCACCACCCAGGATCACAGATTGCAGCAACATGATACGCGTTAATGCTGCGATCAGATCCAACTGAGCAGGCGCGGCCCCGGGATTATAAAGAGGAACGACTTGACGAGCAAAAATAATACCCAGAAGTGCCAGAACTGTCATCAAGGCAATGGCTAGATTTAGGGCAGAGCTCGCTACATGCCAGGCTTTCTTCTCATCATGCTCACCAACCATATAATTGGTAAAAACAGGAATAAAGGCTGAACTAAGCGCACCACCAGATACGATATTAAAAATAAAGTCAGGAATTAGAAATGCCTGCAAATAGGCATCTGAGACGGCGCTGGTACCAAAGACATACGCGAACATTGATGTGCGTAAAATACCGAGAATACGGCTGGCCACAAAGGCAATTGTCAGGATGGACATGGCCCGTCCAACACGTACCTTCTGCAACATGCCGGTATCCTGAGCAGATGCCGCGGCTGGCTGCAGGTCAACACCCGTTCCTGGGGCTGGACGTTTAGGAAGTCTTAAGCCCTCAGGACGCTGGCTAGATGAGCGAACCGGTACAACCGTCTGATCATCTTCATAGTCAGGCTGTGGGGCTCGCGGAGAAAATTGTCCTGCCTGCCCTGGAGTACGCGGCACATAAGGTCCACCATGGCTACCTGAACTGAGCGATCCGCTGGGAGGAGGAAGACTATCTCCAGCCCCTGCGTTATTCCCTTTCCAGGGAAAAATCGTTGTCAGGTCAGCACCACGAATACGACGCTGCTGCCGACGCATACGTTCTTCACGTAACTGCTGCAAACGTTCCTGGCGCAATTGTGCCATTGGCTGTGATGGCTGCGGAACATCAAAAAATTGATTTTCCGTACCCTGCCCAAAGCCCAGGGTCATTCCCATATCTTGCACAGGTTGTTGAGATTGCTGCTGGGATTGCTGCTGGTATTGCTGTTGATATTTAGAGGGCACACGTGTCTGTTGAGGATCGGGTGCCTGAGGAGGATATTTTTGCGGTGGCCGCCCTGAAAAAGGGGGTAAAGACCTGGGAGGTGCACCAGAGGGAGACGGAGGTCTCACTTCTGTTGCGTCCTGGTCATACTGCCAGCCGTAATATCCTTGTTGTTCTGATGGCCTTTGATCAGACAAAGGCCCTTGTTGTCCTTCGTTTTCCACGTTCTTCTCTATCGATAAATCGCAATGAGTATAACAACTCAGTCCAATTACATTTCTGTACAGTATTGTGCGTCAAGCATACCATACTAGCAATGCTTCTGCCTAGAGGATTACTAGATGGTACTCATCTGCTTATAATTGTGCATGAAAAAAAAAGTACAAAGTCGTGAAACAATTTGTAATTGAATACGCTCTTACTTATAGTTGCCTTTCATATGAGTCTTGAAATAAACGCCTTTCATATGAGGCCTGAGCAAAATAGATGTATCTTATGATGAGATATTTAAACCGGAGGTTTGATGAAATCCAGTACCCTGTACAAAGGTGTCCTTGTAGTTGTAGTTGTACTACCCTTCCTTGCCACCATCTATGCCATGTGGACATTATGGAATAGAGCCGTCTTCCTTTCAGATATAGTTATGCTTCTCGTTCTCTATACGTGTGTGACCTTTGGCGTTACAGTCGGTTTTCACCGTATGCTTACACATCGTAGCTTTATGGCCAACCCGGTCATTAAATTTTTATTGCTCGTCTTTGGCTCAATGTCCTTACAGGGTCCTGCCATCGAATGGGCTGCGACTCATGTCAAACATCACGCTCAGGCGGATAAAGAGGGCGATCCCCATAGTCCCGTTGAGGGCTTTGTCCATGCTCACTTTGGCTGGCTCTTCAAAGACCGCATGGCTGATCCAAATGTCTATTGCCGCAACCTCGTCAATGATCGTATGGTCATGTTTGTAAGTCGCACCTTCTTACTCTGGGTTGCACTATCATTGTTGATTCCTTTCGCGATCGGTGGCTGGCATGGGTTGCTCTGGGCTGGATTAGTTCGCATTTTTATCGTGCACCATGTAACCTGGAGTGTTAACTCAATCTGCCATACCTTCGGTATGCGTGAGTTTGAGACAGGCGATAAAAGCCGCAATGAGTGGGTGGTTGGCTTACTGGCCTTTGGTGAAGGCTGGCATAATAATCATCATGCCTTTCCACGCTCAGCCTTCCATGGGCTTCACTGGTGGCAGGTAGATTTCTCGGCCTATCTTATTCGCGCCATGGAACGCCTGGGATTGGCGAAAGATGTTTATCGTATTCCACCTGAGATGCTGGCTCGCCGTTATCAAGGTGCTAGTGCCACAGCAACCGGAGCATCAACAGTAGCCAAAAAAGCGGTTACGCTCAGCAAATAGCAACAGAACAAATAAGATTTTAGCAAGAGGGGCTACCGACAATTGCGGGTAGCCCCTCTTCTTCTTTTCACACAACAATGTATCTCATGTGTGGAGTGGGTCTGGTATGTAGCCGAACCCCAGGCAAGCGTTGCAGACACCTACGAAGAGAAATTTAAACGACCCGGAAAAGAAACAGAGTGATCGCAATTGTCAAAAAGTTCTAGCATATTAGTTCTTTAGTTTGACACCAGAGGAAAACACCGATACAATCCCAGCATACGCTCGTTGCATAAGAATTTGCATACGAAGTTAACTATGAAACAGGATTTTCGATGAGGAGGCGTACTTTCTCAAGATGAAACATCTTAACGCCGTTATTTTAGCGGGTGGCAGTGGTACACGCTTATGGCCCCTGAGTACACCAAGCTTTCCCAAACAATTTTTACCGCTTCCAAGTGGTCAAAGCATGATTCAGGAAACCCTGGAGCGTGTCGCCCCACTCGTGACCCCCGAACAGTCTTGGGTCGTTACCGGTAAAAGTATGGCCGATCTTGTTCAAGAGCATCTGCCAACTGTGCCCGCTCATCATATTCTACGCGAACCCATGGGACGCAATTCCGCCCCGGCTATTGCCTGGGCCGCAGCATCAATTGCCAGGCAGGACCCCGATGCTATTATGGCTATTTTTAGTGCTGATGCGGTCATTACCCATGTCGAGGGTTTACGTAGCACACTTAATCTAGCATACGAACTGGCTGAACAGGGTAAATTGGTAACCATTGGTATCCAACCAACCTCACCAGAAACAGGGTATGGCTACATCCGCTTTGCCGAAGAAGTAAGTAGTGGCTCTGGCTACACAGCTTTCCAGGTGGAACGCTTCGTAGAAAAACCTAATCTAGCAACAGCTCAATCATACCTGGATGATGGACATTATGTCTGGAATGCTGGCATTTTTATCTGGAGTGTCAAAGCCATCCTGGCCGAGTTTGAACAACATTTACCTGATATTGCTAAAAAGATTTATCAGATTGTAGATAAAGCATCAACGGATGAGGCTCAGAACACACTTGATACCCTCTGGACCGAGTTACAATCAATCTCAATTGACTATGGAATCCTGGAAAAGACTTCTCAACTGGTCGTCATTCCAGCCCAACTCGGATGGAACGATGTCGGCAATTGGCAGCAATACGGTTCACTCTTTCCGGCTAATGACCAGGGAGTCCACGCAGTCGGATCCCATTTTGGCCTCGGTAGTCAAAATGTGATTGTCTATAATAATACGCCACGCCGCATTTATACCATTGGTCTGGAAGACGTTGTTATTGTAGAAATGGATGATATGACTGTCATCTGCCACAAATCACATGTCCAACGCGTGAAAGAATTGGCAGAACACCATAAAAAAGCGTAAAAATCACTTTTATTTCTATCGTAATAAAAAGTACTTTTATATATATAGAGATTGTATCTGATCCTCACGATCTCCGCGATCTTCACGTCTGAGTTTGCGTGCCTTCAGCGTACAAGAAGTAATCTCGTAATGAATCTTATGAATCTTATGCGGTAGAAAAGTGCGCTGTGCGCACTTTTCTACCGCATAAGAAAAAAGCTCGGGCGCGTCAGCGCCCGTCCGTACAAGAGCGGCACGCTTCCATGATAATGAGAGCAAGATACATTCTGAGGAAGAGGGAGCGACCTCTCTTCCTCCACCCCTCCTTCTACCTTTCCTCAATCTCATCAATAGAGATACTCACAATTGATCCACTTTAGCGTCAAAACATATGATATAATTGTTGACAGATTCGTAATACCTCAAAAAGAAGGGGGTCTGCCATGTTACTCTCCCAACAACTAATCTTCGCAAGCAAAGGTACAAGACCGCTGACACTATACCCCGGACAGCAACTCATCAACCTTACAAAGATATATTACGTGCTTACTAGTAGGGACTAATGTTGCCCGCAGAGGTGGCAATAGAGCATCCCGTCAAGCCGAACAAGAAATATTTATGGGGTAAAAGCCAATGTATATTAGCAACGCAGATATACAATTATGAACAACTATGATAGACTTTGGACGCTACGTCCAGTTGGTCATGGCGACCCAATGATCGATCACACTTAAGGCATGTCCCAACAGCCAGAGGCAAATACATGCACAAGTTACACCAGAAAAAAGATGTTGTTGTGCTCACCCGGCTATTTTCCAAGGGACTGCCGCCCCGTATACATATATCGGGCTGGTAGGAATGTTTCGTGGATAGAGTTTAACGTAGCAAGGAAGGAAATAACATATGACTACCCGTCCATATCGTCAAGGTATTCCGGAAGAAATTCTCGCACTCTCTCATGAACGTGATCTCCTTCGGCGTAAAGGACAATACGATCGCGCTGATCTCCTCAAACAGCAACTTGAGGAGGCTGGCTACGTCGTCAAAGATAATCCACATGGCGCTCATCTGGTTATTCTACCGAGCATCTTTGTGGATGGAACCCTCTATCGGACCGCACGTCAATTGCCTTCACTGCTCAATGAAGCTGATCTCTGCACTTTTTCGGTGAATGTTCTGACGCAGAACAGTAGTGAACAGACACGTCGCTGTGTAGAAAGTGTGCTGCGTTACGCTGATAATATCGACATCGAGGTTATTCTGGTCGATAATGCTTCACAGGACGGCTCAGACATCTGGGCGGAAGCACTACACCATCAGGATCCACGTGTTCATGTCTTGCGAACTACACGCAAAATGGGCATTGCCGAGGCACGTAATATTGGTCTACAACAGAGTCGCGGTAAATATATTCTGTTGTTAGATACCAATGTCGAACTCACGGGCGACATTTTTACTCCACTGGCACGCACTCTTTCAAGTGCTGAAGTCGGCTTGACGGGCTTACGTGGTCTGCATACCGACGATCTACGCCACTTTGAGGAAAGTGATGAGCAAGAGGTTGAAGCTATTGATCAACAATGTATGGCTTTTAAACGCTCATTGCTAAAACAGACCGGCCTGTTAGATGAAGGCTATCGCTATCCCTGGTATATGGATATCGACTTTTCATTTGCCATTCGCGACCTGGATGTCAAGGCTGTTCGCACGCTTGATCTTCCACTTATCGCTCATCCGCTTCTGGATACCATCAATCTTTCTGACGCTGAACGTACACGCAGGTCTAAGCGAAACTTCTATCGCTATCTCTCAAAATGGGGTGATCGCGAAGATTTGCTTCCTGAAGGCTTCGATGATGAGTATGAAGATGAGGAAGATCTAGACGAGGAATAGTTTCCTTCATTCCCGCAATGTTGACAGAGGAGCAAATAAAAAATATTTGCTCCTCTTCTTTTTTATGCCGGAAAAGTCTATTGGGGTCCAAATATTTTGAGATTCCTATCTCACATTCTTGAGGAGTCTTACGATTTCAGTGTTCTCCCTCCTCGAGATTTGTGAGACATATGAGGAAATGAGGAGAAGTTTTAGAGGGATTAGCATGTAACATACTAGCAAAAACACGCATGATCAGTCAGGCTTCTATATTTCTTGCTAGCTCTCTTCGCTCTATGACAAACATTCACCAAAACGATGGGTTTTCGCTGTTCTATTTCCAGGAAATATAAACCGGCTGTTCGCTAGAGGCATATGATATTATGTGAGTACATCCAGAAACACACCCGTTTTCACATCATTGAGGAAAGGTTGTAGAACATTGCAAACGTATAAGAAGCGTGATGAGATTCCAACAGAATATACCTGGAACCTCGGGAGCATCTTCTCACAGGACGAGGAGTGGGAACGCGATTTTCAACGTATCCAACAGCAATTGCCCGAATTAGAATCCTTACAAGGTACCATCAGCTCAAGTAGCTCAGCACTACTCAACGTGCTGCAAAAACGCGATGAGATCTATGAGGCACTGGAGAAATTATATGTCTATTCCTCCATGCGCAAGGATGAGGATACCACAAACAGCAAGTATCTTGCGATGGCAGATCGCGCCATGCAGTTATTTGTACGTACCTCGACTATCGCGGCATTCATAGAACCCGAAATACTGGCTCTCCCACAGGAGACACTCAATCAATACATCACACAAACGCCGGGACTTGACCTTTATAACGTCCAGTTACAGGATCTAAATCGCAAACGTCCCCATGTACGTTCTGCCGAAGTCGAAGCTGTACTCGCGGCTGCCGGTGAGATCACAGATGCTCCTGATGCAATTTTCTCGATGATTGATAATGCTGACCTGAAATTACCAACAATCAGGAATGAAGAAGGTGAAGAAGTTGAACTGACCCAGGGCAACTATTTGACCTTTATTCGCAGCAAAAAACGCAGTGTTCGCAAGGAGGCCTTTGAGGCATTACATAGCACTTTCCTGAAACAGCGTAACACGATTGCTTCAACACTGGCGGCGCAGGTAAAGACCGATATCTTTTATACGCGCCAGCGCAATTATGGTTCCAGTCGCGAACGCGCACTCTCACGTTATAACATTCCTGAAAGTGTGTATGACAATCTCATCTCAACGGTCAGTGAGCATATTCCATTGCTTAATCGCTATATGAAGCTCCGCAAGCGTATCCTGCAATTGGATGAGTTGCATATGTATGATCTCTACACTCCAATCGTTGAGGAAACAACAGATGGAGTCACCTATCCAGAAGCGCAGAATACAATTGTGCAAGCGTTAGCGCCTCTAGGTGAGAATTATATCTCAATCCTCAAAGAGGGTTTTTCTAAACGCTGGATCGATGTCTTTGAAACACCTGGTAAACGGGGCGGCGCCTATAGCGGTGGGGCCTATGGTACTCAACCATTTATCCTGCTTAATTTTCAGGAGAAGCGTGAAAGTATGTTTACTTTGGCCCATGAGTTAGGGCACTCAATGCACTCGTATTTCACGCGTAACAACCAGCCTTACCAATATGGCGATTATACGATCTTTGTGGCTGAAGTAGCGTCAACACTCAATGAAGGATTACTCACCGAGTATCTGTTGAAAAACACCAATGATAATGCGGTGCGTATCGCTATCCTCAATCATTCACTGGAAGACATTCGAGCTACACTCTTCCGTCAGACGATGTTTGCGGAATTTGAACAACAGATTCACAGTCACGCAGAAAAAGGTGAGGCCTTAACCGCCGACTCCTTGACTGACATGTACAGTGGACTGAACAGGAAATACTATGGTGATGAGGCCATCATCGACGATCTGATTGGCATCGAATGGGCGCGTATCCCTCACTTCTACTACAACTTCTATGTCTATCAGTATGCCACAGGCATCTCAGCCGCCTCGGCGCTAGTTCAACAGATCCTTACAGAGGGTGAGCCAGCGGTCAAGCGCTATCTGCAATTCCTGAGCTCCGGCTCATCGGACTATAGCATCGAGCTGTTGAAAAAAGCGGGCGTGGATATGACTACGCCTGAACCTGTTCGTCAGGCCTTCCAACTCTTTGAAAGCCATCTCAACCAGATGGAAGAGTTATTGGGTTAATTTTTCACCATTTCAAGAGAAAAGATGTTGCATGTTATATGCACGCAACATCTTTTTTTTCTTCTCACTTGCTGACAAAGTCAGTCGCCACCGGTGTTTATGCCCCTGATACAATTACCGGATCCACTACAGCAGAGTTTAGATGTATCCCTTTAGTCCCTCTCATGAGTATCATATGAGAAGGGTGAGAAAAACCTTACCCCGACCGAACAAATATGTCGCAATTTCATTTAAAGGAGATTTGAACATATGAGTAACGAACACGAACACAAAAAAGATCTCGGAGAGCACGGTAGCGAAGATACGCTGAAAGGCAAACTGAAAGAAGCTGCCGGTAAGGTTCAGAGCGCCGTCGGTAAAGCTACAGATAATCCCAAAACCGAGGCCCGAGGCGATGCTAAACAGGTTGAGGGTAAGACCCAGAATACTGTTGGTCATACCGAAAGAAAGATCGACAACGCCCTGGATCCAAACAAATAAAAAGTAGTCTTCCCCCATTATCAATAAAACTACTTAAGCTAAACCAAACAAAAAAGCCACCATATTAATTGGTGGCTTTTCTGTTTGCCCGGAAAATACCTTTACTTGCCGCGCAGAAAAAAAAGGGATCCGGAGTTATGTCCAGCTCCCTCTTTCACAAAGGTTCTAACGCTTAAAGCATTCTGCTTTACCATCAGAGGCTAGTCAGAACACTAGGGGTTAACCCAATCACGGCCGTCCCTCTGAATAAGTTTATCTGCTTCTTCAGGACCCCAGGTGCCAGCGGCATATGGATATACGGTATTGGGATCCATTTTCTTCCAGGTATCGGTGATACTATCGATGATACGCCAGGACTCTTCGATTTCGTCACGTCGAATAAAGAGGGTAGAATCACCAACAATACAGTCAGCAATCAAACGTTCATACGCCTCTGGCAGTTCAATACCGAAAACGGTCTTATAAGAGGCATTAAGATCTATAGTTGCTAGATCGTTGGCGGCTCCAGGTACCTTCGCTCCAATTTTAAGATCAATTCCTTCATCTGGTTGAATACGCAAAATCAGCCGATTTGGTTGCAGATCCTTCATCTGTTCTGGCTTATAAAGTTGATGGGGTACACGCTTAAACTGGACCATAACTTCAGTGGAGCGTTTAGGGAGATGTTTACCAGTACGAATATAGACAGGTACATCAGCCCAGCGCCAGTTTTCAATGAATAATTTTAAAGCAACATAGGTTTCGGTGGTTGATTGTGGGCTAACACCTTTCTCTTCTTTATACCCCACCACATGCTTGCCATCCTGCTCCCCTGCCACATATTGTCCACGAACCGTACGTTCTTGCACCTGTTCTGGAGTCAGAGCACAAATGGCACGCAGAACTTTGACTTTCTCATCGCGAATATCATTGGCTGAAAAATCGGCTGGCGCTTCCATGGCAATCAAGGAGAGTATTTGCATCACATGATTCTGCACAATATCCTTGATCGCGCCTGAAGTCTCATAATACTCAGCCCGATTCTCAATACCCAGGCTCTCAGCAACGGTAATCTGAATATGATCGATATATTTCTGATTCCAGAGCGGCTCCATAATACTATTGGCAAACCGGAAAGCAACAATATTCTGGACGGTCTCTTTGCCCATATAGTGATCAATCCGGAAGATTTGATCTTCGTGAAAAACCTTGCCAATCTGCGCATTGAGACTACGAGCTGATGCTAGATCATGACCAAAAGGCTTTTCTGTGATGATACGGACCCAGGATTTCTTGCCGTTGCCATTTTGCTTAGGAGGTTGGGCCAATCCAGCTTTACCCAGGTGCTCAATAATTTCCGCATCGGTATCAGGCGGGGTGGCCAGATAAAACAGACGGTTGCCACCAGTATGTTGTTCTTTATCCAGAGTATCTAACAACTGGCCTAAACGCTGATAGCCTGCGTCCTCGTCAAAATTAGATTGACAATAGAAGAGGCGCTGAGCGAAGGCCTGTTTGCCTTTATCGTCCAATTTATCGTCGGCTGCCATATATTTATCAAGCGACTCAAGCACCATAGCACGCCATCCCTCGTCACCAAGTGGACGCCGGGCAAAGGCGACAATGCAAATCGTCTCAGGTTGGGGATGATCGTGAATAAGATGGGCCAGGGTTGGCAATATTTTACGTTGAGCCAGATCACCTGTAGCTCCAAACAACACAATTGCGCAGGGATTAGTTTCATGTCCTCCCTGCCAGATATTATGATCTTTTAACTTGGGGACCGTCTGTTGTACTTCAGTTTGCTGAGTCATAAAAATTTCTCCTCAAGATACCTGACAATAGTCCACAATATACATACCTGCCTGTTATACAAAGCTTGATTGACATCAGGGAGGCATACATATCTATGATATATACGAAGCACACGCATAACACTTTGACACTTTATCTCATTCACAACAAAAAAGCCTGACAATTTGCTGGATAATCAGATAAAACATCATCCATTCTTACCCAATCCATTGTCAGGAACATATCATTATAGCAAAAGCAAGAGGAGCTACTATGGATCGTACACAATATGATTTGACAATTATTGGTGGAGGTTCTGCGGGGCTGACGGCGGCACAGATTGGTCATTCATTAGGAGCACGTGTCCTTCTGATCGATAAGGAGTGCCTGGGAGGCGACTGCTTGTTCACTGGCTGTATTCCAAGTAAAAGCTTGATTCATGTGGCCCGGCTCGTTCACCAGGCACGTACAGCTGTCCAAACGGGATTTCTTATCGGAGATAGCGGACAGATAGATATGGAGAGAATCGGTCGCTATATTCAGGAGGTAATCAAGCAGGTCTCAATCAATGAAAAGTCGTATACGGTCGGCGTCGATGTGAAATTTGGCGAAGTCACCTTTGAAGCACCAACGGTTCTTAATTTGAATGGGCAGCAGATTACCACTCGCCAAACCTTGATTGCCACTGGCTCACGACCGGCTATTCCAGCCATCCCAGGTCTGGAGAAAATCAATTATTTTACCAATGAAGCGGTTTTCGATCTGCAGCGGTTGCCAGCGTCACTGATCATTATTGGCGGTGGACCAATCGGAGTCGAGCTTGGACAGGCATTACATAGATTAGGGACGCGGGTGACGATCCTTCAACGCGCTGCACGCATTCTTCCTCGCGAAGAAATAGAGGTATCCGAAAGTCTGATCAACCTCTTACGCGCCGAAGGCCTCACTATCCACACAAACATCCAGATGAGAGAAGTCAAACAGGCGGGACAGAAAAAGGTCGTTATATATAACCAGGGAGAGCACTCCCTGGAGATTGAAGCTGATGATATTCTTATTGCAACGGGTCGACAACCTGATCTAGCTAATCTCAATCTTGAGGCCGCGGGCGTAGCTTATAAGCCACATGGCATTCAAGTCAATGACTATTTACAAACCTCGACACCAAACATACTGGCACTCGGAGATGTATTGGGTGGCTATTATTTTACTCACGTCGCGGCATATCAGGCTGGCATCGCGGTTCGTAATGCCTTGTTACCAGTTGGCAAACGGAAAGTAGATTATCGCGTTATTCCATGGTGTACATTTACTGATCCTGAAGTTGGCCACATTGGCATGACAGAAAGCGAAGCCAGACAACACTATAAGAAGGTGCAAACTATCAATTATCCCTGGTATGAAATAGATCGAGCCCAGACCGAAAATGAGCTTGCTGGCTTGATCAAGCTTGTCATGGCCGGTCGTAAACAGGAGATTGTTGGTGCACATCTTGTTGGCGCACACGCAGGTGAATTACTCGGCGAACTGGCCCTGGCGATGAAACAACATCTCCCCATCAATGCTATCTATAATACAATCCATCCCTATCCAACCTATAGCACTGGCCTACAGCAAGCCGCCTATGCAACATATTTACAGAGTAAGGCCGCCACCAACAATCGCCGACTGATCCAGACTATTTTACGTCTAAAAAAATAAGAACCCGAAAAGATGAGGGCATCATCCTTCAAATGATGCCCTCATAGACCTCATACAAATAACATCACGATGTGGCAATTTTCTTGCGTCGTGGAGCGCTATGATAGGCATGCTTTAAAAATTGTAACGGCGGACTGGCCAGTAGAAGCGCCAGTAAACCACCCAAAATAATTGGTAGCAGAAGAGACAAAGTGATTGATGCCACCAGCGGTACATGTAAAAGGGCCAGACAGACAAACTGTAGCACGACTAGCAGGGTCAGTAAGCCACAGGTGGTAAAGATAGCGATGGCTTTCCAACGCGCACGGAGTCGCTGGCTCATGACCTTCTGGCGTAGGTGCGATTGCTCTGAGATACTGAATTGCAATGCAACTACCCGCTGTCGCTCTTCATCCAGCAGTCGCCGCTCCTCATCAAGCGTTTCCGCCATGCGCTCAACTTCCCGTTTCAAATGTATGGTCTCAGCCAGATAACGATCACCATCAGCACGCGACTTCATCTCTACAGCCTGCACAAATTGCCGTAAAGGTTCAGGTATCGCAGCAGATGTATCCGTTAATGTCTGCGCGATCTCACTAATGTGAATCTGCACTTGCTCAGCCACTGTGTGTTCAAAACTCTGCAAGAGATCCTGCTGCATAGCGTTTAGTGCTGCATACTCCTCCGCTAAATGATTACGTTCATCCATAAGCTCTAACAAATGGGTCTGGTAATGAGAGATTTCTTGTTGCTGCCCATCGTGTATAACGGCAATGTCGGTCTCAAAGCGACTTTGCAATTGAGCCTTTTCCTGATTGAGCCGCTGCACTTCGCTACGTACCTCATCCAGATTAGCCTGCAGACGACGATTTTCCTCGCGTAACATCACCATCTGACGCCAAGCAAATCTGTTCGTTGAAGGCTCAGTTCCCAAAGCAGGCAAGGCATCAGTATTTTTATCCGCCTGCTGCTTCTGCTGTAGGATGTGTTGACGACGTTCATTCAAAGCACTACGATGGTCGAACGTACGCGGAAGCTTCTCTAAAGCCTCGGTTGTTTGTGTAACCTCTTCCGATGAAAACATTGTACCCCTATCTCCTTAATACCAACAAAAACCGACATGGCCGATAGTGCATAGAATGCGACTACATTATTGAGCGCTGCTTGTAATAGATTATGCACGTAACTTCGGAAAGATTCAAGGGCCTGAATTCCAAAACCTGTGTTAAAGTGGCTTTACGCCTTATTTTATTTCACCATGAATCTGTATAATTCAAAGGCTTTTGTGGCCTGACGGGATGATAAAATAAAAGAGGCAGCAGTACTATGGTTCATTTTGAGATGGGGAGGAACCACTTATGGTTCCTCCCGCTCTAGTAACAGCGTTATCCTACCAGACGATGACCTTCTGGCAGAAAATCTTTCAGGTGTTTGGCGAGGAATGTTTGAATAACAAGATCATACTGCAGGGGATTCCAGCCATAAGCACCACAGTGGATATTTGCGTCAACAAAGTAGGTCTCTAGAGGAGCCCCATAGGCAGCGGCTTCAGCTTTAATCTGGTGAGCATGCTCAATAGGAATGAGATTATCACCCGAGGAATGAATTAAGAGGATAGGAATAGGATGGTATTGTAAGATTTTTTTTGAGCGTTGTTTCCAGCGTTTAAAACTGCTATCAGGACGCGCAACGACCGTAAAACCAAAACGTAGTCGAAAGACGATACGGCTCATGGCAACAATACTCCAGGACAATATCGTCACTAACGATTGCGGCAACGGCCGCAGTGGGTAGCGCAGCATCCATTCATCAACCAGACGAAAGGCAACCAGACGACGCAGAATATCATCTGAGCGTGCATAAGGACTATCAGCAATAATAGCTACTACATCCGGATGGGGAGTAGTCAATAGTGCGACGGCCGCTCCCATTGAAAAGCCATGAATAATGATTTTTCCTGGCATGGTCTCCGGTTGGTGCCCTGCCACATAAATGGCGGCCTCCATATCGCGTACTTCAGCATTACCAGCGGTAGTCATCACACTCTCGCTATCGCCATGTCCCCGAAAGTCAAAGAAAAGGACATTATATCCACGTGCATATTCCAGTTGGGCAACTGGACGCAGATACGAGCGAGAAATGCGATATCCATGGCATAAAATCACGGTTGGCGCCTGAACCGGCTGAGCCCAGAAATCTCCACATAACAACGTACCGTCAGAGGCATTAAACAATAAGGAACGCTGTGCTTGTAGTGGAGGTTCTTCAGGTGGACATGGTGGTATACCCCATTCAAAGGCGCCCTCAGGCAAAGGGATATGTGGACGAGAAAATTCATTAACAAAGAAATGCGCTACAAGTGCCAATCCACTAGCTACAGTAAGCCCTAGGATGCTTGCTGTACTCGTTGCGAGCCCGATGGCCCATCGATGCTGCCCAGCCATAGCAGTTGTCTCCTTCCAGGTAATGATCAAGCTGGATCACCGATTACAGTACAAGTGCCGACCAAACACAGGGAGGTGCGGCGAAGAAAAGGAACAACATACATTCCATCTGTGTTCCAGCTCTTCACTGCACAAATAGTAGCCTGGCTTATCTATAGCACATCCTAGTTACCAGTTCCCGCCGATGTCATAGTCTGCATCTCTTTCTGAGAAGGATTAACTCCAATCATATCTGCTACTATTTTACCTGAACTCATGACTCCAGGTAAACCCGCTCCGGGATGAGTTCCGGCTCCAGCAAAGTAAAGATTGGAAATATCTTCGCTAACGTTATGTGGGCGGAACCATGCGGACTGTGTCAGGATCGGCTCGACTGAGAAAGCACTACCCAGATAACTATTAAGGGTATCCCGGAAGTGAAGTGGATCAATAGCATGCTCAGTAACGATATGTTTGGAGAGATCCGGCATGTAGTGTTCTTCCAGATATTGGACGATCGAGTCTCGATACGGTTTCGCCATCGTGGTCCAATCGGTATTTCCACCCAGATGAGGAACAGGAGAAAGCACATACCAGGCATCATGACCTTCAGGGGCTAAAGAAGGATCCGTCGCAGTTGGACGATGGAGGTATAAAGAAAAATCTTTGGATAATACCTTATGTTTAAAGATATCATCTAGCAAGCCTCGATAGCGTGGCCCCATCAAAATTTCGTGGTGGGCCATATTTTCATATTTGCGATCAGTACCAAAATACAGTACGAAGAGCGACATCGAATATTGCATGTTTTGCAATTTACGATCAGTATTTTTCTGACGATATCTGGCCTGTACCAGATTCATGTAGGTAAAGGCAACATCCGCATTACTGACAACGATCTGGGCTGGAAAGAATTGTCCATCGCTGGTACGAACGCCTTCAGCCTGCTTATTCTGCTCATTGATCACAATCTCGGACGCTTCAGTATTGAGATGGAGTTGCCCTCCCATATCCTCAAACAGCTTAACCAGGGCACGAACAAGCGCACCTGTCCCTCCCATAGCAAACCAGACCCCAAAACGCTGCTCCAATGTATGAATTAATGCATAGATCGAAGTACTCTGAAAAGGATTGCCTCCAATTAAGAGCGGATGGAAGCTGAAAACCTGGCGCAGACGTTCGTCCTTAATATATTGATTCACAAAGGCTGCCACGGATTTTTGCGCTTGTAAGCGCACCAGATCAGGCAGTACTTTTGCCATTGATCCAAATGTGGTAAATGGCTGATCGATTAATTCAAAGCCAGTCTTGAAGATCTTTTCGCCTGCATGCGCAAAGCGTAAATAACCTTCTTCGTCTGCTGAATTGAATTCACGAATCTGTCGTAAGAGATTTTCGCGATCGGCATTATAACGAAAAATAGAACCATCTTCAAAACGAATGTTATAAAATGGATCAATTGGGATGATATTAACGTAATCCTCGGTCTTTTTTCCGCACAGGGCAAATAAATCATGGATTAACCATGGGGCTGTAATAATTGTTGGTCCCCCGTCAAAGGTAAAACCATCTTGCTCATATACATAGGCTCGTCCACCTGGCTTGTCTCGTTTCTCAATCACGGTTACCTGATGACCCTGAGCCTGCAAGCGTATCGCTGCTGTCAGGCCACCAAAACCGCTACCAATTACGGTAATATTCATGAAGACTCCTTTATATAAAACATGCATGTATGCTGAAAATATGTTCCATCATGACTACACTAATGATCGCTCCCCACCTGCCTAGCAGAGAAATATCAGCACGGCCCGTAAGCCTGTAGCAATTCCCGATCGTATCATCTATAAGAGCATTATAAAGACGTCAGCCATCAATTAAAAGGGTAGGCTGAGTATAAAAAAAACTCAATCATGCCTCCTTTGAAAACAGTTATTCGGGAAAGAAATCTACTTGCGCTAGTATGATACAATAATATCACCTGTATAGATATTGTAAAAAATACACTAAGTCAATTGGCGCTAGCGGAAGAAAGGGAGATGTTTATGAATCGTCGTACCCCTAGTTTACACCCGGGATTAATGACCGATATGTATCACCCGGACTCAGCATACGTCTCATGGCGTAGCGGTCAGAATGGCATGACCACCTTTGATCTCTACACGAGAAAAGCTCCTTTTGGGGGCGCTTATCTGCTGGTAGCGGGCATTGAGGCGGCGATTGAGTTTGCCCAATCTTTCCGCTATACAGATGATGAATTGAAATTTCTGGCTCACATTCGGGATTATGATACCGCATTCCTGGATGAACTGGCAGGGCTGCGTTTTACCGGCGATATTCTGGCGATGCCCGAAGGTAGCATTGCCTTTCCCCATGAACCAATTTTGCGCGTGACCGCTCCGTTCCGTGAGGCTCTACTACTGGAAGCAGGTCTGCTACAGGCAGTTGGACTCTCAACATTAATCGCAACCAAGGCTTCACGCATCGTCTATGCAGCCGAACAAGGGCACCCTCGGCGTATTGCTGAATTTGCCTTTCGCCGTGCGCAAGAACCAATGACTGTCGCCAGAGCGGCCTATATAGGTGGTTGCTCAAGCACCTCCCTCCTCAATGCCGCCTATGAATATCGTCTGCCTGCCACTGGCACTGTACCACACGCATTGATTGAGATGTATCCGACGGAGCTAGAAGCTTTTGAGGCGATCGCAGAAGCATATAATCGCTATACGCTCTTGTTAGACACTTATGATGTACGACGAGCAATTCTTACGGCCATTGAGGTTGGACTACGTTCACAAGAAACCCTTGGTCACACCCTGGCGGCCGTACGGCTGGATAGTGGAGACCTGGTAGCTGATACTATTTATGTGCGTGAACAATTGGATAAAGCAGGACTTCACAGTGTACGCATTCTGGCCAGTGGCGACCTGGATGAATGGAAGATTCAGGAAATCTTGCAAGCTGGCGCAGCTATTGATTCCTTTGGAGTTGGGACGGCGCTGGGCAGTGGGGCCGGATCGGTCGAACGTCAGGTTGAGGGTGGCTCGTTGGGAACTGTCTATAAAGAAGCCTGGTATGTTGACGAACTAGGTACCGAGTATCCCAAAATAAAAATAGCCGGTGCAAAAAGCACATGGCCAGGAAAGAAAGAGATCTATCGGCATCCAAATTGGGAGGAGGATGTAATCCAACTGGCCCATGAACCACGACCAGATAGCTATCACCGCCTCCTCAAGCCTATCATGCGCAATGGCGACGTCGTCCCTGGTAGCCTGCCTCCCCTTTCAGAAATCCGTGAACTAGCCCAATACAACCTTAACTTGCTACCAGAACATTATCGCCAGTTGACGGTTGAAAGTCCTTATCCAGTCCGCTTCAGTGAAGGTATTCAATCGTTGCGCAAACAAGCCTTCGATATGGTTGGAGGAGCCAACCTCAATAAAGATAACCTGATATAGCTGCCTCTTTTACACACAACATGTCCAGCAAACATCAGCATATGAGACGAAAGCCTTTCACTTTTATAGTAGAGTGAAAGGCTTTCGTCTCATATCAGCTCCATCATAACTTCATCGAACGAAAAAAGCTTGGTATCTCTGACTAGATATGTGCCTTGCAGGCTGCTTTGTCCGTTACAAAAGTAGGTATCAAAAATTTTTTATAAAGGCAGCTTTTTTGTGACAGATACAAATTTACGTTATTCAGCACAATCGGATACTCGTTCAACCAGCTTGATCTGGACGCCACCATTTCTACTGTTTTTTGCCGCGTTACTCGGCCTGGGACTTGGCATTGCCAGTCTGGTAACCCATATCTGGCTCAATAGCGGCATCTACTCAGTAGAGCAGATAGGCATGGCTTATAGCGTCATTCTCATGGCTGCCTGGCTGGTAGTCCTTCTTTATGCACGCTCATGGTGGACCCGCGGTGGGGCAATCTTCGGATGTGTGTGGGCACTCTGCATGCTTGGCCAGTTCTGGCTGAGTAGACATGGTAGCAGCGCACAGGACGCAATTATAATTCAAATGCGTGCTACAGCAAATAGTGTGTTGCTGGCCAGCGTACTCTGCCTCTCAATAGCGCGCATCCGTCTTAAACTCTGGGACGCAATCCTGCTATGGTCCTTACTACTGGTATTCTGCGCATATCTCGCTTATAGTTATCTTAAAGTGCCGGCCCATGAAAGTTCATTACTCTTCATTGAAGGAAAAATTATCTCTTTAGCCCTTTATCTAAGTGTGGCCGTCTGGTGGTTACGCCCTTCCTGCTGGCGCGATCAGCCTGGACCAACCTTCCTCTTTGGCCTGGCACCAATCATTCTTTTTTTCCTGATCAGATCAGGTAGCCTCAACACTGAACAAAACGTCTTCTTCTTACAGGTGTTTTTCCTTTGCTTGCTGTTGGGCGCTATTCGTATCCTACAAGGAGAAAAGCAAGCAAACAGCAAAGCAAAGGTCGTAGAAGACTTATCTGTTAAGCCCGTTGAGAGCCAGGATGATGAGGACCGCGCTTAAACCATTGTTGAGGAAGTGCAAGAAAAAGCCTGGCCAGTAAGATCTGGTCCATAACCGTAATAAAGCCAGCGCCACACCGATGAAAAACAACACGGGAAATGAGGCCGGATCCCCATGGGCAACGCCAAAAATCAAGGCGCTCATGATTACAGCCACCCACAGCTGCATACCATTCTTAAGTCCCATAAAAGAAAAGCTACGAAAGAATATCTCCTCACAAAAAGGCGCGATACAAACGGCAGTAAAAAGTGAGACATAGGTTGTAATGGGAGCAACCTTCGCGCGATGAAGAACAAGCTGATCATTTGTTTGTAAATGCAAATGAAAGGTCGTAATCAGAAATGAATAGATCTGATTAAGTAAAATAATCAGGATGAGCAAAGCAAGCACAAGCAGCAGAGTAAGTCCAACATTAAAGCCCCTGAAGCCCAGTAACTCCCAGACAGAGCGTTGGTCGTGAATAGTAGCCTGCCTGGAACGTCTGGCATAATAAAAAGGAGCGACCAGAAAACCGCTGTAAACCACCAATGAGAAAATCAAGGTCACAATGGCATTGCTGATATCTACCTGTGATGCAAGCGGCCGCGCAGAGGTATCTATAGTATTTGTGTTACCACTCAAGAAAGTAGTAAGTGCCGTAAAAGCAATCCATGGGACCAGCGTAAAAAATATACCATTAAAGGTCTGCTGTGTGGTCCAGGGAACGCTATCAAACTTCTGTTTCAGCAAGGGATTACTCCAGTTTTTTCATCAGCTATTATAACATCATATTTCTTCCTTTGTCTGCAGGATCACAGCACAGAAGAGATGCACCAGATTTTTTACTAACTACTCAAGGTAGGCAGCATCTCCATTGAACCACCATTACCAATTAACTGCAACTCCAAATTTGGCAGCATAATTGACAGCATAGAGCTTGAATTTGTGCGCACAAAAGAGGGCAGATGCGGATATTCCAGATCGACCTCTACGCACGGTGTAGCCACCAAAACGCGCCCCATGAGCGTCAGGAAAATACACAATATGGTATACTAGGTGCAACATCGTTTTCACATATAGCAAGTCATAAATAGTTAGGAAGGATACCTGGTTGTCAGGGACAATAGAAACTCATCCAGAAGAAAATTCAAACTGGCGCAGGCACAAAAATGCTTGTCCGTTCTATCGGGAGCGTTGGTTCCCATGTAACGATGTTTCAGGTGAACCAATGTATCAGGTGTTTTGTCTTAAAGGCACTCCTCCTGAGACGACAGAGGAGCAGGAAAAATGTTTCCGTAGCAAATCTTGCTGCTGGAGATTAGCCAAAGGTAAAAAGCAGGATCAGCAGGAAACAGCCAAAGAACCAGTTACGTCGGCTCGGGCGGCCTCACACTAGGCACAATATACACATGTCGGATCGCCGATACCCATCCACGATCAATGTCCACTAACACACATGTGTCCATCCCGGTCCTTAAATAAAATATATCCAACAACGAATAATTTAGCTTCATCCTCACATATAGTAGATACTGACATTGTTGTGTTCACTTTACCCGCAGTACCGGGTAGTCGTAATAGAACTACACGGTTCCTCAGGTGTTTGCGCCTCTGAGGATCTTGTATTGATGAATCAGGCTTGTCTATCAGCATCTATGGAGAGAGGTTGTAGACGTCACGATCAAACATAAAAAAGCGGAGAGGCCCGATCAGCATAACTGATCGGGCCTCTCCGCTTTACTCAATAAATGAGATTAACGCTCGCTGGAATTATAAACATAATCCTGCAAGGTATCATTGTACTCAAAAAGCTCTTCTGACTTGAAGAAGCGAGGAACTTCAACCAGAGCGGTCTCCAGTGAGTCGGAGCAGTGAATCAGGTTAGCCTGTACGCTCATAGCAAACTCACCACGAATGGTACCAGGGGTAGCCTCGCGAGAATTGGTCACACCTGCCAGCAAACGCACGGCGTCCACACACTTGTAGCCCTCAACACAGATAGCGACAACTGGTGTGCGCTGCATGAAGGATTTCACCTCTGGAAAGAAAGAGCGTCCCACCAGATGGCTGTAGTGCTCATCCAGCAACTCGCTGGACAGACTCATCAGCTTCAAACCAACAAGCTTGAGGCCTTTGCGCTCAAGGCGAGAAATAATTTCACCGACGAGATCTCTCTGTACTGCATCGGGTTTAAGCAAAATTAATGTACGTTCCATAACGCTACAAAACTCCTTGTATCTATTTAATAACTGGCAACCAATTGGATAAGTTGCCGGCAGGCCTTTTTCATCTCTACACGAACACGTCCAAGATTTCCTGCACCCTGGGTTGTTACAATGAGGATCAGGTCACCTGCTTCTTCCATTTGGATTGTACCAGTTTTTGTTTCAACAATCACGTGCCTCGCCTCACTATTATGTACCTGGGCAGTTAAATCGCCAATGGAGCCAAAGGCGGCGGCGGCCATTGCACCAATAACTTCCTCGTCTTCACTATGTAGTATGCCAGAGACAATCAGACCATCTTTTCCAACAAGAATCGCATCATGTACTTCTTCGAGGTCTGTTAACCGCTGCAAAATGGTTTCCACTCAATGACTCCTTCTCTTAATGGATAATGTATGTATCACACTACCCCTCTTAGCCCTTTGACTTTTTGGCCATTGTCAACGCTTTATTATATGCTTCCATTGCCTGTAAGTATTCTCCCTGGCGCATATATGCATCACCAAGGACACGATAGCCGGCTGAATAATTGGGAGCTAACTTCAACAGAGCACGAACATTACTGACGACCTCTCCCAGCAATTCAGGAGCGTTTCTGATAATAATCCGATACTCTTGCATGGCATTATCAAAATCGCCAATCAGTTGTGCTTGATACCCTCTAAGCAGGCGCTCACGCTGGCTCACATTGCTACCAGTATCAGCCTGACGCTGGCTCGCTCTTTCTCCATTACGACTGCGATTGACTGCGGCAACCCCGGGATCGCGAGCCACGGTGGTACGTTGCTGCATTGGCTGTAAGCGCACCGCCGGTCGTCTCATTGTAGTCTCTAGTTCATTATCAAGCAAGGGATTAGCGCGTGCGGCCGGAACCTGAGGAGGCACTGCGGCCATTTTATTCGATGCGCTAAAGGTTGGCTCTACCTGCGCAGGTAGTTCAGCTGGAATATTTTCCGGCTCAGGACCTTTTATAGGAACCTGCGCGACTGGCTGTTCAACAGGTCCTTCAGCCATCGCTGATTCGGTTGCCTGTCTTCCTGTATCTGAAGTCGCGGGAACAGAGGGAACCGGACTCAGGGCCGCTAGCCATGAAGGTTCAACAACTGGTTGCTGTTCAGGGCTAGCTTCAACTCCTCGCGATTGTGGCTCCTCCGTTGCGCGCGCCGCTGGAACAGTACTCAATGCAGCTAACCATGCAGGCTCAGCGACTGGTTGCTCCTCCGCATTGGATGTAGTAGCTTGACTTTGTGGCTGTTCGGCTGCCTGACCAGTTGGAGTCGCCGGATGAGGAAAGAAATTCCCTAATTCGGCCAGGGCAGATGACAGTGAAGGCTCAGGACCCACTCCTGATTCGGTTGCCTGTTTCGTTTCAGCCTCAGGAACAAATGACTGCTCTTGCGCTTGCGCGATGTCTGCCAGAGAATTAGGCTCCAACGGTGTAAATCCACGCGATAACAATTTCTGTTCCAAATCCTCAAGGGTGGTCAAGAGATTCTGCTCTGCTTTCTCTTGCTGATTATCAGCTTGAGGCATAGCAGCTTCTGTAGAGGGCGCATTTTGAACAGATTCGGTGCCAGACTGATTATTACCTGCCAGTTGCGCTAACCAATCATAATCAATAGCTTGCGACTGCAATTGCTGATTCAACTTTGCCCATGGATCGTCAGCAGTTGGTGGAACATCTATCGGTAAAGCTTGATTGAATTGTGGCTGTTCAGGCTGGGCTAAAACCTCCGGCTCCTGAACTGACGACGCATTATCGTTCCAGGCTGGCTCTGACTGCTGAGAAGACGGCGTAGCAAGTGACGCTGCCCAATCATCATATTCCTGATTAGAAGATGATGTAGAACTACTCTCACTCAACTGTTGCATCCAGGAAGGTTGCTCTGAATTTCCGGCATTAGCATTCGCTTGCGACGATGAGGACCAGTAATCCTGACTCTCCTGTTGCTGCTGAGGAAGATCAGTCCAGGAGGGACTGACATTCTGCTGCGGCTGTGCATAAGCAGCTTGCCATGCCAGCCAGGGATCATTCTCCTGATCTGCCTGATTGGTGACAGAAGGCGTCAGTTCTTGCTGCGGCTGCTGATCCCCAGGTTGCGTCCAAGCAGGACTGTTCGTGGCATTTTCTTCAGCCTGTGGTTGTTCCCATGCTGATACACTATTTTTCGCTGACTGTGGAGCAGGCTCAAGCAACCAGGAAGGATCATAAAAAGCCTGGGCCTTCGGTTGTTCTGATTTCTCAGCCGGCTGACTCCATGATGTACCACTACTGGCTTTTGGTTGCTCAGGCGTTGTCTGCAACTGCTCCCAGGCCACATCATCCACCTTCTGTTGCGCTCCTGATGGTTGAGCTGACTGCTCCCAGGCAGTACCACTGCTGGTTTTCGGTTGCTCAGGCGTTGTCTGCGACTGTTCCCAGGATGCTCCACTTGCCTTTTGTTGCGCAAGCGGTTCAGATTCCTCGGTAAGCTTAAAGAATTCGCCAGTGCCATCCAGCGAGGCGGCACCCAACGATTTCAACCAATCGGGACCAAAGAAAGACTCCTCATCAGCATCGTCAGAATTGCCATCTCCATCAGACTGCATCATACGTGCCCAGTCTGGCATAACCTCTGGCTCGGGCTTCTCTGGCTCTGGCAAGGTTGGCTGCTGTACCGGTGGTTGAATAGGAACCTGAGAGATTGGCTGTTGCACGGGTGCTTGAGAAACCGGGCTAATAGTAAAGGGATCAGGCAATGTAGCTGGTTGCTCAACTGGTGACTGATCCTGCAAAGGCTGCTTCTCATTATTCGTCAACTGGCTCAACCAGTCAGGAGTAGCGCTGTTGTCTTTCGTCTGTTCTGGAATGTCAAAAGACCACGATTGATCATTGAACTGTTCAGATGAGTCATTTGAAGCCAGACCAGCACCGGAAGGACTTTGTACAGAATTTTCAGGCTCATGAGAGGGTAGCACAAAGTTATCTGTCCCCGACCAGGAAGTAGGGTTAGCATTTGCCAGGCCTGGATCTGATGCCTGACGCACAACATCAGGACTAATACTATTCAAGGCATTCTGCAAGAGTTGCCACGGCTCTGACTGGTTCGATGTGCCATTAGATACGCCTTGCGCAGGCTCATTCAAACCACTTTCCGCAGCACGCCAGGAATCACTACTCCAGGACGAAGAACGCGCATCCGTGCTACTCACCATCCCAGCATCACCAGGAGTAAGTCCCTCGGACATCCAGGAGGGTTTACTATCTTTTGCTGCTGGCTCGTTCGAACGTGATTTTAATAATGTCTCATCATTATTCCAACCAGCATTACTACCCCACGAGGACAATGCATCTGCTGAAATCGGGGCGCCTGCAGCATTTAGCTGATTGAGTACGCCACTATTTTGAGATGATGCTACTTTTGTAGCTTGCTCCGCAGTACCTAATGTGGCTGGCGATTTTCTCAACAGCTTCAGGAAAGGATCATTTGGAGAGCGTGTTAGATGATCCGCGAATAAATCATGGGCCATCACCAGATCAGGATCCAAAGCCTCAACACGCTTAATTAACTCTTTAGAGCGAAACATATCCTGAGGGGCTGTTACAAAAGCCAGAATAAGCAATGCTTTTAAGCATCCTGGCACATCATGCAGAATCTGTTCCGCAATCTGCGCTGCACGATCATATAATCCTTGTCTCCAATAGACCTCAAGCAGACCAGTGCGAGCATCTAAACGGTCAGGAGATATAGCAAGCACAGTATCCCATTCCTGAGATGCTTGAGCCAGTAGATCACCACGCATATAGAGGCGGGCCAGGCCTGCACGCGAGAACATAAAGCCCGGTTGGCCCACCTTCTCGCTTAAGTGATTAAAAGCCTGACGAATCTGTCCATTACCACGACTCAGCTCATATGCCTGCTGATAACAATCTAAAGCTGTATCATAATCAGACATACGCTCGCTCACAAGCGCACGACTACAATAGGCAATGACATTTTCAGGATCATTTGTCAGTATCCAATCAAAGGATTGCTGCGCATCTTCTAATTTATCTTGAGCCAAATATACTTCACCTAGAAGACGCTGCGCCTCAAGTGATTCCGGAAAAAAGGCCAGGACATACTGACAGCTGGCAAGAGCCTCATCGACGCGTTTGGAACTAATAGCGTCTTCCGTCTCTTGCAGATAATTCCGAAGCGTTATTTGTGCCATAAAACTTGGTCTCCTCTTCCCGCCTACGCACCTGCGAGCAACTGTTCGAATTGAATTGCCCGATGGGGTGAATCCGGGCCAATGATAGCCAGACGACGCCATTCAGGAGCAAAGCAGTTCCGCGCTACACGCTGTATATCTTCTACAGTGACAGCATCCACCTTTGCAATGACCTCGTCCACGTCCCACACGCGGTTATAGAGGCACTCCTGACTTCCTAACCAGGAAGCCATTTGCTGCGTTCCTTCTAAACCAAGGAAAATACCACCCCTGACATAGGCTTTGATCCGCTCCAATTCATCTGTTGGGACGGGCTCCTCACATAATCGAGTAAACTCTGCAATGATCGCACGAATGGTATCTGATGTCCGAGCAGGATCAACACCTGCGCTTACCACCAGACTCCCTGTCTCATAATAACTATTGACATAACTACCAATATCATATGCCAGACTCTGATCTTCCCGGATCGATTGAAACAGGCGCGAGCTCATTCCATCACCGAGAATACCATTAATAAGAAGCAAGGGGTAATAGTCCTGAGATGCGTATGCAGTTCCAAGCGTTGCCAGGCAAATATTTGTCTGTTCCGTATCTTTTTGAATCATACGCACAGGAGATACATCACGGGGGGGAAAGCATTCACTCCAATGAGGGTGATTTGCGGGTTCCCAGTCATCAAATAACCGCTTCACCTGCTCGATAACCTGCTCATGATCAATATTTCCGGCCACACTAAGCACCAGAGAATTTGGTCGATAGTAGGTACCCATATAGTCTAACATTTGTTGATGTTGGAGGCGCGACACTATCTCTACTGTTCCAGCGTCATCTCGACCTAGCGGTAAATCTGGCCACATAGCCTCATCAACTAAGAGATTGACCCACTCCTGAGGATCATCCTGAGTGGAATTCAATTCCTCAATAATCACGCCCCGCTCTTTTTCTACTTCAGCCGGGTCAAAAAGCGGATGACGGATCATATCAGCCATTGTCTGTAAAACTATTGGTAGATATTCGCCTGGAACTCGAGCTGTATAGCTTGTCAACTCTTTTCCCGTGCTGCCGTTAAAGTTTCCACCCACCCCTTCGATCGCTTCAGAAATTGCCTTTGCACTCGGATACTGCCGAGAACCTTTAAAAAGCATATGCTCAATAAAATGAGAGACGCCTGAAACAGCATCCGACTCATAACGAGAGCCTACATTAAAAAAGAAAGCAATACTTGCAGAACGCATACCAGGCATGTGTGTAGTCAGTAGGCGTAATCCGTTATGTAATGTTGTTCGCACGTAATTCATTTGATAATTGGGCACAGAGCCTCATTCATACGTGGAACGAGCGCCCCGATCTCCTTATAGTACCTGATCAAAAATAACTGATACAATTTCCAAAAGTGTAGCTGTCTATTGATTTCCTGCATACAAAAATGAGTTTACTCGCCGTATTATAGACCGTTTGGCAGGTAGCCGCAACAGAAGACAGGAGGAATAGGAAGAAAAGACGGAAGTTCCAACCTGAAATCAAGCAATGTGAATAGGCATAAAGGGTAAAGTGGAAAGGCGTAGATAGGGCAATTTTCTTCATGCCCCATCTACGAGGAATGCGATTAAATCAAGCCGATATCATCGGCAAGTTTGCCCAGACCTCCTAGCAATCCCTCATCCTCATTATGGCGGTGATGATGACGGCCACCAAAGCCGATATTATCTTCGATCTGATTTTCTATACCGCGCATTAACATCTCACCACCCAGCACAGCCGCAGCTCCACCGAGGGCCCCTATGGCATATTTGCCTCCATCTCCCTGTAAGAAGCCTCCCATTCCACCCTGCTGTCCCTGAACGGGCATATTGGCAGGCATTGGTACGACGCCAGCCAGATTCGTCCGACAACTTGTGCAGCTAGTTGAACCAAGTGGTGCCATCGCCATACACGTTGGGCAACGCAAAACCATCTGTTGCTGTCCCACCATCGGCTGTTGATAATTAGCCGGACCATATTGTGGCTGAGCGTAGGGTTGCGCATACTGAGATGGCTGCTGCTGATAGGCAGGAGTTGGCACATTCAGTCCTGCTTGATTGCTGAGAGGTGTACCACACCCTCCACAAAAACGCATATTGGCTGCATTCTGGCGACCACATTGTGAGCACTGTAGTCCGGCTGGCGCACGCATATCATGTCCACACTGCGTGCAAAAGGCAGTTGCCGCGTCTACCTGGGTGTGACAGGCTGGACACGAGCGCATCTCGACAGATGGCACTGGCAGTACATTCAACGCGGTTCCACAATGCATGCAAAAGGCCGCATCGGACCTTACTTCGCCCTGACACTGAGGGCAGAGTCGCGTATAAGATGGTGACGTGATTGGAGCCGCCTTTACAGCGGTTCCACATTGAGGACAAAATTTTTTACCGGTGACTGTATTTCCACAGACTGTACAGGTGGCCATTCCGCGCCTCCTCAAACATAGAACATCGTATTTGTCGTATATGTATATAAACGCAGTGTAGCATAGTTTTTTCAATCAGTCGAGCTAAACATATTCGATTAGCGAAAGGTCACCTTTCAACTCACAATCTATCCACAGCCTTCCCTACAACAAACGAGGGCCGTCTATCCTGGCGAGATAGACGGCCCTCGTTATATGCAACCTGACGTGCTTTATTCAGCCAACAAATCGTTGATGCGGGCTTCAATAGTAACCGCGGAAGGATAGAAACCTTCTTCCTCAGTTCCACTATAGGGAGCAGGTGGGGCAGGTACAGCCGAGAGGAATACTGGTGTACCATCCAGATCATAGAAACAGTTCTGTACAATCCAGGAGTGCAGGTGACGTCCAAAGCTGGTCAGGTCGATCTCTTCTGTGACCACCATCACACGGTTTGCCTCTTTAACGGCGGCAGCAACAGCTTCTTCGTCAAAAGGCGCCAGGGTACGTAAATCCACCACCTCAATCGAGATTCCGGTACGATTGATGACATTGACGGCTGCAGAACAGGCTTCCAATACCATCGTTCCCCAGGCGATTATCGCCAGGCTAACCGGTCCGGTACCCAGGCGTAAACGCCGTGCTTTACCGATCGGCAACGTGTAGTAGCCTTCAGGCACATTCCAGTATTCAGCCATTTCAGGAATAATTTTTCCCTGGGCATCCTTGGGAGGCTCGGAACGATACAACCGTCCGCGCTCCAGGAAGGTGACTGGCGATTGGGCACGGGCAGCCTCTAATAACAGGCCTTTAGCATCAAAAGGCGAAGCGGGACAGATGGTAATCATACCCGGGATGGTTGTAAACCATTGCTCACCTGTATTTGAATGCCCATAGGCACCACCACCAACAGAACTACTTGAGATAGGACCACCACCGCCACTACCAGATTTCGTGCGAATCAGCAGCGGATCATTCCATTTACCATTGGTCTGATAAAAGAAACGTGCTGCCAGCCTGATTGACTGCGTGGCTGATTGGTGATAATCCACAAACTGGATCTCGGCACAGCGCGCCTTACCATCACGTAAACCTGCACCTGCCACGATACCAATGATCATCTGTTCATTGAGAGGACTACTGATAGCTCGTCCTGGCAGTTGCGACACCAGGGAAGCGGTTGCGCCAAAGACGCCACCTTTGGGGCTTCCCACATCCTGTCCATAGACAAAGAAGCCTGGATCTCGTTGCGCCAGCTCGACCAGAGCTTCATTGATCGCTCCCAGCATGGTTAGTGTACGGCGCGTTCCACGCGGCGTATTCTCGCGCCACTCAGGAACACTCAGCACATGCTCTAACACACGATCCGCAGTTGGCTCAGGCTCGGTGAGCACTTCTTGCTCAACCTTCTCCAGTTGCGCACGAATCTCCTTGCGTATGCGTTCAATATCGCCTTCTTGCAGGAGATTTTTCTCAACAAGCCAGAGGCCAAAGTTCTTCACGGCATCTTTGGTGGCTGCAGTCTGCGCAATCTCTTCTTTCGTGCGATAGGATCGAATGTCAGTACTGCTGGAATGGGCATCTAAAAGTCCCAGGCGTAAATGCAGCAAAGCAGGTCCCTGACCCGAGCGAATATGCTCTACCAGACGGCAGGTCGTCTCATACGTTGCCATGACATCAGAGCCATCCACCTCTTCAGCGTAGACATTGCCCGCATTGGACCAATCTACGAGCGAACCGGACCATTGATTGCCACCAGGCTGGGTGATAGCCCAACCGTTATCCTCAACAACGATTAAAATAGGGAGACGATGAATGCCTGCTTGCCGAAACAACACAGAAAAATCATTTGTAGCTGCTCCACCATCACCCATGGAGCATAAAATTAATGTAGTGCTCTTCTCTTGCTTAAGCGAGAAACCAACACCACCTGCAAACGGGGCCAGACCAGCAACCTCACTGACAGACGGAAGAATTTTGTATTCTTTACTGGCATAATGAGATGGCATATTACGGCCAGCATTCATCGGCCCGGTTATACGTGAATAGGCCTCTTGAATGGGTCCATGGATATCTCCAGTTCGTTGTAACCAGGCGGCTAAATCACGATAATATAGCGCGAGCCAATCATTCTCATCCAGTGCTGCAACTACCGCGGCCATTACTTCATGGCCGGCACAACCAATATAAAAAGGGAAACGTCCCTGAGTCTTACGAGTTTTTAGCAAATCGTTCGTGACTCTGGCGGTAACCATGGTGCGGTAGAGAGCAACAACATCCAGCGACCCTGCTGGTGTCTCTGTCTGTGTAGCTCGAAGATTAATTGTCATTTTTGTACTAATGCCTCCACATAGTTGTCTGCATTGACGCTGTAGGCTTCATCGATACTCCAGTATAATATAAATCACAACACCATTATAATGTTTGATGCCTTTGAAAAGCAATCACTAGTTATTTGTCACTATTCAGGTTTAGTTAATGCCTGATAATCTTTCGCAAAAAAGGCGTTATAAACAGGGAGGCGCAGGACATTCCCTTCGCGACTTCACGCCTGATTTTGTGCGTCTTTGGCGTGCAAACAGTTTTAAATGTGATGTGCGATTGTGCACAAAGTGCACAATCGCACATCACATTTAAAAGAAGCATGGGTGCTTTAGCACCCGAGTGTGGCTGGCTGCACGTTCCCAATGAGGGTAGGAGTCTCACATACTGTTATGAATTTGTGGCCCCCTTCAGACGTAAAACATGAGGGTAGACATTCTCGACCATTGGACACTATAATGAGTCTAACTATTTTTTCATCGGAACATGTCTCACCAGAGAAATACTGGTCGATGGCAGAGAAGGTCATGAGTACCCAAAGAGATGTATCAGTAAATGATGAGCACAGCTCCATCCTCAGCCATTTTACGAGATATTTATGCAAAGATGCTCTTAACGCGCATCGTCGATGATCGCGTCTGGAGGTTATATGCACAGGGATACATCGATTTTGTTACTAGCAGCCATGGGCACGAAGCAGCACAGGTTGGAAGCGCCATCTGTATAGAGGTAGGGAAAGATTTTACTCTTCCATACTACCGTGACCAGGGCGTCGTTCTAACGATTGGGATGACTCCCTATGAGGTGTTTCGAACCTGCTTACATTCACAACGCCTGCAACAAAAAGGCCAACCTGGAAGTACAAAGATGCCTATCCAACATTGGGGCTATCAAAAGCATAACACAATCACCAGTCCTGTTCCTGTGGCCACTCAATTGTTACATGCTGCTGGCATCGCTTTCGCTAGCAAATTGCGCAAAGCAGCTGTTGTAACGGTAGCCTATTGCGGCGATGATGCCACTAATGAGCCTGATTTCGCGGAAAGCCTGAACTTCGCTGCTAACCATAGCCTGCCCATTGTCTTTATCTGTGAACAGGATTGTACTCCATTCCTGGCTCACGATAGCTTTGCTACCTCACTTCCTCCCTCTTGTATGCCCAGGGATGCATTACCAGCTGGCATGGCCTATCAACGTATTGATGGCACAGACGTGACTGCCGTCTATACCGCGATGTGCCAGGCAATGTTGAATGCACGTGAGGGACGTGGACCGACATTTCTGGAAATGGCACTTGCCCGCTCGCAACCCACTGTACTCCTCCCTTATAGCGGAGATCCCTCCACTATGGTACAGTATGCGCCTCCACCATCCAATGCAGGAAAGCTCTTTGATCCTCTGGTGCGATGTCGGCACAGCTTACAAGAGCAAGGCATCTGGGATGATGAGTGGGCCAACCAACTTTCTACACGCATGATGACCGAAGTTGAGCGCGCACTCCAAGATGCGCTACGCGACACACTCCAGTCAAAATGAGAAAGCCGAGCAGAGGATATGACATTTTCACGCCTGGAAAGCATTGATGTGAGACATCTCACCACAAACCAACCCTTCTGCGCGGGAGTAATTCTCTTGCAGCAAGGTCAACTGGTTGTCAGCCTCAATGCTGACTATCTTCCCTCTGAAGGGGGAAATAAAACGGCCGCATACCGCATCAGGGGTGTAGGGGGAGATCAGGTGCCAGGGGAGACGATCTGGCAGTGTGCTTTACGTGAGGCAAAAGCAAAACTACAGGTGGAGCTCACTTTATTGCCTTCACCCGCTACATATTTTCATGAAATTGATACCGGAGAGCAATATCCAGTCAATTGCACCGATACGATAGCTCCTTTTTTGCTTGAACGTCAGAGCAACCTTTATCCATACACACCGATGCATCCCGGATTACCCGCTGGTCCCTATACTTACTTCAGCTTGTTTCTCGCTCAAACCGTACATCCTCTTACTCAGCCCGGCACAGTTGCTGGACTATTGTTTATTCAGCCCCACCTCTGGCCTATCTTACAACAACAACCAACCTTAGAAACCCTCCTCCAACACGGAGCCACCATCATGGAAAACACCAGACTGGTCCGCGAACACCGCATCTGGGTGCATCCATGGGAGTCTTTTACTTTAGCTGCAACTTTGTTACAAAGACATCCTGAACTATTATAGTGAGGGCATAAGCACGCGGAATTTCAGTGCCCATACTTCTTTTAGCATGGTGTGTGGGAATAGTGCGCATCGAGCACTATTCCCACACACCATGCGAAGAATTTTTGCTCCTACAGCTTGCAAAACCAGAAAGAAAGGCTTCAATGAGC
The DNA here is from genome assembly GCF_003967575.1 of Dictyobacter alpinus. NCBI lineage: Bacteria > Bacillati > Chloroflexota > Ktedonobacteria > Ktedonobacterales > Dictyobacteraceae > Dictyobacter > Dictyobacter alpinus. Next base: position 315,865 of record NZ_BIFT01000001.1, read on the forward strand.
GCAAATGCTGTACACAGACTAAATCAGGCACAATTTCCTGCATTACAGAATCGGAGGTGGATAGAATTTGATATAATAGGATACATATGTCACTGGCAATAAAAAGTGCCTGTAAATTCTAATCGACATATACCATACAAATCACCCCCATTCATCTAATAATACATGTCTGTTATAGATGATATTAGATAAGGGTATCAATCACTTTTACGAGGAAGTAGGAAGCTATGCAACATCCATTGCCCGGCCATATCTTATATGGTGGCGACTATAATCCTGAACAATGGTCTGAAGACGTCTGGCTGGAAGATATGCGCTTAATGAAACTGGCCAACGTGAATATGGTTTCGATAAATATTTTTTCCTGGGCTTTATTGGAACCAAAACCTGGCCACTATCACTTTGAGCAACTTGATCGTATTATGGATCTGTTGCATGAGCATGGGATCGCTGCTGACCTTGCTACGGCGACTGCATCTCCGCCTACATGGATGAGCCGCCTCTATCCTTCCATGTTGCCTGTAACACGTGAGGGCATACGTATGTCTCATGGCTCACGTCAACATTATTGTCCCAATAGCCCGGATTTTCGTCGCAAAAGCGCTGAACTGGTACAGTTGCTGGCTGAGCGCTATGCCAAACATCCGGCGCTGAAGATGTGGCATCTCAATAATGAGTATGGTTGCCACACAGCACAATGCTATTGTGATAACTGCGCGGAAGCTTTCCGCGTCTGGCTACAAGAACGCTATAATTCGCTGGAAGCGGTCAATGCGACCTGGGGCACGAATTTCTGGAGCCAGCGCTACTATGAGTGGGAAGATATCCTCCCCCCACGAATCACCCCAGCCCAGAACAATCCTGGCCAGACACTTGATTACTGGCGTTTTATGAACGACTCACTACTCGGTTGCTATCGTATTGAAGAAGATATTCTACGCGCGGTTACCCCCAATGTTCCGTTGACGACCAATCTGATGGTTGCTTTCAAGCCGGTTGATGTATACGATTGGGCCAAACAGATGGATATCGTCTCCTTTGACATGTATCCAGCCCCTGGAACCCTTCCTTCCTGGAATGCCCTGCAGCATGATCTGATGCGTTCAGCAAAAGAGGGTCAGCCGCATCTGGTCATGGAGCAGAGTCCCAGTCAGGTCAACTGGCAGCCGCAGAATCCTCACAAGCGTCCAGGTCAGATGCGACTGCATTCTTTACAGGGTGTCGCACATGGTGCGGATGGTATTCTCTTCTTCCAGTGGCGTCAATCCAAAGCCGGCGCTGAAATGTTCCATAGTGCCGTAGTTACTCATGAAAGCAATGAACATAACCGCATTTTCCAACAGGCCGCACAGGTCGGTGCGGATCTGGCGCATCTATCACCAGTAGTTACTGGGGCCAGTACACAGGCCGATGTAGCTATTCTATTGGATTGGGAAAACTGGTGGGCGGTAGAATATCTGCCAGGACCCAGTGATCGACTTCGCTATATGGAAATGATTGGCCGCTATTACCATGCCTTCCATCAACAAAATGTTGGTATCGATATCGTCAAACCAGAAAGTGATCTGAGCAAGTATCGCGTCGTCGTCGCTCCACTGCTCCATATGCTACGTTCAGGCGTACCGCAGAATCTGGAGAACTTTGTCGATAAGGGCGGCACGTTGCTCACAACCTTCTTCAGTGGCATTGTTGATGAAAATGATCATGTTGGTCTGGATGGCTATCCAGCCCAGTTGCGCAAATTATTGGGCATTCATGTCGAGGAATTCGATCCTCTGACCCCGGCTATGACGAATACACTGGAAATCAAAGAAGGCTCACTGGCTGGCAGCTATCCTTGCGAACTGTGGGGAGAACTGATACATACAGAAGGGGCCCACACAATTGGTGTGTTTGGCTCTGACTACTATGCTCAACAGCCGGCCTTAACCGTCAACGCCTTCGGCGCAGGCCGCGCATACTATCTGGCCACACAGAGTACGCAAGAATTACTGGATAAGTTGGCTCAAGATCTCTGTCAACAGGCGAACGTTACAGCTGTTCTTCCCATCGATGGAGATATAGAGGTCGCACGGCGTATTACCAGCACTGGTGAGAGTGTCTACTTCCTGCTAAACCATACCCAGCAAGAACAGACAGTCACACTCCCACAGGGGAACTTCACCTCGATCCTGGATGAAAAAGCGGTCTCAGGCCAGCTTACCATTCCAGCAATAGATGTTATCGTCTTGAAAACACGCTAATCTGCCAAGAGTATAGAAAATAATGAGTTGTGAGGAATTGATGGGCCACCATGCCCTGTCAATTCCTCACAACTCATACTGTTCGCTATGGGCGCAAGGTGTCAGAGAGAAACCCTGCTCATGGCATTATTGAAAAACTTACAGTTGATCACGATAATCATGCGCATAGTCTCGCACCGTCCGTGGCGGTCGCCCAAGCAACTGCGCTAGCTCGGGCGTCACTTTTTTAGCCAGACCAATTTTTGCCGTTAAATAAATCAACGACATGATCGTAACAAGCCCGGAAGGAATACCTTTGGCCAGTTCATGTTTGCGAAACTGCCGACCTGATGGATTAGCATAAGTGATTGGACGACCCAATTCCTGGGTTAAAATTTCAGCGACCTGATAATACGTCAATGCTTCACTACCAGTCAGTGTGTAGGCTTTGTTAAGATGGTTATCATCTAACAAACACAGCGCCCCCACTTCTCCAATATCCCTGGCATCAATAAAACTGGTACGCCCTTTGCCTGCGGGCACATAAATAATGTTCTCTTGCTTCAACTCCTGACCATGTTGGGCCTGTAAGTTCTGCAGAAAAAAACTTGGCCGTAGAAAAGTATAAGCGATACCAGAATCAAGTATATACTTTTCAATTTTGGCATGTGGGACTATTTTGTTACGTTCAACACCCATCAAGGATAGAAAGACGATATGTTTTACATGCTGTTGCTTCGCCGCGTTGAGAAAAGGTAAAAAATATTTTTTGGCATCCGCGATTTGTGGGGGGCGAATTAAAAATATTTTATCGACGCCTTCTAAGGCCGCTAGAAAAGTTTCCGGCTGCTCTAGATCCAGATAGGTTTTTGCTTCCCCTGCCTGCTCTGCATGACGGGTTGCTACCTTAAATGGCACCCCGCGAGCTTTAAGTGCATTAGCAACCTCACGGCCAACGTTACCCGTTGTGCCAGTGACCAATAAAGATGGCATATATCACTCCATGAATAGCCAAAATTCATGCAGTATTGGCTACTTTCGCAAGCTTATACTGCATGAATGTACTGATAATCAAGACTCAAAAGAGCCAAACAGGTTGTTCAAAGACTCAGCCAGGGTAGGATGCGCGAAAACGCCATCGCGCAAGGTGGTATAGGGTAGCTTGCCAAGCATAGCAATCTCTAGCATAGACATGATCTCGCCACCTTCTAATCCCAATATACAGGCACCTAAAATCTGATCGGTATCTGCATCCACGATGGCTTTCATGACACCACGAGGCTCATCTACTTCCAGGGCACGAGCCACATAGTTCATAGGCATTTTAGCGACCTTGATCTTGCGTCCCTGCTGGCGGGCCTCAGTTTCTGAAATACCAACACGACCAAGTTGGGGATCAGTAAAGACGGTGTAAACCAGTGTCCTATTGGCAATACTGGCATTCCCATGTTCAATCAAATTGGTGCGAAGAATGCGAAAATCATCATATGAGATGTGGGTAAACGCTGGTCCACCCTTGATATCGCCCAGGGCATAGATGCCTGCTACATTAGTTTCCAGACGATCGTTAACCGTAATATATCCTTTTTTATCAGTGGCAATGCCTGCTACTTTCAGATTAAGGGTATCTGAGTTAGGAGTGCGGCCTGCCGCTGCCAGGAGGTGTGAACCACTAATAGTTCGCTCACCATCTGCTGTATGAAGCGTCAATTGAATCTGACCATCCGCAGCCTTTGCGACTTTGGTTGCAGAGGTTTCTAATAAAACCTCAACGCCATCTTCACGCAAAATTTTAATAACTTCGTCCGCAATATCAGCATCTTCCCGTGCCAGTAATTGCTTACCTCGCTGGATGATTGTGACCTGACTGCCAAAACGGCGGAACATCTGGCCAAACTCCAGTCCAACATAACCACCGCCCAATACCAGCAAATGTTCAGGTAGCTGATCCAACTCCATGATACTGGTCGAATTAAGAAATGGTACGTGTTCAATACCCTCTATAGTGGGGCTGGATGGACGTTCACCAACGTTCAAACAGATTGTTTTAGCACGTAACTGGCGCACTTCACCACTATGCAAACGAACCTCAATCAATTTCGGCTCAATAAAATATGCTTCGCCCATAAGCAGATCCACGTTTTCAGACTTTTCCAGGCGACTCTGGCTACCCTCGCGGAAACTATCTACGATATCACGTTTGCGCTTCCGAACTACCTCCATATCAACCTTTATCGGACCCGCGGTCTGCACACCATAATCAGCCGCACGTCTGGCAAGGTAGGCTACTCGTGCGCTGGCTACCATAGTTTTGGTTGGTGTACATCCCTCGTTAATACAGGTTCCCCCAACATGCGCGCGCTCAATAATTGCTGTCTTCTTCCCATCCTGACCAAAGGCGGTCGCCAATGGTCCACCCGCCTGACCTGATCCGATAATAATCACATCATATTCTGTTATGGTTGGCATCACATTTTACCCTTCTTCCATATAATTATTGTGATAGATGTGTCTTCATCATCACAACATCAACACGCCTCAATATTACAAAAGAGAGACAGGCAAGCAAGCCTACTCCAGCGTCTGGCGCTGGTCTTCTTCAGAAGAAGTCAACTGATTACGCAGTACCGCTCGCTCTTGATGGAGCAATGCATCCTCTACACGCTGCCGATGTTTGGGAAGAATATTGCTCGGCAGAGCTGTCGTCTCAAAATAGCGACACTCACTGGATTCTTCTGTCTCAATCAAAGCTCCTCCAATAACACGACAGCGAAAAGTCAGGACAAGTTCTTGCTTCTGCGGCTTTGAATACACACCCACCAGTTGTTCAACTTCAACCTTCAGGCCAGTCTCTTCGTCTACTTCACGACACACCGCCTCTTCAACCGTCTCACCTATTTCCATTCCACCTCCTGGCAAATTCCACCAGTCAATATCGCGACGCAAAGCTAATAGAATGCGTTCCTTATTAACATCCTTATCAAAAATGAGCGCCGAGACAGCTATACGAAAATTCCTTGTTGAGGAATCGGTCATCATACAAATTCTCCCCATCAGTATATAAAAAGCTTTGCTTACTCTCAAGAACATTGTCTATTAAAGTTGATATACCAGCAAGGCATTATCGTGTAAAATGAAACGTGCAAATAATTCAGCCTGTTCGTGATCTAATTCATCGGCGGCCAGCATTTCTTGCAACACTTGACCAATGATCACGCGCCCTCGAATTGCTCCAGCCCAATACATTTCTGGCACATGGATACCATCCGAACTATACATGATCTTACTGGCTGGTGCAATGCTAAGGGCCTGACGGGTAAAGGCAAGCATCTCCAGCTTGTCCAGCAATGGAATCGTATAAGATAAATCAAAGTATACATGCGGATAAATCGCCGCCAGATAGGCTCCAAACTGGCAATAAGGATAACTTTCATGTAACAAGATAATCGGCATATGGTGATAATCGCTGACCTCTAAAACCGCCCGCAGATGTAATGGATTACCCAGACGCATATCGGTATCGCTATCACCATATCCCGTATGAAACTGGATCGGTATGTGTTGCTGAGCCGCCTGCTGAAAGGCGCGGTGCAAGAGATAATCGATCAACGGCTTCTGCACCAGGCGCAGCTTGCCATTTCGCTGCACAATCGCACGCGCTTCCTGAAAGGCCTGGACAGCCTCATCCTTACTCCATGTACGAATCTCAAGCCCACAACGATACGCCACAATACTTTTTAAGGCACAGTATCCCTGAGCTTTGAGGTCAACAAGAGATAATTCAAAGCGTTCAACCAGCGCATCAAACTCAGTATTTTCAATGACCAGGCGCTCCATCAAGGTTTCTAAGCGCAACATACGCGCAGTACGACAACCCGCCGCCTGCTGAATAGCCTGAGGTGAAAAACAATCTTCCGGTGAAGGATGGCCTGTATCTAAGATAAGTGTTTCAATACCTGCTGCTCTGACCAGAAGCGCCAACAATTGCTCGGCAGACATACTATTATGTATACGAACAATTTCCTCCTCCGCGGCAGAACAAGCATAGACTTGCGCTAATTGGCGCAGGAGCCAGGTATAGTATATGCTGTGCTGCACATGCTTCTGAGCAAAGTCAGGATGCGTTGCTTCGGTAAAATAGCCCCGAAAATCAAGCACATTCATGTGCTGTTGGTTCAGTATGGGATGGCAATGGTTATCAATGATTGGAATACCACTCAGATCCAACATCTCTACCTCCTACCATTTCAATATGCATTCAAATTAAAAACTGTGGCTCGCATCCAACTCACAGACACGAAGTGCGCCAAAAGCTCCAGACTTATGAAAAAATATAGACAGCACTGGCCGTCTCTGCTAGTATATACTATAGCCTGCTTAAAACACTTTTAGAATATAAATACTGACAATAATGTAAAATTCAAAACCTTTCGTTCGATGATGCAAGCTTAAAAATACGGAAAGGGCGCCAGATGCAACCACCGTTTCAGCAGCCTCAGCAGCCAACCGGATATCAACAATGGCCAAATAATCAACCACCACAGGAATATACACCAAATAATCCACAATGGGGGGCTCAACCGCCACCGGCTGGCAATTATCAACAATGGCCAAATAATCAACCACCACAACCATTCTATGGCTATATAGACAATCGGCAGTACATAAATTTTACGACTAGCTATGTAACGCCAGCGGTTGTTACAATGCTTCTCTACTTCGTCTTCTGGCTACCTGGATTGATTGTTAATATTGTCTATTTTGTGCAAGCCAATGAGACCAAACGCCGTAACGGAGGCAGATCCCCTGAAGGCTATGGTTGCCTCTTATCACTCCTACTGGTATGGGTCCTTGTCCCCCTGGCCATCTGGGGAGGCATTTTTATGTTATCAATTTTTTCATTGCTACTGACTTCAACACATTAAAACCAGCCAACAAATCGTGGTATCAGACGCCCCTGTCCGTATACTTATGCTATACTTGCAGGGGCGGTATTATTCTCTTATAAGCACCATCTGGAAGTTCTGGCACTGAAATCTGACATCTGCAAAGCACATCGCGCGCACAGATGACAATGAAATAAACATTTATCAACTATTACGGGATTCTGTCATGCTTGTTGCATATGGACCTGATCAACGACCAATTATTGCGGAAGAGACGCCGATTGGGCAACTACAGCAATGGTCACGAGATCATCAAATACACTGCCCCAATTGTCGTGGAATTGTCCATGTCCGTGGGGGAGCAGAAAAGCGTACTCAGCTCCATTTCGCGCATCAAAAAGGCGAGTGTGCCTGGAGCACTGAAGCCGAGTCGGTGCGCCATGCCCAGGGGAAATTGGTCCTGGCTCAGTGGCTGCGCCAGCAGTATCCTGAAGCTCAGATCTCACTGGAAAAACGCTTACCAGAGCCAAATAGAATTGCCGATGTTTTTCTGGAACATCAAAATGGGAGGCAATGGGCTATCGAGTTTCAATGCGCCCCCCTGGATATTCTAGAATGGAGGATGCGACATAATGCCTACAGGAATGCTAATATCATAGATACCTGGATCATTGGCAATAATCGAATTGAAAAGCAAGAGGCATTTATAGAAGCACTGCTGAGCAGCGCTCGCGAACTCCTTTTCCTGGATCCACTCGCTCATCCACCACACATCTGGCTACGCTGGCCTGTTACCCGCCAGCAAGCCCTTGAATGGCAGGCACCGACTTCTGATCCATCAGGAATAACTCTGGCTGGATGGGTTGGACGTGCGGGATATGGCATGAGTGTTCCCGGCACGTTAGCTGATATCACACTTAATCAACAGGCACGTTTAATCCATCCGACAAGATCGACAATGGAAAAGCACAATAGATTGCTCCAGGCAATGAATGCAGATAACGACATCCAAGAGCAATATATCATTGACTATACGAATGACAACGTAAAAGAGGAAGATCAAAAGCGCTTTGTGCTGCCCCTCCTTCATGCCTATCTGTTAGATCCAGAATTACTCTTGCGCTATAACTATGGCCGAGGAGTAGCGGGTCAGGCAGTAATGCCAGCTGATATACAAAGGATTGAAAAAGCATCCAGGTGGATACGTAGTCTGGATGCACATGGTTATAGTCTGGAAAGGTTGCAGGAGATCGCAAAAGAGCTGCCATCAGTTGGTCCTTACGCTGCTTTTGTTCACTACACAGAAACGTTGCTACTTCTTACTTCACAACAAAAATCTTAAGACTATTTTGTCTTTATTCCCTCCATGCTAATTCCTCATTTCTAATGGTCCTTTATACTATACCTGGCTGAAACTAAACACTTGTGCTACGCGTAATCTATTCAGTGAGACGTATAGAAGTAACAATTCTGTCGTATTAACGCGGCAGTGTGTATACGAAAGGATGTTAATCATGAACAATTTTGTAAAAGGTATCCTCGTTGGCGTTGGTGTTGGCTTACTCGTTGCCCCAATGAAAGGCGATGAGTTTCGCCGTCTGGTGAGCGAGCGTATGGGCGAGTTGCGCGGTTATGTTCCAGAAAATGAGCAGCTTGACATTTATAAGAATCAGGTTACCGATCGTGTCAATCAGACCGCTAGTACCCTGAAAGATTATGCTCAGCAGGCAGCAACAACTGTAAAGAGCTCTGCAAATAACCTGAGCAATATCGCTCAGAATGCTGGTTCAACAGTAAAGGACAGCAGCCAGGATATCGCTGACACAACAAAAGATACCATTAATTCATCGAAAAACAATTCAACCTTGAACAACACAGGCTTATAAGTCTAAGTCTGTTCAAGGAGTGGTCAAAAGCCATGTTCCTTTGATGAATGGAATCAAAAGCATCTCCTCGCGCAAGGCTAAAAATACAATGCGAGGAGATGCTTTTTTTGTCTGCTCACCAGATTAGTATTTGTAGAAATGTTGTACGGCTTCTTCTTCAGGCGATTTATCCAGGAAAAAGGCTGCTTCTTCCCGCTTAACTGCAATATATGAAGTCGCAAGCAAAGGTCCCAGCGCATCTAGCAAAACTTGATCGCGCTCTAAAGCATCTAAAGCTTCGTTCAGAGAAGTTGGCAGGCGACGAATGCCCCGCTGCTCCCGCTCTTCCTCACTGTAGTTTCCCGGATCAATGCTATAGGCCTCACCTGGCTCAATCTTATGTATAATGCCATCCAGGCCAGCTGCGATCAATGCTCCAATCGCCAGATAAGGATTACCACTGTGATCAGCAGCTTTTAATTCCAGATTACTGGAGTCTTCTTCGCGACCACTAAATAATGATGGAATACGAATGGCACCTTCACGATTATCAAAACCGTAGGCATCATAGGCGGAACTCCAAAAGTGTGGGAGCAGACGGCGATAGGAATTAGGACTGCCACAGGTAATAGCGACTAACGCATGCAGATGTCGCATAACGCCACCAATAAAATAAAGTCCAAGCTGACTCAGGCTTCCTGGTTGCTGGGGATCATAGAAAAGATTCTTCTGGGGGCGAGTATGCTGTTCTGTACCCCATAAACTAATATGTATATGGGCCCCATTGCCCCCTTGATCCAGGAAAGGTTTAGGTGCAAATGATGCATAGAGCTTGAATAGCCGCGCCACTCCCCTCACCGTCTCACGTACACGTATCACTTGATCGGCGGCCCGCAACACATCGGCATGACTTAGTGAAAGTTCCTGCTGCGATGGCCCCAATTCAGTATGGAAAAGCTCAACGGAGAAACCTTGCGCCTCCAGGGCGGCTAACATACTATCAACAACCATGGCTTGCTCATCCATGCCAATACTACTATAACAGGCGCTATAATCAGCAGGCACATATTGCCCTTCGACGTCCCGCGCCAGATAAAATTCATGTTCAACACCGACCTCAGCACGGATATGATGTTCAGCCAGGCGCGCAATCATACGTTTCAAAAAGCTACGCGGACATGCTTCCCAGGGTACACCATCCAGACGAACCATATCACAAAGCATACTGGCAGTATTAGGAACATAAGGAAGGGTCATAAAAGTCTCTGGATCAGGAAGCAGCCGAAACTCTCCGACAGGCCCCATCCCTTCAACAGAAGCAAGTGTTTCGACGCCGGTAAAAGCTTGCATAGCCAGCGTTTGACCAATTCCTCCGCGCATACGGTTGGCGAGCTTTTGTGTATGGGTGGCCTTACCACGAATGATGCCACCATTATCACAATAGAGGAAACGTACAAGGCGTATTTTTGCTGCCTGAGCCTGCTGTATTACATCTCGCGTATCCATTATAAATTTACTCCTGTTTTACTACCTTTGCGACAGAAAGAGTAATCTTCATCTTCGAAAGAAGTATAACAGATTGAATGTATCTAAACAATAAAACCTTATTCTAGAAGTAAGGCTTCAAAAGTTGGGAATGAAAAAATGGTACGTGACATTAATCACTAAACATCTTGGGCTGTACTTGAATTCATTACCTATCTCAATACTGAAAGGCCAGCATATTATCGGAACATGCTGGCCTGCTGCATTATATGTTCACCCGTTTAACAGTTTCCTGGCGAACTTTAAAGGTCACAGGACAGTGTTTGGGGCCAAGGATAAAGGCACTGTGGATGGTTTCAACAGGTTGTTCACGATTACGGCGGATCTGCTGGAAGCGCTCTAGCAAAATACTAAGGGCAATTTTTGCTTCAAGCCGTGCCAATGGAGCTCCCAGGCAGAAATGGATACCATGGCCAAATGCCAGATGACGATTAGGACTACGCGTAATATCAAATGCTTCGGGGTGAGGAAATTGCTGGGGATCAAAATTGGCACTGGCAATCCAACCAAGGATCATTTGTCCACATGGAATCGTCTGGCCGTGTAGTTCTACATCACGCGTCGTATAGCGAGCTAGCAGGAGTGCTGGAGAGCGATAGCGCAAAACCTCCTCAATTGCCTGGGGCAACAGATCCGGACGCTCGGCTAATTGATCCATAGTTTCAGGATGCTCATCAAAACAGAGTAACGCGTTCCCAATTAAATTGGTCGTGGTAATATTGCCAGCAATTAATAACAGGGTACAAAAAGCCAGTATCTCAGCTTCGGATAAGGATTGTCCCTCAATGCGTGCCGCCAAAAGCTCACTCACAAGATCCTGACATGGTTGCAAACGTCGTTCTGCCAGTACGATGCGAAAGTAATCATACAACTCATCCAGGGTACGTCGTATGACCTGGCGCATGCGCTCATTGTATTCCTCAACATTGATGGCGGTCAGTTCATCATACTCACTAAACACCATATCATCAGACCAGCGCTTAAACTGAGCACGATCCTCAGCAGGTACACCTAAAAGCTCAGAGATAACAATCACTGGCAACGGATACGAAAGGTCAGTGATGATATCCATTGAACCTTGACCCACCACGTGATCTAATAAATCATGGGTAATCTCAGCAATGCGAGGAGCCATACTAGCGATCGCACGAGGAGTAAACGCCTGCGAGACCAACGAGCGCAACTGCCGATGACGTGGTGGATCAGTCGTTAAAATACTCTGGGCCTTAATAAACTCTTCGGGATGGTCAGCAAACTTAGATCCATCCGATGAAAAGGTCTCATGCTCCGAAGCAAGCATGAGCACATCATCATACTCAAAAACTTCCCAGAATCTGGCCTTTTCATTATGCACAACAGGTCCAGAAGCGGTTCGTAAAGCGGTAAAACTTGCATAAGGATAGAGTAATTGGTTTAAATAGTCGCGTGGATTCATCATAGGTACGATGCTTCTCCTGGTGACAACTGCCGAGAAGCACCATCTCCTTTCGATTGCCAATACACACTACAAGGATGTAGTCTACAGCCTTTGAGATGCTACACACCGACAAAACGGATATAAGAAAGCCAACCTTTCGATACATCTTCCCTTTTCCTGGCTAATGGCCTGGTTGAAGTATCATAGCATACCAATATATATCATCATACCATGGTATATCGGTCAAAAACGAATGCAAAGGTATCTATCCTTCCAATCGTGTTGCTGATTACTTGCTTCTTCGTTTGTCTTAAGTAGAACCTAAGAAAAGCGAATATATGCCAGGAGAATTTTTTATGGCACATGAATGGAAGCGCGATAACTATATAATCAGTACAGACAAAAAACGGCTGGATATTGAGGTTATTCATAATTTTCTCACCACATCCTATTGGTCTCCCGGTATTCCACGCGAGACGATAGAACGTGCCCTTGAGCATTCACTCGCCTTTGGCCTCTATGCTGGTGATCAACAGATTGGGCTGGCCCGCCTGATCACCGACTACGCTACCTTTGCTTATCTGGCAGATGTCTTTGTTTTGGACGCTTTTCGCGGTCAAGGACTGGGGAAATGGTTAATCCAGGTTGTCACGAACCACCCAGAATTACAAGGGCTGCGTCGTTGGGTACTGTTCACAAAAGACGCCCATGGCCTATATGAACAGGCTAACTTTACGCCAGCGCGCTATCCTGAACGTCTAATGGAAAAATTAGATGTTGATATTTATACACGCTCCGTCAGGCAAGAGAAAGAATAATCAACCCTGATGATGAATGACCCCTTAACAGGAGTCATCACAGTTCTCCTTCTTGCTTTCAGGGAAGATAGAAACGTGCTATACTCAAGCCAAATCAAGCTGATATAGGCCATTGAGAGTAGGGATAGGGATAAAGTTTCATTGATGCAGCAAAAAGAGACACAGATAGTAGCATTGAATAAAGATCATTTGGAGCGGGCGTATGAGCAAGAACAGCTTGCTTATGCCGCTAGATTATTGCATGCGGGGGAAATAGTCGTTTTTCCAACTGAGACGGTATATGGCCTGGGGGCAAATGCGCTCAATCCACGGGCGGCCGAAAAGATTTTTCTGGCCAAAGAACGGCCTTTTAGCGATCCTTTGATCGTGCATATCGCCGATGAGCAGGGGCTGGAGAGCCTGGTTGCCAGTATACCGGCAGCGGCCCGGCAACTGGCTGCAGCCTTCTGGCCAGGCCCCCTGACGATGATTCTGCCCGCCGGGCCGCAGGTGCCTGGCTTGATTACCTCTGGTCTGCCCAATGTCGCGGTACGTATGCCTGATCATCCAATTGCACGTGCGCTGATCCGAGCAGCAGGAATACCAGTAGCCGCCCCCAGTGCCAATCGCTTTATGCATGTCAGTCCGACCACTGCCCAACATGTCTATGATGATCTCAAAGGTCGCATTCCTCTCATTCTGGATGGTGGCCCTTGCACGGTTGGAGTTGAGTCAACCATCATTGATCTCTGTACGGATATCCCAACCATTCTACGTCCCGGAGGTATCAGCCTGGAAGCCTTACGCCAGGTTTTACCACAAGTACAACCACCACAATCCCGTCAGACACATACAGAAGACCTGGAGACGGCCAGGGTCGCACCAGGACAGATGCTCATCCACTATTCCCCCAAAGTGCCAACCTATCTGTTTGAGGGCTCGGTTGAAGCAATGCGCCAGACGATACTGGATGAGGTTAAACAACGCCAGCGACAGGGAGAACAGGTCGGCGTCCTGATTGCCGATGAAGACCTCAATGCATTTCATGAGAGCGGAGCTATTGTGTATAGCCTGGGAAATACGCTGGAACAGGTGGCGACGCGCCTCTTTGCTGGTTTGCGCACTCTGGAAGATGCTGGCGTGGATGTGATCCTCTGTCGCAACTTTACCGCACAGGGCTTAGGATTGGCTGTACGTGATCGCTTGCTCAAAGCGGCTGGTGGCAAGGTCAAAACACTTAATAATACCTAGTGTTTTTTGAGATGGTGGATCTTAAGGGCGATCTGGAGCGCTAACCGTAGTTCTGGATCTTCCAGCGAACGCCCGAGCAGAGCTTCAATACGATTGATACGATAAAGAAGCGAGTTACGGTGAAAGTGCATGGTACGTGCCATCTCGCTGAGATTACCGTTACAGCGGAAGAAACCTTCCAGGGTCTCAACGTAGGTGCTGTCATTGTTAAGCAGAGGACCCAGGGTTTCATAATAGAAATCATCAAGTTCACTATGCCCATTAAGGTGGAAGAGCAAACGATAAATGCCCAGGCGCGCAAATGAATGCAGGTTCCCCTCACCAAAGAGTCGACGACCAATCTCCAGTGCCTGCTGGGCCTCACGGAAGGAGAGCGGCAGTCCCTGTAAGCCTCTGGCAATACGACCTATACCGCAGGAATAAATAGGATGTCCGGTACCATTGCTTTTTTGAGAAGAAATGCGGAAGACCACACGCTCAAGGCGCGAGTACAGAGAATTCTCATGTTCCCGCTCGGTCTCAGCTTGATCATCAAAAGCTGGTAGTGGCAAGATCGCAATGACACGCCTGGCTTCATTTTGCACCCAGCAACCAGACCACTCGCGCAGAAGTTCCTCACGAACACGTTTGCTCCATTGAGCATACAGACCACTGGCCGAAAAATCATGCTCCTCAGGTGAAATTTCAAAGACGACTACCGTCTGTGGCGTGGTCAAATCATAACCGAGTAGCCGGGCACGTGCCATCATCTCTTCAGGTTGTTGATAGTGGCCCTGAATCACATCGGTAAAGGCCTCTACCTGATAACGACTCTCGACTTCCGTACGATCACGCTCACGCGCAAACTCAATCGCAATAATTGGAGTTGCCTGACCTAAAATGATGCGTTCAAGATAATCAAAATCGCTCTCATTGCCGATCAAGGAAAGATAGCCAGCAATCTCGTGACGGCTACTGGGAATCGGCTCAACAACGCGGACCAGACCCTGACGGCGTAACTGCTCATCCGTTAAAGGGCTGGGAAGGATAAGTGGGGAAAGATTGGCCGGCGCAGCCTGAAAACGCACATGCTGATCAGCATCTTGAATAACGACCCATTTTCCACGGTTCGTTGCCAGATGCTCACAAACACCTTGAATTCCAGCACCCTGCAAACTTAATTGCATTAATTGGCTGGCAATCTCTGTCGCTTTACGTTCAGTTTCGCCACGAAAGCTAACCACAAACGTAATTACTTCCCGCTCGATTTCTTCGAGCAGAGCATTGAGAGGAAGCAAGATCAGAGGAAGGTGCATCTGATCAGCGAATTCTCTCGCTTCCGCGCTGAGGGCTTCTTCAGACGGCGCAGCAACCGCAACGACTGCTACACCAGCCTGATACAAGCTTTTTAGGAGATGAGGGAGGGTCTCATCCAGGCGTCGTAACTGAGCTAATGTCAATAACGCCAGTTCGCCGCCTTGAACACTTTCAAAAGCGGGCAAACGTGAACGCATACGACAAGCCCAGGTCACACGACGCTCTAATCCCCCCCCGCCAGCTACTAATTGTGCGTCACGTGAGGCGAGCAGAGTTAAAATGTTTCGGACCGAAGCCGAAGATTGTGATTGCGAAGGGGATAAACTGCTCATAACTCACTAGCAAAACTAAGCATGCATAAACTTAACGACGTGTTGCTGTTGCTGGTGTGGCTGTTGCTTTCTGTGCACGCTGTTTATCTTTCAGCTTTTTTGCTTTGATTAAATGCTTGTGCCAGGCAACTTTTTTCGCTTTATTCATTTATTATACAACCTTTCTTCTAGAAATGTTACTCTTCTATATCAGTACCGCCCTCGAATTCGAACTCGTTCATATCCTCGGAATCATCACCACCATCATAGTACTCATCGTCGTTCCCCAACTCATCGTCATCCTCACGGTCGTGACGCAAAATGGTGTCCTTCGTATAAGCACGTACGGTATCGCCAGTCCCATGAGATGGGAAGCTTACGGTACCAAACAGATTAGGATGTTGATACTCTTCTTTAATGATGATACGAACAAGGTGAATATCCAGGGTCAGAATACCTGCACCATAGCGGTTGCCTTCTTTGATGTAGCCGATCAAGCGAGCAGCTAAGCGAGGCTCGATCTGACCAATCGTTTCCTGGGCGGAATTGCGCACCAGTAGGCGATGACCATCAACAACCAGATTGACACGATCCCCAACTCCAATACGCGAAAGTACAGGAGCAGGACCCAGGTTGATCAATTCAGTGATACCTGTCTTGCCAGTTTCCTCGATAAAAAGTCGAGGATCAATACGCTCAACACCAACAGATCCTGGCGTAGCTGCGTCCTGTAGCGCCTGCAGGCGATCCAGGTTCTTCGTAGCAATCGTATTTGCTGGACTATATTTCAGCGTTTGTGAGTAGGCCTGTCGGGCTTCTGAATACTGACCTAATTCACTATACGCCTTGCCCAGACGATTATAAGCCTCAGGGTCCTGGGAAAAAATGTTCAGAATATTTTTATTCGTGGTGACCGCTTCCCCCCACTGACCCTCTTGAGCTTGTTTAATCGCCAGGTCTGTCCACTGCTTCTTCAGCCGCATTTTTTCTTCAGCTGACAATGCTTGCGTCATCAAAGCCTCCTCCAACTTCGTTGGGATATGGTATATGTTCTCGTTTGCTTGGTATAGCTCAACTTATAGCGCAACAGCGTCGCCTTGTAAAGACCAGGCCGTAGCCCGCTCGATACGCACCTGCACAAATTCGCCAGCTTGAATGAAACGACCCTCTGGTTCTGGACAAAAGACCAGTTTGTTGGCACGGTTGCGCCCTTTCAGTTGTCTTTGATCATGGGTCGTATTGATATCCTCAACCATCACTTCCTCTACCTTTCCCACATAAGACTGATTCAGCTCAAACGCAATTTTGCCCTGAACATCTTCCACTGCATGCAGACGGCGTTTTTTCTCAGCCAGAGGGACATCGTCCTCCCAGCGAGATGCTACTGTTCCGGGGCGAACCGAGTAAGCAGCGACATGGACGACATCAAAACGGATCTTTGCTAACAGATCCAACGTATGCTGGAACTCTTCTTCAGTCTCACCGCAGAAGCCTACTATAACATCAGTTGATAAGGTAATATTCGGCCACAATTCACGGACGCGATCGATACGCTCGACGTATTCATCCAGAGAATAGCCACGTTTCATACGTTTGAGCATATTCTCATCACCCGACTGGACCGGAATATTCAGGTGCTCACACACCTTTGGCAGGTGCGCCATACGCTCAATCATACTATCGGTCATATGACGTGGATAGGAGGTCATGAAACGAATACGCGCCAATCCATCGATATCGCTGAGATTAGCCATTAGATCCGCCAGATCAGGTTTATCTGGCAAGTCCAGACCATAGGCCTCAACCGTTTGCCCTAATAGAGTCAATTCCCTGGCACCTTTGGCCACAAGTGACCGGGCTTCAACCATCAACTCTTCCATCGGACGACTACGCTCACGGCCACGGCGATATGGCACAATACAATAGGTACAAACCTTATTACAGCCAAGTACGATCGGCAGCCAGGCAGTTGGACTGGCCTGGGCTGGCTCAATTTTCGTTGGATAGTGGGCCACACGCTCCCCGGGCTTGGGAGTAATTGCCATCGGGAGCACCGTGCGCTTGCCTGCGCGATCAGTAGAGGTAGCGAAAGTGGGCACGGTAGGCGAGATAGAAATCTCATCAACGCTATCTTCAGGATGATCGGGCATGAAATCAATATCGAGACAACCTGCTCCTGAGATAGGAGTCCAACGTTCTTCCAGGAAACGAGGCAAGATATCAGCATGCTCAACCTTCATAAAAAGGTCAATATGCGGATAACGTTTGCCCAACGCATCAATCGTCTTCTGATTGCCAATCATGCATCCCATCAGGGCTACCAGAAGATCGCTACGATCATTCTTGGCTCGTCTCAAATTGGCAAGCAAATTGTGAGCCTTCTCCTCAGGTGCCTGACGCACACTGCAGGTATTCAGCACCACGAGATTCGCCTGCTCCATGCTTGTCTCTTCCCAACCTAATTCATCAAGCATAGTCTGAATGCGCTGAGAGTCAGCCTGATTCATTTGACAGCCAACTGTCCAAATATGGTACTTACCATGAGGAATACTAATCGTGGTCATTTCAGAGCCTCTCTTCGAGCATCAATAGCTTGTGTAGTAGCATATGGGATATCTTTTACCTACGCGTCCTTATTCTAAGATGGACGGTATTATACACCATGCGGCGCTACCTGTCATCCTTCTTGTTCGTTGATTTGAGCCAAATTTTCACCGACTTCCCATATGAAGGTCATTTGAACTCCAGATGGGAAGCTTCTATTATAACATCATACAGCCTGGCGTAGCGCTTATGATGAACGGCGGCGATCTTCGACACGAGCACTGGCAGTTTTGGATTCACCACCTGAGGCGCGTGGAAGGCTATCCTGCGGCACCAGTTCAACCTTCGGCGTATTCCCTGTAATTGATTTCACAGCGGCAGCCATGCTCGTCTGGAGTGATTTTACCCTATCGGCATCATCGAGGAGCGCCTGATCCTTGACTTCAACCTTTAAAGCAAAAGTATCCAGATCATTTTTGCGATCAACGATAATGCGGAAATTCGAGGCGGTCTCAGGAAATTGGATAAGGGCCGCTTCAACCTGACTTGGGAAGACAATCAGTCCACGGATGGAGACCGCATCATCACTACGACCTTTAATCGCAGAAATTTTTGGATGAGTGCGACCACAACTACAGCGCTCCTCCCACCAGAGACGGGAAAGATCGCGACTACGATAGCGAATCATAGCCGTACCATCACCCGTCAACCAGGTCCAGACAAGCTCGCCATCCTGACCATCTGGTACTGGCTCACCAGTCTCAGGGTTAATGCATTCAACCAGGAAACTATCCGCCCAGGCATGCATACCATCACGTGCCTCGCACTCACAGGTCATGCCAGGTCCCAGGAATTCGGTCATGCCAAATTCATCATACGCGGTGATACCGAGCAAATGCTCAATCTTTAACCGTGTCTCCCAGGGCCATGGCTCAGCCCCAAAGAGCCCGATCTTTAAGGATGTTTGCTTGAAATCCAGGCCCTGTTCAGCAGCTTTATTGCCAATATACAGGCCAACGGATGGGGTCATGCAGACAGCCTTAACGCCAAAATCCTTGATAAAATCAAACATTCGCTCATACTGACGGGCATCTGACCCCATTGGAATCGACATCACATCCATAGCCATCGCGCCATAATGGAAACCGAAGCCACCAGTTGGTAAACCATAGCCATAACAATTCATCATCACATCGCCAGGACGCAGACCAACCATCCACAATTCACGAGCATTTAGATCGGCCCAATTCTCAATATCTTTTTTGGTCGCAAAGACCGGCACACTCTTACCCGTTGTGCCACTGGTCGCATGGAGTTGCAGGGCCCCGCCCTCACCGCCAGTTGGACGCATAGCCGTCCCTAATGGATAAGCGGCCCGCACCGTCTTCTTCTCAAGAAAAGGCAACTTACGAATATCATCTAGCGACTGAATATCAGATGGCTTTACGCCCGCTTCATCATATAGCTTGCGATAAAATTCATTCTGTGTATAGGCACGTTCAACAACAGCCTGTAGACGTTCCAACTGCAAAGCCTGCAATTGTTGCTTTGGAAGCGTCTCCATCTCCTCATTGAAGAACTGGCGATGACTTACCACGAATATCCTCCAAATCCACTCACATCCCACCTGTACAGATAGACCACATACAACCTGCGGGATATGATAGTATCAACATAGAAATATCTCGGCGTCCACATCCAGAAGATAAAGACGTCACATTGTTATCAAAAGATAGGTATAATGCAAAAGCATGTGCTTCGCCCCATTCTACCATGGTCACCATAGCACGTCTATGACACTACCATATAACAGGACCAGGGTGAAACATATATAATATAGGAGTAGATTAAGAGCTATGACAGACAAGATTCGCGCCATTATATGGGATCTGGATGGCGTCATTATTGATAGTGCCGAGGAGCATAAACGCTCCTGGTACCGCCTTGCAGAGAGAGAAGGCCTGCCATTCAGCGACCAACAATTTCACGACACCTTTGGCATGCGTAACGGCGCCATTATTCCTATCCTCTGGGGAGACATGCCCGCGGCCCGTATTCAAGAACTCGCCGATCTAAAAGAAGCCTATTTCCGCGAATTCGTACGCGACACCGCCGCTCCCCTACCCGGAGCCATCGAGCTGCTAACCGCATTACGCGATGCAGGCTATATGCAAGCGCTGGCTTCATCCACCCCCATCAAAAACATCGAAGTCATCAGCGAAGTCCTGGGCCTAAAAAAATACCTCAGCGCCCTCATCTCCGGAGAAACCGTCCCCCATGGCAAGCCCGCACCAGACGTCTTTCTCAAAGCCGCCGCCGAACTACGCGTTGAGCCCCCTAAAAGCCTGGTCATCGAGGACGCCGTCGCAGGAATCGAAGCCGCGCGACGCGGAGGAATGTATAGCATAGCAGTCGCAGGCGAACGCGATCTGCCAGGCTTAAAAGCCGCCAACCTCATGGTCAAAGACCTCACCCAGGTCAGCGTAGAAACCATCCGTACCCTGGCTTGACAGGCCGCTGCAAGCGTGGCATGATAACAAAAGCATGGAGGTGTAGGGGCCCCGGTGGGTCTCACCGTCTTCAAAACGGCTGGGGGGTCGCTCGGCGCGGTCCCCGGTGAGTTCGACTCTCATACACCTCTGCCACGCCCTATTTTTTGTGCATAGGACCATGCTCTACTTCCTCACTATTGATCAAGAAGTAGAAGATGGATGTGTATTCTTTCACACTTGAGCCAAAACGGGAACATGGGGACTAGCACTCCCTTTTTATATACCCATCAACACCTGTTTCTCTGCACTTGGAGTTGGCTATCTATGTCGCCACCTCCCTATCTCCCAGCCGTCGGTGGCACCAGCGCCGCTGTGAAAAACTTTGCTACCCGATCAACATAGACAGTGCCCATACGCTGAAATGATTCGATATGGTTTGCTCCAGATACCAGCCAGGTATGGACATCTGCGTGGCGTGTATCCATGGCCGCGCTTGCCAGTTCGTGCATATTATCTGGCGGGACTACTGTATCAGCTGTTCCCTGGATAAATAAGATTGGACGAGGAGCAATCTCTGCTACCACATCCACTGGACGTACGGTATAGTAGTTGATGCCATAGAGCGCACGAATAGACTCCAGGACGCCAGGGAGAAACAGGGGAGGAACATTGGATTCCTTGAGCAACGGTACAATGGCGGCAAACGCACTATCGGTTATTATAGCTTTCAGCGCAGGTTCGTGCGACGCTGCCAGCAGCATCGTCGCACCCCCCATCGAATCGCCCCAGCCTCCAATAAAACGCGGTCGTCCCAATTCTGGATAAGGCAATGTGCCGGAGTGCAGAAAATCAACCGCCCCCAATACATCACGCTGCTCAAAATAGCCCATTGATAAGGGCGCGGGAGCAGATTGACCATGGCCGCGCAGATCAATGTCTAAAATAGCGAAACCACGGCGAGCCAGGTTCGCGCTAAGACCTAGCAGCAAAGGAGAGGCTCGATTGGAATGTAGACCATGGACGAGAATGAGCGTGCGCTCAGTAGTCAGATGCCCGTTAGCAAGCATACCAGGAATAAACCAGCCCCTTATTTTCAAATGATCCTCCCGGCTTGGGAAGGTAACATCGCGGAAGGCGAGATTGAATGCCGCTGGCGTCTGCGTCACTGGCAGTGGCGCTACAGAAACTACCCGCATCGCAACATACATAGATATGCTGACATATACCAGGCTGAGCAAAAAGGAAATGAGAAATAGTCTGCGCACAAGTTTAGAGATGCGTAGTTTATACTTCATAGCTGGCTGCAGCTGTACGCTGGATAAAATTGTGTTTGGAGATTTCATAGTGAAAAAATCGTACCTTGTTTGCGATACAAAAGGTGCTTGACTAAAACTGTACGCTAATGACAGCTGTATCATACGCTATGGCCAGCATTTTAGTCAAGCCATGCTTGACTATGGTCTAGCTTTTATTTACAGTGCTAGCTAATATTTTTTTCTGTACCTTCATACCAAACAATAAGCGTAGCATACGGATACGTCGGACAAGTAGCTCGTATACTAGTAGAGTTAAGGTCAGGGAGATACTGCTGAGTAAGAGGAATTTTAGTGGAATATTGTCACTCCACCCTTTGATAAAAAATGCACTGATTACAATAATTGGATAATGCACAATATAGAATGGCAAGGCCGCTTCATTAGCATAAAGCAGTAAGCGACTACTGAAATTCATAAAGCGCAATGCTATGTATAAAGCCAGAGCAAGCAGAGACCAGGCTATCAACCCACGTAAAATCTGGTAGAATATGTAGCCAATTGAATAATAAGGGCTTGCTTCCCAGCGGGCAACATATCCAACAAGATAAAACAGTATCACCAGAAAAATGCATACGCTTGCTATCAGCAACATAAGGCCCTTTTCAGATCTGATGGCCTGCTCGAAACGTGTGTCAGATGCCAGAATATAGCCATAAATGAAGCATATTACCCAGGTGCAACAATCCGCCCAGTTCTGGTATCCAGGAAATGGTGCGCGCAAGATGATCTGCATAAAAACTATAGGAATGGCGAACAGCAGCAGAGCGCCACGTTTTTCAGCAACGCTAGCCAGTTTGTGTATGAAGCGCCGCCCTGTTTCTCGCCTGAGCAACATCAACAAAGGAAGTGTCGCGGCCGAAATGAGAAAAAGAAAAGCCAGAAACCAGAGATGAAACGAAACAGTTGCTAACCAGCGCAGATTCCAATCAATGTGCAGGTTAATAAAAAAGTATGGCACGAACTGGACAAAGTTACCTTTATAAAGTGCAAAAGCCTGAGATCCTCAAAATATGCCTCGACGGGTGAGAGGAATAACACACCGACTAAGAATGGGATGAGCAGGCGCTTTATACGCTCATTAATGAATTGACCACCATTTCTAGAGCCTAACGCAAACCAGGTCGTCGAACCAGCCAGGAGAAACATGAGAGACATGCCCCACATCGCACCAAAGTTGGTAAATGTCATGATACCCACACTCTGCTCCTGATACCTGATACGCCAGCTGATAATATCCAGGGCATCGATATTGTGCGCTGCAAAGACTCCTAACACGGCCAGCACTTTGAGCCAGTCCAGGTAGAAGCGCCTCTGCTCGTGGCGAGGCCTGTTACTACTTACCACTTTTACGGGCGACATATGTGTATTCATTTTTCCTATCCCACCCCAGATCCATTATCTTTGTCACAACATAAAACCCTGGATTATTTCGTGTCTGGCACATCGTTTTCGTGGATGAATTGGGCCCGTAGCTCCCTTCGTAAGACCTTTCCGATAAAAGATTTGGGCAAACTTGTGCGGAACTCCAGCACCTTCGGCACTTTATATACCGCCAGTTCTTGTTGACAGAACTTGATCAGCTTATGTCGGACTTGTTCAGAGGCTGTTATCTCACGTTTCAGGACAATAAACGCGGCGACTGTTTCGCCTCGGTATGCGTCTGGGACGCCAACTACTACCGCTTCCGCAACAGCGGGGTGCTGCAATAAAACCTCTTCGACCTCGCGCGGATACACTTTTAGTCCACTGGCAATAATCATATCCTTGGCCCGTTCAACAAGATAGAAGTAGCCATCTTTATCTATCTTTCCCAGGTCTCCTGTACGTAGCCAGCCATCACGAAAAATCGCCTCTGTCTCCTCTGCACGCTTCCAATATCCCTGCATGATATTCGGCCCTCTGACAACAAGCTCGCCCACTTCGCCGATAGAAACTGGTTCGCCTGTCTCAAGTGTTACAATGGCCGCATCAACTTGTGGCAGCGGAAGGCCAATACTGCCATTTCGGCACTGCTCAGTCAATGGATTGCAGTGCGTAACAGGTCCCGCCTCACTCAGTCCATAACCCTCAACAAGCTTGCTATGTGTGAATTTTTCAAAACGCTCTTGCACTTTTGCAGGCAATGGACCTGCACCACTGATACAATATTTGATCGATCGGAAGTAGTTCGGATGTTTGCTAACTTCATGTAGAAGAGCAAAATACATAGTTGGGACACCAGGAAAGAGCGTGGGTTGCTCATGCCGAATAGCTTTTACCACATCTTTTATCTTGAAACGCGGTATTAGAATCATCGTGGCAGCTAGCAGAATTGAGATGTTCATACATGTGGTCAGTCCATAGACATGAAAGAAAGGTGTTACGCAGAGCACGCGTTCCTCTCCTGCCCGAATTTCAGTAAACCACGAGCGTATCTGAATGGCGTTAGCCAGCAAAGAGCGATGCGTCAATATTGCCCCTTTGGCCAATCCGGTGGTCCCACCTGTATACTGCAAGACAGCAATGTCTGAGGTAGCAATCTCCACAGGCGCTACTATTGCGTCTTTATTCTCTCGCCGTAACATGTTAGACATGATGTGGAGAGCGGGGTCGGAGTGTGCTTCTTTATAGGCAAGGTAAGCCAGATGGAGTGTGCGACCCTGAGTGAGGATATAAAGGATACGTGCGATAGGTGGCAAAAAATCAGCTGGACTGGTGACGATGATGTGTTTCAATTCGGTCTGTTTATGGATGGCACAAATGCGTGAATAAAGGGTTGGAAGCGTAATGATTACCTGCGCTCCAGAGTCCGCGATCTGATGCTGCATTTCACGCTCGGTGTAGAGAGGATTAAGGGGTACCACCACGGCTCCTAGCTTTAAGATACCATAAAAAGCCAGTGGATACTGAGGAATGTTTGGCAGGGCAACCACTATACGGTCACCCTTTTTTACTCCCAGATGTTGCAATGCAAGCGCGAAGCGATTGGCTTTGCGAGAAAACTGGGTGTAGGTGAGCTTTGTCCCAAAATAACTAAAGGCGATATGCTCTGGATAATGGGTAGCGGTATCCTCAAGCAGCCAGTTTAGCGTATGCTCCGGCAGCTCGATGTGGGCTGGAACTCCCTGCTGGTAGTGCTGTATCCAGGGTGATGTAGCAACAAAGCCCTTAGCCTCATGATCAAGCTGATCACATGAGGAAGGGACTCTAGAATGGGGTGGCAACATTGTGCACTTCCTTTAAACAAATATGCAAAGATCCACTGTTAGAATATAAAAATACTTCTCTGGCTAATTAATTATCATACTATTCAGCAATCACAGAGTGATCACATAAAAGTTCATTGAGACACGAACAGATCTCAATCCCTGGTCCAAGAAACACTGTCCTACAAATACTTAAATAGCTGTTCGTCGATATTCAGTCACATAAATAAATCCACACTGGCTGTACATGACCACACTGTAATGCATGTTTAATATCATCAAGCTCTAATCACACCCTCTTCAAAGATATAAAGCGAGATAGCTATAATAATATATCTAGCGAGCATTTAATTTTTCAGTCTTACACTGGAATATTTCGGAGTTTTCAGGGGCTTTTTGGTCCGATCCTGCTCACTTCATTTCAGAGTTACACTGGAATTCCCACACTCCTCGGATCATCTTTCACCTCTAGTTTCAATAGCTAGCGCCATGTGCAATTTTTATCCCTCACACTTCGCGCCTACGGCACTCGCTTGTTTTGAGGAGGAACATGGCGTTAGCTTAGCTATATTTATGTCTTTTTAACAAAAGTCTGGTGGAAAACCAAATACATTTAACGTTGATTTAAAAGGTGAAAGCTATATTTAAAGAAGTGTTACCATAAAAAACATGTCTTTATTTTTGGTAGAAAGGTTTCAGCTCATGAAAACCATTTCCCATCCTATTTCTCCGCGTACGATGCTGGCTGCGGGTACACTTGCATGTCTGCTTGCGCTGGTAGCGGCCCTGTCCATCAATGGATTCCTGATTACAACTCACACGTATGCCCAATCAACATTGCCAACGCCCAGTCACGTTGTACTGGTCATGGAAGAAAATCATTCTTATAATGAGATCATTAATTCAAGTAGTGCCCCCTATATTAACTCTCTGGCTAATAGCGGTGCAGTGTTTACTCATTCCTTCGGGGTGACCCATCCCAGCGAACCGAATTATTTAGCGCTCTTCTCGGGATCTACGCAAGGGATTACAGATGATTCGTGCCCCCATACTTTCAGCGGCCCGGATCTGGGTGGGGAATTAATTAATGCTGGTTTGAGCTTTAAAGGCTATTCAGAAAGCCTGCCTTCGCCTGGTTCGACGGTGTGTACCTCCGGCAACTATGCACGCAAGCATAATCCCTGGAGTAACTTTACCGATGTGCCATCCAATAATAACTTGCCCTTCACCAGCTTTCCCAGTTCCAATTTTAGCTCCTTGCCAACTGTCTCGATCGTGGTACCAAACCAGGCCAATGATATGCACAACGGGACCATTCAGCAAGGCGATACCTGGCTTAAGAATAATATGAATTCGTATGTTCAGTGGGCAAAGACCAATAATAGCCTTCTTATCGTGACCTGGGATGAGGATGATAGCTCACAAAGCAATCAAATCCCTACCATTTTCGTCGGCCCAATGGTCAAAACCGGTCAGTACACTGAACAAATCAACCACTATAATGTGCTACGAACCCTGGAAGACATGTATGGCTTGCCAGCGGCTAATAATAGTGCAAGTGCCTCGTCAATTAAAGATTGCTGGCAATCTGTATCTCCCCCAACACCAACACCTACTAGTACATCGACACCAACGCCCACTCCGACACCTACCAATACACCTACTCCTACCAATACACCTACACAAACGCCGACACCAATTGTTGGTGGCAATATCCTGACCAATGGTGGTTTTGAGAGTGGCTCAAGCTCCTGGACGGAGAGTTCTTCGGGTGGTTTTGAGATCGTAGATAATAGTAATCCCCATACTGGTAGTAATAGTGCCTATATGTGTGGTTACAACTCTTGTACAGATACAATTTATCAAAAGGTCACAATTCCATCCAGTGCCACGAAAGTTACACTCAGCTATTGGATTTCTATCAGTACCACTGAAACTAGCAGTAGCACATGCTATGATTACTTGCGTGTGCGCCTAAATACGAGCAGTGGAACAACTATCTCAACGCCACAAACACGCTGTAATACCAATGCGCAGGGTTGGACACAATATACTTTCGATGTGACATCAACACTGTCAAGTTATAAGGGACAGCAGGTTCAGGTCGCCTTTTTAGGTACGACCGATTCCTCGCTCTCTTCAAGCTTCTATGTGGATGATGTTGCTCTGACAGTACAATAGCCATAGCGCGAGTGAAGTGGCTATGAACTTAACAGTACGATACTGTTGGCTGGGACCTGCGTGAGCAGGCGATGGTCCTTCTGCTGCCGAGTTATAGCAATGGGTTGGAGAGAAAGATCACGGCTAGCTTCAAGCTGCTTCTCACTATACGTGTACATCGTAAATGCGGTCGGTTGCTCTTTTGATGGCAATGACAGGGCTATATTTGTAGCTCTGTCATTGCGGTTGACAAGGAGTACCGACCAGTGTGTGTTATCTTGTGCATTTGCACCTGACAGGTGGGCCGCCAGAACGCGCACATTAGAGGGATTGGTTGGCCGATAGATGGTGGCATTAGAGGGGAAGTATTTGCATAACAATGACCAGGAGTAAAACCAGGGCCGGGGTGGGCTATCCTTAAGAATATTCCACATTCCCCAGACCTTATTATGCATGGCGTCATCCAGGTCCCAGGCGCTGCCACCTGATACGCCTGCACGCGCCAGTTGCACCGCATAATCTACGATCTCGACTCCGTATTGGTAATTTTGAACCTGATACTGATTATCTTTAGCATCCTTTTGATATCCCCATCCCATTTCACCAATCAATACCGGCTTGTTGGCAGGATCCACATTGATAAGCCTATCGATCTGGGGTTTAAAGTTCTGTTCTACCTGTCCCTGCCGAATCTCGCAACATGTGTTGATATAATTATGCCACTCGTAAGCACCCAGCATCGTCTGGGCATTCCAGGGTAGTCCACTATTGGTAATCCAGCCATTGGTCTGTGAGGTATCGGGGCCTATAAGCGTAAGTTTGTCATACAGGCCGCGTTGGTTTAAGGCCGTGGAGATAGTCTGGGCAAGCTTTTCCCAATCTCCAAACGAGGACAGCTTGGTATCGGGTTCGTTTAATCCATTTATATAGCGGATATCGTCATAACCCTGCTCTTTAATTAAATATTGCGCCAGGTCACCCAGGGCCTCAGCGTAGTCGCTTGATCCAGGGGCCCATGGACCATGATTCCAGGAACCGATAACGACGGTAATATGATGGGAATGAGCATAGTCTAGAATAGGATACCAGGCACGCATTTCAGAACTATCAAAATTATACTCGCCAACCTTGCCATCAGGGCAAAACCATTTTATGTCGAACATACTACGTATCCAGTTCGGATGCAGCTTATCAACGCGTGTGAACAGCGTTTGCCACTGCTTCTGGGTGAGTGGCAGAGGTTGTTTATCGTTATTTTCGATATCCCATTCGATACCGAAGCCGAGCCAGGGACGTTTTATGGCATCGCTCTCTGCTATTGATACTGGTATTGTCGTTGCTCCTTTCGGAAGCGTGAATGTTGGCAGCGGCTCTGGTGCCTGTGGTTGCTGGGTTATGCAGGCCTTCAAGAGCAAAAGCAAGATAAACAATACGGCACATACCAGGAGAATTTTTGCCTGGAGCGACTTCATGAGGATAGCTCCTATCCATTTTTGTAATCATTACTATTCTTAGTGCACCCCTCCCCAATCTCTACCGTAAGAATACATCATACCAGTGATGAATAGTTTTTGCGGCCGGGGTGTAATTGGGCGCAAATGGTGGTTTAGACCAGGCCCATACGAAGACGCCATCAATAAGTTTATCTTTCGCGATGTTCTGAAATGCAGCATCAAGCAATGCAGCCTGCATAGTTGGATCTTTTACACCATTATCAGTATCCTGATAGGGAAGATAGCCTGCGTAGCTGGTATTTCTATACCCGATTTCGGAGATAAACACAGGTTTGCCGAGATCGCGTGCCATCGCGTCCAGGTGTGGTTGGACGCGGTTCTTCCAGAGGTCCGGCAATTGCTGTTTTGGAATGCTCGTTTCAGTATCTATGAGCGAATAGTAGCTGGAGAGGCCTACCTCTGACAGGAGGGGATCTCTCATCCATCCCGCAACAGGATATTTGAGCTGCGACGAGAAGTTTCTGCTGTATACGATCTGTCCCGGGTATACGGAATGAACACGTGTAAGTAACTGGTGCCAGTAGCTATCTGGTGATTGTTCCAACCCCTCATATTCGTTACCAATGGAGAAACGATCGCACTTAGCTTGCTGACATGCCTGTAAAAATGGTTGAAGTTGATGCCAGTAATTATCAAACCAGGCCTGGTTGTCTACATCAGTATCATACCTGATGTATCCTCCCCAGGCATGCGCGTTATCGAGCGTGATTGCGGGAAAAACATAGACGCGATAGCCCATTTTATGCGCCATCTCGATCCCCGCCTTCAGACCGGCCGGAGTCTGGCCATCATGGGCAATATGCACATTTGTCGTGAATTCTGAATCCTGGTGGAATTGGAGATAGAGGCCGATCCAGTTAGCTCCCGTCTGTGTCCGAATCTCCTTTAAGCCAGGCTCCCAGTTCTTGTCCGCAGTAGTATAGGACCTGGGTCCCCACTGCGGAAAGATCATTCCCGCGGCGAGATTTGGACGTAGCGGTGGCGGGGTCGGTGTTGGGGTAATAGACGAAGCTGGTGCATGACTTGAGGTTCCTTGGTTCGATTGTGCAGATTGTGTCTGCGAGAAAAGTTGTTCCAGGCCGGCCGGCCGTACGGCATAAATACGAACCAGCAGAATCACCAGGAGAAGCGCAATGGCCGTCAACCAGATTATGCGATATTTTAATTTCATTGCGCTCCTTCCGCCCTGATAGAAACTTTATCGGCAGCAACAGTCTTGGGTGTCGGTTTCCAGGTGACCCGACGATTACCGCGTATCCATTGAACGACGGCCCAGAAAGCGGCAGAGCTTTCCATAATACCTGCGATCGGCGCAACCAGGATTACTTTCCCCATTTCAGCAATAGCCTCGCTTAGAGGCAGGCGCAAAATGTTGGAAATGTTATACCAGGCACCAATAAAGATTGAATTAAGCCAGAGAAATCCTGCCAGGATCATCCAGAACATAAGCACCAGAGATAGAGGTGGTGCCATATGGTGACCCAGTAAAAACTGCACGTATTGCACGAGTAAGTAGAGTACCGAAATCACTCCTGCTGGCAACCCCAGTGCAAAAGTCGAAATGCGATAACGTGTTCCCCATGTCAGCTGAAAGCGTAATTTGCGAGGAATCTGATAGAATGTTGGCATGCGCTTCATCATCTCCATACCTTGTAGCACGCCAATAATCCAGCGATAACGCTGACGGAAGGCACTTTTGAAGGAGAAGGGGGGTTGTTCCAACATCGCACTTCCGTGCCAACCAAAAATGGAGGAGCCATAGCGCAGATAAGCATTGACGCCAAAGACGTAATCTTCCGCAATGAAGGGCTGCCCATCCAGATTGCCAATATCCCAGCCAAGCTCGTTTTCTAGAGCTTCATCAATGACCAGGTTCGAGCCATGCAGGTGCAGGGGAACGCCTTTTTCCATCACCTCGCGGCATTCAAAACAGCCAATTGGTCGATTAGCCTCCATCGCGCGACAGATGATACTGGCGTCCTGGTATTCCAGTGGATAGTAGATTGGTCCCTCGGTCAATTTCTTATCAGTTAAGGCCAGGAAGCGGAAGAGGCGGCGTAGCTCCAATGGCTCCATGACACTCTCTTCATCGTAATGTACGATCACAGTACGTCCATTTTTACGATTGAACCCCTGCCTTCTTAACTCAACCATATAGTGCAAACCGCGTGCTTTCAGTTGGGTACCGCCAGGCGTCTGATAATCTTTGGGCAATACAATGACCGAGACCGGTACAGGATAGGAAACGAACTCACGCTCAAATTGGTGTTTTTGCTCTTCCGCCTCGGTCACAACTTCAATGCTAAGATAATGCCCGTAAAATGTCGGAGCCTCACGCGCCAGCCGCATGATGTATTCGATACCACGCCTGATAACCTCCGTGCTTCCCGGGCTTCCACGTGTAGTAATCTGAATTTTGATAAAAGGCATCGGCAACCTCTGAAGATCAGCGGTTGTCACGTTCTCGCGCTGACGATAGCGTGACCAGTGGAAGAAAAAGCTATGGAAGTACGAAAGAAAGCGGATATTGATCAAGCTGATAAGGGCCACCATGATATAGCCCAGCACCCCTCCGGCATTCGCAACAATAGTCATAAAATTAGTCATGAAAATGAGTATTCCCTTATGCTACTGGACCTGCTGGCCTGCCTTTCCCTCCACTTGCATTCACGCGAAAGTGGAAGATCATAAAGAATGAAGACACACCAACAAGTATTGCCACCTACTGAATTTTAACTGATAGACACCTTGTCCTGTGCCTGTGTGGGCTCCTCATCTAAATGGATCAATGCAAATTTGCCAGACGAAGGTTTAAGCGCACTCATGTGCACTGTAGTCTCGTCGGCAAGATCATCGGATAAAGGAGTCTGATCTTCAACGTCTTCGTTTTTAAGTGCAGGCACATGTACTGTGGCTGTATTAACAAGTTCATCAAATGGCACTATATGCTGCTCATCTTCTCGATCCTGCTCGAGAACCTTGTAGCCAGCATGCTTTGTCGCGTGGCCAACTTTTGTTGCTTTAGATGTTTTGATCAGAATACTGAATATAATAAATTCTCCAATGGCCAGGATAAGAACCGCGCACAGCAATTGCGTTATCCAGTCCTGAAAGATATTCAGGAGAAGCATCAGAGGAACAACCAGGTACAGCGCAATAACACAACATGCTCCTACCAGGACGAGAAATGTTAGAAATTTGCGGAACAGAGTATCTGTCTTTTTCAAGGCAAGTGTGTTCATTATCTGCGTGGGATGATCCTGCAGTTCTACTTTTTCTATTGTACTCATAGTGTTTATGGTTCTCCTTTTATGCTTACCAAACTACACAGGTGTAAAATAGATGATTAAAGATAAATGGCGGCATCACGCATATCGATTATTCGATAAAAATTTGATAAATACATATATAATCTTGGCAAGATTTTGACAAATACGTTTCAACTAATAATACACATAGCAGACCTGGCTCGGATATGGATCAGTACTTATGGGGGGTGTGATCAGAATAAATGTATATTTTGAAGCCTTTATTTTACATATGATTTAATGGTTACAAGCAGCTCAGAAATACACTGCTGCTCATGCTTTTTGATAATCAGTTTAATTAATTGATATTTTTATGCACAAATAATAATAACAAGCTAGCTGTGTATTATCTACCTATGTATTTCTTCCGTGTCTACAGATAGGATAATGCCGCAGCAATTAGTACCATCTATACAAGCACTCCTTAAACGTCCTTATCTTCTTCAACATTCTCATGCATATACAGATAAATAGGCAGCATAACTTTTATATTCATGTATAATTATCTTACGCACAATAAAGTCACATAAGGAAGTGTTACTGGTACCTGAGAGGAGATAGGTATGAGCGCTATTGCTTTAGTGCGTTCGCTGAATCGCGAACAACGCAGCACTTTTATTGCAAGTTTCCTGGGTTGGATGCTGGATGCCTTTGATTTTTTCCTGGTAACGTTTGTCACACTTCGTATTGCGAACGATTTTAAGGTGGCTTTACCCGCCATCGCCTTTGCTGTTTCGCTCACCTTAATGCTACGACCAGTCGGAGCCCTGCTCTTTGGCATCCTGGCTGACCGCTTTGGTCGACGTATTCCACTGATGGTCGATATTATTTGCTATTCCGTTATCGAACTATTGACGGCCTTTTCACCAAATTATGTGGTGTTTTTGTTGTTGCGCGCGCTATTTGGTGTGGCAATGGGAGGAGAGTGGGGACTTGGCTCCTCGTTGGCAATGGAGTCGTTGCCAACTGAGTCTCGAGGTTTATTCTCAGGTATTCTCCAACAAGGCTATGCCTGTGGCTATCTGCTTGGGGCAATTGCCTACTTTGTGCTTTTTACCTTCTTCCCAAATCTTGGCTGGCGCTGGATGTTTGTGATTGGCGTCCTCCCTGCCTTGCTTGTGATCTATATCCGGGTTGGTGTACACGAGTCACCTGTGTGGGAACATCAACAGGATATACACAGGCGTACAGGTAGCAATGTCTGGCAAGGTATGGGGAAGGCGATCACAAGCCACTGGCTGGTATTTTTGTATGTGATTATCTTGATGACAGCATTCAATAGTCTTTCACATGGCACGCAAGATAATCTGCCAACATTTCTACAGGCACAGTTGAAGCTCGGCGTATCGGCGACCTCAACGATTACGATCATTGCCAATATTGGTGCTATTATCGGCGGCACAATGTTTGGCTATTATTCACAGCGTTGGGGCCGCAGACGCGCGATTATCATTGCCTGTCTGCTTGGCATAATTATGATCCCGTTATGGACTGGCTATGTCCGCATTCCGGGTATCGGGCTACTGGCATCGATCTCGATTGGCGCTTTTCTCTTACAATTCATGGTTCAAGGGGCGTGGGGAATTATCCCCGTTCACCTCAATGAACTCTCTCCCACAGATGTGAGGGGAACCTTTCCTGGCTTCGCCTACCAACTTGGAAATCTCTTTGCGGCCTGGATCGTCTTCTTCGAAGCCCTTCTAGCTGCAGGGCTGAGTATCGGCAAAACACCTAATTACGCCGCTGCCCTGGCTTTCTTCTCACTTGGTGCCTTCATCGCGGTAATCATCTTTACTGCTATTGGTAAAGAGGCACGCGGAATTGAATTTATACAGGAAGAGGAAAACGCATACAATGTCAATGAAGCGGTCAAACCTGGTATAAGCGAACATGAGACTGCTTGATCATCCCATCCTCTTGTTAAATGTCACCTCTCTTCTGCAGGTCATTAGAAGAGAGGTGAACTTGTTTATCATGCTAATGCGAACAGATTTTTTCATTATTTCATTTGTTTGTTTTTCGTACGTACACGCTCATAGAGCTCTTCCATGGTTTTGATAAATGAGGCATTCTTATGCCAGAAAGCTGGATAGTCCCCTTGTTTTTTGATCAGGAGAGCAGGAACGGCGGGTTGTGCTGTCCTGGCTGGCTGTTGGATTGGTAGGCGGGCTGCGCCAGTCCAGAACTCTTTGTGACTAGCAATCTGGGCCGCTCTGGTAGCTAGATAAGTATAGTATGATGCCGCTGGTTGAAGCTGAGGCTCCTTGATGGTCAGGGCAGAAGCCAGATTGGCTCCTAGCGGGGTCTTGACCAGTTCAGCCTGCAGGCTTTCCCTGGAGAGTCCACGTAAAGCAAACATGACAAAAGGATCTTTGTCCAGGGCAGAGGCCAGCAGATAGTAGACACCAGCAATATGTTTACAGGGATTAGCATAATCGGGACATGAGCAATTCGTCTTGAAATCGCGTTCACTATGCGGCAGCAAGTGCAAATTTAGCTCTGAAAAAACATCCTCAATGTCATCAGGCATCTCACTCATCAAAAGTTTGGTGAGCAGATCAGCTCTGGTAGCAATTTTCTGGATAACTTTGGTCCACTGGCTGGCACTAATGGCTTTGATCGTAATTGACGTTTTATAAATGGGCTCTTCATAGACATCAAAGTAAGGGTTGATTGAGCCACGCACTTTGGCTTCAACGGTGCCTTGATCCAATTTATAGCTCATAATACGACCGTTGGTGGCATATGAACGCCCACGACTCAGGCGGCCAGAATCAGTAAATTCTTCCAGGGCCTGGATAAAACGCTGGCCCCACCATGTTCGGCTGAACTGTGTCATTGTTCTTACTCCATGATTGCACTGCGACGCAGCGTGATCAGATCTTTAAATGTATCGTTGTCGAGTTCTGTCAGCCAGGACTCATCGGTGCCCACCACCAGTGATGAAAGGCGCTTCTTGTCTTCAATCATTGCATCAATGCGCTCTTCCATCGTTCCCATGGCGATAAATTTATGCACAAAAACATTTTTGCGCTGACCGATACGGAATGCCCGGTCGGTCGCTTGATCTTCAACAGAGGGATTCCACCAGCGATCAAAGTGAAACACATGGTTGGCTTTGGTGAGATTCAGACCAACGCCACCTGCTCGCAATGAGAGAATAAAGAGTGATGGCTCGGTCACTGGATCCTGGAACTCCGTCACCATTTTTTCGCGTCTGGCCACATTTGTAGCACCATGCAGATAATAGGTATTGTAGTGCTTCTTATTCTCAAGGTAGCGCTCCAGTGCCCCACCAATCTCAGTAAACTGGGTAAAGATCAGTGCGCTTTCGCCGCTATCAATAACCTCTTCAACCATCTCTGTAAGCCGCTGTAGCTTGTGGGAACGCTCCGTTGTAAAGGCGCTACCATCCTGTAAGAATTGCATCGGATGATTACATATCTGTTTAAGCCTGAGCAATGTTGATAGAATCAAACCTTTACGCTGAATGCCCTCTGCCTCATCCAATTGCTCCATCACATCTTTAACGACAGCTTCATACAGCGAGGCCTGCTCGGACGAGAGCGTACAATACATTTTTTGCTCGATCTTATCTGGTAGATCGTTGATGATGCGCTTGTCAGTCTTCACACGCCGTAGGATAAACGGCTCGACCAGCTTTTTTAAGGTCGTGGATTGAGTGGCATTATTATCTTTGTAGATCGGTAGCTCAAAATTTTTGCGAAATTGTGCTTCCTTACCTAAGTAGCCAGGATTGAGGAAATTAAAGATGGACCATAGGTCGCGCAAACGATTCTCGACAGGAGTGCCGGTCAGAGCCAGACGATGCGGAGCAGTCAGTTTAAGGATGGCACGTGTCTGGGCCGCCTGTGGATTCTTAATGTTCTGGGCCTCATCAACTACTACGCGATGCCAATCGATGCTCTGTAATAACTTTTCATCCAGACGAGCCAGCGCAAAGGAGGTCAGAATAACATCTTGCTCCTGATACATCTCCAGAAACGCCTGCTTATCTTTAGGCCGTGTTCCCCCCTGATGTACCAGAACTTGTAGTTTTGGTGCAAAACGCTCAATCTCCTTACGCCAGTTGCCTAACACTGATGTCGGCGCGATAATCAAGGTTGGTCCGATAGACTCGGTTTCTTCACGTTCTTTCAGCAAACAAGCAATCACCTGGAGGGTCTTGCCCAATCCCATGTCATCAGCCAGGCAAGGATTCATGCCCAGGCTCTCTAAATAGTGCAGCCAGGCCACACCACGCTTCTGGTACTCACGCAGAGTTCCCTGCAAGGCCACAGGATCCGCAATGGGGGCAATGGCATTTTTATTATCAAGCTGGGCAAGCATATCCTGTAAGTCATGATCATGCTCCCATTCTAGTTCCTCTGCCCCCTCTGCACCAAGTTTCAACATATCCATCAGTGAGATTTCAGTGGATTCGTGTTGATGCGTCTGCCAGAACTCAAGCATCTGCTGCATCTTTTCGCGGTCGAGCTCCATCCATTCACCACGAAACTGAACCAAAGATGACTTGGCATTGACCAGTTGTCGCCATTCCTCTTCCGAGACGACCTGTCCACCGATTGACAGTTCATAACTATAGTCAACTACTTTTTTAAGACTAAGATGTCCACCCTGTGGTGCATTTGTTGATCCTTTGGGTGAGCGCAACGCTGTTTTGAGGCGTACCTTACTACGCCGTCTGCCTTCAGGCGTCCACCAGGCAGGAACAATCACAATATAGCCGGAGTCCTCAAGTACCCAGGCGCTCTCCTTTAAAAAGGCAAACGCCTCATCAAGGGTGAGTTGATAGCCGGCAGGCTTATCTGTAGCTAACCCATCCCAGATTTTGGGATAGATACGTGCTGCATAGCCAAGAGCCAGTAAAATATTTTTTTCAAAATCCTCTCCAAAGGCATCTACCGCCTCCACGCGCTCCCTCGGCTCAAGTTCCCAGTATGCATGTAGACTCAATTGGAGAGAAGGATCATGCTTAGCGGCCACCAGAAAATGCATATGCCAGTTGTCTATGTCAGTAGAGGGAGCCTCCTCTAAGCGAAAACAGAGCGTAAAACCAGCATCCGTATGGACCCCGGTTAAGTTGGTACGCCAGGCCAGCCAGTGCTTATAATCTTGAAGCGCCTCAGCAGGATCCTGGATGGGAGCCGGACGGTATGGATAGATGCATCTGTATAGGAGCGTATCAGCAATCTGATGATCAAATGCCCCGGTAAAGGGAGTACCTGTGACAATGTTGTGAAGCAGGCATTCTGAAAAATGGCGTAACAACGCCTCTTCCTCGAACAAGACAGCATTATCTGGAGTACTTAATCCAGCCGTGCACACTCCTGGCATAGCAGTCAGATAACGCTGAAGCAGCGTCTCATAGGTATCTGAGATCAGTTCCCAGGAAGGATGAAGTATAAAACTGGCTTCTTTTTTCGTTGCCTTTTTGCTACGTGTATTTTTTTTCTCCTGGATTGTTCCCATATCTTGATACTTTAGTGCAGGAATGTACTGGTCTTTGGCAATGATAGCTTTGAGCGCCTGAGCATAGTAATGCCAGAATAATAGGTCTGCCCCCAGTTGAAAATCTTCGGCACCGTTAAGCGCCATAAAATGGAGCAAATTCAGGACGGTGAGGATCTCTGAGACTTTATAACAGCAGATCTGCCAGGGCATCAGCTCAAATTCTAGTGGTTCTTCTTCCTCAACGTAACGCAACAATTCAAAAGAAGGTGCAGGCTTACCAGCCGTTGTAGGAAGCAGAAAGTAACGGTCAACCAGGTTGCTCTTCACCGTATCAGGAAAAGAATCTGCCAGCTTCAGTTTCTCCACAAGAAAGGTTGTCAGAGTTGCCTGTGTCAGGTGCCGAGGGTGGACAGCATCTTTGCTCTTTGTCACCACAGATGGCGGCAGATCCGTCTCTACCCAGAGATAGAAAGCTCCACTTCGGATGAACCCTTGCGAGTCATCGGGAATCCAGGTTCCATGGATAATATGCATGCGGTACTCCTGCTATGAGCCACGATCTGATTGGGGGATATATCAATCGTACTCAATACATGTTTTTATGTAATTTTTTCGTACAGCATAACATATTGATGTCATTATTGTCTAACATTCAGCAAATTGATGAACTTTACCCTTATTCTTTCTTCATCCCGTAATGCAAGATACTTGTACTATACCAATCCGGGAAAGAAATCTTTCTTGATCTGGCTACTTTTTACATGCATATTCTCTAAGATTTTCACATTAGCTCTGACCATCTCAGGAGGGCCCGATAGATAGTAGGTGCGCTCAGCATAATCAGGGATGGCCTGCGCGATCATGTTCTCATCAATTCTGCCGACAAAACCAGGCCAGTCGCGCGGGACAGCGTTGACATCAGTGAGAGTATAGAACATTTTCATGCCCAGTTCGTGATAAGCAGCCTGCAAAATGTCTTTATAGACAATCTCATTGCTCTTTCTATTCACATAGAACATGATAATATCGCGCCGCTCACGAGTATCCAGCAGATATTTTATCATGCTTCTAAATGGCGTAATACCTATGCCACCGGCAATAAATACCAGTTTCTGATCAGGATCTGCGGGTAAGGTAAAGTCCCCAGCAATCTGCGCTGCGACTATTTTTGTTTTACCATCTGCAGCATATAAGGCTTTCTTAAAACTGCTTCCTTCGTCATAAAAGCGCACGCCCAGGTGCACATTATTTTCAGTTGGTGATGATGCCAGAGTAAAGTACCTGCGATTGCCTCTACTATCTGTATGTGGATGACTCAGCGTAAATTCCATATATTGTCCGGGAACAAATGAAAGCTTTTGTGAAGGTTTGAACACAAAATCAAGGAGATTCGGTCCCATCTTAATTTTCCTGCTGAGCTTGAGGACAACTTTTTGTTTTGGACTCACCAAATAGGCAAAAACATTTCCGATCACCAGGGCTAGTTCTGGAGTTGAGTAGACACTTCCAACATGGATTTGGGGAATGAATAAGATGCCGGTGATTGCGGCATAGACCCAGCGCAAATGTTTGGTTGGTGGAGCAGTCAACGGCTCGGTAAGCATAACAAATGCGAAAAAGATGAGCGGAGAGAGCAGAAACAATTGTTTTGCTTCTGTCAACATTGATTTGCCTTGTACTACAGTCATGATGATGACAGCCAGCAGGGCAACCGCACAAAAAATCATCGTCATATCGATCTGCCGCAATTTGCGGGCAATCAACAAACCACCCAGAATGACCACAGGGGCCATGCTTGTGGTTCCTACCCACCAACTTGCAGATTCACCAAGGGCAAATGAGGTAATCACTACAGCAATAGCGGCCGGATTAAAGATGTGTTTTTTATAGAGCGCCAATATATATTTAGACGCCATCGCCAGGATAGCCGCCCAGCCAAGAAACTGGAAGGTAGTTGGCGACTGTGCAGGATCAATGATGAGCGCCAGAATCAGAGCTGTAATGGTGGCTGATTCAATATTAGTAGGAATTTCAAAAACAAAACCAAAGATTGTATTCATCGCCCAGCAAATCACCACGAGAAAGGCAGTTGAGGCCAGCAAGGCCAGCGGCGAGAATGGCAGCAGATGAAAAAATGCCAGGGCGGTCGCGATACCAAGCAAAGCGATAAGCACATAGAGCACCAGACGGTACATCGTTATATTATCTAGTAGAGAATCTATTTTTGCGATCATTGGTGATATACATACCTTTCAAATCCAGTGGTAAACGTGGCACGAGCGTGGACATCGATCATATATCCTTCAAATCCAGCTAATCTCTCAATAAAGACGATTCCATCTTTCCCCATAGCAAAGGCAGCTGTTGCGAAACGATCGGCCTCATACACATTGGGACCAATCACAGTAAGACTAACAACATCCTGCAACTGGCTTGTGGGCTGATGCGGATTATAGATGTGCTGTCCACGAATAGCGGTGCCAGAGGTAGCAATGCCTTGATCTGAAAGGGCCAGAATTTTGACGTTCTGACTGCGATTGAATGGATTGCGGATACCAACTTTCCACGCTTGACCAGCTTTATGACCTGCGACCTCAACATCCCCACCAGCATCGACATAAAAGTTTTGCAGTCCGCGATCTCTCAACATCTGTGCAGCATTATGGATAGCCCAACCTTTAACGATGCCTGAGGGATCAAACACACCAGCATGCTCCACATCAAAGTAGCCATTCGTCTCTTTTTTTGTTTGTTCACTTAACGACAAAATTGTGCGCAGATTATCACTGTATTGCTCGGCAGTAAGCTCGCCTCGATTGAACCGCGAGACCTCACTGCCAGTTTTATACGTACTAAAATTCTCATCTATAGCATTAAAATGGGCAAACACTCGCTCCAAATCGTCCTCTGTAGCAGAGGTATCCAGGATTTCAAGAGTGATGGGCATGCCCATGATCAAACGTGTATCTTTCATGGTTTACGCTTTTGCCTGTGTCAGAGCATCTGAGAGTGATTGGATGAAAGCTTCACTCGAGTCTGTTGCCCCGGTAACAATATCAACATTTGAATCCTGGACCTGAATAGCTTCCTGTGTGAGTTGCGGATCAGCATTATTGTTGATCATAATCGAGCGATTACGGTCATTAGGGAATTGTAGGAATTGTACATCAGTAATTTTGCCATTTTGAATGATTGCTTTAACCTGGATATTCCCCCAGTGCGCATCTGCGACGCTCCCCGTATATGAACCATCTTTATAGGTTCCACTCGGCGTATTGGTTGTTGTCGTCGGAACAGGTGCTGGCGCCCCACCATCTGCAGGAGTACTGCTCACTGAAGGGCTAGAAGGTTTAGAATTCGTCGATGTATTGGGTACAACCGCGACCTGATTTGTGTGGCTGAACAGAAGACTGTAAAAGATAAAAGCGGCTATAATCAATACCGCCACTGTAAATTTTTTCATGGTATATTCTGACCTTTCCAAGGATATACATACACTCCAGTTGCCGTAACAGCAACTTTCTCTACCACCACCTTGTGTTGAGGAACGCATCTCGACATGCAAATAGACGCATACATTGCATCGCTTGTCCAGCCAGAGAGAAAATGCCGCCGTATAAATGTATTACTACACCAGTATTAACCTTGGATGAATACACCCTCAGAATAATGCTGCTTTACCACTCCAACCACATCCGACGGCAAATCGTGAGCATGAGTGACTTGTTATCTGTATCGTAGCGCATGAATATCAAAAAAAAGGCTTAAAGCTGTAAAAAAAATGTAAAGGCCTGAATTAAGGCCGTCACAAAACGACCAAACGTAGCCTAACATAGTTTTCGGCCAGACCAGTATACCCAAGTGGAACACGATCATCACTGGAGGAATCTATGCAGTATAATACAGCCATATTATTTACCGGATAGAGAGGGTAGCG
Source organism: Dictyobacter alpinus (assembly GCF_003967575.1). Taxonomy (NCBI): domain Bacteria; kingdom Bacillati; phylum Chloroflexota; class Ktedonobacteria; order Ktedonobacterales; family Dictyobacteraceae; genus Dictyobacter; species Dictyobacter alpinus. Next base: position 357,386 of record NZ_BIFT01000001.1, read on the forward strand.
ACATGTATCAACCACAAATTGGAGATGCGCTAGAGTTATTGGATACACCATCAATGCTGGTAGATCTCACATTGATGGAGGCAAATATTGCCAGTATGATGCAACGCTTACAGGCCAGAAAAGTCCATGTCAGACCACACTTAAAAACCGTAAAAAGTCCCGCGTTGGCGCGAAAACTCTTAGCAGCCGGTGCCATTGGTGGCTGTGTTGCCAAAGTCAGCGAGGCTGAGGTGATGGCCGATGCCGGTATTGAGGATCTCTTGATTACGACCGAGATTATTGGTCAACCCAAACTGGCAAGGCTCGTCTCACTGATACAAAAGCATCCAGCGCTTAAAGTCGTCGTTGATAGTCTGGCTGGCGCTCAAGCCCTTCATCAAATTTTGGCTGAGGCCCGGTTAGAAATTAATGTGTTACTCGATCTGAACGTTGGCCAGAATCGCTGTGGGGTGAATCCAGGAGCAGATGCACGTACTTTAGCCCATCATATCGGCACGTTATCACAACTGCATCTGATCGGAGTACAGGGATATGAAGGCCACTTGCAGCATATCCATAACCCCGAGGAGCGGGCACAGCGTTGTCGCCAGGCAATGCAAATATTGGTTGAGACGGCAACACAATTAAGAACCGATGGCTTCCCCATCGACATCGTCACAACCGGTGGCACAGGTACCGCAGAGATATGTGCCGAGGTGGATGGAGTAACAGAGGTGCAACCTGGCTCATTCATCTTCATGGATACCGATTATCATCATGCCCTTGGTTCAAGCTATGCTAACGCGCTGACCATTCTCTCGACGGTTATCAGCCGACCAACTCCTACCAGAGCCGTGGTGGACGCCGGACTAAAATCGCTCTCCACCGATAGCGGTATGCCTGAACTCAAGGGACAAGACGACATCGCTTATCATCCTGGAGGCGATGAACATGGTATTCTGACATCAACAGACAATGCTACGGTCCCGCTAGAGATCGGTGATCGCCTTGAATTTATTCCGAGCCACATCGACACAACAATCAACCTGCACGATTATTATTACGCCCATCGCAATGGCATCCTGGAAGCGATTTGGCCCGTCGCAACTCGTGGCAAAGTACAATGATAGTCAAAGCAACAAACTCTAGAATTTGACTGCCAGAGGGTATATGATACTAATATATTCAAAAAGATGCGAACAACACCATACGATCGTCAGAACATCATCCCCTGGAGGCTGAATAATATGTTCAATGTATTTGCAGGCAGAGACGCTAGCAAAAAACAAGATGATACTTATCGTGATGAGGATTTGGGCAATAAGCAACGTGTACGCATAGTAATTTTGGGAACTGGATTCGCTGGCTTAGGAATGGCTATTCGGTTAAAGCAGCAGGGTTATAAAGATTTTGTGCTGCTCGAACGGGCCTCCGATATTGGTGGAACCTGGCGCGACAATACATATCCAGGCTGCGCCTGTGATATTCCCTCCCATCTTTACTCTTTTTCTTTCGCGCTCAACTCTCAATGGAGCCGCACTTATTCTCCTCAGAGTGAGATCCAAGCATATCTACAGCGTTGCGCCAGACGCTTTGGGATCATTCCTCATATCCGCTGGAACACGGAACTACAGGATGCTATCTGGCAGGAGGATAAGCGACTCTGGCAGATTACTACATCACAGGGAACATTGTGGACAGATATTCTTATTCTGGGTAATGGGCCCCTCAGTCAGCCATCTCTACCAAATATTCCAGGTCTGACCCAATTTGAAGGCACGCTATTTCACTCTGCACAATGGAAACATGATTACGATCTGACCGGAAAACGCATTGCCGTCATCGGCACGGGTGCATCAGCTATTCAGTTTGTCCCCCATATTCAGCCACTCGCTAGCTCTCTGACCCTTTTCCAGCGTACTCCACCCTGGATTCTCCCACGTCTGGACCATGCGATCACCGCCAGGCAAAAACAACTCTACCAGTTCCTACCCATCATCCAGCGCCTGATCCGTACACGAATGTACTGGGAACGCGAGCTTACCGCGCTAGGGATGGTCTATCGCTCAAAAATGCTGCTCAAGGCCGAGCAAATCGCCCATAGACACTTAGAAAGACAGGTATCTGATCCTGAATTACGGACCAGGTTGACACCTCGCTATGCGATGGGTTGTAAGCGTATTCTATTGTCAGATGATTTCTATCCAGCTGTAAGTCAACCAAATGTAGAGGTTGTCACTGAACACATTCGACAGGTAGAGGGAAAGAACATTATTACTGAGGATGGACAAACATACGAAGTTGATACCATCATTTGTGGTACCGGCTTTCATGTTACCGATACTGAGCTCCCCCACCATATCTATGGTCGCGAGGGACAATCCCTCGCAGACAAATGGCGAAACGGTCCCGAAGCGTATTATGGAACGACCGTAGCAGGCTTTCCTAACCTTTTCCTTTTGATAGGACCCAACACTGGCCTTGGACACAATTCGATGGTCTACATGATCGAGTCTCAACTTACCTATATCCTCGACTGTCTACGCATTATGAATAAGCGCAACATCCAGAGCATTGAAGTCCAATCAAACGTTGAAGAGACGTTTGTCAAAGAAATGCAACGACGCATGAAGGGAACAGTCTGGGCTTCGGGATGTGTTAGCTGGTATCTGGATGCCAGAGGGCATAACACTACGCTCTGGCCAGGCTTCACCTTTGAATATCGACACCGTATACGTCACTTTGATGCACAACATTACACCTTACTTCCATCAGAAAAGTCACCGGCCCGAGCAATCAACACAAGTAAATAGGATAATCCCAGCTCCTGCCTGATCAAGCTAAGACAAGGCATTGGTACAAGAAGCCGATAGCCTTGCCTTCGTTTTGCTATAATACGATATACATTCATTGATTATGACCAGGAGCTAAACATATATTATGGAACAACCAGCCAGGAAACGCTTCACTATTCCTCGTAAGGCGGGTACAATTATAGGCATTGTGGTGATTGCACTCGCGGTCATCGCTGTGCTCATCGATGGTCCTCATGAAGTAGAGCATGATTCATTATTTGCGCCACCACCACAGCCAACGGTAGTGGTTACCAATCCAATTTCCAATACCACATTACATCAAACCCATGATTATAAAGGGGTGCATATCGTTTTTACCAAAGCAGAAATGGCCACAAAGTTTTCAGATGATTTTAAGCGTGGTGGCAAATATGTTGTACGTGTTTCTCTAAATACGACCAACAATAACAAGGACACCATTGGTGTAGATTATTTTAATTTGACACGCCTGATCCTCCCTTCCGGGCAGGCTGTACAGGGAAAAGTCGCATCAATTAACGCAGCAGTCTATCCTGGCCAACCACAAAATGGCTATGTAGATTTTCCAGTCAACGAGAAGATAGATCTATCACAAATCAAAATACAATTTGATAACCAGTTACTTTCCTGACTTCCCCTTATGAATATTTTTGTCGCCAGGATGCGCAATGTGCATCCTGGCGACAAAAATATTCATAAGAAGGTGGCACTTTAGTGCCTGCATATGGCCAGAAGAATATCATCCTCATCAGAGTAATTTTCAAACACAACTCTGATAATCAAATATGTAATATCTCACATTGACAGAAACACAAGCACGACGTACCATATACCTCAACCTGACAACAAAAGGAAACAGTGAAAAATATCCCTGCTTGTTTCCTCTTACATAAAGCATCAAGTGCTACGCACGCTCTTAATAAATATGGTGGAGGGGTCCAGGTGACAACACAAAAAGATGTAATTACGTTGCTCATTTCTTGTCCAGATAAGCCAGGCATCGTCGCAGCAGTTTCGCGCTTCATCTATGAGCACAATGGAAATATTCTTGAATCAGATCAACATTCAACCAATCAGGATGATTGCACCTTCTTTATGCGTATCAGTTTTGCTGAGGAAAGCTTTCAGCTAACTCCCGCTGATCTACGTAAAACATTTCAACCCATTGCCGAACAGTTTCAGATGCAGTGGAGCATACACTACTCACGGGAACGCTTACGTGTGGGCATCCTGGTCTCAAAATATGATCATTGTCTCGTCGATCTCCTCTGGCGCTGGAAACTCGGCGAACTGGCCATGGATATTCCTTTTATTGTCAGCAACCATCCAGACCTAAAAAATCTAGCTGACATGTACAATATTCCGTATCATCACTTCCCAGTAAAACGCGAAACTCGCCAGGCAGATGAACAACGTATGTTGGACTTTATCGGTGATCAGGCCGACTTACTAATCCTGGCACGCTACATGCAGATTTTAGAGCCCTTCTTTGTGGAGGCCTTTCCACAACGCATCATCAATATCCACCACAGTTTCTTGCCAGCCTTTATAGGTGCCAGTCCTTATGGACAAGCCTTCAAACGCGGAGTCAAATTGATCGGCGCCACCGCCCATTATGTGACTAACAATCTGGATGAAGGTCCCATTATCGCGCAGGATGTCATTCATTGTGACCATCGTGATACGATAAGTGACCTTGAACGCAAAGGGCGGGATGTAGAACGTCGCGTCCTGGCAGAAGCGGTGCGCATGCATACTACCGATCGCGTACTGATCCACGAAAATAAGACCGTCGTCTTCTAAATCAGCCTACTCTCAAAGCATAAAACATATTATAAGGGAAACGTACTCACTTCTGATTACGTTTCCCTTATAATTCATAAATCATTTTACAAGCATAGAAAAAATCAAAGAATAGTTTTCATCAAAACTAGTATAAAAGCTCATCCATTTCAACTGAGAAGATAGTACCACCTGATCCACAAACACAGGAATAAAATAATTAGTGTAATGTATATACTTTATCCACAATTTTGCAGACGCTGAAGCATATTTACATTCAAATAATCAAGAATTGCCTACATGTATTCTCTTGCACCTTCTACTTCAAAGGCGTCTCACATAGCCATCAGAGCGCATGAAAAGCCCTTTGTTGCTTCCTCAGAGAGCTGCAAAAATAGTCTGTAAACGCATTTTTGAGGTTTTTTTTATAAGCCGACACAAACTTAAAAATCACATAGCGTAAAAAAAATTTTGAAACTGGTGTTGAATTATCTATCAGGTATATGATACTATTATGCGAGATAGGAACGGCTAGCACCCCAAAAATCCAAAAGAGGAGTTCAAATGAGCGACATGCTTCGGCTCGCACCGACATTTCGTAAAACAAAAGTTGAGTTGAGTTTAGAGGAACGGGCTCAATTAAACACAATTATTGACCTGCTTATTCCGTCTGACAAAGATTTTCCACCCCCATCTAGTCTACATTTGATTGACGAACTACTTCTTCATATTTTGCCCAGAGCCGGGCAAAAAAATGCTACCCCAATGTTGAGTGAGAAGCGTTTACGTACGGCATTAAACGAGTTAAATTTATCCGCTGGAGGTAACTTCTGTCGCGCTACCACTGAAAAACAACAAAACCTCTTACGCCACCTTGAATCTCGGGATCCCGCTTTCTTTCAAGCGCTCTGGACTCTGGTCAATCATAGCTACTACGCCTTAATGGCAACGCGCTGGCACAGCCAACCAGTCTAATTTTTATTTCCCAATATCCCCAACACCCCTGACATCATTCCCTTAAACCAAAAATTCGTAAAATCAAATCTAGAAATTCGCCAGAAAGATGAACGTTCATCTTTCTGGCGAATTTCTTTTAGCTATTTCACATTTACTGTATTTCATAAGTACTCACACTTATTCATATTTGACAATCTAATACAATTAGACTAATATAAATATATATTAGACAATGTCCTATTGGCAATAGATAAATCGGAAAGCAGCGGCGCCACCTATACTCGCCATGCTGAAGTCAAGGCCCCAACCTTAATCTTGATGGGCTCACGTGATCCTGATTTTAAGCAACCGGAACAGGAAGCGCATATGCTGGCGGGACGCCTACAACAAGCAACGGTACAAATTTTTGAGGGTGCTGGCCATCATTTGCAGGTTGAAGAACCAGAAAAAAACGGGCGAAAGTATTCTAACGCTCTTTGCACATATCTTATCCAAAACAGCTTTAAGTCAGGGAGATTAAATATGGCCACACGCGCAGGTTTAGACCATAAAACTATTATAGATACAGCCATCAGGCTCATTGATGCCGATGGCCTGCATGAGGTAACCATGGCAACGCTCGCTTCTCAATTAGGAGTTAAAACACCGACGCTCTACCATTACTTTACAGGCCTGGCTGGATTGCGGCGAGACATAGCACTGCAAGGATTAAAAGAAGCAGCCAAACTGCTAGGCGATGCAGTTATGGGGAAAGCTGGGGATGATGCTGTATACGCGCTTGCTCATAGTATGCGCACCTTTGCGAAAAAGCATCCTGGCGTCTACGAAGTCATCAACCAGGCACCAGATCCCAATGATCAGACATGGCTGGCAAGCGGAAATGAGGTCGTTACCATTGTGCGACGGGCATTGTCTGCCTATGCATTAACACCAGACGATGAACTTCATGCTGTACGGATGTTCCGCAGTGTTGTTCATGGCTGTACTTCATTGGAAGCGATTGGGGGCTTCGGGCTCCCACTGGACATCGATGAAACATTTCAACGCTTATTAACTATGTTCTTACATGATCTACATGACAGACAAATCAATAAATAGCTATCTACGGCTATCAGAAATATGCGCTAAATTATCAAAGAGATTGAAAGGATTCACCTCATGCTCACACTACTTAAAAACATAAATCTGGCCATCGCATTTTTGCTAGAACTATGTATGATCGCATCCCTGGGATATTGGGGCTTTACAACAGGAAACGGTATGATCCTCAAAATCATTCTAGGCCTTGGTGCTCCCATCCTGGCAATTATACTCTGGGGCATATTTGGAGCACCAAGATCAAATTGGCAACTCCAGGGACTGGCATACGTTGCCTTTAAATTCATCATATTTAGTGTAGCTATTGCGGCTCTCTTCGCGACTCAACAAAAACAACTTTCCATCGTATTTATCATCGTGCTGGTAATCAACCATATCCTGCTTTCTATCTGGCACCAATAAAGCAAGAAAATATCCAGTAATCTATTCACTCCTCCATTTTATGCAACCTTCTACCTGAAAGTGCGTATCTCTTATTGACAACAATACGATATATCGCATATACTATAAACACGATAACGATATATCGCAAACTAGTGGACTCGGAAAGGAGACCCGCACCTATGTTTAACCGTTTTAATAGACGCTTTGCTTTTGGTTATGAAGGTGGTCCCCAGGATTGGGAAGGTTGGACTCCACCATGGTTAAACCATGATGAGCATCATCGCCATCACCATCACCATCGTGGACCAGGATTCTTCGCAATGCGCATGCGACGCGGACCATTTGGTCCTGGCGGTCCCTTCGGTCCTGAAGGTGGTCCTTTCAAGGAAGGTGGCCGCTTCTTTGGGCGCGGAGATGTAAAATATGCTCTGCTTGAACTGCTCCGTGAGCGTCCAATGCATGGCTATGAGATGATGAAAGCATTAGAAGAGCGTTCTGGTGGCTTCTATGCACCAAGCGCTGGCACCATTTATCCAACCCTCCAGCTATTGGAAGATCGTGGACTGGTCACGGTCCTGGAGGCACAGGGCAAAAAAGTTTATAGCATCACGGAAGAAGGTAAAGCCTTTCTTGCTGAACGTCAGAAAGAAGAAGAGAATTTCATGCCCCCATGGGCCCGTGGCAATGGTCCTGGCCGTTTCTGGAATGATCCAGAGATCCAGGCCATCCGAAGTGAAGCCATGGAGGTTGCCCGCCTCTTCGCAATCGCTGGCCGCTCATCATTCCGCGATACCGAGAAGCTCAACCGCCTGCGCGGCATTTTGGAGCACACGCGCCAGGAGTTGAATGATTTCATTTACAAGACAAATGAGAAAGCCGCTGAGCCTGAGAATAGTGCCCCATCTAGCGACCAGCAAGTCTAACCAACACCCATCCATAAGAAGAGAGGAGCGTCTATATAGGCGCTCCTCTCTTCTTATAGGGTTCCTGGAGCAATAACACATCACCAGGTCACATATATTTAATGCGATTAAAATTGAAAAAAAAGAATGAGCCAAATCGTTGCAATATGCAGGGCTTGATCTAACCAGATGGGACCAATGATTTTGTAGCGAGCTTTCAGCGGATCGATTACAAAATGTGTTCCGAAGATGACAGATGTCGCTAATAGAGAAGGATGAGCAAACAAGATAAAGACAGCGGTATAGGTAGCGCAATGATAGAAATTGACCTCCCAGCTTTTCCCTTTCTCTAAACTCATCCAGGTACTTTGAAAGGCAAAATCACCAACGAAATGGCAGGCCAGCCAGATGAACAGTGTGGTCGCTGAAAAAGTAAAAAACATCTATTTTCTCCCCCCAATAAGCTCTTGTATCAATTATAGAAGTGCCTGGCTTAAAACACAGTGTGTTAACTCTCTCGTAGAGTGTGGACTACGTCACATGGGAAAGAAATATATTGATGCATCATAAATGGAGTAGTGGTCGCGACCACCACTCCATTTATGATGCATCAATAGCAAAGTAGACCTTTTATTAGCGCCAGGACAGACTGATCTGACGGCGAATGATGAGGAGTGTAGCGATAAGGAGCCAGAAACAGAAAACCAGGTCCTGGGCCAGAAATGAGCTATCTACCAGGCCTTGAATAATGGCGGCTAGCATGGCGGCGGCAACCCCAATAGTCATCCAGCGCCACTGCTCACTATGAGCTATAGTGTGTGTGTCCAGGTAGCGCAAGATGCGGGCAAATAGCCAATAGAAAAACACAAGAAAGGCAACGAAGGCCAGCAAACCAAAAACACCAATGCTTACCCACACATGCAAAAAGATATTGTGCGGATGAGAAAGGCCGGGCTCATCATACATATGAGTATCTTTGCCGTTCTCTTCGCTGACAATATAGTAATGTGAAGCCGGTGGACACAACTGCATCCATGCATATTGAGAGGTTTTCCCCTGAAGCTTATAATTAGGATCGGCAGCGGGCACAACACGTGGATTGGCATAATGACAGAGCCAGTTATCCAGGCCAACGCCAAACCATGGATAATCATGGATCATAGCTTCAGCGCTCTGCCATAGATGCACGCGCCTCTGTAAGGTTGTGACATTATTTTTATCAGCATGTCCATTAATTATCGTATCCATCACAACCCGATTTACTTTAGGATAAAACAGACCATAACCGATAGCTACAATTACCAGCGCAATTGAGCCGCCGACTAACAACACTTTACGATTGCGAATCGCCAGAATTATCACAAACAGCAACACAACGGGAAAAGCAGCCAGCGCGGATCCGCGTGAATCATTATGCAATAGTGCATAGATAAAGGGTATAGATAGCAGCAATACTGCAAGGCGGACCTTCCAGGAAATACGCGCAAAGATGATCGCGAGACCAATGGGTAGTGTGTAATCAAATAGCAATCCTACACTTGGGGGACCACCATAGACTGTATCTGTTTTACCAAACATGACATAGTCAAGGATGGCAATAAAAGCAATGACTAAACCAGTCGTAAATAGCGCCACTAATAGACGGGTAATAGCCGGACGCGAGCGTAGGCAGCAGAAGATCAAACCGACATAGATCAGCGGATCTAGTATTTCCTGCCGAAATGCGCGAAGGGCAGTGCCTGGCGCGCTGACACCCAGAAGAGAAATGATACTCGCCAGCACAAACAACAGAATCGGCCAGAGAAAAGGTCCCAGCCGTTGCCGCAGTTCTTGAAGTGAGAGTTTATATGGCCATTTGCGGCGCAAGACAGCGAATTGAACGAGGGCCACACCCAGACAGATCCATAGTATGATCTCGGCAGGACTCAATTGAACGGATCTTATCACATCCTTAGGTGCCAGATAATAAGGCAATGCCAGGGGAAGGAGCGCAACAGCAAATGGCAATCGATACCAGGCTAAACCAATAAACACACAAAGGAAAGGAAGTGCAAACAAAGGGGAAAGTTGGGCCAGATTTCCGATATGGAATTTAACATTTTCATTGCCAATCAGATAATAAAGGGCCATGGAAAAAATAAGGCCGATCTCAATCAACCGATCATGCCAGAAAGATGCTCTATCTACCCCATCAGGTTGGTCAGCGGAATGCGCAGTAGTTAAAGCCGCTCGACCAGCGTTTTCTCCGGCACCCGCAGCCTGCGAAGAAGTATTTGTTTGCGAAAAAGACATAGGTGAATCGCTCATTATCACATTATACCAATCCGCACCCCAGCGTGCATACTGTTTTTTGAGTTTGTCAATTTATTATAGATAATCAGAAAAGAAGTATAACAAAATTGAGGCTGTCAGTCCATTTATAAGAAGATGGTAGGACGCTTGCATAGCTATTAATGCTAAGTTATTGAAGAGGAAGGGTAGATGCAGCGGCACACATCACTAACCTCAGGAGTAGATAGGAGCAAAACATATCCACTACTGAAGTTAGCTTGCTTTATATTTACGCTTAAACGAGCACGACCCAGAGTTTAGAGGCAGCTTCAGCACTGATACATACCACACGCTCACCATCCAGTAAACGTACCTGCTCCTGATTCTCTTCAGTGGAGGCCTGTTCGCTCACCTGGGCTAACATAAGCAATTGTGTGCCCGGTGTTAAGCCCTTCTGATGCATATACATAATCAGCGCTTCTTCGTCTTCTACCACTTCCGAGACACACAAAATCTTTACCTTTGTTCCATTGGAGACAGTGGAGAGACGGACGGCATGATTATCCTTAAGATAGGTACGGGCATTGGGGACAGAGCCCGGAATAGGATTGCCATGGGGACAGGTCATTGGATTATTCAGGTTCGCGATCACCCGCGATTCAACAGCTCCAGAGATAAAATGTTCCAGCCGGCAGGCTTCTTCGTGAACTTCGTGCCATTGCATCCCCAGCATGTCAACCAGAAAACGTTCCGTCAGACGGTGACGCCGTAATACAGCCTCAGCAGCTTGATTCCCTGTCTCTGTTAAAGATACATGGCGCTTTGAGTTCATCTCTACATAGCCATCCCGAACCAGACGCTTGAGCATTTCTGTGACCGTGGGAGCAGAAACTTGAAAGCGCTCAGCAAGACGAGCCCCGATTACCACCTCATCTTCCATACTCATGTTATAAATCATTTCCAGGTATTCTTCAACTGTTGCACTTAAAATCTCTTCTGTTTTCATGACTCCATGTCCTATTTTTCTACTATCATCAAAAAGCTACCACATACACAGCAAGGAGGCTTTGGATCTGGTGGGTGAAAAAGGAACGCTGTAGGTCTCCCTTTCCGGCAATTGTGGGTACGCTTACACCGCTACTAGTGTAGCATTTTTTGTGGATTCAGTCTATAAGCACAAGACAATCCTTAAGTCACGACAGCTATTTGCTTACTATTTTATTTACTACTCTATTTTTCCGCTAACGCAAAAGGATAGCAACCCTTCGAACACTTGCATTTGTATTTAACAATTGCGCTACAGACTATAGTGAATGGGAAAGGAGAAGTAAAAGTATGGAGCAGGACCCTATGCCAAAGGCATCTGGCGATCATCACAGAAGTCTTTTTTATGATGCCAGAAGTCGGCAGATCTTTTTCCATTCTATAAATCCCAGGCACATAGTATTGCTCCTCTGTAGCATCTTTCTGCTCTGTGGCTCGTATGTAACGTCTCTCAGTCATCCTCAGGCTTATGCTGAATCTAAACGAACTACTGTCAAGACAGGCTGTTTCTGGCACCGCGTCACAAACGGTGACACACTCAATGGCATTGCGCATGCGTATCGCTCTAGTGTAGCAACGCTGGCTCGTACCAACAATATCCGTAACATTAATCTGATATTTACAGGTCAGAACCTCTGTATTCCCTCTAAAGCCCGATGGGCAGCCAGTGGAGTCCGTCCCAATGGACGTGTCACCTGGTATGCCTATGGCGCATTGGAGTGGTCGAACAGACAACAGGCACGTTCTTTATTATGTGACGCAGCAGCGCGTTATGGTCTTCCAGCAAACTTGATGCTGGCCATCGCCTGGCAAGAGAGTGGCTGGAACCAGCATGTGATCGCCAGGGATGGTGGTATAGGATTGATGCAGATCATGCCGTATACAGCACAGGGACTTAATCGGCAGGTCAATGGTCACTATGATCCTTACAAGTTACAGGACAACATCGAGTTAGGGGCGATTTATTTACACTCGCTCTGGCATGGATTTCACGGAAACAAGACAAAAATCATTAGCGCCTATAACGAAGGTGGTTGGAACGTCAAACATCGCGGTATTTTTAACTGGCGCTACGTTAATAGTGTCCATGCTCTCATGCAACGCTATTAGTGCAAGGTCTTCCTTGTATTTACCCATAAATAAAATCCTTAAGGCATTGGCACACCCGCGTAAGCTAAACAAGCAAGCGCGAGTGTAGCCTTGACAGGTCGCAAATTTCACACTATACTAGTGTCATATCAACAATAGAATAGTGAAGCCACGAACAGGAAGAGTACATAGCCATGCATGGGCACAGAGAGTCGGGAATGGTGGAAACCGATACCAGTCTAGCTATGGAATGGACCTGGTAGCTAAAGAACGAACATTTCGGTCACACGAAATCAGTAGCACTCTTTCGGAATGTCCCCCGTTACTGAGGACAGGATATACACATGCTAACTACATACATGTTTCTTCCTTGAGATTTGCTTGAAGAACGTAGTTTCATTCGTATCCGGCAAAGAGGGATTGCTCGTCTCCTGCATAAACGTAGTTTTTATCTACACTTCGAGACGGCCAATCTAAAACAGGGTGGTACCACGAAAGCGCTATATATCACGCTTCTCGTCCTTGTAGGGATGAGGGGCGTTTTTTATTGGGAATTTTTAGCGGATCTATACACAATTGCGGAGGAAATACTATGTCAATCGACACGAATCAACAGGTACAACCAGCGATCACTCAGGATAAACCAGCCACCAAAAAACGTGTTTTCTCAGGGATCCAGCCCACGAACAATATTCATCTAGGCAATTATCTGGGAGCAATTCGTAACTGGGTGGAGACGCAAGATCAATACGATAATGTCTTTTGTATTGTGGATCTACACGCTATTACTCTACCGATCGATCCCAAGGATTTGCATAATAATACCCGTAAGTTGGCCGCATTATACCTGGCCTGTGGCCTGGATGCCGCCCATTGCAAAGTGTTTGTACAGTCGCATGTACATCAGCATGCTGAACTAAGCTGGATCTTGAACTGTTTCACACCAATGGGCTGGTTGAATCGTATGACACAGTTCAAAACCAAAGCGGGCGATGATATGGAAACAGTGAGTGCTGGACTGTACTGCTATCCAGTGCTGATGGCTGGTGACATCTTGCTTTATCAGACAGATCTTGTGCCGGTTGGTGATGATCAGCGCCAACACGTTGAACTCACACGTGATCTGGCACAGCGTTTTAACAGCCTCTACAACAAACCGGTCTTTACTATTCCTAAAGCCGATATTAGGGCCGCTGGAGCACGCGTCATGTCTCTGGAAGATCCAACCAAAAAAATGAGTAAAAGTGATCCAAATCCTAATGCATATATCACTTTGCTGGATGATCCAAAGACGATTAAGAAGAAGATCGGGCGCGCCACCACCGATTCAGAACGCCTGGTCACGTTTGATCCGGCCCGGCCCGGCATTACCAATCTATTGACAATTTACCAGGCGTTAACCGGTCAGTCAAACCAGGAAATTGAAGCAGATTTTGCAGGCAAAGGTTACGGCGACTTTAAAGCAGCCCTGACAGAACGTCTGGTAGAGACGTTGAGTCCCATTCAACAACGCTATCATGAGCTTATCAACGATATGCCAACGCTGGAAGCCATCCTTAAACAAGGCGCGGATGAAGTACGTCCGATGGCCGAACACACAGTACAAGAAGTCAAAAAAGCTATTGGCCTGGGCTAAATAAAACACAGGCCAGCTAGAAAAGTGGTTCTTTGATAAGGACAGTTGCATAGCGGTTAGACGAAACGGGTATGAATTATGTACTATCCGACATTAGATGAGGTGAAGCAGATCCGGGCTGCGCTTTTGCAGCCCGGACAGAGCGGTACGGATGAGCAGGATAATCGCCGGCCGCTACTGCCTCTGTACAGCGATATCCTGGCTGACATGGAAACACCAGTCTCAGCATATTGCAAAACGGCCCAAAAACCCTATAGCTTTCTATTGGAAAGTGTCTCGGGTGGCGAACAGGTTGCACGCTATTCTTTTATTGGTATCGATCCCTATCTGGTGATGATTCATCGTGGTGAGAGCGTCAAGTTACGCAAGATGAACACAGTTCAGGGAACATACAATGAGGAAGAGTTAGCCTGCCATGATCCACTGCAATTACTTGAGGCGGAACTCGGGCAATACCGGCTGATTAAGCCACCGCATCTTGAGCGGGCGCATGATCAGCTCCCCAAGTTCTTTGGTGGAGCGGTCGGTTATCTTTCCTACGACGCAGCAGCCCGCTTTGAGCGCCTACCGCAACCAAAGCCAAACGAACTGGATCTGCCACTGGCAGTCTTTATGCTCACAGAAACGGTACTGGTCTTTGATCATGTACGCCATAGTGTCCGTGTCGTCACACACATTCATCTGGATGCGGAGGATATTGAGGCTGAGTATCAGCGTACCAGAGCCATCGTTGATGATGTCCAGGCCCGACTACGTCAGCCGGTACGTTTGCCAGTAGAACCTCAACCGATTCACGATGAAGATGCATTGCGTATAACCTCCAATCGCACGCAGGCTGAGTTTGAAGGGATGGTCACACAGGCAATTGAATATATCAAAGCCGGCGATATCTTTCAGGTGGTGCCCTCACAGCGCCTGAGTCGCCACGTCAATGCCTCACCTTTTACTGTCTATCGTGCCTTACGCGCCATTAATCCTTCACCACACATGTTCTTTCTGGATCTGGAGGACTTCCATCTGGTTGGGGCTTCACCTGAACTGTTAGTGCGCTATGAGGACAACGAGGTGACTATTCGTCCGATTGCTGGCACACGTCCAAGAGGCGCTGACAAGCAAAGCGACGAGCTATTGGCCATCGAGTTACAGCAAGATCCGAAAGAACGGGCAGAACATATCATGCTGCTGGATCTGGCCCGCAATGATGTTGGTCGCGTCAGTAAAATCGGCAGTATTCAGGTCGACGATTTTATGACCATTGAGCGTTATTCTCATGTTATGCACCTGGTCACCAATGTCTCAGGACATTTACGTGAGGGAATTTCGGCTTTCGATGCGCTACGTGCGGGCTTTCCCGCTGGCACGGTCTCAGGAGCACCCAAGATACGCGCCATGGAGATTATCAGCGAACTAGAGGGAGAGACACGCGGCGTCTATGCCGGCGCTGTTGGCTACTTTAGTCATACAGGCGACCAGGAAACGGCGATCGCGCTACGCACGATGGTAATCAAAAATGGTCGAGCCTATATTCAGGCAGGTGGCGGAGTAGTCGCTGACTCCACCCCGACCAACGAGTATCAAGAAAGCTTGAATAAAGCCAAAGCACTGCTACGAGCGCTTGATGAGGCTGAACATATCGCCCAGGTTAATCGACAGACGGTTCTTGAGTCACCCACGATTCCACAGGGAGGGAGGAAATAAGATGCTCTTGTTACTCGATAACTATGACAGCTTTACCTATAATCTGTATCAATACCTGGCTGAGATCGGGGCTGAGATTATGGTACGGCGCAATGATCAGATTACGCTGGCTGAAATTGAGCAACTACAACCTGACCATATTGTAGTCTCCCCAGGGCCCTGTACTCCTAACGAGGCGGGACTGTCCTGTGATATTATCGCGACCTTTGGTCCACGCATTCCAACCCTGGGCGTCTGCCTTGGGCATCAGTCAATTGGTCAGGTATATGGTGGACGAGTTATTCGCGCGCCAGAACCAATGCATGGAAAATCATCACAAATGCACCATACTGGTAAAGGCGTTTTCAAACAATTACCACAGCCCTTTGAGGCCATTCGTTATCATAGTTTAATCGTTGAAGCAGATACACTACCCACAGAACTAGAAGTTACGGCCAGAACAGAAGATGGCTTGATCATGGGACTACGACACCGCGATTATCCAGTACAGGGTGTGCAGTTCCATCCCGAATCGATTATGACTACCGTCGGCAAAGATTTATTACGCAACTTCTTAGAGCAGTAGAACAACTTCAACAGGAGCATCGGGTCTCCTACTATTGCAAGCCAGAGAGGATAATTTTGATCATGATTCGCGAAGCTATTGCTCATATCGCGTCAGGAGCCACACTGACGACCGAGGAGTCTGCCAGCGCCATGGAAGAGATCATGACGGGTGCGGCAACGCCTTCGCAGATCGGGGCTTTTCTGACAGCCCTGCGTCTACGGCCCGGCGGTGAAACGGTGGAGGAAATCGCCGGTCTGGCACAGGTCATGCGCGATAAGGCTGTACAGGTGCAGCTTGATGAGCAAACATCCAGACGCGCAATGGATACCTGTGGTACTGGCGGTGACGGATCTGGTACCTTGAATATTTCGACCGCCGCGGGCATTATCGCGGCGGCGGCCGGCGCAAAAGTTGCGAAACACGGCAATCGTTCGGCGACCAGCAAATGCGGTAGCGCCGACGTCTTAGAGGCACTGGGCGTAAAAATTGATCTGGGACCGGAGGCGCTGGCACGCAGCGTGCAGGATTGTGGTTTCGGCTTTATGTTTGCTCAAACCTACCATCCAGCCATGAAATATGTTGGACCAACCAGACGTGAGATCGGTATTCGTACCGTCTTCAATATTCTGGGTCCTCTGACAAATCCAGCCCATACCCCCTACCAGGTATTAGGTGTGGCAGACGACTCGCTCATGCAGAAAATGGGTGAGGTCCTGCTGCGCCTCGGCTGTAAACATGCTCTGATTGTCCATAGTGAGGATGGTCTGGATGAATGCTCACTGAGCGCCCCTACCCATATTTGTGAGGTCCGTGCCGGTCAGGAAATGAAAACCTATACCATTACACCTGAAGAGGTTGGACTAACCAGCGTTAGCGATATCATGCATTTTCAAGGTGGAGACCCCACTCATAATGCCACAATCTTACGTGATATCCTTTCGACATATCATGCGACACCCGCTACTGAGATAATCTGTTTAAATGCTGCCGCAGCCTTGATGGCCAACGAACAGGTGGCCTCATTTAAGGATGGTATTAAACTGGCACAGGCTACTTTACAAGAAGGCAAGGCCAAACGCAAGCTCGCCGAGGTTATTGAATTTTCCCAGTCATACGCCAGGTAGGTAAAACTTATGTTTCTCGATAAAATTGTTGAACAAACGCGCAAAGATTTAATACAACGCAAAGCAGAGTTGCCACTGGAACAACTACAACAGTTGGCCCTGGAGCAGCCCCGCCCGCGTGATGTGCTCGAAGCGTTTGAACCACGCGATAAAATACACCTCATTGCCGAGGTCAAACGAGCCTCGCCCTCTAAGGGCATACTCGCGCCTGACCTGGATCCAGTAGAGACAGCTCTCTTATATGAGCGCAATGGGGCTTCCGTTATCTCTGTGTTGACCGAACCACACTTCTTTCTGGGCTCGCCAGAGTATCTCACAGCGATAAAAAACGCGGTCAGTATACCAGTACTACGTAAAGACTTTATCATCGATGAATACCAGGTTTATGAAGCACGGGCCTGGGGCGCAGATATGATTCTATTAATCTGTGCCATTCTGGACGACCAGCAACTACGCCTGCTGCATCAGCGCGCCAATGCATTGCGCATGCGTGTCTTGGTCGAGGTACATAGTCGCGAAGAGGCTCAGCGCGCCATCGACGCCGGTGCAATGATCATTGGAGTGAATAGCCGTGATCTGGCCAGCTTTGAAATGAATCCTTATCTTTTGCGCGACATCCGCGAGATGTTGCCAAGAAATCAGATTATTGTAGCTGAGAGTGGCATTCATACCGGGGCAGATGTACGCCGCCTCAGCCGTTACGATGTCCAGGCAATGCTGGTCGGCGAATCGCTGGTGGTATCCAATAATATCCCTGACCAGATAGATATGCTCTTACAAGGTGCCAACCATAGCACCCAGGTTAAAATTTGTGGCCTGCACGATACAGCAGGCATCAATGCAGCGGTGGATGCTGGCGCGGATCTGCTGGGCTTGATCTTCTATGAACCCAGCCATCGCTATATTGCCCCAGAGCAGGTGCCAGCCTTGCTAAAGGCCAGTCAGAGTTACAGCCAATCAGCCAGTGGACAGGTGCGGCCCGATCTGGTAGGTGTCTTTGTAAACAAAGATGCCAGCTATATCAATGATGTCGTGGAGCAGGTTGGCCTGCATTATGTACAACTTCACGGTAATGAGTCACCAGAGTTCTGCCAGCAAATCAAACGTCCGGTCATTAAGGCGCTCTCACTGAAAGAGCAAGCAGATCTCAGTCTGATGGCAGCCTATCAAAAGGTTGCCTGGCGCCTGCTAATTGATACCCCTACCCCAAATTGGGGTGGCACAGGTCTTACCAGTAACTGGGAACTGGCGCGACAGGCTGCACAACATAGCAAGATTATTCTGGCAGGTGGTCTCACCGTTGAGAATGTCAGTGCCGCCATCCAACAAGTTCAACCCTGGGGACTTGACGTCAGTAGCGGCGTCGAGACCAACAAGCAAAAAGATATACACAAAATCGCAGCATTCGTTGCGCAAGTACGTTCGTCCTCCATAGTGGGCGAGCAGGGAAGAAGGTAAATATGCAACAGGCAAAAACTCCAAACACTTACCAGCACGATGTCTATCCCGATGAGCGGGGACGCTTTGGTGACTTTGGTGGCAAATTTGTCCCCGAAAATCTGATGGCAGCCCTGGCTGAGTTGGAGGTCGCCTACAAAGATGCCCTGCAAGATCCTGTATTCATGGCGGAACTTAATCAAGAGTTGGCCAGCTATGTCGGGCGTCCAACAACATTGCACTATGTTCCACGTTTCTCCGAGTTGATCGGTAAGGACGTCAAGGTTTACCTGAAACGTGAGGATCTCGCCCATACCGGTGCCCACAAAATCAATAATGCTCTGGGTCAGGGTATGCTGGCGAAACGCATGGGCAAAAAACGCATCATTGCCGAGACAGGTGCAGGTCAACATGGTGTGGCAACGGCCACCGTTTGTGCCAAACTTGGTCTGGACTGCATCATCTACATGGGTGAAGTAGATATCCAGCGTCAATCCCTGAATGTCTTTCGCATGAAGTTATTAGGGGCTGAAGTACGCTCTGTAGATAGTGGTACCAAAACATTAAAAGATGCCATCAACGAAGCCATTCGCGACTGGGTCACCAACGTTGATACCACCTTCTATCTGTTCGGTACAGCCGCGGGTCCAGCCCCCTATCCACGTATCGTGCGCGATTTCCAGGCCATCATTGGTCGCGAAGCCCGGCAACAGATCATGCAGCAGGAAGGGCGCCTGCCCGATCAGATCTATGCCTGTGTTGGTGGCGGTAGTAATGCCATTGGTATCTTCTATCCTTTCGCCGATGCCAGCGATGTTGAGTTGATAGGGGTTGAAGCCGGTGGCAGCAGCATGGAACCTGGTCAGCATGCCTCCACTCTGGTGGTTGGTCGCCCAGGAGTCCTGCATGGCGCGATGAGCTATCTCTTGCAAAATGAAGATGGACAGATTTTGGATACCCATAGTATCTCCGCTGGACTGGATTATCCTGGTGTGGGACCAGAACACAGCTATATGAAAGACAGTGGTCGCGCCAGCTACGTTACGGCCAGTGATGCAACCGCGCTCAGAGGTTTAGAAGTACTCAGCCGTACCGAGGGTATCATTCCCGCCCTGGAGTCATCACATGCCATCGGCTATCTGCTAGAGCAGGGAGAGCAGGGCAAGATTGCTACGGGCTCTCTGATTATCATCAATCTCTCCGGTCGTGGGGATAAAGATATGATGACGGTCGCCAAAGCCTTTAACGTCAATCTATAAGTAGGGATTACCTGACTAAAACAGGCGTTGATACTGCCCTTAGTGAGCGTATCAACGCCCTCCAGGGACAATGGATGCAGGAGGAAATAACCATGGAAACAATCACAAGCAGTAGCATTGAGCAGGATGGCCATGGGGTACCGGCACAAAAGATTACCCGTGCCTTTGAACGTGCCCATGCTGAGGGACGAGGAGTGCTTATCCCTTATTTTATGTGTGGCTACCCAAGCGCCAAGGCTTCAGTTGAGATTATTCTTGCTGCCGCTGAAGGCGGGGCCGATATTATCGAATTAGGCATGCCCTTTAGCGATCCTCTCGCGGATGGAGCAACCATTCAACATGCTGGCCATATCGCGCTGGAAAATGGGATGAGTATTCGAGGCTGTATGGAGATCGCTCGTCAAGTTTCAGCCAGAACAGATGCCGCATTACTCATGATGGGCTATTATAATCCTGTTCTCTCTTACGGATTAGAGCGTTTTTGTGCCACAGCCAGGGCCAACGGTGTGAGTGGCTTGATTATTCCAGATCTACCAGCAGAAGAGGCTGATTTATTGCAAGCCGCCGCTTATCGCCATGGCCTTGCCCTGATCTTTCTGGTGCCCCCTACGGCTCCTGATGAACGCATCACGATGGCGGCCCAACGTACCGCCGCTGGACCTGGAGGTTTCATTTACTGTGTGTCGCTGAGTGGTGTAACTGGCTCGCGTCAGGAACTGCCACCACAGTTACAAAGCTTTATTGAGCGTATTCGTAACGCAACCCGGCAGTATCCCCTACCACTCGCAGTTGGCTTCGGACTCTCAACACCAGAGCATATCGCCAGCGTCACCAGCTATGCCGAAGGGGCTGTCGTCGGTAGTGCCCTGGTCAAATTAATCGATCAGAATCAAGCAGGAGATCCAGCGGCGGCCGTAAAAACATATATTCAAAGTCTGAGAAAACACTAGGAGTCTGTCAGACATCACTTAATGAGATGGCAGGGATGCAAAGGGAAGCCAGACTCATTTGATAGGAAAGCGGGAATGCAAGGGGAAGCCAGACTCATTTGATAGAAAGCGGGAATGCAAGGGGCGGCAAGCCCCTTGACTGGGGGATCCGGGGGCTGTGCCCACGGTTTCTCCCCTCCTACCGCCCGCGTAGCGGGCGAACAACCAGGGCAACAAAACAGGCTCATAAGCTACCGCTATCGCCGATTCTAACTGATTTCGATTATCGACAGATTATGTATACATATGAAAGCACACACTAACAGTTAGATGATACAGATAAAAAATTGCTATCATCCTATACAATAGAGGATAAATCCACCTGCCTTTATCTCATGAGTAGGGGGGAGGTATCCAGTGAAAGGGATGGTGCCGTGATGTATTGTCGAGGAATTCGTGGTGCGACTACAGTAGAACATAATGAACGCGAGGAAATCCTGGCAGCAACCAGAGAATTGCTCGAACTAATAATCGAAAAAAATGAGCTTAAAAAGGAAGATATTGCCAGTGCGATCTTCTCACTAACAGCCGATCTTGACGCAGAATTTCCTGCCGTAGCAGCCCGGGGATTAGGATGGACCGATACCGCATTGATGTGCGCTCGCGAAATTCCTGTCCCCAATAGTCTCGGAAAATGTATTCGTGTGCTCATACATGTAAACACAACTCGTAGTGCTGAAGAAATACAACATGTGTATCTCAAAGAGGCGGTGAATTTACGCCCTACATTTAATGTGGATGCGTAGGTGGAGGAGTAATCATTCCCTGCATAATGGAATACAAGTGACACAGAAAAGAAGCAAGTACCGGCCGGCAATCATGACGAAGAGGTCACGATGGACCGTTTATGCTACCGATGTATACATAGAAGCTATCGGGATGATGCAATGACTCCATTTGTACTTCCAACCTCTCTGTTATTTCATTCATAAGGAGTAAATTTTCATGATTGTCGTAATGAAATCAACCAGTAGTGACACAGATATCCAACATGTAATCACCTTTCTAGAGAAGCATGGACTCAGCGGCCATCTTTCTCAGGGTGTCGAGCGTACGATAATCGGTGTGCTGGGAGCCGTCGGTGCAACAGGCGCCCCTGGTAGCATTGGCGGGATTAATCCTGCTATTGGCGAGGCACTTGAAGGACTGCCCAATGTGGAGAATGTAGTACGTGTCTCCAAACCATACAAACTTGCCAGCCGTGAGTTCCATCCAGAAGACACGGTGGTTGAGGTTCCTTCGGCCTGCGTGGAGGGTGGTGTGGTACGCATCGGCGGGAGCGACATAGTAATGATGGCTGGTCCCTGTACCGTTGAAACTGAAAAGCAATTGATGACAACCGCCGCGGCTGTACGTAAAGAAGGCGCGGTGATCTTACGTGGTGGTGCCTTTAAACCATCTACCTCACCTTATGGCTTCCGTGGTCTGGGAGAAGAAGGCTTAAAGCTACTGGCGAAGGCTCGCGACGAGTTTGGCATGGCGATCATTACCGAAGTCATGACTCCAACCGATGTGGCAATGGTCTGTGAATATGCTGACATCCTCCAAATTGGCACACGCAACATGCAGAACTATATGTTGCTGGATGAAGTAGGTCGTACCCGCAAACCGGTCGTCCTGAAACGGGGTATGTCCTCAACCTTTGAGGAGTGGCTGCTGGCTGCTGAATATGTGCTTTCACAGGGTAACCGCAATGTTATCCTCTGCGAACGTGGTATCCGTACATTTGAGAAAACCACCCGCAATACCATGGATATCAGTGCAATCCCGTTGATCAAACGCCTCTCGCACTTGCCAATCATTTCTGATCCCAGTCAGGGAACAGGTCGTCGCGATCTGGTTGGTCCCATGTCACTGGCATCAATAGCCGCAGGTACCGATGGACTTCTCATCGAAGTGCATCCTAATCCAGACGAGGCACTCAAAGATGGTGCACAATCCGTGACCATCGAGCAGTTCCATGACCTGATGCCCCAGGTACACGCCGTTGCGGCAGCGATCGGTCGCAAGCTCGTTACCAGATAATATCAATGATAGTACATACCAGGACCTATCCCACATTCAGAGGGAGGTCCTGGTGTACATCAATCACATTACGAACGTAGATCTTTCTGATAATAAGCCATCTGAGTTGGAGCCTCCTCTACACCCACCATGATTGTGTGTAGATTGGCCGCTGGATACTCCTCAAGCACCTTACATAGCTCTTCACAAATATATTGAGCAAGGAGTTCAGCTGTAGAGTTCTCAATAGGAAGCTCAACCACGTCCGTTAACGGAAAAACATAGCGCCGCTCACGAAAACGAATCTCCCACGCGTCAGATAAACGCGTTAGCTCTAATTGAGCATTATGTAACGGCAACAAGAAACGATGGTCAAGGTGCTGGCAGATCTCTTTGGTACGCCTCTTCAAAACCGTAAAATCAAAGACTACATTATCTGGTCCAAGTTCACCCTCTACCTCTACCAACACTCCATAATTATGCCCATGTAAACGCTCGCATTTACCACTATAGGTAATGAAATGGGCTGAGCTAAAATGCAGATAGCCACCTTCTACCTTCACCTTCCGCAGAATTCGCGTACCAGCCATACCAGGATCCTCGTTTTCTCTTAGATTATACGTAAACAAGTGTCAAAATTGCTTCTCAATAGCATACCATTGCTCCTGATGTGACACAAGAGCAAAATACCTTAGAGCTTGAGAATTGATCTCTACAGAATATGGTATACTAAAAAAAGGCTAGCAGGGGCCCTCCCTGTGCAAATGACAAAGGAGACAAATAGACAATGAAAGTTGTTGATACGTTCGCAGCCATGCAGAAACTCTTCAATCCAGCCGCGGCCGCTGGGCTGAATAAAAACATCCAATTAAACATTACTGGTGAAGATGCAGGCACCTATGCCTTGAAAATTCAAAACCAGACCTGCGAACTTGTCCCGCCAGAATCCATCAAACCCGACCTTACCTTGACCATGAGCGACCAGGATTGGATTGCCCTGACACAGGGACAGCTCAATCCAATGAACGCATTTCTCTCAGGTAAAATCAAGGCAACTGGCGATATGTCACTGGCAATGAAAATTCCCAATCTATTTCCAATGAAATAAATAAGATTTTTACCTCCATAAACAGGCAAAAAGGGTGGATACTGTTAATGTGCAGTATCCACCCTTTTAACGCTTATGAGGCACCAAACCTGATCAACCTTGCAGTACTACAAGGACCTATGGTATACTCCTCTTGACTAAGTAATGTCTTTGCCAGGCACTTTTGGAATACGGCAACCCGTAGAAAGGCGTCCGACATGGTTCTTAGGAGCAGTGAGTTACATCATAACCTTCAATACCTCAATGGTATGTTGACTACTCATGAGGCGGCGAAACATTTGGATCTCAGTTATTGGCACTTTATGCATCTGGTAGAAGCTGGAAGAATACCTGGAGTACGGGTAGTTGATCGCTGGCTATTTTCACCAGATGACCTGAATGACTATAAACGAAGTAAATTTGGAGTCATGGAAGATCTGGCCAGAGCGGCTCTGGAAAATCCCCGCATCGGACTCACAGAGAAACAGGCCATCATTTGCCACTATCTCCTTGCTAATCAACGACCATCTGAAATAGCCCGCAAGCTTCAACAATCTCGACAAGCAGTTCATTCACAAATATCACTGATTCGTGAAAAGGTCACACGAGTACAAACAGCCTCTCTTATCCCACCTGAATCAACCACAGTAAGGAACGCAATGCCAGTCACCAAACGCACAACACGCGGTAAACGCATGCAAGCACCACTATCGTAACGCGTGCTTTCAAAATAATCAGGCAAATTCAGCATTAAAGATCTATATATTTCTAAATGCTATGAGTTGCTTCTTTGTGAATATAGGAAAAAGAGATTATTCTTCGGAATTATCTTCTAGAATTCGACGCCATATATTCTGCTGATTGGTTTTAAATACAGCACGCATATGTCCTGCATAAGCCAGGCTGTCACTTCAGGAAGATCAGCTTTGATGACTGCGAAAATAGCAATCATGCCTTTCGTTGTGCCTGCAATTAATGCTATCAACCACTTCGTTGTTGCTCCGTAATGTAGATAACCCCTTCCATAAACCATGTCGATATATCCACCGACCACCAGACCATCCCCATAAATAAGCCGATTTTTTTCAGCGTCTGGTGTACACGATTCAGCCCGACAAGTATGGCTACAAGTACTCAGGATAAGCAAGCACAACTATTATCAAAAGCAACACGTATCAGATACAGATACAAATTTGCAAATGAGGAAATGAGCTGTGCAAGAACAAACATCCCCACTACAACTGAAAAACAAAACATATCAGCCAATCGAAGATTATGGCGTCATTGGAGATTTACATACCGTCGCCCTGGTTGGTAAAAATGGTGCCATCGATTGGTGCTGTATCCCACGCTTCGACGCTCCCAGTGTCTTTGGCGCTCTCCTCGATGTGAATAAAGGAGGCACATTCCGTATCAGTCCAGCTTTTGACCAAACGGTTAGTATGGGCCGTCGACAAATGTATCTACCTGAAACAAATATTTTAATTACGCGTTTCTTGACGGCTGATGGAGTGGGAGAAATTGTTGATTTCATGCCTATCAAGAAATCAGGCAGCAAAACTCTTCAGCATCATATTATTCGCGAAGTCAGGGTGGTGCGTGGTTCGCTTCCCTTTGAGATAATCTGTACTCCCGCTTTTAATTATGGACGCGATCCCCATACGCTGGCGCTCTCAAATCATGGCGTCGTATTCCATAGTCAATCATTAAGTCTGGGATTAGCTTCAACAGTTCCACTGGAAGCGGATGGACAGGGTGGTGTACGAGCAAGATTCACCCTACAAAATAATCAAAGCGCTTATTTCGTGCTGGAAAGCGCGCAGGATCACGATTTAGAGCCCAAACCACTCAGTTCAAGGCAATATGAAGCTGCATTCCAAGAAACAAAAGATTATTGGCAAAAATGGCTCTCACAGTGCCAATATCAGGGTCGCTGGCGCGAGATGGTTCAGCGCTCGGCCTTAGTTTTAAAACTTCTGACCTATGAGCCAACTGGTGCAATTGTGGCAGCTCCCACAACCAGTTTACCCGAAACACTCGGCGGCCAACGCAACTGGGATTATCGCTATACCTGGCTACGCGATGCAGCCTTTACGATCTACAGTCTACTCATCCTGGGATTTTATCAGGAGGCCCAGGCTTTTATGGGTTGGTTGGATGCCCGTTGCCATGAACTCGAAGGCAATGGCTCACTGCAACCTATGTATACCATTGATGGCGGACATGACTTGCGCGAGCTCAACCTGACCCATCTAGAAGGTTATCGTCAGAGTGCACCAGTTCGAATCGGCAATAATGCCTATAAACAAAAGCAGCTAGATATTTATGGCGAATTGATGGATTCTATCTATATCTTTGATCGCCATCAGGATATTTCTTATGATCTCTGGCATAATCTGCGTCATTTGCTGAATTGGCTAGGAGATCACTGGCAGGAACCGGACGAGGGCATATGGGAAGTTCGCGGTGGTCAGAAACATTTTGTACATTCGCGTGTCATGAGTTGGGTGGCCTTTGATCGTGCGATCCGCATCGCCCGCCACCGTGGTCTACCGGCCCCTCTGGCAGAATGGACAAATATCAGCTCCCAGATCTATGAGGAAGTAATGCAGCAGGGCTGGAATGAAAAGTCCAGGAGTTTCGTGCAGTATTACGGCAGTGAAGCTATCGATGCCAGTTCACTCCTGATGGTCCTGACCAAGTTTTCCGGACCAACTGATCCTAGAATGATGGATACAATTGACCGTATCCAAAGAGAGCTCACCAGTGACTCACACGTCTATCGCTATAATCCAACCCAGGCAGCCAGCGATGGACTAGGTAGTACCGAGGGAACATTTAGTCCCTGCAGTTTCTGGCTGGCGGAAACACTGGCCCGCTCTGGACGACTCAGCGAAGCGCGCCTGGTACTGGAGAAGATGCTTACCTATTCTAATCATCTTGGCCTTTATGCCGAAGAGATCGGGCCAACGGGAGAAGCCCTGGGCAACTTTCCACAGGCATTTACCCATCTCTCACTCATCAGCACTTGCTATAATATGGACCGTGCCCTCAACGGCACCTTGCAACGCTAAATCGAAGAGTATCGCACCAACGCTACTCCCAAAAGTTTTAGGCTATGGTACTAATAAAGTTTTGTGCTGCGGTACCCACAAAGTTTTAGGCTTGATTATAGTACTAACAAAAAAATTTAGGTGACGCTGCAAACATGTGCTGCAGCACATGTTTGCAGCGTCGCCTAAAACAAGCTAGCTCCCGTCAGGGAACGAGTGTGGAAGCGGAACATGAGCGCTTTGAGCACAAAAGCCCTGACACTATCCCACAAAGAGCATAGTGGGAATAACTGACCCACTGCTTTTGTTATGATAAATATAAGACAGGCAAAGTGGGGGATAAAGCAGAAAAGCTATGCACATCAGAGAACAAAGATTGCTAGAAGCACAATTCCTTTGCCTACTAAAACCATCTATGTTTTCTTAATCCAGATGTATATACCCCAAAAAAGCTGAAATAAGCAAATTCCGCATGGAAATATCTTGATTTAGCACTATCAACTCGACAGAAACGCTTTATTAGGATAAAATCTTACAGGGACTCATTGATTTGATTATTATGCAATCTGCAAGGACGCATAATTACCAGAATGCGATTTCATGACTTGCGACATCCCGCAGCCACTATTGTTTTGGCCATGAGCGTTGACCCCAATGTTGTATTACAACGACTCAGTCATGCAAACGTACTAATAACGCGAGGTGGGTATGGACATCTCACAACGTCCATACGACCAGAAGAAAAAACTCTTCAAATTATTCTTTTTTAAACGTTCGGCAGAAAAGCAAAGATTCGTAAATAGTTGTGTCCAGATAAGCACATGCTGAAAAGTTTGCTGTAACATCTGCTGTCACACGGAGGGATTGATAAATTACTATGCAGGCTGAAACGGCTTTACAGGCAGGCTCAAAATTGGTTAAACGAAATGATATTCGGAATGTCGCGATTATCGCCCACGTAGACCACGGTAAAACAACTCTAGTAGATGGATTGCTTAAGCAGAGCCATATCTTCCGCGAAAACCAGCACATGGGCGAACTGATTATGGACTCCAATGACCAGGAGCGTGAGCGTGGTATCACCATTCTGGCAAAAAATACAGCTATCGATTATCGAGATGTCAAAATCAATATCATCGATACTCCCGGGCACGCCGACTTTGGCGGTGAGGTAGAGCGTGTGCTTAATATGGCCGATGGCTGTATCTTGCTCATTGACGCTGCAGAAGGTCCTATGCCTCAGACACGCTTTGTGCTTCAGAAAGCGTTGGAACTTAATTTACAGCCAATTGTGGTCGTCAACAAAATTGACCGCAAAGACGCACGTATCGATTATGTTTTAGAAGAGACACAGGACCTTTTCCTAGAACTGGCTACCGCCGATAGTCACCTGGACTTCCCGGTGCTTTATGCCATCGGACGTGATGGTGTGGCTATGTATAATCCCGATGATGAGCGTAAAGATTTACAACCATTGTTTGACACTATTGTGAAAACAGTGCCAGCCCCCAATGTTGAGATCGATGCTTCATTCCAGATGATGGTTACAGCACTGGACTATGACGATTATAAAGGTAAGTATGCCATTGGACGTATTATTCGTGGACGCATTGCTCCCAATACTCCAGTAGCACGCATTAGCCGCGAAGGTGAAGTCTCTCGCCAGAAAATCAACCTGGTGCTGAGTTATAAGGGCCTGGGTCGCACCGAGGTTGATGAGGCCGTGGCTGGCGATATTATCGCACTAACAGGCATTGCTGATGCTAACATTGGTGAAACTCTGGCAGATATCGACAATCCAGAAGCATTACCAGTACTTGAGATCTCTGAGCCAACCCTGAAAATGACGTTTGGTGTAAATACCAGTCCATTCTCAGGACGTGAGGGTAAATTCTCAACTTCCCGGCAGTTGCGTGCTCGCCTCTATCGCGAGTTAGAGACGAACGTGAGCTTGCGCGTCGTTGATGGAAATACTCCTGATGAGTTTGTTGTTTCCGGTCGTGGTGAGTTACACCTCTCGGTCTTGATTGAGACACTGCGTCGCGAAGGTTATGAATTACAGGTTTCGCGCCCAGAGGTCATCACCCGTGAAGATGAGAACGGTCATCTTCAGGAGCCGGTCGAGCATCTGGTCATTGATACCAAAGATTCCTATATGGGTGTGCTAACTGAAGCCCTGGCGGTTCGTAAGGCTCAGCTAACCAACATGACCAATGATGGCAGTGGCAATATCCGCATTGAGTATGATATTCCAACACGTGGCCTGATCGGCTTCCGTAATGCCTTCTTGACTCTGACAAAAGGTAATGGAGCGATGAGCAGTTTGCTCAAAGGCTTTGTGCCCTGGATGGGCAAGATTAATAGTGCTCGCATGGGGGCGCTGGTCGCTTCCGAGCTTGGTACCGCCGTCACATATGGTCTGGGTAATGCTCAGATGCGTGGTGATACCTTTATCGAACCTGGCACGCCAGTTTATGAAGGTATGATTGTAGGTCTCAATGCTCGTCCAGATGATCTGGTTGTTAACATCTGTAAGGAGAAACAGAAAACGAATATCCGTTCTTCTACATCAGATATCTCGGTACGCCTGACCCCTCCGATTTTGATGAGCCTGGAGCAATCGCTTGACTTCATCAATAATGATGAGTTGGTTGAGGTTACCCCTAAAAACATCCGTCTGCGTAAACGTTACCTCACCCAGCACGAGCGTTCCCGTGCACGTTCACGCGAAAACGATCAGTAATAATCGTCGCTCATACGAGCAAAGAGAAAAACGTCCACCTCCGTTTTAAGCGGAGGTGGACGTTTTTCTCTTTGCTTGCCATAGCTTTTGAGAGTATCATGACAAGCTCATACATATCAGAAGCATGGTACCTGCACAAACTCATCCTTTGTAATACCTATACATCTTTTATTGCTAACTCTAACCCAAAATTCCCATTCTGCCCAAAAAGACTATACAAAAGATCTATAAATGTGGCTATATATATGTATCACCATGACCGATAGTCATTCAATATGACGGACTAGCGCCCAAATCAGGAACGCCGACGTTCCCATTTATCTGATTGGAAACAGAATTACTCAGACAGAAATGGAGAATCCATCATGGCAAAATTTCTGCGAAAAGTGGCCTTTGTCCTGTCGATCTGTTTGTTTCTCGCCTGCACTCCTGTAGCCTGGGCTAAACCAGTTTCGGCTCATGTTACGAATGTGGTGACAACTCACAGTTCTGTTACACCTCACGTCACCTGTCCACCACCACCACGAGGCTGCTGGTAAGCTAAGCTAGGGTCACACCTCATCGCATTATATTGATATACATATATATAATATGATGAAATGTAGCTCTTCTGCGCTTTTCATGTTCCTTTTTGGCGCCTGCGGCGTCGGGTTGGGGGTGTGGAGTGTGTGTGGTACGCGGCTGCAGCTGCGCACCACACACACTCCACACCTGAAATAATGGACATCTGATCGCTTACTAGTGATCACCCGGAGACCTCTGGCGAACATGAAAAAGCCCTGACCAGAAGTGGGCTGAGTTTTACCTGTTGAGCACGATATGGTATGATTAAGGTGATAACTATTAGACGGAGCACAGCAACGTGGAAGAGTATATTGAAGAACGACCCAGACCGCACGTCACCTTTTATACAAAAGCCGGCTGTCATCTTTGTGATGAAGCCAGGGACATGCTAGACGAAATTGCCACAGAGATCCCATACGACCTGACGGAAATCGATATACGCCGAGATATGCAGCTTTTTGAGCAATATCGCTATCGTATTCCAGTCATTCTCCTCGATGAAACTCTGGTGGCGGAAGGCCGTATAGAATATAGTGATCTGGCAGCAGCCTTTGAAGGATAAGTAACCAAAAGCAATAGCAAAAAAAAACAAGGAAGTACCTATGGCCATACAACCATCTATTTACAATCAGCAACGTCGGGCTATCCCACCCCACACTATTCCCGGCCGACCTAAATCTGCATTTGAGCGCTTTGTTGATCGCGGTGGCGATTTTTTGACCGACTATTGGGCGCATATTGTCATGATCGGTTTAGGTATCCTGGTTGGGACAGCCATTGCGATTCCTTTCCTGTCTTATTTTGGGCTGGATAGTATTGCCAAGCCATTATTCTTCTCGCTGCACTATGTTTGCGCCCAGATCCCCTCCCACTCGATCTATATTTTTGGCCATCAACTTGGTCTTTGTGAGCGTAACTTCTCTATCTATACTTCCATGTTCCTCACCAGCCTGGTCTTTGTCTTAAGCAAAAAACGCCTGCCTGGTATCCCCTGGTGGCTCTGGATCTTGATGATCCTTCCGATGGCCTGGGATGGTACGACTCAGATGTTTGGTTGGCGCGAAAGCGACTGGATATTACGCGTGATTACTGGAACGTTGTTCGGCGTTGGTAATATCTGGTTTGCCTTGCCTCTGATGCAAAAAAGTATCCTGGAAACGACGCTTCCTCCTCATCTGCAGCAGCCTCTTGTACAGAAAGCTCCAACGACTACAGCCAGGTCACCACAAGCTCCACAGCATTAATAGGGTCGCCACTACTACCCAATGTAGGCACAATGCGCTATAATCTAGCGATAGAAAATTGAAAGAAACGTTATAGCAAACAGGCATCACCAAGAGGCCAGGAAAC
The DNA here is from genome assembly GCF_003967575.1 of Dictyobacter alpinus. Classification (NCBI taxonomy): domain Bacteria; kingdom Bacillati; phylum Chloroflexota; class Ktedonobacteria; order Ktedonobacterales; family Dictyobacteraceae; genus Dictyobacter; species Dictyobacter alpinus. Next base: position 389,217 of record NZ_BIFT01000001.1, read on the forward strand.
TAATAGAGAGTATGTCCAATAATTTACAGGAAACAACGTTTGCAGTTACGACACTGGGCTGTAAAGTCAATCAAGCAGACAGCGAAGCCATTAGTGATCAGATGAATGCGGCTGGTTTCGCACAACGCGACTTTGAGGAGTCCGCGGATATTTATATTGTGAATACCTGTACCGTAACGCATCTGGGTGATAGAAGTTCACGACAGTTGATTGCGCAGGCTCACCGCCGCCATCCTGATGCCCTCCTTGTCGTCACTGGCTGTTATGCCGAACTTAATCCACAGGCCGTCTCCGCTCTGCCAGGTGTAAATATGGTGATTGGAAATACAGTCAAAGATGAATTGGTCTCAACTATCCGCGAGAAGATCTTGACGCAGGGCGCAAACGAAGAGCAAGCAATAGTTACCGAGAGTGATAATACGTCAATACTTCGACGCAGTTTACCCGTATTGCCCCTGGATACCCAGCATATCGGTAGCGATAATGCGTTAAACTTCGATGTACAGGAAGAAGAACCACAACCGGAAAATCCAGCACGTCTGACACCGTTTACAGATAATACACAGACGAGTGAACTGGCGAACAATCGTCTGTTCTCGCGCACCCGCGTACAGATGAAGGTACAGGATGGTTGTGATAATCGTTGTACGTATTGTATCGTGCCGTATGTACGCGGCAAATCGCGTAGTCGCAGTATTGAGGCGGTAGTCGAAAATGTGCAGCGCAAAGCTCGCGCTGGCTATCAAGAGATTGTGTTGACCGGTATTCACCTGGGCGACTACCACCCCGATGAGGATGAAAAGCTGGATCTGGGCGATCTGATCGCCACACTCTTACGCGAGACAGAGATTCCCCGTATCCGTGTTTCTTCATTGGAGCCAGAGGATTTCCAATTAGAGTGGTTGGAGATGTGGGCTGATCCACGCATGTGCCGTCACTTACACCTGCCAATGCAGAGTGGCTCGGATGCTATCTTACGACGTATGGCTCGTCGCTATAACAGCGAGCGCTACCGCACTATCGTTCAGACCGCCAAGCGTATGGTTCCCGGTATGGCGATCAGTACCGATATCATTACTGGCTTCCCGGGTGAGACCGATGAGGATTTTGAACTGACCTATCAGTTGGCACAGGAACTCGAGTTCGCCAAATCGCATGTTTTTCGTTTCTCGCCACGTCAGGGAACTCCAGCGGCGCGCATGCGTGGACAGATTAAAGATATGGACAAGAAGGCCCGTAGCCAGCGTTTACTCGATCTACATGAAGAGCATAGCCGCTTATTCCGCGAACAATTCCTGGGACAATCTGTGCCGGTGCTGATTGAACAATTCAAGCATGGCAAGTGGGAAGGCTTGACGGATAACTATATCCGGGTAGAAGTCGCTGACCTCCCTGAAAATGCTGATGGCTGGCAACATACAGTCGTCAAAGCGCGCCTGAACACCCTGATTGGGGATGGCGTCTATGGCACTTACGTTGAATAAAACATCCCAGCTACGTTACCAGAGGCCAGCCTGGAGATATCTCTTGATGCTTGGCCTCATCCTGCTTTTATCAGCTTGCCGAGATACTCCTCCTCCTACTAACCACTCAACCGAGCCGATACCAGCAAATGTAAACCAACCAGCCGATGTGGCACAGGCTAACGGTACCTTCAACGAATATCATGTGCCACAAGATAAAAGCGGCTTGATGCGTCCAGCAGTCGACCGGACCGGTCGGGTCTGGTTCGGCGAGATGGGACAAAATTATCTGGCTTCATTCGAGCCTGAAAGCAAAAAATTCACCCAGATCCATCCCCCGCATGGGCAGGCTGGCATCATGGGACTGATTGTTGCCCCGGACGATACAATCTGGTTCGCGGAGCAGTATGCGGATTATATTGGTCACTATGATCCACGCACCAGACATTTTACCACGTACTCTCTGCCACAGGTCACCACGCCCGATCCCAGTAATCCCAAACAGACGTTAAGCCTACCCAGCGCCCCCAATGAGTTGGTGATGGATCAACAGGGGAATATCTGGTTCACCGAAATGAATGCGGACTCCATCGGTAAGCTAGAGGTGAAAACAGGCAGGTTTACCCATTATCCTCTCTCCAACCCGCGCACAGTCCAAAAACTCAGCCCCTATGGCATCACCCTGGACAAAAATGGCACTATCTGGTTTACCCAGTCTGGAGAAAGCAAGCTTGGCCGTCTGGATCCCAGCACGGGCGCGATCCATGTCTATACTCCCCCGGCATCAGCACAGCAGACATCTGTGTTAATGGAGGTCCATAGCGATCCAGCTGGCATGATCTGGCTTACTACCTTTAACACCAACGACCTGCTCCAATTCGATCCGCACAAAGCCAGCTTCACTGCGTATGCCGTTCCCCTCACGGGCCATGGCATACAGGGGATCTATGGGCTAATAGCGACTTCCGCCAATGACATCTGGGCCACAGTAGCAGTCTCGAATGCTATCGCCCACCTCAATGTGCACACAAAAACCTTCACCTACTATCCTATCCCAACCGAAAATTGTACTCCGTTAGGTATCAGCCAGGGACCAGATAAAAGCTTCTGGTTTACGGAATCAGCCACCAATCAACTTGGACAGCTGATTCCATAATCCAACCTGCAAGTAATCTATCTTATTGCAGGTGAGAGTCAAACCACTCCAGTATATGTTGCAGACGAATCTGCCGTAATTTTGGGTGGCCGCCGCGTGAGAGGCCATGGCTCTGACCCTCAAAGCGGATAAATTTGACTTCGCGTCCCATCCACTTCAAGGCCGCAAAAAGTTGCTCGGCCTGCTCAATATTGCAGCGCAAGTCTTGCTCACTGTGAATGATCAGCAATGGTGTATGGATATTCTGGACGTAAGCAATCGGAGAGTGCTGCATATAGCTTTCCAGATTCTCCCAGGGAGTAGTACCCAGCACATCACTGGCCAGATCCCAACCGATATCACTACTGCCAAACATACTGGCCATATTGCTGACGCAGCGATCAGTGATAGCAACTTTAAAACGATCAGAATGACCGACCAGCCAGTTAGTCATAAAACCACCATAGCTACCGCCAGTTACCGCCAACCGTTGCTCATCAATATAGCCACGACGAATAACTTCATCCATGCCAAGCATGATATCAATAGAATCTTTCTCACCCCACGCATTACGCACGGCATCAGCAAATTCATAGCCATAGCCGAGACTACCACGAGGGTTACAATAAAAGACCACATAGCCCTGGGCTGTCAACAATTGCATCTCATGAAAGAAGCCATAACCATAACCGGTGTTGGGGCCACCATGGATCTCAATCACCAGTGGATATTTACGGGTTGGATCAAAATCGTGCGGCTTCAAAATCCAGCCCTCAATCTCCCAGCCATCAGCGCCAGCATAAGTGATTCGTTCAGGAGTTGAGAGATCAAGTTCATCGATCAGCGCATCATTGGTATGTGTAAGTTGCTGCAGTTCCCCTGCTGACAAAGTTGAACGCACAAAGATTTCTTGCGGCCGTGTAGCACCACCAACCAGCAAGGCAAAGGTCTGGGCAGCCTGGTCAGCACTGATATCGCGCACATGTATTTCACCAGGTGTAAGTACAGGAGGATCAACATTATCATTCTGGCTGGATAAAGCAAAGATCTGCGAGGCGCCATGATAGGTCGCGATCGCATACAGGGTCTCTCCATCCGCTGACCAGATTGGTGCAGGCGCTAGATGTTCATCACCAATATCCGAGTTTGTCCAATCGGCAAACGAGCCAGTGAAAGTACTTGAGAGGCAGGTTGGAGCACCCTGTCGGGCATCAGTAGCGATACGATATAAACGTAGTTGTCCGGCTGAATGCTGCTTAGGAGCTCCTAGAAACGCGAGTGCTTGTCCGTCTGGAGACCAGGCAAGCGATGAGCAACCAAGCTGGCCATTGGTCAGACAACGCAGGTCGTTATTATGCAATGTTAAGACATAGATGTCATCACCGGGATGCTTCCAGCGGTCCTCATTATGATTTGAAGTAAACGCAATTTGTGTGCCATCGGGTGACCAGATTGCCTCATTATCATCCCAATCACCATCGGTCAACTGTCGCGCCTCACCACCTGTACGATTGATCAAGAAAAGATGGGAGCGGCGCTCATTAATGAAACCAACGCCATCCAGACGATACCAGAGCCGATCAATAACGCGCACCTTTGGCAACGCTTTCCCCTCTATCGTCTCTTCATCTTCCGGACCCACCGGGGCATTAAATACCACCTTCTCTCCATCTGGCGACCAGACCGGGGCTGCGGCACCATGCTGCATAAAGGTGAGTTGCTGTGCTTCGCCACCATCGGTCGGCAAGATCCAGATTTGTGGCTTTCCTTTACCCTGTTTCTTTTGGATGGCAGGATCATGGTTGGCGGCCTCTCCAACACGCTCAGAAACAAACGCCAACCAGCGTCCATCTGGCGACCAGACTGGACTATGCGCATTGGCGGAGCCGCTGGTAAAACGTCGGGCTTGACCGTCCTGTAGAGACGCAATCCAGATAGCTGAATGATATTCATGCTTCTGTCCATCGATCGTTGTCTCGACATAAGCCACACGTTGACCATCTGGCGAAATACGTGGACGGCTAACAAATTTCAAAGCATACAAATCATCAATGGTAATAGATCGTCCCATAGCTTTCCTATCCTTTTTTTCACACAATAGAAAAAAACCCGTGGATCCCTTATATTCTCTGTAAAGAATAATACCACGGGTTTCTCTGGCACGTCTCTTTTATGTAACGCTATGTGCAAGCTTTCTCGCGGACATCTCGCGCCAGCAAGGCTCACTTATTTGTGGGGAGGAAAAATGGAGGGGGGTTGCACCGCATCTTTTTCCCTCCCCACAAAAGTTAGTATGTGGGAAACTTGCTCATGGCATTATTTAGCGACGACGACGACTGCGACGATCTCGCTCCAGCGCAATATCCAGTGTCTCATGCAAGCGTTCAAAATCATCAACATCCAGTTGTAGCTCAATGGCGGGCAAATCTTCGGGACGAGAACGACCATCCTCAAACAGTTGCAATACCATCACCAACTCCACCTCATCCAGGCTTAATAAGCCATCATCAGTGGGTAACTCTAATGGATTCTCAACCGCCTCGTCATCATCACTCTCTTCGGTGCTGTCCGCGCGTGGAATAAACTCGATATTGGTACGAACACATTTTAAACGACCAGTGATCTTCAATGCATCCGTTGACATCTCTTCGGCAAGCTCGCGCACAACCTCCATCATCTGCACAAACGCATCTTGTAACTGCTCTAGTGCATCTTCATCGTTATCTGTTTCCAGTTCCGAGCTCAATTCACCATGACTCTGGTTCCCGGCTGTGGCATCTGGTAAACGTTGCCGTGCCAGTTCGTTTAGCTGCTTAAGCGCCTGCGCAAACGCAGGCGAAAACGAGCTACTATCACGTTCAGCTGGCTTTACCGCTTCTTCATGCTCTGCCTCGTCGTGATTAAACACTGGCTTCTCATCATCATCATCATCATCATCATCCCCTACATCCAGGCCAAGCGCCGCCTCAATCATCAAGATTTGCTGATGAAGTTGCTCAGCCACTTCGCGTGGGAAATAAGAAATAACACGTGCCTGACGCGAAGCCGCCAGTAATTGAAACTGGGGCCAATCCCGGTACCGTTCACGACCACGCAGATAGCGAACTTCGACTACACCTAGCGTGTCCAGCCGCAGCGAAATTTCCATGACTCCCTCCTCATAAACCGAACGAACCGGCTATTAGATCCATTTGTAATGCTACCAACCCATAATCTCTGATTTTCATGCGTAATAAGTCCACATGAACCAGAAGATATCTGCTTTCTCTATAAAAGGGAATATAAACCATTTATATACAATTACCACCCTGACAATTAGAAATTTCTTATGCCCTCTGGCGCTACCAGTGTTCTAGAAGAGTTACTCCTCCTTCTAGACTACCTGATATCCACTCAATTATCATCAGAGCTCATAGAGGACAAAGATGGTGATAGGCAGATGTAATTTGGATATAGCCTGCTTCAGAATATATGCCCCCATCATATCACAATGAATAGTAATTGAGACAATTCTAACGGCCAGTTTCCTTTAGCTGAGGATATCTTATTGCTTTGGCAGGTGAGGAAAATAAAAGTATAAAAAAAGGGCCTGGAATAATAAAAGCATTATCACAGACCCTTTTTCTTAGATAGTGTTTGTTTCCCACTCTCATCGGGGAGCATGCAGCTAGCCGCACTCGGGCCCTGAAGGGCCCACCCTTCTTTTACGTGTGGTGTCAAATGTTGCGCGATGCGCAACATTTGACACCACACGTAAAACCCTTAGAGCGCCAAAGGCGCGAAAAAAACGATCAGCGGGGCATGGATTTCATGCGAATCAAACACTATTTTAGTCAGCCTGTTGCCAGAAAGCAGTCAGGCGGGTACGTACAAGCAGAAGGGTGGTCGCCAGGATAACGAGCAGGATACCAAGTAGAAAGAGAGCCATAAAAGTTGGAATACCTAACGATGGGAGGAAAAGCACATGAATCGCAGCCACAATGATCAGGGCAGCCGAACTCAGGACAAAGAAACGAGTATGCGTAATAAAGCCAAGCATCAATAAGAAGATGGCTTCACTTGCCAGTAAGAGGGACGGCGCAACATTACTATGTTGAAAGCTGAGTAAAAGGGTAGGGCCAAGTAGGAGGCTGGCGCCAGCTATCGAACAGAAATGACCTATGTTTTCACGTTCAACAATCTTCTCATCACGACTAATAAAAGGCGCGATGGCAATCAAGTAGATAGCGGGTGGGGTACAGAAGAGTGTTAATTCTGTCTGCCCAAGGGCCCACAATTCCCAGCTCAGCGTCAATGTGCATAAGAAGCCTGCAATATAAAATGCATAATGGCGCTGTGCTTGAGTAGTCTGCAAACGCCCCCACCATGCGATCAGGATAGCAAAGGTAAGCAAGGCAAATGCGCCAGAATGAGCGATGTCACCGCCATTGAATACAGAGAGGAAAGCGAAAGAAACTATAAGAAACTGCCCCACTAAAGGCACAATCCTGTAGAACTGGAGACTGGACACAAAGGTTGTTCCATTTGAAATCAACTGCCACATATACTGTGTGCCAAAGAGGATTAGGAAGAAGACGCTGATTAACTCCAGTTGTCCCCAGAGTGGTATCGATAGATGTACGATGGTCCAGATGGCCAGCGCGGCTAGCAGCATGTTTAGCGCTGGAATACGCTCCAGGAACATTATGCATCCGGCCAGGATAGTGAATAGGGTGAGTATAACAAGCACGATTGGCAAGGGCAGGCTGGTCCATTGTATCTCTATCCAGGTGCATGTAATAGCAACATCACAGACGGCGATAGCATACCAGATCCATCCCCATGAGCGCAGGGCCTGTAGTTGAGGGTGACGCAAGAGACGCAAAACGATAGCCCCGAGTATACAAGTTAGCAAAACTCCATTGGCAAAGGAATAGAGCACCAGCTGTGTCTGTGACTGGCAATTTATGCTGCCAATTATTGGCAATTGAACCGGTGTAGCACAGGTTACGATCGAGGGCAACAAAAGCATACCCCAGACAGCGAAGAAAACCACCAACCAGAGTCCTACGCGCTTACGCTCCAGCAGAGAAATGCCATAGGCAGTCAAGGCATATACGAAAAGGATCAGTGGGATCGCTGCATAGAAGGGGGTATTTACGCTATTAAACATGCCCTGTATACCTGTCAAAGCTGCCGCAAAAAGAGCAGTTGCATACAGCGGCAAAGCATAACGCAGCCACTGATGCCGTGGTTGGCCTGTGACTGAGTCAAAGTCAGAGCGAATTGAGCGAATTCCAACGCCAACAATGGCAAAGATCAATGTCAATAATGGCGGTCGATACAGGTCTCCTACCAATCCTGCCACGTAGACAGCCCAACAAGCCAGGGCAGCGAATGTCCATAATAAGGCTAGCTGCATGAACTCTTCGTGCTCTATGACACCAACCAGATAGACGAGCAGGGCAAAGAAAAGTAAGGACCATGATTCCGGCTGGTCCCACCCCTGTACGGATCCCTGGAGTCCCATCATGAGCACAGTACCGATAGCAACTACATACCAGGGCAAGGCCCACTTTAGCGATGCCAGGCGGCTTATCATGGCAGCTATCAGTAGAGTGACGATGGCAACGCCTAGCAACCACCAGTAGTGGTTATCCGGCATCATTACCGCAACCAGGCCAAAGCCAGTGGCAACAAACAGTGGCCATTTTCCTTTGTCGATGGCGGCTACGCCATACCAGATCAGGCCCAACAGGGCCAATTCCAGTATAAAAAGGACGGAGGAAGGAAGCCAACCAGTCAAAATCACTTGTGAAGATCCATACTCAATCATACCAAAGGCTACGCCATACAGAAGGGCAATCACATATGCAGCCCAGAAACGGGAGAATGGTTGGCCGTTTCTATGCATAAGAGGGGTCAAACGTGCCTTTTCCCAGCGCGTAAGTCCAGCGGCCAACAGCGGTGTCAATAAACTCAACAGAAGAAAAATGTTGATGCGCAGGGACAGGGGAATCAGGGAGAATGACGCAAAGCCAATGGCTACCAGTAACCAGACAGGTAAATTCAGATAACATGCCAGAGCATATGAGCTTAAGGTGTATACAAGCAGTAGTACAATCATACCTTCAATGGGCAGATTAAGCCCCATCAGGAGCGATTCCAATGCCACACACAGGGCAAGGGCAGCCAGCGGATAGGACCAGGCAGGATGTATCCATCGATAAAAAATGCCCGCGATACAGGCACTTCCCAGAGCAAAGCAGCAAAGTCCCCAGGGGATAGAGAGGTGACTCCATAACAACATCTGGGTATAAACATCATTTAAAACCAATCCCGCCAACAGCACAAGCCACATCCAGCCAGATTGTTTATGGGTGAGGGGTTTCTGCCAACCAACATGATTAATCACCACTCCCAAAAGGAGTGCGCTTCCGACAAGCAAGGCCAGACAAGAGATGGGGAACCAGGTGCTTGCAACAAAACCCTGAGCATAAAATGCATTTGCTTGATACGCACTAGAGAAGATTTGGATGATGATAGCAGGATCGCTCAGATAAGCCACCAGGACGACCAATGCTATGACCAGGATATCTAAATGCTTGGCGGTAGCTTTGAACGGCCAGTTCCCCTGTAAAAGCTGGCGGGCCATCAACCAGCACAAGCCAGCCAGTATGGTTAATACCAGAATAAAGCCAATGGTGGCGGCTTGAAACAGAAAAAGCAATGAGAATACGCAGGCCAGAACCAGGTACGGTACTATTTGAGCCAGCGCATAACGTCGGGTGAGCCAGATATATGCACAGATCCAGACGAGTAAAGCACCCAAAAAAACTGAGACCGAAGCACGTAATGCGACATCACTGAATGAAAAGCGTATATCCACCAGATAGGCTGCCAGTATAAACCGTACCTCTACACAGACGCTAGCGATCACAGATGTATACATCAGGAATAGACCTGGTTTGCTCAATAACGCTTTACCAACATTGCTGTCAACAGCAGCACCAGGTCTGCGCACCAGGACTAGCAACGGAAAAGCTAACAGCAAGAAGGCGTAAGGCCACCAATAAAATTGCAGATGTAAGGCTGATGCGGTCGCTACATCTGTCACTGCCAGGGCGGCCGCTGCCAGATAGCCAAACAGCTGAAAACGCTGATAGATCGCTAATGAACTATATGCCAGGGTCGCATAAGCCGCCGCGATCGCAATTAAGGTAGGAGCCGTCAACTGTACATTACTTAGCAGGCGGTAAAATGAGAAACCTACCAATGGAACCTGCAGCGCAAAAATGGCGGTATAAATGATAGAAACGGTACGTACCTGGGGAAAACGAAAGGTGATCGCACCTGTTGCGCCAAAGAAAGCATGCACCCCTAATAGGACCAGAAAAGCCAGCAGAAAATCTGGCGTGGTGGCAATAAAGCTTAAGGAGCCAACCAGAATCAAAAATGCGCCTAATGAAGCCACAATGTTAATCGATTGGTCGGCAAAAAAGTCTTGAAATGAAAACGCCTGTTGCGGGACAGGCGCAGGTTGAGCAGGGGTTCGCGCAAGGGAAACATCCATAGCAGATTTCCCCTGATCAGCCAGTGGAGTCGTAATGGCAGCAGCCCTGGCTGGAGCAACCTGCACGGGTACCGGCTCGACAACATCTACTGGTACTTGTTGATTGACCTCAACAGCTGGCTGAGCTTGCACCTTACTCAAATAGGATAGTCGACGCTGGTAGCGGCTCATAAGGTCCGATACGTTTAGGGCTGCACCACCATACACTGCTACCCGCCCCAGATCCTTAAGCGATCGTTCTAGAAAGTGCATTTCCTCAGTAAGTTCGATGGGATAGCCACAGCGCGGACAGTCCTGTCCACGGCCAGCAATTGGCAACCCACAGCAATTACAATGGGAAGCGTGTAGTTGCATATGAACTCCTTTTCAAAAGCCACGTAGATAATATATGCGCTTACATAAATCTATTAAGCATTGCATGAAGTAGAGAACTAAAAGTGTGTCAGTCATATAGGTTATCAATAGTCTACTTGAGCTTCGGTGCTATCCGACAGTGTCACATGCCCCATGTTTGAGGCACTTCAACAATACTTGACAAAAAGCAATAAATAGGTTACGCTTCTTTTGTTGAAAAAAATAGATCTACATCTGAAAAGTTCAGGAGTATTATGTTGAGTACGATAAAAGTGAGCTTCAGGTCGGATATGCGCCGTCCCGCGGGACGACACTCCCACGCCCACAGTCGTACTATGCCTTTTTGCTGGAACTTTTTCATTAAACCCCTGCTAAACATTTAGTTACGACCGCTTAACACGACTGTGGACAACCCGATTCATGTCCATGGTTTTTTTATGTCTGCTTTCAGACCTCATTGTTTACAAATCCAAAAAGTCATGGCATAACCCACGCCTTTTTGTTGCCTGTTATAGTATTGCTGCTCACTGAAAGGAGCCCTTATGCGCATTCCACTCAAAGATTATCGGGATCTTTTATGGCGCTATCTCTCACCTCAACGTATCCGTGTCCTCCTGTTGGGATTATTATTATGCGTTGAAATAGTTTTACAGCTCGTTAACCCACAATTTTTGCGCATGTTTATTGATTCCGTCACCTCCAAAGGGCCACAACCATCATTAATGGGGATCGCGATACTCTTTATTGTGGTCGCAATTCTTCAACAGCTCACCACGATTGCAGCCACGTATATCAGTGAAATAGTTGGTTGGCGAGCCACAAATGCCCTGAGGGCTGATCTGGCGCTCCACCTGGTAAAGCTGGATATGTCTTTTCATAAAGTCCATACGCCCGGCGAGCTCATCGAAAGGGTAGATGGAGATGTTACCAATCTGGCAAATTTCTTCTCTCAGTTTGTTATCAAGATTCTGGGCGGCCTACTGCTCTTAATCGGGATCCTGGTGGTGCTCTGGTACACAGAATGGCATGTTGGATTGGCCCTGAGCCTGTTTGCGCTTGTCGCCCTGGTCGTAATCAACAGCGCCCGAAGCATTGCGGTAAAACCCTGGAAGGCCTTTCGACAGGTAAGTGCTGAACTGTTTGGCTTTTTAGAGGAGCGGCTACGTGGAACCGAGGATATTCGCTCCAGTGGTGCCCAGCCCTATATCATGCGACGACTTTTTATGCTTACGCGCGAGCGCCTCATCACAGGCCGACAGGCACGTATCCTCTCTTCGATTCCATGGAGCTTCCCCGTTCTGTTTTTCGCGCTCGGCAACATCATCGCCTTTGCTCTAATTGCCTGGCTTTATAGTAGCAAAAGCATTAGTATTGGCCTCGCCTTTTTGATTTATTACTATACCCAGCAACTTTCGCAGCCCATTATGATGATCTCCAACCAATTAGATGATTTTCAAAAGGCCAGCGCAGGTATAGTGCGAGTGAATGAATTAATGGCGACCAAAAGCCAGTTGAAGGATAGCTCTGGCGCAACTCTGCCCGATGGCGCATTGAGCGTTGCATTTGAGCAGGTAAACTTTGGCTATGGGGCCGATGAGATGGTGCTAGAAGATCTTTCTTTCCAACTGCGACCTGGTGAGGTATTAGGACTACTCGGGCGCACCGGTAGTGGAAAAACCACAATCACACGGCTCCTCTTTCGTCTTTATGAGCCAGCTTCCGGTAGCGTTAAGCTGGGAGGGGTGGACCTGGCACAGGCCAGTCTGGCCGATATACGCCGCCATATTGGTATTGTGACCCAGGATGTGCAGCTCTTCCATGCGACGGTGCGCGACAATTTGACACTTTTTGATACTGGCATTGCGGACCAGCAAATTTTACAGGCACTCCAGGATCTGGGCCTGACCAGCTGGTATGACAAATTGGAGGATGGATTGGACACGATGCTGGCGGCTAATGGAGGTGGACTCTCCGCTGGTGAAGCCCAATTGCTGGCCTTCACACGCGTCTTCCTGCGCGATCCTGGTCTGATTATTCTGGATGAAGCCTCATCACGCCTGGATCCTTTTACCGAACAACTTATCGAACAGGCGGTAAGCAAACTACTTACTGGTAGAACCGGCATCATTATCGCGCATCGCCTGGGAACAGTAAAGCGCGCCGATAGCATTTTGATCATGGAATCTGGCCATATCGCTGAATATGGGAAGCGGGTAAGCTTACAGGAAGACACTCATTCCCGTTTCTCACAGCTGTTACTCACAGCTCAGGAAGAGGTACATGCATGAAAACCTGGCAATTTTTCCTGGCCCTGATACGCTTTCAGCCTCGCAACTATGTCTTGAACTGCCTGTCAATTACAGCAGTTCTGCTGTTTGAAATGATACCTGGACTGGTTGGTCGAGAGTTTTTTAATAATTTGACCGCCAGACCGGCAGTTGACATGGGTTTCTGGTGGCTGGTCGCACTTTTGCTCGGCGCGGTTGCTGGACGCATTGCTGGCGTGGTAGGTTGCCAATTCACCAATTCGCCATTTATCCTTTGCAATACTGCCCTGCTGCAAAAAAATATCCTATCACGCATCCTGCAATTGCCGGGGGCACACGCCCTGCCAGCTTCATCAGGAGAGGCTATTAGCCGTTTGCGCGATGATGTAGATGAAAATGCCGTCTTCTTGATGGCGTTTAATGACCTGATCGGCTTCGCTAGCTTTGCAGTCATTGCCTTGATTATCATGCTCAAAATCAATCCAATAATTACAGTGGCCATTTTCTTGCCATTAGTAGCTATCACGGCAGCTGTAAATATTGCCAGCGTTCAAATCAAAAAGCGGCGTGACGAAAATCGTCGGGCCACCGGTGACGTAACTGGCTTCCTTGGTGAACTCTTTGGCGCAGTCCAGGCCATCCAGATTGCCAATGCCGAAGAGCAAGCAATCCACCATTTTAAAGGACTCAACCAGAAGCGTATGGATATGACTGTACGCGATCGCATTTTTGATCAGGTTATGCAATCCTTTTTCGCCAACACCGTCAGCCTGGGTACAGGTATGATCTTGCTATTAGCAGGACAATCTATTCATACAGGAACCTTTACCATTGGTGACTTTGCACTCTTCGTGTACTACCTTGGCTGGATTACTGAGTTCACAACCTACTTTGGCCAGGTCCTGACCCGTTATAAACAGGCAGGAGTTTCCGTAGAGCGCATGTTAACCTTGCTCAAAGGCGCACCGCCCCAGACATTAGTTCAACCCGGCCAGATCTATACAAAAGGTCCTTTTCCTGAGGTACCAGAGATCCTGAATATTGGGGAAGATCGACTCCAATATCTGACAACGCAAGATCTGACCTATCATTATCCTGACAGCCAGCACGGTATTGAAGAGATAGATCTAAGCCTGGAGCAGGGCACATTTACAGTGATTACGGGACGCATTGGAGCGGGCAAAACCACCCTGCTGCAGACGTTACTAGGCCTTTTGCCCAGGGAAAAAGGCAACATTTATTGGAATGGGAATATTATCAAAGCGCCAGATACGTTCTTTATTCCACCACATAGCGCGTACACGTCACAGGTGCCCCACCTCTTCAGCGATAGTTTGCGCGACAACATCCTGCTAGGATTGCCTGAAGATCAGGAGAGGACACGGGAGGCGCTACGCCTGGCGGTACTCGAAGCCGATGTCACTGAAATGGCAGAGGGATTGGACACCATGGTCGGACCAAAAGGCGTACGACTTTCCGGTGGACAGATCCAACGCTCGGCGGCAGCCCGCATGTTTGTGCGACCGGCCAGTTTGCTGGTGGTAGATGATTTATCCAGCGCCCTGGACGTTGAAACTGAAAGCTTACTCTGGCAACGCATCTTCGCCCAAAAAGATCGTACAGTGCTGGCCGTCTCACATCGCCGGGCCGCCCTGCGTCAAGCCGATCAGATCATTGTGCTTAAAGACGGCAAAATTGAGGCCCGTGGAAAACTCGCGGACCTACTCGTACATAGCAATGAAATGCAGCACCTCTGGCATGGACAGAGTAATGCACTTCAGGACAAAGAGCTCCCAATCTAAGCACTGGCAACAGATACGTATTCGACATTTTAGCGCTTGTTTATGCTAGTAGTGAGGTTAGCAAATCGCTAATCTCACTACCAGGATTTTTCTAATCCTTCTTGAGAAAGGAAATACGTATCTCATGAGTACAAATGACGATCGGTCGCTCGATAATGCTAAATCTACCTTACTTGAAATGATTTCTGCTCAACGCGCACGACGTACTGTTCTCAAAGGAGCCGTAGCCAGTCTGGCTTCTTTTACTGCTTTAGGAACAGGCGCATTCATTGATACAGAAGCAGTATTTGCGGATGGCTCGCGCACAAAGCTCCAGAAAATCCTAGATACTCTTGTGACAGTTGAACAACTGGCTGTTACTACCTATAATAATGCCTTCACCGGTGCGGCGGCACTGGGAATCACTGGCGATAATCTGACACATCTACAGACAGCCCTTATAGAAGAGCAGATTCATGAACTCTTCCTCGAATCGTTGGGCGCACAAACACTTTCCAGTTCATTCAGTTATCCAAATGGCGCACAAACCTTTACTGATCTCGCAACCTTTATCGATACACAACAGGCTCTGGAAAATGCCTTCAATTCCGCCTACCTGGCTGCTAGCGTCGAGGCAGCAAAACTCAATGCTTATCGGTTAGCACAGATCTTTGGCCAGATGGCCTGTATTGAAGCAGAGCACCGTGTGCTGGGACGTGTTATCGCTGGCGCACAACCAGCCAACAACTACGCTTATGCACCCATTCTGGTGAAAAGCGTTGCCGATACAATAGACCTGTTAACCACTGCTGGCTTCCTTGCACCGGCTACGGGTAATACCTATACCTATGGACAGGTCAGCACCAGCCTGCCTAATATTGAATATCGCATGCCTTTTACTGTCTAGCAGGCGCATGATAGCGCCGCTATCAGGATGCTAACACATGTCGACACTCGCTACCCACCCATATACCCACGAGTGCGCGACCTGTCCCTCCCTCATGGATGGTTGTGGGTAACGCTGACAACGAACAGCATCACCACCATCCATGCCTATCCACCTTGCTCTGTCTGATCACCTTGATGATAAAGGTACGCCATAGCTCCATCAAGCGGTAGCGTATAATCAGAACATAACGCGCGTAAGATGAATGCGCTATATTGATCAACCAACTGCACAAAGGTCAGAGCATCACTGGCCGTAAACCACTGATGAGTCCACTGCAAAGCCGACAAAACAAACAAACAGGCGAGTAAAGTATCTGGCACATTGAAGATGCCTTCCTTCACTCCGGCATCGATCACACGATAGAAGTACGCATCGTAAGTCTCACGCATTGACTGTACTTCCTGACGATGGATATCATCCAGCAATGTCCAATCGCGTAAGAACACCAGTACATAATCTTTATCCTGAGACACCAATTCCAGGTGACGATAAATCAATAAGTGGAGTTGTTCGGCAGGCGAGATACTACGTGGGACCGTTCGCGCCTGACTTAGAAACAGACGCGCGACGCGACTGACAATATGCCAGAGCATATCTTCTTTTGAGCCTAACAATGCATGGACATGTGCCTCGCTTAAATCTAGCGTGCGCGCAATATCACGCATTGAAGTACTCCGATATCCATTATCACCAAACAGATTGACTACCAATGACCATTGTTCATCTTTTGTACGCATAGCACCCACCTCTCAACATCCAACCTGACATATATGTTTTTAAGACATCCTGCTAAAGAAATACCATGCTCTCGACAAAAAAGCGGAAAGGGTACAACAAAGAGTGGCAACAAACCCAGATACTTTTAGCTAGCTACCTTGTTAGCAGCAAAAGAATGCAGTATAGTTATGGGCGTAACAACAACCATTTCCAAGAGATGAGAAAAAAATGAATCCATTTGATAGAATATTTAACCGCTACCGCAATTTTCCTGATGTGGATGTGAGCCAGGGGCGCAGCATCGCCTACTCGCGCAGTACTACACGGCGTATGATGGAACTCATTGACGCCAATGGACATGGCAATGTCCATGGTGGAGTCATCATGAGAATGGTTGATGAGGCGGCTGCTATCGTAGCCATCAAGCATAGTCAAAGTCCCACCGTCGTCACAGCCCGCGTTGAGCGCTTCGACTTTCTAGCGCCCGCCTTTATTGGTGATGTCGTCTCAGTCAACTGCACAATGCATTATGTCGGACGCAGCAGTATGGAGGTCGGCGTAGAAGTTACTGCCGAGGACCTGATCAATCGAGAGATACGGAAGATCGCGAGCAGCTATGTGATCTACGTGGCGTTAGATGAGAATCGCAAACCAAGGCCTGTACCCCCACTCCTGGCAGAGAATGAAGAAGAAGCAAAAATTATCGAGTATGCACGCCAACGTCGTCTGCGTCGCCAGAAAATTGACGAAGAATTTAAACAACTACAAGAAACAAATGACGCTCAATAACAGTAAAAAAACGACACTCCACTTTGTAGTGGAGTGTCGTTGCCCTTATTTTGGAGCACGAAATTTAAAGGTGCAGTGACTCAACGGTGTCAAGTACCTCTTGCGCATGTCCCTCTGCCTTAACCTTCGGCCAGATTTTGCGTACAACACCCTCTTTGTCGATCAAGAACGTCTCACGATTCACACCCATGAACTTTTTGCCATACATATTACGCTCTTTCCAGACTCCGTAAAGCTGTGATACGGTGGTATCCGTATCAGCCAGCAGAGGAAAGGATAAACCATATTTAGCGGCAAATTTTTGATGTGAAGCGATATTATCAGCACTTACACCCAGCACAACAATGCCACGTTTCTGCATCTCGTGATCAGCATCACGGAACGAACATGCTTCCGCGGTACAGCCCGGGGTATCATCTTTTGGATAGAAATAAAGCACCACATTATGGCCTTTAAGATCTTCCAGATGAACCTTACCATCCTTAACAATCTCTTCATTACCAACGGCTGGCAAAGTAAAATCGGGAGCAGACTGCTGCTCCTGGATTTCTTTCTCACTCATAGAAACACCTCTTCATATTACAATAGAGCCTGAAACGCGCTGAAAGATTCTGGCGAAAAAGCATTTCGGGCAATAGTTCCCGATCTGACCTTTCATGCATAGAAACAGGATATCACAAAATTCTATTCCAATTCAGGCTCTCATTGCGTAGAAGTGGGGAACTATTACAATTTACTGCACAATTTCTTCCGGGGACTTGATCTGCTCAATACGGCCCAGCAAGAAAACGAAACAGAAAATGCCAATCACCAGGATGGCACCCGCAATCAAGAAGTTAGCTGCGAATGAGTTCGTTTTATCAATCACCAGGCCAGCAACAATAGGAGCTGCAATACCAGAAAGGTTACCCAACATATTCATAATACTTCCCACTGAACCAACCGTTCCTTTGGGAGCAATAATACTTGGAATACTCCAGGCCACAGGAGCCGCAAAGGCCAGGCCACCAATAGCGATACTAATCCAGATTGTAGCCACAACGGCGTCGGTAGTAAATGCAGCCCCGATTACCGCCAATCCAAGCAACATACCAATCGTCACTATCGATTTACGAACTTTAGTGGGATCATAACCTCGACGAATCAAAGCATCTACGAGTATACCACCAATAACAATGTCCGTGATCGTAGCGACAATCCAGGGAACAATCGTGTACCAGCCACTCTTCAGGACCGACATATGCAAAGATTTTTGTAGATATCCAGGTAACCAGGTGAGGAACAGGTAGAAAGAATAGTTATAGGCCGCAAAGCCGAGGCTGAGTCCCCAGACCTTAGGCTGGCGCAACAGAAAACCAAAATTCGCCAGAGCATTGGTAGGAGCAACTTGCTCAGGCTGCGCTCCCCCTTCGACAATATAGCGATGCTCTTTCTCAGAAAGCGCCTTTGATTCACTGGGATCGCGATAAGCAATCCAATAGATGATTGCGTAGACCACGTTGATTACGCCTGCAACCAGAAAGGCCGCTCTCCATCCATGACCTGCCACGACAAAGGCCATTAATGGCGCACCAATTACAGAAGAGAACTTGGCGGCAGCATCAAAAGTTGAAGTAGCCAGACCACGCTCCTTGATGGGGAACCAGTAACCAGTTGCTTTAGAGGCACCAGGAAAGACTGGCGCTTCACCAATACCAAGTAAGATACGGGATAGTAAGATCAAGCCAAATCCACTTACAAGACCTGTCATAAACGTAGCTAAAGCCCAGATAATACTTCCAATACGATTAAGCCAACGTACCCCAAACCGGTCCAACCAGGCACCAACGGGAAGTTGCAAAATAGCATAGCTCCAAAGGAACGAAGAAAGAATCAAACCAGTTTCAAAATTAGAGAGCCCAAGCTCTTTTTCAAGTGGAGATAGCGCGACCGAGATATTCACACGGTCCAGGTAATTAACAATAATCCCTAAGCTCAATAAGCCCGCAATACCCCAACGCACATTCCCAACACGCTCTTCCATAGTAAATTAACCTCCAATATATACCCATCAATGGGTACCTTCACTGTAGCACAAATAACTCAACACTACAATGTGACTATTCAACAAAAAGAGCAATCGCAAAAACCTGAAACAAAGTCAATATTATACAAATAATACTATAATTTCAGGCAAATCATCTGCGCTATACTATAAAATCATCATAGTTTCTACTTATTTTCTTGTAAGCTTAGAAAATAAGTAGAAACTATGAAATAGCATCTTTTTCTAACACGTATTCCTCTTAAGAGAAGATACTTTGTGCTAGCAAGCCGATCAAAATTTTCCCTTTGGCACCTGCAGCGTCAGATTGTGAGTGTGAATTATGTTGAGGGCGCGGCTGCAGCCGCGCCCTCAACATAATTCACATTCAAAAAGACACCTATATCATCTATTGCTCCTGATATCACAGCGACCTCTGGGCAACTATGAAAAAGTCTGGTTGTTGTGCTACACACTGACATTGACAGGAGCTTGATGGTCCATTATGCTTGAAGAATAGTGGCTACGGGCTCACATCCAACGCGTAATAAAGAAAGCAGAGGAACTGATGGCAGCATATTTTATAGTTGATATTAAAGTAACCAATCCACAACTATATGATGAGTATCGCAACCAGGTGGGAGCAACCCTCCAAAAATATGGGGGCAAATTCATTGTGCGTGGTGGTCAAACTGAAGTAATTGAGGGTGTGTGGCCGATACAACGTCTGGTTATACTGGAATTTGATGATGCAGAACACTTCAAGCGCTGGTATCATTCTCCTGAATATACGAAGATACGCGCCATCCGCATGGAGGCATCAGAAGGCCGGGCTATGCTGGTACAAGGTGTTGAGTAGAGTCGGGTCTGTCAATGCCTATAGCATCGACAGACTTAGGGTGTGAGGTTGCAGAAAAGTGTCGGCTGAGCCGACACTTTTCTGCAACCTCACACCCTAAATTTTTTCTATTTGTATTTCTCTACACACATCACGCCAGATCAAGCATACGCTGTAGAGCGACGCGCGCCCAATGCGTAATCTCCTCATCAACACGGACCTGGTTGATCACATTATCGTCCAGCAGTCCTTCCAGCACCCAGGCTACGTAAGCAGGATGGATACGATACATAGTTGAGCAAGGACAGACAATCGGATCAAGGCAGAAAATGAATTTATCGGGATTTTCCTGGGCCAGACGGTGTACCAGGTTAATCTCGGTAGCGACAGCCCATTGACTACCAGCCGGAGCTTTCTCGATCTGCTCAATGATATACTCGGTCGAACCATAGAGGTCAGCGGCTTCGACAACTTCCTGCCGACATTCTGGGTGCACGAGAACATTGATACCAGGATAATCGGCACGCGCTTTCTCGATCTGCTCGACATTAAAACGCATATGGGTCGAACAATGGCCTTTCCACAAGATGATTTTAGAATTGGCAAGTACTTCTTCAGCGTCATCAAAAGCCATTGGATCTTTAGGATCCCAGACCACCATCTGCTCCGCATCAATACCATAATGCGTGGCTGTATTACGACCAAGGTGCTGATCAGGGAAGAAAAGGACACGCTTTCCTTGCTTGAAAGCCCAGTCGATAACTTTGGGAGCATTCGAAGAGGTACAGACAATGCCACCGTTAGCACCACAAAAAGCTTTCAAGTTGGCCGCCGAGTTCATGTAAGTGACTGGAATAATGCCAGCATCATCTCCCAGCGTTTCGTGTAACAGCTCCCAGCATTCCTCAACCTCAGCAATATTGGCCATATCTGCCATTGAACAGCCAGCGGCTGGATTAGGCAGGATCACTTTCTGGTGAGGAGCACTCAAGATATCCGCGCTTTCCGCCATAAAGTGTACACCACAGAACACAATATAATCGGCATTTGGGCGCTGGGAGGCTAATTGTGCCAGCTTAAATGAATCACCACGATAGTCAGCATACTTAATAATTTCGTCACGCTGATAATGATGTCCTAGAATTACCAGGCGCTCGCCAAGAGCCTCGCGAGCCGCAGCAATACGCCGATCTAACTCCTCTCCCCCCATCTCAGCATAAAACAAAGGGATAGCATCAATACGTTTTGAGACATCATAACGGGCGCGTTTCTGAGGACTGAGCAATGGTAGAACATGCGTCTCCTGGCTCACTGCACACTCGGATTTAATCGCCATGGTTTTGCTCCTTAAAAAAGTGCTTTATGCGAACTCTAGAGAGATATCAAAGTTGGGCGCGGAATGCGTCAGGGCACCGAGCGAGATAAAATCTACTCCTGTAGCCGCAACCGCGGCTAAACGCTCGGTATCGGTACCAATATTGCCTGAGGCTTCGATCAGGATCCGAGGATCTTCTTCACGGATAACC
The DNA here is from genome assembly GCF_003967575.1 of Dictyobacter alpinus. NCBI lineage: Bacteria > Bacillati > Chloroflexota > Ktedonobacteria > Ktedonobacterales > Dictyobacteraceae > Dictyobacter > Dictyobacter alpinus. Next base: position 410,611 of record NZ_BIFT01000001.1, read on the forward strand.
TCGACTGCCTGGCGCATCTGTGCTAGCGTCATATTGTCTAACAGAATCACATCCGCACCAGCCACTATTGCTGTGCGTACCTCATCCAGCACCTCGCACTCTACTTCAATTTTGAGGAGATGGGGCGCAGAGCGACGTGCAGCCGCCACAGCCTCAGCAATACCGCCAGCGGCTTTGATATGGTTATCTTTAATCAACACCCCATCACTTAAGCCAAAACGATGATTTTGTCCACCGCCCAGTTGAACCGCCATTTTCTCCAGCGCCCGCAGTCCGGGTGTCGTCTTGCGCGTATCCAGGATACGAGTTTGTGTTCCAGCTAAAGCTTGTGCGCAATGTGCGGTTAGCGTGGCGATACCCGAAAGCCGGCCCAGAAAATTGAGTGCCACACGTTCAGCGCTCAGCACCGCACGGGAAGGCCCCTTCAACAGCAACAGGTCCTGATTCGCCTCTACGGACGCCCCATCTTTTACTAATTGCTGTACTTGAACACGTTCATCTACCTGATGAAAGACTTCTACAGCGACTGCAATACCAGCGACCACGCCAGGCTTACGTGCCAGAATACGAGCCTCAGACCACTGCTCCTCAGGTACTGTACTCAACGTCGTAATATCAGCAAACGCACCATCTTCTTCCAACGCCTGCTTGATCAAATCTACCGGCAGTTTATACATGAAATCGCCTCCTTCTGCTGGACCATTGATCCATAAGGATCAATGCGCAGAGGCACAAAAGCTAGATGTCGGGCGGCCAGATCTTGATCGGTGAATTGATAATCCAGACGCCAGTGGCTGCCTCGGCTCTCGCGGCGCTCAAGGGCCGCAGTAATTACCAGTTCAGACACAAGCAACATATTCAACGTTTCCAGGAAATGTATATCCAGACCTTCTTGTGACTGTAATGCTGAACGCAATTCACGTATCTGCTGTTTTGCCACCAGAAGCCCCTCATGATCTCTACCCAGAGAGACATATTGCCACATTAACTGTCGAACCTGACGAGTAACCTGTGCTGTTGACAGTTTGTTCGTTAAACTCGATGACGAAATGGATTCGAGAGCATCATCATAAGTAAAGAACCGAGAAGAGCGCTCCAGGGAAGAGGATTTCACGCTCTCAGATCGGCCTGCCTGCGCAAGATGATCAGCAATCCGAATACCATAGACCAGACCTTCAAGCAACGAATTACTGGCCAGACGATTTGCTCCGTGGACACCAGTACAGGAAACTTCACCAACTGCATACAGTCCATCAACAGTCGTGCGTCCATAAGTATCAACCAGGACACCACCCATACAATAATGAGCCGCAGGTGCAACCGGCAAAAGATCTTTTGTTAGATCCAGGCCGTATTGTTGACAGAAGGCGGAAATCGTAGGAAAGCGCGCATGCATCTTCTCAGATGGCAGATGACGTAGATCCAGATACTGGTAATCGGTCTTTTCCGTCAGCATCTCATTCAAGATCGCGCGTGCCACCACATCCCGAGGAGCCAGCTCCTCCTGAGGACTATACCGAGGCATAAAACGTTCACCCGCATGATTGCGAAGATATGCGCCTTCACCACGCACCGCCTCAGAGATCAAATGCGAAGAACCACCAGCAACCAGGACGGTTGGATGAAATTGCATAAATTCAAGGTCCGTTAATGCCGCGCCAGCCCGCCAGGCCAATGCCAGACCATCAGCTGTCGCGCCCGCTGGATTCGAAGTATGGAGCCAGAGTCCGCCCGCTCCTCCACTCGCCAGCACCACAGACGACGCATAAAGATCAAAGGACTCACCATTACAGCGTGTCGCATGTAAACCCGCACAGCGACCATCGCGTAACAATATATTTTGAACAAAGGTCTCTTCGTATAACTCAATTGAAGAACGCGCCTGTACAGCAACCAGCAAAGCACGTTCAATTTCTGCGCCCGTCGCATCACCGCCAGCATGTAAGACACGCCAGCGACAATGGGCACCCTCGCGGCCTAACAGCAGCCCATCAGGTGTCGTATGAGCATCTTCTCCAGCCTGGGCGCGATCGAACTGGACACCCATTTCGATCAACCAGCGCACCGATGCAGGAGCCTGCTCAACCAGGATACGCACCGCATCCTCATCACACAATCCAGCGCCAGCAGCCAATGTATCTTGCAAATGAAGTTCAGGGCTATCATCATCCCCCAACGCCACCGCAAGGCCACCCTGTGCATAACGCGTATTACTCTCACCAAGCTTCCCCTTGGTAAAAAGAGCCACACGCACATGCTCAGGCAATCGTAACGCCACTGAGAGTCCCGCGATGCCGCCACCAATGATCGCAACATCAAACGGTTGGCAGTGAGTCATGCCTTATTCTCCTTCGAATAAGTGTAACTTGTACACTTACGACTCAGACAAAAAAGAAAAGGTGTGTTTTTTACACTAACAGCCTTTTCATAAGAGTGTACACGGTTTTTTTGCGTTTGTCCAGCCCTTTTATGAGGGAAACAATGCCGCCTGCCTGGTTCTTTTAACAGCATGATTGTCTATCTTTGTCTGACAAAATCTAAGCGATATGCTGTCAGAAGTGATGCACTTCCATATTGCTACGCTCTAGAATGGAGAAGAGTACGTTCTTATCTGGTAGGAGCGTCGCTCTTCCCCATAGACACGGAAAACGGAAGTAGTGAACGGTTTATCTACTGATGGCGATCAGCCCTACGACAGCGATAGCATATACAATGAGGACGGCTACGGAATCAATGCCCAGGCGTTGAAAAACCTGTTTGCGGCGGCGGAAGATCAGTCCATAGATGTATATGGCGGTGAGCAGACAGCCAAGGCCGGCAAGATAGATGTCGCTTTTTTGGGCCTGGGGAAGTACTGATTTGCCTGAAAGAAGGTCCGCGAGTAAAAACAGGACAGGCAGGAAGGCATTGCCACCAAAGATATCACTAAATGCCAGTTCATAATCACCAATCCAGGTAGATTGAAGACCAGTAGAAATTTCTGGCAGAGCAGTTGCCGCAGCCAGAAAGGTCGCTCCAAATAGGACACCACTGAGTCCCGTATCTTTGGCGATGGCATCACCACTAAATTCCAGCACAGCACCTGCGATGAGGGTAACAAGGGAGGCCAGCGCAAAAATGAAGATAGCACGACCTACATGCTGCTGTTTCTTTTTAGTTTGTTGCTTTTTAGCATGGCTATCCTTTTCAGATGAGCTATCAGCAGGCTGTTCCTTCACTTGCCAGGGAAGGTCTTTGCGAGCTTTATTTAATAGCCATACTCCTACGATCCAGGAAATGGCAATGATGAGGGCCGATGGTGACATGCGTAGAAAAGCAACTCCCTGGGGCAGTTGTGTACCCATAATTGCCAGGACAAGGATGGCAATGACCAGTACACCCTCCAAAACCAATTCGATTGAAGAGGCAAGGTGCGAAAGAGCATCCTTCTTTTTGGCGCCAAAGACATCCAGCGCCACAAGTACAACAGTCTGAATGGCAACTCCACCCAGAATATTGCCGGTGGCAATGTCTAGATTATGGGAAGCACTCGCGGTGGCGGTAATAGCAATTTCAGGCAGATTTGTGGCGAGCGCCAGAAAAATCAGACCACCAAGGGCCTCGCCAAAACCAAAATGATCAGACAAAACATCGGTTGAATTAGATAATTGGACTCCAGAAAACCAGACGGCTACCGCGGCAATCAGAAAAATGGCAAATAGCACAAATAATGGTAACGATTGAAACATGGATATTCCTTCCCTCACGTGCATAGCGAGTATAGAGGCTGAAATTTGACACTCTATAGAAGAAATGTCTTTTTCTTCTATACGCGAATCCCAGCAGCAGCGATACATGCTTATCTATAACGAGAGGAAGGCCTATCCTGGAAATAGTGCAAGGCCCCTACTGATACGTACCATGTACCTGTAGAGGCCGCTCGGTTAAAATTGTTTGGGTGAAGAAAAAAAATCTTGTAGCACCAGACAGCCTGCGCCACGTGCCCAGGACTCAATAGTCGTACTCTTTTCACAAATAATGCTTAAATCTTTTCCCAGCTGAGAGAAGATATGCTGCTGCAAAGCAGTGTGCATCGAAGGTGAAAGTAGCTCTAATAGTTCCTCTGCATCATTGCTGATAATGATGCATTCTGGATTAAAAAGGTTAACCAGGCTGGCTATCCCATTGCCTAAATAGGTTCCCGTCAATTCAAAGACTTTACGGGCGATTGGATCGTTTTGACAGGCTAACTTAATCAATTCTGGAAGTGAGATATCTTTATCCGGATCCACGTTGGTACGTAGTTCTCGATATGTAGCTAGCATTCCATAATCAGAGACATATGCCTCCAGACAACCTCGATTCCCGCATTCGCAGAGACGACCATGGAGGTCAAAGGGAATATGCCCAAACTCCGCACCCAGGCCCTGTGAGCCACGAAATGGCAGATCGCGAATAATCGCCGCCATGCCCAGTCCTCGTCCTACCGTCACTAGCAGAAAATCATGATACATTTGCCCACTGCGAAAAAGTTTTTCATAGGAGATCATGCAATTTACCGAGTTGTCCACGAAAACGGGCCAGTCGAAGTGTGCGCGCAAGGGTGTCCCCACAACAACGTTATGCCAGTTTAGGATCCAACTATCCACAACCGTTCCATCTTGTACATTGACACAACCAGAGACACCACAGCCTAAGCCTATAATCTTTTCACGGGGAACCGCGGTGGCCACAATAAATGCTTCCACATTTTTGATAATGATAGCCGTGGCAGATTCTGGATGATGGCGGAATTGCGTCAAATATGTTTCTGTTGCGACAATTTCTCCATGCAAATTTAGCAATACTACCATCAGCTCATATTCGCGAATCTCGATACCAATCACATATCCTCCATCAGGATATATTTCCAATAACTCAGCCTTGCGACCCCCTGTTGATTGTGTCTCTCCCGTCTCTACAATGAGTTGTTGTTCAATGAGATTCGCAGTCATGCCAAAAATCGTACCTTGACTTAAACCAGACAGGCGCTTGAGTTCCGTTCTAGATATAGGCGCATGCACACGAATTAAATTGAGCAGAGTATTCCGATTGATCTTCTGCATCATTTTACGATCCACCGGTGGAACATGCCGATACATAGTTTAATCCTTTGCTTACAGTAACCAAAATACGTGCTGGACCATCGTACGTTACTATACATACCAATGATGAATCAGCTCCATCTTTATAATGTCTGTTTTATCATTGACAAAAAGAAGTATAAATGTTATGCTAGTTTTTGACAAGTGGGCACGGAATATTGGTAATATAGCGACTTGTCAGGCGAAAAGTTAGCACGAGCAAACCAATGTAACACACCAGATCAACACCGATTACTGGTCGTGGTAAGTCACCTGAGAGCTTCCTCGATGGACTATATCCATCACAATGCTCTTTTAAAAACAGAAGAAGTCTCGCATCATTGTTACAAAGAAGTATGTTGTCTTATTCATTGGGGTTTAAGATGACATCACTTTTATTTATCTTCCATAAAGTATTGCGTCTCATCTATAGACACATGCATATTTTATGGTGACTTTGAACTTCTACTATTTTTTAACTTTAGGTAATACATGGTTGTATTACAAGGCAAGGAGACTAACAATGGGTCAGAGCCAATTCCTTCCTACATCACTCACGCGACGTCGCTTCCTTCAATATTCCGGTGGACTGGCCATGAGCGGTTCGCTCTTAGCGGCCTGCGCAGGCACTGGAACAACAACTCCAGGCACATCAACCAACAACAGCGTACCTTCCCTCACCCAGTGGTATCACGTATATGGAGAAAAAGGTACTCATGAGGCGGTGCTCAAATACGCCAAGGACTATACTAAAGCTAATGTCAAAGTCAGCTGGGTACCAGGGGTTGGCGACGAATATGGATCCAAAGTACGCGCGGCACTGCTTGGATCAACTCCACCTGATGTCTTCGAGCTTCCGGGACCCACAGTCGACCAGGTCAAAGCCGGCTTGATCGCTCCACTGGACGACATCATTGATAGCGTAAAAAGCGATTTCCTGCCAGCTTCACTCAAACCATTGACGATTAATGGACATGTTTATGCCATCAAAATGATTAACGATCCGGTCTTCGTCTACTATCGCAAGAGTATGTTCAAGAAGGCCAATATTACAGATACCCCGAAGACACTAGATGAGTTTATCAGCGTTGCGAAAAAATTGTCCAGTGGCACCGTTAAAGGTATCTATGTTGGTCCTGATGGCGGTGTGGATGCCTTCCACCAGATCGCAGGTTGGGCCTCCGGCGGCGATTTCATTTCGGATGATAAGAAAATTATCTTTAACACCGATCGCGTGGCGGCAGCCTATGAGAAACTGCATACACTCTATACTTCGGGTGCGCTACTGCCGGATGCTCCAGACTTCTGGTGGAACTCTGCTCCATTCAAAAATGGTAGTGTGGCAATGCAATGGTGCGGCCTATGGGCGATGCCGGAGATCAAAGCAGCACTGGGCGATGATTTTGGGATCTTCCCATTCCCTGCATTAGATGCGCAAAGCAAACCAGCAACCGCAGATGGCGGTTGGGCAGAAATGGTTTCGGCCAAAGGGAAAAATGTTGATGCGGCTAAGGCCTATGTCAAAGCACTCTGGATCGATAATGCCGCGGTACAGAAAGATTGGAACGTAGCGTATGGCTTCCACGTTCCAGCGCGCGTCAGCATTTCAACAGAAACGGATAAGCTCAAAACGGCCCCCGCTTCAGATGCGGTGGATATCCTGAACAAGTATGGTCATTCAATGACACCATACTGGGATTCCACGATGGAGACCGCGCTCGTGGAAGCCGTGACCAACATCATCAAAAAAGGAGCTAAGGGCAAGGCAGAGTTGGATAAAGCAGCGGATAAGTGTAACACCGAACTGCAAAAGCTCGTCTAAGCCATCATCCTCAGTCCTTACATTGAAAGTGTCTACAAGCCACAAGTCTTGCAGCCTTTCAACCGTTGTGGAAGGAACCTCTGCATAAAGTCGTTCCTTCCCTCCTCTTTCCTTTAGTGGCACAACATATGAACCACCCAAAACGCTCATGAATATGGAGTCGGCATCCAATATGTAGCGCAACATAGACAAGGTGCCGCCATAACTAGTGTAAAAAAGGTTGCATCAATGAAGTCCCTGAGTACCCCTTCTAATTCAGAGGTTCTGACTGCCCGCAATGAAAAAAAAGAGAGTGTGCAGAGAACAAGACGGCAACACCGCAGAAATGCGCTGGCCTTCTGGAGCTTCGTCGGTCCACTTATACTCGGTCTGACAGTTTTCTTCTATGCTCCTATCATCTGGGCATTCATTCTGAGCTTCGCAAATGCACGTGCGACGGTTACGCCAACTACCTTTGTTGGCCTACAAAACTATGTTGAGATGCTCAGTGATACCACATTTACCGGCACACTGGGAACCTTCACAATTTTTGCCATTTTTATTGTACCCACGACCTTTATTTTCGCCCTGGCACTGGCGTTATTGGTGAATAGTGTTAAATTTGGACAGGGCTTTTTTCGCTCAGTTTTCTTTCTACCAACCGCCTGTTCTTATGTTCTGGCCTCAACCGTCTGGCGTGCCAGCCTTTTCCAGGGTACCTTTTATGGTATCGCCAATCGTGTGCTGTATCTCGTAGGTATTGAACCAATTGCCTGGACATCCAGTCCAAGCCCCCCATGGTTCTGGCTGGTCCTGGTAACGGTTCGCCTGTGGTTACAGGTGGGCATTTATATGATCATCTTCATTGCTGGACTACAGGATATTCCACGCGAGCTGTATGAGGCCGCATATGTAGATGGTGCCAGTCGAGGTTGGCAAACCTTCCGCTCAATCACCTTCCCACTCCTGCGCAACGCGTCTATTTCTGTACTTCTGCTCAACATCATCGCTGCATTCCAGGCCTTCGATGAATTCTTCAACATCCTGTTTGGTGGAAACTCTAACCTCGCGCGTCCTCCATTAATCTACCTGTATCAGGTGGCCTTAAACAATCAGGATTATGGACGTGGTAGCGCAGGCGCGATTATCCTGACGATTATCATCTTAGTCTTTACCCTCATTCAAGGCAGGTTCCTGGGCTTTGGTCGACGCGACTGATTGTCTAGATAGTAAGAAGTACATTATCTGTAACAGGCACCTGTAGAAAAAAGGAATGATATCATGGCAACCCTTGCTTCTTATCCAAGGAAAAGGACAACACAACCCACACAACCACATTTGTCGTCCAGTAAGGTCGTCAGTGCCATCGTGCGCTATACCATCTTAGTAATTCTGGCGTTCCTGTTTATCTTGCCCTTCTACATTATGCTGCGCAATGGGCTGATGACGGAGGCACAGGTAACATCGCCAACCTCACCGTTAATCCCAACGGAACTGCATTTCGAGAATATAACAGAACTCTTTAGTGATCCAGAGGTGCCATTCGTCGATGGCCTCATCAACTCAACCATAATCTCGGTCCTGCAAACGATTGGACAAATCCTGATCTGTATGATGGCCGGCTACGGATTGGCCCGCATTCCTTACCGTTGGTCGGATGGCATTTTCTACTCAATATTGGTTACCCTGATGATCCCATTTGCCGTTATCTTTGTTCCGGTGTATGTGATCGTCTCCTATCTTCACTGGGTGAATACACTGCAAGGCCTGGTGGTACCAGGTATTTTTAGTGGTTTTACTACCTTCCTGTTCCGCCAATTTTTCCTCAGCTTCCCACATGAACTGGAAGAGGCTGGACGCGTCGATGGACTGGGCTACTGGGGCATCTTCTGGCGTATTGTGATTCCTAATTCAACCGGCATCATTGCCGCCCTCAGTGTCATTACCTTTATCGCCGGCTGGAATGCCTTCCTCTGGCCATTGGTCATTGGACAGGATCCTTCGGCCTGGACGATTCAGATCGTCATTTCAAATTTCTTGAACTCGCAGAACGTCAATCTCCACGAGCTTTTCTTAAGTACCGTCATTGCGATCCTGCCATTGGTGGTCATCTTCTTCTTCCTACAGCGCTTCATTGTAGAAGGCTATAAACAAAGTGGACTCAAAGGTTAGAGAAGAAAAGGTAAAGACGAAAGCAGTAGCTGCTGAACACAAAAAAGTGCAGGCTGGAATGTGGAGTTCCGGCCTGCACCCGTTAGGAGGTCCCCAAGGGTCAAAGAGAAGGGTATTTTAGGCTTTAATCGCGCCTGCAACTCCATTAATGAAGTAGCGTTGTAAGAAAACAAACACAATCATGATTGGAGCCAGTGTAATCACCGATCCAGCCGTCAGATAGGTCCAGTTGGTTGAGTTCTGACCAATAAAGGCATACATGCCGACCGCCAGTGTGCGCAGTTCAGGCACACCCAGCGTAAAAACCAGCGGAATAAAGAAGCTGTTCCAGGCTCCTATAAATGTGAACAGGGCGACCGTCGCTAACATCGGACCCGCAAGCGGAAACATTACCTGCCAGAAACGCTGGTTAAAGCTTGCCCCATCTACACGGGCAGCATCCTCGAGTTCTTTATCCATCGATGAAAAGTAACCAATAAAGAGGAAAGTACTGAATACCATGCCACCTGCCGTCTGAACCAGGATGATTGAAGTCAAATTATTGAGCAATCCCAGACGTTGAATCAGGTCAAAGATTGGTAGAATGGTGTAACCATGCGGCAAAAAGAGTGTTAAAGCAATCAGCCCTAACAGTATTTTTTTGCCAGGAAATTGCGTCCTGGCGATAGCATACCCTGCCATAGTGGTAAAGAGTAACACAAACACCACAGTCAACCCCGAAACGATGACCGTATTGATAAAGTATTGCCCAAAGGACGCTTCGTTCCAGGCGGCGGGATAATTTTCGAGATGGATCGACTTCGGGAAAATATTCAGTCCTTGATCAAAAAAGTCTTGATCTGACTTAACCGAGCTTCCCAGCATCCATAAAAAAGGATAGACCCAGACCACGCCACCAGCCAGAAGGATAAGGTGCGTCAGCAACATCCCCATGCTTATACGCTGCCGCCTCCGGCGTGGCGAACGAGCATGATGGGTCGCCAGGTTATTTCGACTTATTGCGGACATAGTGTTTTCCTCTCTAGCTCAGTAATGCGCGCTGGCGATTCACATAACGCACAATCAACAGTTGGAGACCTGAGAAAACCAGCAGAATCAGGCCATAAAAGAAGGATGCCGCCGAAGCAAAACCAATATTGGGCTCTACGGCTACACGGGATGCGCCTCCAAAAGCCTGGTGGAAGATATAGGTGTTCACAACTTCCGTAGCATTGTAAGGACCACCATCAGTCAGAACTAAGACAAGGTCAAAGACCTGCAAGCTTCCCAGGATGGCCAGGATCACGATAATCAAGCCAACGGCTCGTAACATGGGGATCGTGATTGAGTAGAAGCGCGCAAAGCTATTTGCGCCATCGATAGTAGCCGCTTCATACAGCTCGGCTGGAATAGTTTGCAAACCAGCTAGAAAATACACCAGGTTATAACCCAAAGTATTCCAGATACCAACCAGAATAATAATACCCAACGCAAAGCGTGGATCGCCCAGCCAATCGATATGATCATGGGTGAGATGCAAATTTAACAGTATCTTATTCAGATCATCGCCAAAGTTGGAGAGTATCAGCTGCACAACAACACCAATTACAGCAGCTGATGTGACCACTGGAATAAAATATACCGAGCGGTAAAATGTAGCGAATTTCAGTTTCGGATTATTCAATACTAAAGCCAGGGCCAGGGCTAAAGCCAATTGAATCGGGACCAGTACAGCCGTATAAATCAGGGTATGTAAAAATGATCCCCAGAAAAAATTGTCGTGCATCACACGTACAAAATTATCTAGCCCCACATAATTTGAAGGATCTCCAATACCATTCCACTGATACAAAGTATAGCCTAAAGAAGCAAAAGTAGGATAAATCGTAAATCCCAACAACAACACCACCATCGGAGCGACATAGAGATACGACCAACTATTCGCCCGAATCTCCTGCCAGAGTGTTCGCTTTGATGATGTACGCTGGCGAGATGCTACGGGCGTATTCGAGGGGCCCGAAGGCAACGTCGGTGCTTGCATACAATCTCCTTTTCTTACACATGAGCAGATTAAGGCAGGAGGAAACGCATCAGACGGTAAGTTTCACTCCGACACAAAACCTGTGGTAAAAACATACTTAATTGAACCTGTGCGTTACGATACAATGAAAGAAAGACACGTCTTGCCACGATTTCTGCATAAGGACGGCTTCCCTGCTATCCTTATGCAGAAATCGTACAGCCTTCTACTTAAAAAACAGCTTAAGCATTTGGCTTGGTAATATATGGCTTGGTCAAATCCCAATCTGGGAATGCATAGTCATTGGGACTTACTTTAAAGCCTTTACTCTGTGCCTGCTTCACAGCATCATCTTGCGCCTTCTGCATACGACCTTGCAGATCAGACAGGGCGCCCTGGAGATTACTGATCTGGCCGGTATAGTAGCCAGCCATTACATCTCCCAGATCAGGTTTGACACCTTGCACCAGTACGTTAGAGGTTTGGGGATTACGCACTGAGACATCCGGTGCAGCAAGCGCCAGTTTAGAGGTGGCCACATATTGAGCGAAGGGCTTGAATGTGACCAGAGCAGGATCATTATTTTGCTGAAAAACTGAGAGATCCTGTCCCATGCCAACCCAGCGTTTTCCAGCTTCAGGACTATAGATCCAATTCATCCAGGCCCAGGCTTCATCAGGATGCTTGGTCTTAGCAGAGATGGCCACAAAAGTGCCGCCAGGCATAGAAGGGAAATAGCCCTTTGGCGTGGTTTCCGGGCCAATCAATGTGGTCAGTGTATAATCGGTAAATTTGTGCTGGGTCCACTCAGGCTGATTCCAGACACCACCCACAGTCATACCAAATTTGCCACGTTCAAAGTAGGCACGTGCAACTTCATCAGTCAGGCTCATGGAGTTAGGATAGAAGTAGCCTTTGGTTTTCCACTCTTTGAACAGATTCAGGAAATCGGTATAATTGCGATCGGTAGCATAGGTGTATTTTCCAGTACGCAGATCCATGCCATACGCACCACCTGGACTACCGGCTGCAAGAATGAAGGTGTGCATCCACCATACAAGCAAGCCAAAGGAACTATTACCAAAACCCAGTCCATAGGTGCCGCCACCACTTTTCTTGGTAATCGTTTCAGCGGCATGTGTCACATCATCCCAGGTCTTAGGAACCATGACACTACCATCTGCATTCACCAGGCCAGCTTTTTTAAAGACATCGTTATTGATATAGAGTTGGAGCCAGGGTGCGGTACCGCTAAGTGGTGCTGAATAGAGCTTTCCCTTAAAGATGTTACTGCCTTCATGGAAGGTACCCTCGGGAAATTTTGAGCGCCAGGAACTGTTTGCCCACTTATCAACTGGCAACAACCAACCCTGGTCCACCTGAATATTCAGGTTTGGCTTCTGTGCAATCATTGAAACATCTGGCTGATTACCGCTTTTTACGGCCAGGGCGTAGAGGTTATCAAAAGTATTGCTGGCCTGGGTGGTCTTTTTCACCTTGATACCTGGATGGGCTTGCTGAAATAACTTAATCTCATTATCAACCCATGGCGCCTGGGTCACAAACCAATCCCAGTACTTGAGAGTTACGGTAGATCCTGAAGTTCCAGCAGGACTGGTGGCTCCACAAGCGGCTAACGCACTACCAAGGGTTGCAGCCCCTGCGGTAGTAGCAGCGGTTTGCAGAAAACTACGGCGATTCATTCGCGCAAAATCACTCATCTGGTAATTGCTCCTTTGCTCATAAATAAGAACAGGACAAATACAGTTGGCCCATGAACAGATATTTCTGTATGTATGAAATCTGGCTTCTGGCAAGACTCATATCTCCGACAGCAATATCTAACAGGAAAATATATCAATCAGTCCTGAAATTGGGCCGGCAAGCGAAAAGCAAAATCACTGCCTGTTCTAGGACAGACACGTTCTGACATCACGCAAACTGCCCATATCACAGGCAAGAATGAATGAGAGTTTAAAGTAGGCGTGACAGGTTAACTTCATACCTACATGGCAAAAAGAATATACTGTATGTGTGTACCTATTGAAGTTGGCATCTCAGGGAAAAAGGACGGGAGTATAGCGTTTGGATGATAGATTGGCGCGTGCTCTGGTCGTAAAAAATATTGCAGGACATAGTTATGCTCCTTAGCACTCAGTTAACAGGTACTTCAACAATGAAGTGATGATCTGTAACGTTACCTGTTCTATCTTTTTTGTGCTTCTTATAAAAAGGTAGAACTAGAACAGACAAAAGAAAACAACGATGACTCCAGATGGTCTGCCTTTGGAGTAGTGAAGATGAGCTGTATGCAGTAGTATCCCAAATACTTACCTACCACTCGTTTAATCACTACAGGTTCCGTGCATTATCTTTTATTTTGGGCTCACTAAAGCCAAAGGTGCGTCTACCATAACCAGATATCTACCCGGATATGGCGTTGAGGAACGGTCCTGCTACGGGTAGCCATGCAAAATAGTAGTTTTCCATAAAACAATGTTCCTCAAATCATGAACACGTTTCGTTCATGTCCTAGTACAAGTATAGATAGATAGATAAATATTGTCAAGACTTTGATGACTGAATTTGGACTGTTGGATAAATAATATCCTATATTACCAGAATTACCTGCCATTTTTTAGCAGTTAAAGCCTTTTTCCTTTTGTTCGTTGCCGAATATCCTCTCCTACTATACCTATACCGGCATGGTGCAGAGATATTTAAGAAAATGCCTTGACAGTATCCAGGCTCAAACTTATAATTGTTCTAGTACAGTAAAAGCATGGAAATCGCCCACTATCCAAAAAGATTGTTGAGAATAACGTTGAAATCACAACTCAAAACTGAAACAAAGGTCGAGGTTATTTATAAGCAGTTGCGAGATTTAGCCTTCACACAGGGTCCAAGCACCAAATTACCGACAATTCGTCAACTGTGTGACCAACTGGCAACAACGCGTGTAACATTAAGTGAGGCACTAAACAAATTAGAGGCGGAACAAATTCTCTATCGCCGAGAACGGCAGGGCATTTTTGTCTCTCCCACGATCTATCACAAATCCATCGGTATTCTCTTCGATTCTTCACTGCTGGCTGGTCATGCAGCATCTCCCTTCTGGAGTATGCTCTGGATTAGTCTGGAACAGGAAGCTCAGCAGCGTTCAACCTATCGGAATGAAATTTGCACCTTCCACTTTGTGAAACCAGCCAATGACAATGGCAGCTTGTTTCCCCCCGAAATTTCAGAAATGGTTGAAGCCAGGAAGTTTCATGGCTTGCTCACCATTGGGGCTAATCTATGCGAAAACATGGACAACCAGCAACCATCAACTCCAAATGTGAGCTTTGCTGCTATCGGTCATTGGAATGTAACCCTGGATACCAGAGAATTGGGACGTTTAGCCACCATAACCCTCGTCCAACAAAACTGTAAACGCATCGGTATCTGGACGCCAGTTCTCCCTCAACCTTATACGGCCGATGAGGAGCCAATTCAAGCGATGCGCCAGGTACTCAATGAACGAAAAATCCCCTATTTCCCTGAGTTCACTCGACAATCCTATTTTCCACCATCCCAAACCTCACTCACATTACAAGAACAGGGCTATTTGCTAGCTAAAGAGGTGTTTGGTTCGTTTAATCCTGTTAAACCTGATGGTATCTTCATTGCCAATGATATGATGACCGATGGAGCCCTGGTTGCTCTAGACGAACTTGATATACAAATTGGACATGATGTGCAAATTGTGACTCATGCCAATACTGGCTCACCTATTCTATTTGGTCGTACAAAAAATATGACGGTCTATGAATTTGATCCAACCCATATTGTGCAGGCTATGTTCTCGCTACTCGATAAACTGATGATGGATCCAGACCTACCTGAAACAATGATTAGCCTGCGCCCACACTTACGGCAATTGTCTCCATTCTCAGCAACAAAAAAGTAATTCTCACAGCGTTTCCTCGCTTGATTTCGCGGTATATCACTACATATTCAATAAGTTAAATATATTTATTAACAAAAAATGGTCATAATCTATCAATAGGGTGTAAAATAATTGAATCAATCCAGAATATGAAAGGAACCCTTATAATGTTTACATTAGGTGTGAATTACTGGCCACGCAAAAAAGCAATGTACTGGTGGAAAGACTTTGAACGGGCTGAGGTTGAGCAAGAGTTTGCTGAGATCGCTGCACTCAAGTTACAGGTTGCGCGTATCTTCTTGTTCTGGGAAGATTTCCAACCTGCTCCAGACCGCATAAGTGATAAAGCACTGACCGATCTGGGAACGGTACTGGATGTGGCGCAGGAGGTAGGTATTCAAGTGATGCCTACATTCTTTACGGGCCACATGTCAGGGGCAAACTGGTGGCCAGAATGGACGTTGCTCGATACCGAAGGCGAAGTTGGACATCCCCCACGGCTCACAAATGGTGAATATACAGCCCGCATGGGCCGCGATCCTTATACTGATCCATTGCTACTTGATGCGGAATTACGTCTGGTTGCAGCTGTCTGTGGGCGTTATGGTAGCCATCCGGCCATCTATTCATGGAATTTCTCGAATGAACCAGACCTGTTCGCCATACCGAAACATATCAATGATAGTGCGAATTGGAACAGGTTGTTAAGCGCAGAGGTACGCAAATACTCGACTCGTCCCGTAAGTGCCGGTATGCATCTACCTCTGCTCACCAGTAACAATGGTTTCCAGCCTCAATTGCTGGCGCCCTACGATGATTTTCTATCTATGCATGCCTATAGTATTTACTATAGCCTGACAGAGAAAGATGAGCCATTGAATAGCGATGTGGTACCACTGGCCAACCTGATAACTGAGGCCCTGGGTGGCAAACAGGTACTCTTCGAAGAGTTTGGCTATGCCAGTTCGCCAGACGGAGATGTTTCAGAATTCATTCAGATCGAGCGAGCAGGTAAGCTAAAAACACAATATTTAGCCTCAGATGAAGCAGGCGGACGCTATTACCGAGAGGTCCTGGAGAAGTTAGCTCGCTGTGGCTCAATAGGCGCATTTGGCTGGATGTTCTCTGATTATGATCCTTCCTTATGGGAGAAACCACCATTTAAACTGAATGTACATGAACGCTTCTTTGGCCTGACACGCTATGATGGAACGGTCAAACCGTCCGGCGAAGCTATGCGCGATTTCGCACAGCTCGTCGCTGAAGGCAAGTTGCCACAAAGAACAATCGAACCACTCCAGCTCACGCCTGAAGAATGGTATCGCGATCCCCAGGGCAACTTCGACCGTCTCTTCCAACAATGGCGTGGACATATTTAGCCTGTCCTCATTTGGCACTCAAACGGTTTTACACGTGGTATCAAAAAAGCATGGGCCCTTCAGGGCCCGTGTGCGGCTAGCTGCACACTCCACGATAAGAGTGAGAAACGAGAGAAGAGTAGAATTAAGTTACACACCTCTCGCCTATTTTTTATCGAAACAATGATTGTAGCTTGACAGCATATTGAAAGTATGGCATAGTGTTAAAAATGCGGCGGTTGGTCTATACAACCTATCGACTATAACAGCTAGCATTCTTATGAGATCAGGGAAGGAGCCAGCGCCAACAAGAGAATGCGTAGATATCTCGCACAGCACACTTATTCCTCTTTCTTCGCGTATCCCTAGAGAAAAAGAGATTGATGCATCATTTACTTTTATTATAAAGAAAAAAGATGTTTCGAAATTATTTGTATTGAGGAAAAAGAGCAGAGAGCGAAAGGACGCTCCTTTGTTCGCAATGGCAACGATGCTATTGTAGCAAGATACCCTATTTACACACATGCGAGCCCCAAACATAGCACATTGAGGAGAAATAAGCATGAGTTCTGTTACACGGCGACAGTTTTTCATTGAAGGTGGCAAAGCTGTAGTGGGCGCCAGCGCCCTGGCTGCTTTCCTGGCAGCCTGTGGTGAAGCACCAGCAGGATCATCCGCCACCCAGGACATTACACTGAAGTATTGGACTCTGGGCTATCAGCCAGGTGGTGCCAATGCAACCGGCAAGCTCACCGATGCAGCTATAGCTGCCTATACGAAGAAACATGCTCATACAAATGTCAAAATCACTGGTTATACTGGCGACAATGCTGGTTTTACCAAAGTTACCCAGGCGGTCAGTGGTGGTTCTTCTTTAGACCTCTTCCGTTTCCCAGCTGATAATCTACCATTGCTAGTGAAGCAGAATCTGGTTCAGCCTATTGATGATTATTTGACAGCCGATGATAAAGCTGATCTATATCCTAATCTGCTTGATGCAATCAAATTTAATGGAAAAACATATGCCTGGCCTTTGTGGGTTCCACCCGTTGGTATGTATCTGAATCTGGATCTCTTTAAAGAGCGCGGCGTGCCTGTCCCTGATGATAACTGGACGTATGAGCAGTTCGTTGAGATTGCCCAGAAGTTGACCTTTACGCGCGCCAATGGGCAAAAGGTATATGGCTTCACAGGCGCAATCGATCCTGATCTGGTAAATACCTGGCCTATTATCATGGGCGATGGTGGCGTGCCAATCAGTACAGATAACAAGAAGTATATGTTTGATAGCCCTGAAGCAATCAGTGGATTACAGAAGTTGGCTGATCTGGCGCTGAAGTATAAGGTAACTCCCCCCGACTTCGGCACACAGTCCCCAGATGATATTGGTACTGGCTTTAGTCAGCATAAGAATTATGCTATGTATTGTGCACCTAGCGGTGATTCTGGCGGCTATGCATCTCTTGGGATGAATTTCACCGTTAAACCGATGCCGATTGGTAAACTGGGCAAACATTTGACCACCGGTGGTATCGGACTGATCGCGGTCGCTAAATCCAGCGATACCAATAAACTCAAAGCCACCATGGATCTGGCACGTTATCTAACTGGTAGCGAGGTCGCCAAGGACGTGCCGAAGTATTATTTGGCTCCCGGTGCTCGTAAATCCATTACAGTTACGGATCCGATCAATAAATTCACACCATTTGTAGAGTATACATACCTTATGCCATTGATTGCATCATGGTCCCAGGTACGTACACTGATCCACACCCATATTCAGAATGCAGTTCTGGGCAAAGAGAAACCAGAGCAGGCATTCAAGGCACCCGCCGATGAAATTAACTCCATTCTCGCCGATAACCAGTAAGATCTGGCGTTAGGAAAAGGCCGGGAGGGTTCTCTCTCCCGGTACCTTTTCACCCTCTGCTTGGAATACCGTCGTTTTAAGTCTTGATGAGGAGGATGGCCATGTCGGACGTTCAGTTAGCAGAGGCAAAAACGCGCCCTGCATACCGACCAAATACCGTTCAACGTTTCTTTAAAGAGCATGGTTGGAGCTATGCATTTGTTTTACCCAGTATGCTCTGCTTTGCTTTATTTACCCTATTCCCGGTCCTCTGGGCTTTAATTATCTCTTTTCAACAAGGAGATATTGTTGCCAATAACCAGTGGGTTGGCTTCAAAAACTATCTGCGCGCCTTTACCACCGATAGCGGCGTTTTTGTGAAAGCCATCCAGAATACGCTCTACTATACAATAATCACGGTCGTCGCCAATATGTTGATCGCGCTGGCCCTGGCTGCTTTAATCCAGGGGCGGCATAAGCATGTCAAGACCTTTTTCCTGGCAGCTTTCTATCTGCCCGCGGTAACCAGTTCGGTCGTCGTAGCGATTGTCTGGAAGTTTATCTATAATTCGGAATATGGCTTCTTAAATTATCTGATCGGCCTCGTTCATATTGCTCCTATGCGCTGGCTCTCAGATCCCAATCTTGTCCTTAATAGCATTACCCTCTCTACCGTCCTGACTATTCCTGCTACAGGTATCGTGCTGTTTAATGCCGCCATGGGCAGTATTCCACCAGAATTTTATGAGGCAGCGAAATTGGATGGTGCCGGCCCGGTGATGCGCTGGTGGCACATTACGCTCCCACTCATCAAGTCAACGACACTCTATGTAGTTGTGCTCTATACCATTGCCAGCTTCCAGGTCTTTGAAAAAGTGTTTATTCTGGTACCAAGTGGCGTTGGTAATAGCACACAGGTAATTATCACCCAGATTTATCAGAATGCCTTCCAGCAATTCCGCTATGGTATTGCGTCTGCACAGGCATTTATCTTGTTCTTGATGATTGCCGCCGTCACCGTAGTGCAGTTCCGTTTTCTTAGAAGTGATGTGGAGTATTAGTCATGGCACAACATTCAGTTCACGTGAAACGCCCAACAAGACCAGTCAAATGGTCAAGTATTCTGGCCTGGATCATTTTGATCGCGGCAGCTGTGGTGGCACTCTGGCCGATGTACTGGCTCTTTGTTACGGCTTTGACGCCAACAACATTTGCCATTAAAACACCGCCCGATCTGATTCCGTTACATGCCAGCATCGACAATTTTCAACGCCTGCTGTCACAGGCGACTGATTACTGGGCATGGGGTAAAAATAGCATTATTGTTGCCGTGACGATTACGGTTTTCCATATCTTCTTTGATACGCTGGCAGGGTATGCTTTTGCCAAGAAAAACTTTCCAGGCAAAGATTTCTTGTTCTGGCTACTGGTAGCAACAATGATGATTCCATCGTATGTGACCTTTATTCCACTGTATATAGAGACACGCAACCTGGGTCTGCTAGACAGCTTGATGGCAGTAATCCTACCAGGATTGGCTGGCGTCTTTGGTATCTTTTTGATGCGCCAGTATATCCAGACGCTTCCAACCGAACTGTTGGAGGCCGCCAGAATGGATGGTTGTGGTGAACTACGTGTCTTCTGGTATGTGATCTTGCCGCTCTCTAAACCAGCAGTAGGCGCCCTGGCGATTATGGTCTTTGTACAGCACTGGAACGACTTCTTCTGGCCACTCGTTGTCCTACAATCCAGTAGCAACTATACCCTACCCGTTGGTGTCGCTGGTCTACAGGGTGAATTTACGACTGACTTTGGTATTATTTTCGCTGGTGCTGCTCTGGCAGCGTTACCAATGGTTATCTTCTTTATGATCTTCCAACGCAACTTCTTGAGTGGTGTGCGTATGGGAGCGATTAAGGGGTAACCGGTGAGAGCGACTAAAGTACAAGTACGGACGGGGCTTGAGGTTTTTCTAGCAACTACAAGCTCCGAGTTAGCAGGACAACAAGTTGGTTTAATTACTAATGCAACGGGTGTCGATCATCACCTGCACAGCACAGTTGATCTGTTGAACGCGGATACACGCATACAACTCACCTCCCTCTTTGGACCTGAACATGGGATTCGTGGCGACGTACAGGCTGGTGTACATATCAGTGGCCAGCCTGATCCACGCACTGGCCTGCCCATGTTTAGCCTGTATGGCAAGTCACGGCGTCCAGCCAGCGACATGCTGGCTGGATTGGATGCGTTGATCTACGACATACAGGATCTAGGGACGCGTTATTCCACGTATATCGCAACTATGGTCTATGCTCAGGAGGCGGCGGCTGAGGCAGGATTAACCTTTGTAGTTTTTGATCGCCCCAATCCCATTGGAGGTAGTGCTCCAGCTGGCAATCTGCTAAAGTCCGACTTCTCATCCTTTATTGGTATCCATCCAATACCGATACAACACGGCCTGACTACAGGTGAACTGGCTCGTTTGATTGCTACCGAGCGCGGCTGGCCAGCACCACTTGTTGTACCGATGCATGGCTGGCAGCGTAACCTCTGGTTTGATGAGACCGACCTGCCCTGGGTACAACCCACACCAAATCTCCCTACCCTGGACTCACTGACCCTCTATCCAGGTACCTGCTTGTTTGAAGGAACCCGTTATTCCGAGGGTCGTGGCACCACACGGCCATTTGAACTGATTGGTGCACCAGATCTTGATTCATTTGAACTTGTGGCTGAACTGGAAAACCGAACTATTCCTGGCGCTATCTTCCGCCCAGTCTACTTTACACCCACCTTTTCCAAGTATGCACAGCAAACCTGCGGCGGTGTGCAGATTCATATTAGCGATCGCCAGGCACTACACCCAGTCGCGGTTGGCTTGCATCTACTGCATGCTGTACGTACTGTTTCATCTGTTTCTCTTGATTGGCTACAAATGGCCGATGGCCGCTACTTCATTGATTTGCTAGCCGGTAGCGATCAATTACGCCTGGCATTGGATGCTGGCGATGAAGTAGCTGAGATACTCACAAACTGGGAAGCCGAGCGAGCTACGTTTCAAGAGCGCAGACGTTCGTGCTTGCTCTACAAAGATGAGGAGGAATAATATGCGTGTAGTTGGAATGAATTCAGGCACATCGGTTGATGGCATCAATCTTGCCCTTTGTGAGTTTTCACCAGGACCGCAAGCCAACACGCTTTCCTGCCGTTTGCTGGCACAAAAAGAATATGCTCATGAGCCGGCATTACGGCAACAGGTACTGCGACTGTGCCGCGAGAAACATGCTCCATTGGATGAGCTGACAGAATTAAACTTTGTACTGGGAGAGGCTTTTGCTGCGGCCTTTTTACATTTCATGAGAGATGAGGGGCTGACAAGCAGAGACGTTGACCTGATCGCTTCTCATGGACAGACCATCTACCATTTAGTGGAGGCAGGCCGCACGCTCTCAACGCTCCAAATAGGAGAAGCGGCAGTGATTGCCCATCGTACAGGCATTACAACTGTGGCTGATTTTCGCGTGGCCGATATGGCTGCCGGAGGTCAGGGGGCACCATTGGTCTCTTTCCTGGATGCGCTACTGTTTGCGGACGATGAGAAGACCCGCGCCCTGCAAAATATTGGAGGCATTGGGAATGTGACCTTCTTACCAGCGAGACAGGGAAGCACAGGAGCCTATGCATTCGATACGGGACCTGGAAATGTATTGATCGATTATGGGGCACGCTACTTCACTCAAGGACAAGCTGGCTTTGATGAGGATGGCAAACTGGCACGCAACGGTCAACCCAACCAGAGATTGGTAGACGAAATTCTGGCCCATCCTTATTTCAAACAGACGCCTCCCAAAACTACGGGCCGCGAGCTTTTTGGGGATGCCTTTGCCGAAGCGATTCTCACGACCGCGCAACAACGGCAACTCTCTATGGAAGATACCATGGCAACGCTGACCACCGTTACTGCCGAGAGTATCGCCCACGCATATCACAACTTTGGGCCAGCCCAGATCGACGAGGTTATTGTCAGTGGAGGCGGTAGCTACAATCCTGTACTTATGGCAGGACTGCAAGCAGCCCTACCTGATACACAGGTACGTTCCTTTGATACAGTAGGTCTACCAGCCAGTGCGAAGGAAGCCGTTACCTTTGCCTTACTTGGTCATGAAACATTGTATGGACGCTCGGCTAATCTTCCTCAGTGTACCGGTGCCAGCGCGCACACTATTCTAGGCAAAATTACGCCAGGTGCGAACTATTTACGCGTAATGCAGCAGCTATTCAAGTCAGAACAGGCTGAGCCAGCCGCTGCAGAACAACCATATCTGAACAAGCTTACCTTCGTCAACTGATAACAGGGAGTGAATAAAAGCGCTCTGTAAGAGAACGACAAAGGTATAGTTAGAAAAAAAGAGGCAGCACAAAAACCACGCGTTTTTAGCCCACGCTGTGAGACAGATAGGACAGATTCATGCATATAAGCCATCGGAAAGGACCGTTACCGCGCTATTATCAATTAAAAGAGATTATGCGCGAGAAAATCAACGCACAAGAGTGGAAATCCGGCGATTTGATTCCCTCGGAACGTGAACTGAGTGAGCAGTATGGTATCAGCCGTATGACAGCACGACAGGCCATCACCGAGTTGGTCAATGAAGGACTTTTTTACCGCGAACAGGGCAAAGGTACGTTTGTCAGTCGGCATAAAATCACTCAGCAGTTGATCCATCTAACCGGCTTTACCGAGGACATTAGCGCACGTGGGCAACGCCCCGCTACCAGAGTATTATCCGCGCAAATGTGTCCAGCCGATGAAACGACGGCCGAACATTTGCGCATCAAAACAGGTCAAATGATCTTCACACTACGACGCTTGCGTTTAGCGAACGATGAACCCTTAGCATTGGAAGTTTCGCATCTCAATTTCATCGGCTGTGAAAAATTGCTTGAAGAGGACCTGGAGCATAATTCCCTTTATCAGTTGCTTGAAAATACATACGGCCTGACACTTATCGAAGCCGAACAAGAACTTGAAGCTGGCCTGATCAGTAACAAAGAGGCTGATCTGCTCCAGATGCCCATCGGCAGTCCTGCCCTCTACACTTGCCGTACAGCTTACACCGAACGTAATCTACCCATTGAGTATGCGCGATCCATTTATTGTGGACATAAATATATTTTCTACACCAGCCTGAAACGCGAACAACTACTATCATAATTGTCGTTCCACACCAGGCCATATGTCTTATGCATATGGTTGATAGCATCAAGCAGAAAAAGATAATTTTCCCAGGGAGACATGGACATATGTCACAGAAACCAACAGAGCCAACGCTCGCAGCCTTAGAGACTGAAAAAAACAATCCAGCTACGACCCATATTGACCAGATGAGCGGGCTAGAGATCGCCCGTGTGATGAATAGCGAAGATACACGGGTTCCTGAAGCCATTCAAACCGAACTACCATGTATCGGGCACGCCATCGAAGCCATCGCTAAACGCATGCGCCAGGGTGGACGGCTCATCTATATCGGTGCCGGTACATCAGGACGGCTGGGAGTGCTGGACGCATCTGAATGTCCCCCAACGTTTAATACTTCTCCAGAACAGGTTGTCGGTATGATCGCAGGTGGCGCCCGTGCCATTACCAGCGCCATCGAAGGTGCTGAAGATGATCCAGCCGCTGGAGAAGTAGCGCTCAAGGAACTTGATATTACTGACCGCGATAGTGTAGTAGGCCTGGCAGCCAGTGGCCGTACCCCGTATGTTCTGGGTGCAGTCGCATACGCCAGAACACAGGGCGCGCTCACCATTGGAGTCGCCTGTAATGCTGCATCCCCACTAGAATCGGCGGTAGATATCATGATCGCACCAGTAGTGGGACCAGAAGTTATCAGCGGCTCAACCCGCCTTAAAGCTGGTAGCGCGCAAAAAATGGTCCTGAATATGCTGAGTACAGGAGCAATGATTCGTCTTGGCAAAACCTATGGTAATCTAATGGTCGATGTACGCGCCACCAATTATAAACTGGCTCAACGAGCAATTAAAATCGTGCAACTCGCAACCGACTGTGAGCGCGAACGGGCCGAAACTTTACTTAAAGAAGCCAACGGTGAAACAAAGGTTGCCATCCTGATGGCACTCACAAATCTGCCAGTCGAACAAGCACGTCAACAATTAAATGCCCATGGACAAGTTTTACGCACCACACTAGATGCTTATCATGCCTGATAGACTGGTCAGATATCATTTAATAGAAAAATAGAGATGAAAGAGCCAACCAGCCCCTTCATTGAGAAACCCAGGCTAGTGTCTCCAACATCTCTCCCTATGGTGGAAAAGCGGGGATGCAAGGGGCGGCGAGCCCCTTGACTGGGGGTTCGAGGGCTGTGCCCCCGGCATCTCTCCCCCTCCCCGCCCGCGTAGCGGGCGAACCAACTTCGACAAAAGACGAGAGCAGCCAAAAAGCAGGAGGACCAGTGTGTCATATACTGGTCCTCCTGCTTTTTGGCCGCTTTTTTTATCCCTGGATCACAGGTGGCTTAATCAGATAGGTGAGCAATAAGCCGAGCAGACCACTCACAACAATAGAACCAACCGATAGATGGATGGTCCAGATAACTCCTGTAGGAGTAGCAAATTGCAGGACCAGAAAGTAAACCAGGAAAAGGAGCATCGGCACACACATCGCAAAGAGACGATAATTTGTCAGTTGCTTACTCGGATCTGGCCGCAACCACGCATAAGCCACATCCGTTAGCAATCCTGCCAGGCTAGCAATCACAACACTGAGTACACTATCTCCCAACACCGCCATCATGATCGCTGTTACACCCCAGGAGAATGTAAAGAAACCCGGGAAAAGGCGCCAGCGTTGAACGGCAAAAAGCGCATACCCGGTCACAAGTACGGCTTGAAAATAAATACTGACCACAGCCAGAGATTGTCCTTTGTTGTCGCCTGTCGGTACATATGTTGGCCAGAACTGTGTCAATGGGTGAAAACTCGTCAGGATAATTGAGGGCAAGGCCATCAATAAGATCTGCGAGAGGACCAGATTTAGACGCTGCACACCTTGCAAAGTAGTGCCTGAGTTGTGATAGAGCGCACGATATGGGCTGGCTAGAAAAATACAACCACAAGCCATCAAAAAGAGATGGGTAGGGCTCATCTCAGCATCGATATTCTGTTCAATGCCAAAGAAAATATGCCAGAACATATCCCCTACGCCTCCGATCGCAAAGCCAGCCACCGCCAGTACGGTCAATTCATAGCCCGCAGGAATAGCTTCACGCCACGAGGAAGTGCGCAGACGATTAAAGCAGATCACGCCCAGGAGAACCAGCGCGGTTGCCAGAAATCCAGAATAGAGCACCGCATGCCAGGGGGTAAAAAAGGTTTCCAGGCGGGCCAGATGGCTGTGTGCCCAGGCATCCAAACAGGCGCCTGCCAGAAACCACACGGTAGACAGGGCAAAAATGAGGTTAAAGCGAGATCCCTCAATTGTGGCTTTCTCAACCGTCAACGGATAACGTGTCGCAGCCTGAAGTTTCATTCAGCTATTCTCCAATCACCAGATATCAACAAAACAAGCCTGATCAAACTATATTATCAAATAAGCAATCATACCATTTATACACAGAAATAGGATCATTGACAATAGTTACACGAATCAGGCTATAGAAGTTTTTAGAGAGGACGTCTGAAAGATAGGTTGAATGCTGTTCAGGCGCTGGTAGGGAATGGTGCGCCATTCCCTACCAGCGCCTGAACAGCATTTGCGTAATGCGATGTCCGATTGTTGCTGCTTTACTTATGTCGTGGTTGGAGAGCAGACAGGCAGGAAGTAGGAGTTATCATCAAAAATTAACTTCTGGCAGGCACGCACACCAATTGCGGAAGGTGTTCCATCAACGATAAAGCAATTATGCACAAGGTTTACCGGTGTAAGTCCGGCTTCCGTTTGAATTGTGGTAGTGGGCAGACCTGCATATTGCTGATACACCTTGATCTGCTTATCATAAAAATTCCATTGACTGTGCTCAATCACCTCATGTTGATCAAGGATCGTGACTGAGGAGCCCTCGCGGCCATAGACCGGTTTGATGACATGCTGGCCGGTAAAGATTGGCTGGCCCTCGGCATCAAGAGGACTCAGATATGTGGGAAGCACATACTGCTCAATCCAGGCATGTTCTTCAGAGGTGAAGAGCTCACTCTCCGCCAGATGCAAGGCCCATAAGATGGCAACCAGTGCTTTATTCTGCAATACAAATGAAATGGGTGGATTGATCACGGCCAGTTGCCTTTTACGGACCAACTCCATCAGGGCCAAACCAACCGGTGTGCCATCCACATCCTCATCCAGCATAAGATGCTCGGTAGGATAAAGCTTGTAAAGAACATCCACACGCTCGCCGTCGGCGGTAAACAGGCCGTTGCGGGTTACGCGCAATTCATGCAGACCACGAAACGAGGTTCGATATGGTACGTCACCCTGCTCCAGGAGGAGTTGATGGTAAAACTCCGTGGTGATACGCTCTTCTTTACGGTGAGCATAGGCGCTAAAGACGACTGAGCGCTCGCCTGACGGTTGAGGTTCAATCCAATCAAGACCGGCGGTAATAGCTGCGCGCACTGCCTGCACCAATTGTTGCTGACAATGCACATTAGGATCTGGTAGTCCAAAATCTGTACAGACCTGCCCATTCATATGGAATAGCTCAACAACAAAGGTAGGAGTCTCAGCATTAAATTCTAGCAGTTTGGGACCTTCTGCACTCATGACAAATTCAAAGCGGCCACACATTACAGCAGGCATCTCTGGCATGACAATATGCACATACGGCAATGCGGATACAGGTATACCCATCTCAATGAGTGACTCGTTATCTGCTTGCTGGAGCAAGAGCGCTAGCCGTGTCATCAGGGTATAGAGGCGTGAAGAGGCGTTACGCAACGCCTCCGCATGCTCATGAGAAATTTCGAGGGCTCCATAGACGGCATATTCTTCAACACTCTCGCCGGGCAGGGTTCCCCAGAATGTGGGGAACCGGTTATAATAGGCACGCCGCCACTCGCGATATGCCTGGGCGAAATGATTACCTTCAGAACCAGGGGTTATATTCAAAGGATCAGCCTCCCTCACCACCGCCTCCATGTGCTCCTCCACCCTCTCCACCACCACCTTCTCCGCTGCCACCTTTACTACTACCACCTTTACCACCACCTACGCCACCATTCCCATCATCCGCACCAACACCCTTTGCTCCAGCATTAGGATGAACACCATCGTCGCTGGGTACCCAACCACCACGGTTTGGGATCCATAGATAATGTGAACCGCCACTACCCGTACAGGAAATTTGCTTTGTATCCTTGGGATTATTGGGAGTAGGACAGGGAGAATCATTGTTGCTACAGGCGCTAAGTGGTCCGAGCAGAGCCGCGCTGAGTCCAAGCACCGAAACAAAGCGCGCCATATCAGCCGGGAGATGACGTACGCTTTTTTCAGGTGTTGCAACGACTGGCTTGAATACAACTTCTTTGATTACGGAGAACACGAAATTGTCAGATTTCGTGTCGTCTACCTTCTTGTCCTGAATATAATTTTCTGCATCCTGCATATCACTGGAATTCCCCTGTGATTTGGACTCCAGCAACCAGGAAGAACCTCTTCCTTCAGTCATATACATTCTCTTTTTCAATAACAATAATTAATAGGTATAGGGGAAGATTATAGCTCCCTTTAATAACAACGTTGCCGGAAGCCATTGATCAAAACAAGTGCCACATTTTAACTTTGCTGCTGCTTATCCTTGACACGCTTCAGGACACCTAACAGGACAATTGTCCCGAACCAGGCTCCAGTAATAAGCCAGTTGCGCTTCTTCGCACGTTTATCATTAAGCATGCTACTCCTCGTTTCTGAGTATCTGAACACTATCCTATTACTATGACGCAACTAGATAAGCTACATATAAAGCACGGTTGAGAAGATCGAACAGAGACATATCTCTATCAAAAGAAGAATTAAGGCACAAAAAAGCCTACCTTACCGGTGGTAAGATAAGCTTTCAGACTATGTTTGCTTGAGAGAAGAGGCTAATCGATGGCGATCTCTCCTTCAGTGACGCTACCTTGAGGATCAATTTTGAATACACGCGCATATGGATCGTCTGGATGATGACGGTGTGAAAAGATAATATACAGATAGCCACTACGTCTGGCATACTCGATATCACGCGCCGAAGGATAGGCTTCGGTAATTGGATGCGAATGATAATAAATCAGATCCCCATCATACGTATCAATGTCATTGTAGATACGCACCATATCGCTCTCGCTGATAATCGAGAAATCATCGGGATGCTCGGCAACATTGGCGGTAGGATAATTTTTCACTACACGCTCATCAACACTCCCAAGCGCTCCACAGGTCTCATCAGGATAGCCAGCACGAACATGCTCTACCATTTCTTGATAGAGGTTAGAAGGGATATGAATAACAAAACTTGCGTCCACTACCATAATACTTTTGCCTCTAACTCCTCTTCAATCTGCTCAACCGAACGGGTCCAGAGATCTTCGCTCAAATATTTCCAACCACCATCAGCCAGCAAGACCACGATTTTGCCTTGCTCCATACTACTGGCAACGCGCAAAGCCGCCTGTAAAGAAGCGCCACAGGAAGGTCCCGCGAAGATACCTTCTTGATCCTTCAACTGTCGAGTGCGACGAATAGAATCACCGCTAGTCACAAGAATCTTGCCATCTAATATTGACTGATCAAGTACTGGTGGTACAAAACCATCCTGCAAACTGCGTAGTCCCTGCACACCCTCCCCCTGCATTGGCTCGGCGGCCACGATGCGGATAGCAGGATTGTATTCCTTCAGGCGACGCCCATTACCCGTCAGGGTACCGCCCGTTCCCAGGCCAGCCACAAAGACATCCAGATCAGGCAGGTCTCGGATGATCTCCACCGCAGTTCCATCATAATGAGCTCCAGGATTAGCCGGATTGCCATATTGATAGAGCATAACGTAGCGATCATCAGTCTTTGCCAGTTCCTTGGCCTGTTTGACCGCCCCATTACTTCCCTGGCTACCATCTGAATAAATGATCTTCGCGCCATAGAGTTCAAGCATCTGACGACGTTCACTCGTTACATTATCGGGCATCACGGCTACAAACTGATAGCCTTTAATGCGCGCAATCATCGCCAGGGCAATACCTGTATTGCCACTGGTCGGTTCCAACAAAATCGAGCCTGGACGCAATGTGCCGTTTGCCTCGGCCTCCTCGATCATCTTCTTAGCCACACGATCCTTGACACTGCCGGTAGGATTGTTCCCCTCGAGTTTGGCATAAATCTCTACCCCGGGACGTGGGCTGAAGCTTTTCAGCTCGACAAGTGGTGTATTTCCAATGGTCTCTAACAGGCTGCCGTAGCGCATGCGTCTTTTCTCCTAGCGTCCACCCGCCATAGCAGGCAAAAGAGTAATGGTGTCATTAGCTTCTACAGCGGTCTCTAATCCCTGCAAGTAGCGGACATCCTGGTCATTAACATATACATTCACAAAACGGCTCAGCTCTTGCTCTGGCTGAATCTGCTCCTTCAAAGAGGGATGGCTCTGATAGAGATTGTTCAGAACTTCAGCTAAAGTGCTACCCTGTGCGTTAACTTGCTTTGAGCCACCTGCATATGAGCGCAGTACTGGCGCCAGACGGATATTTGCCATGATTTCGGTTCCCTTCATAAAGAAATATTAATAACCGTAGGTTCGGTCCTTGCGGCCGATTGGTTTCCTACTTACCAGTAGTGGTGGTACTAGCGACTAGTTACCACCACTAATTACTTTACATCTTACGCTGGTATTGCACACACATCAGCATATGTGGGCAGATCTTCAGGATGTCCATGCTCGCCACAAGCGGGGCAATTAGGATCGCGGAAGAGGCGCAGTTCCATGAACTCACCGGAGAGGGCATCGTAGGTCAACAAGCGACCAACCAATGGCTCACCAATACCGAGGAGTACTTTAATTGCCTCTGTCGCCTGCAACAGACCGATAATACCAGGTAGCACACCTAAGACACCCGCTTCCGCACAACTAGGTGCCAGGGCTGGGGGGGGTGGCTCTGGATAGAGACAGCGATAGCAAGGTCCTTCATAAGGTTTGAAGACGGTTACCTGTCCCTCAAAGCGGAAGACGCTGCCATGGACAACCGGCTTGTTAAAGATAAGAGCGGCATCATTCAGCATATAACGCGTGGGGAAATTATCAGTACCGTCAATGATCAAATCATATTCAGAGACGAGCTGTTTAACGTTGGTCTCATCCAACCGCTCAATATATGTATTGACCTTTATATCAGGATTCAGTGCATTGATGGTTGTACGCGCTGACTCTGCTTTATATTGACCAATACGCTCGGTATTGTGGATTACCTGGCGCTGTAAGTTACTATCGTCTACCACATCAGCATCAATGATACCGATGGTGCCAACGCCGGCCGCAGCCAGGTACAGTGCAGCGGGAGAACCCAGACCACCAGCACCAATAAAGAGTACCTTGGAGTCCAGGAGTTTCAACTGACCCTGCTCACCAACCTCTGGCACTAAAAGATGACGGCTATAGCGCTTCGTCTGTGCCTCGTTCAGTGTGCGAGGTTGAGTAAAGCCTAAGCCACTACCCTTCCATTGTCCAAAACCACCAGCCATGGATACCACATCCTGGTAGCCCATCTGCTGTAAGGTATTGCCTGCCATGAGTGAGCGCACGCCGCCAGCACAATATAAGACAACTCTTTTAGATTTATCGGGAACAGCTTCTTCAATCTGTGATTCAAGATGTCCACGAGGAACATGTATCGCGCCTGGAATGTATCCTTCATTCCATTCGTTTTTCTCACGGACATCGACCAGAGTAAAATCTGCATCGCCCTGCTTACGCTGGCCTATTGCTTCATTTACCTGTGAAGCCGACCACTCGGGTACATGTTGCCGTGCTTGCCGCAGTATCTCGCGAAAAGCGTCACCCATGTTACATCACCTCATTGTTGACTAAGTATATCAAATTAGTTTTTATCTTTCTCACCAAAGAGTACCATGTTCAAATTTTTCTTGTCAAGGAAGCTGAGCTAATTATCGTTGCGTGTACGCACATTGCACATGGCCACTGCACAGGTTAGAAGGAGATTATATTGTGAAGTTTTCTTTTGCTATTGTTATAAACAGCACAGGCTGACAAAAATATTCCATAAACAGAACTTTCCACAAAAAAGCCTGCCGGACTCCATTTGTAGGATTTAGCAGGCTAACAATGATAGAGAAAGATGGCGCTAAGCGTCAGTATCAGACACTTTTGAATGTAAGTTCACGGCTGGAAAGTTGCAGGATTTGATCCTTTTCCAGTTGCTCAAGCGCTTTGTGAGCAGCCTGGGCAGTACCAACCCTGAACGATGAGGCCTGCATTTCCCGGAAAACAGGCTCAAGATATGGCTTAAGCCTTCCATAGCGTGTATAGAGCTGACGAAACACATACGAGGCAGTTTCGGCTAGCCAGGGAGACGTTTCCTGGGTCATCAAAACGGACAATAATGGCTTAACTCCATTTTTCCCAAATTGCACTAATTCTTTGGCGGCCATCCACGCAACTCCATGATCGGGATCATTCAAGCTGCGGGCCAGAACAGGAATAGCGCGTTCGTCATTGATCTCACCCAATGCGCGCATACAATACCAGCGTGTCCAGGCTGATGTACTATCACATTCAGCGATGAGTGCCGGTACTGACCAGCTACCTGACTGAACCAAAGAATGAAAGATCTGGACACCCAGTTGCTCGTCAGCGCTGCGTAGAGCCACGATAAGAGCGGGCACCGCTTCCGGCGCCCCAACATATCCCAGCGCTTTGGCAGCCTCTAAACGCACGTCATAATCAGGATCGTTTAAAGCCTTTAACAGCACTGAAGCATCACTCCGCACCGCGATCAGGCCCAGAATATGAGCAGCATTTGCGCGCAATGCTGGACGTGGCGAACGCAGTCCAGCTAACAGGACGCGCCGTGCACGATCGATATCCATGCCAGAGCCAGGCATGAAAAGGGTTCGTAGACGCATACGCGCGTACGCTGAACGCAATAACACAGGTACATCAAAAGATTTACCGGCCCAGGTACCCTGAGCAATAAATCCAAGCAGGTGCTCAGCCAGACGATCATCATCCAGCGAAGAAACCGCGACCACGGCTCGTGGATCGTTTTTCAGAATCCATATCATTAAGCGCCAGGCCGCTCCACGATGTCCATCAGCCGCCTGCTGAGCCAATATCTGGGGGGGCGTCTCTCCAATTGGAGGAGTAGTCACATCCGAAACAGGCGGCATAGGCAACTGCTCCCCCGCGCTGTCCGTATAATTCTGTGTAGAAAAATCTGAAGAGGGTGTCATCATTACACCTCACAATAATATGCCAGGCAATGTCAGCACAGTAGTAATGAAACACAATAACGCGGCTTCGGAGAGGAAACTTACTCAAAGAGACAACATTGCAGTATACCACATGGTGCGTCAACACAAACCAAAGTATGTCAACACAACAAAAAGTGACGATGCTCATTTATAAGCATCGTCACTTTTTGAAAATGAGAGGAGGAGGGGATGATTAGCCGACAACACTGCCCAGTGTCAGGCCGTTACGCCAGTAGCGCTGTAACAACAGGAAGCCCACAATCAATGGCAGGATTGACAACAAAGAGCCAGTTACCAGAATGCTATAAACATATTGCTGGGCTCCCCCACTAGTATAGGAGGAATTCCAGAGCTGCAGGCCAACAGTCAC
Organism: Dictyobacter alpinus; assembly: GCF_003967575.1. Taxonomy (NCBI): domain Bacteria; kingdom Bacillati; phylum Chloroflexota; class Ktedonobacteria; order Ktedonobacterales; family Dictyobacteraceae; genus Dictyobacter; species Dictyobacter alpinus. The sequence continues at coordinate 443,666 of NZ_BIFT01000001.1, forward strand.
CGGAAACAGATTCGAGTTGCTGACCATAACATACTGCAAGAAGTAGTTTGTCCATACCGCCACAAACTGAAACAGGAAGACCGTAACCAGGGCAGGAGACATAATACGCATAGCAATCGACCAGTAGGTGCGGAATTCGCTAGAGCCATCTACACGTGCCGCATCGAGCAAGGCATCAGGCACTGATCCATCCGCATAAATACGCGACAGATAGACACCAAACGGGCTAACAATGCTGGGCAAAATAATAGCCAGGTAGGTATCAGTCAAATGGAAGCCGCTCATCAACAGGTACAACGGCAAAACCAGCGCTGGCGTGGGAACCAGGATCGCGCCCAGGATGATGGAGAAGATCGCACTCCGTCCACGGAAAGTAAATTTCGCCAGGGCATAGCCGGCCATTGAGGAAAACAAGGTTCCGATGGCTGCGCTGATCAGGGCGTAGAAAAATGAGTTTCCTACCCAAAGCAGGTAGGCACCATTATTATAGGCAAAGACATGCTGAATATTGTTCAAAAGCTGGAAATCATTAGAAAACCAGAGACCAAAGGTGCTGAAAAGATCACCAGAACTCTTTGTGGCCGAAATGAAAAGCCAGTAGAGCGGTAAAAGAAAGTAGATCGAGAGCACAAACAAGATGGCCATCGCTAGCACACTGCCAGGACGTATCTTCCTCCCCGATCCGGCCTTTTTACCGTCCGCGCTTGCCGTCGGAAACCTTGATTCCTGTTCTTTTGTTGTAGTTACCATAATCGTTTACACTCCTGACTGACGCTGGGTAAGACGCAAGAACCCAAAGGAAAACACAAATGTAACCACAGCCAGCACAACAGAGAGGGCGGCGGTGTAGTTATAGTTGTTATTGCTAAAGGCCATAAAGTATGCATACAGATTCGGTGTGTAGGAACTGGTAATACTATTCGAGACCTGGGATAATACTTGAGGTTCGGTAAAGAGTTGCAAGGTACCAATCACTGACAGCACACAGGTGAGAATCAGTGCCGGAGCGACCAGCGGTATTTTGATGCGCCAGGCAATGCCAATCGCGGAACAACCATCCAGGCTTGCCGCCTCATAGAGCTGCGTCGGAATAGATTGGAGCGATGCATAGATGATCAGCATATTGTAACCGGTATAAGTCCAGGTCACAATATTGGCCATGGACCAGAGGATGGTGTTGCCATTCAAGAAATTGATATTGATCCCAATGGCTTGTAATCCCTGAACAAGTGGGCTAAGTTGCGGATTGTAGAGGAATCCCCAGAGCAGCGCACCAATCACGCCAGGAACACCATAAGGAATAAAGAAGGCAATCCGGAAAAAGGACTTGAAGCGCACGGTCACTGAATCCAACAACAAGGCCAGGACCAGCGCCAATGCAAGCATCACAGGAACCTGTACGATACCGAACAGGATCATACGCCCAATGCCTTCAAAGAAACTGCGGTCGGTCAACACCTGCTGATAATTACTCAGGCCAGCAAAAACTACTGTCGGAGCCCCTAAGCCAAGGCCACTACGCTGGCTACGGAAAAAGCTCTGGTACAATGCATAGAAAATCGGTACCACAAAAAACAACAGAAACATCACACAAAACGGCGTTAAGAACAGGTAGGGCGTCATGGATTTTCCCTTGAACAAACCAGGACTTTGCCTGGCTCGCCGAGAACCAGAGGTCCTCCCCGTCTTTGAAGTCGCAAGTGCCATATACATTGATCCTCTCTGATCCCAGATCCCCTACAATAAAGAACAATAGCCGTCAATATTTTGCACAGCAGCATAGGTTCAGGCATATAGCCACAAGATGGTTCTTAAGAATACAGGTAAACAGGTTATAGACCAGATCTATCTGTTGGGGAGCATAGCGGTCAGCAGCAGTTGCACTGCAGCGACCGCTATGCATTGGGAGTTAGCTATAGAAACCGCTTATTTGGATACTTTGAAACCTTGTTTCTCCATACCCTGGACGACCGTGTTCTGAATACTATCCAAAGCTGAACCAAACGTCCCTTTTCCGTCTACCGCATTACTAAAGGTGTCAGCCATAGAGGTGAAGACATCGTTCATGGTTGGACCCCACTGGAACTTGTCATCAACCTGTGAAGCTGAATCTCTGAAAACTTCGTTGATATCCTGACCACTGTAGAATTTCTTCACATCATCAGTAGCTTTGATATCCAATGCGGAAGTCAATGCAGGATAGATCTGGGCAGTTTTGACCATGCTATCAACGGCATCAGAGTTGGTGTTGAGCCATTTAGCAAACTCAGCGGCTTCCTGTGGATGCTGGGTGTTGCTAAAGACCACGGTAGTTGAGCCACCCCAGTTACCAGAGACTTTTTTACCTGATTCCCACTGAGGCATAGGAGCAACACGCCAGTCGCCAGCGGTCTTAGGAGCGTTTGACAGAATGGTATTAGCACCCCAGACAGCCGTAACCCAGGTAGCTACCTGGCCGGTGTTCAGATCGTTGTACCAGCTCTGCTCAAAGTCAGGATCATTTTTGATCAGTTTCTTATCCTGTAATCCCTGCCAGTAATCAGCGACTTTCTTAGAAGCGGCATCATTGATGCCAACCTTCCAGGAATCACCCTGAATATTGAACCAGCGACCACCAGCCTGCCAGATCATACCAATGAACCAGCCCTGTGATTTCGGAGGAAAGTCAGTGATGTAGGCCTTGGGATCTGCAGCATGCAGCTTCTCTGCAGCCTTGGCATATTCGTCCCAGGTAGTAGGAACAGGAATGTTGTATTTCTTGAAGAGGTCGGCACGATAGAACATCGCCATCGGGCCACTATCCTGAGGAATAGCATAGATCGAGTCACCCTGCTTTACCTGATTCCAGGCCCAGGGTAGGAATTTACCTTGCAACGAACCAGCATCATATTTTGAGAGATCAAGCAGGCCACCAGTGGCCTCAAAGGTTGGTAGGAACTGATATTCCACCTGGCCTAGATCAGGAGCATTCTTGGCTTTAATGGCAGTAAACATTTTTGCATACGTGCCATTGTTGCCTGCCGGAACTGATTCCCATTTGACATGAATATTCGAATGGGTTTTGTTGAAAATATCGACGGCTTTATCCATGCCAGGAACCCAGGATTGGAAGGTCAGATTGACAGGTCCGTTACCGCTATTACTTCCAGTATCTGAAGAGGAGCCACCGCAAGCAGCTAAAGCTGGAAGCAGCAAAAATACGGCGAGAAACAAACACGCCAGGTTGGTAATCCGCGCACGGCGAACATGGAAACGAGACTGCATAAATTAAAACTCTCCCTTGAGCTACATATACAACAGATATATACCAATTATCTGTAGATATGTATGCAAACTGCGATAAACTTTTCCTCGCTTGATGCTAAAAAGCTTATCTACAAAAAAACGCAGCGTTCTCCTGCTAGAAAAATTACAATTCTTTAATAGCAAGAGAAACAAAACAGTTTCCGACTCTTTAGCTATCACTCCTTTTTCAGTGAAGTATAACTTCTTTGCATACATTATAGAAAAAAGGCTCTAGCATAAGAACACGCAACTTAATTTTAAGTCGAGGATGAGACGATAATAGACGCAGTATTTTTGTACAGATACGTCATTACATTCGTCACATTCTATGTAGGCTACAATAGCATGGGAACCAAAACCTGTCAATGCTACGGATGTTATCAAGCACCATAAAAACCGAATGATTTCCCTAATAAAGCATAGAGAAACATTTTTATTGTCATTTAGATAATAAAACCCATCAAATAGGTTTAAAATAAACTATTTAATGAAACTTATTGAATAAGCCTGAACCCAACTATGAGTATTTACACAGACTACATGTAGTATTTTCTGCTAAAAGGAGATTCATTTCCCCTGCGAATAAATTATATAAAAAGTCGCACCACTTGCTTTGCATCCAATAACTTCTCTATCCTTCCAGACAACGCATCGCTCCTATAGTATTAGTCTGTTTTATAAAAAGTTCTGCCGCCGTTACTCTCGGGAGTAACGGCGGCAGAACTTTTTATAATCGTTTGACAGTCTTTACACCTATTGTAAAGCGGTAAACAAACGCTCAGGGGTTATAGGAATCTCAGAAGGATGAACACCAACGGCATCATAGATAGCGTTGGCAATCGCACCTGCAACCGGAATGACAGGTGGCTCACCGACGCCCTTAGCGCCATATGGGCCCACACCCGAAGGAACTTCTACCAGGATCGGAGTAATGTTGGGAACATCAAAGCTATGGGGCATAGCATAATCCATAAAGGTAGCAGTCAGAGCTTGTCCATTCTCATCGTACTCTAGACCTTCAAGGAGAGCCCAGCCTATACCTTGAGCCACACCACCATGAATCTGCCCTTCTACAGCAGGAGGATTGATGGCTCGACCGACATCCTGAGCCGCCACATACTCCAATACACGTACTTCACCAGTCTCAGGATCAACCGCCACCTTGGCTAGATGGGCAGCATACATCGGCGAACCCTCTGGAATAGGGGTACGGCCCTGTCCATAGACAGGTCCTCGGCGACTATAGCTGGTGGAAGCTGTAGCAATCTTTTGCAAAGTCAGGCTCTTACCTGGCACGCCTTTCACGGCGACTGCACCATTTTCAATTTCAAGATCCTCTACCGAAGCCTCAAGCATGTCACTGGCGATTTGCAAGATCTGCTGCCGGGCGTCCTGAGCTGCAGCCATTACGGCTGGTCCCATCGAGTAGATCGTTTTACTTCCACCCGTGGCACCACTATAAGGCATGGTGTCGGTGGCATCATGGGCAATATTCACCTGTGAAGTATTCAGACCCAGTCCCTCAGCCGCAATCAAGGCCAGCGAAGTATCAGATCCGGTCAAGTCAACCGTACCGATGACCACTGAGACCGTGCCATCGGACTCCAGGCGACAAGCAGCGGCAGCCACGTCATTTCCACCTGGCCAGCCACCAACAGCAAGTCCAATGCCAATCTTCCAGCCAGCTAACTCAGCAGAAGGATGCGCTTTTTGGGCTGCGCGCTCTTTCCATAGTGGATGTTGTTCCACACTTTCCAAACATTCGATCAGGCCCAGAGGAGGCAAAATTGGACGCCGGCGATTACCAGAAGGATCACCGCCACGTAGTGCATTCTTCTTACGAAACTCCAGTGGATCCATGCCTAATTCCTGGCAAAGTTCGGTGACGGCAGACTCCAGCGCAAAAGCCGTCTGGGGAGCGCCAGGAGCTCTATATGCCCCGACACTAACCTTATTGGTTAGAACTTCATAGGCACGAATATCCGTATTGGGACAGCGATAAACGCTTGAGATCAGATAACCAGCCAGTCCGGCGGCGGCTCCAGAAAAAGCGCCTGCATCCAGAATCAGTTTGGCCTGCATGGCTACCAGAGTGCCATCCTGTTTGGCTCCTAACTTTACCGTCATAACCGCTTGCGGCGCAGGATTACCAGCTAGCAAATCTTCTTGCCGTGTGTAAACCAGGCGTACCGGTTTGCGGATCGCAGCAGCTAGGGCCGCAGCCAGCGGCTCCACCAGACCAAATTTTCCACCAAAAGCGCCACCAATTGGCATTGGCTCTACACGAATCTGTCGCTCTGGCAGATCGAGCGCACCAGCCATATCTGAGCGGGCGCTAAAGAGGCCCTGGGAACTGGCGTAGGCAGTAAACTGCTGGCCCGCCTTATCTGGTACCACTATAATCGACTGAGGTTCCAGATATGACTGATGCACAGGATGGGTACGATAGGTGCGCTCAATTACAGCATCAGCTTCACGCCAGCCAGCCTCAATGTCGCCTGAATGCATATGGGCACGATCGGTCACATTGGGCGATAGCTTTTCCTGCTCTTCGTCCTCCACCTGCGCAGTCCCAACATCAGCATGGGTCCCTCCACCCGCAATTTCTGATGGCTCTTCTTCCTTACGTGGCCGCGTTAAAGGAGAGGATGGATCCATCGCCGCCACTAAATCAATCACCACAGGCAATGGCTCATAATCTACATCTACTGCTGCTGCTCCATCCTCGGCCAAGGCCTCTGTCTCTGCCAGTACCACAGCTACTGGATGGCCAGACCAGAATGTCTCATCTCGTGCCAGTGGCGATTGTGAGCGAGAGCTTTCATGCGACTTTGCCATCTTCAACGTTTCAGCTGTATAGACAGCAACCACCCCGGGAATCGCCAGGGCAGCCGACGAGTCAATACCAAGAATGCGAGCATGTGCGTAAGGACTTAATACCATACGAGCATGAAGCAGGCCGGGAAAAGACAGATCGCCAGCATAGCGTGTTCGTCCCGTTAACTTCTCTTCGCCATCCATACGGCGCGTTGGCTTGCCAACCGCAGAATAATTTTTCTCCGGATCAATTGTTTGCGTCATGTTAGGAACATTCTCCCATGAAATGGTCGGACGTTCGCCCTTTACGAGCGACCTTGCTTTCGTTTTCCATTATCTTTCGCTTATGCTCCCAAGGGTACAAAACGACCCACCGAGATAACACGAAAGAAACATCGGTATATAGGGCTTTCCAGTAGGCGAATCGATCTCTATAAAACCAGTGTATCACACACCAGGGATTGCATGTCAGCCTGCAGGCACACTTGAGCACAAAAAGCAGCAGGATATGGCTGTTTCTGGCGTGCATTTGTTGACAAAATAGCGTGCTAAAAGAGAATTTTTCTTCTCTATCTTAGTCTATAAGAAATGGGGAACAACATGGGTAGCAAAGTGGCGCAGAGATTCGACATCCAGGATGCGGAACATAAAATGTGAAACGCCAATGGCACGAAACTGCTGGAGCTCTTGAATAACTTCATCTGGAGTGCCGGCGATAAAGTGTTTATCAGGATGACGTTTGATCTTTGCCGGATCATCTGAGACGCTTATTGTACTCAAATAAGATAATTGGATATCAGAAAAATTACGTCCCACTTTCGCACAATGCTGACGTAAAATGTCTAGCTTACGCCCATACTCTTCATGGGTGCAGGAGTTAAAGTTCCACCAGTCTGCATAACGGGCCACAATCTCCAGCGTACGCTGCTCACCACCTCCACCAATGAGCAGGGGGATGGCTGGTTCTGGCTGAGGAGCACAATAGGCATCGTGGATCTGATAGTGCTTTCCTTCATAGGTCACTGGCTGCTCTGGACTCCAAAGTGCGCGCAAGATGTGAATAGCATCCTCTAATTGCTCCATACGCGTCTTGACCGCAGGGAAAGGATAGTTATAAGCCTTATACTCATCTTCTTTCCAGCCTGCCCCAAGACCAAGCACCAGACGCCCACCAGTCAATACCTGAAGGTTCGCAGCCATCTTAGCAAGCAAAGCAGGATTGCGATAGGATTGAGACAACACTAATGAACCGATCTTAAACTGGGGATATTGGGCGGCCAGATAACTCAAGGTACTCAGGCACTCTAACTCTTCAGTCACCCCAACCTGTAAATGATCTTCTAACCACAACGTGGTAAAGCCAGCTTTGAGCTCTGCGATACAACGACGATTAAACTCTATCACCTCTTGCAACGAATGACCTGGATCATTCTGTCGCAGCATTAATCCAAATTCAACAGCAACCAATGCTCTTAACCTCCCACAAAACTAACATCATCCGCTTCAGAGTGATGTGTGGATCGTCTATAACAAACGCTTCTTACGCCCTGAGATTATCACTTTTATTGTAAGTGAAGCAAGTAAGAGGTGAGAGACGCAAAAAATTAAACCAGGAGGAAGCAGTATGCTTCTTCCTGGCAACAGACACTTGTAAAAAAGGAGCCTGTTAAAAAATACTTAGCTATTCAGTGGGCGCTTATCTTCTGTTTTTTCATTGATATCCAGCACAATACGTTCCATACGTGGATCTGTATCACGCTCTTGCAATGATAGTAAGGTCTGTCGATAGGCGGTAATGAAATCCAATAAGCCCAATGTCTCTTCAGGCGTTAAATCAAAATTAATGCCTGAGGCATGTCTAAGGATCAGGCCGGTCTCCTCCATTCGAGCCCGGTAACGCCCAACGATTGCATCCATGATTGGCTCCTTCCCCGCAAGGAATGGTGAAGTATAAAATACATTTACAGCTTGTGTCTATCACAGCATGCTCTTCTATCCATTCTAGATGGATACTCGGGTGGCGTCAACAAGCAAACGTAGTTTCCCAGCATTTTCTAATTTTTGCGGCCTCATCAGGTCTACTACAGGATCGGCCAATCCAGTCCGGCGGCCTCGTAGATAGCTTCGATAGTTGCCAGATTTTCCAGGGTTTCGGTTAAAGAGAGACGAGGATCTTGTTTGGAGCGAATACACTGAGCAAAGTGTTCAACCTCCAACTGATATTGATCCACGCCAGAAAAGTTTTGCTCGGTCATCTGTCCATCTTTAGTAACAAACGCGGTCATATCATAATTGCCTGGTGTAAATGGCACTGGCAATGTGATGATACCGGCTTCACCAATGATCTCCGCACCCTGACGGGATGGCAGGCCAAAGCTACTATCCATAATACCAAAACTACCCTCACCATAATCCAGTACAGCATTGGTAGCAAGATCAACACTGGTCGGTCCTGTCACATGAACGCGGGCAGCCACTGAGCGAGGCGAACGCTCATAGATAGCATGGAACAGATTAAGCGGATAACTACCAACATCCATCAATGAGCCACCCCCCAGTTCGGGTTGCAAGCGAATGTTCTCTGGATGGGAACGGATATCAAAGGAGAACGATGCTCGCACCAGTCGCACCGGGCCAATCAATCCCGATTTAACCTGTTCAAGAGCCCAGACGATCTGTGGATGGAAGCGGTACATAAATGCCTCCATCAGGAATACCTGATTATCCTCGGCAGCCTGCACCATCTCTTCGCCTTCCTCACGCGTTACAGCCAGTGGCTTCTCACATAACACGTGCTTACCAGCCTGCATGGCTTTGATGCTCCATTCTGCATGTAAGCTATTGGGAAGGGGAATATAGACGGCCTCGATATCGGGATCAGCAAGAATCGCTTCATACCCTTCATAAATACGCACATCGGAAGCAAATGCATACAATTCGCTGGCATGTTGGCGATCACGACTACCAACGGCAAGGAGTTTACCATTCGATGAAGCACGAATAGCTGGCGCGACAGCCCGCACACCAATGTTGGCCGAGCTCAAAATCCCCCACCGAACGGGATCTTTACGAATCAAGATTCTGGGTTCCATCTATTTAAAAATTTCCTTTCAAACGAACTTAACTTCTATTATAAGCACCAAAATCCAGTTTATTTCAATGCAGCTTGCAGTTTTAACCTTCTATGCCTCTTTTTTCATTACAAGCAGCGCTGGCAAGAGGTTTCCTAGCGAAACTTGCAACCGGTGTTAAAACGTGAATACACTCAGAGGTGTATGGGCATTTCCATACAGTTAGTAGTGAGAAAGGGTATATCACGTGTCACAGACAACGAAGAAGTATCCATTAAAAGTAGGAGTTCAGCTTCATCCACAGCACACCTCCTATGAGGATTACGCTAATGCAGTCAAACGTGTTGAGGAACTCGGCGTAGACAGTATTTGGAACTGGGATCACTTTTTCCCTCTTTATGGAGATCCACAAGGAAACCATTTTGAGGGTTGGACCCTTTTGACAGCCATGGGTATGCTGACCAGCAAGGCTCAAATTGGCTGTCTGGTAACCTGTAACACATACCGCAATCCCGCTCTACTGGCCGATATGGCCAAGACACTCGACCATATAACCAATGGCCGTTTGATCCTGGGTATTGGTGCTGGCTGGTTTGAGCGCGACTATAAAGAATATGGCTATGATTTCGGTACCGCAGGCAGCCGTCTGGAAGCTCTCGAACAAAGCCTGGCGACGATCAAGAAGCGCTGGGAAGTCGATGTGCCGAAACCTGTAAATGGTAGCGTGCCGATACTGATCGGTGGAGGTGGCGAAAAGAAAACGCTACGCATCACCGCGAAGTATGCTGACATGTGGCACGGCTTTGGTGATGTTGATACCATCAACCATAAAATGAAGGTTCTTGACGACTGGTGTGCCCAGGAAGGCCGCAATCCTAATGAGATTGAGCGTACCTGTGGCACCGATGCGAAGGATAGCGACGAGTCACGTGATGCGCTCGTCAACGCTGGCATCAGTCAATTGATCCTCGGTATGGGTGCGCCATGGGACTTTGAGGCCGTCGAAAAATTGGTACGCTGGCGCGATTCACGCCGCTAACCTCTTTTTTGCGGCACGCACGCTATAAATCATTTCGGCCATATAACTACAGTTGTAGCTATATGGCCGTTATTTTATCTGTCCCGTTGCAAAACTAAGAAAAAAAGACACCCTATCTTTTAAAGATAGGGTGTCTTTTTGTGGGGGTGACCGATGGGGCTCGAACCCACAACCGCTGGAGCCACAATCCAGAGCTCCGCCTATTGAGCTACGGTCACCACATTTTGTGTGCTCATTTCTTAGCACTTCGACAGTATACCGGACGGCTTGCGAGTTGTCAAGACCTAAACACCACAATTTTTTTAAATTTGTAGGCCAGGATAAAATTGTGAAATTTCACCACTTTTTTGAGCTCGTCTAAGCCAAACAAAGGTCTATAAAATGGCAGTGCGATTGAAAACTGGCTTGATTGAACGGTCTAAAAACAAGTAGCCAAGCGCGAGAGCACTCATCAGGATACCAAAGATTGGTCCAAACATATGAATCACACTTCTATACTCGGGCCGTGTCAGCAAGTATAGCTCGTAAAGAACCTCACTACATTCATAAGTGACTGTCGCCCAATACGCCCAGAATTGAACTGTCCATAAACCATAGACAACCACAAAACCCAGGAGCGCGCCAAGCAATAAAGCAATGAAATCACGTGAACCCAATGCAGTAAATGGAAGCAAGACAAGGCAGCCAAGCGAACCCATCAACTCAAAGATGGCAAAGGTGGTGATACTGCGCGGTCGAGAACGGCGTGTGATTTTCATCATATCTCTTTCAATTCATACTATGCATTGTGTAAATAGAATAAACAGATCAACATGCCTATTTATATAGCACAGTGTAGCGCCCTGTCAAAAAACATTCTCCGACCGGTACTTGTTATCCTATCTTACCCGGTAAATAACTAGCGCCATGTACAAGTTTTCACATACCCACTCTTTTGAGGAGGAAGATGGCGAGGCGGTCGCGACCGCCTCGCCATCTTCCTCCTCAAAAGAAGCGAGAGCCGTAGGCGCGAGGTGTGAGGAATAACACTTGCACATGGTGTTAACTACATGGGGGCAACAAGTTTGGTCCACCTGTTCCCCCATGACATCTTTATAAAAACATACAACAAACTCTATCAGGCAGGAGAACCTTGTTGGTTTTCACGAACCTCAATTTTTTGATCTAACTCTTCTCCCTCTTTTTCAATGGTTTCAAGGGATTTCTGTTTGGGTTCAGGCAACACGAAGGTCAGCAAAAATCCTGCCAGACAAATGATGGCTGCAACACCCATAGCGCCGGGCAGTTTGAAATTTGCCGAGGCGAGCATTAGAGGGAAAATGAAAGCACCAATAAACGCGCCAAACTTCCCAAGTCCGGCCGCGATACCATGAGCCGTTGTGCGTACAGTGACTGGAAAAATTTCGGCAGGATAGAGGAACGTGGTGACATTGGGTCCAAATTCAGTGAACAGGTAGGCCAGACCATAGCATAACAAGAAAGGAATGGTGATAGCGGTCAATTGTGGAAAAATGAAGAGTACTCCATAAGAGACAGCCATCATGCCAAATCCCACTAATTGTATTGGTTTACGTCCAATCCGGTCTACGGTAAAGGCGGATAGGATATAGCCTGGTAAGGCGGCAACGACAAAAATGAGCAAGGTATACAACATATTGGTAGTCAGAGAGGTCTTAGGACTGAACAGTTTAATCACAATGGGGGTTGAAACCGTCGTGCCATAATAGGCGATATCCAGCAAGAACCATGTTCCGGCTGCGCCTAACAACCAGATCAACCAGTGGCGTACAGTGAATAGTTCACGCCAACTTGTCTTACGTTCCTGTACAGACTCATTTTTCTCCTGCGTAGAGGTTTCCTGGTCCTGGCGAGTCTGTTCTGGCACCAGATTTTCACTTTTATCGCCGGCTTCAGCAGCATTGCTATGCTTGCCTTCAGCCATCTCAACGGCACGTGTTACGCCAGCATCATCACCCTTAGCCAGAGCAAAGCGAGGAGTCTCCGAAATTTGACGTCGCAACCAGAATGTGGCCAGTGCTGGAATAGCACCGGCACCGAGAATGAGACGCCATGTCAACTCTTTATCAATACCACTTTGCAAAAGAATATAGGTAAGCAATGGACCAATAATAAGACCAAGAGCCTGGGTAGAAAAAACAAAGGTGATCAGCTTACCACGATCTTTGCGGTTGGCATATTCGCTCATCAGGGTTGAACTTACTGGATAATCACCACCAATACCTACGCCGAGGATAAAGCGGAAAATCAAAAGCCAGATGACATTGGGGGCCAGTGCCGAGGCAATTGCACCGATAGCCAGTACCAATAATTCATAGCCATAGATAAATTTGCGCCCCATGGTGTCTGCGATACGACCAAAGACCACCGCACCCAACACGGAAGCCAGCAAGGCAACACTACTTAAAAGAGAGGTTTCAAGAGAAGTAATATGCCAGGTGTCCTTGAGGATAGAGGTAACAACGCCAATAATAAAGAGGTCATAGGCATCTGTGAGAAATCCCATACCTGCGGTGATAACCGTCTTAAAATGAAATCCAGATAAGGGACTTTCATCAAGTTGTTTGAGCGCTTCCTGAGAAGACGACATTGGACTCTCCTTTCGCTAATTGTTAGCGTTAAGAATAAATTCAATCCACCATTAACAGGTTGTGTACAATTGGCGTTGAAAAATCAACGTCTACTTGGGATACGGAACAGCATACTTCTTTATGTTAAATATATGTTATATTTTGATTAACACCAGGAAACCATTTAGAAGTATAATAAATTTTCGTTGCGCAGAACCGGGGGATCAAAACACACTTGACAAGCAGAAATCCCTGTCCTACACTCCAAAGAGAAGACACAGATAAAAATTGGCCATGCAGAGAAAAGGATACACACAGGTATGTCACAGGGACCAAACGGTGTTTCAAAGGGGACAGGCATTCCTGAGAGCACACCAGACAATAATGAACAACTTTCGACTGAAGGAGAAGACCTGGCTGCACTACCAGAACTTCCACCTGGTATTTTTATTCCCGTACCGGAAAAAACACCCAGGAAGAAAACATTCTGGCCAGATGCAATAGATGTAATCTTTGAGAAAGATCCAGCCTGTAAAAGCATCTTTGAGGCACTTCTCTATCAGGGTTTCTGGGCAATCCTGTTCCACCGCGCTGCACACTCACTGTATCAGGCGCACATCCCGTTCATTCCACGCCTGATCTCACAGTTAGCACGCTTCATAACGGGCGGAATTGAGATTCATCCAGGAGCACAGATCGGCAAACGCTTTTTTATTGACCATGGTGCCGGCGTTGTAATTGGGGAGACGGCGATTATTGGCGATAACGTTATGCTTTATCACCAGGTTACACTAGGAGCCACCGGCTGGTGGCGACCCAATCCATTCCGCCGACAACAGAAACGCCATCCAACCATCGAAAACGATGTCACCATCGGTGTTGGAGCGGCTATTCTTGGCCCCATTACCATCGGCAAAGGCAGTAAAATTGGAGGAATGACACTGGTACTGGAATCGGTACCCGCCAATTCAGTGGTGGTCTCTAAACCGGCTGAACTCCTGGTCAAAGGCGGCGAGACACTGGAAACGCATCAGGAGTTGACTCAGGGTTGGAATGGGAAAGATCCCTGGGAGATGGATTATCAGATCTAATTCCCAGTGATCCAGCCACAGGTACTTCAACATCCTGACAGATGCAACTCAATATAGTTGCAAGGTATCCAATAAGAGAGTCCAGAAGCGTTCGAAGTTGAGGGCATAACCGACGCGTACATTGGGAGGAAGTTCGGTCTTTCCATAGATATCACAGATGGTACGTCCTTCGGTCCATTGTCCTCGACATTCTATGGCAACGTGCATCTCTTTATAGGCGATAACATCAGGATCAATAAGTGCCGCCACAGCGCATGGATCATGGATGGGCGGGGATGGAAAACCAAAGACCTGACGGTAAGAATCTGCGAAGTACGTCAGCAGGTCTGCGACAAAAGCAGGAACAGGGCCAGTCATTGCTTTCAGCCGCTGCATGATTTCCCCGGTTGCTAACGCCTGATGGGTGACTTCTAGCGGCACCATCGTAATTGGCCGGCCACAGGCAAACACTAACGCGGCCGCTTCAGGGTCAGCCCAAATATTAAATTCAGCGCTGGCAGTCACATTACCAACGCTAATGGCTCCTCCCATCAAGGAAATTGCCTGAATCTTCGGTAGGATAGCTGGTTCACGACGCATAGCGGTGGCAATATTCGTCAGTGGACCGGTTGGAATCAGCACTACATCCCCATCCGACTGGAGAAGCATTTCAATCAATAAGTCAACGGCGTGCTGAGGGACCAGCGAACATGTGGGAGGTGGCATCTCAGGACCATCCATACCTGAATCTCCATGGATATCAGCGGCATGGCGCGCAGGACGGATCAACGGCTGGTTCATGCCTTTGGCCACAGGCACTTCCAGGATATTGGCCAGGGAGCACACTTTAAGCGCATTTAAGGACGTTTTCTCCACAGACTGGTTGCCCGCTACAGTGGTAACAGCCAGCAGTTCTAGCGCTGGATGACGAGCAGCCAACAGAAGCGCAATCGCATCATCGTGTCCTGGATCACAATCCAGAATCACCTTCTGTCTCATATGCTTTTCCTTCACAAATAGAGATCTTCATTGATACAATAAACGTGATCGTCTACCAGAGGGACAAGACTGTGTAGATTTATCGTAACATGCACAGAAAGCTATTTCAACTCAATCATAAAGCAGCACAATCTTCAAAGAACCTGCCAGATAACACTCGACGCCAACCCATGGCATTGTTATAATGACCCTGGAAAACTATAGCTGCGACAGCTAGTTGAAAATAGAGGGTATTGCATTGTCATTAAAACAATCTGGGAATTTGATTATTGGACAATCCGGCGGAGCAACCGCCGTAATTAATGCCAGCCTCGTAGGAGCGGTTGAGGCCGCGCTTGCAGATCAACGTATCGGCAACATCTACGGCATGCACCATGGCATTGAAGGTCTACTCAAGGAAGATATCATCGACTTAAGCAATCAACCAAACTCTGTGTGGTCACAGCTCTTACATACACCATCGGCAGCCCTGGGTTCTTGCCGCTATAAGTTACAAGAACACGACCTGGAACACACGATCGAGATTTTGCGCCGCTATGATATCCGTTACATGCTCTATATCGGTGGCAACGATTCAGCCGATACCGCCCATAGGCTAGCCCAGGCGGCACAACAAGCCAACTATGAACTCTGGATCATCAGCGTCCCTAAAACCATCGATAACGATTTACCATTCACAGATCACTGTCCTGGCTACGGTAGCGCGGCACGCTTCCTGGCACAGGCCACGCAAGACTCCACCATGAACACGCTTTCCATCCCCTGGCATTATCCGGTCAAAGTGATCGAGACCATGGGCCGGGATGCTGGTTGGCTGACAGCTTCAGCGGCGCTGGGCAAACGCAGCGCAGATGAGGCTCCACACATCCTACTTCTTCCAGAACAGCCTTTTCAGGAAGCAAACTTTCTGACACAGGTCGAGGCAATCTATAAGCGCCTCGGCTATGTGATTGTGGTGGCAGCCGAAGCCATCCGCGATGAGAAAGGTCAGGCGCTTGGAAGCGCAGGACAGGCTGGCGTGGATGCGTTTCACCATCCCCTGCTCAGTGGTGCTGCCCAGTACCTGGTTGAACTGGTCAAGCGCGAACTAAAGATCCGTGCCCGCTTCGACAAACCCGGCGATCTACAACGCATGTCATCAGCCCATATCTCTATTCCTGATCGCGACGAGGCCTATCTGGCTGGCAAGATGGGAGTACAAGCCCTGCTGGCCGGTGAAAGTGATAAGATGATAACGTTAGTGCGTGAAGACCAGCCTGCTTATCACTGCACAACCGGACTGGCAGATTTAAGCAAGGTGGCAAATGTCCAACGCCTGATGCCAGATGAATATTTAACTGAAGACAAAACCATGGTGACACAGGCATTCTATGAGTATGCCTTGCCACTAATCGGTGAACCACTGGTACACCATACCCAATTGGAAATGACGAGGATACGGCGATGACACAGCTAACGCGAGCAATCCTGATTGTGTTAGATGGCGTGGGCGCGGGCGAAAATCCCGATGCCCATGCCTATGGAGATGAGGGAGCAAGCTCGCTCGAACATTGCGCCCAGGCCATTGGTGGCCTGGAACTACCCAATCTGGGAAAAATCGGGATCGGCAATATTACTCCGATCATCGGCACACCCGCCCGTCAAGAAGTTACAGGTTCCTATGGGCGCATGGCATCCGCAGCGGCCGGCAAGGATAGCACCACCGGACACTGGGAAATGACGGGAGTCGTCCTTGAGAAAGCTCTCCCAACCTATCCACACGGTTTTCCCGCAGAGGTCGTGAGTGCGTTCGAACAAGCCATTGGACGAAAAGTTATTGGCAATAAGGTAGCCTCAGGTACCGAGATCATTAAAGAGCTCGGCGAGGAACACGTGCGCACCGGCTATCCTATCCTCTATACCTCTGCTGACAGCGTCTTCCAGATTGCCGCTCATCAAGAGGTTATTCCCCTCACAGAGTTGTATCGAATGTGCGAAGTTGCCCGTGATATGCTTACAGGCGATCACGCGGTCGGCAGGGTTATTGCTCGTCCATTTATTGGCGAACCTGGTGCATTTCAACGTACAGAGCACCGCAGAGACTTCTCTCTGGCTCCCACCGGAATTACGTTACTGGATCGCCTCAAAGAGGCTGGCAAGGATGTGATTGGCCTGGGCAAAATTGAAGATCTCTTCGCCGGACGTGGCTTAACCCAACGCGACCACACAGAAACGAATCGCGAGGGCATGGCTTCAACCCTTAATTGGCTTGAACAGGATTTCACAGGTCTGCTTTTTGTCAATCTGGTAGAATTTGATATGTTATGGGGGCATCGCCGGGATAGCCAGGGGTATGCTCAAGCTTTACGCGATGTTGATCAGTGGCTCCCACAAGTACAACAGCGCATGCGGCCTGGAGATGCGCTGTTCTTTACGGCTGATCATGGTGTTGACCCAACGTATCGCGGGACCGACCATACAAGAGAATGTGTCCCCTTGCTTGCCTATGGAGAGACAATTCGTTCCGGGGTTGATCTGGGATTACGACCCACCTTTGCCGATCTGGGCCAGACGCTGGCAGAGGCCTTTGGCGTAAAAAACCTGGCGGCTGGAACGAGTTTTGCACGCACATTGGGGTTGGTATGACAGAGTTACAACGTGATAATAAAGCTGGTGAAGCCCGAGGGCCGTTCCTACAAGGTGAACGTATCCGCTTGCGCCGGCCAAACATGAAAGATGCAGAGTTCGTTTTTCGCTGGGAACGCGATGACGAGGTCTGGCGCTACGATATTCACCGGCCATATTCACGTACAATGGGCGAATTTTTGCCTATCTTTGAGCGCAACTATGTGCGTGGCAATGGACGCCAGTTCTGGTTTATCATTGAAGACGAAACAAGAAGCCCCATCGGCACCATCACGTACTTTAATGTTGATAACCGACTGGGGCAGGCCGAAGTTGGTCTGGGACTCGGCGAGAAGGCACGTTGGGGCCATGGCTATGGACCAGAGGCAATCGGCGCACTTGTGCAGCACCTCTTTACATTACCTGGCATTCGACGCGTCTATGCCGAAACCGCTTTAGCTAATCATCCCTCTCGACGAGCCTTTGCGAAAGCTAGCTTTGTTGAGGTCGGGCGAATTTATGATCCCCGCAGCACGGGAGAACCATGGGTACTACTGGAAATATGGAAAAAACATACCATATAATCAGTTAAGAAAGGAGATGAGTTTTTTCTTATCCACAGCTCTGATAGCCTGGTCAGAAAAACACTCATAAATAACCATGAATACTTCTAATACAACTGTTGACCCATCCATCTTTAAAGCATATGATGTGCGTGGTGTCTACGGTGAAACCTTACATGCAGAGACAGCCTATCGTATCGGTCGCGCAGCCGCACAATACTTAAAGGTTCCAGAAATCGCGGTCGGCCGTGATATGCGTGTCTCATCACCACAGATCGCCGAGGCTCTCATTCGAGGTATCAGTGATCAAGGCGTCAACGTCATTGACCTGGGCCAAATCACCACGGACGGCCTTTATTTCGCGGTTGGAAAATTTAAATACGCGGCTGGCGCGATGGTCACCGCTTCACATAATCCTGGTAAATATAACGGTATCAAGTTCTGCCGCGCCGAGGCATTCCCTATCAGTCTGGATACTGGTCTGGGAGATATTCGGGATCTGGCTGTAAGTGGTAACTTCGCCGAATCTGAGAAAAAAGGTGAGATTACTCAACGTGATGTCATCGACGATTACGTCCAACATGCCTTGACATTTATCGATGTTAAGAAACTCAAACCCCTCAAAGTTGTCATTGATGCCGGTAACGGCATGTCTGGTCTGATCATGCCCCGCGTCTTCAAACACCTTCCCTGCGAACTGGTACCACTCTACTTTGAGCTTGATGGCACCTTCCCAAATCATCCAGCCAGTCCAATTGAGCCTGAAAACATGGTGGATGTCCAGAAAAAGGTGCGAGAAGTGGGCGCAGATGTTGGCGCCGCCTTTGATGGCGATGCCGACCGTATGTTCCCGGTTGACGAGCATGGCAATCTGGTCGATGGCTCTATGGTTACCCTGGCGGTCACCAACAGCCTGCTCCAGAAACAGCCAGGTTCAACAATTCTCTACAATCTGATCGTCTCCAAAAGTGTGCCAGAGTTGATTGAGAAGCTCGGCGGAAAAGGACTGCGCACTCGAGTTGGTCACTCGTTCATCAAAGCAGATATGCGCCAGGCCAACGGTATCTTTGGTGGTGAGCATTCTGGCCACTTCTACTTCCGCGATAACTGGTTCGCTGACTCAGGCTTGATTGCTCTGCTCATCATGCTTGAGCTCATCTCAGTTGAGGATAAGCCTTTATCCGAGATCATCAAGCCATTGGATCATTGGGTGCGCAGCGGTGAAATCAATAGCACGGTAACCGATACCAAATCCAAACTCCAGGCGCTTGAAGAGCATTTCGGTAACAAAGCGAACTCCGTCGACAAACTTGACGGTCTGACCTTTGACTTTGGCGACTGGTGGTTCAATGTCCGCCCATCAAATACCGAGCCACTGCTACGCCTGAACGTCGAAGCGAAAGAACAAGCACAGCTAGAACAGAAGCGCGACGAGGTACTCGCTTTCATTCGCAGCTAAAAAACGTACGCCTGCTGGCGGGCCAGCCAGTTTGATGATAGATAGCGCGACATATGTGGCTGAATCCGCATATGTCGCGCTATCTATGTATTTACATACAGCGCATTTTTAACTAACGCCATGTGCAAGTTTTCCACATACCCAATTTTTTGAGGAGGAACATGGCGTTAAATAGTATGGGCAGATAAATACCGTGGGTAGGCAGCCGGCAACAAGCAGATTATTGAAAAACTCGACAGTTAACAAAATATTCATTGACGGGGTATTAGTTGGGTCATATAATGACAGAAGATCGAAGCACAAAGAAATCATAGGTGCCCAAAGAATTGCGTATGTGCCATAAGCTTCAGAGGTATCCCTCTGTATTCCCCATTCTGGTCACATCAAGACGTTCAACACGCCTTGAAAGGCACTATGTTTTATCTTGCGCATGATACGTAAATTCTTTAAAATAGTGAGGAGTACAAAGATGTACGACATATATCACAAGGAGCAACTATTTTGAAAATTCATGAATATCAGGCCAAGGATATTCTGGCAAAGTATGGTATCCCGGTTCAACCAGGAAAAGTCGCCCATACGCCCGAAGAGGCCGAAGCCATTGCCCGTGAACTAGGCGGACCCGTTGTTATTAAAGCCCAGGTCTATGTTGGTGGACGTGGCAAGGCTGGCGGTATCCAGTTTGGTGATACTCCCGAACAGGCGCGTGAGGCCGCTTCCCGCGTACTCGGTATGGATATTAAAGGATTGACGGTAGAAAAGGTCCTGGTGACCTCGAAGATCGATATCAAAGATGAATACTACATGGGTATCGTCCTCGATCGTAAGTCACAGGCCCCCGTTGTGATGGTTTCGACCGCTGGTGGTATTGACATCGAAGAGGTTGCTGAAAAGACACCTGAAAAGATCATTCAACAACCAATCGATATGCGCTGGGGACTACGCCACTTTGAAGCCCTGGATATCGTGGCACGCGCAGGCTTCCCATCCTATATGCTACGTCAATCAGCCGCTATTCTGGCGGCCCTGGCTAAAGCCTTTATCGAGAGCGATGCGAATCTGGCTGAGATCAATCCGTTGGCTTACACCACCGATGGGAAGGTTCTGGCTGCTGATGGCAAAATCGTGATTGATGATAATGGCTTGTTCCGCCAGAAAGAATATGCCACCTGGGCTGAGACAGAAGAAGCGAATCCATTAGAATACGAAGCCAAACAGGCCGGCCTGACGTATGTTAAACTGGATGGTGATGTTGGTATCATCGGCAATGGTGCAGGTCTGGTTATGACAACACTAGATATGGTCGCTCGCTCAGGCGGTAAGCCCGCTAACTTCCTGGATATCGGTGGCGGCGCAAAGGCCGAGGTCATGTATAAGTCATTGACGTTTGTAGCACGCGATCCCCAGGTCAAAGGAATCCTTGTCAACATCTTCGGCGGTATTACGCGTGGTGAAGAGGTCGCCAAGGGTGTGATTATGGCCCAGGCAGAACTTCCAAAAGGAATGCCGATCGTTGTCCGCCTCTCAGGAACGGGTGCCGAAGAAGGACGCGCCTTACTCAAAGATGCAGGACTGGACTGGGGTAAAGATATGCGCGACGCATCAGAGAAGATTGTGGCCGCGATAGCTCGAACGGGAAAAGGACTGTAAGCGATTATGAGTATTCTATTAGATAACACAACACGTGTCATTGTCCAGGGTATCACTGGCCGCGAAGGTCAATATCATACGCGCAATATGATTGCTGCTGGCACACATATCGTAGGTGGTGTGACTCCTTCTAAAGGTGGCCAGAGCGTCGAAGGCGTTCCAGTCTTCGATACTGTCGCACAGGCAAAAGCCGCCACAGATGCCAATGCCAGTTGTATTTTCGTCCCACCTGCAGGTGCCGCTGATGCCATCATGGAAGCCGCCTCCGCCGGGATCGAACTGATCGTCTGTATCACCGAAGGTATTCCGGTCATTGATATGACCCGCGCGATGCTGGTGGTACGCGAAAAAGGCGCTCGCTTGATCGGACCTAACTGTCCTGGTATGTGCACTCCTGGATCCGGCAAGATTGGTATCATCCCTTATCAGATCTTCACTCCAGGTCCTGTCGGCTTTATTTCACGCTCAGGAACCCTGACCTATGAGGTCGTCTCCTTACTCACAGGAGCGGGTATAGGCCAGTCAACCTGCATCGGTATCGGCGGTGATCCAATCATCGGCTCAACCTTTGCAGACTACCTGGCCCTGTTTGAAAAAGATCCACAGACGAAAGTGGTGGTTATGTGTGGTGAAATTGGTGGTAGTGACGAAGAAGATGCGGCAGAGTTCATTAAAACAATGAGTAAACCTGTCGTTTCCTTTGTCTCTGGCCGCACCGCACCAGCCGGCAAACGAATGGGACATGCTGGAGCAATTATCTCTGGCAATACGGGTACTGCGCAAGGAAAAGTGGCCGCCCTTGAGGCTGCCGGCGTTCCGGTCGCTGATACCATTTTTGATATTCCTGAATTAGTAAAAAAAGTACTCTAACACCTATTGCTGGGATATCTGTGGTCTCGACCATGGATATCCCAGCTAGAACACAGCCAGGCAGCGTTATCGACTGCTTGAACAAGGAAATGTATGACAACGGCCCTCGTCTATGATCCAATATTTCTCGAACACCTCGTCCCCCAGGGACATCCTGAACGTCCTCAAAGGATGGAGATGTCGATCGGCTATCTGAAAGCGCTCAACTGGCTTGAGCGCCCGGGACTCGTGCAACTGGCTCCTCGCGCCGCCAGTATAGATGAACTGACAACGGTACATGAGCGTGAGTATATCCGCGAAGTTGAAGAGCTAAGCCAACAGGCTGCTGAGGCTGATGCCAGCACTGGCACAGCTAACAGCTTACAACTTGGTACCGATACCTTTGTCTCGGCTAAAACTTATGAGGCGGCCCTCAAAGCTGCTGGCGCTCCATTGACGGCTCTGGATGCCATCATGAAGGGTGAGATCAACAACGCCTATTGTCTGGTGCGCCCGCCAGGACATCATGCGGTGGCTGAGGCAGGCTTTGGTTTCTGCATCTTCAATAATGTGGCTGTCGCGGCACGTTACGCTCTGGACCACTATGGACTTGAGCGCGTCATGATTGTTGATTATGATGTACACCATGGTAACGGCACACAGGAGACGTTCTACGCTGATCCACGTGTGCTCTATTTCTCAGCTCATCAGTTTCCATTTTTCCCGGGTACAGGTGAAACAGAGGAACTGGGCGAAGGCGCGGCACACGGAACAAATATCAATATCGCATTACCGGCTGGTTCAGGTTATGAAATTTACGAACCCATTTTCCGTCAGGTACTCGCACCAGCGGCCGACCGCTTTAATCCCCAACTGATTCTGGTCTCAGCAGGCTTCGATGCACACTGGAAAGAGGCAGAAGGACATACCGGCGTGCAGCCAGGAATGCGTCTTTCGACCGCGGGCTTTGCCAAACTCAATGAGATTATTATCAAACTCGCCGACACCCTCTGCGAGGGTCGACTGATCATGGTCCAGGAAGGTGGCTATGATCTTGATGTCGTCGCTTCTGGCGTGGCTACCAGCATTAATCAGTTGCTGGGCGGTGTTGAGGCCGTCGATAATTATGGTCAGGCACCCGATATTGACTATCAGCTTAACACTGATGTGGTGATCTCAGAGTTACGTCGTATCCATCAATTAACTGGTTATCGCATGCGCAATCAGGCCAAACCGGATCGTGAGAAGCTGCTACGTGAAATGAAGGGGCCTGTGATTACTAAAACATCTGCTCCTGAAACAACTCATGCTGACAGCGATACCTGCTGCCAGGATAAAGAATAAGTACTTCAATACAGGAGGGAAGAGCTGAGGTGCCAACTCGTCATCTTCCCTTCTTAGCACATTTTCTCATTATTGACGCATCACTATCCTAAGAGATACACTACAGTCGTGTACAGCGAACAAAAACAACCAGTTGGCTTCCACTCCGGCATGATTTAAACAGAGGAATTATGTTACAAAAGCATCGAGAGGTACGCTTACTCCGACCTGAAGATATACAGGCCATTGAGCGACTTTTGCGTACATCCGAGTATGTCTACCAACGTTTTACGCTGAATGAGTTACCCTCATTATTAGCCCGCTATCCAGCCGTTGGCCTGTGGAACGATTCCACGCTCTATGGATTTTTACTTTCACAGATTATTAATCCACCATTAGCCTGGTTTAGCGGTTTCGGCGTTAGTTGGACTGAAAGTAAAAATTACGTAGCCGTGCTTGGAACGCTCCTCGATGAATTGTATGTCCAGCTACAGGCAAAGGGAGTACAATTTTTACATTATTCGGGCAATGATAGTGACAATGATTGGCTGCGTTCACTGCTCCTCGGTCGTGGCTTTATCCCCTACCGCAGCCTCTATTCCTACGATAAGTTCGACTATAAGATACCATCCGAAGGCAATCAGGAAGTAACCATTCGTCCGGTAGATTTGAAACGCGACCTCTCTGAACTGCTAAGAATTGAAGCCGCTTGCTTTGAAGACCTCTGGCGCTATGATCCAATCTCCTTTCAGGACATTGCCGCTACCCATCCTTACTTTGTGGTAGTCGAATTAGCAGGGCAAGTGGTGGGCTATCAATTTAATGCACTAGATGATGACTTTGGTTATCTCATCCGCATTGCTGTGCATCCATCCGCAGGTAGCAAGGGAATTGGCACGCGCTTGATGGCTGAGGCGATCCATTTTTTTGAGCAGGCGCGCGTGTCACGCATCATGCTAAATACGCAGGAAGATAACTATCATGCACACCACCTCTACGAGTGGTTTGGCTTTTTGCGCCTGCAACAAAAAGGTTTTGTACTGCGTAAAATCATTTAGGGTAGACCCAAAAGATAGCGTACCGTCAAAGGGGTGCTCTTGTTCTTCACCGACAATGCATAGGGTTTACCGGTATGCACCTTATTCTGCACCTGTAGAAAAGTTGTATCATTGATGAGGATATCGTTATCAGATACATTGTTTTGCAATCGTGAAGCGACATTGACGGCATCGCCAATAGCAGTATAATTTTGTAAGCGCTCCTGCGCACCAACATTTCCCACTGTAGCGAGTCCGGTATTCACGCCAATCCCAAAGGAGACCTGCACTTCCTGCGGCTGTGAGCGATGGTAGGCCAAGACAGCCATGCGCATCTTCCAGGCCGCGCGTACGGCGCGTAAGGCATGATCAGGTTGAGCTAAGGGTGCATTGAAAATTGCCATCAAGGCATCTCCCTGAAACGCTGTCAGGGTGCCGGATTCTTCCCAGATCGCATCACACATCGTCTTGAGATAACGGTTGATCAGATGCATAACTTCTTCAGGGCGCATATTTTCGCTCAAACGTGTATAGCCGCGAATATCAGCAAAGACAACCGATATCTCTTTCGTCTCACCACCAAGATTTAAGGCCATTGGATCACGGATCAACTGCTCAACCACACTGGGATGAACATAACGCTCAAAGATACCACGAACTTGCCTGGCCCGCGCTTCCGAACGCTTTAACTCGGTCTGATCATCAATGACCAATGCCATACCAATATGTGTGCCCTGCACATCGCGCAATGAGCTGACATAGTAATTTAAACTAACAATATCATCACGTTCACGTCCAGGAATCTTACAGTCAATAGCTTGCTTGATCAGGGTTCCATGCTCATGTTGAGCCTGCGCATTGTAGAGCGCATCAATAATGCCCACACGGGAAGGTAATATTTTGAAGGCTTCACGATAATGTTTACCTAGAGCCATATTGGGGTGGAGGCGAAGAATAATGCTGGCCGCAGCGTTAAAAGTGGTAATAACGCCTGCCGAGTTGGTGGTAACCACACCATTAGCGATGGAGCCAAAGATGTTATCCATATACTGCTTATCTTCGCGTACTGTGCGAATAGCCCTGTTTAAATCAGCGAAGAGTCGGGCATTATCAATGGCAATAGCCGCCTGATTGCAAAAGGCCAGCAAAAGCTCCAGGTGCTTTTTATTAAAGAGGCGCGTATTATAGCGGCTATCAACATAAACCGCGCCAATACAACTATTACGCACAATTAAAGGCGCACACATAATCGAGCGAATCCCATAAACCAGGATGCTCTGATTATCTTTTAAGCCCTCGTCCAATTGGGCATCGTCAGTCAATAAA
Source organism: Dictyobacter alpinus (assembly GCF_003967575.1). NCBI lineage: Bacteria > Bacillati > Chloroflexota > Ktedonobacteria > Ktedonobacterales > Dictyobacteraceae > Dictyobacter > Dictyobacter alpinus. The sequence continues at coordinate 469,346 of NZ_BIFT01000001.1, forward strand.
GGTTGACGAGAATCGATGACTTTTTTAATGGTATTGCGACTGATCTGGGCGGTACTAAAAGCGCTCACCGGAATGGTATTGGCATTTTTATCACGTGCCACGGTCACTTCAGAGGCCCCTGAACTGGTATTTACCAGCATCAACACGCCGCGTTCTGCCTTAACGAATTGGATGACACGATCCATGACCAGTGACAGAACTTCATCAAATTCGAGGGTAGAATTGAGAGTTCGGGCAATTTCGGATAGGGTTTCTAGTTCATCGCGCTGCTGCTCTAGATTGAAGATGCTGGTCACCATAGCTTCGCGCTCATGCTCAAATCCATTATTAGGAGATGAAGGAGTCTGGTGAGAGGCAAGCGATGGTCGATCCTGACCTGGAACCGGATTCTGCGCGGCATTCACGGTCCGTTGCATCGCCTGATAAATACGCCCTAGCTCAAGATCCGCGTTGCGACTCACATTTAAGGCATCACTCAGCAAACGCACCCGGGGATCTCCCCCATCACTGGCAAAAGTGCCCTCAACGGCAATACTTAATCTCTCAGAACTTTCATGGATCAGGCGCGAGATACGGATCACCCGCTCACTGATAGCGCGTAATTCATCGCCTGCTTTCCCAGACAAATCGGCAGAGATCACGCAGATTCCTCCCTCCAAAACAGTAACGCGTCCGTTGTGGATAGCTCTATCTATGTACATGAATAAGTGGGCATTCACTTCAATCTATAAACGAAGAAGCCCACTTATTATAGCACAGCAACCTCGAATCTGCGCTTGAATCGCTTGCTATACGCCCTGAGTCTCTAGCGCTGTTTTGAAGGATTGAGGTTTAAAACCAAAATCACGTTCCACACTATCAAGGTCAGTGGTGTTATTGAAGGAGAAGAGGGTCATCGCTGCACTGGTGAGCGGTGGCTTGGGCAGAATAGCCTCCATCACGGCTGCTCCGATACCAACCAATGGTGTTGGTGCATAAACTTTAGGCCGACTCTTATGCGTTGCCTTTAATAATACATCAAAGACCTGAGAGAATGAATAGTATTCAGGACCACCAATGGTAAAAATCTTGCTGTTGGTCCTGGCAGGATCAGCCAACACTTTAAGGATGACCGTGACAACATCATCCACAGCAATCGGCTGGAACAGTATCTTCCCACCTCCAATCAAAGGAACCACTGGTGCCGTCTGAATCAGATCCACCAGTCCTTTAATGAAAGGAGCACCTTTGCCAAACAGAACAGAAGGACGAATAATGGTCCAGTCCAATCCACTCTCAATCAACATTTTTTCTGCTAAATAGCGTCCCTGCATATAACTGCCCGGTTTATCTGGTTTGGTGCCCAGACCACTAATCTCAACGATCCTTTTTACGCCCGCCGCTTTGGCTGCCAGGATAAGATTTGAGGTTCCACCAACATTTGTTTCTTCGTAATGGTTTCCCACCGATTGTTTACGATCAGCAGTCATAAACGCCGCATGGACAATCGTCTCAATCCCATTAACCGCCTTCACCAGGGTTACGGGCTGCGTGGTTGCGCCCTGCACTAGCTCAACTTTGTCGGCCGGAAGTACCGTTGCAGCCTGACGCACATCGCGCACCAGACAGCGCGGACGCTCACCTTGAGCTACCAGTCGAGCTACCAGATGGCGGCCAATAAAACCTGTTGCGCCTGTAATCAGTATCATGAATTGTGTCCCTCCCCGTAAAAATAAAGCACTTTATGCTAGAGATGCTATCCAGCCAAACTTCAGGTACTATTACTGTCCTACCCCAATAGAGTTGCATCTGCATCAGCAGCGGTTCGCCACCGGGTTGTCTTATCACGATAGAGCGAAAACATACTGAATACCAGGAGATAGCATCATGAATAAGCAGGTGAGTGGGCACATTGCTTTTTAACGTAGTGCTTCAATTGGAAGGAAGATGCGTACACTGACCCCTTCATTTGGGGCTGTCTTGACGGTTACACTGCCACCCGCAATAGCGAGCAGGGCGCTATGGGTGAGTAAACCGCCACCTGTACCAGTGGTCGAGCTACCAGAAGTGACAATCCCAACACCATCATCCGTTACCAATACCTCTAAATGGGGATTACAGGTCGCAGAGATGGTCATACGCAGGCGACGATGAACATCGGTACCCCGTGCATGGCGAGCGGCATTGCGCAACGCCTCCTGCACGGCCGCAAAGATCAACTCCGCAATGGCGGGTGGGACTGCATCATCGATAAAGCCGGCGACCTCATCTGAGACCAGCCATTCAATGTCATCAAATGCCTGCTGGAAATCCTGTTCAAGCATGGTATGGATCGCGGTCATCATTCCATCGCGTTCAAGGCGATGGGGCGCCCCGGTAGACATGGCGCGCATCATTGAGGCCAGTTGACGATGGACCGTGCTAATCGAGCTAATCGCCTCGTTCAAGGATTCGTCAAAGCGCTCTGGTGCCACCGGTTCCTGCTGATTATTCAGGGAACGCATAGTTTCCAGGTTGAGCAGGGCCAGATGCAGCATTGGTAACGTTTCGTCGTGCAAGACACGGCGTTGCTGGGCACCTAACAACTTGACATCCACGACCCGTCGTCGTAATAATCCAGCCACAGCGAGCATTGCCTCATGATCACGCAACGTATCCAGCATCCGCTGTCCACACGCCTGAGCCAGATCCATATCTTCGTTGGTAAATGCACCGCCATTCTGACGTGGGCCGAGATAGAGTCTGGCGACCAGGCCTAATTCATCATAGATTGGCAAAACCCAACAGATAACAGGCAAACCATGTAATAGCACACGAATACGATAGGTATGTAGCCCTGAACGTAGATTTTTTCGATCAGTGCCATCACCCAATATTTGCTCATTACTGGCCGTTCCACCCAGTTCCTGGGAAACAGAGGGAGCATCCACGATCGACCAGCGATAAGAAAAGCTTCGTCTGACTGGACCAGCCAGCACCACCAGGCGCGCACAGCGTACCTCTAGCACTTCTTTGCACAGATGGAAGAAGAGGGCCTCCATATTCTGTTCTGTTTTCTGCAAATCTGTATTCAACCAATGGCGCACACTGGTACTGCGTAAAAAAGGTCCAAGTAATGCGACATAACGATCGTGCGCGGTATAACTACTCCAGGTAAACAAGGCATAGGTGCCGGTAGCAATCATGGTGATCAAAAGCAGACTACCCAATGAGCTATGGGTGATCAATAGCAGAAAAGAGATAAATAAAGCGATGGTTGTAGCGACAATAACAATACCTCGCCACTGCTCAAAAAAGCCACGCCGGGCCAGTGGTCGTTCGATCAAAATTCCATGGCGCACAATTGAGTAGCCAATCAATAGCACGATCAAAGCCACACAGCCAGTTGCATAGACATCCAATATAATCAGGCTGGTTGGGATTGTGTTGAGATCAACCACAGGGCCAGTTGGTTGCACCATATTAGTCTGCATTTTAAGCCAGTTGGTCATGGACCAGACCCCCATACTACCCAGACTGAGGGTCAGGCAAACCATGAAGAGGGCCGCCAATAGCAGGACCGGACGGGCCAGATGCCAGGATAACATCGGCTCCATAAGGTTATCTACAGCCACCTGATCATCCCAAAAAGCATCTACGAGCGAACGACGTAAAGAGATTGTACGTGCTCTAAGTACACCATAACGCCAGAGCGCGCTCAATAGACGTCCTACGCGGGCAGGGGTAAACCAGGGACCAATGACACAAAATGTGACGTATGCTAAAAACAAAATGGGGACGGCTACCAATGGAAAAGAGGGTGCCATCTGCCGCGTCCCACCAAAATCACTGCCATAAGCCAACCACAGCAGAGTATCCTTAAAGGTAAAAGTCGACTGATTACTGAGCAGAATGAATAAAACACTACACCCAAGGGCTGCGCTGCTTATTAACAAAAATGGTCTACGTCTCCGCCAGCGCTCATTCAAAAATGAAGCGTAATATAGTCCGATCATAAACCAGATATACGGCACGCCCAATGCGGGAAACCAGATCAGGCGCCATAAAAAATCGGTGGAAACTGGACTACCCGTCGCTTTAGAGAGTGGGCCAGAGATGAGTAGCGAATGGATAAAGAAAAAGAGGGCCGCCAGACTTAAACCAACGACACCAATACGGGCAATCAGGCTGCGGCGATCCCCATTCAGCCACACGGTAACCGCCAGCCATAAAAAGGCGATTAAATTGAAGATAGAAAGGGCCAGAGCAAACGTTTGCAGCAGTAAAGCAGGAGTATGAAAAAAGGGCACAGACATTATTATTATTCTTCTTTGTATAACGGGACCCACTCACCTCGACGGTCTTGTACCAGCGCGATGCCATCTTCGTCCCACATTACCATACGATTAAGCATAAAAATCAACGTTGCGCGTGCGCGTGCAACTTTATCATCCACCGCATTCTCACTCAGTCCCCAGGCAGCATAGATACGGCCATTCGTACGGCTGACAGCACGTTTATCATGCAAGCTTAAGCGCGAAGCAATCTGCTCATTGGTCATCCCCTGCGCCATTAACTCGGCGACGCGCAACTCGTTAGGTTCCAACAAGGCCCGTGGAGATTGCTCATCAAGATCACGCACCTCTTGCACTCGATCCTCTATTTCAGGATCCACCAGGCTACGACCACTCACAGCATCTCGTAGTAACGGTACCAGCATGCTGGGCAATAAATAGTTACTTTTACGCACATACGCATAGTGTGTCAGAATTCCCGATGCGCGAAATTCACGATAATACTCATCATCATCCTGAATAGAATAAAAAACCACGGGCATACGCGGACGCTCACGCCTGATCGCCACTGCGGCCCCAACTCCACTCAAGGCACGACGACCTTCCCGTGGATCCCGCAACTGAACATCCATCAGGATTACATCCATATCCAATTCTAATGCTCTCGTTACTGCCTCACGACCAGTGGCAGCCTCTCCAACCACCTGTACCTCGCGCGTCGCCTCTAATCCCTGATACAACGCCTTACGTAAAGGACCATGGTCATCAACAATTAGTATTTTGAGTATTCCCATAATATACTGGTTACTCCATGCGATTCTCTCATCAATCAACTCTTTTTTCATAGACAGATGATACCTCCCTACCCCACAATCGCCTCCATACATTTTGTTCAGTATAACAATTTCTGCCACAAGAGGATAGCATCCGAAACCATAAAAACTGCACACGCGATCAGTGGTACTATTCAAGCAAAGCTACGAGCAACAAGGTCACACTACAATCTCATAGAAAATTTTTTATGGATGAGGTATACAACAAGCTTTACAATTACTATTTGTCCATAATGACAACCATGATATATTGAAATCAAACAGAGAAAACTATACTATAACACTATGCAGTGTAGGGACACTCAGAAAAAATCCTGCTACTTAATAAGAAAGCAAAGGAGTTGGCAAGAGAGATAAAAATCATTTAGACTAAAGACTTTGTCTCGCCAGCATCAGGCATTGCGCTCACATAAGCCTGGAATTGTCGCTCCTGCTTACATAAACATATCATAAAGGACGAAGAGAAATGACAGTAGGGTCAAACCCACAACAGAGTATTCAAATTGGTCTATTACTTCATAATCACCAACCAGTTGGTAATTTTCCATGGGTATTTCAACAGGTCTATGAAGAATCCTATTTGCCAATGATTGAGGCATTAGAGCGACATCCCAATGTGCGGCTCTCACTCCACTATACAGGATCGCTCCTGGATTGGCTAGAAGAGGCCCATCCAGAATTTTTACAGCGTGTCTCACGCCTGGTTGCCAGAAAACAGGTTGAGATCGTGGGCGGTGGCTACTATGAACCAATCCTGCCTTCTATACCTGATAGCGATAAAGTTACTCAGATTCGCCGCCTCTCCGAGCGGGTACAGGCTGATTTTGGCGTCAAGCCAACAGGAATGTGGCTGGCGGAGCGCGTCTGGGAGCCAAGCCTCCCACGCTATTTAACCGAAGCCGGTATCGAATGGACCATTCTAGATGATATCCATTTTAAAAATGTGGGGCTGCAAGATAATGATCTCTATGGTTATTATGCGACCGAAGATCAGACCGGGATCCTCAAAGTCTACGCCACCAGCCAGTCACTCCGTTATACGATTCCCTGGCGTCCACCGCAAGAGACAATTGAGACATTGCGCAAACTGGCCACCGCTGATGGCAATCGCATTGTTGTCATGGGCGACGATGGAGAGAAATTCGGTAGCTGGCCCGATACACATCCTTACTGCTGGGGTCCAGATGGACACTCAGGCTGGGTTGACCAGTTCTTTACAGCTCTAGAAGAAAACGCCGATTGGTTGCATACGACACCACTGGGGGAGCATGCCGCGCAAAATCCAGCGCTGGGCCGTGTGTATATTCCTACCTCCTCTTATATCGAGATGACCGAGTGGGCGTTGCCTGCTCAACGCGCCTATCAGTTTTCACAGTTAGTGCATCAACTGGAAGATGAGAAGCGCACTGATATTTTACAATTTATGCGTGGTGGCTTCTGGCGCAGTTTCCTTGTGCGCTACGCAGAGATCAACAACCAGCATAAAAAGATGTTGCGCGTGCATAAAAACGTCCAGGCGGCTGGTGCCAGCGAAGAAGTGGGACTGACACATCTCTTAAAAGCCCAGGCGAACGACACTTATTGGCATGGTCTCTTCGGAGGCATCTACATGGCCCATGTGCGCTCAGCCATCTATCACCACTTGATCAAAGCTGAAAATGCCGCTGATGCCGTTACCCACGGCACAGGTTCCTGGCAGCAGTATGAGTTCACTGATTTTGAACGCAATACCTTACAACAGTTAATCATCGAAGGTGACAAACAAAATCTTTACCTGGATCCTCAACATGGTGGCAGCCTGTTTGAATGGGATATGCGCCGTAGCGCCCATAACCTGCTCAGCGTCATGACCCGACAGGAGGAGAGCTATCATCAAACGTTGCGTAGCTACGAACAGGAACGACGTCGCAATGCAGCTAACAAGACCACACAGCAGGCCGCTGGAGATCCTGGCAATCCACACAGTACTATTCGCACCAAGGAAGCTGATTTAGACCAGCATCTGGTTATTGATCGCTACCGCCGCAGTAGCCTGGTTGACCATTTCCTGCCTGCTGGATTACCACTGGCCAGTTTCACACAGATACGTTATGAAGAATTGGGCAACTTCGCCAATCAGCCTTATGAAGCAAACGTCAGCCAGGATGAGCATGGCATCACAGTAGTTATGAGCCGCGAGGGACAAGTGAAGCGCGCCGGGGCGCTTGATCCACTACCAGTCCATCTGACCAAGACACTCTTTGTGCCACAGGGCGAGGAGAAACTGGTCGTGCGCTATCACATTGAGAATAAGGGACAGTCACGCCTGCAAACCAGCTTTGCAACAGAGTGGAACATGAATTTACTCGGTGGTGGTGGCAATCCACAGGCCTATGTCACTGTCAAAGATCAGCAATTACCGAGTCATAGCTTTGATAGTACCGGAGAAGTCCTGAATATGCGCGAAATGCATATCGGCAATAGCTGGCTCCAACAAGATCTGGGTATCTCAATCAGTGAGCCGGCTACCCTCTGGCACTTCTCAATTGATACTGTGACCGGTTCGGAAGCTGGTTTTGAACGTACCCATCAGGGGAGTAGCTTTACGTTCCTCTGGCAATTAGCGCTCGATGCAGGCGAAAGCTGGACCGTCGGGATGATCGCCGAGGGAAAACAACCTGAATAGCCCAAAGGTAATGCACTAGTTCGCACAAACGGGTAGGATTGAAGAAAGAATCGTAGCTGTGTCGTTGAATATAAGAGAGAGTACTATCAATTTATGGTTGGCTTTCTCAACATAGAGATCATGTCATGGCTACGGTTTTTCTGGCTTAACTACCTGCTGCTATCTCGGTCTTATCTACAATTTATGTTGCTGAGATAATTATCGATTATTGTGTATATAGAAAGGAGCAGCGAAGGTGCAGAAGGTCTTGCTATTACAACATACCTGGGATGATCCTCATGGCTATCTCGGAAACCTGCTAGAGATCCATGGCATCGACTATGATGTGGTGCAGATTGAAAACACTCCCCTTCCTGATCCAACCACTTATGCAGCAATTATCGCACTGGGTGGTTCACAGCATGCTTACGCGGAACAAGAGTTTCCTTATCTGGTCCAGGAAAAGGTCTGGCTGCGACAGCTTGTCGCTCAGGATATTCCCTATCTGGGAATTTGTCTGGGGGCACAAATGCTAGCGGATGCACTTGGTGGACTGACTCGACCACACAATCTCACAGAGATCGGTTTTTTCAATGTTCAACTCACTCCCCAGGGACAGCAAGATCCTTTGTTTGTAGGATTTACCGAGGGCTATGAAAAGGTGTTTCATTGGCATGAAGATACTTTTGACTTGCCCACAGAAGCTGTGCTATTAGCAACCAGTGCCAATACGGAGAATCAGGCCTTCCGTTATGGACGTCATTTCTACGGTCTCCAGTACCATATAGAAATTGATAATGATATTCTTAATACCTGGCTTTACCATCCGTCAATGAAAGAGAGTATTATCGAAGTTCTTGGACTTCCAGCATACCAGGCTATAGAGCAAGCGCGGAAAGAAGAGTTTCCTATCTATCAACAGCACACAAAAATGCTATTCGAGAATTTTCTTAGAATTTGCAACCTGATCCATTGAAAAATAGTATCTAAGAGTGCAAAACCCTTTTCTTTTCGTCTTGCAATCTGATATACTTGCACTCAATAGTTTATTCTACCAACACACATGGGTTCGTCTAATATACCAGGCTTGCGAACCAACAAAATTGTCTATAACAGAAACATTGGGGTTGTGACAAAGTAGAGCAAGTATAAAAAGAGAAGTTACAAACTTTTAAAAGTATTCCAGGACCAATAGGTCTGTTCTATTGTAAATGGTATAGACATGAATTATCAAGTGATAAACAAAAGTACAACACTTATAGCAAAATCACCCGAAAGGCAGCAATCGACGAAGATGCCACACAAAACACGACATTATAACCGCACAACTACCCATCATCTTCATAAGCGATCACCTTTCGCTACTTCTAGCCGCAGCATCGCCAACGAACGTCACCCAACCCGTAATGAAGATAGTATGATTATAGATGAGCTCGGCGGACTGTTTGCAGTTTTTGATGGAGTTGGTGGTAGCGCAGCGGCTGAAATTGCCTCTCAAACTGCAGCCAATTCGACACGTGAATCCTGGAAACGCATACTGACAACAGATCGCAATCGACGTAAAATTTATACCTTTCTTGAAGATTGCAACAAGCGCGACCTGTGCCCGATTCTGGAGAAACTTATTCTGGATGCGGATGAAGAGGTCCGCACAAATGGAGCAGACAGAGCTGGTACCGATGACCTTGCAACGACTGTCGCTCTAGCAGCGTTCTGTCGCACCCCCAACTCAAACGAGTATACGATGACTTATGCACATGTAGGCGATAGCCGCGTCTACCTTCTACGTGGAGAGGATCATCTGAAACGCCTGACCCATGATGATGGATTACTAACCAAGCTGGTTGAAAATCAGATTGTCAATGAATATCATGCCTTCCGCATCGATCAAGCCATGCGCGCAGATCAACTCTCAGAAGTTGAATATAGCTACTTCCGACTACGTGGAGGCATCACACAAGCCTTAGGTGGCCCGATACCGCCGACCATCCATACGGATAAAGCCAATATACGTCCTGGAGATCGTATCCTGCTCTGTACTGATGGAATCCATGACAACTTGACCGATGAAGAAATTGAAGATATCCTGCGCAACAGTCCACGCCAATCCGCAGGTCGCATCCTGGTTGAAAGAGCACGCCGCCGCTCACATGAAGATCGTAACCAGACTATACGCTCAAAGCCCGACGACATGAGCGCTATTGTTATGACATGTCGTTTCTGATTTATCCGTATAAATAATTATATCCCTATTATAGTAGTAAAATGACACGAAATAAGCCATGCGAAGCGGGGTCGCTAGCGGCCCCAAAGCTTTCTGTTGTCTAAGTTACCATAGCAGCACACTACTATCCCCACACGATATTCTCTAATACGCAATTAGTATAAATGCTATATTATGCTCTCATCTCTTCGCAGAATCATTAACACATGATAAAAAATGACAGCGTACACGACCTATAACAATTTGCTTACAGGTCGTGTACGCTGTCTTCTCTGCTACTATGTTCAGGCTTTACTTACCACCAGCTCAAAGTGTGCACGATCTAGTTGTTCATGCTCTATCAAGGCATCAGCCAGAGTAGAGAGTTGTTCCGCATGCTCAGATAGAATGCTACGAGCCATGTCACGACCGGCTTTCAGGATGTTTTGTACTTCCGCATCTATCAACGCACTCATCATCGCCCCTCCAGATTTTTTGGCTGTCATAGTTTGCGTATAATATCTGTTTGGCACAAGAGACGAACCATTCATACGCAGGTTCCCCTGAGCATCAGCCACCAGCGAACGTGACTGGGCGGGAACAGCGTCCGGATCTAGATTGCGCATATTGAGCGCGTATGTTTCTTCAGGACGATAATCAGCAAACACCAGTCCAATACGCTCGCTCATGCCCCAACGCGTCACCATTTTTCGGGCCAGATCGGTCACAACTTGCAGATCATTCTCCGCACCAGTGGTAATACGCTGACTTCCAAAGGTAAGCTCTTCAGCCATCCGACCACCCAATCCAACCGCGATACGGGCCATTAACATCTCACGGCTGAAGTTATAGTGATCCATCTCAGCACTAAACTGTGTAACACCAAGGCTCTGACCACGCGGCAAAATAGTAACACGATTCACACGATCAGCCTCTGGCAGATGGTGGGCAACCAGGGCATGGCCACCTTCGTGTACAGCAATAATGCGGCGCTCCGCTTCAGTCATGATCAAAGGACGTAAGGCTCCCAGTTGAATACGGGCCAATGCATCTTCAAAACATTGATGAGTAAGCGCCATAAGATCCTTCCTGGCTGCTGTTAGAGCGGCTTCATTAACAAGATTGGCCAGATCCGCACCGGTCATGCCGGTCGAGAGGCGAGCCAGTCGCTCCAATGACACATCCTCTGCTAACGGAGTCTCACGTGTATGGACACGCAAAATGGCCTCGCGCCCTGCTCGATCAGGTGCCGAGACAGTAATACGTCGGTCAAAACGACCGGGGCGCAATAAAGCTTTATCCAGAGTATCCACGCGGTTGGTAGCTGCCAGCACAATCACTGCCTGACGCGGATTGAAACCATCCAATTCCACTAGTAACTGATTCAATGTTTGATCACGCTCATCGCTACTGCCACCTCGCATCGAGCGTTTCCGGCCCACGGCATCGATCTCATCAATGAAAATCACACAAGGAGCAACCTGGCGGGCCTGCAGAAAAAGATCACGTACGCGGCTGGCGCCTACTCCCACAAACATTTCCACGAATTCAGATGCGCTTATACTAAAAAAGGGAACCTGCGCCTCGCCGGCAACTGCTTTTGCCAGCAATGTCTTACCGGTGCCAGGAACTCCTACCAGTAGAGCACCACGCGGAATATGCGCACCCAGGCGCGCATATTTCTCAGGTTCACGCAAAAAATGGACCATTTCAACCAGTTCGGACTTCACTTCATCAATGCCAGCCACATCAGCAAAGGTTACAGAAGGAATAGTTTCCACACGGGCAGCCACTGGTTTTGCTATTGAAGTGGTCGCCCCAGAACGAGTGGGCATATGCGTTGACGTGGATGGGGAGCTCTTCTGAACTGATTTTACCCCTTCAGGTAAACGATCAAAACGCCGTGCGCGACTCTTACCAATCTGTGTAATACGATCATCCATCAAGCCGCCATGATCCTGCCTTTTCCGCATAAAAAAGAAGACGAGCAGGATTACTAACAGCACAAGCAATGGAAAGAAATGTACCAATCCCGACAGTAATGGAGAGGTTTGAGTAACTGGAAGCACAGTAATATTGACATTGGCGGCTTCCAATTGCGACATCAATAAGGTTTTGCCATTAGCGGGAATATGTACATAGGCAGTATGCTCATCAACAGTTGCCATGTTCTGGGTTGTTGTCGCTGAAATCGTGTCGTTATTTGCAATAGCATTGATCCAGCTTTGTACATCAATGGGAGCATTCTGTTTGCTTAAATTATTGTTATTCGATGTATTTTTTGAGGATTGGAGAGGGCGCTTTAACAACACATGCACATCAGCACTCTGGATAGTTACTGCGGCGACATTGCCACTCTTCACCTGATGGACAAACGTCGAATAATCGATAACACGTGATCCATCGGCGGGCATACTTGCATCAGGAGCGGGAAGACGAGCTGCAATACCCAGTACTAACGCGCACAATATTATCAGTAGGGCAGATGTGATAACAGGATTACGATGACGATATACAAATTCCCAGCATTTATGCCCATAATAACTTATTGGCCGCCGTTGAGGCCGCCTATTGCGGGGCTTCATACGACGGCTAGCCTTGTCATCCATACCTTCACCTCACCTAAAAACAGGTCCTTTTTATACTCAAATCTTTTTGCGATGCGATATCTTTTCCATAACGCCATTGAAAAGAGCTGCAAATCAACCCCAGCAGGAAAACCAGTGGTAGCCTTAGTTAAGCTAGCTGTAGTTTACCGCCTTTCAGAGTTACTTGTGATATTTCCAGTACTTTCTTCTCATATCATAACAAAGCAAAGTGTTTCAACATGCTCCAAAGCGCGGTCCTATTACAGAAGATATCGTCTCTTTTGCGGGATAATTCAAGAGCTTTTTAATATGTGGGTAAAAAATGAAATTATGAAGTCTGGAAGAAAAGTATTTCGCGTCTGTGACATGACCTTTTAAAGAGGAACATGGTGAGGCGGTCGCGACCGCCTCACCATGTTCCTCTTTAAAAGGTCATGTTTAGAAAACGTAACCCATAGTGTTTACTCTATGGTTGGAGATTCTTTTGAGGGAGAAGCCAGATAGTGTTGCAGGAAGCGTGCAATTGCTGGATAGGCCTGTAGACGATTGCTCCGTTTAATCAGACCATGCCCTTCATCCTCAAAGCGCAGGTATTCTACTGGTACCTGACGTTTACGTAACGCGGCTACGACCTGTTCGGCCTCTCCAACCGGAACACGAGGATCATTGGCACCATGGATCACAAACAGTGGTGCCGTGATACGATCAACCGAACGGATCGGAGAGATCTTTTCCAGGAATTCGCGGTCCTGCTCCAGGCTGCCATACTCGGATTCACGCAACTTACGCCGCCAGGGGCCGGTATTCTCCAAGAATGTTACAAAATTGGCGATACCAACAATATCGACGGCGGCGGCCCAGAGATCGGGGTATGTGGTGATCGCGGATAACACCATAAAACCACCATAACTGCCACCCATGACCGCAATACGTTCACTATCTGCAATGCCACTTTCACGCAACCAGAGGGCTGCATGTTGCAAATCAGCCACCGAGTCCATACGCAACCGCACATCATCCAGACTTTGATACTCATAGCCATAGCCAGTGCTGCCACGCACATTTGGTGCCAGTACCGCATAGCCCTGGGCCACAAAATATTGGGTCACAGGATCAAACAGTGGCCGGGATTGGCCCTCGGGTCCACCATGAACATTAATCACTACTGGAACCTTCTGCTGCTGATCACGCGGCTGATAGAGGAAGGCGGGTATTTCGCGGCCATCAAAGGAAGGATACCTCACCAACGTCGGAGTAACAAAGGCGGAGCGCGGAATGCCACCACGAGAGCTCTGAGTGGCCCGCTTGATGGTGCCCGTCTGAAGATTCCAGATCCAGATATCCAGCGCATCATCAGCGGTGGCATAGGACAAGGCTAGCTGAGTGCCATCTTCAGACCAGACCATTTCATAAATCACACCACGGGGAAGTGTGGGCGCTACCAGCATCTGGCGCGACTCCCAACCATGAGAAACATCAAAGATCTCCAGTGTTGAATAGCCATCCTCATTGAGCGCCATGGCCAGTGTCTTACCATCTTTGGTCACGGCTAACAGTTCAACATCCCAGCTATCCTCACGTAGATACTGGAAATCCAAAGAGGTCAGATCCAGATATGCCAGTGCGTGAAATTGCCGATCGCGATTACTTAGCAAATAGAGACCCCGCCGATCCGAGGACCAGGCAACAGATTGATAGATCACGCCACGCTCGTCAGCCACGATATCAGGTGTTAATGCACGCACACTGCCCGAAGCCAGCTCCACCAGGAATAACTGATTGCGCGTATTGGAATCCCAGCGCGAGACCAGCAACTGTGAACCATCGGGAGAATAGCCATTAACATAGTTCGTCCCATCCTGCTGTAACAACTTACGGGACTTACCACTGGCCATCTCCAATTCATACACATCAAAATAGCGGGCATCACGCTCATTGCTACTATAGGTAATGGATTGGCCATCAGGAGACCAGCCACCAAAAAGATGCATCGCCTCTAAGTTTGTCGTGAGTTGGTTAAAGCTTGAACCATCGGCCTGCAACAAAAAGAGTTGAGCCTGTTCATTACCACCAATATCGCCCGAGACCAACAACTCATCCGTGTGAGGGGAGTAGGTTGCCCCCATCACGCGTTCGCCACGAAACGTCAGCTGATCGGGCCAGAAAGGTGTAAGAGTTTGGCCTTCCAGGGGTACACGCCAGACTTCGGCAACTCCTGTAATATTCGTCAAGAAACTCAGTGTCCTGCCATCAGGAGAAAAGTGCGGCCCGAAAGCAGTCCGTACATTAAGATAGCGTTCAAAACTATACGTTTGATTTACCATGCAGTAATTCCTTTACCATCCTTGAACTACGATGCGGTGATACCACGCATACTCAATTGTACACGGTTACGCTTAAGATCGATTTCCAACACGCGAACCTGCACAACCTGGCCGACAGCCACTACACTTAGTGGATCACGAACAAAGCGGTCCGCCATCTCAGAAACATGCACAAGTCCATCATGCTTCACGCCAATATCCACAAAGGCCCCAAAATCAACCACATTGCGCACAGTACCCTGGAGCACCATACCTGGCTGTAAGTCTTCCATCTTAAGAACATCATGGCGCAGAATGGGTGGTGGCAACTCATCACGTGGATCCAGACCTGGCTTCTCCAGGTTTTCCAGAATGTCCTGTAACGTTGGCAATCCTACCCCTACCTTAGCGGCAATATCGTTCCAGGTGGCATTTTCATCACCGGACACCGCATTGTTACGCTGGCGATTCAGGCGTCCCAGGCTATTCTGTAGCTTGATGCGCTGGCGAAACTGTGCAATCCGTTCAGCGGTCTTCGCCGTTTTCTCTTCTTCTGGAAGCATCGTAAGCAATGAGCGGGCGGCATCATAGCTTTCTGGATGAATAAAGGTATTATCCAGCGGTTCCTTGCCATTGGAGATTTTTAAGAAGCCCGCTGCCTGCACAAACGTCGCCTGGCCCAATCCAGGAACTTTCATTAATTCCTTGCGCGTCTTAAATGGTCCGTTAGCTTCACGATATTTGACGATCGCATTGGCAACACGGGTATTGATGCCGGAGACATGCTTGAGCAGGGCTGCCGAGGCTGAATTAACCTCCACACCAGCAAAGTTCACGCACGACGCCACCACGCGCTCCAAAGTCGCCGCCAATTCTTTTTGATCCACATCATGCTGATACAAACCAACGCCAACAGCTTTGGGATCAATCTTCACTAACTCGGCTAGAGGATCCTGCAAACGACGTGCAATGGAAATGGTGCCACGTTGGGTAGCATCCAGAGTGGGGAACTCTTCACGGGCCGCCTCTGAGGCCGAATAAACTGATGCGCCTGCCTCATTCACAATCATATATCCGATAAAATCTGCGTCTTTTTGTTGCTCGGCCATTTCGCGCAGCAGTTCGGCGACCAGTTGCTCCGTCTCACGCGATGCCGTACCATTCCCAATAGCAATCACGCTAATACGATAATCGGTCAACATCTGTCGCAGCAGTTTACTTGCCTTATCTGCTTGATAGAGGTACATGGTATCAGAGGTAATATACTTGCCGGTCTCATCAACCACGGTCAGCTTACAGCCGGTGCGAAAGCCGGGATCAATGCCCAGCACTTTTTTACCACGTAAGGGAGGCTGTAATAAAAGATTACGTAGATTGGTGGCGAAGACATTGATAGCGTGCTCCTCAGCCTTACGCGTCAGTTCAACCCGTACCTCTCGTTCCATCGCAGGAGCGAGCAGACGCTTATATCCATCCTCCATAGCATCAGCCAGCAAAGGGGCAAAGGGAGAAGTAGATTTGACCGGATAATGTGCGGTGATGTCGTTTTTCGCCTGCTCATAAGGAAAAGCGATATTGACCCGCAACACATCCTCACGCTCACCACGATTAAGTGCCAGTACGCGATGCGGCACTAGCCTGGAGGCGCTCTCATTAAAATCATAATAGAGACGATAGACGCCATTGGGATCTTTCTCAGCCACTTTGTCAGGATCGGCAACTTTAGCGCCAACATTGGATTGCTTGAAAAACGCTGTACGTACACTGCCACGTACAGCTGCATCTTCAGCGATAATCTCAGCCACAATATCGCTGGCACCTGCGTAAGCTTCTAAACTTGTCTCTACACCTTTTTCGGCATTGAGAAAGGGTTGCGCACGCGCTTCAAGCATTGCGTCTCCATTGCCGGCTACTTCTGGTTGCTGCAAGATAAGCTCTGCTAGCGGCGTCAGGCCTTTTTCACGCGCGACACTTGCACGCGTTTTCCTCTTGGGGCGATATGGCAGATACAGATCTTCAACTTCTTGCAACGTCTTTGCCGCCTCAATGGAGGTTGCCAGTTCAGGCGTTAACTTACCCTGACCCGCAATCAAACGATGTACATCTTGTTTGCGTTCAAATAAAGCGCGTAAAGACGCAGCGCGATCAGCAATAGTCTGAATCTGTACCTCATCCAGACTGCCCGTCACCTCTTTTCGATAACGCGCGATAAAAGGTGTTGTGTTCCCTTCATCGATCAGCTCGATTGTTCGTACAATCTGTCCCCGACCAAGACTTAACTCAACGCTCAAAGCCCGCGCAATATCTTCAACTGACAATGTAAGAGCAACATCCCCGGGTGTGGTTGCAGTTTGATTGAGAGATTCTTGAGTTGCCAATTCTCTATAGCCTACCTTCCCTGGACAATGGATGGGTTCAATGAAACCAGAAATTCCATTGTAAATTAGCAGTAAACGTTGTCCCGACGAAGCGGGGAAACGTTTACCAGTATAACATTTCGCATTCTTCGTTTCTAGCGACAAGCCTGCTCCTTAACAATCAGGAGTATCTACCTCAATTACTGTTAGATTGTCGAGAAACAAGATGGGATCGTCCCCACAAACCACCAAGCCAACCAAGGATCCAGGCTATAAGCAATCCCAGCAACATCAGAATCAGGAAATTGATAAATGGTGCTTGCTTTGCTACCAGCAAAGGTATGTCAGGCCATTGTGGTTGCACAAAACTCCAGGCCTGCGAGAATAATTCCCGTGGATCATTTTGAGGATTATTGGTTGTCAGGACTTGATAGCGCTGGGCAGCGGCTATCAGTAAACCTGTAAAAGTGCCAACCCAGAATACTATCGTCCCAAAGATGCCTGTCCAATAGCCAGCCCAACCACCACGAACCGTGGCTCCACCCCGACGCGTGGTCATAAAGCCTGAGAAAACATAGAAGAGATATCCCACGATGGTTGCCAGGTAGAAATCAATCTGTTGCTTTAAGGCCAATACCAGAGCCACAGCCACGATACCTTGAATGAGGCCCCATAAACATCCCTGTCCAGATGCAGTGGGCAAAGGGCGATAACGGGCCGCTTCGGCACGCGCCTGCTTCTTTTTATCAGCTGGATCTGGCTGCTGGGGAGCAGCTGGTACTTGATAGGGATATCCCGGCCCAGCCTGACCACCCATATATCCTTGAGGAAGAGGTGTCATACCCGGATAGCCTACCTGTTGTTGTCCGCCACCCGGTCCATATCCATAAGATTGTTGCGGAGACATAGGTGAATATGGTCCCTGATTATAGTTCGGGGGCTGTACAGGGGTATAAGGGGCGCTCACAGGGCCAGGCATAGAATAAGATGGGGGAATAGTTGGCGCCGGTGGATATGTGTTATTAACCGGACCTTGACCCTGAGGAGGAAAGAATGGCGTAGAGACAGGTCCCATTGGACCACGTTGCACGGCGACGGTCTGGTCATTATAGGCATCAAAACCAGGTTCACGCAACGCCTGAGCAAATTCACCCATGCTTTGAAAACGCTGATCCGCATGCAAGGAGAGTGCCTTCAGCAAAGTCCATTCTAATTTGGGCGAGATGGAAGGATTCATCAGGCGTGGTGCAATCAGTTCATCGCGCGTGCTACGGCTGGTCGCTGGAGGGGGCAATCTATTGGTCAACAGAATATAGAATGTCGCACCCAGGGAATAAATGTCTGACTGAGGAGAAGTCTTGCCAACATATTGTTCAAGGGGGCTAAAGCCTTCGGTCACGGCACGACCTAATGTCTGAGTGCTGGAGAGGGGATCATATAATTTGGTCAACCCAAAATCCAACAGCACCGCTGTATTATTGGGGGTCAGCACGATATTGCCCGGTTTAATGTCACGATGCATGACTGGAGGACGACGACTATGTAATTCCTGTAAGGCGTCCATTAATGGCAATAACCAGGTTAATACTTCTTGCTCACTACATGGTCCGATTGTTAGCTGACCGGGAGCTTGTTCACCAACACGTCCGCCGGGCACACGTGAACGCAACAGTTGTAACAGATTCTGTCCCTCGATCAGCTGCATAATCAAGTAAAAGCGACCATTCACCTCAAGCGCATCATAAACCGCGGGCAGGTGGGGGCTCTTAACCGTAAAGAGCACACTCGCCTCCATCAAGGCCTGTCGACGC
The DNA here is from genome assembly GCF_003967575.1 of Dictyobacter alpinus. Classification (NCBI taxonomy): domain Bacteria; kingdom Bacillati; phylum Chloroflexota; class Ktedonobacteria; order Ktedonobacterales; family Dictyobacteraceae; genus Dictyobacter; species Dictyobacter alpinus. Next base: position 488,338 of record NZ_BIFT01000001.1, read on the forward strand.
GCTGCTGGTGTCACATCATAGGTCTCCTTGATCGCACAAGGACGATTATTTTCACTGGTATCAACCCCACGATACACCGCACCGAAACCACCCTGATTTATAAGATTGCCAATGATATAGTGGCCACCGATAAGGGTTCCCGGTGTTAATGCTACTGGTAAGCTCATGGTTGAGCAAGCTCCTCAACTTTCCGCACAACATTTTCTGGTCTCATCATTACACCAGAAGATGCGCAACATATTTACGTTGCAATGATCAGGGCGGTTACAGCATTCGCCCTATTTTGAACATTTGTGTCAATATCACCAGTCGTTATCATAGCACACCATCTTCTGTCATGAAATATTGCACCTGTTTTATGCATATTTTTCCTGGTAAGGGTGGAAAAACGGTCTACCCCGGACAGGATTGATAGCTTAGAATAAATAATTATTTCCCTCCGTCAGGAAAAATAAGGAATAAGAAAAACCATCTTACTGTTCTTAAAGGTATACTTTGAACAAAGGACATATCATTAACCTCACGGGACCACGGTGTGCACACCTGTCCCACAAGGACAGAAAGTCGACACGATAAGAAATACAACAAACGTGGGGTGCAATCTACAGAAGAGAGGAAGATGTTGCTTGCAATACCACATACGTATGATACAATAAGCCAAGATTGAACTGATCTACGTACATGTTGCAGGAGAAGAGAGCAAGCACTTGGAACGAAATGTGATGTTTAACGCAGAACGCGACCGTGATAAGGCAGCTGAACCTGAACGCGACAATGCAGCGGAAACTGATATCAGTAACCTGGCACAAAGTGATAGCTTACGCCTCTATCTTCGTGAGATTTCACGCATCCCTCTGCTCTCTGCCGTGAGCGAATCACGCCTCGCCGAGAGGGCCGAGAATGGCGACAAAGATGCACGGAATCACCTTATTGAGGCTAATTTGCGCTTAGTGGTCAGCATTGCCAAAAAATATGTTGGACAAGGTCTCTCTCTAGAAGACCTTATCGGTGAGGGCAATATCGGTCTCATCCGGGCAGTTACAAAATTTGACTATCGCAAAGGTTTTCGTTTCTCCACCTATGCGACCTGGTGGATTAAACAGGCCATTACACGTGCAATCCTTGAAGGGACGCGTGTGGTGCGCTTACCTGTGTATATTATGGAAGAAGTGATGCGTGTTAAACGTACCACTCGCCAGCTCTACCAGGAAATGGGACGAGAGCCAACGCCTGAAGGTATCGGTGAACGGCTCGGTATGACGCCTGAACGCGTCAGTGAGCTACTTATCTGGGCTGAAAAAGTCTTCTCACTTGATGCCCCTCTTTCTGAAGAGGAGGAGAATACCCTTGGTGATATCATTGAGGATATTCACGAGCGTGGGCCAACCGAAATCACCGATCAGCAACTGTTACGCGAGGAGATTCGTAAGGTTCTCGGCCAGCTTACTGTACGCGAACGACAGGTTATTGAGTTACGCTTCGGCCTGATTGATGACCATGATCATACGCTGGAAGAAGTTGGTAAAAAATTAAAAGTTACACGTGAACGTGTACGTCAGATTGAAGAACGAGCTATTCGTAAGTTGCGGCATCCACAGGCTAGCCGTATCCTAAAAGATTATCTCGATTAAACACAGGAATGTATTGAGAGTACAAGGATAATTTATACCTTGTACTCTTTTTTTTGCGCTTTTTTTCTCGTTTTTCAGAAAATAACCGGCCTGAAACTATGGACGTAGTGGACGGTTAGCTATAAAATAACATGTGTTGGGAGAAAAGTCGTGTCAACCTCATGCGGTATAATTATGCATAGAAGCATAAGCCCTAGAGAAGAAGAAGAAAGCAAGCAGAAAAGGCTAGAGGGACAGAAATAAAGTACTTTTGGCTATAGCTACTATAGAAGTAAAGATGGTACGTCTACATCTGTAGACAAAGCCACATCGCATATACTAGCTAAGAGATTTGTTTGCTATGATTGTAATACCATCTTCCATCGCGACAGACGAATAATTTCTTCATACCAGAAAGGAGAGTGGCATTCCTGCGAACTATGACGCGACACGCAATCAAGGCTGAGTGACTGGTCGCTCCTTGATTGATGTTTATCGCATAGATTCATTTGTTTGCCGCAACCGATTATGAATGAACTGGCAGGGCAAAACCTTGGTGGATATTACCTGGAAGAAGAAGTGGGGCGAGGGGCGATGGGGGTTGTCTATCGAGCAAAGCAACTGGCCTTAGGTCGTGAGGTAGCGATTAAAGTGCTGCCGCAAGGGCTGGCACGGGATGCCTCTTATATCGCTCGCTTTACGCGCGAGGCACAGATCATCGCTGGGCTTAACCATCCCAATATTGTACAAATCTATGATGCGGGGCAGCAGCAAAAATTGCTCTACTTTGCCATGGAGTTCGTACATGGACCAACCCTGGCCAATCTCCTCAATCTTGATGGCGTCATTGATCCTTTTTTTGCGGTAGAATATGCGGCACAGATTGCTGATGCACTGGATGCAGCCTATCGCGAACGCAATGTGATTCATCGCGATATCAAACCAGAGAACCTGATGCTTAATCGCTGGGGTAAGATCAAAGTCATGGATTTTGGCCTGGCACGCGCCCCCGGTCTGCAAGTGATTACGGTAGCTCGCACACTGGTGGGTAGTATCTATTATGCCTCACCCGAACAGATCTGGGGCTACACGATTGACAATAGAAGTGATATCTATGCCCTTGGCGTAGTGCTCTATGAAATGGTCAGCGGACATCGTCCTTTTGGAGGGCGAACAATGCCTGAAGTGACACAAGCTATCATCCAAGGCCGTTTACAGTCCCCTCGCGCACATAATCCATCTATTACTCCCGAGCTTGAGAAAATTATCATGGTCGCGCTTTCACGCGAACGGAATCATCGCTATAAAGATGCCAGTTTAATGGCACAGGAACTACGTGCATTAGAGTTAAAACCACCTGTAACTCATCCACGTGCGGCCCCATCGCCAGCCAACCCACATGGTCAGATGATAGCGCAACCACCTAAAAGGCCTCAGACGGCTATGCCACGCTATCATACACCTGCACAGAACGCCCAGAGACCCCAACAATCAACTCAGGGCTTTGCTCCGCTTCCATCTAACGCTCAATCGTTTCCTGGCCAACCCTCTCAGGGCATACGCAGGTTGCCGCCCAATACAGGACGCCCGCAAACAACTCAGGGCTTTGCGCCCATCCCAGGAGGTCAATCCCCTATGCCTCCGCAATCAACCCAGGGCTTTGCTCCACTCTCGAGTAATGCACAAGCGTTTCCCAGTCAACCTTCTCAGGGGATGCGCAGATTGCCACCTAAGACGATACGTCCACAATCAACCCAGGGCTTTAACAGGCTTCAAGCAGAACAAACAATAGATACATCCCTGCAAAATACCAATAAGGTGCCAGGGACACCAACTCATTCACAACCTGCTAACGATCAAGAAGGGCAGAGCCAGCCACATAAGCAACCACTACCGAAAGAAAAATCCCAGCAGGGACTTAATCTTTGGGATCAATTGCATAAATTGTTTAAAAATTCTGAACATTGATCTCAGTTAACAGACCAGGAACACGAAGGAGCAAGTGATCGTATATAACAACATAGAGTGTGTTTGGAACGCCAGTTAAACTAAAGCAGGGCACAAATTGTGGTCCTGCCAGGCTTACATTCTTTTTCAGAGTGGGGATAGCAAATACCAATAAGCGAAGCAAAAAGAAAGCGTATTTAGGGGTTTATGCAGCAAGAAAGCATCCAGGCGGCCCTTGCCCTTCTTTTGGGACCACAAACAGAATATCGAACTCGCCTCCGCGCCACACGCAGACTCGTAAAACAAGGTCCCACGATCCTGCCACTTGTTCTCAGCACTTTTAGTAACTATCCTGAGATTACCAAACCGGCCTGGCCCTGGTGGCCTCCACAATATGAGCATACGAGCCGCCTTTTGCTGCATCTAAGCCAGAAAGTACAGATCTCCCTGGCAGATCTCTTGCACCACCCGATTCTAGATGGCACACCCGGACCGGTTCTATGGACCAATATCATGGAGGCGGCCAGTTTAGTACCAGAGATCGATAATGAAGAGTTACTCTGTCAGGGTCTCAATACCGCCTGGACCTCGGTCCGTTATGCTGCAGCTATGGCCCTGGCCACACGAGCAAGAACAGCCAGCCTCCATCCATCAACGCGTAACCGGCTCTATTACCATCAAAAAGCACATGAAACGTTCCCGGTGCGCCTCACCGCTTCTTATGCCCTGTTAAATAATGGCGATCGAGCAGGCATAGAGATGCTAACGCATTTTCTCCATACGGATACACCGGAAGAAGTACGTAAAGCGGCTACGTTTATTCTCGCTACAGAGTTACCAGTCAAACTTAGTGGAGAACAACAAGAATATCTGAGTTTGCAACTAATTCCCCTTTTGAGTGACGATAATACTGAGATCGCTCAGCATGCGGCACATGCTCTAAGTAAAGTAGCAACAGCACAAACCTTAACTGTCCTTTATCCATTACTTGAAATATCCAATGAGCCTGTACAGATCACCATCCTTACGGTACTTGAAGAGATCGCCCAACATAACAAAGTTTTGCGCCACCAGATGCGGCAACATACACTCAGCAGACATCTTTTACCCTTGCTCAAATCCGCTTATCCGAACTTGCGACGTCAGACTTTCTATACTCTGGCGGCATGTGGAGGAGAATATATTGCGGCTGTGATGGGCACGATCGTGATGAATAAAGACCATCCAGGACAGATGGAGGCGGTAGAATGCCTGCGTTTCTTTCATGGAGCGCTCCGGGCACCGCTACGAGGACATATTATACGCTGGCTCTTAAAAATCCTGACCATACCAAACGAGGAACTTCAAATCACGGCACTGGACTCACTGGCACAATTGCTCTGGCAGGCTCAACACAATGGCCGTGAACAAGCCTGGCAGGAAATTCGAGAGGAGATTACGGGAGATGACAATATACTCGGACTCTTTCATGCGACAAGTCCAGCACTAAGACAGCGCTCGCTTGAATTACTGGCTATGTCAGGTGATTTTCTCAATACAGCGCCAGAAATCCAATCGTATTGTCATAATCTCTTGCTCAGTGACAATGATAGCGGTGTACGGGCCTGCATGGCGTATGTGTGCGGCCAGACCGCTGCGCGCTGGGCGATTACCAGTTTACTACAGGCCTTGCTCGATCCAGATGAACATGTTGCCCATACAGCTTTGAACGCACTTTCGGAAGTGGCAACCATTAAAGATGGTATTGTGGTCTATGCCATGCTCGAACTGGCACGGTTAGCAGAAGAAGAACCCAAAACAGGGAGCAACCTGGGACGTGAAGCACGGATCATCCTCAAGAAGTGGCAAAAAAGCGAGTCCGGCAGCACACAGAAGATGTTGCACAGTTTGGATTAAAGACCTATACTATGATGCAAAAGACAGAAAACGGCAAGGAGCTTGCATGAATCCAACACAAATTAGCCTGGGTATTGCCTTTGTAGCAGGCCTGGCTTCATTTTTCTCTCCATGCGTGCTGCCACTGGTCCCAATTTATCTGGCCCAACTGGTAGGTCCTGGTGTGTACCAGGCCGGAAAAACTCAGCAGACTCTTTCAATCAGGTTGACCACATTTTTTCACGCAGCTACATTCGTGTCAGGCTTTACGCTTGCCTTTATCGCTCTGGGAGCCACTGCCAGTACGCTAGGGAATTTCCTGAGAGATCATCTGACCATTCTACGCCAGGGAGGTGGCATTATTATGGTCCTCTTTGGCTTACATCTAGCTGGACTACTGCATGTTCCATTTCTCAATCAACAGAAGCGTTTCACCTTTATACCCGATCATCCAACCTATCCAGCCTCGCTATTGGTAGGAATTATCTTTGGCATTGCCTGGACTCCCTGTATTACACCTATTCTTGCAGGAATCTTGATCCTGGCTGCCAATGCCACCACCCTGCAACAAGGAGTTGGACTCTTACTGGTTTATTCACTGGGTCTGGGAGTTCCATTTTTACTCTTGGGGTTGGGGCTTAATCAAATGACAAAGGCGCTCAAGTGGGTTAAACCCCATCTGGGCCGCATCGAGATAGGCACAGGTATCCTGATGATCATTGTTGGTGTGATGATTTTCTTTAACGTGCTTACCTATATTAATTCGATCTTTACATCAGGCATCAATTTGTAGTCTGTTAGCAGTAGGATGACCCAGAGGGGGCGGATGCAACGTCAGTATAAACAAAGATTACCTGTCAGAGGTTTACCATCGCCGTGGTTAAGCACAGCACTCGCGTTTCTCTATCTTTTCTTGCTGACAGCTCTGTTATGGTGGCCAGGGGCAACATTTCTCGATCGCCTACGCTGGTTAGATAGTGGTATCTGTGCGCAATTAGCTACTCACTCCTTCTATCCAGGAGGAGAGAGATTGCCGCTCTGCTCACGCAACACCGGCATCTATCTAGGCTTTATCGTTACATTGATAATCCTTTATGCCAGTGGGCGTGGCAAAACCCGGGCGTTACCTGCAAAAGCTCTTATTATCACTCTCGTTGGAGGAATCATGCTCCTGGCCATTGACGGTAGCAACTCGTTTCTGGTTGATCTGGGCTTGCCCCATCTTTATCAACCCCACAACTTGCTACGGCTAGCCACTGGACTTATAACAGGTTTCGCCATGGGTATCTTTGTTTTGCCGGTGATCAATGATTTGATCTGGAAGTATAGCAATGGACAGAGCAGTTTACCATCCTGGAAAGCGCTGATGTGGTTCTTACCAGTATTGCTCTTGTGCTTTCTGGCTGCTGCGTCTAACAGTCAGCTTGTACTCTATCCACTGGCAATTCTTAGCTCACTTGGTCTGTTGAGTGCTGTTGGAAGCGTGAATATCATTTTCATGATCTTACTCCGCCATCGCGATCAATCCTTTACGCGTTATGTGGAGCTGCTGCCCTTCTGTGGCATCGCGCTCCTGGCCGCCAGTGGAGAATTGCTTGTGCTTGCTCAACTTAAAGTCTTACTGTTACAGACGTTAAGTATTCCTTTGTAGTACGTTCAGGAGCCAGACATGCCCAGATAGATAAGCAAAAAACAAAGTAACAAACAGGCCTGTTAGCTCCTCACAAGGCCAAAGCCCTGGAATAGACTATCTAGTAACTTTCAAGGTCCGCCCTGATCTCACGCTTGATTTCATGAGCAAGCGCAGTATCAATCGTCCCACGATCACCACGAGCCAGACGCATCACCGCCTCCCGCAAATGGGTAGGAGCACGCTCAATAGTACAACGTTCATGGATCAGTCGTTTTAGCTGTAAATCAAAATGAAAACGGCATTCACAATTCTGGCAACCGTCTAAATGCTGCTTAACGATCGCTACTTCCTCATTCGTTAATTCGCGATCGATATAAAGATGCAGACGTGCTGTCGCCTCAACACAATCTAAACATTCCATAGTAAAACTTCTCCTACACTAGCTCGCCACTCTATCTGTTAATTCTAACATAATTAAGTAGCCCTTTCATTCCCACGATCTATAAGATATACTGATAATACTTTCGGAAAGAAAGTAGAGGATCTCGCCGTGAGCCCCTTGTCAGAGGAGTATTTAATGCAGGATAAGTCAAAATTCGATGAGCTGTCGACCAATTTTACAGATTTAGCCGACGAAGATAATAAGGACGAAGATAATAAAGAGGATATACAACCAACAGGAACACAGCCTCCTTCTGAGGATTTTGAGGCAGGGCTCCTGGCACAATTAGATAGTCTCTATCGAACCGCGTTACGCATGACCAATAATCCACAGGAAGCTGAAGATCTGGTGCAAGAAACCATGCTTAAAGCCATTCGCTTCTCTCATACCTATCAGCCTGGTACGAACTTACGCGCATGGCTTTTTCGCATTCTCAATACATCGGCCATCAATCGTTACAGAAAACAGGCGGCACATCCTAATCCCATAGCTCTGCCTGAAGGAGAAGAATTTTATCTCTACAACCAGATTCGGGACCTTAGTGGTCAGGAACGAAATTTAGGGGCTGAAGAAGAAGTTTTAAGCCAATATCTGGACGAAGATGTTCATAACGCATTAAATGATCTCCCCCCAAATTTTAGAATGGCAATTATTCTTGCTGATATTGAGGGTCTGTCCTACAAAGAGATAGCTGAAGCATTACAAATTCCAATCGGAACCGTCATGAGTCGTATCTCACGTGCCCGTCGACAATTACAAAAATCACTCTGGCAATATGCCAAGGATCGAGGATATGTCAGAACGGAAGCGTCCTAGCTTCCCTTCATTGGGAAGCCACCAGTTCTTCCGTGCTGCCACCCCTCCAGGCAAGATAACACCCTGAAACGATATGATTATACAGATCGGGCAATGTGACGTACCGCGTCAGAACCTGCACGCGTGATGCGAACATTTACACAGCGTCGATCCATCATATCTACTGAGCGGGTTACCAAACCTTTACGTTCTAAACGAGCAATTGCCTTTGTCGCTGCTGCGGAACTTACTCCCAGCTCAGATGCGACCTCACCAACAAGCCAGTGTTCACGGCGAGACAGAAATGATAAGACTTCAAGTTGACGAGAGGTAACACTGGTAGATGTCCGGCGCACCATAGTCATACGCATTTTCTCCTACACATGAAATTTTCTATGCATATACCAACTATATGCGTTCATAAAAAATGACGTTGTGTACAAGAGAATTGGGTACTCTCCCCAAAAGGATCAATCAGGTGGATTATACAGGAAGTTGAACTGTCTCCGTTTCAATAAGAGGGTTTTTCGACACCACTGGTAAAGCAAATGAGAAGGTACTCCCTTCCCCGGGTTGTCCGCTACTTTCTAGCCAGATACGCCCGCCCATTGCTTCTAACAGGCGGCGGCAGATAAATAAGCCCAGGCCTGCTCCGCGTACAGGACTATTCATATCGCGCTCTAATCGTACGAAACGCTCGAAGAGGCGCTGTTGATCTTCTAGCGGTACCCCAAAGCCGTGGTCCTGTACTGTGATAATGATGACTTCCTGCTTTTGAATAGCTGAAAGGATGATCGAAGATCCCGATGGTGAATATTTTAAAGCATTGCTCATGATGTTAAGTAAGACCTGACGTAATGGAACATCATCAGCTTTAACATAGAGATCCTCAGCTATCTGCGTCTGTACCGTTCTTTGTTCACCTGTCAGTGTCGCTTCAAGAATTTCTAATACGTGCGAGACCGCACGCGCGAGCGGTATAGGTCGCAGGCGCACCGCTGCTGCATCCATGTTTACACGGCTGGCATCCATAATATTGCTCACGAGCAGCGACAATTCATCGCAGCCACGACGCGCTTTATCAATAAATTCTGAACGTGATTCAACCTCAAGCCGCTCATGATATTGATCTAAGAGCTCAATATATCCCAAAACGGTTGTCAGGGGAGTACGTAGCTCATGCGACGCCGTCATAATAAATTGATCCTTTAATTGGTCAAGCTCTTTTTGACGCTCGTAGGCAGCCCGCAATGCAATCGTCATCTGAACATTCTCTAACACAGCCAGACATTGGCTAGCAAACATCTCTAAGGCGCGCATCTCTTCTTTAAAGAAGTAGTGTGGGCGTCCATAGGTCACTACCAGCACACCGATAGAGCGTCCCTTCTTACGTAGTGGTAGCCAGGCAAACGGATGGAGAGGTTGCTCAGGCAAACAGCCAGGCAGAGCACCATCAGTCTCTTCCTTAACAGGGAGTGATGGTTGTCCCTGCACAAAACGCGTCGTCCAATCACTTTCCTGAATGCCTGTCAGACGACTATAGGCAGTCAGACGCGGTCCATGACCGGTGGCAACCGCCAGTTGTAGCGCTGACGCTTGTTCATCATACAGCCACATTTCCGCGGCCGATGCAGTTGCATCGGCCGCGATAACAGCATAGGTGTTAGCGGCATCTTTAAGTGTATTGAACGCTGAGTTCGGCATCGTGCTAATTGAATAAAGATTGTTTAAGAGATTGGTATGCTGCGTTGCACGGGCATACAGGCGGGCCATTTCTAACATCATCGAAAAACGTGCGGTCAACGACTGCGCGATCTCTAGATCAGGGCCGGCATAGGGCTGGTGGCCGCGCTCACCTAATACCATAATTCCAATCATCTTTCCCTGTGCCCGAATGGGAACCAACAACCAATCTTCTTCACCCAATGGAGATTCTACTGTCAAAAAACGTTTTAAGCCTGTCTGCTTATTTTCCGCGGAGCGAATCGCCTCACTAAGCAAGAGCGGTCGCCTGGCAAGCTGCAATCTCTGAATGGCTGGCAAGAAAGTATCGAGATAATCAATAGGAGACTCGCGAGCGGTAAAGGGCAATTGAAAGGTATGCAACAACGACGTCAACAATACACGTCTGGATGCATCGCCAGCTCCATCAGTCAACCCGGGATAAAGACGATATTGACCACTACTTTCATCAAAAACAAATACACATACCTGGGCTGTATCAAATGTATAAATAGCGGCAGAGGTAATTAAACTGGCAGCATCAGACACTTCTAAGGTCTCATCCGAAATCACCATGGGTTCCTGGAGGAAGCGACGATACTGCACGACCTCACGAAAAAACACGTTTTCCGTTAAGACTTTAGCTAATCTCCAGACCAGAGGTGAGAGAAAGGTCGCAGAACCAACAATCACCAATTCATAGAGATTGCGGTGTTGTGGCATATAGCCGATCAGGAAAATATTCCCTAGCGCCACAACGACATACACGACAATCGCCAGAAAAATCATCCCAAAGAGCGCTGCAACCGTCTTGCGCACATAGGTATCAAAGACCAGGATCTGGTAGCGCAAGATTGAATAACCCAGGGCTAAGGGAAAAAGGAAGAGTGTTATGGTAGTAATACGTCCATTAAAGAATGGCAAATGCAATATTCGCGGAATAACGGTAAAAAATAAGAGAGGAGCCGCTGAGAGGATTACTCCGGCCACAAATAATGACATCTGCTGACGCTCCCAGTGCACGGTGGAGCGCTGATAAGAATAGATAATTAAGCCAAGGATACCAGTTAAGGTCACCAAAAAATAGCTTAAATCACTAAATGAGAGCCAATCAGCTACCTTTGCCTGCAAAAGATAACTGTTGAAAAAAGCGGCAATGATAAAAATACCGCTACCGCTAATAAGCGCGAGGTATATCTTTGAGATCCAGGCCAGGTACCTGGTCACCGAGGAGGAATTCTGATTAGCCGTGATACTTTTCGGGAAAACCATCAAAAAGGCCGATAAAAAAATCACGGCCAGAATACTTCCCGTATCGCTGACAAACCCCAACCACTTATTGGCTGAAACACTACTCCTTACAGTAAAAGCAACAATCAACGCCATACATAAACAGAGCAGGCGAAAAGCAACCTGACGATTGCGCGCATATACCCACACAAACATCCCAACCGCCAGAAACGAAGTTGCGAGTAGACAAGAAAAACCAAAGTCTACCCATGCTGCTTCGACCCCCGCCTCATTATGCATTGTCGTCGTAAAAATATAATTTCCATTGAGAAGGAGTAAAAATAGGAAGAAGAAAATTGACAGCAATACAACTAATAGGCGCTGAGATTTTATTAGCATTCGATACGCATATAGCATGCCAATTCCTCTCAAAAAATAGCATAATATATATCTCGCTATTCCTCAGGGGATGATTATCGAGATAGAGAAGGTTAATGATAGCAGTGAAGAATAACTATTATATTCAGTAGGGATCTACAAAGTATCCTTTTCACCAATCAGTTCTGATTTCATAATCTTCTTGATTTTTAAGGCTCTACTATCTTCCTGCTATTTCCTTCCGCTCATAAAAGATGATAGAGACTATACATGTTATTGTCAAGTTTACCCTTTTATTCAACCAATCTGGCTAGTACTACTTTGCAACAAAGCGTGAATTCTAACCGTTCTATGAAAAGGTGGTGAGCATTATAATAGAACAGTTAAGTCGTGGCGTGTAAAGCAACCGATATTACCTATACCATTCATTGCCTGATGGGTAAATGATTGACGAAACCTGGGTTTGTTTGTAGAATCGAAGCGAAAAAGCAAAGAGGTGGGTCCATGACCGAGCTTACTCCTGGCGGGTGGAATAATAAGGAAGGTGGCTATGCGTTGCCGGCTACAGATCCCCTGGGAATTCTAAGTAGTACGCGCACTGTGGTTGAGCAAACAGAGTATGTATGGATCAATCACGATCAAATAGAGCAACTCAGCAAGCGCTGGCAGCAAGAGGATGCGCAAGGGGCACAACTAGCAACTCTGTTATGGGATGAACGCTATCATTTTTCAGATGGAACTGCGCGAACCGTGAATTGGTTGCTGTTACTCGATGCGCTAAACTTTTGCTTCTGGGCCGAAAAAGATCAACCGCGCTGGACAATTACCTATCGGGATCAAACACTCAATGGCTATTGGGCGGAAGCCGCAGCGCTTAAACGCGGCGTAGAAGAGGGACTTCCTCTCTGGGATGCCGAATATTTAGCAACCCTATCTGAAGAAACACTGGCTCATATTTTTCGCGGCACGGCAACTATCCCTCTCTTTGAACAACGTGTCCAGAATGCCCGCGAGGTTGGACGGGTCTTGCTTGAGCGCTATGATGGACAGTTCACCAATGCGATTGAGCAAGCAGAACACAGTGCCATTAAACTTGTTCTTTTGCTTGAACGTGATTTCCCGTCTTTTCGGGATGTCGCCTCTTATCATGGGCACCAGGTACGTTTTCTCAAACGAGCTCAAATTACCGTAGCCGATATCAGCGGTTCATTCCATGGACAGGGCTGGGGGAATCTTGCTGAACAGGACCAATTAACCATTTTTGCTGATTATAAACTCCCTCAGGTGTTGCGCGATTATAATGTACTGGAATACCAGGCACAACTTGCCAGAAAAATTGACAATCAAGAACTTATTTTACCAGGTAGTGAGGAAGAGGTTGCGATTCGTGCCTGCACAATCTGGGCATGTGAATTTTTACGGCAGGCGCTGCAACGTCAGGGGCAACTGGTAACCGCTGCTGACATTGATATGCGGCTATGGTTACTTGGACAACGTTCGGAGGCATTGCTTCCATACCATCGAACACGAACCATTTATTATTGATGGTTTACTACATACATTTTTTATCATAATTTACATATAGCGACGGTAAAATACTACTTATGCAATTACAAACATTACTCACGGCGCTGGAAGATTACTCCTGGCGCACACAAACGGATACAGCGCTGGATACACAGCAAGAAATCACATCAATAGCTTACGACTCGCGCAAAGTTGTAGCGCAGAGCATCTTTGTGGCCGTACCAGGTACACATACAGATGGACAACGCTATCTGCGCGATGCAGCGGATCGCGGGGCACTGCTCGCGGTTGGCGAGAAACTCTCAATTGAGGAGCAACAACTTCCTCTTCCTTATATCGAGGTACCAAATGTACGGATCGCGCTCGCTGATCTCGCACGTACCTTCTATGGCAATCCAGCAGATAAACTCTGCACAATTGGCATTACTGGCACAGATGGAAAAACAACAACCAGTAACTTGATCAGTACGCTGTTTGAGACCGCTGGCCGCCATAATGGACTGATGACTACAGCCAACTTTAAAATATCTGGTCAAGAGTGGGAGAATACGACCCGTCAGAGTACGCTTGAGGCCCTGGAGATCCAGGAGTTTCTCCATCGGCTCGCAAGCTCGGATGTGCCGTATGCAATCGTTGAAGCCACCTCGCATGGTTTAGAGCTAGGACGCGTGCATGGCTGTAACTTTGATGTTGGTGTGGTCACAAATATTACCCATGAGCATCTAGATTTCCATAAGACACTCGAAAACTATCGCCGGGCCAAGGCACGCCTGTTTGAGATGCTGGATCCTCAGCGCGATAAAGGAATTAACGCCCGTCCCGTGGCTATCCTTAATCGTGATGATGTTAGTTACGAAGTTCTCAAACCCTATTGCCGTGTCCCTATCCTGGATTATGGTATCGATACAGAAGCAAGCGTGCGTGCAGTCGATCTGGACCTGCGGGCCCATAGCACACGTTTCCGTGTGCTCCTGCCAGATGGTGAAGGACTAATCGAAACACGTCTGGTAGGACGCTTTAATGTTAGTAATAGCCTGGCCGCTATCGCTACCGCATACAGCCAGGGCATCAGTATTGCGGACATCGAACGTGGTATGGCTGCCGTGGCAGGCGTTACAGGACGCATGGAGAACATTGTAGAGGGGCAACCTTTCTCCGTGATTGTCGATTATGCGCATACACCAGATAGTTTACAAAAGGTTATCGCCACCTTACGTCCATTGACACAGGGCAAACTTATGCTTGTCTTCGGGTCAGCGGGTGAGCGCGATATTCAAAAACGGCCAGTCATGGGGAGGATCGCCGCCGAACAATCAGAGTTCTTCGTCATCACAGATGAAGATCCTCGTGATGAAGATCGAGAAAGCATTTTACGTGCGATCGCAGCAGGGGCGGCAGCAACTGGGAAACAAGAGGGCAAAGATTTTCTCTGCATCGCTGATCGCACCCAGGCAATCACAGCAGCCTTCGCCCGAGCGCAACCAGGTGACACAATCCTGTTGGCTGGCAAGGGACACGAACAGAGCATTATCATGGGTCGAGGAGAGAAACTTCCCTGGGATGATCGCCGTGTGGCGCGTGAACAGCTCAATAAACAGGGATGGAGAGCGTGATGAAGTTCTCATTCTTCATCCACCTGATTGATAGATACGTCGTCAGGGAAATATATCGTCCATGCCAGACGGCACAACCACAACGATTGTTTGAATAGGTCATCATTTCGTCTTGGGAGTACATATGAATCCAAATTCACCCTGGTTATTACTGCTCGTATTTCTGGCCTGCGCAGTAGCAAGTACCTTGCTTTGTCAGGCAGCCAAGCTGCTCTTTCCCAAGTTTCGCAGTGGTGAGCACAAACCTGGTACCCATCGCGCTGATCTTCCAACCGGGAAACGGGAGATCAGAACCATCGAGCTACCACTTGTCGGGGGTCCAGCTTTTACTATCGCAATTATTGTAGTTGGACTTGCTACTGGCTATCTGCTCAATTTTTCGTCTGAGCAATGGATCTTGCTATTAATTGCGCTGGGCGCTATGCTCGGCTACGCCCTGGTTGGCTTTATTGACGACTGGCGCAAAGTGTATCGCAATGAAGGACTCTCAGAGATTGCCAAGTTCTCTGGAGTTTTTCTCGTGGGTGCGGTTGCTGCTGCACTGTTCTTTTTTCTGTTGCCACAAAGTGGTCAGATCTCTTACAGCCTCTGGAAAGATCTTCCCATACTCAATACATTTCTCTGTCCTACCCCTATCCCTCATCATCCAGAAATTTGTTCAGTCACAGGCAGCCCTGTAGCCTATTATGGTTGGCTAATCTTCCTGATGTTGATGACTGGTGTGGTTGGCAGCCTCACGTCCGTCTCAGTCGATTTTAGCGATGGTCTGGATGGTCTGGCAGGTGGACTGGTGTTTAGCGCCTCGCTGGGCCTGGGTATCGTAGTCACTGGTCTGGTAGGGACCCAGCCAAATGGTGTCGTATTAGAAGTGCTGGCGTTACTGGGAGCCGGTGCTATTCTAGGTTATCTCCCTTTGAACTGGCCTTCCGCCTGGGCCGCTCGCCGTGGACATGCCACGCGTCGTGCGAAAATTTATATGGGTGATAGCGGAGCCCTGGGTATGGGCGGGCTCCTCGCGATGGTGGCCGTATTCTCCCGTAACGAGACATTGTTGTTGATGATTGGTGGCGCCTTTGTATTGGAAGGACTCTCAGCGCTGATCTCTGCCCGCCTGTTGACGCGTTTCTTCCGCCGCTATCTGACTATTTTACGCTTTGCCAACACAGAGAAATTTGTACCACACACAGAGTTCCCACTGCCGTTCCTGGCCACACCACTGCATCATCACTTTGATCTATTAGGCTGGGATCGCCGACGCTTAGTTTATGCCGCCTGGGCACTGGGAGCCTGTTTTGCCGTCCTGGGCATCATGGTGAGCCTGGTTCCCTTCTCATGGCAGCGTTATATCGGTCGTTTCTTAATTATATTACTGGCGATACTCGTCTGGTCGAGTGGCTCCTGGTCGAAAAACTATTTCGTCGGCAAACATTTTGTCGAGGGTGCCAGACGCACACGATTGGCCTTGTATTACGGCTATCCATTTCGCATCATGGGCATTAGACTGTATCACCGGGTAGAGATTGTTGAGGCCAGTGAAGATGTCATCGAGACGCCTGCCGAAGAATTGGCTTTATGGCAACGTATGACCATTTTTGATGCCAGAGCCATGCTCGGTCTTTACTGCTACCGGGCCGGTTATTATCCAGCGGCCCAGGCGCAATGGACGCGTATTCCTGAGCGCAACCGCGTGTTGCGGCCAGAGATTGTACATCTACTCAATGAGCTAGAAAATCAACTGGCACTGGAAAAACAAGAGACTCAGCCTATCAGACGTCAGGATATTCTACGCAAGAAAGAAGAGCCCATTCTGGAAGGAAACTTACCACCGGCTGACCTGCCTAATCCTTACGAGCCAGTTAGCCAGGAGGAAAACCAGAACGGACCGATCAAGGTCTGGACATCCAACACTCCAGATTATCCAATCGAGAGTAACAATGAGGAGATAAAAATTACAGCACCCCTCAGCAATGAAGTGCTCATGAGCAAACAAACAAGTGAACAACCTCGTTTAGATACAGGCCCATCTACCAATGGACATTCACCTGCTAACTATCGACAGGATAGTGCGAAGAAATAGCAATTTATTGCAACACGTCTAAAAGACAATGTATGTGACGAGCCAGGTCTGTGCCAGGAATACAGACCTGGCTCGTCACATACGCTATGGTAAAAACTGCTGTCGATGACTTTCCCCAACTTGAAAGATTCGCACGTCTATGTCATAGTGCTGTATACATATATTTAAGTAAACACAACCCTCTACAAAAAAAGATAGGGATTTCGACAGCTGATGACAACTACACCGGTTCATAAACCTGAGCGTAAGCGATTACAAACGTTTCGAGCATTGCGCCACCGTAGCTATTTCTTGCTCTGGATCAGCTTGATTGTCTCATCCATTGGTACCTGGATGCAGATTGTCGCGCAAAGTCTGCTGGTATTAAAGCTCACTGGCTCACCACTTGCATTGGGAGCAGTCTCACTGGCACAGGCCAGTTCATTCTTCCTGTTTGCATTAATTGGGGGTAGCGTCGCCGATAAGATAGATAAACGCCGTTTCTTATTGGTGACTCAGAGTCTCTCAATGCTGCTGGCCTTTTTACTGGGTATCCTGACCATTACAGGCACAATTCAGGTCTGGATGATCATTCTTCTGGCCTTCTGCTCGGGAACCATCCTCAGCTTTGACCAGCCATCACGTTCAGCACTGGTACCCATCCTGGTGCCAAAAGAAGACCTTATGAATGCTATCTCACTGCAATCTATTGTCTTCAACGGATCTGCTTTTATCGGGCCCGCGCTGGCAGGAGTTATGATTGGGGTATTTGCGGCGTTTGGACCGAAAATTGGCATCAATGGACCATTATTTAGATATGCCGGTAACTTCTTTCTTAATGGCTTCAGTTTCCTGGGTGTACTTTTTGTGCTGTATCTGATCCAGGTGCCTGAAGCAGCCCTGGAACAGGCTGTTGATAAAAAAGGGCCATTATTAGCATCAGTACAAGCCTCTCTCAAAGTTATCGGCCGTGACTCGGCTTTGCCCTGGATTTTGTCAGGCTACGGAGCGATGCTCTTCTTTGGTCCTTCAACCTCTTTAATCTTACCTGTTTTTGCTACCGGTATCCTACACCTGCAACCTACCCAACTGGGCTTGCTCTTCTCAGCTTCAGGCCTGGGGGTTATTCTAGGGGCCCTGGCCGTCGCGTCATTGGGTGACTTTCAGCGTAAAGGTCTATTACTCTTAGGCTCATTCCTGCTCTGGTCGCTCTCGCTACTGGCATTTGCGCTTAGTCAGAATCTCTGGCTTTCGATGCTAGCATTACTCTTTGTAGGGATAGGACAAAATGGTATTGGCGCGACAACCATTACCCTGATGCAAACACGCGTCCCCCCACAAATGAGAGGACGCGTGATGAGCTTAAATACCTTGATGATTATGGGTGTACGTCCATTGGGAGATTTCCCTGCCAGTGCCGCTATCAGCGCGATTGGCGGACCATACACCGTCATTATCAGTGCGGCTATCGTAGGCGGTTATACCCTCTTTCTATTGCTCGCACGCCCGGCTATTCGCCAGATCTAGCATATCAAGCCAGGCTTTCGTGATCTTTAGAGGCTGTATTTTTCCCGTCTAGCTGCTTCTCAGCAGCCAGGAGACGTACTTTTTCTTGTAGGGATGCCCGCGTTCCAGCGGGCTCATCTACATTCAGAGTTAGGGCTTGAACCCAGGTAGCCAGCGCATCCTGATAACGATGTTGTGACTCATAAAGTTGACCTAAATGATCCAGCACTTTGAAACGTCCACTCTGTAGTGCGATCGATTCTAATAAACGATCAGCTTCTAGATAGAGGTGTTCAGCTTCACGGAATTGGCGTAACACACGCGCGACATCTCCCTGTCCACAGAGCGCCAGGCCTTGCAGATGGGTAGCCTCACACTCTTGCGCCATAATCTGCGCCTGCTCATAATTATCTTTTGCCTCCAGATACTCGCCTTTAAGGATAGACAGTTCTGCCTGTAGATAAAAGGTGGAGGCCATATTGAGCCGATCCCCTAGCTGGTTAAAGATGGACCAGGCTTCACTATAATAGTTATGTGCATGAAACATATCCTGTTTCTGCAGATAGAGTTCTCCCAGGGTACGCAGGATCAAGCCTTCGCCGCGCTGTACATGGTACTCACGAAAACGCTGCAATACTTCAAGACAGATCTTTTCAGCCTGTTCTTGCTTGCCCTGCCAGACATGAACCGCGCACTTACTGGCCAGCACCCAATTCTGATCCATCGGCCGTTTCAAATCATAAAAAAGCCGTAGAGCTTCCTCAAAATCGCGTACAGCGCGACTATATTGACCCAGAGAAGCATAAACAATACCACGCTGGTGAACTGCACGGGCACGTCCAATACCCTCAGAGAGTTGATAGCAAGCGTTCATCGCCTGCTCCAGGTATTCCAAAGCTTCTGCATAACGCGCCTGACCGCGACGAACCATACCGAGTACATTCAACACTAATGCCTGACCACGCCTCTGGTCACTCTTTTCAAACTGCGTCTGTGCCTGCCGGGCATATTTCAAGGACTGCTGAAGATAGCCCTGATCAAAACAGAGTAAGGCCAGTTCATAACACGACCAGCCAATCTGTTCAATGTCTTCCTGCTGTTGATGAATACCCAGGCTATTACGCAAACACGCTTCCGCCTCAGTAAATTGGCCCAGTTGACGCAATAGTGCACCTAAACGAGCCTGGAGCAAGCCAACGCTGCTCTGGTCCCCCATACGTGTGGCATACCCAGCAGCCCGGCGCAACAGTGTCTGCAGGGTGGTAAAAAGTCCCTGACCCTCAAAGAAATCTGCGGCGCGCAAAACCACCCGGATCGCTTCTTGGAGGTCCTGAGCCTGGCTGGCCGCTTCTAAATGCTCAAACGCTTCAATCCACTCTTCCGCATCGGGCTGAGGCAGGCAATAATAGTAGGCTGCGACCACACGGTGAACTCGTCGACGTTCCTCCAATGGTAAACGTGTCAGCGCAAAATGGCGGATCTGAGGATGAATGGAGTAGGTGCGCCCATCAAACAAGACAATCGAGGCCTGCACCAGTTCATCGCGTGCCGCCCTCCACTGCTGCGGTAATAACGAACCCAGACTTTCGGGCACGTTTCCGCTCATATTTTTATCCGCAGTGGGTGTTGGCTCATGGGCCGCCAGTAAGGTGTCGGGAGATATAAGCATGGAGATCTGCTCCCGATTAAAGGGGATCCGGAATGCCGCCAGATAAGAAAGCAGCAGGCGCGCAGGTGGACTCAAGCGCTGGTATGAAACCTCCAAAGCGGCTAAAATGCCAGCTAATGGATGACTGTAGAGCTCATCACGTACCTCTTCCAGAGAACGTGTTGCGGCCTCTGGCGTAAAAACTTGTCCACCAATCGAACGGGCAGTGCCAAAAATAAGTTCAGCACCCAGAGGGTAGCCATCCAGTAAAGTACAAATCTCTTGCAAGACAACTTGCTGGTGAGGATCGTTTAACTGGATGCGTTGATCCAGGCCGCTGGTGGCTGCCAGATCAAAAAAGAGCATCAATAAATCAGCGCTGTTCATTTTTCCGACACGATACTCGTACCAACGTGAAGATAGACCTCCGACAATGAGCATACTTTCAGGATTGGAATGCGAGGTGACCAGCACGACAACCTCTTGAGGCAAGGAACTCAAGAAGACAAGCCACTGCTCTAGTTCTGCTCGATCCTTTACTTGCTCAAAACTGTCCAACAGGAGCAGACAGGAAAGTTCACGGCTGGCAAGGGAGCGGAGTACACCTTGAACGAGCCGCGAGCGTTGGCGGGCATCACTATTGGCAACACTGCGGGCGGGAATCTGCAGGGCATGCGCCATTTCTAACAAGGCATCCGCAAACAACTTGCCGTTCTCCAGGGATACGCCTAGAATGCCACCTAAAAACTTATCCCGATTGCGCCGAATCGCCTCCAGCGCCAGCGCGCTCTTACCAATACCAGGAGATCCAGTGAGAGCTATATGATGATAGATCGTTTTTTTATAGGTTCCCTTGCGTATGCGTGCAGATTCCTGACTCGTAGCAGCCTGGATCAACAACTGCTCAATATCGTGTAACTCACGTTCCCGACCAATAAAGTTGGTCGATGGCGCTAGATGGCTGAGTGGATGCGCATGTTCATCTTCTGTATCAGCGGTCACCATTAAGGCAACTGGTCCCTCATCACCCTCCGCTACATGGCGATAGAGCACCGGGATAAACCAGCTTTTCTGTTGCATTGGTAACATTGCCTGGCGAGCACGTGATAATGCCTCTTCCAGCGTGCGACCATCTGCTAGCGCTTCATAAAAATGATACATAAACGTCGGACTCAAATCATCTTGTAGTGAAAAAGGCATCGCAACGACTGCCGGAACCTGTGCGGTCACCAGGGAAGTCGCAAGGGTAGAATCAACTGCCGCCAGCTTTTGGGATTGCTGTGGCCGGCAGTCCTGCTCTTCATCACAAACAGTGGCCGTTTCACAGGCTGAAAAGACCGCCAGATGGACATCGCTACTGACCAATACCCTGCGCAGGGATTGTGTGTCCACAAAGCTATTGTAACCATCCTCATCACAAAAACAGAGATAGGTCTGAGCCGGTATGCGCAGAAGTGAGGTGCCACATTCACAACATTTGCGTCCATCGGGATTATTCACTGTCTCACAGCCATCTTTAGGACAGAGTTTGCCATAAGCCCCATGGCCATCAAAATGCACCACATAACAGGGGAGCGTTGTATCGCTATCATCAAAGGTGCCAGCGCCACCATAGGAGTTCAGGTAACGCACAAACTCGCTGAAAGTTGGAGGTTCTAAACGGTCCAGAAAGATCTGGCCGGTTTCAATTAATGGGGTGAGAGCTTCCTCCATAGCCTCAAAACTGCGTTCAGTCTCTAAAGGCGCAAAATTTGTAGGGGAGGCGCTGATATACAAAATCCGAAAAGGTGGGTGAACCGGTAGTTCACTACCGATAGGTGCATCGGGTCGTAGTAATGCCCGACTAAGCGTGAAGATACCTGAAGCAATTAAAAAATGATTGCCGTTGTTTAATAACTCCCAGGGATAACGTACAAATTCTTCACAACCAGGTCCAAACACCAGTGTGAGCGCCACCGTTCCACGACGTTTCAACGTGCGTTGAATCACACTTTTTAAAACGGATTGCGCGGGAGATTCTGCTGGCTTAGAGGTTTTAGCTTGAGTAGCTTCTAGTCCAGAAATGGCACAAAAAAGCCGGTAGCCTATATCGCGTAGTTCGACATCGCTGCTCTCGAGAGTATTCAGTTTTTTCTGTACTGCATTAACCTGCTTTGAAGTGTACGGAGGAACAAAACCACCACTTACCGTATGCCCTGACCAGCTTTCCTTTATTTGCACCTCATACGTACCACCCTCACATGCACGAAATTGTATGCTTAATGTTTCACCCATGGGCCCCAGATACTCGCATTCCATTGCTGCTCTTTACACAATAACACGTACCGCTTTATCACTTACAAGTATAGCACACTTGTGCTCGTGACGTGCATTGCGTGAAAGGATCGGCAAACACCGAAAATACAAAAAGCGCCATTCTGCCGATGGCGCTAAGAAAAACATGTCAAAATTACAGAAACCGGTCAGGCAGATACCCGGAACAACGACTCATTCGCCCCAGTATAGTTCGGCTTTTCCGAAACGGACGGTATCGCCAACCTTGACGCCAGCCTCTTCCAGTGCTTTGGTCACACCCATTTTTTCAAGCTGGACCTGCATACGATCCATGCTTTCTTCACTATCCTGGTTCGTCATATTAACCATACGCTCAACACGTTTACCACGCACCACGAAGACCCCCATCTCTTTGGAGACTGTAAAGGCATCATCGGGCATTGGTCGTAAGACAGGACTCTCGCCTTCGCGCAAATCTACCACAACCTGTGCCGCGGCACGTTCGGCCTCTTCACGGGCCAGTTCATGTAAGCGCCGTGAAGCCTCGACCATCAACTCGTCAGTTCCTTGATGGGCCGCAGCTGAAATGGCAAAAGCGGAGTAGCCGGCGGCTTCTACTTTGGCCTTAAACTCGGGCCAGTGTTCTTGCGCTTCAGGGATATCCATCTTATTCAGAACCACCATCTGTGGGCGCTGGGCCAGTTCAGCATCATACTCACGTAGCTCTTTATTAATGGCTTCAAAATCCGTCCAGGGATCGCGTTCTATAGCGGAACCATCCACCATATGAATCAAAAGCCGCGTACGCCGAATATGGCGTAAAAACTCATGACCGAGTCCAACACCTTGCGCTGCACCTTCAATCAAACCAGGAATGTCGGCAACCACAAAATCATAGCCATCACCACTCCGGGGCTGACCAACCTCGACAACGCCCAGATTAGGCTCTAGCGTCGTAAAAGGATAATTAGCAATTTTTGGTCGAGCCGCAGAAATCACTGAAAGCAACGTTGATTTGCCGGCATTGGGGTATCCCACCAGGCCAACATCTGCGATTACGCGTAATTCCAACTTTAGCCAGCGTTCTTCGCCCGGCTCACCGCGTTGCGACTCCTTAGGAGCCTGTCTGGTTGAAGTGGCATAATGCACATTACCCAATCCGCCGCGGCCGCCACGCGCTACCATAATCTGTTGGCCCGGCTCGGTAAGGTCTGCAATCAACACATCGGTCTGAGCATCGCGAATAATCGTGCCACAGGGCACCTGCAAAACAATATCTTCTCCCTTGGAGCCGTGCATCTTTTGACGAACGCCTGGAGCCCCTGACTCAGCCTTAAACTGCTGTTTGTAGCGGTAATCAATCAGTGTATTCAAACTATTTGTGGCTTCAAAGTAGATACTTCCACCGCGTCCACCATCTCCACCATCGGGGCCGCCAAATGGAGCAAACTTCTCACGACGGAAGTGTATTGATCCGTCGCCCCCATTTCCGGCCTTAACCAAAATCTTTGTATGATCGTAAAACATAATCCATCCCCAATACGTTGTGCAGGCGTAAAAATTCTGTCTTTTTGTGGCGAATGGAGTATATCACAAATCTGCCTCTAGCACAAAAATAGCCTGCATGGATACAACAGATATATTGATCTCATGCAGGCTATCTTGAGCTTCAATAACAGTATGTGTATTAGAAGCGTTGTTTTCTATGGACACAGGTAGCGTTAATGCCTTAAAGCAAGCCACCATCATTGGAAGAGTTACCGGTCATACTACCACCCTGATTTCCTCCGCCAAAGCCACCCTGATTTCCTCCGCCAAAGCCACCCTGGTTACCACCAAAGCCGCCCTGATTTCCTCCGCCAAAGCCACCGCCTAAAAATTGTTTGGCCGCAAAGGCTGCAACGCCAGCGATGGCTAATTTCGCCCAGGGACTACTCAAAGCACCGCCAGGACCAAACACCTGATGAAGCAGATCTGGTGCCTGCTGCTGTGCATAACCAGTCACACGAGCGGCATCTGCAGGCGACATGGTATAAGGATCGCTATTCTGAAGACCCATCTGCTGAGGGCTAATACCACGCTGCATAAGACCACCTAAAAGGTTCTGGAGTAATCCGCCGCGCTGCTCAGCAGGCATCTGTGCGTAGACTTGCTGGTGTGCCTGTTCTAGCATCTGAGGTGAGGCATTCTGAGCAAACTGGGTATAGTTCTGCCAGGCATCCTGGTGTGGAATTTCGTTATATGTTCCCTGATCCCAGGCATTAGCATATTGCTGGGCCCTTGGATCATTATTTTGATTAAAGTTATTCATATATCTGTCCTTCCATCATACCATTTACTAAATTTAGATGTGTCCGTTGTAATACGCAACGCCCTTACATGTGGCTTCAAAATCAAAAATCCATTGTCACATTGTTCTTAAAAGCCATAGAAATTTTCAATAAACTTTCGGCCTCAGAGAAAGGCTCCAATATATTTGAAGGCGATAACGAAGCAGAAGGAGATCCATTAGGTGCCACATTCCAAGTACCATAACCACCGCCTGAGTTGTTATCACATTGGTTGTTCTGAAAGCTACAGTAGTTGCCGACTATCGAACCATTGGGTTGAAATTGACCTTGAAAAAACAAGGGCAAATGGCCTGCAAAAGAAGGCACCAGAAACTGAATTTTCTTATCGCGGGTGACACTCCCTGTAAAATCACCATCGCCCTGTAAGCCTGGACCTAATGTCAGATGGCCTGAGATCGCACCTTGCTGCTGGCTCATGTTTGAAAGTGTAATCGTTGAGTCCACATCGGCCGGCGTATTATGAATCGAGCCACTATAGGTTCCTACGACACCAGGAAAAGCAGAATCAGGTGCAGGCGGATTCGCTGGAGCAGGCGCTGGCGGATTAGCGGTCGGTTTCGCTGTCGCCACCTTCGTAGGAGCCTTTGTAGCCGTTGGCTTCACTGTCGGCGCTACAGTTTTTGTGACAGCCGGTGTTTGCCTCGCCACAGGTGCGGGTACGGGCGTTCCCTGACGGGAGTTAAGCCACGCTTCGGCACTCAGCCCTCCTAATATCAGTACCACAACGGCAACAAGCAATGGCACCAGCCACCGTCTACGAGAACGCCGTGGCGATGCTGGAGGCACGTTTGACACTGGTGGGGGTGAACTAACAGGCTCATCACGTACTGGAAGCGTTTCAGTCTCTGTTTCATCATCCCCGGTAGATGGATATGGATTCTCTGTTAGAGTATTCACATCAGCCAGATGGACAGGTTCAACAGGAACGTTAACCGGCGCAACCTCTTCATGATCAGCTGAAGTTATAGGTACTTGCCCTGGATCAGTAACTGGATCCTTAACCGGCGCAACCTGCGACTCCAGTACCGCCCAGAATTCTTTAACAGTGGCAAAACGATCAATACTATTGACAGCCAGTGATCGTTGGATGGCTTCAGCTACTGCTAACGGAATATCAGGCACGACCTGCTGAACTGGTACCAGCGGGTCCGCCCGATTCACACTCATACGCGTAATGCGATATAAGGCATCAATAGGCACAACCCCTGTCAGCAATGTATACAGGGTCGCGCCAAACCCGTAAATATCCGTTTGAGTCCCTGTACCACTGGTATACTGCTCTGGCGCACCGTAGCCTGGTGAACAATGACGCACCGCAGTGGTTGTCGCGTCCTGGTCGTATTCTTTGGCAATACCAAAATCAACGAGAACCGCATTCTCTCCAGAAGTAGGAATGATGATATTAGACGGCTTCACATCACGATGAATAATTGGAGGTTGTTGCGTATGTAGATAGGAGAGGGCATCCGCAATTGGTGCCATCATTTTTACCACGCTGGATAAAGTAAAACGCTTGCCAGGTTGTTGAGTACGCAATTGTTCTAAATTGGGACCAGCCACATAATCCATCAACATATAGAGGAGGTGTTTATCGGGCTCATCAAATACCCGATAAACACGAGGAAGCGCTGGATGGTCCAGGCGGCGGAGAACTTCCCCTTCAAAAAGGAAGTCCTCTCTCTGACGCCGCTCTGGAGCCTCGACCTCTTTTAGCGCAAAGACATTGCCTTTAACACGTCGGTCCTTGACTCGATACACCGCACCAAAACCACCCTGCCCTAATAAGTCCTCAATAATATAGCGATCCCGGACAACCTTGCCCTGCGAAATTTTTATTTGTGTTTCTTCTTGCATCCCTTCACCTCAAGTTATCGCTTATCGCACATATGCTAATCTAGCTAGAAAGGGGCAAGAAAAAAAACTCTAACTTGGTTGAAGTTCCCGCTCTCTCGGTTTCGGGCTCACCACAGCAGCATAATCATGGGTAATCAACCGGGCGTTCCGCTGGAAAGTTATATATCCCCAGAATGACTGGAACAGGACCAGGAAGCGATTGCGAAATCCAATTAAGAAGAAAACATGAGCAACTATCCAGAAGACCCATGCCAGGAACCCGCTAAATTTGACTTTACCCAGATCGGCAATGCCGTAGGAGCGTCCCACCGTTGCCAGATTGCCCCTATTATGATAACGGAATGGATGACTATTTAGTTTACCCGATACGCGGTCAGCGATTACTGATGCCGCATAAATTCCACCTTGCATGGCGGCAGGTGCAATGCCTGGAACCGGTTTGCCAGCCTGTGTAGCTGAAGCCGTATCACCCACAATGAATATATTGGCATATCCAGGCAGATTAAGATACTCATCAACTTTTGCACGACCAGCACGATCTTGCTCGGCACCCAGCCACTTACCTGCTGGTGAAGCTGAAACTCCAGCAGTCCAGATGACAGTACCCGCTTCAATCTGTTGACCGGCAATCACCACACCGGACTCATTAATATCCTGAACTGGAGAGCTCGTACGTACTTCGACGCCGAGATTATGCAAACCATCCTGGGCCTTTTTCGCCAGTTTCTCATCGAAAGCAGGCAGAATGCGCGGCAGCGCCTCAACCAGGATGATGCGGGCAGCCTTGGGATCAATATTGCGGAAATCAGATGCCAGTGCGGCATGGGACAATTCAGCGATCGCTCCAGCCATCTCCACGCCTGTGGGACCGGCACCGATCAAAATGAACGTCAACAACGAGCGCTGGCGATCTGGATCAGTTTCGTGTTCAGCCTCCTCAAAGGCCAGCAAAATTTTGCGGCGCAATGAGGTCGCATCATTTACGGTCTTCAAGCCAGGAGCAAATGGGGCCCACTGGTCATTGCCAAAGTAACTATGGCTGGCACCAGTTGCTACGATCAGATAATCATATGGGATCGCACGATCAGCAGTCAGTACCTGTTGCTGATCTCGATCAATACCAGTTACTTCAGCCAATAACACTTTCGTATTTTTCTGTTTGCGCAGAATATGGCGAATAGGTGCCGAGATATCCGCGGGCGAGAGAACGGCCGTAGCAACCTGATACAATAAAGGTTGGAAGAGATGATGATTATTGCGATCGATGATCGTGACATCGACAGGCGCATCTTTTAAAGCCTTCGCGGCATTCATGCCACCAAAACCTGCACCAACAATAACAACATGAGGTCGTTTCGCAGAACCGGTCATAGTTAAGCCACTAGAAGTATGTAAAGCGTCCAATATGTGTCTCTTCTCCCTAGCCTCATCAGAGAGATAATAGTTCTTCGATGAACTTGATTTGATTGATCAGCTATAATTTATAATCTATACCAGTATGTCAATTTATCACTGATATATCTATCCTCTAAGCTTATCATGTTTTCTCCTTTTACAGAACACCTTTTCCACATAGCCGTACATTTTGGTAGAGTTCTGTAAAATTTGCTTAACCACTATGTATAAAATATCCACCAGACTCTCACTCGAAATGTCGCAAAAATAATCTATCATCTTGTATGGATACATCAAACAGAAACGCTATGGTAAAGCTTATTTTACCAACAGACAAAGCTGCCCTTGCATTATACCGGCTTGCCCTTATACTATAAACAAAAGTGTAATCGCGGCACCCCGGAGGTAACCATGGCAATCTTAACCTGCACCACTATAGCTGACGAGCAAAGGGTTCTTAGCGCTCAGGCGCATAAAACTTGGACAATTTCGTCTGTATCTTGTATCATACAAACATACCTTACCCTTTGGAAATCTGCCCGTGCCATCTTGCCATAAAAAAGAGGAGCGCGTTTTTCATTCTCCCTGAGTGGAGACATAGATGTAATATATCAGGAGCAAAAATGAGTACATTCAATCCTCGTGATCCCAAATGGATCAAGGAGTCTCGCGAATATCTTGAGCCAAGAGGCATTATACCGTATGTGGTGGAGACAACGCCACGTGGTATCATCAGCCATGACCTCTTCTCGCGCCTACTTCAGGATCGCATCATTTTCGTAGGCACACAGATTGATGACATGGTGGCCAATAGCGTCGTAGGACAGTTGCTTTACTTGCAAAATGAAGATCCCACAAAAGATATCAGTATGTATGTCAATAGCCCGGGTGGTGTCATTTATGCTGGGCTGGCCATTTATGACGCCATGCAGTCGCTAAAAGCGGATGTCTCAACCGTCTGTATGGGAATGGCAATGAGTATGGGAGCCGTTCTACTGGCCGTTGGAGCCCATGGCAAACGCTTTGCGCTCCCCAATTCCACCATCCTGATTCACCAGCCACTTGGTGGAGCCGAAGGACAGGCCTCCGATATTGAGATTACTGCCCGCGAAATCATTCGCTTGCGCCAGAGCTTGCTTGGTATTCTCTCAAAGCATACCGGACAACCAATTGAGCGCATCCAAAAAGACGCCGACCGTAACTACTATCTCTCAGCACCACAAGCAGTAGAATACGGCATCATCGACGAAGTGTTAACACACGAGTAAGTGAATTACGCCGTCACAGCCCAGGGACCTGATCGAGCTCGATCAGGTCCCTGGGCTGTAGATTTTATGCTCCTGCCCCAATTAAATCTTCCTTTTTGCGCGCCTATTACACGCTAGCTCATCAAAAAACCAACTCTCTACATTTACTACACTCGTTCTATAATTGTAGATATCAACATTATATGCGTTTATATATATGTCATCCTATTCTCAAACTCATAGGATAATCAAAAGTTAAGGGAGCAAATATCCATTGAGCAGGCAATTAGCGTTAATGCTTTATAGGGAGATGCATATATATGAATAATGCGTTTGTTTCGCCCGAAGATCTAGATCTCAATGAGATCTTCATTGGCAGAGAACGACAAGTCAATGATTTTATTGCCTATTTAGAGAATTGGCAACAACAAATACAAAGTACAGGCTCTTCCTCACTTACGATGCCCCCCTCTCCCAATAATAGAATTGCTGGATTTTTTGTATTGCTCCATGGCCGAGGAGGCTTTGGCAAGAGCACTTTACTCAATCATTACCACGATATTGCCCTGGAACACAAAAATGAATTGCTGGTCAGTGAAATCCTGGACTGGGAATACGCGATACAAGACCGACGTATGCTCTTCAATGTAACTCAACGCGAAAGTATTGATGCATATCAATACTACAATTTACTGTATAAGCGTCTGGCTTCTGTAATGGGCAAACAACGTAAAGAATTTACCATGTATCGTGCTGCCGAGCAATCGGTGTTAAGTGCGCGCAGCAAAGCGTATGAAATACTGGAAGAATTACGCCATGAGGAGGGATTTAGCTGGCTACGTCATCTCAGTGTAGCACGTGACGTTTTTCTGGCTGTACTGGCAACTATAGCTCCCGCCGGGGTAGGTATTATGCTCACCAATGAGCTACTGCTGGCTAAAGTTCGTGAGATGTTTGATGCAGGGGCAGAAATTGGTGGCGAGCAATTGCAACGGCTACGCACGTATCTCCAGGAGCAGTTGGGAGGCGACCTCAGTGACTATCTCGATGCGCCGCTACAATTAGGACTGGCGTTGGGACAAGATCTAGCCCGCTTTGCGATCCGACGTCCTTTATTACTATTTTTCGATACGTATGAAGAAATTGATGAAGGCGATAAACTGCTACAAATCTGCATGGGAGCTGCGGGAGCACGCGTAGGCTGGATTATTTCGGGGCGGGATAATCTCTGGTCCGGCACCACACAACGACGACGCAGCATGGATGCTGAATATGGTTATCGCGAGCTAGTTTACCCTAATCGAAGTATCGTTGTTGACTTTAGTGCCGATGGAGTCGGTGATTTTACCCTCAGTGATATTGAACAATACTTTGCCCTTATCTGTCAGAAAACGCATACTCCATGGCTGCCTGAAGAAGCACAAAAGAATGCTACACGGATTTTAGAGATTACGCGCGGCGTCCCTCTTGCAGTAAGGATTGTAGCAGGCAAGTATCTGGAAACAGCCGATCTGTCATTCTTGAAAGAAGAGGTTTATACAGGTCAGACTATTATTGAGCCGATGGTTATGCGCTATCTGGTACATACACGTGACAATCATGACGATCGTGTGCGTTTATATGGTCTTGCCTTACTTCGACGCATTGAGGATGCAGAACTTATTGCTACAGCATTAGGGGTTACACAGGGACAGGAAAACGAACTTGTACGTATGCATCGGCGCTATGGCTTCATCTTTACCAAGCGTGGTCAGCCTTCGCTGCATCAAGAAGTACGACACTTTTTGCGTCTATGGCTCCTGCAAAACCGCACCAGTCCCGAAGTAATGGGCGCGATTAAACGCTTACACGCCGTCCTCTACGCACAATTTGTGCTTAAAGATAAAAATTATGCTCCAACCGATCTACGCAAACGTCTGGAGGATAAAGAATGGATCCAAAGCTATTTTGATCTCACCGAACTCACATTCTGGCTGAATCCTGGTGATGGTGTCAAATTTTTACTCTCCTTTATGTGCGCAGCCAGTGTCTATCAGCGTGAAGCCAACCGGGAGGCACGTCTACAGGGACAGTTTTTTGAACACATCATGAAAGAGAAGGATCATAGCATCTGGAAGTATGCTGATAACTGCCTGGTATTTAACAATAATCGTCGCCCGCTCCGCGATGAGTTCACTAGTTTATTAGATCTCGTAAGGCTCGCCAGTGAGAAAAACATCTCTTTTGTATCCCCTCCCCTCTCTCGCCCTTTTGATAAAGAGCTAGAAGCGGCACTCTGGTGGAGACTGGCAGAAGCATATAGCACCATTGATGTCCATGAAGCCATTTTCTATTATGAGAAGGCAGAGAGACGCCTGCGCGATAAAGAAGTAAAGAAAGCCCTTGAGGATACCAGACAGATCAAGAATACACTGGCGGCTCCTCATACTGTGCATGATTATCTTCAACTTGGTCGTGAAGCA
The DNA here is from genome assembly GCF_003967575.1 of Dictyobacter alpinus. Taxonomy (NCBI): domain Bacteria; kingdom Bacillati; phylum Chloroflexota; class Ktedonobacteria; order Ktedonobacterales; family Dictyobacteraceae; genus Dictyobacter; species Dictyobacter alpinus. The sequence continues at coordinate 519,903 of NZ_BIFT01000001.1, forward strand.
GTTTTGGACAATGATCCTGAACGAGCCATTAAATACTTCAATGAGGCCCTTGTACTCAATAAAGATTCTGTGGCCGCATATATCGAACGTGGCTCAGCATATCTCTCGCAAAATAATCTCAAGAATTCTATTGAGGACTTTACGCAGGCGCTCAACCGGGATCCTAAAAATGTGGTGGCGTATCGTAAGCGTGCCGGTGTCTATGAAGCACAAGGAAATCTTGCACTTGCGATCTCTGACCTTGAGCACACATTAAAACTTGATCCAGATAACGAAATTATTAAGGATCGCTTACAAAAATTGCGTGATCGCTATAAAGTTATTATCCAGGGTTATGGGCCGGGTCCTGGGCCGGGGCCTCACTGGCAACCCAAAAAAAGAACTGTTCCAGTCATAATAGTTGGCACCATTATCCTGTTCCTGATAACAGGTCTGATAGGTACCATTTTTTACTTTCCCCAGTTGTTCTCTAATCATAATTTAGCGCTACTTGCCACTTACAACGGGCATAACGATGTTGTTGAAGGCGTCGCCTGGTCCCCCAATGGCAAATATATTGCAGCCACCAGTTTCGATCGCGAGATTCATATTTTTGATGCCAATACGAGACGAATAGTCAGCATTTGCCGTGGTCACACAGATGATGTATGGGCAGTCACCTGGTCACCTGATAGCACAAAAATTGCCTCTGGCAGTGATGATGCAACCATGCGCATATGGGATGCCCAGACCGGGGTTCAACTATTTAGCGACGACCAGGGAAAACAAGCGATACAAGGCATCTCATGGAGTTATGATAGCAATTCTATTGCGGCATCTGATCTCGGCGGCACATTACGGATCTGGAATGTCTCTGATCTCCATAAGGTAACTGTAATATCCTTACCTCAAACCGGGCATACCAACGGCTCACACGGCCTGGCATGGTCACGTGATAATCGCTATCTAGTAATTGGGAATGAAAACCGCACAGTAGATGTTTGGGATGTATCAGCCAAACGCATCATAACTACCTATAAAGAACACACTACAGCGGTCTATAGTGTCGCCTGGTCGCCTGATGACCAGACTATCGCATCTGGTGGTTCAGATAATACATTGCGGGTATGGAATATCCACACAGGCAAAACACGCTTTGTCACCCCTGATAATACGTTTCAAGATAGTATCTACGGGCTGGCATGGTCGCCGAACGGGAGTTATCTGGCAACGGCCTCTAAAGATACTTCGGTCCATGTCTTTAATAGCAGTAATGGTCAGCTGCTTGCTTCCTATACAGGAGGAAAGCCCAAAGCGTATATGACAGGTATCTCATGGTCGCCTGATAGTAAACGACTGGTCACTGGCAATTTCGATCATAAAGTGTATATATGGCAACTACCATAAGTTAGCGAGGGTCAAAAAGCTCAGTAATAAAAGAATGCTGAGCTTTTTGACCTTCGCTAGACAGATATAATCATGTATATCTATTCTTTAATAAGGACAAACCCATAATGGCCTGGCACTTCAACCTCAAAGGATTGATTATCCTCGCTGACCGTGATGTCATAGGCTTCGGGACGTTTATCATGATCGATCATCTCACGATAGGTGCCACTAAATGGAAAAGGTACGGAGATCTTCTGGTGAGCATCAGAAAAATTAAGGAAGATGATGGCAACCTGTCCAGACTCACCATGATGGCGTCGATAGGCAACCACCTTGTCCTCAATGCGCGACTCCGCAACATAATAGAAGGATTCACGGCTGCGTAGCGCTGCATAGGTGCGACGTAATGAGCCGAGTGTGCGGTAGAGATGAACCAGAGGTGTGCCGTATTCATCATAGAAGTATTCCCAGTTCACATTACGCTGATAGCCAACGCGAGCGCGCCCTTTGGTCGGCAGAACATAGTTCTGGGCAAACTCCTGACCTTGCCAGAGCATCGGCGTGCCCTCGCAGGTGTAGAGTGCGATCGCAAATGGTTGTAACTTATAAAACTGGCTACGATCTCCATATGGAATATCATCAGGGAGAATAGCGACATGAGAAATCAACTGGCTATTATCATGATTCTCCAGATATTGAAACGGCATCACTGGCATATCAACCGGCTGTCCCTCGATATCCTGTACCGTCTTTGTAGAAGGATAGCCCGTATAATTCTGATCCAGGAGCACCTGATGTACAAAATGTTCATCCACAGTGCCCGTCTCAGCCATTCCTTCCGCCATACAGCGAAAACTATCTTGCCAGGTACTGGTAGAGAAGGTATCCTTTAAGATCTCCTGCGGACGATTCTGGGCCTCCGTACATTGGATCAAACGGCTATATTCACCAGCCTTGCCTGTAGGAGTAAAACGCCCAATCTTCAACGACTCGATGTAGGTATTATAGGCGATATGCGCATATTGAATACCCATTGGACCATCATAAAGATCCGTCACCTCATCATAACGAAATCCGTCAATATGATATTCATGCAGCCAGTGATAGTTTGCAGTCTGAATATACTCGCGGGCAAAATCCTTGGAGAAATCAATCTCAGGACCAAAAGGACCATCGCCACCAATCATTGGACTTTCCAATTCTGTGTCTTTATAGATCACATTATATGGAAAGCTTGGATCGACATGCTGATAGACCACGTCTAAAATAACTGCAATACCTTCACTATGGCAGGCATCGACCAGTTGCTTTAAACCCTGGATACCACCCCAGCGCTCGTAGGGAGCAAAATAGTGAAGTGGTTCATACCCCCAGTTAAAATTGAGTTTAAGGCTGGTAATTGGCATCAGTTCCAGACAGTTTACTCCCAGGCTTTTGAGAAATGGGATACGCTCCATCACGCCTGCAAAATTACTGTTAAACTCTTCGACATGAAGTTCATACACAACCAGATCAGCTAGCTCGGGCGTCTTCCACTCCTCATCGGTCCACTCGAAAGCAGGAAAACTTTCCGGAGTGACTACCGCTGATAACAAACCAATATCGGTGGCTAGCGCAAATGGATCAGTGAACCAACGAGTGATTATTTTCTTCTCATCACTGTCTGGCACCTGCTGCAGCAACTGATAGCGATAAAAGTAGCTACCAGGAAGTCCAAAATGGGATCCATCCTCGGGGGAAAGATGAACCTGCGCCGTCCAGAGCTCATTGGTTGATCCTTCTTGATAGTTCAGGAGGAAATCACGCGGTTGTATATTTTCATAAAAGTGGTCTGCTTTATGGAGGACCTGGACATGAACCTCATAGCCATCATGAGAAGTAATACCAGGTAAATAAATGCCGAAAGTAATATCTACACCATTCTCATCCGCCACACTCGCATATGCGCCTACTTCACGCAAATTAATCATTGAAGCTCCTCATGTATTATGAATAGTATATTTGCCATAATCTCTCTGTATATGCATTGGAGGGTCCTGAAACTGTGCACAAATAGCACTATAAAACCCTACCATAACTACTACGTGGTAGAGCTTTTTCACGCTTCAACGTATGCCTGCTTTTCCTTATAGTAGTCTGTGTATAGACCTCAAACAACGATATTGGTTGATAGCTATAGTGTACGATAAGGAAAAGGTTGACTTGTAGGTTGAAATAAACAGTATCGAAAGGAAAAAAAAGATGCAGCCAAAACCAGAACATTTTGGCACGTCCTATGCAGATGCCTTCAAAAATCTGCAGGTGGTGGAAGCCTATCGCTATCGCGCTCCTTATCCCGCCGAAACTTTTGAGATTCTGTCCGCTCTGATTACTGACCATCCACGAACATTGCTAGATGTGGGAACTGGTTCAGGTGATATAGCACGTCAATGTGTAGACATAGTTGATCGCATCGACGCGGTAGATGTCTCACAAAATATGATTGAACAAGGCAAAAAGCTACCCAATGGCGACCATCCTCACTTACACTGGATCTATGGCACAATCGAAGAGGTCCCGCTCTCACCACCCTATGCACTGATTACCGCAGGATCAAGTATCCATTGGACTAATTGGGAGGTCGCATTTCCACGCTTTCACGATGTATTGACACCCAATGGCTGGCTGACATTAGTGCATCGCAGAACATTACCCATGCCATGGCAAGATGAACTGGCAACACTCCAGGCACAGTATACTACCCATCGTGGAAATCGCTCTGAGTATGTACGCCGGGAATTAGAGCAACGTGGTTTATTCCATATCTCAGGAGAAAAAGAAACCGCTCCAATTTCTTTTACACAAACCGTTGATGAATTTATCGAAGGATTGCATTCGCGCAGCAACTGCGCAAAAGAGCGCATAGGACATGAAGCGACACAAAGCTTTGATCAGCAGGTCCGGACAATCCTGCAACGCTACCATCCAGACGGTATACTTCCCCTCCAGGTTGTTGGCATTGTAACCTGGGGCAAACCACAAAAACCTGCACGGTAAGTTTTTTTTCAACAGATTGTGCCAGCTCCCAGCTTTTAATGCCAGGAAGCTGGCACAATCCAGCAAACATGATGAACATCACTATTTAATAGGCAATACTCAATGGAGTACCCATGTCAGCCCAGTTGTAGAACCATGCTGCCTCAGAAGTGGGCATCTCAACACAACCGTGTGAACCGGTCATCTGAGTACCGTCTGCCGCCTTATGCGGAACGTTCGTGCCAGGACCAAAATCATTGCCGCGCCAATAGGCATCATGTAGGAACAGGAGTGTCCCTTGAAAGCCTAAAGCATAGTTAATGTTTAGTGGTGCGTAGTAGTAAGGAGAAGTCTTTGGCCATGGTGAATAAAAGGTTGTCGGGTGAAGCTTACTAATAATCTTAAAGGTGCCGGTTGGCGTTAATAAGTTTGGTTGCCCACTCGTGATCACACTATCATGAATAACGCTGCCATTCTCATATGCATAAATATGTTGTGTGCTTAGATTCACTTTGATCATTTTTCCAGGTGCGGTAGGTTGCACGGGAGCAGGTTTGCTCTCCACAACTAAAGCACTATAGATATATTGCGGCATGCTATTTTGATCTGAGACACGATACCAGAGTGATCCATTGCCCAGTATTTCGCCATCTACCGTACCATAAACAGTGAGTAATTGAGAAGCTGGCACGGTACGCATGATTGCGCCACTGGTAAATGGAGCGTTACGTACATTGGCCTGGCCAGCCGTATACACCGCTGAAGGCGTTGGTTTCCAGTTTACGGTTACAACTGGCGGCGGAGTAGGGCTTGGTGTCGGCGTTGGTGTAGCCTGTACAAGTACAGTAGGTGTCGACGTAACCTCAGTGGGGGTGGGAGTCGAAATAACATGATCAACATTGTTGAATTTTTGAATGAGATGCTTCCCCTGGGGCTGTTGAACCTGATTTACTTGTACGGGCGTTTCTTGCGGGTAGCCACAACTAACCACAAATAGAGATAGTAAAATTAAAGATAGAACAAAAGAAAAAATGTGTGGACTAGAAAAGCTTTTTTGCATACATATCCTCTAATCAAGCCAATATATAGCTGTGCTTAATGAAATTATACAATGGCCAAAACATATAAAGCTAGTAAAAGAAGAATATAGGGATAATAGTAATGTCTGCTGATGATAAGAAGGGATAAAATCTCGCATAGTTTTGGGATAAAAAGTGATGTTACTATATTTTTGACATAATTATAGTTTTCTGTTACAGATCTTTATAGGCATATATCTTGTAACTATTGAGGTCTGGTCTATGCCTGTCCCCGTCACACTAGAATTTTTTATTCCTCCTCAACCATTACATATACAGACCAATTAGCAAAAAGTCCTGAATTTCTATGGTTATCTACTTGAGAGTAATAGACAGTTGTGATACAATGAAATCATGCTGTATAGTGCATTGTTGCTCGGAGTAGATTGTCTATTGTAAGCTGCGCGATACAGAGAATATCATAAGGGATCAATTCCCAAGAAGCGAGAGAAAAGAATGTCAATGACCGATCAGACCCTGTATTGTCGCGATTGCAATCAAGAGTTTACCTTCACTGCTGGCGAGCAAGAGTTTTTTGCTAGTCGTGGTTTGACGAACGCCCCAACCCGTTGTCCATCATGCCGCGCTGCACGCAAGCAGGCCGGTGGTGGACGCCGCAACTCCTCAAGCGGCTTTGGTGGCGGATATCGCGAACGCGAGCCACGCCAGATGTATACCGCCACCTGCGCAAGCTGTGGCAACGAGGCTCAGGTCCCATTCCAGCCTCGCGAAGATCGCCCAGTTTACTGTAAAGATTGTTACCAGCCCCAGGAGCGCAGTTCCCGCTGGTAATTTCGACAACATCATTTCACAGCTACAGCGCCATTCAGTAATGGTGTCTGTATGCGTGAAGAAATAAACTGATTCAGTATAGAAGAGTAGCACGCAGGCCTTTTATGGCAAGCGGTTACTCTTCCGTACACGTACCACATTTTATTTCCTCTCAGTAGATAAGACCTATATTTAAGAGGGGTCCCTCAAACACTAATACTATCCGATGACGAGTGTCAGGCGGATCCAAATAAGATGATGACTACATAGAAGTAATTTCTATATTTCCCTGGAAAACGTTTTTACAAGCAAAGGGCGGGCTTATGGTCTGCCTCAAGAGGGAGTTCTATGCCATGACTTACTCACGCCGAAACATTGCAGCGGAACAACAAGAGGCAAGCCTGAAAGCGAAACAGCTTACCACTCTCTGCGAACAACTACACATTACTCTGGATCCTATCGATTGGCAAGAGTATGGAATGCGTGCACCGATAAAAGTAAACGGTATTGAGATATCGGACCTGACAGATCTTGGTCAACGTGATAGTGATTATATCCTTCGTCGTATCCAACTCAAGCTTTTTGAACAGGTAGCTCTCGCTAGCGTCAAAGCCAGACCAGGGCTGACGGCTTCCATGTGGAGTCCTGTTGATATACAACAACCACAATCATTTTTAAGCCTGTGGGTCATTACCCTTGAGACAGGTGAGCGTATCCCGGTTACTGAGTCCCTCAAAAATGGCAAGCGTATTTACGAGCCATATCAACACCAGGGCAACAAACAAGAGGATCTGGCGAAACTCTTTGGACCCCTGTGTGAAGGTGAATATCAAGTAGGAGAAACCGTAACCATTGAGGAGCGCGACCATCAGGGGTCAGGGGAAATCGTGTATATCATTCCTCCAGGTAAAAAACTTACCAGTCGCACAAACTCATCGCGTGGTTATCATACTATTGCAGGCAAGGCCTACACGAATGATGCCGCCTCTCGCTATGTCGTTGATTGCCATGATGGCTTTCCTCACATAGTAAATCAATCTCAAATCGCCAAACAATAATGTGCAGGCAGGCTTCTAGCTTGCCTGTTTTTTTATCTTAATCAGCGCTATGTCATCAAAGAACAATCCTATACACACTATTGACCGATTTGACATTTTAATAAAGAGAACATACACTCTATTTGTGCATATTTTACTGGTTCTTAACCTCAGGCAGGTTGGAGCACCAATATACGCGTGCCTACCACTGAATTCTATCTTTCCTCAATGAAGAGAGGGTCTCTTTTTATGACAATTTCAGCCGACCATACTACATTTGACACACCTCATGATCCGCTTGAAAAAGCCCGGAAGTATGTTCTTTTGCTTATCGATGCAGATGAGATTCGGTCCCAACGCATAGCCTGTGTGCTGACACTGGCGGGAATGAGAGCCATTGTTGTAACAACCATCTATCAAGCATTTGAGCGCTTCCTTCAAGAGCGATTTACCCCCAGTTTGATATTACTTGGTCAACAAGAAGAACAGACAAAGCAACTTTTCGGACGCTTTTTCCAGCGGCTAACGCAAGAGTTGCAGCGTGAGGTTCCGATTATGCCACTAACCAATATTAAAATATCTAACGGGGATCTGCTGGCGGCTTATGAAACCCTCTCGCGCACAACACATCGTGTCTCTCACTCTAATGGCTCATTCTTAAAAAGGATCTGGGAAATACTACCTGGGGCTGAATGTTCGTTTTCGACTGAGGAACACACAGTAGCGCTGGAGGCACTACCAAAGATTGGCCTTACACCGCATGTGACCAGGACCAAACGCTCTATGGCGTCACACTTTCATCATCAATTGAAGGCGGCCAGACAGGTGATCGGCTATGATCAATGGGATAATTTGATCTCAGATGTAGGATTGGCACAGTTTCGCAAAGAAGAGCATTGGCCCCCTCTCACTAACCAATATTGCATTCCACCTGAATATACAACCTGCCTTAATCGAGCAGTACTCTTCTCCAATCCAGAACAACCAGCCAGGCAAGCCTATAAATGGGCCGGACGGGTCGATTCAGATATCCTGCAAAAGGTGGCTTTGATCTTCCTGATGCAGCAAGCGCCAAAGATCATCGGGCAAGATTGGAATATGCGTACTCTGCTCACTGCCTTTATGAATGAAGCCAATACGACCCGTGGGGAAAAACTCACAGAATGGAAGCGTCTGGATAATGGATCTTTCGTTTTTGTCTTTTATAGTAACATGTTCGCCTATGGTTTTATGGGAGCTAGTGGACCCTCATGCTATGTCTGGCAAGCTTCCTTTGATAAAATGCTTGAATTGGGTAAAATTCAAAATCACTGGCAGGTGCGCGAGATCGAATGCAGTTGCCAGACCCATACCGGTCATTGTGTCTTTCTTTTTACACCCAACACTGCTTCATAGATACAATTTATAAGCTACTAACAACGCATATATATGGATTTATAATTTGTGATATGATAAAAGCACTTGTGGATAAAAAGAGTGCAGGCGTACCCATAAATCTCATTCGCTAGCTTATTTGTTTGCTATGTTGTTCTCCTCGTCGTGCGCTTTGCAGCGGACACTATCTTGCAGAGGCACGAACAGGTCAATTGGTGATGTTCAGGAGTGCAAAAAGTATGAAGCTTCATTCTGGCAATGTCGCAGTAATTACCGGGGCAGGCAGTGGTATCGGACGTGCCCTGGCCCTCAATCTGGCCGCCAGAGGCTGTATATTAGCACTGGCCGATAAAAATGCACGGGGACTGGAAGAGACGGAACAGATGCTGAGTTCTACCACAGCGAGCACCTGTACGACGTATGTACTCGATGTTGGAGATAATAGTGCCATCGAACAATTTGCCGCAGATGTTGTACAGCAATATGGCAAAGTAGCGTTGTTAATCAACAACGCTGGCGTGGCACTGGGTGGCACGGTTGAGCAAGTTACGCTCGAACAGATTGAATGGCTCTTCCAGATTAACTTCTGGGGCATGGTCTATGGAGTAAAAGCCTTTCTCCCCATTTTGAAACAGCAGCCTGACGCGCATATCGTCAATCTCTCCAGTGTCTTTGGCCTTTTCGCTGTTCCTGGCCAGGCAGCATATTCAGCCAGTAAGTTCGCGGTACGCGGCTTTACTGAAACCCTACGACAAGAACTGGCAGGCACAACGGTTAAAGTCAGCAGTGTCCATCCCGGTGGCATCAAAACGAATATCGCCCGCAATGCTCGCTTTGGCACAATGACCGAAAAAGAGATGGATCGTGGGCGTATCTATTTTGAACGCGTACTCACACTACCTCCTGAAGAGGCCGCTGCTATTATTGTGCGTGGTATAGAGCGCAATTCTCCACGTATTCTGGTTGGACGCGATGCCCAGATAATGGACATCATCCAACGCGTTACCCCCGTTAACTATCCACGCACCATGAAATTATTGCAACGCTTTATCCGCTAACGCCACAACAGCCTTTCACGATCTAGAATTGCGAAAGGCTGCTGATTTTATGTTCACACAATAACCCAAACATTCATCAAGCGAATGGAGGTGCCAACGGCACGCGTGGCGTTCCCCCTCCCCCGATAGAAGTCGGAGCATTATTATTGATCACTTTGATCATAGCTATCATTTTATTGAAATCCGTGCTAAGTGCCTGATCCTGACTTATAGTATGGCCAGTGGTATTTTTAAACTCAACATCGGCCTTCTGCTCTACACAAAGGGCATTGTAGTCTCCACCTGTATCATCTACAACATATGCTCCATAATTCTGCAATGCCTGGAAAACTTTCTTGCCAATTTGACTTGTCACTCCAAGACTCTCAGGGGTGACATTGGGTGGTAATGCCAACAAAGAGCCCATCACCAATGCCGGATTTGTCCCTTTATATTGTTGTGGTGCCCCACCATCAGCGAGAGGAGCGGGCCAGCGATGTCCCTGATCCGAGGTAGCATTATAATGTAACCAATTTCCCCACAGGTCAACTTTCAACGCATGATGAATTGGCTCATTATTCAACAATTCGCCTGTACGAATACTGCCTCCGATACTGGATAATGCTGAACCACCATGCCCTCCAGCAATGCCATCACCATACAGATCTGATTGACCAAACCAGGTTCCATAGAGAGGACCTCCTGGCTGACAACGTGCAGTCACATTGAAATTCACCAGTGTTTTGCCATCAGGCTCAAGAAAAGCTGACGTGCTATTAGGAGTCGAATAGATACCTCCCGATGTGATTGCATCTGGTATCACCAGATTAGCGGGTACATGCAAAGGCTGTCCAGCCTCAGGATGCCATTGAGCCTGCTGCTGAACAGTATTCCCTGCACATCGCCCCTGCCCAAATCCATTAGGCATATAAGTTGGAACTAAAGGATCACTCGAACTAGTGGGTATAAACCAATCAATATCAGTACCAAACCCACGAGAACCAATCGTTGCATCTACATACATAGCATTCGAACCCAGGGGCATATTCCAAATACTATCGCGGGCAAATGGCCAGTCAAGAGGATTACGTACAGCTGGCATATTTTCCACATTTTGCACCTGATTCGTTTTGGGTTTTGGTAACATCGTTGGCACTACGGTTGGATGTGCCAGCGGATTTGTGGTTGGAGTGACCTGGTGGCGATTAATATTCAAAACAATCTGGCTGCTAGTCGGCGTCGGAGTAGCACTCATTTTGAACGAATGCTGCTGCACCCCCTTCCCAGCCCAACTATTTGTCAACTGTATACCGCCAAAAATAGCTGCTCCGATGAGCAAAAGCACCAGAGCAAATAACTTGAATCGATACATCAATACGTACAAAGCCCTTCTCATTAACTGTTATCACATGGTATTGACATACAATCGTGAAGTTTCCCGATCGTATCTAGCTCATATCACATGATTGGTGCCATAACGAAATATGTAGCTAGTATAACATAGAATGAGACCTAAATACGTATAGTGCTCTTTAAATATACATGAAGTACTTGTGCCGGTTAATTTTTGACTATATGAATCTGGCATTGATGCTCCTATCCGTCAAAAAGCGGCAAGTTGGCAATATAGGGCCAGACAAAATAAAGCAGACATGCAAGTATAATTATTAAGACAATTAGAATGAGCCTGAGAAAACGTCCGGTGGATATATTGTCATTTACCGGACGTGGATGTTCATCAAAATCCTTCATTATAAGATAAACCTCTCGATATGACTGCTTGCTACGTATTATTTAGTGATACATTTTAAGGCCATCTACCATATGCGATAACGTTATTCACGCATGGGAAGTACGCTTGAGATGCGCTCAAGCGAGACAAAGCGTCCAAGGATATTCCAGGCTTTGATGCGATGATCATGACCACGGGCCGTGACAATATAGAGCATGTTTTCGGGGTCCAGATAGAGCCGTTTGATGGCAGTTTCTCTACTCTCTAGAGGTCTGTACTCACCACCCGCTAAAAGCACACGCCGCACGACACCTTCACGTGCGCAGGTTTCATCACGCACAAATTGCACGCGATCACCATCGCTATATTCTGGAACAGGCAATAACGTGGTATCAAAATCCGTAGGCCAGTTGACGACACGTTGACCACGACGAAAATCGACCGGCTCCCATTTTCCAATAAAATTATTCCATACGGGAACAGGCAAGTAACGTTCAGTCATATATTCTTATAATTTCCTCTCGTATATACGAAAATTTCAACGATCTTGACCCATTGTAACATCCTTTTACAAAAGCCAGGAGAAAAACTTTTGCCACAAGTAATGCTTGTCTTTTGGGGATCAATAACGTACTCTATCACGGATAGCTTCTACTTATAACTTACCGCAGTAGTTCTTCTAGAAAGTATATAGCACATGGCTGGTAAACTCACTCTATCAAGGAATGTATTCTCCAGACCCTGGAGTATGAAATTATTCTACCTCGGTTATTTTTCAGCAATGGGAGTGTATCTCCCCTATCTGGGACTTTATCTAGGCGCCGTTGGACTTCCAGGTACGCAGATAGGTTTGATTGCTTCTATGTTTCCACTGGCAAGTATGCTCATGCCACCGTTATGGGGGGTACTCAGCGATCATTTTGGCTGGCGCAAACAGCTATTGATAGCCGCCCTGCTCGCTGCAGTCATCACCTCCCTGCTCATATGGCAGATAACCCATATATTTGTAGCATTATTCATCTTTATTATCGTACTGGCAATCGCTATCAGTCCGACAATTCCACTGGCTGATGCTATTACGTTGCAATGGGTTGGTGAGCATGGTGGCAGCTATGGATCGATACGTGTCTATGGATCACTTGGTTTCCTGATTGCGGCAATTGTGGCGGGAAGTATCTTGAATGTGATCGGTGTGACCTCACTATTCCTGCTGCTAGCAATCGTCTTTTGTGGTCCATTGCTGACCAGCTTTTTTGTTCCTGGGCAGAATAAAGTAAGTATGGCACGCATAAAAGGCCATGAACTAGTCGTACTGCTACGCGACCGCACCCTTCTGCTCTTTATTGTTCTGTGCATGATCGGCTATGGAACCTTTGCAGCCTACAATACTTTCTTTGGCCTCTACCTGAAGAGTCTAGGAGTTAGCACCAGCGCTATAGGACTGGCCTCAGGACTGGCCAGTCTGAGCGAACTGCCAGTTATGATGCTATCAGGAATCTTGATGAAACGCCTGGGAGCCAGGTGGCTATTAATCATTGGATTAAGTGTGGCTGTTGTGCGCTGGCTGGCCTATGCAACCTTTACAACCTATCCCATATTATTTGCTTTCACGCTACTCCATGGTATCTCATTCGCCAGCTTTTATGTTGCTGCGATCACCTTTATCGATCAACGCGTGCCAATACATATGCGCACCACCGGGCAAACGCTATTTTATGGCACAAGCTTCGGGCTTGGTACCTGGGCAAGTACTAACCTGTTTGGCGTGCTCTACGAACGGCTACATGGGAGTGGCATGTATTTCGTTGGAGCAGCACTATGTACCGCCTCTATCGTCGGACTACTCTTGCTCATACCACGCAAACCCGCACGCGCGGATCTGTAAGTCAGCACAAGTTATTGTCCTTCCCACTCTTATCCAGGGTTGAAAACTTTATCCTTGAAAAATTTCAGTCTTGTGATATTGAAGATAGCGAGCATCAGGCTTTTTTGCTTGCGGTGGCAACAACAAAGTTGCTTTAACAAGAGAACTGGCTAGAAACTGTGTGGTCTGGTCACAAAGCGGAGAAATAATCCCACAAGTCCGGCAAGAAGACAGATCATGAGTGCCAGGGCAGCCCAGAGGTACAGAAGATGGCTGGAAGCCTCGGTGGCAGTACAGGTAGAGAATAACCTCCCACAATAGGTACTCATCGTGCCAATAAGGGTATCTTCACCTAGTTTGTCACTGTGCAACCCGATAATTGAGCCCAGCGCCCCTATGGACCAGCGTACCGCTACGAGCGTTGCCAGGAACTGACTTAATTCACCTTTCATAGGAAAAACAGTACCTGAGAAAATGATTTGCGGTATCAACAGGAGCGGGATAAAACTTACGGCCCGATCAACTGTGGGGGCCAGAGCTGAAATGGCCAGTCCTGTCATTAAACCTGCAAGTGAGGTAAGCACTAGCGTGATATATACTTCCAGAATTTGAAAGGTCAGGATACCCGGTCGTGAGAAGGGTAGAACAACCGAAAGGGCCAGGACCAGGATTGCAACTTGCAGCAGGCAAAGCAGACCCAGGACGGCGATCTTCGAAAACATGTATGGAAAGATATTCAGATACAAGGTACGTTCACGTTGATAGATTGATCGCTCCTTGACAAATTCACGTACCGCATTGACACACCCGAAGAGAAATGAACTAAAACTCGTAATAAATAAAATCTTTTGGGCATCAGTTCCTGAACCAGGTGCGATAAAATCCTGTAAGGCCTTATCAACGCCTCCTCGCTTTGTCGCATACGCTTTTCCTTGCCCGTCATACCGCAGAATATGCTGTACATGCTGACAATCAACTGTTTCAAAACTAGCACCCTGAGCTGGAATATTCGGCAAACCAGTAGCGGTAAACACACTTGTACCAACAGGACATTTCACGAGATGGTCGTTCTGAAGTACATTGATACCTACTTCATACTTGACCAAGACCAGGAGCAGCAAGGCAATCACCGGGGCTTGAAACAGGAGGAGAAGCATATTGCCAGTATCATGTTTCAGTAATTTCAGATAACGCGCAGAAAGCAACCAGAATTGTCGCCATGCGCCACATCTTCGTGAAGTGCGTTTTTTGACATAACGCCGAGCTCGTTGCTCAATATCACCTTTTGGCTTGCTGAGGGGATCAAGCACATAGCGTTGATAATCCTCCGACGCCTTGAAACGGGATTCTGCCTCCTGGGGATTTTGACGATGATGCTCATCGGGTTCCAACAACGTATAAATAGCGGCAAATTCGCTTACCCCGAAATAAGCCAGTGCTTCCTCAGGAGGCCCAAAATAAGCAAGCCGACCGCCCGGAGCAAGAAAGCAGACATAGTCACAAAGATTAATATGCGTGATACTATGCGTGGCAATAATTACCGCTTGCCCTTTATCTGCTAACCTACGCATAAGGTGCATCATTTTATAATCCAGGCCAGCATCCAAACCTGATGTTGGCTCATCAAGAAAAAAGACCGCAGGCTTCTCAAGCAGTTCCAATGCAATCGAGACCCGCTTCCTCTGCCCACCCGACAACTTACTAATCAGCACATTACGCCGCTCTACCAGGCCAACGGCCACGAGGACTTCATTGATGCGCTTGCGAATGTGCCGGTTTGTATGGGTAACAGGTAAACGCATCTTAGCCGTATAATAGAGGGCCTGATCAACTGTGAGGTTATAATGGACGATCGTATCCTGCGGCACACACCCTATTTGCTCGCGCAGACAAGAGGTATGCTGATAAAGTTCCAACTGATTGTAAAGGACATTTCCACGCTGAGCAAAACGAAAGCCGCTCAAGGCATTCATCAGTGTAGATTTACCTGCTCCAGAGCTCCCTACCAGCCCGACCAGAGCACCCGGTGGAATAGACAAAGAGATGTCGTTCAATAATACAATATTATTCTTACTCACACTGGTAAGATGGAACGCATCTATCTGGATACCTTCACCAGCATCATCCTGTCTGCCGGTGGAATCAGGCAGCATAGTTAAATCTTGTTTAGCGATGATCTTACCCTCTTCAATAATAATATCCACCAGAATACGTTGAACTTATCACCCAGAGGAGCAGAACTCTAGCATATCTTCGAGCTTCCTGAAGGTATAACGCCATAGATGCAGGCTAGTAGACAGCTCATGGAGCAGAGAAAATCTTGAAAAAACGCAAAAAGAATCACCATCACGCTGGCAGGTAACGTTTAAATAGGGAAAACCTCTCAAGCGGTGGCGCTAAATATATATGGAGAAAAATCGAAGTGGTTATGTAGGAAAGGTAATGAAATTTACGGACTCTGCTTTACGTGCTTTTTTAACTTTTAAGGTACATAAAGCAGAGTCCATTACAAGCTATTTTTGACCTGTATCAAATTATCCACATTCTGGTAATTCTGTAACATAGCCTGTGATTCTTCCACCAGGAGCTCTTGTAATGAGGCTGGTTCCAATATCTTTACACGCCGGCCCCAGCTTAGTAGCCATTGGAGAATCTCACGCTCGTGACGTACCTTCAAAGTTACCAGCAGCCCAGCAGCGGTTTCTTCTTCACAAGTGACATAGTAAGAACTTCCCTCATGTACCCAACGAGCTATCTCGCTATCAAACAGTACGCGTACCGTCAGATTTCGCTCCTGCTCCCTTTCACTCTGACGATACTGAAAATTAACGGGCCGGATAAACGTGCGCGGCAATAATTCCAATTCCTCCATCCGATCCAGGCGAAAATTGCGAATATCCTGGCGCAAATGACAATATGCGACCAGGTGCCAGCTATTGAGGATATATGTCAGGCCATAAGGATCAGCCTCGCGTATTTGAGGGGTGTTCTGCCCATCACTACGATGACGTGTATAATAACAAAAGCGGATCGTATTGCGATCAAGCAGGGCTCGCCGTAATTGCTGTAAAGTAGCTTGTTCCCTGGCATCAAAGGCAGTAATTGACCCGATAAAACGAATATTTTGCTGCAGATACTGCACATCACTGCGTAAAGTCTCAGGCAATACCCCCTCAATTTTATGGATCGCAGACTCAGCGGCAGCGCGATACTGTGCATCGAAGTTCTTCGCCATAAAATTACCGCCCAGCAGTAACATCGTCGCCTCTTCAATCGTCAAACTGAGCGGCGGCAAAAAATAACCCTTCATCAACGAGTAGCCCTGACCTGGTACCGAAATAATCGGCACGCCCGCCTCGCACAAAGCCAGAATATCGCGATAAATAGTACGCTTACTGGTCTCAAACGTCTCAGCCAGATCCTCAGCGCGCTGTCGCCCCTTGCGCTGCAATTCCAGCACAATAGCTAATAAGCGATCAGTTTTATTCATAGCTTCTATCTCTTCCAAACCCTTTATGCTTGTCAATCACAATCCTTACTCAAGCTCCAAACGAATTTTTAGATCGTATGGGTATGCGTATGACCCTGGTTGCTCTGCTTGCACCAAATGAGCTCTTCATTTATCATTAGGGAGAGAAAAACTGACCAATTCTGCCCTTGCAAGCTTCTAGAGCGATTCTTGGTATACCCATTATTATCGCGTTTCAAAGTGTCTATTCGTAATTTCTATTCGCCTATTATTATCTGGAATTGCTGATCGGCCAATCCAGATCTCATAAATAGTACGGGAACAGCTATGCTTCTATTTTAATGTAAATAAACTGAAATAAAAACAGCCAGCCTGGCGTGAGAGCGCCTGAAAATCCGTAGAGCAGTATAGCATAATACAATTCCCACGAAAATAGCTGGTAGCTAAATAAAAACTCAGCGGTGGTAAACTATAGAAAAACTGCTTCTTTCTCCTAATAGTCGCTTTGCCACAGCTGTAAACAGATGGGGATTGCATGGCGTTGTTCTCAATCTTCTCCAGGACAGATAGATGCAGTAAATCAAGCGTTCAACAAGTATATCAAAGATAATGTGCAAGTGAGCTAGAACAATTAATATCAAAGCTATAATATTCGTGATGTTAGCATCCACGAATGCTTCTCATGGTCAGCCATGCCAATTGATCTTATTTCGCAGGGTGAAGAGATAATGAATTTAGATGGCATATGTAAAAGTTGGCACCCTCCTTAAGCACGAGAGTTTCGTGCAAGATTGGAGGATCAAATGTATTCCTTTTTCAGGAGATTTCGAAGTTTTAGGAGATTTCGAAGTGTTGGAAGAATCCGTGAGTGGTATGCAGCAAAGGCAGATCGATTAACCTGGAATGAGGAGATGTATCCGCCACCCCCACTACTACGGCATCCAGATTATATTCTTTTCGGAGGTTCGTGGGAAGATCTGCCATTCTCATATATCAAGGTTGATCGTTATAGTCGAGTGCGTAAAACAATCATCGAAAGCAAAAAGAAAAGCAAACATCTACATAAAAGGCGTAAAAATCGGCAGTACCGGGAATATCAAAAAAGGACGGGCAATTTGTAAGTCTGACTTCTCATAATTTCATAAGAGGATTCCGATGATACCATCGGAATCCTCTTAACTTTTCGCTACGGAAGAACACGACATCTATAGAGATTGGTCATCTTGCCTGATGACTAATCCTCAGCAGGAACATCCCTCGCCAATTGAACAATATTTTTCCAGCGCTCATAATAGCGTGGCTTGTCTACTTTAAACCATGTATCATATTCATCATTCTGCCAATCACCACCCTGTAACACATAGACAAACTGATCATCTTCAAAGAGCAGAAGCTTATATCCTAGATCGAAATCATAGTATGGCAGTTGCAAGGTGCCAAATGCACCATCAAAACTGATACTATAGGTTGATTTGACTGGTGAGTACAGAGTACTGGCGAGGTAACCACGTGAGGGGCTAAAAAAGAGAAGATCATAGGAGCCAAATCGATCATCTGGTCTATTTTGACGTTTGGATCTTACGAGAACAATATCAAAATCTTCAATCAAAGGAAAGTCAGTAAGGGGAGGTAATTGGCTCGTATCAATGGCACACTCTGCGAGGATTTGCTCAACCTGTTCCTGGTTAAAGCGCCCTCTACTCTCTGGGCTCTGTAAAAAACGACGATCAGCGTAAGTTATTAAAGTTTTTTTATAGTGAACAATGGTTTGGCCACTATCCCAGCGTGAAGGCGCATCTTCATCTGTATAAGTACGACCGTCTAAAAATTCACAAAGATGGGTGAGCTTTTCAACACGACCGTCTAAAACTGTATAAGGATAGGTGAGCTTTTCATAGTGTGGTGCACATTGGCCACAAACATACAAAGCTTTGAGGTTATCTTCGCCACGGCGCACTGCCGCAACATGAAAGAGCTCTTCATCTTTTTTGAGTGGTTTGCTACACGTGACACAATAATTTTGATGTGACATATGGAGTGTTCACCTTCTATCGGTCAATGAGACCATTCAATGTGGAGTTTCGTGCAAAGCTCATGAGTCATCCCCAATTTTTCTGAAATCGCTCAAGGTCTCGGATGAGTGAGCAAACCGTGAGGGGATCATCAGAAGGTGGGAGGAAACAACCGAAGCGGGGACGGTAATCGTCCCACAAGCGACTGAGTGCCCATCGGATCCGATAGAGTGGTGCCTGCACGTGCAGGCACCGCTTTCCGGTTCGGTGACATCGGAAGCGCAAGAGCGCTTGCACGAGTTCGTGATGCCTCGGATCAAGCAAGGAAAGCAGGAAGGCATAGACGAGCATGACCATACCAAGCAACTTGAGTCGAGCTTCTAACGACCACAACCGAGGACATTCCAAGGCCAATTCACATTTCGCATAGCGAAAACTCACCTCAATTTGCCATCTCCGACGATAACTGAAGAATACATCCCATGCTTGCTCTTCGGTGTGGACTGGCTCATTGGTGATCAAATACATGATGCCTTTTTTGACCCGCGCTTTCACGAGAAACAATGGTTCATGCGTCTGAGGATGGCGAAGGGCTGTCCACCACAAATCACAGGCCATCTTTTCTCCCGTTCTGCCATCCCAGATCTCTTTGTGCGCGCGATACTTCTTCCCCTGGCCAATTTGCCACAGCTTCTTTTCCTCTCCGGCCAGTGTCAGAAACACGTGATGTTTGACCCAGCGGATAATGAAACGGGCTCGATACTTGGCGAGCACGCGCAGCCAATATCCTGAGGCATAGCCGCGATCAAAGACATGAACCAGCAAAGAACCCCATTTTCTGACACAGATCCGCAATCCCTCTTCTTCCGCATCTCGGAGCCTGGTGGCAAAGACGCCTTTGGTTGACCACCACTTCGTGACTGCCAGATGGGGAAGCCCTTGCATTCCGACAATGAGTGCAGCATTCCACTGCATTCCCATGACCCTGACCGGACGAGCAGCAGGCCAATTGAACACGAAGCCCCGCTTTGTCCGCTGCCGCCTCTTGGCTTTACTCGAGAGAACCGGGCAGAGTCCTTCCAACTTTTCGCTTTCGGCTTTCTCCAGCACACTTCCATCCCAGATGCAGAGGATCCGCTTGCATTGCTCTTTGAGGGTGCGTACCTCCTCATCTGCTTTTTCCAGCAGATAGTCATCAATGAGCCCCACGGTCCACTTCACGGATCGCAACAGCTTTCCAACCCGCTTGGTGCCTGCGGTGGCACTCGTTGAGTACCCATCATAGCCTTGCAGATAGGAACCAAGCTCACTCAGCCACAAAGCTTGTGGATTTTGACGCAGGCGGATGATGGCAACCAGGCATTGCAGTAAGGTGCGCACCAACCGTTTGTCTAAGACATCATCGAGCCTGAGCAAAAAAGGCTGCAAAAACTGTTCAAGCAACTGAAGCAGATGCTGTGATCCCCCCTGCGGATCTTGTTCCAAGCGTTTGAAGGTTTCTGACAATTCTGACATAATAACGATGGATCTCCTCATTTAGTGATTGTTTGCTTTTCATATTCAACAGTCTAAATGACGAGATCCATTTTGCCTAGTCCTTCTTTTGAAAAATTAGGGATGACTCATAAAATGGACACTGGCTTCGATCTGGACACGCACACCTGGATAGTAGAGCATATTCACTTCTTGGAGGGTCAACTGAATGAAGTGCAAATTATCTTCTGATTGAATTCTCATAAAAATTGATCTCTCCCAATAAACACGCGTCTGAGAAATTATTGTTCTGTAACAACATGTCCAGTGCACAGCGCAAGTTTAAATGGCTGCCATCCACCTGGTGGATCCCACTCGCCTTCACCATAGATGATGTTGCCTGCAACACGAATGATGACGACTCCATCAATCCCTAGCTGTTCCGTGATCCATTGCAATCGGGCCTGCGCATCAAAGCACAGCAAATCCGAGGCCGATGCGACAAGAAGCGCATCTGGAAGCGGATAGAGATGCCCAAAGTATCCCCACAAGGCATGAGAAGAGTGCTGTCGCGTCTCAAGAGAGACAAAATGGACCATATCCGCAAAACCGATGACCAACCAGTTGTGCCAGATCTGGACATCAGCGAATCCTCCCGTGTTTGCATATACATCAATCCTCATCACGGGATCTCCGTTCTCCTCCACCAGACAATATTGTGATGGAGTTCCAAGCCCGCGTGGAACATCCCCGAGAGGCAGCGCATCTAGCCTCAAGGCGGCACCTTCAATAGTTTGTGCAAAGCGGCAAGTATACATCTCTTACGCAGCAACCTTTCTAAAACCTTAATCATTCGGCATCATTATACGTGCTATCCCATACCAATGCGCCGGGCAAGGGTTTGTGGCAATGGATAAACGCGCTCGCCAGGCAGCAAGTCCCTCGCTTTCGCTTCCTTGCCCTCTTGCAAAAGAGTATAGATCTTTCTCACCACTGGGGTAGCATCTCGAATCTCCATAGTCCATTCATTAACGTACTGTTCAATAATATGGCGGCTCAGCCCCACTTGAATGCTGTTGAGAGGAAGGCTTTTGCCCCGGAGCGTTCGTTCGGGATCCCATTGCACGTGGACACGTGCCTGCTCAAATTGCGTGGCCCACTCGTCATAAGTGCGATAGATCGATGGATCATACACGGTCAACACAGCCTGAGAGAGTGCCTCCTCCCAACCCTGTCGTGTCATGCGAATGGCCAGGATCATTTCCTGACCAGATTTGAGTCCCCAGTTGCTACGCTCCATGAGCCATAAAAAAGAGGGCTTGATCCAGGTCATGCGATGCATTGAAAACGGGGGAACAAAACGATTGTGCTGTATCGCGGGCAAGGCGATCGCCTTCGCATAGGCCTGATAGACTGTGATTGACCTACTGTCATAAACAGCGCGAATTTCGTTAATATTCATGTCCACATCTTACACGAAGCGTCCCTGATTGCATATCATTTATTGAGATGCAAGGGATACAATTGAGATAGTTATGAAGGTAGTGAATTATGAAGATAGTAAATTATAGCAGCGAAGCAGGTTTTAAGGCAAAAATTGAGCGGGAACTAAATTGTAAAAGGAAAGTGTGAAAATGATACGAGGAGAAAAAATCTATTTACGCCCTTTAAAACGTATTGATGTCGCATATCTCCAGAAGTATTTTGAAAATCCTGAAGTAATGAGTGAGTTTAACTTCTTTGGTTTCCATGGTTCCGAGGGGATTGAACAAGAATTTAATAAAAATGGTTTTATAAGTGACACATATACGCGACTTGCGGTTGTAACACACAGTGAGCAAATCGTAGGAATGGTCGATTATCGACCAGTAAGGCATGGTCCAGGTCAAGGGAATATAGCTTACTTTTTTGGCATTGAGTTAGCAAAGGAGCATCGTGGGCTGGGTTATGGAACCGAGGCCCATAAACTCTTAGTGCGCTATCTTTTCGCGACCTACCCGATTGTGCGTATAGAGACGCTTACAGATAGTGAGAATAAAGCAGAGCAGAGGACATTAGAAAAGAGCAACTTCACACGTGAAGGAATAATGCGCCAGTCTCAATGGCGTAAAGGCGCCTGGCATGACATGGTATTATATAGCATTTTACGTCAGGAACAGCCAGAGTTAGGATAAATCTCCTTGCTTCTTTCTTGACATCAACCAGCCTTCCTGATACATTTTCATCATGAGATTACGTTATGTACGCATTGTACAAGCAAATGTTCCTGCCTCCTTGCAAGCCTGAGTAGAACGCTTACTCGGCCTGCATCGTGGCGATACCAATCAGCGTGAAACCCACCAGGTCGATGATCGCCTGATTCGGGACGGTTGAGACGATGACCATTACCCCGGCAAAAAGGAGGGCGCGCGCATAGACGCTGGTTACTCCTCTTTTGGCCGCCGCACGATCAACGAGCAAGGTCCCCACGATGCCCCCAATGGATGGCACAGCACTGAAGAGGCCAAACAGGCTTATAGGCACGTGGATATTCTGGGTGATGTAGAAGAAGGCCAGGACGCTCACAATGCCCCATCCAAAGGCAAACAAGCTCTCGGTAAGCAGAAGAGTGCGGAGCTGGAGCTGGCCCCCGATGAAGCGCAACCCCTCACGCAGTTCCGTCAAGACATTCCACAGTGATGTGGGGTGAGCTGACGCACTCCTTATCCCCCGGAAGCATCGATTCCATGCTCCAATAGGGCAAGACCAGACATAACCATAGCTGAGAGGCCGGCATGGATCTCCTCAGACGATTCGCCTTTGACTCGTCGCCTCTGGTATTCCGCAAAGATCCTCGCGTACAGAGTCAGGATCAGCTGCGCCACGAGGCGGGGTACGATAGCATCTAATTGCGTCCCCATATCTTCCGCAAAAGCATGGGCGAGATCTTCTTCAACAGACTCGGTCATTTGTCGGCCCCGAGCTTGCAGGGTAGGACTTTCCCGCATCACGCGGAAAACCTGCTGCCGCGTAACATCCTGCTCTGGAGGCGGCATCGCTTTCATATGTTCAAGGCTGCCAAGCAACAAATGACGCAGAAAGGCGAGCAATGGTTCTCCCTTCTCGCGCTGACGAACCATTCCTGCCAGGGAAGCCTCCATAGGTTGATGGAGTCCAAAAAAGAGGTCCTCTTTCGTCGGAAAATAATTATAGACCGTATTGACCGATACATCAGCCGCTTCAGCCACTTCGGTCACGATCACCTGCTCAAAGCCACGCTCAATAAAGAGCTCCATTGCAACTCTGGCGATCTTCTCCCGCGTTTGCTGCTTTTTTCGTTCACGTCGTCCTGGTATTTGTGTCATAGGGGCATTGTAGCTCTTTTTGCAATAGACTGCAAGATTGGGTTGACTTTCTTTTTATATCCCGTTTATAATTGGTGTGACTTAAATTTTTAAGTCACACCAATTATAAACGGGATATAAAAAGGAAAACTATCATGGCAGATGTCTCTGTTCCGGTTTTGATCGTTGGTGCCGGACCAACTGGCCTCTCGACCGCGCTCTTTCTGGCGCAGCAGCAGGTTCCGTATCTCCTCATTGAACGACATCCAGGTACCGCGATTCATCCCCGCCCGGTTGGCCTGGGAGCGCGAACAATGGAGGTCTTGCGTACGCTGGGGCTTGAAGAGCGCGTCCGGACGGCCGCCGAGCCGCTCAGCAGGAGCAGGGGGGAGATCTTTGTCGAGACGCTTGCCTCTGCCGACATGGCACAGGTCACACGTCTAAACCTGGATGGGAAAGATATTGAGACGTTCGACCAGATGAAAGAAGCAGAGCAGGCTCTCAGTCCAGCCCCAGGCTGTCTGTGTAATCAGGCCGCTCTGGAGCCCGTGTTGTTTGAGGCGGCGCGGCAACGAGGTGGAGATCTGCGCCTTCAAACTGAATTGCTGTCGTTTGAGCAAGATGAGACGGGCGTGACGGCTCTCGTGGTGGATCGCACGACGGGAATGCAGCAGCGTATCCGTGCCGACTACCTGGTTGCTGCGGATGGGGCCAATAG
The DNA here is from genome assembly GCF_003967575.1 of Dictyobacter alpinus. Lineage (NCBI taxonomy): Bacteria > Bacillati > Chloroflexota > Ktedonobacteria > Ktedonobacterales > Dictyobacteraceae > Dictyobacter > Dictyobacter alpinus. The sequence continues at coordinate 544,175 of NZ_BIFT01000001.1, forward strand.
CCTTGCACTGCGCACGCTTGCCATCCCCACGAAGAGCTTTACGTTGTCAAAGATGCATACACTCGCCATCGATTTTCGTGCGGACCTGAGCGAACTGGTACGAGGCCACGAGTTTATCCTCTGTACGATAGAGACCCCTGAAGCTTCGGGTCTGCTCATGGCGATCAATAATAGTGATCGCTGGCTTTTTCAGATGCCCGGCTATCGCGAAAATGGAGAGGTGAAGATCCCATCTGTCGAGCGTAGTCAGGATCTCGTTCGCAAGGCTATCGGGATCCCTGATCTCGCGGTAGAAATCATGGGTATTCTCCCCTGGATGCCGCAGGAGAGGCTGGCTAAGCGCTACCAGGTTGGGCGAGTCTTCCTGGCTGGCGACGCGGCACACGTTATCCTACCCACTGGCGGCGTGGGTGCGAATCTGGGTATCCAGGATGGACAGAACCTTGCCTGGAAGCTGGCCGCCGTTCTCCAGGGTCACGCTGATTCCACCTTGCTCTCGACCTACGAGACGGAAAGGCGTCACGTGGCGAGCTTTGCCGCCGAGCAGGAAGAGATCACCGATCGAGAAAAAACGACGGACAACGAGCTACAGGCGCGCTTCGGTTTCTATACCTCGTCAGCGGTGCTCTCAGGTAAAGAAGAAAACACACCAGACTATACAGAGTTGAGAGGGCAGCCCGGCTCACGTGTGCCTCACATGTGGGTGGAGTATCAGGGCCGACGCATCTCGACACTTGATATGACTGGTCGTCATTTCGTCCTACTGACAGGCCTGGATGGAGAAGGCTGGCACAGGGCGGCGCAGGAATGCGCTACTCACGCGGGCATTAAACTGACGACCTATTGTATTGGCCCTGAAGGAGAGCTCGTAGCAAGCAAGGATAACTGGCAACAGGCAACCGGATTGCCCGAACATGGGATGCTCCTGGTCCGACCTGATGGCTTTGTGGCTGCCCGTGTGAGCGTTCCTGACGAGGATCGGGTTCGGCAGCTGATGGAGATACTTTCGGCGTTGCATGTGTGTTTGAGCATGTAGCTCGCGTAGCGAATCCATAGTTCGCTAAAAATAGCATATGCGGGCATGGGCTGGTGTTCCTGGAAAATAGGAATCTGGGCAACCTGGATATCCTGCTTTGCGCCAGTCAGGAGGACAGCGAGACCTTCTGCCAGGGTGTGGGCAAGCGTGCGCAGGAGCACGAGCAATTCTCCGAAACTACACAGCGTCGCTCTAAAGCTTAACGCGACCAGGTAGCTGGTCGCGTTAAGCCTCAGAGCGGCGCACTAATCCTTGCTGCCAGGCAAAGACGGCGGCTTGCGTGCGGTCAGTCAGGTTGAGCTTGCTAAGAATATTGCTGACATGAACCTTCACGGTCTTCTCGCTGAGAACGAGCTGTTGTGCGATTTCAGCGTTGCTTTGCCCGGCGGCAATCAGTCGCAGAGTTTCAAGCTCGCGCTCGCTCAAGATAGAAAAAAGATTGGGCGCCTCCTGTCGCTCATTACGCAGATCCTTGACGACACGTGAGGCAACACGCGAATTGAGAACACTCTCACCTCGGGCCGCTTTCTTGATCGCATCGACCAGTTCTTTGGCCTTGATATCCTTCAATACATACGAGAGGGCACCAGCCCGTAAGGCGGGGAAAATATATTCGTCCTCGTGATAGGAGGTCAGTACAATAACCTGGGTATGGGAACTAACCTGCTTCAGTTGGCGAGTCGCCTCCACACCGTCCATACCGGGCATCGTGAGATCCATCAGCGCAACATCCGGTTGCAGCTCGGTCGCGATACGCACCGCTTCCTCACCAGAACCAGCTTCGGCGATCACCTGCAGATCGGGCTGAATATCTAAAAAAGCTCGTATCCCCTGCCGTACCAGTTCATGATCGTCCACCAGTATGATCGTGATTTTTTCCACCATAGTATTTTCCATCTAGCTTTGTTCCTCATTCAATGGATATGTAACGCTTATCGTGGTACCATTGCGTTTATCGCTACTAATCTCTAACGAACCATGCAATTTTTCAACGCGCTCGCTCATAGACTGTAGCCCTATCCCACTTTCCTGCTTGTTGTCTACTTGAAAACCATGCCCGTTATCATGGATATTCAAGGTCACCAGATTACGAACGCTCTGCAGTCGGACCGTGACAACGCGCGCGCCACTATGGCGCGCCACATTAGAGAGCGCCTCCTGCGTGACGCGATAGCAGGCAGTCTCAAGCTCGGGAGAGATAGCAGGCAAAGGATCTATGCTGAGCGCTGTGCGAATGCCTGTTTGCTGCTCCCAACCACGTACATACTCGGTTAATGCCAGTTCCAGACTCTTGCGTTCCAGATCCACCGGTCGTAGGGCATGAATGACGCTGGCAAGCTCTTGTTGCACATGATCAATCAGCGATTCCGCGAGCTGAATATGCTTCTGGGCGGACGTCGTGTCTTGCTCTATAACGCTATCGGCGGTGCTCAGTTGCATCGAGGCCGAGAACACCTGCTGCTTGACACTATCATGGAGCTCGCGAGCAAGGCGATTGCGCTCCTCCAGTACGGCCAGCTTGCGTTGTGTAAAGAAGACACTCTGTAATTGTTGTGCCATCTGATTGAGTTGCCGGGCCACCTGTCCAAGCTCATCGCGAGATGTATCGAGGATCTCATGCTGAAAATTGCCCTGGCTCCAGCGCTCAACAACCGCCGACAGTCGTTCGAGCCGCCGTGTAAAACCGCGCGCGGTGAAGAAGCCAAAGAAGGTACCAATAATCGTAAAGATGACACAGAATATAAGTGCTATCAGGCTAATTTCAATAGCCAGAGAGAGATAGAGCATGTTATTCATCGCCAATGGATTTTGCGTGATATTCCAGACCAGCACGCCCTGCAGCGTATGATCATCTGGCTGGCGAATCGGTACCAGGATCACTGACTGACCAGACAAGTTCAATGTAGTAGTGGATGTATCAGTCGTGTTGCTGCTCTCTAATACCTGATGCAATCTACCATACGCCTGAGAGCCAAGTTGATGCGTAAGCGTTGCCGTTGTTGGTGCCGTCTCTGTACTATCTGCCGCCACGACCTGCCCCTTCAGGTCAACCACGGCCAGAAAACCATGATACACGCGATACGACTGGGGATAGACGGTGTGCACCCAGCGCGTCACCTGTTTACCATTGGCCTGACCATGATCAAAAAAGAGGGCGGCTACCGGTGCCTGCTGTGCCAATTGAGGAGCAAGCACAGTTGCATTGCTAAGCACATTGAAAAATAACCAGATAGTCAGCGCGAGCAGCAAGACAAATGTCACCAACAGGCTGAGCACCGTCACAATTGTGTAGGAAAATGTGGGCTTCCAGCGTAGACGGTAAAATGTTGAGCTAAATCTGGCAATGGATGGCATTCTTCTTCCTTATCTGATTTAATGTTTGATAGTCAAGCAAGCTCTGGTTTGGTCGTAAAGCAAGCGTCCTTGCTTATACCAGCATAAAGCTACACATATCGATGAATTAGATCTTCAGGCGTACCCATATTACACCTCTCGACGTATCACAAAATCTCTCCCCGCGTGTATGCTTTATTCATCAGATCTTACTACAGCATAGCACACCAATTGAGAACTGGTTACTGCTCATACATAAGGAAATAGAAACATGATTGATGTACAAAATATTACTCGTCGCTTTGGTTCATTGCTGGCCGTTTCTGGCCTTTCTTTTCAAGTTCCCGATGGCACGGTGCTTGCTCTCCTGGGACAAAATGGAGCGGGCAAGACGACAACCGTACGTATGCTCGCGGGCCTGCTCGCCCCCAGTTCTGGAACCGCCCTGGTAAATGGATATGACATTCACCGGCAGACAGCGGCCGTACGGGCCAGCGTTGGTCTGGTTACGGATGTACCCGGACTCTTTGAAGACATGACGCCTACCAACTACCTGGATTTTTTTGGGAACCTGTACGGCATGCCCCCTCAGGTGCGACAACAAAAAATTTCGGAGTTATTGACCCTGTTTGAACTGACTGAAGATCAACACAGTTCCATGGCGGGTTTCTCTAAAGGTATGAAACAGAAGGTCGCCTTAGCCCGCGCCCTGCTCCATGAGCCCCAGGTGCTGTTCCTGGATGAACCCACCTCAGGACTCGATCCAGTGGCTGCTCGCCATGTGCGCGATTTAATTCGCAGCTTGAAGCGGTCGCAACGGAGCATTGTGCTGTGTACCCACGATCTGGATGAAGCTGAAAAACTGGCCGATAACATTATCATTATCCGGCAGGGAAAAATTGTCTTACGGGGTACGCCCACGGAGCTACGCGCTGGCGCGACAACCGAGGTACAAGTACATATCGAGCTGGCCGATCCGCTGCCCCAGGGCATCACGCACCTGGACCTACCCAATAGCATACATAAACTGGAAGAGTCTGAAAACGGTCTGCACATACACTATCTTACCACCGATCCCAAAGCGGTCAATCCGCTCGTTCAGCAACAGCTCGCGCGGATAGGTGCCAGCATTGTGTCAATCACAACCGAGCGTGCCTCGCTTGAAGATGTCTATACGTCCGCTATGCAAAATGAGATCGCTCCAGTCGAGGCCATTCATCCATAAGTCCATGGCACAATAAAAAGCTATTCATACACTTTTCACATTCCAAGAGATGAGGAAAAAACTATGCACAACATATCAACACAATATCGACCCGCCGGCACGCTACGCTCAGCCTGGATCATTGCCATGCGTCAGACAAAAGAGACGATCTTCGCGCGTCGCTCACTCTATACACTGGGATTATCACTGCTTTTCATCGTTATGGAAGTGAATACTGGTCTGGCTGCATCGCTTTCCGGATCAGCCTCACAAAGAGAGAAGGGACTGCTGGTGGCGATCTGGTTATCCTGGGCGGTTATCCTCAACGCGGCTGCGGCCATTCTTGCCTCGGTGAATGCGTTCGCAGGGGATAAAGAGCGCGGCTCGCTGCTGCCACTACTCGCGACCCCAGCTTCGAATCTCGCCATCTTTGCCGGCAAGATTCTAGGCTCAATCATCCCGGCCTGTGTATATGCTTTGATCGGAGCCATCTTCTACTTTGGCTTCGTGATCTTCACATATAGCGCCAACATCCTACGCTCAATTCCATGGGGGATTGCCACGTTTGTCCTAATCCTGGCACTGGGAATGATGCTTCTGGGTGCAGTCTTGACCAGCATCATCTCATCCCGCACCAAAAAGTTTCAGACCGCTCAGGCCATCTCGAGTATGATCTCTTCAATCATCTTTGTTGGTGTCCTCTTCGGCTCCCTGCGATTAAACACGCTGGGCAGTTGGGCGTATCCAGCAGCCGACGCCGCACTTATCCTGCTCGATATCGTACTGGTCGTGCTCGCGGCAACGACCTGGAAACGCGAGGAAGTAATGGCACGAATCTAAACACCATCATCACCAGCATAATGTGATTTATACATATATAGCTTGAAGGAGAACCTATAAGATGGGCAACCACGCAATAGTAGTAATTTCAGTGATGGCAATTTTATTCATCGTCCTGACCCTGGTGTTTCATCGGGCGCGAAACGGCAACAGCTATCGCTCGGATAGTAGCATTTACGATACTTTCTCCCAATCTCATCATAATCACCATAACGGCACCTGGAGCGGACATCATCACAATACCATGGGAGGGCATCACGGCGGTGGCTTCCATAATGGCGGCGGTGGTGGTCATCACTAGTTGAGAGCAAGAGACTATAGCAAAAGAGATGAGAAAGAACATTGAGAGATTCGTGCTCAAAATAGGAAAGTTCCACTGAACACAAATGCTGTGATGAACGTCTCATCTCTTAAGACACCACACCAAATTTCCGTCAAAACAGGAACGTGGCCTATTGCACTACAAGGCTCTCTGAGCCTATAAGCTGAAATGAAACAGACGTGTACCGGTGGGCTAGTTTCTGATCGTCTGGTAGTGCAATCCAACCACCCCATTCTGGAATGCCTTTATCTCAGCCAGCTTCAGTTTGGTCCAGGCGGCCATATCCTGGAAGAGCGGGATGCCACCACCTAAGACGATCGGATTGAGGAAGAGCCAATAGTCATCGATCAGGTCGAGCTGCATGAATGAATGCGTCAGGCCGGGGCTGCCAAAGATCATGATGTCACCACCGGATTGCCGTTTGAGCGCGCTCACTTCTTCTACAACCTGATCTTGCACGATGCGCGTATTCTTCCAGTCTGTATGGGTGAGCGTCCTTGAAAACGCGACTTTGGAGACGTTATCGACCCAGCGCGCATGCGCGAGCTCACGTGGGTCGGCGTTGGGATCAGTCAGCATCGTTGGCCAGTAGTTGTACATCATAAGGTAAGTATTGCGTCCATAAAGGGCTGTATCCACTCTTCTGATCAATGCATCAACATAGGGATTCACTTCGTCATCTACGATCGCCCACTCCAGCTCTCCATTTGGTCCAGCCGTAAATCCATCGAGTGAGATATGCATGAATGCAATAACGTTTCTCATCTGAACTTCTCCTTTTATCGACAAACGTGCGATTGTTCGGTGTCTTCAACAACCCCATCATAGCTCAACAAAAGAATGACGTCTTGCATAAAACGGACAACGCCGCACTATTCCACCGTTCTGGTCTGCGCGATCTGGGCAGGTGTGTAGCCGATGAAGTGCTTGAGTGAGCGAGTCATATGTGGTTGATCGGCATAGCCAGCCTGATAGGTTGCCTCAAGAAGCGAGACCCCCTGCGCCAGCAACACGGCCGCCTGGTTGGCGCGATTGATCTGCTCGATGGTTTTGGGAGCCAGTCCAGTGGCATGGAGAAAGCGACGCCGTACAGTACGCTCTGACACCTCCGGCTGCTGACCAGCCAGGACCGCTTTGACGAGCGGATCGACGATCAGCAGATGCTCACGTACCAGCTGATGCACAAACGTCTCGACATTGTCATAGTCAGGGAGTTGCCAGCGCGATCCGGCCAGTTCAAAGGTTGTTTTTATGTTCAGAGGCAAAATGGTCTGCACATCCCGCAGATCGCTGGCAGGCACGACAGTTAGAAAGGTACCAAGCTTAAATGTGACACCAAACCATTCAACCCCCTCATCCTGCCTGACGGACTTCGACCTGGTCAAGGGACCCTCAATGGAAACAATAGGCTTGCCATCCCGCTTCATGAACAGCAGATGCCAATGGTTCGAGGCCGGACAGATAGGGGCGTAGTTCCTGCCGGCGTGGTCGCGCCAGACCGCTTCTATATACGCAGAGTCCGATCCCCGGCTCTCAAAGGTTGATGCCATCTATCTTTTGCCTCCAATGCTCCAGATATCACAAGTACATTATTGCAGGCACCCTAAACCATACCTGCTCATTGTTGGCATTCTTCTTAAAGCTGAGTATTCCGGTTATTGAGTATAGAGGCTCTGGTGTTTTTTACCAAAGAATACAACGTGTGATAAAAGTAGCAAATTCTTGCTCAGAGTAAAAAGAGGAGACATTTCTGGAAGATTAGCTCCACACCATGCGCAGCCCTTTCACATCAAGCGTTTACTTTTTCAGCTCCATATCAGTCATTGTCTCATTTTTTTTCTGGCTGGGGTGCCTTTTCCGCCTGATTCTCAAAGGTGAGGGCTATGGTGATCCATGATAAAATCATCGATAGCAATCTGTATTGTTTTGACACGGCGCGACGATGCTCGGGAAGAGGGAAAAAGTGTGTATTTTGTTTTTTTCGTAGTATTGTCAGCTTTTCGAGCAGGCATCAGGAAACCTTCCTTTCCATGACGCGCTCACAGGTACCTGATTGTCCATATGTTTTTGAGCTGATTGGTTAATCAAAGCTTTTTCAACCAATTCCCGCCCAAAAACAGAAACAGCCAGTCTGGCGTGAACACGCTTGAGAACTGGCTTCCTGAGCAATAAGGGTGGGCCCAGCTGGATTCGAACCAGCGACCAATCAGTTATGAGCCGACTGCTCTAACCGCTGAGCTATGGGCCCTCATTCATATAGATTGTAACACACCTCTAACCGTTTGTGAAGAGGCTTTAAGGTTTTTTTTGTTGGTCCGCATTTTCTCTTCGTCTGACAAAATCTAATGCGTCATATCTTACTAGCAAAAGACTATTTTACATAAGGATGGATTGGCTTTGTTTTTCTCATCGTATTTTATGCGTGTGCGAGTTGTCAGTAGCGTGACGATTATTTTACTGTTACTCGGCATGATGACCGCACGGGTCGATCTACAAACGCAGGCCGCACCGCTAGCTGCTCATGACTGGCTTCCGTCCACTCCTCCCCACTGGCCGGTGGTGTTGCAAACTCAAAAAACATCCCGACAAGTTGTGGCTCACGGCGTGGAAACATATAGTGAGACGTTTAATACTGTTGAAGGTCCTGAGTATGCCAGCATGCTCGATGTAGATCTAAGTAGTAAGAATATACGCCTGGGCGTAGTTCAAGCCAATGAGCAGTTGCTGAACCCCGGTGAGGCGGTTAGCTCAATGGCCAATCGTACCCATGCATTAGCGGGCATCAATGGTGATTTCTTTGAAATGAAGGGCTCGGGTGATCCCATTAATATGGAAATGATCAATGGCCAGTTAATACAGAGTCCGGGTGATTATGCGATCCTGGGTGTAAAGAAAAATGGTCAGGTGACGATGAACCATGAAACGTTTTCGGGCATGATCACGACCGGCAGTGCTAATCATGTGCTAACCTCAATTAATCGTTATGATGGGGCCCGACATGATGGCCTGACCCTGATTACACCGATGCTGGGTGATATGACCGTCACCAATGATACAGTGGTGCTACTTCAACCTGCACAGGACAGTACAAGCGCACAACCACACTACATGGTACAGGCAATCAAAACTGATCTGACAAAATTAAATAAGCTGACAAAAGATACCCAGGCACTTGTTGGTGGTGGCACGGCTGCAATCTGGCTCAGCACAAACCTCCATGTGGGTGATACGATCACGCTTACGCAACAGATCTCACCCGATAATGATCTGGTACAGGCAATCGGTGGAGGTCCTATTTTGCTGAAGGATGGGCGGTTCTATACTGATCCTCAAGCTCCCAATCCAGGTGATACGAATGTGCAGAATCCACTGACCGCTGTAGGGATTATGCAGGATGGCAAACAGGCCATCTTCGTAACTTTTGATGGCCGTAAAGCTGGCATCACACAAAGCCGTGGCTTGACCCGTCCCCAGATGGCGGGCTACCTGTTATCCCTCGGGGCTTATCAGGCGATGGTGTTCGATGGCGGTGGTTCGACTGAAATGGTGGCACGTCTGCCAGGGCGGGAAAAAGTATCGGTTCTCAATACACCTTCAGATGGTCATGAGCGTCTGGTAGCAAATAGTTTATTCGTCTATAGTACTGAGACACAATCCGGGTCTGAAGCGCTTCTGGCAGGATAACAGATAGAATTGTGCGACTTACGATGCATACAAACAGGTTTTTTAGCGATTGAATATGGACGCGAATACTTGCACATGACCGAAATTTCATCATTTTTCACGCACACTCATCCATTCCGTGTGCTATAATATCATTAGCCAAGTGCTACGTTCAACCCTATAAGAGTCAATAGGAACGGACAGTTAGATTGAGGAAGTATCTGCTCAGTCAGCTAGAAACGAGTTCGGTATTATGCACTTGCTGATAATCGCCGTTCAAAGCTGGCTGGTATGTGGAAGAAGAATACGTTTTCACAGAATAAGTATCCCTCTTACGCTTGTCAAGGGATATAAGGCTATTCCTGTGAATAAAATCCCCATCCTAAAGCACAGCCCGACTTTGTCTTTACCGCGCTATGCTCTAACGAGTGGCGCGGTCAACATTTTTTCAGGGGGCATTCAATGGAGAATGAAGTAACGATACGTATTGGCGGTGAGTCCGGTGAGGGCACCATCTCAGGTGGTGATATTCTCGCCCTGGCATCCGCTCGCTGGGGGTATCATGTCTATACCTTCAGAACCTTTCCGGCCGAAATTCTCGGCGGCCCTTGTATGTTTCAGGTTCGTATTAGCGATCACCCGGTCAAGTCAATGGGCGATTACGCTGATGTGTTGATCTGCTTAAATAGAGAAGCATATGATCGCAACATTGGTGAACTACGTCATGGTGGCGTGCTGATCTATGATCCCTCAGACTTTACGCCCGACCAGAGTGATTGTATAACGTATGCTGTTCCCTTTAATGAGATTGCTCGTAAAGAGGTCCAACTCTTCCAGACCAAAAATATGGTGATGCTGGGAGCGATCTGCGGCTTATTTGGACCTCCACTAGAAGCAATTATTCAAGTAGTGCAGTCAAAACTTTCTCGTTCACGTAAGGCCAATGCCACATTAATGGAAAAAAACTTGCTGGCACTCGACGTGGCGAAGAAATACGTTACCGAAAAAATTACCAAGAGCGATCCTTATATGCTTGGAGCTGTAGAGAAGGCTGATCGGGTGGTCCTTAATGGTAATCAGGCCATTGTCGCTGGCGCACTAGCCGCGCAATGCCGCTACTTTTCTGGTTATCCGATTACCCCTGCCAGCGATATCATGGAAGGTATGGCAAAGGAGCTTCCTCTCGTGGGAGGAACCTTCCTGCAGGCTGAGGATGAGATTGCGGCCCTGGCTTCAGTCCTCGGCGCATCATATGGCGGTATGCGCGCCATGACCGCTACCTCGGGTCCTGGTTTCTCATTGATGACCGAGTTGATCGGTCTCAGTTCGATGTCAGAGTTGCCTGCGGTCATTGTTGATGCTCAACGTGCTGGTCCGAGCACAGGTATGCCAACCAAAATGGAGCAGTCTGATCTCAGTTTCGCGCTCTATGCCGGTCATGGCGATACCCCGCGTATCGTGATCGCACCATCAAGCGTAGCAAATTGCTATGAATTAATTATTCAGGCTTTCGAGATGGCCGAACGCTATCAGATGCCGGTACTCTTCTTGACCGATCAATCCCTGACTGCCCGTGTGGAAAGCGTTGATCGTAACGCCTTTCAGACACCTGAGCTTCACGCACGCATTCAGTTTAATGATGGGGCGACCAGCAATGGACATAATGGGGTCCATGCAAATGAGCAGATCCTGGTCGGGGCCGGAACACAGGCGCATGCATATGAGCGCTATGCCTATACCTCAAGCGGTATCTCACCTATGAGTACCCCAGGTACAGGCTCACCAGCTTATGTAGCCACCGGACTCGAACATGATGAGGCAGGTCATCCAAATTATGAACCTGAAGATCATGTAGCTATGATGGAGAAGCGCTTCCGCAAACTGGTTACAGCGGCGGAAGAAATGCCACAACCGGAACGCTATGGTGATGCTGACGCCACTATTGGCGTAATTGGCTGGGGATCAACAGAAGGAACCATCCAGGAAGCAGTTGATCGTGCACGGGCGAAAGGTCATAAGGTAGCGGCCCTCCATCCAAAAATTCTTTCACCTCTTCCCGATAAGGCAATCCAGGGATTTATTGACTCAGTAGATAAAGTTATTGTTCCCGAGAATAATTATTCAGGCCAGCTCGCAAATCTACTAGGGGCTAAATATGGGCTGAAGGCGATTCGTGTTAACAAATTCGGAGGAATTCCATTCACGGCCGGCGAAATCCTACGTGCGATTGAGGAGGTTTGCTAATCATGACTCAAACAATTATTAATCCAACTCCAAAGGACTATAAGAGTGAAGTAAAGCCTACCTGGTGTCCCGGTTGTGGAGACTTTGGTGTTCTCAACGCCGCCTTTCGCGGCCTGGCCGAACTGAAATTACCAACCGATCAAACAGTCGTCGTCTCCGGAATTGGCTGTTCCAGCCGCTTTCCACACTTTATGAAAACCTTTGGTTTCCATAGCGTGCATGGTCGCGCATTACCGGTTGCTCAAGGTCTGAAGATGGCACGGCCAGACCTCAATGTGATTACCGTCGGTGGGGATGGCGACTTCTTTAGTATTGGCGCAGGCCACTTGATCCATGCGGCACTACGCAATATTGATATCACTGTGGTCGTGATGGATAATGAGATTTATGGCCTGACGAAAGGCCAGACCTCACCTACCTCCCCACAGGGGCATGTTACCAAGTCTACTCCATATGGATTGCTGGCCTCCCAGTTTAATCCGATTGCGACTGCACTCTCACTCAATGTCAGCTTTGTGGCGCGTGGATACTCTGCCAAACCAAAAGAACTGGCAGCATTAATTCAACAGGGCGTGCAACATAAAGGATTTTCCTTTATCCATGCCCTCAGTCCATGTCCAACCTTCTATCATACCTTTGACGCATGGGATGCTGCGGTAACATCTATTGAAGATACCCACGATACCCATGATAAAGCCAAAGCGATTGCGCTTGCATTGGAAACGGAACGCCAATATACAGGCATCTTCTTTAAAGAAGAACGGACAACCATGGATCAGGCAGCCCATCAGCTGGTGCAGCAATCTAAACCATTTGAAATTGGACAATATATGCAGCGCTACGCATAAATTGTATGCACCAATAACAGAACAGAAGAGGAGCCGGTATATGTTACCAGCTCCTCTTTTTTTATGAGGATAAAATTGTCTGTCTTACCCTCAAGCATTTGCGCAAGTGGACGTATCTACTACTGTTGCTGCTGAGGCGCTTGTGCGAGTAATGCGGCGCTAAGAGCGTTTGCCACACCCTGGGTAAACAACTCACCGCAGGTACGACAAAAAACGCCACTTTCATTATGATAGCTGCCACCAATCGCTGTGAGCTGTCGTTCGGCGGGTTTTCCGCACCACTCACAAACACTATTTCGGGGGGCAAAATCTACCGAGACGGGTCGCTGAAATTCATTGGACATCAGGAGCCTCCTCTACTGTGCTGATAGTGTTACTGTTCATACTATGCCATTCAATCGTGCGAGTGTAGTCGCCTGACAGGCCGCTACCATTCTTCACAACTGATTAGCGTGCCATTGCTAAGTTGTGGCGATTTCACTAGCCGCGATTAAGCGGTATTCACGATTGCTTTTCAATAGCATGTTGGAGATAAACAGCACACAAAAAGGGGACTTATCGTATCCAGTGGTAAGCACGCGTCGTTGAATACAGCCACGATGATACGCATATCCACTGCGTCTTTGCCCGCGAGCTTCTTTGCTCTCTCTCCGCTCCACTTAAAGTAGAAAAACAAGGGAACTGAGTAAGAGATACTATAACACAAATTGGTACAACTTACTAGATCTCCCACTAACAAAGCTAAGAAGCTCGACAGAAAAACCATCATCCATCTAGCTTAGTTAAGGCCGAGATGACTATCGGAATCCAGCGTTGTCACATTATACCGTGTGCCTGCTCTATCAGCAATACAGGCGGATGAACGGTATATAGTCTTTATTGCTCCGCAGGCAGTTCAGGTTCCTGTTTGCTTATACCGGTAATTTCTTTTTCTTCAGAAGTTCCAGCGGGATTTGCTCTCATGGCTGCCAGCTGTTTTTTGGTGGTCAGGTATGCTCCCCATAACCAGCCAATCAAACCCAATACCAGGGTAACGGCCAGCCAGATCAATGAGACAGTTCTAAAAGGCACGTTAAAGCCAGCCGCCAGGATGCCAGCCAGAACGATACCTACGATTAAACCAAGGGTGATGCCAATCAGGCAACCAGGATGGGCGAGGTTACGCCCTTCTAATCGATTCATCATGATGAAAAAAGATACCTTTGTAAAAATTTGGTTACTCTTAGGATAATAGCGCGAGGACTCAGGTGCGTCAAGGGATTTTTTAGCTCCTGTGTATTTTCACGCCGGGCATAGATAAATTGATAGCTGCCAGCTAAAAGAGTCTGAGTAATATAGGATTGTTTTTATGTAAGAAACGTTTGGGACAACTTCAGCCGTATAATAATAGTGCTAGATAGGGAAGCGTCATACATCTGATATTAAAGAAGATTTCGCTTCAATGAAGGGCGAAATTATTTGCTTCAGCTTCGAAAGGATATTTCTTATGGCTTCCGCAACACCAGAAATAGCTACACCAAAAATCGAAATTGTAGATCAACCAGAAGAGCAGCAAGAGGATAGTAAGCGTACATTTCGTTTCTCGCTTTCAATTATACTTGGACTTACGTTGTTGGCTGTCTTTTTCCTGTTTCAGCGTCGCTCTCGCGAAGAAGATTAGCTTTGTTGCTCTATATATGGGAGATAGATGCACGGTCGCGCATCTATCTCCCATATATAGAGCAATTCCATCAGCTCACTTATTCAACGCCATGTGCAAGTTTTATCCCTCACACCTTGCGCCTACGGCTCTCGCTTGTCTTGAGGAGGAACATGGCGAGGCGGTCGCGATCGCCTCGCCATGTTCCTCCTCAAGACAAAGAGTGGGTATGTGAAAACTTGCACATGGCGTTAGTTAGCAAAGCGATCAAGAGTATAACGTAGCACTAACATATCTCGCATGGGAATGCCATTGACAATTAAAGTTGGTTGTATATACGAAAAGAAATCACTGCGAATATGGTCCATACGGAAACCACATTTCTGATAAAAGGCAATGTTCCCAAAGGCGGTATTGTCTGTCCCTACCAGGATTGAACTGACGCGCCGAACACGTGCTTCCTCTATGATGTGTGCAAGCATAGCTTTACCACAGCCTTTTCCACGAACATCAGCGGCTACGGCAATATATTCGATTTCGCTGGCGTCTCCTTGCCAGCGCATCACCACTGCACCAACCATCTGCTCATGCCTCCAGGCTATATACGAGGTATGGAGACCATCTGTGACTAGCCTACGAATGCGCTCATCATCTTCGTCAGCATCATGTAATAAGAGGAAAAGTTGCGTATAATCATTCGGAGTTGCCAGACTCCACCTGGTAATTTGCATATGCGATGTACTTTCTGTTCTACACAAAAAAAGAGAAAGTAGCCTGGTATCCCTGATATATCGACGCCAGAGGTACTTTCTCTCTACAGTGCGTTTGAGTTCAATCGTTTTTAGGGCGACGATGTACCACCATTTTGATCGGTACATCAGGTCGAATAGTTATCGTTTTGTTGGGATCAGGATGGACATGCTGTCCCGGTACCAGTTCCAGCGAGACACGCTGAGCCAGAGTTGCCAACAATAGTTGCCCTTCCATCAGCGCAAAATGATTGCCGATACAGATGCGCGGACCAGCGCCAAAGGGCAGGTAGGCATGGCGCGGCAAGCGTTTTTCGTTCTCTGCTGTAAAGCGCTCAGGATCAAACGCGTCCGGATCAGGAAAGTATTCTGGACGACGGTGCATGGCATATATGGCCATTATCACTACATCTTGCTTTTTGATAGGATAGCCGTTAAGGTCACAGTCATGGAGGGCCACACGTGAGACGGCATAGGCTGGCGGATAGAGGCGCATGGCTTCTTTAAAGACCTGCAGGGTATAGGGCAACTTTTGCAGATCGGCATATGTTGGAGCGCGCCCTTGCAGGACTGTGTCGATCTCATGCTGCATCTTCTTGAATATCTCAGGATTCTGCGCCAGAAGATACCAGGCCCAGGTTAAGGCGGTGGCGGTCGTTTCGTGTCCCGCCCCAAACAAGGTCAGAGCTTCGTCGCGCACTTGCTTATCGCTCATACTGCTGCCGTCATCTTCTTTAGAGCGGAGCAGGACAGAAAGAAAGTCATTAGCCTCATCTTTACTGGCATGGCGATCTGCAATCATCTGATTAATGCGCCGATCCAGCACTGCCAGAGCCTGCTGTGCCTTTTTGCTACGTGGCACCGGCCAGCTCAGCGGAATGGAAAACAGATTCGAAAGCGAATAGTTGATAAACGAGAGAACAGTCGTCATCGCAGAGCCAAGTTCATCAGCTTCCGTAAAAACCTCTGCGTCAAAAAGAACTTTCCCTACAATGCTCATGGTCAATTGGGTCAGCTCATGCCCAATATCTATCACCTGACCATCACGCCAGCCCTCTTGTATCTGCTCGCTATAATGCACCATCGTATTAGCATAACTAATAATATGTCGGGGCTGAAATGATGGCGCCATCAATTTACGCTGCTGTCGATGGAGCGCGCCATCACTGATAAATAGGCCGTTGCCAATAACTGGCTGAAAGGCACTACGCATGCCATCACCCTTATCAAAATCAGCGGTATGCTCAACCAGGAGGCTACGCGCTAGTTCAGCAGAGTTAATCTGGATAAAGCGAAAAGGGCCATAGTGGAACAGAGCAATATCTCCACAATCCTGCGCTACCTGCTGGTAGAGGTTCAAGCGATCATTGTTATGCCTGAACAAACTGCCCACAAATGGAGCCTCTGAAATGCCTGGAATGGTTTTTGTACCGGAAGTTTCTTTAATTTCTGTAGCCATGTTCAACTACCTTCTGACATATACCTTTGTAATCCTAAGGTATGCAAGGTACTGCATTGTCAGCTCAAATTTTTCATTACGAATGTATTTACACATCCATATTATAGCACCGTAGAGCCAGAAAATTCGGGAAGGGGCAGGAAGGTCGGCGAGACCCTCCTGCTTTATTTGTGAAAAGCCATGCACATGACAGAGGTATTACCAGGCGGTAGAGCCACCGTCTACTACGATAGTCTGGCCGGTTATATAGGCTGCAGCTGGTGAGGCCAGGAAGATGATGACACCTTTGAGATCATCAGCTGTGCCAAAGCGGGCCAGCGGAATATCTGCAAGCATCTCTTTACCATAGCGTTCAAGCAAGGCCCCAGACATACGTGTAGGGAACCAGCCAGGGGCAATAGCATTGACGGTAATGCCATAGTGAGCCCAACTGGTGGCCAGATCACGTGTCATATTGATGACAGCAGCTTTACTGGAGTGATATCCCACAACTTGTATATATTTGGGATTCCCTCCAACCAGACCAGCCACAGAGGCAATATTGATAATTTTCCCACCCTGGCCGCGAGCAATCATGGTTCGGCCAACGTGCTGGCTCATCAGGAAGGTTCCCTTGATATTAACATCCATTACCTGCTCAAACTTTTCCAGTGGCATATCTTCCGGACGAGCCCCCCAGGTTGCGCCGCTATTATTGATGAGGATATCAATAGCGCCAAAGCGCTCTTGCGTGGCGGCCACGACACGCTCAACATCCTCGGTCTTAGTAACGTCACACGCCATTGCCAGGGCCTGCCCACCAGCGGCCTCAATCTCGCGCTGAACTTCTTCGCAGGCCGCCAATTTACGCGAACAGAGTACCACATTGGCGCCAGCGTCTGAGAGACCCTGCGCGAAATATTGTCCCAAGCCGCGTCCTCCACCAGTAATAATGGCAGTCTTACCATGTAATTGAAAGAGATCTAATGTAGACATTGCGCACCTCCTATAACCCAAATAACTGAAACTGAGAATTCAACAGTGTATCCATAAAAACTCCTTTGTTCTTCAGTTTGCGATCAGTGATTCAAGCATGCTATCATCACTTTAACACATGTATAGATTTGTTGTTAAGCGATCATAGATAGAAGGAGCTTGCTATCAATACAAATCAAGCTAAAATACAATTTACGATGTCGGACGACGAGCGCCATCGATTAGAAGGTTTACCCTGGGATTTCCAGTTAGAAGAATGGGATAAACAGGGTATTCGGCTCCTGGTCGTGCGCCGTGGTGACTCACGACATCCGGTCATCTTTGTTGAACGTCAAGGCGCTCGTTACGCCATCAAAGAGACCACACCACGCATGGCTGAACGCGAGATTCGCAATCTGCATGTGATCGAACAACGCGGCATTCCCGCACTGAGCCCTATTGGAACAGTAATGGTCTCTGCCCCAGCAATTGCCATTGAGGTTCCTGGCTTAAGAGGGATGCGACAATATATCAGTGGAGATCGAGGCTATACTGTAACACGCCTTGCGCCACGTGTGGTCCCGCATGTATTGCTCTATCGCCTACCATTAACCAAACGCACCAAACAGCGTATGCTCTCAGCCGTTGCAGTGCTGATGGTTGAGCTACATGAACATGGTGTTTATTGGGGAGATCCTTCGCTGGCCAATGCATTGATCCGCATCGATGGTAAGCAGATTCTCTCGATTATGGCCGATGCGGAGACCGTTGAGCTGTTTCCAGGTCCCATTAGCGAGGGTTTACGTGAACAAGATCTGGCACAGTTTGGTGAGTCACTGGCCTGGCAAGCTGAAGACCTACGGCAAGCTAAAGGACTCCCTGAGGACGTTCAGGTGCTGGATGAGGCAGACTATGACTACTTTCGTCAGCGCTATCGTACGGTACGTCGTGAGCATGCACGTGTCACTGGTTCACATGACCTGAATACTATCTACCATACGCAGCGCCTGATACGCGCAATGGGAGACTGGAGAAGTGTCTTCACCGAGAAAGCCAGTAGCGCAATGCATCAGATTACACCGATCTTACCAGGCTGGTATCAAGAACGTATCTATGAAATGCTGCATGTTACTATCCCACGAGCGTATGCACGGCGTTTTTATAACTTGATTGTGGGCCATCAAGCCATCATGAATAAAAATGAGCAGCGCGTAGTCAGCCTCGAAGAAGCTGCCCATGATTGGTATGAGCGCTACCATTTACCGACCATCCTGATGTTGCGCCAGCGGCTGACCAGCGAACAGGAGCCGATGCAGGTCTACTTTGCTATTATGCAGCATAAGTGGGACATGAGCATGAAGGTTGGCTACGAAGTTCCACTAGAGGAAGCCATCTTGGACTGGGAACTCCACACGGCACAAGTAGGTAAACTAGGACCAGTTGATCCTGCGACGATTGCGACCTGGTGGCGACAACGGCAACCAGTCACAACGGCTCTTGAACCTGAAATGATTGAGATCGATGAACTGGATCCTTTACTCTCAACCGCCGAACGACCCTTGATTCACCTGGATGCACCTGCATTGGAACAAAAACTACCTGAGATTCTGCATAAAGAGCAGCAAGATGAGGAGTAGTTTCCGTCCCACGTAAAACGCGTAACGAGAGAGATCTGGTATATGGGCAACCGGAAATAAAATATATCCGGTCACCACCGTCTCTCCTGTTACGCGTTATTCTGCTGCAGTATTTAGCTTACCTGGCTTCGAAAGGAAGCTTAGACCTCTTCCTCAGCTACAGCTTCAGGCAGCTCGAGTTCGGCCTCATCCTCTTCTTCCTCCACCCCTTCTTCTTCAGCTGTCTTAAAGGCAAGCATATTACCACGGATCTGGTCGTCGATTGCCATGGCGACATCGCTGTTCTGGCGCAAAAACTCTTTAGCGTTTTCACGACCCTGACCCAGACGAATATCTCCTACCGTAAACCAGGCACCACTCTTTTTCACCAGGCCCATTTCCAGACCCAGGTCGATCAAGCCACCCTCACGGGAAATACCTTCGCTGTACATGATATCAAACTCGGCCGTTCGGAAAGGTGGAGCGACTTTATTTTTCACCACACGTACACGGGTACGGTTACCTACAACATCCTGACCTTGTTTGATCGAATCTGTACGGCGGATATCCAGACGTACCGAGGCGTAGAACTTCAATGCCTTACCACCAGCAGTTGTCTCTGGATTACCAAACATTACGCCGATCTTTTCACGTAACTGATTGGTAAAGATTACGGTGGTATGGGAATTATTAATGGCTCCAGTTAATTTACGTAGGGCATGACTCATCAGACGAGCCTGCAAACCAACGTGTGAGTCACCCATCTCACCTTCGATTTCAGCACGTGGTGTCAGAGCCGCAACCGAGTCAATCACAACCACATCAATAGCATTACTGCGCACCAGTGAGTCTACGATTTCCAGCGCCTGCTCACCAGTATCTGGCTGTGAGACCAGTAGATTCTTGGTGTCAACACCCAATTTTGCTGCATATGAGGGGTCCAAAGCATGCTCAGCATCGACAAACGCGGCAAAACCGCCGGCGCGCTGGGCATTTGCAATAATATGCAGACAGAGCGTGGTTTTACCAGAAGACTCTGGGCCATAGATCTCTGTGATACGACCACGAGGAACACCACCGATACCCAATGCCAGATCAAGAGCGATTGAGCCAGAAGGAATTACCTCAACCTGAATCTTTGCTGCGTCGCCAAGTTTCATAATGGAACCTTTACCAAAGCGTCGCTCAATCTGATTCAGCGCCAGGTCGATCGCCTTCTCACGATCACTCATACCCGCAGTATTCGCGCTATTACTTGCTGCTGCTGCTGCCGCTGCGGCGGCGCTTTTGTCCTTCTTACTTACTGCCATTTTCACTTTAGCAGGATATGGGTGTGAGTATTCAGCTTATTGACTCCCAGCGACACACCCTGCCTTCCTCCTTCTTTACAATCCACTCAAAGTTCTGCTTTTTTTTCGTTCAATCGTATGTTTAAGAGTGCGCGAGCACATAACTATAACTATGGCTTCAGCGCTTCTGAGATAACTCCTACAAGTCTATATTCTTTGATAAGGGATAAAAACCGGAAATATTTTTGCTGTTCTTTGTTTTCCGTGCAAAGTAGAACAAGTGTACCATGAGGCTATACATGTGTCAAGTTGTACTAGGACTGACAGCATTGCGATTAAGATGCAATTGTGAATGCCGCTCATTCGCGGTTAGCGCAGCTTACACAATTGAACGACAAGGTTTATTTATGTAGAAAAAAAAGAAAAGGATGCCAGTAAAGACATCCCTTTCTTGCTATATTTCACGACGGCCTTCGAGAGCTCGACTGAGCGTGCCTTCGTCGGCATATTCAAGATCGCTGCCCAGTGGAAGACCACGCGCCAGCGAGGTCACACGTGGAACTGAGACAATAGGCTCGTTCTTAATATCATCTTTAATGACGCCGGCGGTATAGTCACCTTCAAAACCAGGATTGGTCGCCAGAATAACTTCATGCACCTCACCAGTAGCAAGACGCTTCAGTAGTTCATCGATACGAATATCTTTACGTCCAATCCCATTAAGTGGTGAGAGTGCACCATGCAGTACATGATACAGACCTTTGTAGACGCCTGTCTTTTCTAAAGCCAGCACATCCAGAGGTTCTTCTACCACACAGATGGCATCCTGGTCACGACTCGGATTGCTACAAATAGGACACGGGTCGGTCTCAGTAATATTATAGCAACGTGAGCAGTAGATGATACTCTCTTTGACGCGTAAAATAGCCTCGGCCAGGCGACGGGCCTGATCCTCAGGGCTACGTAAAATGAAAAAGGTCAGGCGTTGCGCCGTCTTTACGCCGACCCCAGGCAGCTTGGATAGTTCTTCGACTAGCGCCGCCACAGGAGCTGCGATATCACTCATGTTTAAAACAGTCCAGGAATCTTCATTCCACCAGTGGCACTGCTGACAAGCTTCTGCTGAGCATCAGTCACGCGGTCGTGAGCATCTTTTGCAGCAGCTTTCACCATTACCTCTAGCTCTTCGATATCTTCCGCACTAAAGGCCTCAGGATCAATTTTGACTTCGGTAATTTCATATTTACCGGTCATGGTGAGGGTTACGGCACCACCACCAGCTGTTCCGGTGAATAGATTAGACTCAAGGTCTTCCTGCATTTTCATCAACTTCTGCTGCATCTTTTGGATTTCACGCATATTCATGGGGCAAAACTCCTTATTTTGGATGAATATCTTTGACTTGTGCTTTAAAGGTGCGAATAAGTTCCGCTACAACCGGGTTACTTTCCGCATGCTCTCTCATACTTTGCAAACGCGTTCCACTATTCACAGGCGTTATGCTAACATTCTCTCTCACAACCTCACTTCTGGCAAGTGGTGGACTCGCTGGTGCGAGTGGCTCCATGCTGGCCGAAGCCTGAGGTGTAGGAGGCTCAATCGGGCGCGCTGGCGTCTTCGGAGGCTGGGCCTGTGGTTTGGGGGGAGCCACAGGAGCCGTGGGTTTCTCAACCCTAGCAGACTGCTGTGGCGCGGGCGCGAGCATACTATTTGAAGCTTGAATAGTAGGCCGTGGAATAGTTGAGATAGAAACATTTGCGTTTGGTGGCAATAAACGAATATTACATTCCGTTTTTAATTCCACCTTGAGTGACCAGCGAATAGCATCATAATAGCTATCATTCTGTAGTGTCTTATAATGGAAGTCTGCATTGGCCTTGCACACAATAATCGGCATCTTACTGGTACCTTCAACGCCCAGGATGCTATAGCCGCCCAGCAAAGCCGCAACTTTGGGACCATCCTTACGCGTTTTTACGCGCAACCGAATCTGCTCCCACTTCTCTTTCACATCCAACAATGTCAGAGTGGGAGGATCATCAACCTCTTCTACTGCTTCCACAACCAGTTCTTCAACTTCTGACATTATGGGCTCAGGTTGGATTAGAGTTTCTGTTGGGCTCACCAGGATAGGATCAGCTGGTGGAGCTGCCGGAGAACTGAAAACAGGCTCGATCGCGGCAGGCATAACCTGCTCCTCCAACTCACTTACATCAAAATCTTCTTGTGGCTCGGAATCGATCTCGGGAGGCGAAACGTTAACTGTCTCCTCTTTTACCTCTTCCACTTTCGCCATTGGCTTGCGCACCTCGGCCGCCGGCGCTGCCGCATAGGATGGTGCTGGCGCTGCGACACGTGGACGTGCCTCACTCGGTGCAGAAGGCGAAGGTTGTGCTGGATTAGCCGGGACAGCGCTACCGGTACCATCCTGGGCCCGCCAATGTAAATCAAGGCATGCCAAAAAAGCCAGTTCTAAACCCAGCTGTGGTGTCCCCTGCCCTTTTTGCATCAGGTCATTCTGCGCAAAAATGCGTGCACACTCGGTCAATTCGTCCAGGCGAAAAAGTCTGGCCGTCTGCTGAATCTCTTTCAGCTCATCTTCAGTATTGTCTAGAATTTCAGCAATATTCGCACCTGCCCTGGACAGCATCATAGCACGCCAGAATTCAGCAACCTGGGTATTAATCTGGCGTAGATCGGCACCTGCTTCCGAAAGTTCATTGATGAGATGTAAGCCAGCAGCACTATCCAGTTCGGCGATGTATGAGATAAATTTTTGAATGGCACGCGGATCCGCCACACCTAACATCGCCTGAATCTGTTCAAGGCTAATGATATTCCCACAATAAGCGATAGCTTGATCCAACAAACTTAAAGCATCACGCATACCACCAGCGGCAGCGCGCGCAATCAGTTCGGCGGCTCCATTTTGTAACTCAACGTTTTCCTGCTGCGCCACAAAATTGAGGCGTTCTACCAGCTGGCGCAAGTTGAAGCGCTTAAAATCGAAGCGCTGACAGCGTGAAAGCACGGTAGGCAACATTTTATGCACGTCAGTGGTAGCCATCACAAAAATAGCATGTGGGGGTGGTTCTTCCAGAGTTTTCAACAAGGCGTTAAAAGCTTCGGTCGTCAGCATATGCGCCTCGTCGAGGATATAGACCTTATATTTACCCGTGGTTGGTGGCATCATAACTTTTTCGCGTAACTCACGGATGCTATCAATACCACGATTAGAGGCTGCATCGATCTCAAGCACATTAAATGAACTGCCAATAGTAATTTCTCGGCATTGTTCACAATGATTGCAAGGCTCTCCATTTTGTGGATTCTGACAGTTGATGGTCTTTGCGAGGAGACGAGCCATACTCGTTTTACCGGTACCTCTGGGGCCTGTAAAGAGATAGGCATGAGCCAGATTACCACTGCTCAGTGCATTCTTAAGGGTACGAATAACAGGCTCTTGACCAACAAGATCACCAAAGGTCTGAGAGCGCCATTTACGGTAGAGTGATTGAGAGGCCATATTATTACTCCCGCCTATGTGTCCTCATGACGAGCCCACCCGCTGCATTGGAAGAGTTGAAGACGTTCTTAACATAGAAAACCGATTTTCACCCGGTCCTGCCGGTTAGCGCAATCAGGAACCCCCACGTCACCCAGAGAGGTCCATTTACCGTTGCTTCCTCACGGACCTAGCGGAGTTCATAAACTTCTGCCGCGTAGGACCCGATCACGCCAACCGACAGGACCGGAAGAAAATCGGTCCATCCCATTTGAAGGGTTTTTCTTTTCCCTCGTGGGATGAACCCATTTTATACCTATTTGGAACAGTTGTCAAGAGATATAGCGGCCAATTAATAAGCTATATTTTTCTTTCGCCTCGGCTGGAATCAAGGCGGGGTCGGTCATGATGGCTGAGGCCAGTGCGTGATCGCAGGCACAGGTCTGGGCGCTACGGTCAGCTGGCAGCTTCTGCGCGATCTTCTGCAAGATACGCTTGGCGTTGCCGATGTTGGCGCTCAAGTTGCCTACCACCATCTCCACAGAGACAGGCTCTTCTTCTTCATACCAGCAATCATAGTCTGTCGCGCAGGCGATGACCGCATAGCACATTTCAGCTTCACGAGCCAGTTTGGCCTCTGGCAGAGCGGTCATACCAATAATGTCCATACCCAGCTGGCGATAGACATTGGATTCAGCTTTTGTGGAGAAGAGAGGACCTTCCATGCAAACGTAGGTTCCACCCTGATGCACTTTGACGTCCCCCAGTTCGCCCGCGGACTCCACCAGGAGCGAGCCCAGTGTGGGACAAAAGGGCTCGGCAAAACCGCAATGGACGACCACACCACCTTCATAGAAACTATTAACGCGGCTTTTGGTGCGATCAAAAAGCTGGTCAGGAATGACGAGATCACGCGGGGCAATATGCTCGCGCAAGCTGCCCACCGCACTTACTGAGATTACCCACTCAACCCCCAGGCTTTTAAGGGCCCAGATATTAGCGCGTGATGGTACTTCAGAAGGATTCAGACGATGTCCACGGCCATGACGTGGCAGGAACGCCATCTCAACGCCTGAAACTTTCCCAATTGTAATCACGTCACTTGGATCCCCAAACGGCGTGTGGATCCGAACCTCTTCCACATCCGTCATGTTCTCCATCTGATAGAGACCGCTACCCCCAATCACCCCGATTTTTGCCTGTGGCATAAAGAAATCCTCCTTGTCCTATGCCAGAACGGTATCACTATGCTTTAATCCGAATGTAGTTGCGCTTCCCTACTTTCAGGATCGCGCCATCAATGGCATCGACCATATAGGTAGGATCCGAGATACGCTCGGAATCACCGGAAGCGCCTTTCGGGAAGAAAGCAACGCCACCCTGCTTGATGAGTTCGCGTGCCTTATTATTACTGGCAGCTAATCCAGCATCGATGATCAGTTCTACAACATTTTTGGCAGAACCAAGCTGAAAGTCGGGAATATCTGTAGGCAGTTTACGCTCAGAGAATTGACGAATAAAAGCTTCCTGGGCCTCTTCCGCCTCGGCGGAATTATGGAACTCTGTCACAATCTCACGCGCCATGCGCAATTTTACATCGCGTGGATTTAAAGAGCCGTCCGCCATCTTGCAATCAAACTCATCCAATTCCTCGTTATCAACCTCAGTCAATGCCTCAAAGTAGGAGCGCATAGTCGGATCGGGTAAGGACATCAATTTACCAAACATATCTCTGGCGGGAGCAGTCATGGCAATATAATTATCCAGCGACTTACCCATCTTCTTCACACCATCCAGGCCGACAATCAAATTCATCGTCAGGATCTGTTGGGCGGGCTGACCAAAGATTGGCTGCAGGTCACGACCAACCAGCAAATTAAAGGTCTGGTCGGTACCACCAATCTCAACATCCGAGCGTAACGCGACTGAATCATAGCCCTGAAGCAGGGGGTACATAAACTCTGAGAGCGAAATCTCAATCCCACTTTTATAGCGCTTGGAGAAATCATCGCGCTCAAGCATCTGAGCCACCGTTTTAAAACCGAGCAACTTGATGGCATCGCCAAGATTAAAGGTATCAAACCACTCTGTCTGGCGATGGACCTCGGTCTGATCTTTATCTACAATGCGGAAAAACTGATCCAGATACGTTTTCGCATTCTCGTTGACCTGTTCAGCCGTTAACGCTTTACGCGCCTCCAGGCGGCCACTGGGATCTCCCAGGCGTGCGGTCCAGTCACCAATTACAACCACCGTCTTATGACCCAGGCGCTGGAATTGCCGTAACTTGCGAAACACGACCGCATGCCCTATGGTCAAATCATAGTGCGTCGGATCCACGCCCAGCTTGACACGCAAGGGCTCGCCCTTATTACCTTCTAACAATAAGCGTCGTAGATCCGCTTCTTTCTCGACCAGCGACACACCACGCGTCAAAAGATGGTCGATCTCTTTTTTTGTCGGAGACTGTTTCAACACCAATCTTCTTTCCTCCCGCTATTTAGCTTTAAAAAGCCACAGCAAAATCGCTCCCCACGATTTACCGTAGCCTATCTGGCAATGGATCATCCTGCATAAGGAGTAAACCACAAGGCACCATTACCAACCCTCAGCATTCAGCTCCTTGTCTCTATCCTTGGAAGCGTTTGTTAGCCGCATTGTAGCAGAATATGAGAATATCGTCGAGAGTGCGTCTCTAGCAAGAAACTTGATAGTGTTGCTATCAAGTTTTCTAACACATTTCTTACACTATGCTTACGTTCCTCTAACACTACGTGGAGTATAGTATTGACAGAGCGAACGAACAAAGACATGAGAGTCGAGAGTGGGTGGGACAAATGCAGAGGTAACATTCCGTTCAAAGCACTCATGTCTCTATATAATTCAGGGTCCCAATCGGACCTGTAACCAGACTATTCAATCCTGATAGCACTTACTAATCGATAAAAAAAGGAGTTATGAAAATGGCTAATATCACACGTTACAATCCATTCAACGAAGCAGTTTCATTGCGCGATGCCATGGATCGTTTGTTTGAGGACAGCTTTATCTCGCCACGGGTTGCCAGCACTGTCAGCAACCGTGGATTAGCCGCTAACCTCTATGAGACAGCCGAAGGCTTTGTGCTGCAATTGCCAATGCCTGGTGTCAATGTAGACAGCGTTGATATCACTGTCCAGCAAGATGTTATCAGCTTGAAATGGGAAACAAAAGTGCAGGTTCCTGAAGGTGCCAACGTCCACTGGAATGGTTTCCAGTCTGGTCGCTATCAGCAGTCCATCACCTTGCCAGCTCCAATCAACGCCGAGCGCGTCGAAGCTAACTATGCTGATGGGATCCTGACCCTCCAGTTGCCAAAAGCTGAACATGCAAAAGCACGCAATATTAAAATCAATGCTCGCTAAACCAGCAGCAACTACCGACCGGGAGACACATAGTTCTCCCGGTCGGTTTTTTTTCTACTTATAGTAACTCGTTGGCGCGAGCAACAATACAAGCGTAGAGCGCGCCTTGAATGCCCGAACGATAGTATTTATCCTGACAACTCGAGAGAACGCGTAAGGCGGTATCGTGCAGACTTTTCCTATGGCTATAAGCAGACATGCGTAACAGACACCAGGCAATCAAAGCGTTCTCGGACAGGGGTTGCTCACGCAGCACCTGGCGTCCAATGGCCTGGGGATCCTCGGGATAGTCATAAAAGAGTGCATTCTGGCTATCCTGCAGCTCCTGGAAGGCAAAATGCATCAAGGCTATAGCTGTCTCTAAATGCGATTTTGTGTGATCCAGCGCATAAGCGTCAAGTAAGGCCTGAATCGTCCAGACCTGATCGGCTAGCTGACCCGGTAGAAAGGCTTCTCCACTCAGTGCATAATGGAAGATACTCCCATCGCGGTGGATCATATGCAGGCAAAGATAGTCGAGTGCTTGCAATGCACGCGTCTGTAGAGCAGGCTCATGCAGTACCTGGGCCGCTAACAGATAGGCAGAGATCATGCGGGCATTCCAGCCAGCATAGATGGTTTGATCAACTTGAGGAGCAATTCGCGAGGCACGCGAGTAGAGGCCAGGCTCATAATACTCTTCATCCGCACATTGACTGCCACTAAATGCGCCTGTAGCGGGCTGCCAGAGGTTCGTATCAATATAGGCGATTAGTTGCTGGGCCAGCTCGGTCCACTGCTGATCTCCCGTAGTTTGGGCGGTGAGCAGCACCAGACGCAGCATGGCAGCATTTTCATCCAGCATCTTCTCCGTTTGAGGCATACTCCAATCACCGGCGGTTGAGTAGCGAAAAAAACCTCCCTCTTCGGTATCCCAGAGCCCTCCATCGCGCATCTGGGTTAATGAATAACGGACGCGCTCGATATCATCAGATCCATTCAGCAACAGAAGCAGTTCCAACGCATCTGGATGGGGAAATTTAAGGTAAGAATGAATAGCAAAGCCACCCTGCTCAGGATCATAAAGTTCTCGCAGCACTTTGGCGGCCGCAGCAGGTAGATCCAACAGATTTCGTTCTTCTTCCGGCAATAGTGTATGGAAATTAGTACCAGGAAGAAGCCGGGTTAAAGCACGGGTCTGACGCTGAGTCTGTAGTAATCGTACCTGCCAGGAGATTTCCTCGCGATGAGCAACATAGTAGCGCCTAACATAGCCAAGGTAATATAAAAGTTTGGTAACAGGTACATAGATTCCGCCCCAGAGTATCTCCCCTTCCGATGAGAGTAGAAGCACGCTGGGCCAACCATTTTGATTATAGCGCTGATTGATATCTGGCCGTAGATCACTATCGACACGAATAGAAACATAATCTGCATTAAGCACGTCAATTACACGGGGTTCTGACAGGGTCGTCTCATCCATCAGATGACATTCCTGACACCATAGAGAAGAAAGGAGAAGGAAAATGGGCTTATCCAAGAGGATAGCTTCATCAAACGCGGACTTTCCCCAGGCGCGCCATTGAATTTTATGGGCTTGATTGGGACGGGAAGAAAAACGGAATACCGGGGGTATGGGAGCGTATGACCACGAAC
Source organism: Dictyobacter alpinus (assembly GCF_003967575.1). Lineage (NCBI taxonomy): Bacteria > Bacillati > Chloroflexota > Ktedonobacteria > Ktedonobacterales > Dictyobacteraceae > Dictyobacter > Dictyobacter alpinus. Next base: position 572,916 of record NZ_BIFT01000001.1, read on the forward strand.
TGTCGGCGATCGCATTGCCGCTCATACAAGGACCTCCTTCGTGTCAAGCCGGTCTCGCAGCGTGGGTCTTTATCAGGAGAAAACTTTTTCCATCTATCCAACAAAATTATGCTCGACTACAAGTATACCATAAAATCTACGTTTCCACTATATAAAAACATGAAATACCACACGAAACCAGAAGGATGGAGCCTGCAATGACAGCATTTCAGGACTAGATCCCGTGTGCCGATTAAGTATGCTCGAACCCATACTTTCTTTCCCTATTGCTCACTTGCAAACTGGCTTTACACGTAGTATACTTGTATAGTCCGTTGATTGGCAGACATTTTGTGCTGTGCAAAAATAGCCAACGCATTATATCAAACCATGATCGCGTACATCATTGTTGATGGCAACTACTAAACTAGTAATTCAAGCAAGAAGAGGAGAATAGCTCTATTAATAAGGATTTTCGGGGGAACGACCGTTCACGAGAGACACGTATCAACGAGCGCATTCGCACACGCGAAGTACGCTTGATCGATGAAAATGGCGAAATGATGGGGGTAATGCCTCCTATGCGGGCACTAGACATCGCTCGCGACAGGAATCTGGACCTGGTTGAGGTATCACCACATGCCATGCCACCAGTCTGTAAACTGATGGATTACGGTCGGTACAAGTATGAGCAGGCTAAAAAAGAAAATGAGGCCCGCAAAAACCAGAAGACTGTCACGCTCAAAGAGATTCGCATGCGTCCACGTACCGATGATCATGACGTAGAAGTAAAGACACGTAAGATTCAAGAGTTTTTAGCTGACGGCGATAAAGTAAAGGTCAGTGTACAGTTCCGTGGACCAGATATGCGCCATCCTGATATTGGGCGTAAGTTGCTCGATGGCATTGCGGAAGAGTTGAAAGGCATTGCGACCATTGAACGTTCTCCAGCTATGGAAGGTCGTTTGATGTCGATGATCGTCTCCCGTGCTCCCGGTTGGGAACCACAAAAGAAAACCGTCTCTGTCGGCAAAAATAAAAGTGCCCAGGTAGCCGAGGAAGCCACAGACACCGCTGATGAGCCTCAAACAGCGAACGCAACGGTCGCGCAGACGCAAGAGCCAGTAGCGCAGACGCAAGAGCCAGCAGCACAAACACAAGAGCCACAGCAGCAGTAGTTATTCACCTCATGACACGACTTTTTATGCCCAAGGCTCGTACGTTGACCCAACAGTGAAATACCCCAAAAGCATAAAAAAAAGATGGTATGGTTCAAATGGACCATGCCGTCTTTTTTTACCTGTTTCAGGCTACCTGCATTTGACTTTTACATAAACGACCACTAAGATAGTATTAAATATCCAGGTATATAGGGAACATAAAAAAAAACAGAAGCGCACTCAATGCAACGGTGCCTTAGGAGGCCATTGGTGAGTAGATACGACGATCCTAGCTGGTATGAACAGCCACAAAAAAATGATCAAGATTCGTCCTCACAAGCACATCATGCTGATTTTGATCATTATCCTTTCCTTCCCGCGCAAGATACAACACCATCCCATTCACAGGGACCTGTAGCCTATCCTCCATTAGGGGCACCCCAGCGTTTACAGCGTACCATTGGACGCATGTTAACGTTGATTGCGCTCGTTGTTATCGCCTTTCTCGGAGGCTGGTTTGGCCATCAATACTTTGGTCAAACGTACTTTAATCAAAATAATCCTTCTCAGGCATACGCTGCGCTGTTTCAACAAGCCTGGAATAAAGTTGATCAAAATTATGTAGATCGCAAATCTATCGATTATCAGAAGATGTCATACGCGGCGATCAATGCCATGATTGCGACCTTAGGGGATAAAGGGCATACGCGCTTTATGGATCCTAAAACTGCCTCGGCCGAAAATCAGCAGCTCAGTGGTAAGTTTACTGGCGTAGGTATTTATCTACGGCAGGATAAAGATACGGGTAAGCTGGTCATCACTTCGCCTATCCCAGGTTCGCCAGCAGAAAAAGCTGGCATTAAGCATGGTGATGTGATTGTCGCGGTTGATGGCAAAAGTGCCGCTGGCAAAGATACAACCGGTGTAAGCGCAATGATACAAGGTAAAGAAGGCACCGACGTCAACATTACTGTCCAACGTGCTGGCGAGACGCAAACGCGCACATTCAAGTTGACTCGTTCAGAGATCAAGGTTCCGAATGTACTGATGCACTATATAGCGGAAAATCATACCGCGCATATCCAGGTGGTCCAATTCGCCGATGGAGTGTCGGGACAGGTAAAGGATGATGTTACGAAGGCAAAAAGCATGGGTGCGACGCATATCATTCTAGATTTACGCGATAATCCAGGTGGCTTCCTTAACGAGGCGGTCAATATGACCAGCCTGTTCGTCAAGAGTGGACATGTCTTACTACAACAGGATAGTTCGGGCAAACGCACCCCGGTAGATGTGACTGGCAATCCGATCGATACAACCTCACAGATGGTTGTGCTAGTCAATGGTAATTCGGCCAGTGCTGCAGAAATTGTAGCTGGTTCGTTAAAAGAAAATGGCCGTGCAACTATCATTGGTGAACGCACATATGGTACTGGCACTGTTCTACAGCCGTTTAATCTATCCGATGGTTCACAATTGCTGATCGGCACACAGGAATGGTTAACTCCGCAAGGTCATTTCATCCGCAATCAGGGCGACAAACATGATGGCGGTATTGCACCTAATATTGAGGTGAAATTGCCTGCGAATGGCGTTATTGTTACACCCAATGATGCCAATGAGGGCAACTTTAGTGCACAGCAAATTATGCAGAGTAAAGATAATCAACTTATTCGCGCATTGGAGTTTTTACAGGGTAAGAAATAGCGCGTCGGCCACATTAGATCACGCGAGGCCAGGGAGGACCGCTACTCACATGATGAGCAGCGGTCCTCCCTTTATAGCATCATTGCAGCGCTCGCAATCTGGATCAGCACAATGTGTGATGGATGGTTGTGCTTTTATAGCCTGGGATGCTGCCTGCAAGGTTTCGCCAGCAGCAAAGGCTTGCCAGGAACTCTGACCTACCATCAACGTTTGACGCATAGGTGCCAGGGTCGTGGCAAGGTGACCAAAGCCCTCAGAACACCCCCCCAGCGAGACCAGCATCGGGCGATGATCAGGTCCATTGGCACAACGCACAAACAGCGAGCGGCCCGCGACCTGTTCGGCATAGTGCAGAAACGTCATACGCTCTAATCCAACTCCCATTAAGATAATCGAGCCATGCATCAATGTGAGCGTATGCAAGGGCGCATAAACATCCTGCGCCTCCTGACCTTCCACTAAGGTTTGGGCCAGGGGACCGAGGGCCGCGAATGAAGTCAGGGGATGATTCCCGCGCACACTTTGGGGATGTTCAACAATATATTTAGGGATCAATCCCATAGTCAGATTGATTTCACGCGATTTGGGAGTGTAAACCTGATTTCCTCCCATATAGAACCGCTCGGCCAGGCGCTCATAGTGTATGCCATTACGAGCAGGACGCATATGGGGTAGATCTGGTAGGGCAATGGCATAGGCAGCATCGGAGAAGGCAGGTACCAGAACAGTACAGCCTTCAGCCAGGAAGCCCGCAACAATCGTTTCAGCGCCGTGTTCAACCAGACCAAAAGAGCGTAATGAGGAGTGAATGCAGACAGGCATGCCAGATAATTCCAACAGCTTAATCGCCTGCCGAATATCATTGATAGTAACAGTCATCATACATTTCCTGCGGCTGCCATAGCTGCCTGGTAATATTTGCTGGCTGGAGCATGTCCTAAAAATGGCGCAATATAAGCGGTCGCTGCCACCACTTTATCCAGGTCAACCCCTGTCTGAATACCCATACCATGCAACATATAAAGCAGATCTTCAGTGGCCAGATTGCCTGCGGCGCCAGGCGCATAAGGACAACCACCCAATCCACCTGCCGAGGAATCAACGGTGGTAATGCCTACCTGTAAAGCCGCCAACACATTAGCCAGAGCAGTTCCACGCGTATCATGAAAATGGACGCCAAGTTGCTGCACAGGCAAACCAGCATTCAGCAGCAGTTCCAGGACATTGACGACCTGAATTGGCGTAGCTACCCCGATGGTATCACCCAAAGATAATTCAGCAACACCCGCTGCCAGCAGTTCCTGGGCTACTTCCAATACACGTTGGGGATCCACCGCTCCTTCATAGGGACAGCCGAACACGGTTGAGATATACCCGCGCACAGGAATATCTTCCTGCCGCGCTAGCTCCAGCACTGGCCGGAAGTTAGCCAGACTCTCAGCGATCGTAGCATTAATATTGTGGCGCGTAAAGCTCTCACTGGCCGCAGTAAATACCGCGATAGAACGCACTCCGGCAGCCAGGGCACGTTCCATACCTTTTAGGTTGGGGACCAGCACGGGATAATCAACAGTCGTTAAGCGCTTTAAATGAGTCATGACGGTTGCGGCATCACTAAGCTGTGGTATGGCCCGTGGACTGACAAATGAGCTGGCCTCCACTACAGGGAGACCAGCCTCGGCCAGCATTTGAATAAACTGAATTTTCTGCTCCGTCGGAATCTGCACCTTCTCATTTTGTAGACCATCACGAGGTCCTACTTCAAAGACCCTTACCGACGTTGGCAGGGTGGCAAAAGCTGACAGCATATGTTAGGCACCTTTATATTCATAGCGAGACGGTTGTTCTGACGATGGCTCTTTCTCTGCTGCGGTATCCTCAGGAGGATCGGACTCGGCTTCGCCTGGAGACGGAAGCATCAGCAGATCCTCCTGCTTCTCCTCTTCCTCACGACGTTCCACACGTATTTTGAGAATACGCCGGCCCCGTGTGGCCAGAACAGTCAATGTCAGATTTTCAAACGCAATAGTATCACCCACACCTGGAATCTTATCCAACTGGGCATAGACAAAGCCGCCCAGCGTCTCATAGTCGGAATCATCCATGTGGGTATCCAACAATCCGTTAAAATCATAGATGCTCATTTTAGCGTCTATGATATACTCATGATCTTTCACCATTTCGAAGAGTTTCTCTTCATGGTCATATTCATCCTGAATATCACCCACGATCTCTTCCATCAAGTCTTCAATGGTGACCAGACCTGCAACAGAGCCATATTCATCAATGACCATTGCCATGTGTGTGCGACTTTGCCGCAACTCACGCAACAGGTCATCCAGTTTTTTGGTCTCCGGCACACAGTAAGCGTCACGAACCAGATTGTGGATCGGCAAGGAACCATGGTTCTCACGCAACTGACGCAACATATCTTTGGTATACAGGATACCAAGGATATCATCAACACCAACGGCAGCCTCAAAAACGGGGATACGCGAAAAGCCTCCTTGCATCGCCAGGTCAACCGCCTGGTTAACGGTCGCGGTGCTTGGGAGCGTAACCATATCAATACGGGGGACCATCACTTCACGTACCGTTGTATCCGCGAATTCAAAGATACTGCGGATCATCTCGGTCTCTTCTTCCTCTAATACACCCTCTTCCTCACTCACGGTTACCAGCAGGCGCAATTCATCCTCTGTAATAAACGGCCCCCGATGTCGCATTTGGCCGCCCAGCAGACGCACAAGTCCTGAGGTGACGGCACTGAGTAACCAGACGATCGGACGCAATAACCAGGCGGCCGCACGAACTGGATCGACAAAGAAGCGAGCCCAACGTAAAGGATTCTGCACTGCGGCGGTCTTCGGTGAGATCTCACAAAAGATTAATACCACCAGCGAAGTAAGGACAGACGAGATTAACTCGCCAAAGGAGGCGGAGAAGAAGCGTAATGTTAAGACGGTTGCCATACTGGATGCGACGATCACAGCTACACTATTCACAATCAGAATAGTAGAAAGGAACACATTTGGCTCGGCTAACAGGCGCTCGATTTTAAGTACCTGTTTATCGCCTTCTTCAGCCAAATTTTTTAACTTAATGCGATTAACTGAGGTAAATGCAGTCTCAGCCGATGATGCCAGGGCGCAGAGCACCAACATCACCAACATCACAATAAGCTGTAGCCAGGCTTGTGCATCAAATTGTGCAGTATGAAAATTAATAGTGGCGGCTAAGCTCGATAAGCCAGGGCCGTCCATATGAGCACCTATTCCTTTTTGTCACCTTGACCTGCCTCATCTTCCGATAATGGCAGCATACGCGCTAAACGTGCAGGAACACCATACACCAACGCGTGCGGTGGAACGTCTTTATTTACTAGTGCGCTTGACCCAGTCATGGCGTGTTCACCAACTGTTACAGGTGGTACAAGCACTGTATCACAACCGATAAAGGCACCATCCCCGATGGTTGTACGATATTTTTCTTTCGTGAGTCCATTATAATTAGAGGTAATTGTGCCGGCACCAATATTGACATGCGCGCCAACCGTAGCATCACCAAGATAACTAAAATGGTGAACATCAGTCTCGGCACCAATATATGAGTTTTTTACTTCACCAAAATTGCCCATCCGTACCCCACGGGCCAGATGTGCTCCAGGACGACAATGGCTGAACGGACCGACAGTCACCTCTTCTTCTAATACGGATTCCTCCAGAGCCGAGTTGCGGATCACACAACGATCTCCGATGGAGGATGCGTCAATAGTAGTACCTGGTCCTATGCGGCACCATGAGCCAATAGTGGTCTGCCCGCTAAGCATTGTTCCTGGCAAAATGACGGTATCAGTACCAATCTGTACATCTTCCTCAATATACGTTGAGGCGGGATCCAGAATGGTAACACCGGCATACATATGGCGCTCCAGGATACGCTGACGCATCACTTGTTCCGCCTGCGCTAATTGCACCCGGTTGTTAACACCCAATGTCTCATCCAACGAACCACGCACGGTCGCAATCCGCCGTTCCTGCCCGCCAGCCACGGCGATCAGGTCGGTCAGATAATATTCACCACCGGCATTACGTGGTAATGCATGTAAGGCCTCCCAGAGCCAGGCGCGATCAAAGCAATACACACCAGAGTTCACTTCTGTAATCTGCAATTGCTCGGGTGTCGCACGCTTTACTTCCACAATTTCACGCACATGATGCTGGCTATCACGCACGACACGTCCATAGTCAGATGAGGCATCGGCATCCGCAGTCAAGAAAGTAATCGTAGCTTGCTGTTCAAGATGTGTAGCTAGCACACTAGCCAGCATTTCACTTCTTACCAACGGTGTATCGCCATAACAGACAAGGACGGTGTCGGGTACATTTTCAAGCGCGTCAACACTCTCTTGAGCAGCCAGGACGGCATGGCCGGTCCCCAATTGCTCATGCTGCATCGCATACTGGCACCGCTCACCAAAGGCGGCTAAAATCTGTTCAGATTCATGACCCAGGACCACAATAGGACGGCTGGTAGATACACTGGCACGCCAGGGAGAAAAAGCCGTAGTCGTAGGAATAGACTCAACAGATTTCAAGACATGGGCCAATAGTGGCTGCCCTGCCAATGGATGGAGGAGTTTTGACAACGTTGAACGCATCCGCGTACCTTTACCCGCTGCAAGGACAACGGTCGCATATGTATTCATAGTTTGTTTTGCAAACCCTTTATATTCTTTATAGTAGTGCTCATTAGAGGATAAAAACAATAGCTACCTTCCAGCTACTGATCACATTGTTTGAAATGAGAACATAATTGCATAATTTTCTTGCCAGGCCAAAGTTGAGCAACTTTAACGTATGTTCCTAATTTCACACATGTATAGTACACGAAAGAGTGGCTGCCTGTCAACACAAAATACGGTTCATGCATGCCTGCAAGCCCATCCCTTGACGCACACTAAGCAGAGTGATATGCTCATTTATGGCGCAATGAAGCGTGATATTTACAAAGTCAATCCTATTCTATCATCGTTGTTGAGAGGATCTAGCGACTATGTCCATCATTGAGACCCATATAGATCGTCAAAGCCCCGATTTTGTTGAGAATACGCACTATTTTCAACGCCTCATCGAGCAACTTACGCAAAATATTCAGAAAGTTCAACAAGCAGGCGGGCCTGACGCTATCGCCAAGCACCGCAAGCGCAACAAGTTGCTGGCCCGCGAACGCATTGAACGACTGTGCGATCCCAATACAGCTTTCCTGGAATTCAGTCCGTTAGCCGCCTGGGATATGTATGATAACGAGGCACCCGCGGCTGGCATTGTGACTGGCATTGGTCTGGTTGAAGGCCAGGAATGTGTAATCGTTGCCAATGATGCCACGGTAAAGGGCGGAACCTATTATCCACTCACAGTCAAAAAACATCTGCGTGCCCAGGAAATTGCCGAGCAGAATCACCTTCCCTGTATCTACCTGGTCGATTCTGGCGGAGCATTTCTTCCTCTTCAAGCCGATGTTTTTCCCGATCGTGATCACTTCGGGCGTATCTTCTATAATCAGGCCCGTATGTCTAGCCAGCGTATTCCGCAGATCGCCGCAGTAATGGGATCGTGCACCGCAGGTGGTGCCTATGTTCCCGCCATGAGCGACGAGACCGTAATTGTGCGCGGCAATGGCACGATCTTTCTGGGCGGCCCGCCACTGGTGAAGGCGGCCACTGGAGAAGAGGTGAGCGCCGAAGATTTGGGGGGCGCCGATGTCCATAGTCGCACCTCAGGCGTGACCGATCATTATGCTTTAAATGATGAACATGCCCTGGCTATCTGCCGCAGTATCGTCTCCCATCTTAATCGCCGCAAACATATTCCCTGGGAGATTCGCCCACCGGTTGCTCCACGTTATGATGCCAATGATCTACTCGGACTGGTGCCCGCTGATAATCGCCGTAGTTATGATGTGCACGAAGTTATTGCCCGCCTGGTTGACGATAGCGATTTTCATGAGTTCAAGGCGCTCTATGGTACCACGCTGGTCTGTGGCTTTGCACGCCTGATGGGCTATCCAGTCGGTATCATCGCGAATAATGGCATCCTCTTCTCGGAAAGCGCACTGAAAGCTACGCACTTTATTGAGCTATGTGTGCAACGCCAGACACCTTTAATCTTCTTACAAAATATTACTGGCTTCATGGTAGGACGCCAATATGAGAATGGTGGTATCGCCAAAGATGGAGCCAAGATGGTCATGGCGGTGGCGAACGCGTCTGTACCCAAGTTCACAGTGATTATTGGTGGCTCATTTGGTGCCGGCAACTATGGTATGTGTGGGCGCGCCTATTCTCCCCATCAACTCTGGATGTGGCCAAATGCACGCATCTCAGTCATGGGAGGGCAGCAGGCGGCGACGGTCCTGGCAACGGTACGCAAAGACGGCATGGCGGCACGCGGCAAAAGTATGAGCCTTGAAGATGAAGCCAATTTTATGCAACCAATCCTGGATAAATATGAGGAAGAGGGCAATCCTTATTATAGTACGGCCCGCCTATGGGATGATGGCATCATTGATCCAAGAGACACTCGTACCGTACTTGGACTGGGCATCGCGGCTGCCCTTAACGCTCCGATACCGGAGATTCCTTTTGGCGTTTTTCGCATGTAAGCCTTACAGTATTCAGCATATTACTGGCTGGTATCCAAACTCTTCTGCAATTCCGTATATCAGTTGAGTATGTAAAGAAGACAGCATCGTTTCTTAGATGAAGCAAACCAAAACGATCATAACTTTATCACGCTTACCATTCTATATATTTCAAAAGGACACAGCAAAAGTTATGCAACAAAATGTTGTCTGGCATCAAGGATCTCTGTTAGTCGATTGCTCACTCGGACAACTGCGCGATGCACTACGAGATCCGCAGTCAGTGATTTGGCTGGATATTCTCACTGATGGGCATCTGGAAAAATATACAGACCTGCTCACGAATGAATTCAAACTCTTGCCACTGACGATGGAAAAGCTCGAAGAACCGCATGAGCGTGCCAAATTAATCAGTCATCATAATTATTTTTATCTCGTAGTCCATGGACTTGAATTTGATATGCAGGAGATTGAGGCCCGCACCCCAAAAATGGACATCGTCTTTGGCAAAAATTTTTTGATCACGGTCCATCAGACCCATATGGACTGGCTCAATGATTTACATCAGACGGTTTGCCATGATAAATCCGAGGATAATATGATTCAACAGGGGATGGCTTATCTACTCCATGAAGTACTGGATAATCTGGTGGATAGCTACTTTCCTGTACTGGATGATATTGATGATATGGTTGATGAGCTAGAAAATCAGACGGTCGAACAGACAGGTACAGAGGTTCAGAGCCGCATCTTTAGCATGAAACGTGTTCTGGCACAAATGCGACGTGTGATCAGTCCTCAGGTCGAGGTTTCGAACTCACTGATTACCCGTACCGGTGACTTTGTTCCCACAGAGGTTGAACCTTACTTCGCCGATGTCCATGACCATCTGATACGTACCTTTGAAGTTATAGATTCTTATCGCGATTTGATGAGTGGCTTATTAGATGTCTATTTAACCACCGTTGCCAATCGCCAGAACGAGATCATGAAACAGTTGGCCTTGATCTCAACCATCTTTCTACCAATTACCTTTGTATCCGGCGTCTTTGGCCAAAATTTCGGCCATTCACCCCAGGTTGATCATGATCCAGGCTTTAACTTTTGGATAGTATTACTATTCATGATGTTAGTTACCGTGGGACAACTCTGGTACTTCCGTTATCGCAAATGGATTTAAAGTATAACTTGAAAGGCGAGACCATGGTAGAACACTATAATCATCTGACCCTCGAACGTAGCTTTGAGGATAAAGTTGCAGTTGTAACTTTGAATCGTCCTCAGGTACGCAATGCACTAAATGCCGTATTAATTGAAGAGCTTACAGCTGTTTTTACCGCACTACGCAACGATGAGCAGTTGCATGGCGTTATTTTAACGGGTGAGGGAAAAGCTTTCTGCGCCGGAGCTGATGTGCATATGATGCAGGAGGCTATCACTTATACAGAAGAACAAAATGTAGCCGATGCCCTACGCCTTTCAGACATGCTACGTACCATCAATACCTTCCCCTGTCCTGTAATCGCGCGTATCAATGGTGATGCGTTAGGTGGAGGCGTCGGATTGGCAGCAGTCTGCGATATTGTTATTGCTGCTGAGAGTGCACGTTTTGCTTTTAGTGAAGTCAAACTGGGTATCGCGCCAGCCGTCATCTCTCCGTTCGCGATTCGCAAGATCGGAGAAAATATGGCTCGCGTACTATTTGTTACCGGAGAACGCTTTAGCGCGACCCGTGCCCATGAGATTGGGCTGGCCCATTCCGTCGTGCCAATATCGCACCTGGATGATGCTGTTGCCCGAGCGGCTAATGAGTTAGTCAGTGGTGCGCCCCAGGCAATCCGTGCCTGTAAAGCGCTCGCACTACAGATCGGTCAGATGAATAAAGAGGACACACGTCTTTATACCGCTGAGACGATTGCGCGCCTGCGTGTCAGCCCAGAGGGTCAAGAAGGATTACGCGCATTTTTAGAGAAACGTACTCCCCAGTGGCTAGTTTAATGAGGAACCATGTTCAAGAAAATTTTGATTGCCAATCGAGGAGAGATTGCTGTCCGCATCATGGCAACCTGCCGTGAAATGGACATCCGCAGCGTTGCGGTCTACTCCGATGCTGATCAACACGCCCGTCATGTCTTGCTGGCCGATGAAGCTTACCCAATCGGGCCAGCTCCCGCTACCCAAAGCTATCTGAATATACCTGCGATTCTGGCTGTGGCCCGTGAAAGTGGAGCGGAAGCCATTCATCCGGGGTATGGGTTCTTGTCTGAAAACGCAGAATTCGCGGAGGCATGTGAACAGGCGGGTATTGTTTTTATCGGGCCATCCGCTAGCGCGATGCGCCTGATGGGTTCAAAAATCGCCGCCAAGCACATTGCCCGCGATGTGCAGGCGCCCACAGTTCCCGGCTATAACGGTGAAAGTCAGGATCAAGCGGTACTCCAGCAGGAGGCGTTGCGCATTGGTTTTCCACTGCTTATTAAGGCCTCAGCCGGCGGTGGCGGCAAAGGCATGAGGGTGGTTGAAAATGAGGCAGAATTTCTGTCTCAACTGGCTGGCGCTCAACGCGAGGCTCTGGCGGCATTTGGGGATGGTACAGTTTTTCTTGAACGCTATCTGCAGCAACCACGCCACATTGAGATACAGATACTCGCGGATACCCATGGTAACGTTGTGCATTTAGGTGAACGTGAGTGCTCAATTCAACGCCGCCATCAAAAAATTGTTGAGGAGAGCCCATCAATTGCTTTAACCCCTGCCCTACGGGAACAGATGGGGGCCGTCGCGATCCGCATTGCTCGTGCCGCTAACTATGTCAATGCAGGCACACTGGAGTTTATGCTGGACACTGATCAGCAGTTTTATTTTCTAGAGATGAATACACGCCTGCAAGTTGAACATCCGGTCACAGAATTGGTTACCGGGCTGGATCTGGTGCGCCAGCAACTGCGTATCGCGGCTGGCGAGCCTCTTGAGCTACGCCAGGAGGAGCTTACTCCACGTGGACATGCGATTGAGGTACGGCTCTATGCAGAGGATCCTCAACAGCAGTTTCTACCCTCAACCGGTCTAATTACCAGCTTTATACAACCAGTTGGACCCGGTGTCCGTCTTGATAGTGGTGTTGTAGCTGGCGATGAAGTCACGCAATATTATGATCCTATGCTTGCCAAACTCATCGTTTATGCCGAGCAGCGTCCCGCCGCCATCGCTCGCATGCGCGCGGCATTAGAACGCTGTGCCATCTTTGGCGTGACCACCAATATATCCCTGCTCCATGCCATCAGTCTGCATCCAGCTTTTTCTGCCGGGGAAACACCAACGAACTTTTTGGCGTTGCACCACATGCCCGCTACCAGGACCAGCGTCGAGCTTCCCGATGATATAGTGCTAGCCGCTGCCATCATGGATATCCAACAAGATATACAGACAGCCGAACACTCAATGCACACACAAAATCCCTGGCAAAGTCTAGGACCATGGCGCACCACAGGTGGTGGGCGTACACTGACATATACGTATCAGGAACAGGAATATCGCGTGGTCATTCGGCCTACCACCCAACGCCAGGAAAGCTGGCTGATCAGTATTAACCAGGCAGAAGCAAGAGAAGTTACTGCCCTGGCGGCCAATGACAATCTCCTGATCATTAAAACACAGCATAGCCAACGAACAGTTTATGTCCAGATACAGGAGCATGAGGTACAGTTGTTCATGGCGGGACAGGTATATCATCTGCTACGAACACGGCCACCAGAAATTGCCAGTGCCGCCCACGGTTCCAGTGGGCTACAAAAACAAAAAAGTCTGACCGCCCCTATGGCTGGTACCATTGTAAAAGTCCAGGCACAGGAAGGTGATATAGTAGAAGCGCAGCAGGTATTGCTTATTCTTAGTGCCATGAAAATGGAACATGCAATTACTGCTCCCTATGCAGGAAAAATTCAGCGCATCCACTATAAAGAAGGTGCGGTAGTTCAGGGTGGTGCCCTTGTCGTCGAGATGGCTGAGGAGGAGTAATTTCTCCGCCAGCCACTTATACAAGTCCAACCCTGCAGCTATCCGCATCGAGCAATAATCTATTCATAATCAAACAAAAGGAAGTAGTCATGCAGATTGGTTTTATCGGCATTGGAGTTATGGGGCGTCCCATGACGCTCAACCTGCTCAAAGCAGGCCATGATGTCACTATCTTTGCCCGCAATCCTGAAAAGCCAGAGGTTCAAGAAGTCTTGAGCGCGGGAGCCCACTTAGCACCATCGGCACGGGCGGTAGCCATCGCCTCCGAGATCGTGATTACTATGGTTCCTGACTCTCCACAGGTGGAAGAGGTTGTTACGGGTCCTGGCGGTATCTTAGAAGGTGCGCGCAAAGGACTGATCATTATTGATATGAGCACAATTGCCCCTTCGGTCAGCCGCGCTCTGGCAGAGAAGGCAAAAGCCAGAGGAGTACACTTCCTGGATGCTCCGGTCAGCGGCGGCTCACAAGGAGCCGTCAACGGTACACTCACCATCATGGTCGGCGGCGAGAAAGATATTTTTGAAAAGGCCTGTCCAGTCCTGGAGGGCATGGGTAAAAAAGAGAATATCCTCTATGTTGGTCCCAGTGGGTCTGGAGAAGTGGTCAAGATTATTAATAATATGCTGGTTGGTACGATTGCCGCCTCAACCGCTGAAGCTCTGGTTCTGGGTGTGAAGGCTGGAGCTGATGTTGAGACAATGGCAAAAATAGTTGGAATCAGTACCGGTGCCAGCTGGCAGCTCGCTAATCAGTTTCCGTTACGCGCCTTCAATGGCAGCTTCCAGCCCGGCTTTATGACCGATCTCTTACATAAAGATCTGGGACTGGCCCTGGATCTGGCCAGAGAAAATCAGGCCGAGGTAGCGATGACCACCCTGGCACGCAAACTGTATACCCAGGCACAGGATGCCGGCTATGGCCGGGACGACTATACCTCTCTCCTTAAAATCCTTGAGGAGCAGGCAGGCGTTGAGGTACGCACCAAATAAGCACAAAGACAAAAAGAGCGCTCCCACTTTGAATAGCGGGAGCGCTCTTTTTGTCTTTCAGATTTTAATATTTGATTGGCATCAGGTTATGCGCAAAAGTCATGCCTAAAAACAGGACGGCGACCAGACCAAAGTACAACAGGCCCATCAATATACGTGAGCTCATAGGTACATTATAGTACTCCAGGCTCTCTGCATTTTGTGAACGCAAACCTCGTGACCATAATTGTGTCGCGGCCATAAACACGAACAACAGTAGCCAGGGATAAAAGTTTCCGGTCATCCATTGCCAGATCTGATAGCCCAGCAGCGCCACAAAACCAATAATCCAGACACGTCGGTCGATAGCGGCCAGGACTCGTCCGCCATCAAAAGGCACAATTGGAATCAGGTTAAACAGGTTCATAAAGAAGCCAAAGTAGGCCAGGGGAGCCCAGATTGCGCCAGGTTGCTGTAATGCCAACAATAAACAGGCACTGGCGGCAAGCGCGCCAGCAATTGGTCCTGCGATACCTACTTCGGCTTCATCCTTAGCATTCTTTGGCATCTGGCGCATGGTAACAGCTGCCCCGAGCAGAGGAACAAAAATCATACCTCCCATAGGAATGCCCTTGAGCTTCATCACCAGCGCATGGCCCATCTCATGGATAAAAAGCATCACAACCAGACCCACTGCGAACTGCCAGCCAAAGAGAAAGGAATAAGCAACAACCGACAAAAGGGCTGAAAAGCCAAAGCCACCAAACTTCAGTAAAAAGGCTAGACTTTTAAATTTCAGCAAAAAGCTGCCGATGGCGAGCAGTATCCCACCCAATCCGGCAATACCTTTGCGTGAACCACCTTTCGAGGTGTCACCTGACTGTTGGGCCGCATATTTCTCCACACTTTGTGGACCACGATACTCCTCACCAGAGCTTACATACGGCTGATAAGCTTTATCGGTGGCATACGGATCAGGAGTAGAGGGTTGATATGATGAATATCCTTTATAGCTATCTTCGTATGGATTTTGCTGATAGCTGGCATAAGGATCAGGTTGAGCAGAATGGGGTGCTGACCGCTCATCAGGAGCATGATAATACTCCGGGCGAGCATAATCTATCTCTTGAGCATTCCCATTATTCTCACGATATTTAGCATAGTCGTCGGGATTGCTATTATACACATTCTGCCTCATTTCTGGGAATCAAACAAATGGTGTCGTGCATAAGTTTACCATATATACATCATAAACAGCGCAAAGAACTAAGCTATTCCCTGGCTATTTCGGGGATTTTTAGCTGATATGTTACTATCTAAAATACGAATGCACGCATTGAAAGTTGTAGGACCGTTGTGTCGTAAACGATCCTACAACTGTATACTCTTAGCCGCCAGTAATGGCTGACCAGATAGTGGTACCCAGTAAGAGCAGTACCAGGGCCGTCACCAGTATGACGGTAGCCCAGGAGATGATATTAAAGGCAACCCCATTCACATGGCGTCCCATTAAACGCCGGTTGTTGACCAGCAAGATGATAAAAATCAACAAGATGGGGACCATGGCGGCATTCAGGCTCTGTAAGATGACCAGTACCTGGATAATCGGCAGGTTTGGAATCATGGTAATCAGGACACTGAGAATAATGAGTCCGGTGAAGATACTTTGAAATACTGGTGCTTCACTAAAGCTACGTGAAACACCACGTTCAAAACCAAAGGCCTCACAAATCCCATAGGCCGTTGAAAGTGGAAGGACAGCCGCCGCCAGCAGTGAAGCGCCAAAGAGTCCAATTCCAAACAAATATAGAGAAAATCCACCAGCCAGTTTGTTTAGTGCCATAGCCGCCTCAAGAGGATTGCTTACCGTATGAGGATACAGCGCGGCACCTGTAGTAATGACGACAAAGGCAGCAATGACTACCGCGAAGATAGTGCCACTATAGACATCAAGCTTCTCATAGAAATATTCGTTGGCTGGAATTCCTTTGTCTGCTACGGAGGATTGTACAAAGAATTGCATATATGGACTGATCGTTGTACCTACCAGGGCCACAGCTGCCAGTAGATAGGCGTTATTACCACTGATGTGCGGTAACACAATGCTATGTCCTACCTCTCCCCAATTTGGATTAGAGGCAAAGGCTGCTGGTACATACGCCAGAAAACCCAGGGACATAAATAAGAAGATCTTTTCCACACGCCGGTATGAGCCTTTGGTGACCATCCACCATAAGGCCAGGCCACTGATCGGCACAACAACATATACCCAGGGGGTATGGACGTTATTGGCAAATACCTGCACGCTGGCTGCAATACCCAGAAATTCGGAAATGGTGACACCTGTATTGGCGATCAGCAAGGCCAACATGGCGACAGCGGTCCAGCGTACACCAAATTGCTCTCGAATCAGGTCGGCCAGGCCTTTACCTGTAATCACACCCATGCGGGCACACATCTCTTGTACAATAGCCAGACAAAATCCTGCCACGACAAGCGCCCAGATCAGATTGTATTGATAAGTCGCCCCGGAGGTTGAAAAAGTAGCGATACCACCAGCATCATTGCCAGCATTGGCCGCGATTAATCCTGGTCCCAGGATAGTGAAAAGTTTAAAAAAGGAGGATGAACGATTAAGACGAAAACGAGACCGCCCGTGCTTTTTGCGCTCGGTGCGGCCTTTTCGAGGTTTTTGTGCTTTCTGGCTCTCTGTATCCATAGGGTGCACACCCTGGGTCGTGATACGAACTAGTGTTGCTCACTCCCCACCCTTTCGTCTGTGTTATTTCTTCGTACCTGATAATATCACTCCCACCCTGAGGTGACAAGTCTAAAACATATCAAGTGCCTTCTATCACAGACACGAGTAAGGCTCCTAAAAAGAGACTTATTGCGGGATAACAGTTCCTTGTAGATAGCGTCGCAATAAGTTCAGAGCTGTCAGAACGGCATGACGTTTATTGTCTGCACGTCCGCCACGCCAACCAGGTCCCATGCCAGTGACGGTTCCCTCTGGCCCTTCTACCGCGATATAGACTGTCCCAACTGGTTTATCCTCTTGCTTTCCTGGTCCGGCGACACCTGTCACGCCAATACCAAAATCACAACCCAGGCGCTCGCGAATCGCATGGGCCATCGCTCTGGCCGTCTCTTCACTGACCACGCCATAGCGGTCCACCGTTTCCTGAGGAACGCCCATCTGCACTTTAAGATCAGTGCTATAGGTCACAACACCACCCAGAAAGTGCTTAGAACTACTCTGGAAATCGGTAATCGTACTGGCAAGCAGTCCACCTGTCAGAGATTCCATAACTCCCAGGTTCTGGTGGCGCTCCTGGAGGGCCTTCCCAATAACGCTGGCCAGGGTATCACCCTCGATACCAAACACATGATCACCTAACCGGGCACGCGCCTGTTCTTCCATTTCAGCTACCAGTTGTAAGGCATCTTCGGTTCGCTCCGCCTTGGCAGTAATCCTCACGTCTACAGCGTCCGCTTTGGCATACGTCGCAATAGTTGGATTAGTCGAATGCAACAGTTCAGTTAGAGCTTCCTCAACAGAGGATTCGCCCAGACCATAGACACGCAAGAGGCGTGTAAAGATTAAGCCGCCTGTATATTTTGCCAGCCTGGGCACTATCTCTTCTTCCCACATGCGATACATTTCACGTGGCACACCCGGCATCGCTACCAGAATGTGACCATCTTTTTCAACCCACCATCCTGGAGCGGATCCCACCGGATTGGCAATACTTTCAGCTGAAGGGATCAAGGTGGCCTGTTTTAAATTGCGCTCGGGCATTGGGCCTGAATGGGTAAAGCGAGCTCGTAATTGAGCCTCCAACTCAGGTACCACGGCCATCTTTTCGCCCATAAGCTCGGCAATCGACTCGCGGGTCAAATCATCTTCGGTCGGTCCCAATCCACCCGTCATAATAATCAGGTCGGAACGTTGCCAGGCCTGTCGTAATAGCTCAACAACACGTCCTTGATTATCACCAACCTGCGAGACATGATAGAGATCGATACCTTGTGCCGCCAGGCTCTGTGCCAGATAGGTGGCATTGGTATCACTAATGTGGCCTAATAACAATTCGGTACCACAGGATAAAATCTCTGCGCGCATGCATCCTCCTGCTTTATAAGACATTCCTAGCCTTTTTAGATAGTACCCAAATAGCTAACTCTTGCTAACTGTTCTGGGTAGTCATATAATATCATACTGTGTCTTACATCAACATATTGTGCTATAAACAATTTTTAAATCAACATGTTGTGTCAAAAGGGTTGTTTTTGGCTACATTTGCGAGTATACTGAGTGCGGTAGACAAAACATACAAAATTTTCAGTGCCCGGGTGTGGCACACAAAAACTATCCTTTACCAATACTACTAAAAATAACGAAATACAAAAAGAGGAGCCGTCCAGGATGCTAGAGCAAGAAGCCCGTTCTGTCGAGAGTAGTGAGACAACTAACCAGAATGTTACCCAATTGGAAGGAATTCGCCAGAAGGTTTTCATGGATCGCTATTCACTGAAAGATCCCGATGGTAATGCCCTGGAGTTCTATCCCGAACAACTCTGGCAGCGTGTGGCACGCGGTATCGCGGCCGTTGAGCAGACCGAAGAGAAACGCGCCGAATGGGAAAAACTTTTCTATGAAGCCCTGACAAATTTTCAATTTGTGCCCGGAGGGCGTATTTTAGCCGGTGCAGGCACCGGTCACCAGGTGACCTATTACAATTGTTTCGTCATACCTAGCCCTGAAGATAGCCGCCAGGGTATTCTCGATAATCTCAAAGTGATGACTGAGATTATGGCGCGTGGTGGTGGTGTCGGTATCAATCTGTCAACCCTGCGTCCCCGTGGTTCCTACATCAAGACCGTTAATGGTACAGCATCCGGACCATGTTCCTGGGCGCAATTGTACTCGGTAGCGACAGGAGATGTAATTCAGCAAGGTGGTTCACGTCGCGGAGCATTAATGCTTATGCTCGATGACACGCATCCTGACATTGAGGAGTTTATTACGGTAAAACGGACAGCAGGTAAGATCGAGCATGCCAACCTGTCCATCTGTATCTCCGACGCTTTTATGCAGGCCGTGAAAGACGACGCGGATTGGAAGCTGACCTGGCAGGGTGAAGTCAAAAAGACGATTCGGGCTCGCGACCTATGGGATTTGATTTGTAACTCGGCCTGGGAATCAGCAGAACCCGGCCTTGTCTTCATGGATCGCTATAATAAAGAGTCTAATACCTGGTATTATGAGAACATCCGCTGCGTAAATCCATGCGTGACCGGTGATACTTTGATCTATACAGATCAAGGACTTATACCAGCCAGCGAACTGGCAGAAATGGCTGCTCCTGTCACCGTCGTATCACCAGAGGACGAAAAGGTTGCACTCCGCCAGGCAAGTCATGTTTTCTCAACTGGTATCAAACCTGTATTCCGCTTACAAACAAGTGAAGGCTATACGCTTCGTCTCACAGAAGACCATAAGGTTCTAACCACAGAGGGCTGGAAGGAAGCGGGAACCCTGACTCCTGGCGATAAAATTAAGCTTTTACATGCTGAAGGCTACTTCGGTACCACAGGCAATGCGGACCTTGGTTGGGTGCTGGGCTGGTTAGTTGGCGATGGCTCGATCAATACCCGTCGTGCTGGTAGTGTGATGCTCTCATTCTTTGGCAGCGAGCAAGCGATCGCGCCACAATTTGCTGAAGCAGTTAATCGGCTCGTGGCTGCCCCTGAAGGTCAGAGACAGTATGTGGTTGGCGCTCAGAAGGTTGCTGATCGCGACGAAACTCGCGTAGAATCTGTACGCCTCCTGCGCCTCATCGATCCTGAACTGTTGAGTAACAAACTACAAGTACCACCTTCGGTCTTGCGTGGTAACCATGAAATGCAGAAAGGTTTCCTCTCCGCATTGTTTACCGCTGACGGTTCAGTGCAGGGAAGTGTTGAGAAAGGGGCCTCGGTACGCTTAACATCTGTCAGCCAACAGTTACTAGAAGGTGTACAGCAGCTCTTACTGAACTTCGGCATCTATGCTCGTATCTATACAGAGCGTCGTGAAGCTGGCTCGCGTGAACTACCAAATGGCAAAGGTGGCAATTCTTCTTATGAATGCCAGAGCTATCATGATCTGGTCATTTCAAAGGGAAGTTTCAGCGCCTTCGCTCATCAGATTAGTTTCCTGACTCAGGAAAAGCAGAGCAAGTTAGAAGATCTTGTTGCAGCGTACAAACGTGGACCATATAAAGAAGACTTCACTGCTACCTTTGAGAGCCTTACAGCAGACGGTGAAGAGACGGTTTATGACCTCACTGAACCAGAAGCACACCTGTTTGTCGCCAATGGTCTGGTGGTCCATAATTGTGGTGAGCAAGGCCTGCCTCCGTGGGGTGTCTGTAACCTGGGTGCGCTCAATCTGTCCTCATTTGTTCATGATGGCAAGATGGATTATGAGCGACTGGCCACGGTTAGCCGCATCGCGATGCGCTTCCTGGATAATGTGGTTGATGCCAATGAATACTTTATTCCTGAGAACCGCGAAGCACAGATGAGCACGCGTCGTACGGGTCTGGGCACAATGGGTCTGGCGGATGCACTGTTAAAGATGGAAGTTTCCTATGGTAGCGAAGAGTCACTGCCAATCATTGAGCGCATCTATACCACGATTCGTAATGCTTCCTATGAGGCATCAGCAGATAATGCGGCCGAAAAAGGTTCATTCCCGAAATTTGACCGTGAAAAATATATGCAGGGTAAATTCATTAAGCGTTTACCTAAGCCTATTCAGGACAAGATTCGCAAGCAGGGTATCCGTAATGCCGTTATTCTGACCCAGGCACCAACCGGTACAACCAGCCTGTTGTCAGGTGTCAGTTCCGGTATCGAACCGGTCTATGACTTTGCGATGATCCGTCGTGACCGCACCGGTGAGCATATCCTGTATCATCCATTGTTGCAGGAGTGGCGTGAGAAGCATCCAAACGAGCCAACGCCTGCGTACTTTGTTTCTTCCAAGGATCTAACTCCTGAGGAACATGTACGTGTCCAGGGTATGATCCAGCGTTATACTGACTCCAGTATCAGTAAAACGGTAAACGCGCCCAATGAGCATACTGTCGAGCAGGTACAAACACTGTATCGCCTGGCGTATGAGATGGGCTGTAAGGGTGTAACCTACTATCGTGACGGTTCACGCGATGCTGTTCTAACCCGTGTTGAGGATGAGAAGAAGGCAAAGAAAGCGGTTGAGCCAGAAGTGGTTCAAAAGCCAATGTTTGAGCCGGTTACCTCAATCCATCAGGGAATCAAGCAGCGTCCGGCCGTTGTGCATGGTTATACACGTCAGGTGAATGCTCCAGAGGGCAAAATTAATATCACCGTCAATAGCGATGATCAGGGACCGTTCGAGGTCTTTGTCAACGTGGGTAAGGCTGGTAGTGATATTGCCGCGCTTTCTGAGGCTCTGGGCCGCTTGATCTCGCTCAACTTGCAACTGCTCAGTCCACTGTCCCAGACTGATCGTGCTCAGGAGATCACCAATCAGCTACGTGGTATCGGTGGTAGCCGCTCGGTTGGATTTGGTGCTCAACAGGTTCGCTCACTTCCAGATGCGGTCGCACGAGCCATTGAACTCCACCTGGATACGTTGCAGGAAACAGTACCTACCGCAGATATGACGGTAGAGGCGCAGGCCAACGATCCCGTGCCTTCTATAGCAGCACCAGTACAGGAGCCACAGCAACATGTAAACTTCAGCCAATTAAAGGTCACAGGCAACCTGTGTCCCGAATGTGGCTGTAACACCATGGTGTATGAAGAAGGCTGCCGCAAATGCTATAGCTGTGGACACAGCGAGTGCTAAAAACAAACGCTAACCAACCCGCTGGTTAGCTCAAAAAACAAGTAGAGGGCCGATGGAGTTATTTTCCACCGGCCCTCTACTTGTTTGACTTTGTCTTATGAAGTAGGCGACCGCCCGCACACTTCACAAGGCAAAATTATGCGTTCAATTTCGCGGCATAACTGATCCCGCCCCAGATGTGGGATAAGAACAATGGCTCTGAGAAACTCTCAACCGTATGCCCCATACCTGTATACCAGGCACGGCCACCTTCAAAATCGTGGTACCAGGCAATGGGATGATCATTGCCCATTTCACCACCTTTGTAGGTAGACTCATCCAGAGTCAGTAACACATGCACACTCGTGCGTGGATTCTCGCGGTAGTTGTACCACTCATCTGTGCGCTGCCACTTTTTTGGTAATAGAGACGTTGAGATATTCTGTCCATCCTCAACATCAACCGTCGCCTCTGAAATCGCAGGATGGCTTTTGAAAAATGAGCCAACTAATTGTCCATACCAGGTCCAACTATATTCAGTATCACTGGCCGCGTGTATTCCCACAAAGCCACCACCGGCATGAATATAGCGTTCAAAAGCCGCTTTCTGTGCGCCATCAAGGATATTGCCAGTGGTACTCAAGAAAATAACCGCCTGATAACGGGCCAGATTTTCATCAGTAAACACTGAAGCATCCTCGGTCGCCTGTACTTCAACATGGTGTTCAGTAGCAAGCCGGCGAATCGCTTCTATTCCAGTCTCAATCGACGCATGACGATATCCAGTGGTCTTAGAAAAAATCAGCAGCATTGTAGAGCCTCCATTGCTTCTCGTTACAGTTTCTGCTAGAGATGGATTGTTTGTAGAGGAGGAAAGGTGAGTACCGAAGAAGACAAACGCAATTACCAGTATGAGGCTAGCAATAGCGCAAACGCCCAAAAACAGTTTTTTGTTCATGCTCCACCTCCTAAACACTGAACCTACACGATCCTCTTTGCAAGTTTACCACATTGAGAGTTTCAATGTTCACGTGTTCACGATAAATAATCCATCTAAATGATAGTTTCCAATAGATGCTATAGGTACAGATGAGTGGTCAATTTTCACACGTTTGTGGTGGAGAGAAGAGTGGTTGCAGCCGCCCTTCTCTCCATCACAAACCTCCAACCTGGCGCAGCAGGTGCCAAAAAGGAGCACGAAAAAGACCTGATTGATAAGAGCTTTTCTTGACATACTTCACCAGGTGAACGTATGCTATAAAAGCTTACTTCACAAAGTGAAGTATATAATCACATAAAAATAGTATATTGAAAGAAGGTTTTCTCTGATGAGTACACACGAAGCAGGTACTTCACATATCAACTTCCATTTTGACCCCCTGTGCCCCCTGGCCTGGCGCACAGCGTTGTGGGCACGGGAAACACGGCAGATACGCCCCCTGCAGATTACCTGGCGTCTCTTCAGCCTGGAAATCGTCAATCGAAAGCCTGATGTACAGCCTGATTATGTGAATGGCTACGGCTGGGCAGCCCTGCGTACATTAGCCCTGGCACGCCGCTTACACGGCAATGAGTCCATCGAAAAACTCTATATTGCATTGGGCAATGCCGCACATGGTCGCAAAGAAAGCATAAATGACCTTGAAGTCGTTAAAGCCAGCGCCGAAACCGCTGGTCTGGGAGCAGATTTTGTGGAGAAGGCCCTGGCCGATGATTCCACTATCCAGGACGTCATTAAAGATCATGAAGAGGCTGTAACACGCTATCATGCCTTTGGAGTTCCAACTATCGCGCTGGAAGACTCAAATGTCGGCTACTATGGTCCAGTTATCCATAGCGTGCCTAAAGGAGAAGCCGCAGGCGAGCTATGGGATCATTTTCACTGGTTACTGCACAATGATAATGTCTATGAACTCAAACGCGACCGCGCTGGCGCACCACCTTTTGGACCAGTCTCGGCCTGATTATAATTGCCCGGGAGATAGGCGTTCTCTGCCTATCTCCTCTTACAGACCCTTTATGCATGCTTTTTCACGAAGCGTTCAATCCGTATTAGCGCCTCTTCTAATTTGTCGTATGCGGTACAATACGTTGCGCGCACATAATTTTTCCCGGCATTCCCAAAAGAGCTTCCAGGTACAAGCGCGACTTCTTCTTCAAAAAGCAGTTTTTCCGCGAACTCTTCATCGCTCATGCCAGTATTACCAACATAAGGGAAGGCATAAAAAGCGCCGCGTGGCTCGCTACAGGCCAGTCCAATCCGATTTAAGCCATCCACGAACATACGACCACGACGAGCATAATCATCATGCATACGCTTCACATCGGCATCACCATGACGCAACGCCTGCAGCGCCGCTTCCTGTGCCGCTGTACCGGCGCACATAATAGCGTATTGATGAACTTTAAGCATGGCACTCAAAATATGCTCTGGTGCCAGCACATATCCAACACGCCAGCCAGTCATGGCATAGGCTTTGGAAAAGCCATCCAGAATAATCGTACGTTCCTGCATCTGAGGCATCGCGGCAATACTTACATGCTCTGTACCATAAACAAGCTGACTATATACTTCATCACTAACCACGATCAGGTCATGTTCAATCGCCAGTTTTGCGATCGCTGCTAGCTCTTCACGAGGGATAACGGCTCCGGTAGGATTATTAGGATTGCCCAGCAGGATCATCTTGGTGCGTGGTGTGATGGCGGCCTCAATCTCGGCCGCGCGAACGGCAAAGTCGTATTTAGCATAGGTTGGAACGGGCACGGGTACGCCACCGGCAAAGATAATATCGGCTTCGTAGGCCACATAGCCAGGATCAGGGGCAATAACTTCATCGCCTGGATCGATAATTGTGCGCATCGCCAGATCTACACCCTCGCTCACTCCTACCGTCACCAGGACCTGTGACAAAGGATCATATGTTAATCCATACAAACGTTGAAAAAGTGCCGCAATCTCTTCACGCAATTCCAAAATACCTGAGTTAGAGGTGTAGCGAGTACGTCCCTGCTGAATGGACTCGATGCCAGCCTGGCGGATATGCTCAGGAGTCACAAAGTCTGGCTCACCCACACCCAACGAAATAACATTTGGCATCGTGTTGATAATATCAAAAAATTTACGAATGCCAGATGGCCGCACCTGCTGTACACGTTGTGACAAAACATCTCTCTTGAGTGTATCCATAGTATATTACCCTTCTTTCCTGCATCAGAGCCTGGAACTATATGCGCTACAAACGACAAATCCTGGCAGGGGATCTATAAACGAAGACGTTCAACCCGATCCTTTATACTCAGCCCTTCACTACTTTTCATGGTAACATAAACCAGCGAGAAGAAACAATAAATTTGCTGGATACATTCGTCGCTTATGAGAATTCTGTACTACCTGTCATGAAAGCAGTTGCAGCATAGGGGTTAATCAGAAGAGAGGGAGCCAGCACAAAATTTAAAGATTTTGTGCTGGCTCCCTCTCTTCTAATAATTATTAAATGCCGAGTCCCCGCAGACGTTCGATAATACCTGGCAGGGCCTCAAGCACGGTCTCAACTTCTTCGGCGGTATTATGTTTGCCTAAAGTGAAACGCAGGCTCCCATGTGACCATTCAGAGGGATAGCCCATGGCAACCAGAACATGCGATGGATCTACCGAGCCGGAGGTACAGGCGGAACCAGTCGAGGCGGCAACCCCTAGCAGGTCCATATTGAGTAAGATGGACTCACCCTCAACACCTTCAAAGGCAAAACTGGCGCTATTAGGGAGGCGCTCGGTGGGATGACCCGTCAAACGGCTACGCGGAATCTGCAAGACGCCTTCAATCAGACGATCTCGCAAGGCCTGAATGTGTGGTGTCACCTGTGGCATCTCTTCGGTAGCCAGTTTGAGAGCGGTCGCGGCACCAACAATACCGGCGACATTCTCAGTACCGGCCCGGCGACCACGCTCCTGCGAGCCTCCCTGCAATTGTGGCAGGATACGCATCCCCTGGCGCACATACAGAATGCCGACGCCCTTGGGACCATAAAATTTGTGCGAGGAGAGCGAAAGCATATCAGCCTTGAGCTCTACCACGTCTATCGGCAAGGCACCACCTGCCTGGACCGCATCCACATGAAATGGGATCTTGCGCGCCCGGCAGATACGCCCAATCTCAGCGATCGGTTCAATCGTCCCTACTTCGTTATTGGCATACATCACCGAAACCAATGTGGTCTGATCGGTAATTGATCGCTCGACATCCTCGGGATTGACCCGACCATATTCATCAACGGGCAGATAGGTGGTGGAAAAACCAAAACGCTCTAAATATTGGCAGGTATAGAGGACGGCATGGTGCTCAATGGGTGTGGTAATAATATGCTTGCCCTTTTTTTGTGAGGCAAAGGCCATGCCCTTGATCGCAAGATTATCGCTTTCAGTACCACTACCCACAAAGGCAATTTCAGAAGGACGAGCATGGAGTAGCTCCGCCACTTGTTCACGCGAATGGTCAATAGCCTGCATGGCATGGCGTCCAATGGTATAAATGCTACTTGGATTGCCATATTCACCCATTAAATAAGGCAACATCGTATCCAGTACGCGCCGATCTAGCGCGGTAGTTGCTGCATGATCAAAATAAATAGTGCGCTCTGACATGTGGCTTTTTCCTGTTATCTAATCGATAATTAAATGTGGTAGCCTCTTTTTATATGTGTAAAAAAAGAAAATATCCTGCGCTACAATTTTCAAGGAGGCCAAAAAGCCATCAGTAATATTGCCTTGCTGACTCCCGACACCACTCGCTAAAATTATATCACAGGCCGACTGAGAACCAGTTTATCAGGTGCAACCTTGCTTACACATATACGCACCTGATCCTCTACGCTTTTATTTATTGCACTTCAAGCTGCTTCTTTTTCTTGAAGAAAGATTCGTTCATACTACCAGTACGATAACCAAGCAAGTCAACGGTTACATAGGTATAACCGATTTTGCGCAGGCCATTTGTGACTGTCCGACTCATCTCTTCTTCGGTCAGGCGAGGAATCTCGGAACGCTCTACCTCGATACGTGCAATTTTATCATGGTGGCGCACACGCAACTGCTTAAAACCCAGTTCGTGCAAGAGTTTCTCGGCCCTGTAGACCATCTGTAATGAAGCAACATCCACTTTACTGCCATAAGGGATACGTGAGGAGAAACACGCCATGGCTGGCTTGTCCCACACAGGCATACCTAAAAGACGAGCGATGGCACGAATTTCCTTTTTACCCATCTCAGCTTCTTTTAACGGTCCTCGCACTTGAAATTCGCGTGCCGCGCGCTGTCCCGGACGAAAATCACCATCATCATCCTTGTTAACGCCATAGGCAATGTGCTCTAAATTATGCTCTTTTGCCAGAGGCTCAAGGTGGGTGAATAGCTCTGTCTTACAAAAATAACAGCGATTAACATCGTTTTTGACATAGCGCTCGTCTTCTAATTCATGGGTCTCCAGCGTCACCAATGGCAATTGTAGCTGGCGCGCAACCTTAATGGCTTCCTCGGTCTCTTCAGAAGCATAGGCTGGTGAGGATGCAATAGCACCCAGGGCACGATCCCCCAGAACATCGTAGGCAACTTTAAGCAGGAGCGCGCTATCCACGCCACCTGAATAGGCAATCAGCACTGAACCCATCTCGCGCAAAATTGCTTGCAGATGCTCATATTTAGCTTGCGTTTCAACGTCCAACGCCACAACGTTTTCATCATTTATGTGAGGTGTATCTAACATTGATCACTCCTGAATGTGTACAGTCTACAATTCACGCTTCAAACCACTGCAACCCCGGGGAAGGGCAATCATGTGGACACGTTAGCCGCAAGTGGGCGGCGTTCACGATTGTTTTTTCGTAGCTAGCCGTTATTATATCATTGAGTACAATCATCTTTATGCGAACACACTGGTAGTATGCTTGTTCAATGGAAATCACCATACGCATACGCATATATTCAGAAACTCAAAGGAAAAGTATCAGATGCCAAACATAGATGCTATTGCTGCGATCATTCTGGCCGCTGGTAGTTCCAGCCGCATGGCTCATGGCTACCACAAGCTATTATTGCCTCTTGGAGAGAAACCAGTACTTGCCCATGTCGTGGAAGCCACTCTCCAATCCCAGGTATCTCATATTGTTGTTGTACTTGGACACCAATCGCCACAAATTACAGCGGCATTGGACAACTATATACATAACAACAAAATTTCTCTTCAGGAAAATCCCGACTACAAGCAAGGTATGAGCACATCATTGCGCGCTGGTCTGCAGGCTCTTTCCAAACATCATAATCTGGAAGCTTATACTGGAGCGATCGTGCTCCTTGGCGACCAGCCCTTTATCAGTTCACACTTACTTGATACACTGATTGCTACCAGACAACAAACAGGAAAAAGTATCGTGGCCCCATGTTATCATGGCAAACGTGGCAATCCAGTCCTTTTTGCTGCCAGTTTGTTTGCGGAACTGGCAACGGTGACTGGTGATGAAGGTGGTCGTAGCGTGATTGCCAAGCATGCGGCTGAGGTCGAGAGCGTTGAGCTCAGTGATGCTCAGGCACAATACGATGTTGATACCTGGGAAGCCTATCAGGCGGCCCTTACGGCCTGGCAACAGCAACAGACTAGAGGAAGCAAACATGGAGATATCTGAAGCACAAAAAAAACAAGCACAGTTCTGGCTGGACTATAGTCAACAGCTCTCGAACTCTATCCGTTATGTAGAAGCACTCAAAGCGGCCCAGCGAGCAGTCGCGCTCGATAGTAGTAATGCGGAAGCCTGGTATGCACAGGGTACCTGCCAGGCTATGCTGGCCCATTATCAGGAAGCACTCACAGACTTTGATCACGCACTACAACTCGATGATCGCTATGTTGCGGCCTGGGATGGCAAGGCCTGGGTTGAAGGTATTTTAGGCCATAAAGAGGCGGCATTAGCTGCAGTAAATAAGGCCTTAGAAATTGAGCCAGATTATCGTGAGGCGCGCCATCGCAAAAAACGGCTCGAAGCGTTATAGGATCCAGGAAAGTTACGCCTGCTCCTGACGTAAAATGGCCGGTAAGTCTATAAGACTCAACCGGCCATGTATCAGTGGCTGCCTCAGGCGCGAAACGTATCAGAATAGCTTGAAGGATTCTGTGGTAGACTACTCATCGCATTTCTAGTAGGATAGGCCGCCAGGGGAAGATTTTGTTTGCTCGTTCTTTTTTTGTCATAAAGGATCAAGACACCAATGCCACAACAGGCGAGAGCACTACCCAGCAGATAGCCAGAAATAGTATCGGTAATAAAGTGGACTCCGATATAGAACTGCATAAATCCACCCAGCAATGAGCCAATGGCGAACAGGAGCGAAAGCGGAATCGCCAGCCAGCGTGGTCGTAGATAACGTCTGGTGATCCAGGCCAGGATCAGACCACTCAGACACCAACGGGTAGCATGGCCACCTGGAAAACTATTCTCACTATCTTGCAATTTATTATAATCGATGGGCATCTGGGCTACATCATGCGCCCAGCTTACTTGTTTACGTGGGGGATCAGGAACCTGTCCCAGTAAGCCAGCACCAGCCGCAAGTTGGACAGATGCGGGCTGACCGGCCATCTGCGGGCAGGTCAAAACGGTCATACCTGAACGTAGTGAATAGGGCATATATTGATCAAATAGCATTTTGCCCCCCACCTCCAAACCAAGACTAATGCCCAGGAGCAGCAAGAAGAAGACGAGCACGCGCTTGCGGTGTCCCATGCGTATACAGATGAGACCTAGAATAATCAGCATACACAACGTCACCGGGGCCTCTCCCAGCCGACGCCATTCAAATACAGAACAATCGAAGCGCGTAATTGGCCGCCAGAGCAGCCAACGCTCAATCTCTAATGTGGAATGACTTAACATACCAGTGGCATAGACAACCGTATAGGCTATTAAAAGTAAAACAAGTACAGACGCTGCAATAAACCAGGGAAATGCAGTTGCACGTGTCGCTCTATTTATCTGCATTATTTAAATTTTTCCTATCACTATTTATATTAATAGAAGCGCATGGTCTCATTAAAAGATGAGCATAACATTAAAAATTGTAGAGGGATGGCTAAAAAATAGCAAGCGTAGTAGGTATTTTAGAGGAAATGAGGGAAGGGTATGTTGCCCTTCCCTCTGAAGCACTTTTATCTACTTTTTGTCTTCCGAGCTTGAAAAATGTTTATCAGCCGCACCAGGGTTGGAAATGACCTGAGTTTCTTGTGGATCAGTGGGAGACTCTTCTTGCTGATCGCTAGGCTTGCGCAATTCCCCGCTGATCGGATCCTGCCTGGGACTTTCAGGGGCGGTCACCGAAATGACGTTATTGCGTGTCACTGAGCGTGGTATGACACTTTTTCTTAATAGCTTACCCGAAATGGTGCCGGGCCCAGACGATTTCGCTCTAGATGAGGATGGCGATGGTCGCTTGAGCGACCAGGGGGCACGCTTACGTGCTAGTATTTGATCGGCAGTCTCACCACGGGCTGAACGATACAGGCTGGCAACTACAACCCATGCAGCAGCCACAATCGGAGTGGCAACTAGCGCACCTACCGCACCACCAAAGGCTCCATACGAGCTTCCAAACAAACGAGCAAAAACTAACAATGACATGATCGAGACCACAGGATGCAGGCCAACGGCATGCCCCACGATACGAGGGCCCAGGATGTTACTCTCAAGCAACTGGATAAAGATAAAACAGACGATGACAATCAGTGTACGCGGAAAAGGATTGGGCAAGAGTAATGATGCCAGGATCGGCGAGATCGAGGCCAGACCCGGTCCAATCATAGGGATAGTCTCAAACAGGAAACCCAACACGCCAAAGATCAATGCGAACTGCCCTAATCCTGTCGCCCAGCAGACAATCGCTACAGCCACACCGATGACCAATGCCAGTGTCAATTGACCTCGGATATAGTTACCCACCACACGCGTCAAGGCATCTTCAAACAACAATGTCGTTGATAACGAGCGCTTGGGCATGATACTTACAATACTATCACGGATACGTTTTCCATCCAGAGTAAGATAAAAACTAACCATTAACACGATCAAGAAGTTCAGGAAGGTAGACGTCAAAACGATGATGATATTGATCGTATTGGTGACCGCGGCATTCGCAAAGCCAGTTACCTGAGAGTTTAATTGAGCCAGGGTTTGATCAATACGTGTCTGTGGAATACCTGCTTGCTCACGCAAGAATTGAAGAAATGAACTATAGCGAGCAGGGATATCCCTGGTGAAGCCAACAACCGTATCCGAGAAACCAGTTACCTGATTAACAAACGAGACAACGAGAATATATGAAAAGAGTCCTAGTATAAGAAGTACAAATACGTAAGAAATGATGGTGGCGACTAGTCGCGATGCTCCCTGCCGTTCAAAAAAGTTTGTTACGGGAGTTATTAGAAAGGCAATGGCCATTGATAACAATAGTAGAAAGACTGCGTCAATAAATTGATTGACCAGGTTCCACAGAGTCCATGCGATAATTCCTATGCAGATAATGGATATGAGGATATCGCGCCTCTGTTGCCAGTTGATTTGGCCCATAATTGTTCATCCTTCTCGCTCGAATAATTTCAAGAGAAAAGGTCAAAACCTTTTACATGTAAGGATTTCTGTAACCGTTTCTCTAAGGGTAATACGATCTGGCTCTTGATAATGCTGCAGTTTTGTGAGTATAAAGGAGAACTCAGCGGGTTGTGCTGGATTCTTCTGCTGTGAGCCTACCCACACTCGTTCCCTGACGGGAACTTGCTTTTTTTATTTTATGGTGCTGAAAAGTGCGTAATACGCACTTTTCAGCACCATAAAATAAAAGGGTTGGGACTTGTCTTTTTTATGCTTTAAAATGCGATTGTTAGTGTTGAATGCTTTAAAATGGGTTGGGACTTGTCTTTTTTATGCTTTAAAATGCGATTGGTTGGTATTGAATGCTCTAAAATGGGTTTGAGTGAGTGCGATGATATTTTGGTGAATCTGTTCAGGGGTCTGGGTGGCGTCGACGACTTTGATGCGCTGTGGATAGGTGCGGGCTAATTCTAGAAAAGCCTGACGTAGTTTGTTATGAAATTGTTCAGATGCCCGGTCGAAGCGGCTCTGCTCGTGGCGCTCCCTATTAGATAGGCTGGTGCGTTCTTGTACCAGTGCTGGATCAAGGTCTAGGAAGATGGTGAGATCGGGGGCGTGTCCCTGGGTAGCGATGAGGGAAAGCCGGGTTACCAGTTCCGTACCGACGCCCTGGCCGACTCCTTGATAGGCAATGCTAGAGTCAAAACAGCGATCGGAGACGACGATTTTGCCTTCTGCCAGGGCGGGCAGGACCAGGGTCTCAAAATGTTGAGCCCGGTCGGCCTGGAATAGGAATGCTTCGGCCAGTGGCGTGATTGTCAGCTCTGGCTGCTGAAAAAGGAGACGCCGAATCTCAAGGCCGAGGGGAGTTCCACCCGGCTCTCGAGTACGTACATAAGTGATGCCCTGACTGGCCAGCCAGCGCTCAAATAAGTCTATCTGCGTTGTCTTACCTGCTCCATCCAGGCCTTCAAATGAGATAAAATACCCTCGTCCCATACCCAAATTCACCTTCCTGGTCAGCAAACAGCATAAATCTAGCGGTTACGGTCAGTGCGATAGATGTCATAGTCCCAGTCAAAGTAGGGTTTTGGCAGCATGTCTTCTGGTGACCACTGCTGATCACGCTGACCATACTTTCCATGATACTCTTTCAAGGTCTCGCCTACATATTCAAAGGTTAATTGACAGATGCGGAATCCAACGGGCACCCAGATGGTTGTCTGGGTATGATTACTGATCTCCATGGTCCAACGACTGATATAACCAACATCACCAACGCCAGCGCAACGGCAGACGGAGAGACCCGATCGGGCTACGGTGCTCCGCGAGTACATCTTTGCCAGATAACCATTATGACCACCAATGACCTCTTGCGTATGCGCCAGAATTGTCGTGCCGGGGCGAATCGCGATCTTACCATCCTTCGCCTTGCGGGGCTCTCCCCAGTAGCCACGAATCTCATCGGGAATATCCAGGTGCATCACTTCAACATTAGCGTTCCCCTGAAAATACCAATCGCCCAGGCGGCAGTCATAGGAATTTGGCCCTAGATGGCGCTCATTAAACGGCTCAATGACAATATTGCCGTGCTGCATCTCTTCCACGATACGTTTATCTGACAGTAACATGAGTATATAGCTCCTCGTCGTGACATTATGACTTTACTATTCCCGGTCGCTCGCATTGATACACGCCGCGTTTGCTGCAAGTATGAAGGTTTCGAGAGGGGGATGTTCCATTGCTCCTGGGCCAGGACTACCATGCCAGTTTACAATATAATTCAGCGCTTATTATAGCGCATCATATTCCACTGGAGTAGTCCCCGCTACCAGAAATTCTGTTTCTTTGTTGTTTTCTTCCAATGGCAGTGCATGCGCTTGCTCCACTTCTGACCAGATGCGCTGTACCAGCATAGTCATCTCGCTTTCACCCACAAGTGCTGACTGCAAAGGGAAGAAGGCTCGATCGTCACTGTGATGATGGATCCAGCGGCTAATGATATTAATCTGATCTACCTCGGCCTTGCCAACCACATTGGGCGGTTCACCCATTTCAGCAGCTCGTTTGAGCAAGGTGATCAGCGCATCCTGCATTTCATCGATCTGATGCACAACACAGCTCTGCTCGATCAGACGTCCATGGCGGATTAAGAAGATTTCGTTGCAACCTTCTTGCGCGGAAGGATAGACGATCAGAAGATTATTGGACTCTACAGCTCCAGTGATCAAACGCTGTCCAATCAATACTTCATCGGCACTGCGAATGGCGTCCCGAAACCAGGCGGCACGCTCAAAGTTTAGTTGTTGCGCGGCCTCCAGCATCTGGCGGCGCAGGCGCTCCATTAAATCTTCACTCTCTCCACCTAGAAAAGCACACACCTGCTGTATAACTTGCTGATACGCTTCAACATCACTATCACCACGACACGGTGCGGCACAGCGTCCAAGGTGGAAACGCAAACAGGGATCGCTCGGTTTGGCAACCGGGGGCAAACTACGGGTACAGGTGCGCACAGGAAAAATCTTTTGCAACAGTTCAATGGTCAGATCGACCATGCGCCGACTACGGAAAGGTCCAAAATAGCGCGCACCATCCGCCGCCACTTCACGCGTGGCATAGACGCGTGGAAAGGCATGCTGGATATCAATCTTAATAAACGGATAGAGCTCGTAGTTGCGCAGTTGCACATTATAGGCAGGCTGCAATTCTTTGATTAAACGCGATTCCACCAGCAGGGCTTCCAATTCAGAACCTAGAACCCGCGTCTCGATCTCTTTGACATTTTGCAGCAAGCCATCCATTTTACGTGTATACCCAAGCGGTTGGCTATAGTAGGAGGAGAGCCGGTCTTTCAGACATTTGGCTTTGCCAACATAGATTACCTGATTATTGGCATCTCGCATCAAATAGACGCCGGGTTTGGTCGGGAAAGTACGCTTCCAGACTGGATTGAGAAAGAGTCCACCATTGGGGCGGGCAGTGGAGGCGGCGCTGGCCGATAAACTTCCATCGGCACGCCATTGGGTGCTATCTTTTTTAGGACTGGTCTTAGTAATATCACCACTCCAGGCCACAGGCAATTGCAGACGACGCCTTAGATATCCCAGAGTAGAGATACCTTCTTGCTGGGCCAATGCCAGGATACGCAGAAAAACTTCAGCGGTGACTTCGGCATCACCAAAGGCGCGATGTCGATTATGGGTACGGATATTCAGGTGTGCAGCCACCATATCCAATTTAAAACGCTTTAAAGTGGGCAAGAAACGGCGAGCAAGTGGAATAGTGTCCAGGCCATCAATAGGAAAAGCCAGGCCTAAAAGCTGGGCTTCAAAGGAGAGGAAATTCAGGTCAAAACCTAGATTATGTCCTACGAGAGTAGCTCCACCAATGAAATCTATTAACTCCGGCATTACCTGTGATGCAGTGGGAGCTTCACTAACCATGGCCTGCGTGATGCCAGTAAAACGCTCAATAAATGGAGGAATACGGCGACGAGGATTAATGATACTCTGAAATGTATCCACAATCTGCCCCCGTCCAATACGCACGGCTGCGACTTCAATCACACGATCTGCCCCTGGCCGTAAACCGGTTGTCTCCGTATCCACAACCACAAACTCAACCGCATCCAGAGACTGCTGGGTACTACGCCATGCAGTTAAAGCCCAGCATAACTCATCACCAATCGTTACATCTCCCCGCTCTTCAAAAAGTTCAGAGCTACGGAGCGTCTGCCGCAACAAAACCGTCCATAACGCTTTATTACCATGCGCCCCAAATAACTGCTGAATTAAAATATCCTCGGGCGCGGGCTGTCCTAATGTTTCCAACAACTCAAACGCACGGCGCAATAGGACACTCCGCTGCGGAGTTCCAGTCTCCCCCTCCGGCACCATTGCAACCTGCCTCCTCATAAAAACCGGTCAAATTACTGCTAGATCATATGTACGAGAATAGCACGCATCAAATGGTTTTGGCAAGCAAATACACAACAGGGCTATCTTTGCGGACAAAGACACGTGCCAGCGTATGAAGAGCTCCTGACCTGGACAACAACCTATTCATAGAAGAGGTAAAAAGGGTATCAGCTACACCCGTAGCCAGCGATCCAACCAGCTATACGCCAGCAAGCGTACTTCAGGTGGAAAACCATGTCCTCCAGAAAATTCTTGAAAGCGAAAAGCCGAAGGAGTCCCATATGCTTCATAAGCATGACTGGCAACCTGAGCAATCTGGCGTACACCATCAATGGGAAAAATCCAGTCCTGATTTCCTGCCGCCATCAGTAACGCCCGAGGCGCCAGATTAGCCAGCAACTGATCCATATCCCCTACCTCTAACAGACCGGGAACATAAGCGGCAAAATTATGATTGATCCCGTTGCGCACAATTGACGCGAAGGTACTGATTCCACATGAGCAGACACCTGCCTTCACGCGCTCATCAAATAACAACAACCAGCAAACTTCCTGTCCACCAAGTGAGTGTCCAAGCGCTCCAATACGCTCGGCATCTACATCTGACCGGGTGCAAAGATAATCTACAGCCCGGGCCAGATCCCAGACGTAGCGAGCCTGCAAGGTGCTACCATGCAACAAATGATCCATGGCCAGGAAACGCTCATAGGTTCCTTCAGATAGAAGTCGAGGGGTTGTCCGCTTCCAGCGTTCAAGATTGTCTGTTGAAACCTGACGCTCCTCAAATCCCTCAAGATCAGGGACGATGACAATATAACCCCGTTGACAGAGATCACGAGCGTAAAAAACATCTGGATTGCCCGCTAATCCTACCGGCTCGCTTTTGCCAATATGAAATTCACTATTATGCTGGTGAATGCAGACGACGGCCGCTGTTTTTTGCGTCAGACGACGTGGAATCAAGACATACGCAGGTACACGTACTCCAGGACTGGCTTGATAGGTGATGTGCTCACGTACATACGTATCCTCTGTGGTTTGCTCCTCCACCTCTACCTCCAAAGGACAGGATACAGGTAGTGCACCCAGACATTGTATAAATGCCCGTCGCTGGGCATCTATCTCAAGAGAATGTTCTGACATGGTCATAGCTACTGGCTCCTTCTTTGATACGTCGAATGGACCTACATGCACCTACACAATAAATGAATTTCCAACAGTCAGCATCTTATCTTACTTTTCTATGAAAAAAACGTTGCTAGGTACTGTCATTTTAACATGTATGGATGACAATAATATTAAAAGGAACATATTACCGATACCAATCCTAAACGTAGGTCATACTGCATCAGCAAGTGCTTTTTGAAAGTGTGTACAATGTGGTACAATCTCAATAATAGTACAAATGTTCAAATCGAAAGGGAAGAGTTATGACTCAATACTATCCAACCGAAGAACAAGAAATCGAGACCCGCCAGCCCCGCCCTGTCGTTTATACCATTCCTGGCATGGAGCAGGCGAAAGTTCAAGCCAACCTGACATACAAAACTGTCGAGGATATAGAACTTAAACTGGATATCTATTATCCAGCCAATCATGAGAAACAGTCACTATTGCCGGCAGTCGTTCTGATCCATGGCGACGGACCAGTAGATTTTCTAAAAAACATCAAGGATATGGATCAATATACATCCTGGGCCAAGTTGATCGCCGCCTCGGGCTTGATTGCGGTCGTCGCTAACCATCGTTCTACAGAGAACCTGAACAATGTCGTGGGGGTAGCCAATGATGTCGATGACCTCATCACCTATATCCGTGAGCATCATAAACGGCTGCACATCAATGCCAGTAGACTTGGCATCTGGACATGTTCAGGTGGCGCCCCGTTTGCATTACGTGCTGCGTTGCATGAGACGCCTGCATTTATACGTGCTGTCGTTTGCTACTATGGTTTTGTCGAACTCAAGGCATACTATCAAGGTCTCTATGGTGACAGCAATGAAGAACAGAGCGCGCATGCTCCCGAATTTACCGAAGAAGATTTCGATGAGTTCTCTGGCAGCGATCTACTCTCACATCGTATCCGTAATAGCGCGCCATTCTTCATTGCACGCGCAGGACTCGACTATCCAGAGCTCAATACAGCGCTAGATCTTTTCATCGGCGAGGCTTTATCCCAAAATGTCGCCCTGACCGTCATGAATCATCCTTCCGGTCAGCATAGCTTTGATATTCTGGACTCCGACGCACGTACTGAAGAGATTATCGAGACAACACTGGAGTTCTTGCAGACACATTTGTTACAATAGCGCCAATAACATAATCTGGAGAGAAACGAGGACTCTATTCGTGGCAGGGGAAAAACTTTCTGAACAGGTTCGTTACTTTCGGCAATTCGTTGCACAGAAAGGTTGGACCATTACCAATGAAAAAGAGATTGCTTATGGACGTCAGTTAACCGTGTCTGATGGTCAGGCCAGTGTGCCGGTCGCTTTATATGCGACCGGCAAGACTCTGGTGCAGGGAAAAGCCAGTGCGTTACAGGCAACCTTGAAAGTATGGGATCAGCCCGCGCAGGTAGATACTGCGACCATTGCATCACAGGTAACAACTTCACCAGCAACGCGCCCAGCTTTAAACCAGAGTACCGTGCAAACAGCCACGTTACCACAAGCAACAGGACTATCACGTATTGGTTCTGATGAATCGGGCAAAGGCGATTTCTATGGACCACTGGTAATTGCTGCCGTGTATGTAGATCAGGCCAGCGAACAGCAAATCTTACAATTGGGAGTACGGGACAGCAAAAAATTGACCGACAAAAATATACTGGCGATGGCTGGCGAGATCCGTCTCCTCTGCCCTTACCATCTTCTATGCTATCTACCTGAAAC
The DNA here is from genome assembly GCF_003967575.1 of Dictyobacter alpinus. Classification (NCBI taxonomy): domain Bacteria; kingdom Bacillati; phylum Chloroflexota; class Ktedonobacteria; order Ktedonobacterales; family Dictyobacteraceae; genus Dictyobacter; species Dictyobacter alpinus. The sequence continues at coordinate 611,697 of NZ_BIFT01000001.1, forward strand.
GTATAACCAGCTTTATCAGCAATTGTCTAACTTGAATCAGCTTCTAGCCCTGGCTCATGCTGAAGTTATCGCCGAGGTCGCCAGGCGCACAGCCAGCCCACGAGCCATCGTTGATCAATTTGGCAATGAAGCATTAGTACGCCAGGCACTCGCTAAAACTGGCTGCACCCTACACCTTGAACAGCGCTATCGTGCGGAAGAGGATACTGCCGTCGCGGCCGCCTCAATCCTTGCACGCGCCGAGTTCGTGCGACAACTAGCACGAATCTCAGATGAGATAGGTGTCGACCTGCCCAAAGGCGCCTCTAATCCAGACATCATTCATCGTGGGCGCCAGATTGTGCAGCACTATGGAGAAGAAAAGCTACGCGCAGTAGCCAAACTGCACTTTAAAACAACAGCCACCATCCTCCAGAAATAAGGGTGCATGCATTGCCTGACCATCTTTCTTAGGTTATAATGTGGAAAAACGTAGCCATATAAGGAGCACTTCAATGATTTTCTGCGGTCAGTGTGGTCTACAATTGGCCCCTGGAAGTACACGTTGTCCTCGCTGTGGTGCCGCCATTGATGAAGCGAGCGCCACTACAGAAGGAGAATTTCATGCCGATGATGCAACCGTCGCCACACCATCGCTGCTAAATCGAAATTCACCAACGTCCCAGCCACCAGCTGGCCAAAAGCCACTCATTTTGCGTCCAGGCACAAGTGGGACCCAGGCAAACAGCAATGACTATGGTACACCTGATTCCTTTGACTATGATTCTACCAGCGTGATGGAACAGGCCAATCAGAATCCTGCGGGAGGCTCTTATCCCGGCTATCCACCACAAACAAATACAGGTTTTCCTACCCAAAGTGGTGGTAACTATCCCACCCAGAGTGGTGGTAACTATCCATCACAAATGTATACTGGTTCAGGTACTACCCAGGGTGGTGGAGCATATGGGACAGGCATGTCGTATCCTAACCTGCCCCAACAACAAATGGAGATGGGCTATTCACAGCCACACCTACAAAATCCATATCAGCAACAACAAGCTGAACTGGCAGCCCGAGCCGCACGTGGTCGAACTACCGGACTTATTCTCGTCCTCTGTGGACTTATCTTCATTTTAACAGCGGTCGTCCTATTCGCACTCCAAAGCGGACTCTTTGGCGGCAACAAAGCATTCACCCCAGAAGACACGCAACACCTCGTCGCCCTCTGGAGACTATATGCCCAATAGCCTGGCTGGGGAGTGCAGGCGCCCCCACTCACATTTTAGTAGTTAGTGCAAAAAGGGTGCGACGCACCTTTTTTTTGCACTAACTACTACAGGAGAGGTGCAAGAGGTGCTCATATACCTCTCAGCTTAGCATACATATCCTTTAACTCATCATTTTTTGCCATCCAGTAGAATGAAAAGAGGCATTAATTGAGTAGAGAAAGGATAGGTATGGCATATGGCAAATTCATGGCAAGAGCCAGAGTCAGACTATCAAAAGTCTCCTCATAAACCCACCCGGTATAAACGACCACGACCACACCTATTAACAATTATCCTGTCTATCCTGGCAATTCTGGCCTTAGCCCACTTTATCGCCATAAACCATCTATCTAAGCAACAGCCAGTCACCCGGCAGGATTGCACCTCAATGCTCCATACCAGGGACTATACACAACTCGTGCCATTCCAACCCAGAACACAGCGTATGTCGGCGGTCCAGTTTATCAATGATGTAACCTCAAAACAGCCTGCCGCCTTGCTTCAAGTAGAAGACTTGAGCCCACAACAAAAGTTGGATGTCTACATCTATGGCTGTCCATCACAACAAAACACCACCGATCCCGCGCTCCTGTTCAAGCAGCAAGGGCTGGTCAAAGGTTCTATAGATGTCACTCAAGCACATACTATCAGCATTGGCCAGATCGATACGACCCTCCCAACTGATAGTGATACACTGTTATTACCACTACAACAAAATGTTTTTCAAGAGTACGCCTGGCATAATGGTACATTTCAGCGGGTTGCCTTTCCAGGACTTTATCCCGTCACCAGCCGCAGCGAAGCAGAAGCACTGCAAGATGAAGCCAACAATGGACAGAACTTACCCTGGACTGGACCACAGGCAACCGCTGAACAGATGGCGGAAGATCTCCTCCATTGGTCCAAATCCACTCTTCATGCCACACTCAAAGATATCACTGGAGCCGAAGCACATGTGCTCCTGGAGAGAAAAGATATACACCTGACGGTCGCGGTGACTCTTGAACGCCTGGTGCAGGATAATAGCAAAGGACTCTGGTGGGTCACAAATGCCCAGTCACCAGGTATCTCAATTGATCAGTCACAATTCAACACGCCAGTCTCCTCACCCTTACAACTAGAGGGAACGATTATTCCGACCAGCGAAAAAGTCACGGCCACACTCTTTAATCATACGCTGACAGCTATCCCCCTCCAGACGCCGGGCACACTACAGACTGATGAGGGCGGACATCTGACCGGTACATTGTCCTACAATAACATTTTCCCGGACCAACCCGGCCTCCTACTTATCACGGAATATCCTACTTCATCCAAAGAAGACGGCCGCCTCCTCTTAACCAATATCTTCCTCATCTGATTTTAGCCTGCATCACAAAAGCCGATGTACAACGCAACACAAATCATGCTAAAATAGCTACCATGAGTGAATTGACAAATCGAATCGAGCGCCTCCAGGGACGCGTCGAGAAAACTATGGTGCGTCTTTGACCTGGCGACTAAAGCCGAACAAATAAAGACATTAGAAGCAGATAGCATGGATTCTGACTTCTGGTCGGATAACCGTAAAGCACAGGCTGTAATGCAGCAGCTAAACGCGTTACGTGAAGAGGTTACGACCTGGGAAAGTATTGCCACACAACTTCAAGACCTGCTGGCCTTAGCCCAATTACTGGAAGAGGAGCCAGATGAAGATATGCAGGCCGAGGTGGTCCAATCTATTCCCCCGATAGAAGAGCAGATCGAAAAACTCCAGTTCGCATTGATGCTTAGTGGAGAACATGATGAGCGTGATGCAATTGTGAGTATTCATGCCGGCAGTGGCGGCGTAGATGCCCAGGACTGGGCGGAAATACTGCTGCGCATGTATCTGCGCTGGGCTGAGCAGCATCACTTTAAGACTGAGATCTACGATTATAGCGAAGGTGAAGAAGCTGGCCTGAAAAGCGCAACGGTCGAGATCAGAGGACGCTATGCTTATGGTTATATGCGCTCAGAAGCGGGTACACACCGCTTGATCCGCCTTTCACCATTTGATGCGGCCCATCGACGTCATACCTCCTTTGCAAAAGTCGAGGTGATTCCAGATGTTGAAGACTCCATTGAGATCACGATTCGACCAGAAGATATTGAGGTTGATACGTATCGCTCAACTGGAGCCGGTGGACAGCACGTGAATAAAACTGACTCGGCAGTGCGTATGCGGCACTTACCCTCGGGCATTGTGGTTACCTGTCAGAATGAACGCTCACAGATCCAAAACCGTGAGGTGGCAATGAAAATACTCAGAGCCAAGCTGTTTGAACTGGAGCAAAAGAAACGCGAAGAAGAGACCGCACGCCTGAAAGGTGAGCATGTGCAGGCAGACTTTGGCAATCAGATTCGTTCGGTCACGGTCCATCCCTATAGTATTGTCAAAGATCATCGCACAAATTTTGAGACAGGGAATACTGAAGGCTATCTTTCCGGTGATGTCGACCCATTTATTCATGCCTACCTGCAAGATAAAGCCGGTGGAGTCGACGCAACTGAACAGGCATAGTCATTCCTGATCCAGCATCAAAAAAAGAGCCTTATCCTATAGATGGATAAGGCTCTTTGCGTGCATGGTGGGCAGGCTCACGAGTATTCTCAAAGAGGTCAGGATAACGCATTTTACGCAGAGCTTTGACCTCGATCTGTCGAATACGCTCACGCGTTAGGTGAAACGCATGACTGACCTCGTCTAGTGACAGGGAATGACCATCCTTCAAACCATAACGCATTTCAATAATAGTACGTTCTCGTGGATTAAGTACGGCCAGGATCCGCTCTACCTGTTCACACAAAAGTTGATACATAGCAGCGTCTACCGGCCCTTTTTGTCTGATATCTTCAATAGTATCAGCGAGATGATATTCCTCGTCATCGGCCATAGGAGCATCCAAAGAGATAGGTTGCTCAGAAATATTGAGGAGTTCTACGACCCGTTCAGAGGATACGCCAACTTCCACAGAGATCTTCTCAGGCAATGGCTCGATGCCTTCTTCCTGATACATGCGACGCGCCACACGCTTAATTTTATAAATAAGTTCAACCACATGAACCGGAATGTGAATGCTACTGGCATGTTCGGCAATGGCCCGGCTAATTGCCTGCCTGATCCACCAGGTAGCGTACGTACTAAAGCGAAAACCACGTTGGTAGTCAAATTTTTGCGTCGCACGCATCAAACCAATATTGCCTTCTTGAATCAGGTCCAGCAGGGGCAAACCCTGATTCACATAGCGCTTGGCAATACTAACGACCAACCGTAAATTTGCTTCAATCAGTTGTTGGCGAGCCCGAGAATCTCCACACGCCACACGTTCAGCCAGAGCAAGTTCTTGTTCAGAAGATAACAGTGGATAGTTGCCGATTTCTTTTAAATATTGCTTGACCGCATCATCCATGATGGCATACCCATCTTCAGGCTCCTCATCTACATAAAACTCTTCGTCATAGCCAGGCTCAGCATCTCCTTTTTCATCACCCGGCACAGCGTCCTCGCTAATCTTTGCCTTCCTCTGCTTCTGATCTAACTCCGCTAAGGCAAGCTCAACATGACCAGCCGATCTTCCAGCTTTTGACGACATACTCGAACTCCTTCTTCACACCCAACATCTGAACAAAAGATCAACAGCCTCAAAGACATTCGCAGAACATATTCCCCACTTCTCCTTTTTGCAATAATCGTGCCAAAATCAGAAATTGCTAGCCAATCTCGCATCATGACATTGAGAAGATGGCAGAGAAACAAGTCAGAAGGTGAAGCATACCAGTGTCAGGTCTTTGCTTTATTGTGGTAAATAACAATGGAAGCAACCAAACAATACGACTGAAAAATGAATATATTTCCAGAATTGCGTAATTTTACACAGCATCAATTGTAATCATATTTCTATAGATGCAAATACTTGACTTGAGTTGTATCACCTGTTATGCTGAAGGTAAGAAGCAAAGGACCGTGCTCCCTATCACTTCTACTGCCAGCAGAAAGATGAAGAATACCCCTTTTTTTGCCTATAAAAATGAACAAATCTTCACTTAACTACTGACAGAGAAGGGTAGTTATGGTATGATAGGTAGGGCATGGGTTACACCCTTGCTGTGGGGATGCGGATGCAGCGGCGGAGGCTCCCCCTCGGCTTACTATCTCGCTAAGCCTCGCTTGTTAAGCAAAACGACAAGCGCATATTACCTCCAGAGAGAAGGAAGGAGGCGATTTCGTGGAAAACGCATTTCCCCGGTGTCGCAAGTGTAGTGAAGGTGATCTGGTTCCGCTGTCGGATTTCGGTAGCCAGGGAGCTTCCATAGAGTACAAAGCATGGGTTTGCACCAACCCCTCCTGCTTGTACAATATCAAGATCCGTAATGGTGATATCATCATTAACGAGCCTATTAGTGATGGTTCACTCCATACTTATCGTAGCGGTCGACAGTAGGAGTGTTTCAAACACCAAACTTGACGTCTATATGCGATTTTAATCGTTTACTGGCGTAACGAGGAGGCAAAAGGCGGCCGTATCAAAACTTCCTTTTGCCTCTCTACACATAGAGGGGTAATCACAAAGAAGGCCACTATAGTGACCTGAAAGGGTGATTATAGACCCTCTATTTGGCTTTTTACGCAAAAATACGGTATAAGTTATAGAGTATTCACAAATCATTTAGCATTTTTAAACATTATTAAAAGGAGTCAATGCTGACGTGCTCAATCGATTCTTTGGGCAGAAACCTCAGGAAGACCCGAAACAAAAAAAAACAAATGAGGATGTTCAAGAACAAGTTGCTGAACAGCAACCTGATATTGAACAACGTTTCTCCTTCCTGAGTCGCACCCGTCAAATGTTTAACAGGCTGGGCAACACTGTTCAGGAAAACGACATCATTACTGACAGCCTATGGGATGAGTTGGAAGAGTCTCTGTTGGGGGCTGACGTGGGACCAAGCACGACGCTATGGCTCATTGATCGCCTGCGCGAGCGCGCAAGCGACGAAAATATGCGGACAGGGCGCCAGGTACAACAGGCATTACGAGAAGAATTAACACAACTCCTTGGAAAACCAGCCGCTCTTCGCTTCTCCAAACAATCTCCCCTCACAGTCATCCTCGTGATCGGTGTCAATGGTTCAGGCAAAACAACTAGCATCGCCAAAATGGCTGCCCGCCTCAAACATGAAGGACACGATGTCATGCTGGCTGCAGGGGATACGTTCCGTGCGGCTGCTATTGATCAGTTGCAGGAGTGGGGAAATCGTGTCGATGTACCTGTTATCAGCCAGAAGCCAAATTCAGATCCCGGAGCCGTTGTCTTTGATGCTTTACAAGCCGCTCAAAGTCGCGGTAGCGATGTCTTGATCGTTGATACTGCCGGTCGTTTACACACCAAGTTTAACCTGATGGAAGAATTAAAGAAAATCAACAAAATTATTCAGCGATTCGTTCCAGATGGACCACATGAACTGCTCATGGTCATTGATGCTACCACAGGGCAAAATGCCTTGCTACAAGCACGTAAATTTGCCGAGGATATTGGTCTGACCGGTGTAATCATTACCAAACTGGATGGTACCTCCAAGGGTGGATTTGCGTTTGCGGTCGCAGACGACTTAGGTGTACCAATTAAATTTATTGGTACGGGTGAAAAAGTAGAGAATTTGATGCCATTCGAACCGCAGAATTTCGTGGCAGCGCTCTTCGCACAACAGTAACCGGAGGTTTCTTATGGCAAAAGAAGCGGCTGTCCCACTTACCAGGCAGGCTTCCGCTAACGGGAATAAGCCTGCACTGCCCTCAGTGGGCAATATAGCTGTCAAATGTCCTAAATGTAAAGAGATTCTGTATAGCCGCGATTGGGAAAAGAATCTCAAGGTGTGCTCACGTTGTAATCATCACTTCAGACTTACAGCTCAAGAGCGCATCGAATTGTTGGCTGATCCTGGTAGTTTTAATGAACTGGATGCTGATATTATTTCAGTGGATCCGCTTCAGTTTACTACCTTTCCGCCCGCATATTCCGATCAACGCAATTATGCAGAGAAACTGGCCGCTGAACGCACAAAAGCCGGGATGAATGAGGCGGTCATCATTGGTCACGCCACCATTGAAAGCAAACCACTATCCCTGGCTGTAATGGACTTCCATTTTATGGGTGGAAGCATGGGCTCAGCCGTTGGTGAGAAGATTACCCGGGCGATTGAACTGGGTATCGAACGCCATATTCCTGTCATGATCGCGTCGACTTCGGGCGGCGCACGTATGCAGGAGGGGCTTTTCTCATTGATGCAAATGGCGAAAACTTCAGCAGCCCTGGCAAAATTAGGTGAGGCAAAACTTCCCTACATCAGCTTGCTCACTGATCCCACTACCGGTGGTGTGTCCGCGAGCTTTGCTATGCTTGGTGACATTACACTGGCTGAACCTGGAGCGCTTGTCTGCTTTACTGGTCCCCGAGTAATCGAACAGTTTATGCATATCAAGCTACCCGAAGGCACGGTCAACTCGGAGTTTGCCTTGCAACATGGTATGATTGATGCCGTCGTACACCGACGGGATTTAAGATCAACATTGGGACGTATTTTACGTCTGTATGCATAAACTCCGTTTGAGTGTAGCACTTTTTGTTACCATTAAGCACAGCAAAACAGCACCATAGTAGAAAAGGGAATGTGATGGCTTACGATCTGGAATTTGAAAAACCGCTGGCTGAGCTAGAAAAAAAGATCTCTACACTGCAACGCAAGGGTGATCGTCTGAAAGCGGAGGAACTGGTACAGTTACAAGACGCTGAGCGCGATCTTCGCCACAAGACCGAGGAGATTTATAAAAATCTCACGACCTGGCAAACTGTACAAGTGGCACGCCACAAGGACCGACCTTACGCTGCGGACTATATTCGGCTCATGTGTGATGATTTTTTTGAGCTGCATGGCGACCGCTCTTTTGGAGATGACCATGCAATTATGGCCGGCCCCGCCACTATTGATGGCCAAACAGTTATGCTTGTCTGCCACCAAAAAGGCCGCGATATGAAGGAGAAGCAATTCCGTAATCTCGGTATGCCGCATCCTGAAGGATATCGCAAAGCTCATCGTTTAATGCAGCAGGCTGAAAAATTTAATATGCCGATTGTTTCCTTAATCGATGCTTCTGGCGCATCGCCAGGTCTGGTAGATGAGGAACGTGGACAGGCAGAGGCAATCGCGGCAACACTTTATTTGATGCCCCGACTTAAGGTTCCTATTATTGCCACGGTCATTGGTGAAGGTGGTAGCGGTGGCGCACTGGCCATCGGTGTCGCGGACCGGGTGTTGATGTTTGAACATAGTATTTATATGGTGGCGGCCCCCGAGGCGGCGGCTTCGATCATGTGGCGGGACTCAGCTCACGCGTCGCATGCTGCGACGGGCATGCGTATCAGCGCCCGTGAATTGCTTCCGCTTGGCCTGATTGATGAGATTTTGCCTGAACCAATCGGTGGCGCTCATCGCAATTACCATCAGATGGCAATCACCTTAAAAGAGACACTGAAACGTCAACTTGCTGATGTGGGACAATTATCAGTCGAGGAGTTACTGGAACGCCGTTATCAGAAGTTCCGTAATATGGGCAAGTATGGCACACTGACCGAACAAAATATGGCCATAGCTCAGGCTTAACAGACAAACACAAAGCGGGAAGCACGCACACACCATTGGTAGCCGTGCTTCCCGCTTCGCGGTACATTTCGTTAGTTAGACCTCGCGATATTCTCCTTCGATCGTCCCTGAATCTTCACTGGCCCTTACAGATCCCGTACCGTTTCCAGCAGCAGTACCAGCCGTGGCTCCATTCTGGCTATCGTAGATCTCTTGTCCAACCTTTTGCAAGGTCTGCTCAAGATCTTCAGTCGTGGCCTTCATACGCGCTGTATCATTGGCTTGAATGGCATCACGCACCGCTTGAATCTTGCTTTCCAGCGTTGAACGCAGGCCAGTCGAAATTTTGCCTTCAGTATCCTTCAGCGTCCGTTCAGCCTGATAAGCGGCACTATCCGCGCGGTTACGCAGTTCAATCTCTTCTTTGCGCTGTCGATCTTCTTGCGCATGTGCCTCTGCTTCACGTACCATGCGCTCCACATCGGTATTAGAGAGTCCACCCGAAGCGGTAATCGTGATACGCTGTTCGCGACCAGTAGCTTTATCACGCGCGGTAACATTCAGGATACCATTAGCATCGATATCAAAAATGACCTCAACCTGAGGAATGCCACGTGCCGCAGGCGCAATACCTTCAAGCTTGAAATGGCCCAGACTCTTGTTATCACGCGCCAGTTCGCGCTCACCCTGTAAGACGTGAATCTCAACTGCCGGCTGATTATCTTCCGCAGTACTAAAGACCTCACTCTTACGTACAGGTATGGTCGTGTTACGCTCAATCAAACGTGTCATCACACCACCAAGAGTCTCAACACCCAATGATAGTGGGGTCACATCCAGCAACAATACATCTTTGACATCACCCTGTAACACACCAGCCTGAATGGCGGCACCAATGGCTACGACCTCATCAGGATTAACGCCCTTATGTGGCTCCTTCCCAAAGAGTTTGCGCACCATCTCTATGACGGCAGGCATACGCGTCTGACCACCGACCAGCACTACTTCATCAATATCACCGGGGCGCAACTCAGCATCTTCAAGCGCTTTCAAGACGGGACCTCTGGTGCGCTCGATCAGTGTACCCACCAGTTGCTCCAATTTAGCCCTGGTCAGATTCATCACCAGATGCTTTGGACCAGTCGCGTCTGCAGTGATGAAAGGAAGATTGATCTCGGTCTGCATGGCAGAGGAGAGTTCGATCTTGGCTTTTTCTGCAGCCTCTTTTAAACGCTGAATCGCAGTACGATCATTACGCAGATCAATACCTTGCTCACGACGGAACTCATCAGCAATCCAATTGATAATGATCTGATCGAAATCATCACCGCCAAGATGGGTATCACCGTTGGTTGATTTTACTTCAAACACGCCTTCGCCCAACTGCAGGATTGAGATATCAAAGGTACCTCCACCCAGGTCATACACAGCAATGGTCTGGTCGCTCTTTTTATCCAGGCCATAGGCCAGCGAAGCCGCGGTTGGTTCGTTAATAATACGCAGAACTTCCAGCCCCGCGATCCGACCTGCATCCTTAGTAGCCTGGCGCTGTGTATCATTAAAGTAGGCAGGAACAGTAATCACGGCCTGTGTGACTGGCTCACCTAATCTTGCCTCAGCATCCGCCTTCAGTTTTTGCAGGATCATAGCGGATACTTCAGGAGGACTATATTCGCGACCCGCCATCGAGACACGCGCATCACCATTGGCTGCACGGCTTATTTTGTAAGGAACAGTACTAATAGTACGCTGTACTTCAGCATCATCATAACGCCGACCCATCAGGCGCTTCACTGAAAAAATGGTGTTCTCTGGATTGGTGACGGCCTGACGTTTAGCGACTTGCCCCACCAAGCGCTCGCCGCTCTTTGTAATAGCGACAATCGAAGGCGTCAAACGAGCACCCTCGCTATTTTCCAGTACAGTAGGATCGCCGGCTTCAATAATCGCGACAACCGAGTTAGTTGTACCAAGATCAATACCAATAACTTTGGCCATATCTATATTCTCCTCTTTAAATGAGGTATGTCACCTTTTTTTCTACAAACTTGCATTACACTACAATGTACAGCCTGCCACCTCTACCACCCTGGCGACGTTCTAGCTCTTATGCATAAAAAAAGAACGTCGAGATATGTATATAAAACAGCAATAGTCGCTGTGTGGTCTATCAAATTACTCTTGCTCTATAACCCTACACGACAAGGAAGAAAGAAGAGCTATAATAAGAACCATCTTTGGGATGACAGGCCACTATATATGGCCTGTCATTTAATCGCGCAGGCAAAAAGGGCACTATGCCTGTGGGCCAGTTTCTACAACTTTTTCTGGCTGAGTGCCATTGGAAACAGTGATTTTACGTGGACGATTCTCCTCTGCAACCGGGGCAAAGATGTTCAGGACGCCTTGCTCATAGGTCGTCTCAATGCCATCCACATGCAACGTTTTTGCAAAGGTAATGGTGCGTTCAAATTTGCCGGAACTGCTCTCTTGAACCAGCCAGTTAACCTTGTCTTCCTGAGGCTGCCAGGGTTGCAAGATGCCTTTGAGCGTAATGGTGCTGTCTTGTACAGTTAGCTCGATATCCTCGGGTTTGACACCGGGTAGGAGAACACGTATGTGGTAGCCCTGTTCATTTTCGTAGGCATCCATCAACGCAAAGCCGGCCTGTGAAGGCTGCCCCAAACCTGAACGGACAAAACTTCGTTCAAACAGTTGGTCCATCGCATTACGCAAACTTATGGCTTCCCGAAATGGATCGTGGCGCATCATCATTGACATATAACAGCCTCCTGTTCTTTACCTTTATAACCAATGTTTCAATTGACACAAACCTGAGATATGGATTAGAAGAACAAGCTTTTCTTTTTCGCTCTTTCTTACTTGCTCTCTCCAATCACCTTACAGCTATATTATGATTTACCTTACAATTTTTGTCAAGTCATTTATAGTATATTATTCATAATTCTAACAGATCTCTAACAGTTGAGGGTGTTCCATCTTCATAAATAAAAAAAGCAGGACCCATAAGTTTATGGATCCTGCTTAGTAAAACAGTGACTGGGACTTTGTCAAAATTCGTTTGGTCTCGTATTATATATATAGCGCTTTATAGTTACTTTTGATCGTCATTGGAAGGGTCAATCACATACTCTGTGCGCTGGAAATGCATCAAAAGCGTACGAACCTCGTGCACTTCTTGCTCAAGATGAATTACTTGCTTGCGCATTTGAAGAATATGTCGAATACCAATCGCATTGATACCTTGATCGGCCAGTTCAGCGATTTCCTGCAAGATCGCAAGATTCTCATCCGAGTAGAGGCGATTTTTACCATCCTGGCGAGCAGGATCAAGTAAACCAGCTTCTTCATAACGACGCAGTGTTTGCGGAGGTATACCAATCAGCTGCGAGACCACGCCGATAGAATACTTTGGTAAATGTCGATGTTCATCATCACTCAGCGAGTGAGACGCTCGGGAACGCCGCTTCATAGCAGAACCTCCTTTTAACTTCTTATTTGCTATCAAAAAATAAATAGAGCAGAGGTATTTATTTTTGTCTTTGTGTGGCGGCATATTGCTTTTCTATGCTAAATCTTTTGACATTTTTTGTCAAGTCATATGGATAAAAAGCATAAAATCATGGCGCTATTTGCTACTATTTTCGCCGTTGCATCTTTAGTAACACTCTGTTACTATAACAGAATACTTCACTATATGGCGATATATCAAACAATCCACCAGTCAAAGGAGAGTGTGCATATGTTCACAAGTTTAGATACCGGTGCCATTGGTTTCTCTGTTCCTTTTGAGGAAGCTATACAACTGGCGCAAGAAAGTGGCTTTGTGGCCCTGGATCTTCCTATGAAACAGTTGTTAACTCGGGTACAGCAGACCTCGGTACAAGAAATTAAGGATCGTTTTCAGGCGGCGCACCTCCGTCCAGGCGCCTGGGGATTACCAGTAGATTTTCGTGGTGACGAGGCCTCCTATCAAGCAGGCCTGGCGGAACTGCCAGCGTATGCAGAACTGGCCCAGGCATTAGGCGCCAGCCGTTGTTCAACCTGGATATTGCCATTTTCAGATGAGCGCGACTATGCCGGTAATATGGAATTTCATGCTCAACGCCTGCACCCAATTGCACAGATTTTAGCCGACCATGGTCAACGTTTTGGACTTGAGTTTGTTGGTCCAAAAACAATGCGTAACGGCCACAAATATGAATTTATTTCCACTATCGCTGGCGGTCTTGAACTGGGCCAACAAATTGGTACTGGCAATACAGGTCTCTTGCTGGATAGCTACCACTGGTATACCTCACATGGGAGTGTCGAGGATATCCAAAAGCTAACCAACGAGCAAATCGTCTATGTACACGTCAATGATGCTCCTGCTGGTCGTGATGTTGATGAGCAATTGGATGGAGAACGCTTGCTTCCTGCTGCCAGTGGTGTGATTGACATTGCGGGCTTCTTACAGGCGTTAGAGCGCATCGGTTATGATGGCCCGGTGGTAGTTGAGCCATTCAACGCTGAGCACCGCGCCCTCCCACATGCCGAACGTGTACGCGCCACCCATGATAGCCTGGCAAAAATCTGGCAACTGGCTGGTATACGCTAACACACACAATGAAGCCCTTTCATAGACACCTGAAGTTCCGAGTGTCTGTGAGAAGGCTTCATTCATGACCAATAATATCCTGATCTATCAGCAAGATTGCACAGGCAGCCTTATGCGTGCATATGTTCGGCCAGTGCTTTAATCAAATAGCCCATTTTGGGATGCTCAGGGATGACATGGGGAGTAACATGATACTCCTCCAGCACACCCGTACAGGTAGGGCCGATCGAGGCAATGATGGTTTTTGTGTTCAAAGCTGTGGTCAGTTCCTGCTTCTGTCCTGTTTTAGCGGCAATCACAAACAAATGTCGGACCTGGATCTGGCTGGTAAAGACTACGGCATCCACGCGGCCCGCGATCAATTCCTGTACGAGATTGCGCAACGCAGCGGTATCCTCTGGCAACTGCCACTCATATAAGCAGAGTTCCTCTAAACGAGCCCCACGCTCTTGCAATGCTTGCGATACCAATGCGTTACGCTCACCATAATGCACAATTCCTACCAGTTGCGCTGTAACATCAAAAGGAGCCAGACTGGCTAAGAGTTCAGTACTCGTATACGGCTCCTGAGCGCTGGCGGCGATGGGAATACCTTCCTTCCTTACTACCGCTGAAGGCTTGGGTCCACGGCAAACAACGGTCACCTGGCGTAGAGCCTCTACAAGCTCAACTCGTCGTCCTGCTTGATCGGCCTCTTGTAGTAACGCTTTTACTCCTACGCCGGTGAAGAACACCACCATAGAAATATTTCCCGCCACCAGTTGATCTATAAAATTTGCCACCAGATCAGATGAGTCCAGGAGAGCTTCACGCACAGCCGGTACGCTCCAGGCCTGTCCCCCATTGCGACGCAGCAGGTCAGCCATCTCACCACTCATCCTCGCTTCTAATACAGCAATGCGAGCGTTTGAAAAATCCACGCGATCACTCCTTTCTACTCTACCTGGCACAAAAGAAGCCATATGCAAAGGTCGTTATTCTATTTTATCGCTGACACCAGCATCCGCGAACGTGGACATTTCTAGATGGGTGCGTAATGCGCCTTCGATGATATGCATTGCTAACACGGCACCAGTTCCCTCGCCCAGGCGTAGCTGCAGGTTAAGTAGTGGCTCCAGACCTAATTTTTCAAGGATCAGGCGATGACCACGCTCAACCGATACATGTCCAGCCAGGAGGTACCCCTTAACGGCTGGACAAAGAGCATAAGCAACCAGTCCGGCAGCACTCGAAATAAAACCATCCAGAACCACCGGTATGCGTCTGGCGGCAGCAGCCAGAATTACGCCAACCAGTCCTGCAATCTCCAGTCCACCAATTTTTGCCAGCACATCCAGAGGCCGATCAATATCAGGATGATTATGAGCAATGGCGCGCTCAATGATACGTACTTTATGGGCCAGCTGCTGATCATCAATGCCGGTTCCACGACCTGTAACCTGTTCGGCTGGCACATTCAGTAAGCAGGCAGTAAGAGCACTGGCAGCAGTCGTATTACCAATTCCCATTTCACCAGTTGCGATGAGATCTACACCTCTAGCAGCCAGACTTTCCACGATGTCAACGCCAACTTTAATAGCCTGTAAAGCCTCCTGCTGACTCATGGCTGGTTCCTGCGCCATATTCGCCGTTCCGTACCGTACTTTGCGCGAAAGAAGTTGCGGATGCTGTAAATCGGCGGCCACACCAATATCCACAACGGTTACAACTGCATTAGCCTGGCGAGCCAGCACATTAATGGCTGCACCGCCAGCCAGAAAATTCAGGACCATCTGCGGAGTCACATCCTTTGGATAGGCACTTACACCTTCAGCGGTCACACCATGATCGGCCGCCATCACCACCACCGCCCTCTGCTGAACTACAGGGAGCGCATTTCCTGTGATACCTGCGAACTGTACAGCAATTTCTTCCAAGCGGCCCAGGCTTCCAGCTGGCTTGGTTAATTGCGACTGACGAGAACACGCCTGTTCCTCGCTGCCAGCATCAAGCGGAGCAATCCGATCAATAATAGTTTGTAGCTCAATCATATATTTACCTCTGCTAAGCCATTCACTTTTTAAATACTATAGAAAATACTGGTTCGCCAATCTTAAAAGTCTACCCCTTTTTGTGCCAGAATCCCTTGCCGATAAGGATGCTTGATCTCGTTCATCTCTGTGACCAGGTCAGCATAATCTATTAAGGGCTGAGGAGCATCGCGACCAGTGATAATTACATGCATTTTGGGGTTGCGTGCTTGCAGAGTTGCCAGTATCTCGTTAACATCTAGCCAACCATAGTTGATGGCATAGGTGATCTCGTCCATGATGACGATGTCGTACTGATCGCTTTCAATTTTTTCACGGCAGAGCTGCCAGCATTTACGTGCTAGCGCCTTGTCATGTTCAATATTATCACTATTCCAGGTAAAGCCATCTCCCAATGGAATGATTTCTACCCCGATTTTCTGGGCCGCCCGGATCTCACCCCATTTGCCGGTCTGGGATTTCAGGAATTGTAGCATTACAACACGCTGGTTGTGTCCCCAGGCCCGAAATAGCACACCCAGGGCGGCGGTAGTTTTTCCTTTGCCGTTGCCCGTATTGATGATTACCAGACCTTTAGCAGGCTTGCGTTGTGCCCGTACTTCAGCCTGCTCTTTACGCAGACGGGCACGACCCTCTTCGGTCAGTTCTTCAACTTCAGTGGTTTCAAACTGGTTTTCTTGAGAAGTTCGCTCTTCCATTTATATTACTCCAATAGAAAGCTACTGCTGGACAATAGCAGGAAAAATATCATAAGGCTCCAGGGCTGTGGCTGCTGTTAACTTATTTGTACGGCCTCTCAACATACTGTAGCACATGCAGCCAGGCTTCTTTACAGACAGCAGAAACTATACATTCGCCGCGCAATAGGCAGGGAGTTTCTCGGAAAATTTATCAGGATGGACAATCTGGGCCAGACAACGCAATCCCTGGACAATTCGGGGTCCCGGCCGCTGCATAATATCAGAGTTGATATGATAGACTTGATGAGATTTTACCGCCTCAATATTTCCCCAGTTCGCCCGCTTATATACGGCTGATGGCTGACCACCATACAGCGGATCTTCAGTGAGGATAACATATTGAGGGTTAGCGGCAATTACTGACTCATCGGTAACTTGCGGATAGCCACCATTGGTTTTATTATCATGGAAAATATTGGTGACATTGGTGTATTGTGCCATCTCATCCCCAAATGAGCCACCACCAAAGACATACGGTTTACCAGGGGTACTGTTATCAACTTCGAGCAGGGCCTTCTTCGCAGGTGTCCCCTTGATAGTATTCTGAATCTGCGTGATCTGCTGCTGCATCCGCTTGACTAAAGACTGTGCTTTATCTTCAGTATGTGTTAAGCGGCCAACCAGTGTAATCTGATCAAGTGTTTTGGCGAGATCGGGTGAAGGTAGATCCACCACTTGCACACCTAGCCGGGTCAATTGGGTATCATATTTGTTTGATAATCCACCAGAACTTAATACCAGATCAGGCTTAAGAGCGACAATACTCTCAACATTGATGCCTGTACTACTGGATACCTTCTTGATCGTAGCCATTGAGGCAGGATAATTCGTAAAGGCATCGACACCTACGACACGGTTCTGCAGTTCTAGAGCGCCCAGAATCTCACTAATGCTGGGTGCCAGCGAGACAATGCGCAGGGGAACAGTTTTAGGAATAGCAATCGGCGTACCATAATTATCCAGCGCTGGCGTCGGCGTGGGCGTTGTAGCAGAATTAGCAGGAGTACTGTTCGACGTCTGGGAATTTGTAGCCTGTCCACAAGCGGCTAGAGTCACGATAAGTCCCAACAAACAGACAAAAAGAAAACGTGATGAGATGACATGGGTGCGCATACACTTGTATCCTTCTAGATAACGCCCGCAGTCACCTCGCGAAAAATAGTGGCCAGTCCAAGACAAGAAGAAATCAGACACAGAGATGCCCTGGCACTCGCTCCTTTTACGCGAAGGATCATGAGCACAACTTGTCAGGCAGGTCTCCTGGCTTCTGGCAATTGCATATCTAGCCTTCCCATTCCTCTACGGAACAGTGGCATTGAAGAGATAGGCATTAGACCAGTTACAGTAGCGCGACTGCGTCGGATTTTCACCGACTTCCCTATTCTGTCGAGACTTCGTGTCTCAACCACCTGACAAAATAAAAAGTAGAGTTATTTCCAACAAGTAGTATACCCAGCTTTATCTATTCCTGTCAATAAACAAGCAAGGCGCGTCAGGGCTTTTTAATTTTCCTTTTCCTGGCGCCTACGGCGCCGGAGTTTGGTGTGGTGTGTGTTCGTTCTGTGGGCGGCCGCGGCCGCCCACAGAACGAACACACACCACACTAGAAATACTCTGTATATGATTACTCCCGGCTGAAAATTAAAAAGCCCTGAAGGCGCGCAGGGCTTTCCCATTCTCATAAACAGAGCCAGTTTCAGTGAGCCCAAAAGCACAAGCCTGCTCAAGATGCGCATCCAAATAATGCATCTGCCGTGCTACGTTGCGAACTCCCGTCCGATGCAGTAGTAATATTTGAGTATAAACATTGGGCGATTTGCCCCTTGACTTAAAGCGCTTTAAGTTTTCTATACTTAAGATCATGAAAGACATAGTAACCATGACGCTACCCTTATCATTCACGATTCAGGAGTTGTCAAAACAAAGCGGTTTGAGCGAGCCTACGCTACGCTATTATGAGAAGATTGGGCTCATCCAACCGGTGCCAAGGGATCCTAGCAGCGGCCATCGACGCTATCCCGCTACAACTGCACAAGTCGTCAATGCACTTGCCTGTCTGCGTGCTAGCGGCCTTTCGATAGAAGATATGCGTACCTATTTGCAATTGCTTGAGAAGGGGACGCAGGGAGCCGCACAGCAAAAAGAACTCTTTCAAGCTCATGCCACCGAGCTAGAGCACCAGATAGAGCGCCTGCAGATGAGAAAACAGTATCTCGAAGGAAAAGTTGCTTATTGGGATGCGCTAGAACGTGGAGATGAGGAGGCTGTTCAGCGCATCATCGCAGAAAATCATCGTATTGCTGAAGAGATTGTAAAAGGGTAAAAGGACAATATATATGGAGCTTATTAAGACACCATTTGGTTTCGGATCAACTGCTGAAGAGATAGTGCAGAACGTTGATATGACGAATAAACGCGTTATCATTACTGGTGCCTCCTCTGGTATTGGTATCGAGACGGCGCATGCCCTGGCGAGTAGTGGTGCCGATGTGACGTTAGCTGTACGCGATACCGGGGCTGGCGAGCGTATCGCCAATGACATTAGTGCGGCGACCGGAAATACCTTGATCCATGTTGCGGCTCTCGACTTGAGCAATCTGGATTCCGTCGCCGCCTTTGTGAAAGGCTGGCATGGTCCTCTACACGTCCTGGTGAACAATGCTGGTATCATGGCCGTGCCTCAATTAGAACTGACGTCGGATGGACATGAGATGCAATTCGCAACCAACTTCCTCGGCCACTTCGCGCTCACAGTGGGATTGCATGAAGCACTTGTGTCCGCATCTGGTGCTCGCATCGTGTCGGTGAGCTCAAACGCGCATCAGTTCTCACCAGTGATCTTCGATGACGTGGACTATCAGATCCGTCCTTACGATCCATGGTCCGCCTATGGCCAATCCAAAACGGCCTGTATCCTGCTTGCGGTCGAAGCCACGCGGCGCTGGTCTCACGAGGGCATCTACGCCAATGCACTTAATCCTGGTGCCATTGCTACCAACCTGCAGAAGTATACTGGTGGTTTGAAGACTCCAGTTGAGAAGCGCAAGACGCCCGCGCAGGGAGCAGCGACATCAGTGTTGCTGGCTGCTTCACCTCTGTTAGAAGGGATCGGCGGGCGCTACTTCGAAGACTGCAATGAGTCGCCTGTCCTGCGCGATCGGCCGGTGATGTTTGGTGGCGGAGTTGCTCCGTGGGCACTAGATCCCAACAACGCCGAGCACCTGTGGGAGATATCCCTTGGCATGCTCGAAGCAAAAAAAGCGTAATATTGAATGAGGTAAGAAATTCTCGCGCTGAAAAATGTCGTTATTGGTGGCAACGAGCGTATCGGTAAAAAGCTTGTTACAATCCTATCACAATGACTGGCTCAGCCGTTCTACCGCTCAACAGCAAGCAAGTTTAGTAGAAGGAAAGGCATTTCTTTATATGAACGCACCATCATCTCAACAGGCACAGCTAGCTGCAGTGCTTCCGACGCTCTCGCTTCCTGCTGACATTCATTTGCGCTGCTGGACAGATGTCGATATGCCCGCTGTTCAGAGACTCGTTGACCAGCAGGGATGGCCGACCCGGCATACGCCAGAAGAGGTGATTGGGGGCTGGCGTCATGCCTGGCCTACTCTCGTTGCTACGCACGATGAGCGTGTGGTGGGATATGTGCAGGCATTGACGGATGAGCACGTCACGATGCACATCACCGACCTGCTCGTTGATGCTAACTATCGAGGAAAGGGGATCGGCCGCCTGCTGTTGCAGGCCTGCCATCTGCTCTATCCACGAGTCCAAATCAACCTGATCGCGGAAAAAGAGGCCATTCCTTTTTATAAGGCGGTTGGCTATCAACACGTGGGAGAGAGTTACGGCTTTCACAAACGCTTCTGGTAATCGGGCGTAGTATATCCGGTATAGTTACCACGCCAGACCAGCCAGAGAACCAGAACGGGAATAAGCAATCTGAATTCATGGTGAAGGGGAGAAGCGGACGCTTTTCCCTCTCCATTCTGATCGTTTGCGAGTGGTTTACAGGCAAACATGCAAGAGCCTTGAAGGCGCGAGATAGTTGATCTTCAGTAGTTAAAGCTCGGCGTTTTCGTGCAGACGTTTGATATCAACGCCCAGGCCAGCAACCATCAAATAAACACGCGAGGCGGCGGCAGCGATACGCTGATTGACTAAACCCAGGACATCACGGTAGACACGTCCTAGCGCATAAGCAGGTACGATTCCTAGTCCAACTTCATTGGTGACTACAATGAGAGTCTTACCTGGTTCCAAAGCAGATACGACATCGAGCAAGGCATCAAGCTCGCGAAGTGCACCATCATAATACTGTGCACTGATTGTATCTTCTTCTACCTGCCCTGCCTGCTCCTGTGAAAACAACCAGTTTGAAAGCCAGACCGTCATACAATCTAAGATCAATACATCAGCTACTCTGGCCGCCTGCTCTACAGCGGCAGCCAGTTGTAGGGGTTCCTCAATTGTCTGCCAGGTAGCAGCACGAGCGGCCTGATGGCGGGCAATGCGGTCGCGCATATCATCATCGCTGGCGGTGGCCGTAGCGATAAAAGCTACCTGCCGACCAGACTGTAAAGCCAGGCGTTCAGCAAACGTGCTTTTTCCACTGCGCGCCCCACCCAGCACCAGTACTAACCGTGGACGTTCCGCTTGCTTGTCGGTATTCATATATTATCCCTTTATTGTTAAGGCCAGAAACACAGTAGTGTAAATAGCAAAAGTAAAATAACCTCAATTAACTCGGCCAACGTTCCATAGCTATCACCGGTTAATCCACCCAGCTTACTGGTAATCCAGCGTCCAATGAACCAGGCAATCAGTGTGGCACAAAACCAAAGGATCAGCCCGACTATATGGCTGGCGAGCAAGGCAATAATCAGCGATAACAGGGCGGCACAAATCAAGCGGGGACGAGTGACCGTTTGTCGAAAGGCTGCACCCAGACCCGTTGCCCGCGCAGATGGAAAAGCAAACATGGATTGCACCATGGTCCAGCGCGAAATTGGTAGTATGGTTAACAGGGCCAATACAATAAGACTCGGTTTCAAGCTGGCCAGCAAAGAAAACTTGAGCAATAGAATACAGATACCTCCCAGAACGCCAAAGCTACCAACCCGACTATCGCGCATGATCTCCAATTTGTGCTCAGGACTACGGCCCCCAAACAGACCATCACAACTATCCATCAAACCATCCAGGTGTAATCCTCCAGTCAATAACACTAGCGCCACTACCAGCAACGCCGCCAGCACCAGAGGAGAGACCAGAGGACCAAATATCCACACCAATAAATATAGCAGCGCAGCCAGGAGCAAACCGACCAGCGGAAAATAGGCACTCCCCAAAAAGAGCCTGTCATCATCGGCATCGGTACGAAAAAGCCGCACACTGCCAGGAAGCGGCAGCGTCGAAAGGAAGCGAATCGCTGCAACCAGCTCTTTATACTGACCTAATATCCAGCCAGACCGATCAGGTTTATAGGGTTTACGAGCATCTACAAACGGTGGGACCTC
The DNA here is from genome assembly GCF_003967575.1 of Dictyobacter alpinus. Classification (NCBI taxonomy): domain Bacteria; kingdom Bacillati; phylum Chloroflexota; class Ktedonobacteria; order Ktedonobacterales; family Dictyobacteraceae; genus Dictyobacter; species Dictyobacter alpinus. The sequence continues at coordinate 633,528 of NZ_BIFT01000001.1, forward strand.
AGACATCTGGTGTTACTCCTTCTTCGTGCTGCTATACATCACCGATACCGACAGAAGATGCTCCTGCTGGCTGATTCAACAAAGATAGAGATGTGGTAGAAAATACATCATCAGTTCCTGCCAGAAAATCAAGCGCACTCAGTGAGCCGTGGTCCAGCCTCACTTGCCACTGCCGTTCAAACGGCATACCTAAAATCAGACAGATCAACACACGCAATGCGCCACCATGACCTACCAGCACAATATCTCCCTCAGGCAACGTCACAGCATCCTGCGCTAATTGAATAAATCCTGCTCGGACGCGTGCTATCAAAGCCATAAAGGACTCACCGTCTGGAGGCGTTTGCTGGGTGGGATGGGTAAAGAAGCCCAGCTGGTCTGGATAACGCGCTGCTACCTCGGCATACGTTAAGCCCTCCCATGCTCCAAAAGACAACTCACGCCACGCCTCAGAGGCTTGTATGGGAGTTGATGATGGGAGATACGCTCCAATAATAGCTGTCGTCTGGACGGCGCGTTGCAAATCACTACTATAAATAGCTGCAATCGTGTGCTGACACAACCACTGACCAACTGCATGAGCCTGTTTTTCGCCTGTTGACGATAAAAGCGGATCGCTCTGGCCGCATAAACGCTTCTCACTATTCCAATCCGTCACTCCATGGCGTATCAACCAGAGACGCCGTGGCCGCGTTTCTACATCTGGCTGTTTGGCCAGCGAAATATACTCAGGTCCATCGGTCACAGCCTATCCCCTCCTTCTCTAGACTATAAGAATGCCTATGTCAGGGCGGCAATAAATAAACCGCCCCCGGGTCAGAGACGGTTTCTACACATATTTTCTATAGAGCGGAAACGGGACTCAAACCCGCAGCAGGCAAGTGAAAAGAAGCACTGTTTATTACCTTTGATCTCTTCCAAACTATAGCTGACAAGTTACGAAAAAGCAAGCAAACATTGGCAGACACTATAAACATCAATTACTGTTTTCCTTTATATGAAAAGGGGATTTGTATTTGTAATGTGGTATATACTATCGTCATTCTCTACTTGCTTACGTATCAAAATCTTTAAAAGCTAGCATAATCACAAAATATAATGTATCCGCATACAGGGATTAGACCGTACCATAGATATGATGGATTATACTGGAACAAAGCTTGGGAATTATCGCATTCTACAGCAACTGGGACACGGTGGTTTTGCGGATGTGTATCTAGGTGAACATATTTATCTGAAAACAAATGCAGCAATCAAAATTTTACATACGCAGATTGCGCAAGAAGATATCGAGAGTTTTCGGAATGAGGCACTTTTAATTGCACACCTGATGCATCCTAATATTATCCGTGTGCTGGACTTTGGGGTAGAGGGCATGACGCCTTTTCTCGTCATGGAGTATGCCCCAAAAGGGACGCTGCGCCAGCGGTTTCCTAAAGGGTCGCAACAATCCCCAGCCGTATTTATGCCATATCTAAAACAGGTGGCGTCCGGCTTGCAATATGCCCATGAGCAAAAGTTGATCCATCGCGATATTAAGCCTCAGAACATGCTCCTGGGAAACAATGATGAGGTCAAATTGAGTGACTTCGGCATTGCCCTGGTAGAGCAAACTACACAAAGCCAGGAAACGGAAGATGCCGTGACTGGAACTATTGCATATATGGCACCGGAACAATTGCAAGGCAAAGCCCGACCTGCTAGCGATCAATATTCGCTGGCGGTAGTTGTCTATGAATGGTTGACCGGCAATCGACCATTCAATGGTTCCCGCATCGAAGTGATTACCCAGCATCTTACCGCCCAGCCACCAACGCTGGATGAACAAACACTGCATATTCCTCATGCGGTGTCAGAGGTTTTGCAGAAAGCTCTGGCTAAAGAGCCTCAGCAGCGCTTTGCTAGCGTGCAGAGTTTTGTGCAGGCCTTGGAACAGGCACTAGCAGACCAGCCGCAAAGAAGAGAGAGTGCTCCCACATATTCAGGATATAGCTCACAACCTTCAGATATAACGAACACAATAACGCCACAAGGACACCGGAGATTACAAAATACGGCCTCAACGGTCTTTTCAGCGCAGGCCATGAATAATCTTATGCATACAAATCCCGCTAAATCACTGGCCACAAGCACACGTCCTGTGGTCAAAAAAGCAGCCGGTTGTGCCAGTAGATTAGTCATAACAGTAATTGCACTTCCAGTAGTGCTCTGTGCACTCGCCTTTGGTGGCTATGCCTATCTGATCAATCGCAATCCCCCTTCTCAGGCAGTCGCGATGTCACATGATTTCATGGGCGCGCTGCGTGCACATAATTATGAACAGGCTTACGCCGATGTCAGTTCTTCTACCAGTAACCATGATAATTTTATCAATCAGGCAAAGCGAGAAGATCAATGCTATGGGGAGATTACCACATATACAGAAACCAATGGTTCTACGCCCAATAATACGCAGGTACACAACTATACGATATCTCGCTCCCAACTTACCAATCCATACCATCTACATATAACACTAAGTAAGGATTTCTGGGGCAACTGGCATGTAAGTGATTACAACAGTGATATAACATCTGGCAATCCTGCATGTCCCGGAGCTTAATACTTACCAGAAAAAACATAGGCTGGGTGTCTACCGAAAAGAAATCACAGCTGTAAGAAAGGATCTTCTTCAATGACTTTAAAATTTGGTGTTATTGTTCCACAGGGATGGCGAATGGACCTGGTCAATCAGCCAGACCCTGTTGAGGCATATGAGACGATGACACGTGTGGCACAGGAAGCCGAGAATCTTGGCTTTGATTCGGTCTGGCTCTTTGATCATTTCCATACTGTTCCTCAGCCAACCCAGGAGTTAACCTTTGAGTGCTGGACGAGTACAGCGGCCCTGGCTCGCGACACCAAACGCGTTCGTATTGGTCAGATGGTCACCTGCAACGGCTATCGCAATCCTGCCTTGCTGGCAAAGATGGCCAGTACTGTCGATGTACTCAGCCATGGTCGTCTCAACTTTGGTATTGGCGCTGGTTGGTATGAACATGAATACAACGCATATGGCTATGATTTTCCAGATGGACCCACACGCTTGCGGCAACTACGGGACGCTTTACGTATCATTCACGCAATGTGGAATGAAGACGAGGCCATAGTTGAGGGTAAGTATTTGCATGTCAATGGAGCAATCAATCAACCCAAGGGTGTGCAGAAGCCCCATATTCCGCTGCTTATCGGTGGCGCGGGCGAAAAGGTGACCCTCAAGCTGGTCGCTCAGTATGCTGATGCCTGCAATATTCAACACCTGGATAATGAAGGATTAGCGCGTAAATTCTCTTTGATCAAAGAGCATTGTGACAATGTTGGTCGCGATTATAATGCTATCTGGCGTACAGTCCTATTCAACTGCGCCATTGCCGAAACAGATCAAGAAGCATTGGCTAAAAGCACACCATACCAGCGCAATGTGCCCGCTGACCGTATTCGGCAACAGGCATTAGTGGGTACACCGGATGCCATTCGCAAGCGTGTTCAGGAAATTGAGCAGGCGGGCGCACAGGAATTGATTATTTTCCTGCAAGATTCCGCACAATTGGAGTCGCTACGCATGTTTGCTAATGCCTGCATCGACAAATAAAGCCTTGCTGGTCAATGAAGCTGATTACTATTGGCTTCATTGACCAGTAGTTTTTCGCGGATTATGGCATTGAACATAGCGATCATATGGGTTGGCCAGCATTAAAATGCGATAAAGCCTAATGCTTCTAATTCAAGTACGGCTTTCTCAGCCTTTTTTTCATCTTGAATAGACATCAATACAGCGATCTTCCCAACATTTCTCATGCCATCTACCAGCAAAAAGACACGTTTCTGCAGGCGTGATAACCGCTTCATGGTATCTGGATTGGCGAGTAAAGAACGATGTGGGACACGTAAAGAAAACTGAGTTGCGACACTAATCGGACCAGTGGTGGACGAAGAATGCAATGATGCCGAGGAAGATGCAATAAGCGGTGGTGTCGATGGTTGTATATCTAAATGCCAGTTGCGTGGACCCAGTCCATAAAGCAACCGTAAAGCTTTGTTACCTGATGCACACACTTCCCCATCCTCAGCTACAATGCGGCAGCGCATTGCCTGTCCATCACGCAGACCAATTTGTGCAATACAAGGCATTTGCAAGCCATTAATGCCATGAATGAATAACGTTGAGAGCACTCCCTGTTGACGCACCTCAGACAATAGAGGTAATAGATTTTCGAGTTCAAGCTTGTATTCTCTCATTTTAATCACAACCCACCTCTCAAGAATAATGCTATCCAGATAGCATTACACCCCATACAAAGAGATCAAACTAGCACGAAAAAGCTGATCGTAGCAAAACCACTCGTACACATTCCCTATCCCAGCAAACTTCAATAGGCATTCACTTTAACGTATGTGAGCAAATGATGAGACAATGCCATTACAATGTTCTATCATTGGAATATAGTATAACACATCTATATGACTTCAACGCATTAAATATGCATATAAATTTTCGGCAAAAAAACTGAAGCTTTACGACGAAGCGTTCTCGCCTACAATGGAAGAAGCGAGAAGTGGATGACGCCCACTCCCCAGGCAGGCGGGCAAACGAGGCCCGCCTGTCTGCATCTTTCGACTTTATAGTTGCTTTCCCAATTGCACTGTACGCAAACGAAAGAGCAGGTACGTCATCAGACTCCCAATAGCTAGCGCGACTATAGTCCAGCTATACACAATACTATAAGATGCACTGCTAAGTCCCAGGCCAAAGAGAGGGAATAGAATAATCATGGCGAGACTAAACATTCCCGTTTCAAATGAGAGCACCATCGCTCGCTGCGCTTCTGGACTGCCTTCATTAAGCCGCGTGCTGACGGTGGGATAAAGGATTGCCGTCGCCGCTTGAAAAAAGGTTAAAAAACCCAGCAGACTGACAATGGCATTAGGAACGATCATCAAAAGTAATCCAACCAGTTGAAAGACTATACAGGCCGAGATCAGGACGCGGGCCGAGAGGCGCCTCATCAGATAAGGGGCCAGCGCGGTAAAGCCAAACTGGCTCAGACTACTGACTGACATGATAATACCGATACTACTGAGGGCAAAGCCAAGCTCATGAAATTGTAACTGCACAAAAAAGTAGATCGTAGTACCACAACTCTCAGAAAGTCCAGAGATCAGGATCAGTCCTAGCAAACGCGGCGAATGCCAGACAGCGGCCAGGCCTTTCTGGAAATGCAAGATCGGATGCGGTCGCTCGTGCTGCTTCTGTTGCGGATCAGTGACCGCGGCAGGTAGGAATAGCAAAGGAATAATCGCCAGCAGGCAAACGATAGCCCGACAGACAAATGGCAAGGTCTGCATGATATTGCCAAGATAGCCACCAGATGTTGTGCCAATGATTTCACTAACGATGCTCACCATAAGCATCCAGCTAAACAACTTGCTATAACGTATCCCTTGCTGCTGTGGATCACCGGGAGCAGCGTACCCTGTCAGGGTCCAGAGAATGGCTTCATTCGCCCCTCCCAGAAACGCATAGGAGATACCGGACAAAGCAAAACTGATAAACAAGAAAGGCAAGGTTGGCTGCAGAAAAAACACTGTTTCGAGCGCCCCAAGTAGACAATAAACGATCAAACTCTTACGACGTCCCAGTAGATCAGCAAAAATGCCACTGGGCACTTCAGCTACAAATTTAGCTATATGAAATGTCATTTCCAGCAAACCAATCACAAATGGCGAGTATCCATGTGAGGACAGATAAATCACCCAGATAGCACTGGTGAACATCAGGCGCATGATGCTATTGTGACTAAAAAAGGCAATCAGCCAGCGCCGCCATGGTATTGGTTCTTGTATCAACGAGACAGGAGGTTCTAAAATTGAATCGCTCATCAGAGATCACAAGGCCCTTTCATAAAAAATGCAGACAACAAAACAAGAAAGAAAGTTGCATTGAGGGCCTGGCACACATACCGAACAGAGAAGAGTGGCGCATAGTATCTCTTGAAAAGCTCAATCGTGATGATGACACGAGAATACAACACGATTGACAGCATAGTAGGGAAGAGATTCCTGAAGGAGGAGAGTAATTCCACGCTAAACAGAGCATACCACGATGAAGTATGCTTTCAGGTCAGCGCTACTTTCCGCCGCACAAGCATTTCAGCGCCAGGCTGCTTATGCGGCAGACACATGTCCGACACGGGTCGGCTGGAGATAGTGATGTGCCATGCGTAATGTGGCAGTAATGCCAGCTACATGGTTTGACTGTGTCTTACTCATAGCATGATAATAACAATGCCTGGCAAATCTGTCAAGAACGAGGCAGAATAAATGTTTATTTGCTTAGATCGCTTAATGGCAATCCAGTCTTAGCCACAATCACTGAACGCAATGCATCTAATTGCCTGGCATATTCTTCATTTGTCAGAGTGGGCTTACTAAAAGTAGTTTCTACCGGTACAGTTTGCATGCTATCAAGCCAGGAGATAACTTCGTGTTGGCCAGCCAACTCTAATTGATAAACATGCTTGCTGTGTTTAGGTCCTGACGCCGAAAAGCTATCAATGGCAAATAAACGTGCATCCGACCAGGGAAGATAGCGATCATTTGCCGCTAAACCAGATTTCATAGTCAAGCCTCTCTCATCGGCAATAAGTCTCTTGCCACCCTGGAAAATCGCACCTAAAACGGCGCAGATTCCAGCGACTAAAAATAGCGTGGTAATAGAAACGAGCTCATACATGCTAAAACTAAGCCAGATATTAGAAAGCAGGAACAGCGCACAAACCAGAATTAGACTTCCCCAGATGATGAATACCGTTCTCCAGGCAGGTTTGTACTCTATCGTTAATGGCAATGCAGATACATCAGGCCGCGGCTGCGGATCCGCCAGGGTTACTTGCTCTCCTCTGACATAACGCTGGCGTCTTTGTTCAATCTTTTTATATTTTCTCATGTGCAAAAGGGGATTAATAGTGCATGTCACGCATATCACAATGACGGTATTGATGCTATAAAACAATATTGGCACGTAGAAGAGCGTGATGTGATACACAGATCTAGCTATGTATGCAATTGCAAGTAATCCTGCCCAAATAACAAAGCTTATCAAGCCTACTTTAAGCACATTTTGGAGATTTGACAGCGCAGGCAGTGTTTTGAGCGCGCTTTCCTCATGCTGGTGAGCCTGAGATAGAGATTGATCCTTCAACATAGTATCCTTTTTATATATTGATGTAAAAAGCCAGTAAACATTTATACGCATATAAAACGAAAAAGGGCAATAGGTGGACTCAAGATGTATATGTATGTCGAGCATTGATCAAACTGGACAGCGCATGTTCAAACCGGGTGCAATAACATCAATGGCTTCAACTTTTAAGCACCCTCGATGCGTGTTACCATTGAAGGGACGATTAGAAGGAGAACGTTATTATGAACAATATATCTAACAACAAACACACTGTACTGGTTACAGCACATGTGAATGAAGATTGGAAGAGACATTTACAAGAAATCTCGCCTGACCTACAGATTGAATTCAGGCCTGATGCTAAAGTTGAAGATATTCCTGCTGCTCTGTGGCAAGAAGTCGAAATTTTGTTTACATTGAATACATTCCCTGAGCCGGAGCAGGCACCCCGACTACGATGGGTCCAATTATATTCGGCCGGTGCAAACCAGGCCTCTGATGGTCCTCTTGCTCAATCTCAGGCAACTTTTACTACGGCCAGTGGTGTGCATGCAGTCAATATTGGCGAGTATGTGCTGACAACCATACTGGCCTGGTTCCATCGCTTTCCTCTTTTTTCTGAGTGGAAGCAAAAAGCCGAGTGGCCACAGGATAAGGACCGTGGACTGTTTATGCCCGAGGAATTACGCGAGAAGACACTAAATATCGTCGGTTATGGCAGTATCGGACGTGAGGTTGCTCGCATGGCAAAAGCCTTTGGCATGCGTATCGTGGCTTTAGAGCAGAGAGCCGACCATGTCGACCATGGCTTTCTCTTTCCTGATATTGGCGATCCTGAAGGAACGCTTCCTGACCAGTACTATACGATAGAACAATTTCATCAGATTCTGGGAGAAAGTGATGTAGTGGTTGTGGCGGTTCCTTTAACGCCAACCACCCGGGGCATGTTTGATAAACAGGCTTTTGAGGCCATGAAAAACACAGCTTTTCTCGTCAACATCGCTCGCGGCGATGTCTGCGATGAGCAAGCGCTGATTGAGGCCTTGCAGGAAAAGAAGATTGCCGGGGCGGCCCTCGATGTATTTAAAGCCGAACCACTCCCCTCAAGCAGCCCCCTCTTCAAACTGACAAATGTCATTATGACTCCACATATATCCGGCCTTACTCCCTACTATGATGAGCGCGTAACACAAATCTTTGCTGAAAATTTGCGTCGCTATGTCAAAGGGGATCAACTCTATAATACTGTCGATAAAGAGCGCGGCTACTAAATCTATCCACGTTGTCAGTTACTGCTGTTCAGAAGAAATCGCAGTAACTGGCACTTGGATATGTGAAACGTAGAGCTATCCTTTCCCGTAGTACAAACAAACAGGCGTTCGCCTGCGAAGCCATATTGAAAGGATACGCCTGCCATGCAGCCACTCTCAAGTAATGAGCAAGATAATCAAAGCCAGAGCAGAACTATATTAATAATAGAAGATGATGCAAATGTTGGATCAAGCCTGGTACAAATCATTGTTGAAGAAACACAGAATCTCGCATTTTTAGTCACTGATCCAGAACAAGCCTTACAGATATTTGAAGAGCTCTTGCCTGATATGCTCATTATCGATTATCATCTGCCACACATGAATGGACTTCAATTATATGATTTCCTCCAGACACGGCAAGAGTTTCAACATATTCCAACGATCATTATTAGTGCCGCTGTTCCCCGTGAGGATATCCAGCAACGACACCTGGTCGCGCTTGATAAACCATTTGAAATCGATGAACTCCTCTCCCACATTGATAATCTTATGCAAACCTCACATTAATCATGCAGCAATCCTTTATCAACATAGACTCAAAAATTTGCCGCTGGCATAGTATCTCCCGGTATCTTACCTATCCTCCTATCTCATAAACATAAAGAGATCCTCCAAATAGTGGTAATTTGGAAGATCTCTCTTGTGACGCAGACAAAAACTTATTTCTTCAACACCCAGTCACCATTAGACTTCACAACGGTGGAAGGAGGACCAGCAAAATTTTGCACTGGTTTGTCTTTATTCAAGTATAGCTGCACATCATGCCAGATAGGACCAGCACCGTCTACACCGGTTACATTGATCATTTGTGAGTTATCATTATTACCGGCCCACACACCTACTGTATAACGAGCAGTGTATCCCATGGTCCAGTTATCAACAAATGAATTTGAAGTACCGGTTTTGGCAGCCGCAGGAATAACTTTGCCTGGATTGCCTGCATAACAATTAGAGGTACTACTGGTATATAGGTAGAGTGCACTACACGGTCCAAACTCCAGGTTGCGCGAGGGGTTATCAGATAACGTATTGGTGATCATAAAGGCTGCCGCCTCGCTCAATACACGCGTTCCTTTTGTGTCCGGTTTGTACACAATTTTGCCTTGCTGGTCAGTAATTTGATTAACCGCATGATAGGGAATACGCACACCACCATTAGCAAAAGTAGCATAGCCCTGGGTATTATCGATCAACCTCACGCTCAGCGCGCCAAGTACCATGGTAATGTTGGGAGAACCATAGTAGACATTCGCCGCTTTTGAGCCATTCCCATCGCTTATATTCATCATCTTCGTGGCAACAGCCAATGACTGATCGATACCAGCTGTTTGCTCAATTTTGATGGCTGGAATATTTAGGGAGTTATCAAGGGCCTTACGATAAGTCATCCAACCACCATAGGTCATACTATAGTTGTGTGGCTCATAGGATGGTAAACCACAGCACATGGGAATAGTCAATGGCGCATCCAGCACCTGTGAACCAGGACTCGCCGTTCCTTGCTGGAAAGCAGTGGCATAGACATATGGCTTAAATGATGAACCTGGTTGTCGATAACCTTGTGTCGCCACATTGAAGGATCCATATTTTGGATCATTTGGATCGATATTTCCCACAATCGCACTGACCGCACCTGTATGCTGATCCATCACGACAACAGAAGCATTCGTGATATGGTGGGCTGTCATCTGCTGTACATGTAATTTCGCGCTATTCTGGGCATAATTCTGTAATTTAAGATCCAGCGCAGTCTTAACTGTCAATCCTGAACGTGAAAGATCCGCGGCACTGGCATGCAAATTTGTCTGAAGCTCACTCATAACATAATTGACATACGTCGCAGCTTTTTCGGATGGCGGATTGGTGGGTCTAATAAAATTCGGGTGTTGAATCTCCTGAATGGCCGCCGTCTTCTCTTTACCAGAGATATAGCCTTGCACATACAATTGATCTAACACCTGTAACGTGCGCTTATAGCTGTTCTTAGGATAGGCGATTGGATTACGTAGGGCAGGATTACTGGGGATACCCGCCAGAGTGGCGGCCTGGGCGATATCTAACTGCTGCGCCGCAGTTTGCTTCCCATTATCGTGTAAACCAAAGTACTTTGTCGCCGCTTCCTCAGCACCATAGACCATATTTCCATAATAAATGGTATTAAGATACATCTCCATAACTTGCTGCTTGGTATAATAGCGCGTGATTTGGGGTGCAAGAATCAGCTCTTGCAATTTACGTAGGGCAGTATCTTTATTACCGACAATAGTATTTTTCACCAGCTGCTGGGTAATCGTACTACCACCAGCCACTACGCCATGGGCGGTAATGTCAGAGATCGCGGCACGAATAATACCAGTCAGATCATAACCATCATTTTTCCAAAAGTTCTGGTCTTCAATAGCAATTTCTGCATTGATGAGATTGGGGGAAATCTTTTTTAGTGGGAGGGTTGTCTGCATCCCCTGATCAGCAGTTTGATAGATCATGGTTCCCTGCGCATCGTATATCTTGAGATTATCCCTTGGCAGGATATCTTGCAGGGTCATCACTCTTCCCTGGTATTGTTGATTAACCGCATTGGTAAAACCCTGAAGCGATACTAGCACAACCAGGATAACGAGCAGAACAGAACAGGCACTGATCAGGACAGCTACCATTGTACGTGTATTTTTGCGGGCCTTTTTCTCAACTTGTAGATTGGTGACACGTAACGTCTTACGCTTGAGATAGCGTTTTGTGTGCCAGCCAGTTTCATGCAAACGCTTATGTGAGCCTTCATACATCACGCCCGGGGTTGGCGGCTCAGGAGCTTCGCCCAACCGCTGAGCAACTGCGGCCTGACTATAGCCAGGCAACTTCGCGGGCTGCCGTTTTACTTCGGCGACCTCAGCAGATGGCACGACCTGCGGAAGGTTTTTTTGCTCATCCGCATCTAAATTTTCCCCGGTGCGCATTCCGGTTGCCATAGTTATTGATCTCTTTCCTATTTCTGACAGAAATTAAGTCTTCTTCTCTTTACAACTATGACACAAAGAGAAAAGTATCGGAAACTAGTAGAATACACTAGTCTATTTGGGTTAGGACCAGCATAAGGGGTTAATCTTCTAGCTCTATCTTACACTACTCAACCGGGAGAGCTCAAGGCACTCCTGGCGATCTGCAGGGCTTTTTCATTTTCAGCCGGGAGTAACTGTCAGGCAAATCATATACAGAGTATTTCTGGTGTGGTGTGTGTTCTGTGGGCGGCCGCGGTCGCCCACAGAACACACACCACACCAGACTCCGGCGCCATAGGCGCCAGGAAGAGGAAAATTAAAAAGCCCTGGGCGATCTGCGTTAAAACTGGACGGGAAGAGCCCGCAGGCCCATAATCAATGAACCTGGTCTCCAGATAAGTTCCTCTGGTGCAACGGCTAATTGAATATGCGGAAGGCGCTGCAGCAAGGTCGAGATGGCAATCTGGCCTTCTAAGCGTGCCAATGGCGCTCCCAGACAATAGTGGATGCCTTTCCCAAACGCCAGGTGCCGATTGTCCGACCGCGTAATATCCAATTCATCGGGATGCTTGAACGTTTCTTCATCATGGTTAGCTGAGGCAAGCACCACCACCACATAATCCCCACGCTTTAATTGTTGACCATTCAGTTCCATATCCTCGCTTACCCAACGCTGGGTAGCCGTCATCAATGGGCCATGAAAGCGCAAAAACTCTTCGATGGCGCTTTTAATCAGGGCCGGATCCTGCTGCAAAAGCTCTTTCTGTTCTGGATGGAGCAATAGTGCCAGCATTCCGTTGCTAATCAAATTCACTGTTGTTTCATGGCCGGCAATTAACAATAGCGAGACCATCGAGATTAATTCACCTTCTGACAGCTTATTTCCTTCGCTCTCCGCTGCAATCAAACCACTAATGAGATCTTCGGCAGGCAGTTTGCGCTTCTCATTGATCAGATAACGTAGATATTCACGAAATGCCCGGACCTGATCCGCGTTTCGACGAAATGCATCGGGATCGCCCGATGATTCAATAAATAGGTTAGACCAGGCGCGGAATCGGGCCTGATCATCACGGGGCACACCCAGCATTTCAGTAATAATCAGCATAGGCAAAGGAAAAGCAAAATCATTGACGAGATCCATTGTTCCGGTCCCCTGGACACCATCTAGCAATTCATGAGCGATCGTCTGGATACGCTCACGCCACCTCTCAATAAATCGTGGTGTAAATGAAAGACTAACCAGCGAACGCAGGCGTGTATGATCGGGCGGATCTGCACCTAACATGTTGCGTTCAAAGAAAACAGGTTGTTGATGTGCTTGCTGACTACCTTCCTCCTGCTCAGTCACGATGCGACCAAATTGCTTGCTTAACTGCTCGAGGGATAATAAATGACGGGGATCTTTAATAAATCGTGGATCACGCAATGCTAGTTCAGCATCCTCGTAGCGTGTAATCAACCATCCCAACCGATTACCTGGTAATACCACCTGCTTGATTGGATCATTTTTACGCACATTGGCAAAAATGGGATAAGGGTTTGCTTTAAAATTTGGTGAGCCAAGCTCTATTGATGCCATGCCTGTTCTTGCCTTTCTAAAGTAATATGAAGTATTTTCAGGAAAATACTTTCTAGCTCTTCTTAACTATACACTGTTTATGCAGGCACGTAGTAAATAACATAACCACCATAAGTTTCTCTCTCATAGCTTGGGCTTAAAGCATGGCTATAAAATAGCTTATCCATCTCTCTAACCTGTGGATTACTCTTCGGGAAAACATAGCCGGGATATGTAGCAGCAGTTGCGGCTTGACGATACGGAAGATAACGATCAAAATCGGGGGAGAGATCTTCAGCAAGCGAGCTACAAATAAGACGCTCACGACTTTGGAAGATAAGATTGTTGCATGTCCAATACTCTGAATAAAAACGCGTTAGTTTGAGTTTCTCTAAATGGTTGATGAGCTCTGTGCGCGACGTATAATCTGCCTGGGCACCAGGAATCTCCATGAACGTGCTATAGCTACCCACCATAGCTAAAACCAGAAAAAGTATCAGGATTGCACTACTGGCAATGCGAGCAAACAGTGAACGACGCTGGCTGGAAGCAACCAATACACTTGCACTCTTCCAGAATGGCCAGAGCAACGCAGGAAATGCAATTAAAAGACAGGTAAGGTAACGGGCCGTAGGGCCAGGCGTCAGTGCAGAAGCAGCACTGGTAATATAGGAAAAAATGGTTCCGCCAGCACTGATAAGCAGCATCAAACTACTACAATAACCTATGATGCTTATGCGCTGCTCCAAACTCCAGGAAGTTCCCCTGAGCATCGGCCAGAAAGTATGCACTTTTTCAGTATGTAAGCTTCTCCACAACAGTATCAATGTCATAATGAGAGAAAAAGCATACACAAACAAGAAGAAACTACCCCATGATACTTGCACAACGTTGCAGGGGCTCTGAAAATTCTGCTGAAACTCTGCCACGTAAAAACTACAAATTGGATTATAGTTGGTGGCGCCGGGAATAGCGATCCCTACTGTCCCTAAAATTTGTTCCCAAAATGTATAAGGCATATTCTTGCCGGCCTGATGTAACCAGAAAAGAATAGAGAGGGAATTATTGCCAAACGGGGCTGTTACATTGTATATAATTAATGGAAAAGCTCCAATCCCCATACCCAACAGGCAACTTATGCTCGCCCACGATCGCAATTCTCGCCGACAAAAGAGCAGTAGAAGTACAACTCCCATTCCAACAACCGGCAAGATAAGCATATCTACCCAGATAGCAACCCCAATGATAAGGCCTAACAGGCCATATACGATACATCGACGCCACGTTGTACGAGTGCGAGGCTCAATAAAAGGGGTTGTCTGGGCGATCCACACCACAAGCAAACTAATACAGGCTGCAAAAAAGATGGTTTCAGGATATTCACCGACGGCTTTGAGTTGCCGAGAAATAGTTCCAGTAGAACCAAGGCTTAGTAACAAAATAATAAAGAAGGCAAATGGACGACTATATAAGCGTCGCGTCAGGTAATACATACAAATAAGGAATAGCACAAAAAATGGTAATAGACCAAGTCTGAGCATAAACAGGGAAGGCCCGAATACATAAAATAGCGGGGCTGCAATATAACCTTCGATAGGGCCCATATATGGTAACCCATAAAAGAAAATAGGCCGGTCACCATTAAAAGCTACATGCAGGGCCAATATACCCATATTTCCCTCATCGCTGTTGGTGATAGGCCAATTAAAATAAATCAAAATAAAGCGCATTATCGTAGCAAGGACAATAATCAAAAACGTTAACAGATCATATCTGTCAATGTGTATTTTCTTACTATTTAATGTAACTATCACGTACGCCTCAAGACCTTTCCTTACTACTTATATACCTTCATTCGATCTTGTTATCTTTCTACAAATACCATACTAGAGATTTCCACAAAATTCAAGGTACAGATATTGATTAAAAGACAGATTATAAGCAAATATACTTGACATTAGAAGACAACAACGATCAACTATTCACCTTTTAGAAAAATACATGGGTGCCATCGCCCTTTTTCCGGCCTGTTCCTCCCCAGAATATAAGGATAGTTATCATTTTGACTAAGTCAGATATATAAGGGCAACTACAAATTTATTATGGCAATGAACAAATGTATTCCTATTATAGGTTAAATATCCTCAAATTATGTTTCTTCTGCGTATTGCTAATTATGTTTTTCCATACACAAATACAAACATTTAAAGCAATCTCTTATTCTTATTATTTATATTGTAAGTGCAGTAGGATAAGCATGTTGATCTTGAATAAATACTTCATGAGTAACAAGCTGAAGGTTTACATCATCTTTATCTGTCTTATCCCACTTAGATAGCTTTTGGTCTAAGCACGATTGACGCTCAAGAAAGAGAAGGAGTAGTATCTATGAAAAAGTGGGGTCGTCGCTACTTGCTACCGCGTAAATGTCCCAAGTTGGACAAGCGAATAGCAGGTACGCTTCTGATTGCAGGCGCATTGCTCACGATACCAATTAAAAGCGCACATGCAAATGCACAGCATAGTACAACAAACAATAACTCGCATACCATTACCTTTAAGGCACTCGACAAATCTGTTGCAAGTGATCCGCATATACAGAATTTTGTGCTCTCAACCAAAGACGCAAAACAATTACTTTCTACACAAAAATTTGTACTTGACCACACCATCTCAAACAAAATCCAACCCCTTATCATTACACATACAAAACAACAGGGACCTCCTGGACCTCAGGGTCCTGCTGGACCTACTGGACCTCAAGGTCCTACCGGTCCTCAAGGTCCTATTGGTGAGACTGGCCCTGCTGGTACAATCGGCGTTGGCGGACCGGTAGGTGCTACTGGACCTACTGGCCCTGCTGGCCCCACTGGCGCGACTGGCCCTCAAGGTGATATCGGTCCTGCTGGTCCTGCTGGTCCTCATGGGCCATGTGGCCGCCCTGGCAAAACGGGACCCCAAGGTCCTCAAGGTGATACTGGCCCTCAAGGTCCTCAAGGTGATACTGGCCCTATTGGCCCTACTGGTGCCACTGGTCCTCAAGGCGACAAAGGCGATACCGGACCTCAAGGCCCTACTGGCCCTACTGGTCCGACCGGACCCATCGGACCTACTGGTCCCGTAGGTCCTCAAGGCCCTCAAGGTGATAAGGGCGACACCGGTCCTGCTGGTGCTGATGGTGCCCCTGGCCCGCAAGGCCCTGCTGGTACCAATGGTACTGACGGTGCTCCTGGTCCCCAAGGTCCTGCTGGTGCTGATGGTGCCCCTGGCCCGCAAGGCCCTGCTGGTGTTGACGGCGCTCCTGGTCCCCAAGGTCCTGCTGGCGCTGACGGCGCTCCTGGCCCTCAAGGTCCTGCCGGTCCTCAAGGCGATACTGGCCCTCAAGGTCCTGCTGGTACCAATGGCGCTGATGGCGCTCCTGGTCCCCAAGGTCCTGCCGGTCCTCAAGGCGATACTGGCCCTCAAGGTCCTGCTGGTATGAATGGCGCTGATGGCGCCACTGGTCCTCAAGGGGACAAGGGTGATACTGGCCCTCAAGGACCCCAAGGCGACAAGGGTGACACCGGTGCCGCTGGTCCTGCTGGCCCTCAAGGTAATAAGGGCGACACCGGAGATACTGGCGCTACTGGTCCTCGTGGGCCACAAGGCTCTACAGGTCCTGCTGGCCCTCAAGGTTCTCAAGGCCCTACCGGCAATACTGGCCCTCAAGGCCCGCAAGGTGATACTGGCCCTCAAGGCCCGCAAGGTGATAAAGGTGACACTGGTGCCACTGGCCCTGCTGGTCCTGTTGGTGATACTGGCCCCGCTGGCCCTGCTGGCCCTACCGGCCCTGTTGGTGATACTGGCCCCGCTGGCCCTAAAGGCGATACTGGTGATACCGGCGCTACTGGTGCCACTGGTGCTACTGGCCCTATTGGCCCTGAAGGTCCTCGTGGGCCTCGGGGATTCACTGGTGCCACTGGTCCTCAAGGTTCCCAGGGCCCACGAGGTCCTAAAGGTGACACTGGTGCTACTGGCGATCCCGGACCAGTTGGTCCTCAAGGTGACAAAGGTGATACTGGTGCTACTGGTCCCGCTGGCCCTGTCGGCGATACTGGGCCTGTTGGTCCTACGGGTGCCACTGGCCCTATTGGCCCGCAAGGTCCTGCCGGTACAAATGGCACTGATGGTGCCCCTGGTCCT
This sequence comes from Dictyobacter alpinus, assembly GCF_003967575.1. NCBI lineage: Bacteria > Bacillati > Chloroflexota > Ktedonobacteria > Ktedonobacterales > Dictyobacteraceae > Dictyobacter > Dictyobacter alpinus. Next base: position 650,802 of record NZ_BIFT01000001.1, read on the forward strand.
CAAGGTCCTGCTGGCCCTATTGGCCCGGTTGGCCCTCAAGGTCCTGCCGGTACAAATGGTACTGACGGTGCCCCTGGTCCTCAAGGCCCTGCCGGTACAAATGGCGCTGACGGTGCCCCTGGCCCTCAGGGTCCTGCTGGCCCGGTTGGCCCTCAAGGTGACAAGGGCGATACTGGTGCTACTGGCCCTGCCGGCGCTGATGGCGCTCCTGGTCCTCAGGGTCCTGCTGGTACAAATGGCACTGATGGCGCTCCTGGCCCACAAGGTCCTGCCGGTCCTCAAGGTGACAAGGGTGATACTGGTCCTCAAGGCCCTGCTGGTACAAATGGTACTGATGGCGCTACTGGTCCTCAAGGTCCTGCCGGCGCTGACGGTGCCACTGGTCCTCAAGGCCCTGCCGGTGCTGATGGCGCTCCTGGTCCTCAAGGTCCAGCTGGCTTGAATGGTGCTGACGGTGCTCCTGGTCCTCAGGGTCCTATCGGTCTCACTGGCCCTGCTGGCGCTGATGGTGCTCCTGGCCCACAAGGCCCTGCTGGCGCTGACGGTGCGACTGGCCCACAAGGCCCTGCTGGCACAAATGGTGCTGACGGTGCCCCTGGTCCTCAAGGTCCTGCTGGCCCTGCTGGCGCTGACGGTGCTCCTGGTGCTCCTGGCCCACAAGGTCCTGCTGGCACAAATGGTGCTGATGGTGCTCCTGGCCCACAAGGTCCTGCTGGCACAAATGGTGCCGACGGTGCTCCTGGTCCTCAAGGCCCTGCCGGCGCTGATGGCGCTCCTGGCCCGCAAGGTCCTGCTGGTCCTCAAGGCGACAAGGGTGACACTGGTGCTACTGGCGCTACTGGCGCTACTGGCCCTGCCGGCGCTGACGGTGCTCCTGGCCCTCAAGGCCCTGCCGGCGCTGACGGTGCTCCTGGCCCTCAAGGCCCTGCCGGCGCTGATGGCGCTCCTGGCCCTCAAGGCCCTGCCGGCGCTGATGGCGCTCCTGGCCCGCAAGGCCCTGCTGGTCCTCAAGGCGACAAGGGTGACACTGGTGCTACTGGCCCTGCCGGTGCTGATGGCGCTCCTGGCCCACAAGGTCCTATCGGTCCTATTGGCCCTCAAGGCCCTGCTGGTTTGAATGGTGCTGACGGCGCTCCTGGTCCTCAAGGCCCTGCTGGTGCTGATGGTGCTCCTGGTCCGCAAGGCCCTGCTGGTGCTGACGGCGCTCCTGGTCCTCAAGGTCCTGCCGGTGCTGATGGTGCCCCTGGCCCACAAGGCCCTGCCGGTCCTATTGGCCCTCAAGGCCCTGCTGGTTTGAATGGTGCTGACGGCGCTCCTGGTCCTCAAGGCCCTGCTGGTGCTGATGGTGCTCCTGGTCCGCAAGGCCCTGCTGGTGCTGACGGCGCTCCTGGTCCTCAAGGTCCTGCCGGTGCTGATGGTGCCCCTGGCCCACAAGGCCCTGCCGGTGCTGATGGTGCCCCTGGTCCTCAAGGCCCTATCGGTCTCACTGGCCCTGCCGGCGCTGACGGTGCCCCTGGCCCGCAAGGCCCTGCTGGCCCTACTGGTGCTACCGGTGCTGGTTTCCCTCAGGATTACGGTTACACGTATAATGAATCTTCACAGAATATCCCAATCGGAACGCCTGTCAGTTTTGAGTCAAATGGGGTGATAGTAGGAGCAATCACCCATACGCCAGGCTCTTCCTCTATCACGGTGGGCGATACTGGTACTTACAGAATCGACTTCAATATACAGACCGCGCAACCCAGCCAGTTTACCATCTTTAGAAATGGCGTGCCGCTTCCTGGCACAGGATTTGGTTCGTTCGGTGGATCACAGATAACCCATGGTGATACTATCCAGGAACTAACCGCGGGTGATGTGCTTGAAGTTGTCAATCACACTTCACTCAATGATGTTCAACTCCAGATTAATGCCGGTGGCAATGATCCAGTTGTAAACGCATCATTTAATATCATACGCATAAGCTAGTCTCGTAGTGAAGCTAATCTTTGAAACTACCTCTAAGTAGTCAAAAAGATTTAAAAAGAGAGGATGCATTCACATGGTATAAATATACCATGCGGATACATCCTCTCTTTACAACTTGAAATTTAAAGGGCTTTTCCAATGACATATGCTATGGAGAGCTCTTTAAACTTTATCAGCCTACCTATGAGAGATAATCAACCCTTTGCAACTGGTCTGGATGAACTGATAGATATCCTTCCAGGTGATCTGACCCTCCAATGTAAGCATTTGCCCTCTGATATGAGCACTAGTACAAAGTTTCTGACAAATCGTCTCTCATCAGACATACTGTTTCTCAGATATGTAAATTGCTTACCTCATCGAGAGATTGGCAAATCACTGGAATGCTCACGATCGCACCGGAAATCGAAGGCATTAATCTGTTCAAAATCGCAGGCCGCTCCATTTCTAGGTGGATTCCAGGCCTCAAAACGGGCATCACAGGTAGACATTCTGTAGCCAGCTCGAAGAACGTTTGCTGCTTTGGCTTGAGTATCACCCCCTGATTGTGAACTACGCACATGGCAATAAGAAATATGTCACAGACATGCTCCATTATAGTTTTGCCGCCGTGAAGAGTTCAAAAAAGTCGTTGGATATGATGGTGATGGACAATTTGGTTGGTCGCGCACTCACAAAAACCACTTTATGAGCTGTCAATCTCTTCATTTTGTGGAAGAAGAGCGCATAAGCAGAAAGAGGAGAACATAACGTTCGGGAGGACCACTTGACAAAGTACTTTATCAAGTGGTCCTCCCGAACGTTGTACCCTTTCAAGGGATTGATGAAAAAGCGGAAAGAACTACATGCTTTGCAACGACTTTTAGATAGTCCTGCTTCCTGGTTGCTAGAAAAAACGTGCTCTAAGAGTAGATTTTTACACCTATCCTGGGTCTCCCTCACTGAGCGCCGGGCCTCGGAGGATTGATCCAGACAGATTGCGAGCGATATTCCATATATCTGGTGTTCCGAGACCGGTTGCGAGATCATAGCCGATGGTGGCCTTGTAAAAGGCATTGGTTCCTGTTGTCACATCATGGTACGCTGGATAGCGCTGTGGTGTGTTCGAGAGGGCATAGAGGATGGAATTCGCGTTGCCTAATGATATCTTTTTTTGCTTTGTCAGGTACTGATTGATGTCAGCAGCCATTCCCGCCCATACGGGGGCTGAGGCACTGGTACCACCCACCGTAATCCAGCCCTTACAGATACTGGTATTGCCGCCACTACAATAGACGGAATAACCTGTGGCTGGATCGGCGTTCGCTGAGACATCGGGCACCATCCGTTGAGGTGAGGTAATAGCGAGATTGTTTTGGTAGGCAGGGCGAGAAAAGTAGGAACTGAGACCACCACCTCCACCCAACAGTTGGGTCCTAACAATCGTTGACCAGGCTGATTCACTGCCATAGGTGCTATCTTTGTTGAGGAGAAGGGTTGTTCCACCAACACCAACCACAGAAGGTTGATTGGCGGGGGAATCAACGGACAGACTTGTATCACCACAATCATAGGCACCATCATCACCGCTTGCCGCAAAAAACGTTTGCCCTTGTGCCGCACCCTGCCGAAAAATGTCATGCAGGGTTCCCATTTCAGCCTCTCCTGCAGCTTGCTCACATTGTCCCCAACTGGTACTGACAACCTTTGCACTATTGTCGGTAACGATCGCGTTATAAGTATCGTTGACGCCAACTGTGGTATTCGGCCCAATATACACTTTCTGCAGAGCGTTAGGAGCCATTGATGAAACCATCTCCATATCAAGTGTTGTTTCGATGGCACCACTTCCCGGCACATTTCTTGTTCCATCGATCAAGACATCAGAGAATTTCTTTGGGCCAAGTTTGTAGAGGTCGAGATAGGTCGTAATATCGGCAGGATTGTACCCATCTAATTCAAACAGCGCAATCGTTTGCCCGGCTCCATTCGCACCTGTATTGAGTAACGGCTTGACGTCATAGGCCACCTGGATGTCATTGGGGGTATAACTGATAGGAAGAGGGTGAGGAGGAGCATCCTCTTTAAGCATGCGATATCTGGGTTCGTACATGGAGAGATTGTTGAGACCAGCAATGTTGCGGAGGCTGGGGGCGAGGTCATTGGGCACAGCTGGATTAAGGGATGGTGCAAAGGCTGTACGACCATTAATGATATAGTCATAGAGCATGATCGAAAAGGTTGACTCAATTGCTGCAACAGATCCCACAGTGTGAATGACAAGATTATTCGAGGAGATAGATGTAACTGCGAGATGATGGCTTTGCAAGAATAACTTGACATTATTGACGGCATCCTTTGTCGGTCCAAATTGGCTTTTGAATTCTTGTGGTGTCAGGTAGTGGTGAAAGAGAGGTGATGTGGGGTCGGCTTGCTTGGTCAGCAATAGATCCAAGAGCTTTTCGTTTCGGAGAGCGAGATGCACTGAAAGCTGAAGGATTTTATTGGGAGATGTAATACCCCTACGGATTGCATGGTTGAGAAGGAGTGGTACAACGATACCTGGGAGACGGTAAGGAAGACTTGCCACATGGTGTGGCAATGCAAAGGCAGGTGAAACATGATCAAAGTATCCAGAGGAAGAAAAAAAGATAAAAAGAATAACAATTATTTTTGCTATCTTCCGTTGATATATGGACCTTAAAGAACTTTTCATGAGAAACTCCTTGTGTATCAGGGTCTTTTTCACACTTACTTGTTATCTTTGATGCCACATCAGAATAAGACCAACTTTTTGCTACTGCAAGATAATTTGTGTTGTGTGGTTACGACGAAGTATTTAAAATACTTCATATTTTCAGGTGTAGAAATATTATACAATTACTTGTTTTTCTTTTTAACACAAAACAAGATAAAGATGTATAAATTCTATCAATGAAGCAAAAAAATAGGTGTCTTGAAGGTGAGGTTGGAATCACGCATGTCAGTGTGGTTACGACACGATGAGACATGAGAACACGGGGGGCAGGTCCCATAAACAGTGATTTCTTGAAAACTGTACGCTAAGGTTTGGATGCGCTGACCCCCTGTTTCCTCTTACAGCCTGTTTTGCAATACAGGTAGCGAGAGTCCACTTTCTGCTCAGTGTGACTTTGGGTTGTTGGCCAGATTTGGAGTGCTTGGGCCGTAGGAGTGTAAATCCCAACAGTACTCTGACGAAAATACAACAAGTATCCTGCTGGGCAAGATACTTGTTGTGAAAACCATCAGTTTAACTCTGGGCTAAAATTAGTGATGATGTTTTTTCTTATGGCTTACCGGCGTTGGCTGAGCACCTGCATTCTGACCTGTATTATTTTGTCCACCATTCGCAGCCTGGTTACCTGCACCTGGAGTACAAGGATTAGTAGCCGGAGTCGTAACTGCTGCTGGTGTCGTACCTGCGGCCGGGGCGGGGGTTGCATTACAGGTGCCAACAACGGTACCTAAGGTTGCTGTTCCAGTTGTACCATTGGCTGCAACTGAACCACAGCCAACGATCATATTGTTCTGCGCAGGATCAGTTACCGTAAAGAACCAGTTGTTTGGGATGGCCTGTAACCCTTGCAAATTGTTGATTACAGTATTGGCCATATTCTGGCTGTTGCCATCGGTATTTTCTTGCTGGGTAAAGATAGGATTACCTGTGCAACTGTCGGTCGCGATATTAACATTGATCGACTGATTGGGATGGTTCGGATAGGTGATGTTCAATGCTACCGGTGCGTTGCCTGCAGCTGTATCCAGATTGATGGTTGCTCCACCAGTGGCGACCTGCTGCACTCCTCCAGTACCATTACCAGCATTACCATTGCCGGCGTTGCCATTAGCAGCATTGGCGGGAACTGGCTTGACAGTGATCGTAGCGGCTGTTACGACACCGTTACCATCAGTGGTGAGCGCGACTGGATTCTGAATATTCAATGCACCAACACAGTTGAGTCCGCCAGCACCCAGAGTGGCATTCAAACGATTAGCCAGAAATGTGAATAAATTATTAGCGGCAGCGCCACCATCAGGCGATGGTAGATTCTGGAATATTGGCATGTCCAGATTTAAACGTGGTAAAGCCACATTCACGAGATTCTGACAGTAGGTGGTCGTACTGGCATCGTTGAGGGTCGCAGCTGGAGTCTGATCAACACCCACACGATATGCATTAAGCTTATTCAGATTAGGCTGGCCATTCACAAGCACAAAATCGTCCAGGGATGGAATTAATGCGACGGGGGCTTGCTGATTGGCGGCCGCCTCCAACTCGTCTGTTGCCATTGTGGCTGTCATCGTTCCCGGATTTACCAGATCAGGTATGGCAAATGCAGTACAACCAAGAGCAGGATCAACAATCTTGGAGACCAGGGCATTGTCACTTGGATTTCCCAGGGTTGTTGCCCCTTGTAACTGGGCCTGATTGGCTGCATTGAGCTGGGCAATCTGACCGTTGGCTGTAGCAAGATACTGTGTCTGCACGTTGTCGCTTTGATCCATATCGACAATGCCAAAGTCACGAGTTGAAGGACACGTCATGCCATCTTTAGCCATACCAAGCGCAGGAATAGTAATCTTTCCTGCGGCAACCAGCTGATTGGCGGTTTGGAAGAAGTTAACTGCGTTACAATAGCCAAACTGCCCAAAAGGTGAGTTCGCCAGGCCATTCACACAGTTGCCTGTGTTCATACCCTGACCTCCCACACGCATACGTACCTTTTTCATAGCATTTTGTGCCTGTGCAGGCGTTTGTTGTTGATTTTGGGCAGCAGCGGCATTGTTGTTTTGTGCGGCCGCGGTCGTGTTTTGTGTGGCGGCATTATTATTTTGTGCCGCTGCCTTCGCATTATTTTGTAGTGTCAGGACGGTACCATTGTCACCAAACCAGATACCGACAATCGCTCCTGCCGGTAACTGTGGTACTACCGGAGCCACAGCTGGCTGTGTGCCCTGGTCAACAACCACTGGCTCATAAGCAGACATCTGACCAGTCTGGGGATCCAGAATGACTGCCTGCACAAAGGCTGCCTGGTTGACATTGGCTTCGTTACATGCTCCTTGTGCTGGATCGGTCGCTACGAGTTGATAAGGAGTTGCCAGTCCCTGAGCAGTCAATGGATTAGCTGGGATCATCAATGTACAGTTCATATTGATTGCCGCTGCCGCATGCGAACCAAGACGAGGTATGATCACAAATACGCCAACCCCGATAAGCACAACAACTGCTGTTACAGCCAGACCAATGAGCATCAAAGGCGAAAAGCGTTTTTGGCGGCGCATATTCGCAGAATTTCTTAACATCTTTGCTGGATCACGTGGTTTTGTCAACATATCTTCTTTGAACCTCTTTTAAGACTAGTGGCAGTTTGCAGTCAACAAACCGCCTTCTTAATCTCTTGTCTTCGATAGCCTAAAATTTCAAGTGTGCGGCACCTGCCGTAGGAGTGGCTGTTGTAATAGTGGTATTTTTCACCACTGGGGTCATGGCAGGCGTTGGCATGGTTACACCAGCTCCTGCTGTAGAGACAGCATGGAACTCAAAGCTGTTTCCTTTCACAGGAGTAAGGAAACCTGCTCCTTTTAAAAAGGCAGGGGCGGCCGCAACATTTTGAAGCAGGAGTGGAGGAAAGGCCTCGTTATCAACAGGCAACATTGCTCCAATAGAGCGTCCAACAACACGGTGCTCTGCCTCGACTGCGGCAAGCTGGGCAGCAATCTGAGCCAGGTCAGGACGCCCCAACTGCGCGAACTCTTTTACCGCAGCCAGATATGCAGCCACAAAGGCCGACTCTAATAGTTGCTGCGTCTTAAGGAAGCGCTCAAGATTTCTGAACGTATCACGACCATAAGGAAAACTAAAAGTCTTAGCCATACTCTTAGCGCCCTGCTTGTTCAAAAACAGAAGGTGGAGTTGCTCTTCAACCAATGCGGCTTTGATATTAGTACGGCTGGCTGGTTTGAGTCCCAGATTATCAGCATGGGCAAGAACCTCGGCATAGAAGGTAACCGCCAGGGTTTCCGCTGTTGCGGCAATGTTGAGAATAGCCGCAATAGCCTTCTTAGCATCAGCGGGGTTCACTGCATTCGGAGCAGCAGCATGCGCGCCCTCGTTCGTATGCTCTGTCAGCAATACTCCGGCACCTACAATACCACCAGCAACGGCTAATCCGGTTACTCCAACAACCGTGCCTTTCAAGGCAGAACGGCGAGATGGACTATACTTTGAGGTTTTTAAGGTTGGTTTCATACTTCTCAATTCCTTCCTTCACCTGAAGAAAATATTACTTTCTGCTATTACAAACAGAGCCATCAAACGTATGCACTGACAATCTGTCAATAGGTCAGCTGCATCACACTTATTGGCGGCATGAATATCTATACTTCGATATCCATGCCAGAACGTATCAGACTGTCATCATGTGACTTGTGAGAAGCATAACATAAAATATAGACCTATCTATCAGGTAACGCATATATTAACAATAAAGTACCAATATGACATTGAGAAAAATTAACCGCTTTTAAATATAAAAGGGGTATTGGTACTAGTAATCGGGATACTGGTAAAAATATGGAGATTGAAACGTGGAGGAAGAATTGGCAGTTATAGAGCTTAATCGTCCTGATGCCGGCAATTAGAGATGCTTGCAGCAAGATTTATTATTTGGGTGAGAATACCGATTGTCAATAGTCCAATCAGAAACTAGTACTAAAAAAGATGGAGTCGCTACACACAATATAACGATTCCTTTTTTTATTTCTCACTCTAGAAGCAGGGCTTTTTCATTTTCAGCCGGGAGTAACTGTCAGGCAAATCATATACAGAGTATTTCTGGTGTGGAGTGTGTTCTGTGGGCGGCCGCGGCCGCCCACAGAACACACTCCACACCAGACTCCGGCGCCGTAGGCGCCAGGAAGTGGAAAATTAAAAAGCCCTGCTCTAGAAGCGCACACCTTTGACGTTTGATCCCTAAGGATGTACGATAGGTGTGATAAGGATGAAGACTATCTTACTGCGCTTTGCAAAAAAATATGAAAATTCGAGGGAATAGGGAGTTTGCTGTGCTTGAATTATCAAATGAGGGAACGCTCTACTTTGCGTTACTTGGCCCGCCACAGGTCTATATCGGTGGCCGGCTACTGATATTTCCCTCACGCAAAGCTCTCGCCCTCCTTATCTATCTGGCAGTACAGCCAGGCAAACATGCACGCAAAACGCTTTCGGAACTCTTCTGGGCAGAAAGCGATGCCGCCCATGCTCGCGCGGCCCTACGCACAACAGTGCTTGAGCTACGCGATGTGCTTACAAAAGAGGCTTCCCTGAGCGCAAGTATTGGACCAAATCGTATCCCTTACCTCCATGTAGATCGTGAAACCTTGAGCCTGGACGTAACCTCTGAGGTCGACCTGGACCTGCATATCTTGCAGGCAGCCTGGACGCTAGCACAAGATACAGCTCGCACCTATACCACTCTCACTGAGGAGGCACGTCACGCACATCTTGCGCAAATGCAGGAGGCAGCCAGACTCTCACGAGGTGAATTTCTGGCCGATTTCTCATTGCATAACGCGCCAGGTTTCGATGATTGGGCTCGCTTTCAGCGCGAATACTGGCATATGCGCCTGCAACTCGTCTTCGATCGACTCTCCCATTGGTACGAGGAAATCGGAGAGATCGATCAAGCCATTGCGACCATCATTCGCTGGCTCTCCTTCTCGCTACTGAATGAAGATGCCTCTCAACGCTTGATGCGTCTCCACTTTGCCACTGGCAATCGAGTCGCTGCACTACAAGCTTATGAAGCATTACGAGCTATCCTGAGTTCCGAGATTCATGCGGAACCAACACCGGAAACAATGGCTCTGGCTGAACGCATTCGGACCACGCCTCCACCTCATCAACAGACACCGTCAGGTGCGGGCATATCTTCTCAGTTACTGGCTTTACGCAAGCCCCCTCTGATAGGGCGAACAAGAGAGTATGGCATCCTGCTCCAATGCTATCACGCAGCCCGTCTGGGACAGCCGCAAGTGGTCCTCCTGGAAGGTGAGGCTGGCATTGGCAAAACGCGGCTGGCTACCGAGTTTGTGGACTGGGCGATCGCACAAAAAGCTGATGTGCTTCATGGTCAGGCCTTCGAAAGTAGTAAACGCCTCTCATATCAACCGCTCATCAATGCCTTACGGCCGCGTATTGAGCAAGAAAATGCGCCGGAGGACCTTCTACATGATGTATGGTTAGCTGAAATAGCACGCCTGTTACCAGAACTACGTGAGCGCTATCCCGATCTGGCTAGCCCGGTGACTGACGCGTCTGTAGCACGCAATCACCTATTCGAGGCAGTCGCGCGCCTCCTGGATGTTCTAGCAACACGCCCCCCACTACTCCTCTTCCTCGACGATCTCCACTGGTCCGATAGCGCCACCCTTGACCTACTGCATTATCTGGCGCGCGGCTTTGCCGAGCATACAACGCCGGTGATGCTACTATTCACACTGCGTACCGAAACACTGCAGACAACGCCTCGCCTGTCCGAGTGGAGGGCAAACCTGGGGCGAATGGTACCCCTGACCCGTCTACAACTGGGACCACTTTCAGCACAGGATACCTTGCATCTGCTTCAAGCCATGATCAGCGGAGATCAGAGAAGCGATTCCTATGTCCCAGGCACACGGCCTCCAAGTGTTTCCCTGGAACGCGTCAGTCAGAGGATCTTCACAGAAACAGGTGGTCAACCTTTTTTTCTGATCGAGATGCTAAAACTGCTCCTTGCCCATAGTACTGTGGCCCAGCAATTGGGTGCAGATGGTACCAGGAACGAAGATGTCGCGACCACAATGATCAAAGAACTAAGTGTGCCTCGCCTCTTTCCACCCAGTGTACGCGAACTGATCAGCCTGCAACTTGATCGCCTCAGCCCCACGGCCTTCGCCTTCCTTGTCGCGGGTGCAGTGTTAGAACAGGAGGCAAGTTTTGAATGGATTTGCCAGGTAGCAGATCTCTCCGAACAAGCAGGATTGGTTGCTCTAGATGAAGTGCTACGCAATCGCCTGATGCTTGCTCCCCTACGCCAGAACAATCAATCAGGCAATAGAACATACACTTTCACCCATGATATGATCCGCAAGATCGTCTATGTCGAGGCAAGTGAAGCTCGCAGTAGCATTTTTCATCGGCGCGCGCTCTCTATTCTACAACAGGCGTCAGTCTCAGTAGCGAAATTAGCCTACCATGCCCTGGCCGCAGGCTTATCAGAAGCAGCATTCCACTTCAGTGTGGTCGCGGGTGACGAAGCCAGGGCCATTTTCGCCCTTGATGATGCTACCGAACACTACGAGCAGGCGTGGCAACTTCTGACACAACAACCATTGTCAGAAAAGTTGTCAGCATCCGAGGTACACCATCTCTATGTTTCGCTTAAACAGGCATACGAACTTACAAGAACATGGGAGCAAGGGCGCGCGCTCTATGGAGATATGCTCAAACAGGTGCTACGTGTGGTCGCCCAGAATAATGACACGATCGGATTAACGCGAATCCAGTGGTATCAAACCATGATTGAGCTGTATACGGCAAAGCTGGCAAATGCAACTGCGCATGGGGAACGCGCCGCTGCATTTGCGCGCAGCATTGGGCAAACGGACCTCATCATCCAGAGCCTGGATGCACTGGCCTCCATCAAAATGGAGCTAGGCGCGTGGGAGGAATATGAGTTGCTGATCACTGAGGCACATACGCTCTACATAACCATACAGGACCGAGCAATGGCAGCTGATTCCCTCTGTATGCTTGCACATGCGCACCTGCGTCGTGGTCAACTCAACGTGGGCATAGTGCAAGCACGCAACGCTCTCACCATCAATAAACAAATCAAGAACGTCTGGGGCCAGATTAATGCACTCTACGACCTGGGCGCCGGGTTATGCGACAGTGGAGCCTATACAGAAGCGCTGGCGATTGCACTACAAGCCGCAGCAAGCGCACGAACGCTCAGCATGAACTCAGCACGGGCACATACGCTTCTCTTGCGTGCCCTGATCCAATTAGGAAGTATCTATCGAGCCATGCAGACTGTGTACGCTGCTCGTGAAATTGATCTGGAAGCCCTCAAGCTCAATGAGGAAAACGCAGCACACACCTCCTATACCATGATCATCGCAACGGTCCTTTGCGCGGATTATGTGCTCGCCGGCGAGTGGACAGCCGCGCAACGTTACGCACAACGGGCAGCCACAATCGCGGATAACCAGATGCTCTCATACATAGATTTGCCACACTGGAGCGTCACAGAAGCCTTGCTGCATGCAGGGAAGGTAGTACAGACCAGACAGCACCTACTCCGCCTGAATGCACATAATGGAGACAGCCTGCGCGACCGCATTCAGTACTTACGTGCATACGCAAAGCTGTCCCGCTGGGAAGGACATCACGAGCAGGCACATTCCTCGCTCGAGGAGGCTCGTGTGCTGGCTGAAGGGATCGGTCTGGCGGATGACCAGTGGCAAGTCCAGATGGTCCTCGCGGATCTGTATCAGTCACAGGGAGAACAGACACTGGCGGATCAAACATATGCACGCGCGGCTACGGTGGTTCAGGAACTCGCCAGAAAGATTGTTGATGAGACGGTACGGGATAGTTTCCTAACGGCACCTCAGGTGCGTCATGTCCTGGAACAGGGAAAATAAGGTAAGGTAACTTGCTCCATCAATTGTCCTTCATCATAATGGCCCCCCATCAATTCCCACGCACACATAACTCACGGTCTTTCTCACGCACCACCTCACGCTCTACCAGTACTATTCATTGTAGGGGCAACGGATTGACCAGCTACTTTTCATCAGCAAATTGAAGTAAATCATCATATTTTACACAGATATCTTGAAAAGGTCATTCGTAGCTTAACATCAGCTTTTATCTTGTTTCATACAAGAACCTGATCCCGAAAGGAAAATATCCCATGACAAGTCAATGGAATACCACTACAAAATGGGCCACCCTTGCAATTGCAGGGCTGGCAGGAGCATGGACCCTCTTCCATATCATCTGGAGTATCGCTGGCCAGACTTCCGATGATTATTGGGGGATAGCATTGCTTATTCTTTTCTTCCTCGCACTGATTGTCGCTTTCATTCAGTACTTTGAGGAGCGCCCCGCGCTTAAAGCCGTCCCCTCTGCTGAACGGTTTCCAGAACCAACCATCGCAAGATTTTTCTTCGGTTCGGAAGGATCATCTGGCATCTGGTTTGTCATACGTATGGAAGTAGGCGCTTCATGGCTGCTTGCTGGCTGGGAAAAGATGCAATCACCAGCCTGGGGCACTAGCGGCAAAGCGATAGGTGGTTTCGTTACTGGTGCCTTAGCCAAAACTGCCGGGGCGAATCCTAGCGTTCAGGGATGGTATGCCTGGTTTTTACAGCATGCAGTTCAGCCTAATGCAGGGCTCTTCGCCTTCCTGATCACCTATGGGGAAATCGCCGTGGGTCTTGGTGTGCTCCTGGGTATCCTTACCGGAATCGCGGCGGGCTTTGGAGTATTGATGAATTTCAATTATCTGCTGGCGGGTACGGTAAGTGTCAATCCGGTCCTTGGTATGCTTGGTCTCTTTCTGGTCTTCTCGTGGCGTGTCTGCGGCTGGATCGGCGGAGATCAATGGATACTACCAGCACTTGGCTTACCCTGGAAACCAGGTTCCGGGTTCCGACCGAAAGCCGTTGTGGCGAGCACCCCAGCGCCGATAGTATAACTCATCCTACGAACGTATTCAGCAATGTCTCTTCTTACTTGCAGTAGGAAGAGACGTTTGGTATAGAAAAATCACGGTCCTTCTCACGCTCTACTAGTATGCTATTGAAAAGCAATCGTAGAGGCTATTCAATGGTGGGAGAAGGATATCTGGAGAGAACATGCCTATTGCCTGAAGGACCTGTTAAGCAAAGGCTGTTCTTTTCAGGAGGGACAGAAAGGATAGAGGAGATGCACACCTTACGGCAACAGGAAAACACCCAACAACCAGATTTTGAAGCGTCTGATGGTCACCTGATCACGCAGGCATGCGCAGGCGATCAACACGCCTTTGAGGCTCTCGTTAATCGGTACCGTGATACTTTATTTCGCTATAGCCACACTATTCTGAAAGAGAAAGACATGGCCGATGATGTTTTGCAGTTTGTCTTTCTACAGCTCTACTTGTCTCTCCCCACATTAACTACCAGTGGATCACTCAAGGCCTGGCTCTTTCGGGTAACACGCAATCGTTGCTTTGATATGTTACGGAAGCGACGCAGTGAACCAGTCATGTGTTTTTCTGCACTAGTTGTGGAAGACCTTGAGGATGATAACTCTCTGATCGAAGGAATAATGGATCCCAACTCATTGCCAGAGGAGATCGTGATGATGCTTGAGATACAATCGATTCTGCGGCGAGCATTATTTACTCTCCCACCATCCTTGCATACGATTGTATATCTCCACAGTTTCAGACATCTAAGCTTTACAGAGATTGCGCGTATCCTCAACCTGCCACCATCCAGAGTGAAAACCTACTTTTATCGCTCACTTCCCCGACTCCACGATGCTCTGATGAAAGACATATCTTTTATTGATCACCTTACCCAATCAGAACTCGTCAGCCAATGAGAAAGGAGTTGACGCACCTTCTCACGCACTTTCTCACGCGTACCATGTATGCTAGAAATGGAGAGAGATAGCGTAGCAAAATGGCATTCCATCAGAAAATAAGTACATCCTCTCAAGACATTGAAAAAGGGGCCGCACAGCTTAGTGCTCTTATGTGAGACCATCAGTATCGTATGCAATGATGTAGATACTGCCAGACAAGAGAAAGTATACGTCATGCACAAAACTCGTAATAGCCTTCCTGAAGAGCAACGGGCGAAACTGATCGAGTTGTTAAATCGTCGTCTGGCTGATAGCATCGATCTGATGCTTCAAGTCAAACAGGCGCACTGGAACGTAAAGGGTCCACAATTCATAGCGCTCCATGCATTATTCGGCCAGATTGCTCATGACATCGACGCATACGTTGATCTGCTCGCCGAACGTGTTGTGCAATTGGGGGGCAATGCTGATGGCACAGCATACCTCGTCACGCGCAGGACGTCACTAGACAGATATCCAATTGAGGTCACTAACGGGGAAGGTCATATCGAAGCCGTGGCAACGGTTCTTGCCTCCTTCGGCAAACATGTACGCTATGCTATTGGGCAGGCGACAGATTTGATTGATGCGGATAGCGCGGCTCTCTTCACTGAGATCTCACGTAGCATTGATGCCTGGCTCTGGCTTGTCGAAGCCCACCAACAAGGCACACAGTGAGCGTGAAGGCTCACTGCATAAGCAAAACTACCATGGTCCTGATAGACAACTCTTAACGTTGGATGAAGTTCCTTGCGTGCAGGTACAATGCCAGAGCAAGCAATGGCACATGTATCCAGACGAGGTTGGCAGCAAGCAATTCAGGCAAGTAGATATCAGTCACCGAGCCGCTCGCATCTCCCAGTTCCTCCGCAACTCCGGTCAGAGGGCAGCGACATCTATTCCCTAAAAAGATGATACACTCACCAGCAACAACTCCTGCTGCAATCGCCGTACGTCTATCTTCTTGTCTTTTTAGTCCCGCATAGATAATATATCCCATGCAGAACTCAATAGAAAAGTAGATAAGCGAGTGTATGACCTTCACGCTAACCAGCGCCGGCCTGCGCCAGGCTTCCGGCACAGGTCTTCCAGCAGTACGCGATACTATCACACTAATGACTCTTTTGAGCTTACAGTCAGGTCTCTGGCGATGCTTGCTACCCAGGCATCGATTGCTGCCCAGTCGCGGAAGTCACCTTCAGGTGCCCGCACTGCTTTCAACATTATCCGTTCAGCAAAAGATAGGCGGCTATGATCAAGGGCACCAAAGAAGATGCGCTGATCGCGAGGTTTCAGAGCCTTCTGGAACTCGGCTATCTCCTTAGGTTGTGGTTCGTCATCCTTGACCTCGGTGCCGAGCGGGCCGCTACTGAACAGCCACACCGGACGAGTAGTTAAGATGGTCTGATGGCGATGGACCCACTCTGTAGCCACCTTCAACCAGGACCCATAGTAGATCGCGCTCCCAATGATCAGGGCCTCATATTTTTCAGGGTCCCAAACGGTATCCATCGATCTGGTCTCGACTTGTTTGCCCAGTTCCAAAAGCGTCTTCGCGATACGTTCCGCGATTTCCCTGGTCGATCCGTGCTTGCTGGCGTACGTAATGAGTATAGTCATTTTTGTTCATCCTTTTTGCTATATGATCACAAGCGCAAAAAATTCTTCGATGGCAATACTGCCCGACATATCTTTAGTGCTCATCAGGAATATGAGAAACTACAATGACAGCGTTGATTTGGGTTGGTCGGCTTCCTTTTTTTCTGCGCCTTTTTCCGGCTGCTCAAGAGTTTTTTCTACGCGATGACGAAACCACTTAAGCGTGGCCTGAATTGCCTGAGGCAATGGTGTCGCATGCATACCAA
Organism: Dictyobacter alpinus; assembly: GCF_003967575.1. NCBI lineage: Bacteria > Bacillati > Chloroflexota > Ktedonobacteria > Ktedonobacterales > Dictyobacteraceae > Dictyobacter > Dictyobacter alpinus. The sequence goes on from NZ_BIFT01000001.1 coordinate 667,302, forward strand.
AGGTCTGTTCAAAACGACTGGCATCCAGGATAAATGGCTCATCAAACTGGTAGCGCATCTCAGAGACTTCCCGCATGGTTGGATTGAAAAGACCCAACATTTGTAAAAGTAGTGAAGGTAGAGCTTGTATGCGGGCTTGCTGGCCACTCTCCCGCGCAATCAATTCGATGATTGCACGCGTCGTGCCTGCGGGTGGACTGGGAATATGCCATGCCTGACCCAATGCCTCGTCGCGCTCACCCAAAATCACCAGGGCTTTACCGATGTCTAATGCATAGGTGTAGCTATGCAAAAGGTCAGGATTCCCAACTACCTGCGCCGCCTTGCCCATAAGTATGGGTCCAAAAACACGCTCTCCCAGAGCTGACTCCAGAACATTAGGACCAAAGAAATCAGCGGCTCGCCCGATAGCGACACGTATATCACCGCGTTTGTGTGCGGCAAGCAACTCTTCAGACATACGTGCACGGGTACGCCCCTTCCGGGTTGTTGCCACATAAGGCAGGTCTTCAGTCAGCGGTTTTCCACCGGTTGGACCATACATATAGACATTCTCCATCGCGACCAGTCTGGCTCCAGTTGCCCTGGCGCCGGCCATAATTCCCTGTTGCAGCGGTGGAAACAGCTCGGGCCATTTCGTGTAATTTACATTTGTACAGTTATAAATTACTTCTGCACCCCTGGATAGCTCAATTGCCACATATGCATCGCTTGCATCACCTCCCAAAATCTCTACCCCAACTGGAATATCCGCTTTCCCACTATGGTTCACCATCCGTATGCGTTTACCCTTCACCAACAGTTCCTGCATGACCGCTCGTCCAACTGGACCGGTCCCAAATATGACATGCAATGAATTATTTGCAGCGCTCATTAAAATCTTCCTCCCTGTTAAATAAAATAATGCGAGTAGAATACATATCAGAGGTTATTGCGGTAAAATATGCGCTCCCACATTCATGATGTCACTACGTCATTCACGGCCCGGCGTGGACTGCGTAACCCTTCGTGTGTCGAGTAGCCGAGACGAAAGGTCAAAATTGTCTGCCAGGCAGTATCGCCTACCAGTGTGTGCAAAGCATCGCCAAAGTGTGGGGAAATTCCCAGGACGATCTCTCTGGACGCACGCTCTGTTGCCTGATTAAGTGGTTGCATGGCGAGTGTTTCTTTGGTAGCCCATAGATGCATACGCTCCCACAGGCGCCCTGCACGCACCTGCTGTGTCCGGTCTTGTTTGTTACGTATCGCGAGCAAACCAAACGCTCCGGCGGTCTTAACTTGATCAGCAGTATTCTGCAAGAAACTGGAATCTTGCTGTTCGATAGAGACTGAGGGTAACATCTTTCCAAGGATACGAGTCAGCTCTGGCAGTCCTGCCGCGTCCAGCGTGATACCATCGCGGTGTTGCTGGATGTCTTGCCAGTTCCCACGCCACCATGTGTCGGTATCTACTACATCCTGCACCTTATCGGCCACAAATGCGTTCGCCGCTGCCACTAGAAGATTGCCGACAGACTTTCGCTGCTCTGCATTGGCAAACCAGAGGACGCGTACATCTGGATCGTCGTTCAACGCACTGAGGGCATTCAAGGTCATTGTGGTGACTGGACGTGTGGTGTCATAGGGATAGCGATTGGTGTGACGCAGCGGGATCATGTTGTAGAGAACCGAGACTGGAGCATTTCCAGGTGTCAGTTCAATCCGCGCGACCAGGGTCTCATCTGAAACATCTGGCGCTAAAACGACCTGGGGAGTATATCCATTAGCAGTTGCCGCTTGTAGCAGGTTTTCGAGGGCACAACCCAGACCGATATGCATCTCAATAAGGAAGGGATCAACGGCTCCAAGATTGCGTCGGTTATCAGCAAAGAGGTTGATCTGTGTCTGGGTAACATGAAAGAGCCAGGGCTGACTGTTATGTGGATTGGCAGCCAGGATCGCGGCACGCACAAGATTGAGCGGCCCTTTCGTCGTGGCACGCCAGTCGTCCCATGGCTCATAGGCCGGTCCCTGGCCAGTGCTAAACACCCCTTGATCGGCGGCACGCCAGACTCCGCCACCAGCAACCAGGACAAACGTCCCGGTACCTGCCAGCGCAAACATCTTTCTACGGCTGATCTTTCCGCGAGAGGGGATAGAATTGGAAGTCGTGGGTACGACCTCCTGTGTATTCGATGGTGTGATATCTGTAGACATAGAGAAGCGCTCCTTATGATCCCCCTGCGCGAGCAACAAAGTGTATCCCCTCAGGACCTTCTAGCGAAAATGTATCACCATCTCCCGGTGAGACATCAACCAGGAATGCTGGCCTGCGCCAGCGTTCGTATTGCTCCCGATCAATATAGAATGGGCAACCTTCAATTGCTCCAAGCAGCAGATCGCCATCGCCCAGTAGTAGATCACCTTCCAGCAAGCACATCGGGGAGCTACCATCACAGCAGCCCCCCGATTGCATGAAGATGAGTGAGCCATAGCGGGCCTTCAACCGCACGATTAGAGCACGTGCGGCCTCTGTTACCATCACTTTTTCACTCATGTCATACTCCTAGAAAAGACCCATTGGTTTGGGATCATAGCTGACAAGCAAGCACTTTGTTTGTGAGTAATGATCAAGCATCATAAGATGATTCTCTCGACCAACTCCTGAGACCTTATAGCCACCAAAGGCGGCATGAGCTGGATAGAGGTGGTAACAGTTCGTCCATACACGGCCCGCTTTGATACCCCTGCCCATGCGATACGCTTTAGACATATCGCGTGTCCACACACCAGCGCCCAATCCATAGAGGGTATCGTTAGCCAGTTCAAGTGCCTCTTGCTCATCTTTAAAGGTTGTCACCGCGAGCACTGGTCCGAAGATCTCCTCCTGGAACACGCGCATCTGGTTGTGTCCTTTCAGAATGGTAGGCTTGTAATAGTAACCGCCCGCGATTTCGTCGGAGAGTTGGGGACGCTCGCCACCGATGAGCAATTGGGCACCCTCATCAAGGCCAATCTTGACATAGCGCTCGATCTTCTCAAGTTGAGCAAGCGAGACCTGTGCTCCGACCTGGGTGTCGGTATTGAGAGGATTCCCTTGCTGGATCGCAGCGATACGCTGCAAGACACGCTTCATGAAAGGCTCGTAGATAGACTCCTCAATCAAGGCTCGGGATGGGCAGGTGCAAACTTCTCCTTTATTGAAGGCGTAGAGTACCAGCCCTTCGATCGCTTTATCGAAGAAGGTATCATCGGCGCTCATGATGTCGGCGAAGAAGATATTGGGTGACTTGCCCCCGAGCTCAGTGGTCGACGGAATAATGTTCTGGGCCGCATATTGCATAATCAAGCGTCCAGTTGTCGTCTCACCAGTAAAAGAGATCTTGGCGATACGCTTGTTCGTTGCCAGCGCTTTACCAATCTCTGCTCCTGGCCCGTTAACGATATTGAGCACACCAGCAGGAAGGATATCACCAATCACTTCGGCCAATTTAAGAATCGACCAGGGTGTTGGACTGGCTGGCTTGATAACGGTGCAGTTTCCGGCTGCCAGTGCTGGAGCGATTTTCCATGCGGCCATCAAGAGCGGAAAATTAAAGGGAATGATCTGTCCCACTACGCCAAGTGGCTCCTGGAAGTGGTAGGCAACGGTTTGCTTATCAATCTCAGAGATACGCCCTTCCTCCGCACGGATTGCGCTGGCGAAGTAACGGAAGTGGTCAATTGCGAGTGGCAGGTCGGCGGCCAGCGTCTCACGCACCGGTTTGCCGTTATCCCAACTCTCAGCAACAGCAAGCATTTCAAGCTGCTCTTCCATCGCGTCCGCAACCTTATTTAAGATACGTGCTCGCTCTGCTACTGAGGTTTCTCCCCATGCCTCTTTAGCAGCATGGGCGGCATCGAGAGCGACCTCGATATCTGCCGCTGTTGAACGGGCTACCTGGGTAAATGCTTCTCCGGTTACCGGGCTCAGGACTGTCGTATACCCACCTTTGACAGGTGATACCCAACGTCCGCCAATAAAGTTTTCGTAGCGTGGCTTTACTGTCACGATGCTATCGGAACTTCCTGGTTTACCATAGGTCCGAGACTTTGTAGCTGTGGTCATAATGATTTTTCTTTCTGGGAGAGCAGAAAACAATCCTGGGAAACGTTGCCCTCATGGAGCCCGCCTTCCCCATTTCTTCCACCCTCTAATAGAAAAGGATAACAGTTCAGCATCTCATTGCGGTCACAAATGAGTGCGCCCAACTCACATTTACGTCAAAATTCTATTTTTTACACAATTTTAAATAATTTATGAATTAAGAAGCATCAAAAAGTTTTTCACCCATCGGCCGTGATACATTTCCCCAATGCTTCTGGTGTCTATTGTCTGCGGCATCAAGCCTCTCACTCATCTGTTCAAAGGTGGCAGCATCGATCTCACCCCGAGCATAACGTTGGCCCAGAATTTCTCTGGCTGTTGAAACACTTCCTGACGGCACAGCTATCTGCCGAGCAGGACTGACAACTATGCGCTGATCCAGCCAGCGAATGATGGTCCAACCAATAACAACCAGGATCATAAGCCAGATAGTCGAGCCAAGCATCATCAGTGTCATACTCAACCAGTTCAAACCATATCCCCACATCATAAGGAAGCTCCTTTGTAAATATCTACATATCCCACAGCCTCTTTAGTTCCAGCATATCTGATGAGCGTGAGAAGGTGCGTGAGAAGATGCGTGAGAAGAAGAATAACGATTAAAGCTGCGCGCCAGGGGAAGTATGGCGTAGTTGTTCACTTTTTGTTCAGGAAATATTCATTCCATTGACAAGAGCTTTTTGCGTCTGTTATGCTTTTTTCGTAAACGGTTACGGATAATTTTTGAGCCAGATTGACACAATTTTTTATACTGGATTACGTAAACGGTTACGGATAGCAATTCGGGCTGAACGGCTCGCTATGTTGAGAGGCACCATGTAAATGTCTAACGTCTATTTATGTCTTATGAGAAGCAAAAAACATGATGCCTGCACACACTAAAACTATAGGAAAGGAGGGGGCAGGCCCACACAAACTACGCGAAAGTCAACGGATACCCTCTTCAGTGTTGAAATACATGGGTATGGTAACAACACACAGTATTGCAAGGATGTCAATACAAAATGATATCAACTAGACCGATATCTTTGCTTCAGTAAAAGGAGTAACAACCATGCGTGTCGCCGTATCATCGCGACGTAGATGGGTCAGCGTGATGGTTCTGCTGGCAATGATCGCCACAGAAGTCATCTGCTTCATCAGCAATTCCCCCACGCGTGTAGCCCACGCCGCAAGCCCCATTGCCGGACTACATATCTCTGGAAATCACATTCTTAATAGTAGCGGTCAGGTCTTTATCCCACATGGGGTGAACCGCGCTGGTACAGAGTATATATGTGTCAATAGTAGTAGTGTTTTTGATGGCCCAAGTGATGCCAACTCGGTCGCCGCGATTGCCAGTTGGGGCGTCACTACTGTGCGTGTCCCCTTAAATGAAGATTGCTGGTTAGGCATCAATGGACTCCCCTCCGGTTCCTCTGCTGCCACATACCAGCAGAAGATTATCGATTATGTTAATCTGCTCAACGCCAACAATATGGCGGCCATCCTTGATCTACACTGGGCCGCACCTGGTGGACAGCAATCCACGGGTCAGGATCTCATGCCTGATGCAGATCATGCTGGTGCCTTCTGGACTTCCGTCGCCAATACTTTTAAAAACAACTCGTCCGTGATCTTTGACCTTTACAATGAGCCGCATCCTTCAAGCTGGAGTTGCTGGCTGAATGGTAGTTACGGGGCTAACCAGTCCCCTTGTGGTGATGTCGGATTCGCTGTTGCTGGCATGCAATCCATGGTCAATGCCGTACGTTCTACAGGAGCAGCGAACATCCTGATGGCTGGTGGGCTAACCTGGTCAAATGATCTCTCCCAGTGGTTGCAGAATAAACCCAATGATCCAAAAAATAACCTGGCAGCCTCCTGGCATCTCTACAACTTCAATGGCTGTAGCAATACCGGCTGTTGGGATTCGCAAGTTGCGCCAGTTGCTGCACAGGTGCCGGTGATTACCGGTGAACTGGGTGAGAATGACTGTGGTTCTAACTTTGTCACCTCGGCCATGAACTGGGATGATCAACATGATGTTGGCTATCTGGGCTGGGCCTGGAATCCTTATGATTGTGGTGGATTCCCAGCATTGATCACCAACTATGATGGTACGCCCACCGCCTTTGGACAGGGCATTAAAAACCACCTGCTTTCCCTGGCTCCTCCACCTCCACCTCTTACTCCTGATGCGAGTGGAGCAATTAATATCAATACCGGTGGCAGCGCGACGACCGGCTTCTACGCCGATGGCGACTATAGTGGTGGTCAGACGGCTTCCACAACCAATGCCATTGACACCAGTGCCGTGACCAAACCTGCTCCCCAGGCGGTCTATCAGAGCGAACGTTATGGTAATTTTACCTATAACGTTGGTAACCTGACAGCTAATGCGGCCTATACCGTGCGTCTGCACTTCGCGGAGGTGTATTTCACCTCGGCGGGACAGCGTTCCTTTAATGTCAGCATCAATGGAAACCAGGTCATCAGCAATTTCGATATCTTTGCATCGGCCGGTGGAGCCAATAAAGCCATCGTTAAACAGTTCAATGCCAGCGCCGATGCCAGTGGTACGGTCAAACTCCAGTTCACTTCGGTCGTCAACAATGCCAAGATTGATGGTATTGAGGTCACACCGGCCGGTTCATCCACGCCAACACCGACCCCGACACCTTCAACTACGCCAACTCCAACTCCAACACCTTCAACCACGCCAACACCGACTCCAACGCCCACTCCGGGTGGATCGGTCGCGATCAACTCAGGTGGAAGTGCGGTTGGCAGCTTTGTCGCCGATACAGATGTGAGCGGTGGAACCACTGTCGCGACCACTAATACTATCGACACCAGTGCTGTAACCAATCCTGCTCCTCAAGGGGTCTACCAGACCGAACGCTACGGCAACTTTACCTATACCATTCCCAATCTGACAGCTAATGCAGCCTATACCGTGCGCCTGCACTTCGCGGAGGTCTATTTCACCTCAGCGGGACAGCGCTCCTTCAATGTCAGTATCAATGGAAACCAGGTGCTCAGTAACTTTGATCTCTATGCGGCGGCTGGAGGACAGAACAAAGCGCTTATTGAACAGTTCAATAGCAGGGCCGATGCCAGTGGCACGGTCACAATCCAGTTCACGTCCGTCGTCAACAATGCCAAGATTGATGGTATTGAGATCAACCCTAATACCTCGGGTACGGTTGCGATCAATGCTGGCGGCAACGCCATTGGTAACTTTAGTTCCGATGGTGGAGTCAGTGGTGGGACCACCGTCTCGACTGTCAATACCATCGACACCAGCGCCGTAACCAATCCTGCTCCTCAAGGAGTCTACCAGAGCGAGCGCTATGGCAACTTTACCTATACCATTCCCAATCTGACGGCTAAGGCAGCCTATACCGTGCGCCTGCACTTTGCGGAGGTCTATTTCACCTCGGCGGGACAGCGCTCCTTCAACGTTAGTATCAATGGAACCCAGGCTCTCAGTAACTTCGACATCTTTGCGGCTGCCGGAGGACAGAACAAAGCCATCGTCAAACAGTCCACCACTAATGCCGATACCAATGGCACGGTTACGATCCAGTTCACCTCGGTCGTCAACAATGCCAAGATCTGTGGCATTGAGGTCATTCCACAATAGGAGCAAAACCGTCTTTCTGCCCGGAATGGGTAGGCAGACAGTAACACAACTTATCAGGTAGGTCCAGGGGTATCCTGGACCTACCTTGCGCTATTATAATCTGAAAGAATACTGGGTATCTACTGTTTTGCCCGATATCTATTATAATTATATTCAGAAAATAACCTCAAGAGAAAAAAAGATTTTGCAGATAAAGTAAAGTGGGGCCTGAAAGGATCTCTCTATGGCTAAAAAAATCAATATCCAGGATGTCGCACGTCTGGCCAACGTTTCAACTGGTACTGTTTCACGGGTCATGAATAATAAACCAGATGTTAATCCCGAGACACGCGAACGCATTCTACGTATCGTCGCGGAACAGGGATATGTCCCCAGCGTTACAGCGACCGGACTTGCAGTTGGTCATAATCATTTAATCAGTGTCCTTGTACCAGCGCTGACATGGCCATTGATCCCTGAGATGATGCTGAAGATAGCTGAAATTGTTGAAGACTCCCCCTATGAAATTGTTCTGTATAGTATCAGTAGCTCAAACCACTTGAGCGATTGTGGTAAGGTGATTGATCGTATTCTGGCCACAAGGTTAACTGCAGGACTCCTGGCCATCTTTCCTGGTCAATCAGCTCAGCATCTCACGCAACTTCAGCGACAAGGTTTTCCAGTGGTCCTGATCGATGACCAGAATCCTCCTGTTGAAGGTATTCCCTGGATTGGCGCAGATAATCATGGGGGATCATACAAGGCCACGCACTATCTTATCGCGCTCGGACATCGGCGCATTGCCTACATTCAGGGTCCGATGAAGTACAAGGTCTCGCGTGACCGCTATCAAGGCTATAAAGATGCTCTGCAGGACGCTGGTGTGCCGCTCGATCCCGCACTTGTGCAGGAAGGGGATTTTATGCCAACCGGTGGACTTCACTGTGCCCGAGAGTTTCTAGCGCGTCCAAAAGCAGAACGCCCAACGGCTATTTTTGCAGCCAGCGATCTCATGGCCTATGGTGTGATGTCGGCCGCAGAGGAGTTCAATTTAAGTATTCCCAAGGATCTATCGTTGATTGGTTTTGATGATAATCCCTCTTCCTCACATATGCGACCAGCACTTACAACCGTACAGCAACCCTGCACAGCGATGGGTCAACAAGCGATAGAATTGCTGCTCCAACTGATAAAACAGTCCCGTATGGATCACCACCAGGCATATGAGATTGAAAAGCAGATTTTATTAGAAGATACCCCACGGATCCAGTTCCCAACCAGTCTGGTGCTTCGTGATACCTGTAAAAAACTTCCCAAACGTGTAGCTCATGTTACACCTATCATTGCAAAAACATAAAATCTGTGGTGATAGGCTATGGCCATTTGTTTCTATATCTATACAGGAAGAGGAACCCTCTGTTAGAAGAGAGTTCCTCCACTTGTGACCTGATAAACCAGGGAAGCGAGCAAAGATGGTGATTATAACATCTCAGGAGACGTTAATCGTAAACGCTATTTTTTGCCCGTGGTTACAGGTGCATCACCGTACACAAAACCATTGCCGCTAAAGCCAATATAGACACGCCCCGGAACGTTCATATCGCCATTCACCACATTAACATTATCATAGATGCCCAGGGGAGCGGTCGAGACCAGATCCCAGGTGGCACCTTTGTTGCTTGAACGCCAGATGCCCCACTGATTATTAATCTTGGCATTGGCATAGACGGTTGGATAAGATGATCCAGGCAAGGGTGCACCAAAGCCAAAGGAGTGGGATTCCTGTACCGCACTGATTTTTGTCCAGGTATTACCTTTATTTTCGGTATAGGAGAGACCTCCCTGTGCAGTACTGGACCAGACACTACCGGCATGACCGGGAACCGCATGGATCTGGCTGAAAACCCAGCCATCACTACCACCTACTGGAGTATTAGGGGCCTTTTCCCAGGTCTGACCATTATTACTTGAACGATAGAAGGTTCCAGTAGAACTATAAATGTAAAAGGTTCCATCTACCTTATCGGATGCCAGTAATTTTAGCTGACTGAGATAATACTGAGGATGTAACCCCGTTACGCCTTTGAATGAGGTCAGCTCATGCCAGCTAGCACCACGATCGGTCGAGACATAGGGGCTGCGACCATAGGTTGGCAGCCAGACAATATTATTGGTATTCGTAGCTGAGACTGCAATGTTTCCAGCAAAGCGATCGTTAGCAGTACCAGGCGCCTTGAAGGGAACCCAGGTCTTGCCACCATCGGTCGAATAGCCGCTATAATCCGGGTTCAGGAAACGATGGTCAGAGATCGTCGCCACCAGGAACTGCGGATTTTTACCGCTATAGTCCAATGTCCACCCACTGGAAAACTTATCGTTCATCAATTCTTTCTGGGGATATTGATCAGGATTGGTATGGTAGAAGCCCTGTCGATCCCAGTTAGTATTGACGGGTTTACCCCCCGGAGGAGCAACAAGGTCGGTTGAGACCATCTCTTCAATGCCCTGGCTCACAAAGTTCCAGGTAATCTTCGAGCTGCTGAGACCATCGGCACGCCAGACGCCAACACCTTGGCCAAACCAGAGACGATCACGAACCTGTGGATCAAAGATAATATTGCCCACGCTTAACCAGTTGTGTTCATCGCTATTTGTCACCCAGGGAATACCAGCCGAAGTCAGAGCTGAATCAATGGCATCCCAGCTGGTTCCTCCATTCGTGGTACGCCAGAGATGTCCTCCGCTAACCGGACTTGTACCCACAATGATGCGTTTAGGATTGAAAGGATCGACGCTTACCGTCAGGTAGTTCGGATTACCACTCGGGCTAACGTCCTTCCAGGTATTTGATGAAGGAGTATAGCGTTGTAGATGGCCATTGGTGATCGAGAAGTAGGCATTACCATCACCACCAACATCGGCGGCCTCAATATCGCTCGTGGTAGGATAGATATTGCTCCAGGTGTTACCACCATCTTTGGACTTATAGATACCAGATCCGGCAACACCAGCGTAAATGATATTTGTCTTACCATTGGTGGTACCACTGGTTGGATCAAAGACCACAAATTTAATGCCAGCAGGCGCGTTGTCGCCTTGCTTATACACAACAGGAACCTGGTTGCTCGCGATCTGAGACCAGGTCTTGCCACCATCGGTGGTACGCCAGAGCCCCATGTTACGTGATCCAAAGTAAACAACATTCTCATTATGGGGATCGATCGCCAGACGCTCACTCTCCTGCCGATTATCCGAGTTGCCAGAGATCTTCCAACGCTGGCCATTATCGGTCCAGGTTCGGCCCTGATCGGTGCTCTTAAGGATACGACCAGCCGGAGTATCCGTCGCGAAATTATACGTAATACCAACAGCCGCATAAACGAGCTTGTTATTGGTCTTACTTACCGCAACACTCTCCACATCATAGTCGGAGGGATTGGGCTTGGGCACCGAACTTGTCGTAAGCAGTTGAGTCCATGTCTGGGTTTTCTGATCCCATCGATATAAACCACCAACATCAGCACGACCGTATATGAGTCCAGGGGTTGTAGGTTGCGCGACAATACCAGTGATCCAACCGCCACCACCAATTTTGAGCTGCTTCCACTTATAACTTCCTGCCACATTGGCAGCCTGTGCATTCTGAGTAGGAAGCTTAACCACAAAGAGCAAAGTACCTACAATCAGCAGTAGAGCTATAATTATACCTGAAATCTGGATTTTTGCACGTTTACTGTGCATACTTAAATTCTCCCTAATATGATACAGATGCAATTCAATTGAAATCGCACCTCACTACATTAATCAACAATCAAAAGATGATAAACGTTGTATGCTGCGCGCATATAAAATTCCTGTTTTGCATTTACCTCCTGACTATAAATAACCAGATAGTACAACAGTATAGGAACAGAAACTGCCTTCTTTCTGGATATATTAATTTTTTATGGAGAAAAAAGATTGCTCTGACATAAGGAAAGAAAAGATATAAATCGTTTCTCCTACTTATGTTAATATAAATATATAGAAGTCAGATTTTGCTGTCAACCATTATAGGATATTTGGTGCAAATTACGTTAGTTCATTCAAATAATTTTACACAAAATTCCGCAAAAAAGAAGTCGTAAGATGGCTTCTCAAGCTGAAATTCGACTTCTTATTGCAACAATCGAGCTCGAAAATTAAGCATCCTAAAGAAGAAGAGTTAAATGTGATACTTATGTTAATATAAATCCCGAGGTTCCCTACCGATCTTACTAAATGCATCGTTAAAGAAAAGAGCGAGAGAAAACAACAAGGCGCATATGACACCAATTCTTTACCGATAAATTTCCGATAATAACAGTAAGAAGATATCTCATATTTTTCGGCTATTCCATCAGAGATACAGGTAGATAGAGATTAGATACAGGAAATCATACTGCATGTGTATGATTTCTTTTTTCTATAGCCGATACCTCTTGACAAACGGATATTTTACGGGAATAATTAATATTATTCCGATAAAAGAGGCTGGGTGTTCTGCAATAATGAAACAACCTTTATCTAAGCGTAGTACTATTTCAGAAATTGCTGCAAAAGCAGGAGTTTCCATTCCTACTGTATCGCGTGTCTTACATCATCGACCGGATGTGGCACCCGAAACTCGCAAACGTGTAGAACAGTTACTGGAAGCCAATGGATTTATCCAGAGCCGCGCACAGAATCTTTTACGGAAGGAGCGTAGCGGCATTATCGACATAGTCGTTCCAGGACTAGATAGCATGTATATATTCGAAATCGCTCGTGGGGTAGAGGAGGTACTCGCACGAACAGGACTTCGTTTAGCCATTTCATCAACCCATCATTCTTTGCAGACTGAGCATCAGTTGCTTAATAAAATCCAGGATGGTTCATCTGATGGTGCGATTCTGGTACTCGCACACGGCGCACCACCACACTTCGATCCATTGCGTCATAGTAATGTTCCTTTCGTTGTGGTCGACCATGGAGGTGAATTGGGACCTGATATACCTTCTGTAGGAGCTACCAACTGGCTCGGGGGACGTACAGCTACAGAATACCTGATTTCACTCGGCCATCGTCGGATCGCTATGATTGCTGGTCCTTCTACTCTTCGCTGTAGTCAGGATCGTATTGCTGGCTATCGCTTAGCACTAGAAAATGTCGGGGTACAAGTAAATCCAGTCCTTATTCGTCCTGGGACATTCACTCCAGAAAGTGGCTATGAACAGACCTGCGCGCTACTGGATTTGCCAGAACCTCCAACAGCTATTTTTGCGGGCAGTGACGAACAGGCCATCGGTGTTTACCATGCGCTGGGCGCACGTGGTCTGCGCATCCCTGATGATATTAGTATTGTTGGCTTTGATGATGTCTCAGCCGCGTCTATAGTTACTCCCAGGCTAACAACGGTGCGCCAACCACTGATGGAGATGGGACGAGTTGCGACCACTATGCTATTACGCCTGGTCGAGGAAGAACCGCTCGATAGCATACGTGTTGAGCTAACAACGAACCTTGTTGTGCGCGATTCATGCAGGCATTTAGACGCTATAGAAAGATAGCAACACATTTTTCATCTATACATCTATCGTAGAAAGGAGCACCAGGAGCATTTTCCAAAACGCACAGTTGAAGAGCAATGAGGGCTCTTTGTAAGAGTAGTGACGAGGAATAATGGATATATTCTTGATTTGATATTATTTGATTATAAATACCAGGCATGCTATCCAGGTCTGGTAGGCAGAGATGCCGGAGAAGCAGAGCAATGCAAACAAAGATATCACGTCGCACTTTCCTGGAGGTTACGGGTGGGGCTGCGCTGGCCACGTCGCTGGCAGGATGCTTTGGCGTTGGTAGTAACCAATCGACAACTCCGAGCGGCAGTGGTAGTACCAGCAATATTACAGTCTGGGACATTCGTACCGGTAGTGAGCAAAAGGTCGTCCAAACCATTACCAATAAATTCAACACCTCACACTCCAAAATTCGAGCCACACTTAATTTCTTCCAAAATGATCCATACAAACAGAAACTCCAGGTCGCCATGGGCGCACATAATCCACCGGATATCTTCTTCGGCTGGGGCGGTGGCATCCTCAAAAGCTATATTGATGCCAACGATGTGTATGATATGACCAACGATTTCAATGCCGATCCTGCCTGGAAGAACCGCATTATCCCTTCAGTCCTCTCAGGCGCTACCTTCAACGGCAAGCTCTATGGTGTTCCCACCAGTGGCGTACAGCCAGTATTGTTCTTTTATAACAAGGACATCTTTAAACAGTACAAAATAAATGCACCTCAGAGCTGGAATGAGTTGCTGAGCGCGGTTAATACATTGAAGCAACACAATGTGATTCCCATAGCACTGGCTGGTGGTAGCAAATGGCCCTATCTGATGTATTCGGAGTACCTCACCGATCGCATCGGCGGTCCAGAGGCCTTTAATAATGTCATAGCTAATCAGGCCAATTCCTGGTCACAGGATGCGTTCATCAAAGCGAATACGGCCATCCAGCAGTTGGTAACCATGGGTGCGTTCGGTTCATCTTTCGCGTCGACTATTGCAGATACCAATCAGGATACAGCGCTGCTCTATACAGGAAAAGCCGCCATGATGCTACAAGGGAGCTGGAACTTCCCGGTGGTACAGACAAATAGTCCTGATTTTATTAAAAGTGGAAAGCTCGGCTGGTTCCCTTTCCCATCCGTTGAAGGTGGCAAAGGCAACATCGGCAATGTTTATGGCAATCCGTGCAACTTCTACTCGATCTCGAAGACGGCAAAATCACCACAAAACTGTATCACCTACCTTAAAGATGCAGTCCTGGCCGATGAAGAGGTCAAACAATTTATTGCCGTGGGTGATGTACCACCAATCCAGGGTATTGAATCGCAGCTGGCCAGCGCCCCCAATGGTGATTGGCTGCAATATAATTACCAGATGGTACAAAAATCACCTCATTTCCAACTATCCTGGGACCAGGCATTACTGCCCCAGCCAGCACAGGTACTGCTCACGAACCTCGATCAACTATTCTTGAAGCAGATTACCCCTCAGCAATTCTCAGACAACATGAATAAAACCTTGAGTGCTTCATAGGTTAGCAGCCCCTGGCGTTTTATACGCTAAAGCGTGCTATCCCTCGCCCTTGTTTTGCATTGTCACCTCTTTACCATGAATTGGTGACAATGCGAATTCAACAGATAGGAGAGCGCTTATGAGCGCAGCAATAAAGGTTTCAAAAACATCATCCAACAGGTCTAAAGTTTCAAGACGATCCGCCTGGATAGCCGTATTGTGGACACTACCGGCACTGGCATTCTACCTGATCTTTGCTATTGTGCCGATGTTTATCGCGCTCTACTTGAGCTTCACCAACTGGAATGGTCTTTCACCCGCTACCTGGGTCGGCATGAAAAACTGGATTGCACTCTTTTCCGACTCAGTCACTGGCCATGCGCTTTTATTAACTATCGAAGTAATGATTGTTAGCTGGGTGGTACAAACACCACTGAGTCTAATCCTGGGCGTTTTCATGGCCGGACAACAACGATACCGCGCGGTACTTAGTGTTGTCTATTTTATTCCGCTCCTCTTTTCTGCGGTTGCCATTGGCCTCACCTGGGTCTCGATCCTGGATCCTAACTTTGGCTTGTTGAATACGCTATTAAAGACAATTGGCCTTCCTGGACTGGCCAGAGGATGGCTGGGTGATCCCAATCTGGCGTTTTTCGTTGTGATGGCCATCATCAGCTGGCAGTTTATTCCTTTTCACGCTTTACTCTACCTGGGAGGCGCTCGTCAGATACCCAAAGAATTATATGAGGCCGCCAATATTGATGGCGCGGGGCGTGTACAAAATTTCTTCGCCATTACGCTACCCCAATTGAAATATACCGTTATCACCTCAACTACACTGATATTTACGGGTTCACTTACCTACTTCGATCTCTTCTGGGTGACAACCGGAGGCGGACCCGGGTACGCAACCCGCGTCTTGCCACTTCAGATGTATATTACGGCCTTCCCCAATGAATCGGTTGGCTATGGCAGTGTGCTAGCTGTGCTCCTGGCGCTTTTCGGCATCGTTCTTTCGTTTATACTTCTACGTTTTACCGGCTTTACGAAGATGTCAAGCCAGCTAGAAGGATTGTAAACCAGTACAATGGTACAATGGAAAGTAAGGTACTTCTATGGGTGTAGGCATACTTCCTGAAAAGGCTGCGGCTAATCAGCAGCAATTGAAAAAACAGCGGCGCTCATCGAGCAACCTGTGGGAAATCATTCCCATTCTTTTCGGTGTGATCTGGCTTATCATTGCATTCTATCCAGTGCTTTACATGTTTATGACTAGCCTGCGACCACTGACAGACTTCTTTACAGATATCCCCTGGCTCCCTCCCACACATCCAACATTTGCCAATTATGGGGATATCCTTTCGAACGATTTCGGGCTCTATTTTGCGAATACCGCATTTGTGACGGTGTGTAGCGTGCTCTTGATTGTGGTCGTCTCGCTCTTCGCTTCATATGCGATTTCTAAAATTCGCAATGGCTTTACACAGGCAGTGTTCAGCCTGTTTCTGGTAGGATTGGCAATCCCGTTGCAGGCAACCATCATTCCGATTTATGCGATGATTACCGATCTGCACTTGTACGATACCCTGTTCGCGTTAATCTTGCCGAGCGTCGCCTTTGGTATCCCTTTATCAATCCTGGTGCTTGTAACATATATCCGCGATATCCCCAAAGAATTACATGAATCGATGTTGTTGGATGGAGCCGGTCATTTCCGCATTTTACGTAGCCTGGTAGTACCGTTGTCACGACCTGCCCTGATCACGGTAGTCATCTATGAAACGATCCAGGTCTGGAATGGTTTTCTCTTTCCCTTGGTATTAACCCAGAGTGCGAGTGTACGTGTCTTGCCGCTGGCACTCTGGAGTTTTCAAGGACAATATACGACAAATGTTCCGGCAATTCTGGCTGCGGTCTTCCTTTCAGCTACGCCTATCATTCTCCTCTATATTTTTGGACGTCGTCAGCTGCTTGGGGGCCTGGTTGCAGGTTTTAGCAAGTAGACACATAAAATGTAGAAAATATTCTTTTCCTCAAGTGTAGATACCTAGAAGGAAAATAGGGATACTATGGCCACTATTCCGCTATACCGAGACCCGCAGGCACCTATCGAGCAGCGAACCGAAGATCTGCTGGCACTGATGACGTTGGATGAAAAATTGGCTCAGCTTGGCTGCTATTGGAGTACTGCATTTGTAAGTACAGGCACCTTTGATCCTGAGGTGGCCGCAGAGAAGATGCCACACGGTATTGGACAGGTTACCCGCATCGGTGCAGCCACTGGACTGCATCCGCAGGAGAGTGCAGCTTTCATGAATGAGTTGCAAAAAATTGCGCTTGAGCGTACCAGGCTGGGAATTCCCATTATCGTTCATGAAGAGTCAACCGGAGGCTTCTGTCACCGTGATGCCACAGTTTTTCCGCAAGGTATTGGCCTGGCAGCGACCTGGAATCCTGATCTGGTTAAACGCGTGGCGGAAGTTATTCGCTCCCAGATGTTAGCTGTGGGTGCCAGACATGCGCTGGCACCCGTTCTAGATGTGGCTCGTGATCCTCGATGGGGGAGGGTCGAAGAGACATATGGCGAGGATCCGCTATTAATCGGCACCATTGGGACCGCATATGTTCAGGGTTTACAGGGCGAGGATCTCGCGCATGGGGTAGCTGCTACTGGTAAACACTTTCTTGGCTATGCCATGTCCGAAGGCGGACGCAACTGGGGCCCGGTCCAGATGGGGCCACGCGAACTGCGCGAGGTCTATGCTGAACCTTTTGCTACCGTCATCAGGAATACAGGCATCGCCACTATTATGAACTCCTATGCATCTGTAGATGGTCTTCCTTGTGCTGGTAGCCCTGCAATCCTAACTGATTTGTTGCGTACCGAGCTTGGTTTTATGGGCCCTGTAGTCGCGGACTACGCCTCGGTAGATATGTTGATGAACTACCACCGGGTCGCGGCGACTCCAGGGGAAGCCGCTCGCCTCGCCTTGCTAGCAGGACTCGATATGGAATTGCCCGCCGTTGATTGTTTTGGGGCCCCTCTCAAAGCAGAGGTTGAAACAGGACGTCTGTCACAGGATGTCATTGATACAGCCGTTCGCCGTGTTTTGCAGCTTAAATTCCGGCTCGGACTATTCGAGCATCCTTATGTTGACGCCAGCAGCGCTAACGCCGTATTTCAAACGCACGACCAGCGCACGCTGGCTCGTCAGACGGTAGCTCAATCAGCTATCCTGCTCACAAACGATGGGATACTACCACTCGCGCCTGCGATCAAGCATATAGCGGTCATCGGTCCTGGTGCCAATGATGAACGACTCTTGCAAGGCGATTATCACTATCCAGCACACTTAGAACTCATCTATGCAGCCCCACAAAATACAGAGGCCACTGGGCTCACTGTACCGCAGGCGAGTGGAGACTATGCGCCGGGTCCTTATTTTACTCCGCACGTTACACCTCTGGCCGGGCTACGCGCGGCTCTAGGCCAGGATGTTACGGTCGACTATGCCAGGGGCTGTGAGATCCTGGGCGATGATCGCTCTGGTTTTGCCGCGGCCATCCAGGCTGCCGGCGCGGCAGATGTGGCGGTGGTGGTAGTAGCTGGGCGTAGTGGGCTCTTACGGCCCGCGACATCTGGCGAAGGCAATGATGCAACAAACCTTGATCTGACCGGAGTTCAGCCCGAACTCATTGATGCCCTGGCCGCCACTGGAACGCCACTGATCATCGTAGTGCTCAGCGGGCGTATCCATACTCTTGCCTCTGTGGCGGATAAGGCCAATGCCCTGCTGCAGCTTTTCCCTGCGGGTGAAGAGGGTGGCAACGGACTGGCAGATATACTGCTGGGAAAGGTTAATCCCAGTGGCCGCCTCCCTGTAAGCATGCCTCGCTCGGTTGGTCAGCTTCCTAATCATGTAGGACACCGCGCTGGCGGAGATCGAGCGATGTTCTTCAATGATTATATTGACTCTCCGACCACCCCATTGTTTGCTTTTGGTCATGGCTTGAGCTATACAACCTTTGCCTACCACGATCTCAGTATACAGGCCAAAGATATTACGGAGCCCATTAAAATCACCTTTAAAGTATGCAATACCGGAGAAATGATAGGGGACGAAATCGTCCAGCTTTATGGCCAGGACCAGGTAGCTTCAGTTGCCCGCCCAGACAACCTCTTGCTTGGCTTTAGCCGTATCACGCTCGCTCCTGGACAAACGCGTAGCCTTACCTTTACAGTTCATCCCTCGCGGCTCGCTTTCTACAATCCACAGATGTGTTTTGTCACCGAGCCTGGAGCGTTCACATTCAAGATCGGTGCATCCTCAACCGATATCCGGCTTACAGAGACAGTAACCCTCAATGGTCCGCTCATCACATATCGTCAGTGTGCTATTGTAGATACCATAGTGGCCATTGACTGACATTCATACGTTATGCCATACCTATTTAAGGCCCTTTCGAGCGCACATGGCCCGGCTTCGCAGAGCAAAAAATTTTAGTGCTGTGGCGGAAAAGTGTCGGCACTGCCGGCACTTTTCCGCCACGATCTTAGAAAAAGGAGTAAAACTTACGAGATGATGAGTTGTGGCTTATTGTTATCACTCTCACGGGAGTCAAGATCCTGCCAACCGGTAGTATCCGAGCTCACTGCCAGTGTCACAACATTGCTGCCACTGGCTTTTGCAGCTTTTATATAACTACTCACATCAAAATCCACATATCCCGAGGCAGGCGACATCTGCGTGCTGATAACATCCCCCACCTCCGGTAAATTATTACTGGATTCTGTCCAGGAACTGTTACCAACCTGTAAGGCCGTTATATGGATGACGCCTTGAGAGGCGAGATCACGATAGACTTTGAAGTGGGCCGTATTGACGCTACCGATAGAAGAGATATCAAACTTCAGATAGGCTGTCTGATACTGACTGATATCCAGGCGATTCTCGGTACCATTATGGCTGGCGTAGTTATCACGGTCAGCCGTTGGAGTCAGTGTACCGCCTGTAGGCGTCGATGTAGTCGAGATGACCAATTGTGGCTTATTGTTATCACTCTCACGAGAGTCAAGATCCTGCCAACCACTGGTATCCGATTTCACTGCTAGCGTCACAAGATTGCTGCCACTGGCTTTGGCGGCCTTTATATAACTGCTCACATCGAAATCCACATACCCCGAACCGGGCGAACTCTGCGTACTGATGACATCTCCCACCGCCGGTAAGTTATTGCTGGATTCTGTCCAGGAACTGTCACCGACCTGTAAGGCTGTCACATTTATCGCTCCCTGCGAGGCAAGATCACGATAGACTCTGAAGTGGGCCGTATTGACACTACTGGCAGAAGAGATATCAAACTTCAGATAGGCAGTCTGATACTGACTGATATCTAGACGGTTCTCGGTGCCATTATGGCTGGCATAGTTATCGCGGTCAGCCGTTGGGTTCAGTGTAACGTCGCCACCTGTAGGAGTAGGGGTTGGTGTAACGACCGTTGTAGGTGTCGGCGTTGGCTGGGTACCTGAAGCTGGAATGATCAGCGTCGTAATGGAATTAGCAGCATACGTTGTATTAATGCTATTACCGCTTACCGCCACATCAGGTTGATGAACGATTGAGGATAGATTGGCGGCCCCATAACTATAAACCTGAGCATTACCAGCTACCGCAAAGTTATTCAAATTAACGGTGCTCGTCAAATCTTCGCCGGTCTTATTGACAAGCATCAGGGTCAATGCGTTATCGCTGCTACGACGTGAGGCATAGATAGATAATTTGCCTTGATCAGCACTGCTTGCCTGCACGGATGTATCACCAAAATGACCACCATTCCCATCATAGTTCAGATACATACGATAGGTATAAGCCGCTGGATCTGTTGATTTAGGATCGAAGAATAATTGGGCGGAACTAAGTCCTTCACGGCCAAAAATTCCTAGTACATCAGCCTGCGTTAATGCGCCATTGATATGATCGTGGTTGCCAAAATCATATTCAGAGATGCTCAGTTTCGTACCAGGATAATATTGATCGATCCAACGTTTCAGCTCACCAATTACGCCTAGCTTATCCGTAGGATTCTCGCCTGGAATGTACTTGTTCAATGCGCTATCGCCATTGTAGGTTGGATCCCAAAGCGCCCGGGTAGAGTCAAGGCGGGCCGCATTAGCCGCATCAGTATTTTCTGTAGCTGGATCTTCGCTAGAAGAGTCACCATAGAAGTGTACATCCAGATAATCAAGCGGGCGTATGCCTTTTTGCTGTTCATACTTGCTCATAGCTTGCAGATAATATGGTATCCATGCCATATTATGGCTTTCAAGATTATCACCTGCCTTACTATTTGAGCCCATATGCACGTAGCCATATGGATAGCCATTTGAGGGTCCCATTACCTTAGCAGTTGGATCCACACTTTTGATCATGCCAGCATAGTCAAGCGTTTTATTGACAATCTCATCAAAACCAGTTGGATCTGGATGGATGTCAAACTGTGTGATCAACCAGTTCTCAGGCTCATTATCCATCTGGAAGATGATCTTGCTGGCTGCTTGAGCACCATATTTATTAGTGAGATACTTAATCCATTCTTTCATCCAGGTAGAATCAACCGGAATGTAATTGTTGCCGAGATTCGTATCCACCAATTGTTTATGTGGTTCGGCCAACTCTTTACCATTTCCGCAATCATCGCCATTTGGATGAATGTAAGGAAAGTAACCCCATTGTGGAGGATATTGCGATTTGAGGTAGGAGCAGTTGTACAGGGATGATTTGGTCACATAGCCAATCAATGGCACGGTAACCACGGTTGATCCACCCCACTTTAGTTGGGAATCGGTCAGGGCGTCAACCTGACCACTGGGTGTCGGGTTGGCTACACCGGTACCACTGATGAAATCCGCATAAGAGGCTGTGGTGTAAGCATCCTGCAGCCAGTTATACGTGGTAGTGCCATCACCACCCCAACGTGCCGAGGGAAGTTTTAGCTCTGATTGGAGCTGGGCATCGAGTTGATATTGTGCCATACCATAGATTGCGCTATCGATGGCATGCTGATTGGCTGCCGCATCGACTGTCAATGCTGGCCCAGGGGAAGCAGCATGTACCGGAAAAGTTTTTATCAAACCTACTACCAGGGTTGTGAGACAAAGCACTGTCGCCACAACAACCAACGCAAATTTTCTCAAGCGGTGAGCATCCATACTCTGAGACTCCTTTGAAACTTCTCTGTTCGAATAAAGCAAAATGTGCTTGCTTTGTATGATCTTAGCAGTGATCATATGCAAACAATCCTTACAGGTAACAAACTCGTAACATCAGCGTAACTCTTCATCCCTGGCTGACATTATCACTGGCCAAATGTACATGTACATGATAGAACAACCGGTTATCATCCTAAGATTACCGGGACTATTTGTAATACTTCAAGCGTGGGATCGATCCCATGAGTCAATAATAACGGAGAAATCATTTACTTGTCAAGGAGCTTGAATATAATGGTACCTTTATATAGATATAATTTAATGTCTACTACATTAGTATAGTAAATTACTTGTGGTAAACAGTGGCATAGCTAAACATCATTACCAGCATAAATTATGACTTCAGCTTTCGTCTATGAGAAGCTCTGCGCAACGGGCGATCGCCAGCAAGAACATCGAAGGAGACACGCTATGAGGAAAAACTGCCTCTCATCCTAAGGTTGCCGGGCTATTTGACGATTTTGAGGGGATCTTATTCCCTGCTGATTCGCGTATCACTAAAGGCGTGGGAAGACGGAGATCCATAATGTTGAGTGACATCGACGAAGAGGGTTCAGGCTGAATACGTACAGCTTGCTGATGCCAGCGGTCAGGAAAGGGGCGTTCAGGATCAAGTAAAGACAATAAAAGATCAGTTGCACATTGCCCAAGTTCCTGAAAGGGCTGTTTAACCGTGGTTAGCGCAGGACGTGTATAGATCGAAGGAGGAATATCATCAAAACCGATCAAAGCCAGGTCCTCGGGAATGTGGAGTTGCAGTTCTTCCGCACGCTTGAGTGCCCCATACGCCTCTATGTCATTTGAAGCAAAGAGGGCGGTGGGCCTGCTTTCCACTGGCATCTGAACAATTGCCTCAATGGCATGCGTACCATCAATGTAGTCAAATGAACCAGGGAAATAAAAGGTATCGGTCACCTCTATATTGGCTTCACGTAACGCTGCACAGTATCCTTCATAGCGCTCTTGTGAACAGGGAAACTCACTACCACCATGAATATATGCAATGCGCGTATGGCCCAGACTGATAAGATACCGCACGGCCTCACGTACGCCACCTGCGTTATCAGAACTGACACGTGGAAGTAGGCTGGGAAAACCCAGCAGGTTCATCAAAACAACTGGAATCCCTTTTTGGGGTAACTTCACCATGTCGTCAGGTATCGGTGTATTAGGAACAACCAATAGACCTGCGACCAGACGATTTACCTGTAGCCGCTCAATAACTTCTTGATAGTCAGGCGCATTACTTTCCGTAAAGAGCACGACTTCATAGGGACTTTCATCGATGATATCAGATACGCCAAGAAAAATATCTGGCATCATACTCCAGTTCAGGCGAGGTACAACAATTCCGATAAATTGATTTTTCCCCTTCAAAGAGGAGGCATGCAAGCTGGGAATATAATTATGCTCCTCCATGACCTGACGCACGCGCTTCACCGTCTCTTTATCGACCCTGGAACTATTGGTCAAAACACGAGAAACTGTGGACTTGGATACACCGGCGAGCCGGGCAATATCATAAATAGTCATTCTGGCAGTCATCAATTACAGCCTTTGTATCTATCCAACGATGTGCTTACAAAAACGGACAAGAATGTCCTTTCGCACAAAGAAGACTGGAATTCCAGATGAATCTTCCAGACTCTAACAGCTTATTATACCTATAGAGTCAGAAGATTTCCAGTCCTTTGTCCTGAATCCCGGGCTATGTAAAAGTCGTCCTGCCTCGCGCCTGCGACGCCCACCCGGGGAATAGTATGCGTGTGTTGCAGGCCGCCCGCCTGCAACACACGCATACTATTCCCTCTTTCCGGTCCGCTTGCTGGTCAGGTCTGGAAGGAGGGCAGACATGAAATAGCTCTGCCTGAAGCACGCGTGTCTTTTATAAATTGCGAAACTTCTTGTTACAAAGGAGAGTGATAGTATACAGAAAGCTCTTTTACACGTTCAACATTTCTATTGGGCAGAAATAAATTAGTTAGAAACTGGATTTGATTGAAACAATGAAAGACATGAGCAAGTCCTCGAGGAGAATCAGCCTCATCATCTGCTGCTGGCTCTGCCTGCTGATGGCTGGATATATCCTGCTACACGAATACTATACCCTATTCTCTTTTTCATCACCTCTGCCTTTGCCACTTTTATCAGGCTTTATTTATCTTATCAGTGGCCTCCTGGTCAGCACCTGGTCCATCCTCGCATTACGCCACTATCATAGAATTTCAATATGCATCGCGTCCTTGCTGGCACTAAGCCTGGGTATCGCACTTATTGTGCTGGGAGGTGTCTTCTTTACTAATGCTATACAACAACTTCCAAATTTTGGTCAGAGCCTGTATCAACTACTGCCTCTATAACTCACTCACTCATCGTCGCATTGACAATCTGATGGTGTACGCACTGCCACCAGATGATGCCCGCGACTAAAATAACCAGTGCAATCATATCAAACGCTATCTCATATGGGATATCATTGAGGCAGATACCGAGAAAAGTGGGTTGACTACCAGCTACCGCACTACAGACATGTTCATTGACAATATGCAAACGCAAAATGACATGCTGGACAATACCATCGTACAGGTTAAAACCTCCCAGACCAATAAGTAAAGCGGCCAGAATAGCATTGCGCTGCCAGGGATTCCAGCTATCACGTCCTTTCCAGAGCCTTAATGCTCCCCAGAGTAAGAGTAGCGTGCTAAAAATATGGAAAAGGCCATCGCTAAGCAACCGGCCTTGCGGCGTTGTATACCAGTACAGGGTATGCCATTGCAATAATTGATGCAAAATCGTCTCATCCAAAAAAGCCGCGATCCCTATTCCCAGTAGGATCCCGGTCCAGAAAACTGAACGCCTTATTTTCTTAGCATCAGATGCGGAGCGATCTGTCTGCGCTTGAGAAGACATTTTATTCACCTTTCATGGTAAGCCCACGCTATGAACATCTTAATATGTGTTTGCTTCCATTCTCATGGAATCCATGATCCACAGATCATTTTTGTTAACACATGTAAAAGAAGTGTGAGCACCTGGGCGCCGAGTATAACCCTACCCAAAAGTTACTTTTTTTTCTTTTAAACCGTGTCGTGTATATAACTTAGATAGTAACATACATTTTGGGCGAAATGAATCAAGCTAGCATTTTATGTAAAAATGAAAGGATCTGCAGACACGATGAATAATTTATTACCCATTTTCAACCAGATTTGCTGCATTATCCCCTGCTCGGGTGCTCTTCTCGTCTTCGCGCTTCCACTGATGTCTTTAACCATGAAAAAACGGCGTCAAAGATCATATGAAGTAAATGAGAATTAATGCTCAAGCATGGTGCGTAAAAAGCTCAAACCATGGTGACAAATTGCAAGAGAATGATGATGAAGCGTCCTCTTACTTATTAGTTCTACCATCTATACAGCACAACTATAACATAATACCAGCGGGTATACACAATAGATTATTCAGGAGGGCCATCCTGAATGGTCCTCCTGAATTCTACTAATTTTCAGCGCTGGCTAAGGAATGAAGATGGCTCGCACACAGCCATCTTGCTTATGCTTGAAGATCTCGTATCCCTTCGGTGAATCCTCTAGCGAGAAGCGATGGGTGGCAAGGAATGAGGGATCTAGCTCACCACGCGCCACATGCTCCAGTAGACGAGGGACATATTTCTGTCCATGTTGCTGAGCACTGCGTACCGTCAGGCCTTTATTCATGATAACGCCAAGTGGGAACTTGTCCATCAATCCATACACACCTAGAATCGAAAGTGTCCCGCCTTTGCGACAAGCCAGGATAGCCTCGCGGATAGCCTCGCCACGATCTGTTTGCAGACGGGCCAGTTGCTTTACGCGATCATAGGCATAACCAATGCCGGTTCCATGCGCTTCCATGCCTACGGCGTCGATACAGGCATCAGGACCACGTCCACCGGTCATCTCCTTCAACGTCTCAATGACACTATCAACCTCTGCATAGTTAATGGTTTCGGCACCCACATTCTCCTTCGCCATCTGCAAACGCTCAGGGAAGCGGTCGATGGCGATCACACGTTCGGCTCCTAGCAAGAACGCGCTCTTCATGGCCATCATACCTACTCCGCCAGAACCCCAGACGGCAATAGTATCACCCGGCTGGATATTACAGAAATCGGCCCCCATATAGCCAGTCGGTACCGCGTCAGAGAGAAAGATTACCTGCTCATTACGTAACCCTTCGGGAACCTGAAAACAGTCGTTATCGGCATGTGGTACCCGTATATACTGGGCGTGTGAACCCGCGTAACCACCAAAGGCATGGGTGTAGCCATAGATACCAGCAGTCGGATATCCCAATAGAGGTTCCTGAAGCTCTGCATTGGGATTCGTATTATCGCAAAGTGAGTAGAGACCATGATCACAATACCAGCAGGAGCCACATACAATGAAGGATGGGACAACCACCCGGTTCCCTTTCTTCACTTTCTTCACTTCAGGACCAACCTCTACGACCTCACCCATGAATTCGTGGCCGATCACATCACCAGCACGCATAGTCGGAATGTAGCCATCAATAAAGTGCAGATCAGACCCGCATGTGGTGGACATCGTCACCTTCAAAATAGCATCGTGAGGATTGACTATCTCGGGATCTGGAACCGTTTCTACACGTAAATCATTGATGCCGTTCCAGCATAATGCTCTCATAGGATTATCCTCCTTAATGGATAGTAGCATCAGCGTAAGCAGCCTTACGCGCGGCGGGATTGTGCTCTAATGTGGGGATCTCTCCCGTCTCAACAAGACTTTTGAAGCGCCGCAGCAACTTTTCCGCCAGCATACGCGGCACAATATCTAGCTTCTTTGAAGCCCAGTTACCCAGTGCACCACCCGGCGCATCAAAGCAGAAGCTTAACGTGACTTCGGTTCCCCAATCTTTGGGAGCTCGCTGGAAACGTACCGAACCCTCATTAGCAATCTGCGCACCTTCAAGCGACTTCCAGCGTATGAGCTCATTGGGACGATCTTCAATGATCTGTGTATCCCACTCTATATGTTGATCCAGCGGAAATCGTAAGGCCCAGTGCATGCGATTATCATCAACCTGTGTGACATCAGCAAATTCCCCCATGATCTGCGCGAGATAGCGTGGCTCGCTCCAGAAATGATAGAGCTCTTGGGCCGTCTTTCCAACCGTAATAGATCCCTCAACCCTGACACCACTATTGGAGGGCTGCTTCTGCACCTGTGCAGTATTTACGTTCAACATCTGATAGAGGTAGCTATGTCCGCTAATACCCCGGTAAAGCAGAGCACCCGCCAGCGCGGTTTTGCCAGGCGATAGGTGTTTAAAGCTTTGAAGTATGAGTGCCCCGCCGAGTGCAGTAGAAGCGATGCGCTCTGTCTGGTGAACGTTTACATTATTCATCGCGCTTCCTTTCTATTTCAGGTTCATACATGTATATTTTTGTCGAAGCATATCCCAGCTTTGGTATAGTAGCTCTACTTGAACATCAATAGACTACATTAATGACACGATAATACTAAAAAAACGTGTCAATTTACTCTACAACAGGCAAGTAACAAAAAATTGTTACCGCTGCTTGTGAAGCCATGAAACCATCATGATCGATACCCAGGCTCATGCATGAACACACGTTGGCGTTGCACTCAGACAAGATTATGCACAATATCAACATCCATACCCATCAATCTATCCAGCATCATAGTAGACGAGACGAAAAAGCCAATAACACCAATCACAACAAAGATGGTCCCCAGAATCAACAAAAAAACATATGAGGCAAGGCAAAGAGGAAGATTTTCGGTGAGGCAATGCACTTCTCCGACCCTCCCAATCCGGGGCAATTCCACAACTTGTTCATAGGATCAGAGGATCGAAGTAATTGAAAGAGGAAATACACGGCAGAATAAGTAGCGGGATCTCACACCACAGCCTGGGTGTGGCTTCGAGTAGGCAGAACCTGGCCGTATCCGAGATATTGCTGTGATAGTAAAAGATGGGGTAGAGATTTTAGCTGTTACAAGGACTACTAAGGATACGTGTCTAACATGAGACATTTTTAGATCATACAATGCCTACTAATGGAGAAAATAGAACAATGGAAACGAAACCCAATGAAAAGCGTCAAACGCTGCGTTTCTCTCTTTGGAGTGATGGTCGTACTACGTTAGGCCAGCCAGTGACAATGGAAACCTATAAAGAGCTTATAGATGAGATCGTCCGTGCTGATCAGCTTGGTTTCCACGGCCTGTGGGTTTCCGAGCATCATGGTTTTCAAGACGGCTACCTTCCTGCACCCTTTCTGTTCCTGGCTCATGTTGCTGCTCTTACAGAACACTTACGACTCGGCACGAATATCCTGCTTTTGCCACTCTGGCCTATCCGCCTGCTGGCTGAAGAAACGGCTGTACTGGATCTGCTCGATGCGGGGCGTACCACACTAGGGCTCGGGCTGGGATACATCCCACACGAATTTGCCGCCTTTGGCGTTCATCTCAAACACCGCAAAAAGCGTATGGAGGCGGGAGTTACCTACTTGCGTGCCGCTTTTCGAGGAGAGCCTATTCCGGATGGCCAGAATGGGGCATCCCTCGTGGTTGCTCCTCTGCCAGCGCAGGGTGCTCGCTTACCAATTTACCTGGGGGCGAATAGTGAACCGGCAATTGAGCGTGTCGCGCGCCTTGCTGATGGATTTCTGGCCGCCGCCTTTCCCGCTGTTAATTTTGAGCAAGAGTTAAAAGAGCGCTGGAGCATTTTGAAGTCATACCTGCCGAAGTATGATCGTGATCCCTCAAATTTTCCCGTTGTGTTAAGTATGCATCTATGGGCCTGTGATGATCCTGAGCGTGACTGGAATACTTTTCTTGCACGTGCTATCGCCTATCAACTAGACGTGTATGCTCAGCTGAGTGTGTCGCCTGGGCAGCCTCAACCTCCAAAGATTGATCCCGGTACACTTGACCGTTCACGTTTCCTGGTAGATACACCAGACAATCTGGTCAAGCGTCTGCAGGCCATTCAGTCTGAGATTCCTATAAGTGAAATGTGTTTCTGGTCCCACCCGCCGGGAGTTCCGCACGATGCTGTCGTGGGGAATCTTGAACGGATCGCGCGACAGGTGATGATTGCATTCAGATAGGTTAGTGAGCTTTAATCCGCCGGTTCACCGCTAGCCTCACTTGCAGGTGGCTCGAACATGCAAATGACGTCTGGACGATGGATACGCGGCACCAGGCTCTCCAATACGCGGAACTGGTGGTTAAGATTGGTGTTTTCAACGAATGCCACCGAGAAATCGAACACGGGAAGCATGAATGTAGTAAAGATGTCGAGAACTGAAGCGAAAGGAGATATCACTATGAGACGGATGTCGAGCACGGTAGAGCTTACTCCGCCGGTAAGCAGGCGGGATCATCAACAGGGGCCAACTAGCGCACCTGTAACGCTGGTGGAATATGGAGACTATGAATGTCCCTATTGTGGGATGGCCTATCCCATTGTCAAGGAAGTCCAACGACGGATGAAGAATCAGATGCGTTTTGTCTTTCGTAACTTTCCACTTGTTCAGGTACATCCCCACGCCATGAGCGCCGCGGAAGCCGCGGAAGCCGCTGGCGCGCAGGGAAAGTTTTGGGAGATGCACGATACACTCTACGAACACCAGAGGGCGCTCGAAGGATCAGATCTCGTCTTCTATGCGGTTTCACTCGGACTGGACAGGGAAAGATTTATACGCGAACTTACTTCCCATGCATATCTGGAGCACATCCGTGAGGATATACTAGGTGGAGTAGATAGCGGGGTCGAAGGTACGCCAACTTTCTTTATTAATGGTGCGCGCTATCGAGCTTCTTATGATCTAGAAAGCCTGCTGACGGCAGTCGAGCTTGCCGCCGTTTCCTGACTCTAGATTATGAGTCAATAGAAAAGCAGGTGTCGCGGGGAATGCTTCCCGCGACACCTGCTCAGTTAGATTGCTCTACTCAAACTAATTGTTAAAGAATAAATAGAGTATACAATCTATAAGGCACTCTGGCTCAAGCTTGTAGAGAATCCTTTTCACTGTTTTTTTACCTCATCATATGGGCGAATTTTGCTATCACGATGAATTACATTTCTGACCCGTTGCCTGTCACTCCTTTTCCCATCGCCATACGTGTTGATGGCAGGAGGTATGTCTCTTACACAACAAATCTTGTAGAGAGGTTGTACAGTGCAGAAGCGGGGTGCTTCATGATTACAGCAAGTGACATAACCAAAGGAATCGCCATCGAGATCAAAGGTGAACCCTATATGGTTGTCGATTGGGAGAAATTCGCCAGGGCGCAAGTCGATCCAGATGTAAAGGTAAAGTTGCGTCACATACGTACACATGACTTGGTTGAACGAACCCTAGATGCACATTCCAAACTTACAGTCGTTCCAATTGAGCGCCTTGCAGCCGTCTTTACCCACTGGGATGGTGAATTCTACCACTTCGCAGATATCGGCTCCGACAATCCCGATGATCCCGATGAATTTCAGCTCCCACCAGAAATGCTAGGTAAAGCAAGCAAATTTATTGTCGATGATCTACAACTCAACATGCTTGTGCTTAACAGTGAGCCGGTTGGTGTCGAATTACCACCCTCGGTCATCATACGCGTAAAAAGTGTTGATATGGTTGGGCGTTACTGGCGAGCTATCATGGAGGGACCCGCAAGACTTGAAACGGGCCTGGTCGTAATGGTCCCCCACATCATCTCCCCAGGTGACCTCATCCGCGTCAACACGGAAAATGGAGAATATATGGAACGCATCACGCCTTGACTTCATCCCCAGGGACAGGCAACTTTGTCTGATTGCCTGTGTCCTGCTCGCTGACATACATCCTGAGAATCGTGCCAGGCGTGCCGTTTCATCTCCATAATAGAGGTAATAGGTGCGTGGATTGTCAAAGTTAAGGAGAGCAACGGTTGATTGCTCGTACACATCTTAATTAAATACGAAATGCAGAAAGCCAAACCGAAAAACCATGCAGAGCTGGAAAGCCAGATACCAAGCAACCGGTAAGTCCGGTTTGGTAGGGGGGTCACAGAAACCTGGACGAGAAATCGTCTAAGGCTCTGGGCCCCTACCCAACACGACCTACATTTGGACCAGCGATCGGTTGGTTGTAGCTGGCGGTTGTGCTTGATGTGTTCTCTCGCATGGTGGTAGGATGGTCCGTGGCGATCATTCAGGATGCTACCCTGGCTATACAAGCTCTACGTATGGCATTGGCTCGTCGCCATCCACAAGCCGGATTACTCCATCACACGTATCGTGGGAGCACCTACACGAGCGAGAACTATCAAGTTCTTTTACAACAGGAGGGCAGAGTAGCGAGTATGAGCCGTACTGCTAATTTTTACGATAATGCAGCCATGAAAAGCTTTTTCATAATTTCAAAGGGGAATGTACTGAGAGAGAAGACATCCAGACACGAGCGCAAGCGAGAAGCGCTACCTTTGAATTCATCGATTGCTTGTATAATCGGACCAGAAAAAACTCTACCTTACACTACATGAGTTCACTTGAATACGAACAAGTGATGGGCTCATCCTAATATTTAGGGTCTCCATAAATTCGGGTGAGGATCAATCCCAGTGTTTTTTCTTTTGCATAGGCTGATGATAAAAAGAGGTGAGGCTGATGAATTACACATTAATCATCTTGCAAAAAGTACGCGCTATTGTTGATACTTTAGGAAGATACGCGGAGGCTGTTGATTCGCTAGAGACGAATATCAAAATGATTAAACAGGGGCATATTTATGAAGGAACATTTGGAGACATTTTCAGCGGATGTGAGAATGACTTGGGAAGCATGGAAGTTGCATATAAACAGGCTGAAATGCTCGCAAGTACGCTTCGGGAAGAAATTGATGAACAACGGCAGCGAGTGAAAAAGGTCAAGGAAAAAATCGAGAAAGATAGTAAAAACCAGGCATAGCGCCTGGCGCTTTTTTGTCACCAGACGTATAATAGATTGAGAGAGAAGCTATTTGTAGAGCATCAACAACAATAGTTGAATTGGAAGTCAGATATGCCGAAGCTCGGATTATCGGGATTGGCTACTCAATCGCGAGCCCTTCCACCTGGAGACCAGTGTTCCCGGAACTTTCGTTGTGGGCGATGTGCGTCACGGTTCTGTCAAACCCATTGCCGCTAGCGTCGGAGAGGGATGCATGGCAGTGATGTTAGTACATCGTTACCTGGAGAGCTCTACCCTGAGGGCGTAATGGTTTTAACCTGATTGATTGCTAACGACTCATGCGAAAAACGCCGCTCCGGGTGCGGCTAAGGAAATGGACTGGCTAAGGAGATGGACTATGGAACGTTCCATAATCTACAAGGACAATGTTCCCTACCTGCAGCCGATCAGAACGCTTCAGATTGGCAATACACCTCTATGGCCTCCCATACTGGAGGATGAAATCCTCTATATTGCCGCGCGCAACCACACACTTTACGCGTTGGATAAGCATACATATACGCTGCTTTGGAGCTATAGAGTACAGGGCGACATCCTATCTGCGCCTACCCTGGTTGATGATGTGCTGTATATCGCATCCTCTGATCACACGGTTTGCGCGCTTGAAGCCAGAACTGGCAGTGTACTCTGGCGTTATCAGGCCACAGGGCCGCTACCATTCGCCCCAACCATTGCCGAAGGGGCTGCCTACCTTGTCTCGGATCGCACCCTCTATGCTTTAGATGCCGGGCTAGGCGACGTGCTTTGGTCATATAACTTGCAAGAGCATGTACACATACCCTTAACAGTAAATAATGGCGTTATCTACATCGTAGAGAAGCACACACTCTACGCCTTTGATGCTAGCCGCCGAGTCATCATCTGGCGTTATGCCACTCAAGATAACTTAAGCGCTTCTCCAGTCGTGGGGGATGGAATGGTCTACCTTGGTTCGCGGGATCACACTCTCTATGCTCTCGACAGCGAGTCCGGGCAGAAAGTTTGGAGCTATACCACCCGGGATGCTATTCTCGCATCACCAGCCATAGCCTATGGCATGGTCTATGTCGGCTCCAATGATTGTACACTGTATGTACTGGAGCAGAAATTTGGTGTGCTAAAATGGCAGCATACAACCGCCGGGCCTATCCTCGCACCCCCCACACTTTCAGATGAGATACTGTTTGCTGGCTCCATGGACCATTCCTGCTATGCCCTGGATGCGCTTACAGGCGAGAAACTCTGGAGCTACGCGACCAACGGGCCAATCGATACATCGCCAGTCATCGCAAATGGCAGATTGTATGTCTCTTCCACCGATGCCTATCTCTACGAGTTTACTAGTGACCGCCTGTGGCGCTTTATCACCGGCAACGCCATCGAATCTTCGCCCGCGATCGCCAGCGGCGTAGTCTATGTTGGCTCAACTGATCATAATGTCTACGCGCTCAAGACCGAGACAGGCGAAGTACAATGGAGCATTGAAACCGGAGCGGAGGTCTTCTCCTCGCCCCTGGTACATGACGAACGCGAGGTCGTCTATATCGGATCAAACGATTTCACGCTTTATGCTCTGGCCGCAAGCACGGGAGCCGTCCTGTGGAGCTATCTTACTGCGGGAAATATCATCTCCTCGCCCAGGATATGGAACGGCATGGTCTTTGTCGGCTCAGCTGATCACTGTGTCTACGCGCTTGATATAGAGACAGGAGAAGAGCTCTGGCAGTATAAAACAACTGGAAATATCACCTCCTCGCCCTGTATTGCCGATGGCACTCTCTATATAGGTTCGCTTGACCAGCAGATCTATGGGCTGAACGCCTTTAATGGTGAGCTGATATGGTCGTACATGACTGGCGGTGGCGTCCATTCCTCACCTACTGTGGATCAGGATCTCCTCTATGTTGGCTCGCGCGACCATAAGCTTTATGCTCTGGATGTAAAGACAAGGACGAAACGCTGGGAGGTCGAGACAGGCGATATTGTAGACTCATCACCTACTGTCGCCAACGGTATGGTGTACGTTGGTTCTCACGATCATAATCTCTATGCGCTCGATACGCATTCAGGCGAGAAGCGCTGGCAGTATAAAACGGGTGGAGCGGTAGCCTCATCACCACGAGTTATCAAGGAAACGGTCTATGCAGGCTCGGAAGATGGCAACCTCTATGCGCTCAACGCACACTCAGGCGAGAAACGTTGGTGTCTCCAAACAGGGGGCGCGATTCATGCTTCAGTCACAGTCGATAAAGACCTTGTCTACATCGGCTCCTCTGACCACTCCTTGTATGCCTTGCAACGCATACTACACCCAACGCATATTCACCTGTCAGGTTGATGTCTCCGCGCTGAATAATCGATTTTCTTCTCAGTCTCTGCGTTTCTTCGCATAGGGTAGGAATACTTGTTGGTGAGAAGTCACTTCCCCATAGTGTTCTACATTAAATAGTTTAGAAGCCATGCTATTTATAGGGAATTATGGGTTTGCAGACCAGAACGTTTAAGTGCTTTATTTGTGTTACTGCTGGCAATAATTTATAGGGAAATTTCACTTTTTATGCTATCTTTCATATGATGGCATGAAATGGATAATAGTAGAGCATAAAAGAATATTGATCAGCCAATTGATGCAGAGCTTATTTTGAGGAAAGATAAAGGCGGCCATGGTTGCCCTCTTGTTTTCAATGCATTGTTGTGATACAAGTTCCCCCTCATAAGACCATCAATGACAAAAGCTACATGCAGTGTTCACGATTGCTTTTTCATAGCTTGTTGGTTGGCACGATGCTGCTGATACGCGTAAAAAAAACAGTGATTAAAAGAAGAGGGTTATAACTATGCAGTCAAACAACCCGGAACAACAGAAGGTCACAACTGGTACCACAGCAGCCACCCAGCCACCCAGGCAGCCCAACAGAGTCAAGCAGAGCAACAGCAGACTCCGCCTGAAACAACAACAACTATCCAGTCAGTTCCCCAGGGCGAAGCGGTACAGGAAGAGCAACGCAAAGCTGATGGCTGGGAAACTCCAGGCAGGCATGCCAATCCTCCCGCGCATCTCTTTTTAGCGATACTAGTGCAAATATACAAAAGTATATTCCGATGTACAAGAAAGGAGGAGTGATATGCTTTTAACTACCGCACATCTCATTGCTCTGCATACTCTTTCAGACAGTGAGATCACCGGACATACTGCATATGCTCCCGAAGAGTCCGATGACCAAAACCACATATACCGTGAACTTGAGTTGCAAGGACTGGCAGTACTTGTGCCACCGCGGGCCTACCAGATAACATTTACAGGCCATGAAGCTCTTGGTATTTTCGATGGCATGCAGAAATCCCCGGGCATCCCTCCAATTGACCAGTTAAAACAAGATTGGCGCTTGCTCGGTTCTGACATTCAAGCCGCCCTCCACGCCGCTGCGCAAAACAAAATGCACGTCGGTCCCCTGACAGAAGATGTATTGAACACCCGTGGCATGACCGAAAAAAAGTATAGCACATTGGAAAAACGTACATTTACGAACCTGAGCGCATTTGGTGAAGCATGGGAAGATTTTGATCAGCGCCATCATCCATCACTAGAGGTTAATCAAGATCTGGCTAATGGTATGCGCCATATGCATCCCAGTTATACGGCCAAGACCTGACCCTATCAGCCGAGCATCTCTCTCTGCTCGAAGCAATGGATCTGCTTACCTGGTCGTCTCCTGATAGGACAACATATGCGCTCACAACGCTGGGACAGGCTGCGTATGAGGCCGTGCTCAAAGAAGGATATCCCGTACTGGATGAAGTGCTGAATGAAGCAATTATGACAGTACTGGCACAGTTCATCGATCAAGGGCGAGACGCCCTTACTCCAGAACAGCTGTTTAACCTGCAGATGCTGGGCTACGTTGATGGAGAAGAAAAAATAACAGCCGCCGGACAGGCTGCCATGAGAGCCTATTCATTGCTCCAACAGGAGGTGGAAGAGCCCTCGCGGACCTTCGCGATCACCGAACCCGAACTCGAGCTCTTAGCCACGCTGCACTCTATAAGTGATCCTTCTTCCACCAGGCCTCAGCCTCCGCCAGATAAACAAGCTCTGCATAAAATCTTTGTCGATCGGATGGTACAACACTACCAGCAATTTATTGGCCGCTATGGGCGGGATTTTAAGGGCAAACTCGCTAAGAAACAACGGGCGGTAGCGATGCTTGAGCAGTTAAAAGATCACGATAAATGGTTCAATACGTTTTGGGATCTGGACGAGCTGTTGGTAAGTTTAGCGGCCTTTGACCTTGTACGTCCCGAACCGATGGATCAAAAAACTGTCTACAACATCACACCAAATGGTCAAAGGATCGTAGAGGCCGTGGGTCGAGGCACAAATGATATCTCAGCGACAGGCGTCAAAGTCTTAACAAGCGCGATCACCAGGCTGCATAGTCCAGCTGACTTATGGGTTGAACAGGCGCGTGACGAAGGCTTGATCGGCACCAAAGGAGGTATCACGAAAGAGGGACATTTGTTTGCTGACCTCGCAGAGCACTGTACACGTTTACCCGCGTTAACCCGCGATGAAGCCGAAATGCTAAAAAATCTGCCCCAGATAATTAATGATATCGCTTCTCCCGCCGAAAAAAAAACACAACAGGATGAGGGGAAACAACGTTGGGCGCTGGAAAAACTTGAAGCGCGCGTTTTTATTGAATGCCTGGTCGATGGACAGATTGTACGTACACCAATAGGTCAGCTGCTGGTCAAAGCGATCAGCGGGGCAATGCACCTTGGACACCCGGTAACGCCGAGCATTGTGCGCCTGGTGGCCGCGATCAGGCAGATAGGAACACTTTACGTGAAGGAACGCAAGGTCCGCATCGTACCTGAAAATTGGGCTGAGATAGAACGTCTGACGGGCCTTGGACCACAAGAATTCAAGGAAGTGCGACACGTCGCCCGTATGGCCCAATACATCGGAGAGGTCACCATCACTGAAGCTGGTTTAGATCTTCTGATGATCATGGATCAACTCAATAAGCAAATAGAAACGAGCAGCGCTAAATCAGTGCCTTCATCAGGTGGCACACTGACCGTTTAAATGACGAGGTAGGCCAAAGAGGTGAGAAAAGCGATGAATATCGAGCATTTTACGGAAAAATCACGGGAAGCGGTGAGCTCGGCAGCGCATATTGCGCGCGAGCATAATCAGGTCGAAGTAGAACATCCGCTGGCCGCGCTACTGGTAACATCACGCTAGAACTTTCTGACGCCGCTCTGGATCTATTAGCAGAGATAGGCTACGATCCTCAGTTTGGGGCTCGTTCACTCAAGCGGGTAATCCAGCGAGAAATCGAAAATCGTATTGTCAGCGATATACTTAGTGGCACCATTCACGATGGCGACACCGCCAAGATCGATGCCAGAGACGGTAAAATTGTGATCGAGTCAACAAAAACTCAACCACAACCCACATATGCAAGCTAATAAAAAAAGGCCATGGGGTGTTAGTCCCATGGCCTTTTACAAGAAATTAAGGAGGAAACACAACGTCAATATTGTTTTCAACCTCGGTAACCCCGGGTAATGACCATGCCGTCTCCGCAGCAGCTCTCTTTTCCGCGTAAGCATGAACGATCCCACGCAAAATGACCTTACTCCCCTGAACCTCAACCGTAATTTGCTTGGCATCGGTCTCCGCGTTACGGACGAGCGCTTGCTCAATTTTCTTCTTGATATCTGTTGGCAGAGGATGCTCTTTAACAATAAGTCGATTGGAAACGCCACGCACCCCGGCGATATGGCTTACAGCACGTTCGGCGTCTAACTTTTGCAGGATATTGTCTACTTCACCGTCGAGTGTTACCCAGCCCTGATCCACCGTCACATTGATTTTACCGGCCGGGATATCTGCTCCCCACTTGAGGGCATTGAGAACTGCGGCTGCCAGATCGGCATCTGTACGTTCAGCAAACGCAGGCAGGCGTACCTCGATATCATTGGCAACCGCCAGTACCCCGCGCACACGATGGGCGGCAGATTCCGCGGCTACTTTTTGCGAATAAGACTCAACCCAACCAGTCAACGTGACAACACCATTCTTGACGATAACGCCAATGTCGTTGGGACGCACCCTGGAGTCCCATCGTAATTCGGCCAGCACATCTTCCTGGATATCTTCATCAGTGCGAGTGCTAACAGTAGTCATAAGGTTGTCCTTTGCTAGCAATGCATATAATCAAGCGCTTTCTGTGTAGTTGAGCCTGCTTGATCCTGCATGCCTTGAAACGGTAACAAAAATCTACAGTGTTTAGCTTCTGTAATAGACATCCAATTGTGTACCTACGACGACCGACTGCTCTACCTAACAGTTCGTCTCATTCCCAGCAAATGCGTTTTGACTCCTGGAACGTTTCAATTGATTCTTTATTATCGAGAGTACAACGTATTTACCGCCATGTCAAATACTTATATTATCACATCTATATATGTAAAATAAGAGCTTTTATTCTTCATTATGTGTTAATATAAAATGCACATATATAATTGATAAAAGAGCAAGTATGAATGTAAGATTGGGATGATATTTGCACAAACTCTACCATATTGTGCCAGTGTGCTTGCTCCGAATATAGCGCAAAGCTCCAAAAAGGAAACGACTTATTTTGCAATGCTTTTTAATGCATCGTTCTACTGAGGCCCGAGATCTTCATACTATCGCTGCCGGAGGCCATGATGGAGAAGCCCACCATTGTCATTGTCGATGCTACGAAATTGTGCAGCAACTTAAGCACGTTCTGGAACAGAAATATAGCGACCGTTTTCGCAAAGTCAGGAAGTTGCCTTTCATCAATAGAATGATGACGAGCACTTTTCAAAATCTCTTGATATAAAATGAACATACGCATTAAAGGACA
Organism: Dictyobacter alpinus; assembly: GCF_003967575.1. Taxonomy (NCBI): domain Bacteria; kingdom Bacillati; phylum Chloroflexota; class Ktedonobacteria; order Ktedonobacterales; family Dictyobacteraceae; genus Dictyobacter; species Dictyobacter alpinus. The sequence goes on from NZ_BIFT01000001.1 coordinate 706,293, forward strand.
AGCGTACTCCCTTTGAATACGAGAGAGCAACTATCGAAGTTCGGCACAGTTTCGGAGAATGATCCTCGGGAATCTGGAGGCAGATTGGACATGGGAGAGGCTTCTGGCTGCGTTTGTAGCTGTATTTTCTCCCTTCCCTCCATGTACGGCCTATCAATAGAATGGGTTATGCATCGGGCCGGCGGCGCAGGGTTCCAGCCCCCCATATTTCGACAACGCGTCCATGTGCAATGCGAAAAATCTCCATGATGAGAGGGAGAGGCTCTCCCCCAAGTGTTGGGGTGCCATGCACAGTAATCCGTAGCGCGACTTTGTCATCTTCAGCAATCAGATCTTCGACAACAAAATGCCTCTCAGGAAAGGTGGCAAAGGCGTTTGTTACAGCTGCTTTCGCGCTCTCAATGCCAACTTCTCCCATAGCATGCCTGATAATGTGTGGATCAAAGAGATCGTCTAAGGTCGCCAGGTCCTGCGTATTAATGGCTTCATAAACACGAGAAGCCAGAGCCTTGTTGTCTGTTGCTGTCATGCCAAAATCTCCTGTGGATGATTCTTTCTACGAGCTCGATTGCCTCTGTGTGACGCATGCTCTCATTTTTGCTGCTGGTTTTCGTCCTGGAGCGCACGTACGTTCGTACGTAACCGTTCGAGAACACGCAACGCCATCTCTTGTTCCTCTTTGGGAATACCAGCGAGCAGCTGGGCCTGAAAGTGTCGATGCGCCGCGCTCAATTCAGCAACTCGTTGCTGTCCGGAAACCGTCAAAGAGACAAGCATGTAGCGATTATCCTTGGGATCGAGGCGACGGCTGAGCACGCCTTCAGACTCAAACTGCTTGACCAGACGAGTAATCGTGGCTCCATCAACAGCTAAGTGCTGCTGTACAGCCGCATGGCTGATCTCGCCGGTCTCGAACAGCAGGATGAGTAGCTGCCGGCGGAGCTGACTCATGCCAACATGATGATCAAAGGCTTGTCTGGTTTCATAACAGGCAGATGTCAAGTGTTGAAAGAAGGTATCTTCAAGAACATCCATTGAGTATTGTGCCTCCGTGCCCTCTGTCAATTGCCACACTTCGGGAGAAGGTGGTTCATAATTCCATGTATACCATCAACCATTGATACTGTCAATAGTTGACAAAGTAAACAATATAGGCGGTGACCTTTTTGAACTCCTGACAAATGAGCATGCGGCACCATGGGATAGAAGAGACTGGCAAAACTTTCTGCCTCACCGAAAATCTTCCTTTTGAGAGACATTGTACTGGATCCCTTTCTGTAAAAGAAACAAGAAATCTGAGAGGGAATTTTCACTCAAGAGACATAAGAAGAATTCGTTTGAGGGCAGGCAAAAGGGAAGATTTCTAATGAGGCAACGCGATTCCTTGTGACAGAACATTTTTTGGGCAGGCTGTCTCCCAAAAAACACCTTGCGACATTCTTTTTTTGGACAGGCTGTTCACCCCATAGTGGCAGGATGTCTCCCAAAAACACGGCAGGATGTCGTTAACCACTTTTTTGCACAAAAAAAAACATTCCCCTCAAAAACCGATCATACACACTTCTGGTGAAGTGGCTTCAGATCAGGCCTGAGGGGAATATTTGTGCTGCTGGAGCGGGAGACGAGACTCGAACTCGCGACAACCTGCTTGGAAGACAGGGACCCACAAGCACGCCACCAAAATCATGTCCATCGGCCTGGCAGGCCGGTTTATCTATACCTCAAAGATTCTCGAACGGGGCTGACAAAAGATGCCACAAGCAATTTTTTGCCTTTACGGCAAAAGATGTTCGAAGAAATTCCACGTTTTCCACCTCTTATCGCTGCATATTTATACCTTTATGGCAAAAGATGTTTCAAGATTTCTCATCTTTTTTCGCTCTTATGCATGAGCTTTTCAATACGCAAGCAAAGGCAGTCGTAGGCTTTTTCGCCTCAATACGATGAGAGATATGCAAAAAGTTTTGCATCTTCTGGCAAAAAGCATCGCGATAACGCGGAAACAGGATGTTCTTTTATCAGCATTTGTTGATCTGCAGGAGACTATACCGAACTTCTTGAGAAAGTGCAAGCGAAACATCCTGCCTCTCACTTCACATAAAACAATCCATTTTAAAGTATAAGCCTCACATTCAAATGAAGCATTAACTGACAACAAAACTTATATCACCATAAATAGCTTCTCGTTGCGATACATCGCTAGGAAAGAAATCTGCGAGGTCATAAAAGGGGCGCGCGTCCACCTTAAGACTACAAGAATAAATTCGTACTTCCTGCTTTATTCAATAATAAGATTTGTTGATAGCGGACAAACTGGTTAATACGTACAGTAGTACATCTATCGTTTCTCACTCGCAGATAGAGGTAGAAAAAAATCGGGAAGACGAGAGGCATAAGAGTGATCCAACTCAAAGTGTGAACCAACCTGTTAAAGACGGGTATTACATCTTGCAGTGAAGCTTTTTTTCTGGTATCTTAATTACATCAATGTTATTTGTATCAATATATTTTGAACAAATTTGCATTGAAGCAGCTCCATGTTGCTTCGTACACACGCGTTCAATGACACACACTTTGTTTTACTAACACACTGATACGTAAAGGAACAACGCAATGAAACAACGGGTCCTTATCCTGTGTACAGGGAATTCTGCACGTTCACAAATGGCTGAAGGCTGGCTCCGCCACCTAGCAGGTGAGCAGATGGATGTTGAGAGTGCAGGCACTGCGCCTTCGCAGGTCAATCCCCTGGCTATTCAAGCTATGGCTGAGCGCCATATTGATATCAGCCATCACCGCTCTAAGCATCTCAACGAGTTTCTTGATCAGCCTTTTGATTACGTGATCACCGTCTGTGATAACGCGGCCGAGCAATGCCCTGTCTTTCCAGGAAAAGCGACACGCATCCATTGGAGTTTCCCCGATCCTGCCGCAGTTCAGGGAACAGAGGAAGAACGTCTCGCCTCTTTCCGACAAGTTCGTGATGCCATCGAGCGCCAGTTTCGTGCCTGGGTCGAAGACCCGACCACCTTAGGGGTGGCGTGATGCTGCAAACATCCTTATCACGGAAAGCTGTCGCCGAAGGTGTGGGCACATTTGCCCTCGTCACTGCTGGTTGTGGAGCCATTATGGTCGATACATTGACGCATTCGTTAACACACGTTGGCGTCGCACTCACCTTCGGTCTGATTATTATGGTCATGATCGCAGCCACGGGTCATCTCTCGGGCGCGCATTTTAATCCCGCCGTCACTATTGCGTTTGCGCTCACGCGCCATTTTCCCTGGAGACAGGTCCCATTCTATATTTTGGCACAGATCCTGGGTGCCGTTCTCGGGGCAGTGGTGCTTCGAGGACTCTTTGGCCCCATTGCATCACTTGGAGCAACCATCCCATCAGGAGGAGTCTGGCAATCGTTTGGACTGGAAGTGTTACTTTCAGCGGTCTTAATGATGGTCATTATCTCCGTAGCAACTGATACCAGAGCTGTCGGACAACTCGCGGCCCTCGCAATTGGTGCCGCAGTTGCCCTGGATGCCATGTGGGGCGGCCCGATTAGTGGTGCATCGATGAATCCTGCGCGCTCCCTGGGACCAGCATTGATTGCGAGCGCCTGGCAAGATCAATGGATCTATATCGTTGCCCCCATCATTGGAACATGCCTGAGCGCTGCTCTCTATCAATGGTTGCGGGCGACACCCGACATCAAGCCAACCGAGTCGATAAAAAACTAGGCTGTACGCAATCTTTACCCAACATGAGAGAGATGCTCGCCCCAAACAGGGACGGGCATCTCTTCGAGAATGATACTTCTCCCTCTACCGAAAAGGAAACACACCATGAGCACGTCTCTGTACGACATTATTATCATTGGTTCAGGCCCTGCTGGTTAACAGCCGCTATTTATGCCGCTCGCGGTAATCATTCTGTTCTTGTTTTACAGGGATACCAAAGTGGCGGACAACTGATGCAAACAACAGAAGTAGAAAATTACCCAGGATTTGAAGCAGGATTATTTAAAGATATCGTCACAATGAATGAACTCGGCTATATTACCCAGATGCACCATACCATGACAAATATCCCTGGCGTTTTTGCGGCTGGAGATGTCGCCGACCACCGCTACCGTCAGGCCATTACCGCTGCCGCCGATGGATGCCGAGCGCTGGCTTTCAGAACAAGGGCTGGATATCGGTGTTGAGCAATGGGATTAATGGATAATAGCATCCACGATACCGTCATTCTCACTGTATATGCATATATTTCATAGTGGATGCACTATCTCCAACGCAGTGGTGGGCAAATCCTGTTCACTGAACATCTTGCCCGTCACTGCATTTCCAACACAGTCTCTATAGCACCCATTCAATCCCCAATGTGACACTCCCACGAGCAATAGTAATGTCTTTCCGTCTGACGTGTGACTATCCTTATCTGGTGAGGGGTTGTCGAAATACGGGTCCAATCACAATATGCGAGGAAACACGTTTGCGTGACGAGAGAGTCAGAACCTTGCTATTCTTTCGCTTTCATGGTACATTTAGATCAAATAATATTGATGCAAATCATTTTGGAGGGATCGAATGCAGATACATCGTCGTTCGCTTCCCCCAATTCTGAAGCTGATTGCCCATGAGGTACGCTGGAATCTGTTACAGGTGCTCGCCGAGAGCGATTATCGGGTACAGGATCTGGTTCAGTTACTCGATCTTCCGCAAAATGTCATCTCGTATCACTTACGTCTCCTTCGACAGGAGCACGTAGTGAAGGAACGGCGCAGCAGCGTTGATGAACGGTCCAGCTATTACAGTATCGATCTGGAACGATTGCATACACTCTATCAATCGGCCGCAGCAAGTCTGCATCCTGCGCTTGCTGATTGGATTGGGGATGAGCAGCCGGAGGCAATGGGGCCATCAAAGGTGCGTGTTCTTTTCCTGTGTACCAAAAACAGTTCACGTTCACAAATGGCGGAGGCGCTTCTGCGTTATCATAGCCATGGTGCTATCGAGGTCTATAGCGCTGGGAGTCTCCCAGCAGAAACGATACACCCCATGGCGTTGAAGGTGTTAACTCGTATTGGCCTGGATGGGCAACAACACTATCCAAAGTATGTCGAAGCCTTTCGCCAGCAGCAGTTTGATTATATTGTGACGCTCTGTGATCAACAAAAGGAAACCTGTCCAACATTTCCCGGAGATCCCAGGCGCATCCACTGGAGTTTCGCCGACCCAGCTCTGGTCGAAGGTTCTGAGGAGGTTCGCTATCGGGCCTTCGAACAAACCGCGCTTCAGCTCACCATGCGTATCCGCTTACTGCTTTCCTTGTTTCGCTATCAGAAAGGATTCAATGTATAAAACACGACGACGACCAGGCGCGGTGCTTCTTCGCTCATTGCACTCTCGACCATGGCAACAGGCGTTCCTTGTATGAGCCAGGCAATGAGGAGAGACGGAAGGAGGCATCCTGATATCATCAACACGTTTTCTCACAGATCTTGAGAGTAAAAGGTAGAAAGACGAATATGAGCGCAACACTTTCGACAACACACGTCCCCGAATTCTTGAAATTACTGGCACATGAGCTCCGCTGGAACATTGTCACGGCCTTAGCACAGAGCGATCGGAGTGTGCAAGAAATCATTCAGGACTTACATGAACCCCAAAATGTCGTCTCGTATCATTTGCGGAAATTGCGAGAACAACATCTGGTCAAAGAACGGCGCAGCAGCGCTGATGAGCGGTCGCTGTACTACAGCCTTGATCTCGAAGCGCTGCGCGCGCTCTATCTGAGCGCAGGCAACGTCTTACATCCAGCGATTGGGAGCCTGGAAGTGCCACCTGATCCGCAGCAGTGGCCGATCCCGGAACGACCACTGCGCGTACTGTTCCTCTGTACCCACAATAGCGCACGTTCCTTGCTGGCGGAAGCCCTCTTGCGGCAGATGAGCAACGGGCGGGTCGAGGTCGCCAGTGCAGGAACCCAGCCCACCGGTGTCCATCCTTCTACCATTCAGGTACTAGCGTCCCTGGATGTTGATCATACGCACCTCCGTTCCAAGCATATCGATGAACTGAGCGATCTGCATTTTGACTATGTCATTACGGTCTGTGATCGGGTACGTGAGTCATGTCCAACCTGGCCAGTTGAAGCTGAGGTCATTCATTGGAGCTTTCCCGATCCGGTCCAGGAAGAAGGATCAGAAGAGGAACGCTATCAGGCTTTTGAACAAACAGCAACCCAACTCACTACCCGGATCCGCTACTTTTTGACACTCGTCGAGCGTCGCTATCAACAAAAAACACTGACGGCGTAGAAAAAGAACATGGCTGGAGTACCCATTTCTCATGTGTACTCAGGTTTACCCAACAATGAAAGGACAGCTTACCACATGCAACTGGTGATCATCGGAGGAAGCGATGCTGGCATTAGTGCTGCACTTCGCGCGCGCGAGATAGATCCATCCATGGAAGTAACCCTGGTGGTTGCTGATGCATTCCCCAATTACAGTATTTGTGGCTTACCATTTTTCTTGAGTGGAGAAGTGACGGATTGGAGGACGCTTGCCCACCGATCCGCAGAGGATATTACCCAACAAGGCATCCGTCTCTTGATCAATCATACTGCGACGGCGATTGATCCTGAGCGCCATATCGTGACGGTGCTCAATCAACAACAGCAATGCGTGGATCTTCCCTATGATCGGGTGGTCATTGCCACCGGTGCAACACCGATCCGCCCAGTTATTGATGGGGTCGATCTGCCTGGCGTGTTTCTCCTGCATTCCATGGCTGACAGCTTCGCGGTAGATACATATATTCGCGAGAAAGCACCTCAATCGGCGCTGATCATCGGTGGTGGCTACATCGGATTAGAGATGGCCGACGCGCTGACCTTGCGAGGCATCAACGTCACCCTGGTGGAACACCATCCGACCGTGCTGAAAACCGTTGATACGGCATTTGGGAGCATGGTTGCAGATGAGTTACAGCGCCATGGGGTGACGGTTATTTCTGGCACCAGGATTGAGCACATCAGTCCCCAGCAAGACCACTTGTACGTGCAGGGAACCGGAGGATTCTCACACACCGCAGATCTCGTGTTAGCAGCCGTCGGCGTCAAACCCGCCAGTAGTCTGGCAAAACAGATTGGGGTTGAGACCGGGAAGCATGATGCTATTCGTGTCTCGCGCTTTATGGAAACAAATCTCCCCCATGTGTACGCTGCGGGCGACTGTACGGAAACCTTTCACCACGTCTTGCAAGCCTCAACCTATCTTCCCTTAGGAACGACCGCCCACAAACAGGGACGCATTGCCGGAGAAAACAGCGCGGGGCATCCAAAGGCCTTCCATGGCTCATTGGGAACACAGGTCCTCAAGGTGTTTGATCTGGCCATTGCTCGCACAGGACTGCGGGAAGATGAGGCGCTAGCTGCCGGTTTCGCTCCTTTTACTCATGATGCCATACACTGGGATCATAAAGTGTATTATCCCGGTGCCCACAAGCTACGCATTCGCATTACCGGAGATAGAAACACTGGGCGGCTGCTTGGCGCCCAGATGATCGGTCATTGGCACTCAGAAATTGCCAAACGCATCGATATCTTTGCCACAGCTTTATTTCATCAGATGAGCGTTGAAGATCTCAGCGAGCTGGATCTCTCCTATACGCCACCACTGAGTAGCCCCTGGGATCCCGTTCAAATGAGTGCTCAAGCATGGGTAAAAGAAGTGCAAACCCTGGAAGTGAAGGTATAAACAACCAGCACTCGTCAGAGGATTGAGCATTGTGTCTCCTCATCATCGCCTCCCTTTCTCGCAATGCTCAATCTATTTATTCGCATTGTGATGATTGATTGCAGCGTTGATATTTATTCCCGTACCGTCTCTATGTGGCATCCTCTTGAAGGTGCGTGAGCACAGCCACTCACAAGAAAAGACAGAGAGACATGCAAACATATCATGCGTCCTTTCCAGATATGATCCGTCTCTCTAGACAAAGGACATTACAACAAAGAGAGAGGAACGACATCAATGATGCACCCTGAACTTCTGCTTTCTATACAACAGCAGCATATACAAGAACATCTCCGGCAGGCAACGCAGGCTCATCGCGCGCACACAAGCCAACTTCGAAGTGTTCAAACACGACATCCCTTCAAGAACTTTTTGCATGCTGCACTCCATCTTCATATACCCAGGACACATGAGCAAGATCTGGCTACCGACACACGTCAATGGGGGTCTCAGGTATGTTGCCCGAACATCTAACCACGGAACACATCTGGGAAGCCTTTCATCATCCGCTGTTGCGCTTCATTGAGAAGCGCGTGGCGGATTCCATGAGCGCTGAAGATATCTTACAGGAGGTGTTTCTCAAAATTCACCAACAGATCGAGTCGCTCAAGGATGTCAAGAAACTAGTACACTGAGGCGGAGATCTCTCCACGATAAAGCTAAACTAGTATATTGTGTCGCACATTTTACACGATCTCAGAGTAGAGGTGCTTGTCCGTGAAGAGCGCGATGAGGTAGAATAAAACACAAGAATACCATGCGATGGAGAAAAGACGTGCCTATCCTCATTCGACCATTGAGACAAGACGACGAGCCATTTCTCTGGCAAATGCTTTATTATGCCGCTCATATGCAAGAAGATGGCAAGATCTCCTCTGATGCGGCGAAGACCAATCCTGGGTTACAAAAATATGTCCAGGGATGGGGACACGAGACCGACATGGGAGTCATTGCACTGCACCCACACGATCAACGCCCGCTAGGAGCTGCCTGGATTCGCCTGCTCGTTGAAGAAAAGAAAATGTCTCCCTTGATTCCTGATGACATCCCAGAACTAGCGATAGCTGTTTTGCCAGACCTGCTGGGACAAGGAATAGGCACGCAATTGCTCACATACCTTCTGGAAGCGGCCAGCAAGGTCTATCCAGCGGTAATGTTAAGCGTTCGGACAAGCAATCCCGCCCGATACCTCTACGAGCGGATGGGCTTTGAAATTGTGGATACTGCTCGCAACCGGGTAGGAAGCGAATCATTTGTGATGCTCATGCAGTTCCACTAACAGGAAGAGAGGGCCATTCTGCTCACCTGGTCAACCATCATGCTCTTTTCCATCGCAGCATTGGGATTGTTGTTCATTCCCGGCTCGTCAGTAGCATACATTGGGACTCATAGTGCCGTGTGCAGAGATATCTCAACGATCAAACGATGCCCATGTACGTCCACTTCATAGGTTTCGCCATAGTGCGATTGTAGTAATTGATGAAGGCCAGGATCTGGTCACGCAAGTCATCGAGCGAGGTGAAGTTACCGCGTTTGAGCAGCTTGCGCACCAGAATACTGAGCCAGATTTCGACTTGATTCATCCAAGAGGCATGCTTGGGTGTGTAATACAACACAACCCGATGCGAGGGATCGTTCAAGAAAAATGCTATCATTGACGCCTATCGGCGCAATAAAGTGATTCTGACACTGGACGAATTGGATAGAAGGAAACGAATGATGCAGACAGACCTTTCCATACCTCACGCGCTCAAGGCAGGGCTGGATATGATTTGGATGAGAAAAGGAATGGAAGGACAAGATGAAAGATCCTCTTTTCTTCCAGAGGATCTTTCATAGTGACAGAAGATCTCTGTGCAGGAACCAAACGGCGACTATGGATGAGCCGTGGCGGTGGCCATGGCCAAAAGAGCCGTTTCGCCGGTTGGCGCGTGTGCATACCAGGGAATCAACCAGCTCTGGGTTGCCAGCTCGTGCAGCACCTGCTGCCTATGCACTTGCTCTAATTGTGCGCGCTGCAAGAGCAAGGGATGCGACGTTCCACTCGCTGCGACACTGGCATTGATGATCCATCCAAACGGTTCGATACCAGCACGCCGTAAGTCGGCCTGCAAGCGAGCAGCTTCTTGGACCGGGGTTGACTCTGCCAGCGTGACTAACACAACCCTGGTATAGTGAGGATCGCGCAGGCGTGGCAGCAAGACACGTACCGCTTCGGGAACCTGCCCGGTGGCTCGTGCGACCTCACGGTGATAGCTTTCCGCCGCATCGAGTAATAGCAGGGTATGCCCGGTTGGGGCGGTATCCAGGACCACAAAGCCCTCTTCCGCCTCCTGCACCGTTCGCGCGAAGGCACGGAATACAGCAATCTCCTCCGTACAGGGAGAGCGTAAATCCTCTTCAAGCAGGGCACGCCCTTCAGCATCCACATCTCCAGCCTCCGCAAGCACTTCCTGGGTGTATCGCTCGACTTCAGCAGCGGGATCGATACGATGGATACTCAACCGCTCAACAACATCCTCTTTCAGCGTGTGGGCCAGATGTGCCGCAGGATCGGTCGTGGAAAGATGCACGCGATGACCGGCGCGCGCCAACGCGACTGCGATTGCGGCTGCAATGGTCGTTTTCCCCACCCCACCCTTGCCCATCGTCATGACCACACCATGTCCCTGGCTGGCAAGTTGCTGAACCAGATCATCAAGAGCAGGAATATCGCGAGGAGACGAAACAACAGCACACGGTTCGCTGATGGCGTTCTGGGCTCCCTTCGAGGTCCCTGCTGCCAGAGCGCGTAAGGCTGCCGTTCCGGTCAGGTTACTGGCCACCAGAGGAACCACAACCGTCGGCATCATCTGGAGATCCTGAGGTAGCGTCTGGAGTGCCTCGTATTGTCTGGCCAGAAATGCCTGCGCAATTTCATCCTGGTTGGCCGCCTGCGAGAAAACGCCATTGAGCACGAGCTGTTGATGGCCGATGCCCAGGTTGCGGAGCTCACGACTTGCCCGTGCCGCTTCCCGTAAGGTGCTCTCTTCGAGGCGGCTGACCAGGACCACCGTCGTTTGAGCAGCATCGGCCAATGCCTGTACGGTCGCCAGATAGTGTGCTTGTTGCGCCTCCAGGCCCGCCAGCGGACCCAGGCAACTCGCCCCGTGTCCACTGGTCTCAATATAGCCGCTCCAGGCACGCGGCAAGCTCAAGAGCCGGAGGGTATGGCCTGTCGGAGCCGTATCAAAAAGCACGTGATCAAACGCGCTGATGCTCTGCTGGTCAGCCAGCAAGCGGGTAAACTCATTAAAGGCTGCAATCTCAACCGTACAGGCCCCGGACAGCTGTTCCTCCATACTTTTTACCGCTGCCGGTGGAAGCAGCTGGCGATAGGGACCCACCACGCGTTCTCGATACGCTGCCGCGGCCGCCTCTGGATCCAGGTTCATGATGAAGAGTCCCGCAACATCAGGCACCGCTGTGGCAGTCGGTGCTGCCGTCATCTCAAAAACATCGTCCAGATTGGAAGCGGGATCAGTACTGACAAGCAATACGCATCGTCCCGCTTCAGCCAGGCGTAACGCGATGGTGCTGGCAATCGTCGTCTTGCCAACTCCCCCCTTGCCCGTAAAAAACAGGAACCGGGTCTGCCAATCCAGCCAATCCATAATCGGAAATTGATCAATCGTCTTCGCTACAAACATACTCAACACCCCTTCTCACAATGACATACATGATGACTTAGCAGCACGTGGAATCAGGGCCACAACAACGTGTGTTTGCTGTTTGCTCTGAGGCTGGCGGCACCTGTTCTGCCTCGCCATGCAAGGCTATGGCTAATTCATCACGCGAAGGATAGCGCCCATACAGTAAAATATCGTCATTCAGGAAAATGATAGGAAGAGATTTGTCATCAAACGCCTGGAGGAGTCCCGCAACTTTTTTGTTTTGCAAAAACGCATCAGGCTGTTGCGCTAAATTATAGCGCTGCACACGAACTCCCTGTGACTCAACCCATTGGAGATCCTGGGAAAACTGCAACAGATGTGGTTCGACACTTGGTCCGCACACACCCGTTGAGCAACACATAGCCGGGTCATACACACGGATCGTTTTCATGCGAGTGCGGGATAAGTTAATCATCTCTGTCTCTCCTTTAGTACATCGTTTATCGTCGATGGACGATAATAAGAACACACAAAAGCGCATTATACTAATTGAGCAATGAGACCCTGGAACCGGCTCACTTTCTCTCGATTCAGGTAGTAGCAGGTGCGAGGTCCATCAATTTCTCCGAGAATTAACCCGGCATCTTTGAGTATTTTCAAATGCTGGCTGACCGTTGATTGTGCTAATGGCAATGTGTTGACGATATCACCGCACACGCAGGCCTCATTCATCGTGCTCAGAAACTGCACAATTTGCACCCGAACCGGATGCCCAAGCGCTTTGCAGAACAGAGCAATTTCACGTGGTATGGCGGCTCCAGCAGATAAACGCTCGACCTGTATCACCTCATCTCCCATAACACATTCCTTTCATCGTTAACTAACGATAAATATCGTAGCAGCCTGGTACACGTCTGTCAAGGGTTGCTCACATCTCTTCTTTTCTCTGAGCGCCGATAGACAGAAACACAGAGAAAGCCAGATGACGCAACAGACCCAACGAGAGCAAAGCAATACCGAACCCACCAACAGCTTGCATCGTAGTTTCCCCTTTTCGTTGTCAATAGCAACGTTGCTATTGACAACGAAACGTGAGGACAGTATACTCCTTCCTAATGTTGCTATTAGCAACGAACACAAGGATAAGAGAAGGGAAGCAGAAACAATGACATCCTCCTCGCTCTCAACAGGAGCGTTGTTGCGTGAAATTGCACGTTTGCATGTGCAGTTACAACGGAATTGCGTGGCCTATTGTGGGGGCACCACCACGACACAATGCACCGTCCTCACAGAATTGGGTCGGAGTGGTCCGGTCACACTCGCAGAACTCAGTCGTCGCATCGGCTTTGACAAAAGTTGGACCAGCCGCGCCGTCGAGCATCTGGTGCAGGATGGTCTCGTGGAAAAGATCGCGAGTACCCACGATCGAAGAACCGTTCAACTTTCACTATCCGCAGCAGGAGAGAAGCGCCTCGCAGACCTCAACAACACACTCAATGGCCTGGCCGAACAAACATTTGAACATATTCCAACCTCACAGCATGAGATGGTGCGCTCGTCGCTCGAACTGCTTCAGCAAGCACTCCTCACACTCAGCAGCGAGGCTCCAACACAAGAGGGACCAGAAGAAGGAGAGGTAGCATGCACGTGCGATTAGCCACGCCTACGGACGCTCCCGCTATTGCCAGGATTTATAACCAGGGCATCGAAGACCGCGTGGGAACCTTTGAAACCCAGCCAAGAACACCCGAGGTCATCCAGCAGTGGTTTGATGGCCGGCATCCAATTGTGGTCGTCCAGGAACAGGAGGAGATCATTGCCTTTGCCTCAACCTCCTCCTATCGCAATCGCGAGTGTTACCAGGGAATCGCGGAGTTTTCGATCTATGTCGAGCGGGATTGGCGTGGCCGAGGCGCAGGTCGTCTGGCCCTGCAAGCACTCTTGTGCGAAGCCGAACAGGCGGGATTCTGGAAAGTCCTGTCACGAATTTTTGTGGAAAATAAAGCCAGTCGGCACCTGGTTCGCTCACTGGGATTTCGTGAAGTCGGCATCTATGAACGCCACGGCCAACTCGACGGCGTCTGGCGCAATGTCGTCATTAGTGGAAAAATATCGTCAAAAAAATTGTTAGCCTACTGTTACATGGTCCAGGCTATAGGTCTGCTGGTGCTCATCTTTGCACCTTCGCCAGATTGGCTCATCCTCTACGTCATCTCCTATGGTGCCGCCTATGGTGCTGTTTCTCCCTTACGCGCAACCGTCATGGCCGAGAAATTTGGACGCCGTGCGTATGGAAGTATTACCGCCCTACAAGGCATCCCAATTGCCTGCTGTGCAGCGGCTGGCCCACTCATGGCGGGGTGGATCTATGATCTATCTCAGCACTACGACCTGGCCTTTTTGCTCTGTGTCGCCAGTTGTCTCGTTGCCGCTGTGGGCATCTGGTTCACACCATCTACTCAAACTCAACCCATATAAGAATCTAGAAGCGCAACCCACTATGACTCCGCCGCATTGCCTCACGAAGAATCTTGCCAATGGGGGGGAAATTCTCTCATTCATTCTCCTCATCTGGAGTTGCCCCGTTTTTGGAGGGAACCCGAACAGAAATGTCGGGTGAGGAAAAATGCCGAGAAAATGATGAAAACATCATCGCTATACGTAATACGTAACGTACTACGTATTTCTATTTTACGATAAAAGGTCTACCTCTGTCAAGAAAAATCGTTATCTGATTCGATTATGCGTTTTTCGTAATGAGCTGGACTGAGATATCCTAAAGATGAATGACGTCGTTTTCGATTGTAATATATTTCTATATATTCAAAAACCGCCTTTTTTGCCTCATTTCTACTCGGAAAGATGACACCTTGAGCGCACTCTTTCTTTAAGGTTGCCCAAAAGCTCTCAATCATCGCATTGTCCCAACAATCACCTTTTTACTCATACTCTTCTGGATATGATGCTCATGCAGCAGCCTGTGATAGCGGCTGCTGGCATATTCGCTGCCCCGGTCTGAGTGATGGATCAGCTCCGCCCCTGGCTGACGCTGAAGCAAGGCCATATGCAGAGCAGCATGAACCAGTTCAGTATCATGCTTCTCACTCATGGACCAGCCCACAATTTTGCGTGAATACGCATCGATTACTCCTGCAAGATAGAGCCACCCTTCTCGTGTCTCCAGATAGGTAAAATCCGACATCCATTTTTATCTGGTGCATCAGCAGCAAAATTTCGCTCTAAGAGATTGGGAGCCACCGGTAAATCATGATCGCTATTGGTTGTGCGTGGTTTTCGCTTCTTTTTTCTGGCGCTGAGCTGCTGTTCGCGCATCAAACGTGCAACACGTTTCTTTCCACAATGAATGCCCTGATCTTTTAACTCCGCATGAATGCGAGGACTTCCATAATGACCCCTATTTTGATGATACGCATCTTCAATCCGCTCCAGAAGCTGTTCGTCATTCTGTTTTCTTTGGCTCTTTCCTCTTTTGCGCCAATGGTAGTAGCCATTTTCGGAGACCTCAAGCACCTGGCACATCCGAAGAATGGGGAAAAGCTGACGATGCTCATGAATGAATTGGAATTTTACGGCTGGGGTTGCGCGAAGATGCTCATGGCTTTTTTTAGAATATCCCTTTCTTGTCGTAATATATCATTTTCACGCTTGAGCCTTTTCATTTCTTCTTCTATTGATGTTTGATATCCCTTGCCAGGAAATGCTTCTTTCCCTTGTTCATCAAATTCTTTACACCATTTATTTAAAGCACTGTCATAAATACCTAAATATCTCGCTATTTGTGTTTTGGTTTTTCCACTGGTTTTGAAGAGTTGTACAGCCTGTTGCTTAAATTCTTTCGTGTAATGTGGTTGAGATTTACCCATTGAACCCTCCTATTTGAAGTAGAGCAGATTTCTCTTCTCTGACCCTCCAAATTCGGGGGAATTCCAGGGGCAATGAGCGGTCGGTTTCTTGCTTCAGGTATTTCATTTCCAGCGTATTGACAGAACGGATGAAGTGTGACACCATGATCGCAAGTGCCATTATTTCCCGCGTCTTCACTGTATGGAGATCGCAACAACCAGCGTTACACTATTCGTGATAATAGAGTTGGATGAGTGTCACAGATAAGGCCAACATGCTTTACATGAAGAAACCAAGGATTACTATCCCGGATGAATATTAACCACTCACATCTTTCTTGTTATTTTCATGCATCATGGCCAATGAAACGAGTAAATCAATGGACACAATCGCAGAAGGCACTTCTGCTCAGGAAGCTTCCAGGCCTCTCTCCTTTCCTATTGTTGGCATCGGAGCCTCGGTTGGTGGCCTGGAGGCATTTACCCAGGTGCTCAAACTCCTCCCATCTACGACCAACATGGCATATGTCCTGGTCCAACACCTGGATCCAACGCATACGAGTCTCTTAGCACATTTGCTGACTCCCACAACCCCGATGCGCGTTCAGGAAGCGAGAGATGGGATGGTCGTGCAGGCAAACCAGATCTATGTGATTGCGCCCAATACCGATCTGACCCTGAGGGAAAGTACCCTCATATTGACACCTCGCACAACAACAATAAACCAGCACCTCTCCATTGATACTTTCTTTTCTTCTCTGGCGGAAAACGCACGACATCATCCGATTGGGGTGATTCTTTCAGGAAACGCCTCCGATGGAACGCGTGGCATTCAGGTCTTGAAAGAGCGTGGAGGGGTGACGCTGGCACAAGCGGCCGACTCGGCACAAGCACCTACAATGCCACTGAGCGCCATTGCTTCAGGCTGCATCGATTTTATTGGGTCACCAGAACAGATTGCGCAAGAACTCATCAGGATCAGTCATCATCCATCTTTTCACCAACCCATCACAGAAGAAGTCACGTTCCCGACAGAGACTGGACCCTCGCGAGAGCAAGCCTTCTTGAAGATCCTGCGTCTGGTGCGCCAGAGAACCACGGTAGATTTTACCGCCTATAAATCCACGACGCTTCTGCGTCGCATTGATCGTCGGAT
Source organism: Dictyobacter alpinus (assembly GCF_003967575.1). Lineage (NCBI taxonomy): Bacteria > Bacillati > Chloroflexota > Ktedonobacteria > Ktedonobacterales > Dictyobacteraceae > Dictyobacter > Dictyobacter alpinus. The sequence goes on from NZ_BIFT01000001.1 coordinate 722,763, forward strand.
GGTCTTGCAACAGATTGAGAGCGATAGCGCCTATCTGCAGTATCTGCGTGATCATCCAGCCGAAATTACGGCCCTCTCTGATGATATGCTCATCGGTGTCACCGCGTTCTTTCGGCATCCAGAGGCATATCAGGCCCTCATCCACGAGGTGCTACCACACCTGCTTGCTACCCGGACAGCTTCTGAGCAGCTCAGGATCTGGGTCGCAGGCTGTTCGACGGGAGAAGAAGTCTATTCGCTCGCGATCAGTGTGCAGGAGTACCTGACCGAGCGGAATCTCTCTCTTCCCTTCCACATCTTTGGGACGGATCTCAATGAGAAGGCCATTGTACAAGCACGCAAAGGCATCTATACAATGCCAGCGCTCAGTGCGCTCTCCACTGAGCAAATCCAGCGCTTTTTCCAGCAAGTCAATGGAAACTATCAGATTCACCCATCCCTGCGGGAACACTGTATCTTTGCCCAACAGAATCTGCTCGCGGATCCACCTTTCTCCCATGTCGATCTGTTGACGTGCCAAAATGTGTTGATCTACCTCAAGCCTGAGGCCCAGCAGAAACTCATACAGACGTTTCATTATGCGCTCAAACTCAATGGCTTCCTCTTACTGGGTTCCTCAGAAACTATTGGAGCAGCCACCAATCTATTTGCACCTGTGGGCGATTCTCGCCATCTCTATCGTCAGAAAAATACCAGTACGCGTTTCCCGTTTCTTTGGAACAGGCAAAAAGCAGTCCAGAATAAACAGGGTGACCTATTAATGGAAGGACACCTCATGCGCGAAGAAGAACGGCCCTATGCGTTCGATATCCAGAAAGAGATGGATCGCCTGCTGCTCGAACGCTATGCTCCCGCCTGTGTAGTCATTGACACGCAGATGGAGATACTTCACTTTCGGGGGCGTACCAGCCAGTATCTCGAGCCAACCGCTGGAAAAGCCAGTCTCAATCTCTTTAAAATGGCTCGGCAAAGCCTGGAGTTCGCATTACGAACCGTTATTACGACGGCTCGACACAGTGGACAACCTGTCACCCAGGCCAACGTTCACTTCCAGGATCAAGCTGTCCAGCGTGAAATCACGCTGGAAGTGATCCCTCTTCCCGCGTTGTCGACCCCACGCTTCTTTATGATCTTGTTTCATGAGCCCACATCAAGTCTTTCTGCAGCAGAGAAACCTCCGTTGGACAAAGAGGCGACAACAAGTAAGGCACGAAACGGGGCCAAAGATCGGCGAATCCGACAGCTAGAACACGAGTTAATGGTTACCCGGCAGCAGATGCACGCGATCATTGAAGAGATGGAAGCCAGTCAGGAGGAGTTGCAATCAGCAAACGAAGAGGTCCTGTCCAGTAATGAAGAGTTACGGAGCCTCAATGAGGAACTGGAAACCTCCAAAGAAGAGATCCAGGCCACTAATGAAGAGTTACGGAGCCTCAATGAGGAACTGGAAACCTCTCGCAAAGAAATTCAGGCCACCAATGAGCAACTACAACAGTTCAATGAACATCTGCACCAGGGCAATGAGCAGTTACAGGAGGCCCGTATGTATGCTGAAAACATTGTCAACACCATCCGAGAGCCACTGCTGGTCCTGGATGCCAACTTCTGTATTTCCAGTGCTAATCCAGCTTTCTCTCAGTTTTTTCAGCTCGCCCCTGCCGATATCGAGCAGCACCCGTTCTTTGAACTAGACCATCATCAGTGGGACATCCCCGAGTTGCGCCACCTCTTAGAGCACATCCTCCCAGAACAACAGATGTTCCAGGATGTGGAAATAGACCACGTCTTTTCTTTCATCGGTCACAAAATCCTCCTGCTGAATGCTCGACGTATGCCCGGGACAGCAAACCGAGAACCTCACATCTTACTCGCCTTTGAAGATGTGACGCAACGCCAGGAGTTGGAAAGGCACAAAGATGCCTTTCTGGCCATTGCCAGTCATGAGCTCAAGACACCAGTCACCAGCCTGAAAATGTATGCGCAGCTGTTGCGCAGAACCTATACACGAGATGGCGATGAGAAAGCAGCTCATATGCTGGCGACGATGGAAGAGCAAGCGAACAGACTAACCCATCTTGTCTATCTTCTTTTGGATACCACCCAATTGCAGGCTGGCACTCTTCTCCTTCAACCCACCATCTTTGATATGAATGCACTTGTCTCTACGCTCATCGAGCAGGTCCAACACACAGCAGAGACCCATCCTATTCAGATGGAAGGGCGGATCCAAGCATCCTTCAAAGGAGACCCGGACCGGATTAGCCAGGTGCTGACCAACTTTCTATCCAATGCCATCAAATACACGCCAGCGGAAACGCCTATACTGGTACGATTGGCCGAGGAGGCTGAGGCAATCGTACTCAGTGTGCGCGATAAAGGAAAAGGAATCCCGGTCGAGAAACAGGCATCCCTATTTGAACGCTTCTACCGAGTTAATGATTCCAGCCAGACAGCCATTCCAGGCCTGGGGTTGGGGCTCTATATTTCCTCCGAGATTGTGAAACAGCATGGAGGGCAAGTCTGGGTTGAGAGCCAAGAAGGAGAGGGCTCCACTTTTTTCGCACGTTTTCCACGGGATGGCGCTCCTCATTGAAAGAAGCCTCAAAGCTAAGGTAGACTAAGGCAAGCTTGAGAAAGAGACCAACAATGGGCAAAGTCCAAAAAGCCTCCACCAAAGAATTCAAACAAGAAACGGTGCGACTGGTGCAAAACCGATCACGCAGCGGGGTTGAGATCTTTACAAAAACGGGGTAAGCGCACCTGTCTCTTTTCCATTGCTAGAGAAATCCTCGAAGGACATAGCTGATGCTATTGATCTGCCAGCACAAACCAGAAAGCCGGCTTGTCAACCATTTGAGAAACCTCAAAGGCAGCGTTGTCTTTCATCAATATAGCAAACTACAGCACGTTCTTCTCCTGTTTCAGCTCCGCTTTTCGACTGAAGATACCCTCCGGTTCTACGAGAGGGACAATCACCTTAAGTGCACCGGGGACCACTTGGATAGTGGCCGGGGTCTGTCCTGCCGCATCTCCATCAATCTGTAAGGCAATAGGTGTACGGGAACGAATTTCTAACGACTTCCCTGTTTTATAGGTGACTAATTCTTTTTTGCCTTTCTGGCGCAGGAAAAGATCTCTCAACAGTAACAAGAATCTCCAGCGGCTTCCTGGATGGATAATGCAGACATCCAAAAGACCATCATCACATTTGGCCTTTGAGGTGAAGGTAACAGCACCTCCATAGAGTTGCGTATTGCCAACCACAATTTGGAGCGCACGTGTACTCATTGCTTGTTCATCTAGAGTAAGGGAAACGCGAAAGCCTCGAAATTGACGACTCATCTGCAGCATAGTAAAGAGATAGCCAAGGACGCCAAAGCGTTTCATGTGTGTTTTTTCAACCGAATGACTCACTTCTCCGTCAAAGCCAACACCCACCATCAGTAAAAAGTAGCGATCATTGATACGACCGAGATCAATCTGTCGGGTAATTCCGTGAAGCAAAACATCTCGTGCGCCCGCGCTTTCCAGGGGAATCTCCATTTCACGTGCCCAGACATTGACCGTTCCCATAGGAAGGACACCCAGCGCCGTCTCACTCCCCGCCAGTTCTTGAATAATCTCATTAATGGTACCATCCCCACCAGCGGCGATTACGATATCCGCTTTCTGCTCAACCGCCTCCTGTGCCAGACGAGATCCGTCGCCGGGTGATTGCGTCAACTTCAGCTCGACCTGCCATAGAGCCTGTTGTAGAAATGTGACGACTTCTTCCAAGTCATGAGCGAAGCGTGCGTAGCTTCCAGAAGTTGGATTGGTGATGATGACTGCAGTCCGTGGGATAGTCGATGCATCAGGTTTCTTTGCACGTGTCTGAGGCATTGTCTTTTGTATGTCCATGCGCCTATTTCCTTCGTCAGATATATCTAAAACACTACTTCTTCTTTTTTATACAGTACAGATGTTTTTTTCTTATTTCGAGTGATAAGAGTGGTCTGACTCATCGTTAAAGCACTAAAACCTTTCCTTCAACAACAGGGCACGACTTCCCCTTGGTGCTTCAAACACGCCATTGAAAAAGGAAGTGTGTTTGAGAGGCTCTTTCTGACGTGGATGGATACAAATCAAACAACGAGTCCCTGGTGAGGCCAGGCAAAGAAACAAAACACTTCACTCATTTCACAAAAAACTCCTGGCAAACAAAAGGCGTGAAATGAATGTATACGCTCTTTCCACTAGCACGTTTTTGGATCATGTTTCGTCTCATCTGCTGATGTTGAGACACTGGCTTCCCGGTTTTTCTTTCTCTCTCACCAAAACGTTTTCATGCCTTTTTTCATCCTTGCAGAAAAGTTTATCCGCAAGGATGAAACTTCTTCGTGCAATGGAACGTGTCATCGTATAATGCGGAGAACATTGCTCAGCATTCAAGCTTCTCCTTTTGCGAGGAGAAAAGAACTTAAGGAAAAGGATCGTGTGTTACCGTTTCTTCCTTACTCATTTTTTAAAAAGGACTGTGTCCAAAGCATGATCAAAAAGAAACGTTCGCATATCCTGATGATCCTTTTATCACACAAGCACAATCTGACAAAGCTCTGGTGACCGCAAGCCAACACGGAGACCTCCACGCTTTTACCTTCCTTGTCCAACGCTATCAGCAGCGTGTTTTTTCACTGAGTTGGTATCTCTTACACAACGATGAAGATGCGAATGAAGCGACCCAGCAAGCGTTTGTGTGTGCATGGCAGGAAGTCCCTGGCTTGCAGCGTAATGTGCTTTTTTCCCGGTGGTTGTATCGTATCACCTATAGCTGTTGCCAAAAATTACTTGATGTTCGTCTAAACCCTACTACAGGTTCTACGAAGAACTGAGCGCTTTTGAGGAAAAACACGTAGTCGAAAAGAGCTTTCTCGACGATGGGACAACCGTAGGGGGCACCAGTTCAGCCATCTACCTTTCTCTCCTCTCTTTAGGAAACCTTCAACCAGAATGTGCTGAGGAACGGGTCGCACCGTTGTCATCTTTCTTAGCTACCAGCAAGACCCCGCTTTTCTTGTCTGCTTTATAGTGCGATGGAAAGGCAGCAGATAGTTGAAGCAGAAATAATTTGGGGAAAACTGAGCGACTGTGTTCTCCATCAACATTACGCCATCTCAACAGGAGAGTATAATGAAAAATAGATTAGCAGAAGTGTCTGCACTCGGGCAAAGCCCATGGTATGATACGATTGCTCGTGATCAAATCCAGCAAGGCACATTTCAGCGGTTAATCGAACAGGATGCCATTGTCGGCGTTACCTCTAATCCCTCGCTATTTCAAAAAGCAATGACGACGGGCAGTGCCTATGATGAGCAGTTTCGTGACCTGGCCGCACAGCAACTGGATGCACTAAGCATCTATCAGATTATGGCGAATCAGGATATTCAAAATGTACTCGCCATCTTCCGTCCTGTCTACGATCGCACCCATGGTATTGATGGCTATGTCAGTTTAGAGGTTTCGCCATTGCTGGCCTATGAGACACAAAAAACCATTGATGAAGCGAAACAATTATGGGCGCACCTTCACCAACCGAATCTATGCATCAAAATTCCTGGAATCGCCCAGGGTATTCCGGCTCTTGAAGCGTGCATCGCTGAAGGGATCAATGTCAATGTAACCCTGATCTTTTCTCTTGCCGCCTATGAGCAGGTTATCCTGGCATATCTTAGTGGACTTGAAAAACTCGCGGCCAGTGGGACAAAGCCGCTCCATCAAGTAGCATCAGTTGCAAGCTTCTTTATCAGTCGTGTTGATACACTGGTAGATCATCTCCTTGAGGAAAAAATAGCTGCAACGGTGGATGTCAAGCAGCAACAACAGATGCGCCTCTTAAAAGGCAAAGCGGCCATCGCCAATGCTAAATTAGCCTATCAACTCTATCGCTCCTACTTTGTGGCAGGACCAAAATCCGAACGTTTCAAGCTGTTGCAAGCGCAGGGAGCACAGGTACAGCGTCCACTCTGGGCGAGCACGGGCACAAAAAATCCAGCCTATCGTGACGTTGTGTATGTTGAGGAGCTCATTGGATCTCAGACCGTCAATACGATGCCACCGACGACGATTGTGGCTTTTCAGGATCATGGGCGAGTAGCCGCAACAGTGGAGCAGGGAGTTGCTGCGGCCCAACAGGTTATGCTAGACCTGGATCGTGTCGGCATTGCAATGACGGAAGTGACCGATCAGTTGGAAAAAGAAGGCGTCGCCACCTTCAAAACCGCGTTTGAGGATTTGCTCCAGAAGCTCGATGACAAGCGGCGAGCATTGGCTCAACAACAAGCGAACAAAGGTGACCAATCAGCCGAGAAAGCGGCCCAGAGCGATGGACATTCCGGAGAGGTGGCAGGCGCGAATATCTCCTCATCCATGACCGCTGCGGAAAATCTGGCAAAATCGTAAAGAGAGAACTCGCGAGAATCCTTTTGTGTTTTGGATTTTCCATTGGTTTTGAAGAGCTGTACAACTTGTTACTTACATTCTTCCGTGTAATGTGGTTGAGATTTACCCATTGAATCCTCCCATATGAAGTATAGCAGATTTCTCTTCTCTGACCCTCCAAATTCGAGATAATTCCATTTCTTTGTCATTCGTTTCGTCCCTGATCATTGACAGTGTGCTTGTATCACACGTATACTTCTCGAAGAACTATTTGGTTCTTGGGAACACAGGAAGAGAAGAGGAGACCATGCAGCAGGAAACCATCACACAGATGACCAACCAGGAACCATCAACGTATGTGACCCTCCTCACCATACAGCGCAAGGTAGGAATTACCCGTAGAACCCTGAAGAAATATCTCACCAACCTGAGCATTGAAGCGATCTGCTTTCCTATTGGCATGCGCCGCTTGTACATTTCTCGGGAAACAATGGAGCTCGTGAAGCACATCAAAGCGAAGCCCATACTGCTTGCCCATCTACCATCCCCTCGGGTGCTCCTGACTGAGAGGGAAGAGGGAAAAACGCTGGGCTTCGGTAGGGGAAAGGATACCTCAAATGGCATCTGAGCAGAGCCCGTTCCCGATTGTGGGAATTGGTGCTTCTGCTGGCGGATTGGAGGCGTTCAGAGAGGTGCTCCTCTTCCTTCCAGACGATACAGGAATGGCCTATGTGTTGGTGCAGCATCTTGATCCTCACCATGAAAGCTTGCTGCCTGAGCTACTGGCACAGGTCACTCACATGAACGTTCGCGAGGCCCAAGATGGCATGCTTCTGGAAGCCAACCATGTCTACGTCATTGCCCCCAATACGGATATGATGCTCTCCCAGAACCTGCTTACCTTGCTCCCTCGCACCAAGGTTGGTGGGCAGCATCTCTCTATTGATACGTTTTTGCGTTCACTCGCCCAGGGTCGAACAACTGGGGCAATGGGAGTGATTTTGTCGGGCACGGCTACTGATGGGACACTTGGACTTCAGGCCATCAAGGCCGTGGGGGGCATAACCTTCGCTCAGGATCCCCTCTCGGCGCAGTTTGATGGGATGCCACAGAGTGCCATTGCTGCCGGGGGCGTCGATTTCATCGGGTCGCCTGAGGAGATTGCCAGGGAACTCACCAGGATCAGCCACCATCCATATCTCCACCACTCACCTGAAAGGGAAGAACAGGAGGAAGTGGCGCCTCCTGCGCAGGAGGCTCTCTTACCAGAGCCAGAGTTTCAGCAGATTCTGCGAGTCTTGCACCGAAGTACGAACACGGATTTCACTGCGTATAAGCCCACAACGATCAAGCGGCGCATTGAGCAGCGTATGACACTCTTGCACATCGACACCCTTGCCTCCTATCTAACCTCTTTGCGTGAGCATCAGACCGAGGTTGACGCCCTGTACCAGGATCTACTTATCGGCGTCACCAGTTTTTTTCGTGATCCCGCAACCTTTGAGGCACTTGGACGTGAGATCTTTCCACATCTGCTGGCAACAAAGGACGCAGGATCCCCCATTCGGGTGTGGGGACCAGGCTGTTCGACGGGTGAGGAAGTCTACTCTCTGGCGATGTGCCTGCTGGAATTTCTGGCCGAGCGTTCGTTTCCCGTTCCTCCCATCCAGATCTTTGGCACCGATCTCAATCCGAAGGCGATCTCGATTGCCAGGACAGGCATTTACCCTTCAGAGGTCATTGGTGCGCTTTCCCCAGCACGTCTGGACCATTTCTTTCTTCCTGTCAAGCAGGGCTATCAGATTCAGAAGACCGTTCGTGATCTCTGCATCTTTGCCCAGCACAATCTGCTCACCGACCCACCATTTTCGCAGCTTGATCTACTCTCGTGCCAGAATGTGCTTATTTATCTCGGGCAAGGTGCTCAGAGAAAGATCATACGGACCTTCCACTATGCTCTTTCTCCCCACGGTATTCTTCTGCTTGGGCCATCGGAGACCATGGGAATGGCGTCGGATCTCTTTGCCCCGCTCGGGGAGCACAAACGGCAGATCTTTGAAAAAAAGGCCAGCAGTGCGCGGCCCCCGACGATCTGGGGCCTTCGCGGATCGATCAGAGGAACATCAAATAGAGAAGGACACAGTATGACGTATGAAGAGAGGAAGCAGGTCTTTGATCTGCAACGCGAGACGGACCATCTCCTCGCCAGTTTTGCTCCAGCGAGTGTCGTGATTGATGCGGCGATGGAGATCCTCCACTTTCGTGGAGACACGCATCTTTATCTGAAACCAGCTCCTGGCCGCGCGAGTCTCAATCTCTTCAAAATGGTGGGCGCTGGCTTGGATCTGGAACTGCGAGCCGCTCTTTCCTTCGTCAGAAAGAGTGGACAGCGCGTTAAAAAAGAGGGTATCCAGTTGAGCGATCAGAACATGATTCGCGACATCACCATAGAAGTCATACCTTTGAAGGCATCGGCAACGGAAGAGTACTTTGTGATCCTCTTTTCAGAGGCCACCGCACTCCCTCAACCAGTGGGAACAGGCCAGCAACAAGAGAGAGCAATGGAGCAAAGAATCAACGGTCGATCCATTCAGGATGTGGAGCGGGAATTGGAATCCGCCCGACAGCAGATGCGCTCCATTATTGAGGAGTTCGAAGCTGCCAACGAGGAACTGCATTCGGCCAATGAAGAAAGTCTCTCCAGTAACGAGGAGTTACAAAGCCTCAACGAGGAACTAGAAACATCCAAAGAAGAGATCCAAGCCAGCAACGAAGAATTGCTCGTCGTCAACACAGAACTGCAACAGCGCAACACCCAGGTGCAGGATGCGCGGAACTTCGCGGATGCGGTTGTGGAGACGATTCGAGAGCCATTGCTCATCCTCGACGCGGATCTGTATATACAACGCGCGAATCCGGCCTTTTACCAGCATTTCCAGGTCGATCCCGCGGAGACGCAAGGGCATCAGATCTTTGAGCTTGGGGGAGGGCAATGGAACATTCCCGCCTTACGAACCCTGTTGGAGAAGCTGCTGCCCACTAATCATGCTTTCGCTAATTACGAAGTAGAGCACATCTTCCCCAAGATTGGCCACAAGGTGTTACTGCTGAATGCCCATCGCATCGATCACGTCCCGATGATCTTGCTCGCGATGGAGGACATCAGCGAGCGTAAGCGCATAGAAAGAGAACGGGAACAGATGCTCTCGCAGCGCACGGAATTTATGGCGATTGCCAGTCACGAACTCAAGACGCCGATCACTAGCCTGAAAGGATATACACAAATGTTGCAAGCCCGTTTCACCAAAGCGGGCGATGAGCCCTCAGCGGCGCTACTCGCAAAGATGAATGCGCAACTGGGCAAACTCATTCGGCTGATCAATGAGTTACTTGATGTGACAAAAATAGAAGCTGGTCAATTCTCCTGGCACGTTGAACCGTTTGATCTCAATGCCCTTGTGCGCGACATCGTCGAAGAGGTGGGACAGACGACAGAACAGCACCAGATTCGTATCGAAGGATCGTTCCTGCCACTCATGACTGGAGATCGTGAACACCTCGGCCAGGTGCTTACGAATCTGCTCACCAATGCGCTAAAATATTCGCCCCAGGCCAAGACCGTTGTGGTGAGGCTCGCACCAGGGACACAGAGTGTGACACTCAGCGTCCAGGATTTTGGCATTGGCATTGCCTCAGAGAAACAGAAACAGGTTTTTGACCGCTTCTTTCGGGTGAGTGATCCCGAGAATGCGACCTTTCCAGGTCTGGGCCTGGGCCTCTTTATTTCGGCACAAATTGTCAAACGCCACGGAGGACAAATGTGGGTAGAAAGTCGTGTTGGCGTCGGATCCACCTTCTTCTTTACCATCCCGCTCGTGCCACAACCAGAGATCAACCAAAGACGGCTGGAAGGAGAAGAGCCGCATGCGTAAAAAAATACTCCTCGCAGAGGACGATCCAGATATCGGGGACATGCTGCAACTGATGCTGGAGGAGAGGGGATATGCAGTAGAGATTCAGATGGATGGACACTTCGTGCCAGAGATGAAAGAACCATTCCCTGATTTACTGTTTCTGGATATCCGACTCTCTGGTACAGATGGGCAGATACTTTGTCAGCAGCTCAAAGGAAATCCTGCCACTCACCACATTCCGATCATCCTCCTCTCAGCCCATAAAGAAATACAAGAGATAGCCAGGGATGCTGGTGCCGATACGTTTCTCGCGAAACCGTTTGAGATGGAGGAGTTGCTGGCACTCGTCGCCCACTATCTCGGAAACAAATAACACCTGGAGCAAGAAAGAGCCATGCCTCCTCCTCCTCATTTTTGTGTCTGTAGCAAGTTCTATCTTCACCTCAAGCCAGTGTAGAAACAGCTCATCAGCAAACTCCCTTGCACGATCCAGCTGATATTCTCAGATGCTTCTCTCTATAGCTTTTGACTAATTGATCATGCGCTGGTAGCGTTTGACTGCCACCATATCTTTGAGGCTAAACCTGAAGCCCATATCGGCGAGGATGCGGACGCACAAGACGATGCAGACCCTGTGGCGACTGCTTCAGCAGTCCTATTGCATACTCTCGGGTATATCCTGTGACCGCCACCAAGGTGTCAAGCAAGGCCCCTTTCTCCTGAAAGGAAGCCTCTCGATAACAGGGAGCGATCCGCTCAACAACTTCACGACGAGCGGGATAGCTTAAAGATGGAACAGGAAGCACCATCAAAAAATCCTCCTTATGGGCGCATGTTTCTTAGGGCTGGAAAGGGAGGGAAAACGAGTTCTCCAGGCATCGTCTGTAGACCATAGAGCACACCAAAGGGTTCTAGAAGCAAAAGTATTCCTGAAGAATATGGGAGCATTTTTCCTTCGTCACCACCTGTACTTCTTCTCATCAACGGTCTTTCAGGAAACAATCCTTCGTTGGAGGTTGCTGATGAGGCAGTCCGTTGCCTCATAAATAATCTTACCCATTCATGCAAGAGACAGGTGCACAACGATCATCATCAGATTCATCTCAAAGCCCGTGAGGGCTTCTTTCCCAACAAGAAAAGAGATGAAGAATATGGAGAGGAGCCAGCTGTCAAGGCCGGATTACTGGCGGCTCATGAAACTTTTTGGTGAAGCATTTTTGTGCGGAGCAGAGAGAAGCTCGCACGTCCATACATGAGCCTTTTGTGTGTTTTGATTTTGTTGATAGTTCCCTCAACTGGACCTTGACTCCACGAATAGGTTAATCCTGCTCGCACTGCGTCATAATCTCGGTCAATCCCATTGACAAAACTGACGAGTTCTTGAATCTTGCTTTCACGGACTTCTTTCATCCACCCGTTCAGCAGATCAGGCTTCAGCTCACGTACCATACGAAGAAATGATTGAAGGAAACAATAGAGTTGGCCTACTTCTTGAGAGCTCTCGAAGAGCTTTGTCAGACCGTGTTTTTCTTCAGCAGTGAGATTGTCTTCTCTTTTGGCAAGGAGCCAGCGTAACTCCCTTGCCGAAAGCATGGCTGGCATTTTTTTCGTGTAAATGGATTGAGGAGGGTATTTCATGCCCGAAAGTCCTCGACGCAAGCGCGTCACCACCTCTTTGAGAATAGAGATCCCCCCTTGATATCCTTTTTCCTGCAATTCTTCGAAAAGCTGCTGTGCTGTGGGAGTTTCTTCATTCCATCGTTGACAGAGATACTCATAGTAAGGATCAATCAGGCTGGGTTTTCGTGTGCGGGGAGCAATACGTACAGGACCTTCGATGTGAAGATACTTCCGAACCGTTCCGCGAGCCAGCCCGAGCTCAGCGGCAATATCATGTCCACTTCTTCCCTGTGTGTGCATTTCTCGTACCCTTTCGACAATCTCTTGTTTTCTCTCGAAGGTCGCTTGAGAACGACGTTCTTGTCTCCTTTGCTCATAGGTCGGTTTTTCCTTTTTCTCTGAGGTTGGCACTGGCGCAGATGGTGCTGGAATGGAGAGTGATTGTCGTTTGAGGTAGCTTTCAACGGCATCTCCAAGATTTTTACAGAGATGCCATCGATCCGCACATTGGATCGCTTGAGGCGCTCCTTGAGCGGCTCCATCGGAATATGCCCCACCGCGATCCCGACTGACGATTTCGACTTCGGGATGGGACGCCAACCATGTTTTCACACTTTCTGCTTCCCGGTCAGGAAGCATATCGATGATCTCGTGTGAATCTAAATCGATCAGGACGGTGCCATATCGGACACCGCGCTTCCAGGCGAAATCATCGATCCCGACCCGTATGATCTTACCGACAGATGGCAAGGGAAGGAGGTGCAAAGAAAAGAGGACGGTCATTCTAGAGACGTGTACCCCCATTTGTGCTCCTAAACGAGCTCCACCATTCGCATTGAAGGCGATCCCGATCGCCTGGACAAGTGTCCGTAGCCGAGTCGTCAACCGAGACGAAGGCTCAATCAATTCAGGGATGCGTTCGGTAAAAACTTTGCGTTGACAGGAAGGGTTGCGGCAAAAGAATTTTTTCACGGATAAACTGATCTTCACCACACGTCCAGTGCAAGGCAATTCCATCGGATGTCTCCGGTAATAGCTATGGATCGCTTGGGAAGATTGAGCGCAACCTGGGCAGAGACACCCGATGCGCTTTGAGATGATGTGTACCTTTAGGTTGTTTTCTTCCTCGTGGATGGAAATAATTTCCAAACCATCGGGTAATGGGAACAATGGAGTTGTTGGCATTCCTTTGCGACGTCTCCTCACACGTTATGATAGAGAAGTGTAGCAGATTTTCGTCATATCGCCAGGCATTCACCAAAAAGTTTCATGAGCCAGTATACACCCGGCGCTAATACAGCGTTCTTCTACTAAGATTTTTCGTGAGGCAATGCGCACAAACATAGGATAAATTAATAAACATCAATTGTCAAACTCCAGAGTCTAATATGATTGAATATTTTATTACTTTATTACAATTTCAATAAGTGAATACATATTGGTTATGACTCAAATGCTTACTACTATATAACATTCAATAACTATATTATTTCTTAGAAAATGGATGCAGCCACTTGACACGCTCGTCAACTTTCGGTATCCTTCGAGAAAGAAACCTATGTTGGAGCAGATACGATGAGAACACAATCGGTTGATACCTCCCCAGAATTCGAGCGGATACAGATTGCTCGCATCCGTGCATTTTCCGCTGCCAAAAAGTTCAGATCGGTCTGCAGTTGGACACAATCCATGACATACGCCAACCTTGAGACAACCCATGGATCTTCCCTCCAGGATCGTATGGTGGCATTTGTTGCTCGCGAATATGGGAATCACCTTGCACACATCTTTGCCAATGCGATTGAAACGCAACAAACCTGGAACCTCCAGGCACCTGACATTCAGGAGGCGGTCCGCCCGCTCATCGAGATCGCAGAACAGCTCGAAGTTCCGACCCTCATGATGGGCTCTGTGGCAAACTCAATCTACGGCTTGCCCAGATCCGTCCAGGATGTCGACCTCCTAGCCGATTTCAACGGAGACCACCTTGCTTTTCTCTTTGAGCACCTGACACACGATTATATTTTCGATCCAGACACAATCACCCTGGCTCTCCTCCAGCATACATCTTTCAGTATGCTGCATCTCTCGCGGCTCATCAAAATTGATGTCTTCCTAACCTCTACAGCGCTTGACAAAGCGGTCTTAGCACATCGACAACCCCATGTACTTATCGAAGGAAGAGCCCCGTTTTTTATCGCATCTCCTGAAGACATGACACTGCTCAATCTCTTAAACTATCAAAAACAGGGAAACACCGCCGATGATCAATGGAACGATATTTTGGGCCTCCTCAAGGTGCAAGCACCAACCATAGATGTCACCTATCTGAGTCAACAAGCAGCAATTCTCGGCATTGCAACCCCTTTATCACAGGCGCTTCTCGATGCTGGCATTCATGGTAACACATCAGCCGGATAGCCTCATACAACATCATGGGCACTGCAACTCGATAGAATGTCTTGCGGAACGATTCCGCTTCACAGGAAGGAAACACGAATGTCCTCGGCTTCACCTATGAATACTCCAGAGATTATTCAAGCAATTAGCCCTCTCATCGATACCTTTGATCGCTTCAACATTCCCTATTTTATTGGCGGATCAGTAGCGAGTTCAATTCACGGAAGACGGCGAGCGACCCAGGATGTTGATATCGTGGCGGCCATTCAACGTCACCATGTCCAAGCGCTCGTGAAAGTGCTTGAAAATGACTATTATATCGATGGTGCAATGATCCGAGGAGCCATTTTGAATCAATCGTCATTCAACATGCTCCACAACGATACGGGCGTCAAAGTTGATGTGTTCGTGTTGAAGTCAAGCGATTTTGCACGTCACGAACTCGGGCGTGCGCGGGAGGAGGTCATTGAACAGGGGAGCCGTTCTTTCTATGTTGCCTCGCCAGAAGATGTCATTCTCACGAAACTTAATTGGTGGAAAATGGGAGGGGGAATATCTACACGACAATGGAATGATATTGTTGAAGTCATCAAGCGCACAGGAGATGCTCTCGATACAGTATATTTGAGGCAATTCGCACCTCATCTTGGTGTCACAGATATTCTAGAGCAAGTACTCATTGATGCTGGGAGATAAACAAAGAGAGGAACCTCATGGGAACCGAGCCACTGCGCTACTCCATGAATATCCAATGGAGCGAAGAGGATCAGACATACATTGCCACAATTCCAGAACTTCCAGGATGCAAAACCCATGGGACAACGTACGTCGAAGCTGTCAAACAAGGGCAGGATGCGATAGAAAGTTGGATTGAGGCAAACAAAGCATGGGGGCGTCCGATCCCTGCGCCAAGAGTTACCATGACCGCATAAAATATATACCACATGCGATCAATAGGAGAGGCTGTAGAAGGAATGCTCTCAAGGTTTCTTCGCTTTTTGTTCGCTCTTGCCATCACTCATGCTCAGATACCGTTTGACAGCAACACTTTCTTCCTGGCCTAACCGCTCTCGCAACGTGAACGGATCGCCACCTGCCTGCAGATAGTGCACCGCAAACGTATCGCGTAACAGGACAGGACCAACCTCTTTTCTCATGTTCCCTGCTCGTTTCCTGAGTCGCCCAAACAACAACGCAATACTATTGCTGGTAAGCAGGTGCCCTGCCTCAGAAAGAAACAGAGGCTCCTCTCCCACTCGTCTTCGCTTCACATCTTGTCCATTCTTCAGGCGATAATGATCCAGATACACGCATAGATGATGGAGTCCCTCATGCCCCAAGAGGACCCATCACCGCGTAGAACCCTTTCCTCGTACCCTGAGCCTACCTTGTTCACGATCTACATCTGAAAGGCGCATCCCGCAGACTTCTGCAGTACGCATTCCGGTCTCAGCAAGGATCCAGAGCACGGCTTGATTACGCGCCGCCACCTGATCTGCTCCTGTTGCCTTCTTCCCTGCAGGCTGACAGACCAGCAACAAGCGTTCCCATTCCTCCGGTTCTACGAGGTGAAGAAGCCCAGGTTCCTCTTGGGGCACGTTCAGATGAACAAAAGGCGTCTGCTTCAGATATCGTTGCCGCACCAACCACTGGCAGATTCAGGCCATCTGTTTATTGATGCAAGAGAAACGAGAGTGGGCTGGAACAGCCAAACAGTTCAAGGAACACAGAAAAACAGAAATTGTTACAGGCAACTATCTCGACAAGATGGGAAAAAGCAAGGGCGCTATTGTGCCAGAATACAAAGAGCGATAGAAAAACTGTAGAGGAAAATTCTTTTGAGGCAATGCAATACAGGTTATCCGGTATACTACATTGTCTATTCTCTTCCTTAAGAAGGTACTAGCAAAGTAATGTGGCGTTGAATTTCGACAGGCGGTTTGTTGGCGGTAGGATTCTTATATAAATCAAATTGAAACAGACATCTGTCCGCTCGGGTAAGCGAGGCCGTGAATTCAAAAGAAAACCCCGAGTCCAGGGAGGATTGGCGCCGGATTTTATATCCGGCTACTTTCGGCCTGCAATTCAAACGCTCGGCTTCTCCCTTGGTGAGGATGACCGCCTCCAGTGTTTCAGTAGCGTGATCCAGGTTGAGCGAGAATTGTTCGCTGAGCGTATGATATAAAGAGGCATTTTCAAAGTTGTAGCGTTCAATGCCTTTGCAAAGCCAATAGGGAATGTACGTCTGTTCCCAGAGGATCGGTTCGCCATTGGCGCAACGTAGGCGGTCAAGATAAAAAGTCGCGCGCTGACCCTGCGGGAGTTGAAGGGCTTGCACCACATGATCGGGAGGGCTCTGTATCACCTCAGCATGTAGTACAATCGAGGATGGTATCGCCCCAAGGCTGATCATATCGTTGGTGAAATCGTAGAGATAATTGATATTGCGCCGCATTTTCTGACTGGCGATAAACGATCCTTTGCCTCGAAAGCGGATGAGCAACCCTTCCTCGACCAGGCAGTTCATCGATTGTCTGACTGTGGTCCGGCTCACCTTCAGGACGTCAGCGATGCTGTTTTCAGGAAGCATTTGATCGCCGGGTTTCAACACGCCAGCCTGGATCTGTACACGGATGTAGGCTGTAAGCTGAACGTACAACGGGGTAGTGACATCGCTCGAAAAATGGAATGTTTGTTTGAAATATTCAAGATCCATGGTATTCGTCCACCTCATTTTTCTCCCATCTCGCCAAAAACGAAAGGAGTTGGCTTGTTGTCGGGCTGGCAGCATAGCGAACATAATAGCCGGACGTTGCGCAGCCCAGGAATAAAGATTGAGAAATTGGAAATCCTTGCAAGACTCCGTAGAGGAAGCCTGCGTTAAAGTTATCTCCGGCACCGGTCGTGATGACGGGGTGTGAGCAGTAGAGGCCTCGGACTTCCTCGAAGGTATTGTCATGAAGACACACCGCCCTGTCAACCCGGTGAACAATCACGTAGTCGATATTCAGGTGCTCCTCCAGGTATCGAGTAAGGGTCTCAAGGTGCACTGATTGGTAGTCGGGCACGATAAAGCCGAGTGTTTCGGCAAGTTCACACGCCTCTTTTAAATTTGTGCTGAGGATGATGCTGAAAGCCTGTCGGGAAAAGGATTGAATGAGGGCAAGAGCTTCTAGCAGATCTTCACGAGTGCGTTTTTCGGGGTCAGCCAGGTCGAAGAAAACGACTTTTCCCTGGCAGGTGAGGTGAGGCACAATCAGATCGAGAAACCGCTTCCAGATGGTATTCATCGCCAGGATCATTGACCAGTTGGAGAAGGCAATCAGATCACTTGACTGGCAGAGCGCCGTCAGTTCCTCCAAAGAAAGACTGCTTTGGATATTCTCCCAGGTGATCGCATCAAGGGATGACAGCTTGGAAGTGATAATCTTACCGTCTTCAAACTCAATGGCATCCGTATGCGCTGGCTGGGCCAGGCAAATCAGCCTTTGGCAGCGATGCAGAGGCGCCAGAACTGGATCAAGGGTTGGATAACCGATACTGCCCATGTAGGTGACTCCGACTCCGTACTGCAAGAGCGCGTTCGCCAGCAGCGGGCCGTTGCCTCCCAATTTGGTGGTGAGGCTCACCAGTTCAATGTTGGTGCTCATAGCACTTGCCCGGCTAATACGGGTGGCATAAGCCTGAATGGTCTTTATGCGCTCATAAGAAGAGGGCGAGAAGCGTTTATCCACGACATAGGTGATCTCGTCGATAAAGCCGTCCAATCCAATGAAGGCGCTCCGGGAGAGAGAGGGGGCGCTAAGTCTTCTTTGTAAGTCAGCTATCATAGTTACCTCCAATCACAATGTGCGTTATGCTCATCTGGGATCTTCTTCCTGGTATGAACTTCTTGATGTTCCGACATCCCTCCGCCTGTCTCCTTGATTCTCCCAGGAGAGTATTGTATAGTAAGTATACAATGTATCATACATTTCATACAAGTGTCCCTCGTTTGGGCCACCCAGGAGAAAAAGAACATGAAACCAACAAAAAAAGCCTGCGATATGTCGCTCGCAGAACTCGCAGCGTACATAGACCAGTCTGTTCTCAAGCCTGAGTTCACCCAGGCAGACATTCGGAAATATATCCAGGAGGGGATCGATTTTGGCTGTGCCACCGTCTGTGTCAATCCGGCTTCTCTGGATATCGCAGCCGAGCTGACCTCCGGAACACAGACTGGCATTTGTGTGGTGTGCGACTTCCCCTTCGGACTGTCCACGACCGAGTCGAAAATAAAACAAGTCGAAGCATACGTCAAGCGCGGCGATATCGCTGAATTGGACATTGTTGCGAATTATGGTTGGATCCGCAGTGGCATGTACGAAGAGGTGGGACGTGAGCTCCAGGCTGTCTGCCAGGTCTGCCATACGCACGGCGTTGTGATCAAGGTCATTTTCGAGACGGATGCGTTGACCCTGACGGAAGTAAGAAACGTTTCCGAAGTGGCAATTCAGGCAGGCGCTGACTTTCTGAAAACCTCCACCGGGTTCTACACAGGAGGAAAAAGCGATGGAGCCACTCGTGAGGTTCTCGCTGCGATGATAGAGGTCGCGAACGGACGTTGTAAAATCAAGGGATCGGGAGGAATTCGTGACCAGAAGTATTTCTTTGAGTTGATCGATATGGGTATCGACCGCATGGGTATCGGCTACCGTAGCACTCCTGTGGTGCTGGGAATCTCTCCCGAAGAGGCAAAGCAGAAGGAGGTTTATTAAACACGATGGTCCATTGATGATTCTTTCTGTAATAGTTTGTCGCTCGCACTGAGATTATCTGACATTTCAATTTTTGATAGGAATGATTCATGAGGGGTTGAAAAAACGCAATGACTTTTCTTGATGAAATACAGCAACAGCCAAATGCGCTACAAACCGTGACTGACGCCTACTTTGGGAGCAGACAGAGGCAAAAAGAGGTCGCGCACATCCTGCGAAGCACTTCGGCACAACGCTTTATTTTTACGGGCATGGGAAGCTCTCTCTTTGCCTCTCACATAGCGGTTCACTATCTTCAGCTGCACGGTATTGCGGCATGGGTCATCGAGGCAAATGAGCTGAGGCACTTTTATCAACCCCTTCTGGACAAAGAAACTATCCTGGTTGCGGTTTCCCAGTCTGGTGAGAGTGAAGAAGTTGTGCAGTTGTGTGCTGAAGTTCAGCAGCGCGTGGCGGCCCTTATTGTTCTCAGCAATCAACCAGGGAGTCGCTTAGCCCGTTTTGGCAATACGCAGTTGTGGCTTGAGGCTGGTGAGGAGAAGATGACGGCCTCCAAAACATATACCAATACCATTGCTGTCCTGCTCTTTCTAGCATCAATCATTCTGCACGATGAGCAGGACGTCTTTGCCAACCTGCATGTACAATTGACGCGTAGCGTTGAGGTGATGCGCCAGACGATCACTGAATTCGCCTCGTTGCGTGAAAGGCTTGTGCAGGAATTAGATCCACGACCATTTCTGCCTGTCATCGGTTCAGGAGCCTCCTATGCAACAACCTTGCAGGCTGAATGCATCATTGAGGAGACGTGCAAGTCTTTCTCTGCTCACTACACAACTGGTCAGTACATCCATGGACCAATCGAACTGATTGATGAGCGATTTGCCGCCATTGTTCTCGATTTCAATACACAAACCAGGGATGAAGTTGATCGTCTCATGAAGAGCATTGGAGCATTTGGAGGTAAGGTACTCTGGATCACGAATCGGAGACCCGATCCGCAATCAAAGAGCATCCCATTGCATATCTCCTACCCTGATGATGAGATCACTTCGCCGTTGATAGAAATCATTCCCATTGAATTGCTCGTCGATGCACTTGGCCGCGCCAGAAATCTGCAACCAGGTGTCTTGACCAGAGTCGTTAAGTGAATTGCACCAGATATTTATCTTCGCCTGAAAAGAGGTATGCACGTGGGTTTTATTCGCTTTCATACGCAAGGATATCTCCAGGATACAGAAGGCAATCCATTGTATGTCGTCGGCATTAACTACGTTGCCAGCCATGTCTGTACAAATTTCTGGGCGGATTGGCGACCTGAAGCTGTGGAACGCGATCTCAAACGTATCGCTGAGTTGGGGTTGAATGCTATCCGTATTCCGCTCTTCTGGGGATTTAATGAGCCAGAACAGGGCGTTTATAATGAGCTGGTCCTGACGCGTTTCCAGCAATTGATCGATTGGGCCAAAAAGTATCAGATCTATGTTATGCCCTGGTTTCTGGTCGGTGTGGCCACCGGGGACTATGACGTGCCATTTCGCAACGGCCGGCCATTTTTTCGTGGAGAGATGGTAGACGTCGCCGAGCGCCATGTGCAATGGTTCATCTCCCACTTTGCCAGTGAGGAACAGATTTTATTCTGGGATATCTGCGACGAGCCAGAGTTCTATTCGCGCCATCCAGGCGCCGATCCCTTACCATACGACCGACGTACTATGGAGCTCTGGGTAAAGCGGATATATGACGCCATCAAGGCGGTAGATCCTCACCATCTGGTAACACTAGGATTTGGACACATCGCTAGCGAACACTTTGGCATGCATATCCGCGATATGGCAGCTATTCTTGATGCGATGGTGGTCACCTGCTACCCAAATGGTCTGGCTCTTGAAGCGTATGACGAAGTGCGCAATAACTATTTCATTTCCTATAATGTGCTTTTTAACCAGCTGGGAAAGCCAGTCATGACCTGCGAAGCTCCGGGTGCCTCCTCGGTTCTTTTCAGCGATGTGGTTATCGCTCGCTACTATCGCGTAGCCCTCTACAGTAATCTGCTCAATGGAAGTGTGGGGGTATTGCCCTGGGTCTTCAACGATTTTTCAGAGCAGATCTGGCATCAGACCCCGCTCAATGAGAAAACATTTGAGCCTTCCTTCGGCATCATAGCCGCTGACGGCTCGCTCAAGCCAGCGGGAAAAGAGCTTGCGGACTTTGCACGTTTTGTCAGAGAGCACCACATTACCGATTATCAGTGGCCCGCAGCCGATACCGCCATCCTGGTTCCTTCAGGCTACTATGAGCAGATCACGACAGCGTTTAAACGGATCTATACCAGCTTTGTGCTCCTCAAGGGCACGGGGGTCACCATGCGCTTCCTGTGGGATGATCAATCCCTACAGACAGTCAGGCTCCTGCTGGTTCCATCCTCAGCTCGTTTGACGACCAGTGCCTGGAACGCCCTGCGTGTATTTGTTGAGCAAGGAGGGACACTGGTCTTTCTCTATGATCAACGGACCGCGCTCAATACCTATTTTAATCAACTCTTTGGGGTTGAAGTGCATGCGTCTGAAAGGGATCATGGCTACGGTTCTATTCAGGCCGCAACGTCATGGCAGGACTACAGTCAAGGGGAAACAGTAGCTCTTGCGAGTACGCGAACAGAGTTCTTGCGAGTCAATGCCGTTTCCGCCACCACCCTCTTTACGTTTGAGGATGGGCATCCAGCTGTTCTGAGCAACCACTATGGCGCAGGAACAGCTTTTCTGGTCACGGCGCCCGTGCTCGATGGTCTGCTGGATCTGCCGGCCGCTGACTTCAGCCAGACACCTGAGTATCGGCTTCTGGCTAGTCTGGTCGAGACAACAGCGGTCAACCGTGTGGTGAGAAGCCATCATCCAGCCGTTGAGGTGGGGGTGATGCAGCACCAGCAGACCGGCGAACGTCTCCTCTTCTGTATCAACCACCATAGCGCTCCTATCGCAACCAGGATCGATGTACTGCTCGATCAGCCAGATCAGCCGCTACCGCACCTTATTGATTGTCGCACCCAGGAACCCGTGCCGCTAGCACATACAGCGGCAGCACATCCATCTTTTCACGTTTCTTTAGATCCGGGTGGGGTAAGCATACTACAATGGAAGAGATAACGACGCCGCAAGCACTTACCAATCTGATACGCACCTTGTCGGCAGCTGGTGCAGAAGTGTCCTCGAAGAAGGTCATTGTCGGTTTTGATGGTTTTGTGGATGAGATCATACGCCCCATTCGCAGCAGAGAAGCTTCTGGTCCAACCTACTTCTCAACCATCACGCAATTTTCGTCCTTCACTGCTGATGCCGCCGGGAAAAGTGCGGATATAGAGATAGAAGCCCAGGAGGTCCGTTTTGGCGGCAACGCGCCACTGATGGCAAACGGACTTGCTCGGTTGGGCATGGAATGTGTCTGTATTGGCACCCTGGGATATCCATCCATCAATCCAGCTTTTGAGCAGATGGCTCCTGGCTGCTGCCGCATCAGTTTTGCCGATCCGGGAACGTGCCATGCCTTTGAATTTCACGATGGAAAATTGATGTTTGCCAGACTCGATAGTCTGGCACAGGACCTCTGGCAGCAACTTTGCGTACGAGTTGATCCAGCCCGTCTGCGTGAGGAGTATCAGGAAGCCGACCTGATCGCTTTTGCCGATTGGAGCAACCTGACGCAAGCCACAACACTGTGGCGCAACGTTAAAGTGCATTATCTGGATACGCTGCCAGAGGACAGAAAAAAACAGCTGCGCGTGTTTTTCGATCTGGCCGATCCGTCCAGGCGCTCCACCGATGATCTGGCTGCTCTGGCTCACCTGCTGAACGAATTTGCGCAGACATATGATAGTACCCTGGGTCTCAATGAGCATGAGGCCAGAACGCTCTACGCGGCCTGGGGGCTGAAAACGCATCCTCAACATGGGGGGGAAACTCTTGTGGACATTGGCCGCTCACTACGTCAGCACTGCCAGGTCACGCGTCTTGTCATTCATCCCATTGATCAGAGTCTCGTTATCACCGAGGGTAGCATTCTACACAAAACAGGAAAAAAGATTGCCGAACCATGTATTTCAACCGGCGGTGGAGATCACTACAATGCCGGTTTCTGCTACGGGCTGCTGGCTGGATATCCTCTTGAAGAATGTCTCGTCCTGGCCATGGCAGTCTCAGCATGTTACGTCTCATCGGGACGCACGCCCGATCGCTCGGAGGTGCTCACATTTCTCCATGAATGGTTGCAGCAGGAGCGGCAGCGCGGCCAGACCAGTTCTAACAACCACTATTGATACAGTCACGAAAGCAAACATCTAACCCCTGGTCAGAACAAGAGAGGGAATATGATCATTCACAGTTTTCCAGCAGAGTTTCCCCGGGCAGATGAGATCAGCGTCTCGGCTGATGGACAGCACCTCGATGTGCTAAGAACAGGCGTGGCGTACTTTGTCTCACTGGTATTTACGGGCGAGGTGGAGCTTGAAATACAGGCGAGCAAGAGCATAGGCTCGCTGGTTATCAGCCCGCAGCGGCTGGGCATCCGCGCCGAGGTAACCGGCACAAGCGCACGTCTGCGCGTACAGAGCGATCACCTGCTACACATCGCCATCGAGGGGGTCTCGCTGCCACTGTTTGTCTATGCGCATCCGGAACACAGCTATGATGGGAAGGCGGCCCACTATTTCGCAGGCGGCCAGGTGCACGAGGTCGGCGAGATCGTCTTGCGCGATCACGAATCGATCTATATCGAGGCTGGTGCTGTGGTCAGAGGTGGCATTCGCGCCACCGATGCCTCACACATCAAAATTTATGGACCCGGGGTGCTGGACGCCAGCTATTTCAAAGACCGTCCCGGGTACCGCTCAATCCTGCTCTATCGCTGCAGTGACGTCGAGATTCAGGATATTACCATGGTGGAACCACCCGGCTGGATGATCATGCTCGCTGCCTGCCACGATGTCCATATCGATCGCATCAAACAGATCGGAGAGGTTTCCAGCTCAGATGGCATCGATATCGTAGGCTCCCATGATGTGCTGATCGAGCGCTGTATGCTGAGAAACAATGACGATTGTATCGTCATCAAAGGCTTTCGCTGGACCGACCGCACGAGCGGAACGACCTATGAGGCGGCCCAGGATGTCTACAATGTGCTGGCACGCTCATGCACCCTCATGACCGGCCGCGTGGGCAACGCGCTAGAGATCGGGCACGAATTGACTATTTCTGAGGTTAGAGACATCGTGTTCAGGGACCTGGACATCGTCTCGGTACACGGGCACGGCGAACCATTTGGCATCCACGTTGGTGACCGCGCCCTAGTCCACCGTGTGCTCTTTGAGGATATCCGGGTCGAACACTATTATGATAAGCTGATTAACTTCCGTATCATACACTCAAGGTATAACACCGATGAGGAACGTGGACACATCCGGGATATTACGCTGAGGAATATCTCGGTGATGGTCTCGATCTATAATCCTGGCTACTCAATATCCGTTATTGGTGGCTACGATGCCGACCACCAGGTACAGGACGTAACCATTGAGAACTTCTTCCTGGGAGACAGGAAGGTGACGGACAGCAACCAGTTAGATCTCTTTACCAAAGAGGCGGGAGGTATCGAGTTTCGCTAGCTTACGCATAACGATCGATGATACCAAAGCAGGGATGGGGCCGTCGCTCATTTGAGTGACGGCCCCATCCCTGCTGAAAAGGGCCACGGGAACTATTGTGTTCCCTTAACTAACCGGTAACGACAAGTTGTGGTTTATTGGTTGCGTTGTCTCTAGAGTAGAAACCAACCCAGCTGGTTGAATTGCTGCTAACCCCGATAGAAACGATGCCATCGGCCGCTTTCTGCGCCTGGACAAAGCTTGTCACATCAAGATCGACATAGCCTACCGTGGCTGAGGTCGCCGTCGAAATGCTGGCGCCGACCGCCGGGAGCGTGGTGCTTGCCTCCGTCCAGCTATCATCAGTTACCTGTGAGGCTGTCAGAATGGTCGAACCCTGGTTCAGATCGGTACGGTAGAGACGCAAAGTGGCCTTGCTGACACTGCTGACCGTGGACAGGTCGAACTTGAGATAGATCGTCTGCCACTGGCTGGCGTTGAGCGTGGTGCTATCGCCGGCGTTCTGCGCCCAGTTGTCGCGGTCGGCGCTCGGGGTGAGCGTCGCGTTGCCACCGGTACCCTGCAAAGTGCCGCTTCCAAACAGGCCTGGATTAAACCAGTCATCATCACTGGTCGCATTCCAGAACAGCTTATTTTTGACACCCGCGCCCCCCTGCCAGTTCTGCCAGGTATCGAGATCGAGGCCAATCGTCGCATTGGCGGATGGGGTCAGGCCCAGCCTGGCCCAGGGGATCTGGATCTCCACCTGATAGCCGGATGAGGTGGTCTTATTACTGAATGTCACGCCCGCCGTATTGGTCCCCTGCGTTCCTCCCTGGTACTGCAATATCGTGTTGGAATCGGTAGAGAAGATATATTGCGTATCCGTCGAGTCGTAGCTGCTGCCTCCATTATGCTGGGGATCCAGGTAGAGCTCGACCGCATCGGCATGCGATGAGAGGGTCGCATCATTTACCTTGACGAGGAAGTACAGGTTGTTGCTGTCCCAGGCGGACTGGTAACTGGAAGAGAAGCCGGTCGGAGCGCCGACCGTATGGGCGATCGGATAGCTAGGAGCGGTACTCCAGACGGCATCGGTACTATTGCCATCAATGGTGGGCGCGGTCGTGGCACGGGTAATTGTAGCCCCGGCAGGAGTTGGCGTCGGGGTTGGTGTAGGAGTGCTGCCGTTCGCGTCCCCATAGACAAAGCTGTTGCCGCTAAAGCCAACATAGACGCGACCGGCGATGCTCATATCGCCATTGACGGTATGCACCTGGTCATAGATCCCCATCGGGTTCGCTGAAAGTAGATCCCAGGTTGCGCCCTGGTCTACCGAGCGCCAGATGCCCCACTGGTTGTTGACTTTCCCGTTGATAAAGACGACTGGATAGGAACCGATGGCTTTACCAAATCCAAACGAGCGTGCCTCCTGTACTCCGGCAACCTTCGTCCAGGCGTCGCCCTTGTTAGTCGTATAGTAGAGGCCCCCCTGAGCAACGCTGGCCCAGACATGACCGGCCTTACCGGGGACTGCACGGATCTGACCAAAGACGTGGGCGTCATTGCCACCACTGGGCGGCGCGATCCCAGGAGCCTGCTCCCAGGTCTGCCCATTATTACTGGAGCGGAAAAACTCGCCATTATTGTCGGTGCTATAGATATAGTAGGTGCCGCCGCTCACCTTGTCGGCGTCAAGCGCCTTTTTCGAGCCCCACCACAGCTGCTGATGCAGGCCGCCGACAGTGCTGAAGAAGGGGATCTGCGTCCAGGTCGCACCCCGATCGGTGGTCACATAGGGCGCCTTGCCCCAGGTTGGCAGCCAGACGATATTGCTGGTATTGGTAGCGGAGACCGCGATATTGCCTCCAAAGAGATCAGAATAGTTTCGGCTTCCGCTAAACTGGGTCCAGGTCTGCCCTCCATCAGTAGAGTAACCGCTCATATCGGGATTCAGGAAACGATGGTCCGACGAGACGGCCGCCACAAAACTGGGGGTGCCACCACTATAGTCTAGACTCCAGCCAGAAGAGAATTGATTGGTCAGAATGGGGCGGGTCGGATAGGCATCGGGATTGGCGTGATAATAACCGTTGCGGTCCCAGACGCCAGTAATCGGCTTGCCGCCGGGAGGTGCGATTACATCGTTGGCCACCATCTCTTCAATGCCCTTGCTGATAAAGGTCCAGGTAATGGTAGAGCCAGTGTTGTTATCCGAGCGCCAGACACCGGTGCCCTGCGGGAACCATAGGCGATCCTGTACCAGTGGATCGAAGACGATCTGGGCACTGGTCATGTAGTTGCTCTCATCGGTATTGGTGATCCAGGGAATATCTGGTGAGGAGACCGCGATGTTTAAGGCGGTCCAGCTGGCCCCTGCATTCGTCGTGCGCCAGATATGTCCATTGCTGACCCCACCCCCGGCCACAATCACACGCTGCGCGTTGAAAGGGTCAACTGCTACCTGCATATAGCTATCCCCACTGGGGGAGATCGTACTCCATGTGCCGGAACCTGGAGCATATTTCTGCAGGCTGCCCGCACCCGTGGTCGAGAGGATGCTGAGATAGAGCGTGCCATCGCTGGCGATATCGACCGAATAGGGGATCTGATCAGTGGTCAGAATGCGGTACCAGCTGCTCCCGCCATTGTCCGAGCGATAAACACCATTGCCCGCTACCCCGGCATAGATGCGGTTGGTCTTGCCACCGCTCACTCCACCGCTAGGATCAAAGCGAACGAATGAAACCCCCTCGGTTGTTCCGCTGCTATTGGTTCCCAGGGGAATCTGCGAGGTCGAGACCTGACTCCAGTGGCTGGCAGCATCAGTACTGACCCAGAGTCCCTCCTTACGAGATGCAAAATAGACGACATTATCGTTATTGGGGTCAACAGCGATGCGTGCACTGCCCGTGCGATAATCACCATTGCCCGCCATCGACCAACGCTGTCCACTATCCGTCCACGAAGCACCACGATTGGTGCTCTTGAGGATGCGGCCAGTCGCATTGCCTATATCGTCGCCCACGGCAACATAGACCACCTGGCTGTTCGTTTTGCTGACGGCGATACTTTCTACATTGTAGTCGCCTGCAGCCGGATTGGGGACTGCCGGAGTAACGATCAGCTGCGTCCAGGTCTGGGTGCTCTCATTCCAGCGATACGCACCACCAACATCTGTCCGAGCATAGACCACTCCTGCTGCGGTTGGATGAATAGCCAGCCCGGTGACAAAGCCGCCACCACCAATCTTGAGAGGCTTCCAGCTATAGCTGCCGGAGAGGTCCGCCGCGTAGGCAGGACGTGCTTGAGAAGAGAATAAGAAAGCGGATGTGGTAAAAAGGATGACGCCTACAATGCCAATACTGAACAGTCTTCGCCAACGTTGTGCTCGTTCCATGCGCATATCAGGATTTCCTTCCTCAAACTGTACATCATGTTGTACGGGGAACGATAAAAGTGACCTTCATTGATCACCTATTGACAAATATTGTGCGCTAGCACAAGTATAGGATAGAACACATAATTTTGTCAAGAGATACAAACAAAAGTGGTACCCATCGCAGGTTTATAAAGAGAGCAGCATCGAAAAACGAAGAGGCAAATCTACGTTATTGCCTTTCTTGATGTGCTCTTTTACAAAAACGCAGCGCACCCATCACGTCCACGAGGCTTGACAAAAACAGTCCGACTCATTTATGCTTGCGCTAGATCACATAAAAAGTGGTTCGCAGAAAAAAAGTGTGGCAGGGTTTTTATTATGTGATAGTAAGGATAGACAATGGTTGAGAAGCAAAAAAATATGGCCAGCACAAAATCTGAAGAGCTTTATAAACGTGTGCGGGAGATGGCGTATGAGAAGGGACCCGATGCCCAGCTACCAACTATGCGCGCCCTATGTGAGGAGCTCAAGACGACGCGCGTCACACTGGGCGAGGTTTTGCAGCGCCTGGAGGCTGAGCAGGTTATCTATAGTAAAAGTCGTCAGGGCATCTTTGTATCACCGCGCATCCATACGCGCTCGATTCATATCTTCTTCGATCTGCGTCTCTTACTATCAACCACCATCTCACCATTTTGGAGCATGCTGCTCATCTATCTTGAGCAAGAGATGCAGCTACGTAATGCCACCAGCAACGAGATGTATCGACTACATATAGCGCGACCAGAATTAAACGACGAGAATACACTGCCCTCTGAAGCGCCCAAACTCCTGCAGCTACGACAGGCAGACGCCTTTGTATCCATCGGTTTTCACTCAAAGGGATGGCTACTCGAATGGCCTGTCCCGTGCGTCACCTTCGCGGGCAACGGCCAATGGATTGTGCAGCTTGATGGCCTGGAATATGGTCGCCTGGCTGCTGACCAGTTGATTCGGCAGGGATGCAAGCGCATCGGCATCTGGAGCCGTGGCATCCTGCCGGTGACCTCCCTGGCATCCCCGACAGAACCGGTACAAGGCCCTTACCTTCCACTGGAGCATCTAGATGATTTTGTAGGCTTTCGTGATGAGCTCAAGCGGCAAGAAATACCTATCCATCCTGAGTTGATGCGGCTGCCACCGGTCTTGCTATCTCGTCCTGCGTTGACCTACCAGGAACAGGGCTACTTGCTGGCCAGCGAGGTCTTTGGTTCCCCTCACCAGTTGAGGCCGGATGGCCTTTTTATTACCGATGATCTGCTGGCCGATGGGGCACTGGCAGCCTTTGATGACTTTGGCATCGAGGTAAAGAAGGATGTCAAGATCGTCACCCATACCAATGTTGGCTCACCTATCCTGTTTCACCGTTCAAGGCACATGACCATCTTTGAATTTGATCCTGAACACATCGTCCGGGAAATGTTTACCGTCCTCGATACGCTGTTAGCAGGGCAGCAGCCGTCTCAACAGGTGCGGTGGATCAAGCCCAGACTACGTCTTCAAGCATAATATGTCGGCTTTAGCGGCAACGGTTTTGCCTTCGGCGACGAAGTGCATTGAACTGGAAAAATGCGCAGCAATGGCAGCTCGTCAATGTAAGTTAATGTGACATCCTTGCGCGAAACTAGCCATGTCCTTCAGTTGTCATTGAAGGGCATGGCTGGCGGGTGTCTCATCTCTCTCACCTGTCTCATTTCACACGCGCTCGTTCAAGTTCCTCCCAAATAGCAACAGGTAATTGCCTGCGACAGGCTGCAACATTATGCGCAACCTCAGTAGGAGACATGGCACCCACAAGCGTTGTAGCAATCTTGTCCTGGCGTAGACTAAACTGTAGTGCCACCGCTTGCAGATCAACCTGCGCCTTCTGGGACCAGTTCCAGAGGTGCTTCGCGATACCTAGTTCTTCACATGCCTCTTCATCAATCCAGGGCAAACTTGTCCGCACATGTGCAACAGGATCGCGACCACTCAGGAATCCCATTACTAAAGGAGATCCATTAATGACCCCTACATCATATGCTCGCGCCATATCGAGCAGGGGAGTGGCAGTGGTGCGCACCAGATTGTAGTCCAGATACGTTAAAATGGCATCCATTCGTTGTGACAGAATGGCGGTGCGCAAAAGCGCATGATCTCGCACGCCCAGGCCAATCGCATGAATGACTCCCTGCGCTTTCAAGTCCTCCAAAGCTTCAAGAGCTCCTTGAGACCCAAAGGCCTGCTGCAAATCAGGGGGATCATGAATCAAAGCCAGATCAATATAGTCAGTCTTGAGCAGACGCAAACTATTCTCTATACTCTTATAAGTGGCTGTCGCTGAATACTCACCACGCCAGCGGGGATGGGTCCCCGTTTTGGTGGAAAGGATTATATGCTCGCGTAAACCACCATCTAATGCCAGGCCAATGCGCCGTTCACTCTCACCATACAACGGAGATGTATCAATATACGTGACACCCATCTGAACCGCCTGCCGCACTGTAGCGATGGCATCATCATCGGAAACTGCCCCATAGGCCTTTCCTCCAATACCTGCCCCGCCTAATCCTAGTGTGGTTACCTCCAGGCCACTTCGCCCCAGGCAACGCCGTGCTAAAACATCTCTACCTTCACTCATTACACCCCCTATGTCTAGACATAGACACCTATGCAGACCCCGGATAATAGGCAGCCGTGCCCCCAGCATCGTCTGAGGGACACGGCCATCTACTAGCCGAGATCTAACCTTACGATTCCCAACGACCAATATCAGGGGCAGAGCCGTTGAAAGGAAGCCCAACATCCACACCAGCATCTACGACGAGGCTACTCGACGAGGCTGGCTGATAGTACGTATCCCAACGGTTGCCTGTATTCTTGAAGCCAGGATTGCCAAGGAGGTTTCCCGAGCCCAATGTTGGACCACCAGTAAGATTCCAGCCTGCTTTCTGGGGATCCGTGTGATACTTGAGGTTGTTCATAAAAGTAACATTACTCCCACCCTCCACATCAGCTCCCAGTGTGTTGAGAAAGACATTGTTTTTCACATCAACGCCATTGGCATTATCCAGGGTCAATCCATTGCCCATGTTGTCAAACACGTTGTTGTAAATTTTAATGTTCGAAGTAGGATCAGGAACAAACACACCTGAGCTTTGTCCGAAACCAAAGCCTGGCGCACGCTTTACATTCGCAAATATATTGTTGCGCACAATGAAGTTCTTCAGATCATAACCACCACCATGCCAGATCGCAATACCATACCCCTTGTCCTGGAAGTAGTTGTCATAGATCTCCATACCACTGAGGGAGGCCTCAACTGATTCGTTACCATTGTTGCCATCCTGATCGATCATCTTGATGCCATGGAGCTTCAAGTTGTTGGTGGCATTCCCCACGGGTAGGTAGGCTGTCAATTGTGTATGGTTGACGAACGATAACCAGGTATTGCAATTGATATTGTAGATGTCATTACCGTAGCTCAGGTTCCACATCTCAATGGAGGCCTTCTCACCCCAGGTATCATCAAACTCGCTGACATGAATAGTGGAGTCGTGGATCTTCACATTACGGTAATGACCTACAAAGATGAACTTGATGCCGAAGCCACCTTGATCATCGTTAATGGTGATGTTATAAATGTTCGCTCCATCCAGGCCAGCAATATTCAAGTTCCCCAATGATTCGCCGTTTTGCTGTGAGCCTGAGTTTATAAAAGTACAATCATGAATCGTGGTATTATACATCCATTTCCCATCAGGCAAGGGAATATACCACCACATATCGCTACGACCAAAGACGGCGCCACGCATCTGAAAATCTTTGAAGGTCACGTGATGCATGGTCACGTTGTTCCGATTTTCAACCCAGACACCGGCTTTGATCTGATGGTTGTTGCCATCAACGGTAAAATCGCTTAGCGTCTGGTTCCCATTGGCCGAATCAACCATCTGGTCAGGTGACCCATATTTAGGATTCGTACCCGAATACCCCGGAGAAATCAACTGAATCAAGCTCCCATCGTACCAGAGCTTCCAGTCTCCTGCGTTTTGATCAACACCAGGGGTAGGAATAGGACCATTTGAGGTGATGATCGTATTGTTTTCTCCGGCACCTTTGATATTGACACCCAGCGGAAGCACGACTGCGACCGTTTCATTATAGGTTCCTGCCGCTAAATTAATCGTGTTGTTGATACCGGCTGGCACCTTCGTTGCAGCATAGGCAAGCGTTTTCCATGGCTTATTAGCTGTACCATCGCCCGCACTATCACTGCCATTAGGCGCCACATAGTAGTTTGTGCCAGGGGCTGGCGCGGTAGATGTTGTAAAGGAGATACCAGAATTGGTGGCAACGGTCGAGCCAGCGGCACTCGTCGCAGTCACTTTCCAGTAATATTTGGTGGTATCGCTAAGAGCTTTCGCTGGCGTATAGCTTGTCCCTGTCAGGTTGTTGACATCAATCTCGGGACTACTATAGTCACTCTGTGTGGAGACTACCAGTGCATAGCTTGTCGCTCCAGGAGAAGCTCCCCAGGCAAAACCAGGAGTCGTACTGACGTTGGTCGCCCCATCCACTGGCTCTAGCTGGCTAAAGTCTCCTGGGGGTGTGGGTGCAGCAGTGGTAAAAGAGATGCCGGCATTAGTCGCCACCTTCGATCCAACCGAGTTCGTCGCGGTGACTTTCCAGTAATATTTGGTACTCTCCTTGAGGACAGCATCAGGGGTATAGCTTGTCCCTGTCAGGTTTTTGGCGTCAATAGCTGGACTACTATAATCATTCTTCGTCGAGACTACCAGTTCATAATTCTTTCCATTAGATGACGCATCCCAGCTAAAAGCTGGCGCGACACTGATACCCGTCGCTCCATTCGCTGGAGCCGTTTGATTGAAGGATCCAGGCGGTGGCGGTGGCGCAGCAGTGGTGAAAGAGATGCCAGCATTGCTGGACACCTTCGAGCCTGCGGCATTGGTCGCGGTGACTTTCCAGTAATATTTGGTGCTATCCTTGAGGGCACTATCGGGCGTATAGCTTGTCCCTGTCAGATTGTTCACGTTAATAGCTGGACTGCTATAATCACTATTGGATGAGACGACCAATTGGTAGCTTGCAGCCTTGGAGGATGCACCCCAGGCAAAGGCAGTTGTCGTGCTTACATTACTTGCACCATCCTCAGGTGTATTCTGGTTAAAACTACCAGGAGGGACCGGAGTCAGGCCATCATCAAGGGAGAGATCCAAATAATCGATATTAATGGATGCATCTACCTTTGCTTCGCTCTTGATGACAATGTTCTGGTACCCACCAGGAATGGTAAAGGTAACCGTTTGCGTTGCCCAGCTATCCCATCCATCAGTGACAGGAAATGACAATTTCTGGATCAGGTCACTCCCAACATAGAGGGATAAGTTGGAGACGGTGGCACCGGTGCCATTGGCATAACGGATATCTATCTGGGCTAATGTATCATCATTGACTCCCTGGTCAAAGGTCAATTTCGACCATTCACTCGTCAATCCGGTCACATAGCCAGAGCCGGAATAACCAGAATGGATGGATTCGACGGTCGCATTGGCAAGATTTGTTGTTTCAGCTTCGTGTCTGACTGGAGAGCCGTACGCTGCGTGAACACTTTTCACGCCCACCAGGCCCTGAAAGGCCAGACATAGAACTGCGCTGATCAGGAATAGCGCGAAAAATCTTTTTTTCGCACTGCTGTTGATAGTGATCACCTGAAATTCTCCTTTTTCGCCATTGATTCGGATGCACGTACAACAATATATCAGTTGTACTGGTCAGGATGATGGTTGCTCGCATAGCCTTTCTCACTTTTCTAGCAAATACCACGCTCACAAGAGAAAAAGCAGAAAAGCATGTTTGCGATAACAACACAGATGATATGTTGCCTCACCCCCCTTTCATTGAAGTTACAGACGAAAATACCCGCAGAGAAATACTCTCTAGCGATAGATAGTAGAATATTTTTGTGCGTAAAACTACTGTTCAAATCAACGATATTTCAAACTTTTCAATGCTCTCTTGAAAGGAGAAGTTGTTCGTTGAATACATCGAATACGAAAAAGAAGAGATATATCTGTGGAAATATATCTCTTCTTCCAGGGACAGCGGGAATGGGGGGATCTAACTATTCAGGGACGTGAGACTTTTCTGCCAGGCCTGGGTTTCAAAGTCAAGCAATTTATCGAGTCCGGCATTCTTCATATCTTGCTTTTCCTTTTGGAGAATAGAGGCGACCTCGCCATCACTTTGCGCAAACACCATTTTGGCCTGAGCAAGCTTATCGATATCTTTGATGCGCTGGAGAATAACAGAGATATCTCCATTGGGATCGTTCTGCACGTACCCAAACTGTGTATCATCCGTGGTTGCCTTGTACACGATAGTGGCCTGGGCAGCGGTCGTCCAGCTCCGTTGATCGGGCGGTAACTGGCTATCTGTAACAAGTTTGCTATGATCCACAAACGTCGTATTGCCCACCGTATTGTAGATGCCCAGGCCATAGGTATCGAGTTTGTTTTTATCAGCCTTCGCATAGGTGGCATTCAAGATAGGTGTGCCATCACTATTCATTTTGTTCCAGAATAATCCGGGAGGGCCAAAGGTAAAGACTCGCTGTCCTTCAGGTCCAGTTGCCCAATCGAGGTAGGCGAAGATAGCTTCTGGATCTTTCGCGTGCTTGGTGATGACATTCACATTCCATCCTAACCGGGAAAACGTCCCAGGCTTGACGTTGTCCTTGTTCAAACCCGCTTTATAAAATGGCCAGACCACTTTATAGGCAGGATTCTCAAATGTACTTTTCAGGTTGCTATTGGCAGCTTGTAACACATCTCCACCATCCCAACCAAGATAGACAGCGATCTTCCCCGTGTTTGCTTTCTCCTTGATCTGGTCCTGTGTCTGTGTAAAAAGATCTTGTGAGATCAACTTTTCTCGGAACAGTCGACTGACATATTGCATACTCTCAAGGTAGGCAGGATCATCATACAGTGAAACAAGTTTGTTCCCCTCCGGATTGCCAAACATGTACATGTTCTGTAGAGAACGATGCTCGGTAAAAGTAGGATAAAGCTGAATATAACCACCGGCTGACATTTCCAGAGGTATCACACCAGACTCATGTGCCTTGACCAGCTTCAAATAGCTCTCCAGATCATCATAGGTTGCCAGGGGAGGTGAGCCTAGCTCTTTGTAAATTTTCGTATTGATCGCGGTCCAATACTGACCTGTGGCGCCGCCCTTCTGCACATACCAGTTTGGTATCTGATAGAGGTGACCATCCTTCGCCCGCAACAGATTTAATGTGTCTTCACCAATGTACTTTTTTACGTTGGGATATTTATTGAGATAGCTATCCAAGGGAACGAGCATGTTCGCCTGTACCAGTCGATCTACATCGGTACCACGATCTAACATCATGCTGTCTGGCAGGTCATTGGCGGCGATCATCTCGCTTAACTTCTGTTTAGACGCTCCATTCGAATTGATAAAATTAATCGTTACTTTTTTGTTCTGTTGTATCCACTTTGATACATTATCCTGTCCCCATTTCTTACTAAAACTGAGCCAGTCATAATTCCCGTAAAAACTGAATGTCAGGGGCTGATTCGTTCCAGCTTTGGTGGGCTGATTACCGCTATCGCTCTGCCCACATGCGCTGAGCATAAGAGTAAGGATTAAGAGCAACAGTCCCAGTACATTCATACGACGCCAGAAACAGGTAGATCTCATGTGCATCCTCCTTGATAAATGAATAAGCGCAAGACAATAGACAATGTCAGCATTATTCCTTCAGCGATCCCATTAACACCCCCTTTACAAAAAACTTCTGAATAAATGGATACACCAGCACAATCGGAATCACCGCCACCATCATGGTCGCCATCATCAATGAATGCTGGGTGACCCCGGCCAGATGAACATTACCTGCCGCACCCCCTATTTGCTTCAACTGATCCGGTGGAATGGACGAGTTAATAATATTGATCAGTAAATTTTGCAATGGCAACAAATCATCTCGAGTCACATAAATACTGGCATCAAACCACGAGTTCCAGTAGGTCACGGCTGTGAAGAGTCCTAGCGTGGCAAAGACTGGACCAGAAATGGGAAAGACAATACGCATGAACAGGGAAAGATGATTACATCCATCAACCCTGGCAGACTCCTCCAGGCTGGCTGGCAAGTTTTGAAAGAAGGTGCGAAAGATGATCATATTCCAGACATTTAATGCTCCCGGCAGGACCAGGACCCAGAACGTATTGAGCATATCCAGGTTGCGGATCAGCAAATACGTCGGGATCAAGCCACCGCTGAAATACAGCGTGAGAATACAGAGCATCATGTAGAATTTGCGCCCGATCAGGTATTTCTTAGAAAGGGCATAGCCTAAGGTTGAGGTCAGAATGATCGATATGAGCGTTCCGACAGCTGTACGCGCAATGGAGATAAACAGAGAGTTCAGTAAACGACTATCAGCAAAAACCAGACGGTAATTATCCAGAGTAAAGACGCGTGGCCAGAAGGTCAGGCCTCCATTGGCGGTATCAAAACCATCATTAAATGAGATTACCGCGGCATTCCAGAAGGGATACAGCATTGAGAAGGCAACGAAAAGCAAAACGGTAAAGATCATCAGGTTCAGGAAGAGATCACCGATCTTGAGGCGCCTCATACGCCTGACCCTGCTCAGGAAAATGCGGCGCGCTGATGGCTTTTGAGGCCAGTTGTGAGCTACCATAAGCTTGTTTCTCCCCAGCGGCGCGCCATAAAATTCGCACACACCAGCATGAATACGTTGACAACTGATTTAAACAATCCGACGGCAACACCATACGAGTAGCGGAAATCAGTCAGACCAACACGATATACATAGGTATCAATCACATCCGACACATCACGCAGGATAGCGTTATCTCCTCGATTGGTCAGTAAGAGGATATCTTCAAAACCTGCATTGAGAATTTGTCCGACCGATAAAATCAGAAAAATGGTTACGACCGGAGCGATACCTGGCAAGGTCACGTACCAGAGACGGCGTAAGCGACCGGCACCATCGATATCCGCAGCTTCGTACAGGTTAGGATCCACGCCTGCAATCGCGGCCAGGTAGATAATGGAGCCAAACCCTATCTCTTTCCAGATGCCCGTTGAGATAAGGATGCTCCAAAAGTATTCTGGCGTTGAGAGCCAATTCACTGGCTCATGAATAACATGCATCTGCAGCAAAGCCATATTCACAGAGCCATTGTCTACCGCAAGCGAAGAAATTACCAGGCCAGAAACAATTACCCATGACATGAAATGTGGCAGATAACTGATGGTCTGCACAATACGTTTGAAAAAGGGCCATTGTACCTCATTTAAGAGTAGCGCCAGGAACACAGGGGCGGGAAAAGCAAAGATCAACCGCAAAGCACTGATCGCAACCGTATTTTTCAGGACCGGCAAGAAGAGGGGATCAGAGAACACCTCTGCAAAGTGTTTGAAGCCTATCCATGGGCTGCCAAAGAAGCCTCGTGAGAGATCATAGTCTTGAAAAGCTGCTAGCACCCCCCACATCGGAAGATAACTAAAGACTAACAGCAAAATGATTCCCGGTAACACCATCACCTGCAAATCCCATTGACGCAACAGATGGTGCCAGAGGGATGTTTTTTTTCGCACCACTACTGGTTGCCGGAGTGCGACATATTCCATTGGTGGTGGCGACTCAATTTTCATACATTCTCCATCTCATCACTGTGAATATATCCTCTAGAGAAAAAGAGTAGAATATTTTTCTCTTCTGCACCACTGCTCAAATCAACGATTTTTCAAACTTTTCAACACTCTCTGACGTTGTGCTCTTTTCCAGCTATGATCTAAATCACCTCCTCTTAGAAATTAGAAATATGTGTGTGTCTCTCCCTCGCACACCTGCACTTTTCCTCTCCAGACAAACAGCATTGAAAAGTTTGAAAAATCGTTGATTTTGCTGGTGCCATAACGCTGAAAAATACGCTATTATGGATCATTGGAGAATGAATCTCCCTCTATCCTGTCGCATGTATTTCCATACGATTGTGCTACAATACCTGCAGTTATGCTTCTGTTAATACAAAGGAGTATTGACTCGTGTACAAAGTCCTCCTGGTTGATGATGAAGACCTGGATCTGCGCGGGATGAAACAATTGGTGCCATGGAACACTTATAATATGGAAGTGATAGGTGCCGTGAAGTCGGGATATGAGGCATTACAAATCACCCGCCAGCATGCAATACATCTGCTGGTCACAGATATTCGCATGCCGGGTATGAGTGGACTAGAGTTGGCGCGACAAGCGAAGGCGCATATTCCCGATCTGAAAGTCATCTTTGTGAGTGGACACCAGGATTTTCAGTATGCGCGGCAAGCAATAGCGATGCATGCCAATGGCTATGTGCTCAAACCTATCGACGATGATGAGCTCTTTCAAGAAATTGGCGCTATCGCCGCTCAGTTGCAAGAAGAACAAGAACGCGCCACTACGCTGTCTGGATTACAGCGCACCACTCAGCTCACCTCTCTAGAGGAGCAGCCAGCACCGAAGCGGAACCACAAATTGATTGAGGAGGTTAATCAATATATTCAAGCACATATTGGGCAGAATATTCTCCTTCAAGAAGTTGCTTTTCATTTTGGCTTCTCGCCTAACTACTTTGGTCGTCTTTTCAAAGAAGAAACAGGCGAAAATTTTACTGACCATGTCAATCGCAAAAAATTGGAAGAGGCAGCCCGACTTCTTCGTACTTCCCGACTCAAGTTATATGAGATAGCCGACCAGCTCGGGTATAGTAGCCTGACCTATTTTGGTCGCCAGTTTAAAGAAGCATTTGGGCAAACTCCAGGAGAATTTCGACGCAAATGTTGAAGGTGAGGAATCCAATGAATATGAAGCTTGGCTATCAACTCCTACTCTCCTATATTGTGCTGGCGATTATACCAACATACAGCATTGGTTACTATGCGTATACCTCATCAGTCCATGCATTACAGCAAGAAACTACTCTTAGCCTGCAAAACACATTGCAACAGATTCAAAACAACATCATTTACAAACAAAATGAGATGGAGCGTACGGTAGGGCAACTTTTCTATGATCAGAGCTTCCAGGAGGCCATCTATAACTATGTGAACGGTTGGGATGGTTACCTCACTATTACCCAGAACGTCCAACCACGACTCTCAGCCGCTGTAGCGCTGGCGTCTTATGATGTAGAACTCGTAACCTATATCAAAGATCCTGATTTTCCAGAAATACGTCATTCAGCCACAGGTAATCCCTTAAATCAAGGCAAACAGACGGCAATATTACAGTTCAACCGTTTTCCCGATAGCCAGGAGCTGGACACGATACCGGATCAGGCACTATCACAGGGTCTATGGACACAAACTGCGGCCGACAAAATGTATGGGAACATCACTTATCTTAGAAAACTTACCTATTTCCAGACTGGAGATACCCTCGGTCTCTTACAGGTTACAGCCAGGGTACAAGATGTGTTCCCGGCACTTAAAAATGCCAATCTTGGAGAGGGAAGTATCATTGTGGTGACCAATACCACCAATGGCGTTCTGCTACGCACCGGTGCGCCGGGTCCCTTACCCGACTGGAAACATCCAACCCTGCATGCTTTAACCTTCACAGAAATAATTTCTGGTCAAAACTGGCATGTAACCGCCTACGTTCCTCTCTCTAATATCCATCGCGAATCAGAAAACATTCGCAATATCACTATTCTTATTTGCGCGCTGGTCTTTTTTTGTCTCCTCCTCTTTGGCTGGCTGATTTCACACTATATCTCGCGACGTATCAACCGCATTGTCGTCGCCTTCAGAGCGCTCCAGATTGGCGACTTCCGCAGACGTATCCCCAATAAACAGGAAGATGAGCTGGCCGAAATAGAAAACGCTTTTAACGAAATGGCGAATAACCTTGGTATTCTGGTACAGGAGGTCTATATCAATAAGATCAAGCAAAAAGAAACTCAGCTCAACATGCTTCAAGCACAGATCAATCCCCACTTTCTTTACAATACCCTCTCAGCTATCAGCCGCCTGGCAAAATTGGGCGAGAACGATAAACTACAACACATGTTGCTGAGCCTGGCCCGCTTCTATCGACTTAGCCTCAACAACGGACGAACGATTGTCACCGTTGAAGAAGAGGTACAGCAGGTTCAGACCTATCTGGATATCCAGAAGATAAGACACGGTGATGATGTCGAAGTGCGATACGATATAGATCCGGAGGCACTTGCCTACAGCACGTTAAAATTGACCCTCCAACCATTTGTAGAAAATGTCTTGACACATGCGCGTTTCATCAACACCATCCACATTCGAATTCTGGTCCAAAAACAAGGCGGGGATCTCATTTTCCAGATTATTGATGATGGCATCGGCATAGATGACGCGATCCTGACCAGTCTCAAAACAGAAACGAAACATTATGGTATCCAGAATGTTGATCAGCGTATCAAGCTGCAATTTGGTGATGCATATGGGGTTTCAATCTTTAGCACATTCGGCATCGGCACAACCGTTCGACTCACTATTCCAGCCTGGCAGCCAGACATAAGGAAGAACACTGGATCGATAGCTAGCCAGACATAATTTCGTCAGGCACACAAAAATCAAATTTTCGTTACACATGGCATAATACATAAAATTTTATACATTATGCCATTGCTCAATGCACCATAAGCCTGGAATGTTTTTTTGTAAACAAACAAAAATGCATTTTCTACAACAAAAATTGTTTGAGCCAGGCTACCGTAGCCGTGATCTGTTGAGGATGCTCTTTATGGTCCAGGTGTGGGATCTGGATAGAGCGCAGATGTTGGGCCGCATCATAGGCCTCATAGTCAGGTTTTAACGTGTCGATCAACTGCTGCGCATGAAATGCATCTGCTTTCTCGTCTTTTTCACCAACAATCAATAGCAGGGGTCTTGGAGTGATGCAAGGTCCCATCCAGGCACCGGGTTGGCCTCTTACAATCCGGGGCGCGTCACTCAGGTCAGCAAATTCAGGCAACTGAGGAATATATGTCACGGGCATCACACCAACCGCGCAGGTAATACGCGCGTCTCCTGCAAATGTCAGTAAGGCCTGCAAACCTCCCCAGGATGTGCCGACTACTCCAATGCGTCCCACCTTCTCCGTGATGCCTAAGGTCAATACACCATCAACAAGGGCACGCGCATCAGTATGGGCATCTTCAAGCACATCTTCTCCCTCACCCAGAAAACTCTTACGCAATTGCGCAACGGCATTTTCCCACTCACGTTTACGCCCACCATGTGCGCGCGCGTCGATAGCCAGTACATGACAACCAGCATTGAGCAGGGCTGACACAATACACCGGCAAACGTAGTTGGTGCCGGTGCCAGGCAATGTACTCTCTTTGGATTGATGCAAACCACTAAAATAGAGAACGACCGGGCGGGGCTGGGGGGGATCTTCACAGGTCAAGAGGATCGTGGGAATTGGCTCTGCTCCGTTGGGCAGAAACACGGTCTGCTGATAGGGCCAGGCCACCCAGGGAGAGGCAGGTCCATCAGGAATGGCCAGATCACATCCTTTACGGACAGCATTGATCAGTGCTTCCACCAGGGCCAATTCAGCGATATCGGGCGGAGAAATATCAGGCAATGGAACAATCCAATCAGCCTTCGAGGCGATCGGACCCGCTGAATAAGCGGTGCAATAAAGGACACGTGCTCCACGTCCACGAGCGGTTGACAGTGCCGTTTGCATCAAACCATCGGTTGTACCACGGGTGAGGACAACAATAACCGTGTCAGGAGGCAAGCGCCGGGCTCGGGCGGTCCAGTACATTGGCAATGTTGAGCAGGCGGCTGGCACCGCCAGAGCAGATAATCGATCAGCCAGTACAGCGCCGGTATGCGCCAGGTCTGGCGTCGGCCAGACCTCGACACGTGAGGCTGTGCGGAGAGCATATGCGGCTGGCGGGATCTCGCCAATCGCCCCAAGAGCGGTTACAAGCGTTGAAAAATTAGGGGTCGCCGTCTCGCTCGTCAGCGTTTCTAAACGATCAGCGTTGGATGCAGCGAGGTCATTGGCAATGCCAATACGCAAGGTCGCGTAATTCGAAAATCCAAGATTGCGACAAAAACGGGAAACGGTTGGCTGACTGACATTGCATAACTGGGCAAACTCACCAATCGACAGTGCTACAGCCTGACCAGGCTCGTTGAGAATACGTTCCGCCACGCGCCGCTCCGCAGGATGTAATTGGGTGAGCGCACCACCTATGCGCGCCAGAGCACCGCTCAGAGTACCACGCTCAAGAGGTTCATCAAGAATAGCCATTGTTCCCTCATTAATTTGTTATACATCAATATTAAATATAGTATACATAAAGAGCTCAAGGCTGTCAATTCTATGTCTGGCTCAGGTTCTGCTTCACTCTGGCAAACAGGCGACTCTGGTCACCTGCCACTCTACCCAGCTCCCAATCAGGCAGATGTGCACTCCTCTTTCAGAGTATAGCCATTCTTTTTCCAGTTTTCAAGCCTGCTTGCTAGAATCACACCATTTGCCCTTGACAAAAGAGAATCCATTTATGTAATATTCATTCATAATACATGTATATAAAATATTCATGTATCTACCAATATGATGCAAGAGAGCATCTGTCAGACCCCAACGGTCGAATATGCTTTGACGTATCTTGATCACACCCATTGATATGACAGAGAGGGGGGGATAAACACACAATCGTTCTTCTATCTATCTCTATTCAGCGCTTACAACGAAGAAGGAAAAACACGAATGAGAGAAGGATAGCTTACGCTTTTCACATTTCCATGCTTCTATATTTTCCGTAACAGAACAACGATTTGAAATGATTGAACGAGCAGTCATATTTCAAGGAGAGAAGACATGAAGGAATATCATTCCTCACGCAAACACTTCTATGTGGTACTCTTGCTCCTGATGCTCCTTGGTAGCACGATTGGGACCGTGGCACAGACAAAGCAAGCACATGCTGACAGCCCCAATCTGGTCCAAAATGGGGGCTTTGAAGATAGCCTCACCCCCTGGTATGATTTTGGAGGCACAGCACAAACCAGTAGTAGCGTTACGCATAGCGGCAAAGGCGCGCTGGTAATGGGCACAGGGCAACAGGGTGCCGGGCAATCACTGACCTTAGAGCCAAACACCTATTATTCATTCAGCGGCTGGGGTAAAACCACTGGCAGCGGTGAATATGCGCAAATTACCTTGCGGGTCGTGGATGGCTCTGGTGGGCAGGTTGACTACCAGATGCCTTTCACACTCAGCGATTGGACGCGTCAGGCACGTACGATCCTTACTCCTCCAACCGTTTCGTCTGTTATCCTCTATGTGTTAAAAAGTGCAGGATCAGGCTATTTCTATGCCGATGATCTCTTTGTTGGCGTTGGACGCGATGTTGAAGCCTGGCCACTCGCAACCAATAGCATCTGGAATACCTCTATCGGGTCAAGTGCGGTCTACAAACCAGTCAATCTGATCGCACAGGATAGTATCATTGAAGACGATTTCCCGGTTATTTACGGTGATGCGAATGCACCCAGACGTGATGCCTTCACAGCTGGATCAACCAGTGCCAATGACTTTGGATTTTGCAACCAGGATCCTTCCAAGGGATCAGTCGGCATTCCTCAGGGCACGATGCAAATTCCCGATAGTTATACTATCAACAATTGGACACGCAATCCCAACTATACTCCCAATAATGCTGGCATATTCGTTCAAGGTGATGGACGCACCGTCGCTCAAACACAACCTTTAACCCGCTGTGATCCCAGTGGTCCGGTTTTCGGTTATCGTGGGACTGACACCGATCTCTATTCCACCGGCAATGGAGGAATCCATTATGGCTCTGGCCTCTCAGCCATTGGTGGCTTGATCCGCCAGGGCGAGTTGATCGGTCCCGCCCCGATTCGTCACGCTCTGCAACTGGAAATATGGATGGAGAAATTCGCATCCAACAATCCAGCCTTCCGCTGGCCGGCTGATCGGAATGATTATGGTGCAGCCAACAATTATTGTAGTGATGATCCCTGTAAGAGTGACCCCGGCTCCTACAATAGTATTAAGCAAGGATCATTATTGGCGATTCCTACAAACGTCACGCCGGAGAGTTTAGGGATCAAAACAGATCCGGGACGCAAGATCTTCTATGCCCTACAAGACTATGGTGGCTACCTGACTGATGATACAGGCTGGTATTGGGAAGCCATGGGAACAGAAAAAGGCGTTAGCACAGAGATGGCTTCTAAATATGGCTACCCTTTTAATGTATCAAAAAACTCCACTGGTGGTGCGCTGGATTGGTATAATGATTTCACTTCGGTGT
This sequence comes from Dictyobacter alpinus, assembly GCF_003967575.1. Classification (NCBI taxonomy): domain Bacteria; kingdom Bacillati; phylum Chloroflexota; class Ktedonobacteria; order Ktedonobacterales; family Dictyobacteraceae; genus Dictyobacter; species Dictyobacter alpinus. Next base: position 767,323 of record NZ_BIFT01000001.1, read on the forward strand.
TCAAAGCCTTACAGGTCATCGATAACAATAGCCCTACGAGTATCGGTGGCGGTGGAACTCCTCGTGTAACCACTCCAATACCCGATTTCGTCTCTACACCACCACCAGCACCTGTTGCATTAGATCGTACTGGATGGACCGTTCACGCATCTATCAACAATGGCGATGCCGCCAAAATGCTTGACGGCCAGAACGCTACTGCCTGGCAAACAGGACAGGCACAGGCACAAGGTCAAAATTTTGTCGTGGATCTCCAAACCGTACAATCATTCGATCAGGTGTCGCTTGATGCCACCGATCCCGCTTTCTACTCTGCCTTCGCACAGGGATATGAAGTCGATGTCTCTAATGATGCGACAAACTGGATACAGGTCCATGCGGGAACTGGTAGTGGAACAAGTCCGACCCTTGCTACCTTTATTCCACAACAGGCCCGCTACGTCAGAATTAACCTGTTAAATGGCAATCTCAATGGTGTCAACTCCTGGGCAGTTGGCGAGTTTAACCTGTACAACACAAACAAGAATACACAACGTCCCCTGGATCGGAGCAGTTGGACCGCAACAAGTTCTGTTGGTCCCAACGCCAATTATGCGATTGATGGGAATAGCGCAACCCATTGGTCGACTGGTCGAGGTCAAGCTAATGGAGATCATTTTGAGGTTGACCTGGGATCAGCCAGTTCCTTCAGCAAAATCGTTCTGGATAACAGTCATGTCCCGGATGAGTATGCCCACGGCTTGCTGGTCTATGTCTCTAACGATGGCACAAATTGGACTGGTGTGACGGCACTTTATCCCAATTCACCGGTGACAACTATCACCTTTAGTACCCAAACGGCCCGCTACATTTCGCTCTGGCAAACAGAGAATGTCAGTGCTCCCTGGAGTATTGATGAACTCACACTTTACCCATAAACCCTTCTGATAGAGAAACGCTCTTGCCTTGCTGTTTAAGACAAAGTGTTTCCACTTGATGGAGAAACATGATCACAAATAGAGACATTTATTTGGACCTCAGTGTAATACCAAACCGACTTTTTCAATGACTGAACGAGCAGTCATATTTCAAGGAGAGAAGATATGAAGAGATATCATCCTTCACGGAAGCACATCTATCAGATACTCTTGCTCCTGGTGCTTCTTGGCAGCAGCATTGGAACCATAACACAGACAAAGCAAGCGCATGCCGACAGCCCCAATCTGGTCCAAAATGGGGGCTTTGAAGATGGCCTCACTCCCTGGTATGATTTTGGAGGCACGGCACAAACCAGTAGTAGCGTTACGCATAGCGGCAAAGGCGCCCTGGTAATGGGCACAGGGCAACAGGGTGCCGGACAATCACTGACCTTAGATCCCAATACTATTTATTCGTTCAGTGGGTGGGGCAAAACCACTGGCACGGGTGAATACGCGCAGATTACCTTGCGTATCGTGGATGGCTCAGGCGGCCAGGTTGACTACCAGATGCCCTTCACACTCAGCGATTGGACACGTCAGGCACGCACCATTACCACACCTGCCACCATTTCATCAGCGATCATCTATATATTAAAAAATGCAGGTTCAGGCTACTTCTATGCCGACGATGTCTTTGTTGGCAAAGGGCGAGATGCAGAGGCATGGCCGTTTGCCACCGAGAGTATCTGGAATACCCCGATTGGCTCCAACGCCACCTATACCTCGGTCCCTTTCCAGCTTGAATCAGCATATATCTATGATGGAGAGCCACTGGTCTCCACCGATGCCAATGCGCCACAGCGCGCCGCGTACACTGCTGGAAGCACTGGAGCCAATGATTTCGGTCAGTGTAATCTGGATCCCGCACAAGGATCAGTTGGCATTTCGCAAGGATCGCTCCAACTTCCCGACAGTTTTATTCTTGATAACTGGACGCGCAACCCCAACTTCACCCCGAATAATGCCAGTGGTATCATTCAAGGTGATGGCCGAACGATGGCGCAATTTCAACCCACCACACGCTGTACCACTGGTGGTCCGATCTTTGGGTACCGCACGACCGATCTCGACCTGTATGGGGCAGGCATCGGTGGTGGCCACTATGGATCCGGGCTCTCCAGTACCGGGGGCGGCATCAAACCAGGCGAACTCATTGGTCCGGGGTCCATCGGCCATGCATTACAATTAGATTTCTGGTTAGAGAAAAATGCCTCCAAGAATCCCTCCTTCCGCTGGCCAGCCGATCGCGCCGATTACGGAGCAGAGACCAACTATTGTAGCCAGGATCCCTGTAAGAGTAATCCTGCTGCCTTTGCCAGTTTTAAGCCAGGATCATTGCTTGCGATTACACCTTCCACCACCCCGGAAAGTCTGGGTATTAAGACTGCCGCAGGCCTGAAAATTTTCCATGCCCTCCAGGATTATGGTGGGTATATTGTAGATGATACCGGCTGGTACTTTCAAGGCCTTGGGGCCGATTATGGGGTCGATGCAGAGATGCAAAGTAAGTATGGTTACGGCTTCAATACCTCTAGTAGCGCAACAGGGGGTGCTCTCGATTGGTACAATGATCTCAACAGCATCTTTTCCAAATTGCAGGTAATCGACAATAACAGTCCAACCACAATTGGCGGCGGCGGCACGCCTCGCGTTGCGCCCGCACCTGATTTTGCCACCACGCCTCCCCCTGCCCCCGTGGCATTAGATCGGACCCACTGGAAGATAACAAGCTCGCTCAACAACGCCGATGCCAACAAGGTGCTCGACAATAATGCTAACACCTATTGGAACTCGGGTCAGGCGCAATCCTCAGGGCAAGATATTATCGTAGACCTGGGTGCAAGCCAGACCTTTAATCAGATCAGCCTGGATGCTACCGCGGATTTCGCGCGCTTCCCGCAGGGCTATGAAGTCGATGTCTCCAATGATCAAACCAACTGGACGCAGGTATTTGGCGGAGGAGGCAGCGGTACCAGCCCTTCCCTGGGAACATTCCCTGCGCAAACAGCTCGCTATGTCAAAATCCAGTTGACAGGTGGGAGCATTTCCAATCAGTCATGGTCAGTTGGCGAGCTGAACCTGTATACCTCAGCTAACGATGTTGCACTCAATCGATCTGGCTGGACGGTAAGCGCCAATGGGACCGCCGGAGGAACGAGCCCACAGTTGGCCATTGATGGAAATGCGACCACCGGCTGGACGAGCGCACAGGGCCAGAGTAATCACAACGCTTTTCAGATCGATCTTGGCTCAACACACACATTTCGCAAACTTGTGCTTGATGATAGCTCTTTCCCTGATAACTATCCACGAGGATATCTCATCTTTGTCTCCAACACGCCCAATAGCTGGGGAAACGTGGTTGCAGCGTGCGATAACTGCACAAGTGATGCGGTCCAGAGCTATACCTTTCCAGCCCAGACTGACCGCTACATCACGATTCAGGAGACACAAACTAATACGCATCCATGGAGTATCGGTGAATTAACTATTTATTCATGATCTATCTCTCTTAAACTGAGGGCATACACACAGGATGAAAGGAAGTCGCAACTTCCTTTCATCCTCCAGGAGAGAGTGAAATGCCCTCTGACACTCTCCATAGTCTTTCGGTTACCCGACGCTATTCTGATTTACGGAAAAGGAGCATTTTCCTGATGGAAAAGAACGAACCATTATCTCTGATTGATGCTACGGCTGCGACGACGCACGTTTCTCAGCCAACCCCACTCAGTCGACGCCGTTTCCTAACACAGTCGGCCACCGTTGCCGGTGCAGCATTCGGGGCCACTGCCCTCTTAGCGGCCTGCAGCAATGGCAGCAGTGGGCCTGCGACGTCACAGCCAGTCACCATTACCGTCATGGATGATCGTGTCACAGATGATACCGGACTCTCAGATCACTGGATCGCGACATTCCAAAAGCAACATCCATTGATTCGCATCAAACGCCTTGATTTTGATAAAAACCGTCTGAGTTCCATGCTGGCTGCAGGTACCCCACCAGATATTGTTAAAACCCCTGGAGGACCCGATATCAGCAATCTGGCGGCCCGGGGGGCAGCCAAAGACCTCAGTCAGTATTTCACGCAAAGCTCTTTGCTCAAAGAAAGTGATCTGCAACCAGTCTGTGATCTCTATCGCTGGGATGGAAAGCAACAAGGCAAAGGTCCGCGTTATGGCATGCCGCACGACTGGTCACAGGACACGATGTATTGGGCCGATACAGCAGTCTTTAAACGCGCTGGCATTTCTGTACCCTCAATAGAGAAACCTTTAACCTTTGATGAGTTGTTGGACCTCGGCAAACATCTGACGGTACGCCAGGGAAGCAAGATCCAGATCTATGGCCTGGGAACCAACTGGGACTATGAGGCACAGTTGCTCGCGCTTCTGAAACAAGCGGGACAATCTCTATATACCAATGGAGATCAGAGCCAGCTGAATTTCAAACAACCAGAGGTTAAGAAAATCTTTCAGTGGTATGTTAATTGGGCGACCCTCCATATTGGAGACTCCCCACTTGATCCCACCACAGATTGGTCGGGACCACTCTTTATCGCCCAACGCTATGCCCTGGCTCCCAATGGCATGTGGTTCGGCGGCTGGCTTGAAGGAACGGACAAAACCGCTCGTCAGCGGGCGCAACTCATTCCCGCGCCACAATGGGGACCCAATCGAGTCAGCACCTGCTATGGTGGCACCGGCTGGTGGATTCCCAAAACCGCCAAACATCCCGATGAAGCCTGGAAATTCTTTGAATGGTATATGGGTGGCGAACCGGCGGAGTATCGGGCCAAAGTCGGTTATGGTATCTCACCGTTAAAGCATCTGCTGGATACCTTCCCACAAACACCCGAATATAACAAACAAGCATTTGAGGTACAAAAGGCGGAACTTTCCTACTACCAATCGCTACAGTTTACGCCTTATGCCTCCACATTTGGGATTACTCAAATCATCGATTCAAATCTGATCCCGGTCTTCCGGGGAGAGAATAGTCTGGACAGTGCACTCGATCAAATTCAAACCGGCGTGAGCGCGCTCACCCAACAGGCGAAAGATTTGATCGGTTAAAAAAAACAAACCTGGGGAGGCCCTATTCTACGAGCAACTACCGCAAAAAACATCTTCCATCAGGAGGTGTTCGTAGAGTAGTCATGGATACGGCAAGAAGTCCTCTTACTTTATGGCCTCTTGCACCGGCCTTTCCATAACAAAGAAAAGGAACACTCTATGGCTTTGCTGACGGTACAGCGAGACCGGGGAAGAACCACGGTGCACCCTCAATCTCGGCGTCGTCCTGGCTGGAAACGCTATCGCAATCGTACCTTTTATTTTTTTATCGCTCCATGGCTGCTCGGGTTTCTCTTACTGACCGTTATCCCGTTTGCCTTCGCGCTGATCGTAAGCTTCACCAGTTTTGATGGTTTTAGCGCCTGGCGCTGGATCGGCTTCAAAAACTATATAGACCTGGTCCATGATACCAACACCCTCTATAGCCTTGGGAGGACGCTGCTCTTTGTGGTGATTACCATCCCGATCACCATTATTGGAGGCCTGGGGCTAGCCGTATTGGTGGATCGCAAGTTACCTGGCATCAACCTGTTTCGCTCAGCTTTCTACCTCCCCTCGGTAATGCCCATTGTGGCGGCGGCGATCGTCTGGCGCTCCATCTTCTCACGTGATACCGGACTGATCAATGCCTTTCTGTCTATCTTTCAAGGGCCTTTGATCAACTGGCTGGTCGATCCTACGGCATTCTGGGCCGTGATTGTGATGTGGCTCTGGGGTATGGGGGGCGGCATGTTGACCGCGTTGGCTGGCTTGAAGGGGATTTCGCCAGAGTTGAAGGAGGCGTCGCGCATCGATGGAGCAAACGCCTGGCAGAGCTTCAGGCACGTCACCCTCCCTTTGCTCACACCAATCATTTTTTTTCAGGTCATCACCAGCTTTATTGGCACGATCCAGATTTTGATGCAACCACTATTGCTGGCCGCAACCAATTTGAATGCCGTGGGGTATATTCCACGCGGAAACTACTTCTACATGGTCCATGTCTATGCACAGTTCTTCTATTTTCAGCGCTTCGGCTATGGTGCGGCCCTGCTCTGGGTGCTTTTCCTGGTCATCTTGCTGATTACCCTGATTGTCTTCCGCTCCGGTGTAGGTTGGGTCTACTACGAGGTCGAGCGTTAAAAAGAGCACACACGAAAGGAATCCAAACATGGCTCAGCTTGCAAGAATACACGAGTACCAGCAGAAACCAGAGCAGGGAACGCGAGCAAGGAAATCTATACGTACACTCATCGAGCAGGGCATGGTCTTTACGCTGCTCGTCTTTTTTACCCTGCTCTTTGTCTCTCCACTCATCTGGCTGCTGATCACAGCCCTCAAACCTCTGGCGGATATGGCAGCATTTCCCATTCGCTGGCTCCCCAGCCAGGTCCAATGGCAGAATTTTTTCTATGCCGTCACCTATATCGATTTCTGGCATTACGCGCTGAACTCATTGACGCTGGCCGTGATTCAGTCCTCGTTGATTACAATCACCAGCGCGATGGTGGGCTTTGGTTTCGCGCGTCTGCGCGGGTTCGGCAAACAGAAGTTGCTTATGGTCATGCTGGCCACTACCATGCTACCAGGCATGGTGACAATCATTCCCACCTATATCATCTTCTCAAAACTGGGAATGGTTGATACCTACTGGCCCTGGGTCGTCTGGGGGCTGGCCAGCTCCCCTTTCTTTAGCTTCATGTTTCGTCAGTTCTTCTCCAGTATCCCCGGCGAATTGGAGGAGGCGGCCATTATGGATGGTTGCTCGTACTGGCGCATCTTCTGGCAACTCTTTTTGCCACTTTCTCGGCCCGTACTTGCCATCGTGATTATCTTCGCATTTACAGGTGTGTGGGATGATTTTCTGGGACCAATCCTTTTCTTGAATGCTGATAATACAACGCTGGCGGTCGCCATTAGCAATGGCTATCTCGATCCACAGGGCCACCGTGCCGACAACGTCCTGGCGGCCGGAAGCTTACTGTATGCGCTCCCGGTCTTGATCATCTTTCTGCTCACCCAGCGTTTTTTGATCAACAATTCCGCATCCAGTGGTCTCAAAGGGTAAACGGGCGCGTAGACATCATTGACGAGAAAGAAAGGTGGACCCTTGCGCGTCTCACCTTCTTTCTTGCAAAGAACCACCATATTATCACCTACACGTCATATCCCATCCCGGGTGCGGTAGGTGCGTGTACCAGGCCTTGCGCATCAACCACGGGATCGCGTACGACTGGATTGGTCGCGACCAGCGATTCATAAATGGTAGGTCGCCGCTATGTAGTTTCTTATTCGACATCAAGGAGATATCTGGCTGCAGGAGAGATGCGCCTGAAGGTTTCCAGGCGTAGATACTCACGTTGATTCAATTGTTGAGAAAACTCGCGTGCACTAAAGCAACAGTGCAGAGCACGCCTGGTATTCTGGGTAACGTTGCGCGTTCCTCCATGCCACAGGTGAGCGTTAAAGACCAGTACAGTACCTGCTGGGGCCAGAGCTAATACTTGCTCGGGATGCTCATCAGCAGGATGTGACATTGTTTCTTCAGGTGACTTGAAGAGGCGATGTGTTCCAGGTACCACACGCGTGGCTCCATTTTCGCTGGTGAAATCATCCAGCATCCACAGGGAATTAACAACATGAAAGGGTTCGCCTTCTTCCAGGCGTCCCCAGTCAGCGTGCAGGCTTTGATGACCCTCTCCTGGAATCGCATCACGCCCATTCAGTGAGTAAAGTTTGAACTCGCGACCGATAATATGAAACACAGCTGCTAACAATTTGGGATGCGTATAGATACCATCAAATACCTCACCCTTATTTACCAGATCGGAAAGCCGACGCGTCCCCTTTTCCTGGTGCACTTCCATCCCTGCCGATTGACCCTCTTTCGCCATCAATTCTTCATATTTCGCACGCAGTTGTTTCAACCAGACGTCGTCTATCAGGTTGGGAAATAACACATATCCTTGCTCATCCAGCAGGCGCTTCTCTTCGTTACTCAGCGTAGTGGAGGTCACACCCAGTTCCTCCATAACTTTCATCATACGTGTTACCGGTTGGTGGTCAGACATATGTCTCCTCCGTCCATAAGCAATATATTGCACAAAAAGGCCAGTCCCAGTCTACAGGCTTGCATTCAGTAGCTTATGCCAGTAATATTACGCCAGGTATGTAGACTACAACAATGCACAAAACGCTCACATCTTTGCAGAAAAATGGCGTGTCCAACAATGGCGTTCTTGTTGTATAGCTGGTAACAGTGAAAGCGAGGAGGACATGAACCTTCAACTCACCAATGCGGGCGCATATGAAGCCCCCCAGGGAAAAGATTTCCCTTTGCATACCCATACAGAGTGGGAAATCGTCTGCTATTGTACAGGTACGATTCAGACCGTGCTGGACGCAGATGTCTATGAGACGGCTCCGGGCGTCCTGGTGCTTACCCCCCCAGGAATTGCGCATGCCGAATATGCGCGCACAGGTTATATGTGTTATTATCTGGGCATTATCGCGCCTGTTCACCACCCCTGGCCGCGTATATGCCTGGATGACGCGGAACGATCTTTGACCCACCTCTGTCGTAGTCTGATCCGCGAATGGTACTCGCACTATGTTGACCGTGCAAAGATGCTGGACCTGCTACTCCAGCAACTCGATCTACTCTTGATGCGCGCAGCTATCAGTCCTCCATTAAGCACCGCAGAGAGACTGGTAGCGGCGGCGGAACGCTATATGCAAGAGCAACATCATCGTCCACTGACGATCAGTGAAATCGCGCTCGCCCTAAATATCTCGCCCGCCACACTACGCAGACATGTTATGCGTCTACACGGATGCGCGCCAGCCGTTCTCTTGCAATGCATTCGTGTCAGACATGCATGCGACCTCCTACGTACCTCTGATCTCACACTGGAAGCAATTGCACATCTCTGCGGCTATGATTCAGCCAGCCATTTGAGCCGCCAGGTGAAAAGCCTCACAGGAAAAGCTCCTGGCACCTTGCGCATACATGCATATGAAGATGGGCTGGTTCCGCTGGTAATTTCATCGAAGGCTGAAAATAATTGACAGAGACGTACTAACGAGTTTCAACGACGGCACAACAGGTGCCGTCATCCGGATCGGGAGTACCAATCACTGCGTGTAAACGATGGAGCAGGTCAACATACTCCTGCGTATCCGTACGGCCATCCCAATCGATATCACAATCATATTTTGCATAGCGAGTGATCGTGCGGCGCGTCTGTTCTCGCGCTTCTCGTTCAGTATCAGCCACATAGACAAAGCGTAGAACAGACACAACACCCGACTTCTCTCCCAATGCCTCCTGATAGCGGCTTATGATGTGTTGATGACGTAAAACTGACCCCACCCGTGGAACGAGGATTGGGCACCCCATCTGTCCCGCCACTTCAGGAGTCCCTTTCCCAGCAGCCAGCCAGAGCAGTTGATGCGCATTCTGAACGGGCCGGGGATGGATAGCAAGATCTTTATACTGGTAGTATTCACCTTCGAAATCGATGCGACCAGTATCAAAGGCCTGGCGTAGAATCTCAATAACTTCAATTGTACGTGCTGACTTCTGTTCTATCGGAACGTGGAAGTGAGCAAACTCGGTAGGTTTGTTGGCACCTCCCGATCCCACCCCCAGCCGTAACCGTCCACCCGAGAGGGTATCCAACAAACCTGCATCCTCAGCCAGGCGTAATGGGTTATAGTAAGGAGCTTCGATAATAGCGGTACCCAGACCAATCTGCCTGGTCATGGCGCTCATCCGTGCAAGATAGAGCAGCGGATCAGGCATACGACCATACAGATCAAAATGATGCTCAGCAAACCAGATGGCGTCGAAACCAAGCGCGTCAGCGACCACAACCTGAGCCTCAATCTCCTGGTACAGCTCTGGCACTGCTTTACCAGGAAGGATATCAAAATTATAAAAAAGTGAGAAACGCACTGATTTCCTCCGCCAATTCTTCCTTACCTACCAGACAACACACATTTTCATCAACGCTAACCAATACCAATATCTTGCCGCCTGGTCGTCAGTAACATACGAGGATAGCTCACATCCTCAATGCCTCTGCATAAAGGCTGAGAGTATGTGCTGGCGATGGGGTGAAAACGCTCGATCTGTCCTTCTCGCAGTTGTTGTGCGAAGAAAGGATCCTGGTGCATACTTAAAAGTGCTTCACGGATCCTGTGCTTTATCGCAGGGTCCAGATGAGCAGCCAGTACGACAAGGGGACTGGTGGTAGAGCTATATGTACCGATGACACGCAATTGCGCAGCTATGTGTGGGCTATTGCGCCATACCAGTTCTACCATACTTCCCTCGATGGCGCTTGCGTCCACTGTGCCATTGAGCACAGACCGCATTGATTGGGCCTGAGAAACGGTTTCAAGCATGCTGCGGAAATGGAATAGCACATTGCCTTGCTCATCGCGAAACTGATCTTCTACCTGAGACATCCCCACATGATACGCCCAGGTGGCATATTCCAGATCACCGAGGGATGTGAAATCACTTTCTTTGCGGACGATAATATCAAAAAAAGGGGAAATGGAATCTTGTTCGTGCTCGTCTGGCTCAAGTGACATGGCAATCAGTTCGACCGAATTGGGAGAGAGGTTTTGAAGTTGGAGATAGTCATTCGCACTCATAAAACCAGCATCAGCATACCCGCCCTCAAAATCATCCAGGCTCTCTCCGCTCAGAAGAATAGTAGGTATGTGTAATACACGTTCAATGTATTCTGTAATGTACTGATAGGTCTTGTACAATGTCGGTGTGAGAAACGTCTCAAAAATAAGAGTGGCGTCATTCATTCGGCTGTCTCCATGAGAGAAAGAGTCATACACTCTTTCTACGGCAAAATTTGCGCAAGCAGCGTCTCGCACATACACTTTTCAAACAAAGGTTTCGGATCCCGCTATTCTCTTTCATAAAGATCGGAGAAAAAGCTACGCGTTCTCACGAACAATGACGACGCAAGAGACAAGCGTAGGACGGTCACCAGGGGAGACAACTAGCAACAACAGAGACAAGCGTAGTAATAATGGCAGTTTTGACGAAGATAAAGCGTGGCGGCACTGTAGGCCCGATCCCATACACACCAACACTGATTGGACGTGGTGCTCCATACAGGACGTGTTCTTACCCACGGAAACATGACATGATGCGTGTGTAGGTTCAAACGATACCGTTTCATGTTCAATTCCTGCTCTCAATGCCTCGAAAGTTGTTTTCAACATGCCAAGCAACTAATTTATATTAAATTGATCAACAAAGTCAAGTATAGAAAGGAAAAAGGATTCTGTCAAGCTTCTTTCATACATGCGCACGGCTTTTTGACAGTTAGAGGAGATAATCTTGACAACTCCTTATTCTTCGGGTACTTTAAAGTATATAAAGTTGATCTACTAAGTTAACATTAAGGATTATGGTAGATTTGAGCAGCAGATTTAACCCTGCATATCATCAATCCTGTAGATGTACTTCATTGTAGTCTGAAAAGGAACTCTTTACTCATACGAGGGAAAGGAGTCAACTTCCCCCTATACCTTTACTTCTTAAGTACAACATGACGTTATGTCATAATGACATATTTATGTCTGCATGCCTTTTTACCAGTCGCTATATTTTTCATCAAGCCATCAACATACGTTGCACTCCATGGGAGATGAAGGAGGTTTCTGTGACTACACGACGCCAATTTCTTATTCGCGCAGCCACCGCAGTAGGAATGCTTACCCTGGCTGGATGCGGACTCGCACCATCAACAGCTGCGGTTTCAAGCGATGCTATCACATTTGGAGTATCTGGTCCCTTTACAGGAGATAACGCAGAGTATGGGCAGACCTGGAAAAAGGCCTGGGCTATGGTCTTAGATGAGGTGAATAGCAAAGGGGGAATCAACGGCCGTAAGATAGAACTGAATTATCAAGATTCACAGGCTGATCCCAAACAATCAGTGCTTGTCGCACAGAAATTTGCGAGTGATCCAACGATCCTGGCTGAGCTAGGAGATTTCGCCAGTCCCGCTTCTATGGCAGCCTCATCTATCTATCAACGTGCGGGATTGGTACAATTCGGCTTTACCAACTCACATCCTAAATTCACGTCAGGTGGAGATCATATGTTTAGCACCTCGGTCACACAGAGCGTGGCGGCAGTCGATATGGCTAAGAGATCCATTAATGAGCTCAAGGGAACGAAACAGGCAGTACTTTATCTGAATACGGACTGGGGAAACACAACAGCAGGTATCTATATCAATAAAGCCAAATCTCTCGGTATCGATATTGTGCTGGAAAAAAATTATTTGAGCACGGAAAAGGATTTTCGCGCCCTTCTTTTACAGGTCAAAGCGGCGAACCCAAACTTAATCGCGCTCCATTCTTACTATAACGACGCAGCATTGATTGTACAGCAAGCTCGTCTGGTTGGGATCACAGCCCCGATCTTCGCAGATGGGTCCGCCTATTCTCCACAATTTATCAGCCTGGCAGGAAACGCGGCGAATGGCGTTATTCTAACAGCTGAATTTCTCCCTACCGATCCACGTCCCGAAGTACAAACCTTTGTCAAGGCATATAAGAAACGCTATCAAACCATTCCAGATGGCTTCGCAGAAGGGGCATATGACGCCTTACATGTCTTGATCTGGGCGGTAAAGCAGGGAGGCGCAACCCGTGAAGGAATCTTTCATGCATTAAAAAGCGGAAAGGACATTCCCAGCTTACAATATGGCCCCTTCCAGTTTGGTCCAGATCGGCGTGTCGCACAATATAAATCGTATCTCGTCACGGTTCAAAATGGTCAATTTGTGCCCTGGAATGGGTGACAGAAAAAGGCTAGGAGAGCCAGTATGCTCAGCGTATTCATCAGTGGACTCATCAATGGGAATACTTATGTTCTCATCGCCATAGGAATGTCGTTGATTTTCGGCGTCGCAAACCTGGTAAACTTTGCCCATGGTTCTATCTTCGCGATTGGAGCCATGGTAGGCTGGTGGTTTGTTGTGGGCCTCGGCTGGCCATTATGGGCAACCCTATTGGGCGCTATTGTGATCACGGCGTTACTGGGTGTGGCCATCGAGTTTATCTGCGTACGACCATTTAGTAGCGCTCCACCGATAGCAACGCTCCTCTCGACCCTGGCGGCTTCATTTGTACTTGACTATTCTTCTCAGCTTCTTTTTGCCAGCAATACACGGCGTTTCCCAAGCCTGCTCCCGACCGATAACCTCGAGGTAGCCGGGATACGTTTCGGCACACTTGATGTCACCATTCTAGCGGTCAGTCTGGTAAGTGTCCTGGGACTCTGGATCTTTTTAAAGTATACGCGGCTTGGTTGGGCCATACGAGCCACTGCTCAGGATCGTGATGCAGCCAGGCAGATGGGTATCTCTGTGGCCGCTATCCAAAGTCTGACCTTTGCTATTGCCTCGGCCTTCGGTGGCATAGCGGGAGTCCTGGTTGGCATGTATTATAGCAATGTCTCTCCGACCAATGGCTTTAACGCTGGTCTGGAAGGATTCGCGGCCGCCACTCTCGGCGGTCTGGGAAGCTTACCTGGTGCTATCGTCGGTGGACTTTTTCTGGGAGTCGTTGAAGCCTTTGGTGTGACCTGGTTTGGGGATGTGGTACGACAATTCATTACATTTGCTGTTCTGCTGGGAGTCCTCTGGTTCAAACCCGGAGGCCTCTTCGGCACATTCAACCCTCTTTCACAGGAACCTTTGACAGGAACCTTCTTTGGCAATACAAAAGGCTGGCGACTTCAACCCTGGTATATCGGAATCATGATTGTCCTGGCAGCGGTCGTGTTACCATTCTTCGGAGGAGATTATCTCATTCAGATCGGTACTCTAGTGGCCATCTTCTCTATCCTCGCGCTCTCTCTGACCTTAATCTCTGGGACCGCCGGTCAGATCTCGATAGGGCAGGCGGGACCATTTGCCATCGGAGCATATACGTCGGCCCTTCTTACCAGAGAGCATGGCTGGCCATTCTGGCTGGCCTTCCCAGTTGCAGGTATCATTGCCGCATGTATAAGCGTCGTCGTGATGGCTCCTGTCCTCAAATTGCGTGGACATTATGTCGCCATTGCCACGCTGGGCACGAGCGCAATGATCAGTGCGGCCCTCCTCAGTTTCCAGAACATTACCTATGGTCCGATGGGGGTCAGTAATATTCCGGCCCCCGTGCTCTTTGGCTATACACTGAATACCCCTGTCGCCTTCTATCTGCTGTGCCTGGTGATTCTGCTCGGTGTCATCGCACTGGTCACACGGCTTCAACGTTCTCACCTTGGACGGGGATGGCATGCCATCCGAGAAGATGAGGTTGCCGCACAATCATCCGGTATTCCGCTGGCCGATTATAAATCTCTGGTCTTCGCCATTGGTGGCTTTATCGCCGGACTGGCAGGGAGCTTGCTGGCGCATCAGTATACCTACATTAGCCCGGACATATTTGATCTCACAATCTCAATGCTGGCCCTGACAATTGTTATTCTAGGAGGTATGGGTAGCTCATTTGGGGTAATACTGGGAACCCTGATCCTGGTGGGAACACCCGAGTTGTTCCGTCCCCTCCAGGATGTACGCTACCTTGGCTACGGTCTCTTGCTCCTTCTATTAATACGCTTCAGGCCACAGGGTATATGGGGGAAATCATGACAATACCACCAGATACGGGAACGGATATTCCATTGTTAGAGGTACGTAGCCTCGTCAAAACCTTTGGCGCGGTACGAGCTGTGGATGATGTCTCTTTTACCATTCAGCCAGGGCACACCGTCAGCCTGATCGGTCCGAATGGTTCTGGCAAGACCAGCATGCTCAATCTCATCAGCGGGGTACTACGACCGGCAAAGGGGCAGGTCATTTTTCAAGGAAAGCGCATCAGTGGATACAGTCCGGAGCGTATTGCAGAGCTTGGTATTGCGCGCACCTTTCAAAATGGCCGTGTATTCGGCAATATGAGCGTGCGCGATAACATTCTGGTTGGTATGCATACACACCTGGATGCCGCGCGCCCATTCGCCTTCCTGCGCCATATCCCTGTCTTGCGTTGGGTCTCACTGCTAGCAGAGACCACCATGGCCATACTGCGCCCACCACACGTCCGAGCAGAAGAGCAAAAATTGCTCGCTGAGGCCCGGCAACAGATGGAACGCTTTGGTGAACGCCTCCTGCCACGTGAAGAACAACTTGCATATACGCTCTCCTATGCCAATAGACGCCGTACTGAAATAGCACGCGGACTCGCGTTACAACCACACCTGCTGTTACTAGATGAACCAACTGCGGGCATGAATCCAACGGAAACGGCGGAAGTACTTGACCAGTTACAAAAACTTCGCACTGAAGGACAAACGCTGCTTCTGATTGAACATAAACTTGATCTCGTCATGCAAGTATCAGATCATATCCTGGTTATGGATGGAGGAAAATTGATTGCCCAGGGAACACCCGGTGAAATACAGAACAATGAACAGGTCATCGAGGCGTATATTGGACGACGGCGCTCTCTCACAAGGCAGATGTAAGGAGCAAGACCAATGACACAGCTATCTGGAGATCTCTTAGGGAAACAAGAGCCTACAAGGCATCACCTGCTAGAGCTACAAGGAATCGATGCATACTATGGTTCCGCTCAAGCACTCAGCAACGTATCGTTGCATATCGATGAAGGAGAGATCGTCTGTCTGCTCGGCGGAAATGCCTCTGGGAAATCGACCACAATGAAGATTATTCTGGGATTGCTCCATCCCCGTGCAGGAGAGGTGTTCCTGGATGGACAAAACACAACACGCTTACAGACTCCACAGATTATACGACGCGGGATAGCCTCGGTCCCTGAAGCCAGACGTGTCTTTGCGGAGATGACCATCGAGGAGAATCTTCGTGTAGGAGCCTATCTGCGCTCGTCACGTCAAGAGATCAAACAGGATCTCCTGCATATGTTTGAGGTATTTCCACGTCTGGCCGAAAGACGACGCCAAAGGGCAGGGACATTAAGTGGTGGTGAGCAGCAGATGCTGGCTTTCGCGCGTGCGTTGATGAGCCGTCCACGCTTGATCTGCATGGATGAGCCAACTATGGGGCTCGCCCCAATCTTTGTTGAGCGTGTCCTGGAAACCATTGTCGCTATAAATCGTACAGGAGTAACCATTTTTATGGTAGAACAGAATGCGGAACTGGCGCTCTCAATCGCTTCACGCGGCTACATATTGCAAAGCGGACATATGGTGCTTGACGGTCTGGCCAGTGAGCTGCTCAATAATCTGGCGATACGTGAAGCCTATCTTGGTCAACGCGTCGGTGAGCAGAAAGCGAGAGACGCTTAACAGAAGAATGCAAAGGTACCCTGCCATTTTCAAACAGAGGTCTCTTCTCATATGAGTCCACATGTACGCAACTGTAGAACAAAGGAGGATCACGATGCCTTCTCACAAGGTACAATTTGGCCTGACGCTGCCCAATCGCGGAATTGTGACTGGAGCAACCACCGTTGATGAGATGTTAGCATTGGCAGAAAAGGCCGAAGCCACTGGCTGGGACTCGGTCTGGGTCGGTGACTCCATTTTTGCGAAACCACGCCTGGATGCGCTGGTGCTCCTGGGTGCCCTGGCCGCCAGAACAAAGCGAGTCAAACTTGGTCCGGGCTGCTTTGCCAGCACTCCTCTACGCGACGCCCTCCTTCTGGCCTACCAATGGATCAGCCTTGATTTTCTTTCTAATGGCCGTACCATCTTTGTATCCTGCCAGGGAGCACCAGGAAGTGGCAACTTCACAGAAGAGTTTGCTGCTTTCCACATTGAACCAGCTTCACGTATGCGCCGCCAGGAAGAGGCTATCGAGATCCTCCGCCTTACCTCCTCGCGAGAGCACGTCAGCTATCAAGGGGAATACAACCAGTTCAATAGCATTACCGTCCTACCGCGTCCGGTGCAACAACCAATTCCCATCTGGGTCACAGCTAATCCCGATCCTCATACACCCTGGCTTGCCGAACGAGCTCTGCGGCGAGTAGTAAAGTACGGAGATGGGTGGATGACGACAGGCAACTCACCAGAGTCTCTGGCGAAAAATCTTGAGGCAATACGCGGGTATGCTCGAGAGGAAGGGCGCGAGCTTGGTCCAGACTTCGAGGTGGCCCTGTACTATAACATCACTGTCAACGAAGATTATGAAGCTGCATTACAGGAAAGCAAGCGTTTTCTGGACGTGTACTATACCACAGATTATACGCGGCAGCGTCTTGAAGAGTGGGTCGCTCTCGGTCCTCCCAGTCGCTGCATCGAGAAGTTGCAGGCATTCATCGAGGCTGGAGCCACAACAATTACGTTGAGGCTGACCAGCTATCACCAGGATTACCAATTTGCACGTGTCACTGACGAAGTGCTTGCAGCATTTCACTGAGTAGATAGAGAAAGACGGATACCAGGGAAGGGAGATACTCTATGCCAACACGCTTTGATCATGCGGTCATCGCCGTTCGCGATCTCGATCGCGCCGTTCAGAAATTTCAATACCTTGGCTTCGATGCGGTACCAGGAGGACGTCATAGTGGAAGAGGGACGCATAATGCGCTGGTCCGCTTCGGCCTCGATTATTTTGAACTGCTCTCTGTGTATGATGAAACCGAGGCAAGAGCCAGCACGGTTAATGGCCTGACCATTCTTGACGCTTTGCATGGCCGGGAAACTGCTCTGGTAGGGTATGCTCTTGCGACCACACAAATAGAGCAAGATGCGCAACATTTTAAAGGAGAGGGGAACGAGTTGCCGCATCCAAATCCTATGCAACGCACTCGCCCTGATGGACAGACCCTCTCATGGCGGACCGTATCTCCCGCTGGCCCTCCATGGAACCGTCCCTGGCCATTTCTTATCCAATGGGATATCCCCGATGAGCAAAGATTACAGATAGATCAACCGGGCACACATCGCAATGGTGCGACAGCCTGGGTGCAGATTGCGGTGGCAACGCGTGATCTAGCAAAGACGTTAGATGTCTATCAGAATCAGCTCGGCCTTGAACTGCTGCAACGAGAGAACGATCAGGACACGCAGCATGTGACGCTTGCCATTGGGAAAGAAAAGATTGATCTCTTTTCTCCGGAAGGGAAGCAGAGTTTCTTTGTAGAAAAAGGCGAGGGTCCATTTGCATTGAGCTTCGCGGTCAAAAGCCTGGAAGCTACACGGCAATTTTTGGAGCGGCAGAACATTCGATTTCATCAACAGACTGAACCTGGTGAAAAGCTTGTGCTCAATCCAGACCAAACAGATGGCATTATCATTACCTTTGTAGCATAAGCAGCAATCGTTATCTTTCGTTTTTCATAACGAAGTCACTCAAAGCGTCATTAACGTCCCTTTGGATAAGGCGACAGATTCATGCGCAGGCTCTAAGAGCCATCAAGGAGGCAAAAATATGAGTAATCTGAACGAATATCTGGCCCAGAAACGACAGGCATTGATTACACGACGTGAACAAGCAGAGGCCAATGGAACCGATCCACACACACTGCGGGCTACGGCAAACGTTGAAGGTCGTAGTGGTGTGCGCCGTATTCGCATTCGCGACTTCCAGATTATCAGCGATAGTGGTCCAGATTTCGCTGGCTACGATCTTGGTCCCACCTCCCCTGAATTGCAGCTCGGAGTCCTGGGCAGCTGTCTGTCCCATGTCTTTCTCATTCAAGCAGCGCAACGCGAAGTACCGCTCAATGCGCTAGACGTTGAGGTTACCGCTCAGATTGACGCACGGTCAGGACAACCAGGCTACGAGAACGTACCTGTCTATCCGCACAATATCTCCTATACCGTCCATATCGACTCGCCAGCTTCAGCTGAGGAGATCGCAGCACTCCACGATGCGGTTGAGCGCGCCTGCCCTATCCTCAACCTGCTCATCAATCCACAACAGATCCACGGCGAACTCGTTCATACGACCGACAAGGAGATTGCGAACGACGCATAACTGCTCATAGAGCCTGAAGAAGCGGTCGAAGTTTCCATGCGACTTCTTCTCTCAGGCCGGGCAGGCTGCTCATTGCCAACACTATGGTGTTATATTCGCTCGTCCAAACGTCGACATATCTCTATCAATAGTGCCCTTGCATAACATTCTTGAAAGGTGTGAAACCATGTCTACCGGAAATTTCGATGAGAACACTACAGCCGCACCAGCTGATCCCACAACCAATGCGGATGCGACAAACGACAACGGCGTCCTACAGGCTCGCCAATCACGAAACTGGTACCAGTATCTCAATGAAGATTGGTTAGCAACCCTGTTTGGATTACTGCTCGTCATCCTGCTTGTAGTGGGTCTCCTGCATTCTATTCCGTAGTGTTTGGGCTCTATGTTCAGCAGATACGCTGAAGGGAGAAGGGGTTTGAGCACCCACATTCACGCTGAAGGTATCTCTACCGGTCGTCCCTAGCAACGCTGGGGAGAGTTTCTCATCTCACTCGTAATCGTGATCGCTTTAAGCGTCGCGGTCTGGTGGTTGACCAAACAATTACCCTTCCTCTTTACAGGTACCCTGAATCGCATTTTCAAAACGGCCGACTTTCCTATCTACGCTATCATTCTCGGTTTTGCAGCCAGAGGAGTTCTCAGCCTCCTCGGTTTACAAGAACGGCTCTCAGCAGCATTTCGCACAGAATTCTTTCTCAAGACTGGCGTCATTCTGTTGGGAGCAAGCATCAATCTCGTCAATCTGGTCAAAATTGGCGCCGGTGGCTGTGCTGATGCGGCCTGTCGATACTGCGGTGCGAGTTGTTGAAGCAGTTCTCGCCTGATCTGTACACATAGTCTTCTCCCTATTCTCTTCCGTCCTTTATCATCAAACCAGGTGGGCATCATGTGCACCCTGATTCCACAGTGCCATGGCAAGCTCAAGATATACTTCTTTTTTTAAGCAGAGCTGTAAAACATTCACAGCAACAACCTTGAACAGCGTTGCGTCTACGTCGAATTCAGGAAAGCGAATGTGCAAAGCTTCAAGTGCTTGATCTATATCCTTCCATTGCCGTAATTGCTGATACAACCTATTTGCCATATCAATCTGAAATTTTAATAGGGGTACAGTAAGAGCAGTTTCCATGATGTGAATCCTTTCGAAACAGGTAAATGACATCTATAATAATACAACTCATTTATTTCTTCTTTATATACAATATGCATTATTTGTATCGAAGATTCTTCTGATATGCTGTAGGATCCTATTTTACGGCTGAAGAAGTACAAGGAGGATATAACACTTACTCTTATTTTTTCTCACTGGAAAAGTTTAAAAGTGTAACATACGATGAAATTGAGCAGCATGATCGCCACTTGAATCTCTCAATAATAAGAAGCCTGATCATCTTTGATACAAAAGGTACGGCAAGAGAAGGCTCGGCACCTCCAACGTCACACCGTCTCCCCCTGAAGATCTCTACCACATCAAATCGAAAGCACTGCACTTTCATGCTATTGTGAAAGACCAAACACAAAGGAAGCCAGCACAAGCGCTCCTCTTCATGCATACTTATCTACAGAACCTACTCGTGTTCCATTATCA
Source organism: Dictyobacter alpinus (assembly GCF_003967575.1). NCBI lineage: Bacteria > Bacillati > Chloroflexota > Ktedonobacteria > Ktedonobacterales > Dictyobacteraceae > Dictyobacter > Dictyobacter alpinus. Next base: position 787,925 of record NZ_BIFT01000001.1, read on the forward strand.
ATTACAACAAAGATGGTGGCCGAGACAACCTCAGTTGGCCGAAGACCTGCGGCACTGGGACCGTGAACTAGCAAATCTGGTAGAGATCCTTGTGGCAACAGGTAATGTTGAGATGAAATTTCAGCACTGATCTGCCATCATTGGCTACATCTTGCAGCCGTTTGGTGGCCACACTATCACAATTCCAGATACCTATATTCGCACTGATCGTCGGTACGAGCTCTCACAATTACTCAAAAAATAAAAATCTCTATCTGCTTTCTTCTGGATAGCAACGAAGGCAGAGATGGAGTATACATCACTTATGGTTGAGAACGCGATTCTGATTGATCTTAACCATAAGCAATCACTTATCAAACCATAATGGTGGAAAAGTAATTGTTTATGCTCTCCTTGAGAAGCTAATTGTGACCACTTAATTCATCTGTTTCAGGGTAATACCTACAATGTTGACGGAAACTCGCGGTGCCGTGAGCAATGTTGGGTCAGAAAAAAGAAGAGGTCCTGATTTTTTCATGAAATGAGTGTCATAACATCACTGATAAGTGAGATGGATGGACCTTGCCAGATTTCTGCATCAGGGCGAATAGCATCCTTATCATTATCAGAACCAGTCAATAGCACTGGATATAAACCTGCGTTAGCTGCGCCACTGAGTTCGTGGCTGCTCCCATCTCCAATATAGAAGCATTCCTCGGAAAATCTCCGTTATCTCTCAGTGGAACGTGAGAAATCTCGCCCTCATCAGGCAACTTGAGTCGGAGAGAGTTCGACTGTATACCCAAGTTGCTCTAATCACCGTACATAATAACGTTGTGTTTTCTCGGTATCCAGATGATCCAAGTACTCTGCTCCCAACTCCTCATATGGCTTCTTGTCTCGCAAAACGTGATAGATAATCACCAACAAGCTATGGGCCACCGCCATCACGGCTCGCCGTTTTCCTTTTTTTCGTGCGATGCGATGCGATTGCGCTGCTGAATACGTATCGGTGCGCGTGATACTCCAGACGACTTCAGCTCAGACGGCTCGCAGATATGGGTTCCCCTTGGTGATCCCATTCTTCAGGCGTTTCCCCGCACTCTGCTTGTTGCCTGGACACCCCCCCGCCCACGATGCGAGATGTTTGGCAGAAGGAAAGCGGCTCATATCAGTTCCAATCTCGGCAATGATGGTTGCAGCGGCATTGGCTTTGACTGCAGGGATTGTTTGGAGCAATTCCACTTCCTCCTGATGGGCACGCAATCGCTGCTCGATTTCCTGCTGGACATACGCAATGGCTCCTTCCAAAAAATCGATATTCGTCAGGATTTGATCAACGAGAAAGCGATGACGAGGTGGAACCAGACCATTCAATGCCTGTTGCAATTGGGGAATCTTCGTGCGTAAGCGTCCCCGAGCCAATGCCGCCAGTTCTTCTGCATCACTTTCGCCAGCAGCGAGTGCTTCAAGCATCGCTCGACCACTTTTGCCTAATACATCTGTCACGACCGACGCCAATTTGATATTTGCCCCCTCTAGCAGCATCTGGAGCCGGTTGACCTCTTGTGTTCTCTCCGCTACGAGGGACTTGCGGTAGCGGGTGAGGTCACGAAATTCCCGGATGGGTTTAGGGGGGATGAAGCTCGACTGGAGCAAGCCGTGGCGGAGCAGATCCGCCAGCCATTCACTGTCTTTAATATCTGTCTTTCTTCCAGGGACAGCCTTCATATGTTCTGGCAGTGGTCATCAGAAGCCACAAGAAGAAGATATTCGATGTTTAAAGCAAAAGCTGGAAATCACAAAACATGAGCGTAATATATTAAAAAGATCTCTGAATATCTTCTCGCGCAGTCAGCTGTGATCTTTCCTTGCATTGCAGAACACGAGGACGTGTATCCCGTCACACGACTCTGCAAGACGCTGGAAGTCTCCATCAGTGGCTATTATGGCTGGCGAAATCGCGAAGCGTCCCAGCATAGCCGAGAAGATGCCCGTTTATCTGCTGAGATTCAACAGATTTTCCTGGATCATCGCCACGTGTATGGCAGTCCACGCATTCATGCGGTACTCAAAGCACGTGGGTTCCATTGCTCACGCAAACGCGTGGTCCGACTGATGCAAGCACCGCAGTTTCACGTGGGTCACGGCTGGAGCAACCGAGGTCATGGGCGGAAAGTAGAATAAGCATTTTCTGATGCGAGGAGAGAGCTCGTCGCCGCTTCCTCGCATCAGAAAATGCTTACCAGCTAAAAGGATAGTCAGGGTAGCTCGATCCTGAGGACTGAGCCGGGATAGTAGAAAATTCCCCAGGTACCGTTCCCATTATCGGTCACGGGAACATTGGCCTCATTGACCCAATTGCCGTTGTCATCGATATAACCAACCGAGGCTGAGGCAGGCTCTTGCGCCGTTGAGAAGTAGTTCGCGGTTCCATCACGTGCATCCGATAGGGCGTAGTAATAATTATCTTTGTTGACGATCAGCCCAACCGCTCCACTATCTGTAGAGAACGAAAGGTCTTTGCCATTCACCACTTTGGCCTGCCCATAGTTCCCTTCAGGCAGAAAGGTATCGATGTTGTAGCCAGCTATCTTGCTCGTAGGCGCTGTAGCGACGATTGTCGGGATCTTGTTCAGGACACCATACAGGCGTTGCGTGCTATCAAGACCGTATTTAAGGGGATAGCTATTGCCCAATGTCCAGTTGCGGTAATCGTTGGCCGCACCCTCTGCCGAATCTGCGTAGATTCCTTGCGGATAGGTGGCATTATCAACAATCTGCCAGATATCGTAGAAACCTCCATTGACCAACGCAGTAAGGGCAAGCGTCGAGGTATTGCCATACCCTCCCGAATTTTCAGCGATATAGCGATACTTAGAGGTCGTTGAGGAAATAATATTACGGATATCGTCCGGCTGCAGAGTATAAGGATCGTAGCCTACGGCATCAACGTTGGAGAGCGGCGTAATATCTGCATCATTTACGCTCCCTCCCCCCAGATTGATCCTGGTCGCGACAACATAATCTGAGTTCTTAATTACTCCTCCCAGTTGATTGAGCAGATCAAGCCAGATCCCTCGCTGCCCATTCCATGTAGGCGTATCGTTGACCTCATTGTCAAGCTGGAAGAAGATCACACGATGATTGGTATCGTAATTTGCCAGGTGATTAAACAGAGCGGAGACAGCATTGCGCTCAGCTTGAAACACAAAGCGAGCATCGGCATCATGGGGTCCACCATCGGGCAGCCAGGGAGCATAATTACCACCATCGCCAGCCCCCCAATACCTATCTTTATCTTGCAAGTAGGCGGGAACAGTGGTATCCTCGTTGAGGCCATTGAGGTACGCACCACCCGAACCATTGGTACCGAACCAGGCGAGATCCAGGCGTAGGCCATACTTATTGGCCCAATCGACATATCTATCGATAATCGTCCAGTCGTACTCACCCTGATTGCCAGGTTCGATATTGCTCCAGCGAAAAATCACCGAAGCGGTCTTGATATTAGCCTGAGCCGTCTTTTCGTAGTAATTTTCAAAAAAACTCAAGGGCAGTTTCGAGGGCAACAATACACCCCCATTTTGCACATGCAGATCGAGATAGGGCTTGCCATCAACCTCAAGATATCCCTTCCCCTCAGGGCTTACTACCACACGTGAGACCACTGTTGCAGCTTTAGCATGCTGGGGAATGATGGTCAAGGCCGCTAGAAGCAGGGTGGCGATGGTAAAGAAAACCAACGATTTTTTTAACATACGTTCCTTCCTTGGAAACACTGCCTCAAAAACATTGAGCAATACTACTTTCACCTCGTAATATACCAGTTAAATGTTCTGGTATATTACGAGGATACATGAGAAGGTTTTCTCTGTCAAGGGGACTCTCCAATATTCCTATACAATACAAATACAGGGTTTTCTCCACTTCTATGCCTGGATAAAAGCTATTAGACAGGCTAGAAAGGATTTTCAGCCGCTCCATTCAAAGGGTTGGCAATTTCATATACCATGGTATATGCTCTTCTTATAAAGAGAACATAGAAAAGATTTTATGCCCATCCATGATACGAAACTCGATTATCAATTCGGCGACTCAGGGACGTCTGGGAGAGAAGCGAGACCGCTTGCGCCTGTTTAGTACGAGCAGATTATACAATGGCGGATTTATTTTAAATGGTGATTATTTGCCGGCTACACCAAATGATAAGGGGAAGCGGGCAAAGCAGGCAATTACATACCTGGTTCCATTATCACACCTTACTATCAGGCGATTGTATCGCTAGTGTGAAACGAAAACGTGCATCGTCTTCATACCACATCGGAAAATTGGTCCCCCAGATATTGTTGAACAGATTAAAGTGCATTCCCTGCAACATAGATGGCTGCTGCTGTGTGAAATCAAGCAATGATGGCTGACCCGGTGCGACAAGAGCTGCGTCCTGGGTCTCAAGTAAAAGCTCCTCCTCGCTCGTTTTATACATCACACCTCGGCCTACAGCATGGAGATGTCGATTACCATTTGTGATTACGTCAAGTGGAGAGATCCACTGACCCATTTTCTCAAGCAGCCAACCTTCTTCATAACTGACGACAGGACTAAATGAGAACCAGAGGGCTTCAGGTAGACGACTGGCTGGTTTTTCGAACCATTGCAGGGTAAAGGTGAGCTGAGTGTCTGCATGGAGTGCGTTGATGAGGAGCGAAAGGCGTGCAGGGCCCCCCCATGAGGAGCTACACTCGGCAGGCAGGGAGAGATCCAGAAGAAAGGCATATCCCTCTGCATCCTGTTTCCATCTGAAGTTTGTAATGACGGGTTGCCAGATTAAGTGTTTCGGCGCAGTCTGGTCCAGTCCTGGTTTGGTAAAGTCTTTGAGGGACCAGGAGGAGGTCTCTTCCTTGTTAATACAATATTGCTCCCAGTACCGCTTGTAATCAGAGGCAGCAAAGGTTTCATAATGAAAGAGGCCAAGTTGATGCTCTTGCGAGGACCAGACGCGGCCACTTGTTCTCTCTTTAAGCAGATTAAGGGATCCGCTGCGCGCGAAACTCAGCGTAAAATGGGCGGTCGTAAATACCTGCTCCCAATCTTCAACCGCGACAAAACCAGTTGAATCGAAGGGCTGCGGCACAAGTTGTGCAAGGCGCCAATGCGCCTCTTGAGCAACTGAAGTCCCTCCCAGGGCTTGCAACGCGTCTTGAATATAGTTCCGTTGCTCCTGCCAGGAGGCCTCAAAGTGTTGGGTATGGGGCTGCGTACGCAAAAGGGCAAGCTGCTCTTTTTGATAATGGGTGTAGTCATTGAGGTGCTCTTTTTCGTCGAGGCCCCAGGTGTGCTCAGGGATAAGCAAAAGAGCGGTACTGAAACGCTCGAACTTTTTGGCATTCTCTTTGAACTGACCATTGCCTGACCATTGGCGGCGCAGGCGCGAGAGCTCACGAAATTGCGCGACCTTAGCGGGATCGGTACCAATACCATGAATCCAGGTATCACCAATCTCTTGTGTTATCACGGGAAGCGTGTCTTTATAAGGGAAAATAGCGTGGGCGAACGCATCCAGAGTCGAAGCTTGAATTGCGGTATCCGGAAATTGTGTATGCCACTCTCGGTAGACCTGCTGCACCTGTTCATAAGACTGAGGCCCGATATTATCATTGGTATGCGCAAATGCTAATGCAGCGGTGGTCCCAGATACGGTGGTCAGCCCTCCATATGCGCCTGCTTGATAGACCACGATGACCTCTGCGCCACGCGGATCTCGCCACACAAAGACCGGAGGCACATCTGGGACGATTGAGGCGGGATTGACTCCAATATGCAACAGGACGATCCCAGCTTGCGCGAGCAGCGGCACCATTGCACGCGTATGCCCTGGCACGTCCGTCATCTTGGCCGCGATGGTCTTTTTGCCAAAACGCCGATCAAGGCTCTGGGAGAGGCTGAGCCCATGGACAAAGAGCGAGGAGTCCATAAGTTCGCTATGTGTGGTAAATGGAAGGCCGTGCCAGACAATATCACCTGCCACTATCGCTTCTTCCAGGACTGCACGCTCTTTTGGAGAGGCCTGTTCGAGATATTCATAGATAAGCCAGGAACCAAGCGTCCAGATAAAACGCTCGGCGCTCCCCTCGGCGCGGAAGCGCTTCGCCGTCGTCAGAGCCTGGGGGATATAGTGGGTAAAATACTGCTCGGCGACATTTTTCGCCAGATCTGTAAATCCGAGATCAAGGTGGGTTTTAAAGATAAGATGAATATACTCTGGTGAGTTCACCAACATAGTGCGTTTCTCTCTCTCATAGAAGATTTGCGCATTCGCAACGATTATGACACGGTATAGGACTATTTAGAGGAAGTGGGAACGCTTAGAGCTCTTTCAAAGTACCCTGGTCTGTCCACTATCTTCATGAAGAGCTGGCAATGCACGCGCGATCGCTCGCTCGTTGATGATTGGACGTTCGTTCGCACCACAACTCTGGCGGATAATCAGGTTTACGGGCAGGACTACCTGGTGCACTTTTGAGGTACGTTGTGTAATCAAGTTCAGGAGGATACGCGTACTCTGGCGCCCAAGTTCTGCACCTGGCTGAAGAATGCTGGTTAATGGGACGCGAGTAAACTCTCCAATATCGACACCACCGCAGCAGACGAGTGCTAGAGCCTGAGGAATGCGTAGATTGATCTCCTGAGCAGCCTGCAAAACCTGCAAAGCAACATAATCATTCATTGCCAAAAGCGCATCGGGCCGTTGCTCCTGTTGCAGATACTCAACGACTCGCGCCCGATCTACAGGATCAAGCGTTCGAGACAAAGAGAGATCAGGGAGTTCCTGGTGCAAGGTCTGTAAAATCAAGTTCTGGTCACTGCTCAGACCATTGTCAGCAAGACAACGCAGATAACCCAGATAGCGGTTTGCACTACTGGTCATCTCGGGAATAATCGAGATATAGCCGATGCGCTGATGTCCCTGGGAGATGAGATGCTGCGTGGCAGCATAGCCAGCGGTGAAATCGTCGGAGACGACATGATTACACACAACTTCTGGGATATAACGATCAAGCAGCACAAAGGGCATCTGTTGCTGTTGTAGCTCGTGCAGCATCTCTATCCGCTCTTTATGCTCGGTTGAAACAAAGCGACCGTTCTGAATGGCGATAGGATGATCTCCAGGGAAAAGCACGATCCCTGCGACTCCATCCTGTAAAAATTGCTTGAGATGGTAGCGCTCCATCGCCCAGTCATTCTCAGAGTAGGCAAAATCCAGTCGGAAGCCTGCCGTACGCGCCTCCATCTCCACGCCAAGCACAATCGTGTTGCTAAAACTATCGGCCATATAAGGGATGATCAGGCCGATACGAGGGACAGACTTTTGTGGTTCGCTCCCTCTCTTTGCCTGAACGGCCTGGACTGGTTCTCCTTGTGCAGCAACAAAGGTACCCTGGGGCCGCCGACGATAGAGGACCCCCTGGTGAACCAGGAGTTCAAGCGCCTTATTAATGGTATTGTGACTCACCCCATACTGACGCGTAAACTCAGCTTCTGAGGAGATCCTGGTATGAGGGGCCAGACCCTGTTGGACAATATCTTGCTGAATGCTCTGCGCAATCTGCTGATGGAGCGATACCCCTGGCTTTCGTTCCTTCTCTGAAGACATGAAGATATCCTTCTCATTGTTCGGTGACTCTACTGTTATAAATTGAGCATATACCATGGTATATAACTTTGTCAACTCTTTGAGTATAGCACAAAAAACTCTTTCTCGCACACGATTCCATCAGGATAATAGGCGAAAAAAGAGAAAGAGGGAACTTCACCTATTTTAAACAAATTGCTGAAAGGGCTTGACAGACAGATATTTCCTATGTATGATCTCAACATACCAGTTAAACATACCAGCATATCAACCAACATTGCTTGCCACATCTTCATTGATGTATGTCACGGAACATATGTGCTTACAACGCAATAGGGAGGCTATGATAGCTTCGTACAGGAAAGGACCTGGTTCTTATGATACACAGTGCCCACGTTTCTATCCTACTCCCGTCTTTTGCTAGCTCTCCCATCATTTTTCTTTCGCCAGGGGACCTGTTTTTTGAGGAGTTTGCAGGATAATGCGCCCTGCCTGCTTAATGTGGTCTTTTATTTCGTCAGGAGGTACTTGTTCTATGTCTATGCAACCATTCGAGTCTCAATTCGTCGAGCCAAAAACCTCTACCACAAAACGTCTCTCGCGCCGTGCTTTTATCGAGCGTTCGGTAGCTCTCAGTCTAAGTAGTGGGGCTGTTGCAAGCGCCCTTGCTGCTTGTGGCGAGACCACCAGTAGTAGTACTCCCAGTGTCGATGCAAATGCAACGCTCAAAATTGTTGGCGATAACAACAACAATTGGTCAAATGCGCAGAAATACAACAAAGAGTATCCCAACCTCAAGATCAATCTGATTGCAAGCTCATGGGGCAATGGCGGTAAGGATATGAAGGAGAAAGAGCTTGTCATGATGAGCGGCGGCGACTTTCCCGATATCGCTCAGATGGTCTGGCTGAAAGAATTTGCCCGCTCTGGTCTCCTGGTCGATCTGACCAACGAAGCCAAAAAATGGGATGTGTACAAATCTCTCTCCAAAGGTCAGCTTGAGCGGATGTCTTATAATGGACGCATCTATGGCCTGACAATTGGAAATAACACTATTTTCCAATATTACAACAAGGATATTCTCGCCCGTGCAGGGGTAACCGGACCAATCCAGTCCCTCGACGATCTGTATGCCCTCTCTAAAAAGCTCGCTTCGCTCAAAACAAAGGACGGTAAGACTATCTATACCACCTCCTTTGATGGTGGAAACTGGGCGACCGATTACTGGCTCTGGGCTGGCGGTGGTCAGCAAATGAACGAGGATTACAGCAAAACGCTGATTGATTCTCCCGAATCGGTTAAGGCCTACACATTTATGCAGAATCTGGTCAAGTCCGGTTCTGCTCCCAAGCCTGATGGCAGTGCCACTCAACTCTGGCTCAATGGCCAGATCGCGGTCTATTTCAGCGGCGGCTGGGATGCCCAGGCCAGCAGTGAAGCAAAACTTAACTATGGTTCCTCTGTCACGCCTAAAGGTCCTGGTGGCTTGAATACGACGAGCATTGGCGGGGTAGAATACGCGATCTTCAAAAATTCCAAACATCGTACAGAGGCACTCTCCCTACTCAAAACAATGGCTTCTGATAGCTTTCAGAAGAGCAAAGATGCCATCAGCGCCATTATTAATCTCTCTGCTTATGAAGATCCAACCAAGCAGGCCACCTGGAAAGGGCAGGGAGCTGGAGTTCTGGAGTCTGCCCTGGTCACCCGTGAGCAACTCAACAGCAGCCGCTACAATTTCCTGGAAGCGCCTTTTGTTTTTGCTGATGCCTCAACTATCTATAATGATGCGTTGCAACAGATCCTGGTCAAGCTGAGCGATCCTGCCAAAGTTATGAAAGACGCAGCCACGCAGATTAATCAAGGGATTAGCGACGCCGCAAAATAAGCAGACCCCTTGTTCTCATCTCTTGATTGTTGTCCCTTCTACAGAACAGGGACAACGATCAAGAGACGTCTGAGTAGCTCTTAGCTCAGGAGAACATAAGAGGATGAGGAGATCTATTTTGAAAACATATCCTACCTATCGCTCAATTGCTATTTCGACGCCCCGTGTCCAGCAGCAACGCGTTCCCGCACGGCGAAAAATTCCTAACCTCTTCGCGTATGGGACAGTGAGTGTAGCAGTGCTCTTCTTCACGGTCTTTTACTATTATCCGTTTTTGATGAACTTGTACTACATGTTCACAAACTACAGCTATATCGGCGACTATCAGTTTATTGGCCTTAAGAATATCACACGCTTCTTTCAAGATCCGAGTATTCGCGTCGTCTTTTCGAACACATTTATCCTCACGATCGCAACGGTCCCCATCGCCCTGATTCTCGCGCTCTTTGTGGCTATTGCGGTCTTCTACATGACGATCGGTAAGGCCCTGATCCGCAGCGCGATCTTCTCAACGACACTGGTAACGGGGGTGGTTGCCGCGATCATCTTCAAGCTCTGGTTTAGTCAAGAACTAGGCTATATCGATAATATCCTGGAAAGCCTGCACTTCGCTCGCATCCCCTGGCTCACCGATACCACCTGGGCTTTAACCGCTATTGTGATTGTCGGCGTCTGGAGCGGTCTGGGCTATAATATGGTGATCTATCTGGCTGGTCTCGCCAATGTCAGTAAAGAACTGCTGGATGCGTCCCGAGTCGATGGCGCGAATGCAACTCAGCGCTTCTACTATGTCATGATCCCCCAGTTAAAACCCACGATCCTCTTTCTGAGCATTACGCTGGTGATTGGTGCCCTCAAGACTTACGCACCGGTCGCGATTCTGACCGAGGGCGGACCCTACGGCTCGACCAGGACCGCTCTGCTCTATATGTTTCAGAAGGGCTTCGATTCCCGTAACGTAGGCTATGGCTCGGTGATTGCCTTTGCCCTTTTTATCATCATCCTGATTATTACACTGGTTCAAATGAAAGCGACGCGTTTTTATGCAGAAGATTCAAACAAGAGATAGCATGTTGCTCGCCCAGCGAGGGTCCATAAAGAAGGGTGGGATCAAGACGCGTGAGCTCATCCTCTTTGTGGCGATGGGACTCTTCGCCCTGCTGATGATCAGCCCGGTCCTGTGGATGTTCTCTGCCTCGTTCCAGAATCAGGCAGAGATGTTCAAAGCCTCTTTCAACTGGATTCCGTTGAATGCCACACTCAATAGTTATCGCAATGTCTGGGTGAATGGAAATCTTAGCGGGGCCTTTCTTACCAGCCTGGAAGTGACACTGATCTATGTACCAATACATGTCCTGGTCTGTACGCTCACAGGCTATGTATTCGCCAAGTTTAATTTCCGCTTCAAGAATATTACCTTTCTTTTTATTATCGCTACAATGCTGATCCCTCAGGAGACAACGTTTTTTCCAGTGTACGACATCGTCAAGAATCTGGGCTGGTTGAATACTCCACAAGGGGTCGTACTCCCCTTCTTTTTCAGTGGCTTCGGCATCTTTCTGATGCGCCAGTATGCCCTGGCTATCCCGAATGAGTTGATCGAGGCCGCTAAGATCGATGGCTGTAGCGATAGCCGCAGCTTCTTTTCCATCGCACTACCCCTGTTACAACCGGGGATGACGGCGCTGGCGATTCTCGCCCTGACCTTTATCTGGAACGAGTTCGCCTGGAGCCGCCTGGTCCTCTCCGATCCCGGTTCGCAGACCTTGCCGATTGCCCTCTATTTTCTCAGCCATACCGCAGGAGTGTCGCAGGCGATCAAATATCCCGATCTTCTGGCAGCCAGCGTGCTCACGGCAGCACCGGTGCTCATCCTCTTCCTGTTCTTCCAGCGACGCTTCATTGAGAGTATCAGCTCGGTTGGCATTAAGGGATAAGCAGCCACAGATAAAAACTCAAGGGAGAAAGCATTTAGAAAGGGGGTGATCTACCCAATCACGACTCACGACATCTGGCCCAACGGGTAGCAATACTGATTTATCCGTATGCGGGGCCAAGTGATCTCCCTAGCTCTCCTGTCAAATCCAACTGGCCAGACCATTACTGGTCAATGGAGTGCCAGTTGTCTCTCATAGTGTTTGAGTAGTACGTTCCAAGGAAGGAATATATGTTAAAGAAAGCATGTGCATTTTTGACAGTCTGTGTGGTACTTGTAAGCGTGTTTACGTTTATTCCACTACAGAAAGCGAAGGCCGCAACAGTCGTCTCACGCGTTGTAGTGAGTCCCGAAGGGAAGGGATATCTAGAGGTTGATGGCAAACCCTATCTGGATATGCATATTCAGAACGTTGGGCGTTTTAATCTAGCAGCCATGGGCCCTCCCAATCCACTAAGCTTTGAGGAAAATTATTACGAAAAAACGGCTCAGGTCAATATCAAAACCGCCTCAGTGATCTTTCCCTGGAGCAATATCGAACCTGCCAATCAGGGAGAATATGATTGGACAATCATCGATAAATATGTCGATTGGGCTAATCAATATGGTCTGCGCCTGGACCTGGCCTGGTTTGGCACCAATGGAACCGGAGGTGCGTACCTCAATGGCTACAAAAATGGTACGACTGTTCCGGCCTATGTGCAAGATCAAGGAAAATATTGGGGAGTAGGCCTGACTACCAATAGCAACTATGCGCCCTGGTTACCCGATGGAGGTCCTCATGACGCCGATGCTCAGTTTCTCTTTCAGGCAGAGCGCAATGCCGTGACGGCGCTTTTCAACCATCTGGCAAGCTACGATGTCAATCATCGTGTAATCTTCTTCCAACTCAATAATGAGCCTAGCGTGAATCCTAGCTGGCAGAATGGACAGCGTGGGCTCTGGTTGGATCTTCTCAATCAGTTAGGAGGGGCGGTCAAGAATTCGGATTATGTGGTGGCAACCCGGATTAACCTGGCTGGCGGAAACGTTGATGATGCAGATATCGTGCCGCTCTCCAATGTGGATGCGATAGGATATGATCCCTATGACATACAACCCAGTAAAACAGCTCAGATCATCAGCACCACAAACTCTAAGTACCGCTATATCGCTGAGAACTCGGGCGGCTATGGCAATACAACGACCCTGGCCCTGACCGCCCTGCTGAATGGAGGCTTTTACGATATCTGGCAGATCGCTGATACTGAAGGCTATCCCTTAGGGATTTATAAAGATGCATCGGAAGGCCAGGTAAATGATTATCGAAACTGGGTTCTTGGCAACTCCTACGCTTTGAAATATGACCTGGACAGCACAAAACGCCTGTATGGTGTTCTGAATAAGATCTCGACAATTATTGCGCCCGCTCCTACAAACAAAATGGTAGGTTACAACACTGACACCTTTGTACCAGATGATAACTACGCGCAAACGAAGTCCGTAAATGGCAAAGATTTCGCGTTTTCTACCACTAGCAAAGCCGTCGGCCTGATCGTCAACAAGGACAATGATTATTACGCACTGTCAGATGCCGATAATGGGACGACGAACTACTTTTCGACCTGGCAACAACCGGTCTCTGTGTCAGTGGGCTACATCGACGACAACGGGAGCTGGGTCAATGAGGCTAATATATCTCCTATCGATAATGGAAATGGGACCTGGGGCATCCTCTATTATCCAGGCTCGGTGCTAAGAATAGAGCTTCCCTAAACAAGCAAGATTTGTTGCGCCAAACAATCCTGTTTCCCCAACCTGAAACCTGGCGGATTAAACGCGCTAACGCTCACCACATTTGATGGTGAGCGTTAGCGCGTTTAATCCTCTGAACAACTAACCAGTAATACTGATATCGTCGATTGCGCCACGATAGCCACCGGTTACCCCAGGCTGGTCATAACCAATGATAACCCGTAACAGAGTTTTTCCATTTAAGGAAGAGGACCCGAGGTTCACCCTTACCTGGTTCCAGGCATCCAGGGTCAGGTGATTACATTGTCCATAGAAGGGATGCGCCCGATGACCGTTCTGATCAACCGCGCCAGAGTCACGCAGGGTAGAGCCATCACTAAAGATGAGATCCACGCCTACACAGGTACTATTGCTCCCGGTAGCATAGTTGTAGCTGGTCGCGGCGCTTTCGGGGTTGATCCAGTAGGACAGGGTACTTGAGGAATGAATCACGATGTTGCGTGAGCTGACATCAAAGATCTTCGAGTAGGCATAGTCGGTCCCATTCGGATTGCTGGCATATCCCGAGTAGAGCAAGGCATGATCACCGGTATGGGCGAACGAGGAACCAGCCCCGATCTTCGCTTCTGGCCCAGGGAGGTTGCAGCAGACCCCACGAACATTTGAGATACCAGCGCTTTCATCGAGAGTGTTGGACCAGGTTGGCTGGGTATCGGCTGGCTCGAAGCCCGAGGAAAAGACCACTCCCGCTGTCGAGGTAGAGACCGCAGAGACACTTCCCTTGACAAAAAGAGCGTTCCCTGCAAGGGTGAGAGTAACAACGCCATTGTTAGGCGTATAGGTGCAGCTACCGTTGATGGTGCAAACGCCTGGGTCCGTTTCTGAAAGCCCCCACGCGATCAAACCCTCGGCCTGTAGAGGCAACATCCTTAAGCTGTTGTCTCTACAGGTAATGTTCCGCATCCTCACCGCATACATTATTTGACCCTCTCCAGGAGGAAATACATGCCAGTTTCGTGTCGTCTTCGTCTCTTGCTCGCTCAACTGAATGTTGAACGTGCGAAAAGTGGGCAGCCTGCCATCAGTTTGCGTCGCATTGCTCAGGAGAGTGGAATTGCTCAAAGTGTTCTGGTTTTGCTTCATACCGAACGCAGATAGCGCGTTGATTATGCAACCATCGACTGGCTCCTCACCTACTTCAATGCTGTGGTAAAAGGACAGGATATTCATGTCAAGCCCCTGCGTGTCAGTGCTCATGGATATTATGCCTGGGCGTTGCAGCACGAGATCGATCATCTGAACGGCATCCTCTACCTGAATCACCTGGATCGTCCTGAAGATTTGAGGAAGATCCATGAAGATGATGCGGTGGAAGAAAAGGTTTCTGTTGAAAAGAGAAAATAGCCCTCAAAGCTTTCTCAAGTATCCAGGCACTCATACCGCCCAGGGCATCACCCTTCAATGCATTGAAATCTATAAATATTGGCAACTGGCCGCGAAAGAAGGCCTGAATCGTTTCTTGCACCAGCGCCGCCATGATCAGCCCCAGAATATACCAGTGGAGATGGCGGCGGAGCGCAGCGACAAGAGAGAGGATCAGCATCCCAACAACAAAAAAGAAGACGGTATGTCCAACAAAATGATCATGCGCATTGTGGAAAACCTGGCGGAAAGGGACACCAAACGCCGGCCACACCTCACTCAACCAATCAAATGGGAACCAGAGAATGCCGAGCAGGGAAAGGACAATCCAACCGTAACGCAAACCAAACAACGTCAAGCGCCGCCATGGGCGCTGATGATTGCTATCCTTGAACATAGATATCTCATTCTTATTTATGGTAATAATCGTTCTACGCATACGGATGAAACAGAATACCAGCGTAACACAGATCCATTGCCAGTGCACATGCCCGTGTGCCACCTCTGGCTTACTCCAGTGCATGCCATCTCGCACGCCAATCTCTTTGATCACACAAGTAGGCTGATATTTATTTCTGAAAGATGGCTCGTCATCTACATTTTTGTTTGTTTCATTGCAATTTCTATCTTACCATTTTTCGTATAACCTGGATTATGAACGAGAGTATAAAGACGGCAAATATAATTACCAGCGTACTCAGAGGCAAGAAAGTGAAAAACAGATTCCCATCATTGTTCGTTAGTGAGGTAGAGAAAGGCAGCCGAAGGCGTAGCTGATGCATCAGCTACGCCTATTTTGCTGTCTGAATTAGTATTCTTCTGGTTCCTTGGGGTGTCCATCGGCAATTAGATGTAAGATGACGTTGTGTTCAAGGAACGCTTTGAGTCCTGCAAGGAGGAACGTGAAGCCCTGGGTTGCATCAATAGCCTGTTTGACACCTTCACCATTTCCACTGAAGCCGGTGTTGGTGATACGGACAAACGTGGTGTTGTCTTTCCGCGCGGTAAAGATCCACTCGACCAGATTCGAGGTGCCATAGCCAGGCCATTCAATGAGAATGCGCTTCTGCTCTTCAATG
Source organism: Dictyobacter alpinus (assembly GCF_003967575.1). Lineage (NCBI taxonomy): Bacteria > Bacillati > Chloroflexota > Ktedonobacteria > Ktedonobacterales > Dictyobacteraceae > Dictyobacter > Dictyobacter alpinus. The sequence continues at coordinate 803,596 of NZ_BIFT01000001.1, forward strand.
GCGAGAACAGTTACCTGGATGGAGAGATCATACATCTCCCAATCCCACTGGACCCGACGGCCTTGTTCCAAATTGCCACTGCCCCTGGTAAACCAGAATTTGGAGGTGATTGCTGGGTCAATAAATGCCCTGAAGACTTCGGCGACTGGCCGACGAATAAGCATGGCCGTTTCCGCAACTGGCATCTGTGTAAGTTGGAGGTTGCTCATCGATGGATTCCTTTCAACATATTCGCTTTGGGTGTCTCTGTTTTCGCTTTCCAGCATAGGCGGCTGAAACCCCTCACAATTCGTCGTTTTCGATAAGGTCCTTTAAGCGCAGCAAACGCTCGTTCCATTGCTGATTAATGGCTTCGATCCACACGCTGGCTGACTGGAGAGAAGTAGGATTGAACACGTACTGTTTCTCGCGCCCTGACGTTTGCACCTGCGCCAGTCCTGCCTGGACAAGCAGATCGAGATGCTTCATAATTCCCTGGCGACTGATAGGAAATTCGCGTGCAAGCTGCGTCGCCGTCTTGGGACTACTTCGGGCCAGCGTCGTCAACAAGCGCCGCCGATTCCCATCTGCAAGGGCGGTAAACACGCGATCTTCGTTCTCAATCATGATGACCTGCCAGGATAGAGACAGTGAGATTGCTCAGCACTTTTTCCCATCCCTGCATATTCCCTTTGAAATAGCTCTCTCGCACTTCTTCGGGCAGCGCTTCAAAACCTTGCTCCGTGACAGTGAGACGGGTCCCTTCAGGCACTGTCTTCAAGGTAAAAATCACCAACGTCTGCGCCGGATGAGAAAGGGCAATTTGCCCGTGGAAACCAAAGCGCTCCATTGGCTCGATGATGGCGATCGACCCTTTCGCACCACGATCAAAGGTCACGGCCTCCCCGATGGCAAAGCGTTCAAAGTGGATCGGTTGAAACCACTTCGCAATATGCTCAGGCATCGTAATTGCTCGCCAGACGCGCGAACGCTCTGCCTGAATGACGATACTCTGTGTGATCACGACTGCTTCCATAAGGATCTCCTTTCTAGTGCAACCAATGAGTTGCATATTTATTGTAGCAGAGATGATCACATTTTGCAACCAATGAGTTGCAGATTACAGAGGATTTTTTGACCATGGTGCGAAGACGGGACTTCGTCAAATTACGCTCGTCAAGCCATGGAAGAAAGACAAGACGAAGTGCTTTTAAGCAAGGGGATAAAGCGCTGACTGAGGTTGTACGACGCATCCGCTCTGATGCTCCTCCAGTGTTTATCATGCCGAAATCACACAATGGTGAGTTAACATGATCTTCAAATCCTCATTGAACATGGCAAAGGTCCCGGCCAGTATCCATCTACTCTGGCTTTTTTCTGTTGGAGGCGCGCTGCCTACTCACCTGGTATCATCCTCACTCCATCAGAGATATATACAACGGATGACAAAATAGAGCTCACTTTGTTGTATAATCTCAGAAGAGAACGCCGGGGACTATTTGGCGCGTGTGGACGGCTGATTGCGGACAGATCAGTTCCCAACAGGCACGAGGAGAAACAAGATGTTCAGTTCCCAACCATTTGATATGGATGCGTATGAAAAACGCTCGAAAGGTCCTTGTTTTATCTGCGAAATGCTTGCGGGCAATCCTGATTATCACCATCATCTGATTTATGAGGACCAGACGACTGTCGCTTTCCTTAACACATATCCAACCGTGTATGGCTATGTACTGGTGGCACCACGAGAGCACCGTGAGCAAGCTACAGGTGATTTTACGCTGGAAGACTACCTTGTCCTCCAGCGACTGATTTATCAGATCTCCGAAGCCCTACGACAGGTATTGCCAACAGAACGAGTCTATATTTTGACGCTTGGTAGCCAACAAGCGAATCGGCACGTTCATTGGCATATTGTTCCTTTACCTCCAGGAGTCCCCTATGAGCAACAGCAAACAGCAGTTCTGGACATCTCCAGAGGAATGCTTTCCATTGCCGATGAAGAAATGGCAGTACTTGCTCAAACCATTCGTCAGGCAATGGACCCACATGCTGCCCCACATAGTGGCGGCATGCTCGGATAGCCGTTGAGAGGTGATGGCCTATCAATTTTTTAGAAGTGGCGTTGCGGCCCGATACCATAGTTCAGCGCGAAAAAGGGGTCGGAAAGACCCCTGATAAGCTCTCAATAACAGTACCATTTAAATCTGTTGCCAGACAATATTCTCCGATCTCGTATCCCCCAGCAAACACATCTAATTTGGTAAGAATATGAGGTAAGCGAAACTCAGCATGCTTAAAACACAAAAATTGCCGATTAAAGCCTGTTCGCACCTCATGGCCATTGGGAAACGGTGCCATAGGATATCCTTGAAACCAGGTAGGATGATCGTGGAACCACCTCCTGTTCGGATTGGGCGTATACATCACACGCACAACAACCTTTCTATATCTTTGCTCATAATTAGACTTTCTATCCTTCCGGGTGAAAATTGATTCATCGAAGGTTTCCCGCCAATCACTATAATCATGGTCTCCTTCTTCATCTTTATAAAAATACTAGCTCCAAATAAGACAAACGTTGACAATTACAGATTTTATATGCTTAAATTTACCTAATCATTTAAATAATGCAAAAATAATCGAAACCTCATGAAAGTAGCTAATAATGAAAATGTATACATTAATCGGTCTCGATGGGAAGCCATATCAGAGTGAGCAGAAGGGTACGTTTGGAGGCTATAAACCAGACAAAATATATGGTTGCTTCGATTGTCCGAGCGCCAATCGCGCCATCGCCCAGGGCCACTATGTCCAGCATCGCGTCTTTTTCGCCGATGAGATAACAGCCATCGAGGCAGGCTATCGGCCCTGTGCCAAATGTATGAAAGAACGCTATCCTCTCTGGAAGCAGGCCGAGGGCCAAGCAGCAGGAAATAAAAAGCACGCGCTACAAATCTATCGTGCTCTCTGTGGGTATTAATGCGTGGGCTAGAATTATTATCCGCACATAATTGATCTCGTTGGCTAGCTGTTTCTTCAGTCCTTTCTTGACATCAACTAAACTTCCTGATACATTTTCCTCATGAGATTACGTTATATGCGCATTGTACAAGCAAATGTTCCTGCCTCTTTGCAAGCCTGAGTAGAGCGCTTACAAGGAGGCATGGATCAATATGAAGAATGTTTCTCTCATATTCGCACGTATGCAGCTTTGATTTGTATACGTGACAGATTGTCTTGCCCTTTTCTCTTCCTCTTTTGATGCGCTTGCACCAGGCATTCCTCTTTTTGCCACCTCTTTCATTGACAGATTTGTCCCCTTTTTTCAGAGGTTGGCTACGATTTTGATGTCATGGTCCCATTTCATCCTGGAAGGCAGGCGTTTCCTATGGAAAAACAGCATCACACTCAGACAGAACAGCACCAGAGGTTTTCTGGCTTTTCCGATACGATCATCACTCATCGAACCAATCCCAAAATCAAACAAATTCGCGCTCTTCTCAAGAGTTCAGAACGCGAACGAACCGGACTGGCACTGGTTGAGGGGCTCCGCCTGGTCACAGAGGCACTACGTTCTCCGCAACGTGTGCGTCACCTCCTCGTTGCGCCAGAATTATTGAGGAGCCTGCATGGACAGGCTTTGCTGCAAGAACAGAGACAAAAGAGACTTCCCTGCCTCTATGTGAGCAGCGAGGTCTTTCAAAGTTTTTCGCGCAAGGATAATCCGCAGGGCATTATTGTAGAAACACACCAGAGGCCTGATCGCAGGCTTCACTTGAAGGCAGAGCAACCCATCGTCTCAGGATGCGGTCACAAATAATCGAACCTTCTGGGCATCATTGGTCAGCGTGATCAGACGTTCAAAGTGCAGACCAAGCTTTTCTAGCAAGTGGGCGGAACGCTGATTATCTTGTGAGGTGATCGCCACCATACGTTGCAGGCCCAGAACCTGTCTTCCATATGCGATGACCGCAGAGGCTGCTTCATAGGCGTAACCCTGGGACCAGAACTGGGGAAGAAACGCAAAGCCAATATCCACATCTTCCAGGGATTCTCTTTTGATCAGTCCACAAATGCCAATGGGCGTATGATCTTCTTTCAGAGCAGTTACGTACAGACCAAAGCCCACGCGAGCGTACATCGCCATTGGTCCATTTACAATATAGGTACAGGCATCTTCAAGGGTTCGTACCCCATTATCACCAATATAGTGCAACCATGAGGGATCATTCATCAGCGCAAGAACAAATGCACCATCTTCAGTGGTGAGATAACGAAGGATCAGCCGATCTGTTTCAATCACATTCAATGGAGAGGACCCCCTTTCTGATACAATGAACCGGGCAGGATTGCCTGCTCCAGCTCCACCAGAGTATAGTGTATTCTATAGTCGCGTTAGTTCGCCAGGGATCTCTGTTCTGCTGATTCTTTCGGCGTTTCTAGCCACATGCAGTGGAAAAGATAAGCGCCAATGCTTGGACTCCCGGCAGCCTCGTAGGCAGCGATCCGTCGGCAGATCGTCTCAGGACTGCCAATGAGCGCATTCGTGTGGGTCTCTTCACGCAAAAGAGCGTTCATCCATTCAGGGATCGACGATTGGGCCTGCTCATTAGTATTACCAATGACACAGAGCACCTGTACGGTTCAATGAATGCTGCGGTAATCACGTCCAACGGACTCGCAATGCTTTGTGAGCACCACAAACTTGCGCGCAACAATTTGAGGGTGACTTGCTCGCCGCTGCCAGCAATCAGCAGGGGAACATGCGGCTGCTGCACCCCTTTGGCTGGTTGATGGCACCATGTACCTGATAATAGTTCCCTTCAAAGACGGCCTCGTCCTGCATCCACAGCGCCAGAATAGCCTGGATCGCTTCGCGCAACTGGCGCAGACACTCTAAGGCTGATGGATACTCGTAGCCATAGGCTCGATAGTCAGGCTCGTACCAGCCCGCTCCAATACCCAGGGTGAGTCGTCCATACGAGAGCACATCGACGGTCGAAGCCATTTTCGCCAGTAAAGCCGGATTGCGATAACCATTCCCGGTCACCAACTGACCAATCCGCGCGCGCCAGCGCCGCTATGCTGGTCCAACACTCAAAGGTCATTCCTCCTTTATTTGAAACAGTATATACGATCTTATGCTAAGAGTGTCTATTTGACCTATCAAACAGTTGCTTTAGAGAGTCATGAGATCCACGTGCCATGAGTAAGACGGCAGGGCCAGCGCATCTAAATGAGAGGTGATAAAAGAAGCGCTAAAACTGCGGAGATGCTGGAATTCACAGAACAACGAGAGGAATAAACTATGCAGTTTATGGAGTTCTAGTATCCGAGAGGTGATCACGCCTTTTAGTCAAAGTACTATGGAGAGGTTATTTGCATGGCCGATTTGAATAATCCCAAAGTTCAGAAGATACTCAACTCGAAAGCGTTCGCGCATCTTGCAACGATTGGCGCGAAGGGAGAGCCAAATTCATCAGTGATGTGGTTTTTGTGGGATGAGGAATACATCAAGTTTACCCATACCACTGAACGTCAGAAATATCAAAATATCAAGCGTGATCCGCGTGTGGCTATCACGATTACTGACCCCAATGACCCCTACACATATGCTGAGTTTCGTGGGATGGTTGATAAGATTGAGGAAGATCCCACTGGAGCCTTTTACAATATTCTGGCAGAAAAGTATGGCTCCTCCTCGCGCTATCGTGGCGATCCGCGTGTGGTTTTGTGCGTAAAAGTTGACCGCATCCTGGGATACGTATAGACGATACGCCCCCCTTGTGTCTGCAACTTCTGCAACTGGGTAGGTGCAAAAATTGCAGACACGAGTTTTTAGATGCAATTGCCCTGCCCGGTAAAGTTGACAGACGAATTCGTCCATGGTACGCTAGGCGTCGAACTTCCGGTGAGTTCATGAGTGATCAGCAACCTGGCTGAACATGTGAATCGTTGTAGTGCATTGAGCAGGAAAGGAGGTGAATAGTATGAGGAGTAAGAGAAGGATGAGCATACTTGTTAACCATCAATATAGGGATCGTCGCGCACGTAGACGCGGGCAAGACCAGTCTGACCGAACGGATTCTCTATGAGACCCATGTCATCGACGCTGTCGGTCGCGTCGATAAAGGGACGACCCAGACCGATGCGATGGATCTGGAGAAGAGACGGGGCATCACGATTAAGGCATCAGTGGTCTCTTTTTTTGTCAATGACGTGAAAGTCAATCTGATTGATACCCCCGGGCACGCTGACTTCCTGGCTGAAGTTGAGCGCTCCTTTAGCGTGCTGGATGGTGCGGTGCTGGTGATTTCGGCCGTCGAAGGGATCCAGGCACAGACCCTCATTCTGCTGTCCACCCTGCACAAACTTGCGATCCCCACCATGATCTTTATCAACAAAATCGATCGCAGCGGCGCACAAGCGGACTCCCTGCTGCAACGTATCAAGGATAAACTCACAGAGCATATTCTTCCATTCAATCACCCGGCACAGATCGGGACCAAACAGGCTGCCATTATCCCCCATGATCTCCATGATCCTGCGTTCCTACAAACCTGTCTTGAACAACTCGCGCTTCATGATGAGCGTCTGCTTGCCGCCTATGTAGAGGATCAGTGTATAACAGCGGAACAGGTCTGGAGCGCGCTCAAGCAGCAAGTCGCGGCGGCACAGGTGACGCCACTCTTCTTTGGGTCGGCCATTACGGGTGTCGGCGTCACAGAACTGCTGACCCATCTTTCTGACCTGTTCCCCTCCCAGACCGGTCTGGAGGAGGAGCCATTGTCAGGCATCGTCTTTAAGATGGAGAAGGAGGTGACAGGTGAGAAGATCGCGTATGTGCGTGTCTTTGCGGGCAGCTTGCAGGTGCGTAGCCAGGTAAACTTGCGACGCCGCACAGCGGATGGCGCGAGCGAGATATATACAGGCAAGATTCAGAAGCTGCATCTGTTCCGCGAGGGGACCACCGAACAGGTACCGATGGTGGCGGCTGGCGAGTTCTGTAAGGTCTGGGGTCTCAAGGATGTCAAAATCGGTGACGTGGTTGGTGAGTGGTCCAGCCAGATCAAAACGTTGCGCTTCGCCATTCCGCAAATGGAGACGCGCATCGAGGCGGTGCCCGCTGAACACAATCATCAGCTCTACCGGGTGCTTCTGGAACTGGCGGAAGAGGATCCTTTGATCTCTGTGCTCAAGGACGACCTGCATCAGACCATCTACCTGCGCATCTTTGGCGAGGTCCAAAAAGAGGTCATAGAATCTTTGCTACTAGAACAGCATGGCCTGACTGTCCGCTTTAGCGAGACAACCATCGTCTGTATCGAAAAGCCGATAGGGATAGGACAGGCAGTGGAAAGTATGGGCAAGGATGATAATCCTTTTGTAGCGACGATCGGTTTTCGCGTCGAGCCTGGTCCTCAGGGGAGCGGGATAAGCTATACAAGCACGCTCGGCGCGCTGCCACTGTCCTATTATCACGCGATTGAAGAGACGCTCTACGCCACGCTGGCCCAGGGCCTGTATGGTTGGGAAGTGACGGATATCGCCATCACCTTGACCCACATGGGCTTTGATCGCCAGGCTGGCTCCACCGCTGGCGACTTCAGAAACCTGACGCCGCTGGTCCTGATGGATGCTCTTTCACAGGCTGGCAGTGCTGTCTATGAGCCAATCAACCAGTTTGAACTCAGCGTTCCAGTAGAGATCCTCAGCACCGCCATGTTGAAACTCTCAGCACTGGGAGCCCTCTATGAGCAACCAATCCTGCAAGGTGACACCTTCCTTTTAACAGGCACCATACCAGTAAGAACAACAGAGACATTCAGGCGTGAACTGCCAGCCATTAGCGAGGGTGAAGGCGTTTTTCTGGCAGAGGCATCTGGCTATCGTCACAAAGAGGGCGAGTATCCCACGCGTAAACGCCTGGACTATAATCCATTGCACCGTGAGGAATACTTGCTGCATGTCCACCATGTACGGTAAGGTGCTCGAGAAAGCGTCGAATACGTTATGCAGAAAAACAACATGCATGCTGATGAGTTAGATAAGGAAAACCAGGCCAGGGTTATCCCTGGAACTGGTCAATGTACGAAATCCTCGCCGAACACCGGCCCTTCCTATGTTTGCCTTCAGCCTGCGATGAGTTTGGAGCCAACTTGCCGTCTTATCAGTGCAAAGAAATCGATACCTCTGACACATCGAGGGAAATAGGAGAGGAAAGGACACAATAATCATGCGGAACATTATCGAATATACTCTGATCTCAGTAGACGGCGTTTTCGCAGGAGCAGGCATCTCGGGATTTTCTGAGTACCGTGATGATGCGTATATGCGGGACGGATTGGGTCAAGCACTGGCATGCGACGCAATCTTAATGGGCAGGACCACATACGAAGGCTTTGCTGTAATTTGGCCGAGACGCACCGACCCGTGGGCCGACAGGATCAATGCCATGCCAAAGTATGTGTTCTCATCGACGCTGGAAAAAGCCGAATGGAACAACACAACCATTGTGCGAAGCGATGTGGTGGCTGAAGTGACCAGGCTCAAGCAGCAGGAAGGACGGGATCTTCTCTGTAGGGTAGGCATCTAGCGAGGTACATTGCTCCAGCGATTGTCGTGATTGATGCGGCGATGGGGATCCTCTACTTTCGTGGAGACACGCATCTTTATCTAAAACCAGCCCCTGGCCGCGCGAGTCTCAATCTCTTCAAAATGGCGGGCGCTGGCTTGGATCTGGAACTGCGAGCCGCTCTTTCCTTCGTCAGAAAGAGTGGACAGCGCGTTAAAAAAGACTTTATTCCTTTATTAAAATTTCAAAAAGTGAATACAGATTAGTTATGACTCAAATGCTTACTACCATATGACAGCTATATAACCTTCACTGATCCATAATATTTTTCAAAAGTTGACTTGAGAAAAAAAGAAGAAGCGGTTATACTGAAAATAATGACGCATCAAACGTTGAAATAGTAAGGGAGTGGGAATGCCTCTCAAAATCAAAAAGCTCAAAGCAGCAAGTGAGAAATCTCATGAAAACTGAGCCGCTGCGCTGCTCCATGAACATCCAATGGAGCGAAGAGGATCAAGCATACATTGTCACAGTTCCAGAGCTTTCAGGATGCAAAACCCATGAAAAAACGTACATTGAAGCCGTCAAACAAGGGCAGGATGCGATAGAAAGTTGGATTGAGGCAAACAAAGCATGGGGGCGTCCGATCCCTGCGCCAAGGATTACCATGACCGCAGAAAATGCATACCACATACGATCAACAAGAGGCTGAAGAAGGAATTCCCTCAAGGTTTCTTCGCTTTTTGTTCTCTCTTGCCATCACTCATGCTCAGATATCGTTTGACAACAACACTTTCTTCTTGGCCTAACTGCTCCCGCAACGTGAACAGATCGCCACCTGCCTGCAGATAGCGCACCGCAAACGTATCACGTAACAGGACAGGGCCAACCTCTTTTCTCATGATCCCTGCTCGTTTCCTGAGTCGCCCAAACAACAGCGCAATGCCATTGCTGGTGAACGGGTGCCCTGTCTCAGAAAGAAACAGAGGCTCCTCTCCCACTCGTCTTCGCTTCACATCTTGTCCATTCTTCAGGCGATAATGATCCAGATACACGCATAGATGATGGAGTCCCTCATGCCCCAAAAGGACCCATCGCCGCGCAGAACCCTTTCCTCGTACTCTGAGTTTGCCTTGTTCACGATCTACATCTGAAAGGCGCATCCCGCAGACCTCTGCAGTACGCATTCCGGTCTCAGCAAGGATCCAAAGCACAGCTTGATTACGCGCCGCAGCCTGATCTGCTCCTGGTACCTTCTTCCTCGCAGGCTGACAGGCCAACAATAAGCGTTCCCATTCCTCCGGCTCAACGAGGTGAAGAAGCCCAGATTCCTCGTGGGGCACATGCAAATGCTCAAAGGGAGTCCGCTTCAGATACCGTTGCCGCACCAACCACTGACAAAAGGCACGAGCCGAGCGAGCATACGATGCGATGGTTCCAGCAGCACGGAGCATTCCCTTTGCCATTGGTCGCTCACGAAGAAACGTGAACCAGCCCTGTACAGCAGCCTCGGTAATCTGGTGTATAAGATCACACTGACACTCAGTAAGCAGATATTGTTGGAAGAGATACAGGGCCGTCTGGTGCCATTCCAGCGTTTTTGGCCGTCGTTTGCCTCTGCGTTGTGCCTCAAGATAGTCCTGGATGGCTTGCTCAATGGAGATCGACGCCCCTCTCTGGCGCGATGCACTACTTCGAACAGCGTTTTGTGATGGTAGGCCGCCCTGAGCGTGCTCCTGGTCTGATAGAAGCGTATGCGGCTCGTGGGCGCTGACGGCTATTTCCAGTACCTTCTTCGTCTCATCCTCAACGGGACGCGAAAGCATCTGTGGTTCTGGCAGTTGCTCCTGCAACACGGATCTCGCAAGGGAAACCGTGGCAACGCGAGCCGGCAGGTCTGGTTGGTCAACCGCTCCATCAAGCCTCTCTCGTACCGAAAGAGGACATCCATCTTCATACAATATGTCCTCTTGCCATGGTCCACCACGTGTCTCTTGTAGGCAAACTCGTATCTTGCGCACACCTCGCTGCAACGTGCGCAGATGGAGTGGCTGGTAGCGCTCGGGAAACAGGCGCTGCAATTCTCGAAACATCTCGCCACAGTTACGCTCTGGATAAGCAATTATCCAGGATGCGATCAGTTCCCACACATCCTTGAATGGATCGTGGCGCGTTCGTGGCCAGTCAAGCAGCGTCTGCAGTGATGGTGACTCATGCACCTGCTCGCGCTGTTCCAGGGTCAACACTGGGGGAAGGACATCGGATCCAAGAGATGCTGGAAGACAGCGTTTGACACAAAATCTCCGCACAGGAAGCGTCTCTTTCCCTCCAGAAGCGCCCTCTATGCAGGTAAAGAGCGCCTGCTGCATCTCTTTCACCTGCGCAAAGAGCAACACGGGATCGCATGCCTCAACCATCTGCATCAACGCGTGTTCCTTGGAGGCTGACAACACCTTGGAACGCAGAAGGCGTTGTAGTGGCGTCCTGGCCACATCGTAAACCAGGTGGACCTTTCTTCCATCTACCTGTTTCGCTTGTAATTTCATCGAAGGCTGAAAATAATTGACATAAAAGTGCAGCGCTCGGTAGACTTCACCCAGTTGCTGATAGGCCTGCATTCCAACAAATCGATCATATCCAACCACCTGACGTACGATATGGCCATTTTTCTGCTCAACATAACACTGATCATTCTTGAGCGCCGGACGTCCTCGGGTAAAGGTGATCTGCTCCTGCTCACAATAACTCAGCACCGCCTCATTCATGAATTCCCCTCCATTATCTGTATCGAGCCCCAGGATGGGAAAAGGAAAGAACTCGCGTGCCTGTCGTAACGCGTCGAGGACACTATCCTGGCACTTGGACAGGAGAGGAAGGCATTCCGTCCATCCTGTTGCAATGTCCGTAAGGGTCAACGTGTAGAGAAAACTTCCCTTGGTGTCCACACCGCCATGGGCCACCAGATCTGCTTCAAGAAAACCAGGTTGGGTCTCATTCCACTGTCGAAAGGTCCGGATGGGAATCTGTTGCTTGAGCAGTGTTCCTGGACGCGTCGTGGAGAGGCCAGAGGGACCACGCCCTCGATGCATACGCAGCAAGCGATCAGCTGTAGCGACACTCATCGAGAGGAGTTGGATTCGATCTGTGTCACTCAGATGCAGGTGTCCGTGCCGCTCCAATGCTTCGACGAGCGTCGGCAAAAACGGCATAAAGCGCTTGGCAGCTATCCGATTCGCGGCATCCCACACCTGAACCAATGCCTCCTGGACCTCTGCGCCATACCGCCGTGAACGTGGGCGCACCGGAGCTGATTGCCCTTCCTCGGTATGATTCAACAGCCACATGGCATATTTACGATGATAACCTGTGAACTGGGTAAACTCGTCAAGGATGATTCGCTTCTGCGCCGATGTGGCCTGCCGATAGTGAGGCAACAATTGTTTGAGCACTTCACGCCTGGTGTGTAAACACAGCCCACCCCCCATCATCTTCCGTCCTTTGTAATCAAACCAGGTGGGCATGCTGGCCATTGACACGACAGCGTTATTTGCCTCACCGAAAAACTTCCTCTTGATAGACATTGTACTGGATCCTTTCCTGGCAAAGAAAGAGGATATATGAGAGGAAAAATTCGCTCAATAGACATAAGAAAAAATCGTATGAGGCCAGGCAAGAGGAAGATTTCTGGTGAGGCAATGCGAGAGAGATGGCAGGCTGTCGTTGAACAGGTTTGCTCCAAAAACACAATCGTCCCCTTGCTGACCTGATGGCGAACGCTTCTTACGAAGCGGCCTCTCATCGGCCTGCAAGGGGACGATTGACATGAAAGGAGCGGGAGACGAGACTCGAACTCGCGACAACCTGCTTGGAAGGCAGGGACTCTACCAACTGAGTTACTCCCGCGAGAAGTCGGGGTGCGCAGACTCGAACTGCGGACCTCCTGGTCCCAAACCAGGCGCGCTACCAACTGCGCCACACCCCGTCGACACTGTGTACTATATCATTCCTCTAGAGCTTTGTCAAGCACTTCTTTGCTGAATTTTCGTATTGGTAGGAAAATTCATTTTTACCCGGCCCGCTACTGCTCATCTTTGCGCCGGTAACGCAATTTGAGGATTAATAGGTTCCACTGTGTTTTTAAAGTACTTAAAGGACCACGCCGCAAAGGGGTGATCTTGATATTCCCATAACGCGTGGAACTTACCCGACGCGCTCGAAAGATAAATTGCGAGAACATCACCAGAAAGATGCCGACAAATCCTGCCAGCGCTAAAATTAAGGTGATGATATTTTGTCCCGCTAGAAATGCATATGCTCCCCCGAGCAATGCACAGACTATCGTTCCTAGTAGGAGCCATTCTATCGTGGAAAGATTCCAGGTGATGGGCCGCGATGGCTGGGTCCTCAAATTAGGCCCTGGCCTCCTGCGAAATCTTTCTCCAAACTTCTGGGATTTCCCAGCTTTCGGGTCGGTGTGCTCCAAATTACGTAGGATTTCTTCGATCTCACGTTCGTATCTATTTGGCATAGCCGCTCTGCTTCCTTGAACTTGTCAGGACGCTCTTGCTTGTAATGATACCAACTTTTGAGCGCAGAGACAAGTACTTTATGACATAATTTTCAGAAGTGAGAGGATGAACTTAACAACTGTAGGATTTTGCCCCTAAAATAGTTTGTACTTTCTCCGCTAACTCCAATGGGTGAAAGGGTTTTGTCATATGTTGAACCGCTCCGAGGTCAATACTGATGCGCTGGTAAATATCTTCGGCATGCGCGGTAATCATCATTACTGGTATATCACGTGTAGAAGGATCGGTTCGTAGACTCCTACAGATATGATATCCATCCTCTCCTGGCATCATGACATCCAAAATTATCAAATCGGGTAATTGCAAAGCTAAAAATCGCTGAAGTTGCTGTCCATTTGAGGCTGCCTCTACGTGAAAACCATGACGAGTAAGCACAAATGTGATGATCTCGCGTATCTCTTTATCATCATCGACTACCAGAATTTTCTTCGCCGTATACTCCATCTGATCCTCTCACCTTTCTCTGCCATCTCTCTCTTCTTATGATACAGATTTCCTCTCAGAAGTACAACTTGTACCCCTAAATACGCTACTGAAGTCCATTTTTCTCGTATTATCGGATGGAGTGTTGACTGACTTCACGTCCTCTGTTATCATATTCCTCAGGATCTGACAGTAATCTATTTAGTAATAGTAAAAGAGGTGGAAAGACATGGTCACCCCTCCTCCTTCCTGGTCATTGGTTTTGCAGGGGATTATAAAGTCATCCGGAGAAAAACAACGCTTGTCATCAGCCCTTGGCGTCACAAGTATGACGCTCTCACGCTGGGCAAGTGGTGAGTCCAAACCCCAGAAACAACATTTAATTCATTTACTTCAAGTGGTGAATAGCAGCCAGAGGCCTGATCTGCTTCAAGCACTTGAAAAACAGTATCCCGACATTCAAACCTGGTTGACTGAAGATAGCTCTGAACATATCCCCTCAGAATTTTTTGCACAGGTACTAAATATACGTACAACCACCACTGAAAGCTTACGTTTCTGGCGTATCAGCGAATTGGTTTTGAAACAAACGCTCATACAACTCGATCCTAATCGCCTGGGTATGGCGGTGAAACTTGTACAATGTATGCCACCCGATGCCGAAGGCAAAATTCGCAGTTTACGCGAACGCGCTGGCAAAGGTACATTGCCCTGGACGGCGGATCTGGAACATGATGTGCTTTTCCTTGGCCTTGAGTCCCTTTCTGGCTATGCGGTCGAAGTACGCCATATCGTCAGTGACGATGATCTCAGACAGAGCAAGACCTTTCCAGCCATTCAGGATGCTTTTGAGGTAAGTGCTGCCGCTCATCCTATCCGCTTTGAAGGTCGCATCGCCGGTTGCTTATTAGCCTCCAGTACTCAGGCTGGATATTTCTCACAACAACGTCTCAATCTCCTTACCATGTTTAGCGATCTCATCTCACTGGCCTTTGATAAAGAAGATTTTTATCCCTCACAGATGATCGAGTTACGTGTGATGCCAAAACCACAAGTACAAAGGCCACTTCTGGCTAACTTCCGCCAGCGCGTTACTATTAAATTTCAACAAGCGATGCAACAACAGAAACAATCCAGTAATGCGGATATTGAGCAAGAAACCTGGCAAGAATTAGAGGCCGAGTTACTCGCACACCAGCTGTCCTAGTTGCATCACGAGATACTAATCAATATCATATTTTTTCATTAAGTAACGCAATTGATCAACTTTAGCCAGTCCAAGTAACTCGGTCGCCTGCAAACGATTATGCTTTGCCATTTCCAGGGCTCCACGCACCAGGTGTTTTTCCAGACGGGCATTGATCACTTCTAAGGATACCGGACCAACTGGTCGCAGATTCAGCCATTGCTCCCAAGGATCATTCCATGATTCAGCATTAATATCTGCCTGACCGACAGTTTCTTGCGGTAAATGGAGTGGTAATAGTTGATCACTACTACTTAAAATCATCGCCCGCTCGATGACATTTTTTAATTCACGAATGTTTCCCGGCCAACGATAGGCAAGCAAGAGGCGTTGAGCCTCAGGTGAGATGCGGCTGACATTGCGCCCCATGGCTTTATTGAATTCATCAATAAAACGTGAGGCAAAGAGTAAAATGTCGCCAGGACGCTCACGCAACGGTGGTAAAGGAATAATAAAGACCGCAAAACGGAAATAAAGATCTGAACGGAATGATCCTTCAGCTCTAGCTTTATCAAGATCTCTATTCGTGGCTGCAAGCACCCGTACGTTCAAGTTAACCTCTTTATTGCCGCCGAGACGGAAAAAGGAGCGCGTCTCCAGTACGCGTAACAATTTGGCCTGCATATCGAGTGGCATCTCACCAATCTCATCCAGGAAAAGGGTGCCTCCTTCAGCTAATTCAAGTAAACCACGTTTTTGCTGCTTGGCATCTGTGAAGGCATACGGTTCATACCCAAATAATTCACTCTCGATCAAGTTACTGGCAATAGCAGCACAATTGAGGGCATGAAACGGTCCAGTACTACGTGCACTTTGTTCATGGATGGCATGTGCCACTACCTCTTTACCGGTGCCACTCTCTCCAATAATTAGCACTGATGCATCGCTGGGGGCTACACGGGCCACCAGATCAAAGACTTCGCGCATACGCTCACTATGACCAACCAGATACTTAAAATGGTAGTTATCGCTCCGTTCTTTGCGTAACTGGCGTAGTTCTCGCGACATGGCGCTGGTCTCCAACGCACGTTGCACGACCAGTAGAAGTTCCGCCAGATCAAAGCCTTTGAGCAAGTAATCTACCGCTCCCAGTTTCATAGCTTCAACCGCGGTTTGCACATCTCCATATGCCGTCAGAATAACCACGGGGATATCCGCGTCAAACTTACGAATCTGGGATAGAACTTCCAGACCACTCAGTCTGGGTAAACGTAAATCGAGCAGTACCAGGTCTAGTGTGCGATGGTGAAGCTCGGCTAATCCAGCCTCTCCATCCGCAGCTGTAAAAACATCATAGCCCTGCTGTTTCAAAAAGCGCGCAAACTGATGTGGCAAATAGGGCTCATCATCAATAATAAGAATACCCAGACTCACAACGACACCTCCTGCTTTTCCACCACTCCTGGGTAGGCAAACGGCTTATGCGCAATTAATAGGATCCATCACCCGAAACATATGGCATGCGCACAGCAATAGTAGTGCCATAACCATACTGACTATCAATGCGTAGGTATCCTCCATGATCCTCGACTAACCTCCTGCTAATAGCTAATCCCAGCCCAATACCATGTGCCTTGGTCGTATAAAAGGGTTGAAAGATATGCTTTAATTGCTCGGGCGTGATACCAATACCGGTATCCCTGATTAAAATCTCTAGCCATTGCTCAACGCGGAATTCTTTCTGACTTACATGCTTATCAATCAGCCATGCATAAGCACTGGGGGCCAGTCCTGAGGTGCCCGAAGGCCGCTGAGTGGGAGGACAATCTGATCCCGCGGTATCATAGATAGCCTGTTCTGTCGAGATGCAATGACAGGAAACGGTCAGGATACCACCATCGCCCATCGCCTGTAGAGCATTAAAAAAAAGATTCAATAACACCTGCTCTATCTGGTCCGTGTCGATCCAGATAGGAGGTAGCTCATCGAAGCTGCGGTGAACTTCAACATTAGCATCCACGCATTGATTCTGGATTACGGTCAGAACTTGCTCGCATAACTCGTTAATATTGCAGCGCGTACGGTGAAGCTGGCGCGGTTTGGCGAACAGAAGTAAATCGCGCACAATACAATCTAACCGCTCAACTTCTTTGAGCACAACTCCAGTAGAGGTTTGTATCCATTCTCGCTGCTCCTGGAGCGCAATATCATCAACCAGCAAATCATTATGAAGCATCTGGATAGAGGTTTTGATGGATGCCAGAGGATTGCGTACCTCATGAGCGACGCTAGCAGCCATTTCACCAAGCGACGCCAGACGATCCAGACGACGCTTCTCCTCTTCCAGGCGATGCATAGCAGTCACATCAGTAAACGTCGTCAACAATCCCATCTGGCTTCCACTATCATCATAGAGCGGTCGCATATCCACATCTAAGACCAACTCACGCTCATAGCGGTCTACTGTCACAATAGTCTGACTCTGAGCTTCACCAATATGCATCCCTACCAGAAACGCCTCCTGTGGCTGAACAGGAATATATTGGCCAGCAGAAACCCTTCCTGTATCTTCATGATTTGGATGCAGGTCAAGTATTTTTCGTAAGGGTTGTCCAAGCACTTCATAAGGATGATAACCCAGAATAATAGCTGCGGCACGATTAAAGGTATGCACACAACCACTTTGATCGGTTGCGATCAGCCCGCTAGGTACACTTTCCAGAATCAACGTATGCAATCGCTGATCTTTTAAGACCTGACGCAATAAACCATGGGCCTCGTTACGAGCCAGGATAACTTCTTTTACTAGTTGCATATTTTCTAGGGCCGCGCTAGCCTGACTGGCGACAACCTGAAGCAGAGCTATCTCTGCTTGTCGCATCTTCCAGGGCCGATAATACGCACCTACAATGCAACCAAAGAGCCGATCAGGTTCGAGGCCACTCCTACCAGGCTCGAACTGTTGTTCGCGGTCTGAGTGCTCCAGGGGCTGGCTGCTCAATAAAGGCAACGCAAAAAATGTTTTGACACGCGCTGGCAGCTCCTCAAAGTAGTCATGGACATACTCATGCTTGCCATCTCCAGGGCGCTCAATGATCAGTGGGAGAATCGTATTTTGCTCGCGAAAACGTTGAAAAAGTAGTATGCGCAACCGTGGTGTCAACCAGCTGCTACTCTCCAGAGGAGTATCCGCTTCTATGATCTCACAAAGATCGACAAGCGCGATCTCACGAGTACGTTGCAGAACCACACTGTGTAGCCGCCCTATTTCAAAGAGTGAACTATTCACCTGACTACTGATACTGTTGAGCAAGGATAGTTCATGAATACGTTCACGATCACGCTCAAGTAAACGTGTATTCTCTAACAGCAGTGCAACCACTCCTGCCACAGATTCTATGGCGCCATCCGTCTGTACGGGCCAATGCGGAGGATAATTGTTCGCGCTCTCATCCGCATCCCGTAAGAGGACCAGCACACCAACAGGACGCTGCCGATAAATCAGTGGAACCGCCAACAAGGTTGGTGTACTGACTGGATGCAGAATCAGCTTTCGTTCACGCCAGGCACAAGCTTCTGGCTCGTTGCTACGGAGATCAATAGGATTTACGTGGGCGACCGCTAATAGGGCCGCTGACCATCCTGGAAGATCATCAAAAGAGCCTGAGGCCAGTTGGAGGGTCTCTCCAACCCGTAAATAGAGGAGTACGCAACGGCACTTGAGTAGCGCAGCTAAACGCCGGGGTAGACTATCACGCAATGTACGATAATCAGTAACTGCGCCAAAATCATCGAGTAGTGTATTCACAATCGCAGGTATAGCTATTTGTTCACAACTTTGCTCCACATCCATCGTCACAGGTGCCCCCTCTTCCTCAATTTAACACGTCTTTCTATTCTTCAACCTGGAAATGTTTAAACGAGGATTATGCCCTACTATACCAGAATATGCTCAACATTGCACCACGTCAGCAAGACTATGAAGATATTGTCATTATACTCATGAAAGCAGAGGGGATAACGATTTGTGACTATCTGGCTGATGTTCTATAATAGAAGCGCGCTTCTCATTCTTATTTGGCAAGGGGAACACTTAAAAGCATGGGGCAAACACACAAGCTATCATCTCAAGGTCCATTGGACACGGAAAAAAAGCAGCCGGTCATCACTGCTCCGCTCTGGGTCTCTACGCTCGCGACAATCCTTTTTGGTCTCATTTATACGCTTTTGCCAGCACGAATTACATTTGGACCCAGTTGGCTACCACTGATCATTGTGATTGTCCTTAGCCTACCAGGCCTGGTGGCTTTTTTGCTGGGCCATCCACTACCACATCACATTAATCGCGCACTGTCCTTCTGCGTTTTGGGTGTGATTACAGCATTTCTGATCACTGGCGTAGTATTACTGATTTCAAGCTTGCCCACCAGACAACAGGGGAGCGATGCGATCAACCTGCTGCGCACGGGAGGAGCGTTATGGCTCAGTAATGTCCTGGTCTTTGGACTCTGGTATTGGGAGATCGATGGCGATGGTCCTCATAAACGAGCCAGGGCTGGACATAAGGCGGCTGATCTCCTGTTCCCACAACAAGCCGATGGCAATAAACAACATTGGATTCCACATTTTGTTGACTACCTTTTTGTGAGCTTTACCGGCGCAACCGCGCTTAGTCCTACAGATACCTATCCTTTAAGTCATCGGGCCAAATTATTGATGATGATTGAAGCGATCATTGCTCTGACCATCCTCTCGATCCTGATTGGGCGCGCCATTAATATTGTCTGATCATGTTGATCCTGGAGTTGATCAGAGTATACCCCTGGCATACTCTGATCACACAACTATTCTTATTGAGGACGATACGTCACCATCTGTTCACCCTCACCTTGTTCAGCACGGCGCACCACACTATGAGCGGGCGTGGTCGTGGCAACTTCACGTCCATTTTTGAATACATGCAGGCGAGCAGGTAATAAACGTAGAGCCTCGAAGGCGTTGGGGGCATCCAACAATAGGAAGTTGGCAGGCTTGCCTTCCTCAATACCATAACGATCCTGGATACGTAGCACCCGGGCAGCATTGGCGGTAATCAGATCAAAGACAGTATCAATCTCGTCAAAGCCGCTCATATGACACAGATACAGTGCCAGTTGCGCGGCTGCCAACATATCCCCACGTCCCAGCGGAAACCAGGGATCCATGATAGAATCGTGTCCTAGCGCGACATTCACATTACCAGCCAGCAATTCTTTGACACGCGTAATACCACGGCGCTTAGGATAGGTGTCGAAACGTCCTTGCAGCACCACATTATCAAAAGGATTAGCCACAACATTCATCTGCGCACGGGCCAGTAGTCCAATTAATTTGAACGCATACGCATTATCATAGCTATGCATGGCGGTACAATGGCTGGCCGTCACACGACCATGCCAGCCCTGCTCAATCGTATCGGCCGCCATCACCTCAGTAAAACGCGAAAGCGGATCATCGGTCTCGTCACAATGACAATCGACATCACGATTAAACTCTTTGGCCAGGGCAAAGGCATAGTGCACATCTTCGACACCCATATCGCGTGTCCATTCATAGTGAGGAATGCCCCCAACCACATCGCAACCCATCTCCATCGCCTTGCGCATCAATTCTCGCCCATGGGGGAAAGAAAGGATACCATCCTGTGGAAAGGCGACCAATTGCAGGTCACAAATATCGCGCACTTCCTCACGCACTTCCAGCAAAGCTCGCAAGGCCGTCAAAGCAGGATCGCAGATATCTACATGGCTACGGATATGTAAGGTACCCTGTGCAACCTCCCAGCGAATCTCTTCCAATGCACGCTTTTTGACATCTTCATGCGTCAAGCTCGGCTTACGCTCACTCCAGATCTGAATACCTTCTAGTAGGGTGCCGCTGGTATTGTAACGTGGTTGACCCACCGTCAGGACCGCATCAAGATGGACATGGGCATCGATAAACGGAGGCGACAACAAACGTCCATCGGCATCGATTTCCCGCGCCGCTGCGGCCGAGGAGAGATCCTTGTTGATGCGGGCAAACGCTCCATTCTGAATAGCAATATCCACTAGCTCAGGACTCCGATGTAAGCGCGCATGTCGAATAACAACATCATATTGCATATTTTTATCCTTTATGCAAACAAAAATTATCAATACTGGTATCAGCTTCATAATGTAACATAACATATAAGCGAAAGGGATATCCATCAAATATGAAGGATATCCCTTTCGTACCAACCAGAGTCAGGCCTGAGCAAGCTCATGACAGTCTACATAGCCTAACGACCAGTCCGTTTCAACTCAATACGTCGTAGAATGAAATAAGCAATCGCGGCAATAACCGCGCCTAACTCAAATCCAATATCCATACCCGAAAGGGATTGGGAAATTGGGCCAGTAAAAAGATATTGTGATGCCCCTAACCAGACGCCAACTAGTCCCAGGAACATCGAAACAATGGCCGCCCAACCAATAGGAAGCTTGCTGCGTGTATTCCAATCCTCCACATTGTAGTTGCCTTTACGGAAAACAAAATGTTCCAGAATCAGAATGACGCTCCAGGGTCCTAACCAGTAGGCAATCAACAACAGGAAGTTGTCCAATGTTTCACTAAAACGATCGACCGAAGGAATTGCAATCGCGACATAAATAACCGCTCCAATCAAGGTCCAGACTGCTCGATTCACGCGCTGAAAGGAATGTCCTAAAACCTGTATGGTCAAACCAAGGCTATAATCATTAGGAATGTTATTGGCAATAACACTCAGGGCCAGCAAGGCTAGAATCAACGTCCCTACACCACCCAGAGGATTAAGGACGAGAGCCAGCGCTTCACCGGTGCTCGGAGCTTTATAGGCGGCGACCGTCGTTAAGGCGAGGCCCAGAATTTCCAGAATAATACAGGGAATGGTTACGCCAAGAAAGGTCAGCCAGAATACACGGCGGGCAGAGGTCTCTTCTGGCTGATTGACATTATAGTCAGCAGCGTAGGAACTCCAACCGGTTGCAAAGCCATAGATTGCTCCACCGAAGGAGATCAGGCCGGCAAATGTCCCCAGGCTAAACGCAGGAGCAGGGACAACCGTAACATGTGGACCGGCCAACACAATCAACAGGATAAAAATTAAAGCCATTGGTATCCAGGCGTAACGCTCATAACGATGTACATATTTATATCCATAAATACTAACCACCGTTGTTAACACTGCGATGATCAGGATACCTACCCAGGCCGGGACCGCGCCATGACTAAGTGCTTTAACCAGTTGTCCACCCACAATAACATTGACAGCAGACCAACCGATACATGCGGCAATGTTAAAGAGGGCCATAATGATGGTGCCCCACCAACCAAATGAGAAACGGGTAATCGTCATCTGCCGCAATCCAAGTTTGGGCCCTAACGTGGAGAAAAAGGCCACGGGCAGAACACCTAAAATGTTAAATATGACAATAATTGCGATACTCTGCCAGAAACCTAGTTTAAAGAGGGGAATTGCCAGGGCCCCAAGTGCCACCGTTGAAAGAACCAGATTGGCGGATAGCCACATGGTAAAATTATCAATAATGCGCACATGAGTTCTGGCATGGGGAGAGACACGCTCGATACCATGTGTCTCAATCCCTTGTTCCATGACAGGAGTTTCCACTGTATCTGTAGACAAGGATGAGTGCTCCTTAAAAAATAAAAATATAACGTGCTAAAAAGAGAAGACTACACAAAAAATGTACTGCAATGTACAAACTATTGGAATCTACCTCTCAATTATAACAGGTGAATATGACGCTTTGTCAACGTACAAATATAGGCCTACTCATTTATGTATAAAAAACTACACATATATTCAGTGACTAAAAATGCACACATTACTGAAAATTTTTCTACTTTCACGGAAAATGAAAGAAATTTCCGTGCCGAGGACTTGTAAATAAATATTAAAAAAAATACAAAAATACAAAAAAATAAGTAAAATACCACTATCGAGCTGTGCAGTTTGCAGGTCATTTCAGCTAGTTCCCACACGAAAAAGTTTAAGAGAAGGTTAAACTCTAGACGTAGCCCAAGAAAATGGGTACAATGGCTCATATATAGTTATGGACGGAGTATCCATAAGAAGCTAACCTGTAAAGGGCGACCAATGGTGTAGCGCTCCAAAGTTTACACTATTAGTCGCCCATCAACACATTAGGTACATTCGTACACAGGGTTCGAGACTTCTACGACAGCCACGGTTTCAATGGTTGCAGCGGTGGTGAGAGACGCACGCCTGTGCTATCATTTGTCAGATCAGGAGGTTGCATGTCTTTCAAGGCAAGTACAAATCATCAGCTTCCCCCTTGTTCCCCCGCCGACTCTGAGCAGTCGCTTGAACAGTTACAGACAGAGAATAGCGAACTGCGCAATGAGATCGAGATGCGGACACAGGAGAACACCTTACTTAATGAAGTTATTTCCACTGTCGGCTCAACGTTGAGGCTTGATGAAGTGTTACGTCACCTTGTGGACACAGTCGTCCGCGCTACTTCCTGCCAGATTGCATTCATCTATCTTTATGACAAAGACAAAGAGCAGCTTGTCCTGGCAAGCACAAATGAACAGCATCGCCATCTGGTAGGAAAACTTACGATGGGAGTAGGAGAAGGGATTGCGGGTTGGGTTGCACTCCACCGAAAACCAGTGTTTCTCACCGATGAGGCTCTGGACGATCCACGTTTTTGCTATTTTCCTGAGCTTGAAGAGGAAAAGTTTCAGTCAATTATGACTGTACCGATCATTACAAAGACACGTCATCTGATCGGGGTCATTACAGTGCAGGCCATTGCTCCTCATGAGTTTACGGAACAACATCGTTTATTTATTACGAATACTGCATCCCTTGTCGCCAGTGCCATCGAGAATGCGCAACTCTACGAAAATACGCAGCGCAAGCTTAGTACGCTCACCACGCTTTCTGTCCTGAGCCAGACAATCAGTTCTGGCTTATACCTTGATGATATGCTCCGTTCCCTCGCAACTCTAACCGTACAAATAATGGAAGTCGATCTATGCGTGATCATGCTGATGGATCAGGCTCGTGAGCGTGATCTAGAAAGCTCACGGCAAGCCAGGCGCCTCACGGTACGAGCATCTTCTCCCAATCTCAATGATCGAGCTCAGTTTCATGCCATCGATATTGATCGCACGACATTGGAACGCCTGCGCGAACTCAATGAGGCTAATCTGGCAAAAGATAGCTCACACTCTTCTCTTGAGCCTGAGCGCGAGAATGAATATACACTCGAACGACTCAATCCCCTGAAAGATAATCAATATCGGGCCTTGATTTCAGCTCCGTTGATCGCTGGTACGGAACAATTAGGCCTGATTAATTGCTATTCCAGCAAAGGCCGTCGCTACTCACCGGAAGATCAGACACTATTAACAACTATCGCCAATCAAGCTGCGATGGCGATTAAGAATAGTTATCTGGTAAACCAGCTAGCTCAAAAAAATCTGGTGAAGGGCTTCTTTGATGATTTAATGCAGGGCACCAGCGACTCAGAGGACTCGTTGAGGCAGCGTGCGCATTTCCTGGGCTGTGATCTCACTCGACCTCATGCTGCAGTAATGGTTGAGATTACCCATGTCGATGCCCGTTGGGATGAAGCTGCCTCTACCCAGAAGCAGGCCAGACCGGAACGGAACCGCAATCCTCAACCACCAACTAATGCGGATAATCCAAGCTATGCCCAGGGTATCTCCCTACAGGCTGCTTATAAACGTATGGGAGGCATTGTTCGGCGCCGGATCCAGGATAATTATTCTGGTTCAGTTTTTTATGAACATGAGAATCTGATTACGTGTATTCTTCCACTCAGCAAGGACCCCAGTGGCTCACGCCTGAAGACATGGCTTAAGGATCTGGCATTGCAAATGCGCAATGAGTATGATGTTTTCCTATCCATTGGTATTGGCAATACTTGCCAGTACATCAACGACTACAGGCGGGGCTTTGCCGAAGCCAACGAAGCATTGCAAATGGGACAAAACTTGCAGGAGCCCAAACCGGCGGAAGGGAAAAAAGCTCCGATTGTCACCCATTTCAATGATCTAGGAGTTTATCGTTATCTCTACAAAATCGCTCATATGGACGATTTACGTGATGTCTATCAAGATCAAATCGCGCATATCGATAGCTACGATCGGCGCAAAAACACTGATCTTTTGGATACACTGGAAACATATCTGGAGTGTGCTGGCAATTTAACCAAGACTTCAGAGAAGCTTTTTGTACATCGCAACACACTGATCCAACGTCTGGAACGCCTACAATCTCTGTGTGATATCGATCTACAAGAGCGTAGTAACTGGCTAACCTTACAAGTTGCCATTAAAGTCTACAAGCTGCGCAGTAGTGGCGAATAATTCCCTGGCATAAACGCTAAAAAGCGCCCCCTTGCTTGATCTGATCAAGCAAGGGGGCGCTTTTTAGCCAGGAAGCTACTGCTGAGCAGCAATACCACGGAAATATATCTTGCCAACGTGAACGACAATATCTTCGGGAGCAAGCTTATACTCTGTGATCAAGCGATCATAGCTTTTAGGAGACAACAAGCTTAAAAAGGTACTGGTCATTACACTCGTCGGCAACGTGGGATCAAACTCTCCCCGCTGCTTCCCCTCATCCAGAAGAAAAGAGACACGCTCAACCACATTCTCCCACAAATCTTTCATGCAATTTCCCTTTTCCGCAAACAGCCGTCGCATATCGACACTGTGATAAATAGAGGAGAGCAGTTGGGTGCGTTTATGGAACAGGCCAGCATACATAAAATACAATAGTGCCTCTAGCTTGGATTGGGGAGAGGACTGTGCTTCCAGGCTAGCATCCAGGTGTCGCAGGATCTCTTGCATATCGCGAGCAAAGATAGCCACAATCAAATCATCTTTACCGGGAAAATGGAGATAAACAGTACCTTTAGCGATGCCGACCCGACTGGCAATTTCGTCCATTGAGGTTTCATGGTAGCCGCGCTCTAAAAAGACTTCTTCAGCGACCTGGAGAATTAATGCCTCGCGTTCCTGGCGCTGTTTTTCTTTCAGGGAACGGGGGGATTGTGACGTTTGCATCGGTATGTACCTCTTTATTGCTGTCTTAAGGCATTCGTTTATGCTGAAATGCCTGCCACACAAAAATAGCATGACAGGCATCTTGTGTCAAGCAGAGCCTGACACAAGATGCACTGGCAATCATTTTTATTTTGCCAATGTCTGGGCGCTGAATGTCTCATGCATATGATCATGATCACAACATTCATCTTGGGCGCCCGACCCTAAACTGCAATAGAGGCTTTCATTCTCACAACAGGACGAAGCATGATCCTTGCACTCGCACTGGATCGTCGCGTGGGTTATGTTATATGTGGTTTGCAGCATAGTTTGAATCTGACCTAAGACCCGGGCATTTTCCTGAGGTGTCAAATCACAGATTGAAACGTGGCAGGAGAGGGCTGACATACCACTGGCAATACACCAGACATGTAAATCATGCACATCATTGACACCTTCAACCGCTTTAATATCAGTAACCAACTGCTTGACTGAAATGTCGGCGGGAACCGCTTCCAGCAAGATGTTAGTCGTCTCGCGCACAATACCCCAGGCACCAAAGGCGATAAACGCAGCAATCGCGACTGAAAGCAAAGGATCCACAAAGGTCCAGCCTGTAAAGATGATAATCGCGCCCGCCAGAATCACAGCAATTGAAGCACCCACATCTCCAAACACATGCAAGCTTGCCGCACGCATATTGAGATTGTCATGATTATCTTTACTCAGGCCAAAACCAATAAACAGATTAATGGCAATACCTATACCGGCCGAAACAAACATAATCAATGGTTGAACCGGCTCAGGGTGTTGAAAACGCTGAAAGGCTTCCCAGGCAATAACCACGGCAATCAGGATCAACGAGACTGCGTTAAGCAAGGCCACCAGGATACCTACCCGATGGTAGCCGTAGGTTTTACGCTCATTTGAAGGTCGCTCAGCCTGTCCGGCCGCGAACCAGGCCAATCCCAGAGCAAACAAGTCAGTTAATGTGTGTCCCGCATCTGATAGCAAGGCCAGCGAGTGAGAAAAGATTCCACCCACAACACCTGCCAGTAAGATAATAATCGTCAGAAAAAAGGCTGTGCGTAAAGTCTTTCTGGCCATTCCATGGGTATGATCGTGATGATGCCCATGTGCATGTGTATGTCCTAAATTCATTGCACTACCTCAGAAATTACATTTCCTCCTAGTGATTGTCCTTCGTAAATGTGATCAATGCCCATACGTAATAATTGTCTGATATGCTCATCGACCAGGCGATAATAAACGATACGCCCAACTTTACGCATCGCTACAACTTTCTGTTGCCGCAGCACGCGTAATTGATGTGAGATAGTTGTATCATCTCGACCAAGGCCAGTTGCCAGATCACAGACACACAATTCACCAGTTGGCGCAGATAAAAGAGCATGCATAACTTGTAAACGGGTCGGATCGCTCAGCACAGAAAAAAGTGTCGCAATCCTTAGCGCATCAGATCCCGGAAGCACGTTACGCCGAATCTCGGCCACATGTTCAACGTGGATACTACGCTCCTGACACACTTCATCAACCGCTGGAGCGGGAGAAGCAACGGATTTCGCAGCCATACTCTTAATCCTTTCGTCGCATAGCTGTACATACATGCAGCTATTTATATTGTAAGTATACCATATTCCAGGTCAATACTCAAGGAAAGTCCTACTCCCTTCTGTTGACTTGCGTCAAGGGATTTTAAAATGTTAAAATTAGGTGTGTCTACTGTATTTTTCGCTGAACAACATACAACTCATGCCTGGTGGCAGCGTATGCGCCCAAGGCTTACTATCTTATATCTGGTGGTTGCACTTTTGTTGGTGTTGATCAGTGGAGCAGGACACCTGCGTCTATTTGGTGAGTTTGGCAAGGTCTTTGGTGGCTTTTCCTGGGCGATCGATGGTGACGATCCTGATGGACCGATCGTCCTGATTACAATACCACCACAACTTCCTCCCTTTGCCATTCCAACTGGCTCACTTACCAGGAATACCCATATTATTGAGGCCAATAAACAACCGGGCGCAATTGGTATTCAGCACGTCTATCAGCAGGCAAATCCTGGGGATATAGTGACATACACGGCTAAAAGTGATCAAGCAACAACAATGACCTTTACACGGCCAACTTCTGTCTTTACCTGGGATTTGTGGTTGCAAACATTTGGCCTGGCCTCGCTGGCTGGTGCTAGCTGGCTCATTGTGGGATTCGTACTACTCGCAACAGCTACCGAATGGACGGGAGCAGTTGAGGGGCTGACCTTACTGCCACCAGCCATGCTGCTCTTACTTTATAGCCATTGGGGCAATATCCAAACCGCGACACCACCCGATCTTATCGTGCAAATGGTCTGGATTCCCTGCTTTGCTTTACTGGGCGCTGCCTTTATTCATCTCAGCCTTACCTACCGACCGAGCGCGATGATGAAGGGACGCCAGCCAAGCTGGCTGGTTGATGGCTTGCCTTATGCACCTTTGCTACTCTTGATTGCATATGAGTGGATTTCATTTCTGAGCACAGGACATGTTCCCATACGCACAAACATTGTGCTTAGCCTCGCCTATGCGGTGCTGGGAGGGGTGGTTAGTTTAAGTATCGGCGTTACCTCTATTTTACAGATGCTCAATATCTGGCCTGCGAGAAAACGCCACCAGCTAGCTGCACAGACACAAATTATCCCTTCACGTATTCGTCATCACCTGGGAGATCTATTGACGTTATGGATCGGGGGGATCGGTCTTGGTTTCTGCTTCGGCGTATTACCCATCCTCCTGACGGGGAAGATACTGCTCCCACTCTCAATCTTCTATACACTGGCTGCCGTCTATCCCCTGATCTTGCTCTATGCGATTCGCTCTCTCCGCTTGATTGCTCGCTTGCATGTCACAATTGATCAGCGTGAAGAGGCCCTGCAGGAACAGCAGAGGACAGCTCAGATTTTACAAAAGACAAATGAGGAGCTTACCCATGCAACGGAACTTTTATTGCATGCCGATGCACACCTGCGCTCTCTTTTGTCACAACGTATTCATGATCAACCAAAGCAACAGGCGCTACGTATTCGTTCCTTATTAGGATACTGGCAGCATAAATTACGTCTGGAGATGGAACGGACAACCGATAGAAAAGTGGCGGCCCCACAAGTCATTGAGGCGCTGGGAAAAGTACGCAAAATCAGTGAGGAACTGGAAAGAGATTTACATGGCTTGCAACTGCTGGTCGAGGATGCCTATCAACGCCGTAGTCTGGGACTAAAACTTCATCTGGAAAAACTTGTGCGCGAGGATTTGCCAATGCTCCATCCCGAATCCTCCCTAGAGATTCAGGCGGATCTCTGGGCTTTGGATGCATTGAGCTCAGATTTAGAACAAACAGAAACAGGTGAGAAGATAGCGGAAGCAATCTCTTATACTGTCACCCAGGCTTTACTCAATATCTATAACCATGCCGGAGCCAGCTTTGCAACTATCCGTACAACTTGCCAGGAAAATATACTCAAGGTGGAGATTAGTGATGATGGACATGGTTTCGATGTCAACACTATTCCGCCTGAGAAAACCAGCATGTTTAAAGCGGAATTGAAAGTACGAGCAGCCCACGGTACGCTGCAAATAAAATCATTCCCCGGCACTGGATCCAATCATGGTACGACCATCTTGCTTGAGTTACCACTACCACCAGAGGTACAACTGCCGATTACTCAACCTCAACCTGATTATCGAGAGCAATATCGCTAAAACTTACAACTGCGGTGGCTCCCGACGAAGTCCGGCATAGGCTTCATAAGCATGAGCCAGCAAAACACGACGACCAGGATCGCTGGGGGCACCTTCAATCGAAAAAAAGGTATAAAGCTCACTCACAAGATTCTCGACTGGCCCAATGTTTGGGCCACCTCTGGTATTCAGGAATCCCATACGGAGAGCGATATCATCATTACTAAAGCCCTGAGCAATCAATGAGGCACATTCTTCCTGCCGAGGAGTCAGGCGCAAACCACGTAAACGCTTGAGTAAATAATTTAAGACTTCAGGATCAATAAAGGTCTCATGTCGGTGGACAACCTCGGATGCGATATGCTCCAGATAAGCTGGCTCCATATTGTTGAAAAGCGCATAGCCATGCAGGCCTGTAGCTTTACGTGAACGTCGGCTATTACTACGCAGCGTACCACGACGCGTATACTCGTGACGAAATACCTCGGCCGCCAGAGTCCAACTGGGATCTTGCGTATAAATAACGACGCGCAAACCTGGAGCGATTTCCAACAAGGTGCGTCCCAATTCTACCCCATTACTCGAACCGAGGCGTAGATCAGAGAGAACCAACCAGCCGGAAAGAGTGGCATTAGCAGCTTGCTGCGAACAGAGGTGTTCGATAAGTGTAACCGCGCCCTGAGCATCACCAGATTGTCCCTCAAGCCGTAGGAGTTCTGTCTCTTCAACAAATTCACACACACCACGGCGTTTAACAGGAGTATCATCAATCACAATAACAGGAATCTGTGTGTTTTTCATAGTAATAGTATATGTCCCAAACTCGAGCACTGCCCAGGATTTATATTATAGGCGAGCGAACGGTACAATCGCACCAATCAAGGCTGCATCACTACCCAGGCATGCCGGTACCACCTCGGTCGTCTGACATGATGGCAGTGAAAATCGATCTCCAACCAGCATCCGAATCTGTGCTAGCAGAACTTCGCCTCCATATAATACACCACCACCTAAAATAAAAATACCCGGTTCAAACAAGCTAATATAGCGGGTCATCGCTTCAACCAGCCAGCGCGCAAGTTCCCGATAGATTTGCAGGGCCAGATTATCACCCCGAGCCGCCTCTTCTCCCAGGAGTCGATGACTAAATACTTCATGGCGCTGAATACGCTGCGTTAAGGTTGTCTCCTCACCACGTCTTAGGGCACGCTGGACCATACGTTTGATAGCCTCAATTGAGAGTAAGGTATTAATACAACCATATTTTCCACAACTACAACGCGGTCCTTTTGTAGCTATAGGGACATGGCAGACGTGGCCAATATATTGCTGATTGGAACTTTCAAGGTGCCCATCTATTACCAGGGAGGCACCTACCACTGCATTGATGGTTAAATAGAGTAAGCGTTGATGGGCTTTCCCTGAACCAAAACGATGCTCTCCCAGCATAGCTGCATCAACATCAGCATAAATATGGGCGGGAAGATTATAGCGGCTTTCAAGAAGATCAGAGAGAGGAAAGTTATTCAGGGAGGGGAGAATCGGGACTTGGAGCGGACGGCGAGCTGGATCGTCTACCGATCCGGGGAGACTAACACCTATACCAAGGACCTCCAATTCCTGGTCCCTGGCATGTTTTAGCATCATATCAATTGCGCGTAAATACGGATCAAGGGTTGCGATCGCTGAACGACTATACAGGGTCCTGGCAAGACAACGTTGCTGTATATGCCCTTCTTGATCAATTAAGGCAACTGTTGTTTGCTTACTCCCAATCTCCACACCAACCGCAACACCCTTTGCGACGCTCATAGATACCTGTCCTGCATGCCGCTATTCTAGTAATAAACTAGAACACTTGTTCTTATTATGCTACGTATCAAGCAATAGAGATGAGAACAATCTACACTGTGTATAGAAGAAGTATAATCAGTAATAGAACATGTGTCAAGTACAGATGTTTCGAATATTTGTCCTTTAACCATTACATAATAAGCCGACAGAGATACAAACGAAATGTGACTGTACTATGGTAAAACTTGTATGGATTCGACTGACGTTGTAAGCTATGAAGGATTAACATTGCCTTACTAATAGAGTGGACAGGGTTGCGCACTGCGACAATGCCCTGCGGCAGTGCTGATATGTTGTATTGTTTGTTAAAGTATGCAAGGAGTTCTACCGTGCCTGGCAAACATAATTCAGAACGATCTGGTAAAGCCCCAATTCTAGGGCAGGGACATAATTTGAGTAATCAGGAAGGGGAAATGATCAAGCAGATGATTCGCGAGGAACAACATTCTCATCGCGAGCTGTTTATTCCCCAGGAAGATCTGGCCTCCGAGGCGACAACGACGATGTCACCTCCAACCGCCCGGGTAATTGAAGCCAGCCATATCCGCCCGATCCTTGAGATGTTCAATCGTGACTTCCTCTATGGACAGGGGCGCTTTGATGAATATAAGTCTGGCTTGATTTTTAAGTGGGGAGATGGCTATTCACGCCGCCATATCTGGGCGACTGTTGAAGATGACAATCTGGTGCTGGAAACCAGCCATACCAAAAAATGCACCAAACCCTATTGCAATGGTACACATCATATCCTGACACCTGACCTATATACCGATCAAGTGTTGATCAATCAGGAGCTAGGCGATCTCTTCCGTCGTCCTGTCTATGAGAGTACTGAAGACTAGTAGTCAGTCAGACATCACGTGATGGGCAGGCAAAGATGCAAGAAGCCGCCTGCACCCTACCCGAGATTGCGGGGATGCAAGAAGCTGCCTGCACTCTACCCGAGATTGCGGGGATGCAAGGGACGGCGAGCCCCTTGACTGGGGGATCGGGGGCTGTGCCCCCGAATCTCTCCTCCCCCCATCCCGCCCGCGTAGCGGGCGCACCACCCATCAAACGAAGTTTGACAAAGCCCAAACGGCTTTAGTAACAAAACATGAGGAAGAAATATATTGTGGCTACACATATTATTGCCCTGGAAAAAGATCTCTTTTTCTCGGTGAAAATTCGAGATACATTGAGCCATCATGACACGGAGGTTCTGATTGCTCGTAATCTGTCAGCCTTCGAAAAAGGGCTCCAGACACCCCATAAACCTGCCCTGGCCATCGTGAACATCGCGATTCAAGGGGTGGATTGGGAGGAGGCAATTCGCGCGGCTGTCGTTCAACAAATACCAGTGCTGGCCTTTGGCTCACACATGGATCTGGAAGCACGTAAACGGGCACTTGAAGCGGGCGCACAGAAAGTTGTGGCCAATTCAAAGTTTACCAGCGATATGCCCGGCCTGATCAAACGCCTGCTTGAAACGCCTGCCGACCAGTCTATTCAGAATGAGGAAGACAACGAGGCATTCTCAGAATAAACGGTAAAAAGATCCAGTAAGACGATACAAAAAAGGAAGACTCCCCAGAACATATTGTTCAAAGGAATCTTCCTTCTTAGTATCAACAAAGCAACATATAAACTACTTTGCTGAGCTATTTTATCTGCTGATTAGTGACCGCAACCGCAGCTACGAGATTCGCCACCACCATCGGCGGTTTTGAAGGAGTGACCACAGCCACAGCTTGAAACAGCATTAGGATTATTCACGGTGAAACCAGCACCCATCAGGCTATCAACATAGTCGACTTCGCTGCCTGTGATATAACCCAGGCTCATGTCGTCAACGAAGACTTTGATGTCATTCATGGAAACCACGGTATCGCCATCCTGCTCTTCGTCAAGGGTCATGCCGTACTGGAGGCCAGAGCAACCACCACCTGCGACAAAAACGCGCAGACCTAAAGCTGGATCATTTTCCTGCTTGAGCAGCTCGCGAACTTTATCTGCTGCGGCGGTAGTCATGGTCAGAACGCTTGTCTCAATCGCCGACTGCTGGTTCTGCTCAATCATATAAATTCACCTCTCCGAAAGGGTTGCCAAGGCACCCTTTAACTATCCAGATAACACAATTGTTGTGGCTACGACTACTTTTGCATGTATTGTAACCTACAAAAAGTGAAGCGTCAAGAAATGATGCCCGCTAATACAAACAAGGGACCTTAAGAATTTATTTCCATTTTGACTTGAATTTGAAAAGTGCATGCAGCTTGCATTGGACGCTTTTTCTCGAATTTACAGCGCGCTACAGGCCGAAATGCTGTTGGACATAAATGATATTAGCAAGCAGGCTAACAAGATCAGGTGGGGTACCAAACGTAATATCGCTGCGTTGCTCCTGCCCAACTGATAGACGGGTAATGATATTGGGAGCGGACCAGCCTTGCGCCATCAAATGAGCTCCCAGAGCACTAATCATCGCGGTGGAAAATGAACTTCCGCTCCAATCAGCCCAACCGTTATAATTGGTTTCACCAGTTGGAAAGGTTGGCGAGATAAATACCCCGCGCACAGCATCAGGTAATCCATTTTTGTCCTGTAAACCTGGATTATCTCCTCCAAAGGTGGCAACCCCGGATTCATTGGTGGGCAAATTCGCTGCATTCGCAAATTGGGCGGGCATAAAATGACTATTGAGCGCGCTAACACCAAGCGTTGAAGCATAACGTGCGGGCGCACGCGGTGGACGCGGCGCTAGCCCTTTTCCAACAGACTGGGTGGAATCGTTGCCTGCCGCTGCCACAATGAGTGCCCCATGCGACAACAGACTTTCAAAAAGGAGGCGCAAGCCCTCTTCTAGCGAGGTCAGGATGTGCTGCACACCTAACAATTGGGCGGTTGGCCATTGGCGATCTTGAAACCATAAATATGGGAGTCGCAGCGAGTCAGGCATAATAGTAAGACTGAGATTAATCACCAGGCGGCGAATGGTACCAGAGACCAGTTCATGCTCTAAATCAGTAAGAATCGCAAAAAGGGTATAAAGATCGCTGCCACCGAAATCATTGAGTGCTCGCACCAGGCGAATATGCGCGCGTGGCGCCAGATCGCGGATAACGCCAGAGACAAACAGACCATGGTCAGGCATGAGATAATAGCGATTAAGTTGGTCGGCATCATGTCCGGTACGTACATCATTAGTCAGGGTATAGCGGTCATACTCTACAACAAATGAACCATCCTCCAGACGCATATCCTCAGCCAGGCGTTGTAACAGCCAGTTGCGGCGTAGCTCTGGACGGGTGGCGGCACTGCGAATGCGGTCAGGATGATGGGCCGTATCTAGCACGACGACCACCACATCTTCTGCGGCCCGTGCATCCAGGGGCAGCCCCTGTGTGGAGAGTTGCAAATGCCAGCCAGGTAAAGCGTTAGCAGCATTTGCAATGTCCAGCCCAGGCGCAGGACGTGGAGGGGCAGAAGGTCCACCATCGTTATAGAGTAAAGGGGCGGCAGCCACCAGCCAGTTTGGCATAGCAGAGATAATATGCAGGCCCGTCTGGGCGAAATAGGCAATATTTGCATGTATATATGAAAGTGCAGCTGGCAAAGGATCGCCTTCGCGCATATCAAGTGCCCGGGTATGCAAGAACAACGCAATCAATGGTTGCTTACGGTCCAGACCAAAGACAAAGGCACGACGGCGTACAGGCGGCATCGCGGGACTCTCACTCCAGCGCCCCCCTGTACCATAAAGATCCACCGCCAGTTGATGGCGAGCTAGAAAATTATTGAGTTGAATTTGAATTTGTTCAGTTACTATATCAATGGCATCATCTAGAGGAATGCGCGTCAGACGAGCAATCACAATCATTTCGCCAGGAATCCAATGGAACAGCCCGGCGGGCGTTCCCATGAATTCTGTTGAACTACGAGACATGCACGGAATCCCCCCTCCACGTAATAGTGGTATTTGAAAGCATTTGAAAATAAAGGCGGTGGTACTGCTCCCTGAGGGCGCTGTACAAGCTGAAGCGAAGAATGTTTCCATTATATCCTAAAGGGGCGCAAGTGGACAACCAAACCATACTACTGTCTACTTTCATCGGAAAGACTGGCTATTTCGTTGTAAAACTATGATGATGTAGAGGAGATCGAGAGAAATGTTTATATACGCAGAGCAACTATACCGTACGCTGGTGGAGCTCGTACGTATTCCTAGTACTTCAGGACAAGAGGAATATGTGCGCGCCTATCTGGAAAAACATCTGACCAGTCTGGGTTTGGAGACCCAGGTTGATGAGATGGGCAATTTGATTGCGACGATGGCCGGTGAAGGGAAACCAGTACTACTTAATGCCCATATGGATCGCGTGGCACCAGGATTGGGTCACACCCCTATTTTAGATGATGGCGTTCTCTATAGCGATGGACGAACCAATCTGGGTGCGGATGATGCGGCTGGCATCACGATTATCCTTGAAGTGGTTCGGCGCGCCATTGAGCAACAATTACAGCTTCCTCCCCTGGTCTTGCTCTTTACGGTCCAGGAAGAATGCGGCCTGTGTGGGGCAAACGGATTTGATGCAACTCGTTGGAATGTCGCCGATGGTATTGTATTTGATAATGCCTTTGAAGCTGGTGTCGTTGTCTCAAAGGCAGGCGCATATGAGACCTTCGATATTACTATTAGTGGCAAATCCGGCCATCCCGGCAAAGATTTGACGGGTACAGTAAGCGCGATCGAGATCTTTCGGCAAGCAAACTTTACGAGCGGATCACTATCATTCGACCAGACACGCATCAATATCGGACGCATCAATGGTGGTATCGCTCGTAACGCAGTAGCGGATACCGTGACGATTGAGGGAGAGATACGCAGTTTTGAGTCGCCTGAAGCACGCCAGCAACATAGAATGGCGCTCCAGGAGGCTTTTGAAGATGCGGCACAACGTCTGGGAGGACGTGTCGAGATCAACTTTAAAACCCAACACGAAGGATACAGTATTAGTCCAGATGAACCTTTACTTACGATGTATCAGGTGGCATTAGCACAGCGAGGAGCGGTCCTGCAGATGCAACCCACCTTTATTGGAAGTGATGCAGGTGGTTTGCGCACAAATATGCAAGTATTCACCCTGTCAACAGGCGTGGTTAACGAACATACGAAGGAAGAATATGTTGCTCTTTCTCCACTTGAGCAAATTGTGGTGGATACTCTGCATGTACTTCATCTCTGGCGTACACAAACGCTGGAGACTGAGTTAAAATAGTGGCGGGAACTTACATCCCTCTGTACGGTAACAGAAAATGACTCTCCGCTGATCATATTTGCGGAAGAAGTCGGCTGGGAATAAGCCAATGTTCTAGTATATGAGGATGCATTCAGAACACTCATATAAATAAAGACTTACGGCATAAATTAGCACGACCGTTTGTTATCATTGGCAGAAGATAAGCACGCAAGTAAGGAAAATCAGAATGGCAAAAATATACGGTGTAATCATTATTGGCTCTGGCCCGGCAGGCTATACAGCAGCCATCTATGCAGCCCGCTCAAATTTATCTGTACTGATGTTGCAGGGATATTCAGCAGGTGGACAATTAATGCTGACCAGCGAGGTGGAAAACTTTCCTGGATTTGAGACTGGCATTTTAGGCCCGGAGATCATGGAGAAGTTTGAGAGCCAGGCTCGTCGCTTTGGCACAGAGATGCTACCCGAAGATGTGATCTCGGTCGACTTTAGCCAGCGCCCATTTACCGTCAAAACTGATATGGGTGAATATCAGTCCCGCGCGATCATCATTTCTACCGGTGCCAGTGCCAAATGGCTGGGACTGCCAAGTGAAAAACTCCTGCAAGGACGTGGCGTGACCGCTTGTGCGACATGTGACGGCTTCTTCTTCAAGAATCGTGATGTCATTGTCATTGGTGGCGGCGATACAGCCATGGAAGAGGCAACATTCCTGACACGTTATGCCAGCCATGTTACTATCGTGCATCGCCGTGATACGTTCCGCGCCAGTAAGATCATGCAGGATCGTGCTGCGAAAAATCCAAAGATCAGTTTCTTGATGAATAGTGAAGTAACTGAGGTACTGGGAGGCGATGCAGTGACTGGTGTACGCATACGCGATACAAAAACTGGTGAGGAAAGTACATTCGACACGCAGGGTGTCTTCCTGGCCATTGGTCACCAACCAAATACAAGTCTGTTCAAAGGCATCATTGACATGGATGAGTCAGGCTATATTATTCCATCTGAGTTCACCATGACAAATATTCCTGGTGTCTTCGCGGCTGGCGATGTTACCGATCATCGTTATCGTCAGGCGATCACCGCGGCTGGCGATGGTTGTCGAGCCGCCATCGATCTGGAACGCTGGTTGGCCGAACAGGGCGATGATGTCGGAGTAGAAAACTGGGAGTAACAAAAGGTCTACACAAGCGGTCTAAGAGAGTCTCTAGACCGCTTGTGAGGCATATAGCTCATTTTTCAATCCTTGAAAAGAACTGCTATTCAGTTGTGGCCGTCCAAAGCCAGTTATCCGTTCAAGTAAGATAAAGATACCCTCCTCAGTGTACCCCCAGGAATCCTGTATACCTTTTTCTTCAACCAGTATTTCTCCCTCTTCTTCCACACATTCCCCTTCCTGGAACATAATATGGCGCAGCAACTGACCATCCACAAAATACCAGAAACCATAGGTATTGGCGGCGCTCTCAATCACAAAAGCAAAGATACGCCGGCCCTGGGAAAATTCTGCCAGCATCTGTTCACGCCAGGTAATAATAGACAATGGATCACATAGTACTGTCCAGGCTTCAATCTGACTTACAGCAAAAGGCACGGGTAAGCCAGCTGAAAAAGCTTGCCTTGCTTTAAATGTCTGGCCCGTCAATAAAAATGAGCTGGGAAAATGAGCAATGAATTCCTCTATTGTCATCTCTTCTATGCAAAAGGCCGTCGTATGCCACAACATACTCGCTTCTCCTCTTCCATGGAACTTTGCCATGCATCAATATTATCTTTCTGTATGTAAGACGCTGGAAACTTAAAAAAAAGGATCATTTACGGCTCTATTCTGTCCAAAGAAAAAAATTCCCCCATGCTATTAGCATAGGGGAAGCTTCAAACATGCCTTCTATCAAAGCATACTTAAAATGGTGCTTATTTTACTGAGCCTTCATAAATGCCCATGATATTACCCAGGAATTTAACTGCATCTTCGCGGCTGCGCTGGAAGGAGTTACGGCCAATGATTGAACCGAAACCACCACCATCACGAATCGCACGTGCCTCATTAAAGACCTGATCATCAGCAGCGGTTGCGCCACCCGAGAAGATCACGATACGGCGACCATCAAATGAACTCTGGACCACGTGTTTTACACGTTCGGCCAGTGTTGATGTTGGGATCTCGTACTTCTGATATACCTTCTGGGCTTCAGCCAGCTCAACTTTAGCACTGGGCAGTTTAACTTTGATGATGTCAGCACCCAGTTGTGCGGCAATCTGTGCAGCGTAGGCAACCACATCAATCGAGGTCTCACCATCTTTGCTTAGAGAGCTACCACGAGGGTAAGACCACACGACGGTGGCCAGACCAGCGGATTTGGCTTCCAGTGTCAGTTCACGCAATTGCTCGTACATCTGATTGCGCTCAGAGGATCCTGGATAAATAGTAAAGCCAACAGCAACACAACCCAGACGTAACGCATCCTCAACGCTAGCAGTGACTGCTGAGATAGGATCACGCTCATCATTCAACACGTCATGGTTATTGCACTTTAAGATCAGGGGAATTTCGCCAGCATATTCATTGATACCAGCCTCCAATGAGCCAAGCGGAGCAGCATAAGCATTACAGCCTGCTTCAATAGCCAGTTGGAAGTGATAACGTGGATCATATGCCGCGGGATTTGGGGCAAAACTACGTGCTGGACCGTGCTCAAAGCCCTGGTCGACTGGCAGAATCACCATTTTACCGGTTCCACCCAGACGACCATGGTTGAGCATGCGAGCCAGGTTTGTACGAACACCAGGATTTTCGCTGGCATACCAGCTTAAAATTTCTTTGATACGGTCTTTCATTTTTTCTATTCCTTAATGCACTTTCCTTCAAGGAACCTACCACATTCGCCGTGGTAGTCTATACCCTCTATTGTATCACGATGGAATTGAATACATATGCGCTAGCGCGCGTCTCGCATCGTTAATAAACACAAAGAAGCAATAGGAAGTGGACACCTTGATTGGTCACAACATCTATTGTTTTACTGAGCACTCTTAGTGTAGCACACAGCCTGGAATGGTCACAAGCATGAGCTTTATACATACTTCTATATACAAAAACACTAAAAAAATACGTCGTTCACAGCTCTCCCGCCATGGGATCTTCTAGCACTTCAGTAGCGGGCCATTCTTGTTACTGCTCTCTCCATTGATACGTTTCAACATAAAGACATCCAAAAAAATAGACACCTTATCTTTATATATCTACGAATAAGACGATATAAAGCGCATTAGAAGGAGATAGATAGTATGGGCGGCAGCAGCTTTGATCTGATCGCACAAGAATTGCAAAAACAAAATAATATTATGGAAGAAATGAAGGCGGAAAATCTCCGACTGCGCCAGCAACTTACTGATCTACGCGCTGGTAAGGGCGTTTTCCTGGAAATTAATGGTACACGTATAGCATTAGATACCTTACAGTCGGCACCATCGACCCCAACAAACCATACCAGTTCAACACCTGATGCTCCCTTCTCAACTGTGCCAACCAGCGCGAAACGAACTTCAGACGCGGGTCAGGATGAAGTCAAACAAGTAGATATGGCAGAACCGCAGAGCAAAACAACCGCTCCTCTATCAACTGAGAAAAAAGGGACTGAGCAACCCACCTTCCTGGAAGAAATTATGCTCGATGAGTTTCAATCTGCTCTAACAGCTCCGCATGCGACCTGGTCAGAACCTGACAAGAAATCCCAGGGCACAGAGGAAGAGCAAAAAGCCGCTCTGCGCCGTGAATTAATGGGAAGTTTCTTACTAGAATAAGCAGTCCACAGGAGCTGTCATAAAAGGGCGGAGAGCAGGTAAACATCAGACCTCTCTCAGCCCCTGTTAGCTACTAGAAGCAACTAAAGATTACGCAACAGCCTTCACAATCTACTTGGTACCAGGAACCGTTGACACTAAAAATTGTAACGGTGGTGTTCCCTTATAAAATCCGATTGCAAAGATGCTATTGATGGTGCCTTCTTTAATGGTGGCATTCAAAGGTACAGTAGCCCTGGCCCGTATGGCATTCACGTTAAACGCCTGCGCCCCTGCTGGAACCGTAAGGTAAGGACTGACTTGATTATATTCAAGCCCTGTAATCACTTTCTTACCACCAAGAGTGACATCAACCGGTCCTGCATTGGGAGACAAATGGTAGACACGAACCTTAGCCGACGCTCCACCAAGGGCATTATTATCTAGAAAAGACCGAAACCTGAAACCTTTCTCCTTTGAGCCAACGACCGCAACAGTATAGAGGTTACCAGCGGTCAGGTCGGTAGACCAGCGCAGCACTGCAGCTCTGATGTTTTTGCCAGTGGGGACGACTCTAATGGTGTGTTCACCACCAGGCACTGACAGGTAGCTGGTAGCAGTCGCAAACGCAAAGTTCTTGAGTACTTCTTTCTGGTCCACATACACATCAACATTGCCAGCATTGGGGGCTGCATGCACAATGCGAACGTATGTATCACTAGTCGCAGTTGCAAATGCGCTGGTGGACATACTCACAAACAATAGAAGGACGCCGAGGGTTAAAAGCAGGTGCTTAAACCCGATGCTAAATGAGCTTTTTTGTCTCATTCTCACTCTCGCTTCTTCCGCGCTGTTGGTACAGTTATCCCTCATGTAAACCCAACAGCTGTACGAAGGGAAGAAAGGGTTCCATCCACCCTTCATCTTATTGACGTTCCAACGCCCTAAAAAGTAATACAAATAAGTAACCCTGGTATAATTTCAT
The DNA here is from genome assembly GCF_003967575.1 of Dictyobacter alpinus. Classification (NCBI taxonomy): domain Bacteria; kingdom Bacillati; phylum Chloroflexota; class Ktedonobacteria; order Ktedonobacterales; family Dictyobacteraceae; genus Dictyobacter; species Dictyobacter alpinus. The sequence continues at coordinate 845,062 of NZ_BIFT01000001.1, forward strand.
TGATGGCTGAACTGGTTCACTCCGGCTATATGAGATAACAATAATGGCTATTTAATGCTTAAATTTAGCGCGCGATGAAGCGTTGAGCGTTTAAAATATAAGACTGCGCAATTAGCGCTTGAGTTACTACCCTCTTTAGAATTTCTTCACGTCGTGTTTGTAGGAGAATGTCAAAGGATAGGTATATAATACTGAATCATAGCGAGCATGTCTTCATCACTACTTACTTTTTCACGACGATCAATACTCAGAGGACAACTCATTGCAGGTGCGACGTTCACGATTATGTTACAAATGCTGCGCGAAAGAAGGGGGTTAAAGTTATTCTCGTATTGTGGTTACAATGGAAGGAAAGCAATCGTCGATCTTCGTTCGAATGGAACGTTTTTTCGGCCGAAGCAGATCCCGCTCCAATGAAATTTGTAGGAGTGCAAGGAGGCGTGATCCAGCCCTCAGCCAGGAAGGCTCAGGTCGCTGACACGAAAGAATTGTGAGACAAAATCAACCAGGCGCAAACGAACGGTTCGAAGAACAGATCGTCGTTTCTAGCGTTGCCGAGGGGCAACCTCCTGACGATGGGAACTGGCAAGCTGATGTTGTCACACGTTTTCTCGCCGGGGACGAAGGGGCTTTTACCCAGATCGTTGATCGGTACGGTGCTCTTCTGGTTCGTACAGCTTATTTATTGATACATGATGAAGAAACAGCCAGGGACATAGTTCAGGATGCTTTTATTCTGGCCTGGAAAAATATGCATAAATTACGTGAACGCATGTATCTACGGGCCTGGCTTTTGAAAATTGTAGTAAATCAGACGACCAGCTTTAAGAGACAACTGGCCAGACGTACCGCTCTGTTTAAAGAGCAGTTGGTTCAATATACAACTGATCAATCCATTGAGGTGACCGATGTGCAAAAAGGTAGTATAGAAGATTCGCTCGATATGTCACAGGCGATCAGTAAATTGCCACTCAATCAGCGCACCGTCCTTGTGCTTTTTTACTATCACAAAATGACGATGTCTGAAATTGCTGAGACATTGGGAGTTGCTGAAAATACTTTGCGGAAACGCCTCCAGGCGGCCCATGAGAAATTGCGCCGCGTTTTATCTGCCGATACCAATCATTCTCCAACTTCTATACAAGAAACAGATTATCGCAATGCACCGATTACCTTACACAGGAGAGAAGTACAATGAACCAGCATGGCAGGGATGACCATGAACAAACATCTAAGACGCAATCTTCTGGAGTGACCACTAATCGTTCCATGGAGTCTCATATAGCGCATTTTCTTCATAGTGAAGCGGAACACATACACTTCACACCCGCTTTACGCGCCCAGATTTTGCAAAAATTGCCATCACGGCAGCCGCAACGTCGTCGGACCCTGACATTTGTGGTGCTGGCCTCAGCGGCGGCATTAATCCTGGCTTTGAGTGGGCTGACTTATTTTGCGCTACAGCCAGCCACTCAGACGAGCAATATCTACTACTCGCAAGAGAAAGAAATTGCAGTCGCCCCTCAATTAGCCAATGGGGGACAATTACTTTCATTGGATCCAACTGAACATCGTATCGTCTATCAACCTGCCAATCAAGCTGGTGTACTTTATATGGCGGATCTCGCCAATCCTGTCGAGAGCAATGCACTGGCGATGCGCTACGCCAGAGATATGGCCTGGGCACCAGATGGATCAGCCCTGGTAGCCACTGTGACTCCGGCCAATACGGTACAGCCATTACTTGCACTTGTTCCTAAAGGACAATACATGCATTTGCTGGGACAGAATAAAGCGCTGGCAGCAAACTGGTCACCGACTAACAGTGATCAGATAATGTTTGTTCAACAACAAAATGGCCAGACAAAGCTCTGGTCTACGAATACTGCAGGTGCTCCAGCCACACTACAGTTGGTGCTACCAGAACCACTCTTGATACAACATATGAGCTGGTCACCTGATGGACATTCGCTGGCCTTCATTGCCTCGGCCTCGCCAGATGGACCAATATCGAAAGAGACGCTTGACCAGCCAGGTCGGACTATCTATGTGCTGAACATTCAGACGCATAAGCTTAGCAAGCTCGTGGCAGCTGGCAATTTTCGAGTGGGCACTGTGGCCTGGTCGCCTGATAGTCATGCCTTAACATTTGAGCAGATCAATAACAATAATCAGATCAGCATCCAAACAGTCACGATCAATAAACCAGCCGAAATTATCAGTATTGTCCCTGGGCAGCAATTGGAAGGCTGGAGTTGGTCAACGGATGGGCGAGCCATCGTTTATAGTGATGGAGGTACACTTAAAGCCCATATATTCCATGGCCCTGAGATCAAATTTCCGCAGACAAAAGCACACTACGCTTCACCTTTCTGGCTGAAAAATGGGCAAATTCTCTGTATGCATGTTACCGATGGCAAGGGCATCCTCACACTCCTGACACCCGAGAAAAAATAAGGAGGTATCCTTTGGGATGCCTCCTTTAAATGTAGTATTGATAGGCGTCTAGAGCGTAATCTCAATGGTACCTGGATCAAAGCCATCACCAGTATTGGAACCAAGCAGTAAGGTGGCAGTAGTAGCGTCCTGCGGGATCAGAAAAACGGCCTCTCCGTCCTGATCCGCTGCTTGTGGCGCAAACTTTAGTGGTACAGTCGCTTGCTCTGGCGCAACGGTCGCATTCCCTGCTTTCATACGCATATAATCAAAAGGCGAACCAGCAATGACAGTCTGAGTCAAAGGATTTCCTACCTTCATAGTGACCGATAGATAATGCATCCCCTTGGGAGCTTGCTGTCCATCCAGGCTCCATGAGGTGGTGGTCTGGGTGACAAGGTAATCCAGACTGAGATAACTTGCCTTTTTGTTAATAGTACTCGTCTTTGGTGCATACTTACCCATATCAGCATGGGCCTGGAGTGGAATGTTCAGGCGGGCTTCAGCAGGATCCCCCAGCAGTAATGTCAATTGATTCACTTTGGTCGCAGAAGGTACTGCGAAATCGACGCTACTACTTTTGGTCTCACCAGGAGCAATGGCAGAATAATCTGATGCATAGATGGGAGCAAGCTCTTTACCACCTGGAAGTGCTAGATGAGCAATAGTTGAATAGAAAAGAGTGCCAGCCTTTTTATTCTTATTCATTGCCTGAATATGCAAGCGAAGCATGCCGTCTGTATGCGTTTGAGGATCATCAATGAAGTTATCAGCCTGCTGTGCATTCAACAAGGTGACATCCATACCAGCATAGTTCACGGTCGTCTGTAGATCGCTGGTTGTGATGGTAGCCTGGGTAGCTTTCCCAATACCTAATAGGGGCAAAACAAAATAACCCGCCGTCCCTAAAAGCAATAAAACCACGATTACCAATAAAATCACCCCGGCAGGTCCAATACGGCGGCGTTGTGATCTGGCAGATACTGGCGAGGGAGAAGGCATAAAATTATCTGCATTCTGGGCTGAACGGGAAGCGAACGGTTGCGCTGAATACTGTTCTTGAAATCCTGGAGATGAGGGTGGTTGAGATGAAAAACGCTGTTGTACCCGGGTGGGTGGAACGATCGGCAATCCGCATTTAGCGCAAAAGCGTTGCCGAGGACTCGTTTCGGTCCCACAGCGTGGACAATAAGGGGGAAGTGCCTGTGCCATACCTATGCTGCTCCTTGCTAGTATCTTTGCGTGCTCTGCTGGTTCTATTGTACAACACAAGTCATGAAGCAGAAATAGCATAGGTATGAAGTCAGGGCGCGTCTGGCGCTTTATACTACCAGCGCCAGACGCATAGCATTTACCTGACCATAGCGTTATAGAAATCATTCAGATTAGGCGTTCCTAATCCGGTAGTATAATCCCATCCCTGCGCAGCCTTATAATAAAGGTTATTGCCTTGGGTCACATCGTAATAGGCACGATTGTTTTTCTTCGCAACATCATAGAGTAACTGTGGCGAAGGATTAAACGATTTGCCTTGCTTCAATAGTCCCTGGTTCACTAGGGCCAGACTGGTAGCCCAGATAGGAGCGGCAGCACTGGTACCGCCTACAGAGCCCCATTGTCCTTGAAAGTACACAGCCAGATCGTAGGCGGCGGCTGAAACATCAGGGACCTGACGCTTACCATTGGAGAGATTATTTTTAACGCCCGTCTGATTTTGCCAGGAGGGTTGGCTGAAGACCTTACTTAAACCACCACCTGTCCCCCAGCGGTTTTTACAACTACTGCGGTTAGAACCATCTGACCAGGAAGTTTCCTGGGCTCGTGCCTGCCCACCATCTACTTGTAGGATAGTGCCACCTACAGCAACTGACCAGGGATCACTGGCAGGAAAACTGACCGAGAGATTGCCATACTGGTGGCTACCAAAGGCGCCACAGTCACCGCTGGCGACAAAGACTGTCATATGCTCAACCTTGGTCAACTGCTGAATACTTTGATCAATAGCACGCATATCCTGCTGGGACATTTCCTCTTCCGCCGCACCGAGGCTGATACTTACAGTACTGCCGGAGTTGGCATTATTGACATTATCATCAATAATCTGTTGCAACTCATCGTTCACATTTACCCAGATATCATCCACATTGTTGCTGGTACCATCGGTTTGATACACTTTGATATTGGCTGAACGAGCCAGGCCAGCAACCATTTGAATATCCAATGTCGACTCACCAAGAACATCTTGTGGATGACCATCGACATTGATTGGAGTAACTTTTCCTTTGAAACTGATACAATCCAGATAATTTTGGATGTCACTTTTCATCGAGCCATCAATCTCCACCAGATTGACCGTCATATTTTCCCCATGCAGGCCTTGATTCCAGAGTTGATCAACGCCATACGCATGCGCGATCTCCTTTGGCAGCAATGTCTGGCTGGGAGGCGAGCAATCGGCCTGTGCCTGCTGCGCTTTTGCTGAAGTGGCTGGTGTGAAGGAAGCCTGATGGGTTGGCTGCACGCTATAATTGTCCAGGCCCGTAACAGCTTCGATAGATCCCAACAAGAATTGAGGAACCATCGGCGGCTTTTTAGCATCAGGGGCATAAAAATTTCGACCATTATAGCTATGGGTCACAAATTTAGTCTGCAATACTTTCGCAAAACTACTGGCTTTAGCATCTATTGAGAGATGGGTACGCATCTTACTTAACTTTAATGTGATACCCTGAGGACTAAAAAAGTCCTTAAACTTCTGATACGTACCATCATCGATACCAATCTGTTTAGCGAATTCTTCCAGATGCGATGGTTTACCAGGTTCTATTTTTTGATTCTGAGCTTTTTGCATCAACTTAGGATCTACTTTAAACGTAATCCTGACATGCAGGACAGTGTTATCTGGCACGGAACCAGTCACCTTTGAGTTTAATGCCTCAGCCGGTATACCAAGATCAAGTGGAACCGACTTGAGTGTTTCTGTTGTCCCACAACTTGCTAATGGCATCAAAACAAGGCAAAGGCCAAGCAGGCTAGCAACTATTCGTCCTATACGAATAGGGCTATGATCTAGCAGCCAGCGCATATAACTATACCCCCCAATAAAACTATAGAATGAATTACATGAATACACATCCTGATGTGCATCGATAAAAAAGCATGAGCTATATCTTTTTGTATCACGCATGAGTAACATAAAAAAGTTCAACCTCCAGGCTTTTTGCTACCGATGTCTTTGGGGAATACAACCATCTAGCACCAGTATCAATACAAATCAAAAACAGCACGCGCCCAGAGCAAACACGGCAAAAATACTGCTCAAAGTGGTATAATACAGAAGTTATTGGAAAAAATATTCTATGCCAGCAGAGGATTGAGGAAGACGACGCATGCCAGCATTTAAGGTTGAAGCCCCTTTTGAACCCACCGGTGATCAGCCAGAGGCAATCACCAGAATCGCCGAAAACATTGCGAATGGCGACAAATATCAAACATTACTTGGTGTGACTGGTAGTGGTAAGACATATACCGTAGCAAAAATCGTTGAAAAGCTACAACGTCCAACCCTGGTACTGGCTCCGAACAAGACCCTGGCCGCACAGCTCTACAGCGAATACAAAGAATTTTTTCCCAACAATGCGGTTGAATACTTTGTTTCATACTATGATTACTATCAGCCAGAAGCATATATCGCGCGTACAGATACGTATGTTGAAAAAGAGAGTATGTTGAATGAGGAGATTGAGAAGTTGAGACTGTCAGCGACGCGTAGCCTTTTTGAGCGCCGCGATGTGTTGATTGTCGCCTCAGTCTCTTGTATCTATGGACTGGGTAGTCCTGAAGAGTATGGCGAAGTGGTCATGACGCTGAAAGTGGGAGAAGAGCGTCGGCGCGATAAAATTTTACGCCATCTGACCGAAATCCAATATGAGCGCAACGATGCAAATTTCGTGCGCGGCCGTTTCCGCGTACGCGGAGATGTCTTGGAGATCTTTCCCGCCTATGAGGATGTCGCGGTACGTATTGAATTTTTCGGCGACGAGATTGAGCGCATGACGGATATTGATCCGTTAACCGGTGAGATTCTGAATAAACGCATGCGCCTGGATATCTATCCCGCCAAACACTGGGTTACCACACGTGAACGGCTCTTTAAATCGATCGAACTCATCGATGCAGAGCTAGAGGAGCAACTCAAAGTATTCGAGTCCGAGGGAAAGTTGCTGGAAGCAGCCCGCTTAAAACAGCGTACCAATTTTGATATGGAGATGCTACGCGAAACGGGCTTCTGCTCCGGTGTCGAAAACTACTCCCGCCATCTAGCGGGCCGGGGTCCAGGTGAACAGCCATGGACATTGCTCGACTATATGCCAGATGATTTTCTGATGGTCGTTGATGAGTCGCACGTCGCCCTCCCCCAGGTACGCGGCATGTTCGCGGGTGACCGCTCTCGTAAACAGGTGTTGGTAGATTATGGTTTCCGACTACCATCAGCAATGGATAACCGACCTTTAACTTTTCCTGAATTTGAAGGTGAATTGAAGCAGGCCCTCTTTGTTTCTGCTACTCCAGGACCTTATGAGTACGAACATAGCCAGGAGATCGTCGAACAACTGATTCGACCCACAGGATTGATGGATCCTGAGATCAGTGTGCGACCCACAAAAGGGCAAATCGATGATCTGATTGATGAGATACGCCAACGCGTAGCTAAAAATCAGCGTGTTCTGGTAACAACCCTGACCAAAAAGATGGCTGAAGATCTTGCAGACTATATGCAAGAATTGAATATTAAAGTGCACTATCTACATTCTGAGATTGATACAATCGAGCGCATAGAAATCCTACGTGACTTGCGCCTGGGTGTCTATGATGTGGTTGTGGGTATCAATCTCTTGCGTGAGGGCCTTGACCTTCCTGAGGTGTCCCTGGTGGCTATCCTGGATGCGGATAAAGAAGGCTTCTTACGTTCCGAGGGTTCGCTGATCCAGATTATTGGACGTGCCGCCCGTCACGTCGAAGGTAGCGTCATTATGTATGCCGATCGGACGACGCGATCCATGCAACGCGCTATCGATGAGACCAACCGACGCCGTAAACTTCAGGGAGAATATAATGAGGAGCACCATATCACTCCTCGTGGTATTAAGAAAGAAGTGAAAGATCTCACTGAACGCCTCAAGGCGATCAGTAAAACGGATGAGGCAGGCGCTAAGAGTCCTGCGGCACTACTGGCGGGTATCCCCAAAGATGAAGCCCTACGCTTGATTAAAGACCTTGAGTCACAGATGCGCAATGCTGCTAAACAATTAGAGTTTGAAAAAGCTGGTCAACTTCGCGATCAGATTATCGAGCTGCGCCGCTCAATGCTTGAATAAAAATAGTTCAAAAGACACAAAAAAGAGAGGCAGATAACTGCCTCTCTTTTTTGTGTCTTTTGAAGAAATATTATAATTCTCTTAAAATATCCCAATACACTTCCAGAGAGTGCTGCCGTTCAGGCAATTCGACATTAGATGTTTTCACCCATATATTAGATTATATTCCATCTATGTTACACAATGAGGCTTGTCTATTATTAGTAGAATCACACATCATAGTTAAAATTCGACATTAGATAAATACCGTCTCCTCAATGGCTGTGTTTTTTTTGCGATCTAAACTCTCACCCTTCGTATAAACATTGTACGTAGCCGGTAAAAATCGGGTATAGTATACAGTGTTTTCACAATCCGATTATTGAAAGGAACCCAATACAATCATGACCGATCAGCATGAGCATTCACAGCAACAACATAAAAGTAATTTGCTAAGTGGATCCCAGATTCTTCCTCACCGTGTCCGCCCAAATATGACAGTGACAGAACTTATTGACGAGCAGTTTCAGGCATACAATGGTGCGCGCCTGAATGAGGCGGCGCGCGTTTTCGCAGAGCGTATGCTCAATCCTGAGTTAGATGTCACGGTTGGCCTGACCATGGCAGGAGCATTAACACCAGCCGGCCTGGGAGGCTGCGTGCTGACGTTGATGGAGTATGGCTTTGTCGATTTTATTATCAGTACGGGAGCCAATCTCTATCATGATATCCACCATGCGCTGGCGATGTCGCTGCATCGCGGTGATTTCCGGCTTGACGATGTAAAATTACAGGAAGAGGGAGTCATTCGTATCTATGATATTCTCTTCAATGATAAAGTACTGTTGGACACCGATGCTTTTGTACGAGAGAGCCTGCGGAGCCTGCCCAATCGGCCAATTTCAACCTCAGAGTTACATTACCACCTGGGACAACAATTGCTCAAACTTGGTGTGAAACCTGAGTATTCTGTGCTGGCCCAGGCCGCAGCCTGGAATGTTCCTATCTATACATCCTCTCCTGGCGATTCCTCTATCGGCATGAATGTGGCCCGCAATGCATTGGAGGGCAGCCAACTCACACTGGATCCACTGGCTGATGTCAACGAAACGACCGCTATCGTGCATCATTCTACCCGTAATGGCGTGATTATCCTGGGTGGAGGTAGCCCAAAAAACTTCTATCTACAAACACAGCCACAATTATGGGAAGTACTTGGCATCCAAAAAGGCGGGCACGATTACTTCGTGCAGATTACCGCTGACGCACCTCACTGGGGTGGACTTTCTGGCGCGACCCCCTCGGAGGCGGTCTCCTGGGGCAAAATCAAGCCTGATCAGCTCAATGATGCCGTGGTCGTTTATGGGGATTCTACTATTGCTCTACCACTGCTCACCGCCTACGCAGTAAGCAAGGCGCAGCCTCGTCCGCGCCGCGAACTTTATGCCAGACGCAGAGAAATGCTTGATGAATTAAAAGAGGCATATGAGACAGGTAAACAGGCTCGCCCCTGATGGTCACTTCGATCTAATACACAGTAAACTTGTGTTTAGGTTGAGATAAAAACATCTAAATGGTATTTAGGTTGATTGCTAAATGCCATTTAGGTTGATTGCTTACTGCTAATTAGGTAGAAAGCCATTTCCAATTAGGTGAAAAAATCAGAGCCTAATTGGATTTTGCTTGACAACCTAATGTATAATATCCAACAGTGTGCGGAAAAATGTTGCACACAGTTAAGTTGCAGGATACAACCCATCACGGTAGCCATCTACCTGCACAATCGGAACATATTAGGAGGAAAATGCGATGCTGGTCCATTTGATGCTTGAACTCTATAACATTGACCGCGACATCCTGAGCGATGAGTCATTGTTGCGTCGCACACTGAGTGATTTGCCAGAGCGAGTCGCGATGGAAAAAGTGAGTCCCGTTCATCTCTATGATATTGAAACATCGAATCCACTTGACGCTGGCATGTCAGGCTTTGTGGTTATTGCCCAGAGTCATGTGAGCCTCCATGCGTGGCCCGAGTATGGGGAAGTTGATATTGACATTTGTTCTTGTAAAGAGTTCAGTCAGGAAGATGCCATTGCTTTTGCGAAGGAGATCTTTAAGACTGATGATGTTGAGGCCCATTTTGTGGTGCGTGCAACGCGTTCACTACGTCCTGAAGAGCCTGATCCTGTGCGCTATGAGCAAGCGATGGAAGCCCGCCGCTTAGCTAAACTGGGGGTGCGCTAAGGGCAATAAGCGGAAGGCGAAGTTTATCTTCGCGATCTTAGCCCTGGATGCTGGTGGGTGAGGTGCCTGGCCCTATGAAGAGGAAGGCACCTCACTTTTTTTTGTGTTTTTTTTATATTCTCTGCACAGATGAAACATGCTACAATATTTTCGATAATAAGCTTATTCTGGTATCATTTTTGGTGGATGTGAGCGGCATCAACAAGGAAGGTGTTGTGTAATGGAAGAAGATTTGATCAGTCAGTTTGGGGCGCCGGATGCTCCTTATTGTAATCCTGAGACGGCAAAGATTGCTATTATTCCTGCTCCATTGGAATATAGTGTGTGCTATATGGAGGGGACGCGCATGGGTCCTCAGGCTATTTTAAATGCATCCAGTCAGATGGAGTTGTATGATGAGGAGTTGGACTGTTGTCCGATTGAGGCTGGCGTCTATACCTATCCTGTCTTAGATTATAATGGTATGGATCATGCGACTGCGTTGAAGACGACGGGAGATGCTGTCAGGCATGCACTTGCGCAGGGACAAATTCCGTTAACGTTGGGTGGCGAGCACTCACTATCGGCACCAGTTATTGAGGCTGTCCACGCACAATATCCTGATCTGACAGTGGTTCATATTGATGCCCATGGCGACCTGCGTGATGAATATGAAGGCACTCCTCTTTCCCATGCATCTATTGAGAGGCGTGTGGTCGATATGGGGATTCCATTGCTGGAAATTGGGATTCGTAGCTTTAGTCCTGAAGAGGCTGCGTTTATGAAGACCCAACCAGATGTTGCGATCGTCTGGGCTTATCAATTGGCTAAAGGGCTGGCTCATATTCCGTGGGAACGTTTGAGCAAACATACCTATGTCACGATCGATCTGGACGCTTTTGATCCCGGTGAAATGCCCGCGGTCGGTACACCTGAGCCTGGTGGATTGAGTTGGTATCAGGTACTTGATCTGTTTCAAGAGATCAATAAGCGTAGCTGCATTGTTGGCATGGATGTCGTTGAACTCTGTCCCATGGATGGTCAGACACGCGCCGATTTTCTGGCTGCAAAACTGGTCTATAAGATGATCGGCTATCGCCTCTTCTCCAAATAAGCAACACTCATGCGCACGTTTCTACATCTCAACTTTTGTGTGGGGCCACTTTTACGCGATGAAGTGGCTACCAAAGTGTTGGCACTTTTTGGTGGTATGCAAACGCGTTACAGATGAATCCCGTTACACATGGGCCATTTACCCACAGCACAGCTATAGCATATACGACGCCATGCACTGGAATAAACATGGTCAGCCACTATACAGGAATATGCTCTATGGCTTTTCAAATGCATGCGAAGTGGATCAGGAGCTCAGCTTTTGAAAAAGGATTATAATCCTTTGAACCCGCTTCACCATTCGTTTATAGGCTGGACGCCATTGTGGGTAGAGTAGTGGAAAGAGCAAAAGTTGTGGTATACTAACAGGGACGCGCCCCACACATCCTGGCATCACGGAGCACAGCGCGTTATGCATTCAGAGTAGATGCGGAACGACCGACGGGAGGGAATCTCGATCAAAGATCTTGCCGATCTGTCCACTACTTTTAGGAAATCCCCATATGGCACGCCATGCCATTCAATCAGATGAGTAAAGGCGCTAAAGAAGGCGATGGAAGACGCAAGACGCTTCCACGTAAGCTCATCCAAACAAAATTACGGGTTGCCAATGCGCCAAAGCAAGCCGCGAAAGCGAATGTCTGATTGCTTTTTACAGCTTGACATTGAAAGGAAACATGACCAGAGAATTCAACAAGCAGCGACGAGATGGCTCACGTCCGCCATTTCGCAATTCATCCTCCAGCCGCTACGGAGACGAGGGATCTTCACGTCCAGCTCGGCCTCGCCTCAACCGAGAAATGGTAGATCGCGCCTGGGAAAATGGAGCCAACAGAACACATGCGGATTATCATCCACGCAGTTCCAATGGATCAACCCAGTCTTCCAATAACTGGCGCAGAAATAACAATGACAATTCCTCTCAGCAATCACAGGGTGACCGCCGACCTTATGGCCAACGCCAGGGTGGCAATTATCAGCGCTCAGAACGTCCTTATGGCAATCAACAGGGCCCTCGCTCCCGGTCCTTTAATAATGGCAACCGTTCCGATGATGCTGGCTCCGGCAGACCAGCCTATGGCAACCGTCCAGGCCAGGGTCAGGGCTACGGCAACCGCCCTGCCTATGGCAATCGATCCAATGACGCAGGTACTGGTAGACCTGCCTATGGCAATCGTCCCGCATACGGTAATCGCCCGGCTCAAGGCCAGGGCTATGGCAACCGTCCCGCATACGGTAATCGATCCAATGACGCAGATACCGGCAGACCTGCCTATGGCAATCGATCCAATGATGCAGATACCGGTAGACCTGCCTATGGCAATCGTCCCGCTTATGGTAATCGTCCGGCTCAAGGACAGGGCCAGAACTATGGTAACCGCCGCAGCAATAGCGAAACTCCATATACCCCAAAGGGGCGCCAGGGATCTCGGCCACAGGATCGCAATTCAGCAGCACCCGCTCAGGGAGAATTTACGCCCGGAACACGTGGGGCAGCACGCCATACACGTCCAGAACGCGATTTCCGAGGCAGAGGCAACCCACGACAGTCTTTCCGTCCACGGCCTCAAGAGCCACGCGCACCTAATCCACGCTGGCTAAGCCGTCCAGTTGTCCAGAAAGCACGGGAGGAAAAACGTCAAGAAGAACTCATGCAGCAGTTTGAGGGTGACTACGAGCAGTTTGATGATACTGAAACACCTCAAATTGTTGAGCAGAAGGAGCGTGGTAATAGTTATCAACGATCACGCAATGAGTCGGCTCCAGAAAAGCATGTAACGCGCTTGCCAAATGGCCGGGTCATCAAAGGCTCACGGCCAGCTCAACGTAAAAATGCACAGTTCTGGACCAGCATTGATGGTGACGCAGAGAAGCTCGTCGAGCAGGTAACTGAGAGAGAGCCTGTAGAAGATTCATCTTTTGAGGGCTCCAGATCGACATCTACCAACCGAGCACCACGACGCACTGCCTCCTCACGCGTTAAAAAAGGTAGTAAAAAAACTGAGAATAAACAGCCCGGGACAAGTGGCCCGAAGCCTTCACAAAAAGGCTTTAAATGGCCTTCTCAGGAGTAAGTATTCGTTTTTTGTAACTATTCAGGTCTGGTCGATGCCTACGGCATCAACCAGCTTGTTCTTGTGCCGTTGCAGAAAATTGTCGGCTATGCCAACAATTTTCTGCAACGGCACAAGAACAATGCTTGCTCTGCGAAGCAATGCGAGCATTTGAGCTAGAAATGGTTCTGAATAGTCACTCAGCAACGTTGGATATCCCTCTCCGGAGGGTATCGGAGTAGCGAGCATGTCTTATCCCAGCTATCTTAATCTCTATGAAACAGGCGAATTAGCAAAACGCGCGGATGCGGCCTGGGAAGTTTTACGCAATTGTACTATCTGTCCGCAAAATTGCCACTGCAATCGCATCGCCGGAAAAACAGGTGTCTGCCGCTCTGGTACAGAAGCCATTGTGGCCTCATGGAATGTGCATCGACGTGAAGAGCCACCTATCAGTGGAACACGTGGAGCCGGGACTATTTTCTTTGGCTATTGTCAGGCACGTTGTACTTATTGTCAGAATTTCTCGCTCAGCCAGGGCGGATTGGGCCACCGGGTTGGTCCTGAACGGCTGGCCGATATGATGCTCTATTTACAAAAGAAAAAATGCCACAATCTAGATCTGGTTACCCCAACACACTTTGTACCACAGATTCTAGCCGCACTGGTCATTGCCTGTGAAAAGGGCTTACGCCTGCCCCTGGTTTATAATTGTGCAGGTTATGAGAATCTGGAAACCTTACAATTACTGGATGGTGTGGTAGACATCTATTTGCCCGATTCAAAGTATTCTGACAACAAAAATGCGTTACGTACCTCCAAAATGCCTCGCTATGTTGATCATAATCAGGTAACTTTGCGAGAAATGTATCGCCAGGTTGGTCCTCTAGAATTAGATGAAGAGGGCATTGCCCGACGAGGATTGCTGATCCGTCACCTCGTCATGCCAGAAGATGTTTCAGGGACACGCGACGTGCTGCGCTGGATCGCGGAAGAGCTAGGACCTGAGACACCGGTCAGCCTGATGGACCAATATTTTCCAGCATGGAAAGCCGTTAATGATCCTGTACTTAATCGACGTTTATCCTGGGCGGAATATAATACTGCCCTGGAAGCACTCGATGAGTTTAATTTTACCGCCGGATTTGTTCAGGAAGATCTGGTTGAAGTAGACACAACCTCTAATACGTAATAATAACAGGAGCAATCTTCATAATGAGGATTGCTCCGATGTACAATGGACCAGGCACGTTATAATCTGTAGAAGAAAGCTACACATCTCAATTTGAGACAAGTAATGGCAGTTGTAAGGATCTGACATGCTGTGTAGCCAAACATACGCTGTCAGAGGACACCTGGTTACGTGCCAGAAACATGCAAAATTGGAGAACCCTTATGAACACTACGGCCACGTTGAGCCGAATATTCGCAGGCATCCAGCCAGAACTTGATCAAGTGGATGCCCTTTTTCAAGAACGAGCGACGTCTGGACTTACCATCCTTAATTCCGCTTCCATGCACGCTCTTGCTTCACCTGGCAAACGCCTACGGACAGCTTTGACTGTGCTCTCAGGCAAACTCAATCAGTATGATTTTGCGAAGTTACTGAAATTGAGTGTAGCTTTTGAGATGGTTCATCTGGCAACGCTCATTCACGATGACATTATCGATGAGGCCTCTACACGGCGTGGTAATCCTACCGTCAATGCTCTCTGGGGCGATAAGATCGCGATCTTATTGGGCGATTATTATCTGGCAAAAACTTCTGGCTTGATTGCTGAGATCGAAAATCCACGTATCGATCGCCTGTTCGCGGATACCGTTGCGACAGTCTGTGAAGGCACCATTCTTGAAATGATGACATCCGGTCGAGCTGATCTGACAGTTGAAACCTACTTCGAAAAAATCAAAAATAAGACTGCATGCCTGATTGCTGCCTGTGCTAAAGGTGGCGCGATCTTGAGTGACGCAAACGATGAACAGGTTGAGTGGATCCACTCTTATGGCTTAAACCTGGGCGTTGCATTCCAGATCATTGATGATATTCTCGACTATACAGAAGATCAAAGCACTATCGGCAAACCCGCGGGTAATGATTTGCGTCAGGGTATGGTGACACTACCATTAATCTATGCATTGCAAGAAACATCTCAAAATGGTCATCAGCAACAGGTGCAGACCCTGTTGAATAGCGATGAACATAATGAAAAAGATATACTCGATATCGTGGATTGGGTTACTCATGGCTATGGCGTTACTATGTCTATGAAGGAAGCTCACAATTTTGCCAATAAAGCTCGTGAGGATCTTTATCATTTCCCTAAATCGCCAGATCGCGATGTATTAGATGAAATGATCGATTTTGTCATCAGTCGCAAACGCTAGTGGAATAGTAAAAATAATGACAACAAATACTGCATTAGAAGAAAAATTTCGTGAGGTCGGGGGCAAACGTCCCTATGTCCAGCGTCTGTTTGGACGGATCGCTGGTATTTATGATTTGATGAACAGGTTAATGAGCCTGGGATTGGATAGATACTGGCGCAAACGTGCGGCACGTTATCTGGCTCTGGCCACCGGTCAAACTGGACTTGATCTTGGCGCGGGGACCGCTGATCTATCGATCGCGGTCGTTAATGGTGCTGGTCCTGGCACTAAAATGATCGGGATGGATATCACACCCGAGATGCTAGATGAGGGTCGTCGCAAATTGGTCCGCATGGGACTACAGGACCGCATCGAGTTGCGTGTTGGCGATGCCGAACATATCGATCTACCAGATAATAGCGTCGATGGCTGCTGCTCAGCTTTCATGGTGCGCAATCTGGCCGATATTCCGCAAGGCTTTCGTGAGATGTTACGCGTGGTCCGTCCCGGTGGACGTGTGGTCTGCCTTGAGATCAGCCATCCTCCTGGCAAGATCTTTGGTTCACTCTTCTATCTCTATTTCTATAAATTAGCACCACTTTTTGGTACTATTATTGGAAAAGCTTTTGAAGAATATAACTACCTACCAAACTCGCTTACAACGTTCCCAAAGGCGCCTGCCTTGAAGGAAATCATGGAAGAAGCAGGATGGAGTGATGTACGTTACTACTACCTTAATGGTGGCATTGTTGCTATCCATGTTGGTACGAAAGCTGAATAAACAGCCTCTTTATCGCTGAAGATTGATCGCATAAGCATAATTGTACTCGAATTGGATTTATGCGATCAATCTTCACTTTATTTTTTAACGCTTTTTTCTTCCAATCGCCGAAAGATCCCCTAGAAAATCTTCCAGTGAACTGGCCAGATCGTGTAATTGGGCCGCTTCAACCATAGAAATCTCATGACCGGCATGCGCAACACGATAAAGCATTTGCACGGTGGGATGTTTGGTAGCAGAGACTTCCCTGGATGGCGCACCAAGAAGAGATGCGCGCATCGCATCAACGCTAGCATTTACTTGCTCAAGGTCAGAGATATCAATAAAACTACCAGACCTGGGAGTAGCGTTCTGTGCCACTTCATCTGTAGTCTCCCATTGCCGTCTGGCACGCTTGCCCGCGGCACAATAACAAAATTGTGGCTGTGTCGAATCAGAATTGAGTAAGCCACTATCATCACAAATTGGACAAATAGGCATTGCCCGTCTCCTTGCTCATCCAGAATAGTTGCTGTATGTTCCCACACTATATCATATGCAGGAAAAAACCTTCCCCAACGCGTTACGAGAGGCATTGGTGGCCGCTTAGATAATCCTTTAACATATGCTCGCAGTCAAAAGCCATATGCCCTAGAACAGCCTCAGGATCGCGCCAGCAGGCCTGACCCTCACCAGATCCATGTTCAGTCCCACCTTTTATGTGTCCACGATAGGCAATCGAGACCGCCCGAAACCGTGGATCACGATCCACCGATGAATAGACACCAACAATGTTGGTAATCTCCACATCATAGCCAGTCTCCTCACTAGCTTCTCGACGCACACACTCTTCAAGCGTCTCTTTATAGCGTACGATACCACCAGGAATAGTATACCCCAGCCCATCACTACGATCGACCAGCAAAATCTGGCCATCTTTTTCAATAATCACACAGGCGCTGAGAATCGGCGAAATCTGCCCTAAAGTCAAAAGCGCAATAAGTCGAAAAATAATGCCAGCCAGCAGACCTTTAATCTTCTCTTTCATAATGACCCTCTTCTTTATCTGGTAACGTTGTTGGCTGCTGTTCGCTGGCCTGCGCGTTCCTGGCAGCGATCTGTTGGACTACCTGCGCGGCAACGTGCTCGAAAGCCACGGCCACCGGGGAATCCACCAGACTAACAACGATTGGATACCCTTTATCTCCATTCGTGACGGCAGCAGGATCTAAGGGGATACGTCCAAGCAGAGGCAGTTCATCTAATTGCTGACGACGCTCATGACTCTCAGGAAAAATAGCGGCAGTCTGACCACAGTGGGGACACACAAAACCATCCATATTCTGTACCACACCCAGCACAGGCACATGGGCGCGCTGAAACATGGTTACAGCCTTGGCGGTATCTACACGGGCAATCTCCTGTGGCGTGGTCACCACAATCGCCCCTGTCAGCGCTATCTCACGACATAAAGTAGCCTGTGGTTCACTGGTACCAGGAGGCAGATCAATGATAAGATAATCCAATTCTCCCCAATTCACTGAATAGAGTAATTGACGTATCAGCATGCCTAACGCATCAGCTATGGGCGCGACAGCCTGTTCCTCGCCAATAAAAAATCCCACCGACATAATCTTGATACCATAACGCTGCAACGGCGGAATCTTTTTCTCTACGGCCAGATCTTTGCGTTCCGCCAGCGGCAAAATCACCTCGGCTTTGGCATCGGCACGTTTACGCACACCAACCATCATCGGGATACTTGGCCCATAAGCATCTCCATCCAATAAACCAACTCGAGCCCCCTGCCTGGCGAGAGATACAGCCAGATTCACACTCACCGTCGACTTACCCACACCCCCTTTACCACTTCCCACAACAATCACAGCCCCAATATGCTCTAATTGTTCACGTCGTAGCTGGTGACTCATCATGCCTCCCCCAAAAGAATACAAATATCCTCTCTTTATAAATCAGTATAAAAGTAATTTATGTATTTGACAAGCTTGCACGTTTAAAAAAAGTGCGCTTCAAATGCAGTATATGCTGCTACTATTTTACAGCTTATATCTACTATATTGTGTAGACTATTTCTGTTGAGCCACCAAATCAATGCTAATCACGACTTTGTTTTCAGCGATCGCAACATTAGCAAGGTTAGGAGGCTGGATGCCAAAATCAGTCATAAATAGACTCGTGCTGGCGGTTCCTGTAATCGTATTACCACTAACTTTACCTGTTACTGCAAAGGTTTCTTGATTGGTTTTCCCATGCATAGTTAGATTACCGGGCAATTGAAATGAGACCTGCTGTCCGTCAGTATACTGTACAGGTAAACCTGCGGCACAGGTCGAGGTAAATTCAGCATTGGGATACGTATCTGTTTCCAGAGCCTGTGTCCGTACATATTGATCCCTCCTTGGCTCATCGGTCTTTAGAGTGCTCAGGTTCACCGTCAAATGTAATGTAGCCACCTGTGGAGCTTGTTTTGTGCTCACACGAAATGTTCCATGAACATCCCTGGTCTTACCAATAGCATCTGTACTCGGCAAGTTGCGAATGATTAGATTCTCGTGCACTTTATAGCTAGCCGTCGTCTTGTCTGGCACAATCTCGAATGAGCGCAGGTCTGTACTCGAGGATGCTGGATTACAATTAACCGCCACTCCCGGCGCCTCACGAGGTGCATTGGCCTGCTGCGCAAAATAAAAAGAATAGGCAATACCCGCAGCTACAATGACTACCACGATAGCTACAACTATCAGAAGAGCTGTACGGCGTTTCATATGAAACCTCCCAGGGAAAAATAGTACATCTATTTCTGCTCACATTGTACGACACAGTTATGTGCACCAGATGAGAAATACGATTTTTTCACCAGGGAGAGATGAATAAACAGCCATAAAACAGCATTATTGGAAACGAGCATAAGATCTGGGAACAATAGCATTAAGTCGATAAGCCAGATCATCTATATTCGATAATGCACCATTCAAATGCACGTGGTGACCGCCATGCAACATCAGCTTGATACGAGCAGTTGGTACAGGCCTAAAGCTCTGATCATCACCAGCCTGCCACGGTTGATAAGATATCTGGAAGATCTCTGGCCAGCGTACAATCTGGCTTCGGCCATGTATCTGCTTGATCAAGCCATCCCGGTACAGGTAAACACGCTGCTGGCGATTACGTGGGCTGATCACTGGCCAGTTTCCCCATTTTCGCCTTGTGGAAGTACTATAGGCAATCACAAGCGGCAAGATTATTGTCGGAAGTGGATAGAAAGAATAATAAGAAAAAAAGTGGAATAAATTTAATGCCATCAGAACAATGTATATGATATTTAACAGCATGTAAACAAGCGCAGCGCTAAGGATAAGAGCCTGGATCCTATAACGGCGAATATCTTTCTGCGTATATACAACATAATATGCGGCCTCTAAAGATCCCAGTTGGTTACGCTCACCTAATTGCTGGCCCTCTCCAGGTGGAGTTGCTTCCATGGCAGAATATTGCTCTATCACTATTCTGTTCTCCTTTGACGGTATATTTATGCTTCCCATACTGAGCTTCAGTCATTCCCTAGAAGTACGACATATAAAGAAAAAAGGATTCAAGTGCAACATCAATGGCATTTATTTTATTTACGCTAAAAGGTGTAGCAGAAATCTGTGAATAACAAGAAAAAGCTCTTGATTGTAGATCAACTAGCTATAGGAAGAGGTCACGCCATACGCTATAATAGTGGAAAGAATGACGGAAGGTACTCACCTATATCATTACATACTTGAGGGAAGACCATGTCCAATATAGATCATCCTCATGTTCCAGCTCTAGAGCCAGGACAGATCCTACCAGCCTTTAGCCTACCAGGGGCAGATGGTATGCCTCATAGTCCGTGGGATTATAAGCAGCGAGAACATCTAGTAATTCTCTTTTTAACGGATGTTTCCTCAGCAACTGAGCGGGCTTTGTTGCAGGATTATGCACGCGCCTATGCTAATTTTCGCGAAGAGCAATGTGCCGTACTTGCGGTTACAGCCAATGCGGTACTGATGAATCTGCAAACTCAGGAAGAATTACGCCTGCCGTTTCCATTGCTCTCGGATGTGCAAGGAAAGGTAATTACGCGCTATACGCAATGGAATGCTACGGAGCATACTTTATTGCCATGCATCATACTGGCAGATCGCTATAGCGCCCTCTATCGACGCTGGATCGCAGAAAATATCAGCGATTTGCCCGGCTCACAAGAGCTGTTGGATAGTTTACAATACCTGAATAAACTGTGTACTCCATAAGTAGTCCATTTTCTGATGCTACAGATACCACACTAGCTGTAATTATCTATTAATGCGTATGTATAAATAAGCGCGGATCAGAAAAAAAGCATCCTCCCCTCTGTCATGAAAGGATACATATGACGCAACAAAATCCATCACAGGCAACGGAATGGAATCTGACAACCAGACTTGTCCATGGAGGTCGCCACAAAGGTGCACATCCTGGTGAGAGTGGCAATCCAACGGTCCGACCAATCTATGCCAGCACCACATACATGCATGATAATGTTGAGGCACTGGATCAAGCTTTTAGTGGTAAAACAACTGATGGTCAGCCGGCCTATGTTTATGCTCGTCAGGGGAATCCAAATGCCTATGGCTTTGAGAGCGCTATGGCAAATATTGAGGGCGGTGTAGGGGCAGTCGCATTTGGATCTGGGATGGCTGCGATGCATGCAGCCTTACTGGCGGCTGGACTGACAACAGGCACAAAAATCGTTGCCTCACAGGATCTCTATGGTCCTACGATCACCCTGTTGCGGAAGTTATTTTCTACCATCGGGACACAATTAGTGCTGGCAGATTTTTGCCAACCAGAGATCTATGAGCTGATTCGTAATGAAGAACCAGACGTTATTTATGTTGAGACCGTTTCCAATCCTCTCACCAGGATCGTGGATCTCGATGCGATCAGTGCAGTAGCTCAGGAAATTGGTGCAGTCACGATTGTGGATAGCACCTTTAGTACACCATATCTAGTCAGACCAATCGAACATGGCTTTGATCTGGTCATCCATAGCACAACCAAATATATCGGTGGACATGGCGATAGCACGGGCGGAATTGTGATTAGCGCCAAAAATACGCTGCTCAATCAACTGCGTGATTATAGTAATCTGCTTGGTGCTATGCTGAGTCCTTTTGAGGCACATCTCATGTCGCGTGGTCTGCGCACCCTCTCATTACGTATGGAGCGCCAGTGCAACAATGCAATGGAGGTCGCACGCTTCCTCCAACAGCATCCGGCCGTTGCGCAGGTACACTATCCTGGATTGCCTGAACATCCATCCCACCAACTGGCAAGCAAGTTAATGGATCATGAACAATTCGGTGGACTTCTGGCCTTTGAACTCCAGGCTCAATCCCGTGAAGCAGTTTTTCGCTTCATAGATAAACTAGAGTTGTGTATTTCAGCCACCTCGCTAGGAGATGTCTTTACGCTGGTCAGCTATCCTCCCATCTCATCACATCGAACCTTAAATGCCGCTGAACTTCATAAGATGGGCATCAGTAATGGCTGCGTGCGCTTATCTGTTGGTATTGAGGATGTCAAAGATATCATCAGTGATCTGCATCAGGCACTCGCCTATTAAGATAGTCTCTGATTCCTATGAAATCTACGGATCGCTGATCATTGTTTTCGCGCCTCCAGCGCTCCAAGGTTCGCGCCTCCAGCGCTTCAAAGTTTTTTAAGTGTGGTGTCAAAATATGAGCTTTGCTCATATTTTGACACCACACTTAAAAGAAGGATGGGCCCTTCAGGGCCCGCGTGCGGCTGGTTGTCTGTTCCTCGGTAAGAGTAGCAATCAAACACTATTTACAATATAAAAAGATGATTGCTGGTAAAACGGATATGTATGCGATCTCGCCTCTAAACAGTTACTTTGTATGTCGAATATATCTACCAGGAATCAAATCCTCACCATCACCACCGGCTGAAGAGGCCATCACATTTAATCCTTCTGTCTTAGGATTAACGACCAATCCATTATTTAATGAGCGCACACCTTCAAAACTGCGGGCAATCTCCTCGGCGTCAGCCTTCTGCTGAGCTGTGCGAACAGAACCACTCAGGCGAACATGGCCTAAACGAGGATAGACACCAATTGGCAGGTCACGGGTACGCTCGTCGCGACCCAGGGCCATTGCCAGGTCAGCGGCCAGTTCATCGTCTCCAATCAGACGATTCTTGATCTCAAGCAATCCCTGTACACCCGACGCCTGGTCCTCAACCATATCACCACGCAACGAGCTAGAGATATTACCATCCATATATAACACACTGTCCAACACGCGGAATCTCATGCCAGGAAAATCAACGTGTATAGGGGTCATATCAAAAATTACCGCCTCAACTTCACGCTGAAGATCTTCGTCGGTGCGGTACGCAGGTAATGTCTGGAAAATAGGTTCAGGCACATTTGCACTAATAGTATCATTATCAACTTTAACAATATATTCTGGACGTAGCAAAAGATCCTGGTTGGCTCGCAGCGAATGTGCGACTATATAAGCCAATTCACCGGTCTGAGGATGTGCTGCGACAAGCTTCAATGTACCCTTTGCATTCGAACCAGATTCCTGGACAGAGCTACGCGCATCTAAAACCGCGCCTGTAGCCTGCGTTGAGGCCACAGCCAGTTCTTCACGGGTCATAGTAACAACGATGCCATTACCAGAAGCTGTCTCAACGGCTGAAAAAGGTACATAAACTGTTTTACCAAAAAAACGACCCGTTTTCACGCCCACAGAAAGAATTCGTCGTGAACTGGGGTCTATGCCCAAATGGGAAAGGGTTCCGCCTTCTCCATTAGAGCAAACGACTTTACCTCCAAAATGGAATGTCTCCATCTCAGAGATCCGAGTTGATTTGTCCATCTATCGTCTAACCTCATCTTGATTACTCAACCAATACAACCTGAAACAAGCTATATCGTTATACTAATGTGAGTGTAGCACTTTATACTCGTGAATGACAAGATACATCACCACCGTATGGCGACGGTACGCTTATTATATATACATCTATTACGCACCGCAAAAAGAAAGATGGACAGGCCAATACGGCCTGCTTCAGACAGAGGAAAAAATGAGTCATCCCAAATTTTTGGAACAAAAGTCCAAAACCGGGGTGCAGGGGCGGAGCGCCCTGCCGGGGGTGCTGACTTTTTATCACAAATCTAGTTGATTCGAAAGGAGGGAGGCGAGTTGCACTCCCTGCAACACGTTCTGGATATACATCCATCCCAGCCACAAGGTTTTCCATCCGGGTGGACCATCGCCTTTGCGACCCAAGTAGCCACCTTGACGTGCAATGCCATGCCAGCATTGCCGCACTGTCATGGTTTGTGCTGGATGCCCACTCAAATGAGCCACCACCAGCACAATGTCAGTGGGTATCACTACCCGCGCCAACTCGTCAGGACATTGACGCGAAAGCACGCGCAATTGCAACAAGCGCACGGCAATGGGGGCAATGATGCCCAACAATGTTCGCAATCCCTCGTAATCTCGAATCTCTCGTTCTTCCATATGGCATCCCGTTTTGAGACCTTGGTGATAGTCCTCAACAATCCAACGCCTGCGATACCACGCGACCCGTTCTTGAGCCTGAGTGGCTGTGGTGGTGGGAATCGAGCTCAACAAGATCCAGTCCAAGGCTTCAACCCCTTCCGGGGGATCAGGTTCCCATGCGCGGATCACCCAGATCACCAGCGGACGCCACTGGTTGGCTTCCCGGGTGCGGGGAGGCAACAGACGCACACACTGCCAACTCACTGCCAAAAGGACCTTGCGGGTCGGGTGTTTCTGGCTACACTTGAGCTCCATCCACATGCTCGATCGAATAGGCATCTGCTTGACCATCTCCAGCAAATGCAGCGTTGGGCTACGATGATGATGCGATCGTGGAGGCACAGGTGCCTCCCCCTGTTCCACCAACAGATCAATACAGCGATCTTCATAGGCCCGGACGAGAAAATCACACCCCTGCTCTCGGCATTGGCGCATGAACGAAAAGATGTCACTGTAGCGGTCGCCCACATGAATCCATTGACAGCCAACAGGAGGCGAGCCCAGTGTGAGCACACTACGTTCCCATACCTCCGATTCCCGTTCGCGTTTCCAGCGTTGCTGTTTGCTCTCTTTCTCAGGGGCTGGCTGGCGCAAAAAGGGTTCTTGATGAGCCAATCCCAACAACTGATCATGCTGGGGGACAACAGCCAGGACGCTTTGCAACAGAAAGCCGTGATGCGTTCCATTTCCAATGGGTCCCAGTCCACGTGTCGTAGGATGAGCCTGGTAATCCATCTCCGTGGTATCCTGAATCAACAAGACTTGCCGATGCTGGTGGCAGGCTTGTCGTGTGTGCTCCCAATGGGGGGCAACCAGACGTTCATACGAGGTATGCGACGAATGCACAAATCGATAGGACGCTTGCAAAGCCGCTGGGTTCAATACACCAGGCAGAGACGCTTGTGGATTCTGCGCCAGATGAAACGCAAGATCGACGGCACGCTTCACACGACGTGGATCGCCCAGTTGGACCGAGCCAAAGGTTGCTTGGGCCCACTGCTGAGACGACAACAAGATTGCTGGGGACAACATCACCTTCTCCTTTCTCTTCGTTCTTGGCTATTCCAATGGCATGCGTACCAAGAATCGTGGCTTTTCTACTCCCACGATTCGACGACTAAAAATGTGATAAAAAGTCAGCCGGGGGTGCGGGGGTGTCCCCCGAAAAACCCTTTTTTTTCTTTTGCGCGCCGCCTGCGGCGGCGCGCGAGGGAAGAAGAGAAACGAGGGGACACCCCTCAAACCCCGGCAAGGGGCCGGCTGCCCCTTGCAACCCCGCTTCTCAGGCACATTGAGAAAAAGAGAACACCCGTTCTTAAAAATCGGGGTGACTTATGTTGTGGGAAAATGGCATCGATAAAACTCTAGAGCACCGGTCAAGTAATGCGGGAGAACAGTTCAAAGCATCGGCACACCAATCATAGTGAAGATCATGGGGTAGAGTATCACAAGGTGAAACGTGCATATTCATGCTAGTTCCTGTGGAAAGCGCATCATTCAACCCGTGCTTTCTTTACAGCAAGCCGAGTTCTCTGGCTTTGAGGGCCGCCTGCGTCCGGTCGCGCACCCCCAGCTTGCCCAGGATGTTGCTGAGGTGGTTCTTGACGGTGCCGCCGGCGATGTAGAGGGTTTCGCTGATCTCGCGATTGGAAGCCCCACGCGCCAGCAAGGCCAGGATCTCCCGCTCGCGCTCGGTCAACGGCGCCACGTCGCTCCCGCTGAAAAACGCAGGGGCGGCAGGAACGGGCACTATGGGCTCGATAGGGGCAGAGGAGAGGGAGGTAAGAAATTTGTGTGCTACATCGGGATGCAAGAGGAACTGCCCCTGTGCGACCACCCGAATGGTCGTGGCGAGTTGCTCGGCGGTGATGTCTTTGAGCATATAGCCCGAGGCTCCCGCTTGCAAACCCGCCTGAATCAGCTCGCGCTCATCGAAGGTCGTCAGGATGACCACGCGAATCTCGGGCCAGCGCTCGATGATGGCGCGCGTCGCGGCGATGCCATCCAGACGTGGCATGCGCACATCCATCAGCACCACATCGGGGGCTGTTCGCTCAGCCTGGAGGAGTTCGACCATCGCCAACGCTTCCTCGCCATCCCCCGCTATGCCGACCACCTCCAGGTCCGGCTCCAGCTCAATCAGCTTGCGAAAGCCCTCGCACAGCAGGCGCTGGTCATCCACAATCAGCACACGGAGACGCTCTGTCATGGCTCGACCTTCTCCCTGGTTTTGTGTGCTCCCGTGGAGCCGCCTTCCGCTTGTCCCTGTGGTGTGAGCGGGAGCACTACTTCAACACGCCAGCCGTGCGCTGCTTGGGGGCCAGCCCACAGTGTCCCATCCAGCAGCGCCACGCGCTCACGCATGCCCAGCAGGCCGAAGCCACGCGCTCGTTGTTCGTGGATCGGCTCGCACTCCTGGCCGTTGTCCAGCACGGTCAGTTCTACCTGTCCCTCCTTTCCACCGCTCGTGGAGAGACGCAGCAGCACCTTGGTGGCATGCGCATGCTTGCGAATATTCGTCAGCGCCTCCTGCGCGCAGCGGTAGAGCGTCAGGCACACTTCAGGACTCAGCGGATGTGTCGCCTCTTCTAGATCGAGCGTGATCCTGGTCTCGCGGCAGGTGGTTTCAGATTTCGCCACCAGCCTCTGCAGCCACTCCAACAACGATCCCGCAGAGGTTTCGTCTGGTCTGAGCGCCTCGACAGAGTGACGGACTTCCGTCAGGCAGGCTTTCGTCACCTGTCGTGCCTCCAGCAATTCTTCACGCAGACGGGGGTCGCCGCGCGCTTCGAGCTGCGTGGCTGTTTCCAGCTGGACCGAGAGGAGCGTCAGGGCGTGACCAAGCGTGTCGTGGATCTCACGGGCGATTCGGTTGCGTTCGCGAATGACCGAAAGTTCCTCCACCTGGGCGCTATACTCCTGCAGGCGCGAGTTGGCCGCGGCGAGCCTGGCATTGGCAACCTCCTTCGCCGCGTGTGCCAGCGCGAGCTCACGGATGATCGTCCCGTATCCATAGAGGACGAGAAACACCAGCGGGACGCTCACCTGGCCGCTGACACCCCAGTCCGGAACGATGCGACGGATTGCCAGATAGGAACTCAAGCAGAGGACGCAGGAGAGCCCTAGCCCGAGAGACCGTGGTCTGAGCGCCGTCATCAAGCTCGTTGTGATGAGCGGCAGCTGCGGGAGCCAATAGACGTCGGTACTGGGCAAGGGGATGAATTGAGAGGCGCAGGCCAGGCAGAACAGGGCCAGCAACCAGGAGAGGTGGGCGCGTTCATCGAATTGTTTTTCGAGATGATAGATCACGAGCCAGGCCCCATAAATCCCCGTGAGGAGCAGCAAGCTGAGCAGGCTGAGAGGCTGCGTCGTCAGGACCCCGGAGAAATAACCCACACAGGCGAAAACCGTGATGACCCGGGGAACCCACCGCAGGAACCAACCTGTGAGTGGGGAGGATGACGTCTGGATGATCTGCTCTTGCTTGAATTTCATGGATTTGCCCTCAAAGATGAGAGAGACGCGTGTTTTTCGTAGTATACCAGACGCGGCTTCCTGTTCACCAGTGTCTGCAGTCATACCTGTGTGCGAAGACCTATGACGCTGGTCATAGGTCTTCGCAACTGACCTATGCTCAAGGTCATCGCAGAAAGGCGCCAGAAATAGGCCCCTGATTCGTGACTGATGGGACAGGCGTTGTCCTGCCCTGGCCGGCTATACTGGAGAGCGAGGAAGATGGCTCGCTCACCCGTGCCTATCCATCCAGCAAAACGGTGCTCTCCAGGCTCGGCCTCATATCGGCTCCTGCGTCGGGCAGTGACTTGCTGGTTGTTTCGCGAAAGGATGTGTTCTCATGAGACTCCTACTTCAAGACGTTTCTCCCTCGTCGCAAGCGGTCGCTATGCGGGCAGCTTCATCTCTGCGCACAGGAATCACTACCCTGTATCGCCGCGCCAACCTCGCTCCTGCTGTGCTGATCGTCGCTTGCATCTCATTTGTGGCCCATGTCTTGGTCGGCGACAATTACGGCTATTTTCGCGATGAACTCTATGTGCTGGCCATGAGCCAGCATCCCGCCTTTGGCTATGTGGATGTCCCACCGCTGGTTCCCTGGATCACGCTCATCCCTCGTGCGCTCACCGGCAATGCCTTATGGGCCATCCATGTGATCTCGGCTCTGGTCTGTGCAGGGACAATCATCCTGACCGGACTGATGGCCCGACTCCTTGGCGGTGCGCGGTGGGTGCAGGGGCTCGCTGCCATGGCCTCGGCGACAGCCCTCATCATGATGATTTCCGGCTCCCTCTACACCTATGATGTCTTCGATGAATTCTGGTGGACGCTTTGCGCCACGATCCTCATCGTGCTGCTGCGCGATGAACGTCCCCGCGGCTTCCTTGCCTTCGGTCTGGTGGCCGGCCTGGGATTGTTGACGAAGGAGACCATCCTTTTCTGGGGGTTCGCGCTCGTTGTTGGACTCTTGCTTTCGCGACAACGTCGTCTGCTGTTCACTCGCTGGACGCTGTTTGGGGGCCTGATCGCCTCTGCTCTCGTCTCGCCTTTCCTGATCTGGAATGCTTTTCATGGGTGGGCATCGTTCCAGTATTGGGCGGGCTATTCCCACAATCAACTCGGCGGTGGGTCACCCCTCGCTTTCCTGGTCAACCAGATCGTTGTGATGAATCCCCTCTCGGTGTTCTTTTGGGGGGCTGGGCTGTGCTACTTCTTCTCCAAACGCGGTGCGCGCTATCGGGTCTTCGGGTGGGCATTCCTCATCCTCTTTGGACTCTTCACCGCGCTTCAGGCAAAGTCCTACTTTCTGACGCCGGCCTACCCGCCGTTGTTTGCTGGTGGGGCGGTGCTGGTCGGAACATGGCACGTACGCATACGCCGCTGGATCACGGTCTATGCCATGCTGCTGGCCCTGGTTGGCTTGTGGCTTTCCCCCGTGGCGATTCCGGTGTTGCCCCCCAACGTGTATGGACAGATCTATGGCAAGAGCAGCAGCGCAGGGGTAAGTGTGAGCAACGGCTTGCCGCAAAACCTGGCGGATCGCTTTGGTTGGGAACAGCAGGTCGCGTTGATTGCTCAGGTGTATCACAGCCTGCCAAAGGATGAACAGCGGGTGGCCTGCATCTATACGTCCAATTATGGCGAGGCTGCCGCGCTCGCGCAATTTGGTGGGCGTTATCATCTGCCAGAGCCAATCAGCGGACACAACGCCTTCTATCTGTGGGGGCCACAAGGCTGTACGGGCCAAGTCCTCATCACGATCAATATTGCTCAAGAGAACGCTGCGCAAGCGTACAGATCGGTGACGCTGGCCGCCTGGACGTCCTGTGAGAATTGTGTGACCTTTGAAAATCATGCTCCGATCCTGATTTTGCGGCAGCCGAAGTTCCCATTCTCGGAGATCTGGGTACGCGGGAAACATTACGATTGAGGACAGTTTCGTTATGCCAACTCTCACATTCCCAAAACTCGCACCTGCGCCGAGCGAAACAAGCCAGATGCACGAACATGTCGCCTCCAAACGAACCATGCGGAATAGAACGATCTGGCAATTCGTGCGTTTCGGCCTGGTTTTGTATCTGGCATGCGCTTGTGGGCCTTTGTGCCCTCGTCCTACCAGAACTGGGAGCGTTTTGTTCATCGTCGTCGAATTTCTTGGCTCTCTCATCGGCATGAGCCACTTCATTCCAAAATGGACCCATCAATTGATCGATTCACTCAACGCACTCATTGAAAGGAGAGTTATGCGAGAACTAATGATTCACATCGAACACCTTTCCCGTTTCTTTGGAACCGTCAAAGCGCTCGATGATCTCTCCCTGGAGGTGCCTGCGGGCATCGTCTTTGGGTTCCTCGGCCAAATGGGTCTGGAACTGCGCGGCCAGAGCAAGATGGAACCGCTTGTGAGCCTGCTGGTGCAGGCAGGCGCAAAAATTGAGGAAGTGCGCCCACAATCTCCATGTCCTGGCCCGTTCTCAGTCACTTCAAACTGATCTTTAAGACGCTGCTTGATTACTTGACCGGTGCTCTAGATATGCCCAGATGAGTTATTCTGTAGTGGGGCTGTGGCAACCGCTTGCCTGTTGCGTCCCCGACGCCACTGACGAAAACGACGCACAATTTTTGGTGCATAGATGAGAAATGCCAGGATAAAGATGGCCACGATGATCAGCATCACATATGGAGCAACAAACGAAATCAAGATGCTCAATGCCATCACAATATCTTCAGCAATACTCAATCCTATATTTAAACAACCAGCCGTCGTCGCGGTTGAAGTTAAGCGTGTAGTAGCTTTCGTTGTATGGGTAACACCAGCGATACTCGCGCCTACGGCCATCGTCACAGGCAACAGCCAATTATTATCCATCGCCTGATTGCCAGCCGCCGCAGCCACAAGCGCTCCAGTCACTGGACGAATAATAGTATGAATAGTATCCCAGACATGATCGACACCAGGAATCTTATCTGCAACCAGATCAGCTACGGTCAGGATCCCCATCACAACCATAAACCAGGGCTGAGTAATAAAAGTAAAGTGTGAATTAACATGAAAATTGCCAGGAAAGAAGTGTGCAGCGATCGCTAATGAGAGCAAAGGAAGATAAGCGTTAATACCAGATGCAAAAGCGAGACCATAAGATGTCCCAATATCCATGCGTAATTTTCTCCATGTCCGGCCACAGCAAAAAAGATAAATCCATAATTACAGGTGGAGGTCTATACTCCTCTAATATAAACGCAACCAACCTGCCACTATCCAAAAATCTAACTGGAAGATACAGCTCAAACGCGAATTTCTTTTCCCTGCAAATCACTTTTCGTGAAGATGGATGCGCTGAGTTCAGGTGCGTAGCGCTCTACAATAGCTTCGGTGATAGCATTGGCCTGACAAATTTCACCAAACATACTGGCGCTACGACGAGGCATACGCCGCTGCGTGATCGGATCAATCTCGATCAAGCCAAAGCGTACAAACCAGCCATCGTTCCATTCAAAGTTATCTACCAGCGTCCAATGAAAATAGCCACGCACAGGTATTCCATCTCGAATAGCACGATGCAGCACAGCCAGATGCGCCAGCAGGGCCGCAGGTCGCATATCATCGTCCCGGTCACTAAAGCCATTCTCTGTAATATACAATGGCTTATTGCCTCGGGTGCGCTGATAGATCGATGTTAATACACGATAAAGCCCCCAGGGATAGATCTCACCAAAGCCATCATCAATACCATCATCGTTACGGATCACATTGGGGCGCACAACCCTGCGCCCAAAGGCCTCTCCAGGCATTAAAGGATCAAAGCGCACCATCTCACGCGTGTAATAATTCACACCATGATAATCACGCGCACCCACAGCATGCGTAAGTGGAGGCAGTACCTGTCCAACCGGAAAGGTCAGCCGGCCGGTTTCTGCCGCCTGCAAAGCCGACCAGGTAAACATATTCTCCTGGATAGATGCAGCACTCCTATCTAAGGGGGACAACGCATTCACTGGATCAAACAGGCGGTAATGCAGACAATACCCAATCAAGGCTTCTGGCTGAAGATGGCGAATCACATAGAAGGCCTCTATATGCGCCTGCATCAGATTACGTAAGACCATAAAAGTACGCAGCAGATCCTTTTCGCCAGGTGGAAAAATACCTCTTAGATAGCCTTGAAAGGCATAGACGTTTGGCTCATTAATCGTAATCCAGAAAGAACATACATCCTGTAAAGCGGCCACCACATGCTCCACATAGCGCGTAAAAAAGCGCAGGTTCTCAGCCTCAGCAAAGCCTCCACGCTCAGTAAACCAGAGGGGATCGGTAAAGTGATGCAATGTCACAACAGGAGTCATATGTAGACGCCGGAGATCCACAAGCATAGCACGATAACGCTCTATTGCTGTATCATCCCAGTGCCCCTCCTCTGGTTCGATACGGCTCCACTCCAGACTTAAACGTAGAGCATTATTTTCCATCTGCTCGGCCAGCAAAAAATCTTTTTCCGCATGTTCCCACCAATCAGACGCCTTGCCACAAACATCACCGCTACGAATATGGCCTTGCTGCTCCCAGCGATACCATTGGTTATTGGTGTTGCCCCCTTCGCATTGATAAGCAGCCGAAGCAGTGCCCCATAAAAATCCACGTGGAAACCGTAATATACGCTGTTGACTCATTCCTTATGCTCCATCGATTCTCCATAATAGCGGTTCTATTGATAGCAATCAGAATATGACCCGGGCAACGTGCTGAACCGGGGGCTCTCCGCTTGTACAACAGGAATACTCTCCATTGTAACACGCACAACAAAAATTTCAGGATGAGATAGCGTGCGACAAACAACTGGAGTTGACAACAAAGTAGCAAACAATCATAAAGGAAGACCGGATCGCTTACAAAGTCTGGCCTTCCTTTATGACTACTTGTATGGCTTTTGATGCTGCCTAGTCGCGGATCGAGCGAGCAGGCAATGGGCGCACTAATGGGCTCATGACCGGCAGATCTTTCTTGCCACGTGGCAGGCGCTGACGCACCAGGTAGTTGGCAGCGTTGGCCAGATCGTTCTTCTCCAGCGTCACATCTTCACCGAAACGGTTGAAGAAGGAGAGCTCGAAGTTCGGGGTCTCACCCAGCGCACCGTGAGGGCACACCTCGACACAGTCGCCGCAGAAGATACAGCGATCAAGTGCAAAGGAGTAGCGCGAGAGGGAGCGCTCAGCCATCATCAAGGAACCGGTCGGGCAGACCTGAACACAGGCACCACAGGACACACAATCGGTATCGTGCAGGCTAACATTGAAGGGGGTCGAGACAATGGTGTCAAAACCCTTACCAAACATCCCATAGCAATCTGGTCCGATCACGTCATGGCAGACACGCACACATTGTGTACAGTTGATGCACTTGTTGGGGTCGCGCAGGATAAAGCTATGCGAGAGATCCACGTCATAATCATGATAGTCACTGGGTTCACCATCATGGAAGCGGTTATCAACCAGACCATGCTCGATACTGTACTTTTGCAGATCACACTGACCAGCGGCTGGACAGGCGCACTGCAGACAACGAGCCGCCTCACGCTGAGCCTGCTCTTTCAAGTAGCCCATCTCGATCAAAGCAAAGTTGTGCTCACGCTTCTCATAGGGCAGCATTGGCATCTTGACTTTGGGTTCGACCGGCTTGTAGGGCACGATATCGAACAGGTCAGGACGGCGCTCCTCTAACTCCAAACGACGGGCAACCTCGTTCATATCCTCTCCCATCAAATAGGAGTGGATGGAGCGTGCACCCAGTTTGCCCTGCGCTACACTCTCGATAATCGTACTGGCTCCTATCTGACAATCACCACCAGCAAAGACACCTTCGCGGTCAGCCATAAAGTTATGAGGATTGGTCTGGATCGTCTTCCATTTGGTCCATTTAACACCGGAAGCATCATCAAGCACGCTGGTATCGACGGCCTGACCAACTGCCGGGATCACTGTGTCACAAGCGATGGTAAATTCAGAACCAGGAATCGGCACAGGACGGCGACGACCACTGGCATCAGGCTCTCCCTGTCTGGTCTGCTGATATTCAATACCAGTCACCTTGCCATCTTCTTCCAGGATACGCTGCTGGGCGGCTCGAACCTGTAGCTGCGTGCCCTCGGCGATCCCATCCTCAATCTCTTCAACGGTCGCGGTCATATCAGCACGAGTACGATAATAGGTCGTGTGAACCTTCGCTCCCAGACGTAGAGAAGTGCGCGTGCAATCAAAGGTAGTGAAACCGCCACCAATCACGATGACTTCATCACCTTCTTTCACGGGAACCGGCTTGCCCTCAACTTTATCATACAGAAATTTGATCGCGTTGACGACCCCTTCAGCATCCTCACCAGGCACGTGCATCGACTTACTGGTCCAGCAACCAATCGCCAGATAGACAGCGTCAAAACCCTGGGCAAACAGATCATTTAGCTCAAAATCTCGGCCAAATTTGACGTTGCTCTGCAGATCTACGCCAAGCTGCCAGACATGATCAAGCTCACGATCCATCATATCCTTTGGCAAACGATACTCAGGGATACCATAGCGCAGCATGCCACCTGGCTGCGGTTGCATGTCAAAAACTTTACAATAGTGGCCGCGCAAAGCCAGATAGTAGGCGCAAGAGAGGCCTGCGGGACCAGCACCGACAATAGCCACTTTCTTACCTGTAGGCTCATCTTGCACGTAAGGCAAAGGAGCATCCAACAAACAGGTTTCTGCCGCATGACCATGCATGCGGCAGATGGCAATCTCTTCATCCACCAGTGTACGGCGGCAAGCCTTCTGACAGGGGGCAGGGCAGGTCAGACCCAGAACAAAGGGAAATGGCAAGACCTCTTTTACCAGGCGGGCCGCTTCCTTCATCTCTCCCTGCGCAATTAACTCCAGATAGCCTGGAATATCAATATGCGTCGGGCAATCAACCTGACAGGGAGGCTGACAGTAGGCATTATGGTCTGAGAGCATCATCTCCAGGTTAGTACGACGTAGATGAAACAGTTCATCAGAATTAGTGGTGACCACCATACCAGGAGAAACGGGGGTGTTACAAGAGGGCAGGGGTCGCTCGATGCCAGCAATATGTACCAGACACATACGGCAGGCCGAGGTTGGCTCCAGTTTTTCATCATTGCATAAATTTGGGATATCCGAAATCCCATTGTCAATGGCCACGCTCAGGATCGTCTGTCCTTCATACGCCATCAGCAATTTACCATCGATGCTGACTGCAAAACCAGGATGTCCTAGCTCATTTCGCGTTATTGGACCGACAGTCTCTTGAGGCGTGAGAGAGAACGTATCGCGCGTTACGATCGTCATAATTCTGCCTCTTTTTCGTAATTCCTAAACAGTAGGAATAACTTCTTATCATGCATGTCTCCATAGAATATACCTATCCTTATAGTACCTCAAACTTCTACAAAAAAACCAGAGAAAAGGATATTTTTCGATTTTTTAGTGTAAAAAGAAAGAAGACTGAAACGCTTAAACATTTCAGTCTTCCTTCTTTGTGTTTGGCGCTGCCTAGTCGCGGATCGAGCGAGCAGGCAATGGGCGCACTAATGGGCTCATGACCGGCAGATCTTTCTTGCCACGTGGCAGGCGCTGACGCACCAGGTAGTTGGCAGCGTTGGCCAGATCGTTCTTCTCCAGCGTCACATCTTCACCGAAACGGTTGAAGAAGGAGAGCTCGAAGTTCGGGGTCTCACCCAGCGCACCGTGAGGGCACACCTCGACACAGTCGCCGCAGAAGATACAGCGATCAAGTGCAAAGGAGTAGCGCGAGAGGGAGCGCTCAGCCATCATCAAGGAACCGGTCGGGCAGACCTGAACACAGGCACCACAGGACACACAATCGGTATCGTGCAGGCTAACATTGAAGGGGGTCGAGACAATGGTGTCAAAACCCTTACCAAACATCCCATAGCAATCTGGTCCGATCACGTCATGGCAGACACGCACACATTGTGTACAGTTGATGCACTTGTTGGGGTCGCGCAGGATAAAGCTATGCGAGAGATCCACGTCATAATCATGATAGTCACTGGGTTCACCATCATGGAAGCGGTTATCAGCCAGACCATGCTCGATACTGTACTTTTGCAGATCACACTGACCAGCGGCTGGACAGGCGCACTGCAGACAACGAGCCGCCTCACGCTGAGCCTGCTCTTTCAAGTAGCCCATCTCGATCAAAGCAAAGTTGTGCTCGCGCTTCTCATAGGGCAGCATTGGCATCTTGACTTTGGGTTCGACCGGCTTGTAGGGCACGATATCGAACAGGTCAGGACGGCGCTCCTCTAACTCCAAACGACGGGCAACCTCGTTCATATCCTCTCCTACCAAATAGGAGTGGATCGATCGAGCATTCAACTTACCCTGGGCCACACCTTCGATGATCGTTTTCGCGCCCATCTGGCAGTCACCACCAGCAAAGACACCTTCGCGATCGGTCATGAAGTTATGAGGATTGGTCTGAATCGTCTTCCATTTGGTCCATTTGATACCAGAAGCATCATCAAGCACGCTGGTATCAACGGCCTGACCGATAGCTGGGATCACTGTGTCGCAGTTCAAGATAAACTCAGAACCAGGAATCGGCACAGGACGACGGCGACCACTGGCATCGGGCTCTCCAAGCTTGTTACGCTGGAACTCAACACCTGTAGCACGGCCATTTTCAGTGATCACACGGGTCTGGCTCACATAGAGTTGCAGATGTGTGCCCTCGGCCTCACCATCCTCGACCTCTTCGGTAGTAGCACCCATCTCGGTACGACCACGACGATACATCGTATGTACATCGGCACCCAGGCGTAGCGAGGTACGTGTGCAGTCGAAAGCGGTGAAACCACCACCAATTACGATGACTTCATCACCACTCTTAACAGGAACCGGTTTGCCTTCAACTTTTTCGGCCAGATAGCGGATAGCGTTAACGACGCCATCAGCTTCCTCACCAGGGACACGCAGGTCGTTACTGGTCCAACAACCAATCGCCAGATAGACAGCGTCAAAGCCCTGAGCAAACAGATCATCGACCGTGAAGTCACGACCAAGTTTCACATTCGCCTGGAAATCGATCCCCATATCCCACAATTGCTGGAATTCACGATCCATCATATCCTTTGGCAAGCGATACTCAGGAATACCATAGCGCAACATACCGCCAGCCTGTGGCTGCATGTCAAAAACTTTACAATAGTGGCCGCGCATGGCAAGGTAGTAGGCAGCAGTCAGACCTGAAGGGCCACCACCAACAACGGCAACTTTTTTGCCCGTCGGGGGATCCTGCACATAAGGCAGGGGTGGATCAAGCAAGCAGGATTCTGCTGCGTGACCGTGCATACGACAAATAGCGATCTCTTCGTCCACCAGTGTACGGCGGCAAGCCTTCTGACAGGGGGCAGGGCAGGTCAGACCCAGAACAAAGGGAAATGGCAAGACCTCTTTTACCAGGCGGGCCGCTTCCTTCATCTCTCCCTGCGCAATCAATTCCAGATAGCCTGGAATATCAATATGCGTCGGGCAATCAACCTGACAAGGAGGCTGACAGTAGGCATTATGGTCTGAGAGCATCATCTCCAGGTTGGTACGACGTAGATGAAATAACTCATCAGAATTGGTGGCAACAACCATTCCTGGCTCAGCAGGTGTGTTACAGGAAGGTAGGGGGCGCTCCGCCCCTTCAATATGCACCAGGCACATACGACAAGCGGAGGTTGGCTCCAACTTCTCGTCATTACATAAATTTGGGA
Source organism: Dictyobacter alpinus (assembly GCF_003967575.1). Taxonomy (NCBI): domain Bacteria; kingdom Bacillati; phylum Chloroflexota; class Ktedonobacteria; order Ktedonobacterales; family Dictyobacteraceae; genus Dictyobacter; species Dictyobacter alpinus. The sequence goes on from NZ_BIFT01000001.1 coordinate 882,304, forward strand.
TATCCGAAATCCCATTATCAATCGCCACACTCAGGATCGTCTGGCCTTGATATGCTTGCATGGTCTTACCATCAATGGTCAGCGTAAAACTGGGATGTCCCACGTCATTACGCACCATCGGAGGCTGCGAAGCCTGAGTCGCTGGTGAGAAATTATCTCGGATTGATATAGCCATGTACTTCCTCTTCCGAAGTTCCTAGGATCTAACTAAGGCAGAACGTGTTTCGTCACAAAACGATGGGCACGCACCGGGACGCAGGTGCCTGTAGGGCAACGCTGTTCTTGAATATGTGTCGTAAAATGTTCGGGCCAGTAACGTTTTGCAGTTTTCAGTGGATTGGTCGCCTGAACGCCAAAGCCACAGAGAGAGCCGTTAGGCACATAGTCTGCAAATTCGTCCAGTACGTCGAGGTCTCCATTCACGCCGAGGTCACTGACGACCCCTTCGAGAATACCTGTGATACGTTTGACACCCAGACGGCAGGGGACACATTTACCACATGACTCTTTGCTCAGATAGGCACTCTGATCCATCGCCCATGCTACCATGCAAGTATCAACAGGCAACAATTCGATAATACCGGAACCCACAATCGCGCCCGCCTCTTCCAGCGGATCGAAATCGTAGGGTGTGTCCAGAGCAGCAACAGGTAAAGCACCACCTTCGGCTCCACCAACAACCACGGCACCAACATTACTGCTAGCCGAACTCAGCCCAGCATGCTCCAAAATGTCGCGCAGGGTAGCTCCAAACGGAACCTCTACAACCTGTGGCTCACTGGTAGGCGTTGCATAGACGGTCAAGATTTTTGTACCACCAGTTGTGGCAGAACCCACACTGGCAAATGCAGCCGCACCCTCACGCACAATAAAGGGCACATTCACCAGGGTCTCAATCGAGTTGATCGCCGTTGGCTTGTCCCATAGACCATATTGTGCTGGGAAAGGTGGACGCTGCTCGGGCATACCACGGCGCCCTTTGATCAGCGCCATCTGCACAGTCTCTTCACCACCCATGAAGCCCATCTCAGCGCCGAGCACACTTATAGTACAAGAAAAATCAGTGCTGAGGATATCGCGCCCGACAAGATTGGCTTCGACAGCTTCTTGCACAGCCTTTTGGACTGTAGCATTAGCATCGACAGAGGTGCTACGTGTGAAAAGATATGCCTCCGAAGCGCCTACGGCATAGGCTGCCAGGAGAATGCCCTCGATTACCTGATGAGGATTTTGTTCGAGCAATGTGCGCGCCGCCAATGAGCGACTGTCCGCGTCATAGGCGTTACAAATAACGTATTTTTGATTATCATCTGACTGTCGCGTAATACGCCATTTTTCGCCCGTCAAACGACCGGCGCCGCCACGACCGCGCAGTTTTGCATCAATAACCTGCTGGTTAACCTGCTCAGGTGACAGATCACGAAGAGCTTTTTCCAGCGCACTATAGCCGCCGCTACTACGATACGCATTTAAGGAACGTAGATCCGCGTCGGCACCACGCTGCAATAGACGATAAGATTGTTCGAATTTAGGCATCTGGCTGCCTCACATGATTAATATTTCCCCATACACCACGTTTGCTTGAGGCCAGTCCTCGTGATGGTTGATCATCACGGGTAATGCCTTTAACGGCGGGCGCGGGTTTAAACTTTGGACTCATTGTAGCGATGCCAAAGATATCGCTAAGGTCTACACCACGGGCCTGGACAATACGCTTGGCTGCTTGCAATGGAAAATACCCATAGATATCCATCACTGCATCTAGCAAGCCAGGAAGGGCCCCGGCTTCTTGTGACCATGTGGTCAGAAGCATATCAACCTTGCTCAGATCGATTTCGGGTTCCAGATGATCTTTGACCGGCATGGCGACACAAGGGGTCACAGGCTTATTAGCGTAATCGACCGCATACTCAGAGATGCGCGATTTATAAAAGCCAGCATGCGAAGTGCCAGTGGCGGGTGCAAGTTTACGTGGAGTGAACTTATCGGCTCCATCACGAATGTAAGACTTAAACCACGGGCGATCTTTCCACTCATGAATAGGCTCGTACTCGATCGTGATAGCACGAGGAGGACAGGCTTTTTCACACAGCAAACAAGATTCACACTTCAAATTAAATTCGGTCTTCAGACCTTCCTGGGCGATTAGTTGAATCAAACCACGGCTACGCGGTGGCAGTTTTGGCTTCTCATAGGGATAGAGTCGTGTCACCTTTGGCCGAAACATATGGCTAAAGGTGAGACCCATGCCTTCCAGGATACCACGCATACACTATACCTCGATTTCGTTTTCGCCGCGCACTTTTAAACCTTGTTTGGCAATCTTCTCACGTAACTTCAGAATACCTTCGATCAGTGCTTCTGGTCGAGGTGGGCATCCTGGCACATATACGTCTACAGGAACGATGGTATCGACACCCTGTACAGTATAGTAGCTATCGTAAAATTCGCCACCAGAGTTTGCGCATTGACCCATACTTAATACCCACTTTGGCTCAGGCATCTGCTCCCAGAGAAGACGAAGGCGCGGACCCATCTTCACCGATACAGTTCCAGCCACAATCATCAAGTCAGCCTGACGAGGACTGGAACGAAAAACCTCTGATCCAAAACGAGACAAGTCATAGTGTGCCTGCGCTGAAGCCATCATCTCAATGGCGCAACATGCAAGACCATAACCTAAAGGCCACACGGATTTCGATCGGGCCCAGTTCTGCGCCCATTGCAGCATGTCAGCTACACTTGTCAGCTGAACTGGAAGCTCTTGATCTCCCGGAACATATTCATGGGGTCCGGTCGCCATCGATATTGGGATCGGTTTGCGGCGACCTGCTGTTTTCCCATTTTCGTTGATTTCGCTGCTCATATAAATTCACTCCTAGGCAATGGTTCAGCAGCACCTATTGCTTGGTAAGGATAATTGTAGGGTTCTTTCTCAAGACGGGGGCGATGTATGTACACTCCATCTGCGACCTATTATAGCACGTTTCGCCCAACCACGCTATAAACACCCACACGAGCGCAGGCCCGATGCGAGACCCCTTTTTGCACAAAAATCAAGGATTTAAACGGCTGTTTTGCACTTGTCAGACAACCAACCGCTTTGGTAAACTGTGGTGTATTGACAAGTTTTCAATTAACCTGACCAGTGCTTAAAAGGATCATCCCAACGCCATCTTCCTATCTGGCAAGCCAGATAACACAGAAAATGGCATGATTTTGATTCCATTCGCAATGATGTGTCTCTCTTTATTAAAGACGTATCACATCTATCATGTGGATACTACTTCAGTGTGGTCGGATTGAAAGCGACCTATCAATAAATGAAACGGCCATCAGCATTAGTAGAAAGAGATAGCAAAGATGGATCTTCAATCTCTGAACGTTGCCATTGTTGGTTGCGGCAATATTGCCGGAGCCTACGCCAAAACACTCAAGCCCTATTCACACATCAAGTTGCTTGGGGCAACCGATATTGATCTTGCACGTGCAGAAGCATATGTCGCAGCCAATGGCGGCAAAGTCTACCCTTCACTAGAAGCTATTCTGGAAGATGATACGGTGGATCTGGTTATTAATCTGACCATTCACCATGCCCATGCTGAAGTTATTACGAAATGTTTAAATGCCGGCAAGGATGTTTATACCGAGAAACCCCTCGCGCTAACATCTGAGGATGCCCATCGTCTGGTGCAGTTAGCGCAGGAAAAAGGACGACGCTTAAGTAGTGCACCGATCACTATTTTAGGGGAAGCCCAGCAGACAGCATGGAAAGCTATTCGGGACGGACTGCCAGGAACGGTACGTCTGGCCTACGCTGAAGTCAACTGGGGCCGTATCGAGTCCTGGCATCCAGCACCAGGTCCTTTCTATGAGGTTGGACCATTATTCGATGTTGGTGTGTATCCATTAACAATTCTCACCAGCATTTTCGGCCCAGCCCGCCATATCACCGCCTTTGGTAAAGTGCTCTATCCCGATCGCGTCACCAAAGAAGGCGTTGAGTTCCATATCTCGACCCCAGATTTCGCCGTAGCCGCCATCGAATTTGAGAATGGCGCAGTAGCACGCCTGACCACAAATTTCTATGTCGGTAATCATGGCAAACAGAAAGGTATTGAATTCCACGGTGATAAGGGTTCAGTATACTTAAGTGACTGGCAGGATTTTCACGCCAAAGTCGAGTTTGCTGAATTTGCTGGCACCTATGAGCCTATTCCTTACGTCAGAGAGCCCTATAAAGGGACAGAATGGAGCCGCGGCGTAGTGGATCTGGCCGATGCCATTCAAAACGATCGTCCACAACGCATCACTGGCGCACAGGCCGCGCATGTGGTAGATATCTTGTGTGGCATCCAAGACTCTTTCCGTACTGGCAAACCTGTCACTCTGACATCAAACTTTACACAACCGGAACCCATGGATTGGGCACGCTAAATCTCAATCCCAGGTATTCATCCAATCTAAGCGATTTTTCTTCTGCCGGTAAGATAGACAATCTTACCGACAGGAGTCACCCATAGCAAACATCAGCAAAAGAAAGGCAAGACAGTATGGGAAACTATACAATTACTGTGCTACCCGGAGATGGGATTGGACCAGAGGTCACAGAACAAGCCATTCTGGTTTTAAATGCCATTGCCAGGCGCTATCAGCACACCTTCACGTACCATCGGCGCCTGGTGGGTGTGGCCGCAATTGAGGCCGAGGGTGTAGCTATTTCGGACGAGTCCCTGGAGATATGTCAACAAAGCGATGCAATCTTATTTGGGGCTGTTGGCGGCATCTCTAACTATGATGGTAGCGACAAGGTCAAGCCAGAAGAAGCCCTGTTCAAACTACGCAAAGGATTACAATTCTTTGCCAATTTGCGACCGGTAAAACCCCTCAAAAATTTGCTTAGCGCTTCAACCCTCAAGCCGGAAGTATTACAGGGGACTGACTTACTGGTGGTACGCGAGTTAACCGGTGGACTATATTATGGACATCTAGAGCCTCCGGTCCCGGGCAAACCAAGCGAAATTCGCCAGACCGAGCATGGACGTGAAGCTATCGACACACTGATCTATACAGAAACTGAAATTGAACGCATCCTTCGTGTCGCCTTTGATTCCGCCAGAGATCGTAAGCAGAAAGTAACCTCCGTAGATAAAGCCAATGTCCTGAGTTCTTCGGTGCTATGGAGACAGGTAGCAAACAGAGTCGCCTCTGAGTATCCAGATGTCACGTTTGAAAATCTGCTGGTTGATGCCTGCGCGATGCACTTGCTGCGCAAACCAACCAGTTTTGATGTCATCGTAACGGAAAACCTTTTTGGTGATATTCTCACGGATGAGGCCTCTATGCTCGCCGGTTCGATGGGTATGTTACCCTCGGCAAGCCTGGGTACGCACAAGACAGCCCATGGTCGGCTGGGCCTTTATGAACCTATTCATGGCTCGGCACCAGATATCGCAGGCCAGGGAAAGGCCAATCCAATCGCCGCGATCCTCTCCGCCGCGATGCTGCTACAATACTCCCTGGGATTAAAGGATGAGGCCGCCGCCATCGAGGACGCAGTAACAAAGACGATTGAAGCGGGGTATCGCACAGAGGACCTGCGTGAAGCAGGAGCGCGTATCATTAATACACAACAAATGGGACAAAAAATCGCAGCCACCCTGCTCCAATAAAAAATATAAAAAGAGCCGAGCAACCGCGAAGACGATATTATCCCATCATTGGTTTAGGGCAATGACCCAGGGCTTTTAATTTGGCCCGGGTCATTGCTACTTTTTGCATTATCTCTTCAGAAGGAGCCTGCGCCGTATCTACAGGCGCTGTCGCCGATGCTGAATTTTCCTGACTATTAGAAACCTGCGCCTCTAACTGAGCCAGTTCATCCAGAATCAATTGACGCTGAATATACCAGCGCGTCACAGAACGTTCAACGCCCATTATCCACCTGCACTATATCTTGCTAACGAGCTACCGCTCCATACACCAGTGTGTTAATAGTATTAAGTAGCTCCTCATCTTGATATGGCTTGACCACATACGCACTCGCCCCGAGAGACATAGCACGCTGCTGGTGTTTAGCGGCCGCACGCGATGTAAGTACGACCAATGGCAAGGTTCGATACTGTTCTTGCGCTCGCACTGTAGAAATCAACTCATAGCCATCCATACGCGGCATCTCAATATCGAGGAGTACCGCGGCAGGAGTTTCCTGAGAAATCATTTCTAATGCCTCAACACCATCACGCGCCATCTGCACCGTCCAGCCATGCTGTTTGAGCATATTGCTTACCACACGACGCACACTCGGACTATCATCAACCACCAGAAGATGTTTACCACGTTCTGGGGTAGGTGTCGCCACAGGTCGCAATGGAAGATCCTGCGACTTATTCGACACATCGATACGCTGTTTCACCTGTCCAAGCGGAGCAGCCGTGTCACGTTTTGTCAGCGGCATACTGATCTTCGAGTTGAGCAGATTGTTCAACTCAAGTACCAGCACAACGTGACCATTACCAAGCACTGTACCACCAGCAATACCATGAACCTCGCGCAAGTGTGGACCGAGATTTTTCATCACAGTATCAAACTTGCCCCGAATCTCATCGACAACCAGGGCGACACGATGACCACCGGCATTCACCAGTAGCAACTGCGCCTTGTCATCTATGTTAGCAGGAGTGGGCAAAGATAAGTATTGCGCCAGCATATTCAATGGATACAGATCATTACGCACAATTACAGCGGCCTGACCACCAGAACTGGTGCGTTTAAAGTTATCCAGCCGTCCAATGGATTCTACGTGTACCGTTGGAATAGCGAACTGCTGACCTGAAACTTTCACCATCATCGCGCTTTGGATAGCCAGACTGGTGGGGAAGGTCATTGTAAACGCAGTACCCAGTCCAGGAGCAGACTCAACCACCAGCGTACCACGCAGGCGCGAAACACTATCGCGTACCACGTCCAGACCAACACCACGTCCACTCTCTTCACTTAGAAATTCAGCGGTCGAGAAACCTGGACGGAAGATCAAGGATACCACATCATCCTCACCAATCTGCTGATCGGCACGAATAATGCCACGCGCGATAGCCGTACGTCTGACCTGTTCACGATCAATACCATTACCATCATCACGTACAGTAATCATAATCTGATTACCTTCATAAGTGGCCGAGAGCTTGATCTGTCCCATGGGAGACTTGCCACGTTGGATACGTACCTCTGGCCGCTCAATAGCGTGGTTAACCGCATTACGAACCAGATGCAGCAATGGACCTGCAATCTCTTCATACACGGTACGATCAACCTCGGTGGTCTCACCTTCCAGCACAAAGTCGATCTCTTTGCCCTGTTTGAGCGCCACTGCACGTGCAGCACGGTACAGCCGAGGAGCCATAGTCGATAGAGGCACCAGGCGCACCTTCATCAAACGGTCCTGGAAGGTGGTGTTCAACCGATTTTCACGGGCAAAAACACCTTCACATTCACGGATAATGGTATCCATTTCAGTGCTCAAGGTCGCCATATCCGAGATACCTTCACTCAAACCACGAGCCAGTTGATGGAACTCGGTATAGCGGTCAAGCTCTAATTCATCAAAATCTGACAGGTGAGCCGGAGCCACACCTTTGCGTACATTTTGATTTTGGCCAGTTGAGAAGGAATCACTATTACCAGGAGCAGGCAGCGCCAGGGGAGCATTATTGGTCAGCAAGCCAGACTGTCCACTGCGTGCCAGACTCTGGTCTCCCTCACCTGGCATCGCCTGTACTGAACGTCCACTGGGTAAAGTCGCCGCTTCAAAACGACTATCCAACTTCTGACCCACATCACCCAGACGATTACTACTCACGGCAACGTCCGAGACCAGGCGCACCAGACGCTGGATACGCTCTTCAAGCACACTACGGTTCACCAGCATCTCGCCAAAGAGATTAACCAGTTCATCGAGCTTTTGCAGACGCACACGCACACTCAAATCTCCATGTGTACGAGGCGTCAGACCATCAGTAGCAAGTTCACCGGTTCCTGTATTGGCCGCTGCATGAATATCAGTACCGTGATCGTCGTCCTCCAAATCTTCTTCCATCATCTGGTTAGAAGAACTACGTTCGCCAAGAAATTCTACATAGCGCCGATGAAGATCTCGAACCTTGCTGTCAGCAATAGCAGTATCAGTACCTGTGATCAACAGCTCTAGCGCCTCTGCCGTATCCAGAATCAAGCTCACGACGGTTGGCGAGATCGCCATCGTCCCTTCCATAATCAGGTCAAGCAGATCTTCAGATACATGGCTCAAGTCCGCGATGGTTTTAAAGCCCATCATACCAGCGGCACCCTTAAGTGTATGGGTAGCACGACGAATGCCCTGGATCAGCTCACGATTGCCAGGATTTTTCTCAAGCGCGGCTACATGCATACTGATCGACTGCAAATGCTCTTCCGCCTCCAGACGGAAAATTTCGGCTGCCTCTTCACCAAAGTCGCTCGTACTAAACGAGCTAGCAGTGGTAGATCTGCCGGTTGATTCCGTTGCAGGCATCGAAGCAGCTGAAGATTTTTGCGGCGGTAGTAATGTCTCAGGACCAGATGCCGGCACGTCCGCCGAAGGAACGGTAGTCATCATGCTATTCGCATTCAAGCGGCTCTGGGCCTCAGTAGGAGCTAGACCTGCTGCAAGCGCGGCAGACTCCTCGCCACCAGTATGCATAATCTGATCCAAGAACTCTTGTCGAACCTGAATCTCGATTTCACTACGCAAGCGCGACTCTAATTCCTGAATAGAACCGCTATTCAATGCAGAAGAACCAGTAGCGTGTGCCTGCATCCTCTGGAGATCCGCATATTCCTGGCGTACCTCCTGGCGGATTTGCTGCTCTAATTCAGCTCGCTCACGCGCCGCATTACTCGCTTGAGACGCATATTCCTGACGGAGCTCTTCACGTAACTGTGCTTCAATCTCAGCCCGTAACATGGCTGGATCACCCTGGCGCTCAAACGTTACACGCTCTCGCAGACCAGCAGTATCAGGGTCAACCCTGATATCCCATGGACTCCAACCTGCTTCTTGTCTTAACTCATATGTATTGCGCCCATTCAGTTGCTCAAATACATCACCAAAGGATTGTATAGAGGCATGCAATTGTTGCAAGGTCGTCTGCAATTGCTCCTCAGTCATTTCAACCCCACCAGTGATTTTATGAATGAGATCCAAAACTTTTTTGAGTTTTGCGTTGGAGACCCACATCACAGAGAGTGGCAAATAACGACGAACTTGTTCAGGACTATTGCGCAAGTTCAGCCCCATGGCTTTACCCGCCCATATTTCCATACGATCAAGCGCATCCTTCGAGCCATTCAAGAAGCCCTTAAATTCACTACGCTGCGCCTCAATGACCCCCATAGCATCGCGTAACTGTGACACCACATTCTTTAAGGATGAGGCCTGCGTCTCTAGCGATTTTTCCTCATTCTGCATATCTTCATATGCTTGCGGCAAATTCGCCTCGTGCGTCTCAGTTGTTAGATCGACAGGAACCGATGGAACGACGTGCTGTTCTTTGCTGGCGAACTGGCTATCTGCTTGAGCATAGGCCATTGGTTGCTCATCAGCATAAGAAGGAACAGCAGGTAGTGAAGGCGTTGAAAATGGCGGCTGCACTACAGGTGGTAGTGGTGCCTCCTGCGGACGCCGTGTAGCAGCCATCAAAGTATCAAACGCACTGGTTGGAGTGCTCTGAGAAGGTGGCTCTACCGGAGCAGGCTCTGGCACATAAGCTTCTGGCTGAGTCGGGGTTGCAGGAACAGACGACATAGAAGAGGTCGTATCAAAACGCCTCCCCAATGCAGGCTCCTCGGGCCAACCAATATCTTCACCAGATGCTACAGGCTGAGTGCTGAAAGAAGCTAGCACCTCATCAAACGAAGGCATCGATGATGATAACGAAGGCTGAGGTGAATAGAGATCAAAAGATGGCGTCGGCGGAAGGGAAGAAAGCGTGTCTTGTGTCTGAACAGGGTTCGTCACCTGAACAGCTGCTCCATCTCCTGCAGGAGAATTAGCAGATTCAACCAGAGCACGATAGCGAGCATAGTCGGCATCATCCTCCGCAATCACAGCTTCTTCATCAATACCACCGCGGATACCCTCCAGGAGTCTGCGCAGACGGTCCAATGAACGCTGCAATAATCCCCTTGAGGGATCATCCAACGTGATTAGTCCATCCAATGCGTCACCCAGGATGTCTTCCATACCATGAGCCACATGGGCCAGGCCAGGAAAGTCCATCATGGAAGCGGAACCGCCAATGGTGTGAGTGCGGCGGTAAGTTTCTTCGAGGGCATCCATGTCGCCAGGTGACTGTGCCAGTCGCCCGAGGTTCGTCTCGATTTCTGGCAAATAGCTATTCACCTCTTCGATAAACGAGTCGAGGACGGATAGTTTATCAAATGTGTTCGACATGTTGCGCGTACTCACTTAACTATTCTGGTGTTACCTCTCCTGGCCCTTCCCTTTTCTTACTCAAGAAGAGCCTCAACAGGAGAAGTAACACCTTACTTCTACAAACTCACTACTTTTCTTTCGCTCACAATCGTAGTGAGTTCATATGAACAATTACTGATTCTGGTCGTGAATTCCGCTCTGCCAGCGTGGACGCGGATTACCAGCCTGACCAGGTTGCTGCTGTGGCTGCTGCTGGTATGGTGATGGGAGCAAACCAGAGTTTGGTGCCTGCTGTCCAAAAGCTGGATTCGATGGTGGGAAAAATGGTTGACCGAAGTTATTAGCATCATCAAAACCCTGGCCAGGATTAGAGCCACCAAAGCCCTGATTAGAGCCGACAAAACCCTGACCGAAGTTAGCACCATCAAAGCCTTGTCCACCGTTGTATTGGGGGGCACCAAAGCCTGTATTCATTCCCTGTTGATTATCGAAATCACCCAACTCACTAAAATCTAACTGACTTCCAAAGAACTGCTGATTATTGCCATTACCACCGAATTCATTCGGCGCTTGCATCTGATTCTGGAAACCTGACGGTGGCAAGGCCGCTGAATTATTAAAATCTGGCTGATTCCCCATAGAGAATTGTCCAGAACGTGTACCCATAGAAACCAACGACCCGCTATTACCAGGTTCTGGTAACGGTGGGAAATTTCCACTGAAGTTCTGACCCCAACCACCATCAGCGGCGGAACCGGAACCAAGGGCAGGACTAAAGGACTGCTCATGCTGATCGGATAACTCACCCATCGCTGATACATTAGAGAACGAGCCAAGCATGTCATTTGTACGATCAGGCAGACGGAAAGTAGATACTGATGCACGAAGTTGCTCAGAGAGTTCTGCCAGATAACTTACACTTACCGCAGCCTCCTGGGTACCAGCGTCTGTCTGACGGGTGATTTCTGAGATACGACCCATGGCAACAGCAACTGCTTCAGAGACCGAGGTCTGTTCGTTCGCGGCGCGCGCGATATTTTCAATCATTTGCGCCTGTCGCTCTACAGCGCTATAAATAGAGTTCAACGAGCGACCAGCATCGTCAGCCAGTTGCGATCCTTTGACCACTTCCTGTGTGCTATCTTCCATAGCGACAACGGCTTCGTATGTATCACCCTGAATACTTTTTACCAGCGTTGCAATACGCTTTGTGGATTCGGTTGAACGTTCTGCCAGCAAACGGATTTCGTCAGCAACTACGGCAAATCCACGGCCATGCTCACCAGCCATAGCAGACTGAATAGCGGCGTTCAAAGCCAGCAAGTTCGTCTGATCGGCGATATCTTCAATAATACGAACGATTTCACCAATTTCGTTTGAACGCTCACCGAGACGTTTAATTTTCTTCGATGTTTCCTGTACGTTCTCACGAATGAGCATCATACCCTCAATCGTTTGACGCACAGCTTGTTGACCATTATTAGCACTGCGCAGCGCTTCCTGCGCCATATCCACACTTAATTGTGCATTACGAGCTACGTTCTGAATAAAGACAGCCAACGCTTCTACAGCTTCGGTGGTCTGGATGATTTGTTTTACCTGGGTCTCAGAAGCTTGAGCCAGTTCAGCTGAACGATCCAGAATACGTCGCGTCGCGTTAGTTACCTGTACAGCAGTAGATTGTACACGACCTACAACCTTCGCCAGCTCTTCAATCATATAGTTGAAAGAGTCGGCCAATACACCCAGCGTATCCGGAGTTACTTCAGCCTGTACACGCAAGTCACCATCACCAACGGCACTAACCTCTTGCAGCAATTTCTCAATTTGCGCTTGCAGGGCTGCGGCATCATTTCCGGCTGCCCCCATCGAAACACTGTTAGAAGATCCCTGTCCATCGAGAACAGCATTCAATGCGCTTGCCAGTTGGGGCAACTCACCATCACCATATACAGCGGCGCGTACCGAACGATCGCCACTAGCAAAATCGCGACAAACTTCAGCTAGACTTAATAAATTACTTTTTACACGGCGCTGTATATTATAATTTAAGAAAAAAGCAATAATAGCAACAACAAAGGCGAGAGCAAAAGCAACATAACCAGCAGTAGTGGCTCCGGCAGTAATAGACAAAACGCCCACAATGACTAAAAATAGCGCTGGAATAAACATTGAGCCGTACATGCCCAACGTAAGCGGCCCATTAAGCGCCGAACCGCTTCTATTTTGATCAGGATTCATCCGCCAGACCTCCATTGATAAAAAATATATCTATCTCAATTTAGGCAACCATACAACAGGCTACCGCCCTATTATCATATGCAAGTTCGCGTGGAAAACCCCTGCCTTCAGGCATGAGGAGGGAACGCGTCTCCTCTTTCCTCTTTCGCATGCATTCTCCCTCACGGGATGCCAATTTTCAGGCCCCGGATGAATCCGTGGGGCTCCTATCTAGGCCTTATAGCGCTGCATTTTTTCAGAGAAAAGAAGGCGGGGAACATCCAGAACTACAATTGCGCGATTGCTTAAAATCGCGCTCCCTGTAGCATATGGAGCGACCCAGGATGGGATAGTAGCCTGACGTATGTTTCCATTAATAGCCGTGGCGGGAATGGGCAACATCTCACTAACACCATCTACAGCCACACAGATGACCATTTCGTTACTTTGTAATGATAACAAACGCGTGCGTGGAGTATAAGCCATCTGCTCTATATCTAAAAACATTCGAAAGTCTACTACTGAGACGATAGAACCGCGCAGGTTCATCACCCCTCTAACCCAGGGAACAACATTGGGAACTGGCGTTAACTCGACTAACCGCTCAACGCCTTGTACCAATTCAGCCTTGACAGCCAGCTCACGATCAGCTAAAGAGAACACAAGGTATTGTTCACCAATAACTGCGGGAGGCGGATTTTCTCCATCGGGCGAACCATTCACACCGAATTGTCCCTGTGCAAGTTGCAACTGTAAAGCGGCAACCGATGGCGATTGCGAGATTAACTGCTGAATGGCAGCAAAGGCTTCACGTTTTTTCTGATCTTCACTGGACACAAAAACTTACTCCATATAGGGCACAAGAAGCGAGAGACATCCTATGCAAGATCACTGACAGAAGATGAAACAAGATTATTTTTGTCTCCTTGCTCCATCCCCCCACCGATTGCGGCGCCTCAAATCAGGCGTCGCACACTAGCTACTAATTCATCTCCATTAAAGGGCTTTGTAATATAGAGATCAGCCCCCTGTCGCATTCCCCAGGCTTTATCCAGGGGAGTATTCTTTGACGTCAACAAAATGATTGGAATGTTGCGACTCATTTCTGAGTTCTTTAATTTGCGACATACTTGGAAACCATTTTGTTTTGGCAACACGACATCAAGTACGATACACTGTGGACGTTCTTTAAATACTTTCTCAACCGCCTCTTCCCCATCGACAGCCGTCACAACATCAAAGCCGCTATTGCGCAATGGAGTGACGATCATTGTTAGTTCAGTCCAACTATCGTCCACAACGAGTATTTTTTGCCCAGGCATCTGATTATAACCTTTCCTAACAAGCCAACCTAGCAATGGAATTATTTGGCTCACCCTCCAACCCACCCTACCGAAGATGCCGAGCATCATAGGTACTGTGACTGGAGATTTAGCCGCGATAACGTAAGCGAGGGCGCGTCCCTTCCTGTTGGACAGGTACGCGTTCTTGCCAGTTCGCAAGATGTTTTTTGACTGTATGTACCAATTCAGCCGAGTCAAATGGTTTGGTCAGATACTCTGTGGATCCCGCTAAACGGCCTCGCATCTTGTCAAACAAGCCATCCTTCCCACTCAGCATAATAATGGGAATTTGCCGAAACTGCAAGTGTTTGCGTATTATCTGGCAAATTTGGTACCCATCCATCCGTGGAAGTTGGATGTCAAGTAGAATAAGGGCAGGCATCTCATCGGCTACCGAGGTCAACGCGCTGAGGCCATCGCCAACAGTTACGACTTTGATATGTTCTCGCTGTAATGTCATTTGCACAATTTTGCGTACAGTGGGACTATCGTCTACGACGAGTACCGTTGGTTCAGCCATTAGATTGACCTCCTTCGCGTATCAGGCGACCACATTTCCCCATTATTGTCGGCGGGGTTCTGCCAATTTTGTACAATTCCTAAAGATGAGGGTTGGATAGTGTCTCGACCCCGGGACAATTGGGTATTTCGATGTGCCCGGTAAATCTGATATTGTTGAACTTCATGATCGATTTCAGATAAGAAGATTCGCCATGCGACGGTTAACTGTCGGCCAACATGAGAATTTCCTACTTCGTCACGCAATAATTCAGTGAATATCATACGCAAAAAAGCGACCAGGCCTTGTACGGCTTCCCAATAAAATTCTTCGAGTTGCTCACCCTTCACAACTTTATTGAGGGTCAGTATATCATTACAATCAAGTTGACCATAGTGGAACGAGGTTGTTTCCAGAATAGGAAATTGTTGCTGGGAGAAGGCCTGTAACTGGGGCATAAACCGGTGTTCCAAATAGCGGGCAATTTCCATAGAGGGGATTTTTCCTCGCCCACGTAAACTTCGCGCATAGGTTCCATGGTGTACCAGCAATCCATTGATACATTCGGAGAGCGTGGTGATTAATCCTAACAAATGCTGCTCAGGATTTGAGGATTGACGCTGCTGCGCCAACAAATACTGGCACTTGATGATGATGTTAGATAAATCACTCTGTAGTTCCGTCTCCAGAGCAGTATCTACCACTTCAATTAAGTTTAATTCGAGCAGACGAGCCATAATCCGGGCGACTCTAGCCTCAGGAGACATCAAGGCGAGCGCAACAGCCTGCAATGTCAGTTCTCCATTGGCGAGACACAAAACCTCAATGCCTTCTTGATTGAGGCCCAGGTTGCGCACATCATTGCTAACCTCTGGCTGCCAGCGGGCTACCGTGGTACGAGTCAGATGTGTGACGCCTTCACCGATGATCTCTTCCCATTCATCTGCCTGGCGTAAAGCCTCCAGCAAGACAGAGTCGACATCCAGTGGCTGCATCTTGCTCTCCATAGGAATGACCTGGCGATGGAAAGCAAAGCGACCATTCACCCAGCGTAACGCATGACTGATGGATTGCGTCACTAAAAATTCCAGGCGGCGCTGCATCTCGCTGGCAGTCATCCAACCTCGCTCAACAAGCAAGGCCAGAGACATATGCATATCTCCACGAGCCAGCTCACGAATATATTGTGCACGTGGAGGATCCAATTTATTTAGTAAACAAAGCATTCCCAATATGTCAGGTTGGGGTACGCCATCTTCGTGTAATCCAACAATCTGCCCCTTACGTAAGCTGATTGAAAGTGTCTCTGGTCCCGAAGTCACAAATAACTTTCCAGTTTTTCCACTCAGGGCGAGCATTTTTAAAATAGATTGGAGACCTAGCGTTTGCAAATCTCCATCCATAATACGGTCTTGCTGCTCCATTCTTCTCCCAGTTCCTTTACCAGACTAGCTTGCGAATTCAATAAATATTTTGGATGCAAGCGGTCTTGTTACAGGCACATTGCCGATGCCCATCCATGGCTCTACAATGCCTGTATGCGGCAACAGATCCCTGCCCGCTAGCAGGTACGCAAAAAACAGTTGCCGTTGTTTTGTGTGACATATGAGTGGCATAAAAGACATCCCGATAAATGTTATACGAATCCCTGTCAATTGCGGATCACACAGGCAAAGTACCAATGAACAGCCACCCCATTACGAGAGACCCATTTGGCAACAAAACCCAGAGATGCGTTCCAATACAATATGGATGTCATTAGCATTATTCCTCCCCTTCTACCTCCCTACCTCAAACACCACTATCTTCCAACCACATATTTAAATCAAACAAGCGCCATACACTATAGGCAACATCTACATGCCTCTACCACACACATATATCTATTTTTATCTTTTGTATGCTATAAAGGGAGATTTTTTTATTCGGCATATATAAGAAAAATTCCCCCTTGCGCGGCGGTGCTCAAGGCTTTTCTTCAAACAGGATACGCCATCATCCCCTTATAACATACAGTGTTGTTTCTTATCCATATACTTAGTATCAGTCCGATTCTATTGCTTTTCCACTATCTTTAGAAAGGTCAATAGTTTCCTGGAACTAGCATACTAGAAAACTCAACTTTTCACCACCCCACCAGGCTGCTAGATAATCTCTATATTACAGCGAATCAGCGTTCAATACCAGAACTTATTATGGCATACAGTAACATAAAAAGAAACATCTGTGCCAGTGTGCTTTTTTTCAACCCGCAAACAGCGGTATGCGTGCTTACAAGAAGCTAAAAAAACCCTTCTTTAGAGTTTACTGCTAAAGAAGTTAGATCGCTATAAAAATTCAGGATAGTGCATTAAAATTTTATTAAAGATTTCAGGAATCGCCCTGTGACCTGAAAACATACCCGATACCAGGCTCGGTTACGATATACTTTGGTCGTGACGGTTCTGCTTCAACTTTTAATCTGAGCTGTCTGACATAGACGCGCAAATAGTCAGCTTCTTCGCCATACTCTGGTCCCCAGACCGCGCGTAACAGTGAGCGATGAGTCATGACTTTACCAGCATACAACATCAACTGCCGCAAAAGTTCAAATTCCGTAGGTGTGAGACGCACCTCCTGAGAGCCTGCGCGGACCTGCCGCCGCACAACATCCATGTAGAGGTATCCATCCTCGCTGGTCAAAACTTCTGGCTCACGCTCATTGACTGCTTCTTTTGTTCCCGCTCGCCGCAGACAGGCCCGAACACGTGCTTGCAGTTCATCATTGCTAAATGGTTTCGTCAAATAATCATCGGCCCCAAAGTCCAGGGCTTTGATTTTCTGCTTCTCTTCAGCAACTGCTGAAAGAACAATGATGGGTGTCTGAGTAAATTGACGGACCTGAACACACACCTCAACGCCGTCCATTCCACCAGGCAAACAAATATCCAGCAAGACCAGATCTGGCTGATGTAAGCGAACCATATCCACCGCCTGGCGTCCGCTTTCTGCAACCAGAACATCGTAGCCACCAGCCACCAGATTACGACGCAGGATACGTTGAATCGGTGGTTCATCGTCCACAACCAGAATGCGTTTCCCCTTCACTTTCATAGTGCTCCCTCCTCGCAGATATCCCTACTTCCTACAATCATCGCCCATCAGCACGGCTCTTCCCTCTTACTAACTTCGAACATGTGATATTCTCCCACCTTCATCGTGTCGTGCGATCATCCTTGACTCCGAGTGAGAAACCGTCTGTGGATGAAGCGGCAATAGGAAGGTAAAGCATGACCCAGCGTTATCTACGGCTTCCGCCCAGATACGACCTTGATGAGCTTCAATAATGCCCTTACATGTTGCCAGGGACAAGCCATTCCCATATGCTGAAGCCTGACTTTGAAATGAGGTGAAAACTCGTTCGTATTCATCCTCTGTTATGCGTACTCCATGATCAATTACACGAACACGCAACACTTCTTTTTCGCAATGTAAGGTATCAATTACCAGAGAAATAGTAGAAAAGTCTGGACTATGACGAGCTGCATTTTCTACCAGATTATAGAGTACTTGCCCCAGACGAGCATGATCGGCATAAACCAATGGCAATGTCGCTGATAGCTCTGGCACCAGTTGACGCCCGGCGAGAGCACGTTGCAACTTTTTCGTAGTTGCATAGAGAATCTCGGCCACATCGCACCATTCCAGCTTTAATTCCATGGCCCCCATTTCAATGCGGGATAGCTCAATTAAGGCGTTCACCAGCATTGTGAGATGATCGGCCTCGCTATCGATATCGACAAGCATATCGTTGCGATCTTCCTCACCCCAGTCCAGATCGGGCTGTAACAGACCGGTCACGGCGGCTTTAATGGTTGTCAAAGGGGTACGTAAATCATGCGAAAAAGCCGATAACAATGCAGAGCGATTTTTCTCTTCTCGCACCTGTTCAGTAACATTCTGTACCTGTAATGCGATAGCTTCTAACTGTCCTGCCTGAGTGTAAAGAGGGTAGCGCGTAAACTGGTAGTGATGATCACTGTTCGAGCCTTCATCGCGCCTGCTAACAGTAATGCTTGTAGACTGACTATCCAATGGTTCATTGGCAAGGATACAACGAAACACTGGCCGATAAATACTCTCCTGCGTGAAATCCTGCAGATATTGCCGCACCTCCCGTTCGTCACGCATACGCGGCAATAACTGGGTAAAGACTTCTTCAATAGAGGGTCCCAGCGTTTGACCTTGCACCACGGACGAAACCAGCATGGACGGATAATAATCTGTCGACATTGCTTCTAGACTCAACCCACACCATTGACGCGCCGCTGGATTCATAAAGAGACATGAACCATCCAGATCTACCACAAACCAGGGGTCGCGCACCCAGTTCGTCGATTGCTTTAAATGGGTGATTAAGCGGCTGAGTTCGCCAATCATAGCGGTCCGCGTCAAGGCTGATTCCGCAGTCTGGGCAAGCAATGCCTGGGTCTCAGCAAAAGGAGCTTCGGGCTGTAGGATGGGTTCATCTAAGAATACAGGGAAGGTGCCTAGATGTTCGGTCTCAAGTGACGATGGAAAAGCTTCTAGCAACTGCCTGCTTTCAATCGTCGAATGCATTGCCTGCAAATTTCTTTCATGCTGTGTTAACAGTTGCTCACTAACCCAACGCATTAAATCTGGGAAGCTAACACCAAATGTGCGCAGGGCCGCTTCTCGCATCTCCTGAAGTGATTTGAGCTCTTCCTGTGCTTGCGCTTCAGCACTACGGGTCTCGCGGGCAAGCTGGGTCAGTTCAAAATTCTCCAAAGAGGACTGAAATCGACGCCGCTGATTGACCGAGTTTAACAACATGTCATTATGAATTGCAACCGTGGCTTGATTGGCAAACAAGGCCAGGATGTCTGTCTTGAGTGGTGTGAAACCGCCAGCTTCAGCCGAACATAGCACCAGCGCGCCATAGACAGCGGGACCAGTTGCTAGAGGATAGCAATAGAGCGAATGCAACCCTAATTCAGTCGCAAGTAACTGGTTGTCTGGATAATGCTCGTCTGTGGCGATATCGATCGAAGCAGTTGGTTGCCTGCGTTTGATTGCTTGCCAGAAAATGCTTTTCTCACTCATACCCTTCGGCTGCAAAAGATGTTCAAGTGCTTCTTTGTCGAGCTCTGCCTGAGCTCCTACATGTAAAGAATTCGTCTGCCGGTCCCATAAGACAATAAAAGCTGCGCTGCCCAGGGCTTGAGAGACGCCCTTCACAATCTGCTCGAGAACCGCTGAAAGTTCCACGGTCGAAGTCAGCGCACTGGTAACATCTTTAAGAGCTTGCCGCTGACGATCTTGAATCGCTGCGTTGCCTCCAAGTTGAACACTTTCAATGGATGCAGCCAGCATTCTCACCACGGCATCCACCAGCCGCTGTAGATTATGATCAGCATACGTATGTAGCGCAGTACTCCCCAATTCAAGGGTGCCCAGCACGCGGTTTTCTACTTTCAATGGGGCAATTAAGGTGGAGCGCAGTTGATGATATGAACTGAGGGCATCACCACTGACCGCTGGCGAACCATCCAGTCCATCTGGATAGTCACGAACCTGGAGCGCAGGCTGCTTCAGAACCTGCTGCAGCATAGAATCGGTTAATGGATGCTGATGCAGAAAAGCTTTCCACACAGCACCATCGCGCTGGCATACTGTCACCCGCACAGCCTGCCGATCATGGCGTAGCAATACAACCCCGAACACATCAAAGGGCACAGCTGATTCTAACTCAGCTGCCAGACGTGTGTAATCGGGCTTGGTACCACGCACACTGAAGACAATACGTGCAACGCGCTCTATTATCGCAGACTCTTCAAGAGCAGAGGTATGTGTTCTCGCTTCCATCACTTCCTGCCAGGCTACACTTACGCACTCATCATTACTAATGAGTATCAGACATAATTGATACACTTCCTGGTGTATATAAACTGCAATATACTAATAATAGTGCAAATAATATCCAGGATTTCCCATCACATTTTATCTATCCAACAAACAAGTACAACCCAAAAATAACACAAATCCCTATCTACCCGCAAAATGTCTGTTTGCTATTGCCACAAAGTATACCACATCCGTACCAGTATGGGTCAATGCCTGTGGGGATCATAAAAAAGGTGGTTATAAAAATTGCCCCGAGTTGGATCGGTCTCGGTCAACGCGGTTAACTCTCTCTATAGAGATAGCTTCAATTTTAGCGGCTATAAAATTTAGCATTTCTTTCTACTTATTTAACGTATATTTGATCTGATCCTGCTATAGTGAGAGAAATATGACATACTAAATAGAAGTTTTTACCATAAAATACATGCGCATGATTACAACTATATCTTTTAATAAAGTGCGGATGGAGACAGAAGATGATACCCGACCTTTGTATTGGCCCACTTGTACGAGCGGTTAGCCCAACCAGTATTGTGATCTGGGCTGAATTAACAGCTGCAGAGTCAGTGACATTACGAGCGCAATCAGACACGCCTGGAGAAGCGCCTCAAACTGTCAGTCAGGCCACGGTCCTGGTCGGTGGTCACCATTATGTAGCGCTACACATGCAGGGTTTAAGGCCAGGAACATGGTATCGTTATCAGCTAACGGGAGCAGATCCTAACAGCGAGTTAAAAATGGCTACAGCTGAACAACCATTACAATATTTTCGTACCTTGCCAGACACAGACATTGCTGAAGGAAATACGCCGGCGCTACGCATTGCATATGGTTCATGCCGCAAATCTGAAACGGGACAGCAGGATGTATTTAGCGCCTTTGGAAATTGGTTACGTGAACAGGCAACTAGCCGTGAAGCTAGCTGGCCTCATCTCCTCTTGCTCATCGGCGATCAAATTTATGCTGATCAACCTTCAGAAAAGATCCGCCAGACCTATTCACAACTAGGATCCAAGGCCTCCGGATTTGAAGATTTTCGTCTATTCTATCAGCATGCCTGGGCTACTGATCCAGGTGCCAGACAGGCTCTGGCCTGCATTCCAACCTACATGATTTTTGACGATCATGAGATTACAAATAACTGGAACTCACTACCCACATGGCGCGCTGAAGCGCTCGCTGCTGGCCAGGAACAACTTCTTGTCGATGGAACTCTGGCCTATTGGATCTACCAGGGTTGGGGTAATCTGGATCAAGCTACCTCACAGCATCCATTGCTAAAAATCATGCAAAAAGCAGCCTTAAGCGGTGAAGATGCAGTGGAGGCTTTACGTGCCCGCATTCGACAGGACTTATATGGAGAAGCACTATTGCCATGGCACTATGAAATTCATTCGCAACCAGCTATTTTTGTCGCCAATGCACGCACGGAACGCTCGGTTCTTATGCCAACAGATAAAAAGAAGGTGGTGTATGAACCAATGCGCATTATCAGTCAATCCCAGACTACCGATCTCCAGAATTGGTCCAGGAACAATCACGGTACGTTATCCATTATCGTCTCCTCTGTACCCGTCCTGCTGCCACCGCTCATTGGCCAGATTGAGTATTTGACGGGACTGCGCCTCTGGTTTAAGCAGCACGGCATTCTGGGCTGGCTGGGTGATCGATTAGCGCGTTTCCAACAAAAAGTCGCCGCCCGAGCAAGCTTTGATCATTGGCCATTATATTCCCTCTCCTGGCAAGACTTCATTCTTTTATTTCAACAGCAACAACATGATATGCTGATACTATCGGGAGATGTGCATTTCTCTTATGCCCTGACGGCGGAAAGTACAAGAAAGACAAGCCAGAAACGCTATCTCTATCAGTTTGTTTCAACGCCATTGCAAAATGCATTAAATGCATCAGACCAACAAAAAATCACGGCACAAGCACGTATCTCACGTCTGAATTATGGTGGACTCAAACATGAAATTCTGCCCATGACTCCCACAGCCAGAGATATACATATCGAGCATAACCTCCTGTTTGAAAATACAATCGCCATGCTCACTTTACACCCTGATCAACAAGGACAGTACACGCCACAACAAGAGTATCTGGGCTACATGGATGGGAGTTTGCAAAAGATCGCTACTACCGTTCTCCCAACAACAGCATCGTCAGAAAACGGCAGTAAGACCAAAGATTAGCTCTTTTCACCTATCAATGACCTTTTCCAATACAGCCATGGCATCTCCTATCTCAGTGTTATCTGCATAATCTCAAGTACAAGTAATAAAGGGGAAACGCCATGGCTCAGGCTGAAGCTGACTCCAATTCAGCAATCCAGAGAGGTTCGGCTGTCTCAGAAAATATGGCCGTAACAGTACGTGATCTATTTAAGACATATCGCAGCAAAAAAGCCATCAACGGCATTAGCTTCTCAGTACAACGTGGTGATATTTTTGGCATTCTGGGACCCAACGGCGCGGGTAAAACAACCACACTGGAAATCATTGAAGGACTACGCGAGCCTGACAATCATCACAGCACACAGATCCTGGTTGGAGGCTTTGATGTACGCAATCGTAAACAACGTGAAGAGTTGCATCAACATATCGGCCTACAATTACAAAGCAGCGCGCTCTTTGAAGAGCTCACGGTCCTTGAGACGCTTACGATGCTGGCGCGTCTCTACCGCAATTCTCGCTCCGTCTCAGAATTACTCACCGAGTTTAAGCTAGAGCAAAAAACCGGGGCCCGCATCAATACGCTCTCGGGAGGGCAGAAGCAACGCCTATCGCTGGCCGCCGCGCTGGTCAATAATCCTTCATTACTATTCTTGGATGAGCCAACGACAGCCCTTGATCCACATGCCCGTCGCAGCATGTGGGAACAGGTCCGTGGTCTCCAACAAGCAGGTAAAACAATTATCCTGACAACCCATTATATGGAGGAGGCCGAACTTCTCTGTGACCAACTGGCGATTATGGATGCTGGTCGTATCATTGCACAGGGAACACCAGCCGGGTTGATTAATCAGTATGCCACCGAACAAAGCATTACCTGCCGCCTACCTACTGCCCAGGCCCATTCAACCATGCTGGAGGTCGTCAAGCAGTTACCAGGTATCGGCAAGGTCGAATCAACAGCCAGAAGCTTTACGGTATCCACCACCAATCTGGCTCACACCCTAAGCATGCTTCTCCAGGCTGCCGCGCATTATCAAATACAATTGACAGAGATTACCACGCACAATCCAGGCCTGGAGAACGTCTATCTAAATCTTACTGGCAATACGCTATCCAACCAGCAAGAGGATAAAAAATAAGCGATGAAAAATCTTTTTGTAATGACGTTCTATCAATTTAAAATCGTATTAAGAAATCGTACCCTCCTGGTAGCGAGCCTGGGTATTGCCATTATCTCTATGCTTATCTTCGGCTTTCTATTCAAAAATACCGGCACCGAACCGCTAAAGGTTGGGATCGTGGATCAGGATCAATCAGCAACCAGCGCGCAGATCGTTACAGCCTTAAAAAAGGATGCTTCGCTCCAGATCAGCGAGGGCACACGCCAGGCATTGCTCGATGGCGTTAAAAATGGCGAGCTCTCGGCGCTGATAATTCTTCAAAAAGGCTTTGGGAGCAAACTAAAAACAGGGGGCGCCCGAGCACTACTCTATATTGATAAGTCGGATCTGATCGGCTCGGCACGCAGCAAAGGCAGTATCAATGGCGTTTTTGATGCTATCAGCAAGCAGACAGTTGGCTATAAAGATCTCATCAAGGTTGATGAACAACAGATCAGTACACAGCAGTTGCGCACGATTGATTATTTAACGCCTGGCATGATTGGAATGACCACAATGTATGCCAATATCTATGTCGGCATCGCCTTAACCACCTGGCGTATGAATGGCGTATTAAAAAGGTTGAACGCGACACCGTTAAAAGCCTGGCAGTTGATCATGGCCCAGATCCTCAGTCAGTTTCTCCTGAGTTTCTTACAGGCTGCGATAATTCTGGCGATCGCGGTCACCGTCTTTCAGGTGCATATCACCATCGCTATGTTACCAGGCATTGCCATCGCAGTTCTAAGCGGCTCTTTTAGTATTATCTCGCTGGGTTATGCGGTCGGCAATTTTGTCTCTAGGCCCAATGCGACGCAGGCAGTCGCGACGTTAATCGCCTTGCCAATGATGTTTCTGGGAGGCAGCTATTTTCCAGTTAGTCCATCAGGCTGGCTATCCATTATTGTCGAGATCGCTCCGCTGACGCACCTGAATCGGGCCCTGCACCAGATTATCTTGAATAGTGCCGCCCTGCCAGCCATCATACCAGAGCTAGGCATCCTGCTCTTCACTGGTCTCCTGCTCCTCTTTCTATCCATCAGCACGTTCCGTTGGAGCTGGTAAGACTATAGCTATTATTTTCCGCGTAAGTTGTATGAGAAATTCTATAGAATTTCTCATACAACTTACGCATTAATTTACTTTTATGGCTTTTTATAGCCAGTCAGTTCTACATACCCTTCACCAGCAACGGAACGTCCATTGCTCTGGCCCTTAATATTGACCGCGCCTTCCCAATAAACGTTACCGGTTGATTGGAGGACAACCAATTCCTGATCCTTGAGGAGTGGATTAATGGTCAGCGTAGCCTGTAGGTGCGGATCTTTAATCGAAACCTGCCAGCCAGAGGGATAGCGAATACCCGTCTTGGGACTGGTCCAGGTACCAAGCGTCTTCAGTTCGAGCGCCTGTGCAGGTAAGACCAGTGATTTCGCATTGGCATCGGTATACCCAACATAGGTAGAGATGGTTTTACCAGTAGCATCACGGATAAAGTACAGCATAATCTCAGTATTGTTATTCAACTGAATACTATACCAATCCCATCCACTACCTCCCAGGGTCAGAAAGTTGCCCCATTGATGATCCATCCAGGCGGTACCGGTGACTTTCAAAGGTTGATTGTGATCCATCAACGTACCGCCCACATCCATACGCGTCCGTGAATAGTAGTAGGAGAAGCCACCAAGGCCATAAGTAATCAAACCGTTGCCATTATGCAAGGTTGGATCCTTACGACCGGTCAGGTTAAGATTGATGGCATAATTCTGCATCGACGCCTGCAAATGGTCCTTTCCGTTCAAGCCTTGAGCAGACCAATCGCCAACCTGGATATTGACCCCCTGGGTAGATTTTCCATCGGGTTTGGGCGCGTTAAACGCAGTCGTACTGCGTTGATCATAGTGAAACTCGTCACGGCTGATATCAGTAATGGCGAAATGCGCAGGATGAACGGCTGGCAAGTTACTACGCAGTGCCTGGAAAAAGACCAGTTCAAAGCCATAGGTGCGCTGTTTACCGCTGGCATCGGTCGCCTGCATATGTCCGGTATAGTACCACCACTCGGTCAGGTTATTATGCGTCCCTTCATCCTGCGGAAAGTGGATTGGTGGCAGGTCTGTCTTCTCAGGCTGCTGGCTCACCTGTGGCAAAGTCGCGTCGGTAGTGGTTAAGCCTGGAAACGCGCAGGATGATAAAACCAATGTGAGTAGCAGGCAAACGGCCAGCGACCAGTAATGTGGTGCGCGCGGTGTGCTCTTTCTCATCGTTTGCCTCCTACATGTACATCCATATCAGTGGATGAAGTAGCCGTATAATCTGTAGCACCATCGTCTGGCGTCATATATTTGGCCAGGGCTGGTGGATGGCGTTGCACACCCAGGAAGGGTAACCACCAGTTCCAATCACCCAGCAGGCGCATGGTAGCAGGTACCAGCAAGCCACGTACCAGGGTGGCATCAATGATCACAGCCAGGGCCATACCTATTCCTAGAGCCTTAACCAGGATCATATCAGCAGTGGCAAAACAGGCACTTACCACAATCACGATGACTGCCGCGCTGGTAATAATACCGCCACTGCGCTGCAAGCCCAGGGCTACCGCACGACGGTTATCGCCCGTCTGCCAGAAAGCCTCCTGAATACGTGATAGCAAGAAAACTTCATAGTCCATTGATAAGCCAAAGAGAGAGCAGAACAACAGGATAGGACTGGACGCCTCAACAAATCCAAGTGGCGTAAAGCCTAAAATCTGGTGTAAGAAACCATCCTGGAAAATCAGGACGAGGGCACCGTAGCTGGCCAGAATCGAGAGCGTATTCATGATAATGGCTTTTAATGGCAAAAGCAAAGAACGGAACAGTAAGAGCAGCACAATATAGGTAGTAATCGAGACAATCAGGATTGCTATAGGAAAATCTGTATAAAGTGAGCTGACATAATCAATATTTCCGGCCGTTCCACCATCAACCAGTACTGAGATGCCATTACCTGGATCAGTGTTGCGAATGGTTTGTACCAGGGCCTGTGAGTCAGGATCAACCATGCCGTGCTTGCTGATTACTTGTACAAACAACGTATTGCCAGAAACAGAGGATTTCAGGAATGCCCCTAGATAAGGATCAGCGATCAATTCTGGATGGGTGTAAAGTAGCTGGTATTGCTCCAGGGTAAAGCGTGGATCGGCGCTCACAATGCTGTCTACGCGCTCTACACGGGGATCGGCTTCGATGCGCCTGACATAGTAATAGAGATTTTTAATATTATCGGGGGTGAGCGCGTTGCCTTTTGTCTGGACAGCCATCAAAATAGGCGTGGTTTCGCGCTGATTGAAGCGTTGGACCAGCAAATCATAGGCCGCACGCGAGGGTACAGAAGCAGGCAGGATTGAGGCGTCTGGCGCTGAGAAACGTACGCCTAGAAATGGTGCGCCAAAGCTCAGCAAGAGCAGTAATACCGGAAAGAAGACACGTAACGGATAGCGCATCACAAACTGTGAGAGTCGGTACCAGTAACCATGATGCGGGTCAAGCTCTGTATTGACAACTGCCGGTCGGCGTCCAAAGCGTGGCAAGCGTACAGGCAGGGCATTAACTCTGAGGCCAAGGATAGAAAGCATCGCTGGTAAGAGCGTAATCGCCGCCACTACAGCCAGCACAACAACCAGGATGCCTCCCATACCAACTGAATGCAGCATATTAATATGGAAAAAGGTCAGACCAAACAAACCAATCGAGACGGTTAAACCCGAAGAGGTAACCGCCCGTCCAGCGGTTGCGACTGTAATTGCTATAGCCTCGTCAATACTTCTACCATGCGCCAATTCTTCACGGAAACGACTAACCATAAATAGCGAATAGTCTACACCAAGTCCCAGGCCAAAGAGAGTTGTAATATTCAGCACAAAAATGGACAGTGGTGTGAGCTGACCAAGGCCAAAAATTAAGGCCAATGAAACCACCACAGCAAAGCCACCGACCAGTGCCGGCAGGACGGCCGCAATTACCGAGCGAAAAACGAGGAGCAGCGCAATAATAGCAAAAGGAAAAGCCAGTAATTCAGCACGCCGCAGATCATTTTCACTGACACGCTGAATATCCTCATAAAAAACCGGTCCACCACCAACCTTCATCTGCAGATCTGGAACCTTTTGCAGACGCTGCTCCAACTCTGGAAGTAGTTTGGCGGCGACATTAGCATCTGCCTTCATCTGAATATTCACATAAGCGGCATGCTGGTCCTGCGAGACCTGCCGTGGATTATCTAAATAACTGGTAACCTGGGCAACTTCTGACCAGGTACGGATCCTGGCTAAAGCTTGCTCAGATTGCTGGCTAAATTGTGGATCGGCCACGGTATAACGATCACTGGTAAAGATAACTTGTACGATAGTCTCATTCACATGTAATTTTTGGACCAGTGTGTCAATAGCCTTTTGAGATTCAGAATCTGGACTTTCAAATCCACCCGATTGCAATACCTGGCTCGCCCGAGGAGCAAATGGTAGAGCAATCACCGCGGCAAGTATCCACAATCCCACAATCAACCAGCGATGGCGGGTGGCAAATTTGCCCAAACGGTAAAACATAATAGGACCTTTCTATAGCATGGTGAAGCTGGCAAAAAAACTCTTCTCACACTATTGTATGACGATACTATTCATCTGGAGGGGTAATACTGGCGGCGGACAAAATCTCAGTATCGTTAGCTGTGCTTACGACATACAGAACCACAGGGCGAACTTCAACCATGTATCTGGCATGTTGTATAATAATGGCACCTATCCACTAAACTTTATGCACCTGAATCTTTCTGTTCAGGACAAAGCTGATAGACTTTTACTATGCAGTTCCTGGAAGAAAGATAAACCTGCAATGCAGTGTTCCTGCCATCGCGCTATCGTCAACATAGAACACGTAAAGGTATGGCAGATAAACGTCCTTTATCTAGAAGGAGTTCCTTGAAATGGCTAAATCAGCCCCAGCAAAAAAAGAGACGGCACCAGTGAACCATGTGCCGATTAAGATCATCTCGGTTAATCGTCAGGCTTATCATGACTATGAAGTAGAACGTACGCTAGAAGTAGGCGTGGCCCTGGTTGGTACCGAGATCAAGTCGATCCGTGATGGTATGGTTCAGTTACGTGGCGCTT
Source organism: Dictyobacter alpinus (assembly GCF_003967575.1). Lineage (NCBI taxonomy): Bacteria > Bacillati > Chloroflexota > Ktedonobacteria > Ktedonobacterales > Dictyobacteraceae > Dictyobacter > Dictyobacter alpinus. The sequence goes on from NZ_BIFT01000001.1 coordinate 911,209, forward strand.
ATGCGATCGCGCGTAAAGATGAACTCTGGCTGGAAAACGCCAATATCGCCATATATGCACACGGTAACCGCTACAACCATGATCCGATGCGTAGCCGCAAATTATTGTTGCATCGACGTGAGATCGATCAATTACTTGCTCGTGTGGCGACCAAAGGTCTGACCCTCGTACCACTGAAACTGTATCTCAAAGGCGGAACCGCAAAAATTGAGTTGGGGCTATGCCGTGGTAAAAAACTCTATGATAAACGTGCGGCAATCGCTAAACGTGATGCGCAGCGCGATATCGAGCGCATCGTACGAGGAAGGTAAACAGAATCATGACGATTACCGGCGTCCACCATGCGCAGATTACGATTCCAGTTGGAGCAGAAGAGCAAGCACGGCACTACTATTGCCACTTGCTCGGTCTCCCCGAAATTGAGAAACCAGATTCCCTGATGGGACGTGGTGGCTTCTGGCTTCTGGTAGGTGATCTCCAGGTGCATGTCGGGGTTGAAGATGGCTTCGAGCGTACCAGCACAAAGGCTCACCTTGCCTACCAGGTTACCGATATTGCACTCTGGAGGCAGCGATTAGAGGAGCACAACTTCACCATATTGGATGGCGTACCCATTCCGGGTTATGAGCGCTTTGAGACTCGCGATCCCTTTGGCAATCGTCTGGAGTTCATCCAGGCCTGCGCATAAAGCACGATGGGTGCCACCCTCTTCTCTGTATTACTACTCCCCTGGCAAACGATCTGAGCTTGCAGAGCGCGTCCTGATATAGGTATATAATGTCCACAGAGCAATAATAGCGCCCGCAAGAATCAGGCAGATCGCCAGGATCAATAAGACCAGGAGGAGGACACGCATATTATTCGCATTCGCTGCACTTTCCATTCTGGTCGCAGCCACCATCAATAACACAGACATAGAAATTTTTCGCTTTACCTTCCCATATTTGTACGTGCTTAATATATTTGTAAGCAATCATAACACTATGTACTAGGACTATGCAAAGTGGGGGAAAGTAACGAATTTGAGCACACATACACCAACCAGTAGCATTGTGCTATGAGCATACGTTAAAAAAGAGCGACATACAAAAAAACACGCCAGAAGCGCTGTTCTGGCGTGTAGCGTCACTAAAAATTTTTTCGACATAGTTTTTTATCCTGCTGCGCATGGCAGAGCAATCTTCGGCTCAACTACACGCATCTTACCTCCTAGCATTTTTTCATAGACCGTATATTTTTGTGTTTTATATACATCCGCTGGCTGCTGCTCATTCCTGATCACACTTAGCTCTTCATTATGCAGTGCTACTTCCAAAGTCAGCAAACCATCAGTGGCAGAGAAAGATGGTTCAGCGAGTTGCTCCATGGCTATATGCATGCATAAAAACTGCTGCGCCAGGCAATAGCCTTCATAGAGCATTACCTCGTGGAGATACTCATTAGAACCCGTTACAGAAATGTGTATTTTGATCTGTGGATCGGTCTCCCTGCTCCAGCCAAGTTCACGGATACGCTCTTCTCCCAGGCGTATCAAGAGCGACTCGATGCCACGCTCCGTGTACTCAGGATGGACATGTAACGCTAAAGTGAAGAACTGCTCCATCTTCTCACACTTGCGCTGCACATCAGCATAACCCACAATCGCTCCTTGTCTGGTCACAATCGTCCAGGCATCCCGCGCTAATTGGAAACAGTCGGCTTGCCAGACGCTTCTAAGCTCCTCTTCAAGAGATGGGCGCGTATATAGGACATTTTCTTTGCTACTATTCATCAAACGTGCAACCCCTGAAAGATCTTGTAACCGTGGGGCACGTGCCGACAATTGATGTAACCGTATAATCACAACAGTGCTCCATTCTTTACATGAGGACTCACAATAACTACAAACGATTCCTCATGCTGAGTAAGATGGAGACAAGAGATAGTCAGAAACAGGCTCCTTATTCTGCTAATATCCGTGTGCCCAATTCCTTACCACCTCGTAACTCCTTCTCATACTGGGTAGATTGCTGTACTACATGCATCCCCGCCCGCTCATATAAGCGTGTCGCACCCGTCAGGCTGGCCGCATCTACCGATAGATAAACCTGATGGATATCGCGCTGATAAAATTCTGTAAAAACGTGATACAAAAGGGATAATGCCAGACCTTGACGACGCCAGGCCCGACGAATACCCAGATCATGAACCCAACCATCGCTACCTTTTTCAATCCCACAGAGTGCAATCCCGGCAATTTCATTGCCATCTATAGCGATATACCAGAGCGAGGGATCAAAGTCTTCCCGCTCCACAGACCAGTACGCCCACCGCTCATATGGCTGATGGATAAATCCCCAGTGATCTTTAAAAATGTCTTCATCGGCCTCATAAATGGCATGAAATAGATCCGGGGTCGCCGTCACTATGCGTATATTTTCTGGCCACCGGGGCGCAACGGGTTGGGTCAGCAGTTCAATTCCCATACGCCAGAAGGTACGTATCGGCTGAAAGTTATGGCGCGCAAACGCTTTTCGTAAGGCGGTATTCTCATTCATCGTAAATCCACGCAAGTCTACCCGCACATCAGGTTCGGCCAGCGGAATTTGCTGCTGCCCCCACTCTTCAGCTTTTTCTAATAGAAAATCATCAATACCATCTTCAAGGTATGCAGGATGGGTCGTACAGCGCACATAGAGACGTGCATGTTGGGTGTGATCCATCAGAGCATAGCCAACGGCAATGTTGTCAGCAGACAAGATAATCAAACTATCTTTAGCGAGATCAATTCCTGGTTTTGAAAGCAACAAACGCACTTCATCTAAGGACATATCCACCCTGCCCAGCCAATGTAACTGACTCGCAGAGGTGAGCGCAAAAACCTTCTCTACATCTTCCAGAGTAAGTGAGCGCATGGTAAAGGTATTCGCAAGAGTAGTCATGCTTATTTATTCTCCGTTCCATTGGGTGGTGGAAGCGGCCTCAGCGGCGCCTCCACCATTGCCTGTCTGATCAGGCAACATTCATTGCTTAGCCGTTGCGTTTAAGTTTTCCTGTACGCTTGGCATAGTGCTCAGCCAGACTAAAGATATAGATGCCCATAGGCACGCTGATCACGCCAATGATGATCAGGGGCCAGGTGCTATTCCATACGATAGATGACCAGATCGGTGTTCCATCCAGAATGCCGGCCCGCAGACCTGTCAGGACGTAGGTGGCCGGAGATACCTGGGCCAACGGCTGCATCCAGACTGGCATGACGCTGATGTCGTAGTACACGCCTGAAACAAGCAACAAGAGTGCTCGGATAATGTAGGACATCTGCGAACCGCGTTCAGTGAAAAGCAAAGGTAACACTGAGGCAGCAATACCAAAACCAATGAAGGACACGCTACCAATTAATAGCATAAAGATAGCGGTCAGATAATTAGCTTTGGCCAGATCCAGATGAAAGAACGAGCCTACAATCAACAGCTGTAAAAAGGTGAAAAGAAGTCCATGCGCAATTGCATACCAACAGCTACCAACCAGATGCGTAAAGCGTGAAATAGGTGCCATAAAAGTATGTTCAATTGTGCCTTCCCAACGCTCGATAGTGATCAGATCGGTCACACCTTCGAAGGTGACACTGAGATATGACCAGACTGAGGTACCGATCAACAGGAACAGAATCAAGCGATTCGTATCCACCCCTTTCCCACCCCAGTTCTGCGCGCTCGCCCCCAGAAAAGTAATTGAAAGGGCATTCGCCACGTTATAGACCAGCCAGACAATTTCCCAGGCCCAGTAGCGCTTCGTGAGATTCCAGTTGCGTTCGAAGAACGCATAGCTGGCTCGTGCCTGGTGAATTAAAGATGACATATATTCCCTCTCTTATTTTTCTTCCTCACGTTGGGCTTCCAACGCTTCAAAAGCTTTTTCCCAGCTACCATAACGCTTCACTTGCTCTTCAGTGATCAGGTGGGCAGCGGTATAATGCATAAACACTTCATTCATAGTGACTGGCTCAGCCTGGCCACGTATATCAGCGACAACGCGTTTGAGCGCCTGCGTCTCGCCCATGGCTACGATGCGGCCTTTATCGATAATGGCAACACGATCACACAGGGCTTCAGCCTCGTCCATATCATGAGTAGTGATCAAGATGGTGGCATCATGCACGTCGCGCAGCTCATTTACAAAAGCCTGCACATCGACCTTCGAGCGTGGATCAAGTCCTGTCGTTGGCTCATCCAGCAATAGTAAGATAGGTGAGGTAAGAAACGCACGGGCAATAGCAACTTTCTGCTGCATACCACGCGACATATCCTCTAACGGTGCATCAATGCGATCGGGCTTTATGCCCAGGCGTGTCAGGATCGCGCGGATACTCTTACGCGCCTCTGCACCACTCATGTTGTAAAGCCGGGCTGCGTAGAGCAGGTTTTCCATTGGCGAAAGTTTTTTAAAAAACGAGGCCTCCACACTGACACGGTTAATCAGGCGTTGTACCACAGACTCATCTTTGATCACGTCATAGCCGAAGATGCGCACTGTGCCTTCATCGGGAATCAACAAAGTGGAGAGCATGCGAATCAATGTGGATTTTCCTGATCCATTCGCGCCCAGGATACCTACAATCTCGCGCCGCTTGACGGTCAGCGTCACGTTATCAACCGCACGTACTTCGCGCTTTAACGTATCGTCTGCAGATGCTTTGCGCCAGCGACTTAATAAGGGACGTGACTTTTTAAAAATTTTTGATACACCATCAATAACAACGGCATCGTTAGCCGGATCAATCGTAATATTTTTTAACAGAGGCGTCATTTCTAAATCCAGAGTAGCCAAGAATTTTCTCCTTCGGAATATCCAGCACTGTTAAGCTCATCGATAGTGTAAATCAAGCGGTACATTTACACATCGCACATTCGAACAGGTCTGGATCTGTACAACAAGACAGTAATAACGTAGTCGCTTCCACCCTTTCATCTTCCGACCTCAAAATCGCATGCTACCCTCCTAATCGACAGCAAATTCAATATACAATCCCAGAAAAAATGCAATAAAAAAACCGTGGAACTGGATTTTCTGCTTCACCAGTGCCCACGGCTTGAGGGGGTGCTTCTTACATTTGACTCACCGTCAACTTATATCCGGTGGTCTTCCCCAGGAGATGGGCACAGTGGTCCCTACGGCCACAAAGGTGGGATGCTCAGCATGAGTAAAGCCTGCAGCATACAGATTGTTCATGGCACAAGGCAGAGCATGAGAATCGTAGCCGTTCTTATTTCTGAATTCATGCGCGAACACGCTGAATGCGACACGATTATCTATCATGCTTGCCATCTCCTTTCGTTAGATTTAAGCTAAAATACATGAAAAATTGCCCCACAATTATGTGAGGTATTGGGGATTACATACGCAATCCCCATTTAGTTCAAGTATACGGAATATACTTGCGATATGTCAAGGGGAATATCAGAACAATTTCATTGTTTGAATAAAACAGTGTCTAATGATTCTGCTTTAGATAGGTTTTTAGCTTCCCTTGCTGGATGACCTGCACCAACTTAATATGGCGTTCAATGGCATCATCTGCATCATCAGCCACAAATTCACAGACTGGCAGGCGTACCAGTGTATGGTAGCCACCCTGCTGCGGATACACATAGGTCACATAAGCACGTCCCATGTTGCGATCAGCAAAAGTAGCGACAACGTATTGCTTACGATCAGGGGCAATGGCAATGTGCCGGGCCAGATCAAGCGTCTGTAAGCGTACCGGTGCGGCATCAGGAATCTCTATATCCCGTTTCTCGGGAATAACCAGAGGTATTAAAAACTGCTCTGAATTGACAACTTCATTCTCAGACATGGAATCCTCCTACCAAACAATAACCATAGAAAGTGCAGCCCACAGTTAAAATGACAGGAGGCCGCAACCTATAGTGTACGAGAATGCACACTATAGGTCAAGCACACCATGCTAAAATTCTATCCGTGGAGTTTTACGCTTGCGCAGTCTCTTCTGTATGCCCTTGTAGAAGCGCACTAGCGCCTCTGGCACCCTGCGTAAGAAGGCCGGGTGTCTGAGTACGTAGACAAACAAATGCAGGCGTAAGCGTTTCCATAGCACTGGCAATTCGTTACTCTCACCAGTAGACTGTGGGTGTTCAGAACTCCCAGGATCCGCCCAGCGTTCACGTACATAGATATCTGCCAGGCGATCAAGAGCAAGGGTATCATCTTTCGTGGACAAAACCGAACCAGCCAGATAATGGAGATATTCATAAGGCGTCTGCGATGAGCGACGCGTAATACCCGCCCACTCGGCCAGCGTACAGACGCGACCATATAATTGCGTCGCCAGACTATACTGACTAAAGAGGCGCCGCCACCAGAACGCGAAGATTCCTCCAAGAAGCAAGAGTATGATCAGGACACTCCACAGCACGATAGAGAACTGCGTCCAGAACTTTCCCTGTCCCTGGTTATTACTTGAACCACCTCCATTGTCGGCTGGATTATCAATATTACGATTACGGTTGGCCCTGGCACCTGTAGAAGGTATGGTAACTTGATTATTGCCATTGGCTGCCGCATTACTACCAGTATATTGATCAGCCAAAGGGCGCGTAAAGGTTTTAAAACTGGCTGATGGTTCAAAATTGATCCAGCCATAGCCAGCAAAGTATATCTGCGTCCAGCTATGGGCATCCACGCCGCGAATAGTATACTGACCATTTTCATAGGTGCCGGGAGCATAGCCAGCAACTTCTCTGGCAGGAATACCCAGCGAGCGGGCCATCAAGGTCATGGCGGTCGAAAAGTAATTACAGTAGCCATCGTGGTTTTTATTAGCAAACAAGAACCACAACACGGGATCAACATCACCACGTGGATGAATATCTGTATTATACGTATAATGCTGGCGCAAATACGATTCCAGCGCCTCAACCTTATCGTACATCGTTTTAGCTTTAGCCTGGGTAACGATCTTCTCCGCCAGATCCTTAATGCGCTTGTCTTTTTCTAGATAGACAGGTACCTTTGTAAAATCTTTTACGACCTGGGGATTAAAGTATTCAATCGGTACTTGCGCAGTTGGAGTTTGCTCAGGACTAAAATCAGGGGCATCAGCGGGCATGGGAATTGCGCGCAAAGATGCTTTATCGGCAGAGGATATAGTGGAGATCACATCATAGTGCATGCCAGCCTTCAAACTGGTGTTGTCATCTCCCAACCAGGCGATAATACCACCGCTGCCATCTAAAGCATTGGCAGGTACAGACATTTGAGTAATATCAGAGGCACCAACCAGGTATGGCTGTTGCTCACCCGGAGGTACAACAACATCAATTGTCTGTTTCACCGTATGCGTCTTCTTTGTACTGGTAATCAGAGTAGTATTGGCATTAATATGATACTTTTGGTCCGCATAAGCAATCGACCAGCCAGAATCATAAGTATCATAGGTCACCAATGTAAGATATTGAGCTTCGGGATCATTCACCTTGACTTTAAAAACGATATCCTTGGTCAGATTGGGATTACCACCCAGCACAAGCGTATCTTTGAAGTTACCATGATTGGCCGCCACATTGCCGCTGTTCGTAAAGGAACTATTAAAAAGATTGGAAAATTGTCCCAATGGTCCTTTCGGATCCCAGACCTGTGCCAGATGTGGTTCCACATAATAACTGGGGAGGAGCCAGGCACAAATCAAGATGCCAATAGTGATCACCACACCAGTCTGCATAAAGTCCCAGCTGAGATCATCGGAGTAGCGCAAACCCTTGCGGCGCCAACCATGAATAGCTTGATATAAGTTGATCCGCAACAACAATAACAGCGCCGCCAGCAAAAATATAGCCAGCAAGATAACATAAGGGGCATCAACATTATTCAAGTTGAAGATCAACACAACTGCATTCACAACAACCGCTAACCAGGGGAGCCGCCAGCGATAGAGCAAAAGTGCACTGAAATAGGTCAATATATAACAGGAAAAGATGATAAACAGGAATACCATGCCATCATCGCCATTGGGGCGGTTCGCCAGGACAAGTTCATATCCGCGAACAACACCCTGTATACCTGCATTGAAGCTTCCATCATAAAAAAGGACCAGCGTACGCCAGACTGAAAAGAGGACTCCCAGTAAAACTGCGCCTCCATAAACGAGTGCTGGTGGGAAGCTCCGCTGTTTCGCAGACCAGGCACCCAGCAGCAATGCCAGGAGCGTCGAAAAAGTTAAGACATTCAGATTATCAACCCAGTTGGCTACTTGAATACACCAGGTCACACAAAAAACCATCAGGGCCAGGAGAAAAAATGAAAACCAGCCTTCATCTAAATGAATGGCCAGGATCTTCGCCGAAAATCTGTCCTCATCATCAGATCTACCTCGCCGAGGTTTTTCTGAAGGATCAGTGATGAGTCTGGATAGACGTTCCATCGCCGCGTTGCGCATGACGTTCACCTCTATTATCTTGAACGCACAACAGAACCAGTTTCTAAAACTTGAGCAATCGATTCACCAGATTTCACATGAATGACTGGAACACCCGAGCCTTCGAGCAAACTAAATGTGTCTTCATCGGGAGGCCGCTCTTCAAATGAGGCCGCATCAAGTCCGATGACAGCGGTTTGTACACCCCGCAATTTCAAGTGCCGCAAGCTCTCATGCCAATCCTGAGAATTGGAAGGGGTGATGACGATAGCGACAGTATTCCGGCCAAAGTGAAATGAGTCCATGGCCAGAGCCTCTTTTAGTTCTGGACCAGGACCAGCCGTTACTACAGCCAGTAGTTCTAACACGCGCTCAATCTGCCGATCACCACGGTCAAGCGAGAGAACTTCTCTGTGTTCACCATTGATAATCATACCTAGTGAAAAATCCTGTTGTAGCAGATATGTCGCCAGGGTAGCGGCAATTGTAACCCCATATTCTTCTGTAGATTCTTCACCTTCGCCAGCCTGTACCGCATCATGCAGGTCCAGGAAGATCCAAGCATCTACCGCGGGATCCAGATCGAACTCTTTGACCATTAACTTGTTATAGTGGGCACTGGAGCGCCAGTGAATACGGCTCAGCGCATCCCCATTCACATATTCCCGAATGGTGGTCGGTGTGGTCGTTGTCTGTAATGCACGACGAGAATGTTTACCCCGACCGGGTAATCCACCTGTAAAAAGCGTAAAGTTTGCTAATGGATAGACACGGGGCATGACCAGTACTTCTTTAGATGGCGCCAACACAATATGTCGTCGGAACAAACCAAAGGGATCTCCACTCATAGCCATGACTGGTCCAAGTTGAAAACGGCCACGTTGTCGGCAGATGCTACGAGCGCGCCATCGTGCGCGCTTACGACCACCCATGCTAGCAACATAACCGGCCCAGTGGCCAGGCAGGGTAGAGCCATCGGCAATCTGCACCCAGAGTTTGGGGAAAGTGCTTAGATTGTCTAACATCAATTCCTCATCGAACATTTCGCCAACCTGTACGCGTCCTGACGACGAGTTGCGGCGAAAAACCATCTGGCGCAGACTGAAGCGGGTCCAGATCCAGGAAAGCACAAAGATCACCAGCAGGACATATGTGAGTACATAGAGCACTTTCCAGGCACTGCTAACCGCGAAAAAGGCCAGGGCGAGGATAAGTAAAAAGACTTGCCAGGGACGCATGTTTAGCGCCCCCTTCCACCAACCCATGCATTTGGCACTGGCACTTCTTTGAGAATCTCATCAAGGAGATTGGCTGAGGTGACCGAGCGTACACGTGCAGCGGGTGTGACAATGATACGATGAGCGAGTGTAGGCTTGGCCAATAGTTTTACATCGTCTGGAATCACATAGCCACGGCCACGAATGGCTGCCAGGGCCTGTGAAGCGCGGAACAGGGCCAGAGAACCGCGTGGGCTCACACCCAGATAGATCTGCGCGTGCCGACGGGTCGCATTAGAGATGGAAACTATATATTCACGAATCGATGGATCAACATGCACACTACGCACCTGCTGCTGAATCAATACCAGTTCTTCAGCCGTCATAATCTGGGCCAGATCTTCGAGTGGATGGTGGTGTTGATGACTATCCAGAATGTTGATTTCATCTTCCGGACGGGGATAGCCGAGTTGAATGCTCATCATAAAACGATCTAATTGAGCTTCAGGCAAGGGGAAGGTGCCTTCATATTCAATGGGATTCTGGGTGGCCATGACCATAAACGGCTGGGGCAAGCGGTACGTGGAGCCGTCCACCGTAATCTGCGCCTCTTCCATCGCTTCAAGCAAGGCAGACTGCGTCTTTGGGGTTGCACGATTTACCTCATCAGCCAGCACGATCTGTGACATAATTGGACCAGGGCGAAATTCAAAGTTACCGTTTTTCTGATTATAGATAGAGACACCAGTCACATCGCTTGGCAGCAGGTCTGGTGTAAACTGAATCCGCTTAAATGTGCAACCGATGGAACGTGCAATCGATTTCGTAAGAACAGTCTTGCCTACTCCGGGGACATCTTCAATCAAAATATGCCCGTGGCAAATTACCGCAATCAAACTAAACGTAACAGGCTCAGCTTTACCTACAATGACCCGTTCAACGTTTCCAATAACACGCTGTACAGCGCTAGCAAGATCTTGTACTGACTGCATTCATTACTCCACTCAAGTTTTTATGTGAACGGACGCATCGACATCTATTTATTTAAACTGCGAGGGTCAGTGACTAATATCTACATATGGTACCACTTACCCATCTTGAGTACAACACAGCTATGCTGTCTATGGTGAAGATAACAGTGCGCAGACTTTCCTAATTAGTACGATGCGTTATCTGTTTTTGTTGCATTCTTCTTCATGATTATACGCCTATCCTTATGAATATATCTCAAGACTAGCCAGAATCGCCTCGCTCCTGCCAACAAAGGGACTATCCTGAAAGGCCAGTCTATGCTATTATGGGGGGCATGAGCCAGAACAACCCACACCAAAAAGAAGAACTCTACGCAGTGGTAGTCGGACTTGTACAGGGTGTAGGCTTTCGCTATTTTGTCGTCCAAAGAGCACATGCCCTGGGAATACATGGGTATGTACGTAATGATAGTAACGGCGACGTTGAAGTAGTCGCTCAGGGGACGCGCTCCGCTCTCGAACAGCTTCTGGCCCTGTTGCGGCAGGGACCATCAGCGGCACAGGTACAAGATGTACAGGCAACCTGGCGACAACCCACGGAACATGTAAGCGGCTTCCACACTAGATGGTAGCAGGTTCAAAATAGAAGAGGACATACGTAATGATTGATCGCGAGACGGTACAAAACGTGGCCAAACTCGCCAGATTGGGGCTGAGCGAGGAAGAGGTTGTAACCTTTGGCAATCAACTTTCCGCCATTCTCGACCACATCCATATTTTACAGGAAGCGGATGTGAGTGGCGTTTCCCCAACAGCACATGCTTCGCGCCTGACCAATATCATGCGCGCGGATGAGCCCGAGCCATCCTATCCCCCTGAGGTATTACTGGCGAATGCTCCTGATCAGGAAGACAACTACCTGAAGGTTAATGCGGTACTGGAGGAGGAGTAGGATACGATGACTGAACTACATAAGTTAAGCATTACTGAAGCTGGCAAACTATTACGCCAGCGTGAAATTTCTGCGGTTGAGCTGACGCAAGCTCACCTGGAGCGTATTCGTGAAGTGGAGCCAAAAGTAAAGGCCTTCACGTTGGTTACCGATGAGCTGGCGTTAGAACAGGCTAAAGAGGCCGATAAACGCTTTGCGAGCGGCGAGAATTTATATCCTCTGACAGGCATTCCCCTGGCGATTAAAGATGTTATCTGCACAAAAGATATCACCACAACCTGTGGCTCACGCATGCTGGAAAACTTTAAGCCTCCCTACAATGCCACGGTCATGGAACGTCTGAATGAGACGGGCTTTGTCATGGTGGGTAAAACCAACATGGATGAGTTCGCCATGGGATCCTCCACCGAGCATTCAGCCTTCTTCCCAACCAATAATCCCTGGGACCTTGAGCGTGCTCCTGGCGGAAGTAGCGGCGGTTCGGCGGCGGCAGTGGCTGCCGGTATGGCCATGGGCTCTTACGGTAGTGATACTGGTGGCTCGATTCGTCAGCCTGGTTCACTCTGTAACCTGGTAGGCCTGAAGCCAACCTATGGCCGTGTCTCCCGCTTTGGCCTGGTCGCCTTTGCATCTTCACTGGACCAGATCGGACCCTTTGCCCGCAACGCGCGTGACGCAGCTATCTTGCTACAAGCCATTGCTGGTCATGATCGTCGTGATGGCACCAGTTCGCCCGAACCAGTGCAGGATTATGAGGCCGCTCTCTCTGGTAGCATCAAGGGACTACGCATCGGCGTACCTGAAGAGTACTGGGTTGAAGGCACACAGCCTGGAGTGGTTAGCACTGTTAAAGCCAACATCGAACGCCTACGTGAAATGGGCGCGGAAGTCAGTCCCGTCTCACTTCCCCACACCAAATATGGTGTTGCCGCTTACTATATTATCGCTCCTGCGGAAGCCAGTTCGAATCTGTCGCGCTACGATGGTGTAAAGTATGGCTACTCGTACCGCGATACCAGCGATATGTGGGAAGCGATGGAAAAAACACGTGAGATTGGCTTTGGAGCCGAGGTAAAGCGCCGTATCATGCTGGGTACCTATGCCCTCTCAGCCGGATATTATGACGCATACTACAAACGAGCAGAGAAGATCCGCACGTTGATTAAACAGGACTTTGATCAGGCCTTTGAAAAGTTTGACGCCCTGGTCAGTCCCGCTGCTCCTACCGTCGCATTCAAAATTGGCGAGATCTCAGATCCCTATCAGATGTATCTACAGGACGTGTTTACAATTCCCGCGAACCTGGCTGGCATCTGCGGCGTCTCGATCCCAGGTGGATTCAGCGAGAACCTGCCGGTAGGACTGCAATTGCTGGGCAATGTCTTTAAAGAAGATGTTATCTTACGCATTGCTGATGCCTTTGAGCAGGTCACTGACTACCATACCCTCTGGCCTAACCTATAAAACAACTTTTTTGACGCTCAGGTCTTTACTACTGCATCTCTCTGTCAGAAGAAAGCACCTGAGCGCCTTTTTTATGATCTATTAAAAAATGAATGGGATGATTATGCGACGTCGTATGCTTATCATTGTTCTTCTCTGTATAGCGCTCTGCCTGCTGATTTTAGCTCCAATCATTGCCTTTACCCCTCTGGGTACCACTGTACTTACAAGCACCGGTATCGTGACAGTTCCTACGCCCACACCCACGCCACTACCACTTGCCTCACCAACCCCTATTCCAACACCCAGACCAGTATTGACAGCCCGAGGCACACCTCCTCCCATCACTGCGACAGCTAGCTTGCTACTCGATGCCGATACCGGCAACGTTCTCTACCAACATCAGGGAGTAAAGCCACTGTTGATGGCCAGCACCACCAAGATTATGACCGCCTTGATCATCATCCAAACAGCAAACTTAGATCAGCCGATTCATGTACATCAGGATGCGATCGATCGCGTGGTGTTAGATGATGGTAGTAGCGCGGGTCTGGTTGTAGGAGATGTATTGCCTCTCAGGGATATGCTCTACGCCCTGATGCTTCCATCCGGTAACGACGCCGCCTATGCAATTGCCGATGAACTGGGAGGGGGAGATCGAGCGGTCTTCGTCGCGAGAATGAATCTTTTCGCTCGGCGCCTGCACCTTTTTCAAACACACTTCAATAGTCCTGACGGCCTGACCGCTGATAGTACAACCCACTATACCACCGCCTATGATCTGGCACTCTTAAGCCGTTATGCTATGAATATCCCACTCTTTGCTCAGGTTGTAAAGACAGAGACCTACACCGCCCACGCGCCCAATCGGGACCTGGTCTGGACCAATACGAATAAATTAATTGGCACATATAAAGGCATCAGTGGTATTAAAACAGGACACACCTTTGGCGCGGGCTACTGTCTGGTCTTCTCAGCCACACGTGAGCAGCACCATTTAATTGGAGTCATTCTCAATAGTCCCGACGAGATACAGCGGAATACAGATGCTGCCGCACTTTTGGATTGGGGCTTTCAATTACCGATGTTGCCATCCAAAGTCTGATTTAACTTAGCAGATCAATTTCTATCTCATGCCCATATAAAAAAGAGGACACCATGATGGTGTCCTCCCCTGTTTGTCTGCCAGCGGCCATTTATTTTTTGCTGAAAGCAGCATCAAAAGCCACATTAGATGGCGCGAAATCAGAGCGACGCACAAAAGCCAGGGCATCCTGGGCTCCGTACTCACGATCCATACCAGAATCTTCCCACTCGATGGAGAGAGGACCCTGATAACCGATACGGTTCAATGTACGGATAATCGACTCGAAATCTACATCACCATGTCCCGGTGAGACAAAATCCCAACCACGCTCGGCCTCGCCAAAATTCAGGTGCGAAGCCAGGATGCTTCGGCGACCATTCAAATGGCGCTTGGAGTCTTTGACATGGACATGATAAATGCGCTCCGCAAATTCTGCCAGGAAGGTCGCCGAATCCAGGAACTGCGGTACCAGGTGACTGGGATCAAAGTTGATGCCAAAGCCTGGGCGATTGTTGATTGCATCCAGGGTCTTACGAGTGGTCACAAAGTCATAGGCAATTTCAGTAGGATGCACTTCCAGTGCAAATTTCACACCCTCTTGATCGAAGACATCAATGATAGGATTCCAGCGTTGCGCGAAATCCGCATAGCCACGCTCGATCTCCGCAAAATCATTGGGTGGAAAAGAATAGAGCATATGCCAGACACTGGAACCGGTAAAACCAGTCACGCGGTCAACACCAAATTTGGCGGCGGCACGTGCAATATCTTTCATACGTTCGGCGGCACGTTTGCGCACACCTTCTTGCTCACCATCACCCCAGACTTCTGCCGGCAAAATATTTTTATGGCGTGGATCGATTGGATCACAGGTCGCCTGACCAATTAAGTGTGCACCAATGGCATACACTTTTAAATTATATTTATCCAGAATCGCACGCAGAGATTCAGCATAGCCAGGCTCATTAAGAATGCGTACTTCATCAAAATGCTGACCGGACGAAGCCAGTTCCAGGCCATCAAACCCCCAACGGCTCACTTTGGCCGCAAGCTCTTCTAAAGGCAGGTCACCCCATTGGCCAGTAAAAAGTGTTATAGGTCGTGCCATTACGTCCCCCTTACAAAAACTTTTTTCGCTTGCTCCATCGACCAGGCTGTATATACAGGAGAGAAGCACCACCCTGGCCGATCGGAAAACTTTATTATTGTTTGTTCTTGAGTATACCATACCACAATCTATCGGGTGGAGGCACTTTTCGTCAGCTTCAATATGTCTAGCTACTGGTAAGGTTGTCACAAACATGATAAAATAGATCACACTTACAAGTATCATTATTTTGAATAGAGTATGCTGCATGCGTTACGCAATCTTTACCGATATTCACGCGAATTTAGAAGCACTAGAGGCAGTGCTTGCCAAAATTGATGAAATATCTCAAAAGGAACCAGTTGATGAGATCTGGTTTCTGGGAGATCTGGTTGGCTATGGACCAAATCCCAATGAGTGTATTAAGAAGCTGCGAGAACGCACAGATGTTATTATCGCAGGCAATCACGATTGGGCTGCGGTTGGCAAACTGGATTTAGACGATTTTAGTGAGGCGGCACGCATCTCTGCCGAATGGACTGCGACACAACTCACAGAAGAAAATCGTGCATTTCTCGCTAACCTGCCTGAGCGCATTGAGAAGGGCGAGTGCCTGCTGGTTCATGGTAGTCCATACGGGCCACTGTGGGAATATCTCACCTCTGAAGTGCTGGCGGAAAGAAGCTTTCAACACTTTAATAGTCGCTTCTGTTTTGTCGGTCACACCCACGTACCGGTGATTTTCCAACAGCCTGATACCGTCGCGAATACACCGACTCGTCCTCTTGAAGTAGATGAGATCATGGAAAAGCAAGACGAGACTGAGTCCCAATCAAATCAAGACGAGAATAAGGACGAAGCCAGCCAGCCAGAAAAAGTTCTGGACGAGGATACAGCCACAGATGAGGCTGAACTTGTACTTGCTCAAAGCAGTCAAACGGCAACACGGAATGAGAGTGCCCGTAGTGAGACAGAGCAGGGCCAGAATAGCGAGGCGGAACAGATTCAAAATCTGGTGGCGGACGCGGCTGATGCTATAGCGGATCTGCAACACCAGATCGCCGATGACGCGCCTGAGGTTAGTCCCGATACGCCCGCAGACCTCAAAGAGATTATTACAAACCAGGAAGCAACCGACGCCGAGAATTACAAACAGGAAGAGGATCTGGAGGAATTTGCTGACAAAGAGACCGTGGAGGATGCTGAAGAAGATGATGATGATGTCTCATCTGAGGAAACCATCCAGGGAGCTGAAGAGCGCATTAATCAGGAAATTGAGGAGCTTCTCACGTTGCTTGGCCTGAGCCAGAGTATGATCGAAGTCACTAATGAGATGCTGGTACCACCTGAGGGTACCTGGAGTGCTCCAAACGGCTATCGTGCTATCGTCAATCCAGGTGGTGTCGGTCAACCACGGGATGGAGATCCACGCGCAGCTTTTATGATTTATGACTCTGAAAAGGGCTTCAATTTCTATCGTATCCCTTACTCGTTTGGAAAAACACAAGAGAAGATCGAGAAGGCGAAGTTGCCACAGTATCTGGCGACACGTCTGGCTTATGGTCGCTAATCAGGTAGTAAATTATCAATGAAATTAATTGTTGGCCTGGGAAATCCAGGCGCCCAATATGAAAAAACACGCCACAACGTGGGATTCCACGTTGTGGATTTCCTTGCTACCACATATTCGATGCGTTGGGAGCGACATGGGCGAGCAATGATCGCCAATGGCACTATTCACGGCGAAAAAGTGGTCCTGGTCAAGCCAACCACCTTTATGAATAATAGTGGTGAGGCTGTCGGCGAACTGGTACGCTGGTTTAAACTTGACCCAGGTGATCTCCTGGTTATCTATGACGAATTGGATCTCCCATTGGGACAAATGCGACTCCGGGGTAGTGGCAGTTCCGGTGGACATAATGGTATCAATAGCCTGATCAGTCATCTGCATACCAACGAGTTTCCACGCCTGCGTGTCGGCATTGGACGGTCCGCTCATGCTAAGAGCGACACCGTCAAGCATGTACTGGGAGTTCCGGGGAACGAAGAGCGGATCGATTTAGAGATCAGTGAGCGTAAGGCGGCTGATGCGGTCCCTCTCTACCTGGAAAAAGGTCTGGATGCAACAATGAATCTGATCAATGTAGATCCTGAAGCACAACGCAAAGCCGAAGAGAAAAAACGCTTGAAATTGGAACGCCGAGAGCAGGAGAAACGCCTTAAAGCCGAACGTCTGGCTCAGGAAGCAGCCTCCAAACAGTCAGAGCAAGATCAGCAGCAGTCAGAAAATTCTTCCGTCTCGGACTGATTCAGGCAGTCGGTCAATGAGAGGAAGTTGGCATGTATCATCCCAGCACACGTCTACTGACTATTCTTGAGTTACTGCAAACACATCCTCATTTGAATGGAGATGAACTGGCTCGTCGACTTGAGGTGGAACCTCGTACGGTCCGTCGCTATATTGGTATGCTACAAGATATGGGGATGCCTATCGAAAGTAATCGGGGACCTGGCGGTGGCTATCGCTTACGCGCAGGCTTTAAACTTCCTCCTCTCCTGTTTAGCGAAGATGAAGCGACGGCTGTAGTTCTAGGGCTACTAGGAACGTCCTGGCTGGAAATTAACTTCCCTTCGGTCAGTGTCGAAGGAGCGCTCGCCAAAGTTTATCGCGTCTTACCACAAAAAGGACGTGAACGACTACAGGCTATCTCCACCCATATGCTCCTCTCTCCCCATCAGAAGGACAGGCGGCCTGATATCAGTTTGCTCGTTGAGTTGAGTAGCGCAATTTACGAACATCGTCGTATCAGATTCAACTATCGCTCTCACCACAATCAATTAACACAGCGTGAGCTTGAACCATATGGTGTGGCTGGTTGGAAAGGGAATTGGTATGTGGTTGGCTACTGCATTTTGCGTCAGGAGCAACGCATGTTTCGCCTGGATCGGATGCAAGATGTACAGCTACTCAACACCATATTTGTCCCAACCCAGGATTTTGATTATCAGGCCTTTATCATTGAACGGCTGGGTACAATACCTGACAGGTGGACTATAAAAGTAGAGTTTCAAACAAAACTCTACGAAGCCCAACATAAGATTCCTTCTTCCCATGGAACGTTGACAGAAACAGCGACTGGTGTACTCTTTCAAAGCCACCATATCCATTTACCTTCCATGGCTCGTTACCTCATTGGACTTGATTTGCCCTTTGTGGTCCACGAGCCACCAGAGTTGCGCGACGCGTTACTGGCATTAGCCACTGACATTACACGCATCGCCACAACGATACCAACAGAATAGCCAAAAGGTGTTTTTAGTCAGAAAGTTGCTGGATAGACCTATACTAAAGATACGTTAAAAGTTTTCTCCAACTTAATATGATGAAACTTCAAATTATTCTATGATAGGATAAAAGAGGCAACGTATACCGTCTTGTCTAGACGGCAAGGTGTTCAGTACGGTATGATAACAAAAGTACGGAATACGGGCAACGCTCACGACAGACACCCCCACTGGAATTGCGGAAGGGGTGCTGTTTATACTGTCCACTGCTGGAGGATGAATTGACACTACAGGGTTTACTAACATTACTAACACAAAGACCAGAATTTCGCCGTCTAAGCGAAAAACTGCAAAATACAGAAGGCATTCCAGCGCTTACGGGGATCACAGAGGCCGCACGCCCTTATGTCGTTGCTAGCCTGGCAGTTTCATTTAAACAGCCTATCCTACTGGTGGTCAGCGAGGAAAATGAAGCCACGCAAATGGTTGAGACACTCAAAAGTTTTGTGCCCAATCCAAGCGATGTCTTTTGTCTGCCAGACCGCAATGCACTTCCTTACGAACGCTTGCTTGGCGATGCTCTAACCACACAACAACGCATGCAGGCCTTAATGGCGATGGTTGAACGCGAGCGCACCCCGCTAGTAGTCTGCTCTGCGCGTGTCCTGACTCAATTGATCATTCCTCCCCAGGAACTTGCAGCATCTCTGTTCCGCTTACAAACCGGCCAGGAAGTCGATCTAAATATGCTGATCGAGCACCTCTATAATCTTGGCTATGAGCCAGTGGCTGAAGTTGAGGAATCCGGGCAGTTCAGTCATCGTGGTGGTATCATCGACATGTTTCCACCCACCTTGCCACGACCGGTACGCCTGGAGTTCTTTGGCGATGAAATCGAGTCAATCCGTACATTTGATCAAGAGACACAGCGCTCACTTAATACCATCGATTCCTGCACACTGGGACCAGCACGTGAAGCCCTGCCGGCTCGTGGGCCAGAGGCGATTAAAGAGCTTGCGCAGTTGGATACACGCCTCTTGAATAAAGATGCCGAGGCACGCTGGAAAAGTGATATGGACTTGCTTAACCAGCGACGTTCATTCGATGACATTGCTTTCTATCTTCCCTATCTCCATGCTCCAGCCAGTGTGCTCGATTATCTACCGCGCAATGGCTTGCTGATCCTGGATAATCCTGCCAGCATCCAAAACCATATCTTGCAACTTGATTTGCAGACGCAGGAGATCCGCGAACAACACGAAAAAGAACGAGAAAATCCAGCCCATCTACGCGAAGCATCATTGGACTGGAAGCATCTGGAAACTCAGATCCAACAACGCCGACAACTACGCTTCGCCGATATCCTTTCAACGGCCGAGAGCGATTTTGATGTTCGCCAGCAAGGCGGGACTGAAAATCTCGTTCCAGGCAGTCATAGTGCGAATTCTTATGGAGGCCGCTTACGCGCCTTTGTACAGGATTGCCGCAAGGCGCTGGATAATAGGGATCGGGTGATAATCATCACGATGCAGGCGCGACGTATGGCCGAGGTTCTGGGTGATGAAGCCATTCTACAGGATCAAACTATTGAGGTCAGTCCGGGTACCAATATCAATAATCTTCCAGAGGCCGGTACACTGACACTGATTCAAGGACAGCTAAACGAAGGCTGGCAGTCCCGTTCACTGGCTCTGCATGTCTATACCGATACAGAGATCTTTGGCTGGTCGAAACGTCGCAATGTCCAGCGCCGCAA
The DNA here is from genome assembly GCF_003967575.1 of Dictyobacter alpinus. NCBI lineage: Bacteria > Bacillati > Chloroflexota > Ktedonobacteria > Ktedonobacterales > Dictyobacteraceae > Dictyobacter > Dictyobacter alpinus. The sequence goes on from NZ_BIFT01000001.1 coordinate 931,420, forward strand.
ACCGGTCACGCCAGCATCATTCCTGGCTGAAGTTAATCCCGGCGATCATGTAGTTCATCAAGAACATGGTATTGGCCGCTTTGAAGGCCTGGTCAAAATGAATCTGACGGGCGTCGAACGCGAATACCTTCTGATTCACTATGCTGGCACAGACAAACTCTATATTCCTACCGATCAACTTGATCGTATCACCCGCTATATCGGCATGGGTGACTCAGTGCCAGCTTTGAGTAAACTGGGAACAACAGAATGGACCCGCGCAAAATCTAAGGTCAAAGAAAATGTACAGGAGGTGGCTCGCGAGCTACTCAGACTCTATAGTATACGCGAGGCGGCTCAGGGCCATGCCTTTCCACCGGATAGTGATCAACCATGGCTACAAGAACTAGAGGACGGTTTTCCTTATCAGGAAACGCCCGATCAACAGCGCTCGATCGATGAAGTCAAAGCCGACATGGAGCGGCCGCGACCAATGGATCGCCTGGTCTGTGGTGATGTTGGCTATGGAAAAACCGAGGTCGCGCTACGGGCAGCCTTTAAATGCGTGCTAGATCAACATCAGGTCGCCATCCTGGTTCCCACTACTGTTCTAGCCCTGCAGCACTATAATAACTTCAAAGAACGCCTGAAAGCTTATCCTGTACGGGTAGAGTTGCTGAGTCGTTTCCGCTCCGAGAAAGAACAGAAACAGATCCTGGAAGATCTGGCGCTCGGTAAGGTAGATATTATTATCGGTACCCACCGCCTGATCCAAAAAGATGTTGTCTTCTTAAATCTCGGCTTGCTAGTCGTGGATGAAGAGCAACGCTTTGGCGTCATTCATAAAGAGCGTTTAAAACAATTACGTACAGAGATCGATGTCTTAACGATGACGGCGACACCTATTCCCCGTACATTGCATATGTCGCTGGTTAATCTACGCGATATGAGTATTATTGAGACCCCACCACAAGAACGCCTGCCAATTCGTACAACAATTCGTGAGTATGATGACGCCTTGATCCGCGAAGCAATCTTACGCGAGATCGATCGCGGCGGTCAGGTCTTCTTTGTCCACAACCGGGTTCAAGGCATTCAGGTCCTGGCACAAAAACTCCAACGCCTGATTCCTGAAGCGCGCATTATTGTGGGACATGGGCAGATGAATGAGGAACAACTTGAACGCGTCATGGTAGGCTTTTCCAACGGGGATTATGATGTACTCATCTCGACCACGATTATCGAAAATGGTCTGGATATTCCGAATGCCAATACGATTATCGTGAACAATGCGGCCTTCTTTGGACTCTCACAGCTCTATCAGCTACGTGGACGTGTGGGACGTGCGACCCAGCAAGCGTACGCCTACTTCTTCTATGGTAAAAATGCCAAGTTGACCCCAATTCAAGAGAAGCGTTTACGCGCGATCTTTGAAGCCACCGAGCTGGGTGCCGGTTTCCGCATTGCCATGAAAGATCTAGAGATCCGTGGCGCCGGTAGTCTACTGGGAGCTGAACAATCTGGCTTTATGAATTCCGTTGGCTTTGACCTTTACTGTAAATTACTCGCAGATTCCGTTCAGGAACTACAAGGCAAGCAAGCAGAGGCAGGAACGCCAACAACATCTGTGGATCTGCCCATCGACGCGTATCTGCCTGACGAATACATTGGAGATCGTACGTTAAAGGTCAATTTCTACCAACGACTGGCTAATCTGAAAGATGCACAGCAAGTCGAAGCTATGGCTGCAGAAATGGCAGACCGCTTTGGTCCTATACCAGAACAAGTTCATAATCTATTAGAACTGGTGAACTTAAAAGTTGAAGCGGCGCATCTAGGTTATGAAGCCATTTCCGTTAAGGACAACGAGTTTGTGCTGACAGTCAAGCGGGATGTTGTACCCAACCGTATTATCCTTTATCGACGTTTCCGTAATGAGGCCCGTGTTCAACAGGGTGTCATTCGCATCCCACGTCGCCTATTAGGCCAGGCATGGATGAAGCAGCTGAAGGATCTATTGCCGGTGATTACAGCTTCAGCCTCCTCAACAGCATCCTGAAGCTCCATATAACCGGATATAAAAAAGCCAGGCTCTTTGCATTATCTACAAAGAGCCTGGCTTTTTTGTGTGTATTACTGGCGACGTGTATGCATAAGATGGAACATCAACGCCTGCTTATAATCCAGTACCGTAACCATACCAGTCTTAATGACTTGATTGGCCAGGTTTAATAGGGTTGAGACGACCTGAAGTCGTGTCTCATCAAAGCGAGCTTGCTGGCGGAGCATCTCTAACAACTGCGTTGGGCTCTGACTATTTATTTCTAGTCCCGCGCTGATAGCTTCAACACGTAGCCAGATAACCAGCTGATGACGCATCTGCTCAAAAATGGCCACATCATCTTCACCTACCGACATCATGTCACGCGCTCCATTAGCAGTTGTGGTAGCCATGGAGTTGGATGAAGAGACGGGAGAGGTCGTGGCTGACAGATCACGACCTACATTGACGGCGGCTGCCTGTGACGCTTGCTTCGTAGCTACTGCTGCTGGTGAGGTATCTCCCAGTGGGGAGGTTGGTGGACGTGTTCCATTTGTACCATTCTGCCAGGCTGGCGAGGATGCAGGAGCAGCCTGCGCTGGTGCACCCGGAGCTACCGGTGGCGGCGCTAATGGCGTTGCCGTCGACTGAGAACTGCGATTGGTTGGAGTTGCCACCTTACCATCATAGGGCTGGGATAATGAATCTAATTTGCGTGGCGCGGCCTTTGGTTCTGCTTCGGCTGGCCGGCCAGTTCTGGCCGCTGGTGGTGATGCCACGGCGGCAGCAGTTGCCGCCGGGGCTGCGGTTTTTCTGCCGTCTGCAGCAGGCGCAACGGGCTGCGCTGGACGTGATGTGGCTGCCGGCGCTGCCGCTGCCGGTCTCTGTGTTGCTGGTATAGCCGTCTCTTTCTGATGCGGCGCACTGGTCGGAGCGGCGGTCGGAGTAACACGACGGATTGCCCCATTGGATCCATAGTGGTTAGCGGAACTAGCACCTGCTCCAACTGGTGTAGGTGCCTGCGACTGCTGAGCAGCGGGTGCGACAGGAGCAGACTTACCTTCACCCCGAATCTCTTGCAATTGCTGCTGTAAAGCCAACGTCGAAGACGCAATCTGTTCCCACGTTGGTTCTGCCCGGCCACTAATGCTTGAAGCGGACCAGGAAACTACTGGACGGGGAGTACCAAAAGGCAGGCTGCCCGCCGCAGGTTTCTGACCTGTTAAATGATTGCGCAGATTTTGTGCCACAGTCGATGCACATGCGCTGATCAATAAACGGATATCCGACATACGTCGACGGCCCTGATTGCCGAAAAAGTTACGGTTGCGCTGAACAAACTGGATAAACAGACGCTCTATCTGATGCTGAAAGTCAGGAGTTGTCAGGTCAATACGGCTCCAGGCAGTAAAATCGACAGAGCTGAGGTAGAGCCACACTTCCTGACGCTTGGCACGGTCAACCGGACGCATCTGCAGTGACTCGGTACGATGATCAAAAAAACGCGGATAGCAGAAATTTGCGATCAGCGTCTCAGCTAATTCAGCTTTTAAGCGCGCGATTTCCGCGGGCGGGAGTTGACCTAAATAAATGCCCATCCTACATCCTCTTTCATTCTACTGCGGGCATGCCATGGAGACCTGCTCATGCCACTAACCAACCATTAATCCACAATGGTTAGTGGCATTAACTGCAACGCCTTCGTACGTTGATTGACACTAACTGTACGTGGCGCATTCAAAACCTGCAACGGCAGCCGGGCTTGTACATCCATTATTGTACTCGATGATTGTGCTTGTGGCAAAAGTGCTATGGACATTTGTGCTAGTCCATTTGATATATCGCTCTTTTGCAGATTAAACGTGCGACTCTGCAAGCGCACGATAGAGCCAGGTTTCCACGTCTGTGTTGGGCACCAGGCAAGGTCTGATACATCTGTACTGACAAAATATTCGCGTCCATTGCTTCCTTGCAAGAAAATAAGCTCTTGTAGTGGCAGTTTGCCTGCCTGATTCACACGCCAGTAGGTGGTCAGCGTTCCATAGCCATTGGTTCGACTAAATGGACTACTCGCTCCTACTTGAAAGCCAGCAAGTTGTACATTGCCACCATCTTTTTGTTGAAACTGCACTTGCAGAGGATTTTGAACCTCCTGGGCAGAAACATAGATATTAGAACAGAAGCTCTCCGGCAAATCAAATAATAATGATGCGGGATCTTGCGACCGTCCCGTTCCGGGCAACCTATGTGGCGCGGGCAAGCCGCGTTTCAGCAAAAGATAGCCATCCTGTGCCGCCAGCACGCCATAGTTTCCAGCGGCCAGCACGCTTTTTACCTGGGTAATATACTGTTGTGATTCAAAATATGGATAGATATCGCCGGTTACATCTAACAAAACATAGTCAGCCAGTTTATCAGCATATCGCTCCCCTGTAAGCTTAGTGTCCACAGCATAAGGAAACATATAGATGTTCTTCCGATGACTCAGGTGTGGCACCAACTTCGTTTGTGCCGAGACGGAGGCATCCTCTGGAATCATATGTATAAACTTCTGCGCCAACTCATCATGCGCTGATGCCTGCGGCCATTGAAAACCAATAGAAACAGGAAGCTGACCATGAAAGTAATAATCTGTGCGCAGGGTACTCCCAATCACGCCCACCAGCAATAAGCTTATCAATATCAGCGGCAACACACCCTGATCTGACCACAAACGTCTTGGAAATGTCAGTGTAGGTGTAACTATGTGTCTGCGCCCCAATTCTGCCAGACAGACCCGCGTTAACCAGCGTACCACTACCAATGCCTCGATAGTTGAGAAAATAATGATCGGCACAAGATCGGCATTATAATGAAATAAACCACTATATTGCTGTGGATTTGAGCTTAACAGGTTAACAGCGAACGAAGGTACTGCCATAATCAGAATCCAGGGAGCCAGCATTGGCAGGTAGAAAATACCCCCCCCATGTGGCTTAGGAATATAACCAGCGGGTGCAAGTACCGCATGAATATAAGACAGATGCTTATACTCAAACACATAGGTATGCAGGAAATTTAGCGGATGGAACAAAGCATCCTTGAATAAGGAGCCCATCCCGGCATTCCCTCCATAACGGCCACTGAGCAATGGAACACCAGTTGGACTAAAGTGTGGCATAATCACCTTGGTGGCCAGGAACAGCCAGATGACTGCCAGCAGCGTTACGGATAAGCCACTCTTCCAGCGGCGTTGAAAAATAACAGACCACAGGCCGATAGTGGCCACAACCAGCGGAATATTCTCCTTACAAGCCATGGATAGGATCGCAAAGACAAAAAACCAGAGCGTCTGGCGTGTATACATAAAATACAATGTAAACAGCAGAAAAGCTATGGTTAAGGTAACAGCATGAAAATCAGATGTCGTGGCTTGCAGTTGAGCAGGATAGAGTAAATAAAGAAAAGCAAATGCTCCTCCAAGCCATTCATTGCGCAAACGTAAACGAGCTAACCAGAAGGCGGGATAGGCACCTGAAGCGACCACGATCGTTTGCAGGAAAAATAAGACTCTAGGATCGGACCAGAGAAGATATAGCCAGGAAATAGGAAATAAGATAGGCTCAAAGTGAATAGCAAAGCGTACATATCCATCTGGTGAGGCGCAATTGGTATCACCGATAATATTGCAAATACTATCATGCAAGATATTCCCATGGGAGGTATTCCAGATTGACTGATCCATAATACCGAAATCTTCAGCATTAGTCTGGAAAGCAACGTGTCGGGCACCCATGTATGAGATATAGAAGGTACAAAAACAGATAACTGCCAATGTGATCAAGCCCATCACGAACCAGAATACCCGTGTACGTGGTAGCGGCTGTGGCTCCGGATACAAACATAAGCGATCTCGAGCATAGACAAGCCGTTTACGCCAGATTTCCCTATTCACGCTCTACACCTCTTTCCCATCACTGTCAACACATCGACCCAAACGGAGGAGGTCCGGGAAATTGCTGCTCGTCTGAAATCGTCCACTGGACGAGCAGCACATTCAGCATAAAGGTAAGGCAAGGTAATCTGGCATACCGAGGCCGCCCATACCCCAACGGGTAGCCACTGCCGACATACCCGTTTCCTTGATCCCGGAAGGAACTCCCCTTGCATTAAACAAGTTCCTGCCTGATACTATACTCTTCACCGCGTTGAAATGCATAGTGACGAACCATCTCACTCTGCAAGCCTGCCAGGAAGAACTGCACACCAAAGATCATCAGCAAGATACCCACAAACAGCATTGGCTGCTGGTGAATCGGCTCATGGATCCAGAAGTAACTGCGCAGCACAATAAAGAGATCAACCAGAACACCTATAACAAAAAACCAGAAACCTAGCGGAGCAAACAACCGCAATGGTCGGCGCAGGAAGGTGGTCAGGAACAGAATATTCATCAGGTCGATCAGACCCTGGGCGAAGCGTTTAGCACCAAACTTGGAGACACCAAATTGGCGAGGATGGTGCGTCACTTTAATTTCCGCGATACGGAAGCCGCGAGACTTGGCGATGACAGGGATAAAGCGATGGAAGTCGCCATACAGCTTCAAGTATGGATCTTCAATCACCTCACGTCGGTACGCCTTAAAGCCGCAGTTAATGTCATGCAGATGAACACCTGTCAACTGGCTCACCAGCCCATTAAAGATACGTGAAGGGAACGTTTTGGAGATAGGATCTAGCCGAGGAAACTTCCAACCGGTAACCAGATCATACCCTTCATCCAATTTCTCCAGGTAGCGAGGAATCTCCTGTGGATCATCCTGCAGATCGCCATCCATCGTAAACACAACATCGCCACGTGCGCGCTCGAAGCCAGCTACCAGACCGGGAGTCTTACCAAAATTACTACGAAAACGCACAACATGCACAATCCCAGGATTCTCGGCATGAAGCGCTTTCAAGACCTCAAAAGTTTTATCCGTGCTACCATCATCTACAAAAATAATTTCATACACTTTACCAATTTTTTCAATTTGCGCCTGTATTCTCTCAAAAAGAATACGAATGCTCTCCTGCTCGTTCATCAAAGGAACGACAATCGTGATATCAATATGTTTCGATAACGACTCAGGAGCCGCCAGCTCAGACGCGTGTTCTTTTATTGCAATTTCAGATTGCTGCATAGCCTCAGATTCTCCACTCACAACCGAGATTCAACCCGCCCTATGGCTGGTATTCGGGGCTCATTATAACATACCCTTGATTACGAGCTATAGCACATGGTACCATTGCTCTTTCTGGTAATACAAACGGATAACTATTTAAGGCAGATACATTCGCCCGCTGAACCATTACTTAATTGTAAGTATCCATCACCACTCTATGCAGCAAAAAAGCTAAAGCTGAGCAAAAAGGTCAGGACGATCAGTTGTCAGTGAATCAACGCCAGCCTCAGCCAGCGCACGCAATTCATCAAGCTCATCGACGGTCCAGATGCCTAGCTTAAAACCATTGCGATGACTCAAGGAGAGTACTTCGGGAGTAAACAACTGACGATCCAGATGGATCCAGTTACAGCCAGCCAACGTTATCTGCTTAAATAATTGTACCAATTGAGGATCTTCATCAGCGGACCAAAGATTATGACTCACGATAGCGCCCGTTATCAGATCAGGTTCCAGGCGACGTAATTTCGCCAGCATCACCCAATCAAATGAAATCACAATCACCCGCTCCACCATTTTCGTCGCCCGTAGATCGCGCACAACAGCTTCAGCAATATTGTGATAGCGGCTATACGTGCCATCCCGCTCGCCAAACTTAATCTCAATACAGACCCGAGTACGATTGCGAGCCAGCGTCAACACCTCTCGCAGCGTCGGAATCTGCTCCCGCTGAGGCCAGCCACCGGAGAAATGGGCAGCCGCATTCAGGGACCGTAGATATTCAAAGTTCAGATCCAGTACATTACCCTCGCCATCGGTCAGACGCTCCATCGTAGCATCATGAAAGACCACCGCCTGGCCATCACTACTCAATTGAACATCCAGCTCAACCATATCCACCGGCATAGTCAAAGCATTGCGAAAAGCCGCCAACGTATTCTCCGGAGCAAGATGAGCCCCACCCCGATGAGCGATACGCAGCAACGAACGCTGAAATCCGGCCATAAATATCCACCTACCTTAAACTAAAGTATTTCACGTACAGGCAACGCAAAATATTATACAACAGAACAAAAAAGCCAGGCACAATGTCTTGCTATTTGTCAACCACCATGCTATAATATTGAGTACATCAAACGGATTCTGTGCCCCAAAAGCCAGTATTCATTTGAAAAACACTCAACTCAATCTGGGGATGTCGGGTTTCGACAGGTAGTCAGATTGAAGAATTGCAGGTCGAGGTGTCGGTACGCACTCTCGTTAAACAACCGACAAAACATTAGTTGCCAAACCAGCAACAAACAACTTCGCTCTCGCTGCCTAAGAAGTAGCGACACGACGTCTGCCCAACCTTCCCTCATGGGGTTGGGGTACAGGCGCCATAAACATGAGGTGCTATGACGACGACCGCCTACTAATCGTCATAAAAGACTAGCGGGCCAGCGCTCAAGTATCCTGTCGATAGGAGACCAGGGCGTATAAGAAAAATATCGACTAAGCCTGTAGTACATTCCTCGGTAGGGCTATTTGGACGGGGAGTTCAACTCTCCCCCATCTCCACCAACCACAGAGGCTAGAAGCAACGGTGTAAACCCGCTTCTAGCCTCTCTTTATACCCTCTCTCAATTATACACTCAGGTTACATAATTAACCTTTGACTACAATATTTGACTACAACGGCTCAGAATCAGTGTCAAAATGTCCTTTGATCCAAATCTTTCGCACGATGAGGCAAACTGTACAAAAAGCTCATATTTTTGGGAACTGATGCTCGTAGATATACACCAAACAGGACACTTTATAGTACAAAGGCATATTCAGCGACTGACCAATCTAAATGATAGTTACGCTTCCCAGCTGATAAGTGCTCCCCAGCTTTTTAGCTCTGTTATGTGTAAATCCTTTCATTCCATGGGCTGAAACATATACGCTAAAATGATGCGAGATCTTCGTTTCCCAAGTAACGGACATATTCAAGGATGACTAACATGGCGCATATGGAGGAAATTTCACCAATGCCACTTAATCACAAACCTGCACATCTCGTTGTACTCGCTTCAGGACAGTCAATTCCTTTGGATGCCCCGCCTATGACAGTAGGGCGACGAGATGATACCCAGATAGTTCCATACCCAGACATCAACTTTAATGATCGGAGCGTTGGCCGGAGGCACGCCATCATAGATAAGCAAGAAGGTTATACCATTGAGGACCTTAATACACCTAACGGAACCCGCTTAAATAGCGTCCTCCTCACGCCCAAACAAAAGTACCCCCTCCATGACGGTGATATTCTTAAGTTTGGGGCTGTACAAGTTCGCTTTGAACATGAGCTGTAAATCGGTTCATGTTCAAAGGCAGTTCTTGCTTGAATAGACCTTTTATACCCTAAAGTGTCCAATCATCCTTGCAAGCCATAAAGTGTCCGATGAGGGCAGGACCACTAGCAAACCACACATACTTACATCTAATTCTGTTGATCACGAGCCTCCAGCCAGACCAGAAGCTCTTCTTGATTAAATCTAATAGCACGACCAAAGCGCTGTACTGGTAAGCCTTTATTAATGATCAGGTCATAAATCTTATGTCGGCCCAGTTGTAACCTTTGTGTTACTTGCTTCATAGTGAGCAATAATGGTTGTTCGTCTATCTGTTGTAAATGTTGCATATTAGTTTTTGTTTTTTTAGAAAAACACACACAAGAAATATTCAAATTGGCCATACGAAAATCTCTCCTGCTGAACAAGATGTATAGGAGCTCAAGCGGCTTATGGAGACAGCTCCAGTGTTGATGAGACTTAAAATTTCCTGTCCACAAGGTTGTGAGTGTTCGAAGCAAGATTAAACCGATAAAGAGCTAAGACAAACAAAAAAAAGCACCTGGACTAGAAAGAGAAGAAAAAATGAACATTTAGAGACAATTAATACATGTATATTCGTGCATTATACGTCTAGGTGTTTTATCCCTTTTTCGATATGCTGCTCGATCTGGGCCTGTAAACCATCCAGATCTTCAAGTGCGCTACCCAAGGAGAGTGATTTACGATTGCTCCGGCCGAGTATAATTTTTCTTCTGTTGCCATCTGAGAAGTTGACAATATAGTTCACCTCATTCCACCATGTTACCTCAACTCCCCTAGGACGAATTACGAGCAGACCTTTGCTGCAGACTAAAACAGACATAGGAAGTCCACGTTTGTACATCCCTTTTAACGCAATAGCATATCCACTGCACATAAGACCGATAAGCCAGGGAAGAAAGATGCCCATTGGTGCATAGTAGTCAAAGCTTTCCCAGGGAGGGATAAACCACCGGTACAAAAAAATAAAGAGTCCGATAAAACCAACAGCAATACCCAGAATAGCTCCTACGATACTCGTAATGAGAATCCATTTATACATAGATAATGCTAGTGACCGCATCTTATAGAGGCGCAGAGGGGAACCAACTTGAGCGTCTTCTGCAAAACGGTACGCTTCTTCTGAAAGTTCGGAAATCTCAGTAGAGTGAGTACGTTGTTCCATCAGCAATTTTCTTTCCACCAAAATTTGAAGCCAAACATGCCCTTATAATCTCTTTTTGTGTTCTTGTATAGCTCTACTATATCATAACGAGAAATGATTAAGCACACGAAAAACTGAGATGTTAATATCCTTTTGTCTAAGAGCAAAACTGGGAGCAAAACTGGGAGCAAAACTGGGAGCAAAAACCCTCAACGACATTCATCAACGTTAGACAAAGTTAGACAAGAAAATTTCTGTAAGTGAGCTTTAGAAGCCCGTCGAGGCAACAGACAAGCCAAGTCGAAAAATGGACTTTGCAGACTTCGACTCTACCCATCTCCACCACACAGAGAGGCTAGAAGCGGCTTTACCTTATCGCTTCTAGCCTCTCTTATATACATGCTCAGGTCACATAACTAACCTTTGACTACAATATTTGACTACAACGACTCAAATTGATAGTGAAAGGGCTGACACGTAACATGACTATGACGCTCTTCTTCAATATTGGAAAAGCATACGATGTCTTTCATGTGTAACTTGTGTCCACGTGTTACTGATTGTGTGGGGTGCGTTTTTCTATTTATAAATTCAAGCGCCAAACGTCTTACATATAGGACATGATGACGAAAAATGAGGGGCTCACCGTCCTTCAGGGTGAAATGGGTTGCAAGGGCCAATCTATTCACCCTGGCGCCTCCTGATAGAGAGGCTGGCGAACAGTGAGCCTGTCTCTCAACGTAACGGCAGGGCTTGCCCCTGCTCCAGTTCACGTACGAGCAGGTACACGTACGAGGTTGGCGACGTTTCCTCAGGCGCGCCGCATCATGACCACGTGTTTCTGGCACGGTTCGTACGTGAACTGGAGCAGGGGCAAGCCCTGCCGTTACGCTGGGGAACGTGCTCGAGAGGCGTGAGCATATCCATGGCCATCACCTGCTTTCTTGAATGGATGGTCTCCCCCCAAAGGACGGAGAGCCAAATGAGGTAAATGAAATGATGCGGAAACTTAAACAAATACATCCCTGGGTGTTTGTTATTACCACATTCTTTTATTTTGCAGTAGTGCAGCTCTTTGTGACTATGTGGAGTAACCGAGGTATACTCGGTTATGTAAATGTTATCCTCTATTGTATTGTTAGCATCATTTCTATTTTGTTGTTACGCTGGACTCAGAGACAATCCGAATAAGCGGTATGCTACGCATTCTATGGCGAGGTGAGAGGATACACTGAAGAGTGTTTGAGTTGCCCTCTCTCCTCGCCATTCTAATCACTCAAGGACTGATTCCATAATTTCCAGGTGAATCCAGTGGGCTGCGTAAGAGCGAAAGGGAACCTGCTTCTTCATGCCAAATTTGTGGATCGCATATGTGAGCCCTTTATTGCCGGCTTCAAGAAGTTTTCCCAGGTCTTTTCCGGGCGCGAAGTACTCCTTTGCGACAGAGAGTACCAGGTGCTGGCTCGCCATGAATAGCCGAAAGTAGGCTATTTTGCCCTCCTCAACAACTTGATTATCCAGGCTTTGGTTGAAGTATTCAGCACGTTTCTTTTCCTTTTCACTGCTCGTTACCAGGTGAGCGAGTTGTAGTTCTTCCTCTGGGCTCAGTGCAGGATGTAGCTTAATGAGATGTTCCTGCAAGTTCAAAACACTCTCGTTCACAGTTTCATCGACAGGCTGCTTTTGTCCTGGACTTCGTTCGAGCCCTAATGATTGCAGCATCCCATAGGCTATTCCGTACTCGCTTTCTGTGCTCTGTAAAGCGTGTAGGATGTGTTGTGGGCTGATCGCCATCCCCCCGGCTTCCTGCCCCGCCTCTACAAGAACTTGTCGTGATTGTGGTGTGAGTTGGATGTTAGCTTCAGGGTCGCCTTGATCTCTTCCTATGAGGAAAATCAAGCCTGCTCGCGCATGCTCAAGTGTTGTTCCTTGCTCAACTAAAGGAGCTGCGGCACTCCCCTCGGCCAGGATGCCGAGCAAAAGGTGCTCGGTTCCGATATAGTAGTGCTTCAAAGCGAGTGCTTCTGCTTTTGCTAACGCAAGAACACGTTGACCCTGTTCTGTATAAGTGAGATCTTTTTCGTCCATCTGTGAAAGCTTCCTTTCCTTCGGTGCAAAGAGGGTCGCACGGCGTAAGGCACGTAACTGCACTACCCGCACATGACCAGCACTTAAGCCCAATTCTCGGCCAACCTCTGCCGCCGTATAGCCCTGTAGGTATCGTAAAAGCAGTACCTCGCGTTCACGGGCTGGCAACAAAGAAAGCAGGCGTTGCACACGTTCCTGAAGCTACTCATTCTCCAACCGTTCAAAAGGGGCTATGACACTGTCCTCTATAGTCTCAAGTGGGAGAAAGGTATGTTTCAGTTGCTCTTGCCAGTAATCAGCAAGCGTGGTGCGAGCGGTGGCATAAAGCCAGCTGCGCACTTGCCACATACCACGATCCTCAAGTAACCAGCGAAACGCCTTGAGAAAAACCATACTGGTCAGATCATCAGCGACATCAGTATTTCTAACCTTGTTGGAGATAAAGGAATGCACTTCAGTGTAGTGCTCACGGAAAATTTTTTCCATAAGAGTACGTCGCAGCCCATCCTTTTCCGAGAAGGACATTTCCATTGTTGCTTTGTATTCCCCTCTGTAATAACTCTTCACTATATAGAACAGCTCCGCGTTACAGGCCCTCTTTAAGGACAGCCTATGCAAGAGAGGTACAGTATATTTCTTGATGGCGTTAGATAAAGGCTAAATATCAATCAACAACACATCAATAGTCCGATAAAGCAGGAAAAGATTCCACATCTGTCCAGTGTTCTTTAAAAAAGATATAATATCAAAGTTAAGGTGTGCACTATCGATCAGCCATGCTAATATAGATCAACAGGCAAAATCTATTCTTAAGCAATTCTTTACAGGGGAAAATATTTTTCTGATGCTATAACACATCAAGAATTCCATGAAGTTCCTAATACTGCTAAAAGAGGATAAACTCATATGGCATCAAGCGAGAAGAAAATCACATGTACCGATGGCACCGAAAGCCAAGAAGCTGGAGAAACACTCATACAAAGTGAAAGTATATTAGAAGAAAAAGCTATCCTCGCAGCTATTGTTGACTCTGCAGATGATGCAATCATTAGTAAAACACTTGATAGCATTATCATAAGTTGGAATCATGCAGCCGAAGAAATGTTTGGCTATACAGCTGAAGAAGCTATTGGACAACCAATTACCATCATCGTTCCTCCAGAACTTCAATATGAAGAGCCAGAAATCATTCAGAAACTTCAAATGGGCATACGCATCCGCCATTATGAAACTATTCGCGTGCGCAAAAACGGAACCCGCCTTGATGTCTCCTTAAGTATATCTCCAGTCAAAAATAGTGAGGGCAAAATTATTGGGGGAGCGAAGATTGCTCGTGATATTAGTGAGCAAAAACTAGCCGAAAGACAAAAGGACGAATTTATCAGCATGGCCAGCCATGAACTGAAAACACCTATCACCAGTCTGAAGGGCTTTACGCAAGTGTTGTTGCGCCGTTTTAAACAGCAGAATAATGAGGATGCCATACGCCTTCTAGCACGTATGAATCGGCAAATAGATCGGATCATCAGACTCATCAACGAAATGCTAGATGTTTCTATTATCGAAACTGGACAGCTCGAATATCATAAAGAAGTATTCGCCCTGGATGCACTTGTGCAAGAAATTGTGGAGACGGTACAGGAGGCAACGCTAACCCACCAGATAATAATAGAGCATCAGGAAAGCGTACAGGTCTTTGGTGACAAGGATCGCTTCGGACAGGTCATCATAAATTTGCTGGCAAATGCCATCAAATATTCTCCACATGCAAACCAGATAACTGTACGCGTTGAAATCGATAGTGACGAAAAAAATGCCATTGTCCGTGTGCATGATTTCGGATTAGGGATCGCAAAGGTTCACCAGCAGAAAATTTTTCAACGCTTCTATCGCGTTGGTGAGCAAAAAAACCAGACATTGACAGGGCTAGGTATTGGACTCTATATCTGCGAAGAAATAGTCAAACGTCATGATGGCAACATTACTGTAGAAAGTGAAGAAGAAAAAGGATCTACATTCTCCGTAATGCTGCCTATTGCGCGGGAACTGGAAAAGAAGACAATGTAACTATTGTCCCCCGGTCTCCTCTACTGAGCGATCCATACCTTTACGTCGCTATTCGCGGAACCACCATCGCTCATATTGTCGCCTGTGGCAATGTATTTGCCATCCGGAGACCAGGCCATCGAACGGATGTAGTTTGTGTTTCCGGTATAGGTATAGAGGAGTGCATCTTTGTGCGCATCGAGCAACTTCACACCACCACCAGCAGCGGCAACAACCTTTCCATCTGGAGACCAGGCTACTGCAGAAATGCCCTGGCTCACATGTGTGCTATATGACAGCGCATGAGTTCCATCAGGTGCGTCAAAGATCTCAATTGATCCACTACTATAACCTGCTAGTAATCGCTCGTCTCCTTTGGTGGGTGACCAGGCGAGTGAGGCGGCAGCACGTGGTCCTGGAGCATTGCGTGTATAAATGTTTGTTCCGGTTGTCGCATCCCATACACGTACCGTGCCATCGTAGGACGATGAAGCAATGTACTTACCGTCAGGTGACCAGACAACATGAGCTACCTGATCGGTATGCCCTTTCAATGTCGTTGTCTTCTGGGTTGCCAGATCCCAGATTGCCATACTATCTGCCCCATTGGGAACCGGACTGGTAGCTACAAGTTGTTTTCCATCGGGTGACCAGTCAAAGTCGTTGATCATTACGCCACCACTCATCTGCTGATAACTGCCAAGATATGAATTCATACTCATCGTTGGCAGAAGTCCATTTGAGGCGAGAGGTGGAAATCCTGGATAGGTCAGGGTCTGGACAATCGCCTTTGTGATGGGGTCCCAGATCTGTATCTGTCCATTTTTTGAAGATGCAATATACTTACCGTCAGGCGACCATTTTACCGCCAGGATACTCGCTCCACCAGTACTACTATTAAATGGCTGAAAGGAGACAACATTATTACCGGTGGTGGCATCCCACACATCAACATCCAGACTGGCGCTGGCGATACGCTTACTATCTAGCGACCAGGCTAGATCATACATACCAGATACCTGTCCATGCTTGTTACCACTCCAGGTATAGACGTTTTTCCCTACATTGCCACTCAATTTCACGGGTGAGTTGGTTGTCGTGGGTTTGAAGCCAGGTGTTGGGGTTACCGCTGGACTTGGAGTTCCCCCTCCCGTACCAGCACCTGCCTGTGTGTTTCCTTGCTGTACGGTCACCTTTGTATTTACTTGACGTACGTTATGGAGCAATAACACCATACTACCTACGACCATTATCGCGACGCATGCCGCGGCAATCAATACCAGGCGGCTCTGCAGTGTATGCTTCTTCTCTGGCAGGCCGTTCTTCTGCTTGTCTCTTTGAAGCATTGTGACCTTCCTCTTATTCTGAGGCAGAACATGCCCCGACTTCCTTGCCTGATTCACTGCGGCAACCTCTGTGATGCGCTTCCAGGCATACTGGAGTGATTGCTCATCTTCATCACTTGTCGCTCGCGGTGCGCCCTGGCTATACATCAGCTGTAAATCTACTATCAGCCTGTCATCAGCACTAGCTTCTGGACCTATCAACTGCAAAGGCTCGTTGGTTGTGAAGATCATATGTTGCTCAATCTTTTCATCCACGTCCTCAGGTGTGAATTCGTTGTTGTGATCTGTCATCGTTCCTATACCTTAGTGCCTTTCGTAGATAGAGCGTAAGAGATTGAGTGTGCGAGAAAGGATCATGCGTACGTTTCCTTCTCGTTTTCCTATCATTCTGGCGATATCCGCGCAACGTAAGCCATTCACAAAGCGCAAATGTAACACCTTCTGCTGGATTTCTGGCAGTCCTTGTACATGCATCTGTAAATTTGTGTGTTCCTCGCTACGTTCTGCCAGCCATTCGGGCGCCAATTCGTCGTCATCAAGAAGGCTATCAGTGATTTCCTCTAAGGTCACTGTGTGCCGTTTATGGGCCACCAGACGATAGTAGTCAGCAACCTTGTTGTGCGCGACACGCCAAAGCCACTGCCGCTGCTGTACAGGCTCAAGTGTGCTGAATGTCTGATTCTCCATAGCCGCAACAAAGATATCCACCAGAATGTCTTCCGCATCTTCCCGTAAAGGCAAATGTAAACGTAAATATGTAATGAGTTTGGGTGCGTGCTGCTGATAGACGACAGCTATTGTCGAATCTACATTCTCATCCAGGTATAACTTTTGCCGCATATCTGATTCCTGCATTTTTTCATCAATGTTTGTGTATGAACACATCAGTCATAACTATCGCAGATATACACAAAACGTCACAAGTTTATCCCTAAAAAGCTATAGTGAGGACTGGTCGCTCCATAAGAAATATCAAACATGAAAAACGGATGATATTCTCTTCGTTTTTTGTTATAACTAAAGTATGACAGAAAACGTTATCTTTTTTGGTGGGAGATGCAAGAATGTATGATAAACGCAAGGATGTTGCGTATGGCAAGTTTGAGACGGCTACCCATGGCCAATCGCTGCGTATTTCGGGGGATCTGAAGGCTTCGTCGGCGCAGGTTATTCGTGATACCACCCAGCAACAGGTGGCGGTCAATAAGTGGGCGATACTCTGTTTAGCGGCTTCTAGTGGTTTTTTAACAACGTTAGATGGCTCAATTGTCAATATCGGTTTGCCGGCTATTTCTCAAACCTTTCATGTGGGCGTGAGTGGGGCCATTGAGTGGATCATTATTGGATATCTGGTCATTATTGCAGCGGTGCTGCTAACTTTTGGGCGACTGGCTGATATGGTTGGGCGCAAACCAATCTTCTTAACCGGTCTGGTAATTTTTATCGCAGGTTCAGCCCTGAGTGGTATGGCACCATCACTACTTTTACTTATCGTGGCTCGCATTTTTCAGGGGCTAGGAGGCGCTTTGATCTTTTCGGTGAATATCGCAATGATTACCAGCACATTTCCTGGCAATGAACGTGGCTTAGCACTGGGATTGAATGCCGTTATTGTTTCGCTAGGCGTCAGCGCGGGGCCAACTATTGGGGGCTTGATCACTCAATATTTGACCTGGCGTTGGATTTTTTATGTGAATGTTCCTCTAGGTCTGGTTGTTCTGCTGGCCGCTTACTTTATTTATAAAGAGAAGCGTCCTGCCTCTGGACAACGAGGGCGCTTCGATCCTATCGGTGCCACGCTCCTGGCGATTGGACTGGCTACGCTCACGTTAGGCCTCTCTTTTGGACAGGAATGGGGCTGGCTTTCTCTTGCTACCTTGAGCTCAATTGGCATCGGAGTGGTAACACTAGCAATTACAGTGTTTGTTGAGAGTCGGATGCCTTATCCTATTCTGGATCTACACTTGATCACCAATCGTACATTTGCCTTTGCCAATATTAGCTTTATGCTCTGTATGATGGCCCTGTTTGCGCCTGGCTTTCTGATGCCGTTCTACTTTGAGCAGTTGCGCGGCTTCTCAACCGAACAAACTGGACTATTACTGACACCACTCCCATTAACCATGGCACTCCTGGCTCCTATCAGTGGCTCGCTGGCTGATCGCTTTGGCTCTCGCTGGCTGTCTCCGGTGGGTCTGGCTATCGCTTGTCTGGGACTTGTCTTACTGGCCCAGATCAATACTCACAGCGCGTTATGGGACATTATCTGGCGCCTGGTGGTTATCGGCATTGGTCAGGGAATCTTTCAGTCTCCTAATACACGTACGATAATGGGGGCAGCCCCTCGTAGCGCTCAAGGGGAAGCCTCAGGTTTATTAGCCACAGGACGTGTAATTGGGCAGGCGCTGAGTGTGGCTTTGATCGGAACAATCTTTGCAGCCTTCGGTGGCTCATTAGCCGGTCATCTGCTCTCAACCCAGGCGCACCCACTGACACCTGACAAATTGCATTCACTGCAACAGATGTTTATCAATGGTTTTCGCTCTGGCCTACTCGGCTGTGCAGCCTTCGCGGCCATCGGTATCTTTACCGCCCTGGCACGTGGTAAAGGAGCGACCGTGGAACAGCTTCATTAGGCAACCCATGCTTGCGTATAACGATGTATGTCAGTTGATCAACCCAGAATCAACTGACAGCTTTCCATTGTCTGCTCAACCATACCAATGAAGGTTGCATCACTGGGAAACACAAACAAACGCAAAAAGTAAATGAAGTGGCATAAAAAAATATTGTTTTTTGTGCCAAAGTAGGCTATACTGCCAGTAGTCTTATAGTTGCGAACGAGCACCATGTTCCTCTTCCCTGACGGCGTTCATTATCAGTTCTTCCCATGAACGCTGCCGCTTTACTGGTACTCGCGTTCACATCACTTTGCATGGAAGCGCCGATGTTTGAAGACATAGCCAGCGTGTATCCTGACGATTTTCAACGTACGCTTATTTCCACTTGCCGATACATTTTCTGATGAATATTCAATTGTTTTGGCACACACGCATGATGCGTATTGAATGTTCACTTTTGCCTATACACATTACAACGAGGGGCTACCAACAGTAACCCGCCACTGGAATATCCAGATAAGTCACGGTACTACGTGTTAAGTATCTGCGCATAATCCTACTACATACTTTAAATCCCAAATGGGATTTTCAGCGGAGGTATTTGGGTGATGAAAAATCGCTACTATGTCCAACCCTTAACCGAACAGGTTTTTTTGATTCGCGAACGTACGTCAATGAGTGGGGGTCCTGGCCCGAATGATCCAATTGTGCGGTCATTCAGTGTACGCCATGATGCCTATATGTATGCAGGCAAAATGAATTCAGAGGGCATTGAAGCCCAACCAGCTACAGAGAAAAAGCATTCATAGTCTATACTCTGCCTTCTACGATCGTCCTTTTGTTCCCAAAGGGATTTGCGACAAACCTCATGAACGTGATGAAAATTACTGCTTAGCCGTTAGAGAATACGAGCTAAAGTTATTTTACGCGTAAAATGGATCGAGAAGAGTATGGAATGTAACTAACTCTCACATGCTCTTCTCAATCCCAGGATAATCAGAATCAAGGCAATCCGCCCCAATATTACATCTTTTGGTTGAAGCAAAATAGTGTCCCTTCTGCTATCTTCTCATTAACATCCTTTAAAGCATGGCCGATCATGGCATGAATATTGCATATCTATGCTCATCCACAGGTGGTTTACGCATGAGGAGAGAACTAATGTCCTCTGTATCGAATTTTAACATTGTACCAAAGGGCGACAAAAATTCCACTGCGGCATGGACGAGGCGTTTTCTCATTGCACTGACCATTGTCGCGTGGATGATTATTCTGATGGGAATCTGGCTTGTGCTCAGCAGGATTCTTAATGCCTTGATCATTATCGGTATCTCAGCCTTGATCGCGTATGTGATTTATCCTCTGGTACGGCTCCTTGAACGTTTCATCCCACGTCCACTCGCCATCTTGCTTGTCTATCTAGGAGTCCTGACCATGCTGCTCCTGCTTATCTATTTTGTAGTCCTGACTGCGATTGGACAATTGGCGGCCTTGATTGTCTCAATTCAAAAAAGCTTACCTGACATTCTTAACAGGCTACAACCACTCATCAGTCAGATTACGAAGACCAGTATCTCTCCCAATCAGTTACTGGCATCGAGTGAACAAGTTCTTAATTACTTGTTATCAGTGGCTGGCAATATCTTTCCTCTGGTAAATAGCATCTTCTTGATTGCCATCAATATTATCATTGTGACCTCGTTAAGTGTTTATTTCTTGCTGGATGGACAGCATACAGTTAAATGGCTACGTGAAAAAACACCACTTCATTTACGTGCTAAAATCATCTTTTTTCTAGATACGTTACATAGTACAATGGGCGGCTTTGTGCGTGGACAAATCACGCTGGCCACGGTCATCAGTGCGATTATGTGGCTTGGCTATACGATTATCGGTGTTCCCTATGTTATGCTTATTGCGATCATTATTTTTGTGTTTGAGTTTGTGCCTCAGATCGGGTCATATATTTCAATTGGTATCGCCATCGCTCTTACGCTCGTGACAAAGGGCTGGCAGACTGCCTTGATCGTGACCATCTTCTCTGGCATTGTGCAAGGTGGCCTGGATGGTCAGATATTAGCCCCGCGTATTCTCGGTCATTCGGTGGGTATTCATCCGATTATTTCCATTGGAGCCCTGCTGATAGGCGCTGACCTCTTTGGTTTACTTGGAGCCCTTTTTGCCGCTCCGATTGCTGGTATTATACAAATTATTATTCTGACCTACTGGCGCTCCTGGACTAAACGCCATCCAGAGGAATTTCCAGAGGAGATCGCAGATCAGCTTCCGGTGCTTCCTCTAAGCGCAAACAGAACTATACCAGGTATAGAGCAAACGTAAGGTCTATTGGAGGATTAAGATCGTGACTGCCAGTGCGGCTCAATTTGCCGAAGCGTTACAAGCTATTTCGACCCTGCTCGCTAATCAACCTGCGCAGTCTGTGCGGGTCGCGATCATTGGATCGACATCATTCTCGCCATTAGCGCTGATTACTTCCTTTATCGCTCATCTCCCGACAGGCTGCATTGTTATCTCCAGTCGGACAGGCAAGGTTAATCAGCAGGCACTTACGACGGCCCGTCAATATGGTTATAAAGTCGAGGAATTCATTCCGGATTGGGAGGGTTTAGGAAACAGTGCAGCTTGTGAGAAGAATAATGAGATTGCATGTACGGCATCAATTGTAGTAGCATTTTGGGATGGTCAGAGTCCAGGCACCAACAGCGCGCTGTCCATTGCTCGTAAAGCTGGAGTGCCAGCATTTATTATCTCTCCACCTTCTTCTGCTCCCAGGCCAATTCAACAGCCGCTTTTTTGATGCAGGACGATCCAGCGAAAAACTTTCATAGCTCAAAAAATCAGCATTTGAAATTTAGGACTTTTGTCTGATATAAAGCAGGAGCGCCTATCCATGAGGATATAGGCGCTCCTGCTTTATATGGGACAAAACATCTATTATCTACCAACGAGGAGGCTGAGACTGGGTCGGCTCTTGAGGCTGCTGGGGCTGCTGGTTCCAGGGCTGCTGGAACTGATGCTGACGATTATTCAATGGCTGATTGCTAGTAGTGGCTTCTGCGTTCTCCTCTGCGGCTTCGGCAGCGGCGTGCTCGGCCCGTGCACGCTTGTCGTTGCGCACATGGCGCCAGACATACAACACAACCAGTACAATCAAAAGAGCTACGATCACATACTCGAAGCTTTTATAATATGGCTCGATTTTGGTCATATTGCCATTCAACACGACGCCGGCATAGGCGAGCAAGACACACCATGGGAAAGAACCAAGAAATGAGTAAATACAAAACTTGGTAAAAGACATTTTTGTGATACCGGCTGGCAAGGAAATATAAGTACGAACCACGGGAAGCAAACGGGAGAAGAAGGCCGTTGGACTTCCCCAGCGTTGAAAAAAACGGTCCGCTAGATCCGCATCGTGTTGCGAAATCAAGACATAGCGCCCATATTTCAACATCAACGGACGGCCACCTTTATAGCCAATCCAATACGCCAGAATAGAGCCAACAAGACATCCCAGCGCGCCTGATAAACCGAGCAATACAATGCCAACATTTGTATCTACCCCGGGAAGTAGTTTATGCTGGGCTAACAGGAGTCCGGCAACCGGCATGACAATTTCACTGGGCAAAGGAATACAACAGCTCTCAATTGCCATTGCCAACACAATACCTAACAAACCGGTCGAGATATAGAGATTGGTAATAAACGTAGTTAAAAGTTCCGAAATTTGGGCCACGTCTGCCTCCTTCGTAGAGCTTGCAATTTTGCTTCATACTAGCACATTTTATCGAAAGAGGCCAGAATCGATGGTCCTGAAAATGAGCATAAAGAGTTTAATCTTCATCACGTTTCGGTGCCAGATTTCTTGAGGAACGGCGCGTTTTCGGTGGCTCAACCTGTTGTGCCAACTCGTCTTTTAGTGCATCATCATCATACATATATGGTGCTCGACGCACAAGCGGTTTTTTCAGATTTCCAGTTGAGAAATTCTGATCGAACGCTTCTGTTTCAGGGTCTGTATATTGGTACTTTTGGGAGGCTGGTCGCTCTTGAGATGACGAAAAAGATCGATAAGGGCTATTCGGAGTAGGACTGGCATCAACAACACGTCGTCCCCGCCGTGGATAGGTTTCCAGGGATGAAGAGTTCCCCTCTTCAGGATCTTGCCTCTCTCGCGAACTTTGACGATACCCATGCGAAGTGGGAGGCTTCTGAGTAGGCTGCTTATCTGTTCCATGCTGTCGAGACAATGGTGATGATGGACGCCGTGAACGGTAGTCCACATACTCCTCAGTATAGTCTTCTTCGGCACGCTGGGAAGCCTCCTGGCGTGCGATACGTAAAGCCTGCGATTGGAATTGTCCCCGTGTCATTTCTGGCTGATAGCCAGGAAAACCAGGGGTATTCAGTCGACGCGTCGTTGCCCGTCGGCTGGGCGTTTCATTGTCACGCCTGGATGGTTGCCTGGTAGAGGGTGATTGTGTTGAAGGCGATCGATACACAGGATAGCGATCTGAATCCGAATAACGTGAAGAGGGTGAGGGAAGTTGACGTCTGGGTGCGGGTGCGGGTAGGTAGTGTCGCTCATCCTCATAGTCTTCATCCCTACCCCTATGGCCGGTAGGATAGTCATCCTGCTCTTCTATATAGATTGTTCTGGCTACACGCTCAGGAACTTCTCGGTATTCATAGACAAATTGCTGCGGTTCAGCATAAAATTCCTCTTCTTCATACTCCACATCTGGTTGCACATGTTGCTCATGACGTCGTGAGAGATAAGCAAAAAGAGTTAAAGAAATGGGAATACTAAGGAGTAAAGCCGCCAGACCACCGATCAAGCCACCTACCACCCAGGAATTCAGAGTATTCGCGTACCAGAGAACAACCGCAGCACCGATAATAAACACAAGTGCCGCAGCAACAGCCTTTAACAAAGGCCTGCTTCCTTTCTGAGCTCCCGTAAAGTATTGAGGCTCACAACAAAAAAATCCCTACAATCCTATTAGTTAGGAGTATACCAAACTTGAGAGAAGAGTACAAGAGCATGGGGCATTCAGGAGGGGCCAGAGGGCGAAGAACATGTGGAAGTATACATAGACATATGTCTATAAAATATCATGTGACAAAGCAAACACAAGGCGAAGTGAGAAGAGCTATCTCGATACATGTATCTGTCGCTACTTTCGCCTTGTGTGGCCATATTAAAACCCGAAATGCCAGCCAGTGTCTTATGCAGCGGGAATACACTGCCGGAAGATTGCCACAACCTTCCCCTGAATCTGCCATTCACGATCCCAGATACTTTTAGGGATCAGAATAGGATCGAGCTCTGAATTGGCAGGCTGTAAACGAACACGGTCGTGTTCTTTTTCCTGGAAGAAACGCTTGAGTGTCGCGCTTCCACTGACGCCTTCTTGCATATGAACAGCTACAACGATATCTCCATCGCGACAGGTGGCCTGCTTTTTAATCACCACATAGTCACCATCACAAATGTGATCTTCAATCATTGAGCGTCCACGTACAACCAGAGCATAGGTATTATCAATATCTGTAAAATTGCGGCCAACGTCGACTGATTCAGTCGCACCAGGAAAAATATCCAGGGGCTCTCCGGCTGCGATATGGCCCATGACAGGGATACCGTCTTGAGTCTGCTTGGTCAACTTAATGCCACGACTCTTTTTCGCCTGACGAGAGATCAAGCCCTTCTTTTCTAGCATGGTGAGATGATAGTCAACATGGCCGGTGCTGGCAATATTTAATTCGCGACCAATCTCACGATTGGTAGGGGGCATCCCCTCAGACTTCATGTAATTTACAATGAAATCATACATGCGGCGCTGTATTTCGCTGGCTTGCTCCAACGACATAGTATGGTCTCCTGCCTTTCTGAACACCTCAGCTAACTCCCCCACACAGCCAAAAACTAGAACGACTATTCCAAATGATCATACCACAACAGCACAAGCAATTCAAGCTTTTTTTGAACGTATTTTTCAAATATTTATTCGTATATACTTGTAAGGGACATTTATAAGGCCAGGACTTGGCAGCGACAGTAGGTTTTGTTATACTCCCTTGAAAAGGAACATTGAGATACGCTAAGCTATCTAAAGATGCGCATTGATTTGCGTCCAATACTTCCCTAGGTGTACAATAGAGGCATTGGTAATCGACGGATCCATGCACGAAAGAAAGAGTCAGAAAAACTATGGTAGAGATGACAGTTGAGAGCGTGCGCATAAATCTGGCTACGCAACAGCGAGTGGTCATCTTAAAAGCGACGAAGCAAGAACGCTATCTCTTCATCTGGATAGCGTATGCAGAGGCGTATGCTATTGCTGTCGAGCTGCAAGGAACCACGTCGCCGCGACCGCTTACGCACGATCTCCTCAAAAATGTCATTGGGGAGCTGAATGCAAAAATTGAGAGTATCGTAATTTCTGATTTGATCGATGAAATCTATTATGCTCGCATTGTACTCGATGTAGACGGTCGGCATGTAGAAATCGATTCGCGGCCAAGCGATGCAATTGCGTTAGCTGTACGGGCTAAAACAGCCATTTATGTTGACGAAAGTGTGTTAGAACGCGCTGGCGTTGTTCCCGAGCAGAATGAAGAGCCACAACCCCCTATGTTGAAATCTGATATCAAACACGAAGATGAGTCCGATGAGGAAGAGGAAAATCTGGATGCTTATCGTGATTTCATCAATAGTTTAGATGTTCTGGATGAATTCGGTAAGGATTAATCGGTTCGGCTGGCTAGCTTGCTCGCATGTATATCCGCCTCAGCACGTGTACCTGCCGCCAGATATGCACTGACAATGATTTTCAAGAGATGGACAAACATACGCGAACATAGTCCATAGATGATCACCGCCAGCAGTGTATAGGGCTCTATCCGTGTAAATACTTCCTGCTGTAAGGGAGGAAGTAATAGATGGAAAGGCAACAACGCCAGATCACTACTTACGTAAACTGCATTCATCCACGTCGTCTCTTGGGTGGGACTCCAAATTTTGAGGCCGAAACGCAGCAATAGTAGTAATTGCAGACCCACAAAGCATAAACCCACCCCTAAGGGTAGTAACCGTAATGCGAACATCGGAAGAAGTTGGGGCCACATCCGCAATTGTCTAAAAAGAGATCCAGGCCCCTTAATCTTACCAGCTTCTACCTGCAATGCCCCACCACCTGTCGACATACCAGGCAATGCTGGATAGAAAGCAGGATTATTAGTAGAGGATGGGATAGAAACTGTGGTATGTTGATCGGGCAATTTGTCACGATCAGGCTGGTCTGGCTGTGCGAAAACAAGGTCTGGCAGTGGTTCCGTTGGTAAATCATGCTCATCGATTTTTTCCGGCTTGTGCAATACAAAACGTAACCCCATTGATACCTCTTTTCTTAAGAATATGCAGGCATAAACAACAACACAGCCTACTATCTTCCCTGCCATACGCGCTATCAATTACTGTAAATGCTATATAGGATAGCGCTTGAGGATATCTTCGTATGTCTCACGGCGTTCCATTACGCATATTTGTTCGTCATCAATCAATATTACGGCCGGCCGTGGGACGAGGTTGTAGTTACTAGCCATGGGTAAACAATAGGCGCCAGAGGTTGGCAGGCAGACCAGATCACCTTCCCGCAGGACTGGTAATTTTACCTGCTCGATCAGCATATCGCCAGATTCACAGTAACGCCCCGAGATACAATAGGTCTGGTCGGCAACTTCATATATATGTTCAGGTGCGATGGCAGTATATTGTGAGCCATATAATGCTGGACGAATATTATCAGCCATGCCACCATCCACGAAAAGATAATGGATCCCACCAGGCGTGTCCTTGCTGGCACCAATCCGATAGAGCGCGACACCTGCACGCGCGATAATAGAGCGGCCAGGCTCGAGAACAAGGCTCGGCATGGGCGCTGGTAATTGTGGATAGAGGGCCTCTACTTTCCTTTGCAACGCCTGCGCCAGCAGCGCTACCTCTGGCATCTGCCGAGCCTCCACAGTATTAATACCCCAGCCACCACCTGGACTGATCTCTTCAGGCCACCAGCCCTTCTCCTGGTAGAGCTCACCGGCCAATCCCAATAGTCGCTCCAGACACTCCTCATATGGACGCGTCTCGCGTAACAGGGTTCCACTATGAGCATGCAAACCCACCAGTTGCAGCTGACCATCTTGCAGGATACGCAATATAGCCGCCTTTGCTTCTCCAGATTGTAGCGGGAAGCCAAATTTAGCCGAGGCATGTCCGGTCTGTAGATATTTA
The DNA here is from genome assembly GCF_003967575.1 of Dictyobacter alpinus. Lineage (NCBI taxonomy): Bacteria > Bacillati > Chloroflexota > Ktedonobacteria > Ktedonobacterales > Dictyobacteraceae > Dictyobacter > Dictyobacter alpinus. The sequence goes on from NZ_BIFT01000001.1 coordinate 958,503, forward strand.
TGTGTGTCTGTATCAATATCTGGAGCAACCCGCAATAGGACCGAAGGGCGCGACTGGCTTTTACGAGCGATGCGTATTAAACGCTCAAGCTCGCTCCAGTTATCTACTATAATGCGGCCAATCCCTAGTTTAAGCGCCAGTTCCAGCTCCGCTTCCGATTTATTATTCCCATGAAAAGAGATATGTTCCAGCGGAAAGTCTGCTCGTTGTGCCACGAGCATTTCACCACCGGAAACCACATCCAGACCAAATCCCTGGCCACTTAACAGGCGCGCCAGGTGAGGAGAAAGATATGCTTTGGATGCATAGAGAAAACGTACCGTCGACGCCTTATAATAAGTAGCAAAAGCCTGCTTGTATGCTACGCACGCATTGATAAGCGTGGCTCGATCAAAAATATAAAGTGGGGTGCCATAGCTATCCGCCAGTTCACTTAACGTTTTCCCGGCGATACTTACCTGCCCGTCGGCAGAAATCGTGGTAGTATCAGGTAGAAGTTGGAGGTCAGTAGCAAGTTGTGGCGGTACCATAAAAGACAACCTTTCGCACGCTATTCAGTATAGTGATGCTATGTTACAATAGATCGGTAATGTAGTAAAGAAGTGAAGGAGAACCATTCTTCGTATGACACAGACGGACAACCGTACGGAGGGGCACCTACAGGCGACGAGTACCAACACTCCTCGCCTGCGTTTCGCACCTAGCCCTACCGGATTTCTACACATTGGTGCATTTCGGACCGCTCTCTTTAGCTGGCTCTATGCCCGTCACAGCGGTGGCAAATTCATTTTACGTATTGAGGATACAGACCTGGCACGCACAGTAGAAGGAGCGGTTGAAGATTTTGTGAATGGTCTGGAATGGTTGGGCATGGATGTCGATGAGGGTCCAGTGATTGGTGGTCCTTACGGCCCTTATTATCAGGTACAGCGTAAAGCTTTGTATCAGCAGTATGCGAATCAGCTGGTAGAGGCTGGACGCGCATACCACTGCTATTGCACACCTGAGCGCCTGGATGAGATGCGTAAAGAGCAGATCGCCAATAAGCTGCCACCACGCTATGACCGACGCTGTCGGTATCTGACTCCTGAAGAGAGAGCCGCCCATGAGGATGCAGGTGAGTCATGGACAGTGCGCTTTGCCATGCCATTAGAGGGCGAGACCGTAGTACATGATATGTTACATGGCGACATGGTGTTTAAAAATACCGATCTGGATGACACCGTGATCCTCAAAACCAATGGTCTGGCCCCTTACCATCTGGCCCATCTGGTCGATGACCATCTGATGGGGATTACCCATGTCCTGCGTGGTGAAGAGTGGATCTCCAGTGCCCCACGCCATGTTCAGCTCTATCAGGCGCTTGGCTGGGAGCCTCCTCTCTTCTACCATGTGCCCAATGTGCTGGGGAAGGACAAAAAGAAGCTAAGTAAACGCCGCAATGCCCCATCCTGGTCCGATTATAAGAAAGAGGGCTATCTGCCAGAGGCAGTCTTCAATTTCCTGGCAATGCTGGGTTGGGCATATGATGATCAGACCGAACTCTTCACAAAGGAAGAGCTGATTAAGGCATTCACACTGGAGAAAGTGGGCATCTCTTCGGGCATCTATGATCCTGATAAGTTGCTCTGGATGAATGGCGTCTATATCCGTAAACTGACTTTAGCGCAATTAGTAGAGCGTACCCTACCTTTTATGGAGCGTCCCGAGGCTGAGGGTGGACTACCTGACAGTGTGCAACGTCCATTAGATCGCGACTATACGACGCGTGTGTTGGCACTGGAGCATGAGCGCCTCAAGACATTAGGTGAGGCTTCTTATGTCGTTTCTTTCTTTTATGAGAAAGAAATTGATTATGGGCTTGACATTCTCATTCAGAAAAAGATGGATGCTGCAAGCACCCATGACGCCCTGGTGAAGACGCGTGAACTCCTGGCTGGTCTGGAGACCTGGGAGCACAGCGTACTGGAGGCACGCCTGCGTGAATTGGTGACCACACTTGGTATAAAAAATGGCCAGCTGTTTGGTACGATCCGGAGCGCTGTCAGCGGTCGTACCGCAACTCCGCCTCTCTTCGAGATGATGGAGGTGCTCGGACGTGATGTTTGTATGCAACGTATTGATAAGGCTATCGCTAAAGTTGCTTAGTAAGTAACTCTATGGTTTGTAGAATAAGGGCACTCATGATGGGTGCCCTTCTGTCTTCTTATCGCTTTTTTTTCCACAGCTTTGAGGACACTTATGATTAATAAGGACTATATTTTACGGCTCGCCGAACAGATAGGATATGAACTCTCAATCGTGCTGCGCTTACGCAAACGTAACCTCCATGAGGATGAGTTACTGGCTATTGATAATCTCCTCCTTAAATATACAGGCATGACCTCGCGCTTTATTAATTCCCTCTCAGATGAGACCTTGTTACAAAGTCTCTCGCCCCTCGGTAAGCTAAATGTGGAATCCAGCTTATGGATCGCATCCTTACTTAAGGAAGAGGGAGAAGCCTATAGCGCCTTGAATAATAGCCGCGAAAGCTATTATCGCTACACAAAATCTCTTTTTATCCTTTTAGAAATATTACATCAAGAGCATGTGGCTTTCGATTCTGATCTTTACGAAGATGCAGCCAATCTTATCGCGAAGTTGGCTGACTATGAATTGCCAGCACATTTAGAACAAAAGCTTTTTCGCTATTATGAACAAAAAGGCATGTATGCACAGGCCGAGAATATTCTTTTTGACTATCTGGAACATCATCCCGCCCCTGGCATGATTGAGGCTGGTCGGGCTTTTTATGGGCGCCTACAGGAGAAAAGTTCTACTGATCTGGAGTTGGGCAATTTTTCGCAAGAAGAGATACATGAAGGCATTGAGCAGCTCAAAGCGTTTGAAGTATAGCCCTTGTAAAATGTGAGGCCCTTCCTATGCACTAGACAAATAACACGTTCATTGATTACACTTACTTAACATCTCTTAACAATCCCTTAAACCAAAAGATGAGAAAGTTCGTATAATCAATGGCAACAACACAAGCAAAAAGCGTTTTTTTACCGAGAAGAGGTAATCGTGTGTCATCAGCAAAATCTTCTCAGTTAGTTTATTCAACAGTAAATAGTACCTGGCGTTGGATGTGGCCCGATATTCTGATGCGTATCATTCCAATGGGTTGCGTACCACTTATATATATTGCAATCTTTCATTTACCGCTGTCATTCTTGGGATTGACCTTGACCTCGGTCCCACTTCATCTACTGGTGGGTATACTGGTAGGTGTGGGCATGGCGGCATTCGCGGTAACATATCGCATGCTGATTGTTGGTCCCTGGTTCCGCAAACCAACTGCGTGGGATCAATGTATCCAAACCATTTTCTATCTCTTCATCAATGGACCAGTTGAAGAATTGTTTTTCCGTGGTTTTATGCTGGCGGCAGTTGCACAGTGGACGCATTCTCTATTCCTGGGCTGGCTAGCTAGTACAATTGTGTATACTCTTTATCATCGCCTGGGTAAATGGAACTGGCGGAGCGTTGGTGGAGTTGGATTGGCAGGAGTAGTCTTCAGCCTGGTTTATCTGCTACTACCAGGACCTCACTCATTGCTGGCAGTGATTATTGTCCATGGCTTTACAACTAGCGGCTTCCTCAGTTGGGGCGACGAGGTGCTTTACCAGAGATGGAAGCATCTACAAGCAAAAACAGTGTAAAATATATTTGGTGCAAATATTCTGCGACGAATTTCAGCACCAAACCGTATTGATTGTAGGAATAGGCGGGCCAAAGCCAACCATTGGATGCTACAGGTTGCCACAAATGGTTGGGTGGATGGGTGCTAAAGCATAAAACTGAACCAGGAAAAAACGTGCTGGGTGTCGATTGTTATCCTTTCGTAGGAATTACAATGAAGACAAAAGCGAGTAACAGCCCTTTGTGCTATTCTCGTTACCAGACCATGCACAATTCGTCTACCCATTAGGTACAAAATATCTAGCAGAGATATTATTTATGTCTGGAGGTTCTCATTGAAAATCCTAGTTACAGGTGGAGCAGGCTTTATTGGCTCCAATCTTTGTGCACGCTTACTTGATGAAGGACATACTGTTTTTTGTGTTGACAATTTAATTACTGGCTCAACTGAAAACATTCAAGCATTCATTGATCATCCTCATTTCACATTTTTAAAACAAGATGTAACCGAACCATTTGATAATGATGCCGAGGTTATCTTCCATCTGGCCAGTCCAGCTAGCCCGGTTGGCTACCTTGAACATCCTATTGAGACAATTCTGGTCAATAGTACTGGCACCCACCGTATGTTGGAACTGGCACGTAAAAACAACGCTCGCTTCCTGATCTCTTCTACATCAGAGATCTATGGTGATCCCCTGGTCCATCCACAACGTGAAGATTACTGGGGAAATGTAAATCCCATTGGTCCACGTGCTTGCTATGATGAGAGCAAACGCCTGGGAGAAACATTGGTTATGGAATACTATCGACAGTATCAGACCAATGTACGCATCGTACGTATCTTCAATACGTATGGTCCAAATAGTGCCATTGAAGATGGCCGCATGATCCCTAACTTTATTACGCAGGCGCTGAAAAATGAACCGATTACGATCTATGGAGATGGCAATAAAACCCGTAGTATCACCTACGTGAGTGATCTGGTCGATGGCTTGATACGAGCCATGTTTAGCCCAAATACCACGGGCGAGGTCTTTAATCTGGGTAGTTCTGAAGAGCATACCGTGCTGGAATATGCACAGATGATTATTCGCCTCTGCAACTCGTCATCTGAGATCTTGTTTGAGACCAGTCGTGTTGATGATCCCGAACGCCGTCGTGCTAATGCAACGAAAGCTCAAACAATCCTGGGCTGGCAACGTAAGGTTGGTATGGAAGAGGGCCTGCGTGAAACGATTGAGTGGTTTGCCAAGCGTATTGCCCAATACTCAACAGTTTCCTAATAGCGCATCATTTCCTTATGGTCCGTCGTCTCATGGTTAGCAAAAACAAATATACTTAACAAAGGACAAGATAGCCTGTGCAGCTGGCATAAGCAGAAATGTTCCTTGAGGGGATAAAGTGACTCTAGTGGTAAACATATCAATGATATGCCCTCTGCACTTATTGATTTATTTATCCTTCCCTACTTATACATAGGTATATGCACAAAGTTCACTATTTTTGTGTGTCGCATAGATAGACATCTATGCGACACACAAAAATAAGTAAGGGCCATGGGAAAGTGAGATTATCAATGAAATTTGATATGAAAAAGAGCCAAAAGCGCTATCCCCTTGTCGCCCTCGTTTAAGGATCCTTCCCGATCTCTCATCCGTATCTTTTTTAGGTGCTCCAGTATACTGGGTAGAGATAGGGTATACACAAGCACATTCGCTCGTTTCTACCTTGCGCAATCCCAATCTAATAACATTCAATCTCTCCCTGTATAGCTCAAACGCTCAATGTCCAACATACCAGCGTCAATGATGACGCTACCAATCGAGCACATGCAGGATCGCAAACAACGTGGAGGATGTCTTGATTCATGATAAGGATGAAGCCCGGCGCTCCCGCCTGGTTGCTGTAGATAGTAATAGCGAACAACAAGCACCATATGGAAAATCTGTGAAAGATACTACACCTCTCGATAATTCTGAGCCAGAGGTCACACACGAGGCCGAGATTACGCGTGAACAACTCGCGTTAGGGAAGCGACTTCTGAATTGGCGTACACTGGTTCCTCTCGTCATTGTGATTATCGCTCTGGTGTTTGTGGCTCAAAAGGCTAACATCAACCCACAAAAAACCTGGAATGCGGTAAAGAATGCAAATATCTTCTTCTTTCTGGCGGCCTTTGCCATCTATTACCTCTCCTTTGGATTGCGGGCTCTCCGCTGGAAATATCTGCTAGAGAATGTCGGTTTTAAGCCTGAAAATGGTATTCACCTTCCCAAATATCGAAAACTGGTCGAAATCGTCTATATCTCTTTTTTCGCAAATGTTGTGGTACCGGCTAAATTAGGTGATCTTTATCGCGCGTATTTGTTGCGCCAGGAGATTAATGTCTCCACCACGCGTAGTTTTGGTACGGTGCTGGCAGAACGCCTACTGGACCTGATTGTGCTCTTGCTGCTCTTCATTCCAGCTATTCTTATCAGTCTGCATCAAAATATGCCTCCGCAACTTGCCATTGGGATGCAGATTCTCCTGGTCGCTGTAGCTATTGGAGTTGTGGGCCTTTTTGTCTTACGGCTGGCTCGCGAACCGATCGCCCGGCTAGTACCGGCTCGTTTTCGTGAGCAGTATTACCACTTCCAGGAAGGGACGCTTGGCTCTTTCCGGCGCTTACCACGATTGGCTGTTCTGACTATTGGCGTCTGGGGCTGTGAGGCATTGCGCTTCTTTTTTATTGCTCTGGCTCTTAACCTGATTGGTGGCAATATCTTCCATATCCTGGCTGCCTCAATCTTTATAGGGCTAGGAGAGGCGTTACTAACGGTCATTCCAGCTACTGGTGGTGGTATTGGCCTCGTAGAGGGGGGCATGGCTGCTATGATCGCTCTCTTTTACACAGGAGCTGATCTGGTCAATCAGACTACAGCCGCGATTCTCCTTGATCGCATTATCAGTCTGTTTAGTATCCTGGTAATTGGCTTTATTGTCTTTATTGTGGCCTTTAGTAAAAAAGCGGCTCGATCCACAAAGTAAGTCAGGCCAGAAGGCCATATGCCTTGACATGTTGGAATGCCTACACTATAATTTTTGCGCAGGTCCACGAAGTAGAGGTATACAATACGAACACAATTATCTCTACTTTGAAAACAGGCCAGGAGAGGGGGGATCTGGTGTCAGAAGTAAAAATCGGCGATAGAGAAATGTTTGAGACGGCGTTGAAACGCTTCAACCGCAAAATTCAGCAGGACGGTATCCTCGCTGAAGCACGCCGCCGTGAACACTATGAGAAGCCAAGCATAAAACGCAAAAGAAAAGCGGCTGCACGCTTACGTAAACTTGCTCGCAAAGGCTAAAGGCTAAAGCGAACGGTTTCAGATCAAGCGTCTGGTACGTCTTGCTTGAGAGACACTATAAGTCTGCACAAACAGTATTTATGGTGTCTCTCGTAACACTTTTTGTTTATCAACCGCTCGCTCCTTTATCCTCGAAAATTATCTTTTACGCCCTCCATATACGTTCTCTTCTATTTTTAAGGAATCTTTTTCATGCAAGAGCATCCATCAATTGAGTTATATGTGAATTTAAACGATGACTCACAAAATACCCAGGTTGAGCAGGCTCTCTCTACAATCAATCTGGATAATGTGGTGACCCGTACTTTAGAGCTTGCAGGCATCACACAGCCGGTCATGCTCACCTTGCTGATTACTGACGACGCTGGCATTCGGGATATGAATAAGCAGTATCGTGAACAAGATAAAGCAACCGATGTTCTTTCATTCCCCTTACTGGAGCAACCAATCGTACAGGCACCTGAAGATCAGTTATGGCCTCCACGCATAGAAGAGGGAGCTGAAGCCACAGAGCCGGGCACAACTTTCGTAACGCCTCCAGGTATGGTTATGAATTTAGGTGATATCGTGATTTCCTGGCCAACCATTCTACTCCAGGCACAGACTGCTGGCCACGATTACCTGACCGAGATGATTTATCTCTTCTCACATGGCATACTGCATCTCATTGGCTATGACGATCAGACTGAAGCCGGTTATCAAGCCATGGTTGGTATTCAGCAGGCTGTTTTACAAACAATGGGACAAAAGGCTTATCGTTCATGAACCGACGAACGGACTTACCAGAACCTTCATTAGATGAGAAGACGTCAGGCAATGAACTGACAAAATTTATTGCGGGTTTTGGTTACGCTTTTCGAGGACTCTGGTATGCAATACGGACCCAGCGCAATGCTCGTGTACACACGACACTCGCTATTCTAGCCATTCTCCTGGGTATCTATTTGCGTATTTCAGCCCTCGAATTTGCGATAATCTTCATTGCCATTAGCAGTGTCTTTATCGCTGAGATGTTTAATACTGTAGCTGAACTTTGTGTGGATCTGGCTTCACCCACCTATCATCCCCTGGCAAAAATTGCGAAAGATGTAGCGGCCGGAGCCGTATTGGCAAACGCAATTTTATCAATCATCATTGCCCTATGCGTTTTCGGACCTCATCTATGGGATTTGTTTTCCCACTTGCATTAAGGGGCTAACTGTATTTGCTTCTCAAGTCGCAAAAACGCCAGGTCAGATCTTTGATAATTACAATCATGGAGATGAATATTTGCTGGATGTTTTATGGCTCTCTATGATCAATGGCCACCCTTTATAACATAGAAAGAAGTTTATAGGGATGTCTTTTCTTTCCAATCCAATCGTAGCGCTACTCTTATGGATCGTTGTAATCATCGTTATCGCAATCATTATTCTGTTGCGCATCTTCAGAAGTCCTCGCGAATATAGGCGGCAAGCCTTTATCGAAAGTATACCCACAATACTCGGCTTCGCGATCCTGATGCTGATTATTTTCTTTTTCCCGGGCATATTTACCTATTTACGCGACCTGATCACCCACAAACGCTGATTTTGCTGGGTCATCACAGCGGACAGCCGCACTCGGGCGCTAAAGCGCTCCAACAGTTTAATGTGGGGTCAAAAAGTGTTCGTAGGACACTTTTTGACCCCACATTAAAAAAAAGGATGGGCCCTTCAGGGCCCGCGTGTGCCTAGCTACACGCTCCACGATGGGAGTAGAAAATAAACACTATCGAACCTCGACTTTGTAAAAATGCCGAAAAATGAGCTCGCAGAATGACGACAATCCAGGATCTTTCTCAGCTCAAAGTGTGAAAAATGTACAGATCGAGCTAAGAATGCAATCAATATATAATCACAATAGGCATAAAAAGTGGGCTAGCTACAGCTAGCCCATCAAGCGGAATAATTTCTTACATTCAATTATCGCTATGTACGCAAAATTTTTATTGCTTCACGCGCTCAACATATTGACCAGTACGTGTATCGATACGAATGCGGTCACCAGGATTGACGAAGAGGGGCACGTTAACCACAGCACCACTTTCTAACGTTGCTGGCTTGGTAACGTTATTGGCAGTATCACCACGAACACCAGGCTCGGCACTTTCAACCGTAAGCTCCAAGAAGTTTGGCAACTGGACGGCAATGATACTTTCGCCATCAACAAGCATTTCTACTTCATCTTGCTCTTTCAAAAACTTGATGGCATCGCCTAACATCTCTTTGGCGATTGGCTGCTGATCAAATGTCGCGGTATTCATAAAGACATAATCATCACCATCTACATAGAGAAATTGCCAGTTCTGGTGCTCAACACGTACCTCATCAACCTCTTCACCGGCGCGGAAGCGTTGCTCAATCACACGGCCATTTTTGAGGTTTTTCAAGCGTGTACGTACAAATGCACGCCAGTTACCAGGACTGACATGGTGGAACTCAGTAATTGTCCAGAGATCATTGTTATAGCGGATCACCATGCCGTTACGGAAATCAGTGGTAGATGCATTAGCCAAGGGAGTAATCTCCTCTCTCTATACTCAAAGTTTTTTTCAGCTATACGAGCCAGGCGCCTGCTTCACCTACTTTCAGGTGATGGTTCATGGCTCTAATTTTGCTTACGGATATTATGCTCGTCCAGATACAAAAATACTGGCTGGCTGACCGAGCACGACAAAGACAACTTTTTTCTGCGTACGCCAACCATGTTCCTGCAGAATTCTATCCCATAAACGATCTTCACTAGTGAGTGAAACCATCAGTCCATCGGGACCCATCACACGATCGAACTCTTGTATTAGTGCAGTATACAACGCTTCGTTCTCTTCACGTGAACCTATCTGCTTACCAAAGGGCAAATTGGTAATAATGCGGGTCACACTCGATGCTTCAAGCGGTAAAGCTCGGGCATCCCAGTTTTTCAAAGTGGCATCCACATCGGCTGAACGAGCATTACGCCGCGCAATCTTGATGGCTTGCTCTTGTAGATCGCCTCCCAGTAATTGCTGGTATGGCGCTAACAGGCCACGCTCAGTCAAAATCGTTCCCGCTCCGCAGAGTGGATCTAATACAATATCCTCGGCGGTCGGAAGGGAGAGCCAGCCCATAGAGGCCGCTACGGTCGGACGCAAGGAGGCGGGAATGTGGTCCCGTTTATACGGGCGATGCCGCATGGTAGCATCACTGAGGCGCAAACCAATCAGCACGTCACCCCCACCTAGCCAGAGCCAGATCTCTAAATCTGCGTCATCTTCAACCTGACGTATGCCACGCGGCATCGTTTTGCGTAGAGCGTCTATCACAGCCTGACCGGCATCGACACGGCGAAAATCATATGTTCCTGACATCTGGCTCACCACTCGCCATGTTTGTGGCCTCGCACCATGATGGGCGCGTCTCCAACTGGCGATAGCACCTGCGAGATCTGCGTTTAAAGTAGCGCTATGCAAGACACGTAAAGCGTCCTGTCCACGGCGCAGGCCCTTGATGTGGGCCAGATTCGCGAACACATCTTCAGTGGTACGCAAATCCAACAGATTCTCGGCCGAGGTAGTTGTACGAAAAAGCGCTATACCGCGCATAAATTTGACCAGTTCTGTCTCGGGGATCGCCGCACGGATCTCGCTAAAAGCCAGCGTTTCCAATCCTGGCATAGTCATTGCATAGAAAAGATCTGACATGTATTCCAAATTTCTTGCTGCTTACTCTGCTCTATATTTAGAGCCAGCATATATCTCTGCCAGACACCACAAACAGTCTATTAGTGTGGAGCCTGGATATTTTTTAACGCGCATATCCTGACATTGATCAGGTAGAGGAAAAAAGCGCAGTGGCTGTCCAGATTTACCCATAAAAATGTACAGCCAGTTGCCACGCCTCCATCTAGAGCACAAGCCTGGCACGTACGATAGTATATATCAGCGTGTCATCATACCATAGATGACCTGATCTCGCAATCCCTGCTGCGATCCCCCTCCACGCCCATCGTTTCTGCCCACAGGCGTAGCACTTCAGGTGTTTAAGTCGCATTATGCATGTGGACAACATTCCTCATGTTTATGTGAGAAGGTTCATCACACTTGTAATCTCATGCGAAAATTTTGCCAGGCGCTTCTTTTTCAAATTTTCGCGTAAAATCCAATTAATGTCACCATCATTCCAAAGCGCACACTCACACATAAAGGCGAAGCTTTTCTCTGGCAAGGCTGCGGCAACGACACTGAGTGTATAGCCGAGTGCTCGGCGCAAGGTACGAAAATCTTCACATTTACGCTCCGGCATAGGGATGTGCGCCATGTGTTCAAATACGATGCGCTGCAATTGGAGAGCATTTTCGGCCAGTTCTGGGGTATATAAAAGACGCGGTTCTGCCAGCGCCGCAACGGCTGCCCGCTGCTGCAAAAAGTTTTCACTGGCAGCCAACTGGGAGAGATGCGGCAATATCATCTCTGAATCTGCGGTCAAAAGATGCTGGAAAGCTGTGGCGACCGCCTCTCTAACCCGCCAGGAGGTACTGCAAGCGTAGTAGCTAAGCATTTCGATAACTTGCTCTCTCCATTCACTACGCACAGCGGCACAGGCTCCTGCTGCAACCACACCGCAGAGCATTACAAACTCGGATGGCGTATTATCAACCATAGCTTTCCGATTTCCATTGGAAAAAGCATAGATCAGAGAAAGCACAGTATCTGGATGGGTAGAGCTAGCAGACGCTAATAAATAGGCCAGGTCATTGGCCAATTCCAGGTTGGCGCGCGGTCCAGGAAGACGACTATGCTCACGCAGGTAAAATTCTAAGGGTCGATGATGGCCTGTTACGGCCCTCTCAACCAGAGAGGATAATGTGTCGTGCATATCAATTATCCCTTGCATCAAAACAACGAAAATAACGCTGGTTCCAATTCAATTTCCTGCACAACGTCATAGGTACCTCACCATTTCCTGACATATCATGCTCTCAAATAAGCATTCCATATACCAGGTAGCCAGTATGAGGGCTTATAGGTTACTACACTCATCATTTTACCATACGTTTCCCACTAAGCAGAACCGCTAAAAATAAGCCTGCGCTGCATGCCCGTTACTTTTTAGAGGGGTATATCAACAGGGCTTTTTCATGTTCGCACAAAGATGGCAGGGAGATCACTCGCAAGCAATCAGATGTACATTGTTTCGGGGGGAGTGGAGTGTGTGTGGTGCGCGGCTGCAGCCGCACCACACACACTCCACTCCCCCAACCCGGCACCGCAGGCGCCAAAAAGGAACATGAAAAAGCCCTGGTATATCAAAGCACAACATTGACGTAAACGTTAAAGTTGTGCTACAATTATCTGGATAATGGATCTGCAACATCCTATGCAACTTTTTGCTGGCAGATTGTGTTGGGTAGGCGAGCTGTTGACTGCTTTCAAGGCGGTTTATAACATATGAAGAAGAAGGCTTGCGTAATTATGACGCATTCAGATGAGATCCCAATGGATCAAAATAGAGCTGAATCAGCTTATTACACTATTGAACAGGTAGCCACAAGGACACAATTAACCAAGCGTACCTTGCGCTATTATGAAGAGATGGAATTACTGCCGCAGGCGGAACGTACAGAGGGAAACTATCGTCGCTATACGGAAGATGATATTCAACGGATCCTCTACATTAAGTCGCTGCGTGAACTGCTGGGCTTTTCATTGAATGAGGTCCGCAAGTTCTTGCAGGTTGAAGATGAACGCGAACTGATAAGGACAGCCTTCCGTCAACAAACCGATGTGCAAGAGAAAATTGCCCAGTTGGATCGTTCCGATGAGCTAATTCATGAGCAACTTGCCCTGGTCGAACAAAAAATTACCGGCCTGGAACAAATGCGTCAACAATTAATACTGCGCCTGGAGAAACATAGCCACAAACGTTCTATCCTCCAAAATTCCTGAACGTGTCGCTCATTTGTTATGCTCCAATCAACTGAATGCTTCAGGCAGTGACAGCAAATCTCGTCCGTGATAAAATCAGGAGCGTTGCTACATTATCCTTGTCAATGCCAGTCCGGTTTGCGATCTGCCTGAAAACAGGCTCACAAAGCAGGATGGTTAAGATAACACAAAAAGAAGATGTATTAAATCCGCTATGAGTAACTGGCTCATCTATCCATTAACAATTGCAGATCAGCAACGGCACATTGAGCAGGGTGAACACTTACTATCGACGGTTCAAACTGGTGATCCCGCCACCCTTTTCTGGTCTATCGCCGAACCTGCCGGTCTGGTGCTTGGGTTTTCACAAAAGCAAACGGTCATTAATCCTGCTGCCTTGTTGGCCGGATCACTGCCTATTTATCATCGGCGCGCCGGTGGGACTGCGGTACTGGTAGGTCCAACTTTGCTTAGCTTAGATGTAATCTTGCCCGCTGATCATCCTCTACAATTGCCAGATCTGGTTGAGTCATACCGCTGGTTTGGAGAAGCCTGGGTTGCCGCTCTAGCACAACTCGAAGTAGCCACACGGGTAGTAGCACCAGCCGAGGCTCATGCGCAGCGTGCCTTGCGCAAACAGCCAGAGACGCGAGACTATGAATTATTGATGAACCGTGCTTGCTATGGCTCGCTCTCACCGTATGAGGTGGTGGTTGGGCAACGTAAAGTAGTTGGATTTGATATGATCCGCAGGCGATCGGGAAGTTTGCTACAGGCAGGTGTACTCCTGCAATGGGATACACAGCTTCTGGCCCATCTATTAGGTCATACGCCAGAGGAACAAGAAATTCTACAAAAAGGCTTACTGGATCGTGCGGTGGGATTAGATACACTACTCGGACGTGTTATCACTAGTAACGAAGTGATCAGTGCGTTTGAACGTGTCCTCATTCCAGACGAGCGTCAGCGTTTTGTGATTGATCCTCTATCCTTTATTTAATATTCTATGAAAGGCTTTTTTATACAATGGGAGATCGAACAGCTGAAGGTGCAGTCGAGATGTTGACTGAGCCCGATTATGAAGCGATGGTTATCGGGGCACATCCTGATGATAATGATTTTGGCACTGCCGCTACGTGTGCATTATGGGCCAGCCAGGGCAAAAAAGTGGTCTGGGTGGTCATGACCGATGGTACAGAAGGTAGTGAAATTCCTAGCCAGAGCGATGAAGAGTTGATGCTGCTCCGCGAACAGGAACAGCGCGCCGCCGCTGAAGTCTATGGTGTAAAAGCCGTTGAGTTCTTGCGCAATCGTGATGGTCACCTGGTGAATACCGAGGATGTACGCCGCAATGTGGTTAAACTGATTCGGAAGTATCGCCCACGTGTTATCTTCACACACGATCCTACTTCCCATATCATGGCTCCGGATCCTGATGAGAAGCCAGATGCCACCGGCTATCTGAACCATCCAGATCACCGAGCAACCGGGAATATTGTCGTTGATTCGATTTTCCCCTTTGCTGGCAACCCTCGCTCCTTCCGCGAACTGCTGGCTGAAGGACTACAGCCTTATCGCGTGCATGAAGTATACTTCTTCGGGACACTGCAGACTAACACCTATGTGGATGTGACTGAGAGCATTGATAAAAAGGGACAGGGCTTGATGTGCCATGCTTCACAGTTTAATCCAGATGATACCGAGCGCATGGCTGAGCGTATGCGTGAGCGGGCCGCCAGCGTAGCCAGAGAGGCCAAAGAGAAAAAGGGCCTGGAGATGAGCTATGCAGAATCATTCCGCCGCATGAAACTGCATATTCCACCAGCACCCAAGACCACGACTCTTCCTGGCAGTGAAGAGTAACGCCTATACCTGAAGACAGAGAAACAGGGCCTGCTCTCGATTGAGAGCAGGCCCTGTTTCTCTGTCTTTAACTGGTCCGTTTCAGCTATTTTTTAGGGGTCACGACCACGGAAAAGCCGCCCCAGAGAGCCAGAAATTTCTGCTTTGTCATCACTGTTCGATTTAACAGCGAAGAGTCAGCCAGATAGACATTATCGCCCTGACCACCCCGGAGGACCAGAATATGTCCACCAGGTACACGATCCGGGGGGAAACTTACGATCACAGGATGTCCTTGATTGGCAATCTTCACTATATCATCGAGCGGGGGATTGTTTAAATGAGTGGCATCAAACCCGAATTTATCAACGGTAATATCGATGCCGCTTGGCTGTAACAAACCGCTCTCAGGCGTGATCTGGTGCAAATTCGCCTCGACTTTTAAGATGTCGGTAACACGGAATTTATGGCTATTATTATAGGAATTAATGACTTCAGTCATGGCCGCAGCCGAACATGCTGATGCCGCCCACTGATCAAATTCACTCTGGGATGAATATTGATCAAGCGACATCTGATTGACACGCAACAAAGCCTGAGAGGCACCAGAAACGCCTGCATATAATGGCTGGGAAGGTTTGGTGACGGGCTTTGGCGCTGGTTTCGTAGTGGAGTCACTTGTAGAAGTGTCTGGCATGGCGTTCCAGAAGGATTGAACAGAGCTAGAACGTGCAAAGAGCAATGGCTGCAATGAAATCATGCCAACGCCAAACAATGCCACAAGAATCAAACACATGCCTAACCAGGGAGTTGGCTCTCCTTGACGTGGTTGGATTAATTGTCTGACATCTAATAAGGAAAAAAAGTGCGACCAGCCACCTGCTGCTGGCGCCGCAGGCTCTGAGAGGTCATAGGCCCCATAGTTATAGCGTATCTGGGGTTGCTGTAAACGAGCTGTGCGCTGAACACGAGCGTTTTGTGGAAGCTTGATGCTTTTATCATCACGATAGCCCTGACCACTGGCCCGACCATATAACCGCTGGCGTGCTTCATTACGCGATGCATATGAGATTTCGCGGCGGTTGGAGGACTGAGGCCTGGGCGAAAGGAATAATCCTGCAACTACTAGCGTCAAAGCAATAGCCAACAGCGTCAGCAGGACAATAATCATTTACAACTCCCCTGTTATACAAAAAACTACTTGATTACAATGAAAGATAATCATCTACAACTATATATGACAATTGCTACCATTCCAACCTGCGTAGCCCGGATGTAATCTACACCTCAGCTATAAAGTGGGAAGCCGCTTCATTCCTGGTATTAAGCCAGTCAAATCTTTACTATTATAACATACAAAACAGGCGCTTGCCAGCAAAATCATAATAGAATATAGCTATCTATATTAAAAAACTTTAATCTGATGGCGCAGGCTGGAAACACAAAACTTATTGTTACCGCATCAGGTGATATATCATTATAAACTCAGGCACTTACGCTTTTTCGCAGCCATTTATCTCCTGCACATAGGCGCAAAATATTGTCTTAACACAGGATCAGGATCATGATATGATCTAGGTGTTTTATTTCTATTGAGCAAGCAATGCAGCGAAAATGAACGAGCTTCTACATATAGCTTGCATGCTCGACCAGTAATTCAGCAAAAGAGGGATGACCATGTACGTGTACTATATTCTGCGTGGAACGCAACAGCAACAGCCAGTTGAATTGGATGGCGATGTGACCGAGGAAGAATTTCCTGGTCTGGATCGGACAGAGGGTCCTGATATCATCAAAGCCGTAATTAAAAAATTGGCAGATGAAGGTACAACCGCCGAGTGGACCGAGTGCGATCTGACCAATGAATACTATGATCGCGATGATACCTATGTATATGCTGAAAATGTATACGCCGAAAAGCGCTGGATTCGTCGCTCGGATGTTCCACTGGGAAATACCCGTCAGGCCAAAGATCGATAGCTAGCAAGGCCATACGCACGATCGCGAAAAGAAAGGCAAGGAGCAGATGCCCGTACTTGCAGGATGGTTGACCGGCGAGCAGGTGCCGCAAGAGGTGATTGAGCAGACACTGACGGCCATGGGCGAGGTCCTGGCCAGCCATGGTGGTGAAGCGGCCCGTACCATCCAGCCAGGTGCGGGCCTGATCGCATTTGCCGATACGGCCTATGCGATGCAGCAACAGAAGGAGGCGGCAGTATTAGATTGGGTGCCTGAACGTCGAACGCTCGTCTATCGTAGACCACTGTCGGGACTGCATCCCCTATACTATATTGAGAATTGGCCAGCGGAAGGGAATCTCCTTTTTGCCAGCGAAATAAAAGCGCTACTCGCATTAGGAGCCCCCAGACGCCTGCATATAGCGGCTCTACATGCCCTGACCCGCTATGGTACAATTCCAGCTCCGTGGACAGCATTTAAAGATATCCATATAGTACCGGCAGGCTCAATTTTACGCTGGCAACATACCAACGTAGTACTCAGCCCCTCCAGCGATTTCGTCATGGAGACGCCTGACTCGGCGGCACAAAACCTTGAACGCTTAGAGGGCCTGCTCTCCTCATCCTGCCAGGCGATGCTACCTTCTCATGATCAGCTGGTGGCACTGGTAGGCGGTGACAGGGCCGCATTACTGATTGCGGCCCTGGCTGCCCAGAGTAAACAACAGGCATTTCCGCTGGCGACGCTGGGCGCTAACCAACCATTCGCCACCTCTGCCTGGCACAACATTCAAACCACTTCAGACAGGTATCAGCTCCCTTTACTGGAAGTGACTGGTGTAGATCAACCAGAATTCTGGCAAGCCACCATCCTTGGACTTGAGGCTCCTTGTCGCGATAGCCGCCCGCTGGCGATCCATCAGTTGTTACATACGGTCTCAACTGAAACAGGTGCCAGGGTTGTACTCAGCGGCCTGGGCTCACAGACGCTGATGGGACTAACCAGTAAACGCTTACCTGTTGCGTTGGCCCAAACATCCAACCGGTTAGCAGCCCAACGCCAACTAACGCAACCAGATCTCACCCAGACACTGCAGAACATCTGGTCGTCGGACGCGAAACAATTGCTACAATCCAGTGAAGCCTGGGAAGAGACTTTACATGCCCGCAAACTCCAGCGGCGGGCACAACAATATA
This sequence comes from Dictyobacter alpinus, assembly GCF_003967575.1. Lineage (NCBI taxonomy): Bacteria > Bacillati > Chloroflexota > Ktedonobacteria > Ktedonobacterales > Dictyobacteraceae > Dictyobacter > Dictyobacter alpinus. The sequence continues at coordinate 976,460 of NZ_BIFT01000001.1, forward strand.
CAGACGACGATCTGGGTATGCATTATCTGGACCTCCATTTAAACCTTGCAGATCTACTGGTTCACCCCTTCTACCAGCTGGCACTTCAAGAGCAAATGCTGATACGCTCACCGTATCTACATCCACCCATTATGGAAACACTGATTGGTCTGGCCCGACCGCTGCAAGATGATCTAAGCTATAGGAAAAAGATTGCAGAGATGATCAACCGTTATATTCCTGGACTATCAGAAGTGCCAGCAAAACTACCACTGACGTTACCCACATCATCGCTACACGGTGGTGGTCCTGAGGCCAACGAGCTGCTCGAACAGGTACTTTCACCAGTCATCATACAAAATATCGGTCTGTTTGATTCTACTGCTGTCCAGACCCTACAGAAAAGTATGCAGGATGACCAGGCCTCAGAGCAGGCATTGATCTTCATCTTTACGACGCAGTTGTTCTGTATGCTGTTTGGTATCGAGGAGTGGGTATAAAAAAAAGAGCGCCCTACTTTTTGGAGGCGCTCTTTCGCACAATTTAGTGATCGATGCCTTCAATCTCAGCAGCCACGGTTGTATCACCATGTCCGGCAGCCCAGCGTAAAGCTTCTCCTGCCAGATAAAGAGAACCGGTGGCACAGATCAGGTCAGAAGGATCAGCCAGATCCTTGGCAAGCTCTATTGCCTGATCGCAGGTATCAGCCAGATGCACAGAGACAGCGGGCGCATATGCGCTCATCAACGCCTGTAGCTCTTCCGGTTTCATGGCGCGGGGATTATTCGCCTGTGTGAGCACAATGGTATCGACGGTAGCTAATTCCTGCAACATCCGCGCTATATCTTTGTCTTTATTGACGCCCAGTACACAGATCAAACGATGTGGCTCAAAGGTTGAGCGCAGCGCAATCAATAGCTTATGCATCGAATCAGCATTGTGTGCGCCATCAACCACAACAGTGGGCTGATGGCCTACTACCTGGATACGCGCGGGCCAATGGACCGCGGCTAAACCTTTACGCAGCGCCGCTTCATCCCATTGGATACCTTTCTGGAGTAGCTCTTCTAGCGTCGCAACCGCAACCGTGGCATTTTCAACCTGGTGCGCACCAATCAGCGGCGTCCATAGATCAGCATAGGTTCCAGCTGGTGTCTGAATCGAGAAACGCTGCCCTTGCTCACTTTGTTCATGGATCTGATAGCGATAGCTACATGGCAGCAAGGCGCCCGCCACAACTTCCGCTTCAGCCGGATCTACTCCCACAGAGCCAATGCGCATCATACGGGCATTGCGCTGCTGGGCAATCGCTGCGATCGCTAACAAGGCTTCGGGAGCCTGCGCGGAAGTCACAACTATGCCATTCGGCTTGATGATACCAGCCTTTTCAGTCGCTATTTTGGCCAGGGTATCGCCGAGGATACTCATATGATCATAACTGATTGAGGTAATCACGGAAACAAGGGGATGCGTCACATTGGTCGCATCCAGCCGTCCACCTAATCCAACCTCAACGACCGCGTGCTGTACATGCTGGCGCGCGAAATAGAGGAGTGCCAGGGCCGTTCCAATCTCGTAGGTGATAAAAGGACCATACTCCTGACTGGCCTCAATCTGCTCAACAGCAGACTTGATTTCCGGCACCAGTTCAGCTACCTCTTGTTCACTGATCAGGTGACCATTACACTGAGAACGCTCACGGAATGTGTGCAGATCAGGTTGGGTATATAAACCGGTGCGTATGCCCGCCTCACGCAAGACACGTTCAATATATGCAGCGGTCGAACCTTTGCCTTTGGTGCCGGCAATCAATGTATTGCTATACTGCAAATGGGGATCGCCCAGACGCTTGAGCAGTTCAACCTCACGCAAAATATTTTCATTACGATCACGTGTGTATTTTCCATTACGTTCGTAGTCGGTAAAACCATAAATATAGCTTAAGGCTTCTTTATAATCCATCATCATCCTCCCTCTTTACACCTGGGGTTGCTGGAATGTGCCACGTACAATGGCATCGCTCATCTTCACAACTCGCATCATTTCTCGCACATCATGAACACGCACGATATCGGCTCCTTGCGCAATTCCTAGAGCAACGGTAGCGGCGGTACCCTCTAGCCGCTCTGTAGCTGGCAAGCCTCCCAGAATCAGGCCAATAGTCGATTTGCGCGAAGTTCCCAATAAGATGGGGCGTCCCAGTGCTTGTAAAGCACCCAGGCGACGTAACAAGGTCAGATTCTCCTCAGGAGTGGTACCAAATCCGATACCAGGATCAATTATAATATGTTCCCAGGCAATACCTGCGGCCAGTGCATGATCGATGGCAGAGGACAAAAAACGTGTCACATCGCTGACAATCTCATGCTTCTGATAACCACGCATATTAGCCATCAACACCACTGGCACTCCGTGTGCCCGCGCAACCTCAGCCATCGCTGGATCTTGCTTGAGCGCCCAGATGTCGTTGATGATGCTGGCACCAGCGGCTAATGCCTGCTCAGCTACCTCAGCTTTATAGGTATCGATGGAGATCATAATCTGCGCAGGCAAGGCCGCACGTAAAGCCCGAATCAGAGGCACCACCCGCTCGATCTCTTGCGTCGCTGTAACCAGTTCAGCATGGGGACGCGTCGACTCCCCACCAACATCAATAAAGGTTGCGCCTTCAGCCACAAACTGTTGCGCTTGTGACACAGCACGCTGTATCCAATCATCTTTATCCGTTTGTAAACCATCACCCGAAAATGAATCGGGTGTCGCATTGATAATCCCCATCACATAGGTAGATTGGCCCCATTCAAGACTATAATCAGCCCAGCGGGTTGGAGGTAAAGTAGCTGCTAGTAATGATGCCATCAAGAAACCATCCTTCTGTTCAGACACGAGAATCACTCCACATCATACCTTGTCACTCAACTCACGGGCAACTACCAGACCAACTTCAATCTTCTCATTCAGAATACGATAGGTAAAAGTAAAGACTGTACTAGCGCAAGTAGCCATCATTTATAGGTCTTTTAGTCAGATTGACAACAACTCAGCCGTCTGATTCGTTATAAACCACAGATCTATCAGTGCTATACTACCTAATAGCATGTTCTTAAACATCTTATTGTACAGATACGATTGCGACTATATATCGCAATCAGCCAATAACGACAATGGAAGAAGAAAAAGTATGCAGAACACCACTGAGATGAAAGCTTATCAGCGTAGTGTTAATGCCGCTCGTCGTTGTCATGAATGCAATGAAGAGGCACTTGGACGTTGTCCTGATTGCCATATGGGCTTCTGCCAGGAACATTTCCCCAAGCAACAACATTCTCCTTGTGCGGAAAGACAGATGAAATTAGCGCAGACACAGGTCTGTTACGTCTGTGGCACCCAGGTCTATCCAGATCAGTGGTCACTTTCAAAAACGACGCACTATGTCGATCAGTCCAACTGCCATGGTTGTGGACGCTATATCTGTGATGACCTCCATACACAAAGCAAGGATGAAGATGTGGTCATTGCACGCGAAGGATTACGTGGGCATCGTTATCAATATATTAATCGCTATTGCGACATGTGCTCACCATTCAAACGTGTTGGCGGCATTCGCGGCCTGTCACGCATCCTGGTTGCAGTTGGAACAGTAGCCGCAGGGGTTTTCTTTTATCTGCATCCATAAATCGAGATACTGAGGAGAGAAAGGGGGACGAGGAGAATAGCGAGCACGCGCTATACCATCTCGTATCGTCATATTCATGGTCTTATCGACAACTCTACAATCTACATTGCTCCGACACCAGCGTTCGATTGATACCGCTTTACGGACAACGCTTCAGACGGTCGCTGATGCATCTGGGGTCGCAGCCCTGGATGCCTATTATGGGCAAATGCAATATCATCTTGGCTGGGTAGATGCGGAATTAACTCCCACCAGAAGTAATCCAGGTAAACTGTTACGTCCAACTTTGTTGCTGCTGGCCTATGAGGCGGTGGGAGCCTGGGGCCTGACTGAGACAACAGGGATAGAGAACAATAGCTACTTGCAACGCGCCCTCGCGGCAGCGGTCTCGGTCGAACTTACCCATAATTTTACACTCATTCACGATGATATCGAAGATGGAGATACCGAGCGCCGTCATCGCTCCACCATGTGGAAGATCTGGGGCGTGCCACAGGCCATTAATACGGGTGATGGGATGTTTGGTCTGGCTCGCTACGCCTTATGGGGAGTCTTGGAGCATGGCGTGGAAGGTGATATCGCAGCCCGCCTGGGCGCGACCCTCGATCGCACGGTCCTGGAGATCGCGGAAGGGCAATATCTGGATATTAGCTTTGAACAACGCCAGGATATTTCTGTCTCGATGTATATCGATATGATTGGCCGCAAGACTGCTGCCTTGATGCGTTGCTCGGCTGAAATGGGTGCGATGATTGGCACTCGCGATGCAAGCACGATCCAGCGCCTGGCCAGCTTTGGTCAGGCCATCGGTATTGCGTTCCAGGTACGTGATGATCTGCTGGGCGTCTGGGCGACTTCCGCTGAACTGGGCAAAACCCAGGCTGGCGATGTATATCGACGCAAAAAAAGTCTGCCTATCCTACATGCATTAGAAAATGCCAATGCCGAGGATTTACAGACGTTGCAAACGATTTATCAGCAGGAAGCTCCTGTAACCAGTGCGCAAGTCGAACAGGTGCTGGCGATTTTCGCACGCACCCAGACACAAGCATATTGCCGCACCTTCCTACAACAACATTGTGATGCAGCGTACGAAGCACTGAACAACGTTCCCTACGTTAATAGCCCTGTATCTACACGCGCCATCAACGACATGCGCACCATGGTTCAGTTTATCGAGGCAGCAGCCCACTCATTTTAAACGCGTTAAGCATTAAAAGTTGGTTATGCAATAACATCCCAGATTATCGCCTGGTTTCCTAAGGCTGTAGCAACTTGCTTGCCATTGGGGGACCAGGTGATTCCATGTATAGCTCCATTGAGTTTTTGCGAGAAGATCTGTTTCATGCCTTTATTTGCCTGCAAGACGATAAATGTTCCATCCTGGGCGCCAACCGCAAGGAAGCGGCCGTCAGATGACCAGGCAACAGCGCGTAGAGAAGATTTAACAAGCTGTAGGCGTTGGGGGGCATCCACACATGAGAAGGCCGTGTGTCTGGCACATGTCAGAGCATTCCAGATACGTAAGACTCCATCATCTCCGCCTACCGCCAGGGTCGCCCCATCAACAGCAAAAGCCAGTGTACGCATCGGAATTTGCGCATCCTGATAGTATCCATGGATGTCTTTACCAGTGGCCGCATTCCAGATCCTGACTGCTCCGGCATCCGAAACGGTTGCCACGGTTTGGCCGTCTGTGCTCCACGAAACAGCTGTAATTGGATTTGTATGTGCTCGATAGGTACGTACCGGGCGAAAATTTTGCGTGTTCCAGACAACAGCCCGCTTGTCGGATCCAACTGAGACAAGTTGCTTCATATTGTGTGTGGCCCAGGCCAGACCAGTCACCATCTGATTGTGGAGTTGCGTTGAAAACGCCAGCCGTCTACCAGTAGCACTATCCCAAAATGCTACCTGGTTGTTAGCACCAGTTGCTAGTTGGGCACCATCTGGTGACCAGGCCAGACCACGTATCGCAGCTGGATGCTCAATAATACGCTGGATGTTGCCCATGGTATCCCACAACAAAACCTGGGTATCATCCGAGCCGCTAGCCAGCGTATTTCCCGTAGGCGACCAGGCAATACTACGCACAAGCTGTTTATGCTTGGTAAAGGTCAAATTTACCTTAAGCGTTGGATTGGCTCCTTGCATAGCAGGTTTTTGGGCTGGCATCTTTACGGGCATGACGCCAGCATTTTGCTGGGTCTGCGCGGCTTGAAACCAATTATGATATGCGGCATAGCCTACTCCTCCAGCCGCACCAACACCAACAAGGGTCCCCAAAGTAGCCAGCAACGCTCGTCGAGAGATACCACCGCGTTTCTTTGTGCCACTATCATCGATTGGTGCTTGAGACGACTGAGAGGGAATGGTGGCAAAGAGTGACTGATCAGCAATGGTCTCAGAACTGTGCAAGGCTGAATCCATCAGCGGCAGCGGTCCTGGTCCTGGTCCTGGTATCACAGTTTCAGAAGCGATAGGCGCAATAGGAACAGAAAGACTCTCTGTACTGGAAGAATCCAGCATCAAACGCATACCAGGAAGAATACCAGCAGCTGTCAGGGTCTGATCCGTCAGGAGAATACGGCCACTGGCCGCATGGCGTAATGTATACACCAATGGGTTGCCAAACAAATCATGTTTTGGTAGCTGCAATATGTCTACTAACTTTGGGAGCACTACAGATATCGGAACCTCCATGGCTACGACGACAGGACGAGCTTCTCCAAAAGTATCTTGCTCTATTAAAATCTCAGATTTGTGCATAGATATCTTCCTATTCATCTTTCTATTTCTCTAGTGTATCATGTTGGCTCTTCTTTTTTCACCCTTATGAGTAAAAAAGGCTACAAATAGGGAAGAAAACACGAAATATGTGAACCATTGTAAAGATGATCCAGGGGCCCGAAGTTAGTAGGTAGCTTCTGTGATATGATTAGCGTAAACTTCTAATAACATTTGTTCAGGAGAGAATGCATGAGTCACCGGATTCTACGGGCGTCTTTTTTCGTGCTCCTACTTTTATGTAGCATAGTAACGTTACCCTTAACCGCTCTAGCCAGTACGACACATAAGCAGGCGATACAATATCCTGGCGCGGCTAAAGATGAATTACCAGTGGTCGAACCTGATTATATTTATAAACAACTTTTTTTGCTGGCAACACGCTTTCAGCATCGAGAAGCTGGTTATGATGCCCAGATACCCGTAGATAAAAATGGACATGATGAATTCGCTAACTACTGGAAAGAGGAAATGCTTGGTAATTTGCAAGAATTTAGTGCAGTACCGTCTACTATTCCTTTTCCTATTCGTGGCTGGGTAAACAGGCCAGACACAATACCAGCCTCCAATGTTGAGGTCACGGTTCCAGGCGCAGTTCATCCTGAACAGGTGGTGGTTATTGGTTGCCACTATGATGGTATGGCCACTTCCACACAGTCCGCGAATGATGATGCCAGTGGCTGTGCTATTGAACTGGGTGTAGCCAGAGCAATGGGGAATTATTGGAAACAACATCATCTTGCTCCTCAGCGTACATTACGCTTTGTACTCTTTGATGCCGAGGAACAAGGGCTTTACGGCTCATATAATTATGTGAATGCTACTGTAAATGGGGATCTCAACAATATCGTGGCCATGTTTAATGAAGAGCAAAATGGTATCGCCTATCCTCTCCGCTACCTTGGCCAGATGAACAATACATTGATGCCATTCTATGTAGATCTCTCACCCGTGGTGGATGGTCCGCAAAAAGAGAAGATTATACAGTTCAGAAAGCTTATGGCGCAGGCCGTACCAGCCGTGTTTCAACAGATACGTGAGCTTGGCGTACAGAGTCTTACCTATCATGGTGCCAATAAACAGGATGTCACCCAACCCGTCTTTACCGCTGATCAGCTTTCTTATGTGAAGCAAGAAGACGATACATTGGGATCCAGCGATCAGGTGCCCTTTACGCAAGCGGGTATTCCTTGCGCGACCTTTGTAGGTAACTCTACTTATTATCAGGGAAACGTCCAGGCAAGTTATCCTTATGATCAACCAACGGATACGATTCAACTCATGAACACATTCGCCTCGGGAAATACAGCACAATCAGCCGCATTGACCATGGCTCTGACGCTACCAACGCTGCTCACAACCTGGATGCTCCATCAACCAGCTATCCTGGGTGAAACGACCAGTCCTAACAAGGACTTGACAACCATCAGTGATATTGGGAGAATACAGACCGGAAAAGATTTCCTGGTCTCAGTAGAAAACGCTCCACCTGCTCAGCCAGATACCACTAGCTATAATTGGAACTTTGGCGATGGTCAGAATGCGACTGGTAGGGTAGTCCAACATACTTACCAGAGCGATGGAAACTATCAACTGACGCTGACTATTACATCAGCAACAGGTGTTCAACGTATCAGCAAAAAACTTACCGCGTCCAAAAATAATCCTCTCTATAAAAACATGTATGAGCGCTATTATTCTACCGGTAGGCCACCAACCAACCCATTTGTGAAACTTCCAAAGCCTGATGCGACGTTATCAGATAGGATATTGCTCACACCCAATGCCACCTGGACGACAAACCAGATCATTGGACAAACAAGCGCGGGGGGAACACAAAATCAGGCTGGGACTACTGCGCCCTTGCCATCCAACAAAAAAGAGTCTATGATACCTGAACCTTTTCTTTTCCTGGCAATCCTGGCAGGACTCCTACTGATTGCAGGAATCATTGGCAGCGTTCTTGTTGTCAGGCACAGACACAAAAGTTTGAGTGGTATGGATAAAGTATCCAGAAAAGCTTGACGACCTTATTCATAATAGACGTAGGTTGACTAAATGGTCACCCCACACATCTAAAAAAGAGCCAAGAGCAACTTGACCTTAAAGCCGGAGATCTACTATATGACAAAGCCAATTTATGTTATGGGACATAAAAATTCTGATATGGATTCCGTGGCTTCTGCCTATGCGTATGCGAATTTGTTGCGCGCACAGGGTGAAGACCAGGCCATTCCTGTCCGTCACGGAGACCTGAAGCCTGAGATCCGTTTTGTTCTCGACCGCTTCCAGGTGGAAGCGCCGGAAGCCCTGGAAGACGTGTATCTGCAGGTACGTGACGTTATGCGCCGCGGCATCATTTCTGTGTATGTCGATCAACCAGTTTTTGAAGCTGGCCAGTTATTACAAGAACATAATCGTGGCTCTATGCCCGTTATCGATAAAGACAATTATGTTAAAGGCATGATTGCCCATGATGATCTCGCTAAACTTTTCTTTAATGATTTGGATCCTTCTTCTCTTAATCGTATTCCCCTACGCCGTGATAATCTGGTGCGTGTCCTTAAGGGCCGTGTCCTGGTAGAAGGTCGTCGCAAGCTCGGTAATCGCGTACTGGTTGGCGCGATGGAAGCTGAAACCATGGTCGATTATATTGAACCAGGCTGCCTGGTGATTATTGGAGACCGTGAAGATGCTCAAATAATGGCGATTGAATCTGGAGCGGCGGCTCTGGTAATTACTGGAGATCTATTGGTCTCCGAGCGGACGTTGTTCGCGGCACGCCAGCATGGCGTGATGGTGATCAGTACTGCCCACCATACGTTTACCGCGATTCGCTTGATCAACTTGAGTATCAATACGCAAGAGATTATGACGCAGGAATTCACCTTCTGCCATCCAGACGATCATATGAGTGATGTACAGACGACGCTGGCTCGACTGCGTTCAATGCCGGTTGTGGATAATGATGGCAAACTGGTCGGCTATATTTCGCGTACCGACCTGATTAAAGCTCGTCCTAAACGTGTCTATCTGGTAGATCACAATGAGCAGTCCCAGGCGGTAGATGGCATCGAAGAGGCTGAGCTACTCGGCATTATCGATCACCACCGCATCGCCGATGTCCATACCAGTAAGCCTATTCTCTTCCGAGCAGAACCTGTCGGCTGCACCGGTACGATTATTACTGGACTGTATCATGAGGCAGATGTTGAGATCACCAAGGAAGTAGCTGGTTTATTGCTGGCTGGTCTGTTGTATGACACGCTGATCCTACGCTCACCAACATGCACTGTACGCGATGAGCGCGTCGCCGCTGAACTGGCTGCGATCGCTGGTGAAGATATCGAAGAATATGGACAGGCCATTTTTTCGGCCGCAGCCAAAGATCTGGCAGAGAAGCCTGCCGAGGCATTGATTACGTCGGACTTCAAAGAGTTTACGGTCCGTGATCAGAAATTCGCGGTCGGCACCGTCGAGACGGCCAGTCCGGCCAGTATTGAGGCTCGTAGAGATGAGTTACTGGAGACAATGAGGGATATCACCCAGGATCAAGGCTATCTTTCATTCTTGTTTATGATTGTTGATATCATCAATATGCGCTGCAATCTCCTCATTTGTGGCGGCGAGCAGGCGGTAGCTGAAGCGTTTAATCGCCCTCTGGAAGCGGATGGAAGCTCCATTATAGTTGAGGGACTGGTATCCAGAAAAAAACAGGTAGTACCGCAGCTCACACGCATTGAAGCCATACTTGCCGAAAGCACGAAGGTACGGTAATTAGTTTATAAAGCTTGTGCCCTTGTCATGTGACATTCACTATGTTACACTATGATACGACTTGGATACACCTCGTTAGGTAGAAGTAGCTATTACTTAAAATTTAACAAACAAACCGCAGTGCTCAATATGTTCAGGTTCTGTAGTTAGAATTCAGTAGTTTACTTCTACCATGGTTCGATCACGATGTCTCAGCTGCTATCAAAGTTGATAAGCACCGCACTTCTTCTTACTTTGTTATAAGGAGGACACTTTATCGTGAGCAACTATATCTGGGTTCCAATCATAGTGGGAGTTCTTGCCGTCGCGTTTGCTGGCTACCTCGCCAGCTACGTGTTGCGCAAAGATACGGGCACTCCTGCCATGCAAAAAGTTGCAGATGCCATCTTTAAGGGTGCAATGGCGTTTCTTAATCGTCAGTACCGCACCATTACTATCCTCTCTTTAGTCGCGGCTGTTGTCGTTGCAGCGGTGCTCTATCTCTTGAGCAATGGAGATGGAGCCACAAAGTTCGATCTAGCATGGCGTACAGCAATCGCGTTCCTTATCGGTGCCTTCTGTTCAGGGGTTTCAGGCTACATTGGCATGTATGTGGCGGTCAAATCAAATAGCCGTACAGCCAGTGCCGCTACCCGCAGCCTGGGTGAAGCACTGATGGTCTCACTGCGAGGTGGGGCTGTTTCTGGTTTCCTGGTAGTGGCCCTCTCACTGCTGGGTGTATCTCTCATTTTCTTGCTCTATAGTATCGGTAACAACATCGACAAAGTTCCTTCGCTCATCGTGGGCTTTGGTTTTGGTGCTAGCTTTGTGGCGCTCTTCGCGCAGCTTGGCGGTGGTATCTTTACAAAAGCTGCCGACGTGGGAGCAGACCTGGTGGGTAAAATCGAGGCTGGCATCCCTGAGGATGATCCACGTAATCCAGCTGTAATTGCTGACCTGGTTGGTGATAATGTTGGTGACTGTGCTGGCCGTGGTGCTGACCTCTTTGAATCCACAGCCGCCGAGAATATTGGAGCAATGATTCTAGGTGTCGCTCTCTACCTGGCAACAAAGAATCCTGGCTGGATTCTGTTTCCACTGGTTGTGCGTGCCTTTGGTCTGATTGCTTCGGCCGCTGGTCTGCTCTACATCCGTCCTTCGGTCGTTGTCGAACCGGATAAAGCTGCGGGCCGTGATCCTGGCGAAATCGCAATGAAACAACTCAATATGGGCTACTATATCACCTGCGCAATTTCGGTGATTGGAGTCTTTTTGGGCAGTTACTTGATGCTTGGCGGTCAGAGTGTTAGCAGTAATACCGTGCCCGCCTGGGTCTGGTTCGGTCTGGCTGGCACAGTTGGTATCCTGCTAAGTATTGCCTTCGTCTTTATTACCCAATATTATACTGCCGGCACATGGCGTCCTGTTCGTGAAATCGCGAACTCAACCTTAACTGGTCCAGCCACCACAATTATCACCGGTATGGCGGTCGCCTTCGAGTGTACCGCATTGCCCGTACTGGCCATTGTATCGGCGTTAGGACTCTCATTCTTCTTTGGTAGCCAGGTCACTATTCCTATCAGTGCCGCGATCAATCCTGGTGTCATTAATGTAGGTGGCATCTTTGGAACAGCGGTGGCGACGATGGGTATGTTGATGAGTTGCGCCTATATTCTAGCGATGGATACCTTTGGACCCATTACCGATAATGCCGGTGGTATTACCGAGATGGGTGGTGAAGCCGAGTCTGTGCGCGATATCACTGACGCACTGGATGGTGTCGGCAATACAACCAAAGCATTAACCAAAGGCTACGGTATTGGCTCGGCCGCATTGGCTGCCTTCCTCCTTTTTAGCGCCTACCTGGATGTGCTCTATTCGTATAAACATAATCCAGCAGTCTATCGTGTGGACCTGGCTAATATCGAGGTCTTCATTGCAGCCCTGATCGGTTTAACACTGATCTTCTTCTTTAGCTCGTTAGCTATTCGTGCGGTGGGTGATGCCGCCAAACGTATGATTGAGGAGGTTCGTCGGCAGTTCCGCGAAAATCCAAAAATCATGGCCGAACGGGTAGAGGATCGTGTAGATCCCGATTATGCTCGTTGTGTGGATATTAGCACGCGTGGTGCATTGCGTGCCATGATACTTCCGGGTGTTGTGGCGGTCTTTACTCCAGTTGTGATTGGTGTCATTTTGGGACCACAGGCTGAGGCTGGCCTACTGATGGTGGGAACGATGGGTGGCGTTGTACTGGCCCTGGTTCTTAACAATGGCGGCGGTGCCTGGGATAATGCGAAGAAATACATCGAAGCCGGTTACCTGCGTGTAAATGCCAACGGCGAGATGGTTGATCGCAACGATCCTAATGGAACCGTATTGGGAAAGAAAAGCGAGGCTCATATGGCCAGTGTCGTGGGTGATACCGTTGGCGATCCATTCAAAGATACGGCCGGTCCCTCACTACACGTGTTGATCAAACTTTTAAGTACGATCACTTTAGTGCTTGCTCCCTTGTTTATCGCGCTCCACCCCTAGGTAAATCACACACCCTTTTTATTAACCACACCTACCGACGTTCTCGATTCCCTTTTTGGGGAAACGGGAACGTCACTTTTTTTTCTCCTTTGCAGGTGCTGCCAGACGGCCTCCTTCTTCGTTACCTCATGTAGTGGTACTGATTTAAATAGTATTTCCGCTTTTTCAATATGCCTGGCGCATATAAATAACAGGGATAACAATTATCAAGGAGGAAATATGCACCATCCAACGCTACCTTACCCTGTTTCGGGCAAACTATGGTTAATTCTGCTCTGCGTCTTTCTCTGTTTTCCTCTAGGAGGATGTGAAAAGATTACGCTGGGTGTCGGCGATAAGCATGTAGCAGCAGCAAACGACACGACCCTGGCGCAAGCTAGCACTGGCATACAAGGCGCTAAAATGTTTGTTGAACCTGATGCAGGAGAACAGGTGATTACCAGCGCCATCAACAATGCCAAAAAATCGGTCTGGGTTGAGATGTATCTGCTAACCAACAAAAAGGTCATCACTGTATTAGAAGATGCCGCCCATCGCCATATAGATGTGCGCGTAATCCTTGAGGACCATCCTTATGGGGGCGGCTCAGTTTCACCGCAGCAGACGCTGGATCGCTTACGGGCGGCCGGTATTCAAACACGGACCAGTAATCCGCAGTTTGCCTTAACCCATGAAAAAGGCATGCTTATCGATGGTCAGACTGCTTATATTATGACCTGCAACTTTACCGCTTCTGCCCTTGGCAATAGCAAGTATACGCTCAATCGAGAGTATGGCATTATTGATACCAATGCACAGGACGTCAAAGCAGTGCAGGATATATTCACTGCCGATTGGCAACGTGTCCAGGTCAAAGTTGAAAGCCCACGTCTGGTGGTCAGTCCACTCAATTCTCATAGCACCTTTCTTTCGTTAATCCATAGCGCTAAAACATCGCTCTACGTTGAAGCTGAAGAGATGCAAGATGATCAGGTCCAGCAGGCACTATCAGACGCAAGCGCTAAAGGGGTCCAGGTACGTGTCGTCTTACCAACCAGTATGGGGGGGCAGGATTATAATCTTCCAGGCATTACAGCTATCAAGAAACATGGCGTCCAGGTTCGAGAGGACAAAAAGTTATATATGCATGCCAAAATCATCGTGGTTGATCAACAAAAAGCTTTTGTCGGCTCTGAAAACATCTCAACGGCCTCACTTGATAAAAACCGTGAACTGGGCATTCTGGTCGCGGATACATCTATCCTGACAACCTTAACTAAGACATTTCAACAGGACTGGTCTGATTCCCAGGCAGCCTGATTGAGCAATCCAGATCAGTGCCTACGACCCAACGCCGTGGTTAGAATGGACACGCTCTTATCAATCATGATAGGATACATCCAGCAACCAGATGCTTGCCACAACCAGTTTAATACAGTATTGCAAAGAGAAGTGCCTCCCATCAGTAGGACACTATCGATTTTCCTACGTAAAAAAATAAGGAGTTCTAGCATGGTTACTGAAGTCGCCATTTTTACCGCCCTTCCAGGCAAAGAAGAAGAGCTCGGACAGGGCATTATTCAAGGTATCGAATTCATCCGCCAGCATCCAGAATGCATTTCAGCCAACGCGACACGCTGCGTTGAGAAACCCGGGCGCTATATGTTATCAGTGGTCTGGTCATCGCTTGAGGCGCATGTTGATGATTTCCGCAATGGCCCCCTCTTCGCCCAATGGCGAGGTCCTGTTGCCGGCTTGTTTGAGAGCAATCCGGAAGTTTACCATTATCAGGTGTACTAAAAAGAATAGATAAAGAGCTGATAAAACACCATAACACTTTTTAGTAGGAGTATTCTGTATGTCAGATGTCTATGAGGGGCAAGAAGAACCTGAGTTAAAGAACAGTACGACACCTTCGGCATTACGTCAGGAAGAGGGTAGTGAGGAAGAACGCCTGGAAACCCATGTAGCCCAACTACGGCATCAGATCGAAGAAGCAAATTATCAATATTATATTAAAGATAATCCAACTTTGACTGATGCAGAGTACGATCAGTTAATGATCGAGCTGCAAACAATTGAGCATGAACACCCTGAACTACAAACGCCTGATTCGCCAACCCAAAGAGTCGGTACTGGCCCTGTTCAGGATGTCCCTCAACATCGGCATCCTTTACCCATGCTAAGCCTGGCAAATGCGCGTAGCGAACAAGAGCTAAGAGATTGGCATAAGCGAGCACAAAATATTTTACCTGACGCGACCTTTAGTTATGTCTGTGAGTTGAAAATCGATGGTCTGGCCATGGCGCTGACCTACGGGAAAGGGCGCCTGCAGATTGGGGCCTCCCGTGGTGACGGCCTGGTCGGTGAAGATTGGACACCAAATGTGCGTACAGTGCGCACAATTCCCCAGAAACTTCGGGGAGACAACATTCCATCAAAGGTGGAGGTACGCGGCGAAATTTATATGCCAATCCAGAGCTTTGAGAAACTCAACGAAGAAATGAGCGACGATCGCTTATTTGCCAATCCACGCAATGCCGCGGCAGGTTCACTACGCCAGAAAGATCCGCGTATTACCTCTACCCGCAACTTAAGTTTCTTTGGCTATCAAATTGGCTATGTTGATGGTATGCGTATCAATAGCCATTGGGAAACACTTGAGCTTTTGCGGCAATGGGGCTTTCCTGTCAATCCTCATGTACAGCAGGCCAGTACGCTGGAAGAGGTGATGGACTACTGTAAGAAATGGGAAAAAGAACGCTTTAACCTACCCTATGAAATTGATGGAGTAGTCATAAAAATCAATGATCTGGCTCATCAAGAAGAATTGGGAACGGTGGCACGGGATCCACGTTGGGCCATCGCCTTTAAATATCCCCCTATTCAGGTTGCCACCCAACTACTGGATATCCGGGTGAACGTTGGTCGCACCGGTTCAATTAATCCCTGGGCGGTCCTCGAGCCTATCAACATTCGCGGCGTTACGGTGTCACGTGCCTCATTGCACAATGAGGGTGATATTCAGCGCAAAGATCTGCGCATCGGCGACTGGGTATTAGTCCAACGGGCTGGCGAGGTAATTCCCCAGGTCGTAAAACCTGTCCTGGAACGAAGAAGCGGTAAAGAAGAGGTCTATCGCTTACCGGACCAGTGTCCATTCTGCCAGACACCAATCATTCGCATTCCCGATCAAGCCATGGCTTATTGTCCCAATAAGGAGTGTCCAGAGCGTATTCTGCAAAGTGTGATTCACTTTGTGTCTAAAGGCGCTATGGATATCGAAACTATTGGAGAAAAGATGTCTAAGCAGCTTGTCGACGCTGGCTATATTAAAAGTCTCTCGGACTTCTATCACTTGACTGAAGAACAGCTTCTGGCGCTGGAAGGCGTCAAAAAGAAGAGTGCGGATAATATGCTGGCCGCGATCGAGGCCAGTAAAAAACGACCATTCTGGCACATTTTGTTTGGACTTAATATTCGCTATATCGGCGAGAAGTCCGCCCAGTTGTTAGCTACGGCCTTTGGCGATATAGACTCTCTGGCACACGCGAGTGCCGAAGAGATCATTAAAGTGCCCGGTGTTGGCCCTGAGATCGGTCAAAGCGTTTATAATTGGTTGCAGGATACTGATAACCTTGCACTGATTGACAGGCTACGTGCGGCTGGTCTGACGCTCAAAGAAGACAGGGTAGAGATAAACGGACCACTTACAGGACAATCGTTCTTAATAACTGGCCGTTTGCAAGCGATGACACGCGCTGCTGCTGAAGAAGAGATTACCCTTCTGGGTGGAAAGATCGCGACAGGTGTGAGCAAAGCGCTCAATCACCTGATTGTCGGCGAGGATCCCGGCTCTAAATTAGCCAAAGCCCAGAAAGCGGGTGTACCCACACACGACGAAGAGTGGCTGATCGATCTACTCAAGCAACACCGTGAAGACTAATTTAGCAGAAAGAAAAACCAGTTCACGCCGCAGTATGAACTGGTTTTTCTTTCTGCTAATTGCATCACATCAGATAGTGGCTTAAACTGGCAGCATACGGGAAGCAGGGAGAAAATGTAAGCCATCGGCATCTTTCCCAACCACATAAGTGCCCTTATAGTGTTTATAGATGGTGTTGCCATTATCATCCACTTCGGTGGCGACCACAGAGACATTCACATTGTAGCTCTGATCATCCCCTTTTGAAATACTATTGAAAGTAACATCATCTTGTTTGGTCTGCTTAAATCCAGCCGCGAAGGTGTCCGGGGAATTTGCGTTTTGGTATTCTTTGTTCCAGTGGGTATAAGCTCCCTGGTAATTGGACTGATTGATATCATCATAATAACTCTGTACAAAGGCTTTGGCACCATTAACATCCAGGACTGCCGGAGTCGTGGTCGCGGTTGACACAGGAGTTGCGGTCGGCGCGGGAGGCGTAGTCGCTGTGGGTTGTTCGACGACAGCAGTAGGCGTAGCGGGATGGACAAAGGCACTTTCAACCAGATGTGGACCAAAGATAAGTCCTACCACCACCAGAGCCAGGACTACAAATATAGTCAGAAGCCATCCTACCCAGGCCGACGAACGTCTCTTGCTCTGCTGAACTTGATGTGGATAGGGCACAAAGGCAGTATCTACTTCTGGCGCCATATGTTGCGGCCAGGACGATGGATATGCTTGTGGAGCAGGGTATCCCTGCGCCATGTTTGACGGGGATGATGTGTGAGGACCAGACATACTGCCAGGCTGTATATACTGGGCCTGTATCAATCTCTGACTAACCTCAATTGGTGGCGGAGGTAGAGAGTTGGAAACTGGATAGCCCATGTTTTGTGGATAGGAATTACCTGGGACGGAAGCAGGATTCAAAGTATAGGCGTTGGCACCAGGAAAAGAGGCCTGGGTAAGAGAAGTTGATATACCCAGGGCCAGCCGCAATGCGTCAACCATCTCACGGGCAGATTGATAACGGGCGGCAGGATCCTTGGCCAGGGCTTTCTGCACCACAGCATCGACTGAGTAAGGGATATTGGGGTCTAATTGGGTCAGGGAGGGAGGTTGCTCATTAAGATGCATGGCAGCAATGAAAAGCGGTGAACCACCCTGGAAAGGGACGCGGCCAATCAGCATCTGAAAAAGTACGACACCGAGCTCATAGATATCAGCACGGTAATCAACCTTTCCTCCTTGCACCATCTCTGGCGCCATATAATCCGCCGAACCCAGAAATTGTCCAACCGCCGTCAATGACGGATCAGAAAGATCGCTAACCTTTTGGTCCCGTGTGATACGGGCAATGCCAAAATCAACCAGGACCAGACGGCCATCTGCATGGAAAAGCATGTTGCCAGGCTTGATATCACGATGCACGATCTTATGCTCATGCGCATACTGTAGGGCCGAGCCAGCTTGCTCAATATATTTAAATGCCTCTAGCGGTGAGAGCCGTCCTTTATCTTCCAACAAACTACGTAAACTGCCACCTTGCAGATAAGGCATTACGAGATAGGCCAATCCGTCTTGCTCAGCATATTCATAAATAGGCAAAATATTCACATGATCAAGCCGAGCAATCACATTAGCCTCACGGCGAAAACGCTCAAGAAATTCTTGATGCGCTTCAGTATATATGCCTGCACCCGACCTTAAAACCTTTACGGCCACATCGCGTACCGGACGCGTCTGATGAGCAAGATAGACCATCCCCATCCCGCCTGAACCAACCAGGCGATCAAGCACACAGGTACCAAGCTGTTTTCCGATGAGGAGATCATTACTTTCCATGAAAAGATATTCACTTCCGTTCTTATGTTGTCTAAAGCAAACATTGAGTGATTTTCGATCTATAGTAATTCTTAAACATATACGTTCTATAGGACTGCTATTCGCTTATCTTTATATAACCAACTGCGTTATCTGCATACATCAAAGAAGGCATGCCCGATGGTTACGAGCGTATTTTATGAGCATGGACAGGTAAATTACAGTGTCTCTTCTATTAACGAAGGAACGCATGGAAATGTATCGACGTCAGGACATAGTTAGTCCTGTGTGGTATGGGCCAGTGCTATATTTATACCACCGGCCCATACCATATAGATTTAGACGTACTGCATCTCTACATAGCGCCCACGTAGCGCGTTTACCTGTTCTTTGACAGCTTTGCCACGCACCGCTTCATGGATCAGTTGGGCCAGTTCACCCATTGCCTGCTCATCCATGCCGAAACGCGTCATCTCTGATACGCCGATACGCAGACCTGAGGGATTACGTGGATCCACATCGCCTGGCAGCATATTATAATTGACGATAATATCGCTCTCCTCAAGGCGTTTGGCCACGTCTACCCCACCACCCCACTGCGCCACATTGACTGCGATCATATGACTGCGTGTATAACCAAATTCGCGTGCCTCAACAGGGGTTCCTAACTCATCAAGACTACGGCCTAACGCCTGAGCATTACGCACAATCTGGGCCGCATATTCATGTCCATAACGCTGCATCTCACGTGTAGCTACCAACAAAGCGGGCAATGTATGCAGATGATGGTTACTTGACGAACCAGGAAAGACACCACGATCGGCTGGTTGCCAGCATTTCTTAATTGCGGCAGGATCTGTCAGGTTGGCAAGAATAACGCCACGCTGTGGTCCTGGAAAAGTTTTATGTGTGCTTCCCGTCAACCAGGTTGCACCCTCTTGTAATGGCGATTGAAACTGTCCACCAGCGATCAAGCCCAACACATGGGCACCATCGTAGAGCACAGGAATATCCTTCGTCTTACAGAAGGCCGCTATCTCAGTAACTGGTTCAGGAAATAGGAACAGGCTCTTGCCAAGAATTACCAGTTGAGGATTGAGCTGATCAACCAGTTCAATGGTTTTCTGTGGATCCACATGGTAGCGATCCTCGGTCAGTGGCAGATAATGCAGATGAATAGCATGCTCACTGCCGATTTTGAGGGATTGACCACGGCTCTGAATGCGCCGTCCAAATACTCCAACCGCTCCATGGCTGATATGCCCACCCGCATCAGTTGAGTTAGCGATCACCGTATCCCCACCACGTAAGATACTCAAGGCCAGAGCAGTATTAGAGGCATTACCACTAATCGGACGCACATCTACCTGTTTGGCACCAAATAGTGTCAGCAATTCTTGCTCCGCCATACGCTCGATCTGATCGATGTAACGCGTGCCTTGATAGTAACGGTTTACCTGCTCCCCTTCATTAGGATGTCCTTCAGCGTAACGTCCCATGAAATCAGAAGTTTGTACGCGCCGTACGGCCTCGCTTGGTGTATTTTCACTGGCAATCAAGTTAATTGTTTGTTTCTGACGCCATGTCTCCTGCTGCTCAATCAGCGCTTCGATATCATGTATGTTAATTGTCATCGTGGACTCCCTTCAGCTAACCACATAGAACAAATATGCATTCAGTATAGCACACGCTATTTCTAAAAAATGCGGCCAAAACTCCCCCTTCTCATTAGCCGTGTCCTTGATTTATCCAGACATGTGTACAGCACATCTTTTTCGTATTCGTGTATTGCTATAAGAAATAGCATGCTATCTATGCTCCGCTGCCAGTGTACTGTTATGGGATACATCTCAGTGCCACCTGGTCGATTATATTTAGAAAGAAGCAAAGAATAAAGTTGCCAGGAACACTATCAGGGTGTCCATTAAACCAGAATATGGTACTTTGATATGCAGTTGAACATGTTGCATAATTTTGATATACTAGGTCTACACCTACGAAATGAGAAGAGAGAAGCATATAGTTTTTCTCTGGACCGCAACAGCCATTCGCGTGGCCGCATCGGTGGTCTATGATAGACCCCCCGCATTACGTCTGATTCAGGCCACTGCTGCGTAGAAACTCAGGAGGATTGGGTTTTATGAAGGTTTATCAAGCGGAACATATTCGCAACGTAGCGCTCATTTCTCATGTTGGAGCAGGCAAAACTTCACTTGTTGATGCTGCCCTGTTTGATACTGGTGCAGTAACACGTCAGGGTAGAGTGGATGAGGGTACCTCTGTTGTCGATTATGATCCTGAAGAACTCAAACGACGGATGTCATTGCAGGTCAAAGTCTTGCCAGTTGAGTGGAGAGACCATAAAATCAATTTTATTGATACCCCTGGCTACCCCGATTTTGTTGGAGAGGTAAAAGCTGGCCTGCGAGTCGCTGACGCGGCTCTGGTTGTGGTGACCGCGGAAAAAGGGGTTGAAGTAGGCACCGAACTTACCTGGCACTTTGCGGATGAACGTAATCTCCCCCGTATTGTCGTGGTCAATAAACTGGACCGTGAAAACACTTCATTTGAGCAAGCCCTGGAATCTTTGCGTTCTCAGTTCGGTCCAAAAGTGGTGGCACTCCAGATCCCCATTGGAGAACAGGCCAATTTTAGAGGCGTAATCGATCTGGCGACGTGTAAGGGTTATACCTTTGAGGGCGGCAACAATGTACAGGAAATACCCATTCCCCCGGAATTACATGCTGATATCACACGCTATCGCGAACAATTAGTTGAGGCGGCGGTTGAGAGTGATGATGCCATCATGGAACGTTTTTTGGATGGCGAGACTCTCAGCAATGAAGAGGTGCTGTCAGTAATTAAAAAAGCCACTTGCACGGGCGCTATCGTGCCTGTCCTCTGCAGTTCTGCCAACAAAAATATTGGTATACAGACACTTCTTGATACTCTTGTCGATTATATGCCCAGTCCGCTGGATGCCATGGCTGAGGATGCAAAGTCCTTTAATGATTCAGTCTCTGCATTTATCTTTAAAACCGCGGGGGCACAGGTAGGAACCATTTCTTCCTTCCGCGTTTTTAGTGGAACGCTTAAGTCAGATATGCATCTCCAGAATATGCAATCAGGCTCCGATGAACGCATGAGCCAGTTGGTAATCCAACATGGTAAAACGCAGGAACCGGCAACAGAGATTCCCGCCGGCGATTTTGGCGCAGTTGCCAAGCTTTCAGCAAGCCACACTGGCGATACACTGACCAATAGTAAAGAGGCATCAACCCCACTGGATCCAATCAAGTTACCAGAGCCTTGCTATACGGTCGCGATTCTGGCACGTAACCAGGCAGATCTAGATAAGATGAGCAATGCGCTGGCCCGCATTGTGGAAGAAGATCGCACGATCCGCGTCTCACGCGATCCTGAAACCGCTGAGATGCTGCTTTCCGGTATGGGCGAAACACATATCCAGATAGTGGTTGAAGGCATTAAACGCAAGTACGCAGTAGATCTCTTGACACAGGACCAGCGGATCTCGTATCGCGAGACGATTCGTAAAAAAGTACGCGCCAATGGTCGCCATAAACGGCAGAGCGGAGGACATGGACAGTTTGGAGATGTCTGGCTGGAGGTGGAGCCGCTGCCACGAGATAGCGATAAAACCTTTGTCTTTGAAGATAAAATTGTTGGTGGCGTTGTACCTGGACAGTTTATTCCCGGTGTCGAGAAAGGTATCCGTGAATCATTGAAACGCGGTTTCATTTCTGGACATCCAATGGTCTATGTGAAGGTGGCCCTTGTGGATGGCAAATATCATCCAGTGGACTCCTCAGCACAATCTTTTGAGGTTGCGGCTTCGATGGGCATGCAGGAGGCGGTACCACAGGCCAATCCAGTTCTGCTAGAGCCAATCATGAATGTGACAATTGAAGTACCGGAGCAGAACATGGGTGATGTCATGAGTGATATCAATACCAAGCGTGGACATGTAATGGGTATGGAGTCACTGGAAGATGGACGCCAGCGGATCACGGCCGCTGTCCCACAAGCGGAAATGCTCCATTATGCGACCGATCTACGCTCAATCACCCAGGGGCGTGGCACGTTTAGCATGGAGTTCTCACAGTATTCTGAAGTACCAGCTAACGTCCAACAGGACATTATTAGCGTGCGTAAAAAACAGGAAGAGGCCGCCCACAAGTAGGTTTGTGACCACAAAACAGAGCGCCATTCAACTGCTGGATGGCGCTCTGTGTATTTCTATATGTTTTGATTTTAATTTCTTGCCTGTAGCTGCTGGTTCAACTTATGGGTATTCAAGGCATAAAAGCCCAGGGCAATCACGAGCATCAAGGATGCAACGGCACAGACACCATTCCAACCAGCGAGGCTCCACCCCAAGGTGCCAAGCAATGATCCTAGCGAGCCACCCACAAAGTACACAAACATATACACCGTATTCAGGCGATTACGTGCCTCGGGTCGCATACTATAGATGCGTGTCTGGCTTGAAATCTGATTGGCCTGGGTACCTAGATCCAGCAATATTGTGCCGATGATCAAACCAAATAGCCATTGACCAGTAAACCACATAAAGACAAAAGAGAGCAGCACGATAAGTAAGGCCAGGCCATTGGCTACCCGTGGATCACGTCGATCAGCGAATCTTCCCACAAAGGATGCTGCCAGTGCTCCCGCTACGCCTACCAGACCGAATAAACCCGCGACTTCACTCCCAAAATGATAGGGAGGCGTTGCCAGAAAAAATGAGAGTGAGACCCAGAATGCACTGAAGGCAGCAAAGGCCATGGCTCCAAAGAGCATAACCTCTCGCAACACCGGTTCTTCCCGTACCAATCCCCACAACGATTGCATTAAGCGCGGATAGCTCATATCGCCCTTCTGCTCATGATCTTGTGGCAATAAAAAGCGCATCAAGATTGCCAGCAATACCATTATGGCGGCTGCAATCCAATACATCGCGCGCCAGCCTAATTGGGCCGCGATCAGACCACTGATTGTGCGTGCCAGTAAAATACCAATCAGCAAACCACTCATCACCGTTCCAACTACCCGCCCACGCTCCTTAGCCGATGCCAGACTGGCGGCGTAAGGAATAATTAATTGCGGCACCACGGTAGTCACACCCACCAGGAAACTTGCGACGGTCACCAGCATAATTGATGGGGCTGCGGCCATAAAAACTAATGCCAGTGTCACCGCGGCCAACATTCCTACGATCAATGTGCGCTGGTTATATTTATCACCCAGCGGAATGATAAACAATAATCCACATGCATACCCAACCTGTCCCATCGTCGCAATAAAACCCATTTGATTGGCTGAGACCGAAAACTCTTGTCCCATAACTGCTAACAACGGTTGTATATAATATAGATTAGCTACTGAAAGAGCACAGGCGATCGCCATAATCAAAACCAGGCGTTTATCCAGCCTGGCAGGCGCTTCATCATGCCGCTCTTCAACAGCGCGCATCTGCTCTAGCGTTTGTATTCGTTCACTATTCAATGAGTCAGTCCTTCCAAATAATCCACACCATATCCATCAATTTGTCTAAACAAATAAGGACCGTTGTTTTATTGCATCCAACCAGAGGGAGGCGGCATAAAAATATCACCAGCCGCCTGCTAAAGCGACTGGTGATCAGGTCGATAACTGAATACAGGATACTACGCTTCGAGATTGAGCCAGCGTACATCTTCAGGAGAAAGCTCCACGCTCAAACCGGGCAGAGAGGTTCTGGTCTCCGAAAGTAACCGTGGACCAATCAAAGGAAAGGTCGGAAATGGCTGATTTAAGACATAAGCCAGGGCAATGGTAATTGGTAGAACACCCCGCTGCTGCGCCATTTGATTCACACGATCCAGTCGCTGGAAGTTATCATCGCTATACCAGCAACGTACCAGTTCGGCATCCGAATGATCATCGGGACGGGCACGACCAGTGAAGAAGCCACGCGCCTGACTTGACCAGGGCATAATTGGAAGTTGAGTCTTCTCTAACCAGGCACGGAACTCAGGATCAGAGGCGGCAATACAGCCGTCCCAGACCGGATCGATCATGCGCGCCAGACTGAAGTTGTTACTCATGGCAGAGAAGCCGGACATATTGTGCGCGGCGGCCCAATCATTGGCCTCTTGTAAACGCTCCATTGACCAGTTAGAAGCGCCAAATGCACGCATGCGTCCAGCGTTTTTATGCTCATTAAGGACCGTGATAAACTCACCAACCGGAATAGCGGTGTTATCGCGATGCATCATGTAGACATCCACATAGTCGGTCTGCAAACGATCCAGACTCTGCATAAACTGGGAGGTCAGGGCCTGGGGATTGCAGTGTGGCGTATGCGCACCTTTGTCCAGAATGACAACCTGTTCACGAATACCACGCTGCTTAATCCATTGTCCCAACATCTTTTCACAGAGTCCACCACCATAGATATAAGCACTATCGAAACAGTTTCCACCCTGCTCAAAGAAATCATCGAACATAACAGAGGCATGCGGCCAGTTAGTCTGGTTATCAACACCCATGACCAGACGTGAGACAGGTTTTTCGACCCCGGCAATAGAGCCATATTTCATGATCGTTTGTGCGCGTACGGCTAACGGACGCTTATGCACAGGTAATTGTTGACCAGGACCGTCCGGCTGCTCGGTTGCATAGGTCAAGCCAAGGGCAGCCCGCCACTGATCCAGGGTACGCATATTGCCCAGCGTATCTTCCCAACTCATGGTTGGTGATTGTCGCTCCTCAATATGAGCGGCCACGGTATCAGCCTCTACACCGTAGAGATCCTCGGTCTCAAACGTATATTCGCTCACTTCTCCGTGACGTTTAACAATAACCTTCGTGGTCTGACCGGCACCAGGATTCCAGGGGGCAGGGATAGTAATTGAGCCTTCGGTTCCGTAAATACGTACTTCGTTCTCTGCATTAACCTGTACACCGGTCAACAATTGTGCCACAATACCGCCTGGAAAGGCTAACGAGGCAACGGTATATTCATCAACATGGCTAACATCGCCAATATGACCTGTAGCCTTCACCTGGGTCGGATCCGCAAAGGATTTGCCTGTGGCCGCACCCGCGACCAGACGAGCCAGCGAGGTACAGTAGCAACCAACATCCAGGATACCGCCACCACCTAACTCATTTTTGAACAGACGACCCTCGGCATTGAAGCCAGCACGGAAGGCAAAGGTGGCTTGAATGATACGGACATCGCCAATCGCGCCTGTGTGAATCAGTTCAACGAGCTTCTGCATCTGCGGATGACCACGATACATAAATGCTTCCATCAAAAAGACATCGTGGCGTTGTGCGGCTTCAATGATTGCCATAGCATCTGCATGATTGAGGGCAATTGGTTTCTCACATAAAATATGTTTGCCTGCTTCTGCGGCTTTAATTGCCCACTCGGCATGCATCGGGTGAGGAGTTGAAATATATACAGCCTGCACATCGCTGTCTGCGAGTAAGGCTTCATAGCTATTATAGCGTCGTGGTACATTCCAGGTATCGCCAAAGCGATCGGCAGACTCCTGCGTCCGACTTCCAACGGCCAGCAGTTTCCCCGTTTTTGAGTTTGTCAGGCCACGTGCAAAAACGCCTGCAATGTTCCCTGCGCCAAGGATACCCCAGGTTAGCGTTTGACTCATAATAATCCTCCAAACCAGTGTGAAACCCGATGATCGATGTGTCTCTCAACGTCATCCCAACTACGGCAGACCCGATCAACAAGAATCTCACAAGCAACACTGCTTTGGGTACCACGTAGTAGGAAATAGTGAGCCAGATAGACAAAATGCGGAATCAACCTTGATCCGTACATTCCACTTCATCTGTCTAGAGCAAACAAAGTTTTCGGCTTCTAGCTTATTTTGGAGGTTATATCACGAAATCAGCATGTGCGTCAAATAACACATGCCCAGAAGAAGGTGTTATTTTTGTCGTTGTGAGCGTGGAGGTGGACCAGAACGCTTATTTTGGACTGGACGTGGTGCACCCCTGCCACCTTTTTTCCCGCCATTTCCCTGGGATCCTTTACGAGCAGATGAGGGCCCTGTGCCAAAGACGGCTGCTGCTTCACTGCTATGCCCATGCGTAAGTAGCCAGTCTTTAGCCTGAGGATGGAGATCTTTAACAGTCTGGCTTCCGGCAATCATCATCCACATCGCGAATTCTGGATCGGCCGGCGTTCCCTCGTCCCAATGGCCTTGATCCACCAGAAACTGACGCACCTTTTCGACATCTAATGTACGTAGAACAACATCCAGTTGCTGTCGAAATGTATGGTAATCGGTCATGCTACTATTTGTTCTCACTTTCAGTTGAATAACTACTGTTAGTTTAACATAGTAAGGTCGTCATTGGGCTTTTTGGAGAGTAACTGGCGCATAAATGGTACCTCACGACGCAAGATGGTAATCTCTTCTGCCAGACGTTGATGGGTGGACGTCAATTCTAGATAATGCTGTTTTTTGCTATCTTCTATCTCTAGAAAATAAGCAATAAAATGTGATAGATCCTCAGGAGCTTCGGGTAAGTTGGCATGAATATCGCTCTCATCAGGAGAATTGAGGAGCATATTCAGATAGGTCTCAAATAAATGGCGTACCTGCTGCACCGATCCGACCAGTTGTTCTTCTGGCTCATGTTCGTCCTCATACGGCTCTACCAGGCCCGATAAATAAGCTTTCTCGCGATGCTGGCTGATAATATGAAAACGCCTGATGCCAACCGCCATCAAATCATAACCACCATCCTCAAGCTCACGTAAGTTATGAATTTCGGCCAGCGTGCCAACCTCATACGCTTCTTCATGCATAAACTTGCTACCGCCCTTGACCAATACCACCCCAAATGGCTTATCTTCTTGCTGGCAATCCAGCACCATCTGGCGATAGCGTGGCTCAAAGATATGTAATGGCAAGACCGTTCCTGGAAAAAGGACCACGTTCAACGGAAATAACGGCAATTCAATTGCGGCTGCAGACATATCAGGAATCCTCCATTTTTAAGAGACCGTTACCTTCTCGGCGCTGCAAAGATGGTACATCAGGATTATGCAATCCCATGTACACCATATCTATTGTACCTTGAGACGCCGCTGGTATCACTTATGGGGCAAATTGGGCAAACATGCATACTGCACCCCGAAGGACTCACAACCCCATCCACTATAATCAAGACAACCCTTACACTGTACCTTATGTTTTGGTGCTTATGCAAGTATATTTCATGGCGCCTGCGGCACCAGATTAGGGAGGTGGAGTGTGGTTGGTGCGCGATCTCGCGCACCAACCACACTCCACCTCCGAAATACTGTCTATCAGCGGCCTCTGAGCGACCCTTAAAAATTCCTGCGTGTAGACGGCAGAAAATGCGTGGACGGAAGAATTGGGGGGCGACTTTTTTATGGCCTATCTACGAAAAAAACAGTGGCCAGCGGACTGCTAGAAACGCACAAAGGACTCCAACAATGTATGGCCAGAGTCCCTGCCTGTTGCGTAGCAATAATTACTGCGTTAATTCTCGAACCATGCGCTGCACGCGTCCACCATCCGCACGGCCCTTGGTTTCTTTAGCCGCTAGCGGCATAACGCGGCGGAATTCTTTGCCATTGGCCTCAATTAAGCGGGTAACAATGGTGCGCAAATCATCATCGCTCAATTGTGAGGACTGCAGATAGGACTGTAAGATATCCATTTCGTGTTGCTCTTTTTCGGCCAGGTCTAAACGGCCACCTTGCTTATACAGGGGTATGGCCTGACTCCGTTTCTTCACTTCTTGCTCAAGTACCTTTAAGCAGTCGGCCTCGGTCAGGGGCTGTCCATATTCTGCATTTTTGCGATCAGTACGTGCGACTTCTAAATTGTGGATCGCGCCTAAAGCCATACGTAACGTATCTAGACGCGATTGATCGCGATTCCGTTGAGCTTCCTGAATATCTTTTTTAAGTTGTTGCTCAATGGGAAATTCCTGCCGTGCTTCCGCCATCTTTCATGACTCCTACATTGCTAATATGTTATTCAAAAACGCGCCTTTTAGTATACTACGAAGTGCCCAAAAAAGCACCTGTGAATTGTGGTCACAAAGCTACTCCCGCTTTACGGCAAGTGGATGACAAAAAAAGGATCGTGGTAACCGGGATGGGCCACCACGATCCACAAACGTTTTCGCACTTAGACTAGGGACGATTAGGATGCCTTTTGGCGGAGAGGTAGCCTCCGATTCCCATAATAAGGCCAAAGGCGATCATCAATAATCCCCACCAGAGATTGATGTTGATGTTAGCGCTTTGCCGATAATCGGCATGCCCAAACAAACCATAGAGAAAAAGAATGAGCCCGATGGCACCCATCGTGCCACCAATCGTCATCGCAATCGATAATCGATGCGGCTGGCCTGAGTTTTCAGCACTCTGCACTTCTTGCTGAACATCTTGTTGACTCATAACACACTCGCTTTCTTATCCACTAGAAGAAGATGATATTAAGGACCACAAAGATGCCCAGCGCAACGCCTGCCAGCACCAATGGCCGCTTATACCAGACCGTCTCAACCACAGCTGGTTTTGGCGTCATGCTGTAGACAAGTCCTTTGAGTTCCGCATCCGGCTTTGGCTTTGTGAATAGCGAAACGATGATGGTGAAGACAAAACACACACCCCAGGCAATCAGTGAACGCCACATACTGGAGCCTTCAGAGCTTCCCAGAGAGAAAAGATGCATGTACTGTTCCATGATCCAGAGCGAGATAGAACAAATTGTTCCTAGCAGCAAACCGACGAAACCACCCCATGGTGTGCTCCTCTTCCAGAACATACCTAGCAGGAAAGTTGCCAGCAAGGGTGCATTAAAGATTGAGAACAACGCCTGCACATAATCCATAATACTGGTGAAGCTGGCCGCGATATACGCGGTACCAACACTAAGCAGGATACCTACTACGGTCACGACACGTCCCATTTGCAGGTAGTGGTTATCAGAAGCGTCCTTCTTAAAGTATGCACGATAGATGTCATAGGTCCAGACGGTATTAAAAGCGGTCACATTTCCAGCCATACCAGACATAAAGGATGCCAGCAAGGCGGTCAGACCCAGACCCAGGATACCGGTTGGGAAGTAGTGAGCCATCGCATAAGGAATGGCCATGTTGTAGGAATTTCTAAAGCCTGCGCTATGTCCCAGATCAGGTAAGACCGAGATAATGATCAGACCAGGGATGATGGCCAGGAATGGGAAGAACAACTTGGGGAAAGCTGCAATCAGTGGTGTGCGCTCAGCAGCAGCCTCATCCTCAGCGGCAAGGGCGCGCTGTACAACCAGGAAGTCGGTACACCAATAACCAAAGCTCAAGACAAAACCTAGACCTAACACAATACCAATAAAGTTCACCCCAAATGGATTATTGTTGGTGGCTGTATTAGCCCATAGATGGAAGAAGGCAGGATTATTAACTTTAGCCTGCAATCCAGCCCAGCCACCGACACTGATCAGTCCGATAATCGTTAAAGGCAAGAGACCTGCTACAATCAAAAAGAACTGCAAGGTCTCATTATAGATAGATGAGGTCAATCCACCAAGCAGAATATAGACCATGATGAATATGGCAGCAACCCAGATACAGGTGTTTAGCGACCTGCCAAGTAAGACGTTAAATACCAGTGCGGCTGCATACATATTGATACCGCTGGTCAGCAAGGTTAAGACAGCAAAAGAGATAGCATTAAAGCCGCGTGTGGCCTCGTTGTAGCGCAACTTCAAGAAGCCCGGCACCGAGTGTGCCTTACTTCCATAGTAGAAAGGCATCATGAAGATAGCGACGAAGAGCATGGCGGGAATAGCGCCAATCCAGTAGAAATGGGCCTGCATAAAACCATATTGAGCGGCATTAGCACCCATGCCCAGGATCTCTAGCGCACCCAGATTCGCACCTACAAAGGCGAGTCCAGTGACCCAACTGGGAAGCGACCGACCGGAAAGGAGAAAATCTTCCGAAGATTTCATGCGCCTACGTAGCGCAAAACCAATTCCCAATGTCACAAGAAAGTAAACCGCAATAATTAAATAGTCTACCCATGTGGCATTAGCATTGGCGATAACAGCTGCTGTTATCACATTCAAAGTAAACATATTAAGTTCTTCCTTAATGTCATAACGCTATAAGTAGAAATCATTCCTCTAGAGAAGAATACTGATATCTGAAAAAGAAACAAAAACTACTTATATTAGAAATTACAGGGCTAAAAAACTCGACAAAAAGAGGTAGAGGTAAGCTAAATATGGCTACCTCTACTGGAACATTTACTCGTAATCACGAAGCAAAGCAATAATTAGCTTCAAATATCAGAGGTTATTTTTTTCAAAAACCTCTTATCCAGCGACTCATTTCAACGCATGTGATATCATCAAAGGAGTATATTGAGCGCGGAAAGGATCGGGGTCAGATGACAAAACCACAATTTCGAGGTGAGGTAAGAGCGCCAGATTTTCCAGCCGGATTAGATTGGATTAATAGTGATCATCCACTACATCTGGAGGATCTCCGTGGTCACCTGGTGATTCTACATTTCTGGACATTTTGTTGTGTTAATTGTATGCATGCCCTGGCCCAACTACGCGAAATAGCAGCGGCATTTCCCGATACAGTCACGATTGTCAGTGTACACTCACCCAAATTTCCACGTGAGCAATTCACGAATAGTGTGCGTGATGCCGTACTACGCTACGATATAGAGCATCCGGTGGTGAATGATCGTAGTATGTATCTCTGGCAACAATATGCTGTGCGTGCCTGGCCAACATTGATATTTATCGACCCGGAAGGACGTGTTATCCAACGGCATGAAGGCGAGATTATACCGGCCCAGGCCATCAAGCTGCTACGCCCGATGCTGGAAGAGTTCGAGGCACGAGGGTTACTGAGCCACCAACCACTTCAGTTTGTACGTACGCTCGCCACGCAATCCTTACTGGCCTTTCCAGGCAAAATCGCGGTCGATACACGGTCCGATCGTCTCATAATCAGTGATTCAGGCCATCATCGCCTGCTTGAAACAGACTTACAGGGCCAGGTACGCCAGATGATCGGTACCGGCGCTCCTGGCCAGGTAGATGGCACCGTCCAACAGGCACAATTCAACCGCCCTCAAGGTGTTTACCTGGCAGGGTCGTATATCTATGTAGCAGATAGCGACAATCATTTGATTAGAGCGGTGGATTTAAACACGCAGCAGGTCAGCACACTGGCTGGTACGGGAAGCCAATATGGCATGGTGCGCACTCCAACCAGTGGTCCTGCCCATACTGTCGCCCTGAGTTCACCCTGGGATCTGCAATATCACGAGCAAAAAGTATATATTGCCATGGCTGGCCTCCATCAGATCACAATACTGGATCTGGAGAGTGGAGAGATTGCGCCGTTCGCTGGTCAGGGCGCGGAGGGAATTGGCGATGGCGTGTATAATGACTCCTTTTTTGCGCAACCAAACGGACTGGCATTAGCGGAACACACGCTCTATGTGGCCGATAGCGAGACCAGTGCCATCCGGGCTATCGAACTCACTGCTGAGCGGCAGGTTCGCACGCTAGTCGGAGAAGGTCTCTTTGTCTTTGGAGATCAAGATGGGAGTGGCCCTCAAGTACGCCTGCAACATGTTCAGGCCCTCTGCTTTTTTCAGGGTCAACTCTATCTAACCGATACCTATAATAATCGCATCAAAGTACTTAATCCAGAGACCCTGACCGTAAAGACTCTGGCTGGTACTGGCGAAGCAGGCTTTAAAGATGGTACATTCGCAGAGGCCCAGTTTAATGAGCCCGCGGGAATTGCTGCAACCGAGTATGGTATGCTTTATATTGCCGATACCAACAATTCTGCCATTCGCATCCTCGATCTTGAACACAAAACAGTCAGGACGCTGCCTATCCATATGTAGCTGCAACACGTGTTAGTGATACCTTCATCTACACACCGAAGCCTTCAGGGAAGAAATATCTCAGCTATAGCAAACCAAACGCTTTCATCTTTATCCCCTTATGAGATACAATGGAAGATATAATTATTCACTCAGACCAGTGAAGCGTTTCGAAGGAGTTTTATATGACAACCGTATTTGAAGATGTTCTCACCCACGCCCAGAAGCCATTTGTGAATGAACCCTTCACTGATTTTTCTCAGGAAGAAAATAAACGGGCCCAGGCGGCTGCCCTTGAGCAGGTAAAAAATGAATTGGGACGCAGCTATCCCCTGATCATTGGAGGACAAGAGGTAAAGGGCGAAAATACCTTTACCTCTGTCAATCCTGGTCAGCCCGATCAAATTATCGGCACATTCGTGTCTGCTACCCGCGAACAAACAAATGAGGCGATCCAGGCAGCGGCAAAGGCATTTGAAACCTGGAAACGTGTTCCAGCAAAAGAGCGAGCCGGCTATCTTTTCGCAGCCGCCAAACTTGTACGCCAGCGCCGTTTCCAACTTAATGCCTGGATGATCTATGAAGTCGGCAAAAGTTGGGTTGAGGCCGATGTAGAATTGGCCGAAGCTATCGACTTCCTGGAGTTCTATGCACGCGAAGCTCTGCGTCTGGCCGAAGAGCAGCCGATTACACGCATTCCAGAAGAAGATAATGAACTGGTCTATATTCCACTCGGCGTGGCCGCAGTAATCCCGCCCTGGAATTTCCCTTGCGCCATCATGGCCGGTATGACCAGCGCTGCCTTTGTAACGGGTAATACCGTGGTGCTAAAACCTGCCAGCACAGCCCCAGCCATCGCATATCAGTTTATCCAGATTCTGAAAGAGGTCGGAGTACCG
This sequence comes from Dictyobacter alpinus, assembly GCF_003967575.1. Lineage (NCBI taxonomy): Bacteria > Bacillati > Chloroflexota > Ktedonobacteria > Ktedonobacterales > Dictyobacteraceae > Dictyobacter > Dictyobacter alpinus. Next base: position 1,009,768 of record NZ_BIFT01000001.1, read on the forward strand.
GCTGGAGTCGTCAATTTCTTGACCGGCTCGGGTTCAATGATCGGAGATACCCTGGTTGATAGCTCCGATGTCCGTTTTATCTCTTTCACCGGTTCACGCGAAGTAGGATTACGCATCTACGAACGAGCCGCTAAAGTACAAGCTGGACAGCGCTGGCTCAAACGCTCAATTCTGGAAATGGGCGGAAAAGATGCTGTGGTGGTAGATGAAACCGCCGATCTGGAAGATGCCGCAACCAATATTGTCTCATCTGCCTTTGGCTTCCAGGGACAGAAATGTTCAGCAGGCTCCCGCGCCATTATCGTTGAAGCGGTGTATGACGAGGTCCTACAAAAAGTTGTTGAAAAAGCCAAAAAATTATCCTTTGGCGATGTAACCCGACCAGAAACCTACATGGGGGCAGTCGTCGATGCGAATGCAAAGAAAAAGATCCTGGAATACATTGAGATTGGAAAAGGTGAAGGCAAACTTCTCCTGGGTGGAGGCGAACAGGGTCCAGGCTATTTTATTGAGCCAACCATCTTTGCCGAGGTTGATCCTCATGCCAGAATCGCGCAAGAGGAAATCTTTGGACCAGTACTTACAGTGATTAAAGCCAAAGATTTTGAAAACGCCCTGGACATTGCGAATGACACAGAATATGGCCTGACCGGTTCGCTCTATTCAAAAAGTGCAGAGCATATCGCACGCGCCAGAGAAGAATACCACGTTGGCAACCTTTACTTTAACCGCAAGAGCACAGGTGCCTTAGTAGGTGTTCACCCATTTGGCGGCTTCAATATGTCAGGTACTGACTCGAAAGCTGGTGGTCGGGACTACCTGCTTCTTTTCACACAGGCCAAAGCCATCTCAGTGAAAAAGTAAAAACGAAGGAGCAGCTCTTGGCAAGCGTTAATAAACTTAATCCAGGGCTCTGGCATATCTCCTTGCCATTTCAGGGAGAACAGGAAGTCATTGGAGCGTATGTCCTGTCCGGAAAAGATGAGGTCGCACTCATCGATCCCGGTCCAGAAACAACGCTTGAGTCTTTGCTGGCCTTATTACAGGAAACTGAAATTGTTCCTGAAAAGGTTACGCATATTCTGCTGACCCATATTCACCTGGATCATGCAGGAGGCGTAGGCACACTGCTTCATACGATGCCCAATGCACGAGTACTGGTTCATAGCAAAGGGGCACCCCATCTGAAGGATCCTGCCAAATTGCTGACCAGCGCCAAACGCGTGTATAAAGATCGCATGCAGGAGCTATGGGGGAAGGTTGAAGCGGTCCCGGAAGAGAATATTCAGGTTATTGAAGGTGGAGATGTCCTCAATATCGCGGGACGGCGCTTAGAGGTTCACTACTCACCCGGACATGCCAGCCATCATGTTGTTTTCTATGATGTGCATACAGGTGAACTTTTCGCGGGCGATGCCGCCGGAGTCCATCTCCCTGGGGTGGACTATGTTCGCCCACCAACACCACCACCTGACGTTGATATTGAAGCCTGGTCCGCAACTGTAGACTTGCTAAAAAGATTGCATCCTGATGTGCTGTATCTTGCCCATTTTGGACCAATTCGCAATACAATTCCTTATCTTGAACGCTTCCGCGCGCAGTTATTTGCCTGGGGTGATATTGTTCTGGGAGGCTTACAAGAGGGGAAAAGCGAAGCAGAGATTGTTGAGTTGCTGATTGCACGAACCCAACCAGAACTACAGCGCAAAGGGGCAAACGCAGAAATCATGAAACGCTATGATCTGGCTACAAACTACGAAATGACTGTCCAGGGTTATATACGCTACTGGAAAAAGCAGCATCCTGAAAGACTTTCATCGAAGTAGTCAACAGCAGACCTGAGCTTCGGGAAATGATAAAAAAGAGAGATCGCCGCTGGCAAGCGCATAGTCATTGCCAGCGGCGATCTCTCTTTACTGCTTTGTATGCGGATCAACGGTAACTACTTATCAAAGACACAAAGTGTGCCACACTGTTCACACCAACCTGACAGCTGGTTATCTCGCTCCTGTATAGAGCTCAGCCGGTGAGCACATCGGCATACGTAAGCATGAAAACGTGCAGGATTGCCCAATACCAGGCTGTGGGGAGGAACATCTTTAGTCACAACTGCTCCAGCACCAATCAGAGCAAACTGACCAATCGTGATCCCACATACAATTACTGCCCCCGCGCCAATTGAGGCACCGTACTTGACCAGGGTCTCTGTCACTTCCCAGTCATCGGCACTCTTCAGTTGTCCTTCGGGAGTAATCGCACGTGGATACATATCATTGGTGAAACAGACGTGGGGACCAATAAAGACACCGTCCTCAACCGTGACCCCCTCAAACAGCGAGACATGATTCTGGATCTTTACCCGCGATCCAATTGAGACATGGGATTCCACATAGACGCCCTTACCAATGTTGCATTGCTCACCAATGCGAGCAGCCTGGCGCACATGGGCCTGGCGCCAGATACGTGTGCCACTACCAACTTCTGCACCATCTTCTACTTCGGCCTGTGGATGAACATAATACGGTCTATCTTGCATTATTTTCCTTTTTTACGTCGAGCATTGGTGAAATTATTGCGGATAAAAGGCATCCAGCGCAAACGAGCAATAAATCCCCATAGTCCGGCAGCTTCGGCGGCGACCACTAACCAATGTTGATCAATGTCAGCTTCAATCCGGGACAAACGATATGGATCACTCTTAGGAGTGTTGAAACCATAGGTTGTAGTGACCGCCCAATCATAACCGGCCTCCTTGACTGCCTGCACTACGGGATCCCCAATGTGCTGGGCCTGCCCAACCGGATAAGCAAAGCTACGAATAGGATGTCCAAGTTTGCGCTCAAGCACCTTTCGACACTCGGCTATCTCATAACGCATCTCTGTTGGATCTGTAATATAAGAGAGGATGGGATGATGCATGGTGTGTGCCCCAAAACAGATCCAGCCACCTTTATCCATCTCTTGCGCCTGCTCCCAATTAAGGGATAAAAGATCCCAATCACGATCATGTTCATCGGGTACCGGCGAGAGATCAAGCTGCTCACTGGCGGTGGTCAGGAAGGTTTCGCGCTCAACAACTGAAGTTGCAAAGCGAGCACGATCATCAATAAACTGGGCCAGCTCACCTCGTGCTCCAGCCTGATCCAATTGAAAGGTGTGCTTGTCCAGAGTAACCTCGCTCGCACGTGCACGTCGAGACATACTCGCCCCCTCGAGCCACCAGAAACGCTTGCCAGATTCAATATAGCCAGGAATCAAATAAATAGTGAAAGGGATGCAATAATCACGCGCTACCTGAGCAGCATACGTGAAATTATCAACATAACCATCATCAAACGTAATTACCAGCGGCACGCGTCGATCATTCTTATACTCAGGATCCTTGCGGCCAGAGTAGAGCTCTTCCATGGCAGCATCTAGCGACATTATGCGATAATGACGCCGCAAATAGAGCATATGCTGCAATAAATTGCCACCAACAGCGGTGTGATAGTTTAAAATCACGACCCGTTGCCCGGCACGCCGGGTCCACCAGCGTGCCAGAGCAACCAGGCCTGTATAATAAAAGAGGCTGGCTAGCATAACCAATATTCTCTTACTCATTCTACCTTCCTTCAGCAAACCTCTCTACGACAAGCACACGTTTAACGCGCACCCACAAGTTGTCTGACAATGGATGCGGTAGCCCGGCGAGCAGCGGCTTCAGAACCTAATACAAAACGATAGTAAGGCCCAAAGCTACGTGCAGCGGAGAAGCCAACAAAGTAGAGTTTAGGAATACTGGTTTCAAACCAGCTATTCAAAACTGGAGAGCCCCGGTGAGACTGCAAGGCATCCTTGATATCCTGATCCAACATAGGCAGGGATTTCACATCTGGGAGATAGCCAGTGCAAACAATGATATGATCAAAGACAGCCTCTTCCCCAGTTGAAAAGGTCAGTTTGGCTTTGCCGTCAATCTCTTCAACCTTGACCACCTGCATGCTTTCTTTGATTTTCACCTTCCCCAGGATACGTGGCTTAAGCCAGTGTGAGCCAGCCGGTCCATGTGTGGTATCCACCATAGCATCACGACGTTCACGGGATATACTATGCAAGAAGTAAGGGTATTTATCCTGGAAAAAGTTCTTCCAGCCATCTCCCATGCCTGCTTTTGGAGCACGGATACGACGAATCCAGGAGGGGACCTTAGCATTGCCCATTGGCACCCAGTGCAGGGGTCGGCGGCAAATAACTTCCACGTCGGTTCCCTGCTCATATAATAATGCGGCCGTCTCTAAGGCAGCCTGACCCGCACCAATAATCGCAACTTTCTGATCTTTCATATGCTCTAAATTAGAGTGATCAGATGAATGTGAGACCAGCGAGGAAGGCAGGTGAGAATATTCTTCAGGAATATTTTTATAGTAGTGCAGGCCAGGGGCCAGGACTACCGTCTTACTGATGAGCTCGCGTCCATCCTCCAACATGACACGATAATTTCCATCATCAAGATGTATAATTTTACTGATATAGGTTTCATCTACATCAGGCACCGCATGCTGCTGGAACCAGCTCACATATTCCAGGAAAAGCTCTTTTGGCATTGGATCAGTAGGCTCGATGCCTTTATCTTCATAAAAGCGAGCAACGACATATTTTCCCTGTGGATCAGAGAGGCTGGAGGCCCACCAGTAAGAACGCAAAAGCATACCTTCAGGCATATGATTGCGCCAGAAATGATTTACTTTACCAAAGGTAGCCACTTTCAAGCCCTGACCCAATAAATGTGCAGACACAGAGAGACCATAAGGGCCCGCACCAAGGACCACGACATCATATTGTGCAGAAGGGGTAGATTCTTGATTCTTTTTAAGATTTAAAGATACGCTCATTAATAAATTCCTCCTAAGATGATCGCTTGCTGAGTTTACGCACCGAGCGAGAAGTAAAATCTTTCGCCGCGGCCCACACAGGCCTGGGATCATTCAGATCAACATAATCATAACCAGTAGGTTTAAAAAAACTTGTACAAAAATCAAAAATAGTTTGAGCTGGTGGTGTGACTCCGGGTCGACCCCGCTGGGCCAGAGCTTCAGCAGTTGTGACGATGTCACCTTCGAGAAACCGCATCCATCCACCAGTACGATAATTTACTACAGGGTCCATATGCTCGCCGGCTGCCCATTGATAGAGGAGATAAGGAAAATCAATACCTGAGCGCACGGCAATTTCGACCGAGGCCGATAAACGTGGATTAATCTCCATGAGATAGGGCTTACCGGCCCCATCACGCCGGAATTCCACTTCAGAGTAGCCTTCCAGCTCGATTTCTCGCACCAGACGTTCAGATTGAGCACCAATATCATCGGGAACGGCGATACTCTGGCGCAAAACAGAGGTGCCACCCAATGGGGGTTGGGTACGTTTGGCCCATTGAGCAAAACGGGCGTACATCGTTCCCCGAGCATAAAGCAGACTTACCGCTTCACGCCGCCCGGTTAAGAATTGTTGAAACAGGGTGGTGCCACCTCCCTGAGTTAACTTTTCAACCGCCGCATAGGCTTCCTCAGGAGTTGTAACCAACTCACAAAGCAAGCGTACACCTTGTTGTTCCCCCCAGAGCCAGGTTTCAATCGGCTTGACAACAGCAGGCAAACCAATCTCGCGAATAGCTTCTTTCACCTCGCTCACAGAAGAAACCGTTACGCCTCTGGGAACACCCAATCCAAGGCGCTCTGCAACCTCCAGTGTAAGGTCCTTATTGATAGCAGCTTCAAGGGCAGAGTCTTTCGCCAGCGCCACATGGGTATATTTTTCAATCTCTGCCCGATGTTCGCGAACAACTGCCAGCGTGCCATCTGAAGATGTCAGCAGAACACGAGCCCCTGTATATTCCAAAACCTGGTACAGGTAGGTCAAAAAGGGTTCTGTCTGTTGCTCATATCCAGGTGCTACGTAGGCATGCTCACACCAGCGAGAAGCAAATGTCGGGATCGACCTGTTTCGATGGCCGTGTTGAGCCGTCTCTAGCGCCGCTACATGCATGCCACGTTTTCCCAGCGTACGCACAGCAACAAGCGACTGGCGCAAATTTGCATCCAGCACCAGAGCATCATAGGTTGGAGGACGTGACTCAGCATGGATCGCTCCCACTGAGTCATGTCCAGGAATAGTACTACTTTGTAAAGAGTTTTGCATACTTTTTCCTGATTCGTGATACGACACCTAGTAATCCAACAAGTTCCGCAGCCATGACCATCCAATGTACTTCCGTATCTCCTGGCATACGCCCCAAGAACAAAGGATTGGACTCGCTAGTATCTAGCTCTTCAAGTGTGGTCACTGCCCATGTATAACCTGCGGCCCTGACTGCTTCAACACCTCTTTCCCTGATATGTTGAAATTTGCCAACAGGGTAAGCAAATGTGCGGATTGGGGAGCCAAGTTTTTCTTCAAGAATACGACGTGATTCTTTGATTTCAAACAATAGCTCCGTGGGATCGGCTATATTAGCCAGTATAGGATGATTAACGGTATGGGCTCCAAAGGAAATCAGCCCGCTTGCTTCCATTTCTTTTATTTGCTCCCATGTTAGCGGCATATTGCCATCCAGAGCATCCGTGTCTCTACAGGGTAGAGCCACACCCAGGATTAACTGAATGTCTGCGAGAAACGCTTCCCGCTCTGCAACCGAGGTTGCGTTCCGTGCCTGCGCATCAATAGCAATGGTCAGTGCCTGTCTATCTTGCAACGATTGCATATTATAGGTACTTCCGGCAAAGGTGATTACCTCTGAATGGAGCTGACTTACCAATTTTTGAGCAGCCAGCCACCAGAAGTAGCAACCATTCTCTATATAGCCGGGGATAACGAAAATCGTCATCGGCACATGATAGAGCTTTGCCAGGCGAAAACCTTCGGTATAGTTATCAAGATAGCCATCATCAAACGTCAATACTACTGGCAAACGTTGATCTCGTCCACCAGTACCAGCCTGAGACAACGGTACAAAAAGTTCTTCAAGAGCTTCATCCAGATGCATAATGCGGTAATGCCGTTGTAGATAGCGCAATTGCTTCTCCAACTGTCCGTCCGCATTATGATAATTCAGAATGAGTAGCCGGCGGTCCGAACGCTCTTTAACGCGTAGAGCTAGTTTAGTAATTCCAGTATAGAAAAAAACCATAGCCAGTACTACACGTAAGCGTTCATACATCATAGACCTCCAACATCCTCATTCCACTCGGCCGCGAATTTATTGTTCGCATGATCCTTTATTTCTGGTGAGCCACATAGCGTGCTGCACCTGCGGCGACACGTTTTCCCGCAGCTTTAGCACCTACCACAAAGCGGTATAATGGTCCAAAGGCACGTACAGAACTCAATCCAATAAAGTAGAGTCCTGGAACACTGCTTTCAAACCAATGATTAAGCACAGGGATATTGTTATCTGTCTGAATCTGCTCTAACAGTGTAGGATCAATCATGGTCAAGTTCTGAGCTTTGACTTCATAGCCGGTGCCCAGTAACACATGATCGATCTGCAGTTGCTGATCATCTGAAAGACGCACAGTCAGCTTGTTATCCTGCTCCTTCATTTCCTTGATCGTAGTATGCTCATGTATGTTTACTTTGCCCAACACACGATCTCGGAGCCAATCTGAAGCGGCAGCCTGATAATTCGAATTGATGAAGCGATCCTTTTTCGGCTGTGCGAAGCGATAGAACAAGTAAGGCATATATTCCAACACCCAGTTTTCCCATCCAGGAGCGATACCCGCGCTCGGAGCCTGAATCTTTTCCCAGAGTGAGCGTTCATCGTGTCGATCCCGCCCTAACCAGTTAATCTTGCGTCGCGCCACCAGATGCACTTCCGCTGCCTGACCATCTTCTAACAGCAAAGCTGCATACTCAACCGCGCACTGTCCACAGCCGACAATCATCATTTTTTTGTCTTTAAACTGACTGTAATCACCGTGATCAAAAGAATGCGATACCAGTTCTTGCGGAAAACCATTAAACTCGGCAGGACGACGAGAAAAGTAATAGACCCCGACAGCCATAATCACCGATTTTGCCTGCGCCACGCGACCGTCTTCCAACGTCACAATGAAACGTCCATTTTCTCGTTGCACCGAAGTTACATACGTTTCATCGACATTGGGCACGGCATTTTTCTGGAACCAGAAGGCATAATCTAAAAAGAGTTTTATAGGAACAGGATAGGGATTGTGAATATGCTTCATTTTCAGGTAACGTGCAAAACTATATTTTTTTTGTGGATCAGAGAGGCTGGTCGCCCACCAATGGGAGCGCAGATACATACCCTGGGGCATATGTTTGGCCCACAGTTCCATGGGTTTGCCAAAGATCGCGACATTTAAACCTTTACCAATCAAATGTGCCGCAGTAGTTAAACCATATGGGCCAGCGCCAACAACAATAACATCATACTGTGTTACCGGGGTTGATTGTTGCGCTTCCTTTTGATCAGATACAACGCTCACCTAAAACTCCTTTTTAAACGAGAGAACCTCTTAACAATAGCTCCCCCCACCCAACTTGACGTAAACTCCATTGAAGCTTTTATAGCCGGATTAAGATCATGCCAATCAACATAGTCGTAATCCATAGGCTTCAAGAAAGAGGCTGCGAAACTCAGTACTGCTTGAGCTGGTGGGGTAACCCCAGGACGACCACGTTGCTGTATCGCTTCGATAGTAGTCATGATGTCCCCTTTCAGATAGCGCATCCAATTTCCAACGCGATAAGAAGAGACTGTATCAATTGTTTCACCACTGGCCCATTGATATAACAGCTTAGGAAAATCTACTCCCGAACGTACCGCGATCTCTACAGAAGCAGACAGACGAGGATTAATCTCCATGAGATAAGGAATACCAGCACGATCACGACGAAACTCGATTTCTGCATAGCCTTCGAGATCCATTTCGCGTATCAGCCGCTCCGCCTGAGTTCCTGTATCGGGCGGCAAGGGAATACTTTGACGCAAGACTGATGTGCCGCCGAGCGGTGGCTCTGTGCGCTTGGCCCACTGGGCAAAGCTAGCATGAACCTCATTGTTGGCATACATCACACTGATTGCTTCTCGTCGGCCAGTTAAAAATTGCTGGAACAGGGTTACTCCACCCAGTTGCGTCAATTCTTCGACTGCTTGCTTTGCTTCATCCACCGTGGTTACCAGGCGCGACGCGAAACGAGCTCCATATTCCTGATTTTCACTCCAAAGCCAGGACTCAACCGGTTTGATAACTGCCGGTAGACCTATCTCTTTTAATGCCGCAGAAACATCTTGTATAGAGTGCACCGCTAAGCCACGAGGAATGCCTAAACCTAATGTGCCGGCCACCTCCAGGGTTAGTTCTTTATTAATTGCCAATCCCATAGCAGGATCTCTGGCCAGAGCAATCTGCGCATACTTTTCCAGTCGCTCGCGATATTGTCTGAGTAAAGCTACAGTACTATCTGAAGAAGCAATGATCACATTGGCTCCATTTTGCTCTAGCCAGCGCTCCAAAAAGTTCAGATAAGCTTCGCTCCCCGCGTTGGCAGGACAAATGACGCCTTGCTGACACCAGCGTGAAGAGAATGCAGGTACAGCAGTTTCAGCCTCCAACGCTGCTACTTTCAAGCCGCGCTGGCCCAATGAACGGATGGCAACCAGAGATTGACGTAGAGCAGCATCAAGCACCAGAACATCATATTTCTTTGTTGTGATACCTGCACTACTTTTATGTTGCTCTGCAAGTCCATATTTAGCATCAGCGATGTTCTCTACATTCGATGAACGATATACCACGTAGCACCTCAATAATTAAGAGAACTTATATATCAGCTTTTTCATTGATAAATGGTTTCCATAGTGGAGCAAACATACTCCAGATGCCCGAGGTTTCAGCGGCAATTAAAAGCCAGTGTCGCCGTACATCCACCAGAACCCGCTCAAGACGATAAGGATCGCTCTGCGGTGTGGCAATACCTTTTGTGGTTGTCACTGCCCACGTATACCCGGCCTCACGTACTGCCTCGAGTGCTGTTGTCCCGATATGCTCGGTGCGTCCAATGGGATAAGCAAAACAATGTACAGGCTTTTGCAAACGTTCTTCCAATACTTGACGAGATGCAGTTATCTCATAATGTACTTCCGCTGCATCAGACAAACAGGAAAGTACAGGATGATTTATGGTATGGGCACCGAAAGAAACGAAACCACTATTCTGCATCTCTAATACTTCTTCCCATGATAGCGGAATATTAACATCTCCTACATCTCTTCTGCAAGAATCCGGTACCTCTATGGTAAGATCTTGTTGTATCTGAGTCAGAAATTGTTCGCGAACAGCTACGCTATCCGCCATACGCAAACGTGTATCAATGAGAGTAGCAAGCGCCTGACGCTCCACTGGCAGATGCAAATGATAGGTTCTGTCATCAAGGGTTATCTCCTCTTTCGACGTCTGTTTGACCAGGCGCTCTCCCTCCCCCCACCAGAAGTGCTTGCCACTATCCAGGTAGCCAGGAATTAAGAAAATGGTGATAGGAACTTGCAACTCAACGGCAGCTTTAAATGCATGGGTATAGTTATCATAATAGCCATCATCGAAGGTTATCACGACAGGAGTACGTTTGCCCGCCATCTTCCCTGCGGCCGTGGCAGGAGCATACAACTCATCTAATGCATCCTCCAGGTGGAGAACACGATAATGTCGCTTCAAGTAGCGCATATGTTGACGGATATCCCCAAGGCTCGCTCGGTGATAGTTAAGAATCAATAAACGCGGCCCCTGATGGCGCATATGCCAACGAGCGATCCTGACCAGACCACAATAATACAAAATTGCAGCCAACAGCAGCCGTATCATTTTACGCATAAAATCTTTCCCCTACGATCATAAGAAACATAATACCTGCGTGATATGAATACCTCAAACAGTAGTTTCAGATGTTCATATCACACGAATCAAACCTTTCAGTTAAAAACTACTGGGATTATGCTTCACCACCAGTGCATCCATAACATTTTTCATTAAAGCCTGCATGCCAGGAACAGCCACACTTTTAGCGCCGCACTTTGGATCTTCATGCAAACGATAGCTGTCCAATGCCGTCTCCCAATAAATAGAACCAGTCGCAAACACCAATGCCCCGGAAGAGGCTACATAGTAGGTAGAATTACTCACATCAGCCAGCTTCGTTTCACTACTAATAGTCGCCGAAGAACTTATGACGTGTAAATTTTTAGGTGTAGTAGAACTAAAAGTTGGGCTATCCGGCGTGCTACGAGGATCTATATTGACCCGATCCCATTCATAACCAACTACACCACACCCATATTCTTGATTTGGTTGCAGATCAGTCCCCTTAAGCAGAGGTAGATTCGCCGCCTGCGGTGCAACACGCCAGGGAAAACCATGCTGATCATGGGTAAGGTTTGAATAAAGGACCCCAACCAATGCATTTTCTGGTCGACCCACCACCGGATCTCGCCAGTTACTGGTGACCACGGAGTTATCCTTGCCATACATTGGATCACGTGCAAGATCATTGTTGACGGTCTGTACTTTATAAGAAACAATAGTTCGGTTAGGAACGCCAGCAGAGTCTGGCTCAAAACGCATCTGCCAGTAGACCGCGTTTGCTCCCATAAAAGCCAGTCCCATCCCTCTGTCCCGTGCCTTCTCAACCGTTGTGCGCATACTTTTTGTCCAATATTCATCGTGGCCCAGGGAAATATAAGCCTTATGCGTATCTAACAAATGCGAATCTGTCTGTAGATCAATATCGCTGGCATAAGAGACATCATAACCATTCTGCTCCATCCAACGAACGTTCTGGACAATGAAGGTTAAAACCTGACTCGAGCCTGTCTCTACATTATTCGGTTTATTCAGAGAAACCTTGGTAGCTCGCTTGGCTACACTAGTGCCAGTGAAATCACCATCAGCATCATACAGGCTGGAACCTCCCCAAATATTATAGGCTGCATAGGTTGTATCGGGCGTTACCGCTATATAAGGTGCCTTCTTTGACCCCAGTACATCAAATGGAACATAGAATTGCTTGTTATTCGCATCAGTAAATTTAGTCAGATAAATTCCAGTAGTCCAATCAGCAGGAATTTTCAATGTATACGATTTTTGCCAGTGGGTTTCAATCAATCCCGTATTTTTATCTAAAGTGCATGTCGTGCAATTTACCAGGCGGTTGGCAGCCTCATCAAAATACCCTTGCGCCTGACCTGACAGATCTCGCACTGATGTCATTAAGCGTCCTCCAGCTCCACTATACCAACCCAAACGAAAGACATCAATACTGTACGTCGTTTGTGCTACCTGAGTGCTCACATAAAATGCCAGCGACTTACCTGGCTTCACTGAAGTAGCTCCTGCAAAGGCTTGAATCTGCGTGGTTGACTCGCTACCTTGCGGAATCTTCCAGGATGAGGTACCAATGAGTGCGTTTTCGCGTGTTATGGCATTTGTAGGGCCGGAACCTGCGATAGGTTGGCTACCATCATTAACAAGATACTTGTGATCATTTGAGCCCGCAAGTAAGGATGGTGATAAGAAATAAAAACCGAGCAGAGCCGCTGCTAGAATGAAAATAGTAATAATTGTAGCGACAGACTTAAATTTCATGCAGAGCCCTCCGCACTTATTTTCTTAATCATATATTTGTTTCTTCAAAATATCGCAATACAAGTAGGACAATATACCCTATAAGAATATAGCATCTTAGAATGATAGGACAATGAATAAGATGTTACCCCTTACAAAAATACCATACATGTTGTGATGAAGGCATGTTGATTTTGGTAGAGAATCAGTGAATCATTCTGTAAAAGTGTGGAGAAATTTATGGAATCAAACCGGAAAGATCATATAATAGCTATAAGAAATAACCCAAACAGTAGGAATATTTTCCCCATACCTACATTATCCGACTGTGATCTACTATACTGTGCAATGTATGAAATTTAAGCAGAAGGTAATATGCAGCATCATAAATACCACTGTGTATCGTTAATATATATTGACGGTGTGCTCATACAGCATAATTAAAGTCATGCCTCCTGTGAAGTTAGTAAGATATATGGAGAGATTGCACCTGACTTGTACGACTGGAACAGAGTGTTTGGCAATAAAAATAGGAGGAAATAAAAATTAAAGACTTGGAGTTACTATCTCAACAAAGGAGTAGTATTTTCAACGCCTTCTCAACGCCAGCAACAACCTGATTCCTAATCTACAGAAGGTATCTTCTAAGATAGGGTATAAGGCAAACTCATATATTGTTGCTTCCCGATAGGCAAATTTATTTTCCATTACTACATATAAAGATTCTTATGAAGTCTGACATTGTCATTTTAATACGGATAAAAACCTGGTAAGGATGGTATTTCAATGCGGAGTACGTTAAGTCGCTATATACTACTCGCAAAACGTTGGGCCTGGGTCATAATACTTGGTATGGTTATTTGTGGCGGTACGACCTATCTCGTCACTAAATTGCTGATGCAACCCGTTTACGAAGCACAAACCCGTTTACTGATCACTCTACCGGGCTCTTCACAGAACGATAGTACAGTAGCGGCGATGGCTCAGCAACCAACGTATAACCAGCTGGTGACGAATCCCAATGTACTCAGTCCTGTCGCAGCCAAGCATGGCATGACAGTGAAACAACTGAGTAGTATGGTTAAGACACAACCTGCAACAAACACACTGATTATTGATGTGCTGGTCGATAGTAGCGATCCACAACTAGCAGCCCAGTTGTCTCTAGAGGTGGCACAAAGCTTTACCTCATACGCCAATACAAGGCTTGGTAGCCAGGCAAACTTTAATATTCTTAATCCTGTTGTCCCCACTGATCCAATCAGACCTCGTCCATCGCAGGACTCCTTGATCGGTGCTCTGGTAGGACTAGGGTTAGCGCTAGCGATCATTGTTATATTCGAGTGGATTGATGACCGCCTGACTTCACCTGAAGAGGTAAATAAGCTGCTGGGCATCGATGCATTGACGATTATTCCAGAACTCTCCCGTAAGCAGCGCTCAAAAAATGCAGAGGAAACTCCTGAACTGGCTGAAGGCTGTCGCATTCTTTGTGCCAACCTGAACATGGCTCAAATGTTGCGCCCTTTTAAACTGGTAATGGTTACAAGCTCAATGGCAGGCGAGGGTAAGAGTACAATTGCCGCTAACATGGCTTCATTCCTGGCTATGTCTGGTAAACGAGTGCTCCTGGTGGATGCCGATCTCCGTCATCCTGTGCTGGATCAGCACTTCCAGGTAAATAATCATAAAGGCTTATCCAATGCCTTCTTAGAGATGTGGTCACAGGTTGAGGGCGAGTTGGATGGCCAGCCTACCGAGATTCCTTCGCTCCGCGTGCTAACCGCAGGGGTGTTGCCATCGAATCCGTCAGAACTCTTACAGTCTCAATTGGCCAGCCAGCTCTTCAACCATTTCCGCAATACTCAAAAATTTGATTATGTTATCTTTGATACTCCACCCCTGTTGCCTATTGCTGATGCACAGATCATGGCCGCATATATGCAGGTAACCATTCTGGTTGTCGATGCATCGCGCACACCGCGTAAAGCAATGGTACGGGCTAAACAGGCACTGAATCGAACAGGTACACGTGTCCTGGGTGTGGCACTCAATAAAAGTAATTGGCCGGAGTTTGGCGAAGTACAGGATTATCTGAGCAACATTCAATCACGCCCACGTGCAGATATCACAATGTCTATGCCTCCTAATACACCACAAATCAATCATGCGATTGATGCAACCAATACTGCTATTCTCCCCTCGGCGAATAACAAACGCTAAGCGCACGTTGGATAGTGGTAGTTGTGGTGAGAGCTCTTTGCCCTGAACATGGCTTCTAACCTGAGACCAGGTCAAAGTAAACATGTCGGGGCAAAGAGATGGCAATACAAACATCAATCTATTTTTATCTGTCTTTGTGAGTTCCTGTGCCTTTTAGAAATGCTGTATAAAATATATTAAGGAAACAAAAGATTAATGAAAAACCAGCTCATGGAGAAGATCTCCTCGCACTCATTACATGTGGGAATTATTGGTCTAGGCTATGTAGGGCTTCCTCTGGCAACTACTTTTGCAGAGGCAGGTTTTCACGTTACAGGTATTGATGTAGATCAAAAAAAAGTCGATCAGGCAAATGAGGGACAGAGTTATATCTCCGATGTCGAGAGTGAAGATCTGCAAAAACTGATTGCAGCTGATAAGTTAACATTTACCACTGATTTTTCAGCTCTTGATACTGTTGACGCGATTAGCATTTGTGTTCCTACTCCACTACGTAAAACACGTGAACCAGATATCTCTTATATTATTTCGGCAGCCCGTGAAGTCCGCAAGCATCTCCATCCAGGCCAACTGATTATTCTGGAAAGCACAACATATCCAGGCACCACTGATGAGGTGTTGTTGCCTGAATTGGAGGAGACCGGCCTCAAAGTCGGGGAAGATTTCTTCCTGGCCTTCTCACCTGAACGTATCGATCCAGGTAATCCCACTTTTGGCACAAAAAATACACCGAAGGTGGTTGGTGGCATTACTGCCAGTTGCACCGAATTGGCGCAGGCCTATTATGGAGCCGCCATCGCGCAAATTGTTCCGGTTAGCTCGGCTCGGGTCGCGGAAATGACCAAGCTGCTGGAAAATACCTTCCGAGCGGTAAACATTGGACTGGTCAATGAGATTGCCATCATTTGCGAAAAATTAAATATCAGCGCATGGGAAGTTATTGATGCTGCCGCGACCAAGCCATTTGGTTTTATGCGCTTTCAGCCTGGTCCTGGACTGGGTGGGCACTGCATTCCTGTTGACCCACACTATCTTTCCTGGAAGCTTAAAACGCTTGACTACAATGCTCGCTTTATTGAACTGGCGTCAGAAATCAATAGCAGCATGCCCCATTATGTGGTGAATAAAATTATGGCAGCCCTCAATGAACAGCGCCGTAGTTTGAACGGCGCAACAGTCCTTGTGATGGGTGTGGCCTATAAACGCAATGTGAGCGACGTTCGTGAGTCACCTGCACTGGATATCATCCAGAGTTTGCTCGATCATAAAGCAGTTGTGCTCTATAATGACGACCATGTCCCTTCCCTGACCTTGCAGGGTGGTCGAACACTGCATTCACAACCAGTGAGTAGCGGCCTGCTCCAGGCTGCGGACTGTGTGGCTCTCGTTACTGATCATGATTATTATGACATCCCTTCCATTGTCGAAGAGGCACGTTCTATTGTCGATACCCGCAATATGACCAGAGGATTTCAAGATACCAAGATTTTCAGACTCTAGACCATGTTAAAAACTATAGAACGGTAAAGAAACATGTCTCAACCATTGAGCAATGGCCGCACTGATAGTCAACCGCTGCTGAGCACAACCAGTGCTCGGCTGGTTGCTGTCCGGCTTAAGTCTGCAAATAAAAATATCTTCCGGGCTCTACTTAGTCTGGCCTCAGCAAACTTGCTGATCCGCGTAGTAGGTCTTCTGAATCAGGTGGTGGTAACCGCAAAATTTGGACAGGCTTATAATATGGATGCCTACTATGTAGCATCCTTGATCCCGACAACGTTTGCGCCAATGCTTGCCAGTGCACTAGAAGCATCGGTCATCCCTGTTTATTCCAGGTTACGTTCAAGAGGCTCACGGGAACAGGCATCCAAACTATTTAGCACCCTACTCAATCTGCTGGTACTTTCGTGTATCATCTTAACCATTGTTCTGCTCGTCTTTAAAGCACCATTGATCTATGGGCTGGCATCAAAATCGAAGCTCGAAACACGACTTCTAGCACAGGACTTAGCGCCATTTATCTTCCCCGTAGTGGGATTGATGACTCTGAATAGTTTTATGGAATGCCTGCTCAATGCTGAAGGAAAATTCGGTTGGCCAGCCTATGCAGGTATTCTGGTTCCAATGACGACGGCAACGTGTGTGTTAGTTGGTGGTAATAGCGCTGGCGTTTTAATGCTTTGTGTTGGTACACTCATCGGTCAGGTGCTACAACTGGCGGTGATTATCTATCGAGCACATAAATCCCATATCGTCTACCGACCTGTATTAGATTTAAAATTGCCAGAATTGAAGCCGATTATGACGGCGGCCTGGCCAGCACTCTTTGCTGGATTAATCAGTATGGCCAGTCCGGCGGTTGACACTATTTTCGGGGCCTTTCAAAGTGAAGGTACGGTTGCGGCACTCAACAATGCACTCAAATTGAATGGTGTGCCAACCGGTGTAATATTCGCGGCCGTGGGACGTGCCGCCTTACCCTACCTGGCAAGTCAGGCCGCAATTAAGGATATGCGGGCCTTCAAAGGCACCTTGCGCTTATATCTCTGGGTAGTTGGTATCGCCACACTAGCATTGACGGTCGTTATGACCTTTGGGGCCTGGATCATCGTTGGAATAATCTTTCAACATGGCAAATTTAGTGCCCAGGATACCAATCAGACAGCATGGATTCTGGCAGGCCTTTCGATTGGAATGTTTCCAACTGCGGTCGGCTTTATTGTGTCGCGAGCGTTCAGCGCCTTAGGTAAGACGCGGGTCTTGATGGGAGTCAGCATTTTTAGTGTTTTCGCTAATGCTGGCTTTGATGCATTCTTTGGCCACCTCTGGGGCGGCTTCGGTATCGCCTTTGCGACCTCCCTCTACTACTTCTGCACGATGATCATTTTGCTGGTAACACTACGCATGATGATCGGTAAACTCAATCTTTTAACTTTTCCCAAAGAACTAAAAGATATGCTGTTCAAATTCGGCATAGGCAAATTATTCGCGCCTAAAGATATTACTCTGTACGATCTGGGACTAACCTATAAGGTGCGCAAAGGCTTAACGCGCGTCGGCTTAGCCCTGGCAATCTTTGCGGCAGGGGCTGCAGGCTCGGCACAGAATGCGATGTTTACGGTACGTATCGCGTTTGGTTCACTGGCCATTCTGGCATTGTTACGCTATCAGTATCTACTTGTGCTGGCATGGGCCTGCATTAATGTGTTTATTGGATCAGCATTGCCACTCTTTAATGGTAACAATCTGTTGTCCGGATTGACATTGCCAACGTTGCTGCTACTCTTTTATGTTCCGACAAAAGAGGCCCTTCAACGTATGCCTGCGCTGGCATTCTGGCTCTTCTACTTTATCTGGATCTTGCTGAGTATGGGCATTTCTCCCGTCACTTTACAAGAATTCTTCACAATCTGGACCACGCAGTTGGACTTCTTTGCATTGAGTGTACTGGTAGTATTAATCATTGACACACGGCAAAGATTGATGCTCTTCATAGACGCGATGATTGCGCCAGCTATCTTTATCGCACTCTATGGCTTATGGGGCTTTACAATACAGCAGCACGGCGTTATCGATCCCAGTACTGGTTACTTCCGGATCAGTTCGATCTTCTATGATACGCCACCAACCCTGGGCCTGTACCTGTCAGTGTTGATCCCAATTACCATTTATCGCATTTTTACCCTGCGCAAATTCTTGCAGATCTGTTTAGCGGTTGCCATCTTACTACTCTTGATGCTGGCACTCGGTCTGACATTCAACCGCGGTACCTTACTCGCAGTTGGAATAGGCCTGGTTGTCACTGTGCTCTTCCTGCCTTCGAATAAGTTACGAGGCATCGCCTTTGGGGCAGGCACAAGTATCGTTGGTCTGATCTTACTGGCAACAACACTTGCCAATATTCCTATCCTGAGTCGCTTTGCCAACAGCGATATCACTTCACTCAATGGCCGTACTTACCTCTGGGCAGCGCTCATCAATCACTTTGATCCTGCGCAGATCCTTGGCTATGGTATGAAGTCGTCTGATGTGCTGCTGACACAACTACAAGTAGGCTTTGGTGGCGGTGTCATTGCAACGGCAGCACACAACATTTACCTGGAATCCTTGTTTGAGCATGGCATTATTGGCCTCGTACTCATGTCATTAGGGTTTATCTCCTTCGGCTGGATATTGATACGCAAGTATGCCAATAGCACCTATGAGCATAAATTATTGCTGGCAATCGCTTTTGGTACGCTGGTCAGTATTGTTATTCAGGGCTATGAGTCCAATGACATCTGGAACCAGGGTGTCGGCATTTACTTTTTCGTCCTGATGGCCCTGCCCTTTACACGCTATTGGGACAGCCAGAAACAACAGGCTCAGACCAGGCTTGAGGATGAGGCACAAAATGAGCGGGATGGAGAAACAGACCATCCAACTGAACAAAAAGAACTTGCAGTGATCTAGAGAAGAAGCATCACTAGCTTCTTCCCTGGACCACCAGGGGCAGGTCGACGAAGGAGAAGTTTCGTGGATAAACAATTGCGTATCTGTATGGTCGCTTTTTTATATGCGCCAATTATTGGTGGGGCTGAAACTCGCGCAGCCAAACAGGCACATCGACTCCTGGAAATGGGTCATCAGGTGGTGATTGTTACTTTACAACATGAAAAAACCTGGAAAAAGACAGAACTAATAGACGGTGTACCAGTCATACGTATTGGTGGTTCTTTTAATCGTCGTGGAAGACTGCGTGTGGGCCGCGTTGGGCATATGCCAATAGATCTATTAATGTTCTTGCAGTTATGGAGGATGCGAGATAGCTACGATATCCTGCATACCATCCAACTCTCTCCCCTCTCAGGGGTGGCGGCCTTGATTGGAAAATTAACCAAAAAACCTGTTATCGTCAGTATTCCCAGCACTGGTCCTGGCCGCAAACCCAAACCAGATGAAGCCATACTTATGCTGGATACACTGGCTGACAAGTTGTCTGATACCAGTTTTTTTAAGGTTGATTACGCGGATGTGGTGGTGGGCGATATGCAGCATATGAGGAAAACAGCTTTTGGCGGAGGACTCATTCTAGATTTTCTCAAAAAATCGGATGCATTTTATCAAATTTTGAGCAGCCGTAGCTACGGCTATATGACGTCCAATGGTTTCCGTGCTGAAAAACTTGTGCATATTCCTAATGGTATCGAAATTGCAAAGTTTGCTCCTGCCCCAGAGTTACGTCCCGATCCAACCCGACCTGAGCGAGATATTTTATGTGTGGCACGTCTACAATATCCCAAGGGAGTGGATGTACTGCTCCATGCCTGGAAACGTATGCTGAATGCTCCAGATAGCTGGCGCTCTGATTTGAAGCCGCGCTTATTGATTGCTGGTAATGGGCAATCTGAGGAACAACTCAAACGCATGGCCCATGAGCTCGATATCGAGGAGAGCGTCGTGTTTCTGGGAGCACGCAAAGATGTAATCGATCTGCTGCATAAATGCTGGGGATTCGTACTACCCTCACGCTGGGAAGGTATGCCTAATGCTTTGCTGGAAGCGATGAGCTGTGAAGTTCCTTGCATTGCCACGAATGTCAGTGGCAGTGAAGATATCGTGGTTGATGGTGTAAATGCTTTGCTGGTCGAGCCTGAGGACCCCCAGGGATTGGCCGTAGCATTGCAGCGCCTGATCTCTGATACTGAACTGGCCACACGCTTAGCCAGGGCAGGACGTGAAACTGTGGTTCGAGATTATCAACTTATAAATATTGCTGATCAATTTATAAACTTCTATCGTCAAACACTTCATCAGGAGTCCCAGACCCTTTCTAAGGTGCTCGAGGGCGTGGGAGAAAAATAATATGGAACAAAAGCCACGTATCTGTATTGCTATTACCACTTTTTATCCCTATGTCGGTGGCGCTGAAACTCAAACCCTGGCACAATGTCAGCGTCTTATTGAATCTGGCTATCAAACTCAGGTGGTAACTTTCCGCCATAAACATACCTGGCCACTTAACGATGTCATCAGGGGCGTTCCCGTCAAGAGAATTGCTGGTTCATTGCTGGGAAAGCGGGAAAAGCTGCCACGCATAATCCAACGCATTCTTTATTTCATAGCTATGTTTGTCATGGCTGCTACGATCTGGCGTGAGCGCAAAACTTTTGATGTCTTGCAGGTCTGTCAGTTCAGTTTGCTTACCTTGCCGCTGGCCGTTGTCTGCTATTTCGCCAAAAAACCGATGACGATCATCGTCATTAGCGCCGGAGGCGAGAAACCCACTAAGACCAACGAGGCGGCCCGTTTACTGGCCGGTCCGCTGGACCCTCAAACACCCTGGCTACAAGTGGATGGTAAAACCTGGATCGATGGCGATCTGTACGGTCTGAAAGCTGCCGGACCGGGCGTTACGCGTATTACACGTGCATTACTCAAACAGATCAAGGCTGTGATTATTGTCCTCAGCACACGCACACAGCGCTATGTCAATGCTAACGGCTTTGGTGATTTAGATATACAACTTATTCCAAATGGCGTTGATACCAACCGTTTCCATCCAGCTTCGACGACCAACAATATGGAACAAAGAGCGAGAACAGTGGTTTGTGTATCCAAAGCGCGCTATGAGAAGGGACTGGATGTACTCCTTCAGGCCTGGCGTCTGGTGCAGGAACAAACACCTGAGGCTCGTCTGGTTATCGTTGGCAGCGGCCCTGTCCAGCCTCAATTAGAGCAACTGGCTGCCGCCTTAGGCATCACGCAGAGTGTCGAGTTCGCTGGATTACAAAGCGATGTACCAGGACAATTGCATCGAGGCCTGATCGGTATCTTACCATCCCGCTGGGAAGGCATGCCCAATGCTCTATTGGAGGCAATGGGCAGCGGACTGGCTTGTATTGCGACACGTGTGAGCGGCAGTGAGGATGTCATTGAGCATGGTATTAATGGTCTACTTGTAGAGGTTGACGATTATGAAGACATGTCGAAAGCCTTGCTCACACTCTTAAAGGATCCTCAATTGGCACAACAATACGGAGCACTGGCCAGTGCTCTGATCCAACGAGAGTATACACTTGAACATGTTTTGAACCTCTATACAACAATCTACCAACGCCTCACAACAGGCATTGAACAGAGGGCCGGCGATCTTGCCCTTCAGGAAGCCGCTCAGTAATGCCTTGAGCCAGGCATTTGAAAGGATAAACATCCCATGTGTGGAATTGCGGGATTTGTTAATGTGCAGTGTGGATCAGCTGAAGCGGAACATCTTATCGATGCAATGTGCCAGGTCATCAGGCATCGTGGTCCTGATGATCAAGGCACATGGATTGGCGAGGGAGAGCAGGCAGGCACTTCAGCGGCGCTAGGAATGCGCCGCCTCTCTATTATTGATCTGGAAGGCAGCCATCAGCCAATTTTCAATGAAGATCGAAGTATGTTGATCGTATTCAATGGAGAAATCTACAACTATCGCGAGCTACAACAGGATTTGCGGGCTCGTGGTCACCAGTTTAAGACCAGCGGTGATACGGAGACCATTCTCCATGCTTATGAAGAATATGGCGACGAATGTGTGAATTTTCTCAGTGGCATGTTTACCTTTGCCATCTGGGATATCAAACGCAAGCGCCTTTTTGCCGCTCGCGACCGCTTCGGCAAGAAACCACTCAACTATTATTGGGATGGCACACGCCTGATCTTTGGTTCGGAAATCAAATCGATCCTGGAAGCGGGCATTCCACGCGAGGTCAATCCGCTGGCCATCGATGAATTTCTGGTCTATCGCTATGTGCCCACACCGCTCACAATATTCAAAAATGTCCATAAGGTTCCGGCTGCCCATGTGCTTATTTATGAGAATGGTGCAGTCAAAACCAGAAGCTATTGGGATCTTTCTTTTGCACATACCTGCTATGACGATGAAGCAACCGCGATTGAGCGCACCAGGAGCTTGTTAGAAGATGCAACGCGAAAGCGCCTGATGAGTGAAGTTCCTCTTGGTGCCTTCTTAAGCGGTGGCCTGGACTCCAGTATTGTGGTGGGAATGATGAGTAAGTTGATGTCCCAGCCGGTCAAAACATTCTCGATTGGCTTTGAGGAAGATTCTTACAATGAACTGCCCTATGCACGCAAAGTAGCGCAGCATTTTGGTACAGATCATCATGAGTTCTTTGTCAAGTATGATCTCATGACGGTATTGCCACATCTGGTATGGACCTATGATGAGCCATTTGCAGATTCATCGATGTTACCGACCTACTATGTTTCCAAGCTGGCTCGTGAACATGTCACGGTAGCCTTGAGTGGGGATGGTGGCGACGAGGTTTTTGGTGGCTATGAGCAATACCGTCGTGAGTATCAACTTTACCGGATCCCCCGCCTGCTGCGTGGTACGATGGCACGGGCATCTTACTTATTACCCAATAATGTGCGTGGCAAAAAACGTTTGCAGACCTGGTTACGCGACTATGGCACCCGCAGCATTGAAGCCATGATGCTCTTTCCGGATTATACACGCGAAGCCCTCTATACCCAGAATTTTTATCAGCAGGTCAAACAACACATGCCGTTTGAGCGCCATCTGGGCCTTTATCATGCCGTCCAGGACTTGAATCCTACCGCACGTATGCAATATGTAGATACCAAGACGTATCTGACCGACGACATCCTGGTCAAGGTCGACAAAGCTAGTATGATTAATTCCCTTGAGACACGCGCTCCTTTGTTGGATCATCATCTGGCTGAATATGTTGCCTCATTGAATCCATTGTTACGGGTCAATAACGGACGCATCCATGATGGTCATGGCAAACACCTATTAAAGAAAGTCGCCGCAGAATTGTTGCCTACAGAAATTCTGGAGCGTCCCAAACGTGGCTTTGCAGTCCCCATCAATACCTGGTTTCGTAAGGATATGAGTAGTTACGCACACGATGTTCTCAGTTCCTCTAAAGCCAGGAGTCGGGGTATCTTTAGCGACCAGCTGATGGAAAACGTGCTGAGAACCGATGGTGCCAGCACACTAACGAACCATAGTGAAGTACTTTGGAGCTTACTCTGTCTGGAATTATGGTTCCAGACATATATGGATGAACCAATACATGATCCTTCAAAAAAATCAATATCATCTTCTACTACTAAAAAATAAGAGTGAGGAAAGGGAACGTTTATGTGCGGCATCTGTGGAGTTTATAATGCACGCAGCGGCGAACCAGTTTCCCCGCAATTAATAGATACGATGACACGCTTGATTGCACATCGTGGACCCGATGATAGCGGAGCCCATCTCGATGGTCCGCTAGGCCTGGGCTTTGCTCGCTTGAGCATCATTGATCTGAGCGGCGGCCACCAACCAATGTGCAATGAAACCGGCGACATCTGGATTGTCTTTAATGGCGAGATCTGGAACTATAAAGAATTACGTAAAGATTTACAAGAAAAAGGGCATATCTTCGAAACCAATAGTGATACGGAAACCATTGTCCATGCCTACGAAGAATATGGCGTTGATTGCGTCGCTCGCCTGCATGGTATGTTCGGGTTTGCAATCTGGGATGGACCACGACAACGTCTCTTGCTAGCTCGTGATAAAGCCGGCAAGAAGCCACTTTACTATACACAACTCAATGGTTCGGTTATCTTTGGCTCTGAAATCAAAGCGATCCTGGGCCACCCTCAGGTTAAGCGCGAGGTCGATGTCCAGGCAATGGCCGACTTCCTGAGTGTACGCTATGTGCCGGCACCCGCAACGCTGTTCAAAAACATTTCCAAAGTTAAGCCAGGACATTGGCTGTTGTTTGAAAATGGTTCGATGCGTGAAGAGTGCTACTGGGACTTCAACTTCAAGCAGACAGAAAAGCATTCCATTCCTGAATATATTCAGGGTATTAAACAGCATGTCCATCGCGCCGTCGAAGAGCGCATGATGGCGGATGTACCGGTAGGGGCCATGCTCAGTGGCGGCGTAGACTCCAGCATTATTTCCGGCATTATGAGTACCCTGACCTCACATAAGGTAAAGACCTTTTCAGTGGGCTTTGATCATCCCGAGTATAGTGAACTCCCATATGCACGGATGGTTGCGGATCATTTTGGTACCGACCATCATGAATTAGTGGTCAGTTCCTCAGATCTGACGCAGTATTGGCCACTGCTGACCTGGCATCGCGATGAGCCGGTCAGCGAACCATCTGATCTAGGGGTATACCTGGTATCAAAGCTGGCACGTCAGCATGTCAAGGTAGTGCTCTCAGGCGAGGGCGCGGATGAGTTGTTTGCTGGCTATCCTAAATATGTGGTGGATTGGTTGGCCCGCTATTACCATATATTGCCTCCAGTGGTACGCAATCAAGCCATCCAGCCAATGTTGGAGCGCCTGCCATATAGTATGCGCAAATTGAAAACGGCGGCCCGCAATATCTCGCAACCAGCCCCACAGCGTTGGATGAACTGGTTCGGCATCTTTAACGGTGCGCTCAAAGAACAGTTGCTAACCAGCGAGACCAAGGCCACCATCAATCTGGACGCTAGCCGCGAGTTTCAACACTGGCTAGACAACAATCCCCAGCCGGATAATCTATCATCAATGCTCTATCTGGACACCAAAATCTGGCTCCCTGATAATCTGTTGATGAAGGGCGACAAAATGACCATGGCGGCCTCGCTTGAATCACGCATTCCTATGCTTGACTACAAGTTAATCGAGTATGCAGCCAGTATTCCATCCAACGCCAAAATCAAAAATCTGAAAACAAAGTATCTCTTAAAGCAGGCCTTTGCTGACTTCTTGCCTGAAACGATCCTGACCCGCAAGAAAATGGGCTTTAACGTCCCAACTGGTGAATGGTTCCGCCATGGTCAACGTGATCTGATCAGTAAGCTACTCCTCTCGGACCGCATCCGGAGCCGTGGCTACTTTAATGATGCCTACATTGCCCAAATGGTCCAGGACCATCTGGATGGCAAAACAAACTATCAAGCCCAGATCTTTACCCTGGCCAGTCTGGAACTCTGGTTCCGCGTCTTCATTGATACACCAGATCTGGAAAAGCCAGAGGGATCGGTTGAAGAGCTACTCATGCAAGAGCAGTTGCCGGCCGGCGTTTAAAGTACCATCCAGAGATTTCTATGCCAATAGTCTAAAAATCGCCCATTTTCGAAAGGATAGAAGATAGAATGTCCAAGCAAACCGCCAGCCCATTCCGCGTGCTTATGGTCACTGGCATCTACCCAACAGCCGAGAAACCACATGCTGGTACCTTTGTAAGAAGCCAGGTCGACTCTCTAAGAGAAGCCGGTCTAGAGGTTGATGTACTTCATCCTAAAGTTGGCATGCCATCACCGCTACGCTATGCCTCCGCAATCTGGCAGATCTGGCGTGCCTCGCTCAGCCGCCGCTATAACGTCATCAATGGACAATATGGACTCTGGTGTGTAATCTGTCGGCTCCAGTGGACTACGCCAGTCGTGGCGGCTTATCTGGGGGATGATATTCTGGGTACAGTTACCGCTAAGGGCGGTCATAGCTTTAAAGGCAATTTTGTAGCTATGCTCAGCCGTCAACTTTGCTACTGGGTAGAGGCCGTCACGGTCAAATCCGAGCAAATGAAAAGAGCGGCCCGCGGCCCACAGCAAAAAATCTATGTGATTCCTGATGGTGTCAACTTCGCGCAGTTTCATCCGGTCCCACGTTCTGAGATCCGTGCGGAGCTAGGGTGGGATCAAGATAAGTACTATGTACTCTTCAGTAACAATCCACGCATCCCAGTCAAAAACTTTGCCCTGGCGAAAGCGGCTGTCGAACGCGTGCGCGAAAAAGGTGTCGATATCGAACTGGTAGTCGCCACAGGACTCCCGCATGAGACGGTTGTAAAGTATATGAATGCCAGTAATGCTCTCATTCTTTCTTCACATGCCGAAGGCTCACCTAATGTGGTCAAAGAAGCCATGGCCTGCAATGTACCGGTCGTGGGTACTGATGTTGGCGATGTACGGGATGTCATCGAGCACACAGCCGGTTGTACTGTCTGTACCCCCAATAATGTCGAGGAGATGGCGTCCGGCATCGAGGTGGCCCTGGCACATACCGAAAGAACCACTGGACGCGCGGATACCCAGCATTTGGATGGTAGCGTGATTGCCCAGCGTATTATCGATGTATATGAAAAAGCCACCAAAATGAAAATTCCACGCCAACCTGTGGCAACCACGCCTGAAAAGGAGACAGCGTATGCCCAGGAATAAGAAGGTGCTTCTCCTGGTAGAAAATCTCTCTGTTCCTGCTGATCCACGTGTCTGGCGCGAGGCTCAAACCTTGCGCCAGCACGGCTATCAGGTAAGCGTCATCTGCCCACGGGGTGAGACGCGCGACACTGAAGCATATGTCCACCTGAATGGCATCCATATTTATCGCTACCGCTTGAACACCACAATTGTAAAATCCACTGACTATATCAAAGAATATCTGGTCGCAATGCTTAATACCTTACGCTTAAGCATCCAAGTCTGGTTGCGCCATGGTTTCGATGTCATCCATGCCGCGAATCCACCGGATACCTTTTTCGTCATTGGCATGCTCTATCGCTGTCTAGGAAAAAAGTTTGTGTTTGATCAACATGATCTGGCTCCTGAGATGTTTGCCATCAAGTTTGAGGGACGCATGAAGCTCATCCAGCGTTGCCTGCAATGGTGCGAGACACTCTCATACAAGACCGCCAATCTCGTGATCACCACCAACGAATCCCAAAAGCGTAACGCCCTTAAACGTGGTGGCTGCGCGCCAGAAAAAGTGGTAGTGGTACGCAACGGTCCAGATGACACACGCTTCCATGTGCTGCCACCTGAACCAGAGTTAAAAAACGGTCACAAATATCTGCTGGCCTATATTGGAGTCATGGGCTCACAAGATGGCGTAGATTATGTGTTATACGCACTCAATGAGCTCATCAATAAACGTGGACGGCAGGACATTGGATTGGTACTCATGGGTGATGGTGATCAACTCACAATCCTAAAAAATCTCACGCAGGATCTACAGCTTGACGACTATGTGAAATTCACCGGCTGGGTAGAGAAACAGGATCTGCTGCGCTATCTGAGCGTCACCGATATTGGTCTTTGCCCTGATCCCAGTAATCAACTTAACGACCATAGCACCATGCTCAAAACCATGGAATATATGGCGATGGGCCGGCCTATAGTGGCCTTTGATCTGCTAGAGACACGTTACTCCGCTCAGGACGCGGCCCTATATGCTACCCCCAATCGCGTTGAGGATTTTGCAGATAAAATTGAAATGCTTTTAGAGGATGAACAACTCCGACAGACCATGGGGGCCTATGGACGTAAACGCGTTGAGGATGAACTGAGCTGGAATCAAACGCACAAACATCTTTTATACGCTTACGAGCAACTCTTCTCAAAAAATGAGGCGATGAGCAGCAGTAGAGAAGCAGTTCCAGGCATTGAGGTGGGACAGCCTGGCGCGGTTGCCGATAGCGTCTCGGTATCGGCAACCGAATAAGCCAGCTAGGCATTGAGCAAGATCAGGGCTGACATGGCGGGCAAAGTAAAGCTATGTTCAATCTTCTTACCATAAGGATCCACATAAGAGGTTGTACCAGGGGTGGTGATCTGGGCATTAGAACTGCTCGGATTCACCACTACCTCTCCACCAGTAAAATCACGCCAATAGACATACTGGGATGAATACATGTCTCCTTTAGGACTCCCAATATGGGCCTTCAACTCAGGGAATTCATTGGAGTGGCCATATGCTTTAAAACCAGAAATATTCACCATGGCGAGACGTTGATTTGCCATTAAATATGAGGCGTAAATCCACTCTGTATCCGCTGGCTCCAACTTTTTTTGGACCTGGTTGACGATAAAGAACGGCTTACTCTTTTCCTGAACAGAACTAATATACTGCACCAGATGGAGCCAATCACTACCGCCAAGATTGCGATTACCAAAGTGGGTAAAGCTACTTTCATCCAGAATTCCATCCACATGGTCTATTACGGTCTGCGAGGTTGGCGCCTTAATGGTTACCGCGCCAGTGCTAAAATTCCCAATCAATAACAGGGGGTGAGGCAAGGCATGCAATTGTTTCTGCATATATACAACCCAGTTCATCTGATCTGTCTGCCAGCGAATATCTGTATTTTGTCCTGTATAGAGCTGCACCCATTCGCCATTCTTATCAAAGTGACCACAGGCACCAAAGATATTTTCCATATCAATATTATCTACCGCCAGGGCATCATAACCAGCCTCGCTGGCAGGACGAACATAGCTGTCCATTTGCCACTTTACCACCTCTGGATTGGTAATATCGAATGGAATGTTTTTATCCGTATATTGTAAAGCTGGTGTCTTCTGATCGCATTTATAGAGAATCCAATCGGGGTGCAACTGTTTCCAGTAGGCCAATCGTCCCTGACCACCGAGTTCAGTTTCTGTAAAAGTACCATCATCCCGATGAATAGTCATATAATAGCTTAATATTATTTTGGGATTAAGTGTACGATAAATTTCCATATTCTCTTGCCGTGCACCCCAGACGAAATCATAATTATTGGCGACCGCCGCTGGATCAGGGACGCGATAATCAAAGATCAGGGCAGAGTGGATGTTTTCGCTGGTATCGACAAAAGGCCGTGTTCCTTTGACAGGATTAAAGTTGGTACATTGGGCTAATCGACATACTGGTGTCTGTAGTCCAACAGGCTCTGGCGCAATCTTGCCACCTTGCGTTGAAGGTTTTCCGGGTGAGGCTGATGAAAAAGTACATCCACTTAGCAAAAAGGTTAAAAGTAGTACTAGAAATAGGGATACCGATCGTTTAATACGTGGATGTCTTACCATAAAGACGTTCCTTTTATACTATCTATATTAACAATATTCATACAATACCAAGCGTCCAGGTTACAAATTAAAAGTATAGCATAGCAATTAACAGGTAATACTACCTGATTTGGGCGGATATCTGGTAAAGTGGAAATTGTTGTAGGCTCAATTCACTATTAGAAAGGGGATGTGCACCAGCTTTTTTGTTATAGAAGAAAGTACTAGTGCACAGACACATTGTATGAGTTCAGCACGCTATCTAGTTACTGGTGGAGCAGGATTTATCGGTTCACATATTGCCGCCACCCTGCTAAAGCAAGGTGAAAATGTACGCGTCTTAGATAATCTTTCGACAGGCCGTGAAAGCAACTTACAAGCATTTGAAGGCCTTCCTGGTACTGTTGAGATTATTCGTGGAGATATTCGCGATCTGGCTATCGTTAAAAAGGCCGCGGAGGGCGTTGAAGTAGTATTTCACCAGGCAGCCCTGGCTTCGGTACCACGTTCAATTGCCGATCCTGTCACCTCATTGGAAGTGAATGTCAATGGCACCCAGAATGTCCTGGTGGCGGCCCGGGATGCAAAAGCACGCCGTGTTGTTTTTGCCAGCTCATCATCAGTATATGGTAATACACCAACACTACCAAAGCATGAAGAGATGCCCACCTCCCCCATGTCTCCCTATGCAGTACATAAACTGACTGGAGAGCTTCTCTGCTCTGTCTTCAACAGCATCTACGGCCTGGAGACGGTCGCACTCCGCTATTTCAACGTCTTTGGTCCGCGCCAGGATCCTAAATCCGAGTATGCTGCCGTTATTCCACGTTTCCTTACTGCCCTGTTGACGAAAGAGCAGCCGATCGTATTTGGAGATGGGGAGCAAACGCGGGACTTTACCTTTGTCGCGAATGTAGTACAGGCCAATCTTAAAGCCGCAACAGCACCTGATGCGGTAGGTCAAGCCATGAATGTAGGATGCGGAGAACGTATCTCGCTCAACGAAGTATTACAGATCGCAGGTGAGCTGCTAGAGACCAGTACAAATATCGATTATCGTGACCCACGTCCTGGCGACGTACGCGATAGTCTGGCCGACATCAGCAAAGCACAACGCTTAATCGGCTATGATCCTACCATCAAGTTTGCAGAAGGTTTAGCGCAAACATTAGAAGCTTTACGCATAAGCATCTCTTAAACCTGATCTTGAATAAAGAAATGGATCCTGCAACAGCGTAAGAGTTGCAGGATCCATTTCTTTGACGTTGAGAGCCGCCATATACTTTATTGTACGCTCACCGCAGTACTTACCTTCTCTTGCTTCTCCAGGGCCGCCTGAGCTGCCTCCAGGACGCGCACAACTGCCAGGCCAACTTCACCATTAGCACGGGGCTGTTTTCCCGTCAGAATTGAATTGACAAAATCTTCACACTCCAGGCGCAAGGGCTCTACCCAATCGATATGAGGAATAGTAATCGCACCATGACGATACGAAACCACAGGATCAGCATGGACATCAGCGCCTTTGTTGTACACTTTAATCATTTCGGATGGATTGGTATCATCGTAGACCACCATTCTGGCATCTCCGATAACGGTAACCCGACGTATCTTGCAGGGATGCAGCCAGCTCACATGGATATGTGCCGTCATCTGATCAGGGAATTCCAGATCCAAATGCGCCACATCACAAATATGCGACTGCAAGTGAGCATTAGCCTGTACTTTTACCCGTTCAGGTGCCTTACCGAATAAATAAAGCAATATCGATATATCATGTGGCGCGAGATCCCAGATAACATTGATATCACTACGGAATAGACCCAGATTAACACGTTCAGCTTCTACACAATAGATTTTACCCAGGTCGCCATTTTGCACGAGCTTACGTAGCTCATTAACAGCCGGACTATACTCAAACGTATGTCCCACCATCAAAATAAGATTGCGTTCTCGGGCAAGTTCGACCAGTTCCTCAGCTTCAGCCACACTGGCTGTAAGAGGTTTCTCGACAAGCACATGCTTTCCATGCAGCAGTGCCTCTTTTGCCAGCTTATAATGGGCACGTACAGGTGCCGCAATCACCACTCCATCTACGTCCGAATTGAGAATGTCACGAAAATCGGTAGTAGTCTTAATCCAGGGCTGATTCACGGCAATAGAAGCCAGGCGGCTCTGATCCAGATCGGCTACCATAGCCACCGAGGCCTGGGAAAGTCCATCCAGGTTACGCGCAATCTTCGGTCCCCAATATCCCCAACCAACAAGACCAAAACGTAAATCTTTTCTCATCTATATGTCCTTTAGAGCTTTATCCATAAGAGTTTTACAATGATCATTAACGATTTGAGGCAAGGGAGCTGGCATATTTCTTAACCGTATTAATGACATGTTGAAGCTGCTTCTCTGTCAACTCTGGATACATGGGCAAAGAAACAATCTGCGAGGCCAGCGCTTCTGTAACTGGTAGCATTCCCGCTTTATATCCATATTGGGCACAGGCTGGCTGTAAATGCAGTGGTGTCGGATAATGGATGTTGGTACCAATACCTTCTTCTTGCAGGGCGGCTCGGAATTGATCACGCTGGGGAATCTGAATCACATAATAGCAATAGACGTGGCTCCCCCAGTCGCGCACGACAGGAACGGCATCAACGACATCACGCAACTGCTCGGTGTAGGTCTGAGCATGCGCCTGACGAGCTGCATTCCAGCGCTCCAAGTGCGGCATCTTGATTAACAACACAGCTGCCTGTAGCTCATCCATGCGAGCATTGGAGCCGATCACTTCATGCAGATAACGAACCCGTGATCCATGATCACGATACATGCGCATTTTTTCTGCCAGATCAGCATTATTCGTTGTACAAATGCCTGCTTCACCAAAAGCGCCCAGATTTTTACTGAAATAAAGGCTAAAACAGCCAACATCCCCAAAGGAACCAACACGTTGTCCTTGATAGGTGGCACCATGGGCCTGAGAAGCATCCTCAATCACGCGTAATCCATGGGCGCGAGCAAAATCCATCACCGGCTGCATTTCGACGGGATGGCCATAAAGATGCACAGGCACGATGGCTCGAGTGCGGGGGGTCAAGACACTTTCCAGCTGTCGCCAATCCATCAAATAGGTCTCTGGATCAATATCGACGAACACCGGAATTGCACCAACCAGGGCGATTGCCTCAACCGTTGCGATGAAGGTATTTGACACGGTAATTACTTCATCACCAGGACCAATATCACAGGCACGTAAGGCCAGCTCAAGTGCATTCGTCCCTGAAGCATTTCCGACACTGTACTGACAACCACAATAGGTCGCAAATTCTTGTTCAAATGCCTTCTGGCGAGGTCCAATGAACAATTGCATACCTTCCAAAACTTCTTCAAAAGCTGCCATAATTTCGGGTTTTAAAGCCAGATATTGAGCACGTAAATCAACAAGAGGTACATTTTCAGATGCCACTATTTTTTATCACTCCTTACAATAACCAGAATGTCTATTCACAGCGTTTTTCTTAAACAGAAATCACCAATTCAACTTGCTTTATATATTTATTAAGCATAGACTCATGATCCCAATAGTAACAAATAGAGGTGATGATTAGATGACTATAAAGGTGTAAGATAGGTTAAACTATGGCTAATCAGTAAAGAATACACAACCATGGGTACATAACGATTTAAGGGGGGCTTACGTTTTTATCACCTATTTTCCAACTCTTTACCATATCTCCATAAAAATACTCACCGATTATACACCTGAGTCATATACTATTGAAATTAGAATGAACAGGGACCGCGAAATATAAAAGTCTTTTTCATGTTGCACTTTGGGGGAGGACACAATGGTTGTTCAGTCGGCGCCCGTCCGAACGATCAGTATCAATACGGGCTACCTGAGAGCAAAGCGTGCGTTGGATATTACATTTACGCTTCTCATTGCACCCTTTGTGATTCTGGTCGGTATTGTTGTTACAATCTGCATTAAAATGAACTCTGAAGGCCCTATTTTTTTCCGTCAGAAGCGAATCGGTCAAAATGGGGTCGAATTCGACATGCTGAAATTTCGATCTATGTATGTTAATAGTGATCAAATGGCCCATCGCGAAAAAATTCTCCAATATATGAATGGTCAAAAACTTAATGAAGACAGCACTGGCAACTTATCATACAAAAATGTGCAAGATCCTCGCATTACAAAAGTGGGACGATTCATCCGCAAGACCAGCCTGGATGAGCTCCCACAATTTTGGAATGTGTTAAAAGGCCAGATGTCTTTAGTTGGTCCAAGACCCCCTCTACCTTATGAGGTAGAGCTATACACCTCTCATGAATGGCTGCGAATGGTAGGAAAGCCTGGCTTAACTGGTACCTGGCAGGTTTATGGCCGTTCACGCGTAACGTTTCAGAATATGGTTGAGATGGATATTGAATATCTTGAACATCAATCGATATGGAACGATTTAAAACTCATCATCCTCACGGTTCCTGTAATGGTCTTTTCTCGCGGCGGCGCTTAATATATCTATAAATATACATAATTTATTCTACACAATAATACAGTTTCTTACTTGGAGAAGTAAGAAACTGTATTATTGTGTTTACAGACGGTATTGTATCTTGGGAGAGAACGCGCCGGCGATATTTATGCCTTGGTTGTTGCTCACACTCAGCTTGCTCCACGCGTCGCAAAAGTGTACGCATGCTACTTGCATCAATGATCACAGGGAAAACCCGACAGCCAGTCAAATGACCAATATAGGGAAAAATATGCAGACCACCACTATTCACTATGGCAACAGTCAACACGCCACGAGACCTACCAACCACGATACACTGATAGCGTAACATCAGGTTCAAGGGTAAGAGAGAACGATACCTGGCAGGAACGCGACGCGGTGGAGCTAATCTGGGCGCCAGGCACATTATGTCAGCGGCATAGGCAGCAGGTCTGTTTTCTTTTCTTCCTCTTCTGCGATACATAGCATCTCTCTAAATATAGCATAATTTATATCGTTAAGAATAGATGATTTCCGTGTAAAAGAGATGCTGCGGAGACGAAAAATGAGGTGATAATCTCAAAGAGAGGTGGAGGTTCTGGCACTACTTTTGTGCTTTTATCTTATGTGAGTAAGCTCACCTTCTTTTCTACTGACCTGATAAAGATTAGCTACAGGTGAGGAGAAAATTTCTGGCAAATGTCAGTGAAAGACCGGTAAGCTACTCACACAAACGAGAATGATAGTTATACCGAAACCACACGCAACGGGCGAACAGATTCATCATCCGTTGAACGCCGCAACAACGTGTAGCCCACACCAGGAACAGTCAGAATATAATATGGATTACCTGGATCTGGCTCGATTTTCTGGCGCAAGTGACGGATATGAGCCTTGATCAGACAGGCATCTCCATCCCCATCATAGCCCCAGACATGCGTCACAATCTGATTTGCCGTGCATACATCATTCGCATTGATAGCCAGTAAATGCAACATTTTACTTTCAGTTGGTGTCAGACGTGAGACCTTGCCATTCACGGTCACTTCATTATGGAGGGAATCTACACAGATAGGTCCAACATGAATAAGCGAAGAGGGTCGACGCTCTAATGTTCCTCGTGAGCGACGACTAACGGCCCGAATACGTGCTAATAATTGAGAGGGAAAGAAAGGTTTGCGTAAGTAATCATCCGCGCCCGATTCCAGACAACGTACTTCATCCTGCACATCTTTACCATCAGTTACCACAAGGGTCAAAGCATCATGTTTCATACGCAATTCGCGGCATAGAGCCAGCATATCAACATTTTTTAATGCCGTATCCATAATGACAAGATCGGGTTTTTGTTCTAGCCACTCGATTTCGGCTCTTTCTGCTGTATACGCACGATGGACTTCATAGCCCAGCGTCTTTAACCAACTCGTGAGCATTTCGACCAAATCACGGTCACTATCAATGACCAATAATTTCATTGTCGCCTCCCAACTTTATTATCGTTCATTTGTTACCAAATATCTGCAGGATAAAGGTAACGAGAAATGGCATTGCAAGTGGCTACTGTCCATTACACCTGTCAAACCATTCCTGTCACCAGCCAGGCTTTTTACCACATCAGTACCTGGTTCTTAATGCCAAAAGTACACATTTCAATCTACAAATTAACTCACTGCAACCATGAGAAAATTTTGTGCGCATGAAGGAAGTGAAAGACACATAAGTTTTCTTCATGTCCTTCAATAAACGCTGCTCAAGTGGATATTTATAATGTGTCTATTGTCGGCCACACTTCATGATAATGGCTAACAATGAAGGGTCAATATATTTCTATTTTTGATGATGAAAAATCAATGGGAAAGCCCTCGGGGATATATAAAATCCTGGAGCTGTCTTTCGCTAAAAATTGCCGTCACCAATTATGAAGTTATTGGAAATAACGGAAACAACTGGCAATAACCTTGCTGTAGTCTTTGCTTATCACCTGATAAAGACTATACCTTATACACTTTTAAATTGCAATGTATCTCATTGGTAATAGGTCACAATTTGTAGAGTTGATACACCTTCAGGAGTGTTTTGCGATACTTATTTTACGGGAGGTTTCTATGTATAAACCCATTTTGAGCGGCTATAAATAGCTATTGAATGCTATATAAGATATGGTGAGATAAATATGCACCGCGGTGCATATTTATCTCACCATATCTTATATAAGTAGGTTCTCGTCAGGGAACGAGGGCAAACATGCATTATCCTCTATACAACAGGCTATGCTGTACACAGAAATCCCACGCAGATCCCCAGAAGCGCACCAACAAAAACCTGAATTGGCGTATGGCCAATAAGCTCACGGAGTCGCTTCTCTGCCATCGGACTACCCTGGAAGGCTTCTTCGATCATCTGGTTGAGGAGACGCGCCTGAATGCTAACGGCACGACGGACACCAGCCGCATCATACATAACAATACTAGCTAACACGACTGCAATGGCAAATTCTGTTGACGCCACACCCACCGTGCGACCAGCGGCAGTAGCCAACCCTGTAACAAGGGCTGAATGAGAGCTGGGCATGCCACCAGAGGAAACTAGACGGCTCAGAGCAAGTCTACGCTGCTTGAATAACTCAAGGATAGTTTTGCTTACCTGTGCAATAGCCCAGGCCAGGAAAGCCGCGACTAAGACGCGATTATCAAAAATCGAATTGCTATTAAACATACGTTCCCGTATCTCTCCCCTTTTTATAAATCCAGGGGTGAAAGAGAGAGTGTATCAGTACTCTCTTCAACACTAAGTTGTTGCACCGAGAGCTCTGCTTGTTGCAGGAGTTCGTTACAATATTGCGCCAGATGCATGCCATCTTGATACTGCTTTAACGCTTGATCCAGGGGTAGCTTTCCCTCTTGCAATGCAGTAATAGCGGCTTCGAGTTGTTCAAAAGCTTCTTCAAATGACAGTGATTCCATCTTGTCCTCTCGTAAAGCTATACTCATGAAGGTCGGACCTCGGCGGATAGCTGTCCATCCTTAACTTGAATAGTTAAAACATCACCTGGTTGAACCTGCTGTACACTGGTAACCACTGTCTGGTCCTGCTGCCGCACTACAGCATAACCACGAGCTATCGTCAATAATGGACTCAATGAGTGTAATTGTAGGCTTACACCGCGTAGCCGTTCGGCTTGCAGCGAGATGATATGTTGCATGTGTGTCTGGAGTCGATCGGTATATTCATCCAACTGCTGTCGGCGTTGAATAATAGTATTTTGTGGGCTCGCTCGTTGTAAATCGCGTGTGATATAGGTCATCTGATCTTTAAGGTCAGCAAGTTGATCAAGTATTAAGGCAGTCAACACCTGTTGTTTATCTGCCAGATCTTTTTGCCAATCAGTGATATCAGGAACAGCAGCAGTAGCGGCCCCGGTGGGGGTTGAGGCCCGGTGATCAGAGACAAAATCAGCGATGGTAAAATCAGTCTCATGTCCAACGCCGCTAATAACAGGAATGCGCGAACGAGCAATGGCACGTGCCACCACCTCTTCGTTAAAAGCCCACAATTCCTCAATAGATCCACCACCACGTCCAACGATAATTACATCCGCCTCACCATGCTCATTGAGCAAATCCAGTGCGGCAGCAATGGACGCCGGGGCCTCAGCACCTTGCACCAAAGCCGGCGCAAACACAACCTGTGCCAGCGGGTAGCGATTGCGCAATGTACGTATCATGTCGCGTAAAGCCGCCGCCTGGGGGGAACTCACAATACCAATAATGGTTGGCTGCATCGGCAGAGGACGTTTACGTGCACTATCGAACAGCCCCTCAGCCTCTAAGCGTGCTTTCAACTGCTCAAATTTGCGGAAGAGGGCCCCCTCACCCAGAGACATAACCGCATCTACATAAAATTGAAGTTTGCCATCGCGCTCATAAAATGAGACACGACCATTCACAGCCAGCGCCATTCCATCACGTAAAGAGGGGGCCGCCGCACGTAACCGGGCGTGCTTAAAAAACACACAGGGTAGCTGAGCGTCACCCTCTTTCAAGGTAAAATAACAATGGCCAGAGGGATAGTTTTTACAATTCGAGACTTCACCGTGCACCCAAATATTTTGCAAGATATCATTCGTCTCCAGCACCTCTTTTAAATAAAGAGCAAGCGCCGAGACACTAATCGCAGACGGGGCTCCGAGCGAGTCTGGAAAGAGCATAAGAGTTATGCCTCCTCTGAGCTATCAATCACCATCAATTGCTGGCCATATTCAACCGCCTGATTATCCTGGCTCAGGATCTCGACGATGCGTCCAGCAATAGTGCTTTCAACCTCGTTAATGACATTTAACGATTGAATCGTACCCACTAGCTGTCCTACCTTGATGCGATCACCTACAGCCACCAATGGGTTGCCTTTGGGTTTACCCCAGGTATGAAAAATACCAACCAGTGGTGCGGTAATAGTATGCCTGGTATCACTGCTACTGGCAGCCGGCGCCTGAGTATCTTCTTCAGTAACAGCTACTGGATAGGACGCAACCTGCCCACCATCCGACAATTTTGCTTTGCGTAGCACAAGCTGCATGCCAGCTTCAGCACGCTTAATCTCAATTTCAGAGATATCGCTCTCATCCAGTAGCCGAACCAGACGTTGCAACTGCTCGACACTTACCTGCTCGGCAGAAACGCCATCCTCACCCATAGGTGTTTCGACTTCATAAGGATACTCTCTATTACGATTCATAAGACAACTCCGTAAGTAAGATAGGCTCTAAAGCTAGCCGTCCCAACACAAGAGTTGAGACGGCCGGGATGAACATTTAAGCTCGCTCTACGTATGTGTTTGTGGTTGTGTTGACACGAATCAGATCATCGGTAGAGATGAACAATGGAACCTGAACAACCAGACCGGTCTCGGTGGTTGCGGGTTTGTTGCCACCAGTAGCGGTGTCACCTTTGTAGCCAGGCTCGGTGTATGTCACACGCAAAACGAGTTTCTCAGGCAGATCAACAGATATTGGCTCTTCGTTATAGCGAATAATATCCAGCTCAAGGTTATCAATAAGATAATTTTTCGCATCGCCCAGTTGGGCCTCGGTCAAAACAATATCTTCATACGTACTGGTATCCATAAAGTGATACTGATCACCTTCTTGATACTGGAACGTCACACTTGAGCGATCCAGGTAAACACGCTTAAACTTATCACCGGCATCGCAGGTACGATCGACGGTCGAGCCTGTACGCAAGTTGCGCAATTTTAAACGTACAATCGCGCCACCGCGTCCAATCTTCACATGCTGCCACTCAAGAATCGAACAC
This sequence comes from Dictyobacter alpinus, assembly GCF_003967575.1. NCBI lineage: Bacteria > Bacillati > Chloroflexota > Ktedonobacteria > Ktedonobacterales > Dictyobacteraceae > Dictyobacter > Dictyobacter alpinus. Next base: position 1,049,257 of record NZ_BIFT01000001.1, read on the forward strand.
AGCTGTCCTTCAAACTCGATTGTGACACCTTTTTTCAAATCACCAGTTGAAATCATGAACGAAAATCTCCTTTAACGCTGAATCACCAGTTCAGTTGGTGATTGCGTTAATACTTCAACACCATCTTCTTTAACAAGTACGCAATCTTCTACACGTGTACCAGTCCATCCGGGAATGTAGACCCCCGGCTCGACTGTCACGACTGAGCCCACTGGCAATTTGACATCTTCAGGGGCGCGTTGTGAAAGCGCAGGGTTTTCATGTATCTCTAGTCCGACACCGTGGCCGGTGCTATGGATATAGTACTCTGCCAGACCAGCTTCAGCCAGGACATTGCGGGCAAGGGCATCAGCTTCCCGACCGGATAGGCCGGCATGCAAGCCCTGCTCACAGGTCTTCATGGCACGCAACACTGTCTCATAGACCTCTTTCATACGTGGCTCAGCCGGCTCACCCAGACAGATTGTACGCGTCATATCGGCACAATAGCCTTTATAGCGTGCTCCCATATCAATAGTAATCAGCTCACCACGTTGAATCTGACGCTGACCAGGAATCGCATGAGGCATAGATCCATTCGGGCCAGAGGCAACAATTGAACTAAACGAGGTTCCATCGGCTCCAAGCTCAACCATTTTGCGTGAGATTTCCCATTCCACATCTTTCTCAGTCATGCCAGGCTGAATCCACTGGCAGAGATGAGCAAATGTAGCATCAGTAATCGCAATGGCATGCTTCAACAACTCCAGTTCGTATGGTTGTTTCACGTAGCGCAGGGTGTTAACGATCGTCTCTTCAAACGGATGCAACGTAAAGATGCCCTCACCCGCCTGCTGCAACTGCTCATAGCTGGCATAGCTAAGCGCAACTGATTCAAAACCGATCTTCTTCCAACCATGCTCCTGAGCCAGAGAGGCGATCGCGTTGGCATAATTACGCCCGGTGGGAATAACTACATTCCAGCCAGGAGCCTCGCGGGCAGCCACCTCACTATAAAGAGGATTGGTCAAAAGGACCTGTTGCTGCGCACTCACGACAACCGAACCAGCGCCTTCTTCATCATTGAGCCAGCCACTCAAGTAGGAAGCACTTTGCGGCTGTGTCACATAAAAAGCATCCAGTCCCTGTTCGGTAATCCATGCCCGAAATTGTTGTATGCTCTCCTGGCTCATAGCTATTACTTTCTCCTTACTCGCTTACTAATGTTGTTAAGGCCTCCAGGGCCAGTACATAGCCACGCCACCCCAGGCCGGCTATCTGCCCTCGGCAAACTGGAGCGATCACTGAATGATGTCGAAATTCCTCACGTGCATACACATTACTTAAATGCACTTCAATTGTTGGCAAGGCGGCATCGGCCACAGCATCGCGCAACGCAATCGAATAGTGGGTGAATGCCCCAGGATTAATTATAATGCCAGCGGCACTCTCGCGATGCTGCTGCATATAATCGATCAGGGCTCCCTCATAATTAGACTGGAAACATTCAACGCCTACGCCCAAAGTTGCAGCACGCTGGCGGACTTCATTATGGATCTGCTCCAGAGTCATCGTACCATAAATTCCAGGTTCACGCGTACCGAGCATATTGAGATTTGGGCCACTTAAAATGAGGAATTTGCGCATTTCATCCTACTTCTCCCCCATAAACGTTGTAATGACACGCTCAACCAGTTCATCGGGCATGGTGGTAATCTCTACCTTGCCAATCTGCCTGGGCATAATCCAACGTACACGCTTGCCAACCACCTTTTTATCTAATTGCATAGCTGCCAGAATATCTTGTGCATGCACAGTACCTGTATAGGCAATCGGTAATCCTAGCGCGGCTAACAACCTATTCTGGCGCATAAGGTCCTGCTGCTCAAATAATCCAGCCTCCCAGGCCAGTTCAGCCGCGACAACCATTCCAAGTGAAACCGCCTCGCCATGCAGCCATTCACCATAACCGGAAGCATTTTCCAGAGCATGTGCAAAGGTGTGGCCATAATTCAAGATAGCACGCTGTCCCTGCTCCCGCTCATCCTCCTCTATCACCTTGACTTTGATATCTATACAGCGAGCAATGATACGACAGAGTAGCGCAACAGGAGGCTGGGAGAAATCTCGCAATGCGTTTGCATGCGCCTCTAAGAGGTCGAACAACTCAGCGTCAAGTATGATACCATACTTTACAATTTCTGCCCATCCCTCAATACGCGAACGGGCTGGTAGAGAGAGAAGCGTAGAAGGATCAGCCAGCACCAGGCGCGGGTGGTAGAAAGCGCCTATCAAGTTCTTACCACGAGGATGATTAATACCAGTTTTGCCACCAATAGCAGAATCGACCTGAGCCAGCAATGAAGTTGGTATCTGGATTAACGGTACGCCACGTAAATAGGTTGCAGCCACAAAACCAACCAGATCTCCAACAACTCCACCACCAAGCGCGACCAGGGCCTCTCGGCGCTCAGCATGTTGCTCCAGGAGCCAGTCATAGAGAGCAAACAACTGTTGCTGGGACTTGCTACCCTCGCCAGCAGGGATGGTATAGACTTGAGGCTCAAAACCGGCAGCGGTCAATTGTGGGAGGAGCGTGGGGATATACAAATTGTGTATATTGCTATCCGTCACAATAAATACACGTGGAGGCAGTTGAAGCTGCTTAAGATAATCAGCCAAACGTACCAGTCCTCCCCAGTCAACTACCGCATCATATCCAGTTCCCACATGGACCGGCCGTGTAATCGGGGGCACGTGTGCAAAAGAAGGGGATTCACCAAGCATTGTCATAATCTCCAAAGCTACCTGCTCAGCCGGTTTTTCCTGCGTAAAGCAGATATATTCAGCTTCTCGATACCATGCATCACGGGCCATTAACATCTGTTGTAAATTAGCGAGAGGATCAACACCTGACAGGAGAGGACGTATTTCCAGGACTTGACCTTGTTGCTGCTCACGTGCATGTTGGGCTTGCAGACGCGTCAGCGAGACCTGAGGGTCAACATGCAGGAACACACGTACACCAGATTGCGCCATTAACGAGCGATTCTCGGGCCGGACAACGATGCCACCACCGGTAACGATGATGGCATCAACTGGTTGCTGAATAGCTTGAGCCAGGATGCGGGCCTCTAAAGAGCGGAAATGAGCCTCACCATGTCGTGCAAAAATTGCTGGAATGCGCTCTCCATACTCCTGTTCAATGAGCGCGTCGACATCCAGTAAGGGTCGTTCCAGTCGCTGCGCTAAAATACGCCCGACAGTACTTTTTCCACTCCCAGACAGCCCAATCAAAAACACATGTCGCATAGTGGCTATTGTATCACGATTTCGCCCCTAATAGAGTTCTTCATTACGGATACTGGTGCTCAATGAATTAACAACACTAAACACTGTGGTATCCACTGACTTCACATGCTCCTGTACAGGTTCTCCTGCACGTAAGAATGATTGAATACGATTATCATACACAGAAAACTCACGTCCAAAGGAGAAGATATAACGCTCAAGCTGGCCAGTCTGACGATTAAGGACCAGGATTGTATCATCTTTGGCGCAATCAGTACTCGGTGCGCAATTGGCCCGATTCGTAAAGGCACCAACCAGGATCTGCCAGCGCTGATCCCAGGTTTTCACCAGATATTGATGGTCAATCTCTAGATTCTTATTAAACGCGACAAAAGTACTTTGTGCCGCCTGACTGTCATACAGCATAACGCTTAGGGTTGGCAAGCCAAAATGACCAACATATAAAACTTTATGTGTTCCTACATGCGATTGCAGCTTCTGCTGTTCCAGTGCCAGATGCTGATCAAATTTCAAGAGCTGAATATCGCCCTGAACAGGATCATACATGAGTAGTTGGGCACGGCCAGCATTAAGAAAATCGCCACTGTAGATAACCCAGTTACCATCCAGCTTATGCTGCTCCTGATAGTCATGCACACCTAGTTGCTGATTGAAATCCATAATACGGCCCTCACCCATGACACGATCATAGAGGAAGACCCCATCTTGTTGTCCATTCACAAAACGACCAACATACACTTCCCAGTTAGAATGCCAGAGAGTATAGCTCTGCTGATGGTTAATCGTCAAATCCTGTTTAAAGTCCAGTACTTGAACATTGGCTGTACGCCCTTGCTTCTCCCAATCACTCAGCGGACTACCACTCAATTCTCTACCTGTCGTTGGAGGAGTATTCGCATGCTCATCCGTTGGCACAACATAACTAAACTGGGCTGTCTTCTGAACAGCTGTTGTTGGCGTAGGCTGCACCGTCGCTGGTACAGTACCAGAAGGCGTTGCCGCTGGTGCTGCCTGAGTTGGGGTCGCAGCAGGAGTAGGCGCCGCGGTGGGAGCTGTCGTTGGTACTGCGGTCGGGACAGGCGTAGGTTGTGGCGTCGCGGTGACCGTTGGGGTTGGAACTGCGGTAGGCGTTGGGGTCGCAGTAACGATCGGCGTGGGCGTCACAGTTGGCTTTGGCGTTGGTGTAACGGTTGGTTTTGGGGTCGGTGTGACAGTCGGCTTTGGGGTCGGCGTCACTTTTGGCGTCGGTGTTACCTTTGGTGTTGGCGTTGAAGCGGCCTTTGAGGTCGATGTTACATTAGGCGTTGCTGTAGCGGTCGGGACAGAGCTACCTGGTGCGGTTGTTGGTGGATCTACAACACCAGGATCAGAATTTGTTGGAGTTGTCGGATCAGAGAGCACCTGAGAGAAGCGCTTATACATGAAGATCCCACTACTTTTACCATTAAAGCGACCGACAGAGATCTCCCAACCAGCCCCAATATCTGATAGAGAGACATGCTTTTTAATGTGAAGATTAGCATCCAGACTTAGGAGTTGTAGGGTACCAGCGACACGATCATACAATAAAATTTCCGAGGCTTTGCCACCAGAGAAATTTCCGATATGAATATCCAGGGTCGAGCCCCAACTGCCCGCAGGTGCGATAGTATCACCCAGTTCAACTAATGGGGACGCAGCATCAGGCACATGCAACAAATCATCGGATGGCTGACCATCAACCAGGTGGGGCCGCTCTTTTTGCGACGGCACCCTTTGCTGATCCAATTTATAAATCTGAATAGCACCACGCTCGCGGTTGTATAGCAACAAATTGCTGGAACCATTGCCGCTAAAGTCCGCATTAAACTCTTGATCAGATGAAGCCGGAGATAATCCTAAAGCAATCCGGTCACTGGTATAAGTAGCTGGCTGCTGCTGAGCAATAGTCGGGGTTGTTGTGTTTGTTGTGTTTGTTGTACCTGTCGTAGTAGGATCATTGGTGGTTGTCGTAGTTGATGGATTATCAGCAGCAGTATTAGCCTGATTCACCGCAGCGACAGGATCACCAAAGTTGCCCATACCTGGAAGCTTAGCAAACAGGTTCACATCAACTTTATGTGGGAAGTAAATAAAACGCAACTGACCATTCTGGTATTGAGGCTGATTAATGAGTGAGACACGATAATTTTTGTCAGCATACATATATTTGGGGTCATTAAAGTTCTGGTACGTCACATCAAAACTAGAACCATCGTCACTGACAGAGGTCACAAAAGCCACATGTCCGGCGGGTCCAGATGCCCAGGCACCATCACCAATAGGAAAGACTGCAATCGAAGCCACACGTGGCGTTGTACCCACACTCAAGCCAGAGCTCGATGCATCAATGGCCCAATCAGCTGCATTTCCCCAATTAACCGGTAGATTATACCCGAGCAAATGCCATTGCTCCCAGGCCCACCAGACGCAGTTTCCACCCAGTGGATAAGGGCCTGGACAGAGCATATAAGGATTACCATCCGGCGAAAAAAAGGAGCCGCCACACCAGGTGGGCACGTTCTGGACACGAGCCTGTGCACTTGTTGGTGTAACAACAAAAGGCGAGAATTGTACAAAGATGAGCAAACCAAGAAGAATTATGCCTACACTTTTTACCCACAAACGGCTACAAAAGTGGCCGCCCAACACACGTTTTGCCTTCAGCATCCTTCCCTGGGCTGAAACAAGCATACAGATCACACCTTCCTAAGAAATACAGGGATGGTAAAAAGATAGTTGATCATTTCCCTGACATATCATAAAGGCAAAATATATCAATGTATAGTATTTTCGGCACACAATAAAAGGTGTGCCATAAGACACACAGATTGATATATTCACAGCAAAGGTAGCGGATAGTGGCATCGGGAATGGGATAAATAGACGTTCCCGGCACATAGAAAAATTATAACATTGTAATTGTAGGGAATCAAGACACCCCTCGCCGCCGTTAGTACTTACGTGCGCTCAAAGCGCCACCAATTCGTGCTCATCAAAATACCTCGCTCCATCATCCATATCAAGCATTTTTTTACCCAAAAGTGCTTGACAATAAGTGCGATCAATGCTATTATTGTCTGCGTTGAGGGCGATTAGCTCAGTTGGTTAGAGCGCTACGTTGACATCGTAGAGGTCACAGATTCGAGTTCTGTATCGCCCACTAAAAACTTATGTATTTCCTGGTCGATTAGCTCAGTTGGTTAGAGCGCTACGTTGACATCGTAGAGGTCACAGATTCGAGTTCTGTATCGACCACCATACAAAAAGAGCGCTCCTACTTTTCATGAAAAGTAGGAGCGCTCTTTTTGTATGCTCCCATGTTACTTGAATAGAAAAAGGTCTCTTCCCTGAGATTGATGCCCCTGGAATCGAGCCAGGGACATCAGAACCGTAAGCTATTTCAAGGTTGCTGTCTGGGCATCAAATTCGTGAGCGTGCGCTCCACCGGTTAAGAGAACCAGCAGAGGTACAAACTTGGAAACGATTGGTGTGCCCCAGCCAGTTGTAGCATCCCAACCCTTTTTGGCGTCATACCCTGGAATCGTTACTGTATTACCAGCATCGTCCGTAAAGGTGTAGGTATTGTTGCCGGTTGTGATGTCATGGAATGTGGCGGAATAGATGCTCGGAATACGACCGAAGAGCAGGTAAACAACAGGATTGATGAAACCAACGCGCTTGTTACCAAGCTGGCTGGCCAGAGCTGCGATACCAGCCCACTGTGGGGAACCCGCGCTGGTGCCACCAAAGATGAGGACAACGCCAGGACCATAACCGCTATCTGATGTGACGGTCAGGACACCACCGTTAATGGCGGCGTTGTAAGCTACATCGGGTACACCTCGGCCCTTGCCAGGAATGTTGGCCAGACCATACTGATAGAATGGTTTGCGATAAACTGTGCTGAAACCACCGCCTGTACCGGCACCGTATTGTGGCTCGTTCCAGGTGGTCTCACTCTGATAAGCGCCTGTAACCGCGTCGGCTACCAGCTGCGTACCACCAACACCAGTTACGAATGGATCGTTAGCTGGTGAAGAAGCAGAAAGGATATATGAGCTATTATCACAGGAAGGCTGAGCAGCACCCTGGTCACCGGCAGAAGCGAACAGTGTGATGTTTTTGCGGGTAGCAGCCTCGAATGCTTTATGCCATTTCTGTGTGGTTGCGGCATCCAGACAACTCTCAGCTTCACCAAAGCTCATCGAAATGGTATCACCCAGATTGTGATCAACCGCATATTGGAATGAAGCGACCAGATCATTGTCATCGCTACTCTTGGCCAGCACCAGATTGATTGTGGCATCTGGAGCAACAGCATGCGACCACTCAACGTCCAGAGCAATCTCACCAGCCCACCCGGACTGTAACTCGCTACCATCAAATGGAGTGATTGTGCCCTGCCCAGGGATGATATTGAGGGTGGTATCATTCAAGCCAAAAGCCTGATCAAATGCATGTAGATCATCCTGAATGTGGGGGGCACTGTAAGCATCCAGGATCACAATGGAGCGACCTTTGCCGGTGATACCCTTATCCAACAGTGGCTGAATGCTATATGCATTACGGATCTGCTTGGGTCCATAACAACGTACGGGGGCAGTATTCGATTGGCACCTGAAAGTTGTATCTTGTACTGTTCCCGCATAAATATGATGGGGATTCACTACCGAATGTGGATTGGCATGACTCGATGTATGAGCATCCACGGTTTGTGCTGCGGCGCCAGATGCCAACAACGCTAAGAGAAGTGCGCAGGCAAAAAGGCCATACAGCATCTCAGGAGCTACCATACGTCTTTGCGTCATAAGATATCCTCCATACTTTAAATAATATAGTTAAAAGTGTCTATAGGGAAGAGCTACTTCTTAAGTATAGAAGATATTATCTAAATTTGCTAGCTAAAAAGCATAGAAATATTTACAAATAGGAATTATTGGACATATATGATTACTATGCAGTAAATAAATGGAAGATATATATACGTAAAAAAACGTATTGATACAAGCTGAAATGATGCTTAAAGTCAGGACTATAGATAGAATTTAGCGGGCAATAGAAAGACAAGTAAGAAGAAGGTACTATTCTACAATTTTATGTAACTTTAGCATGGCTGCATAAAGAATAGTGGAGTGGAACAAATTCAATGGGGCAAAAGAAGCTACCTTGAAACCTCATGTATTGCGGCTCTACTACCTTTTCGTGTAGAGTGAAATGTGAAAACGCTCATGAGCAGCTTGATTATTTTAATATACACAAAAACAATAATAAAAATTACATACGGCGTTAACTACTATACTATGTCATCTTTCATAACGCTCTCTGCAAATTTTAAAACATTACCTCTTTTTGAGGCGAAAAATGGTAAGTGCGTGCCGCAGGCGCGAGGTGGAAAAAAAGTCGCTGCTGGCGTCTTTTTTTCAAGCGCCAGCAGCGACTTTTTATAGTTTAAATCTATTGTTTATGCACGTGGTAACATGGGGATGTTCATACCTTCATCGCGGGTACGATGCGTACCGGCAGTGTCTTTAATACCACCCTCAGGATATACCACTTTGGCTTCGGCCTCAGGCAACAGGCTAGCAACCTCTTTCAGAACAGCATCCAGGAACTGATTTTCAGGAACAGTCCTGACTACCTGTCCTTTACGGAAGATAACGCCTTTCCCTTTTCCGCCAGCAAGACCAACATCAGCATCGCGGGACTCGCCAGGGCCGTTGACGACACAACCCATAACCGCCACCTGGATGGGTGTCTGGACTTTTGAGAGTCGCTTTTCAACTTCGTTGGCGACACTGATCACATCAATCTCAACACGACCACAAGAGGGGCAAGAGACGAAGGTGACACCACGGTTACGCAACTCTAGCGAACGCAGAATCTCAAAGGCAACAGGAATCTCTTCCTCAGGTTCAGCACTCAAGCTAACGCGCAGTGTGTCACCAATACCATCAGCCAGCAGCATGCTCAGTCCGACAGATGACTTGACCGCGCCAGTTACCAGGGTACCGGCCTCAGTAATGCCCAGGTGAAGGGGATAGTCGGAACGCTCTGAGAAACGGCGGTAGGCTTCTACTGCCGTCAAGACTGTTGAGGATTTCAGAGAGACATCGATATTATGGTAATCCAGTTCCTCACACCAGCTAATATATTCTAAAGCACGCGTAACCATGCGCTCGGCTAGATGCTCACGCTCAAGACGGCGAGCCTCAGCTGGATCCGAACGCTCAAGGGTACCATCATCGCGCAGGCGCACCTGTACACGTTGCATCTGAGCAGCCTTGTCCAAAGCATCGATCGAACCCGAGTTAACACCAATACGCATCGCAATATCGCGCTCTTTGGCCGCCAGCACAATCTTCTCCAATGACTTACGGCCCTGCAAAAGATTACCAGGATTGATACGTACTTTATCGATTCCCTGACGAATCGCCTCTAATGCTAATTCAGGATTATAATGAACATCCGCAATCAGTGGAATCTTGATACGTTTCTTAATCTCACTTAAAACAACTGCGTCTTCCATCTCAGGCACAGCCACACGTATCAGTTCACAACCAACATCCTGCAAACGTTCAATCTGCGCAACAGTAGATTCAACATCACGTGTATAGGTGGTGGTCATAGATTGAACGGAAATTGGTGCATCGCCACCGATTGCAACATTACCTACATGTATTTGTCGTGTTTTTTTTCGCATAATTGAAAGTAAACTCCGTTTAGCCGTTCCAATGCATGAGATCACTCACCGTGACCACAACCATGAGAACTAATAGTAATGCAAAGCCAACAAGATTAATAAGCCCCTCGCGCTCGGGTTTCAAGCGTTTACCACCACGTAAAATCTCAATTAATATAAGAAAGACGCGTCCGCCATCCAAAGCGGGGAAGGGTAAAATGTTAAAAATTGCTAAATTCAAACTTAAAGCGGCCGTCAGACTTAAAATGGGCCACCAACCGACAACAGGGGTCTGCTCTGCGACGGTCTGTGTAACTTGAGCAATGCCGACAGGTCCAGAAAATTGTGGTTGAATAGCCCCAATGATCATTTTTCCAATAATAGTCAGGTATTGACGAATAAAGTCAAATGTATGCTGGATACCTCTAAATGGTGCCTCCCATAACGGATAGTGCATAATCACGGTTTTGCTACCAACCCCCATGGCACCCTCACCCTGGGCTGGACGGGCACGCGCATTAACGGTGATAGCGACCGGAGCCGATGCTTTTGGATGACGTACCGTTAAATGAATCGGCACCTTGGCATTTTTACCACCATCCGCCTTGATCGCATTTGTGACGGCGGTATACATCTCAGAGAAATCTTTGACCGCCTTCCCATTTACCGTCAGCACCGTATCATCAGCACGCAATCCAGCCGCGGCCGCCGGTGAATTCGGTTGGACCGAGCCAATCATTGCGGTCGGCGACACCACAGGCTCGCCCAGACCATATGCAACGGTAAAAAGGATTATACCCAGTAAAAAATTCATAAAGACGCCAGCGCAAAGTACGATAATGCGTTTGCTGGCCGTCTTGGCCGCAAAGCTACCTTCATCGTAGCGCCCCTGATCATCCACTGTATCGCCACTCTCACCAGCCATGCGCACAAAGCCTCCCAGTGGCAAGAGATTAAACGAATAGAGTGTGCGCTCAGGTTTAGGCGCGCTCTGATCAACACTGGCATTACCAAAGGGATCTTGAATACTGCTGGTATCGACAACGGAACTTCCCCGGCCAAACCATAGCACCTCCCAACCTCCCCGCTCACGCTTACGTACACTCACCACATTAGGAGGAAAGCCCATACCGAACTCTTCAACCCGAATGCCAGCCCACTTCGCCGCCATAAAATGCCCAAGCTCGTGAACAAACACAAGTAATCCCAAAACCGGAATAACCGCGAGTATATACCAGCTCATCCCATTTTCCTTTACTCAGCATACGCTCATTTACAGTATCTTGCCATCCAATCGTTAAGCAACATTGCTCATTATGCATGGGTAGCATTCACGATTGTTTTTATTTGCTTCATGATAGCCCATTGCCGTCTAAGCACGCTTCTTCCACAATTCGCGAACCGTGCGGCGCGCCCAGCTACAAGCATCCAGGGTAGCAGCTACATTTGGCTGCTCAATGGATTGATGCCGCTCCAGAGCCGCCTCAATCAACTGCGCAATTTCCAGATAGCTAATTTTCCCAGCCAGGAACAACTCAACGGCCTCCTCATCAGCTCCCACCAGAACACATGGATAGGTACCACCACGTTTGCCAGCCTCTACGGCCAGATGGAAACAAGGGAAACGCTCAAGGTCCAGGCTCTCAAAATGAAGAGACGCGACATCAGCCCAGCGCAACTCACGAATAAAGTCCGTCTGCGCGGCATCCAGGCGCTCAGGATAAGCCAGAGCATTCATAATGGGGAGGTGCATACTTGGTAGGCTGGCCTGCATCTTCACCGAACCATCAATGAACTCGACCATTGAGTGGATAATACTTTCAGGATGTACAACCACTTCCATCTTCTCATATGGTACACCAAAGAGCCAATGGGACTCAATCACTTCAAGGGCTTTATTCATCAATGTGGCGCTATCAATGGTAATTTTTGGCCCCATACTCCAGGTGGGATGGGCCAGAGCTTGCTTGACCGTGACAGACTTTAGCTCCTCTAATGGAGTTGAGCGGAAGGGACCACCCGATGCGGTCAATAGCAGGCGATGAATGGAATTTGTTTCTTCACCCCGCAAGCATTGCCAGATAGCGCTATGCTCACTATCAATGGGATAAATGGGTACCCCAACGCGTTGTGCGGCCTGAGTAACCAGGTGACCGGCCATCACCAGCGTCTCTTTATTGGCCAGCGCAATCGTCTTACCGGCACCAATCGCCGCCAGCGTAGGCATCAGCCCAACCAAACCTGAGGTAGCCGCCACGACGATGTCTGCATCTCCATGGGTAGCAACAGCCAGTAGACCTTGCTCTCCAATTAAGGCCTGTGGCAACAAGGCACGTGCCTTGGCCTCAACCTCAGGAGTATCCGCGAAACAGGTCACCAGATCAGGTTGAAACTCCTGAACTTGCTGGACCAGCAGATCCACATTGCTGCGCGCAGCTATAGCGACAACACGAAAATGCTCAGGAAAGCGTCGCACAACATCCAGGGTTTGTCGCCCAATTGAGCCTGTACTTCCTAATAAAGCAATACGTTTAGGGAACGTTGTCATGAAATTTAACCTATGAAAATATTGTAACGTACCCACACATGATATGGGTTACGAAGTCATTTAAACTCTCAACCAGATTATAGCATGTACGGATCAATGCATCAGCAGGTATGAAAAAACAGGACATTTCTGCCATTCCCCGCTAGTAACTTCAGCAATCCTGCACCATATATTAGTGAAAAAACAGAGAAAACACATACACGATAAACACAGCAAAAAGCAAGCTATCGATACGATCCAGCATGCCGCCATGTCCTGGCATGATCTGTCCACTATCTTTTACATGCATCTGGCGCTTGATCAAAGATTCGGCGAGATCGCCTAGCGTGGCGGAGATACCTACTAAGAGGCCCAGTAAAATAGCCAGATACCAGGGAACCCCTAATGGCACCACCGTAAGCAGCAAACAAGCGATCACTGAAAGAAGCAGACCACCAGCCACACCTTCCCACGTTTTAGCAGGACTGATATGGGGGGCCAGTTTATGGCGTCCAAAGTAGCGACCAGCAAAAAAGGCCGCGCCATCAAAGCCCCAGACACCAAGCAGGGTCCCCAGAAGCCACCAGACACCACGGGGAAGCGTCACCCAATAGCCAGTCATCAGATGCAGATTGCTGACCTCATAGCCACGCAACAATAAGAAATAGCTCATCGACCAGCCCAGGTAAACAGGAACCGCCAGCGTCAGGGCCCAATCCACCATTGTTCCTTCTAATTGCTTACGCATAAAAAGCCAGCAAAAAGAAATCACCAGCGAAGCCCCGATACCTACTTGAAGAATGAGTATACGTTGGGCTGGAAACATGGCCGAGCCCAAAAAAAGTAACGACAGGCCATAACTGATCCAGACAAGTGGACGATAGCCCGCCTTGAATAACATGGTGTGAAGTTCAAGCGTGCCCAATACTGTTACCAATAGACAGGCGACAAAAGCCCACCAGCCTCCAAACCAGACAAAGAGGAGCACGATAGGCATCGCAACTCCTGCGGTCAGCCAGCGCTGCCCCACAGATGCGTTCCCTTTTTGCTCGGGTTCAATGGAACCCTCTTTACTATGCTGTTTACTTGTGCCTTGCAAACAATTCACTTCCTCAGTCGAGCTATGCTTATTTTATCATACACAAAGAGATGCTGTTCCACCACCTGCGCTACCCATCCCATAGAGTATCTTTTACAGACGAGAAATGCGCAACAGCACACAAAAAAAGAATACGCAGAGCTATGGCTGGTGGTCTCTACGTATTCTATCACTGTTTTTTACTTGGAGGGAACGTCTAGACGACCAAAGCGTCTACGGCGTTGATTAAAACTCTCAAGGGCAGCCAACAAATCTTCATGCCCAAAGTCAGGCCAGAGGGTTGAGGTTGCATAGTATTCACTATAAGCCGATTGCCAGAGCAAGAAATTGCTAACGCGCATCTCGCCCGCCGTACGAATGACCATATCGGGATCTGGCAAATCGCGCGTATATAAATATGAGCTAATCATTTCTTCACTGATTGTCTCAGGATCGCGCCCATCGGCAATAATTTGCCGGACCGCATCCACCAGTTCAGCCCGTCCGCCATAGTTAAAACAGACATTCAGACCGATACGTGTATTGTCTTTTGTCAATTCAACCGACTCACGTACCGCCTTCTGAATATCGGGAGATAGATCATACAAACGACCAAGATGGCGCAAACGTACCCCATCGCGGTGGAGTTTTTCTAAATCCGAGCGAATGGTCTCCCAAAAGAGACGCATCAAACCTTCAACTTCAGGCTGTGGGCGGCCCCAGTTCTCGGTTGAAAAAGCATACACACTGAGCATTTGAATATTTTCATCGGCGGCACACTCGACAACACGCCGAAGCGCAGTCACGCCTGCTTTATGTCCAGCCAGACGAGGCAAGTGCCGTTTGGTCGCCCAGCGCCCATTGCCATCCATAATGATGGCAATGTGACGCACGGGCTGCTCCTCAGATGCGACAAGGGACGTCTGCGCTAAATTCTTCTCTTTCCCCTTGATTGATGAAAAGAGTTGCTGCATCTTGGTCAAAGTTAGACCTCCAGGATCTCCAGTTCCTTCGCTTTTCCGATCTTCTCCATCTCGTCGACGTAGCGATCGGTGAGCTTCTGCAGTCGGTCAGTGCTGCGTTTCAGCTCATCTTCAGAAACTTCTTTTTTCTTTTCTCGGTCGCGCATCTTATCCTGGACATCGCGACGGATGTTGCGGATAGCGACCTTATGCTCGTCCGATTTCTTATGTAGAGTTTTCACCAGATCACGGCGGCGCTCTTCGCTCATCGGTGGGATGACCAGGCGAATAACCTGCCCATCATTGTTAGGGTTGATGCCGAGATCTGACTTTTGAATCGCCTTCTCGATATCAGCCAACAATTTTTTGTCCCAGGGTTGGATTACCAGTAGACGCGCCTCCGGGACAGTGACTGAGGCTACCTGATTAATTGGTGTGGGGGCTCCATAATACTCAACATTAATGCGATCAATCAGAGCCGCGCTTGCTCGCCCGGCACGGATCGCGTTGAGATCTTGCTTCAAGGCTTCAATAGCCTTTTGCATACGTCGCTCGGCATCCCCAAGTAAATCTGCTGTCATTGCATACTCCCTTTTTCTCTAGGTACAATATGCACCTTAAAAACGGGACGTGACGAAATCGGTCGTGCAATATGCCGCACGACTACACAGGTTCTTTCACGTCAGTAGAGACAAGTGTACCATACTTTTCACCGCGTACAATGGCTTCCAGCGCGCCGCTCTGGTGTAGGCTGAAAACCAGGATAGGCATGTTGTTATCCTTACAGAGCGAAAGTGCGGTACTATCCATGACTTTCAAACCCATGTTCAATGCCTTCATATAACTCAATTCTGAGAAACGCCGGGCATTGGGATTACGCATAGGGTCGTCATCATAGATTCCATCCACTTTGGTCGCTTTAAGCAGCACCTGTGCATTTAATTCAATCGCACGTAATGCGGCAGCCGTATCAGTGGTAAAAAATGGATTTCCGCTACCAGCAGCCAGAATAACGACACGCCTCTTTTCCAGGTGGCGTACCGCCCGGCGACGGATAAAAGGTTCAGCGACCGGGGGCATCTCGATTGCAGTTTGTACTCGTGTGCTAATGCCCAGCTTTTCCATTGCATCCTGCATTACCAATGAGTTCATAACTGTGGCGAGCATACCCACATAGTCCGCTGTACCCCGATCAATACCTGTCGCGGCAGCATCTGCCCCGCGCCACATATTTCCGCCCCCAATAACCATCGCGACCTCTACTCCCAGGTCGTGCACACGCTTAACCTCTTCAGCAATACGCCGTACGGTTTCTGCATCAATACCAGATCCCTGAGATCCTAGCGCCTCACCACTCAATTTGAGTAGAATTCGCCGATATTTTGGCTCGACTGACATCTTAACCATTCTCCCTTGTGCGCGACCGTGAGGGACGCCTCTTCGTTTTCTTGTGTTGCGATACAATCTACACAGGATATCCCCAAAGGGATATCCGCTCTTGCCATGTCTGAAAATGGTAGGCTCGTAAGCGCTACTTATTCTCCCAGAGCAAAGCGGCTGAAGCGGCGAACGATAATATTCTCACCAGTCTCAGCAATTACCTTACGCACGAGGTCGCTAATTGTCACAGAATCATCTTTTACCCAGGGCTGCATCATGAGCACCTGCTCGCTGAACTCTTTTTTCAGTTTGCCATTGAACACCTCTTCACGGCGTGCTTCTGGAACACGAGCCATCGAAGGATCCTCAGCAAATTTTTGGCGGGCAGCCTCAATTACTTCAGCCGGGACATCTTCATAATTCACATATTTAGGAGCAACACCCACGATCTGGAGCGCCAGATCAGCGGCCAGGTTGCGGAAACTTTCGCTACGGGCGACGAAATCAGTGTTACAGTTCAGTTCAATCAACACACCAAGGCGGTTATTATGGTGAACATAGGAGAAGACGCCGCCTTCTTTGGTCTCACGACCGGCGGTAACCATCTTATCCGCTTTCTTATCGCGGCGAGCCTCAAGATATTTGACTGCATCATCCCATGATTTGGCATCAGACAAAGCATTTTTACAATCCGCGAATGTAGCACCAGTCTCCTCGCGCAACTTCTTCACATCGGTAGCTGCGAAATCCATAGGTTGGTTTCTCCTCAATCTTTATCCATGATACTCAGATCTCATGGACAGTACAACAACTGCTGTCCATTTTTTTTGACTCCGAGTGCTTGACAAATGAAAAATGTACCACTTACACGCTCAGATCGTGTGTAAAAGGACAAAGTATATACATAAAAAGGCGGGAGTCAGGGGACGCATATGCCCCTTTTCTCCCACCAAAGCATTCTGTTGAGTTTTGACTAATGAGCCTCTTTAGAAACCAGTTCTGGCTCAACAGCTGGAGCAGCCTCGGCCTCGGCCTTGGGTGCCTCGGCCTGAGGGGCCTCGGTTGCTGTTGTCTCCGCCTTAGGTGCCTCTGCCTCGGCCTGAGGGGCTGCGGCTTCTGGAGCCGTAGCTTCGGCAGCTGGTGCAACAACCTCAGATGGAGCAACGAACTCGGCTGGTGCTTCAACATCACCTGGCTCAGAGTCTTTCTGCTGGGCCTCTAGCTCACGGCGACCCTCAACGGCGGCATCAGCGATCTTCGCGCAAAGCAGGCGAACAGCACGAATGGCATCGTCATTAGCAGGGATAGGATAATCCATCTCGTCTGGATCAGAGTTTGTATCGGCCAGAGCAACGATGGGGATCTCCAGGCGGCGAGCTTCCATAACAGCGGTGCGCTCTTTACGTGTATCGATAATGAAGATAGCACTGGGCAAGCGGCGCATATCTTTGATACCACCCAGGATGCGCTCCAGGCGCAGGATCTCGTCCTGCATGTGCTGGACCTCTTTTTTGGGCAGGCGCTCAAAGTCACCACGGTCACGGCGCATTTCCAGGTCACGCAGATAAGTAATACGCGATTGAATGGTTTTGAAGTTGGTCAGCATACCACCAAGCCAGCGCTGATTTACATAGAACATGCCACAACGCTTGGCCTCTTCAGCTACAGCCTCTTGTGCCTGCTTCTTGGTACCGACGAAGAGCAATGTGCCTCCATCAGCAACCAGCTGCTCAACAAACTTGTAGGCTTCGTTCAGGCGGGTCACGGTTTGCTGCAGGTCAATGATATGAATACCGTTGCGGTCCATGAAAATGAACTGCTGCATTTTTGGATTCCAACGGCGCGTCTGGTGACCAAAGTGCACACCAGCTTCCAACAACTGTTTCATGGAAATGATATTAGCCAAAAAACGGACCTCCCTTGATCCTCCGCTCTCATCACTACGGCGTCAGGGTCCCCGAAGGTATACTCGTGTTCCAAACATCTAGAGAAGTTATGGACCCCAGGGTCAGCGCTTTCCCAGAGAGCGTGTGTACTTATGTGTTATTTTTCAGCAGGCGATCAGTCCTCGCCTACTCCGACAGTGAAGTATAGCACAGAGCCTGAGAGGACGCAATCTTTATTAGAAATCAAGATTATCGACGCACTTCCGCACAAAAATTTATCTATACTTGAAAAAGACCTACAATCTCTCCCCCTTTCTAACCGCAGTATTGCTCCTGAACGGCTACAAAACAAAGTGCTGCTCCTAAAAATAGGTGAACACCGTCCGCTTCTTGAAATCAGGCGTATAGTGTAAAGTGAGTGTACACATTTTTAGCTAACGTTATAAGCATGTTTGTTCTCTGACACCTCGCGTCTACGGCGCTCGCTTCTCTTTTGTGTGAAGGCATGGCGAGGTGATCATGATCACCTCGCCATGCCTTCACACAAAAGGTGGGAATAACAAATTACACATGACACTGGTTAATGGACAGAATGACGTTTATACCATTTTCTGGGTTGAGGAAGTAGAAAGGGATTGATAACAGATGGTAAATGTCTTAATTGTTGATGATCACTCATTAATGCGCCGTGCTGTACGTGAGGTGATTGAAAAAGAAGAAGATATGCAGGTGGTGGCTGAAGCCAGTAACGGACAAGAGGCGGAACTGCAGGCCGCAGAGATGCAGCCAGATGTTGTGCTGATGGATGTAGATATGCCGGATTGTACTGGTTTTGAAGCGACCGAACGCGTACTAGCTTGTTCACCAAAATCACGCGTGATTATTTTTACTTCGTCTCACCAGGAGCAGTTCCTTTTCCAGGCAATTCAAAAAGGGGCGATGGGGTATATCACAAAGGACATTGAGCCCGATGCGCTAATTCATGCCATTCATTGTGCCGCCCGTAATGATCTCTGTATTCCAGGAGCTTTCACTACTCAGTTGCTTGCTCACTTGCGCTCCTCCTGGAAGATGAATAGCCCCTACGGGGGGGTGATGTCTGCTGGGGTCTCCTATCGTACACCACGCCGCACGGCGCATGCGGCTAGCGCGGGTGAAATAGTCTTAACCGATGCCAATGCGCATTTACCCCGGCCACTCACGGAACGGGAAAAACAGATCCTGGACCTAATGCGCAAAGGCCGTAAGAATCGTGAGATTGCCCTGGAACTGGCAATCGCTGAGTCAACCGTACATAAACATGTTCAAAATATCTTCGAAAAGCTTCATGCGCGTAATCGTACCGAGGCCATCTATCTTACAACCGCTGAAGTCTAATATTCACACACCTTGTATGGTACAATAATACCAGGAAACTTTAGAAGATAGCATGCATGCAATTGTATTAACGAAGTCGCCCATCAAACAATGGCGGCTTCGTTAACCTCAAGTAAGAAGTGTTCACTGGCGCTTTTTAAGCTACTATTACCATACAGAACACTATACGTGCGAGAACAATGAAAGCCTCAGTCAGAAACAGAGCATATACCACAACTACCGGCAGAAGAAATGACGTTATTCCTGATACGGACTACATAGACGAGAGTATTGATGGTTATCAAAGCACAACATATTACGAAGATTTATCGAAGTGGTCAACTACGTGTCGAGGCACTACATGATCTTTCGCTTGCGATCGAGCAAGGAGAAATGGTGGCGATAATGGGGCCTAGCGGCTGTGGAAAAACGACCTTGCTCAATTGTCTATCAGGCTTAGATACAATTGATGAGGGAGATATTTATATCCGTGGGCAAAATTTACGAGATTTAAGTGAGCGGGAACGTACAGCCTATCGTGGACAGAATATGGGCTTTATTTTTCAGGATTTTAATTTGTTGCCGGTGCTCACTGCCGTAGAAAACGTCGAGCTACCACTACTGGTCACAAAGGTGCCCAGCCGCAAAGCCCGACGACGAGCCTTAGAGATGTTGGAGACTGTCGGATTATCTACACGGGCCAGCCATCGGCCGGCTGAACTATCTGGCGGCCAACGGCAGCGCGTCACAATCGCACGTGCCCTGGTCAACAATCCTGCCCTGATCTGGGCGGATGAGCCGACTGGCAATCTTGATAGCGAAACAGCAGCAGAGATCATGGAACTGCTGTTACAACTCAATAAAGAACAACAACAGACCTTTGTGCTGGTGACGCATGCTGAGAGTATTGGACAACAAGCTCACCGCATCATTAAGATGCGTGATGGCAAAATTCTGCCCTCCTGACAAACACAGGAGGACAGTTGCCCCCGGCAGATTATTTAGCCATACTACGATTTTCAGCTGACAATTGACTATGTACAACTTCTTTAATGTGCGCCGAAGAAAGTCCATAGAGCTCTTTGAGGATGGTCAGGGCACCATGTTCTACAAACTTATCAGGCAATCCAATCACACGCACATCCACATCGTTGAGTCCATGCTCTTCAAGCAATTCCAGTACAGCACTACCAAAGCCACCCGAAACGACATGATCCTCAATCGTGATCAGCCGACCGGTTCCTCGGGCCAGGCGCAAGATCATCTCTTCGTCCAATGGTTTAGCCCAACGTGCGTTTACGACGGCAACGTGGATACCTTCGTCAGCCAGTTCTTTGGCCGCCAGTTCAGCCTGTGAGACCGTCGCACCATAGGCCAGTAATACCGCCTGCTGACGTTCAGCCGCCTCTAATGTATCAGGACTGAGCAGTTCCGCTTTACCAACTTCTAACATGTGAAACTGGTCACTCATTGGCACACCCAGGGCTTTACCACGAGGATAACGCAGGGCCACAGGTCCGTCCAGATAGATGGCTGTGTAGAGCATCTGACGTAACTCTTCCTCATCCTTAGGAGCCATAACCTTCATGCCTGGAATCATACGCGAGAAGGCAATATCGAAGACACCATGCTGGGTCTGACCATCCTCACCCACCAGACCAGCTCGATCCATCGCAAACACCACATGCAGATCCTGGACGGCAATATCATGGATGATCTGATCAATAGCTCGCTGCATAAATGTAGAATAGATGGCGACAACTGGTGTCAAACCACCAACGGCCATACCACCCGAGAAGGTGACTGCATGCTGCTCCGCGATACCAACATCAAAGTAGCGCTCAGGAAAACGCTTATGCAACTTTTTCAGTCCTGTGCCCTCTTCCATCGCCGCAGTGACACCCACCACCTTGGGATCATTCTCAGCAATCGCTACCAGAGCATCGGCAAAGACCTCAGTATACGAAGGAGGATCGCCTGCGTTCTTCTTGATCACACCAGTAGTATAATCATAGGCGCCTGGTCCATGCCATTTGGTGGAGTCACCTTCAGCGATCTCCCAGCCTTTTCCCTTCTTCGTCACCATCTGCACAATGATTGGACCATCGACACGTTTCACGTTCTCGAATACATCCAACATTGTCTCTATGTCGTGACCATCAAAAGGACCAAAGAACTTGAAGCCAAGCTCTTCAAAGATAGCTCCACTCTTGCTATGCATCATAAATTGTTTGAAACTGGTTTCAGCACGGCCAGCAGCCTCGCGTGCTTTATCACCAAGTACAGGGAGCCGCTCGATCGAACCTTTAGCCATATCGCGCAGGCGCTGGTAACTTGGAGAAGTCTGCATACGACGCACATTACCTAGATATTGTGAAATTGCACCAACATTATCAGAGATAGATTTATCATTGTCATTGAGAACAATTATCAGATTTTTCTTCAGGCTACCAGCATTGTTAATAGCTTCTAATGCCATACCACCTGTTAATGAACCATCACCAATAATAGCCACTACCTTATGGTCTTCACCTTGAATATCTCTGGCCGCCGCCATGCCCAGAGCAGCAGAGATCGATGTACTCGCATGGCTCGCCCCAAAGACATCAAAATCACTTTCATCCCGTCGCAGATAGCCTGAGAGACCTCCAAATTGACGGATGGTATGGAAACGCTCACGGCGGCCCGTCAGCAACTTATGCACATAAGCCTGATGTCCGATATCCCAGACGAGCATATCCTTCGGCGTATCAAAAACATAGTGAAGTGCCATGGTCAGTTCGACAACACCAAGATTGGGAGCCAGATGGCCACCTCTCACCGACACTTTCTCGATGATCTCGCGCCGAATCTCCTTCGCCAAAAGTTCCATCTGCGGAACTGACAGGGCACGCAATTGCTCTGGGCCATTAATGGTCTCAAGAATGCTTGTCAATGGTTTCCTCCAAATTACTAGACACTGGCTTCCCTCTGTGTACATCGGCAACAAGCGACCAGTAAATATTTCAAAGAAGCGGCTCACGCCACTGTAATGAAGATGCATAAAAGTCAGATAAAGGGTGTATCACAAGGTACCTTCCACAATATTATAGATATGTTCGCAGATACTGGCAAACGCTTCGGCCCTAAAAATTCATGCACCTGGGGTCTTGACAAGGCTTAAAACAGCCTCTCAAGCCACTTGATGCCTATAAAAAGGTCCCTTGACAGCTTCCCTCTTTCTTCTTATTATGATCCACATATGGTACCACTCGTAGTTTGGAAGCAGACATATCTCAACAATTGATAGTGTCTGCTAACAGGTAGGCAAACATTTTTTCGTCAGATACGGGTAGAATGATAGAGAAAGCGCTATCTCGCACCGGGCGGCGGATAGAGCTCTAAACAAAAACTATCAATCTATTCGTACATTACCAGATGGTAGTTTTTTGCTACTCCGAGCCTGGAAGAGCAGTACCATATCTGGGGAAATTATCCGGACAATCGACAACCTGCAGGTATATATACTATAGTGCCTCTTACTGGTAAGCACTTTAGTTTAGCACAGGTTGGAAACAATTGAGTACGTCTTTAAAAATACAAAGGAAGGTAGGAGCGGTCTTCGTCCTTGAGAGGACGAAAAACTGCGTATATTATGACACGAAAAGATAGCGAAAAAGATTCAGAGCGACCACATTACTATTCCCAGTTCTGGCTGGATGTTGCCGCAGGTCGCCGCGTGATTGGTGCCCCAAGACCGGAAGACGGCGAGGGAGCAGAGGCCGAAATTCCAGAGGCGGCTCCACAACGTCGCGGTCGTTTCAGCGATAGCAGCGATGGACAGGGTGAAAAAATTGTTCATCCCGTCGCTGAACCAGTACGCACGCCACAGGATTTCATTGAGCCAGATACCGAGGATTACGAACTACCTGCAAATGACCATGAAGATCTGAGCTACCAGAATGAATTGGTCGAAGATGCAGATGTCCCAGATGTAGACCTCGCTCCCGAAGAGGAAGAAGAGGATGTGTTTGAGGAGGATGTAGAGGAGGATGAGGAAGAGGAGGATGATGACATGAATTGGGGTCGCGGCCGCAAAAAGCCTAAACCTACACGTGCCACCAAACCTGTCGCCAAAAAGCCCGGCAAGCGTGACACGCGCCGCCCTTACTAGCATCGTTCAACTCTAAAGTAATCAATAAGCGACCGTAGTAATTACGGTCGCTTATTTTTATCTATATAACGCCATGTACAAGTTTTATCCCTCACACCTCGCGCCTACGGCTCTCGCTTGTTTTGAGGAGGAACATGGCGAGGCGGTCGCGACCGCCTCGCCATGTTCCTCCTCAAAAGAGTGGGTATGTGGAGAACTTGTACATGGCATTATATAGTTAGCTATGGATAGATGCCACGGATCTGTGTGGCTTCGGCTACACGCGAGATGGCTAGCATATTAGCACCCAGGCGCATATCACAGTTGTACAGGTCCGCCTGATCCGCCACAGCATCAAAGGCCTTATTCATAATCACTTCCAGACGAGAGGTAATTTCTGTGTTATCCCAGAACAGGCTTTGCAGGTCTTGTACCCACTCAAAGTAGCTGACTGTCACTCCACCGGCATTGGCCAGAATATCAGGAATAACCAGGGAGCCTTTCTTGAAAAGGATCACGTCAGCCTCAGGGGTGGTTGGACCATTGGCCGCCTCGGCAATAATGCGGGCTTGCACCTGCTCAGCATTGTGTTGGGTAATCATGCCCTCAGTGGCCGCCGGAATTAAAATGTCACAGGGGACAGTCAGGACATCGGGGATACTGACACGTTGGCCCTGTGGATAGGTTGCTACGGTTCCATGTACTAATTTATGGCGCTGCACAGCTACAGGATCCAGTCCTGATTCGTTATACAGACCGCCTGCACTATCGCTTACAGCCACGATCTTACAGCCTTCAGCATGGAATAAACGCGCAGCACCACTACCAGCATTACCAAAGCCCTGCAGACTTACACGCGCACCTTTTAAGGGCATGCCAATGCGTTGCGCGGCTCGGCGGGTGGTAAACAATACACCAGTAGCGGTAGCTTCGTTGCGGCCTTCGCTTCCCCCAATGGAAAGGGGCTTTCCGGTCACAACCGCTGGCACGGAGAAGCCAGCATGCATAGAATAGGTATCCATCATCCAGGCCATAACCTGCGAGTTGGTATTAACATCGGGGGCGGGAATATCACTATGAGGACCAATAACGATAGAAATTTCAGTAGTAAAACGACGTGTCATGCGCTCCAATTCGCTGGCGGTCATGTCCTTGGGATCACAGATCACACCACCTTTGGCACCCCCATAGGGAATACCCACCACGGCACACTTCCAGGTCATCCACATGGCCAGGGCCTTCACCTCATCCAACGTCACATCAGGACTATAGCGGATGCCGCCTTTGGCAGGACCGCGATTCACATTGTGCTGGACGCGATAACCGGTCATGGTCTTAATTCTTCCACTATCAAAGCGGACCGGAAAATTGACGGTGAGTTCACGCTTGGGCTTGCGTAAGATCTCACGCATATCCTCAGACAACTCCAGTTTATCGGCCGCTAGCTCAAATTGCTGGACAGCCATGTCGTATGGATTAAAGACTTGCATGGTCGCTCCTCTAGCGCAAACAGTACTATGTTTGCCCTGCACATACATCCTTGTATGCTTCCCCCCGGGACGCAGGGAGTTATCCCTGCGTCTCTTCTAACTTCTTCTTTAGTAACGGTTGAACAACGTCAGGTTTTGCCTGACCACGACTTTGCTTCATTACCTGGCCCATAAGACTCTTAATAGCATTGGTCTTACCATTACGATAATCAGTTACAGCTTTTTCGTTGTTGGCAATCACCTCTTCAATTATACGCTCAAGTGTACTCGAATCACTAATAGGAGGCTCAATACCTTTACGTTCGACGATAGCTTCGGGCAACTCACCACTTACAAAGGCTTCATCAAGTATCTCTTTCGCCTGCTTACCAGTAATGCGCTCTTTATCGAGCAGGTCGAGCAGATTAGCAACTGCACCTGGAGTCAATGCTATATCCTGTAACGCGATCGCATTGGCGTTCAGCAGGCGCACAACCTCACTGAGGACCCAGTTACTGGCTGCTTTAGCACGCGCCTTGCGATCCTTGACAGAGGAGGCCGCCACCACTTGCTCAAAGTAGTCACCTAAGGGCTTATCTTCGGTCAACACATTAGCATCTTGTTCAGAGATACCATATTCTTCCTGATAGCGTATGCGACGAGCATCTGGCAGCTCTGACAACTGTTCCCGTAGTGCCTCCACAGAAGCACGGCTAATAATCAATGGTGGTAGATCAGGCTCCGGAAAATAACGATAATCATCGGCCTTCTCTTTTACACGCTGCGTTATAGTAATACCTTTATTCTCGATCCAACCACGGGTCTCCTGCCGAATGGTGCCCCCATTACGGATAACCTCAATCTGGCGGCGTGCTTCATATTCCAACGCGCGCTCAACTGAACGGAAACTGTTCATATTCTTAATTTCGGTCTTCACACCCAGCGTCTTCTGTCCACGTGGACGCACCGACACGTTAGCATCACAACGTAAACTACCCTCTTCCATACGACCTGAAGAGACACCGAGGTAGATCAGGATCTCACGCAGCTTCTGCATATAGAGACGCGCTTCCTCAGGTGAACGCATATCAGGCTCACTCACAATTTCCATTAAAGGTGTGCCTGCACGATTAATGTCGATCAAAGTATAGCCTTGACGATGCAGTGAACGGGCCGTATCTTCTTCTAGATGCACACGAGTAATGCCAATGCGCCGCTGCTGGCCTTGATAATCAATCATCAAATAGCCATCATTACTCAAAGGAATATCATACTGTGAAATCTGATACCCCTTCATCAAATCAGGATAATGATAGCTTTTGCGGTCGAACTTTGAGTATTCAGGAATAGAGCAATTCAATGCCAGCGCAGTCATGATAGTATAATTGACCGCTTCCTGATTAATGACCGGTAGCACACCCGGCATACCCATACATATAGGACACACATGGGTATTGGGGGCAGCATTAGCATAGTTGGTGCTACAAGAGCAGAACATCTTGCTCTTCGTCAGCAATTGTGAATGCACCTCAAGTCCGATAACGATCTCAAAATCGGTATCGATCGGAGCATATGCATTTGTCGTCATGTGCGTATTCTCACTTTATTTCTAGCGTCTAACTATGTCTACAGCAGAGCAGCCTTGTTTTGTCGTAAGTCTAGCCGTTTCTTTTTCATCCGTCAATGGGAAGGCACAGTTACCCTCCCCGCGCGCAGTGCACGCACAATTTAGCGGTATCGCCATTTATTTTAGCACAGAGTCATAATAGTAGAGATATCCCCCAAAAAGCTCTTCAGTACAGGTTCTTTTTTTTGCGAGAATCAAGGCCTCAGCTAAACTGAGCCAGGAATACGCAAAGCAAACGCTGTTGCAGGTAACAATGGAATAATGTATACTGTCCCAGGAACGAAGTAGCATAGTTTATAACTTACAGGCGTGCAGGTAGACGCGCGCATAAGAGAGCTGGCAGGAGAGCGTTACGTATGTCTCTAATTAATATGGCGAAACGCGAGATTAATTGTAAAATCGTCTATTATGGAATTGGTCTTTGCGGCAAGACGACAAATCTACACTATATACACCAGGCAGTGAATCCTCACGATGTAGGGGAAATGGTCTCAATCGATACTGAAACAGAGCGTACCTTATACTTCGATCTGCTGCCTCTAGAACTGGGAAAAGTCCACGGATTTAATATTCGCTTTCAACTTTATACGGTCCCAGGTCAGATCCTGTATCAACAAACTCGTATCTCGGTTCTTAAAGGAGCCGATTGCGTTATTTTCGTGGCTGACTCACAGGCCAGCAAATTGCAAGAGAATATTGAGTGCTGGAATGAACTACAGGAACAGTTACGCCGTATGAATAAAGATGCCTCTAGCTTTCCTCTGGTTATGCAATGGAATAAACGTGATCTACAGGATACACTGCCAGTTTCAGTATTGGAAAAATACTTGAATCCTTATCGTGTACCCAGCTACGAAGCTGTTGCGGTAACCGGAAAAGGTGTCATCGAAAGTCTGCGCGTAGGCATCAACTCAACGCTACGCAAACTCGAACGTATCTAAATTTTTTCTCCTATCTATCTTCGCACCATACATAAAAGCGCCCATCGAATTGGGGCGCTTTTTTTATCGCATTTATAGTTGCGAAATTCAAATAAGCCACTCACATTTCAAGTTGCTATCGCAGTTTATGTCAGGTACTTGACAAGGTCCCATACAATCGTGGTATACCTAAAGTACTAAAAAAGGCCGAGTCTATGGGGTAGAAACTCCTAGAAGGGTCCATAAAATGGCTTGCCAACTTCTAGACGCTTAAAGCATTAATGTGTATAATGGGCAAAGTCATAAGGTCTGCAAGCCCCTTAACGTAATCGGGGCACCCACTAGCTTGGGAGTTCAATGAATATCAAAAAGAGTGCAGGCAGTGTTGCTATGGGCCTCTACGCTGTCCGCTTCTCTTCTATGAAGGGATTACATGGAAACGATACGTGTCATCATTATTGATGAGCAGCCGCTCTTCCGTGAGGGTATCCGCGCGACCCTCGAACGAATGGGGGACTGCGAAATTGTTGGAGAGTCGACGGATGCAGCTGATGTACTCGAAATTGCTCGTACGTGCAACCCCGATGTAGCCCTCATCGACGCAGGACTGACTTCCTCGGATCCACTAGAAATTGCTCGTCAGATGCGACATTCGGCGCCCCGTCTGGCTATCATTATTCTGACTCCATCTGAGGATGAAGAACGTTTATTTCAGTCTATCAAGGTCGGTGCCGCCGCTTATACGACACGCAATATTAGCAGTGAGGAATTAGTAGATACGGTCCGTAAGGTTAGCCATGGCGAGTATTTGATTCGCGATGATGTCCTTGCTAAACCTCAACTCGCGAGCCGCGTCCTCAAGTCTTTCCGCGAATTAACCGTGGAAGAAGAGGAAACCGAGCAAAAGGATGTCTATTCTCCCCTCTCTAGTCGCGAGGTAGAAATCCTTGATTATATTGCACGCGGAAATAGCAATAAAGAGATCGCCAAATCTTTAAAAATTAGTGATCAGACCGTAAAAAATCATATCACTTCTATTCTGAAAAAATTATCGGTGAATGATCGTACAGCGGCTGTAGTTCATGCTTTACGTCATGGCTGGATTAAGATGCACGAGGAATAACATAGCGTATTTCATTCGACGCTATCTATTCATGATGTCATAGTGCGGCTGTCGCGTATGACCAGACAAGTCAGGTTACAGGTGTCCCTTCTCCTCTCCATGGAGATATATGCAAAGCAGGAGAGCCATAATCATGGGCAGCCATTGTCTGCGCACTAAAAGTAACGCGAAAAAGTAGCTACCATAAAACGCAGACAGCTTGCTCAAAAATACTGGCAGCGGTCTCTCAAAAAAAAGACTGGTACAAGAAAGATGCTATGTCCATATTGTGCCAGCTTTTTTCTGTCCGGGCGGACCAGTTCTTCCCCATGGAATCCCCACTCTACTCTATGCTTCCTGAGTATTTCAGTATATGTTAAATTTTGATGAACACTTACCAGCCAACGTTGCTCGGGTTTCTGAAAAAAGATATACTGATACTAGTAAAACATAGCGTGAAGTAACCAGATTCCTCATAGTAGCGCATTAAATAAGATTACAGCATATAAGACACGAAAGGAAACTATAAAGCGTGAAAGTTTACGGTCGCATAACGGTTTTCCCAATTATGCCCGCTCGTATAAACCGCTTGTACGAATTAGCATACAATGTGTGGTGGAGCTGGCATCCAGAGGCCCGCACTCTCTATAGCTCGCTTGACCCTGAATTATGGGAACAGGTAAGCCATAATCCTGTCCATTTCCTGAGTAAAATTCAGCCTCAAAAATTAGAGCAGGCAGCAGAAAATAACGACTATTTAACTCTTTATGATAGTGTTATCCGCGATTTTGACCATTACATTCATCCTCAACCCGAGGAAACCTGGTTCGCTACCACGTATCCCGAATTACAAGATAAAACGATCGCCTATTTCTCAGCCGAATTTGGATTACATGAGTCATTACCTATTTATTCTGGTGGCCTGGGTATCCTGTCTGGTGATCATTGTAAAGAGGCCAGCGATCTCGGTCTGCCATTTGTTGGAGTCGGCTTTCTGTATCCTCAGGGTTATTTTAGCCAGCGCGTCAATCGAGAAGGAACGCAGGAGGCTTCATACGATAAACTGCATTTCTCTGAAGCTCCGGCTGTACCCGCAGTGGGACCAGATGGCAATGAAGTGGTCATTAGCGTAGAGCTACCCGGCCGCCGTATCTATGCCAAGGTATGGAAATTGTTGGTTGGCCGCGTACCATTGTATCTGATGGATACGGATATTCCACCCAATGCTCCTGCTGACCGCGAATTGTCCGCCCGGCTCTATGGTGGCGACCACGAGATGCGCATCTCCCAGGAAATTGTGCTGGGTATTGGTGGCGTACGTGCCCTGCGTGCCCTGGGTATTTCACCAGCAGCCTGGCATCTCAACGAAGGACACGCGGCCTTCCTGAGTCTTGAACGCTGCCGTGAACTGATAGAAGCCGGCTTAAGCTTTAACGAGGCACGTGAGGTGGTCAAAGCCAATTCACTCTTCACAACCCATACGCCAGTGCCTGCCGGCAATGATGCCTTTAGTTATGAGCTAATGGACAAATACTTTAACTCCTATTGGGACAAACTAGGACTGACACGTGAGCAGTTCTTAGAGGTGGCCCGTGAAGATCATAGCTGGGGTCCAAGCTATAGCATGACTATTCTGGCCTTAAAATTAACTGGTCAACATAATGGTGTGAGCGCCCTACATGGTGATGTTTCACGCAAAATGTGGCAGTTCCTCTGGCCCGGCCTGGACAAGGATGAGGTACCGATAGGTTCCATCACAAATGGCGTCCACACGTTCTCCTGGATCGCGCCTGAACTCAATGCACTCTATGGTCGCTATCTGGATAAGGATTGGGGGCAGCATGTTGATGAACAGGATTTCTGGGATAAAAATATTCAGAATATTCCTGATATTGAGCTGTGGAAAGCGCACCATCAACGCAAAGAGGCCCTGGCAGATTATGCTACCAGGCGCTTGAAACAGCAGCATTTACGCCTGGGTGAAGGCGATCGTCAGCTGGCAGAATTTGAAGGCATGCTTAATCCAAATGCCTTGATCTTTGGTTTTGCCCGCCGCTTTGCCACCTATAAACGGGCCACACTGATTTTCCGTAATCTGGAAAAATTACGCCGCATCTTGAATAATCCTGAGCGTCCAGTACAAATTGTGTTTGCCGGCAAAGCCCATCCCGCCGATGAACCTGGTAAGGCCTTAATCGAGTATATCTATAAGATGTCGCGCAGCGAAGAGTTCAAAGGAAAAATTATTTTCCTGGAGAACTACGATATTGATATGGCACGTTACCTGGTTTCAGGCACCGATGTCTGGCTGAATAATCCGATCCGCCCCTATGAGGCCAGCGGTACCAGTGGACAAAAGGCTGCCCTCAATGGACAACCGAATTGCAGTATCCTCGATGGCTGGTGGGCTGAAGGCTTCAATGGGAAGAATGGTTGGGCCATCGGCGAGGAGCGTGAGTATCGCGATCAGGAAATCCAGGCTGAAGATGATAGCAACTCTCTTTACCATATCCTTGAAGATGAGATTATTCCGACCTTCTTCGATCAGGACAGCGAGGGCGTGCCTCATCGTTGGATCAACTATATGAAGGAAGCTATCCGCACCTGTGCCCCACAATTCAGCATGCGCCGCATGGTGAAAGATTATACGAATGTCTACTATGTCCCAGAGATGAGACAGAGTATCCGTGTGGAGCAAAATCACTATGAGCACGAACGCCAGTTGTCCGCCTGGAAGGAGCATGTGTATCCAGCCTGGTCGAAACTGGAACTGTATGTTGATGGACGGCGTGATGGTCAGCTCAGCCTGGGTGAAAGTATTGATGTCCATGCCTGGGTACGTAGCGATGAACTCAAACCAGAGGACCTCCGCGTTGAACTGGTGTATGGAGAGACCCAGGACGAACAGGCACTCCTACGCCATTCCCTACCGATGGAGTATGTCAAACGTGAAAATGACGGCTCGTATCGCTATGATATTCAGCTGAAACCTGAAGATAGCGGTAGCCTCGCCTATAATATCCGGGTCATTCCCGCGCATCCCTCGCTTACCGAGAAATACGAGCTAGGCTTGATCCGCTGGGCGTAAAAAAACATTTCACGCACATTGCGATATAAAGATCCGGGTTTCTCATATATTGAGAAACCCGGCTCTTTATGTATTTTATAGATGGAATATTTAGTGAGTATTTTCAGTAGCGACAATTGCTTTTTTATGACGATAGGTGAAGAGGTGGTGAAATGAGAAGTTATAGAACAGAACGAGAATTAAGGCAATAGCCTGCGCCAGCATAGGCATAATATGTACGGCGTGGCTAAAGAATTGCTGAATCAGGATGGTTAACAGACTACCAACCAGCGAGGTGGCATGAAAGCGTGCGCAACGTGCCAGCCAGGAACGTTCGCGGCCAGGCATGTGTCGGAAGGTGAAGTAATCGTTAGGAATAAAGTTGGAAACCAGCGAGATTTCACATGCGATGGCACCTGCAATCAGGGTACGCCAGAAATCGCCCAGGGATGTTGGAAGCAGGTATAGTGAACCGGCGAATACTGCCAGGTTAACTAGTGCGGCCGCTCCACCGAAAAAAATGTAGCTGACAAAACGTACAACCCAATCGGCCCGTCCACCGGATACATCATCAACGATATCCAATACACGATTCACGGTATCCCAGCGAGTGGGGTGATAGCTTGGGCCACGTTGCGCGGGAGTAACCTGCTCTACAATCCCTTCTACAAGTTCCTCTAAATCATTAGACGGCTCAAGAACCTCTTCTAAATTTGCTTGTACTAAAGACTGATCCATGTATTTTACTATATCTCCGTTTTTTTACTACTAGTTTTGATTAAGTGACCCCTGCTTACTTGCCAGACGAATGCCAACTGAAGATTGTCACATAGAATCCTTTGATTGGGACTATTTATTGTAAATTCTAATCCATTAAGCAATTTCTCAGGTTATTTGCCCCTTGTTTTTGCTGAGATTACTTTCAAGCATCAAAAGAAAATGTAAGAAATCTCTCTATTTAATAAAACGCGAAAATGGATGGAGCAGGCAAGTAATTAAGCGAAAGTACTAATTACCACATAGCCATCATCCCTTTTATGGATGATGGCTATGTGGTGTTATTACCTTTTTTAATCAGCACTCCCGCGTGCAGCGGGAGTGGGGGGAGGTTTGCGGGGACACCCGCACTCCGGCAGAAGGGCCTCGCCGGCCCTCCTGCACCTCCCGGCTTCTCCTTGCTTTCTTTTACACATTCAGGCAGCGGGAGTTGGGGGGAGGTTTGCGGGGACACCCGCACTCCGGCAGAAGGGCCTCGCCGGCCCTCCTGCACCTCCCGACTTCTCCTTGCTTTCTTTTGACAAAATCAGGCAGCAGAATGATGGGGGAGAAGTTATGGACAATCCACAAATTGGCTGGTGGATCTTGCCAGAACTCCTGCACCTCCCCGGCTTCTCCTTGCTTTCTTTTACAAATTCAGGCGGCAGAATGATGGGGAGGGATGATGTGGACAATCCGGTGGGTCTGACCAGCCTGTCTATATCTCCCCGGCTTCTATAGCAGGTTGTTTTTTTTCAACATCAGGCAGCGGTACCTACAAACCTGTTTTTGAACAGTGAACGGATGCTGAGGGTGGTTTCAAGTAAGGAAAAAAGATTGCCATAGGGGTCCAGGAAAACCGCCTCAACGCCATAAAGAGATCTGGTGGGTGTACTTACAAAAGTCACGCCACGTTCTGAGAGGCGAGTATAGGTCTCCTGGCAATTGTCCGTCACAAAGATGGATGCAAGCTTCTGCCCCTGGTTTTGTTTTAAGGCATTGACATATGTTTCGCCGTACAGAGGAACATCTGGTTGGGCTAACGCCAGCTCAGGTTTCTTTTGTCCGCCGGGCGCAACTGTGAGGAAGCGCAAACCTGGACCAAAGGTCATATCGCTGCGTTTTTCAAGCCCAAGTATCCGGGTATAAAATTGGAGCGCCTCTTCCTGATCATTCACCAGGATAGAGATAAGTGCGTGTGGTGAAATGAGCCTCATAGTTCCCTTGTAATCACTATCTTGATTGATGCAACAGCTACAAACCCTCACTACGATGTGTTCAAACTAGAATACTATTTATGCAAATAGTGGCGTTCATGGTGGTATTTCAATTCATATGTGGCTCGCGCTGGAGTCCTTCTATTATATAAAACATTCGTTCTAATTGCAAGTAAAAACACGCTTACCAATACTTTTTTTGTCTGGATTGTGAGTTTACTTGAAGGACTGTCAGCAAATCTTGCCCATCTCCATTGCTATTCTTTTTGTAGGTCTTTAAAGCGGTCATGTTGCAGTCTACATACGCGCAGTTGACAAAAAATTTCAACAAATAGGTGTTTGTCGTCTGTGTTTCTTTGTGATACAAAGAAGTCATATGGATAAGATTTGTCCAACCTGAAAACATACATAGATACGACCTCACATGGGGATGGAGAAACATAAACGCAATGCATATTAAAGGCTTTTTATTTGATCTGGATGGAACTCTAGCTAATACACTCCCCCTCTGTATCAAAATCTACCAACAAACATTTCAACATTTTACTGGTCGCAGGTATTCTGATGATGAGGTCACCGCCCACTTTGGACTGACTGAGGGCGGTATCTGCCAACGTGTGATACCCGAACATTGGCAGCAGGCACTGGCATACTATCATCAGGCCTATGAGCAAGCTCATGATGAATGTGCGGAACCATTTGCTGGTATTATTGAAGTATTACAACTTTTGCGCTCAAAAGGCGTGCGCATGGCGGTTGTTACTGGTAAAGGTGAACATACTGCCAATTTCACGCTCAAACGTCTGGGGATCGCTGAGTATTTTGAGTATGTGGCGGCCGGCAAAGAGGATGCTGTGATTAAAGCAACGGCGATGCGCCAGATCCTGCGCGCCTGGAAGATGGATCCACAGGAAGCCGCGTATATTGGAGATGCAGCCTCAGATGTCGAGCAATCAGCCGAGGCTGGCGTGCTGCCCCTGGCGGCTGAATGGGCGGAAACGGCAACGATCCATTTGCTCAAGGATATCCATCCCTATGCCAACTTTACTTCGGTTGAAGATTTTATGACCTGGATTACACTCAATATTGAGACTATTACCACAGACCAGAATAACAAAAGGAAAGGCTAGTACAAGCATGAAAGCTATTCAATTTTCCCACTATGGCGATCCCGATGTATTGCAAATTCAGGAGGTAGCTGATCCTACTCCTGCTCAAGACGAGGTACTCATAGAGGTAAAAGCAACCACGGTCAATCGCCTGGATCTTTTCCAGCGCGCTGGGAGCCGTCCGGTTGGCAATCTACCCTTCACACCCGGTCTGGAGGCGGCTGGTATCATTCTTCAGGATAGCAATGGCTTCAAGACTGGGGAACATGTCTTGACAACACGTGCAAGTCTGGCCCGTGGCGGCGGTGGCTATGCCAGTAAACTGGCAGTACCTGCTAAAGATCTAGCTCGAATTCCCACTGGCGTTAGCTTCGAGCAAGCTGTTGCGGCTGGCCTGGCTGCTTCAACGGCCTGGGGTGGCCTCTTTGATCTAGGTAAATTGAAAGCTGGTGAGCGAGTACTGATCTGGGCTGGCTCTAGCGGCGTTGGTTCAATCGCTGTTCAGTTAGCCGAACATGCAGGGGCCTGGGTCGCAACCACAGCCAGTTCTGAGGAACGTGCACAGGCACTCAAACAACTTGGAGCTGATCTGGTGATTAACCATCGCCAGCAAAATGTGGGAGAGCTATTACAAGAGGCGGGTGGAGCGCAACTGGTGATTGAACTTGTTAGCTCTACGTTACAAGACAGTTTGCAGGCAGCAGCGTCCGATGGAAGAATTATCCTGATTGGTAATCTGGGTGGCAAAGAGG
The DNA here is from genome assembly GCF_003967575.1 of Dictyobacter alpinus. NCBI lineage: Bacteria > Bacillati > Chloroflexota > Ktedonobacteria > Ktedonobacterales > Dictyobacteraceae > Dictyobacter > Dictyobacter alpinus. The sequence continues at coordinate 1,084,588 of NZ_BIFT01000001.1, forward strand.
CAACGGTAGATACACAGGCATGGCGCTTAAAACGTGTCAATGTTCTTGGCGGGGGCCAGCTACGTACGTCAGTGACGAATGAGGAAAAGTTCTTGCAGCTTATCGCGGAACATGCTATCCATCCCCTGATCGCCCGCACATTGCCGATCGAGCAAGCGGCTGAGGCACATCGTCTGCTAGATTCCGGTGACATACAGGGAAAGATCGTATTGACCCACGCTTGAGTGCTCCTGGCCTGCTAGATATATTATCCCTGATGCCCATTGAAAAACATCAACAGACTTAGCCAACTGGACTAGACATACGCTAGCATCTAAGAGTAGACTGGTCCCAGAAGATTGGATACGCAAGGAGATTTTATATGCCAAGTCAAGTTAGCAGTGAGCAAATTCTCTTTACCCGCGGGGTCCCTGCAGCCGAAGCATTACCCAACAAACTTCTCAGTGAATGTATGCAAGCGGCCCTTGATGGTCCTGATGGTAAGGTTATCCTGCAATATGGACATAATGGCGGCTACCTGCCTCTGCGCACGCTGATTAGTGAGCAATATGCAGTCTCACCAGATCAGGTGCTGGTCGGGAATGGTTCGCTACACCTGCAAGATATTTTTGCTGGCTTCTTACTGAAACCAGGAGATGTGGTTTTTGTTGAGCAGCCCAGCTATGATCGGGCGATTAAAACATTTCGACGCCGTGGCGCCAAAGTCGTAGGTATTCCCCTGGATCTGGATGGAATAAACCTGACGGCATTAGAGCAGGCGATTGCGCAGCAAAAGCCGGTCTTTATGTATGTGATCCCTGACTTTCAAAATCCAGCCGGAGTCACCACTTCAGCGGAGAAACGCCAGGCACTGGTGGATCTGGCGGAGCGCTATGACTTCTGGTTGATTGAGGATGTGCCCTATCGTACACTGCGCTATGCTGGGGAGTCGCTGCCATTGTTACGCGACCTGAATGCAGAGCGCGTAGTGACAGTAAGTTCATACAGTAAATTGATCAGTCCAGGTTTGCGCGTCGGTTATTTGATTGGCCCAACCGCACTCGTCAAACAACTGACCAAACTGGCCGAAGAAACCATCCTGGCTCCCGTCTTGCCGACGCAGGCTGCCGTAGTCGAGTTCCACCGCCGTGGCTATTACGCATCGAATCTAGAAGATTTGAAACGGCTCTATGCTCCTAGACTACAGGCAATTGTCCAGGCACTCAAGACTTCGCTACCCGGTGTGCCATTCGCAGAACCCGAGGGCGGCTTCTTTGTCAGTGTGACCCTCCCCACCGATTTCAATACGACCAATCTATTGGCGCGTGCCAAACAAAGTGGACTGCTCTTAACCGATGGACGCGACTTTTTCGCCGATCCATATACGGCAAATGAAGATCCTCAACAGGGCGAAAGATTCGTGCGTCTCCCATTCTGTGCATTAACGCCAGAACAGATTCAGGAGGGCGTTAAACGCCTCTCAACACTTGTCCAGTCCTAGGAGAATAGAGCGCCAGACAACAGGCTTCTAGCAGCCTCAAAAGAGGGAATAGACAGGTGGTGTGCATATAATCGATGTGGGTCGAGTTGAACTCGACCCACATCGATTATTATCAGATGACGCAACACAATGGCCCTTACGGCTTCACACCAGTCTCACTGCTAACGTCATTTTTGATAAAGATGCCCATATCATAGCTACCATCGGTACTGCCGAAGGCTTTACGCTGCCACCACCAGTTCCAGACGTTATTCACCGCACGTCCCAGATCAAACTTTGCTCCTGACGGCGGATTGTCACCATAGCTTAGCCACAACCAGGGACCAACTCCAACATAAGCCTGAGGCTCACAGGGATTGCCCGCAGAGGGTTTACAGGCAGGAGGCATATAGCCTTGATCCCATTGGGTACGCAAGCGGTACTGATGGAACTGATAGCCATCACGGTACTGATATTGCATATTGGCCATTTTATCTCCACTGGAAATAATCACAGGGAGATTCTGAGCTGTAGATGAACAACCATCAGGGAAATTGAAGCAAACATTTTTATAGTCGCGTAGATACCAGGCAAATGGCCAGGTGGCATCATCAACCAACCCGATGGGGAGCTGATGGCTGCCCTTATAGAGCTTCTTGTCCAATGCATCGACTTTGTCCATCACAGTATTGATATCTGTAGAGGTCTGGACATAGATCATCATTTCATGTGGAGCGTCCGCGTAGTGAACAAAGGTGACCTGGAACATATTCTGTAGGGTTGGAATCAAGAGCACGAAGGCCAGCGCCACGGTTGCAATCGAGACATAGAGCTGATTGCGACGACGTGGAGATGATGGCGCAGCTCCGGCCAGAGCAGGATTTACACCTGTGCCGGGTATACCATCCGGCTCGATACTCTTTTCTTCTGTGATTGGTTGGCTCGCACGCGCCTGCCAGCGATTTTTAAGCACTTGCAGCAGTACCAGCACAGCAGGCTCAAGGGCTACAGCAGCCAGCAACATCAGCGGCATGGTCATATGGATCATCAACCAGGGCATCTTTTCACCGGCCCAGGTGTAGATAAAGACATTACCAACAAACCAGTAGACCAGGAAGAGGCGGAAACGCGTCGGACGCAGCAAACAACGTACAATACCAACCAGTCCGAAAACGACCCCGATCTGCTCGTACAGAGGAATCAACATGAAGTAGTAGTACCAGGGCTGACCACCACGGGCCACCTGCTGCTGCTGCAACCAGTAGTATAATCCCTGCCAGATACCATCTCCGATACCAGCCGGCAAATTCGTGAAGAGCACCGTGAACAGGACAACAAAAAGGAACCAGCTACAGACCAGCGCAAAAAACCAGTGGGTCCAGGGCATGGTCAAGATGGTATCGAGTACCGGCTGTTTTCGAGGATTTATGCGTAGCGCCAGACCACGGCGTCCTTGCTGCGTATAACCTTTTAACTCAAGGAACAACAAGATGCCAATGACCACTGCCAGCGCGATACCCAGCCATGGCAAGGTACTTATCGTCACCCTTTTCAGGTTGCCCACAAAAATATCCGCTGTATGCGTGTTGGCCGTCGAGCTAGTGATGAAGATAGATAATTCTTTTAACTTGCCGAAGAAAATTTTGGCTATAATCCCCAGTATGCCAAAATAGACCAGGGTCAGCACAGGTGCCCAGGTCGCAGGCATATATTTTTTCCAGCCTTCTGACACACCATTACCCAGATTGAAGGGTATGCGTACTCCCAGTTCCCAGATGATCAATGCCCCCAGGAAGCTGCCGAAAATGGCAATAGACAGGAATGTGGCTTCTTTCGTGGCATAAGATAGGGTGAAGGCCAGACCAGCAATTAATAGCCACCAGGCCTGACGATCTCGTATATAGCGGGCAACCGCCACAATCATCAGTAAGGTAAAGAAGGCCATATAGATATCTTCACGAGCAAAGCGTGAGTAATAGACCATGCTTGGTGAGACAGCCAGGAGGAAACAGCCCAGCCAGGCGCCTACACGGCCAATATAGTCTCGCAAGAAGTAAGGTAAGCCAACCAGGGCTGTACCCAGGGTAGCCGCCGCGATACGCACGGTAGTCGTATTTATACCATGATCAGGTACTTGAAGCAGCTGACAAATCTTATAGATAAATGCGATGATATGAAATTGAAATGGTCCATGGGTTAATGGATCGTAACGATAACATGAAGTTGCCGCCGTTTGCGCACAGGTAAGCCAATTCTCCATGTTATTATGCATCAGTACCAGGGAAAAATAAGCATGCAAGCTTTCATCATGATGCAACGGTTTATCACCAAGACCCCAGAAGCGCAGAAGCGCTCCCAGTATCACCACACCCCAAAAAGCGATACCGGTCCAGAGTTGATCCCGCGTTGGTGGCCAGAAATGGCGGGGCGCCACTGGTTCTCCATCTTCTTCAGGTAGATCCTCTTCCTGTGGAGCAGCCAGATCAATCTCTTCATCCTGTACCATGGTAGGCTCAGCAGGCTCCTCTGCGGCGGCCGGAACATGGTCAATGGTGGTGATATCATTATCACCACCATTGCTTACATTTTCTTCAGAAACCAGACCATCAGGAGCATCAATCTCTTCCTTTGGTTTGTTTTCATAGCTCTTCAATGCGTTCTCCCCCTATGGACTTACTCCTAAATCACTGCGCATAAAAAATCCCATATCAGTTGCTCCGGCATCGTTACCAAAGGGCTTGCGTGTCCACCACCAGTCCCATATGCGTGTAGACGCCAGAACAGGATCAAATTGTGCATTCTCAGGAGGCGTATCCCCATAACTTAACCAGAGCAGAGGGCCAACCCCACCCCAGGTTGGTTCTCCATGGCAGGAGTGCGCAGCGCTGGGGACACATGGTCTGGGTTTATATCCCTCATCCCACCAGCTACGTAGATGGTAGCGGTGAAATAAATAGCTAGATGTTTTACTGCTACTGTAACCAGGCGAATTATGCGTCTGATTCTTATCCAGATTATCGCCACCTGTCAGGATTACTTCAGGATTTGCGTTAGCACAACTTGTAGGGAAACCATAACAGACATTTGGGTAATCACGCAAGTACCAATAAAATGGCCAGGATACCTCTGACATCACACCAATATTGATTTTATGTTGGCCGTGATACTTTTCTTTATCGACTTGATCGATTTTCCGCATGACCGTATGCACATCCATTGTGCTCTGCACATAAATCATCATTTCATGTGGGCCATCTGCATAATGTACGAACGTGACCTGAAACATGTTCTGTAATGTCAAAAACAGTAGCCCTAGAGTGACGAGTACTCCCAGGATGGTGCCAACTACGGGCCGCTTCCCTCTATTTGATTGTACCCTATTTTCTACACTTTTTGCATATTCATACCCATTATTTATTAATAGGTGAACTCTAGCAACTAATGGTTCTAATCCAATCGCGGCCAGGAGTAACATTGGCATGGCCATATGAATCATCAACCAGGGCATTTTTTCGCCGGCCCAGGTATAAATACCAAGCGTCCCAACAAACCAGTAGACCAGGAAGAGACGGAAACGATCAGGATAGAGCAAACAACGCATCAGACCCGCAAGCCCAAAGACAAGTCCGATCTGCTCATACAATGGAATCAGTATAAGGTAATAATACCAGGGTTGACTACCACGAGCTACTTGCTGCTGTTGTAACCAGTAATAAAGTCCCTGCCAGATACCATCGCCAACCCCTCCAGATAGATTAGTAAAGATGACGGAGAATAACAGCACAAAGATAAACGCGCCAAGCACCAGAGCACTAAACCAATGGGAAACACGCATGGTCACTATGGCATTTAAAACTGGTTGTGTGGCTGGATGAATGTGGCTTGTCCAGCGCTTCCTGACGGGCCTGTCAGTTTTTTTCAAGCGGCTTGAACCCCAATGCGCTACCACAAAACAGACTATGACCAGCCCGATCCAGGGCAAAATGGCAACGGTATGGGCTTTCAAGTCCTGTACGACAACACCTGAGGTGGCTGTGTTTGCATTAATATAGGTCGAGAGTTCTTTCATCCAGTTAAAAAACCATCTGGCCAATGGAGCACTGATTAGGAGCAAACTCACAATACTCAAAGAGGCTGCCGTTCGCGGAGCATATAATCCCAGAGCCGTATCAGGCTTAAAGCGTGAGCGCACAGGAATCCTGGCTCCGATCTCCCAGGCGACCAGACCAATCAAAAAGCTGCCAAAGACGGCGATACTTAAAAAAGTTGCCTCCTTAGTTGCATATGAGAGTACAAAGGCCGCAGTACCAATCAAGAGCCAGCGCCCCCGACGGCTGCGCACATAGCGACCAGCCGATACCACAAGGAGTAAGGTAAAGCAGGCCATATAGATATCCTCACGGGCAAAGCGCGAGAAGTAAACCATACATGGCGAAATAGCTAGTAAGAAACAGGCAAGCAGGGCGACACGACGGCCACCCAGATAATCACGGATAAAGTAGGGCAAACCAACAATAACCGAACCCAGACTGGCGGCAGCAATACGCAGAGAAACAGCATTCACACCATGCTCAGGCACACCAAACCACTGACACAACTGATAAACCAGTGCGATAATATGAAATTGAAAAGGACCGTGTAAAAGAGGATCGTAATGATAGCAGGGCGTCTTAGGATCAAAACATCCACGCCACTGCTGTAAATTGTGCAGTAACTGCAATGAGAAATAAGCATGCAAGCTTTCATCGTGGTGTAGCGGCTTTATATCCAACCGCCAGAAACGTAACAGGGCTCCCAGCAATATAATAACCAGAAACGGCAGCCACTGTAGCCACTGATCACGCGTTGGCCAATTCAGACTGAGCAATCGTCTTTGTCTCTTCTCCAGGTCCATAGTAGCTACGCCACTCACCTGCTCCACAACCTCTACCGCATTCTGCGTACTCTTGTGCATATCCATCAGTCTACCCTTCCCTCCTATCTTTCCACCCATCAAAGAGCGTTGCGGGGATTTCCCCTATGCCACCTTATAAATTGTAACTCCGTGAGCCTGATATACTATTGCCATAAATTTTCCAAAGCGCTGCAGATCAGCATCGGGATACGTTTTATGTTCGAAAGAGCCCACATAAATATACTGTGCGTTATAGCGTTGCATTGTCGCCAATACTTCACCCGGATCTCGATGAGTATAGATTTTATCAACATCTACACTACGTCTACCGAAATCCGCTCTATTGGCAGGATCATTAGCCCAGTTGATGCGCCATTGCACTTCATGTCCTGGCCAATTGATCAGCGTGGGCAGTCCCGTAAAGACAGACACTCGTCCAGCATATCCATAATCCTGGCCGCTAGCTTCCACAATGACTGGATCGCCCGAGACGTGGGCGTTCAACCAGCGAATTGCCTCATAATCAGTTGAGGTATCATAAATACACTCGGGTACCTGGCAGTGAGCCAGATAAGCCATGCCATCCAGGGTCCTGGTATTCATCAGGAATGGCCTGGGATGGGTACTATCTACCCGCTGATAACGCGTAAAGGAGGCCAGTAATGGATAGACCATACTTGCCAGTATCAGTAGCGCAAGTATACTCCCCCAGACCCCAACCACACCACGCCGTATCCAGCGCGCCTTCTGTGTGCTCACTTGCAGATAGCGCAAGTTATCAAGGATAAAGTAGAGTCCCGCTCCGGAACAGATCGAGAGCAGCGCCCACGCTTGAAAGTAAAATTTAAACACCGTATTCATGCGCTGGGCCGTTCCATCTGAAAACACATCCTTTAAGAAAAAGATTTCACAACCAGCAATAATGGTAAAAGCAACGGCTCCAAGCAGTAATGTATACGCATAGGCCCGGTTTTCTAGCTGATAAAACAACAGGCTTACACTCAGCAATGCCAGGGCCAGAGCAGCCACACAGGTCGTGTAGTATGGGAAAAGATACAAAACAACCAGGCAGCCCACCAGGAATAAAGCCAGACTCGACCAGAAAATGCGTAAGCGCCTCCATTTCAAGCGCTGGGCGGTCACAATTTTTTCTGCCTCTACATGATCCTCTACTTCAGCTACAGCAACGCGTACAGAGGCTCCTTCCGCCTGATACTCAGCATAGACTGGTGAAGCAGGTTCAATATGCTGACCGACAGCAAACAAAGGCGTCCGAGGAACGTCAACAATGAAGGGAATCTGGCTATCCGAAGTAGAGGCGGTTGGAGATGGATGACGCAAGGGACGATGCAAGGCACTGCTCACCAGGAGTGAGAGAAAAATGAATATGAATAGTCCATATATCAGCATTTCACCGCTGATGGAGGAATGATAGTTGGATGATGCAATGCCGATACCCTGCGAGGGGGAGATAAAATTAAGGTAGAAGGGCAGGTAAAGCACGTAAGAGAGCACCACCAGGCTGATAGCGACCAGGCCGCCATTGAGCAAGGTGGACAATCTCAGCCAGGGCTGATGCGCCAACCCCTGTTGGATGCCAATGGCTACCAGCGTCAATCCCATATACGTCGGATAGTCCCAGCCATTCATGATAAACAAGCCACCAATCACAATCGCGGTGACCAACAGATTGAGATATCTAAGCCAGCCAGTACCAAAGAGTGCGAATCCTTTGCCAGATGGCTCCAGGAAACAGTTCAAGGCCAACCCGATACACAAAATAGTAAAAGCCAGGGTCAGGACATGGGCGTGAAAACATGATAAGAGAAAGCTGAAGGCCGGAAACTCATTGATGGTTCCGTCAATGACACGTGAAGGCCCAAACCAGTCAAAAATGAAACCAGGCTCCGCATGATGCGTCCACCATTGTTGAGTGGCGGCCAGATTCCCCAACACCAGAGCAATCAAGATACTAAGCAGACCATAGGGGAATGCCAGTTCCAGATAACTTTTCTCATCAGGAGTTTGATCTTCAATACGCTGGCGATGCTGACAGCTACTGGCTACGATATTGCACGTCACCCCAAACAAATTAATAGCCGTCAGGCCATAGAAAAAACAGATGCCTGTATTAAAAGCAACCGATGGGGATTGATTGAGCAATTTAGCCAGCGTGGCCAGTGTATAGTGGGCATAATAATAATAATTGATACTATGCCCTGCCAACCACATATCATTGGGAGGAAAATGCGGACTGCGCATAATACTGGCAACAAAGCCTTCATCCATAAACATTTCAAAATTATGAATATCGGGCCGCAAAGCGCGTAAACTTCCTAAAAGTAGCATCATGCCCAGAAAAATCACCTCGCAACTCACGACATACCCTAAATGGCGTCGAGCCTGCTGTAAAATTTCTCGCCATAGCAACATAAAGGCAAAGCCACTACAGGCAGCCAGAATCAAGAAAATTCCAATAACAAAAAGCTGGCTATAGGGTAAGGAAGGCAGGTATATCAACGGGAACCAGACACAAAAAGCCAGGATAATAACACCCAGGGCCTTGCTAAAAGCCCAGCCTCGATCTGGAAGGTTGCGAAAAACGGTAAAAGTGAGCGGCAAGCACAGAAGACCCAACACTTCCACCAACATCCACATCTGCAATAGTTCGCTCATAGCTTCTCTCTTAACATCACTCTAGTAGTTCAAAAATACCTTATTCAGATATATGATACACCGCATAACAAACCCATTATTTGCGGTGATAGCCAATTTTTGGCCTGGCACAGCAAAGAGCACACATAGATATAAATATGCAAGCGAAAGATCGAAAAGAGCCAAAGGAGAAAAGTACTACTTCAGAGGTAGTTGCAAACCATCTAGTAGCTTGCTTCGCAATTGTTCAACCGTGTATGGATAGTGGCTATCACGTACAAAGATATGGGCCGTTGGATGATCAAAGACCGAATAGCTTTCGTCAGCATCACTATCATCAAGCACAATTCCAAACAGATGAGGTGGATTTTTAATCGTAGTGGCTAGATGGAATCCGAGTTGACCACTATACAATAACTGGTAGTAACGCGTGGTCAGCGGGTAACGCGCTGGTGAACGTGGAATCGATTTGTCCAGTCGATCAGTGGGCATGGTAATTGCATTAATAGTTGGTAACAGCTTAGCCAGTTGACTAGCCTTGGCTTGCGTATCCTCGCCATACAGATCCAGTCCTGTAGCTGACTGGCCACTGGCATCCGTATATGTAGCCTGGACATAGTCAGATGGTTCGTGAGAACCAACCTTCACTGGCAGGGCATCATCCCATTGCTCATAGGTAAGGACACTCCCCTTTGGCACATGCTGATAAATCCAATTGGATGCCTGAATGCGTGTATTTGGCTGACTGTAGACATTCAGCAAGGCCAGGCCTTGAAAGAGAGTGCCACCAACCACGCACACTAGTAGCAGGACCTGCAAACATGGCTTAATCCAATCAACGCGGAGCAGATAATTTTGTTCACCTCGGCGTATCTTCATCAGCAGAATGATCAAGAAAGCAGCCGCGACTATAGCGAGAAAAGGATAGATAGGCAGCAGATAGCGCATAAATTTTACATAGAAGCTACCAACGATCCCCCCATATACCAGGATCCAGACCATGACTATGAGCCAGGGACTAAAGGGATGGCGCCACAAATAATAGAGTAGCCAGAGGCAACCTACCAGGGCGCTACAACCTGCAGTGATACCCATTCCCCACAGAATAAGGTTTTTCCCTTGATAGAGAAAAGGCAACGTGCCCGCGAATTGCCGCACATAGGGCAGGTCTAGCGAGCCTCGTGCCAGATTTCCTTGCTCGGAGACCTGTTGGATAAAATTTGGCATATCTAGCAACGCATAAGGCTGGGTAATCACAAATGTAAAAAGGATCAGGATCGCTGCCCAGAGCAGATCCAGTGAGATACCGAAAAAATCTTTCCGCTGACGCCAGCGTAACCAGGCCGCCAGCAAGAGTGGGATCGCAAGTGGGGCCGCGCTAAACTTGGTAGCCATGGCCAATCCATAGGAGATGCCAGCCAGTGCAGCCCATAAGAAGGATCTCTGGCTATTTATCCACAAAACACAGGCTAGAAGTGTTGAAACAACAAAAAAGGCCAATAAGGTATCGACAGCATAGAAGTGTGCTAATTGCAGATGGAGTGGCATAAACGCCATCAAGATAGTGGCGATTAAGGCCACATTCCAACGTTGATTTTGTAGCTCCTTGGTATGTCTGGCCAACACGCCAGCCAGGCAGCCTGTGAGGAGCACGGTGCCTGTATCAAATGAGGCAGATACGACACGACCAACGAGCGTCAGGGCTTGAAAACTGTTAGGATCATGCAGATTATATTTGAGCAGGTAACCAAGCGCTGCCAGCAAATAAATAGGAAAAGATCCATACGCGAAAAATTGTGGATTAAGCGGTGATTGGGCTGGATTGAGAAACTGGTCCATGCTTTTCGGCCAGGATAATGCAGTGACATGAAAAAGAAGCTGTCTCTCATCGGGATGAAAACTATTCCCGGCATCCCAATTTACTCCATAGAGGCGTAACACGCAGGCCAGAATAACCAGGCTCACTATCCCCCAGAACTGCCAGCGAACGAACAGTTGCTTCACACGCTTCCTCTCTTGCATTGCGTTCTCATGGATGACGATTCCCATGATCAACAGCGGACATCAACGCATCAACAGTATAGGGTTTACCTGGCGGGTGGTCAAGAGGTTCTATTACAATTGTTGGCAATTCTTTCCTCTCGTGAGACGGCTGCAGGTATTTTAATATGTGCGCGCTGTCTTAATAGGGTACTTGATACTTTTTAGGTGGGAGATTTTATGCAACGCATACATAATACAACACTCAAGCAGTTGGATGGCTCAGCATTCTCGTTCGCGCCCCCAGGACCAGAACGCCACAACTCGTTGCTCATCGATACAGTAGAACTTTTTAGTCCGCGCTATGCACCCAATGCTTATATCCTACACCTGCAAGATCCAGCTAACACCATCGCCATTCATGAATGCCAACAACTGACCGCCCTGGGTATCCAGCCACTATCTATAAATGATCTTCCTGATATTCTTCTCTATCAAGCCAGGAAACAAGTTCTCTATTGTATTGATGTCTGCACCCTGCATGGAGTTATCTCCAATCGCCGTAAACAAATCCTCGAACATGCCATGGAAGACAGCCCTCTGCGACGCATCTATATCAGTGCATGTTACGATCTTTTAGACTATAAGCAATCCCTGGATCAGATTGCCTGGGGAAGTTATATCTGGTTGGCCCATATGCCAGAACACACAATTTTTCACTGGTAGTTGATTGCATTGATTATATGTAAGACCGTCATGCAGCGGCGTGCCCTGTTTTATTCATACCGGCTGAAATGGTAACATCGGCAGCTGATTGCACTGTAATAGTGAGTTCATTATCAACCACATCAGCGACTACAATATCTCCTGGTACACATTTGCCGCGCAAGAGCGCCTCTGCCAGGGCATCCTCAAGGAGACGTTGTACCGTACGCCGCAGTGGTCGGGCTCCACACTCTGCATCATAGCCTCGCTCAACGAGCAAGGCTCGTGCCGCTGTGGATACCTGGAGTTCGATCGATTTTGCGGCGACTCGCTGTTGCGTCCGGTTGATCATTAAGTCTACGATCTCTCGTAAATGCGAGATTTCTAGTGGATGAAAAATGATGGTTTCGTCGATACGATTTAACAACTCTGGACGAAAAACTTCTTTGAGTCCTTTTAAGATGTGTTCTTGCATGCGCTGGTAATTGGCCAGACGTAAGTCTTGTTCACCACGCCGGGTCGTAAAGGTCATGTTTCCGGGCTGTGCATGCGTGGTGCCAATGTTTGAGGTGAGAATAATGATAGTATGCTTAAAATCCACTTTGAGGCCGTGGGCATCGGTCAAACATCCATCTTCCAGAACTTGTAATAGCAGGTCAAAGACTTTGGGATGGGCTTTCTCTATCTCATCAAACAATACGACGCTATAGGGCCGACGACGGATGGCTTCGGTTAATTGACCGGCATGATCATAACCAACATATCCGGGAGGCGCACTGATAAGGCGTGAGGCGTGGTGGCTCTCCATAAATTCTGACATATCCAATTTCAATATAGCATCTTCATTACCAAACAGCGTGGTTGCCAGGGCACGAGCCAGTTCCGTTTTACCCACTCCTGTGGGTCCAACAAAGACAAATGAGCCTATCGGACGCCGGCTATCGCGCACATTGGCTCGTGAACGTCTGATCGCCCGGGCCACCGCCTGCACCGCTTCATTCTGCCCAATTACATGCTTATGCAGATCCTCTTCTAAATTGAGTAGCCGCAGTCGCTCTTCTCCTTCAATCTGAACCACCGGGATACCGGTCCACATCGCCACAACCGTAGCGATATCCTCGGGTGTCAGCACAGGACCATGTTCTCTATGGAAGGTATGCCAATCCTGCTCCACCTGCCACAAAGATTGGCGCAACTGCCGCTCTTGCTGTAATAAATGGGCAGCATGAGAGAAGTCACGGCGCACAATCGCATAATCTTTCTCATGATGTACCGTGGTTAGTGCATCACGCATTTGCAAGATTTCATCTGGAAAAAATGAACGCCGCACACAAACGCGTGCGGCTGCCTCGTCCAGGACATCTAAAGCTTTATCGGGTTGATAGCGATTTTGAATATAGCGGTTGGACATTTTGACCGCCGCCTGTAAGGCTTCATCACTCATTGTCAAACCATGAAATTTCTCGTAGCGTGAACGTAATCCTTGCAAGATCTTCATAGTTTCTTCGGTGGTGGTCTCTGAAACCATAACAGGTTGAAAACGTCGCTCTAACGCGGCATCAGCCTCAATACTCTTGCGATACTCATCCAGCGTGGTCGCACCTATACACTGAAATTCTCCCCGCGCCAGCATAGGTTTAAAAAGATTGGCCACATCCAACGAACCCTCAGCCACACCCGCCTGGGCCAGGGTATGCAACTCATCAATTACAACGATAATGCCTGGCGTCGTAACGATCTCACGCAGGATATGTTTGAGGCGCTCTTCTAAATCTCCACGAAATTTGGTACCAATCGCCAGCAAACCAACATCGATCGCCACAACCCGATGGTGTAACAAATTTTCAGGGACCCGCCCTTGAATAATTCGTAAAGCCAGACCTTCAGCGATCGCCGTCTTACCTACACCCGCTGGTCCAATCAAAACAGGATTATTCTTGGTACGGCGCGATAAAATCTGCATTGTACGCTCAACTTCATTTTCGCGGCCAATTAAAGGATCTAAGAGATCATCGAGAGCAGCCAGAGTAAGATCACGACTCACTTGATTAAGCATAGGAGTTGCTTCAAAACGTGTATGGTACTGCGTGGATAATACGAGGCGCTCATAACCTCCATTCATAAGGGCTGCAAATTGCTCACGCGCCACATCAAGATGAATACCAAAGCTTTCCAGCACACCCAATGCCACACTATTCTGCTCCTCCAAAATAGCCAGAAAGAGATGCTCCAGTCCGACCAGTTCAGTAGTGGTTTCACAGGCAATCTCTTCAGCCCGCGCCAGGGTCGCACGAGCCGCCACATTTAAGGATGGTTCGCTTAAAATAGCTTTATTTCCTCGACCCATGACAAAATCAAGTGCCTGAGTAATACTGCTTGTACTTATATGGAGAGATGCAAATAAGCCCTCAATCAGCGTGTCTTGCAATCTCAGAATACCAAGTAGGAGATGCTCAGACCCGATTAAGCGATGACGCAAACGCTGGGCCTCTTCGCGAGCATATGCAATGACTTGCCGCATGTCCAGGCTATATTTGTCGTATCTCCCCATCTCTTGCTCCTTCTCACATCACTATCATTCGCAGTACCTTATGAGATACATATCGGGAGTGCTCGTTTTTTTAACAGAGCCATGAACAGAAGGGAGGGAAATTAGAGGAAAAAGTCCTTGTAGATTGGCTGAAAAATATACATTTTCCTTTTGAAGACACAAAAAAGAACTGGCAAAGCTATTACCAGTTCTTCTTAAAAAGCGTACCCGATAGGATTTGAACCTACGACCTACAGATCCGCAATCTGTCGCTCTATCCACTGAGCTACGGGTACTCATGCTATCGTTCAAACGTCTGCCAGAAAGTATAATCAAATCATTGTCAAACGTCAAGGCGTAAAATAGCGGCCTGAACACATAAAAATACTTTGCACTATGCATAGTCCATAGAGCAAAGCACTATGTGTGGTGTACCCGATAGGATTTGAACCTACGACCTACAGATCCGCAATCTGTCGCTCTATCCACTGAGCTACGGGTACTCATGTCAGTATTCTTGATGGACATGTGGTTAAGAGCTTCTTAACAGCTCTCTCATATCTCTCGCTGACGGAGATAATAATATCAGAACCACCAGCCTTTGTCAATACATTTTTAGCCGGAAATAGAAAGTTTATTGTTCTCTCACAAAAACAGGGCCCCACCTTTGTGGAACCCCATTGAAGTATTCGTGACAATAGGCATTACGCGGCCGCAACATCCATTGGTGAAAAATATACCAGAAAACGTTTGTATCCAGCCTTGAGCACTATTTTTAAGTAGAGTCTGTTATAACCTACGTATGTCAACATACTGGCACGCCCTTGAAAAACAATCGTGTACACCGCTCACTCACGGCTAATGAAGTCGCCACCATGCAGCAATGTGAAGCTGATCAGTAATGTAGAAACGTTGCAGTATGTCAGGCGACTGCACACACACAATTGCATAGCACGCTATTATGCAAGTCCATCAATCACATCACGGGCACGATTGAGGGCATCACGACGTACATAGTAGTAAGCCCAGAGGCCTTTTTTGCGACAATCAACCAGACCAGCATCCCGTAAGATACGCAGGTGATGTGAGATTGTCGGCTGTTCCAGTGTGAAGCTCTCTACAATTTCAAAGACACATACTTCGCCTTCGTGACGACTTAATAGACTCAGAATACGCAAGCGCGTTGGATCGGCCAATGCCTTGAGGAGACGGGCCTGAACAACAGCGTCCTCTTCTGTCAGTGTGGGTACAAACTTTGGAGTAATTACACTGGGGTTATTAAGGGGGGCAGTCTGCCTATTGAGCATGCCAACAGTATTCGCCGGCCCATTTGGCACAGCACCTGTTCGATTTGTGTTTCCCTGATTCATGGATGTCATTTTCTTCTCCTTCCATCCTCCCAACCGGATGTAAAACCTATAATAGATTTGTGGCTTATGGTATGTGTATACCTACAATTATTATAGAACTCTATCCAAATTGTTAGCAGCGAATATGCAGCTTTTTGCGTTTATATTTTTTTTGAGGTTTCTTTAGCTTTTCAAAAAAAAGGCAAAAACTACTAAATATTCATTAATGCTAATACAATGATGAAGAAAAAAGAAGAAAAAATGGGGATGGTAAACCTGTTCAGGCTTGCCATCCCCATCCTTGTAGCTGTGAGACGTGTTAAAAGTTA
Organism: Dictyobacter alpinus; assembly: GCF_003967575.1. Taxonomy (NCBI): domain Bacteria; kingdom Bacillati; phylum Chloroflexota; class Ktedonobacteria; order Ktedonobacterales; family Dictyobacteraceae; genus Dictyobacter; species Dictyobacter alpinus. The sequence goes on from NZ_BIFT01000001.1 coordinate 1,100,489, forward strand.
CAGTTCTTTTGGATTTTGTGCATTAGCGTTTTTCTTCAGGACGCACGTTAAGATGCAACTCTTGCAGCTGCTTTTCCTCGACTGGTGCAGGGGCCCCCATGAGCAGGTCAACAGCACTCTGCGTTTTGGGAAATGCAATCACTTCACGAATACTATCAGCGTCCGCCAGGAGCATGATCAAGCGATCAATACCCAGAGCGATACCACCGTGGGGTGGAGCGCCATATTCAAAGGCTTCCAACATATGGCCGAATTGCTCTTTAATCTGCTCTTCATTCATATTCATGAGTGAAAAGACCTTTTGCTGCAATTCCGCCACATTGATACGTACGCTACCACCACCAATCTCAAAGCCGTTACAGATGATGTCATACTGTTTGGCCCGAATATTCAGTGGATCACTATCCAGGCGACTAATATGCTCTTCATCCATGCCAGAGAAAGGATTATGCTCGGCATCATAGCGTTTCAGCTCATCATCATAATGGAACAGGGGAAAGTCTACCACCCAGCACAAGGCCATCTCGTCAGGATCAATCAATTGCAAGCGCTCAGCCAGCTTGTTACGCAGGCGGAAAAGGACATCATTGCTCACCTTGGCGCTATCGGCGACAAAGAGCAACAGATCGCCCGGGTGACCTTCCAGACGATCAATGATGGCTTGAACCTCTTCAGCGCTCATAAATTTTGTCAGTGGTGATTTGATCTCACCGCTGGCGTTAATGGCCAGCGAAACGAGTCCTTTGGCACCCAGGGTACGAGCGAACTCAGTTAACTCATCCACCTCTTTGCGGCTATAGCCACCGGCACCTGGAACACGGATACCTTTGACAATACCATTAGCGGCTAATGCGCTACGGAAAACGCCAAATGTACCGGCGCTGGCCAGATCAGAGATCTCAACCAGAGGCAGCTCAAAGCGCAGGTCAGGATGATCTGAACCATAACGATCCATCGCGTGCTTGAAACTCAAGCGAGGGAAAGGACGCTGCTTGATGCGCTTATCGGTCGTGGCCTCGATCAAACGCATCAAAAGATCTTCGATCAACCCCATGACATCTTCTTCAGAGACAAACGACATCTCCAGGTCCAATTGAGTAAATTCAGGTTGACGATCGGCACGCTGATCCTCATCACGGAAACAGCGCGCAATCTGGAAATAACGATCCAGTCCGGCAACCATCAACAACTGCTTTAACTGCTGAGGAGATTGAGGCAAGGCGTAAAATTCGCCAGCATATAAGCGACTGGGTACCAGGTAGTCGCGGGCACCTTCGGGGGTGCTCTTCATCAGGATAGGAGTCTCAACCTCAACAAAACCACGTTCATCCAGGTAGTCGCGCATAGCTTTCACCACACGATGGCGTAAGATGACATTTTCGCGCATCTTTGGCCGACGCAGATCCAGATAGCGATATTTCAGGCGCAAGCTTTCATCCACTTGGGTAGCATCATTGATTGGGAATGGGGTAGTACGAGAAGGATTTAAAATTTGAATCTGCTCGGCAACAATTTCGATCTCACCGGTGCCAAGCGCTGGATTCTCTGTTCCAGCCAGGCGACGGACAACCCTACCAGTTACCTGCACCACATATTCTGAGCGCAGCTCGCTCGCTACTTTATGGGCCTCAGCAGATTTTTCTGGATCACAAATGACCTGGGTCATCCCATAGCGGTCTCGTATATCCAGAAAGATCAGTCCACCATGGTCGCGTCGACGATTTACCCAACCAGCCAACTTCACCACCTGATCGACATTCGACGTATTTAATTCACCACACGTATGTGTGCGGTATTGTACCTCAAAACCCACGTGAGTATTACTCCTTTAACTTGTCACAGAAGTAAAGGGCGTTATCGGTACAGCGCTGAGATTTCTCTGCAAAGACACTGCGAACAGTCCATTTCATCCCGTTGCTCTACGAGAATGGCATACAACCGGGCTGACTGGACTGTCGCGCGCGTTTCCCAGGGGATATATCAAACATCCACAACGGCCGCCACTTACTTCTTGAGCGAACTTTATATCGTGACTAAAAATCACTGCTGAACTAAAAAGTTAACAGCAGTGAAACAGATAGCTTTCTTTTATTGTGGCACGAGCCGTCAATCCTTTATGACGTCGGGCGACAGGCCTTCGGCGACGAAACATCGATATCGACTTGATTGCTAGCCGCTGAATTTTTCGTTCCTGCTAACAAACTTATATGATTCTGACGCGGATCAAAAGCGCTACTCTTCACGCCAGAAACCACATCGGCTGATACATATTGCTGCGCCAGACGAGCACTCAACGCAACCGGTGCAGGCGGAGCCGGTATGACCTTTCCACCAAGATCGCCACCGTTTGGCGTAGCGGATGCCGTTGGTGCTGCCCCTGATGGCGCGTTGGCCGTAACCTCAAAATCCAATACACGATGGTTGGTATTATCAACTACATATACGTGAGGGACTTTATTGACCAGTCCAGCTGAGAGCAGGGACTGAGGCGTTTGCGCCGTTGGAGGCGGTATGGTCAAAAATTTGATAATCGGAGCAGTCGGTGTAGCCACTGGTGTCGCGGCCGTAAAGGTTTGCGGATTCTGGAACCAGGGCGTATTCACTGTTTGCTGTACCAGCACACCACTTTCAGATGGCTTGGATGGAGTAAAGCGCAAGCTTTTGATCTGCCCATCGCTATGAAGCAGAACAAGTTGCTTATCGGGCAACGCCACTGCACTTACCAAACCAGTTGAAATGGAAATTTCAGACTTATCCGGCTCAGTGCCAAGCTTATCTACCTGATAATTTAAAAGCGTGGCTTGATTCTGATTAGCCTGATTGGAGGCTGAAATAACGTAGATATCACCACTCCAGGCTGTCAGCAATAATGGTGTCTGACCAGTTATCTGATCTTGCTTGACTTCTGTACCATTATTCACTTTTTCAGCCAGCTTACCATCCTGGATTTTATAAGCATGTAAGCGGTAATTAGCACCGGCTTTTGCAGAGGTAAGGGTATAGAGATATTGTGCATCACTGGCAAGCAAAGCAACTTTATCATTACCTGTGTCGATTTTTTTCAAATTGTGCTGATCATCAACCTGATAAACTTTTCCGTCCAGGCCCAAAATATAATTGTTCGTATGATTTTTATCACCCGCAAGCATAGCCATTGAACTGGTATTGACCTCATTGCCTGCTGGCGATTGCAGGGTTGCAGGCGTGAGATTCACACATGGTAGCGCAATTGCTGATGACTGCTGATTGAAATTCGTCAGGGCGACCTTAAATTGAGCAGCCAGATCATTTTGGAGTGTAGTCAGTTGACTATTTTGCTGTGGATCAAGCGTAGAGTTTTTGATGCTATTAAGTTGTGCCTGCGCTTTAGTCAGATTAGCTAAAGCCTGATCAGGTTTGTTAGAAACGTTAGATTTCGCCTGACTAATGAGGGTACTCGCCTGATTTAGAGCAGTCTGAGCACTCGAAGGCCGTAAATAATAATAGCTACCAATCGTAGCAATCGCAACGAGCAGCAAAATACAAATAACAATGCTGGGTAATAATAAACGGTTACGCTTATGCCTACGTTTGGGCACCGTAACGGCCGCTTGTGGCGCGGTAAAACCACTGGCGGTGGTAAAGGCAGCCTGATCAGAGCCAGCAGGCGCTAAAGGTCGGCTATTAGTACGACCACCCTCAACGCGTGTCGCCGCCGAGGTAGCACCCAGTGAGGATGTTGGCACACGGCCTAATACAGACGTATTCTCTTCAGAGACATGGCTGCCTCCACCCACTGAGACAGGATGTTGCAAGGAATCAGGAATATCATCGCCGGCTTCTTGCACAAGCACGACAATAGCAGTGATATTATCTGGCCCGCCATTTTCATTGGCACGCTCTACCAGATGATAAACACTCTCTTGTGGCAAATATTGATTGACAATCGCACGCAGATCTTCCTCGCCTACCGGGCCAGAAAGTCCGTCGGAACACAGCACAAAAGTATCGCCGTCTTCAAGGATTTCCGTAAAGACGTCAACCTCAACTTCAGCCTGTGTACCCAGAGCACGAGTAATGACATTACGCTGTGCATGAGAACGAGCCTGTTCTTTTGTTAATAGGCCCGCTCGCACTTGCTCTTCTACCCAGGAATGGTCCTGTGACACTTGCTTCACACGACCCTGGCGTACCATATATGCACGACTGTCCCCAACGTTAGCGACATAGGCCACTCCCCCACGCAGCACTGCGGCTACACAGGTGGTCCCCATACCACTACGCATCATGTTTTCGGCCGCTCGTTGATGAATCAAAGCATTCGCTCTTTTAATGGCATTCATCAATGAGAGAGGGATATCATCAGTCTCATCTTGGTAATAGACATTGCTAACTGTGTCTACAGCAATCTCGCTCGCCACTTCCCCTGCTGCATGTCCCCCCATGCCATCAGCTACAATAAAGAGCGCACCCTTTTTGGCCATAACCTGGCTATCTCTCGGGATGACATATGCCATATTATCTTCATTATGGGGACGTTTACGGCCAACATCTGTTAGCTGTGCGACATCGAGCCGGAGTTGTTTGGACAACGCGCTTCTCTCCCGTACTTCAGTAGCTCTCGATTTGTGCGCACTGCCCACTAGGCAGTTGCTGGAACTCTAGGCTATAATACACCGATACAGAGAAAAACGCAACGTAATACGTATTTTTTTTGCTGCGATCTTCTCACTCGTCTACTACTTATACCGCTCACTGCACATGAGTATACTCTCTCAAACCTCAGCATGCAAGATATCTAAACGGCGGTACTAGCAGCATCGTTTCAAGAAGGAAGTGAAATTATGGCTTTTTCATCAATGCAACAGATTCTTTTTCAGGCTATTGATGACCAGTTCCCTTCCAACATGAATGCTTGGCAAAATATATCCCATCAATGTTATACGTCACCAGACACGAAGATACAAGAGCTTTTTTTTCCACTTTTGCACCGCAATGGCTTTTCTGTACAATATTTAGATCTGGATCAGCAGATTCTCTATGCAGAATACATGGTTCAAGCACCACAAACGTTACTTTTCTGTCTGCAGGATACGCCGCAAGCATCAGCTCAGCAAGTGGTCTTTCCCTTGTTTTCTCAAATGGCTGCATTACGGGCCTATATACATTCTTCCGGCCAGCTACCTGTAAATATTAAGTGGCTCATCATGGGGCAAGGGCCAACTACATCAACCTCCCTGGCACAACTGCTTTCAGAACAAACCCAACTCTTTCAGGCGGATGGCTGTATCTTGTATACCACAAAACGCGAAATAAGCAAAGTCATAGATCAAACAGAGCTTATTTTAGGTATAAAGGGCCATCTAGCGGTTAAGCTTTTCCTCAAGGTGGCTGAAAAAATGATACCCGCCAGCTATGGGTCTATCGCACCTGATGCAGCCTGGCAACTACTCTGGCTGTTAGGTTCAGTCAAAAGTGCCCACGAAGAGGTCTTGCTGGAAAACTTCTATGATAGCTTACTGCCTGCCGAAGATGAGATCCTTGAAGCACTTGCACGCCTGCCAGACACGACAAAGGATCTAACTACATCCTGGGGTCTATCACAGCTCCTTTTAGGATTAGAAGGCTCACAGCAACACTATGCGCACTTCCTGACACCGTCCTGCAATATTACTATGCTTGAAAGTAATACAATTGCGGAAAATGATAAGCAGAAGTCATGGGAAGGTAGCCTTCCCTCACAAGCCAGCGCACAGCTAGATTTTTATCTGCTGCCAGGCCAGGATCCTTACGCTATCTTCACAAAACTTGAACAGCATCTCCATAGTCAGACTGCCTATGAGCTACAATGTCAGTTACTAACGGCACAGCATCCTATCTATACCTCTGTTCATACGCATCTGGTACAACGCATACAACAGACACTGATTGATGTGTATCAGCAGCCACCGCTGCTCCTTCCCTCAACCTCAGGTACATTCCCATATGCTCTCTTAGCCAACCGGCTCTCCATTCCTACAATCAGTCTTGCCCCACCTTTACTATCTACAGCAGATACAGAACATGTGTATCAACAGCTTAATCAAAGTATGAAACAGAATATCCTTTTTATTGCCAGCATGGATGATTAACGCCGCGCGTTGCTACAAAACAGTTGGTGTTTGCTTTCCGATGGGAGTGGGAAATTCTGTCATGCCAGGTCAGGGCCTATAAGGCCTGCAAAGGTCTTACAGGGGAAACCATGTCAGTATCTATGATTTGAGACGACAAGCACAGGTTAAGGAGGTGTAAGCCTGTGCTCTAATTGCAAGCCATAAGTGCCATTTACTAGGCCAATACGGGCGGGAAGAGTATACTGAGATATGTGCATGTGGCTCATGACCGACAGACGATAACAGCTTATTATCAATGCCACCCGGTAGCGGTCAAAGTGCCAGCCAATGCGTAGCTTTTCATCGTCTGTGCTCACAAAGCATCAAAAATCCTTCATATTTATAGGTGACTGCTACTTCATAGGTGACTGCTACCGGTTTTTATGAGCATATTTTCATGCATCACAAAACTTAGCAGGATGGAGCTTTGTGACCACCCGAAATGAAAAGACGTTATATGCAATAACATACGGGTAAATTCTCACAGTTGAGCACCATCTTTTCCAGACAGATCTTCCAGGCAGGCGCTGGCTTGAGAAATCTGATGAGGAGAACACAAAGAAAAATGCACATAGGTATCAATGCGCAGCTGTTATCCTACGATCAAAGCTATCGCAATGGTGGCGTAAGTCGGTATATCCGTTATTTGCTTACCCAACTTGCGGAACAGCCAGGAGATCACACCTATACGGTATTTGTTAACGGGCAGGATGTGATCGATCGCCTGAAGCAGCATCCACAAATAACATATATTTCTGCTCCCTGGCCTGAGTCTCGGCCGGCTGCCAGGGTGACCTGGGAACAACTGACACTCCCCACCCTGATCAGACAGAAGAAGATTGATGTGTTGCATTCACCTGTCAATGTGCGACCAGAACGCCTGCCTGCTCGATGTGCCAGTATTGTTACGATCCACGATCTAGCATTTTTGCGCTTTCCCCATGTGCTGACACCAGCCAAACGCCTGTACCACCGTACGTTTACTGTTCGTAGCTTAAAGCGTGCGACCATGCTGATCACGGTCTCTGAGAGCACGAAACAAGATGTTCACGAACTGGTCAATATTCCTTATGAACACATTCAAACTATTTATCCGTGTATCGACGAGCGTTTTTCGAACGTTTCTATAGAAGGAAAAATAGACACATTCCGTGAGAAATATGGAGTTACAGACGGTTTTATTTTGTATATGGGAACATTAGAGCCACGCAAAAATATTACGACGTTAATCGATGCCTATGCCCATCTGAAACGGGAACATCAGATACGAGAAAAACTGGTACTGGCAGGCGGAAAAGGGTGGCTCTATGATACAATTTTTGACAAGGTGCGTCAGCTTGGTTTAGAACAAGATGTTCTTTTTCCTGGCTTTGTGACAGATAGCGAACAGGTACTCTGGTATCAAAGTGCTGCTGCCTTTGCGTTTCCATCGCTCTATGAAGGCTTTGGAATTCCTGTCGCAGAAGCCCTGGCCTGTGGTACTCCCGTGGTCACTTCCAATGTCTCTAGCCTGCCCGAGGCTGGCACTGGATTAGCTCTGTGCGTTGATCCCATGGATGTTCAGGCACTTAGTACAGCTCTCTATCAGGCGTTAACAGACCAGGCATTACGCGCAAAGTGCCAGACACTGGCACCAACTGTGGCCCAACGCTTCTCAGCCCAGACAATGGCTCAAAAAACCATTGCAGTATATGAACAGGCTGCTAAAATACAGCAACAACAACGTATAACGTTTGTTCAATAGTATTGAGATTGTATAAAGCATATGGCTCGAATGATACATAGCAATGAACCAAAACAACAGGCTCGGACACTAGAGGCAACGCAAGAAATTATGAGCGGAACAACTGGACAAATCACCAGGGTCATCTCTCAACGCCGATCTTTACGCCGACACTGGCGTATTGCTGAGGTGGTCTTTATGGTGGTCCTGGACACGTTCCTGATTTTCACAGCCTGCTATCTAGCTTTCTATTTGCGTTTTAAAACCTTCAAGACCAATGTAGTGCTAGACTGGTTACGGGAACGCATCTTCGGTTATGCTCCATCTGACTATGTCTATCAGAATTTTTTATACTTCCTGCCATTATGGACTGGTATTGTTGCCGGACTGATCCTCATTTTTGCATTTCGCCGCCTTTATCATATTCGCCTTACAGGTAACTGGTTTCAACAAGCCTGGAAGGTTGTTGTATCAACGACTATTGGTATGGCTTTTTTGATCACCTACATCTTTTTCTTTCAAAGTCATAACCAGGATAATACCAATTTAATGGTGCCTAATTCACGTCTCTTGATTCCACTTATGTGGCTTGCCTGTATTGCTGTGCTATGCACAGGCCGCTTGCTTGTCTCAGGTGTGATGGGTATGCTGTATCGTATGGGACTCGGAGAGACGCGTGTGCTGGTGGTAGGTTCAGGCCGCCTGGGTAAGATGGTCATGCAATGTCTGGCTGCCAGCCCTAACCTGGGCTTCTCTGTGGTGGGCTTTCTGCATGATCTTACCGAACCACCGGGTGACTTTGGACGCTTTAAGATGCTGGGCACAATCGATGATATCGGTATGGTAATCCGCTCAATGCAGGTGGATGAAGTGATTATCGCGCTACCATCGGACATGAATCAGCATGCTATTGATAGCGTGAAGCTTTGTGAACGCCTTGGCGCCTCGTTTAAACTGATTCCTGACCTCTATGAGCTTAACCTTTCACGTATCGATGTGGAGAATATTGAAGGTATCCCACTGCTAGGCATCAAACAGGTGTCCCTCAATACACCTCAACGCATCATTACCAGAACAATCGATATCGTCCTTTCATTGCTGGCCCTGATCATTGGTTCGCCAATCTATCTCTGTATTGCCCTGGCGGTGAAATTCACTTCACCAGGACCAATCATTTATCGCCAGGAACGGGTAGGCTTGAATGGTAAGCCCTTTCAGTGCTTGAAGTTCCGTTCAATGGCACAGGACGCGGATCGCCAGCAGGAGCAACTGCTAAGCTTGAATGAGGCTCAGGGGCCGATCTTTAAGATGCGCTCCGATCCACGCGTAACCCCTGTAGGTGCGCTCCTGCGTCGGACCAGCCTGGATGAAATTCCTCAGCTTGTCAATGTACTTAAAGGCGAAATGAGTCTGGTAGGTCCTCGCCCACCACTACCACGCGAGGTAGCACAGTATGCGGAGTGGCAGAAGGGGCGGCTGGCGATCAAACCTGGTTGTACTGGCCTCTGGCAGGTACGTGGTCGCAGCAATATCAGTTTTGATGAAGGTGTGTTGATGGATATCTACTACATCGAGAACTGGTCACTGCGCCTGTATATCCAGATTCTACTGCGCACCATTCCAGCCGTTCTATTCAGTCGAGGAGCATATTAAAAAATGAAAGTTGCATTAGTACATGACTATTTGAATCAAATGGGCGGAGCCGAGCGTGTCGTGATGGCCTTTCATGAGATTTTTCCTGATGCTCCCATCTATACATCAATCTATGATCCACAGCGTGTGGATCCTGCATTCCAAAAGATGGATATTCGTACATCTTTTATGCAAAAATTGCCATTTGTTACCAAACATCATCAACCATTCTTACCTCTCTATCCATTTGCGATGGAGAATCTGGATCTGCGCGGCTATGATCTTGTGTTGAGTAGTTCCAGCGCTTTTGGTAAAGGGGTCATTACACGTCCTGAAACAATGCATATCTGCTATTGTCATACCCCAATGCGCTGGTGTTGGAACTATGAAGAATATGTGGAACGTGAACAACTGGGAAAGGTGGCACGTGGGATACTGCCGTTTATGATGACTGGTCTGCGTATCTGGGATCAAACAAGTGCGATGCGTGTAGATCACTTTATCGCTAATTCACCAGTGATCGCGGAACGTATTCGCAAATATTATCGGCGTGAGGCTGCTTATATTCCACCACCAGTTGAAGCTAGCCGTTTTCCATTTGAGCCTGATATTGTACCAGGTGATTATTTTCTTGCCCTCAGTAGGCTGGTCCCTTATAAACGGCTGGACCTGGCAATCGAGGCTTGCAATCGCCTGCAATTGCCATTGATAATTATTGGCACAGGCAGGGATGAAGAACGCTTGAAGAAAATAGCAGGACCAACCATTCGCTTTATGGGTCGCCTTTCCGATGAAGAGGTTATCTATTATTTTAAACACTGCCGAGCCTTCCTTTTCCCAGGTGAAGAGGATTTTGGCATCACGCCATTAGAGGCGCAGGCCTGTGGTCGGCCAATTATCGCCTATGGGGCCGGTGGAGCCCTGGCATCAGTTATTGATGGTGTAACAGGTATCTTCTTCCAGCAACAAACAGTGGAGAGCCTGATGGATGCGCTGGCGTCATTTGACGAGCGGCACTTTGATCCACATGTCATCTATAACCATGCACTTGACTTTGATACATCTCGCTTCAGTCGCCGGATCTTACAATTCATTGAAGCCAAGATGAATGAGGGCAAAAAACCAGCTTTACCGTTGCCCACCAATGATAGTGTCCTTTAAAATCTGGGAAATTAGAGGTGCTATGTCCTCCCCTTTCCCAGACAAAGGACCATCATCAGCAATAGTATGTATGCCCCTGATATTAAAGCCTGGTAGAGCTTTTTATAAAAAATGTAGCTCTACCAGGCTTTCTAATTACCCAATTCCTAGCACCTAAGTACAACTTGTTGACAGTGGAAATTGAAGCCTTTATAGTAAAACAGGCTTATTGGATAAGCGGGTAAACTATAAAAAAGATAGATTTACTCCACTTATTTTCCATGTAAAAACTTGCACAGATATTTCAAAAAAACATAAAGACAGACAAACATGGGTAGCCCGGGCAATATGTGTCTTTTCTTAGCACATTGCAGCCGCTAACATGTAACCACACCATAGCAGAACGTCACGACTTATGAGGAGGACAAGCATGCAAGGACGAGAAGACCAGGAGAGTGGAGCATTCGAACGCCTACCACCTCAAGGACCTCCCCCACTTAATGGGACCAGTAAACAACGTGCGATTATGCGCAATCCGAATGAAGGAACCAGCAAACATCAGGCCATTCAGCAGGTGATCTCACAAAAAACGAGTGAACACCGGGCGATTCCACGCCGTCCTCCCGGGATGTCACGCGTTGAGACCCCACCAGAGGTGCCACGCGTACCACGCCCAAGCCATCAACAGCCTCAACCCAAAAAGTTTCGTAGCCGCATCTTGATGTTCACAGGTATCCTGATAGCATTGGCAATTATCGCCTGTACGGTTGGCTACTTTTTAGCTACTGGCATCAATGTCAGTGCAAACCCCAGCGTGACAGCAACCGATTTTCTGAGCGCGCTCAATACGAAAGACTATCCACAGGCCTATAAAGATCTAGGGCCAGCAATCACCATTCGGATGTCTGAGGATCAATTTGCCAAGCAGGCAGGGGTATTGGATGCCTGTTATGGTCCGGTGAAAGATTATTCGGAGATAGCTGATAGCGCGAAAAATCAGGACAATAACCAGAGTTACTCCTACAACATCAAGCGCACAAAAAACGCCAGGGATATTGCTTATAAGCTGCAGATCACTCTACAAAAAGATCAGGATGATGGGAGTTGGAAAATCACTGAATATAGCAATAACATGGGTCCCGCACAGCCTGTACCGGCTTGTAGTAAATAATACTGACTCTGAACAGCATTGCTGTTACATTATTTTTTCTAACGGTCTGAAGCCAGGCAAGATCGCCATTACGTAGCGATCTTGCCTGGCCTTTTGTCTAGCGGGATAAACTAAAGCCTGGGAAGATTATCCACGATCAAGAAAAAGCACTTTCTCCTGTAATGGCCTGACCAATAATCAAGGTGTGAATGTCATCAGTTCCTTCGTACGTAAAAACTGACTCCAGATTATTCATATGGCGGATAATGGGATATTCCAGAGTAATGCCATTGGCACCCAGAATAGAGCGTGCTTCACGGGCCGTCTTTAAGGCTTCACGAACATTGTTACGCTTGGCAACTGAGATCTGGACAGGATGGAGCTGGCCTTGATCCTTAAGTCTGCCCAGTTGCAGTGCTAGCAGTTGGGATTTAACCAGCTCGGTCGCCATGCCAACCAGCTTTTGCTGTACAAGCTGAAAGCGGGCAATTGGTCGTTGAAACTGTTCACGTGTCTTAGCGTACTCAAGAGAGGTCTCATAGCAGGCACGGGCAGCTCCGGTAGCTCCCCAGGCGATGCCATAACGAGCTTCATTCAAACAGGAGAGCGGACCGCGCATGCCCCGTACCTCTGGTAACATATTCTCAGCGGGTATATGACAATCATCAAAATGCAGCTCAGAAGTTACAGAGGCTCTTAGCGAGAGCTTGCGATGAATATTACTGGTCGAGAAACCAGGTGTACCGCGCTCAATAATAAAGCCACGTACACCATCTTCAGTCCTGGCCCAGACAATCGCGATATCCGCGATACCTCCGTTGGTAATCCACATTTTTGTGCCATTGAGAACATAGCTTGTGCCATCCCGGCGTGCCGTTGTCCGCATATTAGCCGCGTCACTACCGACATCGGGTTCCGTGAGACCAAAGCAACCAATGACTTCACCTTGAGCCATCGCTGGCAACCAGCGCTGCTTTTGTGCTTCAGACCCAAAGGCAAAAATAGGAAACATGGCCAGCGATCCCTGAACAGAAACAAAAGAGCGTATGCCGCTATCGCCAGCCTCAAGTTCCTGACAGGCCAGACCATAACAGACCGCGCTCAGGCCAGCGCATCCATAGCCATCCAGATGCATCCCCAGCAATCCCAGTTCAGCCATCTCCGGTACCAATTCACGCGGAAACGTACCCGCTTCAAAATGCTCACCAATCACAGGCAGAACGCGCTCACGAACAAATTTTTGTACGGTATCACGCACCATGCGCTCTTCTTCTGACAGCAGTGTATCCAGCCGGTATAAATCTGTGGCCGCAGGCAACTGCGCCTGAGAAGATCCATGTGTGGGAGTTTTACGGGAAGTTTCAGTCATATCTTTTTATCCTCTCGCTAAAAGAGATGTATCTCTACACATGATACTACTCCACATTGAGTATCTTATGAGCACTTTTATTATAGCTTACAATCTCGATGTGCGCTTGCCTGCATCCATTCATACCAGAGCTAAAACTTTGTATTCGGCTTCTCGTAGTATAAAATATATGCACGACAAGCCATGATAAATCAGGTTTTTAAGGAATATACTAAATGCCAAAGGTAAGAAGAAGGACCTATCGAACATCTTATCGCCGAAGAAGACCACAAGCTACTATCGCCTCTCATGTGAATCTTTCAATCGTTTTACTTGCCAGTCTGGCAATCGCGATTGGCCTTATTAGCATAATTATGTCTATGTCACATACAAAATCTGATACATCAGGTCCCTATAACCTCGCCGGCGCTCCATCGATCAATGCTAATTTTATTGATCAGGTATTGGAACACTATGACTCCCCCGCTAAAGGAAAAGGCCAGGTACTTTATGACGATGGTGTGAAATATGGTATTGATCCGGCCTATGCACTGGCCTTTTTTATGCAAGAAAGTCGGATGGGCACACAGGGGGTGGCATCCGTAACCCATTCCCTTGGAAATATTAGGGCCACTACAGGCTATGCAAACTATCATGGGTATCGTCAATACGCCAATTGGGAAGAAGGCTTTGAGGATTGGTACAAGCTGATTTCGCAACAATATATTCGTGATTGGGGTCTGCATACCGTCGATCAGATCATTCCAGTCTATGCACCCAATGAAGATAATAATAACGAGCAGCAGTATATCAGTGCGATTAAATATATGGTTGACCGCTGGCGCAGTGGAGATATCCAGATATCCTGACGGCAAGAAAGGCATCGGCATCGCTTGCTGGCGATGCCGATGCCTTTCAGATACCATGTGTCGATCAGGATTAACGCAACGAGGTAATGTCGCCACAGGCAAAAGGATCATAAGAGGTCTGGGTCTTCAAATCTGATGATCCAAGATGAATATTGACATACCAGCCGTTACGTGGAATAGAGCCGATGTTCGGAATGACGGTTGTGGAGGTTCCATCACCCGAGGCGTTAGCCACTACGTTTTTGAGATCGTATTTGACCGGTCCCTGACTGGCGCAACTACCACTATGCAAATGAACCATGTGCTTTGAATTGGGGGCCAGGCCCTTCACGTTGAGCTCAATGGTCAATTTGTTGTCTTTGACAGAAAGCTGTGCGTCACCACTAGTCGCCTGATTGGGTGCAAATGCATTGGCCAGAGTAGCCTGAACATTTTGCGATGCCTTGGTAGAGGCAGATGGATTAAAGACATTGGCACAGGTAATAGCCATCGACTGATCAGCACCGTTCATACCTGGTCCATTATTTACATCCACATACCAACCTGTCTCGGGAATACCTTCCGAAACATCTTTGATTTTGGTGATCACGTCCGCAAAACCAATTTGCGTAGATTTGACGGCAGAGAGGTCATAGACTAATTTGCCGTTGCTTTTACAACTTCCTGCGTTAATATGTGCCGGATGGCTACTTTTGGGTGTTAAACCCGTCAGCGCCATATGAACCGTCAAAACATGGGACGTATGATCCCACATCAGTTCTACCGTCCCAGATGGGCTGTGCCGAATAATCGCGCTGGCCGAATTGACAGTTGAACTGGTCGGGGCCGGGGCAACCGATCCGTTTGAGCCGCCATTCCCTGAATCACAGGCTGTAAGAAGTAATAGCACTGCTCCCAGCAGTAAGGCAAAGTGGATAAAATTTCGCTTAGCAATTTTTTTTGTAAGCATTTTGACTCCTTTCCCACATTTCTATCCCCACGCCTTTATTATAGTTCTATGCCATTACACTGGCAAATTTAATGTTTTGAATATGGATGTCTACCCATTAAAAAGAAACGCTACAATATATAGTCTGGTTTGGGTATGAGTAAGAATGAGGAGAGAGGGTGAGCACAAAAACACTATTGTATAGCTACTTTACCGCATATTTCGCTGAATCCTTACACTTTTTTCATGATTGTGATTCTCACTGGGGATAGCCATAAAATCCTGGCTATAGTTGTCAGGGAGTGAGAAAACTATTTTGGCGCCTGCGTCGCCAGATTGGGAGAGACAGGGTGTGCCGGTGGAGCGGCCGCGGCCGCTCCACTGGCACACCCTGTCTCCAAAATATCGTCAGGTTCATAGCCTCCACACGACTTCTACTTGAAAGTAAAATAGCCCAGAGGGGGTGATGGTGATGTTGACCATGGGCCATAAAAACATGTATCATAGAGGGACACGGTAATAAGCAAAAATTGTAGAGAAGATCATGGCGCCTTGTTCAATAGGCATTTATGCGCCGCAGAAGTAGACAAAAAACAATGAAGCAGACATCTTTCTGGAATAATTTAACACAACCAATTATTGGCCTGGCACCAATGGATGGCGTCACTGATGCTCCATGTCGTACGATGCATGGCATCCATGGCCGTCCTGACGTGATCCTCACTGAGTTTACCAATGTTGAAGGGCTGTGGCGAGGCAGTGATCGCATCTTCCGCGATTTTCTGTATACGCCCGCTGAACGACCTGTCGTGGCACAGATTTTTGGGTGCCGTCCCGAGTACTTTTATAAGGCCGCGCATGTGGTCTGTGAGCTCGGTTTTGATGGCCTGGATATCAATATGGGCTGTCCAGCCAGTGCGGTGGCAAATAAAGGCGGGGGCGCGGCACTGATTCGCCTGCCTGAAACGGCCAAAGCTATTGTGCGTGCCTGTCAGCAGGGTGTACACGATTGGGCAAATGGCCAGACGCTGGAAGATTTAGAGATGGATCCCCATCGTATTCGCCAGATTCAACAGATGAATGAAGATCGAGCACGTATCTGGGGTGACCCTATACGTTACGAGCGTCGCCTGATACCAGTCTCGGTAAAAACACGGCTTGGCTATGATTCAATTGTGGTTAAGGATTGGATGCAGGAACTATTAGAGCTTGAGCCTGCCGTAATCTCACTTCATGGTCGGACTCTGGTACAACACTATAAAGGCGAAGCCAACTGGGATGCCATCGCGGAAGCCGCCGAAGTGGTCCATAAAACTGATACATTGATTCTGGGCAATGGTGATATCCACAGTCTGTATCAGGCTGCCGAACGTATTCGGACGACCGGCGTTAATGGCGTCTTGATCGGACGGGCAACCTTTGGCAATCCCTGGCTCTTCAAAAATAAGGAGCTACTCAGGCAGATACTGAGAGATGGTATCATACCAACCCCTGAAAATCTACCGGATGTGGAACCAACCCGTGAGGAACGGCTATTAATGGCACTCGAGCATGCACGTACCCATGCGAAAATTAAAGGGCAGGACCACTATGTGGAGTTGCGCAAACACATGGGCTGGTATCTGGGCCATTTTGTTGGCGCGAAACGTATCCGTAATGAACTGGTACGTATGAATAGTCTGTCAGAAGTTGAGGAGATTATTCAGCGTGCTCTCGACGAGCCGGAGCCTACTCGCTACGAAGTAGAGGACAACATGCCAGCTATTGAGGTGCATGATTCCTCATTAGATCTTAGTTGCTCCGCGTAACCTATAGATAATACCCCAAAAAAGAAAAGGTCGAGCGTTTATCCGTTGAGTAAACACTCGTCCTTTTCTTTTTTCTGACCACCAGGCTTTTTTTCGCTACCTATTTTGAGTAAGCCACATCATGACTCTTTTGACGCACGAAAAGAGTCATTGCAGTATCGAGATGAGACAGATGCATATCCCACGGACTTCACCAACTTCGGAGAAGGGATATGTCGGCAACAGTGGCTTCTATGTCAGCTAAAAAATGCCTTGCGTAAGGTTAGACCAGAACTCCTTCGAGCTCACCAACTAGTTTCTGGATCGCTCGTAAGCGTTGCTCAGCAATCTCGACATTCTCCAGTGCTTGTGCTAAAATACGTGCCTCCAGCGATGGATAAGTTTCGACTATCTCGGGATCAATAGAGCCACCCAGAAGTTCTAGAGCGCGGCTCAAGTTGTTTTCCAAGGTTCCAATTGACATTACTTGTTACCTCTCCGAAGCATAGAATTCAGCGACTACCAATGGGACGATCTATGTAAACAGTGTCTCACCAAGTATAAACGCGCTCTCCGTACTATCTTTTACTACGTAAGCACGTGCTCATTGGTTACACTGATGAGCACGCGATTGAGTTTCTTCCTCTAGCTCTACGTTTATATTACACTAGACGCAAACAGCAGCTTATACGGGGATATGTCCTGACTTGCCCTGGCAATATATGATATTGTCATTACAGAATTGCTATACTTTCTATCTACCCACCATTTGTTCGTGTAATTTCAGTATCAATTTAGATTATAATTTGGATTTTCGCTTTTGTCGTATCTATTGTGCTCACAATCAGCATAATACCAGGGTTTTCTCGACAACACAACAAAGAGGTACCTCTGTGCTTACTCCATTGCTCCAGCTTATCTTTATCTTAACCACATCACCTCTAACACAGCAGAATATAACGAAGAACAACCAAAAATCGAGATGAAAATACACTGGTATAATTTCATTTATCGCGAAATGTGCGCAAAAAATCATGGCTATTTGTCTTGAGAAAAAGCTCCATTTGGCCTTTTTCTGCCAGAAAAAAATCTATTCGACTGCTCTGGAAATATCATGACTACGTTTTCTATGAAATGGAACATGTTGAAGCTACCTCGAAATAAGAACCGTATAAAAAAGGGATGCGAAAAATAAGTAACACATGATTAAATGCTTAATACTTGTTTTACTCTCTGGGCACTTGTGTCGGAGACAACAGTAAAGGAAGAACATATAATGCAGAATAACTATTCAACCCACCAGGCAGAAGTCCTCGTTAATGCTCCGGTACATCAGGTATATTCCCTGTTTACCCATTTCAATGACTTTCCAAAATTCATGAGCTTCATCAAAGAGGTGACTTACCACGATGAGCAGTCAAGCCATTGGGTAGCTGATGTCGTTGGTCGCCATGAGTGGGATGCAGTCAATGATGATTGGAGAGAAGATCAGCAGATCGGCTGGCGTTCAACGAATGGTCTGGAAAATTTCGGGAGTGTTACGTTCACACCAACATCCGACGACCAGACTACCGTCCATGTGTCGATCAGCTATAATCCACCGGCTGGTGTACTGGGAGATGCAGGTGAGAAGCTAGGTGCTGGTAGCCGCTTCCAGACTGCACTGGAGCACGATCTTAATCATTTTGCTCAGATGGTGAACGAGGCTCCCGCTGGCGCTCTCGATCCTAACTCTTCAAACTACCTGTTCCATGAAGATAGCGCTGCCAGCAAGGGTCAGACCACAAGCCGTCAAAATGAGACCATGCAGGGCGATAATAATTATGATCGTACCAGCACTGGTATGCCAAAAATGGATCGCGATATCACTGGTACTACCAATGATCGTCTGGCCGCGAATGATATCGACACAGGCGCGATTCCAGTCGAGCCATCGACGATTACGCCCGATGAAAATCCACGCACCAGCACAGATCGTAACAACTACTAGTACAAGCGGTCCAGGTAAAAGACCTTCATTTTACTAGCACTCAAGAAGAGCCACCACGATCCCACCAGGAACGCGGCGGCTCTTCTTTCCTACTGCATACAGTATAAATTGTATCACTCATAATGATATAATTGACAAATATTCGCAGACCCACCCACTGGATAAAAGGAAAAGGACCACCTAAAAACTTTATGAAGCCTAAACACCCACGCGAAAAGCTCGCATCAGATGCGCAACAAAAGGATGTAGAGCTAACTAAACTGCTGGATATTGTCGAAAAAGACATCGAGGCACTTGTCTCTATTCGCCTTTCAGAAGAGCGAGAGACCAGCAGGCATCAACAATTCGTTGAACGTATCACCTACAATCTGCTGGGACGTCCCTACACATTGTATGCAATTATCATTATCGTGCTCCTCTGGGTGCTCTATAATATTATTGGTGCCCTCTTCGGCTGGCAACGTCTGGACCCACCACCCTTCTCAGATCTACAGGGAGTTATCGGCTTTATTGCGCTCCTGACAACAACCGCTGTCTTGATTACCCAGAATCGTCAGGCCAGACTTGATGATCAGCGTACACATCTAGATCTGGAACTTTCACTCCTGATTGATCGCAAAGTCAGTAAGGTGATTGAGCTCATTGAAGAGTTACGCCGCGACATACCCAATGTACAGAATCGCCATGATCCTCAGGCAAATATCATGCAGGAGAGCGCAGATCCAGCTCAAGTGCTTTCCACCTTTCAGCAAAATTATGAAAATGTGGTCAGAGAGGATCAAGCACCTTTTTAAGCAGTTTTCAGCAGGAAAATTCTATACGTATAGAGATATGCACCTCTCACTATGCATCTCCCATATTAGTGCCGTGCAGGAGCCTTGACTTTTTAAATTTGAGATGGTATCGTATAACTATTCCAAACGGATGGAATACACCAGGGAAACAAAAAGACCCTGGCACAAGGCCTGGTCCTTGCATAAGCAACCCTGAAAGGAGATCTTATGACTTCCATTGATCTTATAAGAACCATGAAGAAACCAATTCATGTTCTAGGGGTAGTATTTCAAATTGACTAGGAACGCCCGTAGATACGGGCCAACCGATACCTCTGAGCATCTGACACCCCGTATTTTGTAAGGCTCAATAGCCCGTACAAGTCATGACGCACTTTAAACGTCCGGGAGAGACGGATGTCGACAGAGGAATATCACTGTTATATTCAGTGATGTACTTAGTAGAATAGTAGTACTCGGTTGACGTATAAATCGGGAGTTGTGAAACAAAAAGAGACACAGATGAGCTGGATAACCGTGATTATCCAGCTCTCTTTTTATGTCTGAATAAGCGTTGTTTCCTACTCTTATGGTGGAGCGTGCAGCCAGCCACACTCGGGCCCTGAAGGACCCGTGCTTCTTTTCTGTGTGGTGTCAAAAAGTGTTCTCCGAACACTTTTTGACACCACACAGAAAACCGTTAGAACGCCATAGGCGCAAAAACAACGCTCAGCGAAGCATGGATTTCATGCGTATCAAACACTATCTGAAATAACCGTGCTCGATAGAATAAGAGGGCTGGCTTCCTGAAAACATAGATCAACAGGTGCCAGCCCTTTTGCGATAGATGCTGCTTACTCTTTTCCAAGCGAAAGGACGGCCATGAAGGCTTCCTGAGGAATTTCAACACTCCCAACCATCTTCATGCGCTTCTTACCTTCTTTCTGCTTCTCCAGGAGTTTGCGCTTACGCGAAATATCACCACCATAACATTTTGCCAGCACGTCTTTACGCATGGCTTTGACGGTTTCGCGGGCAATAACACGCGAGCCGATCGCGGCCTGGATAGGCACATCAAAAAGCTGGCGAGGAATCAGGCTCCGTAATTTCTCAACGAGAGCTCTACCCTGATAATAGGCACTTTCACGGTGGAGAATTAAGGACAGGGCATCAACCGGGATCGCGTTAACCAGAATATCCATTTTGACCAGATCCGAGGCTCGGTAAGAGCCAAAGCTGTAGTCCAAAGATGCATATCCTTGCGTACGCGATTTAAGCTGATCATAGAAGTCAATAATCAGCTCAGCCAATGGAATCTCATAGGTCATCAAGACGCGCTCGGCCTCAATATATTTCAGCTCTTTATAGATACCGCGCTTGGCCGTCACAAGTTCCATGATGGTTCCAATATAGCGCGAAGGCGTGAAGATTGAGATGTCCATATGCGGTTCTTCAATCTGCTCGATCTCACCAAAGTTTGGCATGTCAGAGGGATTAGACACCTCGATAATTTCACCACCAACTTTAGTCACATGATATTCTACGCTGGGAGCAGTAGCTAGAATATCCAGATTATACTCACGCTCTAATCGCTCCTGGATAATCTCCATGTGTAGCAGGCCAAGGAAGCCACAACGAAAACCAAACCCCAGTGCGTTAGAGGTCTCGGGCTCATAATAAAGGGCTGCATCATTCAACTTCAAACGATCCAATGCCTCACGCAACTCAGGATAATCATTGCTATCTACGGGATAGAGTCCAGCAAAGACCATTGGTTTGGCTGGCTGATAACCTGGTAATGGCTCAACAGTCGCCAGAGCGCCAGGTACGGTAACGGTATCACCCACCTGACAGTCCTTGACATTTTTAAAACCGGTGGCAATATAGCCAACTTCGCCAGTAGTCAATGTTTTGGTCGAGACCATTTTGGGATGAAAACAGCCCACTTCCAAAATATCGGCTGAACTGCCAGCAGCCATCATAGAAAGACGCTCGCCTTCAAACAGTTTACCATCGATAACACGGACATAGGCGATAACGCCTTTGTACGCATCATAATGCGAGTCAAAGACCAATGCCCGTAACGGACTCTCTTCTTTTCCGATGGGGGCTGGCACACGGCTGACAATCGCCTCGAGGATCTCCTGGGTACCAATACCTTCTTTGGCAGAAGCCAGAATGCACTCCTCTTTAGGTAGCCCGATCACATCTTCAACCTCTTGCTTGACCCGCTCGGGCTCGGCACTGGGTAGATCGATTTTATTGATAACCGGTATAATGGTGAGATCGGCCTCCAGGGCAAGATACAGATTGGCCAGAGTTTGAGCCTCAACACCCTGAGTCGAATCAATAACCAGCAGAGCCCCTTCACAGGCGGCAAGACTACGTGAAACTTCATAGGTAAAGTCCACGTGCCCTGGAGTATCAATGAGATTCAACTCATACTCTTCACCATTTAAAGCCTGATAGCGCATGCGTACAGCCTGTGACTTAATCGTGATTCCCTTCTCACGTTCCAGGTCCATCTGGTCGAGGGTCTGCGCCTGCATGTCACGTTTAGAGACCGTGCCGGTAAACTCTAGCAAACGATCAGCAAGGGTTGACTTGCCATGATCGATATGGGCAATGATACAAAAATTCCTGATATGTGACTGGTCCGTCATTCTGCAATAATCCCCCCACACAACACCTCCGCACCATCCTCCCCGCCATAGAAGACGGCGGCTTGTCCTGGTGTGATGGCCCGCTGTGGCTGTAACAAGGTGACACGCACACGATCACCCTCAAGGGGAGTGACCAGTGCTGGCTGCTCAGGAGCCTTATAGCGAACCCGTACCAACGCCTCAAATGGCTCGGTCGGTGTCTCACCGTTTAGATAATGCATTTTGCCAACAACGAACTCTGACTTTTCCAGCGCGCGGGCTGGCCCTACCACGAGTGCATTATTAGCAGCATCAAGCTTCAGAACATGTAGAGGATCACGGGATGTAATACCCAGTCCTTTGCGTTGTCCAATTGTATAGTATGCCAGACCACGATGTCGGCCAAGGGTATTACCCTGTTGATCCAGGATTGGTCCTGGTTTAGGAATAGAAATCAAACCAGTATTTGGCTTCGGAGCTACTGCAACGCCAACACCGACGGCTTCTTTCTGCTCTTGTCTGGCGGTAGCGTAACGATCGATAAAACCACGATAATCATTTTGCGCGACAAAACAAATCTCCTGGCTCTCAGCCTTGGTTGCCACCATCATGCCACGTTCCGCAGCCATAGCTCGTACCTCTGACTTCGTATAACCACCCAGAGGAAAACAGGCGTGAGAAAGCTGGTGCTGATTTAAAACATGCAGCACATAGGATTGGTCTTTATCTGGATCAACGGCACGCCGTAAACGACGCTTCCCGGTTACGGGATGGTCATCGACACGCACATAATGGCCCGTCGCCAGATAATCGGCATTCAAGGCCAGCGCGCGGTTCAACAAAACCGTAAAGCGGATATGGCGGTTGCAGTTCAAACAAGGATTGGGAGTACGCCCTTCTACATAATCATCATAGAAGGAATCAACAATCTTTTCTTTGAATTCTTCTTCAACATTTACCAGATAAAAAGGAATATCAAGCATACGGGCCACGCGCCTGGCGTCGTCTACCGATTCGATTGAGCAGCATTTGTTTTGCGCGACACGCTCAATGCCATCATCTTCAGCTTCAATAACACCAGGTTCAGACCAGAGACGGAGCATGATACCGATCACCTCGTGGCCTTGTTCTTTGAGGAGCGCAGCGGCGACCGAGCTATCTACGCCGCCGCTCATTGCGACGACTATTCGTGCCATGTTATAAATTCCTGCTTATTTGTTACTAGTGTGTAAGGTAATAATAGGTGTATGTAGAAAAAAGGACTAGCCTCGTGGGGGCTAGTCTTATGAATCTTTGTTGTGCGATCTGGGTAATGAATATGTTTTGCCCTTTCTTGCCAACAGTAAGAGTAGCACAGCCAGGATTGCTTGTCAAATACACACGAGCTCAACGATGCCGCTCCATCGAGATGTGCGAACACTTTCAAGATGCCTTACCTGATGTACTGCTCAGGCTTGTCAAGCAGGAGACATACTGTGTATAATAGCAACAATGTGCTACGTGAGATATTGCAGGTGCTATATCACCTTGAAATGGCAAGAGCGCACGTCTGAACGATGAGCCAAGCGTTTATAACAAGAACCACAGTCGCTCGCCATGCTGTATTATTTAACCCGGCAAGCGAGCAAGGGAGTAAAAAACCACCATGCCAAAGAAATCAGCAGCTGCGCGCGGCGGGGCGCAGTATCAGAGACAAAAAGGGTTTGAACTGGTTCGTCCAGAAGGCGCCGAGAATGAGGTTCCTAAGCCACAACAGTCTGAACCCGTAAAAAATAGCGAGCCTACAATCCCTACAACCTCAAAAAAAACCAGAAACAGTGCATCCAATCCAGTTGCCTCAACCCGTGTGCTGGAGCCTGAGTCGCTAGTGAGTAAGCCTGTAGAGACCTCGGCCCCAAAGAGTGCTTCCGCGCGGTTGGCCGAACGTAACCAGGCTGCCCGCCGGGCAAAACAACGGTCCGGGACGGCTATGGTGACGGCTGAACATTTTGCTTATGTGCGCCGTGACCTGATCACTATCGCGATCCTGGCAACGATCATGACTACAGCCATCGTTGTACTTTATTTCGTGCTTGTCTAAGGTCCAGACGACCAGCAAATATCTGTTCAATAAAAAAAAGATGAGGCACTGCATTCTATTATGAACAGTGCCTCTCATCTTTTTTGGTAATGGGCAACTACCAGAAAACCATAAATTACTGTGAATCCCAGATCAGTGTGAGAGCGGGCCGGTGCCTAAACCAGAGAGCACTCCGTGACGATGCGCCTCAGGAATTGTTACACCTAGCACACGCTGCATGGCCATTGTATGACAGCAATCACCCCAGTCATGGAAGAAACGGCAGGTGCACTGCCATTCGCCGTCATCATAGCGGGTGGTATGAACATCATTTTCACCCTGGAATTTTGCTTCGAAACTTGTGAACTGAATGCGCTCGGGCTCTTCTGCATAGCGTTTGGCTTTTGCAATCTTATTGATCATACTTGAATTCATGATCGCACACTCCTTCAATTCTAGCAACCACTCCGTAGCCACATGCACTATATTTTTAGCTCCGGGGGGAGCGTAACATACGTTGTCGTCGCCCCAATTTAAGCGAAAAAAACTTCACTGTCCTCCTTCCATTACTCAAATATACACTCTCATCGCATCAGTCGCGACTTTACTAAGCAGCAGACTGTCAACTAAAAAGAATGATCGATGAGTACACGAAACCCAGGTGCTTAGCAAAGGTCTCTGTAATGAAAAAAGCACCAGGGAACTCTCTCTTCCCTAGTGCGAATTTATGGGTTCAGGCCAGCATTGCTCTGTGGATCAACCTCGGTCGTGACCATCATCAAGCGGCGATGATTGGCTCGCGCTTCTATTGAGACTTCACACATAAGCATTCCACCCTCGCCTGAATCGTAATTCAGACATAATCAACTGTACGCCCAGATGTGCTTTTTGCACCAGGCGAACGTTTAAATCGTGAATGTCATTTGCTCTTGCAGTTGATTATACCATAGAGATAGGAGAAAGTCCACCCTCGAACTGACGAATTTGTTTTGCAATGACATTGCATTTAAATTGTTGAATATATCAAAGCGATTCATTGTATATCATCAAGGCTGAAAATTAACTGTATTCTCTTCATTACAAAACATTCTCATTGCAATTGATGCATATTAGCGTATAAATGTAGTTGTTATTTTCTACAAAAAGTACGACAATAGGGCAATATCTTATTGCATTTTTGCTTGAATTAGAGGGCTGGACCACTTTTACGATTTTGATCGAGCTGGCTTATAAGGCAACCAGACACTGGCCAAGGCTGATTAACTCGTCATAGACGGCTTCAACCTGCTGAGCGACATAACGCCAGTCAAACTGCTGAATGGATGGACGTGCGGCAGCGCTCAGACGCGCTCGTAACTGATCATCACGCAGTAGCATATCCAGACGCTCGGCAAAGAAACCTGGACAACGTGGCACCAGAAATCCTGTTTCACCATGACGCACCACCGTCATGAGGCCGCCAGCGCGGGTCGCAACGACAGGTGTACCACAGGCCAGGGATTCTACGGCTGAGAGGCCAAAAGTTTCATGATAAGAAGGAACCACGGTTACATCGGCGGCACTATAAAATAGTGGCATCTCCTCACGTGCCCGGGCACCCATAAAGTGAACACGTGACTCTATCTGCAGTTCACGCGCCAGGGATTGCAGCTTTTGTAGATCCTGATCGTCGGTCAGCGTACCTCCAACAATCACAATCTGCGCATCTTCTTGCATTAAAGCTGCGGCCCGCAGGAGTTGATCGGGACCCTTAAATGGATCGAGCCGGCCCGCGAATAACAGGACCGGGCGGTCGGACTGAAGACCGATGCTGCGTCGCGCCAGTTGTTTGTTATAGGGTTCAAAAAGTCTGAGGTCAACACCACAGGGAATGACATCAATCTGCTGACTGGTAGCACCACAGTAACGCATCATATGCGTACGCTCATCAGCGGTGGCGGCAATAATACGATCCGCGTGATGGATCAGGCGCTGCTCCATCTCCAATCTCAATGGAGGCTCAGATTCTGAGGGATTGGCCAGTTGTTTGAGCCGGCCCAGGGTATGAAACATAATAATATGTGGCACGCTCCAGAAGCAGGCCAGGCGCATAGCCGCCACTCCTGAGAGCCAGTAGTGGCTATGAATCGCATCATAACGGATATCTTCACGCCGCCGAAATTCTTCGATATGTCTGGCAAAGGTGGGGGTGTATTGGTAAAGTTCGTTTTTATGGATAGCGGCAACGGGACCGGCTTTGATATGGATGACCCGTACATTCGGATGAAGATGTACAATGGTGGGAGTAGTTTCCTGGGTTCGGCGGGTGAAGATATCAATGTGCACATTTTGTGCGGCAAGTTCCCGAGTAAGTTCGCGCATATAAACATTCATGCCGCCTGCATCTTTGGTACGCCCTGGATTATCCAGCGGCGACGTATGAATGCTAAGCATGGCAATAGCATACGACATGTGAGAGTGACTCCTATTCTTCGATTGTCTGGTGCAACTAACTATTGCAGATTCGTGGCCAGCGCCCTTCGCTAGCATATTGCTGATTTAGAAGCATGGCTGCTCCCTCCTTATTTTTACTCATAAGTGTAAACATATTCTGACACAATAACTATTCCGCTCAGCATTTAAAGGGGACTTATGATTCTTTTTCGTGCATTTCAGTTATAGCGTCAAACATCCCTTGCATATCTACTCCTGATCCCTGTGAGACTTCTTGCATACAGGCAATACGTCGGGCCAAAGCCTGATGAAACTCCTGGGTATCCATACCGATCCAGCCAGCCAGATCATTGAGGAGGGATTCATCGGCGTGTTCGAAAGTATCATCAAATGAGTTCCAGAGAGATAAAGGAACTGGCACAATACTATCAGGCCGTTCGGGATCGACATGTGGTTGGATGAAATGGGTACTGAACCAGCGGCGGCGGGCGGGATAGCTTCTGCCAGCCAGACCGATATTAATAATTAATCCTAAGCGTCTAATATGCTCTGGCGCAAGCCGTAGATCATGTTGATACATATGCATTACATCATCAATGGTATCAGCATGCACACTGGTCGCCACGTGATAGCCCTGTCCAGGTAACATCAAATAACGCCGGGCAATCCTTCCCCACATATAGATAGGTAGATGGTCGCTGACCTCATTACACAGCGCATAAGTAGTATCAGGATTAATATCTGGCAGGCGCGTAAAAGAAAAATTTTCATACATACCTGACATATAAGCCAGGGCCGTCTCTTCAGGCAAAAATTGTAGCAATGCATTGAGCGTGGTTGTTTTACCAACGCCAGGTTGCGGATCGGTCGGACCTGCTACAGTTAAGGAGACACGATGTTCAAGTAATAACCAGACCAGGCCAGCGGTCTCAGCGTCAACACTCTGTAAGGCAATAATTTCGGCCACCGATAGCGGTCGCCGTGATTCGTAATGCCAGTAATAACGCTCATAGGGGTCACGGGGATCAAACATGTTTAGCTTCCCTTCCAGACACAGTCGAACTCACGCTAGAAGTTTCGCACTACATAGCACGACACACACGACATTACATTTTTTGTTCGCCGGCCTCTTGCGCGTCGGTCGGAGCAGGCTTTGCAGGTTCAGGAGCCTTTAACCAGCTCGGTTTTGGACTCCACCCAATGGCAAGTACGTGCGGATGCACATCCTGTTGCTTATCTTTGGAGATTTCGACCAGACTTACCGAGGCGTTATCAATTGAGAGCACGCCAGCCTGAGCAGGTTGCAATCTAGCATAATGGGCTACCAACAATTTTACGACGTCAGCATGGGCCACAAAAGTTGGATAGGCTCCAATATCATCTCGGGCTAACCAGCGCTCCACTGCATTTACCACTCTCTGCTGCACTTGCGGAAAGGTTTCGATACCCTCAGGAGCAACGGTAGGATCTTTGACATAGGCCTTCCAGTTTGGATCGTTTTTAGAAAGCTCATCAATCACCTGACCGGCCCAGGGGCCGACATTGGTGTCCATCAGGTCTGGCTCCTGCATGATCTCAATATTTCTTCCCTGTGCCAGATATTCTGCGGTATGATATGCTCGCTCTAAAGGACTACTGATAATCGCGCTAATTGGAAATACCTGCAAAGCATCTCCCAGACGTGCCGCCTGTTGATGTCCTACCTCATTGAGTGAAACACCAGACAGTTGACCTGGGAGGCGATGTTCGACATTCCATGTGGTTTGTCCATGTCGCACAATCAGCAACGTTTGTTTCATATGTGTTTGTGTACTTTCTATAGACTGTGGTGACAGCCAGAGACGCATACGCCAGCAGATAAAGCGCCATCCCACACTCAAGCAAACCCATCCTAGATATAGCCATCTGTATATACTCTCAAGCCACTGGTATAAAAGATCTTGTAGCTGCTCCATATCTCCGATCTTTTCTTTTGACGCTGCGCGTATCCACTTCAGGTGCCATACAATGCTTGTGAATAGCATGCACTATATAGTCAGGCCAGGTAATTGTATCTCATTGTATCAGCGAAGATATTCACGGTGCAACTGGCGCTATTGCCTATACAGAAACATTTGAAGTCCGATGTACACTTTGCCTATGAGATATACCTGATGGTATCAGGATAACAGAAATGGATCACGCAGATAATGTGATCCATTTCTGTTATTCGCAATGCGCGATACTTATATAGCTATTATGCACCATAGCGACGCCGGTTGGCGTCCTGGGAAAATCCTACACTAGCAATTGCGCTACCACCCACTGGGAGTGAGGCCCGGGGTAACTTACCTTGAATGGAGGGGATAGGATCCGCGTTACAGACATCGCCTGGCTGGTTGTTCGTAATTTTACAGATCTGGGCAATCATGTAATTTGCTGAACCAAGCATACCACGGGAGATGTCGGAGGTAGGATCTTTCATCTGGTTGATGATGTCATCATAAGTATGCCCGACCAGGAGTGTAGGTGGAAAGTAAGATCCAGCCGAAACGTATTGATTGCCGATACTGATAAAAGGAAAACTACCGGCGCTCTGCGCACTGGTATAGGGCGGAGCGTCATACGTTTTCACTAGCTGTTGCTGCTCAGTTGTCAGCGCTTCTAGCGTCTGCGGAGGATTGCCGTTGTCGCTTACTTCAACCGGTACAAAGTCCAGATACTGACTCTTATAGGATGACTTATAGAATGAATAGGTGGGCACATTCGATTCACTTGAGACGATGGGAGTGAGCGGTTTTTCAAATGACCCAAATTTACTCAGGGCGATAGTCATCGCCCAACGTTGCGCGGCACAATAGGGGCAGAACTCTCCACCCATGTAAAATACCTGTGGCTTGCCATTTGGTCCTTTGAGGACTGGCGCGCCTTTCACCGGCTTGAGGATAGGGCTAATGGTAGATTCCAGGCCTCCAGTACCTACACGTGATAATAAATCGGGTGATACAGTGGTAACCGACTTGAATATATTAGGGGTGGCTGTTTTGACCACGGACGCCTTTTGTTGTTCGCCAAAATAAATAAAGCCAGCTATAATTAAGACCAATGCTACGATAATACCACCAATTAAAAGCCACGTATTACGGGATGAACGCTGCCGTTGTACTCTTCGGCCGCCGCGCGCCTGGTTTTTTGTATTTTGATTCCGCTGCTCGCGCCGCAAACGCTCCTGCTCTCGTCGTTGCGCAGCCGACGTAGTATGCTTCATTTTTGCCATATGTCTACCTCTTCAATAGATTGGTTGTATCAGGGTGAAAGCTTCAAAGTATTGTAACATAGAGAATTAAGGCTGTACACGGTTAGCTATAATATCGCTTCTGCCTTTCAAGCACGAGTATTTCTTCGCCATTCTTCTAGCGGAGCAGGGCAATATCCGCATACTTTTTTTTCAGTCGTCTCTATCTTTTATCATAACAAATCAAGCTAATACAATCCATATGGTATACTTGAGAATCAAATACTATTTAAATCCCATCCAGAGCAATTATTTGCTGCGATTGAGTGCGATCGTGAACATCGCAAGGATGGCAACCAGACACAGATGAAAAATAAAATTCATTGTACAGGGAAGGAAAATACTATGCACTCCAGACATGAACGTAATGGAATCAGATTACCGCGTTTGCAACATGTGTCTTTATCTATCAAGGATGGTTCACAGGAGCAGATTCGGGCATTCTATGGCGGTTTGCTGGGGTTCCGCGAAAAAGAAGTACCAGCGATCCTGGCTCCTAAAGGATTAGTCTGGTTCGATGCCGGGGATGGCGAGATGGAGCTCCATTTTGTGCCCGATACCCATTTGCAAGGTGCTGAAGAATCCCGTCACTTCTGTCTGGAAGTTGATAATCTGGATGTCTATCGACAAAAGGTAGAGCAGGCTGGCTATCCTATCATTGAGGCCGATCCCATTCCTCATCGTCCTCGCTTCTTCACATTGGATCCATCCGGTAACCATGTAGAACTAACGACCATCCTCGATGATTATCGCAACGTATAAATCCCAATCTTCCTGAATCAGAATATATGCTGGCTTGGGAACATCGCACTTATTGAGCACTATTTATCTGCTGCTAAAAGCCGCTAAATTGATGCTTGACAAAGTCTCCGCAGTAAGATATACTTCTCTTCGTTGACGCAAAAGCGACAACAAGATCTGCCTCGTTCGTCTAGCGGCCTAGGACATCGCCCTTTCAAGGCGGAGATCACGGGTTCGAATCCCGTACGAGGTACTCTATTTTAGAAAAGCCTGGCATCACCTAATTATTTTACGTGAGCCAGGCTTTTCTGCGTTATGTATGTCTCTGCATTATAAGGAAAGTTTCAATTATGATTAGCGTTGAAGAAGCACTCTCACGCATGCTGGCAGACATTACTGCCCTACCAATCATCAAGCTTCCCCTTGCTGAGGTGTCAGGACTTGTCCTGGCTGAAGATGTGGTGGCGCAAGAGGATATTCCACCTTTTGATAATTCCGCGATGGATGGCTTTGCATTACAGAGTACAGATAGTAAAGCTCATAACGGACAGCCTCCTCGCTTACGTGTTACAGGCGGTGTGGCCGCGGGCTATGTCGCGGATCACGCCGTTGAAGCCGGTACTGCGATGCGTATTATGACAGGAGCGCCGGTTCCTCCTGGTGCCGATACGATCATTCAGGTAGAACTAACACACAATGATGGTCCTGATAGCACCTGGGTTGAAATCCTCCATGAAGTTACGCCCGGTAATAATATTCGTCCTGCCGGAGAAGATATGCGCCGGGGCCAAACGATCTTACAGCGTGGAGCTGAATTGGGTGCCTGGGAGATTGGTATTCTGGCGACACTGGGCTGGGCAACGGTACCCGTTGTGCGTCAGGCACGCGTAGCTATTCTTGGCACTGGCGATGAGGTGATTGAGATTGATCAACCGCTGGCGCCAGGCAAGATTCGTAATAGCAATAGCTATCTGTTAGAGGCGGCAGTTCGCCGGGCAGGAGCCCGACCGGAGCGGCTGGGGGTAGCCCGTGATACGGTGGAAAGTCTCCGTGAGAAGTTCGCCCAGGCGGCCAATTATGATCTCATTCTGACTTCAGGCGGAGTCTCGGTAGGAGACTTTGATCTGGTGAAAGATATTATGGCGGAACAGGGACAGGTCAATTTCTGGCGTATCAATATGCGGCCAGGAAAGCCGGTGGCCTTTGGTCATATTGGTGGTGTACCTCTGGTAGGTTTACCCGGCAACCCTGTCTCCAGTGCTGTCACCTTTGAACTGTTTGCGCGGCCGGTGATCCGCAAACTTCAGGGCCATACCTATGTCCTTAAACCACAGGTAGATGTGACAGTAGAGGACGGTATTCAGGATCGAGCACAGCGACGACATTATGTGCGCGCATATGTCACCTGGCATGAGGGTCGCTTTGTAGCTCGTACCACTGGCAATCAGGGGTCACATATGATGACTTCGCTCTTACAGGCTAATGCATTGGTAATTGTGCCAGAAGGCGGTCCCGAAGTGCCACCGGGCACAGTCCTTAAAGCCATCATGCTCGACTGGCCTGAGGATACGCGCGTATAAAAAAAAACTTGAGCAGCCAGGCAACCTTAAGTCTGGCAGGATATAAAACGATACTCAAGGGATAAGCGTACGCTTCGGCGGCTCCGTGCTTTCTCTAAGGACCTGCGAGGCTTTATCAACCAGACGATAGCGCAGTTTATCACGAGATAATCCTAATAGCTGGGCGGCATGAACTTGATTGCCGCCACTGCGCTTGAGTGCCTCCTGGATAAAGGTCTGTTCAATTGTCCCAAGTAGAGCCGGCAAGTTAATGCCATTGTCGGGAAACTGTAATTTTTGTAGGATTTCAGTGACCTGCTGCGCAGTATTTGGCGCTGCTGGCATGGCACGCTGGATATCTAGTGGCTGGATTATCTGATCAGTACAGAGAATACTACAGCGTTCCAAGACATTTTGTAGTTCCCGGACATTTCCAGGCCAGGTATGACGTACCAACAACTCCAATGCCTCATCGCTGATACGAAATGGTAGGCCACGACGCTTCTCCTCACGCTGTAGGAAGTGCGCAACAAGCAGAGGAATATCCTCGCGTCGCTCACGTAGCGGGGGCATCAGGATGGGGAATACACTGAGGCGATAAAACAGGTCATTACGAAACGTTTTCATGGCAACGGCAGACTGCAAATCGATATTGGTGGCGGAAATGATGCGCAGATCGACATGCAGTTCTTTAGTACCACCAACACGTCGGAAGTTTCGTGCCTCCAGGAAACGCAGTAACTTTGACTGCAAAACCAATGGCATGGAACCAATCTCATCCAGGAAGAGGGTCCCTCGATGGGCACGCGTCAGAAGCCCATCGCGCGAGACTTTAGCATCCGTGTAGGCGCCAGCCTCTACACCAAAAAGTTCTGTTTCTAACAATGGCTCGGGAATCGCGGCACAGTTGATGGGGACAAACACTCCAGTAGGAGATGACGCATGACCTAATTCGTGAATTGCACGGGCAATCACGTCTTTCCCAGTGCCGCTCTCGCCCTGAATCAGGACGGTGGACCCTGGATGGGAAGCAATCTGACGAGCCGCAGCGATCACATTAAGGAGCGCCTGGCTGCGCCCAATCAGCATGCCCCCTATAGGATCATCTGACGGCAGTGTCGTCACCGCATGGGCAAGCTGACTCTTTTCTATTGGTAACACTACAACCCCTCCACATAACCTGGATCATTTAGCTCACATATGATACCTGACCGCCTAGTATCCATTTCCGGCTGGCGCATAATTTCCGGGTGGGGAATAAGAGAGTGGACCACTTGATTGCAATGGCTGCATAGGCTGTGGAGTCGTCACCCATCCTCTTCCAGGCACAAAAGTCGCTCCATTGCCCCCATTTCCCCACTGGGATTCGGTCTCTACACTGTTGCTTCCCCGAGGTCCTGCAACATCAGATCCTGGGACGACAGGCATTGAGGCCGACCAGGGTGAGGCCGGAGTAGAAGCATAGCCAGGAGCAACATACCCATTACCCAGGCCAGAAGCCGCCAGTTCACGTGATACAGGCGAGGGCTCCGCCGGCGAGTTCTCACTGGGCAAGGAAGCCATAATCAGTCCTTCAGCGATCAATTCACCGACAATAGGACAAACAATCTCTGGCACAGAACCAAGTTGCTGGCAGATAGTTATAAGCGGAGTGCGACCATCTACCCGCACCAGCACACACCATTGATCCGGGGTCAATTGCACCTGCGGATTTGCATCGCGATACTCTGAAAGATCCTGTGGTAGTAAGACCATGTCGGGCTGCATAAATGATGTGTCGATACGCCTGGGTGGCACAGGATTCATAACTGGCACTGGTTGGAACGCCGGGGCACCGCCCTGCTCATTTGCATCTCCCCCGCCAAATAAAGATGGAAAACCGGAATCAGTTTGCGATGGCGCAATATCAGCAAAGGCGGAAGAAATATCAGCGTATTCCGCCACATCAGCGACTGCTGGTGGCTGTGGCTCTTCTTTAAATACCGGAGCCAGCGACTCGGTGGATGGAAATGAGGTTGCGAAGGATGATACAGCAAAAGATGAATCATCCAAAAATTGCGAAGCACTCATCAAAGTTGGGACCCTGGCCACATCGGGCGATGGTGTGGAGGGTGTCAACGGCGTCATAGGTACCTGTGAATTGTCCTGTACCTTTGGGTTACGCTGCATAGAGGAGGGCACAGGTTGTACAGGTAGGACAGGGGTAGAGGCAATAGATGTATAGACCGCTGGAGTAGTAACTGGCTGGGATGCGGTACGCGCGTTGGCAGCCGTGGCGGATTCTAGCAAGTCTGAGATAGACATCGAAACCAGCAGACGATCAGTCGGCGCATCCCTATGCTCATCAAAATAAATTTCACCGGTATTCCAGATCAGAAGGACCTTAAAGACATCAGTGGTTTTATTGATGGTCCAGGATCGTAATTCATCCCGGCTGACATAACGTTGCTCCATCAAAACGCGCGCAGCCTGTGGCTCACTAAGTGTAGGATCTGTCACGATACGCGCAGCTTGCTGAAATGTCGCTTGCGAAATAATGCCGTCTTGTAAAAGACGCTCACCAAGTGTTGCATTTGTACGGAGCGGTCCCACACACAATAGGCGACCATCGCGGATATAGAACTCAATCCATTGCGCGCCTTGTCGAATTGTTAGCAGGCCGGTCTTCTCATGTCGCTCAATGCGTTGTAACACATTGGCTAAACTGAATTGCTCTAATGTACCTATCAGTGACACAATACTTCACCGTCCGTCCAGAGAACGACTCTCATCTTGCTATGCTTCCAACTGCTTCATTCGCTGAAATTTCTTTCGGGATACATAGACTACAGCGCATGAGAGTCAACTACTACTTTTGACATTCCATACCAATCTGTGTGGACAGAATAGATTCCCCTAAAGCTCCTTGAGATTGGCTGGTAGCATGGATAGCGGCCAGATACAACAGGGGCAGACACGATATCCCTGGCACGTGTGGGGCAAAAGCTCTTAAAGACAAATCTAGAGCAGACATATATACTATCTGCTCTAGCACGGAAGGAGAGGGATTCGAACCCCCGGGGCTCATCACCCAGCTGTTTTCAAGACAGCCGCAATAGTCCACTCTGCCATCCTTCCGCAGATAATATATCACAACTGTCCCGACTTGTGAAGGGGTTTTTTTGCAATTTTTAGCGAATTTCGTAACATCTCTAAAAATTGCTGCTCCCTTGCCTGGCCCGTACCGTCTAAAGCTTTTTCCCACCTGCAGCGAGAGAATGAGTCTTCCTTCTGGTACCTCCTGCTTGTACGCGTTATCAGGTAATAAATATATTGTACCTCTTACTAATTACTACGTAGAAGAAACTAGTAGAGATGCGCCGATATAGGGACGCAATACTTTTGGTATAACAACCGAACCATCAGCTTGTTGATAGTGCTCCAGAATTGCCGCCATAGTCCGCCCCACAGCCAAACCAGATCCGTTCAGGGTATGGACATAGCTGGTCCTGTTATTGGGACCATGGCGATACTTGATATTGGCTCGCCGCGCTTGAAAGGCTTCGCAGTTGCTCACAGATGAAACTTCTATATAATCGTTTATACCAGGCATCCAGACTTCAAGATCGTAGGTTTTGGCGGCGGAAAATGGGAGATGCGCGGTATTGAGGCTGGTAACGCGATATGGTAACTCTAACAATTGTAAGATGGCTTCCGCATGCTGCACCATGTCTATGAGTGTCGCATAGGATTTTTGTGGCTCGGAATATTGAAAAAGTTCAACCTTATTAAACTGGTGTAAACGCAGTAAGCCTCTTGTATGACGCGAGGCAGAGCCAGTCTCACGACGAAAGGCGGTCGTCCACGCGACGTAGCGCAAAGGCAAAAGGTCAAGCGCCAGGATTGTGTTGCTATGCATACCAACCAATGGCACTTCAGCCGTTGGATTGAGATAGAGTGCGTCTTCAGTACAACTATACGTCTGGTCTTCAAACTTGGGGAGCTGACCAGCGCCCACCATAACTGAACGCTTCACGAGTTGCGGCGGCATGATCTCTGTATAGCCGTGATCACGGGTGTGGACATCCAGCATCAACGAGATAAGGGCGCGCTCCATCCGGGCACCAGCACCTTTTAAAAGCACAAACCGGCTACCAGCTATACGTGCGCCCATTTCCGCATCGATGATCTTCAGCTGCTCACCTAATACCCAATGTGGCAGTAACTCAAAGTGCAGATGCCGAGGATCAAGGGGTTCTCCCCATTGATGCATGGTGTCATCCACAGAGTTCGCAGTGCCAACCGGAACACTCTCATGAGGTATATTAGGAAGCATCAACAGCAGCATCTGTAAACGTGTGTCCAGATCAGCTTTCTGGAGCTCTAGCTTACTGATCTCCTCAGTAAGAGTTTTGATCTGACTATTGACATTGAAACGCTGATCTTGCGGCAAGGTACGTACAACCTCTTTCTGCTGCTTCAAGGTCGCATACAAGCCGTCTCGCTGCGCAATTAGACCGCGACGCTGCTCGGCTAAACGCAGTATCTCATCTATATCGCGCACATCAGCACGCTTTTGTAGCGCATCACGGACAATGTCAGGATGCTGGCAAATAAAATCCAAACTCAGCATATGTTTTAGTATAGCATAGGGCATAAGATTTATCTGTTTTATGGTACTGTTGATCCTCTCTCACGGGTATTACAGGCTCGTTTGTTTGCGTCCAAGCTTCAGAAAAACATACAATGGCTAGAATAGTGTTTAAATTCTGCTCTCATCGTGGAACAGACAATCAGCCGCACTCGGACCCTGAAGGGCCCATGCTTCTTTTACCTGTGGTGTTAAATCGTGCGCATTGCGCACGATTTAACACCACAGGTAAAAATGTTGGAGTGCCAGAGGTGCGCAGGTAAAAATGTTGGAGCGCCAGAGGTGCGAAGACAGCAATCGACGTACCATGGATTTCGTGGGAATCAGACACTTATCAGAAGAACACATCTATTCTGTCCTGATTAAGAAGAGGATAATTTGCATGAGTCAATCAGTACAATTGCTTTGCTCGACTGGAGTTTTTAGCCGCTATCCCGATCTGACTGGTTATGGCGCTATCATTAAATATGGTCCCTTGTTAGATGTCGATGGCTTTGAGGTCATGTTCTATCCTTCATGGTATGCACAGATTGAGGAGATCGCGAAGGAACTGACAGGTACCGGATTGCGCTTTCCAGCGATGCATACGGAAAAAGCTATTGGTACAGCTCTGGGTCAGCCAGATCTGGCTGAACGCGAACGGGGAGTGGAGTTGTTGGCCGAGAACTGCCGTCTGGCTAGTCTACTGGGCTGTAAAATCCTGGTATTGCATTTATGGAACTGGCCTGAGCTTGATGATAATCTGGACAATAATTTGTCGCTCCTGCGACAGTGCTATGACGTTGCCGAACGCCATGGTATTGAGTTAGCCCTGGAGAGTATCCCTGGTCGCCATTTTGATCCATTGACCAATCTACAGCGTGCCCTTGAACATGAACCGCGTAGTCACTTTGGACTGGATACAGAGTTCCTTGCCAACTACCAGCAGCTCGACACTGTATTTGCCACCCCCTGGCTATGGCAGGACCAGCGTACCAACCATGTCCACATTAAAGACTCAAACGGACAACCATTTGTGAATGGTAAGCGCCGCTATCTGCATCCTGGCGAAGGCCATATCGATTTTGAACGCTTTTTTAGCCAGCTACAAGCCAAAAACTTTAGCGGTAACATCAGCCTCGAATCACCTGCCCTCACCATAGACAACGAAGTCCATATGCAACAACTCCACGATAGCCTGAATCAGATTCGCCAGCACCTCTGGTAATATCTCTTCTTCATCAATAACCATCTATCACTAACGCCATATGTATGGGAGGTATGTTTGGCGCGCGGACATGGTCGCGCACCAAACATACCTCCCATGGCTTTCTAAATTCGCAAGTAATGGACAGCTCATTGCTGTTTTTTAGCACCACCGGAGGATACCATACTATGGAATCAACATACTCAGCCGCAAGAAGTTCTCAACCAGTATCTGCGCGTGGCTCGCATAAGTAGGATAGAGCTCAACCGCCTCTCGCTCTACTTTCTCATATTGCTCGATGCCATATGCGGCTATGAATTCCTGTTTCAAGGCAGGATCATGCAGCCATTGATCCAGCATCTCTTCTGTAAGCTCGATATGATACTGCAACCCATACGCTGAATTGAGATAGCGAAATCCCTGATTCGCGCCATCCTCATGATGCGCCAGCGAGACCGCTCCATGTGGCAACTCGAAACAATCTTCATGCCATTGAAATGCCTGTTGATGACCTGGCAGGCCGTGATACAGTGGATCTTTCTGACCAGCCTCTGTGAACTCTATGCCCAAAAAACCGATATGCTCTTTCGGCAACTTGCGAACCGGTGCTTTAAACGTATTTGCCAGTAACTGCCCACCCAGGCACATACCCAG
The DNA here is from genome assembly GCF_003967575.1 of Dictyobacter alpinus. NCBI lineage: Bacteria > Bacillati > Chloroflexota > Ktedonobacteria > Ktedonobacterales > Dictyobacteraceae > Dictyobacter > Dictyobacter alpinus. Next base: position 1,139,138 of record NZ_BIFT01000001.1, read on the forward strand.
ATACGGGACACGATCCTTAATCGCTCTATGAATGTAGATTTCTTCGTGAACAGAGTAGGGATAGTGGGACTTATCATACAGGTGCTGGGTCCCGCCCAGCACAATGATAGCCCCATAAGCAGCCGGATCGGGCAAGGCGTCCTGCCCGACATGAATCAAATCATAGGGAATCATATGTTCGTCCAGAAGATTCCCAACCCGTCCCGGTGGGTTCTCGCGAAAATGTTGCAGCACAAGCACGTGCTTCTTATCAGGCATAACGTTGTTCCTTCACCTGTTAGAGATGCGCAAAATGCGATCCCTGCTCTTTCTTAACGTGTCCTGGCTGTGACGCGAAGTAGTGCAACGCGTTACGTACATCGCGCAACAGGATATGCGCCATATCACGACTAAAGCCCTCTTTTACTACGATGCGCTGGACAACGAGGTCCTCACAATTCTTCGGCATGGCGTAGGCAGGCACCTGCCAGCCGGTGTAGCGAAGCCGATCAGATAGATCGAACAGGGTAAAGTTGGTCTCCTCTTTCAACTTCCAGGCAAACACGGGGAGCTGGCTCCCATCTGAAATCAATTCGAATGGACCCATCTTCGCGATCTCGCTAGAGAGATATAAGGCGGTATCATGGCACGCTTGCTGAATACGCGTATAGCCCTCTTTCCCCAGGCGGAGAAAATTATAGTATTGCGCCACGATCTGGTTGCCTGGACGTGAGAAATTCAGCGTAAACGTTGGCATCTCACCACCAAGGTAATTCACCTTAAAAACCAGCTCTTCCGGTAAGACCTCCTGGTTACGCCAGATGGCCCAACCAACCCCGGGATAGACAAGACCATACTTATGACCGGACGCGTTAATCGACACCACGCGATTGACACGAAAATCCCATTCCAGGTCGGGTTGAATAAATGGAGCCACAAAACCACCGCTCGCGGCATCAACGTGGATAGGGATATCCAGTCCCTTCTCGGCCTGTAGCTGGTCCAGTGCCGCACTTATTGCCTTGATCGGTTCATAACTACCATCAAAGGTGCTACCGAGAATAGTAATCACGCCAATGGTGTTCTCGTCGCAATACTTGCCGACTTCGTCTGCTGTCAGATGGTAGCAACCTGGCTCCATAGGCACATAGCGCGGCTCGACCTCCCAGTAACGGGCGAACTTCTCCCAGCATACCTGGACATTGATACCCATGACGAGGTTCGGTTTATCCGTAGCATTCCCGGCCGCTCGCATACGCGCTCGCCAGTGCCATTTGAGCGCCATACCACATAGCATCGCAGCCTCACTTGACCCGATTGTCGAGGCCCCAATCGCGTCATCATCTTCTTTAGCGTTCCACAGGCGCGCAAGAATATTGATGCAACGTTTCTCAATTTCGGCGGTCTGAGGATACTCATCCTTATCAATCATATTCTTATCGAAGGTATCTATCATCAACTGACGCGCCTCTGGCTCCATCCAGGTGGTCACGAACGTCGCAAGATTTAGACGCGAATTACCATCAAGCATTAACTCATCGTGGATGAGGGTATATGCCGTACGGGGTAGCATCTCATGCTCTGGCAATTCATAGCGTGGCACGCTCTCATTTAAGAAACGCGTTCCATACGTGGGTGTCAGATCGGTCTCGTTGTCCCGATCATGCTCCTGCGCATTCACTTTTTTCGACAACATTGCAATTTCCTCGCTATAAAATATATTTAAAAGATATGTTCTCGTTTGTATAGAGACTCACAAAAGTAAGCCTCACAATATAGACGCGTGAGAATGCAACGTGGTTATGCAGCATAAAAGTTAAGCGGAGTTTTCGGATATGCCTCCTCCTCCCAGGGCTTTTTCATTTTCAGCTGGGAGTAACTGTCAGGCAAATCATATACAGAGTATTTCTGGTGTGGTGTGTGTTCTGTGGGTGGCCGCGGCCGCCCACAGAACACACACCACACCAGACTCCGGCGCCGTAGGCGCCAGGAAGACGAAAATGAAAAAGCCCTGTCCTCCTCCAACAAAAGCTTGACTTTGTTCTGTTGATCAGGTAATATTTTTATGTTATGAGAAACGAAACAATTTGCCGCGCCGAGCAAGATAAAATTGCTCAGTTTCTGGCTTACCACTACTCCTATCAAGCCATCACACATGTGCGCGCCGCATAAGCCTGGACATTTGCTTATGCGGTGGAAAGCAGTGCTGATGTCGTGAATGACGTACGCTCACTCATCGTGAGTTGTAGGTTTGTTTCTTCTTTTCTGTACTCCTCTTCTACCTGATCAGTGAAGCTACGCTGATTCTATCATCGTCCCTTCTTCCCTCTGCAGCCAATGGCCAGGTTCTCTCCCCTACCTTGATGCTGTCCAATGTATACCCAATCATTGTATGCAGCCCACCCTATCCTTATGTGTGCTGCTCCGCTGGATCAGAAGGAAGATACACGATGTTATTAGTACAATTCTCCAAAGTCAGCAAGGATTATGCTGGCAATGCGGTCTTCGATCAATTGGATTTAGAGGTTCTCACCGGTGAACGAATTGGTCTGGTAGGCGAAAATGGCTGTGGAAAATCGACCCTACTACGCTTAATGGCCGATCTGGATAGTCCCACCGAAGGCACGATCTCACGCAAACGGCGCCTGACAATAGGACATCTCTCGCAAGAAGTTGATCCACGCCAATATACAAAAACGATCTTTGAGGTAGTGCAAGAGGTCTCAGACGAATTTACCGCTCATCTTCACTATCAACAACAACTTGAAAAACAAATGGCCGATCCGGCCATCGCCAGTGATGCGGATGCGCTTGAAAAGGTGCTGGATGCCTATGGCAAGGCACAAGAACGCTTTGAAGCGCTCGGCGGCTATATGGTTGAGCACAAAGCGAAGGCCGTCCTGACCGGTCTGGGTCTGGACGACAGTTACTATGACCAGAAGATTGGCTCGCTAAGTGGCGGTGAGAAAAAGCTGGTTAATCTGGCCAGAATCCTGGTGCAAACGCCTGACCTGCTTTTACTGGATGAGCCCGATAACCATCTGGATATGGAAGCCAAACGATGGCTTGAGGACTATATCCAGGACTATCCAGGCACGGTCGTGATCATTTCACACGATCGTCATCTACTGGATCATACAGTCAAAAAAATCTTCCAATTAGAGGATGGTTCGATCGATACGTATATAGGAAATTACACGACCTATGTAAAAGAGCGCCAGTTGCGCTTGCAGCAACGCTATGAATATTACCTGACTCAACAGGATGAGATCAAGCGCCTTGAGGCCAGTCTGGTACAGTTGCGCGAGTGGGCCAAATTGAATGATAAATTTGCTGGTCGCATGCATAATATGGAGAAACGCATCGCGCGTATTAAAGAGGATCTGGCCCAGAAACCGGTATTGGTGCGCAATAAGATGAAGGTACAATTGGATCCTGAGCGCAGCAGTAAAAAGGTATTGGAGATTAAAGGACTGGGAATATCGGTCCAGCAGCGCTTGCTCTGCAAACCATTTGATCTAACGATTATGCACGGCGAACGCATCGGAATTGTAGGTGCGAATGGGAGTGGCAAGTCCACTTTGCTCAAAACACTGCTGAACCTGCGCCCAATCCAACAGGGGCAGGTCAAGATTGGTCCGAGTATTATTCCCGGCTACTATTCCCAGGAACAGGAGACGCTACCATTTGAGCAGACACCAATCCAATTTGTGACACGCTTGAAAAATATGAGTGAGAGCAATGCGATTGCGCTATTGCATCGTTTACTCTTCTCGTATCGGGATATGTACAACACGATTGGAAATTTAAGCGGCGGCGAGAAGAGTCGGCTACAGATAGCACGCCTGATGCTCACTGACGCCAACTTTCTCTTGTTGGATGAGCCAACCAATAATCTGGATATTCCATCCGTGGAAGTACTGGAAACGGCACTACAGCAGTTCGATGGCACCCTGCTGATGATCTCGCACGACCGTTACTTTCTGGACAAACTGGCAACGAAAATTATCGCCATTGAAGACAATTGTACAGTTCGCATATATCCAGGCAACTACTCCTACTATAGTGAAAAGCTATTGTGTGTCTGATCAAAATATATAGCCCTCAAACAGGTTCTGAAACGCTACAATCTGAGCACAAATACAGCGTTTCAGAACCTGTTTTTTCCTTTGAATAGAAATTTAGTATATTTACACTAAATATAGTTACTTCTGCTTCTATAGTCCGTCAAAAATGATACAAAATATAATCTTTATGCAACCTGGCCCTTTAGTAGTGGTATTTTGTATCATTTCTAGGATTTTATTTTCTTTAGCAAGGATGTAACTTTATTTTATGATCTACAAACGTGGCACTGGCGATGCCATACTTCGCCTGATAGCATTTGCCATCTTGAGTAATACAGGCCGCATTATTACTGGTACCATCTTCATTATTATCGGACTTTTCTATGGCTTTAAGTCTCATATGGTTGTCTATCATTACAGGGATCTGCATGCATACACCATTTTTACAAGTACGCGAAGTACCAGATATTCATTCCAGGACCAGTACTCACAGAATATTTATCAAGCAGAATTGACTGAATTTACCTCTTATTTTTCAACAACGGATTTGCAAGATGCCACGCTTTCATTGGTATACAGTGATATAGATAGTTCTACAGCTAATGGTGGCAATGATCATCACATCCTACGATTGGCCATTACAGATCAAAATGGGAATCAGCTGAAAGCTTTTGAGACGTTTCAATATCAACAACACCCTAAAAGTTATTTTGAGAATGATTGGTCTGATGCAGGGATCATGCTTGGAATTGGGGGTGCCTTCTGGCTTGTGACCCTGCTACTCTGGTGGAGCATTCCAAAAGTAATCGCATGGCAAGAAAAACACCATCCCAAAGAATTCTCAGAGGTACAGATAGCCCATTTCTACAATCAACAAACCAGAAATCCGTGGTCATCGAGCAGACGTTCCAATCCGCCACCTGATTTTAGAGATCTGGCGCGCTAGGCACGAAGAATTGTATTTGGACGCTCAGGTATAATGCATTCCACTTTATCCCTTTACAGCCATTGAATATTAGGTAGATTTAGGCTACACTATAAACTGTTTGTACCAACATTTGTTGGGCCATTTTAGCGTAGAGAGGCTTCATGATTACCGTTATTAAGTTGGATCCACAGGGGATTGAGAAGATTCGCTATACGGGCACGGTACTTGAGCGTTCAGCACAGCGGGCAGTTGTTCTGGCCAACTGGGCGATGGAAACAAAAGATCTGGGCTACACCCGTTTTGAGAGTGGTGATCGTTTTGTGGAATACTACTATACGGATCGTTGGTTTAATATCTTCGATATCATTAATCAAGATGGTCAACGTAAAGGTTGGTACTGCAATGTTACCGAGCCTGCCCGGTTTCGCACAGGTCATATTGAACAGATAGATCTACTGCTGGATCTCTGGGTCGATGCAACGGGGAAGCCGCTCCTGCTTGATGAGGATGAATTCACGGCTACTTCGCAGCTAAGTACTGAACAGCGCCAGGGTGCGCAACACGGATTACAGATGTTGCTCCAGATGCTAGAAAAACGGCAAGAAGCTTTTTCTAGTCTGGTGGAGTTTTCGTAGCTTCAGGGCTCTTACCATGCCCCGGAAAGGACATATCTTGATGGAAAAATGGGACGCCAGGCCGCTCCAATCAACACATAATACACAATACGGTTGGAACGTTTTAGAGCTTGAGTCTCGTCAAAATCTTCACAGTAAGATACGCGAGTTAATTGATTTGACCCTTCATAGCCCCCTGTCAACCAGGGACATGCAACATTGCCTGCACCTCTGTCAGGCAGAATTTGGCAAGCTATTTGCCTTCCAGCTTGTCCGTTCACTCCAACGCACTGATGTAGATGAACGCGAAGCCGTTGTCTGGCTTATTACGCAACTTCAGGATCAGTATACCGTTCCTCTGCTCCAAAAGCTGTCACAGCAGCAACATCAATCCCGAGCTGTGCGCCTCTCGGCCTCGCTAGCACTGGCTGGCATGGGCGAAACAAAAGAAATGCAAACGACTCCACCCCCACGTCTGTATGCCATTAGTTGAGATCTACTGACAGGTAACCTCTGCAATTGTGCGTTGGATTGCGTAGCTTACGCAATCCAAGCCTCGATTTGTTTTGATGAGCTTTTTCTGAGCACAAAATGAAGCTAAAAAGCTAGACAATACGTACTAAAAACAATTGGAATAATCTAAACGAATCAACAAGGAGGTCACTAAAATGCACATAAGTTTTACTATTGTGGATTTAATTATCTGGTTTATTATTGCTATAGTTGGCGCTTTCATTGGAGAGGCTATTGCTCGCCGCCGGGCAGGTGATGGAATCATTGGAGCAACTATTATTGGCTTTATCGCCATGCTCGTTATTATCGGACTACTTGGATTGCATATTTCCAATGACGTCTATGTTGGCGGCGCACCGCTCTTTACTTCTTTGATCGTCGCAGCCATTGCGGTAGCTCTCTGGAGTGGACTGGCTTATCGCCGTGTTTATCGCCCCAGCTATGACCGCTACTATCGCCGCCGCGCTAGCTATGTTCGCCGCCCACGTCGTCGCCGTCGTTTTTTCTAAAATAGCTATAATCGCTTGCATAATGATACCGATACAGGAAAGATTGAGTTGTACTAATAATCATATGAAAATCTTATCACTCCTGTTGGTTCTACAAGAAAACGTCAGAAATCTGTTTCTGGCGTTTCTTTATTTTTTATCGTATACTTTATGTGGTATCCACCAGAATAAAGATTTATTTTCCCTGCATCCCCACTATTCAACGTAGTAGTTGCTTCGCTGATCCAGAATGACAGTGATGTCAGAAACTTGCACAAGGATCTCCGGTACGTTATGCTTTAAACAATATTTCTGTTTGAGGGAGAGACAAACAATTGGCTATGAAGATTGAGATTCCCCAACGTGGTGTCATTGAACTGCAGCATGCAGTCTTCGATGTAAATGGGACCCTCGCTGTCGATGGTGCAGCAATACCTGGAGCTAGCGATCGGCTCAAGACGTTATCAGAACACCTCTCGATTCATCTTATCACTTCAGGAACCCATGGCAAGCTGGCTGAACTTGAGCATACACTGGGCTTTCCTGTGCGTGAAATTCATCATGGCGATGAGAAGATGCGCTATGTGCAAAATTTAGTACCAGCAACGGTGGTTGCGTTTGGCAATGGTGTCAATGATGCGAGCATGTTACGCCTGGCTGTGATTGGTATCGCTGTTATTACGCCCGAAGGTGTGGCGACCCGCACAATGCAGGGGGCGGATGTCATTGCCTATGGACCATTAAATGCAATTGATCTGCTGCTGAAGCCAAATCGTCTGATTGCTACTTTACGTGGCTAGAATAGAATGCGTTTATGAAAGCGCGCTCAACCGACAACACTACCGAGCATGAAAACACCTCAGGCTCGTCTGGACAGGATCTTACCAACGCTTCTACCCAACGCACTGGCCTGCTCTATGTAGTTGTTGCTGTACTATTTTTCGCGACCAGCCCGGTATTTATCCGCTGGTCACAACCATTTCATGCGGTTGAGATTGCTTTCTGGCGACTGGCGATTGCGGCGCTACTGGTAACAGTCCTGGGATGGCTGACCCATCAAAGTATGCGCATCAATCGCCAGCAGCTTCCACGCTTTATCGGCTATGGACTGGTGACAGCACTGCATTTCTTTTTCTATATCGCGTCGCTAAACTATACAACCACAGCCCATAGCCTGGCGCTAACGTATACCTCACCCATCTTTGTTACGCTCTTCTCCTGGTTATTCTTGCGAGAAACGCTACCTGTACGCAAGCTGTTTGGCATACTAATAGCAGTCGTTGGTGTAGCGATTATGGCAGGCTTTGAGCCACACTATACCAGTTGTACGCTCAATGGACAGTGCATGATTCTAGGGGATGGTCTGGCTCTGCTATCAGGGCTGTGCTACGGTATCTACTCAATCATGGGCCGCAGTGAACGCGCACGCCATCCTTTATTTCGCTATACCAGCCATGTTTATGGTCTGGCTGCTCTCTGGCTACTGCCCATCACCCTATTCTTTGCCTTCAAACATCCTTACCCACTCCCTGCGCTTGGAGCGATTGCGGCCCTAGGCATCTTCCCGCTAGGGCTTGGACACACTTTATATAATGCAGCCCTGCGTAAAGTCCATGCTACCTATGCCAACCTGATTGCCACACAGGAGGTAACAATGGGCATTGCCTTGAGCGTCATATTTCTGCACGATATTCCCTCTCTAAGCACAATAATCGGCGTCCTGATAACATTAGGTGGCATTATCAGCGTGCTACTCTGATAGCCATCGGCTGATCTAAAGCGCAAGTCAGGCTAGATTTTTTGCTGTGACAGCTTCGGTAATCAGTATATAGCGGCTGTGACACTATTGTGATAGCAGCTAACTATCCTTTTTGTAAACTACTCTTTCTCTCATAAATGTGGGAAAGAGTAGCTACATAAATACCACCAGCTCTCCACACTATTATTTCTTCATGGCAATGCGTTATAGAGGGGATGGATTGATGAATAATTTAGGCCAATTTCTCAAGGAATATGCTCACCAACATAACGCACGCATTGCCTATGAAGTGAAACGCGACTTTCGCACAAAAAAATTCAGCTTCGCGGATATCTACTCCCTGTCCTTAAAAACTGCGACTTTCTTGCAAGCACATAAGCTCAAAAAAGGCGATACAGTAGCGATCTGGTCAGTAAACATGCCTGAATATCCAATCCTCTATTTCGCCTGCTGGCTCCTGGGAATTGTAGCTGTCCCCATTGATATGCGCACAACAGAAGAAACACTCCAGCTTTTTGTCACTACCTCACGCTGTAAACTGGGTTTTAAAAGCAAGCTCCTGGCAGGCAGTTTTCCTGATACAGTTACACAGAGTTACGATCTTGAAGATCTCCTTGAACACGTCCAGCCATTACCTGAACTTGACGAGTTTCCTGAAATTTGTCCCGCTGATCTTGCAGAAATCTCCTTTACCTCTGGTACTACGGGCACTCCAAAGGGAGTATTGCTAAGCCACGAGAATTTTTTAGCTAATGTGAACGCGCTGTGCCAGACATTTCCATTTAAAGCAGAATACAGAATGTTGTCGCTATTACCACTTTCGCATGCCTTTGAGCAGGTGGTTGATTTTTTGGCTGTGTTTCAAAGAGGAGATACGGTGACCTATCTGGAACGCATCAATCAGGTGACCATTATCGATGCGCTGCGCAAACATAGGATTACCTCGGTAGCCATTGTCCCTCAATTACTACAACTACTGATGACGGGAATAGAACGCGAGATAGAGAAAAAAGGACGAAAATATATCTGGTCGAAGCTCCAGGCTATTGCTGCGTTTCTTCCTCGCTGGATGAGAAGAAGGATCTTTTATCAAATGCGCCAGCGCATAGGAAAACATCTCCAATTCTTCGGCTGTGGTTCTGCTCCTCTGAACAACAAACTGGCTCAAAAGTGGGAACATACTGGCATCGAGATTTACGAAGGCTATGGAGCCACAGAAACCACGGCGATTTTGACCATTAATACTCCCACAGCCAGGCGTTTGGGATCAGTGGGAAAGCCGTTACCAGGCATACACATACAGCTCGATCCTATCACACATGAAATTATCGCCAGCGGTCCCAATATTTCCAGTGGCTATTTTCAAGATATGGCAAAGACGCAGCAAGCCTTCTGTAACAGTTGGTACAGGACAGGAGATATTGGCAGGTTCGATGCCGAGGGATATCTGTATATCACTGGCCGAGAGGCATTGAGAATTGTTTTGCCTGGAGGTGAGAAGGTCTATCCGGAAGATATCGAGAATAAATTGAATGCGCATCCACTTGTACGCGAAGCCTGTGTGGTTGGGATAAAAAAAGAGGAAGGAGAAAGGGTGCATGCAGCTGTACTCACAAAATATCCCCAGAAGCTCAATGAGATTATACGTCAAGTGAATCAGCAGCTTTCTTCGCATGAACAAATACTGGCATGGACTGCCTGGGAACATGATGATTTTCCGCGCACGCCGATTTTAAAGATTGATCGAGCCAAAGTTGCTGCGATCCTTGCAGGACATGCAGAGAAGATTGTAGTGGTCGAGGTAGCCAAAAATGTTACTCTCCGCTCACTCATAGCACAGGTCAAGAAAATCCCAATTTCACGGATTAAAGACACAGATCTTTTGGCAACCGATCTGGCCTTAGATTCATTACAGCGGGTGGAACTTTTCTCTTTAATCGAGCAAGAATTAGGAGTGGCGATTAAAGAAACAGGCATTACTGAACAGACCACGGTCACACAATTAAGGGATCTGATTAAAAATGCGGAAACTGTTTCTGAGGCTCTGCCATTTCATGCATTCAATTACCATCCACTGATTGTAAAAGCACGAGTCTTTCTGCAAAATATACTGGTATTTCCACTCCACGCGCTTTTTGTTCCTCTGGAAATTAGCGGAAAAGAAAATCTGCCTGGTTTAGACCTACCAGCCGTTTTTTATTTTAACCATATGGGGGTAATGGATGCGGTGTGCGCGGTACGTGCATTACCAATAGCTATTCGTCAGAAGCTGGTGATAGCCGCCACTCGCGCTTTATGGAGCGATTGGAGACAATTTTTTGTCGAATTTTGGGGTAGTGGATTTCCTTTTGATGCCAAACAGAATATCAAAGCTTCCCTTGAGCAGACAGGCGAATTTCTGGATAATGGCTTCTCCATCTTGATCGCGCCAGAAGGTGGTATTTCTCAGGATGGGACACTGCAACCATTTAAATCCGGCATCGGATTTATCGCCACCCACATGCATGTTCCAGTAGTGCCAATTAAAATTGATCCTGCCTATCGCGACATATTCCCCCCAATGGATGAAGCGCTACTCGAAAATCTTCCCAAATGCAGAAAAACTATCTGGGTAAAAATTGGCAAGCCGCTACGCTTCTCCAAACAAGTTCCCGTAGAATTAGCAACAAAGGAAATCCAACAAGCAATGATAATGCTATAGCCATTCTTTTCAGCTATCTTTGCTGAAAAGTTGGAGCGTCAAAGGATCAACGATCCAACCGTCTATGTCAAAGCCGCGGGGAATGCCATAATCCTGATGACGCTGAGTATATGACCATGCAGCCTGGATGGCACAGAGAAGGGCATCAAGCTGATCGGCCATAGGATCAACAATGAGCTGCTGGCATAGTTGGCTACTGATCTCAAGCTGGATGCCATAGGTGTCTTGTAAAGCGGGAGAACGAAGGCTCTGTAACAGCTCGGTGCGAGCTTGCTGAAGCTCGGCCGTTTGACGGGCTCGCTCATCACTTTTATAACTGCGCTTCCCAAGCCAGCGACGCGCTACCAGAGCCGGATAACCTTCGATGATCAAGCGACTGTCGGACCGAGGATAACATGGGAGAATACTGGCACCGGACCGCAAAAGTCTTGGGGCACCTTCATAAAACATTTTGCCGACCGGGATACGATACATCATCATTGGACTGATTGCATGTGCCAGTCTGTCAGCCAGACGTTGATGAAGCTTGTCTCCAGCTGGTCTTTCCTTGCTATAAGAAATCAAAAGCTGATTGAAAGTGGCTTTATCCATGTTGCTAACAACATCGACATAGCCAGACCAGTCGGTGGGCCAGTGTAAGTTTGTGATCAACTGGCGGGGTTGACCGAAAGGAAAATCACAGGCGAGTAACCAGGGTCCAGGCTGCTGGAGGAAGTCTTCAAACGCGCTAAATTGGGAGAAGAGCAGGCAATCTTCTACAATGAGTGTAGTAGCCTTTAGTTGACAGTGCATACAGGTAATCGGCTTGCGGCGGGAGGGGGCACTGGTAAAATCCAGACCAAAAATAGGAATCGCTTGCACATCTGTGCTCAACGGCGCTATACCCCTTTCCCTACCACACGCAAATAGCATAAAGAGCTAAAGAAATAAATATTACAATTGAGCCATCACATTCTTACTGATTGCGCGTAACGTGGCAAACACTCCACGCCCATCAGAAGCCACGGCTTCAAAGCTTGGAAAACGACGGCGATTCAGGTAATGTTCCAGAGCATTTACCGGCAGGGCATTCGGCATATCACGCTTGTTCCACTGGATGACCAGCGGGAAGTTCGCCATATTCTTCCCGATGCGGCGCATGTTCATTTCTAGCTCAGCTATACTTTGAACGTTTTCCTCGAACTTCTCAGCCTGAGAATCGACGACAAATACAATTCCGTCTGCGCCATTCAGAACAGCGAGACGGGTGCGTTCATATAAAACTTGCCCTGGTACAGTATAGAGATGGAAACGTGTACGGAAGCCGTGCACGGTCCCAAGGTCCAGAGGCAGGAAATCGAAGAACAGAGTACGCTCTGTCTCCGTGGCAATAGAGAGCATGTCACCCCTGGCATTGGGATTAATGCTCTTATGCACATGCTGCAAATTCGTTGTCTTCCCACAATATCCAATGCCGTAATACACAATCTTACAGTGGATCTCATGGGTAGCAATGTTGATGAGAGCCATAAGAGATAGGTTCCTCTAATCGCGGAAAAGCAGATCGATGGTATCTTCAACAGACGAGCGAAACTGAAGATTGAGCACCGAAGATTTTGTACGCGTTGTATCGCTACGCACACGCTCCAGGGTGCGTCCAAGTTCATCAGAAGCTTTTTTCGAAAGAACTTTAACCAGGCCGATATGCGTTAGCTTGTCAAAAATAATTACCAGAAGCCATTGCTCTTCGACCATGGTGGTGTAGATGTTTTCCTGCACCCCCTGCTGAAAGATATTGCGAAAGTCTTTTTCGTCAAGAAGTTTAGCAACCTCTCGTGATGATGAAAAAACACCTGCGAGCAGTGCTCCTAGTGTTGTTGCATTGCGACGTGTACCTGTTCCTTGCACGGCAACAACCTGGCCACTTTTATCGAGCAGCATGGCCGATGTGGCATTGGTATCATTCATCAACTTCAACAAGACAGCTGAAATTGTAGCAAGTTCGCGATCAGAAATGATAAGATTTGTTAATTGTTCCATGGACGCGCCGCCCTCCGTGTACACGTCTGGCATAAGGTATAATACACCATTTTATGTTGCGCTAAGCTATATCTAGAGCCTCAAGAATTTCGTTACGGCTCGCTTTAACCAGATGGCGTACGCGACCAATATTCGAGGCATTATCTGAGAGTGTGACCATTAAAGCAAAATCTCCCAGGGGATCAACACTCACTAAACCATTTTCATATTCCAAGAGCAACCCCACCGCACTTCCCCGCCCTATCTCTTGTCCCAATGCTTCAGCGGTACTAAAGCTTGTCGTTGTCACTGCACCTACCGCATCCATGTCCTCTTTGCCATCTCTCGTCATACCCTCGATCATAAGACCATCACGGCCAACGAGAATTGCTTGTCGGACACCTGGTATTGCTAAGAAGCGGCTCAGCATCTGTTTTAGATCAACCATTCTTCCCTCCACGTTGTGGTTGCGATCTTGTTCCTGGTAGTGAGTCTGGGACCCTTGTTATTCTAACTGATGTCCTATGCGAGCGCAATGCTTTGGGACATCTTGGCTAATGTCCATCAATCATGCTGACCCTGTGGAAAAGGCTTTATCTCGTCCTGCCCGCGATTCTTTTTTCTCACGTGCCAGACATACCAAACCATCTTTGCTGTACAATAAAGATACAATGGCAGACAAGCGTGCACGCCGCATACAGGCGGCTATGATAACAAGCACTAGTAGTCCAAGGAGCATTTATGGATGAACAACAGGCATTATGGATTCCTTCAAACAACTACTTTCCGAAGCGCGTTGGACATCGTCCCCGCTGGATAATCGTGCATGGTACCGCTGGTTTTACAAGCGCTGAAGAGGTTGGGAATTATTTCCAACAAGCTGATGTCAGCACCCATTACACAATTGGTCGCGATGGTGTCATTGTGCAATCGGTACGTGAACACGATGGTGCCTGGGGAAATGGCGGTGTCACTGAAGGTCATGATCACTGGTGGTCGCGCAGTCTCAATCCAAATAATGTGACGATCTCAATCGAACATGTCAAACCACATCGGGATAACTCGGATGAACTCACAGACATCCAAAAACTAGTGAGTTTCCAACTTATCCAGCGTATTTGTGATCGTCACCAGATTCCTAAGCGGAAGGCCGACGCCTCTGGTGGGATCACAGGACACTCTTCAATGGATCCTGTACACCGCAGTTTTTGCCCTGGCCCGTATCCCTGGGATGAACTCTTTGCGTTTCTGAGCTGTCCGAGCACGCTTAAATAGTACGTAAACAGAAGGGACGAGGCATCCAGTGGATGCCTCTCTTCCATCTTAGTAACTTAACGATTCTTAGTACCATAATTCGGGGCTTCTTTGGTGATCATGACATCATGTGGATGACTCTCACGTAGACCGGCATTGGTAATACGCGTAAACTGCGCATACTCCTGCATGTCCTTGATGGTGGCTGCACCAGCATAACCCATAGCCTGACGTAAGCCTCCTACCAGTTGATAAACGAGGGGTCCAAGCATACCTTTATAAGGGACGCGGGCCTCGATACCTTCGGCGATCAGTTCGCTTTCATCCACTTCACCCTGGAAGTAGCGATGTTTGCTGTAACTACGCTGTTTCATAGCACCAATTGATCCCATGCCACGGTAGTCTTTGAAGCGCTCACCACGTGAGATGATCAGTTCACCCGGGCTCTCATCAACACCGGCCAGCAGGCTACCTAACATAACGGTGTCAGAACCAGCAACAATAGCCTTGGCGATATCACCCGAATACTGGATACCACCATCACCGATGATCGGAATGTTATAGCGGCGAGCAACGGCGGCACAATCATAGATGGCTGTAATCTGGGCCATACCAACGCCTGAGATGATACGTGTGGTACAAATAGAGCCTGCACCAATACCAACCTTCACAGCATCAACACCAGCCTGGATCAAAGCCTCAGTAGCCTCGGCGGTCACGACATTACCAGCGACAAGCTGGACTTTTTTACCAAAACGATCGCTGATCTGGGCCACACGCTCAATAACCATTCGCGAATGTCCATGCGATGTATCTACAACAAGTGCATCAACACCCTCTTCAACCAAAGCGGCACAACGATCCAGCGAATCTGGACCAACACCGACGGCGGCGGCAACACGCAAACGGCCAAATTCATCTTTGGACGCATTTGGATACAGAATCTTTTTCTGAATATCCTTCATCGTGATCAGGCCTTTGAGCATGCCATTGTCGTCTACAACAGGAAGTTTTTCAACTTTGCTACGGTGGAGAATTTCGCGGGCCTGCTCCAGAGTTGTGCCAACAGGAACGGTTACCAGATTTTCGCGGGTCATAAGATCAACAATTGGACGCTCGGGATTGTTTTCGAAGCGCAGGTCACGGTTCGTGAGGATACCCACCAGCCTACCATGCTCAGTAATAGGAATACCAGAGATATGGAAGCGCTTCATAACCATTAACGCCTCACTCAAGGCGGCATCAGGTTCGAGCGTGATCGGATCAGTGATCATACCAGACTCAGAACGCTTAACTTTATCAACTTCTTGCGCCTGAAATTCAATGGATGCATTACTATGAATGACGCCAATACCACCTTCACGCGCCATAGCAATCGCCAGGCGAGCTTCGGTAACAGTATCCATAGCGGCACTAACAACAGGAATATTGAGACTAATCTCTCGCGTAAAACGTGTTTGGGTGGAGACTTCGCGGGGAAGAACAGAAGAGGCTGCTGGTATAATCAGCACATCATCAAATGTGAGGCCTTCTTTAGCAAACTTCTGGGCAAAGGAGTCCGGATTCTGTGCCAGAGACATGGTTTTAGACTTCCTCCTTAAAAAAACACCAGCACACATCAAAAAAACGTGTACTGGTCCTTCATTGGATTAAAAACAGGCTCACGCCTGGACAATTTATGAGACAAATCGATTTAAGAATTCCTGATAGTGTAACATCTAGCATTGGGCAGCGTCAAATAGATGCACTCACAATCACCTATTCTTACGAAATCTACGTTCTAGCATCTCTTTTTGGGAGGACCTTTGCGGATATAAGAAGGTGCATAACCAGGATGTCTTTCATAGAAACATATAAAAAAAGGTCCTCTCTTAATATAACAGAGAGGACCTTTTTTTTAATCCGTTACCGGTATGCCGGAACGCCAGCCTTTATTTATAAAGTACGGCGGCCGCGAGCACCCACCACCAGGTTGTAGATCAGAACAACAACGGCGATGACCAGCAGGATATGAATCAAAGCGCTGGAAACGTGCAGGACGACAAATCCAAGTAACCAGAGGACAACGAGGACGGCAACGACTGCCCAAAGAATACCAACCATGATATTATCTCCTTCGACAAATGGCTCAAAAAACAATAATACCTTTAGCGTCGGTCTATCAAGGAACGCTAATTATATAACTAGTATATATACGTATAGCTAACCAAAATAGATGTACTGAACCGGCGTGTGCATGGCGATATAATCAGGCACAAAACCAATCGCATTCACATGGGTTACATTGTGAAAAGGAGAGGGATTGGCTGGGCACACGTTCTGGAAATGCTATAGCTTGTCATCTTGCCAAAACTGCTGTACTTTATTAACAAAGGATTACTGGATTTCTTGTTTCCAGGTTCTGGATGGGATTTATTTTAGCTGGTGGCAAGGGATGACTTTAAGGATTAGTTTTAAAGAATGGTTTTATATATAAAGGAGTAACTCTTATGTCTGCTGATACGCAGACAACGGCAGCGGCGGCTAAGGCGGTTCTTGATGATCTGGCGGCCATTGTCGTTGAGAATTTTAGTAAAAGTTATGGCACGCACCGCGTGGTGGATAAGCTGTCATTTCATGTTCTACCCGGTGAGGTTTTGGCTCTGCTCGGTCCTAATGGTGCGGGTAAGACAACCACGGTCGAGACGCTGGAGGGCTATCGCTCTCCTGATATGGGAACAATTCGGGTGCTTGGACTTGATCCTGTTCGGCAGGCTGAGGAGTTAAAGCCACGAATTGGGGTAATGCTGCAACAGGATGGTCTGTATCCAGCCTTGACGGCTCGTGAGGTGCTGAGCCTCTTTGCGGGCTATTATGAGCAACCTCAGGATGTTGATGCCCTCCTTGAGCGTGTGGGACTAACCGATTCCGCTAAAACGCGCTGCCGCCGTTTGTCGGGTGGCCAGAAACGTCGGCTGGCACTGGCCGTGGCTCTGGTGGGTAATCCTGAATTGGTCTTCCTGGATGAGCCGACAGCAGGTATGGATCCCCAGGCTCGTCAGACAACATGGGAGATTGTACGCGAGCTAAAGCGTAATGGCGTGACGATCTTGCTGACAACCCATTTAATGGATGAAGCGGAGCGTCTGGCTGATCGAGTGGCGATTATCGATCATGGCCAGTTGATTGCCATGGATACGCCGGGAAATCTGACTGGTGGACAGAATGCGAATGTCGTGCGCTTTGTGGCGCCAGAAGGCCTGGATTGCCGGAAGCTAGCGGCATTGCCTGCCGCCAAGAAGGCTGAAGAGGTACGGGCAGGTAGCTATCTCATAGAGACTGACGATATTCCTACCTTGCTCGTCGAACTGACGACATGGCTACGGGATCAAGCTATTCCGCTATCGGAGCTACGGGTAGGCCATGGCTCTCTAGAAGATCTTTTCTTACGCTTAACTGGATCAGAGGTACGGGACTAACATGGCTACACAGACACCTTTAACAACTGAGTCGGCGCCACGGCGGAATACTCCGGCATCAGCGGGACGACAGATTCTTAAGCAGACGCAATATGAATTATTATTGACCAGCAGGCGCGGCGAGAATGTACTGGTCACCTTGATTATTCCTGTCATGCTCCTGATTTTCTTTGCTTCCCTCAATATTATTCCGGTCAAGCAGGGCGAGAGTAAGGCAACATCTCTATTGCCTGGCATCCTGGCAATCGCGATTATGGCAGCGGGCATGGTAAATCTGGGTATCGCTACCGCCTATGAACGCTACTATGGGGTACTCAAACGCCTGGGGAGCTCTCCACTATCGCG
Organism: Dictyobacter alpinus; assembly: GCF_003967575.1. Taxonomy (NCBI): domain Bacteria; kingdom Bacillati; phylum Chloroflexota; class Ktedonobacteria; order Ktedonobacterales; family Dictyobacteraceae; genus Dictyobacter; species Dictyobacter alpinus. Next base: position 1,157,242 of record NZ_BIFT01000001.1, read on the forward strand.
CAGTCGACTGATCATCGCCAAAATCATCTCAATTCTGGTATTGGAAATTGTCCAGGTATTACTCCTGATCGGGGTGGCCGTGGCTTTTTATGGCTGGCGTCCAGTCGGCTCACTGCCCTTTGCGCTACTCTCACTGGCCCTGGGAACCGTTACATTTTCAGCGCTTGGATTGGCTATGGCTGGTGCGTTACGCGCCGAAATGACACTGGCTGGTGCCAATGCGCTCTTCCTGGTCTTCATCCTGCTGGGTGGAGGCATCTTGCCACTGGAGCATCTACCCGCTCCAATCGCTGCAGTGGCACAACTTTTGCCAGCCTCAGCGCTCACGCAGGCGCTCCAACAGACCATGACAGCCGGGGGAACACTTCCAGTGTATCCTATGATACTGCTGGCAGTGTGGGCCGTAGTGATTCTGATTGTGGCAATGCGTACGTTTAAGTGGGAGTAACGAATCTTTTGTGTAGGATGAACGGGTAAGGATGGATTTTATGACGCGTAGTACAGAGGCGGGGACGGTGGTCGCCGTCTGTCGTAATCAGCAACCGGGACTTCCCAAACCAGTAGTGGATGAGATCATGCTACAGGCCAATTGGGGCGTCGAGGGTGATTATCATGCAGGCAAACTGGTACGCCACCGCTATCTGGCCAGGAAATATCCCAATCGACCAAATAAACGCCAGGTACTACTCGTCGATGTCCAGTCTTATACTGATATCGCTGAGGTTGATATCCAGTTAGGACCGGGCGCGATGGGAGAGAATATTACGGTCCAGGGGCTGGCAGTCATGCAGTTGCCCCTGGGCACACATGTGTCGGTTGGCGAGGCATTACTTGAGATCACAGAGGTGCGGACGCCGTGTAAGCAGTTGAACGGCATGCATGAACAACTCTTACAGGCGGTCACAACGAAAGAGCAAGGGAAAAAGTGCTTTAAAGCTGGCATGATGGCCCGCATCTTACGCGGTGGACGTGTGCGCGCTGGCGATCAGATCTGCATCCAACCAGACACAGCGCTCACACAACCACAACTTTTCCCGTAAATATGGCACAGATTTTAATTGCTGCGGCTACTGACCTGGGATACTTCTAGCTCATCTTCTTCGTACTCTTCCTCATATGGCTCAGGCTGCATCAATTGGAACACCGCTAACAGGAACATGACAAGCATGATCACGTGGAGCGCGGTACACCAGGCACAGATATTGTGCAGATAGACAAGCTCTGCATAGACCAGGTAGAGCGCGGTCAATACGCCAAGGCCGAACCAGGCGGTCTCGATAATCTTCAGGTTGCGGCGTTCAGGCCAGACTTTCCAGGCCAGCACGGCCAGCGTACCACTCACCACAAACCAGAGAAGTCCCGGAACCGAGATAGGAATCGAGGTGCCGGGTACCACCGAGAAGGAGCTGGAGAGAACACGCTCACAATTAATCACACCGCTCGTCGAGCAAACAACCGGTACTTTGTCATAATGAGCAATGGTTAAATAGATGGAGATCGCTACGCCGATTACTGATAGTATAAGATAGGTGAATTGAGCACCAAACCTACGCAAATCCGTCATTCGTACCTCTTTTTTTGTCTGTATGTTTCAGCATCAAGACAGTCTTCGCCACTCGTCATTCTGTAGATAGCATATGCTGAGTTCCACAAACTGTCAATAAACTTCATGTCAATATGGTCTTTTTGTGTCACCGCTCACCATGCTTCATCATAGCCAGGCCGTTATAGCTTTGCAATGGGCGAGGTGACTTGCTCGGAAAAATGGCAGGCGGCATAGTGCTCATGCCCCTCTTTAGCTTCAAAGGCTGGTTCAACCTGCCGACATATATCCTGCGCCATCGGACAACGTGTATGAAAGCGACATCCAGTGGGTATCTTCATTGGACTGGGTAGGTCACCACTAAGGATGATACGCTGGCGCTTTTTCTCTATCTGCGGATCAGGAATGGGAACTGCTGAGAGCAAGGCTCGGGTGTAGGGATGTTTGGGTGCAAGATAAAGTTCGTCGCGGTCAGCAATCTCAACGATTTTACCCAGATACATGACGGCAACACGATCAGCAACGTGGCGTACAACGCTGAGATCATGCGAGATAAAAAGATAGGTCAGGTTGAACTCGCGTTGCAGTCTTCGTAGTAGATTTAATACTTGCGCACGTACCGAGACATCTAGAGCTGAGACTGGCTCGTCAGCGATAATCAACTCGGGATTAAGGGCGAGAGCACGCGCAACGGCAATGCGTTGCCGCTGGCCACCGCTGAACTCGTGTGGATAGCGGTCGATGTATTCTGGTCGCAGTCCAACCACACTTAGCAATTCTTCGGTACGAGCACGAATCTCCTGCCTGGTCCCCATTTTATAAATATGCATGGGTTCAGCGATCAGGGAACCAATAGTGAAGCGGGGATTGAGCGAAGCAAAGGGATCTTGGAAAATCATCTGGACCTGGCGGCGCATCTGCCAGAGTGCATCGTCCTGGATAGTTCCCATATCCTGACCAGAAAAGAGGATCTGGCCAGCGGTTGGCTTGTAGAGGCGCACAATGGTGCGACCGATAGTGGTTTTACCGGAACCACTTTCACCAACCAGACCCAGCGTCTGCCCACGTTCAATGCTAAAACTGATATCGTCCACAGCCTGTACATTACCAACGGTATGTTGAAAGATGATGCCACGCGTGACAGGAAAATACATTTTCAAGTTGCGAACATCCAACAAAAGCTGGTTGCTGACGAGTGTTTCGGCCATAATAACTGCCTCCTCTGTGTCTCTCTCAGATTTAGGAATCATCTCGCGCGGCTCTGGCTCCAACTGGCTTCAGGGCTTCCTGCAAGGCTGCACGGCGTGATTGCTGGCGCTGTTGCGCTATCGCTTGCTGTTTGGGATCATTGACATCGGCCCAACAGGCTTTACGATGAGCGGGCTGGCCTGGAAGGGGCTCCAGCGCGGGCATACGCTGACAGTCTACACGGGCGAAAGAACAGCGAGGCATAAAGGGACAACCAGTAGGAGGATGTAGCAGGTCAGGAGGCGAGCCTTCAATGGTGTTGAGCTCCTGCTGGCGATCTTCATCCAGACGCGGCACAGACGAGAGGAGTCCCAGGGTATAGGGATGGGTTGGATGCGCGAATAGCTGGTCGGTTGGTGCTTCTTCTACGACTTTGCCAGCATACATGACGATGACACGGTCAGCGATGCCAGCCACGACACCAAGATCATGAGTAATCAAAATCAATGAGGTACCCAGTTCTTTACAGATACCATCAATTAACTCAAGGATCTGGGCCTGTACAGTTACATCCAGGGCGGTGGTGGGCTCATCCGCGATCAGCAATTGCGGATTACAGGCCAGGGCAATCGCGATCATAACACGTTGGCGCATACCACCACTAAATTGGTGTGGAAAGGCATCGATGCGCTCACGCGCAGCTGAAATACCTACTTGCTCCAACAAAGAAATCGCCCGCTCACGAGCTTCACGGTGGCCAAGTTTAAGATGGATCTTTAGTCCTTCAGCGATCTGCTTGCCAATGGTCATAGTTGGATTGAGGCAGGCCATCGGATCCTGGAAGATCATGCCTATCTGACCACCGCGTATACTACGCATGGTTTTTTCTGAGACGTCCAACAGATTCTGGCCAGCAAAGTTGATCTCGCCGCCAATATATTCACCGGGTGGCTGCGCGACAAGACGCATGATTGAGAGGGCCGTTACACTTTTGCCACACCCACTCTCACCCACGATCGCCACCTTTTCACCAGGGGCCACCGAGAAATTAACCCCATCGACTGCGTGTACATAGCCACTCCGCGTCTTAAAATAGGTCTTTAAATCCTTTACGTCTAGCAGATATTCCTTCAAATTCTCATCTCCTTTGGCTGAAAATGCTCAGTTCGTTCAATGGGATCGAGACGGAAATTGCCAGGCCACCACCTATTCCACACTTCTATCCACTATATTACACTATTGACGTTGTCTGCCCGGTGCAGAAGGTAGCCAGGAGCAAAAAACTTGCTACTATCATTAATAGACGCCAGAAGGTTTGAAAAGATGAAGAATTGCTAGCAAATCAGGATAAAGACTCCAGGAGGAGCCCACGCTCAACGACAAGGTCTACAAACAGGGTTTTATAACCAACCTCATCAAACAAGACGACCATTTTATCGCCTTCATAGCGCAAGACCAGTCCATCACCCCAGCTTTTATGGATAACTTTGGTGTTAATTGGAAAAGGCAAACTGGTAATATCTTCAATCACAAGAATGCCAGCATCACAATTGTCACAATTCTGGCAGGGCTGCTCCTCCAGATTCTCACCAAAGTAATTCAAGAGATATTCACGGCGGCAATCGCCCACTTCGGCATAGCAACGGATCATCTCAATACGGGAGCGATCAAATTCTCGTCGTGAGAGATGCGCGGCCATGGCCTCCTGAGTAACTTCATCGAGATTATCGATGACGCCATTGGACATAACTTCTCCATTGGGCAAGGTCTTGATTGCTCCGCTCTCCTGCAGGCGTGTCAGGGCCTCAGTCAGTTTTGAGCGCGAAAGATGGGTCACTTCAGCCAGTTCTTGCAATGTGACGGGATCGATCTGCTCTTGAATAACACGGGCGACTAACTCAACCTGGTCGATGTCGATACGGCCTGCTCCGGCGAAGAAGCGATGAATACGTAGATCTTCAGAGCGATAGAAGAGGATAGCGCGGGATGGCAGACCATCACGTCCGGCACGGCCGACTTCCTGATAATAGGAGTCCAGCGAATCACTGATGTCATAATGATAGACAAAACGTACATTGGGTTTGTCTATGCCCATACCAAAGGCAACAGTCGCAACGATAACCTCAAGCCGATCATCCATAAACTGCTGCTGGACCTGCTCACGCTCACCAGCACGCATGCCCGCATGATAGAAGGCCGCTGCAACACCCAACATACGCAGAGCATTGGAGATCTCTTCAGCATGTTTGCGGGTGGCGGTATAGATGATGCCAGGTCGCTCAGATTCCAATACGCGCTCGAGCAGAGCTTTCTTTTTGTCGGCCTCGCTATTGAATTTTTCAACACCCAGCCAGATATTAGGCCGATCAAAACCCTGGACGATCATCTGAGGATTTTTTAGTTGCAGCCGTTCGATAATCTCTTCGCGTACCAGCGGGGCAGCGGTCGCCGTTAAAGCCACCACGGTTGGATGGCCAAGGGCTTGAATGACTGAACTCAGGCGCAGATACTCTGGTCGGAAATCATGGCCCCATTCGCTAATGCAGTGAGCCTCATCGATGACAAAGAGGGCTGGTCGGGCTGCCTGCAGCTGGGTAATAAGTTCCTCGCTATTAAATTGCTCGGGTGCCAGGAAAAGAAAGTTTAACGTTCCGTCTTTAAGTTGCGCCAGGACTTTCTGACGTTCAGATTCACGCATAGTTGAGTTGATAAGGGCAGCCTTGCCGAGATTTAAATCTGCAATCGATTCAACCTGATCACGTTGTAGCGCAATCAAAGGCGAAACAATGATGGCAGGTCCCTTGAGAAGGAGCGTCGTCACCTGATAGATCAAGGATTTTCCCAGGCCGGTGGGCAAAATCGCGATGGTGTCGTTTCCATCGAGGATCGAGCGAATAGCTGCTGCCTGCCCTGGTCGCAACTCTTCATAACCAAATTTCTCACGGGTAATTCGTTCGAGCTGTCGCGTACTCTTTCTTCTGATCATCCTCGTCATGTCCATTCATCAATAATGTGCTGCGCTATTGGATTGCTTGCAACGTTGCGAACAAAGCGCATAAGGTCATGCATGGTCAGCTTTGCTCACTGGCTAAACCAGACCATTGGATGCCTCTTTATAGGGAACGAATGATACTGAAAAATGGATGAACTAAAGTACAACTGTGTGCAAGTGGCTTTATTTGCCAGTAATGGCAGCCTGGGCATCATGGGTAATAGTCCAGATAGCATGGGTATGCGGCACCTGAGCAAAATCATTATTTGCTTGCTCGGTAGATTCTCTATACTCCTGGGAGAGTGGTAAAGTAATAAACAGGGCTCGACGCTCATCTGGGAAACTTTGTATCTCTAAATGACCATTATGGCGCTCGACGATTTTTCGCGAGATGTAAAAGCCGGCACCTAACGAGCTAACACCCTGATCACGGATGGTGATCATAGCTTCAGAGCCAATTTGTTGCAGCATAATGGTAGTGGAATTTTCCTGATGCATAGAAGACCGCGTACTATCCAAAAGCATCGATAAGACCTGCCGAATCTGACTTTCGTCTACTTCGACTTCCAGTGGTTCATTCAATCCCTGATAATCTAGTTTCAGGAAGGTATCAGCGGTCTCTTCTTCCAGGATACTACGACATAGTTGAGCCAGATCACAGCGCTGACGATGCAAAATAAAGCGTTGTGTTTCAATGTCGGAGGTGCTTAACAGTTCCTGGACCAGGAGCTCGGTACGCTCAAGCGAATCTTCAATATCCGCAAAGCTCCTGGATACGATCTCTGAAAGCTCACTATTCCCCAATTTCTGCTGCAAGAGCTGGGTTAAATTTTTCAGACGCGTCACCGGCTCATTGAGTTCCTGAGAAACCAGGCTGACAACCTTGTCTTTGGTCGCGTGAGCCTCAGCCAGTTCATCAGTACGTTGCTGCACCAGCAACTCCAGGGAACGCGTGTAGAGTTCCAGTGCTTGCTGCTGCTCCTGTACCTGGCGGCGCAGTTCAAAGGTCTGGATGGCTCGAAGGAGAGCGGCGACAAAGTTATCGCGCTCGATCGGCTTCTGGATATAATCATAGGCACCACCACGCAGAGCCTGGATAGCGATATCATGCTCACCATGGCCAGTAATCAAAATAGTCGGGGTATCAGGTTGAGCCTCGCGAATCCTGGTCAGCAGGGTCAATCCATCTATTTCAGGCATCTTGATATCACTGACCACGGCCGCATACGTCTTCTCACGCAACAACTGCCACGCAATGCGGGCAGATTGGGCAGTATCTACCTGTATATCTGGCAAACGTAAGGCTAGCATACGTGGCAGGGCGCTCAGGAGCGCGGTATCATCATCAACGATTAAAATAGTAGGACGCGTCTTTTGATCTATGGATTGTGACACAGCTTGCGGTGAAACGCGAAATTCAGATGAGCGGGCGGGAAGGCCTCCTTGCAGGCGAATGCCCACTTGATCAAGCGTCATCAGATACCAGCCAGCAGAGTCCATCGCCACCTGCCCCGGCACCCACGAACCAAAGACACGGATCTCTATTTGTTCATCACATGACAGCTCATGACCATCCAGCAGTAAGTGATTGCGTTCCTCATCAAAAACAAGCATCCCAGTCAACTCGTGGGTAATATTCTCATCCATCATTGATTATCCATAATGTGTCTATAAATATAGCAGGAGAATAGCCTGAATATGCTTACACCCAACCTGCAACAGTTTCTACGTTCTTACATGTACGCTCTTGACGCCACGACTCACCACCATAAAACGGCGAAAATACGCAGTGAGTATTTCTGAATACGATATCATTGTCCTATCATCCTGTGAAATCTCGCATCCAAAATAGCTAATATGGGCTTGTACCTTAGTACCTTAGACCTTTGCGAAAATATTCTGCTCAGGGCTTTTTCATATTCACTTCTGTACACTTTTGATATATTCTCTTAATAGAACTGTATTGAGGAGTTTTTTTATAGATGAGATCAATCTTGGATCACGGCACGTATAGATATCGATGGAGATATTACCGGGATGAATACGCTGAAAGTACAAGAAGTCGTGAAACGTTTTGGCAACACGCTGGCTTTGGATCAGCTGAATCTGACCTTGTCCGATAACGAATTTTTAACACTGCTCGGTCCCTCTAATAGTGGCAAATCAACGCTCCTCCAGATGATTGCTGGACTGGACCAGCCTGATGAGGGGAAAATCTATTGGGATGCTCTTGATATTACACATAGATATGCAACCTTACGCAATGTGGTATTGGTCTCACAGAAGTATGGTATGGCTTCTCAACTGAGTGTCTATGACAATATCGCTCAAGCATTACGCTTCCGGCACCTTACAAAAAAAGAGCTACAACTTCATGTGTTAGCTGCTCTGGAACTGTTAGAGTTAGAGAAGCTTCAGCAGCGCATCTTGAGAACGCTATCGGGCGGCGAAGTACAACGAGTAGCAATTGCTCGCGCGATGGTACGCAATGCTGATCTCTATCTTTTCGACGATCCAATCACTCAAGTAGATCCACATACACGTTATCGCATCCAACAAGCAATGCTGCTTGTCCATAAACTTAAAACAGCTATGAGTATTTATGCTACCCATCATCCAGCCGACGCGTTTGCCATTGGGGGTCGCATCGCTATCATCAATCAGGGACGCATTGAGCAGCTCGGCGACACTGATACATTATTGACTCGGCCCGTCAACCTGTTTGTAGCCCAATTTCTTAACCAGCCATTTCTAAACCAATTGACCGGCACCATCCAGGCAATTGAAACCGGCTATACAGTGCAAGCGGGCGCATTAAAGATGGTATTAGATGCCAGATGGCAAGCCGTGCTGGCTCCCATTCAGGACCAAAATCAGCTCATTCTTGGCATTCGGCCTGGCACAATCAACTTTGAATGGGCTCTTAAGTCAATCAATACCAGCAACTATATACTGCTCACAGCCTGCGTGCTTAGCGTCGATTTATTGATGGGCTACCTGACCATTCAGTTGAATATTGGAGAAGAGACAACACTGAGGGCGGAACTAAAAGATAGCAAACAACCTGCGCCCACGGTAGGTTCTTACATTACGATCGGCCTTGATCCAGCCGACATTTATCTCTTCAATCCTCAAACTAAAGCCCTGATCTATCCTTCAGATCTCTAAGCCACGAACTATTTTGCCTGGAGCGTGTTTGATGCCTACCCACATCAAGAGAGTATGGCATCCCACCCTCCAGCGCTGATGTGGAGAGGTCATTCTTCGTTCTGTTGTGAGAGCGTTCTGAGGTACATCATGAGGGAGATAAAACCGCAAGTATCAATGAGTACACCAATGCCTCCGTAGCCAGTACATAGGGTTAATAGTCCAAAAGCGAAACATATACCACTTAAAATTGCCCATTTTCGGCCGGGATTTTCCATCCGATTTCCCCTTTTAGTCAGGATCAGAGAACCTGGTACTCTTATAGTATATTCTCCTTTAATTATACCTGACATCAGCCTTCTTTACCGCATAATAATGGATGATAAAAAGTAGCTTTTTTCTGAGGCTTCTCACTTGCGGTACGCGTTTATGCTTATAGATGATTACTAAAAAAAGTTATGATAGTCCTATTGGAAATAGGCAACGAGATTTTTTGGCTGCTAGTAACCTTCAACTAAAGAGAACGTTGTAAAATACATATGGCCGTATTTTTTCTACTGATTATAACAATTTTTTATACTTCCTATTTTTTGCTAGTAAGGATTACTACATGTACGATCCAGATAAAACGATGCCGCTGCCGTTGACCAACGACACGCCTCGGCCACAACCACCGAATAAAAAATATCGGCTTGGTCTGGCAATGATAATTGCTGCAATTGTTCTGCTTGTTATTAGTGTACTTATATTTTTTCCATTCATTCAGACATCTACGAATCCACAATTGAGCAATGTACCAACCAGGAAGCCAACACCAACACGGATACTTCCAACACCCACACCTACGCCTACGCCGTTTGATCCTGCGGTTGGAGCGATACTACCAAACTACAGGGTGATAGCCTTCTATGCGGTTCCAGGTGCTGAGGTAACCGGACCCGCTTATGCGCCGGATGCCCAAATGCTGACAAAGCTAAAGGCACAAAGCGATGCCTATGAAAAATTAGATGCAACGCACCCGGTAAAAATGGGGATTGATCTGGTTGTAAGTGTACCGGACAACTATCCCGGGCCAGATCACACCTATAGCCATCATGTAGATAACGATACAATCCAGCATTATATTGATTTCTGTCAGAATAACAATCTTTTGCTCTTCCTAGACCTCAACTTTGGGCAGGCAGTTGTAAAGGATGAACTGGCCTACTTTATGCCTTATCTGGAACACTACACATTTGTGCATATGGCGATCGATCCTGAATGGATGTTTCCACGCCATGATGGTATTCCAGGCACAAATTTGAGTAACGTACGTGCAACCGATCTGAACCCAGCCATTGAAGAACTGGCCGCACTGCCAATGAAATATCATGTGCCACGCAAAATTCTGATCATCCATCAATATCGTGGTGATGGCGATACACTGGCAACTCCTTTTGACGCGGGCCAGGCAGAAATTGCGGATAAACGAAACCTATTTTCAGACCCCAGGGTTGATGTGGTCCTGCACGTGGATAGCGTTGGTGGTTTTCCCGGCGATCACCAGGAAAAAGTACTGCAATACAGTCAATGGGTCAAAGATGATATGCATAAATACAATAACTTCAAGTATGGTGGCTTTAAAATCTTCTATCGACTTGAAGCTCCAACTGGCTTGATGACGCCACAAGAAATTCTAGCTATGGATCCACCACCGATGGTCGTTACTTACGGAAACTAATACTGGACGAAAAACTTTTGCTAGCAACTGTTGTATGGACCTGGAAGCAATAAAGCAGTCATAATCGCCTTCTTTGTTGGCTACATAAGAAATAAAGCGCTGCTTTATTTCTTATGTGTAGCCAACAATCCATACAAATCCACTTTTTCAAGCACCCACTCAGCTCTTCAAACTAAGCTTCAAACCTATAATGCACTAATAGTAATATTCAGCAACTTCTTTCTTGCTATAAAATTTACAGATGTTTATACTTATATTAAAAGGCTGGTCTCACGTCAAAAATTGATCAATTTTTGCGTTCTATACTTATTCCTAATTTGCGAGTACGCTACTTTACACTATTCCGGTGCTGGAACTAGAGGTCTCACATGACTGGTGCATATTCTGGGAAGGAGCCATATCTATGAGACTAATATACCAGGACTTAGTCAAGCTTGAATCCAGGTTATTATATGAACATCAAGGTTTTTGTGAATTGCTCCCGTAAAGATAAAGATGAGTTGTTATGGCAAAACTTGAAGATCCAATTGACCCCGTATACGGCCAAACATAATATCCAGCTATGGAATGCCAATCAAGACATCAAACCCGGGCAGAATATAAAACAAGAGATCGATACTCATCTACAAGCGGCACACATATTCTTCTTCTTACTGAGTGCAGATTATTTTTCCGACTCAAGGTGCATGCAACAACATCAACAGGCATTGATGCGCCAACAGCAGGATAAAGAGTCGGTCACTATTATCCCTATCCTATTGCGGCACTGCTCATGGGAAGATGCAGATCTGGAGAATATACAGCTTCTTCCACTCGACCATAATCCTATTGCCAGCGCCACCGACCCTGATAAACTTATGCGTCAGGTCTCCCAGGAAATTCGCGCTATCATAGAGCAACGAAGAAGTGCCAATGAAGTTCACACCCAACCCTCACAATCGGATCAAGCCAGGGCAACACTAACTTCATCGTCCGAGCATAAGAAAAAAGGCAACTCATATACTAATCCAGCTCCAGTCATTAATGCATCCGTCTTTGGAAATAACTATGGCCAGATCATCAATAATCATGGCTCTAACTTTTCTAATGGAGGCACACAGGCAAGAGAATTTCGCGTCTCAAACTCTCTCCAACAAGACGAGATAATGGATATAGGAATTATCATCGCGTTAAAAGAAGAGTTCGCTGTTCTCTATGCGGACATCGCTAATAGTTGTGAAGCCATCAACGATATAGATACTGGTGAATATTATTATCAGTTTGAGCGCCCTAGCAGGGCAAATACGCGCCCATATCGTTGTATAGCTACCTTTATCGGCAATATGGGGCCAGTCAAAGCCACATTACAAACCCAGAAGATGATCACACGCTGGCACCCTTCCACCCTGGTGATGGTGGGTATCGCAGCATCACTCAATGCGGATGCCAAAGTTGGAGATGTCATCATTGCTGATCAGATAGATGCATATCTGGACAATGCGAAAGCAGCTCCGATGGCCAATCTAGAGGGTTATGAGTTGAAATTCAGCGGCAGTGTCTACCGTGCAACCGGCTCATTGATAAAGGCCGTACAGCATTTCGAATTTAGCTCTCCCACACTCTTCCAGTCCTGGCAGGACCAAAGTAAAGTTGCGCAACAGCAGTTGCTAGCAGCGCAATACACGGAACTTATTAAGGCTGGATTGCTACGTGAACAAGCTCAAATTATCGAGGGCCATATTGCTTCTGGTCCCATTATAGGAGCCAGCCAGGCATTCCAGCATTGGCTTAAAACACATGACCGTAAATACCTCGCCCTCGAAATGGAGGCTGCGGGACTCATGGCTACCGTCTATGAACAAACTTCGCCGCAGAACACATTAGTCTTACGTGCAATCTCCGATAATGGGGATGAAGCCAAAAAAGAGCTTGATAACATTGGGAATGGACTTCTGCGCCGTTACGCCATGGGTAATGCGATCAAATTACTATGGGGATTACTTGAGGCCAGATTACTTCCTCAACACGCATAAAAATGTGAAGGCAAGGTAATAATGCGAGAAGACGAGACTGAAGAACAAGAAGCTTTCTCAGATGATCCAGCGCAAGGTACACAGGATACGGAAGACACCAACGCTTCCGTGCAGGCCGAGCACATTGATACCTCTGTCCTTGGCACCAACTACGGCAGTGTGGTCAATAATAATGGGCTCAGCCTGAATGACACTATCAAGGTATTTCAAATGATGATGCTTAACTATCATCCAGGTCATCCATTTGATCCGTCCGCCTTGAGCCAGGCATTTACTACCAATCAGACATATGAGCGCAAGAAATATGCAGCCGCCATGGCTGAACAAGAGTTTCAGGATGGTATCTTTGAAAATGAGATATCTATAAAAGATGCACCCGGGGCCGCCGATCCAAATGCTATGCCAGCAGATATTGACGATTGGTATTACGATAGTCTGGATGAGTACGAGCGGTATTATGTAATTACTGTGGCTATGCTACAAGGTAGTCCAGCCAGTGAGATCACAAAAAAGGCTCGTGAACTGTATCACAGCATGTCGAACGGAGAAGTACTTTCAGCGCGATCAGCTTCCAGGCTCAGAAAACGCACCTATACGCTTGTACAAGAAGGTGGTGACCCTCGTATATTCTGGCAAAATCCAGAATTAGGTCCACGTATATTACATTTTATTGCGGAAGAATCAGTAGAATGGCCAGGCTCCCAGCCCGGTCAGAGCTTTATAGATATGCTACAAAGCTGGCCGGAAGGATTAAATGGTGAAAATTCTCGCCGCTCTGCACGTGCGCTCGGCTCAATTTTAGCATATCAAAATATCAACCAACTCTGGCGTGTCGCCAATACCTGGGCTGATCGCAAAACTGCCCGTGATTGGCGTACAGCTGCCTCGCTTCTGGCCGGAGCTTATGAAACCAACGTCAGCAAAACACAAAGCAAAAACACCGATGCTCTCGTCGATTCGCTATTACGCTTATTAAGCCAATGGACCGAGCGCTGGATACAATCAACTAACCCACGCGTAGGGTGTGCTGCCGCGTACACTTATGGTTTAATTGGACGTCATTTGCCATTGAAAGCTCTTCAGGGATTGGAGCAATTACAAAACATTCCACAGAGGAATGTCACACATAGGGCCATCAATAATGTAGATGCATTTCCGAGTGAACTGGCTTCCGCAATCGTTTCAGCCTATGTAACAATCTCGTTAGCAGGACATATCCGTAGCGTATTAGATGCCCTGGCAACCCAGGCGGAACAGCTCACCCATCATCATCAACCATCCACAAAAATCAGTTCCTATCTGCAAGAAAAACGGCAAAGAGAAGTAGTGCTCAACATAATCTTTGATGCTTTTTTTCTTATCGCCGCTTCATCACTTTCTACATCAAATCCAACGATTAACATCCCATACAATATCCACCAGTCTCTTCCTGAACAACCAACACTTCCTGATCGAAATAAACAAGACACATTACTGTCGGGAATTCTCGCAATAAACGAAAACCAGTGGCGTCAAAATCTCTCTATACTGCTTTGTGCAGCAATCATTGAAGGGAAAAGTAAACCAGCCATTGATCTATTACATCAATGGGCCTCTATTATTCTGAGCCAATCAAACGATCAATCGGAAGAGCTCTATACACACTTTGTAGAATTTATGGTTAATCTCGGCAAAATGTTGCAATGCTGGCAACATGACCAGCCGGACAAAAGTGGTCACTACGCTCTGGCCTTACAAGCTTACGAAAATAGATTGACCAGTTGGTTACAAGAGGGTGGAGGACAATCAAAAAGTATCGGGATGTTAGCGCGACACATCTTACAACAAGCAGACTGGTAAAAGCAGATCTATTCTACATACATGCCAAGGAGGGGTTGATACCATGTCATCATCGTACAATTCGAACCAGGGATCAAATGTACTCACAAATTATTACAACATGATCATCAGAAAAACGGTTGAACCTGTATTTGGCTTTTTTGATCGCACCGTTTTAGCAGTTGAAGGTTTTAGTATGGAAGTTTACCGAGATGGCCGTTTCATCTGCTCATTACGTACTACCGACCAGGGAATGGGCCAGGATACTCCTCAAAGCATAGGAGAAGCCAAACTACGCAGTGGAGATGTCATTCATTATGTGAACCTCGGCCCCCAGGAATTGCAATTAAGCGCACGTCTCACTACCAAAGATCGCTATAATCCCAGCTATACTGCCACTGTGATGTTGCGTATAAACAATCCACAGGCCTTTTTACAATGCTATGTCCAAAACCTGGATCCGCTGGGCCTTATGAAAAGGGGCATCGAGGAAGCCTTCCAACGCTATGCTCGCGAGAATGATCACGATCGCATAAAAGAAAGAGATTTTGAATACGCCGCCAATAAAAATATGAAGGGACGCCGTACAGGTCTCTGGATCATACGTACACATGCCATGATTAACTGGGATGCGCAAAGACAACAAATGCTGGCTATTGAACGTCAGGCTGAAATCCAAAAGACGAAAGTGCGCACCCAGGCCGACATCCAGAGCCTGGAAGCTATGTACAACCGTCAGGAAAAATCTCGTGATACGGATTTCAGCCTGGGCGAGAACGCAAAAAAACAATCGTTCCAACGTGGAGAAAAGCTAAACGAGCGCATCGTAAGCGAAATGGAAAATTATATTATCTCGCTTTTTGTGATGGAGATCGAGACAGGCTTTACTCCAACCCAAATTCTACAGAGACATCCAGAGATAGCTGGCTTTATCAACACGCATCCTGAAATAAAACAGCTAATTAATGGACGCTTACAGCAGCGATCCTCCCAACAACCACGCCTGATTGATCAGAACGTTACAGATATCAATCAAAACAGACCCAACCAGCGTCAAAGAAACGACGGTTCGTCTCATTAACTGATCACAGGTTCAACGGCAATTATTGTTGTGCGATTTTGTATTACATAGCAATAATTGCTATTTAAGATATATGTTGAAAATTGGCTCCTGGATAAATGAATAAAATTAAGCTATAATATTTCAAGAGAAACGAAACTAATTATTAGCTGGCATTATTAATAAAAGATGTTTATCTCAAAGTAGTTCCAATATTTAAATAAAAGAGAAAGCAAGATAGATTATGGTGGATGATTATCCATTACATCCAGAAAGTTATGCCGCTCTTAATCGACATGACTGTTCTTGCCTCATAGTTATCAAAGATAGACCGGAACCAGGCTGTGCGCATTAAGACAGTACGTGTGTGGCATGCACTGTAGCTCGTCCTATCCATATAAGCATCTGCATATACCTAAATTTTATCAAACATCTCATAGATTTTAGGACATAATTGAAAAGCCCACTTGTCTTTGCAAGTGGGCTTTTTCATCTTATCTCTTTACTTTTGCTGCTACCAGCCGCCGTGGTGATGATGGTGGCCATGGTGGTGGTGATGATGTTCACGACCATAGAAATCCCCACCATAAAAGTCTCGACGCATGTAGGGGCGACGGAAGAAAAAGGGTCTGCGATATGGGCGATAGTAGCCATAGCTCATCCAACGTCTGGGTCTGAACAGGCTACCCAGAGCGGTGAAAAGTATAATCACGAATAATATCACCAGTAGAAACATTATAGACTCCTTATATATGCTAGTTTTTTATACCTTAATGCAAGTGCATATCATTTATATTCTTAGTTATATATACAGATATACGTAAAAATGTTGCAAAAATAAAATAGCCATCAGGCAATACCCAATTGGTAGGCCAGTACCACCAGTTGGGCTCGATCGCGGGCACCCAGTTTGGCAAAAATATGATTGATATGAGTTTTGATAGTAGAATCACTGACCGAGAGGGCGGAAGCAATCTCGGTATTGTTATGCCCTTTGACGATCAATTTAACTACATCCAGCTCGCGTGTGGTCAGGCCACTGGTCTCCAATTGGGGAGTTGGGAGCGGTGGAGCAGCTGGAGCGGATAGGCCAGCCAGCAGCTGGGCGGCACTGGCCGCTTGCAATATTATCTGCCCTCGGGCTACGGTGCGGATAGCACCACTCACCTCTTCGGCGCTACAATCTTTGAGTAGATAGCCTGCGGCCCCGGCCCGCATACCTTCAATGACCATTTCAGGAGTATCAAAGGTGGTTAACAACAATATGCGTGGCCTGGATGAGCTGGCTTGCTTGCGAATGCGCTCGGTGGCTTCTATCCCATCACAGACTGGCATGCGTATGTCCATCAAGATTACATCGGGTTCTTTTTCCAGGGCCAGTTGTATGGCCAGCATACCGTTTTCTGCCTCACCAATGACATCAATATCGTCTGCATCTTCCAGGATAATGCGCAATCCTTCGCGCATCAGTCGCTGATCATCCACTATGAGCACCCGGATCTGTTGTATATTCATACTATTCCTCTTGCTTTTTGTAGGCCGGTAGCAATGAATGGGATACGCAAGGTGACTGAGAAGCCTCCCTCATCCAGTGGTCCTGCTTCGACCTCGCCGCCAAGTGCTACCGCACGTTCGCGCATGCCCTGCAAGCCATGATGACCATATGCATGTAAGTTGTCTGCCTTATGTACGGGCTCATCACTGGCTTGCGCTTGTTTCCCCTGACCATCATCGCGCACCTGCAGCGTCAAGGCTGACTCGCGCCAACGTAGTGTGATCCAGATCGTTTGAGCGTGTCCATGGCGGTTGGCATTCGTGAGCATCTCGCGTAAGGCATATTGCAGCGTTTCCTGCTGAACTATACTTAGCGCTTCATGGGCGGGTGGCAAACCTTCTTCTGTAAACAAGCAGTGGATTCCAGTGCGTTCACCAAAGGTTGTGGCAGCACGATTCAATTTCAGCGTCAGGCGACCTTGATCAATAGGAGTCCTCGGTACTTCTCTTAATAAGCCCACCACGCGTCGACTTTCCGCGATACTCTCGCGGATCAAGGCTGCCATATCGTCCAGCTTGATTGAGAGGCGATTGGGATCGCGTGTGGCCAGATGGCGGGCGGCCTGTACCTGTATGGAGAGAATTGACAGGGTATGCGAGAGTACATCATGGATGTCACGTGCTATACGTGTGCGCTCGCGCTCGGCGGCCAATGCTTCTGAGCGGGCTATTTCTGCTCGCAATTGCTCCTGGGTTTCTTGTAATTTATTGATCAGGAGAAATTCTATGCGCCGTGTCCAACTCACCCAACTGACACCAATAGCTACTGGGAGTAATATTGTGTTGGGCATCAAATCCTTTACTTGATGTGAGAGTAAAAAGTGGGTTGATCCATTGGTCAATATTAATGCAAGCATGCAGCCTGACAGTAGTGGTAAAGACCATTTTAAGGGAAAGCGATAAAAAGCTATGCTGCAAATCATATATATGCTAAAATATCCCCAGTTACCAGCAAAGGATATGCTAAGAAGCAGGCTGAGTAGCAGGCAAATCCAATAGATAGCAACGAGCAGCAGAAATTGTTTGAGTGCACGCGAAATTATCAGGAGCAGGGCTATCGTCAGAAAAAAGCACTCTATCACTATCGTCTGACTTAGCGAAGAATGTAGTCCGATAAGAATAATTTGCACAGCTATAAATGCAGCAACACAGTCAGCGGCAAGCATAAGACCCCTCATAAAGAATCTTGTCGCGATCACAGTGCGCATATTCCTCCACCCTCCTATCCCATCCGCTGGCTCAAACAGACTGAGGTTTGTTAATATATTCACATCAAACACTCTCTCCCTTTGATATATTCTTTTGCCTCTCTTCTGCTCTAATTATAGCCTGTCTGGCAGGAAAGTTCATCCACTCCAGGGTGGAGAAAATGGGCCCGCAAAGATCAACCCAATATCAAACCTGACTCCGATGTATTAGCCCCACTATATAGCTATACTTGCCCATGTAAGCACGAACTGCTGAAGAAACAGAAATCAAACGAGAGAAAGCTGTTGCTAGCAATCTTTATTTATACAGTTGCTCATTACAAGAAGGAGAACCACAATGTCAACCAATACTTTACCTCTCACTCAAGTTATTGAGAAACAGCATAATGGTCTATCGCAAAAATCTATGTTATTGAAGATGTTGCCAGGTATGTTGATTAATACTGGAGCTCCCTTTCTGATTTATAGCCTG
Organism: Dictyobacter alpinus; assembly: GCF_003967575.1. Taxonomy (NCBI): domain Bacteria; kingdom Bacillati; phylum Chloroflexota; class Ktedonobacteria; order Ktedonobacterales; family Dictyobacteraceae; genus Dictyobacter; species Dictyobacter alpinus. The sequence continues at coordinate 1,175,956 of NZ_BIFT01000001.1, forward strand.
GCTTCATCACATATGTCCACTGTAAATGCTCTGCTATTGGCCAGTGCAGTACCGCTGGTGATGACCACCGTTGAACTGATCAGAAAACGTCGCGTCGACATGATGGGAGTGTTAATTGTACTGGGTTTTGTGTTGACCGCTGCCACCGCCTACATCTTCAATAGTCCCAGGCTTTTGCTCTTGCAATCAACCGTTGTCTCGGGTCTGTTCGGCCTCATCTTCCTGATCTCATTGCTGTTCCAGAAGCCCTTACTCTTCTATGTGATGCGTTCACTACGCTGCCATAATGATGCCCAGCTAATCACAAACTTCAATACCGATTGGGAGTATCCCCAGGTCCGCACTTTCTACCGCGTCCTGACCAGCTTCTGGGGATTCTTAATGGTTGCCCATGTTGCGCTACAGGTTTTACTTGTAATGACTCTATCGGTGGCTACGGTGGTGGCGCTCGGATCGATCTTGAATGTAGCAATTATTGGTGGTGGCGCAGCATTCTCACTATACTACGCTTACAAAAATCGCTCTGCGCTACAAAAGATCAAACAACAGCATGCCCAGCAATTGCACAATTAGTAATCAGGCTCGTGCAATAAAAGATCCACATTTGATGCTTAAAGGTATAGCACTTCATGAAGCTGGTGTGGAGATAATGCCGCAAATATTATCTCTACACCAGCTTCATGCTTTTATCGCTTCTTAATTTGATGTTTGCGCATCTAGATCAAGATAAGCCTTCAGCATTTGTAACTTTAGACTTATTAATCAAGTAAAAGATTAAAAAAATATACATGATAATTGAAAACACGCAATTGTTCTATGAATTGTCGTGTTGAATTGGGCTTGATCGCAACAAGACCTGGCAAAAAAATAGCCTGATTAGAGCTTTTTTGTATTACTCTAATTCAGGCTAACCTGGCTTCTGGAGCCGCTTTATATTGCTGAGTGTTCCCGACTGGAATCGAACCAGCGCCACCGGTTCCGGAGACCGGTGCTCTATCCACTGAGCTACGGGAACTTCATAGAAGATTATAACACACCTGTCAAACTTTCTCAATACGCTCCACAAGCCGCATAACGCCACATCATAGGAAAACCCCTTATAGCTCGTTTTACTGGCAAATCTAGAATGTCTTGTGACGTAAACTGTGAGCAGTATCCAGACATCAAGGTAAAAAGCTCTATGCGTATGCATCTAGCTCTGAAGGGTGGGACTTAATTAAGCGTCTGTTCTTTTCGCCCAGGAAAGACCTCGATAGAAACGCATTCGCGCTAGACCTGTTCGAGAAGAACCCTTCCCCTTGTCTAAAGTCATTTCATGAATGCCTGAAAAGCAAAGGTACAGACATTTTTGAACAGCATGGTGAGTGAATAGGCAGTGGTTAAAATGAGAATGACATGATAGAATAGCTCAAATGTTGTCTCTAGGATAAAAAAGGAATTTGTTGTATGGCATCAGTTTTGATTCTTGCAATGTGTGCCTTTCCTACCTCTTTCGAGACCCTTTGGCAAGAGGCTACTTTCTGTGGCGTCGTGCTCATCATCACAGCAAGCTTGATCTTCTGGCAGAAGCGTTCATTGAAACAATTTGGTTATGCACTTTTAATAGGAAGTACGCTTGTAGGAGGTATCTGGTCTTTCGTATTGGCAAGCGTGACCAGTCGGAACTATTTGATTTGTGCAGGAGTTCCCGGGGCAGGAGCCGACTTGGTACGTCGTGCAGATGAAAGCTATCACACCTTGCTCGTCTTTGAAGCCGTTGTAGGAGCAACCTGTATTATGACACTAATCCTTGTTCTCATCAGTGTTTTCAGCCTCTATTTCGCCTATCGGAGGAGAGAGGCACTAATTCTTATGACTGACTAACAAATAATGGCTTGCTCAAGGTTGTAGTAAAGATTTAGAGCAAAAAAAGACCAAGTCTTGTGCTCTATAAGTGCACATAGCTTGGTTTTTTTTGTACATAGAAGTTCTTCACAATACTAGCTTGAAACATCAATAATTTCAGAAATTTCGACCAGCAGAACCGGTGCTCTATCCATACATTACTAATTTTCTGAAGGTCTCTGAAATTGCTGTTTTTATCTATTGATATATATCAAAGCTTGTGGTATTCTGTGTGGGCGACGACGATTGGTGGTGTGGATAGAAGGGAGCAACTTATGATACCATTTGAACCTCATTCAACTCCTCATGATACACTGGCCTTGTATGATGTTACTCAACAACAAACTCAACCCTATTCGGCGCAGGTTGATGTTGTCGATCCCTCAATAGAAGCCGATGCTGCTCCGGTAGCAGCTGAATTAAAGCGGAAGCAGTATCTTTCGCGCGCTTTCGCATTGGGCTTAGTTCTGGCTCTAATCGCTGCTATTGTCTGGCTCTGGCAGCAACCTTCTGCAGCCTCGGCTCCTCAAGTTACAACAGCTTCGACAAGTTCGGCCACTGCTTCGGCGGATGTAACTAACTCAGATACTTCGGCAGATGGTAATATTCAGGTCTATATTACGGGTGCGGTCCAGCATCCTGGTGTCTATACTATAGCCAGCCAGTCACGTGTTTATCAGTTACTCCAGGCCGCAGGCGGTCCACAGCCAGGAGCCAATCTGGCGGCGTTAAATCTGGCGACACATTTGAGTGATGGACAGCAAATTTATGTATTGCACGCCAATGAGACTCCTGAGCCCACAAACGCTGATAGCGAAACGACAAAGATCAATATTAATACTGCCAGCGCCGATGAATTACGACAGGGACTTCAATTAAGTACGAAGTCGGCACAAACTATTATCAACTATCGTTTACAACATGGTCTATTCACATCCGTAGATACATTAGCAAAGGTTGTGAGTAAAACAATTTATGCGAAGATAAAGGATCAGGTAACGGTGTAGATGACAATACCACATGAGATTATAGTTGTGCTACAGGTTGTGGCCTGGATTGTATGTCTGGCATTAGGGATGGGTCTGGGCACCCTGGTGGGTCGCTGGTCTGGAACGCTACTGGGTTGGATGATAGCAACCTCTCTGGATGCTAATATCTCCAAAGGGGGGCGCCTGGGTAAGCGTCTAGGGACCTTTGCTGGTGTCATGCTAGGCATTGGTTGCGCGATCTTTTATGCGACTCAGTTGTCAGCTCTGGCAGCACAACAATTAACTACTCATTGACAGTTTTTCTCTGGATAGTGTCTCTCGCTAATGGGCTTTGCGTACAACATAATAAAGATTTCCCTGGCAGATCATTGCATACTGCTGCATTTTGATACTAGTGGGGATGGGTAGGGGTGGCGTGATGAAAAAGGTAGCAGGATTTCAAAGTGACTCACTATTGCAGTTACAAGGTATGTCTATTGTGGTTCTGGCTACGGCCTGGTTAATGGGCATTGTGCTTGCCTCCTGGCTTGTACTGCCCCCCTTCCTCCTACTTTGTAGCAGTGGCGTAGTAGTAGTGGCTATATTCCTGGCACGCCGGCTACCCCTCAGCCGTCTTACGTTTATCACGCTATTATGTCTGATCCTGGGAGCGTGGCGCTACACCATCATCCAGCCGGCCAATGATCCTCAGTCCATTGTCCATGCAATTGGCTCGCAGGTGGTCAAAGTAAAGGGCATGGTCAGCGACGCCCCTAAACTTGCAGGCCGGGCTCGTCAGTTAAAGATAGCGGTCAGTGCTCTTAATCGTCTGGACACAAAGGACTGGCAGGTGGTCCGTGGTATTTTAGAGGTTCAGACACCGGGTACGACGCTTGAGGATATGTATGGGGCGAACTATGGAGATATAGTAACCGTTCAGGGTAAGTTGGTCACGCCCGAGCCTCATGGGCCGGCGGATATCCAGGCCCAGATGACCTTCCCACGAATCAGTGTCAATCAGCATGGTGGCAATCCGGCTATCGTCTTTCTCTATCACTGGCGGGTCCGCTTCGCGACCATCTTGAGCCAGATATTGCCTCAACCTTATGCAGCTTTATTGATTGCCATCGTTCTCGGACTACGTACACCACAGTTGGCCCCACTATCTCAGGCCTTCAATGTTACTGGGACCGCACACCTCATTGTGCCATCAGGATTTAAAATAACTGTTCTTGCTGGCTTAATGTTGAGCTGTACACGCTGGCTCTACACGGGTCGTATCGCCGACTATCTGCCAGGATCTCCCCAACGTAGCTGGCAACGCTGGCTCAGTACCGCTATCGTACTGCTAAGTATCGCCGTCTATACGGTCCTCAGCGGCGCTGGCGCGGCCGCCATTCGTTCTGGTGTCATGGGTAGCCTGCTGGTTCTCGCCCCGCGTATCGGCCGTAGCTATAATATCTATACCGCGCTGGCTGTTACCGCCATCGGCATGAGTGTACTTGATCCAGTAGTTCTCTGGGATACGGGCTTCCAACTCTCTTTCCTGGGTACGCTGGGCATTGTGCTGTTTACCCCTTATATACAATATCCATTACGTTCCCTGGCAAAGTTTCCTGGTGGCTATTTCCTGGCGGAGACATGCGCGGTCACCATGGCGGCCCAGCTCGCTACCCTGCCAATCTTCGCCATTACGTTTGAGCAAATCTCATTTATCGCTCCCATTGCCAATATGCTAACCGTGCCCTTACTCGGTCTAAGCATTACGCTTGGGCTCCTGATCTGCCTGCTGGGACTCTTTTTCTTACCACTGGGAATGTTAGGAGGCTGGCTGGCATGGCCACTGCTATGGTATATGGGACAGAGCATTCTTTTCTGTGCTGCCCTGCCCGGTGCGTATATTACCGTTACGGCCGTCGATAATCGTATCTCCTGGCTGTACTATGTGCCTCTGACATGTACCCTGGTATACTTGCTCTACCGCTGGCCTCACGCCAAATTAACTGGCGAACACACACAGCGTAAAAAAGTTATTACCAAACGTGTCCAGCGCTGGCTTTATGTGGGTCTGGCGCTGCTCATTATCACCGTAACGGGTATAGTCTCACTTCAACAATCTCAGGCCCGCGAAAAATTCTCGCTCACCTTCCTACGCGTTGGTCCCATCAGCAAACCAGCACAGGGAGAAGCCATCTTGCTACGTACAGCAGAAAATAAAACGCTGTTAATCGATGGTGGACTCGACGCTGGTACGCTGTCTCAAGCATTGGATAGCCGCCTACCATCTTGGCAACGTAACCTGGATATGGTGATGTTGACAGTCCCCCGAGCCGAACACCTCCTGGGTCTACAAGATGTGGTGACACGCTACCGTATTAACTCTATTATCGACGCCGGAATGCTTCATCCATCCACGGCCTATGCACGCTGGCGGCGCACAATCCAGGAGCAGGGTCAACCATATCACACTGTCTCACAGGGACAAAATATTACCCTTGATCAACACACACAGCTACAGATACTCTGGCCCACGACGCAACTCCACATTAGCAACGAAACACGCGACAATACGCTCATCACACGTTTAAACATGTCAGGACTACGCATACTTTTCCTGGGAGCGGCCGCCCAGAGTCCTTATGCACTCACTCAGTTAACTACCTACACGGCGAAGAGCGCCCTCCAGGCCAATATCATACAAATTGTAGGCGATCCAGGCAAAACACTATCAAGCGCATTGATTACCCTCCTGCAAAAAGTCCAGCCTACCCTGCTGATCATTACTCCTCCAGCCAGCCAGCGCCAGTCTCAGACCACGTCCACCAAATCTCAACCAATTCACCTCCCTCCACTACTTTCAACCACCCATATACTGAGCATTCAACAACAAGGGAACATCGAAATCACCGGCAATCAAGCCGGGTGGCACCTCCAACCCATCCCATAACAGGTGGCAAGATAGTCTGCTAGCTACAACCCATGCTTGCTCAGTACGTACAAGTAAGTAACATACCTATCTTTTTGAAACTGTTTCTACCTGCTCAACAGTTCTAACAGAAAGAAGCGTTTCAAAGAGTCGTAGTATTTGCGTAACCATTGAGATCAGAGGGATCGGCAAGCCATGTTTTGTGAACGTTGCGGAAAAGAAATTGCAGAATCAACAAAAATATGCCCCGCATGTGGCAGTGTTGTCAGGCATAGGCCTCACAACAAGCATGCACATACGTCCTACAGTTCCTATGCAGAACCGGTACGACCAGCAGTAAACCAGCAGCCACGCAACTATCCACCGGTGGCCGAGGTGCCTCCGGTACAGGACAATCCGCATCTTTTTCATCAACCATATGGCAATGGTTATCAATCCTCGCCACCACCATATCAACCACCACCCGCCTATCAGGCGCATGCTCCAGGTTATGTTCCAGGCGTCAATAATAGTACATTCACGGTGACCCATAAGGACAATACGCCCTTGATCACTGAAATCATCTTCTCCCTCTTCGGCATCTTTGGGATTGGCTGGCTGATGTCACGGGAAACAACTGTGGGCGTGGCGTTACTTGTCTGTAGCTTCCTGATCTATTGGCCATTAGTGATTCTGGGTACGCTCTTTACGCTCGGCCTGGGTTTAATCTGCCTGGGACCACTGGTTATCGCGGCGATCATTGTAAATATTGTCTTACTTAACAGCACCATCAATCGCAAAGCTACGCGTTTTGTGATTACCCCTCAACAGCCACCACAACGAATGACAGTACCTCCACAGCGCCACTAATTTTTCCCCCAAAAAAAGCAGCGGCAAGAAAAAAATTTCTTGCCGCTATCAACTATCAGAAATATGTTTACTTAGGAAATGCCAGGCGACGATATTTTTCTCGGGCTTCCAGCCAGGCTTCATCGGACAGACCAAGCTTTTCGCGCAAACCATCCAGTGAGGTTCCGGCACGCAGTTGCTGGACAGCATAGGTATCACGCAACAATTGCAGCGTCACACGCTTCTTGATATCCGCGGCACTGACTGCACGAGCCAGGATGTAGTTTAAATTGCGATCAGTGCAGGGAAAAACAACATCCGTTACCCGATAGCTTTGCAGGTAGCGGCGGAAGATATCTGTGAATTCAGCAGGTAGAGCGATACGACGTTCACGATGCTGCTTATTGGCTGATGCGGCAAAACGCACAGAGACCAGTGGAGTGAGAGGATCAATCAAATCAATATGATGCACTTTCAAGCCCATCACTTCTTCCTTCTTGAGTCCTGCTCGTAAGATCAAGTAGACCAGACAATGGCAACGTGCATCTTCCTGAGCTGCCTTTAACAAACTACGTACCTCATCATACGTCAACACATCAGGCAGGGGTGGCTGTGGACGCTCCAGGGTCAAACTTGAAGATGGATTTTCGCGAATAATGTTCTCGCGCTCCAACCAGGTAAAGAAATTCTTGAGGAAGGTGACACGCCGAGCCATCGTTTTAGGGGCCAGCGTCACACCGGGAGTCCCAAACTTCAAATTCATCAGCCAGTCAGTTACCATATCTTTCGTCACACGGCCAACCGGCAGATCCGCTCCCATAAATTTAACTAGCATCTTTAAATCCGAGAGGAAGCATGTCACGGTATAATTGGATTTGCCACGCAGCACCAATTCTTTTCGATACGGCTCAATAAAAGCGGCTAAACTTGTTTGATCGGTGAGTGATGCTATATGCTCAGGTGGAGACGCCGGAGCCTCAGGCTCATCTCCTTCATCATCAAGCACAATGGGAGTTCCAAAAAGGTTATCCTGTTCAACCATCTTCTCTTCAGTCTGTACCGCGATAGGCTGTGTTTCCTGCTCAGAATCCTTCTGCATTGTTAGCTCCTCACTACTTTTTATATTCTTTTTGCAATCTCTTTTTCAGCACAACGCATGTTATGTACGCCTCACCACCCGGACCGATGGCTGGTCAGGCTCGGCGGCAATGCGCATGTTGATCCGCATTCCGTCACTCCTGCGCGTGACATACATATGTATTTCATTATAGCAGAACATTAGAAGATAGCAAAGCATCCCTTTTTAGCTAAAATGCGTCTCTCTAGCGTATCGCCTTGCAAAAAAGCAAAGCCATCCTGTAAGCACAGGATGGCTTTAAAGATAGCTTTATTTTTGTATGAGAAGCAGACCTGGAGCTACTCTTCTTCTCTCACATCCAGATCTTCTTCTTCCCATTCATCTGCGTTGTCGTCCTCATCCTCATTGTATTCAAATTCAGTTAGTTCATCCATATTCGAATAGTCGGTTAAGTACGATTCGCGGCGGATCTGAATTGTCGGATGAATCGTTGGAAAAGGCTTTAACCCTTCAAGCGCATTGGGGCCAGCCATCTGCAATTCAGGAGTTGGAGAACTTTCTCGCACTAAAACGTTCTCTTCCATAGCCACAGATTCAAATCCCAGACGCCGCAGGTCCATTACCATTCCGGGCCAGATATCTTCGGTGTCAATAGCCCACCATTCGCGACCCATGTAGCGTACCGGGCGGACACGCAAAGGTCGGTTTCTCAGCTCGTCCAGAACGGCTATAAGTGTTGTTGATCCCACGAAGCACCTCCAATAATTAATGTGGAGAGACTTGTATCTCGTATCTCCGGCCTTTGGCATCCTTTTTGGGATACTCATAAACCTGAACACCTAGTTGCCTAATGATACCACGCTTTTCTCTGTAATTCAAAGGCAAATTAGGATTTCGTCGAATACTTTTACAGCAGATAGTAAATATCTGCTGCTCCCCTTTTATTTTTCACGAATAACTTGCTAGCTTTTATCAACTTTACGAGAGTTCTTGAACGATTTCGCTTAAACTATCCGTTTATCAGGGAAGCTCTGCTAAAATTATACCACGTATAGTCGCGCTTAGCACTGAAAGAAATAGCATAGTTCCATGTGAACCGTTCAAAAACACTTTTATTTATACACCTATATGATATCTATTTCTTTTTGAGATGGGTAGATGCGGATAATTAATGAGAGAAAAACCGATCATTTCCATCGTCTTATTATAGAGAACAATTCCGCCCCCACCACACATTCCATAAAGACAAACAAATACAAACAGAATGGTATTATTTCATTGACGCTCAACAATATGCACATGCATAATTACTACAATAGTACGCTTGCGGTACATACATCTTTAAACTAATGGAGGTGGCAAATGCGATGAGCCAAACTGGAAAATTTTTTCGGGCGCGTAATGTGCCACGCGCAACCCTGCGACGACTTCGGGTTATCCCTAGCTATTTTTTCCTGGTCTGGCGCTGGAGTATGTGGCTTTACGCCTTCATTGTGATCGTTTTCTCACAACCCAGCTACATCGATACGCCAGCTGTAAATTATAAATCGATGGCGACCCTGCTGTTAACGATTACGTTTATTGAAACGCTCATCGTGACACTCTATGCGCCTGTTTTGCAGATTGTGTTTCCACGCCTGCTTTCCAGCGCATCCAGGCAACGCAAGGAGCAGGAGCAACTGGAACGGCTACATCAACAAGCTGAGGATGACGCCGAGATCCTTCCTCCATTTATGCAGACACGTAACCACTATTGGAATATTGCTATTTATAGTGCGGATGTTATTATTTGTGGCCTGATCATGTATTATAGTGGACCGTTTTCTAATCCACCCTTCGGACTTGGCTCACCTTTTTATCGTTATGGTATGTCGACTGTATTTGCCGCCGCCGCGGCCTTCCGTTACAGAGGCGGACTCATTGCGGCTCTAGGCTATGATCTGTTCGCACTGCTCGGTATGTTTGTCCATGCTCCTGGCGCGGTCCCCTATACGCCAAACGCGGTTGATGTCGTCGGCTCATTAATTGATACTCCCATCTTAGCCATTCTGGTAGCGTATCTATCCAATCTGCTGGAGAACTATGCCCGTAGTAAGCGTCTGGAACGCGAGAACGCACGTACACAGGCTGCGCTGGTGCACATTGGTGAAACATTACTTAAGAGCACTGGTGATCGTCAGGAGCTCTTACAGCGCAGTATCAAGCCCATCCAAAACGGTCGCTTTGATCGCCTGACCATTGTGCTTATCGATCTGCAACAACATGAAGATGCCCCTGTTGGAGTGGGCACAACTCAGTCCAATATGATTACCTGTACCGAGACAGCCTTGCCTTCAGAACAGTTGCCACATGATAGTGAAAGCTTGTTACAAAAGGTGCTGCGGTCCAGGCAAAAGTTCATGAGCTTTGAACCACTGGAAAATGAACATAGCGGCATTGCCCGCTTGTATTTACCGCTGCATAAAGATGGTCACATACAACTGGTACTGGCGGCTGAGAGCATAAGGATGACTCCTTTTAGACCACAACACGAGAAGTTCCTGACTATCGCTGGCACACAGCTTCTGGTGGCATTAGAAAATATCCGTCTGGCAGAACAAACGGTACAACTGGCCGCCGATGCTGAGCGTGGTCGTATTGCCCGCGATATTCATGATGGCATTGCGCAGCTCACCTATATGCTCAGTCTTCAAGCTGAGACATGTGAGGCCCAGGCCCAACGTATTATCGAGGCTTCCGAAGAGGATGCGGAATTGCTCGCGCCGCTGGCGGAGCGGCTGGGCAAGATGGTCACGATCTCTAAACAGGCTCTGTGGGAGACCCGCAATTATATGTTCTCACTCAAACCTTTGATGAGTGGCACGACTACCCTGACACAGATGCTCAGTAACCAGTTACGTGAATTCCAGGCTATCAGCGACCTTCCCACCCATCTAACGGTCGAGGGGTCTGATGCCAGTTATGAGGAACAACGTCTGCGCTCACGCCGTTATGCACAGATTGGGACCACCTTCTTTCGCATTGTCCAGGAGGCGCTCACCAATGCCTATAAACACGCCCATGCAACTCGGCTGGATGTCTACCTACGCTATCAATCCGACCATATTGAAGTTGACATATGTGATAACGGCCGTGGACTTCCCACGCCAGCCTCCAACGATCCCCAGCAGGCCATTGAAGAACCACACATCCTATCCGGACACGGCATGGGTGGGATGCGGGAGCGCACAACCGAGCTTGGGGGGGATTTCAGTGTCTTATCGCCAGCTACTGGCGGCACGACAATACGAGCAAGCATACCACTTTAGCCAGATCAGAACCACTTTAGCCAGCCAAAAAGGAGTTTGCCATGGCCCGAATACGTTTGATGATAGTCGATGATCATGAAGTTGTACGCCTGGGTATGCGTGCCGCCTTTGAACTTGAACCAGATATACATGTTGTAGGTGAGGCCAGTAATGGCGCCGAAGCTCTGGCCAAGATTTCAGTCCTGATGCCAGAGGTCATCCTGATGGATGTACGAATGGAGAAGATGGGCGGCATTGAGGCCTGCCGTGAGATTAGAAGCGAGCATCCACAGATTGCCGTGTTGATGATTACCTCTTATCCAGACGATGAGGCTGTCACCGCCTCGATTCTAGCCGGTGCCAGTGGTTATCTGCTTAAAAATGTGAGCCGCACAGAATTACTGAAAGCCGTACGGCAGGTTGCCATTGGACAATCCTTGCTCCAGCCTGAGTCCAGTCAGAAGGCCATTACACAGATGAATTCGCTGGCCTCCCACTCAACATCAATTCCAGGCAATGATTTAACCGAGCGCGAACGCGAAGTCCTTGCTCTGATCGCGCGCGGCTATACCAATAAACAGATCGCCGAAGCGCTCTACCTGAGCGAGAAAACCGCGCGCAACCATGTCAGCCATATCCTGGAGAAGCTTGGCCTCTCCCGGCGTAGCGAGGCTGCCGCATACGCAGTCGAGCATAAATTAACGACGCCACGCAGGCAGAATAATTAATGCCCCTCCAACCCGGTGTCTATCCGCTCAAGCGAGCGGGTAAACACTGAGGTTGCTATACAGAACTTTAGTGGCATCGCCTTTATCCAGGCTGGCTAAAAAGCCAATATTGCCTGTATTTATCGTATCATCTTGAATCGGTGCCGGTTGATAGACGCCATTGATATACAGGAGAATGGTGTTATCACGAGCAATTACTTGCAAGCGATTTTTCTGCGTCCCTGTCTTTAGTGCCGTAGTATTGGTCCAATCACGCAACACATTCATCGATCCCAGGTCATAATTCTTAGAGACAGAGATTTTATAATTGCCCTTATCATCAATTTCGAAGAGATATCCACTCAACGGCGTCGTCCCCATGCGGAAAAAGAGTCCACCTGAATGGCCGCTTTGAATTGAGACGTCAACCTGAACAGCAAAATTCTGAAATTGCTTTGCCGCCTCATGGCATTGCGCAAACGCATTCAAGCGCGAGGCCCGCACAAGATATCCATTATCTTGAAACGTGCAGCTTACAGCATTTTCGTCCCATTGCGCTGCCTGGGTATCGGCATTGTCTTTATTGTTCAATGGATCGGTATAAAGAGGCTGGGCCGCCGTGGCGGTCTGGATAACTCCTGCTGTGGCGCTGGCATTGGCCTGCACTGTGGCTGTAGCATTGGCTTTGGCTGTAGCGGTCGCCTGTTTTTTCTGGGTTGCCGTTGCTTTAGCATTAACCACCGCGGTCGCTGTAGTATTAGCGACCGCGGTCGCTGAACCGTTAGCCTGGGCCAGAGCCGTCGAAGTGCCGATCTGGGCGGTCGCCTGCAGATTCGGCGTCGCAGTCGGGACCGTAGGAGTAGTAACGGTCGCGCGATGATTAATATTATTATTTACTGCATAGGAAATAAAGACACCCATAATCAGTAAAGCCAGTAGAGCCATAATGGTGACAATCCAGGCCTGGCTACGGGCGGTCCGATTTTTCTGCGGAACTGGTGGCGGATAATATGGAGCCGGTTCAGGATACGCACCTGGGGCCGCTCCATAGTAGCCTGTAGCTGGCGCTGAAACGGCGGGCATGGGCCGACTGGTGCGTGGATACGAGGCTGGTGGTGGTACACCTTGCCACGAGGCCGCACTCACTGCATCAGCCTGCTGCCGCCGCTGGGGAGTAGCAACGGGCAGGGCCGCGGTTGCTTTAGCGGTGGTGGCCCGACAGAAAGCAGTAGCCAGCTCACTGGCAGTACCATAGCGCATTTCTGGCCGTTTCTCCAACGCTCGCAAGACAACGTTCTCAACGGCAACGGGGAGATCAGGCACGTATGTACGTGGGGATGGCGGCAATTTATTCACATGCATCGCTACCACAGCAATCTGGTTCTCCGCCACAAATGGCAGATGGCCCGTCACCATCTCAAAGAGCAGGACACCCAGAGAATAATAATCACTACGCGCATCGGCCCGATAATTCGATTCAAAGAGTTCTGGCGCGATGTAATCAACGGTTCCCAGCACATTACCGGTACTGGTTAACTGTGTGGAATCCGAGGCCGTACGCGCAATACCAAAGTCAGCCAGGTAACAGCGTCCATCGGCATCTAAAAGCACATTGGAAGATTTAATATCACGATGGATAATACCTTGCTCATGCATATAATCCAGAGCATCGGCGATATCACGCAGGTAGTTACAGGCCTGCTTCAGTGAAAGAGCCGAACGGCGCACACGGCCTCGTAACGTTCCACCGTCCATGAATGGCATCACGATATAATATGCATTCATGCCATCAATACGGCAGGTTCCTGTGTCATAGACAGGCATCAGATGCGGATTGTGGAGGGATGCCATCAACTGGGCTTCACGAATAAAGCGCCTGAGCAGATCTTCATCCTCGCGTTTAAACACCTTTACAGCAACTTCACGCTCAAAGTGAGGATCATATGCCCGATAGACATCTGCCATTCCACCTCGTCCTGTGAGTTCCTGTAATTCATACCGATCGAGGGTTCTTCCCTCCAGGTCTGCCATAACTTACTCCAATAACCCCAAAAGCAAACAGATTATGCCTGCTGCCATTTTTTTTGATACATACAAGATATAAAACGATCTTACATGCGTTTCGTTGCTATATCTTGAGATTCCCTATCATAAAGATACAACGAAATGTGTGTATAAAAATAAAGGATGTCGTACAGTCAAAAAAAAGATGCGTCATGATAAGAGGGTCTGTTGACGCACCGGTGACCATCACGACCACCCCTTTATGCTGTTTGTGTTTGTTTGATTGAGATGAAGGGAATGAATAATGCGCTTCCAAAATCTTTTTTAGCGAAAAACTACGTTCACAATACAATAGTGAGGCAAACCTTGCCTTACACAAGTGTATGCCTCACTATATCACGAACCGGTCTCTTTCCTCAATGTGTCAGGTGCATCTGTGCCTGGCTATACTACATTAGAGTTTTACGTACAGGCGTGTCGCAGGATCATAGCGGTAAATGGGATCACCGGCATGATAACTCAAACGCCCTCCATGCTCTTGTAGCCAGACCAGGATCTGCGTTCCAGCTGGCGCTTTAATCTTATAATGCCAGTGGTCCAATGCATTCGATCCAGCTACCCCGAATAACCAGGATCCACCATCCGTATCAATGCTATTGGGATCCAACTGGCTACAGGCTAACGAGTCATCATCATGGGTATCATTAGCTTGAAAATCACAGGCCTGCAATGCCATACCATTCAAGCTTGCATTTGGATCAGCATAAGGATAATTCGGGAAGTTGGGAATCGCCTTACGAGCCAGCCTGGCCTGGGTCCAGATCCATGCACCCGGATGGAGTGAAAGGGTGGTATGCACCGTCAGGCGCACCTTGACTTCTGGTGTGATGCGCACAGTTAACAGACAACCATGGGAACAATCGGGGGCATACTCTTCTTTTGATTGTACCTTGATCAATGGTGTCGGCAAAACTTCACGAGCCGTGGCAGGCTCGATCTTGAGCAAAACTCCTCCCAGAGCGACCAACGGATATTGCGGTGAGAGATGCATAGTCATACCCGGCTGTAGCCGATGACAATCCAGTCCCACATCTTTACCAAGCTGCTGTACAGTTGAAGGATTCGTATCACTGAATATCTCACTTGCACCGAGCATATTCATCTTATAGGTTAAAACGGCGTCACAGTTATCACCTTCCCCAATGGTATGCTCAATGACACCGACGCGCGGCAAGACAGTTGGGAAGGCTGGCAAGGGGGTCGGTGTTGGTTCGTTGGAGACATTCGACAACGTGTAGAACATATTGGTCACAGATGATAGGACGCCACTCCCCGCATGGGCACCATAGATAAAAGTAGGAACCGCAAGGACGATCATAATGGGCAATATTACAATTAATTTCCATGGTATGGAAATAAAAAAGATATGTAGGTTTTCTCTTGGCGTGCTTTTTGGATGAAAACGACGAGCCATGAACGACTCCAATCTAAACTAGTCTTATCCCACACGCATTATAGCAGGGAATGACGGCAAGAACTATCAATCAAAATAGGAATAGTACCTGTATATACTAAAAAGTATGCAGGCAATCATTCCAGGCTATCTGTAAAAAAGAGTACCTATTCCTTTTGGCATCATCTTGTATCAATACATCTAGTGCTGCTGATTTCATCTACTCTACCTCCTTTCTTATAAGCGCACAATGACATGTCATGTCAGCTCTATGTAAGATGCGCAACAGAGGATTATCTACTTATTTATTCGGCCAGACGGCAGGTTTTTGATAGACAAAACAGTAGGCAAAAAGGACTATTCTCCTCCCCCCCCTTCCAGACATCATCCTTTGCGAATTGTTCTCCCTTCTCCATCATAAGTACTACAGAAATAAACATATTCTAATGAAGCCCACCCCCATTGGAAAGCGTACAGCCAGCCACACGCAGGTGCTAAAGCACCCATCTTTCTTTTACATGTGCTGTCAAATGGTGCGCAAAGCGCACCATTTGACAGCACATGTAAAACCGTTGAAGCGCACAGAGGCGCGAAAACAATGCTCGGTGAATCTCGGACTTCTTAAGCATCGTTCAAATCATTGTGACACTTTGAACCGTAGTGCCAGGCCATAAAAAAAGGTTTTTGAGCCTGATAAGGATGATCTTTGACTTTCCAAACTGTCACATCCTTTCAAGCTCGTTCTGAACCATGCATAAGGAAGCTAAATAACGCCATGTGCAAGTTTTCCACATACCCACTCTTTTGAGGAGGAACATGGCGTTATTGAGAAGACCACAAGAGAGAAGCTCAGCACATCTGGTACTGAGCTTCTCTCTTGTTTTGGTAGGGATACGCTTTTAGCTCGCTTGCCTGGCCATATAGGCGTGGATCGCGCGTAGGATGCGCTCAGGCGTAAAGGGGAGTTGGCGAATACGAATATCCACAGCATCGAAAATAGCATTGGAGATGGCGGGAGCAATGCCATACAGGGCAATGCCGGCCACAGCTCGGGCACCAAATAGTTCAGAGGTATCGTTCGATTCAATCAGATAGGTTTGCAACTCCGGCATCTCTATAGCGGAGAAGAGATGGGAGTCCTGCCAGCTGGTAATCAGTGGCACACCATCAGCATCATAGAACATCTCTTCACTGATGCTTCTTCCCAGGGCCTGAGCCACGTCTCCTTCAACCTGTACCTCTAAGAGCGCGGGATTGATAGGGCGACCGGCGTCAATAGCCGTGATGGCTTTTACAATGCGAATACCACCGGTCTCGATATCTACTTCGACTTCTATTCCCTGAACAGCGAAGGTCAGTGGCATCTGCTGAGCCTTCCAGGAGGCAGTAGTCATAAGTTGACGATTCTCGGTATACATGGCCTGCATCGCAACCTGGGCCATGGTGACCTGCGCACCATGTGCACCCCGAATAATGCCGTTATTGATCTTCAAGGTTTCGGGTACTACACCGAGCATACGGGCAGCCACCATCATAATCTGGCGTCTGATCTGCTCGGTCGCTTTCTTGACGACATTGCCACCCATGTAAAAGGCCGCAACGTCATTGGCACTATTTTCAAAGGGAGCCACGCTGGTATCAGCATTATGCAACAGGATGTCGCTGCTAGTAACACCCAGTACTTCGGCGGCGATCTGGCTCAAGAAGGTGTTCAACTGAGTCCCATTTTCGCTGCGGCCAGCAAAGAGATCAAAGGAACCATCTTCATTTAGTTTAATACTGGCTCCACTGGTGCTATTAACGATACCGGCATCGCCATAAAAGGAGATAGCCATACCTACGCCGCGTCGATAGCGATCATTGCTTTTTTGTCCACGTTTGGCCTTCCAGCCTAATTTCTCCTCAACCTGGCGCAGGCAGGCGGCCAGCTCGCAATTCTCGATCACAATATTGCTACCGTTGCTTCCGCCCACGGTCGGCGGTAATGGATAGCGGTCGCCCACCTTCAGGCAGTTGCGGCGACGTAGCGTCAACGCATCTATACCCAGTTGACGCGCCACATCATCCAGATGACTCTCCAGGGCCAGATACTCATGCTGTAACTCATACCCCTGGGATGAACTGGCTGGCGCATGGTTAGTATAGAGGACTTCAGCCAGGAAACGCATATTCTGGCAGGGATAGAGGGCAAGAGCATTAACGGCCTGGATCGCATTAGTTAGCACATGGGTAGCATATGCACCTGTATCTGCCAGGACCACCATCTGGCTGGCCACCAGGGTTCCATCACGTCGGAAGCCTGTTTTCATACGCAAAATATATTGTTGCCGCATATGGTTATGCTGGAACTCTTCAGCCCGTGAGTATTCTAACTTGACGGGACGTTTGGTGACCATGGTGAGCAAGGCACAAAGATCCTCGCCCTCCATATGCTGCCGCGCACCAAAATTACCACCAATTTCTGGCTGCTCAACCCGAATGCGGCGCATGGGCAAACCAATCACCTGAGCCAGGGTCCGCCGTAAATAATGTGGCAGCTGACTATTTGTGCGTACGACCAGATACTCTTCAGGATCAAAATAGGTGATAACGCTATACTTCTCAAGCGGTGCCTGTTGCGTTGGTGGCACCAGATATTCTGTCTCTATGACATGCTCGGAGGCCGCAAAACCTTTCTCAACATCTCCAACTTCTGTACGTACCCTGGCAGCGATGTTGCGGGTTGCATCTAAAATACCATGCGACTCGCCTTCAGCATGGATTCTTGCGGCTCCTTGAGCCATAGCCTGGCGCGGATCCAGAATGACTGGCTGCGCCTCATATTCAACGTTTATTAACGTTAGCGCCTGCTCGGCTATTTCGGCGGTCTCCGCCACGACGACGGCCACACGATCTCCAACATAGCGCATCACATAATCCAGACAGTACTGATCGCGCAATGGCTCTTCACTCCCAATACGCTCGATGCTGGAATAGGGTACGCGCGGCACATCCTTATATGTTAGTACTGCCAGGACACCTGAGAGGGCCTGGGCGTGTGAGACATCGATCGCTCGAATGACGGCATGGGCATGCGGGCTGGTCAAAATACGTGCATAGGCCATGCGGTTCAATGTCTGGTCTCCGGCAAACATCGTCTTGCCAGTTGTAGCTTTGAGCGCATTGCTGGCCGGGGTCGCGGTCCCCATTACTTGCAGCGGGATGCGCGGGCGCGGGACAACCGGCGCTGCTGCCGTGCTGGCTGCCGCCAGCATTTGTGGTGTCAACGTTGGAATCTTGGTGGTAACGGCTCCGATCTTGGTCGTCGTGCCACTGGACACCAGGCCTGGCTGCTTATCAGTATCACCATCCATCTGGCCCACATGCTGCTCATCGGCTGAAATAATGGCATGTTTAACGGGCTCGGCTTTATCGCCGCGCATAAGGGCCGCGGCACGTAGAACTGCCTGTACAGGTTTGGCATAACCGGTGCAGCGGCAGAGATTACCTGACAAAGCGTCACGCACATCTTCTTCCGAAGGTGTGGGATTACTCTGTAACAGGGCCTGGGCCGAGAGCAACATACCAGAAGTACAAAAGCCGCAGCCGACTGCTCCCAGTTCAATAAAGGCAGACTGCAAAGGATGTAGCTTCTCAGCAGAGCCCAGATTTTCCACGGTTGAGAGGCTACATCCTCCAACCTGGGCTGCCAGCATCACACAACTGGGTCGCGGCACACCATCCACCAGCACGGTGCAAGCGCCACATTCACCCGTTTCACAGCCATGCTTGACGCTGGTATATCCCTGACGACGCAATAAAGAAAGTAATGACTCATTGGGGGCAGCTTCGATACCCTCAGTGACTCCATTAATACGTAATTCGAGTTCCATCTAGCTTCTTCTTTCCGATGTGACCATGCTGCGCCAATTGGCTATATTCATCGCCTCTTCCAGCGCACGATACGCCAGCCCCATGCCACTTACACGCCGATAGCTGCTACTGGCACGGAGATCTGCCGGTGGACGAAATGTCGCCATACCTTCCTGCAACAAGGAGAGAAGCTTCTGACTATTGAGTGGATTCATGACGGGTGTGCCTTCGAGCAGCCGCTCAACGGCGAGCAGGCGCTCCGGTTCCATTGAGGCTCCTCCCATAGCCAGACGCACCTTTCGATAGCTATTGCCTTCAATCTCAATTACCGCCGCGGCATTTAAGAGGGCCACATCCGCAGGAGTGCGACTGACACGCATAAATGAGGCCCCACTACTTAAACTCGGACGAGGCACGATAGCCTCAATAATCAATTCACCAGGGAGGCGCTCAATCGTTACCTCACGACATGGGATACGGCGCTCTTGCTTGCCTTTGTAGACCACACCGGCCAGGGACAGCCCTGGTCGCTCGTTGGTGCCACCGCTCAGATCTACCTGCGTTTTTGAGCCTGAGCGCACCAGGACCTCAGCATCCAGCGCCACCAGTGCGGTCAGCAGATCGGCATGCGATTTGATGCCGGCTCCGATCGTTCCACCAATGGTCGCGCTATTGCGAATCAGACGAGATGAAGAGGAGGCAGAGGCTGACCGCATCAGCAACCCTGTAGCAAAGTCTTTAAGCAGGGGGGATTCCACCAACTGCTGCAGGGTAGTCATCGCGCCGATATGCAGACCGCGCGCATCTTCAGAAATATAGGCCAGTTCCAGATCACGTAAATCCACAACAGCTTCAATACTGTCATCTTGTATACCCAGGAGATACGTTCCACCAGCCAGTGGCACGGTCTTCACATCCAGACGGCCTAGCAGAAGGAGGACATCATCGATATCCTCCGCCCAATGATATTCAATCAGCTCCAGTAGCATGCGTATTACCTTTGTAGAGGGATGCGAGTAAACGTTTCAACGTCAATCAAGCCTTGATCCGTCAATTTAAGTGACGGGATAACTGAAAGTGAAAGGAAACTCAGGGTCATACAAGGATGCTCCAGGGAACATCCCAGTTCAGCGGCAGCGGCATCCAGTGTACGTAATTGTTGCACCACTTCGGCCGCTGGTAGTGGTGAGACCAGACCACCAATCGGCAACGCGACACGCGCTTTGATCTGCCCATCTACGACGCAGACAAAACCGCCTCCCATCTCTTCCAATGTATATGCAGCCAGCAGAATATCACTATCACTCGCGCCCGCAATTACTATATTATGAGCATCGTGAGCGACACTGGAGGCGATGGCCCCCTTTCGCAGGCCAAAGCCTTTAACCAGGCCCAGCCCTACCCGTCCACTGGCATGGTGTCGCTCAATCACTACCAGTTTCAACAGATCGCGCTCAGGATCAGCCACAATCTCATCCTGTCGCAAAGGAGCCTCTTCGCGCAGGTGCCTGGTCGTAATCTGTCCAGGTTCGATACCGATAACTTCCACCAGCCCTGGTTTTCCGGCGATGCGCAAGTCAGCTTCAGTAACATTTCCAATATGTACAGTACCGGTGATGTTGGTGATACTTGAGGGCTCTTCCACAATTTCAGCCAGCAAAGAGCCAGCCTGCGCAGTCAAAACACCATCTTTATAAACTTCCGCCACCTGAAATGTAGCCAGATCATCCAGAACGACCAGATCCGCGCGATACCCCGGGGCAATCGCGCCACGATTCTGTAAACCAAAATATTGAGCGGTACTATATGATGCCAGACGTATGGCCTCAACCGGATCCAGTCCCAGCTCGATCGCGCGGCGCACCATCGAGTCGATATGCCCACGGGTCATGATATCGGCAGGATCACGATCATCGGTCACAAAAAATACACGGGGAGGATGTAGCTCTTTGACTAACGGGAGGAGCGCATCGAGATTCTGGGCGGCCGACCCTTCACGAATCATCAGCCACATGCCCAGACGAATACGCTGTCGCGCCTCTTCTACTGTTGTACACTCATGATCTGACTGGATGCCTGCCACAACATACGCATTCAAATCGCGTGCGTTAACACCAGGAGCATGTCCATCCACCGCCAGACGGTGTTGCTGTGTGGCTTGAATCTTTGCCAGCACCTGGGAGTCCGCTCCCAGGACACCAGGAATATTCATCATCTCGGCCAGACCCAGCACACGCTCTTCACCCAACAACTGTATGAGATCCTCGGCTAATAACGTGCGATAAGGGCTCTCAAAGCTGGATGCAGGCACGCAGGATGATAACATTACATAGGCGGCCATAGGCACGTTGCGGCCTGCTTCTAGCACATAGCGAATGCCATCCAGGCCCAGGACATTGGCAAATTCATGGGGATCAAGCATAACGGTGGTCACGCCACGCGGAACCACCAGACGCGCGAATTCGGCCAGGGTCAACATCGTACTTTCGATATGCATATGACCATCAATCAGCGCAGGAGCTAACCAGCGACCTTGCAAATCACGCACCTCATGGGCAGTATAGGGTGTGTGTGCACTATCATCTTGAGCCAGTACACCCACCACCATACCATCCGCAATCGCGATATCTGCCTGATAACACTCTCCGCTACAGACATTCACCAGCCTTGCATTACGCAGCAACAGATCTGCTGGCTCTTCACCACGTGCGATCCGAATATGCCTTCGTAATTCATCCATCAATATCCTCACTTCTGCTGCAAATAGCTGCATCCAAAGAACCCAACTCGCCACCTTCTAACTATGCATCCACTCCCAAATACTACCTTATTATTCTTCTGGCGAAAGCCATTTTCTATCGAACTCAGTAGCAGATTTTAACACATAGATTTACTTTTGCTCTAATTCAGCCGACACGATAACCATTATGGGTGTACATGGGTACCAGATTTAAGCCACAATATCATAAGAAGCCAATTTAAAACCAGATTTTCATCCCGCGGGACCTCTCTAACGTATACTCTATAGCAGACGGTTGTTAATACCCACTGCGCATGCAGCGAAAGGATAACCAGAATGGAAAATAATAATACTGTTGGTGGCGCGATCGTCAAGATCGTTGCCCTGACCGGCGGCGCGATCGCTGGCGCAATCCTTGCCAACTGGTTCGATAAGGTACTGAGTGATATCGCTCATGAACGATCAGATTTTGACAAGGCCCGCTATGCACAGGGACTTAGCTCGCGGGAAATTCCTGCGCAAGAGCGAAGTACCAACAAAAATGAAACACGCATCATCAAAATTGAGCACGGAGATTATCAGGCGTATCAGGAAGAAGAGGACCTATAATATATGTCTCAGCAGATGACGCCGGGCGAACGGGTGCGTGCCGCCTTGCGAGGAGAAACAGTGGATCGGGTGCCATTCTGTTTCTGGCATCATTTTCGACCACAAGGCTCTGGCAAACAATTGGCGGCGGCAACCTTTGAGTTCTTTAAAACGAAGTATGAACTGGATATCGTTAAGATTATGCCAGATCTGCCTTATCCTGAGCCGGTAGAAGGTATTCAGGAGGTGGAGCAGCTGCGTTTTCTGCCTCGCCTGGAGCTAGAGACACCGGCTTTTCAAGAGCAACTACTCTGCATACGCCTGTTGCGCCAGCAACTAGGCCCCGATTATCCCTTAATATTGACCCTGTTTAGTCCACTCACCTACCTCTTTAACTTTATGGGAGCCGACTTCACCGGAAAAAATCTCATCCTGGCAGGAGCTCGCAGTAATCCTGCTCCAATAGAAAAAGGACTGGCGATAGTCGCGGACAATCTACAGCGCCTGATGCAGGCTGCCATTGCTGCCGGTGCCAGTGGTATTTTCTTTTCCTGTATGGGAGCTACCAATGCGGATTTTAGCCGTGAAGAATATCTACGCTTCGGCCGTCCTTATGATCTGGAAGCGCTCAAGGGTGCGCAGGCCGGCTGGCTCAATATTGTCCATATCCATGCGGATCCCAGTCAGATAGAGGATCAGGTCTACTTTGATCTATTCACCGACTATCCAGTACAGGTATTGAGCTGGAGTGATCGCCTGACTGGACCAAGCCTGGGTGAAGCCCTGGAACTGACCGATAAATGTCTGATGGGTGGTCTCTGGGAGCGGGGTCCATTGACCCATGGTAGCGAGACTGAGATTGAGAATGAGATGCTGGGGGCAATCATGCAGACGAAAGGCCATCGCTTGATTCTGGCTAATGGCTGCTCAATTCCTGATGATGTGTCGGAACGGCCACTACAGATCGCACGTAGGCTGCTTGATCAATTACACTAATGGAGATATGGGTGTGCTCCATCATGTTATATGGAGCACACATCCATCAAGCTAGCAATCAGGCCACAATGTGGCTTTTGGTGTCATCGGATAGGAGAGACACCTTCGGTAGCTCGGCACCTGTACCTGAAGTGGTGCTATGCAAAGACTGAATAGTATCTTCAAGACGATTCAAGACCGTATCGATCTCGTCCATGGTCATGACCAGTGGCGGCTCGATACGAATCACACGGGAGTTATTCAAGGTACCTGAAATCAACACTCCACGTTTGAACAGGCCTGAAGCAATCTCATAGCCGATATCATCATTAACAAAATGCTGTCCGATCAGCAGTCCCTTGCCCGTAATATCGGTATAAATGTCTGAATGGCGCGCGGCAATTTCTTTCAAATGCTTGATGAAATACTCGCCCTTCTCAGCAGCCTGCTCGACCAGATTCTCTTCAAGCGTGACATTGATAGCGGCAATGGCAGCGGCACAGGCCAATGGATTGCCACCAGTGGTGGAGGTATGAATAAAAGGATTGCTATTAAACACGCTCCAGATTTTTGGACTGGCCATAAAAGCCCCAATCGGCATGACACCACCACCCAGAGCCTTGGCAGACGTGATAATATCTGGCGCCACATCCCAATGATCAACCCCCCACAACTTGCCAGTCCGTCCAAGTCCAGTCTGTACTTCATCCGCGATCAGTAAAACTTCATGTTCATCACAGAGCTGTCGCACCCTTGGCCAGTAGTCATCTGGCGGCACAATCGCGCCCGCTTCACCCTGGATCGGCTCAAGCACAACGGCTGCAATGTCATTGCCCACTTCTTTGGCAATACTTAATTGCTGCTCAATCGCCTCGGCATCCCCAAAGGGCACGTGATAGATATTGTTATGCAATGGCATCGCTGGCCGCCGGAAGATTGATTTTCCGGTTAACGAAAGCGAGCCAGTTGTCTTCCCATGGAAACCACGCACAGCCGCGATAAAACCACTCTTACGTGTATACAGCTTGGCAACTTTCATGGCACCTTCTACCGCCTCGGTACCACTACCAACAAAGAAACTATACTGGATATCGCCAGGAGTAATCTCTGCCAGCAGATGTGCCAGCATACCACGTAGAGGATCTAATAACTCTTGTGTAGGTAACGGACTCTTCTGTAGCTGTGCCTGTACGGCCCCTATGACCTTAGGATGTGCCCAGCCCAGGTTAAAGACACCAAAGCCACCCAGGCAGTCGATATATTCCTTCCCCATCACATCTCTGAAGGTTGCTCCACGGCCAGTCCATTCCACCGAAGCAAAATCACCTGCTTCCGCGACCGATTTACGATATTCGATAAATCCACTGTTATAATATTTGGCAAAATTCTCAACCGTGGTCTCCACCAGCCACTCAGCCTCGCTTTTTCCTAGCTGGGGCTTGTGCACAACATCAAGATAGCGCTGGGAGTCATTAAGGGCCTTTAGTAAACCATCGGAACTCATATAAATCCTTTCCGGGAATGCGGCAAAAGCAATCTCTGCCACGGTCGATCCGCATACATCTGACAGCACCACTATGCTTGCTTGTAAGCAACTAGTGCTTGTGGGTAGAGAGATACCTATCCTTGAAGATAGGAGTGAATAGAGCAGGACAAGAATAATTTGCTGACGTTATTTTAAGCTAATACACCATAAAACGTGCATCTACCCATTAGAGGGCATAGAGATACACGGTTTTCGCTAGAGATTAGTTAAAAAACCTGACTAACTGGATAGCAGAAAACAGAGCGGAGAGTTGCTCAGGGGTAGCAAGTAGACAGGTGAAAACCCCGAAAGACATAGAATTTCGGGATATAACCACCTTTATGTGGGTTAGAGGCAAGTGCTTTTTTCATAAGACACCGTTCTTCGAGATTGAGCCTGGTAAAATTTTCTATTTCTTAGTATAGCTGACAACCCCGAATAAAGCAAGCGTCATGTGAAAACGACAGGGCTTTTAAATTTTCCTCTTCCTGGCGCCTACGGCGCCGGAGTCTGGTGTGTGTTCTGTGGGCGGCCGCGGCCGCCCACAGAACACACACCAGACCAGAAATACTCTGTATATGATTTGCCTGACAGTTACTCCCGGCTGAAAATGAAAAAGCCCTGTGAAAACGAAACGTGAAAACGTTATTGTGAAAAACTCAGGATTCCCTGGGCGCGCAGTTTTTGGATGATGTACATGGTGGTCTCGGTTGAAAGCCGGCAGAGTTGGGCAATTCGTTCGACGGTACGCTGTCCATCGATCAATTGATAGACTTTGCGTGTACTCGCATCCTGAAATTGATTGAGTGGGGTTTCACGTATCCGATATGGAATAGCTGATGAGGTCAGCGGCATAACCGCGGGTATGGCCGACGATGTTTGTGGTGATATCGCTAATGGAGCCGTTTGTGAAGAGAGATAAACCCTGGAGATCTGGTCTGTATTTTGTGGACTCATCGTAGACGTTTGCCATTCCAGCACACCAGCGAGATTCAGGATGCTTTCAATCCGATTCAAGGCGATCGATCCTTGATTCGGACCCACCCAGAGTTGGCAGGCCACGATTTGACCACGATTAAAAGTAATCTGTATCTTTCCTGCTGCATTAACGCCAGCAATGGTGTACATTCTGGCTGCTGGAATCTCAGCCTCTAGCAAACCATTAAAGTCAATGGCATGCAAACGATTAACGATTATTACTCCATCAAGTTGTAAACTAGTCACAATATCATCCTAAAAATTTGTAGATTTAAATAATATCATTGCAAAGCAGGTAAACTACATAATCGGGGTTACCAGACGACAGCCAGACATAGATATTCATGTGTAGTACGTATGATTAGACATGAATAGATACATAAAAACAGGTAAGCCAGTACACTTACCTGTTTTTAGTCGTCTGATTTATATGCCAGGAAGCTTTTTTGGCTGCTGGGTAGCCCGGCTAGATGGTAAAACTCGGGATCGATTAGGGCGTAACAGGAGACCAAAGAATGTCAGCAGTGAAACGGCGCCCACTACAATTAAACTTACTTCGTAGGCCGGATGACCGGTTACAATCGCAGTATAATCGGTGGCAAAAAGCAGTGCAACTTCGAGACATAAAAACGCAGTTAACACTATCAATATAAGTGTAAACCAGGAATACTTTGCTTTCCAGGACATCGCATTATTCCCCTCTAGACTGCTTGCAATAAAAATAAGAACATAATTTTTTGCAGTTAACGTACGATACAAGTTTTTAGTAGCAATGCTTTTATGTATCGATTTATTGTGAACGATCACAACTACCTACAATAAGTCTACACATAAAAATAAGCGAACCTCGCAGACACGAAGTGCTAACAAAAAACTATACATGGTAGTAACTAATTGAAAATAATTATAGCATAATTCGTCGTTAAATACAGTATCTTGTCAGCGCTCCTCAATTATGATAATTTTACTAGTATCGAATCTACGACTATTAATAGATGTCAATCCTTAACCTTTCAAAAGGCATCATCATGCATAAAATATTTCGTAATGCTGGCCGCATCGGCTTAATCCTGATTGTACTGGCGCTAGCTTACCTGTTGTACTACTTTAAACCTCTACCAGCAACTGAGCCGGCTCTGGCTGCCATGCATAGCAGTACAGGTGTCACAGTTTCGACCGATAGTAATACCATCACCTTTCAGCCAGCGAAACAGGCAACGACAGGCTATATTTTTTACCCTGGCGCTCTCGTGGATCCAGACGCCTATGCCTACTACATGCACAATCTGGCCGAGCACCAGATCGCAACCTTCATTGTAAAGATGCCCTTTGGTTTCGCTCTTTTCGATAATGAGCGTGCCGCGAGTATTATTGCCGCCCATCCAGAAATCAAACACTGGGTGCTGGGGGGACATTCACTGGGAGGGGTAAGCGCCAGTATCTTTACCGCCGAACACGCCAATCAGGTCCAGGGCCTTGTCCTTTATGCTTCCTATCCTGCCTCCAATATCTCACAGCAACTCCCCCATACCCGTGTTCTATCAATCTCTGGCAGTCAGGACGGGCTGGCCACGCCCGCTAAAATCAAGGTCAACAAACCCCTGCTACCCGCCAACACCCAGTATGTCGTGATCCAGGGTAGCATCCACAGCTACTTTGGCGAGTATGGTCACCAATCAGGCGATGGTGACCCCAAAATCTCTCGTGACGATGCCCGCACACAGATCCTCAATCATACTTTGAGCTTCTTACAGCAAATCCAATAAAACCTGTATTCCATATATACATATAAAGGAGCCGGCACTGGAGTAGAAAGTATAATCCAGGACCGGCTCCTTCACGTTCGGTTAATGTTGTATGGGTTATGTGGTATATTCGCCGTTGATCTTGACGTATTCATAGGATAGGTCGCAGCCCCAGACGGTGGCGCTGGCATCTCCGGTACCGAGGGAGACGCGGATCGCGACTTCGGAGTTTTGTAGGTAGGCGGTCAGTTGTTCCAGCTTGTCCTGACCAAGCGCCTGGCCCTGATAAACGAGTAGATCACCGAAGGCGATGGAGACCTTCTCAGGCAAAATATCAGTATATTGCTGGCATTTGCCGATCGCCATGGCGACACGGCCCCAGTTTGGATCCAGCCCAAAGATGGCGGTCTTGACGAGGGGCGAGTTGACGATGGATTTGGCAACGGTCTTCGCCTGCTCAAAGGAGGCTGCCTGCTCTACCGTTACCTCTAATAGCTTGGTTGCACCTTCCCCGTCACTGGCCAGGTCACGCGCCAGATCGGTAGCCATGGCCAGGAACGCCTGCTTGAAATCCGCCAGGGGGACCTCTCCGGCCAGGCCATTAGCCATGATCGCGACGGTATCGCTGGTACTGGTATCAGTGTCAACGCTGATCATGTTAAAGGTCAGGTTGACGACTTCGTTGAGGCATTGCTTGAGTTGATCAGGAGCAAGCTGGGCATCTGTCATAAAATATGCCAGCATGGTTGCCATATTGGGCTCGATCATGCCTACGCCCTTGCACATTCCTACCAGGACAGCGTCACCAATACGGCAGGCACGCATCTTGGGTCGGGTATCAGTGGTCATGATCGCGTGGGCCGAGACATGAAGCTGCTCTGGACGCATTTCAGCGGCGATACCCTGGATACCAACGCGCATTTTGTCCATGGGCAACTGCCAGCCAATCACACCGGTCGAGGAGGGCAGGATATCTTTGGCTGCGATTTGCAGCTCATCGGCGACCAGCTGGACAATATCACGGGTATTGGCCAGCCCTTGCTCACCGGTAGCTACATTGGCATTCTTACTATTAATAACAAACGCCTGCAACTGACCATCGACAATGTGCTCACGACCAACGGTAATCGCGGCCCCACAAAAACGGCTCTGCGTAAACATAGCCGCCGCCGCCGCCGGTACATCCGAGGCAATGACGGTAAAATCAAGTGTAGTATCCCTGATACCCACATTTTTAGCACATGAGCGAAAACCCTTTGGATAGAATGGTAGCGACTGCATAGATACCCTTCCTCCCATTACAACTAAGCAATTTTTCTGAATAAGCCAGGAGGGGTACAGCATTGGGCTCCCCCAGGTCCGGGTGATCGGCTACCGAGCCGGTGCCGACAGGGTGCGGGAGAAAAAAGCAGCGTCGCCCAGTTCTTCCCAACCATTTTTCATATAAAATTTGCGCGCATAGGATGCACGGATGCGCCGATTCATGAGCAGTAAACGGGTACACCCACGTCGACGCGCCTGCTCTTCGATAGTGGACAGGAGCCGGCTGCCGATGCCCTGTCCGGTTTGGTCTGGATGGATAAACAGCTCTGAGACAAACGCCTCGCTTCCACGCATCAGATGCGCATACCAGTGTACGGCGAGATAGCCAACCACCTGCTCTTGCGTCCCCTCTTGCCGCTGTTCCGCCACCAGAATAGTATGTTCTTGCTCGCGATTTGAGCGTGCCAGTCGTTCCTGAATCTGTGCCAGCGTCTCTGTAAAGGATTCCTTCTGGATAGGTTCAGTCCAACCTAAGTCACGGAGGATAGTAGTGATGGCACTACTATCCTCCATGCGCGCTTCACGAATAGTGATATCCCCCATGGTTTTTAGTCCTGTTTGAGTCCTTGTTGAATCTCGTTCTTGATAACCTGGACAGCCTCGGCAAGAGGCACGATCCGGCTCTCTTTCTGGCTACGCAGTTTGAGCTCGATACCGCCATTTTTTATGGAGCGTTTGCTCAATACTGCGCGCAAGGGCAGGCCGAGCAGGTCCGCATCATTAAACTTGACGCCGGCGCTCTCAATACGATCATCGAACAGGACTTCGACGCCGGCAGCTTGCAGATCTTCATACAGTTGTTCCGCCAACTGACCATTATCGCCTTTGTCCAGGTCCAGTCCCACCAGAGCAAGCTGATAGGGCGCGATGCCAAAGGGCCAGATGATGCCTTTTTCGTCATGGCTCTGCTCAACGGCGATGGCCATTAAACGACCAATACCAATACCATAACAACCCATCAAGAGTGGCTTCTCGTTGCCCTGAGCATCCAGGAAGGTCGCGCCAAAAGGCACACTATAGCGAGTGCCGAGCTTAAAGATATGTCCCAGCTCGCTACCGCGTACGACATGTAAGGTGCCACCACAGACAGCACAGCGTGCGCCATCATAGGCGGAAGCCAGATCTTCCCAAGCATCGACGCGAAAATCACGAGGATAATTGACGTTCTTCACGTGATAATCAACCTTGTTCGCCCCAGCGACAAAATTGTTGCCGGACTTAAGTGAGGTGTCGGCCATAATGAAGATGTCTTTGTCCTTGTTGAGCGGCGATGTAAAGCCGGCCACAATACCGGCGCGCTGTAGCTCTTCGGGAGTAGCGAGATGCAGGTCGCTGGCGGCAATACCGGCCCGGCGCAGTGCGTTGGTCAACTTGACCTCATTGACCTCAAGATCCCCGCGTACGGCGGCCAGGACCATTTTGCCGCCAGCACCATAGCAGACCACCTTCATGGTTTTGGCTGCTGGAATCTTTAAGAACGCGGCCAGATCTTCAATCGAGGAAGCGTTGGGTGTATGTACCTCTTCTAAAGCGACCTCTGACTCACTCTCCAGCTCGCTACGTACAAACTCAGCCTTCTCGGTATTAGCGGCATAGCCACAGGTATCGCATTCAACGGCATCATCTTCACCGGCATCGGTAATGGCAATAAATTCCTGTGAATCTTTACCACCTATGGCTCCACTATCGGCCTGGATGACGATGAAGCGCAGACCACAACGATTGAAGATAGCACTATAAGCCTGGCTGAGAGCACGATAACTTCTGTCCATACCCGCTTCGTCAGCGTCAAAGCTATAGAGATCCTTCATCAAGAACTCACGGGTACGCAGCAGACCACCACGAGGACGTGGCTCATCGCGTAGCTTGACCTGAATCTGATAAACGAGCTGTGGCAGATCACGATAGCTGCGCACAAATTCTTTGGCTAACAGGGTTACCACTTCCTCATGGGTAGGACCCAGTACCATGTTGCGACCCTTACGGTCCTTGAGTTGGAAAAGGACATCAACGCCTTCAGCACGTGAAGGTCCACCATCGGCAGGCTTGACTTCCCAGATGTCGCGGGGCTGGATCACTGGCATGATCACTTCCTGTCCACCAGCACGATCCATCTCCTCGCGTACAATGGTCGAAATTTTCTGAATAACCCGGTTGCCCAGGGGCAGAAAACTATACACACCTGAGGTGAGCTGGCGCATAAAACCAGCGCGCACTAATAATTCCTGATTAACACCCTCGGACTCGCGTGGTACTTCACGCAGGGTGGTGGTTAATTGCTGTGAGATCCGCATTTAATTGCTCCTAAACGGTGAGTACGGCCATATCATTGACCCGCCCACCATGAAAATCTATCATTCGTTGCGCGGTGAGGGCCATGTGGCGCTCGATCGTGGTGAGATCGCTTTCCGCCGGCGCATAGATTACCGCTAAAATCTGTTTTGTCTCGGTCGTCACTTTGGTGCGCTCCGAATCCGAGACGGTAGTCCCCATTACCCCATCGTCATCCGCGATGATGACCTTGTTCTCGACTTGAAAGGTCTGCCTGCCAATACCAGGATAAGCGGTACCGGCAGCGGCAATACGCACTTCTACGCTCCCTTTGACATGCTGCAAGTCATACATACACATCGGCAGCAAAAACTCTAATGAGCAGAGATTATTGATATCGACCGCGGTATTGACCTGAGGTAGTCCCTGTCCTTTAAGTACCCGGCGCAACAAGGCTTCAGATGAAGGCCGATAACGGGTCGGATCAAAACCGAAGGCGCGCTGCATACCGCGTACCGTCGCAATCTGGGGCTGCTCACTCAGTTGCTCCAATGTATAGTCAGCCGCCATCTGCTGGCCGAGGGACTGCATCTGTTGCCAGATCTGCTCATCACGATCACGCACAGCGATTCCGCTAATGGTCGCACAACCAAAGCGTACCCCAAAAATGCGTTCCCGTAAGCCGGGATCAAGCTGTAGTAACATAGAAGTCCTGCCTTTCTTATCCGTGCTGACTTGATGAAGAGAACTTAATATGAACGGGCAAAGATGGCTTCACAGGTAGCGGGCTTACCGGTATAGATACATTTGCCCTGTACCCCACCTTCAGGCTGATCAAACGGGATAATGCGTAAGGTTGCTTTTGTCTCCTCTTTGATAGCCAGTTCGGCCTCTGTATCCTCGGCCCACTTCACACGCACAAAGCCACGCTTCCCGGCGATAATCTCCTTAAATTCAGCATAACTCTCGGTGCTATGGGTATTCTGCTCACGGAAAGCCAGTGCCCGCTGATACAGGGCCTGCTGAATTTCCTCCAGCAGCTCTGGCAGGCGCGTTTCCAGGGCCTCGACCGGAACAGGTTCTTTGGCACGATTATCGCGCCGCACCAGCATGACATTATTATTCTGCACATCGCGTGGACCAATCTCCATGCGCACCGGCACGCCACGCATCTCCCACTCATTGTATTTCCAGCCGGGAGTGTTCTCGCTACGATCTACTTTAACCCGAATCTTCCCCTTGAGCATCTTCTCAACACGATTGACCAGTGCGTTGACGGCTTCCTGCTCTTTGTCTTTGCGCCAGATCGGCACGATTACCACCTGATAAGGCGCCAGT
This sequence comes from Dictyobacter alpinus, assembly GCF_003967575.1. NCBI lineage: Bacteria > Bacillati > Chloroflexota > Ktedonobacteria > Ktedonobacterales > Dictyobacteraceae > Dictyobacter > Dictyobacter alpinus. The sequence goes on from NZ_BIFT01000001.1 coordinate 1,208,426, forward strand.
CGTGGAGGCAGGATCAAGCCGGATTTGTCGCCATGGACCATGATTAGTCCGCCAATCATGCGGGTACTCATCCCCCAACTGGTGGTAGAACAGTATTTGCGCTGACCATCGGCATCCAGAAACTGAATATCAAAGCCACGGGCAAAATTGTCACCCAGGTTATGGCTGGTAGCAGATTGCAGAGCCTTGCCATCACCCATCAGCGCTTCAATCGAATAGGTACGTAACGCTCCAGCAAACTTCTCGTTTTCGCTCTTACGGCCAGCTATGACGGGAATCGCGGCATCTTCCTCAGCGATGGCGCGATACACATCGAGCATCAAGCGAGTGCGCTCTTCGGCCTCTTCCAGGGTACGATGGGCGGTATGGCCTTCCTGCCATAAGAACTCCGACGTACGCAAGAAGAGGGAGGTGCGCTTCTCCCAGCGCATCACATTGGCCCACTGATTGATAAGCAAGGGCAGATCGCGGTAACTATGAATCCATTTAGCAAAACTGTAGCCGATGATAGTCTCACTGGTAGGGCGAATGGCCAGCGGCTCCTCCAATTCTTCGCCACCACCACGGGTCACCCAGGCCAGTTCGGGCGCAAAGCCCTCAACATGCTCAGCCTCTTTCTGGATAAAGCTCTGTGGAATCAGCAAAGGAAAATAGGCATTTTGCACATCATGTTCTTTAAAGCGTGCATCGATGCGCTGCTGCAAGTTTTCCCAGAGAGCATAACCATACGGGCGGATAATCATACAGCCACGGACAGGAGCATATTCGGCCAGTTCCGCCTTACGCACAACCTGGTTGTACCACATTGAGAAGTTATCGTCTTGATCTACGATATCCTCCACAAATTTTTCTTCGTTGACCATACTAGAGCATCCCCTTTTTTCACTTAGCAACAAACGAGCATAAAAAAACCCGTCCTCCGAAAGGACGAGTCGATAAACCCGTGGTACCACCTCTTTTGAACTGTATGGCAAACAGTTCCACTTTATGCAGTCAATAGAAACCGCACCTTCTGATAACGGCGAAGGGGTCCCGGTCAGGTTTTATACTGACGCTCTCAGGTGGGTTCGATGCAGGCTCCATCTACCGGCTTCCACTATCCCGGCTCGCTGTTTGATCCCCTGAACACCTACTAGTCCTGGTCAGCGCGTTAAGATCTTCTTTTTAGTTATGCCCAGCATACACTATCTCCCCATGCGTGTCAAGCAAGGGTTTAGCTTGTTCAGAAATAAGCCTGTACCCATCGCAATCCCACCACGACCCCGACGCCAATCAGCATCGAGAGCAAGATATTGCGTGTGCGTATGGCGATAAATATAGTTGCCAGGGAAGCACCTACTTCAGCAAAGCCCGCAGTAAATACAGTGGGTGCGACAATGGACACAAGCAGGGTTCCTGGTAGGATATTCACCCATGCCTGCAATTTCTTTGATAGTGGCAAAGAGCTCATAAGCCATACCCCACCGGCTCGCGTCGCGTATGTAATTAAAGCCATCCCCAGAATGGTGAGAACTGATGTTAGATTAGTCTGCATGACGTATGACTCCTACAGCACTGCCAGCGAACGCGCCCAGCAGGATATACCACGTTCCAGGTAACAGGTGCGCGCTCACCACTGCAACTAGCGCCGCCACAATCCAGGGAAGACTATCCGCTTTGCCTTTCCAGACACCAACAAGCAAGGTGAGAAAGACCGCCGTAAAGGCAAAATCGAGTCCCCAGTGTGCCGGATCAGTAATCCCTTCTCCTATCCACCATCCTAGCGAAGTAGAAATGAGCCATTCCACAAAAAGAACCACACCACTCCCCAACAGAAAGGCAGCGTCACGGCCTCCACGCGCGAATTCGTTCATGGTTAAAGCCCAATTTTCATCAGCTAGAAAAAAAACGGTGAGCGCAACTTTAAACGGAGGTAGACGCGAGAGCCAGGGATGAAGTGTTATCCCTAATAGGAGATTGCGTGCATTTACCAGCAGAGTCGTTAACAGGATGGCTTCAAAGGCAAATGGCATATTCCACAGGCTGAGAACCGCGAATTGGGCAGAACCAGCATAGACCAGTCCACTCATTAACAAAACTTCGAGCATACTAAGATGGCTTTGACGGGCCAGAATGCCAAATATAAGGCCATAAACGCAACCACCAATCGCCAATGGCAATGCCCTTTTCATTCCAGCCAGTGCGCCAGCATACCCAAAATTGACAGGAGTTTGCGCCGCAAGGGTATTCCTGATGGTATCAGTTTCTGACATAGCCACATTTCCTCTCGTCGGTAACCAGTACGTAACGCCATAAAATATATTGATACCATTACGACGAAGAGAAGAATAGAAAGGTAACGGGGTGCAGTTCATTTTTTTGCACAGGTATGCGCCCCATGGAAAAGACCACGTAGCTGCGACCCTCAGCGGTCGTTTGCCACCACGCTGCGGCGGGTGGCAAACGACCACTGAGGGTCGTAACTACGGGAACGTGTTCGTGATGAGGAGCGGGATCACTGGAGGATGGTTTTTCTTCTCATGGCTGCGCTTGCCAAATAATGAATGACACCCATCAGGAGTTTCCCTGATAAAAAATCAGGTAGTATTTTGCTGTTGCTGAGTCTATAATAGGAACAGAATTATCGATCTATTACAGACAGACAAGGATAGTGCATCTTTACACTATAAGCTCAGGTATATCTGCTGTAAGCGATGCGGGCTATCTTTACCTGTACTATTCAGGAGCATATTCGCAAACATGAAAAAGTTGTTTGGCGTCCTTATAGTTCTCAGTTTCTTTACCGTGATTATTTCTGCTTGCGCGGTTGGCGGAAATACGGCGACCGGCCCTAATCCAGTACATATGGATAGTATGAGCTTTACTTCGCTCTCAATCACGATCAAAAAAGGTGAAGTCGTTACTTTTATTAATGATGGCGCCTCACCGCATACTGTCGTTAATGGGACCTGGAATGATGGGACTCAGAAACCAGGAGTTGAGGCGGGTGCACCCAAAACAAATATTCAGGTTGATGGTTATGGCAGCGGCACCGTAGGCCCATTCAATACTGCCGGTACCTTTCAGCTTTATTGCACGTTACATCCTGGCATGAAGATGTCTGTCGTGGTCAAATAAGCCCGAGCGCGACACATAATCTAAGGAGCAATCTCTTTTATGAGAGATTGCTCCTTATTTTTATATGGCTACAGGATATTTTCCCCTACTGCACCTGACCCTATGGCTGGCTGGCGACATTGGCAGGAGATTGTACCGGTGTCACGCTCGGAGTAGGAGTCGCGATCGGCGGAACAGGCACAGTAGGAGTCCCGGTTGGGGTTGGGGTTGCGGAGGGGGGCACGTTACCGGTGGTGGCTGTACCATTGATACCATCACGGGCAATGTTATAGACATCGGGCGAACCAAGTCCTGTGGTTAGATCGTAGTTGGCGGCGGCAAAATAATACAGATTATTGCCGCTGGTCACGTCATGGAATGGCGCATAGGTTTGCGTATTGTTGGCAAGCTGATAGAGTAGTGGATTCGCCCAACCAATACGCTGCTGTCCATGCTGCTGCAAAAATTCATTGATCAGGGCGGCACTGCCAGCCCATAAGGGGGCTGCCGCGCTGGTTCCACCGATGGTTACATCGCCCGATGTCGGACAGCCTGAGGCCGCAACGGTACAGTAAACGGCATAACCGGACTGTGGATCCGCGTCGGCGGCTACGTCTGGTACCTGGCGCATTCCGTTGCTATACTGATTATCTACTCCCGGTCCTACCTGCCAGGCTGGTTTGCTAAAAGTATTGCTGAGACCACCACCACTGCCGGCTCCATTGGGGCTACGCTGGGTATCGTTGGGGCCGCTCCATGCAGACTCACTCCCATAGGTGCCTCCGTTGCCAAGTTGGAGATTAGTGCCACCTACGCCGGTAACATAAGGATCACCAGCAGGCGAGTCAACCGAGAGTGTCTGGTCATTGCAATCATAGGCACCAGAATCTCCTGAAGCGGCAAAGATCGATATACCCTGCGCCGCTGCTTGTTTGAAAATGCCGTCCAGCGTTTGCAGTTCCGCTGCTCCAGACTGGGCCTCACACTGTCCCCAACTGACCGAGACAAGCTGGGCCTGATTATCAGTCACAATGCGATTATAGGTATCGTTAACGCCTGCGGTACTGTTGGGACCTTCGTAGATTAGTTGTTTGGCTAGCGGAGCAATCTCGTTGATTACCTGGATGTCTAGCTCGGCTTCGATCGCGCCCGCGCCCGCGGAACCGTCAAAGCCATCCACCAGCACATTGGTCAGATCCGGCTGCGGCAGATTATGTTTGGTAGCAAACTGACTGATATCAGCGGGCTGATAGCCATCTAGTTCAAACACAGCCACTGTCTGGCCTTTTCCCTGGATGCCAGCCTGATAAAGAGGATTGATATCATAGGCTCCCGCCAGTTCAGGCTGGGCAAAGCCAGCTCGTGGCGTAGGAACGCGCTGGGATAATGGATGCAGTTGCACACTGTTATCCAATCCTCCTACGGACAGGATGAGCGCAGATAATGATGCAGGAATCGATGGTGCATGTTCATTGGCATAGAAGGTGCGTTTGCCAACTTGATAGGTATGCAGTGGCACCTGAAAGGTGGTCTCAACTTGTTTCACGCTCCCGTGGGCATTTATCAACAGACCATTAGGCGCAACATTATCCACCGTCAATCCTTGATTGTTCAAATAATCCACCACCTGTTGCTGCTGTTCATGCGTTGGACTGAAGCGCTCGGCAAATTGCTGTGGCGTTAAAAATTGACGATAGTGAGTAGAACTGGGATTATAGATATCCTGTAGCAGCTGTGACAACTCTTCTTGATGCTGCAACTTCAAGCCAACCGAGAGCTTCATAGTCTGCTGGGCTTGCATGTCTCCCACCTTTTTAGCCTGCTTTACCAGTGGGACGGTCTGTCCTACCATTGGTACCCGCTGATTAGTCTGGGCAGACGCCATCACCGACATTCCAACAAGTCCTGCGCCCAGGACAACAGCCGCAACCACCCACAACCAGAGCATTTGTATTAATCGATGTTTCATCCATTGCTCCTGAAAACAAAAAAACATACATTACACTAAATGTCTTCATAGCGCGTCTATAGGCATGCACCCGTTAACTATGGGCAGCGGCTGCGCTACAACAATAAAAGACAGGTATTAAAGAAGAGCAGGTTGCTATTCATGAGAATAAACGTGCCAGAAATGCAGCTTTGAGTTTTTTGCAGCAAAGCAACCAAAATGGCTAGTATTTAGTTGATTTTTACGGTAGAATAAAATAAGTAACTGTCGTTACATTTTTTTATCTGGGTTGGAGGAAAGGGGAAAGAAGACAGATCGTTAGATGCAAGTAGACGAGACGAATCAAGCAAACATATCGTATTATAGATAATGCCCAGAAATAGTTGAGCCGTAACATGTATGCAGGCAAAAAAATTTGCCATGGCGTATAATTGAAGCTCATCATTGTATTTTTTTGAGAGGAAAAGCCACGGCATGGCCACAATCGTCTTTAACGAGATTACCAAGCGGTATGCGGGTACAGAGGCACCAGCCGTTGACAATGTTAGTTTTGAGGTACCTGAGGGAAGCACCTGCATGCTGGTAGGCACCTCCGGTTCAGGAAAAACAACGTTGTTACGTATGGTCAATCGCTTGATTGAACCAACTTCTGGCGCAATCCTGCTGGAAGGCAAGAATGTCCTGGACGAAAACCCAATAGAATTGCGTCGGCGCATCGGCTATGTAATTCAACAGGTTGGTCTTTTTCCGCATATGACTATCGCGGAAAATATTCGTATCACAGCCGATATCGCGGGCGGCTGGGACAAGCAAAAGATTAATCAACGCATCGATGAATTGATGGATCTGGTTGGTCTTCCTCCTTCGGAGTATCGCAAGCGCTTCCCGCGCCAGTTATCGGGTGGACAACAGCAACGTGTTGGCCTGGCCCGTGCGCTGGCGACTGATCCTGCCATTTTGTTGATGGATGAGCCATTCGGGGCTCTGGATGCGATTACACGAGCACGTATGCAAGATGAACTGTTGCGCATTCAACGCGACGTACATAAAACCATCTTGTTTGTGTCACACGATATTGAAGAAGCCTTTAAACTGGGTGACCAGGTTGCCGTGATGTCTCAGGGCAAGCTAATCCAGTTGGGGACACCGGTTGAGCTGCTGGCCAGACCCGCCAATGAATTTGTCAGCAAGCTGGTTGGGGCCGATAATATTGTACGCCAATTACAGTATCTACCTATTGATGGTACCCTGGATAACCGGCCGGAGGCGGTATCTTCAGCCCACTGGGGAGACGTTCCGACGATTTCAAATCAGGCAACGCTATTCGATGCCCTCTTGAAACTCCTCGAAACAAATGCTCCAGCCCTCGCCGCCGAAGATCCTCAAAGCCAGCAACGTACAGGATACGTGACACTTTCCAGCATCAATAAAGAAATCTCCCAGTTACGTGGAGAGCAGTCGTCACGTGCTGAATCCAGAATCTAGACATAATTGGTTTTAGCCCTGGATTAAAGGAGTTTTATGAAGTACTTGCTGAGTGCTTATAACTATGATTTGAGCGATCCGACCAGCATTCCTAATCTGGCCTTGCAGCATCTCTATCTGGTTGGATTGACGATGTTAATTTCATTAATTATCGCGATCCCGGTAGGCATCCTGGTGGCGCGTAATCGCTGGCTCTACACACCTGTGATCACGTTTACCGGTGTGCTCTATAGTATTCCAGGTATCGCTTTGATTGCTTTGCTGATTACTGTTCCTATGTTTGGATTGAGTATTGCGACGATTATTGTACCGTTGGTGGCTTATACACAACTGGTATTAATCCGCAATACGGCCGCAGCGATTAATGGCGTTGATCCATTGCTGCTGGAGGTCGGAAAAGCCATGGGCATGAGCCGCTGGCAGTTGCTACGCCGGGTCACATTGCCGCTGGCCCTACCAGTGATTATCGCGGGTATACGCATCGCGACTGTAACCACGGTAGGTACCGCCTCACTGGCCTCGCTGGTTGATGAGGGAGGATTAGGAGATCTGATCTTCAAAAACCTGACCAGTTTTGATGAACAGGCAATCATTGCCGGAGCAATCCTCATGAGTTTGTTCGCCGTTCTTGCTGACCTGATCCTGCTGGGAGTCCAGATACTCCTGAGCCGAGGACGTAGCGCGACCGCGGTTGCATAGGAGAAGAAACCATGAGTGATTTATTGCATTTTATCAATGATCCAGGCAACGCCTTTGCAGACCATACATTGACGTATCTAAAGATTTGTGGCGTCTCGATCCTGGTTGCGATCATCATCGGGGTGGTACTGGGCGTGGCGGTTGCACGTAATGCCATTCTTGCATTCGTGGCTGTAAATTTAAGCGGCTTGATGCGTGCCGTACCTGTGATCGCTTTTTTGATCGCCGCACTTCCGTATCTGGGAGTCGGCTTCACGCCAACTGTGGTAGCATTAATCGTCCTGGGTATTCCACCAATTCTGTTAAATACCTATACAGGTATTCGTGGCATTGATCCTGCCATGATCGATGCGGCACGTGGAATGGGGATGACCCAATGGCAGATTATTAGCAAAATTCAGACACCGCTAGTTCTGCCAATTATCGCCGCTGGTGTTCGCACTTCATCGGTGCAAATTGTCGCTACGGCCACGCTGGCCGCCATTATTGGTGCTGGTGGTTACGGTGAATATATCATTGATGGCTTGAACAGATTAAATAATGTCTCGATTCTGGCTGGTGCTCTTCCGGTAGCGCTACTAGCCATTATTGTTGAGTTGTTTATGAGCTGGCTACAACGTATCCTGACACCAAAAGGATTAAGGAAAGTCGCTCAAGCCAGTTAAATTCTCTTTGGACATCGTGTGTGCCACCTGTGACGCGCAGCCGGTCCATTGACTTTCATTGTGTTGTCTTACATTTTCAGGAGGAAACATGCCTTCATTATTACGCTCATTACGAGTTAAAACTTTATTTGCCCTGGCCTGCGTGCCTTTATTGCTCTTGTCCGCCTGTGGCAATGCTGGTAATGGTGGCGGCACCACGACCGGTGGCGCCAACAACGCCAACGCTAACGTCTCTCTTACCGTTGGCGGTAAGCTGGATGTAGAGTCCCAGTTGCTCACCAAACTCTATACCCTTGTCCTACGCGATCAGGGCTTCAAAGTAAATGAGAAACCAGCCTTTGGTAATAACACAATTGTCTTCCAGGGCATTAAAAGCGGCGCCATTGATCTGTATCCAGAATTTACGGCCACTGGACTGGATGCCTTAAAGAAGACATCTACGCTGGATGATCAGAAGGACTATGATACCGTAAAAGCTGGCTTTAAAGATCAGTTCAAGATTGACTGGCTGGATTACTCCCCACTCAATGATACCTACGCGATCTGCGCTAAAGCCGATAACAGCATGGGACTGAAGAGCATCTCGGATCTGTCATCGAAAGCCAAGCAGATTACCTTTGATCTGCCTAGCGATAGTGCTTATGTGATGGATTACCTGAAAGCCAAGTATGGTCTGACCCTGGATAGCTTTAAAGCGACCCACAAAGTTGACTATGCTATCGGCTTCAAAGAGGTTGCTGGCGGACAGGCGGATGCCGCCTTCTGCTATTCCAGCGATAATGGCATCAACATCAACAAACTGGTTGCATTACAGGATGACAAGCACGCTTTCCCAGCCTACCATCCTGCTCCAATCGTGCGTGATAGTGTCTTGCAAAAATCTCCTGCTATCAAGGATGCATTGAATGCTCTGGCTCCAAAAATCACGACCGAGGCCAGCCTGCAATTGCAGAAGGATGTCGATACCAATGCCGCTCAGGGTATGTCCAAGGCGAAAGCCATCACGGAAGCCGCCACAAAGTTCCTGAAAGACCAGGGTCTTTGTAAAAACGGCTGTAAATAACCTATTCCCATTTCAATCCGGATCGCCCTCTCTTTCTAGAGGGCGATCTTTTTTTGGGAATGTTTCTGCCGGTTCAGTGGTTGTATATTAACGGAGTACATGACGAAGAATGATCATTGTACTCCTGTCTATTTAAGCAAGGTAATACAGGAGTGTCGTATGCGTTTAGGATTACAAGTTCCAAGTTTTACCTGGTCAGAGAATCAGGCCGCGTTGGGAGATACGTTTGCCACGATCGCTCAGCGAGCGGAGCGGGCAGGTCTCTATAGTTTATGGGTGATGGATCATTTCTTCCAGATTCAGATGGTTGGACCAGCTGAAAATGAGATGCTGGAGGGCTGGAGCGCGCTGGCTTTCGCGGCTGGTCGCACCAACCATATCAAACTGGGTACGATGGTCACAGGCGTCACCTATCGCCATCCCGGACTGCTCGTTAAAACAGCAACCACCCTGGATGTCCTCTCAGGCGGTCGGGCCTATCTGGGTATCGGGGCCGCATGGAATGAGCAAGAACATAAAGGCCTGGGCGTACCGTTTCCTCCACTGGCAGAGCGCTTTGAACGCCTGGAGGAAACCCTACAGATCGCGCACCAGATGTGGGCCGGTGATGATAAAGCATTTAATGGCACCCACTATACACTGGAGCGCCCTTTAAATTCTCCATTGTCGATCCAAAAGCCTCATCCTCCAATCTTGATTGGTGGTACAGGCGAAAAGAAGACACTGCGTATGGTAGCCCAGTATGGAGATGCCTGTAACATCTTTGCTCGTATTGGTAAAGATGAGCTCCAGCGCAAACTCGGTGTGCTACAAAATCACTGCCAGACCCTTGGTCGTCCTTATACAGACATCGAAAAGACGACGCTGGATGTTATCCATCTAACCAAAGATGGCCGCGACAACACGCTGTCTCCTAATGCCGCGATCGACATGTTTGCCAGCCTGGCCGAACAGGGCATCGATCAGGCAATCTTCAGCATGCCAAACGTGTCCGATCCAGAACCCTTTGAACTATTGGCCACACGCATTGTACCTGAAGTAGAAAAGATCAAAGTAGCCGGTCGCTAGTTGTAATCACGTACTCTAGTTGTAATCACATACTAAGGAGGAGCCATCGATGGCCACATGGACAGAATTGAGCGCCACTGAAAAGGATTTCGTGTTACGCTTACGGGTTGCCCGCCTGGCAACCTCAGATGAGCATGGAAGCCCGACATTGGTGCCTGTCTGCTATGCCTTCGATGGCTCCTCGTTTTTTACGCCACTGGACCAGAAGCCCAAGCGCGTCCCTGGCACGCAATTGCGCCGTGTTCACAATATTACGGCACGCCATGAAGCCAGCCTCCTGATCGATCAATATAGTGACGACTGGAGCCAGCTCGGCTATGTGCAGATCTATGCCTACGCCGAACTTATTTATCCTGATCATCCCCTTCACTCACCAGCCCTAATCTTACTACGTGAGCGCTACCAACAATATCGAGACATGAAACTCGAAGATGCTCCCTTTATCCACCTCGTTCCACAGCGCATCCGCTCCTGGGGTATTCCCGCACAACAGGTATAATTACACAGTTCCAACGCAGCTGGCAAAGTATAGCAGTTTGACGTCGAAGCTTTACTGATGCATAATAGATTGGCTTATTGACCAGAACAGCTAAAGCTTCAGGAGGTCCATCTATGTCTGCGATCTATAAATATCCGCGTACACCACACCTGGAGGGTTCTGGCTTGCAAAAAGGAGACGAAGATCTGGCGATCCTGCCCTTTCGTAGTTTACTGGGTAAGCAACTGGTCATCGAGGAAAAAGTTGATGGAGCCAATAGTGCCATCAGCCTGGATACCAGTGGTCAACTCCTGCTCCAGAGTCGTGGACATTATCTGACCGGCGGGCCACGCGAAGCCCAATTCCAGCTCTTGAAAACCTGGGCCTACAGCCATACAGCTGAATTCTGGGAAGTGCTAGGTGAGCGCTACATTCTCTATGGAGAATGGCTCTACGCCAAACATACCGTCTTCTATACCGAACTCCCCCATTATTTTCTGGAATTTGATATCTATGATAAGCAGACAGAGACATTTTTAAGTACCGCACAACGCCGTAACTTGCTAGATCAACTACCATTTGTAGTCTCGGCCAGAATCGTCTATCAGGGACAGCTACAAAGCCTGCAACAACTTCAAGACCTGTTGACGCAATCACCCTATATTGGTGATCGCCACCTTGAAAGACTACAGGAAATATGTCAGCAGAAACAGTTACGCGCCGATCTCGCGCTTAAAGAGACGGATCCCAGCATCCTGATGGAGGGTCTGTACCTGAAAGTGGAGGATGAGGCTAGTGTCAGTGAGCGTTGGAAATATGTGCGCTCCAGTTTTAAGCAGGCGCTCACTGGCTCGGAAAGTCATTGGATGAATCGTCCGATCATCCCTAACCTTTTACGCAAAGATGCGACTCTCTTCTAGTTATGGCGGTATATAGCTTCTTTTGCTGATATCTCGCGCCCAATACATCTTACTTCAGGCTTCCACCTGGAACGAATGGACAGTATTCCGGTGAAGCAAACCGAACAACGTGTCGATGTGAGGGCGATCATGATCGTAAACAGGGACATTGACGTGGGCGGAGGAGATGGCAACTCGCAAGGGGATTGCCCTACATCTGTCGTTTTTCTTGTTTCATTGCTTCAAGGTGTAAAAAACGTTCATAATTGAAATAGAGAACAAAGGAACCTGGAAATGACTATTATAGGGCAATCCCCTTGCGGGTTGCCGTCTCCTCGCTCTATGTGAAGGTTTCTGGGCATGACCATGTTGGGTCTGAATGGTCGCTAAGTGAGATGTATTGCGCCTCACGCCTGTTTTTTATGTGGGAAGGACATGGCGAGAAGGCGCTTCGGAGCGCCTGCTCGCCATGTCCTTCCCATATAAATTAAAAATGACACTTAAGATGGGGGCACTATGTCACGTATACCTTATATGCTTGATAACTCGACAGAAAATGGAATGATTACGTTTCCATTTTGTCCACGACCGGAGCAGCAATGGTTTCTGGATTGGGAGGGGCTGCAGCGGCAATTTTCATGGCTACAGGTGATGGATGGAGTGCCTCAATATCCTGCGTATCATGCGGAAGGCGATGTGTTGATCCATACACATCTGGTGGTGGAGGCTATGGTGGCTTTGAATGAGTGGCGCAATCTGCCAGAAGAAGAGCGCAGTTTGCTGTTTGCTTCGGCACTGTTACATGATGTGGGTAAACCAGCCTGCACGAAAATTGAGTCCGATGGGTTGATTACGTCGCGTGGACATAGCCGCCGGGGCGAGTTTATGGCCCGACGTATGCTCTGGCTGGGCGAGGAACTAGCACAACCTGTGCCATTTGCGCAACGCGAGTATATTGCTCGCCTGGTACGCTGGCATGGACTGCCGCTGCAATTCTTAAATCGCGCACAACCGGAGAAGGCGGTCATCGAGGCCAGCCAGAGTATTCGTATGGATCATCTGGCGCTGCTGGCTGAAGCAGATGTGCGTGGGCGCATCTGTGCCGATCAGGCGGAACTGCTGGAGCGCGTTGAACTTTTTCGTCTGCTGTGTCAGGAGCAACATTGTTATACTGAGCCGCGTGCATTTCCTTCAGAGTATAGTCGTTTCGTCTATTTTCATAGCGAACAAGGATATCCTGACTATGAGGCATATGATGATACACGCTTTGAGGTCGTCTTGCTGGCAGGCTTGCCCGGCGTCGGGAAAGATAGCTGGCTACAACACAAATATGCGGATTGGCCGGTGATCTCGCTGGATAGTATTCGACGCGAACTCGGAGTCACGGCCGAAGATAATCAGGGACATGTCATTCAACTGGCCCGTGAACGGGCACGCGAATATATGCGCAAAAACCAATCGTTTGTCTGGAATGGCACGAATGTTACACGTTTACTGCGCCGTCAACTGATCGATTTTTTTATATCTTATGGAGCCCGCACCCATATTGTATATCTTCAAGCCCCTTATGACGTCATATTAAAGAGGAACAGTGAAAGGCACGCCAGTGTGCCCTCTTCTGTTATTAGCAAGTTAGCAGGAAAATTGGAGGTACCAGATATAACTGAAGCCCATCAGGTTGAGTGGATTACGACCTGACAACGGAAAAGTGGTTCGACATGTGTCACTATCACCTCATCAGTTGGCGAGAAGCTACTTTACTGGCAAACCAGCCAGATGCTTCTGCTGGCAGGATGAATATTTGAGGAGTAAAACATGCTCGCAAAAACTCGACAACGTTATCGGTTCAGCATTCTTATCTTTTCCTGTGTCACCATGCTGGCACTTATCTTGAGCAGTTGTACGCCAGCAGGCACTGCCAACAGACCATCGGATACCACCTCACCTAATCAGATTACCAATGGAGGCACCTGGATCGATGATCTGGTCAATGAACCGGATTCATTTATTCCTAATGCGACGGTCCAAACCTTCGCACAAATGGTGATGCAGGCCCTCTATGCTCCCCTCTTTGTCGGAGATGCGAAAGGACAGATTCACGAGGGTCTTGCGACCCGTGTTCCTACTGTGGCGAATGGCGATATCAGCCAGGATCAGAAGACATGGACTTTCCATTTACGTCCAAATCTCGTCTGGTCCGATGGCCAACCACTCAACGCGGATGATGTCTACTTTACCTGGCAGCTCTGGAAAAATCCTGCCTTCGCTGCCTCCAATACCTCGATTATTAACCATATTCAGTCCGCGGAGGTCTCATCCGATAAGCTCTCAATCACATTCCATCTCAAAGATGCCTTTGCTCCTTTCCTGACAACCTGGACAGATGGAGGGTATGCTCCATTGCCAAAACATCACTTTGAGAGTATTGCACCGGATCAGATTAAGAAGTCCAGCGATAATCGCTCGCCGAGCGTGGTCAGTGGTCCTTTCACGATGTCTGAAAGTAAACCCGGTGATCACTATACAGTCATACGTAATCCTAAATATTATCGGGCCGCGGAAAAGCTGCCGCACCTGGATAAAGTGGTGTTTCGCGCCGTTGGTAGCCAGGCAACTGTCCTGGAGGATCTGAAATCTGGCGCCATCGATTCAGCCTGGTTCCTGGATGCTTCAAAGATTCCTGCCTATAAGAAGTTGAACAATTATGAATTGTTCCAGACGACCTCGGCTGGTTACGAGGCCATCCACTTTAATGAGAATAATCCCGCGCTTAAAGATGTGAATGTACGGAAAGCTATCGCGATGGCGGTGGACCGACAGCAGTTGATCCAGATTGCTCGTCAGGGGGCCGCCCAACCGATCTGTACGGATCATAGTGCCGCCTATAAGCCTGGTTATCAGGAAGATGCTAAATGTCCAGACTTTAACATCGATGCGGCCAATAAAGTGCTGGATGATGCGGGCTGGAAATTAGGCGCGGATAAGGTGCGCCAGAAAAATGGCTTGCGGCTGGAATTCAAGTATTCGACTACCGCGAATAATGCCTGGCGTGAAGAGGATGAAACGATCAATCAGTCCAATTTCCAAAAAATTGGTGTGAAGGTCAATATCCAGAACTATCCCGCTTCAACGTTCTTCAGCACCTTCCTGGGTGGAGGCAAACCCGGTACCTACGATCTGGCCGAGTGGTCAAGTAGCTATAACTATGATGCCAACGATGCCTCCAATTTTGCCTGTGACCAGGTTGGAAAATCCAACTTTAACTGGTACTGCAATCCTGAACTGGATACATTGTTTGGCAAGGAGCAGCAGACCACCGACGCCAATCAACGCCAGCAGATCTTCAACCAGATTCACGATATCCTGTTGAGAGATTTCCCCACGGCGACGCTGTTCAGTCCCAATGATCTTTCTGTAGCGATCAAGGGCACGCACAACTATCAACCGGGTCCTTTTGTGGCCTCTGAAACCGTCAATATTATGAATTGGTGGTGCGACAACGGAAAATGTCCCGCTAAAGGTTAAATGAGTTGAAAAAGGTTGGGGCGCTCGCCCCAGCCTTCACGCACCGCCGCCGGTGGTAAGAAGGAAGGATAGTGTCTATGGGACAATATCTGATACGACGACTACTACAAGCGATTCCTCTCCTGATATTGACATCAATACTGATGTTTTTATTAATCCATGCCATCCCAGGTGGACCTGAGGCTGTGTAT
This sequence comes from Dictyobacter alpinus, assembly GCF_003967575.1. NCBI lineage: Bacteria > Bacillati > Chloroflexota > Ktedonobacteria > Ktedonobacterales > Dictyobacteraceae > Dictyobacter > Dictyobacter alpinus. Next base: position 1,223,543 of record NZ_BIFT01000001.1, read on the forward strand.
GATAATCCCAACCTGGATGCGGCCGGTCGCCAGGCGCTGCGGGCCAGCTTTGGCCTCAATGATCCTTTGCCAATACAATACATTAAATGGATCGGCAATGCTTTGCATGGAAACTTTGGGAACTCACTCTACACCAGCCAGCCGGTAGGAGAGGTCCTGGCCCAGCGCTTCCCTGCTACCCTGGAATTATTTCTCACTGCGTTTGTGCTGTCTTTACTTATGACGGTTGTGCTGGGTACGGCCTCGGCAGCTTATCAGGGGAAGCCGCTCGATTATACTCTTACCTCACTGGCATATTTCGGGATCTCTATGCCTATCTTTTTGCTGGGACTGTTGATGCAGGATGTGTTTGCCTCCTCCTTGAACTGGCTTCCCCCCTCTGGCACGGCGACGCTGGGCTATACGTTTAGTCCGTTCAATGCTTTTCTGGATCATCTGATGCATCTGGTTATGCCGATGATTGTGCTGGCGGTCACCTTTACGGCGCGTTGGAGTCGCTATCTACGCACGAGTATGATCGATGTGACCAGACAGGACTATATGCGCACAGGCAAGGCAAAGGGGGTGGCCCCTGGACGGCTGCTACTACAGCATGCGCTGCGTAATGCGGTGATCCCGCTGATTACGATTGTGGCGATCGACTTTGGCTCGGTGGCGGGTGGGGCCGCGATTACCGAGGGTGTCTTTGCCTGGCCGGGCATGGGACAACTCTTTATCGATTCGTTGAATCGCCGCGATTATCCTGTCCTGCTGACCGCCTTATTGTTAAGCGCCATCTTCGTCATACTCTTTAATCTGCTTGCCGATATACTCTATGGCGTGATGGACCCACGCATTCGTTATTCGTAAAGGAGGGAGCGTGATGGATACATCCGAACAAGTCCAGGTGCCCGAGGAAGATTTTGAGCTTCCCCACGAATTGACGGCCGAACTGACTCAGAAGAGACGGAGCCAGGGACGGATCATTTTTGATCGCTTTGTCCGCAATAAAGTGGCGACGGCGGGAGCAATCTTTCTAGCAATCCTGGTGCTCTGCTGTCTGCTGATTCCATTCATTCCCGGCCATACAACCCCGGATGCGGTCGGACAAACCAGACCCTTCTCTGGTCTCTCATGGCAGTATCCGTTTGGGTCCGACAATCTGGGACGTGATACGTTTGCCCGTGCGATGATCGGGGGCCGCATCTCGCTATTGGTGGCGCTGAGCTCGATGCTGATCTCAATCCTGCTGGGAACAGTCATCGGCGCGCTGGCCGGTTACTATGGTGGCTGGATCGATAATATTCTCATGCGCTTCACCGATACCATCCTGACGATCCCGCTGTATCTACTCCTCTTTGTACTCTCAGCTACTTTTGCTGATGGGACGCCGGCCAGCGTGATCTTCTTGATCGCGATCTTCGGCTGGACCACGTCGGCTCGCCTGGTACGGGGAGAATTCCTGGCCTTGAAGCAGCGCGAGTTTGTGCAGGCCGCGGCCACGATTGGCGCGCGTGGGATGCGCCTGATGTTCTATCATATTCTGCCCAATGCCGCCGGTCCCATTATTGTTAACGCTACCTTGCTGGTGGGCAGCAACATTATTCTGGAATCGGTCCTGAGCTTTTTCGGCTTTGGCGTCAGTATACCAGTTGCCAGTTGGGGTAGCATGATCAATCAGGGGCGCGACTATTTTGACTCATCGCCACTGTTGATCCTGATTCCAGGCATCTTGATCTTCCTGACCGTCTTAAGCTGTAATCTGGTCGGCGATGGCCTGCGCGATGCGCTGGATCCACAGATGACTGAGCGCTAGCCTCTTACAACCGGCAGGTTTCCCGTGGTGCGCAATGACTCGATAAGGCGAGGAAAGCCCACACGATCACTTAACTGGCGCATACGACGAAAACCTTCGCCATAGATAGGATCAGGGTTGCGCTCTTTGCTGGTACTGTGATATCTGCTCTCTGGCGTATTAGCTTCAACATAATAGCGGTAGGAGAGCAGTTCACAGAAGCCTTCTTCGGCCCAGGGTGGCAGATCATGGGCGCCCGCGACAATCAGCCAGACGTGACCAAGTTCGTGAACCGTCACACCCTGAAAAAGAATGGCCGGCAGTCCTTGCAGAACAGCAATCCCGTTGATCTCGGTACGCACCAGACGGCCATTCTGGGTATACATGGCGCTGGTCGTGGCACCCAGCGAGTGACCAACATTTCCTTCGCGCAAAAGATCAGCAAGATGGGCACGCCCACACAGGTCCAGGCTCAATTTAAGATTGTTATACATCAATCCTTGCGCGTTCATCCAGCGAATAACGTGCGAGAACAAAGGTTTTGCTTCGGAGGAGGTCTCGATAGCCGTACTGCGACAAATGGGGCAACGCACAGCCTGAGCGCCACTTTCCTGCTGCTCGGGAGAGACCAGGCGGCCGCAGTAGGCACAGTGGGCGAACTGCTTTTCATGTTCACGGCAGAATTTCTGTCCCCAATAATCAACCAGATACTCCCCCATCAACGGCTTATCGCAATAGACACAATGGGGAGCAATCTGGCGGCGATAACATTCCACGTGGTAGGGAGAGCCTTGATGAACCTGAAAGCTGGTTCCCTGGATAGCCTGTCCACAGCCGGCGCAGAGGAAATGCTCAGGATGCCAGGTAGCGCCCAGAGCTCTGAGATAGTTGCCCCAGATAGCTTGCCCACAGCCTTTACAGACCGGTTGTACTGTACTCATAATTGTTTGACCCTCCCCACTTATGGATAGTCTGAAGCAGGCGCATCCCGCAAACGAACTCCTTCAAACTATACTATCCGAAGCAGGATTAGATTGTCTGGCGGTAGTAATCGTCACTATTCAGCTGTTTGAAGCCGCACGATGTATATAAGCCTAAAGCATGTGCATTATCTACAGAGACTTCTAAAACTATATTCGACTGACCACGGCGCAAAATTTCTTGGATCGTCCAGTTCAAAATCTGGCGCCCATACCCACGCCCTTGATATTCAGGCAACACACCAAAGCCGGCGATATAAGCTTCTTCAGCATCATAGAGCACATCAATCTTACCAACTATGCTGGCATCAATACTGGCCAGATAATAGGTACGGCTGGAATACTTGATCGCCTCCTCTGAATACCAATCCACACCCTCTACCGGCATCTGAAAAGCGGCCGCGGTAATGGATTTAAGGTCAGGCAGATCTTCAACCCCGGCCTGACGATAATGCATGGATGAGGATGGTAGTGACTCAGGCATTGCCGCCGCCTCCCACTTCATCTTATACTCCGAGTGATCATACTGAGGATGCAAGGCCGCTGCAAAGGCCTGCCCTGAAGCTGATTGATGTTGGACGATAAACAACAAGCTGGGTACATTACGCCGCTGACATTCTTTACGTGCGGCTTCAAGAAGAGTTGTAAAAATACCACGTCGGCGCCATTGTGGAGCAACCATACCGCTAATCTCTGCTTCCTGGGTATTAAAGTGAAAGATGGGGAGATACCCGATCAGCGTCCCATGATCATAATAGAGGAAATCATTGGTCTCCTGCCTGGAGCGCCCTCTCAACGTCGACCAGTTCAACTTAAGATCTAATGCCTCATAGCGATTACATTCCTCGGCCAGTGCTTTGATCGCCGCCAATTCATCCTCTGCCAACCCCTGGGCGGCATAAAAACCGTGTCTCAAGCTCATACGTGTACGTTTTATCCCTTCTTGTTCTCCACCCATCCCTATCTACAATTAATGCTCATCTATATACATTCATAATACAATAAAAGCGTCTAAAAGTACAGAAAACTTATCCTCGACACAGGGCTTTCCCGACTGCTTCACCTGAGGCTGGTGCTGGTCAGCGGGAGCTGAAACACAATATCGATATGTTTCGTTCTATAAGTATTAAGCAAGATAGTATTTTGTGTTTGCCAATCTGAGTGTTTGCCAATCTGCAATCCCAAAAAATATATCTGCTTCCCGAACGTTCCGTGATATACTTACTGGTGAATGGGCACACAATGCAAACACTCACTAAGGATGTGTGGATGTCGCTCACTTGCAGCTAGCTTCGTTACACTATTTGGATCAACCGTAATTGCCGCTCGCTTGCGGTTAGCTTCGTTTATACGATTGTATGGCTGACCCTAAAATACAACCTCCCTATCTAGGAAGCAGGAACAAGATGCTCAATTCAGTGTCACTGAAGGCAGTTAATAGCTCGCGATTTTCACAACGGTTTATCCGTCCACGCTATGATTCCTATTGCTTCTCCAATATCCCTTCGACGATTCAGTTTCTGCTCACAGGTAACGGCCAAAGCACACTGCCACTCGATGTGTTTGGAGATCTACCCACACGGTATGATACGGTGGTGTTGTTTTTCATCGATGCTTTTGGCTGGCGCTTCTTTGAGAAATATGCGAAGAAGTATGAGTTTCTCAAGACGATCGTCGACGAGGGGGTGGTCTCAAAGCTAACCTCACAGTTTCCTTCTACGACTGCGGCCCACGTGACCTGTATCCATACGGGTCTCAATGTAGGTCAGAGCGGCGTCTACGAATGGAGCTACTATGAGCCGCTGGTCAATGATATTATCTCACCACTGACCTTTTCGTTTGCCGGCGATAAATTTGCCCGCGACACAATTAAACACTCGGGCATTGCGCCCACGGAATTTTTCCCGCGCAAAACTTTCTATCAGACGCTGGCGGAGCAGGGTATCGATTCACATATCCTGCAATATCAGGCCTATACGCCCTCAACCTACTCGGACATTGTCTTTCGCGGAGCGGAGGTCCATCCCTATCGGGTTATTTCAGAGGCCTTCACCGATTTAAGTACCATGCTCAAAACTCCAAAGAAACGGCCAAACTACTATTTCCTCTATTTTGATCGTATCGATACAACCTGCCATAATTATGGTCCTTCGTCGAAACAGTTGGATGAAGCGGTCGATTCCTGCTTCAAACAAATGGATGAGCTTTTCCTGAAGGCTACACGCAATAAAGCAGGCAAGACACTGTTCATGATGACTGCTGATCATGGACAAGTGGAGGTAAGTCCTTATAATACCTATTATCTGAATCAGCAGATGCCGATCATCAATCGCTATTTAAAGACCAATAGCCATGGTCGCGTCCTGGCTCCGGCGGGTTCAGCTCGGGATATGTTCTTGCATATTAAAGAGGAGTATTTGACGACTACGGTGGCAGAATTAAAGCAACGTCTGGTCAATCGGGCAGAGGTGTATCTGACCAGAGAACTACTGGCACAGAATTTCTTTGGCCTGGAGGCTCCTTCACGGACCTTTTTGGATCGCGTCGGGAATGTGGTGATCCTGCCTTATAAGCGTGAGACGGTCTGGTGGTATGAGGAAAACAAGTTTAACATGCACTTTCAGGGTCACCATGGCGGTCTGACACCTGAAGAGATGGAGATACCACTTTTGTTGCTAAATCTTTGATAGGCAACAAAAGTGGTATCTCTGCGTATTATACTGCTATTAAATTAATGTAGCACCTATTCGTAGCGCAACACCTCCAGAGGACGAACACGCACTGCTCCCCAGGCGACAAAGACCGCGATCACCATCGACAATACCACCGAGCCGAGCACCAGTCCCAGCACGATAGGAGTATCAACGGCAAAGTCCGCGCTAAAGACCTGTTTGCCAAGGATCCAGGTGACCAGCGAGGCCAGAGATATTGCAACCAGGGCTCCAAGTCCCCCAACCAGTCCATTTTCGAGCATGACTTCGCTCAAAATCGTACCACTGGTATAGCCTACGGACTTCAGGATGCCGAGTTCGCGACGGCGCTCTAACATGGCTAGGGCGACCGCGTTAGCGATAATAATCAGTCCTGCCAGTAATGTCAACGAGGCAATAGTGGTCAGGGTCAACAGGATATCATTCAAGAGCTGATTGATAAAGTCTGTCAGGCTGGCCAGATTCAAGAGAAATGCCTTGGGAACCGTCTGCCCAATGAGATCTACCGCGCTATTCAGTTTGATTGGATCCACCTTCATGTAGAAAGCCGTCTGCGACAAGCCTGAAGGTGAAAGCGCTTTAACCGTATCGGTAGTACTAAGGATCGGCTCCAGATTTGAACCCAGGGTTTTGGCATCATAAAATCCAACGACGGTGATAGTCTTGCGGCTCACCTGATCTACACCAAGTAGCGTAATCTTATCGCCAACCTTTAACTTTATGCCTTGCACCTCCGCCAGAGAAGAGAGTACCAGCACATTATTGGTGCCCGCATCCCCACTGGTAAGGTTACGACCGGCCTTGATCTCCACCAAGTTAAGCGATGGCAACTGATTGTTACCAACATCATAACCTTCAACTCCATTCAGGGAGGAGTTTATCTGGCGCCGTACCTGCGTTGCGTTATTGCCACTAACATAGGTCTGAAGCGGTTGACCCTTAATGGCGACAGGGACCGTCGAGGCCAGATCCCGCTGCTGATACGCACCAAGACCAGGAACACGAGGCAGCAAATCGTGCAATTTCTGGCTATCATCGTTTGAGGTAATCACATACACATTATAATTGAGGGTATGCGAAATCACATCATTGACCTGGGTGCGCAAATTTTGGCCCAGCGCCAGAATCAGGCCAATCGTGAAGATACCAACAAAGAGTGCCAGCATCGTCGTCGTGGTGCGTGTCCGCTGCCGTCCCAGATTTCGCAGGGCCATCTTGGCCGTTGCCTTCATACTGCGTGGCACGAACATCACCAGGAGTCCCAGCAATGCAAAACCCAGGAAGATCAGGCCATACGGTGCAGCCACGCGATAGAGTCCATAGGCCACCGCAGCCACTACCACGACCAGTAATAGATGCCAGAAGCTAAAACGTTCCGGCACGGGTAGTCGACTGACCAGCAGGACCAGCAAACTCAGGAACAGGCTGAGCAGGCCCAGGAAGATGAAGATGCCATATACTGAGATCGCACCCAGTCGAATATCGCCATTGAGAATTACAATGGAGAGCACGCAGAACAAGATGGAGAGCACAATTAACAGGAGACCGGTCAGGATGATGCTGCCAGCCCGGCGACCTTCGGGCAACTCACGAATGACATTGAGCGGACGAATATTGGCTGCCTGGACAATGGGCAATAGGCCAAAGATCAATGCGGTTGCCACACCAATGACGATACCGCCGAAAAAGGTAAACCAGCTAAAGACAAAGGGCACGTTCAAGCCAAAGTTCTGCTCGACCAGGTTGCGTACCAGATAACTGATGCCAGTGGCAGCCAGGGCTCCAAGCACACCTCCAAGTAATCCAAGCAGGCCCGCCTCCAGGCCAAACAGCAGGTAGAGGTCAAAACGTCGGTAGCCGGTGGTCTTGAGCATCGCAATCTCGGTACGTCGACGCGACAACAGGACCTGCATCGTGTTGACGATACCTACGCCACCAATCAGCAAGGCTAGCAGACCAGCAATCTCCAGAAACTTCTGAATATTATCGATAACGCGTTGCTGCTGCTTGAGCACGTCATCCGCCGTCTGCGTGGTTGCAATCGGGAACTGCTGCTGGATCTTTTTGGCCGCGCTATCAACTTTCGCGGACTCGGCCGTCACATCTACGGTATCATAGGTGATCGCCTGTTTGGGGGCCGCCGCTTTATAATCATTAATAGAGAGCAGAACAACACTACCAGACTGCGCCAGCACACCTGTCTCTGTCGCAATACCAGCAATTTTGCCATGGATAACCCTGCCACCCTGTCCGGTCAGACTACCATTACGGCTGATACCACTGCCAATGGTAATATCAAAGGGATCGCCCAGTTTCTTTTTATACTGATCAATAAAGGCCTGGGTCACCACCACCCCATTATTCTTCACCAGATCCATCAGGTTACCCCGATTGGGGCTGGTAAAGGTTGGTGGCGTGACAGTATCGGCAGGATAATGTGTTGGATCAACCACACGAATACTAAAGGTCTGGCGCTTTGAGGCCTGGGCTCCGGTTGAGCCCTGTGTGGTAATCACAGGCACATAATCAGTAATGCTGCCATCTTTTTTCAGTGCATCAAAGTGCTTGAGATCATCCTGACTAAAGGGCTGCTGCGAGCGGATCGCGATATCGCCACCGTTTGCATCACGTACATTGCCGTTAAAGGCATTGTTGATCATCAGACCAACCAGTTGCAGAGCCACAATCGCCATCACGCCCACGGCCACACAAAAAATGGCCAGCAGGGTGCGCTGTCCGCCACGAATGAGCGAACGCGAGGTATAGTTAAAATACATTGAGGCTTTCATTATTGTGTGATGCTCCCGCTCGCGACATCAAGCTCCCCGATTAGACCGTCAACGATACGGATCGCATGATCAGCACGCCTGGCCACATTTGGATCATGGGTGGCGATAATAAAGGTTTTGCCGGTCTGGGCGCGCAAATCAGCGATCAGGTTCAGCACATTTTCACCGTTACGAGCATCCAGGTTACCGGTTGGCTCATCGGCGATCACAATCGCGGGATCCGTAGAGAGCGCACGGGCGATCGCCACACGCTGCTGCTCACCTCCCGACAACTGGCTGGGACGGTGGTCCAGGCGGTGCGAAAGACCTACCAATGCCAGCAACTCTTTAGCGCGGGCCGATGGTAGTCCTTTATGTTTACCAACATACAACGGCACCTCAACATTTTCCTGCGCCGTCAGGGTTGGAATTAGATTAAACGCCTGAAAAACCATACCAATCTTCTGATTACGGACGGCGGCCAGTTTCCCCTCACTCATCCGCGCAATATCGATCCCATCCACCAGCACCTGGCCGCTACTAGGATTATCCAGGCCAGCGATGATACCCAGCAAAGTACTTTTACCCGAGCCAGAAGGGCCGACAATCGAGACAAATTCTCCACTGAGAATTTGAAAACTAATACCTTTAAGAATATCTATCCGCTCTCTTCCCAGGGGAAGACTTTTGGTAATATCTCGCACATCCATAACTATTTTGCGCGACGCCACAGAGACCTGCTCTGGCGCCGTCTGTTGTTGAGTGACTATTTCATCCATGGAAGCAACCGCTCTCCTTTTATACAGGATAATAGATTTTGAAACGATATATCTTTTCTATACAAGTGACATTAGCACCCGCGGAATCGGGTCAAGGAGATTTCACCTGTTGAGAGGTAGTCGCCAATGAGTACCGCTTCGTAGCATAGCACGTAAAAAAAGAGATGGGTAGATATTTACTTTTCTTACAGATGCTAGTGGTGCTGCTGCCCAATTGCAGCTTTGATTCTTCTTTTTTGGGAAGGGTCTGGTTGTTCTTTCTGCCGCGTTTGGTTCGCTGCCCCCACACTCGTTCCCTGACGGGAACTTGCTTATTTTATTCTATGCTGCAAAAAATGTGCACAGCACATTTTTTGCAGCATAGAATAAAATAGAGAGATCGTGGTACGACATACTCTTGAATAAAACATTGGAAGCATTTGGTGCGACACACTATCAAATACAATGTTGAAGTTAACCTGGTGCGATGCTCATGGGAATCAAACTCTCACTCAGATAGTGATTGATTCGCATGAAATCCATGACCTGCTTATCGCTTTTTCGCGCCTTTGGCACTCCAACGGTTTTAAGTGTGGTGTCAAAAAATGAGCTTTGCTCATTTTTTGACACCACACTTAAAAGAAGCATGGGTCCTTTAGGGCCCGAGTGCGGTTGGCTGCACGCTCCTCGATGAGAGTGGGAATCAAACCCTCATTCAAGCTGAAGCATAAGTGCAACTGTACTATTCTATATACAGATACGACAGAGCTTTGTATCAGGTTATATTAATGCCATGCGTAACTTCTTTCTCAGATGGATAGCCTGGCATGATGCATGCACTGTGGCGCTCATCCGACGTACGCTCGGTCCACTTCACCCATTTTCCGATCCAAGACCAGATCATCAATCATGATCGCCATGCATAGTACTCTGGTACTCTTCTGCTATCCGTGCTGGAGAGGGATTTGAAGGTAGTTGCGCTGTTGGCTGGAAGGTGTGGCGTCTGCTGGGCCGGGTGAGGCATGGTAACATTGCTAGTAGAATCTCATTAATGCTAAGCCAGTCACAACAATCTTGAAGTATTCACGTATAATATTTGTAGCAATAGTATAGAGCCAGCGTTTACAAGCATGGCCTGGCTGGTTTTCACTATGTTGCATTATGTGTAAAGATGTTTCTTGTATGGCATCTTCACCTGGTTGATGCTCCCTATGCCTTATGCGATAGAGGTAGACGGGTAGGGATTCATAACAGTACTTATGAAGTGCATTTAGGGCTCCTCAGTATGTGTTAGCATGTCCATCCTAAACTGTTCGTCACGTAGCGTTTCCACAGTACTCTTTCTTCTGTATAATATAAATAGAGATTTTATTCCATAGTGACTACGACACAAGTGCCGCAAAGGTCCACAAATATCCTAAAAAACCGCTGTATACGCCCGCGTATGCAGCTATAAATAAATGAACAGGATATGCAACTGTGGTCAACTATGCTATACTGCTCTGAAAAGTGTGGCGCATTCCGTGTTCCTGTCTAGAAATATACTATTGAAGATGCGCCAATGGGAAGAAGATTGGAGCACCATCCAGGCGCTCCCAGGAAAGATTTGAACCCACCCAGTTGAGAGGAAAATATTTATGCGGCGAGGAACAATTGGACTCCTCTTCTTTATTATTTTGTTAGCCGCGGGCGCATCATTTGTCGTCTTCTGGCCCAACTCTGGCTCTGGCAATGGTAAGCCCCTTTACGGTATCAACAATCCTTTTACGACAACCTTAGGGCTGGACCTACAGGGTGGCACCCGTATCCAGCTTGAGCCAGCACCGAACCAGGGTCCGATTACGCACGATAATATGGAGACCACCCGCCAGTTGCTTGAAACCCGTGTCAATGCCACCGGTGTAAAAGAGCCAAGTGTGCGCTTACAAGAGGGCTTTGGCAGCAACACCAGTATCGTGGTTGACATGCCAAAGTTTAGTGGTAACCAGGAAGAGACACTGCGTACCCTGCTAAAAACCGGTAAACTGGAGTTCTGGGATACTGGTACTACGGCTACAGCTCAACAAAATCAGCGACTCGATCCTAAGCAATATGCACAATACAATCCCGGTGGGAAGCCACTCTTCACCGGTAATGATCTGGATCCCAATAGCTTAAGTGTGGGTCAGAACCAGCAGACCAATGCCTACCTGATCCAGTTCCAGATGAAAAATAATGGACCGGCCGCCCGCTTTGGCTCGTTTACCGCCAGTCATGTTGGCCACTATCTGACAGTAACCCTGGATGGAACGGTTGTAACGTCACCAGTTATCAACGGTGCCATCACTGGCCCTGGTACAATTGAAGGTAACTTCACCTTGAACGAGGCCCAGCAGACTGTGAACATTCTTAAGGTTGGCGCGCTGCCGGTTGCTCTGCAAGAGACCAGCGAACAGGTTATCGGTGGTACCCTCGGCGCGGAGACAATTAATCGCAGCCTGCTGGCCGGTGCGATTGGACTCAGCATTGTCGCGCTCTTTATGTTGATCTACTATCGCCTGCCTGGCTTCCTGGCCGACATCGCGTTGATCCTGTATTCCATTCTGACCTTCGCGATCTTTAAACTGATCGGCGTCACGATGTCGCTGGCCGGTATCGCTGGTTTTATCCTGTCAATTGGTATGGCGGTAGACGCAAATGTGCTCATCTTTGAGCGCGTAAAAGAAGAACTACGCGATGGCCGCTTGTTAGAGAACGCTATTGATATTGGTTGGAGACGCGCCTGGCCCTCGATTCGCGACTCAAACATTTCAACGATGATTACCTGCGCCGTCTTGTACGCCTTTGGCAGCAACTTTGGTGCCACAATCATCGTTGGTTTCGCTACCACCCTGTTCCTGGGCGTTATCATTAGTATGTTTACCGCCGTTGTCGTCACGCGCACATTCTTGAATCTGCTAGTGCCGACGGGCGTTATCAATCACCCTGCACTGTTTGGATTACCTGCCGATGCTCTGCCCAGCGCAAAAGTGGCTGCACGGCGCAATAGCACGGTGTAGAGGAGGCAGCAGTGTTAAATCTCGTAAAATATCGCAAACTGTTTCTGTTGATCTCACTGATCGTGATCATTCCAGGTACTATCTCTTTGATCCTTTTCGGGCTAAACGTTGGTATTGATTTCGCTGGTGGCACAACGGTTACGCTACGTCCCCAACATGCAGTTGCCGATGCGGATACCGTACGCAATCTACTCAAGCCATTTAACCTGGAAAGCGAACAGGTCGTACTGGGAACAGATTCTAAAGCAGGAACCAATACCGCCTGGGTACGCCTGGATTCAGAGATTGATAAAACAGGCGTCAAGAAATTTTCAGATGCGCTGGCAAAAAAATATAACCAGACAAATCTGCAAACTGATTTCAATACGATTCCTGATAAAAAACCTTATACGCTGATGGTCTTTTCTCAGTTCAAAAATTTACCAAAAGCTGAGGATATAAAAACAGCATTGAGCGAGATCTCTACCAATAGCGATGCCAGCAAATCAGCCAAAATCCAGGATGTACAGGTTGGCAATAGCAGTCAGACTATCGATATCCTGACCAAGTCTACGATTAGTCGTACTGCGGGTAACGATGCCAATAAGGTCGATCTGAACCAGGTTCAGAATGCTTTCTTGCAGCATGGTGGACCCTACTTCCTGGTCCAGAGTAACTCGCTGGTGGGCGCTTCCGTGGCTGGTCGTACAGTAGAGATGTCGATCCTGGCTGTAATCGCAGCTTCGTTCTTGATCCTACTGTATGTCTGGTTCTCGTTCCGTAAAATCCCACGCGCTCTGCGCTATGGTGTCTGTGCCATCATTGCCCTGCTGCACGACGTACTGGTGGTGCTGGGTGTCTTCTCAATCCTGGGTAAATTCTTCGGGATGCAGATTGATGCTCTGTTTATCACTGCCTTGCTGACGGTTATCGGTTTCTCCGTCCATGATACGATCGTGGTATTTGACCGCGTCCGTGAAAATATGCAGCATCGCACAATTGAAACCTTTGAAGAGGTGGTCAACGCCAGCCTGATCCAGACGCTGGCTCGTTCGTTGAATACTTCGCTGACAGTGCTCTTTACCCTGTTGGCACTGACACTCTTCACGGGTATCGGCACCGATATCCATACCTTTACGTTGACCTTGCTGATTGGTATTTTCAGTGGTACTTACTCCTCGATCTTCAATGCCAGTATGATGCTGGTCATCTGGGAAAAAGGCGAACTGGGTACCAAATACCTGCAACGTAACCGTGATCAGAAACCATACAGCCCGAAGCGCGAGCGCGAGGTTCGTGAACTGGCCCAGACCCGTGGCTAAACTCGCTAGAACTCTATAGCCGCTGTCCTCTCAAGCGCGAGTTCGGCTAGAGCCGATTGACATGTGTGTCCTCTACGATGGACAATGCATGTTAATCGGCTCTTTTTTTTATGGGACCTAAGCGCCGCGCCTGCAGGGCCACCTGATTGTAACGGCAATGTAAATGACAAGCATTGCTAAGTCTGACTATAGAATGGAGTAAGTAAAGGATGTTGACTGCCTTCGATCATATTATTATTGGTGTTAATGATCTGCCAAAAGCTGATCAGATATTTGCTGAGCGTCTGGGACTAATCAGTAGTGGTGGTGGGAATCATCCCAGTGGAGGCACAGCTAATCGCATCATTGTAATTGGCGATACGTATCTGGAGTTGATTGCTGTACGGGCTCAGGATGAGGCTCAACAAAGTATGCTGACACGGCTGGCTCAGGGTGATGGCTATATGAATTTTGTGCTGGCCTCTGATGATATCCAGCACGATAGTCGGGCCATGTTTGAGCGCGGTGTCAAAGTGATAGGACCAAATGAAGGATCATTGAAGAGCGCCAATGGCATCTCCCGGAGCTGGCAACGTACGGATGTTGAAAGGCCTGATCTGACACAACATTATCCATTCATTATCCAGCATGATAGTAGCGGTGAGGAGAGGCAGCGCAGGCTGGCAGGCGGGAATCCTCCTCCAAGCCATCCACTGGGAGCACAAAAGGTCCTTAGCGCAACATTGGCCGTTTCGGATCTGTCAGAGGCCAGCCAGCGCTTCCAGCGTATTTATGGCTTTGCCCCCTCTACACCACGGCAAACAACCGCCTGGGGCGCAGAGGTGGTTAGCTTTGTGCTGTCAGATAAACAACAACGTCTGGAGCTTTCCGCTCCAACGGCAGAGTTGCAGGTCAAGCTTCCAGAAGAAGCCCGACTGGCAACTCATCTACACACCTTTGGAGAAAGTCTGTATCGCATCACACTTGGTGTAAAGCACTTCGCCACGAGCCAGCACTATCTGGACATCCATAAGGTGAGCTACACAATTCTACAGGATGAGCAGCCAACGCTATGGATAGGTCCAGATCAAACCTCTGGCGCGCTAATCGTCTTACAGGAAAGTTAGTTAACGCCATGTGCAAATTTTATCCCTCACACCTCGCGCCCACGGCTCTCGCTTGTTTTGAGGAGGAAAATGGCGCGGCGGTCGCGACCGCCGCGCCATTTTCCTCCTCAAAAGAGTGGGTATGTGGAAAACTTGCACCTGGCGTTAGTTAAATATCCAGCACCTATCAAAAAAGCATAGCAGGCGCTTCGTGGTTAATCATTGAGGGTCACGAAGTGCAGCTTGCGATCAAATACCCGTTCAAAGAGATCGGCCTTTTCTTGCGCATGTTCTAATTCTTCATCGATATCAGCCAATGGGCGCACCCGTAAAGTGATTGTCCAATGCTTATCGGTACAATGTGCAGGATCGGCCGCTACCCCGAGAATACGACCATCATGATTATAATCAAAGGCATCGGCGATGCGCAGCAGGGCGGCCAGGGCCGAGACACGTTTGCGCGAAGAGGCAGAGAGGGCCGCATATTCCTCATGTTCAGCGCTAGGCAAGGCCCGGCGATGATAGCGAGCGATACAGGCAATCTCATGGCGCTGCTTCTCTGAAAAATCGGGCAGCGGTGTGGCATTAATCAAACGGTAGGAATGCTTATGGTGACGACGTGCTTCCACCATCATTCCGGTATTATGTAGTAAAGCTGCACGCTCTAATAAACTCAATGCACGCTTACCATATTTATGTAAAGGCCGAGTTGCTTCAAACAACTGTATGGAGAGATGCATCACTTGTCGAGCATGGGGCCAGTCCTCAACTTGCAAGCCACCACTTAAACGAAGCTCATCCGCTGTCGGTTGATCATGTCTCATCCAACTCAATATTTCAACCGAATCTTGCATTATCATGCGCATTTACCTCCAAAGATACAGTCTATATCCAGGTCTTCCCCATGGACCGCAAAAAGTGCCCCTCATCCTCAACATTCTCATCTTTTCACTCATTACACGAACCGGCTATGACCGCGGTCACTATCTTCTTTTTTATTCATAAAGTCGAAAGATAGCACGACGGCTTTATTGTATTATTAGAAAAACTCTAGCTATGCATCTTTGAGCATATCCAGAACTTGCCGCTTGAAATTCTGCGTTTTGAGTCGATACCAGTGGTCGCGAAACGTTTCGTACTGAGACTCACGTTGCTGCTGCAGTTGGCTTAGCAACAATTCTAATCCTTCTCGCTGCTCAGCATTGAGGGTTGACGAAGGCTGTAGCAAATGTTCAACCAGCGCTGGATTGACCATCAAATGTCCTTTGTCAGCATGCTGAGCAACAGTGGTGAGCGCATGCTCGTAACCCGATCCACTGTCCTGTCCACCCAGACAGAGACGCAGCAAGGCGATCATGACATCATCATCGTGTAATGAGCCCAATTCTTCTTGGATTTGTTCTACTTCTTTGAGAATTTTTCCACTATCTGCGGGGAATGCTTCTGAAAAGATCTCCAGGGTATAGCGCAAACGCTTGGAGGCGATGCGCAGATTATGCAAATTCAGTACTTCATAGGGATTATCCACATAGGAATCCCAACTGTACATTTCTTCCAGACGTATTCTGGCAATTTTGCGCGCGCTCACTCCGACAGGAGATTGCATATCCAGGCCTGTGACAGTTTTTGCTTTTGCCATCGTTATGCCTCCTCTGCTGGTAAGCACGCATCAAGCTCTTGCAGAAATGCTTCATAATCGAGATTCTGCAAATACTTCTCCAATTGTCTCTGATGTTGCTGACGATAACTATCTAATTGTTCAATCAGCCAGTTACAGCCAGCCTGCTCAGCTGAAGAACCCTTTGCCCCTTGCCGGCGTATGTTTTCGATCATTACATCTGTATCACGTGCCAGACCCAACATATCGGCAGTATTTTTTACCTGACGATAGACAGCTTTGAAACGTTTAGGATCACAGATGGCCTGATAGGCATCCATAACCGCCCGCAATCGGCGCGAGGCCACGCGCATTTTATGGACCGCTTCGATATCCTCATGGCGCAGAACCTCTTCGTGCCAGCTGATCATGATCTCAGCCCGCTCACGAAACATCCTGCGACCAGCTTCACCAAAGGTTTCTTGCTTCAGCGTTGGGGCGAAATCCGCCACACTATCCTTGATCAGCTGCTGAGAAGACTGTGACCCTTGCCTGGCTTGCTGTTCCGCACGCTGTAGCCATTGGTCTCCATTGCGGGCATAAGCCAGCGCCAGCCCTTCACGAATACCCAGGGTACTGATTTGCAGCTCTTTCAATTTAAAAGTCTCAAGCACAGCACTCAGGATCAAGGCACCCGCTGAAATAATACGAGCACGTTTGACATCCAGTTGATAACGCTCAGCGATCTCTTCAGCAGACAATGCCCAGAGTAATCCCTGACAGCGTAACAGGTCATCATACGTGAGTGTGGCGCGCTGCGGGTCCAGCCTGAAGGCTCGCTGGGAGAGCAGGAGCAATGAGTTTGCACTGCCACCCGTAGCCAGGAGAAAGGGAGGAAAAGACTTGATGTTTAGCCCTCCAAGGTAGGTACGCAGGAATGCACGCGCCGTCATCGCATCGGCCTCGCTTGGCGGATCAGATAGATAACGGTCATGCAGCCAACCAGAACCAATGGGTAAAGATGTATGCCAGGAGATATCCAGATTCTGGGCAAACACCAGTTCAGTGCTACCACCACCCATATCCATCACGGCAATCCGCTCCGGCGGCTCTGCCTGCTTACTTATCTCATAAGTAGCCCCATAGAATGTGAGCGTTGCTTCGACATCACCACCAATACAGTGAACATCAATACCAGTCTGCTCTTTAATTGTTTGCAAAAAAGCATCTCTATTGGTAGCTTTGCGAATCGCTTCAGTGGCAATAGCCAGTACAGCATCTGCGGAATGCTTTTCAGCTAAAGATTGAAAATTCTTTAACACTGAGAGAGCATGTTCCTGCTTTTCAGTAGAAATAGCCCCCGTAGCATTAACGCTTTCACCAATACGGACCAATGCTTCATCAGCATCAAGAATCTGGAACTCAGAGGGAGAGCAGCGGGCAATCACAACACGCAGCGTATTACTACCAATATCAATTGCAGCACATATAGTTGCGGTTCGTTCTTGCATAAAAGGCTCCACATTTCTAGCATCCAATAGAATATGTATGCATCAATTCATAGTATATCGAGCAAACAGTATTCTAAGCACACAACGACCCAGGCTAATTCCTTGGGGAAACATCAATGCTATTATAACATGAATCTGGCTTTTCTATAATGTTGAGTTTATGTAAATGTAAAGAAAATCGATTCAGGATGTCCAGACCATAGCAGCAAAAGCAAGCTGATCTGAAATACGTCAGCTAAAAATTATAGAGCTAAAACTATTGACAGTACGAGCAAGATCCTGTAAGATATACCCATCCTAAGCCGAAGTGGTGAAATTGGTAGACACGCAACGTTCAGGGCGTTGTGCTCGAAAGGGCATGGGGGTTCGAGTCCCCCCTTCGGCACCATAGCCGCCTTCCATTGATTTCCAGTGGAAGGCGGTTTTGTGTTCCCTGCCAGTATGTCCGCAGATGTTCAAGCTATCACCATAAAAGAGCAGGTTGGCCAGAAAAATGCCAGCAACATCCAACTCTTGTGGCGAGCGTTGGAAAAGAGAGTAAAAAAAGAGGATAATGCATGAAATATCTCATTGACAAGGAGAGGGAAATCCTGTAAGATATATCCATTCCAAGCCGAAGTGGTGAAATTGGTAGACACGCAACGTTCAGGGCGTTGTGCTCGAAAGGGCATGGGGGTTCGAGTCCCCCCTTCGGCACCCATGGCCGCCTTCCATTGATTTCCAGTGGAAGGCGGTTTTGTTTTTAGCGCCGGCCAGAAAAGATCTGCCAGATGATGCGCATGTCACCAGGAGTGAGCGGCGTATCAGTAGGAATAACCTCCTGCCAATCTTGATCTGAGAGGCCGGCTACCCACTCACGAACCATATCATAGCTGACCGGCTCAAGGATCATGCGCTGCTGCCAGAGAAATGCCATACGATTGGCGACAATGCGTGGTACACCAACCATACGTAACCAGATCGCATCCTTCTGGCGCACCCCAAAAAAGATCATCGATGGTACATAGCCTACTTCATTCCAATTAATCGGCTCATCCTGGGCCAGACTGACCGTTTGCAATGCACTGATACCCCAGGAGGCTCGATTTAAAATGGAGAAGAGATAGTTGGAGAAATCCGCTACCTGCTTATCTTTGTCCCGCACATAACCACCATAGCGCTTCGCCATCTCCTCAACGGTCTCCCCATTCACCCAATCACGCAGTATTTCCGCGGTCCGTCTCACCTCGAAGCGCTGATCCACCTGCTCAAAATCAATCTCAGGCAACGCGGCCACCACACGTAGACGTTCAATCAAGGGTTCTAGATTTTCACCAAACAAACGTTCAGGCAGCCAGTTCTCAATCTGGGAAAGCTCCAGGCTTTGCCCTCTCTGGTGAAGCAAGGAGAGGACGCTAGGGGTAGCAAAACCGGTACGATCGGCGAGCTTGAGAATATTGCGATGCTGAACTGTTTGCTCCATATAGGACTGGCAGATATGCACCAGGCGCTGCGCGGCATCATGATCTTGCTTCTGAATCTGATGATAGATCAAACTATCTTGCAAGATATCTTCTACCTCTACAGCCAGATTCGCATTGCCTGCGACACGCATGGCATGGGCGAGAAATTGCAATAATGGTGAGAGCTGTGGATGTTCGCGTAAGGATTGCAGGTTGAACTCGGTACTGACAGTCTCAGCGCGCTCAATCAGTTCTACTAGCTGGCTGGCGATCTCCTGGGCATCAGATTTTAGGAACTCGGTTACCTCGTCGCGCTTGCTTTTTTCAGGCGCGGGAAAAATAACCACACCTAAAGAATCCACCAGCGTACGACCAGCCCGACCGGCTACATTCCAGAAATCCTGAAAAGTCAGTTTGGCCGAGCGACCTTTGCCGAGCGTCTCGATAATCACGGTGGTAATGGGAAAATTAATGCCCTGTGCCAGCGTGGTCGTACCACAAACAATCGAGACAATACCATCTCGAATGAGCACTTCTAGCAGCCAGCGTGTCTCATGCGACAGGCCACGGTGATGATAGGCTACACCATGGCGCAAACACCAGACCAGTTCACAGTTGTAGCCCAGTTCAGCTTCTATGTAATGGCAGACTGCATCCAGCACCTCACCGCTAGCCAGCAACGGTCGCTCTTCGGCTATTTGCCTGGCACGCTTGGCCGCTGTACCGGGGCCTTTACACAGAATCAGGATGGAGCCACGTTTGATCAAGGCATGGATCGTTGCTTTTGAGAGTGCATAAATTGTTGAGAGACGAGCCGGACAGTCTCCAATCACAATCTTCATATCTGCCTGCACATCCATGGCATGGGCGGATTGGCACGTCTCAAATTCCAGGTTCCATGCCTCCATATCTTTCCTGGATTGTACGGTTCCAACCAATTTGCGATTAGGCTTCCAATCGATTGAGATCGGTGGCAATGCCTGCCCATCGCCCAACCACTGCATCAGATCCTGAGGATTCGGGAGAAATGGGGACAATAATAAAAAGCGAGCGGTCGCAAAATCGCGCTTGATTGTGCCAAGTAATAGTTCAAGCCGCGCGCCACGCCTCTCATCATTGATGTTGTGAGCCTCGTCCGCGACTACCAGAATAATGTGATTGACAACAGGATGCTCGCGCCGTACCAGCAGGTCCAGTTTCTCTGGCGTGGTCACCAGAACATCAATATGGCTGTTCAACAAACGCTCTTCGGCTGGATCTAATTCAAAGACCGGTACAGCTTGCTCAACCACTAGTAACTGCCGGAAATCCATCCGTAGATCACTGGTTACTTGATTAACTAATGCGCGCGTTGGAACCACATAGACGATTAAACCATGAGGATTCAATGCCTTTGTCTGGACGATGGCAAATTTGGCCAATAATGTCTTGCCGGCGCTGGTCGGCATTTCTACTAAAATCGCCCGTTGATATGCATCCAGCACATGACGCCGGAAAGCCTCTTGTTGACTGGGCCACAATTCAATCACAGGCTGATCTCGGGCCGCTGAGGTGAGTAGCCGCACATATTGCTGTACATGTGCCCCTAGATGGCTCACATGCGTCCAGATCGCATTGTGGGTTAACTCACAGCAACCAGCCCATAGGAGATCCGCCAGATGTGCCACATCGGCCAGTTGCTCCTCTTCCAATACATTCAGGGCTCGCATGTAGTAATTGTTGAGCTGATCCAATACTTCTTCATAATCAGGCGAACCGGATTGTAAGTATTCTCCAGTCACGATTATCAATTGGGCCAGGTAATAAAGGCCAGTCAATTCCAGGGCTGCCAGCGATTGGCGCACAGGATCGCGCAGACTCTTTAGATATGCTCCCTCATAATGCTGCTGCATCGCTCGCAACTCTTTTATGCTCTGGATGGCCTGCTGGATATCATCCCAACCATTATCCTTGCGTACAAGCCGTACAAAGGCACTAAAAATATGCAGGGCCACATGCTCACTCCAGCCACTCTCTACAGCAGAAGAAGTCGAGAGCTGGAACTTCTTGAGATCCAGGCGTGTTTCAGCTGTGCGCGATCCCAGCAATCCAGCAATACTTAGCCGGAAAGCCAGGGTCAGTTCAGCCGACAAAAGATCATCTGCCGGATTAGCAACGAGCAGGGCAAGTCCCTGTGCCGAAACCGTTGATGAAGAAGCATTTTCATGTGGAAGGAAGACCAGCGCCCTCCAACAGGTATAGGCTGTTTGAAAACAAGCCTGGATCTCTTCCTTAAGGACAGGTGCGCGCTCCAAAATGGCTCGTTTCACTAAGCGCAGTCCCTGACGCTCATAAATCAGGCCATAACGCGAGAGACGCTCAGGGTGTGGTTGCTCAAGCGCATCACTATATTCGCTTGCTAACATACTAACCAGAGTCACGTTGTCCGCGTTTTGTATATATGCAGGCACCTTTAAATCATTAAGGGCATTTTTCAATATAGAGCCATTCAAGCTGACACCTCTATATTCTGGATGACGTCATACCATTCTTTAACAATCACATCTACATTATTGGGTACACAAGCAATAAGAAAGCGAATGTCAGCAGGACCATATTGAACGGGCTGGGCACGGAAACTGCCAAAGTCGGCTTTGGTATATTTAGATTTGGGTCGTACAAGTACATTACACACAACTATACGGAGCTTATCAAACTGGTTCTCTTCCAGATAGATAGCTGCGGCCATTAATAACTCTGCCACCTCTTCGTCCCGTGTCCGCAGCGCGGTACGCCAGATTTTATCCTTAGTTGCCTCTGCTAGATGCTCCAAATGATAACGATGTTGCTTGCTTAAACAATCTTCATTATAATCAACCACGCGTGGAGGCGAGGGCTTCTCATCAGAAACTTTCACCTCACACAATACTAACGTGAGCACATCACCCATTTCGATGCCGATTGCATCGATACCTCGTCCAGGAGTATCTCTCAGTTCACGCGAAAAAATGCTTTTGGATCCGAATAACGTTTTATATTCTTTCTCTAATAACATATAACAGAGTAATTCGCCAAAATCGCTGCGCACAACATTGAAATTTCCTTTTTTGTAGCCTGGGATACTGGCTTTGCGTACATATTTTTGGATGCTGGTAACATCCAGTACGCTCTCATCAGTAGTGAGCTTGATTTTTTTTAATGGAGCTTCATGATGGGTCAGTAACTTTACATATTCTTCTGCAATGGGGTACAACCACTCTTTATCTTCTTCAACTTCAGGTTCATAAACGCGATAATGATGAACATCACTGTCAAAATTGTCAGTCTGTACAAAAGGCGCTGTCATAGCAAGCATCCATTTTACTAGTGGAAGCCATTGTACAAAGTTAATTTAAGTGATTGCATTGTATGTTCTATAATAGCATATATTATTTTTGCTGTACAATAGGCAAAAATGGATAGGTATAACTGTTAAATTGGTTGTAGCGTACGATCCATTGAGAGGTCTGCCTGTTCGATTTTCCATGAACCATCTGGCTGTCTATCTACACTACTATTCCAGCGATAATATTGCACGACCTTAGCGGGATATCCTTGCTCGCGCACCTGTAAGTTCAGGGTAATCCCTACATCGCTCCTGGAATGCTCTACCATTTGACGCACCACAATGTCGCTATGCAGGAATTGGTGATAGCTCAACACAAATTGCTCATAGCTCATGTGTTTCTGAAATCCTGGACTACATAGTGCATAAGCTGCCTGATAATTATGTTGATTAAGGTCTTCATAAAACTGATTTATGAGCATGCCAGCCTGTTCCGAAGAGGTTAATGTAGGACTGGCAAAAGCTCCGAGAACATGGAGAAAGCCGAGGGTTACAATGGCAACTAGCAAGATGAGTGGCGTGCACTTCAACAACAAAAATTGTAGCACATGAGACTTGCGGGAAACGGTAGATGCACGTAGATAGATTCTCTTTTGAGGAGCCGTGAATCCGCTAATCTTCATATCGGGAATATTTTCAATCATAACTGGTGTGGCAGTGTCTGGGATCGGGGCAGGAAGCGTTGCCGCAGGTGCGGAAATGTATTCAGGTATACCAGGATCGGCCAGAACAAGTATAGGCTCTGCTGGATGGATATGATGCGCTCTATGCTGCTGTCCACTATCCACTGACGTAAGTGCCAGAGCAAACGCTCTGACCAGTTCACCGGCCGATTGATAACGCTCTTCAGATTTCTTGGCGGTTGCTTTCTGTAACACCCTGGTTATGCCCAGAGGCAGGTCAGGATTCAGTGTATGAATCGAAGGCAGTGGTTCCTGAAGGTGTTGGCGCATAATAGCATACGTACCATCCGCTTTAAATGGCACATGGCCGCATAACATTTGAAATAAGAGAATGCCTAATTGATAGATATCAGAAGATATAGTCAATGGCTCACCTTGAACCATTTCAGGGGACATGTATAGTGGCATAGTAGTTTGATCCAGCAACCGATCGCCACCACTTCCTGCATCATACATAGACATGACCGCGAAATCAGTCAGTACCAGATGATCATCAGGATAAAGCAGACAATTTGCTGGCTTTAAATTACCATGGATTATCTGCCGGGCATGCAGATAATCGAGGGCGGACGCGACCTGGAGCAAATATGAGAGAACTTGCTGAGTTGGTAGCTTACCATACCTCTTTAAAGCTTGATCAAGACTACCACCGCCAATATATGGCATCACCAGATAGGCCTGTTGATTACAATCATCGTAATCCAGCAAAGAAATCACATTTGGATGATCCAACTGCGTAATATTCACGATCTCATGGGAGAACTTTAAGCTTGAATCACGGTCAACTGAAGGATGCGATTGCGCTACCTTTACAGCCACCAGACGCCCGGGATGTAGTTGTCTGGCCAGGTAAACGGTGCTCCAATCACCATAGCCAACAATTCTTTCGAGGGTATAATTTCCCAGGATCGTTCCGATAAAATCATCGTTTACCTTCATGAAGACCTACGCCCTTTTCACTAAAATAACTGGTACAGGGTTAAAAGGCTTGCAAATAAGGGTATGGAATAGTTCAAACGCTTTACATTATGATAACTCGAAAAAGCGAAAAGGGAAACAACTGTTGATAGATAGAGTGAAGAATTTGCGCGCAAAAAAAGGATTCGTTATATATATATAACGAATCCTGAAGTGTTTTTCTTTGCTGTACCTTTGTCAACAACCAGATACTGTATATCCTCAATTTTGCCGAGTCACTGGTCAGCCATGATTGAAGCTGAGAAGCACTCACGCGAGGTCCACGATGAAGATACTATGTGAAACAAGCCGTACGATCATTAGGGCGACTTCGCTGCGCCTGTTACCAGGTGTCCACGTGTCGTCTATCTACCAGGTCGTCTTCCTGGGATCTTGACTTTCCGAAGAAAGTGGGAAAACTCGTCTTGGGTGCGGCTTCGCGCTTAGATGCTTTCAGCGCTTATCCCTTCTCGACATAGCTATCCAGCTCTGGCCCGGGCGGGCCAACTGGCGCACCAGCGGTCGAGCCATCTCGGTCCTCTCGTACTGGAGATGACGCCCCTCAATTTTCCTACGCCCACGACGGATAGAGACCGAACTGTCTCGCGACGTTCTGAACCCAGCTCGCGTGCCGCTTTCATGGGCGAACAGCCCAACCCTTGGGACCTACTCCAGCCCCAGGATGCGACGAGCCGACATCGAGGTGCCAAACCTTGCCGTCGATGTGAACTCTTGGGCAAGATAAGCCTGTTATCCCCGGGGTAGCTTTTATCCGTTGAGCCACACTCCTTCCACTCGGGAATGTGGGATCACTAAGCCCGACTTTCGTCCCTGCTCGACCTGTCCGTCTTGCAGTCAAGCTCCCTTCTGCCTTTGCACTCTTACGGGTGATGTCCATCCACCCTGAGGGAACCTTTGGGCGCCTCCGTTACTCTTTGGGAGGCGACCGCCCCAGTCAAACTACCCGCCTGATCTTGTCTACGTCCCGGCTCACGGTGACGTATGAGAAACAAACCGCAACGAGAGTGGTATTTCACTGTTGTCTCCCCCTCCCCCAAAGGGAAAGGTTCTCCGACTCCCACCTATGCTACGCACGCTTCAACTCGTTTCCAGGTCAAGGTGTAGTAAAGCTCCACGGGGTCTTTTTGTCCTGTCGTGGGTAACCCGTATCTTCACGGGTACTTCAATTTCGCCGAGTCCTCTGTCGAGACAGCGCTCAACTCGTTACTCCTTTCGTGCGGGTCGGAACTTACCCGACAAGGAATTTCGCTACCTTAGGACCGTTATAGTTACGGCCGCCGTTCACCGGGGCTTAGATTCGCAGCTACGTGCACCGCTCCTCGTAACCTTCCGGCACTGGGCAGGAGTCAGCCCCTATACTTCCGCTTTCGCGTTCGCAGAGACCTGTGTTTTTGGTAAACAGTCGGTTGAGCCAATTTCTTGCAACCCCCTCACGCCATCCCGAAAGATATCGCTACTAGGGCACCCCTTCTTCCGAAGGTACGGGGTCAATTTGCCGAGTTCCTTAACAGAGGGTCGCTCGATCACCTGGGGAGATTTCCCCCTGCCTACCAGTGTCGGTTTGCGGTACGGGCGGAGAAGATTCTGGCGAGAGGCTTTTCTCGGCGGCGTAGGGGCCAATGACTTCCGCAGACTTGCGTCCGCTCGCTGCACGTGTCATGCACAGGAAACCGGGATTTTCCTCGGTTTCGCACTTCGCCGTACAGACCCATCCTGTCCAATCGATGGGCTCACCTTCCTTACCGCGTCCCCCCATTGCTCATCACAAATTTCTCCGGTGCAGGAATGTCCAACCTGCTTGCCATCGCCTACGACTATGACGTCCTCGGCTTAGGACCCGACTCACCCTGGGACGATTGACGGTGCCCAGGAACCCTCAGGCATTCGGTGTGTCTGGTTATCACAGACATGACGCTACTCATTCCGGCATTCTCACTTCTGATCGCTCCACCAGTCCTCACGGTCTGGCTTCTCTGCTCCAGAACGCTCCCCTACCAATCCATCTAGGATGGATTCCATGGCTTCGGTACCTCTCTTAAGCCTCGATACGTTGTCGGTGCCACGACACTCGACCAGTGAGCTATTACGCACTCTTTAAATGATGGCTGCTTCTAAGCCAACATCCTGGCTGTTTGGGCGTTGTGACCCCCTTTGACACTGAGAAAGGATTTTGAGACCTTAGCCGATGGTCTGGGCTGTTTCCCTTTTGACGACGAAGCTTAGCCCCCGCCGTCTCACTTGCATGCATGCTGTCCTGGCATTCGGAGTTTGGTTGAGTTTGGTAACCAGCACTTGGCCCCTAGCTCATTCAGTGCTCTACCTCCAGGATAGTGTTTCATACAGCTGTACCTCAATACATTTCGGGGAGAACCAGCTATCTCCGTGTTCGATTGGAATTTCTCCCCTATCCACAAGTCATCCCCCAGTTTTGCAACACTGGTGGGTTCGAGCCTCGACGGACTGTCACATCCGCTTCACTCTGCTCATGGATAGCTCACACGGTTTCGGGTCGCATCGCCGCAACAGTCGCCTTGTTCAGACTCGGTTGCCCTGGGGCTCCCCAGCTTTAACGCTGGTTAACCAGGCTACGACGATGCACTCGCCGGATCATTCTACAAAAGGCACGCCATCAGCCCTTGGTTCCGCAACGGAACAGTGGCCTCTGACTGCTGGTGAGTACGTGGTTTCAGGGTCTGTTTCATCCCCCTCTCGGGGTGCTTTTCACCTTTCCCTCACGGTACTTGTTCGCTATCGGTCGCTAAAGATGTGTAGCCTTGGAGGGTGGTCCCCCCAGCTTCCCACAAGGTTTCACGTGCCTCGTGGTACTCAGGATACCGATCCACGTTTCTCGCTCGTCCTCTACGGGACTCTCACCCGCTCTGGTTATGCTTTCCAACATATTCAAGTAAGCAAAAATTGTTTGTTATCGGTCCTACAACCCCGACCATCTCGAAAGATGATTGGTTTGGGCTCCTCCCGGTTCGCTCGCCACTACTACGGGAATCTCGGTTGATTTCTTTTCGTCGAGTTACTGAGATGTTTCAGTTCACCCGCTGCCCCCCGTCACTGCCTATGTGTTCAGCAGGCGGTCTCCAGACATCACTCTGGAGGAGTTGCCTCATTCGGAATCTTGGGGTTCATGGCTTGTATGCAGCTCCCCCCAAACGTTTCGCCGGTCTCCGCGTCCTTCTTCGGTCTTTAGCGCCAAGGCATCCACCTCGTACTCTGTGTAGCTTGTTCTCTTCTCTTCATCATGTTTGTTCTGTGAATGCTTGTTTACCGTTCCCTCTCTTGCGAGAAAGAACAGCGATCCTCTGCTTCAACTCTGGCTGACCTATCATGGCTCAGCAAAATTGAAGATATACGGTATTTGGTTGTCAAGGTGCGATGCTGGCAGGTACAACGCCGTAGCGTGGCCCTGTTGACCCCAACATCTGGAGAGTGGAAACCAGCCCAACTGCTGGATGAATACTTTCGTCGTCCTGTTCGACCTGGAAGTGTGACATCATGGTGGTCACAATCACTCATGACCGATGTCAAAGCTCCCTAGAAAGGAGGTGATCCAGCCGCACCTTCCGGTACGGCTACCTTGTTACGACTTCACCCCAATCACTGACCCCACCCTCGACGCTTGCCCCTCTTGCGAGTTAGCCCAGCGGCTTCAAGTGTTGCCAACTTTCGTGGTGTGACGGGCGGTGTGTACAAGACCCGGGAACGTATTCACCGTAGTGTGCTGACCTACGGTTACTAGCAACTCCAACTTCATGGAGGCGGGTTGCAGCCTCCAATCTGAACTGAGGCCAGGTTTGACGAGATTGGCTCCCTCTCGCGAGTTCGCAACTCTTTGTCCTGACCATTGTAGCGTGTGTGTCGCCCAAAGCGTAAGGGCCGTGCTGACTTGACGTCATCCCCGCCTTCCTCCATTTTAAAATGGCAGTTTCGCTAGAGAAATTCAACTAACGACAGGGGTTGCGCTCGTTGCGGGACTTAACCCAACATCTCACGACACGAGCTGACGACAGCCATGCAGCACCTGTGGATCCGCCCCGAAGGGACAACCAGTTACGGCTGGTGCAAATCCATGTCAAGCCTTGGTAAGGTTCTTCGCGTTGCATCGAATTAAACCACACGCTCCGCTGCTTGTGCGGGTCCCCGTCAATTCCTTTGAGTTTTAATCTTGCGACCGTACTCCCCAGGCGGACCACTTACTGTGTTAACTGCGACACTGAAGGGGTCGATACCCCCAACGTCTAGTGGTCATCGTTTACGGCTAGGACTACCAGGGTATCTAATCCTGTTCGCTCCCCTAGCTTTCGCACCTGAGCGTCAGGTACTTCCCAGGACACTGCCTTCGCCATCGGTGTTCCTCCGGATATCTACGCATTTCACCACTCCACCCGGAATTCCGTGTCCCTCTGAAGCCCTCAAGTCAGACAGTATCCGAAGTACTTCGTCGGTTGAGCCGACGACTGTCACCCCAGACTGATCTGACCGCCTGCGTGCGCTTTACGCCCAATAAATCCGGACAACGCTTGCCCCCTACGTATTACCGCGGCTGCTGGCACGTAGTTAGCCGGGGCTGATTCCTCTGGTACCGTCCGTTCTCGTCCCAGAGAAAAGCAGTTTACGATCCGAAAACCTTCATCCTGCACGCGGCGTTGCTCGTTCAGGGTTGCCCCCATTGACGAAAATTCCTCACTGCTGCCCCCCGTAGGAGTCTGGGCCGTTCTCAATCCCAGTGTGGCTGATCGTCCTCTCAGACCAGCTATCGATCGCAGTCTTGGTAAGCCATTACCTCACCAACAAACTAATCGAGCGCAGGCTCATCCTCAGGCGCCCTTGCGAGCTTTGCTCTTCCTCGCGAAAGAGCCTATGCGGTATTGTCGGCGATTTCTCGCCGGTATTCCTCACCTGATGGTAGATTGCCCACGTGTTACTCACCCGTCCGCCACTCCCTACTTGCGTAGGGCGTTCGACTTGCATGTGTTAGGCACGCCGCCAGCGTTTATCCTGAGCCAGGATCAAACTCGCCATCCAATTTTATAAAAGAGTTACTCAACGAGTAACGCTATATTGCATGAGAATTGCGATCAAGGCCAAGTTTTACAACATTGGCTGTAATTTGTTCGCAGATTATTGTGTGATCACCGAACGCGAACGTTCGGGATCGAATTGACAGGAACGTGAAACTTATTCATGTGTTCCAGTTGCTGTTCTGCTTTCCACTCTTCAGTTGTCAAGGTACCATATGAAACGTTTGTTTCATGTGCAACAAGCGCTTGATGTTTTTCGTTTGCTTGTCTCACGTGCTGTAGTATCGCAGATCCATTGGGCTTTGTCAAGCGGTTTTTCAACCAATTTTTGACTGACTCCGAAAGTTCGTTTTTTCTTACCCGCCCGCCTGGCAAGCCAGATGAGCCATTGAGAAAAAGAGCTAGAACTCCCACTGACACAACCTATTGTTGATACAAGTGATGAGATACATGCCATCTCGGAGGAGCCACCTTAACGTGGCACACATGGAGCGAAAGGGACAGGAGCACTCGATACATACTTTATGCAGAAGCGGGTGATTGTCTTGTTTCGACAGCTCAGTGATTATGCCATAACTCCATTAACTCTGTCAAGCACTTTTCATACTTATTTTAACTCGACCACAAAATTGCTACCCTGATTTCTCTACCGTAAAAAGGTTACACGCACAAATGTCATATTCGATAATCCTAATAAGGTGATTCTGTAACCTGAAAAGCCTGCTGTGGCGATAATTTGGTCTCGAGCTGATAGCGTTCAAGCAGGATGCGGAAGAGGGGGTTGACAAAAGTTTTTAGCCGTAGTATTATTCGTTTTGTCAAGAACACCTGTATGTGCAGGTGAGCTGGTGACTTTAGCGAAGAGGGTACACCCGTTCCCATCCCGAACACGGTAGTTAAGCTCTTCCTCCCCGATGATACTACGTGGGCAACTGCGTGGGAAAATAGGAAGTCGCCGTCTCACCCGCCCACATGGGTGTTTTTTGTTGCCTTCAACTAGATCCTATGCACCAATTTTAGCCTCTTTAGATCCATTTGCCAAAATTGTTAAAAGAAATAGCCTCTATACGTATATCTATCTATGAGCAAGAAAAACATGGGCAGACGCTTTTGCTTGCTTGCTGCTTGAAATTTTCATCCAGCAAATACTCTATAGAAAGCATATGCGTAGATGACGATAGAATCCTACGGCCACATTTCTCCTCATCTGTCAGACCATTATGCGATGAATGATGAGCAGATCCAGATTATTTCTCATCAACAAGGTCCACTGCGCGTCATTGCAGGACCAGGTTCAGGGAAGACCTATAGCCTGACACTGCTGGCGATGAACTTGCTTTTATGTGGGCATACCACGCCTGAAGGTATTGTGCTCTGTACTTATACCCAAAAGGCGGCCTATGAAATGCAGGATCGGCTCATGCAAATTGCTCGCACAATCAATTACCAGACCGACCTGTCGCAAATTAAAATCGGGACCATCCATAGTATTTGTAAACAGTTTCTTGTTCGTCATCTTCACCATACTCCGCTGGGAAATAATTTTGAGACGTTAGATCAATTTTCTCAGCAACTATTGATCTATCAACATTTAGATGATCTTTGTACACCTCCAATGCTGGCTTTTTTCGCCGAACAATGGGGCAGTCCCTGGCAGATCAGCAAAAAACTACAGTTCTTGTTTGATAAAATAGCAGAGGAACTCATTGCTGAAAAACTTCTACAGCGTTTTCCGCAGCCACAGTTTGATGCAGCCAGTGATCAACACACGATCGCGTCATTGCTCCCACATATCTACCAAAACTATATTGCCCTGTTACAAAATGCCAATTATGTGGATTTCGCTCATCTCCAGCGTTACGCATATGATTTACTAAAAGAGCCCGTTGCTTTTCAACAAATCGCACGCGACATTCGCTATGTGCTGGTGGATGAATATCAGGATACGAATTATATTCAGGAACAAATTCTGAGCTTATTAGCCTCGGCCACGGGAGAACAGAATCTGTGCGTAGTGGGAGATGAGGATCAGTCCCTGTATCGCTTTCGGGGGGCGACCGTTCGTAATATCCTTGAATTTGTTCATACCTTTCCCGATTGTAAGCAGATTCAACTGACGACTAATTATCGCTCACATGCCACAATTATCGATACCTGCAATCAGTGGATGGCTTCACTAGCCGCCACCTTCCCTACTACGAATAGTGCATTTGCCAATGTCTTTCGTACAGAAAAGGTGATCCGTCCGGCACTACAGCCTGAGCCAACGGCCTCTTATCCGGCTGTGATTACACTGGCCACTGAAGATATATATGCTGAGGCAGAACAGTTTGCACGTCTGATCAGTGAGCTTAAACAACTAGGAAGAATCCAGGACTACAGTCAGGTGGCGATTCTTTTACATAGCGTGCGCTCAGCGTTCAGTAATCCGTATATTGAAGCATTGAAAAACTATGGCATTGCCGCTTACTGCCCACGTGCACGCGATTATTTTGAGCAACCTGAAATTCAATTACTTATTGGCTGCTTCGCGCGTTTGCTGCATTTACAGGATGCTGATTTTACGCAGGAACAAACCAATTTTGTGGACTATCTGCAACTCTGCCAACGACTACTTATACAATCCTGTCGTCAGCATGCCGATTTTAACCGTGAATTGCAGGCCATCCAACAAGAGATCTGGTCGGCTGAAGAGTATGTGGAGACGGCAGAGAAACAACTGGCAGATTACTTTTATCGTCTGATCTTTACCACGGCCTTTGAGGACTTCCGTGCTGAAAAGCTGGCCATGGCTAATCTGGTCATTTTTTCACAACACCTGAAGATTTTTTTGACCAGTTTTCAACATACGACGATTACGAATCGCACGCTGGCCGCCATTCAGTATGATTTCTTTCATACGTTTCTCTATCTACTTCACCTGGATGGCGTTAATCAGTTTGAACATCCTGACGAATTGGTCCCTCTCGATCATGTGCAGATTATGACTATTCATCAAGCCAAAGGACTGGAGTTTCCGGTGGTGATTGTGGGCCGCCTGGATAAAGCTCCTCCACAGGGCGGGAATGAAGATCGGGCGTTGCGGGATTATTATCATCGTAAGCCGATTGAGCCGGAGAAGTATATTCCGGCCTTTGATTTACGGCGCTTGTTTTATGTGGCTTTTTCACGAGCGCGGCAGGTCTTGATCCTCAGTGCTCCTAAGAAGCCACACGCACAGTTTGCCCTGCTCTGGCATAATACGCGTGCCCTGGAATACCATTATCGGGAATTAATGCAGATGCCTCCCGCGGATCCGGTCAGTATGCATGAACCCCCAAAACGTCGGCTAAGCCTGACCAGCCATATCGCCCTCTACGCAACTTGTCCTCGCCAGTTTGAATTTTTACGCGAGTATAACTTTACACCTGCCCACTCGGCCAATACTTTTTATGGACAGTTGATCCACCAGACATTAGAGGGGCTTCATCGCCTGGCCTTAGAGCGGCCTGTCTCTTCTATACATGAGGATCTACTGGTGGATCTGTTTGAGCAGACCTTTTATTTCCTGACCTGTACCGGCATGACGCCTCTGGATCACAGCGCAAAAAACAAGGCGCTGGTACAACTATTACGCTATTTTGATCAAAATCAAGGCATGCTTCGACGTATTTATGATGCGGAACATAGCTTTCAGATTGAGAAGGAAGATTATATTCTGACTGGAAAAATGGATCTTCTGGTGGAGGGTGATCAGGGACTGGAGATTATTGACTTTAAAACTGGTCCTCGACCTGACAAAAATGCGGCCTTGCTTAATAATTATATCCAACAACTCTATTTGTATGCCTATGCACTGGAACGGCGTACGCAAAAATTACCATCTCATCTCTATCTTTACTGGACCGCCGAAAAGAATAAAGCGGATGCGCTGATGGAGATTCCATTTCATGAAGAGGATCTTGAGCAGGTTAATCGTTATTTTGATACTATCAGTAGCCAGATTCTTACTAAACAATTCAATGTCGGGACACCACCACAGGCAACGGTTTGTCAGAGCTGTGATATCCGCTATCTCTGCCAGAAGCAAGGGATAATTCCATGCTAGAAATTATTCATCCCTTCGTGTATGATAGATATGAATTTTTATGGCGTTTCGCCTTTATTTAAAACAATAGCCATTGTTTTCTCATTATCTGGAGATTCTGACTCTATCTTGAATTGAGATAGAGATTATATTTTTGAAGGTTTCCAGCACTATTAATTCATACTATATGCAGTTTTTTGAGCGCCGACTCTTTTGTGTTGTGGAACATAAATTGCATATATGGGCCAATTAAGAGAAAACACATCAACGATTGGATTACAAAATACTATGGACAGAAGAAAACAGTCACTGTTGATCTTTCTCTCTGTTACCATTATGGTGGCACTGATGCTGACCGGTTGTCAAAGTGTGCAGCAGGCTGAGGTACAACCTCAAAGCAAAGATACAACTCCTACTGTTGCGCCTGCTGCAACGTATGTTCCACCCACGCCCCTGGCATCACGTCCGCCCTACCAGCCACGGCCATTACCGGGCGTGCAGAATTGGTCAGGGGTTTCTTCATTTATGTTTGGGTCCAACGATGCATCCTGGGACTGGTCGAAGCAGAATATGGGCAATAATTCAGCGGTGCGCGCTACCGTCAGGGCAGCTGGTATCACGCTTATTCGTACACCGCTCACACGCGCCGATGCGCTGCAGCGGGTGACTGCCATAGAGCAGGCGGGCGCTACCTGTCTGGGTGTCTTGCATCCTGAGGATGCCGCACAGGTTGTGCATATGCTGGGGAAGCGCTGCAATCTTTATGAGTGGCAGAATGAGCCAGATAATGGTGGGCCTAATGTCAATGATTACACACGTTCCTGGAATCAAACGATTCCCACTCTCCGTTTGATTAACACTCAGGCCGCCTTTATTGGACCAGCGGTATCCTTTGCCAATCTTGAGTATATCCATAGCTTTCTACAACAAACAAAGGCTGCTGGTAACTTGCCCGATGCCATAAGCTATCATACGTATCCCTGTACCGATGTAGCTATTACTGCTTGCCCTCAGCATATCGGTGATTACACCATCGCTGTACAAAAGGTGAAAACGGAGATGAAACAAACCATCGGTCAATCCCTGCCTCTGGCAATTACAGAATGGAACTATAGTTGGAAACCTGGCCAGACACCACACGATAATGACTATATGCGGCAGTTTACGACTGCCTCACTCCAGGCACTTATCCAGGCAGGCGTCACTATTTCTAACCAGTTTGATCTGGCAAGTGGTGCGGGTAATGGTTCACTCGATATGATTGATCCAACCACCGGTACCTCATATCCGCAAATCAAGGCGCTTAGTACTGTGATAGAGCAGTATAAACCAAAACAATGAGCTGATACACACCGAGAAAATATTCAGAACTATATTTATCATGGCGCGTACTCTTTTCGTTTCATTTGATGTATTTAACCCATTAGCTGCCAATGGCATGTAATGGATGGATGCGCCGTGTTCTAGTAAATTGTACTATCGATAAAAGAAATATATTACTGATAGTATTGTCTTATTGACTTTTTTCACTCTACATGGTAAAAAACTTATATGTAAGTTCACAAAATTAGATGTAATCTATGTGCAGCCAGTGGATCCAATAGTAGCAGTAAACGAGAATGTATTTTCTACTCTATTCTTTGTGAAGTGCTTAGCCGCTCAACTAGCATGGCTGCCAGTTGAATGCTATTTATGGATTATAATGACTTTTCCCCGGCGCCGTTGCCAAATCCGCATTGAGAGTTTTGATGCACCGGCCACTACTCCTCGGCATTGCAGCCTATGTATTCATTACACACGCTATTATAAGCTCATCGCGTTTTAGATGTTTTGCTGTGTTAAAGATGCTCAGCCAGGATTCTTTGCGCTCTTTTTTCTGGAGCGTTCAGTATACATCTAAATCTTTATAGTCTTATAACTTTTTTTGCATACGAAAGTATAGCTAACACGTTGGACATTCCTGACCTTTTCGTATGCACATATTACCTTTTTAAAGGATTATAAATGCTAAAAAAAATCCCTTCCTTTTCTGGAAAATCACAAGATGAGAAGCCAGGGTCGATCCAACAGGATAGGTATGCAGACAGCCAGGATCCATTATCTACCCCACAAATTGATTTCACTTCTAATGCTGTCGGCGACCACTTTGGCGCTACAATTAATAGTTCAGCTAATACACCCTCTGCTAAAATTGATGTTGACGAAAATACACATAAAATACCTGCAGTGAAGTCCTCCAATATTGATACATCTCCGGTTGAGAACGAGATAACGTCTCCAGCCATACCGGCTGCGAAGCGTTCATCCGAGACAACTATTTCTAAAGCTGGCGTCTATGATTTATCGGTGGTTACACCTACCCGCGATGAACGAGATAACGTTTTACCGTTACTGCAGATCTTGAAATCTGCTCTGGCAGGCATACGGGTCGAGGTTATCTTTGTTGATGATAGCGATGATAATACTCCGGAAGTCGTAAAACAGGCCACGCAAACGTTAGGATCTCCGGATTTTCATGTGCATATTGAGCATCGGGTCAAAGGTCCTGAACGCAAAGGTGGACTGGCGACAGCGGTTGATCTGGGTCTGCATGTGGCTCAAGCTCGTTATGTAGCGGTGATTGATGCGGATTTACAGCATCCACCAGCACAATTGCGCGTGTTTTATGATGAGGCGGTCAAACAAGATGTAGATCTGGTGTTAGCCAGTCGCTATATCAAGGGAGGTAGCCCCGGTGGTCTGGCTGGACCGAGCCGGCTCTTCTTCTCGGTTGGTCTTAAATGGGTGGCTAAGATTCTTTTCCCTTCCCAGCTGGCAGGCGTCTCAGATCCACTTGGCGGCTTCTTTCTCCTCAAACGTTCTTTGCTCAACGATGTGACGTTACGTCCGATTGGCTATAAGATTCTGTTAGAGATCCTGGTACGCTGCCAGTGGCAAAGTCTGGCGGAGGTTCCGTATCATTTTCAGCAACGTGAACATGGCGAGAGTAAAGCTGACTTCCAGCAAGGTGTGTGGGCATTGCAGCATATGGGACGCTTATTTAAAGAGGTGCCTGCTGCCGGACGCGTCTGGAAGTTGGGCGCACTGATCCTGTTGAATGTTATAGCATTGCTGGCGATGTACTTTGTGTATCCATATGCAACCAGCTTCTGGAATCCTCTCAGCATTTTTATCTTTGTGTTTCTGGCTTTAATTAACCTGGGACTTTTAAATCGCTTCGTTTTCCCACCACGCCGTGAGAAAGATGAGCTGCATGAATTTAACTCGCTGGTCTCGGTCGATCAGGAACTAACCTCTGTCATTCCTGCTGTACGTCCTAATATGGTCAAGACGACATCCGCAACGCAGGTTGATAGCATTGCCCAACGACAAACGGTAAGGACTACGAGCGTTCCTTCTGGACTGGGTCGCACAGTTACCAGAAAATCTACCCGTACAAATAAGCTTGGCTCGCTATTGGTCCCGCTCCTGGTGCTGATCGCGCTGGGGTGGATCGGCTATATGGCACTGGGCCTGACGAGCTATGCCTTGCCCAATGCCTGGGTGATTATTGCGGCCCTCTTCTTTGGTCTGAGCATTTCACTGACGGCATCCTATAAGAAGACCAATTTTCACCAGATCATTACGATGCTGCTGGCGATTGCCGTCGGTATCTCATTTATGGACTATGTGAGCTGGCGCTTTGAGGTTACTAACTGGGCTGGCTGGTGGATTGCTGTACCGTTGCTGTTCGCGGAGACACTGGGCGCCGTTCATACGGTAGGTTTGCAGTTTACGCTCTGGCCACGTCAGCAGCTATCGCTAAAACGGACCGAAGATCCTACCCAGTATCCGGTTTTTGTCTTTATCCCTACGGTAAATGAAGGGGTCGCCGTCCTTAAGCCAACGTTGGATGGTATTCTAGGTGCTCGCAAGAGCTATCTGGAGAAGTATCCTCATGGTGAAGTCAATATCGTTTTGTGTAATGATGGCTATGTAGCGAAAGCCCCTGATTGGCAGGCCACAGAAGAACTGGCCCGACAGATGGGGGTCATCTGTATTACGCGCAGGCAGCCGGGCGGTGCTAAAGCGGGTAATATCGAGAATGCGCGTCAGCAATTGGGCGCGACTGGCAACGCATTGATGATCATCTTCGATGCGGACCAGGTGGCGAAAGAAGATTTCTTGCTGAAAACCATTCCTCCGTTTGCCGATCCACGTGTGGGCTGGGTCCAGACGGGACAGTATTATCGTAATCTGGACAACCCTGTGACGCGTTGGGCGGATGATCAGCAGGCGATGTTCTACAACTTGCTCTGCCCTGGTAAGGCGACCTGGAATGCTGCCTTTATCTGTGGCACAAATGTGGTGCTGCGCACCCAGGCCCTGGACGAGATCGGCGGGCTGCCACAGGACTCTGTGACGGAAGATTTCGCGGCCTCGATTTCTTTGCATACACGCTGGAAAAGTATCTATCTGACAGATGTGCTGGCCACTGGCCTGGGTCCAATGGATATGCCTGCTTATTTGAAGCAGCAGCGCCGTTGGGCTATTGGTACACTGGGGGTGATGCGCGAACATTGGCGCGATATTCTGTTGCCGAAAAAAGGTGGTTTGAGCCTGGGACAACGTATTCAGTACTTCCTCGCCTGTACGCACTATCTGTGTGGCATTCGCGATCTGATCTATCTGATCTGTCCTCTGCTCTTCATCTTTACCAGTATTCCGGCTGTCCGGGGCTCAACTCTGGATGCTTTCATCTGGCATTTCGTGCCTTACTTCCTGTCTAGCGCGGCCGTGCTCTGGTATGCGGGTCGGGGTATCACCGGCTTGCGCGGTATTATTATCGGCTTCGGCTGTTTCCCGGTACTCATTGAGAGCCTGGTGGCGGTGATCCTTAAACGTAAGGTCGGTTTTACCGTTACTTCCAAGAAACGTGGCTCGAAAAACTCAAACTCTTACATCTGGATCTATCTAACGTTCCTGGTGGCCAGTATCGCGGCTATCGCCTATTCCCTGTATGCGAATGTGCAGCAACGTGTTTCGATGTTGATCAGTGTGCTCTGGGTCATCTATGCCATTGCGATGCTGAGTAGTTTCTTGTGGCTCTGCTATTGCGACTGGCGTGCGCAGAAGTCTGAGCAGAAGTCGGCTAACGCGCCGCTACAAGAGGGAAGTTTTGACTATCCAGCTCGTACGCCACAACGTATGCAGGGTATGCGTGCAGCCTGGAATAGTGCCTTAGCCCTGGCCCTGGCTGGCCTGATTTTTGCTAGTACCTTCTTCCATGCAACTGGCGCGGCGGCTACGCCATTTACAACCCGACTGGCACCAGGACAAGCCCCATATATAGGTGTTTCTCTACCGGTCACGCTGGTCAAACAGAGACCTGCGCTGGTCAAACAAAAGTTGGGCACCGATCTGGGAATTGTTGGTCGGACGCAGGAGATCAATGATCAATTTGATCGTCCCTGGGCAGACCAACTGGCTGCACAGCATAGTAGCCCCTGGATTACGTTACAATTTGGTGCGTTCCAGCCTAATGGCTTGCCTGCTACTAATTCCAGTCTGCTATCGATTGCGAATGGCTTACATGATGATGCCTTGAAACGCTGGGCACAGCAGGTCCGCTCCTACAATAAGCCGGTCTATATCACTATTCTCCTGCACGTTGATCGCAACTGGTCGCTATCATCGGCGGTGGCCAATGGAGGTATTCCACAGGATGCACCGCGTGCCTGGAAGCATGTACAGAGTGTCTTTGAACAACAAGGGGCCACAAATGTTTCCTGGGTCTGGTCGCCGGCTGATCCCGCGCATGATCAGGCATATGCACCGCCGGCCTCAACTATCGATGCCGTACTGCTGAGTATGATTAGCTATCCTAAAACGAAGTGGACTGATCCCCAAAAGGCGGTCAATGCGGTGGTGCAGCGCTATCCTGACAAACCGGTGATTCTGGAGGTCAGCGCGGCTGGCAATGCGGCCCAAAAAGCGGCCTGGCTTCAAAAGGTAGGAAAAACTGTTGAACAGACACACGACATTTACGCATTGATCTATCACGATGCATCTCCCGCACTTAAAAGCACGGTGAAAGAGAATGATCAGTGGTCGATGTTCTCTGATCCTGCCTCGACCCATGTGATGCAGCAAATTGCGACAACACTGAAACGATAAGAAGTAGCTGTACGTGAAAGTGCAGAAAAATAGGAGTATGAAATCGTGATAGCGACATCAGCGCCGAAAGTTGAAACGCGCTACATTACCAAAAGACAGTTTACGCTGCTGGCCCTTATGGCTCGCTGGCCCTTACTGGTAATCCTGGCCTTCCAGATGATCATCTCGGTTACGACATTGCGTAATACTGCTTTCCAGGATGAGGCGTTGTACCTCTATGCGGGTCAGCAGATCTTTAACCATTGGCTTGGGGGTCCACCGGTACTGGATCCCTATGCCATCTACTTTTCGGGCTATCCCTACTTCTACCCGGTGATTGCTGGTATCCTTGATAAGCTTGGTGGGGTAGAACTGGCGCGCTGGTTTAGCTTGCTATGTATGATGGGGGTTACGGCCTGCGTCTACTCGGTGACCCAAAAGGTGTTCAGCCGCAATGCCGCCATTTTCGCGGCCGCACTCTATGTGAGCCTGGCATCAGTCCTGTTTATGGGTCGGCTGGCGACCTATGATGCGTTGTGTCTGTTACTACTGGGCATTGCGACCATCCTGGCATACCAGACGAGCCTTGCCCGTAAATCCTGGTGGCTGGCTGTCTGGATCGGGCCACTGCTGCTTATGGCCGTGACAGCCAAATATGCGGCCTTGCTGCTGGCGCTGCCGGTACTGGGTATCCTGATTGTACTTAGCCTGGAGAAACAGGGCTGGTGGCGCACGCTGCTGCGCGTAGCCATCGTGATCGTGACTATCGCAATCCTGGGAGTTATGGCCTATAAGCTGATGGATAAAGATGTCCTGAAAGGCTTAAGTCTGACCACAACCAACCGCGTAGCCATTGTGCAGCGCTCTCCTCTGGAGCTACTGATCCATGTCTTGCAACTGGGCGGTATAGCTTATGCGCTTGGTATTGTGGGCCTCTATCTGATGTTTAGAGAAAAGCGTTCCCGCTGGTTAGCCCTGGTCCTCTTTGGCGCTTCGTTACTGGTTCCTGCCTATCATATGTACAAACAGGAGTATGTCTCGCTGGATAAGCACCTGGCCTTTAGTCTGTTCTATGTTATGCCTCTGGTAGGCTATACCCTATCTAAAGTTTCAGGCTATACACAGCAGCGCTTCTCGCTTGGACGCAACTGGCTGGCGGGTCTGGCCATCGTACTGCTGGTCTTCACGATCGGAACACAGCAGGCACAGACAATCTATGCTGGTTGGGCTGATACAACGAATCTGAGCTATCAACTCCATACACAGTTGCGCGCCGGTAGCGGTCGCTATCTCTCTGAAGATATTGAGGTGGCACGCTATTACGCGGAGGATGTCAGCGATTCCTGGCAATGGAACGGCGTCAACTTCCTCTACTATACTGATCCGCATAACAAGCAATTTAGTGGCAATGATGCTTTTACCAGAGCCATCGATGATGGCTACTTTGATGTGGTTGAGCTCAGCTTTAACTATCAACCTTATCAGGCCCGTTCCATCGCTCAGCAAATGGCGGCCACGAAAAACTATGATCTTGTGGGCAAAGTAAAGTTCCAGAATTCCTTTGGTATCGGCTACTACTATCTCTGGCACAAGGCGACGCCAGGCAAGGGCAACTTTACCAGCCTTAAGCAGGTTCGGCTCCCCTAAAGCGAACATTAGAGGGCGCATACTTCTTTGATAGCGTGTAGAGAAAAGAGTACGCATTTGTGCACTATTTCTCCTCTACACACTATCAATATTTTAAAGTCTATAGCTGCGTAGAACTATCTAAGTCTTGATCTCTGCGCTGCCAGATCAGGTAGCCTATTCCTTCTCTACCAGAGGCCAGCAGGGGCGCTGAACGCAGTATTAGTCGCTCACTATCAACCAATTCTATAAAGCGCTTCTGCGCCTGACCAATCCAGTTGGGAAATAAACTGACCGCGACATGGTGGGTGACTTCGTTACCTTGCAGCTCATAGGGACCTCCATAAGAGATATAAGAGCGGGCCGCCCTGGCCTGTTCTTCCATACTTCCAGTCAGGATGTCATTCGTTGTAAAGTGCTCTCGATTATGAGCGCTAATGACGGCCGACATATATCCATCAGCGGCATACACCAGGTGTCCATCAGGCTCAATCCCCCATGGATAGCTCACATCACCATTACTATAGCGTATTTCAACTGCCACCAGGATCCATGTACCAAATAACATAGTTGGATCCACTACTTGCTTCATACCACTCTCCCCTTTTCTTGCTGCTGGATACTTGTCGGCAACCAACGTGCCCACTCTTATTGAGACGTATCCCCACGTAACGGCTGGTCTTGTCCTCAAGTCTTTCAACGTTGCGATGTTTCGTACCCAATCATGATTATGGTTGGGTGCGTTGACGTAGAGCGAGGAGACGGCAACCCGCAAGGGGATTGCCCTACAATAGTCATTTCCAGGTTCCTTTATCATAGATTTACGGCATAGATATTTCATTCCATCCGGAAGCCATGAAACAAGAAAAACGAGAGATGTAGGGCAATTCCCTTGCGGGTTGCCGTCTCCTCGCCACACGGTTCTGTTGCTTCAACATGATTCTGTCCAGGCAACAAATCCTACATGAGATGTCTTGGGCGCAAGACCTGCCGTTACGTTGGGAAGCATGTCACTGTTCGCCGACATCTTGATCAGGATGCGCCAGATGAAGACTATTCACGCATCCAACTATAGCATTGTAAACCATTATCACACCCAAAAACTATCTTTTTATGGTTTCATAATTTTCTTTACACATTTTTAATCTTTGAAAACTAAGCATGTATTAATCCTGTTTTTACTATTCATTTTATTGCATGCCACACATCACCTGAAAAGCCCACAACTTTTTCCAGGGCTGGCACGTGTAAGGCGTATATAACAAATAATGCTATCAATAAAATCATGAAAATAAAGTGGGATCGTACAATTTCAACTATTCGTCAATCGTAGCATGTGACCTTTGATTGCCTTATTTGTATCAAACAATTTCGCTGAGACGTG
The DNA here is from genome assembly GCF_003967575.1 of Dictyobacter alpinus. Taxonomy (NCBI): domain Bacteria; kingdom Bacillati; phylum Chloroflexota; class Ktedonobacteria; order Ktedonobacterales; family Dictyobacteraceae; genus Dictyobacter; species Dictyobacter alpinus. The sequence goes on from NZ_BIFT01000001.1 coordinate 1,265,777, forward strand.
TACGATGAAAGCAGAGGAAGTTGTGCGATAGAAAGGTAGAGTAGAAATGAGCGCGATACGTACTGATAAAGATAAAACATATTTAGCTGGCGGCAGGCCTGGATTAAGGCTAATGGGAGATACCGTGGAGTCCGCCGATGCCCTGAAGAAGGCGTCACGCCTGGGTATTGTGGCTGGCTTGCGCTCAATGACTCCTTTGGCCGCGTTAGCCTGGACCAGTGAGAGTACGCCACCAGTGTTGCGCAATGTGACCGCATTTCTGGCGGTCGGGGAAATTATTGGGGATAAATTACCGCTTACGCCGAGCCGCATCAAGTCGGGCCCGTTTATGGGTCGAATCGCGCTAGGTGCGCTCTCAGGTGCCTTACTGTGTAAACGTCTACAGCAGCCCCTCCTCCCTGGCGCTATACGTGGCGGACTGGGAGCCGTTATCGGCACACTGGCTGGCGCGACCTATCGTAGTATTGTCCCTGAAGCTACAGGATTACCAGATTTCATTTGTGCGCTCGCGGAAGATGGCGTAGCCGTCTCCCTGGCCTTCGCCGCTGCTACGCCTGATACTCAGGAATAGCAGCCGGCAATTATTTGCACGAGTTTCACTCGCCATAATCTTTTTCTATGCGCCGTCCGGGAGCCGTCAAATTGTGCAATGACAGGGAATGTTCTAACCTATACAGGTTGCTTCTCTGTCTCTCTCAAGGTTCCTAGACGGCGCATTTCGGGCCATAACAGGGCGACGCAGATAACAACCAGTACAGTTCCCACTCCACCTCCTACGACGGAAAGCAAGGGACTAAATAACTGGGCGGTTAAACCAGATTCAAAGCCGCCCAGTTCGTTTGAGGCTCCAATAAAGAGTGAGTTGACCGCTGAAACACGACCACGCATCTCATTAGGGGTGCGCGTCAGTAAGAGCGAGCTACGAATCACGACACTGACATCGTCCAACCCACCCAACAAGAACAGCATGGCCAGTGAGAGCCAGAAAGAATGCGAGAGCCCAAAGATAATGGTAGCAATACCAAAGCCCGCGACCGCAATCAACAGGGTGGGACCCGCATGTTTAAATGGCGGTCGATGGGTTAAGATCAATACGACACAGAGCGCCCCAATCGATGGAGCCGCCCGTAGCCAGCCCAGACCGGTTGGCCCAACATGCAGAATATCCTTCGCAAAGATTGGCAGTAGCGTGGTGGCTCCACCCAGAAGGACCGCAAACAGGTCTAGCGTAATCGCCGCTAACAATACTGGCGTGCGCCGCAAGAAATGTACACCTTCAAAGACTGACTTCCAACTGGCCTTCTCTGCCAGGGCTTTTTTCGAGACCGGCTGATAGCGTGCCTGAATAAAGAACAGCAGGATCACAAAAATAAAGATGGCCAGCGTATTCAAGGCATAGACGAGGGTCGCGCTATGAAAAAAAGCGACCAGCATGCCGCCCAGACCAGGTCCCATGACGGATGCCATTTGCCAGGAGCTACTATTCCAGGTCGCTGAGTTTTCAAAGGCCTCTTCAGGAATAGTCTGGGCGGCCAGCGCGGAACTAGCTGGACTCAGAAAGGCGCTGGCGGTACCAATCACGAATAGACAGACATAAATAAAAGCGATCGAACCATGAAGCACGGATAGGATCGTCAGGGCGAGCGAAGCCAGCACCATTACGATCTGCGAAATTAAGACGATGCCTTTACGGTTAAAGCGATCGGCAATCTGCCCGGCAGGCAGCGACAATAAGATAACGGGAATAATTAAGACGAGCCCAACGCCTCCCAATGCCAGTGCTGAATTGGTGCGCTCATAGAGTTCCCACCCTAAGGCCACCTCAAGCATCCGCTCACCCATCGATACAATAAACGAACCGATCAATAATAAACGGAAATCACTATAGCGCATGGCCTGATATGGATCATGGGCACGCCTGGAACTATGAACCTGGACTGGTGGTGAAGCTTCAGTAAGTGCAGAATCCGGTTGCTGATCATCCTTGTCGACAAGACTCACGTGTATACCTCTTAACTAGTTCACTCAAATGTGGAATTTTGGCTGTGGAGATTACTCTATTAGCAACTATACCATAAATCGTATTACATTATTTAAGAATATAAGAAAACAATGTGTCTTTCTATACTATTACGTCACGCCAGGCCAAAAGCCTTAACTGCCCATTGACAATCAAGCAGATTTGAAAAATATCCCCATTACTATAGGATAAACACAACTTTTTTTGGATGAGTTGTGTTACAATACTCATGCATGGAATCATTCTCGATCATATATGTTGGTCATTCCTCCAGACATGGTTTTTGACGCCCGATTCCTGACTTGTTTTCTCATTTCAATACTTATTTTGTATTTTCCAGTCTGGAATGCTGGATGGGTTGTTCCTTTACCATTTTGATGCCACCTTGCTTGCTCAAAAGATCACATGGATATACACGGCGACTATCCTTGTTACTCTATTTAAACTATATGCAATTAAGGACGGCGCATTATTTTACGCAGCGGGAGGGCCTGGCTCTCCCGGGATTGTTATTTTTGAGGGTTTACGATGTATAATATCGGTCAATCGTCTCTCCTCCAGCTTTTACAGGGGTATCGGCATAATGGACGCTTGCGCGCCCAGTTGCCGGCTGGTATCTTTGGCTTACAAGGTGGCTACGTCTTTATCGATATGGTTCAAGGTAGCGCTGTTGCTTGCAATCTGGTCAATGCGTATGGTCAACTGGTCCTCTCGGGACAGGAGGCGATGAGTCTGGTTTCAAATATGGGCGTGCTGAATTGGGTTGTGGTCCAGGAATATATACAAACAAGTCCACGCCTGCCTGCGATTCGGCAAAATACGTCTGGCTATCTCCCTGCTATCTCTCGATCCTATATTGGCCAGGGTTCGAATCCTCATCCAGCTTCAAATTTTGTGCCTCAAAGATTAGTCAACATCAATTCTGAAATTCTGAAGCGTTTCCCGCGCCATATGAAGCGTGTCCTGGTGCTGGTGGATGGTGTACGGACGGTCGGTAAAATTGCGGCTATTCTTTATCCTCATGAGGATCATATCCGTGAGATCCTGATCATCCTACGCGAACTTGAAGATTTGAGTGTTTTAACGATTAAACGCTCTTAATATTCCCTGTCCAGTACGGGCAATTGAATTGCTTCAATCGCCCGCTGAATCCTCTCTTCACTACTCTGTAATTGTCAGTCTCAAATTCCCCATGCTATCTATCCGTTTGACCGGAAATCCATGTGTGTTTTCCAGATTTTTGAAATCTGGTCATATAACATATTGCAATTCTTTGTTCTATTTGTTATATTTTATATAGAACAAATGACTGAAAGGTGTATGCCATGTTCTTGATGATTGAGATTGATAGCGATAAGCCCATCTATATGCAGATACGTGACCAGGTCATTGAAGGCATTGCCAGTGGACAGCTTCCGGCTGGAACCAGCCTGCCATCGATCAGGCAACTGGCGGCCGACTTTGGCATTAATCTCCATACCGTCAATAAGGCTTATGATCTATTGGAGCGCGAGGGATTTATTCAGCTGAGGCGCAAAACTGGCGCTGTCGTGCAGGTTTCGGGGACATTGTCTGATACCTGGAATGAACGCTTACAGGCGCTCATGGCTGAAGCCTATGCAAAAGATGTTTCTTCCGCTGAAATTTTACAACATTGTCAATTAATTCTGGGAGAGTTTGCTGCACAGCATAAACTTTCCAACAATTCATAGGATTGGAGCGACTGATGAATGCTACCTATATACTTTTGAGTATGGCATCATTACTGTTGATAATCTTTGCCTGGTTCTGGACCTCGCTGATGGCCCGGACGCTCCCTTTTGGGGTGCGTATCCCTCCCGATCGTGTCAATGAGCCGGTCATTCAGCATGCGAAGCGCGATTACCATGCTGGCCTGCTGGTCATTTTGCTGCTGGTCGCAGCCATCGGCTGGTTTTTTAGCCGCTATAGCTCTCTGCTTTTTGTCAATATCGCCGGACTCTTCGGCACGATGCTCTTGATCTACTTGAACTTTTATAGTGCCCGCCGCCGTATTAGCCAGGCCAAACAGCGCGGCAATTGGTATAGCGGCCTGCGCCAGGTAGTGATGGCTGATATCAGCACCAACCAGACCCCATATCATATTCCCTTTCTCTGGTACGTACCTGCGCTAGCCATCATTGTCGCCATGGTTGTCATCGCCCTGGTACGTTATCCAGTCCTGCCGGCTCAGATTCCTACCCACTTCGGGGCCGATGGACAGCCCAATCAGTGGACCGACAAATTGGTGGCGCTATGGACGTTACCGTTGCCTGCGATCTTTACGACCGCGCTATTGCTAGGACTGGCCCGCTATATACCCACCGCGCGTCAGCAGGTGGACCCTGCCAATCCTGAAGCTGATGTCGCCTACCAGCATGAGTTACGCCATCGCACCAGCCAGATCCTGCTTGTGCTGGCCACCGTCACCAATCTGGTCTTTCTAGCTGTCTCGCTGCTCATCTTTGGCGCCATCCCTGAAAGTAACGCCAACGCCGTCTTGATCGGGATAGTCACCATTCTCTTACTGGTCATTATCGGCACCTTGGTCTACCTGACTCGCACAATCATCCAGAGAAATCAACACCAGTACCAGGCACAAAACAATCCCAAATTTGTCGCCCGGGACGACGACCGCTATTGGATCGGCGGCATGTTCTACTACAACCCCGATGATCCTGCCCTCTGGATCGATAAACGTATCGGTATCGGCTGGACCGTCAATATGGCCAATCCATGGGGCAAAACCTTTATTATCGCCATCATAGCCATCATCCTGGCAATCGTTAGCATCACCCTGTTTGTACGCTAACCCTAAAAATCCAGGCATACCCTCACCTCGCCATCCAAAAATACACTGGCAATCTGAGGGTATGCATCATCACTAGCCTATTTATGCTATCCACATAGACCCAATTTTATATCTATAAAACCCATTCCCAGGCAAACTTAAGACATTTAAGAACTTAGACACTAGAGACATTGGCAAAAATGTCTTAAGCTGTTGGTTAAATCTAGTTTTTAGCTCGCAACTTAAGACATTTAAGAACTTAGACACTAGAGACATGTGCAGAAATGTCTTAACATTGCAAAAATATGGTATGAAAGCGTTTCATTTTCTTTTTATGGGAAATTTATCTTTCTTCTATTTTAATTAATTTATTAATAATATATATAATAATATATTTATATATATAAATATATTATTATAACATACATACGTAAGTGTAACCTGAAATGAAGAATGTAAATGTCCAAGACAGTCCACTCCATTCTTGCACAGCCTGATTCACTGAAATAACAGATTTCCTAAATGAACTAAAGACATTTTTGCCAATGTCTCTAGTGTCTAAGTTCTTAAATGTCTTAAGTTGCCGGGCTTAAACACCTTTTTGCGCCATAACTTAAGACATTTTTGCCAATGTCTCTAGTGTCTAAGTTCTTAAATGTCTTAAGTTGCCAGGCTCAAACACCTTTTTGCGCCATAACTTAAGACATTTCTGCACATGTCTCTGGTGTCTAAGTTCTTAAATGTCTTAAGTTGTCGAACTCAGTCAGCTTTTTTCCAACAAATCAGGCATGGGCGCCCGATATCTCGACGTGAGATAAGCTCTCCGTCTCCTGAGGGAGAACCATCCATGCACGAAAGCAGGTGATGGTCATGGAGACGCACTCAATAGGAGCTGCTCATGATCGGGAACCTTGAAGGACGGTGAGCCGTAAGATATGTTGTCTTTTGCATCTATAAACTATTATTGCTCATTTATTTCATCTAATAATCATTTTGCATTTTACATACGTTCAGATATTCTGTACCTGCTACTATTTTCAATAGCTATAGAATTCTTATGATAATATATTTTATGTTTAGGCATACAATGCCTTTATTTGCGCTTGTAAGGAACGTAGGGAGACTTTGGAGTGAAGAGAGCATGACAGGAGGTATATATTGCCAAAAGTCTCAGAAATCGATTGTAGCGCCTTTTAGCACCTATAGTGAAATTCATAAGCAGACAACAGAATACAAATGATAATTTTCCGGGAAAATGTTCATTGATAGGTTTAATAGCTGTACAGGAAAAATATGGCTAAGCAGAGGCACCATGGCTATGGTTCTATACATTCTCACTTTTTCAGGCTCTTGGTACGAATTTCAATCCCGTGCTATAATACTACAGGCACTGCTTTTGGCATCTGGCTAACCCACCACCGCAGCATGTCGCCCCGCCTAATCATACTTCTGTGACGTATTGTGTACTTCTAGCTATTCACGCTGAGCATGATTGGTGGGTGATCCGGTGGATAGATAGAAAGTTGTCAACTAAAATACGATATTCCGCTATGATTGCACACGGTTGCTTTTAATATACAAAACATTCATAATTCTGGTGAGATAAATGGATATAGCTTTTACTGATAATGCGCGTAGTACGAATAATTCAGGGTCCCATCTTTACGACCGAGACCACTTTGTAAGGACGTTTCGGCTGGCTACGGAGCGCGCCAACCAGTTAGGACGCCAGATTCTTGTGAGTATTACACTCCCCATTGCCCTGCATGATCCTCAATGGCTTTTTACGCTTTTTCAACAGCTTGATCTTGGGGATCGTTTTTTTTGGTCGCGCTCGGTCGATGCACGAGCATTGGTAGGAGTAGGGCAAGCGGCGGCAATTGAGACGACGGGACCTGAGCGTGTATCGAGCGCGGCAACTGCGTGGCGTGAACTCCGGCGCGATGCGATCATTGAGAAGATTTCAACAGACTTGCCCGCCTATACGTCTGGTCCGGTGCTGTTGGGTGGCTTTACTTTTGATACCCTGACACCCCGTACTGATCTCTGGCAAAATTTTCCGGATGGTTTGTTGATCTTGCCTTATCTGCTCTTTCATTCGGATGAGGATAAGGCCGGCCTGACGATTAATGCTCTGGTCGATGCGACGGATGCTTATGAGCAGCGGGCCAATGCGGTGATTGAGACGTTACAGCGGTTGTCACATGCATTGCAGAGCACCTCCGCGCCGTCAACTGAAAAGCCTGCGCCAACAAATGAAGAGTTTATCACCCATAATCTGTTGCCCGCTGAACAGTGGAAAAATCAGGTGGCACAGGCCGTGGAGAAGATTCGGGCGGGCGAGTTTGAGAAGGTGGTCCTGGCTCGTGCTGTACAGGTTGAGCAGGCCAACCCGTTTGATGTAGATGCTACGCTCCAACGCTTGAGCCAGTCTTATCCAGGCGCCTATGTGTTTGCTATCCAACGCGGATCGCGCTATTTTATGGGTGCAACACCTGAACGCCTGGTATGTAGCGAGGATGGACAAATTCAAACGATGGCTCTGGCCGGCTCGGCTCCTCGTGGCACAACTGCAGAGGAAGATGAACATCTTGGGAACGAGTTGCTACACAGTGAGAAAAATCAAGGTGAGCATCAGTTTGTGGTCACGACCATTCGCGATGCGCTATCCACTCTCTGTTCCCGCGTCTGGGTGGCGGATGCTCCACACTTGCTGAAACTCAAGAATATTCAGCATCTGGAAACTCCCATCATGGGCGATCTTTTACCCGGACACAGTATTCTGGAGGCGATTGAAGATCTGCATCCTACTCCAGCGGTCGGCGGCTATCCACGCTTACCTGCTCTGGCTGCGATTGGCGCGGATGAGCATCTGGATCGTGGCTGGTATGCGGGGCCGGTGGGTTGGATTGGCACGGGCGGTAATGGAGAATTCGCGGTGGCGCTACGCTCTGGCCTGGTTGAAGGTCGGCAGGCGACGCTGTTCGCTGGCTGCGGCATCGTGGCGGATTCAAATCCAGAAAGTGAATATCAGGAGTCCTGCCTGAAGTTGCAGGTGATGCTGCGTGGTCTCGGTGGAGAGAAGTGAGAAGGTCTTATGGTAGATGTGAATGATGCACAGTACGGGGCGCAGGCTGAAAATCCTACGTATGCATATGTGTATGCTTTTATCGATGAATTGCAACGGGCGGATGTACGCAATGTGGTGATCTGCCCTGGCTCGCGCTCAACCCCGCTGGCGCTGGCGATTGTGGCCCATCCAAAGCTCAAGGCCTGGATGCATGTAGATGAGCGCTCGGCAGCTTTTTTCGCGCTTGGCCTGGCCAAACAATTGGGTCGCCCGGTTGCCCTGGTGTGTACCTCGGGTACGGCGGCGGCTAATTTCCTGCCTGCAGTGGCAGAAGCTCATCTAACCCATGTACCGCTACTGGTGTTGACGGCTGATCGCCCCCATGAATTGCGCGAGAACGGTGCCCCCCAGGCCATTGATCAGAATCGCTTATATGGCACACACGCCAAATGGTTTGTTGAAGTCGCGCTCCCTGAAGCGACAAATGAAGCGTTGCGCTACATCCGCACGTTAGCCAATCGCGTGGCCTCACTGGCCAGTGCCGTGCCTGCTGGTCCGGTTCACCTGAACTTTCCTTTTCGCGAACCGCTCACGCCTGCCGCGCTGGCCAATCAGCCCCTCCTCCCTCCCGAGCAACGCGACCCGCTTGCCTGGCAGGGACGGCCCGCCAATCAACCCTATGTGAGTGTGATAGATGCCCCGTTGGGAACATTGCCAGCGGCGGCGCTCCAGCAGATCGCCACACAGCTACAAGACCACAAACATGGCTTAATTGTGGTTGGACCCCTGGCTAACCCCGCGCTGACCGAGCCACTCTTACAACTCGCACAAACGCTGGGCTATCCTATTCTGGCGGATCCGCTCTCACAGTTGCGTGGTGGTCCACACGATCAAAGTCTGATTCTCAGTAGCTACGATGCCTTTTTGCGCCTGGACACGTTTACGGACCAGCATGTGCCTGAATTGGTACTGCGCTTCGGTCCAATGCCGGTCGCCAAGCCATTCCTGCTCTACATGAAGCGCTACGCGCATTGTCCACAGATCGTGATTGATGCGCAAAATGATTGGCATGAGCCCACCCAGCTCGCCTCTCAAATGCTCCATACTGATCCGGTCGCTTTCTGTGAGCAGCTCAGTAGCTTGCTTTCCCAGACCTATACACGCGATGAGCAGTGGCTTGCACAGTGGCAGCGGGCAGAGCGCCTGACACGCCAGGCCTTGCATACGACGATCCAGGATTTTCCAGAGCTATTTGAGGGACGCGTCTTTACCGAGCTGGCCGAGCTGTTACCAGCGGGATCAACCTTGTTCGCGGGCAACAGTATGCCGATACGCGATATGGATACCTTTTTCTGGGGTGCTCCCCATAGCATAGAGACAGTCGGGAACCGTGGAGCGAACGGCATCGATGGTGTGATCTCCAGCGCGCTGGGAGTGAGCGCGGGCAAGCATGCACGCACCCCAACGGTTCTGGTCATCGGCGATCTTTCGTTTTTCCATGACCTCAATGGTTTGCTGGCGGCGCGCCTGCATCAATTGGATCTGGTGGTCATCTTGATTAATAATGATGGTGGCGGCATCTTCTCTTTCTTGCCGCAGGCCGCCTATCCGGAGCACTTTGAGCAGGTCTTTGGCACCCCAACCGGACTTGAGTTTGAGCCGGTCATACGCATGTATGGCGGCAGCTATCAACGACCTGCCGACTGGACAACTTTTCGGCGGGTGTTTCAACAGGATATTCAAACGAGCGGACTCCACGTTATTGAACTACGCACTGAGCGCACAAGTAATGTGACTATGCATCGCCAGTTATGGCAGGTGGTAGGGAGTGCACTCCGTAACCAGGAGGACTAAATCGATAATGGGAATGCAACCCCTCAACTATAAAGATGTCGAAATTGGCACAATTGCTATTAATGGGGTACAAATGGGTGTGGTGGAACTTGGTAAGCCAACCGCCGCTACCGCTAAGCTCAGGCCCACACTGGTATTTATCCATGGCTTTACCGGCAATGCGACCAGTTGGGGGGCGCTACTGGAACATCTGGCGGGCCAGGATATGCATGTCATTTCACTAGAGATGCTCGGTCATGGTCGCTCGTCCGCTCCTGAGGATCCCACGCGCTATTCCATGGAGCATTGTCAGCAAGATATCCTGGCCGCGTTACAGGCGCTCCATATCGCCCCTGGCGCAGCTATCCTGCTTGGCTACTCCATGGGTGGGCGCATTGCCCTCTATACGGCTCTCTCAGGCTATTTCAGGGCGCTTGTACTTGAAAGTGCATCACCAGGACTGGCCATTGCCGAAGAGCGCGAACAGCGTCAGCGTAGCGATGAAGCGCTGGCAACCTGCATTGAGGATTATGGTCTTGAAGCCTTTGTCAGTTATTGGGAAAGTCGTCCGCTCTTTGCCAGCCAGGAAAAGTTGTCCATCGCGCAACGCGCCAAACTACGCGAGCAGCGCCTGCACAACACACCCCGTGGCCTGGCCAACAGCCTACGTGGCGTCGGCACCGGCATACAGCCAGCGCTCCATCAACGCCTGAACGAAATCACCGTCCCAGTCCTGCTCATCACAGGCCAGGACGACCCAAAGTTCTGCGCCATCGCCCGTGAAATGGCCACCCAATTACCACAGGCACAACACCAGATTGTTCCCAATGCCGGCCATACCGTCCATTTCGAACAACCAGAAGCTTTCGAAACACTGGTTCGAAACTTCACAAATTCTGTGCAATAATAAAGTAAGATAGTTAGGGGCTGCCGCCCATTGAGCGCGTCACCCAACGTAGCGGCAGGGCTTGCCCCTGCTCCAGTGCACGTACGACACGTCCCTGAGACACGTGGTCATCATGAGGCGAGCATGGCCAAACATGTCAGCCTCGGGCTTGTACCTGGTCGTATGTGCACTGGGGCAGCCGCAAGGGCTGCCGCTACGCTGGGTGACGTGCGGTTGCCGGCAGCTCGACCAGGGTGCCTGGTCGTACGTGAACTGGAGCAGGGGCAAGCCCTGCCGTTACGTTGGGTGACGTGCCACTGTTCGCCAGCATCTCGACCGCCGCCGCAGGCGGCGAGTCACAGAGAGAGAAAAAAAAACTATCTGTCATATGTTCCACAACATATAAAGAATAAAAGGAGACTCACATGTCAGTTGAATGGCAAAAAGTACGCGACTACCAGGACATTATTTTTGAAAAAGCCGACGGCATGGGCAAAATCACCATCAACCGCCCAGAGGTACGCAACGCCTTCCGCCCACAAACACTCGACGAACTCATCGAAGCCTTCACCCTCTGCCGTGAAGATCCCGAGATCGGTGTCGTCATCTTCACCGGTCAGGGCGATAAAGCATTCTGTTCCGGTGGAGACCAGCGCGTCCGTGGCGATGGTGGCTACGTCGGCAACGATGGTGTGCCACGCTTAAACGCCCTTGAGTTGCAGAAAGTCATCAAATACCTTCCCAAACCAGTTATCGCCATGGTCGCCGGCTACGCCATCGGTGGTGGCCACGTCCTGCATATGCTCTGCGACCTGACCGTGGCCGCTGACAATGCCCGCTTCGGCCAGACAGGCCCACGCGTCGGTAGCTTTGACGCTGGCTGGGGCGCAACCTACATGGCCCGTATCGTTGGTCACAAGAAGGCTCGTGAGATCTGGTACCTCTGCCGTCAGTATGACGCCCAGGAAGCCCTGGACATGGGACTGGTCAACACCGTGGTTCCTCTGGCCAGACTGGAAGAAGAGACGATCCAGTGGGCCCAGGAGATTCTGGAGAAGAGCCCTGTTGCGCTACGCTTCCTGAAATCAGCCTTCAATGCTGATACAGACGGCCTGGCCGGTATCCAGGAACTGGCTGGTAACGCCACCATGCTCTACTACATGACCGAAGAGGGCCGTGAAGGCAAGAATGCTTTCCTTGAGAAACGCAAACCTGACTTCTCAAAATTCCCTCGCCTGCCATAGGCATTCATTAGCATATCCCTTAAAAGGCTCCGGCGACTTAGCGTGCGCGGGAGCCTTTCTCCTTTTCTCAAGATATGTACGTGTCTGAATACAAAAGCAGATCTGTTTGAAAAGTCTGGAGCATGAACGTTGAGTACTAATCGCCAGGATTCAATAGAGAGATCACCTATCCCGCTTGTGCGCGATCTGGACTGGCATCCTTATCGGATTCCTTTGCCTGCCAGCTTTACCAGTGCCCATGAAGAACTGGCTACACGTCAGGGTTTTATCCTTACACTACAGACCAGCACCGGCATTATCGGCTTCGGGGAGTGTGCGCCCCTGCCAAAGTTTAGTGGTGGCACCATCGAAGATGCCCAGACAAGTTTTCCGCTGATCACTCCACTCATCCAGGGACGCTCTCTCGCCTCGGCTCTTGAGCTGATCTACCAGCATGGCGCAACTCTGCCTACAAGCGTTATCTGCGCCCTGGAGACCGCGCTCCTGGATGCCCTGGGACAACACTATCAATGCTCACTGGCAACCTTGCTGGCACTGCCATCTCTAACGGAAGCTCCCACGCCTGCCCTCTTGCAATCTGCTCAGGCCCGTCTACGCGAGCGGGTAGCGACAAATACGGTGGTCGGATCACAGAGCATCGCATCCACGGTAACGCTGGCCCTGCAAGCTATTACCAATGGTTACAGCTGCATCAAGCTAAAGGTAGGACAGGACATTGAGCAGGCGCAAGCACTGGTGATGGCGGTCCGTTGCACGCTTGGTCCAGAGCCGCATCTACGCCTGGATGCGAACGAGGCCTGGGATTTCGAGCAGGCCAGAACGATGTTGACAGCCTGTGAGCCATACGCTATCCAATATGTTGAACAGCCATTGCACCGTACCGATCTGGCAGGCATGGCCGCGCTGCGACACGTTACCAGCATTCCCATCGCGGCCGATGAAGTACTTTCCGATCTGACCAGTGCCCGGCGGGTTCTGGAGGCGCAGGCGGCGGATATCTTGGTAATCAAGCCACAGCTCGCTGGTGGCTTATGCAGTAGCCGTGAGATCATCCGGGCCGCGACAGCCGCAGGCCTCCAGTGTGTGATTACCAGCACCATCGAAAGCGGCATCGGCCTTGCCAGCTCACTGCACCTGGCCGCAGCCTCACCCGAAATCCAACTGGAATGTGGTCTCGCCACCCTACCCATGCTAGCCGATGACCTGATCCAGGAAACCCTACCCATCCAACAAGGCTTCCTGACAGTCCCAACCGCACCTGGCCTCGGCGTCCATCTCGATAGGGTAGCCCAGTAGCGGCAGGGCTTGTCCCTGCGCCAGTTCACGTATGAGCAGGCACACGCCCGAGGTTGACATGTTTGGCCATGTTCGCCTCACGACGACCACGTGTCTCAGGGACGTGTCGTACGTGAACTGGCGCAGGGACAAGCCCTGCCGCTACTCTGGGAGAGATACCCAATTATTATCATATGATGACATTATCACTCATTATTGGAGACAATTTATGAATATACCAGGATCTCAGCTACCAAATTGGTTACAGCGTAGTGCTGAAAATACTCCACAAAAGATCGCGGTAAGTACACCGGAGATCGAGTGGTCTTTTGCTGAACTGAATCAGCAGGCGATCCAACTGGCCCGCCAATTAGCGGCGTTAGGAGTCAGGCAGAATAGCCGGGTGGCTCTGCTGGCCAGTAATGGCCTGCCCTTTGTTGTCTGTGTACACGCACTGATGCGCCTGGGGGCGATCCTGGTTCCTTTGAATGTGCGCCTGACGCTTGAGGAGCAGGTCTGGCTGTTGCGCGATGTGGATGCTCTGGCTCTCGTCAGTGATCAGCAGTATCATACACGGGCCAGCGAACTCAAGCAGGCCTTCCCAGCTCTACTTGAGGCTAGACTGCTACTCGATCTCGCTGATCGTCAGGTCACATTACAAAATATTGCACCAGATCTGCACACACCACTCTTAGATGAAATCGATCTAGAGGCGATCCAGGCGATTATGTATACATCTGGCACCACAGGAACTCCAAAGGGCGTGCTTATCACCTATAAGATGCAGTGGTGGAATGCGCTGGGATCTTCTTTAAATCTGGGACATCATCCCGAGAGCGATTGCTGGCTGCTCTGTATGCCATTGTTCCATATTGGGGGCCTCTCGATTCTGCTCAAGAATGTGATCTATGGGATCCGCATTATAGTGTATGAGAAGTTTGATGCCCGTAGCATAAATCAAGCCATTCAAGCTCAAGGCGTCTCGATTATCTCAGTAGTAGCTGTGATGCTTCAACGTATGCTGGCAGACCTGGATGACCGGCAGCAACACTATCCAACCACGTTACGCTGTGTCCTGCTCGGTGGAGGTCCCGCGCCACGGCCGCTCCTTGAAGAGTGCGCGCGCCGCCATGTGCCTGTCGTGCAAACCTATGGCCTGACCGAATCTTGCTCGCAAGCGGTAACCCTGGCTCCAGGTGATGCCTTACGTAAGCTGGGCTCGGCCGGTCGCCCCTTGCTCCCCGTACAGCTACACATCATGGACGAAGAGAAGGTCGCCCAACCCCATCAGCCCGGCATCATCTGCCTCAAGGGTCCAAGCATTACCACAGGCTATGATCATCGGCCAGAGGCTACGGCCGCGACCATCACCGATGGCTGGCTGGCGACCGGAGACATCGGCTATGTGGATGAAGAGGGCTATCTCTATGTCCTCGACCGGCGCAACGACCTGATCATCTCAGGCGGTGAAAATGTCTATCCAGCGGAGATTGAAGCCATCCTGCTGGCACATCCAGAGGTTGAAGAGGCGGGAGTCTGTGGGCAAGCCGATCCTCAATGGGGACAGGTGCCGATCGCCTTTGTCCATCTCAAAGCTGGCAGTTCACTCTCTTCCGACATGTTACTAGCTTATGCTACCCCAAAACTTGCACGCTACAAACTACCACGAGCTATACATATAGTTGACCAGCTTCCACGCAATTCAGCGGGGAAATTACTCAGACGCGAACTCCCAAACTATCTCATTGCTAAGATGCCGAAAAAACACTGAAAAAAGTGTTGACAGGATAGATGTGGTATGTTATTATCATTCTGCAAGCGACGGTTTCATGAGTTATCAGCCAGCGTTGAAAACAATGGATCCGTTTCGAGAACGCACTAAGGAGAGGTCGCATAGTGGCCTAGTGCGGCGGTTTGCTAAACCGCTGAAGGGGTAACCCTTCCGAGAGTTCGAATCTCTCCCTCTCCGCCCGGTTCTAGGGGAGTAGCTCAATGGTAGAGTCCACGTCTCCAAAACGTGTTGTTGCAGGTTCGAGTCCTGTCTCCCCTGTCATAAAAGTCTCTGAGTAATATCAGAGGCTTTTTTTCGTTCCTTTCATCTCACAGAACCTTTTTAAATAGCGTGTGTCATACAAATTTTTGCAACGACATCCATACCATCGTGGACATGATCATGATCGGGAACGTTCACGTGGAGCGAAGGGACGGCCCACGTGAACGTCCCTGTTTACGATCATAATCACTGTCTCCTCGCCCCACGTGAACTTCCCTCATCATGATCATGTTAAAGATGACCTATCGTGATGGGAGATGTATGAGGGGATGGGTCCATGGTTGCTCTTGCAAAAAAGTGAATGACCCACCTTTAACTATGCCAGCGATCCTGCCCCGACGCATAGAACTATGCTCCGGGACAGGATCGCTCTTGTTAATACTACTGCTAATTCGTGTTGTCCGCATAATAAACCTATTGCGCGGGCGGCACGGTAAAATTAAAAGTGATGGGCTCGGGACTGCTACTACCAAGGTCGCTGGCGGCAATCTGTAATGTCCATGTTCCCTGCCGATCAAAGAGCGGATTGGTATAATTGCTGACCCAGCCGATCGGCGTACCATATTTATCTCCGGTTGGGGTCCATGTCCCTCCACCTCCCAAAGAGGCCAGATCTTTTGAATTTTCGCCATCTACAGATAAACGCATATCTTCAGGTTGAGCGAGACCATTACGGGCAATTATCGTACTCTTAATATAAACCCTGGTAAGACTCGGTGTCACAATGACATGATCAAGTGTGACAGGTGTTCCACCGACATTTATAGTCTGATTGAGTGTCGCTACACGCTTCTCAGGATGAAATGGCAGTGTCAACTGCACCGTTCCTGCATCTTCCCTCACTACAGGTGGTTTTACTGCAGTTTTGCTAAGGTGAGCTGTTATCTGTAGCTCCTTAGTACCTGCAGGTATCTTGCTGGCGTCGAAAGAACCTAAACCATACCATTGATTTGTTCTAAGATCAGGGCCGCCCCCGGTTCCTCCAAATAGAACTATTCCCCCCTGGATAGTCAGGCGATCAATCCCTATTATCATATTTTCTTTGTCATTAATAGTAGATACAGTTGTCAGCAGCACACGCTGTGAGTCTGCATAGCCTCTTTGTATGGTAAAGCGGGTTTTGCCCACCATGGTCGAGATATTAAGCTGCTTTTCCTGACCTGCCGAGCACAGATATTGCTCGCCTGGATCAGCTGAAGAAGAACATGCGGCCTCATCAATGGCAGCGGTCGGCGTAGGACTCGGCTTTGTGTCTGGCCTGACTGTCGCGGTTGGCGTCATAGTTCCTGCGGTTGGAATACCGACAACCAGGTGACTTCTAGTATTGAATAATAATGCGGCGCTACTGATTACCGCAATAACGACCAGGGTTGCCACAAGGATACTTAAGGTGCGTACCAGGCGGCTCCGTCCTCTTTGCACTGGCTTTTCATCCATGCTATTTTCCTTCTGACGTTGTTGATAAAACTTCTCGAAAGAGTGAATATTTGTCTGGTCTGGCGCTTGCCGTAAACGCGCCTCCAGGCGTCCCTGGACACGTGATAGCGATGCTTGGTTCTCTTGTCTATATGAGCGATAGCCATGCTGTATGTCTTCGCGTAATCTGGCATCAACGGCCTCAAAGGAGTCAGTAGAGCTGTCCGGTTGTTGATTTGTCATGTCCGAGAAAGTATTATTTTCGTTGTCAGCCATTACTTGCTCCTCCCTGTTGGCTTGCCACTATAGGCGCCGCGTAATATATTTAAAGCTCGATGCGCAATCATGCGTACTGCGTTCTCGCTTTTAGAGACTATTTGAGCGATCTCACCATAGCTGAGTTCATGGCCATAGCGCAGCTGCACAACTTCGCGCTGCGTCTCTGGTAACTCGTTGATCAGCTTGTGAAGCTGAGCATATTCCTCACGGCGCAAGGCCACCTGCTCTGGCTCACGGTCATCTCGCTCATAGATCATTTCCTCGACATCCACCAATGGAATACTCGCTCTACGGCTGTAGCGACGATAGTGGTCAGCGACCTTATTACGCGTCACCGACCAGATAAAAGCGCGTACAAGCTGCTCATCTTGATGGAGCGCGGCGCCTTTCTCCACCACCGCCAGAAATATCTCTAGCAGCAGATCCTCTGCATCCTCCCGCAAGCTAACCTGACGCAACAGATAGGCCAGCACGGCAGGCGCATAGCGCTCATATAAATCCATCGGCTCTGGTACCCGGGCTGATGATTGGTGATACATTCATTAACTCCACAGTTTGAGATCTCACCAATATATTCGCACCCACCCACGCTTTGTAACAGCATTTCACCACCACCCACAAAAGTCACACCATGTACATTAGTAGCGGCAGGGCTTGTCCCTGCTCCAGTTCACGTAAGAAAGGTACCTTAGACACGTGATCGTGTTGAGGCGAGCATGGCCAGACACGTCTAGCCTCGGTTTTGTGCCTGGTCGTACGTGCAACAGGAGTAGGGACAAACCCTGCCGCTACTAATGTACATGGCATGAATACAAGGAGAAATGATAGGGGAGGAGAGAAAGAGGACCAGGGCAGCCTGGGAAATATCGGCCATCTCAAACCGTTGGGGCCAGGCCACCTGTTATCAGTATAACATGGGTTGTACATCTTTTCTCGCCTTTTTAGCACTTCGCAATCAAGACCTTTTACTCCCACGTACCAAATTTCTGGTACCTCAAATAATCTTTATAGAATCTTAATAGCCATTTTCACCACAAATTTCTCATTCATACACCGTAAATGTCGGCTCCAAATGCCTGTGGATGCGCTCCTGATGCGGCCCTACTCTATGGCCGTCAACTTTGTCCTATGGCGTAGTACTTTTTTGGTAGGGGTTGAGGGCAATAATGATGATTTACGAAAAATCTTATACCTTAGATCTTGTTGATGATATTGTTCCGGTATAAGACAAACACGAGCGAAGCGCTCGACAGGTAGAAGAAATGCGTATAAATGTCTTCTACCGAAAAAATTAGTCTATGCTCCTACAGGATCGTCAACATCGGAACGGTAGATAGGAAGATTGGACAAGCACACATTCCGACTACCTGCCCGATTCACAAGCGCGGTGGGATGGGATCCACCCTGACATTGACCCAGCCTTTGGTCGAGCGCGCCTTCTAGAGGTTAGAGCATATGCCACTTGTGACAACTCTATTACTGTAGTTCAACATTTATAAGTTCTAAAAAATGTAGTAAGCCCCAGACATGCAGGCATGACGGTAAAGAGCGACCGTACAGAAGCGGCCCTGCACTCCCGGGCACAGGAAAGGGATCATCATGCGTAAACAATATCTTCGTTGGATCTTACCTATTCTCGCACTTCTCATTATGGCTACCGTCCTCGTACTAGGACCTGCCATCTTCAGCCACGCAGCTGGCGTGAAAACAGTATCACCAACCACGACTCCGATCACAACACCAACAACCACACCATCAAAAAAGGTTTCCCCAAACTACTTCTGGTTCGATTAAAACACAAAAATGGCACGAAGAATTAAATTCTTCGTGCCATTTTTGTGTTTTAACCACCTATTGTTTTTAACCATTTTCTTACTTCATTAGCATTGTTATCGCCCATAACTTCCAACATGGCCAGACTTTCCTTACCAAGTATAATAGCCCGATCTACATCTTTATTAAGTGCCGCCACTTGAGCCAAACCATAATTAGCCATGGCTATTAAATCCTGGCTTGCTTTGGGAGCATTATTAAGCACCTCGCGAAAATCTTTTTCAGCTGACTCTATCTCTAATTGTTGCAAATGCAGCTTTCCATATTCATTCATTGTTCTAGCAATAATCAAAGGTCGCCCAAGTTGTCTTGCTAATATCAGCGTTTCTTCCAGATATTTTTCTGCCAGTATATGATCTTTTTCAATAATAGCAATTTCTGCTAAATTAAGCAGTGACATGCTTGTTCCTTCTGGATAATCCATCTGCCGACTGATCCGCAAAGCTTCTTCAAAAGAAGCTTTAGCTTGCTGATAATCTTTTCTACCAGCATATACTGCTCCTAAATTTAGTAGTAATATACAATTTTGCGCCCTATGTCCAATTTGTTGAGCTATCGTTAACCCTTCTTGTAAGTAAAGCTCTGACTGTATATATTCACCCATCATACCCGATAGTACTCCTAGATTACTAAGAATAATACAGGCTTGTTCTGGACTATCAATCTGTCTAGCTAAAGTTAAGCCTTCTTTCAAATAATCAATAGCTTTTTGGTAATTACCTTGACCAGTGACTACTGGACCCCAACTTTTTAACAAATTGCTCATTCTCTCAATGTCGCCAATTTGTTGCGCCAAAGTTAACCCTTCGGTTAGATACTCCTCAGCCTGTTCAAAATCTCCTTTCTTACGTCTTATATCTCCTAAATTACTTAGAAAAGCGCATATCTGCTCGTCATCCTTGATATCGCGCGCTATCTCCAAACCTTTCACAAGATATGTCTCTGCTTTTTGCGATTCGCCTCTTTTTTGAGCTGTCTCTCCAAGGTAAAGTAAAGCCTGGGCTTGACGGCTCTGGTCATTTTGCTCAACGGCGGCTTCATAGGCTTGTTCGAGATAGTGTTCAGCCTGCCGATAGAGGCCTCTCAGAAGTAGGAAGGGGGCGAACGCACAGACGCTTCTGACGAATTCGGGACCTTTGCCTATTTCGTTGGCGATTTCAAGGGCGGCTTCGATGGTGTCGCTTTCCTCTTCTAGCTGGTCGTAGTCTTTTTTGTGCTCTTCGATATAGTCGGCGATATAGTCAACCAGGCGTTCCTGGATGGCGCTGAGCTGGTCTTCTGGGATCTGGAGCAGGGCGTAGTCGGAGATGACCTGGTGGAGCTGGTAGCGTTCACCGTTGCTTTCAAGCATGCCGGCGTCGGAGAGGGCGTCGAGTTCGTCGGTGCTACAGGCGACGACGGCCATGGCGGCCTCTTCTGAGAAGGTGTTGGGCTTGGGCGGGAAGACGCAGAGCGCGTAGAAGGTGCGCCGGGTCTCTTCGTCGAGGAGCTGGTCGGTGACGGCGATGATGGATTGCATGGATAGCGCCTGCGCGTCGGGCAGGCTGGGATGGCTCTCAGCTGGAATGTGCGGCTCTTTGAGTTTGAGCCGGTTCTCGGCTTTGCTGAGTCGATCCAGCGCGGATGTGATGCGGCGCGCTGGACCGCTATAGGCCTGTTTGCGTAGATAGCTGCCAATCAGGGTGAGGGCCAGTGGCAGCCCTCCTACGGCGTGAACGAGGTCATGAACCTTTTGTTGTTCACGGTAGATGACTTGCGGGGCCAGCTGGTTGAGCAGGCGAATACTCTCGCTCTCCCCTAGCTCTTTGATCATGATGGCACTGTCCTGCGCCATATGCGCGGCGATATGGGGAAAGCGCGTGGTAAACAGGTGGGCGCAATGTACGCCGCCAACGCGAAAGGCCAGGGCCTCCTCTAGCTTCCAGGCATCATCAATCACGATCAACATGGTCCGCTCACCGATGGCGTTACGGATGGCTTTGGCGCGGTCCTCGTCGCTACTCATCCTGGTCATTTCAGCGAATGAGATGCCCAGCAGATTACCCCAACGACTAAAAATACCTGGCAGGTTTGGCTGCGGTCCCAGGCCGGCCCAGAGGATGCCATCTTTGAAGAATTCTCGCACCTCACTATCATGGGCCAGGGCCACCGAGAGCGCGGTCTTCCCTACACCCGGCAGGCCGTTCAGGGCCGTCAGGGAGCTATTCCCACTACCTTGTAGCCGCTGCTTGATCAAAACCATATCTTTTTCACGGCCAACCAGTTGGACGGCTGGTAGTAAGGGAATTGCAGGATCATAAATCGTCTGTGGCACCACTGGAACAGGGACGATGGGCACCGCTGCGGCCGCCTCAGTCGTCCGGCTGGCACGCTCGGATTTGGCTGGTAGCAGGTCCAGTTCGGCTTCGGTTTTATTGAAGAGCGCGCTGAGTTTACGCCGAAAATAAGGATTCGGTCTGGTAATCCCTCGTTCCCAGCGACTGACGTTGACATAGGTTGTGCCTATATCGTCTGCAACCTCCTGCTGTGAGAGGTTATAGCTGATGCGCGCTTCAGTTAAGCGTATACGCGGCTGATGGGGCGTCTCTAAAGCTGGCATCTGTTCACCATTCTTCCTAATCACGTAAAAATGATAAATATGATAAATGGTTTTGATAAATCTGTCATTAAAAGTATACCTCATTTTGCTGCATAATTAGCATAGAAAAAGTTTGTAGTGAGTAAATGCAAGCAAAGATACGGACGGGACATGAGACACGAGAAGATAAACGACATCATCACCCTGGTGATCGAATCGACCGACGAGCGTACTTCTGTGATGAACTGGCTCTATTACCATCTGGGCCAGCGCTATCAACAGCCGGTCGTCGTTGTGTTGCCGCCAGATGCCGTTTTTCGGCGTCCGGGAGATTTGCGTGAGTTACAACAGGCTACCGCCCAGCACAATGCACGCCTGGTTCTGGTCATAGAGGGCAATGAACGACTACGCTTATGGGCACGCCGACATGGCTTTACCGTCTACTCGATGGTTGAGACCTGTCATAAGGCGTTACACCAGCAGGGAAATCCGCCGTCCTGGCCGTCTTTCTCTGATGGACCTCAGCCTCAGTCTGATTTGCGTACGGTGATTGAGCAATCACCTGTCACCAGTTTTACTGGTCCCTGGAACAGCTATGAGCAGACTGACGATGGTACGAAGGGGGAAACGTATCATAGCGCCATGGCTGAAGTGGCCGTTGCTAACTTACGCAGGCCTTCCGGTCAATTCTCACCAGTTGGGAGACCTGAATACAGGTCCAGCCAGACAATGCTGGCTGAACGTCCTTTCACTCCTCGTGTCACAGAACCGTTAGACCGGCTTCCCGCCTATGGTTCCATCAGAGGCGGGCAGAGAATCCGTGAAGTGCGCGCACGAACGACCGTGGCGCTGGTCGAAAAAGAGCATGAGGCACCATTTTTGCCAGTTGCCGAGTTCTCTTTACATATACCAGTGCCCGCAGAAGAGACGGGAAAAGTGGCCGCGATCAGTACACCTGGCGCGCCGTCTCCGCTCCGCACGCACTTCCAGCAATTGCAACAGGATAAGCTCTTACTCTTTCTAGTGGCGCTGGTCATCCTGGGTATTCTCGGTGGCGTCGGCTTCAGTTATCTCCTGCAAGTCGTACATTCCACCCAGAGTCATCAAGTGCCAGTCTCACTCTTGCAAACAGTCTGGGGGATATAGACAGCGTTATGGCAACTTATGTACATCGTATTCATCTAAATCGTCCCATTAACACCCGGTTAATCATCGCTGTGCGCTTTGTCGTCACGGCTGCGAACTCTGGCATCTCATCTGAAACGCATACTATGCAGTATACTCAAGAGAGTAGAACACGTAGTAACACGTTTGCGCGCATCGCAGCGCAAGGAGAGCAGAGTTATCGCTCCACTAGCCGAGAGGCGCCCACGGTTGGTGCACGCGGGACAGTGGCGATGCGGTTGAGAGTGGCGGGCCTTACTGAAAGACCTGCTATGAAGGAGTATCACCATGCAGAAAGTCTACCTGCGTAAACCCAAAGCAACAGCAGACTATACGAGCCAGCAGCAAAACAAAATATTACATTTCTCGTTACAGGATTCATTGCCCGCCGGCCATATCATGGTCCTGAATACGCACTTTGGGACCCTGTCCTATCTGGCCTGCGATGAAATGAACATCCCGCGCCTCTTAAAACAGGAACAATTTACGAATACAGAGTTGAGCGTCTTGATGCCGCTCCTCGAACTGTTCCCTTATTATTGTCCCTACGAGGTCCTGTACGCCCATTTTTATGCTGGCGGCAAAGCCAATGAAGAGGATATAGTGAAGGCCCGTGAACACCTGGAAGAAGCGATGGCTGAAGGTAACTGGGATCAAGAGATGCGACCGGTGCGCTGCGCCCTCTCGCGTACTCGCCTCAAGATACGTTCATTCAACGTGGACATCTCGTCTATCCTGGCCACTGGCTATATCTTGCTCGTGACCGGCGAACCGGAAGAAGAAGAAGAATACGAGGAATCACGCAAAGTTGTTGCCGGAAGGCGCTAACTCATACACCTCCCTATGTCCTCCCTGTGCTTTCTGGTTGTAACGACAGGACCGAGCCATATCCCACTATGGCCCGGTCCTGTCCCTATTACTTACCTACCTCTCGTAAGCGTTCAAGGGCTGTACGCTGATACTTTCACAGTCCAGTCGACCTTCCTGGCTGATCAAGGCAATTGCACCCGTCAGCAGCGGCTTTACAGCATCTTCAACACTGAAAAGTACCTTCCCATCAATCCTGGCCTGGAGCATATTAGCGTGCACATGCAGCTCCAATGTATATTGGCGATCCAGTTCCCAGCTATATGCGGCATCGGCCAGCACGATCTCTCCATCCAAAAGCTTGACCAATCGAACTCGACCATCCTTGCTCAATAAGAGTCCATAATAGCGCTGCAAGCCCTGCACACATGCACCGATCCCGACCGCCTCGGCCATATGCGGCGTGATCCTGGCACTGACCGCATAATCGCGCCATTCACGTGTGCCCTGGATCAATAGACCACGACCATGATTCTGGATGACCCGATAGGGATTGCCCCCACCAAAATCTACCTGATCGGCAGCATTGACCCAGGCACGCTGCCAGGCCTTCCCAGCCGTCGCAGGCCTGACCAATTGGAGCGTGGGTGTCCCATCCCAGGTTAAATAATCCAGATACAGCTTGCCCGCCTGCTGATCACCCAGTTCAAGACCAACCGCCGCCACTGGCTGTCCAGCCGTATCCGGCACGGTCCATGCCAGGACCTTCTCTTCACCTGGAGCCAGTTCTACCGTCGGTCCGTCTACCACACGCAACTGGTCATGCTCGTGATAAACCTGGAGCGCCAGTCGCACCTGCATGGGATACTCATTCTCCGGTCCGGCCATTACAGCGGCACGTACCTTCTGTCCAGGATAGAGAGTGGGAGATGCCAGCAGATCATAGCCCGCCATCTCAAGAGCGACCTGCGGTACAAACGTTGGGGTCAACACACGAACCGGCTGTGCTGCGCTGCTAATATCAAGCTCCAGCCAACGCTCGGACAGCCTGTGAGGATGGCTGACATTGCGTAGCACAGCTCCAGCATCCTGCTTATCCAACTGGAAACCCTGGACCGAGCCCGGCAAGGAGAAATGGAAGCGAGCGCCATCCTTAGGGGCCATATACTCATGACCAGCCAGAAGCGAGCCAGCTTTAACGATATAATCAGTCTCGGTCAGCGCATCCGATATGGCCCGTCCACCATCGGCGGTCGGTAGATAGAGACGATCCGCAACCGGTCCGCGCCAGTCAGGACCGGCATCGAGACCCGGCAAGCCATTTTTGATACCCAGTATGCAGCCAACATTGGCCGAGTTACAGTCAGTGTCCCAGCCCGCTGTATTCACTATCATCAGTGAACGCTGGAAATCATCTTCCCCATAGAGAAGAGCCATAATGATCAATGCATGATTCGGGATCACATGGCAGCCCCCGCCATAAAGATGATAGCCATATTTCTCAGCGATCTTCTCTCGCGTCCGGCGCCAATCCGACTCCTCACGATGCCAGCCACGCACATCCTGGATCACCTGATGGATAAGCGCATCCTCAGGGATATACGCAAGGGCAGTATCCAATAGGTGCTGGATATCATGTTCAACAAAGGCCTGAGCCTCAATGGCCGCAATCACCTGGGCCGCATAGACCGCCTCGCCATCGTGACTGACGCGACCGGCTTCTCCGGCCAGCCTGACCGCCTGCTTAGGATTACCAGGCGAGATCATAGCCCAGCCATCAATAAAGATCTGCGCCCCGATCTGCTCGGCCACCACCTTCCCATTCAGCTCAATCGACCCACTACGCGGAGCAGGAATACCCGCCTTCAAGCGCAGATAGGCCGTATGCTCGGTAGAATGACCCAGGCCACCCCACCACAAAATGGTTCGCTGCTCAATAATATAATTCAACCATGTCTGCCCGATCTGGGCCGCCGCTAGCTCTGGTGTATACTCATAGTCGGCCAGCGCCCGCAGAAAGGTAAAGGTGCCGGAGATATCATCATCCGTCACGATCAGCGGCATGCCTAAGCGCTCATGCACATAATACTGGATCTCGCCCAGTTCCCGCATAATTCGTTCATACGTCCAGCCCTCAAATGGCCGCCCCAGATAAACACCGATGATCTTTCCCAGTACACCAGCATAGACGCGCTCCGCATAATCAAGCGGCAATGTCGTAGGTAGCATAAAAAATAGCCCTCGTAGCTTTCATTATCAAACAGTACGCTGGGTAGCGTTTATCCTATTATACTTCCTGATGCCGGATCCATAAGGGCTGGATGCTTTCTACAGGTGGATCATCATCAAAGAGGCTGGGTTGCTGTTCGGTACGGAAAAGCTGCTCGAAGGCTTCTTTACTGAAGGCCTTGCTGAGCCGGGCCGCGTAGGAGGTGCGTAGAACCTGGACGTAGTGCTCGACATCATAGTCGCGTCGCTCGGCGATATCATGATGGGTGATGACAATATTCTTTTTCTGGACGGCAGGCTGGCTATCGGTCTGCTCACGCCAGTTGGCGACGACCGTAGCTTCATCGTTCTCCTCTGGCAGCCAGACATAGCCGCGTTTCGTACGATAGAAGCGCACGCGCTCTCCAACGTGCCAGTTTGTACGGCCAGCTTTGAGCAGAGCCTCATAAGCTGGCTCCTGATGTCCATTACGGGCGGCCTGATACGTTTCGGGAGATTTAGAGAGCTTGACCCGCGTAGCCAGATCAGAGGCCGGCAGGCGCCGATTACGCAGGTCCGAGACGGTCTCCAGATACAGCTTGCGCACCCTGATAATATCGCCGACCATCGCGCATGGCAGGGCCTGCCGTAAAAAGCGCTCCCCATAGGGTTCGGCCCGACTGGAGCGCAGGGCCACACCATGGACCAGCAGGCGATTATCATAGGTGAGCAAGGCATAGTTTTTTACTTCATGGCTGAGCATGGCTCGATAACGCCCTTCATACTCCAGGTGGATTCCATGGGGGAGCGTGGAGGCGATCTCATTGACCAGCGCCAGTTCTTGCGCTTCGCTCCAACCTTTAGGCACCGCAAAGTAGACGCCATCGGTATCGGCTTCGATCAGCGCCATCCCTCGCTGCCGCAGGGCCTCCAGGATAGTACCAAGGATGGCTCGGCCGCGACTGGTGACTTCGCCCGCCGCCTTACCATCCGCGAAAAGGGCCATCGTGCCTGCCCCCATGTAGCCATAGGCGGCATTAATCAATATTTTCATGGCTGCCTGGGTCGCGCCATGATGATTGGACTCCACCGAGCCTCGACGCGAGCGGCGCGCCTGCTCCTTATGTTCCAGCCGTAGATCGGTCAGGCGACTCAGAATATTCAGGAAGATTCCCAGTCGATCACAGGAGGGTCCGATCTGGAAGGTACGCATGATCGAAGGATACAGCGAGGCCACGTCAGCTTTGACGACCTGCTCGGCAATACCGGCGGCGAAGAGGTGGACAGCCCCGCCTTCATGCAGGCCATCCTCGGCACTCTGCCGGGCCGCCCGATAGGGTAGGGCCGCCCCACGTTTCAGATAGCTTCGTACCAGGATCGGCTCTAGAATACCCATAGCGGGACCCGCCGAGGCGAGCCGCTCATAGCGCCTGGGGGCCATGCCAGCCAGCGCGAAGGGCGCACCCAGCAGCCGCTGTGAGAGGCCATCGACCTCAATCACATCATCCATAGCATAGCGCCGCACACGCTCAGGATTGGTCTGGTACGTTTCAAAGATCTCAGCACCCTCGATATAGACGCGTTTAGGCGAGGCCAGCCCAAAATATTTGGCGACCTCCTTCAAACCATAGCTGGGGATATCACGCACCACAAAATCGTGGCGCCGCACCGCATCCAGCGTATCGATCAGTTCGCGGCCCGCCACACTATAACGATTACGCTTACGTGCCTCAGGACCAACCGCCAGCGTCTCCTGATAACTATCCAAGATCATTGATCCGCCCTCACGCCCAATCTCCAACGGAACGCGGTTCACGACCGCCCGATGCTCCAGAAAGGGTAGATCAAAGCCGAATAGATTATGATTCTCAATAATATCAGGATCCCGCTCGCGAATGAGCGCGCACAACTCATAGATCAGATGCGCCTCTTCCTCAGGCGTAGCAGCCTCCAGGATACGTTCAAAGCCGCGATTATCATGGATCGAAACCAGAAAGATGCGACCGCGATGTGGATCAAGCGCGGTCGTCTCCAGGTCAAATTGCAGGCGGTGCAGATCATTATAGACCATGCCCCGGAAATACACCTTGCCGCTACTCATCAAATATTGCTCGACCGGCCCCACACGATAATAGGCATCGCCCAATTCACCAATCGTATTGTAGGGACGCCGCAAACGATGCCCAGCCCCCTCAAGGATCGCGCGCTCCAGTGTACGCGAATCGCGCGCGAACAGCAGATAGCGATACGCGGATGCAGGCCCCTCCAACTCGCGATAGCGCAAAGTAACCTTATGCCCAACATGTTCATTATAAGGTTGTAAAGCCGCCCCAAGATAACTCACATCCTGCAAAGAGGTCGCCAACACCCACGGTCGATAACGCTCAGTTGAGCGCACAACCTTCTCCCCAATCCGCCGCCACACCAGCGCCCGCCCGTCCCGATGAGCCCACACAGAAACAATACCCGGCGTAGGATTCCAACCAAAGAGATATTCATCCTCAGTCGCAATCGGCATAGGATCAGTTTGTGCTTGCATAGCTAAATATGCACTCCTGCTATCATACGTTCACCTTCGCACCATAAAATGCATAAAAACGTTTGTTCTAATCATAACATGAGCAAGCGAACAATAGCAAGCACAATGCCAGCAGCCCTCGTGCCCAATACGTCTCACATAGCGACCTTTCAGGCCCAACATCACACAGAGCGAGGAGACGGCGATCATGATCGTAAACAGGCGCTTTGACATGGAGCGAGGAGACGGCAACCCGCAAGGGGATTGCCCTACATCTATCATTTTTCTTTTATGCTTCTTGAAGATAAAATAAATATTCAAGCTTGAAAGATATGATAAAGTAACCTGGAAATGATTCGTGTAGGGCAATCCCCTTGCGGGTTGCCGTCTCCTCCCCTCTCGATTCGGTTGCTTCAACACGATTCGGTCTCTCTGTTCCGGGCGACACTCTTCATGTGAAATGAATTGGGCCTCCGATCTTCCGCTCAAGGTCGCTCTTGCAAAAAATGCATGACACCCGCCAGTAGTCCTCGTGCCTGCGCACATAATACATACATTTTATATTTCTCCTGCATGGCGGTGTTGGAGCAGGAATGCCAGGAAGGTGGCGGCTTTGCTTTGGCCGCTATCGCTGGGATGGATGGCGTCGGTAAAATCAGATGAGCCAGGGGTGAGCCAACCGGTGGTATCAACATAGAAGACGTTGTGATCGCCAGCCGCGTTGAGCAGGTAGACGGCTGCTCTGGTCGGTAGTTCCATGTATCCTGAGAAGGTTCGCATGGCGTAAATGGCGGTGTTGGGATAACGGAGCCGCAGGTTCGCGATAAAGACGAGATATGATAATTCAAAGGCATCGGCAGACTGTCCATGGTTATAATCATTGGTGCCAAGATTGATTACTACGGCATCGGGCGTATAGCGTTTGGCATCCCAGAGGGGGGAATCGGGATATTGAAGGGTCTGTAACTTGAAAAACTGTGTATCCATGCCAGCACAGGAAGGTGCGGTCGAACTAAGACAGATACCTGACGTGGCAATCTGCACATGCTCTGCCCCTAACTTCTCACCTGTTAACCAGGCATAGCTAGAGAGATCATTCCTGCTATCGGAGAAGCCAGCGGTAATGGAATCGCCAATAAACTCGATCATATCGGACGAGACGGTAGGCTCCACACTCCTGGCACCGGGATCAAGTACCAGTCCCTGGAAATGTATTGTGGTCCATTCAGATCCACCGGCCACACGTAGTGTATGCTTACCCGGCGCCAATGGCTGCGGTGTCAGATTCACCAGGCCATCAACGTCATGGTAAGGCATATCCGGACCCCCATCGATGCTGGCATAGAGTGCAGCCTTCTCACCCAGTCGTAGCTTGACATGCTGACCAGTAAAGGCCGTCTTGAAATAGGCTCCTCCCCAGTAGCTCACATATTCCTGGCGATCCTTATTATCCCAACGCCCATAATATTTAATGTCCGTGCTGATGGGAGGAATCTTCTTCGGCAAGAGCTTTATGCCCGGCTGATAGGGATGCTGTCCCTGCCAGGCATACAATGTGTAAATGATCGCCAGAATCAGCGCCACGACGACAAGTCCAACCATACTATAACGTCGCATTGACTTCAGCAACATAAAACCACCACCGACCTCTCTATTTTTGCTCCGGCATCTCTCTTCCATTGTACCCACCGCTCACTACATAATACGCGCAAAAATACCAAGAGAGTTCCAGGTGCTCTAGCATATATAGGGTATATGTGGTACTTACTGTAGCGCCTGTCGGAAGTCTGCGAGCGAGATCGTCTGCCGGCTCACACGAGCCTCTTCAGCGGCAAAGGCCATCAAATGACTTTGTACCGAAGTGGCCGCAGAGGTCCGCCCAACCTGCTGTCCATCATACTGAACCAGACGCACAAAGTCCCGCATCAGACCAAAATCACCGCCACCATGGCCCGATGTCCCCTCGACATCCGGTAGCGTAATCACCTTGCGCGCTTTGGTCGCGAAATCAGTGACTTCTATCTCACCCTTCTCCATAGCCGCTCGGATCTCGCCTCTGGTACCCATCAACTTGATGGTACGCTCACAGTTCTCGGTGAAGGCGCACATGGTAAAGACGGCCGTGACCTGATTGGCGAACTCCAAATTGACCACCTGATGATCCACCACATTGTTATCGCAATGATAGACACAACGGCCGTATGGTCCCTCTTGCAAGGCTTTATAGCGCCCCTCATAGCTATGGTCGTCACTAATCGTCGTAGCAGGCCAGCCAATGTGCTCATTCAGATAGTGTCTGGGGGCATAATATAAACAGCTATCAGCCACGGGACATCCATCCAGGCAGCGCTCAGGCGCACCGGCGGGCGCATTTTCAGCGATAAAGTGCGTCAGGGAACCAAACGAGGAAATATGCTCACAATCAGCTCCGGCCAGCCAGAGCATGATATCCATATCGTGGCAGGACTTGGCGAGAATCATTGGACTGGATAACTGCGAGTTACGCCAGTTGCCGCGTACATAACTATGGGCGTAGTGCCAGTAAGCAACATTTTCGTTGTGCTGGATCGAGATCAGTCGGCCGATCTCTCCTTGATCCAGGATCTGTTTGATGGTAGTAAAAAAATTGGTAAAGCGTAACACATGGCAGATTGAGAAGATGCGCTCATGCTTTTCAGCACAGGCGCCCATTTCCAGACATTCTCTAGGATTGGGCGACATCGGTTTCTCTAACAAGACATGATAGCCCGCCTGCAAGGCCGCCATCGCCGGCTCATAGTGCATAGCATCTTGCGTACACACCAGGATCGCATCGGCTTGCCTGGGCTGTGCCAGCAACTCACGCCAGTCGGCATAACAATCCTTATCAGCCAGACCATGTAACGCCTGGAAACTCGCACGCCGCTCGGGCTTCGCATCAGCAACCGCCACAAACTCAACCTCATGAGGGAATTTCAGCGCATACTGTGCATAACAATTCATTCCGCGCTGGCCGGCACCAATTAAAGCTATCGTCACTTTTCTCATGCTGATTCCTCCATTTGTGAGCGTCAAACATATCCAACATGCTGCATTTATCATAACATGTTTTTCAAGTATAAATGAAACATCAATCGCAGAATAAAACACAGTAGCGGCAGGGCTTGCCCCTGCAACTTGTACACGCACTAAGTATTTCCAATGATGTTATTATGCATTGGATATCATATTTATGCTTTTATGGTTTAGTACGTGTACAGGTTGCAGGGGCAAGCCCTGCCGCTACTGTTAATTATTTATTTTGTCAATAAATAGGGGATGAATCAGCCACTAAATGGCAATTCAACCAGGAAGGTACTACCATGATCGGGCTCAGATTCACACCAGATACGCCCCCCATGGCGCTCAACAATATCCTTGGTGATCGCTAGACCCAGGCCCAGACCACGCTTGGTCGAGGATTGTGCATCCGGAGTACGATAAAAGGTCTCAAAAATATGCTCCTGCTGATCCTTCGCAATCCCTTTTCCACGATCCTGCACAGAGATCAGAACGTGGGTGGGCTCTGGCTGAAGCTTGACTTCAACTGTGCTATTATCAGGCGAGTACTTAAGGGCATTGCTGATCAAATTGGTCATCACCTGAGCCAGGCGATCAACATCCACCTTAATGCAAACGGGCTCAGATGGCGCTTCATAGATAATGCGCCGCTCGGAAAGCATCCGGTGATCATCAACCACATCCTGACACAGCGAGGTTAAATTGCAGAGCCGCTTGTTGAGTACCACCTTGCCGGCCCGCATACTGCTGACATCCAACAATTCATCAATCAGGATAGTCAGGCGCCCGGTCTGATCGTTGATACGTTCTAATGTCGTCGCGACCCCATCCAGATCTGAGGTTTTTTTCTGCTTGGAGATGCGTCGTAACATCAGTTGTGCCTGCCCACGGATCGTCGTGACAGGCGTCTTAAGCTCATGGGAAGCAATCGACAGAAAGCGATCCTTCATCTTATTGGCATCTTCAAGTTGGCGATTACTTTCCTCTAGTTCGCGAGCATATGATTGTAATTCTAATTCAGCGCCCATGGCTTGAAAACGGGCCCGTTCACGCTGTGCGGTAATCAAGGCGATGATCAGGCCAGAGCCAATAAATGGCAATAATTGCAGGGCATCGCGCCAGTTCGTTATATCATAACCAATAGTAGGATAGATAAAGAAATAGTAGAGAGCCGCCGAATTGAGCAAGATCGACCAGATAGCCGGTCCAGCACCCCAGAACAGGGCAACAAATAAAATAGAGATTACACAGAAAGTGCTGGGAAAAAAGAATTGCCCAAACATTTTTGCAACATAGATAGTACAAAGCACTACCAACACCGTGACAGGTATAGTGACCAGGTAACCAATGAATGGATAGCGCCATTTGGGGACATTAGCCATATAGTCTTTCCGTAATTGTGACTGCTGTGCTAATGTCATGCGCCGATAACGCCTTCCTCGCTTGTCAGTATATATGTCACCATGAGCTACTCTCATGCTTTATTCCACTTCCTCTCACAACCAGATCAACAGAATATTGGGCATGTCTCTCTTCTACTACCGCTACTGTGGGCCGGTAGCTGTTTAAAACACTGCCTGATTACTTACACGCATGTTCAGGCCGTATGGACCTGTAACCGCTGCTGTTCAGTTGCCATAAATGCTTCTTGCAACTGTCCATCATGCATGCCAATTATAGGTATTTCCGGATGCCGCCGAGAAAAATGATGTAAATCTATCAGCGTCTGCCTGGCCATCGCGTCATCGCTCGTGACCATCGACCAGAGGACGGGATGCATGGTAGCCGGCTCGGCATAGTTATTTGAGAGCCAGGCCGCATCTCCAATCAAAAAGACGCGTGGGCCGTGGGCTCGATTAATAAACATACCAATCTGACCAGGTGTATGGCCTGGCAACGGCACCAGTACGATAGATCCATCATCAAAGAGATCATAGCTACTACGAAATCCTTCGTAGGCTGGCCCGGAAAAGTCTAGGAAGTTGACCGGATTATTCGATAATAAACGACGTACTAGACCCTGATTCTTTTCTAGCAGGCCCTGACTGGCAAAGTCATACTCAAGCCGGTTGACCCGCAAAGGGACATCAGGCAGATCAGGAATTCCGGACACATGATCCCAGTGGAGATGGGATAAGATGGCGAAGTCCAGATCAGAGGGCTGCAATTGAAGCCGTTCTAGATGATGTCCCAGTGATTGCTCCAGTGTAAAACGTCCCAGTGTATTGTTGAATAAGAAAGATTGATCCAACAAAAATAATGGAATGTCGGTACACAGACCAGTATCATAAAGAAAAGTTGCTTTAGGATGCTGGATCAGGACTGCACTATGGGAAATCGTCCGTGGGGTCAGGGAAAAAGAGCCACGTATCGCAATGCATTCTGGCAGCACAACGCTTCCACAACGCAAGAAAGTAATCTCGATGTCTGGCAGGTGCTGAGGAGACGGTGTTACCTCGACAGGCCGCTCATAAAGTTGATCCGTACCAAAGGGCCTGGGGAGAAAACTTTTGACGGCAGTTGCCACTGCCAGTGAACCAAGTGTCATTCCTCCTAGCGTTAACCAGTTACGTAGCTTCATAAATATTCCCTCTACATGTATTAGTTTTCGGCAGTCGCTTTCTCTATAGGTAAGAGCGGCAGAGTGAACCAGAACTGTGATCCTTGACCCTGGATGCTCTTCACACCAACCTGGCCGCCATGTTTGTCAATGAGCGTCCGATTGAGGTACAGACCAAGGCCCAGACCTACACCAAAGCCCCCCATGCCTTTATTTGTTTGCGACTGATAAAAACATTCCCAGATATGGGGCTGCTCTTCCGGTGCGATACCTGTTCCAGTATCCTGAACAGTTACACGCACATCACAACTACCAGTTGTGTGCGGTTCAAGCTGGACGGTTACAATAACCGGCTGATCAGTCTCAGAGTACTTAAATGCGTTTGTCAGATAATTATTCAGTACTTGTTTAATACGCTCTGAATCAGCCATAATCATAATTGGATCATGGCTGGCAAGCTTCACGATAATATTACGTTCGGGCAGTGCTTTTTGTTGCTCTTGAAGTGCAGCTTCGACAATACTTATCAACTCGCATGGTTCCTGACGCATATGCATTTGCAAGCGGTCAGCCTGGATACGTGAAATATCCAACATATCACCAACCAGTCGATTCAGGACTCCGATCTGTCGATCAACACGCTCCAGCATTTCAACGGAAGCTTTGACCTTACCCTGAGATCCTTCTGGCAGTAACTCGGAACGCTGTAACAGACTCTTCAAACGGCGCATGGCCAGTTGGGTATTGGCTTTGATCGTTGTCAGCGGCGTACGCAGTTCATGGCTGGCCAGACCGAGAAAATCTTCCATCCGTACCCGGGCCTCTTGCAATGTCTGCACACGAGCCTCAGCTTTAACCCGCTCTGCCAGGAAGCGTGGACGCTCAAGTAAGACCGTGACCACACTGCCAATAGCACTGGCAAGGATACGTTCATTGGATGTATAGTTGTGTTGCAGTATGCCATAATCTAACATGACCACTCCCAACAAACCTTCCCCGGACATCATCGGTACCACTAACAAATTCTCAACGGGATAGAGGCGCTGCCAGTGAGCGAATTCTGACAAACGCCCATCAACGACTAACACTTCATTATGCAATAAAGATGCCAGCATCGCTGGCGGTAACAAGGTTGAGAGGCTAATGGTTTCAGAGGCTAAGCGCTGCATACATACTTGCTCCTGCTCCTCCGAAAGTCCTACGGCTGCCTGTAAGCTTAAATAGTACTTATCGCCCTCAACGAGATATATTCCTACACGCGCACAGTCTAGCATGTTCTGTGTCAGCGCGGCCAATTCACGACTAACGGTCCTGGTATCGTCCGCGAGCGTGGATGACTGCAGCAGACGTGCGGTCTTTTCCAGCCAGCTTTGCGCAACTGTCTGTGTGTGCAATCCTATTTTATCATCATCAGGACCATTTTGTGTGGGGGATGGCGCTTCATTATGGGGGGTAGCGGCCAGGGGTGAGGTGTTTTTTTCAGCTTGCTTGTCCTCTATAGCTTCAACAAAGCCCAATAATGCATAATCCTGACTTGCTTTATCACCTGATGAGGAGAGGGTGACTTTTGTCGCGATGGCGGAACCATCACGTCGCAGATAGTGTATCACTGCTGTCTCACTAGCTGCACGATCTTTGATGATGCGCTGAAACATGTTTCGACTGATTTCCCAGTCATCTGGATGGATGATATCTTGAAAGCGGTGTTGGAGCAGATCTTCCTGAGTATAGCCAACCAGTGCGCAGAACTGCTGATTGGCATACAGCCAATAGCCACCAGCATTGAGAGAAATAATACCAAGTGCGGCATGCTCCAGGAGTTGCTGATAAGGTGTCATAGTTGCGTGCTTCCAGACTGGTAGTCCTTGCTGTTCACCATGGACATCCATAGCTGCTAGCGGATGTTCAGAATAAATATTGTCTTTACGTTTCATTATTATCACACGACTATCTATTAGCTTCTCCCCATAGCTACATCGCTATAGATACTGAACATTCTCTTCTATTGAGAAAATCAGAGGAATTTTATATATCTACTGTCTCTAAGTTGCACGACAGAAAACAATTCAGTCCTGATACTATCCTGATGATAGATAGAATTGTGTGGTATGGTCGTCAGACCTACCAAAAAAAGTTGAAAAGGGCTCTGTGCGTGGGTCAAGCTCTAGTATTTACACGGTTAATCTTCCCAAATAGATGCGTCACTCAATGTATTCAGTACAAAGTTCTTGCTACCAGCAATTAGCTATTTCTACTACCTAAAGTATAGAGTGCAATCCCTCATCCCAATATTTTCTGCCCTGCTAGCTGACACCTCTCGCCTACGGCGCTCGTGTTTTTTATGGATGTGGTGTGTTTCATGCTGCGGGTACCCGCAGCATGAAACACACCACATCCATAAAAAAAGGATGGTGAGCAATTTAGTGTCATAGATACACAAAAAAGCAGCCATGCCGCGATTACTTGCGACATGGCTGCTTATACGTATTCGGGCTTAAGAATTCTGGATCTGTATGTGCTGCTGAGCTTCAACTACGACAACGCCATCTTTCATGGTCAGAAGGGCGGCCTGCCCGCTAGCCAGTTCGTTGGCCAGTAAGGCATCGGCCAGCGCATCATCAACATAGGTCTGGATTGCTCGGCGCAATGGACGAGCTCCATATTCCTCGTCGAAGCCTTCATCTAACAGGAAGTCGCGCACCTCGTTGCTGATACCCAGTTCAATATGCTGCTCTGCCAGGCGACTGCGCACCTGATTCAGTAACATATCAACGATCTGATACAGCTCGTCTCGACCCAGTGAATGGAAGACTACTACCTGATCAATGCGGTTGATAAATTCAGGTCGGAAGATCTTTTTAAGTCCATCCATGGCTTTAGAGCGCATTGCCTCATGCTGCTCATCAAGGTCATCATCTCCCTTTTTATGCACAAATCCCATATTGATCGCGCGTTTGAGATCAGCGCTACCAGCGTTACTGGTCATGATCACCACGGTATTCTTAAAGTCTACTGTGCGACCCTGACCATCGGTCAAACGGCCATCGTCCATGATCTGTAGCAGGGAGTTGAAGACTTCAGGATGGGCCTTCTCGACCTCGTCCAGCAGGATGACGCTATATGGGCGACGGCGTACCTGCTCGGTGAGTTGACCACCATCGTCATGACCAACATATCCTGGAGGGCTACCAAACAGCCGAGACACGGTATGGGGTTCCATATACTCCGACATGTCCAGACGGATCAAGTTATCTTCACCGCCAAAGAGTTCAGCGGCCAGCGATTTGGCCAGTTCGGTTTTACCCACACCGGTTGGACCCAGGAACAAGAAGGAACCAATCGGCCGACGCGGATCTTTTAGTCCCGCGCGTGAACGCCTGATGGCACGGGCAACGGCTCCAATCGCCTCGTCCTGACCAATCACACGTTTGCGCAGATCATTTTCCAGACCACGTAGATTCTGGCGCTCGCTCTCCAACATCTGGCTTACCGGTACGCTGGTCCACATCTCTACGACCTGAGCAATATGTTCAGGGGTCACAATCAAGGAGATGGTATTGGACTTGTCGGACCGCGCCTTCTCCAGATTTCCCAGGACGAGCAGTTCTTTCTGACGCATCATGGCTGCATGCTCATAATCTTCAGCATTGGCGGCCGCCTCTTTTTGAGCCTGGATCTCGGCTAGCTCTTTCTCTAGATCTGCAATGGTTGTAGGACTGATAATACCCTTTTCGGTAGCCTCTAAACGCAGGGCTGAACCCGCTTCATCCATCAGGTCGATGGCTTTGTCTGGCAAGAAACGATCGTTGATATAGCGATCAGATAATTTCACTGCGGCATCCACGGCCTCATCAGTAATCGTCACACCATGATGGGACTCATAGTTGGGCCGTATAATGCGTAGCATGGCGATGGCCTCTTCAATACTGGGCTCATCGACCACAATGGGCTGGAAACGACGCTCCAGAGCGGCATCTTTTTCGACATGTTTGCGGTATTCATTGCGGGTGGTAGCACCGATACAACGTAGCTCACCACGGGCCAGCGCCGGCTTAATCATATCTGCCGCACCGACCGCACCTTCGGCCGCGCCTGCACCTACCACTGTATGGAGCTCATCGATGAAAACAATCACCTCAGGTGCCTGGCGTAACTCTTCCAGGATCGATTTGATACGCTGCTCAAACTGGCCACGGAACATTGCTCCGGCCACCATACCACCAATATTCAAGGTAACGATGCGCTTACCCCGCAGGGTTGCAGGCACATCGCCCGCATAAATCTTACGCGCCAGGCCCTCGACGATAGCCGTCTTACCTACACCCGGCTCACCGATCAACACAGGATTATTCTTCTGGCGGCGGCCCAGAACTGTAATCACGCGTCTCAATTCACGCGCCCGACCGGCCGCTGGATCCAATTTACCTTCAGCCGCCTCATCCGTTAGATCCCGACCATATTGATCGAGCGTGGGCGTCTTGCTATGCTTCTTATTGTGGCGCTCAGCAGTCGCGGTATTGACGTTACCAGAACCAGATTTATTATTCGAAGTATTATTGGCAGAAAATCCAATCGGAGCACTGGTAGGACCCTGGCCGTCCACGTCGCCAAGCTGACCGATTGCGCTCATCATCTCATCAACGCATGACTGACAGAGAAAGTGGGACTCACGACGACCATCAATCATCTGTTCCACACGTACCCGGGCAGGATTCTTCTGACACCGTTCGCATTTCATGTCTTCTAGGCTCCTCACTCTATTTTCTGTGGCTTCCCACATGTAGCATTTCTAGCAAAGCTGTTTAGTGACTGCTAATATTGATTATAACACATGAGTTTTTTGCTTGTCTAGCACTCATAGTTAAAGATTGCTAATCTACTTACGATAACATAAATTCAAATCATTCTATTCCTGATAAAACATCGCAACAACCCTGCTCCCACACCTTCTCGTTTTATCGCTGAGCGCCGTGGACGCCAGGCCGCATGCACCAGATAGCAAAGCTAACAAAAATTACACAATGCAAGTTATTAGTAATACGAAATAAAGTCTATAAAATATCCACGCCTGACCAGAAAGTTTTTTTCCAACAGGGACAAATTAACCTCAACCCCAAAAAATGAACCACCTATCCCATCAGCCTCAAAACATGGTATAATAGGAAGCATGAGGCTACAGCAATTCTTTATTACCAGTCTATATATGTTTCGGTCGTATTGCACACACGTACAACAGCATACCCGCCATACGACAAATCAACGCTACCTGCTAACCGCCGGGTAGCGACGCCTCAGCCTGCCTCGAAATCATCTCTTCTGCATGAAATCATATCTTCATGCTTTATTTGAGAGGACAAACCACACTAATCTATTCGTAGACATTCATTATAGAGCATTCGTATGTCCGCCCCCCTGTGTCGACACCATATTAAGCGATAATCTTGCTCATGCTGGACACACAAACATGCTTCCGGGCGGATCGTGAGATATTGGGAGGAAATTAGCATGGATTTTATGGGTAAGCTGGCCAGTTTATCTAAACGTTATCAGGAATTGAATGAGCTGATGGCCCAACCTGAGGTGCTGTCAGACATTGAACTCCTCCAACGTTATGGCCGCGAACATTCCGAGTTGGAAGATGTCGTTAACAAATATGATGAACTAAAAGCCACCAATCAGCAGATCGAAGAGGCGCAGGAACTGTATGACAGTGAAGATGGCGAGATGCGCGATATGGCCTATGAAGAACTTGAACGCCAGCGCGCGCATAAAGAGCAACTGCTAGAAGAAGTAAAGGTCGCCCTACTGCCAAAGGATATCATGGATGACAAAAATGCCATCATTACGATCCAGGGTGGTGCTGGTGGCGATGAAGCGGCTCTTTTTGCCGGTGAGCTCTATCGTATGTATACACGCTACGCCGATACACATCGCTGGAAGATCGAGGTGCTCGATATCAATGATACCGAGCAGGGTGGTATTAAAGATGTTACCTTTGTGGTTAAAGGAAAAGGCGCCTATAGCCGCATGAAATATGAGGGTGGCACCCATCGCGTCCAACGTGTACCAGTCACAGAGGCCAACGGACGTATCCATACCTCTACCGCCAAAGTCATTGTACTGCCTGAGGCTGACGATGATATCAATATCGATGTTAAAGATGCCGATGTACGTGTCGATGTCTATCGTTCAACCGGTCACGGTGGGCAGAGCGTGAACACCACCGACTCGGCGGTCCGGCTCACACATATTCCAACCGGTCTGGTCGTAACCTGTCAGGATGAGAAGTCTCAGCTGAAAAATAAGACCAAGGCGATGGGCGTCCTTAAAGCCCGTCTCTGGGACCTGGAAGAAGCCAAACGCCAGGAAGAGCTGAGTAAGAATCGTCGCTCACAGGTTCAGACCGGCGATCGCAGTGAGAAGATCCGTACCTATAACTTCCCACAGGATCGTGTGACGGACCATCGTATCGGCCTGACCCGCCATAATCTGCCCGGCGTCTTGAACGGCGATATCGACGAGTTCCTGAACAATCTGATTGCCGTCGATCAAGCCGATCGGCTCCAGAGTATGTTCCAATAAACCGTTAGCACGAAAAAGTCGGATGCTCCTCTGCATCGAGCAACATCCGACGAATAGGCAGTCATATAAGCAGAGCCGCTGGCTCTGCTTCTTTTTTTGCTTTTCTCTTTACTTTAAAGCACCCTCGGTCAAACCCTGAAGGAACTGCTTCTGGAAAAAGAAGAAGATGATAATCAGTGGTAGCGCAGCCAGTACAGCTCCTGACAGGAGGATACCATACTGATAATCATAAGGACCAACCAGGGATGAGATACCCAGATTCATCACAAACATGGAAGGATCGGTTGTGACGACCAGTGGCCATAGGTAGTCGTTCCAGAGTGCGGTAAAGGAAAGGATTGCCACCACGGCCAGTCCTGGACGCACCAGCGGAACAACTATACGCCACCAGATGTTGAACTCGGTCGCCCCATCCACGCGGGCCGAATCTAACAATTCATTGGGAACGCTCAGTGTATACTGGCGCATCAGGAAGATAGTGAAGGCACTCACCGCACGTGGCACGATCAGAGCCTGATAGGTGTTAAACCAATGCAGGAAACGGATCACCTCAAATTGCGGTACCAGCGTCACCTGCCCCGGAATCAACATAGTCGCCAGCAAAACCGTGAACAGGACGTTCTTAAAAGGGAAATCATACTTGGCGAAGGCAAATCCTGCCATCGAACCTAATACCAATGAGGTGATGGTCCCTAATATCGCCACGGTCGCGGTATTAAAAGCCCAGCGCGCAAACGGAAAATTTGTGAGCAACGCGCTCATATTCTCCAGCGTAAAATGCGTCGGAATCAATGTCAGCGGCGTCCCGAAGATCTCGGAGTTGGGTTTAAACGCGCTACTGATCATGTATATAAAAGGCACCACCGTCAAGACTAACAGAATTAACAAGATAGCATTGATTATTGTCGATCCGACATAGAAGCGCGTCTTATATGAATTGTTGCGTCGGCTCTGCCTGTCCTGACGCTCTTCTAGCTCTGATGCAGTAGTAAGATTGACATCAGCCATGATGCTTTTCTTCCTCTCTTCTTCGCTACCAATCTCCTGCTCTCTGCTCCACCTTCAACTGAACAGAAGGTAGCACAGACCACAGTCTGGTTTAGTCACCAGCTCCCTTAAAACCAAACAGCTTGATATTTAAGAACGATAGCACCAGCAAGACGGCTGTCATTGAATAGGCAATCGCACTGGCATAACCCACGTTAAAGGCCTGGAAGCCCTGGTTATAGACATAAACCGAGATGAAGAGCGAGGCATCCGATGGACCACCCGCGGTTAGCAAGAAAGGCTCGGCAAACACATTGTATGATCCGATCAATGCCTGAATGGTTACCAGGAGCATGATTGGTCGCAACAGTGGTAAGGTGATATAGAAGAAACTTTCTACGCGTCCGGCGCCATCAATGGAGGCCGCTTCATTGAGCTCACGGTCAATACCATTCAAGCCTGCCAGCCAGAAGAGCGTATTGATGCCCAGATAGTTCCAGATCGCCAGAATCATAAAGGCGATGAGCACAACATGAACATCGGTCAGCCAGCCAACTGGCGTAATGCCAAACCAGCCAAGCAAAGCATTGAGCAGACCATAATTGGTATCCAGCACACGAGAGAAGATGACGGAGATAATCACCGCCGAAGTAACTGTGGGAAGGAAGAGTCCTGTCTTGTACAGACCTTTCCAGCGCACAAAGGTGGAATTGATGGCCAGTGCGACCAACAGTGCCAGGGGAGACAGAATAAAAACGCTGAAGAGCGCAAAGCGTGTCGTGACCCAGACCGCATTGATATAGCGAGGATCCTGAAACATGTGGATGTAGTTACCAAGCCCAAAGAAGGTCTTCTGCTCAAAACCAAAGCCCTTGAAGAAGCTGAGCCAGAAGGAGTACAGGATCGGATACAGGCCAAACACCATAAAGATCAGATAGAAGGGGGCGATAAACAAAAATGGCGCCAGTTTACGTTGATGGCGACGCCACCAGTTTCCAGAGTTTGTCGTCTGCGGTCTGGCCGCAACATTCGTCTGTGCGACAGCCATGATAAGACACCTCCTTGTGCACTAGGCTGATTCAAAGCTGATAACACTCTGGCACTGATTCTGGGCCTCATCCAACGCTTGCTGGGCCGAGACGTCAGCCTTTTGGATAGCGGGAGTAAGACCATAGTTCACACAGGCACCGGTCGTTTCAGGCCAGAACGGAGAGTTATACCACTTATTGATTTCAGGTGATACTTCTTTGATGAGGTCTCCAACTTTTTGATCGTTGAAGAAAGGTAGCGGCTTTGTTAAGGTGGGATCATCCAGGGCGGGTCGATAGGTTGGCCAGACCTGGCGAGCCGCGAAATCGTAGAGGAGGGCCTCTGTCGATGTATGCTCAAAAAGCACAAAGTCTATCGCCTCGTCTACACTGCTTGAGGTTTTAAGTACCGAGACGCCAGTACCACCCCAGGTAGCGGTACGTGATCCGCCCGTCTCCCAGGTTGGAATAGGTTGGAGCTGCCATTTGCCTTTGGTCTCAGGCAAGTTCTCCTGCGTAAAGCCACTAAAATTCCAGGAGGGACCCAGCAACGTAGCGATGCTTCCCTGTCCCAGGGCAGTATTGTATGCCTGCCCATTCGGACGTACTGTTCCCCAGCCATCCTTAATAGCATCCTTCTGATATTGCAGGGACTTTACATTGGCAGGACTATTCAAGGTAGGGACCCCTTGATCGTTGAAAAAACCACCCTTCTGCTGCAGGCTCATAATCCACCAGTATCCCCAATCACTGAATGGAAAGTCGAGCAGGTAGTTTTTCGTATCGGCATGAAATTTTTTGCCCTGTTCAGCGAAATCATCCCAGGTCGCCACTGGTGCCTTTAAGCCTGCCTTTTTCCAAATGTCCCAACGATAACTCATAAGACAGGTGTTGAGCTCATTACCAATGCCGTAAATTTTACCTTTCCAGGTCCAGGGATCGGTAGCAGAGGGACGGTAAAGTTTGTCCATCACATTAAGTTGCTGCAATTTAGCGCTCAGATCGGCAAAAATGATGTCGCCTTTGATGTAACGGGAGAATTGGCTGATCTCGATATCCGCGATATCCGGACCACCTGAACCAGCCTGTGAGGTGATCAGTACCTGATCATGCATCTGTGTGTAGGGGAAAATTAACCAGTTGATCTCAAAATCAGGCTTTTTCTGCTGCTTGTACAGTTGCCAGGCTTTCTTTTGCCAGATAATGCGTGTGTCAGAAAAGGCCCAGAAATTGAGCGTCTTTTTTGCGCCCTGGTTGAACGCGGGCGCACAGCCATCCAGGAATAAGCTACCACCAACAGCTAGTCCTGCGGCAGACTTGAGGAAGGAACGTCGGCTCGGTGACGCGATCGTAGGCATCTCTCCTCCTTAAGAGCATTATGATGAGTGCCAGCCTGACCCATAATCACCATTGAAACAGTCAGACTACAAATGGACTCGTCAGATAACAAACTGCCTATCACAAAAGATAACTTTAAGGAGTATCGCTTGTCAAGTATTTATGATCATAATTTTATGCATTATTTTCACACATTGCTAATTAGGTAGAAAGCCATTTTATCTACATTTCATATTAGATATATCTCGATATATTTGTTTAGTGATAGTCATCAAATATATGATCAGTAGCGCACTCCGCACATTTAAATAACCCATTGGAAACCCTGAGGTTACAAATATGCTGTAACAGACGTACAAATGCTCCGTTTGACAAGCGAGCAATTAGCATGCTAGACTTTCTATATTGCTCATATAGGGCAGAAAGCGAGAAACATGGTGCCAATAACATCTCAGTTGTCTGCCAGGATGCTTATACTCGCTTCAAATGTCGTATCATCTTCAGATAGGTAGCACTTCAATGAAGCTAGAACAACCACAATCTATCCGTACAGTCTTCTTCGATGCTGGTTTTACTTTGCTTCAACCTCACCCTTCTATCGCTGAAATCTGCCAGCAGATCTGTCAGCAACTTTCACTGCATATCGATCTGGAACAGATTCAAGCACAAATTGAAAACGCGGAAGATTTCTATTTCCGTCATACCCGTTCTCATCCTTTTATCTGGTCAAACAATCAGGATATCAACACATTCTGGATTGATTACTATGCCCATCTTCTGCGACCATTTATAGAAGAACATGATGAGAAGCGCCTCTATGAGTTGGCCTCTACCATCAACGATGAATTTGATAAGCATACCAGCTGGCAACTTTATCCAGATGTATATGGGACCTTGAAGACGCTGCATGACCGTGGCTATACGCTCGGTGTTATTTCAGATTGGGGTATCTCGCTGGGACCAATTCTGCGTGAGATGCAATTGACACAATTCTTTGACTGTGTGTTAATTTCGGCCGCGACCCGCCATGCCAAACCCTCGCCGA
The DNA here is from genome assembly GCF_003967575.1 of Dictyobacter alpinus. Classification (NCBI taxonomy): domain Bacteria; kingdom Bacillati; phylum Chloroflexota; class Ktedonobacteria; order Ktedonobacterales; family Dictyobacteraceae; genus Dictyobacter; species Dictyobacter alpinus. The sequence continues at coordinate 1,310,349 of NZ_BIFT01000001.1, forward strand.
CGCTCTATGATCTGGCATTACAACGCGCCAATGCTATTCCTGATTACAGCATTCATATCGGTGACTCTTATATAAATGATGTGATCGGAGCACGCGCCGTTGGCATTACACCGGTCCTGTTAGATCGTGAACACCGAGTAACAGAAAAAACACTTGATTGTTTGTTAGTTCACTCACTCACAGAGCTACTTGATATATTGGAGGTTGAAAGACTTGAAGGTGAGCACAAATAAACGGAGCTTACTACTTTTGACTGGCACAGCCCTGGGTGTTGTTACAGGTACGACCTCTCTACTTGTAAGCTATATACGTCGGGAGATTGCACGCCGTGGATATCCAAGCTGGGAAGAATGTCGCTGCGATTTTAAGACGCAAGAAACGATTTTCCAGGTCTGGCATAGCCACCACGAACAGCGCGGCGAGACCATCATTTCACAGGAATGGGGCGTCTACCTGGTCCATCTAGCAACTCCATTGCGTAAACTCTTGCACCATAGTACACAGGCCCTGGCCATCCTGAATCCCCTGCATCGTTATATCGAACGCGTCACGCTCAGCCCCCAACAATCGTATCAGTTCGCCGGCATCCTCCATGCCAGCACAACCAACGAAGACCTGCCCGAACCTACCTTCCAGGACGATTCATATGTGGTCTGGCGTCGCGAGATCTTGCACGTTCCCCATCATCTCTTTGATGCCTGCCTGCGCCGTCTCTATCCAGTCAACCTGCCACCTTCACGTATAAGTAGCGTAGAAGCACTGCCGGCATTATGGGATCACGCCAGCAATTTGCCCCTACCAAACGAGGGAACACTTTTAGAGACCCCTGTAGGCACGCGCATCGACTGCATTGGCTGGGCCGCAGCCCAGATCTCTTATTGTACAGCCAGGCGCTAAAACGCCCATTTGTCGTAGCGGTCGCGGGGCTGTCCCTGCGACCGCTACGCTCAAGGTTTATTTGATGGCACGTACAACTTCGATGCCGTTCAGGCTCATATGATGGAGGAAGAAGAGATGCATGACATCGCCATCATGGGCGTAAATACCCAGCTCTTGCGCGGTCGCCACTGGAGTATCATAGGTCTGGACGGCGTTGGCAGGTACAATGACACGTAAGGGAAGATTATACGCGTTGGCATAAAGCTTCAAATGCATGGCCGTCTGGTAGACACAGAGGTCGGTACAATCACCAACGACAATCACCGCCTGTAGCTCTGTCTGTTTCTTCAGCCAGCCATCAAGCGCGGTACCCTGGAAAGCATTCAATGAGTTTTTGGGAATGATCTGATAAAGATTGGCAAATGGCAAACCAGCCAGCTCTGGAATATTCTCAGCCTCCTCGGTACCTATCTGGCAATGGGGAGGAAACTGCGTGAACTCGATAGATTCAGGTGTATGGGCGTCCTGAGCCAGAATAAATTCACGCACACCCGCAGCGTGTGCGTGCTGAAACACATCCACAACAGCCGGAATAATACCTTCAACACGTGGACTGGACAACGCACCCTTATGACAGAAGCCATTGATCATATCAATACTAAAAACCGCCATGCGCCCGGCCTGGGCCATCCCGGCCAGATCCTGCCATTTCAAGTCGGCTAACTGCTGCTCCCAGTCTACAATGGATTGCATAAAAAGATTGGCCCGCGACAAAAATTGTTCAGATGGTACTACCATGGTACTTACACTCCTGTCATCCTGACAAAACAGCGCTCAGACAAACACACCTCAAAACAAAGCTATAACTTATGTTCAGCAGCAGGATTAAAGCGATACAGGCGCGCAGGACGGTGGGTCCCCTCCATCTTTTTCGCACCGGTATCCTCTAAAATATTGGTTGAAACGATCTTCTTACGGAAATTGCGCTTATCCAGTTTCTTATGCAGAATAATCTCATAGACCCACTGCAATTCGCGCAGAGTGAATTGCTCGGGCAACAAATTAAAGGCGATGGTGGTATATTCAAGCTTATTACGTAAGCGATTTAACGCATACTCGATGATTTCCTGATGATCAAAGGCCAGTTGCGGTAGTTCATAGACGGAGAACCAATCCACATCGGTCGCATCGCTGGCTGCCCGCAGCTGCAAGCGCTCGGAATCCAACAACGCAAAATAGACAACCGTAATCACACGCGTACGAGGATCGCGTCCAGGATCGCCAAAGGTATAAAGTTGCTCCAGATACACATCCTGAACCCCCGTCTCCTCCTGCAACTCACGCTTGGCAGCCGCTTCCAGTGACTCATTTATATTGACAAAACCACCAGGAATAGCCCACATATTTTCATACGGCCATGAACGTCGCTTGATCAATAATATTTGCAGGTCGCGCTGACGCAAACTCATCATCAAAACATCCACAGTTACCGATGGACGTTCATATTGATTTACATCATACTGGCGCGCTTCATCTGAGTTCCTTTGTGCATGCTCAGAAGATTTGATCGGGACCTCACGCAGACTTTGGACATTATTGATGCCGTTTCCCGTTGCTTCACTTTGCTCTTCCATGTTTTTTCGCCTTCTTTAGTCTAACTGGACAATTGCAGAAGAAATTTTAACCGCTTCACTTCACCACCTTACACAAACTCGACATTTCACAGGCCAGAGGGTATTATATGCTTAACTAAGAAGAAGGCAACTTCTCCCACTTGCCTTACCTTATCTCATCACCACCCTACTTAGTGTACTTTACACACTATTTATACCCCACACAGCCAAATCTGTCAAGCCTCAAGCGCATAAAGGGCATTATTCATGCGCAATGAAGGCATCCCTGGGGTACACCAGTTTGTTCCAAAGACACGCCTGTGCTATACTGCACGTTATAAACAAAACACGTGTTCAAATATTTGTGGAGAGGCAGTAACATGGCAGAGGTAGAGCTTCAGCAGATCGGCACATATACGATTACTGGACTGCTGCGCGAGAGTTCTACGAGCAACTTTTATCTGGGAAAAAATCGTAAGAAGACTGTTCTTATTCAAAGAACGAATGTTCTTTTTTCCAACGCTGAAGACAAAAAGGCTTTTTTAGCTCGCACGAAACAACTCAAAAAATTGAAAGATCGAGCCATTGTCGCGATCCTCGAAGCTAACTTTGATGGCGATGCAGGCTATCTGGTCCTTGAGCAACCAGGCGGTAAACCCCTCCAACAATTATTAACACCAGGCGTCTGCCTGGCATCTGATGTAGTTAGACGCTATATTTCCCCTATTGCCAGCGCTTTACACTATGCCCATGTCAGCCATGTTGTCCACGGCAATCTGCATCCCGGCGTGATCCTGCAAACGGAACGCGAGGAGATGTTGCTGACAGGATTCGCGCTAACACCTCCCGGCTTTACCCCTTCATTGGATGATGAAGAGGCCGCCATTCCTTATATGGCACCTGAACAATTACAGGGCCAGCCAACAGCGGCCAGCGATCAATATGCGCTGGCCGTGATGACGTATGAGTGGTTATGTGGTCGCCGACCTTATGAGGCTACGGACCGGACAGAATTGTTAGCCCAGCAGCAACAAGGTGGATTCCCTAAACCTTCGAGTCTCAATCAGAAAATTACACCTGCTGTTGAGCAAGTACTGCTGCAAGCTCTTGCCCTGGAGCCTGAACAGCGCTTCCCGCATACGCAGGCCCTGGCCAACGCCTATCTGAGCGCGCTGATGGGCCTACCAGTCAAAACACCGGAGATCCGCAGTACGCCACGTCCGGTGGTACCCACCACGCCAACCATCCGCCGCGCAGAGCCGCTCCAGCCAGCATCTTTAACTGTCGAACCTGATCGCCGTATAAAGAGCCGCGCCAAACAGGTCCCTGAGGATATGCTCGCCCTGGCCAGACCTGCTGAGGATATGCCAGTTGAGGATAAACAGCAGGTAGATATGCTGGACACATTGCTCCAACACAATGCAGAAGAGGTCTTGCCTGTCAGCGATGTGCCGACCAACGGCTCAAAGGTTGCTGCCTTCTCAGCAGAGGATCTTAAGCGCCTGGACACATTAGAGGCCGAGGATGAGGAGGCTACCCCCCTGCGGGATTCCCGCCTGGTGTCGATGGTCTCCGAGGATTTACGCCAGGGGGGTGTGCTCTCACGCAGCCTGCCAGGCTATGAGGAACGGCCCGCACAGATTGAGATGGCGACGCTGGTCTCACGCGCCATCAATAAAAATGTACCGGCCATTATTGAAGCGGCCACCGGTACCGGTAAATCTCTGGCGTATCTGGTTCCGGTAGTGCGCTCAGGTCAGGTGGCCATTGTCAGTACCGCCAATAAAGCACTACAGGAACAGCTTTTCTATAAAGATATTCCGTTTGTGCAGAAATACATCAAGTACTTTGAGGCGGCTCTGGTAAAAGGCGTAAATAACTATATTTGCCTGGATCGCGTTGAGAGTGAACGCGTAGGTATGCAGTTTTTCACCAAGAACCGTGATTTCCAGCGCCTCTACGATATGATTCAGGATCCAGAAAACGGCTATAGCATGACCGGTGATTTTGAGACACTGGGCTTTCAACTGGCATCAGATGTCCGTGGACGTGTCGCCACAGATAGTGATCAGTGTGCCTGGTCCAAGTGTAGCTTTTTTGATGAGTGCTATGTACGGCAGATGCGTGAACGGGCGGAGCGGGCCCAGGTAATTGTGGTTAATCATACCTTGCTGCTACTAGATGCCGCCATCGGTGGCTTCCTGCTGCCGGAACGGGATGTAATCATTCTGGACGAGGCCCACCATCTGGAGGAAGAGGCCACGCGCTCGTTTACGATTACGATCAACCCCGGCCAGATTCAAACCCTGCTGGCCCAACGCATGCTCAAGGATCACAGCCAGCTTAGCTTGCAGGATGATGCGATGCGTGCCGCGCAGCTGATGTGGATGCGGCTGGAGCAGGTAGCGAATCCTGGCTTTAAAGGACGTGTCAACCTGGAAAGTCCAATGGAAGAAGGACTAACACTGGCCTCCGCTATCTCTGATCTGGGCGACTCACTGCGCCGACAGCGTCCAAAAGATCTGCCGGAGAAAGAGGGACAGCTCTACGACAAGCTGCTCAAGCGTACTCAGAATCTGGCTGAGAATATTCGCACGGTCTTTGCGGTCGCTGATCAACAGAAGTTTGTCTATTATGTGGAGCGCATGGAGGGCTCGGTCTCGCGCGGCTTTGTGCTACAAGCCTCTGCGGCACCATTGGATGTAACCTCATGGTTGCAGGAACGCCTGTTTAATAAATGCAATGTGATCAGTACCTCCGCTACACTGGCGACCATCGGCCCCAATCCGGCGAAACCGGACGACAAGGGTCCTAACTTCTCCTATTTCCGTCGCCGGATTGGACTTGATCCGGTTGAGCGGCCAGATGTGATGGAGAATATTTTACCGCTGACCTTTGATTATGAGAGTAAGGCGTTGCTCTATCTACCACGCCACCTGCCACCTCCCACCTTTGGTGCGGGCGCGGATGATTATATGGTGGATATTGCGCGTGAGATGTATCGTCTGGTCAAGCTCTCACGTGGTCGAGCCTTCTTGCTTTTCTCTAGTCGGCGTATGTTGGATCGTGCCTATGAGCTGATGGCACCCCATCTCCCCTATCCACTCTTGAAACAAGGTGATATGACACGCCTGGAACTGACCCGCCGCTTCCGCGAAGAAGAGGGCTCGGTCCTCTTTGGTCTCAAAAGCTTCTGGGAAGGCGTGGATATCGCAGGCGACGCGCTCTCACTGGTGGTTATTGACAAGCTCCCTTTTGATCCACCCGATGATCCCGTTCATGAGGCCCGTGTCGCGCAGATGAAGGCGGCTAATGAGAACTGGTTTGGTACCTATGTGCTGCCACAGGCAGTCTTGCGCTTGAAACAAGGTATTGGACGTCTCTTACGCACGCGCGAGGATCGTGGTGTAATGGCCATTCTGGATACCCGCCTACACACCAAGGGCTATGGGCGACAAGTACTGAATGCTCTGCCGCCTGCACGCCGGAGCTCAAGTATCCGGGATGTAGAACGTTTCTTCGCCGAAGAAAACTGATCAATTAAATCCAGGGTAGACAGAACCGCACAATGAGAATAGAATATGAAGTGCATTCCGACGCATTATGAAGCAGTAAAATTTTTCATTGGTACAGGGGAGTTCGCGCATGAGCAAAACAAAGATGCGTTGTGTCACCTGCGGCAAGTGGTTCCAGTCGGCTAATGCTAGAGATACCACTTGCCCTGACTGCACGCAAAAAGCCAGAAAAGAAAAGTTAGCGGCGAAAAATATGCCGTCCGCGTCAAATAAAGCTACGGCTGCTGGTGCTTCGACGGCACCACGACCGGTGGCTCCTCCACCGCCTCCCAAACCGAAGGCAGTCAAAGGCGGAACAAACCAATGGCTTGACAGTCTGTCTGATGTAAAGGTTGGCGAACCCGATACGCCGCCTGTACGTCCCAAACTGCCATCCCCTCCTGTACAACGAGACCGCAGAGGTGAAGCAGGAGACGCTCGTTCCCCACGTCCAAATGGTTCAGGTGGAACAGGTACCTTCAATCGTGACGCCCAGAACCAGAATAATCGCGGCAATGGTCCTGTACGCGAACCCGCAACCTATGCGGGCAGCAATGGCACCACACAGGCTACAGTTCCAGGACAACGGCCTCCTTATCGACCTGCCGGCCCTGGCCGTGGTCCTGCTAAACTCTGGGCGAAAAATGCAGGTCCTGGTGGCCCCAAACCTGCCAGAAAACCTAAGCCACATAAGCCGGCCCCCGCACCCAAGCCAAAACGCGAGAAAACACCACCGCCAGAGCCATTTACGCCTACCGAGGAACAGATCAAACAGGTTGAAGAGCGCTATACCTTGCTGGCCCAGCCCGCTGAGTTTGATGGTATTCGCACACAGATCTCAAAGGAATTTAATATTCCTAAGAAGGCTGTGAAAAAAATCATCAAGGACTTACGCGATCGACAACATATCCCTAGCTGGTGGGAGGTTCAAACCTACAAAGGAAGTCAGGAAGAGTTGGAGCGCATCAAAGAAGTCTATCAGCCATTTCTACCAGTACCGCCAGTGGGGGTCCATAAGACAATCTCTGACACCCTCAATCTAAAACCTGGTACAGTCTATCAGGCAATCAAGACGATCCGCACTGAGATGAATCTTCCTCAATATAATGATCCTAAATATCATGAGGAAGAACTGGCTGAACATAGAAAACGGCTGCAAGCTAAAAAAGAGGCTGCCGCTGCGGCTAAAGCTACTACGGCTGAACCCACTACTAGTACCACAACAGAACAACCAGCAGAGACACAGATGGACACGGTGCCATCAACTACGGACAGTAGTCCAGCAGAAGAGGCGCAAATACAAACGGTGCCATCAACTACGGACAGCAGTCCAGCGGCAGAGGCATAGGCTACCTGGAAAATGGGACTTTAGTCATCCCATTTTCCAGCTATCTGGTCAAACCAGATGAGTTAGGCGATAATTCATCTGGTTCTTGAGGTTTTTTATGGACGATTGTATATTCTGTAAAATAGCATCCGGCCAGATTCCCAGTACGGTCGTGTATCAAGATAATGATGTGTTTGCTTTTCGGGACCTGAGTCCTCAAGCCCCGGAGCATATTCTGTTTATTCCACGACGTCATATCGCCTCAATGGCCGATCTGACTCCTGCGGATGGACCGCTCCTGGCCAGTATTTTTACGGCTGCCAGTAAGGTGGCACACGAATTGGGACTGGATCAGGGCTACCGCTTTCTAACAAATGTCGGTCCACAGGCGGGACAAAGCGTTTTCCATCTGCACTTTCACCTGCTGGGTGGCCGCACAATGACCTGGCCTCCAGGCTAAATCGGGGCCACATCAATACAAAGGTGATTTCATGCGTATTGCGATTGACTATACTGCGGCGATCAGACAGGGTGCAGGCATCGGGGTGTATGTACGAAACCTCGTGGCCGCGATGCTTGCACAGGACACTGAGAACCGCTATACCTTGCTAACAAGTGGACGCGCCAGTTCGGAGCGTCCATTTCCTGTTGCGGAGAATGTTCGTGGACGGGATATATTGATTCCTGATCGCTATCTGAATATTCTCTGGTATCGATTGCGCGCTCCTCTACCTGCAACGCTTTTTACTGGTCCTACCGATATTTATCATGGACCTGATTTCGCGCTGCCACCATTGGGTAAACGGGTGCGTAAGGTGGTCACGATCCACGATCTTGCCTTTCTGGAGCATCCTGAATATGCGGTTCCGGCTCTGGCTGAGTATCTACGCAAAGTAGTACCAGCCTCGATTGAAGCTGCCGATGTAGTTGCGGCCGTCTCCAGTGAGGTACGCCGTACACTGATCGAGCACTTTAATACGCCAGCAGAAAAGCTGGTGGTTATTCCCAATGGCGTCCAGCCTTATTTCCGCCGTATCACTGATCCTATTATCCTGGATGCGACACGTTATAAATTTAAGCTGCAACATCCATTGGTACTGGCCGTTGGTACCCAGGAACCACGCAAAAACCATAAAAATATTATTAAGGCTTTCCATCAGGCTCAGCGTCAGAAACAGGGTCCGGCCATGCTGGCTATCGCCGGCGGCAATGGCTGGCTGTATGAAGAGACGCAGCAACTGGTGCGCGACCTGCATCTGGAAGAGAAGGTACGCTTTCTGGGACGTGTGAGCGACCACGAGTTGATTACCCTGTATAGTCTGGCCGACGTGTTTGCTTTTCCTTCTTTCTTCGAGGGCTTTGGTATTCCCCCCATTGAAGCCATGGCCTGTGGCGCCCCCGTAATTACTTCAAATACCTCATCATTACCCGAAGTGGTAGGCGATGCCGCGCTACAAGTGGATCCCCATAGTGTTGAGGAACTAGCCGCTGCTATCATGCGACTATTGCAGGACACAAATCTTCAGGAAGAGTTACGCCAGAAAGGCTATCGCCGCGCGCAACACTATACCTGGGAGCGTTCAGCTCAGAAAATGCTGCATGTGTATGAGCAGTTGGGCACAGGACAAAGAAATTTTGCAAGTGAGGCAAGTGTGTCATGAAAATTGGTGTGAACGCGCACTTCTTTCAATTTCCAGCCACGGGCAGTGGCCAGTATCTTTCTCACCTGCTCAACGCACTGGCTGAAGTAGATAAGCATAATGATTATCTCCTGCTAGGCCCACGGCCACTTGAGCAGATACCAGTAACCGCTTATCCTTATCAAGCACACGCGGTCCCGGCTCTGGCGGCGCGCAATGAGAATATCGAGAAAGTGGTATGGGAACAATTTACTGGCCCCCAGGCTGCACGTCAGGCCGGTGCTGATCTTTACCATGTGCCGCATTTTGCTCCACCCCTCTTTCCACGCACCCCAACAGTGGTAACGATCCACGATGTGATCGCGTTACGCTTGCCAGCATATCAGCCCAATGGCAAAGTCAAAGCATATACGAAACTGATTAGCCACTCCACCCAACGAGCCAGTATGATCATTACACCCAGCAAACATGCGCAACAGGATATCATAGAGACCCTCAAATTGCCCGCTGAGCGTGTCCGCGTCATCTATGAGGCTGCTGGCGAAGAGTACCGGCCCATCAAAGATGCCGAGGCTCTGGCGGCCGCACGGGCCCGCTATGGACTGGGTGAGCGCTATGTCTTCTACCTGGGAGGCCTGGACCAACGCAAAAATGTCATTCAACTGGTACGTGCCTTTGCGCAGCTCTATAAACAGCTTGGCGATCCCAATCTACAACTCATGATTGCTGGCAATCCCGACAAAAAAAAGGGACCACTCTTTCCCGATCCTCGTCCAGTCGCGGACGAACTGGGTATAAGTGGTCAGATTATTTATCGCTTTATTGAGGAAGAAGATAAGCCCGCGCTCTATAGTGGGACCAGTGTATTTGTGTTTCCCTCCCTCTATGAAGGCTTTGGGCTGGATCCATTGGAGGCGATGAGCTGTGGTGCGCCAGTCGTTTGCTCTAACCGTACTTCGCTGCCAGAGGTTGTCGGGGAGGCTGCCATTAGCATTGATCCGGAGGACACAAAAGCGTTGGTTGATGCCATGTACAGTGTTCTAAGCAATGATGAGCTACAAGCTGATCTACGTGCGCGTTCGCTACAACAGGCGGCACGCTTTAGCTGGCGCACCGCCGCGCAACAGACCCTTGCCGTCTATGAAGAGGTTCTGGCACAAAAGAAAAGGTAACGAAAACAACCATGCGAATTTTGATGCTTTCCAAGGCCCTGGTTGGTGGTACATCTCAACGAAAACTAGAAGAGATTGCAAAATGTCCGCAGGTCGAATTGACCCTGGTGACGCCTCCTTACTGGCAGAGCGATGATGGTAGTAAGCAGATACTGGAGCGGCTCTACACCAATGGTTATCGCATAATTGTGACGCCAATGGCTTTTAATGGCAAGTTCCACTGGCATTACTATCCTAAACTCGGCCAGATTATGCGCGAGGTGCAGCCAGATATCGTACATATCGATGAGGAACCATACAATCTGGCAACCTTACAAGCCATGTATCTGGCCAGAAAACAAAAGGCGCAGGCTTTATTTTTTACCTGGCAAAATCTGTATCGCTCCTATCCGCCACCATTTCGCCAGATTGAGCTCTATAATTACAAACATGCCGCCATGGCCATCGCCGGCAACCAGGATGCCTCGGATGTATTAAAGCGGAAGGGCTATCAGGGACCTATACGCATCATCCCACAGTTTGGTTTTGATACCGACATCTACAAACGGAGCGCACCACGTCCCGTCCGCGCAGCGCATGCCCCTTTTACCCTGGGCTTTATTGGACGCCTCAAAGAAGAAAAAGGCTTGACCCTGATGGTTGAGGCCCTGACCTATCTACCTGAATACTGTCAGGTCGTCTTTATAGGCAACGGACCAATGAAAGGTCCATTAGAAGAACTGGCCACACGGTTAGGGGTCAGTCAACGCGTCACATTTAAAGCTGGAGTCCCTACCAATCAAGTGCCACGCGAGATGGAGAAGCTGGATGTATTTGTGCTCCCCTCACTCTCACGCCCCAACTGGATCGAACAATTTGGCCGTGTGCTGGCCGAATCTATGTCCTGTGAAACCCCGGTAATCGGCTCCAGCAGTGGCGAGATCCCGCATGTCATTGGCGACGCAGGACTGGTCTTCCAGGAAGGTGATGCCCGCGAACTTAGCACCTGTGTACAGGAACTCCTGGATAATCCAGAACTCTATGCCATACTGGCACAACGTGGCCGTCAACGCGTCCTGGAAAACTATACCCAGGAACAAATAGCCCGCCAAACCTACGAAGCCTACCTGGCCATACACTCCCCGCTCTCGTAGCGGCAGGCCTTGCACCTGCAACCTGTACACGTACGATACTCTCGTAACGGCAGGTCTTGCACCTGCAACCTGTACACGTACTACCATGCATAAATAGTACGCACCTGGCTATGTTCGACATTACATGACCGCGGGTTGAGGGACGTCACTTACGTGTACAGGGCGCAGGTACAAGACCTGCCGCTACGGTATTTATTACACAATATTTGTACCTATAATTACAATATATTCATATTCCTAAAAATTGCTTGCTCTGGCGTTAATTTCATAGTAGACTGCATTCAATATCATTAAGAAGTATATGTATGTGAATGTATCGAGGAGAATTTTAGCCATGCAGAGCAATCCAAACTATCCTAACGATCCGAATCAATACAATCAACCAGGACAGCCACAGCAACCATTTCAGCAGCCCACTCAATATAACCAGCCAGGACAGCCTCCTCAACCTTACCCATACAATCCACAGCAGCAACCCTATCAGCAAAGACCAGATGGACCACAGCAGCCCTATGGGCAACCACCCTATGGTCAGCCACCTTTCGCACCCATGACGCCTGAGCCAAAGAAAAAGTCAAAGGTGGGGATGGTCGTGGGAATTGTTGTGGGGGTACTGGTTTTGTGTGTTGTTATTGGCGTTATTGCCGCCATGGTAAATGCTACCAAAACACCTACCGCCACAACTACAGATCTACCAGCCACGACAACTTCTTCCGCTAAAACAGATCCGACGACAAAGTCTACTGATAAACCTGCCACTACTGCTTCGGGAAATAGCAAGGTTGGGGATGAAGTCAAAGTCAATGATAAGTGGACGGCGAAAGTGGTGGATGTTAAAACATCGACGGGTAGCGAGATTATTAAACCTAAGAGTGGCAATGTATATGTGATCGTCCATGTCAGCCTGAAAAACACCTCAGCAGAGACCCAGAATATGAGTAGTATTCTCTTTTTTAAGCTACACGATAAAGACGGACTAAACTATACCGAAACCATCTATCCCGACGCCGGTACCACCCCGGATGGGCAGGTAGCGGCGAACTCACCACTGGCAGGCTTTCTTGTCTATGAAGTACCAGCCTCCAAACACGATTTCACCCTACAATTTACTCCAGATATCACCGGCACCGATCAAGCCAACTGGGATCTTACAGTCTAACAACACATATTAGCAACTATTCAAAGCCATTTTGAGCTTACATATGCTTGCTCTTACCCACAGAGCTTAAATTGTTCTTAGGCCGTTGTCCGGCTTCACAAAGCTTACATATCCTTGCTCGGCTTCACGTGTATATGGTGTTGCAGAACGTTGTCGGCACGGCCGACAACGTTCTGCAACACCATATACTGGTTGATGCCACAGGCATCGACCAGACCATCGCTCAACTTTCCTCTTCAATGATACGTAAAACTAAAAAGAACGTACAATAGTTTTATGGGCACACTTACGAGCGACGTGCCGGGAAGAAAAGAGGAGGATTCATGACAGTTTCACCACATACGGAACTCATTCCACGTCAGATCTTATTTGGCAATCCAGTAAAGGCCAGTCCACGTCTAGCGCCAGATGGCACACGTCTGGCATATCTGGCACCCGTCCATGATGTATTAAATGTCTGGGTGGAAACGATTGGCAGTGATGATGCACATCCAGTAACAAAGGATACAGAGCGCGGCATTCGCTACTATTTCTGGGCTTTTGATAATAAACATATTATGTACATACAGGATGTGGGCGGCAACGAAAACTGGCGCCTCTATGCCACCAATCTGGAAACACAGGAGACACGCGACCTGACACCGTTTGAAGATGTACAGGTGCAGATTATCGATCAGGATAAGCATTTTCCTAATGAGCTCTTGATCGCCATGAATAAAGAGAACCCACAGGTCCATGATGTCTATAACCTTAATCTGACCAGCGGAGAATTGACACGCGTGGCAGAGAATCCTGGCAATATCGCAGGCTGGATTGTAGACACAAAATTTCAGGTACGCGGCGCGATGGCGGCCCGACCAGATGGTGGTATGGATCTCCTGGCGCGTGAAAATCCTGAGAGTGAGTGGCGTCATGTGCTTGGCTGGGATTCCGACGACGCACTGACCAGTGGGGGACTTTCCTTTACTCCTGATGGACAATCTATCTATCTACAAGACTCGCGTGAAGCCAACGCTGGTCGACTGGTAGCGTTAAATCTGACCACCAACGAGCAGAGCATTATCGCCGAAGATCCACAGTATGATGTTGGCGAAATCATGGCGAATCCCGATACCTATGAGATCCAGGCGGTCGCATTTAACAAGGATCGGGTGGAGTGGCAGATTCTGGATCCATCGATCCAGCTGGACTTTGACCGTATTCGTGAGATCCATCAAGGAGATTTCTCGATTGTCAGTCGCGATAACGCTGATGAAAACTGGGTCGTGGCTTTTATCGCCGATAATGGTCCGGTCCCTTACTATGTCTATCATCGCAAGGAGCAGAGCGCGGAATTTCTGTTTGTGAATATGCCAGCTCTGAGCAATTATACCCTGGCACAGATGCAGCCAGTTAGCTATAGCGCGCGCGATGGGCTGACAATCCATGCCTACTTGACGCTACCCGTCGGCGAAATACAGACAAATCTACCATTGGTGGTTAACGTCCACGGCGGTCCCTGGGCCCGTGATAGCTGGGGGCTGGATGCTGAAGCACAATGGTTCGCCAATCGCGGCTATGCCTGTCTACAGATCAATTATCGTGGTTCAACCGGATATGGGAAAGAACATCTTAATGCTGGCGATAGAGAATGGGGCCGCAACATGCATTATGATCTGGTTGACGGCGTCGAGTGGGCGGTCAAACAGGGCATCGCAGATCCAAAGAAAGTCGCCATCTATGGTGGATCCTATGGTGGCTATGCCGCGCTGGTGGGCGCAACCTTTACACCGGATCTCTTCTGTTGCGCCGTAGATATCGTCGGACCCAGCAATCTCATCACTCTGATCCGTACCATTCCTCCTTACTGGTCAACCGCGCTGGCAACTTTCCAGAAACGCGTCGGTAACGCTGATACAGAGGAAGAATTCTTGAAATCCCGCTCGCCACTATTCGCCGTGGATAACATCAAGATTCCACTGCTCATAGCCCAGGGCGCGAACGATCCACGGGTCAAACAGGCTGAAGCAGAACAGATCGTCGCAGCAATGAAAAGTAAAGGTATCCAGCATGAGTACATGCTCTTCCTGGATGAGGGCCATGGTTTTGCTAAACCGGAGAATCGCCTCAAATTCTATGCCGCCGCCGAGAAGTTCTTGGCCCGCTACCTGAATGGACGTTACGAAGACTGACATAGGCACACTTGTAGTGTCACCGCGATCACAACCACTTCGTTAGAGATATGGGTTCTCCATATCTCTAACTGTAAAAAAGGGAGTCGTGAACGTTACTCATTCAGGAAGTTCATCTTTTCCTCAGCAGGGAAAAGAGCAAGGAATATTTAATCAGTTCTGTCAGGCAACTGAGCATTGAGCGGATATCATAGTCCTGTACTCCTGACATTGATGGATTACAGGCCACTAATAGTACACCATACCCACTGCTGTAAATAGTCACCAGGTCTTACCGTTCTCATTATAGAAGGAATTATATCTGGTCCTTCAAAACAGGGAAACGCGGCCAACCAACAATCCAGAGTGAATCAAGACCAGCAGCAACCAGGGACATCATGACACAAGCGAATGGATGGTGTATAATGTAGCCGCAAACAGTAGCCTACTATTAGAGGAGTTCACGCCCATGAATGGTGACATGATAGGTCGTGTCATCAAAGGTCGCTATAAACTTATTGATGAACGTGGCCGAGGAAGCTTTGCCACCGTCTATATTGTTCGCGACCTTGGAGACAACCGGATCTACGCGCTTAAGGTCATGCACCTTGAGTTATCCGGTGATGGCGAACTGCTAGCTCGTTTCCAACGAGAGGCACACATCCTTTTGAATCTGAGCGATTCACATATTGTGCGCATCTTTGACTATGGAAATGATAACAACATGCACTATATTGTGATGGATTATATTGA
Organism: Dictyobacter alpinus; assembly: GCF_003967575.1. Taxonomy (NCBI): domain Bacteria; kingdom Bacillati; phylum Chloroflexota; class Ktedonobacteria; order Ktedonobacterales; family Dictyobacteraceae; genus Dictyobacter; species Dictyobacter alpinus. The sequence continues at coordinate 1,325,729 of NZ_BIFT01000001.1, forward strand.
TGGACAAAACCTTAAGTACTATATGATCAATCAAGGCCCAATGGATCCATTGCGTGCCATTAACTATGCACGACAAATAGCGGAAGGATTAGATTCAGCATATAAGCAAGGAGTAGTGCATAGGGATATAAAACCACAAAATATCTTGATAAATAGTAAGGACAATGTAAAGATTACCGACTTTGGCCTCGCCCGTGCGCAAGACACTGTTACACTGACGCACACAAATGTATTTATGGGCACCGCCTATTATATTTCGCCTGAACAGGCCGAAAATGGGCGTTTAGCAGATACCCGTTCGGACCTGTATTCTGTGGCCACAGTGTTGTTTGAGATGTTGGCCGGCCAACCTCCCTATGAGGGTGAGACGGCCGTCGATATCGTCATCAAACATCTGAATGAGAAAGTCCCGTCGATTCTGCGCTTACGTCCTGATTTGCCTCCAGAAATGGATACCTTCATGCAGAAGGCGCTGGCAAAATCGCCGGCCAACCGCTTTGCAACCCCACAGGATTTCATTGCGGCGCTAGAACAACTTATTCAGCTATTACCAACGGCCTCACATCCACCGGACAAATCAATAGAGGGGCCCAAACCCCCACCTCTACCACCCCCAAGTAAGGAAGGACGTGTCGTGGTTATTGCCAGTGGACACACTATTCCCTTACATGGAGATAAAATGGTAGTTGGTCGACAAGATCCAACCCTGGGTATCTATCCCGAGATTAATCTGGCGGACAAGACGGTGGGAAGACGACATGCCTACTTGCGCAATCAGCAAGGGGCCTATACAGTTGAAGACTTGAACGCTCTAAATAAAACTCGCTTAAATGGCGTGACCTTGACACCACACGAGGAACGTACCCTTAAAGACGGTGACATTCTACGCTTTGGTAGCGTCGAGGTACGTTTCGAATTGCGTTAATTCGAGGCCAATTTCGGATACTATAGTAATAATACGCAACATTGCGCTCGCTGTGGTGTGAATAGCACTGAGCCGCAGTTGTAGGGGTGCCCAGAAGGGGTGCCTGATCCAGATCGGGTGGCAAAACCCTCAGTTGGAATCCGGCCATTGGTTAGCCAGATCTCATCACATGAGGTATATTGCCGCCCCTACGCTTAGAGGGGTGAACTGTTATGAGAGAGCCATATTTGATGACCTTCGCATTCGCAGGATTGAACGGCCTTATCTCAACGCCAGTTATAGTTGTAGCGATTCTCGCTATTGCTATTCTCGTGATCCTTGGTGCCGTTTTCGTTCTGCGCAGTAACAAGAAAAAGCCAGCTAAATCGCCAGGCGGTGTCAGTGGAACAAGTGATTGGCAGCGTCAGTCTCAGCCGGGTGCGGCAGGGGCATGGAATCCACCAAGTTCGGCCGGTAACTGGAATCAGCAGCAACAACCAGGCCAGGCCCAGAATAGTTGGGGAGCACCTGGAGCTCCTCAGCAACAGCCACAACAACAGCAGGGGGCGAATCCATGGGGTGCGCCAAATCCTTCACAACCATCCTGGGGCAATAATCCTGCTCAACCAGCACAGCCTGCTAATCCATGGGGCAATAATCCTGCTCAACCAGATCAGGTGGCTAATCCATGGGGCAATAATCCTGCTCCGGCAGAGCAGACGGTCAATCCATGGGGCAATAATCCTGCTCAACCAGCACAGCCTGCTAACCAGCAACCATGGGGCGCGCCGAATCCTTCACAGCCATCCTGGGGCGGTCAGGGCAATCCAGCATCTCCATGGGATCCCGCATCAGCTGCAGCACCAGCGCCACAGACACAGGATAACTGGAATCAGCCCCGCTCGGGTTCAGGCCAGCAGTGGGGAGCGCCTGCAGGTTCAGCGCAACCACAACAGCCACAGGCACCAGCTGCCTGGAATCAACAACAGCAACCTGAAGCCTGGGGCGCAGCACCTAAACCACCCTCGGCTCCATTTGCTAATCCTAATGCGACTCCTTCATCTCCATTTGCTAACCCTAGTTCGGCTCCTTCCTGGCAGTCAAATCAGGGCGGCTTCGGACAGGATCCAAATGCCATGTATGGCGGCAATGCGGATAGCGACAAAACCATGTTGCGTTCACAAGGACCACAGATGGGGGCTGCTCCACAGGTGGGCGGCGCAATCGGTTATGTTCGCGTTGAAGAAGGAAAAGAGCCTGGTCGCATCTATGAGATTCGCAAAGAGTCGTTAAGCATGGGGCGAAGCCGCGAGAGCGACATCTTCCTGGAAGATCTGGCAGTGTCACGGCTGCATGCCTCACTCGTCAATATGGGTAATGGAAGTTATGCATTAAAAGACGAAGGCAGCGCTAACGGCACAAAAGTCAATGGTCAGCTTGTTAATAAATTCCAGACCTATCCGTTACAAGAAGGAGACCGCATCCAACTTGGGCAAACCGTCCTCGTGTTTGCTAAAAAGTAAGCGGCGTTCCTACGCTTAATATTCCAATGTCTATACTACGCTCATAGAACAGCGCCATTTAGAGAGGGAAAGGGGCCACACAGTTGTACTGCCAGCACAACGAACGAGCAGTTACGGCCAGTGTGGCCCTATGACATAATGCAGCAAGACGATCTGATTGGAACAACGCTCGGCAATTACCGAATCCTGGGGACACTTGGACAGGGAGGAATGGCACGGGTGTATAAGGCACACCAGGAAAATCTGGGACGTGATGTTGCCGTGAAGGTGTTACCACCCTGGTATGCCGCTGACCGTAGTTTCGTTGAGCGCTTCAATCTGGAGGCCAGATTAGTCGCCTCGCTCAACCATCCAAATATTGTGACCGTACATGATGCAAGCGAACAAAATGGTCATCTGTATATTGTGATGCAACTTGTAGATGGTGGAACATTAAAACAACGCTTTGATAGATCTTTATATGAGAAACGGGCTATGGACACGGCTGAGCTGGTCTCTATCTTTATCCAGCTGGCTGATGCCCTGACCTATGCTCATGCACAGGGAGTCATTCACCGGGATATCAAGCCGGTTAACGTGCTGATGGATCGTTCTGGCCGTCCCATCCTTTCTGATTTTGGGATCGCCAAGGTGCTGGCCAGTACCCAGACCAATCTTACGCGTCCCGGGGCCGGGGTCGGTACGCCTGAATATATGTCGCCAGAGCAATGCCAGGGTGGTCCTGTAGATGGACGTGCTGATATTTATGCCCTGGGCACGATGCTCTTTGAAGCGGAGACCGGGCGTACACCATTCATGGCAGATAACTATCCGGCGCTGGCCCATAGCCATATCTATGAACAGCCGCCCTATCCAAGGGCGATTAATCCACACATACCTCCACCCATTGAGCAAATAATTTTAACCGCGCTGGCCAAAAATCCTGCTCAACGTTACCAGACAGCCAGGGATATGGCGGAAGCATTAAATCAGGCATTGCAAATGATCAATAATCCAGCTCAATCAGCTATCGGCGGCTATTTCAACCAATCGCCCATGGCCGCTGGACCGGCACCAGGCTTCATGCCTCAACATATGCAGCCGCAGCCACAAGCACCTATGCTTCAGCCACAATCCCAACCACCTGTGCTGCAACAGCCCATGGTTCAGCCGCCTATGGGCCAACCACAGTCCCAGCAGCCTATGGGCCAGCCACCGATACCACAAACACCCACAGTGATGGATAACCGCCAACAGAACGTTCTGTTTGCTTGCTTTAACTGCCAGCATCTCAACAAACCTCAGATGCGCTACTGCACACGCTGCGGCTACCTCCTCAATCAATGTACAGTCTGCGGAGAACGCAATCCCATTGGTAATCGTTTTTGCACTCATTGTGGACAGCCACTGGCTATGTAGCGCCACAGGTAAATGTCCCCTATGTTTTTAGAGAAGAAAAAGGAGCATAATGAAAATCATACTCCTTTTTCTTCTCTAAAACACTTTCGTTGTTAATTAGTAGGCAAATTCATCAATCTCGAATGATGACAACCTTTTCAATGTTTTCCTTTGCTCATCCATACGCTTATGTTGCAACATAGTTCGCTGCTCTGTACTTAAGGCGAGCAGTGCACGTACGCGCTCAACGATAACGCTGGGTTGAGTCGGCTTGGTCAGATATTCAAGGGCCCCTTCTTCAAAACCATGCATCTGCTCCTGCAACTGGACCAGAGCACTCATCACCAGTACTGGAATATGTGGAAGTAACCGATTTGCACGCAACCAGTGCAGAACGTCCCAGCCAGAACCAGGTTGCATGATCAGGTCCAGGACAATCAGGTGTGGTTGGAAATCTGGAATGATGCGTATCGCGTCCAGACCATTGGAAGCTGCCATAACTTCAAAGCCCTGATGCTTCAAAAAGAAACAAAGCACCTGCCGGATAGACATCTCATCCTCAACAACAAGTATCCTTCTCTGTCCAGTTGCTTCATACATATTTCTTAAACCTCTACTATCCACCAGCATATCACATTATCTACTATTTACGGCTGCGCCTGACCAGAGGAAAACGCACTTCAGAGATCGTGCGCTCAACGGGCTCATTATTATCTTGCGCATTGCGATTTGAGAGTGTTACCAGACCACGGCGCAAGGAGAACTTGCCATCGAGATCCGCGATCAGATGTTTGATGAGTGAAAGCCCCAGGCCCTCTGAACTTCCTTCAGCGTTCTCATCAAGTGACAGTTCAAAGGTGGGTCCCACACCATCGTCTAAGACCTGCACGATCACCATACCATCCTCTTCCATACCTCGAATGATAATTGAACCTTCAGTCTTCGTGGCCATGCCGTGTTTGATTGAATTAGAGATCATCTCATTAACGACCAGGGCCAGCACAGTAACGGCCCGTGATGGAATCACGATCGGACTCGGCTCCACCTGGAAGGTAATGCGTTTCTCTGGTGGACACAGGTTGGAGTGCGCGACGCCTACAATCTTACGGGCGATCTCATCGACACGGGCCTCGCTGACATCTTCATGAGCCAGCAGATCGTGGGTTGAGGCCAGACCCTGTACTCGGTTAACGCTCTCAGCCAGCGTGGCTCGGATCTCAGGCGATTTCGTACGGCGGCGCTGCAAGGAAAGAATGCCAGCAACTGTAGCCAGATTGTTTTTAACCCGATGATGCAACTCACGCAGCAAGACCGACTTCAACTCCAGTCCTCTCCGTGCCTCTTCATACAAACGGGCATTTTCAATGGCAATCGCAGCTTCATTGGCAAAGGTAATCACCAGTTGCATCTGCTCGGGACTCAACAGGTGTCGATGATTGCTATAGATACAGATACATCCCAATACCTTCTGTTTGACCTTCAGGGGAACACAGAGGACCGAGTGTATTTCGGATGAGACAAAGGGATCACTATGAATAAAACACGTCTCATCGGCCTGGAAACAGTCTACAGCCATACTTGGTCGGCCTGTTTGCACGGAACGTCCTGCACAACACTGACCTACGCCAATCTGGATGCTAGAGGCCAGGTTCGTATTCAATCCATAATGAGCCAGTACATGCAGCTTCTGGCGATCCTCGTCCAGTTCAAAGATACAGGAACGCTCAGCCCCTGAGAGATGAACGGCCTGCGTGGTAATGATCTGCAGGACTTCATCCAGGTTTAAGGTGGAGGCAATGATCGATGAGACACGATGGATGGTCGCTAATTCGTGTACTTTGCGGCGCAGCTGCTCATCGGTCTGTTCATACAGCCGGCCATTCTCAATATTGATGGCGACAATGCCTGCCACAACCTCGACAAAACTTATCTCTTCACGCGTAAATTCGCGTGGCTCAATTGACTGGACACTGATCACGCCGATCAAGCGTTCCGTACCGCCGAAAAAGATGATTGGTAAGGCCATCAAACCATGAAAATCGGTATGGTAGGCGCGTGCCTCGGTAGCAAAGTTCATATCCGTCAGTGCATCTGACGCGAACAAGGGACGTCCTTTATCGGCGACCCAACCGCTATAGCCCTCTCCCAGGCGTAAGGTATAGTGCATACCACCTAGAGGGCGAGGACCATTGGTGGCGCGCAACGTCAGGACACGCTGCAATTCATCGTAGAAAAAGATGGAACAAAGCTCAACGTGTAATTCAGCCGCAACTTCCTGGGCCGTAATTTCCAGGGTCTGATCCAGATCCATCACAGAATTACTGACACCATTGATACGCTGAAGCGCAGTCAGACGCTGTTCTAATTGCTGTGTCGTGTGGACACTCTCGACTTTGTATTGATCGGTTACGCTCTGATAGCCACGGGCCAGCGACATCACACTGATAGATTGCAGTTGCGACAGGCGGGCAGTTGCCTCGGCCAGCATAATCGGCTGCTCCTGCAATATCTCTTTCAGTTCGCTCAAGAGAGCATCGATATACAGCTGTAAACCGTTTAAACGCCCATCTAACTTCCCACCCTGTTCTGCCAGCCAGCGACCAGACTGCTCGAAGCGGGCAGCCAGATTTTCATTGGTGACACCTTCATTTCCAATCAGAGCATTAAGAAGAAGCCAGGCATCACTCCCCTCCTCTGGACCCTGGCTATCGCCAGAGGCTCGCTGCAAGCGAGCCTGCAGGCGTGAGAGATGGGTATGTAACACTTGCTCTACGTCTTCGCCTAATATCACGTTTTTTTCCTAATCTGCTTCGTTCCACGCTAAAATACGGCATACCCTACTATCCATCGTACTTTGTCCATCTAACATATTTTAGTTGGGCTATGAGACAGTGTCAAGAGAAGAGTATACGTCCACCGACACCAAAAATCTGCTTAGATAGCTTGTAACCATGACGAATGTCCTATCCATCGGCTTTTTTTTACTACACCGCTTCCTTCTTCGTCATATAAATGATGTTTGCAGGCAGGATAAATTGTTTGATAAAGAGGTTTGCTAGAAGATGAAATGCTCACAATGCGGCATGCCGCTCTCTCCAGCGCGTACCAGTTGTCCACGGTGTGGCGCACCAAGTGGCAATGCAGGCGGGCGCGCATCGTCTATGTCCCAGAACACGCAGTCACCGACCCAGGAAAATAGCGCGAATAACCAGTATGCCCCCTGGGGAACACTTGCGCCAGCGGCTACGCCACAGGTACCACAGTCTGAACAAGGAGCATTTCCAGCACAACCTGGACAATTTTCACCTGCGCAACAGGGGAACAATCCTTATCAGCCTTATGCTGCCAGCTTTCCGCCCGTGGCTAACCAGAATCAGATGTATATGCCATCAACACCATCGCCAACACCATCACGACCCGTTCCAACTCCTAGCAATGGTGCTCCCTCCTTTGTACAGCCCCGGCCGATTACACCTGTACAACCCCGGCCTGCTACACCTAAGCGCAAACCACATACCAGATTGGGTTTCACTATTGCCGGACTCTGCTTCATGAGCGGTGTCCTGATTATGATCTTTGTATTTATCATGGCACAGAGTCTACCAGTAGCGCCGCTGGCCACGACACCACCTGCACCTGTACTCACTCAGACCACGCCCGAGCCTGCGCCAACCGCCACTGAAAAAGCCCAGGCCCAACAGCCCGCGCCAACCACAGCAGCGGCCACAGCGACCCCGACCGTTGCAGCAACAGCAACGGTCGCTTCAGCCAACCAATATATCGACCAGACCAATCTGGCTAGTTCTGTAGATACCCGTACGGGTCAACCATTACAACTTACCAATCAATTTCACCTCGGTCAATCTATCTACGTCACCATGACCATTCACCAGGCCGCATATAATGGAGCGGTCTGCCTTAACTGGTCAATCAACCAGCAAAAATTCCCTTACGTTAACTCAGCTTCCCCTGGAGGCACCTATCCCGCCCAGACCAGTGCTTATTTCTACTACAAACCAAACGCCACCGGCTCAGGCTCTGTCGACGTCTACTGGGCCAGCTCAGACGCCTGCACCAATGGAGTACTCATCAAACATCTTCCATTTACGGTCGCCTAAAACACAAAAATGCAAATAATATGGTCTGGTCAAATGATGCGCAAGGCGCATCATTTGACCAGACCATATTATTTAAGTATGAGCACTTTAGTGCTCGAGTGCTGCTGCTGCTTTTTTTATTTTTATGCCTTGTCTTCTTCCTGAGCAATGAGCAGGGGGAGGCTGGTTAGCAGTGCACTTTGTTCTTGTGGAGTCAGGGGCTGCAATGGGAGGCGGGGCAGGCCACCATAACCAACAACATGTTCCAGGGCAGCTTTTAGACCCGCCACACCATATTTGGAGGTAACCGCACTATTAGCAGGAATCAAAAGCGCCTGCAGGATACGCGCCTCTTCGATTTTCTCTTGCTCAAACAGGGTTTGTACCCGACAAACTGTACGCGGAAAGACATTGGCCAGAGCGGCCACAGCTCCAATAGCGCCCGCGACCAGCGCAGGAAGCAACATATCGGCACTGCCAGCGAAGATACGGAAACCCGGGGTGGCTCGGGCCACCAGTTGCATCAACTTACTGACATCACCAGAACTATCCTTAACACCAACAATATTTGGATGCTCGGCCAGCTCACAGATCAGTTCAACACTGAGATTGATACCGGCGGCGCTGGCGGGCATATTATAGATCAGCACAGGTACAGGACTGGCATCGGCGACGGCTCGGTAATGGTTGCTGAGGGCCGCGTCATTCATACGGCGTGGATAATATGAGGGTGGTAGTATCAGCGTGAAGTCAGCGCCATACTGGGCCGCCTGCCGACAGTAAGCGATAGTCTGGCGCGTAGATTGCGCGCCACAGCCAGCGACAACCGGCAGATGAACACCCATGGCACTTTCTACTTCATGGCAGACGGCCAACAGTTGTGACCGCTCTCGATCCTCTAAATGGACCGCCTCACCATTAGAACCCATCAACACATAGCCCGCGATCCCACTTGTCGCCAGACGGCGCAGATGCCGCTCAAACGTCTGGAGATCCAGCTGCTCATCCCGTCCGAAAAAAGTAGGAACCGGTGGATAGATACCGCCCGCTAAAGGCTTTGCTTGCATCGCCATAGATATCCTCCTGCTCACTTACGCACCTAACGACCATTCAACGCCAACAACACAATCAGGACCACGATAGCCGCCAGCACCCCGATCCAGAGGAAGCGGATAAACTGCTCCCTTTGAGCTGCCTTCTGGCGTAGCTCGCTTACACGCGACTCTTCAGCCGGCGACCAATGAGCCATACCACAATAGGGACAGAGAGGGAAGAGCTCATAGGGAGGACAGAGCCCGCCCTGATTGGGTGCCTTGTCCTGTCCGTAGGAATAGGAGCCGATCTCATAGCGAATCTGCTCGCTCTCAAAGATGGCGGTACAATGGGTGCAGCGCAACAAAAGATATTCCGGCCAATCCGTGGCATGGCAGTTAGGACAAAAACGTGGGAGCGCCTGATCCTGCCAATGATGATGACAGCGATGGCAAAAATAGCGCTGCTTCGCCTCAGGCGCCACGCCACGCAACAAGCCATCCTCTACCAGTTGCTGGACCTCATGTGGAGCGAGTTTATAATCGCTATCCACCAGATCCACCAGCGCGGGCTTGCCCATCTGTAGCGTGGGAAATGCATAGTGCCGCTGCCGATCCCGGCGCGCACCCGGAGAAACCTCGCTCTGCCCCGACTTCCTCGCCGCTGTGCGCATCCCTGAGAAATTTTCAGCAGACGAACGCGTAGAAGACGCCGAACCATTACGACCTGTCAGCAAATGTTCAGAGCGCTGAGCATCATACTGCCTGCGTGACTCAACATCATTCAGCGTCTGGTAAGCCTGCAATATATGGGCCATACGTTCATTGGCGTCAGCCCCCTTATAGACATCGGGATGATACTGAAGCGCCAGCTTTTTAAACGCAGCCTTAATGGTGCCTGGTGACGCAGTTGAGTCCACCCCAAGCACTTCATAGTAATCAGTAAAAGTATTCATTTATCAATCAGCGTTGGAAACATGCCCGCTAGCAATTTTTTATAAAACAAGGTATCTTCTAGTACATAGACGAATAACAGATCAAAAGGTTGTACATATGGTAAAAACACGAGAATATCAAACTTTACTAAGCGCCTGCAACCAGGAAGGCTGCCTCCTTTGCAATCTAGTACATGAGAGTGTCTTTCGCTATCTGGATTCCTGGAAATATGAGCTCTTCACTGATGTGGATATTCGCCAGGAACTACGCAATACCCAGGGCTTCTGCTATATTCACACCTGGCAACTGGTCCAAATGGGAGCAACATTGCCAATCGCTCAAGCTTATCGAGACATCCTCTCGGATACTATCGAGCAACTGGAACAAAGCTCCTCACAAGGCACATCTTCATCGGGTGGCTTATTCCGTCGCCTCTTTGACAATAAAAGTGACAGCAGCCAGAAACCTGCCTGTCCCGCCTGTAAACAAAAAGTGCAGGCCGAAGAAGGCCATATTCGTAGCCTGCGCCAGGCCTTGCTGGATGACGAATTTATAGCCGCTTTCTCAGCATCCACCGGCCTCTGCCTCGACCATTTTCGCCTGGCAAGCGAACTACGTACCGCCGACGTACCCGGTGGCTGGCAACAACGCCTACGCCAGGCACAACTCACCTGCTTAAAACGCCTGGACCAACAACTAGGAGAACTGATCCGCAAACACGACTACCGCTTCAAAAGCGAAGAACGAGGCAACGAAATGAAATCCTGGCAACGCGCCGCCGGCCTCGTAACCGGCGAAAACATCCTGAACCAATAGAAATAAGCGTCTATCCTTAGCACACCCATCCCATTTTACAGTGTTTCGCTAACACGCCTATCCTATATAATGTTTGGTGGCCAATGGCGCGATCAGCGCCATTGGCCACCAAACATTATAAAACCAGCGAGCGCCGCAGGCGCGAGCCATTACAAAAAAAGAGGAAAAGCAACCTCGCTTTCCCCCTCTTCATAATTCACTGGAACTAGTGAGACATACTCAACAACCCAGCATAATCATTACCTTCAACAAAATCTTGCGCCGAGACAGAAGCCCCTTCCGGCTGCACACGCCAGAACTTACCAGCCACTTGATCCCAGTTAGCAAGAATCTCTTCAGAGTATTTACTGCGCGTCTTACGAGCATGAAGCTCAACAATACTACGCAATGCCTCTAGCTCACCATTATCAGACAGGCGGCTCAACCCAACCATCTCGGTGTTACAGCGGCGCACAAACTGCTCCTCGCGATCCAGTACGTAAGCGACACCAGAAGACATACCAGCGCCAAAGTTTTGTCCGGTCTCACCCAGAACAACTACCATACCACCAGTCATATACTCGCATGCATGATCGCCCACGCCCTCAACGACCGCCACGCCACCACTATTACGGACCGCGAAACGTTCGCCAGCGCGTCCAGCAGCAAAGAGATAGCCACCAGTGGCACCATAGAGCGAGGTATTACCAAGGATAATATTATCCTGTGAAGCAAAGGTCGATTCACTTGGTGGTGTGATAATAATCTGTCCACCAGCCATGCTCTTGCCAACATAATCGTTGGCATCGCCACTCAGGATCAGCCGCATACCAGTCACATTAAAGGCACCAAAGCTTTGTCCAGCCGAACCAGTGAAGTTGCAGGTGATACTGACACCGGGCAGACCCGCATTGCCATGACGGCGCGCCACCTCACCGGCCAGACCAGCACCAATCGAGCGATCATAGTTATTGATCTCATACTGAGCAATAATACTCTGCTCGCCCCGCAACGCTGGCTCCGCATCTACCAACAACTGTTCGGCAACCCTGGACTGAGGCACAGTAGTCTGGGCCGCAGGATCCGAGATCACTGGTAACGAGGTCAGTAAAGGAGCAACATCCAGATCACAGGACTCTCTACACTCCAGGAGATTCGCTCGTCCAATGATATCTTCTAGCCGTGTATAACCGAGCTGGGCCAGTAATTCCCGTACCTCTTCAGCTACCTGGGTCAGGTAGTTGATCAGGAACTGGGGGCGCCCGGTAAATTTGGCACGCAAATCTTCACGCTGGGTCGCGATACCGGCTGGACAGGTGTTGAGATGGCATTGACGAGCCATATCACAGCCGAGGGAGACCAGTGCAGAGGTACCAAAGCCAAATTCTTCGGCACCCAGCAGGGCACCAATAATCACATCGCGACCAGTCTTGAAGCCACCATCAACACGCAATTTGACGCGTTTGCGCAGGCCATTTTTGACCAGCACCTGCTGGGCCTCGGCCAGACCACGTTCCCATGGCATACCAACATGCTTGATCGATTGGATCGGGGAGGCTCCGGTGCCACCATCATGGCCACTGATCAAGACATAATTAGCATGACCTTTAGCCACACCGGCAGCAATCGTTCCCACACCAGCTGCTGAAACCAGCTTTACGCCAACGCGGGCAGTCGGATTGACCTGGTGTAGATCGTAGATCAGCTGAGCAATATCCTCAATACTATAAATGTCATGGTGTGGTGGTGGTGAGATCAATTGTACGCCGGGAGCCGTATGGCGCAGTTTGGCGATAAACGGCGTTACCTTGAATGGTGGTAGCTGACCGCCCTCACCTGGTTTAGAACCCTGAGCCATCTTAATCTCAAGCTCTTCAGCTCGTACCAGATACTCCGGCGTAACGCCAAAGCGTGCCGAAGCCACCTGCTTGATCTTACTGCTCACAGGATAGCCCTCGATGGTCTTGTGATACCACTCGGGATCTTCACCACCCTCACCTGTGTTGTTACGGGCACCAATGCTATTCATCGCCGCCGCAATCGTCTGGTGAGTCTCAGGACTTAACGCACCTACAGACATTGCTGAAATCACGAAGCGCATACGAATGGACTCCATGGATTCTACTTGATCCAGTGGAATTGATTGAGATGGCGCAAAGGATAGCAAGTCGCGTAGCACGGTCGCGGGACGCTGATAGACCAGTGAGGTGAACTGCTGATAATCCTCTTTCGTACCCGATTGGGCCGCCTTTTGTAGGGCACGCACAATCAAGGGATTAAAGGCATGATATTCAGCATCACGGCGGAAGCGATAGCGACCAAGGTCGGCCAGTTTACGCTTCTTTGGATTGGTTGCATCCAGCGCCGCCTGCCCTTGCTCCAACTCTTTAGCCTGTTTGATTAACTGTTCAGCGACCAGCCGGTACGTAATCCTTCCAGTATGGAAGGTGGAACCAACGAAACAGCGCTGCACAAACTCGGGGGCCAGACCCAGTACCTCGAATTGTCCTGCTCCGATGATATTGCGCAGGGTTGAGATACCCATACGCGCCATGATTTTACACAGGCCATCTTCAATCACATGAATGTAGCGCTCAACCGCCAGTTCACGTGTCACATGTTCCAGACGGCGCTCACCAGCCAGGGCGCGTACACTTGCCAGTGCCAGGGTTGGTACAATTGCTTCGGCACCATAGCCAAGCACCAGGGCGATCTGATGGACATCACAGACCTTACCAGTCTCACAGATCAATGAAGCGCTAGAACGTAAACCTTTCTCAACCAGTGTGCGATGCACCGCCCCGATAGCAATCACCATTGGAATCGGGAGACGCTTCAGGGATGCATCGTTATCACTCAAGACAATCAATGTAATTCCGTCTTGAATGGCGGCGATCGCTTCCTGCTCCAATCGATCCAGGGCCTTCTCCAGACCGTCCTGACCATCAGTTATATCAAAGGTTGTTAATAATTTGCGTGAGCGGAACTGCTCATCATCCAGAGTTAGCAGGGTATGTAACTGGGCCTCCGTTAAAATGGGGGTGGTCAGATGGATCAGACGCGCATGCTCAGGAGTCTCGGTCAGCAAACTGCCACGACGACCAATATAGCTATCCAGCGACATGACCACGCGCTCACGCAATGGATCAATTGGAGGATTTGTCACCTGGGCAAAACGCTGACGGAAGTAATCTGAAAACGAGCGTTGCTGATTTGATAGTACGGCCAGCGGCGCATCATCACCCATACTCCATGTCGGCTCTTTATTCTCCGACAGGATTGGGCGCAGTACCATCTCTACATCCTCATGTGTATACCCAAAGATCTGTTGACGGGTGAATACATCAACGTTTTCGGGATTTTCAGCGAACTCTTCTACGCTAGCAGCTGGCAAGTGGGCGAGGCTCAAACGCTGACTTTCCAACCACTGCTGATACGGTTGACGTTGGGACAATACTTCCTTGATCTCATGATCGCGCAAAAAGACCTGTTGCTCTAAATCAACGGCCAGCATTTCTCCAGGTCCGAGGCGACCTTTCTCAACCACATCTTGCGGCTCAACCGAGACAACACCAGCTTCCGAAGCCACGATCAACAGACCCTGGGCCGTCAGAACGTAACGTGCAGGACGTAGACCATTGCGGTCCAATGCGGCACCAACCGTACGACCATCAGTGAAGACCAGCGCGGCAGGACCATCCCAAGGCTCAATCAAGCCTGAATGATACTCACACCAGGCACGCTGGGCGGCATCCAATTCATCATCATGCTCCCAGGCGGGCGGGACCAACATCTGCATACTTTGTAAGAGTCCACGACCAGAGGCCGCCAGGAACTCCAGCGCATTATCCAATTGGGCTGAATCACTATTGCCAGGCTGAACAACGGGCAGCAGGTCCGAGATCTGCTCATTCCAATAAGGAGATGACATTGATCCTTCACGTGCCTGCATCCAATTACGGTTACCCTGGATCGTGTTAATTTCACCGTTATGGGCTAACAAACGCATTGGTTGTGCCAGTGGCCAGGCTGGAAATGTATTGGTGCTATAGCGCTGATGGAATACTGCCAGCGCGCTTGTATAGCGTGGATCGGCAAGATCACGGTAGAAATTCGCCAGATCGTGCGGTGCCAGCAGACCTTTATGCACAACAATGGTATGGGACAGTGAGACAACATAACAATCGGTTATCTGAGCCTCGGAAAGCTTGCGCTCGATTACGCGACGAGCATGGTACAAAGCTTTCCCATAAGCCTCAGTAGTAACATGGGCCGGACGCGAGATTAACACTTGCGCTATCTCTGGCGCGATTTCGCGGGCACGGGCGCCAAGGATGTCATAATTGATAGGGGGGGTACGCCAACTTAAAACTGTCAGGCCAGCCTCATCAAGCACCTGTTCAATAATCTGGCGACACTGCTGTGTCCGGTCACTGCCACGAGAGGGGAGAAAAACCATACCGACGGCCAGGTCAGTAGGATTGGAGACGGTAATGTGCTGTTTCTCAAGTTCCTCAAGAAGCAATGCTCTAGGAATCTGTGTAAGTATGCCAGCGCCATCATAAACTTCTGCGTCTGCATCCTGAGCACCGCGATGGGTGAGGCGCGCTAACGCTTCAAGGGCCTGTTGAACCAGGGAATGATTAGCCTCACCTGAAACGTGCGCTAAAAACCCTGTACCGCAGGCATCATGTTCCATGCGGCTATCATAAAGCGGATACATTTGACACGCAGATTGAATGGCTTCATGCTTGTGCGTCATGCATTGCTCTCCCAATTAATGACTATCTTGCTCAATGCTAAGAGGCACCTGCGCCGGAGCCGGAGAGTTCGACGAACTGTCGTTGGCCGCCGAAATCATTTGTAGTTTCGGGTAATCGCAAGAGGGACTTCGTTTTTGAAATTTAGACTATGGAGTACGCCAGTCAAAGCGTTGGAACACAAGAGCGTCATAGCTCTTAAAGAAATGTAACGTTACCACTTGTGGTGAGAGTATAGCATACAAATAAGCATCCAAACAAGCTTTGTATATGTAGAAAATGCCTATACTGATCCCGCAAGGATAGTATATTTTTGACTCTCTTTTTCAAGTCTTATCTATGAAGTGCAGAAGATATCCTATCTGATCACAGTTCAAGTGTATGAGTTACGAAAAACAACATAGCGGCTTTGTAACGTTTGCACATAGGTACGCGCCACCAGAGGATTTACACGCTCTATAAAAAAAGTGTGACAGTTAGAATCGCTATAACGATGAGTAAATGAGGTCTCAAAAAGATAAATCGCTGACAAAGGATGAGGGTGCACCCATTGAAGTTGTCGCCACAGTCAAAAGTCACTGATGCCGCACTTATAGATGAATTATATCGCCAATATGCTAGGAACATTTTAAGATTAGTGCGGCGGCAGATTAACTTACTAGAAGACGCAGAAGATATTATGCTTGAAGTATTTATCGCTGCACTACAAAGCGAAACATTTACAAAATTAAATAATAATGAACAGCAGGCATGGCTTTATCGTGTAGCCTACAATAAATGCTTTGACTACCATCGCACTGCCACCAGAAGGCCCGTGGTGCCCCTGGATCTAGTGATTACCAATCTCTATGCTGAAGATGAATATCAACCACACAATATAGCTATCCAACAAGAAGAATATCGCGTACTACAACAACATTTAAGCTCACTAACAGATCAGCAGAGAGAAATTCTGCTTTGCAAATTTGGACAGAATATGAGTTCTCCTGAGATTGCGAAACGCCTGAATAAAAGCGACGGTGCTGTACGTATGATTCTGGCACGAACGATCAAATTATTGCGTGAGATCTATACTCGAGATGATGAGGGGAGGAAACGTTCATGAGCCAAGATGAAGCAAGAGAGTCGTTGACTCCCGAAAACATCGATCAGTATATCGCGCAGATGGCAAATGGAGAACCGGCCGAGGCACGTCTGAACACTCATCTTCAGCAATTCTTCCAGGAGGAAGCCGAAGAAGATGCAGCACTCGAACGTGTTCATCAACGCTTACACCTGCATATGTCCATAGAAGCACAAAAAAAGAATTTACTCGCTGCGCAACGTTCGACAACTCAACGTGATCACCGTGAAAGGAATCACCCCATGAACATAGCAGTAAATGCGCCACGTGGACCCATCATCAATAGACGCGTAGTGCTGGCCGTGGCAAGTACCGCCGCCATCTTGCTGGTCGCCAGCTTTCTGTTTGCGTTACATCTACGGCAGCCTTCACTACCTACAGCGACAATAACACCGACTTACACGCAATCTAAACCAATCTATGTGAATTTTGAAAATCAACTTGTCAAACTGGATCCGCAAACAAAACATGTACTATGGCGCTATCAAATCGGTACCGATCCAAACACAGACGTGATTACCGGCAATCCTGTGGTCAGTGGCAATACAATTTACTTTGTTATGCAGAAGACCGGAAAAATATATGCGGTTGATGCGCAAACAGGAAAATTACGTTGGAATAATCTCCTGAGTACCATTATGGTAGAACAACCTTATATAGTAGATGGTGTTGTGTATGTGGGTTACAAGGTTAACAACAACGATCAAATTCTCACGGAAGTCCGAGCTTTCAATACCAATGGCACAATCAAAAAAAATTATGGCTCAATTGGCACTATTGAAGGGATTATCAACGGTGTGATGTATACATATACATGTACATTACAACCAAACACACCATCAAGTCCCAGTGAAACAAAGCCAATTAAAAATACACTCACGGCAATACGCATCAGCGATGGTCATCAACTCTGGCAACGTATCCTTAGTGAAGGAAAGCAGGTCTGGCCAGGTTTCTCTAATACGCACTCTGTTATAGCACACGTCTCTGTCCAGGGATCAATTCTCTATGTGCCAGCTGATCTAAGCACTGTTTACCAGGGGACAAGCCGTCCATACACGCCAATATCCTATATGTATGGTCTCGACATCCAGACTGGAGCACCTGTCTGGAAATCACCTGTAATCAACAGTGGTAATGTCACAGAACCAATACTCGATAAAGGGAAACTGATTTACTTTATCGATGCAACCAAAGGTGAGGTAGATGCTCTGGATCCACTCACGAACACCTTTGCCTGGAAAAAGAGCTTTCCTGGTTGGACTACTCGTGGATCATCCATCATTGTAGACAATACCATGTACATTGAACAGTTACAAAACTATGGGCAGGATGCTTCTGGACGTATCATCTCACTTGATACAAGAACGGGAAAGCAAAATAATAAAATCACCACATTTAAAATCCCCCAGTGGCAATCGTGGAGCACCGCTCACTTTGTACCAGAAGATCATGCGATCTTTCTCGCGACAAGCTCAAACATCATCGGAATTGATGTGCATTCAGGTAATAGTAAAGTCAATATCTCACTTAATACATTGTTTGGCAAAAATATGGATTTTGCTACTGCCATGCACACTATAACAATCGTGCATTAAGCAAGTTTTATTATCACCATAGTCATCAGAAATAGCATAGCTTGATAGACTGGGGGCGCTATAGCCCTCAGTCCTTTTTTATATATTGCAATCAGGGTAAACGTCTGGTGCATTGGGTACCAGCCATGCCGCGGCGAGTGGTGGCTGCGATTAGCACGTGAGGGATAGACCAGAAGGCTGGATTGGGAATATGTGCTAGAATTATGGGTGGGTGCATACGATCAAGCCAGTATCTGAGGTTAGTTGAGCCAACGATGGCCAATGGATATCTCTGGGCTGAAACAGGCTGGCAACGATGTTGATCCTGTACCAATAAGATGTGCTTAAAGTAAGGACAATTCAATGTCAGAACAAATGTATCGCCGAGAAAAAGGCAATCCGCTCCGTCAGGATATCCGTATCCTGGGAAATGCACTGGGGCAGGCTATCCAACGGCACGAAGGGCACACCGTCTTTGATACAGTTGAAAAACTGCGTGGCCACTGTATACGCCTGCGAGATTATAGCGAACGTCTGCATCAGGCAGACACAATGGAAAAAAGTCAGTTGCTCCGCGATATTCAGGCTCTGGAACAAGAGATCTTGCAGATTGTGAGCGAGAGTGATCTGGATACGGCTATTGATGTTATTCGCGCCTTTACGGTTTATTTCCACCTGGTAAATACGGCTGAACAATATCATCGTATCCGTCGCCGTCGGGCCCATGAGATTGATCCAGAGACAACTCCACAACGGGGTTCCCTGGAAGCATTGGTGGAGTTTTTTAAGCGCAATCAATTGGATGGCGCGACACTTCAACAGCTATTTGATAATTTAAGTATCGATCTGGTTTTCACTGCTCACCCCACTGAGGCGACCCGTCGTAGCTTGATCACCAAATCTCGGCGCATTACGACCCTGTTGAATCAGTTGGATAATGCGGCCTTGATGACGCAGCATGAACGCAGTCGCTGGCAACGCAATCTGGATACGGTGATTGATCTTTTGTGGCGTACAGATGCGATACGCCAGGTACGGCCAGAGCCACTCGACGAGATCAAAATGGGCATCTATTATCTGGATGAGATTATCTACGATGCGCTGCCAGATCTTTATGGAGAGTTAGAAGAACTACTGCAGAAAGACTATCCAGATCTAACCGTTCCACCATTTTTGCGGGTAGGTTCATGGATCGGTGGCGATCAAGATGGTAATCCATTTATCCATGCTGATACATTATTAACGGCCCTCTCGCAGCAACGCAACTATGTCCTGGTCCATTATCGCCGGGCACTTTTTGAACTGGCACGCGAATGTTCACAATCTATTGACCATGCCACGATCACACCAGAACTTGAGGCGTCCCTGGCCAGGGATAAAGAAGAGATGCCTGACTATGCCGCGGAACTGGGGCCTCAGACAGCACTGGAACCATATCGTGCCAAACTGTCATTCATGTGGAAACGGTTGGGAGAGACAAAAACCATCCCTCCCCTACCCCCCCAGGCAGCCTGGTTTGTAAATACTCCACAGGCTGAGGCTAAAAGCGATAAGAGCATTGCCTATCAAAGCGCCGAAGAGCTGCTCGCTGACCTGCATATGGTTGAAGCCAGCTTACTGGCCGACGGCGAGAATTCAATCGCCAGAGGTGCGCTGCATACCTTAATTCGGCAGGTTGAGGTCTTTGGCTTCTATTTCGCAGCCCTGGATGTACGCCAGCATAGTGAGCGCCATGCCTCCGCCCTTACAGAACTCCTCCAGGTCACAGGCTTACGGAAGGATGACTATAAGAGTCTCCCTGAGGCGGAGCGCGTTCAGCTCCTGGAAAATCTCCTTGAGGATCCACGTATCCTGACACGTCCCGGCTTACATCTAAGTCCTGACACCCAGCAGATCCTGACAAACTTTGATACCATTCGCCAGGTACGCGAAACATTTGGCAAACGGGCAGTCACCTGCTACATCACCAGTATGTCCCACTCGCTAAGTGATCTACTGGAAGTCCAGTTTTTCTGCAAAGAGATGGGTATTACTGATCTACCAATTGTGCCCCTGTTTGAAACGATTGAGGACCTACGCAACTGTACCGATATTCTAGAAACAGCGTTTAACCACCCACTCTATCAAAGCTACCTGGCAAACTGCCAGCGCGAACAACAGGTCATGCTGGGATACTCGGATAGTAGCAAGGATGGTGGAATTCTGACCTCTAGCTGGGAACTCTATCAAACCCAGAGCCGGTTGGCCGAGTTGAGTCAGAAACATCACATCGCCATCACGATCTTCCATGGTCGAGGTGGAGCCATCGGACGTGGGGGTGGTCCTATCTATGAGGCGATCCTGGCACAGCCTCCTGGATCGGTCAATGGCCATCTACGCATCACGGAGCAGGGCGAAATGCTCTCCTTCAAATATGGACTGCATGATATCGCGATCCGCAACATGGAACTGGTCGTAGCCGGAGCCATCCAATCTAGTATTCCAGACGAAAATATCATCGAGTCGCAGATTCATCCCAAAGCCAGACCCGACTGGATTGAGGCCATGGACCGGCTCTCAAATAGCGCCTTTGCCCGCTACCGCAAACTGATCTATAATGATCCGGATTTCCTGAGCTTCTTTGAGCAGGCAACGCCAATCAAAGAAATTGGCTGGCTCAACCTTGGCTCACGGCCAGCCCGCCGCAGCGTTGGACGCGCCATCGACGAGCTGCGGGCCATCCCATGGATCTTTTCATGGATGCAGACCCGCTATGTCTTACCTAGTTGGTATGGTGTTGGGGGCGCCATGGAGGAATATTTGCGCGAAGATCCAGGCCATCTGGCCAAGCTTCAGCAGATGTATCAACAATGGCCATTCCTCAAAACCTTTATCGACAATCTGCAAATGACACTCTCAAAAGCAGATATGAGTATCGCCCATGATTATGCCGCCTTCCTGGTAGAAGATCAGGCATTAAGGGAACGTATCTCAACCGAGATACAGGCCGAGTACGACCGCACAGTGAGCGCGGTTGTCGCCATTGTCGGTAGCAAAAAGCTACTCGACAACTCCCCCACCTTACAAGAATCAATCAAGCGGCGCAATCCCTATGTCGACCCACTCAGCTACTTCCAGATCGTCCTACTCAAACGCCTACGTAGCCTGGGTGGACCGCTCACACTGGATGCTGAAGCATTCAAACAAGCCACGCCAGAAGAGCAAGAACGCGCCCGCCTCACCTACAGCGTCCTACTCACCATCAACGGCATAGCCGCCGGCGTACGCAATACCGGCTAAACCAATCAAACCTCTTTTAAAAGTTAACTTCTTTTAAAAGAGTGGCGTCAAAAAATGAGCTTTGCTCATTTTTTGACGCCACTCTTTTAAAAACCCCTGGAGCGCCAGAGGCGCCCGAGTGCAGCTAACTATACACACACCAACAAAAGTAAGAAACAAACCTAACGCTTAAATTCACGTATCAGCTTTGGAATAAGAATCGCATGTGACGCTAGAGCCACGGTCCACAAAGCTACGGTGATTGCATTACCATATTTGTGATTAAAAGTGTTTTTATTGGTATTTGTATTCAAATCTATTACTTATCCTCTTAGGTTAACTAAATCAGATCGCATGGTGTTATCAATACACTAAGTCTACATAAATTGTACACTACAACAGGTTAACTAAACAAGCTGAAGCATTAGAGAGGGTATCATTCATTTTTTTGCAAGAGCAACCATGAGCGTAAGAACCAGGGTCCAATCCATTTCACGTCAAGGTCCCTAAGCATGTCCATGATGGAACACATGTCGTTGCAAAAAATGAATGGCACCCCATTAGAGAGCTAGAAAAATAAAGAGCGGGCAATGATACCATTTCATCATTGCCCGCTCCTTATTGAGGTGCCCTCGCTTATTTTTTGGCTTTTGGAGTAGCGGTGGCGGTTGGCGTAGGTGTTACGCCATTGGCCCCAAGATTGATGCTGGTATCATCAAAGCTTTTAAGATTGATGACGTTGCCGCTACCACTCGTATAGGTGATGGTTACGGTGTCTCCAGTCTGCACCAATGGAAGTTTGGGCGAGAGTGAGAGGTTGGCCGTAAAGATGTAGGGTTGGCCTGCAACCTGCAGGTAATAAATGGTACTAGTTCCCTGCTGGACCGATGAGATACGTTGTACTTTACCGGTCGCGGTTTGGGGCTGGTTGTTGACAGTACCTCCAGGGTTGCCATTGCTGGCCTGCGAGGTCAACCATTGCTGGTAATCACGCAGTCCCGAATTAAGGTCGGGATCAAACTGGACGTTATTGCCGTTGAGTTCGCGGGCATCGACCAGACCAACTGCCTGGAAGATATCACCACTACTGGTTGTCTGCGCATAGATGGCGACCCAGGTCGGTGTATTATAGATTTGATAGAGCTGAACCGAGGCCACACCATAGCCACGGATATTGGCACGCGTCGATTGAAAGGTTTTGGCGACATTATCTCCAATACCCAAACCGGAGGATTTGCTATATAAGGTGGCCTCATTCTTATGGGTATCGAACAAAAAGACTCCGGTACTTGAATTGTCGTTCGCGGATGCCGAAGTCATGGCAATTAACCAGACGGGCTGGTCAACATTGTTATACAGCAATTCCGGAGTTCCTGAAGGTGCCTGTTGTCCCAGACCTGAAGGATTAAACCAGGGCGCGGCATGGTAGAGTCCCCACCAGTCAAGGTATTGCGAGACGGTCTCTGCTGGCATTACGCGATCAACCCAGGCAGGTACATTCTGCGGATTATATTCTTTGATATCGCCCGTATGGGCATCCACCAGCAAAACTTTGGCCAATGTATCACCGGTATAGCCACGTGAGGGCTGCATCAATGAAATGGTCCAATAAGGATGCAAACTATCGTCAAGTTCAAGGGTTGGATCAACGAGCCGGCCATAGGTATAGCCACTCAGATAAACGTGGCGCAACAGATCCTGATTGAAGATGGCTCCTGGCAGGTAACGGATGTTGGATTTTTCCTCGGTGTGCAATTGGGGCGGCTGCTGCGGATCTTCAGCATCGACCATCACAAAACCAGGCGTGACCGGATTGGAAAGGTTAACAAAGAAATTGTTATAACTCAGTTCCGCCACATAATAAAGATGATGGTTGATCGACTGCAGATTATAACTTTCTGGATCAAATTGGTAGGCCGAGCCCAGATTCTGGCCGGTTGAGCCTAATATCTGCTGACCCTTATAGGTTGCAATACTCTGACTGACCAGCACGATATGTTTGGCGTCGGTCTGTGGCAGATCAGAGGTACTCTGATTAACAACATGGGGGATGGCCGCCAAAGCCTTGGCATTGCCATCAAACCAGGTGGTAAAAATGTTAATCAACAAGGTCGCGGCAATACCAAGTACCGCAACCACCACCAGACCAAAGATACCAGCGGCGATCGAACGACGCGATACGCCTGCAGCATTAGCCGGAGGTGTGTAGGTCTGGCCCTGGCTTATGTTCACGCCCATCTCTAAGGCACCACGTGCCCCACCAGCAATGGCGAAAAGATTGAGCACACTGCTAATCAAAAGCGGCCATAGCACCCACTGCCAGCCCCAGAAAGGTCCAGTTAAGGCGGGCCGTGAGAAGTAGAGGATGAGCAGACAAAACACATAGTTAAAGATGAAGTAACCTAGAAACCATCGTCCAAACGAGCGGGCTTTAAAGGGCTCTTTACGCCCAAATCCCAATCGCCCAATGGTCAAACACGCCATAACAATCAAGGTAGCGATCAACGCCAACAAGAAGATGACCATATAAGTTTGCACCCCTCATTATCAATGAAAAAAGAGGACACTATTGCTAAAGCTAATAACATTTTGCTATTTAATTTATAACATAATGCTATTTGCAAAGTCAAGGTTTTCTGGTCTGTTCCAGGGCTTCTTAATGTTCCTTTTTGGCGCCTGCGGCGCCGGGTTGGGGGTATGGAGTGTGTGTGGTGCGCGGCCGCGGCCGCGCACCACACACACTCCATACCTGAAATAATGTCTGCTAGTGATCTCCCCGCGATCTCCAGGCGAACATTAAAAATCCCTGGGTCTATTCTGCCAGATAGTGCGCGTATGTCCTGTTTGATACAATATACTAAAAGATGAGAAAAACATAGGCCTGTAAGAGTTCTACATACGGTGGAGATAGATAGTGTGCACGTCTCACACTCGTTTTTGGCTTTTGTGCGTTGACTTTTCAGAAAACGAATGGTAATCTTTTTGCAAGACAAATAAATATACAGACCCGCGTTGAGCGAAAATAGTATGGTGGCAACTACCGACAGCGATCCGAAGAAGAGTGAGAGTTCGGAATGGGAATGTGCACCCAGAACGCATTCGTGAGCGGCTGACCGAAGAAAGCTTGCTGGCAGAACTTGTTATGTTAGCAATGCAAGTAGGACAGGTGGGTGGTTCCCACGTACGCTATTAACCAGAAAAAAAGTGGTCACTGTCAGTTTTGTCACGATGGCGTGCAGACGGCTGAGTTGCGGATAGTGACAATTGGGGTGGCACCACGGGCATAGCTCCACGCGAAGCTTGATAGCTTCCAACGTGACTGTACTCGTCCCTTCAACCTTAATGGAGGGGGCGAGGATTTTTTTACCTCTTTGCACCTTCCATTGTATTCCAACTTTTTCTTTGCTCTTAGCTCACACTACCAGTTCATGTGAACTGGCTAGCCAGGCTGTAGGAGCAAAATAGTCCGGAAGAAGAGGTGCAGTAACATGCAGATGCAACTTACAAAGGTTCCCTCAGCGGTTCGCAAACTTATCATTCCTTCAACGGTTGAGATTGGTGAGCAGATTATCCCTGAAGAAGGGGCCGTCCTTATAGCTGAGGCGTTATCAGATGCGGGCAAAAACAATCTACTTGAGTTCACCAGTGGCCGCATCGGTTTCCTGACCGAAGGAGACATTCTCCCCGTCGTTCTCGGTAAGCGCCGCGCTTTGCGCGAGTATAGTGGCGATATCCCCAAACAGGTCGCCGTCGGTGATGTGCTGTATTATCTTTGCGAGAGCGGAGTGGTCGGCGAGATTCGCGGTATAAATGAGCAGTGGGGTGCCCCGATACAGGTCAGGATCCTGGGCAGCCTGCTCGAAAATGGCAAACCTGTCAATATTAAACAGAGCGCCCTTCCCAACTACACTACACTGGAACAAAGTGCCCCGATTATTGGCGTGGTCGGCACGTGTATGAATATCGGAAAAACTACCGCAATCTGCAAGATCATCAAACACTTTAAAGCTCAGGGGCTGAAGGTCGCTGGTGTCAAACTCTCTGGTGTCGCCTCCACCCAGGATCTTGATAAAATCCAGGATGCGGGTGCTTCTCCTGTCCTTGGCTTTATGGACGCGGGACTCCCCTCGACCTGTGGCAATCCACAAGCGGTGATTGAGGCCGCGATCAGCGTTCTCCATGCAGCCAATACGTTTAATCCCGATCTGATTATCGCGGAATTTGGCGATGGCATTCTGGGTGAATATAATGTTGGGCATATCCTCAAATCTCCTCACATCCAGCAGCATATTAGCTCTTTTATCGTTGGCGCAGGCGATCTCGTCGGAGCATGGGGTGCGCAGGAAATCATGCACCAGTATGGTGTTCCGGTCACGGTAATCACTGGTCCTGCGGTCAATAATGATACTGGCGTACAATATGTGGAAAACCACTTCCATGTGCCCGCAGAGAGCAACCAGCATGCAATGCCTAAGACCTTGCATCTCATTGAGAAGAACCTCTCCACCGTCAAAGAGAAGCAAGCACAATTTGCAGCGGTAAAATCTTAGGTCGAGTAGTATGCAGGAGAAATTTTTATGCTTTTACCACAAACCCATAACCATGCACAGCCAAATTTCCTGAATACAGCCGACCTCAAACAAGAGGAAATTAGCGCATTGATCGATCTGGCCCTGGATATAAAGCAGGGCAAAGTCAAGAAGAGTCTGGCCGGCAAAACGCTGGCCACCCTCTTCTTCAATCCCTCGGTTCGTACCCGTGTCTCGTTTGCTACCGCCATGTTTAAACTGGGTGGTCAGGCCATTGAGATCAGTAGCAACAATGTCTGGTCCTTTGAATATCAGGATGATGTGGTGATGGATGGCTCGACCATCGAACACGTGAAAGAGGTCGCGCCAGTACTCTCACGCTATTGCGATGGCCTGGCTATTCGCTGTAGCGAACTGGTCACGAAATCGGCCCAGAGTGCCAGTTCAGGAAGTTGGGAAGAATCCAAACAGGATATCGTGCTGAATAGCTTTGCCAAATATGCAACGGTCCCGGTTATCAATATGGAATCGAATGTCTATCATCCCTGCCAGGGACTAGGTGACGCGCTCACGATGAAAGAGCACTTTGGCGAGACGCGCGGCAAGAAATACGTGCATACCTGGGCCTATCATCCGAAAGCCCTGCCAATGGCCACCACCAATTCTCAGATGCTGGCCGCTTGCGATCTGGGTATGGACGTCGTCATCGCCCATCCACAAGGCTGGGAGTTAGATCCTGAGATCCTTGCGGTCGCCCAAAAACGTGCTATACAAAGTGGTGGATCATTTGCGATCTCCAATGATCAGGATGAAGCTATCGAGGGCGCGGATATCGTTTGTGCCAAAAGCTGGGGCGCGCTTCCCTATTATGGCAACTGGGAGGCGGAAAAAGAGGCTCGCAGCAACTTGCAGCATTGGATTGTCAACGAAGAGAAAATGGCCCGTACCAGAGACGGCAAATTTATGCACTGCCTACCAGTACGTAGAAACGTCGAGGTCACGCAAGGCGTGCTGGATAGTACCAGTTCGATCGTCATCGACGAGGCCGAAAACAGAATGTGGGCCCAGATGGCCCTGCTGGCCACACTTTTAGCTTAGTAACAGGCAAGGCTTCAACCGCTGGTCGGGAACGCACTTTGATGGTTGCGCACGGCGATTTCGGTTGACCTGTCATTATGTTCTGCTTATACATTCCTGCTCCTGGCAGGGATAAAGTAGAAAGGATGATCCATGCAAACGCAAGTAAAATCTACCTTGGAGCTTGTTACTCCTCCTACTCACTATGGCAAACTTATCCTGGAGGATGGGACGCAATTTGAGGGCCTGTCTTTCGGCTATGAAGGCAGCACCTCCGGGGAGATTGTCTTTAGTACCGGCATGGTGGGCTATCCAGAGTCACTCACTGATGCCTCATACACAGGGCAGATCCTGGTGTTGACCTATCCATTGGCCGGAAATTATGGCGTGCCCGCCAGCAATCAATGGGAGGCTGAACATATCCAGGTCAAAGGGTTGATTGTCTCAAATTACATTGCCACGCCTTCACACATGCAAAGTATCATGTCGCTTGGCGATTGGCTGCTTCAGGAGAAGATTCCTGCGCTGGAGATCAAAGATACACGCCTGCTCACACAGCATATTCGCGACCATGGCGCGATGCTCGGTAAGATCGTCTTTGGACAAGACATCCCCTTCTATGATCCCAATCAAGAGAATTTGATAGACCAGGTCTCAACCCAACAGGTAACGACATATGGACAGGGTCCTAAAACCCTGGCCTTGATCGATTGTGGAGCCAAGAAAAATATTGTACGTTGCCTGCTTAAACGCGATATTGAGATTGTGGTTGTGCCCTGGGATTATCAGTTGTTCGCTAGCGACACGCCTTTCCATTTTGATGGCATATTAATCTCCAATGGACCGGGTAACCCTAAAATGGCCACCGATACAATCCAGACTATTCGTACCGCTCTGGAGCATAAGGTGCCGACGCTGGGCATCTGTATGGGCAATCACCTGCTCACCCTGGCAGCTGGCGGCAACACCACCAAAATGAAGTTTGGTCATCGCAGCCAGAATCAACCCTGTATCATGAAGGACAGTCAACGCTGCTATATCACTACCCAGAATCATGGCTTTGTGGTCAGCGACATTCCAGACGGCTTTGAGCCCTGGTTTATCAATGCTAACGATGGTAGCAATGAAGGCATCATTCATAGCTCGCAACCCTTCATGTCGGTGCAATTTCACCCCGAAGCGGCCCCAGGACCGGTGGACACTGAGTGGGTCTTTGATTACTTCCTGGAGAAGATTTGATGGAACAACTACATAAAGTATTATTACTGGGATCCGGGGCGCTCAAGATCGGCCAGGCGGGCGAGTTTGACTATTCAGGCTCACAGGCATTAAAAGCACTGAAAGAAGAAGGCATCCAGACCGTCCTGATTAATCCCAATATTGCTACGATTCAAACCTCTAAACTACTGGCAGATCGGGTCTACTTTCTGCCGGTAACACCCGAATTTGTTGAGAAGATCATCCAGCGTGAGCAGCCCGATGGCATCTTATTGTCCTTTGGCGGTCAGACCGCCCTCAACTGTGCCATCGCCCTCTATGAGTCGGGAGTGCTGGCCAGACATAATGTACGTGTGCTGGGCACACCGGTTTCAGCCATTGTCCTGACTGAGGATCGCCAGAAGTTCGCCGAACACTTACATAGTATCCAGATCCCTACACCACAGAGTCAGAGCGCCACCAGTCTGGCCGAGGCACTGGAACTGGGAGACAAGATTGGCTTCCCGGTGATGGTGCGAGCGGGCTTTGCGCTTGGTGGACAGGGATCAGGGATTGCCAGTACGCGGAAAGAACTTGAAACTATTGTTGAACATGCACTTTCGTTTGCCCCGCAAGTTCTGGTTGAACAATACCTTCACCACTATAAAGAAATAGAATATGAAGTTGTCCGCGACCGCCATGACAACTGTATCACTGTCTGTAACATGGAAAATATGGATCCGCTGGGTATCCACACCGGAGAATCCATCGTGATCGCGCCCAGCCAGACCCTGACCAATGAAGAGTATCATCTACTACGTGGGGCCTCAATTCAGATCGTCAGGAGTCTGGGAATTGTCGGTGAATGTAATGTACAGTTCGCACTTGATCCTGTCAGCGGCCAGTATTATGTGATCGAGGTAAACGCTCGCCTCTCGCGTAGCTCTGCGCTCGCCAGCAAGGTCACTGGTTATCCTCTCGCCTATATCGCCGCCAAACTGGCACTTGGTTATGGGCTGACCGAGTTGTCCAACAAAGTTACGGGCGTCACCAAAGCTTGTTTTGAGCCCAGCCTTGATTATCTGGTCGTTAAGATACCACGCTGGGATATCGCCAAATTCAAGGGGGCCGAGGAAACCATTGGCACCGGCATGAAATCGGTGGGAGAAGTGATGGGCATTGGGCGCACCTTTGAAGAGGCCTATCAAAAAGCGCTACGTATGCTGGAGCAAAACTTTGAGGGCGCACTGCCACCAACAGGCTTCTTCTCATCCCAGGAAGAGCTACAGCACTATCTGTCTACGCCTACCCCTAAACGGCCATTAGCGATCGCCCAGGCGCTCCAACAGGGTATGGATATAACAACTATTCACACGCTCACAGGGATTAATCCCTGGTTCCTGGCTCGCATCCAGAATATTGTGGAGTTGGAACAAACAATCACAGCACAAACACAGCTAAACGCTGAACACCTCTGGCAACTCAAGCGGATCGGCACATCGGATCAGCGCATTGCTGAACTGCTTGGTAGCAACGAGCTGCATGTGCGTGCGCAACGCAAAAAACTGGGTGTCACACCATCAGTTCTCCAGATTGATACACTGGGAGCAGAATTTCCATCTGAAACAAATTATCTCTATCTCACCTATAATGCGCAACACCATGATGTCTCGCCAGGCGCAGATAGTAGCGTCATCGTGCTTGGCTCAGGCCCTTATCGCATCGGATCGTCAGTAGAATTCGACTGGACCAGTGTGAGCACGGTCGAGGCCCTCAAAAAATATGCTAAGCAGGCCATTATTATCAATAGCAATCCCGAAACCGTCTCAACCGATTATGATGTCTCTGATCGCCTATACTTTGAGGAATTGACCTTTGAACGTATCGCCGATATCTATGATTTTGAGCAACCCGGCGGCGTAATCGTCTCGGTAGGAGGACAGACACCAAACAATCGGGCACAGGCGCTGGCAGCTTATGGCTGTACCTTGCTGGGTACCCGCGCCGAAAATATTGATCGCGCAGAGAACCGCAACACATTCTCATACTTACTGGACACACTCGATGTCCAACAGCCAGAATGGAACACATTCACCACCCTGGACGAAGTCTACGCCTTTGCAGAGCGTGTCAGCTATCCCGTCCTGATCCGTCCCTCGTATGTCCTTTCAGGCAGCGCCATAAAGGTCTGTGATACGCCCGATGAACTGGAAGGCTATATTCAGGAGGCTGCGGCCCTCTCACCGGATCATCCAGTGACCGTCTCAAAATTCTTTGAATATGCCCGTGAGATCGAGTTTGATGCCGTGGCCCAACATGGTATCGTCAAGGCCGCCATCATCTCAGAACATATCGAGAATGCCGGGGTGCATTCAGGTGATGCCACCATCGTCCTGCCGCCTCAAAGCCTATCCGCAGCTATGCAACAAAAAATCGATGCGATCGGCCGCAAGATCGTCCAGGCCCTCGCCGTCACAGGTCCTGTCAATATCCAATTCCTGCTCAAAGATGGACAGCCCTATGTCATCGAGACCAACCTGCGCGCCTCGCGTACATTTCCATTTATCTCAAAGGTTACCGATGTTAACCTGATGGAACTGTTTATCGATGCCGTCTTCTCACCAGAGGTACTGGCCGAGGTCGAGATACCCGCACCATCTTTTGTCGCCCTCAAGGCTCCACAGTTCTCCTTCTCACGGCTTGCTGGAGCGGATCCAGTTCTGGGAGTTGAAATGGCATCCACAGGAGAGGTCGCCTGCTTTGGGCAGGACCTGGAGGAAGCCTACCTCAAAGCCATGCTGGCCTCTGGCGGTACGGTACCACATAAAGGTATCTTCCTCTGTCTGCATGGAGATGAAAAACTGGCCGCGCTGCAGGAAAGTCTATCCGATCTCAAAGCACTACAGCTACCACTGTACGCCACCCAGGAAACCTGGAGCTACTTGCAGCAACACCAGATCGAAGCAACCCTGCTCTCCGAAGAGAATGGTGAAGTAGAAGCAGCCTTCCGTCAGCAGCATTTCGATCTTGCCGTCATCATCGTCGCCGGCCGTATCCAGCGCGACTTCGACCAAAACTATATCCTGCGCCGCCTGGCCATCGATAGCAACATCCATTTGATCACCAAAATCAAACAGCTACGCCTCTTTCTGCATGCCCTGGCCAGCAAAGACATGAATACCCTACCCATCAAAGCCTGGGACGAGTATCAGTCGATTCAAACAGCTACAGTGCATGTCACAACCAATTGTGATTGTATCAGCACACTAGTTTAACTAGTGTGCAAGTTTTCACATACCCACTCTTTTGAGGAGGAAGATGGCGAGGCGGTCGCGACCGCCTCGCCATCTTCCTCCTCAAAACAAGCGAGAGCCGTAGGCGCGAGGTGTGAGAGATAAAACTTGCACATGGCGTTAGTTAGCAAATAACTAGACGAACATTTTCTCGATCGAGGAGACCAGGATGCCCTGGGCACCAAGCGTTTTTAGTTCTTCGATGACATCCCAGAACATATCTTCATGGATCGCGGTATGTACGGCCATCCATTCAACGTCGGCAGTCGGCAGGACGGTCGGCGATTTGAGGCCAGGCATGATGGTTGAGATATATTCAAGCGCACTGGTCGGGACGTTCATCATGACATATTTGTATTCGGAGGCGGTAATCACACCACGGAAGCGTGTCAGCAGACGCTCGATGATGGCAGATTTGTGACTGTTAGCCAGCGAATCACGATTGCCAATCACGATAGATTGCGAATCCAGTACATCATCAATAGCAACCAGATCATTGAGGCGCAGGCTACTGCCAGTACTTACCAGATCAACAATCCCTGAAGCTACCCCTAAAGCGGGCGTAATCTCAACGCTACCGCTGATCGTAATCACGTTGACATCCACATTGCGTTCCGCAAAGAAACGCGTGGTGGTAACTGGATAGGAGGTCGCGACTTTACAACCGGACAACTGCTCAATGCGCTCAATCCCGCTATCCGCTGGTACGGCGACCTTTAAGCTACAGTGTCCATAATTAAGTGGCATGATCTCTTCAACTGGCTTCTCAGACTCAACTACCAGATTACGCCCCACAATACCCAGATCTACCACACCTTCAGCAACATATTCGGCAATATCATCATCGCGTACATACAAAATATCCATGGGAAAATTACGGCAGATGCTAAAGAGGCGCTGCTTATAGGACTCAAAGTGCAGGCCTACGGTACGTAACAGGTTATGTGTATCTTCGGTCAGCCGCCCATCTTTCTGTATTGCCAGTTTAATGTGATTATCGCTCAATTTTGTAGCCATGCCATCCATCTCCTCTAGGCAAAATGCCCATAAAAAAACCTTCCTTCCTCGCCATTCGAGGAACGAAGGTTAAATCCGCGGTCCCATCCTCATTTCTGTCATAGTGACAGACTCTCAGTCTCATAATCTGTTCATCCTTTGCAGGAGAGTAATAGATTAGAAGGTGCTCATGATAACGGATGAGTCGATCCGGTGTGTTTGTGCTCTGAGCACTCTCGCACAAGGCTCTCTCGGTGTGTTCGGTCAACTGATATCCCTGGACTTGCACCATACTCCAGGTCGCTGTAGATACCACCGCTGCCTACTCTTCCTCGATCTCTCGCCTTTTCAATTTTCTGCTGTCTATGGATTCTACTGTATCTTATTCATAGCTGTGCTATCTATGTCGCTATCACAGCTACGAATTTAATCGCTTATCTTGCTTTGTCTTTAGTATATAAACCGACCGAAACATTGTCAAGGGAAAAACACAAGCTTAAAATCTTTTAACGTATGTATAAAATGCACTTAATCAAATATTCCCCAGCAACACTGCTTATGAGTTGCGCCAAGAACTGCTGGTTGAGAATAAGCTACTCAGCTATCGAGGCCACGGTCTCGTCATCAGTTGGTGGCGGGGTCATAGGATCGGTAACGTGCTCGACCACCACCTGGTTATTTTCGTCGGCTGTAGCTGTGGGCGGTGTTCCATCCCCGGCCATTGCTGCCTGTTCCCGTGGTCGATAGACAAAACGATCGGAGACCAGATATTTGTAGGCAAATGAGAAAACGAGTCCGATCGGATTAGCGATAAACTCATTGACATGGAAGACATAATGAAAAAGTAAGGCAAATGAAAACGAAATAACCAGTGCGGAGACGCTGGTAAGTTCTGCCTTCAGGAGTCGCTGTAGCCATATCGAAGTGCGATTGGGTCTATGCTCGGGATATGTGATTAGTTGATTTAAGAAAAAGTTGATACCGTTACTGACAGCGAAAGCAAAAATATAAGCAACTGGATAGAAATTAAGTAATTTCAGAAAGCCAGCCAGTGCCAGATCATTAAGAACGATTCCAATACCGCCAATAGCTGCGAAGCGTATAAATTTTTTACGCATCAGATTAATGATGAAAGAATAAATAGGAGTGCTCCTTTTTTTTAGCATGCACTACAAACATAGCGTATATATTTATGCATTGTAGCATGTCGGATAGGTGAAACGGTCCAAACCTGGACTTCTTTACTATTGTATTCTGTGGGACATCAACTCGATCTGCTACTATCTGATGTTCAGCACTCCCGCCTGCGGCGGGAGTGAGGGGGAGTGGGCGGGGGACACCCCGCGCCCCGGCAGAAGGGCCTCGCCGTCCCTCCTGCACCTCCCGCTTTCCTCAGCTTGTTCCGCTAAATATCCTGTACTCCTGCCTGCGATGGGAGTAAGAAGGGGAGTGGGCGGGGACACCCCGCGCCCCGGCAGAAGGGCCTCGCCGGCCCTCCTGCACCTCCTGGCTTTTCCCGACTTATTCGTTAAGCATCATGCGGCAGGTGGGCCTCGCCGGCCCTCCTGCACCTCCCAGCTTTCCTTAGCTTGTTTCGCTAAACATCGTGCAGCAGGTGGGCCTCACTGGCCTTCTCAAACAATCAATTTATACTAACTTTATTTGTGAAAAACTATATGGGAGATTGCTCGCTGTTTGTATAAACGATGGAAGCGGTATGGTAGTTACCATTTGTTCCAGTGCAGAACATTATCAAGTGACTCGCGTGGGGCCGGCTTGAAGTCTGTTCCGATGGTGTAGGCAACCGGTATCAGGGCGACCTGGGTGACCTGCTCATAGGGGATGCCAATGATTTCGGCGACCTCTTTTTCATAGTCAAGATGGAGAGTGGTCCAGGCAGTTCCCAGACCGCGTTCACGGGCAGCCAGCATGAAGCTCCAGGTGGCAGGAATAATAGATCCCCAGGGGCTGGCCTGGTTGCTAGCTGGTTCACCATCGGGTCGGCCATAGAAACAAGGAATAAAAAGAACAGGAGCATCCTGCATATGTTCAGCCAGATAGTCTACAGAGGTCATAACGCGTTTCTGAACCTGGCTGCGCCCAGGCTGATCCGCAAAGAGTTTGCCAGCCGCAGTTGGACCATCCCGATATTCGTAATAACCACGGCGGTAGTAATCAGCGATAGCTTTACGCTTCTCAGGATCGGTAACAAACACAAATTGCCATTGCTGACGATTGCTACCAGATGGAGCCTGGAGCGCAATCTCCAGACACTCCCGAATCACTTCAGGCTCAACTGGACGCGAAAAATCCAGACGCTTACGCACAGTACGCGTTGTCGTCAAAACTTCATCAGCGCTTAAATGTAGAGCGGTCACAATATTTCTCCTCAATTATATACACTTGCTTACGCAAGCGAACAAACATTTATCCATAAATACATAAGTTGGACTACAGAAAAACTTATTCCTCGATACACAAATATACTAGCCATCCGTAAAGATTACTAGTATATTTGTGCAGCTCGTTATATCAAGTCAGGACAGATTACTGCAACTATGATCGCCGAGATTGATTATTCCGGCCCTGTCCTGGTCGTGCTTGACCGGATTGCGTTGGTCCCTGCTGCATTTGACCAGACTGCATTTGTCCCGAGGAAACCTGGCCCGGCGTCACAGGCTCTGGCGAAACCGGAGTTGTATATGTGGATTCAGCACTCGCATTTTTACCCATTGGCGGCGCCACATTAAAAGGCTGCGACATACCAATACCTGTATCCATACTTCCGGAGGTTAAACGGCTCTCACTACGCTCAAGCAGCCGTTGCGCACTTTCGCGTCCACCCAGACCAAAAGCCAGACCACAGGCCAGCGCAATCGCACCCACAATAGCCGTAAACAGAGTCGTAATCAAAGCTGGCGCAATCTGGAGCTGCTCCAGGGCCACTAAAGCCGTAAAGCCCAGAATAGCATAACGTGCAATATTTGCCAGGAAGTTAGGATTCGCCATACGCGCACTTGCCGTGGTACCACGCACCAGATCAGCCACAACGTTTGATAGCAGCATGCCCAGCAGCAGGACAATTACAGCCACAAAAACGTTTGGAATATAACTGATAATCTGCGTAACCAACGAACTCACCGAATTTAATTCCAGCGCATTACAAGCGGGCACCAGGAAAATCAAGAACACAAACCAGAAGACAATTTTGCCTAACAAGCTTGCCGGATCCATACGAATATTTGCCTGCTGGGTAAAGCGGCTCATGCCAATACGATCACCGAGCCGATCAAAACCAACACGCCGCAACAACAAAGTCACAGCTTTGTCCAACGCAGCCGCAACAATCCAGCCAATCAGCAG
Organism: Dictyobacter alpinus; assembly: GCF_003967575.1. Lineage (NCBI taxonomy): Bacteria > Bacillati > Chloroflexota > Ktedonobacteria > Ktedonobacterales > Dictyobacteraceae > Dictyobacter > Dictyobacter alpinus. The sequence goes on from NZ_BIFT01000001.1 coordinate 1,361,565, forward strand.
AATTACTAAAAATCCAACTAACTTAGGGATAAAGCCAAAGAAGAGGGACAAAGCATTGGCTAACGATGCATAGATAGCCGTCCCCCAGTTGGTAACAGTACCCACAATCTGGCTCCTTTCATATGTCAGCAGTATCCGCAACATGCAGTTATACTACTTAACATACGCCAGACAACCTGTTACAGACGCGGATTATTACACTAAAAATCGTGTCATTCTATCTTTAAAATCACAACTATTGATATACCCACACCCACACAACCTCCCAATACCCTCAACATAAACACATCCTGGTCGCACTTCCAGCGTAACGGCAGGGCTTGCCCCTGCTCCAGTTCACGTACGATCAGGCACAAGCCCGAGGCTGCCATGTTGCGCCATGCACGCCTCACGACAACCACATGTCTCAGGGACGTGTCGTACGTGAACTGGAGCAGCCACAAGGGCGTGCCGCTACGCTGGGTGACGTGCCACTGTTCGCCGGCATCTCAATCAGGGTGCGCTAAAGTTGAAAGTATTGACCCTTGCGGCTGCTTCAGTCCACATACGACCAGACACAAAACCAGTTACGACGTTGGGACAGTGCCACACCCTTGTCAGTAATCCTATTATGTTGTGCTCAAACATGCGCACGGCGCATGTTTGAGCACAACATAATAAATAAAGTTGGGCACTTTAGTGCCCGCGTACGGAAACCGCACAACAACCCCAACAAAAACAAACCCCAAACCACACATATGTGAAAACTAACCTTAAACACACCACATTTTATGTGCAGTCATCTATTTGACATTTCAAGATAGGACTGTTATCCTGATACACATACCAGACAAGACCCGCGTTGAACGAAAGTAGTACGAGCGCTTACAGCTAACAGCGATCCGAAGTAGAGTGGAAGTTCGGAACAGTGATGGGCACTCAGAACGCATTCATGAGCGGCTAGCCGAAGAAAGTTTACCGCAAACAGCAGTAAACAAGTAGGATAGATGGGTGGTTCCCATGTCGAAACAGCAACCAGGAAAAGTGGTTTTTCATGAACAATACCCAAAGCAAAACATGAAAAACAAGTAGGGTGGTACCACGGGCGTGATCGGACAAATGGTCCCTCACTCTCGTCCCTTCAAGATTGACGGAAGGGACGGGGGTTTTTTTATGGCCTCGCCTCTCCTTCCATAGCACAATCGAAGGAGTTTACACAATGGTAACCGCTACACAGGGGGACAACCTCCATAAAAGCACCATTCGTGCCCTCAAACAAAGAAGCAGCGAACGCGCAACCTGTACTCTACCATCCAGCAATGCTGGAATGGATAGAGAGAAAGTGGGTGCGCAATGACACAAATCTGGCAAAAAGGCTATAGCATCAACAAACAGGTTGAAAGCTATGCCGCCGCCCAAAATAGCCTTCTGGATCATCAATTAATCCGCCATGATGTCTGGGGCTCACTGGCCCATGCAACGATGCTCAAACAGATCGGCATCCTGGAAGAGAACGAACTTCAAAGCCTGAAACACGCTCTCCTGGAGATCCTGGGGCAAGAAAAAAATCACACCTTCACTATCGATCCAGAAGATGAAGATGTGCACACCAGCATTGAGAACTATCTGGTCAAAGTAGCGGGTCCCGCAGGCAAGAATATCCACACCGCCCGCTCACGCAACGATCAGGTACTGGTAGATTTGCGCCTGTATAGCAAAGAACAGCTGGTACAAATCAGCCAGAAACTCTTCAAGCTCTGCTCAACCCTACTCGATTTTGCCGCCAGTAACATGGATATTCCCATGCCCGGCTACACGCACATGCAGCGCGGCATGCTCTCGTCCGTCGGACTCTGGGCAGCCAGTTTCGCGGAAGCATTGCTGGACGATGAGCGCCTGCTCCTGGCCGCCTACGAGATCAACGATCAATCCCCACTTGGCTCTGCCGCCGGCTATGGCGTTCCATTACCAATCGATCGCCAGCTGGTCGCCGATCTACTGGGATTTGCGCGCGTGCAGAACAATGTCATCTATGTTCAGAATGCACGTGGCAAGATTGAAGCCGCGATCGTGCAGTCGCTGACCCAGATCATGCTGGACCTCAGCAAAATGGCCCAGGACCTCCTGCTCTTTACCACGACCGAATACGGCTTCTTCCAGGTCGCGCAAGAGGTGTGTACCGGCAGTAGTATTATGCCGCAGAAACGCAATCTGGATATCATGGAACTGGTACGGGCCCGCGCCCAGACTATGCTGGCCCACCAACAACATATCCTGGGCATCGTCTGTGGACTGCCCTCTGGCTATAATATGGATTATCAGGAAACCAAACGGCCACTGATGGAGGCACTGGAGCTAGCCCAGGCCAGCATTGAGATCTGCACCCTGGTCATCAGCAACGTTAGCGTCAATAGCGAGCGCCTCGTCGCGGCCTGCTCGTTTGAACTTTTCGCCACTGATCGTGCCTATGATATGGTGACGCAAGAACACATGCCTTTCCGCGATGCCTATCGCATCGTAGGCAAAGAAGTGACCGCCCAGCTCGATCACCATCTCCCTCTACCAGGCGAGAACCAGGAACAATTGCTGGCCCGCCTGAAGAAACGCAGTCACCTGGGAGGTACCGGTAACCCCGGACTAGAGCTGGATCGGCAGCGCCTCAGCAACGCGCAGGAACGCTGGCAGCAGCACGCTACAACCTTTAAAACCGCTATTCAACAACTTGTTGGCACATCACAGATAACAATTCTGGAGGAGGAGTAGACATGGCAACCGTTGTACTCGCATATTCAGGTGGACTTGATACTTCAGTCGCGATTCGCTGGATCAAAGAAAAATACAATCTTGATGTCATCGCCGTAACCATTGATGTCGGCAACGAACGCAATATGCAGGAAATCTCTGACCGCGCCACCAAAATTGGTGCCATCAAGTCAATCGTAGTTGATGGGCGTGAGGATTTTGTACGCTATTTTGTCTGGCCCGCCCTACAGGCCGGTGCGATCTATGAAGGGCAATATCCGCTGGCCACGGCCCTGGCACGTCCTTTGATTGCCCGCCTACTGGTCGAGGTTGCCCGTCAGGAAGGAGCAATCGCCGTAGCCCATGGCTGCACCGGCAAAGGTAACGACCAGGTCCGTTTTGATGTCTCAATCAATACGCTAGCGCCAGACCTCAAGATCATTGCCCCTGTACGTGAATGGGGCATGACCAGAGACAATGAAATGGCCTATGCCGCCGAGCATAATATTCCCATCAAAGTCACCAGCGCCAGCCCCTACTCAGTTGACCAGAACCTCTGGGGTCGCAGCATCGAATGCGGCATCCTGGAAGATCCCTGGGAAGAGCCACCAGCAGATGTCTTTGACTGGACCGCTGATCCCGATAGCGTCACACTTGAGCCAACCTATCATGAGATCACATTCCAAAATGGCATACCAGTTGCTTTAAATGGCGACGAAATTGCCGGCTATTCACTGGTAGAGAAGCTAAATAGCGAGGCTGGCAAATACGGTATCGGCCGTATTGATCATATCGAGAACCGCCTGGTTGGCATCAAATCACGTGAAATCTATGAAGCGCCCGCCGCCGTAGTACTCCACGCCGCCCATAACGCCCTCGAAGGCCTGACCCTGAGCCGCGAACAGGTCCGCTTCAAAGAGACCGTCGCCGCCGAATACGCGCGCCTGATCTACAATGGACAGTGGTATAGCGCGCAACACCAGGACCTGGCCGCATACGTCCAGAGCACCCAACGCTTCGTCAGCGGAACCGTACGCGTCAAACTCTCACGCGGCCGCTGCCAGATCGTCGGACGCAAATCCGAGCACTCCCTCTACAGCCTTGGCCTGGCCACCTATGACAGCGGAGACCAGTTCGACCACAACGCCGCCCTGGGCTTCATCAAACTCTGGGCCCTCCCACTCACAACCCAGGCCCAGGCACAACTACTCCCATCCATCGGCTTCGAAGGCAACCTGCTCAACCACAACACAGACAAAGTCCAGATCGCCACCAAAACCACAGAAAAATCCCCCGAAGCATAACCCTTAACATACAAAGGGAGCCTCAAAACACTCAGTTTTGAGGCTCCCTTTGTATGTTGCTCAAATTCCCCCAACATCACACTTACCGCACATAGAATAGCACACCCACCATACCCCCCCCAAGCATTTTGCCCCAAGCATTTTTCCCCAAGCATTTTTCCCCAAACATTTTGCCCCCAAACATTTTTCCCCAAGCATTTTTCCCCAAACATTTTGCCCCCAAACATTTTTCCCCAAGCATTTTTCCCCAAACATTTTGCCCCAAGCATTTTGCCCCAAGCATTTTTCCCCAAACATTTAATTATAGCTTGCAGAAAATGTGCGAATGCACATTTTCTGCAAGCTATAATTAAAAAAGCAAGTTCCCGTCAGGGAACGAGTGTGGCCACGCAACACTACCCATAACATAATCAGAAGAGAAAAAACTAAGCCTTACCTGTTGGCACAACCTTCTCAGAAACCTTAGGCTCAGAAGACTTAGAAACAGAAGGTTTCAACTCACTCCCCTTCTCCTCAAGAGCCTCAGCCTTCTTCTGCTGACGATCATCGCGCCAATTCTTGAAGTCCAGCATACTCTTATATGCCTGATAAAGGAAAGGATTATAAGGCAAATCATAACCAGGCATCGAAAGACGCGGAAAGCCATTAAAGCCACGCTTAAAAGTATAGACACCCCACAGAGGATCCTTCTGGGCGGCAGGCTCTTCTAAGGAATTCGGAATACCCAGGAAATCATAATATTCACAGCCATGAGCCTTCGCCCACTGCATACCAGTCCATTGCAGCAAATGATTCGGCATCAGATTACGACCCTGGTTTAATGAGGCACCATAGCGATACCAGCACCACTTGCCCAGGCGCATCAAGACAATAGCCGCAATCGCTTTACCTTCATGCTCAGCAATCAGCAGGGCATAACTATCATCTTCTTCATAAAGCTTAGCTAATAATTCAAAGTGTTCAATATCATGAATATAGAATTTGTCGCGCTCACTGGTCTCCTGCAAGATGCGATAGAAGATCTCATGATCCTCATGACCATGGCCCTCACGGACAGTCACGCCCTTACGGGTCGCCAGCCGAATATTATAGCGCCACTTCTCTTTCATATTCGCTAAAATATCTTTTTCCTCAGGACGGATATCCAGGATCCATTCATTGCGGATATGCAAGGATTGCGAGGAAATATGGAAGCCACGACGTGTCAGAGCGGAGGTCCACCGGGCATCGCCCTCGTCGGCACCTGGCTCTAACTTGAGCATAAAGGCCCCATGCTTACGTGCTTCACTCTTCACAAAGTTCAAGAGGACATTCATCACGGGCGAATTTGGATCATCAATGACAGGACCACGTGGCGCATAGAAGAAGCGGCTACGCAACATCGGCATTTTGACCACCAGGATCAGCATCGCGGCATGTAAGTTATTTTGCTCATCCACGACACCAATGCGTAAAGCGCCTGAACCGACATCCTTAGATAGTTCACCCCACTCGTATGACTGAGTAATAATTCCATACGGAGACTTCGCCACGAAGTCGTTCCACTGCTGTCGATCAGTAATGAAACGTGCTTCCATTTTTCTCTTCTCCTCATATAGCAACCTGATCAGGCTGATAGTCTTATTCTAATACAGTATATGCTGAGCCCGCTCATACAACAAAAACAGTATATTTCAGGTGTTGTAGATGGTATTTTGCTATCGCGCCGGATCACAGCAAATAGTGTCGCCGCCCAGGTTGAACACATAACATGGAACTGGTCTGGCCTACAACCATAGAACGAACCAGCGCTGAAGGTTGATCCAAACCAACACACCATCATCTTCAATTAATCAACGGCAGTAATCTACAATACTAGCAGTTTCGTTTACCCAGGGGCACGATATCTCAACCAGTTTATCATGCAAGCAGGTAATAGACCACAAAACCAAACTATTGTCACATTTTTCCCTCTTCTACCGCCTGCGACGGCGGAAGGAAGGGAAAATTTGTGGTCCCCTTTCCGAATGCTATGGAAAAAGCTATAATAAAGTCTCATGATGTAGCAAACATCCATGCAACCACAAAAAGCATTTATAACATAGATGAGTGTTCCCATGAGACCATACATGGCTGCCATAGAGGAAGAAAGCAAAAAGATGACGAGTGTTTTTGAAACGATCCAGAAGCGTCGGAGTATAGGTAAGATGACCGAGCAGGTCCCGACGCGGGAGCAGATTGAGCATGTATTGGAAGCGGCCACGCATGCTCCCAATCACCATAAGGCCGAACCATGGAAATTTTTTGTGCTCGGCAGCACTGCGCGTAACGAGTTGGGTGAAATTATGGCCCAGACCCTCGTCAAACGCAATCAGGATAATCCTCAATTATGTACACCAGCCAGTGTCGATAAGGAGCGCCACAAACCGCTGCGCTCACCAATCATCATCGTTGTGGCCGCAGAGGCACCAAAACAAGGCAATATCGTTGCGATTGAAAACGTTGAAGCCGCCGCAGCCGCGGTTCAGAACATGCTCCTGACCGCCGAAGAGATGGGCATGGCCGCAGTATGGCGTACAGGCGATGCCGCGTACGATCCAGAGGTCAAGCACTGGTTTGGCCTGACCGCAGATGATCAGATCGTGGCCTTCCTGTATCTGGGTTATCCAGCTCTCCAGCCAACCGAACGTATCCCACAACCAGTTGCCAGTAAAACCACCTGGCTGGGATTGTAGTACTACACATATAATAAACACGAGCTCTGGTTTTTTCATCCACCAGAGCTCGTGTTTATTATATAGAGTGAGCAAAATCCTCTAGTACTGGATTAGCGCAAAGACATCGTGTCCCTGCAAGCGCTCCCGACCCTTGAGGAATCCCAGCTCAACCAGGAATGCAATACCGGCTACATGGCCGCCCATCTTCTCTACCAGTTCAATGGATGCCGAAACCGTACCACCAGTTGCCAGTAGATCATCCACAATCAGGACGCGCTGACCAGGCTTAATGGCATCAGTATGCAGCTCAACCACGTTGGTACCATATTCGAGCGCATACTCCACACTCACTGTTTCGAATGGCAGTTTACCAAACTTACGTACCGGCACAAAGCCACAATTCAGCAGATATGCCAGCGGTGCCCCGAAAATAAACCCTCGAGACTCAACGCCAACCACGGCTTCAATACCAGCCCCAGCATAATGCGCGGCCAGACGATCCATCGCAACATGGAATGCCTTAGGATCTTGCAGCAAAGGGGTAATATCCTTAAAAAGGACACCTTCCTGGGGAAAATTAGGAATATCGCGAACCCAATCTTCCAATCTTATAGGCTCGGATGTTGACGTCATGAGCTATGTTCTCCTCTGTATGAAATTGGCACTAACACGGGGGCCGCCAGGGTTTTCGTTCTCTGTCCTTGACTGCCCCTCGTCTTCACGGAACATTAATTGTATACACGAGATCATGAATAACAATCAATATTTTCTCCGTTAGCAGTATACGCTAGCCATTTCTCACATGCAAGAAATTTCAGAGCGGGTACTCTCATTCTAACACATGAAAAATGCTCATCTGGCGAGGCAAAGATCATGGACATCAACATCCATAACCTTAGCTTTGCATCGCCGCCTGAGCTTGAGTTCCCTCAGCCGGTGGCAATTGCGCCGTACAATACGCACAACGGGTCGCCTTCAAAGCCACCTCACTCAAACAGAACGGACATTCCCGCGTGGTTGGAGCCTCTTCCTTCTTGGGACGTAAGCGATCGTAACGATCGTGTAAAGCATTGATCGGCTTCACTACCAGGAAGTAAACAACTGCAGCAGTCAAGATAAAGCTAAGGACAACATTAATAAAATCACCATAAGCAAATGTTTGTTCTCCATATTTAGTAGCCAGGGAAGACAAATTCTTCTGTTGAACAAAGAGACCAATAAGTGGTGTAATCAGATCTTTAACCAGGCTTTGCACCACATTATTAAAAGCGGCACCAATGATAACGCCAACAGCCAGATCTACGACGTTTCCACGTAAGAGAAATTTTTGAAAACCACCCAGAGTACTTAATCCACCTTGCAAACCACGCCGTCCATAATTCATAAGATTATCTCGATCAAATAAGTCCCGAGCCATGAATACTCCTTCTCATTCAAAATGATAAGAACACAATAAGGTTACCTGTTTGTTGCACACGCATATATTACGCATGACATAAATATTCCGCTACAGTATAGCGGCATCTATTTTCGCGGTGCACACTGGTATGCAGCGCAGATACATATACCCTGCAAGTGTAGCTATTTTCAGGGTAGCATAAAACAGCAGCATAATTCTAGTGGTAATAAACTTATCTTGCTCTTTACTCTTAAATTATGGTATTTCATATTGATTTATCATTTTTTATATGGTATGCTCGGTTTATATCGAGCAGAAGGAGCGCATCATTTGATGTTGAAGCAATTATTGGCGTCCCAGCCAAAGAATTTTTCTTATCCTCTCCAGGGAACCTATCTATAAGTGCGCCCAGAATCTGCTGGCTTCGTTGAGCGGCTTACTCTATGCCTACACGCATAGTTGAGGCCATCTAACTTCAATCCTCCGCATGACCATGGGTGGACTGTGACCGTGGTTTTTGTTGCCTTCCAGGCATGTGCTCAAAGACCACAAGGTCAGATATAGATTTTTCTCTTCACCTCGTGGTCTTTTATGCTGCCCAAAATTCTTGTGCCCCATTCAAAAAAGGCTACGAGGTCTATGCTGGCAACCCTTATGTTGAAAGGATGCTCTCATGAGCTTACAGCTTAAACCTTCATTGACCTATCGTGACCTGTTGATGCTGTATCTGAAGCCACAGTGGAAACGCGCTACGTTGATGGCTGGACTATTATTGGGAAGTATTATCCTGCAACTGGCGAATCCACAGATCCTGCGCCAGTTTATCGATAGCGCGCTACAGGGAGCGGATATCACTCCTTTGATGCTGGCTGGCGTGCTCTTTGTTGGACTCTCAATTGGCAATCAGTTGTTGATTGTCTGGAATACGTATATCAGCGAAAATGTGGCATGGACCGCGACGAACCAGTTGCGAACAGATCTAGTCAGGCATTGTCTGCAGCTAGATCTGGCCTTCCATAAGTCACGTACCGCTGGCGAGTTGATTGAGCGTATCGATGGCGATGTGAATACGTTGGCCTCGTTCTTTTCGCAGGCAATTGTAAACCTGCTTGGGAACTGCCTGCTGATCATTGGTGTCCTGCTCCTGCTCTTCAGAGAACAATGGCTGGTCGGTATCAGTATCTCACTGTTTGCGCTGCTAGGACTGTTTATCTTGATTCGCGTGCGTACTATTGCTGTGCCTTATTGGATAAAGTCGCGTGAGAAGGATGCCGAGTTCTTTGGCTTTCTGGGTGAGCAACTGGCAGGAACCGAGGACCTGCGCGCCAATGGCGCCACGGGCTATGTGCTGCGCCGCTTCTACCAGATCCTGCGGGGCTGGCTACCAGTGAACGTGCGCGCAAGCCTGGCCGGCTATAGCACCTGGAGTAGTACACTCTTGCTCTTTGGATTTGGCAATGCACTGGCCCTGGGAATCTCCATTTATCTGTGGGGACAAAAAGCGCTTTCTCCTGGTAGCGTTTATCTAATTTTCTATTACACCAATCTACTGAGTGCGCCCCTGGAACAGATTCGGACGCAGCTGCAACAGCTGCAGGAAGCCGGAGCGGGCATTGAGCGTATCAAACAACTGTTAGAGGTCCAACCTACCATTCTAGATGGTGATGGTCCCCTCTTACCCACTGGCGCGCTTTCAGTGGAAATGCATAATTTGACCTTTGGCTACACACCAGAAGAGCCGGTACTGCACTCACTCAATATCAAATTGCCGGCTGGTCGTATCCTGGGAGTCCTGGGCCGCACAGGTAGCGGGAAAACCACGTTGGCCAGGTTGCTACTACGCTTATACGAGATCCAACATGGCGAACTACTACTCGCTGGTATCCCCATTCAACAGACAAGGCTACATGATCTCCGGCAGCACATCGGTATGGTCACCCAGGACGTGCAACTGTTTCATGCCAGCGTACGCGCTAATCTGACCTATTTTCAGGACGACATCAGCGACGAGCAGATCATTGAGGTCCTGAAGACGCTGGGACTCAGCAACTGGTATCACAGCTTACCATCTGGATTGGATACCATCCTGGGTTCGGAGGGAGAAGGCTTATCGGCTGGTGAGGCACAATTGCTGGCGCTGACGCGGGTCTTCTTGCGCGATCCCGGTCTGATTATTATGGATGAAGCCTCTTCACGCCTGGATCCGGCTACCGAACAATTACTTGAGCAGGCCATCAACACCTTGCTGGCCGAGCGCACAGGGATCGTGATTGCTCATCGACTGGCCACTATTCAGCGGGCCGATGACATTTTAATCATCGAGGATGGCCATATTCTGGAATATGGTCCTCGTCAACAACTTGCCAGTGATTCAACATCACACTTTTATCAGCTTCTGCAAACAGGATTAGAAGAGGTGCTTGCATGAAAACCTATCAATACCTCTGGCGGCTCTTTCGCTATCGACCAGGACTGTATGCGGTCAATGCGATCATCTGGGCCATTATCCATGTCTTTCCAGTGATTCCGGGCCTGCTGGCACAACAATTTTTTAATCAGCTACAACATACTAGCGGCCTCTCGTATCAGTTCTGGATGATCATTATGCTTTTTGTCGTCACCACCCTGGCCCGCGTCTGTTTGATCCTGGTCGGCGGTGGCATCGATACGGTTCATCGCTTCAGCATCAATAATCTGTTACGTCGCAATATGCTTGCCCGCATCCTTGAGCGGCCCGGGGCACGCGCTGTACCGGCCTCTGCCGGAGAAGCAATCAATCGCTTCCGTGATGATACAAGACAAGCCGAAGATGCCGTGAGCTGGACACTGGATAGCATTGGACAGATAATTTTCTCGTTGATCGCGATCATTATCCTGTTCAGGATCAGTCCCACGATCACCCTTTTTGTCTTTCTGCCACTAGTCTGTGTGGTCGCGATTACGCAAGCCATGCATACACGCTTGGAACGCTATCGGCGTGCCAGCCGTAAAGCGACCGGCGAGGTTACCAGTGCCATTGGAGAGATATTTGGCAATGTCCAGGGTATCAAAGTCGCCGCCACAGAGTCATCGGTGGTACAGCACTTTCAGCAGCTCAATGAAAAACGCCGCCTCAGTATGCTTAAAGATCGTACCCTGGAACAAGGACTCAACGCGATCTTCGGCAATACCGTTGGTCTGGGCACCGGCTTCATCTTGATTCTGGCGGCCCAGGCACTACGCAGTCATCAAATGGGCATCGGAGACCTGGCCCTGTTTATCTACTACCTGGCCTTTGTTACCGATTTCACACAGTTGTTTGGTACGTTCCTGGCCCACTATATCCAGACTGGCGTGGCCTTTCAGCGTATGCATGAACTACTCCAGGGGGCGCCAGCGGCACAACTGGTGGCGCATTATCCACTGTATATACGTGGACCGCTGCCAGCAGCATCCCAGCTCACGACAAAAGAAGCGCCGGCACTGAACAGCCTACAGGTTACAGGACTCAGCTATCGCTATCCAGATACGGGTCGTGGGATCGAGGACATCAGTTTTAGCATAACTGGCGGCACGCTGACCGTGATCACCGGACGCATCGCATCCGGTAAGACAACCTTGCTACAGGCCCTGCTTGGACTACTGCCAATGGATACAGGAAAGATCAGTTGGAATGGGCAGGTACTAAAGGATCCGGCCAGCTTCTTTGTGCCGCCACATAGTGCCTATACCGCGCAGATCCCACGCCTGTTTAGCGCCACCCTGCAAGAAAATATCTTGCTTGACCAGCCAGAGGAGCCTGCACGCATCGCTAAAGCGCTGCATACAGCAGTCATGGAACGCGATATCGCCACGCTGGAACATGGACTACAAACAGCTATCGGCACCCGTGGCGTAAAGCTCTCAGGCGGCCAGGTCCAGCGTACTGCCGCGGCCCGTATGTTTGTACGTCAAGCCGCCTTACAGGTCTTTGATGACCTCTCAAGCGCGCTGGATGTCGAAACCGAACAGATACTCTGGGAGCGTCTGTTCCAGCAACCCGAACATACCTATCTGGTGGTCTCGCACCGCAGAGCAGTACTGAAGCGCGCCCACCAGATCATTGTCCTGAAAAATGGCAGGATCGATGCGATCGGGACGCTTGACCAGTTACTGGTAGAGAATGAAGAGCTACAACAACTCTGGCATGGTAACCTCGCCGAAGATGAATAGCTGATTGAGCCAGGAGTAGAGACCAGCGCGTGGTTATGCTATACTCGATAAAAATTTACTAGTAATCACCACGCTACACAAAGAGGTACCATGCCTGAATATATATGGGGACGTAACCCCGTTTCGGAGACACTACAATCTGGACGTCATGTACAACGTTTGCTACTCGCAGAAGGCGTACGTGACGCTCCAGCTATCGCGGCAATTTTAAAGGAGGCCAATCAACGCCATATTCCAGTTGATGTGGTGCCGCGCCACCGACTGGACCAGATCAGCCACGGGGCCGTCCATCAAGGCTGTATAGCACAGGTGGAAGAGCGCACTTACGCCGGTCTGGATGACATTCTGGCCCTGGCAGAGAAGAAGCAGGAAGCACCCTTTATTCTGATCCTGGACGCGATCCAGGATGTAAATAATCTGGGTTCATTGTTGCGTACCGCCGAGGCCGCTGGTGTCCATGGAGTGGTTATTCCAGAGCATCGGGCCGCCGAGGTCAATGCTACTGTGGTTAAAACTTCGGCCGGGGCAACCGAGCACATATTGATCGCGCAGGAAACCAATATTACACGCGTCATCGATACGCTCAAGGAACAAAATATCTGGGTGGTTGGGCTGGCCGGAGAAGGCAAAACACTCTATACCCAGGCTAATCTAACCGGTCCCCTGGCCCTGGTTGTCGGCAATGAGGGTAAAGGACTCGGCCGCCTGGTGCGTGAACATTGTGATGTGTTGATCAAACTACCCATGTTTGGGCGGGTCAATTCCCTGAACGCGGCCGTAGCTGGTAGCATTTCACTCTATGAAGCTTTACGTCAACGGGAAGCCCAAAGTGGAAAAAAGTAAGACACGACACGAAAATAGGTACCGACACAGAAAGATAGACGTTTAAGAATAATAAGGACTTATCCGTTACGTAATTTCATTCAGCAACGTCTATTTTAATACAATGTCGTGTTCTCAGGAGTAATTCTAGTGTTCAAAACTTTCATCAGATCTCTGGGTGTTTTATTCTGCCTTGTCGGGCTGACAATTTGTGCCCTTATTTATACACAACCGGCGGCGCTGGCAAGTGCATATGTACCGATGGACGACCCAACACCGACGCCGACAGCAACCACGACCACGACCTACACGCCCAGTTTAAATCTGGCCCTGCCAACCGGTGGTACACCAGCTGGTCATGCAGGCACGGTCATTCAATTAACTGGAGCGGGGTTTCCGCCAAATAGCGATGTGAGTTTCTCAATCGCTACCGACGCCAATCAGTGCGCGACCGGTAATGGTGGTGTGGCGGCCTTACAACCGCAGCAGCCAGCTAAAGCCGATGCTAATGGCGGCTTTATGGTACAGGCAGCCTGGCCAGATGGTGCGAACCAACCCAATACCAAGTATTATGTCTGTGCCTCCGCCTCAGGCAGTCACGCAGCTGCCGGTACGCCCTTTACATTTGTAGGAGCACCAACCGTCACATCGTCCAGCCAGAATGTCACTGCGGGCGATAAAGTCACCATCACCGGTCAAAACTGGCTTCCCCAGCAGGCACTAAACATCGCCATCCTGGCAGGCTCGGGCGGTAATCCTATCGCTACAGCCCAGACGACACCAGATGCCAATGGTAATTTTAGTATAGACGTGGAAATTCCAGCCGGAACAGCGGCAGGCAACTATAGTATCAATGTTACCGGAGCTACTGATCCTACCCAGAAGGCTAACGCGGATAATGCACTGACAATCAGTGCGCAGGCTACTCCAACCCCAGGAGCTACCGCCACTCCAACGCCTGGAGCCACCGCTACCCCAACGCCAGCAGCAACGCCCACAGCGGCCAGCAGCGGCGGCTCAGGCAGCAATCCAGGCATGCTCTGGCTCATCTTTGGCCTGGGAGGCATCGGCGTCGTCCTGGTTATCGTAGGCCTGACCATGTTCCTCTCCCACTCCCACAACGCCTGATTCCCATCACCACACATAAAAAGCGCGACCGGTATTGTGTATATCGGTCGCGCTTTTTGTCTTATAAAACTTAGAGAGACAAACGTTTAAAGATACCTTCGGGAATCGATTTGATGACCAGCATAATCACCTGCCAGTAACCAGGCACATAAGCGATATCCTTGCGCTTTTTGATCGCCTCATAGATGCCTTTACCCACGGCCTCAGGCTGAGCAAAGAGCAAGCCCTGCTTCATATGAGCGGTCATCGGGGTCGAGACAGTGCCCGGTTTGATCGTGACAACGGCCACCCCAGATTTCGCCAGACGGTTACGCACGCCCTGTAGGAAGGTGCTAACAGCCGCTTTGGCTGTGCCATAGACATAATTAGTCTTACGGCCCCGATCGCCGGCTACCGACGAAATAACAGCGATACAGCCACGCTTCTGCTGCTCAAAGTAATTGGCGCTCAACGTCAATAAAGAAATCACGCTGATAGCGTTGGTGTTCAGCTCCTGCAAAGTTTCTGCCACACTCAGTTCAGCGGCCCGCTGATCTCCCAGCGTCCCATGAGCGATCAGCAGCACATCCAGACCACCCAGGGTTGAGATGGCCTGCTGCAACATCTCATCGTGATACTCCAACTGATTGACATCCAGGGTATAGGTCTCAATGGCTTTAGCGCCGCGCACCTTCAGGTCAGCGGCCACCACGGCCAGTTTCTCGGTTGAACGGCCAACCAGGAAAAAATCAGCGCCATCACGGGCAAAGAACTTGGCGGTTTCATGGGCCAACGCGGATGTGGCCCCGATAATTGCTACTCTCATCTTATATCTTACTTTCGTCTTAACGTTTTATTGCACCATCGACTGCACGATGGAAACTTTGTCTTGTGATTATTTAGATGTACAGCGGGGTCTTGCGATCGGTTCCCTGCGTTACACGGCGCCAGAAGCTTGAGGAGAATTTGGGATCAATGTATTTCTCGAACTCTTGCCACTGGGGATAATACTTCTTAAAGGACTCAGCACTCATACGTGCATCCTTGGCTGGATAGAGCACACCACCATTATCCTCAACAATAGTGTCCAGCTCATTCATAAATGTACGTGTGCGCTCACCATGATTGGAGAAGTCCAGAGCCAGCGTAATGCCTGGACGTGGGAAGGAGAGCATGCCCGGTGACTTGATATGACCAAACTGCTTCAATACCGTCAGGAACGAGCCCTCACCAGCCTGCTGAATATGATGGATACATTTGTGCATAGCATCACGGCCATTCTCAAACGGCACCACAAACTGATACTGGAAGAAACCACGCTTCCCATAGATACGATTCCAATTGTGAATAGCATCCAGCGGATAAAAGAAAGGATCATAAGGGACAACTTTTTTGACTTCTTTTTCCAGCTGCACATGGTAGTAGGCTTCATTGAAAGCCTTGACCGTAAAGGTATTGAGCGCGAAAGAAGGAAAATCAATCGGCACCATCAACGGTAACGTCTTAGGCTTATACTTCTTCGCCAGATCAGGATCCTGGTTGTGGTTGCCGCGCGAGAACTTGCCGCGACAAAGCTTTTGACCACCAATCAAGAGATCCACCCAGGAAACGGTATAGTCATAATCCTTATCGGAAGCGGCCGATAGTTCAAAGAATTCATCTAATGAATCAAAGCGAATCGACTCCATGTCGATGAAAGGATTCACAATTTTATGTAAGCGAAACTCAGCCCAGAGGATCACACCAGTCAGACCCAGACCACCGATGGTAGCACGGAAAAGCTCGCTATGCTGCTCAGGAGAACAGATCAGGTGCTCGCCACTAGAGCGCACCAATTCAAATCTCAACACATGGCAGCCAAAGGTTCCAGCGGCATGATGATTTTTACCATGGACATCGTTGGCGATCGCGCCACCAACCGAAACAAACTTTGTACCAGGTGTCACAGGCAGGAACCAGCCACGGGGTACCGCGACCTCTAAGACATCTGCCAGTGAGACACCAGCCTCACAACGAATAATACCACGCTCAGTATCAAAAGAAATAAAATTTTTGAGGTGACTTATATCGACAGAAACGCCATCTTCATTCAGGCAACTATCACCATAACTACGTCCATAACCATAAGGGAGGATTGACTGATCGATAGAGGCCAGGTCTGGCAGTTCGTTGCGCCAGTATACTGGTAGAATCTGATTATTTTTTACAGATGGATAACGTCCCCAGGATTGAGGCTGTTTATTTTTAGATGCCATTTTGTATGTATTCCTTATCGAGTATACTGCGAATAGGCAATTTTCAACTAGTTCTTATGTCCATAATAACGCATGGGGACTAACTCACGCTACGAATCAACCAAAAGGTACAGTACAGGATTGGGGTAATAGCACAGGGGGGATGTTAGCGACGTAGGCTCCGACGCTAGCGGTCGGGGCCTACGACATCTGGTGTAGATTGAGTCTCTAATACAAGGCGCCGAAGGTGGTCATGATTTCATGGTTGACATCTTTTTGCTGGCGCTCCAAAGCATCTGGAGTAAGTTTGAGCAATTGCTGTGGACTACCCCGCCATGAAAAATGGTGGATCGCACCATCACTGCTCCCTATGATGATGTGCTGTAACCCATCCGCCTGCGCATACGATGTAAAGTACATCATATCGCTTTTGCTGACCAGATAAAAACGTGCCAGGGCATCAACCTGTACGGGAGTTGATTGAGCAGGATAACTGACATGGTACAGCTTGCCATCGCGGGTAGCAACCACAACATGTCCTGAATGATCGCCTGGTAAGAGATAAGCAGTCATCCCAAAGAACTTTTCATCAAAAAAGTCCAATACACGCTGCTGTGCTGGCTGTTGCGCCTTAAAAGTATATTCATACAGATTGCCATCACTGGCCGCGATCAGTAGGTGATGTTGCGCATCTGCTGAGGAATAATAGCCAGCGATGCTGGTAGCGCTGGCTTCAGTATGAACAACCCGCTCTGACAAAGCCTCCTGACCCGCTTGCCAGGATAGATAATAAATATCATCGTCACTGGTCGCAACCAATGCATGCTGACCCGCTGTGCCGCTCACAGCATATGCAGCCAGCCCCACCACCATGACACCATCGTCAACATGGAAGATCTGCTGTCGCTCGCCTGCTGATATATGATAAATATTACCATCAATGGTGGACATAACTGCATGTTGAACACCATCATCAGTAACATAGCCTGCCAGTGTATTTATCACGGCATCATCCAGATGTGCAAGCAGCTGGATCTCAACTTGCGCCTGCTCACCCACGAGCGTGATTTCGTGGATATTTCCTACTTCTGTTGCCACCAGCACATGCTGTGCCTGATCCTGCGGCGTAACATAACCTGTAAGAGCCGTTGCAACTTCAGTACTTATCAGTGACTGTACCATTCTGGTATTTCCTTTCAAAGAAGCGATTTGTGGAGTCTTATTAAAGGGCAGGGTCGCGCTTCATTATTGTAAAGGATTGAAGAGACTATATGGTTATGACGAAAGTGCATTTATGGTTAAAATCACGCATCCAAAGTTATGATTATAATCCATCAGCAACATCACATATCATTCAAAAAATATATAATGGAATATAAACGAGCAGTAGCGGCAGCCCTGGTGGCTGCGAACGTACCCCATCGAGCGTAGCCGCTCACACCATGAGCTCACCTCCCCACTGGCTTCCCATTACGATAACCTCCGTCCACTTGCCCTTACGTTTAGGTTCATAAACATAATCACAGGGGTAGGTAGGTGGAAGGTATCGCTGAGCGAGGCGTGGGGGAAGGTGGAATCCGGGTGTGAGCGGCTACGCTCGTAAAGGGGCGTTCGCAGCCACCAGGGCTGCCGCTACTGCTCGTTTATATTGTTTTATGTGAAGATGGGGTCCCGACGAGACTCTATATACGTTTCGTCGGGACCCCATCTTGTGTGTTTAGGCTGCGAGTGGTTTAGCGACCAATCAGTGAGGCAAACAGGTTGAAGGCGGCCGGGTTGGCTGCGTTCAATACGAGTTGGACAATGACGGTCAGGACCAGCAGGGCGGCCGAGGCCAGAGTGATTGAGGTTGCCAGGCCCATCGAAGTAACCAGGCGACCTTCTCTCTGTGGCTCATCAAAGAACATGACTTTAATGATACGACCATAGTAGACAACGGAAACAATGCTGTTCAACAAAGCTACGATTACCAACCATTGCTGGCCAAGCTGCCAGGCTGCTGAGAAGATAAAGACTTTGCTGAAGAAGCCTGCAACTGGAGGAATACCTGCCAGTGAGAGCAGACAGAGCGCGGTACCCACACTCAACAATGGGGCACGTCTCCACAGGCCACGGAAATCGTCGATCTTCTCGCCACCGGTCATGTTTGCCAGCGCAATAATGCCAGAGAAGGCACCCAGGTTGGTAACCACATAGACCAGGATGAAGAAAAGTACCGCCGCAGTACCGGTGGCGGCCGCAGCGCGATTCGTTGGCGCCATGCTCAGCGTTCCCACCACACCAACCAGGATATAGCCGGCCTGCGCGATACTGGAATAGGCCATCATACGTTTGATGTTGGTCTGGACCGCAGCGACAAAGTTACCAAGCGTCATGGTCAGCGCAGCGACAATCGACACGACGATAACCAGTGGTACCAGGTCAACCTGCCAGAGTCCTCCATAGATCAGAATACGGATCAAAGCAGCAAAACCAGCGGCTTTTGAACCAACTGAGAAGAAGGCAGTAGCCGGTGTCGGAGCACCTTCGTAGATGTCAGGAGCCCACATATGGAACGGAACCGCAGAGATCTTGAAGCCGAAGCCCGCAATCACCAGCACGTCCGCCACAATTACCATCAGGTTCCCATTTGAAAAGCTTTTAAAGGTCTGCGCCAGACCCTGCAGATCGGTTGTACCGGTCAAGCCATACAGCAAAGCAAAACCGTAAAGCAGGATCGCCGACGACATCGCGCCCAGCAAGACATACTTCACAGCCGCCTCAGACGACTTGGTATCCGACCGAATCAGGCCCGCCATCACATACAGTGGGAAGCTGGTCAATTCCAGAGCGATGTAGATCGTAATCAACTCGCCAGTACTGGCCATCAACATCATACCCACTACCGAGAACAGCAGGAGCGCGTAGAACTCGCCGTCCGCCTTCACATATTTCCCAATATAGTCATAGGAAACCAGAACGATCACGGCGGCAATAATCAAAAAGATAACCTGGAAAAAGAGCGCATATTGATCCAACACCAGCATACCGGAGAATGCGGTTTTGGTACCACTAAATGTAACGGCCTGCACGATTGTAAAGACCGCAGGCACGATCAAACCTACCAGCGCGATAGCAGCGATGACAATCCGTTTTTTTGTGAAAAGATCAACGGCCATCACTACTAACCCTAACAGCATCACACTGATTTCCGGTGCTAGCAGGTAGAGATCCTCAGGCTTAAAAGACATAATTACTCCTTACCCCTCGACAGGGCAATCACCGTGTGATTGCCCTGCCTGATCAGGGGGTCCCCCCTACTTTATCATGGTCACAGCCGTATGGATAATCGGCGTGATGCTACTCGAAATCATATCAAGCAGAGGTGCGGGATACACACCAACAAACACAATCAAGCCCCCCAGGGCAAACAACGGCACGAGTTCACGTGCTGAAGCATCCGGCAGCCAGTTCCACTTCTGGTTGAAAGGTCCAAAGAAGACGCGCTTAATCATCCACAGGAGATACGCAGCCGTCAGGATCATGGTAAAGACCGCCAGAGTGGTCGGCACAGACCAGACGCGGAAGCTACTGGTGAAGACCATATACTCAGCCACGAAACCGGCCAGACCGGGAAGTCCTAATGAAGCCATGGCCGCGAAGGTGAAGAGCGTACCCAGCATTGGCATGCGCTTGGCAATACCACCAAAGACCGCGATTTCACGGGTATGGGCCAGGTCATAGACAACACCAACACAGAAGAAGAGCATACCGGTAATAATACCATGGCTAAACATCTGCAGGGTGGCACCAGTCAAAGCAACCTGACGGAAGGCCACATCACCACCAACACCACCAGCGGCAGCAGCGACACCCAACAAGATAATTCCCATGTGGCTGACACTCGAGTAAGCAATCAGCTTCTTCATATCCTTCTGTACAAGACAGATGGCCGCGCCATAAAGGATATTGATGACCGCAATCACCGCCAGCCAACCCGCGAAATCACCCAGACCTCCGGGGAAGAGGGTAAAGCAGAAGCGGATCAGCCCATAGGCACCCATCTTCAGCAAGACACCAGCCAGCAGAACGCTAACCTCGGTTGGTGCATCGGTGTGCGCATCCGGCAGCCAGGTATGGAATGGGAACATCGGGATCTTCACCGCGAAGGCCATAAAGACCAGCAGGAAGGTCAACAACTGCAAGCTAACGCTGATACCCAGGATGGTTGTCGTGCCACCAATCAAGTGACTGGACAGGAACTGCATATCCGAGCTACCAACGGTGAAGGCCAGCAGAATAAAGCCAGCCAGCATAAACACACTACCAAAGAATGTGTAGAGCAAGAATTTCCAGGCCGAATAGATACGTCCAGGCACACCATGCTTGATCGTATCACTACCCCAGACGCCGATCAGGATAAACATTGGAGCCAGTTCAACCTCCCACATCAGGAAGAAGAAGAAGATATCCAACGCCATAAAGACACCCATCACGCCTGCTTCCAGCAGCAAGATCAGGGCCAGATAATCCTTCACACGCTTCTTGGTCCAGCCACCTATGACGGCCAGCAT
The DNA here is from genome assembly GCF_003967575.1 of Dictyobacter alpinus. Taxonomy (NCBI): domain Bacteria; kingdom Bacillati; phylum Chloroflexota; class Ktedonobacteria; order Ktedonobacterales; family Dictyobacteraceae; genus Dictyobacter; species Dictyobacter alpinus. The sequence goes on from NZ_BIFT01000001.1 coordinate 1,382,592, forward strand.
ACTCAGCAACGCATTCAGAATAACCATTGGCAGGCTCAAGCCATCCACACCCAGGAAATACTGGACCTTAAAGTGGACCGTGCCAGCATTCAAGTCAATCCAGGGAAGTTTTACCTGTTCCGCCAGATGATTCAAGTCGCCAAATCCGTTGATCCCGCTCTTATTCAGGATGTTGAAGAAAATGTATAGCGAAAGTACAAAGGTCGCCGCAGAGAAAGCCAGAGCCGCCCAGCGAGACCATTTGGTTGGAACGACATAGATTGCCAGTGCACCAATAACGGGCAGCAGGAGAATCCATGTGAGATGACTTGCGAAAATCGACATGTTTTCTTATCCTTTACTTTACGCCCGTTGTGATCAGGACAACTACGACAATTGCTAATACAGCCACACCACCAAAGAAACCAAGCATGTAGGTCTGTACACGGCCAGTCTCGAGACGGCGGGTACCCTGGCCCAGGCCAGTCACGCCACGTGCCACACCATTGACGATACCGTCGACGACATATGTATCGAACAACTGCGACAGCTTGGAAACGCCACCCAGGATCACATAGTTGGTGATCAAGTTGTACAGGTCATCGATGTAGTAGCGATTAAACAGCACGCGGTGGACCGCACGCAACACAGGCCTGGACTCCACAAATTGACTGATCTTGACCAGCTCAAAGCGACCATAAATCGCCCAGGCAATCGCCAGACCAGCCAGCGACACAATCACACCAAACCAGGTATCAAGTGTTGCCACGAGGGTTGGAATGCTCAGGTTATGCACAGCCTCTTCGGTCACATTCACATACTGATAGAAACCAGTCCAGTAACCAGCAATCACAGACGGGATAGCCAGCAGGATCAACGGAATGGTCATGGTCAAAGGCGACTCATGCACCTCTCCGGTACCGCGATAAGGACCACCCCACAGGCCCATGAATTTGCCACCCTTACCACCGAAGGCCAGGATAAAGGCACGCAGCATATAGAACGCGGTCAGGCCAGCTGTGATCAAGGTCAAGATGTAAATGATGATATGACCATGCTCCAGTGACAGACCAATGATCTCTTCTTTACTAAAGAAACCAGACATGAATGGGAAACCGGAGATAGCCAGGACAGCTATCAACCAGGTAGCCGCAGTGATTGGCATCTTCGTGGCCAGACCACCCATCAGGCGTACGTCCTGAACTTCTTTGTGCATGGCGTGGTGCAGACCGTGCAGCACACTACCAGCGCCCAGGAAGAGCAACGCTTTAAAGAAAGCATGGGTGAAGAGATGGAACATACCAGGACCGGCACCGAACTCAGGACCAGCCACACCCAGACCCACAAACATATAGCCCAGCTGACTGATGGTTGAGAAGGCCAGCACACGCTTGAAGTCCGACTGTACCAATGCGATTGTCGCGGCAAAGAAAGCGGTAAAAGCGCCGATCGAAGCCACAACAGTAAACGCAAAGGCAGGAGCTTCAACAAAGAGTGGGAAAGTACGGGCAATCATGTAAACACCCGCGGCAACCATGGTTGCGGCATGGATCAAGGCGCTCACCGGCGTAGGACCTTCCATGGCGGAAGGCAACCAGGTATGCAGAGGAAACTGAGCCGACTTACCAATGGCACCACAGAAAATCAGCAGCATCGCGATGCCTAGCAGCGTGGAATGATTTCCCAGGGCGCTACCAGGAATGCGTGCCTGAATCTGTGCGAAATCGAAGGATCCTGTGTTGACAAAAAGGATCATGATACCGAGGATGAAGCCGACGTCACCGATACGGTTCATTACAAAGGATTGTACGTTCGCACTGGCAGGAGCGGGACGCTGTTCCGCAGGTTTGGCACGCTTATTGATCCAGAAACCGATCAGCAAGTAAGAACTCAAACCCACCAGTTCCCAGCCGCAGAAGATAACCAGGAAGTTCTGTGCAAAGATAATCAGCAGCATCGAGAAGGCGAACAACGACAGGTAAGCATAAAAACGCGCATAGCCCGCCGAGTTTTCCATATAGCCTTGAGAATAAAAATTCACCAGCAAAGCAATGGTTGTTACCACCACCAGCATAGCAATTCCCAGGCGATCCAGATGGAAGGCAATATCATAATGCAGATTGCCAACGGTCAGCCAGTTATAGGAAAACACCTGAATACCAGACTTCGCCAGTTCAGTAGAAGTCGCTGAACTGAAGAGCAGCACCCAGGAATAGATACAAGCGATTGCCATAATCAGCAATCCAACATAAGCGCTCGCTTTTGCACCGGCTGAAAGACTAGGAACCTTAGGATCTTCGTCGTCATCTTCGCCATGCCCAGCATGCTCATCTCCATGAGTCCCCTGCTCTTCAAGAGCATGGTGGTCATCATGGGTCGCATGGGTCTCAACCTTTGGACGGCTCAGCATATCCCATACACGTGTACCAAAGATGATTACAGCGAAAGAGAGGAGCGGTGCGAACAAAATTGTCCAGGATAATTGATACAACATCTAATCACCACTTCATCATATCGATCTCGCCAACATCTACCGTAGCACGTTTGCGATAGATGGCAATAATCATCGCCAGGGCTACCGCAGCCTCAGCCGCTGCAACAGTGATAATGAAAATAGCGAAGATCTGTCCAGTCAAGAGTTCTGAGAATTTCTTGACGGTATTAAAGTACGAAAAACCCACCATCGTAATGTTGACGGCGTTCAGCATAATCTCAATGCCCATCAATACGGCAATAGCATTGCGTTTGACGATAGCACCATATAGGCCAATACAAAAAAGTACGGCCCCTAAAACAAGAAAATGATTGAGTGTGAGTTGCATCCCTTACTAATCCTCTCTGCCGATAACAATTGCGCCAACAATTGCAACCAACAATACCAGTGATGCAATTTCAAAGGGGAGCACATAACTGTAACCTGCGGGGCTGTACAGCAATTGGCCGATGCGCACCACGTTATCAGGTAACTGTTTAGCTACCTCAGACGTATTGACGACATTTTTGACGGCCATCTGGCTCGTTGAAACAGCGTAGACGATCGCTGCACCAACAACGACACAGATAAACGCAGCCACAGGCCATAATTTGTTGGATGGATTGGTCTGCGTCTGGCCGGTGATGCGCGTCAACATCAGCGCAAACAAAATCAAAATCGTTACCGCACCTACATAGATGAGGATTTGTACAATCGCGATAAATGATGCACTGAGCAAAACATAAATACCGGCCGCCATGGCAAAAACCATAACGAGAGCCAGAGCGCTATGCACAATATTGCGAAGCCCCACCACCAATAATGCGGCACCCACCAGGATCACAGCAAAGATCCAGAATAAGAGGGCGGCTAAATCCATAAAAAAACATACCTCCGGATTATATCGGATATTAGTGGATCGTAATTTCAGACTCAAAGCCAGAGGGAGAAGATTACACATCCTTACATTGGTTTATTTCTGTTAAATGTATTGTATCTCATTCTATGACGCCTGGACATGACAAGCTAAGCCTGCTTACTTCCATGGGGGGATAGAATGCGTGCATAGTCCCATTGGGATTCTAACAAAACATAGGTCAGGTGACAAGGGGAAAAAAGTTCCATTGATCCACCTATTAGTTGCAGATCAGCCTCATCCTAAAAAACCCGTTTCTTGCGCTATTCTGGCCTTTCGTAAAAAGAATAGAGATACAATCAAGTTCAAGTTTTCCAACCTTCTGCTTATCACACCAGGACCTATGGCATACCGTTTATACTTATAGGTACAGTTGTCTAGCAGGTTGCAACGTTTGCGCATAATTGAGCTGATCAATTAACAGTTGCTGAGCTATAACGACTGCACAAGCCGCGAGTATGCGGTGTCCACGATCGCATTTCGATGGCACGTGAACACATCGGGTGTGCTATAATTTGTGTTAAGCATAGATAGTTTCATGAAAAAGGGCGTAATTGTGGCATGAGCTTAACACATACATCTCTCGATCAAACTCAACCTGAAATAGTACGATGCACTCGTTGCAACACAGAGCTGCCTCCCTCGGCTACCTTCTGTGGACAATGTGGTGAGCGGGTCGAGAAACATAGCGGTGATAAATCTTCCCCAAAAAACGTTGATATCTCTGACCGTTATCGTATCACTTCATTGCTACGGCGACAACCGCCGACACAGGTACTGCTGGCCCTTGATACCCAACAACAACGCCCGGTGGTTATTCATGATATAGATATTACTACGTTAGATGAAGAGAACCGGGCTCAAGCTATTGCGGCCGTACAAGCAGAATACGATCTTCTACGCCGGCAACGGATCCCAGGGATTATGCCACTGGTCGATCTACGCTACTACAATGGCCATTTGTATGTGATCGCTGGCTGGCCATTTGCCCTGGCGAAAGAAGAGCATAGCGGTCGCCCTAATCACCATATCTCAACCTTGCAAGATATCCTCCAGAGTGGCCTGGGGCTACCTGAAGAACAGGTCGCCATTAACTGGATCTATCGTCTGAGCCGCGCCCTGGAACAGATACACCACCTGGAAATTCTACTGGGCCAGATTGATCCAGCTACGATACTGCTGAGTCAGCATAATTATAGTGGTGAGCCACTCCTGATTGTGTCATGGTTACCGGATCTACTGCGAGAACTGGTACCGCAGCCATTGAACCATGCCAATGCGTCACCATTTTCCGCACCAGAGGTATTACGCGGCGATATAGAGCCCCGCTCAGATGTCTATAGTCTGGGCGCGATCCTTTATCTGCTCCTGGTAGGAGTCACTCCCGATGACGCCAACAAACGACTCCAGCAGCCACTACCTTCTCTACGTGACCGCAATCCACATATCGATAGTACTTTAGATATGGTGGTAATGCAGGCGTTATCCCTTCAAAGAGAATTGCGTTATCAGAGTGCCAGTGAGTTCTCAGAAGCGCTACAGCAATTTTTGCCGCAAACCCATGACGGTTACCGTACAGCGCCAATCGAAACCTCAGCGATCAAAGACAAAAATGCCATACCTGGATCTTCAAATCTGGTCGATAAGAACAATAATAGAGATAATGAAGATGATGAAGCCACTGATTCTGAAGATATGACCATTTCCATTGTCCCACTTCAGGCCCGGATGGCTCGACGTTATCTATCAAGGATTAAAACCAGCAAATTAGGGTTGCCAGCACAACTAAGCGGGGAGGCAATAGTGGAAAAAGGGTCGGCATATCAGAAACAGAACGATGCAGAGATGGTGGAAAAGCAAGTCCAGGAGGATCTCAGCAATCCATATCCTCACTCAAATCAAGATCGGGCGCTGACTCAGACTCCTATTGAAACAGATACAGTCAGTCAGTCAAACACAGAGGCACCTGAACTGGCTCACAGTGAAAAACCAACCCCTCTTGCAGCGCCGATGGAAAAGCAGCCAGAACAAGCAAATGTGGCTCCACAGCAGGATATAGCCCAACTGGCAACCGTCCTGATTAAAAGCGACTCGTTTGAAGCCGCCCTGGCGGCCCGTGCCGCTCAATCCGAGACCTCCCTTGCGGGTCCACCTGTAACCGAAGCGGAAAAAAATAGCGCTATACATGATAAGCCAGAAACGCCCTCGGGCTCAAGAGATTTATCGCTTGATCACCTTAAAAATGTCATCAGTGGCTCCCTGCCAGGCTTAGCCAAACTACGTCATCCTAAAGACACCACAGCTGGATTAAATGGCGCCGGCAAAGATAACTCACTGCTCCAACGTATGCAGCGCTTCATCCTTGGAGAGCCACAACATAACACATCGGCCGCAGCATTGATTGAGACACCTATGCGCATCCAGCCCAATCAAAGCTACTCAATCCGCGTCAACATTATGGGACGAACCAAAACCAACATCAATCCCGAGACCGGAGGCTTAAGTGCGCTGGGCGAAGAAGAAACGGTGCATATTGAAGTGCGCTCCGCTCTGTATCAAAATTACGCCTACATCGTGCAGCAGGCTGATGTCAACATTCCAGCCGCAGGCTACGTTGCTGAGATCACTATGCCCATGCAACCATTGAGCAGCGGCCCCAGCGGTCGCCGTGAACGTCTGCACATCTTCTTTATGGATAGTAATCGCAATCCACTGTATGAAAAGCCCTTTGTAATCGAGCTCTTCATCTCCCACCTCGTCCAGAGCGGACGCGAAGGCCACAACGTCCTTTCCATTCCCTTATAGCACACTAATAAAAGGAGCAGGCGATCTCGGTTGCCTGCTCCTTTTATTAGTGTGCTACTGTCTTTATTTATTTAACGTCATGTGCAAATTTTCCACATACCCACTCTTTTGAGGAGGAACATGGCGAGGCGGTCGCGACCGCCTCGCCATGTTCCTCCTCAAAACAAGCGAGCGCCGTAGGCGCGAGGTGTGAGGGATACAACTTGCACATGGCGTTATTTAGGAACTATTGGTGCATCACCAAATAAGAAAATGGTACTGCCCATCATCACATAGAGCAAAATCAACAATAATCCTTCCAGCCAGACCAGTTCCCCATCCTTGGTAATTTCACTGAAGAGGAAGGTAGCCAGGGCCAGCACCGCCAGCTCAACCAGACTAAAGACCAGGTCCAGTCGCATCGGCATAAACAAACTGACAAGCACCAGAATCGGCGCCATCAACAAAGCAATCTGGATCGAGGAACCAGCCGAAGCGGACAAGACCATACCAATACGTTTATCCAACGCCATCGAAATGGTATTGAAGTATTCAGGCAAGCCACCAATTAAGGGAATAAAGACCAGTCCAACAAAGGCAGGATTCCAGTGGAGAACTGCGGTCATTGGCTCAATCGTTCCTACCAGAATCTCGGAGATAATGGCGACACCCACGGTTGCCAGGGCCAGGAATACCAGGCTGCGCCAGAGCGGTACCTTCGCACCCTCATGCTCAGCCTCTTTCTTCTCAGTCTGCCTGGTCATCCCGGGATGAGACAATACATTATCCAGCGATGGAGTATTGCCATCTGCTTCTGCCTTTACAGCTACCCCACCACCTGCTTCAGAGCTTTGCCTGGACTCATGGGCAACGATAGCATCTACCGTGCCGTCAATACGCTTCAATACACCACTCTTGCCCGCCACAGCGCTCTGTGCCACATGCTGGCGATATGAGAGCAAACGTAAGATAGCAGCCGCTGAACGCGCACCAACCAGCGGCTCCATATCGGTTTCGTCATTCTCCGGCTTGTCACCAATACGGAAGACACTAAACAAGATTGAGGCCACATAGCCAATCAACAGGGCGACCGCGATAACATCCGAAAGCAAAATGCCTCGCTCAGCGACCAGCGGTTGATTCGCCCGTGTAGCAAACAGTTCCGCAATTGTCGGTAACAATAGTCCACCAATCGACAGCGCCAGTAAAGACGCATACTGACTGGCTGAACGCCGATCAAATTCCAGTCGACCATGCTTGAAGCCACCAACACAGACCGATACACCCATTACGAGCAAGACATTGCCCAGCACTGTACCAATAATGGTGGCACTTACCACATCCACTAATCCCTTACTAAGAGAGATAATGCCAATGATAAGTTCAGTCGCATTACCGAATGTTGCGAATAGCAATCCACCAATACGCTCACCCGTATGTTCAGCCACCTCTTCTACCGATTGCCCGATCAAAGCAGCCAGCGGCACAATGCCCAGTGCAGCAATCACAAAAAGCACCAGCGGCGGAACATGAAAAGGTAGAGGCACATATTCAAGAACAACAGCTATACCAGAAAAGACTAATAAGAAATACAACCAACGCGGCATTTAATTCCTCCCCAATTATCCTGGATCTAAATCCATACGTTGTATACGCATAGCTCACCTGTAGAGTTACACGTTCGCTTTTTATAAGATAGGGACAAAGTAGAAAATAAACGTAAGCCCCTTGCATAAACCTGCCTACTTTTGCCATACTCTCTAATGGAAATAAAATGCTATCTATTTTGATCATTACTTGCACAAAGGTTTTTAGGTATGAAACGTAGCTTACTGGCCAGGCTCCGCACAAACGGAAGCTATTATATTATCGGTGGCCTACTCCTGCTGCTGGGAGTACCACTTTATCAGGTTATTATTCTAGGCCCGACTGGCTTTAGCAACGCGCTAGAAGCCACAGGTGCTGGCCGCTATACAGCTTATCTGGCCTGGATCGGGACACATTCGATCTCATTCTTGATTTATCGGTTACTCCTTATTTGTGCCTTCTTGCTCTTAATTACCTTCCCTTTCAATCTGCATCGCATCATTGTGGCTCAGGAGTTGATGGACCAGCAGGAACGAGAAGAGGCGGCTCGCCAGGATCAGGAGGGCGAGGAGACCGAAGACGAAGAGGTTGAGGAGGAAGATGATGGATTGCCGGAACATCCATGGCGCGGCAAAGGTTTTGTGGTCCTGGCAGCCTGGCTGGGTGTAATCGGGCTGAGCATTTATTTGCTCGGGAGTACGGTCAACACCGCATATCTCTTTCTGGCAGCCAACAGTACGGGAAGCGCCATACAGAATAGTGTTACGACCCTATCTCCGATCTTCTCACTGATTACCAATGTCATTGGGACAGGTTTGATCGGACTCGGCTGCCTGTTCTTTGGCGCCATGATTGCACGCACAGGAAAAAATCTCTGGCCGGGAGTGTGGGTTGCCTTTGGGTATGCATCGCTCTTTATTGGTGCCATGCTCTGTATCAGTGCAGTGGCGGTAGCCAGCGCGGCGGGCAGCGGACAAAGTACCCTGACTACCCTGGCAACATTACTTTTTGCCTGCTGGATTATCTGGCTGGGTATTATACTTGTACGCTTGAAAGCAGAGCCATAAGCTTTAATAAGATGGTGTTTAATTGCCACACGCAGACGTTAAAGCGCTCACGATTCTTTTAAGCGTGCTGTAAAAGTGAGAAAAACTCATTTTTTTGATAGCACACTTAAAACCTTTGGAGCTCCAAAATCGTGAAAATTATCTTATAAATGTGGTGTGTGATCGTGTGCTTTGCACACGATCACACACCACATTTATAAAAAGCATGGGCGCTTTAGCGCCCGAGTGCGGCTTAATTACGGTTGAATCGCTCTGGAGATACTGGTATATTCAGCATCGCTCAATTGCCATCCAAGCGCGCCAGCGTTCTCCTGTGCCTGGCGGATTGTCTTGGCACCAGGAATAGGGATGATATGTGCGTCGGTGGACAGCAGCCAGTTGAGGGCCACCTGGGCAAATGTCTTATCATGAGCCTGGGCCGCCGCTTCCATCGCTACAAACAATGGCTCCATTTTTTCTTGCTGCTTACGGCCAAAATTTGACATTAAGCGCCGCTGAAATGAAGGTAACGGCTCCTTACCCTGACGATATTTGCCGGTTAAAATGCCTTTAGCCAACGGACTATAGGCGATCAGTGCCACATCTAATTCTCGGCAAGCCTCCAATACCCCCTTGGATTCGGGCGAACGATGGAGCAGACTATACTCCACCTGGTTTGAGGCCAGTGGAATATCGTGGCGCGCCAGACGGGCATGAGCCTGCTGCATCTGCTTGGCGCTATAATTACTTACACCCACCGCGCGCACCTTACCCGCTCGCACAGCTTCAGCCAGCGCATCCATCAACCCATTTATACTCAGAAAAGTATAAGGCCAGTGGATCTGATACAGGTCGATCTGCTCGACACCAAGGCGCTCCAGGGTAGCATCCAGCGCATCCAGTAGCGTCTTTGACGAGAAACGTTTAGGCAAAGGAGCAAATTTACTGGCAATCAGGATCGGACGACCATCCTGCCGCCTGCACTCACCCAGGATACGCTCAGATTCACCTTTACCATAAATTTCGGCAGTATCAAAAAAATTCAAACCATTATCCAGACAAAGCTTGTATGCCTGCGTGATATCATCACGTGTAAACGATTTACCATAGCCCCAGAGTCCAGTATCGCCCCAACTCCAGGTACCAATACCCAGCGCAGGTACGGAAATTCCCGTCGCGCCCAATTGACGTTGATCAGTTCCAATCATAAAAAAGCTACGCTCCTCATAAAACCAAATATGCTGCTTGTTATACGCACGGTCAGAGATCTCCGTTGTATACAGCGGACATAACATTACCGGTACTAATCTATACAGACATAGCACAAAGAACAGATGGGTAAATTAGAAGCAAGGGGACCTGGCTTAATAAATAATACGGGGGCAAAAATGTGGCATGCCACATTTTTTGCCCCCCGTATTATTTATTAAGCTTATCTAGGATCCTCTTTGGATTGGTGCAAAACAACATAGCCGGAGCGCCAGCACTCTATCGCCTCTGTCACCCGACCAAGTTCCTCAAGGGTCTGCGCCCAGCCACCATAAATCTCAGCTTCATCGGCATAAGCCTGGGTAGCGGCCAGACATGTTTTGGCTTTCTCATACCAGGAAACAGTCTCTTCCAATAACTTCCGTTGCTGATCACCCGTTTCCTTCTCAGCTGCCGCATGAGTTACCTTAGCAATGACATGATAAACGCGTCCTTCCATATGTTTATCATCAATCTGCTCCATAGTATTCAAGGCCAGCTGGCAATAACGCTTTGCCTCCAGGAGACGCTGCTCGGCCAGGCGCACCTCGGCCATCGCGGCACAATTCAGCATTGCCAGCGTCGGTCCCTGATAGCTGGTGGCAATAGCTAGAGACTCTGTATAATGATCGGACGCCTCACGATAATCGCCCATTTGCAGGCATACCTGGCCAAGCAAATTATGCATACGAGCCGCCATCTGTTGATTCTCGCGCTGCATATATAAGCGCAACGCTTCCTGGCCGGCCTCATAAGACTTTACCAGTTCATCCGTCTTGCGATAGACATCACAGATACCATAATAAATATCAGGTAAAGCCGCATCATTAGCATAGTGGGAACAAAGACGAATGGCCTCCTCATAATTCTCTAATGCAGGGCCATATAATCCACGCATCAGGCAAGTCATCGCCAGATAATAGCGGGCATGGATCCTTACGACTGGCAGATGTACGCGGCGATCATGTAAAACTTTCAGGCAGCGTATAAAGTGAAGAGAGGCATCCTCATAGGTGGAAAGATTGACGGCCGCGATACCAAGCCGTAACAGGGCCATAGCATGACGCTCGCGTTCTTGTGGGGTCTCAACGTCCAGACGTTCATCCAACCCCACCAGCAAAGGTGAAAGTGTAGCCAGCGCGTCCTCCCACTGTTGACGCAGGATATAACACCAGCCAAGCAGATATGCTACATCTTGTTGCTGCTTTTCGTCTTCAAGCTGCATCGTAGTGAGCGCCTCAAGAGCTGCATCATATCTTCCCTCTTCCACTAATAACCTGGCTCGATAAAGTATCATCTTGCTATCCGCATTCTGAGTCACAAGCACATTCCTCCCTAACAAAAGTAAGAGCAATTATAGCACAATTGCCTTTATGGGTGTACATAACATTTAAAGTATACGAGAAGCAAATCCTCAAGCATAGGGTAATCAAATATAAATAACTGCTAAATTACCTGATTTTGTCCATCGCAAGTATTTGGGTAGTCTCTAGCGAATGGTTGATACTTGATAAGACTAATAAGGGTTATTATTATTAAATTCTACGTACCTACATTGCATGGACAATAGAACATTCTCCCTATTAGTGGAATAAGTTACGCAAGAAAAGTAATAAATATAAATGGACGCACATGAATAATGTACATGAATCAGTGGGGGATTTGCAAGGCGAGGAGTTGTTTTTGCAAAAAATAGAACGGGATTCTTGCGCCCCGAGGCCGCGCCCACAAAGCCTCAAGAGATTCCCGTTGCAAAAAGTATAGCGTAATTATGCTCCTTACACAAGAAGACAGTACCTATGTCAGTAAAAACATGATAGATTAGAGAAAAAGAATTGCTGTCAGGTAGATATATTAGCGGTTTAAAAGACAGCATAGATTGTATATCAGTATTATTGATTCGGAGTCAGTAAACTGAAGCTATTCTTTAAAAGCGCAAACAGTGAGCATAGTAAAGAATAGCTCTTGCATGGGGTATACTGCCGTGATAAACTGTCGGAAGGTTATAGCTGGCGTGATATTCATCTTTTGTTTTGATGCCTCGCGCCTGCGGCGCTCATCTGTATTTTCATATGTGGTGAGATCGAGGGCGGTTGTGGCGGCCCTCGATCTCACCACATATGAAAACCAGGTGATGGGGACCGTTATAGCAGTTTCTTTCTACTCTATAGTAAAGAGCAGGGGGATGGCCATCCTCTGACTGGGTTCCAGGGCTGCGTCCTGGGTTAATCCCCCTTTCCCGCCCGCGTAGCGGGCGCTATTGTCTCATGAAGTCTTATAGAGTAACTAAATAGCTATCTGGAAACGCATAGATATTGCAAATTTACTTTTTTCCGATTGTTTATAACAGGCAAGGAAGTGTGAGCCGGAATATAGATGGGCAAACTCATCCTTGCGAACAGATGGTGTGTGGATATACCTGTGGCAGGGTATAGAAAAACAATCTTTTATTTGTTGAGCAGATAAGTATAGAGGAAAAATGATAGTCCTATACGTATATATACGATGCATGTGCTGAGTGCAATTATGCACAGCAGTGCACGCATTTGAATATATATGTGTTTTATGTAGAGGAATATATTGTGGATAACGAACCTGAAATCAGCCGAAGGAGAAACCTGGTGCAGAGGAATTACCGCACGGGAGATCAATTTGCAGGACGCCGTATTGTAACTATCGGTGGAGGATCAGGAACATTTTCACTGCTTTCACATATCAAGAAGTATCAGTTCAATATCACGGCTGTGGTGAATATGTCAGATAGCGGTGGTAGCTCCCGTCGACTGATGGATGAGTTTCGACGGCAGTTGCCGTTGGGTGATCTTCGTATGTCACTGGTAGCACTTGCGCGCAACGGAGCTCTCTGGCGCGAAGTTTTTATGCATCGCTTTGAGAAAGCGGAAGAAAGCAGGGATGAGCAGGTAGTCAATGGTGTCGGTGGACACAGCCTGGGAAATTTGATTCTTAAGGGCTTGCAGGATATCAATAATGAAGATCTTTTGCTGGCCATTGAGGATGCGCAAGAACTACTGGATACTGCGGGAAATGTGGTACCGGTCACTCTGGCTCAAACGACCATCTGCGCGGATCTAGAGGATGGCACCTCGGTCTGTAGCGAAACCGACATAGATACACGTGGCGAGAAACAGCCTGGCTCCCTCTCACCAATCCAACATCTACGACTGGTGCCTGAGGATGCTCCTGGCTGTCAACAGGCTATACGCGCGATTCGTCGGGCCGATACGATCATTATTGGTCCTGGAGATCTGTATACCAGCCTGCTACCCAATCTGCTGGTGCCTGAAATTGCTCGTGCAGTCCGTGAATCGGATGCGGAGAAGATATATATCTGTAACTTGATGACCAAGCATGGCGAGACAGATAACTACAAAGCATCGGACTTCGTCAATACAATTCATCATTATTTAGGGGCACGCGTCGATCGTGTGCTACTCAATGACGGAACTTTCCTGCCGGAGGTGCTTAAGGCATACGCGGAAAAAGGTGGTCACCCGGTAGCAATTGACCGAGACCAACTAGAGCGTATGGTACCCAGTGTAGTGGTCGGACGCTTCAACTTTGAAGGCGATTCTCTGGCTCGTCACGATCCAGAGCGCGTCATGCATGCCATTTTCAGTACCGATTTAGACTAAATAGAGAAGAGATACTGGCGGGATAACCTTCACAAGTCATTATCCCGCCGGCCATTAAAAGCTTAAACCATGAGCAATTGACTCGAATTCATCACGGGGAAAAGCGCGCAAGGTTTGAATACGTAAACTTCCGTGTGCTAACGTTTTCAGAATGATATGGGCCGCGGTCTGATCGTCAGGCGCTTGCGTAATCGCAATATAATCGTACTGTCCCATCACCAGATAAAAGCCAAGAAGTTTCCCCCCTGCCTCTACCAATGCCGCTTCAAAGTTATGCAGCCGCTCAGGAGCATTCCGGGCCTCCTTCACACCCTGCTCAGACAAGTTCACCAAACTAATGTAAGTTGGCATACATCCCCCACATGGCTATTCAACCTTCGCTCAAGACCGATGAAAAAAGACGCGGCCCTCGCATAATCCTGCCAGAGCTCCAACCAGTGAGAAGAAGGCAATATTGCCATTCCCCTGTTGGCTCCAGGCAAACATACCACTGGTCAATAAAATATAGCTTAAAACAGCGAGAATGGAACCGATAAATGGACGGGTAAACCAGGTAATCACAATAAAGGTTGGTGGACGATCAACCTGTAAACGTCCCAGTGTCAAAATACAACTGATACAGCCACCCAGGAGTCCATATGTCATGACCAACCATGGCACCCCCAGAGGTGTAAAATTGTTATTGAAAATAGTATTGACGACGCCAAGTCCTTGAATGACGGCAAAAATTAAAACTAGCAGTAACAGGCATACCAGATAGACAGCAAAAGCAATGAACCAGCGTTGCGCAGAAGGGGATGGCTGTGAAATGAATGGGCGTGGCACTAACTCAGACGATGGCAATAAACGCTCTTTAAAGGCTGGTAGTGGCTCAGTATTATGTTCATTGTTGAGCGCCATCTCACTGGCGGGAAGTGGCAACATACTCGGAGGTATGTGCGATGAACGCACTTCAGAGATCTGCGATGAACGGCGATCCGCGCTCTCTGATGAGCGCAAGGTATATTGGCCGGGCGAGCTATGTTGATGCAGAGCACGCTCCTCCAAAGAACTATTCGTCGCGCTCATGCGTATCGAATGCTGGCCAATCAATGCTTCATTATCTACACTCTCTCGCTCACCACTCTGGCGCTGCTGAAGACAACTTTGTATATAGTGTTCAGGTAACTTCTGCTTCTGCGCAATCGTTGCCAGACGGTGCATAAACGCCTGATCATCAGTACCATGCTCAGCCAGAGCAAAATGCAACTGCTGATAAGCCATCTCCGTCGCTACATAGGTCACACTGGTTAACTCACGCTCCCGATAGGTCTCATACACCACGACCGGAACTCCCTTAAAAAATTTTTGCGGCACTATCGCAGCATGGATAGTATCTAGTAAGGATGGATCATCCTCAGTCGGCTCTGACAGGCGTCGTGGAATACGATACAACACACCCCACACTTCAGCATCGGGTTCCTGACTCGGACTGATCGCCACAATCGTAGGTCCTGTACTGCCATGGATGCGCTGCGCCCCCACGATTAAAGAATAGCCCTTCAGGACTGCCGGACCATAAAGCAAAGCCATACCGGCCAGCCGTTCAGGACTATTCAGGATCGCGGCATCCATCTCTAGACCGTATTCGAAGAGCCAGATAAATTCTTGCGTATCTTCAGCGGACTTAACTTGTCCCGTGGTCGCCGACGAGATCAACGACTTCTCAGGGACGCGCTCGCCAAACTCTTCAGGTACCGGTGGAGCCGAGGGAGCTTTAGCGGGAAAGGTTGGAATCGGGGCGGAATCCTGCTGGGCGATACCTTGATACTGTCCCCCCGAAGAAATCATCATTTCATAAGAAAGCGGACGTGGGGTATTACTACGCACAATGGGTACACCAGGAACGACCTCTTCGCTCGTCTGTTCTTGTTGCTCGACAGCTTCTGATGTTACTTCATTTTTTGACTTTTGTTGCGCTTCATCAAACTGCGGTTGCTGCGGTTTTGGCTCCATCTTGATTGTACACACTCCTTCCATTCCATTACCCACCAGACCAATCAAAATTACAGCTTCTATCATGCTAAGATACTCATATTGCCCATGTCTACCAAATCACTAGGACTAATGGGGGAAGGAACCAGATTTAATATGTACCGCCAAAATGCTAAAGAGCAACCAATTACAAGGCTCCAAATCTCTACCAGGTCAAACTATTGGTAAGCGTTCTATGGGTGAGTCTTGCTCCCCCGAAGGCGTTCTACGTGCCAGTAAACGTCTCATAGCGATACCGATACGGCGTATGCCTTCGGTAATGTGCTTTTCTTCAGGCGCAGCAAAGCTGAGGCGTAGGTAGTGATGGCCGCCCCCATCGACATGAAATAATTCTCCCATGACAAAGGCAACCTGTTCATGGACAGCTTCGCGCAACAGGTGGCGCGCACGCATATCACCGGGAAGGCGATACCAGAGATGCATGCCTCCAGTCGGTGGATGGACACGTCCACCTGCCGGCCAATAGGTTTCAATAGCCTCTAACATCAATGCCAATTTCTGTTGATAGCATTGACGTGCCAATTGTAGATGTTCATCTAGCAGATTGCGCCGAATCATCTCAGAGATAATCCACTGACCAATCGCATTGGTATTCAGATCAAATGTCTGCTTGTATAAACTCAAGCGCTCAATCATTGGTACAGGAGCCGTCAGCCAGGCTACCCGTAGTCCAGGTGCCAGCATCTTGGAATAGGTGCTCAGATACAACACATTGCCATAGGTATCCAGGGCCTTGAGTGGCTCGGGTGCCTTGTCCCCAAAGTAGATCTCGCCATAGGCATCGTCCTCAACAATCGGAACCTGGTAACGCCTGGCCAATTGGAGCAGACGGCGACGGCGCGCAAGGGACATAACGGCCCCGGTGGGATTCTGAAAAGTTGGTAACGTGTAGATAAAGCGTGGCTGACGACGAGCCAGTATTGCCTCTAACAGGTCAACACGCATCCCTTCATTATCGGTTGGAATACCAATGATACGGGCACCAAGCGCGCGGAACATCTGGATCGCCCCCAGATACGTTGGCACCTCGACGACAACCTCATCACCCGGTGTCAATAGAAAGCGCCCAATCAAGCCTAGTCCCTGTGTAGAGCCGGACAGGATCAAAATATTCTGGACATCAACCTGGACGCCGCGTTGGCGCATCCGGGCTGCGATACCACGTCGCAGGCTCAATAACCCATCCATCGGACAATAGCCTAACGCGCTCTGACGGGCGTTCGCCAGATTGTTTGCCATCAGCGATTGGATCACCTCTGCCGGTAACATATCAGGAGGCGGCGTGCCCTGAGCCAATGAGATAATCTCCTGCCGCTCCTCCATTGACGAGATCTCACTCAAGAAGCGAGCATCCGGACCCAGCAGGGCATCTTCACTGGCTGACAGGCCCAGGAGCCAGGAGGGTGTGGCCTGCTCAAAATAATCATCATCTATCTGCAAACTGCTACGCTTTACCAGCGTACCTCGTCCTACATGACCTTCAATCAATCCTTCACTCGACAGGTCATTATAGGCATTCATAATCGTCGTGCGATTCACCCCCAGTTCCTGCGCGAGAGAACGCTCGGGCGGCAGGCGCGTCCCTTCAGGCAAAGCACCAGACAGAATAGCCTCACGTAATCCCAGGCTGATCTGACGATAGAGAGGGATGCCGTTCGCACGCTCAAGCTGTACAAGTGAGCTAATTGATGCCGTAAAAAATGGTAATGGCTGGTGATTTGGTCTGTTCTGCCCCATAAATATCCCCCTATTGGTTGCTATTACTATCCAGTGTAACCAATCCAATAGCGTAAGAACAAGGGCCAATTGTGAAGGCAATAAGCAGTCCAAATGGAGAAAGTGGAAAAAAACAGGCAGGCTTAGTGATGCGATTCAGTCTAGCGTATTCAGGGGGCTGAAAGTTGTGGTCCACTAAACCGCATCGTCTAGCTTACTGAAAAGACGAACCAGAACAAGCAGTATTAAAATTGATTCTTTGTAGATTTGGGATGTAAAATAGTATTTATGGAGTCATTAGAACAGCGTATTCAACAGATATGCTCAGATCGAGAACACGGATCCCGCTGGCTTGTGAAGGAAGCGATCTCTATTCTCAAGGATCTGGCACAAGATACCCAATTATCAGAGCCGCAACGCCTGCAATTACTGGCCAGTAGTGCCAGACAATTGGCGGGGGCCAGGCCAGCCATGGGAGCACTTGCCAGTGCCGTTGCCCGGGTGGTCCATGTCCATGATGAAGGGGTTGAAGCCATCGCGCATGAAGCCCAACAATTGCTCACGACCTATGAAAGCGCCACCCAACAGATCGCGGAACATGCGCAACCTTACTTAAAGGGACATCTTATGACCTGTAGCATCTCTGGCACCGTCCTGGATGTCCTGCTGGCTCACAAAGATCAGATCGAGCGTGTCACGGTCCTTGAGGGGCGACCACGGTATGAAGGACGCGAAATGGCGAGGGCACTACAGGCGAAAGGAATAGCCGTTACTTTGATTACAGATGCCCAGGCGGATATCTTTCTACCACTGTGCCAGGGCGTTGTCGTAGGGGCCGATAGTATTCTCGTTAATGGCGACATCTTGAATAAGGCTGGTACCGCCCTGCTCGCCTGGGCGGCCCATGGACGGAATATCCCCTTCTATGTTTTAAGCGAAACGCTGAAAATCTCGCCCAACCGCTGGTATGAACATGATCCGGCCCGTCAGGCCAGTAACTTCGACCTGCTTGAAGAGAAAGAGGCCAGCGAAGTTTTTGCCGAAGCACCATCTGGTATTGAAGTGCGCAACTTTTATTTTGACCATACCCTTTATCGTCTGGTCACCCACGTGATCAGCGAAAACGGCATTCTGGACCGTCGAGGGATCCGTGAAATCGCGGTCACCACACGGACCAATGAGCGCATTTTAGCCAGATGGCAGCCATAAATCCAATCTGACCACATAAACAGAAAAGAGCAGGACAACCTCCCGGTTGATAGCTACTATATATCTGCCCACCTTGTCTTGTCCTGATTTTTTCAGCTACAATACTCTACAATATATTAAAATATATCACCAATGAAGCACAGCAGTATCAAAAAACTGCAATCAAACGGCATAGGGAAAGGTTCAATCATGTATTCGAGGAAGGAAGAAGAGGATTGGGAGGTTACGGCAAACGGATTATACGTGGCAACGAGGGGATATCTGATACGCCGTGGCTACTGTTGTTCCAACAAGTGCCGCAATTGTCCATATATTAACTGGCGAAACAATCCTAACTGGCAACCACTTCCAGCCGAATGCATTAAACGCGCCCGTGTCTCCCCCAAATCAAGCGCTGCTGCCCAGGCGCTACTGGATTATCATCAGCAACAACTAAAATCATGCTCCTTAGACGAGAAGGAATATCATCAGGCAATGATCGACCACTACAACGTGCTATTGGAGCGCTGGGGCATAATAAAATGAGAGAAGATGAGGTTTGCATCTTCTCCCATTCTAACATGCCCACATGCTGGCTTACGAATGCCAGACAAATTGGACGCCAGGTCCGGGTGTGTAGTGGGCCCAGGAGAATTGTCCCCAGCCAATTACATTCCAGTTAGTCGTCTCTACGGAGCCGTCGGCGTTAATCTTCTCAACCACGGCTACGTGGCCGGCACCGCCAGCATACTGGGTACCGGGCTGCAACACGATAATCGAAGGTAGATGCGGGGTAGACGAAACATTCCAGCCACTATACCCATAGGCATTAGCAGCCCAATCGCCAGCATTACCAGTCCATGGTACGGCATAGCCAGTGAGCTTATGATATTCATAATCCGCCCAATAGGTACATTGTCCGGCCGTAAATGGATTATAGAAACTGCCATCGGCAATTGTGCCAGTGCTTGACGAAATACCGCCGGTCGTACCGGTCGAGCCAGGAGCAGAGGGTTGTTGTGGTTGCGCTGGCTGCTGCGGTTGAGCCGGTTGCTGTGGCACATTATTCGTCTGCGTACCATCTGGCAAGGTAAAATTATTCTGGACGCCAGCAAAGCTATATTTACCACCGGCCCCATTGAGCTCAAAACCATCCTGCGTCACCGCCGTAGCGGTTGCGGCCTGGGCCGCAATCAAAGCGGTCGTGTTCTGACGAGCATTGGTTGAACTGACGGCAGGATTAAATATCTTACTCAGGCCATTGGCCGAACCGGGACCCATCGGGACCACAGCTGCCAATACACCAATGATTATCACTACCAGCACAATAGTAGCACCAATATTTATAACGGTCCGCCTACCTTTGGGAGGACGTAACGTACCCGCGCTTTTCTTCCCGGTCGCTGGAATCAATAAGGGGTCACGTCGTGCTGGAGTTAGATCCTTTGTCGCCTTAGCAACAGCAACCTGATCAACATCTCCGGTTTGTGGCTCCTTCTTGACGATTGACATCTGCTCAGCAGAGGATGAGGATGTTGCAACACCACCCTTTTGCGGGGTGGGCCTCTCAAAATCCAATTGTTCTACGCCAGTGGACGTATCAGTGTATTCATTTGAAAACATGTATACTAACCTTTAGTTCGATAGAATTATTCTCTTATGAGCCGGCAATCAATTGCATTTCTGCAAGCCTCCGACCACAATTTATCTAATTACGCCTATATGCGTCAATTTATCAACACTTATTAGGACTATGTAGCTATACCTTTTTTATATTTTTCTATATTTAAGCTGCAGAAAAAGTCAAACGGAGATAGAGCTTTCTATCTCCGTTTCTATGCGCTTAGCAATCAGCCTGACATGCGCGTTGAGTGCTTAGCCTGGGAACCAGACAAAGGTTACTCCAGGGCCAGGATAGAAGGTAACCCAACTCGTGGTGGCCCAACCACCATTCCAGTTCCAGTTACTGGTTGAGACGCCATTATATGGGTTTGATACTCCGGTCTCTACAACTGCAACATGGCCATAGGAGCCAGCGCCTTGCGTATAGGGGCCTAACACGATAATCGAAGGTCCATTCGGGTTAGGGACTGGGGAGGTTTTCCAACCATAGGCAGGCGCCTGATAGGCCCAATCGCCAGCGTTACCAAGCCAGGGTACCCAGTGGCCAGTCAATTGGTGATAGCGCATATTCGCCCAATACGTACATTGTCCATAGAAGAAGCGACTCAAACTTCCTTGATCCTCGGCCGGAATATTATTAGCGGGGGCGGCCGTCTGCACACCAGCATAGACCTGGTTACCTGCGTCATAACCATCTTGCGTCACCGCCGTAGCGGTTGCGGCCTCGGCTGCGATCAAGGCTGTATCGTTTTTCCTGGATGTTGTCGAGTTTGTGCTAGGATTAAATAATTGTGCCAGCTTGCCGCTTGCCTCACCATTACCTGTCGGAAGTACAGCCAGTAGCGTACCAAATAAAATCACAATTAAGACGAGCGCCACACCGACGTGAACCACTGTACGCCTGCCCTGGGGAGGGCGCAAAGTACCGGTACTTTTTTTGCCAGTGCTGGGAATAAATACAGGTTCACGCAATGACTTTGTCGTATTCTGGGTCTGTACTGTGGTTGGCATCATGGTAGCATCTAATGGCAACGGAACAAGAGGAGATTGTGCATCACCGGGGGCTGGCATAATAGGAGCGGCGTCAGGAAACGCATCCTGATCTATTAACATGCCTGGAGCTCCACCACCCATTCGTTGTGTAGAGGGATGTGGGTGTTCAGCATCAGCAGTACGAGAACGGTCACGAAATAACATACACATTACCTTCAATCTTACGCAGGTGCATCAGATACGACGTTTCAAATAGGCCTACTCAAATACTTAACTTGACTTTACCTAAGTACTGGGGACTCAGTCAATTAATCAAACTTTTCGTAGGACTATATAACTATCGTGCATTTGAATGTAAAGCTTTTAAAAATACCACAATGTTTGTCTTACAAGGCACATCGCTCGTATTATTCGCATGATGAAGATAGGTTATTCTGAAATTTTCTTCGGGATTTGAGGATCTTACCAAAGAAAATTTCAGAGCGTGTATGCTGGGTTAATCTGGATACCAGAGAAAACTGATGCCACGACCAGGATAAAAGGTATGCCAGGTGAGGGTGGCCCAATCTCCATTCCAATTCCAATTACTGGTGAGGACACTGCCATCGCCATTGACTCTTTCAACAACAGCTACATGCCCATAAGCGCCCGCGCCCTCAGCATATGGACCAAACACCATAATGGAACTTCCATGAGGATTGGGGGTACTGGAGATATTCCAACCATAGGCGGGAGCTTGATAGGCCCATTGATAAGCGTTCCCTAACCAGGGTATCCAATGACCGGTCTCCTCGTGATAGCGCTGGTTAGCCCAATAGGTACATTGCCCATAAAAGAAACGGCGCAAGCTTCCAGAATCTATTGCAGAAACATGCACATCTAAGGGAGCAGCTTTAACCCCTGCGTAGACACGTCCACCACCAGGATCAAAGCCATCAACGGTGACAGCAGTGGCGGTAGCCGCCTGAGCTTGAATCAAGGCTGTGTCATTTTTTCTGACCGCGGTCGTATAAAAGGGAAAGGACAATGTACTATAAATGTGTTCACTTTTATCGACGGGTACCAGTGCCATCACACCTCCCACGGCGATAAATATTGATAAAATACTCAGAGCACCATGCACGATCAAGCGCCGTCCCTGTAAGGGGGTCGCCGGAGCGGGTCTCCTCTTCTGTGTCGCTGGAATCAAAATAGGAGGTCTGCCTATTGGTCGCGGAACAGCGGATCTGACAATTGTCTCTGCTCTTTGCGCGCCTGCCAGATGCGGCTGAGGCAGTGCTTGACCAGGAGGAACCGGTAAAAATTGTGGGATCGTGGTCACAGGTAACTGGGAGGCTGGAAATTGGCAGCCACCATCTGGAAAGACATTAGGTAAGGGTTGAGCAGTCAAAATATATTCGTTGGAAGCTACAGGCGGAAACAATGGAGGAGTATGAACAACATCATAAGAAAAAAAGTGCTCACTTTTAGGAAACGGCAACTGTTCAATCGGCATATTCGTTCCTGCGGCTTCATGAGCCAGTGGGGCAATACGATTACGCTGCCGATATATATTCTTTCGCTTACGATAACGATCTGAAGACAACATCCGTAAATACCTTCACAATTCAGCTGAGCTGCACTACTACAAAACGACCCAACACCAGATGTACTCAACTTCTCATCATAACTGTAACCAAATCAGGTCCCCAGGTCAAATAAGCGTGTATTCGATAGGAATATATTCCTACCTGATAAATCATATAAAATGGATATTGTAACCCGTATCGTATATGTCATATCTTGTATCTTACGCACGTGATATCAGCGTTATACAGTCAAACCAAAGAGTTAGGGGCCTTGAGAGGCTTACCTGATTACTACAAAACTAGCGTCATCCATGATAGGATATGATAGCGGTTCTTAAGAAGTGTAAGACAAATAACCTCAGCCTGATGAGGTTAAGGTAAAAACTTCCACGCCATCGCTCTCACATGTCCCTGGACGCTACGCTAGAGAGATGAAGGAAGCAGGCGAGAACAGTCAAGTGCCCATTAAGGATAGTAATTTAGAAGCTAGTGTTGTTAGGAGCTAAAATGAAACGCACTCTGCGTCTTCTTGTCCCTTTGCTGCTTATCTTCCTGATGCTACCATCGTGTGGTCCAGTCTTAGCAGTAGGAACGGACGGACAACCTACCCCCACCCCCCAACCCACGCGTGCGGCCAGTACAGATGCCTGTCCCGCCATTATTAGACAATTACCAACCTGCCTGACACCCAATGCAATGCGTAAGGCTTACGGCATAGATGCACTACATAAACAAGGTTTCACGGGAAAAGGACAGACGGTCGTTGACATCGTCTCCTTCGGTAGCCCGACCCTGCAAAAAGATATGGAGGTCTTCGACAAGACCTTTAATCTGCCACCAGTAAATCTTCAGATAATCTCTCCTCTCAGTGTTCCCGAATATGATCCTCACCATGACAAAAGCGGCTGGGCGGCTGAAACAACGCTAGATGTACAGATCATCCATGCGCTGGCGCCAGACGCCAAGATAGTGGTGCTGGTCAGTCCGGTCGCTGAAACCGAAGGCACGATTGGTCTACCAGAGTTCCGCAAGCTTGAGCAATATACGATTGACAACAAGCTCGGCAACATTGTTTCTCACAGTTGGGGTGCATCCGAGTTGACCTTTAAAGATCAAAAGGGACAGGACGAACTGAAGCTGTGGAATACATTGCTCCAGAAAGGGACCACCCAGCAGGGTATGACCTACTTCTCTTCTTCTGGCGACAACGGTGCCACTGATTTTGCGGACATGGATGCCAAAAAGATCGCTGATGTACCCACAACCAGTTTCGCGGCCGATTCACCATGGGTAACCAGTGTGGGTGGTACAACCCTGGAAACAAAGAACGGTAGCTTTCAAGAAAAAGCCTGGTCAGGTAGTGGTGGCGGTTTCAGCTCATTCTATCCTACCCCATCCTATCAGAAGCTCTTACCGGCCGGCACCCTGGCACAATTCAAGGATCGCCGTGGCGTACCCGATGTCTCAGCTGTAGCGGATCCATTTACGGGTCTGGCCGTCTATATTGCTGGTAGCTGGACACAGGCTGGTGGAACAAGTGCCAGTGCCCCGGTCTGGAGCGCCATTACAGCCATGGCCAATCAAAAGGCGGGCCATCCTCTCGGCTTCATCAATCCAGCATTGTACAAAATAGCCACTTCTGGCGCCTATCCACAGGCTTTCCATGATGTAACCATCGGGAATAATGACAATCCAACCGCCAAAGTCAAAGGGTTTAATGCAGTAGAAGGCTGGGATGCAGTAACAGGATTGGGCACCCCCAATGCTGAAATCCTGGTACCCGCATTAATCAAAGAAATACACTAGCCATCAAGCTAATTCCTCACCCATATTAAGATATGGGGGCACACAGTAGCGTGTGCCCCCATATTCTTTGATCTTCTCCTCAGGTTTGAATCTTTTCATATTATAGCGTCATGCTATATATGAGTATATCTATATCCTACTCTGCGCAAATTTTATATGAGGAGCCCATAGCATGATCCGAAAATTATATCTGGTAATACCACTCTTCCTGCTCTTATGTATTACGGGCGCGTCGCAGGCTTTGGCCGCACCCACTCAGAAAGAGTATACGGCGGAGCTCTATAACTCAACAATCAACGTACAAAAAAATAATACACTTATTGTGACCGAGGCCGTAACCTTTCATTTTACGGGCGGCGATTTCAGTTTTGTCAATCGCGAAATCCCCACCGATCAGACCGATAATCTCTCGATTGTCAGTGCCAGTGTGGATGACAAAACTATGAGTCAAGGCACCGATAATGGACAGTATGAGGTCGATAATAGCAGTAATCCAGTCAAGCTAACCTGGCATTTCAAGGCACAAAGTGACACCAGCCATACGTATCGGCTCACCTATCGTGTTCAAGGTGTCATCCAAAAAACACAGCAAGCGGATCTACTGGATTGGTATGCCCTCCCAAAATCCTATAGCTATCCCATTCAAGCTACCACCATCACCGTCAACTATGCTGATCCCGCACAGCTTTTGACTACTCCCACACTGATACAGGGCGATGCCGTACTCAAGCAACCAGCAACACCAGGATCGGTGGTCTACGAGGGTAAAAATATTGCGCCTGACTCACCGATGGAGATTGGACTACAATTTAAGCCCGGCAGCTTGATTCAAGCGCCACCGGCCTGGCAGGCCCGGCAGCAAGAAACAGATACCTATTCACCTGTTGGCTGGTTGGGGGCGCTCGGTATTGGTATTCTGGTCAGCCTGGTCGCTTTCTTTTATAAACGCGGTCGTCAACCCAAACTTGTGAAACCATCTATTGAACGACACATACTTAGCGAGCCACCATATGGCTTAAAGCCTGGAATCGCCGGAACACTGATTAACCTATCCAGGCATGAAGAAGCCGGCTTTAAGCAGGCACTTGGGACCCTCTTTGATCTGGCCAATCAAGGCGTGGTAACCATCGTAGAGAACGAGCGATCCGCTGAGCAAGAAGAACAGAGCAAGGAAGATCTGAATGTTGAATTAGTCAACATGCCAACGCAGCCAGCCTTACATGAAGCCGGCTTGTTGAGCACCTTCTTCAGAAATGATCAGCAAGATCCAACATCTGTGCCATTTTCTACGCTTGAAGCCCTCTATCAAATGCATGCTCCTCAATTCAGCTCACCGGTGCGCCAGGAATTAAAAGACTATGGCTTTCTGGCTAACTCATATCAGCCGCTGCGTAAGACCCTTGGCTTTCTGGCTGTCTTGCTACTGGTATTGGGCGTGTTTGGAACTATCATTGGCCTGTTTATCGCCAGTAGCCTGCATATGTGGCCATTGGGGTTACTGCCATTGGGATTGCTCGTGGCTGGTATCGTTATCCTGATCATGCGCAGCTCCGGTCGCTACTACTCTGAACAAGGACAACAGGCGATCGCCGAGTGTAGAGCATTCAATAAATATCTGAACAGCCTCATACATGATGAGGAGTTTAAAGCCAGCAGTATGGACCATAAACAAAGCATTTTTGTGCGTTACTTGCCCTATGCCACCAGTTTCGGCTGGGGACAGACGTGGATTGAGAGTTTCCAGCAGATGGGGATCACGGTCTTCCCATCCTGGTTCATGGCGCGTAAACCGCAATATAACGATGATGAGGATGTTCAATACTATCAACCTCTATCACCTATGATCGTCATGGTCCATACCCCACCCCCTGTCAGCAATTATGGCGCGGGAAGTTCCGCAGACTTCGGTGGATCGAGCTTTGGTGGCGGCGGTTTTGGTGGCGGCAGTGGCGGGGCCGGCGGTGGTTCAAGTAGCGCTGGCTAAACATATTAAAAACTATAAGAAGGAGCTGATCTTATAAACGGTCAGCTCCTTGTTTATGTAGCAAGATTACAGCAGGCCTTTGTGGACACACCATTCAGCATTTAAGATGGAGCCACCGGCGGCACCGCGAATAGTATTATGTCCAAGCATAACAAACTTATAGCTAAGGATTGGACAACGGCGCAGGCGACCCAGCGTCACGGTCATACCATTTCCCGCATCACGATCACGCAGGGTTTGGGGCCGATCATGTTCATGACGATAATGTAAAGCGTGCACTGGCGCACTGGGCAACTGGACCGACTGCGGCTCTGGAACATAATTTTCCCAGGTGGCAATAATCTCTTCAGGACTGGCATCACGCTCCAGTTCAATACTGGCGCACTCTAAATGTCCCTCACGTGTAGCGACCCGGTTACAATGGGCACTTACCACCAGCGGAGCATCCGCAAAACCCTGACCCTCCCGCCAGTCTCCCAGCATCTTCAGCGTTTCGCTTTCAACCTTTTCCTCTTCGCCACTGATATATGGGATCGCGTTATCAATAATATCGTACGAAGGGAGTCCTGGATAGCCAGCCCCGGAAATAGACTGCAAAGTAGTCACCAGGACCTTACTCACACCAAAGGCCTGCTGTAAGGGTTTGAGAGCCATAACCAGCGGCGTAGATGAGCAATTGGCATTGGTGATAATAAAACCAGACCAACCTCGCTGACGTTGCTGTTGCGCCACGGCAGCAATATGGTCCGCATTAACTTCTGGAATCAATAACGGGACATCTGCTGCCATGCGATGATTTTTTGCGTTACTGAATACCGCCACACCAGCCTGGGCAAAGGCGATCTCAATCTCGCCCGCGATTTCTCCAGGCAAAGCAGAAAACACGATCTTTACGTCCGGCATCTCTTCAGGACGGCAGGCAACCACGGGCAAAGCAGCCGCCGTGGCTGGCATATCACTACCCGATAAACGCCAGACCGTTGACTCGGCATATGAGCGACCATTATGCTTACCCGATGCAGCCAGAGCAACTACTTCAAACCAGGGATGATTCTGCAACAACTCGATAAAGCGCTGACCAACCATGCCGGTTGCCCCTAACACGCCAACAGGAATCTTCTTATGCTGTCTCTCCATAGTCTTTTGTCTTCTATCTTCTAATGGGACAGTTGGTGTCCGATACACTTACTTCCATCGATCCCCACCACCCACGTAGCAGCAAGGCTTGCCCCTGCTACCAGCTCACGTAACGGCAGGGCTTGCCCCTGCTCCAGCTCACGTAAGAAATGTCCCTCAAACACGTATTCGTGTTGAACGAAGCACGTACAGCCTCTGGCCTGTGCATGGTCGTACGTGAACCGGGGCAGGGGCAAGCCCTGCCGTTACGGGGGGAGACGCTATCAAGCTTGACGGCGCTCTCCTTTGCGTTCGGCTGGATGACGCACCAATGGGATCACCGGCGCGATCAGGTCCCGGTGTAGGCAGCGTAGGGCGCGCTCACTTGAACGATCCTCCACAATCAAGGTGATGCCTTGCTCAGATGCTCCCTGCGAAATAACTGGAATACGCTCGCTGGCCAGGGCGGTAATCGCACGGGCCGAGCTCATAGGATCATTCGTAAAACCAGAACCGATACAGGCACAGGCAGCCAGGCCACGGCGCACCGAGACGCGCCAGAGAGCGGCATCCATGTCATGATGCAGTAACTTTACGACCGAGTCAATAGCTTTTTCATCGACTAAGAAGGACAAATGATGACCGGATGAAGAACAGATAGCGACTGGTGCCGCGCCTGCTTTGGCGGCCAGCACAAACACCTGTCCAGCATTCTCAGGCGCTCCAAAGAGGTCCGTGCTCTCCACAGTAATCATAGCCAGTTTGCGGCGTGTAGAGATCGCGCCCGCGCCACTGGATGTATGATCTACCGGACCAATAACCGTTCCACGAATATGTGGACGGAAAGAATTACGCACACGCACTGGAATGTTGCGCAGGGCAATCGGAATCAAGGTACGCGGATGCAGGACTTTGGCTCCAAACCATGAGAGCCGAGCCGCTTCTGCATACGAGAGGTTTGGCAACAATCTGGTGTTGGCTACCAGCCTGGGATCGGCTGTCAGCACACCGTCAACGTCTGTGTAGATAGAAACATCAACGCAATCAAGGGCGGCACCAATCGTGGTGGCAGAATAATCTGAACCATTACGCCCGAGGGTGGTAACAAAACCCGTAATTGTGCGTCCAAGGAATCCGGCCGCGATCGGAACGATGCCAGCCTGCACCAACGGATAAATCAATGTGTGCGCGTTGGCACGCGTCTCATCGTTCAGGGGATCAGCACCCTCAACCACACCAAATGGCTGGGAGGAATCATGCGGAGGATGACTGGTAATAATAACTTCTTTACGTACTGGTTCGGCCTTGACACCATGAGCTCTGGTAGCCGCTGAGACCAGCAGGATCGAGAGGCGCTCACCCCAGGATGCGACCGCCGCGGTACGCAGGTGCACCATATCTCCAACGGGGGCCGCCTGACGTAAGATACCTACATCCTCACTCAACTGAGCTAATGCAGCCTCAAGCTCGTGCAGCAACGTGTTGCGCTCATCACCAATCGGCGTGACCTGCGCCGCAGTTTCAATATGTTTCTGGCGTAGCGCGAGCAGCTCTTTATCACAGGCCTCCTCTTCACTAGAACACGCGTGACGGGCAATACGCAATAACTGGTCAGTGACCCCAGACATCGCCGAAACCACCACGACAGGAAACGGAGTTGTCGGATCATGCAAAGTATCAGTTATGATTGATGCCACACGACGAATGCGCTCACCATTCCCAACTGAAGTTCCACCAAATTTCAAAACACAGACAGATTGTTCCATAGCAAACCACCACTATTCATCGATTGACTTCAGGACCTGTAACCTTTTCAAACCAAGAAAACAGGCGACAGGTCCCAAAGAGGATTTAGCTACACATCCAGGGCGACACCAACATCAGCGACCGCCGCTTTCAAAGCTTGATCGAGATCATCGATCAGATCGTCAACTGTCTCCAGACCAACCGAGAGTCGGATAAAGTCTGGCGTTACACCCGTTTCGACCTGTTCTTCAGGTGTTAACTGGGCATGGGTTGTACTGGCAGGATGGATGATCAGCGACTTGGCATCACCAATATTTGCCAGATGTGAGAAAAGCTCAATATGGCGGATCAGCTGCTTACCAGCTTCGAGACCACCTTTAATACCAAAGCCAATGATGGCACCGTAACCGCCATGGGTGAAGTATTTTTGTGCCAGGTCATGCTGCGGATGACTCTTTAGACCAGGATACACGACCCAGCTAACGGCTGGATGCTGCTCCAGGAATTCGGCGAGACGCAGGGCATTTTGACTATGGCGCTCCAGGCGCAGTGGCAGGGTCTCAAGTCCCTGAAGGAAGAGCCAGGAATTGAAGGGAGTCGTCGCAGGACCCAGGTCACGCAACAGCTGTACGCGGGCTTTGATGATATAGGCCAGTGGACCTACCGCCTCAACATAACGTACGCCATGATAGGAAGGATCGGGCTCAGTCAGACTGGGGAAGCGACCGCTGGCCGCCCAGTCAAACTTACCACCATCAACAATGACACCACCAATTGAGGTACCGTGGCCACCAATAAACTTGGTTGCCGAATGGACAACAATATCGGCCCCATGCTTCAAAGGCTGCAACAGATAGGGAGTCGGAATCGTATTGTCCACAATCAATGGTAAGCCATGCTCATGCGCAATATCAGCCACCGCTTGAATATCCAGCGTATCCAGGCGAGGATTACCAACCGTCTCGGCATAGATAGCCTTGGTGCGCTCATTGATCAGAGGCCGGAAATTCTCTGGATCGCGGCTATCTACGAAATGAACCTTGATACCCAGTTTCTCAAAGGTATAATGGAAAAGATTATAGGTGCCGCCATAGAGACTGGCAGAAGAAATAATCTCATCACCCGCGCCAGCAATATTAAAGAGAGCCAGCGATTCCGCAGCCTGACCTGAAGCGACGGCCAGCGCGCCAACACCACCCTCTAGAGCAGCCACGCGGCGCTCAAACGCATCCTGGGTTGGATTCATAATACGGGTATAGATATTGCCAAACTGCTTGAGCGCAAACAAATTAGCTGCATGCTCCGGGCTATCAAAAACATATGATGAAGTCTGATAAATAGGTACTGCGCGGGCTCCAGTCGCGCTATCAGCGGTCTCTTGTCCAGCATGTAAAGATAATGTTTCAAAACCATAGCTGCGATTATTGTTCAATGCCATGAGAGTTATTTCCCCTTTTAACGATGAAAATGACAATTAGAACTGACGAAGAGCTTCAGTTAATTGATCCCACTCTTTCAAAAATGCATCATGACCATGTGGAGAATCTAGCTCCACATAACGCGCATTACCTCCTACCATCTGTACTTTATCGGCGAGCCAGCGTACATGTGACGCGGGAAAGAGAAAATCGGAACGGATACCGACAAATATCATCTGACTACGAATACGACCTAAAGCCTCTTCAAGTGAGGCGTAGCCTTCACTTACATCATAGAGATCCATGGCCCGACTGATGTAAAGATAGCTATTGGCATCAAAGCGCCGGGCTAACTGATCACCCTGATAGTACAGGTAATTTTCCACATCGAAGCGACCACCCAGTTCAGGTGAAAAGGTTGGAGCCGTCGCCGCTTCACGCTGGACCGGGTTGCGTGAGAAGCGCATCTCCATCGACTCTTCACTTTGATAGGTAATCATAGCGAGCATACGCGCAATTGAAAGACCGGTAGCAGGTCCATGGCCGGGCAAGTAATCGCCACACAGCCAGGCTGGATCAGCCATAATTGACTGGCGCGCCACTTCATTGAAGGAGATAGCCTGGGCAGAAACCGCAGCCGAGGCCGCGATAACCGCCACCTTCTCAACCAGTTGTGGATACATCACCGCCCACTCGAGCGCCTGCTGTCCACCAATCGAGCCACCGGCCACCATCGCCAGACGCCGTACGCCTAGATGCTTGATCAATTTATGTTGAGCACGCACCATATCCCTGATAGTAATTACGGGAAAACGCATGCCAAAGGGTCGATCAGTTAAAGGATTTTTCGAAGAAGGTCCCGTACTACCAGCGCAGCCCCCGATCACATTGGCGCAGATCACAAAGTAGCGCGAAGTATCAAAATACTTGCCAGGACCAATCAAAGGATTCCACCAGGCCGCCTTCGGATTCTCTGGATCGGCTGGATCGTGGGCATGTGAGCTACCGGTTAAAGCATGCGTAATCAAAATCGCATTATCACCAGTTGCATTCAACTCTCCCCATGTCTCATAAGCCAGGGTCACCGGACCCAGACGCCCACCACGCTGCAACAAAAGTTGGTCAAAAGTGAATATCAACACTTCATTCTCTGTCTGTACCTGCTGCGTCTGCGCTCGCTGAACATATTCTAATTGTGCTACCACGGTATACTCCTTCCTGGAAAAAGGAACAAAAAAAACCCTCACCCTACAGGGGCGAGGGGTAAACGTCTTCGCGGTACCACCCTGGTTTGCTGATACCTCACGACATCAGCCTTTACGAGTGTCATCTTTTTGCTACCTCGGCCACCCAATGTCCCATCATCCAGGCAACAAGATCACACTACAGCTATAACGTAGCCCACGGCTCAGTCTACTAATCCTTACTAGGGAGTTCAACCTGCAACTCAGAGGCCATCTTCAATGCCGGTACGGTGCTGACATCTCATCTCCGTCAACTCTCTGTAGCCGCCCTATACATTTACTCTTCCTCTTCAACGCAATTCTCTTTTTTTAAATTGTAAAGTGCACCGGATTCCAGGAAACAGGTAACAAAAAAGCCCCTCTCAGGGGGGGCCGCTACATTGCTGTTCCCCTCATCTTGCAAAACACGTAAAAACATGTTTCACCGGAATTGGCACCCTGCTTGCTACATTGCAAAGCGGGTTGCCGGGCTTCACAGGGCCGTATCCCTCCACCTCTCTTGATGAGAGCAGTTACTACTGCAAAATATTCAGTTATGGTATGTTCATTTGAACGTGTGCATTAAATTTCGTAACATTGCCGTTACTTTTGTATCATTTACGTTAATAAGTAGTATACCCAAGTCTGTTCTCGACTGTCAAGGGCACAACCATGAGTAGAGGTGTGCAAACTATCCATATTACCGGATTCGAGTATGGCAGGAGACACAACTAATCTTCTTCTAACTCTAAATATACCTTATGATAAATTTCACGCACAGTAAAATGAACCTCAATACTTGAAAGTGCAACAACATCATCTCTATTTTTATAGAGTGAAACAGACCATTGGAACGAACCTACGCGATGATGATGCTCAACATAACATTTACGGGAATCCACAAACAAAATTTCTTGAATGGTTGGATAATACTGGTAAGCTTGTAGTTTTTCTATTTTATCGATCCGCTCAGTAGTAGGTGATAGCACCTCTACTACAACGGATGGAGATTCTAAAGCCTTCTTCCTGGTCCAATCCCTGGGATCACATGACACAGAAATGTCAGGATAATAACATTTATCATTTGTTAATTGTATAGCTACATCAGAGCTATATACATTACAATCACTAGAACTCAAAGCCGAGACCAGCAAATGTGAAATGTTTACTGCAATTTGACCATGCGCTGGAGAGCCACCGGTCATCATCCGAATATAGCCGTCAACGTACTCATATTTTCGCTCAGGAAAGGTTTCAGCGAGCTTCCAATACTCTTCTAGAGTATATTTGTCCTGCGGATTTAACATCTGAGACTCCCCTCCTACACCATCTACAATAAAAGCATGCAAGCTTACACGTACTTATTGTTATTAAGAATACTATACCCTGAAATCGCTAGTTTAAGCAACAAACAAGCACAGCTAATTCCAGAAGCTTGTCGAGTATAAAACACCATCACCTTTTGCAACCCTTTCGCTTCTTGCCGTGTTATGTCCTATAAGATCATAAGCCATTTAGAACAAATCATGAGAAATGGCGCTGCTGATTGTCTATGATGAAAAATTGACAAGCAGCTAAAAGGATGATATGGAAGATAATGATGAAATGCTCACGCGTTTGTTAACGCAAGATATCAATATGCATTTCGAACAACTCGTGCTGGCCTATCAAGACCGGCTCTATGCATTTGCCTTGAGTCGAGTACGCAATGCTCATGCAGCTGAGGAAGTTGTCCTGCTTGCACTTGAGCGCGCATATTATGCCCTCAAGGGATATCCACCACAGCGGATCTCATTGCTCAAACTCGGAGCCTGGCTGTTTGAAATTACACGCAATATAGCCAGTAATTATCTGCGTGACCTGCGGGCACGTGAAAACAGATTGCCCTCAATTTCACTGGATACGACCGAGGCCAGCTTTGGAGCCTATCTGGAAGATCCTGATATTACTCCCGAGGAAGTGGCTTGCTATAACGAAGATCGCCAGGAACTTGAACAGGGCATCAAACAATTACCCACAAATTATCAAACGGCTATTCAGCTCTACTACTTTGAGCATTGTAGTGCCCGCGAGATCGCTGACCGTATTGGTCAGCCAGTTGGCACCGTCAAGTCAAATATACATCGCGGCACAAAACTCTTACACCAGTTGCTCAATACCCATATCAGGGAGGTCCGCTGATGGGAGAACATATTAAAGCACCTGAAACGCTCTTACCAACACTTTTACAGCGACTCCAACTGGCTGAGGCAAGACAGGCTGGCTGGCAGGCACGGGTCCAGGCCATCCACGCATTGGGTGAAAAGAAAGATGTGTCCGCACTCATGCCAGCCTTCACTGATCAGGACGAATCAGTACGTGTAGCCGCCGTCCAGGTCTGTGCAAGTTGGGGTGAAGAGGCACCCGTACAACAATTGCTGACCTGTTTACAGGATCAATCGTCATTGGTCCGTGAGGCTGCCATTTTTACACTGGGTACTCTGGATAATGAAAAAGTATGGCAACCTATCACAGCGGCACAATTTGATCCCAGTCCCATTGTTCGTGAGGCCGCGCTCCAGATGTTGACACAACAGACACCACCGGCATCACACTACAACGAGACACCCCCTCTCTACACATTACAACAAAAAAGAGTGGCGGAGAGTCGGACAGAATATGTACGTACTGATGAGGAAGCGATAGAGAACAGTTTTGAGTTGGACAATCCAGCAACAACCAACAATAACAGTGAGATTATCCCGCTCAGGGGCAAAGCCACCCTCGGTTCTGTCTCCAAAAGCAAGAAGCGTTGGCGTCTACTGGGCACATTGGTAGCAGCAATCTTGCTCTTTAGCCTGCTTGGATCCTGGTTTGCCATCGTTTATCTGCCCGGCGTACAAACAGCTCAAGATAACACAACTCCACGCTGGACATACACAGATGCAACGTTAAATGATAATATCGCATGGAGCACAGATAGTTCACAGATCTCTTTTACGGCTCAACAAAATCAGTTAAACACCTACAATATGGTAACCCACCAACTGGACACCTATCCTGAGGTTGATACAGGAACGCAAATGCAGGCAGATCATAGTCAAATCATGACCAGCAATGTTTCTCCAGGAGGAAAATACCGGGTTGGTATCGACGCAGGAAATGCAGGAAACACAAAAAAAACTGGCAGTTTGTATATATGGGATAGCAAAACTGGACAACTACTGGCCAGCCATCCATATAGTCAACCAGCAGATCTGCCACAAACAGATAGCTCCCACACCAGCATCTCAAGTCCGATACTTTTGTGGTCAAAAGATAATGAAAGTATGGCGACGATAGATGGTAAGGGAAACGTGCTCATCTGGCATGCCCAAACAGCTCAACGAATCTTCTCACCTACCAGTACCCACGTTACAATTGAGTTCTTGCATGCCCAATCACCTACCAGTACCAACGGTACAGTTGAGAAGATTGCCTGGTCACAGGATAACAAAACACTGGCCCTGGCTACGACGAATGGCTATCTGGAAATCTGGAATACGCTCACCGAAAAATTAGTCGGCTCTGGTCTCGTCGCCAGTACTGTACAAACAGTGAGCGTGTCGCCTGATGGTCGCTATGCGGCTGCCGGGGATTTTGGCAACACACTGTCGATTTTAGATACACAATCAGGCAAAGTTGTCGACCATTCGCTCACGATTTCCTATCAGAAAGATGGCAATCTATCCTGGTCAAAGGATAGCCATTATATGATCGTATTTACAAATGGAGACGGTGAGAACAAGATTACGACCACCGTCTGGGATATTGCCCATGACAAAAAGATGTTTGAGAAACCATCCTCAGCCCAGGCAGCAAGCGTGCTATCACCTGATGGACGTGATATAGCGGTCGCAAGTCCAGATAATCAGCAGATCGATATCTGGGAGATCAACACTGGTCGTAAGGTTGCTACACATAAGGGAAAGATGGGACCAAATAGCTTTACGCTCATCTGGTCACCCAATAGCAAATCTATTGCCAGCACCTATCAGGATACGCAGGTACAGTTGTGGGACCCTCAGAACGGCCAGGATATCACGACGTATAACAAGTTCAAGGGAGAAGTACAGACTATCCTCTGGTCTCCTAATGGGGCTTATATAGCGATTTCAAAGGTCGAGCGTACTCAGATAGAAATTAATCATTATAGCTTTTCAAATCCCAGTCTTGCCATCTGGTCAGTACCAACACACTAACATTAAGCGCCACCAGTAAACCTATCTGGTGGCGCTTATTTGATACGATACGCTCAGACTGTGAGGCGTTCAATGATCAGGGCGTTGGAGAGACCGCCACCCTCGCACATAGTTTGCAGGCCATAGCGTCCACCCTGTCGCTCAAGCTCATGGAGCAAGACGGCCATCAGGCGGGCACCAGAGGCGCCAAGAGGATGTCCAAGGGCAATAGCACCACCGTTGACATTGACGCGGCTCAGGTCGGCTTGAAACTCATGTTGCCAGGCCAGGACCACACTGGCAAAGGCCTCGTTGATTTCAACAAGATCAATCTGGTCTAGTGTCAAACCAGCTTTATCCAGCGCTTTCCTGGTAGCAGGAATAGGCGCGGTCAACATGAAAATGGGATCATCACCGGCCAGGGCAAAGGAGATAAAGCGAGCCCGTGGTCGCAGGCCGAGCCGCTCGGCTGTTCTACGTTCCATAATTAAGGTCGCGGCCGCGCCATCACTGATCTGTGAAGAATTGCCAGCGGTCACCACGCCATCCACTTGAAAGGCTGGCTTGAGATTAGCCAGTTTCTCCAGACTGCTATCGACCCGAATACCCTCATCGCGCTCGAACATGACAGTACTACCATCAGCGGCTATCACTGGTACTGGTATAATCTGAGATGAAAAGCGACCTTCGACGGTCGCCTGGCCAGCCCGCCGATGACTCTCCAGACTAAAAGTATCCAGCGCGGTCCGATCTAATTCCCACTTTTTAGCGATCAATTCAGCACTGATACCCTGAGGCACCAGTTGACCGGCATAGCGCTGTTCCATACGCGAACCAAAGGGTGAGGCCACCCCCTGCACGTTTGATCCCATTGGGACACGCGTCATAGATTCGACGCCACCAGCGATCACAATATCATAAGCACCGCTGATCACGCCTTGCGCGGCAAAATGGATCGCCTGCTGGCTGGATCCACATTGACGGTCCACGGTCGTCCCTGGTACAGATTCGGGAAAACCGGCGGCCAGTACGGCATTACGCGCAATATTTTGACTCTGCTCACCTACCTGGCTGACACAACCAACGATCACATCATCAATCAAAGCTGGATCTAGTCGCGTACGTTCAATCAGGTTCGAGAATACATGGGCTAACAAATCAACTGGATGCCAATCCCGTAGCTGTCCACCACGGCGACCAACTGGTGTACGTAAAGCTTCCACAATGACAGCTTCTCGCTGCGTATAACCCGATGTCATCGCCATTCCTCCTCAGGCTTCAAACTGCTAGATTGCAGTATAACCTCATTCTTGAAATACACGCCACCTACGATAAGTAAGTCACAAAGAGCGCGCAGGAACAAGATATTCCTGCGCGCTCTTTGTAGTTTCGCCAGAATATGGGAAACTGTGACGGCTATGCTTCTACACTTCTCGTTTCTACACTTCCAGGTTCTACGATCTTTGCTCTTTGAGCACGAGCCAGGCGTTTCTCTTGCATCCGTTTCGTCAGGCGTGCGCCCAATCTGGTGCCGGGTTTCTCAATGAATTGATATGACAGAAAAGCAACCGGGACAGCAGTCAGCAGGAGCCAGAGCCAGTGAGCAAAATAGCGAATCGGTCCCTGTATTGCCAGATGCGGCAATACTTGCCCACGGAACATCGTGATAAACGGCATATGCCACATGTACAGGCCGTAAGAAATCAGTCCAATCCAGATCAATGGCTTCAACGAAAAAATACGCTGTAGCCAATGCGGACCAAATAGAACCGAGAACATAAATGCACCATAACCAAAGGAGATGATTAATTCGTTAATCAGATCATACTCGGGATTGAATCGATCCATAAATGAGAATGTAGGTACACGCATATGGGCATAATCGAAATGCCAGATCGCCATAAAAACGAGGATTATCAATCCAATCGCTCCAACGAACAGGCTTGAGCGTTCAAAACGCCGACGCGTCAGGGCTCCATAGACAGGATGCCAGGCATAGGTACAACACAGACAGATAATCATACCAATTGCAAATTCTTCAATGTATTTGCCAGTAATACCATACAGCAAAACAACAAGAACTCTGGTTACAATATCAGATGGATGTTGGGCCATAGGCGAAGCACCCCAGACCCGTAATAACATTCCCCAGATGATAAGCACCCCGCAACAGCCGATCATCACCAACAAACGTCGTGCTGGCGCCGTCGGTAGGCGTTTTGCGACCAGCAAGAATCCAAGTGCCAGCAGGGGCAGGATCATATAAAATTGCCACTCAATCGCCAGTGTCCAGAAAGGGCCATCCAGTTGCCGAAATGTCAGCCAGGAGGAATCCATGAAGAAACTCAGGAAGATACCAAGTTCATTCCAACGACGAGGTTGTAAATATGATTGATCAAAAATCAGAATAACTGCAAATAAAGTTACATAATAGGCAGGAACAATACGCAAGACGCGCTTCACATAAAACTGACGAGCCGAGGGCCAGGGTGCTTGAAATAACAAAGATTTCGCATAAGGTAAGAAAAGCAAAAATCCAGATAACAGAAAAAAGAGATTCACACCAGATGCCCCAAAATTAGCCAGAGCACTGGCATAAAGGTGGCGCGGCTGGTTCCATAAAGCATTCAGCGTCTTCAAGTCCACATGGAAAGACATCACCAGAAGGATCGCACAGGCTCGTATCCCATCAAGAACGGCGATATTTTTTCTTGGCTCAACTCTTGGTGTGACTGTACGCGGCTCTTCTTGTTTGCTCTCAACTGAATGATCAGCACCTGTTTGTTGTGCGGACCCCTCACCCCCAATAGATACATTCATGTATATATTTGCACCTTTCAGTTTAGCTAGTACAGAGAACAGACATCTCTCTTGAGAAAAGACTTCATGCGTATTTCATCTTCCGGGAAGATGTACTATTATCCAATAGTTTTCATCACACCAAACCTGAAGGTAGTCTAACTGTCTTTCAAGAGGCGGCAATTTATATGTTGATACAAATAACTTCACCTAATTTTGTAGCATATTTTTACGTTCTCTACAAATGCTCCCCGTAAATCTAGCCATAGTGGTTAGTCTCAAAGTCATAGGTAACCATAGAAAAAACACAAAAAAGGATACTATTCTATTTGCATGAATAGCATCCTTTTTTGACGTCTATGCCCTATTAGCGCTGATAAGGGTTATTTTGATAGTCATCAGGAGCATAACTGGCCTGGCCAAACATGACACGGCTACGATTCACCGGACGCTGACCAAAGATCAGGTACAGGAATGGTCCAATGAATGGCAGGCACCAGATGATTAACAGCCAGAGTATTTTTCCAAGGGACGAATGATCATCCTCAAGAATGAAAACTGTTTCAATGATATGGCCAATTACTGGCAAAAACACGATTATTAAAAACAGAATGGAGTTTGTGGCACAGCCTCGACTACCAGACATGATTTTTATCTCCTTATTTATTTATGAACAATAGATCTTCAGGATTTTATATTTCTGATTGTATAGCAATATCTTAAGCTACTGCTGGTTATAATACGGTTAAAGATGATAAGTTGTTGCAAATAGCGGGCTGAAGCCGTGTTCTATGCTCAAGCAAAGCAAATGGTAAAGTGGAAGGTTGAGCCGTTACGGATGCTGCTCTCGGCCCAGACCTGACCACCATGCATCTGTACAATTTTCTGCGCCATAGAGAGTTCCTGGTTTCGTTCATGCATAGCTGATACAACTCTATCGGCTGTATCAGCACAGCGCTCAAAGATGCGCTTTAAGCCACTCGCCGAAATACCTGGCCCTGGATTATGGATACTTACATGCACGCTATTCTCCTGGACCTGACTATTGATAGTGATTGTCCCCCCCTCAGGAGTAAATTCGATCATGCTCCGGAGCAGATTCGAGATCACGATGGTCAGCTTCTCTCGATCTCCTAGCAGGATGGGAAGAGCGATGGCCAAACGCAGCAAGATATGATGGTGAGGATACATAGCACGGATACGCTTGACCACGACCGTAATTAATACATTTATGTTTAACCATTCCAGACAAATATCCATCTGATCCGCTTCAATACGCTCTAAATGGGCCAGATCATTGATCATATAGAGCAAGCGCCTGGTGTCTGCATGGATATCAACAGCGAATTCCTTTAAGCTATCCAGGCTCAATGTCTCATCACGCATCAGTTCGCTACACTTCTGCATCTCTAATAGGACGGCGCGAAACTCATGATTGATAGTGGAGATAAAGTTATTTTTGAGCGTGTTCATACGCGTTAGTTCAACATTCGCTGCCTGTAAAGTACTGACTATACGCGCGTGCTCACGCTGCTCCTGGTCGCGCTGCATAGCCAATGCCAGCATACCGCTTAACGATTTGATGACAGCGATCTCCGACAACTTCAAAGGTAGTTGCACCACACCATAATCCAAAAATAGCAGTCCAATCAAGGTTGTTTGCCGCAGAATAGGGATAATCATCCTATGGACGGGATGATTATCACTCAATACAGCACTGGTAAGTTCCAGCGTAAGGATCTCACCAGCACATAAACACTGAAACTGCTCAGGATTTTGCAGGATTGTGTTGAGCTTGATACTATCAGCCCAATATTGTACATAGGAAGCTGTCGTGCCAGAACAAGCTAATGGAGAGACCATCTCCGCCTCTTGCGAAAATTCAGCCAGCATCGCAGCATGACAGGTTAAATGTTGCCGAATACACTCAACACAACGGGCCATAATTGTTGACTCAACCTCTTCCACTTCTGCTCCCTCCGATATAACCACCAGGGTATCAGGGGGAGACGGATATTGCTGCAAGAGGATGGTAACCAGCACGTCTAAAGATGCCAGCACTTCTTGCATACGCCTGTCCTCCTGCTCAACTGCCAGTGCGGCTTCACTCGCTGGTAGTTGATCTGGTTCCTGACTGTCTATCGAAAGGACAGGACCATTCAGTGGCGCTGCATGATGGAGTTCTTTACTGTCTCTGCCCATATTTTTACTCCTTATTTTTACTTATTTATAGTCTACAGAACGCGCATAATAGGGTTTAATATCTCTCGTATTTACGTACTTCATCTGCTACATACTTATGAGAATGTGTAATTCCATCATAAAGAGAAGCAGCCTCCATTAACCAGAGGCCGCTTATCGGGTAACTTCTGTGTGCTGGGATATCCTACACTCAGGGTGTAAAGATACTGTCTATCACACCTGTTATATTTATGGTTGCGCATTGAGGTCGCCACCAATATAGGCGCCGTTGCCAGAAACAGTATAGCCACCGGACGCCCGTACAAATTCGAGCGCATCTGCCGCAATCTCTGTTCCCGACTCACCCGTTGCGTTGCTGAGCATTACACAGCCAGCCGTACCACGGCGGAAGTAGTAGGTTCCGATACTCACCCAGCGCGTACCAGTGTTGACGGTGCCAAAGGGCCCACCAAAGATACCGATATGGGACTCATCAACACGAACCGTGTGGGCTATCTGAAATGCGGGATTACTGGGGTTGGCACTATAAACGGTATATGGAACCCAGCTACTGGTGGCATGGGTATCGTTGACATAAACACCGACCTCATAATAGCCATCCGCTGGAATGTTTGGTCGCCAAACTGCGGTCGCACGTGCCCCCCCGGTTGTGGCCCAATGCAGGTCACCATGAATATTGGTACGGAAGTAGTCTGAGCGCCAGTAACCTGTTGAGTGCCAGCCTGCACTACCATCATCAATCACAATGGCACCGGGATATATACGGCCTCCACCCAGGTATGGCACAACCGTGTGTGTGGAGGGGCGGTCAACCCAGAGGTAGCGATCCCTTACAATATTTGGATCCCGGTTGCGACCACTCCAACCAAAGGGATCGGTAGCATGCCAGTTAGGCAGGTAATAGATCGACATATGCAAGTGTGGACCAGTCGAAGCACCGGTTGTGCCACTCGTGCCTATTTGCCATTGCGGACCAATTCGATCACCATCCGCCACCAGGACCGCGCTCAGGTGGCCATACGCACTCACCAGACCATTACCATGATCGATTGCCACCCATAATCCAAAAGAGGAGTTATGGTTCACCGAGTTATACCAGCCAGCCCGAATAACCTGCCCTGAAGCCACGCTCAATACAGGCTCAAAGGCCATATCCAGATCATAGCCGTTATGCCCATCATAGCAACTCAGGCGTGCCACACAATCATTGACGGAGGCCCCCCCACTTACACCATCAAAACGGACAAACCAGCCATCATTGTCATACCAGGGCTTATCATGATCAAAAAACGAAACGGTGCGCTGCATAATTGTTCGATTACCATAGTAAGGCCGATGCATAAATGAAGACGCCTGGCGTTGCTGCACAATAGAAGGGGCCGCCGACACAGTACCAGTTGGGGCCAGCCAGTCCACATTTCCCTCCCATGAAATCAGGACAGAGAAGCCAGCCAATAGCAGCAACAAAAACCAGAGTCGGAACTGTCGTCGAAACCATACAAACTTCATAGCTATCTATCTTCTTTCCACCAGGGAAACACATCTGGACATAGTTCCTACAGCACTAAAATTGGGAGGAGCAATCCATGTATACGAGCCAGGCATGCATAATCCTAGCCTGAAGCAACTATATGTGACAGTACGGGTGAGATAGGGACAACTTGTGTCTCACCATTTGCTCCTACATTAAGCTGGGCGGACCAGTAACGTGGCATGCCACCTAAAACAGTATTCGCAGGACTGAGGGCGGCAAAAATGACGCGATCACTTTGGGCGGACCAGCTGGGGTTAATATTCCACTGCTGCCCCGTCTGGGCTGAGGTGGCGATCAGGTGGGCTTGATGGGTATGCAGATTAAAGACACCAATCGCACTTTGTAGCGCCTGCTGCGAGGTATCAGCACGATGATCCCCGGTATTCATGCGTACCACATACGCTAACTTCTGCCCATCTGGTGACCAGGACGGCATATAGCCGTGCCCCCCATCCACACTTGCCAGACGCTGCTGGCGTCCACCGCTGCTATCCATGCTCCAGAGTCCTGCGGTGAGGAAGGGAGCGGGACTATCAGCCAGACGTTCGTAGGCGATCTGCTTCCCATCTGGTGACCAGGCAAATAGCCCGGCAACCGACTCCAGTCCAGTTGTCGCGAATAGATGGGTTCGCCGACTCCCATCACTCTGCATAACATAGGTATCACTACCCAGGCCGAGTCCTTCAGTAGTCGAATACACGATCCGTGTGCCATCTGGCGACGGGACGGCATCAATCAGTTTGGCTGAGGCGGTACCAATATTGATATTGGCATGCGCGCCCGTAGCCGCATCGACAGACCAGAGGCCGGGATTCCAACTATCCCCATCCATGGGAGCTGAAGGACCCAGTGGGAACATAGGACGGTACAGAAAGGTGTGACCATTGCTACCCGGTAGCCAGCGCAAAAAGTTACCCATTACCGCCTCTGGCTTAAAAGTAATCTTTCCCGCTTGCACATCATACATCCACACCTGCTCACCGTGATCACGATTGCCATCTATCACCACATAACGGTTATCTGGCGATAACTGCAATGTCAGGACGGCATCAGAGCTTACGCGCCCAAAATCGTTTCCCAGCGCAATGAGCGGCTGCGGACTTTTAAGCGGCTGTCCATCCACCCCTTTTGGTGAACGCGCCAGCACAAAACCACGCGCATCTTTAATTGTGTAGTAGATATAGGCATTTGAAGTCACCTCTGGAGGACCCATAAATTGCGGATAGAGTTTCCACGCGGTAAAACCTCCAACAAGCACTGTCACGATGCACAATATCAGAAAAGGCCAAAGAATTTTTCTTTTCATGAACATTCCTGG
Source organism: Dictyobacter alpinus (assembly GCF_003967575.1). Classification (NCBI taxonomy): domain Bacteria; kingdom Bacillati; phylum Chloroflexota; class Ktedonobacteria; order Ktedonobacterales; family Dictyobacteraceae; genus Dictyobacter; species Dictyobacter alpinus. The sequence continues at coordinate 1,426,745 of NZ_BIFT01000001.1, forward strand.
TTCTGCATATGTTCAGTAGATAATGCACTGTATTTCATAAGTAGGAGAATTGCTAAACAGCTCAATACATATTGAGATTAGTCTGGTAATCCCAATCGACTGAACAATAAAGCACAACAGGGGGAGTCCAGTTAGTGGACTGACCTACTTCATGTGATGGCTCTGCGCCCACTACGCGGGCGGGATGAGGGGAGATGCCGGGGCCACAGCCCCCCGACACCCCCCAGTCAAGGGGCTCGCCGCCCCTTGCATCCCCGCTTGTCCATGAGCTGGCTAGCTCGTTACGGCGGGACTTATGGCAGAATCGGAGGTGGCATGGAAGTGGGGAATGTGTGTGGTAGTTGGTGCTGCTGGGACGTTTAGAAGAAACGACGTGCCACTCGCATTAAGAGGGGTCTATAGGTATGTTCATAGCCGCCAGCATAGTGTACGACACGTCCACCCCAGCCGCGCTTGAAACGATAGACGCCGGCCATCGCTTCATCCTCGGCATCAGTAGCTGGAATACCCCAGAAATCGTACAGCCGCGCTCCACGCTGTTTGGCCCAACGGATAGCTTCCCATTGCAAGACGTAATTGGGCATCAATTGCCGCTGCGCATTACTAGAGGCTCCATAAAGATAAATAGCCTGACCCGCTAGCACAACCACCACGATGCCAGCCAGCAACTGACCATCATACTCGGCCAGCAAGAGACGCAGGCGATCATCCGGCGCAAACACCTTCCATGCCTGCTGATAATAGGTCAGGCTATGAATGCCAAACTGATCACGCTCACCCGTCGTCTGCAATAGCGCATACCATGCCTCCACATCCGCCGGCGAGCTCGCCACGCGAATCTGGACACCTTTGCGCAGGCCCAGGCGGACATTGTAGCGCCACTTCTCCTTCATCTGGGCCAGCAAACGCTCCTCATTAGCCTCCAGGTCCAGCACAATCGTGCGCTGAGGCTGCACCGTCGGCACCAGGCCCGCACGACGTGCAGCGGCAAAACGCGCCAGCAGTTCGCCCTCAGGAGATTCCTGATCCACATCTGGCTCCCAACGTAAAGCGATGGCTCCACGCCGGCGCAAATAACGGTCCAGCTGCGTAAAAAATTGCTCACACAAGCCTGGCTGCAACCAATCCAGCACAGGGCCACGCGGAACATACGCCAGGTGACCCAGGGCCAGCGGAACATGGGGGGCCGTCTTGCGTAAAACTTGAGCGGCCGCCACAATCTTACCGTCCACATACAAAGCCAGCCTCAAAGGAGACCAGCCAGCCGTAGCCTTCAGCTCCCCCCAATCCCAGCTCTGGAGAAAATGACCATAGCGGTGGCCCGCCACAAAAGTATCCCACTCCTCACGCTGATCCACAGGTACAGCCCGTAAAACAGACTGTAAACTATCTGGTGTCGCGTGCGGTTTAGCATCTGTTACCATAAAATCGACTCGACTCTTTCTTCATAGTATATCTATTGTAGTACGAACATCTATACAGACTCTAGCAAAGATCAGCTAAACAGAGAGACAACGCTATTATTATGCCTTGAATAAGGCTAACACAACATCTCCCTACACGCAAAAAAAGTCCCTCAAAATAGTGAGGCCGATCATGGCTAGCCGCGCTCACTCGATTGATTAGCATGCTATAATGTTCGAGTTACAACCTAACTATCCTGAGAACCGGTCCTTTGACCGATAGGAGGCTATCCGTGAAAGTAGTGATCCTGGGTTGTGGCCGTGTTGGAGCAACACTTGCCGCACAAATGGATAATGCAGGACATACAGTAACTGTCATTGACAGTAGTAGCGACGCTTTTCAGCGCCTTCCCCCAAAATTCTCGGGGGAGAAAATTGTTGGTAATGGCGTAGACGAAGAGGTCCTGCGACGCGCAGGCTTAGAGGATGCAGATGCCTTTGCCGCCGTCACCAATGGTGATAATCGCAATATTATGGCCAGTCAGATCGCCAAAGAGATATTCAATACAAAAAAAGTTGTTTGCCGCATTTACGATCCTCTACGAGAACAGACGTTTAAAGGTCTTGGACTTGAGACAATCTGCCCCACCACCATCATCTCAGGTATGGTCGCCGATGCACTCACTGGCAACGTTTCAACAACACCCACTACAAAAACAAAGTGAGATTTGATTATCTATGATAACGTCCCATTACATCTTATAAGACAGATGTAATGGTGCGTGATATATTTTCCCATCCATACAATAAGAGTGTAGGAGAGAGGCACACACATGTATATTATTGTCGGGGGCGGTGGCGATGTCGGCTACTACCTCACACGGTATCTGCTCCAACAAGGTCATGAGATTTTGCTGCTAGAGAAAGAGAATGGACGCTTTCAGACGCTGTCAGAAGAATTGGGCCAGTCAGTCTTGAAAGGTGATGCCTGTGAAGCCAGGACCATGGAAGAGGCGGGGGCACGTCGCGCCGACGCAGTAATCGCGGTAACCGGTGAGGATGAAGATAATCTGGTCATCTGCCAGATGGCGAAAGAACGTTTCAGCGTTGCCCGCACGATCGCACGTCTGAATAATCCCAAACATGAAGATCTCTTTCAACGTTTAGGCATTGATGTTACTGTCAGCCCCACCAAGGCGATTCTCTCCTTGATTGAATCCGAGCTCCCAGGCCAGCGCTTTGTGCTGTTAATGAACCTTAAGCGCGCGGGACTCGAAATCATTCAGATTGTGGTACCATCATTGTCACCGGTCGTGGGTAAACAGCTGAATCAGATCAATCTTCCCCGCCGTAGTAATCTGGCCTTGATTATTCGTGGTGGTGAGCCTGTGATCCCGAATGCCGATGTGACACTTGAAGCCAATGATGAGATTTATGCCCTGGTCAATCGTGAAGGCGAAGAAGAACTGCGCCGTACCTTTGGCAACGCATAGAGCTTTATCAACACGGTAGGAGCAGATGACCAGGGTCATTTGCTCCCAGCGGCGAAATAGCAGCCAAACTTAGCCCATTGGCTCATCGTCTAAACGCTCATCCACACTTACACGCGAGCGCAATTCATCCTTGGTATGCTCGTTTATTCCTCCCGCTAATATCGCATTCGGACGCCGTATTGTCCAGGGCGCCCGCTTATTACGCGATAGGATCTGGTCGGCACTTTCACCTCGCGCCGAACGATAGATGCTGGCCACAACAACCCAGGCTGCCGCGACAATCGGCGTAGCAATCAAGGCCCCAAAGACACCAAACAACTTGGCACCCACCAGTAGCGAGAGAATCGCCGCCACAGGGTGGAGTCCCACCGCCTGTCCCACAATACGCGGACCCAGGATATTGCTCTCTAAAGCCTGCATAATGATAAATAAGACCACAATAATTAAGGTTCGTCGCACCAGATCTGGATCGCCCAGCAGCAGCGAGAGCAGGATTGGCGTGATAGATGCCAGGGCAGGACCAACCATGGGTATGGTCTCAAAGAGAAAGGCCAGCACGCCACAGATCAAGGCATAACTGCCCAGCCCCGAAACCAGACAGATCACGCTGGTACCAACTCCGATGATCAGGGCCAGCGTCAATTGGCCGCGAATATAATTTCCCACCACCCGGCTCAGCGCATCCTCAAACAACAACACATTTGGGAGCCAGGACTTCGGCGAGAGGCTCACCAGACTATCACGAATACGCTTCCCGTCCAATGTCAGATAGAAACTCAGGACAGTTACCAGCAGGATATTTAGAAAGACGCTGACACCATTGGTCACAAGCGCAATGACATTTCCTGGTATCGATGAAGCAAAGTCATACACCTGACCCTGCACCTGCCCGATCGCAGCCTGGATCTGCGTTTGAGATACCCCCACCTTTTCTAACGCCTGGATGGAACTTCTGAAGGTATCAGGCAACGAAAACGCAAAATTTGAGATGGTCGCAGAAAAAGTGTTAACTTGCTCCACCAGCGAAAAAACTAGCTGGTAAGCTATAGCGATAATAGCGCCAAACACCACAATATAAGTAATCGCGGCCGCAACCACACGCGGCACGCCATATTTACTAATGAAGTTGACAAGAGGTGTCAGCAGAAACGCGACAGCCATAGATAATAAAAGAACAACAATCGCCTCTACAAACTGGCCCAACAGACTCCAGGTGGCCCAGAATATGATTCCCAGGCCAACGATGCTTAAGACGATGTCACGCGTCCGCTGCCAATTGATATGATCCATATGATTTTAGTCCTTATAAGAGCTGAATAAATTATATTTGTCAGAGCCAAACCATCATTGGCCTGGGAATCAACCACTGGGTAAGATAATGTTTGCTTCCTATGAAATCCATGCCCCATTATCGTTTTTTTCGCGCCTTTGGCGCTCTAATGGTTTTACGTGTGGTGTCAAATGTTGCGCGATGCGCAACATTTGACACCACACGTAAAAAAAGGGTGGGCCCTAAAGGGCCCGAGTGCGGCTAGCTGCACGCTCCACAATGAGAGTGAGAAACAAACACTAAGTAAGGAATACCATAAAAAATTGCTTATTGTCCGTATACAATAGTACTAGTGGTCTGACCCAGTTCGGATGCAAAGCGGGGATGCAAGGGGCGGCGAGCCCTTGACTGGGGGATCGAGGGCTGTGCCCCCACCATCCCTCTCCTCTCGCCCGCGTAACAGGCACCAACCCATAAAGCGGGGATGCAAGGGGCGGCGAGCCCCTTGACTGGGGGATCGGGGGCTGTGCCCCCACCATCCCTCTCCTCCCGCCCGCGTAACAGGCACCGACCCATAAAGCGGGGATGCAAGGGGCGGCGAGCCCCTTGACTGGGGGATCGGGGGCTGTGCCCCACCATCCCTCTCCTCCCGCCCGCGTAGCGGGCGAACTGCCCGCGAACAAACTTAAATAAAGTACTAAGATGAAATCATACTCATAAAAATGCAAGGAAATATTACCAGATATTCATCTTAAAGTGGGGATACATTTATTAATACGAATGAGAAGAGGAACATACCAAATAGCACACCATAAAGATACAAAAACAGCCAGAAAGTATGGTTGTGTTGCCAAATGACCCCCATTCGAGAAACAATGTAGAGCAGAGACCTATTTCTGGGAACATATGTATATGTTGAAACTTTATTTATTTATATGTCGTCATTTCCTTAGGAGCGTACAACGCACATTGCTCAGCTAACAAAAGGGATAGCTCTACAGAAAAAGGTTCACATGAGCCTGGTAAGCTTTTCCGCAGGTCGCGGAATGTCCTTACTATTTCGCTTTTATCCACTTACAGGAGCGGATAAAGCACGCCCAAATAGTGGGAGCATTGTACAGTAAATACGTCATAACATTACTTTTGTTGTTTATTACAAATTGGTAATCATAACCTTGCTTCACCAGGAAGCAACTTGAAAGAGGATGTGCCCGTGGGTATACAAGTGGCAATCACGCCTACTGAATTTTTACTATCTGTTCTCCTTGTTTTTCTAATGGGATGGATGATCGTTTTCGCATACCTTGCACTAAGACGAGCTCCAGAGCCAGTAGCGGAGGCAAGAATCTCACCTGTAGTACCGCAGCAAAAATCAACCCCAGCCATGAACAAAGCAGTACCAACACAGCTCCCTAAAGTAAGGTCAATGGAGGCAATCCATGCTGAGTTGTCCGCGAAAGAAGCGGTTCTGGAGCAGTCCGTCAGATAATACGCTGTATATAAACACAAAAGATGGCACCAACCTTACATCCACGCGTTGGATAGGTTGGTGCCAGTTGTGTAACCGAGAGAGTAAAAAGAAGGGTCAGGAAGCTGCCACGCAGCATGTAGGAAGGATATTTTTTTACGTTTGGGAATTAGAACTGTACATGTTCTCCTGGATGAGGAGTGCGAAATTGGCCAGCGTCATTGATATAAGCGAAATGACTATCCTGCACATTCACGATCATATCTACCTTACCATCATGGTTGACATCTTTAAAGGTCAGCGTCACAGGCGCAAGGTCTTGATCGGTCCCCACTAGATCAGGTCCTAGATATACTCTGGATTTGGCGGCATCTCCGCCTTGTAACTCGATTACCTGAATATGACGATTAAGGTTTAAAGCAATAAAATGACTGGGATTGGTGGCTGAGTCACTATGGCCCACGACTTGATCCATTTGAAACGTTCTGGGACGACCATAATGCCAATCGTCCTCTACACCCTGCCACCAGTGAGCAACCCCACTGACAAGCATCCACCCCAACAACATACTGATCGCGGCCAGACCTACATAGACAGTCCAGTGTAGCCGTGTATAGCCGGATGTGCGCTGCGGCCGCTGATGACGCTGCGGCACAACATCCTCGGTATCGATCCGCTGTCGATTAACCGGAGGTTGGGTAGCGGTACGCCGCTGAGGGACCGCATGTTTTCCTGTTAAGCGCGAGGAACCAGGCTCAGTGTAAGCAGACCATTGTTCATCAGCATGGGGACGTCCAGTCTCCATTTGTACGTCGCTAGTGTAGCGCCTTATGCTACTACTCGCTAAACGGGATGTCGGCCAGATATCATCATATTCCTCATCAAAAATATCAGGGATGGCCGGTCCCTGTTGGGGTGGCACGCGTCTGGTTGTACGAACATACGAATTCTGCTCCACATTGCTACCGTCCTCTCTATAAGATTTTTACCGGGACAGGAACTTTTGTTCTAACCTCTTTCATAGTACCTGAAACAACCAAACCTGTCAACAACTTTTGGAACAAAATTACTATACCATAAAAAATCCGTAACTACTCAGATGGGGGTGGAGAAAACGGGCAAGAGAGGATGACCCTGAAGCGTTTGCTCTAAGGCAGCCAGCAAGGGCAACCCCTGCTTACGCAAGGTCGAGAGGTAACTGCGGATGCGGCAAAACAGCACGATACCTTTCTCGTGGCGAAAGCCGCCAGAGATTTTTTGTTGCACTTTGAGCATGCGCAGATCCCGCTCGGCCTGGTTGTTGTCAAAGGGCACGGCAAAATCGTGCAGGAAGCGCAGTATTTGCTCGCGATAAGTGTACAACCGTGATAAGAGCTTGCGGGCAGGGTGTTCACGATTGCACCCCGGTCCTCGGGGGCCGATGGGGGCTGGCCGGAACCAGCAAGAGTCCGTCAGTGACCAGCATGTCATACTGGAAGCGCAGGCGGGCCAAGAGCGAAACGTCCAAACTCGTCTGGCCCACCTCACGAGCGTGCTGCACTAGCCGTTTGCCTGCCAGCAACAGATCCTTCATTTTTCGTGCCCAAGGATGTTGATACTGCTCCTCGATAAAGGTGAGCTCGCGCAAGTAATGGGCGTTGCAAGCCGCATGAGTGAAGCCGTACTTCTGGTAGGAGAGCAACCCATCGTGCACACTGGTTCCCGTAAACTGTGGGGCAATGCCGATGGCATCCATCGCTTCTTGCCCACGTTTGCGATGCGCTCCGTAATGGGTCAGGGTTGCGGTGCTGCACACATGCACCCAATGTGGCTTGCCACCAACATACAAGCTCGTCTCATCTTGATGGATCACCGGCTGTTGCACCAGAGCCGTCTTGAGGTGCTCTTCCACCAGTTCTAACGGGGCGGCGGTCCGTTGGATCAGGCTTTGGATGGTTGCTTCACTGAGGCTGACCCCCAGCAGATCCTCCAACAGCTCACTTGCTCGAGCCAGAGGCAAGAGTTGATACTGCACCAGATAGACCGCCAGGGCACCAATGCTGCTGCCATAACTGACTGGGCCACGCACCAGCTCGGGAAAGCAGGCTCGTGTCACACACCAACACGAGGGGCACGTTTTTTCTTGCACCCGATGTTCTCGGATATGCAGCCGCTTCCTGGGCAGCTCCACCACTTGCCTCCGTTCGCCAAGAGAGGCGTTCATACCCTCAAGATCGTTCCCACACCACTCACAGCGTGTCACTTCATGCACCAGGATTTCGTCGGGCTCGGCCACCATCTGCAGATGCCGGCCCTGGTGTCCTGGTTGCCCTCCTGGCTTCTTGCCACTCTTTTGTCGCAGGCTCTTAGGTGGCTGTCTTTGGAAGCGATTGGAGGAGGGAGGCAGTCCACTGTTATGGCTATCCTTGGCCAGTTGATCGCGCAACTGCTGCACCTGCTCTTGCAAGATGCTCACCAGGTCCTCTAAGGCGCTGACCTGCTGTCGCAGCACTGCGTTTTCTGCTCTAAGGTGCTCCAACTCTTCTTCTGATTTCATGTTCTTAGTCTACCTTTTCTCCTCCTCTTTCCGCAACTGCATAGCCTATCTGAGTAGTTACAAAAATCCAGATGTAAACACGTACGGTAAAAACCGGAAAAGCCGTTTACTTGCCGAGGCTAAGGGCAGGTGGGAGGCGGGATGGGAGTATAAAAAAACGTCGGGGATGGCTCCGTCGAGCGTCATCCCCATAGATCTCCTTGTACTACTTTGGGTATAGGACTGGTACGTTTTTTGGTTGGCGAGCGGCGCTCACGTACTACTTTTTGTGGTTCCTGTTCTAATTCCGTTGCTTCTACCTGCACCGGCGGCAGAGTTGACGCATGCTGTGGGGTCAGCAATTCAATGGTCACCTCAAAGATCGAGGCCCGCTGGACAGTCACATCGGGCCAGAGACCAACCAGCGTTTCCAGTGTCGCATCTTCACAGGACTGCAAATCGGGATACAAGCGGCGCAATTCTTGCAGGGCTTCTGACCAGGCAGCGCGCTGATCACCTTTTTGTTCTAACCAGTTCTGGAAAGCCTGCCGCATCTGTTCTAACCAGTGCGCATGATACAAACCCAGTCCGGGAACAAACGCAATGGCGGTCGAACTATCAGCACACACACGTCCGGCGGCTTGCTGCAGCTCAGAACGACGATAACAATTCAGCAACGCATAGCACTGGCGCTCTGCCACAAATCCCTGCTGCTCAACCTGTTCACGAATGGACTGGAGGTTTAAGTGGGCCAGACGTTCTGAGAAATCATCATAGCGCTGTTGCAATACCTGCAAAACATCCATCACCGAAAGCTGACCTTGATAATAGACCACCGGAAAATCTGCTGCGATAGCGCTAAAGGCCTCTTTTGCTTCCATTGGAATGGCCAGTACCAGATCCTTACGGCCACGCAAATAATGTAATTTCTGAATCTTACGCTCACGATACGCAGGCGTCCAGAATCCCAGAATCTCAAAGTAGATGCGACGCTTGCCACGAATAAGAGCAAAATCCGGTAGAAAGATGCCTTTATCTAACAACAATGGTTCCTGCTCGCGCTCCAGTTGCCAGCCGTCAACACCCTGATTTCTGGCCAGTGAGAAAAATGCCTCTGAAAAGTGCTGCTCAATACTACTATCAAACAGCAACGAAGTATCAGCCGGGGTTAAGCCCTGTTGCGCCTCACTCAAGGCCGGCAAAAGTTGTAGTACCCTGGCATCCATGGCAAAAGTATAGGCGCGTTGCAAGAAATGGACCCGTGCCTCAGCCTCGACGATGCCAGCGGTTAACTGTGGTTTCTTCTGACCTGTCTTCTGACCATAACCCAATAAAAACCGACACAGGCGCGCCAGCCGTAAACCATATTGCTGTGGCGCACCAGTTACATCCTGTGGACCATAGAGGGTCAGATGCAACAAAGGTGGCACAGATTGTCCACTGGACGCTGAAGCAGATTCCTGCTCATACTCTAAATCGTAATACACACCCAGACGACGCGCCAGAAAGCACAGGCGTTTGATGACTGCCCCAATGCCAGCTACGGGCGTTTGAGGGGCTGTCTGGATGCTCTCAGAGCGACTGAAGGCCATATAATCTATCACGAAGTGTACACTTGAAGCATTGAAAAGGGCCGCCTCAAACGCCCATTGATTATAGAGGGTCGCGACCTCCTGAACGGTGGGAGGAGTGGCCGCCTCCCGCGTCAATAGCGCCTCATCCTCATTATCCAGCACCAGGAGATAATCCAGGTCGCGGGCCGCTACACCATAGCGCACCGCGAATTCTTGCAACACCTGTTCGCGTTGTTGGGTGCCCAAAAAGCCATGATGGTGCTCATTGACATAGCTATAGAGAGCCAGGCGCAGATGGGTCGCAGATGCCAACTGTAGCAGTTCGTCATTTCCACCCAGTGCAGCTACCACTTCGCCCCAGTCACGTTGTCGCCAGCTATACCAATTACTTAAGGTTGCCAGCAAACAAATAGCCATCCGGTATTCACCAACATACGCCCGCGCCTCATCCAGCGCAAACATGCGTTGAGGCTGGGTAAGCAAGCGCTCATGATAAGCAATCAAACGAGCAATCTCCTCATCAAGCTCACCACCGCGCAAGAAGTGCAGTGAGACTCCCAGACTGCCCCCACGTCGCTGCACCGATTTCTTGACATCTTGTAAACTAAAACGCACACATAGCTCCTCCCTAAAAACGACATCCTGCAATCCCTATTATAGCGGTGCTGTCACCGCCATAGACAACCTGGCCGGTGGCTAAAACAACACGTTCCAAAACAGCTCCACAAAAACGGAAATCAGCCAGGCAGCATATGTTCTGGCATGGTTCAAATCAAGGTAACAGATGAAGGAGGGAGACAGAATCAATCTCAGAAATAAACAACGTGGCGAGGTGACGGCGATCATGATCGTCGACAGGAACCTTGACGTGGGGCGAGGTGACGGCCCACGGCCGCAAGGGGATTGCCCTACATCTGTCTTTTTTCTTGTTAAGTTGCATAAAGATGAAGAGAACCTTTATACCATAAACCTACGATAAAATGACCTGGAAATGATTATTGTAGGGCAATCCCCTTGCGGCCGTGGGCCGTCACCTCCCTCCATGTGAAGGTTCCTGAGCATGACCACGTTGGGTCTGAAAGGTTGCTACATGAGATGTATTGGGCCTCGCGTGTGGCGCTCACTCCACGTACACGACTCCACACCATAGAGTCAGGCTCCCCCTAACCGAAAAGTATTGGGCGCAAGACCTGCTCTTTTGCTCTGCCTACTACCTATCAATGCCAACACGTAGTATAGTAGTAGCGGTACATACAGATAAGAAAACAGGATCTGTCCAGTACTTAATTTTTAGCGACAGGGATCAAGCGGCGTGTGTAGGATAGATATCCTAAACAATTGAGTGTCGGCTTTAACTCTGTTATGGTAGCAATGGGATAGTACAGACTTGGCCGATAAAAAATTTGTCGGTGAACAGGAGGAGGCCATGAGCACATCTCCACGCCGCATTGGACAGTATGAGCTCTTACAGCAAATTGGCAATGGACATGTAGGAGAAGTTTGGAAAGCACATGATCTGGCCCAACGTCGCGATGTTGCGGTTAAAATATTACATAATGACTTACAAGCGGATCCGAATTTCTTGAATCGTCTGACCAATGGTGGCAAGGCCATAACAAACCTGCGCCATGACAATCTGGTCAGCGTCTATGATGCTAGAGTTTCACGTCCCAATGAGGCCCGTGAGACAACGACCTTCATTGTAATGGATTACATTGAAGGATACACAATTAGCGATTATTTGAAAGCAACAGCCCAGCGCGGTATCTTTCCAGCAACCACAGATATCGTGTATCTTTTCTCTTGCCTGGGAGCCGTGGTGGATTATATCCATCAGCAAGGGATCGCCCATGGCGATATCAAGCCCAGCAATATTCTGCTCAATAAACAGCAGCGCACGCGCTTTAACGCCGGTGAGCCCATGCTCACTGATGTAGGCATCACCCAGATTGCCGGCAATGATAGCTATCTTGGAGCTCCTCATTATTTATCTCCTGAGCAGGCTCAAGGTCAGTCGGCGAAAAAAGAGAGTGATATTTACGCTCTGGGCATTATTCTCTATGAACTATGTACCGGGGCTACTCCATTCCGTGGTGATAATTCGTTTGCGGTTATATCACAACATATCAATACATTACCCACACCGCCGACACTACTGAATGCCAATATTCCCCCTGACCTGGCCCAGGTCATCTTACGAGCACTATCAAAGGATCCCGGAGCACGTTTTAGTGAAGGGGCCCAATTTGCCTATGCCATTGCGGAAGCCTGTTCGGTACAACCAACCCATCCAGCGGTGCGACAGATCGCCACGCGGAGCCAGCAAGCACAGACATCATCCAATCCAGCTCAGAACAACCAGCAATCTATCCTGGGCGTTTCTCAGCCGCTAACACCAGCATCACCGGTGTTTATGCGGCCATTAATTGACATGGCAACGCGCCAACAATCGCAGGCTGGACAGGAGCAGCCGATCTCGCTCAATGCCAATCCTAATGTCTCGGCTGCCGCCGTCTTTCCAAACTCGGGTCCATTATCCTCGGTTACCATCCAAAAGAACCCAGGTCCAGCCTCGCTACCATCCACAGCACCGGCAAGTGGCTTTCCACAGTCCGGGCCGGCATCAGTACCACCATCTGGAGCAACCTCGGGACCGTTGTCTGGCGCATCTGGCAAACAATTCCAGCTTCGGCAGACATCCCTCACGCGTATACCTGTGGTAGGACCAGACAAACCCGGATTGCAATTTTCGCTACCATCAACACCATCCAGTCCGGACTTATCCGCAACGCAGCAGAGTCAGGTCAGACCCGATTACGTTCAGGCTGAACCAGTCAGGCCATATCCACAACAACCAGATCCTGCGGCATATAGGGCATATCAACAACAGGCCGCTCCACAGATACCACAAACGCCACCGCCTTTAGCGGTCCCACCTCCGACCAGGCCAGCGGTCTATAAAAACAAATATTTTATACTCATTGCAGCTCTCGTGCTCATAGCAGTTATAGCTGCCAGTATAGGTCTCAGCAATGCACTCAAACCAAATGATAAGGCCGGACAGCCAGCTCCAGCCGTAACCACAAAAAACCCGCTACCCACGCCCCAGGGACCGGGCATCGTCTTCTTTCAAGATGATGCTCTTGGCCGTAACGATCAGCTACGTATTACCATGAAGGATATTCCTGATCCTGCTCAAGGAAAAGTCTATTATGCCTGGCTACAGACAAATACACAAAAATTTGTGCCCCTGGGCGCAATGCAAGCTCAAAATAAACAGATAGATTTTATGTATGCTGGAGACGCCAACCATACTAATTTGATTAACTATACCAGCGGTATCCAGATCACCCTTGAAGACACTGGTAACAATCCAACGACGCCCGGCAAAAAAGTTGTCTATCGGGCAGCCTTTGCGCAAGCCACACTGCCTGAAATCCAAAATATTCTTGACTCCACACCAGGACTTCCAAAGGGGCAGTCGGCAGTCAGCAATATGTTTGAAACCATCAAATCCTTGAATGATAAGGCCGCCAGTATTGTCGATTCATTGGATCAAACCAAGGATTATGGACTGGTCAAGCGTCAGGCTACACGTATCATCGAGCTGATCGATGGCTCTAATTATGCGCGAAGCAGTGGAGACCTGCCAAATACTCTTCCTGGCCAGATCAAAACACCCATTGGCCTGCTCTCGTCACCCAATCAACCAGGCTATATAGATATTCTGGACAAACATCTGGATGCGTTGAAGGCCAACGCAGGCAACAATGCGAATCTGCAGATGCGTATCCAGAATGCGAAAGCTGGCCTGACCGACCTACGCCAGTGGCTACAAAAGATGCGCGACAATGATGTCCAGCTCCTTAAAGCCACCAACCTGACCGATGCGAAAAATCATGCAGCCGCGCTACAACTAAAGCAGCTGGCTGACTATTCCTACAAGGGACGCACCATCCCACCAGATACCTCGCCAAAATCCACACCAGGCTCGGCTGGTGCAAGCCAGACCTATGTAGAGACACAATACATGGCCGCCCTGGATTTAACCGCTGTCAAATAGAGGTATTAGTGACATAGACAAAAGCGTGGCCCGCGTAAAGAATTTTTTTTATGCGGGCCGCGCTTTTATGTGCTTACATCATGTTCTGAGTTATGGGCGTGAAACGGCATTATCAACGGGAGGGGTTGGTGGAACCTGCGAGATAACACCGGCCCCAAACTCGGCGGTCAAGGCCAGATGGTCGCTCGCGTGATCCCCGGGAAAACCATCTTCGCCACTGACTAACACGCGACACGTAGATAAGCGTTTAGCCATGACTGAATCGGCAAAGATATAGTCGATCCGACCAGCCGGAGCCCCGGCGGGACAGGTGAAGCCCTGTTCGAGAGGATGTAGATAGCGGAAACAGTCGGTGTATTCTTCATTGAGGAGCTGGATACAGCCGCGCGGCGCGTAGAAGTAGGCCGCCAGATCAAACAGCTTACAGAGGAGATCGCTCTGGGCTACAAAGCGTAATACAGGATTCAAGACACGTAGTTTTCGTGGCACGACCGAGTTGAGATGGGGATGGCCATCATTGAGGGTAATATTCTTACGCCGCGTATCCAGCCGCACCACATAGCGTAGCAACGCGCTGGCCGTAAAAGCATCCTTCGGGGCCAAAGAGTTAAAGTCACCCATCAGCATATGTGGCTTCCCCTCGGCACGCAACGGAGCCATAATACGCAGAATCTCCTGCATCTCACGCATCCGAATATGACCACCGGCCCGACGCCGATTAAAGGACGCAGATAGATGGATGACAAAGATTGTCAGCTGCTGGCCATCTTTCTCCTCTACACATACTTCCAGGAGAGGACGCGCCAGAATACCGGGACGAGCATGATTACGGACGGAAACTACAGGCAAACTCGTCATCAACGCCGTCTGGTAATCCCGGCTACTCCCTGTTTCACCACCCTTAATCAACTGCATACCCAACTCATCGGCCAGTTCTTGTACTACCATCGAACCGCCCATCTGAGGGTTAATCCCCTCAGCTATAGCCACCACCTCAGGATTAGCCGAGCGAATGATCTTTAATAGTTGCTCGGTTCTTTTCGCACCATTTTCTCTTAGACTATAGCCTCCAGCGAGGATATTATATGAAACGACACGCGTCATGTATTTTGATCCTTTTATGATAAATAGTATTGCTATGCTTTTTTCATCTAAGAATGTCGCAGTCGAACATTCATGCCAGCCCACAACGTACGGCAACTCAGCCTTAATCTTTCTTTACCGATCAGCATACAACATCGGACAATGAAAGAGCACGCCACAGGGCGATTATAGATTGTTTCTACGCAGGCATTGCCTGTTTTACTATAGCAAATACCCTAAAAAAAGCAAAAGGTAGAGGTTCCTTTAGCTACAGAAGTACCAGACTAATCTAAGAGGAGAACAATATATACATATATACTCATGGAGACAGAAGAAATCTGATGTGGACCCTCTGCATAAAGAGGGTCCACATCAGATCAAGTACACGCGCTACCTGGCTATTTCCAGGTGACGCGGTCCAGTAGATACATAGTAAGTTCGCTGATTGGTAAGCGGATCTGAGTCATACCATCGCGCTCACGAACCGTCACCGTCTGGTCATCCAGGGTCTGGAAGTCGATGGTCACACAGAACGGGGTACCGATCTCATCCTGACGGCGATAGCGGCGACCAATATTGGCCACATCATCATACTGCGAAACCATATAGCGGCGCAGATTCTGATGGATCGACTGGGCGGTTGAGACCAGTTCTTCTTTATTCTTCTGCAGTGGCAGGACCGCTACTTTAACTGGCGCCAGCCATGGATGCAGGTGAAGTACCGTACGAGCCTCTTTTCCGTTTGGATCTGGCTCTTCCTCATAAGCATCCAGCAGCAGATTCAAGAAAGTACGATCAACACCACCCGAGGTCTCAACGATCCAGGGTGTATAACGCTCTTTGGTCAGAGGATCCGTGTAACGCAGATCCTGGCCGCTATACTCAGAATGGCGGGTGAGGTCCCAATCCTGGCGCCAGTGGATACCTTCCCACTCCTGCCAGCCCAGAACGGTCTGATATTCGACATCAAAGGCCTTCTTGGCATAATGGGCCAATTCATCGCTGGCATGCTCACGGAAGCGCAGGCGATCCTTGTGGTTAAGAATACCCTTATACCACTCAAAGCGCAAATTCTTCCAATACTCATACCACTTATCCATCTCACTGGGATGCACAAAGAACTGTAGATCCCACTGCTCAAATTCACGCTGACGGAACAGGAAGTTACCTGGTGTAACCTCGTTACGATAGGCTTTACCGATCTGGCAGATACCAAATGGGACCTGGACGCGGGACGATTTCACCACATTATCGTAATCCAGATAGATATTCTGGCAGGCCTCACCGCGCAAGTAGGTCTTCATGCGGTCACCTTCAACGACACCCAGGTACGTCTCCATCAACAGATTAAAGATGCGGGGCTCTGAAGTCAGCTCGCCACCACAAACAGGACATTTATGCTGCTCCAGGTTTTCTGGATCCAGATGATCAGTACGGAAGCGACGTTTACATTTTTTACAATCGACCAGGCGATCCACAAAGTTCTCAACGTGGCCGCTAGCCTCCCAGACACGGGGATGGGTAATGGTAGCGCCATCGATACCCACGACATTATCGTGGTTCTGCACCATCGACCACCACCAGTAGCGCTTAATATTATTGCGCAACTCAACGCCCAGGGGACCAAAGTCATAGATTCCGGCGACACCGCCATAGATTTCAGAGTTGGGGAACACAAAGCCGCGCCGTTTAGACAACGAGACAACTTTTTCAATGGGGACCAGGGGAGTATCTTTAATCTCCGGCTGATTATCTTCGATCTGAGTCATGAGTGGTTTCCTCCGCAAAAAAAATGCCCCAGGCGTCTATAGCCCAGGGACGAATGTGTTAACGTATGCCCGGGGCAGCTACGTTTTACAACCACATCCGCGGTCCCACCCTGCTTCTTCACCAGATCGTGAAGCCACTCAATTCAATGCCCCCAACTCAGAAGCGCCCTTCACCTGTACAAGATCGCCGACCTCACACCACCCGCCGGCTCGCTGTTATCTGTAACAGACTACTCCTCTTCCTCATCGCTAGAAAGCATTGGTATCGTATTGTTTAGAGTTAGTATAGCGAAGAACCCTAAAACTTGCAAGCACACGCCCAAAAGTAGGTGCCATACATTTTTTTGCCAGAGCAGTCGCCTGGAATGAAGAGACCGCATCCTGTCCAGGCTACAAATCGCTAAGTGAGATGTATTGGGCCTTGCGTGTGGCGCCCACTCGACGTACGCTCGGCACGCTTCTCACGCCGTCCCATCCCAATCACTTTTCGTTTCGGTGAGAGGACTTGGATCTTGCATGTGGCGCTCGCCCAACGTGCGGCGGCTTTTTTTCTCGGCATCTTTCGTAACCACCAGAGTGCTTCCCCGAAGTATATTGTCGGCACGCCTTGAAAAACTTGGCGGAATCATTGGATGGACACCCACTATCTTGTAGACGGCTATCAGAGGTGCTACAATAATGCGGATATAATAGGCAGCGAATAGCAGAAGAGATGGAAGAATACGTGGTGACCGAGCACGATTACCAGGCTGATATACAAGCCTTTGCCGCGCGTTACACATTTCCGATTGACACATTTCAATTGGAAGCTATAGAGGAACTGGCGCACGGACAATCCGTGCTTGTCGCGGCACCCACTGGTACAGGAAAGACCCTTGTTGCAGAATACGCCATCTGGCGTGCACAACAAAAAAAGCAACGCGTCATTTATACGACCCCTTTAAAAGCGCTCTCCAATCAAAAGTACCGCGACCTGCGTGAGATCTATGGCGCAGATGCCGTCGGACTGGTGACTGGCGATATTGTGGAGCGTAGCCGTGCCTCTATCGTGATTATGACGACTGAGGTCTATCGCAATATGCTGCTCGAAGAGGGTGGCGAAAAAGCTGGCCTGGAAGCCGGTCCGGCCTCGCTAGCCGATGTGGGATATATTATCTTTGATGAACTCCACTACCTTAGCGATGTTGGCCGTGGACCGGTCTGGGAAGAGGCGATTATTTGCTCGCCCGAGCATGTACAGCTCGTCGGACTCTCAGCTACCGTCAGCAATGCCGAAGATCTGGCAAGCTGGATCAGTCGCGTCCATCGTCCAATCTCTCTGGTCACCCATGAACAACGCGCGGTCCCGCTTGAACACTATTACTTTTTAGATGGCAAGTTACATCTTGTCCAGGATGCTGATGGGAAGCGCATTGAGGAATTTCCGCGCGTTGGTGGTGAGGCTAAGCTGGCTCAGATGCTTGGCCGTAATCGCGTTTTCTCTTTTGATGATGATGATGATGAGGATGATGATGAGGAAGAGAACGATTTAGACACTGATCTATGGGAGGAGCGACGCCGGCGCAATCGGGGCTTACGTCCACAGGACCATCGCGTGTCCCGCAAAGAGCGCGAACGCGAACGCCAGCGTTCACGTCCTCGGGCAGGTAGTAAAGAGCGGGATGCAGAAAAAACGGAGGCCAATAACGGGGTTCCTCAGAGCAGTACCAGTAGTGAGGCTCAGACAACGGGTGACTCGGCGCGACAGGAGAAGCCACGGGAGCGCCGTCCCAAACAACGGAAGACACCCGAGCCGGGCGAGATCCTGACGGTCCTGCGTGAGGCTAAAATGCTTCCCTGTCTCTATTTCCTGCCCGGCAGACGGGTCGTGGAAGAGGCTGCGATGAGTGCTGCCCAGCATAATTTTACGTCCCCTGAAGAAGAGGCCCTGATTCGGGCGGAAGCCAATGTCTGGCTGGAAAATCTCCCGAAAGAAGATCGCAATCTCCAGCAGGTACACTCCTTACTGCGCCTCTTACCACGTGGACTGGCCTTCCACCATGCAGGACTCTTACCAGGCCTTAAAGTTCTGGTGGAGACGCTGTTCTCACGTGGACATTTGCGCGCCGTCTTCGCGACCGATACACTGGCACTGGGTATTAATATGCCTGCCCGCTCGGTCATTGTCGGCAGTCTCAGCAAGTTTGATGGGCAGGAGATGCGCCTGCTCACACCCAACGAGTATCGCCAGTTAACTGGACGAGCCGGGCGCCGTGGTATGGATGTGCATGGCTCGGCTATTATCCCTTATTCACCCTGGGAGCCCTTTGAGAGCTCGTTCCAGAAGATCACTGGCGAGATGCTACCGGTCACCAGTTCATTTGTGATCCGTTACAACTCGGTACTCAATCTCTGGCGACCAAACGATCTGCAACACTTGCGCCGCATCTGCGCCTCCAGTTTACGTGAATACCAGCGCTATCTACTCTGGGAGATCAATGAGCTCCAGCGCCTGGAGAAACGTTACCAGAAGGCCAGCAAATCTGGCAAGAAGAAGAAGGGGGCTGCATCCAAAGAGGCAGAGCGGGCACTGGAGCGACGCCGTGAGAAAATTGGTGCCTTCCCGCTCAGTCGCGCGGGTGCCGCGGAACTGGATGGAACTATCTTCGCCTTGCGCGCTATGGGCCATATTGGACAAGATGAGCAACTAACCATCAAAGGTCGCTTGCTGCGTAACATCTTCCATCCGGCTGGCATCATCCTGGTAGAGCTGATCACCAACGGCTATCTGGATGATCTTTCACCTGCCGAACTGGCAGAGGTCTGTAGCTGGTTTACCTATGATAATGATCGCCGCCTGAACAACCGCGATGTCATGCATAGCCGCCTGGCCCAGATTCGCCGTGAGTTGTGGCATATCATCCAACATGTACGTGGCGTCGAAGAGCGCGCGGGCGTCAGCTTTACTCCTGGTGTCGTACCTGAATTCCACGGTATCGCCCTCGCCTGGGCCCGCAAGACGACACTCAGCGGCCTGATGAAGCGCATCGAACTGGCTGAAGGCGACATTATGATGATCCTCAACCAGAGCATCGACCTGATCCAACAGCTACAATCCGCCATTGGACAGGTTCTTGATAGCCGAACCATCTGGCAACAGATCTCACCTGTGATGGTTGAGGGCATCTATAACGAACTGAATACCCCCGATTATGAAAGCAAACGCAATGAGCAGATGCTACGGCAGCGTGAGCACCTCGAACATCTACGCCCACTGCTAGGGCAGGCCGCAGCCTCACTCTTACACGGCATTATCGCGCAGAGCCGTACCGTGCCGTCGATGGCCGTTCAGGTTGGCACCGAAGAGATTACGCTGGACGCCGAAGCCGATCGCGATCCGCAGGGCTTATCCGATACAGAGACATTTGTAGGCGACGTCTAAGCCATGTTTTTGCATCAAGAAATGTCCAGAAATGCAACATTTCTTGATGCTTTACAGCGAACGCAAAAACAGAATCCATCACAGTACAAACCACAATTTGAAATCCACTGAAACACCATACCTTTCTTGCTCCTCCAATAAAATCAACAATTTCTCGTTTTCTTCATTACTGATAAATGGCACGAAAGCACAAATTGACGCAGTAATAGACATTACTTTGGTCATGCTTGCACTACCATTTCATTGTCAGAAGCATGGAAGTTGACTAATATGTACAAAGGTACAAGTATGTTGGGAAGGCAGGGAGAGGAAAAGAAGGTTAGTCAACACTGGCATGTGAGCGCCAGATGTAATAGAGGGGTAGAGTTTTGATGAACGCAGAAGCATTAATTGGAAGGGCATTGGGCACATGCACACTCCAAAAGTTGGTAGGCCAGGGAGGAATGGGCGCGGTCTTTCTAGCGCAGCAGTCTCGTCCCAAGCGTCAAGTTGCAGTTAAAGTGCTTTTACCGATAACCCAGCTAAATGCCAACCAGTTAGCCGCGTTTCTAGAACGCTTTCGCCGTGAGACCGATGCCGCCGCTTCACTGGAACATCCCAACATTATGCCGGTGCATGAATATGGAGAGCAAGATGGTATCGCATATCTGGTTATGCCTTATGTTAGCGGCGGTACCCTGCGCGATGAACTGGAACGTGACGGTCCCTTATCACTACAGAAGGCCGTCAATTATTTAGAACA
The DNA here is from genome assembly GCF_003967575.1 of Dictyobacter alpinus. NCBI lineage: Bacteria > Bacillati > Chloroflexota > Ktedonobacteria > Ktedonobacterales > Dictyobacteraceae > Dictyobacter > Dictyobacter alpinus. The sequence goes on from NZ_BIFT01000001.1 coordinate 1,447,546, forward strand.
GCTTTCAGCCGCCCTGGATTTTGCTCACGACCATGGGGTCATTCACCGCGATATTAAGCCCGCCAACATTATGGTGACCAACGAAGGTCGACTCATCCTCTCTGACTTTGGTCTGGTTAAAATTATTGCCGAGGGGCAAACTCCCCAGGTACGCCTGACAGGTGCTGGCGCGCCGGTCGGCACACCAGACTATATGGCTCCAGAGCAGGTTATCGGCGAGGAAGTTGATACCCGCGCGGACCTCTATTCTCTGGGCGTCATTCTTTTTCAAATGCTGACCGGTACCACTCCTTTTCAAGGAGAGACGCCGATGCAGATCGCTGCCCAGCATTTACAGATACCACCTCCCTCTCCACAGATGTTGCGGCCAGATCTACCCATTGCCGCCGAACAGGTGGTATTGCGTGCCATGGCTAAACGGCCCGGCGATCGCTTTATGCGTGCCGAAGATATGGCCCGAGCATTCCGTAACGCCTTGATCAACTCAGGCATTCGCCTTGATGCCGCTCAGACGTGGGCCGGCCTGCTTAGCGGGTCAACCGCATCGCGTATGGCGGTACCCAAGGGGCAGTTTGATCCCATGCGCCAGACCGCTTCAATGCCTAAAGTGACAAAAGCAGATGTAGCTCCTAATGCCACTGGTGCTCTACATAATCGCGCAGGGATGCAGCAGCCACCCGCCCAGAATGGTTTCGCCATCAACCAGAATAATCCAGGCCACAGACCAACCGGTGGGCTCTTAAGTCGGACAGGAATGATGTCTTCGATCAGGATGAATAACGCTAATGACGCTGCGGCGGAAGCACAGCCAGGCGGTGGATTGCTCTCTAAGACCGGTAAATTCCCGATGGTTGGTTCTGGGACCATGCCGGTCGATCCTGCTCTGAAGCCAGGTGAGGCTCCCAGACAGGGCTTGCTGACAAAAACGGGACAGTTCCCTATGGTCGGCACTGGTATTATGCCTGCCGTCAATAAACCCGGCATCGGCAGTGGACTACACCCGGCCTGGAATAAAGAGCTACCCCAGACGCCTACCGCCCAGGCTGGCAATAGCGCGCAGCTAAAGACGCCGACGAATGCTCTGGCACTGCAAGAAACCCGTACGCCAACTGGCACACTCAAACTCAATGATCCCGTGAAAGTCGTCAAAGTCCCTGTCGCGGGTCAACCTGGCCAATATATCACTGGCATCCTGCCCTTTGAACGCCAACCCGATGAACCAGAAATGCCGGCAAAAAAAGCACGCAAGCTTAACATTATAAATATGAAGCCATGGATGCGTACAGTGCTGGCAGTTGTGGTTGTAGCTGTGGTCCTGGCATCAATGGGAACGTTACTCTTCATACAAAATCAGAATAAGCCCGCAAGCACAAATCAGCAAAATCAGGCTGGCAATGCAGCCAATCTCAATACACCGGCTGCGCACGCTACGGCTACGGCTAGCGCCAACATACTTGTCTCAGATGCTCTGGACAAGAACATTAATGGCTGGCGTACAACTCCAGCTAATCTTTATGCTTTTAAAAATGGTGCCTATCATATCGCGGTTCAGGGAGACAAAGGCAATGGGGCCATTTTACCTGGGAAAAACTTTGATGGGCCGATGAACTATCGCTTAACCATGCAGGAAATCAAAGGCAATGATGGCGATACTGCCAACACCTTTGGGATGATCTTCCGTTTTAATCAGCAAAAGAAAAATGGTAAGCCCAACATCACGTTTTATACTTTTGAAGTCGCGAATGTGAAAGGCAAAGAATACAAACTATGGCGCTATGACGATAGCCAGGATAACCCTTGGATCGCAGTGAAAAACGGCACGCTAGCCATGGGAAACGAATTTCACCTGGGTAAACAGCCTAATACCATCGCGATTGCTATGAATGCCGATAAATTCACAGTCACAGTCAATGGAACGAAGTTGAAAAAGGTTTTCCAGGATGGTACATACAAAACTGGAACCATAGGCATGACGGTTAATATGAATGGGACCGAAGTGGCCTTTAAAGATCTTTTGCTCACGCGGAACTAAACCATCAGTATAGCCAGTTTTGGCGGTAAAGAGGGAATTTATTCATGAATGCAGAAGAATTGTGTGGAAAGGTGCTTGGCACCTGTACGCTCCAAAAAGTGATTGGACGGGGTGGTATGGGAGCAGTCTACCTGGCTCAGCAATCTCGTCCGCGCCGGCAGGTAGCGGTCAAAGTTCTTCTACCCATCACGGCCTTCAAACCGCAACAACATAAGGCGTTCCTGGAACGCTTCCGACGCGAGACCGATGCGGCCGCCTCATTGGAACATCCTAATATTACGCCAGTCCATGAATATGGAGAATTAGATGGTCTGGCGTATCTGGTCATGCCTTATGTTAGCGGTGGCACGCTGCGTGATGAACTGGAAAACGAAGGGAAATTACCCCTCACACGTATTGTGAGTTATTTAGAACAGATGGCGGCTGCACTGGACTTTGCCCATGAGCGCAAAGTGGTGCATCGCGATATTAAACCTGCCAATATTTTGATGACCCCGGAAAAGCGCCTGCTCCTGACCGACTTCGGCCTGGTTAAAATTATCACGGATGGACAGAAAAATCAGAATCCTCTCTCCGAAGTCGGGATGCCTATGGGGACGCCTGACTATATGTCTCCTGAACAGGTTGTTGGTGGTGTGGTGGATGCACGCGCGGATATTTATTCTCTGGGTGTCTTGCTCTATCATATGGTAGCAGGAGCACCTCCATTTCAAGGTGAGACGCCGATGAAGGTGGCGCTCCAGCATTTACATACGCCACCACCCCTACCACGTATGCAGCGCCCAGATTTACCTCCTGCGGCGGAACAGGTTATCTTACGCGCATTGGCCAAGCGCCCCGCTGATCGTTATGCCTGCACCCGTGATCTGGCCAGCGCCTTCAGATTAGCATTGCAGGCGGCCGGTGTCCAGGTTGATGGATCAGGTAGCCCGAGCGACTCCGGCAATCGTCGCCGTGGACTCTTTGATCCCGTCTGGCAGAGTCCAGGCTCTGAACGTGTCGCCCAACCTGAACCGCAACAGGTCGCCCAGCCACCGGCTGCCAATGCCGCCAATACCCGGGTAGCTCGACACGATATTGTGGCCCAGACCAGCATGACGATGCCATCTTTTTCGGGCATCTTGACGGACATGAATATCCCAACCTTACAGCCAGCAAATGCACAACAATCGGCATTGCCTGGACGTGGTTCGCTGCTTGGTCCCAAAGGTGTACCTGAAACACCTGATAACAATCTAGCATCGATCGGGCTCACACCGCTACCACCAACGATTGATGTGAACAATACACCAGCGAGACCCAATACACCAGTCAAGCGACAAGCGATGGCACAGACACCTCTGCCACCAGTTGCGGAGAACAAAACCACGGAAGCGCCCGCGCAAAAAATGTTTATGGCGCCTCGCTTACGCCTGGGGCATAAAACAAACTTACGCGGCATAAGCAGAGGCATATCGGGTCGGCCCGCACTAGTGAGTGAACAGGTTACGGCGCCGACCATACCACAAAAATTGCTGTCATCACATCTGGCGGGAGCAGGGAAAAAGCCAGGTAAAGCCATTGACCCGCTTTCACAGCAGATAGATCCAATGTCCGGCATCCTGAACAATACAGGTACAGCCGATGCACTGGCACAGTCGGCCACATCAAAAGAAAATACAGGCGCCCTACCCATACAAACAAAGCAGCAATACTTGCTAGAGCTGCTGAAAAAATATAGAAAAGCAGCCATTCTGGTGTCAGTAGTAATCGTAATTGTGCTGAGCATAATTATCTACACATTTGTCCAGGCAAGTACCCCCCCGGCTGCGGGAGGATCGATGCCAGCGCAAAAGCATATCAGCAGCGTAGTGGCTCCGCTGGTCACTGAGATCCGCCATAGGCCCGCCTGGACTGGTGCGTGGATGAACTAGCAGTCCGTCAGACATCCTTTGATGGGAAAGCGGGGATGCAAGGGGCGGCCAGCCCCTTGACTGGGGGTTCGGGGGCTATGCCCCCGTAACCTCCCTCCCCCCGCCCGCGTAGCGGGCGCACAACCTATCAAACGAAGTTTGACAAAATACTAAAGAAGACCAGCCAGCAATGATGTCCTAATCGCCACATTTTAAGTGGTTGATATAGAGGAAACATTCTTTATTACTGTTAAACATACGCCATTACTACCGGTGAGAAAATATGAATAATCAACAAGGACCTTTTAATTCGCCCTTTTCCCCAAAGATGGGGAATCGCTCTGGCGACGCAGGAAAAACTGAGAATACAAGAACAACTGGACCTAACGCCCGCCTTGGACGCAAAACCAACCTGCGCGGTGTAGGCAAGGGAAATCTTGCGGATCAGCATACGGAACCGCCAATGACAAATCCAGATTACAATGGACAGCAGGCGTTCCCATCAGCGCAGCAGCCGCCAGCCGGTGGTAATGGTCCACAAGCATTTTTACCACCACAACAATCCTGGGGCGGATCAACCGCATCTCAGTCAGATCAGGCTGCCCAGAAACCGTGGAATGAAACCGCAACGCAAGCCTTCCAGTCAGGCACAAATTTCAAATCACCAGCCAATACCAACACCTCATTTGGGCAAACCGACCAGACCCCACGTACCCCAACGGGAAAACTAGGTCCTAATTCATCACTATTGGGCAACCCCATGTTTCCCAAATCCAATAATGGACAATCAGTCGCCGGTACCCACAATCTTGGAGATGCCTATGGTATGGCACCTGATCCAAATGCCCAACCGACTAACAGCGGCATGTACAAAAATCCTACCGGTGCCCTCGGCAACAGTGGCATGTACAAAAATCCTACCGGCGCCCTCGGCAACAGCGGCATGTACAAAAATCCTACCGGTGCCCTTGGTAACAGCGGCATGTACACCAATCAAACCGGAACGTTAAGCAACGGCAATACAGGCGCACTCATGCATCCAGCAGGTGAGTATAGCGGCGATACCGGCATGCTCAAATTAAATCAGGCCGTTAAAGTCGTACGCATCCCGGTCGCCGGCAAACCTGGCGAATTCAAAACCGGCATTCTACCCGTAATCTCACAAAATCCTACCGGGGCATTACCACCTCCGCCGCCGATTGACACCTCATTTCAAGGCAAGGTCAAAAACAACAGCAAAAAGCTGACCATTGTGACCCTGATCATACTCGTCATCTTCAGCTCTGGTATTTACCTGTTCACCCACACAGGTGGCAACCCACAGGTCACAGGTACACCTCCGGGTAAAAATACTTCAGCGTCACAGGCGAAAATCAATGCTACCGCGACAGCGAACGTACAGGCAACAGCAACATTTAATAATTCAAAAATTATGGATGACGCACTTAGCAGTAATATACACAACTGGCTGGTTACTGCAAAGGGATCGGATTTTGAAAATAAGGGTATTAGAGCATTTTTCCAAAATAATGCTTATCACATTAGCTCGAAGAAAACGAAAGACTTCCCATACTTTGCATCTTCAGTACAGCGGAACGTGATTCCACCAGCCAAATATAGCTTGAGTGTGGATATTCAGCAGGTCAAAGGTGATGAAAACAACGCGTATAACTTTTATGGTCTGTTATTTAGCTATACTGAGGTTGGCAATCATCCAGTAACTTACGCATTCCGTATCGTCAATAATAAAGATGACCGGCGCTATGATTTCAATTCCCTTGATGGCCGACGACCAGGGAGTGGATGGTTAGATGACCCTATGTGGGAACATAAAACCGGCAAAGAGTTCCACGGTGGCAAACAGGCAGTAAACAATTTAAAAGTACAGGTTGATGGCCATAAATTCACATTCTTTGTGAATGGAGTTAAACTTGGTACTAAAGAAGATACAAAATATGGTTCCGGAGGAGTTGGTATGGGCGTTAATGGCTTGACCGGCGCCGATGGCTCTGAAGTTGTATTTACTAACTTCCTGCTAACAAGCAATTAATTTTTTATTGATCTTATCATTCCAGCGCTCACGCAAAAATTTCTGGGTGGAGGTATTCGTTGATAACAATTACTAGCACAATCGCATCAGTAGCACAACAACAGGTTGGTCCAATGAGCTTTAGGTCTACCGACATCATTCCTGTTGTCTTATGGGTCACAGGCTTTCTCTGCCTGCTTAATATTGGACTGGCTATCTTCTATCGCCGCAATAAGCGTATCGAGATCCTGTCCTATTATGGGGCATGTGCCTTTGAGCTACTGCTCTTCATCGGTGCCTTGCTGGTTATGCTGCATGTCATCTCACAATCACTGTTCCGCCTACCGCAAGGACTCCCCATTAACCAGGCCGAGATAGGCGTAGCACTCGCCATCGGGTTGGGCCTCTTCCCTGCTGCTTACTGGCACCGCATTAATTTGTCCGAGTTGCCAAAACGCATCAACGAAGATGGCAAAAACATGAACGAGGCTCAAGCCAGAGTGCGCATACGCGATCGTAGTATTCCTGGTGAGTGGATGAACTAAAAAAACCTACAAAAGAGGCGGAATATAGCAACCTTGCTATATTCCGCCTCTTTTTATCAGTTGCCACATTGGTACGAAACACGTTCGATCACTACCTAGATAATTATGTCATGTATTTTTAAATATAAAAATTTATTACAGGCTTGGTAATTCAAAAAAATTTATATTGACTATTCAATGATCACATGATATATTCTATATGGTTGATATAGGTACTTTTCTAAAGAAAAAAAGGATTATTTTAATATTTGAATTTCGCATGTTCTGATAGCTTTTTGTAAATTATTTTGAATAAATCATAAAAGCTACAAAATCAACATCAATTCATTTATATAATAATCCTGACAAAGACTGCAAAGTCAATTATTTAATGTCCTAGAAAAGTACATTAAAAATGCAAGGACAATCAGAATGGTTAGAAAAAGTATTTCTCTTGTGCTAGCTGTAATACTGGCTATTGTTTGGTTTAGCCAATTACCAAACCTTGCACACGCTTCTGGTACCGGCGATCCGAATAAACTCTATCCACATGCACAAGCCGCATTATCATGTTACGGCCGTACATGCGGCGCTGAAGGTGGTCCTGGTAAAGATCCCTATGCATATTCCTGTGTAGCTACCTCTCCAGCTCCGATACCAGATGTCATGGATGGTAACCTCGTCCTTACTACTGGTGGATACAATTATTATTCAGCTGGATGTAATTCTAATTGGGGTGCAGTAACAAAAGTTAATGCTACTGGTATTCAAATCATCGTAAGCACCCTTGGTACTGATCAGTACGAGTCAGATAGAGGTTGTTATCTAGGTGTCGATGTCACAGATTATTATTATCCAGGTGGCGGTGGCATATATTCAGGACCTCTTTGTACAGGTTTTGCCACTGGTGCAGGGACATCATGGGGAAATATGGTAGATGGTACTACGCAAGTACAAGTATGTATAAAAGCTCGTAGTCCAAGTGGTCGTGTGCTTTCTCAATGCAAAACACAATAAATTTAAGTCTGACTTGATAGATTTTTGAGCAATTGCTCTTTACCATGAGAATCACGATAAGCACGTACAAAGATTCTCATGGTTTATTTTTATTCTGAAATTTGCATAAATAATAATTTTTTATAGATTTTCAGAAGTGTCTATCTGCTACAATTACTGTATGATGTTGTACCTGATAATATTGTATAATCAATAAGCGGGATAGGTCCTGCCGCTTTACGCCTGCTCCTTAACATAGCCTCTCATACCATTTGTGGACGGTAGGATTTTTCTCCATACCATGCCTGAACAAAATACACAATATCGCTCTATTTGATAAATTTCATCTTCTTCCGTTTGTGTGTGTGAAAGGCTGGTAAAAAAATAGCTTTCTGCTATACTTTATATAGCCGCTGGCAATGAGAGTCATCAGGTGCCTGGCCATATGCGTGTTATTTGACCGGACCTATTGAAAGAGCCGCAGGATATCGCACCTGCAGGCAGCATAGAAAAAAGGATAATGAGCATGACGACATTTCCTGAGCCGAACTCATCTACTACTTCTTCAATTGAACAGCAGCAGCCCTACGTTACTCCTGTACCACTTCCCGCGCAGACGAATACGGATACATCTTATGCCATTGTGACACGCAATTTGATTCGCCAGTTTGATCAGAAATGGGCGGTCAATAACCTGAATCTCACGGTGCGGGCCGGTGAGTTCTTTGGTTTTCTCGGACCGAATGGCGCAGGTAAATCTACAACCATCAAGATGATGGTTGGTCTGCTACGACCCAGTTCAGGAAATATCTGGGTTGGAGGCGTCGATGTCTGGCAGGATCCGCTACGGGCACGAGCCTTGATGGGTGTGCTACCAGAATACCTGAATCTTTATGAGCGCCTGTCGGGACGAGAATTTATCATCTTTTCAGGACATATGTATGGTGTGCCTGAAGCAGATATCCAGAAACGTACTGAAGAGTTGCTTCAGATTCTGGACCTGGCCAATGATGCTGATAAATTGATTGTCGACTATTCAGTGGGTATGCGCAAAAAAGCAGCCCTGGCCGCCGCCATCATTCATCGCCCCCAGGTATTGTTCCTGGATGAGCCTTTTGAGGGCATTGATCCAGTCAGTTCACGTGTCATTCGCGATATCCTGCAAGACCTCACGCGGCGCGGCACCACCATCTTCTTCTCCTCACATATCATGGAAGTTGTGGAGCGGCTCTGTACACGTGTCGGCATCATCAACCAGGGTGTGCTGGTCGCTGAAGGTTCATTGCAAGAGCTACGTGAGCGTGCCAGTGGCAATGGTGGAGATAAAGATGCCACCTTAGAGGATATCTTCCTCAATGTGATCGGTGTGCGCAATGAAAACCACAATTTAAGCTGGTTGGATTAGGAGTACAAGGATGGTTATCCACGGCGATAAAATTCGATGGTTATTCTGGTTACGTTGGAAAATGTTTACCCGTGGCTTTACACGCGGTAGTCGTGTAGGCCGTATTATCGGTACCATTTTCCTCGGTATATTCGTGTTGGCCCTGGGCCTGAGTATTGCGGGCGGAACTTTTTTAGCCTATCGCCTGCTCCCCCAGCCAGCCAATGCCGAAGTGTTATTCCTGGTTTTGACCGGAATCTTCGCCCTATGGCTGATATTGCCACTACTAGAATTCACAACCAATGAGGGACTGGACATCTCTAAACTGGCGCTGTTTCCACTAACGCGGGCCGAACTGATGTTAAGCCTGGTCATTTCAACCCTGCTGGACATTCCAACGGTGGGCCTGCTAATCGCCCTGGCCGCGGTTGTGGCTGGCTGGGCCACCTCGATCCCACTGGGACTAATGGCATTTGTCACCATGCTTGTGTTCTATGTACAACTGGTGGCTGCCAGTCAGTTAGTGCTGGCCCTGCTGCAAAGATTCTTGCAGAGCCGGCGTTTCCGCGATATCAGCGTGATCCTGGTCGTGCTTTTATCGTCCAGTGGCTACCTCTGCCAGTTTGCTATACGTGGATTTGCCAATGAAGGCTTTTTGGAGGCCCTGAAGAGTGCCCGCATCTCGCCTTACCTGCAATGGTTACCTTCAGGCATGGCGGCACGCGCCATTCAGCAAGCGTCAATTGGTAACTGGCTCTTGAGCATAGTCTGGTTGCTGGCATTGGTCGTAATCAGCCTCTGCTTCTTATTCTTCTGGCAAATGATCGTCGAGCGTGGTTTGACCGCGGCAGAAAGTGCCGGCTCGGCCAAAACAGTTCGTCGTCAGCGTGCCACCGCCGCTACTGCTACTGCGACAGGAGGAAGCGCGGCCAGCGGCAACCTGATTACACGCTACCTGCCGGTACCGGTTAGAGCAATGCTGACCAAGGATCTCAAATACTTCTGGCGTGATCCACAGATCAAAGCCATCTTTCTACAATCCTTGCTCTCAATCGTATTCTTGATCCTCTACTTCAGCTTTACCGTGTTTAATAGTGCTGGTAGAAATGGTAGCCAGATTTTCGCGCTGCTGGGTCCATGGGTAGTACCTACCATTCCGCTATTCATCCTATTGTCTTTATATACGCTGGCCTACAACTCGCTGGGTTTTGAGCGTCAGGGTATTACCACCCTGTTCCTCTTTCCAACTGATCCCCGCTATATCCTATGGGGCAAAAACATCGCGGTTTTCCTGGTTGGCCTGTTTGAAGTTGCGGTCCTGATTCTGTTGGCGGCAATCATCACCAATGGCTGGATATATGTGGCTCCGGCATTGGTGGTTGGTCTGGCGGGTATTGGTATTATTCTGGGTATTGGCAACTATACCAGCGTCTTTCTACCGCAAAAAATGCGTCAGGCACGGCGTGGTTTTCAGACGACAAGCAATATGTCGGCCGAAGGTGGCTGTCTGCGCGCCGCTCTCTCAATGGTAGCCTGGCTCATCATGATGGTCCTGATGATTCCTGTCGCGGCAGCGGTCGTATTACCTGTGTTCTTCCATGCGCAATGGATCTGGATACTCAGCCTGCCGGCCTCGCTACTTTATGCTCTGGTCTTCTATATCCTGGTAACCAACACCGTTGCACCGCACATCTTGAAAAAAGCGCCCGAAATTGCCGGTATAATTGGCAAAGAGTAAAGCAAAAGCATTTCAAAAGGGGCCATGCACTGAACAATTTCAGTGCATGGCCCCTTTTGAAATGCTTTTTGTGGACCCTTTTGTTGACACCTCGCGCCTGCGGCGCTCGCTTGTTTTTTTGAGGGAGAGAATGGCGAGGCGGTTGCGACCGCCTCGCCATTCTCTCCCTCAAAATGTTGGGGTTTGGGGGCTACATATGTTGGGGGGCTACACATGGTGGGGTTTGGGGGCTACATATGTTGGGGGGCTACACATGGTGGGGTTTGGGGGCTACATATGTTGGGGGGCTGCATATGTTGGGGTTGGGGGGCTGCATATGTTGGGGTTTGGGGGCTACACATGTTGGGGGGCTACACATGTTGGGGTTTGGGGGCTACATATGTTGGGGGGCTACATATGTTGGGGGTTGTTACATTTTGAGTACTGATTATAAGAAGGTGGTGCCGCCTTGTTGGCGAAATGTTGTTGGGGTCTGGCCTGTTTTCTGGCGGAAGAGGGTGATAAAATAGCGTACGTCGGGGTAGCCAACGGATTGTGCGATCTCTTTGAGTGGTATCTGTTGTTCGAGGAGTAACTGGGAGGCGATATCCAGCCGGAGTTTTGTCAGGTAGGCCATCATGGTCTCTCCTGTCTCTTTCTGGAACAGGCGACAGGTGTGGCGCTCACTGAGATGAACCTGAGCCGCCAGATCACGGATTGAGAGTGGCTGACTATAGTTATCGCGTATATAGCGCACAATTACCTGGACGATAGCGCGATCGGGATTTCTGGAGAGCTGGCTCTCGGCCAGAGCCAGCGTTTCATCATCCACGACCGAGCGGGCTGTATCCAAAAGGAGCTTGGTGACAAGTCCTTCAATGATCTGGGAGTAGCCTGGATTCTGATTGGCGATCTCTTGCGTTAGCAGTTCTAGCGTTGGTAGCATGGCTGAGGTACGGGCGCTTACGACATCCTTTGAACTACCAAATGCAGCCAACAAGTTATCGATGGCACTTATGCGTTCGTCACTCTGGCTAGAAACGCTTTGCCGGGGTCCAGGCGTCAAACTATAGGACCAGAAATAGATGCCTAACGGCTGTTCCTGTGCTGAAATGATCTCATGACTGACACCTGGACGAGCAATAAATACATCGCCCGCATGGATCTCATACAGTGTTGAACCGGCCCGAAAACTTCCTTCGCCTTGAAAGGCATAGCAGACTTCAAAGCAGGAATGGAGATGCAAGTAGTTGCGCCAGTAGCGTGGCTCAAAAAAGCCCCAGCCCAATAACTCACTATGATAACTTCCCAGCTGTAATGATAAGGGAAGATCATTCAGTTTGGTAAAACGCGGCCGTGGTGTTTCAATCGACATTTCTGACAGGAACATCCTTCTTTACAGAGTTATTTTGAGATCAAGGGATCGATACCACGTAGCATCATACCCTGACCGCGCGATTTATGGGTATCCACAGTTGGTGGGTCTTGAGGATCACGCATCTGGATTAATACAGTAGTGCGGGCCTCATTGCTGACATTAACACCAGAGCCGTGAATGGTCAAGTAACTAAAGAACAAGACATCACCAGCCTCTGCGGGACATGGTTGCGCGGACTCCAGCGGATATTGTTCTAGTGGCAAATGCCAGCTACCTTCTGGAAGGTGCTGTAATGGACCTAATTTATGTGAGCCGGGCACGACACAGACACAGCCCTTCTCCATCGGTGCATCATCAAAATGCACTATCGCTGCAATCATACTATGATGTTGGTGCGGAAAAAACGGATGGTCCTGATGCAGTGGAAATGGTGAACCTTTCTCAGGCGGCTTAATAAACATCTTATTATGATGCAACTGGACATTAGGACTACCAATGATATCCGAGGCGATACCTGTTATACGCTCATCTACCAGCAAACGGCTAAAGGCCGCCGCCTGGAATTGCACATCATGGCAATGCAAAATCTTCGTAGGGGCCGCAACTCCAGTCCTGGCACTCCCCCAGGTCGCATCGATATCCTTCTCTTTTGAGAGGCGCTCAGCCAGACTATGGCACTCCTGCCGATAGGCCTGGGCCTCCTCTTTGGTTAATACCCCTTTAACCAGGATATAACCATTTTCTTGATAAAAAGCCTGCTGTTCAGCGTTAAGCATTTCAGTCCTCCTTGTCCGAATAGCGTGAGTATCAGATACGGTATGGACATAGTGTAAACAGCTGAAGCGTTTTTCTCAAGAAAGGGAAAGGACAAGCTTGTTCGTAAAACGGACATACTCTCCCTTTACTGGCACAGTAAAAGGAGAGTATGAGCGACAATCACTGGCTTTAAAATGGTCAAAGCTCTGACGGCGGCTGAGAAGAGGAGTGCTCCTCCTCAGCTTTATCCGCAGGTACGACCGGGGCATTGTTGGCGCTAACGGCGGTTCGCACCCTGGAGTAGCGGCGGAACAGTATAAAGGGTACGACCAGCAACACAACGACGATTACATAGCCAAGGATATTGCCAAACTTATCAATCATGCTGGCCTGCTCAGGCGTAGAGCCCAGGCTGGGTGGATAGAGGCCGGTAATAATAAACTGTGGCGTGCCTCCGGTGGCAATCATGGTAATAACCTGGCGACCAGGAATATCATACATCGCTATCTGCCCATTGCTTAAAGCCGCAAAACCCAGTTGTCCGTCATTGGTAACCGCAATTGAACGCGGGGCGATATCCAGTTTGAGGACATGATTGGGTTCCTTCGGAAGGACAAAGCCAGCATTAACCGGATTCAAAACCACTAGTTGCTTATTAGCACTATCGGGCACGTATATTTCGCCGTTCGTTTCGTTGAAATCCATAGGACCATAACTACCACCACTGATAAGTTTGGATACCTGGTGTGATCCCATGTCGATCGCCAGGATCGAGCCCTCGTTGGTGGTGGCATAGACTGTCGCCCCAGGCGGAATCGACAGGTAGCGAGGTCCCTGTGGGACGGCTACCGTTCCCAGGGATTGGCCGCTAACATCATCATAGATCGAGATAGCTTTCTCATTAGAGACCCACAGTTGATTGCCATTTTTCCCCGAGACGGCCGAGCCAACCGCAGCATAAACCAATCCATAGACAGGACCCGCGGTCTGGATGCTCTTTTTGATCTTACAATTGTCAGAATCAACCACAGTAACGGTTGAGCTTTGAGGACCGCCCACATACAAAGATTTAACGTTGGGATCAAAGACCAGCAAGGTAGGCTCCCCTGGAATGTTAGCGCTACAGAACTGCTCGCCCGTCCTGGCGGTAATGATGGCCAGACGCTTTAACTGTGGCTGTGTCACATACAAGAAGCGACCATCCTGGCTTAATGCCACCATATGCGGATCGCCTGCAGCTTTAATAGTTTTGGTTACTTTCTGCTGCTGAACATCAATGACACCCACGCCACCATTGGCACCAGCCACATAAGCCAGATTGGGGGCACCCCCATCCGCCTGCACAGTTGGTACAAACGCGACACTTGCCGCCAATGCAAGAAATATCAACATGCCGAAAAACGCATAATTCCGTATATACATGTAATACCTGGCCTCTATTCCTCTTTATAAATGTGTCTAACGTTCATCCCCATCACCCTTATGGCACATCTCCACACTCGTTCCCTGACGGGAACCTCCTTTGTTTAGTAGTTAGCGCAAAAAAGTGCGCGAATGTGCACTTTTTTGCGCTAACTACTATTTTTATTGTTTGGTGCAGAAATGGCGCACGTGCGCCATTTCTGCACCAAACAATAAAATAAGAATGGGGGCGCCTGCGCTCCCCAGGCTGGCAGAAAATTCACCACCCCCATTGGGATGGGAGCCTGACATCTTTCTATGATTTTGGTGTTAATGAAGACCACGCCGCATCCTGCTGATCAAATTGATAGACCTCACTAGGATAAGATAACGATAAAAAGAGACGTGAAGCCCTCTGTGGATCTGGCACAAGATTCTCCAGATTCCCCTTGATCTGCGGCAACGATTTCCAACTCTTACCACCATCAATACTCTTATAAATCATGCGTCCAGTCTTGCCATAGATTAAGTCGGGTTGTCCAGGTGCAGAGGTCAAAGCACTATAGCGAGCATCAGTATACACCAGCTTAAAGCTTTTCCCACCATCCTGCGATGATAAAATCCCCTGATCACCCGAAGCGTAAATAGGAGCACCAGGGCCACTGGTCGTCATATTATAGACAGCGGAATCAAAACTTTTGAGCTGCTCCCAATGCGCGCCACCATCACTTGTACGGGCCGCGCCATCATTGCTATAGACAAGCAGCTGGCCAGGTTTACCAGGTAACGGTAGGATACCAAGAATGCGTCCAAAGGGCAGAGCGCCGGGAGACGTAAAGTGCTTGCCACCATCCTGACTGACAACAAAGCCATTGGCACCTTTGGTCGGCACATAAGCATACACTTCATCAGCCGAACGATTACCCGCCACGATGGTATACATTTTACCTGTATCCGCTGCCTTCGAGGCCAGCTGCCAGCTTTTACCACCATCCGCACTGGCATACAGACCAATCACACCGGTCTGGCTACTCAGCGAATGCTCAGCCAACACATACACATGCTGCTGATCCTTCAAGCTACTCGTCAAAGACGAAGTCATCATATTACTGATACTCTGATCAGGTCCCGTCCAACTTTTCCCCTCATTAGAGGAACGGTAGAGTCCATAGTGGGTAGCCAGCACCAGCACATCATTCGGCAGGGCCAGCATGGCATGCACATGGTTAGCCGCCGTACCAAAGACATTCACCTTTTGCGGCTCAGGCGTCGCAGCGGGGGGAGTACTGCCAGTCAAACTGGAGCAGGCACTTAAGAACAGGGTCAAGATAAATAATGATAGGACAGGTAGCCAAGAATTTTTTTTGCTCATCCCTACATCCTCAATATCAATAGAACAACTTACTACCCCACATATTAAAATGGAGTAGTAAGGTCAATAGTTCCGCTATGCAGAGTATTCTGAGGTGTACGCACCTCGATACGCAACTGCCAGTGTCCACCCATATTTAAGTCGCCCTGGCCACTAAAATCCCCTTTAGTATCGGGCTGGAGATTAATCGCATCCGTGCCCATATCCATATCCAGCATCGTCGTATAGATCGATACGCCCACCTGGGTATCCGGCTTCCCCTTAGCATCCAGCACATTGACCGTAAACACATTGGTTCCAAAGCGATTTGGTGAAACCGTGACCTTCAAAGTATACTGATGATCTTTCGTCTGTACGGTACCATGAAATGGCTTCACAACCGTAGACTGGGATGGAGCAGCCTGCCCACTCGTCGTCGGCAATAATGTGCCCGCGAAAACGTTCAGTAGTCCTGTACATACTAATACGGCCACCCCCAACAAAGGTTCCCAACGCAAGATCTTTGTCATGCGCCGCGTCTGCGCCTCAAGCTTACCTTCTAACGCCTTCACTTCTGGACCTGTTGCCGACGATAACGTTTCGCGCCTACCTTCCTGTTCATCCATTGGATCAGCAACAAGATCTTCATACTCGCCGGTAACCTTTTTTAATCGTGGTCGATACAGCAACAGGTGAATAGCGCTGGCGACTAACAGCAAGACTACTAGCAACGTTTTGACGGTGAGTGCACGGCCATAAGCGGTAGTCAGTAGCTGCTCAAAAGATTCCATATGCACGACCGCATTAAATGGACCGGTGACCGCCATGATGATGACACCAGCTATGGCCAGCGGTGAATAGTGGGCCAGCGTCGATAATAAGATGCGCGCCCGCCCGGCCCATGGGGTGTGACGCAGAATTGGTAAGTAGATTAACGCCAGATAAAGCATCCCACCAATCCAGAGTGCGGCCGCAAGGAGATGCAGCCAATCGCCTAAGATAGCAAACGTCTGGATATCTCCACTCACCGCTGCTGCATGCCCTGAGAGGGTCATAGCAATCAGCAGGGCTAGAGCCAGTATCAGATTGATCCAGGCTAAAGCATTATTGATGATCCGTGAGCGCTCACGCTGCAAGGACACAAATATAGCCAGCAGCAAGGCAAGTACCAGCACGGCGATACGCCATAACCAGTAGGTGCCAAAACGACTATGCAGGATCAGTCCCTGCAGCGTCTCAGGTGACAACGCCTGCGACCAGGAACCACCAGAGAGAGATAATCCCTGTCCTATCAAAACCCCAAAGTTTGCCAGCAGTAGAAGCAATAGCACAGGCGCGGCGAAAAAGCTCTCAAAACGCTGCACGGCACGCTGATCGGCGACACGCTGCTCCAACTCACCAGTATCAAATAATTGCAACACAAATGAATGCCAGAGTTGCGCTCCAACCCAGAAAACAACACCCAGATCAACCAATGTAATCATCAGGAAGCTAAACAAACTTGAGCTATCCAATTGACCACTGCTAGCATCATTGGATGAGCCTAGCACACCAGTACCTGGAACCGTGTTGCCGTTAGCCTGTGGCACCGTCCCATCGGCCTGCGCTACGCTAAAACGGAATGAGCCACGCAACACATGTCCATCATCCGCTGATTGCGTACGCCAGACCACCACATATACACCCGGTGACACATTTGCGGGCAAGGCAACCTGTATTTCACGAGCATCATTAGCCGTCACATGCGCATCGCTTGTATTTATACGCGCATTTCTGGCATTCACTACTTCAGCCGTACTAAACGCCGGATTCAAGTCTTCAGTAAACCACATACTTACCTGGGTAGGTGCCGTCGTCAGTACAGCATCTTTCGCAGGATCTGACTTGAGCAGGATCGCATGGGCCTGAGCAGGTAACGTAAACAAACACAACAGGAGACCAGCCAGTGGTAAAGCCAGTCCCAAACTACGTATCAGAACCAATAAATGGCGTATATATCGCATAGAATTTGAACCTATCATAGAACAGAATGCATCCACAAAAAATATTACCGCCACCTCTATTCTAGAGGTCTGTCAGACATCATGTGATGGCAAAGCGGGGATGCAAGGGACAGCGAGCCCCTTGACTGGGGGATCGGGGGCTGTGCCCCCGGCCTCTCCCCCCTCCCGCCCGCGTAGCGGGCGAACGACCGATCAAACGAAGTTTGACAAAATACTAGAGGATGAACGTATCCTTTTTCCTATTATAGCGCAACCCGCAGGATAAAAACTGAAGCGAAACTCAAGAAGACTCGACGCTCTTGTTATAACTGAGATATAATAAGCACTATGAACGATGCAGATACTGTAGATAATCTTGCCGCTCTGGAATCAATACTCCAGATTACATTTAATGATCGTACACTGCTACAGCGGGCAATCACCCACCATTCGTGTTGTCCGAATACGGCTGTGCATGATTCTTATGACACACTCGAATTTCTGGGTGATGCCATCATCAGTGCCCATGTGGTTGAGTATATCTACCGCACACATCCAGATGCCTCCGAAGGCGAGATGACGGCCGTCAAGTCAGAGGTGGTAAGCCGCCGTGTACTGGCGCGTGTAGGACAAAACCTTGGACTCTTTCCTTTTATCTGCGTTGATATCGCCAATCTGCGTACGTTCAATGAGCGTTCCCGCGACTCCTTGTGCGCCGATGTACTGGAAGCGATTGTAGGAGCGATCCATATTGATCACGGGACCGAGGCGGCGCGTGAATTTGTCACACGCACAATTTTTCCGATGATCGAACTGGTAAGTAACCACTCGATTGATACCAATCCCAAGGGACGTTTACAAAAAGTAATTCTGCAGCGCACGGGTCATCTCCCACGCTATCGGGTCCTCGAACAAAGTGGTCGCCACAATGATCGCATTTTCCTGGTTGGTGCATTTGATCAGGAACAACTGCTGGGAACAGGTAAGGCGTCCAGTATTAAAGAGGCTGGCCGGTTAGCGGCTCGGGAAGCATTGCAGCTACTGCAAAAGAAAGAAAAACGCTCGTCAGCCAATGACACAACAGCATAATCTATTGCATTGGTATGAAGCCGGTCTGCCCCAACGAGAACGTAAAGTACGTGGACATTTCTCTACCCCACCACGCCTCGTTGAGCAGATACTAGATGCCTGTGGTTATACAGCAGACAGAGATCTCTCGATGTTGCGTGTCCTAGATCCGGCCTGTGGTAGCGGTAACTTTTTAGCTGGTGCCACGCGCCGTCTACTGGCCTATGGTCAACGCACCAACAGGTCTGGACTGCAGATTGCCCGTTCCATCAAAAGAAACATCTGGGGCTTTGATCCAGATCCCATCGCTTGCACGTTAGCCGAGCTACAAATACACGAGACCTTTGCCAGCAGTTATCCTAAGAGTAAGGCCTTAAAGCAGCCACATATCCATCAGGCAGACGGTCTGGCATTTCCCTGGGAGCAGCATAGCAATATCGATCTCTTTCTGGCCAATCCTCCTTATCTTGCCGCCAAGAATATCGATCTCAGCGGCTATCGTTCCACCCATCAGCGTGGTCAGGCCGATAGCTATCTACTTTTCCTTAGTCTGGCACTCCAGGTGGTCAAACCCCATGGCTGGATAGGGCTGGTGCTGCCGGATCCTGTACTGGCACGAACCAATGCAACTCGGGAACGTCAATTATTACTAGTGGAAACAACGGTCCATCACATCTGGCATCTGGCTGATGTGTTTACGGCCTATGTGGGGGCGGCAGTAATTATTGCCCAGAAGACGCCGCCGCATCACCTGCACCAGATCTCCTGGCAACGCGCACGCTGGTCCGATGTATCTACTACCACACAACAGGTAAGCAACAATAATGAGCCTACCCTGCAGACAGCCTCAAGTGTCTCGCAGCAATTATTAAGCCAGCAGCCACGAGCAGAGTTACGATATCTACTGAGTGCCATCACCGGTACCCTGATCGAGCGCCTGTACCACCAGATACAGCAACAGGTAAAAGAGAATACGCTGCTTACCCTGGCCTACCTGGGCGACTATGTGACGATCAGACGTGGCGAAGAATTAGGCAAGGATAGTCCACTCCTCACAACCAGCCAGTCACAACCAGCCAGTTATCCCGTTCTGCGTGGTGGCATAGATGTACGCCCATATGAAATACCCAGAGGCAGTTACTGGATCGCCAGTGAACAAGTCTCCAAGCCATTGGACCGTTATCTTGCGCCCAAGTTACTCCTCGTAAAGAGCGCCGGACGCCTGCAGGCCACACTGGATCTGCAAGGGCATATTGTGCTACAAACGCTCTATATTCTCCAACTGGCAGAAAACGGACCTGATAGTCAGACCAACACTTCCACAGAGCAAACTTTCAGTGCTGAAGATGAACTCTATTTTCTATTGGCCCTGCTCAACTCGCGCATGCTGCAAGAATACATCCATATTCTGCATACTGCCTACAAACTAGTTCAACCACAAATCGAGCAGCATGTTCTGGCACACCTGCCGATACCGATCAATACAGCGTATACTGAAAAAGAACAGATTATCGACAGGGCTAAATTACTAATGCATGCTTGCGGCGAAACATCCTCCGTTGTAGAATTAAAAATACAAAGCCTTGAGCTGTATGAAGAACAAGAGCGCGCGATTTGCGTACTCTATGAAAACGCTCTTGAAGGGATGCGAGCGCCAGATCCGCCTCGCACAGCTATTGACGAAGGAGTCAGTTTGTATGGTTGAGAATCAGACAGCGCGCCCAATCCGTGTGCTGGTAGCCAAGCCAGGACTTGATGGACATGACCGTGGTGCAAAAATCATCGCCCGTGCCCTGCGTGACGCAGGCATGGAGGTTATCTATACAGGTATCCGTCAAACACCCGAAATGATCGTGGAGGCAGCCATTCAGGAAGATGTTGATGCCATTCTGATGAGTATCCTCTCGGGTGCCCATATGGCCCTCTTCCCCAAAATCATCGAGCTACTCAAACAGAACGAAGTCGATGATATCCTGATCGCCGCCGGTGGAATCCTCCCGGATGAAGATATTCCAGCCATCAAACAAATGGGCATCAAGGGTTGTTTTGGACCAGGCACATCAACGGAAGAGATCATCACGTTTGTCCGTAACAACATCCAGACCGAACGTCTAAGCGTAGAGGTATAGGTGTTGGCGTGAAAAATATCGTTGAACGCCTTCTCCAGGGAGATCGGCGGGCACTGGCGCGTATGGTTACCTTGATC
Source organism: Dictyobacter alpinus (assembly GCF_003967575.1). Taxonomy (NCBI): domain Bacteria; kingdom Bacillati; phylum Chloroflexota; class Ktedonobacteria; order Ktedonobacterales; family Dictyobacteraceae; genus Dictyobacter; species Dictyobacter alpinus. Next base: position 1,468,262 of record NZ_BIFT01000001.1, read on the forward strand.
GAGAACGAGCTACCTCAGGCACATGCGTTTCTGGCCGAACTCCATCAACACAGTGGTCAGGCCCAGATTATCGGCGTCACCGGCTCACCAGGAGCGGGTAAAAGTACGCTGGTCACCCGTATGGTACGCGAGCTACGCAAACAGGATCATAAGGTCGGCATCATCGCCGTCGATCCTACCAGTCCGTTTAGTGGAGGTGCCATTCTAGGCGACCGCATCCGCATGATGGAACTGGCGGGTGATCCTAATGTCTTTATTCGTAGTATGGCCAGTCGTGGGCACCTGGGAGGTCTCTCGACCGCGACCCGCGACGTGGTACGAGCCATGGATGCCGCCGGCTATAATCCAATTATCATTGAAACCGTTGGCACCGGCCAGGCTGAAGTAGAGATTATGCGCACAGCCCAGACTGTCCTGGTCACCATGGCACCCGGCATGGGAGATGACATCCAGGCCATCAAAGCCGGTATTTTAGAGATCGCCGACATCTTTGTCGTCAGCAAAGCCGATAAACCCGGAGCCGACCAGACCGCAGCCGAGCTCACCATGCTCCTGAGCCTGGATCCCAACCGCCGCCAATCGGCCTGGCGTATTCCTGTGATCAAAACATCGGCACTAAAAGAACAGGGTATCAGCGAACTCATCACTGCTCTACACAAACACTACGCCTATCTCAAGGAAAGTGGCCAGATCAACCAGCGTGCGCAACGCCAGCTACACAGCGAGATTCAAAACCTTATTATGCAAGCCGTCGCCAAAAAACTTCAGGACCAGATCGATCCCCAGGAATGGGATGCCCTGATCGCCGAAGTCACCGCCCGCAAACGTGATCCCTACAGTGTCGCCAGCACCCTGGGAACCCGCATCGGACTTGACTCAACGCTCTGAAAAAGTATCCTTACCTGTTTGATAGCCAACACCCGTTTGAGAGAAATTGCCGGCGGTCCTGCCGGCAATTTCTCTCACATCCAAACACCTACACATTTAATTACTGATATTCTTGATCAGAGTAAACTCCTCCACTTCCAGCTCCTGTTCGTACATCTGCTGCTTCTCAAACCATAACATAGGATTTTCGCTCACATTAATATCATCTAACACATTTACACAGTAGCTCATATTCTCATCACATTCGGGCGCATAGGCAGGCAAGAAGTCGCGGAAGTATAATTCATGGGCATACTCGGCCTTGATATTGACCATCGCAAATAACCATGAGCCTGCCACAACCGTTGCCTGTAAATCTGCTGGCAAGAGAGACATCGGCATACGTACACGCTGATGATGATCCCAGTAATCAACAGAAACATCAATGTAGCGCTCGTCCGCGTCACCTTGAATAGACTCAATGCACAACATGACACGATAGGGAAGACGCGACTCAGGAACATAACCCCGTAGCTCGTTCACACATAAGTCCAGGTGCTGTCTTAGCATGAAAGGCTCAACCTCATGTAGCTCCAAAACCACTGGCAACTTATCACGCCAGCGGCGAATTGAGGAGTGCTGATCTATATCAAGGTATTGGGTTACCAGCAGGGTTGGAATACCTAGATCATAGAGGGCGGCCGCAAGCTCGGCCCCATAGAACATTGGCTCACCATAGCCACCCAGACGATGAGACGTCACAACCGCCTGGGCATGTTCCTGAACGAAATTGATAATTTCAGGAATAGTCTGAAGATCTTCGGGTACATGCACGATAGCAAAGCCAGCAAATTCTACATCCCAATACGGGAGCGTCATCTCTGGCCCTTCAGAGGCAGAATCTACGATAGCTATAGTTTTGATCTTATAGGACAAAAATTTGTTTAAAGTTTGCATATAAAAAACCTCCGCCACATTTATTACCGCAGAATATTAAAAGCACATATCTATAAAGCAATATTACTATAGTGCTCCTTTCAATGCAAATCCTCACCGTAACGGCGTGCCCTTGCGGTTGCCCCTGTACTACGCGCGAACAGACATAAGCTCCAATGCATTTCGGTTAAACATTGGTCGCAGATAATGCAACGTAGCGGCAGGTCTTGCACCTGCGACCTGTAAACGTACGACCAGGCACAAACAATACGTAACACGCGCCTGGATATGTTCGTTTCAATACGACCGTGTGTTTGAACAACATTGCTTACGTGAACAGGTCGCAGGCACAAGACCTGCTGCTATGCTTCAATGCGTAAAAATGTAGGTAAGCAGAGCAATGCCAGCCAGAGTAGCAACAGCGGCATAAAGACCATATTTACGTTGCTGATGCCGGTGTGCGGCATAAAGGTGCTGAGAAATCGCCTGTTGCATATCTTTATACTCAACACCCTGCTCTTTAAGGACTGTTGCGGCCAGACCATGACCTTCGCGCAACAAAGCGAGTAAGAGATGTTCGGTCCCAACATAGGCATGGTTTAATTGTCGAGCTTCCTGCTGGGATAAAGCTAAAACTTTCACTGCCCTTCCGGTAAGATTATTATCATGTACCATTATCATCATCCCTTGAAATTATTATGTAACAACAGCCAGTTCAACAATATATACAGCTTCTTGATGCTAAAAGGTTCCGCCCCGGAGGGTCCCGATGAGAATAAAGATAAAGAGCGTCCTCTTGAGTCTGGTATCGATGTACAGTGGGTGCTGGTCTGGGATACAATGACATCTGTAGAAGGAGATGCTTGTGGAGTATACAGTTATTGATCAGCGAGGCCGCGATCTGGCCATTATACCGCCGGTAGAATTACAGGCCGCGTCACGTGCCGAGTTAGTGGTGCAATTGTTCGGCACTCATCTACCATCCGAACTGGTAAGAGGCATAGAATTAGATCGGCGCGGACATTTCTTGCGCACGCTACCTATCCATTTTCCTCAAATCAAAAAGGCGCTTGAACAGCAGCAGACGCCGTTCAGAATCGCTTTTACCGAGCGACCTGCCCTGCCATTTGAGACAAAACTGGCGCTAGATGCACGTCCTTATCAGCAAGAAGCCCTGGCAGCCTGGCTGGCGGAACAGCAACGTGGAGTAGTGGTCCTGCCAACAGGAGCAGGCAAAACCTTTGTGGCCGCGATGGCGATCCAGGCAACAGGTCTCTGGACGCTGGCGGTTGTACCTACCATCGATCTTTTACAGCAGTGGCGTGTGGCTCTCGCCGCCGCGCTTGCGGTGCCTGCGGAAGAGATTGGGATGTTTGGTGGCGGCGAGAAAGATCTCAAACCAATTACCATTATTACCTATGATTCAGCCGCCCTGTATCCACGCGAGCTACGTCAGTTCGGCCTGCTGATCTTTGATGAATGCCACCATTTGCCCGCTCCAACCTATCGCTTGATTGCGGAAAGTGCCTTTACACCCTTACGCCTGGGACTGAGCGCCACCCCCGAGCGTAGCGATATGGCACATATGGAACTGGAAGAATTGATTGGTCCTGAGGTCTATCGCCGCTCTCCAGCGGAACTCACGGAAGGACGCTTTCTGGCCCAATACAAAGAGAAGGTTATTGATATTGTCCTCGGCGAAGAAGAGCAGGAGCGCTATACAGAACAGCGCCGCCTGTATCGCTCATTTCTGCAACGTCGACGTATTGTGATCCGCAGTCCAGAAGATTTTCAGCAGAAGATTATCTATATGAGCGCACGCGATCCTGAAGCGCGCACGGCGATGCTGGCCTGGCGTGAAGCACGCAATATCGCCATGAACGCACCAGCCAAATATACCGAGATCGAGCGCCTGCTGGCTGAGCACGGTCAGGATCAAATCATCCTTTTCTCAGAATATAATGATGTGGTTGATGAGATCAGTCGCCGCTTCTGCCTGCCCAGCATCACCTATAAGACACCCACGGAAGAGCGGCGCACGATCCTGGAGCGTTTTCGGAGCGGTGAATACACCAAACTGGCCACGGGCCGTGTACTCAATGAAGGGGTTGATGTGCCCGATTGCCGGATCGCGATTATTGTCAGTGGCAATAGCACGAAACGTGAATATATTCAACGCCTGGGCCGTATCCTCCGTCCCAAAACGGGACAGGCCATTCTCTATGAACTGGTCACCAGCAATACGACCGAGGAAGATATCGCCAAACGCCGGCGCTAAATAGCCTTGATGATCATCAGAAACAGGCCGTTGGATTGGCATCGCCAGCGCACATATGCATGTTATAGACTAGCGGCGCATCCTTCGCGGGTATGCGTGCATAGTAGAGGCGCAACTTCGGATCCATCTCTGGCACCAGGAGATGGGAATTGCTCGCATCTTCGAGGGTGATCAGAAAGAGATTTTGCGGCGCCAGCAAATTGACCGACGCGGAGCCAGTCAACACGCCACTGTGGATCTGCTGATTTTTCACCTCTAGCTTCCAGTGGGCCAGATTCTGTTCATCGCTTACATTATCAACCCAGGCATAGTAAACTTTTCCAGTTGGAGGATCAGGGATATTCTCAGCATCAATCTGGAGTATATTATAATATTTGGCCGCTGGCCCACGAGAGAAATGGATGGTGCCCTGCGGCTGAACAGTCGGCCGTGTGGACAGAAACAGGCTGCCGCTGGCGATAAGTCCAATGACAACTAGTAGCGAGATAGCCGAGATAATTAACCATCTACGCTTATGTTGCAAGCGCGGTCGTGGCAGAGGCGGTGTTTCAGGTTCAGCCACGGGTTCCACCGGCGCGACATATGGTGAGGGTGAAGCGGCCAGCGTGGCTGGCGATAAAATCAGATTGCCCGGCTGGCTGATTGGCCTGCCCGGTTGACTGGCCGGTTGATAGGACAGAGAACGCACAGTCTCTGCAGGCGCCCTGTGCACACCCTGGAGCAATGAAGCTGGAATGGCAACCTGAAAAGCTTCGGCCAGCGCCACAGTCATCTCACAGGCACTGGCATAACGCTCATCAGGCTGTTTGGCAATACTTTTTAAGATTACCGCGGAGACCGCCGGACTAATCTGATCATTTAATAGTTCAGGGGGCAGAGGAGGTTGGTTAACGTGTTGCATGACGACACTCAGCATGTTCTCACCCCGAAACGGCGGTGTGCCAGTCATCATCTCGTAGAGAATTATGCCCAGTGAATAGAGATCGCTACTTTTCTCCTCATAGTTGCCCAGTGCCTGCTCGGGCGCGACGTAGAGAGGAGTACCAACAATAGTTCCAATCTGCGTTCCACCCGAGACTCCCTGGCGGCGAGCAATACCAAAATCAGTGATGATCGGTTCACCCATCGACCTGGATTTCGTATTTCTTTGATCCAATAGAATATTGGCGGGCTTGATATCGCGGTGAATCATGCCACGTCCATGTGCATAATCAAGTGCTAGAGAGATCGCGGTAAAAAGATAGATAATATCTTCAGCCGCCGGAAATTGCCCCTGTTTAGAGGTAGCCGCAATATAGCTGGCCATCGTCTGCCCCTCTACATAGTCCATGACCATATAGAGAAATGGAGGCTCATTTGGCTGCTCTTCAACATGAAAATTGTGGATATTCACAATATTAGGATGACGTAGAGACGCAATCAAGCGGGCCTCACTCTGAAAACGCGAGACAAAATCAGTCGAATGGCGCCAGTTAGCCAGCAGAAGCTTGATCGCCACTGTTCGTTGCAGGCGGGTATCCAGCGCCTTCCAGACCTCCCCCATTCCTCCACGTGCGATACATTCCTGCATCTGATAATGTCCAAGGTAACGTGGTTCTGTCTCCATAGATAATCTTCCCAAAGAGCAATCGTGAACGCCGCGCATCCAACTAAAGCGTTGAGCATTAGAGGTGCGCCGGCAAGTTTTTTGTAATCGTATAGGTTGCCAGTTGCTGAATATCATAATGGGCCTGAGTCACGCCTGGATGCACCTGGTTCGTCACAGGATCCAGTTTGCCGATATAGGCATAAGTCGTCAAAGTCACCATATCATCCAACATCCGACCGGACTCCGCACTTCTCAGTTGAGCAGGTGTACTCTTAAAAAGCTGGACCGCATCCTGGCGTACAGAGTTGAGCCACGCATTCACATTTTGCAAAGCCTCAATGATATGGGCCAGATGTTGACGCATCGCCGGAGAAATGTCCGAGGCTTTCGCGATCTGGGCTACATGGAACTGTGTATGATCGGTATATCCTGGTGGATTCGTCTTATTGAAATCCCCACCTTGATGCGCTGGATCGACCGTCAATAAACCAACCTTCGCAGCGGTTGAATCAGCTGTCACAGGAGTATTGGCCGGCAGGTCCACATGGATATTACTCAAACCATCCAGATAATCCAGCTGGCTGATAAACTGATTCCTCATCAGCCGCAACTGCGAATCATTCGTCTGCTGACCATGCCAGTTATCACGCGCACTGACCGACCATTCCAGCAACTTCTCTGTATTATTTGAAAGCCAGACATCGAGTCCACCCGGCAAACCAAGCACACTGATATCAACCTCGTTATAGAAGAGATGCCGAATATGAATCAAAGCACTAAAGGCCGCGGCATCCTGCGCGATAGGCTTCTGCGGTAAGGCGGCATAGTAGCGCCAGGTAGCTCGATCCTTAGAAGGCGCTGTAGCGGTGCTATTGGCATCCTCCTCAGTAATCAAGAGGCGACTGGTTGCAGATAACAAATTATTATGTCCGGCATCGCCAGCAAAAAAGTAATGAATATGTCCATTCTGGACTGGCAGGTTCTTCGACAATAGTATCGGTGGATTAACAGGCAATGGACCGGTTAGATCATCACGGCGCAAAGGATCAAGATCACCAAGCAACCAGGCATGATAACTTTTTCCATTCTGTGGCGCGACCGCCCCAGGTATATCAATCTGCAACTGGTCCGCGATACCCTGGGCTCCATCAGCAGTTGTCTGGCCACTGCTCACATAGAAAGCATGCCCATCAGGCGGAGCCGTAAATGCAGGAGTCTGAGGCAGGTACAGAAAAGCGGCCACAGCACCAACAATCAGCAAGACAACAATGAGTATCGTTCCCCCGATCATCCAACCACTCACACGACGGCGACGCACGGCAGGTGGCGTTGGTGGCACATTACTGGTAGTTCTCAAGGATGGAGACGCGACACTGGCCGCAGGAGCCGCAGCAGACGCAAGTATAGGAGTATGCTGCGCTCCCACCGGAACTTCTCTGGCCGTCGCCGCGTCTGCGATATGTGTGGCAGGTGCAGCTATCGGCTGGGATGTACCAGGTAGGGCTGCCGTAACTTCAGCCGCTTTATCAGGGCCAGATGAAGTTGAAGGGGCTGGCCAGGATTGGACTGTGAGCATCTTTTCACGATCCCAGACCTCCAGTTGCGTTGGTTGACCAAGGATCTCAGGCGGGGGAATATCCAGCGCACGCGCGATCGCTATCGTCATCGCTGAAGCTGTCGGATAACGCGCCTCGGGATCTTTCGCTATGCTGCGCTCAATGACCTGCCCCAATTCTTGGGGAATATTCGGATTAATCAAGGTGGGAGAAATGGCCGTATTATTGACGTGCTGCATGATGACTTCCATCGGTGTATCACCACGGAAAGGCAGTACACCAGTCACCAGTTCATACAGAATAATACCCAGTGAATACAGGTCGCTACGCTCATTTCCCAGCAGACCTTTAGCCTGTTCGGGCGATAAGTATAGAGGAGTACCAAGTTGCACACCACTCTGGGTATTGGTCAGCGAACTCATGAGCCGGGCCACCCCAAAATCCGTTAGAATTGGCTCCCCCATCGGATTGCGCACGGTATTGCGCTTATCCAGCAGAATATTAGCCGGCTTGATATCACGATGGATCATGCCTTTACTGTGGGCATAATCGATCGCCAGACTAATCGACGTAAAGAGATTAACAATCCTGGCTGGCTCGGGTATCTTACCTTCATTTGAGGTCCCATAGATATACTCGGCCAGTGTCTGACCCTCTACATAATCCATCACCATATAAGCCAGAGGTGAAGAGGTTTGTGGATCAGGCGGCTGATACACCTGAAAATCGTGAATCTGAACAATATTAGGATGGTGCAGGGCCGCGATCAACTGGGCTTCACGCTGGAAACGGGCCACAAAATGTGGATCTTCACGCAAGTTTGGATGGAGCATCTTAATCGCAACGTTACGTTGTAACTGCGTGTCTAACGCCTTCCAAACCTCGGCCACACCACCATGGCCCAACCGTTCCAGCAACTCATATTTATCCAGACGCTGAGGAAGAGCACTACTCATCTGCATACCCTCATCTCTTCTATACAAGCCCTAAATACAGGGCTTGTTCGCATTGCTCGCGCTACACGCCATAATATCAAAGGTCGCCAGACGTTGGGCTTTGTAGTGGATCTGCGAAACGCCTTCTTTCACCTGATTCGTGGCGGGATCAGCCTCGCCCACAAAAGCATTGTTCGCCAGCTTAAACATATGATTCAGTTTCACCCGTGTCGAAGGTTGGCGCAACTGCTCAGGAGTCATATGGATAAGGTCGGCCGCATCGTCGTGTACCCCCATAAACCACTCCTTCACATTGTTAATAGCGACATTGATTTCGGCAGCCAGTTTTTTCTGGTCACTATTAACATTGGGTGCAAACGAGACCTCATGCAGGTGATTACCGATATGCTGCAAGTAAGCTGGAGGGCTCTCATCCTTGCTGATCGGCAGCAAAGCCACACGCGCAATTTTAGGGTCCACCAGGATCGGCGAGAGCGTCTTCGGAATGTTCTCTCTCTGCACATACTGGGTACCATCCAGATAATCCAGAATGCGCACCGCCTGCCTCTGTATTAAGCCAGTATCTCCACCACGATAGGCATCGCGCGCGCTACCAGACCATTCAAGTACTTTGAGGGTATTGCGGAACAGCCAGATATCCAGTCCTCCGCTCAGTCCAACGGAGGCCAGTTTGGGATCTTGCGCGAGCAGGTGGCGCATGTGATCCAGCAAGCTATAATGATTCTGCGTATCCTCAGGACTTGGCACCTGCGAAAAGAAGGCCCCATAACGCCAGGTATTCTGGTCAAGCGAAGGATTAGCGGGAGGGGTGTTCGCATCTTCTTCAGTAACCAGAAAACGGCTATAGTGCGACAGAAGGTTCTCGTTATTATCGCTGTTATAAGACTTGGAAGCGCGCCCATTCAGGATCTGTAATGTGCCCAATGAAAGTGCTGGTATGCTGACATTGGCATCATTATCACCAATCAACCAGGCATAATAACTTTTACCATCATGTGGCGGAGGGATATGACCCAGATCCAATTGGAGACCATCAACGATACCATTGGGATTACTTGGATCGAGCAAGCCACTGCTGACAAAGAAGGCATGACCAGAAATGTTCTCGGCTGCCACACTCTGCCGTTGTGAGAGGAAAAGCGTTGCCAGACCAGCACCAATCACAATTACGCACAGTAAGACCGAGCCCCAGATTGCCAGCATCTTTTTACGTGATGTATTCCTACGCGCCGAGCGAATCTGATTTGCGGCTGGCTGCGACGGTAGAACCGGAATAGATGCGGCATCCGGCAGTTGCTGGGTCGGTTGAGACGAAATTGTCGCTGATCCAGTAGTGTCGCTAGATAGCTGGGTGCTCCTGATATTTGGAGTCAGGGCCGCGGCCGCAGTAAGCGGCATATTGCTGTTCCCACCTGTTTGCGCCGTCGACGACAACTGGGCAGAGATCTGTGGCGCTAAAGGACTCAAGTAGGTAACATCATCGGTCGCATTTGTCGGCGTAAGCTGCGGGGTCAAGCGATTACCACTGATTGCCGTGCCGGATATTCCAAGACGAGAGTTGGAAGGTGAGTTAAGAACCCTGGCCACAGCCGCTACCAGAGCCGCTGCCGTCGGGTAACGAGAGGCCGGATCTTTGGCCAGACAGCGTAGAATAATCGCCGTCAGGCCTGGCACAATATGTGGATTGATCAACGCAGGCGACATTGGTGTGGCATGGATATGTTGTAACAGCATCTCGGATGCAGAATCAGCATGGAAGGGTAGCGTACCAGTACAGAGCTCATACAAAATCACACCAAGTGAGTAAATATCGCTACGTGTATTCTCCGTCAATCCCTGCGCAACCTCAGGTGAGATGTAAGCAACATCTCCCAAAGGCAGTCCCAGAGGAGACAGAATATTATGCATACCAAAGCCAGTCAGCTTCGCCTCACCCAATGGCTCTTCAGAATCTTGTTGACGCGCAAACACAATCGAAGCAGGTTTCAGGCGACTATGAATAATACCGTGTTGATGAGCATAATCAATGGCTGAACCAATCGGCGCGAGCAAATGATAGATGTCAGCTGGAAGAGGAAAATTACCGACCCGAGCCGTGGCATCAATATAATCGACCAGCGAGACGCCTTCAATATATTCACACACAATGTAGGCATCATTACGTGTAAAACCAGCCTCCTCCTGTTCCGGCAAGGAAGAAAATCTGGTTTCATAAATTTTTGCAATACTGGGATGATTCAGCGCCGTCAGATTCTTGGTTTCGTACAGAAAACGCGGCACGAGCTCATTACTATTTGTGCCCTGTAAATGCAAAATGGTGATTACCACTTCGCGTTGCTGTTGTTGATCAAAAGCCTTCCAGACCTCATACTGATTTGTGCTACTTAAGCGCTGCTGTAGCTCATACGGACCGAGATAGCGCGGGTTTGTGCTCATAGAGCCACCTCACTCAGGCTAAGAAAACGGCACAATATTATATTATAGTGTATAACATTTAACCATCAATGCTACACCATAATCCAATTGGCAGATAAGACAAAAATCTAAATCGGGATTGGGGGAGAGAAAGATGTATGTTTACGTAATGTTCAACGCTGCTAATCACCAGTTTTTGCGTGTGATATAGAAGATAGACAACCACAGCACCAGGCACAAATACATAGCTTCCCGAACAGAAAAAACAACAAAAAGAGAGAGGGCCAACCTTTTCATAAGGGGTCGGCCCTCTCTCAATAAAAAGCAGCAACGGAAGCGTCTATCTGCTATTCACTTATTGGAACACATCTTTCGTTTTTTCGAACAGATCGCGGAAGATATTTTTATCGTTCTGTTCATTACGCTCGGTTTCGATGCGTGCAAACTCTTCAAGCAATTGACGCTGCTCAGTGGTCAGGTTCGTTGGGGTCACCACCTTAACAATGACATGCTGATCGCCACGAGCGCTACTATGCACGACAGGAACACCCATGCCCTTGAGACGGAAAGAGCGATTACTCTGTGTGCCGGCAGGGATCTTCAATAAAGTCGTCTTACCATCAACCGTTGGGACATCTACCTCATCACCCAACGCTGCCTGAGTAAAGCTGATTGGCAATTCGTAGATGATATCGTTACCCTGACGTTTAAAGAACTCATGCGATTTTACCGTCAAGACAACGTAGAGGTTACCCGGTGTACCACCGCGGGCACTCACTTCACCTTCACCGGTGACACGGACATTAATGCCGTCATCAACGCCGGCAGGAATATTCACCACCACACGACGATTGTTACGGACACGGCCCTGACCACGGCACTTCTCACAAGGCGTAGTAATAATTCGCCCCTCACCGCGACAGCGCTCACACATCGTTACATTCACAAACTGACCGAAAATTGACTGTTGGACACGGCGGATCTCACCAGATCCTTGACAACTGGGGCAGCGTTGAGTGGATGTTCCTGGTTGAGCACCATTACCACGACAGGTTGAGCAGGTTTCCCAACGCGGCAACTCAATCTCTTTTTGACATCCAAACACAGCTTCTTCAAAAGAAATGGTCAATTCATAGCGTAAATCAGCCCCACGCTGAGGTCCAGAACGACGCTGACCACCTCCCGCGGAACCCGAAAAGAAGGTTTCAAAGATATCATTAAGATTGTTAAAACCACCAAAGTCGAAGCCCGCGGCGCCACCTGCGCCACCCGCTACGCCGGCGTGCCCATAACGATCATAAGCGCTACGCTTCTGCTGGTCACTTAAAATCTCATAGGCTTCATTGATTTCGATAAAGCGGGCTTCCGCTCCCTGCTCTTTATTCGCATCAGGGTGATATTGCTTCGCCAGGCGACGGAAAGATTTTTTAATTTCGTCGTCCGTTGCGCTGCGCGATACCCCCAGCACCTCATAATAATCTCTTTTGTTTGCGGCCATCTGCTGGTCCTTTACCCTTAGAAACAGGGCGCGAACGTATCCGCGCTACTGGATGAAAAACACGTATCGACTATAGAGTTTCAAAGAATTGGCATTGTTTAAGAATACATCATGACACAAAATATAGGCAATAATAATAGCCCCAGGTAGGAATATTGGGAGTACCTCTATGTGTGCCTGCGCCATATACCTGTGCCAAAACAGGTGAGAGAGGATAACCGATAAGTTATCCTCTCGGAAGGAGATTGTATACCGCCAGTGAAGTAAATGTAGCATTTACCAGACAGCATACTCCTCCTTCAATGAACTACATCTCTTTGTATTCGCCCTCGATGGTGTCATCGTTAGGACGCTGCTGACCCTGATCACCGCCAGGCTGCTGGGCATCTGTAAAGTCTGAGCCAGCTCCAGGCTGACCCTGGCCATACATTGACTGGCTGATTTTGTAGAAGCTCTGCTCCAACTCTTCACGGCTCGATTTGATGCGCTCAACGTCATCGGTTGAGAGGGCGGTGCGCACATCAGCGATCTTACCTTCGAGCTCGCTCTTCTGCTCAGGTGTGATTTTATCACCGATTTCAGAAAGGCTCTTCTCTGAACGATAAGCGGCGCTATCGGCCAGGTTACGCTCTTCGACTTCTTCCTTACGGCGCTTGTCATCAGCAGAGTGGGACTCAGCATCATTGACCATTTTGTCGATCTGATCTTTTGACAGACCGCTAGAGGCCATGATGGTGATCTTCTGCTCACGGCCGGTACCCTTATCGCGGGCCGACACGTTTACAATACCGTTGGCATCGATATCGAAGATAACCTCGATTTGAGGTACACCACGTGGTGCAGGTGGAATACCATCCAGGATAAAGCTACCCAGAGAACGGTTGTCTTTGGCGAACTCGCGCTCACCCTGCAGGACGTTGATCTCTACGCTAGGCTGGCTATCGCTGGCAGTGGAGAAGACCTGACTCTTCTGGGTTGGGATGGTGGTGTTGCGCTCAATCAAGCGGGTGAAGACGCCACCAAGGGTCTCAATACCCAGGGACAATGGGGTTACGTCGAGCAACAGCACGTCTTTCACGTCACCGGTCAAGACACCGGCCTGAATGGCGGCACCAATCGCAACAACCTCATCCGGGTTCACACCACGGTTAGGCTCACGATCAAAGATACGGCGAACCATCGTCTGCACAGCAGGCATACGCGTCTGACCACCGACCAGTACGACCTCGTTGATATCGCCAGGGCGAACACCAGCGTCAGAAAGAGCTTTGGTGACCGGGATACGGGATTTCTCAACCAGATCCTCAACCAACTGCTCTAATTTGGAGCGAGACAGGGTCATGGCAAGGTGCTTTGGACCGCTCGCATCGGCGGTAACGAAGGGCAGATTAACTTCTGTCTGCATTGAGCTTGAGAGCTCTTTTTTCGCTTTTTCAGCAGCCTCTTTCAAGCGCTGCAGAGCCATGCGATCCTGGCGCAGGTCAATACCCTGCTCCTTACGGAACTCATCGGCCAACCAGGTGATAATACGCTGGTCGAAGTCATCACCACCCAGGTGAGTATCACCATTGGTGCTCTTTACTTCGAAGACGCCATCGCCCAGTTCCAGAATGGAGATATCGAAGGTACCACCACCAAGGTCATAGACCGCAATGCGCTCATCTTTTTTCTTATCCAGACCATAGGCCAGTGAGGCGGCGGTTGGCTCGTTGATGATACGTAAAACTTCCAGACCGGCAATCTTACCGCAGTCGCGGGTTGCCTGACGCTGAGCATCGTTAAAGTAAGCAGGAACTGTGATCACAGCCTGTGTCACGCGCTCACCCAGATACGCTTCCGCATCATTTTTCAATTTCTGCAAGATCATCGCGGAAATTTCTGGGGGGCTATACTGCTTACCCTGTACTTCTACCCAGGCATCACCATTGCTGGCACGTACCACTTTATAAGGCATCAAGCGTTTGTCGCGATCAACTTCAGGATCATCAAATTTGCGACCCATGAAACGCTTAATCGAGTAAACGGTATTCTCTGGATTTGTGATGGCCTGACGTTTGGCAACTTCACCAACCAGGCGCTCACCATTTTTATTAATAGCTACGATAGATGGGGTTGTACGTGCACCTTCTGCATTAGGAATAACAACAGGTTCGCCGCCTTCCATTACAGCCACACACGAGTTTGTAGTTCCTAGATCGATTCCGATAACCTTTGGCACAGTTGCCTCCTAAAAAATCAAAAAATCAAAATCCCAAGATGGAACACCTCAAGATTTAAAAATCTATATTGCTACCTGAGTATTACTCACATCCATAAACATCAGCCAATAGTTCATTCATAACCTCTGCCATATAACGAACAACGGCAATGGCACGACCATACTGCATACGTGTAGGCCCAATAATTCCCAACAATCCACCGACTTTACCTTGCTGCCCATAACGCGCCAGGACCAAACTGACATCTTTCATTTCGTCCCACTGGTTTTCGCCCCCAATGATTACCTGGACTCCGTCTGTAGATGGTAGATGAGAAGCGAGCACGGGTAGAATACGCTTCTGCTCAATGTCATCCATCACTTTTTGCAGACGTTTATGTTCAAGTTCCTCAATGATTTTGCGGATACGCTCGGCACGCTCTTCTTCGGGTGCCAGACGTATACCGACCGCTGAACCAGTTGTATGATCTAGAATATTGACAATATCTTCCCCAAAGAAGACATCCCCCTGCATATCACCGTTTTGCTCCAGGATACGCACAATGCCGTTAGCAATAATCCGTTCCACAGGGGCAGGGGCATAGGTCACGAGAAACTCATTGATTTCATCGGCATTTTTGCCCTGAAATAATGGGTTGAGTCGAGTGGCAATAGCACTCAGTTCTTCTTGCTGTGTTGGCGTCTCTAAGAGCAAGCGTTGTTGTTGAATCGACCCATCCATCAAAACCAATACCAGATGCACCGAAAGATCGGTGACCGCGAGCACTTCAAAATGCTTGAAGCGACTCTCACTGGAACGTGGAGGCGTCATTACGGCAGCACTGTGGAGCAAACGAGCCATCACAGAAGCCGTCAGTCGCACCCATTGATCCAGTTGATCTTGCACTTGATAGAACATATGGCGAATCAGGCGCTGCTCGTCGAGCAACAATGCCGATTCCTGCATCAGGTGTTCGACAAAGTAGCGATAGCCAAGGTCGGTAGGTACACGACCAGCAGAGGTATGTGGCTGATTGATAAGATTCGCCTCTTCCAGGCCAGCCAATTCATGGCGCACCGTAGCAGAGCTGAATGGCAACCCATACTTGCGTACGAGCGTCTCAGACGCAACAGGAGTCGCGTTATGAATATATTCTTCAACCAGCGCACGCAAAATCTGCTGTTTACGTGGGCTCAGAGGTGTCATGTCCTTGCTTCCCTCGATAGTCTTGCTGTACCTCCCTGGCAAGTATCCCATCATTTACAATCGGATCGCCGCCAGTAGCGGCTTCTCTGATTGCACGGTAGGTCCCGTTTATGGATATGCTCGGATGATACAACATCTGTCAACTGCGATTGCTAGCACTCTCTCTTGGAGACTGCAAGTACAGAATAGCACTCTCAAGGGTCGATTGTCAAGGCTTTCAAACAGCCGATCACAAGAGCACACAAATTTATCAGCGGAATGTGCAGCAGGATTCTAACAGAAATAGGAGATTGGACACGACCGAGGACACTTTCTGTCCAATGCCAGATTAAAAGAAAAAGGATGTTGCCAGAGATATTCTTCTGGCAGCATCCTCTCCATTCAGAAACCCATACAACGGCATTAGCGTTGTGGATCCTGACCATCAATCACCCAATCCATCTGACCACCACCAGCCAGGCCGGTAGCCGCCGAAAGTGATGCTTGATGGATACCAGGCGGCACATCAAACTTCCACTGTGGATTCTTCGAGAAACGGAATTTATAGTTTGGTCCACAATCAACATCGTCACCAACCTGAAAATTGTTGATATATTTGGTATCCTTATTACAAACACCCAGGGTCCTCTCGATCACACTATGCCAGATCGGGGCGGCACCGGTAATACCAATCACGTTGTTCATTTTAGAATCATCGGCGTTGCCAACCCAGACCGCCACCGTCACATCCGGCGTATAGCCAATGGTCCAGTTATCTTTAAATCCATCGGTCGTACCAGTTTTAGCCGCTACCTGATGTTCACAGGCACGACTTGTAGCACAAGCGGGATCTATATCAGCGAAGGATAGGTCATAGTCGTTGGCAAATTCAGTACGGCGATCAGGCTCGTCGATCAGAACAGAGGTCATCAAATATGACACTTGAGGCGAAAAGACGCGACCGGCATTGGCCTTGCCAGGATCATATTGATACAGATTGTTGCCTAAATTATCCCATACATTCAGAATACTTTGCGGCTTAATGCGCACACCACCATTGGCAAAGGTCTGATAAGCATTGGCCATTTGTAAAGGTGACACATCAGTAGAGCCGATCGCCCAGGCCAGACCATTGTTTTTCTGAGTAGTGATACCCAGGCGCTGAACAGTATTCAAGACAGCAGCACCGCCGGCAAATTGCATGGCTTTAATGGCAGGGATGTTCAAAGAACCTGCGGTTGCCTGACGAACAGTCAAAGGTCTACCTGTCCAAATTTGACCATAGTCGGACGGGAAATAATAGACTGAACCGCCCTGGGACGCTTCTGTAGCCTGTTCGTCATTGGCGACTGGTATGAGAGTTCCAGCAGGCCCTGCATTTGGAAAGTAAGTACGATTATCCTGCAAGACAATGCCTGGATTCCAACCCATCTGGAAAGCGGTCGCATAGTCGAATGGCTTAAAGGTTGAACCTGGAGGGCGCGCATTCACAGCCGAGTTATACTGACCGTTCACTTTCGGATCAACCGAGTTATAATCAACGCTACCATTCATCGCCAGGATTTCACCTGTCTTAGAATCCATAACCACCGCAGCCGAGTTATGTACGTTATTGTCCACATTCAGCGTCAGGGAAAAACCAGTCACCTTTTGAACCTCTGATTGATACAGGTGGCGCTTCATGGCACGTTCAGTATAGTCAACCAGATTAACATCAATGGTGGTACGGATATTATAGCCACCTGTCAGAAAGGCGTGATATCCGGCGTTACCGCCACCCAGCGCTGCCACCATTTGATCAATCACATAATTGACAAAATGCGGGGCACGCATCTGACGCTTGTATGGGGTAAATTTTTGTTTAGCCATAAGATCTTCAGCTTTCTTCGCGATCTCAGGCGTGATAAGCTGTCCATCAGGTTTGCCATCTACGGTCATACCCTGACTAATCATGGCATTCAGGACCAATTTCTGGCGATCAAGTGCGCGGGTCTTGTTCGCAACATCAATCGTTGGATCGGTGGCACTTGGGGCATTTGGCTGCCCCGCCAGGAAAGAAGCACGAGCCAGAGCTAAAATAGGATCATGTTTCTTTGTGCTCGTGTTGTAGTCCAGATTAGAGACACCCGGCACACATACTTTATTGGTTTGACAGTTCGGCCTCAGGTTGAAATAATCCTCGGCTGCGACCTCAACCCCATAGGTCTGGGCGCCAAAAGGGGCCACATTAAAATACAGTTCCATAATTTTCGTTTTAGGATACTGTTGTGTCAGGCCAATGGCCATCGAAGCTTCGTTCAGCTTACGTTGATAAGAAGGGGCCGTATCGCGAGTCATATTTTTAATAACCTGCTGGGTCAGGGTACTACCACCACCATAATTGCTGGCACCAGCACGAACAATAGCCAGTGGATCAATACCGGAGTTCGTCCAGAAGGTTTTATCTTCAATCGCGGTCATGGCATTCTGCATGACCAGTGGCACATCTTCGTAGCGTATGGCGACACGGCGACCGCTATAAGCAGAGGTGGCATTATCATACGCTTCGTACAATAATACGCCATTGCGATCATAGATACGTGTATTTTGATCGATATGCTGACTGGTATACTCTTCCATACGCGGCTGCTGCTGCAAATAATAGCTGTAGCCATAAGCTGTACTACCAAAGGAGCCCATCATCACAAGGACAAGCAGAGTAACCAGCGCAATAACCAGGACGCGACCAGGACCACCTTTATTAGCTTTCAGACGACGCTGGCGGATTTGCTGATTGATGCGCAATACGCGTGAGCGTTTCCAGGGTTTGGCCCGCCGTGGCAGAGGCATCTCGCTAGCGGGTACAAGAGCAGATGGCCGATAGCGCTCCATATATGGTTCAGGCGGCTGTGCTGGTGGTTGTCCAGCCACCGAAGCGAATTTACCGGACCAGCGACGCATCATGTCAACCGTATTCGATAACAAGCCATGGCGCTGACGTAAAGAAGCCTGCTGAGGATCCACGGGCGCGGGTGGAAACTGCTGTCCTGGATATTGCTGGCCCGGCTGCGGCTGACGTACCGGAGACCATTGCTGCTGCCCACCTGCTGGATATTGCTGGGAGGGGGAATATTGTGGATACTGACCGCCATTCATCGAAGGCGAATTTTGCGCAGGAGAATGCTGCGCAAAGGAACCACGCAACAACGATGAATTGCTTCTAGCTGGCCCTCCCGGTAAAGAGGCAGAATTCGATCCAGGAGTCGATTGAGCATTGGGTGGATTCTGATTTGGTTGTTGTGTTTTATAATTACTTAAAAGTCCTCCCGTCTTAGGAGGTTTATTATTCTCAGCAGGTTGATTAGAATCAGAATATGGATTCATATTGTCGCTCATACATTATCCTCATGTTAGTGCAGTAGGTAAATCTCTGCCTGGCAGTATATAAAAGCCTCTGCCATTCCCACTGTCAAACAAAAAATAATAGCCGTCCCCGCTCCTTCCTCTCCTCACATGCTAGAGAAAGTATCTGGATAGATGTTCTTCTATGCATCCAAAAAGAACGTAGTATCCAGGTACATTCGGAGGACGTCAGTCCAAATGTTCATAAGCCCCCCTCACCACATACGTTGCCCGACAATCGGTCGTCCACAAATTGCCTTATTTTTAGTGTCTCGAACTACATATGTGAACGAACTATTTGACACACGTTAACACACCTACCCAAATAGGGGATAGTGGATGTCTGTCTAGTTATAGTTATGTGTCTATGCTCATATCTGTAAGCTCGCGCCTGCGGCGCGAGCCTGGATTTTCAAGGTGAGGTGTGAGGCCGCCGCAGCGGCCTCACACCTCACCTTGAAAATGAGATTGGTGCCTTTCTTGCCATCTATTCCTCATTTCAGATGTGTGGTGGGATCAGGGCGGTCGCGACCGCCCTGATCCCACCACACATCTGAAATTAAGCTCGCGCCGCAGGCGCGAGGTTTCAGGTACAATTAATCGTAAAAGAAAAGCCACTCAGCACAGACTATACTGCTGAGTGGCATACATAAGCAAATTACAGCTGTAATGATGAGAAAGCTCTCCTATGGCAAAATTCCAGCAGCGCTTTGGTAGGAAGACAGATCCTCGATCGTCAAATCCGGCTGCCCACCGCCACGCAATCCTATCAGCGTCTCAGCCGGAGACATTTCCAGACCAGGCGGCACCGAAAATGTCCATTGCGGATTTTGTGAAAAGCGGAAATGATAATCGGGTCCACAGGCAATCTGATCGGCTGCTACAAAAGCATTGGTAGGCAAAGGATTTTCATTACAGCGTCCCATCACGCGTTCCATGATGCTATGCCAGATCGGACCAGCCCCCGTAATACCAATCACATCTTTCATCTGCTCATTATTAGCATTACCGACCCAGACACCAACGACAACATCGGGCGTATAGCCAATCGTCCAGTTATCTCTAAACTCATCGGTCGTACCGGTCTTGGCGGCTACCTGACGTGTACAGGTGGTGTGTGAATAGGCACAATTGGGATCCATATCTGCGAAGGAGAGATCATGGTCACTGCCAAACTCTGCGGCCCGTGAAGATTCATCGGCCAGAACAGAGGTCATCAGATAGGAGACCTGGGGAGAAAAGACACGTCCCCCCGGTGGTTGCGTTGGATTATAGTGATACAGGTTCTGGCCAGAATTATCCCAGATATCTAATACTCCTTGAGGAGGGATACGGACACCATCATTGGCAAAGGTCTGATAGGCATTAACCATCTGTAATGGCGAGACATCTTTTGAGCCCAACGCCCAGGCCAGTCCTGTATTCGCTTGCGTCGTAATACCCAGGCGACGAGCAGTATTCAATACCTCGTGGGCACCGCTGAACTGCATAGCTTTAATGGCGGGAACATTATAAGAATTAGCAATACTGCTACGTAACGTCAACAACTGATCGGTATAATTATGCCCATAATCATAAGGAGCATAGATGGTTGAGTGTTTATCGCTAGCTTCTTTGTCACTGAGCGGCAGGCTCGCACCTACATGGGCACCATTCGGAAAATAGGTACGATTGTCCTGCACCATAATACCTGGATACCAGCCCATCTGAAAAGCGGTCGCATACTCAATCGGCTTAAAGGTCGAACCGGGTGGCCGACTATTAACGGCTGCATTAAATTGTCCACCTACCCTGGGATCATCTGAATTATAATTGGCGCTGCCATTCATCGCCAGGATTTCGCCCGTTCTGGCATCCATCACGACCACGGCCGCCGAATGCAAATTATTATAAGTACTTAAAGTCGCATAATAACCCCGCAACTTTTGGTATTCTGGCTGATAGATATGACGCTCGATGGCCCGCTCGACATATTCCTGCAAGTTTACATCAATAGTAGTCCGAATATTTAAACCAGCCTTTTGAAAAACCTCATAGCCATCGGCAGCATTACCATTTCCCAATGCAGTCGAAACTTGATTGATGATCCAATCTACAAAGTGGGGCGCATGCTTAGTGCGTGTATAACTCTGGAAACTGGTCCTCTCCATGAGCAAACTAGCTTTACTTGCCAGTTCAGGAGTCACCAGCCCAAGACCAGCCACCGCCATATGTTGGAGCATCATCTGTTGCAAGACCAGTTTTTGGCGCGCAATCGCCCGACCTTTGGCATCTGGCCCAAGGGTTGGATCATTATAGCCAGGTTGATTAGGCATACCAGCTAACAATGATGCACGCGCCAGGCCCAACAAAGGATCAATTTTGTGCGTAACCTGATTATAATCCAGCCTGGAAATTCCTGGAATACACTTTTGATTCGTTTTACAGTCCGGCCGCAAACCAAAATAATCCTCAACCGCCACCTCAACCCCATAGGTCTGCCCACCAAAGGCCGCTATATTAAAATACATCTCAAGAATTTTACTTTTAGAGTACTGCCTTGTCAGTCCAATCGCCATCGCAGCTTCAGTAAGCTTGCGATCAAGCGCATATTCACGATTATTTGAAAGATTTTTAATCACTTGCTGTGTTAAAGTACTGCCACCGCCATACTGCCGTGCGGCCGCCCGCACAATTGCCATTGGCTCAATGCCAGCGTTACTCCAGAAGGTTTTATCTTCAATCGCGACCAGAGCATCCTGCATGACGCGGGGGATGTCTTCATAGTGCACGGCCATGCGCCGCCCACCCTGCCTGGAATTCTGATCATAAGCTTCGAACAGCAATGTTCCGTTGCGATCATAAATACGGGTGGTCTGGGGAATATGCGCATTGGCCAGTTCGTTAACACGAGGCAATTGGTGTTCATAATAGCCATAACTATACGAAGTACCGGCAAAAGAAACCAGGAGCAAGATGGAGAGCAGGCCCATGACCAGAGGAAACCAGATACGACGTGGAGCACGCTGCCAGCGAGCGCGGCGCTGCCTCATCTGCATAGCGATACGTAAGGTCCGTGAACGTCGCCAGGAGCGCTTACGTTGCGGCTGACTCACAGGAGACTCGGTTATAGCTGGCTGTGGATTCGGAGCATGATAACGCTCCATATATGGTGCTGGAGGCTGGACTTTATAGCCCGCTACCGCAGCCACCTTACCTGACCAATGACGTACGAGATCTACCGTCGTCGACAAAAAGCCAGGAATGCTACCCAATTGCCCCTGGGTCGCAATCAGGTCAAGTCGAGACGACCGTAGCGGTGAAGATAAAGGAACATGTGAGGGAGGAAGTGGCATTGAAGGAAGGGAGATCGGACCCTTCAGACGTGAAATAGGCACCTGCGATGACTCTGGATGGGCCGATACCAGTGGGGAAAAAGGCTCAGATTGTATTCCGGATTGCGAAATAGAAGCTGCCTGCTGCTGATTTCGATAGCTGGTTAAAAGTCCTCCTGTTTTTGGTATGCTATTATCCTCAAGCCGTGGTTGTTGGCTATCAAGTTGCTGATCTGAATTATTACTCATACAGTAATCATCCTCATCACTACCCACTTTCTGTTTACCCAAAGGGCACAGCACTGTCTGGTCCTTTGCATATGTAGAACAAAACCGTAAGAACACCAAAGAGGATGCCATGCATTGAAGAGTCCCATCTGTAGCAAACAACCTCCCTTCCACTTCCACATCATTCCCTGGATTCGGATTTTTGTGATGGGCGAGCACCATCCGAACCTCATTTATATTAAACGAACAACTACGACATAGATTAACAAGACCTTTGAATTTTTACGGGCATACCAAGATTCTTTCCTGTTTATTTGACAAACAAGGCATATAGAAAGAAGCTTTCACATCAAATGATATCTGACACGCTAGTTGGGCGCCAAAGATATTCTCTACTTTGTAGTATGTGGTGCTATTGATGTGCACTGCGGCGCACATCAATAGCACCACATACTACAAAGTAAGCAAGTTCCCGTCAGGGAACGAGTGTGGACACACAAAAAGCTTGCAAAAAATAAATAATAGAGGAAGAATAAACATGGTAAGCAAGAAACAGAGGCGGATGGGAGTAAGCGACACATCCGCCCGCTACTACCCTTCGGACGCATTATCATTGGATGAACTTGCATACTGGATCGCCTTTAGTCGTGTGATGGGCATTGGTCCGGTACGTTTTCAAATGCTCCTGGATTTTTTTCACGATGATGTCGCCAGCGCCTGGCGGGCCTCACCGCGCGCACTGGCAGAAGTGGGTCTGGACCAGCGTACACTCGACAGCTTTCTCAAGCAGCGCGCCAACATTGAGCCAGCCGATGAGTTAAAGCGCCTGGATAAGCTTCGCATTCAGGTGATTACCTGGAAAGATGCTGACTATCCACCATTGCTACGTAAAATGGAGTATGCCCCACCGGTACTGTATGTCTGTGGGCAATTACAGGAGGACGACCTGCGCTATACCATCGGGATCGTTGGCACACGCAAGATGAGTCCTTATGGTCGTCAGGTGACTGAACATTTTGCGCGTGACCTGGTAAAAGGCAGAATAACCATTGTCAGTGGATTGGCCCTCGGTGTGGATACCGTAGCCCATGTCACCGCACTGGATGAAGGGGGACGCACCATCGCGGTCCTGGCATGTGGCCTGGATACTATCTATCCGCCCTCTAATTATCACCTGGCCAAACAGATTGTCGATTCCGGCCAGGGCGTCTTACTCACCTCTTTCCCGCTGGGCATTAAACCAGATGGAGGCAACTTTCCCGCACGTAACCACATTATCTCTGGCCTTTCGCTAGGAGTCCTGGTCACTGAAGCTCCTGATAAAAGTGGGGCGATAATCACCGCCAACTCGGCACTCAGCCAGGGACGCGAAGTGTATGCGGTCCCAAATAGCATCTTCGCGTTCAGTGGCATCGGCGTGAATAAGCTCCTAAAAGAAGGGGCACATCCTGTCACCGAGGTTAGAGATATTCTGGAACACCTTAACATCCATACAGTTCCACGAGCTGAAGAGTTACCACTGTATGAGCCTGAAAACGAGGAGGAAAAACAGCTGCTGGCTCTGCTGACACGTGAGCCTCAACATATCGACGATATCATCCGTATATCGACTCTAGCGACAAATACAGTGAGCGCCGCCTTAACAATCATGGAACTCAATGGTCTGGTGAAGCAGATCGGGAACATGCAATATGTGCGCACCAACTAACAACTTTGAGCGTAAAATCGCTGTCGCTTCTTTATAATAAAAGCAGGCTTGAGTAGAGCACAGAAATTATTCGCAGCCATGGGGACAACTGTGATATCGTACTCTATAAGTAAGAGAAAATGAGTATCATCTTACGCTAACACCAAACGAGCAATCACTACTCCACTAAATAGCCAGAGGGATGTCCATGATCTATCTCGACCACTTATTAAAAGCGACCCAGGGTAGCTTGCATCAACAGAGCAAACATACACATTTTCAGGCCTTCAATCATGATACCAGGCAACTAACGCCAGATGAACTATTTGTTGCTGTACGCGGCGAACGTGGAAATGGCCATGATTATTTGTTGGATGCCGTCCGTAAGGGGGCAGCAGGACTACTGATCGAAGGATTAGTCTTTCAACAATTATCTGAACAGACGCGGTCTACACTGGCACAAGAGGATATAGAGATTATTCTGGTTGAGGATACACGCCTGGCCCTGCAACACTATGCCAGCGCCATCTTAAAGATCTGGCATCCCACTGTAATTGCGGTAACTGGCAGCGTAGGAAAGACCAGTACCAAGGAGGCGATTGCCAGCGTCCTGGCACATCAGTTTAACACCTTCCGTAGCTGGCAAAATTACAATGACATGCTTGGCATCCCTCTCTCACTGGGCCGACTTGAAGCCCGCCATGAATATGCCGTTCTCGAATTAGGCTGCGACCATCCAGGTGAGATTGCTGCCCTTTGCCGCATGCTCCAACCTACCATCGGTGTGCTCACCAATATCAGTCCTGCTCACCTGCAGTATTTCAGTTCACTTGAACATCTGGCCTTTGAATTGAGTACCTTGCTGACCAGTCTACCTGCTGGCGGCCACTTCTTCTACAATCAGGATGATCCAACCATTCGAGCTTTGCTCACTCAATATACGCGCGATACCATACCAGCCGTCACCTGTCATCCTTTCCTACCAACCATCCCTAAGGGACTGACCTCCAGAAAAATGGTGACCGCGGTAAACTGGCAGGGTATTCAGGGTAGTATTGCCCTGGAGGATACACACGAGCAGCATGCAGATGCAAAGGCTACGGATAAAAGAGAACATGACTTTGTGAAGTTGAGCTCTCAATTGTTGGGCGAGCATCACTTTGATACAATGCTGGCTGCTTACCAGATTGGACTCAACCGTGGCATCTATCCAGCACATGTTGAACAGGCCTTGACTGAACTGAAACCGCTAGCTGGCAGGCTCAATCCACTCCCCGGTGTACGGCAATCGATGCTGCTAGACGATAGTCATAACGCCACACCAGCCTCGATGAGTGCAGGCTTACAGACGCTCAATAGTCTGGCAGCGACCGATAGCCAGCGCATTGCCATTCTTGGCGACATGCTACACCTGGGCGAATATGAGGAGGAAGCCCATCGTAGTATTGGGCGGCAAGTGGTCGAACAGGTAGATTATCTGATTACGCGTGGAGAATGGGCCGCCCTGATCGCTGAAGAAGCGCAATTAGCTGGCATGCCACTTGAACGGATCATTATGACCTCAACCCACGAAGACGCCGCACAGGCCGCTCGTCGTCTGCTGGATGCATTACCAGCCACTAACGCCTCAACGACAACGGATAAATCCACATCCACTGCGGTTATCTTGATCAAAGGCTCTGAAGAAACAAGAATGGAGCGTGTAACTGAGCTCTTGATGGCACGTCCCTGGGAAGCATCTGAGTTACTGGTACGCCAGACACCGGGCTGGAAAAAGACCTTCTTTATGCATGCTGAACGTCCAACCTGGGTCGAGATCGACCTGAATGCGATTGGCAGCAATACACGCCACATCGCCTCATTGGTAGGACCACAGACCAGGGTACTGGTTGCCTTAAAGGCCGACGCCTATGGCCATGGCGCACTAAAGGTCGCGCGCACCGTCCTACAAAATGGGGCCAGCATGCTCGGAGTGGCGACGGTAAGTGAGGCACTACCACTGCGCGACGCTCACATCAATGCACCAATCCTCGTCTTTGGCTATGTACCACGCTGGCAGATGCGTGAAGCATTACGCCTCGGGGTCAGCGTAACCATCTATTCTAAAGAAGAGGCCCAGGCGCTCTCACGGACGGCACTGGCCTTGAATAAGCTCGTCAAGGTCCATGTCAAAGTTGATACAGGCATGGGACGCCTGGGTATTCGCTATGAGGAGCGCGCCAAGATTCTGGAGTTGGTACGTGAGGCTGGTCAGTTGCCAGGACTGGAACTCGAAGGCATCTATACACATTTTGCCCAGGCCGATGCGGAAGATCAGACACATGTGCACATGCAATTGGCCCGCTTCAACGAGATCTTGCAAGTTCTGGAGGCTGAAGGTTTACGACCTCCCATTGTACATGCAGCCAATAGCGCCGCAACCTTGATGCTGCCCGAGGCACGTTTTGATATGGTCAGGCCAGGCATCGCCATTTACGGGCTTGAGCCATCACCCAATGTACCTCTACCTGAAGGTTTCCGTCCGGCCCTCTCATTTAAAACGCAGGTCTCACAGGTCAAATGGATTCCGGCCGGCGAAGGCATTAGCTATGGCAGTACATATATCACCGAAAAACCTACCTGCATCGCGGTACTTCCGGTCGGGTATGCCGATGGCTTTCGCCGTGGTCCACAAAATTGGCGCAGTGTACTCATCCATGGGCAGGAAGCCCCCATCTTAGGCCGTGTCTGTATGGATCAATGTATGGTGGATGTTACCCATATTCCTCAAACACGCATGGGAGATGAAGTCGTATTGATTGGACGCCAGGGAGAACTGATCCTGAGCGCTGAAACAGTCGCGGAACGCCTGGGCTCCTTCAATTATGAAGTCGTATCAGGAATTCTGGCCCGCGTGCCACGCGTCGATTGAAGTTCCTGATTTTCGCCAGTCACAACTAGAGACGATGATAATACGTAACAGAAATGGATGAGTAAACACATATATGGATACGCGCGTATCCATATAAAACACCTATAAAATGTCCAGGTTATCATTAACCTTTGAATACATAATTTTTCATTGATGGTGAGGCTGATAATGCAGAAGACGACCCATAAAACGAATTCTTCCGCCGAAAAGCAAAACGTAAAGGCCATTTTAATCGCGAATCCAACTTCAGGTAGCTATACGACACACGCTCATCAGATTGATCGTATCATCTCAACCCTGCGCCAACGCGGCTGGCAGGCTGAACTTAAGCTGACTGAGGCCAGTGGCGATGCACGACGCCTATCCCGTGAGGCGGTCGAGCAACATCTTGATGTGGTGATTGCCATCGGAGGCGATGGCACTATTCATGAAGTTATTCAGGAGTTAGCCGGCAGCGATACGGCCCTGGGAGTATTACCCAGCGGGACCGTTAATGTCTGGGCACGTGAGGTAGGCATTCCATTGGACCTGAATGGAGCAAGCGAGGTCCTGCTGAATGGACAGACACGCCGTATCGATCTGGGCAAACTTGATGATCGCTACTTCTTGCTGATGGTAGGCATAGGGGTAGATGGTGAGGTTACCCATGCCGTCGAGAAAAAGCCAGTGAAACGCTTTGGCGTCATTGGATATTTGCTGGTCGCGGCCTGGTGGGGGGCGCGCTATCCAGCCTTCCGCGCATCCCTACGCCTCAATAACCAGATAATTAAAGTTCACGCCTTGCAAGTAATTATTGGGAATACCCAGCTCTATGGTGGCGCGATGAAATATACCTGGAAAGCAAAATGTGATGATGGTCTACTCGATATCTGTGTTGTACGCCGACAAAGTATCTTGCGTCGTTTACCGGTGCTGCTTGATTTTCTCCTGCGCCGACGACAACGCCGGCAATGGGTGCGCTATGAGGTCAGCGATACCATCAATTTGACCACCACTGAACCAGTTGCTATTCAAGTGGATGGAGAGCCTGTGGGACATACCAGTACGTCAGAAGAGCAACCAACCCGCCTTACCGTCGTACCACAATCCCTAAAAGTGATTGTGCCACAAATATTGCCAGAAGATCTGTTCTCTCAGCCCCCACTGTAACGTATTACAACTACACCACTCATCGTGATTGATGGGTAATACAGTGGCCTTGCAGAGGAGAGAAAAAGAGTATGGCCAAGACTATTCTACAGGATCGACAACGGGTCCTGTTACAACAAGAGAAACAATTGGCAATTGATCTGGCAAGCTGCCTGGAAAATTTTGAAGGTGGCGAGCCATATGAACAGACCCTACGGCAGGTCACAGCCTCGCTCGACGATCTATTTCTGCTGGTCATCGTGGGTGAATTTAATGCAGGCAAATCTGCCTGCATTAATGCTCTGCTGCACGGCGAAGTACTGGAAGAAGGGGTTATCCCAACAACCCATCAGGTAACCATCCTGCGCCATGGCGAAGAGCAATCCCAACAGATGCTGGCGCACGATATCCTGGAAATCGAGTATCCAGCGGAGTTTCTACGCGATATCAGTATCGTGGATACGCCAGGCGTCAATGCCGTTTTGCAGGAACATCAACGCCTGACCGAAGAATTTGTGCCCCGTAGCGATCTGATCCTGTTTATCACCTCAACCGATCGCCCCTTTACTCAAAGCGAGAAAACTTTCCTGGAACGTATCCGCGCCTGGGGCAAAAAAGTAGTTTTTGTGCTGAATAAAATCGATCTGGTACGTACACCCGAAGAGTTACAAAAAATCACAACCTTTATTGCCACAAATTGTCAGCAATTACTGGGCTTTCAAGCGGACATTTTTCCTGTTTCTGCATTACAGGCGCAGAAGGCGCTTACAGCGGTCGGCAATGATGCCTTGAATTTCTGGGAGCGTAGCCGCTTTGGTAAGCTTGAAGAGTATTTGTTTGAGACATTGGATGCGGAAGAACGTGTACGCATTAAACTACTTAGCCCCCTCGGCGTCATGCAACGCCTGCTCCAACAAACACGTGTCTCGGTCGAAGAGCGGGCCAAACTCCTGGCAGAAGATTCTCGTACCGTCGCGAATATTGAAGATCAACTCAAATTTTATCGCGAGGATATGGAACGCAATTTTAAGCATCGGCTGACCGAGATCGTCAACATCGTGCTAGAGATGCGCCAGCGTGGCGATTTCTTCTTCGATGATACGATGCGCCTGCGTCGCATCCTGGATCTGGTGCAGGGCGAGCGTATTCGCCGCGAGTTTGAACGAGAGGTCCTTGGGGATAGTGCGGCCCGCATTGACCAGGCGGTACAGGAAATGATTGATTGGATGGTTGAGCAGGAACATCGCTTCTGGCAAAGTGTCATGGAATACCTGGATCAACGCCGAGAGGTCAGTCTGAAGCGAGACGACAAGATGATTGGCACGGTCAGCCGACAATTTGATTATAACCGCCGTGTCCTCTTACAATCCGTCTCACGCACGGTCACTGGCGTGGTTAACACCTATGATCCAGAAGTTGAGACATTCCAGCTAGCACAGGATATGCGCAGCACTGTCGCCCAGGCGGTGATTACAGGTGCTGGCGGTGTAGGTCTGGGCGCCCTGATTGTAGCCTTTATGGGCACATTGGCAGCCGATGTCACCGGCATTATCGCTGGCATTGGTTTATTGCTCGTGGGATATGGCATTATTCCATTGCGCCGCAAACAGGCCAAGAAAGCCTTTGAAGCAAAAATGGCCGAATTGCAAACAGGTCTGACCAATGCCATGAGCGAGCAGTTCCGCAAGGAGCTACAGAATTCAACTGGCCGCATCGAGGACGCGATTGCACCCTATACCCGCTTTGTGCGTTCCGAACAACAAAAAACCGCCGAAGTACAGAACCATATCGGTCGTCTCGACAATGACATCACTAGTATCAAAAACGAGATAGAGAAACACTAAATCAGGTATACCCCTGGCCTGGTGTTTCTCTTTAATAAAAAGGAGCAGGTTCAATAGTTAAAGATCACATTAATCAAACAAATGCAACCACAGATCATACCCATCGCAATTAACGCGATGCCAGAACTGAGTCCATTTGAAAAGATTACCGAAACCAATGGAATCAAGACGCCCAAAGAGACGATGCCCAATGCCAGACGCTGACCGGAAGATGCTCTTGAGCGCTGGCTACCTGAGGCCTGACGCAATTTACCATTAAATTGATCACTCTGCGTCAGGCGCTGGGCGATACGCTGGGAGACCGCCTCTACAAAATTGTCGTCAACAAAGTTATTGGCACCGGGCGCTTGCGCATAAGGTGGTCGCGTCTGTTCATATGGTGGTGGATTCTGCCGGATCTCCGACTGCCCTTCATATCCTTGATAAGTATTGGAGTGCGGGCGCTGTTCCTCAGAGCTCATTTGTGGTGTCATCCTGTAAACCCCCTGTAAAATTGTCGCATAACATATGTATAAAACCTTCTAAAAAGTTACGCAACACATGCAATAAAGTTGCAAACTAGAGATAGCAGCGAAGGAAGCGTACCTCAATTTTTGCTAGCAGCTTGCTTGATTACATATACTGTATAAAAAAAGAAGACAAAGAAAGGAAGGACCCATGGCACAAGATCAGACGACTCAGCCACTTCAGGCCGTTGAAACGGTGGCTGCGGCAGAAAAATTGCTGACTCAGACCTACGGAACCACAATTCGGCTGGGGGCCGGTGAAGATTTAGGTGGTAGCCAGCGCTCTAAGGTTTATCGTTGTCCTGTCATAGAGGGTCAAGATGTCCTGTCATCCAGTGTCATTATAAAACAGGCCAGCCAGCCAGATGGAACGCCACTTACAGATATTCATCCACTGTTTCTTAACGAGTGGGCCAGCCTACAATTTGTGCAGGCCCTGACGCCAGATGAACCACTGGCACCAAAATTTTATGCCGGGGATCGCAATCTGGGCATGTTCATCATGGAAGATCTGGGTAGCGGCACCGAGCTGACTCATGCCTTATTGGGAAATGATCCCGCACAAGCCAGACTGGCCTTATTGGATTATGCTGGTATTCATGGTCACCTCCACGCACTCTCAAATGGCAAACAAGATACCCATAAAGCCTTACGAACCGCCCTTGGCTCAGAGGATCCCTCTCCATACTTTAACTATCAATGGTTGCCACAAACAATGGAGAAGATCCTGACCACACTCAATGTCACACCGGCGGTTGGACTAGAACATGAGCTAGCAATGCTACAGACAGCTTTAACGAATCCAGGCCCATTTCTCGTTTTTATACAAAGCGACGCCTGTCCAGATAACGTACTACAAACACAGACGGGAATGCGCATGGTAGATTTCGAAGGGGGAATGTATGCCCACGCGCTGCTTGAAGGCGCTTACGGTCGAGTTCCATTTCCAACCTGCCGCTGTCTCTATCGCATTCCTGAAGACATCACGGCGGAGATGGAGATACGTTATCGCCAGGAGCTTGGCCGTGGATGTCCAGCCGCGCTGGATGATGCACTCTTCAATCAAGGCTTGACCGAAGCCTGCATCTCCTGGGTCCTGGGCTTTCACTCCCTGGTCCCATTAGAGATCATCCTACCTCAGGACCGCTTTATTATGGCCCTGACCGATCGCCAGCGCTACCTGCTCTTCTTTGAAAACGCAGCCCGGCTAACAGCAACCCATAACTATCTACCAGCGATCGGTGCAACGCTCCACGCCCTGGCCCAAAAGATGCGCCAGCTCTGGCCAGATACTGAGGAAGCCCCTTATTATCCAGCCTTCCAATCTCTTACGCAACCATTAATCCAAAACTAAAAAAGCAGAGGACCAACGAGGATCCTCTGCTTTCACAGTTATTAGCCAGGCGCTATTAGTCGCCAGCAACAGCCTCTGTTTTGACAGAGATGCCGATACCACTGGCAACACGCTGACCATAATCAGCATCACACTGACTCAGATGATATACCATGCGCTCCTGGATAGCAGGAATGCAGGATTTCAGAGCGGTGACCAGATTACTGACCAACTCATCACGCTCCCAATCCTCAAAGCTGCGATAGCGCTCACCAGCCTGCTTGTAAGGATTCTTGCGATCGATGGCCTGACGCACCAATTTACCGGATACCTCTGGGCTATGCTCAACACCAGCGCGTGGGGACTCAACCAGACCACTCTGCAAGCTTGGCTCATAGTTGACATGTGGATTCTCACCACTATCAATACCATCTACATAATAAGCCATATTGCCATCACGCTGATTGGTCGCAACATGCGTTTTTGGATGGTTGATTGGCAACTGCAGATAGTTTGTGCCAACGCGGTGGCGCTGTGTATCTGAATATGAGAAGGTACGACCCTGCAGCATCTTGTCGTCAGAGAAATCCAGACCATCAACCAGAACGCCAGTACCGAAAGCAGCCTGCTCAACTTCAGCAAAGAAATTGGCTGGATTCTTGTCAAGTGTCATCTTACCCACTGGCAACATCGGGAACTGATCCTCAGGCCAGAGTTTCGTATCATCCAATGGATCAAAATCCAATTCAGGATGCTCACCGTCAGACATAATCTGCACACGCAATTCCCAGGAAGGATACTCGCCACGCTCAATGGCATCATAAAGATCCTGAGTCGCATGGTTGAAATTTTTACCCTGAATAGCGTTAGCCTGCTCCTGGGTCAGGTTCTTCACGCCCTGTGCAGGCACCCAGTGATACTTCACCAGTACAGCCTCGCCCTGTGCATTGACCCATTTATAGGTGTTAACACCAGAACCTTCCATGTGACGATAGTCAGCAGGAATACCCCATGGGCTAAAGAGCCAGGTGATCGTGTGCATCGCCTCTGGCGTCTGACTGACAAAATCAAACTGGCGATTGGGATCCTGACGATTGGTTACGGGATCAGGCTTAAAAGCATGGATAAAATCGGGGAATTTGATGGCATCGCGAATAAAGAATACCTTCAGGTTGTTGCCGACCAGGTCCCAGTTGCCATCCTCGGTGTAAAACTTGACCGCGAAACCGCGTGGATCGCGCAATGTCTCAGGAGAATGTCCGCCGTGGATAACGGTCGAGAAGCGAATAAAGACAGGCGTGCGCTTGCCTTTCTCCTGGAACAGTTTGGCACGGGTAAATTTGCTGATTGGCTGATCGCCAACGCTTCCATAAGCCTCGAAATAGCCATGAGCACCGGTACCACGGGCATGCACAACACGCTCTGGCACACGTTCGCGATCAAAGTGAGATATTTTTTCCAGGAACTGGTAATTTTCAAGGGTCGAGGGACCACGATCGCCAACGGTACGCAGATTCTGGTTATCATAAACAGGGTGGCCCTGACGAGTGGTCAGGATTGGCTGCTCGTTTGTAGATTCATTATGTTTATCACTCATAGAAATCCTTTTGTCTCCATCGCTAGTAATACGATCTCGCACTACAGGACATCGAAATAACTTTTTATAGTGTCCTCATGACTAGACTATATGCTGATATAGATACAGCTTTACTCGTGCACGAGGTGATGTTTGTATATCTAATAGAGCTATAGCGTTATGAGAGGCGCACAAAAAAAGCTCCGATTTAGAATGCGCTAATACTTCATTATATGGAATAACAATTTAAGATGTCAAGGTAGATCAATGAGATGTATTGGTTTTCATTCCCCACAAACTCGCGCCTGCTTCGCGAATTGGTGGTGTGTAGTGGGTTGGTGGAGTCGGCCGCGGCCGACTCCACCAACCCACTACACACCATAGTTATAAGGGATGTTTGTGGGCGTTGCGCCATATACAGAGGTTAGAATGGTGGCCACCTACAGGTTCGCTATACATAGATTGGGATGATAGTTACCTATAGGTGGTATTTACCAGAAAGTTTATGGGAGGCTTTCTTCGGTCATTAGGGATGCGAGGGAGCCTCCAATGACGATGGTGTGGCCGTCTGGTAGTGAAGGATCCGTGGCGGCGATGGCGATGGCTTCGCCCATTTCTGTGGTAGTTGGCAGTGCTCCAACCTGGATACTGCGGTTAGCGGCCAATCCAGGAGCGGCACGCTCAAGCAGCTTTGGCGTGATGGTGCCTTCAATGAGATCGCCGGTAACGACAATGAGACGGATGCCACGTTGCGCGAACTCTTGTTGCCGTGCTCGTAATGCCTGTTCACCTGCATATTTGGAGGCCGCAACGGGCTCGTAGGCCGGAATATGTTGGATACCATGGCCATAGAGATGTGCCCAGTGGCTGGTAATAAATACGATCGTCCCGCCCGGACGCAATAGTGGCAATGCCAGGTCAACCAGAGCCGTCTGAGCATCCCGATTCATGTGCATCGGATACTCTGGATCAAGTGCCAGCATCTCTTTTTCAAGTCCACCGGAAGCATTAAGGACCAATGTATCCAATTGAGGCTGCCATTGCTGAACCTGCTGGAAGAGTTGGACTCGATCCTCTGGACGGGTAATATCACACCCAAGGGCTAGCGCTTTTACCCCACGCTGAGTCGCCTGAGAGACAATATCATTGGCACGTGCAGCCTTGTTGCGATAGGTAAAAGACACATCATAGCCACGATCGGCCAATGCCAGAACGGTTGCAGCTCCAATACCACGGGATCCTCCCGTAACCAGAGCCGTTTTTGTCTGCGTTGTCTCTCCCATGAAAATCTCCTTCTCTATAAAAAGCCAGATCAACTAGGCTTCTGTCTCAAGCAGGACTTCACGGCCCTGTAAGGCAGAAGTATAGCAGGCATCAATAATGCGAGCACGGCGCAAGCCATCTGATCCATTATAAAGAGACCAGTTGCCGCCAGCGATGCGCTCCGCAAACTCTTTAGTCACCGCGTTGTGGAATTGTCCACCACGCACATGTGGGGTAATCTCTGAAGGAACCCCAGCGATATCTGTATAAATGGTAAGGGTATTCTCGGTATTATAATTTTTTACCCGAATATCAGCGCCGCCTTCTGTACCATAGAGCACAATACCATAGTCATCTTGAGCACTACTATGGGTGGCCCAGCTGGTCTCCAGCAGCATTGTTGCTCCATTCGATAGGCGCAAAAATGCGGTGGCCAGGTCTTCTACTTCATAGCCATGACCGCTACCTGACTTACGAGCATTTGGATCAAAGCCAACCCCATTGCTACCCAGTTCATTATAGGTGGAAGCAGAGACGGTCAGCACAGAGGGCTCTTGCAGCAAATACAGGGTCATATCCAGCACATGGACGCCCAGATCGATGAGGGGGCCACCGCCGGCCATGTTTTTATTTACAAACCAGGAGCCAGCCCCGGGAATACCACGGCGGCGCATCCAGTATGCTTTGGCGTAATAAATATTACCAAGTTTACCCTCATCGATATAGCGCTTCAACGTCTGTACATCATTGCGCTCACGATGATTAAAAACCACCTGCAAAACACGATTGGCTTTCGTTGCGGACTCAACCATGGAGGCGGCTTCCTCGCTATTACGGGCCAGTGGCTTCTCACATAACACATGCAAACCACGCTCAAGAGCGGCAATCGCGATCGGCGCATGTAAAGCATTGGGAACTCCAACGCTCACTGCATCCAACTGCTCATTCGCCAGAAGATCTTTATAGTCCCGGTAGCGACTCGACGTTGGGATATCATATGTATCCCCTAAATAAGCCAGACGATCCTCTTCCAAACCTGCCAGCGCCACTACATCCACATTTGGTAACAGGCGAAAGCCCTTCAGGGCACTTTCACCACCAAAACCCAGACCGATAATACCTACACGAATCTTTTCGTTGTGTGTCTCACTTGCCATTGTGGAAAAAAGCTCCTTTAAAAATTTACCCAAACCAACCCAACCCAACCCAACCATAAATAGCATACCATACATAGTAGAGATTTCAAGGGAGCGGCGTTTGCCTTCATACACACAAAATTAGTACCTTGTGATGCAAGGATTGCTCTCACTAAAAGGTACTGGCTATACTATAGAAGTGTAAGTATTTTTCTAGTGCAGAACTGATTTAGTGCGCAACAATAGTATCCAGGATCAATTAAGTTGAGGTAGGTAGAGAGATAGAAGTGGAGAACCATATTCATGGATATAGTAGGCAATCAAAAAATCAAAGCTTCGCAACAACGTGTATTCCAGGCCATTCTCAATCCTGAAATTCTACGCCAATGCCTTCCAGGCTGCCAGGCGGCCGAATATGTAGACTCGCCAGATGGGCGACAAATAAAAATCCTCATTTCGCCTAATTTTCCAGGTTTAAAAGGACCATATACCATTCTCATTCATCCCGTTGAGGTCATAACACCATCCCATGTGGTGTTACAGACAGCGCCCAGCAACGCGCTCGGATCGATTAAAGCCATGTGCACCATCGATCTCGCCGAAGAAGGGGCTGTAACCAATGTGGCCTATAACACCCATGCAACACTGGAAGGGAAGATCGCAAGCACCCCTGAATTTATCATCAAAACAGCCGTTAAAGGAGCGTTGGATCACTTTTTTAAAAATCTTGAAAAGCTGATTACCACCGCACCCGCCTGATATAAAGATCCCCTTCAGCCTGATGCTGAAGGGGATCTTTTTTATAAATGATGAGAATGACGAGAAGGGCATCATTCAGATGCCCCGGCATTGAATAATCGTATGTGTAATGTCAGGATACCAGATCCAGAGTAGGAACACCCAGCACACGAGCTAAAATACGCAAGTGATATGGTTGGGCCTCTTCGCGTCCAGTTTCAAAATGAGTGATGGTATCACGGCGCAGACCAGAGAGGTCCGCGAGTTGCCCCAGGCTCAATCCTTTACGTTGGCGAAGCACACGCAGATTAGGAATACCATGAGATCGTGTCATTCTCACTTTTGTAGCTACTTTCATTTGCCTCTCCTTCGAGGTTCTATTACTAGCTTCTCAGGCGACGTTGCAAGAGAAGATTGACTAATGCAAAACCTGTATGCACTTTTTCTATCTACATCAGATAGCATACCAGATGGTACAGGTTGTTGTCTAGTGACATAATAAGAGTAATCTTCCAACGTCAAACGATACCCCTGTAGTTTAAAATAGTCCAACGCTTATTCCTCTATAGTAAACGCATGGGATAGCTAAAAACTCGCGTTGAATTTCTCCCATATGAGGTTTTTTTTGTCGTATAAGGGATGATATTTTTAGATTGTAATAATCTAGCAATAAAATCTCCGTTTAATATACGGATGAAGTTGGTGGAGTGCTTCAAAATAGGCGGGGTGTTTTCTGATTCTATCTCTAGCATGCATATATTGGGCTCTGCACACTCGTTCCCTGACGGGAACTTGCATATTTTATAGTATGTGGCGAAAAATGTGCTGTGCACATTTTTCGCCACATACTATAAAATATGCCTGGGGCACTTACGCTCCCCAGGCTGGCACAAACTCGCCAACTCTATTGAGAGGTCAGTTGGTGAGGGGAAACTGGCTATTGAACCCGTTACGGGGTTGTGGTTGGTCAGTGTTGGCTCCAACAATCCTGAAGGAGGGTACATCAGTATTATCAGGATTCTCTAGAGAAATGACATCATTCGCAAACAAGCGAGGCGTGTCTTCATCACTCTGAATTACCCGTTCCAGACGGCCACCGATATGATTTCTGGCATGCAAGTCAAAATCATGCAGGGAACTCGCAACCGAGGTCAGTTCCGCGTTATTAATACCATCACTGGGATCACCAACGATCCAAAAGACGACGCCATTATTTTCATCGATGATTTCGCTACGATCATTAGATACCCAGGTAGAGGCGGCTTCTCCAACTTGGGCCCAATGGCCCTCAACAAAGATGGCTGGGTTACTATTGCCATTATGAGTGACCAGTATCTTCTTGGCCGCTCCATGTTTTACAACCAGGAAGACGCTACGTTGAGGCTTGAACTCGCAAATAGTAATATGTTTGGGAGCCACACCTGGCAGAGAGTACGTATACTCAACGACCATAATAGGGCCATCCACCCACGTACTGTCACCTTCGTACATATATAAATCACTCTGCTTGTACCGGGTTGGCACGTATGATGGCATAGAAAGTGGAAAGTGGAGACGTTGCTGCGCCTGAGCCAGACTAATCATCTGACTCTTAGTTTTGGTCGTAGCTGGTAGACGTTTAGCAGTCGGCACCTTTGATGGGGAAATCTGTGGTGGTGTATTCACCATTAATACGCCACTATGAGTACCCGCTAACAGATAATTGAGGCCAGAAGCAAAAACGGGGGCGGTAACAACGATAGATAACATCATGATGAGTATACACGACGCACAAAAAGCCAGCAGAGGACGCGACACAGAGGTCAGCCCACCAACCAGCACCGTCGTCAGAGACGGTCGAGGAAAAAGAGGAGCGATACGGTGGTTCAAACGCAGGCGCCGCATTACAGCGGCCCGCGTCTTCAATTCAAATCCTTGCTCAAGAGACTGGTAACGTACATCTTCAGACTCAACCAGTGTCTGTACAAACAAAGGAGGAAGCTCCTCTTGCTCGGGCGAAAATAGAGCGTCTAACTCACACGCAAAATCAACCTCATCCATTGAAAAATCATCAGGAAATAAGCCTTCCATATTGGGAAGACAAAACGTTCCAGCATCGATATCAAGTGGACGTTCCTCAAATTCGCTCATACTCATGGGTATGCTCCTTGAGCGCTTCGCGTAAGCTTTTGCGCGCTCGCCAGAGTCTTGTGTCAACTGCGTGGCGGGTCAAACCCGTCTTGGTCGCTAATTCTTCGGTACTAGCATATTTAAAGTAGCGATGATAAATAAGAAAACGGTCAAGTTCGGGCAACGTCGCCAAGGCCTGACGTAATTCCTCACGCCTTTCACTCTGCTCCAGCAAATGCTCCATACTCGCTTCAGGATGTGGAGGCAATGTAGCACGAGCATCGTGCTCATATCCCCAGCCAGAAGCCCTACCATTTCCAGCAGTATCAGATGAATTCCACTGACGGATTTCATCGGCGGATTGAACGTTATGTGTCTGACGGCGACACAGCTGGCGTCGACGATCCAGTGCAATATATTTCGCACGCATCGTCAGCCAGGTACGCAAGGTCCCGCGCGTAGTGTCAAAACTATCTATTTCTTGCCACACCGCAACAAACAAATCATTGACGCACTCTTCTGCATCTTGTGTTACCCCAACACTATCAAGTACCAGACGGATAAAATAAAAAACTTCACGAGAATACCGGGATATGAGAGTTTCCAGTGCCTCGGGGTCTCGCTCATGCAGCTTTTGGGCTAGATCCTCATCGGACCATTCATGTCGCACCATCATTGCTCCTTGCAGACCTGCGTATATCCTTTCAGAATAGTGAGCCACCGGCACCTGCGATCGGTTATCAATAGCAAGGTGACTCAAACGGGGGAAAAGAATATACCATGATCGGTGGTACACTCGCCTAATCTATGTTAGATATACGTCTCGTAGATATGCATATCTCTCACAAACTTGGCTTTTTTACAATTTTGCGTAATATGGCGGAAATTGTCAAGTACCTATTCCTATGTACTACTAGAATGATGTAGGTAAATCACCTATACATTGGACAATTAAGTAGGCAAATGAAATAGGAAGTGCTTCTGAAAAAAGTTCTGCCATGAACTATTTTCCTCTTCTTGCTTTTCTTACTAGCTCTGGCTCTTTCTTAATAAGAGTGTGTCTAAAATGCCTATGCTTTTTTAGTTGGTGCTTGATCTCTGCTTTCATCAGCAAGCGTGCGGCTGACTGCACGCGAGCGCTTTAGCGCCCTTGCTTCTTTTAAATATGGTGTGGTAGCACTTCCTAAAAGATATTGTTTTAAAGGGCCAGATAGAAAATCGCCAGAAGATATGCCATCAATTCCGCTACAGCCGCCTGGAGGTGGACACAAAATTGTAGAGGTTTTATACATAGAACATTATAACTATTCACTATCAAATTATGTTTGCTTTGTGAGAAAAGTTGTTGGGATACTATCAGCAAGCCAGACACTATCATTGCCCAGATAAAAAGCGATGTTATGCTGATGGGCGTCTAGCGCTGAGACAAGCAGGATTACTGGTTGGGAGGTACGCCGACGAGCGACGTCAAGCGCAGTCTCTACATCCTCTGAAAGATGGACATACTGACGTCCCATTGGGCGCAAACCAGTCTGACGAATTTGCTCATAGGCTGCTGGAGTTGTGCCGTGAAAAAGGTGAACCGGTGGCGTCGCCTTCTCACGCGTCATACGCTGCTGGACGGAATGGCCATAGTACGCACGAATACGGCCTGCACGCAATTCATAGCGTTGCTTACCAGGGAGGGCCAGAACAGCCTCAATATCCACCACATTCATCTGCTGCCAGTTGTGGTGATGTTTACGCAACGCCTCAACGAGGTCCTCGACCTCAACCCAACCCTCGGCATCTAATGTTAGACCAAAACGAGCCGGTTGATGACGTAAAGCATAAGCCATGGTACGGCTAAGCTGTACCAGATCTATTTCCATGTATACAATCCTTGTATATGCTCAATCAGTGCAACTACACTGTTGCTGGCGTCTATCACCATACTAAAATACAGGGATGACCATAACCATCCCTGTATTCAAGCTTGATAACAGTTTAATTGACGTTAATGACTGGAATTTTTGAAACCGTCCAGCGTGAATTGGGGCTGGCAACTTCAAATTGTACCATCGAGATGGCATCGGTGGGACAGCGTACAATACACAGGCCACAACGAATGCACTTCTCTTCGTCAATAATCATGTCGGCTCCACCAGCCCATGACTCAGCATCCTCATGCAGAGGATCAGCTTTCACCACGCGGGACAAGCCTTCCATACTAATACAGTCGTAAGGGCAGATATCCACACAGCCAGAACAGAGAATACAGATTGACGGATCAATCATAATATTCAACTGACACTGTAAGCAGCGTCGGGCCTGAATAACGGCCTGCTCAGGTGTGTAACCTGTCTCTGCCTCACGTGTATAGCTATAGCGATCTTTTAAGGGCAACGAAGGCAACATCTGATGAGGAATCGACTCATAATCATCGACCATACCACGGCGATAATCCGGCAGTTCGATCTCTTCAGCGGGTTCAGCTGGCTTATCAACACCACCTAGATAGCGATTGATAGCAGCCGCAGCATCACGACCATCACCGATGGCAGAGATCAAGTTACGAGAGCCCTGGGTAAAGTCACCACCAGCAAAGAGACCAGGATGGTTCGTCATCCAGGTATCAATATCCAGCAGGGGTACGCCCCATTTATTGACTTCCAATCCTAACTCTTCAGTCTGTAACCAGGAGGCATCACTATACTGACCAAAGGCTGGAACAACTGTATCGACCTCAATCTCGAATTCAGTGCCAGGAATAGGTACAGGACGGCGACGGCCGCTGGCATCAGGATCGCCCAGTTTGTTGCGAATAAAGCGCATACCACTGGCATGAATGCCATCTTTACTGGTCACTTCCAGCTGTGTTACGAGATAGTTGAACTCAACCGTCTCGAACATGGCCTCATCAACTTCATACTCGTCTGAACCGGCTTCCTCTTTGGAACGACGGTACATGATATAGACTTTTTCAGCGCCAAAGCGGACCGCCGTACGGCTACAGTCCATAGCAGTAAAACCAGAACCGAGTACCGCAACCCTTTTACCAATAAAGGCTGGCTCACCATAGTTCGTCTTTTCCAGTAAGCGAATACCGTCAAGGACGCCTTCCAGGTCAGCCCCTTTAATTACCTTGTTATCGGGACCAGTCAAGGCATTTGGGATATAACAACCAGCCGCCAGATAAACAGAATCATACTCTTTCAAAAGATCAGAAATCTGGATATCACGGCCAACGCGGGTATTATATTTAATCTCCACGCCAATATCCGCCATATACTCATCACACTCTTCAGTGGTAACATAGCGGGGCAGACGCCAGACAGGAATACCATTTACCATTACGCCACCGGCGGTTGGATACTGCTCATAAATGGTAACCGGGTAACCCATATCACGAAGATCACGGGCACACGCCATACCAGCAGAGCCAGCGCCCACAACTGCAACCTTTTTATCTTTGGTTACGGGAGGGCATTCCGCATGATGTCGATATTCACGATGGTCCGAAGCCGCACGTTTCAACCAACAAATGGAGATCGGCTTACCATCAATTTTATTACGGCGGCAGACAGGTTCACAGGGTTTGGCACATGTACGGCCCAGCACACCAGGCACAACATTCGCTTTACGATTCAATAAGTACGCCTCATCAAATCGCGCCTGTGAAATTAAACCGATGTAGGTGGATACATCTGTATGGGCGGGACATCCCACCTGACAAGGAATATTCGTTTGATACCAGTCCGGGGTCACTGTAACCGAACGATATCGAGCTTCCAATTCGCTATCGGGATCAATCATCTTAAAAAGTCCTTTCCTGGGTACCGGCACTCTCTACCGGGTAGGGAGATACGCTAGCACCCGGAACAGGGGAGACAGCGCAGACGGTATATGCCACCGTCCATAGTACGGCCCATTTCCCTTATAATGTTCAAATAATCTTAGACCAATACTCGTGGGAAACATAATTACGTTTTTTTGCGCGGCTAGCACGCCTGACATTGATATACGAATATAATCAATGGACTAATTTTCCTTGTCAGATTATAGCATAAGGCCAGTCCCCGGAACAAGAAGAGAGCAGATACGAGCAAGTGATCAGAGGTACATTATTTCAGGTGTGGTGTGTGATGCGCGGCTGCAGCCGCGCATCACACACCACACCCCGACCCGGCACCGCAGGCTCCAAAAAGGAACATGAAAAAACCCTGAGATACGAGCAAGGCACATCGTCAGGAAAGCCGGCAAAGATGTTACAATTAGCAACAAAAAT
The DNA here is from genome assembly GCF_003967575.1 of Dictyobacter alpinus. NCBI lineage: Bacteria > Bacillati > Chloroflexota > Ktedonobacteria > Ktedonobacterales > Dictyobacteraceae > Dictyobacter > Dictyobacter alpinus. The sequence continues at coordinate 1,511,160 of NZ_BIFT01000001.1, forward strand.
CAGCTAGCACAACGTCAGGCACAGATACCATAAGGTACAATAATAGGACATCCATTCTATAAAAAGTGATTTGGCTGTACATTGTCTACTCACGTATACTATTTGGATGAGATACAGATCTTTCCATGGCTTATGGGAGATTCAGAAAACAGCTGTCATTTTGATGGTTTTGCATCGAGGTGGCATAAAACATGAAAAGTAACGTCGCATTCAGTGGCGAAATGCTTAATTCAAAGGAGTCGTCAGTGCGCGAGACACATACCACACTGTATGACGGCACACCCGTAATCAGTACGCAGAGATTAACCAAGGCCTTTGGGAATCTTGTGGCAGTAAATGATCTCAATCTACAAGTGATGCGCGGAGATGTGTTTGGCTTCCTGGGACCAAATGGTTCAGGCAAGACAACAACTATTCGTATGTTATTAGGTTTGATTCATCCAACAGCCGGACGAGCAGTACTTTTTGGGATGGACAATGCATATCAACTTCCAGCTATTTTACAACGCATTGGTGCCATTGTGGAGACGCCGACCTTTTATCCATATCTTTCAGGCATCGATAATTTACGTGTCATTGCCGCGAATTCTGGCATGAAATTGGGAAGCGTCAATAAACCACGTTATGAGGAAGTTCTAGATATTGTTGAGCTCAAACAATATCAGCGGCTCGCTTACCGCAATTACTCACTTGGCATGAAGCAACGCCTGGGAATAGCGGCAGCACTCCTGGCGGATCCTGAACTGGTGATGCTTGATGAACCAACCAATGGTCTGGATCCCGCTGGCGTGATTGAAATCCGTAAGCTGATTCAAAGGCTGGCGGCTCTGGGGAAGACTATTTTTCTATCCAGTCATATTCTGCCAGAAGTACAACAGGTCTGTAATCGCGTGGCCATTCTGCGTAAGGGCAATCTCGTCAAACAAGGAGATGTCAAAGAACTGCTACGCGAAAAAGAACAGATTGAAGTACGCATGAGGCTGGCAGAGGAGGCACAGACGGCACTGGAAGTCTTAAGACGTGTGAAAGAGCAAGAAGCCAGTTGGATCAGCCACATTGCACTGGAACAAAATGCGCTACGACAACCAATCATACTCATCGATGCACCATCTACACGCTCGGCTGATATCAATATGCTGCTGGCACGTCATGACCTGTTCGCGGCCGAACTCCATCCACGTGAAGGCAGTCTGGAAGCAGTCTATCTACAAGCGACATCCGTGCCCAATCAGTTTTCTGAAATAGCATCAACTGATAACCACACGATGCTAAATGCCGCAGACGATAGTAATAAAGGAGCGATACGATGAATGAAGTTTCACAATCAATGACAGAACAACCACTACCCATGCCAGAACGCAGCCAGAATGTCATTATGGGTAGTCAGAGCTTTGTCAGCGTCTTGTGGCGCTCAATCGCGGGTGAGCTCTACAAAATTCGTCGTCGCGCCATGTCGAAGATCCTAAGTACGATTGCCATAGCTACAGTCGTACTGGCTTTGCTCTTAACCAACACAACTGCCTCCCAATTGCTACCAAACGCCATCTACAACATCATCTCCTTCTCAAATTTTATCGGCTCAATCCTGTTTATTATTTTAGCCGGCACCATTGTAGGTGGAGAATATTCTGTTGGTAGTATACGTCTCATGCTGACACGTGGACCTACACGCATCCAATTCCTCCTGGCAAAAATTGGCGCCATGCTGATCTGTGTCTGCATTATGCTTGTCTCATTGATAGTAATTGGTATAATAACCTGGCTGGTGTTGAATGTGCCTGATGGCCATAGAGTAGACTTCAGTTTTCTAACGGGAAACTGGCTCTTGCATACATCTTTGCTCATCCTGGCCACCATACTCAGCCTGTTCACTTACAGTGTACTCGCCATCTGCCTTTCTTGTTGGGGAAAAGCTACGGCTGCTGGAGTCACAGGAGTTTTAATCTGGTGGTTTCTAGAAAATGCAATTGGCGGCTTGTTCACGCTTTTAGGATCGCGCATGCAGAATGCGCTGGGTACATTTTTGGTGAGCATACCAGACTACTTCATTGGAAATAATTTGAATGCATTGCGTAGTAATCAGCAAAGCTATCTGTTTGGAGACCACGCAGGAACCATCACTGATCTGCACGCAGGTATCGTTATTCTTTTCTACCTGATAATATTTGGTGGCCTTACCTGGTGGTTCTTGCAGACACGTGATATTACCAGTTGATATCTATTAACAACAGCCGAAGCGATAGAAATGACGACATTAGATACACAGACAATTAAAGAGTATGCCTATTCATTAGGCTTTGATTCAGCAAGAATCACCAGTGCCGCCCCATTTCCTGAAACCAAACAGATTATTCAGGAGCGCATTGGGCGTGGTCTGATGGATGGACTCCCCTGGTTTACAGCCGAGAGAGCCGAAATCTCATGCCATCCAGATGCCCTTTTACCAGAGGCACAATCAATTATTACACTGGCACTCTGCTATCTAACAGAGCAACCTGAAGAACCTGATACAGCGGTCCCACATGGACGTATTTCCCGCTATTCCTGGGGCGATGATTATCACGATCTTATCAAACCTAAACTACAACAGTTTGCGGCATGGTTAAAGGACTACGCAAAGGATATAGGAAATGCAGAGGTCGAGACGCGCTTGTTTGTAGATACAGGACGTATGGTTGATCGTGCGGTCGCGCAACGAGCTGGTTTAGGCTGGTATGGCAAAAACACCAACATCTTAACCAAAGGCTGGGGCTCCTGGGTCTTTCTGGCAGAGATCGTGACCAACCTTCCACTTACTCCCGATGCTGAATTAAAAGCAAACTGCGGAAGCTGTGAGATATGCCTGCATGCATGTCCAACTGGGGCCCTGCCCAATCCATATGAATTAGATAGCACTAAATGTATTTCGTTTCTCACCATTGAACTACGCGGCAGTATTCCCTTAGAGATGCGTCCTCTGATGGGAAACCTGATATTCGGCTGTGATATTTGTCAGGAGGTGTGCCCCGTTAATAAGGTGGCCGAGAAACGCCTGGGATTGCGGGATGCACAAGGGAAGCCAGTGATTGCCTTGAATACTATCAAGAAACGCGAGGTCACCACTGTTAGCAGTGGACAAAGAGCCGAAAAGGCATTCCAGCCGCAACCAGAGTTTCATATGCGTCCTCAAGTAGGTAGTACACCAGAATTAATTCCTTTATTGGCCCTTACAGAAGAAGATTTTCGTGAACGCTTCCGGCATAGTCCAATCAAGCGCACCAAGAGACGCGGCTTCTTACGCAATGTCTGTGTGGCGCTCGGCAATAGTAAAGATTCAAAGGCTATTCCTGCCCTCACGAATGCTTTGCATGATAATGAAGCGCTCATTCGTAGCCATGCCGCCTGGGCATTAGGAAGTATTGGTGGGACAGATGCTGTTACCGCGTTACAGGCAGCATTGGTAAATGAGAATGATGAAGAGGTACAGAAGGAGATTCGCTGTGCGCTGGCCATGCGCTAGTGCTAGCCCCCTTCTTGAGCTAGTGTGTATGACTTTCTACACCACTGGAGTGGTGATTCTCACGCCAGCCTGGGGAGCGCAGGCGCCCCCATTTATGTTTTATTGGTTTGTGCAGCAATGGCGCGAATGCGCCATTGCTGCACAAACCATTTTCTTACTTGCTGCATCAAACCATTTTCTTACTTGCTGCACAAACCATTTTCTTACTTGCTGCATCAAACCATTTTCTTACTTGCTGCATCAAACCATTTTCTTACTTGCTGCATCAAACCATTTTCTTACTTGCTGCATCAAACCATTTTCTTACTTGCTGCATCAAACCATTTTCTTACTTGCTGCATCAAACCATTTTCTTACTTGCTGCATCAAAAGTGCGCACAGCGCACTTTTGATGCAGCAAGTAAGAAAAAAATGATGGGCGCTTTAGCGCCCGCGTGCGGCTGGTGATATGTTCCTGGCGGAGAGTGGAAAGCAAACACTATCTTCAAATAATGGAGCATAACGCAAAAAACCACCAGCAAGATAAATCTCTCTGGTGGGACACTTTGCAACTAAAATGATAAATCATTTCCTCAATTTTGCCGAGTCACTGGTCAGCCATGATTGAAGCTGAGAAGCACTCACGCGAGGTCCACGATGAAGATACTTACTGAAACAAGCCGTACGATCATTAGGGCGACTTCGCTGCGCCTGTTACCAGGTGTCCACGTGTCGTCTATCTACCAGGTCGTCTTCCTGGGATCTTGACTTTCCGAAGAAAGTGGGAAAACTCGTCTTGGGTGCGGCTTCGCGCTTAGATGCTTTCAGCGCTTATCCCTTCTCGACATAGCTATCCAGCTCTGGCCCGGGCGGGCCAACTGGCGCACCAGCGGTCGAGCCATCTCGGTCCTCTCGTACTGGAGATGACGCCCCTCAATTTTCCTACGCCCACGACGGATAGAGACCGAACTGTCTCGCGACGTTCTGAACCCAGCTCGCGTGCCGCTTTCATGGGCGAACAGCCCAACCCTTGGGACCTACTCCAGCCCCAGGATGCGACGAGCCGACATCGAGGTGCCAAACCTTGCCGTCGATGTGAACTCTTGGGCAAGATAAGCCTGTTATCCCCGGGGTAGCTTTTATCCGTTGAGCCACACTCCTTCCACTCGGGAATGTGGGATCACTAAGCCCGACTTTCGTCCCTGCTCGACCTGTCCGTCTTGCAGTCAAGCTCCCTTCTGCCTTTGCACTCTTGCGGGTGATGTCCATCCACCCTGAGGGAACCTTTGGGCGCCTCCGTTACTCTTTGGGAGGCGACCGCCCCAGTCAAACTACCCGCCTGATCTTGTCTACGTCCCGGCTCACGGTGACGTATGAGAAACAAACCGCAACGAGAGTGGTATTTCACTGTTGTCTCCCCCTCCCCCAAAGGGAAAGGTTCTCCGACTCCCACCTATGCTACGCACGCTTCAACTCGTTTCCAGGTCAAGGTGTAGTAAAGCTCCACGGGGTCTTTTTGTCCTGTCGTGGGTAACCCGTATCTTCACGGGTACTTCAATTTCGCCGAGTCCTCTGTCGAGACAGCGCTCAACTCGTTACTCCTTTCGTGCGGGTCGGAACTTACCCGACAAGGAATTTCGCTACCTTAGGACCGTTATAGTTACGGCCGCCGTTCACCGGGGCTTAGATTCGCAGCTACGTACACCGCTCCTCGTAACCTTCCGGCACTGGGCAGGAGTCAGCCCCTATACTTCCGCTTTCGCGTTCGCAGAGACCTGTGTTTTTGGTAAACAGTCGGTTGAGCCAATTTCTTGCAACCCCCTCACGCCATCCCGAAGGATATCGCTACTAGGGCACCCCTTCTTCCGAAGGTACGGGGTCAATTTGCCGAGTTCCTTAACAGAGGGTCGCTCGATCACCTGGGGAGATTTCCCCCTGCCTACCAGTGTCGGTTTGCGGTACGGGCGGAGAAGATTCTGGCGAGAGGCTTTTCTCGGCGGCGTAGGGGCCAATGACTTCCGCAGACTTGCGTCCGCTCGCTGCACGTGTCATGCACAGGAAACCGGGATTTTCCTCGGTTTCGCACTTCGCCGTACAGACCCATCCTGTCCAATCGATGGGCTCACCTTCCTTACCGCGTCCCCCCATTGCTCATCACAAATTTCTCCGGTGCAGGAATGTCCAACCTGCTTGCCATCGCCTACGACTATGACGTCCTCGGCTTAGGACCCGACTCACCCTGGGACGATTGACGGTGCCCAGGAACCCTCAGGCATTCGGTGTGTCTGGTTATCACAGACATGACGCTACTCATTCCGGCATTCTCACTTCTGATCGCTCCACCAGTCCTCACGGTCTGGCTTCTCTGCTCCAGAACGCTCCCCTACCAATCCATCTAGGATGGATTCCATGGCTTCGGTACCTCTCTTAAGCCTCGATACGTTGTCGGTGCCACGACACTCGACCAGTGAGCTATTACGCACTCTTTAAATGGTGGCTGCTTCTAAGCCAACATCCTGGCTGTTTGGGCGTTGTGACCCCCTTTGACACTGAGAAAGGATTTTGAGACCTTAGCCGATGGTCTGGGCTGTTTCCCTTTTGACGACGAAGCTTAGCCCCCGCCGTCTCACTTGCATGCATGCTGTCCTGGCATTCGGAGTTTGGTTGAGTTTGGTAACCAGCACTTGGCCCCTAGCTCATTCAGTGCTCTACCTCCAGGATAGTGTTTCATACAGCTGTACCTCAATACATTTCGGGGAGAACCAGCTATCTCCGTGTTCGATTGGAATTTCTCCCCTATCCACAAGTCATCCCCCAGTTTTGCAACACTGGTGGGTTCGAGCCTCGACGGACTGTCACATCCGCTTCACTCTGCTCATGGATAGCTCACACGGTTTCGGGTCGCATCGCCGCAACATCCGCCTTATTCAGACTCGGTTGCCCTGGGGCTCCCCAGCTTTAGCGCTGGTTAACCACGCTACGACGATGCACTCGCCGGATCATTCTACAAAAGGCACGCCATCAGCCCTTGGTTCCGCAACGGAACAGTGGCCTCTGACTGCTGGTGAGTACGTGGTTTCAGGGTCTGTTTCATCCCCCTCTCGGGGTGCTTTTCACCTTTCCCTCACGGTACTTGTTCGCTATCGGTCGCTAAAGATGTGTAGCCTTGGAGGGTGGTCCCCCCAGCTTCCCACAAGGTTTCACGTGCCTCGTGGTACTCAGGATACCGATCCACGTTTCTCGCTCGTCCTCTACGGGACTCTCACCCGCTCTGGTTATGCTTTCCAACATATTCAAGTAAGCAAAAATTGTTTGTTATCGGTCCTACAACCCCGACCATCTCGAAAGATGATTGGTTTGGGCTCCTCCCGGTTCGCTCGCCACTACTACGGGAATCTCGGTTGATTTCTTTTCGTCGAGTTACTGAGATGTTTCAGTTCACCCGCTGCCCCCCGTCACTGCCTATGTGTTCAGCAGGCGGTCTCCAGACATCACTCTGGAGGAGTTGCCTCATTCGGAATCTTGGGGTTCATGGCTTGTATGCAGCTCCCCCCAAACGTTTCGCCGGTCTCCGCGTCCTTCTTCGGTCTTTAGCGCCAAGGCATCCACCTCGTACTCTGTGTAGCTTGTTCTCTTCTCTTCATCATGTTTGATCTGTGAATGCTTGTTTACCGTTCTCTCTCTTGCGAGAAAGAACAGCGATCCTCTGCTTCAACTCTGGCTGACCTATCATGGCTCAGCAAAATTGAAGAAATGATATATCTTTAGTTGTTAGTGTGCTTTTTTTGTTGGCCACATCGCTTTCGTGCGGCGCTCAGATAATATGCCATAGATCGCTGGCTTTGTCAACACTTTTTTCAGCTAATTTCGAGAGAGCCACAAAAAATCACACCAAGCGGGACGACACGAGGCTCGCTATCACTCGCCAAAGATACTTGAAGCTTCCCAATGCTAGGGATAAAGGCACAGAACAAGCAAATACGCCAGTTCGTAGCGCATGGGCTACAACAAGTGTCTTAGCCCATGGAACGTCAGCGAAACGGTAACTTGACGTTTAAAGATTGTTATGCTAAAATTGTCGGAGTGTAGTATGGAGCCTGACAATCTACCTGCTAAAATCGGGTACATTGCAGTGTGACAGAGTCGTCGTGAAGAGGAACTATTAAGTAATCAATTGAGAATTTTTCTTCCAATTATTTAGGGAGGGAGAAATGCCGGCCACGTTTAGTTATGCGAACATCTTACATGCCGTCGGTCAAGTCTTTGATGAGATTGGTGTGAAGAGTATCGCAATTCAAGAAGAAGAGGATGGTCTCTTCGTAGAAGGTTTTGATAGTGAAGGCCAGCTTCAGGTACAGATACGCTATGATATCGCCAGCCTGTATGAACTAGTGAGCAGAGCAGATAATCAGACGGAAGAGCCCACCACCACGCAAACTACTGGTGTGTTAAGCCGTTTCCTCTCTGAACACCACCGCGAATTAGTTGGGGTATCACTGTAACACGTTTTAGGGTATATGAGAAAGAACCGGGGGCGTACCTCCGGTTCTTCTAGCTTAGGTACATTATGTGGGCAGGGGAGTTGACTACAGCATTTGATCCAGACACATGCGATTCTACTTATTACATAACCACTGTTCGCCGTAGTCACGCATGCTATTGATCACCGACACCAGGTCACACCCCTTCGCGGTGAGAGAATATTCAACCCGAGGAGGCACCTCGGCAAAAGTCTGGCGGACGATGATCCCCTCTTCTTCAAGAGTTCGTAATCGTTCTGAAAGTGTTTTAGGGCTGATACCCTGAAGGGAGCGTTCTAGCTGATGAAATCGCTTGACACCAGAGGTCAAATCGCGAATAATTAGGATGGTCCATTTCCCACCAATCAATTGAACGGTGCGGGCAACAGGACATATTATTTTCTCTACTTGATCAGATTGTGTTAGCTCCATCACTTGTCACTCTTTTGTCTCTCTTGTTCTTTCTCAACTACAGAATATACCATAGTAGGTACGCAAAGTAAAGCGCAGACCTCTCGACTTTAACCATAAAGTATGATATGCTCATAGCTAAGAGGATACACTGCTAGGTAATCCGAGCACCTGAACAATCATAAATCTTGGCCTGCGCGGTTTCTCCCCATGAGAGGAGAAGGTTGTGCCCGAAGATATTGCTTTATTCATCGATTTTGAGAACATACGTTACAGTATGCTGAATATACAACGGCGGGAGCCAGACCCACAGGAGCTTATTGCTGTCGCTCGCCGTTATGGTACTGTTATGGTCGCCCGCGCTTATGCGGATTGGTCTCGGCAGCCTGAGCCGTTTAAGGGAAGTTTGACAGCAGCAATGATAGACCGTGTTGATTGTCCTGCCAAACAAAGGGATCGTATCCGTATGGGCACGATTCATTATCCATCTGGTAATACTCCAACCGGCTCTCTTGGCTCCTCAAACTATGTTGCTGAGCAAGGAACTGGCGCTTATCCCCGGCAGTGGCCCTCGAATGTTACGAGTAATTCTGGCTCTCTCCCCGCGATTCAGCCAGGAATGCTAAACAGTGGTTGGCCAACTGAAGCGGAATCGTCACTTTCCCTCCATACTGACCTGGAAGAAAGTCTTCTTACCGAGGAGGAAGATCAACCTTCTGAAGAACAATATTCCATGCCAGACGATCAGCAGCGCGAGTCCTATCGCCAATTACCTTATGGAAATTCCTATGGTCAATCCAGCCCTACCGGCCCTCTTGGGCAAAGTAATACTGGTCCTTTAGGATATTCTAATAACACCCAGCATACTGGAAATTCTGGTCACATGCCGGCCGTTAATCCTGCGAATAGCACTATTGTGCAGAGTACGGTTGTGCAAAGCACCGTCGATCTGAATATGTTGATGGATATTATCGAAACTGTTTTTGATCGTCCTACCATCTCTACCTTTGTTTTGATGACAGGCGATAAAGATTTTACTCGTATAAGTGCCCGTCTAAAGTTACGTTTGAACAAAACTGTTATTGTTGTCGGTATTCCAGGAACCGTCAGCCGAGATTTAATAAGTAGTGCTAATCAATTTGTGCCTCTTGTACCAGGTGGTGTGAGTAGTAATACTGGACAGCTGCCAATTGTCCAGATGTCACCCAGCAGTGCACTCAGTACCAGTACTGGTTCTATGCCCGCGGTAAACTTTAATAATAGTGGGTCTCAGTATCAGCAACCCCCTTATGGTAGTCCTCCAATGGATGTACTCGATCCACAATTTTTACAGTTCCTTGACTATATTGACCGCAACTGGTCATGGCGTACAATTATTGGTGTGTCCAATTTTATTGGTGATCCTGTCAATCCAAAGAATCGTTTCCGCGGACGTTTAACACGAGACTCTGCACGTGAGTTGCTTAATAGCTGTATTCAGCAGAATATCTTACTTGTTCAAACAGATGCGACTGGAGCTGAAGATCTCCGTTTAAATCGTACACATCCTGGTGTTGATGAAGTACTAAAACAATTTGTACGTTAATAATTGCGTAAATTTTGACTATGCTTTTACTTCTGTAATATCCTAAGGAAGAACGTGGGTCCCGGGGAATGCTGAAAACCTAAGTTAGGGTTAAGTATTCCCCGGGCTCTTTACTTTATAATGAATTATGCCTGTGTAATGGGTTTTTGTGGAGGTTAGAATGATCGATGAATCACGTGTCGCGTTTCTAGCGAAGATGATTAGTAGTCCCAGCCCTTCTGGCTTTGAGCAGCCAGTACAACAAGTTGTAAGGGATGAGATTCAAAATTATACTGATGAGGTGCGCACCGATGTACATGGTAATGTGATCGCTGCACTCAATCCCGGTGGAGATCCACGGGTTATGTTGACCGCGCATGGCGATGAACTGGGTTTCCTGATTCGTTATATTGATGAGCAGGGATTCCTTTACTTCGCCCCCATCGGAGGATATGATCCATCAACACTTCCTGGTAACCGTGTCAATGTTCATACGCCGAATGGCCCTATTCTGGGTGTGATCGGCCGACCACCAGTTCATACGCTCAGTCCTGAGGAGCGTGGTAAGGGTCCTAAACTGGCTGATCTATGGATTGATATCGGCGTTTCCAGTCAGGAAGAAGCCAAAAAGCTGGTACCACTGGGTAGCGTGGCCACACGTGCCGCTGAACTGGAGCGCATGCAGAAGGACGTCATCGTGTCACGCGCACTGGATGATAAGTCTAGTCTGTTTGCCCTGATAGAAACAATGCGGCGCTTACACGAGAAACGTGAGGCATTAAAGGCTGGTGTCTTTTTCGTATCGGCAGTACAGGAAGAAGTAGGCTCCAGAGGAGCTCAGACAGCAGCTTTTAGTGTCGATCCGTTGATTGCTGTGGCTGTAGATGTTACTTTCACATCAGACCATCCTGGTACCTCTAAGAAGGATCTGGGGGATGTGAGGCTCAATGGCGGACCAGTTCTCTCCATTGGTGGTCATATTAATCCACGTGTCTATCAGTTGTTGGTCAAGGCGGCCGATGAGGCTGGTATCAGCTGGCAGATCGATCCGCAGGCAGCCAGGACTTCAACCGATACGGATGTTATTCAAGTGGTCCGTGGTGGTGTGGCAACGGCACTTATCAGTATTCCATGCCGTTATCTCCATACTGGTTCGGAGATTGCCTCGCTTAAGGATATTGATGAGGTAGCCGAACTTTTGACACACTTTGTGCTAGCATTAGATAAAAATACCAACGTCATACCCTAAAATAAAATGCACAGGATCAGCCTGTTCGCTTCCTGACCAAGTATCCTCAGTAGGATGCCCCTTTACATTGGGGGCATCTGCTGAGGATATTCAGCTTTTGGCTGATATGGATCATCCTGAAGTTGTTCGGGAGCGGCCTGATAAGGCGTCTCTGGATCATGGGAGCGCAGATCCCTTGCAGGCTGATATTGATATCCCTGCTCATAGCTCTGAACCTCTTCCTGGCTATGTGGCTGCTGCTCTGTTGGTTGGTAATAAGGTTGCTGATATGGCGCCTGTTGACCATAGGGTGGAGTGTAATAGGGTTGCTGATTCATTGTGCTAGATTGTCTACTCATATAGCGAAGAAACGCGACGAGAGCAATAATAAGCCCAATAAACAGAAACATTCCCCACCAATGCCCTGGAATAATCCAGATAAAAGCAAAAATGAGCCATGGAAAACCGTACCAACCTCTGCGCATTCGATTTCGTCTCGGATATCCCGGTCCACCATTAAACCAAAACATGATCTGTTCCTTTTCACCATTATAGGTGAACTTATCTTTATTACTACTAAGTAACGCCTTCATATTACTAAATGTTATATTCAATCTCTAAAAATATAACATCTAGTAATCACAGTGTCAAGAGAAACCGTATTTTCCCTTGCATACCAGTTGAATAGCGATTTGCTTACTTCTCTTTATTCTCTATAACCATATCAACGAAAACAGGTATGCAAAATCAAACGATATAACGTATACGAAAGAAAGAGATCAGAGTTTCATGTACCATCATCTGATGACAGAATGCTGGCTTCCTGTCCTACGCGTGCCAAGCACGTATTTGATCAGCTCAACAAAAATCGTAGCATCGGGTAGCTGCGAAAGATACGCCAGATCCAGACAAGTATCCTCAACACTGATCAAGGCCACGCCAGAATCCACATAGACACATGAACGCAACTGATCCCACGGAAAGAGTTGCCGGCCATTATGAATGCCTTGCCAGGTCACAGTAAAACGCCCAAAGCCTACGGACTCGCCAGAATTATACGAGGAACGTGCACGCGCGAAAAGATGGCGAAAAGCTTTACCATAAATAAGATGTTGCACCGTTGAACTATGCGCCCAGGTCCGCCGCAACTTCATGCTGGTACCATCACTACAAATAATGCGGGCAAACCCTTTCCCTAACCGAAATGAGGCGATTTGCTCCCAACGCACAACTTTGTGTGGCTGCAAAGTTTGCATAAAGAGACAACCATCGGTACATATCAATACAGAACGTAAAAGTGGTAAGAAGTAAAGAGAGAGGAAACTCATCAGGGAACCAGTTACAATTAAGCAGAGGCCACCAAAGAGATAAGCAATAGGATCAAGATGGGCCGGATGAGTATTGAACCAGTAATCTACTGCGGTAACCAGAAGCAAACTAAGGATGCAACTCATAATATTCAACATAAAGAGACGCCTATTGCCTTGCCGATACATTATCCAACCAAAGGCGATAGGAACAGCACTGACAAGTGACAGCCATAACCAGGTAGTAAAAAGATTATAAGTAAATGTAGTGGAAATAAGCAAGATACAACCACTAGCAATACAGAATAGGCCGGATAAAGCGATCAGGAGGAGCTCAGCAAAAAGAAGGACCATACGGGGTAGTGAATATCGGCGGGAATTAAAATTGAATTTTCTGGTGGGAACGCCTAAGTTATATTTTTTGGCGAGCAGGTGATCTTGATGCACAATTTGATTTGCCACGAGCAATGTTCCTTTAGATTAAGGCTGGAGTGCAGGGATTCGAACCCCGATTACCTGATCCAAAGTCAGATGTCCTACCGTTGGACGACACTCCAATATGCTCACCTCCACTATAATAGCTCTTTCTTTGCTGGTTGTCAATACGCATACCCAGCAGTTTTGAGATTTTTTTACGAATAAAAAGCCATATGGGAAGAATGGAAAACTCCTGAGTTTATAGAGTAGATAATAGTAATGTTGCAAAGAACTCGTTCACGTAAGTAACGCACTACCATTATACTATATTCATATCATGCTAGCTGAAAGGTCATCGGGTCAAACTGTGCCCGGGAGGAATTCTATGGATAATTGTGAAAACGGTCCATATTCACTACATCGCCTGCTTAAACACATGGCACTTATATTCATGCTTTCATTTATGCTTACAGCCTGTACCTTTGGTATAGGAAATAACACCACTACTGCGAACCCAACCAGTAAAGCATCTTCAATAACGCCAACAGCGCAGGCCACCGCGACTGCTACCCCATCCATACAATTAGGCAAACAAACCTGTCCTAAAGCAGTAAGTAACGCATCCTATTGGGAGCCTAAGATACCCACACAGGCGGCTACCAGTCAGGTAGAAAATATTATTTGTGCCAACTTAATGGGAAGAACCACGCTACAAGCGCTTATCTCTGTCCGTCATAAAGATAGTACCCATGTTTTAGATCTTCATCTCTATGACAACATTACCGATCCAAATCCTAAAGAGATTTTTCAACTGACCGGACTTTATAAAGGCGAGACCAGGGTGAGCGTCTATAATACTGTACTGACAAGTGAAGTGAATAAAAATTCACCCCAAAACCAGAAGCTCACAGCCACAACCATGGTCAATGATCTACAACGCGAGTTTAAATGGTCAGACGGCAAACAAACACTGGTTCCAGTCACCTTTCCTGGTCTCTTCCCGAGCACTACCCGCTACCAGGCTGAGGATGATCAACAAGAAGTTAATCAGGGACGAGAAGCCTGGAAGTTAAGCGCAACCAAAATGGCAACAACATTTGTAGCCAGCCCACAACTACTCGGCTGGCACAACGGCACCAAAGCAACAATTATAAGTGGAGGTGGTGAGAAAGATGTCGAAGCAGTCGTCAAAGTCGAGAACAGCGCACCGGCAGATAAGAAAACAGCCACCATTACTATGACCCGTCTGGAAAATAATGCTAATGGCGGCATCTGGATCGTCACAAAAGCCAGCTGCGACGGATTAAACATCGATTCACCAGAGCCACAAAGCCTCCTGAAAAGTCCGGTGACAGCCACAGGTACAGGCGCAGCCTTTGAAGGCGTCATAGGCAAAATAATGGTCTTTGATAGCCATTATAATATGCTAGGAACCGCTGATGTCCAGGGTAAACAAGGCAACGGCAACGCCTCCTTTTCCACCAACATCACCTATACACCAACCTTCAAAACAGGTAGCGAAGATGGCACACTCGTCCTCTTCTCCTATAGCAACGCCGACGGCAGCGTAACCGGCATCGCCATCGTCAAACAACTTCTAAGTTGACAAAGACATCCCTGTTCTCAAGGAGGAAATCAGCATACCCATCCAACGATATATACAAGTTTTCCACACTCTTTTTTGAGAGGAAGATGGATGGGGTGGTCGCGACCGCCCCATCCATCTTCCTCTCAAAAAATAAGCGAGCGCCGCAGGTGCGAGGCGTGCGCAATAAACCACCCATGCCACAAAAAAAGGAAGAGATAGAGGGCGCAGACCCTCTATCTCCTCACATCATCTAAAAAAGAAGATGTCACCACCTGAGCGAGCTAAGCATCATGGTTGGCCATTGGGAAGATCCCAATGTTTTATTTTCTTAATCTCTTTATAACACAAGAATGTACAGAAGAGTGCACTTTTATGGCTATTTCCGTATATTTTTTATCTTTTTTTAATGCGGTCGATTATAAGCCGAAACAAACATACGTACTCGAAAAAAAACCGGGCTAAAACTGTCACGTATCAAGCAGCCATAGATGCTGTTTTAGCGGGGTGGCCCCTGACGAATGAACGAGCGTAATTCCTGTAATGTACCCCGCTCCCATGAGAGATTTTCGATCCACCAATTAACACCTACCTCCGCATAATTCGAGACCAGGGCTGTGTCATATCCACGATCCTTACCATCCAGTCTTCCCCATTGCACTTTTGCAAAGGGCTGGTCAGCCTGATCAGCAGTCTGCTGTGAAGCCACATATTCAAAGCAAGCCTGTGCCTGTTCGGGAGTCATCTGACCCGTCATATTGACATTTTTACCAATGGGACACACACCATCCCAGCGCGCAGCTCGGCGCATAGGCTTATGATTAGGCCAAACACCGCCAACCCAGATCGGCACACGTGGCTGCTGGACCGGACGGGGTAAGTGGCGTACATTTTCGAGTTGATAGTATTCTCCCTGATAAGAGATACGTTCACCACTCCAGAGAAGCGAAAGTAATTCCAGGGCCTCATCCATGCGCTCGCCATAGGTCTTGACATCCCCTGGTTCGTGATAATTGATATATTCAATACCACCACCGCTACCGACACCAAGAATCACGCGGCCATTAGAGAGTTGATCTAAGGTAGCTACTTCACGAGCTAATTTCCACGGTCGGCGCCGTGTAACGGGTGTGACCATGGTTCCTAGCTTCACACGTTGTGTACGCATAGCCATAGCGGTCAACATCACCCAGGGATCAAGGACTTCATCGCCCCATTTATCACCAATATGATCCCAAACAAAAAAACCATCCCAACCGGCTTCTTCAGCCTCATGAGCCACTTCCGTAGTCAGGTGGATATCCGCATAGTCACCATGACAATTAGGAATAGCAATACCAAATTTCATCTTTACCTCCTTACTCAAATATGCTCTTCAATTATACGTCATCGTCAAGACCTCCCACCGGTTATATCGGGTTATCAATTTTTCTTGGGCTATATTTCTGGCTAGACTATTATTAATAGTGCTGAAAATTCGCAGTCTATATATATACATAGAGATAAAGAAATTTATTATTCCAGGAACACATGGCAATAGTGACGTATAGAATTGTGGTGATCCAACATCTCGAGAGGTAAACGTCTTGCCATCCCACTTAAACGTAAAAGCGAAGGACACAGCGGTCAACCAAAGGAGTACCGGCGTATGAAGATTGCACAGGTAGCACCACCCTGGATTGCGATCCCACCACAAAGTTACGGTAGTACAGAAAACGCTATTTATCATTTAGTCGAGGAACTCGTTGCCCTTGGACATGAGGTCACCTTGTTTGCCCCTGCTGATGCGCGTACGTCCGCTAAACAGGTTTCATTTATTCCCAGATCATTGATCACTGAGGGCGTCCCCTGGCAAGCCAACCTTAAGGCGTATTACCATTTACATAAATCGCTAGAATATATTGCTGAGCATGATTTTGACATTATCCATACCCATCTTTCTTCGAGCAGCGACATGTATATTTTTCCTTTGACCGCCACACTACCAACCCCGCATATGACCACACTGCATGGGTACTTCCCTTTTGATCGCACACTAGATAATTGGACAGGGGATGCGGATAATTACTTTATGGAATGGGCACGTGATGTCCCGCTGATTGCAATTAGCGAATCTGCTCGCAAGCATGTGTTGCATCTTGCCCCATCGGTTACGTTCGCCGGAACTATTCATCATGGAATTCAGATGCAGCACTATAAACCAGATAATATCCAGAGCGGTGAGGCACTAGTCTGGCTGGGACGCTTCACTTATGAGAAGGGGGCGCATCTGGCGATTGAGGCCGCGCTAAAAGCCGGGGTACCATTAATCTTAGCTGGCATCAAAGAACAGCAAAGTCGTGATGCCATGGAGTATTATCGACATCTGGTTGAGCCCTATATTGATGGAGAACGCATTCGTTATCTGGGTCCGATTACCACCCAACATAAAATTGCGCTGCTACAGCAAGCCAGGGCCCTACTCAATCCAATTGAATGGGATGAACCCTTTGGCGTCGAAATGATCGAGGCTATGGCAACTGGTTGTCCTGTCATTTCATTTGCACGCGGGGCCGCACCAGAAATCATCTGGCATGGTCAAACTGGCTTTCTCGCTAACGATGTTGGTGAAAT
Source organism: Dictyobacter alpinus (assembly GCF_003967575.1). NCBI lineage: Bacteria > Bacillati > Chloroflexota > Ktedonobacteria > Ktedonobacterales > Dictyobacteraceae > Dictyobacter > Dictyobacter alpinus. The sequence goes on from NZ_BIFT01000001.1 coordinate 1,528,283, forward strand.
GACGCATTATATCAGTCAGCTTGATAGCATTGATCGCCAGATAGTGCGTGCACATACAGCACAATATTTTGCGGCCCGGGTTATGGCCACAAAATATCTGGACGTTTATACACGCGTCATAGCATCCCAACTGACAAAGGCAACAGAAACGAGTATAAAGAATACCCAACCCCTGGTACAGGTTAAAACCGAGAATATGCTCTCCGTATAGCAACGGCGCTTTACGGTAGATATATATTTTAAGCCTCGCAAGACTCTCCTCTTGCGAGGCTTTTTTTAACCGCTTTCTACTCGACCAGTTGAATTCGCCAACCAGTCTCTCTTTCCAGTTCAGCTAATACATTTACATCAATATGCTTTTGTCCATGCGCAAGTTGAAAGTGAACCAGTAGGATATGACGAATCGCATCCACCAGCAGGCGCTGAACGGTTCCATACATGCCAAGTTTTTCTTGTACCAGGGACTGAGCATCTCGCTCATGCATAGGTACTTTGTCGATATCCTGTCCATTAGTGTCTGTCTCGCTACCGTCAGGTGCAATATAAAAAGCCTGCTTGCCAGAAAAATCTAATAGCAAGTTCCAACCAGTTTCTGCCATAAACCGTTGCTGGATATCCTGCAATAGCTGAGGCTCTAAGGTACCAGTACAGGTGAGACGCAGAGTCATTTGCTCATGTAAAATAGATTTTTTACCAATGATCGTGATATGGTCAGGCAACAGATGCAAGACTGCCTCGACCAGGGCTTTTTGATGCACATCTTTATCTACATCGATACGCCAACCTGTCTCATGAGACAGGTCTTCAAGTGCTGTTGCATAGCGGGAACGAGCCAGTTCGGGGAAATAAAAGTGCAGCCAGAGCGTTAAACGTCGATCATCTACACCCAGTTGATAAAAATCTGGAATGGTCCCAAATGCTTCAATGACACGCATCATAGCCAGATTCCTGGGCATAGCAGTAGTATTAGCGGCGATCTTTTCATCAGCTACTTCATCAACTGATGAGCTACGCAACTCCAGTTCCCAGCCCGTTTCTTCAACGAAACGTTTCTGAGTCTCGACCACTGCTCCCGGCGAAACCTGACCCACACACACAATACCAACTTTATGCTTGTCCTGGTAGATTGATGGTGTATCTACGCAAGAAATACCTTCGGGTAAAATGCGAGCCAGTACATCTTTAAGCGCGGGTGGATAAATAATCAGATGGGGTCGGACATTCCAACCGGTCATCTCGCCAATGGTGCGCAATTGGTCGGCATAGCGCTCCTTCGCGATATCTGGAAAAGTGAAGCGCGGCACCAGTGTGCGCGTATCCATCTCTACTTTGACCCGCAAATAACCAGGCAATGGCTTCAAAAGGTCCTGTGCATAATGCAGGGCATCTTCCATCCGATACGGCTTGTCAGGAGTACGTACAGGCATAGCCCGATTGTGAGAATGATTGGTGACCGAGGAAGCAACGATCGATGAAGTATGCAGCAATGACAGGGTCCAGCCAGTAGTAACTTGAAATTCGGTGCGTGCATCATTGATATCTTCATGTGAGTCATAGCCATCGTAAACGAGGCGCACGAGCTTTTGGGTCAACACCACTTCTGGAATTCCCAGGCAGACCAATCCTTCAGGCAACGATCGTTTAGCGACCTCTATCAATGCTTCGCGCGAAGTAACTGGAATGATCTTCACCTGCCAGCCGGTCAGATCCGCAATTTCTTGCCACAATGCTGTGTAACGGACCCGAGCAACGTCTGGAAACAGAAAAGAGATGATCAGACTCTGGTCGGCTTCATCAGGCTCGATCTGCACAAATCCCGGCAGCAGTTGTAAGCGTTGGTCAGCCAGATTAACAGCTTCTTCACAGGAAAGTATGCTTACCGCTCCAGGTTCAGCCACCATTTCAGGCAAGGAATATGAGATCGCGGTCGTCCCAATAATCGCGCCGGTAAACGTTAGGTGCCATCCAGTTAAGTCGCGATAACGCGCCTGAGCCTCTTTAAGGGCACGTGGTGTGGTCTGCCCCATCACTTCAAAATGAATATGTTTAGTCTCTTGATAAACGGAAGGATGGCTTTGTATCACTAATCCTTCAGGCAATACCTGCTGAGCTACTTCATTTAGAGCATCTTGATGGGCATACGGGGAAATTGTAATGTCTACATCCGCCTCTTCAGCGGCCTCGCTCAATAGTTGCTGATAGCGCTTTTTAGCGATATCAGGAAAATGGAATGAGAGCGTCACATCACCCGTATCGGGATCAAAACGCCGGCGATAGAGGTCCGGAGGATTGCCAATATGCTGTTCCAGGATTTGTAGCACGACGCGACGATCAATTTGTGTGGTGGAGTTTTCACTTTCATCCTTTTTCAATGCCTCTCGCCAACCAGGGGCCAATGTATACACTGTTTGACCCTCTTCAAACTGAGGCATCTGTTGCACATAGAAGAGCGATGAGGAGCGCTGTACAAGATCGGCCACGGCCAGACGTTCCGCCAGATCTTCTGAAGAGACGCCAGACAGTTCACAAAGGTCCGTCAAAGTGTAACTTGCATGCTCCTGACAGGCAAGCGCTAACTTTTGGATTGAAAGTGAACGCCGGATTACTCTAGCCTGACGGCTCAGTTCCGTGAGATAGGATGAGACATGGCGCTCCTCTATCTGCTCTGGCAAGGCTCCCAATACATCCAGGATGGTGGAATAGGCATAGCGAATGCGATCAGAGACACCGGGCGCAAATTGTACGCGTACAGAAGCAGTCGGGAGCAGTCCACGACAGAGTGCCGGCATAGGACTCCCACCAAAGGCAACCTGCACAAAAAGAACCTGACCAATTAAATCACTAAAAAGTTCTGAAGATGTGCTGCGACCGCGTACATAATAGGCTTCTTCCAGGGCACGGTGTGGCATAAAGTAGCGATAGCGAGGATCCTGCTTGAGCACCTCTTGGATCGAGGCCATGGTACGTTCATGGGCTTGTCCCTCCCAGATCAGAGCCAGTTCACGCACGGTAACAATGCGCAAGGTAGGAATCTGTGCTACCGCCTGCCAGAGCTGGTCAACGTGTTCTGGCTCAAATTTTTTGCCTTTCCCAATGCCAATAGCTAGCTGCGATAGAGCTGTAACACTCTGACGCATCATGGAATGAACAAGGTGTCCACCATTAATGGAGAGTTCTGTGGCATTATGGGGCAGCAAAACATCGGTGTCGGTCAGACGAGCGCTCAGAGAAGCGCGGGACTCATCATCGCCATGTACCAGGGCCACATGTAGTGGCTGCAGCAAAGCGGCATAGCTGGCCAGTTCGCCAGCGTCGGCATGGGCGGACAAACTATACTTGGCCACATGACAATGAACCTGAGTCGCCACTCCATCCAGATCCAGGCACTCCAGTTTGTGTTCAGCGACATCCAGGAGACGCCTACCAGGCGATTCTTCATCTTGATAGCTGGTAATCAAAATAGACGCCAGTGGATTTGCAGCCATACGCGAAGCATACCAGACGCTTGGTCCGCCGGTCAGCATTCCCGAGCTAGAAATAATACAGGCTGGCTCACCTGCCAGAATCCGCTCACGATCATGCTCATCTTTCACATACGTAATGCGCCGTCCAGCAAAAGGATAGTAGCCTTTGCGAATCTGGCGCGTCAAGCGTGGTGTCAACGCCTCTGGCAGTAGATGATAGGTAGAACAAACACGGCGCACCAATCCATCTACATAAATAGGAAATTCAGGAATTAACCCCTTCTGCTGCGCATCGACAAGCAACAGGAGTACCTCCTGTCCTCTCCCAAGGCCAAAACAAGGAATGAGAACGGGTCCACCACGCGCAATACCTTCCGCTACAGATTGCGCCAGGCGTTGCTCTTCAGCTTGCCGATTGGCATGGAGGCGAGAACCATAAGTTGCCTCTAAAATAAGTAGATCGGGCCTCTCAATCGGAGGTGGCTGAGCACCCGCAACCGTACGCTGATCGGTCACACTGATATCACCAGATACTACGAGCGATCCATCGGCGGCAACAAAACCCAGGCTGATTGCACCAGCAATATGACCAGCAGGACTGGTTATCACCGTCACGTCTACCAGTTCTGGTATCGTTATCGCTTCACCTACAGGTAATGGCCGCACTTGATTAAGCATACGTTCAACCAGATCACTGGGATAAAGGGGAAGCTCCATCTCTTCGACGGCTCGCCGCTGCATAATCCTTTGTGCATCCGCCAGCATAACCTCCATCAATAATCCTGTCGCGCGCGACGCAAAAATAGGAGTATTGGGATATGCTTGATGTAACAATGGTAGCGCCCCAATATGATCTGCATGCGCATGGGTGACAAAAATCGCTCGGACATCTTTGTTCTCAAGCAAAGCAAAATCTGGCAGAGGATCCGCGCTTCGATCAATACGCACACCGGCATCGATCACAATCCATTGGCCGGCAATCTGAACAGCAAGACAACTGGCGCCAACTTCGCTGGTGCCACCAATAAAAAGTACATGCATAGACAGTCCTTCGTCGTATGATGATGATGTAACAAATTAAGTACACCACCAACCTAAGTATCCTTCTATGTACAATCCTCAAATAAGCTGCCTGCAAGAGTGACGCTCAGGCAGAAGCTCTTGGGAGCACATCGCGGCTCATTGTAGAATGTAGCATTCTGTCTTATGGCAAACGTTGCCATGGCCCATGCTTATTGCTACAACGGAGTAACAATATTTTTGGTATAGGGTCACAGATAAGAAAGGATAAGATTCTTTTAGCAAGATCACGTTTTACAATCGATCACCTTTCTTTACCACAACAATGTGAAGTAAAATGGCACAGCAAACGACATCTATTCTGTTATTTTAACTCATAGATTGATACTTTTACAATCTTTTTCATTTGTATGCGGATACTATAAATTCTTATACTGCTATTATTTCCAGATCCTCTCTTTACCGGACCCACAAATTTATAGATATGCATAGCCTAGAGCAGCAAAAGAAATTTATGTATACTGCTGAGCTTAAATATAGCGTAATGCCTCTGCAGGAGCAACCCGACCAGCCTGCCAGGCAGGTAAAATGGCTCCGACAAATGAAGCAAAAAGAGATATAGCGACAACTAACATGAGCTGTTGCCAGGGAATACTAAAGGTGAGGCCTGTTTGATATTGCTCAAAAAAATTGGCGGCAAAGATATTGCGCGAAAGAATTAGTCCTAGTACTATGCCAAAGAAACTGCCGGACGCACCTACAAGAAAGGATTCCAGTAAAAAGGCACCCTGAATCAAGGGACGTGGACTGCCCATAGCGCGCAACATACCAATCTGCTGCCGTCGTTCAATCACTGCTCGTGTGCCCGTTAGCGCTAGTGCGGCAACACCCAGCAGCAAGATCAATCCAACGATAGCTAATAACACGTTACTCAGCAAAATACGCGGCCCACGAACTTGCCAGATGGCATCTTGTAACACGGTTGTCTCTAAACCATAATCCAGATAGGCCGAACCAAGTGCCAGTGACAGAGCCTTGGGATCCTGTCCGGGCGCCACTTTAAAATAGTAGCTCTGAGACTCGGGGGTATTCTGGTTGTCAGATATAATTCCGCTCTGATTGGCATTATAGGCAGCACGCGGCACATATAGACCAAAGTGTGCCGCATCACTGTTATCCACCACCCCAATCACTGTGACTTTCGTGGCGGTTTTCCCTTGCAAGCCAATAGTCCATAGTGGGACCGCTGAAAATGAGGTATCTCCCTGGCTCACTCCGCTTATCGCAAAGGTGAAAACTGGATCAAGGCCTGGTGGGGTAGCGGGTACATTGGCACTATTGGGATTGCCAGCCGTAGGATCATAGACAGCCGTGTGAGAGCCATTATATGGTAAAGCACTGCTATCAATCAATGCATAGTCAGAATGCTTCTGCAGGGCTTTCCAGACATCAGCATCGCTATTAAAACCCTGGGCTCGAGCCACCAGATGGGCACCATATCCCTGTAGAAAACCTCCACTCACAATCTGAGTTGGATAAATACTCCAGCGGGGATTGGGCGCACCTAATTGTAGTACGCCTAGCGTGGTTGTGCTGCGAACACCAATACTCGCAAAGCTTTTGGGGTCAATACCCTGGCGGGCCAGTGAAGTTTGTAGATCCGGCAAGGATCGGAAATAGGCGGTAGCCTGGATATCATAGCCGCCTGTCTGGGTATTGATGTCGACATACGAATTTTGCATGGCGTTGGTAATAATCGCCATAACCGTCATGGCAAACACAACCAGACTAAACATGATCACACTCAGACCTGTACGTAAGCGCCGTTGCAATGGATAAGCCAGAGCAAGTTTGGCCAGGACAAAAAGGCCTGGGATGCGTGCACACAAAGCTAAAAATGGTGCCATCAGTAACCTGGCATTCGCGACCGCTGCCCAGACGGTTCCCAATACCATCATCACGCCAGCGATAAAAAATACCTCAATGCCACCTTTAAAACGCGGCAGACCCAAATTTATCAAAATATCAAAAGGCAGCGCCCAATACGCCATCCACACCAGACCAATTAAGGCCGCCACAATCCCGTCCACCGATGACGACCAGCGCCGCAAATCACCATTCCAGGAACGCTGACGAATGCGTAGGAAAACGCTCAGGCTCTGTAACAATAACGCTTTTAGCAGTAAAACTAAACCAAAGACAGAGAGCGAGAAGCCTAGCGAGAAAGGGATAATCTCCTCATTGCTTAAACCTGATTGCATTAACCAGAAACCTGCTAATAGTGGGATGATGCCAGTTGTCAGCAAGGTCAACACAAAGTTAAACAGGAGTTCGGGAATATGCTCAAAAAGGATCCTGCGGCTACGATGCAAATTGTACGTGGCCGGACCAAAAGAGGTTCGCAGTTGTGTGAAAAGTTGCAGGCTGCGCTGTCCCTGCTCACGTAGTGATAGACGCACAGGGGTCGACTCTGGCAGATCACGAATAGCATCAATCACAGTCAAACGGCTTACTAGCCAGGAAGAAAAAGCGACGGAGAGAAAGGTGAAGATTACTCCCAGACAATAGGCTATCAAAAGGCTATGCGGCTGAAATGTAAATTTCAAAGGAAAATTGAAGCGGGCTAATAGGGGACCGAGCAGATAGATCAACAATGCACCTAATCCAAAGCCCGCCAGAATGCCAATCAAGGAAGAAAAAAGATCGTAGACGAATCCTTCAAACAGGTACATCAATATCAGGTGCCGCCGCTGCACCCCAATCGCGCGCGCTATCCCCATCTCCATCCGCCGCTCCGCCGCCAGCAAGACAAAAATCAGAAAGATCAACAACAGACCAATAGAAAGGGCAAACAGCGCAAACAATGAGAAGATACGTGAAAATATTTCCTCGGCTTGCTGCGAGTTCTGGACTCCCTGCTTCTTCACCTGAATCACATGCACACTTCGTGGAATCCAGCGTTCCAGTTGATCTTCAACTTGTTCCGATAGGTTAACGCCTTTGACCCCGCCACCACCTTGATTGGCGATCATGATCTGATTAATCTTACCTTGTTCTTTTTCAATATTTTGGAACGTGGCCAGATTACTAATCACTACAGGCTGATCACCCACGATGCTGGAGTTATTAACAATCGCAACAACTTTAAAAGCATAGCGACGACCCGGCCAGCGTGAAGAATAGAGATAGATGTTATCATTTGGTTTGGCATTGATTAAAGTAGCGCATGTTTGATTAAGATAAATAGACTTATCTGGCAGAGCCCTTATTGTTCGTGGTTGCTTGGAGGTTACATCCGTTAAACCACCAAACCCCAGTTCGCTATCAGGCAATACCGCCACCACTCCCACGTTTGAACGAACCTGGCGCGATGTTTGATCCGCAAGTAATAAGCCTGTTTCATGCAAAACAGCACCCACAGCAGCAATATCAGGATTGTTATTGGTCCGTCTCTTTACCCGCTCATAGACACTCTGTGGATACGTACCAAGTGCGCCATTGCCACCCTCAATCAGCTCATCAATGTTGCCCCAGTTATAGACTGCTACACTTTGTACAGCGGATGTCATCACATCGCCAGTCGCCAGGACTCCCGACAGGAGGGTTGTTGATAGCATCAAAGCAAAGACGATGATAACCATCTGGGTGCGCCGCCGCGAGACGTTACGTACACCAATCTTAAAAAAGATCCTGTTTGCCAGCGCCAGCAGGAGTGTACCGCCCACAATAATGCCCGTTATAATCAACAAAATTGGTGTCAATGTATCAATTGAAATACCAAAGAATTGTGTCATAAGTCATGTTTTCTTTAAGGCAGCATAGAAGATCTCAGCCAACACTGCATAACCAGTGGCATTAGGATGAAAACCATCCCGGCTAATATATTCTGGATGATCAGCTAAGGTCCGCCAGCTCTGATATAAATCGACTAATTGAACATGCTGGCTCTCAACCACGGTGGCAATGACCGCATTATAAGCGTTAATTTTGGCTGTGAGCGCCTGCTTATCACTATCCGCAAAGCGGGGGAGCTGGGTTAAGTCTGGCACATTGGCAACCACAATGCGCGCCTGAGTATTCGCGGCTCGTAAACGTTGCAGCACGCTGCTCAGGTCCCGCTGGTAACTGGCCAATGGAACATTATCAACCAGATCATTGACAGCTAACCAGACGGTAATCAGGTTGGCATGAACATCTAGGGCTACTGGTAGTTCAATATTCAGGGCATCATGCGCATTAATACCGGGAATACCCAGATTGATCAGGCGTGCACTGGCTCCTAGATGGTTGGTGAGGGACGCAGGCCAGCACTGCGTAGCAGGATCGTTGGTTCCTGTTCCAAAAGTGTCTGAAGCTCCAATTGCCACATAGGTCAAGCGCGCTTCAGGTGTTGATTGCAGATGAAGTTGAGATGAGGAAGATTGGTTGGCCGGAGCAGACATACAACCGGTCACTAGAAAGCTGATCAGCAGACAGCAGAAAAGACTGTTGAGTATATATGCGGCTCGCTCACTACCAGAGCCGGGCCACTTCAACAGCCTTTTCGTCCATATCGGGTGTACCATCCGTGCACGATGTACCTGCATATCCCCTTAAAATTCAGTGCGACCTGCATTTACGAAGTTCGCTTTATAAACGACTACACGGAACGGAGAGCACAAAGGAGACAATTTTAAGACGGCTTATAGCCCGCGTGCTGCGATTGCAGCGCTTAAGATTGAGACCAGTGCAAACAGTACAACAAAGACAATTGTTGTATTGAAAATCAAGCGCTCAACGCCACGACGTGTCTTAAACACAGATCCGGCGCTACTTCCGCCAAAGGCACTACCCAGACCAGCTCCACGTGCCTGTAACAAAATAAAAACTACTACGGCTACGCTCAAAATAATTTGAACAATGCGAATAGCCGGAAGCCACTGTTGCAGCAAGAGTGTCCTCTCTTTCGTGCTAACCCATATAAACCACAAGTGAATCAATTTCTGACAGATTATACCATAGGATATGGACAACGTCGAGATAGTATACAGGCATATAGCAATATACTATTGAAACGCGCTTACCCTTGCGTAATTTTTTATTTGTGTGGCAGAGAAAAGAATGAAAAATTCTTCCAACGCGATCAAACAGAAGACTCGCTACCATCATCCAGAAAGTGACACAGGTAGATACATTTTATAGGACGAAGCATTAAAGATCTTTCAAAGATAAGCTTATTTTATCAATCCTTGAAAGATCTTTCTAGCCGTATTATTTGTTGCTATGAGCATGTTCGGGCTCAATCGCACCGACTGACGCAACTTCATTGATACGAAATGGTTTACCAAAACGCTGCTGTAGAAGCATCGCCAGAGCAGGCCAGCCATCTTTCCAGGGTGAAAGTTTTTTCTCTTCACGAGGATAGTAGCTAATAGGTACTTCAAAGATGGAGTAGCCAGCTTTGAGAATACAGGTAGTGATCTCAGGCTCAATTTCAAAACGGCGGCCGGTCATCGGCAGGGCATGCGCAACCACTCCAGGCATCAATTTATAGCATGTTTCCATATCATGGATACGGCTGCCAAATAAGATATTAGTCATTGTGGTTAAGAAACGGTTACCCCAACGAGTGGTAAACTTCTGACCCGAAAGATCTCGATAGCCGTAAATGGCTACGCGGTTATTGCCATTCCTGGTAACCTCTTCCCATTTACGTACCAGGGCTGGAATATCTTGAGGATCGTACTCCATATCCGCATCTTGTACGGTTACCATATCACCAGTGGCCAGACGGAAGCCTGTACGCAAACCTGCACCTTTACCCTGATTCTGCTCATGGCGTACATATTGGTAGGAATCAAAGGGCGCATTCTGGCGAATTTGCTGTAAAATTTCCCAGGTACGATCGGTTGAAGCATCATCAACCACAATCACTTCTAGATCTAATGCGACCTGGGAGAGCATTTCTAGAATTTTTGCAACAGTCTTCTCTTCGTTATAGACAGGGACAACAACTGAAACCCGCATAATATAAAGCCTCTCTTCATCAACAAAATGAAAGCACTTACTCTTATAAATAATAACCTAAAAAAGTGGACCCATATCGAGTAAACGAATGAATTAACATATGGCAACAGACAGTACCTACAGATAGGATCTATAGATCGACATAAAGGCTATCAATATCCTCATCTAAAGAAAATTCCCCTCACTTGTAGAACACTTATCCCTTATGATACAATACAATCCGGGCGAGGACATTGGGTCCCCGCCCGAACTTATGTGAGAGAGTATAACAGTTATGGAAATAACCTGGCTTGGCCACTCTTGCTTCCAGCTTCGTGGCAAAAACGTCACCTTAATTACTGATCCCGCGACCCCTCAGCAGAATGATGGCTCAGAAGCCTCTCCCCTGAGTAAGGTGAACGCGTCTATTATTACAGTTAGCCATAATCATCCAGGCCATAACTACGTCCAGGGTGTGGGTGGAAATCCACGAGTTGTACGTGGACCGGGTGAATATGAAATTAGCGATGTACTAATTACCGGTGTTGCTTCCTATCATGATGACGAACGTGGTAAAAAACTGGGACGCAACACTATTTACATTATACATATGGATGATCTGGTTATCTGTCATCTAGGTGATCTGGGTCATGTTTTACCAGAGGAACTGCTAGAAGAAGTTGCCGACGCTGACGTACTTCTCCTTCCGATCGGCGGTGGAAATTCGATTAATGCAACGCAGGCTGCGGAAATTATTAGTCAGATAGAACCACGCGTGGTCATTCCCATGCACTATCACCCAGAGCAACCAGAAAGCATTCCGGCACAATTAAATAAATTCTGCCGTGAGATGGGTGTTGAAGGCATTCAGCCACAGCCTAAGTTCACAGTTACAAAAAGTTCTCTGCCGGTCGCGATGCAGATTGTGTTACTTTCACCACGGTAAATACCGTGAATATGTTATTGCTTAAGGCAAGACTCCGCGTATAAGGAGAAAGCGAAGCTATGTCAAAATTTATCTTTGTCACAGGCGGTGTGGCATCATCAGTAGGAAAAGGTATCAGTGTAGCCTCACTCGGGCGTCTCCTCAAAAATCGCGGAGTCTCCGTCTCACTCATGAAATTGGATCCCTACATTAATGTGGATCCGGGAACAATGTCACCATATCAGCATGGTGAAGTCTTTGTTACCGATGATGGCGCTGAAACCGATCTGGATCTTGGTCACTATGAACGTTTTACGGATGAACCATCTTACCAGGCAAACAATGTTACAACAGGGCAGGTTTATGCTTCGGTCATTGGTAAAGAGCGCCGTGGTGAATATCTGGGAGGCACGATTCAAGTCATCCCACATATTACCAATGAGATTAAGGATCGCATTCACGCGGTCGCCCGCCGCTCCGATGCTGATGTGGTAATTGTTGAGGTTGGAGGCACCGTTGGAGATATCGAAGGTGAACCGTATTTAGAGGCCATCCGCCAGATGCGCAAAGATGTCGGACGACGCGATGTACTCTACATTCATGTCACCCTCCTCCCCTATCTGGGTGCCGCCAAAGAGTTAAAAACCAAACCAACCCAGCACAGTGTGAAAGAATTATTACGTGTAGGTATTCAGCCAGACGTTATTTTGTGCCGCTCAGATTATGCTGTACCCGATGATCTACGCGAAAAAATCGCACTTTTCTGCAATATCGAGGAGAAAGCTGTCATTGGCATGACCAATGCAGAGACCATCTATGAGGTTCCACTCCATCTTGAGAATGCGGGCCTGGGTGAGTTCCTGGTACAAGAACTCAACCTGCCCAAGCATGAGCCCCAGATGCAGGAATGGAAGAATCTGGTTGACCGGATCAAACGTCCACGCGCAGAATTAACCATCGGTCTGGTCGGAAAATATGTTGAACTCCATGACGCGTATATGTCCGTCGCCGAGTCCCTTCATCACGCCGGCTGGTTCCACGATGTCGATATCCGTATTAAATGGATTAATTCTGAGGCCCTGGAACAGATGGGCGATAATTATGAAGAGGCACTCGAAGATGTGGCCGGTATTGTGGTTCCCGGGGGCTTTGGCCATCGCGGTATCGAAGGTAAGATCAAAGCCGCCAGTTATGCACGTCGCAACAATATTCCATATCTGGGTCTCTGCCTGGGTATGCAGGTTGCTGTTATCGAGTTCGCCCGCAATGTCCTGGGACTGACCAGCGCCAATAGTTCCGAGTTCGATCCACAAAATGCAAATCCTGTCATTGATCTGATGCATACACAACGCAATGTCTCCGATAAAGGCGGCACCATGCGTCTGGGCAACTGGGTCTGCTGCTTGATGCCAGAGACAAAGGCGTATCAGGCATATGGTGAAGCAATTGTCTTTGAGCGCCATCGCCATCGCTATGAATTCAATAATGAATATCGCAAACGTATGGAATCCCATGGTCTGGTTGTTAGTGGCCGTTCAGCCGACAATAGCCTGGTAGAAGTTATTGAACTCAAAGATCACCCCTGGTTTGTTGCCTCACAGTTCCATCCTGAATTTAAGAGCCGTCCAACACGTCCACATCCACTATTCAGAGATTTTGTGGGCACAAGTCTCAAGCTTAGCCAAAACCAGGATCATAATCATGAGGTTGCATCAGATAAGGTGTTATCCGATGCACGGATAGAGATGTAATTCATGTTATACTTGAGCCAACTGCTCAACGCTCCAATTCTAGACCAGCAGAATGTGCGTGTGGGCAAAATCATCGATTTACTAGCGCAAGCCAATCAGGTAGGCCAGGGTGAGCCGGCCTATCCAAGCGCTCTGCTGGTAGAGGTTGAAGACGATCAACAGAGACAGGTGCCACTCAATGCATTAGAGCGCAGCGAGAACACCTGGCATCTGCGTTATCCCATCGAGCGGTTCGCTCTGCAATCCGAAAATCCAGGTGAGGATGAAGTTCACCTGGCCCAGGAGGTGCTGGATAAGCAGATCATTGATCTTAAGCATAAAAAAACTGTGCGTGTCAATGATCTTTGCTTTGATAATGATTGGCGTATTCTAGGCATCGATAAAAGTTCCCTGGGCCTGGTACGCCGTCTGGCACCATCCTGGCTGGCCAATGCCATTAATCAGCCAACCTACTCCACCCTTATCCCATGGGAGGATGTTGAGTTGATGAGCTCTACATCTCATGATGATGATGAGATTGAGAGAAAGCCATCTTCCCCACTGGGTTCTCCTGCATCGCGTTCTCTGAGTGGCCATCTTTCAGAATTACATCCCGCCGATATCGCCAACATTGTCCATCAGGTGACCGTTGAACAGGGGGCACGGCTGATCGAACGTCTGGATAATGAGACTGCGGCCGATACGATGGAAGAGATCGATACCGAACGTCAACGCCAGATCTTAGAGAATCTACCACCAGAACGGGCAGCCGCTATCTTGCATGAGATGGGTCCTGATGAGGTCGCCGATCTACTAGGGCAACTTCCTGAGGAACGTAAGCAGGAATTGCTCCGCCAGCTACATCCTGAAGACTCGGAAGAGGTTCAGGAATTATTGGCGTATGAAGCCAATACGGCTGGTGGCTTGATGACAACTGACTACATTGCCTTAAGTCAGACGCGCACGATTGAAGAGGCGTTGGCCGCGATTCGTAAAGATATTGTCGAAAATGATGTACGTATCGCTTATATCTATTGTGTCGCAAAAGAAGATGAGGATGAGGATCGTCCCCTGGGCGTGGTCTCGATCTGGGATCTGCTGGTTGCTCAGCCAACCCAACTTTTACAAGAAATTATGGAAACGCAATTGATTATGGTACGGCCAGATACAGATCCTCGCACAGTGGCTGAGACACTAGCAAAATATAATTTGCTGGCAGTACCCGTTATCAATGAAGATGGTGTATTAGAGGGTATTGTTACCGTCGATGACGCGCTCGATGTTCTACTTCCACCAGATCGTCGCCGACGTCCAACCCGGATGTATTAGTAACCGGGCCTGATTTATCTCAACAAAAACGGGCCTGCCCATAATTTTTGCGCGCTGGCGTAAACGGGCAGGCTCTTCCCTTATATCTCTTCTTTTGGGAAGATTTCAGGCAATTTTAGCTATGCTATATGGTTTTGAGGATCTGAAGTATTGGATACGATACTGGCTTCAAGTGCGGCTAACACCTGGACAATATCCTGGCATACTTCAACCAGCACCTGGGGAAGCCACTCTTCCGGATGTGGCTCATCTGGCAAGACGAGGTTCTCGACCTCACCATCATTCACTTGTATCAGCACACTTTCACTGGGAACAGGCTGCTCTTCATGCAAACCGCGCATGCCTAAAGGATGCCAGATAGGAATCTCTACCCGCTGTTGCAGATTTAAAACTTCAGGATACAGCCGATTATCACGCAAGATCATCGTAATTCCTGGACGGGTCTCAGTGGTCCTACGGCTCTGTTCACTGGCCTGCAATTTGACTAATTGGGATAGTGAGAGCAGCGTCTCTTCAGATAAGGCCGTTCCATGTAAGGCCAGAGAATAGGAGAGATCCAGCACCAACGGCGGAATAGAACTGGTATGGAGATGATCACAATCATCCTCCAACTCATGAAAAAATTCGCATACGCCGGTAGTCCCATCCGTCGATAGAGCAGTATCTAGCACGCCCCATGAAAATGAGACAACACATGAACTTGGTTGCTCAATATCACAGCTACCTGTATGACAGGTACAGTTGAACTCACGCTCCAAAGAACGTGTATTCAACCAGGACTCAGGATGGGTGACGAGACCGATGTTGCGGGCCGCTTTAATGAATAATCCGGTCGCGTCTTCAAATGTTAACAATTACAAGCTCCTTTATAAGCCGGGGAGGTGCAGGTGGGCTGGCGAGCCCTTCATGCCGGGGTGTGGAGATATCCCCACATCATTTACTCCCCCACTCCCACCGCAGGCGGGAGGTCTGAGCTTTGTATATACCACTTTTAAAAAGTGCATATCATAAGCATATTTTTGCCACACAGTATAAAAAATTAAACGCACCATTGGTGCAATCTCCAAATAATCCCAACAGGAATATTACTCTTATATTACCGATGAGTTTGGTGAGTGTCAAATATGAGGGCCATTATTATAAATACAGAGTCTGACACCCCATCATAAAAAAAACAGGGCACCGGCTAACTATTGGTGCCCTGTAAGGTCAATTTGCAGTTATAGCATGGGACGGATGGAGAGGATATAGTACGTGGTTACACCGCCAGGAGTTGAAACACTTACTTCATCGCCCTCGCGATGGCCCATCAAAGCTTTACCAACAGGGGCCTGATCAGAGATCAAGCCAGCTTTTGGATCAGCTTCAAACGTTTCAACAATCTTAAACATACGCTTGGTGCCTCTATCAGTCTCCACCTCTACCTGCATACCAATGCGCACTATGCCATCTGCGCCAGCGTGCATATCTGGCGTCATGACCTCGGATAAATTCAGCCTTTTTTCTAATTCTGCGATTTCGCCTTCAAGCATGGCCTGATCATTTTTAGCTTCTTCGTATGCGCTACTCTCGCTGATATCGCCTGCTTCCTTGGCTTCATGAATGTAGTCGGCAACCTCACGGCGCTTCACATCGCGCAGGTAATCCAGCCGCTCTTTCATTCGTGAATAGCCCTCTGGCGTCAAGCGATAGACTTTGCGATCAGATGCATCACTCTGTCCACCAATACTCATTGTTTAAACTCCTCCTGGTAGTGAGGCTGTCGACCCCAACGGGTCCGTTCCCGATAT
Source organism: Dictyobacter alpinus (assembly GCF_003967575.1). Taxonomy (NCBI): domain Bacteria; kingdom Bacillati; phylum Chloroflexota; class Ktedonobacteria; order Ktedonobacterales; family Dictyobacteraceae; genus Dictyobacter; species Dictyobacter alpinus. The sequence continues at coordinate 1,544,526 of NZ_BIFT01000001.1, forward strand.
CCGCCTCTTACTTGTCTAGCTCTAACTACAAGCCTTACTCTCTTTAGCACCGACGTATTATCCTTGCCACTATTCCTGCGCCTGTACTTACGTTTCGCGATCAAATATCTCGATCTTGAAATTGCAATCCATGGCGTGCGAATCATTACAAGTTTTTTCGTCAAAGAGGATCAGGTGCTAGCAGCAAATACAACATTTACACGTTTACTTATTTCCTGCCATCTCTTCTTGTCCATCGAGGCGACATTATGCTACGCCTCAGTTTAACGTGAAACGTAGATGCTCAACACACATGAGGGAGATTATACGTTGAGAATGAAGGAACGTCAAGTGATTTGCCCTGTTTTTTCATTTCTTTACAATGAAGCTTTCAGAGCCGATAACACCTTGTTAAAACCATAAAACCAATCAGCTCGCCAGGCAGATTATGCAATGATTGCAGTTGACATTACTTCTGTATTATCCACCTTATGTGTAACAATCCAGATTACCAATGAATACTATGCACAACTTTCAATTATTAACGCTCATATGCGACCTTTTTAGGAGTAACTCTTTTTATAGATGGGGTGATCGAGGAGCGGTTGCAACCGCTCCTCGATCACCCCATCTATAAATAAGCAAGCGCTCCAGGCGCGAGACATCAAAAAAACTGCACACATACTATCAGTTATTTGTTACAACTGCTAAATCGGATGCCCACACTATTTTGATGAGACAAAACGAAATAGTCGAGTACCACAAACAGGACAAGTGCCTTCGATAGCACTGCGTCCATTCTTTGTAACAATTCTTTTCTCATTCTGCATTCCACGTTTGACACGACACTTTACACAGTAAGCCTCGGTGGCTACTTCGGAAGGGGGTGTTTCTACTTGTGGCTCACTTATCTGAGTATCCATCTTTTCCAATGTGTCTGGCACTTCCGTTGTGGTTTCAACATCTTCTCTAGGAACGAGGGGGGAGTCTAGCGCCTGTTCTTGCTGCATCAATGGTTGCTCATCAGTGATAGGATCAGCCGTTGTTACTCTTATGACTTCTTCGGTGACAGGCTCCAGCATGACTTCTTCTAGCACAACCTCTTCAGGAATTACAGCTGACACATCTTTGAACAAAACCTCGCCATGTTTCTCAGTATAAGGATGTTCTCCCCCAGACAGCACTCGCTTAAGAGTGGGCGAAGTTTTTAGAACATACTTGATGATCATGAATAAGGCTCCGAGCAAAATAACGACACATATTTTAACTCTGGCGCGGCTATACCTTCCAACACGGCGCATGCACAATCTCCTTCAAAACTATAAGCAATGTATTTTACAGATAACTTGTTCCACTTATTTAAAGAACACGGTGTGCAACTTTTCCAGTACTAATTGTAGTGTGTAGGGCAAATCAGCACGATCGCGACCGTGCTGATTTGCCCTACACACTACAATTAACGAGCACCACAAGTGCAAAGTGTCAAAAAAATTTTGTACACGGTGTTAGAGAGAGACATCGGAACATATCAGCTATACGTAAGGACTGCTTCAATTCAAATTATAGCGTCTCTATCAACGATAGAAGATTTTTTAATAATAGGTAGCACAATATAACCATTGAAAAACTTTCCCCTAGGTGAGGGTCCCCTAGTCAATTTAAGAGAAGCAGTTTATAATGTGCCTGGCACTCGATGTAGATCAAAAAAAGGAGCAATTGATGCCCAATATCATCGGTTCGCTTATCGTTACAGCGCTTATCTCTTACCTTTGGGGTTCAATTCCCGCCGGTTACTGGATGGGAAAGTTACTACGCGGCAAGGATTATGATATCCGGGATCATGGCAGTCGCAAAATAGGGGCGACCAATGTACAGCGTACGCTTGGAACGGGTCCGGCACTGATTGTACTGATCATAGATCTTTCAAAAGGTGTTGGTCCGGCACTGCTGGCTACGCTTGTTCCATTCTTTCATGGGGGGGGCTGGGGCATTCTGGTGGCTGGCCTGGCGGCATTACTGGGACATTGTTATCCCATCTTTATCGGCTTTAAAGGTGGACGCGGCGTTCTTACTGGAGCTGGAGTACTTCTAGTCTGTTCACCACTTACGTTCCTCATTGCGGCCATCACGACAATTAGTACTATCAGTATTTGGAAATATGTTTCGCTCGGCTCGATTGTCGGTGGCGCTACTGCTATTATTTGTGGCATTATTTTTTATGTACTGGGTGTAACCCAACCCGGCTTCTTCGCCGCGGTGAGCCTGCCGCAATTCCTCTACATGCTTATCGCTCCATCCCTCATCATTATTTTCCATCGCGACAATATAGGTCGCTTACTAGCGGGGAAAGAGCGTAAACTAGGGCAAAAGGTGCCTGACCCAACAGTTAGTCCAACAAAATAAGCGAGAAGAGCAGACTCTTCTCGCTTATTTTCAGGAAGGTCTGCTCATTTCGTGGTTTCTTCGTTGGAACGCAAGAGCGGCCAGCCCCCAATTAAGTACTCGATACCGGACATGATGGTCCAGAGCGTTGCAATGATAACTAAGCCATCCGCGACCAGCAATAAGATCTCAGCAAAATTGACCGTCTGGCTGTTAAAGGTAAGCATGGGTGGAAAAAGTGAGAGCATATGTGCTCCCAGACCTTTAGCCAGTAGCAAAGCTCCCAATGCAACCAACGTGATGAAGGTTTTCTGCTTGCCCCAGATACCAGCAGGAATCACTTTTCCTTTAGCCGCCGCAATCGAGCGCAAGCCCGATACCATCAGTTCACGGGTCAGAATGATAAATGTGACCCATGCAGGTACCAGATTTAGTTGGACCAGAGCGATCAATACAGCAGCGACAAAAACTTTGTCCGCCGTCAGATCCAAAAAAACACCGAGCGAAGAGACAACTTTAAAACGCCGTGCCAGGTATCCATCCAGGTAATCGGTCACTGATCCCAGGAAAAAAATGAGCGTTGCCAGCAGGAATGCCCATGGTTGGTTGACCAATACCAATATAAATACCACCAGCGTGGCGATTAAGCGACTAATACTCAGTATATTTGGGAGATTACGCATACATACCCCTTATTGTGCAGCCAACCGTCTTCAACGGATAGCCTTTGTGTGGTGATAATTAATCACATTATATGCGAATCAGGCTAAGATTGTATAGCGGTTAACGGGTTGTTAAGCTTTGACTGCGACCAGCACATCACGCTTCTTGATTACCCTATCGACGGGATGGGCAAACTGGTTGTAGGGAAGCTCATCCAATACTTGAAGCTGTGTATGCGCTTGTACTAAAGCCAGCATATCAGTACGTTCGACCCGTGTGGCATTCCAGGCCAGGGCCAGCGTTCCTCCAGACAAAAGCATATTTTCCCAGACCGGCAAGGCTTTAGTTAGTAGGGCTGAGATTTCAGCAAAATGTTGTATCCCATAGGGTAGATCGCCCACAACAGCATGCATATGAGGGCCACCAACTACCTCACGCATATGCAGGGCCGCATCGCGGGTATCCCCATTGGCCAGAACCAGGTGTCGTGTATTCCCTTTGCGCCCGATTTCAAATTGATAGCGACGTCCACTACGGCGACCACGCTCATCGGTCTCCTTGCTATGGATATGCTCGCTCTCCAGATACTGACGCACAAATACTGCTGTGGTATCCACATCTTGTCGATTAAGTTCAATACCAAATGCATCATAGCCCAATGCCAGAGCCAGAAAAAGCGTTGTACCACCACCACATAAAGGATCCAAAATTCTCAAACGGTCCTCTTCAAAACGACCGGCGAAGAGCGCGGCATTGAGCAAGACACGTGTAAATGTCTCATTGGTCTTGCCACGATAGCGGCGCGCTTCTGACATCTCCCAGGGAACAAAAGGAGTAAAATGTGGTTCAATAGGACGTAGGAAAGGGCCTGCTAACTCTCCAAGCTGGTCAAAATATTCATATCCCTCACTCAGAGCCCCAAATCGTGGTATTAATGAGGACAGGAGCCTCTGGCTCTGGTCAGCGGTTTCATCGATGGTGGCCAACAAATAGTTTTGGCCCGCCAATGTTGTGGCCTGTACATCTTGAATCAACGTACCTAAAGGACTGGCCAGCAATTCGGGCGAGGCCAGGATAGTAGTCATATCCGCGTACTGTGTATTACGCTGTGGTGTAATTTTGAGCGCTATTTTCATAGCTAGCAGTATAACATAGCACTGAGCCAGTTCCTAGCACTCAAACGTACACAGTAACAGGGGTTAAGGCCCTTCCCTATTGCCAGCCAGGTTTGTACAATACAGAAAGACGCACTCAATTTCATAGAGCAGCATGGAGGATGTTGTATGCATATCGTCACCATTTCGGAAATGAGAGAATTGGAAGCTCAAGCCGAGAGCCGCTATGGCTTGACTTCACCCATACTTATGCAGAATGCAGGGAAAAGCGCGGCCGATCTTTTTGAAGCACACCTGCTTCCAACCTACAGCTTGAAGGGTTTGAAAGTTCTTTTTCTTATCGGCCCTGGCAATAATGGAGGCGATGGTCTGGTGATGGCTGAGCATCTGGAGCATGCTGGTGTCCTGATCAGTCTTTATTATTGGAAAGATAAAAAACTTGTTGTAGCAGGCGAACAGCAGCAAGGCCCGGATATACATGAGGCTTTAAAGACGCAGATTCACAATGCCGATTACGTGATTGATGCCTTACTGGGAACAGGACGTTCTCGGCCCATGCCAGAGGATATGCGTGACTTGCTGGCTCTGGTCAAAACAGAGCGAGAACAGAGAGATGATCTGAACGTAGTAGCGATTGACCTGCCCAGTGGCCTCAACGCCGATACAGGAGAGGTAGATCCTGGTAGTATCGCGGCCAACACCACCATTACGCTGGCTTATCCTAAACTTGGCTTCTTCTTTTTTCCAGGACGAGACTATATCGGCGATCTGGCCGTAGGGGATATAGGCCTACCAGATGACCTACAGCCCTCGTCAAAAACTGAGATGATTACTGGTCAGCAAGTACATAAGCTCTTGCCTGAGCGGCCTCTCAATAGCAATAAGGGGACATTTGGCAAGGTAATGCTTCTCTGCGGTTCACTACCTTATCCTGGCTCAGCTTTTCTGGCCGGTAGTTCCGCGGCACGAGTCGGTGCCGGATTGGTAACACTGGCTGTTACCGAAAAGATGTTGCCATTTTATGCCAGTTCATTCCATGAAGCAACATTTGCAATCTTGCCAGAAGAGGATGCAGAAAGCTTTGATCGTGCCAATGCACTAATTGAAAAACTGGCGGGCTACAAAGCCTTACTGGTGGGACCCGGTCTTGGACAATCAGCCAATACACGTGAGGTAATTCTCCAGGTACTCGAACATCTGCGCTCACTCCCCGACAAGGAACGCCCACGTCTGGTGATAGATGCCGATGGCTTAAATAACCTTTCCGCGCTCGAACGCTGGTGGACCCTGTTACCAAAGGATACGGTGATTACGCCCCATCCCGGTGAAATGGGACGGCTTAGCGCTGGCATTAAAGTCTCTGGTGGCAATATCGAACGCCTGGAACTGGCACGTACCAAAGCACGAGAATGGCAGGTCAACCTGGTCCTGAAAGGTTCCTGCACAATTCTGGCCAATCCCGAGGGTAAGATTCGCATCAACTGGTGGGGAAATCCAGCCCTGGCAACAGCTGGCACGGGCGATGTTCTGGCTGGTATGATCAGTGGCTTCCTGGCTCAAGGGATGCCATCCTTTGATGCCGCCACTGCCGCAGTCTATCTGCATACAGCAGCCGCGGATCTGGTCAATGAATATATGAATATTGAGCGTGCAGGACTCCTGGCATCAGATCTGCTCCCCTATATTCCTATGACACTGGTCAATACAGAATTCTCAGAATTGTAATCGTTGATCAAGCAGTTAAAACACACAAAAAATGACCGTCATAAATTGCTTATCCCTTATAGGGTCAGCAATGACGGTCAATTTGCCTTCTAGATAACAAACCACGCACAGCAGACACAAACACCAGCGTGTTCACTGACCGGCTACGCGCAGTTTAAAAGGAAAAGCTTATTGGGCAACAGCCTTTTCCGCCGCATCAACCACATTTACTGTGATCTTTGGCTCTAACTGAGATGCAATTTTCACTGGAACATTAAATGTACCCAGCGAACGAATTGGATCTGGTAGATCGATAACACGGCGATCTACAGTAACATTCTCGGCATCACGTAATGCAGTCGCAATGTCCTGGCTCGTGATTGAACCATAGAGACGACCCTGACTACCAACTTTTGCCTTGAAGGTCAGTGAAACCTGACCCAGTCGCTCAGCCAACTGCCGATTGGATTCGTTCTGCTTATCCAGCTTGCGCTGTTCGGCAGCAATGCGTTGGGTGCGAGTGGCGATCAAACCCGGAGTAGCTCCTGCAGCCAACTGGCGCGGCAAGAGGTAGTTACGGGCATAACCATTGGCAACCTCTTTCAGGTCACCAGCTTTTCCCAAACCTTCAACGTCTTGTAACAAAATGATTTTCATTAACAGCTCCTCATAGAGGGGGGCAAAAACCCGACTTCCTCCTCACGCAATTATACGCGTGGTAGTATACACCCTGAGTTAAACGAAAGCAAGTATCCCTGTATAGGGGTAGCTCTTCAATACCGATTCCTGGCCCTGGATTCCCGGCTTATTTGTAGCAAAAACCAGTTTTAAATTTTAGCCACACTCTAGGACAAATAAACATAAAATCAGCGATGTATTGCAGCCTCTAAACTTCTCACCTATAATGACAGCTATCGGTAACTATTATTAGTCAACGACGAGAACTCATCTATCACAAAGGATTTATCCTATGAACATCGAGGGGACTTACACCTTACAGGCTTCAGCGCAGGAAGTCTGGCGCTGTCTGACTGGCCTGGAGATACTTCAAGCCACGATACCTGGTTTACAATATATCACAGCTGTAGATGAAAATATATACGATGTGACACTGACAATGAATACGAGACCTTTCACAGGCTCACACCATGGCGTCATGACATTGTCAGAACAACAGCATCCTTATCATTATCGCCTGACTTTTACGAGCGATGGTGAGAGCAATTTAAGTGGGGTCGGTAGTATCCATCTCCACGAACAGGGTAATCAAACGGTTGTGGCGTATAAAGGTACGATGACAACCAATAAGGTCAGTGGACGTCTGTCTTCAGCCTTAGTTAAGGGAGCTGTTAAGCTTTTTATCCAGCAGTATTTTCAAGGCCTGGCCCAATATCTACGTACTCACGGCCATAGCTCACCGGCAAGTATATCCATGCATGGCGAGACCACCGGCACGCTCTCCACTTCTCACGAGATTGTTCTCTCAACCCGCTCTGACAAGCAGGAGCAGGATGCATTGCCCGACACGCTGGCCGCGAAAATTGTCAAACTATTTCGTCTGGGTAAGAAAGATCGAGAAGAACAACTACGTTGGGAGCAACGCATTCGTCGCACCAGTACGATTACAGGATTTCTTATTTTAATCTGGGTAGGGACGCGTATTCCTCGGCGACGAGTAACTGAATAGCTATGCTATGTGAGCGCGGCGGCTATCTTTATGGCTAGTGGTGAATGGAATTCTCGGTTGTAGGCCCATAGTATACCTATCAGGCATCAATAATTGAGCGCAAACGGGACTTCCAGCCGCTATCGTCATCATTTGAGGGTTGCTTATCTTCAACCACCCAGCTGCGAGTTCCATCCATGGCACGCTCGGATACTGCACGGGATTGACGCGGCTCTTTGGCCAGCAAATTGCGTAAGGCGGTCTGGGCTGCCTTGCGCACATCTAACACTGGATCAGTGAGTAGTTCGGTAATTGGCTCGATTGCTGCTTGCACAGACATACGCCCAAGCGCACGAGCACTTGCGGCACGTTCATCAGAGGTGGGCGCCTGCAAGAGCCTTATGAGATCACTGGCCAATTGGGTCAATGAGAGGTCCGCGATCAGGCGTAATAAGCGATTACGCCGCATCGGATGTTGTACCACCGCCAGGGCGGCACGACAATCAGCCGTAACCTGGGAGCGATTATGGATCAATCCTTGCGCTTTCGCTTCGGTCACCGCCATTTCAGGTGAGAGGGTGGAATTACCACGAAGAAACGGCTCAATCCAGGACGCAACCGCATCAGACTTACCGTTCGCCTCGTGCAGTTGCAGAATCGCATGATAATTCGTATCCAACCAATGGTAGAGGGCCAGCGTAACTTCCGCGTCCCGGGCAGCATAAGCAACCATCGCAGGAGGAAGAGGACGCCGTGTCCAATCAGTGCGTTGGAGACTTTTATCTAGATGATAGCCAAAGGCCCTCTGAAGCATTGCAGCCAATGAAGATTCATGTTGACCAAAAATAGAACGGCAGGTCGCCTCTAAATCATAATAGTGGGCCACCTGTAATCCACGTTCGGCCATCACGCGCATGTCCGCGCCCGCGCCATGCAAAAGGACAGCGATGGCGGGATTGCCCAGGACCTCTATTAATGGTGAAAGATCTTGCACACGTAGAGCATCAACAACAAAGCAATGATTCTCAATAGCGAGTTGCAAGAGGGCCAGGCGAGGGATATTTGATACAACCTCGCTCTGTGTTCGAGCCCGTACCTGGGTAAATTCAGCATCCACCGCTACCACACCAGACTGCTTCAATAAGTTGACTGCGTTAACCAGTTGCGCTGGTCGATCAACCCAAAAGCGCTCTCCGCGCTGCGGTAACCTACCCTGTGGTGGGGTAGGTCCCAGATATCCATGTAAATTTTCCAGGTTCTCTAAATCTGTTAATGGTGAATTATCACTCAATGAATTGCCATTCTGACTTCTAAAAGCTTGATAGACATGGTGTGTACTCTACACTATACCATATTTTACACCGTTAGTCCAGCTACCACGCGCCAATTACACTGAAGTAGCAATAAATCATCTTAAATAATTCATATATAGTTAAAAATTTATTTTTATTTGCTCTTATACATTCTTGTGGGTTTTTATCTATCCCCGCCTCCGGCGGGACAGAGGGGAGAGGAGAGACGTTCGGGGACACCCCGAACCCCGGCAGAAGGGCCTCGCCAGCCCTCCTGCACCTCCCGCTTGACACAGAGAGGAGGAAAGAGGAGAGACGTTCGGGGACACCCCCGAACCCCGGCAGAAGGGCCTCGCCGGCCCTCCTGCACCTCCCGCTTGACACAAAGAGGAGGAAAGAGAGGAGAGACGTTCGGGGACACCCCGAACCCCGGCAGAAGGGCCTCGCCAGCCCTCCTGCACCTCTCGCATTGTTACACATTCGGCTAACAAGTGCCATACCTGCTTGATCACAACTACGATGGCCCTCCTGCACCTCCCGTTTTGTTGCTCCTTCTTTCTGGGTTTCTTAATTATAAGTGTTGGGTGGCAGATGGGCGACCGCGGTCGCCCATCTGCCACCCAACACTTATAATTAATGCGGGCGCCACAGGCGCGAGGTGTCAGAGAATGCAACTCCGGCTTGACATAGCCTGAGCTAGCCTATATAATTGCGCCACATCGCCAGAGTGGGAAAAATACATGCCAGACACAACAAAACGTACAGATTTCATCTTACATGAACTAATGACACATGGACGAGTCCTGGCCGAAGACTTGAGCCAGCGCCTCCAGGTTAATTCTTCTACGATACGGCGCGATCTTGAAAAACTGGAACGCCAGCAGTTGTTGCGACGCGTCCATGGTGGGGCGGTTCCACTGGATCCTCTTTCTTACAGTACATATGCCGATGAACTTACATTCCAGAAGAATATGGGAAAACTGGTAGATGAGAAGAATCGCATTGCGCTGGCCGCCCTACAATATATTCAGCCTGGGGATACTCTGGCCCTCTCACCAGGTACAACGACAACCCACCTGGCACGCCATATTCGGCGCGCCCAGATTGCTAATCTTACTGTGGTGACGAACGCGGTCAATATCGCGATGGAACTGGCTCAGGTACCTGGCCTGAGCCTAACCCTTACAGGTGGCTTTCTGCTGTCAGATTTTTTTGCTCTGGTTGGACCAATGGCAGAACAGAGTCTGAGTCAGATGTATGTGACCAGGGCTTTTCTTGGTATCACCGGCTTGAGTCCGACTTATGGCTTAACTGGACCTAACCAGCTTGAGGCTCTGACCCACCGCATGACGATTGAACGATCTCAACAAATAATCGTGCTGGCAGATCATACCAAAATCGGCAAAGTTGCTCTCCACTCGATTGCCCCCGCTTCAACTATTCACACATTGATAACAGATACCGAGGCCCCAACCAGCATTCTGACTGAACTTGGCAATATCGGTATTGAAATTATTACAGCATAATGGCAATCAACGTCTCCTCCTTCCTATTTCACCGGCAACCCCTACCATTGAGCTCTCTTCTTTAAGGGCTTTTCTGTGATATTATCCAGATAATCCATACTTTGTGGATGATGCTGCGGGGCGCATGCATGTTTTTTATGGCACGCTTTGCGCTAAAAATTTGCACGAACGCGCATTGACTATGCGCGTTTTGCGCAGTATACTGTATGTAGAGATGATAAATGAACAGAAAAAGATTTACTGGAGGACAGTAACGTGAAAGTACTTGTGCCCGGTGGGGCTGGTTACATTGGTTCACATACCGTAAGAGAACTACTCGCCCGTAAACATGAAGTCATTGTGTTAGATACACTGGAAAATGGCAATAAAGCTTCGCTGCTGGGAGCCCCGCTAGTTCAAGGCAATATTGACGATGCGGCATTCCTGGACAAAGTCTTTACAGAAGAAAAGCCTGACGCCGTTATCCATTTCGCGGCTTATAAGGCTCCCAGCGAGTCGATGACCCATCCAGGTAAATACTTTCGCAATAATGTGAGTGGCACGCTAACTCTGTTAGAAGCTATGCTACGCCACGATTGCCACTATATTATTTTCTCTTCGAGTTGTTCAGTCTTTGGTACCCCAAAGACGCTTCCAGTTACCGAGGATGCTCCTTTTGGACCTGAAAGTGTCTATGGTGAGACCAAGTTGATGGTGGAGACGATGTTGCGCTGGTACGATAAAACGACCAATCTGCGTTCAACCAGTCTGCGCTACTTTAATGCTTCAGGTGCTTCACTAGACAATAAGATCGGCGAGGACTGGCGCATTACCGCGAATCTGATTCCGCTGGTAATGAAGGCAGCGGTTGGCAAAACCGAGTCTGTCAAAGTCTTTGGTAGCGATTATCCTACTCCTGATGGAACCGCGATTCGTGACTATATCCATGTGGTCGATCTGGCGGTAGCCCATGTGAAAGCTGTGGAGTCGCTGGTAAAGACAAACAAGAGTACTTCCTACAATCTGGGCACCGGCGTTGGCAGTAGCGTCAAAGAAGTTGTCGATACGGCCAAGCGCGTCAGTGGCGTTGATTTCCGGGTTGATCTGGAACCAAGGCGCCCAGGAGATCCTGTGGCAATCTGGGCGGATAGCACCAAAGCGCAAACCGAGCTAGACTGGAAAACCCAGTACAACCTGGAGGATATTGTGCGTACAGCCTGGAAATGGCATAGCACTCATCCCAATGGCTATGCCGAGGAGCAGTAATGAGCGAGACAACTTTTCCCCAAACAATCAGATGGGAAGAGCGCTGGCACCCACTCCGCGAGGAGTGGGTGGTCATTGCGGCCCATCGTCAAGATCGTCCGTGGATCGGTGAAACGGTCACCATTGCGGATCAAGAGATACCACCCTATCAAGCTGATTGCTATCTATGTCCGGGTAATAGTCGGGTCTCGGGTGCCAGTAATCCTGATTACAAAGGCGTCTATGTTTTCGATAATGACCATCCTTGCGTAGGATTGGACGCCCCCCTGCAAGTGCCAGCTCCACCTTATCCGTATCGCTCACGTAACGCCCAGGGACTGGCCCGTGTGATCTGCTATAGTCCCTATCACAATCTCACGCTGGCTGAGATGTCACCAGCTACGATCGAAGAGGTGGTCGTTGCCTGGCAATCACAGACCTTCGAACTGCGGCAACTATCAGGCATCAAGCATCTGCTTTTCTTTGAAAATCATGGCGAGGTCGTTGGTGTCTCTAATCCCCATCCTCATGGCCAGATCTATGCCACCAATTTCGTGTTCAAGACGATTGAAACCGAATTATTAGCTTCTCAACGCCACCATAAAGAAACCGGACAACCGCTCTTTAGTACAATCATACGTGCGGAGCAGCAAGATGGGCGGCGTATTCTTTATGAAGATGAGTATTGCATCGCTTTTGTACCATACTTTGCACGCTATGCTTATGAGGTTTATGTTGCTCCTAAACGCCGCGTCTCGTATGTAGCGGATCTCAATGAGCAGGAGGTGAGCTCACTGGCGCGTGCCCTTAAAAATGTCACGGTGCGCTTTGATAATTTATGGCAGATGTCTTTCCCCTATGTGATGGCCTTGCACCAGGCTCCTACCGACGCAGAATACCCGGATTATCATTTCTTTATTGCCTTCCATCCTCCTCTCCGTCAACCCAGTCGGCTCAAGTATCTGGCGGGACCTGAAATTGGCGGAGGTAATTTTATTAGTGATACACTTCCTGAAGAAAAAGCTGCTGAACTCTTAAAACAAGCTACTGTGCATTATCGAGAACAAGGATGAGAAATATGATTCGTGCCGCCAATGAACTCTTAATCACTATTCGTCAGATCCATGAAGCGATTCGCGATGAGGTGGTTGCCACCTGTGAGCGTAGTTCACTGCAAGCGCTGAGTGAGATCGTTGCCGAACAGGCCGGAGATACTATTTTTGCCATTGACCGTATTTCAGAACAGGTTCTGTTACAGTACTTTGAGCGCTTAGGCAACCATTGGTCCTTTCTCCTGGTGGCAGAAGGATTGGGTGAAGATGGCTTAATGGTCTTTCCTCCGGATCACGATCCAGCGGAGGTTGAACTCGTGATCATTATTGATCCTATTGATGGCACTCGTGGCTTGATGTATCAGAAACGTGCCGCGTGGATCCTGACTGGCGTGGCTCCCAATCGTGGCAGTGGCACTAATCTAGCTGATATTGAACTGGCCGTACAGACAGAGATTCCGCTGGTTAAGCAGCATTTGAGCGATACGTTGTGGACAGTCGCCGAGCAACCGGTTCACGGTGAGCGCTATAATCGCCTGACAGGCGAGCGCACACCTTTGCATCCCCAGCCATCTCAGGCACAGACAATTGCTCAGGGTTATGGCAATATCTCACGCTTCTTCCCTGGCGTGCGGGCCGAACTGGCGGCCATCGATGATGAATTGATTCTGCGCACACTTGGGCCGGCTGAGGCCGGTAAGGTACAGGCCTTTGAAGATCAATATATCTGTAGCGGCGGACAACTCTATGAATTAATCATGGGCCATGATCGCTGGATCGCTGATCTACGACCACTTACCGAACCTCTATTAACCGCACGTGGACAAGCCTCAGGTCTCGGCTGTCATCCGTATGATCTCTGTACCGAACTGATTGCGCGTAAAGCTGGTATTATTGTTACCGATGAACATGGCCAACAATTAGCAGCCCCGCTAGATGTCTCAACCAACATGACCTGGATTGGTTATGCGAATCAGGCCATTTATGAGCAGGTCGCACCAACATTGATGATACTACTCCAACAGCATTTACCAACCACCGCTTAACACCAATGGATGAATGTACTACTGCAAGTACAACTGCATGGCAATGAAAGGAGTCATCTCCCCTTATGTGGCACTATCATAATCTACCATTGGAGCAGCCTGCACCAGATCTTGAACGCTTTCTGATACAGCTAAATACAGAGCACACCGATTTTTTTAATCCTGCCGCTCCTCTGCTTGTTGCGCGTGCCCCCGGACGGCTGGATTTAATGGGTGGCATCGCGGATTATTCGGGCTCATTGGTGCTAGAGATGCCCCTGGCGGTAGCAACCATGGCTGCGGTGCAGACAAATAGCGCTCCAACTATCACGGTTTGTAGTACCGCAGCCAGCGGGCTCAATGGTCAACCCATAGTCGATCTGCCCCTGGCTGCTTTACGCGTGGATGAGCAACCGATCAGCTATGAGGCCGCTCACATCCTGCTGAACAGTCATCCTGAGACGGCCTGGGCGGCCTATGTGCTTGGAACCCTGGTTGTGTTGCAGCGTGAGCGGCAGTTTAGTGCGGAGCAGGGATTGCGTATTATGCTGCACTGCGAAGTACCAATTGGCAAAGGTGTCAGTTCCTCAGCAGCCCTTGAAGTAGCGGTAATGCAGGCGCTCAATGAGCAATATCAACTGCGCCTGAGCGGTCGTGAGATAGCGATGCTCTGCCAAAAAGTCGAGAATCTGGTCGTTGGTGCACCATGTGGAGTAATGGATCAAATGACCTCGGCCTGTGGGGAAGATAATAGCTTACTCGCGCTCTTATGCCAGCCAGCTGAGCTACAGGAAGCCGTACCGCTACCAGAGGGTGTGGAGATCTGGGGGATCGATTCAGGCGTACGGCACTCTGTCATAGGCGCGGACTATGGATCGGTACGTGTAGGAGCCTTTATGGGGTATCGCATTATTGCAGATCTCAGTGGTTATACAGTGGCATCCCAAACAGGATCATATGTGGAGATCGCTGATCCTCTCTGGCAGGGTTATCTGGCGAATGTCCCACCTTCTCTCTGGGAAGCCATTTATCGAGAACAGGTTCCATTAGCAATGACAGGTGCTGCCTTTCTGGAGCGCTATGGTGGCACGACCGATACAGTAACACACATTGATCCTCAACGTACCTATGCTATACGCCAACCGACGGCCCATCCCATCTATGAGCATCAGCGCGTGCGGCTTTTCCGCGCCCTCTTACAACAGCCTGCTACCAGCGCGGAGCAACTAATCCTGTTAGGTGAGTTGATGTATCAATCGCATGTCAGTTATAGTAGCTGTGGACTTGGTTCTGCCGGTACTGACCACCTGGTTGAACTGGTTCGTATAACAGGTCGGGCATCCGGGCTCTACGGTGCGAAAATTACGGGTGGCGGTAGCGGAGGAACGGTAGCGATCCTGGCTCGTCAGAATGCCGATAAAGCGATTGCAGAGATCAGCCAGCGCTATGAACAGGAGAGCGGCTTACCAACCACCATCCTGCGTGGCTCCTCCCCTGGTTCATACGCCTGGGGGACGCGTGTCATCCACAATATTCGCTAACCATCCTATCCTGGCTAGAAGCCTTTTTTAGGGCGTGCATTGGCTTCTAGCAAGGGCCTATGAATCTGGCTTGTATCTGCCTGAACCACATGTTACACTGTGGCAAACTGCACACATTGCATAGACTATTTCTCAATGGATAAGAGAAAAAGGATGGTAACCGATGCTTCAAGAAATTCTTGCAAATAATGAACGCTTTCTCCAAAATACAACTGTACCTCATGTTGGACATGCCCCACGCAAAAATACGGCCCTGGTGACCTGCATGGATTGCCGTCTGGTGAATATGTTTGAGCCCGCGCTTGGACTGGAACGTGGCGATGTACTGGAACTACGCACGGCAGGCGCGACGATCTCTTCTCCCGATCGCCCGGAAGCCGCTAATGATCTGATTCGCTCGCTGGCAGGCGGTATCTATCTGCTTGGTGTACGCCAGGTTATTGTCGTTGGACATACCGAATGTGGACTCTCGAAGGTCAATCCTACCGTGCTTACCGCGACCATGCAGGCACTGGGTGTTGATCCCGACAAATTGATACGAGAATATGGACTTAAAGATGTAAATGGCCTGGTCGAATGGATTGGTGCCTTCAAGGAAGTCCATATGAATGTACAGGAAGTAGTTAATGTCATTCGCAACAGCCCGTTCTTGCCAAAACTACCAGTTTCCGGTCTGGTCATTGATATCAATACCGGCAAGCTAACGATTGTTGACGATGGCGGAAAAGCGACGAAGTAAATTTTTCATGTGGTACAATGCGGGTAATCATTGGTACCTTGTTCCATGGTTAGCCAAAGTTATTTCAAGAAGCCACGTACAACTATACCTCAGATGAGGAGGAGTACGTGCTCTTTATTATGTTCCAAACCTTACATCCTGGCTCCTATATACAGGAGCGGCAATACGGAGAAAGGACTCCTACATAAATGGCAAATAAGACACCAATTACAGTAGCCCACGGTGATGGTATTGGCCCTGAAATTATGGATGCGACGCTGCACATTATTGAGGCGGCCGGCGCACAGATTGAACCTGAGACAATCGAGGTCGGAGAAAAGGTTTATCTGCGAGGTATTAGTGCAGGCATCGAACCCAGTGCGTGGGAATCCCTGCGGCGCACAAAAGTTTTTCTTAAAGCTCCTATTACAACGCCTCAGGGTGGCGGTTACAAAAGCTTGAACGTGACCACACGAACAACCTTCGGTCTCTATGCTAACGTGCGCCCCTGCGTCTCTTATTATCCTTTTGTAGATACCAAGCATCCTACCATGGACGTGGTAATTATCCGTGAAAATGAAGAGGACACCTATACAGGTATCGAGTATCGCCAGACAACGGATATGATGGAGTCGCTCAAACTTATTAGCCGACCAGGCTCTGAAAAAATTGTGCGCTATGCGTTTGAATATGCACGCGCCCATAATCGCAAAAAAGTGACCTGCTTCATGAAAGATAATATCATGAAGCTCACCGATGGCCTCTTCCACAAAGTTTTTGATGAAATTGCCAAAGAGTATCCTGATATCGAGAATGAGAGTTGGATTGTTGACATTGGTTCAGCCAAAATGGCTGATACTCCAGAGGCCTTTGATGTAATTGTCATGCCAAACCTCTATGGCGATATCCTGTCCGATGTAGCCGCTCAGATTGCTGGCTCGGTCGGTCTGGCTGGTTCAGCCAATATTGGTGAGCAGTGTGCCATGTTTGAAGCCATCCATGGCTCTGCCCCACGTCGTGCGGGACAGAATCTGGCCAATCCTTCTGGTCTGCTCCTGGCCGCCGTCATGATGCTGGTCCATATCGATCAACCAGATGTAGCGACCCGCGTCCATAATGCCTGGCTACGCACAATGGAAGACGGTATCCATACCTATGATATCTTCGCTGAAGGTGTGAGCAAACAGAAGGTCGGCACCAAAGAATTTGCTGAGGCTGTAATCGCTCGTCTGGGACAATCTCCTCAAACACTCAAAGCGGTTAAGTATGTGTCAGCCCCACCAAGTGCAGCGAAACAGGCCGCAGCCCTTACACGCGACACCAGCAAAAAAGAACTGGTTGGCGTCGATGTCTTCGTGGATTGGCCAGAGCACGACAGCAATAAACTGGCCGAAATCTTGCAGCAAGTCAATGGCGAAGGTTTGAAATTACAGTTAATTACCAACCGTGGTGCCCGCGTCTGGCCTAATGGCATGCCTGAAACCTTTACCACAGACCACTGGCGTAACCGCTTCCTCGGTGAGGGTACAATCACCCATGCCCAGATCACATCCCTGCTACAGCGCATCAGCGAGACCGGTCTAGATTTCATCAAGATTGAAAATCTTTATAACTTTGATGGTCAGGCAGGCTACTCGTCAGTTTCAGGATCATAATTACGCATTTTTCAGCAATCTGTCAAAGTTTATGGAAAAGGCAGGGGTGCAGGGGATAGCAATCCCCTGACTGGGTTCCAGGGCTGCGCCCTGGCCTCCCCCTACCTCCCTCGCCCGCGTAGCGGGCGGCCCATCTTTCTAAACTATTTCGACAGAACAACAGGAAGACAATATAGGTAAACTTAGATAGAAAGGGTGCTCGCTTGAGTGCCCTTTCTATTTTCTACACTGCAAAAAATTTTTGTATCCTTTCGTAAATGAAATGGTGTGTTACAATGAAGAAGTTGTTTCATTCCTGTCTAACCTGATTTCGAAAAAAGTGAATTGCACTATGCAGATATCAATCTCCAAGAAACGATCGTTTTTCTCTTTACTTTTTGTATGTGTATTGCTTATTGGATGTACTGCTTGCGGTAGTAGTACACCAACCCAACAAACCTCGGCGACAAAGACAACTGCTCCCAAGGGAACGGCGAAACCATCCGGTACAACCAGTACACAGCTACCCACAGGACCTATTGTGTATGTAGCGCTCGGCGCTTCGGATGCAGTCGGAGTTGGCAGCACGCAGCCGGGCTCGCAAGGATATGTACCATTGATTGGCAGCCACTTACCACAAGGATCACATACGCTCAATCTGGGTGTAAGTGGTATTCACTTGCATGAGGCCATCAATCGGGAACTTCCATTGGCCCTCTCAACCAATCCACAATTAATCACCGTCTGGCTGGTGACCAACGATTTTGTAGCGGGCGTACCTTACGATAGCTATATGAAGGATCTGGACACCATGCTAGCCCAACTCCATAGTCAGACCCAGGCTCGTATTGTCATGGCCAATCTGCCAGATGTAACCCTGCTACCAGCCTTATCTCGAACCAGTTCCGATGGAAAAACGCAGATGCGTCACGAAGTTCAGCGCTGGAATACCCGGTTAGCAACTCTTGCCCAAAAGTATGGAGTCACAATCGTCGATTTAACCGCCAGAGATAGCCAGATCACATCCCATCCAGAATATATTAGCGGCGATGGTTTCCATCCCAGCGCCAAAGGCTATGTCCAGCTGGCTAATTTTTTCTGGAGCGCCATCAAAGCATAAAAACACAAATGACTAGAGATAAAAATACCAAAAGACGCCGTCCATCTGAGAGAGATGGACGGCGTCTTTTGGTATTTTTATGGACGTTCAGCAGAAGAAGCAGTTATATCGTTTTCACCATCGATGGTAAATACCAGACGTTCACAAACGTTGGTGCAGTGGTCGGCGACACGCTCTAATTTATGTGCAATCCATAAAAGATAGGTTACACGCTGTAGGGCCTTGGCATCATTCTGGAGTGTAGGAATGGCATGGGCACCCGCCATCATGGCCATTAAGTCATGGCGTACCAGATGATAGCGAACATCGACCACATCATCCTCTTCCCAGATATAACGCGCAGCCTTCACATCGCGCTCGGCAAAAGCTTTCATTGTTCCCTGCAGCACACGGCGAGCTTCGCGGCCCAATTCGAGAATACCACGCAGGGCAGAAGCTTCAGAGATAAGGGTATCGCCAACTGTTTGTGTACTCGCACCCTCTCCTGCGCGCAAAGGCATCATACGTAAAAGGATCTGTGCGATACCTGCGGCGCCATCTCCTGCACGCTCAAGATCGCCAGCAATCGCTAGAGCTGAAGTCAGAAAACGCAGATCTCGACCACCAAGCGGTTGCTGCATTGTTAGTAGACGAATAGCATGCTCTTCAACAGTTTTACGCACACTATCAATTGTTGAATCAGCCTCAATAACCATACCCGCTTGAGCCATATCACCCGTAGCAAGGGCCTCCAGAGATTTCTCCAATGCATCATCGACAAGAGAACCAAGTCGCTGAATCTGGGAATCTAACTCCAAAAGTTCTCTATCTAATGTTGATCTTGCCATTCAACTCTCCTCAAACTCTTAAGTGCATGATTCTTAATCGCCATGCTACCCACCAAACACGGCCCGCAGTAAATGAAGGTTTCAATCAAAATATAAACACGTGAAGTATACTCATCCACGGTACAGGCGCTTGCTATATGCAAAAATAGGCATAGCCTTACACACCAAACATATTGTAACATATTTGCCACAGGAAAGATAGAGTCATAGTCTAAATGCGCGTTCTATTCTTTAAGGATATGGCATTACAAAAAATGAATTGTATAACAAAATCATTTCTATAAAATAGAGAGATTTTATAGAAATTTACCTCTTATAGGTGTAAAGGAATATAAAATGAATAATTTTTTGCGAACTATTTAGCTCTAGGTTTTGAGTGTGGTATGGCGGCACGCCGACCGTGTTCCACCATACCACACTCAAAACTCTTTGCACTGCAAAACAAGAGTCCAGGCCAAAAGTAGATACGTGAAACTTTATATACGTATGATAAAACTCTTCTGTAAGGATGTGGATCATGTGCCAGGGCTTTTTAATTTTCCTCTTCCTGGCGCCTACGGCGCCGGAGTCTGGTGTGGTGTGTGCTCTGTGGGCGGCCGCAGCCGCCCACAGAGCACACACCACACCAGAAATACTCTGTATATAATTTGCCTGATAGTTACTCCCGGCTGAAAATTAAAAAGCCCTGATCATGTGCAGGCAGAATTGACAGTCATTCTTAACACATGCTACATTAGCATAAAGGTTCCATCCACAAGGCAGGCAGAGGAAGAAGGAACAAGAACCATGTCAACGAAAAGACTGCTCGGCGTTTTCGCCCACCCCGATGATGAGGGATTGATCAGTGGCGCATTACTCAAGTATCAAGGACTCGGTATTGAGACGGGTCTGGTTTACGCTACACGCGGAGAGGTTGGTGAGACCTCAGACTCCATTCTGACTGCTCCAAATAACCTTGGAGAGATCCGTGAAGGTGAAATGCGGGATGCCGCTGAAGTGCTTCAGGTACAGAAATTATGGTTCCTGGGCTACCGTGATTCGGGGATGCCAGGAACAGCCGCCAACCAGGATCCTGAGGCGTTCATTAATGCCAGTGCAGCCGAGGTTATTGGAAAATTGGTCGGAATTATTCGTGAGTTTCGCCCACAGGTGGTGATTACCTTTGATGAATCGGGCGGGTACGGCCATCCTGATCATATCGCTATTTATAAGTCTACCATCGGAGCCTTCCATGCGGCGGCGGATAGCGCGCTCTATCCCGAAATGGGACCAGCTTTTTCGGCTGCGAAGTTGTATTATACTTCTTACTCACGCCGCCAGGTAATGATGATGTCCGAGTGGATCCAGGATCAGGCCTTTGATAATGTGTTTAAAAATCTGGATCTTGAACACTCGGGCTTTGATGATGATCAGATCAGTGTGTTGCTGGATGTTGAGAATTGGCAATTGGCAAAGAAACAATCCTGGGATATGCATCGTAGTGAGGTGGATACGGTTCTCCCTATCATTCGTCTTCCCCGTGAACTTCAACGTAAATGGCGTAGCACCGAATACTTCCAGTTAGCTACCTCAAGGGTTGGAAATGACATCACTGGCGAGAATAATTTGTTCGCACACATCCCCTGAATAGCTTTTCAATATGTAATCTCAACTCAGAGGCTATGGAAAAAGCTTGTTTTGCTGCTTCAGTCCCTATAGAACTGCGTAATGCTGTGTTTGGTAGAGCACTGGCATGTGATCTCACATCGTATATCAGTGCTCTACCAAACCTTAAACACTCTACTTATTTCTTCCCTAGTTTAGCCAGTAACGCTCCTTTTAACATGGAGACCTCTTCCACTTTGAGGAACATTACCAGGGCAAAGTAGATGGTAGCTGCGACCCCCCCCGCGATAATGACCGTAAGAACACTGCCAATAAAGGTTGAGGTTGAGAAAAGTTGGAAACGACCCAGTACATACTGCAACCCCCAGGCTACCAGACCCATGACGGCTGTGGCTCCAATAATCTTCAACAGCGCTGGCAGCAGGCCACGCAGATGCAGCGAGCCAATCGATTTCCACAAGATCAACAGGAGAATGATAGGATGCAGAATATTTTGCACGGTATTACCCAGGACCAGGGCTGGCATGCCAGCCGTTTGCCAGAATGGTAGGGCGACCGCGATATATCCCATCGCGCTGATTACCAGAACCGCTACCGGGATGATGGTGTTTTTCCGCGCATAGAAAGCTGAAATTAATAGCTGATCAATGGCAATAAAGGGGAGTTGATAAGCATAGTTCTGCAATGCGATCGTGGTCAAAACTCCCTGGGCCGCTGTAAACTTACCGCGCTGAAAGAGCAAGGCCACAATTGGTAGTTTTAATACAATCAAACCAACCGCAGCAGGAATCATCAAGAGCAATCCCAGGCGAAAACCTAGCAGCAACATGCTTTTGAAACGCTCAATGTCTCCTTCGCGCATGTATGTGGTCAGCGATGGCAAGACCGCAAATGAGAGTGCCGAGGCGACCAGTCCACCAGGAAACTGAATCAACAGGGTGGCAAAATTCATGGCGGAAAAGTTGGCATCTCCACAACTCTTTGCCTGGCGCATGATATCGATACACGGTGTCTGGGTGGCCAGAAATTGATCCAGAAAGGCGATACAGGCAGAGAAAAGGAAGCTAAAGGCAACAGGGGCATAGAGTTTGAGAATACGCCGTAAAGCGGGATGTTTGAGATCAAGCACCCACATATAACGCATATGCTGGTTGCGCATACCTGGAATGATCAGCACAATCTCGCCTACCGTTCCGAGGATCACACCAAAGGCCAGGCCATACTGCCTCAAGCCGAAGAAACGATCACTCACAACCGCGGTAAAAATAGCACCAACAATGATACCAGCATGGTAGGCTGCGGCCGCAAAAGCTGTCCAACCAAATTCCTTCTGTGCATAAAGGGCCGCCTGCAAGACGGCAAAAGGTCCCAATGCAAGCAAGGAAAAGAAAATAATGCGCGTAAAGTGTAGGGTTAGCAGTCGCTCTTGCTCGTGAAATCCAGGTGCCAGGATGGTATTGGTAAACCAGGGAGCAACGAAAAAATATCCTACTGAGGATATTGCCATCACGATCAGGACGAGATTGACGAGAGTGAAGACCAGGCGGCGCAGCTCTTCCCGGTTGTCCGCATAATCATTGAAGGTAGGAATGAGAGCACCAGGCACCGAACCATTGACAATGAAATCATTGAATTTTTGCGCCGGCGAGATTGAAGCAAAAAACGGACCCGAAATAGCAGCACCGGTATAAGCAATAAAACTCTGACGCAACATACCCAGCACGCTGCTCCCCAGATTTCCCAACGCTACCAGGGACGCCGACTTCATTAGTTCGCGCCGATCGCTTGTAGGCGCCGATACATTCTCCATAGGAGTTCCTGGTACGTCCACAGACTCCGCACTCGCCTCAGAAAGCGTCTGAGGAGCATCAGACACCTCTTGACGAACTGGTGTCGTCTCTATCACCTCAATCGAGGACTGTCCATCCTCATTACTTCCACCCAGCACAGTTGGAATAGCCTCAACCGTCCCATCCTCACGCTTATCTTCAGATGAAAGAGTTTCTTCATCGATAGAATCTTTGGCCATAAAATTTTGCTCCTTCATGGTCAGCACACAAAAATAATGGAGCCCCACAAGAATAAGCTAAATGTCATACTCCACATAACCAATATTTTTTATACATTAGGATCAAGCTTTAGTGCTGCTTATGGTAGATGCTTGATTTTTTCGATTAACGCAGTGGTTGAATGTCCTGCCAGATAATGAATAAACTGTATAGATCCATCGTAGGCCTGTACATGTGGCGCTTCGGGCAAACGCTTCAGGTCCGGTTGATTTCCTTCGGCCAACACATAGTCCGCGCCTTTGACATAAATATCCGGGTGAAGCAGATCAATTAAGCCGCTGGCGGCTCGTTCAGGGAAGATAGTAACATAATCAATACAGGTCAGCGCTGCCAGGATCTCTGCGCGTTCTTGTTCGGGTACTAACGGACGATTGGGACCTTTCAGCAGACGTGTACTCTCGTCGCTATTCAGGGCCAGCACCAGAAAATCTCCCAGTTCACGTGCCTCTTGCAGATAACGTATATGTCCCAGGTGGATAAGGTCAAAACAGCCATTGGTAAAGACACAGCGCTCTCCTGCCTGCTGACGGCGCTGTACTTCGGTAGCCAGTTCGGCTCGCTGCATTATTTTTTTCTGCGTAGATTCTTGAAAATTACTCATGCAAGCTACTCATCAATTCTTCTGGTGTATTGCTGGCACAACCCATGCGCCGGACAACCCGGGCGGCGGCAGCATTGGCCAGATACGCGGCTTCAAACATACTGGCACCTGCGGTTAAGGCCAGGGTAAAGGTAGCGGCGACGGTATCACCTGCACCATTGGTGTCAACAATTTCGCTGCCCAGGGATAGCGAATGGATTGGCAGGTGCAGCGGCTCTTTGCCTGCTTCAAACAGACTCATGCCCTCACTACCACGAGTGATCAGAACTCCCTGCGCTTTGCTTCCCTCTAATAAACGTCGGCCAGCCTCATTTAGATCAGCCAGAGTATTAATTGTCATACCTAGCGTTGCTTCGGCCTCGGGCTGATTAGGTGTCAGCGCCGTCACACCCTGGAAACGGAAGAGTGAGCCATGCGCATCTACCACCACAACCTTGTTGAGGGCCCTGGCCACCGGAATACAGACATTGATTATCTCAGGACTGATCATACCGTTGGCATAATCCGAGAGCACTACAGCATCCATCTCTGGCAAGATACGCTCAATATAATCGATGATCTGGCCTTTGCAGGGATTTGCAATGTCCGACATATCAACCCGATCGAGCCGCACAATATGCTGCTGAACAATCTGGGGGCTGCCGGCCAGAATGCGTGTCTTGGTTGAGGTTGGGCGGCTGGCATCTGAAATCAAACCATCCTGGTTCATATTTAATGCGGCAATAGCCTGCCGTAGTTTCTGGCCCGCCAGATCATTGCCGACCACTCCTGTGAGAAAAACCTCGGCCTTCAAGGCGGAAGCATTAACCGCGACATTACTGGCTCCCCCTGGGACGGTACGCTCTTCCGTCAGTTCCAGGATCAGCACTGGTGCCTCGCGAGAGATGCGTGTTGGATTACCAATCAAATATTCATCAGCCACCATATCCCCAATAACCAATACCCGCTTGCCGGAGAAGTCCTGTATCAAGGAGCGCAAGGAGGCACTGGATGGTAGAGAGGTGGGAGCATCGAGCTTCATGAGGGGCGACTCCCTTTTCGTATTACTTGGAAAACAAATAGTGGCAATGCTAACATGCGCCGCCAGCGCCATGGCTCACGATACAATCGATACAGCCACTCCAGTCCGGTGCGGCGCATCCAATGTGGGGCGCGGCGCTGACGGCCCGCTAAAAAGTCAAAGGCGCCACCCACACCCATGGCGAGGGAGGCTGGTAGCCGCTGCAGGTTGCGATAGATCCAGAGATCTTGCGCGGGTGCACCATAAGCGACACACACTATATCAGCCTGGGCAGTACGAATACGCTCCAGGATCTCATTTTCTTCTTCAGGTGCCGGAGAACCAGCATAGGTGCCGACAATTTTTAGGCCCGGTGCCAGTTCCTGTAAGCGGGTCCCAGCGATCTCAGCCACACCAGGAGCCGCCCCGAGCAAATATAAGCGATAACCATCTTCAGCGGCCAGTCGGGCCAACTCAACCAGGGTATCAGCGCCTGTTACACGTTCAGGTGTTGGCTGGCGCAACAAACGAGACGCCCAGACAATCCCCATACCATCAGCCGTGACCAGCGCGGCTTGATTGATACACTGGCGAAAGAGCGTGTTTTTTTGCGCGGCCATCACAAACTCAGGATTTACGGTAATAATTTGTTGACAGGGTGGCCTGGAACCGGCCCTGGCCGAAGAAAGGATTTGCCTCAGGGCTGCAAGTACCTGCCGCTGAGTGAGGCGATCCACACGTACACCAAGCACATAGACAGGTGATGGTGCATTGGAAGGTAAAAAATTAAGCATTTGTGCCATACATTTACCAATGAATTATTTCTTTTTCAAAGGCGGAGATAACCAGATCCGGACGTGTCTCTTCAATATAACGTCGAATATGGTCAACGACTTCGCCAGCGTGCTGGCTGCTATTGCTAACATAACTCAGTCCGATTTTGGCGATCTGCCAGCGGTCATTTTCACCCACTTCGGCTATCGAGACTTCGAACTGATTACGCACACGAGCCATCACCGATTTTATAATTTGCCTTTTGTCTTTTAATGAATGTGCATCCGGCAAATGCAATGTAATTTCAGCTGCGGCAATTACCATGCGTGTAGTATAGCATAAAGGTAGTTTTTTTCTCTGCATACTTGACCTATGGACTATAAAAAGCCTTTACTCCCCCTACCCAGGAGGGTGTAGATGGCAGACTCGACTCCTCTGGCTAACTCTGATACAATTCTGAGTATATTTAACTGCAATATATTTTGATGTGCTATATAAATTGGAGTACAAACATGCTAGGAACAAGTCCACAGGGTGGTAAGTCAAAATTGCCGATGCAAGGCATCCCTCAGCCCAGCCGAGAAGAGGTATTGAAGTTACCACGTGTCCATATTTCAACCCATCCAGTCATGGCTCATAAAATGACATTGCTACGTAACAAGAATACGCCACCACCACAGTTCTATCAGTTGGTAAAAGAGATTGGCGCCCTGCTGGCATATGAGTCTACCGAGACCCTCTCTTTAGAGAGCAGCACCATTGAGACTCCGCTACAATCGACCACTGGTTATCGACTGGCAGGTGGGATCGGCGTTACCCCTATTTTACGCGCTGGCCTTGGCCTGGCCGAAGGATTCCGTCAGGTAATTCCCGATGTCCAGGTCTGGCATCTTGGGTTACGCCGGGATGAAGAGACGCTGCAGGCAATGGAATATTATAATCGCTTGCCACATCAAGTAGATTTACAGGTGGTCTATGCCGTAGATCCTATGCTGGCAACTGGTGGCTCGGCTATTGATGCAATCAATATTTTGAAACGCCGTGGCATCCCACGACTTTCCTACCTAGGCATCATTGCCGCACCGTATGGACTTATGCGACTGGCTCAGGCGCATCCTGATATTGATATTTATGTTGCCGAACTTGATGAGGCACTCAACGATAATGGCTACATAATTCCAGGACTTGGGGATGCCGGCGATCGCCAATTTGGCACCTTCTAGTCCCGTCAGAATCTGTCCATCAATCGTTATTACAACAGATATAAAGGATTAACTTCTGTGTCCATGCCATCAGATTCGTTTTCAGCAGAGAACTCTAGTAGTGAGACGTCGCAACCGCAACCGGAGAAAGAGGTAACGACTTCTGGTGAGGCCGCCAATCAGGATATCGCGACCACTCCGGCTTCCCCGCTCTCTCAATTACCACCGGAGGCACAAGGAGAGACTAATGGGGGACCACTTGGTTGTTGCCTGGGTACAATGGTTGGTATGTTGCTTAGTTTGAGCGTAGCCCTCTTTGGCCGCTTTTACGCTGAGTCCCTATCAGGATTGTTGCATAGTAGTTTGAGTACGACCATTCGCATTGTAATGATCATTGTTGCCATCATTGCAGTAATCGTTTGTGGCTACTTTGGTTGGAAAATAGGCAAACGCCTGTATCGCGAATATGATCCGCCTCCAGTAAAGAGACGCGGCAGACGCAGGCGCTAACAAACAGATTCTAGCATCATGACACGCAAAGGCCATGATCGTCACAAAAGAGGATGGGATGCAAGCAACACTATGAAGATGCCTTTGCGTGTCATGATGCAACCATCAGTGATCAGGCACTGCATTTACGTACAATTTGGCTAAAGATAGCGCCAATATTTCCTGGCATGGTCAAGTAATATAGACCCGCGGAAGTAATCAGGAGAGTCTCCTTGTTATATATCAAGGCACGTGTACATTATTTTGATTATTAATGTTACAATATCAGAAGCACAGCCATTCCTGCAACAAGGAGATCGAAGGATGAATCAGGATTACAAAGATACGTCACAAGAAAAAAAGATATTAATTGTCGAAGATGATCCAAATAATGGTGAGTTTCTGACTCTCGTTATCTCACAAGAGACAGATTTTATTCCATACCTCGCTACCAATGCCGATGAGGCACTTAAAACGGTTCAAAGTATGACGCCTGATTTGTTTATCCTGGATTATTTCCTACCTCCTGGTATCAATGGCTTTGAGCTTTATCAACAACTTCATACAATTACCGGCTTACAAAATGTTCCGACTATTTTTCTTAGTGCCAGCACGGAAAGAGATGTAATTAAGCAAAGTAATGTGCTTTTCTTAGAAAAACCTTTTGAATTAGATGAACTGCTTAAAACAATCAATAAGCTTATGCAGACTCCTCCTTACTCCTCATACAATGTCGAAGGATAATATACGACTCCGTCAAGAGTAAAGCAAAATACAACCTCAAGAAGCAAAAAGTACAAAAGCATATTTTGACTAATCTCCTGTGATTACCACTAACTGAAACGGTCTTCCTTCGGATGACGTACCTAATATGACTTTATTTCTTTCAGTGATTCAAAAAAGGGAGTCAACATATGCCAATTAGTTCAGAAACTGCCCCTGACGAATCTGTGGCAAAAAAAACAATTCTGATAGTTGAAGATGATATAGATATTGGTGAATTTATTGTCCATGCTTTCCAACAGGAAACACCATATCAGGCTGTTCTGGCGGAGGATGCATTTAAAGCTTTAAACTTCATCAAAAGCCGCAAGCCACATATGTTTTTGCTGGATTATCAGCTACCAGGCATGGATGGTCTTGAGCTCTATAATCTTCTTCATACAACTGAGGGCCTTGAAGATACGCCAGTTCTATTCATGAGCGCAAATTTTTCAGAGAAAGAATTGGATAGGCTGCGCTTACCTTATATAGAAAAGCCATTTGAGCTGGATGATCTTTTGAAAGATGTAGACAACATCTTATCAAAGTAGTCGACTCACCAGCTAAAAACATTGCATTCAATGCGCACCAAAGGTGCGCTTTTTTTGTCTGTAAGGATGTGTCTGATGCCCACACTCGTTCCCTGACGGGAACCTGCTTCTTTTATAATTGTTGGGGCAAAATTGTGCTGTGCACAATTTTGCCCCAACAATTATAAAAGAAGCAGGCATGAATTATCTATCTAATACATGCGCAATATGAGACAGCATGGCTCAAAAATTTAATAGCGATTGCTTGTTTAGATCCAAGGCAGAGCTTGATAAGGGTACAAAGTACTAGATCTACTTTATCTGTTCTAAGGATAGTAGTATGATACAAAGTAATACACAAAAGAGTGTCTGCACACATACTTTTAAATCCCATTACACCGAAGAAACGTAGTCTTTCAGAAATCGCAAACATCGAAATGACCGATCTGCACTAACGGGAAAGAGAGAACACATGCGCGTCATTATTTTCTGTGATATGGAAGGGATCTCTTGTATTGAAACATGGGAGCAGGTAAACGCCGGAAGCGCATTCTACGAGGAATGTCGCAAACTTTATACGGATGAGATGAATGCAGCGGTCAGAGGAGCCCGAGCTGCGGGAGCCCATGAAGTAATTGTTGTTGATTGTCATGGTGCTGGCGGAGCCTATAGCTTTAAGAGCTTTCTTCCTTCACACCTTGAGTCTGGCGCGGAATATGTCTTTGGTTATCCATGGGCTCGTTATATCGATGCCTTTGAAAAAGGTTGTGATGCGATTCTTTTTGTGGGCGCCCATGCTATGGCGGGCACACCCAACGGAGTACTCTGCCATACTGTCTCTACCGAGGAGTGGCATAACGCCTGGATCAACGATACACTGGTCGGTGAGAGCGGCATATTGGCTGCCATAGCAGGCAGTTGGAATGTGCCAGCCATCTTTGCATCGGGTGATGAAGCTACTTGCCAGGAAGTAAAAGCACTGCTGGGAGAAGAGATCGTGACCGCGCAGGTCAAACAAGGTCTGGGTCGCTATAGTGCTAAAAATCTCGCACCACAGGATGCCTGTTCACTGATCGAGATGGAAGTAGCGCAAGCCTTGAGTCTAAAGGCCAACTGGCCAAAACCATACAAACCCACCGGACCAGTGACTTTCCGCGTTGAGTTGGCTACTCCGGAACACGCCAATAGCTTTATCGGTCGAGAGGGCGTAAAGATTGAGAATCCACGCATGGTTTCAGCAACAGGAAACACCTTCTGGGAGGCCTGGGATCATTTCTGGTACCGACACTAGCGTTCCCAAACACAGCAGGCCAACGTGCAATAGGACTATCAGAGCAAACAAACCAACAAGCATGCATTCAAAAAGAATGAATAGAAATACTGTTTTATGTAGGATGGGTAGCCTGATCAAAACGGATCATTAGAGTAGATTAAAAAGGATGTAAGAAAGGGCAGCAATGGACAGTCTTGCTCTCTCGCACGATATGAATGAGCTTTATTCGCCACTTTTTGCGACTACCACACATACGCTTGATGCAATGGAAATAGATACGACGGAAACGGCATTAAGTGCCTATGAACAGGCAATCATTCTGGCCCCACGTGAGGCTATTCTGTATTATCATAAAGGCCAGGTACTGGAACAGCTAGGCAGACACACAGAGGCCCAGACCGCTTACGAAGCCGCGCGCAGCCTGGGCTATGAATGCTAAAAGATATGCTATTGCTCGCGCAAATGGATTAAAGCCAGGCGCGCGCGCAATGCATTGGTATATTCAACCAGACGATTGGTTGATTGTTGCATTTCACGCATATGACGGGTAACATCACTCGTCATACGCAGGATCTCGGTGATGGCTGTCACCACTAGTTGTGAACCCTGAGATTGATTTTCAGCGGTCGAGCAGATACCATCGATCAAGTGGGTCAGTTGATCGGTCACCACCCCAATCGCATCCAGCGCTACCCCCGTCTGCATCACCAGTTCAGTCTGCTTGACTACCTCCTGCGTACTCTGCTCCACCCGCTGAGATGCTTTGGCGGTCTCTTGCTGAATAACATGGATATAATCGCCAACTTTACGCGCCACATCTGAACTACTCATAGCCAGCGCGCGAATCTCTTGGGCGACCACCGTAAAGCCCTGTCCCTGATCGCCAGCACGCGTGGCCTCGATGGCTGCATTCAGCGCCAGCAAATGCATACGCATCGTAAGATCATTCATGCTGGAAATGGTCTCATTGATCTCCTGACCGCTCTCACTCAGATTCTTCATCGTACGCGCCGACTGTAACGTCGCCTCACGTACCAGGCTCATTCCCTCAACTGTTCGATCGACCGTGGTTTGTGCCTCATTGGTCACATCCACTCCATCTAGAGCCGTGTTAGAGAGATTAGCCGCCCGTTCGGAGATCCTGCTCATCATCTGGGCAAAATCATTAATCGTGCGTGAGATCTGATCAACCTGCATTTCCTGCACATGTGTATCATGAACCAACAATTCGGAGTTCTGTTGGACGGTCTGGGTATGCACCTCGACCGCTTCAGAGACCGCTTGCATATCCCGTAACAAGCCACTGATACGATCAATCGTCGAATTCAAGGAGTCTGCAATGGGTTGTAAACGCGGATGTTGCGATGAAATAAGTGGGCGCATATCCCCTTGAGATAAAAGCTGAATCTCCTCACTTAAAGCGGTAACACCGGCCTCCAAAGCCTGATGCTCAGCCTCACGGCTCTGAAAAAGACGGGCGTTATCAATAGCAGTGGCCGCCTTATTCGCAAAAAGCTCAATGACCTCAACCGCCTCTTCCGTAGGAACCTTCCCATCCTCCGGATCATCCAATGAGAGAAACCCCAGCAACTCTTCTTTACGTGGACTATACAAAGGTACAATGAGACCATCCCGTGGATGCCATTCGTCAGCCCCGTATGTTCTTTGTTCCATTTCTTGAACAGTTACCCGTGGAATTTTGGCTAAGGTATCATTATGCTCATGAGGTATAAAATAACTCTGACTGATTAAAAAGTCGGGATGCATCGCATCGGTAAGAACTTGCACAGGGAAAGGTTTTTCTTGTAGAGTCCGCTTATCTTCTTCTGATACACCCGTTATAGCTGCCGAAGAAAGCATACGCCCGGTCGGATCTAGCAAATTGACATTGAGTGCCCTGAAGCCTGTACATACGGCCGTGGACGCAACAATTTGCTGTAATACCTCTTCTAACTTGAGATCAGCGCGCAATAAGCCACACAGCCTTAGCAATTCTTTGACTTGCCGGGCATGCCGTTCCTTTTCCGTTTCCGCTTCAGAGATAACGGTAGACATTTGCTCTGATTTATGATTCACAGAGTGCTCCTGCATAATACTAGCCACTTCACGCTTTTTAGAAGGATGATCGTTGGTTGATCGTATCAGGACGCGTAGAGAGCGATATTTTGAATGCATTTTCCGTTCTGACATAATTTGCGCCTTTTTTGACTGGAGATCCGGGTGATTGTATTCAGCAGGATAGCATACCAGATGCGGGTCGACAAGTAAGATAGCACATCTTGTATGCTGTTGCAGAGCAATCATGAATGTCGCCACGCGCTTGAATAAAATGAGCAAAGAAGCTCAGCACACATAGTGCTGAGCTAATCGGCTAAACAGTAGTCTGGATCAGTTCTCGGCATTGGAATACGAAAGGAAATATCCTTTCAGCGTGCGATGGATACGCCCCACAATATGTACTCCATCTTCCAGGTGCTCTTCCTGCACAATGTTGCCCCGGCGATGAAAAAGTTCGACCAGATCGCCTTTACGATAAGGAATCAGCACATCGACCAGGGCCATGTTATCGGCAATTACCTGCGCGATGGTGGTCAATAGTACATCCAGTCCTTGATTCTTGAGGGCGGAGACTGGAACAGCATTAGCATACAGGCTGGTATCGATATCACTGGGATCAGCGACCAGATCAATTTTGTTGAGCGCGGTTACCCGAGGCTTGTCCAGCGCATCTAGCTCATCCAGAATCTCTGTCACGGTCTCACTTTGCTCAATCGCGTTTTCATGGCTGATATCTACTACTTCAAGTAATATATCTGCTTCGACCACTTCTTCCAGGGTCGCACGAAAAGCGGCGATCAGTTTGGTGGGCAGTTTTTGGATAAAGCCAACGGTGTCTGTGAAGAGAACTTCCTGATGGTTGGGGAGTACGATATAACGAGTAACCGGATCCAGGGTGGCAAACAACATATTCTCAGCCAGGACACCTGCCTCAGTCAGCGTATTAAACAGGGTAGACTTGCCAGCATTAGTATATCCAACTACCGCCACGACAGGCATAGCCTGAGCCTCACGCTGTCGACGATGAATGGCACGTTGCTTGCGTACATCCTCAATCGCTTCTTTAAGATCCGAGATACGACTGCGAATACGGCGACGATCAATCTCCAGTTTCGTCTCACCGGGTCCGCGTACACCAATCGCACCACCAGCACCGCCTGTGGCTCCCCGCGAACCACCAGCCTGACGTGTGAACTCCACATCCTGCCCGCTAAGTCGCGGTAACCAATACTCCATCTGGGCCAGTTCCACCTGCAAAATACCTTCACGCGAGCGGGCATGCTGGGCAAAGATATCGAGGATAAGCGCAGTCCGATCAACAATTCGTGCATCCAGCAACTTCTCCAGATTACGTTGTTGCGTCGGTGAAAGCTCATCATCAAAGATCACAAGATCGCAGTTCAATTGCCTGACAATATCGCTTAACTCCTGCACACGTCCTTTTCCCAGATACGTATTTGAATCTGGATGTGGCAGGCGCTGCGTCATTGTCCCCACAACCTCCGCGCCAGCCGTGCGGGCTAACGCACCCAGTTCATTCACTGAGTCCTCAACGCTCCATACACTATCGTTATGCGTTGAGTCAACCGCTACCAGATAAGCCCGTTCAGGGCCACTGTTTGCGCCCGTATCAAAGAAACGTTCAGATTTTGTCGTATGAAACCTCCGCTCTGTTGCTAGTTCAGACAGTCATATATATGTATTGTATGAACTAGACAGAAGGAACGCAAGTTTCATACTTGAATAAAAAAATGTATTCACGAGAACTGTTCTATAACTAATCAATATTATGGCAAGCTGGGAAGGGACTTCACAAAAAGTCCATTCACTTTTGCGAATAAACTATTTGTAACGGCTTGATTATAAAAATCGTGCCATCCCTGCAATTGATCTAGATGAATATTTAAACCAGGGATCAAGTTTGAGCCCTGAACCATGGAATTCTGCAAACTTCCTAAAAAAGCCCCCAGGACAATCAGTAGCAAGAGCCAGAGCAACCAGGCTTCCACAAAACCAATCGCGCCACCCAGCAAGGTATCGCCTTGACTGATAAGTGGTGTGCTTTTAACGGCTCCACGAATAAAATTACCGATAATATGCACCACAAAGACAGTTCCAAAGAACAACACGATATAGGAAATGAGAGGAGTAGCCGGAATTCCATTTGACGACAACATACGGGTAAACTGCGGACCATAGTTATAAGCGACCCACAAGCCTACTGGAAGTCCAATCAAGCTCACCAGACTAAAGACGGCTCCATTCCGAAAACCATTAAACACTAATAACGCCACGGTAGCAAGAAAGAGGATATCAATCCAGCTTAAAGACATCGCTTTATTCCTCCCGAATTCACAACATATATGCATTCAACTGTTGGGTCTATTATCATACATACTGATACAACGACGAAAGGTTCCAAAATACAAACAGGATGTGAGTAATTTCACATCCTGTTTATACAACTTTCTGACAATCAAGCTGGATAGTATTTATACGCCAGTGATACCTGTAAAATTGAAGCGTTCCGCACGTAAGGCAGGCGCAACAATAGTCAGATAGTCAGTGTATTGGATGCGTTCCCGACCAAGTGCCGAAGTGCCACGCAATACATCGAGGATGCTTTGTGTAAAGCGCAGATTCTTGACTGGGCGGGTCAGCTCACCATGTTCGATCAGAAAAGTTCCATCACGGGTCATGCCCGTCAACAGCGTTTTGACAGGATGTAAAGGATTGGTATAGTGAAAGCGCGTGACATAGATACCATGATCGACCCCTTTAATCAATTCTTCCAGGGTTGCGTCTCCCGCTGCTAACATGGTATGTAGCGGCATTGGACCCTCACCATTGGGCGCGGGCAGGGCATGTCCGGTATTTGGTTTGCCATCACGAGCGGCGGTAAAAGAATCGTAGACTACGGCATTAGCAATACCGTTCTCAATGATATTTACACGCTGTTTCGGCACACCTTCATAATCAAAGGCCTGGGGCAAGCCGGCGCGATCATGCCCATCATCGTAGAGCGTGATTTTGGGATTCACTATCTGTTTACCAAACTGTCCATTCATAAAACTACGCTCTTCCTGGACGGCGGTCGCGGAGATTCCCATGAAAACAAGGTTCTGCAGCATGTCGGCTACAGCATAGGCGTCCAGCACCACAGGATACTCACCCAGTTCGATGTCGATAGGATTACGACTGCGCTCCGCTTTATAGACTGCTTCGCGAGCCATGGCTTCAAAGTCTAACCTGTCAGCATCGGTATCCATACGCTGGGTATAACCAGAACCATGCTCATCTGCCATCACTACTGCATGGCATTCAGCATCGGTGCGGGGCTCATACGCAAAGATGCCTAAAGAGTTTGCCACAGCCGTATAGTGCGTGTTGGTTGAGAACGCACCGGCCGACTCCAGATGGCGCTCTTTGGCCAGCTGCACAATTATCCCTACGCGTCGAGCCCGCTCCTCAGCCGTAAAGCGGGCTGTCTGTGGGCTATAGCCGGCCGCTGGCGTGATTGGCTGAAAGGTTGGGAGAGAATGAAACTCAGGATTCTCTGGTTGAATGCACGCAATCTCAAGCGCCTGCGCGGCCACACGGCGCAATGACTCTTCATCCAGTTGATTGGTGGTAGCCACCCCAATACGTTTACCAACCACAGCCCGCACGCGGATCTCGTGATCGCTTTCAGCCACATTCTGGTGGATATGATTGGTCGCGAAACGGGTGAGTGCGCTCTCCGTTCCCGAAAATACCACCTCGGTCTGTTCCGCCTGGGAATAGTGCAGAACTTTTTCCAGCAGTGTGCGCACACTTGCCTCATCAGAATACATGCTATTTACTCCCTCAAATTATGACCAACGTCCAACGCCAACCTGAACGTTGCGGAAACGGGCTGGTGCCGCTCCATGTCCGGTGCGCATGACTTGCATAGGTTCGCCTTTGCCACAATTGGGTGTGCCCCAGACGGTCCATTCATCTGGTCCACAAATGGCATCGCATGAGCCCCAGAATTGTGGCGTAATACCAGTATAGGTCGCATTTTTGTACAGTTGCCCTAACTTGCCGTCCTTGATTTCATAGGCCAGTTCAACCCCGAATTGGAAATTCAGACGGCGATCATCGATACTCCAGCTTTTATTGATGCTCATATAGATGCCATCAGCAGTATCGGCAATCAGATCAGCAAACTTCCAGTTTCCCGGCTCAAGACTCACATTCGTCATACGGATCATCGGCAGGCGATTCCAACCATCTGACCGTACACACCCATTGCTACTTAAGCCAATCAAGGGAGCGGTATCCCGCGACATCAGGTAACCACTAAAAATACCTTCAGCAACAATTGGTGTGCGCTGAGCGGGAACACCCTCATCATCCCAACCAAAGGTGCCTAACGCACCTGGAACAGTGGCATCCGCAGTCAAATTGACGACATTTGAACCATAGCGATAGTGGCCATTCAACTTGTCGGTCGTCAAAAAGCTTTTTCCTACAAAACCAGCCTCATAGCCCAGCACACGATCCAATTCGATTGGATGACCACAGGACTCATGAACCTGCAGCGCGGTCTGCGGTCCATCAAGAATGACAGTTTTGAGACCACTGGGACATTGCGGGGCCGTCAGCAGGCGTACAGCCTCTTCACCGATGCGCGCACCATGATTAATCAGATCCATCGCCTCAATGAACTCATAGCCTACGGTGCCAGCCTGACGACCAAAGGAATTGGGATAGGAGCGCGTCTGCATCTCGCTGCTGTCAGGATCAACCGCAGTAGCGGAGATAGCGGCCCCGGTGTCGAACAGTTCTTGCTCAATTTCGCTACCTTCAGAACTGGCAAAGAATTTATGCTCACGCGAATATTCCATGTTCGCGCTGGTAATGGCTACCCCTTTAACACTTTGCATGGCTGCATCTGCATCTAACAAAAGCTGTACCTTCTGATGCAAGGGAACAGAAAAAGGATTGGTATGCATGGGTGTGCGATATGAGCCTTTTTGAGGGGGTAAAGCCGAGAGACGCACAGGATCGCCAGCCACAAGAGCGCTGGCACGAGCAATCTGTACAGCCTGCTGAGCAATTCGCTCGGCCTCTGCATTTTCCATACGAGCGCTGCTGGCAAATCCCCAGGCGCCATTCACGATCACGCGGACATTAAAGCCGCTGCTAGTTGCGTTAGACACACCTTCCACCCGACCATTTTTTACCTCTATGCCTTCGGCCGTACGTTCCATGACCCGTACATCTACATAACTCGCACCAAACTGCCTGGCAGCATTGATGGCTCTGATTGCGAGATCACGCATGTATTGCTCTTTCTTCTACTTAAAAATAAACGTAGTCTCATACATTTAGATCAGGATATAACCATCATGACGCGTGAACAGCATCAATGGGACATGAAGAGGCACAAAGAAACGTACCTATCTATGCACATCGCTCCTCTTGGAACATCAAGCTGGCACCCTGAATTCTAGTGTAGACAATGTTGCATTGTTATGAGTTATTGTACGTATTTTCCTCGTCTCTGTCCAATATAACACAGCAAATAGAAGCAAATTGATATATCCATAAGAAAACTAGTTCCTGACCTCAGTAAAAGTATCTTATTGACCCACACTCGCATTAAAATATCCCCATATTTTTCATTGTGTCTTACTAGTTTGAAGAGAACATAGGAAGTAAATAGACACAAGGGAGCCATCTATATTCACGAGTTTGAGATGCATGTTATAATGTTCACATTATTCTCACGCATATATATCGATGCAAATACAAGAAACTCACGCTGCTAATAGTAAGGAAAACAATGGAACACGGACGAGCTGAACAGCCCCAATATGGAAGTATGCATCTCCCCCACGGAACTATTGAACTGCCAGTTTTTATGCCTGATGCCACACTTGGTGTCGTGCGCTCTACCGATGCCACCGATCTACGCAATCATCATATACAGGCCCTGGTCATGAACACCTTCCACTTAATGCAGCGCCCCGGTACTTCTACCATTCAGGCTCTGGGTGGCTTACATACTATGAGCGGCTGGAAGGGACCAATTATTACGGATTCAGGTGGCTTCCAGGCTTATTCTTTAATTCAGCAGAATGCAAAATTTGGTTCCTTAAGCCATGATGGCATTGCGTTTAAACCCGAAGGATCGGATCGTAAATTTCAGCTCACGCCCGAAAAGGCTGTCCAGCTACAGATGAGTTACGGAGCCGATATCATCATGTGTCTGGATTATTGTACCCATGTGGATGCACCGGCTGACATCCAGGAAGTGGCGGTGATGCATACCATCGATTGGGCGAAACGTAGCAAAAAAGAATTTGAGCGTCTCCTCAAACAAAAAAAGTTGTCTGATGACAAGCGTCCCCTACTCTTTGGCGTTATCCAGGGTGGTGGCTCTGAGGAATTACGCAAACGTTGTGCCGAGGCGCTCCTGGAGATCGGCTTTGATGGCTTTGGCTATGGTGGTTGGCCATTAGATAAACAGGGAAAGCTACTCACAGATATCATTACCTACACACGCGAGCTGATCCCCGCGCAATATCAGATGCACGCCCTGGGAGTCGGACATCCTACAAGTATTGTGGAATTAACACGCCTGGGCTACGCTATCTTTGATTGTGCCATGCCCACACGCGATGCTCGCCACGCCCGCATGTATACCTTCAGCGCTGCCACCTCTACTTTCGCGCCAGGCGAAAAGTGGTTCTCCTATATCTATGTCAACGACGATAAATACATCAAAAGTGATCATGCTGTTTCAGCGTATTGTGACTGCCTCTGCTGCACCAATTATTCAGTGGGCTATCTGCATCATCTATTCAAAATCAACGACACACTCTTTTTCCGTCTGGCAACCATTCATAATTTACGTTTTATGACAATGCTTACAGAACGCCTGAGAGAGCTCTATTATGCTCAAGATAGATAAAACACTCGCGCTCCAACAGTTGAACGAGACGGTGCTGACAAGTAGCAAATACAAGGATATCTGTCCTGAACTTGTCAGCGCTATCGGGGCGCAGGAACTACTGAAACGGCGCACGCTTAAAGAAGCGGTTAAGGCCACGAAAAATAAGCTGCATCAGATTGGTGGCGCGTACCTGGATGGTCATGAGGACTATCCTAACTGGCTTGCCACCATTGCCGAAGCCCGGCTGTCTGGATCGCCAGAAACGCTCAAGCAAAGCTGTCGCCACATTATGGCCTATCATGCCTCCACGCGGGAACGCCTACCCATCCTTGAAGATTTTTACCACACCATTTTCACCCATCTACCACCAATCCAGAGCATCATAGATATCGCCTGTGGTCTCAATCCGTTAGCCCTGCCCTGGATGATATCCGGAGGATCCCTCCCCAGCAGTTATTGTGCCTATGATATTTATCAACATATTATGGATTTTCTGGCAGCATATTTTCAACGCATGTCCATCACAGGCAAAGCACAGGTCTGCGACGTTATTCAATCCTGTCCCACACAGCATGTAGATCTCGCTCTGGTCCTTAAAGTTCTGCCTTGCCTGGAACAGGTGGATAAGCGTGCCGCGTATCAACTCCTCCACACGCTTAATGCCCGCCACATCATTGTTTCTTATCCTATTCAGAGCCTCGGTGGAAAAGATAAAGGCATGGCAACATACTACACAGACCATTTCCAAAATCTGGTGAAAGATGATCAGTGGAGTATCCAGCGTATCGAATTCGCGACAGAACTGGTTTTTATCATTGATACCCATGCGGTTAAAATAAGTGGTTGATTCCCATAAAATTTATATTTCACTTGACATTGTTTTCGCTCCTTTAGCGCTCCAATGATTATAGGTATGGTATAAAATCTCGTGCTATGTACACGATTTTACACCATACCTATAAAGAAGCATGGGCACTTTAGTACTCGCGTGCAGCTGATTGTGCGCTCGTCGATGAAATCTGCCAGGGCTTTTTCATTTTCAGCCGGGAGTAACTGTCAGGCAAATCATATACAGAGTATTTCTGGTGTGGTGTGTGTTCTGTGGGCGGCCGCGGCCGCCCACAGAACACACACCACACCAGACTCCGGCGCCGTAGGCGCCAGGAAGTGGAAAATTAAAAAGCCCTGGAAATCTGCTGGATCTCATAGATTTCTGCTCCCATTTGGGGTATGATTAGATACAACGTTGAACGTACCACTAATCGTTGGAGGAACAAAGTATTTATGAGCATCCCACGTTCAGAGTATCCGCGTCCACAATTTGAACGCGAGGCCTGGTTATGCCTCAATGGTGAATGGCAATTTGAAATTGATAATAGTGATAGTGGCCTGGAACGCGGCTTATTACATAATGAGCTCGCCGAGCGTATCACCGTTCCATTCTGTCCGGAGTCTGAATTATCGGGCATCAACAATAAAGACTTTATGCATGCGGTCTGGTATCGCCGCACTGTGACTATTCCCAGTGAATGGGATGGACAACATATCTTACTGCACTTCCAGGCTTCAGATTATGATACAACGGTCTGGGTAGATGGGACCGAGGTAGGCCGCCATCGTGGTGGTTTTACGCCTTTCACCTGCGATTTAGGGATCGCAACGGGTACGAAGACGATTGTGGTTCGAGCTCGCGATGACCATCGTCCTCCTCAACCACGCGGTAAACAATCTCAGCGCTATTATGACTGGGGCTGTTTCTATATCCGTACTACTGGCATCTGGCAGACTGTGTGGATGGAGCCGGTGCCACAATATGCTCTGCGCCGCCCACGCATTACGCCAGACGTAGCCAATAGCCTGATCCGTCTGGAGCAACCGATCACCAATAATGCTCCCGGCCTACGTTTGCGGGCCGAATTGATGGATGCACAGGGCGTTGTCGCTCAGGCCGAATGTGCCGCCGATTGGGACTTCTCACCGCGCTTGGATTTGGCAATTCCAGTTGAGCGTCGCCGCCTGTGGTCCATTCAGGATCCTCATCTCTATGATCTGAAAATCGAGCTACTCGATGCTGAAGGTAAGGTCGTTGATAGTGCACGTAGCTATGCAGGTCTGCGTAGCGTCACCATTGATGGTCACTCCATTAAAATCAATCTAGAAACTGTCTTCCAACGTTTGGTCCTGGATCAGGGTTATTATCCTGATGGCGTCCTGACAGCACCAACAGACGAGGCACTTAAAAATGATATCGCGTTAAGTCAGGCCGTTGGTTTTAATGGCGCACGTCTACATCAAAAGGTCTTTGAAGAACGCTTTCTGTACCACGCCGATAAAATGGGCTATCTGGTCTGGGGCGAATTCCCTGATTGGGGCTCCGAGGGTCGTGTACCCTGGCAGGACGATCTCACCTTCACACCCGCCTTCGTGGCCCAATGGCTCGAAGAACTTGAGCGCGACTACTCACATCCCGCCCTGGTCGGCTGGTGCGGACTTAACGAGACCGTATACGATCGGCAAGACAAACTCACCAATCTGGATGATGTGACCCGTGCCATGTTCCTGGCCGCCAAAGCCATGGACACGACGCGCCCTGTGCTGGATGTCTCTGGCTATTCACACCGGGTTCCAGAAGCGGATGTCTATGACTCGCACGATTATTTGACGGGCAAAGATTTCTGGACCGATCTAGAACACTACAAAGAGCGCCATGCCCATATGGCTGAAGGACAGGTCTTTACCAATTTGCGGGATGGGCATACAACTATGTCGATCCCATACAATAAGCAACCTTACTTTGTCAGTGAATTTGGTGGTATCTGGTGGAGTGAAAAAGTTCAAAAAGGCGATAATACATCCAGTTGGGGATATGGGACCGCACCGGATACGCTGGAAGAATTCTATAAACGCTTCCAGGCTCTCTGCGATGTTCTGCTTGATAATCCACATATGTTTGGCTACTGCTATACCCAGTTAACCGACGTATCGGTCGAACAAAACGGGCTCTTTACCTTTGATCGTCGTCACAAATTTGATAATGCCCGGCTGCATGCTATTCAGACTCGTACCGCCGCCATCGAAGCCCAGGCAAAAAAATAAGCATGCGCTACCCACATTAAGAAGCGGGGACAAGAGGCTGGTCGCCCCTTACCTCCCCGCTTCTTAGCCAAACGTTAGATTATGGAAAGATCATCTTACCCTTCATCCGCGTGATCAGTAGTTGCTGATTGCTCTCTCTGTTTTAACTCCTGCTCAGCAATGGTGTTGGCCTTATTCTCATGCGCGCTATGAGTATTACGAGTATAATGGAATCCCCACCAGCAGAAGGCTAACAAACTTGCAGAGACCAGGAAGATTAATGGTGTAAAGCCAATCAATGTTGTAAAGGCACCGGCAAACAATAGGACAGGAATTGTGCCTGCGCTATAAATCATAAATTGCAGGGACAAGACACGGGCACGACCACTCTCGGGTGCTCGCTCTTGCATCAAAGTTTGTGTGGGTATGTTCACACAAGCCATTGCAATGCCCAGTACGATCAAGACAACAATAACTCCCAGCAAAATGCCCAGAGACTCTGTTCCATGTTTAGGATTGATGAAGTGCCCTAGCCATTCCAATCCTGGCAGTAAGATAAAGCCTGCAGCCAGGGCGATAAAGCCGATGACAGTCAAACGGATACGGCCAACCTTTTCAACAAAGCGAGTCATTAAGACGGAGGCACCAACCAGACCAACCGCAGCCGGTGTCAGAATGATCGACATATCCTCGGGCGGTCGATTAAGAACCTGCTGCACAAAAGTACCTGCCAGCTCACCAATCAACTGCATCAACACACCGACCAGCGAGAGTTGTATGACAGAAAAAAACAGCAGTCGATCGGCACGTACAATCCTCCAGCCCGTAACCATATCCTTCCAGAGCGTATGCAACGCCTGACTGGCAGCAGAATATGCATCGTCCTGTTGGTGCCTATGCTTATGCTTATGCACATGGTCACCTTGAAACGCTTGCTTGGGAATCGCCAGGATCAACACCACGCAGACTATATACAGCACAGCCACAATCACAAAGAGCATATCCGTTGATTCAACATGAAACGCACGGCTCCCAAGCATGAATGAGAAAGGGGGGAACAGCTTGGCGACCACGCTACCCAGTACCAGGAAACCAATTGCCTGCGATAATGTCATGGAAATATTAAACAAAGATAGCGCAGGCATCAACTCTCGCTCACCCACTAACAAAGGAATAGAGGCACCTTCGGCAGGGATAAAAAATTGACCAATAAGTGATGTTAAAAACATCAGACCAAAGAGCGACCATACATTGGAACGGTCAACTAAGACGGATACAAACATCAGCAACATGGTGACCATCCGCAGCAGGTTACTGATCCAGAGCACCTGGCGCTTATCAATACGGTCCACAATCGCGCCAGCAATAGCGCTAAATGGGATTGCTGGTAATGTAAAGGCAATGATCGCCAGACCCGCCATAAACGCCCCGTTTGGTGGCTTATTGACAAGAACGATCAAACCAAAGTTTGCGGCATTCAAGATAGTCAGCGAGATTAACTGGGCTATCCATAATAATAAAAAATTGCGATTTTTCAGAACATGACGAAAACTCGCCATGTTTGCTTGCTGCTCATGCTCAGAGCTAGCA
Organism: Dictyobacter alpinus; assembly: GCF_003967575.1. Lineage (NCBI taxonomy): Bacteria > Bacillati > Chloroflexota > Ktedonobacteria > Ktedonobacterales > Dictyobacteraceae > Dictyobacter > Dictyobacter alpinus. The sequence continues at coordinate 1,587,947 of NZ_BIFT01000001.1, forward strand.
GGTTTCTCTGTTTGCTCAGTAGGAATCGACATAATGCATCTGGCTCTCTTCCATGATGATCTTAAACCCGGGCTTTCTATCAAGCCCCCCCTCTATTCGGTATACGTATGATTATAAGCAAAAGTAAGACAGATCATATGCCAAATGGCCCGTCTTTTCTCTATTTCGTATCTTTTCGCGCTACTTTCCGCCTTGAAAGGGATCCCTGGTATATATAAGGAAAAGCTATTTTGCCGTCAGGACCGTTACTGAGAGTGCAGCGAAAAGGATAGAAAGATGTCAGACCATAATTATGATGAATTACGCAATACCTGGATCTACCAGGAGATCCAACAACATGTTCAGTTACAGTTTCAACAACAGGACCGTGAGAACTATTGTCAAGCACTCCATACGATCGTACAGGCTCGTTTCCCACGCTTACTGACACTGGTTGAACAAAAAACTGCCACGACACGCGATGCCAGGCAACTACATGTCTTAGTCGTACATGTGGCATCCGCCCGCACCGAAAAAGAGGCCCGACGTCAGTTATTGGATGCTGTATCCCAATCATAAGTAGCAAAGCTATTACAGGTATAGCCAATTCGTGCTATAATGAGGCCATGACCATGACACCGATTTCACCAACACCACAAAAGACGGATCTCCTCGGCTTAACGCTGCCACAGCTACAGGCGTGGCTTAAAGAGCGTGGCGAGGCACCATTCCGCGCGAAACAATTGTATAATTGGCTTTATCGCCAACTTGAAAACGACTTCTCGGCAATGTCGAATTTGCCGCAGTCTCTGCGTGAGCGCTTAACGCAAGAAGCGAGTATCGGACCAACGATTATTCGTAGCGAACTGCACTCTAAAGATGATCGTACCCGCAAAATTCTGCTAGAATTATCTGATGGTAAACTGGTCGAATCGGTGTTGATGCTCTATCCACCGATTGGCGAGAGCAGTTCACGCGCCACCGTTTGCGTTTCCAGCCAGGCGGGCTGCGCCTATGGCTGTACTTTTTGCGCCACGGGTCAGATGGGATTTGATCGCCATCTTTCTGCTGGAGAAATTGTGGCTCAGGTGCTGTTTTTTGCACGCGAACTGCGCAAGGAACCCTGGACTGCCGCTGGCCTACCAGGCACTGCACCAATTGATCATGTCACCAACATTGTCCTGATGGGTATGGGAGAGCCATTACACAATTACACTAACGTTCTCCAGGCATTGCGTATCCTGAACAGTGCCGATGGCTTTAATCTGGGGGCACGCCACATGACGGTCTCCACCGTCGGATTGGTGCCAGCAATTCGCAAATTAAGCCAGGAAAACCTGCAGATCAATCTAGCCATCTCACTACACGCGCCCACCGATGAACTACGCAGTCGGACCATGCCGGTTAACCGCAAATATCCACTAAACGAGCTCATGGAAGCCTGTAAGGACTATATTGCCAGCACCAGACGCCAGGTTACTTTTGAATATGTCTTGCTGTCCGGCGTCAATGACACCAGAGAATATGGGGAAAAACTGGCCGAACTACTGGCGCCGCTAAAGCAATTTGCCCACGTTAACTGTATTCCAGTCAATGCCACCTCAGCCAGCTATCAAACACCTGGTCCAGATGCCATACGTGCCTTTCGCAACATCCTATACGAACGCGGCATCAGCAACAGTGTCCGCGCCGAACGTGGCGACGATATCGCTGCCGCCTGCGGACAACTGCGCACCCGCTTCGAAAATAGTCGCCAAAAAACAGAAGTTCCCGTCGTCACCCCATAAGTACTAATTGATCTCAAACGCCACTTTGCATAAATCACTATGCCTATAGAGAGGGAGGGATCATCTAGCCCAGGCCAGATGATCCCTCCCTCTCTATCTACCAACCCCAACACCTCTTAATCACAATACATCTCACGTAGCGCAGCTCGACATGGTCATGATCAGGGACCTTGACAGAGAGCGAGGAAACGGCAACCCGCAAGGGGATTGCCCTACAATACTCATTTCCAGTTTACTTTATCCTCTATTTCAAGGATGAATGTTCTTTACATCTTGAAGCAATAAAACAAGACCTTCATTTCTCGTGACACCACCGGGGATGAAAATGCCTCATTTTCAGAGGAGAAAGACGAAAGATGTAGGGCAATCCCCTTGCGGGTTGCCGTCTCCTTGCCCCACGGTTCGGTTGCTTAAACATGATTCTTTCCATCAGTTCCAAGTGAAATGTATTGCCGCCTGGTCACTCCACCCTCTGCCAAAACCCAACTCCTCTTTTAGTTGCGACACGTGGTCCTGGCTGCCGCGGCAGCCAGGACCACGTGTCGCAACTAAAAACAAGCGAGCGCCGCAGGCGCGAGGCCGCAGGCATAAAAAAAAGCAGAGATGTCAAAACACCACTGCTTACATAAGGAAGCCCCCTACAACAGGTAGTTTACATAGCACCAGCAGAACTGGACACCATTATCTACTGCAGGGGGTTTACCTTAATGCGTACTTCTTGCATATGTGAACTTTAGCGCTCTTTAGGCAGTTTGCTCATGGTTCGCAGGCAGCGGGTACAAATGTTGACCATGCGGGGTGAACCATTAACCTGAATACGACGGCGCTGTACATTAAGCACAAAGCGACGGCGTGTGCGATGCTGCGAAAAGGGAACATTGTTGCCGTACATTGGCTTGCGCTCACAGATATCACAACGTCCTGCTGACATTTCTCTTCTTCCTCCCGGAAAATTGCAATGGGCACAAAAGAAGTCCTTCCTCTACGGAAGGCGCTTATAATTGCCCTGTATTCGTTTACTTGATTATCCGTGATGCCTCTGGTATACTGCATCAAGAAAACTCGTGCGTACACCGCTTGGATAATCCAAACATGTTAAGCGAGTATAACCGATATTGGCTATTTTGGCAAGAGAGAAGACACATGCGTATGCCAAAAGCATCTGCGATACAGCCGCAACACGGCTCACACCCTCTCGGGAAAATAGAAGTATTACCTAATGCAATCCATTCTATTGCGGTTGAAGCTACTCTGACCTGCTACGGCGTGCTGGGTATTGCCTCACCACATCTGCGTAATGGACAAGCGGTGCTTCTTACTCCCGAGCATAGCAATCAGGGAGTACGAATCCAGATTCTTGACGATCAACTCGTCATTGATGTTTATGTCGCACTTGAATATGGATTACGTATTTCTGAAATTGCTCACAATATTATGAGTGCCGTCAAATTCTCCACGGAGAAGATGCTCGGTATTCCAGTCACACAAGTTAATGTTAATGTCCAGGGACTTATCCATGGGCCTGGATCACCTGACAAGAAATAAAGGACAGAGGTAGCACAGCGGCTATGGAGGAAAACACACAACGTCCCATACTACGTCAACGACCCAGACGCATTAGTGTTTTTGATGGTCAAGATTTACGGAAAGCGATCTTAGCGGGCGCAGCCTGGCTGGAAGTCAACCGTGATACCATTAATGCGCTCAATGTCTTTCCTGTTCCCGATGGGGATACAGGGTCAAACATGGCAGCTACGATGAAATCCGCGATTCGGAATATCACCGAAAGTCAGGAGAAGTCGGCGGGGGCTATCGCCAAACAAGTTGCTCATGATGCATTATTGGGGGCACGTGGTAACTCAGGCGTTATCTTGTCGCAAACACTGCGTGGCATAGCCGCTGGACTTGAGAATAAGCCTACATTTAATGCTCAAGATCTGGCCGAGGCTTTTCAGAAAGCTTCACAGCTAGCATATCGGGCAGTGATTAAACCGGTCGAAGGCACAATCCTGACAGTTGTGCGTGAGACGGCGGATGCAGCTATGAAGAGTGCCGAACGGCAGAATGATCTTGTCGTAGAGATGCAAGATATTGTGGCCGCCGCACGCCAGGCTGTTGCTCGCACCCCTGAATTACTCCCGACCTTAAAGCAAGCGGGCGTTGTCGATGCTGGTGGACAAGGTTTCTGCACTATTTTAGAGGGTATCCTGCGCTATATGCGTGGAGAGTCAACCACTAGTGCGGCCAGTTTGAACGGCGCAGCATCCGCTACAGCCATTGCTCAACCTTCAGTAGAAACACATACTAAAAAAGGCCGTGTCACCATCGAAGAAGAGTTCGGCTACGAGGTCGTATTCTTACTGCGTGGTAAAGGTCTGGATGTGGAAGGTATTCGTCAAACCATTATTGATATGGGTGGCGTCTCCACTGTGGTTGCCGGCGATGAAGAGATGCTCAAGGTTCATACTCATACACTCACTCCGGGCAAAATTCTGGATTATGGAGTTGGACTCGGAAGCCTGCTCGATATCAATATTGAGAACCTACAGGAACAAAGTCTGACCTATGCGGCTGAGAGCGATGCAGAACATGCCAACGACGAGCCAGCTGAACCGGAAGCGGTCAACAGCGACCAGTTAGCTACCGTAGCCGTGGTCTCCGGTGCAGGCTTTGAAAAAGTCTTTAAGGGCCTGGGAGTTAGCTCCGTTGTCTCCGGTGGTCAGACCATGAATCCTAGCATTGAAGAACTTCTGGATGCCGTTGAAAAAAATCCCGCTCAAAAAATAATTATTTTGCCCAATAACAGCAATGTCATTTTAAGTGCCCAGCAAGTGGTGGAGCTAACCAGTAAAGAAGTATACGTTGTACCTTGCAAGACGCTTCCCCAGGGCATCGCAGCATTGATCAGTATCAACTACGAGTCTGATTTCTCTACTAACTGCAAAACAATGACTGAAGCTGCCCGCACTATCCAGACTGCAGAAATCACTACTGCCGTACGTTCAGTTCAATTAGGTACCCTGCATGTCCGTGAAGGAGATTTCATTGGTGTCATCAATGGCAATCTCTCGGTCGCGGATCCAAGTATAGAAGAAACGCTAAGCGATACCTTGAAACGTATGAACATTGACTCGTACGAAATTGTTACTGTTTACTATGGTGAAGACATTACAGAAGAACAGGCGCAAGAGACAGCCAGACGCATCAAAACAGCGCATTCTCAACTCGAAATAGAAGTGGTAAATGGTGGACAACCTTACTACGCATATATTATTTCTGTTGAATAAGTCTGAGCGCCATGTCTACATGGTAGTAGCAAATTCAGTAGTACAATAAAGGATACCAGCAGAAGTGTAGCCCGCAGCCATAACAAAGATACATTGGCTGCGGCTACACTTTGATAGCATTATATTTTCCCCCCAGGAGGCCTGCGATGACTATTCGCATTGTTACAGATAGCACCGCCGATATTTCGCCAGAGACGGCAGATGCACTAGGTATTACCGTTGTTCCTCTCACTGTTTTTTTTGATGAGGAAACATACCAAGACAACATTGATATTGATAATGCCACCTTCTATGAAAAATTACAGGCAAGCAAAGTTCTACCCCGCACTTCACAACCCGCGCCAGCACTCTTCCAGGAAACGTATAAGCGCTTAATTCAAGAAGGCGCAACCGGCATTCTATCGATTCACCTCTCATCTCAACTCAGTGGTACGTATCAATCCGCCTGCACAGCCTGGAATTCACTGTCCGAAGAAGAGCGTACTATCCCTTTCGAGGCCATCGATTCAAAGTGCATCAGTGCCGCAATGTTTATGACATTGCAAAAATTGTCAGCCATGAATAAAGAGGATAGCACCCTCGCAGAGCTAAAGACCTATGCGGAAGATCGTTTTTCACGGACCCATCTTTTAGCGGTCCTTGATACCCTTGAATATGTGAAACGTGGTGGCCGCATCGGAGGAGCAAAGGCACTGCTCGGCAACATGTTAAGTGTCAAACCTATCATTACCTTAAATAAAGAAGGCGCAGTCGTACCAGTCGAACAGCCACGCACACGCACAAAAGCCTTTGCCCGTACCAGCCAGCTAATCAGCGAGAGTGGCCCGCTAGAAGACATAGCCATTGCCGAATCCAGCGAAGAAGTAGGCATACAGCTAGCTGAGGCACTCAAACCAGTCTATAGCGGCGAAATTCCACGCTACAAACTAGGAGCCGCCCTGGGTACCCATACCGGCCCCGGCACCGTAGCTATCACATTTGTTACTGAAAAATAATAAACTAACCACCTCAATAAATTATGGGTAGAGCGACGTTATCTATTATGGCTCTACCCATAATTCAAATAGCTGCTGCAAAAATGTGCACAGCACATTAGTAAAAAAGCGAGTTCCCTTCAGGGAACGAGTATGGCAGCGTGCAACCTGAGCACCACAAACACAAATCCCCAGAAAAACCTCTACTAAAACGTGAAAACTCATCTACCCACACTCCCCATAGCTCTTGCAGGGCAACCAGCTAATTTACGCAATAAGTAGCAATAGACGCTGGAATAACTTCCTAACCATTGACTATACACAGGTCGTCACGTACAATAGTAGTACCAACGTGTGTCTTCTTGTATACACAGTTGAAACGCCCGGCGTGTTGTATGTGTTATATGCGCAAGTATATGTCCAGCTTATACAACGAAGAGTCGTAGCGCCTTGAGCGCACAACCATGGCAGACATATACCAGACAAAATCGCGTTTTATGTAGTTTGTTAAGTCGAACCACAAGTAGCTACAGTAACAAGTAGCACAGCAAAACAACAGATTTTCGTTGGCATCAGCCATGCAGCAAACATGGCGTAAACTGCGAAGGAGGAACGACTGTGGGAATGTTACGGGTGATGTCACGGCGCGGCGACGACCGTCTCACATGGGATGAGCAAAAAATTCAAACAGGTGATCCTGAAGCTATCGCTGCCATCCGCGAGGCGGAAAGAATTTTTGAACAAGAAAAAGCGAAAGGTGCAACAGCATTCCGAGTCACGGATGGTAAGCCAATACAACGTATTGATAAATTCGATGCCACAGCTGAACAAATAGTTTTGGTACCACGAGTCGTTGGCGGATGAACTTCGCGTCCCTGATCATCTCTGTCTTGTGTTGGATGATCATAGCCCTCGCGATCACGCCGGTTGTATGGCTGTTTTTACTCCCATACATTAAAGGCTGGTCACGTGCCGAACGCCGGGCAGCCAATCTACTACGTGATATGCTCACGCCAGAGCAGCTCCGTCAACTTCTCTGGCGTGGCTATCTGGAAATACCTAGCCCAAGTGAACCCCAAAGGACATATCGCGTACCGAGAAGCAAAGGCTATGTTCAGGTGCTAGAAAACGGCCGTGCGATCATGCGTCTGTGCCTGCAACCAGCTGAGTATCTACCCGATGCTGATGTTGTAGTGCTTCACAAACTTATGATCGAAGCCAATGAAGACATGTACTTACAAAAAGCCAATAAGTATACATGTCATGACTAACATAGGAAAGTAGAAGTTCCAGGGTACGTTGTACCAGCTGGTACGCGCCAGACAAAACACCCAGCGGGGCGTATATGGATACGCCCCTATCTTATTCTGCCTTCGCGCTTAAAACATATCCCTATGCTTCAGGCTCGTCACCATTATTAAGCTCTTCAATCGGCGTGACATCACGATGCCCATTCTGCTTGACACACGCATGAGGTCCTCCATCCAGGGGAGCATGGCAAAGAGGACACACAGGACGTCCCGAAGAGATAACGACCTGAATGGCGGTGGAAAGATCTTGCGCCTGCTGCTGATTAAAGGCTAGCGTAATCTGCTCATCTTCGGCCATCGTTATTTCCGGCTCCTGCCCCTCTTCCTGGGACATACCAAGAGGAGTGAGCAGCAATGTGAAAAAAGCATCATGCTCATCATAGCTGAGACGCATCTGCCCAACCTGAGCATCAAAAGTGGGATAGCGTGGAAAGTCAGCCGGCATCCCTTCAACCAGTGGATTACCGCCAGCACGCGCCTCAGTACGTAAGACCTGGCCTTCAGTGATCAGCGCCAGGGTACGATCCAGTGCCTCGGCCAAACCAGCCAACTGCTCCTTCTCCATCCACATCACCAGAGACGCCCAGGTATTCCGGGCAAAAAGTCGAAAGCGACGTTGCCCAGGCTGACCAACAGCATCAGCCCCCAGCACCGATACAAGTCCTAAATCTGAACTCATTTTTCACCTCATCAGTATCCGCGTGCCGGATCATAGCGATTCCGCAGTGGCTCCCCGGCTCGATAGCGTCGTAGATTATCTGCAAACAAATCAGCCAAACGCTGATCATAGTGCACACTATCACCTGAAATATGTGGCGTCAAAATGACATTTGGTAACGAGAACAAGGGACTATCCGCTGGCAGTGGCTCTTCCTGAGTGACATCTAAGCCAGCGCCAGCAATCCAACCTTCTCGCAACGCACGAATCAACGCTTTCTCATCAATAATCTGCCCGCGAGCTACATTTACCAGATAGGTATGGGGCCGCATGGCACGCAACTCCGGCTCACCAATCAATCTTTCAGTCTGTGGGGTCAGCGGAACAGAGAGCACTACATAATCGCTCTGCCGCAACATTTCCTGCAGTTTTTCCATGGGATAGACCTGATCGGCATCGGGATCAACCATACCAGGTTCAACGCTACGACGCGTGGCCAGCACACGCATACCAAAGGCATGTCCAAGCTGCGCTATGCGACGACCAATACTGCCCAGACCAATTATACCTAACGTCTGATTGACAAGTTCACGTCCCCCTAGTTTATACCAGTTTGCACTATGGGGCCATACATGTCGATCCTGCAAGCGCACCATCTCCGGCCAGGTTCGATTAAACATAAGCATACTACCAAAGACATATTCACCGATAGTAGTTGCATGGATGCCAACCGCAGTCGTCACAGCCACAGTATCAGGCTCATCTAGAATGCCTGTAGAACGCAAGCCATCAACACCAGCACCCGAGGCCTGCAACCAGCGGAGATGAGGTGCAAGTACACGCCAATTGTTAGGAATCCAATAGGAACAGAGGATTTCAGCTTCTTGTAAGCGCGCGAGAAATTCCTCATTATTTGAAATGCAGAGTATATCTGTCTGAGCGGCCTCACGTAAAATGGCCTGCGATTTTGGCGTAAACTGGAATGTGCTAATTACCTTCCTGTGCTCTGGCATACAGCCTCCTCCTTATATTCAATGCCTCTAAGCTATCTCTTGCTTTTATACCACCAGACTCCAGTTTACCTAAAGCTGAAGCTACTAGCAATACTATTTATTATAAACTTCAAAACCCTTGTTTAACTATTATGCACAACCATTAGTTTATACCAGTTCGCGTGTAGCATATTGAAGATGCTAACATTTGCAACGCCTCGGCACACATTTTTTATTCTGCAACCTTACACTAACTTTTTTTTAATCAGCCATTCATTTTTGTGTGTATGGAATTTTTCAGGCGGTCTCATCTGGCCATTTATATGCACACAAAAATGCACGAATGCCGTGCACATGGGGCCTCACGCGGCAAGGCAAAAAAGCATAGCTACTGTTGCATCCAGAATGTTCCCTGTGCTATAATCCGACTGGTATTATTGAGGAAAACAGAGATGGGATTATAAGGATGAAACAGAAACCGCCTTCCCCTACTGTGTTAAATACGCTGGGAGCGTTGAGCGGCATGGGCTTCACAGTAGCCATCCCCATCGCACTTGGAGCCATTTTAGGGAATTACCTGGATGGCCTTCTTCATACCGGACATTTGTTTATACTTCTCGGGCTACTGCTTGGCCTGATTTCGGGGATTTATGGAGCATACCGTTTATATAAGAGTGTCTTTCAGTAGGCTAAACGGATCCCTTAAGCACATCGAACCAGACCTGGCAGAGCTCGGCATATAGGGAGGAAAGCCGAGTGAATCTGTGGAAACTTCCAACGATCGCGATTGCCCCGGAAGTAATTATTCCTGGCACGTGGATCACCAACACTCTGCTATGTACGTGGATATGCGCTATTTGCTTGTTCGTGGTATTCTTTATTGGTACCCGACGGCGCAATATGGTTCCAGCAGGATTGCAAAATGCCCTTGAGTGGGTCGTTGAGTTTCTGCAGAATCTGGTCGAGGGTGTGGCAGGTAAGGAGAGAGGCAAACGCTTCTTCCCCCTCGTGGCTACATTCTTTATCTTCATTTTATTCTGTAATCTGCTCGACGTTATTCCTGGTGTTGATACCATTGGTACCGTTCATTTAGATGAGCAACACGCCAACGCGGTCGTAAATGGACCGCTGTTGTGGGGTGATCTCTCTAATCAAATTGTTCCCTGGCTACGTCCTGGTACAACTGACCTGAACCTGACCCTGGCGATGGCTCTGGTCTCAGTTGTCGTGACGCAGATTCTAGGTTTCTCAATGCTCGGTTTTAAAGAGCAGATCAGTAAGTATCTGAACTTTAAAGCAGTCAAAGAGAAAGGTGGCATGGGACTGGTTGACTTCTTAGTAGGTGTACTCGAAATTATCAGTGAACTAGGACGATTGATTTCTTTCTCCTTCCGTCTCTTTGGTAATGTCTTCGCCGGTAGCGTACTGCTCGCAGTCTTCGCTTATCTGCTGCCTGCTGTGGCCAACATCATCTTCGTTCCATTTGAACTTTTCGTTGCTGTCATCCAGGCGTTCGTTTTCGCCTTCTTGACCTTGCTCTTCATGCAAGTTGGTACTACCAGCCACTCCCATCATGATGAGGGTGAGCATGAGGTACACCATGAGTATGAGGGCAGTGCTGTTCCGAGCCACTAGTTCAAACAGCACAACATCACACTTGCTTGCTACTCACTGACATTGTGTCTGTGATTGCATAAATAAACCTGAATCATAAATAAACAACACATTCGTCCTTAAGGAGGATTTTTAAACATGAACCTGTCTCCACTCGCAGCAGCTCTTGCTATTGGTATTGGTGCTATCGGACCTGGCCTGGCTATCGGTATTCTGGCCGCTAAAGCCATGGAAGCTATCGGTCGCAACCCTGAGGCTGCTCCTGTTGTTCAGACTAACATGATCCTGGCTATCGTGTTCGCCGAAGCTATCGCTATTTATGCTCTGGTAGTCGCCCTGCTGATCAAATTCATCCCTTAAGTAATACTTTTCGTATCGTAGTGTGGAGACGTAGCGCGTCCATTCTGCTTTCCTCTCCTTTGAAGATAAAGAAGGAAACAGGTGATGCCGCGTCTCCGCATTATGTACGGACCATTGTTTATTACTTTTGACGGAAAGGAAGCGCTATCGTGAACATAACACTTACCCTCGCTTCAGTCGCAGCCGCCCAGGCCGAAGGCGGTAATTCCGGACTAGGTGCATTGGGTATTAACGCAGCTGCATTTATTTCGCAGTTGATCACCTTTCTGGTCGTCTTCTTTGTCCTCTGGAAATATTTCTTGCCAATTATTCAGCGTACGCTTGAGAAGCGGCAGGCATTGATCCGTGAAGGCATTGAGAACGCAGAGAAGGCCAAACGCGATCTGGCAGAGGCAACCAACAACGCTGAACGTATCATCCTTGATGCCAAGCGTCAGGCTCAGGATACTATTGAGCGTGCTACCAAAAACGCGGCACAGGTTGCTCAGCAGATTGAGACTGAAGCTCGCGAACGTGCAGAGAAGATTGGACAGCAGCAGGTCGCTCGTATCCATCAGGAAGCAAATCGTGCTCGCATGGAATTGAGCCGCGACGTTGTTAATCTTTCGATTGATGCCGCCAGCAAAGTTATCAGCCGGTCAGTTGATAGCAACGACAATCGCCGCTTAGTCGAAGAGTTTGTCACGGCTAGTGACCAGGCGAGGAATAACTAATGCTTAAAGGAGCGATTGCACGCCGCTATGCAGGAGCCATCTTTGAGATTGCGCGGAAACAGAACACGATGGACCGCACCCTCGAAGATGTAAAGAGTATCGCAGAGGTCTTTGCTCATCGCAAACTGGCCTATTTGCTGCGTGAACCTAAAATTCCTGCTCAGCGCAAAGAGACAGCTTTACGCCAGGCTTTAGCCGCAAAAGTGTTGCCTACGTCGCTCAACCTTGCCCTGCTCATCGTCCAGCGTGAGCTGGTCGATGTCATGCCACATATTGCAACCGAGTTCGAACACCTCGTGCTTGACTATCGCAATCAGGCAGTCGCAGAGGTCACGACAGCAGCGCCGATAGACGATGCCCAGAAGGATGTCGTTAAACGCGCGCTTGAGCAGAAGACTGGCAAAAGCATTATTATCCAGACTCGGGTTGATCCGAGTATCTTAGGTGGTGTTGTCGCACGCGTAGGAGATGAAATCATCGATGGTAGTGTCCGCAACCGCCTGCATGTCTTGCAGCAGCAGTTGCTCTCGGGCATCTCGCTGAGTAACGATGATGAATTTGCTTCTGAAGATACTGAAGGTTTCGCGGAACCTGCAAACAGATAAGCGGCAGCATTTCAACACCACTAAAGTCTTAAATATCTCGATCTTTTAGTACAGGTGTATCGAGGTCGGGAGTAGAGCATACAAACAAATAGATCCCCGTACAGAGTCCACCTGAAAATTTTTTCTCTGATGAGAAAAGACACAGAAGATCGATAAAACAATACAACGACAAAAGTAAGAAGCCACTAGGAAACACTAGGAGGAACGCGATGGCATCTTGGGCTGATGAAATCAGTGCCATCATAGAGAAAAACATCGCAGGCTTTGGAGCCGATACCACCTCGACCGCAAGTGTCGGTACCGTAATCGCGGTACAAGACGGTGTCGCCCGTATTTATGGCCTGCAAGATGTGAAATATCTTGAATTGGTAGAATTTCCCCGTACAGGGCTTTATGGCATGGCTTTTAACCTCGAAGAGGAAGCAGTCAGTTGCCCAATCCTGGGTGATTACACCCAGATCCGTGAAGATGATGAAGTTCGTACAACCGGACGCATTATCCAGGTTCCAGTTGGCGATGCGCTGCTCGGCCGCGTTATCGATCCACTTGGTCAACCTCTCGACGATCGTGGCCCGATCTCAACTGAGAAATTCCGCCCGATCGAACGTGTTGCCCCTGGCGTTATTACTCGCCAGTCGGTAAACCAGCCAGTTCAGACTGGTATTAAGGCGATCGATAGCATGATCCCGGTTGGCCGTGGCCAACGTGAGTTGATCATTGGTGACCGCCAGACTGGTAAGACCGCTGTCGCCATCGACACGATCATCAACCAGAAGGGCCAGGACCTGATCTGTATCTATGTGGCAATTGGTCAGAAGAATTCCTCGATTGCTCGTACACGCGCTATCCTGGAAGAGCATGGTGCCATGGATTACACGATCATCGTCGCTTCAGGCGCATCTGATCCTGCTCCTCTGAAATATATCGCCCCTTACGCCGGTTGTGCGATTGGCGAAGAATTCATGGAGACCGGTCGCGATGCTCTGATCGTTTATGATGATCTGACCAAGCACGCAGAAGCATATCGTAACATTTCACTGATCATTCGCCGCCCTCCAGGACGCGAAGCTTATCCTGGTGACGTGTTCTACCTGCACTCTCGCTTGCTGGAGCGCGCCGCTCGCTTGAACAAAGATTACGGCGGTGGTTCATTGACCGCTCTGCCAATCATTGAGACAAAAGCGAACGACGTTTCCGCTTACATTCCAACAAACCTGATCTCAATCACTGACGGTCAGATCTTCCTGGAAACCGACCTCTTCAATGCTGGTCAGCGCCCCGCTCTGAATACCGGTATCTCAGTATCCCGTGTAGGTAGTAGCGCACAGACCAAAGGTATGAGCCAGGTAGCTGGTACCCTGCGTCTGGATCTGGCACAGTTCCGTGAGTTGGAAGCTTTCTCACAGTTCGCATCTGATCTGGATCGCGCCACCAGGTCCCGTATCGATCGCGGTCGCCGTATCCTGGAAATCCTGAAGCAGCCACAGTACCAGCCGGTCTCGGTTTTGCGCCAGGTTATGATCCTCTACGCAGTGACCAATGGCTATCTGGATGAGGTTCCTTTGGGACTGGTCAACGACTGGGAATCCGGTTTCTATCGTTTCATGGATGCCAATTATCAGGATCTCCAGAACGAGATTACAGAGAGCTCAATCACTGGCCGCAATAAAATGAGCAAAGATCTGATGAAGAAACTGGGTGCTGCTATCGAAGATTATCAGAAGTCAGCCGCACCACGCGAAGAGCAGAAGCGCTAGGAGGCAGATAGATGCCATCAACCCGAGAAATTCGGCAGCGCATACGATCAGTAAAAAATACAGCGAAAATCACCAAAGCCATGCAAATGGTGGCGAGCAGTAAGATGCGTCGGGCACAGGAGCGAGTTGAACAGGCTCGCCCCTTTGCCGATCAGATTCGTGAATTGGTGGCCCGCCTGTCAACAGCGGCTGCCAATGGGAATGACGATCTGGCTGAGGATCTGGCCTTGCTGAAGCAGCGTCCAGTGAGAAATATCGGCATTGTGCTGATCTCTCCTGATCGCGGCCTCTGTGGCGCCTTGCCTTCAAACGTGAATCGTCAGGCCGCCACTACCGCCCGCAATGAAACTCGCCGGCTCTCAGAGCAGGGAAGTAACCCTGGCGTCGAGTACGTAGCCGTCGGTCGTAAAGGCCGTGATTTCATTGTGCGTAGTGAGCTCGATATGATCGCTGAATTCACCAACTATGGTGATCGGCCCGGCATCGGTGATGCTACCGCCATTGCCCAGGTAGCTGTAGACGCCTTCCTGAAGGGCGAGGTCGATGTTGTATATCTGGTTTATGCGAAATTCGTCAATACGGTGACACAAACACCGGTGACGGTACAATTGCTGCCCGTCCAGCCACCTGAAAAAAAGGATGAGGACGAGCAGGAAGGCAAGGCCACCGAGTATATTTACGAGCCAGACGAACAGAGTATCTTTAAAGCTCTGCTCCCACGCTATGTGGATATCCAGGTGTATCAAGCTTTGCTTGAAGCTGTTGCCAGTCAGCAATCAGCTCAGATGGTTGCCATGAAAAACGCAACCGATAATGCCAACGATCTGATTCAGGATCTCACCTTGACGTATAACAAGGTCCGCCAGGCCGCCATCACTACCCAGATTCTTGAGGTAGTTGCTGGTGCTGAGGCACTCTAAAGAGATATCTGTGCGGGGGGAAAGACAAAAGAGATCCCCGCAATGGAGAAATACATGACAGTAACACAAACTGGCGCGAAGGGAACTATCGTGCAGGTACTGGGTGCGGTGGTAGACATCGAGTTTCCCCAGGACCAATTGCCAGAAATTTATAATCAGGTGCTGACCCGCCCTTCTGGTGCTAAAGAAGATCTCGCCCTTGAGGTTGAACAGCACCTCGGTAATAACTGGGTCCGCTGCGTAGCTATGGGTCCAACCGATGGTCTGCAGCGCGGTACAGAGGCCGTCGATACAGGTGCTCCTATTAGCGTTCCTGTCGGCCCTAAGACACTGGGTCGTATCTTCAACGTGCTGGGTCGCGCGATCGATAACAAAGAAGAAGTTGAAGATACCCCTCACTACCCAATTCACCGCCATGCTCCAACGCTGGAAGATCAGTCTTCTAACGTTGAGGTCTTCGAGACCGGCGTGAAAGTTATTGACCTGATCTGCCCCTTCATGAAAGGTGGTAAGATTGGTGTCTTCGGTGGTGCTGGTGTTGGTAAGACCGTTATCATTCAGGAACTGATCAATAACATCGCTAAAGGCCATGGTGGTTATAGCGTTTTTGCTGGCGTGGGTGAGCGCACCCGCGAAGGTAACGACCTGTACCATGAAATGCAAGAAGCCGGTGTAATTGACCGTCTGGCCATGGTCTTTGGTCAGATGAATGAGCCTCCCGGAGCTCGCCTGCGCGTTGCCCTGAGTGGTCTGGCGATCGCTGAGTACTTCCGCGATGAAGAGCATAAAGACGTTCTTCTCTTCATCGACAACATCTTCCGCTTCACACAGGCTGGTGCTGAGGTATCCGCACTGCTCGGCCGTATGCCATCAGCAGTAGGTTACCAGCCAAACCTGGCTGAAGAGATGGGTGAATTGCAGGAGCGCATTACTTCAACTAAAGATGGTTCGATCACTTCGATGCAGGCCGTTTACGTGCCCGCTGACGACTACACCGATCCAGCTCCAGCTACAACCTTTGCTCACCTGGACTCAACCATCGTGTTGGAGCGCTCAATCGCACAGAAGGGTATCTATCCTGCGGTTGATCCTCTGAACTCCACCAGCCGTATCCTTGATCCTCAAGTGGTTGGCGATGTGCATTATAATGTCGCACGTGGCGTCCAGAACGTTCTACAGCGCTACAAAGAGTTGCAGGACATCATTGCCATTCTTGGTGTTGATGAACTGTCCGATGATGATAAATTGATCGTGGCTCGTGCTCGTAAACTGGAGCGCTTCTGCTCACAGCCATTCACAGTTGCTGAGGTCTTCACCGGCCTACCAGGTAAATATGTGAAGCTGCAGGATACTGTACGTAGCTTTAAAGCCGTTCTGGACGGTGATGTGGACCACATTCCTGAGAACTTCTTCCTGTCACAGGGAGCAATCGAAGATGTGGTTGCAGCGTACGACGCCGACCAGAAGAAGGGTTAAACGATGGCGACACGCAATACACTGCATGTCGAGGTAGTAACCGCGGAGCGTGAGCTCTACAACGGTGAGGCCGAAATCGTTGACGCGCCTGGAGCAGATGGACAATTGGGTATCTTACCTGAACATGCCCCCCTGCTGGCCCTGCTGGGACCAGGACCTTTAGAGATTAAATTGCGTGGAAACGATAGCATCTTTTTCGTTTCTGGCGGTTTCCTTGAGGTCTCCCATGATCGCGTAACCATTCTGGCTGATACTGCAGAGCAAGCGGAAGAGATTGATGAGGCACGCGCACAGCAAGCCCGACGTCAGGCCGAAGAGCGCCTGCAAGATGTCCAGTCCCGTACCGAGCGTGCGGAGCTACAGGCAGCCCTTATGCGCGCACTCAGCCGCCTGAGAGTGGTTGAGATCGCCCGCCGCAGTGGTCGCGTCCGCTAGCCACCTCTTTGATATGCACAACTGCTCATTAATTAGCAAAAAGAGAAGGGAGCAGGTTTCCAACGAAACCTGCTCCCTTCTCTTTTTCTTTGTGTCCATCCCGGACATTGTTATGCAGCCCGGGATAGAGTACTACTGAAGTGGCGTTAGAAATCTCCACCAGCGCCACCACCAAAATCACCACCACCACCACCACTGTCACCTCCGCCGAAGCCACCATCGCCACCGCCGAAACCACCATCTCCGCCGCCTCCACCGAAGTCGCTGCTGGCTCCTCCGCCGAAACCACCGTCGCCGCTGCCGAAACCACCGTCGCCGCCTCCACCGAAGTCGCTGCTGGCTCCTCCACCAAAACCGCCTTCGTTACCGCGATCATTTTCGCCGGCATTTTTACCTAATTCATAGCCAACCAATCCACCAGCTGCTGCGCCTAAGCCACCAGCTGCCCAGGGATTCATGCCACCCTGCTGTGGAGGATAGTTACCCTGGTAGTTGGGAGGATAATTGCCCTGATAGTTAGGAGGATAGTTACCTTGATAGTTAGGACCTTGGTTATAAGGTGTCTGATTAGGGCGACGATTAAAGAAGCCTCCGCCAAAATTACCAAAACCACCATTGCCCATGTTACCACCACGGCGTCGGCGGAAAATTGCGAAGGCTGCAATAGCCAGCAGCGCAATCAAACCCACGCAGCACAAGGTGCCAAAAATCGAGCTACCCGCGCCACCACCAACACCAGGAATAAACGAGTTGCTATTGTTCAATGAACCACGCAAGGAATCAATGGCCGCAACGGTCGCGCTGGTAAAGTTCTGGTTGCTACTTTTTATCGTGCTGGTGAAAGCATTGGTAGCATCTTTATACTGACTGGTCGATAGACCAACATTTTTACCACCAACGATCGAGACATGGTTAGGGTTAAACGCAATCACGATCATATCCGCGTTTTTGATGCTGCGCTTGGCAGTCTGATCAAACGCCGAACTTGATCCGGTCGAATTGACCGCATAGATGTCAATGGGCTTTGATAACGATGAAGCCGCACTCTGTACTTGAGATCTATTTAGCACACCTGCGTTATCGTAGATGTTGACAGAGTTTGCCAATGCAGCCGTGGCTGAGATGGCGATCAGGCACAAGGCAACAAAAGTGGCAACTACCCCTTTGCTTGATCTTCGTATTAAGGAGCCTGAAGATGTCTTGTCCATATTAATCCTTCCGTTCCAACTTGCTTGGAAAACTGATTTTCAACTTTTGCTGCTAGCAGTTCCAAGCAGTCTGGTTGCTGAAAAATAACCAATCCCTAAGTTTAACGTGCCTTAAGCGGTTTTCTCCAATCTCAATCCGCGCACCAATATATTAACGATCTCTCGCTATATCATCATCGTTTGTTGACTCATTGTATTTACGATTAACATCGGACATAGTTGTGGGATCTTGATCCACTCTGGTCCGTTCATTCCGCTGAGATGCATCAGGAATAGGCGCTGTACTGGAAGGAACGCGCTTGCCAGCATTCCTCGAACGATACAAAGCAAATCCCAGTATGATAATGGCAATCACGAAAAGTACAATCAGTACAATGATGAATAAATTTAATAAATTCGCAACCACATTCTCACTCCTTGTATTTCTAATTATACCGACAAAAATACTTCCAGTACACTCAAGAACACGGAACAGGCAATAGAATAGATACACAACGGTTAGCGGCCGGCTGTTCTGGGCGATCAGATCACTGTGCTACAATAAAAAGATCAACCATCGTTTAACCCTTTATATCATCGTGGAGTAGAAAAAATACATGAGCACGACACCTTCCGGACGGAAACACCCTTTTGTTCTGATTATCATGGATGGATGGGGTATCAATCCACGCAAGGAGGGCAACGCGATTGCCCAGGCCCGCACCCCCAATATCGATAAAATTGCGCGTGAATGGCCTCACACGGCGGTCAAAACATCAGGGGCCGCTGTCGGGTTACCAGACGGCCAGATGGGCAATTCAGAGGTAGGACATCAAAATATTGGCGCAGGCAAACGCGTTCTCCAGGACTATACGCGTGTCAGTGAGTCGATTCAGGATGGAAGTTTCTTTCAGAATCCGGCCTTCCTGAAGGTTATTGAACATGTGAAGAAAAATCAATCTCAACTCCATATTTGTGGCTTGCTGGGTGATGGCGGAGTGCATGCCCATGAGACCCACCTGGAGGCTTTACTGCGCCTCGCAGCCAAACATACTATCGAGCACGTCTATATTCATGCGTTTACGGATGGCCGCGATACTTCTCCTACCGGCGGCATTGATTTTATGCAACGTCTGCAGACACGCGCCAAAGAAATTGGCGGTGATCATCCAGCTAAAGTCGCGACAGTCACCGGACGTTATTATGCCATGGATCGCGATAATCGCTGGGAGCGCACTGGAGCTACCTACTGGGCCATGACGCGAGGTGAGGCTAAACAACAGGCTCCTTCCCCGCTGGCCGCCATTCAACAATCCTATGATGCCGGACTTACCGATGAATTTATTTTGCCAACCGTGATTATGGAAGAAGGACATCCTGTGTCCACCATCAAGGCTGGCGACGCTGTAATCCATTACAATTTCCGTCCAGACCGAGCACGACAATTAACCAAAGCCTTTGTGATGCAGGATCTACCACCACAGGCTGAAGGTAAATTTGAGCGCGGTCCACGCATCCCTGATCTAAGCTACGTGATGATGACTCAGTTTGAAGAAGGCCTGGATGCGGAGGTCGCTTATCGCGCCGATGAGGTAGAGATGCCGCTCGCACGGGTAGTTGCGGAGCAGGGTATGACCCAATTCCATACCGCTGAAACTGAAAAATATGCCCACGTCACCTTCTTCATCAATGGCCGACGCGAGGTTCCCTTCAAAGGCGAGGATCGCATTCTGGTTCCCTCACCCAAGGTACCAACCTATGATCTCCAGCCAGAGATGAGCGCGGCCGGAGTCACCGATGCCGCCATCGAACGTATCCGGAGTGGTCAGTATGATCTGATCATTATGAACTATGCCAATGCCGATATGGTTGGACATACAGGCATTATTGAAGCCGCGATCAAGGCGGTGGAAACTGTCGATACACAGGTGGGCCGTGTAGTTGAGGCAACCCTGGCCGCAGGTGGTAGCGTCTTAATTACTGCCGATCATGGCAATGCGGAACAGTTGATCGAATATGGGACTGGTAAGCCATTTACCGCGCACACGACGTTCCCGGTACCACTCTACTTTGTGTCACCACGTTTCGCCCAGGCCAAACTGCGCAGCGATGGCATTCTGGCGGATGTCTCCCCCACCGTCTTACAAGCGATGAATATTCCGCAGCCGAAGGATATGCAGGGCCATTCACTCATTTTACCCTAGCTTAACCTGGCCATTACAGTGTATTAAAGATGCATAGAGGGTTATCCACATATTTTTATTTACGATGTGGATAACCCTCAAAAATGTGGATAACTTTACTAGCTGATTCTCTCGACCATCGTTAGGGGCACGACTTCAAAAGATCCATCCTCCAGGCGAAGTCGCACGGCTCGCGCACGAATACCAGAAGGGAAAAGCTGCTCATATACAAAGAAATAATCGACCATCCCTGTGGTACCTGTACGCTCGCCGGAACTGATACGTACCTGCGAACCTAATGACAGGGTAATATCAGGCTGGATTGCTTGCCAATCCTTTTCTATCTCGCTCAATGGGATCGAGATCACCAATTCGGGAGACAATCCTTCCCGTAAAGAGAGTGCCCCGGAGAGCAAAGCGACAGATCCTTGATACTGACGTAAAAGGTTCAAGATATGAATGGGCATGGTTGCTGAGCCAATACCTTCAGTCAGAAGGATGGTCAGAGGCGGCAACTGCTCCTGTGCCTGCTCGCTATCAGAGGTTTTGACCAGGTGCAGATAATCGGTACGCAGAAAGCCTTCCAGGTCCCTCAGGGTAATACTGCTGGCCACGACACCAACTACACCTGAATTCAAGGCCTGATGCAATAAAGCAAAGCTCAATTGACCTGGCACTACGAGAATCGCCCCAGGGGGAATCGGTTGGGAAACATAGTTACTGGGAGTACGCCACATGGTCAGTACACCGGCAACCTGGCGACCTGCGCCAACGATGCCCTGTAACAATACAGCATGACTCTCAATTACCACGCCATTACGAGGCGTAAAGCCGATCACGCGACCATGGAGGCCTGATGGAATATCTATCTCAGAGGTGGATTTAGATGAGGCATGAGAAGAGGGGCTCTTCTCATGCTCGGATACGTTTGTATTGGTTGAAATTCGCAGCACAGGTTGGTCAGGAACGACCTCCTGGCTACGATACACTAATGGGATACCCCTGACCGAATGCCCATCTGGCCAACGCTCTCGTTTTACAATCAGTCGCGGAATAACAGGCCAGCCTGACGGATAAGCCATGGCGGTAACCTCTCACGAGAGTAATCTTCCCGATTACGCCCCCAGTGCTTGAGACCATTGAAGTAACCGGGCCTGCCTCTCAGTGTCTTCAGCGGGCAAAACCAGCGGACGGCCACGGGCATCAATGATCAGTCCAATCAGACCACCATCGATCTCTTCAGCGGCGCGTGCGCGTTCTCCAGGTCCAAGCCCAACATCGACCGTTGGAGCCGGGAATAATGTTAGCAGAGCTTGCTCATTTACCTGCAATGGAATAACTTCGATTGAACCACCCATCACATCAACATTCAATTGTCTGCCATTACTATATTCTACCCCAACCCGCACAGCCAGCTGGCCCTGCTGGACATTACCAAAGGGAATTACACAGGTCCCTAGTCGATGCGAGACAGCATCATTCTCATTGACTTGTACCGCCATCACAGGAGCAGCGGTCGCAACAGCCCCCAGTTGCGAGATCAACATCGTGCTATCGACTACCAGAGAGGTGACGCCACGAGGCTGTAAAGCATCCAGCAACATCATCGCTACCTGTCCATATTTGGGCGCATGCGAGAGGACACCACCGGTCGCCAGAATAAGATCTGTATCCGGCAACTCCAGATGGCTACTCTTACGGGCAGCTTCAATCGTCAGGGCAATCGCCTCACGGGCAAACGCTTGCATCAAGGCCAGCTCACGCGAATCCGTTGGTAAGGTCTGGGGATGAAGCATATGATTCAGGACAAATTGACGCACTTCATCCTCTGAGATCAGGAATGGAAGCCAGCGTGTAATGTTCTGCAAACCCGTTTTTTGGAGGATATCACCAATATTTGTTCCCACACCAATGCCCGCATTGACCATCGGAATAAATTCACCCTGTTCCCCTGCCAGCATCACGGTGGTTGTGCTACCACCGACATCAATAGCGGTAACATTCATTGCATAATGCTGGGCCAGGAAGCGTACCAGGCTGCTGAGCGAAGTGGCCGAAGCGACCAGACTAAATGGGGACCAGTTACGAAGCCGATCATAACCAGGAACCTGCTGCAAGCCTTCTTTTTCGTGGAGTGCACCAATGGCCGCACTGACAGCACCTAACTGGGCCGCGCCTGTCAGGGCTTCTATGCGTGTCACATCGGCAACGTTTTGTAACATACGGCGGACCGCATCTACATATTGAGGAGCACCGGCATAGACAACCGAGTAATGTTTTGGTGTTCCATCAGCTGACTGCGTGGTACCCTGTTTGGCAGCGCTAATCAATAGCTGGCAGGCCTCCTGTAGAGCTGAAGGGCCAGCAGGACCATCCGCCGCGCCAACGATTAAGGCCGCCTGCGGCTGCATTTCACGCAAGCGACTCACCTGCCGCTCCCACTCCATCGCCATACGCTCCTGCGTCCAGGCAGCATTACCACCACCGACAGAAGCACCCACATTAGCTGGAGTGGTCACCGCTACATAGGAAGGAGAAGGGACCGTTTGTACCTGCGCATATAAGCCAGAAACCGCCTGGGAGGTCAGACTATCTAATTCAGGAGTCACAGCTCCCAGAGCCGCGACACGTAAAGGATCGCCTGCACTCACAGTGGCAATGAAAATATCAACACCATCCCCATCTGCTCTCTCAGGTGAAATAATCTGCTTATTCTCTATGAATTTTCTGCCGGTCACATATTCAACCACATTAATGGCTTGAATAATGCCTTCAGAAACATCCTCTAGAGGCGGTTTAATCGTTGATGGCGCTTCCCCACGTGCCATCAAACGATAATTGCCTTCAACCAGGCCAAAAAGCGAGACCTTGGTAAAAACGGCCCCGCAATCAGCGACCAGCAGAGAGTTGGGGGTCGCTGAATTCTGTTGAGCTGGACCCTGTCCACCCTCTGGATAGGGTTGTGTATACATTTCCGGTATCCTTCTTCTCTCCGACTAACGAGAAAGCCACTCGCGAATTGCCTCGAACAATCCACGTTTTTTGTTATTCTTTTGATCGGACGCGGCATCAGATGCGGATGACTGCGCCGATGTAGGATAAGCATTACCAGAGTAGGATGGACCAGCACTCGGATTAGGCGCGGATGGACCACCCATTGCGGGATTACCCTGTCCCTGGTTACCAGGATAATTATTGCCATACATACCAGACAAACTATTACCTGCACCATAGTTCTGCGGAAATACTCCACTCATACCTTGAGGAGTGTTAGGCATTCCACCCATGCTAGGCTGCGATATACCAGATTGCCCCATTGGTCCAGGTTGATTTAGTTGACCGTACATATTGCCCTGGTTTGGTTGGCCTGACTGACCATAGAGATTGCCTTGCTCAGTTTGTCCAGGCTGTCCATACATATTGCCCTGGTTGGGCTGGCTGGGCTGTCCATACATATTGCCCACATCGGGCTGACCATAGAGATTAGCGGATGCTCCCTGATTTGGTTGTCCAAATGGATTATTCGCCTGACCAGGTTGATTGCTCTGCCCAAATGGATTGGCCTGACCTGGCTGCTCCATCTGAGGTTGCTGCTGCTGAGCAGGATAATTAGGAGTCGCCGATGCAACACCAAGCATTGAAGCGAAAACATTAGCGGCTAGCTCACTGCTCTCATTGGAATTCACCTCACCACGTGGGCGACTAGGAACACGCATGTTCTCTACACGTGGGGGAACACCGTAAGCACCGGGGCGCACACCAGAACCCATTCCTGGCTGAGCTGATGGCATTTGACCGGACTGACCACCAGCTGAACGCATCCATTCAGGTAATGCATTAGGATCGATGAAGGATGCCGCCGATAACTGATTTCCTTCGGCTGGCGCTCCCCCACCCATTGGAGGCGTTTGCATTGGCTGCTGCTGAAAGCTTGCCGCGGGTTGCTGATTGACAGGAGGCCAGGCTGGATTAGATTGCGCGGTCGGCCAGGCTCCACTCTGGGCAGTTGGAGCCGGTGGATTATTTCCTGGCTGCTGACCAGTATGCTTGCCACCTTCCTGCATCCATGAGGGCAGAGCATCTATATCTAATAAAGATGAAGCTGAGAAACCCGTCTGGCCCGGAGTTGGTGGAGCTGGTATATTCGGAGCCGGTTGGTTCTGGTTCACAGGGAAAGAACTGCCTGTATTACCAGTACGCTCATTCTGCGGCTGCATCCATGAGGGCAGGGCTTGCTGATCGATCAGATCACGTGCCGAAAAACCCACTCCAGGGGAGGGCGCAGGCGCTAACGGAGCCTGTGGTTGCACAGGTTGCTGTGGCGCCGGGTTAACTCTCGGTGCAGGTTGCTGCGGCGCTGGATTATTTCTGGGTCCAGGCTGCTGCTGTAATGTTCTCATCCAGTCTGGCAAATTATCTGATTGAATCAAACTTGATGCGTCCAGACTTCCAGGTGTGGAAGGAGCGGGGGGGGCCGCCGACTTCCCCTCCTGCATCCAGGAGGGCAATGACTTCTCATCAATTAAGGATTGGGCCGTAAAGCCTTGAGAGGGAGCATTCCCAAATTCAGGCACCTGATCTGACTCAGAGGCGGGACGCGCAGATACTGGAGGATTAGCTGCCGTGTTATCACGTGAATCCCCACGTTCTGAGCGCATCCAACTTGGAAAGGCCCCTTCTTCAATCAGATCGGCGGGAGAAAAACTCCCAGGATTATTAGCAGGCGGTGCCGAACGTTCACCGGCACGCAACGATTCCAACCATGCCGGTAATTCTGGCTGGTCTTGAAATCCCATTCGTTGGGCTGGTCCATTATCAACCATGCCAGCGAGTGGTGCGCCACATGCCTGACAAACTGCGCCAGCAGGGGTCATATTTCCACAGCGGTTACACTTGATCACTTTTACTCCTCACTTTCGCCAGGCCTCGTTCTAGGCAGTGTATCACTCTTTCTCCAGCTTGACAACGATCATGATTTACAAGATAAGACATGGTGATATGATACAATACGCACTGTATTATTTATTCCAAAAGTACTATATAGGCAGGAGAAAGCTATGGATGAGCAAATACATGAACCAGAAGGAAAAGTCTATCTATCTCCTCCACGGCTCTGTCTGACTCTCCCATTACCACCGGGCATCAATCAACAATATGCTACGGTCAATGGTCACCGGGTCAGTACCCAGGTTGCCCGACGCTTTAAACGCGATGTGCATAGTTTACTACGCAGGCTCGAACAACAGGGGAAGCTCTCTGAAACATTACGTTTTCAATTCCAACAAGGTCACCTGGCACTCCTGCTGGATTTTTATTTCGCTACACCACTCCGCCGCGATCTTGACGGCGGGCTAAAAATTACGCAAGACGCAATCTGTGAAGGATTGGGGCTTAACGACAATCGTGTGGTGGATATTCATTTAATGAAACATATCGACCCACTCCATCCTCACCTCTATGTCGAGTTGGAGACAATACCCGACTGGCAGTTTGACAAAGAGTACGTTCTTCTTACATAAAGAACAATACTTGCTTTATACCATGCCTTCTTTAAGATAAAACTGATAAGAACTGATTTCTGTAACAGAAAGCATAGCAATTTTTGATGAGGTACTAGTAGATGTCCAATTTATTCACTTCCCGGGATGCAACTAACAGCAAAGAGATAAAGCAGACCGGGCTCCGATTGGTCTTTGGCCTCCTGTTTAGCAGTACTATTGGTCTGCTGGCTTATAGACGCCGCTCATTAAGCCGTAGCGGTATCCTGGGCGCAATTACCACTGGTACGACAACTTTTGGCCTGGGTGGTCCCTCATGGGGACTTTCGCTGATTTTCTTTTTTGTCTCCTCAAGCCTCTTCTCACATTTTCGCGCCGCCGACAAAGCAGCGACGGCTGCGGATAAATTTAGCAAAGGCTCACAACGCGATCTGGCGCAGGTAGCGGCTAATGGTGGTGTGGCCACCGTAATGGCGCTGGGATATGGGCTAAGCCAGACACCCACGTTACGCTCTAGCTTTGAGGCCGGCTTTGTCGGAGCCCTGGCTACGGCTAACGCAGATACCTGGGCAACCGAGATTGGCGTATTAAGTCAGCAACCTCCACGTCTTATTACTACGGGCCAACCCACCATACCGGGTACATCAGGTGGCGTGAGCACACTAGGAGCTGGGGCATCAGCTATCGGCGCCTTCACGATAGGACTGGTCTTTAAGCTGCTCCAGCGCCAGGCTTCAGTGTCACTCCCATTCATCGCTCTGGTTAGCGGCTTTAGCGGTAGCCTGTTCGATAGTCTGCTGGGTGCGACCATACAAACTATCTATTATTGTCCTGTCTGCCACAAAGAGACTGAACGGCGTGTGCATAGCTGTGGCACAAACACCAGCTACCTACGCGGTTTGAAGTGGATGGATAATGATATGGTCAATCTACTTGCTACTCTCTGGGGTAGTCTGACCGCGATCTTATTGCATATACCCTTTCTACCAGGGAAGACACGTCCCTAAAAAGAGCGTTGCTCATCCCTTACTTACGAGAAAAGCGTTGATCAGCAGATCACTATACTATAGTAATCGGGCAACTATTCAGCGCTCTTTCGAGATCAAATGCCTTGCTCTGCTTCGCAGAGCAAAAAAACTTTTTGTGCCGTTGCGGAAAATGCTCGGCGCCGCCGAGCATTTTCCGCAACGGCACAAAAGAAATCTGGTTAATGCCAGAGGTTTCAATAAGATCTGAATAATTACTTAATCGGCATTGAATATTAAAAGGAACAGTTATGATGAATAGCATACAAAAAATTATCACACCAACATGGCGTCCCGGTAAAGCGGCCCTGATCGGCATAGTAGCCACCGCCGCTTATAGCATTGCCATGGAAGGAGATAAGTTTCTGATCGGCAATCGCTTCAGCGATGTCCGTTTCATTCAGGGATTGCTGGGAGGCGAAAAAAAGACCAGGAAAATCACGATACTTTCATGGATCATTCATTTTCTCAATGGAGCAGCCCTGGCTGAAATCTATGCAGCTGTCCTGAAACGCTTTCTACCAGGCCCAAATTGGCTGAAAGGATCTATCTTTGGTGAGATCTTTATTATCAGTGCCTGGTGGCTGACTCCACTGGCAGACAAATATCATCCCTTGATCAAAAATAAAGAGTTGCCTGAACTCGCCAACTGGACCTCGTTCTGGCAGAATATCGTTCGCCACCTCGTATTTGGGCTAACCCTGGGTCTACTCTACAAAGATAAGCAATAGCACGAATATTTAAGCGCGGCGAATAAGTAATCAAAGTCACTTACCAGTCGCGCTTAAAACAACCATAGGTCAGCTAAAGGATGTTCCGAACCCACTTACTCACAAAAGGTAAACGGTAATCTGGACGTACCCACGCCATAATCATCAACCAGATCCAGAGAATAAACCACGTCCATATCAGGATGCGCAACAAGAGTCCCAGGCCAAACGAGGTTAAAACTCCCAGCAAAGGGATCCATGACAAGGTCGTATTTAACATCGTCACGCCAAACATGAGTAAAGAGAGTGTGCCAAATGTGATTAAAGATTGTTTTGCATGCCAACGCACATTTTCATTTTTTTCAACCAGCAAAAGCACAAATCCCGAAACCCAGAATAACGAATATGCCAAAACACGCTCAACGCGCTCATTCAGTCC
This sequence comes from Dictyobacter alpinus, assembly GCF_003967575.1. Classification (NCBI taxonomy): domain Bacteria; kingdom Bacillati; phylum Chloroflexota; class Ktedonobacteria; order Ktedonobacterales; family Dictyobacteraceae; genus Dictyobacter; species Dictyobacter alpinus. Next base: position 1,615,856 of record NZ_BIFT01000001.1, read on the forward strand.
AAGTGTCGTCATTCTACGCATCATTCCAATGCCTCTCAGTTCTGCAAAATATGAGCCACTATCACCAGGCCCAGAGCTCACTGCCCATTATCTCTACAGCTATATATACGTATAAGGCCAGATGGTGTTGCAGTTTATCAATAGCTGGCATACAGGGTAATAGTCCAGAAAAAGGGGGCATGAGACACAAGTTTTTTGTTTCCAATTTAACAGACAAAGTAAAAAAATTTTGCTATAACTAAGATAAAGAAGTACTGTCACTGCAACCTTTTGAAATAGATATACGTCTGATTACATGGATAAATATTAGAATAGCATAAGAAGATAATGAGAATGCTTAAAAATTTGTGCCGTTCTACGTTTATCCTATCGGAAGGCAGAGTAAGGAAATCGGTACTATATCGAATGTGCCACGCATTGAAACAAGGTACAATAAGATCAATGATACTATTTAAGAAGCGGGCAATGCTTTGTAGTGTGGTATAAAAATGTGTTTATCAATCCAAAAAAATGCAGGAAAAGTAATACTGTGGCATAAATGAGTTATGTTAGAACGCACGTGGCACCAATGCAGGTATTCACATCTTCCACCTCGTAACTTGAGCACAGATGTGATGAACGAAGGGCTTTATGCAGATAGAAATAAAACATCAAACAATGAAATCTGATCGCATACGACATATAATCCGTTATCTGACCAGTCTTATTACTGTACTGGTTGGTTTATCGGATATGTTATCAGCCATTGTTCCTAGATTTAGCTGGAGCTTTTTCCTTGGGGCCTGGCCAATTCTGAATCATCGCGTACCAGCACAAACATTTACGGTTGTAGTTGGCTTCTTTATGATCGTTCTTTCATATGGTCTGGCACGTGGTAAAAAGCATGCGTGGAGTATAACCGTTATTCTCTTAGTACTATCAGCCTTACTACATATCCGGCGTAGTGGTTCCGTATTAGCAACAGTTATCGCTCTGGCACTGGCCATTGCTCTTTACTCCTTAGGCAGTTACTTCCGAGCGAAAAGTGATCCACCTTCGGCACGACGTGGCTACATTGCACTGAGCCTGGGATTGGGCATTGTTGTCTTCTATGCCATAGGTGGCTTCATTGCGCTCTATGATGATTTCAAGCCATGGATTGATCGTATTGGTATTCATGGCGTCATTTTGCATATGTTCGCCCATGGCAACTTGAGAATTCCTCATGATACAGAGCCATTTTTCTTTCAGCATGCACTACCCATGCTCTGCATTAGCGCCATCCTTTATGGTATGGTCCAGATATTCCGACCGGTAGCTGCAGTCTTGATACCTGATACCAGCACCAGGGACAAAGTAAACGAGATCGTACAACTGTATGGGACCAACTCCATCAGCTACTTTGCGCTCACTGAAGAAAAATCCTACTACTTTTCAGCCTCGGGCAAATCAGTCATCAGCTATGTCTTGCGGGGCAGCACCGCCGTCGTGGCGGGCGATCCCATTGGTCCGGAATCTGAGATGCCATTGGTTATCAAACAATTTGTCGATTTCTGCCATGAACAGGACTGGTCAATTGTCTTCTGGCAGATTCGCGATAAGGCTGCGGCCCTCTATCGAGCGGCAGGTTTCCGACTGCTCAAGATTGGAGAGGACGCGGTCCTCGACGCTCAGAACTTTACCCTCAAAGGTGGAGCAATGGCTAATGTACGCTCTAGCGCCAAACGAGCAGAAAAAGATGGGCTACGCGTCATCTTCTATAATGGCCATGTTACTGATGCTGAACAATTAAAACAGATGGAGCAGATTTCCCATCACTGGCTGGCTGAAAAAGGCGGCTCTGAGATGGGTTTCAGCCTGGGACATTTTGATCCTCAGGGAGATTCCAGACAGATCTATGCACTCGCAGTTGATACACAAAATAAGGTCCATGCCTTTGTATCATTTATCCCCATTTATGGCCGTCGCGGCTGGGGATTGGACTTGATGCGCCGTGCTGAACAATGTGCCCCAGGTACAATGGAACTTTTATTAGCTCGCACCATTGAGCATCTCAAAAATAGTGGTAGCGCTATGATCAGCCTTGGCCTTGCACCTTTGAGCAATGCCAATCAAGAAGACGATACCTTCCTGGGTACCAGCATCGATTTCCTGACCGATCGCTTTGGAAATCCCAGCAAGAATCAATCTCTCTTCAACTTCAAAAAGAAATTCCAGCCAACCTGGGAAAGCCGCTATCTGGTCTACTCGGATGCCTTAAGCCTGCCCAAAATCGGCTGGGCCCTCTACAACGCCCACCAAACCGATGCATCTCTGTTTGGCACCCTGATCCAAACAGTCTCAGAATGGCAACAAACCCGCCACATCAATGCAAAGAATAACGTCAACGTACCAGAAACAGCCAAAGTCTAAAAGATCAATTTTAGTCTTAAATCTTTATTACGCTTAAAACAATTTATTCCATGGTATTACGCTTAAAACAATTTATTCCATGGTATTACGCTTAAAACAATTTATTCCATGGTATTACGCTTAAAACAATTTATTCCATGGTATTACGCTTAAAACAATTTATTCCATGGTACAAAAAATGCGCACTGCGCATTTTTTGTACCATGGAATAAATTATGTACGTTCCCGTCAGGGAACGAGTGAGGTCAAGAGAGACTAAACCCCCTACAACCAAAGGTAGGAATGTTGTCAGAAAAGTCAAAACTGCCGTATAATTAAAACGATATATACACCTTATTTCAACGATTTTATCCTCAGGAGGCATCTTTTACTATGGTTCTTAGCGCGCTCTCACTAGATCAAGTCACTATCGGAGCCTTTTTTGGACTCCTAATCTCATTGCCAATCGCCCTCTTCCTGGTATACTGGTTAAGTGCCGTAAAAAATCGCACAGCAGTGATACTAGGAGGCCTGGCCGGCGCAATCATCGCGTTCCTGGTCATTCTAGCCTGGGCGGGAACTCTTATCTTCCCCAACCCGATCAATGGAGCAAATGGTGCGTCAGCATTTTTTGGTGGACTTCTACTCTGCTCTGCCGCAGGCCTGATTGGCGGCATTATCGCTGATCTGATCGTCGCACGTCGCAATAACCGCGACTATCGCCGACAGGTCTCACACGAATAATGGTAACTGGCAATGTTCTATCTTTTACATGGTGAAGACGAGTTCACAAGCCGTGAACAGCTAAAAAAGCTGCGTTCCCAGGGTGACTTTGGTTTCAACCAGGAAGTTTATATGGGAGCGGATGTCGATATAAAATCGGTCATTATGACCAGCAATACCCTCCCCTTCTTAAGTGAGCAACGTCTGGTAGTGATCGATGGCTTACCCAAAAAGAAGCGCGGAGAAAGTGCGTCCTCAGTAGAAGATAAGAGCAAAGGTGGTAAGGCAAAGAAAGGTCGGAAAAGTGCTAAAGGTGCGATCGGCCGGGCTGGCTTTGAAAAAGAGTTAGCGGAACATATTACCACGATGCCAGATACGACTATTCTCATTGTGCTGGTAGAAGAGGCGCTTGAAAGTAGTAGTGCCCTTCTGAAGGCGGCCGAAAAGCATGGCAAGGTGATACAAAGTATGCTCCCCAAGGGTGCAGCCTTAGATAAATGGATCACCAACCGTGCTAAAGCGATCGGTGTCAAGATTGCACCAGAGGCGGTAAGCCTGTTAGGCAACTTCATCGGTAATAACTTGCGTCTCCTGGCGAATGAGTTGGATAAGCTTGCGATGTATGTCGGCGTTGGTAACACTATCAATGTCGATGATATTCGTAAGCTTTCAGCGCAGGTCCAGGAGGCGCGTATCTTTGACCTCACGGATGCGTTAGCACAGCGTAATCGTAAGCAGGCATTGAATATTCTGCATGATCTTCTGGCCGATGGTGAGCCACCACTGAAACTCATCAGTACCATTACATCACAGGTACGCTCATTACTCCTGGTCAAAGAGCTGGCCCAAAAGGGCATGCGGGGCGGACAGATCGCCTCGACACTGGGTATCGCGCCTTTTATCGCGGATAAAGCTTTGCGCCAGGTAGGAAATTTTAATGCCGCACAATTAGAAGGCACCTATCGCCAACTACTGGCGACCGATGCCGCACTCAAGCGGAGCCGTTTAACCCCTGAACTGGCCCTTGATCTACTCGTCGTCAACTTTGGCATCTAAGCTATGGCGCGGACCTTTTCCAGGTCCACGTTCCACTTGACACTCTCCCTCACACTTGCCCACAATAAGTAAGGTAAATGACCACGACATAAACATCCAACGCCGTTGGACATTGGGGAGTGAATTTTTTCAGTATGCAAGTATCTTCATCATTACAGCAACGTATCCTTGGACGCATTCAAGACGAGGGCCCAATCTCTTTCGCGACGTATATGCGCATGGCACTCTATGAGCCTGATTATGGCTACTATGTCACTGGAGCCGCGAAGATGGGCTGGGAAGGCGATTATTATACCAGTACCGATGTGGCTAGCTTTTTCGCCCATAGTATGGGCCGTCAGTTACAGCAGATGTGGAAGCAACTGGGAGAGCCCGCGCGCTTTGGAGTGCTTGAGCAGGGGGCAGGTCGGGGTGATCTGGGCCGGCAGATTCAGCAGTGGGCCAGCCAGGATGCGCCTGAGTTCGCAGACGCCCTTTTGTACCAGACAGCCGATATCAATACGGGAAATGATGCCCTTGCATCTCTGGCTGGTGATTTTGAACCTGCGGTGATCCTATCCAATGAACTGGTTGATGCCTTCCCGGTACATGTGGTCGAAAAACAGGGTGAACACCTCTATGAGATCTATGTGACCAGCCATAATGGTCGCTTGCAGGAAATATTGGGAGAGTTCGAAAACGCTGCACTTATCGATTATCTGGATAGCTTTAAGGTTCCATGGCGTAGCTTTGCCGATGGTTGGCGCGCTGAGATTAATCTGGACGCGCTGACATGGATGGAACGCACCAGCCAGCTATTGTTAGGAACCAATCCTAAACGCAAACGCCGAGGCTTTATACTGGCCATTGATTATGGAGATACAGCTCGTCAGCTTTACACGGATGATCGACACTATGGTACGCTTACCTGCTACTACAACCACCAGATGAGCGATCGGCCACTGGCACGTCCAGGCGAGCAAGATATTACCGCCCACGTCAATTTCACAGCCCTGATCCGTGTAGCACGGGAACAAGGATTACGCCTGCATGCATTGACTACCCAAAGAAAATGGCTCATGGATAATGGCATTTATGAGGAACTTGAACACATTCACCAACAACAGTTTAGCAAGATTGACACTGACCGTGCCAGTGATCAGGGACAGATAGCGCTACTACAATGGTACAATCTACGCCAACGTGTCTCCACTCTCACAAGTCCAATGGGCATGGGAAATTTTAAAGTCTTGATTATGAAACGTTAGCGAGCTGGCAACTCAGGATAGGCAAAACACGCTGAACCTTTCCGCAGCATATCATTACCCGCTTCATGTCTTTAGATAGTCCTGTTTTTAGCTCTCTGGACGAAAAGGTAGCTTACACACATAAAAGGAGGCTTCATGTTACGCAAACGGATTGAACCAGGACCAGGACAGGAATCGGTCTGGGATTATCCACGTCCTCCGCGCCTGGAAGATAGTCAGAAATTGATTCAGGTTGTTTTTAATGGGATTATCATCGCCAATACCCGGCGCGCCAAACGCATCCTGGAGACCAGCCATCCGCCAGCCTATTATATTCCACCTGAAGATGTGAAAATGGAGTATTTTATACCCACACCAAAACATTCTTACTGCGAATGGAAGGGGCAGGCATCCTATTACACCATTACCGTGGATGGAAAATCAGTCCCAGACGGCGCCTGGTATTATCCACAACCCACCCGGGGTTATGAGTCCATTGCCAACTATATAGCGGTCTACCCTTCTCTCATGGAAGCCTGCTATGTCAATAGAGAAAAGGTGCAGCCGCAAGAAGGGGATTTCTATGGTGGTTGGATTACCAAAGATATTGTGGGTCCGTTCAAAGGTGGCCGAGGAACATTTGGTTGGTAGTTGATTTCTGGACAGGCGTCTCCTCATCCCCTCACTCTATCGTGTATCTAAAGGGTGACAAAAACTATCTGACCTAGATAACTATAAAAGAAGGAGTGAATATATGAATTTAGATGAGACCAGACGTGAAGATATTGTACGAAACTTCATGACTGCATTAGATAGCAATGAGCTTGATAACGCAGCCAACTACCTGGCAGATGACTTTGAGTTTAGCGGCTGGACACCACGCTCGCTCGATAAACAGGGCTTTTTGACCTTGCTCTCAAACATTAAAGAAGGTATCCCTGGATTGTCTTTTAATATCCATAATATACTTGAGCAAGCATCCACGATTACCGGCACCGTACAGGTCCAGGGGTATCAGACTGATAGCTTTATCATTCCTATCCTGGGTACGCCACCAATACCGCAAACAGCCAGTAGCGTCTCACTGCCAACTGAAAATGTGACGTATCAGTTACGTGATGGTTTGATTACTGCGATGAATATACAGCATGTAGCAGGCGGCGGTATCTCAGGCTTACTGAGACAATTGGGAATTGATCTGCCACTCGTGCAGTAAAGGAATAAGTTTCAAGCTTGCCTGGGGAGCGCAGGTGCCCCCACTCGTTATGAGTTGATACAAAAAGGGTGCTGTGCACCCTTTTTGTATCAACTCATAAAAGGGGATGTAAGCTAACACGCTGTCAAAGCTCAGCGAGAGTACAAGCAGCCATCACGGGGGGCAGACAAAAATTTCCGCTCCAATAGTCCTGAAAATACGACAGAAGTTGAAGAAGCGATAAAAATAGGATAAAGAATACGGTGTACCTCTTGCCGAGTCTTGCCACAGGGCTTGTGAGTTGCTACTAGAAGCCACAAGAGGTACACCATATTCTTTGGAACTACTCGAATTTAATGAGACAGGTCTGACACACGCGAGTCATGCGATCCTCTGGCATTCTGGTCATGATACTGCCTGCCACGCCAGTCTACGCCACGTTTGGTCAGGACGCGCCAGGTAGATTGCCCCAGGATACCTGTGAAGATAGCTCCGGCGAGAGGATGGGTAAAAGCATAATACCATGGCACTTGTAACTGATTATTAAGCCAGGCTCGATATGCCAGCAAAGGGCCTAATTCGAGTCCAGTTGCCAGGGCGGCTTCACGAGATGAAATGCCAGCAGAGCGTTTGCTACGGGTTAAGCGAGCCAGCAATGGCAAGAGAAATGGGATGATAGAGATCATTGGCAGACCAAACAACTGGGTCAGCACAAACAGCACACCACCGCGATTGCCGAGATAGGCATTTTTTCGCCAGCCACGCCAGATATCCGACAGGCTACGATACATATGCACATGGATCAGGCCAGCCCCATCGATGAAGCGCAGGCGATAATGATGCGATTTTACCAGGTGCGCCAGATCTCGATCATCAAGCAATGTATCACGCATACCTGGACGTCCATATCCACCTAGCTCTTCATAGACGCTACGCCGAATCAGGATATATTGTCCATTCGCGACCGCCAGCGGACTGCTGGGATCATTGACGAGGCGTGGAGGATAAAGCATGCTAATACCGAGGTAGGCCATTGGCATCAAGGCACGATCCCAAAAAGTAGGGAGTTCCTGCTCAGCACCCAGTGTGAAAAGGTCCGCCCGCTCAGCGACAGCCTGGGTAATAGCTGAGCGCAAACTATTTGGAGCATGCCAGGTATCAGCATCCGTAAAAAGAAACCAATCGCCACCGGCCTCTTGTACACCACTATGAAGCGCATGCGGTTTTCCCGCCCAGCCAGCCGGTAATTCATCACGTAGACGCAACACCCATAAACGCTTGCCGTGGGCATGTGTCTGGGCCAACTCATCCAAAATCGCCCCGGTCTGGTCCGTCGAACCATCATCAACCACAATTACTTCATAGTTTGCATAATCTTGTTCAAGCAATGATTGTACACACCGGCGAATATTGCTCTCCTCATTACGAGCCGGTACAATAACCGACACAAAAGGATCATGTTTTTGCTCGCCATTATGTGCCGAGCCACCAGTCGCATTCTTCGTAAGCGGGGGAAGCACAGATAGACGATCCTCTTTTCGAGGAGAGGTTCGCCACCAGAGGATACTATAAAAACCCACCACCCCAATCACATGTGACCATAACACAAAGCGAGACCAACTCTGCCACCAATACTTTTTTTTCATACTACAACTCTTTTTTTTATAGGAAAGATATGTTTCCATCTATTATAATCAAAAGGACAGGTCGCGACAAATCGTATAGACCTTATGTTGCGAGCAACTAGAATGCTGGTGTACAATCAGAGTTATTCATAATGCGTCATTAAGTGGCATACATGCTATGGAAAAGGCCGCCACCACAGCCCACGTATGGGATCGTTTGGGAACGCTCCACATGACGCACGCTAACTTTGCCATTATTAAGAAAAAGCAACTCTTTTTTATACAGGCGTGCCATATCTGAAGAAAACATATGCAACAAAGACGATTGCCAATTATTCCAATAGCACTGTTTCTGAGCCTGCTAGGATATTTCTGCATGGCACTGTTCATGCCATCACCAGCCGCTCAGGCCCATGCATACGTTATCGGCTCCAGTCCAGTCGATGGATCTACTGTTGGCAAAGTGCCGAGCGAAGTACATATATTTTTTAACGCACCAATCAGCTCTATCAGCAGTGCACATATTTACTCAATCCAGAATGGAAAGCTGAACGAGGTTAATGCGGCAGCCAGCCATGTCTCGCCAACCAATGCCCAGGAACTTATTACGTCTATTAAGACGCCCGATACCCAGCCAGAAGGTAGTTATGAAGTGATCTGGACCGCAGTAGCCAATAATGATGGGAATACAACCTATGGCATCATTGGCTTTGATGTTGGTTATTCGGGTACAGGGGTCGATGGAACAGCAACATTAGGTCCTGGTAGTAGTAATAATCTAGATAGCATCCACAAAATAGATACTACTGCTCTACTCTCTATCGCCTGGGAATGGCTAACTCTCGGGGCGCTAACATTTTGGATCGGACTACTGGTTGTCGAGCAACTGGTTCTTACCGCTGGTCGAGGATCAGGTATCTTCGCGCAGGCCAGAAAGAAAACGTATGCATTAGAATGGCTCTGTCTCTCGGTCCTGCTCTGTGGGGAAATTCTTTCTTTGATCCTGAGGATGGTTCGCCTGGCCAGCACGATGCAACCGTTGGATGTCACGGTGCTCTTTCGGCTGATACCAGAGACGACCTATGGTTCTGTCTGGCTATTGCGCTTGCTACTGATCGCAACCACCATGATCTTTCTCTACCTGACACAGCATCGTAAACTGGCCCAGATACCGGAATCCGATCCGGAACCTATAACCAACTTTGAGCGACTCTCAACGCAGGAAATGAAAGCAGTTGGTCCTAGAAAAACGCGTCAACTCCTGGAAACGCCGACAAACGAGCCAACCCACCCGCAACGCCACAACCTGGTCTGGCTGATACTGGTCAGTTTGATTACACTTACATTCGTCTTTACCAGTTCAGTCGCACAGGTGCTCAGTCCACATATCAGTGCAGTTGTGTTCGCATGGCTGTACCTTATTGCGCAAGGTATCTGGCTGGGAGGCTTCGCATACCTTGCCTACGTGCTTCTGCCCCTACTGAGTGGTGCTGAACTTGAGTACAATACCGAAACCTTGACCTTCTTACTACGCCGCCTGACGCCGATCCTATTAGCAGGCATGGGCATTCAACTGATCACCGGACTTTTCCTGGGAGAAGCAAGCATCAGCGACGCGCAACAATTAATCACAGATCCTTTTGGACGTACCCTGCTGATACAAATTGTTGTGACGTTCCTTACAACCTGCTTAAGCATCTACGCGGTATGCTGGATTCGTCCCAGGTTGACCCATCAGGCCATGCTTTTGCCCGTTGTCAAAGCCGATCTACCAGCCCGACGTACGCGTCAATCAGAGTTGAACAGCACAAGACGGTTACTGAAACTCACAACACGATCACTGGTCGTTTGCGGCGCTATTATATTACTATGTACCGCGCTACAACAATTTTTCGCACCACCTATTGATTTTCCTAATGTACAATACCCAAAGCCGGGAGTAACGCGTCCAAATAGCCCTGTAACTTCCCAGACACGACAAATGGGAGATCTATCAGTCACACTGCAGTTGTTACCTGGTCGTATTGGCTATGAGCATACGATCATCATCCTGATCAATGACAACAAGGGCCGGCCCGTTACCACTGCAAACGTCAATCTCACAGTCAACATGCAGTTAATGGATATGGGAGAAGGGCAGGCCAGCATAAAGGAAGGAAATCCTGTCTACATTGCCACCTTCGATAAACGCTCAGCCTTCAGTATGGCAGGACTATGGAATATCAAAGTAGAAATTCAGCGCCCGAATCAAAAGGTTCTGACCGATACATTTAAAATCACGTTAACCGCCTGAAAAATTTCAACAACAAAAAAGGATCTTCACTGTCGGGCGAAGATCCTTTTTTGTTGTTGAAATTTACTCCTGGCTTGCCTGGTGCTCACGGGCCTCGTCAACATAGTGTTGGGCACTGAGAGCTAAAACGGCCCGCTCATCTTCATTCAGGCTGCGCACGGTACGGGCAGGCATACCAACGGCCAGCACATGTTCAGCAATGTGTTTATGCTCCCCTACCAGAGCACTAGCCCCAATAACGCTCTCATCCCCAATGCTAGCGTGTGAAAGCACGACAGCATTCATACCAATCAGCACACGGGAACCCAGAGTTGCGCCATGGACCACAGCATTATGTCCAATCGTGCACTCTTCCCCAATAACCAGGGGAGCATCAGCGTCCACATGCAAAGTACAGTTATCCTGGATATTACTGCGGCGTCCAACCACAATCGAGCCACTATCCGCACGCAGCACTGCGTTATACCAGATACTGACCTCATCCTCAAGAACAACATTGCCTATGACCATAGCACCAGGAGCAATAAATACATTTTTTCCTAGCTTTGGCCAGATTCCTTTATATGGCAAAACAGGCATATACGCTCCTTATCAGGATATATGGAATATTAACGCCAGCTGTTAGCGACCACAAACATCAGGTTCGCGGGACGTTCAGCCATACGCCGCATTAAGTAAGGATACCAATGTGAGCCATAGGGAACATAGACACGGACATTATACCCTTGTTTGACCAGTTTTTCCTGTAGATCTCGGCGTATACCATAGAGCATCTGGAACTCAAAGGATGTTTTGCTGATGCCATGATCCCGTACAAATTTGCAGGCCTCGTCGATGATACTTTCATCATGCGAAGCGATGGCAGGAAAATTGCCGCGAGCCAGCAAGATTTTCATTAACTGCACATAGTTTTGATCGACATCAGACTTCTCTTGATACGCCACGCTCTGAGGCTCTTTATAAGCACCCTTTACCAGACGTATGCGTACACCCTGGTCTACCAGTTTATTGACATCAGCATGGCTACGATACAAATAGGACTGGATTACCGTTCCTACTTGCTTGTATTGCTCATAAGCGCGCATTGTCATAGCAACGGTATGCTCGGTGTAATCTGAACCTTCCATGTCGATACACACAAACACATTGCATTGACGACCGCACTCTAAAATAGTTAAAAGATTTTGTTCGCAGATGTCGGGAGAAATATCCAATCCCAATGCGGTTAGTTTGATCGAAACATTCGCATCCATCTGCGTCTTGCCGATTAGTTCAATTGCATTCATATATGCTTTAGTCGCTTCGGCGGCCTCTTCTTTGAGAGCTACATTCTCACCCAGCAAATCCAACGCGACCTGAATACCACGCTCGTTAAGGGTACGTGTAGCACGTACGGCGTCCTCTAGAACCTCACCGGCAACAAAGCGGCGGGAGGCGGTGCGTGTAATCTTGTTCTGGACAACAAAGTCACGTAAACGTGGATTCTGAGCAAGGTATAATAATGTATCTTTGAGCATCATTGACATCCTTTCAGCGAGGGAAGCAAAGAATGAATGATTAACAGTCTCTGTGATAGACAACATCATTCCTGGCACCAGTTGCAAAAATATTTACTGTAATTATCATAGCACAAGCAAGCGCCATTGTTGTAGAGGCAATAATTACCAGTGCATCGCCAGACGAATAAGACGATCCCATAGGTTGTCAGGCAGAAAGCGTCTGAGTGTCATTAATACGGTAGCCGAGCCAGGCACCCCATAGCGAGCCCGGGGATGTGGGCTTTCCAGGACCCGCACGACGGTATCAGCAAACTTTTGGACGGGAAAACCTTTGGTCATTGACTGCATGGCTGAAGACTCTGCCATCTTAACCAGACGAGCATAAGGACTCTTTTCGCCCGCAGCACCAATATGCTCGCTTGACCGTTGCAGGCTGGTCTTCCAGATATCAGTCGGACTGGAGGCAGGCTCGATCAAAACCATACGCACACCAAATGGGGCTAGCTCTAGCCGCCATGCATCACTCAATGCTTCTAACGCATATTTGCTGGCTGAATACACACCTGTAACAGGTACGGAGATGCGACCAGAGATACTACTGACATTGATGATTGTGCCACGGGCCGCTTTTAAGAGTGGCAAAAAGGCCTGTGTCACACCTACGTGGGCGATCACATTGAGTTCAAACTGTGAGCGAATATCTTCTAATGGCATTAACTCGATCGGACCACCATAAGCCGTGCCGGCGTTGTTCAATAGAGCATCCAGGCGTAGCGGCTGTGTCTCACCTGCCTCCGTACGCAAGATCTGTTCTACATCACTAACCAGTTTAGCTACCTGCTCGCTCTGCGTAATGTCGCAGAGTAACGGGGTAATATGTGCCTGACACTTTTGCTGCTCTGCTTCCTGTAACAAAGATTCTTTATCAGCGTCTTTACGCACTGTGGCGAAAACATGCCAGTTACGGCGAGCCAGATCTAAAGCTGTACAACGGCCAAAGCCACTGGAACAGCCTGTAATCACAATCGTCTTTTGCGTCATGATTGTGTCCCTTCTTGCCCAATACGATTCCATAATCCCAGGCGAACAAGTTCATTACGTGCCTCAAAGCCGAACAACTCAGGATCCATCTCCCGACCATGGCGAATTACCAATCCTCGGAGCATCTCAATTAGCTCAGATTTACAAGCCACGTCCCGCTCAAAAGGTATGTGCTGTGCTAACTGTTCAATAGCTTGCCTGTTATACCATTGTTCCTGCGTCTCAGCCATAAAATAAAAGTGGTGTCCTTTCAGTTGTATTTAAATGGTGCTTTATAAAGAGTATACAAAACTCTCTCCCGCCTGCGGCGGGAGGGAGGAGAGGAGAGGTTGTGGGGGACACCCCCACGCCCCCGGCAGGAAGGCCTCGCCGGCCCTCCTGCACCTCCCTACTTCTTCCAGACGCGAGGAGAGTGGAGAGTGTTTGGGGGGGACACTCCCACACCCCCAGCAGGAAGGCCTCGCCAGCTCTCCTGCACCTCCTAGCTTCTTCTAGATGCGAGGGGGGAGAGGAGAGGTTGTGGGAGATACTCCCACGCCCCCGGCAGGAAGGCCTCGCCAGCTCTCCTGCACCTCCTAGCTTCTTCTAGATGCGAGGGGGGAGAGGAGAGGTTGTGGGAGATACTCCCACGCCCCCGGCAGGAAGGCCTCGCCAGCTCTCCTGCACCTCCTAGCTCCTTCCAGGTGCGAAGAGAAAGAGAGGTTGTGGGAGACACTCCCACACCCCAGGCAGGAAGGCCTTGCTGACTCTCCTGCACCTCCTAGCTTCTCGCAGGTAATGATTGTTTTATGGTATGCTGGTAAATGATGTGCTATAGCACATCATTTACCAGCATACCATAAAACATGCGAGCGCCGCAGGCGCGAGGTTTCGCTCGAAAGAGCAAAACAGACATTGAGAGTGAGAAACAAACACGACATAAAAATAAATCTGCTATTCATCCATGGTAACACCAAGAAAAGATCAGGCGCAAGTACAGAAGATTCACGCGACAATTTTTGACATATATTGATGCATATTGGAGAGATGCGGACTATATATAGCCATTTTGCCCTAAAGAAAGCCGCAAAACTTGATCATAACGGGAGTTAAATGTTACTGTGATGTAGTGTAAAATTGTGTTAGCATTAATAGATAGAAGTGTATTTGCAAAAACTTCTACGGCAAAAACTTCTATAAGGTAGGCGAGGAAAATGTTCTGTACCTTTTGTAAAGCAGCTCGTGTGGCAAATGAGGCACCATGCCCTAATTGCGGGGCCCCATCTCCACTATTGGAAAAACCTCAACAAGCAGGCTGGGGAACAGGAGCTCAGAGTTCAGCGTCCTGGGGTGGCCCCGAAATGCAAGGCGGCACACCATATGGAGGACAATGGGAACAACCACAGGTTCCTCAAATGCCTTTTAATACAGCCGCCGCTCCCTGGCAATCGGATGCATTGGCGAATTCAGCGGCTACACATTCATGGCAGGCTGATCCTAATCCTATGCCCTCCTGGCAACAGCCATCAGGACAATACAATCCTATGCCTTCCTGGCAGCAACAACCTTCCGGCCAACTTGGCGCCCAAAATGGCGCAGCTCAACCAGATCAGCAATCAATGCTTCCAGTTCCCTATCAGGGAGGAACGGATTTGCAGCCCGGCGGCCGCCAGTCGACGATCTCTTTGCAACTGGTACCACAACAGGCAGTTGAGCACCTGTTACCGGCCGAACCACTCTCCCCCGATGTGGTACATGTGCCACCAATGTTTACGAAGCCACGGCCAATCGTCCCTAAGTATCGGGTCATCAGTGGACTACTGAGTGTGATTATTGTCACGTTGCTACTCTGTACGGGCGCGAGTTACTATGCCAAGGCCAGTGGTACCTGGGATAGGATGGTTAGTCTCTATACTGGAACATCACCAGTTAAGAGTGTCCCACCAGATGATGTGAAGATTCCAGATCCACCCGCTCGAACAGACAAAGACTCTGGTCCAGCTCAGATGATTATTCCTTCGGCCTCACTGGCTGCCAATATTGATAAAAACTATCAACCTATACAAGCACAAACGATCTTTCAACCCGGTCAGAAGTTTTATTTGACATTGAGTGTACAGCCACCAAAGGGACAGGAAGGAAAGGTAACGGCTAAATGGTTTACTAATGGTAAGTCTTATATGCCAATAACACTACCAGGTCCCATTAAGTATAATGCTACCAATATACAAAACTCTTCCATACAGATGCAATTTCCTAACAAGCTGTCAGGTTATGTTGAGATCTATTGGAATAACCAATTTGCGCAACGACTCTATTTTGCCATTCGCTAAAAACTGGTAGTGAGCAGACACATTTGCATGTGACGAATGAGTCATCTCGGACTTTTGAAAAAGTTCCTAAACCGGGGTGCAGGGTCCTCCCTGCCGGGGTACAGGGTGTCCCCGCTCATTCTTTCTCCCTCTCGCGCCGCCTGCGGCAGCGTGCAAAAAGAAAAAAGAGGTTTTGCGGGGACGTCATGCCCCCAGCATGCCTGCCCCGCACCCCGGCAGAAGGGCTAGCCGCCCTCCTGCACCTTCCGCATGAGAAGAGTGGAACCCATTTTTAGATTTTTCAAAAATCTGGGATGACTCATACATACATACATACGCCAAAAATAATAAAGAACCCCGGTTATAAAGCACTAGTAGAATGTATACTAGAAAATCTTTGAGCCGGGGTTCTTTATATGTTCACTCTAAAAGAGTGCACTATTTGCACTGGGTCTCGACTGTAATATCATCGAAGACTTGTACCTGGCAAGCAAGACGCATATTGGGATTCTTCTTAAGGTCATTGCGCAACCAGAACTTCTCCATGAATGTCAGTTCGTTGGTGCCGGTAGATGGGGAGACAGCAACACGGTCTGTGCCACAGAAGCCATTGCCGTGACAATTAGCAAACTTGTAGATTCCACAGTAGACAGGTACGTCATTCTCTAACGCTGGATACCGGACTGTATCTCCTTCGGGTACCTCCACCCGTACATTTTCGCGCACATATGTAATGGTTGGCACGACTCTATCCTCCGCAAAAATAATAGCTTATTTATATAGCATAGCGTGATTATGCCTTTTCAGACTATAGCACAGACAGGAAAGAGCGTCAATAAAATAAGCAGGACGCTGACCTTACTTACTTTTTACCGCACCAGGCGTTGGCGTATTATTACTTACAATAGTCACCTGGACGTTCTGCTGCAATGTTTTTGCATCAGGCGAGGTCGCTGAGATAAGGATAGTAGCCGTAGAGCTCTTTAATCCGTCTTTGGGTACCTGCACCCCTACTGTTATAGTAGCACTCTCACCTGGCTTGAGTGTTCCAGTGGCCGTATTCACGGTCAGGATACCATTTTCGCTACCGCTTACAGTGGCTGACCATTGGAGTGTAGTATTACCAGCATTCTGTAAAGACACTATTTGTGCAGGCACGGCCTGGTTATTCTGCACTATAAAGCTAAGGCTGGTCGGTTGCACTTTGATAGCAGGCGTTGGTGGTGCCGAAACTACCAGCGAGATAGCTATCTGTCTGCTATTACCGCTGGAAGAGGAAAAGGTAATCGTGCCTTGATACGAACCGGGATGTAGCTGACTGGCATCCGCACTCACGGTTACGGCAAGCTGCTCGCCTCCAACCAGTGTGCCATGCGCAGGCGACACCTGTAGCCACGCGCCCTGATCGGCTGTACTTATCTTCCCTTCCCAATTCAGGGCAAAGCCTCCACTATTTTGCAGCGTGACCTTCTGATCTGACGCTGCTTTGCCAGCGAGAGCAGTAAAGTTCAAGGCAGGTGGAGATACAACCAGGTTCCCTGTTTCTGCTACATTCATGATCAGATTAACCTGAGCTTTAGAGCCACCAGCAAATTGAATGCTTCCCTGGTATTCACCGGTAGCCAGGTGATACGAATGCGCGGAAACGGCAATAGTCTCACTTGCATCTGGCGCGATTTCCCCATGATCGGGACTCACCGTAAACCAGGCTGCCTTATCACCAGTATCAGATGTGCTAGACCAGCTAGCGGCGCGCGTACCACTATTATGTAAAGTAATATACTGATCATTAGGATCCTGGCTATTGCTGGCAGTATAATTCAGTTCAGTCACAGAAAGATTAAGAGCGGCCGGTGCGGGTGTGACCTCCATCGCCACATGTAAAGTTAAAGTAGCGCCACCAGCGCCTTTCTGGGTAAAAGTTAAGTGGCCACTATATGGCTGCGGCGCCAGATCTCCTCTATTCACTGTTACTTGAATATTCTGGCTGCCAGAGAACGTACCGCTCGCGGGAGTAGTACTTAACCAGGTTTGATCACTGGCCACGCTCCAGCTAATCTTCCCCCCTCCCGTATTTGACAGGATGATAGACTGACTGGAAACAATCCCTGGAGCCGCACCAGGAAAAAGACATTCTGGCTGCGAGAGTTGCAAGGCCGGTTTCTGGTCAGGTGGAGCTTGTATCGTGATCTGTGTGATAGCATTACTACCACGAGTATTATCCACCGCATTTATCTGGTGCGGGCCTACTGCCCAATCGTCTGGCACCTGAGCGGAAAGAGTAAATGCACCATGAGCATCGGTTTCTACCGCTAATGGCTGACCTTTATCATCCGGGAAAACCTTATGCCCATCATGAAAGAAAGAAAGCTTGCTATGTAGGGAAAATCCTCGACCGGATAAAGTGAAGGTATCATGTACCCGCAACGTGTTGGGCGTAGCTTGAATAATAGCGACGGCTACAGTCGAGCGTTGACCGATAAAGGCAAATGCAATAATACTCGCCGCCAACAATAAAAAGATACAGGACACGGTGAGTATTGATGAGATAGTGCGCCTGGAAAATCCAGCCTTTGGCTGAATCTGAACTGGCCAGCGTGGTTGGACCTGCTCTAAGACTACCCTCTTGTTCTGCTGCTGGCGCCAGAGGGCCGCTCGTTGAGCCTTAAGGGCTGGCGCCTCTTTGGTAGAAGGAAAGAGTATACGTTCGGGCGTCGGCTTACCACGATACAGAGGCTCCTTTTCGTCAGCCAGGGGTCGTGGTTGGGCCGTCATCATGCTAGATTGATATGGTTGATCCTCAGGATGCAAGCCAAAAGTATGCCCGGCACGGTGGGTAGAAGCCTGGGTTTGTAATTTTGGCTCAGCAGTACGTGGAGCTGGAGCTGTTAAATTGTGTCCACAGCGACTACATATCTGTGCATCAGCACGCTGCAAAGCCTCACAATACATACAACGTCTGGTATCCATAACACATTCATTGAGATAAGGCTACGCAACAAGGATAGTTGACCCTATCTCCCCCTTCTAGCAATACGGAACGACATCATCACTGCTCACCCACTATGTACCTGCGATCAACCGATAAACAATTTGAGAAGCAGAAGATTTACAGCAGGCTCACTACCTCACTTAGACGTACAAAATATCCATACATCAAATATTTTCTTCTATCTATCTATACGTTCTTAGCATGAATAAGTTTGGGCTTAATTTATGTGTCTGCAATACCAGATTAGCGCGTGCCACACTCGTTCCCTGACGGGAATATCGTGTAATATCAGTTCGAGCAAAAAAGTGCGCCGCGGCGCACTTTTTTGCTCGAACTGATATTACACGATAGGGGCGCCTTCGCTCCCCTGGCTAGCATGAAAACATACTACTATGTATTAAGGCGTTGGATCCGGAGTAGGGGTCGCCGGCGGGAAGACATTCATATTCAATGTCACAATCGTACCCGTTACTGAAACTGAGCTATCACCTGTATAATTAACCTGCCCAATATCAGTACCATTGGCCGTAACCCGGTAGGTGCCAATCGGAATATTGTTAAAGACAGCCACACCACTACTATCAGCTGTTTTACTGCTAATCTGATTACCCGATCCATCATAAAGCGCGACTTGCGCACCGGGTAAAGGTGCTGGTAACGCGCAATCCGAGGTCGGACAGGAGTTAATGGTGACGTTAACTGTGGCACCTGTAATGGTGAGCGTTACTGGAATTTGTGGCTTCCCATCGACCGAAGCACCATTATTACCAGTAGGGGTAATCGTAATAATACCATTGTAAGTGCCAACCCCTAAGCCACTGGTATTGATCGAGACATCAAGTGAACTCCCCTGCCCATTATCAATCCCTGAAGATGATTTGGGTTGTATCCAGATACTATCTGCTGAGACAGTCCAGCCTACGGGCAGAACACAACTTCCAGATAAGCTTAATGGAATACTTTGACTGGCAGTGGATTGTCCTCCTTGCGGCGCCGAAAAATTTAGTCCTGCTGAATTAGCCTGTAACGTACAGGGTTTCAGGACCACCATATCAATGTCAAGGGATTGAGGACTTCCAGGCACTGACTGAGCACTGCTGTCAGTCGCTGAAATGGTAATCGAGTCTCGGAAGTCTCCAGCCGCCAGACCAGCATTACTGGGGCCGACCATAATCGTTGCTGATTGACCACTGGTGGCAAGCGTAAAGGTATTATTCGTTTTATCTGACCCTGTATACTTCATCCAGCTGGCTGACGCATTATGGTCAAGCTTTACTGACAATGGCCAGTTACAGTTACCCGAAGCGCTAAACGTAAATTGTTGCGCCACAGGATCAGGGGCACCCTGGGTTGTATTAAAGGCCAACGAAGTGGCTGAAGGTAACGCCAATGTACAGGGAGCGGAGACCGTAAAGGTCACGCCCACCGTTTGTGGACTTCCACCCGCTAGATTGCCACTGTTATCAATTCCATTTAATGTAATCTGACTGGTATAACTACCTGGAGTCAGACCACTGGCATCCACATTGACCAGGACACTATTTGTATCTCCTGCATTCAAGGTGCTCTGACCTTGCGTCACATTTAGCCAGCTAGCTAATGGTCTAGAAAGAACTCGCCAGGTAAGCGGACTTTTACCTGTGTTCGCAACGGTAATACTTTGTGCCGGTGGATTTGGCTTCCCTTTGGTCATACTAAAATTAAGGCTTAGCGGGGAAGCCCCAAGAATGGGTGCCGACGGCGGCGGCGGCGCCTGCACCGTTAATTGAACCGCCACAGTCTGGGTACTTTGTCCCAGCGTTATCGTAATGGTGCCGCTATAAGTACCAGGCTGCAAACCAACCGCGCTAACGGTGGCAGTTGTGGAACCGGTCGCCGCATCCTGCAATTGACCACTGGCTGGCGCCAGAGTTAGCCAGTGTACAGAAGAGGTTGCTTGCCAGCTTGCACCGCTATTACAACTAGTATTGCCTAGTAAATTTAATGCCTGACTACTGGCGCTACTCTGGCCTGCAACAGCGGTAAAGGCCAGGCTACCAGTATTCAGCGCCAGACTACAACGCGGCTGTACCGTCAGAGAAATGCCCACATTTTGAGGACTGTTCAAGGCTCCATTGCCAGCGGTAAATGTTAGCACCTGATTATAGGTACCCGGCAGTAAATTAAAACTATGTACATTAATCTTGACAGAAGCAGTTTCACCGGGTACGACCTGGCCAGAGGTTACATCTGGTTTTAACCATTGTGGGTTCATACCAACGAGATTGTACAGGCGGTTGGTGTTCGCCTCCTCAAGGGCCAACTGGCTCTTGATGGTCCAGTTTAATACCTTTTTGCCAGGATTAGTGATAGTCAAAGATTGCGCGGCTGGATCAGCCATGCCATCAATAGCTGTAAAGGAGAGCAGCGCTGGCGAGACATTCAAAACAGCGCCAGCATCAGGTGGCAATGGTTCTACTTTCATATGCACAGCTACATCTTGTGGAGCACTTACATTAGAAGAAAAAGTAACTTTCCCATTATAGTCGCCAGGCTTTAGTTTGTTACGATCAACCGCGATCTGAATAACCTGGTGATCGCTAAACATACCATGATCAGGCGTGACCATCAACCATGAATCACTACTACTGGCCGCCCAGGAGATAATACCGCCACCATTATTGTTAAGCGTGATAGTTTTTAAAGAATTCGCCCCCTCAAAAGAGGTGCCAAAGTCAACCTTTGTGGTTCCCAGTTGTAAATGCGCCGGTCGGCTTGGATCATTGCCAATCATCAACATAGCACTGGCAGTGTAACGCGTCGCCATATCCTCGGCCGCAATGGTATGCGAGCCGCCTTGCCAGCTACTGTCAATGACCATAACAACATCTTTCGATCCTTTAGCATCTACATGTACAATACCTTTTTCATTGAGCATCGTTAAAGGCTCTTGAATATCATGTGAAAGCACGATAGATGCGAATGGACCAAAATCTCTGAGGTGAATTGTGACCTGTTCTCCCTGATTAGCTACGCGCGTTGACAGGTTCATAGTTGGAGGCAAACCAGATGAAGATTGGGGACCAGCATGTCCGACAAATGTGACTAACACAGCGTCAACTACCAGCGCAAACATCGTCAACAGACAGAGGCCAATAAAGATCAAGCGCCAGCGTTGACGCGGCGATTGGCGCGCATCCTTGAACATGCGGGCCAATCCTTCTCCGGTTAACAGACGCCTCAATCTAGGGCTGGAAGGCAGTTTACGGGCCAGTAGGGGATCTGTACGATCAACCCAATCATCTTTTTCTTCGTCAATCTCTGCTGTATGTAACCAGGGCCAGAGATCGGGCATCTTCTCATCCAGAGCATTACGGGTGCCAAGTTCTGTACTGAAGGCCGTGTTTGGCAAGGGCGTGCTATCACGCCGAATGTCCGCTGAAATATCACGCAATGGGGCCAGCCGGGACGCCCGTGGCCCACGCCCACCATTCTGAGCGGCAACCTCATCCTCATCTACATCAGCAATCATCCGAGCAGCATGATTCAGTAATTGTAAGGAATGACTGGATGCATCAACATAAGGTACCGAGGAAGGCTCATCTTCACTCGCTTGAAAGGGGATATCTGCTTCAGCGTCCATAGTGTCCATAGGAACGGTCGCATTAGATACATGGCCACCATGATCTTTTTCATGGACTTGCTCAGAGTGCCCGGCAGGAACACGCTCCACGGGCGATTGAGCCTCCACCACCTCTACTCTACCTCGCTGACCTGGCTGCTGTAGCTGTGCACGGCACTGGTCACATAACATAGCCGAAGCACTACAAGGCTGGTTACAACGCAAACATTGATTCATTCTTTAAAGCTCTTCTTGCAAAAATAAGACCACAACCATACATGCCAATTATTCACTATATACGGGTATATAAACAAAGCTTGCTGGTAACCACAACTCTCCACATTTCTCATAAAATTTTACGTTTAAGTGTAAATAAACTTACACTGATTAAACGATAGGGTAGCACATTTGTCACTTTGTGTGACAAATTTGGTACTTTACTGTTTTATTTTTCTGGCCTCTAATTATCGCGTTATTTCGAGTTACAAAAAGTATCTCAGATGGAAATAGCGGCAAGGCAAGATTATAATGGGAAGTAAGTTGTTTTTGACGAACATACATACTATAAAATGTATCGATGATATTTTCAATAGTGCAAGCTCAGTATATTTTTTTTGATAGCCATAAACGCCTAAGTGATGGCAGTTGAGTGGTTTCTTTTTATGACACCTCGCGCCTGCGGCGCTCGCTTGTTTTATGAGAGGGAAACATGAATGGCGGCTGCGGCCGCCATTCATGTTTCCCTCTCATAAAATGGGGGGTGATTGTGAGTATGATAGGGGGCTGGATTGTGAGTATGAGCGCTAGCTGTAGACATTTGGGGTCTGCGGATAGCGCTCTTTATCATTTTGAGGGATGGTGGTTAGCGCAGGACTGCTCCAAAATCTTCGTTGAGGAGACGGATGATACGCTCTTGCAGTTCGTTAGCTTCGGTGTCTTTTAAAGTGCGATCCGGGGCTTGATAGACAAGGGTATAGGTCAAATTCTTCTTGCCTGCTGGAATGGGATCACCGGTGTAGACATCGAATAAGTCGACTGAACGCAGTAGCTTGCCTCCATGACGCACGATGTTATCTTGAATTTCCTGGGCCGCAATATGCTGATCCACGACGAGAGCCAGGTCACGGGTCAACTCTTGATGCCGCGAGATGGGTTGGTAAGTGATCTGCTGCGGTACTGCCGAGTAGAGGCGTTCCAGGTCTAATTCACACATATAAGCGCGATATGGTAGGTCATAACGTTGCTGGACCAGTGGGTGTACTTCTCCTAAGACGCCAACCGGGCTGAATGCATGTTCGCCACTCTCGGTCTCGTAGGCCAATTCCAACAGGGCGCAGCGGCCTGGATGGAATGTTGGATGCTGCGTGGGCGTGAAGTGGTAGTGACGAATCTTTAAGCCGGAAAGTAAGGCTTCGGCAATACCTTTGAGATCATAGAAATCCGCTGGCCGCGCTAGCTCTGGCAGCCAGGTATTTTCGGCTGGACCACAGAGGCCAAAGGCTACTGTACGACGCTCATCTGGTTGCTGGGACTTCGTTTCCGCAGGCAGGTAGCGGCGCCCAACTTCGAAGAAACGTAAGCCAGATTTATTATGCTTACTGTTTTCCTGAATGATCTCCAGCAAACTGCTCATCAAAGTGAGGCGCAATACTTCCTGATCGGCACTCAGTGGATTAACCAGGGCGACCGCCGGCAGTGTACGTGGATCAAAGCTGGCCACGTCAGACGCTTCATTGGACGCCAGTAGACGAGCTTCTTCCTGGGAAGCCGATCTATTAGGTGCCCTCAAAAGAACGCTTGCCGATGCCGTATCCACCTGAGCGAGCAATTTCAGCATACGTGTTCGACTGGTTAACGTATAAGTCACAATCTCATTCAGGCCCGCACCAATCAAGAGTGAACGAACCTGTTGCTCACGCTCAAACCAGCGATCGATGGTCTGTTCCGGTAAAGGACCATCAGGAATAGTGCTGGGAATATGCTCGTAGCCGATCAGGCGAATTACTTCTTCGACCAGATCAGCGGACTGGGTCACATCGTTACGATAGGTTGGAACAGTGACCTGCATACTTTTCCCATCCTCACCGGCAGTCACAGTGAAATTCAACGCCTGTAATGCCTCAATAGCTTCACTCTGGGTTACTTGCATCGAGGTCAGCCATTCAATATCATCTGTCGAGAAAACCAGGACACGCGGCTGAACTGGATTGGGATAGATATCAACCACACCTGGATGTACGGTACCACCAGCCAACTCTGTTAGTAGTTGTACGGCACGGTTAGCACCAGCCAGCGCCAGATCCGGATCTAAGCCTTTCTCGAAGTGACTGGAAGCATCGGTACGCAGGCCGAGCGTGCTCGAAGTGCGACGGACACTGCTGGCTTTAAAGTTTGCCGATTCCAGCAGGACGCTTGTAGTTGCATCGCTGACTTCACTGCTCGCACCACCCATCACACCAGCGATGGCGGTAGGACCAGTTGGATCGGCAATGACCAGCATCTCTGCTGTCAGCTTACGCTTCACATCGTCCAGGGTAGTGATTTCTTCACCCTGACGGGCATGGCGTACTATGATATGATGCTCAGGTACCAGATCGTTGTCGAAACTGTGTAACGGCTGGCCGTACTCTAATAACACATAGTTAGTCACATCTACCACATTACTGATTGGCCGTAAGCCAGCTGCCAGCAAACGTCTACCCATCCATGCGGGCGAAGGGCCAACCTTAATATTACCAATCACGCGAGCGGTATAGCGCGGACACAGTTCATTATCCTCAACCGTAACCTTGACCAGTTCGGCCACAGGCGTCCCCTGCTCCTGAAAGTGTGGCTCAGGAAGATGCAAAGGCTTCTTCGTCAAAGCCGCAACCTCACGCGCGATACCGATGATCGAAGATAGATCACCCCGATGCGCCTTGATCGAGAAATCCAGCACGACCTCACCCAGCAGATCAACCAGTGGCTGTCCCAGAGCGGTATCAGGCTCCAGAATATAGATACCAGAATGGTCCATGCCCATGCCTAATTCGCGTGGTGAGCAGAGCATGCCTTGCGAGACATAGCCAAACTTGCGCGTCTCGCCAATGGTGATATCCCCCACCTGGGCACCCGGCAAGGCCAGTGGCACCTTATCACCCAGCTTAATATTGGGCGCGCCACAAATCACATTAATCTGGCTACTACCAGTATTAATTTTGGTATAGCTAAGGTGGTCGGAACCCTCAACTTTTTCCAGATGATCAATCTGGGCCGTAATAATTTTGTCGCCCCAGCTTTTACCGATATATTCAATCGACTCAACCTCTAAACCAGCCATAGTCAGCGTATGGGCCAGTTCTTCGGGCGACAACGTAATCTCAACATAATCCTTGAGCCAGCTCAAAGGAACTCTCATTGCGTCTTCTCCTTCTTAAAAGCGCCGCTTATTCTCCACTTTATGCTCCTATCAAGAGCAAGCCACTACAACTGGCGCAGGAAGCGCAGATCATTGCCGGAGAAGAGGCGTATCTCTCCGATACCATATTTCAGCATGGCGATGCGCTCTACACCCATCCCGAAGGCGAAGCCACGATACTTCTTAGGATCATAACCTACATTACGTAATACATTGGGATGGACCATGCCCGAGCCTAAGACTTCCAGCCAGCCGCTATACTTACAGGCACGACAGCCTTTACCATCACACAAACCGCAACTAATATCTACTTCAGCGCTCGGCTCAGTGAACGGGAAGTAGCTACCACGGAAGCGCAAGCGACGCTCAGGGCCGAACATCTCATGGGCGAAACGCTCCAGGCAACCCTTAAGATCAGCCATGGTACATACTTCGTCGACCAGCAAACCCTCAATCTGATGGAACATAGCCTCATGGGTCGCATCGACATCTTCATTACGATAGACCTTACCAGGTACCACAACACGTACAGGAGGCTGTAGCTGCTCCATCGTACGGATCTGCATAGGAGAGGTCTGGGTACGCAGTAGTATCTCTCCTGGAGAGACCCAGAAGGTATCCTGCATATCACGGGCAGGATGATCCGTGGGAATATTCAGAGCCTGGAAATTATGATAATCGGTCTCAACTTCCAATCCCTGCAATACGCTGAAGCCCATGCGCACAAAGATATCCGTAACTTCCTGAATCGTACGTGAAAGAGGATGCATAGTACCCGCGGGCAGCATACGACCTGGCAGAGTCACATCGATACGTTCTTTTTCCAGTGCCAGCAGCAACTCACGCTGCTTTAACTCTTCACGTTTCTCATTTAAGCGGCGCTCTAACTCCGACTTCACAGCATTCATCTTCTGCCCAACGATAGGACGCTCTTCCTTTGACAGTTTTGGCATCACAGATGAAAGACTCTTCAATTCACCGCGATTACGCCCCAGGTAGCGCGTATCCCAATCATCCAGCTCAGCAGATGAATTGATCGGCCCCAATTCCGCGAGCGCCCGCTCGCGTAGCGCATCAAGTTGTCCGAGCAACTGCTCGAGTTGTCCAATCATGCAACCTCCCAAAAAAACAAAAACCGACATTCGTCAACAGGGACGAAGTTGTCGGTATAGCAAGCTCCGTGGTACCACCCGTATTGAATGCAGAGAGAGGTCACACCAATATCTGGTCTTCCACGATCAGCTAATCGTGGTAATACACATGGCGGATAATCTCATAACATTCCACTCGGTTTGATCCAATAACGGTGATCGTCCGGGGCTATCTACTTTACACCAGGAGTTCAATAGCCAGCTCTGGGGTGAACTTCAGCGAAACGACACGCAAAAGGGCTTCCAGTCGGTGGCCCTCTCTCCCTGAACGCATCTAAATGCCTACTCTCCCCATCATCGCCTTTCGCTGCCTCAGCAGCACAATATTTTACGTAATACATTGTAACAGATGAACGGGTAAAAGTCTATCCAATAAAATGCCAGATATTCGCGCCCCAAAGTGCTGTCAAGGTCCATTGAAAATGTCATCCTTTCTGTTCACTCAAAATGTCACTGACGAGATGAGACAACGGCACGCTTTCTCCAGGGATGATTCGCTGGAGGTGTGTGTCCTTTTTTCGGTTGTGCCTTTGTCTTCTCGACGGCTGCAGATGGTTGTGGTGGCTCCTGATGGCGATGATGAATCGGATCAGGAGGCGCTTGACGTGAGGGCACCGACTGTCCTTGGTAGACAATACGTATTGAGCCATCAAACTGTTCGTGAACCATGACTTTACAGCGTGCCCAACTGATTCGTTGCTCATCTGGCAAGAGTTGGATACGCTGTCCTTTGTAGGAAATGGTGTTGTCATTGCTGACTGAGCGTTGCTCTTGCAAACAGAAGCAGTCCTGGGATGAAAGCTCATCCGGCCAGGCTTGCCACGCGACGGTTGACTCTGCTGCGGCGATCGCGAAGCGGGCATTGAAGCGTGGAAGATACTCTTGCAGGACCGCATTGGCTTCTTCCAGCGTGCAGGCCTTGGCCAGGCGCAACTCGCTCACGAGACGATTTTGAAACGTTCCCCAGAGCCGTTCAATACGTCCCTTCGCCTGAGGAGAACGGGCAGCAATGGACGTCATCCGTAATTGCGTAAATAATCGTCCCAACTGCGTTGGCGTTTTCGTTCCACGTAATTGCTCCTCAACGCTCTCGTGCTGGCTCGCATGGTGATCAGAAGCGGGAAACATGGTATGACGATCATGATAGAGGGCCAATGGACGACCGTAGCGTTCAACCATTTGTTGAATAACCTGAAAATAGCCGTGTTGATCTTCATGTTCACGAAAGATGGCTCCGACGACTTTGCCCGTTGCATCATCGATACCGCCAACTAAGCTCAAACGTGGACCACGTTCCTGCAGCCACGCATGAGGGCTCGCATCAATCTGGACCAACTGTCCCTCCTGCCGATATCTCGGACGCCGCAGTCGATGCTTGAGCTTGGGGGCTGGAATCGGTGTGAGGATGCTGGCCTCCTCCAAGATGCGCCTGAGGCTGCTGCGTGAAATCATCACTCCTTCACGTTCTTCAAGTAAGTCACGGAGATGATGTTGGTTGCACCCGGCATAGACCCCTTTCGCTTGCTGCACAATGTGTTCACGCATTGGGTCAGGAATGCGCCGAGGGTTTGCTTTCCCACGATTTTTATGAGCCATAGCTTCGACTCCTTTTTCTCGATAGCTGGCTTTCCATCGGTAGACTTGTCGTTCAGAAACCTGCATCAGTTCGGCCACCTGTTTGATGCTCAAGAGTCCGGCCATGTGCTCATTGAGTCGTTTGATTCGTTGTTGTTCTTGTGAGTTCAGTGTCACTGTCTTTTTTTCCATACTGACATTTTCGCTGAACTCGTCTCTCCTGACAATATCACTGATCCGTAACATTCGCGCCCCAAAGTGCTTGACTTGAATTTTCATTTCTGCTATACTTGTGCCTGTTCCAATAAGAACGGCGGGGTGTAGCGCAGCCCGGTAGCGCACTACAATGGGGTTGTAGAGGTCGGAGGTTCAAATCCTCTCACCCCGACCAATCTATAAGGCCAGAAGCTTTCATCTAAACGAGCTTCTGGCCTTGTTTTATGCCACCTGACAAAAATCACAACTTCTCAAAAAACCACACGTGGGAGCAAAACTGGGGGCAAAACACCTCATATCAAGAATTTAAATTTCTACTTGTATGATACGTACTCACAAAAGTCAAGTAATTATAGTTCAGTTACATGTTCTTAAGGAGGCTGATCATGGAGGATAAACCAATAATGGGCGAATGGGAAGCTTTCGAAGATATCAAAACTTGGATCAATTCTTCTCCGCATCCGTATTTGCGTGGACATTTGTTTCATGGTGTCCTGCAATTTCCAAGTCCTTATCTATTGGCTCATCCTGCTAAACTAAATGAAATTTTAAGATCCAATGCAATCGACCTGGCGACATTTAAGCCAGAAGCATTTCCTTTGATTACTGATTTTAAAGTTAAAGTCACTGTCGACGTGGGGGATTTTTCGCATCCTGAACCTGATTTACGCTTTCGAGCTGCATTCTTAAGTGACTCTTTAGGTGCTCTTGCTGGAGTTGAAGGTGGTTGGCCCGAATCATATTACTCAGAGCCCTTACTAAGAGACCATTTTTGTATTCCTTGGGGGAATTTTGCTCAACCTTACTATGAATTTGATCAAGGATTTGCATTGTTAATCGCTGAAGATGATGGTTTTGTTTACATTTTGGAAGGTGATGATGACAAGATTGGCACTGTGGGATATGAGGTGTGGTTTAAGGTAGAGAGTGAACGTTACTTTTCACAATGGTTACAAGCTATACAACTATGTCACGAACAACTGTGTGAGTAGCTCAAATGCCTTTACTCTAATTAACAAAAATTACCCTTCTCATATGCAGTGGTATTCAATTAAAAAATTACATGATCTTCCAAGGCTAGCATTCAACCATATCAAACTACTTCGTATGGCCTTGAGCCAATTTTTTACCTCCTACTACCATGAAGCCTTAAAGCTACAGAAAATAAACACCTCACAGTGCAAAGTAAAAAATTCTTCTGGTGTGCATTGCCCCAACACAGCATATTGGCAATATAACGGCCTTACTGTTTGTCCAGTTCACATTCAAGTAATTACAGGTAAAAGAAAAGACCAGGCAGCCAACTATCAATCAGAAGAACGCTCAATGGCTTAGCCTTCCTTAATGATTGCTCACTTCTAGATAAGGATCTCTATACAATTAAATGGCAAGCCAATAAGCAATAGACTCCTAGACTCTCTTCATGTTATTATAAGGAACAAAACCTATAAATGTATAATTGTATATAAAAATCGTAGGAGTACATATGGCAGTTCCCGATTATCAAAGTCTTATGCTTCCTCTACTAAAGGTTGCTTCTGATGGAAATGAGCACACTCTCAGTGAGGCAATTGAGCTTTTATCACAACAACTACAACTTAATGAACAAGATCGAAAAGAACTCTTGCCGAGCGGCAAACAGAGAAAGTTCGACAATCGTGTTCATTGGGCCCGAACTTACTTAGTAAAAGCCCTCCTCCTTCAAAGTACAGGAAGATCCAGATTCTGTGTAACAGAAAGGGGCCTGAGTGTACTCAATGGAAATCCGCCTCAAATCAATGTAAAATTTCTTGCTCAGTTCCCTGAATTTGTCGCTTTTAGAGATAATAAAACAAATGGAGAAAGCGATACGCAACAAGAAATCATTGAAAGGACAACCCAAACTCCTCAAGAAATCTTAGAAGCAAGTTATCAGAGCCTCAGGAAAGCGCTAGCTCAAGAATTGCTTGAACGCATCAAGAACAATCCAGCAAAGTTTTTTGAAAGCCTTGTTGTCGACTTGCTTATTGCAATGGGATATGGAGGTTCAAGAAAAGATGCGGGTCAAGCGATTGGTCAAGCAGGAGATGGTGGTATAGATGGCATCATTAAAGAAGATAAATTAGGGCTTGATGCAATCTACCTTCAGGCAAAAAGATGGGAAAATACAGTGACCAGGCCCATTGTCCAAGGATTTGCCGGAGCGCTCATAGGACGGAAAGCAAGAAAAGGCGTTTTTATAACCACCTCAAACTTTTCACAGCAAGCCATTGATTATGCAAATGGAATTGATAACTTAAAAATTATCCTTATTGATGGAGAACAACTAGCTCAATTAATGATTGATCATAACGTTGGTGTGGCAGAAGAGTCAAGATACATTCTCAAGAAAATAGATTTGGACTACTTTAGTGAGGAATAGCAATAAAGGAAACAACGAGTAATGGAACTGTTTGAGAATATTCTTGAAGATTGCCAGAAGCAAGTTGCCCAGGGAGCTTCTCAAGAGAAGATTATTGCAAACTTGTATACACAAGGCGTAAACATTATCGAGTCCATGAAAATTATCAGAGAATTGTACCATATTCCACTTATCGATGCTAAGCGCATTGTGAGAGCTCATCCTGCTTGGGCATCCTTCGTCCAGAGTTGGGATCCAATTCTTGCGGCCTTTATCGAGGAAGTAGAAGAGGAGTTAGCAATGGAAGCAAAAGAGAGTTCTCATGACTCATAGAAAAAGTATAGCCAATCTCCCTACGAGGTTAAACGGGGATGATGCACAGAAATATCAAATCAAAGATGTACGAGACGCCCTCAAAAAGGTAGGTGAAGAGCTATGAATCCACAACATTATTCACTCCTTATTCAATGGGATGAATAAGGCAAAATCTATGTCGTCACTGTGCCTGAACTCCCAGGAGCAAAAACACACGATAAAACACAGGAAGAAGCCCTCAAAAACGCTTATGAAGTCATTGAATTATGGCTAGAAACTGCCAAAGCGTTAGGCTGGAATATTCCCAAACCTCAAATTATAGCAGCATAGGAAAAACTCAAGAAGCTATTAGAAAAAGCGGAAAGCAACCACACTCATTAAGGCTTCTATGGAATGCAACCCATCTACAAAACTGGAAGCAGAACCTATATATATAATTCCTCTTCTCCCAGCGCCTCTTTTCTGCTTTGTTTGCAATCGCTTTCCCATAGGCGTCACCTCCTTTGACTACTGAACCGTATACCTAACAGAGCTTTCCGCTCATTTTTCTGTGAAGGAGCACGGCAAAATCCATGTTGAATAAGAAATTATCAGTAATTACAGTCCTGTTTTTATTGCTCGCTTTGATTTTTTATGTGCTAGCCTTTTTCTATCCTGAAGGGCTCTACTGGCGTTATGCAGGAATAGTGTTTTCACTCTTGGCTAGTATTACAATAGGGTACAATCTCTATCTCAGCCTTAAAAAGCGCTAATCTTTTACTTGTGTGATATGTGCTTATAAGGGTCAAGGGAAGGCACAGGAGGCTTGCACGTCGTTCAGGCGGGAACCCCTATCCATCTGCTGTATACAAGCCAGCCCCCAAAAACGCCTCTTATCTGCTTTGATTGCAATCGCCTTCCCCATAAGCCTCAACTCTATTACTTTTTGATACGTGCTAAAAACAGGTTTTCATTAAAAACTAAAAAACGTATATTTGAAGGAGCGACATGTTTTATATACCTTCACTCAGTTTGATCTATGTGATAACAACAACAATACTAGCTATTGCTTGCCTCATCATCTGTGTAGTCTTTCTAATATTTCGCTCTAACCACAAATAACGTCTCCTTCTTGTTTTGTGTGATTATAGGCTTATAAGAATCGAGGTTTTATCATGGGCAAGGAAGCAGTGCCTCACTATACGGCAGCGTTCGCAGCTATTGATGGTACGCAGATTTATTATGAAGTAGCGGGTAGTGGTCATCCATTAGTGCTTCTGCATGGACATGATCCTCTCGATCATCATTTCTGGGAGTTGCAGTTCTCCTACTTCGCTCAGCACTATCGCGTACTTCGTTTTGATCCTCGTGGATATGGCAAATCTCCAGCATCCACTCAGCCATATAAGAGAACGGTTGATCTGTTTGCTCTTCTTCAAAACCTTGATATGCAATCTGCCTATGTCTTAGATGTAGGTGCACGTTCATCGTTAGCATTTATTCATGAGTATCCCAAAGCAGTTGATGCCCTCGTACTTGCATCACCTATGTTTCGAACCGCCAAATCTTTTGCAGATGCCTTTAAAGGGCTTCCTACTATTTTGCAAGAATTTCAACCATTGATACAGCCAATGAAGCAAGAAAATTACCGTGAGGCTGGCGAGTTATTCCTCAAAATGCTGAAAATTAATCCATCTACGTTATCTACCGAAACCTATCAATGGCTGGCTGCTTTAATGGAGGAAGCCATCCCTTCGATGAAGCATCCCCCAAAAAGAGGGTTGACAAACCTTAAGGCATTAACACACCAATTGCAATGGAATACAATGATTCATGTCCCAACGCTGATAATTGAAGGTGAATATGCTCCTGACATAATTCGTGCTACATGTCGAGACCTTGAGCAAACCCTTCCCAACTATACGAAAAAGACTATTCCAAATGGTCATATGCTGATCAATATTGAAAATCCTACAGATTTTAATTGTTGTGTACATGAATTTCTGCAAACAATTCCAAATAGTGCACTCTAATGGTTCAATAGGACAGCCTAAAAAGCAGTAATACTTGCTTTTAATATTTAATCAGGAGCTTTTCTATGATTCGGTCTACTAAAACTCTAGGGATAATTTTAACTATAGGTAGTATATCCAACACTATTCTTTGGGCTATTATTGTGATTAACCTTATTATAAACAGAAACTTCTTCTGGTTATGGACAGTCATTCCAATGGGCATATTGGGGCTCGTCACCGTGGGTATAGCTATCTATTTTCTCTCTTCGAAGAAGCTAAACCGTTCATAAGTTCCTACCTCAAAAAAGGAAATCAAATTATGCGTACTATTTTTGATATAGTGATGTTCATACTGAGCCTGATAGTTGTTGTTATTTGTTGCGGGTTATTCACTTATGGACTCAGAGACTTACGCAAACAGCGCTCTCAAGGCATACACATACACTGGTATCAACACTCTACAATTTTAATGAGCATAGGATTGCTCTTTTCTATTGCGTCTCCAATAGCCAGCGACCTGGTTGGTTTTTTAGCAAGAAATAAAGTAATATCGGATAATGACGTATTTTTGTTCATGCCACTTATCCCATTGGTCTGCGCCCTCATAATATATGGTTACATCCTTTATTTAAATCTCTCAAAGTTTAAACGCTCATAGAAAAGAAGCGAGGGTCGATTTTTCCCTCGCTTCTCTGGTAATATGGGTGTAATCAGCGTTTCTTGACGGCGCTGATCAGGGTGGCGCCGGGGGTGAGCAGGCGATGCTCGCGTATGTTCTCCATGCCGCACTCTTCGAGCCATGAGCGGACTTCGGAGAAGGGATAGCAGGTACCGCCGACAATGGCCATGGTCAGAGCCATCAGTTGGACCATCTGGTTGGCGAGGCGTGAGTAGGAGCTCTGCTCGGTGACCTGGTCGACATAAAAGATTTGTCCGCCGGGCTTGAGGCTGCGGGCAACTTTCTTTAATAATTGCAGATTCTGCTCTGGCTGTAGTAGATGGGCGATTTGGAAGTAGAAGGCTGCATCAAAGGATGCACCAAACTGCTGGTCAAAGTCGTCCTTGATGATGTCCCCGCAGACAAAATTCATGCGCGCCTCCAGGTGCTGCTGTTTAGCGGTGCGTAATCCAGCTTCGATGCCTGGTTGGATATCCAGGATGGTGGCCTGCAATTTAGGATATTTACGACAGAGCAGAGCACTATAAGCTGCGTGTGAGCCTCCTACATCCAATAGAGTAGTAGGACCATGTGGAAGCTTGATCTTGCGGATCACTTCGCCTCCCAGGGTGATGGCTAGCGCGGCTAAGCCTGCATAGTGCCTGGCTAATGCACGCTGCATCTCGGGATCACTGGCATCTTCATCATAGGGCATACGCATGGATTGCTTGTTGGTACGGATAGTTTCCGGTAGATGTTTCCAAATATCTACGATATCTGGACTGTGAATAATATAGGGCGCCACTGAAACAGAGGATTTCGAGGTGAGCCAGCGCTTTGCCATACGGGAATTGCGGTAGAGTCCTTTTCGTTGACGCACATAGCCAGCACTTACCAGTATATTTAATAAAAGCTCTAATGCTTGTGGATGGCATTCCAGGTGCTCAGCTAAAGCGTTCAGGGAGAGAGCTTTCTTGGTAGCCAGCACATCAAACAGGCCCAGTTCGCAGGAGGTCACAACCACCTGGGCGATACCAGGTACCAGTGGTGTATCAAATAAAGGGATTGGTAAGAAATTAAAACGGGACAAGACAGTGTCGAGCAGGGACAAACGTAACGGCATAAAAAAAGACCTTTCGTCAAACACACATGATCCATTTTATTTAGAGGCCACAGATATCATACGTATCAAGAAGACCACAAGGAACAGGCTTGATCTTTCTCTTGCTGCTTCAAAAATCTATCAGACAAGTAAGGTACTTGCCAGCCAGCCGCTCGCCAGTACCAGGCATGTGCCTACGACTAGCAGAAAATAGCGTTTGCCCCCACCGGGCGTATTTAAGCTTGTGGACTGAAAAATGATTAGTCCGCTGCCAATGATCACCAGGCCTAAAGTGGCCCATAAGAGTATTGATTGCACATGAACGATATTGGTCAAGGCAAAGCAAGCCACCAGCAAGGCTGCTAACAATATCAAGAGAGGACAGATAAAGCGTGTACGCCTTTCGCCCAGCACTACAGCGAGCGTACGAGCATGGTTGGCGGCATCTTCGGCAATATCGGGCAATGAGTTGGCTAGATTTAAAGCAACTCCTAGCAAGGCCGCTACAGGAATCAGGCAAAAGATGAAGGGTGTCATATTCCCGACCGCCACATAGGCATAGACAGGAATGAGCGGGATTGCCACGGCAAAGACAATGCCGCTCCACGGCGTTGATTTGAGTCCCAGGTTGTAGCTCTGACCCAGCAGCAAGTAGAGGGTTGAGATCAAAATAGCTAGCCAGTTGAGGGGTAGAAGGAGAAGATACATGAGGACGATCCACGCCCAGCCAAAGATCAGGGCTTCACGCGGAGAGACGATGCCACGGGCAAGCGGTTTATCGCGCTTACTGACACTATCCAGTTCCCGATCACAGTAATCATTGAGGACCGCAATAGAGCATTGCATAGCAAGATGAGCCGCGATAATCAGAAATAGTGTTCCCCATACAAGATGAGGCCAGGCCGCCAATAAGGCAAATATTGAGACGGCCAGAGTATGGAATAGTACAGGACCAGGATGACACAGGAAAAAAAAGCCTGGTATTTTACTGCCAGGCTGCTGCTGCTTAAGGGCTCCCATCTTACCTGCCTCCCTTATAAAGCATGCTTTATGTAGTACTGGTGTAATCTACCAGACGGGTAAACGATCAACCACGGCTCGATACCATTGATCACGCATATCAGATCCAGCTACGGCCAGCGTAATCCAGACGCCCAGCAGGGTTCCAAATACCCATAGACAGGCCATCAAAGTATTCAGATTCGTGGTCACAAGGGTATTCCAGATAGAGAACAGGAACAGAGATATAGGATCATGTCCATTACCAATGGGCAATCCCGCCCGAGTGGCTGGCTGATTTAAGATGATTACAAACATGGTAATAGTAGCTAGTATAATCGCAACAATCATCTCGGAGAGTGAAAGGCGCAACGGATGCACTTCCCGTTTCTGGGTTCTCACCTGCTGAGAGCTAATGGCCACTTTTTGCATGATATTTACGGTCAGGTTAGCCGGTTCCGCCACCATTTCCATATGTTGCAGCGACTGCTCAATCTCCTCTAGCAGAAAATATTCTCGGCAGCAAGAGCGGCATGTCGAAAGATGCGTTTCCAAGGCACGTGTTTGTGCCAGAGTTAACTGCTTATCAAGATATAGTTGTAATTGATGGGTTGCTTTTGCACAATGCATTGACTATCCTTTCGCTTTCCACTCTTGATCAAACGCTTCAAGACGTGCTTTCAGCAAGTTACGCGCACGGAAAAGATGCGTTTTTATTGTTCCAACAGGCATAGTCAATATTTCGGCCATTTCTTCATAAGTCATTTCTTGCAAATGTCTCAACACCAGAACAATGCGATACTTGGCAGGCAGGGTTGAGATATGCTCACGCACAACCTCCTGCCGATCATGTGCTTCGATTTCGGCACCGATACGCTCATCGCTATCAACCGTTTCTGCCTGGATCGCAGCCTGCAATGCCGTATCCCGTTTGCGTTGTTCTAGTTGTTTTAAGGCACAATTATAAGCAATTCGATGCAGCCAGGTTGAAAATCTGGCATCGCCACGAAAAGAAGGCAAGCCCTGCCACGCAGCAAGAAATGTATCTTGCGTTACCTCGTTCGCTTCTTCATACTGCTGAAGCATGCGATAAACAAGATTAAACACCCGTCGCTGATGCCGCTGGACAAGAATCGCAAAGGCTTCTTGATCCCCTGTCTGGCTTGCAGTAACAAGCGCAGCATCATCCCGTTCAGCAGGTGCAGAATTTATATTTGGAAGCGGTATTCCAATACTGTGTGGTGGCTGCAATAGATACTCACTCATCATACTATATTAGAGACACGATTAAATCGATAAGTTTCACCAATTCGGCGAAACTTATTTTGCTATTCATGGTATCTTATCATACAGAAAGTTTTCTGTATAAAGAGGTAGCCCGAAATGTCTTACAATGTTTTAGCACTTTTGATCGGATGGCTCGTCGCCATGGCCATCTTCCTGGGATTTATCATCCTGCTCCGCTATATTCAGTATCGGGAACGCATGGCCATGCTCAGTCACGGCATTCGTCCAGACATGTCGCGTCGACAACGTCGCAGTCGCGGTATTCTGCGCGCTGGCTTGATTACAATGATGGTTGGAGTAACCTTGCTGATCGGTTTATATCCCCTTGGCTTCTTACTCCCAACCGAATTTACCTCTACCCCCCTCCACATCGGACCCTGGCTCCTTCCAGGCCTTATTCCATTTGGTGTTGGCTTAGCATTAACGGGTAGCTATTATTTGGAACAAAACGCACAGGGAGAACCAGAAGCACAAAACGATCGTGATACTCAAAATAACGAGGAAAGCAATATCATTCCATTAAATGAGCGCAAAGAAGGGCCCCTTTCTTGATTTTTTGGGATTTTCCAAAATTCGTGTAAAAACGCTTGACAGAAGAGCCAGTCAGTGTTAATATCTCTCTTGCGCCCGACAAGAGATTGCGAGGCGCTTACATAGCGCAAGCAACTGTAAGAACATGAACAACTGAAGAGTGGTAAGGAAACAGTAAGATATAAAGCCAGTCAATTGCTTTGATAAGCTTGCTTGAACAAGAATAGTAAATCTCTGTAGAGGGATTTGCATATATAAAAATTGGATGGCGAGTTTGATCCTGGCTCAGGATAAACGCTGGCGGCGTGCCTAACACATGCAAGTCGAACGCTCTGCGCAAGCAGGGAGTGGCGGACGGGTGAGTAACACGTGGGCAATCTACCATCAGGTGAGGAATACCGGCGAGAAATCGCCGACAATACCGCATACGCTCTTTCGCGAGGAAGAGCAAAGCTCGTAAGGGCGCCTGAGGATGAGCCTGCGCTCGATTAGTTTGTTGGTGAGGTAATGGCTTACCAAGACTGCGATCGATAGCTGGTCTGAGAGGACGATCAGCCACACTGGGATTGAGAACGGCCCAGACTCCTACGGGGGGCAGCAGTGAGGAATTTTCGTCAATGGGGGCAACCCTGAACGAGCAACGCCGCGTGCAGGATGAAGGTTTTCGGATCGTAAACTGCTTTTCTCTGGGACGAGAACGGACGGTACCAGAGGAATCAGCCCCGGCTAACTACGTGCCAGCAGCCGCGGTAATACGTAGGGGGCAAGCGTTGTCCGGATTTATTGGGCGTAAAGCGCACGCAGGCGGTCAGATCAGTCTGGGGTGACAGTCGTCGGCTCAACCGACGAAGTACTTCGGATACTGTCTGACTTGAGGGCTTCAGAGGGACACGGAATTCCGGGTGGAGTGGTGAAATGCGTAGATATCCGGAGGAACACCGATGGCGAAGGCAGTGTCCTGGGAAGTACCTGACGCTCAGGTGCGAAAGCTAGGGGAGCGAACAGGATTAGATACCCTGGTAGTCCTAGCCGTAAACGATGACCACTAGACGTTGGGGGTATCGACCCCTTCAGTGTCGCAGTTAACACAGTAAGTGGTCCGCCTGGGGAGTACGGTCGCAAGATTAAAACTCAAAGGAATTGACGGGGACCCGCACAAGCAGCGGAGCGTGTGGTTTAATTCGATGCAACGCGAAGAACCTTACCAAGGCTTGACATGGATTTGCACCAGCCGTAATTGGCTGTCCCTTCGGGGCGGATCCACAGGTGCTGCATGGCTGTCGTCAGCTCGTGTCGTGAGATGTTGGGTTAAGTCCCGCAACGAGCGCAACCCCTGTCGTTAGTTGAATTTCTCTAGCGAAACTGCCATTTTAAAATGGAGGAAGGCGGGGATGACGTCAAGTCAGCACGGCCCTTACGCTTTGGGCGACACACACGCTACAATGGTCAGGACAAAGAGTCGCGAACTCGCAAGAGGGAGCCAATCTCGTCAAACCTGGCCTCAGTTCAGATTGGAGGCTGCAACCCGCCTCCATGAAGTTGGAGTTGCTAGTAACCGTAGGTCAGCACACTACGGTGAATACGTTCCCGGGTCTTGTACACACCGCCCGTCACACCACGAAAGTTGGCAACACTTGAAGCCGCTGGGCTAACTCGCAAGAGGGGCAAGCGTCGAGGGTGGGGTCAGTGATTGGGGTGAAGTCGTAACAAGGTAGCCGTACCGGAAGGTGCGGCTGGATCACCTCCTTTCTAGGGAGCTTTGATGGGTGTCTTTCTTTCAAAGAAAGACGTTTATGCTCATCACACTTCCAGGTCGGTCTTACTTTAACAAGTAAGAGATCTATAACGAGCTTGTCAAAGACTGGTTATTTGACTGCTCGCCTTACCACTCTTTAGTTGTTCGGGTTCAACCAGTAACAACTATGTAAAAATTGATACATACCGCAACATGCGGGCTTTTAGCTCAGGTGGTTAGAGCGCAGTCCTGATAAGACTGAGGTCCCTGGTTCGAGTCCAGGAAGGCCCATTTGGGGACGTAGCTTAGTTGGTAGAGCGCCGCCTTTGCACGGCGGAGGTCAGGAGTTCGAATCTCCTCGTCTCCACTCAGGATTATCTCATCCGCGTTTGTACACGCGGGTGGCATGGTGACTTTAGCGAAAGGGAAACACCCGTTCCCATCTCGAACACGGAAGTTAAGCCTTTCAGCCCTGATGATACTACGTGGGCAACTGCGTGGGAAAATAAGACGTCGCCATTCCACCCGCTTGTATAAACCAAACGAGTAATATGCGGGCTTTTAGCTCAGGTGGTTAGAGCGCAGTCCTGATAAGACTGAGGTCCCTGGTTCGAGTCCAGGAAGGCCCACTTTAAAAGAGGTGACAGCAATGTGGCTGTTTCCTCTTTTTTTTATTATTTGTTGGCAGTGGTAGCCTGACACCTCGCGCCTACGGCGCTCGCTTGTTTGTGAGGGAAAAATAGGGAGGCGGTCGCGACCGCCTCCCTATTTTTCCCTCA
Source organism: Dictyobacter alpinus (assembly GCF_003967575.1). Classification (NCBI taxonomy): domain Bacteria; kingdom Bacillati; phylum Chloroflexota; class Ktedonobacteria; order Ktedonobacterales; family Dictyobacteraceae; genus Dictyobacter; species Dictyobacter alpinus. The sequence goes on from NZ_BIFT01000001.1 coordinate 1,655,887, forward strand.
CAAAGTTTGGGGGATGGAAGCCTTGTACCTACTGTTTTCCCTCCACTTTTTTCTATGCTCTTTCATTGTGAGAGCGGCGAAGGCGATTGTAGATGATGCGTAGACCTTCAAGGGGAAGATACTGGTTGACGTATTGAATTTCTGGAATGATCGGGGCCATTTGCTGGGCCATACCACCATGAGCAATGATTTTGATCTCCTTTTCGTCGGACACATCCGGTATCTCTTTACAGAGGCGAGAGATAAGTCCTTGAACAAGGCCGACATGTCCATAGATGATGCCGGATTGCATGTTTTCGATAGTATTTTTGCCTAGCGCTGACCGTGGGGGCGTCATATTTACGCGATAGAGTTGTGAGGCGGAACTACTCAAGGCCTCGGCGGAGATAGCCAGGCCGGGGGCAATAGAGCCACCAAGGAAATCACCGTCGGCTGAAACTACATCAAAGGTGGTGGCCGTGCTAAAGGCAATAACGATGGCTGGCCCTCCATAGAGATGATGGGCTGCGATAATCGTCATGATGCGATCTGAACCAACTTCCCAGGGATTATCCACCAGCAATTTAATACCCAGATCAAGCGTGTAATTGACGACCAATGCCTCGCGATTACAATAGCGGGTCGCTAAATCCTGAAACACAGGCGTCAATGGCGGTACTACGCTTGACATGATGATGTCATCAATATCCGCGAAAGTATAGCCAGCATGGCGCAGCAGATCACTTAATACCATGGCGTACTCATCAGTGGTGCGCTGTCTCACCGTCGAGACAACCCAGCGGTGCTTCATCACCTCCTGCTCATACAGACCAAATTTGATGTTTGTATTGCTGATATCAAGTGCAAGAAGCATAAACAATATCCCTTCAATGCTCTACAATAAACGTTACTTTTGTACGGATGCCTGGGTCTGGGCGCGGGCCGAAGCGACATACTGCTTGAGGACGGCTGCAATGGTAAAAGGATCTCCAAATGCATTGTCATTAACGACAGTAACTTCTGTATCCGTACGGTCATCGATAAAGGCCAATGATGTTGGGGTGCGTACACGTTTGCGTCTCTGCTTCTGACCGGATTCTGTAACACCACGCCCAAAGATAAAGCCCATGACGTTTTCACTGGTCCCTTGCATATTGCTTATATTTGCCTCATCTGAAGATGGATTTCGATCTATTGGTGCTCGTCCACGCGGTGTCACATGGCGGATATTTGCCAGGGGTACCTGTGTGATTTTTGCACCATCAGCCTTCAAAAAATCAGTGCGGGTTAACACAATCATATGTCGCCTGGACTGGCTTAAGCGCAAGATATCGATTATGCCCATACAAATACTGCCAACCAGAATAAAGGCCAGCACAGCTAACAGGAGGGTGGTTAAGACGATTGAAAACGTTCCACGTTGATAATTAAAAGGGATAACAATTGGCACGATCAAGACAAGTAAACCCAGTCCCATCACTACGCCAAAAATCCAGCCGATTATGCCCCAGATTACTTTGCCTTTCAATAAAGGGAAAGTGGTCCAGCCCTCGGGAAGTTTAGCGCCCGTGTTTGCTTGTGCAAGGATCTCTTCTGCGTCCATTTTTGTATTTCCTCGTAAAAATATATGACACCATCTCACATTCGGCTTATTATACCAGACATTGGTCTATTTGAAAAAAGGCCAGCAAAATCACGGCTATCAGAAATTTACTACCGATTTGGCGCTTGCGCCGCCAGGTGTGAGGTGTGATGTATGTAGATGTGCGATCGCACATCTACATACATCACGTCTGAAACATTGTCTATCTCATCGCTTCCCGCGCATTAAAAAGCCTTGTGCTGCCGGTCTTCAAGTCGCAAACAGACGTTCGATGCGGTATAATAGAGTAAGACATGTTGTAAATATGTAAGCAGATGAGCTGAAATCGCCTCGTCTTCGCTCTAGACCCCGGGAGCGCAATGTGGATAACGCACTACGCCTGACCGTTGAGGCGGCCGCACGCCTTGTTCTTTCCAAATATCGTCAGGCTCATCCCTTATGGACTGATGATGAGACTCCTATCGATGATCTAGCCTCCTGGCTCGGTCTTAATATCGCTACCTTTGATGTAAAAGATTATGCACACGGCACATATGGTTTTATGGATCCCGATGAGGAAGAAGATCTGGTTTGGATCTGTCGGCGCCTGGCGGAGACGTTTCGCCGTTTTACGCTGGCTCATGAAATAGGACATGCCTTATTGCATTGCCGTGGTGGTAGCCGCTTCCATGCACTAACCGCACAGCAGGAGCCACTGCCCGCCTTTCAAGATATTTATTATGCTTCTGTTCCTGCTCCCTCCCCTACCCATCCCTGTCATGATGATGATATTCAGGAGGATATGGCCAGTCTGCTTGAGCAGGAACAGGTGCAGGAAAAGCTTGGCGGGACGCATGGCTATGATCCGCGCAGTGAACGTGAATTGGCGGCCAATATCTTTGCGGCAGAGTTGTTGATGCCGGGGGAACGTCTTTATACCCTCTATGTACATGAAGGTGTACCCGCCCATCTACTAGCAACACGTTTCGCGGTCTCCTCTACCGCCTTGCTAAATCGGCTGGCCAGCTTTTTAGAGTTACCGCCTACGATAGCAAAAGTTGCCGTTGAGGAGGAGATGACTGGAAAGGTGGCTGAACAACCGACAGCAACACCAGCCAAAAAAGCGTATGATGAGTTTCAACAGGCCGCTATCGAGACGTCTACGCCTGCTTTAATTGTGGCAGGACCCGGCAGTGGCAAGACGAGTACGTTGATTGGACGGGTGGATTATCTTGTTCGCGTCCAAAACATTGCTCCTGAACATATCCTGGCCTTAACTTTTTCGCGTAAAGCCACAACCGAAATGGAGGAGCGGCTACAACAGTTACTCTCTAATAGTCAGTATGCAATGCCAAAGGTCAGCACATTCCATGCGTTCTGCGCGGAACTCCTGCGCCGCCATGGTTCTCTGGTTGGATTGCGCTCAGATTTTACCTTGATTGATGATGCTGAGGGCTACGACATCTTATTACGTCAGGCTAACGCCCTACGCCTACGCCATTATGGTCCATTAAGCGCACCAACCCTTTATTTTCCCGATATACTCAGGGCGATATCACGAGCTAAAGATGAACTGACCACGCCAGAGGACTATGCGCGCCTGGCACAAAATGCGCTGGCGCAGGCCACCGACGAAGAGTCCTTGCTTAAAGCCCAGCAGGATATGGAGGTGGCTCAAGCCTATGCTCTCTACCAACACGAATTGCAACGGCGCGGTGATAGTGATTTTGGCGGCTTATTGATCGCAGCGATCAAACTCCTCCAGGAACATGAGGAGGTCCTACAGGATTTACAGCAGACGTTTGAGCAGGTTCTGGTCGATGAGTTCCAGGATGTCAATCGCGCCAGCGGTGTCCTGCTACGGGTACTGGCAGGGGAGGAGCGCCGGGTATGGGTGGTTGGCGATGCCAATCAGGCTATCTATGGCTTTCGTGGCGCCTCACCCGCCAATATCAGTCAGTTCGAGCATGATTTTCCAGGAGCCCGTGTGCTGCCATTGAGCCGTAATTATCGTTCACGTCCTGATCTGGTGGCTCTGGCAGAGGCTTTTCGCTATCAACATTTAGAGCAGGGACAAGAGGCAGGCAAAAATGAACCGGTACGGCCAGATCATGAGGATAGCTATGTCACGATTGCCAGCGCGCCCGATGGTGCCAGTGAGATCGCGGGCTTGATCGCGGACATCCATCACAAGCATGCACAGGGTTATGCTTATAAAGATATGGCAATTCTCTGTCGCCGGCGTAACCTGGTCAAGAAGATTACCAATGCTCTCAGTCAGGCAAATATTCCGGTCATTGAACAGGGCGGCATGCTGGATCGCGATTATGTTAAAGATGTGCTGGCCGTGCTACTCTTAATAATTGATCCTAGCGGCATGGGACTCATGAGGGCCACGCGTCAATCAAAATATGCTCTTAGCCAGTCTGATATAGAAGCGCTGTTGCTGGCTGCTCGCAAGCCCGATAGTAGCGCGCGCCTCCTTCTCATGACGGGCGAGGCACCATTGACGATGAGTGTCGAGGGACGCCGCGCCTTGCTGCATCTTTCACAGATCCTGCAATCCTTGCTCAGAACCACAAACATCTGGTCGCTCCTGGCACAATATTTGCTCATTGAGACCCCGCTGATCCGCGATCTGCTGGCATATCCCGAACATAAACAAAATAGTGTCCAGCTAGCAGATTATCAGCAGTTGCTTCAATTAGCCCGCCACTATGACCAACAACAACTACGTCATCAACAGCTTGCTCAACGGGATGAAGAAGCTAACGAGGAAACAGCGGATAAAGAAAAGGACAACGGCGTCACCTCAATTGAAGAGCAAGCTAGAGGCTTCCTACAATATATTCGCTTGCTTGCCCTTTTGCGTCAGGATAGTGGCAATCGTCAGGAGAATACGGAAAGCGACGAAGAGCCGATCGATATCATAAGTGTGATGACGATCCATGCCAGCAAAGGACTTGAGTTTCCAGTCGTCTATATGCCAGAATTGATGCAGCGCCGCTTTCCAGCGCAACGCCAGTTCTCACCGGTAACCCCGCCAGAAGGTATGCTGGCAGCCGATGTAAATAGCCATGAAGTTGCCGAGTCCTGCTTATTCTATGTTGGCGTCACCCGTGCACGCGATCAATTGATCTTAAGCTACAGTGAACGCTACAAGACCCAGGCCTATAAACGCTCGTTATATCTGGATGCATTGGAGGCCGGCCTACCAGCGGAGCGCATTATTCAACGTTCCTGGCAGACCCATAACAGCATTGAAGCTGAAGATGAGCAGGATACGGTGGCCATAGCGGGATCACAACCAGGCCAGGATTTTATTGCCTCCATGCGCTCACCAGTCCTGAGTGCCAGCGCCGTCGAAAACTATACACGCTGTCCCAGACAATACGCCTATGGCTCGATCTATCATTTTGCGGATGAACCAAACGGCTATCGGCTTTTTCGCCAGGCCACCCAGAAAACTGAAGAGATATTACACCGGCAGCTAGGTGGCGCGCAAGATCTCACCCAGCTTCCCACCCAGCAAGAGATCCAGGAACTCTATACCCAACACTGGCAAGAATTGGGTGGAGATACGGAGCCTTTCGCGACCATGTATGAAGAACATGGCCATGAGGTCGTAGAATCGCTACGAAAGAAACTTACCACGCTAGAAGAACTAGATTGGAATCTACGTCCGGGCTATAATGTAGAAGTCGCTGGTACCAATATCCATGTACGAGTAGATCGTGTGGAGTCGGCAAACGAACAATCTGCACAGCCAGCCAGATTTGTCCGCACCAGCTATGGCAGCTCGAAGAAGAAGCCTGATGCCAGGATGAAAGATCTTTTCTATGCCCTGGCCTATCGCCAGCAGTATCCGGGCCAGAATGTAGAGCTACACAGTCATAACATGAGTACCGGCGAAAGTCTCCCGATCACCATAGGTAGTCGGAAAGAAAAAAACCTCTATCAGAAGATAGAGCAGGCCGTCAAAGGACTTGAGAACAATGAATATCCGGCCAGGCCTGAAGATCCACAGGGCTGTCCCAGGTGTCCATTTTTCTTTATTTGTCCAGCTTAACCGTGTTGAAAGCGTAACTATTTATGTTGTACAGGCGTGTGTATACTGTACAGCACATAGACATTCCAAATATAGGGGAGTACCATGAACGATCAAGAAATTATGCAACAGATTCAAAAGCTCGTCGACGAAGAGCATCATCTACTCAAACTAGAAGAAGAGGGAAAAATCCAGGGGGATCAGCGTGAACGCGCCAAAGAGTTAGAAGTGGGCCTCGACCAGTGCTGGGATCTCCTCAGGCAGAGACGCGCCCGCCGCAACGCCGGCCAGAATCCCGATGAGGCCAAAGTACGCGATGCCAGCATTGTAGAGAACTATAAGCAATAAAAAAAGGCCTGCAACTAAAACATATGCTGCCTCGAACCTGAACTGGATCTTCAAACTAATATGAGACGGCTGGAATCGCGACGATTCCTGTGGAAATAGCTTATCCACAGGGCCATTGTGAGATTCTGGCCAGTTTCTTGTTTGTTTTTACAAGAACGGTTACCGGAGATTTGGTCTATGAACATCAGCACTTCATCTCAACGCATGCACATACACCAGGCGAAAAATTACCCTTTCCTGCAACGTATCGTTGGCCCGCCATCGCCATATAGAAGTGCACGCCATCTGCATGAAGAGCTAGAAATCTCTCTTAATCCTGGCCGAATCTGGCACACGGTCTGCCGTGGAAAAACACACCATATATCACCCAATGCTATTCTACTCACGCCACCAGAAGAGCCACATATAGCATTCTCTCCCGAACAGGGCTCCACATATTATCTTGGACTGCGTATTCATCCCGCTTCTCTTACCGATATGCTTTCAGAGATGACAGAGCGTCCACAAACAATGCTGTTCTTTCCTGAATTGCTTATTAATGAGACAATATTCTCGCAGCATCTTTTAGCTTTGCATAGTATGCTAGAGACAGGGCAGAACTCGCGCTTAGAACAGGATGCATTGCTACAGCATATTATGCTCCATCTTATTCGAGTAAGTTCCAGTCACATCTTCTTGCACTCTTCTGGACAGGAACCAGGAGCCATTAAAATTGCGAAGATGTATATACAGGAGCATTACCAGGAAAACATTTCACTCCAGCAATTAGCGCAGCAGGTCAATCTGAGCCCGTTCTACTTTAGCCGCATCTTTCACGCTGCACTAGTGCATTCTCAATAAAGGTGATCCGGGATATGGTATACTCAGAGCCATGAAAGCACACATTTTTGTCCGTGATCTGTCCGAACAGGAACAGAGGTCGCTCACCAGCGGGCTGCGTTCCTCGGATGCCTTTGTGCTTCGTCGCAGCCAGGTCTTGTTGGCCTCAGCTCGTGGGGAAACCGCTCCCGGCATCGCAAAGGCGCTCTCCTGCGACGAACAAACAGTTCGCCGTGCTATCCACGCGTTCAATCAGCAGGGGCGTTCCTCCCTGCAAGCTGGATCGAGTCGTCCCCACCATTTGCCAACTGTTCTGCGAGAAGATGTCACGGCCGAGATGTTCAAAACGGTGTTGCATCGTCCGCCTCGCGATTTTGGCTTCGAGACGAGCCTATGGACGCTCGATTTGCTCGTCCAGCAGGGTGTGCGCCTTGGCTGGATGGCACGGGAAGTCTCCATCGAGACGATGCGCCAAACGCTCTTGCGTCTGGGCATCAACTGGAAGCGAGCGAAGCATTGGATCACCAGCCCCGATCCGTTGTACCAGGAAAAAAAACGGCTCGCGACCGATTGTTGAGCTGGGTCTCGCAAGAGAAACAAGCCGCCAACTGGGCCATCGGTTTTTTGGACGAGGTGTGGTGGTCTCGTTTTGCGTTGCCTCGCACTCGTGCCTGGCAGACGAGCGATGACCCTGTTCACCTGGTGGAACAAACCTGGCAAAAGGCCGATTCCGATGCCAAAGCTCTGGCCTGTTATGGGGTCCTGTGGCAACGAGGTCCTGCCCAAGCCCCCATCCGCGACCAGATGTCCTTGCGCTTCGTCGATGGACGTCCAGTCAGTGACATCACGACGCAGTTTTTGGCCTCTTGCTGCACTGAATTGGAGCGCCTGGGCAAAACGGCGTGGTTGTTGATCTGGGATAATGCTCCCTGGCACTCCAGTAAGATCGTGCGCACATGGATCAGAGAGCAGAACCAGAAAGTCAAGAGCAAGGGCCAGGGCGTGCGTATCCTGCCACTGTTTCTGCCCAAACAGAGTCCCTGGCTCAATCCCATTGAACCCAAATGGGTCCATGGCAAGCGTGCCGTTGTGGAACCCAACGGGCTGCTCTCGGCCAAGCAACTGGCTGAGCGCATTTGCGCCTATTATCACTGCTCGTATGAAGCTCATTTATCACTCCCGGCAAAGGTCTCTTGAGAATGCACTAGGCTTCCCTCCACACGCCTATCAGACACAGATACGCATCATCCATGCTAAAAAGCTGCTCGCAGATAATCTCCCCCTGACAGAAGTTGCGTTGCGCACAGGCTTTCATAGTCAGAGTCACCTCGGATGGCACTTTAAACGTCTTGTTGGCATCACCCCCGGCGAGTATGCGCTGGACTGTCGCTCATAGATAATTGAAGAGCAAGAACTTGATAGACGCATATCCTCCGCACGCTATAAAGTAGATAGAGGCAAGGTTCAAGTGCTGAGTAACACGCTCCAGCATAGAGGTATAACCTTGCTCACATCAACTTCTATCGCATAATCAAATAGGAAACAAGGTAAAGAGATGACACAGACAATCCGATTTGAAGGACTGAGTGTACCTGTTAGTGATGTCGCGCGCTCGGTCGCATTTTATCAGCAATTTGGATTTCAGGTCGAACAGTCCGGGCCTCAGTTTGCATTGTTGCGCCTGGGCGAAGGAACACTGGGCCTGCTAAAGTCAAAGATCACAGAAGAGACGCACACGTTGCGTAAACGCATCCACATTGAACTGAGTACGGATAACCTGGATGAATTATATAAGGAACTGAAACAAAAAGGAGTCGTATTTCTCGAACCTCCTCACGATGAGCCATGGGAACGAGCGATGGCGACCTCCGATCCTGATGGTTACCACCTCGAAATCGCCCAGGGCCGGCGCGGACACAATGTTCCTGACAGCGAATAGCTAAACAATGCCCAATGTAAAGGAACTGACCACCTGTCGGTTCCTTTACCCACTCATAGAGTTAGTCATCATCCAGGGGTTATACATCGGATACTCTATAAGCAATGAAAAAGGAGATGAGGATGAGTGCACCCACCAACAATCAACCCTATATTGCACAGAATAGCGACGCACCTGCTTACTGGCATGTAGGGATTCTCTGGGCAATGCTGGCGACCGGAGACCAAACAGGAGGGCATTTCTCGCTGATGGAAGAATGGTGTCCTAAAGATTCAGGACCACCGCCACATTATCACGATCAGGATGAGGCCTTCTATCTGATTGATGGCACCATTACGTTTCTGACCAATGGGCAGACAATGCAAGCATCTACAGGAGCCTTTGTCTTTATTCCCGGCGGAACTGTGCATAGCTTTCGTGTTGATAGCGACACGGCTCATATTCTGAATTTCTATACGCCGGCGGGATTTGAACAGATCGTGATGCGCCAGGGTGTGCCCGCACAAACACGCACCATCCCACCAGAGGAGTTCAAAGAACCGCCACTTGATGGCCCCACCATGATGCAACTGTTCCAACAATATGGGATGCACAGCACACAAGAACCGGATGTCCTGCGGCAGCACTCATAAGATTGGCAGTTCATGATAAATCCCAATATTCTATATGCAGAATATTGGGATTTATCATAGATACGTATCAGATAGAATTGAATTGACTTAGTTCACCGATGTCGTATCGACGGCTGGAGGCGTTGTCGCATTATCACCATACACACCGCGATAGCGCTCGGGCAACATCTCAGCGATACGTTTCATGACTTCGTCGGTCGCCTCAGCAATATCCTCACGGGTGATCTTGCTACCTTTGGGTTTTAGCAGCATGGGCTCTCCATAGGAGATGGTCACGTGGGCACCAAATTTTTTCAGGGCGTTCTCACTACCCCAGATGGCGACAGGGATCACTGGTACACCTGAACGCAGGGCAATCATACCCAGGCCCGCATGTGCTTTGCCCAACGTGTGGGTTTTGCTACGCGTTCCCTCGGGGAAAATAATGAACACCTTTTTCTGCTTCAGTTGTTCCTGTGCGGCGCGAATGGCCTGGCGATCGCCCTCACCACGCTTAACCGGAAAGGCTCCTAGAAAACGCACCAACCAGCCCACTTTGCTATGGAATGACTCTTCCTTGGCCATATAAACCACTTTGCCAGGAATATAGGAAGGCACCAGCGGTACATCTGTCCAGGAAATGTGGTTCGAGGCAATGATATAGGGACCTTTTTTCGGTACATTGTAGCGTCCACGCAAATGGACACGCGCAAAGAGAAAGAAGGCGGCTTTGGCGATGAAGCGAATCACTTCATACAGTACACGTGGGGTCGAGTAAGGCTCATATAAGTTTTTTTCTGGCTTCTTCGTTGGCTGGCTTTTGGCAGTAGCGGCTGCGTTTTTTGAAGAATCGGCAGCATTTATATCCTGCTTCATACTGTATCCTCCACATATGGGGCAATGGTAGATAATACCTGCGGCACAGTCAAATAATCGGTCTCAATCACAATAGCATCGATCGCAGGCTGCATGTTATCGTGATCAATGGCATCCCGACGCTCAATATCAGATGTTAACTCTTCAACAGAGGATACATTCTTCTCATTGCCACCTGCCCGCTCAACTAACTCCGCATGACGGCGTCGTGCCCGTTCAGCCAGGCTGGCGGTTAAATAAATTTTGAGTTCAGCATCAGGTAGAACAACGGCCCCGATATCTCGGCCGACCATGACCACCTTTCCCTGCCTGGCCATTTCTTGCTGCTGAGCAATCAGCACTTTGCGCACTTCAGGATGGGAAGAGACCGCTGAAACGGAACGTGTAACATCCGCCTCGCGGATATCCCATGTAACGTCGCGTCCATTCACCAGCACGGTATACTGGCGTCCATCTTCGACATGTGGATGGTTAATCACAATATCGGCCCGCTGTACCAGTTCTCCCAGAGCGGGCCCATCATTAATATCTACATCCTCATGAAGTGCTAACCAGGCCACTGCACGATACATAGCCCCTGTATCAACATAAAGATAGCCCAATTGCCGGGCGAGTTGTTCACCTACAGTACTTTTTCCCGAGCCTGCCGGTCCGTCTATTGCTATACATTGTGGCCCAGACATGAATCCTCCGCGTATTGATGATATTCATAACTGAACCGATTATATCATATGTGGACCTGTTGGGACGGTTCAAAATCGAGAAAAGATTGGCGCAGCACAAAAAATTTGACTGCTGACGCTTCAGTTTATGGTGCTAACAAAAATAGCCTGAAGCGCGTTGCTGATTGGATTTAAGAGCCGGTGGTATGGTCTTTGGTTAGCTGGCGGATTTCTGCATCGGTGAGGTGGCGCCATTGTCCTGCTGCCAAACCTTTAAGGGTGAGATTTCCTACACCGATGCGCGTTAATTGACGTACTGGATGTCCTATGGCCCGTAACATGCGCCGTACCTGGCGTTTATGGCCTTCGTGCAGGGTTAAAACCAGGCTGGTGCCGGCTGCACTCTGTCGCAATACGCGCACCTGCGCAGAAGATGTCTGATAGGGGCTGCCATCGTCTTCGTAGATTGTGACTCCCTGGCGTAAAGCGTCCAATGCCTCGGGCGAGGGATTACCCTGGACCAGCGCCTCATAGTGCTTCTCGGTTGAATAGCGGGGATGGGTCAGTTGTAAGGCGAAGTCGCCATCATTGGTCAGTAACAGGAGGCCACTGGTATCAATATCCAGGCGTCCCACTGGATAGACACGTAAGCGACGGATCTCAGGAGTTACCAGGGCCAGCACGGTTGGACGATGTTGAGGATCATGGGCCGTACTTACATAACCGGCTGGCTTATGGACCAGAAGATAGACTTTCTGTGTGGCCGCCTGAATGGCTTTGCCATCGACACTGATCTGGTCCCGCTCAGGATCGATACGTACGCCCTGGGTGGTAATTGTCTGTCCATTGACCTGTACACGGCCGGCAGTAATTAATTCTTCCGCATGCCGGCGCGATGCGACCCCCGCATGGGCTAAAAAACGGGATAGCCGTTCACCCTCCAAGGTACTTTCGGACTCGGTTTTTCGCTCTGATTTCTGTTCGCTCATAGACTCCGCTTTCCCTATCATGCAGGTGCACACCGCGCTGTTCACGGTAGATCTGTTGATAGCTTAAAGATAGATACGACACACATTCCAACGCACAACCATAGTCAGCGATGGAGCGCTCTTTAAACTACACCATCTCAGAAGATTCGGCAAGTGAGCCACTATTTGTCTATAAACATTAACTATCCCCGATTAAAGTCATTCGGATCAACAAAAAATTGGATATTGCCACAATTAGTACAAACCAGAGTCATAACCTCTGAGCCGAACATAGTATGTGCATCGCTGACCACTTTTAAATGGTGGGAACCATGACCATAGAGATTTCGCCATTGTCGATAACGGCCATCTACACTACATAAAGGACAGGGTGGCAATGGCAGCTTTTGATCGTTCATACGTTGTTTTTATCTCCAATTCAACCTGAAGTAGTTTTTACAATAACAATATAGATATACGCATAAGAATGCTATAGATAAAGTGGGCTAGATGCGCTGAATACCCAGCATACAGTTGCTACAGAGCTTCTCGCGGCAGGTGTGCTGATAGATATAGTGCAACCCCTGTTGGAGACAGCTTCCATGTGGCTCCCTGTCTAATCCTAGTTGGAGACACATGCTACGAGTAATACGGTTGGAGGGGAGTCCAGGATGTTGAAGGTAGAGGGATTGCGCACGCTCGGCGAGGAGGGTGTGCTGCTCTAGCAGGGCAATGGCATAGGCAAATGGCAGGACGACATTGCACAGTACAATGTCGGTACGCGCTATACTCAGGCCTAACTCACCAAAACATGTACGCAGATCGGCCAATAGTTGTTTATCACTTTTAGCTACCACTGGTAGCAAACAAGCACGCAGGGTGTGCCAGATACCAGGAATGCGCCAGCGTGCGAATAGCCTGGACAGGACCTGCAGGCGCGCACGGTCCAGCGGGGCGGGCAGAGGCTTGTGTCCGAGCGGCTCAGGCAATGCGACTTGCTTCCATAGTAGATGGGCACCCAATGCTCGAAAGATCTCCCGATCACGACCATAACCCAGCCCTTCAGCCAGGGCCAAAAAAAGACAGACATCATAGGCATCTATGTCCGGAGGCACTGGTTGTCCCTGATGCAGGTCTTCAAGGAATTTATGGCTTTTTTCCTCAAAACGCAACAGTCCTGCCCGCTGTAGCAACCGCTCTTGCGCTTGAATATTCAAGCCGCTTAATTGACGCTGGCAGGGCCAGGTGTTGGCCTGGATAGTAATGGCCGGGAGATCACGCCGTTTGTGGCGACCTGTCGCGACATCGGCCAGCGAACAGACTGGAACAACTCCCCCATCCTGGCGACGTGTAGGTCTGGTATCATCACATAACAGGACCACATGGAGCAAGACACTGTTATAGCGGGCATCATGCTCGTGTTGGTGGACGCGCCAATCACTGATATGGACATGAAACTCTACGTCCCCAACGACCTGCTCACTAGCGGCAGAACCAAAGTTTTTTACGTCGGCAGGACTACAGCGATGTGGCAGGAAGCGCAAGATAGCATCGCGCACATCAGGTCCCGCTGATCCACCGGGACGGCCAGCAAAGAGGAGCTGGCACCAACCACCTTGCACGAGTGGCAGGCAGACAAAACGTGGGAGGGCCCACCAACGCTCAACTACCTCGCGCTCATATGGAGTTGTGCGTTCACAGATCTGCTCGTGGGCCAGCGTAATCCATGTGGTATTGTGTCGCGCAACAGGACAATTATCGAGCCTCTGGCCCTCTTTCACTGGTAGCATGTTGATCTTCCTCCAACCCCTCTTCCACATCCTTAAGCAAGGCACGCGTGTGCGTTACCTCCAACTCGGCCGCGCACAGGGCTCGTATCGCATCCTGTCCGCTTAGCGTCCCTTCCTCCACCGCCTGGCGAACCAGGGCTAATGTATGCTGTGCCTGCTTGAGCAGTTCATGGATATCCTGCGTATGCTCGCTACTGGCCTCGATCAAAGCCTCAGACTCCGCAGCCTGATCAGCAGCGGCATCCGCAAGGATCAATGAAGCGACAGCGGCAAAGGCATCTTCATCTTTATCAATCTCATCAAACATACTGTTGGTCTCCAATGCTTCATCATCGATAATATCCGTGGCAATAGCCAGGTCTTCGACTTCAACGTCTACAAAAGTATTATCTTCTTCGGGTACAAATGTTAAAAGCAGGTGCTCCGCCTCATCTGCGGCCTGGGCCATCTCAGTAGCCAGGATTTGCGCGCGTTCGACCTCAACTTGCATGCGCTCATATTCACCCTCTAGATGGCGTCCCATACTGGATTGTTCGAGGCGCAAATCGGCATATTCAGCACGCTCAACAGCTACACGAGCAGCTTCTTCCGCCACCAGCGCAATCTCACGTGCATCCCGTGCCAGCGCGTGGGCTTCCTCCATGACGCGGGATGCCCGCTCATTATGTTTCTGTACCAGTAAATCATGCTCAGGCGAACTCTCCAGTTCGACCGCGACCACCACCTCCTCCTCGTCGTCAAATACAGAAGATCCAGCCGAGTCGCTTTCATCAATGGCAGAAGAATCTCTGGTCCGGCTAGCTTGTAATGCCAGCAAGCGACGCTCCAACAGCTGCACACGCGCAGACTTAATCTGTAGCCGCTCCTGGGCCAGACGTAAACGCTCCTCGCTTCTTTGCTGCGCTTCACGGGCCTTCTGCAAGCGCTCTTCCAGGCGATGCTTGCGCTTATTAAATTTCTTCTTACTGAGGATTAACTTATCTTGTGGGGAGTGGGAACTGCTCATAATAGGGCATCCTCCAGGCGATGTGTACAAACTCTACATCATACAGACCAATGCGCTAGCCATCATCCTCACTCATTACCACATAAAAACCACCAGAAAGTAGACGCATTCCAGCATATCATACTTATTCTGAATCCTGTTAACATACCCCTAAAAACGCTGCCCCTTATTTCCTATAAAGACTGAAATAGTGTTAGACTTCCATCCCAATGGGAGTGGTGAGTTTTAAGCCAGCCTGGGGAGCGCAGGCGCCCCCATTCATGTTTTATTGGTTGGTGCAGCCATGGCGCTTTCGCGCCATGGCTGCACCAACCAATAAAACATGAATGGAAGCTGACATGCGGCCAAAGCACAACCTTTTAGTTTGGTGCAACAGGCGCGCATTGCGCGCCTGTTGCACCAAACTAAAAAGAGATTGGGGCGCCTGCGCTCCCCAGGCTGGCGTGAGGCTCACTATTCCCATTAGGATAGAAGTCAACCACGCACTGAGAAATTCGGTCTTAAATATAGACAAGCGAGATAAAGTACGGTATGATAACTTGCAGACAAACAGGCACAATCCATGAAGAATAGATAAAATAAAGAATTACACGAGTAGCTATTTCCACATCTTCCAGAGAAGCATATTCAGGATTGTGCAACGTTACAAACTAATCATCTTATTTATTGAAATGTATGTGCAAATTGGTATGCTACGCCTTCTCTATATCAATGGAGAGCAAGAGGTCATAATGTGTAACACCCGTTTTATAGCACTATTTCTTTCTGCAAAGAGCAAAAAGCTGTTTCTTTTCTCTGCGTTAGTACTTCTTTCGATTTTTAGCATTTTTGTAGCTCCAGGTCAGGCCTTCGCGGAGGCGACGCCTGGTGGCAATATCACAAATCCAGTGGTGCGTGCGGTAGATATCGCGAAACCAGCGGTTGTACGCATTATTACCACGCTCGGTGGACGCTTAAACGTTAATTTCACCAATGATCAAAGTGCAACCTTCCCTCTCAATGGTGGCTATTATGATCTAAAGCTTTCCGGAAGTGGCACATTTATTAGCTCACATGGCGATATTCTGACTGCCGACCATGTCATCCAGCCTCCGCACGATAAATCGATGGATGACGTTCTACAGATGACCGCGGCCAAGGATGTTGCCAACTATATCAATCAGACATTCCATCCGGATACCCCCTACACTGAAGAGGACGCGTATACAAATATGTATTATGGCGTCTTCCGCACAACATCAACTTATAATAAGCCAGCTAGCGAGGTTTATCTCAGTAAAGACTATGCTGGTGTCATCAACGCCACAAAACTCTCTGAGGTTCCACAGAACTTCCATGCTCCTGTGAATCAAATCAAGAAGGAGAGCGGGGTTGATGAGCGGGATGTGGCGATCATTCATGTTGACATGGAGGATACCCCCTCAGTTCACCTTGGTGATTCCTCGAATGTATCACAGCAGGACGAATTGACCGTCATTGGCTTTCCCGGCAATGGCGATCTGGGAGATCCACTCACACCTGATCCCAATGCCTATCTGACCTCTTCAGTGAACAAGATCTATGTTAGCTCGATCAAAACTGCCTCTGGCGGTGGCCAGGTTATTCAGGTAGGTGGCAATGTAGAACATGGTGATAGCGGTGGTCCTGCCCTCGATGGCCAGGGAAATATTGTTGGTGTGGTGAGCTTTTATAATCAATTCGCGCAGGCACCGATTGGCACCAGTTTCTTACAGGCCAGCAATAGTGCCAATCAGTTGTTGACAGGTCTTAACCTGGATCTCAAACCAGGCAAATTCCAGCAATCATGGGAAGAGGCCTTCAAAAGCTATACTGCAACTGGAAGCAATCACTGGCATCGCGCCTATGCCGATTTCCGTAAGCTACAACAGGCTTATCCTGACTTCCAGGCAGTTTCTCCATTTATGGATTATACCTCCAGCCAATCCTTACATGAGAAGTTGCCAACCAGTACTCAGCCAGATAACCATCTGACACCACTAATTATGAGCCTGATCGTTATAGCTGTGATCATCATCTTGCTGGCAGCACCAGGCTGGTTCTTCTGGTCTCGGTCTCGCCGGTCCAAATCTCAGTTGGCCTATCAGACCCATGCTCAACCTGCAACGAATGGTTCTGCATATCCATCTATGCCACCGGCAGGTTACGCAGGCTATAATGGCAATGGTTATAGCGGTAATGGGGCACAACCTCAGTCAGCGCTATCTGCGAACAATCAGCAGCAGGAAGCCACGCCTGCCAGGGTTATGGAATTTGAGAGCCAGCAGGTTCCACAAACTCCAGCACCAGCGGCAAGCTGGCAATCCGCTCAATGGCCTTACCCTACAGCTGCTGTAGAGAATGCTGAGACTGCCCGGTCGACCAATGAGTCTCCAATACGTCAATTGCCTTTTGAGGGCTCCAGTAGTTCTCCTGAGAACGTACAAGAGCACCTGACACAGAGAGAGGGTAATGGGCGTGATTACCTGGCCACCAACGGTGTACGGGCAGAGAATTTTAACCAGTGGCCGGTAGAGATACCACACGAGCAGACGGCACGTGGAGACGTCCAATTTATGGCCAATCCAGCCGCTGTTCCCACTACCGCCAGTGAAAATGAGCATGTTATGGCGAATATACATGTTCAGTCAACACAAAAATCACCTCGTGTACAGATACCATCTGAAAACGGAGCCGCTCATCCAAACGATGCGAGCGTACCTCCCCAACTCATCGACAAAAACTAGCAGTCTGTCAGACATCATGTGATGGGAAAGCGGGGATGCAAGGGGCGGCGAGCCCCTTGACTGGGGGTTCGGGAGCTGTGCCCCCGACCTCTCCCCCTCCCGCCCGCGTAGCGGGCGCATAACCTATCAAACGAATTTTGACAAAAACTAGCATCGATGAATCCTGGTTATACATAAACAAGAGGGCCCCCTGCTTGCTTACAGGAAGCCCTCTCTTGTTCTATCGGCGTCAGAAAGAGCATGGGGCCAGGGTTATTTCAATTTGTAGACTGAAACGGCATCACGCTGAGTGCGTATAATAACTTGTGCCTGTGGTGCTCGACCATAGCTCAAGTGACCAAATTCATTTTTGACTGGACCCGAAGTATCTTCGATGGATAGATGAAAGGCGGCGTCCGCTGGTAGCGTGAGGCTAATGGGTCCATTTGTGGTAGTGAAATGATAGCTACCATTGCGGTCAAGGCTGCCATTAAACGTGATCGCGCCACTACCAACCTCGACCGATGATTGATTGCTCAGCTGCACCTGCCTGGTTTCAATATCACCCTGCCGCGTTGCTAGCATTAAATGACCTTTGAAGTTGTGCGCCACAATAGAGCCGGTATCCGCCTGTAGCATTATACGCCCGGTGCTATTTTCAACATCAAGCGAGCCCGTGTTGGTTCTGGCCGAGATTTGACCAACCGGACCAGTCACGGTAATGTTGCCAGTGGCGGTATACGCTTCCACATCAGCCGTTTGGGGGACGGCCACATCAATATCGACGCCGCGCGATCCGGCAAACAGAAAATCTGGCTGGATACGGGCATTCACCGTGGTCTTAGCACCATCCTGGTTATACGTTACTTCCGTATTAATTAAGCCCAGGCCTATGCCTTCAGAATATTTATTGACCTGAAACCCAAATGGTCCCATTAATTGACCATGAATATGAATGGCACCGATATCATTACTAATGATGATTTTCTGGCGGGGCTGCGACTGAAAAAAGTAGCTCTCAGTAGCATTCTGTGTCCCTATTTTGTTGACGATGCCAACTGCAATCAGACCAATCACCAGCGCAATCGCCAGGGTTACCAGTAGAATACGGCCCAGGTCATTCTCCTCACGACGAGGGAAGCGCCATGCGGGCGGAATTGGTTGACCAGCATAGAACAGTGGTACAACAGATGTTGGGACAGTCCCAATATTCGGTGGTAATGAAGCCGGCACATTCGTTCCAGCTTCTGCTTCGACTGATTGGACAGGCTCGTTCTCAACTGCTTCGGCTTCAATAGTTTCAACCACTTCAGGTGCAATCGCCAGCTCATTCTCAGATGTATCCGTATCCGGAGCTGTCAATTCCTGGATTGGCGCCTGCTTGTCTTTCTCTCCGGACTGAGAAGCCCTGGATAGTTGTTTCTTATCCGTGGTAGATTTTTCGCCTGTCTCAAGATATGAGGAATCTGGTTTACTCATTACTTGCCCCTTCATGCGCTCTTCTAAGCAATCAGAAATGCTGCTTGCATAAGATAGATAGATATATTGCATGTTCTGTGCGATAGCATCACAGCATAATTCAACCCCTACAACCCACACCCCTGCTACCCACAATCGGAGTGGCAAGAACAAAACTAAAGTCGACAATAATTAATTGTTTTCATTGATCTCAACGTTGCCTGATAGTGTGGCGATCCCAATCTGGGCCCGTGGAGCAGGACCCACCACATCACTGTCAAAGGCATTATCGATGGAACCATTTTCGGCCCGGATGTGCAGCGCAAAACTAGCAGTGGATGGTAGTGCTACCTCGATGTTACCTGTGCGCGTCTCAAAACTGTATTTACTTCCAGCTTCGACATTGCCATCGAAGGCGATTTTGCCATCCTGCGTGCTCAGCCGTGAAAATCTTGATAGGTAGGCATTCACCAGCTCGATATGGCCCTGATAGGTACTGAAAAAGGTCTGTCCCTGGATCTGATCCACGTCAATGGCTCCGTCGTGTGCCTTGAAGATGATACGGCCAGAACCACTATTCACATTTTGTGCATTGATAGAATCGCTCACCTCAACATCCATATTGCCACTCACCCCTTCGATATACGCGGAACCATGCTGAACACTGGCCTGAATATCAACGCTCGGAGGAACCGTCACATCCAGATCGGTGTCCTGATCATCCGGAGCTGTATCTTTTTGCCGTCTGGCATCAATAAGCACGGTATGACCACGATCAACGACACGCGCATCTACATTCGGGCCAGCAACTGTACCCAAAATCCAATCCGGCGTAGTTTTATTGGTGGAAATGGTGACCGCGCCCTCGCTTCCGTTATGAATATGCACCTTGCCCTGCTGATTGTGAATAATCACACGGACGGGCTGGCTGACTTGCAGGTGTTGGATGGCCGGTAATTTGGCTTGCACCATCCCTTTAAACAGGTTGCCACCGCCAGCAAACAGGAAGATAAGTAAAAATATAATCAGTGCAGGAGGAATAAACTTTATGCAGGTACCGATGATAGAAAAGCGCTCTGTAGGGATCAGCTTTTCGCCAGCGTGCCGGGGATGCGAAAAGCTTTCCGCTGGAGCTTTATAATCATCAGGATGTTGATAGAGGGGTACGGCCGCTTGTTCCAGATGTGGCTGCCGATATGGATCAACGTTACTGGGAGAGGTTGGCTCTACATGTGCGTTAAAAGGTTGTCCAGATTCTGCTGAGTCTCCAAATGATGCTTTTTGATTGTCCATCTTTTACCCCCACCTTCTACAACATGCCGGAAATCATCACAATCAAAATTGCCAGAATACGCATTGGTTCAAAGACAAAACCCATCCCGTCTCGTCAGGTCTGTTTAACAGTATTGTACTACATTATGACGAAGCAGGATGGGAAAGGGGATGTTGCTGTGCTATTTCTTCGTATGCACGAGGTGTTCCTGGCTATCTTTGCTATGGTTGGCGATGGCAAATGGGATACGCCAGACAAACAGGAAGACCATATTAGTAATCAGAGTGACCAGTCCAAAGGTTAAGGCGGTCACGGCGGTGGGCAGGCTCTGCTCAAACACGAAGTGCAGGATGACACCGAGTGGCCAGGAGGCAACCCAGGCCCAGGCGGTTTTGCGCGCCATCTGCTTTGGCTCATTCATGAGGTCACGGCGGAAGGCTCCCATAAAAGGTGCGATCAAGAACCAGCTCAAGGCAAAGGGGAACGCGGTCCAGAGGACGCGCAGGATCGCGGAGAGTCCGGCATCTTCTCCGTGGCTCTGACGACCAATGACGGCGAAAATAATAAAGGCCAGAATGTCTCCGAATACCAGTATCCACAGACGCTGAGACTCTTTTTTATTGGTAGGCTTGCTGGCTTGAAGAGCCGAGCCAGCTACGGTGGTATTATCTTTTACAGCCATCTTAATCTTCCTTTTCTTGCTGGTATTCACGTACCAGTTCTTCTACGGCGGCCAGTTCGGTACGTACACCACGCAGGCGCATGGCTAAGACGGCCAGATACAAGCAGATGCCCAACCAGGCAATAATATAAGCAATAATCAAATATGTTTGCACGATGTTTGTCCTCTTTTTTTTATTCCACGCTGGCACGCAATTGCTGTGCCGCCGCCTGTAGGCGCTGTAGATGATAGGCCTGCACCAGCATAAAAGCGTATAACAATGTGATCGCAAGCAGTGAGACCAGCAAGGTTGTCACGGCCTGCGGGGGGAGTGCTCCATTGGCATTCAACTGGGCGGTTGGATGCTGCCCGCGCCACCAGTTCACTGATAGATAGATGATTGGCACGTCGATAGCTCCAATGATACCAATAACGGCACCGGCTCGTGCGCCATCGCTTCCTGGTCCCATATAGCTGCGCAGCATGATATAGCCGACATACATAAACCAGAGAATCAAGGTAGCTGTCAGGCGTGCATCCCAGACCCACCAGGCACCCCAGATGGGCTTGCCCCATAGTGAGCCAAGGATCAATGTAATCGTCAAAAAGACCACTCCAACTTCGGCGGAGGCGCGGGACAGCCAATCCAGCCGTTGATCCCTTTTGAAGAGATAGACGATACCACTAACTGCGAGAATCACAAATGAGAGCATTCCTACCCATGCCGTTGGGACGTGGAAGTAGAAAATACGCTGTGTCTCGCCCTGCAGCGCATCCAGAGGAGCATAGAAAAAGATCATCCAGAGCGACACGGATAGCGTGAGGGCGGTAAGTCCTCCCAGGATAAGTGATACCAGGGGCAAGCGCGATTGAGCCGCTACGGACTGGTGGCGCGCGACACGTTGTCCCTGTGCATCGGGTAGCTGATTTGCTAAAGCCATAAAAACGTTCCTCAAAAGGGCTCCCCTCAAGATGGATCGCCTGGAACGGCGCTACGAGATCATCTGGAGTCCCTATAAGCTAGCTAATTATTCCTCAACAACATATTGAAAAAGCAGCGTCGAGACGCTGAGAAAAATCACATCAAAGGCGATCAGCAGTCCTAACCATGGTGGCTCGTTGACTGCTGGCACCAGTAACATACTGGTTGCGCGCACCGCGCTGATAACGACCGGTACGACCAATGGAAAAATCAGAATCGGCAATAATAATTCTTTGGCCTGGGTGGTTGCCGCCATGACCGAGAAAAGTGTGCCGACCGCGGCAATTCCCAGGGCTCCGAGCAAGGCAATCGGCATCAGTGCCAACAAGGTTGATCCCTGCCAGATGGGTAGATTAAACAGGACCGCAAAAACTGGCAAGGCAATAATTTCTACTACTCCGATAAATAGCAAATTTCCCAGTAGTTTGGCAAGATAGATGGCTTTGCGATCAACCGGCGTCAGTAATAACCGATCCAGCATACTTTGCTCGCGCTCAGCCGCCACGGTCCGTCCCAGTCCCAGCAGGCTAGCGAAAATAAAGGCCACCCAGAGCGCACCGGGAGCGATATCAGCCACATTACTGGCATGCAGGTCAAAAGTAAAATTAAAGATTACCAGCACCAGCAAGGCGAACATACCCATTCCGATCCAGGTCTGTTTGCTGCGTAGCTCGTAGCGAATATCTTTCCAAAGGACCGCCCAGAGCTGACTGAAGAAGAGGCGCGCCATTGTCATGTCACGACCTCCTGGTAGCGCTGGACAAGCTCCTCATGCGTCAGGCTTGCCGCCTCGTGTTGATAGACCACACGTCCTCCTGCCAGGATCACAATATGATCGCTCCAGGTCAAGGCTCGCTCTAGATTATGGGTGGTAAACAGTATACTACCACCACGCGTCGTATGTTCTGCTAACAGGACCTCGACCAACCGATTACCATCCTGATCCAGACCAGTATCGGGCTCATCAAGTAAGAGCAGGCTGGGGCTATGTAATAAGGCTCTGACCCAGGCGACGCGCTGCACCTGTCCACGTGAGAGGGAGCGAATTCTATCTTTCGTGCGCCGCTCCATGCCAACCTGCTGCAACAGCGCCATGGCTCGTTCGCGTGCCTGTTTCACCCCATAGAGCTGACCAAAGAACAGGAGATTCTCCAATACCGTCAGCTCTTCGTAGAGATAAGGCTGATGGGCCACAAAACCGATCCGCCGACGAATCTCCTGTAGCTCATAACGACTATCCAGACCTTCTATCAAGAATGTACCAGAGCCGGCTTTACCCAGGCCTGCCAGGATACGCAGGAGCGTCGTTTTGCCGGCGCCATTTGCTCCCAGCAAGACCATACGTTGTCCGCGCGGTAAGGCCAGATTGATATTACGCAGCACAGGCTTCAGGGCATAACTCTTCTTGAGGTGAGAGATTTCGATTGCCAATGCAACCGTCTCATCTCCATCAGGAAGTTCTATCTGCTGTATCCCCACTGTCCCCTTGCCTACCCTGCTCATCGCCGCGCACTCTCCTTTTCGCTCATCAATGTCCGCAGACGAGCCTTGGTTCGATTGCGCTGTTTTTCATAGCGCTCTTTATTGATTTTGCCAGCTTCATACTCTTTGTCAAGTGTTAGTAGTTCCTGTAACAGAGCCTGCTCACTACCTGCCTCGGCCTCGGGTGCTTTCTCAGCCACCGTTTTCTGGACATCCTTCTTCTGCTTAACAGGACTGGCCTGACGTTTGCGTCTGGCGCGTAACAAGAACCAGGTCATTACCAGCAGAGCGACCACGACCAGCAGACCAACGAGCAACCAGATCAAGCCGGCGTTAAATGATGGGGAATTATCATTGGCGTTCGGCACCGTCAGTCCATCTATTGTCAGCGAGACACGGCTATGCGCGGGCAATACCGAGCTCTTAAATGCATGGTAGGCATGATTATCAGCGTTCACCACACCGCTTGAGGTTACATCATGCGAGCTAGCATGCAAGCCTGGATCGACCAGTATAGAGAGAGAGACCGTTGGATATTGAGTCTGATAGATGAAATTATAGCTGGAACTGCTATAAGGCACCTCATAGGAATAAGAGAACTCGTTGCTTCCCGGTAACAGGGCCGCGTCAGACGCAAAGCCTTCTGGCACCTGCAGTACCTCATAACCTGTGAATCCATTCCCCAGTGTGATGTTTTTGACGCCTGCTGGTAAGGAGAACAGGAGGGCATTGGGCTTACCCTTACTGGCATTCAAGGATCCAACATAGGTCTTATTATTCAGGTTCTGGAAGGAGAAGACCTGCGAAACGTTGAGCAAACCCTTCGAGGGATCAGCCTGGCGGATCAGCAGGGTGGATTGCACGATGGCGACATTATCGGTACTTGTCGTAGCCTCATAAACCTGCACATTGGCAACCTGGCCGGACTGTGTGTTCAGGGTTACAGCTTTACTGATATACTGGGCCTTCTGAAAGTTGGTGTAGACCACATAGTTGATAGTCTGGTCGGTGGCCAGTTTTGTGAACGAGAATTTGCCCTGGGCATCAGTTTTGACCGTGCCAACGTCCCGTGTACTGCTCCCCTGCGCCATCTGCAAGGTCACTGGCTGGTTAGCAACAGGCGCACTTTTATTAGTCGCATTGACTACCTGTCCCGAGATCTGGCCATCTTCGGTGGCGGCATGGGCCATAGGAGCCTGCCAGAACAGCAACAGCAGCGAGAACAGTGCGAGCAATAGCAGGCTACTCTTGATCGGTTTTCGCATAGGACTCCTTTAGTTTTTGCAACTGTTCTTCAATCTCTGTATCAATCTCTTGTTCACGCTCATAACGGGACTTCAAGGCGGTGAGGGCACGACGCATATAGCGCTCACGTAAAGAACGATAATCGGGTTCCTCAATATTGCCCAGTTGATAATCCAGTTCAACTTCCTGGATAGCCGAACGAGCAAGTTGCTCACTTTCAGCCAGTTCGCTTGACTCGACCATGGGCTCGTTTGTCTCTCCATTGGCTGGCTTGTTTTGTGCTGGCCGTCGATAGAGCGGATATAATACAAATGCCAGTGCCAGCAGCCCCAGCACAACGGCAATAAGCAGCGCCATCAGTTTGCCTCCCTTATGGGTCGCCTGAAGAGCGGGTCATCAACGGCAAGTTCTTGTTCAAGTTGAGCACGATAGCGCTCTAAATCTGCATCCTCTGCATTCAGGATTACTGGTTCCGCGCTAGCATCGGCAGGCTGGACAGTGGTTGAAGTCGCTGGAGCCAGACGCGCATCTTTGCTCCAATCCCGTACTACCAGAAAAAGGAAGATAAATCCGGCCAGCATCAGCACGATCGGAACAATCCAGGCCAGCAGGGTAAAGCCTTGCCACTGTGGGACCCAGACAATATTCCCTTCCCCATAACGACTGGCGAAATATTGGATGATCTCAGAGTCGGATTTACCAGCCTGGACCTGCTGGCGAATAATGCCGCGCATCTGTAATGCCAGCCCTGATGGGGCGTCTGCTACCGATTCTCCCTGACACACGGGACAACGTAGCTGCGCTGCGATGTTGTGGACCCGTTGATCGACCGTTGGCTGCTTCGGGGTCGCGAATAATAACCAGGACCAGACAGCGGCGATCAGGGCAACGGTGGCCAGCAGTAGAAAGAGCGAACGTTTCTGGGAAAGCTTGTTTTTCGCCATCATGCGATCACACCTCCATCCGCGACTTGCTCCGGCTTCTCTTTAACGCTCTCTTTTTCAACCACTGTACGCGGCCGCACCGCAGTAGCGAGGCGGCGGCGCGTCGGCCACCAGCAGAGAATGCCACCCAGGATCATCAACAGGCCTCCCCACCAGACAAAGGGAACGAGAGGATTAATAAAGACACGGATCGTAGCCTGCGCGGCCCCTTGCCAATCCGCCAGATAGACATATACATCGGTCGCCACAAAGGTCTTGATCTCAATGACGCTGGTTGGCTGATCAGGATAGTTGCTATAGATCACACGACCGGGATACACATAGCTTTGTAGCTTGCCATCACGCCAGATCTGTACCTGGGCAGAGATCGTCTCTTTATCGCTATCCTTTTCATCAATATTGCCCAGATAGGTGAGGCGATAACCCGCCACATTCATATCCTGTCCCGGTTTGAGCGTAGCATCCTGCTGCTGCTGAAAATAATGCGAACCAATGATACCCGCCACCAGGAAGACCAGTCCCAGGTGCACAATATAGCCACCATAGCGCTGACGATAGCGCTGGAAGAGCATATAGACCGCTCGTGGATAGGATTCACCATGGCGATGGCGCACACGCGCTCCACGCCAGATTTCATACAGGATGGCGCCAGCGGTAAAAGTACAGACGGTAAAACCAATATTGGCCGCCACATCGGTAATGCCCAGCACAGGTAAGACCAGAGCACAGAGCGCCGCCAGAATGGCAGGAGTACTGATATTGCGCCAGAGGGCCGTCAAAGAGGTACGTCTCCAGGCCAGGAGAGGGCCAATACCCATCGCCAGCACCAGCAGTACGATCATTGGGGCGACCACCTGATTATAAAATGGTGGTCCCATCGTCATTGTCTGGCCTCTAAACGACGCCGAGATCAATGGGAAGAGGGTGCCCCATAAGATGGCAAAGGTCATACCAACCAGCAAAAGATTATTCAGCAGGAAAACACCCTCACGCGACACCACGGAGTCAAACTCCTGTTCAGCGCGCAAGGCTGGCAGGCGGAAAAAGAAGAGGGCGCTCGAAAAGAGCAGCACCACCGCCAGAAAACCAAAGAAGTAGGCCCCGATATCTGAATAGGCAAACGAGTGGACAGAGCTAATCAGTCCACTGCGCACCTCAAAGGTGCCAAAAATAGAGAGGGCAAAGGAGGCAATGACCAGGAAGAGGTTCCAGACCTTTAACATACCGCGTCGCTCTTGTACCATGGTTGAATGCAGGAACGCGGTCGCGGTCAGCCACGGCAGCAGCGCGGCATTCTCAACAGGATCCCAGCCCCAATAGCCACCCCAACCCAATACATGATAGGCCCACCAGGCACCTAACAGCAACCCGGCCGTTTGCAAGGTCCAGGCCGCCAGCATCCAGCGACGAATCGAACGTAACCATTCAGCATTCAAGCGTCCTGTGATCAGGGCCGCCACCGCAAAGGCAAACGGTAACGAAAAGCTCATATATCCCATTAATAGCATCGGCGGATGCACCAGCATACCTGGATCCATCAACAAAGGATTCAAGCCAGCGCCATCTTTAGGCGCCACGGCCGAACGTACAAAGGGATTCGACAGGGTCGCCAGCATCAGCAGGAAGAAGCTTTCGATCCCCATCAGGGTCGCCATCACATAAGGAACAAACGCTGAGGGCGCCCGTTTAGAGGTAACCACAAATAGGGCGGAGAAGAGTGAGAGCACTAATGCCCAGTAAAGCAATGACCCTTCCTGCCCACCATAGAAAGCCGCCGTAACAAAATACCAGGCCATCGAGAGGCTTGAATGCTCGGCCACATAGTTGACCCCGAAATCATGTCTCAAAAACGAGATCACCAGGGCCGCCGAAGCCAGCAACAAAAAGAAGGTCACGGCGAGCAGGCTACGCTTCGCACTGGCCACCAATGGTGGAGCGGAACGCATGGCCCCCAAAATGGAGGCAATCACAGTGTACAGAGCGAAGCCCAGGGCCAGGATAAGAGCGATAATGCCAAGATCTGAAAAATACACAGTCAATCCTTATTTCGCTGTAGGGGTCGCAGACTGAAACTTAGATGGACACTTGGCCAGCAAGGTTTGCGCCTCAAATGGACCACTGCCAGTATAATGTCCCTCTACGACCACTTGAACGCCAGGCTTGAAAATGTCTGGCACAACACCGCTATAGGTGACAGGTAACGTCTGATTGCTATCCGTAATAGAGAAAGAGACGCTCTGAGTCTGATCATTGCGTTTAATAGTATTTTTTTCCACGATCCCCGAAACACGAACCGAGCGCGCAACGCAGTCCGAACAATGATGCAACTCGGGTACCGTCAAATAATAGACTGCACTACTCTGAGTGTTGGCATAGACCAGATAAATCATCGCCCCCAGAATAGCGATACCAGCCAGAATAAAGCTAAGCGGGACGCGCTTACGCGGCTGTGCCGTCTTCCTCTGCCCGTCCTTAGAAACATTTAAAGCAGGCTGCACAATACGACCTCCATCAAATAACAGTGCTCATATGCTGTGATTGCTGTTCAATAGCGCGTGATCGCCATCTCAAACAGCGAATTGAGAAGCGCGCCAAGGATAAATACCAGGATGCCCAGGGCTAACATGAGTTGTGGTGCGGCCTTTGAGAGTCGCGTTGTACGCCTGGCCAGGCGGCGGATATTGCTTTGTCCCAGATACATTGCCAGTACAAACAGTCCCAATGCCCCTAAAATCTTGAGGGCCAGCACAATTATATACGGTAAACCCAGATTCGTCTGCGTGAGGCGATCAAACGCGAGATAGACACCACTGAGTAGCAGCACACCGACACAAATATTGACCATACTCTTAAAGAGTTGCGCCACCTTCGCAGCCACCTCTGGTGCAGGGCCCGCGCTACGCAAAGCTGGAATCACCACCACCAGATACATAAAACTGCCACCAACCCAGGCAGTCGCAGCCAGAATATGCACAAGGCGCACAAACCACTGTATCTCCCACATATTACCGGTGGCCTCATTTTTCCTGAAATTTTGCCATTTCTTGTTGCAGCCCGGCCGCATCAATCTCGCCAACCCAACGGGCCACGACCTTACCACTGCGATCAATGAAGAACGTTTCAGGCCTATTCGTGCCGCCATAGTCGGAAAAAGTATTGCCCGTCACGGTATCCGCAACACTGGTATAGCTCACACCATATTTTTGCAGAAATTTCGTACCGGCGCTAGATGGCTCTCCACCATTTATACCTAATAACACGACACCTTTAGCCTGGAGATCAGGCCAGGAGCGCTGTAAGAAAGGTGTCTCACGCACGCAAGGATCGCACCAAGATGCCCAGAAGTTGATAATCACTGGCTTACCCTTATAGTCGGATAGACTGACGCTTTTATTATTGCCATTGATGGTGGACAATGCAAAAGTGGGAGCAGCCTTACCGATCAAAGGACTCGGCGCGTCACCTGCGCTAATCAGCGTATCATCGGGCGAATGCGTAGCATTGGACTTCGACACAGGCGTCGTCAGCTGCGTCCACAACAAGACCAGCGCCCCGATGATTAAAATATTTGTCACGACAAAAACAACAACACTACGCTTACGCGATTTAGGATTGGTTATCGTCTGATTTGTTTCCATACAATGCCCAATTCTCACAGAATAAATAACAACGGTTTGATTATGGTGCTTGAGCCTGATAGCCAACTTGCAAGCCTTCACCATCACCTTACAAAGACCTGAACGTTTTCCGTGCTCAATTTCCCCACCCTTCCCCCTCCGGGGGAAAAGAGAGGGGAGGGAAGAGTTGCGAGGACACCTCGCGCTCCGTCATGGGCTGCCGCCCCTGCACCCCGCCTTTCATGTTGCCATCCCTGCATCCCGCTTTTATGCCGCCACCCCTGCACCCCGCTTTTATGCCGCCATCCCTGCACCCCGCTTTTATGCCGCCATCCCTGCACCCCGCTTTTAAATTGTATGGCGGGTTGAAAAAAGGTGCCGCAGCACCTTTTTTCAACCCGCCATACAATTTAAGGCAAGTCCCCGTCAGGGGACGAGTGTGGTCACACCATATAAACGCAATATAAAAAGGGTCAAACACATAAAAAGAGCTTTCCCACCCGAAAAGTGGGAAAGCTCTTTTTATGTGCGGATATTTTAGCCTGTAATAATATCCTGGGGAGATTGGGTCGTGGCTGAACCTGAAACCGCACCCTTCGCCTTATATTCAGCAAAGAGAGCAACCATCTCAGGATTGAACGCCGGCAAATCCTTAGGACTACGACTGGTAACCAGATTACGATCACGCACAACCTCTTTATCCACCCAATTACCACCCGCATTCCGGATATCATCCTGAATAGTATAGTAGCTCGTCAAAGTACGACCCTTCGCAACACCAGATGAAATCAGCAACCAGGGAGCATGGCAGATAACCGCCATTGGACGGCCACTTTTATCAATTTGCTGCACAAAATCCCGAGCCTTCTGCTCCATACGAATAGTGTCCGCATTGATCGCGCCACCAGGAAGGAGTATCGCATCAAAATCGCCAGGATTAGCCTGATCGAGAGTCATATCAACAGGAAAGCTATCAGCCTTCTCATCATGGTTTACACCCTGTACCTGACCGGCCTTCGGAGCGATAATCTTGGTGATCGCGCCAGCCTGATCAAGTGCTTTACGTGGCTCAGTCATCTCCGCCTGCTCAAAATCATCTGAGACCAGGATAGCCACACGCAACCCATCTAATTGTTTACCACTTGCTTGCATAATTCTGCCTTTCTCCTTCTACCTACTCTACATTTAGTGATTGACATCTATTATACGGATAGACATAAAAAAAGGAGTCTCAGCAATATGCACAATTATAACCACTTCACCATATGGAGATATGGATGTTGATAAAGCTGCACAACTTTATCCTGCTGATAGTTAAGATGTTGATAGAGGCGCTGCGCACGCTTGTTTTCTTGATCTACCAGTAGCGCGATTTTAGCTTCACCGGCGCTATTTCTGACCCGCTCCTCCGCCGCTGAGATTAAAGCTGTACCGATACCACGACCACCATAAGCCGGAGAGACTGAGAGTGTATCAATATACCACTCATCTTCATCCGCCTCTTTATCCAGGGTCAGAGAAGGATCCTGTTTCAGATGGCGCAAACGCTCAATAAGCGGACGATCCAGGGCCGCCGCCTGACTCCCATGATAGAAGATCAAGATACCCACGGCCTGCCCATCTTCTTGCGCCACCAGCATATTTTGATAGCTTAAACGATTATCCTCGCCCTCAAAAAAGGCCGTCAGGACACGCACAATTTCCGACATCTGTCCAGTGCCAGTCAACGTACTGGCAATCTCACCATTCGCCTGCAATATCAATGGGATGACCCTCGCGGCATCCTCTCTGCTAGCGGATCGAATCTTCATCCACGTCTATCCTTTCAAAGCTACCTGCCATCTATCGCCATCAGCATATCCCATAAAAGTGCAGGCACGCAAACCAGCACATCTTCTTTTTGTACTTTTCATTCTTCCATTTATGGATGAGCTTATACTAATATAAAGAAAAAGTAGAAAATCTTCAGAAATTGCTTAAAAAACCTCTTGTCATTTTCTCGCAACTTCGAGTATAATTGCTTTTGGCAACTATGCATGAAAAGTCACATTATTTTTATTTGGTTAGATAGATCAACATACTATTTCTTTTAGAAGAATAGATAGTTATCTTGCAAGAGTCGCATGAATCGCTCTTTCCTATTTTTTCTTGCGCTATTCATTGTTCCTCTTCTTTTTCAGGGATGCTTTTTGTCATGTTTGTGTATATATGCACAAAACATGCCTTTTTGATGCCTACACATCTTTCCAGAAGGATACTCTTTTTTTGTGCGTATTTTCAAAGAGGATCCTTTCCTCTGCCCTATATTTTTGTGCTCTTTTTTGTAGGAATGGATTTCACTATATGGATCGTTTTTTTCATCGATAGATTCGCATGAAACATCCTCTTCCATGAATGCAGTACCCATCACACAGGTAACGCGTTTATCCTGGACCTCTCTCTGGCGTCTCCTGCTGGT
Source organism: Dictyobacter alpinus (assembly GCF_003967575.1). NCBI lineage: Bacteria > Bacillati > Chloroflexota > Ktedonobacteria > Ktedonobacterales > Dictyobacteraceae > Dictyobacter > Dictyobacter alpinus. The sequence continues at coordinate 1,687,358 of NZ_BIFT01000001.1, forward strand.
CATCAGCCTGACGACCGGAGCTATTTTAACCACGGTTATGGGCGCGACCCCTTCTGCCTATGCGGCAACGGCGGCAGCCACAGCAACCCCAACCACCGACCTGCCACCAACCTTTAGCGGGGTACGCACACCTCGTCGCAATGTGCCGGTTCCCACCAACGTTCATGACACCAGCTCACATGTGTCACCATTCAAGCCAGCCCAGGCTAAAACAGTCCAGGCTAAAGCAGCTGTGACCGTCAATGGCACCACCCCACTCAATGGTCTGGGTGATTCCTCCCTCTATACCTTCGTCGACAAGTCCTTGTCCGATCGGTTGGACCTCAAGGTCAACGTTGCCAACGGCAACCTGGTCCTGCACACGGTCGAGTTACAGGTGACCGGGACCGGGCTCAACAATACGGTTGGTGGCTACTATAACAGCCAGAACAACTGGTGGTTGGTCGATCATGGTACCAACTGGGGCTTCACCACCGGTCGCGGTGCCAGCCTGTACCTGGATGATGTGCCCAGCGGCGGCGGTATCAAATTGACCCTGCCCACAGGACTCAAAGCCTACTTTGCTCCTGATGGCAGTGGCGGCTACAAAGATGCCCCCAGCCTCAAAGCCACCCTCGTCCATCCTGATTCCGCCACCTATGAACTGCGCTTTCATCAAAGCGGTGAGCGCTGGATCTTCAATCAGTGGGGGACCCGCTACGAGGTACTGGACAAAAATAATAATCTGATCGATTATCATTATCTGTCGAATGGAGATTGGACGGGCACGACCGATACCCAGGATCGGACGCTGAGTACCACACTGGATGCCAATCACCTGGTGAAAACGGTCACCGATACTACCCTGGTCAATGGCAAGACACGTACCATCACGTATGGCTATGATGCGCAGCTCAATCTGACCAGTATCACCGATGCCAATAACAAGCAGACCATCTTCACCTATGATCCTAATGGCGATTCCGAACTGATGAGTATCAAGGATCCCCAGGGGCATACCACCACCATCACCTATGGCGCTACCGGTCAGGTCAGCACCATCACCGACGTCTATAACAAGCAGACCATCTTCACGTATAACAGTGGCAATACCGTCGTCAAGGATGTCAACGGGCACTCCACCACCTATACGTATCAGGCGAATCTGCAGGTGACCAAAACCACCAATGCCCTGGGCAAGAGCACCAATAGCAGCTTTGATGCCAACTCCTATAATGTCACGAAGTATGCGGACGCTCTGACCACGCAAACACCAACTGATTATCAATATGCGACCAACGGGCAAGTCTCCCAGATCACGGATCCCACGGGAGCGAGCACCAAGTTCACCTATTCGCCGTTGTCGGGTGGACAACAACAAAATGTGCCGTATCAGCCCACCACCGGGACGGATGCGCAGAATAATGTGACCACCAATGCCTACGACAATTATGGTAATCTGACCTCGAGTAGCGACACCACCGGTGGCAAAACCAATGGCAGCAAGCTGCAGTATTCCTACAACCTGGATGGCACGCCATCTGGCAGCAAGGATGCCAACGGTAACACCACCCTCTATGGCTATGATGGCAAGGGCAATCTGAATACGGTGACGCCGCCGGCACCAATGGGTAAAACCACTCTGACGTATGATGCGTTGAGCCGGGTGAGCACCGAAACGGACGGCGTGGGCAATAAGACCAGCTTCACCTACGATGTCTTTGATCGCATCCTCACCATCACCTATGGGACCGGCACCGCCAATGCCACTACCGTCACCTATACATATGACAATGACGGCAATGACCTGACTGAACAGGATGGCACCGGAACCACCACCTTTACCTATGATAACCTCAACCGTCAAACCAACAAACTCCTGCCAGGTGGCACCAACATTGTCAGTACCTTTGATAATATTGGCAACCTGACCAGTTTGAATGACGGTACCGGCCTGACCAAATACGGCTACAACGAAATCAACCTGATGACCACCCTGACCGATCCAGGCAATGCCATCACGACATATGGCTATGACGATGCCAATCGCAAGACCCGCATCCAATATCCCAATGGAACAGGTATGATCATGGGCTATGATGCGGCAGGTCGCCAGGTGAGCAACGTAGGGGGCAAGACCACCGGTAGTGGCAGCACGCTCGCTATCCCGAGTCCCTATACAGGCTATACTTACAACTATGGCTCTTCTACAGCTTCCAAAGAGGTCTTGCAAAGCGCGGTCAAGCATAGTGCCAATAATTACAGTGTCTACGGCACCTGGACCTATCAGTACGATAACCTCAATCGTTTGAGTGACGTCAAAAATCCGACGCAGCATTGGGCCATCGGCTATGATGCCAACGGCAACATGACCAGCAAACAGTATACGGGTGCGTCCAACTTTATCGCAACCTATACGAATTTTAATGCGGCCAATCAGCCAACCGGAGCGAGCAGCACCGGAAATTATGCCGGTCAGCCCGTCTCGGCGAGTGCGACCTATAGTTATGACGCCAACGGAAACCTGACCGCGATCACCAATAGCGGTGATTCGAAGGGAGCGTTGTCCCTGGCCCAAACCCATACCTACAACAACGCCAACCAGGATGTGAGTGGTGCTGGATCGACCAAGTCCTATACACAGAGCTATAGTGGAACCGACCAGACCCAGCGCGTCAACAACAACGGCACCAGTACCGTGTATACCGGCCTGGGCTTGAGCACCGAAAAAGTCGCGGGCAACACCACCGAGTATGTGCGCTGTAGTTGTGGTATGCTCAATAGTGAGCGTACGTCCGCGGGGAAGGTCTACTACTATCTCTTCGATGGACTCGGCTCGATTGTGGGCATGACCGACAGTGCCGGCAACATGGCCGCCAGTTACGACTACGATCCCTTCGGAGGCGTCGCTGGTAGCGTCATCCAAACCGGCGTCACCAATCCCTGGCAGTATGCTGGTGGCTACTATGACAGCACCACCGACCTGATCAAATTCGGCATTCGCTACTATGATGTCCGCTTCAATCGCTGGACCCAGCGCACACCCGTCGGCGGCACCCTACAGGAAACGCTCAAAGCCAACCCCTATGAGTATGCCGATGATAATCCTGTCAATGAGGTGGATCCCAGTGGAAGAATTAGCATCACTACAGATTGTATTGTAAAAGCTGCTGGACTTACGGGTATAGTTTCAGCTGTTGCAGGTATATTTTCATTCCTTGCTGACACTGGAGCAGGAGGTGCTGTAGGATTAGCGCTTGCGGCTGCAAGTGCCCCAGGAGATGTCGCCATCGCAGGTCTTGCAGTAAGCATGTTTATTGGGTTATCTGTAGTTGGTAGCATTATTGGCATTATTGGCATTATTCAGGGCGTCCCTGATGCCAAAAAAGCTTGTGGCATTTAGCTATATTCTAGCTAGTAATTTTAACTGAGAATGAAAGATCTCAGGCCTAGCAATTTGTGTAAAAGACGGCAAGAGGAAGATAGTATCGTATATATTATCTTCCTCGCATTAGCTATTTGGAGGAATACTTTGAAAAATCTCTCACTAATATTTGCTATTATTGGTACAGTAGCAGATGCAATAGCACTAATATTGATTATTTTACTATTTTTTGCACGTAAATACTTTACTACTTCATTAGTCTTAGAGTTTATAGGACTGATTATTTTACTAATATGCTTGGTAAGTTTTATACGTTATAAAGTACATAAAAAAAGCTAGAGTACTCACATTTCACAGTTTCAATCTGAAAAAAATAGAATAGTTGATAGGCTGCCCCAGTAAAGAAAAAACCTAGTGCAGTGACTGCAAGCGCAGATGATTCAAAGGGAGCGCTTTCCCTAGCCCAGACCCATACCTACAACAACGCCAACCAGGACGTAAGTGGTAGCGGTAGCGGCACTAGATCGACCAAGATCCAACGCGTCAAAAACAATGGCAACAGCACCATCTACACCGGCCTGGGCCTGAGTAGCGAGAAAGTAGCTGGCAACACCACCGAGTATGTCCACTTTAGTTGTGGTATGCTCAATAGTGAGCGTACTTCCGCGGGTAAGGTCTACTATTATCTCTTCGATGGACTCGGCTCCATCGTGGGCATGACCGACAGTGCCAGCTACGACTACGATCCCTTCGGAGGCGTCGCTGGCAGCGTCATCCAACCCCGCGTCACGAATCCCTGGCAGTATGCTGGTGGTTACTATGACAGCACCACCGACCTACTCAAGTTCGGCATTCGCTACTACGATGTCCGCTTCAATCGTTGGACCCAGCGCACACCCGTGGGCCGTAGCCTGCAGGAGACGCTCAAGGCTAAAGACGTTACGCTTAAGCACATTTTGCTAGAGATGGCCCGACGTGGTTAGCGGGCTAATCATACGTGGAGTGGGCGCCACACGCGAGGCCGGCATGCGGCATGATCAAGGGCGATACGTGTTGAGCAGGCATCGCATGCCTGTGGCGCCTACACTAATCATGTTTCTTCGAGCATGATCGTTGCGGAATGTTTAAACGCACGCATCATGGTTCGCGATCCTCTCCGTCAGGGAATGGAGCAGGATAGATGAACATGACCGGCCAAACGTTCCCCGTCAATGCGGTAATATCCAACGTGATTCGTGTAGGCGCCACAGCACTGCGAGTCGTTCTGACTCGTTGGCCCACGCAAACTCAGCAGTGCGGCCTCGCGTGTGGCGCCACTCCACGTACGACACGCTCGCCAGCCACGTCGAACCAATGCGCAAAAAGATGAATTTCACAACAGGCTCCAAACAGCCCTACAATATATTTCTGAGGCTTCTGCAATACCAACACCTGATTACCCGTCATATCAACCATAACAATGCCTATGATCCTTAAAATCGCAAATAATGGCATTGTATGATCAAATATAAAATTATTATGGTAAAAGCATTATTATACCCTACAGCATCAGCAGAATCTCACATCATCTTCAGACCATGCTCCCACACGTAGTTTGACATGCATGGGTGGTTGTCGTTCTGGCTTTTTACAGCGATTGATGCTCCCTCTTTTTCCACCTATCACCAGGACTTCAGCTCAGCAACTTAAAACATTTCTGCCAATGTCTCTAGCGTCTAAGTTCTTAAATGTCTTAAGTTGTTGAGCTCAGTCAGCAGACAAAGCGTATATCGCGTAGGCATCGCAGCCACACAAGGCCTTTTATAACCTGATGTTGCCTGATGACTTCCGCAGCAAGCTCTAAACAGCGCTACGATCGATTTCTGAGGCTTTTAAAATATCCTCATCACCATTTATCCATTACATCAAGAATAACGTCTCCTAAAGTCCTTACAATTGCAAATAATGGCATTTTACATTTTTAAAGGCTACCTGTTCGTGGGGCGAGGAGACGTCAATGTCCCTGTTTACGATCATGAGCACCGTGCACTCTGATCGGTGCCTTCAAAACGACCGGGGTTGGCTCTTCCGTGTAACGGCACGCCCTTGCGGCTGCCCCAGTTTACGTACGACCATACACAAACCTGAGGCTGACATGTATGAATGCGTCAGCCTCTAACGTGTTCGTGGTCGTACGTGGTGCTGGTCGCAGGGACGAGCCCTGCCAGTACGTTGGGAAGGATGCCTGGATGTGTAGGGGCGTTTATTTGCCGACGCTAAAAGCGATCTCGGGGGCCTTTTCGACCTGGGGGTGAGAAGAGCCGATCGTCCAGAGTAGGAGTCCGATGATGAGGATGGCGAGACCTATCAGGACGAGGGCGAACTGCCAGACCAGTCCTATGAGGGCCAGGAAGACGCCTGCGGCGGTTATGGCGGGCCAGATGCTGGGTGGGCTGTCTTTGCGGTAGGAGGCCAGCAGGATTGCCTCAGCTTCGGCTAGCCGTTCGCTTTGCTCACGTGTACGTGCCAGCAAGAGTTGATCAACGCCTGCGTGTAGTGCACGGGCGTCAAATGGTTTGCTCACATTGACGCTTTGCGTGCTTGCCGTGAGTACCTCATGCTGCTCCGCTCGGGGAGAATCCCAGGAGAGGACCACTGAGGGCAGAGTCGAGAGTTCTGAGTGGGACTGTACCGCGGACAATAGCGTCCAATCACAGGTCACACCGTCATCAACGTCCAGGATAAGCAGGTCCAGGGACGGTAGATCGGTTGAAGAAATAGTGGCTAAAGATGTCGCCTCGATTACCTTTAAACCGCGATGGCGTAAACCAAGGGTAATCAAGCGACGCATTAAAGGGTCAGCTTCCAGCACGAGTACCGTTGCAGCTGATGATTTCTGCCCTTGCGACATATATGCACCTCGATCGCTACAAAGTCAATCAGATAAGTTGGATTGCTTCACTGCTTTAAGCATACGAGGTTTACATTACAATATCTTTGCTTCTCTAAGAGATGCCCTTACAATGACCTGAATATTTTGTAAGTATAGAAGATGTTCGTTGAATTTACAAGCGCGCCAATTTATAGCCAACGTCAGGTACTGTCAGGATATATTCAGGGCGACGCGAATTGGCTTCGATTTTACGGCGCAAGCGGCTGATATAGACCCAGATGAAATCAATGTCGCGATTATATTCAGGTCCCCAGACTTTCTCAAGCAGCAACTCATGGGTCACCACCATGCCTACATTCTGGGCCAGGGTACTTAAAAGTTTATATTCGGTGCGGCTGAGTTGGACGGTGTTGCCGCGTACGGTTACCAGATGCTGCGCATAATCAATGCTTAATGCGCCGGTACTGAAGATGGTTTGGTTCTGGGTATGTTCAGAGGGTGGAGCCTGGCGGCGCAGGATGGCGCGCACACGGGCCAGCAGTTCTTTCATGCCAAAGGGCTTGAGGACCAGGTCATCTCCACCGAGATCCAGCAGTTGGACGCGCTCATCTTCTTCGCAGGCTTCGCAGAGCATCATGACCGGTGCATTGGAGAATTCGCGCATGCGTTGCAGCAGTTCAACCCCACTCATGTCCGCCAGTCGCGTCGAGAGCAGAATGATGTCCGGCTCCTCTAGGTTAAGTTGACGCAGAAATTGGATGCCATGGCTGACAACCTGAACACGGTATTGCTGTTCTTCAAGGTTGGCACGAATATAGCGGGCCAGACGAGCGTCATTCTCAGCCAGCAGGACACGGATATAGCGTCCTTGATTTAAGGGCGAGAGACGTGACTTGCGCTGCTGTACCGGGGCTGCCTCCGGCTCATCCAGTACAGCGGTTTGAGGCTGTACCCGGCGCACGGTTAGCGGCAAGGTAAATGAAAAGGTTGAGCCCTGGCCAGGGCCAGCCGAGTCGGCCCAGATGCGTCCATGATGCGCCTCGATCGTCGCACGAGCGGAAGAGAGTCCCAGGCCGCTCCCAGTCTGATGGCCGGTACTACCCTGATCACGGCGCTCAGGTCCAAAGGTGTGGGCCTTATTGGCGTGTTCGATACGATAGAAGCGATCAAAAATACGATCCAGGTGCTCGGATGCGATACCCACGCCTTCATCGGTGACACTAATGCGTACCTCTTCATCATTGGAATCCAGCATGAGGCGCACGATTTTGCCGGCCGCCGAATAGGTAACCGCGTTGTTGAGCAGATGGTTCAGGACCTGCTCGATACGCAAGGCGTCGCAGGTAACGGCAGGAATCCCCTCGGGCAGATCCAAGACAAAACTATGGTTCGGGGCCTGGTTTTGCCAGCGCTTGACCAGTTGTAGCAAGAGTTCGGCCAGTTGCACCTGTGAGAGCCGTAATGGCTGGGTGCCCGCATCAAAGCGCCAGACATCCAGCAGCGTATTCAACACATCATACAGGCGGTCAGACTGAGCATCGATCATCTGCAACATCTCACGCTGCATCGCGGGATCCCAGCGGGCCGAGCCTCCCAGTAAGGTGGTGGCACAGCCTTTGATGATAGCCAGCGGCGTCTTAAACTCATGGGCCGCCATCATCAATGTCTCGGCACGCGAATCTGAGGTTGAGCGTTCCAGCGTCACATCGTCGAGCAGGACGCCACGACCGAGTAAGATACCTTGCTCATTGCGCACCGGAAAACTACGTACGCGTAGCCAGTTAGCGGCCGCATCGGCCAGTGAAAGATCGGCGGAATATTCCTGGTCCAGATGCTGCCAGACCTGATCCAGTTCGGGCTGGGCCTGTTGTGGATCTGAAGCCAGTGAAAGGAGATGTTTGTGCACATCAAAATACTGCAAGCTGGCGGAATCAGAGCCCGCGACTCGCAGGAGGCGTAATGCGCTTTCATTTGAATAGGTGACACGTTCGTGCGCATTGAGTAGCATAAAGCCACTGCTCATACTCGCGCACATTTCGGCAAGTACTTGATACTCACGGGTAAATCCTGCCGGGATGCGCTCCGTGCCACTCACAGAGTCTTGCGCAAGTGGCAGCGCGTTTTCCGCAATCCACAAACTACCAGGATTTTTATCGTGATTTTGTTCAGTGAAGGAGGACATCCAAAACAACCCTTTCCCGCCTAATGATGATATGTAGCTGGCTATTTCATATTCTAGCAAAAAGAGTCAACCACGTACAACTCAACCAGTGGCGGTAAAGGAGCCTGGCAAGACGATTTAGCGGCCTGGAAACAAGATATTCAAGACGTACTTTTGGTATGCGGATAGTCAGGCATTTAATTGAGGCCCGCGATCATCACAATTAGCATGAGGTGCAGGAGCATCGCAAGGATGAGGGAACCGGCAATAAAGACAATCCAACGCCGATCATTGACATATTCGCGTACACGGGTAGAATAGGCATGCGGCCAGCGTTCGGCTGCGACCATGCCCATCGCGATGCGTAAACGCAAAGGCGAGCGCACCGGGGAGCGCCCCATCTCAGTCTGTAAGAACTGATGGCAGGATTTACATAATACCCATGAGAGACGAGGTTCAGGCACACCTTCCGGCTCCACCATCTCCACCGGATCTAACCAGATGCGACTGGTGCAGATCGAACAGTATTGAGGTGCCGAATTTTTTCGCTTCCGCATATCACCGTGCTGAACCACAACGGCAGGTTCTCCACTGTGCATTGCATCTTTCATACTACGCCCTTTCTGGCTCCAAAACAAGACGATATACGGGGAAGGCTGGCTTGCTTGCTCTATTGTAACATATTGTGTCTTTTTAACACGATAATAAAGAAGCCAGGGATACAAAAAACGGGTAAGAATAATGTGAAGGGTTTTTTATCATCCTGAGGACGATAAAAAACCCTTCAGTATACACCTCTATCCGGAAGATAGACTTAGCGCAGCAATGGTACCAGGTAAACGAGCGTAAACACGAAGACCCAGACCACGTCAACGAAGTGCCAGTACATCTCGGCAGCCTCAACGGCGAAGTGATTTTCCTTGGTGAAATGGCCACGCAGAGTGCGTACCAGCACCACCAGCAGGAAGATCGCACCGATCGTTACGTGCAGACCATGGAAGCCCGTCAACGTAAAGAATGCGGAGCCGAAAATGCTCGATGAGATCGTCATGTGCTCGTTCACGATCAGGTTGGTGTACTCATACGCTTGAAAGCCCAGAAAGGTCGCACCCAATAGGATTGTACCTATCAGGCCGATGATCAGATTTCTCCGATTGCCTTTGCGAATACCGGAACCTGCCATATGCACAAAGTAGCTACTAGATAACAGAATTGCGGTTGCTATGATCGGCAAAAGGATGGGACCTTCGAGCTTCCAGCCCACACCGCCATTACGGATTTCCAGATAGAGGAAAGCGGCGATCAGGTTGGCAAAGATCAGAGCTTCTGAGGCAATGAAGAAAACCATGCCCCACCAGTTGAGGCTACGTCCACTCTCCTGGCCATGCTCTTCCAGAATCCTTACCTGCTCGCCATGAGCAGTACTCATACAAGTAACTCCCTAACTCTACAAAGATGAGGCTCGCAGCGCGAGCCACTCATCTTTAGCGACGCTCCAAAATCCAACCCAGGCAACAGACAAGTAAGAGGACGGCACCGATCACAAGTACAATTGGACCAGCAATAACACCAAACAGGGCAATGGCAATTGAAATCGCCATGCCTAGCGGCCAGATACTTGGTCGTGGCATGACCTCTTCAGCGTTGACCAGACGGCCTCTGGCCCTGGTGCGCTTCTTAGCGGTTGTACCACGTGTTGTCTGCCCCTCCGTCGTAGTCGTAGCGGTCCCCGTTGCTTCCGCCGGCTCTTGTTCAACTGGCGCAGAGTCCGGGGCTGGTGTGCCGCTAAGAGGGGCGACGTTTCCATCGTTCTCCTCAGCCTGCACCGACTGCTCTACGCGGTCTTTTTGTTCTTGAGACACCTTATACCTCTACTAGTCTTGTTCCACCAGGAGTGGATCGGTCATTTAGCATTAATGTTCAACGACAGATTTCCAGTCAGCATGCTCTGGATACTTTTTGTCATAGAAAGGACGACGGCTGCGTACAACCGGAATCTCCAGGAAGTTGTATTTCTTCGGAGGAGATGTGGTATCCCATTCCAGTGTAAAGGCATCCCATGGATCGTCGCCGGCGGCCTGGCCTTGTTTCAAGCTCTTGATGATGTTGAGCATGAACAGGATCACGCCAATACCGATGATCAAAGCGCCAACTGAAGCCATCAGGTTCAAATCATTCCAACCCAGGTTGCCAGGATAGGTGTATACACGGCGAGGCATGCCCAGGATTCCCATGATGTGCATGGGGAAGAAGGTCAGGTTCAAACCAATGAAGGTTACCCAGAAGTGCCATTTACCCAGGCGATCATCCATCAATTTGCCGGTGAATTTGGGGAACCAGTAGTAGATACCCGCAAAGACGGCCAGCGCTGTACCACCGAAGAGTACATAGTGGATGTGGGCCACCACAAAGTAACTGTCTGTGATCTGATAATCGAAGGGCACAACCGCCAGGGCAGCACCATTCAGACCACCGATCAAGAACATGGCGATAAAGCCCAATGCAAAGAGCATCGGAGCATTGAGTCGGATCTTACCACCGAAAATGGTCGCCAGCCAGTTAAAGATTTTTACCGCCGTTGGAATAGCGATCAGCGTTGTGCTGGTCGCAAAGAAGGCCTGAGCAACCGAAGGCAGACCGACCGCAAACATGTGGTGGGCCCACACGGTAAAGCTCAAGAAACCAATGGCCACACCAGACCAGGCGATGAAGGTATAACCGAAGATTGGCTTGCGCGAGAAGACCGGCAGAACTTCAGAGATAATACCGAAGGCTGGTAGAATCAGGATGTACACCTCGGGGTGTCCAAATGACCAGAATAAGTGTTGCCAGAGTAGCGGATCACCACCGTTACCATACTGATAGAAATGGCTGCCCATGTGGCGGTCCAGCAGCAAGAGTACGCTAGCCACAGTCAGGCTGGGCAGTGCGAACAGCAGCAGGAAGGACATCACCAGGATCATCCATGAGAACAGCGGCATACGGTTAATGCTCATACCAGGAGCGCGCAGCTTGAAGATAGTAACCACAAAGTTGAGCGAACCAGTGATCGATGAAATACCCAGCAAGGTTGTACCCAGCAGCCAGAAATCGGCATTCATATGCGGGGTCGCCTCATAGGCATGACCGGCCACTAACTCACTCAATGGCGCATACATAAACCAACCACCATTTGGTGCCTGACCAATCAGGAAGCTGGATTGCATGAAGATGCCACCAAGGAGTAACAGCCAGAAACCAAAGGCATTCATACGTGGATAGGCCATATCGCGCGCACCAAGCATCAGCGGCACAATATAGTTACCAAATCCCGAGAGTACCGGAATAACGAACAAGAAGATCATGGTCGTGCCGTGCATAGTAAAGATCTGGTTATATACCTCAGGGGACAGAACTTTACCATTCGGCAAGGCCAGCTGTGTGCGGATCAGGAGCGCTTCCATACCGCCCACTACAAAGAAAAAGAAACCAGTGATCAGATACATCAGACCGAGTTGCTTGTGGTCGGTCGTCGTTATCCACTCACCAATATAGCTTTCGCTAAAACGCTTTCGGCGCACACCCGTTGTTGTTGTCGCAGTTGTGTGTTCACCGATGGTGCGAGTTGCCATGCGCAAATCCTCCAGTGTCTAGCTCTCAACGAAGAGCAATAGGGCAAGGCAGGTTATTTCAAACCTTCAAGATAAGCAACCAGCTGTTGAATCTGTTCGTTGGTGAGTGCACCAATGGCCATATCATTCCCGGGTTTAATGCCCTGAGGATCTTTTAACCATTTCGCCAGATTACAATCTTTGAGCAGATTAGGATTATTGGGATCACACTGCGCAGTGTTATTATCCAATACACCACCTGCAATCAAGTTACGAGATCCAAAGTGGGTCAGGTTTGGTCCAATCAGACATTCTGGCGTCCCATTAGCCTTACCACCAGGAGCATCCGTACATTGTGCCTTTGTGTCATAGTATTGCTTGACGTTCACACCCACGATACCATGGCAAGAGGCGCACTGATTTTTAAACAGATCTTCACCCTTCTTGGCCAGATCCTCATTTGGGGTAGCGGCAGCCTGCTGTTGCGTCGACATCCAGGATTTAAAGGCATCTTTCGATACAACCTTGACCTCGAAGCGCATGTTCGCGTGCTGTGTGCCACAATACTCGGCACAGATACCCATGTAGGTTCCCTCTTTATCAGCCACAAACCACTTTTTGTTATCGTGACCAGGCACCAGGTCTGTCTTACCCGTCAGAGCCGGAACCCAGAAACTGTGAATTACATTGTTTGAGAACAGGTCAACACTAATAGTTGTTCCAACCGGAACCTCTAAGACATCGGCCGTTGTCACATTGTAATTCGGATAATGGAATTCCCACCACCACTGGTGACCAACCGCGGTAACCGCCATCCTTGGCTGGGCGGCTGTTGCGGCAGGCTCATTCTCTGGTGCAACCTCTAAAAGACCACGAATGGTGAAGAAAAGGATCACAAAGAGGACAAGCGTCGGAATAACAGTCCAGATCAGCTCTAAGGTCATATTACCGTGGCGCTGGAAAGGATTTGGCATCCCCGGGCGCTCGCGGTAACGAGCAATAGAGTAGATCAATATACCCTCGACCAGGATAAAGATGACGACCGCGATCCACAGGATAATCCAGAATAGACCGCTCTCACTCTCAGCCACTGGCCCCGCAGTATTTAAGATAGAGGGTGAGTTTTCACCGCATGCGGCGAATAGAATAGAGGACAATAGCAGACAGCCGAGTAAAGCCATCCAGCGCTGTGTCCTTTTAAATACCGGCATCCTCACGTCTAAATCTCTCCTAAAAAATTGATTGACGATGGACGATGATGTCTTGTTTTGGCGACATTTTTCCACTGTACTTTGTAGTGTAGCGATGGAGCCTAACACAAAACTTGCAATTAAAAAAATGAACCTTACAAGAGCCTGAACGAAGAAGTCCCTTTTACTCCTGGCTCCAGAAGTCAATTGAGCCGCTCTCCCCACGTAACGGCAGGGCTTGCCCCTGCCCCAGTTCACGTAAGAAACGTCCTTCAAACACGTAGTCATCTTGAGACGAACATGGCGAAGCTTGTCCAGCCTCTAGTTTGTGCCTGGTCGTACGCGTTACTGGGGCAGGGGCAAGCCCTGCCGTTACGCGGGGAGAGGTGCCACTGTTCGCCAACATGACGACCAGGATTCGATTACATTGAATGTATTGCCTCTCCGCCCTTCCTCTCGAAGGATGGTGAGTCAGTCTCGCGCCATAAGGCGCTCTCACAACCTGTTTTATCTAGTTACTGCCAGAATTGCACGAATATGTCATTTCTGCATCAACCACTGTTACATAATTGGTAGCATTGTTAATCAGGTGCAGGTGAAAGGTCCCATGCGCGGCTCATGAACATAAGGTTTATAGAAATCTTCCTACATACTATAGCAGGACAACGAAGGGGCGACAAGTAAAGATGTGTGCGATAGCGTACAGCCGCACGTCGCAACACATGTCATTACCACCACAAAACTGAAATGTTCAGGCGATTGTAAGGTAAGAGAAACTGGTTGCAAGGGTAGTATCAGGAATGAGGCCGACAATAGGGATCGTCAAACTTTATAGACTAAGGGAGCTTGTGCATGAAGGTATTAAGCCATAGTGAGCTTGAAGAGCCAAAAGAGGTCCATCCTTTTCGTCAGACTCTTTCTGCTTACATCAATTTGATGAAGCCACACGTGACGGTTCTATTGCTGGGTACGACTGTAGCCGCCATGGCGATTGCCGGTCGTGGCCTGCCCAACCTGGGATTAGTCCTGGCGACGTTGGTCGGTGGCGCGATGGCCGCTGGCAGCGCGAATGCCATTAACTGTTATATTGATCGCGATATCGACCAGATTATGGGTCGCACGCAGCGCCGCTCATTGCCATCCGGCCGGGTTCAGCCTGTGCAGGCATTGATCTTTGGCGTTGGCTTAGGGGTCGCTTCGTTCGTGATCCTGGCCCTGCTCGTAAATCTACTCAGCGCGGCCCTGGCAATGGGCGCGATCTTGTTCTATGTATTTGTGTACACCATGGGCCTGAAACGTACCAGCGCCCAGAATATCGTTATTGGTGGTGCCGCTGGCTCCGTACCGGTCCTGGTTGGCTGGGCTGCCGCAACCAATAGCCTCTCACTGGCTGCCATCTGGCTGTTTGCTATTATCTTTTACTGGACGCCACCCCATTTCTGGGCCCTCTCACTCCTGATCAAAAAGGACTACGAGAAGGCTCATGTACCAATGATGCCAGTAGTATTAGGCGAAGCCGAGACACGCCGCCAGATCTTTTTCTACTCCCTCTTATTATTTGCCGTGACCATGATGCTCTTCCTGATGCACACCATGAGCTACCTTTATCTGATCGGCGCAACCATCCTGGGCGGCATCCTTATCTACATGTCGATCCGCTTACTGACCGACCATACAAAGAACTGGGCACGCACAATCTTCTGGTACTCCAACTGCTACCTGGCTGCCATCTTCGCAATCATGGTCGTAGACCGAGTCCTTTTCTAGATACCAGGATCAAAATATTATGAGTATGCGTATGAGTTGGCGACTTGCTTCACGGTTATCTGTCATAACGTTAGCGGTTCTGGTCGTCATTATTGTTACCGTTATTCAACAAAAGCAGAGCAGTCATTCCCAGCCTGTCAGTAATACAACTGCCAGCACATCTGGCCTGCAAGGAACTGATCTGGGCGGCACACCGGCCCCCAATTTTCAGCTCACAGACCAGTATGGCAAGACAGTCTCGCTATCACAGTTCCGTGGTAAGCCAGTGGTGGTTACTTTTCTCTATACCCACTGTCCTGATGTCTGCCCCTTAACGGCCGAAAACCTGCATGCCAGCCTGCAAAAACTCGGTGGCGATGCTAAAAATGTCGCCATCCTGGCAGTCAGTACAGATCCTAAACGGGACACCACCGCTGAAGCGCTCAAGTTTTCGACCGCGCATAACATGCAAGATTACTGGCACTTCCTGACCGGCACCCAGAAAGAACTTTCTCCCATCTGGTCCAGCTATAGTATCTATGCCCAACAACAACAACAGAAAGTCAATCACAGCACAGCCCTCTATGTCATCGACAAACAAGGCAAAGAGCGCGTATACATGGGCGACGACTTCAAGCCCGCACAGATGGCCGCCAACCTACAACAACTACTAAAAGAAAAATAACAGTTTGACAATAATTGTTTTATGTAATGACGGTGTAGTTAAAAGTGTGCAATGCACACTTTTAACTACACCGTCATTACATAAAACAAAATTTTTAGGGCAGGAGGTGCAGGAGGACGGCCAGTCCTCCTGCCGGGGAGTGGGGTGTCCCCACACAATCTTTTCTTCCCCCCTTTGCCGCCGCAGGCGGCAGGAGGGGAAATGGGAGAACACTGCACAGAAAAAAAGAGAGTTGCACGAACTTCTTATATTTGGTATGCTTAAATGTACAGGACTACTATTATTCTAATAAAGAAAGAGTCCTCGCTAATTGTAAACCATTCGCGGAGGAGAGCGAGAGCGTATGGAAACATCTCTTCAAAAAACAAATCTCGCAGTGGACGACATAGATACGTCCCTTGAGTCATATCAGGATGCGGAAGAGGCCGAACACCATATCCATATGCCAGGACCCAGTATGTGGCCATTTTTATTAAGTATCGCCATACTGGTTGCCGTGGCCGGTCTGTTGTTTATCCCTGACGCCCCCTGGCTGACACTTGTCGCTGCCATATTTGTAATCTGGGGTATTTTAGGCTGGGCCCTGGAAGATCCCATGGCTACTTCCCATGATGAGATTGCTGTGCGGAAGCCGCTGGTCTCACTACCTGCACATGAGGTATTGGATCAGGCTCGGGCCAGGGCAGAGCAGATTGTTACCGTGGGTAGTACGACCTTCAGCACTCATCCTGTTAAAGTCGAAATCGAAAATGAGACACCCGAAGGTGTTGTGCTTGCGCTTTATGGTAAGGTTGAGCTGGAGGCCCAGCTTGAGCGCCTTGAGGGTGAGCTCAGTCAGATTCCTGGCGTTGCAAGTGTGCGTAACTTCATTGTGGCGGAAGATACCATTTTGAATGCTGCTTATACGCGTGTCGAGAATTTGAGGTCTCAGGGGAAGCTGGATGGGGCTCAGAATATTTCTATGCTGGTAGAGAATTACATCTTGCATCTTTATGGGGATGTGCCTAAGACTAGTATGAAGTATACGCTGGAGCGAGAGGTTGTTGGTATTCCTGGTGTGCGTGTGGTTGTAAACCATATCGGTTTGAATAAGGAGATTCCTGGTAATCTGGGTAAGACTCGTAATGCTTAGTCTGGGTTTGCTGTGATATCTCTTTGGTTATAAAGATGGCGGGTTGCTTTTGATGGGCGACCCGCCTCTTTTTATCTGTTTATTTGATGGTGTTAGTGGCCACACTCGTCCCCTGAAGGGGACTTACATAGTAATTAAAATGGTGCAAAATTGTGCTGCGCACAATTTTGCACCATTTTAATTACTATTTTTGTGCCTTGTCAATTAAGTGTTTGGCACTATGTCAATTCAACATTCTTGTGCTTTGTCAATTAAGTGTTTGGCACTATGTTAATTCAACATTTTTGTGCTTTGTCAATTAAGTGTTTGGCACTATGTCAATTCAACATTCTTTTTGCACTCTATCATACATAAGTTGTTCGAGAGCTTTATTGGTTAGCGTTTGCGTAGGAATGCTGGGATGTCGATGACGTCACCGGATGGTGTGTTGCGGTTGCCGCGCGAGAGTTCGGAGGCGGCTCCTCGGTCTAGACGTCGGACATGCCGATGTGGTTGACCACCGACGCGTGGACGTACGGCTTTGTCTTCCATTTCTGGCGTTGGCAGGATGTCCATGTCTGGCGTTGGTACGTCTTGATCTAACATCTCCATGTCGTCTTCGTCGCTATCAAGGTTGCCACTGTTAACCATTGGTACCGATGGCGGGGCCGGTGTATAGCCTGAACCGGGTACACGTGGCCTTACAGGATGCTCAGGGCTCGAACCGTAGGGTGGCAGTGAAGGATTTGATGCCGACTCTGACTTCGCTACAGGATTGCGCTGCGCTGGTTGCTGACTACGCTGGATAGGTGGCATTGGCCCGGTTGGATGGTTATCTACCTGCTGCAATGATGGTGTGACAGGTGGCTGATAACCCTGGGATGGCCTTTGACGCAATGGAGCATTGCTAGAAGGTCGTCCCGCCGAGTTAGAAACGGTATAGAGACGATCTCGATCATACTCTGGCCGCTTGTTATCATTAAAAGTGTGGACACCGGTCATTGAACGGGCCGGCGGTGACTGATCAAAACCGGTTGCAATAACCGTAATTTTGACTTTGCCTTCGTAATTTGCATCCTGTACCGCACCAAAGATGATGTTGGCCTCTGGATGGGCGGCCTGACTGATAATGTCGGCTGCCTCGTTAACTTCAAACAGGGTCATGTCCATGCCGCCGGTGATGTTAAAGAGCACACCACGAGCCCCACTGATATCGATATCCAGTAAAGGACTGGAGATAGCGATGTGGGCGGCATCAATCGCGCGACTCTCGCCGGTGGCCTCACCAATTGCCATCAAGGCGGAACCGGCGGCCGACATAATTGTTTTGACGTCCGCAAAGTCCAGGTTGATTAATCCAGGTACGGTAATCAGATCACTGATACCCTGGATACCTTGACGCAGGACATCGTCGGCTAACCGGAAGGCGTCTGCCAGCGGGGTGCGCTTATCAGCGACCTGCAACAAACGATCATTGGGCACTGTAATCAGGGTATCAACATGCTGCTTCAGATTGTTGATACCTTCTTCAGCTGAGAGCAAGCGCTTCTTGCCCTCAAAGGTAAAGGGACGGGTGACTACCCCGACCGTTAACGCACCAACCTCGCGCGCAATCTGTGCCACAACCGGGCTCGCGCCAGTGCCGGTGCCACCACCCATGCCAGCTGTAATAAACACCATATCAGACCCCTTCAGGGCCTCATAGATATCTTCCGCATTCTCCTCTGCGGCCTTCATACCCACGCCAGGGTTGCCGCCTGCGCCAAGGCCACGTGTCAGCTTATCGCCTATACGGATGCGATGCGGTGCCTCTGTGAGCAGCAAGGCCTGGGCATCTGTATTAATCGCAATAAATTCGATGCCCGTCATACCGGCCTGTATCATGCGGTTTACCGCATTGCTGCCACCTCCCCCAACACCGATCACGCGGATTTGGGCGAAGCCTTCAAGTTGATGATTTCCCATTGGTAACATTTCCTTCGTGGCCCCCTTTCGAGTTTCTCCTTTATAGATGAACACCTCTTAATGTGTACAACGAACGACGAGCGTTTTGTTGCAGTACTGATCTTTTCCTTATGCGGCTGTTCGCCTATAAAATGAGTCCCATCGCTTAAGGAATAAATGCACGTAGCCAGCGCCCAAACCGAGAAACAAGATTACTATCAATGTCTGCCTCGAGGGGCTCTTCTTCTTCCATGAGGAGTGAGGTATTACTCAATCCCCAGAGCAATAAGCCAACCGCCGTCGAAAAAGCTGGCCGATTAATAGAGTCAGATAAACCATGCAGACCTAATGGAGATCCAATACGAGCCGGTAGATCTAGAATCTGGCCCGCCAGTTCTAAAATACCAGGTAGCTCGGCTGTGCCGCCTGTAATCACGATGCCGGCAGGCAATAAGCCATCATAGCCAGATTTTTTGATCTCTTCATGCACCATGCTAAAGATCTCGTCCACACGCGCCTGGATGATTTCCGCCAGGAGTTTGCGTGGCACCAGATCATCGCAATCCGGCATGAATTGTGACAGATCAATCATATCGTCTTCATCTATAGTTGACGGATCACAATGGCCATAGGTAATTTTCAGTTCCTCTGCCACTCCGACCGGAAGACGCAGGCCGATGGCGATATCGCTGGTGATCAGGTTCCCACCAACCGGTAGTACGATGGTATGCCAGATGGCTCCATCGGTATAGACCGCGACATCGGTGGTGCCCCCGCCAATATCCACCAGGGCAACCCCCAGATCGGTCTCGCCTTCTTCTAACACGGCGTCCCCTGAGGCCAGAGGCTCCAGGACAAGGTCTTCAATCTCAACATGCGCTTTATGAACGCATTTAATTAAGTTGTGCATAGAAGACACGGAACCCGTGATGATATGCGCCTCGACTTCCAGGCGGAAACCGGACATACCAATTGGATTCTTGATGCCCTCTTGTCCATCGACGACATAACCCCGCGGGATAACATGAATCAATTCACGGTTCGCGGGAATGGCAATTGCGCGGGCAACCTCGAAGGCACGGCTAATGTCGTTCTGTTCAATATCCCGATTCTTCGGGGAGATAGCGACAAAGCCCTTGCTGTTCTCTGAGGTAATATGGCTCCCGGCAATCCCAACATACGCAGAGGTAATTTTCTTACCTGATAAGCGTTCAGCACGATCAAGCGCCGCTGCAATTGAAGTGACGGTCTCTTCAATGTTCACCACCACCCCACGGCGCAACCCCTGTGAAGGGCAGGTGCCAACGCCAACAATATTCAGCTTCCCGTCACGATCCAGTTCGCCGACCAGGACACAGATTTTTGTTGTTCCGACGTCGATACCGACAATCACCCGCTCTTGCACGATCTACGCTCCTATTGGGCGGTACACTTTTGAGACGCACTACGAATACGATAATTGAGACCTGTCATGGATATTATTCACGATCTTACTTTTGTAAAGTAAACACTGGTCGCAGGCCATAACGTAAATCAATGGTGGCAATATTCATTTGCTGCTGACGTGCAAGCTTTACAATCTCATTTAATTCTTTAAGTCGATTGTCCAGCGAGTTCGTATCATGAGAACTTCCCAGATACGCTTTCCAACCTTCCGGACTTTCTATGATATATGATCCCTTACTACCTTCCATTCCACCTGTGGGACTGGTAGTACTAGCATATATTGTACCATCGTAATACAGTTTGAACGTATCTATACCTGCGACTTTAGGAACTTGCTGCCAAACATTACTTGCAAATACACTATCGATGTTCTTTAAATACGTTCCAGGACGCAATGACGGCACAGTTTTTGTACTTGCGGACAAATTATGCTGACCGGTGAGATCAACAACGGTCCCAAGCTGAGGACTTTCCGCTGTCTCGCTCACCGGCGCGATGATCATGCCTTGCTTGTCAACACTAAAAATGCCTTGTTCATTCTGCCAGAGCACAACAGGCTTACGTTCTTTGATGATGACGTTCAGTTGATCGGGAAATTGCTTTCTCATTTCAACCGTCGCCACCAGGGGCGAAGCTTGAATACGCTCCTGCATGTCAGTTGTATCGATCAGAAAGATATTCTGCCCTTGCATACCCATATGCTGAATACTTTGCATCAAGGCTGCGTTCTGGGTGCCCACAACATTGACCTGCTTAAGCCGAAAGTAATCACTACTCAGGGCGAAATTGATCGCGGCCACAATACAGATAATCGCGGCCAGGGTAGCGCAGATCTTCCAGAAGAGTCCACGTCGGGCGGCCCGCTGACCACTGCGCCTGGGAATCGATGATTTATAAGGCAATGGACGCCGGGTCGCCTGGATACGACCATTGGTGGCGCGAAAACCTGTCTGTACCAGAGTGCGTGGAACCAGCTTGACCGGTTTTTGTGGTCGAGAGCGCACCTGACGCAACTGGACCTGGCGCTGATCAAACGTATTCCATGCCGCCGAAGGATCTGCTTTTGGGATCGTCACTACACGTTTCAACGAACGAGAAGAAACCAGCGTGCTGCGCGAAGTCTCTTGCTTTAACGCATTTTTACGAGGTGTATAAACTTTTTCAAGCTTATTAAAACTCTGCGTTGCTGGTTGCGGCGGTAGCTTTTTCCTCTCTGTCATGTCATAGTGCCTTCCACTCCCCGCGTAATTCGACCTCTAACTCTAAATCAACGCCAAAGCGGTCATAGACACGCTGATGGGCTTCTTTGATTAAAGTCGCAACGTCGTTTGCGCGTGCTCCACCTACATTGACAATAAAATTGGCATGACGCTCCGAAATCTGGGCTCCCCCCCGGATCGTTCCCTTCAAACCTACGGCTTCGATGAGCCGTCCCGAGTAATCACCTTGCGGATTTTTGAAGACAGAGCCCGCACTCTGTTGCGGTGGTTGGGTGCGTTTGCGATATTGTTTATGTTCATCAATCGCGGCCCGTAACTTTTGCGGATCTTCTCGATGCAGGCGAATCCCCAGTTGCATGACAATCTCCGCTGGCTCGATCATTTTATGTGGAGCGGCGATAGGATCTCCTTCGGCGTTGAACTGCACGCGCCGCTGGGCCCGAAAACGGCTATGCCGGTATGTAAGGTCCAGTTGATCGTGCTGATAACGTACGACCGTAGGGTCAACAGGCTCCTCCTCGCACTGGCGCGCATCGACAATATCGACCCACTCCAGTACCTGGCCCAGATCATGCCCATGGACACCCGCATTACTGATTACCCCACCACCTAAGGTGCCCGGTATGCCAGGGCCGAATTCCAGTCCACCCCATCCCAGAGGTGTGAGATCATTTATGATGCGTGGCCAACTGATACCAGCCCCTACCGTCAAAAAGGCATGATCTGCATCAAGCTCCTCAATGGTATAGGTGTTGATGGCGACCCGCGCCACTACCCCTCGAACACCGGCATCCGCATACAAGACGTTGGTGCCATTGCCAGTAACCAACAATGGCCAGCGCTGCTGCGAGCATAAAGTGACCAGGCCCACAAGATCTTCAGGTTTATCAACTGAGACCCACACATCAGCGGGACCACCGACGCCAAAGGTACAGTGGCGGGCTAATGGCTCGTTACGGCGCACACGGCTACCGAAACGGGCGAGCAGTTCGTTATAGGCTATCTCAGCATCAAATATCATGTCTTTTCCTCTAGGCCTGTTGTGTATTTTTGAGTAAGTTCTCTGTGACGACGTAAATATCTCCCGCACCCATGATCACGACCATGTCGCCGGATCGCAGGGTCTCGGATAGCAGGGCGGTGGTCTCGGCGACACTTCCGCCATGCAATACCTGGGCACGGCCTTGCGCGAAAACGGGCTGCCGGGCCAGTCCTTCCACCAGTTCACGGGAATGAATCAAGCCGGTATCGCGCTCACGTGCCGGAAAAATGTCGGCGATGATCACGATATCCGCGGCATCGAAGGCTCGCAGGAACTGGTTAAAAAAGGTTTTGGTGCGACTATACATATGCGGCTGATAGACCGCGATGATACGCTGACCCGGATAGCGGCGCCGTGTGGCCTCCAGGGTCGCGGCAATGGCGGTAGGATGATGGGCATAGTCATCTACCAGCGTGACATCCAGCACCCGCTCCTGCACCTTTAATGGGCCTTGCTGGCGGATATCAAAGCGCCGCCGTGTGCCACGAAACTCTGCCAGGGATTGAGCAATGCTCTCAGATTTTACGCCGAGCAAATGGGCCGCAATCAATGCCGCCAGGGCATTCTCGATATTATAAGCACCAGGCAATGGCAGGCTAAAAACCTGCTCATCTGGCAGGAGTGTTTCCAGACCGGAACGTACACGGAAACTCGTCTGGCCATCCAATTTAATGTCATATGCCTCGAAAGTGGCCGGACCCTGCTCTGGCGCAGCATGATTGCCGACAGAATACGTCAAGATCTGGCCAGGCCAATCCTGCAGGCGCGCCCGTAGGTCCCAGCAACCAGGGCTATCCGCGTTGAGGATAACCGTGGGTGGCAACGGCCATTCCCGCTCCATGTCCATGCCACGAATAAAGTGCTCAAAAGCATCCAAGAAAGCGGCATAGTCCGCGAAGAACTCTGGATGCTCGAACTCGATCGAGGTCACGATCACCAGTCGTGGATGATAATGCCAGAAGTTATGGTTGAACTCGTCGGCCTCATTGACAAAATAGTCGCTGTTTCCCAGGCGATAGTTCGCGCCAAAGCGTGGCACTACCGCCCCAATCTCACAGGTGGGATCCAGCCCGGCATCGACGAGCATCAGCGAGAGCATCGCGGTCGTCGTGCCTTTACCATGTACACCACTCACCGAGAGGACGCATTTGTCCAGCATCAACTCTCCCAAAATTTCCTGCCAGGTCACAACGCGTAAGCCACGCTGCCGAGCGGCCAGCAATTCGGGATTCTGAGGGTCCAGTGCAGGAACGGCAGGACTGATAACGAGCGTGTCAACCTCGCTAAGATGGTCGGCACTATGCCCTATCTGAATGGCAATCCCTGCCTCGCGTAAAGCACGCACGGTTGCGGATTCACGTTGATCACAACCTGTGACGATATCTCCAGCCGCCTGCGCCATCTGCGCAACGGCCGAAATGCCCTGGCCTCCAATACCCATAAAATGCAAGCGTGACGTATTCAAACCTTTCTCCCCTTGTGTGCTGGCGCAAGCGTGTCTTTACTTTGTGCCATCTCTACAACAGCTGCAGCAATATCCTGCGTGGCATCAGGGCGGGCAAAGCCTTTGAGCGCCTGAGCCATTTCAAGCAAGCTAGCAGAGTTTATATCATGTTGTACACGACTGATCAATAACCCCGGCTTCAGGGCATCATTACGGATGACCTCAGCGGCGTGTGCACGGCTAAACGTTTCCGCGTTTAACTCTTGCGGTGAACTACCCAGCGCGGGCGGCAAGGGCACCAGAATGCTCGGCTTCTCCAACACGGCTAACTCACTCAGGGTCGCGGCACCGGCGCGGCAGACAACCAGCTCGGATGCCTGTAGAGCCAGCGGCATCTCATCCGACAGATACGCGACCAGACGATAGCGTTGACGCAGGCTCTCTTCCAGGCCAGCCATAGTACTTTCAGCTAGCGTCTGTGTCTCAGCAAACAGTTTCTGTCCACTGATCTGCAAAACCTGGCAGAACTGCAGTAGCTCAGGCAAGGCTCGTGCCACCACCTGATTCAAATGGCGCGCCCCCTGGCTGCCACCCGTTACCAGGAGCAAAGGCAGCTCGGGATCAAGTCCCAGGCGCTTGCGTGCCTCTTGTACACTGATCTGGCGCACATCCAGGATCTCCTGCCGGATTGGATTGCCCAGTAGCAGGGTCTTGTTCGCAGGAAAATACTGCTGCGATGCGGCAAAGGCGATCGATATACGACTTGCCAGTGGCCCGATTAACTTATTCGATAAGTTTGGTGGCACATCCTGTTGATGCAGCAGGAGTGGCACACCGTTAACCTTTGAGGCCAGCCCGGCGGGTACCGCTACATAGCCGCCACTGGTAAAGGTCGCGTCCGGGCGGAACTTGCGTACGATGCCCAACGCCTGAACCATACCCACTGGTACGCGCGCAATGCCCTTGACAGTCTTGACCGAGACGTAACGCTGAAGCTTACCCGCCTTAATCGTCTCCATACGGAAACCGGCGGCCGGCACCAGTTGCGTCTCCAGGCCGTCATCACTGCCCAGATAAAGAATTTCCGCATTATATGTATCGCGCAGGTAGGTCGCAACAGCGAGGGCCGGATAGATATGGCCGCCTGTTCCACCACCCGAGATAAGAATTCGCATAAATATGTTCCACAGCTGATAAATGCTACCGGGCAATCCGGTCCTTTATCAAGCTTCTTTCCTTTTCAACCTTTTTGTATGTAGCCTTTTTGTAATCGTCTGCCGGGAAAGCGCAGGATCTTCCGGCTCCTGGGTGTAGCGCGAGATGTTAAGCAAGACGCCAATTCCTGCCAGCGAGATCACCAGTGAGGTGCCGCCAAAGCTGATAAATGGTAATGGGACCCCCGTATACGGGATTGAGCCGGTGGTCGCGCCGATATTAATCATGGCCTGCACCACAATCCAGGTGGTAATACCTGTCGCCAGTAATGCGCCATACACGTCCTGCGTACGTCGGGCCAGCCGAAATCCACGAAAGGCCAGAAGCATAAACAAAACAACCACAACCATACAGCCAATATATCCCATCTCTTCTCCAATAATGGCAAAGATTGAGTCAATATAGGGCAAGGGTAGATAGCCGGTCTTCTGCCGACTTGCACCCAGGCCAACCCCAAGCCAGCCGCCGGATCCGAGCGCTAGCAACGATTGATAAAGCTGCAAATTAATGTCCGTCGTATACTTAAACGGATTAAGGAAACCAATCAAACGGTAATAGCGATATCCGCTAAATGCCTGGGACAAAAAGATTAAGAAACCACAGCCCATGGCCAGTAAGAATTGCAGAATATTCGCACCTGCGGTAAAAAACATGACGGTGGTCAAGACAGCGATCACGCTGGCCGTTCCCATATCTTTTTGCAAAAGGACCACACCCAGGACAAGTCCAATTAAGAGCACAAAGGGGGTTAACCCATATAAAAATGTGCTTACTTGCTTTCCTTTGCGCGCTAACCAGTCAGCAATATACAGGGCTAGCACCAGTTTAATCAACTCACTGGGCTGAAATGAGAAAAAGGACCCAAGGACCAGCCAGCGCGAAGCACCATAAGCGCTTGAACCAACAAACAGGACCGCGACTAATAAAGGTAGCCCGATGGCTAATCCCAGCAGCGAGAAACGCCGCCAGATACGATAATCAATTCTCATCGTAACCAGCATCACCACCACACCCAGTACTGCTCCAAGCAACTGCTTTTGAAAGTAGTATGATGCATCTCCAAAGTAGCGCGCAGATGCAAATGAACTGGCACTATAAACCATGATCAAGCCAATACAGAGCAGAGCCAGAACGGACACTAACAAAATCGGATCTGGCTTGCCGGCTACGCGTGGCAGGAGCATCTCCAGGGAGGCTAATTTCTTCTGCTCTTCCTCGCTGATCACCTGCAGCGGTGTGCTGGGCCGGGCTGGCGGCTTACGTAATAGATCGGCCGTCTGCCGAGGCAGAAAAGTACGTCCTGATGCTCCTCGCCTGCCCGCTAAAACCTCTAGCGGCTCATCACGGATACCCTGCGTAAGATCTTCTTCATCCGCCACAGTAGGCGCCTGGGGGTCCGCCATCGCTAAGGGCTTGCTCCTCATACGCGGCAAACTTTTGCGCATACTGCTACTATCGGCTAACTGATCTTCTGCCGCATAGCTCATCTTGACACGCCGGGCGGGCGCCATCCGGCTCGCCCTCTGCTTTACCAGTTTCGCTCCATGGGTGGGCGGTGGCAAAGCCGCACGTCGGCTCCTCTTCTGCTCAGGCTGTACCTGGTTCTTCTGTTCCATCGCATCCAGGGCAGGAGAACGAAAGGTATGGGGAGCCAGTTCACTGCGCCGCGCACCTCTCATAGGTTTCTCCTCTGCTCGCTTTCCGCGCTTGATGTTATCTTGTGGCATGAAGCTTCTTTTCTTTATCTCTCTTGAGCGAAAAATCCTGAACCTGACAGCTTATGGCCTTGACATAGAACATATTTTCTAGTACACTGAGAACCAGCAAGGTTCCCGAGTTAGCGCTGCTTTGACGATGAACCCTCGTCATCTTGCTGAGCGGATTGCTCTTGCATAACCTGGAGCATCTGCTCGACTTCTTGCGCGCTAATTTGCAAACGGGCTTTGTGTAAATCTACGATTTCAACACCCTTTGCCTGGATTAACGTACTCCAGGGGTCACTTTCGAGGGTTGGGATACTAGATTCAGTACCTTTTTGCCCCTCCGGATCAGATTTCTCTTGTTCCGGCCCACCAGGGGCCCGCTGGCCTAAGAGTTCCCGCCAGGTTTCACTCAGTTCCGTCTGTTCGATCGCCGGTTGCTCTTGCTGTGAATGTTTCTTTTTTTCTTTCATCTCTCACACCTTCTCAACACTCTATATTCCCTACACATAGCCACTTCCACATGTCAGATCAGGACAATTTTATCCAGCTACCGTGCGCATCTATTAGTTTGCCAAACTTCGGTTGATAGGTTGTGCGCCCGCTACGCGGGCGGGAGGAGGGGAGATGCCGGGGGCACAGCCCCCGATCCCACAGGCAAGGGGCTCGCCGCCCCTTGCATCCCCGCCTTGAACCCGAGCGAGGAAGGAATGCCGGGGGCACAGCCCCGATCCCACAGGCAAGGGGCTCGCCGCCCCTTGCATCCCCGCCTTGCTATCCCATGATGTTTGACAGACTACTACTGATTTCTGCTACTTAACTTGCTTTATCAGGTGGAATACTATATTGCCACATCAATTGTTGCGCGATAGCTCTCCAGGTTGGTCCAGCCGCACTTCCTCCATAGATAGTCGCTGTTGGGTGATCAATTTTCACCAAAATAACAAATTGCGGATTTGAAACCGGCAGGAAACCAGCCATCGAGGCGTCGGTATTCGTGTCGGCTAAACTTTGATTCGTTGAGGTCCCGGTCTTCACAGCAGCGCGATAACCTGGAACCGTATTATCATTCGCATTCGCCGCACTCTCCAACATCAGCCCCAGAGTTTTAGCCGCCTCTGGACTGATGACCTTGTGCTCCTCTTGCGGCTGAGTTACGGTTGTATGCTCTTTCCCTTGAATTGAGGAGACAAGATAGGGCTTCATCTGGACACCATCATTGGCGATTGCCTGGTAGGCGGAGGCCACCTGCAGAGGCGTAACCAGAATGCTCTGTCCAAAGGATTGACGGGCCAGATCGCTGGGTGACCAATCCTTTGCATCCGGCGTGCGATACATGCCCGCCGCCTCGGGTTGCAGTACGCCTGTGGCCTGCCCAAAGCCAAACTGGTGCAGATATGGGTAGAATCCTTTAGCACCTAACTTCTGGGTCGCGACCCACGCGGCACCAACGTTGGCGGAATGTTCCAGCACCTGCGTCATAGATTCTGTACCATAGCCCTTATTGCGCCAATTCGAAACTGTTGGTGTCCCATCCTGAAAGGTCAGGTAGCCTGGATCCTGGATGGTATCGGTCGGCTTGATCAGATGCAGGTCCAGCGCGGCGGCCATGGTAATGGCTTTCATGGTAGACCCTGGTTCATAGGCGCAATAAAGGGCGGGATTGCTATAGACCTCAAGCTGGCCGCGACAACCTGTACTGGCCGCGTAGTTGCCATAACTATTAGGATCAAAGGAAGGAGCGCCAGCCATGGCGACAATGGCTCCCGTGCGAGCATTGAGCACAACGGCGGTACCACTCTCGGCTCCCATTTCCTTGACGCGTTCCTCCAGGGCAAGCTGTACTTTATATTGGATCGTGCTATTGATCGTCAGGGTTACATCAGCCCCATTCACAGCATCTTGTTCAGAACTGGCACCAACGGTTAAAGGATTACCATTGAGATCTGTCTCAGCGACAAAGCTGCCAGCCGTTCCTGAGAGCTGCTTGTTATACATTTTCTCAATGCCATAGATACCTTTAGGGGACGAGCCATCGGCCCCTTCCTGCACGTACCCAATCACCTGCGAGGCCAGGCTCCCACCTGGATAGGTGCGCCAGGTACGCGGCTCCAAAAAGGTATAGGGCAGGTGTAGATCACGCAACTTCTGGCTCTGATCTGGTGTGATCGAGACCGCAATCCGCACGGTCGGCACAGAAGAATTAAAGGCGTTCTTCAACTTATCAATTGGCAGATTATTGAGCACACCATGCAACTCCTGAATCAGGCTTTCACGCTCAGTCTGATAGGTATCTGGATAATCGGTGACCAGTTGTGATGGCTCAATATACACATCATCACGCACAACATTGGTAGCGAGCAGCAGGCCGGACGCATCATAGATACGGCCGCGTGGCGCATTAACGGTCTGGGATTGTGTATGTTCAGCATTAGCCGCCTGAGCCAGGCGAGGTCCATTGATGATTTGCCAGTAGTAGAGTCTCCCCGAAAGGACGACCATGCCCGCGCAAACCAGCAGAAAGATCACCATCTGGCGATTGCGTGCACGGCGTAATTCTGTACTCATCTACCGTCTCCTCATTCAGACAAACATCATATGGCTCTATTTACCTTGATTTTGATCGTGTATGGGCTGCAAATCTGGAATTTTAATTACCTTCACCCGCGCAGGATCAGCCGGGACCATGCCTGCTTTTTTGGCCTGATCGGCGATATAAAACGGGGAACGCTCAATGGCAATACTCTGGGTCAGGTCCTGGTTCTTGCGTTGCAGGGTTGCCTGTTCGCTACGTATTTGTTGCAGTTGCTGATTGGCGACCGCTGCCTGCCCCACCTGTGCCAGATAGAGGACCGCCATTAATGCGACCAGCAACACACAGGTAATCGAGAGTGCGACCGGACCCATGTGAAAGAAAAATGGGCGCAGTTGCCGCCGCCGTTTGGCTGCGAACACTGGCCTGACCGACGCCAGACTTACCTGCTGCATCTTGTTATTGCGATTCTTAGGACTATACATTATGCGCTGCGTTCCTTCGAGATGTTGAATCATCCATGTGTAGATGAATTCATAGCAGGGATCGCCTGCATCCTTACACCCCCTACATATGACGCGCTACGAATCGATAGCAATTTCAGCGGCTCGTAATTTGGCGCTACGAGCGCGAGGGTTGCGTGCAATCTCCTGCTCACCTGGCGTAACAGGTTTGTTGGTCAGGTTGCGTAACCGGGCTTTATGGCCACAGACACACACAGGAAGACGAGGAGGGCAAATACAATCCTTTGCCTCACGCCGAATAAATTCTTTGACAATGCGATCTTCAAGAGAATGGAAGGCAATGATCACCATCCTCCCCGCTCCCATACCACCTCCATCGCTCATTTTCTCGCGCTCAAGAACATTCACAATCTGGGGTAATACTGTTTCCAGGCGCTCTAACTCGCGATTCACAGCTATCCGTAGCGCCTGGAATGCGCGGGTCGCTGGATGGATTGCGCCTGGTTTGTGTGGCACACCGGCGGCGATCAGGTTCGCCAGTTGAGCGGTACGCGTGATAGCACCTTTCTCACGCGCACGTACAATACGGCGAGCAATGGGTCGAGAACGCGTCTCTTCTCCGTAGCGCCAGAAGATATCCGCCAGTTCCTGCTCGCTCACTCCATTGACCAGATCGGCCGCGGTTAACGGCGCTGTCTGATCAAGCCGCATATCCAAAGGACCATCTGAGCTGAAGGCAAAACCGCGCTCAGGATTATCCATCTGGTCGGATGAAAAGCCGAGATCCAGTAGTATGCCTTGTATGGCCCGACCGGCTCCAAAACCAGTTTCAGCAACGATACGTTCCAGATCAGAAAAATTACCATGGGCCAGTACCAGACGGCCACTGGCGACAAATTCAGCCAGTCTTTCACCTACACGGGCCAGCGCCTGAGTATCAGTATCAATACCCAGCACCTTTCCATCGGGAGCCGAACGTTCTAACAGGGCCGCAGTATGGCCTCCGCCGCCAAGTGTGCCATCAATGTAGAGTCCTCCGGGCCTGGGCTGAAGATACTCTAACACCTCATCTGGCATCACCGACACATGTTGTGTATGTTCCATAGTCATCAATAAGTTAAAATTCTAGATTGTCAGGTAACCTGATATGATTTGGCTTACTTTTTTTAAAAAGGAATATTACTTCCCTCGGTCTCGAG
Source organism: Dictyobacter alpinus (assembly GCF_003967575.1). NCBI lineage: Bacteria > Bacillati > Chloroflexota > Ktedonobacteria > Ktedonobacterales > Dictyobacteraceae > Dictyobacter > Dictyobacter alpinus. The sequence goes on from NZ_BIFT01000001.1 coordinate 1,718,284, forward strand.
TCGTTCCTGGTACGCCTGCCATGTGGCGCGATCCCATATTTCAAAGTGGTCACGCACACCAGCAATTGTCACTTCACTACGAAGATTGGCATATGTTCTTAGTTTCGCGGGAATAATCATACGTCCTTGAGCATCCAGGTCGATCTCACTGGCACTGGGATAAATACGTCGCTCAAAGTCACGTAATTCATCACTCGACATTCCAGCCACCAACTCATTTGAGCGTTGCTCCCAATGGTCGGCGGTATAGATCGAAAGGCAGGTTCCCATACCTTTACTGATTACAGCACCTTTATCCATCTGGGCGCGAAATCGGGCTGGGATTGCCATGCGGCCTTTTGCATCGATTGTATGTTCATATTCACCAAGAAACATAGAGAGCGTCCATACTTTCTCAACTTACGTTGCAGGAATGTCCTCTGTAAAATCAGTGAGAGATTTTATGCTATTTTGCTATACTTCCCTATCTTCGTCCCCGAAAATATAACCTCACCAAAATTCCCCACTTTTCCCCACTTCATTGTAACACTTCTTAGGCATGTGCGAAAAGAGTCTTTGCGACCAATTTTGCCCGCAGACGTGGATAACTTGTGGAAAACTTTTTTCCACCCATACCTAAACAGATTTGACAGAGCACCATCCAGAAAAATACAATTTAGAAGGATATCTCAAATATTGAATGTTTTGTCTATCTAGCCTTAGGATTGGATTCCATGTCGCAACAACATCCCTCGACGGCAGCAGATCAGTCATCTTCCCTCTCTGTGCATAAAGTAGCGGAACATATCTGGCAGATCACACTTCCTATCCCCCTTCCATTGAAGACCGTCAATGTTTATGCCCTGGAAGGTAAAACAGGTTGGGTGCTGGTAGATGCAGGCATGGGAGTTCCTGGAACGCGGGAGGCTTTCTATGCTGGGATCGCTCAAGCCGGTTTACAGGTGCAAAATTTGCAGGCGATTGTGCTGACCCACTTGCATCCCGATCATATCGGACTGGCAGGAGAATTGCATGAGATGACGCAGGTTCCAGTGCTGATGCATCCTCTTGATGAGGCTGCCTTATATAGAACCTGGGGGGATCAGATACAGACTTATATCGAGACAAGCAACCGTTTTTTTGAGCCACATGGGCTATCCACAGCCACGCACTGGTCCACGACGATGTCACCGGAAATGCTGCATTCAATCCTACGCATACCTCCACGCTCGGCGTTTCAAGCTATTGAAGATGGACAACAACTACAGCTCGCAGATGAAAGCTATCGTGTCCTCTGGCTACCTGGTCATTCAGATGGGCAGATTGGCTTGTTCCGTGAACGTGATGGGATCTTTCTCTCCGCCGATCATGTGTTACCGCGCATTACACCAAACATCGGACGCTATTCTCCCCAGGATCGTCCTGATCCGCTGCAAGATTTCTTTCAGTCGTTGACAAAAATCTCCTCTTTACCTGCAAAGTGCATTTTACCTGGCCATGGGGATGTTTTCACTGATCTTACAAATAGAATTACAGAAATCATGGAACATCACCAACGCAGATTAACACAAATTATAGATTTACTCGAAAAGCAACCGCAAAATGCCACCCAACTCACAAAGCAGCTTTTTGGGACACGCCTGAAGAGCCATGAAGCCCTGCGTCTCGCGGTGGCAGAGATCTTAGCTCACCTGGAATATTTACGTCTACGGCAACAACTTATTCAACAAAAAAACCAAGCAGGCATTCTATATTATATCGTGGCCACAACATCACCCTGAAAGTAGGCGCTACTTTTTCTCAGCGCTCTCCAAACTGCAGAGTTTAACAAATAAAAATGCTAAGTACAATCGCACGATATTCTAGTAAAGAACAACCTTATATAGAGCTATTTCTCAAATTTTTTTGGATCAGAGAGATAGGGATAAATCCACTTCCCAGGCGGCTTCACGCCGTACTACCTACTTTTAGGGATAGTGCGACGCTTGTATTTCTCAAAATCGCGTGCTATACTCCTAATCGGCAGTGAGGTTGTAACGCCGCTCTACAAGCCCGGCAAAGTGCTTTTGGGTAATCAAGCGACGTGTGTTGATAGTTGCAAGGAGGAAATCGATCCTATGGCCGAAGATAAGACCGAACAGGCAGCGGGACAAACCGTTGGTCGGCAAGAGCTTTCTAAGCGTATTGCCAAACAGGCGAAACTTTCTCAAAAACAAGCTTCTGAAGTGCTAGAAGCGACCCTGACAGCCATCCGCGAAGCACTTCAGAATGGTGATGAGGTCCGGCTAGTAGGCTTTGGCTCTTTCAAAGTCCGCCAAAGTGCTGCGCGCAAGGGGGTAAATCCACGCGACCGCAAACCTATCGAAGTGCCAGCGAAGGAGCGTGTCCGCTTTTTCCCGGGCAAAGAACTTTCGGAAGCTGTTCTGAAAAAATAGTAAGTTGTAACTCGTGTCTCACTGCCAAAAATACATAGCCTATTAAGCATCGCTGACCAGGAGAAACCGGACACTGCAACGCAGGGGTCCCATAATGATTATTTCTCTGTTGTAGGAGCAACGCTAAGAGGCCCGTTGCCTGCGATGCTTATAAAGGCTATGTCTCATACGCTGCACTCATCCCCTGGTATTTCTAGATACCAATCTTCTCTATCCTCATGTCCATAATTTGCTGGTTTACTATAACAACAACATAGACACATACTAGATAGGTGTTATGATGACAACACATATAATTGATGGCGTCACCTTAACCTTACAACAAGGGAATATCGTTGCCGTGACGGCCGATGCGATTGTCAATGCCGCCAATGCAGCTCTGGCTGGAGGCGGAGGAGTCGATGGGGCGATTCATCGTGCTGGCGGTCCCACAATTATGCAGGAGTGCCGCAAGATCGGGGGCTGCTCTACAGGCAGCGCTGTTGCCACCTCAGCAGGCAATCTTCCGGCCCACTATATCTTTCACGCCGTTGGGCCCATCTATCAAGGCCATGCAGACGAGCCACAACTGCTGCGGCAAGCCTATCAAAGCTGCCTGGATCTGGCGGAGCAATATCAACTGGAGAGCATTGCCTTTCCTTCCCTGAGTACTGGCGCTTATGGCTATCCATTACACCTGGCGGCTCCTATTGCGCTAAAAACGGTCATCGACCATCTACACAACACATCTACCAGTCTCAAACAGGTCATTTTTGTACTCTTCGATGGGCGCACACTACAAGCCTACCAGAAAGCACTGCAAGCACTGCTGGCCGATCACAACCACTAACTCCATCTCACAATCCATTGTCTTTGTCCTCTAACCGGGATACTATTGATATATTGTAATTCTTAAATGCAACAAACTGAGGATAAAGAATATATGCAAGAGCGGAGGCAGAATCTAAAATCTGAGGCAGAGATTGCTTGTATGCGCCAGGCTGGCTTGCTGACCTGGCAGGCTCATCAGCTGGCTGCGGCAATGCTTCATCCTGGCGTCACGACGGCCGAAGTGAATGCCGCAATGGAAAGTTTTATGCTTGAACATGGCGCGGAACCGCTTTTCAAAGGGGTACCCAGCAGTACGGGCAATGTACCATTTCCAGCAGCGGCCTGTATCTCAGTCAATGAAGAGTTGGTCCACGGCATACCTGGTCCACGCCGTCTGCAGGAAGGCGATATCGTGAGCATTGATACCGGTGTACGCTATCAGGGCTGGTGTGGTGATGCGGCGGTTACCCATGCGATTGGGAAGATTGAGGATCCAACCCGACGTCTGCTAGAGGTAACGGAGGGGACGTTACGGCTGGCGATAGAGCTCATTCCACAATGCCAATGGTGGAGTGAGGTGGCGCGTGAGCTTGAGGCATACGTGAAGCGTGCCGGCTTCGCGGTGGTAGAAGGATTGGTCGGACACAGTATCGGACGTGAGATGTGGGAGTCACCGCAGGTTCCTAATTATTTTACCTTGCAATATCAGGCCCTTGGCGATTTTGTGTTACAGCCTGGCGTGGTCATCGCGGTTGAACCAATGGTCACCATGACCTCAAAGCGTGTTCAGACGCTAGGAGATCATTGGACCATTGTGGCGCAGGATGGCAAGCCTGCCGCCCACTTTGAACATACCCTGGCAATCACAAACTCCGGCGTTCAAATACTTACAGCCGGACCCGACGGCCAGGCCTGGGCCACATAAAAACTCCGTTACTACGCGGCGATCAGCAAATTTGAGCGAGAAACTACATCACGATAGCCTTGCACGATGCATTCCATCGCCTCGTGCCATGAGCGCTCGGCCGCCAGATTCTCTGCCAGTTCTCCCATTGAGGCACGCTCTTGCGCATTAAGCATCAACTGGGTCAGGTAAGCACGATAGCCGGCAATCTGCTCATCTTCCTGCAAATTTTCAGCGTCGAGTAAAAGTCCTGTCTTTTGATGCTGAACCAGATCGCAGACCCCTTCGGAACGTACACCTACGACTGGCAGGCCAGAGGCCATCGCCTCCAGGACCACCTGACCAAAGGTTTCTGTATAGGAAGGAAAAGCGAATACATCAGCCGATGCATAAGCGGTCGCGAGTGCTTCTCCACTCAGATAACCAGTAAAGGTCACCGGCACCTGCTCCAGTTCTTGTCGAATCTCATCATAGGCTGGTCCCTGGCCGACAATGACCAGGTGGCAACGGGAATGATCCATCTGACGATACGCTTGAATGAGTAGGCGCAGATTTTTTTCCCAGGAAACGCGACCAACATACAGTAAGATGGTTTTGTTCTCTGGCATCTCGCGATCCTGCAGCCATGCGTTCCGTACTTCCTGGCTTCTACGGCCCGAGTGGAATAATGTCCGCTCAACACCGCGCGGCCAGATCCGCAGGTGCTCAAAACCCTGGCTTGTCAACATTTTGGCCGTCGAGTCCGAAGGACAAAATGTTAGAGCACATTGGTTATGTACAAAGCGATTATAGAGCCACATAGGCTTCGTCAAAAGCGAGAAGCCAAAATGTCCACAATAGGCCGCCAGATTGGTGTGATACGACGAGATAATTGGGATATTTAGTACTCTGGCTGCCGCCAGACCTGTTGCACCTAGAATAACTGGATCAACCACATGAATAATGTCTGGTCGAAACTCGGCCAGACGACGCATGAATAAGGGGCGAAAGAAATTAAATTTTAATTCAGGATAAAAAGGAAAAGGTAGCCCGGCGGTGCCAATCACCTCCGCGCCAGCATATTCATCCATGCCGCATTCAGGACCCAGTAAGAGCGCCTGGTGCCCATTGACATATAAATGCTCAAGTAAACGTGATACTGTTCGAGTAACTCCATCAAGTTTTGGCAAAAAGTTTTCTGTGATTATGGCAACGCGCATTGGTTCACCACCTGCTCCAACTACAAATCGCTTGCAGCACGCAAGGCGCTAACGCGATCTATCATACCCATTCATCATGACCCCTGCTCAGGCGCTCACGATTGCTTCTCATTGGCACGCTATTCAAACATGGAATCGATGCTAGCCGCCTGTGGGCGGCGCTCACGATTGCTTTTCCAGGATATGCCAACCGATAACATGCGTATAGACAAATGGGTGACCGATGTACCCTACATCAACAGTAACACGTTCTATTTAGAGGATAATTAAGCCTTGTTTACGGTTATGTAAACCAGATGATAAAGAGCCATTAAATAGAAACACTCGCATGCAGCCAGATAGTTTTGCATCCATACATAAGAAAACGCTCATCTCCGTGAATATTTACTCTACTATTCGTTATACTGGATAGAAAATGCGTCTTTATGTACCATTATGCCACATTTTGAATACGTCAAAATACCATATTTAATGTTTCCAGGCATGAAATTGACTTTACTATCCTGGCGAGGGAGGAAAACCCAAAAGGCGATAATCATACAATCTCAGAGGAAAAGGAAGCAGGTAAAGCAGGTGAAAAATCAATTTGGTAATCAGCCTTCGCAGGATGGCACTATAGACCAGCAAAAAGCTTCACCGGGTACAGCGGCCGATAAGCGACACCCCGGACAACAGGCAGCGGAAAACGGGCTCCTGACAAAATGGAAAACAGGACAATCTCACCATGCGGAGCAATCCTCTCAAGCGCATATCGCTCAAACTGGCAGCCTGATGGACGAACCTGCGCACGATCCACTTAGTAAGCGCCGGATGCCTGGACGCCGCTTACAAGCACACGGCTCTCATCCAACTAAACCACCTGTAACTCATTCTTTTGCGCCACGCGTCGATGAAGTACCGACGCGGCAACAGCCAGCCGTGTCAAATATGGCATGGCCGCCTCAGGCTGGTCCAGAAACATATCCCTCCGGCCTACAGCACCAACCGGGCAATCCCAATGCGATGAACACGCCCGGTTTTAGTAATGTTCCACCAGTGATGGTACAACCACCACTGGCAGCCGCTGGCTCAATCACCAAAAAACGTACCCGCCGTATCCCGCTGTGGACACGCATCGCCATTGGTGTGCTCACATTTTTTATCGTCGCAGCGGGTGGAGCTTTTGCTTACTATCAATTTACCTTTGCGGGCTCCGTAAATAATATTACCGGTCAGAGCGCCATCCACGATGGTACGGCTAACTACCCTCAAGAACCAACCAATATTGATCCCTTAACGCAACGCACAAATATTGTCCTGCTGGGCAGTGATACAGACGGTAAGGGCAATGATCCGGAACATGGACAACCCCTGGCGCAGACCATCATCGTGATTACCATTGATCCCACCAACAATAAAGTGGGCATGCTCTCAATTCCACGTGATATGCAGGTAACTGATAGTACCTATGATGCTGCATATCCAAATTCTAAAATTGACGAAGCCTTTGAACATGCCTGGCAAGGAAATGATGCTAAAGAAAAAGCGCAACGTGCCGCCGGACATACCATGGATGTGATTGAAGCGAACTACGGTATCCATATCGATCACTATGCCTGGGTTGGTCTACAGGGCTTTATCAAAGTTATCGATACCATTGGTGGGATTGATGTGGACATCAGCCATCCTATGTTCGATGATTTGTATCCAGATGATACCGGGACCAGTCAGGACAAATTTGGCTATAAGCGGCTCTCTATCGCGCCAGGTCCACAGCACCTTACCGGACTTGAAGCCCTGGAATATGTGCGTACACGCCATGCGGACCTCGGTGGTGACTTTGGGCGCACCGATCGTCAGCAACAGGTCCTGAGCCAGATCAAGGTTAAACTGACCAATGCCGATACCATTACCAAAGCACCAGCCTTGCTTAACGATCTGAACGGATTCTTGCTAACCGATTTAAATCTCAATCAGCTCTACACTTTCGCGCAAATAGCCAGAGACATCGATATTAACAAACTTGATCGCGTGACACTGACAAGTAATTATGCCATCCAGATAAAATCTAATACACGTAACAACTACGGGCCAAATTGCGCACTGGTTATCCCAAAGATTCGCGAGATGTTTGGCATTGATAATCCCACCTGCTTAGATCAAGGATAAATAGCTTGACATGAAAAAATATCCACTATGGAAGCTCTTTTTTCTCTTTACCTTGCTGACACTTAGCTTGCAGGGTTGTTTGGGAGGGGCAGATGACAACTACAAAAGCGTCACCCATGGCAAGAATGGTGATGTAAAAATTAATATTCAACAGGCAGCTTTTAAAGGGAAGATATATTTCACACTGGAGCGCAATCTCTATGTGCTGGATGGGAAAGATAAAGAGCATCCCAAACAGTTGACCAAGGGTTTGGATGTCCGCGATCCTGCGGTCTCACCCAATGGTAAGTGGGTTGCTTTCATTGTGCGCTATAAGGATTTTTCAGATCTGGCCTACATGCCTACCAGCGGCGGCAAACCCATTGTGATTGCGGCTGGCTATGGCAAATATCTACCCACAAATACAGATACACCTCAAAGCACCCACCATTGGTTTGCTCAACCCAGTTGGGATGCCGATAGTGAACATATCTACTTTTTAGGCGATAACCAGAAGTACTTTTGGAATCCAAAAATTGTGGGGGGGTATGACGCGGCCATTCTGGATATGCAGGTATTTAAGATGTCTATGCACGACAGATTGACAACTGAAGATGCTATCCAGAATGCACAGCCTATAGCTTATACATCTATTGGCGCTGGCGGATTACGAGATCCCGCCAGTCGTCCCGGCCATAGAGATCAATTGGTCTACACCAGTTATAAATATACAGCACCCGACTTTTCCAAATTAGCCGTGCAACTTAATTTGATTGATACCAACGCCATACAAGATAATATCAACCAGTTTCCTGACGAATATAACCAGAAGTATCATCCCGGTGCCTTTCAAAGTGAGATCGATCCCGGTGTAGCGTTAACGCCCGATAAGGCTGATTTGATGAATATACAACCCGCCTTTTCGCCCGATGGTAACACACTTCTATATGTGCGCCGTGAGGATGCCACCCATATGAGCTTCTACAGTATGCCCGTAGTCAATGGTGTGACCAGTGATCCAAATGATCCAGCGTTTGATCCTAATAGTGAGGCTAATAGTCAAAAAGGGCTCTCGCAATATGGCAGGTCGGCAAAGCTAATGACGAGTCAGTATCTCAGCCAGCCAGTCTGGTCGCCCGATGGCACACAAATCATTTATTATGATTACCATAATACAAACTTTGATCTGTGGTTGGCTAAAATTGTCAAGGATCCCAAGACTGGTAGCTACTCGTTGCAAAAGGATAGTCAGATTGAAATTACGCAGGCTAATGGCAGTCTGGATGCTGATTCGCGTCCCGCCTGGTCAGCTTGATGGCATCTACTCTAATGGAAACATATACTCAAACCTTACGCGGGCACTAAAGTGCCCAACATTTTATTAGTTGGTGCAGCCATGGCGCGAATGCGCCATGGCTGCACCAACTAATAAAACAAGAATGGGGGCGCCTGCGCTCCCCAGGCTGGCACAAAACTCACCACTCCCATTGGGATGGAAGTCCGACACACTCTGTAAGAGAAACTGGAGCCTTTGTCTCCCAATGCGAACCCCTTGATATATCAATCTGGATATGTGAAATGACGCTGGTCATGTAGCACTCGACGGCATAACTCATTAATGGTATACTACCCTCTGAAACGGGAATTTCTAAGTAAAGTATTCGCCCAGGTCGCTTGAGGTGAGACGTTGAACCAATTTGAAGGCACACTGATCGCTGGACGGTACGAAATTCGTGAACATATCGCTACAGGTGGTATGGCAAGCGTCTTCAAAACCTGGGATCATCGCGTAGAGCGAATTGTGGCGATCAAAGTGCTACGATCCCTGGATAAGAATGATCTTCGTGCAGTCGAACGTTTCCGCCGGGAAGCTCGCGCTGCCGCAGCGCTTGCACATCCGAATGCCGTTACTATCTATGACTTTGTCGAAGAAATGGGTCAGTATTTCCTGGTAATGGAATATATTCATGGCCCGACATTAAAACAACTTGTCGCGCAACGCCGGCAGTTACAGCCACGTGAAGCAATAGAAATCGCAGCTCAAGTCTGCGCTGTATTGCAGGTTGCACATGCACGAGGTTTTATTCATCGCGATATCAAACCACAAAATATCATGTTAGCGTGGAGTGGAGGAACAGGGAGCCTCGGTGATGGAGGCGCATGGGTAAAGCTAACTGACTTTGGTATTGTACGCGTAGCGGAAGATGCTGGCCTGACAAATAGTGGTATTGTGCTTGGCACTGCCGACTACCTGTCACCAGAGCAGGCTCGTGGAGAGACCTTAACAGCCTCTTCTGATCTTTACTCACTGGGTGTGGTAATGTTTGAGATGCTGACAGGTCGGCCACCATTCGTGGGTCCGACGGCGGTTTCAATCGCGATGCAGCATGCCTCGACCAATCCACCTCCATTACGTCAATTCAATACACAGGTTCCTGCAGTGCTTGAACAGTTAGTGAACCGCACCTTGCAGAAAGAACCTGCTGAACGCTTTAATTCAGCCGCTGAGATGCAAAAAGCCTTACGTGCCTGTGCACGCGAACTAACACGTGGCAAGTCTGCACCACTGCCGGGAGGAGTCGCCTCATCCTATCCATCACGTTTTGGCGATGGGAAGGGGCAATATCCACCTTCGGGACACGGTCAATTCTGATCGCGGTCCTCTGGTAAGAGAATAGACCAGGTAAGGGGCACGCAAAATTATTGGCGTGTCCTTTCACTGTCTCTTCTTCACTTTTGATCATCCTTTTTTAACTATATTCAGTATAAGAGCGCAAGATAGCATTCGCGTCTACTTGCCCATTGATGGGGAAAGCACATGGAATACAAACAGATTAGCACATCCGATGCCCCGGCTGCGATCGGTCCCTATAATCAAGCCATCCGCTGCGGACAGTTTCTTTATACCTCGGGCCAGATTCCACTGGATCCAGCGACTGGCGAAATAGTTGGCAGCGATGTAAAAACACAGACACATCGTGTGTTTCAAAATCTCCAGGCATTGCTCCAGGCTGGTGGCGCATCACTTAATAGTGTGATTAAAACCACGGTTTTTCTGACCAGTATGGGCGATTTTCAGGCCATGAATGAAGTCTATGCCACCTACTTTCCTGAGGTTGCTCCGGCTCGCTCAACTGTGGCCGTGGTCGAGCTTCCGCGTAAGTCGCTGGTCGAAATCGAGTGTGTCGCTCTCATCCAGGACTAGGGTATGGGGGAATAACGGTGAATACCGCTACTATCTGGCGCACGACCCTGACACAACTGGATATGACTCCTATTGATGCACTGACCAAAACGTGGTTGCAGGATGCACATCTCATTGAGTTGCCCGCCAGCGCACGCCATGAGCTGGCTTCGGATGCTCCAGAACAGAGTCTGGCTTTCGCCTTACAGGTCCCAAATGATCTGGCCTGCGATATCATTACGACGCGCTGGCAAGGTTTGCTGGAAGATGTGATGAGAGATATGCTGGGTCAACCAGTAGCTCTGGTCGTCAGAAATTCCACTTATACGACTGCCGCGGTGCCTGAGGTAATTCCTCCTGTACATGAACGGGAAGTACCTCCGGCCCGTACCGCGCATCCGCCTATGCGACAACATCATGCACCGCCGCCACAGCAAAATGGCAACGGCTATTATGATGATGTGTCGCGTCCTCCAATGCAAAATGAGTTTTCCTATGCCTCCCCCAATACGCTTGAAGACTGGGAAAACGAGCAGCGCGCCAATATGCTGGCCCATAACCGCTTGAATCCACGTTATACCTTTGGTGCCTTTATCGTAGGTAACAGCAACCGCCTGGCCCACGCCGCCTCTCTGGCGGTCGCCGAGGCTCCTGGTGAGTCCTATAACCCGCTCTTCCTCTATGGAGGCGTAGGTTTGGGCAAGACCCACTTGCTCCATGCCATTGGCCATCAAGGCGTCGACACCGGACTGGCCGTGCTGTATGTCTCCTCCGAGCAATTCACTAACGAAATTGTCAATGCGATCCGCTATCGCACAACTGAAGAGTTTCGCGCCAAGTATCGCTCGGTAGATATTCTACTGGTGGACGATATCCAGTTTATCGCTGGCAAAGAATCAACCGAGGAAGAGTTCTTTCATACCTTTAATAGCCTGTATGAGATGAGCAAACAGATTGTGATCTGTAGTGATCGTCCCCCCAAAGCTATTCTGAGCCTGGAGGAACGCTTGCGCTCACGTTTCGAATGGGGATTGATCGCCGACATCCAGCCACCAGATCTGGAGACCAGAATGGCAATTCTGCGTGTCAAGGCTGATCTCTTGCATTATCATGTACCTGATGAGATCATTGCCTACATTGCGGGTCGCGTGCAGACGAATATTCGTGAGTTAGAGGGCTGCCTGAATCGCCTGATGGCCTACCAGAAGCTGCATCGCGTTGAACTAACGATGGATGTAGCGCGTGCCGCCATTTCATCACTTGGTACCGACACACGCGAACCAACCCTCAATAGCCGGCAGATCGCCCAGGCGGTGGCGGACTACTATCATATATCGCTTGAAGCCATGTGTGGCAAGCAGCGCGACAAATATATTGTCACACCACGCCAGATCGCGATGTATCTTATCCGCCAGGAAACCTCAACCTCCCTGCTGGAGATCGGACAACTCTTTGGCGGTCGGGACCACAGTACCGTCCTGCACTCCTGCGAAAAAATCGATCGCACCATCCACGTCAACCAGACCCTGCGCCGCGAAATCCTCGCTATCCGCGAACAACTCATGCGTGAGTAATCAACAAACACAAACCTTAAAGCGCGTCCACAATGGACGCGCTTCTTCATATATATTCGCGAACACCCATATACAAACGCAAAAAGAAATGAAATGACAGTAGCGGCAGCCGTCCTGGCTGCGAACCTCCCCCATCGAGCGTAGCCGTCAGCACTTCGAGTGCACTTACCCGCCAGTCTCCCTTTACGAGCACCACCGCCCACCTACCTCCGCGTCTATGAGGATGGCATAAGGTCACAGGGGAAGGTGGACGATGATTGTCACTGAGTGAGGCGTCGGGGAAGGTGCGCTCATGGTGCTTGCTAGCTCCGCTCATAATGGGACGTTCGCAGCCAGGACGGCTGCGGCTACTGCTGGGGCGGACGCGGGGTATGGCGGCTGTGATATACTGGTTGCTGATGTGCATGCACAAATACGACAGGAGAACAGAGCAACCATGCTACCACATATCCAGGACCTGACCACTTACTTGATTGATCTGGATGGCGTTGTCTATCGCGGCGAAACATTGATTCCAGGGGCCAAAGAATTTATCGATTGGCTGGATGCAAACCAGAAAAAATATTTGTTCTTGACCAATAACTCTTTTGCCAGCGAGTCACAGGTTGTGGCTAAATTGGCACGACTGGGCATTGCTACCGATAAAAGCCATGTAATGGGTGCCGCCCAGGCTGCGGTACAAAGTATCGAACATCGCTATCCTGGCGCATCCGTTTATGTTATCGGAGAACAGCCGCTGTTCGATCTGGTCAATGAGCATCATCTTAAAGTGGCAAATGAGGATTGGCATAGCGCGGATGTGGTTTTTGTTGGCCTGGATCGTGCTTTTGATTATAAGAAACTGACCGAGTCGATCCTGGCGATCCGCAAGGGTGCAACATTCATCGCCATCAATCGTGATCCTCTCCTGCCAATAGCTGGTGGAGAATTAACGGCTGGCTGCGGAACGATGGTGGCGGCAATTGAGGCGGGTAGTGAGACGACGCCTGAAGTTATTGGCAAACCAGAACCTGCCCTGCTGCAAGAGGCGATGCGCAAGTTACAGAGCACACCGGCTGAAACGGTGATGATCGGCGATAATCTGGGGGTAGATATCAAGGCCGGTATCGCAGCCGAAACCCTTACCATGCTGGTCTTCTCGGGCAAAGATACACCCGATAGTCTGGCAAAATCTACCCTCAAACCAGATTATATTTATGAGGACCTTGCCGCCGTTATGCAAGAACTCAAACGTTAGCCTTTAAGGAGCGGATCCCCTCCATCGGGAGGACGATCAACTACGGCCACGGTACAGCGCGAGACGCAGATGAGTTTCTCGCGCTCATCGCTGATACGTACATCCCAGACGTGGGTGCTTCTTCCCAGATGGATAGGCGTGGCGACCGCGCGCAGTTCTCCATCGCGCTTGGGGCGCAGGTGATTGGCATTAATCTCCAGACCAAAGGCCATCTGGCGTGCGCTATCGATATGCATCACACTCGCCAGCGAGGCGACTGTCTCAGCCAGCAAAACTGAGACGCCACCATGCAAGTAACCAACCAGTTGCAGATGATTGGGTCCAATCGGCATTGAGGCCGCCACTCTTTCTTTGCTAGCCTCAACCAGCTTGATATTTAGAGCCTCCAGCACTGTTCCTCGACCACTGGCATTCAAACGCGCTAATAGCTCCTGTTGTTCGGCATCCATTCCTTAGCTCCCCTTTCTGGCTTCTTCCCGCCTATTGCTATCCGAGCGCTTTATTTTGAGATAGTTGGAGCATGCTTTGAGGCTACTGCTCGCTTTGGCTCTTCATCAGCCTGCTCAACCACAAAGGGTGTGTTCCGTGCTTGCCACCAGAACAATGCAAAACCCGCAAAGAAGGCCACCAGCCACATCACGATGGTCGCGACCACAGAGGCCGGCACGTTCTCCCACACCTGGTATGAACCATTGGTGATGCCACCAGAAATGTCGCGATAGATGCTAAACAAAGGGATACCAGCCAGCAGGACCCAGGAGATCCAGCGAGCCTTGCTGGTCCAGAAACGCCAGATGAGCAGGTAACCAAGGCTGCCATAAATAAAGATAGGCGTCAGGTAGAATGGCAAAGCTACATGCAAAACGTTCAGCGACTTCAGAAACAAATTAGTGAACTGCACCTGAAAATCATTGGGATTATGCAGGCCGCTTTGCACAAATACGTAGTGCCACCAGTGGCTGCCATAAGCTACAAGATCCACCAGCAGATTGACGATTCCCATCACCAATCCACCCAGCAAGGATGCCAGTAAGACTTTCCGGGGAGGGCGGATAAATAACATGCACGCGCCATAGACCATTAGCAGGAATGGAACGACATAGAGCAGGAAGATAAAAGCTTCCATGTAAGAAAAACTCCTTGTATGTGTAAAAAAGAATACCTTGATGCCTCGCATTCAGCGCAATGGAGGGAATCGCACTCTGTTCTTTCTTTACCGATTGGCATGATGCAGATCTTAACAAGGTTTGAAACGCTGCCCTTAACGATCCCGCTTTTTAACATGAAGACTGACAGAGTATTACTACAAATATCATAACGCGAAGTGCCACAGTTGCCCAGTCCAATATTACGATCGGAGTTCCAGGGACTGCGCTTCAAAACATATTATCCTCTATGCGGCAAGTCCTGGCTGCTATTCTTGCAGACAAATTCTTTGGATCAAACCTGCCAGCAGGGGTCCGCGCATCGAAACCGAGGCGATCTGCATATGTTCGCGATCCAGATTATGCATGCCACCACCCACCGGACCTAATGTGTCCAGTGTTGGAACGCCGGCGGCCATCAGGATGTTGGCGTCAGAGACCCCACCTTTGGACTCGGCCTTTAAGTCCACACCCAGTGCCTGTCCCTCCAGTATTGCTTGCTCGACCAGATGCTGGACTGCCGCGGTAGGCTCATAGGGATGACGGCCTGGATTGCGCGTCAGGGTTGTGTGGGTATCGGGCACATTATGATTGGCGGCAAGATTATGCAAGGCAGCCGCAGCCGCATCTAAACCATGAGGACTGAATGAGCGCACTGAAATGGCGCAACTGGCCATGTCGGGGACAACATTGAGCGGCTCATTACTCTGTAGTCTGGTCACATTGAAGGTGACACCAGGAAAGATCGCGTGCAGATTTTGGATCGCCAGAATTTTATGCGCCAGTTCAACGACAGCCGAACGGCCTTTGAAGGGCTCGACACCCGAATGGGCCGAGATGCCATGGACTTTCAGCACATATTTATCGGTACCCTTACGCGAATGGGTCAGCGAGGTCTGCTTGCCCGCCGGCTCTAACACCAGCGCATAATCAATCTCGCCCGCAATTTCGCGGATCAAAGGGATACTTCCCGGTGAACCGACTTCTTCATCATTATTGAAGAGAAAAATCAGCTCGCCATATTGATCAAAGCCAGCCTCCAGCAGGGCACGTACAGCATAGATGCCCATCACCACACCAGACTTCATATCCAGCACACCAGGACCCTTAGCTACCCCGTCATGTAGTTCAAATGGCTGCTCGGCTACAGCACCCAGCGGATACACGGTATCCACATGGCCCACTATCAGAATACGTCGCTCTCCGCGTCCCTTACGGCGCGCCACCAGATTATTGCCAAATCCAATAGATGGATGTAAGGTAACCGCGAAATCATACGCGTGTAACCATTGTTTGAGATATTCCATAATGCGGTTCACACCCTCAACCTGACCCGTGCCCGAATCAATGTTGACCAGTGTAGCTAAACGCTGTATATATTCTTCCTGGTAGGAGGAAAAACTTGAGAGGTAGCTTTGTGCATAAGTCGCAGTCTGTGACATAGATAACTATCCTTCATCGTGGGTGGTTGAACATCGGCAGTGAGGTTGACCTGCTGCCATTGTATCACAGAGAGCGAGGGCGACCAGTCCCAGAAAGATCACCAGGTACAACAATACCTGGCGGCCTCCCCGGAAAGTATAAGGTCTGGATGAAGACGATTACATATAATCCTGCTCATCTGACTGAAATGTCTGCCGTAAGCGCTTGTAGGCCATACTCAGTGAAGCGGCATGCCGACTCCGTTCCAGCGGATCACGTGAGAGTGTACAACGATACGTTCGTAAATCAATCCCCACCGTTTGAAAGGCGCTCTGAAGTTGACTGGTCTCTCCACTTAAATCAGCATGGTTGGCCAGATCAATGAGTAACGCTGTACGCTGCTTGATAGGAAAATCCACAATGAGACGTGCCAGGGCCATAAGTACAGAGATACGCATAAGACTATCCAGAGCTATCTCGGAAGGATCGACTTCATCACCATTGGCTAACAGGTAAGAAACCTCACCATCCGGTGAGGATGGACGGATCAGACGAAGTTCACGTCTACGTAGATCGCGAAAATGATTGTGCGCCACAGTACGCCCAAAACAGGTCATCGAGTGAATGGGCATCCCAAGACCATTCTCTACCAGTCGTGTATACTTCAATGTACGAATAACCGCTTCTTGCAATATATCATCAGCGATATCATGTTCCTGACCATGCCAGGACGTTACACCAGAAGAGTATACCCAACCAAGAATATAAGGCCGCAGTGTACTGTAAAGTTCCATCCAGACCCGATCACTGACCGCCTGGCGATCATTGGTCTGTACAACTGGTCGATAAACAGCCATAAGTTGTAACCTCCAGAAAAGATAGGTATGCCTCAGAAAACCTATCCAAGATGTGGCGCATCTGTCTAATATTCGCTCTTTGCCACCAGGTATTTATCTTTATTTCATCCATACGTGTTGCATGCACACTAATTGCCTTCTCCTAAAACACGTTACACCGCTCTTGCCATTGACTTATCCTTATCAATTTTATAGCATACTAGAGTTAGTAATTCAATGTTTTCTCAGGGTTAGCGAATATTTTTATATATTTTGGCCAAAAACATTAATAAATATAAGCATCCTGACAGCCAAATAGGCACCATCAGCCTTAGCTTTCCTGACCACTACATAAGAAAACATCAATATACGGGAAATTTAGAGGAGAATAAGTAAAAATTTGCGTCGTCATCGTTTTTTTAGCAAGAAACAAACTGATATATAGTAATGTTTTTCGAGCATACTCATAGTTTTTTTAATACGCCAATTGCCAAAACGTCATATACAGGTGTACAAGCTATTCGAGCATGTGTTATGATAGGCAGGAATTTTGAAATACGTGGGCAATTCCCACTGTATTTTTTTAAGGAAATATGGCGATGGATGAACGCAACCTACAACGGATTGCCAGACATCTCAAAGATGAGGCAGCGCAACGACGTGTTCACCACAACATCCAGCGCGGGCGAAACGAAGTTACGGTAACAATTGGAAGGGCATCACGCCTGTTTGGCTTTAGTGAAAGTCAGCTACGTGATTGGGAGAAGATGGGGTTGATTAAGCCGATACGCCCAAAAGAAGGCACGGATGCGCGCCAGATTACGGGACAGCGCCAGTATTCATTTGCCGAACTGGATAAGCTGGCGATTATTCGAGAATTGCTTGATGAGGCTCATTTGACGCCTGGAGCAATACCAGCGAATATCGATGAAATCTGGTCAACGCTAGCCTCTCCCTCTTATGCTTCAGAATCCCAGGTGCTGGAAGATGATACAGAATATCTGTCCACATCATCCACCATGCCAGGATCACAGTATGACAACATTAATAAGCGTATCACTATTGCCTACCGCGAACTCATGGCCTGGCGCTTCTATGTCTCGCGGGTCCTCTGGCTTAGTCTGCTCTTAATCTATGAGGATGTCCCTGGCTTCTACGCAGGACTGGTGCTGCCCGCCCATGAACATGCATTGGATGAAACGGCACGCGATCCCCTCCAACTACAACTGGTGGGTGAATCACTGGTGGGTTGGCTCGGCCAGACACGCTCGTTCTTTACCTTTCTGACACCAGTTCCTACGTTTGAATATCCCAGCGATTATATTGTACAGCCATTATGTCCCCCCGATCTAAGGATGAGATTACCTGGCTCGATCGCTAATCGTACCCTGATCGTGGTACAACGCGACGAGATCCAGCATGTCCGCCGCCAGGAAAAGGCTGTACGCACAGTGCTACGCCTGCTGGAACCCCTCTATGAGGATCAGCATTTGTGGCACCATTATATTGGTGAGGGTATGCAAGATCTGGCCTCACCTGCGATGGACTTTACCCCCAAACTTACTGACGCACTCCTCACGGGGCTCGCCGATATGGTGATTCGCCTTGGGGGGAAAATGGCTAATGGCCAGGATCACTGGCAGGATTGCTGTATCCTTTTACCAGGCAATATGAGTCTTCCTTTACAACAACGTAGCCTGGTTGTTCGCGCGAAGAGCCGCAATGCACGTCACACCGTTGGCGTTACGTCGGTCGCACCTGAACGTCATGTGACAAACTTGAGCATTCGTGCCTACCAGGGCAGTCATATTATTTATCGGCCGGAGCTGGCCCGCGAAGATATTATGGCGATCGCACGCGAAATAGAAGGACCAATCCAGTCCAATATTGCAGTACCCATCGGAGGTGAAAGCGGTCAACCGCTGGGTGTCCTCTACGTTACATCCTATAATCGTGAAGCCTTCAGTGAGGAGGATCAACGCATCTTACGTATCATCGCCAAGATCACTGAAGAGCTCCTGTATACCTATCGAATCAGGCAGCAGATCTCCGATACGCTGCCCGATCTACTGGAAAATCCTAGTATTGTCGATCCTCTTTTTAAGGACTTTGCCTCGGAAAATGATTTTCTTCACGACCTGGGAGATATCCTGACCACCATCAAAGAGCAAGGGGAACACAGCCAGGAACTCACGATCCCCACTGAAATAGATGGTCCTGTGAAAGAAATCTCTTTTATTGCGATAGATATAGATAGTAATGTACAAGAATCGATTGCCAATAGCTATGGAGATCAAACGTTACATAATCTCTCGATGGCCATTGGATTGCGCATCCACGATCTCTTGCCAGCACTCTTTTCAAACCATTTGAACTGTAAGCTCTACCATATCTATGGCAGTATATATTGTCTGCTTCTGCGTGGCTTTACGTTGGAACGCACCAAGAGCAACGCCGAACGCTTACGCAAGGCTTTAGAGGGAAGTATCGCAGTCAAACAATCTGAACTTCCAGGTGGCACACTCACCCTACCAGACATTTCGGTACACCTGGGTGTGACCTGGTATCCATATGACAAACTTGCAGAATTTCTTGCCCCTCATCATATGCGGTCGGTGACCGATGTGCGCTCAACCTTGTATCATTCGTTAGATTTTGCACTAAAATTGGGAACAGATACCGGTGGCAATATCATTCATGGCTGGGACCCCGTGACTCAGACGTATACACCGCATCAACCAGGGGAGGAACAAAAAAAATAGATATATACTAAAACACAGATGGAAGATGGAGGAGTGTGATTGATGTTAGTGAAGATATTCGTTTTAGGGCGACCTGGTAGTGGAAAGACGACTGCAATTCATCATCTTCTTACGTTAGCACGCCAGTACGATTACTCAGCACTGAGCATGGATGACTATAGCATTCTCTACCGTATGTCACGCGATGAACGTCATCGTGAGCAGTTTCGCAGCACCGCCTATGGTGGCTTTGATGTGCTGGACCTCTCAATTTTTGATACAGCCCTGGAGGTCTTACAACAACAGGTCGAGGAGATGACGAATCTGGAGGGGGATGGCATTATCACTATTGAGTTTGCCCGCAACGATTATTGTCAGGCCTTGAGTAAATTTAGTCCAGAATTTTTGAAAGATGCCTATGTTTTCTTTGTCGATGCAGACCTGGATACGTGCATTAAGCGCATTTATCAGCGCGTAACATCACCATTGGCAACCAACAATCATTTTGTCTCGGAATATATTATGCATACCTACTATAGCAATGATAACTGGTCCTATGTAAGTACACAGTTAAAATCAGCTCATCATATCTACAAAGATGTACGCGCATTTCATAATACTGGCAGTCTGCCACTTTTATTAGATGCTGTCGAGGATTTTGCAGAGATCATTTTTCGGACTGAATTTCAGCTAGAGGTAGAGTCAGAACAACACAAACAGCTGGCTCACGCCTGAGGACAAAGCGAAACGCCCGTGTAACGGGAGGCCACGCTGCCTCTCGTTCACCGGGCGTTGAAGAATTCTTTTTACTGTACTGATGCGACCCGCACTAGACTTGTACCTCATGCTTCAGACGCTTGTAGGCAATGCTACGCAGGGCCGCATCTCGCCCCCTAATGGTCGGATCTTCAGGACGAGGCCGCTTATAATCACTGAGCTGCAATCCAACATCCGACAAAGCTTGCTCTAATAAGGATGGCTCACCATCTAAATCAGACATATTCGCCAGATCAGTGAGTAGGGCCACTTTCTGGCCGCGTGGAAACCTGGCGACCACCTGGGCCACAGTCACAATGATCGAATCTAACATCAAGTGATCTAGCGCTATCTGCGCGGCATCAACCACATCGGACACGCTAATGTTCGCGTCAAAGCTCTGGTGCTCATTATCATCCTGGGTCGGACGAACCAGACACCAGTCTTTTTTGCGCCAGTCACGAAAATAATTGAGCGCGATGACCCGGCTAAGCGCCTTTAAAGAACCTATTGGCCCCCGGTCCTCCCGCTGATGATAACGAAAGGTGCGCATGACCGCTTCATGAGCAATATCTTCCGCAATTTCTCGTTGCTGACCATACCAGGATGATACACGAGAATCACGTACCCATATTTCTACAAGTGGCAAAAGCCAGTTGTAGAGATCGTACCATGCCTGCCCATCAATAACGTCACATGCATCAAGTTGAGCAGAGGTTGCTTCGTCTAACATGAGATGTACCTCCTGGCTATACGTTCTCAATCAGCTTGTGCTACGAAGAAATGACCAGAGGGACAATCAAATAAGCTCAAATAAAAAGGCAATCAACTGTCCAACAGTGACTGTAGTAAATTTCTTAATTCATAGAAGATTATTCTGAAGAATGTTTACAATCAAGAAGAAAATTGCTATATTTAATGTATATGGTACCTGACAAGAAGTTTTTTGTCAATAGCCTGCAAGAAAGTTATAACTTATCTCGATCAAAAGATTACTTTTCTCAAGTTTCCTTACCATTACATCAACTTTATTCATAAACCACTATATATCCTGAGAAAAACTTATTGTATTCATGATTTTCTATATTATTCAACAAAAAACCTCATATATCTGGTCTAAAATAGGTGTACAAACTGATACAATTGTGGTACCATTAAGCTTGTGTTGCATCAGCCCTGAGTTTTTCTCCACTTTTTCAGCGAGGCAAAGATGGATGTGCGAATTAAGCAATCAATACAAGAACACTTGCAAAAAGCGGATGTACAAAAACGCATCTTGCAAAATATCCATAAAGGGCGTGATGAAGCGACGGTAACGATCAGTCGGGCCGCCGAATTATTTGGTATTACCGAAAACAAGTTACGCGACTGGGAAGAATATGGCTTCCTGAATCCTCTCCGCCCCGGTGGTCCCAAGGGCCGTCGCCTGTATACTCCCACCGAATTAGATAAACTGGCCATTATCCGCGAACTTATCGATGCTGGTTATTCTGCCAGTGATATTCCAGCTGATATCGATAAACTCTGGTTGACCATTCGCTCCCTTCACGAACTCGATGCGTCAGCAAAACAGACGCTAAAAGACGTTGCTGATCCTGCCAATGAACCTGCTATTAACCAGCGCATTGCGCAGGGCAAGGATGAGATCTTCTGGAGCTTTTTCGCGCCGCGCGCGCTACGCCTGGCCCTTAAGCTGATCACAGGAGATATTCCTAATACGATGGCGGGACTTATCCTGCCGCTTTCTGCTGAGGTGAATGTCGATGCGGTCCATCGTGTTGAAGATCTGGAGCTACTGGGGGAGTCACTGGTCGGATGGCTGAGCCAGAATGGCTCATCACATACGTTGCTGACGTTGCGTCCCTGGTTTCAATATGCCTCTGATTTTCGTATTGAGCGGCTTCAGGAGATGCGCTCTAGCAGCTTAGCGTCCACTCAGAGTCGGGATAACACATTCATCATTTTGCAACGCGAGACGAGCCCGCTAACGCTAAATAGCGATGCCGTCGAGACGATCCACCGCTTACTACAACCTGTCTATGAAAATGTGGAACGGTCCCGTACGTGTCTGGGCATAGGGGCACGCGATATTATTAATTCTGCCACGGATCTCTATAATAGCATGAATTATGATGATGCTATTTTAAATGGACTGGCAGATATGGTTATCCACCTGGGCGGAACGACCGATACCGGCCAGGCACGCTGGCGTTTCTGCTGGCTCTTGTTGCCACGGGACATTGCTTCCTACCCCACGAATATGAGCAATCTGACCATTCGCGCGCAAAATCAGGATGCGACCTATACCAGCAAGGTGAGCTTTTCCGCATTAGATAAGCAGATGAGTTATCCCTATATTCGTGCTCTGCATAGTCGCAATACTATTTATGAACCCAATATTCCAGCTTCAGATACCCAGGCGGTGCTACGCGATCTGGATATACCGCTGCGCTCCTCAATTGCGATGCCTGTTTCAGGTGAAGATGGCATTCCACTGGGCGTCCTCTATGTCGCATCCCATTTGCGTGATGCTTTTACCATCGATGATCAACGCCTCCTGCGTATCATTTGTCGCATGGCTGAAGAGCTCCTCAAGACATATTGGATTCGCCGGCAGTCAATCAGCCACTTGAGTAGCTTAATTAAGAAGCCTTCCGTGATTGATACTCTCTTTGAGGGTTTTGCTTCGGAAACTGATTTCAATATGGATATTGAGACGTTACTCGACACGCTGCAAACCAATCGCCTGGCAAAGGGCAAAAAAGAAAAAGTACAGGATAAGGTGGTCTCTTTTATCGCACTGGATATCGATAAATATAGCAGCCTGGTGAATAAATATGGCGAACGCCTGGCACGCAATCTGACGCGGGAAGTTGGCTTGCGTATTCAGGAGCAGATCAGGACCTTCTTCAAGGAATATCCAGAATGCCAGCTTTATCATATTTACGCCGATCGCTTCTTTATCGTGTTGAAAAATACTTCGCTGGAGCAGACACGGGAACATGCTGAACGCCTGCGCGTCGGTGTCATGGGCCCGTATAAATTGGATGCTCTGCGTGTCTTCTCCGATCAGCAGTCACGTCCGGAAAGCCTGATCGAATTAAATGGCATCACCGTTCGGCTGGGGATTACCTCATATTCGTATCCCAAATTAGATGAAATTCTCAATGAGCATACACCTGAATTCGCGATAGCCGAGATACGGTCGATTATTACGTCAGCCCTGGATGTAGCACTGGTCAAGGGACAAATTGAAGGTGGCAACGTGGTCGTGAGTTGGGATTATGAGCAACGCAACTTCATTCGCTGGTCACCACAAAAAACAAAGTAACCTCTTCTGTAAGTTTTGCGGCTTTCATTTTCTATCAAGGATATATTTTGCTTCCATCCCAATAACTCTTATCTATCCTATTTACAGTTACCTCCCATGATATGTACGCGTTACGTGTATATTAACAGTACCAACGCCTCTTCCATCCTTCGCTTACAACAACGCACATCTATATATAGCTGGCATTATTTATTGTTAGTTCAACGTAAGAGGTGGTATTGCAGATGGGAGAATAGATCCTTATGGCAATTACTATTTTTTTATTAGGACGGCCCGGGTCCGGTAAGTCAACGGCGGCTCGGTACATCCATCTCTTGACCAAAAGATACGGCTGGACGGCTATGCATATTAACGACTATCCTTTCTTGCTGGCGCAGTTTAAGGCTGATATCAATCATCGCAAATTTAAACCCTCAGGCTGCGGCGGCTTTGATGTCCTCGATTTTTCGGTATTGGATGTAGCATTACATGCCATCGAGCACGAAGCCAAAAAATATGCGACCCAGGCACATAAATTGCTGCTCATAGAGTTTGCGCGTAACGACTATATACAGGCCCTCCAACAATTTCAGCCTGCCTTTTTACAGGATGCCTACTTTATCTTCTTTGAAGCCGATCTGGATACCTGCGTTACTCGTGTCTACGAACGATCCTATCATCCTAGCAACCGTGATGACCACTTCATTTCTGAAGAGATGATCCGTGGGTATTATCAACAAGAAAACAATGAGCACCTTATCTATCAATTACTGGCGCAATATGGTATTAGTAAGAAGAGGGTGTGTATTATTCACAATACCGGAACCCGCAAGAAGTTCTATGAGCAACTTCGGCACTTTGTCTCTAGTTTTCTGGTCCGAAAATCGCCTGACACAAAACATGCATCAGGCAATCTGAACGCTGCTAAAGAGCATATGATGGCTTATTCCACACCCTCAACAGCGCTTCAGACGTATGAACGACCATCCCAACCCATTGATTCGGATGCATCACAAATTTGACGTGTGTGGTACAGTATACTTGAAGTATCCCCCTAGTAGTTGATAGGAGATCCATGACGAGTGGCATCTACACATACTCCCTTTGAGAAGCTAACTCCGATCCACCCTAATCGTCGTATTACTTTAGAAACTGGGAAACAACCGATAGCGCCACGCATGATTGATCTTCTGGTGCCGCTCGGCTTCGGACAGCGTGCACTGATTGTTGCTCCTCCCCAGGCCGGAAAAACGACGATTCTTCGCGAGATCGCAGCAGCCACGCTTCAGAATTTTCCAGAGGCTCGCCTCTATCTTTGCCTGGTTGATGAACGACCAGAGGAGGTGACTGATTGGCGCGTGGAGGTACGCGGGACGCAGGTGCGACTCTATGCCTCCAGTTTTGATCAACAATCTTCCCGCCATGGCCGTATCGTAGAACAGGCACTACAAGATGCCCGCCGCGAAGCAGCGCAGGGGCGTGATGTAGTTATTTTACTTGACTCTTTGACGCGTCTGGCACGTGCGCATAATCTGAATAGCGATATGTGGCAGATGCCACGTAACCAGCGTGGTGGCGGTGGTCACAATAGCCGGACGCTCTCCGGTGGTATCGATGCCCACGCCCTTGAGATTGGCCGCCGTGTCTTTGGTTCGGCCCGCGCGCTTGAAGAGGGTGGCAGCCTGACCATTGTGGCCAGTTGCCTGGTTGAAACGGGCAGTCGCCTGGATGAAGTAGTTTATGAGGAATTTAAGAGTACGGGCAATTTAGAGATCCGCCTATCACGTGAAATGGCTGATCGCCGTATCTTTCCCGCCATAGATATTACCGTGTCCAGCACGCGCCAGGAAGAGCGCCTGCTTTCATCCACGGAACTGAATGCCATGTCGATTGTACGCCGACGCATGGCTGACATACCACGCCGTGATGCCTCTGAACAAGTTATCCAACTTTTTGAGAAGACGCCTTCCAACGCCCAACTCATAGAAGCCATCATCAAACAAGGATAAATTAACCACAAAAAAGCGCCTGAGAAGCTCAGGCGCTTTTGTTGCTATGAGATGACTATTCAGGACCCTTGCAAGCTAAAATGCCCCTGCTCTACTTCGCAGAGCAAATGTTTCTGCTCTACTTCGCAGAGCAAAGTTTGTTGTGTCGTTGTGGAAAAATGTCGGCACTGCCGACATTTTTCCACAACGACACAACAAACTTTGTCAATGCCGCAGGCATCGACCGACCAGTCTTGAATAGTTACCGCGATAAGTCATATTAGCAATGTGCTATAATACAGCAAAAAGTGTTTTATTATCATGGTTTACGCTGATGACATTGGATATAACTATGTGAAATTTCGTCTTATTATTACAGGGTCTATCGACTATAATTTCTGTTTGATATATACCAGGACTGGAGAAAAACCATGCGCTGTCCCTATTGTGGTGGATTAAATCCAGATAATAGCAGCTATTGTATACGTTGTGGCCGCAATTTTGCCCCACAGCAACAAAATGTTGCGCGCCCCGGCCAACAACGAGCCGTGTATCCACCAAATCCCACGCGGACCTTTGCACCATCCACATCGCAACCGCAGCCTCAACCTCAACCACAAAGATCAGTTTATCCGCCGGTGCAGGCTCGCCAGCCAGAACGTCCGACCGTGACACCTCGTCCTCCTCAACAGGCAAACGGATCAGAATATTATCCACCGGCACCTGCCTATCCCCCAGTCCAGGATTATCCTCCTGTGCAGGCTTACCCACCAATACGGCAGCCCGCACCGCCCAGGCGGGCGACAAAGGTGATCCAGGAAAACGGCTGGCCCGTAGAAAAATCACTCCCCCCTGCGCCAGAACCACCGGTCCCATTCCCGGTACATACTCTGGCTCAACTCAAAAAGTTAGCCGAGGGGGCGTTGGA
Source organism: Dictyobacter alpinus (assembly GCF_003967575.1). Classification (NCBI taxonomy): domain Bacteria; kingdom Bacillati; phylum Chloroflexota; class Ktedonobacteria; order Ktedonobacterales; family Dictyobacteraceae; genus Dictyobacter; species Dictyobacter alpinus. The sequence continues at coordinate 1,744,859 of NZ_BIFT01000001.1, forward strand.
TTATAAGGTGTTAAGTGTCGATGATGGTTATGGTCAGAAGAAGATCATCAGGATTCTTTTCAGCCATTGTGTCCAGTGGCAACAGGTGGCAACCCTGGTGAAGGCTTTCAGCGAACATGACGATAAGAAATTTGAGACAATTGTTATACAGGGTGTGTATAATCAAGAACGCAACGTTTATGAGTACACCAATGGACAACTCATTTTCGATCGTAACGTGCGCCTGGGGAGCCAGAACCAGCAACGCTTTCAGATTGAGACCGATAATGGCTATTCAATGGAGGCGCTGCGCATCGTGTTATCTGAGTAGCTGGCAGAAATATTGGAATAATGGCATATGCAAACAGTTGAACTTATCACCAAGAAGAGGGATGGGGGGACTTTCAGTACAGATGAGATTCGCTGGCTGATCGCGCAATATACGCAGGGAACGATTCCCGATTATCAGATGGCTTCGCTGTTGATGGCGATCTATTTACGCGGCATGGATGCTCGCGAGACGAGTGATCTTACCCTGGCTATGGTTAATTCGGGTGAGCAGTTACGGGTGAATACGCTGGTGTCGCCGGTGGTTGATAAGCATAGTACCGGTGGCGTTGGGGATAAAGTGACGCTGGCGGTGGCTCCGCTGGTAGCTGCCTGCGGCGTTGCAGTCGGCAAGATGACGGGCCGTGGACTGGGTCATACCGGCGGGACGGTTGATAAACTGGAATCTGTAACTGGCTTTCATGTGGAACTTTCACGCGCTGATTTTATGCGTATCTTGCAGGAGCATCAGATCGTGCTGGCGGGACAATCCAGCGATCTGGCGCCTGCCGATGGCAAACTCTATGCTTTACGCGATGTGACTGGCACGATCGAGAGTATTCCGCTGATCGCTTCGAGTATCATGAGCAAAAAGCTGGCGATCGGTGCTTCGCATCTGCTGCTCGATGTGAAATTTGGCTCGGGCGCGTTTATGAAAACGATCGAACAGGCACGTGAACTGGCACAGGCCATGGTTGAGATTGGGCGCGCCGGGAACCTGCATACGGTGGCGGCGATTACGTCGATGGAACAACCATTGGGATATGCCGTGGGGAATGCGATTGAGCTACGTGAGGCGATTGATATTTTACATGGCCAGGGTCCTGCTGATGTCTCTGAACTCTGCTATCATGAGGCGGCCGAACTGTTAGTGATGACGGGCAAGGCTGCCGATCTGGCGGAAGCGGATCAACTGGTTGCCAATGCAATCCAATCGGGAGCAGCCGTTAAAAAGCTGGCGGAAGTCATTGCCGCCCAGGGTGGCGATGCCCGGCAAATTGAAAATCCAGACCTGTTACCCAGCGCACCTATTCGCGTGATGCTGCCTGCAACACAGACTGGCTATATTGCGGCGATCAATGCCGAGGGGATTGGTCTGGCCAGTATGAGTCTGGGAGCGGGCCGCTTCAAAAAAGGTGAGCCAGTCGATCACCGTACCGGCCTGTTGCTCAAAGCTAAAATTGGAGACCATGTGAACGCGGGTGATCCCCTGATTGAGATTCATGCCCGCAATCCGGAAGAGGCGCAACAGATCCAATCGGCTTTGTTAGCTTGCTATCAGTGGAGCGAGACTCCAGTACAGGTCCAGCCATTGATCTGTGATGTTATTCGGCCCTGAAAATACGTATTAAAAAAGGGTGGAGCCGCTACTGAAGCGACTCCACCCTTTTTTGTTGGTAGCGCATACGGGATTCGAACCCGTGATCTCCGCCTTGAGAGGGCGATGTCCTAAACCGCTAGACGAATGCGCCTTATGCTGTTTCATAGGGGCTATACACGTATCTGTACTTGCTTTCCCTACGGCTCGTGTATTATGCCATGACGGTGGCGTTTTTGTCAAGGGGGTAGCGATTACAATCTCGAAATATTTACGCTACCTCGCCAGATCATTTACAATAACGGATAGATACTACTATGAAAAGGAAAAAAAGCGATGGAAGATAATCTTTTATTACTCAGTAATTCACAAACGCATGGCATGGCTATGTTTGAGCATGCTCGCGATGCACTCAGCGATTTTCTCGCTGGCCGTCACACCTTGTATTTCGCGCCCTATGCTGGTTCGGATTATGATGGTTATACACAGACGATCAAAACGGCCCTTAAACCGTTTGGGGTAACTGTGATCGGACTGCATACGGTCACTGATCTCCAGCAGACGCTACAGGCTGCTGAAGTGTTATTTGTAGGTGGCGGTAATAGTTTCCGCCTGCTAAAAACACTCGAACAGTTGGACATGCTGGCTCCGGTCAGGGAACGCGTGTCCAGGGGAGAATTACGCTATATGGGTTCAAGTGCCGGCACCAATATGGCCTGTCCTACGATGCGCACGACAAACGATATGCCCATCGTCCAACCCAACTCTTTCGCGTCATTCAACCTGATTCCTTTCCAGATCAATCCACACTATCAAGATCCATTGCCTGCCTCAACGCATATGGGTGAGACGCGTGAGGAGCGCATCCGCGAGTTTTTGGATGAGAATAATGTGCCGGTCCTGGGATTGCGCGAAGGCTCCTGGTTACGTAAACGCGGCACACAACTCCACCTGGATGGACTGGCAAATGCCAGGCTCTTTAGACGCCATACTGATCCACAAGAATATACACCGGGCACCGATCTTTCCTGGCTGCTCACAGAAAAAGCCATCTTCGATCAAAAAGCTTAGCAAAAAGGCAGCGGCCTCTCTATATGTAGATTGGCCGCTGCCTTTTGCAGATGTCATATCAGGGAGACAGATCCTTATTTGAATCTGGCTTCCAGTGCGCCTAATTGCTCGCGCAATTTACGATTCTCCTCGCGAATCTCATCGAGGTCACTGCGTAGCTGTTTGAGCTGCTCTTGATCCTTGTCACCGCTACTGAGGGTCTGGACGGATACCAGGAGGTTACGCTGAACCCCTGAATCCAGTTCGGTTTCGGCCACGTTCCGTAACGTAGAAATGGCCCGCTTGTCCCCAAAGGCAGCCAGTGCCGTTGAGGCGACGGCCCGGCATGGTCCCCATGTATCATGCTCAACAGTATTGAGCAAGGCGGTAACTGCACGCTGCTGAGCGGCCTCGCTGTAAAGGGTATGTTGCTGACCAACTACCGACAGGCCAATCAGTGCGGCTCGGCGCAGGGTTGGATGGCTCTCTGGATTACGCGCATATTCAGCCATCAAATCAATCACACGATCCTCACCAGTAAAGCCCAGACCACGGAAGATACCACGCTGGACAAAGTTGGTCCAACTGGGTTGGTCAAGACGGCTAATCAAGAAGTCTACACTACCTTCTGTCCGGGTATGGCCCAGCGCTTCAGCGGCGTTGGCTTCCACCAGATAGCTAACATCTCCCTGACTCAGGAGCGTTCGCAGAGCTTCAGCAGAGCGTTGCGCCAGTTCTGCCTGGGCCGGAACTTGATATTGTCCCAGGGACTGGGCCACTGCCGCACGTACCTTCGAGGATTTATTGGGATCAAGGTCTGCCAGTGCCTTGATCAGGGCGGACTGGGCCTTCTCGTTCCTGATCGCCCTCAAAGCCTTAACGGCTGCGATCTGGACGCCCCAGAAAGGATCGTTGTTCAGCGCGGAAATCAATGCATCCAGGCTGCTATCATCCTTCTGTTTACCGAGCTCTTGGGCTGCCTCAACCCGACCCAGCACATCTGGATCATGGGCCAGTTGATAACGCAACATACTATTGGAACGCTCAAATTTCAGCGTTTTAAGCAACCAGCCATCTGGATCAATGCGCACCAGTACTGGTTCACGCTCCAGCGGCAGGTAAAAGCTCTGCTCGGCCTGTCCATCTTCACCCAGTTGTACCTGCATAGTAACGGTACTTGTCTGCTTGACCTGTGCTTTTGCCGCCTCTTTCTCTGAAGCAGGCAGGGTAAAGGCGATATCCAGAGGGGTATAGAAGCAAGCGGTTAACTCATCCACTTTCTGGGTCTGCTTGACCTTCACCTTCGCCATTTTACGCTCGGCATCCCAACTATACCCTACCTCTAATTCTGGATGTCCACCGCCATAGACCCACTGCTGGAAGAAGCGCTCCAGGCTACGCCCGGTTACCTCTTCAAGGGTGCGTAACAGATCACCAGTCACCACTGCTTTGGCGCGATACTTTTCTAGATAGGCCTGCATACCACGGCGGAAGCTCTGCTCGCCCAACTGGTGACGCAGCATATGCAGCACCCAGGCGCCCTTATTATAGAGGTGGCGGTCAAAGAGCTCAAAGCCACGATCATGATAGACATAATAGACAATCGGACGACGATAGCGGCTATCCTCATCCAGATAACCCAGTTTCTCCTGGAGCATCGAGTATTTAAACTCATCATTGCCACGGTCGTACTCACCCCACAACTGCTCAAAGTAGGTGGCAAAACCTTCTTTCAGCCAGCCATGCGATAAGTCTCGGCAGGTAAGCAAATCGCCAAACCACTGGTGCGCCAGTTCGTGTGCCACCACAGGAACCAGATCCATGTCCAATGCGGCACGTTTATCAGGCAATAGTGAAAAACTGTGTGTAGTAGCGGTAGTATGCTCCATTGCGCCAGTATAGATTTCTACTACCGTCTGGGCATATTTATCATATGGATACTCTACTCCGGTGTACTCGCCAAAGAAGCGTAGCATAGCGGGAGTTTTGCCCATGAGCAGGGTGGCATCTTCCGCGCGGTCCTTACGCACATAGTAGTTCACGGGCTTGCCGTTGTAAGAGTCTTCGATCACAGCAAAGTCGCCAACGACTAATGAGATAAGATAAGCCGCATGCGGAACATCGTGCCGCCAGTGGTGTGTTTTGGTGGCCCCATTATCTTTAACGTCGAGCAGGTTACCATTAGAAATAGTTATAAACTGGGCGGGCACCGTAACGATAATCTCAGTGGTCGCCTGATCATTGAGATCATCATGACAGGGCAACCAGTGGCTGTTATAGCGAGTTTCACCAAAGGTCCATGCATGCACCGGTCGCTCCGGATCCTCGGGTGCTGGCTTCATGAAATGCAGACCAATGCGTGGCTTCGCATGGTAGGTCACGGCGACCGTAAACTGCTCACCATGCTTATAGGGTCGATCCAGGACCACTATGAGTTTGCGCTCAGTGGTGGAATATTCCAATCGGGTACCATTTTCGAGGGCAACTTTCTCGATTTGCAATTCCTCTGCATCCAGCGAAATGCTGCGTACCTCTTCATACAGTGCCAGGAAGGTTGTATATACGGTACCGCTAATGGTCTCCTGATCAAAGTCCAACGTGACATCTAATTTTACATGCTGCACGTCAGCAGGCCGATCAGGGGCAAAATGGAGTTGATCGCCAGGAAACTCAAAAGAGCGAGACTTAGGGGATGGGAGTGATTGGTGTTCATTGAATAGCATCAGGCCATAGCCGTTACCCAGATCAATGGCCTCTCCGCGTTGACAGGTAAACAAAATGTTGCTCCTACTCTAGTATAAATGTATCGAACACTGAGAACATTATCTCTACATCATATTATGATTATTCTTTTTAATCAAACTGAAGGAGAGGAGCTAAATTACACTGGTCTGGACAGGGCGGCGAGTGGCAATGTTTTTCCGCTCAGGCCGGCAGGCGGTTGGAGGCCATAGCGTGCGAGCAGAGTGGGTAGGATATCATAGATGCTGGCGTTTGTAATCTCCTGACCGTGATCGGGATGCTGAGGATCATGGAAGATAAAGAGTCCGTGTTGGGCGTGGTTTGCGTCGTCGGGTCCGGTATCGTTCTCGGTAGAGTAGAGTTCACCGCCACCAACGGTTCCCAGTGCGCGCCAGGCAAGATCACCAAAGTAAACAACCAGGTCGGGAGCAATGCCACGCACGTTGCGATACAATTGCTGGGGTACAAACACACGGTTGCCTAATGGTTGTTGATCTGGACCGAGCATGGAGCGCAAATGTTCGGCCAGCGCGGTACGCTCACGTTCATAGGCTGCAGGCGATATAATACCTGCGGGCTCTCGTCCACGTACGTTCATAAAGATACGTCCATAATAGCCGCCTGCACTCCAGGCCCGGGTCTGTTGCCAGTCGATCGCGCTATGATCCAGCGGCATAGGGGACTCAGGAACCTGACGCAAGCTGAGATAGCCCTGTTGCTGCAACCATTCATTAATGCGGACACCACCCATTAAGGGACGAGCACCATGGTCTGAAACAACTAGTACAGCAGTCTCTTCGCTACAGTGCTGCAATAATTGGGCGATACGTCCATCTACATGCTGATAGTAGGCGTGGATCGCATCACTGAGGCGCGGATGCTCGGTATAATGGGGATGCTGAGGATCCATATATTTCCAGAGGGCATGGTGAATACGATCGACACCCATATCCACCATCATCAACATATCTGGTTCATTTTCGACTAATAATTGCTCGGCAACGGTAAAGTGTTGGTCGCACATCTTGTAGATGTCGCGTAAGATGCGCTCTTTATCCTCTGAACGAAAATCCGGCACATCCAACAAATAGTCGTCAACCCAGGTTGCAATCTTGCCAGCCAGTGCAGCAGGATAGGTATATTCAAGCTCGGTCGAAGGAGTTAAGAAGCAAGAGACCAGCGCTCCGTTTACTGGATAGGGTGGATAGGTTCCTGGCACACCCAGGGTCGCTACCTGCCAGCCTGCCTCACCTAAAATATCCCACAAACGCGGAACACGGACGGCGCGGCCATCGGCAACCACCATGCGTTGATAGCTACGATCAGCCCGATTGCGAAAGCCATAAATACCCAGTTCGCCTGGATCACGACCGCTCATCATACAACTCCAGGCCGGAACTGTGATGGCGGGAACACAACTTTCCAGGCGCCCATAACTTCCTTGCGCAATCAGACGTGAGATGGTTGGCAGATCAGCCAACCAGTGTTCAAACATTAACGACGGCTCGGCACAGTCCAGACCAATAATAAGCAAACGTGGTGCATGTGGCATATATTTAACCTTCTATTTCAGGGGTAGCAATCGTTGAGGAAGTAGGAGCAACAGAACTATCAGCTTCATCTATTTGAGGAACCGCAGGGTTGTCAGTTTCATCTACTTGTGGCTGACTGGTTATACCAGAGCGACGCCTCAAACGAACCACCAGCGCGACCGTGGCTCCAACAACCATCAGGCCCGTCAAGATATGCAATACATTGAAAGGTGTGCCTGGAAAAAACCAGGAATCGGTACGCAAGAATTCGATAAAGAAACGTCCCAGGGGAGCCCAGATCAGATACATGAGAAACAAATCACCGGCACGTAATTGTTTCTCGAAGCGCCTGGATAGCCAGAAGAGTATCACAAAGCCGAGGCTGTCCCAGGAAAGTTCGTATAAGAAGAGAGGGTGAAAGCGGGTGCTATCGGGATAGCGATTGAGATCATCATATGGGGCCAGACGATGGCTGGCGTCGATACGCAGTCCCCAGGGTAGCGTTGTGGGCGGACCATAGAGTTCCTGGTTAACAAAGTTTCCCAGGCGACCAATCGCCTGTCCCAGTAGCAAGCCCAGACCAGCACCATCCAGATAAATCCAGAGGGGAAGTTTTTTGACACGAAGATAGATGAATAATGCCAGACCACCAAAGATCAGGGCGCCATAGATATGAATACCACCTTTCCAGATCGCCAGGATGTCACCTGGATTGGCCAGGTAATGTTCAAGCCCGTTGGGACCGCGTGATGATTGGATAAAGACAAAATAGAGTCGCGCCCCAATAAAAGCGGGAATAAGCACCCAGAGCAATAGATCCCAGACGTTATTTGGATCCTCTCCATGCCTGGCAACGTAACGACTGGTAACATAGGTAGCCAGAAAAATAGCGGTGACCATAATCAGACCATACCAGTGAATGGTAATTGGTCCTAGTCGCAGCAAAATTGGATCAATTGGCGGATACATAAAATGACGATCCTCCTCTTACTCTAAATATCCTAGATCATACAGGCGACGACGTACAACAGGATCATCTTGTAGATTTGCAGCCGCTGAAACCTGTTGCTTGAATTGGTTTCGATCCTCGCTGACAAATGCGGCCTGTAGCTCCTCGACCTGCTCAGGCAGGATACTACACAGATCAATCAATTCATCTGGATCTTCATAGACATCATAGAGTTCCAGTTTCTCTTCACCGGTTTTGATCAATTTATATCTTCCCTGCCAGACGGCCTGACGAGGTTGATCACAATGGTAGGCCTCAATCAGGTCGGGGCGGCGACGTTGCATAACATTTAGTAAGTTCTGCGGGGTCACACCCGAGGCGAAAATGCGTTGCTGATCAGGATCGCTACTGACACTTTGGGCCAGGGTGTAAGCCTGCTCTGCGTCTGAGGCCTGTTCTGCCGCGGTTAACGCTGTATGGAAGATGCGTCTGGTTGAAACTACTTGCTCGCTAGTGGTCCCACGCGGAAAGGCTCCAGCAGGATCACGAATAAGCAGAGGCACATGGACCAGGGTATTGTAGACAGCAATACTATGGCCCATCAACTGTTTTTCGCCGAGATGCTCGCCATGATCCGCGCAAATAATCAACAGGCTACGATCCAGCACACCACTCGCCCGCAATTGCTCCAGGAAGGTACCAACAAGCTCATCCTGAAAGGCAACTTCAGCATCATACATGGCGCTCAGCAAAGCATAATCTTTAGCGTCCAACGCGCTTGTCAGGGGAGCCATCCATCCAAACACATCACTATTAAAATGTTGCAAAGCCTGACGCGTATGTCTGTCTTGCTGTACGCGTGGCGCAAAGCGTTCACGAAATCGAGGGGTGGCATGATAAGGCATATGCACCCCCATGAGATTGATAAAGCTGAAAACTGGTTGCCCTTGCTCGATACCTTTGCGCTCAATATGCAAGCTGGCCGCATCATTTAGGGATTTAGCCGTATTGCCTTTGAAACTAAGGGCCGTCTGCCAGAGTGGAGCCATCAGTGGCGAAAAGGATAGATCCAACAAGAGATCTGAATGGGCAAAAATATCCTGTAAACCGGTAATACCATTTGCCAGAAAACGCTTAAAGTGTTGACGATAGCGGTCCAGCAGATGTTTTTGATCACCAGATTGATGGGGACGCGAGGTCATTAAACCACTGTAGTTCAGAAAACTATGGAATCCCCGCTGCAAACCAGTATTGACGACCCCGATCAAAGGATTGTTACAAAAGGCAGCCGTAAAGTAGCCTGCCTGTCCAAGCCGTTCCGCCAATGTAGGTAATTGTCCCGGCAATAGAGAGGATGCATGCAGCATCGTATGCTGATCTGGATATAATCCGGTAAACATAGAAGCATGTGACGGAACAGTCCATTGTGCGGTGGCATATGCATGTCGATAGAGCGTAGCATCTTGCGCCAGCTTATCCAGATAAGGGGTTGTTTCCTGTCTGTAGCCATAACATGACAGACGATCCAGGCGTTGAGTATCAAGTACAAGTAGCACAATATCAGGTAACGTTGTCACGGTAAACCTTTCCTGCTCTCAATCTTGAGCAGGCCTTTCAGTTGGATAGTGCACTTTATTACTTGAGTATAGATAATCAGTGTTATTAATCTATTAAAAGCAAGTTAACAGCCAGCAGGAGTGATTACATTGGAGCACTTTCGCATAATCTGGTAATGAAACGCTACCACAGACCATGACTCAAGCGTATATGTGTAAAGGGATAAAGACATTCGGTAAAATGGGACTGGTTTTCGTTCCATTTTGCTTGCTACAGTACAATAAACAGGCTTTGAGAGGCTGATGCATGCAGAAAAAAATACCCCGTGTCAATAGATTTTCACAGCTGGTTCGCTCCTTCAGGGTGGTAAGGTTGCTGCTCTGGACCCTCTGGGTGATTTATCGCGAACGTCGGCGTGTGGTGAAGGCACGTGAACGCGGAAATTATGAGGTCCAGCCTAATACTGATGTTTTAATCGAGGTGCTGGTGGCTTTCCGCCAGACGGCGATTAAGCTGGGTGTGTTGATGATTAAACTGGGTCAGTTTATGAGTACACGCGCCGATCTGCTGCCAGAACGAGCGCTGAAAGTGCTTACATCCTTACAGGATGAGGTGCCACCTGAGTCCTTTGAGCATGTAGTGAGTGCAATTGAGGCTGAATATAAGAAGCCAGTAGGCGAGATCTTCAGCAAAATTGAAACGCAATGTGCGGCGGCGGCTTCTTTAGGACAGGTGCATAAAGCTGTGCTGGCCAAAACTGGCGAAACGGTGGCGGTGAAGGTTCAACGCCCCAATATCGATCAGTTGGTGATGATGGATTTGAATAGTCTACGTTTCGTGATCTGGGTGATTACGAAATTCGTAGATACCAGTTTTATTGATCTCAAGGGTTTCTATCGCGAGTTCCGGCGTACGGTCTATGAGGAAGTCGATTTTGTGACTGAGGCGGCTAATGCCAAACGCTTTAAAGAGATGTTCAAGGATGATCGCGCGATCTATATTCCTACCGTCTATGAGGAATATATCACCCGCCGCGTACTGGTCATCGAATGGATCGATGGTATCAAGTTAAATGATTATGCCGCCCTGGATGCGGCGAAGATTGATCGGTTACAGGTCGCGACCCGGACCGTGAATGCTTACTTCTACCAATTCTTTGAGGCTGGTTTCTTTCATGCCGATCCTCATCCGGGTAATATTTTTGTGAAGGCCGGGTCTTCACCTGATGAGCCGGTCATTGCCTTTCTGGACTTTGGTATGGTTGGCTCGATTACCAAAGGTATGAAGCGCTCTCTACGCGATATCTTTCTGGGCTTTATTACGCGTGACGCTCACTTAATGGTTCAGGCGCTGAGCCGCCTGGGCTTTATCGGTGAGGGGGCTAATCCAGTGGCTATCGAGAAGGCTATCGCCTTGATACTTGAACAATATCATGGTGTGACCCTGGCACAGATGCGCGAATTAGAGATGGATGATATCGCACAGGATATGATCAATCTCCTCTATGGCCAACCTTTCCATATTCCAGCTCAGTTTGCGTTCACCGGTCGCGCGATCGGCACATTGCTGGGCGTCTCAACCGGATTGGCACCTGACTTCAATTTTATTGAGGTCGCGATCCCCTATGCTCGCGCCTTCCTGGGATTGGATGCGAACTCGATGCGCGATACATTACAAGAAGTATTGACCCAGGTGTTAGAGAACGGCAAAGTCCTGCTAAGTCTGCCGCGTTCAGTAGAAAGTCTGATTACGCGCATCGACTCGGGGCAGATGGAGGTCAAACTGGCTAATCTCCCCCAGGTCAGAGGCAGACGAGGCCGCAATGGGAATGGTGGCGCCAGTGTCTCAATCCCTGGTGGAAGTGGTCGTGCCTCACTCTTCTTTATGTTTCTGGCATCTATGGGAAGTGGTGTCTATCTGACCACCACCCATTTAGATATACCTGGCTGGTTCTGCCTCGGCTTAGCGGCGGTAACAGCCCTGGGCATGCTCTTCAGGCGCTAATGCATAGATAGTGCAATGAGCATATAAATAGCAAAGGGGAGAGGCGATCGAAATGGCCTCTCCCCTTTGCTGGTATTGTGGTAGACGATTCAGGAGAGCGGGCGCCAATGGTCGTTATGGTCATGCTTTACACGGCCTTCACGCTCTAGTTTGAGGAGATGGGCGGTGACTGATTGGGCGGCAACTGGATGGAGTTGTGGATCAACATCGCGATAGATCTGCTGCACGATGAACATCAGATTGCAGCCAGCCGGTTGCAGGCACAAGGTGGCGAGGATCTGTTGCTCGCGTTGCAGGCGATGCTGAATATACATAGCCAGGCGCTCCTGTGGATCGGTGATGCGCGGTCCATGTGCCGGGACGATCTCTTTGAGGTCGAGTGATTGCAGGCGTTCTAGCGAGCGTAGATAATCCAGCATATCTCCTTCCGGCGGCGCAATAACAACCGTACCGCTACCGGCTAACAGATCGCCCGCGAATAAGATGCGCTCTTTCTCCAGCAAAAAGCAGAGATGGTCGAAACGATGGCCAGGCGTGTGGAGGGTGCGCAAGGTATCATTGCCAGCCGGAATGATCATGCCATCGCGTAACTCTTCATCCGTGCATGGGGCACCGATACGACTAAAAGCATAGACATAGACATTCAGCATTCTGCACAGCGCCTCCGCACCGTCCTGGTGATCAGGATGTCCATGGGTGATCAGCACCCGGCGAATACCGCCACGTGACTCGCCAGCGCGGATAATCGCCTCTAAATGTGCCTGATCCTCAGATCCTGGATCAATCACGGTTGCACCCTCAATGCCACCACCTAATACAATTGTGTTGGTGCCATCGCCAGTCATGATTGATGCATTGGGCGCTAGAATGGTGGTAAACAGCTCGCGCATGATTTTTGCTCTCCTGTAACCGGGTATCGATTAAGATTGGCTCGTTTCTTCCGGTAAAATAATCTGACTCTCGCCTGCTTCTTTCACAATTACTGGTCGGTGTGTCTGCACATAGCGCTGCTCAGTCGCGCTTAGTGCCTCCGCCACCGAGGTAAAGACCGCCAGTTCACGCAATTGATAGATCGTTGGAAAGGCCAGATCAAACGTGCCAGCCGCATAGCGCTCCAGGGCCTGTCCAGCGCCAATCCAGATGCCATCGGTGGTTTCGATCTGATCATAAGCCGCCTCCTGGCTGGTAGGACCAGAAGCCAGAAAAAAATGGGTGTCATAGCGCCTGGGAGACGCTTCGGGCGTAATCCAATGCGAAAAGTAATATAATTGATCAGTGGCCAGCAGCAGTTGCTCGACCCGCAATAATTGTTCCATCGATCCTTGCTGATCATGGAAGTTCTGCCGATGTAGTTGAAAACGCGCGAGTGAGCTCTCCTCAATGGCTAACATGCTCTGCTGATTGGTATATGCAAGCAAGATATTGGCCTCTTCAAACAGCTCGCGGAGCGCCGCCGCCCGCAAACCAGTTCCTAGCCTGGTACGCTCCTCGGGATCGGCCCCCGTTGGAACAATCGGCCGACAAAGATCTGGTTGAAGTTCAATATGATGATCTTCTTCCGCCACCGCCCCGCCAGGAAATACATAGACATCCGGCATAAATGCACTTTTAGACGAGCGTCTGACCATAAATATCTCCATGCTCGCCCGGGTATCACGCAGCAACATCACTGCCGCCGAGGGTCTGGGTTGTACTGGCATCCCTGATTCTCCAATTCTTTATTCCGCGCTACTACTCTTGAACTGCAGCTTCTTACAATAGAACACGTATCCAGAGAGGGCACTTGAAGTCATTTTGGTGTTAGCAAGCGCTTAAATCTGGTAAGATCTACAAAATCCGACCACATTTATGTATATTATCATAGAGACAGATGTTGTATGCTCAAAATAATCTTAGTAGGGCGCGAGGCAAAGCCGCTAGGAATTTCTCAAGTTCTTACGCGGAGAGATGTGGTGGGAGAATGATAGTCCCTGACTATAGACGCGCATTGAACTATTTCTGGTATAATTTATAACAGAAGCCATCAGGCGATGAGCAGCTCGCCTTCAACATATAGAAAATGGTGCATGGATGTCTATGAATCAGCAGACGTTAGTGCAAACAGTACAACAATTACATGTAGGGTTGATAGGTGATCCCGTGGCGCATTCTTTCTCGCCACGTTTTCAACAGCCCGCCTTTGATGCGCTGGGTATCCCAGCGCATTATGAACTCTGGCACACACCCGCTAAACAGCTGGTGGAGCGGATACGCTCGCTTTGTGAGCCAAATTGCCTGGGGGCAAATGTCACAATCCCACATAAAGAAGCAGTCCTACCTTTGATCGATAAGATTGATCCACTTGCCGCTCGTATCGGCGCGATTAATACTATTGTTCATCGTGATGATTATCTGTATGGCTATAATACCGATGCGATGGGACTCCTATACGCGCTACATGAACATGGGTTGGGCGAGATGAGGCAACGCAAGGTTTCTCTGAGAGGTCATACAGCCATCCTGCTAGGAGCCGGCGGCGCGGCCCGCGCGGCGGCTTTTGCTCTGGTCGAGGCAGGCATTGAACAATTAATCATTCTTAATCGTCATCTGGAACGTGCCCAGATGCTGGCTTCCGATCTATTACAATACTATGATCGACCGATCTTTAGCCTTAATGATCCTTCTTTTCTGATTCCGCGTACCTCGTCGATCATTATTAATGCGACCTCAGTAGGCCTGCACGAAGATATCAGTCCATTACCGCCTGAGATCCTCTCGCATTTTGATCCTGATACCTTTATCTACGATATGATCTACAATCCTTCACAGACCTACCTGCTCTGTCAGGCACGTCTGATGGGCTTTGAGACCGCTAACGGACTCTCTATGCTCCTGCACCAGGGAGCCCTGGCCTTTACGCTCTGGACCAACCGTTCAGCACCAATTGAGATCATGCGCCAATCATTAATTCTATAGTACCCGGATTCTGGAGATCCATAACTCAATTATCGATGGCTTCATACTGCACAGCTCCATTATCAATAATATTGATCTGGTAGATTTTTCGGCCAGGGAAGGCTTTTTGTAGCTGCGCATATTGGGTGGGATCACCAGCCAGCGCATAGATCACGTCGCTGTGCATTGCGGGATCATTGAGGGGAAAAAGGACCATCTGGTACAGGTAGGAATTACTGGTAACCACGATGGCATTGTGCAGTTTAGACTGATAAATTGTGTTCACATCGATCGGATAACTTATGGGCGCGCCACTATAATTTTTATAGACGACTGTCTGACGCGGTAAGTAGTAAATGAGATTACAAGCCAGCAGGCAGCCTACCAGCAGGGCTGTGGGCAGGCTCCAGCGCGATGAGTAGGATGTAACCTGGTTGGGGAAGTTATACGTATGCCACTGCGCAATCCTATCCCCCAGTTTTTGCCCCAGTAGCGCCAGCGTTATGATACCCCTGGCTGTCAGGCACAGTAAAAATGGTAAGGTCTCAAACAGGTAACGTGGTCCCAGATAGATGCCGTGATAAAAGTAGCCGACATAGGCTCCAACCATGCTAACCAGACATCCTAACAGCAGCCAATCGATCAGTCTGGCTTGCCGGGTAATAAAGGGGATGGCGATAAAAGCCAATGTGGTATAGAAGGGCCAGCCATAGAGATCAATGGCGAGACTGGTTAAGAGCTCATCAAGATTAACCAGACCAGCGGCCAGCGTATGTTGTCCATAAAAGCCGATCCCCGGACCAAATCCCCAGGTGTCAGCCGCGTAAAACAGGGTCCGTGGTGAGATAAAGATATTATGGGTAAGCAGAAGGTTGAAGCCCAGGCTGATGGCCACGAAGCAGAGGGCAAGGCCCAATGCGATCAATAAGGCGCGCCACCAGCGCCGCCAGTATAACCGCACCTGTGACCAGCAGAGCACGATACTACTGCCGGCAACCAGTACTATCCATAGAATGCCCACCAGGTCGCGGGTTAAGGCCGCCAGACCAAAGCAGATGCTGGCTAACCAGATATTCCAGGCCGCTCCTCCCTGCAAGAAACGCAGCAAGGCCCACCAGCCCCAGACCAGATAGAAGAGCGCAATGGCATGGCTAAGATAGCTAGCGGCCAGATAGCTATAAAAAGGTGAGAGTGTACCAAGTATTACAGCCAGGCTCGCGATCTGACGATTATAGAGACGCGCCAGCACGAATCCGCTTCCTAGCAGCGCCAGCGTCCCACAGAGCGGCTCAATCACCCAGGGATGTCCCAGCCACATACCAGGCGTAAGCGTCAGGGCCGTTCCCAGCGGATATTGGGCAAACCATTGTCCAGCAAATTGCAGCATAAAGGGACCAGGAAACAACGTAGCGGCCGGAGGGAGCGGCGCGGCGAGTTGACCATGCGCATAGATTTTAGCGGCAAAGAAGTACGCATTGGCATCATAGATATGCGGCATACCATGATATTGCACTCTGGCAATCCACAGGACGAAGCAGAGAGAGCCCAACAGACACATCAGCGCGAATGGGTGCACAGCATTGATCAGGGCCATCCATGCTCGCCTGAACACATTTAAGGGGGGTCGATTGGCTACTGTGGTCCCTCCATTCACATTCCTACGCAACCTGAAGATATCCAGGCGTCCACCCAATGCTCTACGAAGAAAGGCCAGCACTATATCACCGGCGATACACAGAATGAGCAGGACAAGAGACCAGAGTAGGGTACGCACGATAAAACTAAGTACCATGGCCGCAAAGGGCAAAGGGTCCTGTGGAAAGTAGGCCCGTCCAATCTCTTTTTCGTCGGACAGGCCTAGTGGACTACCGGTGGCGTTCATAAAGCGATCATTGCGATTCAAGGTGATATGCACACTTGAATGATCCTTCATCACCAGTGTCAGTGTGCGCGGCGTCTCTGGACGTTGCAATTGCACATGGACATAAAATAATGGATCGCTTGGAAGTGGAATTGATGCTCCAGGCTTTAAAGGATAAGAGCTTGTCTGAGATTGCTGAGGACGCTCTATGCGTAGATCACGCCACATGCTGGTGCCAGCCAGATCACGCATCCAGGCCTGAAAACGGTAGTAGGGAGAAGTGGCAAGTTGATGAAAATAGTTGCTATCTAATGAGAAATTATTCGTGCTATCGGTTCCATCCATCTGATATTCATGTAGAACTGGATCCTGATCGGCAAAAACGAGGTATTGCGGGGTGCCAACTTTGCCAAGGTCAAGAGTAGTGCTGCCCGCATGCACCTGCAAAGATTGGTTACGCATGGCTAAAGTTACCGGCAACGTAAATTGATAGCATGCTCGATCAAGCCAAAGTAAGAGCATGGCTAGTATGATCAGGCCTGCTAGATTCCACCACCTATACTTAGAAAGCCACTTCATATAACATTATTTCTCTACCCAGGGGTTCTAACTACTACAAGATCAACCATTCACCATATTTGAATGCGCGCACCATTATAAGCTTGAATGATCAAGTCTGTCAAAGCAAACTCGATGTAACGATATTTCATACCCAACCATGATCATAATTGGGTACCTTCACGTGGGCCAAGGAGACGTCAAAGTCCCTGATCATGACCATGTTAGGGATGAAGTAGCAGGACGTGAGATGGATTGGATGCGACGCCGAGCATACGTGGAGTGGTGGCACCAGCCAGCGTTTCGTACGTGGAGTGGGCGCCACACGCAAGGCCGCACTGCTGAGTTTACGTGAGCCAACGTGCAAGAACGACTCGCAGTGCTGTGGCGCCTACACGAATCATTTTTCTTCAAGCCTAATTAATTGGGAACGTTTGGCGATGCTTAAACGTTCCCAATTAATTAGGCAACACCCAACGTAATTCGTGTAGGCGCCACAGGCATGCATGCTTTTATGCATGTATCGCCGTTTACCAAGCCGCATGCCGGCCTCGCGTGTGGCGCCTACTCCACGTATGAAACGTCCGCTTCTCACGCCACCCGACGTACGCAACGCCTGCTTCTCGCGTTGTCCCATCCAGGTCACTCCTCGTTTCGGAATATTGTAGAATGGATGATACCTTTCCTACCTGATGGGTAGCAGCACGCGTTAAAAGGAGATATTTTTTGTGAGACTGGTCAGTTTTTCTAATCAGATGGATACGATGGTCCGACCGGGACTTGTAGAGCAAGGGTTGGTTGTGGATATTCTGCAAGCGAATAAGCTGCTGGAGCTGTCGGTGCCGGATTCTGTACAGGCGATTATTGCGGAGTTTGCGACGGTACAAGGGAGTTTGCGGCATATGGCTGAAGCGGCCAGCCAGGGTAAGTTGAGCGAGGCGAGCTATGCGCTTCATGAGGTAACGTTAGCTGCGCCAATTCCTCGTCCGCAAAAAAATATTATGTGCCTGGCTGTTAACTATACCGAACATGCTAAAGAGACGGCCGCGTTACGCGAGCATGGTGGCAAAGCTCCGACGCAGCCAGTCATGTTTACCAAGGCACCAACAACAGTTAATGGTCCGTTTGGAGAGATCATTATTGATCCTACGGTCTCTGAGGAGATTGACTGGGAGGTTGAGCTTGGTGTGATCATTGGACAAAAGGGTAAGAATATTCGTGAAGATGAGGCCATGAATTATGTCTTTGGCTATACCGTTTTGAACGATGTGACGGCCCGCGATCTACAATCTCGCCATAAGCAGTTTTTTAAAGGCAAGAGCCTGGATGGCTCGTGCCCGATGGGTCCCTGGATAGTGACTGCCGATGAGGTGAGAGATCCACATAATCTGGCACTGCAATTACGTGTGAATGGCGCAGTGAAACAGGATAGTAATACCAAACAAATGATCTTCTCAATTCCTGAGATGATTGCCACACTTTCATTGGGGATGACCCTGGAGCCCGGGGATATCATCGCGACCGGCACACCCAGTGGCGTTGGCTTCTCACGCGTCCCACCCGAATTCTTACGGCCCGGCGATATTATGGAGTCCGAGATTGAAGGTCTGGGTACGCTACGTAATCCCGTTGTAAGTAGCCAGCAATAACACACATACAAAAAGAGGTCGCCAGCTACTGGCGGCCTCTTTTTTGTATAGATGTGCTTCTGAGCTCAGCTAGGACTGAACTTCTTCTCGTATCCAGGATGGGAGGATACCCCAGACATTTAGGGCGGTAGCGCGCGTATGCCAGAGGCGTGGTGGTGTGGTCACATCACGATCATAATACTGCTGCATACCTGTCGAGAGCTCAACATGAATACCATCGGTATCAACGAAACGGATAAACAGGTCTCCACTGGCTCCATGACGGCCCGGACCCCAGACCAGCGGGATCTGCAACTGACTTAGTTGATCCGCCCAGCGCAATAGCTCATTGCCATCGGCAACACTAAAACCGATATGCTCAATACCCGGCTTACCCTGTATTAACATCAATGTATGATGATTTTGGTTACAGCGTAGCCATGCGCGCTCACGCAACAGCCAATCCGAAATATCGAAGCCTAATGCTTCAGTGTAAAACTCTACCATCGACTCCAGATGGGAGGTATATAAAGAAATATGTTGGAGCCCCTGTGGTCGCCAGGCCACGCCCCGACCATGGGTCGAAGTAAGTAACGTATCCGCCCGGGCGGCAATTTCAATACGATTCCCTTCTGGATCACTCAACCAGAGGGTATCACCCAGTTCTGAGTCGCCATCGCGTGGCTCCAGAGTCAGGTCAACGCCGGCCATCTTGAGGCGCGCGGCCAATGCGGCCAGTTCAGCGTCACTATCAACTTCAAAAGAAAGATGATGAAGAGGCGACTTCTGCACAGGGCGACGGCCATTCGTAGGCGTTGGTCGGTTATCATTAAAAAATCCCAGGTTGTGGAACTCCTCGCCCAGACCCAGGAAGACATTAGCATCCTCTATGTCATCTTCATCATCGTTTGTCGCACTCTCAGCTGTTGAGCGCACATCCAGCCCGAGAACCTGGTGGTAGAAGCGTGCCTCGGCAGGCACATCTGTCGTCCAGATACCAACATGTGCCAGGCGCTTTACCTTTACCTTCTGTATCTGCTGGTTGCTCATTGGAGCCTCCTCAAATTACCTATCTGCTGTGCTACGCGCACAAAATCTGCCTGTAATCATACTTCTCTGATGCAGATAGGTCAATAAATTAGCCGAAGGTCATAGGCACATGTTATTGGGATCGTGTGATATTTTTGCTCTTTACTCTACCATCTACATCTCTGGTAATGGTTGCATGCGGCTTTATATCTAGAAAATGCTTAACATTTGTAGATGATAGATCGATTGTCTCTAATACCCGTACAAGTGGAGTTGCGGGCATTGGGGTATCAGGAAAATGAAACAGGCCTGGTACCTGCGTCTGGGGAATGCTCGAACCCGTATTCATCAGTCGCAATGGCTGGCCAAGCCGGGAGATGGGTATGCCTGCGAACGATGAATTGGGAGCCTGCATAAATGGCTGGGAAGCTTTATGCTGTGGTTTGCGCCCGGTTCTGATATAATCGACGACCGCCGTGGTTACCACACAGAGGGCAGCAAACAGCACAAACGTTATCCAGTGATTCAGTAGCATGGCCCAATCATAGATGGCGGTTAGTATAAAAGCGACACCAATGACTGTAAACACAATACCACTCTGCAGCATACGGCTCAGGGTTATATATTTGGAAAGTATATACACACCCTGTAAGCGAAAAAGACCAAGCGTATCAATCCAATTGATACCGGTCATTATCACGCGTCGGCGCTGCTGCGCAACCTGACCAGTGTGTACACAATGCTGTACACTGGTCGGCCAGATCGCTTTGCTGGCACCGCGATGGAGTTGATAAGGCTCCTTATATGCACGGAGCATTCTGGGCTCTCGTATACCCCTACTCACCACCTTATACCTCGGTAGAAATGACTGATGCATAGCGACAATTCCTTTCGCAGCCTGACTCTCCAATGATGACAAAGCACTCAAGCGGAGAAATAAACTTACTGCGGTGATGCGGACCCCTTCTGCCAGATTTATCACTACACGAACGTTTTAGCGTCCTGAATCGTATAGATGTATTAGTGCCAATCAAGGTTCTACCCGTTGTAGATCAAGCGGATAATCCCATGTGCTCTACTACTATACATCCTATCTGGCCACATAAGGCGTATTCTCTTATCGCTATGGTATTAACTTCCTATCGCGTCAATGAAGTGCCGGCATACACCGGTGACTCCAGTGCCAGGGTGCCCGAACATCTTCACCATACATCTGACCCGGCCAAAGGATAATAGTTGTAATGCTGTACACAGAACCTTTGCTGCCGCTATAACGCCACACCCCAATAACCACACTCCATACCACAGCTCTCCACCAAATTTATCTGACTATCGTTGATCCACTACCACCCAACAACACAACTCAGCTCAACGATAAGGATCTGTCTGTACACATCCAGAAACAACTTGTGAGAGAAACCGGCTATAGCACAATCGTGGGCTCACTGTACGCATATACAACAAGCTGATAAGCTTTGAGAAAGAGGGAGGTAAAAATGACAACCGGCAAGAACTGGCAGGACATTTCCCCTTCTACCTTCCCATATCAACCATTGGTCCAATGTACGGCTGCAACGTCTCTATCCCGGCACTTCACTGACGCGCTAGCCTCACTTGATCTCCAGTTTGTCCGTTCCCAGGAAAAGGCTCTTTCCTGGTAGACGCACCATAATCATAGTAGCCATTATACACCGATATACACACAATACAAGTTAAAAACCCATAAAGATTGCTTTTATGAATAAAAACTCATAAGACTGACCGGAAATATTTTACAAATACATAGGATTTTGATTATATATAAAAGGCATTATATGTGAATATAGTAAGGAAGGGGAAGCAGATTGGAGTGCGTGGAGCATCCGAAATGGGTGCCCCCGCGTAGGAGTTTTGTATTCTAGAGAGAAATGTCTGCCTATTCATCACCTGAGTCATCTACATGCAGCGTGCCATGGATGACATTCGAGTTCGGCGTATGCGATGGAGGATCCCATTCAAACGTAATTTTTTCACGCTTGATGGGCATATTGGCCAATAACTTTTCTGCTCCACCTTCATGTGCCAGATTGACCTGCACCAGATCTTCATCAATCGCCAGACGACGTGAGACAACCGAAAGAATCTCTCCCCGAATCAGCTCAAGTAATTCAGGATTCAGCTTGAGGCGATCGTGCGCCAGCACGACTTTCAAGCGTTCCTTGGCCACCTCACCAGGGGTTGGCTTTTTCTTGCCAGCCATAAATTCAAAAACACCCATTGTTTGCCCCCTCCTAATGTTTTATCACCAGACCTTTTTGCCTTTGTATGTATACCAGAAGCAGGGTGAGAGGGCTACGGCGAGCATGCTTTCACGATCCGCTTCAAGAATAGTGTATTAAGAAGACTGAGAACGTACAGGCTTCTCGTCCAATGCAGGACCAAATCTCATTAAGCGGCGCAGTCGTTCTAGCAGGGATGTCGATTCTACCAGATCTTCCAATGGCACATCTTCACCCATGATACGTTGTGAGGCATGCATAAATGCGCGACCAGCCTTGGTACGTTTATCATAGACAGCTGGCTCACCTTTGTTGGTGGCGACGATAATAGCTTCGTCCTCGGGCACAACCCCTAATAACTCGATGCTCAGTACTTCCAGTACGTCGGTCACATCCATCATATCGCCACGCTTTACCATTTCTGGGCGCAAACGATTCAGGATAAGCCTGGGCTCTGGCTTGCCGGCGGCTTCTACCAGACCAATGATACGGTCGGCATCGCGTACGGAAGCCATTTCTGGATTGGCAACAATGATGATTTCGTCGGCTCCAACAATAGAGTTACGAAAGCCTTGCTCGATGCCTGCTGGTGAGTCGATGATCACAAAATCAAATTCCTGGCGCAGTTGTTGACAGAGCTGCTCCATCTGCACACTATTAACCGCATTTTTATCGCGCGTCTGTGCCGCCGGCAATAAATACAATTCTTCCTGGCGCTTGTCTTTGATTAAAGCCTGACGTACACGGCAGTTGCCCTCGACAACATCTACCAGATCATACACAATGCGATTCTCTAAACCTAACACGGCATCTAGATTGCGCAATCCAATATCGCCATCTATGACAACGACCTTTTTCCCTTGCATCGCCAGAGCGGTGCCTAAATTCGCGGTCGTGGTTGTTTTGCCCACCCCACCTTTTCCCGATGTAATGGTGATTACTCGGCTATCCATGCTATACCCCTTTTGAAGAACTTTTCAGGCTGCTGTATTGGCCTATACAGTCTTTTAGTATATCACGAACTTTTAATTGAAGTAATGATGCATTATCTAACTTCACGAATACAGCATCTGCACACTATTTGCGAGGTGGTCGTCCACTTACCCAGGTTTCAACGACGATCTGGCCCTGTCTAATCGTGGCCACTTCTGGGCGCGGCTGCGCTTCAAAGCCTTCAGGAGGACGAGAGAGCAGGTGGGCTATACGCAATTGGACAGGCGATAGTTGTAGGGAACAAACGATGGAATTCTCATTGTCGGGATAGCCCGCATGTACCATGCCACGCAACACACCCCAGACGATAATATCTCCGCCCGCCACGATTTCAGCACCCGGATTGACATCCCCAAGGACGACAACATTGCTGTTATGATGAATGGCCTGACCTGAACGCACCGTGCGCCGCAAGAAGAGGGTATCCATAGAGTCACGCGCATCTTTCTGCACCTGCCCATTCTGTTCTTGTGGTGTCGGTGCGATTGGCGTTGGTACGATTGGCGTCGGTGTAATCTCTTTTGTCACGGCTTCTGCTTGATTTGTATCTGGAATTGCGAGGGCGATGGTCCTGGCTGCGCGCCGTTTGTCGGCGACCGTCTCAACCGCGGAAACGGACATGTGATAGTGCGCCAATAAATCTTCCAGTTGCACACGCTCATTGTTACGCAGAGACCTCTGTGTGGTATCTACCGTGAGAGATGCTCCCCGAAAAAAAGAAGGCGACTCCGCAAGCCGATCTGCCAGCGCAGCGATCAAATCGCTAAAAGGGGTTGCTGGTTCTAGCGTTAGGAGCAGGCCATTGCGGGTACCTTTGATTGCTATATGTCCTGTCACAGACTGGAATTCCTCCTTGTGAAGCCTGTCTGTATCTACATATGACCGTGCCGTCGACGCTTCTTTACTCGAATTATCTCCCATGCCTTTTAGTCCCCATATAATCCCGGAAGCTGGACGAATATAATGATACAGTGGTAACGATGAATATCGTACATATGTGTAGATACATATGTACCCTGATATCATACAGTATAAACACCTGACTTTCAAAACACAATAGGTCCTGCTTACGACTAGCCTGATAAGCTCACTGGAAAAGCGCTAAACCATTCACTGAAATTCGCAGTATACTATGCATAAGCAACCGTCAAAGCCAAATAGCAGAAGGGAGGAGAAACTGGACGAGTTAGAGACTGGCCCTCGTGCCGAGTTAGCGTCTGTTGCCGATCTGATTGAGCACTATGCGCTTGGTACGATTCATGCCATCAGAGATCTAGGGGGAGCCTACAATTTAAATGCACTGCTAAATACTGAGTCGGGGGCTTATGTGTTACGCATCCATCGTCCCTGGGTGACAATGCCCCGGCTAGGATTCGAGCACCATGTCAGACGCTTATTGGCCGGCGCTGGCTTTCCAGTTGCGCTCCCTGTACCCACCATCACAGGAGCCGATATTCTCGTTCATCAACAAAGGTTGATTGAGCTGGAGCCGTTTATTTTTTTTGACACGCCCGCCAGGCGCTGGGAACATTTTCCGGCGCTCTTCACGCTGCTGGGCGATCTACATACATTCCTTGAGCAAGAGTTGCCGCCTGAAAGCATTGTGCCTCCCATGGTGAGTAATTATGCAACTCCCGTGCAATTGATTGAGCAGGTGGAACAAACCCTGGCTCTCATCAACGATTCACAATACAACTATAAGATGGTCGAGGTACAACAGGCTCGCGAGATCTGCCAGGTTGTCCTACAGATGCTCGCCCAACAATTGCCCTGGTGGTATGCTGAAGGACAGTATCTGCCGCATAGATTGACACACGGCGATTATGGCATGGACAATGTCCTTTTCCATGAAGGTAGGATTGTGGCTTTGCTGGATTTTGATTTTCTGGCTGTGCGTGAGCGCATCTTTGATCTGGCCTATGCGATCTATTGGATCTATTGGGGCTTAGAGGATGTACGCTATCCAGAATTGGCTCCCTGGCAACGTGTACGCACACTGCTGGCGGCCTATAACCAGACCAGCGCGCAACCATTGTTAGCAGAGGAGATACAGGCGTTAGCACTAGAGCTTATTCGCATTCCGCTGTATTGGATTGCTGAAGCGGGTTTTCTGCCCGACCCAGTCCAGGCCGTTCTGGAACAGAAGGATGCCGTGGCTTATGCGCTACGCCTATTTCAACAACGCGATGCGCTCACCAAAGCCTTTACTCTATCCTGATCAAGGACGACAAGACAGACAGATACGCATTCTACTGACACTGACTATGACAATTATCATGCTCATGTGTTAGATAGTGTTTGATTCGCATGAAATCCATGCACCGCCTGGCGTTTTTTCGCGCCTTTGGCGCTCCAACGGTTTTACGTGTGGTGTCAAAAAGTGTTCTCCGAATACTTTTTGACACCACACGTAAAACCGAAAGAAGGATGGGCCCTTCAGGGCCTGAGTGTGCCTGGGCGCACGCTCCACGAAGAGAGGGAGAAACAAACACTATTTTAGTGATATTGAGCATGCACATTTTAATTTGGAGTAACAACGCAATGACGTTCACACAGTTTCCAATGCAACGAGAAATCGTGCTTACGGCAGGCAACACCAAAGTCGGAGTGATGCCTGAAATTAGCCTGGTCTCACACTTCCAGGTAGGAGATTGGCCCGTGCTCTATCGGGCCAGCGAGACGGGTAATATTAAGCGCTGGGGTATGCCCTTGATGATCCCCAATTTCTCGCGCTTAAAGCAGGGTATCTTTCTAGAGAAAAATACTAGCCTGCCCGCGCATGGCTTTGGACGCAACCTGCCCTGGACGGTGACGCAGCAGGATGACTCAAGTATCACTATTGAGCTGACCAGCAACGAGCAGACGCGTCCGCAGTATCCCTATGAGTTCGTCTTTACCGCCCATATTGTGGCCGGCGAAGGTACGCTGAACTATACCCTGACCATGGAGAACCGTGGCGACGAAACGATGCCTATCGCTCCGGGCTTCCATCCTTACTTTACGGTAGCGCAGCAAGTCAAAACACAGATCACCGTTGAGGGCCTGCCCGAGGTCGATCCACAAACAATCCAATGGGCGACCCAACCACCAAATGATCCCTATCCATTTCCACATAGCGTCACACTGAATATTCCACAGGGCGGCGTCCTGACCATTGCCGAACAGCCGGTCAATGGAACCTATGCCTTAGCCACCATGCAAGTCTGGTCCGAGCCTTCGACCGCTCCAGATCATGACTTTGTCTGCTTTGAGCCAGTCGTCACCAGCGAAGACGGTCTCAACCGTCCTGCCGATCGCCTGAATATTCCTGCCCATAGCTCACAGCAGATCATCTTACAACTCACAGCTCAACCAGAATAACAGCGCAAAACAAAAGTGCCAGCCAGAATAACAATCTGGCTGGCACACCCTGAAAACCTGCGCGCAAAAACAAGAGCAAGATTTATTTTGCTGAACGATCCATCCAACGCTTTTTATAAACGGTATAGGTCCGCGTCTGATTGGTCTCTGTATCCTCCAGAATACATTCCTGCCACTGTGCCTCAATCCCCTGAGTCCGCAGGCTCCTGATAGCCACATTGATCAACGCAGTATCCTGCTTCAAATTTACCCCCACCAATTGTTCCGGGGTCAACGTCCCCTCCTGCTCAATAGACTGCTCTTGCCGTGTACCACGCAACGTATAATGAATAGCCATAGTTCTTTTTACTCTCCAATGATTTTGACCACCATCGTTCTCACGCAACCAACAGCTAGCTTTTCAAAACCCTTATAGAGATCCACAAAAACATGCTAGCCCAACCTGAACCCAGTAATCAAATATATATAGCCCCCATCATAACACAACCACAACAATCATGTATGCCAACACGCAAAGAATATCATCACTATCATTTGAGCTCAACAGCTAAAGACATTTATGCACATATCTCTAGCTCTTTAGTTCTGTAATTCTGTAATTCATGAGCTCAGTCAGCAAACAAAGCATAGATTGAGTGAGCGTTACAGGCACGCAAGGCAGTTTATAACGTGATCTCCGCTTATAAATTCCACAACAGGCCCTAAACAGCGCTACAATCAATTTATGACACTTTTATAGTATCGGCATCTAATTGTACCTCATGATAATCAAAAAGCCGCCATATGGCCTTATAATCGCAAATAAATGCATTGTGCATCTTAATATGAAATATATCATCATAAGAGCATTATTGCTCTCCACAAAATCAGCAGGATCTCGCATCATGGTTCGTGATCTGGCCTTGGGTGGAAAAACATGTGAAGCGAACCGATCGTACGTCGATTGACGCCACACGCAAGGCCGGCATGCGGCCTGATCAACGGCGATACGTGTTTAGAAAGCATCGCATGCCTGTGGCGCCTACACGAATCATATTTCTTCAGCCATGATCGCTCCGGAACGGTTTGGTGGGCGATCATGGTCGTGATGGGTGATCCTGCTCGTCAAGGAATGGCGATAATGGAATATTCCCTCACACACATTCCAACATGATCAAGCCACATCCACCGTGATTCCCACACCCGTTCCAACATGATCAGGCCACATCCACCGTGATTCCCACACCCGTTCCAACATGATCAGGCCACATCCACCGTGATTCGTGTAGGCGCCACAGCACTGCGAGTCGTTCTTGCACATTCGCCCACGTAAACTCAGCAGTGCGGCCTTGCGTGTGGCGCCCACTCGGCGTACAAGACGCTCACCAGCCACGTCAAACCAATGCACAAAATCATGAATTCCACAACAGACCCTAAAAAACACCACAATCAATTTTTAAGACTTTTATAACTCCAACCACTAATCCACCGTTATACTAACCAGAGGAACTCCTATAGTCCTTAGAATCGCGAATAGCGGCATTATATGTTTCGTCACAAAAATATACTTCTGTCAGAGCAGCATGGTTCCCTCACAGCATCTTCAGACCATGCTCTCTTGCTCCCTCTTTTTCCACCCATCACCAGGATTTGATCTCAACAACTTAAGACATTTAAGAACTTAGACACTAGAGACATTGGCAGAAATGTCTTAAGTTGTTGGTTAAACCCTGTTTTTAGTTCGCAACTTAAGACATTTAAGAACTTAGACACTAGAGACATTCGTAGAAATGTCTTAACATTGCAAAAGTATGGTATGAAAGCGTTTCATTTTCTTTTTATGGGAAAATTAACTTTTTTCTACTTTAATTAATTTATTAATAATATATTATGAGTCATCCCTAATTTTTCAAAAGAAGGGCTAGGCAAAAAAGAAGGGCTAGGCAAAATGGATCTCGTCATTTAGACTGTTGAATATGAAAAGCAAACAATCACTAAATGAGGAGATCCATCGTTATTATGTCAGAATTGTCAGAAACCTTCAAACGCTTGGAACAAGATCCGCAGGGGGGATCACAGCATCTGCTTCAGTTGCTTGAACAGTTTTTGCAGCCTTTTTTGCTCAGGCTCGATGATGTCTTGGACAAACGGTTGGTGCGCACCTTGCTGCAATGCCTGGTCGCCATCATCCGCTTGCGCAATAACCCGCAAGCCCTGTGGATAAGTGAACTTGGATCCTATCTGCAAGGCTATGATGGCTACGCATGTAGTGCTACCGCAGGCACCAAGCGGGTCGGAAAGCTGTTGCGATCCGTGAAGTGGACGGTAGGACTCATTGACCACTATCTGCTGGAAAAAGCGGATGAGGAGGTACGCACCCTCAAAGAGCAATGCAAGCGGATCCTCTGCATCTGGGATGGAAGTGTGCTGGAGAAAGCCGAAAGCGAAAAGTTGGAAGGACTCTGCCCGGTTCTCTCGAGTAAAGCCAAGAGGCGGCAGCGGACAAAGCGGGGCTTCGTGTTCAATTGGCCTGCTGCTCGTCCGGTCAGGGTCATGGGAATGCAGTGGAATGCTGCACTCATTGTCGGAATGCAAGGGCTTCCTCATCTGGCAGTCACGAAGTGGTGGTCAACCAAAGGCGTCTTTGCCACCAGGCTCCGAGATGCGGAAGAAGAGGGATTGCGGATCTGTGTCAGGAAATGGGGTTCTTTGCTGGTTCATGTCTTTGATCGCGGCTATGCCTCAGGATATTGGCTGCGCGTGCTCGCCAAGTATCGGGCCCGTTTCATTATCCGCTGGGTCAAACATCACGTGTTTCTGACACTGGCCGGAGAGGAAAAGAAGCTGTGGCAAATTGGCCAGGGGAAGAAGTATCGCGCGCACAAAGAGATCTGGGATGGCAGAACGGGAGAAAAGATGGCCTGTGATCTGTGGTGGACAGCCCTTCGCCATCCTCAGACGCACGAACCATTGTTTCTCGTGAAAGCGCGGGTCAAAAAAGGCATCATGTATTTGATCACCAATGAGCCAGTCCACACCGAAGAGCAAGCATGGGATGTGTTCTTCAGTTATCGTCGGAGATGGCAAATTGAGGTGAGTTTTCGCTATGCGAAATGTGAATTGGCCTTGGAATGTCCTCGGTTGTGGTCGTTAGAAGCTCGACTCAAGTTGCTTGGTATGGTCATGCTCGTCTATGCCTTCCTGCTTTCCTTGCTTGATCCGAGGCATCACGAACTCGTGCAAGCGCTCTTGCGCTTCCGATGTCACCGAACCGGAAAGCGGTGCCTGCACGTGCAGGCACCACTCTATCGGATCCGATGGGCACTCAGTCGCTTGTGGGACGATGACCGTCCCCGCTTCGGTTGTTTCCTCCCACCTTCTGATGATCCCCTCACGGTTTGCTCACTCATCCGAGACCTTGAGCGATTTCAGAAAAATTGGGGATGACTCATGAACATACATACGTAAGTGTAACCTGGAATGAAGAATATAAATGTACAAGACAGTCCACCTCATTCTTGCACAGCCTGATGTACAAAAATGACATGTCTCCTCATAACTTAAGACATTTCTGCCAATGTCTCTAGCGTCTAAGTTCTTAAATGTCTTAAGTTGCCGAGCTCAAACACCTTTTTACGCCATAACTTAAGACATTTTTGCACATGTCTCTAGCGTCTAAGTTCTTAAATGTCTTAAGTTGCCCAGCTCAAACACCTTTTTACGCCATAGCTTAAGACATTTTTGCACATGTCTCTAGCGTCTAAGTTCTTAAATGTCTTAAGTTGCGAGCTCAAACACCTTTTTTCCAACAAATTACGCATGAGCGCACGATATCTCGACGTGAGATAAGCTCTCCGTCTCTTGGGGGAGAACCATCCATGCACGAAAGCAGGTGATGGTCATGGAGACGCGCTCAATGGGAGCAACGTAACGGCAGGGCTTGTTCCCCAAGACTTTTCGGTTAAGGGGGGATGAGGAATGCCCCTTTTAACCGAAAAGTATTGCCTACCAGGCTTGACACCAGCATTTTCATTATCTACTATATAATTCAGGTAACATCTA
Source organism: Dictyobacter alpinus (assembly GCF_003967575.1). Taxonomy (NCBI): domain Bacteria; kingdom Bacillati; phylum Chloroflexota; class Ktedonobacteria; order Ktedonobacterales; family Dictyobacteraceae; genus Dictyobacter; species Dictyobacter alpinus. Next base: position 1,774,979 of record NZ_BIFT01000001.1, read on the forward strand.
TAAAAATAGGTTGCGAGTGAGAGGGGATGGGAGCATAATGATACCTCCTGAAGATTCTTCAGCTATAGAAGAAGACAATCAACCAGCTGAACAGACGCTACATAATGGCGAGTATGTGATTCAACGCCTGGTGACACGGGGAGAGACTGGCACAATCTATCTGGCCAGACATACCTCGCTTTCTACGGCGTTAACACTGAAGCAGATACCAGCAGATCAACCATTGCCTGAAAATGTTAGCGCTGAACTGGATTATATTCTGCATGGCGGAGATGTCTCGCGTCGCGCCAATCCTGCTTATGCTCAGGACAGCACGTTTCCGAGGAGCGGCGGTAAATACACGGATCTTTTTCTGCGTGAAGCGCTCTTTCTGGCACGCTTACAGCATCCAGCTTTGCCCACACTCTATGACTATTTTTCTGAGAATGGCTACTGGTATCTGGTAATGGATACCATTTCCGGTCAGTCGTTACAGCAATATCTCCAGCAATCGTCCCCTTTAAGTCCATTGGAGGCTCTGGGTTATGCCATGCAGCTATGCGATGTGCTGGACTATTTGCATAGCCAACAACCACCGGTCATTTTTTGTATGCTCCGTCCAGAGACGATTATGTTGCTGCCCGACAAATCCTTGATGCTCTTCAATTTTAGTGGCGCACGCTATTTTAAGGAATCTCATCCACTGGAACAGGCGCAAGAATTATTTGCGGCCGATAAACACATAACTGCCTATATGGCCCCTGAACTTTTCGTACCTCAGGGACCACTTGACGTGCGGGCGGATCTCTATAGTCTGGGTCGTCTTTTGCAGGAGATGATTATAGGACACGATAGGGCAGCGCATACCGATGAGCAGCCGCAAGAGCAGGTTCCAACAATCTCTACTATGCTGAATGGATTGCTTAAGTTGGCTACACGGGAAGAGGTTGCCGAACGTTTTCAGAGCGCCCATGTCTTTTTTCTGGCACTGGAACGGGCTTATCGCGCCGAGGAACGCTTACATTATCGGGAACAGCTCTACAACTTATCTTTGCGCCCAACCACTACACAATATAACAATGGTGAAAATAAAGCCGGACCACCCGGAGTGGCGACGGCTGTCAGTGAACAGAATGCAGGGGCAGAGACCGAGTTCACGACCTGTGTGCCCGATCTAGAGCAGCGGCGGCTGACGCGTGAATCGTTACAAAGACAACGACTAGAGCAGCAGGAACAGGAACTATTAGAGGGCCATTTTGCGTCAATGGATGAAAGCCTGCAGCGCCGTTCCAGTACGACCCTATCCCAGCTTTCACTGCATGCATTACAGGCTCCTCAGCCACGTCCTAAACGGCTGACAGGCCATATCTTACACCGCGTCATTCAGATCTGCTTTGTGCTGGCGCTCCTCACCTTTATGTTTCTGTCCTCGCTCCTCATCTATACACGCATTTTGCAGCCCGCGCAGAAACATACAGAATTGCCCACAGTATCCAACCCAGATCAAGACACATCCGCCCCAACAAGGTCAACGACACTCAGCAATACCTGGCTACGCCTCCCCGCACTTCCCCAGGCACAGGCCGATAACGCCGCCGTCTATGTGGAAGAACAGACACACGCATATGTCTACACAAATGGGGCCTATCACAAACCCGATCACCCTTCCTATGACCGCACCCTGTATCGCTATGATATTACAACCAGACACTGGGAGACAGTCCCACTGGCACATTTTCCAGGTATCGTCAATAATGCTGCGGCCGTTGATGAACAAAACAGGATCTTTTTTACCTCCGGCTATTCGTCTGATACCTATAATGTCCCTTCGCTCCTGTATATGTATCAGACTACAAATACCCAGCTCACAAAAATAGTTCCCCCCACAACCGTGACAATTGGTTTTGCCAGTTCTATGTTCGCGGATAAACAGGGACATCTTTATCTCACCGAGGGCTTTAGCAAAGCAGGCGATAGCAGTGCACGCGCTGGCACTGGCTGGTATCGCTATGATAGCGCGACTGACCATTGGCAACGCCTGGCGGATTTACCGGTGGGATTAGGCTATACACTGCTGGCGGGCGATGAGGAAGGCCATTTATTGCTATTCGGGGGATCGGAAGACGCGGGACAACAACTGCAGACGAATCATATTTATCGCTATGATATTGCTCACGATCTCTGGTCTCAGTCGCCTACCAGTATGCCGGTGGCGATCAGTGCGGCCTCGGGCTGTACCGTGATGCCTGGTAAGCTGCTCCTGGTTGGAGGATACGACAAAGCCCGGCAGAAGGGTACCAATACAACCTGGCTGATTGATACACAAACATTCCAGACGCAGGTGCTTGTCCCATTTACAGCGGGCGGGTCTGTGCTAGGGGCCAGTGCCTGCGATGGACAGGGACGTGCATATGTGACGCAGGGGGCAGATGATCCACACCTGCCCACACCTGAATTCTGGCAGTTGCGCCTGATAGAGACAAGCGGCTAAGCTTTACTTGCTATGCTCACAATCAGCATAAGCAACTTTCAAGGCTTGCAATGGATCTCCTTTAGGCATAAATTCGTGCGCGATATAGCCCTCATAACCAGTAGCGCGAATGGCCTGGTAGATTGGAGGATAGTAGATCTCCTGGGATGTATCAATATCATGGCGACCTGGATTTCCAGCCGTATGGTAATGGGCAAAATATGGATGGTATTGCTGGATAGTACGTATCAGGTCGCCCTCCATGATTTGCATATGATAAATATCATAGAGCAACTTGACTCTAGGCGAGTCAACCAGTTCACAGACCCTGGCACCCCAGGAGGTTTTATCACATTGATAATCGGGATGATCTACTTTACTATTCAGCAACTCAAGGATCAAGGTCACATTAGCCTCTTCGGCCGCTTTAGCCACACGGCGCAGACCTTCGGCTGTGTTTTCACAACCCTCTTCATCAGACATACCGGCCCGATTACCACTAAAACAGATCAGACTTGAGATCCCCCATTCCTGTGCCAGTGCCAGATTGGACAGAATCTCCTGCTCGATCCGCGCGTGCTCGGCGGGACGATTCAGCCCGCGCTCAATCGAGGTATGCCCACCAATCGATGCAATCTGTAGACCATGCTCTTTCGCCAGCGGCCAGTATTGCTGGTCGATTAAATCTACCCCTTGATAGCCGATCTCCGCCGCGGTACGTAGTAGCACCTCCGGCTTCAAATCAGGACGCGCATAACACCACCAGGCAAATGACTGTTTCATCGCAGATCCCTTCATCGTACATAACGTGATTTTCGCAGATTGAACTCCACTGCATACCAAAAATGAGAAGCATGCGTAAGAGCATGCTTCCCCCTATTGTACCTGATTTTTTTCATCTGTCATCAGACCAGACTATCTCAAGCCTGACTTGCTGGCATGAGCAAGCAGATGATTCACCCGTTGCAGGTCCAATTGGGCTTTCTCATTGCGGAAGATGTTCCTGGCCTCATGCAAATACTGCACGGCCAGCGTATAATTTTCAGGCGTGCGTGGCTCAGGTCGCAAGAGAATACCAGCATAACTTTGCAACGAACGCGCATATTCCAGACTCATCTCATAATAGCGCGCCTGCTCGATCGAGTATAATAGCCGCTCGTGGGCCTGCTCATACTGGCCCTGGAAACCCAGGCTGCATCCAATAATACGTGTCAGTCGCGGTGTCAACCAGACAATTCCCAGGCGCGCAATTTCTTGTTGAATCGCGACAGCACGGGACGCCGTCTGCTCGTGCTCTCCCGATAACAATAATACTTCTAACATGGCAACCTGCGCTTCGCAACGGGTCTCTGCCTCGATACCATGCATCTTCACGACATATTCAAGCGTATGCCTGGCACGGCGTAGTAAACGCCGCCGCTCCTTCTCCAGGAGCGTTGTGCCGGTGGTGCCATAATCCAGCATCCTGGCCTGCATTAAGCGGATATAGCCTAAGGTGATCAAGGTTGGTCCTATATAGGGAGGGATGCGCAACAGGCGTGCCAGTTTCAGAGAGATACACAGCATTTTTTGTGCTTCAGACAACTTACCTTGGTCCGCCAGAACCAGGGCAAGGTAGGTATAAATCCACACCTTGGCCAGCACATCATCAAAACGGCCAAGCGATTTCATGGCCTGCTTGATTTCGATTTCAGCATCGCTCAAATTGCCACAACGGGCAGCAACCAGCCCCAGATTACAAGAGATAAAGGTGGAAAGCGGAATCTCTTGAATATTCTGTGCTTCGATCAACGCTCGCCTGAAAACTTGCATCGCTTGCGCATATTCCGCCCGTTTAAGATAGACATCACCCATATTGCAATCCACAATCGCCATCTTACGTTTACAATCGTGTTGCTGGAAAATGTCAAAGGCGGTACGCATATGTTCCAATCCTTCAACATATTGACCTATCGCGCCAGCAATAGTTCCTAAGAGACCATATACATCTGCCAGATCAATCTCATGGCCGTAAAGGATGCGGTGTAGTGGGGAGATCTGGGAGTAGTTTTTCAGTTCGCAGATGGTTTTCTGCTGTTCAAGCACATCCTTCAAAAATTCACAGGATTGTAGCGCGTAAAATTGTGCCTGCTCATAGGCACCACTAAGCCAGTGGGCATAGCTGTGTTGAAAGTAGAGGTGCGCCAGCGCGGCCCCGGAATGCATACCGCTGGCATGTAATAATAGCTCACCACGCTCATAAAAGAGGAGCGCTTGTTTGACATTCCCCTGGTCATAATTTGCACGTCCAATACGTCCCAGCAAAAGAGCCTGAATCTCGACGTCCAGTTCTTGTTCAGAAGGCGACAGTGGCAGACTCTGCTGCTGATGGAGTTCCAGAATGTGGGTATAGATGTCACACGATTCACGGAAACGCCCCTGGATACGCAGACATTCTGCCAGATATTCTTGTAACTCGACCATATGCTGCTGATCTGCTTGCGAAGCTTTAAAGCTATCATTCATACAGAGGTCTAGCTGGTGGATCGCCAGACGATAATAACGCTCTGCCTCGGCATAGGCAAAAAGGGCGTATGCACGATTGCCCGCCATCTGGGCGTAACGTACGATCAATGCTGGTTCACCACCACCCTGCTGTAGATGGTGCACAATTAATGCGGCCCCCTCTTCCTCACGGCGCGCATATTCACGTAACAGTGTCTGGCTGGCACGCTTATGCAGCAAAGAGCGTCTGGCAGCAAACATGCTTTCATAGATATGATGGGTAAAAAGTGGATGCCAGAAATGGAATGTCACCTTGTGCCCGCTGCCCTGTTCAGTCAACAAACCAGAGTGCAGAGCCTCCTCTAGCAGCGTCAACAACTCCTCTTCGTCTAATGGCTGGTCGGCAGTATGCAGCATTTCATGCATAGCCGCAAAGGAGAAAGATCCGCCCAGGATCGCTCCGGCGCGTAAGAGTTGTAAGCAGGGCGCAGTCAAGCGTTCCAGGCGCTGCTTAAACAGCTCGGTGATGGTCTTCGTCAACGGAATACGGTCATCACTGGCCTGCGCAGCATCCCGCTCCTGCGCATGAACCATGCGTGCCAGTTCTTCCGCGAAAAAAGGATTGCCTGCGGCCAGATATTGAATCCTTTGTACCAGGGCCGGTTCTTTTACTGGCTCTACCAGGCAAGCAATCTGGTTATCGGTCAAAGCTGCGAGATGGTGGACATTGACCAACAGCTCACGTTGTAATTGCATGACCTGCGTTCTGAAAGGATAAAATGAGGAGAAACTGGTCTCACGACAGGTTGCCAGGAATACCACAGGATATTCAACCATATGGCGGCTAAGATAGCTGATCATCTCACAGCTACTTTGATCGGCCCATTGTAAATCATCTAATACAATCAATACAGGACCCTGTTTACTGATATCGGTGAGTACTGCCAGCACCGCATCCCAGAGTTTGAGCGGTGCCATATCGGAGTAGGTGGAGGTACTGACTTCTGTCCTTTGGAGTGGGAGTAGCGCGAGCTCAGGCAACAAATCCATTAAAGGCTGATAGATGGTCGGGAGAGATTCTTTTTTGACATCAAACCAGAGATGCTGTTTCATGGCCTGCCGTAGTATATCTGTCCATAATTGATAGGGGGCGCCTTCTTGAGCATAGGCCCGACTCCAGAGGATAAACCAGCCGCGCTGATAAGCATCACGGCTAACCTCTTCAGCTAAGCGTGTCTTACCTATTCCAACATCTCCTGACAACACCAGTAGTGGTGAACGCGCTGGCGTGACCCAGGAAAGTCCTGAAGCGTAATCGGTGGCCACCTCCGGCGTCCGGGTATAACGCTCTGCGGCCAGCAATGTTTGATGCAATAGACTGTACTCTTGCTCACGACCCACCAGTGGCCGCTGCCGGGTACGTCCAATCGCCACAGTTTCTATGGACGCCGCAGAATATATGGACTTTTCTATATACTGGGCTTCAAGAGCCTCTTTGAGCGCGCTAACAAAATCCAGCACACTGGAGAAACGCTCACGTGGATCTTTGGCCAGGGCTTTAAAGATGATTTTCTCAACCCTGGCTGTAATCTCAGGACAACGCTTATGCAGTGAAGGCGGAGCAGCCATAACTTGCTGGACAGCAATACCTGTACGTGAACCGGTAAAGGGCAAGCTACCAGATAACCATTCATAAATCACGATAGCTAATGCATATTGATCACTGGCCGGACATGGATAGCCTTGCAGTTGTTCAGGCGCCATATACGCTACAGTTCCTGCAATATCCCTTGGGTGTCGTTGATCTCCATGCGTAAAGACGGCAATGCCAAAATCACTTAATAGCAATTCATCGCGCGTCCCCAATAACATGTTTTCTGGCTTCACATCGCGATGGATCACACCATGCGCATGGGCATGCTGTAATGCTTCAGCCACACTCATACTGTATGTAATAATTTGCGCTACTGGCAGAGGCTTCCCCGGTGTATAAATGCTACGCACACTACCATTGGGAGCATAGGCCATTACGAGAAATGGCGTGCCCTCATGAACTCCAAAATCATGGACCTTCACAATATTTGGATGGTCGAGATGCGCAATAATGCGAGCTTCGGTCAAAAAGCGCTTGTTATGTTCATCCGAGAGTTGCATACGCACAACCTTCAAGGCTGCGTGTGTGTGCAGATACATATGCTCCCCCAGATAGACATCCGCAAAACCGCCTTGTCCCAATAAGCGTGTCAGCACATAACTGCCGAGTTGGTGTCCTTGCAGACCATTCATAATTAATCCCCAGATTGCTATTGCGATTGCCACAGACATTCTTTTCTATCATGGGAAGATACCTTGCTTTTTCCCGGCACGGCAAGAACATAGGACATTTAGTTATTTGCGATTTATTTTATGCAAAGCATGAACGACACTCGTCACCACCCTACACAAATATTGTTAAGAGGCACCCAGGTCAGGCCGCGAGAGAGCTATGCCCTCCCTAAAGGTGGTATACTTATGGTGAGTTTGGGCAATGAATGAGCCTTAAACACCTATTCTTTAGTAGTAGTAGGGAGTTTTCATGACTGACACAGTAGCATTACAGTTATATACTGTACGCGATGAAACTGCGAAGAATTTTAAAGAAACCTTGCGCAAAGTTGCCGAGATTGGCTATCCCGGTGTTGAGTTCGCTGGCTATGGGGATTTCACATCGAAAGAACTGGCTGCAGTTCTGACCGAGCTTGGCTTGAAGACGGTTGGTAGCCATGTGGGTCTACATCTGGTTGAGCAGGATATTGAGCGCGAAATCCAGTACTGCCTGGAGATTGGCAGCCCTTATTTGATTATCCCCTTTATCAATAAAGATCTACTTAATCAGGAAGATTCCTTCAAAAAATTCACGGACCAACTTAACGAGTATGGTCGCGTGACAAAAGAGCATGGTCTGACGTTGGCTTACCATAACCATGATTTTGAATTTGCTAAGGTTGGCGATGAAACGTTGATTGAGCGTATGATCGCTGCGACCGATCCTGCTCTGGTGAAATTTGAGTTGGATACCTACTGGGCCGCCTTTGCGGGTGTTGATCCGATTGCATTCATTAAAAAGAATAGCACGCGGATCGCGACCTTGCACCTGAAGGATATGACCCCCGATCGTAAGTTTACGGAGGTTGGTTCAGGGACACTCGATATCGCTGGCTTTATCGAGGCCGGTCAGGCCGCTGGCGCTACGGCATTTATCGTTGAGAATGATCAGCCTGCGATTCCTTCACTGGAAAGTGCTCGCCGGTCCTTCGAGGATTTACATAGAAGCCTGACCTAGCTTTGCTTGTGAAGCGGCATGGGAGACGCTCATCTTTATTGGTGGCGCCTCCAACCGCTTCATCTGGATAAACTCATACGGTAGGATGCGGTTCGCTTGTGTGGATGGCTGGTACGATAAGGATGTCATTCCAGTGCCACGACATCTTGATATTCGTCAAGAGGAGAGCTAAGCATGACTGACCTGACATCTGTTCCTGATTTCGATGAAGTTACCGTTTTTATCAAAGAACGTGTTGAAGCTATGCATACGCCTGCGAGCCAGTGGGCCGATCTGGCCAGGCTGGCAATTCAGGGCCTTCCACATGATGCATATCGCCTGGCTGAATTAGAGCAGCGCATTAATAGCATTCGTGGTGAGCTACGTCGGGTCGTGCTCGCTGCCTGTGAACACTTCTCAGAAGAGCAATTGAACGATCTACGCAAACAAGTGGGCATGAGTAAAACCGCCTGGCGCGCCGCCAAGTCTAAACGAGCTGTCACGATCAAACATGGCTTCTCACTCGTCATTTATTAAGTATCACCTTGCCCATTATCAAAGAAAGTAAAACTGGCATGGAAATTGATGTCGATCGACAGCAAAAGGCCCGTGCATATGCCCGCACGCGTCGCCGTCTCTCATATGTAAGTATGAGCATTGGGGTGCTCAGTATTTTGATTGTGCTGGGCGCGGGACTGGATAAGTGGTTTCGCGATGTGGTTGAGAGCGCGGGCAGTTGGTTTCCGCTCTTGACCTGGCAACCACACCCGGCCTGGTTTCCCTGGCAGATTGCTGTGTACTGTTTGTTAATCACGCTACTGTATGAAGTGTTGACCTTCCCCTTGTCTTATTATTCTGGCTTTGTGCTACCACGCCGCTATGGCATTTCTGTGATGAGTATCGGTGCCTGGTTCCGTGAACTGCTCGTTGGCCTGAGTTTAAGTCTGGTACTTGAGGTGGTATTTGTCTCACTGATCTATGCCCTGCTGGCATTTCAACCACAACTCTGGTGGCTCTGGACCGCGCTCATAATCCTCTTCTTCTCAGTAGTCATGGCCAATCTGGCTCCCGTTCTGATCTATCCCCTGTTCTATAAATTCACACCATTGCCCGAGGGTGAGCTAACACAGCGCCTCTTAAAGCTGGCCGAACAGGCCAATACCAGGGTGCGTGGCGTCTTCTCGATGAAAATGAGTAATAAAACCACTGGCACCAATGCGGCATTAATGGGATTGGGCAATACGCGACGCATTGTATTGGGCGATACGATGATTGATCGCTATGCAATTGATGAGATTGAGGTGGTGTTGGCCCATGAACTGGGACATCATGTGCATCGCGATATCTGGAAGTTGATTGCCAGCCAGGCTTTGCTAATGCTGGTAGGACTCTTTGTGAGCAATCTACTGCTGCACTGGGTAATTGATCAGCAACATTATTATCGTTCTCTGACTGATCCGGCTACGCTACCTTTCTTTTTTACACTCCTGGCGATCTTTAGTTTTATTATTATGCCTCTTAGCAATGGCTATAGCCGCTTGATTGAATATCAGGCCGATGAATATGCCCTGCAATCCACCCACAAAATCGAGGCCTTTAAAAGCGCGATGAGGCGCCTGGCTGATCAGAACCTGTCTGAAATCGAGCCGGCGCCCATTGTAGAGTTTATTTTCCACTCTCATCCATCAATCAAGAAACGTCTTGAGCATGCGGACGAGTTTGCGGCCCGTTCAGGCTATGCTGGTAGCGCCGCTTTAAGCGCTGAAAGCTGAGCGGCTACTTCATCGGGTGAGCCTTCGGGCATGGTCAACAATGGTTCGTCCACGCCCAGGGCTGCCCACTCACCAATCTTTTTGGCGCACTCCTGGGCGCTTCCAACAATAGTGGTTGCCTCTAACAAGCGTGGACTGACCGCCTCAACAGCGGTCTTCATACCTTGCTGCCAACCAGCCAGGACGGCCTGGACATCTTCCTCAAAACCATTACGCGCCAACATCTGAGCGTAGTAGACACCCATTTTACCAATATAGTAGGCCAGTGGTGAGGCGGCTTTAAAGTAGGCGGCCCGCCGCTCCTCTTCACTGGCATTATCGCTCAGGATGACCGTGGTAATGTAGGGGGCGATCGCCGCGCTATGGGCTGGTCGGCCCGCCTTCAGGGAACCGGCATCCAACTGTTCGCGTAACGCCTGCCAGCGGGTCGCGGGCCAGTAGACAGGTAGGACGCCATCCGCGACCTCGCCCGTTAACTGAATATTTTTGGGACCCATGGCCGCGATATAAATAGGCAGATCTGGTCGGGTCGCTTTGAAACGCAACTTGAAACCGCGCTCCAATTGAAAAATTTCGCCTTGATGGACCAGCTTTTCACCGCGCAGAATTGTACGGATAATCTCCACATATTCGCGGGTTCGTTGCAGCGGCTTCTCAAAGGGAACCCCATGCCAGTGCTCAACCACCTGCGCCCCCGAGGGTCCTAATCCCAACAGGATGCGTCCACCGGAGCGCTCATCCAGGGTGGCCACAGTACTGGCAATCAAGGCTGGACTACGCGAATAAATATTGGCGATCCCGGCGCCGATCTTAATGCGACTGGTGGCTCGCACCAGATCTGACATCGACGTAAATAATTCATATCCCCAGGATTCACCTAGCCAGACCGAATCATAACCCAGTTCATCCGCCAGACGCACTTTTGCGATCACTTGATCCCAGGCGGCAGGAAAATTCGGGGAATCCGCCACTAATCCGATACGGGAACGATATGAGGGAGAATTGTGCTCAGCACCATTGCCTGTTTCACTAGCAGTTGTCATATCTGTCCTTCCAGTAGTGTCAATACGCACAATGAACATGTTGTGTTCTTCATTATAGCGTATAAAGCACCTGCTTTGCGTCTGGAAAACCTCTAGACTGCTGCCTGGCTGTCTGCACACGATTCCACATCGCACGGATATTCGTGTAATCCTCATCCTGTACTGTTACTAAGCGCTCTATCTTGCCGGCATGCAAAAGCTCTGCCTGCACAGGATCTTCATGCATATGCGCGAGAATATCCCTCAGGGCTTGTTTCAACTGCCTGGGAAGTTTACGAGCGACCACAATAGGAGGAATGGCTGATGGACCCAGCATATCAATACTATGGAGTTGTGCGGCCAGTTGCGGATCTTGTTGGAACATGACCTCTAATACATGCGAATCGATGGCGGCCGCATCAGCCTGACCGGACAGCACAAGTTGTAGGGATTGAGCATGCGAACCAGATTTCACGGTTCTACCAAAATAGTCTGTATGTCCTTGCCGCTCCAATAAGCTATACTGTACCAGGTTGTAGCCTGAATGTGACGCCTCTTCATTATAGGCCCAGGTAGACCCACCCAGATCCGCAAAAGCGCGCCAGCGACTATCTCTCCGCACCACGACATCTGAAAAATACTGGGGCCGCCCCTGGTAACGAGTCCCGCGCAAAACCGGGGCCGCCAGCAATTCTACTGGATCCTCTTGCGTAGCCCTTAAATGTACATATAACAGGCCACACAGGAAGCCAACATCTACCCGGCCGCTACCAAAATCGCTAAGATCGTGACCGGGCACTAATTCAGTTGCCATCTGTAATTGTTGTCCCGCATAGGTAGTAATCGCAGCATAGGTGTCCCGCAACAAAGGCGATAAAAAATTCGCGAACTGCAATGATGCAGAAATAGTAACACTCTGTAACATAGCCTATCCTTATGGTTAATGCGTTAGTAGACAACTTCATGCATCTGAAAATTTTTCACCGTGTGGGTAAAAGCATAATGCCTGGTTTTAATCAGTTGAGGTGCGTTTTTTGCCAGCCCGCCCGGAAAGATACCACTATGAATGCGAATCCAATCATAGGTACGCGGCCCCAGTTGATAGGCCGCATGCTGATGCATATCAACCCGCTTCAAATCGGCCTTGACCTCAAAATCCTGCATAACCACAAGGTTGTACCAACGTCCCGGTCGCAACTCCAATGAGGAATATGCCAGCAAACCTGGAATATGGATCAGTTTAGCCAGCATCTGTTGATCCGCTTGAAACAGCTCACTAACCAACTCAGCATCAATTGAGACATGCCGACCACTGACAAATCCAACAAATGAAAGAGTCTCTTCTTTCAGTAACTGCTCGGGTCGGTAAAACAGAATGCGATGCAGGCAACTCTGACGCTCAGTTAATTGGTAGCGTAACGGAAACACCGCCTCACTGGTATCCTCGATCGTCAGTAACGTCAGGCGCAGTTGACAGGCAAGGTGACGCAGGACAATTAAATCTGTCTGGCCTTTTAAAACATTGTTTTTAGCTAAAGAAGTTATCTCTTGTACCTGTACGGGCAATTCATATTGTAACATCTGATACATTCTCCACTCAATTACAGCTAGCTTGCTAAAAATTAAAAAATGATGAATACAAGAAAGTTCATCCCGCACAAGCTAACTAAATCAAGCAAGCAAACAATGTTTACAGGTAAAGGATCATAAGGTAGCTTTACCAGAAATTGTAGTGTAGAGGCCTGAGAAGCCAATTAAACTGGGATAAATGCTCTATAGCAATGTGCGGGCAAAAAAATTTGGGAAAGAAATTAGTAACAGTGGGGGCAACACATAGACATGGACATGAACATAGGCATGAGGAGGCCTGTGGCAAGCGAGGATGCGGTGGAGAATGTGGGAATATTTGCTGGTCTCGTACTGGTTTCAGCAGTTTGCAACTGCGCTAAATGATGTTGTATTGTTGCCATCTTACTGTAACTCCATATCTGTGTGTGATCACCAGTTACTCCCTCAAAAATAAAGTAACTGTAGTTACAAAGCATTGTAAAAGAAAGACAACAAACTGTCAATAGCTGCGATCACTATATCCGGGTACCAACATTGTAGAACAAACAAACATAAGAGGTTGTTATGATTTACCGCGAATTTTTGTAACATCAGTTCAAAAACCGGGGTGCAGCAGCGGAGTGCCCTGCCGGGGGCGCGGGGTATCCCCGCTCATTCTTTCTCCCTCTCGCGCCGCTGCAGGCGGCGCGAGAGGGAGAAACGAGAGGTGGCTATTTGACTGCAAGCGTAACAGGTACATCTATAATATGCATCGGACACATAGCGCCGGCCTTACATAGTGGACGGTCACTAAAATGAAGCTCATAGGTACCCGCCTTTTGAGCGGTGAAGCGCCAGACACATACCTTATCGCTTTTCACAGCATAACCAGCAGGATTCTCCATAGTCAGACCTTCCGGAGTCGTTGCCGATTTTCCCCATTTCTTCCCAAACGGGAAACGGAATTCGATGATATCACCGGTACGAGCAAAAACTGTAGGCTCATTTGTACCTGATAATAAGGCAATTACATTGGCTTTGGGTGGATTAGTCACAATGACATCACTTGCACACCCCTGATCTGTACCATAACCTGCTACTTTTGTCGTGGGTGCCACAACAGGTTGAGATCCCTTATCACCGCTAGAGGTTTTTGCAGGTGTCGATTGGGCATCTCCCCCACAACCAGTTAACAGGGTCAGCACAATAACCAATAGCACGCCAAAAGCGCCAGTCGCAACTCTACTTCTATTTAAAAGCTTCCGAACCGTACTCATTAGTAACTCCTTTTTCGGTAACCTATGAAGACTTATACAATGATTACTCACTAGCATGACGCGATCCACCCAACAAAAGTTCCTCACACCGTTACGGCCACAATACATTCGACGTCACAATATTTCATACCCAACCATAATTATCATCCGGAACATTGACGTGAAGCGCAGAGACGGCAACCCGCAAGGGGATTGCCCTACAATAGTCATTTCCAGGTTACTTTATCGTAGGTTTAACGGTGTACGTATTCATTCCATCTTGAAACAATGGAACAAGAAAAATGATAGATGTAGGGCAATCCCCTTGCGGGTTGCCGTCTCCTCGGCCCACGTTAATGTCCCTGTTCACGATCATGATCGCCATCTCCTCCGCCCACGTTAAGGTCTCTGTACACACTCATGATCGCCGTGCCCACGCCATTCCTGTTCGGTGGCTTCAATATGTGCCATATAAACCAGATGAATTTTTATCTTTCTTCTCTATAAAAAAAAGAATAGTATCATCCTATATCATTCGAAGAATTTTCAGAAAAAATAACTCAATACATATGATTCTTGCAATTTTACTTACAAATATTAAGTAACCTGGTATTTTTCTCCTACGACCTTATTGATCAGTTTGTTAAGCTTAAATCACCTTTCAAAGCTCTTCCTGAGCTACTTCATGCTTTCTTTTAACTATTCCCAGGAGACAATTTAACAAGGGCATAACAATCGCTTAACGGGGCTAATCCATAATCGACTTGAGATGTAATGCTCAAAAATCGTACGCGACTTAACCCAAAAAAACTCCACGCATTATGGAGAAACACGTCCAAAGGATTATCGTTATGCTATCGAAGAATCTCGATATTGAACGGCACCATAAAAGCTCATATACAGGTGGGCGTAATTTTATGATGGGCATCACGCCACTTTTTCTCTTGCTCTTCTTAGCTTCTCTCCTGACTGGATGCGCTGGAAACCCTCAACAAACACAAGAGCTAAGTGGAAAGTTGAGCATCAGCGGCTCAACAGCCTTAAAGCCTCTCGTAGATGTGGCGGCCAAAGAATTTATGCGCCAGCACCCGCAGGTGAAGATTACAGTGGATGGAGGAGGCAGCAAAAAGGGGCTCAAAAATGTTAACAATAAAGTCTCTGACATCGGTGACTCAGATATTTATGTTGATCCCGCCCTTTATCCTGATCCCAATATGACAGATCATATTATTTGTGTTACACCATTTGTAATGATCGTTAATCCTGGGGTCAAGGTGACGTCGCTCTCCAAAGAACAACTTATCGATATCCTATCAAGTGGTAAAATCACAAATTGGAACCAGATACCAGGTGGAAACGATCAACCCATCCACCCGGTGGTACGCCCATCTACCTCTGGCACCCGTGAGACTTTCCGTAAATATGTGCTTGGGGGCGCCGACGAGTTAGTTGGAACACCCTTGAATGTAGACGATACCAATGCCGTAGTGAACAAAGTAGCCACCACCCCCGGTGCCATCGGGTATATTGGTCTTTCTGCCCTCAAACCTACAGTAAAGACGGTCGCCCTTGATAACTTTACGCCAACCGCGCAAACCATTGGTGATGGCAAATATAATTTCTGGTCTTATGAGCATATGTATACACTGGGAGACAACACTCCCTTGCTAACAGAATTTCTAGCCTTCATGACCAGCCCGGCCATGCAGAAAAAAGCGCATGATTTAAGCTATATCACGATTGATGAAATGAACTTACCCAAAGTAGGATCACTGCCCGGAGAACAACTTGACCAGCCAGCTTTAGCGTTCTCGTCCTCCTATGAAAGCGAGGTCAACCGCCGTGAATCGTACAACTAAGCCAGCCACACCACCATCTAGTCCATCAGGATCACTTATGTCAAATAACCAGGTTTATAACGGCAATCAACTGCGTATCCGTTCCTCCCGCAATCGGGGAGGTTCATTGCTGATTGATCTACCTATCGGTACACGTCTCACGCTCGGCTTCCTTGCCGCCGCTTTAATTGCATCCATGGTTGCAGGAATTATTGGCCTACAGCGCTCTCAATCCTTGAGTCAACAATCTGAATTTTACCGCAGTATTTTAACGACCAATACGAGCCTGAATACCGGAACTCAATACTTACAACTGATCAAGACAGAGTCTCAGACCATCTTAGACCTGATACAGACGCCAAATCCATCGGTTGAGACCTTAAAAGCCGATAAAACTGCTCTTCAAGATCTTATTCAACGTTATGATAACTTATTAAATGGTTATATAAGCAAAGATGTCTTGTCAAAGCATCAGGAGCAGAAGAATATTCTGGCCATTACCGGTCAGGCTGATACCATCACTCATCAACAGGATATCTTAGCTGGTAGTGCTAAACGCACATGGCAGACGCATAAGAATTCGCTGATCGAGGTTATGCGCTATTTTGATAACAATGATGTGACCAGAGCGAAGAATCTGCAAAAGGTGCAGGTTGAGCTCACCAATAGTGACGCCGCCAGTGCTATTCGCGCATTGATTCAGTATAATTCGCGCCTGACCGACTCGATTCAGGCTGCCGAGAGCATTCAATCTCAGAATCAGATCATCACGACTATCATTGGATCGATTATTGCTTTT
Source organism: Dictyobacter alpinus (assembly GCF_003967575.1). Taxonomy (NCBI): domain Bacteria; kingdom Bacillati; phylum Chloroflexota; class Ktedonobacteria; order Ktedonobacterales; family Dictyobacteraceae; genus Dictyobacter; species Dictyobacter alpinus. The sequence goes on from NZ_BIFT01000001.1 coordinate 1,791,448, forward strand.
ATCGTGATCGTTATCATTGGTCTGGTAATCTCAGGAACGATTGTGCGTCGCCTGCAGCAATTGCGTCAGGTGACACAGGCAGTTGAGCAGGGACAACTTGATCGCCGCGTAAATGTCATCGGACGTGATGAGATCGCGGATGTATCGGGATCAGTCAATGCGATGCTCGAGGCGATCGTTGGGCTGCTGGATGAAACGCGCAATCAGCGTGACGCGCTTACCAATGCGGCCGAACATCTTTTTAGCGATATGCGCGTTGTCAGTGCAGGTGACCTGCGTATCAATGCTCCTGTTAGTAATGATCCGATTGGTATGCTAGCCAACGCCTTTAATTTTACAGTCGGTCGCTTCCGCCGTTTCTTACAGCGCACAAAAACAACCGCCGAGCAACTAGATGTAATCGCGCGCCAACAGGTTGAACGTTCAGAAAGCTTCACGCAATCCTTGCTCCTGGTAAAGACAAATCACAAATCCACTTCGACGCTACCTGGTAAAGATGTAGAAGTAGTCAGCGGTTCAGGTGCATCATTTAAGGCCGATAATCAGCAGACGGCTCTGCTCAATCAATTGAGTCAGACTCGTGAGCTGATCCAGCAGGTCGCCAATGAAGAGATCGTGCAACGCTTACGAAGCACGCTACGCCTGGCAGAACAGGCAACCAATACAATTGATCGTCTGACAAATCTGCCGCAGACTGCCAGCGCCCTCAATATGGGACCCGACGAACTTCGTACTCACTTCCAGGAAGATTTACGCACCCTGAGCAATCTAAATCAACGGATCGCCCGGGAAATGCAGACCTCCCAGAAAAGTAGCGCCAGGGGCTTTCAGGAAATCGAGAAAGAGATGGCCCAGATTATGAACAAGGCGCAGCTCCTTAAAACCCAGAATAGCGATGGATCTATACCACGCGCTAATACAGAAGCCTTACAGGAAATGATCAAGCACAGTACGCAATTCGCGAACGATGTCCATGCGATGGCTCGTCAGGTTAATCATCTGGCGCAGGAGGTACGTACAGGCATCGTCAACTTCCAATTGGATACGGTTGATAGTGGTGGCAACTTGCCGGCCCTCTCACAACCGACGTTTGCGCAATCATCTCCATCCAACGTTCAATTGCCTGGACGCAATAAGACAATGAACCTGCTGGAAACCTACTAAAAAGAGGCATAAAAAAATGACCCCCCGGCTTAATGTAAGTAAGTCGGGGGGTCATTTTTTATATCTCTTGAGATTTTTAGCGAGGTCTAAATAAGAGAGAACATCAGGCCGCACTCATCAACATAGTCAAGAGCTCCTCTGCATCCTGCAGGAAGCGCCTGGAAGCAAGAACCTGGTGTACCAGACCTAAACGCAGCGCAGCCCGCGCATCGACGTTCTCAGAGCTTTGTACAAGGTGCTCCATTTCCTGCTGACCAATCACACTCGCCAGAATTGTCTGTGTACGTGGAAAAATACTGCTGCTTGTCTCTGGTAGTTGGAACTCAGCATCTTCTCGTGCAAGAAGAGTATCACAGAGTAAAGCTAACTCACAGCCGGCATTCAGGGCCAATCCTTTGATCAGTGCAACCGTTGGTATACCCTGCCGATAAAGCATCGAGAACGACTCGTCAATCTTCTGAGCCGCCAGCAAAATCTCCTGACGTTGGGCTTCTGTACTGTCTGCTGGTAGATCCACACCGCCACAAAAGGCGTCTTCACCCATTCCAGTCAGAACAATCAGGCGTGGGGACTTGTTACTTGCTTTGAGGAGGGCTTCCGCAAGCTGCTCAAGCATTGTCGCGGTCAACATGTTTCTTGGATGTCTGTCAAGAATGAGCCAGAAAATGCCATTGCGTTGACGGACATGAATATCCGACATGGAGTAGTGTATCCTTAATGTTAACTTGCTGCGCTTTGCGGTATTGCCCGCAGACAGAAACAGCGTGTATCTATCGTTTAGCTTGCTATCTATATAGTAGTATAAAACGATCTACGATTGCTGTAAGTATATCCTCATCTTATCACAAATTCAAGCGACCACTTTTCCAAGGGTGCCATTCATTTTTTTGCAAGCGTAGCCATGGACCCATCCTCTCATACATCTCACGTCACGATAGGTCATCCCCAACATGATCATGATGAGGGACGTTCACGTGGGGCGAGGAGACGGCAACCCGCAAGGGGATTGCCCTACAATAGTCATTTCCAGGTTACTTTCTCATATTTTTCACGCGTGAATATTTATTTCATTTTCAAGAAACGGAACAAGAAAAAAGAGAGATGTAGGGCAATCCCCTTGCGGGTTGCCGTCCCCTCGCCCCATGTCAAAGTACCCGAGCATGTCCACGATGGTATGCATGTCGTTGCAAAAATTCGAATGACACCCCTTTTCCAATTCAGGCCGAACCGATCGAGGATGTCGATCGATTCGGACTGCATCTCGTGCTATTGTGCTGGCCGCTTGTCGGGCATTAGATACTGGCAAGGATTTCCAGGATCGTTTGCTCTTCATGAGAAGGATCTGTGCGCGGGTCGGTTATCGTGATGACTTCATCGGCTCCGGCTGCATGCAGGGCATAGATACGCTGGCGAATGGTATCTTCATCCCCATACAAAAATAGCTCATGAATCAATTCATCCGTGAGCGTGCCATCGGATTGAAGTGGATAGCCAGCCTCCATAAACAGGTGGCGGTAGGTAGGAAAGGACCGGTAGACTGAGAAGGCCGCCTGCGCAACCTGGCGGACGATGGAGAAGTCCTTTGTCAGTACAATCGGTGCGCTAACGATCAGCGGTGGCCGAGGACGATTAGCCTGGCGCGCACCTTCCTCCATACTGGGAAGCGCGACCGAACGGATATACGATGGCGGTGCCCAGATCAGCATCGCTCCATCTGTAACCTCGCCCGCGAGGCGCAGCATGTTTCTACGCAGTGCCGCAACTACAATTGGGAAACGTGGAGGCTCGACCTGTGGTGGAAGTTCCGCATGAACCTGGTAGTAGTCTCCATCCAGGTCTATCCGCCCTTCCCACAGCATCCCTCGAAGTACAGCAATATACTCTTTCATATGACCGATGGGCTTGTCGAACTTGAGTCCATAGATCCCTTCAATGGCCGGCTGATGACTTGCACCTATGCCCAGACGGAAACGTTGCGGGGCAAGTTCCCCCATTACTAAAGCTTGATTGGCACGTGCCAAGGGATGACAGGGATAAGTAATAGAGATGCCTGTGCCCAGTCCAATAGTGCTTGTCTGTACGGCTGCAGCGGTAGCGATACTAAAACCATCAGCTCCCACCGGCCAGGATGGTACCCAGGCCATTGGAACTCCTGCCTGCTCTGCCCGCTTGATACCCTGCAGTACCTTCTGCGTTGTAGGCGGAAATATAACCACACCAACTGGAAATGTCGTCATAGTATTGAGCGTCCTTTCTCATTGTGTCAATAAACACATCTTAGCTACATTTAGACACAATACCATCGCGCATGTCCATATATATCTCAACACTCAAAAGGACGAAAAAACAGCACATCATACGTCAAATGGGCGCCAAACGTACCGGCAGGGCTCGTCCCTACGCCAGTCTACGTAAGACATGTCCCTGCAACACGTGCTCATCTTGACGCACACGTAGCCAGCATAAAACAAGGTATAGCACCCAGAGAAGAAAAAAATCGCGTAAGCTCATCCATAAATAAAGGATGAGCTTATACTAAAATAAAGAAAAAGTAGAAAAAATTCAAAAATTGCTTGAAAAACCTCTTGTTTTTTTGTCGCACCTTCGGGTATACTTGCTTCTGGTAGCTATGCATGAAAAGTCATGTTATCTTTATTTGGTTAGATAGATCACCATGTATTCCTTTTTCGTAGGAAGGAACATTTTTCTTGTAAGAGTGTGATGAGTCGTTCAGTGCTATTTTTTTCTCGCGCTGATTCATACGTCTCTTCATCTCGCAAGGATGCTTTTTGCCGTGCCTGAGTCTATAGGACGCAAGCATGTCTTTCTGCTGCCCATATATCTCTCCAGACAGATGCTCTTTTTTTGTGCGTATGTTCAAAGAGGAATTTTTCCTCTGCCTCTCTTTTTGTGCCCTTTTTTAGAAATGGATTTCACTGTATGGATCGTTTTTTTTTCATCGATGGATTCTCATGAAACATCCTCTTCCATGAATGTAGTCCCCACCAGACAGGTGACGCGTTCATCCTGGCACTCTCTCTGGCGTCTCCTGCTGGTCATCAGCCTGACAACCGGAGCTATTTTAACCACGGTCATGGGCGCGACCCCTTCTGCCTATGCGGCAACGGCGGCAGCCACAGCAACCCCAACCACGGATCTGCCACCCACATTTAGCGGGGTACGCACACCTCGTCGCAATGTGCCGGTCCCCACCAACGTTCATGACACCAGCTCACACGTCTCACCATTCAAGCCAGCCCAGACTAAAACAGTCCAGGGCAAAACAGTACAGGCCAAAGCAGCGGTGATCGTCAATGGCACCACCCCACTCAATGGCCTGGGTGATTCCTCCCTTTATACTTTTATCGACAAACCCTTGTCCGATCGGCTGGACCTCAAGGTCAATGTCGCCAACGGCAACCTGGTCCTGCATACGGTCGAGTTACAAGTAACCGGGACCGGACTCAACAATACGGTTGGTGGCTACTATAATAGCCAGAACAACTGGTGGTTGACCGATCATGGTACCAACTGGGGCTTCACTACCGGTCGCGGTGCCAGCCTGTACCTGGATGATGTGCCCAGCGGCGGCGGTATCAAATTAACCCTGCCCACAGGACTCAAAGCCTACTTTGCTCCTGATGGCAGTGGCGGCTACAAAGATGCCCCCAGTCTCAAAGCCACCCTCGTCCATCCGGATTCAGCCACCTATGAACTGCGCTTTCATCAAAGCGGTGAGCGCTGGATCTTCAACCAGTGGGGCACTCGCTACGAGGTGCTGGACAAAAATAATAATCTGATCGATTATCATTATCTGGATAATGGAGATTGGACGGGCACGACCGACACACAGGGACGCACGATCAGTACCACACTGGATGCCAATCATCTGGTCAAAGCGGTCACCGATAATACCCTGGTTGGTGGCAAGACACGTACCATCACCTATGGCTATGATGCGCAGCTCAACCTGACCAGCATTACCGATGCCAATAACAAGCAGACCATCTTCACCTATGATCCCGATGGCGATTCCGAACTGATGAGCATCAAGGATCCCCAGGGGCGTACCACCACCATCACCTATGGCGCTACCGGTCAGGTCAGCACCATCACCGATGCCTATAACAAGCAGACCACCTTTACGTATAACAGTGGCAATACCGTCGTCAAGGATGTCAACGGGCACTCCACCACCTATACGTACCAGGACAAACTGCAGGTGACCAAAACCACCAATGCCCTGGGCAAGAGTACCAATAGCAGCTTTGATGCCAACTCCTACAACGTGACGAGCTATGCGGATGCTCTGACCACGCAGACACCAACCAATTATCAGTATGCCACCAATGGAGAAACCTCCCAGATCACAGATCCCACGGGAGCTACCACGAAGTTCACGTATTCGCCGTTGTCGGGTGGACAACAACAGAATGTGCCGTATCAGCCCACCACCGGGACGGATGCGCAGAATAATGTGACCACCAATGCCTACGACAACTATGGCAACTTGACCTCGAGTAGTGACACCACTGGTGGCAAAACCAATGGCAGCAAGCTGCAATATTCCTATAACGCGGATGGCACGCCATCTGGCAGCAAGGATGCCAACGGCAATACCACGCTCTATGGCTATGATGGCAAGGGCAATCTGAGTACGGTGACGCCGCCTGCACCAATGGGTAAAACTACCCTGACGTATGATGCGTTAAGTCGGGTGAGCACTGAAACGGATGGCGTGGGCAATAAGACCAGCTTCACCTACGACGTCTTTGATCGCATCCTCACCATCACCTATGGAACCGGCACCGCCAATGCCACTACCGTCACCTACACGTATGACAATGACGGCAATGACCTGACCGAAAAAGATGGCACCGGCACCACCACCTTTACCTATGATAACCTCAACCGTCAGACCAACAAACTCCTGCCAGGCGGCACCAACATTGTCAGTACCTTTGATAATATTGGCAACCTGACTAGCTTGAATGACGGAACAGGACTGACCAAATACGGCTACAACGAAATCAACCTGGTGACCACCCTGACCGATCCAGGCAATGCTATCACGACATATGGCTATGACGATGCCAATCGCAAGACCCGCATCCAATATCCCAATGGAACAGGTATGATCATAGGCTATGATGCGGCAGGTCGCCAGGTGAACAACGTAGGGGGCAAGACCACCGGCAGTGGCAGCACGCTCGCCATCCCGAGTCCCTATACAGGCTATACCTACAACTATGGCTCGTCTACAGCCTCCAAAGAGGTCTTGCAAAGCGCGGTCAAGCATAGTGCCAATAATTACAGTGTCTACGGCACCTGGACCTATCAGTACGATAGCCTCAATCGTTTGAGTGATGTCAAAAATCCAACACAACATTGGGCCATCGGGTATGACACCAACGGCAACATGACCAGTAAACAGTATACGGGTGCGTCCAACTTTATCGCGACCTATACGAATTTTAATGCGGCCAACCAGCCAACCGGAGCGAGCAGCACCGGAAATTATGCCGGTAAACCAGTCTCGGCGAGTGCGACCTATAGTTACGACGCCAACGGAAACCTGACCGCGATCACCAATAGCGGTGATTCGAAGGGAGCGCTTTCCCTGGCCCAGACCCATACCTACAACAACGCCAACCAGGATGTGAGTGGTGCTGGATCGACCAAAACCTATACACAGAGCTATAGTGGAACCGACCAGACCCAGCGCGTCAACAACAACGGCACCAGTACCATCTACACTGGCCTGGGCTTGAGCACAGAGAAAGTAGCTGGCAACACCACCGAGTATGTGCGCTGTAGTTGTGGTATGCTCAATAGTGAGCGTACGTCCGCGGGTAAGGTCTACTACTATCTCTTCGATGGCCTCGGCTCCATCGTGGGCATGACCGACAGTGCCGGCAACATGGCCGCCAGTTACGACTACGATCCCTTCGGAGGCGTCGCTGGTAGCGTCATCCAACCCGGCGTCAACAACCCCTGGCAGTATGCTGGTGGTTACTATGACAGCACCACCGACCTGATCAAATTCGGCATTCGCTACTATGATGTCCGCTTCAATCGCTGGACCCAGCGCACCCCCGTCGGCGGCAGCCTGCAGGAGACGCTCAAGGCCAACCCGTATACCTATGCCGATGATAATCCTGTCAATGAGGTCGATCCCAGTGGAGCAGTGGCAGACTGGAATAAATGCATTGGTAAAGTTTCACTTACAGGCATTTGGGGGTTACTAGGCATTTATGGATCTTCAAAAACCGATGTCTTTCCGAGACTTAACAATTTAGTAAAAGCAATCCTTCCAGCATCATTAGATGCTGCAAAGGCTTCAGCAGGCACAACACTTTTAGCGGCTTTAAAAACTTTTGGTGGAGTTATTGGGTGGGGTATTGCTCTTGTAAGTATTGGCTATGCTCTTTATTCTTCATGGGATGACATAAGCCAAGCATGTAAATGAGTGATGCATCCCTAAATTAAGAATAAAAAGTATTGTGTGCCACAATATGAACCATATAACGGATTCTTGTTGTATGGTTCATATTAACTAACGAGATTTTCAAAAAGGAGGAGTATGAACTGGGTTGCTGTTTTTGGCCTGGTTTTCGTCATCATAATGATGTATGTAGGTGCTTTTTTAGGTATGAAACCTTGGGAGCATCGTAAAAAATCAAACATCATATTTTTTACGATGATTACTAACGGTATTCTTCTAGGGCTGACACTTGTGATCTCTTCATATACTATGCAATGGAGGTCTTTTGTGTGGATTATGTTTATCATAATTTGCATTGTTTCATTCCTGGGATTGATTATATTTGGTGTTACAAACCAAAACGGCAAATAACTCTATAATAGATTCATGGATCTTATTAAATAAGGAAGGACATCAGACGTTCCTCTGGAAGGACAGAAACCGAAAGAGCAGCATCTGATATTCTGGCCTGTCTGAATATGTCCATTTTATCTTTTTAGGAAGGATAGACTATGAAATATCATGGATGCCGGATTTTGCTAGAGATGTTCCGACGGTTTTAGTGGGCGTGTCGTACGTGGAGTGGGCGCCACACGCGAGGCCGACATGCGGCTTGATCAACGGCGATAGGTGTTAGTAAAGCATCGCATGCCTGTGGCGCCTACACCACTCATGTTTCTTCAAGCATGATCTCTCGGGAAGGTTTTGGTGAGCGATCATGAGATATGCCTCACACACGTTCCGCCATGATCAAGCTACATCCAACGTGATACGTGTAGGCGCCACAGCACTGCGAGTCGTTCTGACCCGTTGACCCACGATAACCCAGCAGTGCGGCCTCGCGTGTGGCGCCCTCTCCACGTACGATACGCTCGCTGGCGGCGCCCTCTCCACGTACAATATGCTTGCCAGCCACGTCGTGGCAACGCGCAAAGAGATGAATTTCACAACAGGCTCCAAACAGCCCTACAGTTGATTCCTGATGCTTCTACAATAAAGATACCTATTTATCCGCTATATTAACCAGAATAATGCCTATGATTCTTACCATCGCAAATAATGGCATTGTGTGATTACATATAAACGAGCAGATGGCAGAGCTTGTCTCTGCCACCTGCTCGTTCCTGCCGTCACCGTGCTTTAGCCCATGATGATGCGCACGTAGTTTTGGGTTTCAACTGGTGTAAATGCCAGCCAGTTGGCGCCGCCAGCGGCGACTGCGTTGTTTACATTACCTGGTCCCGCGTTGTAGGCGGCCAGGGCCTTCGCATAATCACCACCATATTGATTGGAGAGATTAGCCATCATACGGGCGGCTCCATAGAGGGCATCGACTGGATCATAGGGATTAACACCCATGCCTGCGGCTGTCGAGGGCAAGAACTGCGCGATACCGACCGCACCAACAGGAGACATGGCGTATGGATTAAAACCACTTTCCTGGTTAATCTGACGCTCAAAATAAACTGGACTGATACCATATTTGATGGCGGCGTCCTGAGCGATCGCTACATACTGGCTCCTTGGCAAATTGGTGGCAACTGGTGGGGGGGCTGGCACGACCGGGTCAACGGGCTTATTGACTGCCGGTGCCTGCTGCTTGGGCATTGGTATGGGCCGGCCTGTAGTGAAATCCCAGTTGAGCTGTTGTGTCTGCGCCCACTGTGTCGCATTATCAAGGATTGGAATACCACTCTGTCCACTACCCAGTGGAGTAAGAGAGATCATTGTAAACATTAGGACACCGAGAGATGCGAGCATGGCCAGGGCATGACGCACATGCAGATGTAGGCCGTGGTGCTGCCCCTGCTGCTGCAGGCGCATGGCTTCAGTTGTGCGCTCACGCTTCTTCTCAGCAGGAATAATGATTGGAGCGCGCATACCCTTTGCCGGGGGCTGCATTGTTGATTGTAATGCCAGGATCAATGACTGTGTGGTTTGCGCATTCTGGATCACAATGGGATTATAACTATCAGTGTTTCTGACCGGTACTGGTGCGGCGCGTAAGCGGTCCGTGCTGGTGTGTCCTGGAAAAGGGTGCGTGTAAATATCCTGGGTGGCTTCTTCACCCATCATCGGAGCAATCGTTGTCACACGGGGAATACGCTCCCCTAGATATTCAAAATCGTTGTCATCAAACGATCGCTGTGAGTGAAATTGTGCCATTAACCATACCTCTTAACCAAAGTATTTAATACTGTACTATACTTGCTATATGTGAGTCTAACTAAATAAACCGAGACTCGTCAATTTGTTACGCACGTTGTAGGCCAAAAGTCATAGAAGCGCATTAGTGAATTCTTAACCTTCTATTTTCTGGCAACACCGCATAAAAATATTTCTGGCAGCCTGTTAGTGCGGTGTATTTTGATATCATATAATAAAACACTTTTGAGCGATGTATTTAGTACAATAATCTATGCAAATGTAGTACCAAGGTCATGGGGTTTCAGGTCCTATTACTTATGGGTGAGTTATATCAAAAGGCCCACTTACCAGATGGTAGGCGGGCCTTTTGGTCGTTTGCGCTTAGGCGCGACGGGCGGCATAGTTGAGTTCGGGGATACGCTCGACCATTGGCTCTTTGCGCCGCGGGTTCCGACGCTCGGGTTGACGCAATAGGCGGGTGGGGATATAGGGTTGCATGGCTTTCAGGGCGTTGATATATACTTGCTGCTGCTCGTGAATGACACGGTTTGGACCCAGGGACCACCATTCGGATGGTGTGAAGTACGCTGAGACTTCAGCCTCGGGCCCGCTTCTCCCATACCATTGGATTAAGTGCAGGTTATCGGATTGGGCCAGCCAGATGGCGATATCGATCAATTCGTCATTTCCGGTTAATTGGGCCATGCCATAGACTTCACCCATGAGTTGGAGAATGGTTTTCTGTGCTTCGTTGCCAAGGAAGAATTCCATGCCACCACTTCCAGCCCATGTGGTCGGGAAAACTGGTAGGGGCAGATGATTGGCGTGTTCCTGATGGCGCTCGATGATCTGGCTGGCAGTATACGTGCTTACTCCACGCTGCTTCAGTTCACCAGGCAGGGCGCGCATAAAATCAAAGATACCACTATCCAGTCGATGGTGCTCACCAAAGGTTTCGAAGTCCCAACCTAATAGAAGCATGTCGCCCCAGGTGTTGGCAATCCAGTCCGCGTAGGTATTGGCATACAGCGGATAACCGTCCCAACTTCGATTGGAGAAGCGATAGCCAACATCATCACTTAATTCGAGATGGCGGGTCAACAGATAAGGACTGCTTGCGCGCGCATCTTGCCCATCAAGACCTTTGCGGATAGGACGTCGGGCGCGCTTGCCTTCGATGGGAAGTGCATAAGGAGCTTCATCCCCATTGCGGTAGAGATGGGTACTTTCACGCCAGCCCATCACCCAGGGACGGCCATCCATCAGGGCCCCACGGAAACCCGCGACATCCAGGGCATCATACAGCGAGGCTGACATACACATTTCAGTCGTGTCTGTTATTACCGGCCGCTTCCCAAAAATAGCTTCCAAATTAGACGCCATGTCTTGCATCCAGGTGACGAAGGCAGGCATATCCAAGAGAAAAAGAAAGCTATGATATGGTTCTACCCCAATCAATTCAACATTCTCATGCGCGACCAGTTCCCGAAAGAGGTCCAGCAGGCTTGGATCCCAGATGGCCGCCTGCCGAATAAACGAGAGCGAAAAACCGATCGATAGCTTCATGCCTTTACGCACCAGATCCAGAAACATCTGGGCCGATGGATAATAGCTATATTGCGCCACTTTTCTGAAATAGTGTTCATTCATACGTTCATCAAAGAGGCAGTGGGCAATTTCCCCCGGCGTCGCTCCGCGCGGAATGGGTTGCGCGGGAAGCTTCAAACGCCGCGGTTGATGAACTACTGTGTAGACTGCCAGATCCGCAACCATACTCGTCATCCTCTCATCCAATTGGCATACCAACCATCTACCAACACACCTACTCACTCCCCCAGGAGGACCCCATTGTTCCTCCACCTTCGTATGCTAAAGAGCGACACCTTGTATGGTGCAGGCGTTACAATCCACACACACTCGCTTATGATGGTACGAGCATCAGCCAATACCATCATAAGTACCTGACATTGGTGGATGATGTATGCCAGAAAAGTTGTCTTACACTAGACAATACTACTATGCTTTGTACCGGCAGGCTTGGACCCTATACCAACCTCTTGCGCGACCGTATCTTGCACAGGAGCATCAGCCACTACATCCATCATACTGGCTGCGGGCAAAACAATATTTTGTTTGCGCGCCAGGAACTCCAGTTTTCCTACCATATTTTCGATGACACGATCCCATAAGAATTGTTTGGCGGTATACTGACTGGCCTGACGCATCTGCTCTTGCTTCTCGGGATGGCGGCGCAGGTAGAGGAGGTAGCCAACAATTTCATCAGGATCTTCGGTCTCGGTCACAATGGCATTTTCAAAGGAGACGGCATAGTCCTCACCAGTTGAGCCTGTGACCGCAATACCCTGGGCCGCCATCACTTCCAGGGCCACTAACCCAAAGGGCTCATGACCACTATTCGCCAGTGTGGCATCGGCCGCAGCATAGGTCGTGCGCACAAATTCTTCAGGCAGGAAGAAACGCAAATTATAGACATCAGCTGGACCGGCCTGCTCAATCGCATCCAGACACTGCTGCAGATTGGGGCGCTGGGCGACCACATCTTGAATATGCAGGCCACGGTTATAGGCATGGCGGAACACATCGGCACCATGTGGCTCGATACCACCACGCACAAAGAGCGTTACCGGATGACCGGCATCTTTCAGACGGGCCACGGCCTCCATCGCCATAATCCAACGTTTATCTGGATCAAAACGACCAATCTTGAAGAGGAAGAAACGATTAGGATCTCCACGGCGCGCAATCGTACGCAGACGTTGAACCGCCTCTGTATCAACTGGCTCAAGGTGACGAGCTGGAATACCATTGGGGATCACCAGTGGATTAACTCCCAGATTCCACATCTTGTGCTTCATGTATTTGCTCACGGTACACAGTGTACTCACAAAGTTGAGCCGTTCCCAATCGATGCGCTGGAGCGACATCAGGCTGTTCAGGTTCCATAGCATCAAGACCTTCTGACGCACACCAAACCAGTGCAGCAAGTCAGAGGTACGGCACATTACTTCCGCCGTATGCCAATCCTCGCCCATTACGACCACCGTCTTACCTTCAGCGACCGCCGGGCGTACAATTTCACTAAAAATATGATAAGGAACACTCTCGTTATAATCGTATAACTTCTGCTCCTCACCATCATATACACCATTAGGATAATATTTGCTTACCCACTGCGACCAACGCTTCAAAATAAAACGTCCATCGACGCGATGTTCAACCGCAGGTTTATAGGGGTCACCAATATAAATAAGATGAGTTGTATACCCCTGAGTTGCGAGTGCTTCGCCAAGCTCAGAGACACGAGTACCCAGACCACCCGCAGTAGAGTAGACATCAGGCCCTTCAAAACAGAGCAGGACAAATAATGTGTTCTCCGGCGAGATTGCTCCGTCTAATTTCATCATGATAGGTCGTCCTCATTCTTTATTTTTTCATTTTGAGAAGGGAAACATAGACACCTTTATTGAACTTTAGGCCAGCAGAACGCAATGTCTTGAACACTGAGTGTTAGCGATGCGGGGAGCTCCACCCGTTTGGAGGCCACCAATCCTGCGATGCCTGATCGTTGTTCATCACTATCGTTCGCGTGTCTACTATCTGTTTTCCAGATAGATATCAAGTACTTCTACATGAAGTATAACACGTTGTTCATAACCAACGTCATTATATCAAGGAGTATACCATATAGTATATGTTTTATGCTTAAATAGACTCAACAATTGCGTTATTTTATGCCACTGTAATCTGATCTTCTCTTTCATAGGACAATAAAAAGAGAAGATATCCAATTATAGATACCTTCTCTTCTATTTGTATAAATTGTGTATGCCTATACGCCTATGGAGTGGGCGTTACAGTTGGCAATACCGTTGGCTGAGTTGTCGGTTGTACCGTTGGCTGGACTGTCGGCTGCACCGTTGGCTGGGTCGTCGGCTGTACCGTTGGCTGGGCCGTCGGCTTGGGTGCAGGCGGGGCCGTTGGCTGAGCCGTCGGTTGTGTAGGCGGCGCAACAGGAGTGTCCGAAGCTCCCGGTTGATTGGGATCCGCTGGAGCATCCACCCAGTTAGTGATGTACAACGTCAAAACCTGGCCGTCCTTCAAGGCTTTTCCCGGCGGAGGATCTGTACGCGTAATCGTGTTGGGATCCCGATTAGGATCAGATTTATTCTGGTCGTCTACCTTAGGGATATAGGCAATTCCCAGGCCATCTAATTTGGCTTTAGCCTCATCAAGAGATAAGCCTATCAGATCCGAGGGCACGACATTATTAGTAGCCTCTAATTCAACCAGGATGGTCGATCCTCGCGCGGTAGAAGCGCCTGGTTCCAGGGATTGACGTTTGACTTTACCAGTCTTTATATCACCCTGGACCGAGATCTTAAAGCCTTTGCTCTGAGCCAGTTTTCTGGCATTCTGGAGGCTCAATCCTCGTAGATCTGGCACTTGCACATTTTGTACCGAGGTCGCTGCCGGCGGCGGATTAGTATGGGAGAACGGGAGAGTGATAAATTTAAGTTGGCTGGCTAAATAAATACTGAAAGCCAGCAATAATACCGTTGCAACCAGAATAAGCACAGCAAAAACGCCGGCCATCCGGTTTCCTCGCTGTTCCCGTATGACACCCGCACGTCCACCACTAATGGAATCTCTTTGGAAAGGACGGGTAGCTCCAGCTTCCCCTTCCCCTATGGTACTTACAGGTACAGGACGCTGCTGATCCATCGCAGTTGTGGCGTCGTTTGGATCAACAGAGATAGGAACAAAACCTTGATCAGCCCGCAATGCGGTGGCGGCACCATTTTCAGGGACGCCCGTTGGACCTGAAGCAATAGCACCAGGATGCGGAGAAGAAGTTTGCTTAATCGCTTGTCCTGCTCCACTATTAAAGCCTCCAACCTGCTGGAAAGATGGACCAGAGCCTGATCCATTTCCTCCAGGGAGCGGATGGGGAGCTTGAACCGTCGCATTATCTTCTTCACCCAACAGTTCCAGTGCTCGCGCCAGTGTATTTCCATCCCTGAAACGCATCTCAGGAATTTTTTCCAGGCAGCGTAAAATAATCTCTTCCAGCGCTGGCGGAATATTTGGATTTAACTGACTGGGCGGCATTGGCGAATCCTGAATGTGCTGCATAGCGACAGCCACCGGGGTATCTCCGTCAAAAGGAGTACGGCCCGTGACCATTTCATACATCACAATTCCCAACGCATACACGTCAGCCGCCGGGCTGACAATCTCGCCCTGCGCCTGTTCTGGAGCATAATATTGTACGGTACCCAGGGTCATGCCGGTCGTGGTTAAACGCTCGGCATTAATGTCTTTATATACACTGGCGATACCGAAATCAGTTAGTTTGATAGACCCATCACGACCAACCAGAATATTTTGTGGCTTCACATCACGATGCACAATACTTCGTCGATGGGCCGCTCCCAAACCGAGAGCCACATCGTGCGCGATAATGACCGCTCGGTCCATGGCGAGGACACCCCGTGAGCGTAAATACCGGCGCAGGTCCGTACCTTCAATCAGTTCCATGACGATGAAATAATTACCATCGCTCTGGCCATAATCATAAACCTGCACTATATTGGGGTGCTGCAATGCAGATGCAGCTTTCGCCTCTCGCTGAAAGCGCGTCACAAACTTTGGGTCGGTACTATATACTTCGCGCAGCACTTTAATAGCTACGGTCCGGTCCATGCGCATATCACGGCCCCGATAAATCGTAGCCATACCACCGCGCCCAATAGGGTCTTGTAGTTGGTATCGCTCACCCAAAACTTCGATTTGCATAGCTCTCCGCACTGTTTGGGCGACTGTTTGCAGTGCCCTTCCCTTGTTTATTGGACAATCTTCCTGTCACAGTACCTTTTGTCGGCAATCCAGAGTAGTGGTGCTTCCAGCAGGTGTCTTCTGGCATCAATTGCATGCAAACAAGGATTACGCATATCTTAACCAGAGACGCAATGTGGCTCATAAACATCAAGTTGATGGTCCATCCTTCATCCCCGTTTGTGGCGAGAAGGCAAAAAGCATTGCGTCACTATTTTAACTTATTCTACATCAGAATGGAACACTCTACAGGAAAGTAGGAGTTCGCGTTCTTTTGTGTGCCTCTTGTCTCTACTGTTCCATTTTAATCGGCCTACACAGCAAACTATGTTATCTGTCCACGAAATAGCGTTGTACCTGGGATACGTTCATCCCCCCGTCTCTGAGTGATGCGCAGGACATCCATGTGTTCGAGTAGAGGCAAGATATATTTTCGCGTCGTTCCTAGTACATCACGAGCCTCGGCAACGGTTATTTTACCGTGCTCATGCATATAGGATACTATTTTTGAAAGTGCCGTGGTATAAGCTGTGTTTGAAAATAACAGACCATCACCGATTTTTACCAGTTGTCCCTGTTCGATGAGAGCGTTCACCATCTCAACTCCCACGCTGGCATCAGCTTCACTACGGATAGGAGGCTGATAGGGCTGTTCCCCGAAAAGCTGAAGCAACTGGTCTACCTGTCGCTGCTGGGCAGGAGTAAAAGATGGGAGAAAGCCGGGTAGCCGGATTAATCCACCGGTTCGAGCAAGTGCCTGTCGCTGGGTATGCTCCTCCCCACCAGCCGTCTCTACATTCTCCAGGTGGCCTTTTTCTACTAGCACAGCGAAAATTTCGGCGGCCAGCTTGGGTTGTAGATTCAGGCGTGCACGCCATTCCTCTTTGGAGACTCCACTGCGCAATGGATAACGCTGATGAAATTCTTGGACAAGACGAAGTGCCTCAGCAACCAATGCATCCCAGACGGTTTGTGCAAACCAGTATACACCTATTTTATACACTCTTCCTTCTGATAACAACGACTCTAGTATCTGTTGCGTCACATCATGAGCCAAATTAGACTGCTTCACTATTTCTTCGAGCAGATAACCTGGCTGATTGTGTGTATGTTTGGGTATATTTGCTGCTTTTGTCCTCTGCTGACGATCAAGCACCGCCAGCACGATTTCTTCAGGAGTTCCTTGTTCCAATTGGATGAGAGCGCTTAGGACTGCTGCTTGATGCCGACGATGATAGCGGGGCGAAATATCGATAACTTCTCCGCCACCAATCGTCATACTCGGCGATGGAATACGCAGAATAAAGCGATCATGTCTTGCCAGCACGGCCGCCCGTTCCAGCCGCAACTGCGCCCAGGCACTTTGTCCCGGCTGGAGCTCATCTGTATCCAATAGACGCACACGAGCCGCTACCTCCTGGGAACCGCTATAAAGGTCTACGGCAGTATTATGCGCCAGGGATCGAGGAGCCTCCGCCCATAAATGCAGACGGGCATCAAAAAGGACGGTGGGACGCAATTGATCCGGTAAAGCGACGACATTCCCACGTTCAAGTTCACTCCGCGCAATGTTAGCCAGATTGATAGCCACACGGCGACCCGGTAAAGTCTCATCTAACTGCTGCTTATGCGTCTGCAAACTACGAATACGGGACTTCTTGCCCTGCGGTAAAATCTCGACCTCTTGTCCTACTTTCAACATACCATCCAATAACGTGCCCGTGACAATTGTCCCAAATCCAGTTAACGAAAAGACTCGATCGATTGGTAAACGTGGACGCGCAATATTTTTGCGCTCGGATGATGTTTGCAGGATATGCTCTAGTGTAGATAAGAGTTCGGGTAGGCCTTGTCCTGTATACGCGGAGACCGGAATAATTGGCGCGCCTGCCAGGACGGTCGGTTTGAGGTATTCAGCTACCTCTTCCCGCACCATTTCCAGCCAGTCCGCATCTACCAGATCGGCCTTGGTCAGAACCACGATACCACGCTGCACTTGCAAGAGATCTAGAATTGCCAGATGCTCACGCGTTTGCGGCATAATCCCTTCATCGGCAGCAATGACCAGCAAGGCCGCATCAATCCCACCCACGCCAGCGAGCATATTTTTAATAAAGCTCTCATGGCCTGGAACATCCACAATGCTGACCTCTTGTCCACCTGGCAATTTCAACCAGGCAAAACCAAGATCAATGGTCATGCCACGTTCTTTTTCTTCAGTCAGACGATCTGGATCAATACCAGTAAGCGCTTTTACCAGGGTAGATTTTCCATGATCGACATGGCCGGCGGTTCCAATACAACTCATCTTAACCAACTAGCAGGGATAACTGATGGAGGACAGTAACATCTTCAGTATACCGCAAACAGTGGGTTCTGGCTATTTAATACTAACAGAGAGGACCACCATCTCTCCATCGACACCCATGCTCTAACGCGGTATAATAATAGGAGCACAAAAATATCCTACAGTTTAATCGTGTGGAAAGTGGGATTGTTAAGGGCGCGTCCTTTAATCTGGAGTTCAAGGTTAGCTAGACCCATAACTCTTACTCCCTGTCCTCGCCGCCGCAGGCAGCGTTTCACCATCTTGTTTTTCCCAAGGTTTTAAATAGATGAACGAAAAAATTCAGTCGGTCCTTAATTCTCTCCCACATAAACCTGGCATCTACCTGATGAAGGATGCTGAGGGGACGATCATCTATGTTGGTAAAGCAATCTCGCTTTTCAACCGGGTGAGATCCTATTTTCAGGAATCAACCGACCATAGTCCTAAAAATCGGAGTATGGTGGCAAAGATTGATGATATCGAGTTTCTGGTCGTCCAGAATGAGGTTGAGGCACTGGTTCTGGAAAGCAATTATATCAAGCAGAACCGCCCCAAATATAATGTACTGTTGCGGGATGATAAAAGCTATCCGTATATCAAGGTTGCCCTGACAGAGGATTTTCCACGGGTCTATCGGGTACGCAGCTTCCACCATGATGGCAACCGTTATTTTGGTCCTTATACAAATTCTGGCTCGGTTGATGCAACCCTGGATCTGTTAAATAAGTTGTTTGCGTTTCGTACCTGCCGCTATGATGGCAGTGCCTGGGCCCCACCGGAAAAGGGTGAACCACCGGCAAACTGGAAACTCAAACTTCTGTCACGCCCTTGCACACAATATTATATTCATCGCTGTACCGCTCCGTGCGTGGCCTATACGACGCGCGAGGAATATAACGCGATCATTAAACAGGTACTGCTCTTTCTTGAGGGGCGCCATGATGAAGTACTTAAAGACCTTCAGGCCCAGATGGAGAAGGCAGCGGAAGACTTGAATTTTGAAGAGGCGGCCAGATTACGCGACCGCATTCAAGCCGTCGAGCGGGTATCAGAAAAACAGCGCATTATTAATACCGAGGCACAGGATGATCAGGATGTGATCGCGCTGGCCAGTGAGGATGATGAAACATGCGCGCAGGTCTTTTTCTTCCGTGGCGGTAAGATGGTAGGACGGGAATATTTTATCTTGCAGGGTACCCGTGATTCCAGTGCGGGCGAGGTCATGGCTTCATTTATCCAGCAATTCTATCAGAGTTCCCCCCATGTTCCACCTGAAATTATGGTTGAAGTTGAGCCCGATGATCGCCTGATCCTGCAAACCTGGCTTAAAGAGAAACGTAAGGGAACCGCCAGCGCTAACGGCAGATCCGCAGTCACCATTACCACACCTCGCCGCGGCGACAAGGTCGAAGTGGTCAAAATGGTCAAACATAATGCCCAGCTTGTCCTTGAGCAGCAACGCATCAAATGGCTGACCGATACCCAGAAGACCCAGCTGGCACTGGAAGAGTTGCAGCAGGTCTTGAATTTAGCCACGGTACCACTACGCATCGAATGCTACGATATCTCAAATACCCAGGGCAGCGACTCGGTAGGAGCGATGGTAGTCTTTGAGGGTGGCCGACCAAAGAACAGCGAGTATCGCCGTTTTAAGATCAAACAGGTTGAGGGTCCTAATGACTATGCCAGTCACCAGGAAGTACTGCGCCGCCGCTTCCGCAAAGCCGCGACCAATACCTCTTCCCTGCCCAGCAAGCCAGATGATGATATCAGTACACCCATTGGAGAGACCATCGAAGAAATTATCCAGGATGGCGAACCCCAAACAACTGGAAAGTCCACAGAGACAACCCAACACGATTGGGCCATGCCGGATCTGGTAATTATTGATGGTGGTAAAGGACACCTCAATGCGGCTCTGCAAGTCATGCGCGAGTTAGACCTGGACATACCAACCATCGGCGTCGCCAAAGAAGAAGGTTCACATACCAAACTCAATACAGCCGAAGAAATTTATATTCCAGGCGCGAACGAACCCATTATCCTGCCACGCAACTCCCAGGGACTCTATCTCCTCCAGCGTATCCGGGACGAAGCACACCGCTTTGGTATTACCTATCATCGTAAGCTGCGTTCAAATCGCACCTTTAAATCCGTGCTTGATGAGATTCCCGGCATTGGTCCAAAACGGAAGCAGACACTCATGAAGCACTTTGGCTCCGTGCGTGCCATCAGTAACGCCAGCCTGGATGATCTCGCCGCCCTGGAAGGCATGACACGCGATGCCGCCGAAAAAGTCAAAGAGTATATTGGTCGCGTGGAATAAAGCAGACCAAAAAGCTTGTTTAAATCTATAGAAGTTACCTTTGTGAGACTGCTAGCAGTCTCACAAATTGATTGACAACCCGGCAATTTCACGGTACTATTAATCAATGGGACGGCCAAGCACGGTCGGCCTCTTTCTATGCAATAAATCAAATCAATTTCTTCATCACAAATACGGACAGCTAAAATGGGGATCGCATACAAAGATCACCGCCACCGTCCACAAGGGTGTTGATCGTGTATGGTGCGTTCAACACAATCTAAGAGGTAATTGGTATATGCCAACGTACGAGTATCTTTGTCAAACATGCAGCCACCGCTTCGAAACGTGGCAGAAAATGACCGATGAACCTTTGACAGTTTGCCCGGAGTGCGGCCAGCACATCCGCCGTGTACTCTTTCCTGCTGGCGTTGTATTCAAGGGTTCTGGTTTCTACAAAACCGACTATAGCAATGGAAAGACCCTTGCTCCATCCAACGGAGACACTCCAAAAACGGAAAGCGGCAGCGAGAGCAAACCGTCAACAGAGAGCAAATCTTCAGATAGCAGTTCCGGCACAACTACAAATAGTTCACCGTCAAACACAACATCTGCTACCAGCAAATAAAGATTTGAGGGAGAAACAATGGAAGAATCTGCAATCGCCGCCATTCAGCGCCAACAAATAGAGATTGCAATCGGTGAGCTACTCCTCACCTCCGATTTCTACATGCGCCAATCCACTGTTGAGCGCCTACGCCATTTAATCTCTCACGCCGATCATACACTGGACATCAACAAATTCAGTGAAATGGCCCAGGAAGAACTACGCGAACTCAATCTTCTACCTGCCAACTAACAAAAAGAAGCCACTCCATCGCAACATGGAGTGGCTTCTTTTTGTTAATCATCTCTTTTGCTTTTTAGTCAACTCCTGTTATTACCATTGTTATTATTACTATCAATGGCATTACTATTGCTATCATTGGTATTAGTATTGCTATCATTGGTATTAGTAGGTGGTGTCAGAAAATGTGCTTTGCACATTTTCTGACACCACCTACTAATACCACTCGGAGCACTTTAGTGCCCGAGTGCAGACACTACAAAAAGAGAAGCCCCCCCTCCACACACCTCCAAAAGTCAACAACACACATACCCAATTTTCCTATTCCATGGACATTCACGACCATATGCACGTCGTACGAGTGTATACTGGTATTACACAATCCCTAAGAATGGCTATGGTTATGCCAATTGCGAGGAGAGAGAGGTTATGCAGCTTCAAAGCGAAAAGACACAGGAACAGATAATTCAAGAGCTTCAACAGCAGGTAGATGATTTAAAGGCGGAAAATCTCCTCTTGCAAGATCAACTGACACATAAAGAACAGTCGACTGCGATGATCGCACACGATCTACGAGGACCTCTTTCACCAATCATTAATTACGCACAGATGATTTCTCGTCACGCCAACCTTTCCAAGAATGGCGACCAAATCACCCCACAACAAATGGGAAAAAAGCAGGTCGCCATCAAACGTAGCACCAACATCATTATCGGTCAGGCCCAACGCATGAGCCGCCTGGTCAATGATCTCTTGGACTCTTCACACCTTGCCTCAGGTAAGTTCTCGCTGGTCCGTGAAGACTGCGATATCATACAATTGGCTACCGAGATGGTGGAACAACTGCGTCCAGTTGCCCCCTACCATACCCTGACTATCATCAAGCCGGCGACACCAATTATTGGCCAGTGGGACAAAGGTCGCCTACAGCAGGCTCTGGGAAATCTGTTGGACAATGCCATCAAATATTCGGATGAGAAGACAACAATCACGGTGACCGTGGCAAAGACAGAGAAGGGCGTGCGCGTCAGTGTGCATAACCAGGGTGCCAGTATACCATCCGCAGAGATTGGTCAGCTTTTCAGACCATACACACGGCTGCCAGCGGCCAGTTCACGCCGTGGTTCGGGACTTGGCCTGTTTATCACCAAGTCGATTATTGAGGCCCATCAGGGTACCTTACAGCTTGAGCCTCATAATGAAGAAAATAGTGGCGAGGAAGCCCGGGGAACAACTTTCACCTTTGAGCTTCCTCTGAAATAACGTTAAGATGGGCTCAATGACAGCTCATCTTAACGAATTATAGCTACCCAGAAAGTCGTGCAGGGCTGTGACTGAACGTACGAGCAGGTCTGCACCCCGCTGACGATAGAGTTCAACCTCTTGCTCATGAACCACCATCGCCGCCAGCATGGCTGGCTCTTTAGCGGTCTTTGTAGCTTTATAACGTCGAACCAGATCAAAATCGTCGGCGGTATCTCCGATATACAATCCTCCTCTGGCCCCAACCTGATCAATGGCAAAACGGAGCGCAATCGGATCAGGCTTGGCATGAAGGTCCGCAGGCACAATAACATCCCACCAGCGTTGTCCGCTATAAGCTTCCATACGCTCAATGGCAATATCCACTTCGGCCCCCACTCGGCCAGTAATCATACCTAGATGGGCAATGCCATTACGACGCAGGTGCTCAAAGAAATCTGGTTCATAAAGCATTTTCTCGTTATGGACATACCCAGGTGCATCTGGCAGATAGCGCGGCTCTCGACCCAGGCGGTTGCGTAGCTCTCTGACACCCCAATAGCTCTCATTAAAGATATCCACAACTACATCATACGGGGTAAGCGCACTGGCGGGAAAGGTCTCTTCAACCCAGGTGCGACCACCTACACCATTCTGAGCCGCCTCATGGGCCAGTGTACCCCACTCCTCGGTACTACGACTGCCCAGCGCGCTGTCACGCCACTCACGTAGCCGTGACGTCGCCAGAGCAGCTAGAAGATAACACATGTCCCAATCACTATTAAAACCACCGGCTTGCTTAAAGACAGCGATATCAGCCTGCGTCACAGGAGCTTGCTGCCGATTACGATCCCATTCCAAACCATGAAGTGTTCCCACAATATATGTAGTTACAGCGATATTAGCCGCTCTAAAGGAAGCTACTGTCTCAATTAACACACCATCTACATCAAAGAGAAGGGTATCAAAAGGTCGGGGTAACACTAGATCCGGTCGCTGCCAGATTACCGGAGCACTCATCATCACATAGACCCTTTCAAAAAGAAGGCACTACTAGTCTACCAGCCATCATATGATGGGAAAGCGGGGATGCAAGCGAGCATGCCGGGGGCATGATCAAGCGGCGAGCCCCTTGCCTGGGGGTTCGGAGGCTGTGCCCCCGGCATCTCCCCCTCCCACCCGCGTAGCGGGCGCACACCCGATCAAACAAAGTTTGACAAAGTACTACTTACTAGTGCCAGATAGAGAATATACTTTTGTTATTGTATAACTTTTAGATTAAGGGAATACAAAATGCTAGGAGGAGAAGGGAACATACCAACAGTAAATATGGTGTAAAATCGTATACACAGCACACGATTTTACACCATATTTACTGTTGGTATGATAGATGATTTATACGACGCGGCTTAAGAAGTTGCGGGTACGTTCATTCTGGCTGTCACTAAAAATTTGTTCAGGTGTTCCCTGTTCAACAATCTGGGATTTATCCATAAAGACGACATGATCGGCCACGTCGCGGGCAAAACCCATTTCGTGGGTTACGGCGACCATGGTCATCCCTTCTTCAGCCAGTTGCCGCATAACTTTCAAGACCTCGCCAACCAGTTCGGGATCGAGGGCAGAGGTGGCTTCGTCAAACAGCATTAACTTGGGATTCATAGCCAGAGCACGTGCGATCGCAACGCGCTGTTGCTGTCCACCGGATAAGCGGTGTGGATACGATTGCTCTTTATCAGACATGCCAACTTTTTCTAGCAAGACACGTGCACGCGCGATAACTTCATCTTTAGGCTGGCGCAAGACCTGGATAGGCGCTTCGATGATGTTTTCCAGTGCCGTCTTATGGGCAAACAGGTTAAAGCGTTGGAAGACAAAACCAATCTGCGAACGCATACGGGCAATATTTGCCTCACTATCCTCAACGAGTCGGCCATCCTGTTCACGATAACCAACCAGTTGCCCATCAATGTAAATTCGGCCATCATCAATCTTTTCCAGATGATTGAGACAACGTAGAAGTGTCGTCTTACCAGAACCACTCGGACCAATCACAACGACCGCCTGGCCGCGCTTCACACTGAAATCAACACCATTTAACACAATATTATCGCCAAAACGCTTGACCAGTTTCTCGGTACGCACCATCTCTACGTCCTGGCTTTCCTGAGGGTCATTCATGTTTACATCATTATTCATTGGCCGTATGTACCTCCTCACTCTTATCTGGCTGTCTGCGCACCTATACCTGTCAGACGTTTCATGGTACTTTTCTCTTGCGCGGCGGCTATCGCCACATTAGCCCGATCCGGATCAAAGCGCTGCTCGATCCAGCGCTGCACAAATTCCCAGATGGTTGTTAATATAAGATAATAGACGGTGGCAACAATCAAGAGTTCAAACGTAATAAATGTCTGAGAGCCAAAGACCTGTGCGGTCCCGGTTAATTCTTGCACACCAATTACAGAGGCAATCGAGGTGGTCTTGAGCATATTATTGAATTCGTTGCCCAGTGGAGGAATAATCACACGCATGGCTTGAGGAATCACAATACGGCGCATAGCTGTGTTGTAGCGCATACCCAGCGCCTTGGCCGCTTCCATCTGGCCTGGATCGACCGATCCCAATGCAGCACGAATGATTTCAGACATGTAGGCCCCTTCGTTCAACGAAAAGGCAATCAGAATACAGGCCCAGGCTGGCAACAGTGCTTGTGGGAAAATCTTTGGCAGACCTGCCCATAGCAACAAGACCTGTACCAACAAAGGACTACCGCGAAAGAACCAGAGATAGGCACGGGCTGGCCACACCAGAAATGCATATTTCGATGTGCGCATCAGCGCGAGAATAAAGCCCAACACAATTCCTATTGCTTGCGCCACCACAGAGATCCATAACGTGATCCATGCGGCCTGCAAGAAATAGAAGTTGGGATCTTGAAAAAGGTAATACCATACTTGGTCCCAACGAAACATGGCAATCCTCCAAATAAAACTATGTGCTCCTTACCTCTGCTTTTTTACAGAGGTGAGGAGCAACAAATGATAATAAGATGATCAGCGGAACCTTTACCCGCATATATCTTAAGCGAGGGATTCTTGCCGCTTGATATATGCAGCCTTTTGCTGATCAGAGAAGCCCCAACTTTTGAAGAGATTATTGTAGGTGCCGTCACTTTTTACTGCCTCAAATGCTTTTTGCACTGCAGTTAGCATCGAGGTATCGCCTTTGCGAACGGTGATTCCGTAAGGTGCCGCATTCACTACTGACCCACCAACCTCGAATTGGCCTGGATTGATTTTATTGTAGTAGTCGGTAACTGGCGAGTCCTGGTAGGTTGCTTCGACTCGTCCATTTGCAAGCAATTGTACCACATCTGTTTGTGACTGCAATACAGTCTGCTTGATATCAGGCTTGCCAGCCTTCTTGCAGTCCTTGGTAGCGGCATCCAGATCGTCTTTCTCCACGGTACCTGTCTGCACACCAATATTGAGGCCACAGAGGTCCGTCACAGATTTCAATTTCTTGGGATTGCCTTTGGGAACCAGCAGTGATTCACCTGCATTAAAATAGGGAACAAAATCAAAGGCGGCTTTGCGCTTGTCATTGATAGTGACGGAGGAGATCACTACATCAAAGCGCTTATTGTTCAGATCATCAAAAATGGTATCAAAACTTGTTTTCTGAATGACCACATTCAGTCCCATGCGCTGCCCCATGGCTTGAATCAATTGGACATCGAAGCCAGTATACTTATTAGTTTTGGTATCAAGGAACTCCATTGGCGTATAGGTGGTATCGCTACCAACGGTCAACGTGCCCGCTTTGATCAATGAGGTTGGTGCGGTGACGTTTGGCTTTGCGGCAGGAGTACTGGCAGTAGGAGCAGGAGCGCTACCAGTATCAGCGTTTCCACAAGCAGCCAGCAATAAAGAAAAAAATGAGGCCAGCAGCAATCCGAGCAAGGGTAGGCGTTTGGTCTGAAGACGAGTAGGAGATGGCATCAAAATTGAACCTCCATGTGATCCATAAATAGTCTGTTCGTGCTGAAAATACAAGGGAATCCGGGCAATTTCAACCATTCAACTATGGATCTCGTAGCAACACTGCTTTTCCAGAGAAGACAAGAGCACGTTCTCCGTCCAGGGCGAGAAACCCAGCCAATCGGCTGAAGAGATGCTTATTATGTAAAGTACGTTCAATCCTACCCGTATCTCACAAGAAGCAGATTTTTATACAGAGTAGCGCTGAAAGCTGGAGTGAACTGGAGGTTGGCGGCATCGACAGAAATCTGTCTAGCTGCTGGCAATGCCGCCCGCTTAAGCGTTATCAGACGGGACTAGATTTTTTCGTCATCCGGGAAGCCGTATTTCTCAAAAAGCTTGTTATAGGATCCGTCATCCTTCATGGCTTGCAAGGCCTTTTTGACGGCATTCAACATTTCGCTATCACCCTTGCGGAAAACCAGTCCGCTGGGGCCAGCATCAATGGTTGGACCAGCCTGCTCAAATTGACCATTGCTAAGCTTGTTGTAATAGCCAGCAGAGAGCGAACCCAGATATATTACATCGGCACGATTGTTTGTTAGTAACTGAATAACATCGGTGGCAGACTTCAAAGGTATCTGCTTCACTTCTGGCTTACCGGCGGCTTTACAGGCATCGTTACGTTTACTAAGATCCTTGATCTGCGAAGTACCCGTTTGCACACCCACGGTCAAACCACAAAGACCATCAACCCCTTTAATGCCTTTAGGATTGCCTTTGGCAACGAGAAGAGCTGAACCAGCTTGCATATAAGGAACAAAGTCATATTTGGCTTTGCGCTCTTCGCTGATATAGACACTGGCATTCACCATGTCAAAGCGTTTGTTGTCCAGATCGTTAAAAATAGTGTCAAATCCGGTCTTCTGGATGCTCAGTTTGAGTCCCATATGGTTTGCCAGTTCGGTGCTTAGATCAATATCAAAACCAGAATAACTGTTGGTCTTCTGATCAATGTATTCCATCGGGAAATAGGTAGGATCAGTTCCAACTGTAAAGGTGCCTGCAGTCATCAGATTTTTAGGGGCTGGCACACTGGCTTTGGCAGGTGTACTACCTGGCGTATTGGTCGTGGTGGTATCTCCCCCACAGGCAGAGAGCAGTAAAGAGAGCGCAGTCAGGCTCATCAATAGCAGTAGCGCAAACCGTTTTTTAAACAAAGGCGTAACTGGCATCAAGAACATACCTTTCACAATAACTATAATATATCCAATCGTTGAACTGAAAATAGGATAACATATTATTGATAGATATGGATATTGCCTTGCCGCTCTCTGCGACTATGCTGCTGGCAGATATAAGCTCAGCGCCCCATTTAACGCCATGTGCAAGCATTCCACATACCAACTCTTTTGAGGAGGAAAATGGGGAGGCGGTCGCGACCGCCTCCCCATTTTCCTCCTCAAAAACATGCCAGCTCTGTAGATGCAAGATATGAAGTATAATACTTGTATATGACATTATTTAGAGGAATCTGCAAATAAATCTATTAAGATGGATGCTGCGTCATAGTGATCTCAATTTCTGGAAACAGATGCTGTTCATCGAGCACATGGATCATATTCCATCCTTCTTGCTGCACATCTTGCATAGCTTGCTGCATCAAATTAAGATGATATTTAATTACCTGTTCCCCTACCACACGTCCACGTGCTTGATGCTGATCATATTGAAGACAGGTTTCCAGAGAAATATTAAACATAAAGAGGCAGGTAAAATAGTTATGTCGCGTGGCTAGATCCAGTAGCCGTTGGCGCGCATCGGCCTGCAATGCGGTGCTATCCGCAATCGTTAAACGTCCATGGAACAGACGTTTATGAATTATATAATGAAAAAGATCAAATGTATCTTTATTAACCTGT
This sequence comes from Dictyobacter alpinus, assembly GCF_003967575.1. NCBI lineage: Bacteria > Bacillati > Chloroflexota > Ktedonobacteria > Ktedonobacterales > Dictyobacteraceae > Dictyobacter > Dictyobacter alpinus. The sequence continues at coordinate 1,819,728 of NZ_BIFT01000001.1, forward strand.
TGATTTGTCTCGTCATCACATATAATCGCCCGGCAATAGTCAGATGACACGATTGCAGTAGCACGATATCCTTGTTGCTTATGTCGTTCAATAAAAGTACGGGCAAACGTACTTTTTCCGGCACCGGCGGGCCCACATAACACGACTAAAGTCCGTTCGGGCAAGGGGATGCGTTGAACCTCATGCGCTAAAACGTTCTCCATGTATCTTACTCCTTTGCCTCTCACAATTTCAATAAAAAGATACTATAATGTCTCTGTCGTCTGATCATTGTGAGCTCAATAAAGTATCTTCCTTCCATACTATATAACTTGAACATTAAAAAAATCTCGTAGCTATTCAGCAGGTTTATTCCTCCGACATCAATCAAACTTTTCTTGTGAGGTTGCGGAAAATAATAAGTCATCCTGCACTTTTTCAAAAGTTCTTAAAACCGGGGTGCGGGGTGTCCCCGCCCCCCCCTTTTTCTCTTTTTGCGCGCCGCCTGTGGCGGCGCGAGAGGGAGAAAGAACGAGCGGGGACACCCCGCACCCCGGCAGGAGGGCTAGCCGCCCTCCTGCACCTCCCGCATTGGAAGAGCGGAACCCATTTTCAGATTTTCCAAAAATCTGGGATCACCCATTATTTTCCGCAACCTCACCTATCAGTTTTTTATAGATAGATTTTGCTTTATCAGATGGGTATTTACAATGAAGCTATGCCGACTTTTCCGGATCGTTACGCCTGTGACAGTAGCTGAGCTTTTCTGAGCCCGAGGAGGTGGTGGTAGAGATTACGCACCTCCTCGGGCTCAGAAAAGTTGGAATGAGTTGGCAAACATTTTGTATCATACACATTAAAGGGATGAGTTGGCGATTTGTAGTGCGTTCAATATGGGATGCGTTGGTGTTCAGTTTTAGGTGTAATCTGGAAGCTTTTATGTATAGTGGTTCCTTGTATAAGGGGTTGTTTACATGAGACTTTTTTCGCAACGATCGTTTGCTCTGTCTGGTCGTAGTATGTCTGGAGTACTTTATATCAGTTTGCTAGGCCTGCTTGTTGGTGGGCAAGGCTGGCTCTATGAAGTACATACGGCTGGCGCGACGGGAGTTCAACAGTATAATGAGTTCTGGTCACAACAAAGTGGTCGAGATTTTCAAGGCTGGCAGCAAGATGAGGTAGTGGCTGAAGATGAGGGCATACATGCTGATGTCCAGTTGTCTGGAACTAAAAGGATAAGTTGTCATAGTCGAGATATTGATGGTGGTCAGGTGAGCTATGCGAAACAGGTGGGCCTCTGCCAGGGCAGGGATCCCTATCCTGCGAGGAGCTATGAACGGGGGCGTAACTATTATAATGGCGGGACATTTTACTTTGGCATATTAACATCACCAATTCATATGTTACAAAAGCCTTTTACTGCGCTGGTCGCCTCCTGGAACGCGCTCACACCATCTGGCACGTGGCTGGAGTTTCATGTACGGGTACTGGAAGGTGCTCGCTGGACGCATTGGTATAATCTACCGATCTGGGCCAGTGATAGCAGTACAATTACACGTCATAGTATCGAGGTACCCGGGGATAGTATGGGTGTGGTTGATACAGATACATTTCTAACCGGGAAAACAGCGGCGCATGCCTATCAAATAGCGGTAACCCTCTTTACCACTTCAGCCAGTATTAGTCCACATCTTAAGCGCGTAAACGTGATTGCTTCATATGATACGAATGCTCAAACAACGCCATTTGTGCCACCACTGAAAGCGGCCTGGGGCGTCAATTTAGCGGTACCACAGCGCTCACAGATGCTCGCCGCTTATAGAAACCTGGGCTTCGGCGGCGGCGGCGAAGCCTGGTGCAGTCCAACTTCCACCAGTATGATCATGGCCTATTGGTCAAAGCAACTCAATCAACCCTCGCTCCTGCAATCGGTGCCTGAGGTGGCCAGCCATACCTATGATTATACGTACGATGGTGCCGGCAATTGGCCAATGAATACAGCCTATGCGGGCAGCTATAATTTGAAGAGCTTTGTGACCAGGATGTATTCGCTTAGCCAACTTGAAAGCTGGATCCTCGCCGGCGTTCCTATCGCAGCCAGTGTGGCGTATCGACCTGGAGCCTTACCTGGTTCACCTATTGCCAGTTCACCAGGACACTTGCTGGTTGTGCGTGGCTTTACAGAACATGGCGATGTGGTCACAAATGATCCTGCGGCCGCCTCGGATGAGCAGGTACAAATCATTTATCCACGTGCGCGTTTCGAGACGGTCTGGCTGAATGCCTCACATGGGACCGTTTACGTTATCTATCCCGAGAAGTGGCTGACACCCATGCTCAATCGTTTAAATTCCTGGTAAGCATGATTCGCATGGATGGATGATTGGGGAGAAAACCACACTTATACGCAACAATTATACGTGAAAACCGTTGTGCAAGGTTCCTTGCGCTAAAGCTATGGCAGCTTTTCTCATCCCATTCTCATACCCTTGCAACGGCAGCAGCAATATGTGCCTTAAAACAAATGCAGAACATGTGGAACCGCTTCATTACTGTAGACATCCTGCTATGGAAATTGATATACTACCCTGTGGACAGCGCTCAAATGATTACGCTCCAGGAATATATTTTTTTCCAGCCAGATACCCGTTTGGACGCATTATTGCTGAGATGTAGAGAGTTAAGAATTACAGCGAACCCATTGCACATATTATATGTGGAATGTTGCCAGGTAACCACATTCCATTCATCATAAAACCTTTATCGAGGAGGATGCTGTGTCTGTTGATACGACCCTAACCGGGACCGAAATACGTGCGCGTTTCCTGGATTTTTATGCCAGCCAGGGCCACGTGAAAATGCCTAGTTCATCTCTCGTGCCGCATAATGACCCCACAGTATTGTTGACCACCGCTGGTATGCAGCAGATGATCCCTTACTTCCTGGGTCGTGAGACACCTCCTGCGGTACGCATGACTTCTTCTCAGAAGTGTTTCCGCACGACAGATATTGATAAAGTAGGGAATCAGCGTACGCTGACCTTCTTTGAGATGCTGGGAAACTTTTCAGTTGGAGATTATTTTAAACGCGAGGCGATCACTTATGCCTGGGAGTTTCTGACGAAAGTGTTGCATCTGCCCGCTGATCGGCTGCATCCTACGGTGCACCCTGAAGACGATGAGGCACCTCAACTCTGGCAGGAGATCGCTGGCTATGCCGATGAAGCCATTGTACGCCTGGATGAAAACTGGTGGGGACCTCCGGGAGCGTCTGGCCCTTGTGGTCCTGATTCTGAAATCTATTATGATCGCGGCGTTGCCTATGGCTGTGGTCAGGCGGATTGTAAGCCGGGCTGTGAGTGTGAGCGCTTCCTGGAGATCTGGAATCTGGTCTTCATGCAATTCTATCAGGACCTGGATGGAAGCCGGACGCCATTGCCACGCCGCAATATCGATACCGGCATGGGACTGGAGCGGCTGACCATGGTGCTACAGGGCAAGGAGTCGGTTTTCGATACCGATCTGCTACGCACCATTATTGATCGCTTTGCAACCATCACTGAGACCCCCTATGGACGGGATGCTAAAAGTGATACCTCTTTACGGGTAATCGCGGACCATGGCCGCTCGCTGGTCTTTCTGGCCGCCGATGGGGTTCTCCCTAGTAATGAGGGTCGCGGCTATATTTTCCGCCGCATCCTGCGCCGCGCGGTACGCCATGGCAAACTACTGGGTCTGGATAAACCGTTCCTGGCTGAGGCTGCTAATACCGTCATCGATCTGATGGGCGATTATTACACCGAATTGAAAACACAGCGTGAGCGCATCATTGAGGTACTGAGTCTGGAAGAGAAAAAGTTCAGCCAGACACTGAATACAGGACTAAGCCTGCTCAATGATCTCTTACAGGATCTGAAACAACGCCAGCAAAGCACCATTCCCGGTGAAGAGGTTTTCCGGCTGTATGATACGCATGGCTTTCCAGTCGAGTTAACCCAGGAGATCGCCGCTGAGCAGGGCTTTAGCATCGATGCCTCTGGCTTTGAGCAATCAATGCAACGCCAGCAGGAACGTAGCCGCGCTGGTGCCAGTAATACGTTTGCCCAGGCCCAGGATGATCGCGCTCTGACCGAGATCTTACAACGTCATGGTACGACTGAATTTCTTGGCTACGATGGACTGGTTGGTAGTAGCAAAGTTATCGCGCTCGTCGTCAATGGCGAAGAGGTCAGCGCTATTAGCGCTCCCCAACGTGCCCTGGTAATTCTGGATAAAACACCATTCTACGCGGAAAGTGGTGGTCAGATTGGTGACCATGGCGATCTCAGTAGTCCAATGGGCAATTTCCAGGTCCAGGATACGCGACGTCCACTGAAAGGGCTGATCGTCCATTATGGTGAGTTAACCGAAGGCCATCTACGCGTTGGAGACACGGTACAGGCCGATGTGATCGAGCAGCGCCGTGCAGATACGATGCGCAATCACAGCGCCACCCACCTGCTCCATAAAGCGTTACGCGACTTACTGGGACCACAGGTACAGCAGCGTGGCTCACTGGTTGAACCTGAGCGCTTGCGCTTTGACTTCACCAGCCCACGTCCTTTGACCAGCGCCGATCTTTCCCATATTGATGGGCAGATCAATGAATGGATTCGCGCAAATTATCCGGTACAGACCAAAATCATGCCGATCCATGATGCCATGGATACTGGCGCCATGGCACTGTTCGGTGAGAAATATGACGATATAGTGCGCGTGGTCTCGATGGGTAGCAGTATTGAGCTCTGCGGTGGTACCCACTGTGCTACCACTGGCCAGATCGGCAGCTATATCACAGTACAGGAGACCAGTATCGCCGCTGGCATTCGCCGTATTGAGGCCCTGACAGGTCGGGCAGCCGATGCTTATCTGCGCCAGCGCCGCGAGACGGTAGAGCGCATCGCCTCGCTCCTCCAGGTTCAAACAGATCAGGTTGAGACCCGCGTGGAACAGATCTTACAGGATCTGACGGCCGCCCGCAGACAAATTACCCATTACCAGCGCAATGAGGCTCAAGCACAGGCACTCAGCCTGATCCAGCAAGCACAGGATATCGCGGGTATTCCGGTCATCGCGGCTACGGTGAGCGCACCCGATGCAAAGGTCCTGCGTGATATGGGTGAAATGTTACGCGACAAAGTTCCGCAGGGAGTCGTCGTCCTGGCTAGCGATCTGGGTGAGCGTATCGCCCTGCAGGTGAATATCGATCCAGCACTAACCAAACGTGGCCTCAACGCTGGCAAGCTTGCCGGTGCCGTTGGAGAGCGATTGGGAGGAAAAGGTGGTGGTCGTCCGGACTCTGCGCAGGGTGGCGGTAAGGACAAAACGGCTATTGAGCCAGCTCTGGAACTTGCAAAAGCCTTCGTGCGTGATAATCTCAAGTAGGCTTGTTGCTACATGGAGGTGATGACACCACCATCACCTCCACTCTCTCCCGCGGGTGAGATGGGGCTCTTAAGGCTTTTTAAACATATTATAGAGACATTTTTACCTGACATACGACAAGATCAGGGGTTTATCCGTTACACAGTCATTGGGCAGTATGTATTTTGATGACTGGCACTCTACCTCTCTCATTGCAATTATTATGAACAGAAAAGCCAGGACTTGACTGGCATAGATAGGATTTTCCGATGCTGGCACAATACAAAGCAATACAAAGTAGAGTGCAACTACCAGGAGAAGAAAGTGCCTGCTAGTGTAAAGTCAGTTTTGCTAATAAAGCCATTTTTGTGCTATAAAATAAACGAATGCCTTAGATCGCCCAACACACGAGGAAGCTGCTCAAGCAGAGCTGGCAGCAAGTGGAGCAATAATTTTGGGATGGATACATGAAAAATCTCTTGCAACGTCTGCGTGACATGTTTTCGGGGTCACGGGCAGATGACTATGCAGACCTGGAACAAGATTATGCATATGATGAAGAAGAATACGACGATGAAGATCCAGGTGACATAGATGGCCAGCGTCAGCTCTTTACAGCACTCGATATTGGTACCGCTTTCGCTAAAGCTATGATCGTTGAGGTAAGCGGAGATCATGCGGAAGTGCTGGGTGTTGGGCGTCACCCGCAGAGCTACGCACATATGTCTGATGGCATTGTCACTGATATTCCCGGTGTGATCGCCAATTGTAATGAGGCCTTGCTCAAGGCGGAACAGGCAGCCGGTGGTGTGATTGCACCATCGGCAGTTATTGGTATTGCCGGTGAGCTGGTCAAGGGTAGTTCAACCACGGTCAGTAAACAACGGGCCCAGCCTACCAAACAGATTACGGCTGAAGAATTGGAATCCTTGATTACGGCCGCTCAGGAGCGGCTACTCAAGATGGCCAAGGAACGGATCGCGGCTGAGACTGGCTATGGCAATATCGATGTCCGCTTAACCAATGCAGCTGTAATTTCAGTGCGCATTGATGGACAGCTGGTGACAAATCCAATCGGTTTCCGGGGGCGCCATTTTGCCCTGACACTCTTTAGTGCCTTTGCACCCTTAACCCAGCTGGGGGCCATCGAGACGGTGGCTCAGGGCCTCGATCTAACCCTGGTGACGATTGTCGCTGAACCCTACGCCCTGGCTCGCTGTCTCAGTAGTAATGCCAGTGCCGATAGCGGCGCTATCTTCATCGATGTCGGCGGTGGTACCACTGACATCGCCCTGGTACGCCAGGGCGGTATTGAAGAGACACGCGTCTTCGCACTGGGTGGTCGCGCTTTTACCCGGCGTATTGCCACCAGTAAGGGTATTCCTATTAAAGAAGCAGAACGACTCAAAATCAGTTATAGTAATGGAGAACTCAACGGTAGCAGCCAGGATGAGATCCAGGCGATTCTGGCGCCAGAATGCCAGACCTGGATGGATAGTGTCGAGTTGCTGATCGAGGAGCTCTCTAAAGGTGAGTTGCTACCACCCGCCATCTATATCGTCGGCGGTGGATCAGCTCTGATCGACCTGCACCAGCGCCTGGAGGCCTTTCCCTGGACTGAGCGCTTGCCTTTCTCGCGGCAGCCGATTATTCGTGCGGTCCAACCAGAAATGGTGGGCAGTATTCTGGATAGTGAAGGGATGCTGGTAAGTGGACAGGATATTACACCAATGGCTCTGGCTTATCAGGCCGTTGAGCTAAATAATGATAACAATGTGCTGGAGCGGGCACTGGATCGTGTAATTAACGCGATGCATATCTAGCGCTCTCATGTGCAAAATATCCGGAGCACTCTGTGCAGTGCTCCTCATTATTGTCACTATGCATTAAACGAGGGTAGCCTGAACTTACGTTTTGCGGCCTGACAGGCTCTCAACACGCACAATTGTCTGTCAGTCTGCAAACATTTAACAGCATGACGCTAATCAATCAGCCTGACCAGAAAGCACCGGATTGTGCTGGCGGCATTCCTGATTGTAGTTTAGGGGATTGACATGCCATTAGGGGGTGAAAGGGCTTATGAGTGATGAGCAAACAATCTATATTAGCCCGGAAGATGATTTAACCACGGTGCGTGAACGTCTGGAACAAATTCAGACCCGAAAAGTGACATTGGTTGTGCCCGCGCAAACACAATTGCGCAGCCATGTAGCCTGGAAACTATTATATGCTCGCGCACGTGAATTGGGAAAGGATGTCCTGATTGTCAGCTCAGATCCTCAGGTACGTTCGGTCGCCCACGCGGTAAAATTTAATGTCGCCCATTCTCTTGAGTCCTCTCAACAGGGACGCTCACGTCCTACCGGTCGCCCGGCACGCAGCGCGCCCGCGACCAATCGTACGAAAACAGCGAATCCCAATCAACGTGCGACACCCGCTCGTCCAGGACGCAGCACCAATAGTTTACGTTCACGCCAATCCAATGCACGGCCTTCTTCCGAGCTTGCGAATCGAGGACAAGAATCAATAGATTATCAGGTGCCCGAGGATATCGAGGATGTTAACACAACGATATTCCAGCCATCCGAGCATAGCTTCGAAGCACCATACACTACGCCACAGATTCGGCCGCTCGATCCTGATCAGATTGAAGATCCTGATTTATTGGTTGAGGATTATACACAGAGCCAGCATATTCGCAGAGCCGCTGGTGAATCTCCCAGTGAGCCTGATTTCGTTCCACCGACCCCGCAGACCAAACCTGCCCAAAAAACAAAAACGAAAACAACCAGGTCCAGGGTCGCCCCCCAAGCACTTGATGCCGATGAGGATAACGAGGATCCTTTTGTCGCACTGGAAGATAAACAGCCGCCACCGGTAGCAGAACAACGTGGTGGGGCAGTGGTCGAGGATCCGGGACAGTATGATCATGTTGTTCAGGATGTCGCGGATTTTCCGACCAGTGTCATCGGTGACGATTTCAATTTTAGTAATGAGGCGGCGGAGGCTATGCCTGCTCCCCCACAACGCGGAGCTCGCAATCGCAATCGCCAGCTGGACGAAGAGGCTTCCAATCAGAGCGCGCAACCACGGCCAGCCAGTGAGCGCCCACGCCAACGACGTTCCGGCAAAATGGTACCGCCACCACCACCAGTCTCAGATCCAGCGGGACCACACTTACGGTCAGAGGACCTGGATGATGATGATGAATTGCCACCAGTTGAACGGCGTCCAACCCCGATTCAGGATCGCGACACGTTTGTCTATGAACCAGCTTCACGTGGTAGCAATAAGAGTCCTGATCTCATTCCGCTGCCAGTAGAACGGCCACGGAACTATGGCGCGCGTAGCGGCTCGACGCAACAACGGCAGTCCCCTTCCCAGCGCACTGGTGGAGCCTCCTTGCAGCGTCCGCCGGCAACAAATCTGCGTCCATCGGGTACACTGCGACCAGCTCCACGTCCTTCACAAGATTTGCGCTCGCGTAAACAGCTACCGGCTGAACAACAACGCAAGAAAAGCAGCAATATCTTGATCTGGATTATTGCCGCCATCTTTATCATTCTGTTCCTTGCACTGGCATTGGGAGCCTATTTCGCTCCAACTGCAACCGCGACCATCACGATTGCAGCCCGCAATTATTCACATCCAGTCAGTATCCTTGCCAGTAGCAATAATCAGGCGAACAGTATTCCAGCCCAGGAACTTGTGCATGAGTTTACCCAGCAAGGGCCAGAGCCCGTTACCGGTAGCAAGCTCGTGGGAACGGCAAAAGCCACAGGTAATGTCTGTTTTAGTAACAATGGTGACATACCAGTACTGATTCCAACCGGCACCAATGTCTCTTCGACAGGTGCCAATGGAGTGTTATTCAAAACAACGGCTGAGGCATCAATCCCTAAACAAACCACATGTGCAACTTTTCAACAGCCGGTTCCAGTTGAGGCACTAAAGGCGGGTGAAACAGGCAATATGCAGGCGGGAACGGTCACGGTTATTCCAGATGCCAGCCTGGAGAGCATCGCGAGTTACAGTAACACCACCGTAGCTAAACTGAAGCTGGCGGTCATCAATATTGGTGATATCAAAGGTGGTGGTATGCAGCCGGTTCCGTCGATAACCCAGAAAGATCTGGATAATGCCACTACGGATCTGCATAAAAAATTGCAGGGTCAGATTGATGCCTGGGTGAAAGGTCTCCCCCAGGATGGTGCCTTAGGTAAGCTTGACACGACCGATGCCTTGATCAATCCACCTGCCAGGGATTCGATTAGCGAAGGAGGCAAAACGTTTCCAGCCCAACTTAAAGTAACCGCCCATATTCTTTATGTGTCACATAACGATCTACAAAATACAACACGCGCGCAGATCAATGCGGATATGAAGAATGATAAAAATTTTGCCAGTGATACAGTCTTAAGTGATAGTCCGCAAGCAATTACTATCACCAAACTGAAAGCACAAACACCCAATAAAAATACCTTGAAACTAGATTTTACAGCGACAGCCCACGTGGCGGGTACCTTTAAGAAAGATGAACTGGTCAATATGATCGCGTGGCAGACTCCTGATGCGGCCAGTCAGCAACTCAAGGCCCAGTTCCATAATATCCAGGATGTTAAGATCACCCGCTGGCCTGATTTTATGCCGATACTACCAGCGAACAAAAATAATATTACTATCAAAGTTGTTCCTGGTACTATTCCAGCGACATCATAAAAAAAATTGCTTGCCAGTTCCGCCCTATTGCCTTCTGCTCCTACTCATCCAGAGTCTGGCAGAAGGCAATACAATGTCAATAAGCACGAGCAATCGTACCTGATTCTGCTACCAGGAAAGAACACACTGGACAGAATAAACGATGCTTAGTTACAATGCTGTATGTTGGATCAATCATCCTATCTTTAGGCAGAAACGAGACGGTCAGCATAGGTTAGACCGTTTAAACAAATAGCAGAGGAATGTCAGGAATGCACGCATGGCTCGATTGATAGCTCTGGATGTCGGGGACGCAAGAATAGGTGTCGCCACCTGTGATACCACAGGTTTTTTGGCCTCCCCGTATACAACCATCCATGTGACACGCGATGAACGTCAAACCTGGGAAGCCATCCAAAGACTTATCAACGAGATTGAAGCAGAAGGCCTCGTAGTGGGTTTACCTATCAGTCTGGATGGACAGATCCACAGCCAGGGACAGAGGATACAGGCCTTTGTTGAACGCATGCAAAAACATATCTCACTCCCAGTGACCTTCTGGGACGAACGCCTTTCAACGGTAGAGGCTCAACGCCTTCTGACCCAGCGTGGACAGGATGGAGGGGAAAAGCGTCAAAAACGCGGCGATAGTCGGCAACGTAATCAGGCCAAAAAACGCCGACGCGGTCAAGAAATTGATGCGTTAGCCGCGGCAGTCATTCTCCAGGATTATCTGGATCATCTGGGTGAATAAACCCATAAGGGGAACAAAACGTATGAGACGACCAAGATCACGAGCTGCACTTCTCTCGATCCTTGTTGTGGGCATCTTGATATTTTTAGGGGTAATCACTCTCTGGAATATTGGCACCGATATTTTTCTAAAACCCATGGGCACCAGTAAAACGAATGTAACGATCAATATTCAGCCCGGTGAAACAACTGCGGAAATCGGGGACGAGTTACAAAAAAAGGGCGTTATCCGTAATGCCTTGGCCTTTACTTTATGGGCACGTATTAAAGGTCTGGACAAAAAGTTGCAGGCCGGCGTTTATAAACAGATTAATCCCAATATGACGATCAGCGACATCATCGATAATCTGCAAAATGGACGCCCGGATGAGATTCTGGTATTGATCAAAGAGGGCAAGCGCATTGAAGAGATTGCGAATATTGCATCTGCGGCCAATCTGCCAAATTTCAGTAAAGAGCAATTTTTAACCTACACCAAAAACATCAAAAAATTTCCAGATGCCAACAAATATCCCTTGCTCTTAAATGGTGTTCCAGAAGGCGGTAGCATGGAGGGCCTGCTCTTCCCAGATAGCTACTCAATTTCTCCTCAGGCGAACGCACGCGATCTTGTTAATCGTATGTTAACGGAGATGACGAATAATATAACCACAAATCATCTGGACCAGGAAGCCAAGAAGCGTAATATGAATGTTTATCAGTTCATAACGCTGGCCTCGATCGTTGAGCGCGAGGCTGGTCTACACGATGATAAAACTAAAATTGCTAGCGTCTATTGGAATCGTCTTTATACTGCTAATGGGCAAACAGAAACTGGCGGCGGCAAACTTCAGGCCGATCCAACAGTGCAATATGCTCGTGATACGGATGAAAAACCAACGAAATACTGGTTGCCACTGGCTGATGCGGGCTCAAAAATTGCGCCTAATAGCAGGTGGAATACCTACAGTATTACCGGACTGCCACCTAGCCCGATTAGCAGTCCAGGGCTGGCCAGTTTGAAAGCGGCCGCGATTCCGGCCAATACAAACTATGTCTATTTCTTTACCGCCAAAGATGGGAAGACCTATTATGCGGCAACCAATCAAGAGTTCCAGGACGAAATGCAGAAGCATCCACTCCAATAGGACGGCAATTTCTTCTACCAAAAGAGAGTAAAATTATATGGACCTATTAAAATTCATTCAAACCGTAGTACTGGCTCTGTTACAGGGTGTAACAGAGCTTTTCCCAATCAGTAGCCTGGGACATACCGTCATTATTCCTGGCCTGGTAGGTTGGGGAGATCTGAATGCCAGCAAAAACTTCTTACCCGTGATCGTAGCACTTCACCTCGGCACCAGTATTGCATTGATTATTTATTTCTGGCGCGATTGGCTCCAGGTGATAAAAACCCTGGGCAACACAGTAGTGACGCGCAAGATTAATCGCGGCACTGAGGAATGGGTTAGCTGGCTTATTATTGCTGGTACTATCCCAACCGGAATATTAGGAATACTTCTCAAGCATAGAATTGAAGCCCTTTTTACTTCTCCTTTGATTGTATCAGCCTTCCTCTTCTTGAATGGCTCAGTCCTATTTTTGGGTGAAGCATTACGCCGACGCTCTGAGGCCAATCTCAAAAATCTGGCACCAGCCGAGCGTGAGTCCCACTTCCGTTCGTTGAAGACGCTCTCGATTAAAGAAGCTTTACTGGTTGGGCTGGCACAATCACTGGCCTTGATTCCAGGCTTCTCTCGCTCAGGTACCACTATCGTGGCTGGCTTAGGTGTACGCCTGACCCACGAAGATGCTGCCCGCTTCTCATTTTTGCTGGGCACACCGATTATTCTGGCAGCCGCTGTCCTCGAAGTTCCAACCCTCTTTCATCAGAATGAGTTTCCTGCCTGGTTGATCATCTTTGGCATGGCTCTTTCTGGTGTGGCCGCGTATCTAAGTACCGTCTTCTTAACCAAATATTTTGAGAAAGGCCGCCTTGATCCTTTTGCATATTATTGCTGGATCGCCGGAATCATCGCGATAGTCCTCTTCTTAACTGTTCGTGCATAGGATTATCAGACATCCAACGCAAAAAGAGAGAGCAGGTACCGGTTGAATGGTACCTGCTCTCTCTTTTTGTTTTAAGCGCTATGACGTCTGCGCAATGGGGATGCCAGCAGAGAGCCAGCCGCCAGCAACATGCCGATAGATCCACACAGCAGGGTCAGTCGTACATCATTGACCGCCTGGCTGAATAAAGCCGCCACAATAGCTCCTAGCGGCCCTATGCCGTTCTGTATCAGATGCATACAGGAGTTGATGCGGCCCTGAAATTTCTCCGGCACGAGGGTCTGGCGCCAACTCATTTCATTGACCATATAAATGGTCAGGGCACAATCCCCTACCAGTTGCGTGCTTGCTAATATTAGCAGTACCAACCAGACAGGTCCGGCCGCCAGTGGAGTGCCTGCAGCCATCAGTCCAAACAAGGTAGCACAGACAAGCATGACGCGACCCGGACCATAACGGAATGTGATCCTGCTGGTCAGGGTTGCACCTAACAGATTTCCGATACCACCCATGGCGACCATCAAGCCATAGGCAAATAGCGGCAGTTGCAAGGTACGCAACAGGTAGAGCATATATAGGGTAGCAAAACTCCCACCAAAGAAGTTAAAGAGGCCACTATATGTCGCCATAGCCCTCAGATAGGGCTGTCGCGCCAGTAGGCGCAGGCCGGCCCATAAATCCTGCCAGAAGGGTCCAGGCGCCTCTATGCTTTCCATAGGACGTTCAGGCATCCGTATACACCAGACTGAAATGGCGGAAAGCAAAAAGGACACGACGTCAAACAGGATGGCTAATGGGGCACGCAATAACTGTATCAGCCAGGCCGCAAATGGCGGACCTGCAATCTCTGCCAGGGCTTCACTGACACCAAGCCGACTATTACCCACAACCAGATCTTGTTCCGGCAACAATGCAGGCAGTAACGAACGCTGGGCCACCTCAAAAAAGATCGTCAAGATACTGATCAGGAACGTGACCAGATAGAGTAACTCTATACGTAATCCACCCAGAACAGCGGCCAGAGGAATCACCCCTAACAGCAGCGCCCGTCCAAAATCTGCGAGGATCATAAGCGGTCGGCGCGGCCAGCGATCGATCCACACACCCACGAATAAGCTGATAAGCAATACTGGAATTGAGTTACAGGCCACCAGCAATCCAAGTTGGAGCGGTGCGGCTTGTAGCAACGTAATCGCGACAATTGGCAGGCCAGCGGCAGAAATGTGCGAGCCAAAGTTTGAAAAAGTCTGACCAGTCCAGAGCAATGCAAATTGCGGATGACGTCTAAAAAAGGAGCGCGACTTGCGCGCAACCTCTGTTGGCGCGATCAAGGTCTCTTGATCCATTTTTTATCTCCATAGAAACATTTTTCAGCACACGTAAAAACAGGCCAGCGTATATGGCAAAAAAGAGGATGTTGAGAGAGGATAAGTGCCGTGAGCAAGTATGTTTCTATGGAAATGTGGATAATGCAATACCCAGATGCCTATTCTAAATGCATCTGGAATGCAATCCAACTTTTTATAGCTCTGAATGAGGAACGCTTCCCCACATAAGTGCGACGACACTTATGCGCAAGCGATGAAGCTGGTACCCATCGGGGCACCTCCTGACTTTGTTGATACTACTATTTTATAGTATTGTTCGCTTATTTGCAATTCATGCATTTTTTTGCAGCCATGATTATGAGCAGAGGATACCTCCCCCAACGATCCCTCCCCTCACCACGCGCAAGCCCCCCGTAGTTACGACCTTCAACGGTCGTTTGCCACCCGCCGCAGCGTGGTGGCCCAGTCTCCCAGCGATCCCACTCCCCTCTCGCCAGGCTCGTTGCCTCACGCAGTGCCCAAAAGGAACCTTCCCTGAACGTACCATGTAGAACCATCCCACGCTATCTCAGGGGCTCCCTCTCTGAGCGAGGTGACAACGATGAGGGAGCCGCACAGGCCAGATACCGGGCCACCACGCTGCGGCGGGTGGCAAGCGACCGCTGAGGGTCGCAGCTACGTGGACATGTTCGTGGTAGGCGTTTCTATACAATGGATAATGTTTAATTGAGAACCTCATCCGCGATCTGGGCATAGCCACGCAGGAAGTCATCGGAGCTGAGTGCTTTTTTGCCTTCGAGTTGAAGCTGATGGATATGCAGGAGACCAGAGCCAGTGGCAACGGCCAGTATTTTGTGACCAGCCTCTTCGCGAAGAAGGACGGTACCCGGCTCAACCGGAAATTGCAGCTCGACACTTTGTGGGTGGGCGGAGATAATCTTGAGCAGTTTGCCACGCCAATGGGTATAGGATCCCGGCCAGGGTTGATAGGCTCGGATCTTACGTGCCAGCACGGCCGCTGGTCGCGACCAATCAATGATCCCATCTTCTTTGGTCAGCATACGTGTATGGGTGGCCCGCTCCGCTTCCTGAGGTTCCGGCGTAATTGTACCTGCAATCCAACGCGGCAAAGTTTCGACTAAGGCCCGGGCTCCTAGCTCAGCCAGCTTCGCGGTTAGAGTTCCGGTGGTTTCATCTGCGCTTATTGGCAGCTTATAACGCGTGAGAACCGGACCAGTGTCAATGCCTGCGTCGAGCAACATAATGGAGACGCCACTTTCGGGATCTCCCTGCACAATCGACTCGGCAATAGGATCTGGACCACGATATCGGGGTAGCAGTGACGCATGGATATTGAGGGTGCCATAGTGAGGCTGATCCAACACTTTCTGTGGCAAAATCTGGCCAAAGGCCGCCACCACATACAGATCTGCTTTATAGGCCGCTAAGGCATCACTATTCTCCGCCTTCTTAAACGAGCCGGGCTGCCAGACGGGAATGCCCTGATCTAATGCTAGCTGCTTAACTGGTGAAAAGACCACGCCTCGTCCACGTCCCGCAGGCTTATCAGGACGCGTAATAACCGTCACAATTTCATAACCTTCTGGCAAGACCGCTCCTGGCGCAGCCCCTTTAATCAAAGCCTCTAAGGCCGGTACCGCAAAATACGGCGTCCCCATATAGATAATCCGTAGCATACGCTGTCCCCTCTACATCAATAAACATCTTCACATTACAATACTTGCAACGCTATAAGTAAGCTCTTCTCAAGTAGAGAAAGAAACTTCTACAAAACTCCACATAAACGCAATTTATGATAACACTTTCCCAACAAGTTGTGCACTCAGCGGTATGCGCCACCAAACACGCAAAGAGAAGATTTAAAAGCCAGAGTGCTTTTAGGGACGTACTTTCAGGCTATTTTATCATCTTTGAGCATAATTCGGTTATGCTATAGTTGCATTTATGTGTTAATGAGAAGGAGTTTTTTATGCAGCGGGGGGATCAACAGGGTAACAATATAGCCAATCGGGATCTGGCTCCTTTACCTTCGACGAATTATAATACAGTGCTTTCACAAACACCCTTACCGGTCACAAAAACGCAAGCGAACCCATTAGCGGCAGCCTTTGGCGTGAATGCAACCACGCCACCATCAGCTGATCCCCAGACAACGATGCAGCGTGCCGATGAGATCAATACCATTCAAAGGATGTTTGGAGACACACAGACCAGCGCGGTGATGATTATGGGCGCACCCGGTACGGGAAAGTCTACGCTGGCTGCTTTGATTTATAGACGTTTACAGATGGCGAAAAATACGGGGTTGTCGGCCCCTAAACATCTTGTCTGGCTCACTATCGGTACGTATAGTACGTTACCTGATATTATCGCCAATATCCTGGCTGGCGTGGGTGTGCCGGATAATGGCTTGTTTCTTTTGAAGCCGGAACAGCAAGTATCGGCACTGCTGCGTACCCTGCGCCGCCCTTCAGAAAATGCATTGATTGTGTTGGATCAGTTTGAGCTTCTTCTCCATCCTGAAACTAATCAAGGGGTGGCGGGCCGTGGCGTCCTGCCCCTTTTTCTAGATATGTTGCAGACCGATCTGGGCATGAGCCGTATTCTTCTGACTGGCTATCACTCTCCCTATGATGAAAGTAAGATTACTAATCCTCGGGTGCGCTCCTATCTGGTGACGCGTATTAGTCTCCCTGAAGGAGTAGCCTTGCTCCAACAACGTGGCGTCCATGGTACGCCTGAAGAGGTCTCCTTTGTCTGGCAACGTTGCGCGGGACATGTCTATGCGCTGGTGCTTTGCAGCGCCTTGATTCGGCTCAGTGGCATGCTGCTCAATCATCTCTTGAATTCGCCAGACTATCGCCCGCTCTGGTCTGGCGATGTTACCGCTAATTTAATTATTGCCATCCACTATTTTCTGAATCCTACCCAGAATGCTATTGTGCATGCGTTAAGTCTGTTTCATGAACCTGTCCCAAAAGCTGGCATCTTTATGACTATCATCGGCGATAGTATTGAGTCGCAACAGCAGCAAGGAAAAATGGATGCAATTGTGGCCTTTGATCATGAGCTGAACCTGCTGACGCAGACAGGAATCATCCAAAATATCGCCAGTTCGGATGACCAGCCCGCCTATACCCTCCATCCTCTTCTACGTCAGTATACAACCGAGCACTTTATGGAGGATATAAGCCAGCAGGGTCAGGCGGGCAACGTTCCCCCCTGGCCGGATAAAAATAAGCCATCATCCCAGTCTGCGGCAACTGAGGAGCAACGACAAAGTGCTTTAATGGCGGGCCATGTCCAGGTAGCAAGTTACTATGAACATCTGATAAAAAAACAGTGTCCACCACGCGCACAACGTACGGGACTCTATGATGTTGCACCAATCATTACTACGCTGCGTCATCTCTGCCTGGGACATCGCTGGCAGTATGCCTGCGATCTGCTTTTCTACGAGGGACTGCACGATAGTATGGTCCAATGGGGCGCCTGGAACACATTGATTGGCTTATATACGGCCATGTTACCACCCTTTGGCACGCTGAAACCACAGGATGAGGGGATGATAGCCAGCCATGTGGGAACTCTCTATGGTCGCATCGGGGAGCAGCAGCAGAGCAAAGTATATTTTGATCAGGCTGTGGCTTTACAGCGACGCATTGGAGATCAGCATGGTGAGGCCATTACACTGACCAACCAGGGTGAATTGCTGCGTATTCGTGGGGAGCTTAAGCAGGCCCGACAGAACTTCGAGACCTGTCTCTCGCTGTTATCACAACATCCAGATCTACAACTTGTCAGCGTAGTCTATCACAATCTGGGTCTGATTTCACAGCATGAACGCGATTATGGCAACGCCTATAGCTACTATATCGAGGCGCTAAAGATAGCGGCCAAACTCCATCATCAGCACTATACGGGCATGGTACTCACGAATCTAGGGATGTTACTCTACGAACAACGTCAGCATCAACAGGCTCTGGCAGTGCTTTTTGCCGCCTTGCAGATTCGTCAATCGCTAAAAGATCCAACCACATCGTTACTGGAACGGTTTCTGGTGGCGGTTGAACAAAAAATGGGCTCAGAAAAATATAATCAGTTGTGTCTGGAGGCTTTAGAGATTCAGCCGCAGGTACTCTCACAGTTTGTTGAGAATGATGGGAAAGCATAAACCGCTGCGCTTTGCCGCGCGACGTGGTACACTTAGCGATAGAACTATTTATTGATGGTTATGTATAGTAGTAATTCCCAATAAAGGAGAGTTTCCACGCATGGCAACCACTACCGGATCTCAGCAGATGCCACTCGCTAACGACATAATTGAAACTACCCGGCCATCCTCATTTCAGGGCTGGCTGGTACTGCTGCTGGTATTTATAGCTGGAGCCGCATCGCTCTGCGTGGAGATGTCCGCCACACGTAAAATGACACCATACGTTGGCGACTCCCTATTTGTCTGGGCAAGCGTCATTGGCCTGATTTTACTGTATCTGACCGTTGGTTACTACGTTGGTGGCATCCTCTCCGATCGCCATCCCCGTCCCATCTATCTCTATATCATCACAGCTGTTGCTTCGCTCTTTATTGGCTTGATCCCCTTGATCGCTGATCCAATTTTGCACTGGGTGCAATTAACATTTGCTTCTTACGAGATCGGAGTACTGTATGGCTCGCTGATTGCTATCATGCTACTCTTTGCCATTCCCACCATACTCCTGGGTTGTGTCTCACCATACTCCATTCGCATCCGTATCCAGCAAGTTGGTAGCGCCGGTCGTACATCAGGCCTACTCTATGCGACCTCAACCGCAGGGAGCATCCTGGGCACCTTCCTACCAGTGCTGGTCTTATTACCCTACCTGGGTACCAACCTCACCTTCGCACTGACCGCATTCGTCTTATTTATGCTCTCAGTCATTGGCATCCTCACTAACCGCACAGCATAAACAAACAAGAAGTGTAGGGGGATGGCGTCACAGCATAGCGCCATCCCCTTGTGGTATACTAACCTTGTTTTCCATGTGCGGCCTCACTCCTGTCTAAGAAAGGACGTCCTATAGATGAGTGACCAACAGGGGTTACCACCCAACTATTTCTACCACAAATTGCCCAATGGCATTGAGCTTATTGGTCAACGCATGCCCAGCTTAAGCTCAATCAGCTTTGGCTTCCAACTAGATGCTGCCGTTGTGCATGAGCCTGCTGATAAACAAGGGCTGGCCCACCTTTTCGAGTATATGCTCTTTCAAGGGACAAAAACCAAAGATGCACGCGCACTCAATGAGGCCTTTGAATCCTTAGGTGCACGCAAAGGGGCCAGCACCAGCCTGGAAACCGCCATGGTTTGGGGACAGATTGTTAATACCAAATTTGATACGACGCTGAACCTCTTCCGTGACATCTTGCTAACACCAACCTTTCCACGCGAGGAACTGGATCAGATGCGCAACCTGGTCCTACAAGAGATTCGCCGCCGTGATGATGAGCCGATGAGCCGCATCTTTGAGTTGGTGCGGGCAAACTTTTATAAGGGGACCGCGCTCAGCCGCCTTGTGCTGGGTACCGATGAGGATGTACGTAAGTTGCAGCGCCAGGATTTACGCGATTTCTGGCAGGCCCGTTATCAACCCAATAATGTGCTTTTCTCGATTGCCGGTAATTTTGACTGGGAGCATGTGGTGGAGCGTGTACAGGATCTGTTTGGTGACTGGCAGGGCGAGGCGCCACCTTCGGGCGAGCAGCTGCCCAATCCTCAGCAGAGCGTTTCGTTGGAGTTCCGTGAGGGCAAGCAAGAGCATATCGGTATGATGGTGCCCTTCCCCAACTATACTGATCCAGATTACTATGCGGCACTGGTGGTGTCCGAGGTTCTGGGTGGATCAATGGCTTCACGTCTCTTTGTCGAGGTTCGGGAGAAGCGCGGCCTGGTTTATAGCGTCTCCGCTGGCCTGGCTGGCAATAAGCATATCGGCGCCTTGCGTATCTATGCAGGCACAACCCCTGAACAGGGACACGAGTGCTTAGAGGTGATTATTAATGAGCTACGCAAATTAGAGCAAGATGGCATTACGGCCGATGAGCTGGAACGCGCCAAGGTGCAACTGAAGAGCGAGAATGTTATGCGTGGCGAAGGCTCGGGTTCTCGTATGAGCGCGATCTTACGTTCCTGGTGGTATGAGCAAAGACTACAAACCATTCAGGAAGTGAAAGATGCCATCGACGCCGTGACGCAGGAACAAGTGTTGCGCGTGCTGAAGCGCTACTCTCCAGTTCATCCACTCACTATTGCCGCCATCGGACCACTTTCACAAGATGAACTGATCGGCGATACACTATCGTGAAACCTTGAGACACACTCACCCGTGTCTATAATAGAAACATGAATAGAGTAAAGAGCACTTCTACACGAGGAGTGCTCTTATTTTTATCATTTGCGTATTTCCACAAATGGTCAAAGGAGTTTCTCAGATGGAAAAGCGTCAATTTGGCAAGACTGATATGCAGGTGAGCGTACTTGGCTTTGGTGGCTCTGAAATCGGTTCAGGCTCATCAACAGCTGATGTTACACGCTTACTCAACAGTGCCCTGGATGCTGGTCTGAACGTTATCGATACGGCTGAATGCTATGGTGATAGTGAAGAATTAATTGGCCGAGCGGTAGCAACCCGACGGGATGATTTTTATCTGTTCACCAAATGTGGACATGCATCTGGGGATGAGTTGCCCGATCTACCAGATTGGGATCCCAGACTGGTTGAAGCCAGCATCGATCGTAGCTTACGCCGATTACAGACCGATCATCTAGATCTGCTGCAAATCCATACATGTCCAATCGAGGTCCTGCGTCAGGGTGACATCATCAATGTTCTGGAGAAGGCCAAACGTATGGGCAAGACACACTATATTGGTTATAGCGGTACCAATGAAAATGCACGCTATGCTATTCGCATGGATGTTTTTGATACATTGCAGACCTCACTAAATATCGCGGATCAACAAACCATAGATTTCACACTTCCGATGGCGATTGAACGCAATATGGGTATCATTGCTAAGCGCCCTCTAGCAAATTTTGCCTGGGCTGATCCCGATATTAATAAAGAAGCCTATGGCTACTCCTATTGGGAGCGCCTGCAGAAGCTAAAATATGATTTCTTACAAAGTGGTCCAGCCACCTCAGTCGCGACTGCCCTGCGCTTCACATTGAGCGTCCCAGGTGTCCATACCGCCATTGTTGGTACCACGCATCCTGAGCGCTACGCGCAAAATGCAGCCTTACTCAATGCTGGCAACCTTTCAGATGAAGAATTCCAGGAGATTCGTGCCATCTGGGAAGAGCGTGCTGATATGCATTGGCTGGGCCTCGAATAAGTTAAACATTGCTACTTCTCATGGAGTAAGGGATTACATATGCTCCATGAGAAGTCCCATCCAATTATGCAGGACGACCAAACTTACCTGATATTTCATATGCTTTATCTTGCTTTTAATGGTATACTTCCTCCATAGCACTAATCATCTTTTCAGTCTGGCGTACATTATCTTAAAGACATCCTTCATGCAATAGGGCAAATTCGCTTTCCAAAACACTCCTTTTCACAACCTGGATGCTATACAATAGAATCAACAAATTATAAAATGGCACCAGAAAAATACACTTCCTGGCATTGCCGATAGAACAATGTAAGCCAACCAACAACTCATGTATCGTCAAGATACGTCAAAAGATAGACAACCCATTACTGTGCAGCGAGCATGTTGGCCGCGACAGCTTAAAAATAACATACACACCACTTTGTCAAAGTAGACAATACCAATAGAAAAGCAATGATGCAAAGGAGCAAATTAGTATGGCAGACAAACGCGGGGACCATAACAGCTATGAACAGGTTATGGCCACAATCAAAAACGAGCGCATTCGTTTCGTCAATCTGGAATTTACTGATGTAGTTGGAGTAGCCAAGTGTGTGACGATTCCAGTAGAGCAATTTGCTGACTGTGTGCGGCACGGCAAATGGTTTGACGGTTCTGCACTTGAAAATATTGCCCGCGTAGCCGAAAGTGATATGTATCTGTATCCTGATCTGGCTACTTTTACAACCCTTCCTGGTAAGGTACGTCCAGCACCCAGGATCGATACGCGGCAGAGTGATGCGGAGAGCGATGGGGATGTGGTGGCACGGGTCATTTGTGATATCCGTGAACCAGATGGTGAGCGCTTTGATGGCGATCCACGTGCCGCGCTACTGGGTGCGATCGAGGAGGCCCGTGCGATGGGCTTTAAGTATCAGGTGGCACCTGAACTGGAATTCTTCTTACTGCAAATTGAGGATAAAAAACCGATTCCTCTTCAAGATGATCCAGGTAGCTACTTTGATCTCTCAACTAAATTTACCGTCACTATTCGCAGTGAGATGGTACATGCCTTACAAAGTATGGGTATCAAGATTGAGGGCAGCCATCATGAGGTGGCGGCAGGCCAGCATGAGATCGATTTTGAGATCGGCGATGCTTTGCACATAGCGGATAGCCTGCTGACCGCGAAATATGTCATCAAGGCGATTGCCTCCCAGCAAAATCTTTATGCTACCTTTCTACCCAAGCCCTTCTACAAAACAAATGGATCGGGGCTGCATATTCATCAACAACTCATCAATATAGAAAGTGGTAAAAATGCTTTTGTTGATGAGCGGGCCGAATATGGCCTCTCGGAGATTGGACGCGGCTTTATCGCGGGACAACTGGCACACGCGCGTTCCATGTGCGCAATCCTGGCACCGCTGGTAAATTCTTATAAGCGCCTGGTGCGAGGCTATGAGGCGCCCGTCTTCGTAAACTGGGGACGCGTCAATCGCCAGGCCCTGATCCGTGTTCCACGTCCCGGCACTGATCCACAATCATCGATGCGCATCGAGCTACGTTGTACCGATCCCAGTTGTAATCCCCACCTGGCGCTGGCGGTCATGCTACGTGCAGGCTTAGATGGCATTCAACGCAAACTCACCTTACCACCCGCCATGGACGAGAATATCTTCCTGCAAGAGGAAAGCGAACGTCTACGTCCACGCGCTCGTCTGCTCCCCGCCACGCTGGGAGAAGCCCTGGATAGCATGCGTGAGGATGCCTTGATTCGCGATGTACTGGGCGATACTATTTACGAAGGCTTTGTAGACGCCAAAAGTATCGAATGGACCGAGTATCGTCAGCAAGTCCATAGCTGGGAAATCGAGCGCTACCTCCCCGTCTTCTAGGCTAGTGTGTGTTTTCTGCTCTCATTGTGGAGCGTGGTAGCCAGCCGCATTGGTACCCTGAAGGCCCCATGCTTCTTTTACATGTGCTGTCAGAAACTGAGCAATGCTCAGTTTCTGACAGCACATGTAAAACTGTTGGAGCGCCACACGCACCTTCTACGTTTGTGAGTAGCTGGAGTGCTGCTGATATATCTTCTCGTGTGCCGCTAGCATACGCTGCAGCGAGAAGTTGGCTTTAACATGGCTACGGCAGTATTCACGCGAAATTTCGGAGAGCTGCTCGACGGCCGCCGCTGCTTGCTCACAATCTTCCGCTGGCACCAGAAAGCCTGTCCGTCCATGCTCAATGACCTCGCTGGTAGCACCACGTGCAAAGGCGATAACCGGTGTGCCGGCCGCCATAGCTTCTACAGGCGTCAGCCCAAACGGCTCATCCCAGGCAATCGGGAAGAGTAATCCCTGTACCTCACCCATTAGTTTCCACAGATCGGGATGATTCAACTGACCCAGGTACGTCACGCTATCCTTTTTCTGCTCCAGCAGCGGTGCGATGCGCTCCGTATAGTACCGCTGATCATAGATGCCGCCAGCTATGATTAAAGGCTTGCCCGCACGTTCAGCGATCTTGATGGCTTGCTCTACGCCTTTCTCAGGCGTAATACGGCCCGCGAATAAGAGTGGGGCAGTGGGAGCAACATGGGCGGAGAAAGGTATCGCGTCAAGATCCAACCCATTATAAATCACATGATCAAAAGAAGTATATGCCGCATAATCACGCGCACAGGCCTGTGAGACCGTGATTAGTGTGAGAGGATGCCCCTGACGCTCTAGTATGCTCAGTACGTTGTTGATTTCAGGTGAAATAGCCGGTAGATGAACGGTATGCATGACCGGAATGGTGGTTACCGCTGTACTACAAGCAAAGCTGGGCCAGTCGAAGGCGTGGGCATGGATCACATCAAATTCATCTGCCCGCTGACGCAGTTGCAGAAACAATTCTAGAAATACATTGGCCTGGTCCATGAAACCTGGATCGAGCGCTTGCTCTTTTCCAGGTTCCGCGAAACTTGATGGGGTCACGTTTTCAGGTACCGTAACTGGCTCAATGGTAATACCAGGTACCTTTGAGCCTGCACGGGCGAAGAGGGTCACGTGATGTCCACGTTGCGCCAATCCCATAGCCAGGTCAGCCACTACCGCTTGCGAACCGCCCGTAAATGGTTCTGAGATAGTTGTGACCAGCGGCGCGACCAGCGCGATCCTCATTCTCTACCTGCTTCCGTCTGCTCACCACGATAGGCAGCCACATTGTTCTCTGTCTCGTGCAGCTTCACCTCGTAGAGAGATCCAGTCGGAAAACCAGGCTCAAGGCGCTTCCAGAAAGCGATTGCTAGCATCTCAGCGGTAGGAATCACATTTTCCAGCCAGGGAACATCATAGTTGAGATGTTTATGATCCACCCAATCCACCACCTGCTCATTGGTAATCTTCTTCATATCGGTTAGATTCATTACCATTCCCGTTGTTGGATCGGGATTGCCGCGCACGGTTACCTCTAGTGTGTAGTTGTGTCCATGTCCGTTTGGGTTGGCACATTTGTCGTAGATGTGGTAGTTTTCTTCTTCTGTCAGGTGCTGGCTCCACAGACGATGTGCCGCGCTAAAGGTGACGCGTCTGGTCAGGTAGACCATATTTTTCTCCTCTATAAGTTAGTTGGCTTCATTTATTTTATTCGATACGATGATAGCGGTTGTTTCGATGACTATCGTCGATATAGTCTTTTTCTTTTTAAACAAGTTACAAAAACGTTCTATTTCCTTCCCGCCTGCACATCCCTACCCCTCCAACGAGATGGGCGTAGAGAAAGGAAGTGTTTACGCTCACTTCCTCTCCCCAAAAGGCCGTCTCTCATGCGCCTGCCTGCTTCTTTATTGTTGTGTGTCAGGCGTTGGTAAATAGTTCGATGTTGCTGCCGCTGAACATGCGGCCGCTGTCGTTGGCCAGGTAGAAGAGGATGTCGGCTAGTTCGTCTGGGGTCATGCCGGCTTTGAGATGTGGAGCGGCTTGCTTGAGCATCTCAGTATCTATGGCTCCAGGACTGACAGCACAGACGCGAATGTTATGCGCTTTTCCTTCGACAGCCAGTATTTCTGTAAGGCTGGCTACACCTGATTTTGAGACGTTATAGGCGCTCATTCCGGGGAATTTCTCTACGCCTTTGACGCCTGATAGGGACGAAATGTTGATGATCACACCTTGCTTCTGCTCCATCATCTGACGGAAGGCGGCCCGACAGCAGAGGAAGGTTCCACGCAGGTTGATATTTATGACTTGATCCCAGGTCGCGGTGTCCATTTCTGCAAAGGGCTTTACCGCCACGATGGCAGCGCAGTTAATTAAGATATCAATGCGCCCATAGGTTTCCTGGGTATGTTGGAAGAGGCGCTGCACGTCCTCTTCTTGCGAAACATCACCGACTACAGACAGGGCCTGACCACCGTTGCGCGTGATCTCTGCTACGGCCTCGTCCAACTGCGTCCTGGTACGACTAAAAAGGACAACACGGACGCCTGCCTGAGCCAGTAGACGGGCGGTAGAGCGGCCAACGCCACGGCCCGCCCCGGTAACTATAGCAACTTTATTATTTATATCCATACCTGAATTATAGCAGGCGAACATGCCTGGTGAATAATATATCTATTAACTTGTTGAATGAGATAAAGCTCTGATATAATGCAAAGCGCAGGCATTTCTACTGAGAACATTCACTGCGGAATCGTTAGAAGCGCTTAACATATTACCTGACATCAAATACGATCAATCGATCAAGCTGGCACTTGGGGGGAGCATGAATACCGACACCGTCTTGTCTGGTAACCTGAAAGATTTTGGCCTCGTAGAAATCCTACAAATTGTAGAGCTTGGTGGCATGACGGGCGCAATTCATCTCAAGCAGAGTACTGGACGTATGGGCATCCTTTACTTTAATGAAGGGAAACTGGCTAACGCGTCCGAGCTTGATCCAGGGGCCCTGGCGCTGGGTGATGTTTTACAACAGCTGGGCATGACTACCTATCATCATATTGAAGAAGCTTATGCCCAACAATTACAGGATCCTCTGGGCAAGCGCATTGGTGAGCGTCTGGTGATGATGAATGTGATCACAGAACAACAATTGCGCGAAGCGCTGCGGATGAAAACGCTCTGGACGGCCCGTGAGCTATCTATGTGGTCGGATGGCCATTATGAATTTATTGCCAGCCCCAATGTACAAAAACTCCTTCCCTATGGTGAAGCTTCCCTGGATATCGAGGTTGTACGCGCAACTATGGAGATGGTGCGCTACAGTGATGAGTGGGAGGGGCTACAGAATGTTCTTCCACAGGGCATGCGGACCATGTTACAACTGGCTCCGACAATCCCCTACGCGATGCGTTTCGATATTCGCAGTCTGGAATTATTCACGCATGTAAACCTCTATCGCCGGGTACGCCGTATCGCCAGTGCGCTACGCCGACCAGAACTGGATGTTGCTCGCGAACTGGGACAACTGGCGCAGCAGCGCTTCCTGGTAGCTGTGTACCAAGAAGCCCAACAATCCAATGGACAGAAGGTGCGCCTGCCAGATCCAGCCGAAAAGTTACGCCTGGAAAATTTTGAGCTACTCAATTTGATTAGCCGCATGGAACAGGAATGGGAAACCAAACATTCTCCAACGGAACAGTTGTCGACCCTGGTAACATTTATTAACTGGACCATGGATGCGCTTGCCGAGACGTGTCGTGTCAATGGTATTGATCTTGATCCTCAAACCTTACATACATTGATGGTTAATGAGAATCTCTGGCATATGGGTAGTTACGAGTTCCGTGTAGACCATAATCATATCGACGTTGAAAACTTCATCGCCCTCTGCTATGAAATCCTCAATGGCGATATCAAGAAGGCGGCTGGTTTCTACGACGAGTCCTCCATGGTACTACAACGCCTGCTCAGCTGTATCTTTGAAATGATCAATGGCCGTGTCGCCAACCCACGCGAACGCATCGAAAACCAGGAAGTCTGGGAAGCAATGTTTGAACAATTTGCCCTCCAACGCAGCTAGTAGCGGCAGGGTTTATCCCTGCTCCTGCCCAACGTACAATTAGGTGCAAGCCAAAAATCCGACACGCTTCGTAACATTTGCCTCGCCAGACCACATGTTTAAGAGGCATATCATACGTGAACAGGTAGCAGGGGCAAGCCCCAATACTTTCAACTTAAGCATGAGAAAAAAGAGGGATTGATGAGAAAAAGAAGTTCTCACTTCGTCATAGACAGAAGAATCTACGTCCTGTTTTTTGATGAAAGGAACTTCTTCATGCCTAGCTTACGCCATGTGGGCCCCAATGACAAGATCTGCGCCTTGATTGATATGAATGTTTTCGAGGCCTGTTTCCCTGCCACGCTCATTGCTGATATCTTTGGCGTGCCTTCCCACCAGCAGACCAAGCGTCGACCTCGGCGTGTGCGTCAGTGTACGCGCCTGAGCATCATCCTCTTCCAATGTTGTTGTTCTTACTGGCGTCGCTCTTGCCAGCAACAGGTCTGGAAAAAGCTTGTCGATGGGCTGATGGATCTGCATCCCACCATGCGTGAGCACCATATGTCGGCTCAAGCCTTAGCCGCACAACGTGCACGCTTAGGATCTGATCCCTTTCGCCAATTGCTGGAGCGTGCTTGCCGCCCGCTGGGTGATGCCCTCACAACCCCGAGCGCCTTTTACCAGGGATTACGGGTGATGGCCATTGATGGCACGCTCTTCAATGTTGCTGATACCCCAGCCAATGATGCGGCCTTCGGTCGATCAAGCAACCAATACGGCAAAGGAGCCTATCCTCAGGTGCGTGCCGTGATGCTCATGGAATGTGCCAGTCATGCCGTCATCGCTGCTGCATTAGGAGGTTACCATTGGGCTGAAGCGCATGGAGTGCGTGAGGTCATGCGATCGGTGGTGCAAGGGATGCTCGTGCTCGGCGATTGTGGCATCTTCAGTGGGATGTTAGCACAAGAGGCCAGAGAAAAGAATGCGCATGTGCTCTGTGGGCTTTCCCGTACGAGCTTACGCCATCGGCATACCGAGCTTTCTGATGGAAGCTACCTGGCGATCCTCAACCCCAATCGCAAAGCCACGTATCGCGCCACAGAGAAACAGACCGTGCGAGTGATCGAATACACCCTCACCGATGAGCGCCTCGGGAAGCCAGGACGCCTCTATCGGCTGGTCACCACGTTGTTAGATGAGAAAGCGTCTCCATCTCATGAGCTCATCGAGCTCTATCAGCAACGCTGGGA
This sequence comes from Dictyobacter alpinus, assembly GCF_003967575.1. Lineage (NCBI taxonomy): Bacteria > Bacillati > Chloroflexota > Ktedonobacteria > Ktedonobacterales > Dictyobacteraceae > Dictyobacter > Dictyobacter alpinus. Next base: position 1,848,546 of record NZ_BIFT01000001.1, read on the forward strand.
GGTGGAGCTCATGATCCGAGAACTCAAAAGTGTGTTGCATGAGCAGGTCAAAGTGCTGCGTGCGAAAAAGCCCGACGGGGTCAAGCAAGAAGTGTATGCTCTGCTGCTGGCTCATTACAATCTGCGATTTTGGATGGTCAAAGCGGGGGAGCAGGCAGGCATTGATCCCTGCAGGTTGAGTTGTAAGCACGCATTAGAGGAGTTGCGCCTGCGGGTCGAGCGGGTCGCAACATGGAGTCAGCAGCATCGCGAACCGCTCCTCGATCGAATGATACAAGAGATGAGTACGCATGTCTTGCCTGACCCCATATTGCGGAACAATCGAAGAGAAATCAAACAGGTCTATAACAAACACAAGCCAAAAAAACGAGGGAAGCCAGCGCCAGCTCCCTTCGAAAAAACGGACACCTATCTCTCTTTTGTTGTCATTCATGTCCGGGAGATGGGAACGCAGGACGCATCTCTCCCGGACACAAAAAGTGCTTAAGTTGAAAGTATTGGGGGCAAGCCCTGCCGCTACAGGGGGCACTGCGGGTGTCAGGTTACGATGGATCGGTGGTGGGTACCTCTGAAGAAACGGTTTCTAGCTGCACATCATCTAACCAGACTTGACCTCGGCCTGCGAGATGGAGTCCAAAGACGATTTGTGTACTTCCTTGAGGAACGTCCAGGACGATCTCATAGCGCGTCCAGTCACTGGTGCCACTGATCGCGCGGTTAGCCATACCATCAAACTTTAAGGCGCCGGTAGGACTTTCTATACGCATCCATAGACCCGCGTATTTCTGTACCTGTTGTGCTTTTACGTATGCTGATAAGCGAATACGGTGCTGGACATACATAGTCGAGGCAATGGTTTGCTGCATTGTGCTGAAAATGGTGGGATCCGCTTCGGATGATTTGAGATAAGCGCAGGCTTCACCACTATGGGCAAAGACGGTTTCAATACCACATTGATGGGTGATTGGAGCACTATATAACCAGTAGGCCAGGCCGGCTTCAAAGTCAAGGTTGCGGGGTTTGTTGGTGATGAGTTGGGAAGCTGTTCTGGTCTCATCGTTGGTTTCATGACTATTGTGCAATAAGCGCGATGGTGTGGTGGTATTCAGGCAAAAAACGAGGTCAAACTCATAAGCCAGTTCGATCGGTGACCAGTATAATTTATCTTGTCGAGCCGAGTACATGGCACCAATAATCCGGTGGAGGTGGGGTTGTAAAATCCAGGCACTGCGCTGCTCTTCATCCGGAAAACCTTGCAGATCGATCATCATATGCTCTAAACCAGTTGCGTGGAAGGCATATTCATAGCTATCCTGTGGAGGGAGTACCACCAGGTGCGGTACTGGCTGTTGCGGCTCCTCACGATCCAATGCGTTACACGCCCCCTGGTAAAAGAGCATTCCCACCGCTAGAAATGCATCTTGATAGCGCTCGCTTAAATAGGTCCCCATAAAGCGTCGCTGTTCATTCCCCACGGGCGCGGCCGCATGGCCATTATGTGTCCAGATAAACATTTTGGCCTCAGGGCCAGCCTGTTCTAGATGCCAGGCTGCATTTTCCGCCATAAATTCATCGCGCAACTCATAGTTATATGCGGAAAACATCTCTTCAGCCTGAAGTACGATACGTGCGCTCTGTAAGGCAAAGGCGAACTCGGCGGCTGAAGCCTGTTGCTCATAGATAGGACGTCGCTGATCCAGCAAATCATAGACACGTTGTAGTTGCAGGCTACAGGTCTGCTTCACGGCAAGTGGTTCATCGCTATAGCGACTTAAATGCGCTGCATACTGCCAGAAGGTTTCATACAGTTGCAACATCTCTTCAACGGCATCAGGATCAACCTTCTGCACAAAATCCAGCACACTGTGCATAGCAAGATCACAGGATTGCATATCAATACCACAAAATTGCAATGCCGGGCGCGAACCACGATCCTGGTTATAGGCCCGCATCCAAAGAATAATATCCAACATCTCCTGTGTTTTCCAGGTCCAGAAGCGCAAACCTTCCAGCAGGGCCGTTGGGTCTCCCTGCCCGGTGTGTAGAAATGTATTGATCCGTTCGGCCTCAGCCCAGCCATCTTCCAACGCGAAATGTGTAAAGCCTGCCTCTTTAACCAGTATTTCCAGGAGACGATGCTTCAATGTAAAAAACTCATGGGTTCCATGAGTTGCTTCCCCACAAGACACAATACGAGCACTGCCTACAATATCCACAAAAGGTAGAAGGTCGCGATTACTCCCCCCGGGTGATGTACTACCAAATGCAATCGCGTAATCCTTCAACCACTCTATCACTTCTTCCAACTGGGTCACGTGCTGTTCTTGCATATACCCCTCCCTAATCCGACACATCAACAAGTTCCATTATTATATACGAGCAAGGGATGCTATTAGTTCTCACTTCACCCTTATGTATATATTTAATTTAAATTGCACAAGTAATATGCAAGAAGATAGTTAACCATAAAAAAAGAGGACATCTGTCATGAACAGACGTCCTCAAAAGCATGGATAGGAGCAGGGTTAGTGCTTGCGTGGTGGGTATGAAATAAAGACGCTTTTAAGTTCGCAGAATTCGTTGACAGCCTCAACACCCAGCTCACGATGTCCATTTCCACTGTTTTTCATACCACCAAATGGCAGATGAATCTCTGACCCAGTAGTACCAGCGTTGATATAGACAAGTCCGGATTCGATGTCACGCATGGCTCGAAATACCAGGCGCGCATCCTCGGTAAAGATGCCGGTAGAGAGGCCATATTCGGTGGAATTAGCAACAGTAATGGCTTCTTCATAGGAATCAACGGGTAGAAGTGAGAGGAATGGTCCAAACACTTCTTCTTGAGCAATACGCATGCCTGGCTGCACATCGCCAAAGATGGTAGGTTGATAAAAGGCACCTTCGGAGTATGCGTCTTTGTTCAGAGGGGCGCCACCCAGCAATAAGCGCGCGCCTTCCTGTTGACCGATCTGGGTGTAGGCATCGACAGCCTTGACACGACCACGGTTCACCAGCGGTCCAACCTCCGTCTGAGCTTCCAAGCCATCACCAACGCGCAACTTCTCAGCATTCGCCATGATACGGTCCACAAAGCCCTGATAGACGGCACGATGGAGGATAACACGGCTCGTCGCGGTACAACGCTGTCCCGTAGTTCCAAAGGCTCCCAGTGTAATATTATTGGCGGCCAGATCCAGATCGGCATCATCCATAATGATTACAGCGTTTTTGCCACCCAGTTCGAGAGCGCAGCGACGCAGGTCTCGGCCACAGAGCTCAGCCACCCGGCGTCCTACTTCGTTTGATCCTGTCAGCGAGATCATATTGATCTTTTTATGACTGGCCATGGCATCGCCCAGCGTACCACCAGGACCCGTGAGTACATTCAAGACACCATCTGGCAGGCCCGCCTGCTGGAGAATTTCAGCCATCTTCAAGGTAAGCAGCGGTGTATCACTGGCTGGCTTAAGAATCACAGCATTGCCGGCCAGTAAAGCGGGAAAGGTTTTCCAGGCTGGAATCGCCAGAGGGAAATTCCAGGGTGTGATGATTCCGACGATACCGATTGGTTGGCGGATAGTCAGGCAGAATTTATCAGGCAAGCCAGATGGAACTGTTTCACCTTCTGCTCTCCGTCCTTCGCCGGCCACAAATTTAGCCACGTCGATCGCCACCTGGACATCGCCACGCGTCTCTTTTAAGATCTTGCCCATTTCGCGGGTCATTAAAACGGCTAGCTCTTCCTGCTGCTGCTCTAACAACTGGGCGGTACGCCACAGGACTTCACCACGCACAGGAGCAGGTGTAGCGGACCAGGCACGCTGCGCCTTCGTCGCGGCCGACACTGCATCTTCAAGGTCCTGGACATCAGACATCTGATATTGTCCAATAACTTCTTGCGTATGGGCTGGATTAGTACTTGTAAATAATTTGCCACCATGGGCGTTACGCCACTGACCACCAATAAAATTTTGGTAGATGGGAGCCTCGGTTGCGGATGTTTGTGCCATATATATCTCCTGCCAGATATCCAGATATCTCATCAATGGAAATTACTTCATCAAATCAAAATAATGACCCCATGAATTTCCAGAAGTATTATAACAGAGTCTCCATAGCCTCTCTCCCCTTTATTTTCTCAGGCGGGATATGGGCCGGTCGCGACCGGCCCATATCCCGCCTGAGAAAATAAAGCAAGCGAGCGCCGCAGGCGCGAGGCGTCAAAAAGCCATCACAACCACAAAAACAAAAAAACCTCATGCAATTCCACTATGGATGCATGAGGCCTCTTCCTGGCTAAATTAGACGTTCTCAATAGTTGGGCTACTACCACCCTCAGTCGATGTCGGAGGAGGTGTAGCAGGAGTCGCCTCACTAGCAGCTGGAGGAGTCTCCTCGGCATAATCGCCATCCTGTGCTGGCCGCTTAAACACATAATATGCGGAGTTGGATGTCAGAGGCTGATTACTCGCTAACTCCCAACCTTCACGACCGATGCTATCAAAATAGCGGCGCACAAACGCGCTACGTCGCTCGTTGCCTATCAGCGTCTCAGTGCCTTCACATGAGATACGCCCACGGTAATCGACATATACAACCTTATATGCCCACTGTCCCATCGTGCACTCCTTTCCAGGAAATCTTCTTCCCTCGATACATGTACCCACAAATATTCGTGAGTGTCACCCTACCAACCAGATCAGCTGAACTGGTTGATCCGCGCTGCACATGAGTCACCCATCAGTATGATTCCATCGACACTATATCCGATAATGCCCTCGCTACGGCTCTTGTATTGCATGTTATCGTCACGCCTCGCCCGCTGACAAATCACACAGGTCAAGCTCGCATGCAAACGATGAATAAAGCGCCGGGTTCCACAATCAACGCCTTATTGCTCGCTGGGCTCCATACTGATGGTTCCTCTGCACAGTGGTAGTATAACTTCCCTTGAGGTCAACAACACCGCTATTTCCACCAGTCTTTAAAGCCGGAGAAACTACCTGTTCCCTACCTGTAGAAATAGACAGGTCATAGTCCAGAAGCTCAAAGTGACAAATGAATATAGGCGTGCGTCTATCTTAAATAAGCTATATGCATATTTCGTGGAAAAACACTCTTGTTTATGAGTTGCAACAACATGAACCCGCTAACGTACACACAATAAAGGCGTTTTGTATTGCACAGTATAAACGTTGAGTGCGTGTTGCTATAAAAAATAATGCTATTATCTATCAAAGGGGAGCAACATGACGGAGAAACATTTATCGTTATCCGAAGCACAGCAACAACTCTCTACATTACCCCAGTTGTTTGCACAAACAGAGGATCCAATCATCGTCACTCAAGATGAGCAGCAAGTCATGGCCATTTTATCAATGGCTAACTACCTCCACATGTGTGAGACTATTGAAGCTCTCAACCAGACATTAGAAATACTTCATAATGAGAAGTTTATGACCTCATTTCGCCTGGCACAACGTGGTACAAAAGCGGAAGCATTGATCCCTTTGGAACAAATCAGACGCGAATTCGGTTGGGAGGATGAAAAACAAGAGCCAACATGATGGGCTTTATCGGCCCATCATGACTGCTCTGCTTCTCGTTTTTGCGCATCTTCAATCAAGCTTACGAGCAATTGCAACTTCTTGATTGTATGCTCGGCGTTACGCTTATTGCGCACATAACCATCTGGAGCCAGCTGCTGAAACCAGTAGCGAATATCATCTTCAGAAACGTCATACCATTTGGCATCCGCCTGCAAGCGAAGGTAGACGCGCATCTGTGGATCCTGTTGCTTGCGCGCTGGTTTCGCCGCTGTCTCCACGCCTGCTGCGCTGTCCTGCTCATCCTGAGCCACGGCCTCAGCCACCTCAGTTGCTGGATGCAGTTCATTATAGAGCGCCTCAACATCTCCCGCGCGGAAAAAACTATCCCGTCCCACACCCCGATGCGTCTTAATCCGACCTTCCTTCACCCAGAGATCCAACATCACACGATCAATTCCTAATCGTCGCGCCGCCTCGCCGGCATCCAAAAATGCAAAACGGCCACCTGGCTTACTTACCATAATTACGTCCTCCTTTTTCTATACACATACTTCCCTCTATTATATCCCATAAAACTGGACCCTTTGTTTCCTGATCGAGACACCAGCGAACATTGGCACGTCTCATCATGTGATCACAAAGCCGGGATCCAAGGAACGGCCAATCCCATTGCCTGGGGGTTCTAGGGCTGTGCCCCCGACATCCCACCCTCCAAAGCCGGGATCCAAGGAACGGCCAACTCCGGTGCCTGGGGGTTCTAGGGCTGTGCCCCCGACATCCCACCCTCCAAAGCCGGGATCCAAGGAACGGCCAACCCCGGTGCCTGGGGGTTCTAGGGCTGTGCCCCCAACATCCCACCCTCCAAAGCCGGGATCCAAGGGGCTCGCCGCCCGCGTAGCGGGCGAACAACCGATCAAACGACGTTTGACAAAGTACAAGAACAGAAAGCCCTTTGTTTCTGACAATAACATAATTTATTAGGAATTAATAAATTTTACATAAGATAAGGCTTGTATATGTATTTATAAATATGGTATTATTGCAAAAACTGCTTATTGTTTTAACATTGTTATATCATTAAAAGAACATTAAATATTTGAGTAGTGATAAGGGGAGAGGGTCATGTTTGAGAAGCAGCATCTGCTATGGCAATTTTCATTTACGAGTATATCGTTTGCTCCACGTCTGGCTATCTGCATTATATGCACACTGCTCAGTATGATCACCTACCTGCTCACATTTAGCGTTATCCACGTTGAAGGTCTCCTCCTACTAAGCATGTTGCTATGGGCCTGGGGCTTCTCATATAGAGGAACATGTATCTGCTTTTTGAGTTGCTTTGCACTATCAGGCGGCTATGTCATCTATCAGAAGAGTATCAATGGTCCTGCTTCTACAATCCTGATCTCAACCCTGTTCAACTTGATTATTCTGTTGGGCGCGGGACAGTTGATGGCTTTTTTCAAAGAAACGTGTGGCAGCAAACAGACACATCTGGCATTTAATCGGGAGCAAGAACAGCAACGTCAGATGATAAGGGAACAGTTACGCCAGTTTGAGCAACTCAAGACACAATTTGTGATCAATGTTAATCACGAATTAAGAACATCATTAGCTGCCACTTATAGCTATTTTGAGTTGCTTAACATGTTGTTTGAGAGCCATGGCTATCTACAATATCAAGCTCATGGTATCTATTTACAGGATGCGTTGCGCCACTGTGATGATTTACGTGCGATTGTCAATAATATCCTGGTATCAATGGATATAGATAACACCCAGGCGGAACGGGATGCTGAGGAGTGCTCGATCGCTCAGATTGTCCTTGAAACCTGTGATCATATTGCAGTACTTCAACATGAGCAATATCGTATGCGTTTACAGATCTCTACCCATCTATGGGCACGCGCTAATCGGCAATATTTACGCCACATCTTGCATCAGCTACTCACTAACGCGCTTAAATATACGCCTTCCGGTACCTCTATCATATTGAAGGCTGAAGCAGATCACTATGATCCACAGATGATTTGTATCAGTGTGCAGGACGCGGGACCAGGTATTCCGCTTGAAGAACATGCCCATGTTTTTGAGCAATTTGCGCGTCTACCCCGTGATGTAGGGGGCACGGTACGCGGCACAGGATTGGGACTGTATATTTGCCAGCAGTTAGTGGAGCGTTTACACGGTCGTATCTGGGTCGAGAGTTCCGGTATAGCAGGGGAAGGCAGTTGTTTTCGCTTCACCTTGCCGCGTGTGATTCCGACACACGCTACCAGCATCACGACCCAGGTAGATTCGGCTCATACAGTTGGACGGCGGTAAAACATTAAGAGTGTACTCCCATAATGCCGCTCATCGTCTAGAACAAAGTTCTGGCTGGCCACGGCCGCTACACCAGGGCGCTCTTTGGGATGTATCTGCACGATAATCAATGTATTATCTGACCATAGGGTTGAGCTTTCCAATAAACCCAGGGCACGCGCCGCCATCTCTTCATACTGGGGTGGAGCTACATAAATGATATCATAGACGCGCGACTGGCCTGTGAGGGCGGCTGGAAAATAAGCACGCTTCTCATGGCCATGTGATGGAGACGGCTGTTGGGGTTGAGACTGGTGGGCCAGCAAAAATTTGAAAGAATCTCCCTGCAACGCATCAGCTCGATCGGTCAGGCCAGTTATCTGTAAATTCTCGCGTACAAGCTTAACAATCTTTGGATTCATCTCGATAAAGGTGGCATGGGCGGCACCACGGCTGAGCGCCTCAATCCCCACGCCGCCCGTTCCAGCAAAAAGATCCAGGAAACGGGCATCAGTTACTTCATCAGATAGAATATCAAATAACGCGGTCTTCACGCGATCCATAATTGGCCGGGTGCCGATTGTTTTAGGAGACTTCAGTTTTTTACCCTTGGCCTCACCAGTTACCACACGCATTAGCGTTCCTCCTCTAGGACTGCCAGAACAGCTTCTACCTGTTCTATAAAATCATCTTCCAGCTTTGCCCAGGAAATTAACGCTTCAACCTGGTCCACCTTCAGTTTTTTGATGGTTGTAATTGTCCATACACCTTCAATCAGTGTCCGTAATTGCTCATCTGAGATCTGGGAGAGAACCACATTATCCAGTACTTTCTGACGCTGTGGACTGGCTGTGGCTGCGCCCTGGGATTCGCGTAAGGAACTGATTTTGGTGCGGGCACGCTCCAATTCTTGTTCACTAAATTCGTCTGGGAGCAAGGGCAGATCCTCAAGTTCATTAAAGGTTGAACCAGCTAAGGGTTCATGCTCCAGTTCATCAGGTCCAATCTCTTCCTCAAATCCTGCTGGCGCTGCACGCGGAATGCGCATCTCCACAATCGGATTATCGCGTTCTGGACGCAAGATGCGCGGCAGTTGTCCTGATTTCTGCGCACGTGGCAGATCGGAACTATCTTGCGCCTGCTCTGACCGCAAATGCGTTTCACTATCCCGTCGCGTTGGTGCTTGCAAAGATGTAGGTGCAGGACCATTTTGGCCAAGCATTTCTTTGATCTGCTCTAACGCATCACGCAGATTAATACCAGTCGTGAGAGAACGCACATTGAGCATCTCCATCGCCTGCTTTGGTGTCAGATCCAGATTATCTTTAATATATTGAATAAATTGCGGCAAAGGCATATTACTGCCCGGCTCACCAGCCGGCAATGACAGATTTCCGGTATTTGACTTGTTACCCGGCTCTCCACTACGCCCACCAGTCGTTATCTCAGGCGCGTCCCCATTACGATTATCTCCTGACTGTGTGGCCGTTGGCGGAGCCGCAATAGAAGCCGGCCGATTGCCAGGAACCAACGTTGTCCGTGGTGGTGCAGCCTGTTGTTGTTGGGCAGGGGCAGTCCTGGTATTTACCTGCGGTTGTGGAGCGGGCCGGTTTTTCTGCTGGCCATTCTGGGAACGCCCCGACCCCGAAGTCTCTGGTAGATGTTGATCCATATGCACCGTCAGTTGCTGCATACCCGCCTCAGCCTCTAGAATCAGCCGCTCTCGCTCCTCAGCGCTCGCACCAGGGGGGACGGGAACACTCATTTCAATTGTATGGGTACGGCCATCCTTCGTATACTGGGTCGCGTAGCGTAGCCAGATATACGGCCCGGACTCCTCCTGTATCTTCCTGTTGCCATCCATGGAAGCACTCACCTGCTTTCTCCTACAATGCTGCTCTACCTGCAATTCCAGGGTCTCTATGTCGATCATAAACAGTGTACGTACATTATATCAAAAACGTCTTACAGACACATCCCTTGTACATAAAGAGGATTGGTGCGCCATAACCTCAAGCGCCACGCTCATTTTTGCCAGCTGCAGAAAGCCCTGCTGAAAGGATAATACCATAGATGGTACAGTTATCCTTAACTTCTGTGGTGTTGTCAGGCGGATCACAAGATCTAACATGTAGAGATAGATACAATTTAGCACAGAGGAATGTCTTGATTAATCATAAGATATAATGTATGGTACTAAAATAACCACAATCTCCCGAAAATTGTGGCAAGAAATCACCCTGTACACTGGCGAATAGTGCTCGTTCTATAAGAGCGTTGTAACGTAAAGAATAGTTTGCTTATGTTCGAGAAAGTTGAGATAAGCTAATCTATGATACCAGCACCGACGCAGCCACCACCGACACGGGTAGCCCCACCTCCATCACAAATTGAGCCGGCAAATGCCGAACAACCAAGAGTAGCGCTGACGCCGGCGCGCAAACGAGTTGGACAATCCCCTTTTGCTCTTGTCATCAAAGCGATATTGCGTCCAATCTTCAAACTCCTCTATTACGTCATTCGTTGGATCCGGACCCATAAACTCGTCACGCTATTAGCGCTTATCCTTTTGCTGGCAAGCATCTTCGCAACCACATACTTTGCCAGCGGCCAGACCCCCTTGAGTTCCAGTTCAAACAGTCTACAGCAGTCCGTTCAGAGTAATCCTGATCTGAGTCCTGATGTACAGACCTGGCTGTTAGCCCTGCGAGCTGGAGATATCAATACGATGCTGGCAGTCCAGAAGGCAATGAGTGCCTCTACACGTCCACCAGATAGCTCGTTGTATGTTTTGCAGTTCAGTGAAAAATACGCACCAGTCAAATGGACCAATGTTGCTGTAACCAGTATAAACAAGGCTCCCGACGGCCTGATCGACACATTTATCGAGACCGATATAAGTTCCACAAGTAGCGCAAGCGGCACCAGTACTACCACAAATAGTGTGGTGCTCTGGCATTTTAGCACTACTCCATCTGGTCGTATCTTCCTACTGGATTATGTGTCGGGTCGTACGGTCTAAACTGAACTGCATTGGAAAACCTACTGAGTACTAGCATGCCATTCAATTATGTGAGCGGCGTTGGCGATCGCTTTTCATGAGCATATACGCTCTTGAGAGCTTGCTGAAGGGATAGACGTAGTGTCAACAAATACAACTCGCTCCAGGAAACCACGCAACGAGCTGGATAGATCCATTGATCTGGGCCTGGACCAGTTTGGAAGATTTTTTAGGCGCGGTTGGTGGTGGATTGCGCTAAGCATTTTTGCGCTCTGGTTCTTCACCTCAGGCGTCACAATTGCTGGCCTGGATGGAGGAACTGCCCTGAGCGGCATTCTCCAGATTACCTTTGCCATCTGTTACATTCTGATCCAATTTGTAGCCCTCTTCTGGTTCCTGGCTCGTCCGCGTTTGTATTGGGTCATGCCAGGTGAGACCGGCATTACCTTTGACGATTATAAAGGCAATCCAGAGGTGCTGGAGTCCGCCCGCCGTATCGTGTCACTGCTACGTGGCGTCAAAGAATTCCAGGAGATGGGTGGTAATCCGGTCAGGGGTCTGCTCCTCTCAGGACCTCCAGGAACCGGTAAGAGTTATCTGGCCCAGTGTATGAGCACCGAGGCTGGTGTGCCATTCGCTTATGCCAGTGCGGCCAGCTTTAAAGCGATGTTCATGGGTATCGATGTCCTGATGATCAGTAACCTGTACCGCAAAGCACGCAGGCTGGCCCGTGAATATGGCGGCTGCGTGATCTTCATGGATGAAGTTGATGCGATTGGTGGTTCCCGTGGCAACAATGGCGGTATGGGCATGGGTATGATGGGTGGTATGATGGGCGGCGGTAGTGGTGGCCTTAACCAGCTATTGATGGAGATGGACCCCCCCAATATTGAGACCGGCTGGTTCAAAAAGATCCTGCGTACCCTTGGACTCTATCATGGCCGTGCGCAACACCAACCTGTACTGACCGTTGGTGCAACCAATACACCAGAGGCTCTGGACCGCGCGCTCCTGCGTCCCGGACGTTTCGATCGCCAGATCAACGTGGCGCCACCAACCGATAAGTATCGTCCAGAAGTCATCGAGTACTATCTAAAAAAAGTGATGCACGAAGAGGACATCTCGATTGCAGCGCTCTCGGCGCGCTTTGTAAGCTATACACCAGTCGCGATCAAACACATCATCAATGAAGCAACGATCATTGCTCACTTTAATGGACGCAAGAAAATTACCTATAAAGACCTGACAGAAGCTCAGGATGTCCATGAGTTTGGTTTGCGCCAGATTAGTGAGCTAACCGAGATTGAGCGCCGTCGTCTTGCCTATCATGAGGCGGGCCATATCGTCGCCAGCTATTACTTAATGGATCGCTACTTCCCGGCTTATGTAACGATCCACATGCGCGGCGACGTCGAGGGGGCCGCCGCCTTTGCTGCTCCACGCCCCAAGGAAACAATCGTTACGCGCAATCGCGAAGACGTGCTTGCCCGTATTCAAGTCTGTCTGGCATCACGCGCGGCCGAAGAATTATTCCTGAATACCAGACTAAACGGTGTAACGGGAGACTTTAAAACCGCAACACAAGAGGCCGCCTTCTATATTGGCGCATACGGTATGGATGACACGATTACCTCGTTCCTGGCTTTTAGCGATGCCGGTGGCGCGGCCATGAATGCCATACCCAAACTCGCCGACCGGGTTGAAGCGCTCCTACAGTCCCAGCTGAACGCGGTTAAACAACTCTTTATTGAACACAGTGAAGCGATGATCGCAGTAGCCGAAGCACTCATCGACAGAGATGAACTGGTAGCGGAAGAGATCAAAGAGCTAATTGATGGTGCCGATGCACGTCGCGCCACCAAAACGCTCTTCAGCGAACTCACACCATTGCTAGAGGCAGGCCATAACGGCAACGGTAACGGTACCCACAGTAACGGTCACACCCAGAGCCACGCTGGCTATCTGGCTGGCTCCAATTTTAATAACACGAGCACCAACTTCCAATCTAGTGAATTAGATAAACCACCCCTGGGCTATAGCGACATGCCAGACATGTAGCGCAAAAGCACCAGCCCAAAGCAACCATCTTACCGCATTGTAAGATGGTTGCTTTTTTTTAGCATTCACTATAAGCATAGGTAAATAGAATGGAAGAGTTCCCAATTACTTGAATAATTTACGCTTATTTGCTACTGTGAAATACAGTATCTTTGAAACGCACCATCAAACACACGAAAAAAACACCAGCGGCAGCCCTAAACTGTAGTTTCCCTACCATAGAGGAGATAGGCAACCAATTACTATGAGTACCGTTCTCTCAAATGCGGCCAGTACGCATACAGACACTTCTACTCCCCTGACCAGTCGTCATAAGCTTTTCATCACAGCAGGACTGGTGGCACTCTTGCTGATTGCTCTACTGATGCGCCTGTATACATTAGGTGTACCCTTTGATCGGGACTCATATGATGAGGGAGTTTACTGGCAGACATTGCGCTCATTAGGCGCCGGCTATTCTTTGTATCATCCTACTTTTTATTCTCAGCCACCAATGTTCATATTCTCAATCTTTCCTACCTACCTGCTCTTTGGCCAGACACTCTGGTCGGCCCGGCTGGGTATTGCGCTGATCTCACTGCTTGGACTGGCAGGTATGGTTTTACTTGGCTATGCGCTACGCAACTGGAGCGGTGCGTTTATCGCCTTGCTTCTGCTAATACTGGCACCCCTCTATCTCTCAGCATCACAAACCATCCAGGCAGAAGGCCCTCAGGTGGCCTTCTCGCTACTGTCAGTCGCCTTTGCATATCTTTGGTGGCAGAAACCCGAGGGATGGCGTGGCAGCCTCTTAGCGGCTCTCTGTACGCTTACCCTGGTGTTGAGTCTTTTCAGCAAATTATTTGCCCTGACGACTTTTGTTCCGGTTGCCTTGCTGGCCCTGGCCCAGATCTGGCGTATTACACGTCAGCCGGCTGGCACACGCTGGCAAAGTGCGCGCTCGTTAATAATTGGCATAGCAGTAGCCATCCTGGCAACAGTGGTGCTTATGCTGCCTTTTCTCAACGTGCTGCCAGATTTCTGGGCTGGCGTGATCACATTTCATAATGTCGCCAAAAGTACAACCTCACAGCTGGGTAATGGCACCAGGCTGGCCAGCTTCTTGCTAGCTCCACTTAGCTTTGCCGCGCTCTACGGCAGTATTGTGGCGCTACTCAGAAAAGATTGGCGTGTGCTGCCATTGCTGGCATGGGCACTAGCCTCCGCCATCATGCTCTGGCAACAACAACCACTCTTTGATCATCATCTGGTGATTCTGGTTCCCATTCTGTCAGCATTGGCAGTAATGGGATGGGGAGAGGTGCCCCTGAACAAAAAAGCCTGGACACAACCATCAGGGCTCATCAGCGCAGGCTGTTTACTGCTGGTTTTGATCACAGTAGTATTCGGCGCTAGAATCATCCAACTTAACTATCGCCAGGCACAGACACGGGCCAATGCGGCCGCTACCCAGGGCTCGTTGCGAACAGCCCATGAACTTGATCAGGTAGTCCCGGCCGACGGCTTTGTGATTACAGACGGACAATTTCTCACGGCTCTCGCTGGACGAAATACACCACCAGAACTGGTTGATACCTCCAGCGTTCGCATCAATACGAACTACCTGACCAGCCAGCAACTGATCCAACTAGCCTCTCAGCCCAAAGTCAAAGCTGTCCTATTCTACACAGGACGACTGACAAATCCCAGGCTACAAGAGTTTCGTAGCTGGGTGCAACAACATTTTCACCAGGTTAAGAGCTATGGCAAAGATGGTTCTCTGTGGGTTAAAATATAAACAAAGAGATGTTGATCAAAGCTACTGAAAAGGATACAAGCAGATGGAAAAGAAGAAGACATTCAGTACGATGGAGATTGTATTAGTTGGGGTATTGCTTGGCTCACTCGCGCTCGCATTTTTGCAGGCCCGGCAGGAAGAAAACAAAAAGTAGAACATAGCTAACAAAGAACAGCGTGCGGCAAAGTGTGCTACACGCTGTTCTTTGTTGATGTCTAGTCGTGCATATTCTTTTTCAGCTCACGCACAAAACCCTGAGCACCTTCTTTCCAGGTCATGCGCGGCTGCTTTTGCTGAATTTGCCCGCGTTGGGTTAAAATAAAATTAAGAATTACATCCCGCTTCATTTGCTCCAGACGCTGAATATCATAAGCCATGCGCCGCATAGGATCTCCCAGGATCGCATAAGCCTCATTGATCCGTTTGATGTAAAGATCCTCGGTATTCTTATTCAGATCTGGATGATGTAAGCGTGCCAGGCGACGATATGACCGTTTGATATCATCGGAACTGGCGGTACTTGATACTTCGAGGATAGCATAATAATCTGGTAGAGCCATAATTTAGTTACCTGTGCTTCCAAAACCTCCGCGTCCACTCCCGACTTGCTCCACTTCATTCCATGCGAAACGACCAACAGGAACAAAAATTCCTTGAGCAATACGTTCACCGCGCTCGACTGTGACAGGCTCATCCCGGAAATTATAAACTGATACCATCAGTTCATCGCCATCCCCGCAATAATCCTGATCAATAATCCCGACGCCATTGGGCATAAGCAAGCCTTTACGCCGCGCAGTGCTGCTACGCATTGTGAGCAGCAGCATGTATCCCGGCGGTGTCTGCACAATCAAGTTACTGGGAATCAACGCCAGCGTACGTGGCGCAACTTCAGTTGTTTCTCGGCTGAGCAGATCAAAACCGACTGATCCTGCCGTAGCATACGTCGGCAACGGCAAGTCCGCATCAACTCTCTTAATATTTACCTCTAAAGGTTGTACAGATACGTCCATGTAGGTTATTCTAGAGAATAGAAGATGCGACGTCAAGAGAGGATTTCTGCCAGGCAGACTTTTTCGTGTGTTGTGGCCGAAGTTGACACTAACTATGATTGCTGCTCTCAACCGCACGCGGGCACTAAAGTGCCCAACTAACTTGAAATAGTATATGTTACACGCTGTGCTCCGCACAGCGTGTAACATATACTATTTCAAGTAATAATGTTTTATAGCGTCCGTAGAGAGTGTCCAATTCCTATGAAATTTGTGGTCCGCCGATCGTTCTTTTCGCGCCTTTGGCGCTCCAATAATAATGTTTTATAGTGTTCGTAGAGAGTATCTAATTCCTATGAAATTTGTGGTCCGCCGATCGTTCTTTTCGCGCCTTTGGCGCTCCAATAATAATGTTTTATAGTGTTCGTAGAGAGTATCTAATTCCTATGAAATTTGTGGTCCGCCGATCGTTCTTTTCGCGCCTTTGGCGCTCCAACGGTTTTACTTGTGCTGACAAAAACTGAGCTTTGCTCAGTTTTTGTCAGCACAAGTAAAAGGAGCGTGGGCCCTTCAGGGCCCGCGTGCGGATGGCTGCATGCTCCTCGATGAGAGGGGGAAACAAACAAGGTGACAAGAGAACTTATGATGATAGGTGTATATAAGGTTCTATATCAGGGGGGATGAGGCATGTGGATACACATACTTTTGCGATGAAAAAAACAACGATGCGGCAACGCTTTGTGATCATCTGCTTTTTTTTGCTGCTCTCAATTGGAGCGACAGTTGTGGCGGCAAATGCAACCATCCATGCGGTTCAAGATGTCCATAATCATCAAGTCATGGAGCATCAAGGGGATGTCCATCTCATTCGCCAATGGATGACCATTCCTTACATTGCGCATGTATATC
Organism: Dictyobacter alpinus; assembly: GCF_003967575.1. Taxonomy (NCBI): domain Bacteria; kingdom Bacillati; phylum Chloroflexota; class Ktedonobacteria; order Ktedonobacterales; family Dictyobacteraceae; genus Dictyobacter; species Dictyobacter alpinus. Next base: position 1,865,139 of record NZ_BIFT01000001.1, read on the forward strand.
GCATCCCAGCTAGCATTCTGTATGCAGCGCTAAAAATAAAAGATACACCGGCTAATCGTCATAGTACATTAGAAACACTTGCTCTCCAACATAAACAGTCAACGGATAGTCTGATTCGTAAAATCCAGCAAAGTATTCTGGATAAACAGTCAACGGATAGTCTGATTCGTAAAATCCAGCAAAGTATTCTGGATTATCGAAAAGATCATCCATTTGTTCCCTATCCAACGCCTACGGTTGATAGAGGGGGGAGCAAAATAATTTGAATACACTTGTACCACTTCTGCTCAGCTGGCTGCAACTCTATGGCTATCCAGTACTGTGGATCTGTATCTGTATTGCAGCCGTAGGCGCGCCACTTCCGATCGGCTTACTCCTGCTGGCGGCAGGTGCCTTTGCAGCGTTAGGGGATTTTAATCTCGCACTCCTCTTTATTACGGCTTTGAGCGCTTCAGTCAGTGGAGATAGTCTGGGATATTTCATTGGACGTAAAGTGGGAACACGTGTGATTGCCTGGCTAAGTCAGACGCGGCGTATCCGCTTTTTGTCACCGAAAGTTATTGCTCGCTCACAGGAATATTTTCAGCGGCGCGGCATCTGGGCCATCTTTCTTACGCGCTGCCTGTTACCAGCACTTGGTGGCACCACTAATATTCTGGCAGGCGCTGAAAGTTTTCCCTATCGTAAATTTTTGCTTGCCGATATTCTCGGCGAAGCCCTGGGTATCGCACCACCTCTGATATTGGGATTTATTTTTGGGGCCAGTTGGGAAGCTGTCGGAGATGTATTAACCACCATCTCTATCCTGACAGCAATATTACTCATTGCTGGCTATCTCGTCGTCCTTTTATTACGTACGTTCCACAGGATGAGAACGGGGCGGTCAGAAACAACAGCGGCAACATCGACAAAACCGGAAGAATTTCAGATGGCCTCCTCCGAGCTCACAATAACGACAAAAAAACTTCAACAAGGAACGGAATCTGAAAACGACTCCATTTCCTGCCACTTTAAGAAGGGTTCAAACGTATAAAAGTACAGATGGATTACACATACCTTACAGTTTTACCAGTGAAACTATGTCAAATCCAGGTCGTAGGGACTAGAATGAAAGGGTGACTTGCGTTATAATTAAGGTAGGGATGTAGTTCCTTCGACTGATTGGCAATGACATTGTCATTATTGCTTGACTGCCCAATTAACAAAGCCGACAACATTGTACGCGCATTTGTCCGACAAATTGGGGAAACGTCTTCTTGTCAATGAGTTAGGAATATTTTCCAACCTGGCGATGTTTCTATTAGTAGAAACTGATTGCATGTCATTGATTTTCCTCCCACTCGGCTCGGACAGATTTGGTCCGATGATAGGTTTAATCGCCTTGAGTGTAGGACCAGACTGACGACGAACAGATATCTTGCTGCTTAGGATATACTACTTTTCATGGAGGGCGCACAATGATAGACACAAAGCGTGCCATGACGGGAACAACGCTTACCTTACATAAATCACATACCACAGATCTTGAGAAGCCATTCGATATTGTCGAACAGCTTCTTGCTAAAGATCTTGATTATACACAAGAGGATGATGGAGAGGCTGAAATAGAGAAAGACAGCCCTGAGTTGGAAGATGACATGGGTGGTATTGATACCGGCTCACTTGAAAATGAGACGGGCCCCTTGGATTTAGAAGATATTTCTGATTCCGAGCAAGAAGATTCTCCCCCCACTGATCTTGAAACCGACTCACTCATTCACATTCCCTCAACCAATTCTGAAGAAGAGCATCCCGTACGTCGCAACACGCAAGTGCGCCGTCGCCGCTCTGAAGATCAGGAAGAAAATCAGGCTAATACGGCTGATGCCGGTGAATCTGACGCAGTAATGACTTACCTGCGTGAGATTGGCCGCGTCCCGATGATTACCCATGAACGTGAGGTTGAACTGGCACAGCGCATCGAGTCTGGTGACCGCGATGCAATGAAACAGTTTATTCTGGCAAACCTACGTCTGGTTGTCAGTATCGCCAAACGTTACGTTGGTAGAGGCCTGACATTATTGGACCTCATTCAAGAGGGTAATATCGGTCTTATTCGTGCGGTACAGCGCTATGATTGGCGCCGTGGACACCGCTTCTCGACCCATGCAACCTGGTGGATTCGCCAGGCGATCAGTCGAGCCGTCGCGGATAAAGGTCGAACAATTCGCCTTCCTGTCTATGTCAACACTGCCCTGAATCGCATTCGTCGTGAGCGTCAACGGCTCCTGCAGGAACTTGGACGCGAACCAACAGAGATGGAGCTGGCAGAGGCAACAGGACTTGATCCTATTCGCATGATTGAACTGCAATCGGCACCGGGAGCTCCTGTTTCACTTGAACTACCCGTTGGAGAAGACGAAGAGCAGGAACTGGGCGATGTGCTGGCAGATACTGAGTCGGCATCACCAGAAGAGTTGGCAACAACCCAGACCCTGAAAGATGAAGTACAACGTGTACTGGAATCAGTTCTGACACCACGCGAACAGCTGGTACTCCAGCTGCGCTTCGGCCTCGGGAATGGCCAGGCTCATCCCCTTGAACAAGTGGGACGTGAATTGGGTATTACCCGTGAACGCGTACGGCAGATTGAGGCTGGTGCTCTGGCTAAGCTTCGTCAACCACCTGTGCTAGAACGCTTGCGCGGCTAAGCTGCGGCCTTATAGGCATAATTAAAACCGACATGCGCAAAGTCCCCCGGGAGGGTGCTTTTTACAGAAAAAGCATCCTCCCGGGGGACTTTGTGTTTTCTGGCCAAATTCTGTCTCTGCGTACGTTTATCTATTGATCTTCTTGATTATTACGTATCATGACAATAATATCCATTAGAACAGGTCATTTGTCTATTTTCATTTGTGCCATTAGCGTATATGCTAGTACACTAGCATACTCAGGCCTGAACTTTTGCGCCTGCGGTGCTCAAACTTTTTCTAGCCTATGGAGATAAATAACGCCTGTTATACGTTATTCATCACAGCAACCCAAAAAAACATACGAGTACGTCAATAACAGCTTGGCATCAGACACATTCTTATGCAAGGCAGCATTATAAACGCTGTGAGATGGAAGGAAAAAAATTGAGATGGACGGAAAACTGTGGCCAAAAGAACTGATACCAAAATCCTGGCGCATCCACTGGACCGCCTACTTAAGTATAAGCTTGTGCGTGATTGCTGGCATTAGCCTCTTGCTAGATACGTATTTTTCTTTTGTGCTTGGCAGGCTACCAGTTGGCTTTGCCCACATCTCAGTTTATCTCTTTCTGATGTGCCCACTACCAGCACTAACATTAGGTATCATTGGCCGCTATCTGGCGCGCAAACCAATGTGGCAAGACGGAAAAATCCTTTCTACCACAGGCCTTGTAATAGGTAGCGTCCTCGTAGTCATGGAACTAGCAATCGTAGCCTTTGAACTCTCTTGAAATCGTAACTTTTGACTTCTTTCAAGGGACACTATGCTCTTTCATTGTGGGTGCAGCAATGGTGTGTTCGCACCATTGCTGCACCCACACAAATAATAAAAGCTCGGGCGCTTTAGCGCCCGAGTGCGGCTGTTAGCACGCTCGCCAATAAAAGTAAGAAACAAACACATTCTTACTTGCGCTGACCCAGGTCACGCGCAACATGTATCACACCCTTAACCTTCTCAAGACGAGTAAAGAGGCGATGCAATTGATCAAGATCATTAATTTCAAGGGTAGCCATAATCACAACCGTCTGATGGTTAGTACTGACACTTGAGTTAATGGACATCAAATTAGCACCTGCATCTGAGACAACAGTCGCAACATCACGAATCATACCGGTGCGGTCACGAGCAGTAATCACAAGCGGAGCATTATAGCGCTGCTGACTCATACCAGACCAATTAACGTGGATCAAGCGCTCTCGATCCTGCTCACTTAAGCGGGCAATATTGCGGCAATCAGAACGGTGCACAATGACACCTTTACCCCGGCTGATAAAACCCACAATCGTGTCATCTGGCAAAGGATAGCAGCAGTTCGCCAGGCGGGTCAGCAAACCACTGACACCTGCCACCTCTAACTGGGCGGTTGCCTGCTTAGAAGAGGTCGAGGAAAGTGGAATGTTGCCATCACTCTCTTTAGCATCTCTGGCATCCTTATGTTCACGCTGCCAGTATTCCAACAACTTGACCACCACCGCCCGAGGACGTAGATCATCAGAGCCAATCGCGGCCAGCACATCCTCAAAGGTATTCATTGACAGATTATTGCAGACCCAATTTTCAGCATCTTCAGTCAAGACTTCCAGACCACGCGGGCCAGCAGCCTTGAGCTCGCGCTCCAACCGCTCCTCACCAATCTGAATATTGATCGGACGCTCGTTGATCTTAAGGTAACGCCGGATCTTATTGCGGGCCGCGGCCGTACGGGCAAAATTCAGCCAGTCGCGCGTTGGATGAGCACTGCGACTCGTAACAATATCAACGATCTCGCCATTCTTCAGTTCATAATCCAGCGGCACCATCCGCGAGATCAGGCGATCTCCATTGCCATCCCCATCTGAAGCAATGATCCGCGCGCCCGCGCAATGATCACCGACTTTAGTATGGACACGATAAGCAAAATCTAATGGCGTCGAACCGACAGGAAGATCTTTTACTTCACCCTTAGGGGTAAGCACAAAGATCTGCTCCTGGAAAATATCATCCTTGACCGCTTCCACAAATTCTGTATCGCTCGCATTGGCGATGCGTAGATCCTGTTGCCACTCAGCCAGCTGACGCAACCAGGTCAGCAGTTCTTTAGCTGAAGATGAAGCAGTATCTCCAACATCTTTATAATGCCAGTGCATGGCAACACCATACTCAGCCGTCTCGTGCATCTCATGGGTACGAATCTGAATCTCGACCAGCTGATCATCGAGGCAAAATACAGTCGTATGCAAGGCACGATAGCCATTTGGTTTCGGATTGGCAATGAAGTCCTTGATACGTCCCTCTTTTGGCCGCCAGAGACTATGCACATGGCCAAGCGCGACATAGCAATCAGTCGTTGTATCAACAAGAATACGGAAGGCCAACAGATCGTGGATCTGGCTGATATCGGCCGCCGCTTTCAGGTGTTCAAAATCATCAGAATCGCCAGCGGTACGTGCAATTTTTTTATAGAAACTGTACGCATGCTTGACACGTCCAGAGATCTCAGCTTTAACGCCAATCCCAGCCATCTCGGCCCGTATCCGCTCGCAGACACGATCCACATAAGAGCTCCACTGCTTGGTCTCGATATCTAGAATCTTGCGTACCCAGGCATAACGATCCGGTTGGAGAATCTCAAAAGCCAGATCCTGCAACTCACTCTCGACACGCGACATACCCAGACGGCCAGCCAGAGGTGCATAAATCTCATGTGACTCCTCGGCCAGCGTCATCATTTCCTGAGGATCGCCTTTGTCAGGGGCCTCACAGACCAGGCGCATAGCATGTAGTCGATATGCCAATTTGAGCAGCACTACACGCGGATCATCGGCCATGGCCACAAACATCTTACGTACAGTTTCTGCCTGCTGGCGACGCATCGCTTCACGTACACGTGGCTTCTTGCTCTCAAAGGAGGCAGATAGCACGTCTTCGTCGCGCTCACTATGGGCCTTCTTGCTCGAAGGCTGAGAATTCTGGATAGCCAGCATGGCACCAGTGGCGGCATTTTGTTTTTTGCGCTCCAAAACATTCAGGCGCAGCATACTATCTACCACACGCGCCGTAGCCGAACCCAGCGTATAATCAACCTGCTCTGAGAGCAATAGCTCAGCATCAACAGCCTCATACACCAGACCCGCGGCAATTCCAATTGAATCCACATGCATCATCTCAGCCATAATCGTGGTTACAGCCAGGGCATGATCTAATGGAGGAATAGGACGAGTGCTAGAACCAGGCACATCCTGGCAACTCTCTAACATCAGATGAAAAGCCTTGACTACATGCTCTATTTCAGCAGGCGCCATATATTGACGAACCAGCGACAGCAATTGCAACATCGCAGCTGGATAAGGAGGCTCAACGAATTGTTGTTCTACAGACCTATCTATCATAATTCATCTATAGCTCTGACAGATCCGATGGAGGATTTGTCGGGTATCACTTACTCCGTATAATTTGTTTTCTGCGCATATATCCCTGACAATATACGATTCTGTACCTACATCAGTATACGTATCAACGAGCTACATGTTAGATTGACTCATACTTTTGCAGTAAAGCAGAGACATCTCCTTGGAACACTACAAGGCAGCTCTATACACATTGTCGCATATTCCTTGTAGATGCCTCTAAGCTGTGAAGGTGGAGAAAACATGCTCTGAAGCCAGGGCTGGAGCACTTGCCTTCACATCAAGTGCCCGCAATGGCAGGGGGCCTTATTTTCCTATTGCTCGCTCTACACTGACAACCGTTTTGACCTGTCGCAGGCGACGCACGATACGTTCCATCTGATCTAGCAACTCGCCTTCTTCCGACAAAATCTCTAAGGTAGCGGTAATAATAGCCTTCTGTGAAGAAGGATTTGTTGTGGAAGTCACCGAAACCATATTGATACCAGCATCGGCAACCACTGCAGCAACGTCGCGCAATAAGCCCGAACGATCATGGGCGACAATCGAAATGGCGACCAGATAACTCTCAGGGTGTATCTGCCACCAGTTTACTTCCACCAGATTGTTCAGATTTTCTTGACTACGACGCAACAGGTCACAATCGGTACGATGGACCACAACTCCCTGGTCTGGCCGTAGTTGTCCGATAATGGTATCTCCAGGAATAGGACAACAGCAGCGCCCCAGTTGAATCAGGAGGGCGTTCTCACCATCTTTATGCAGGTATAGGCCTGTTTCGCTCTCTGAAGCTCCTGCGACTACTCTTGATGGCAACTGGAGGAGGAGAGGCTCCATAACTTGCTCAACCTGTAAATCTTCGCGTCCTAAAGCGACGTAGATATCTTCAATCGTGGCATATTTCTTAAAGACTGTACTTGCCAGCGGCTCCTGTGTGCAGAAACCTTTGAGCAGTTCTTCAACCTGCTCGTTGACACCGTTAGCATAGCCAGCCGTTTTTAAGGCAAAATCCAGACGCTCACGCCCTAACTGTAAATTGATTTCGCGCTCATATGTTTTGAGGTAGCGCCGAATCTTGTTACGGGCCGCAGCGGTACGCGCAAAAGAGAGCCAGTCGCGGGTCGGATGCACGGTCCGATTGACCATGATCTCCACGATCTCGCCACCCTTCAATTCATAATCCAATGGCACCAGACGCGTCACCAGACGACCACTATCATCGGTATTCGTAATAATACGGGCACCGGCACAGTGATCACCAAGATCGGTATGAATGCGATAGGCCATATCCAGGGGAGTTGAACCACGTGGTAGATCCTTCACTTCACCCTGCGGGGTAAAGACAAAAATCTGTTCCTGGAAGATATCGCCCTTGACGGCCTCAACAAATTCATCCGCGCCCTGTGGCAAGGATCGCTGCCATTCGCGCAACTGCTCAATCCAGGTTACCATCTCACGATATGAGAGTCGCCAGCTTCCGGGAGTCGCATCCTCGTGTTCGCCCCGCTCCTTACTTCTATCCGCATTGCCCATGCGCTCCTTCAGGAACCAGTAACTGGCAATACCGTAATCAGCGGTGCGCTCCATATCATAGGTGCGAATCTGAATTTCCGCCAGACGATTATTCACGCCAAAGACGGTTGTGTGCAAAGATTGGTACCCATTCAGTTTTGGGGTCGCGATAAAATCCTTGATGCGCCCATCTTTTGGTCTCCAGAGCGCATGGATATGTCCCAGAGCTAGATAACATTCGTAATCGGAGTCTACAAGGATGCGAAACGAGATCAGATCATGAATCTGACTGAGTTCATTGCCATTCAATTGCGATGGTACATCCTCTAATTTACGATTGATGCTGGCCAGATGCTTCTGCCATGCCAGCACATCCGCTCGGATACCAGCCCGCTTCATCTCATCACGGAGGATGCGACAAACCTCATTCACAAAGGGCTGACGGCGTTTCACTTCTTCTTCTACCTGTTTGGCCAGCTTATTATACTTCTCAGGCTCTAAATAACCAAAGGCCAGATCCTCAAGATCGGCCTGGACCAGAGACATGCCCAGGCGACGTGCCAGGGGAGCATAAATCTCACTGGTTTCACGCGATGTATTTTGCTGCTGGGCAGCCGACATCGCGCTGAGCGTGCGCATATTATGTAAGCGGTCCGCCAGCTTTACGACCACAACACGTGGATCCTCCGCCATAGCCAGCAGCATTTTACGTACCGTCTCAGTACGTATACGCCGCTTATCAACCAGCGAATGAGGAGTGCCAGTGGATGACGCCGAAGGGCCTGTATCTTTTCCTGCCTGGGCCGCATCACCCTGTTCCGCTTTGGCGGGTTTATTGCCTGCCAGCGTATCAAACTTCGTCACTCCATCCACAATATTGGCAACTGCAGGACCAAATTGCTCACTCAAGTCTTCAAGCGAATATTCAGTATCTTCAACAACATCATGGAGGAGAGCAGAGACAATACCATCTGCATCGATACGCATTCCAGCAAGCAGTAGGGCTACCTCCAGTGGGTGTTGAATATAGGGTTCGCCTGAGCGTCGCACGGCCCCCTTGTGTGCGCGATTTGCAAGATCGTAGGCACGTTGAATCTTCTCCATATCCTCTGGAGTAAGATAGCGCTGCGTCTCATCTAATAAGTCCTGGAGTGTCATCCGAGAGGGCGTTACTTTCGTTCCCCATGTGGTTGTTGTACGTACCATGGGAAGAATCGCCTGAGTATCTCTGGATTTGCCAGACTCATCAGCAACTTTGTCGAAATTGGTAGCCATTCTCTAATTACCTGCTACTACATGCTGTACCATCTGCCCATACCCGGTTGGATATTTGGTTAGCTTTTTATTAATAAAGTGCCCCCTCAAGTTAGATCTCTGCATGTGGGAACACTTACATCTGGGCAAAACTGATGTTACTTCTCTATTATAAGGAGCAAAGTGATACTGTCAAGCAGATACAATAGCACTTACGTTGAAGAAGGGGTAAAAAGGTTACAATCAGGCAGAGAACTGAGGCACGGATTATTTACTTTTTCTAAATTATTAAACATGCAATCAGGCCTGTTTATTCCTTAAGGCTGAGGTAGTACTTTTGACCATAAACGACAATAACGGTGATTCAAAAAAGAAGAAAGGCCGGGCCAAGAACATACCCTGACCAGGCCTCTTTTATTTATTTTGGGGAAAATTCAGTAAGCTGTCACCCGTTGCACACAGGGAATGAACTCTATGCTAGAGCCCATACCGCTGAAATACAGATGTGTGAGCCGCTCGTCTAACGAGAAGTTAGTCGCGGGCAACACGCACCTTGTCATAGCAAGGACTGCAATAGACAGGGCGATCATTCTTTGGCAAGAACGGCACCTGTGTCTCGGTACCACACTCGGCACAAATTACTGTATGCATCTCACGTGGAGCACGCTCGCGGCTACCAGAACCACCAGATGCTTGACGGCGAGCAGAACGACATGAAGGGCAGCGACCAGGCTGATTCATCAGACCTTTTTGCTGGTAGAACTCTTGTTCTCCTGCGGTGAACACGAAGTCTGTTCCGCATTCACGGCACTTTAGGGTTTTGTCAGCGAAATTCAACTAGGGACCTCCTGTTTGATATGTTGGTAATCCTCCGGGTCCATATCCTAGCAGTTGTCACCAGTAATTTGTCCCCCTACCAGCGTGGGATTCTATACCCTGGACGAGCACTGTATGCGAGACCGAGATTGGATACCGATTGAAAGCATACACTATTGTTTCATGATTTGCAAGTGTTTTTATGATAAATTGTCGGTATGGTACATATTTTTATGTATCTTTTATATGCAGGGGAATTTGCCGATTTACATATGATGACTATATTTGGCTTTTATATGCCGATTCCTAATCATGCGTAGCTAAAGTTATACTCATCCTTTTAATGGGACTTTTTCGCTATACACAGACAAGAAGATCTAGATGGCTTATACGGGCGTTAAGCTATTATCGGGTGAGTATAACTATCCCTCACGCGGGTGCTAAAGCACCCAACATCTATTAGTGTGTGGTGGCAGAACGTGGCTGCGGCCACGTTCTGCCACCACACACTAATAGATTGGATCACCCTCTGGGAGTCTATCAGCCATCCTTTGCTGGAAATGTGAGGATGCAAGGGGCCACCTGTCTTTGCTGGAAATGCGAGGATGCAAGGGGCCACCTGTCTTTTGCTGGAAATGCGGGGATGCAAGGGGCCACCTGTCCTTTGCTGGAAATGCGAGGATGCAAGGGGCCACCTGTCCTTTGCTGGAAATGCGGGGATGCAAGGGGCGGCGAGCCCCTTGACTGGGGGTTCGGGGGCTGTGCCCCCGGCTATCTCCCCCTACCCGCCCGCGTAGCGGGCGCACACTCCATCAAAAGAATTTTGACAAAACACCAGAAGGGATGTGAGGTAGGGGATGACTTTGGCTTGACGCTTGTGAGAAAATGAAGGGTATTAATGGGCACATATGATTTGTTTAGGATGCCCACAGTTGTCAATCTGCTTTTGAGAAATGCATGTCATCATTCAACTTTACAATAGATGCTGAATGTCCTGATACCTGGGCACGGGCGGGGACGGTTCAGACACCACATGGGACGATTCAAACTCCTATTTTTATGCCTGTAGGTACACAGGCGACGGTTAAAAGTGTTGCCCCTGAAGAACTTCATGCCGCTGGCGCTCAGATTATTCTGGCTAATACGTATCATTTAATGCTGCGACCTGGATCTGAACTGATCGATTCTTTTGGCGGCTTGCATTCGTTTATGCAGTGGCATGGCCCTATTCTGACCGATAGCGGCGGCTTCCAGGTCTGGAGCCTGGGACATCTGCGTAAGCTGAATGAGAATGGGGTAGTCTTTAAATCCCATATCGATGGTTCATTGCATACACTGACCCCTGAACGTGTGATGCAGATTGAGGCCGAACTGGGTGCCGATATCATTCTTCCTCTGGATATCTGCGCGCCTTATCCTTGCTCTCCGGCGGAAGCTAAAAAGGCGATGGAGTGGACTCATCGTTGGGAGGAACGGGCTCTGGTTGAGAAGGAGAAGCAGCGACCCGAACAGACGTTGTTCGGAATTGTGCAGGGAGCTTTTGAGCCGGAGTTGCGGGCTGAGAGCGCTCGGGTTATCGGGAATATGCCGTTTCAGGGCCTCTCGATCGGTGGCCTCTCGGTCGGTGAGCCAAAAGATGAAATGTGGGGCATGCTTAAACATGTGACGCCAAATCTACCTCGCGATAAACCACGCCACTTGCTGGGTGTTGGATCACCAGAGGATCTGGTGATTGGGGTTGGCCTGGGTATGGATATGTTTGACTGCGTTCTGCCAACACGTGTGGCTCGCCACGGCGGATTGTTTACCCGTGATGGACGCGTGAGCATCAAAGGCGCGCGCTTCCGTACTGCTCGTGGTCCCATTGAAGATGGCTGCGATTGCTATACCTGTCAGCATTATAGTGCCGCTTATGTCAATCATCTGGCTCGAGCTGAAGAACAGCTTTACTTCCGACTGGGCAGTATTCATAATATTCGCTTTATGCTGCGATTGGCTGGCGATTTACGCGCATCGATTATTAATGGAACATATCCCGCCTTCCAGGAGGAATTCCTGGCACGCTATGTACCAGCATCCGAAAAAGTACGTGTCGCGCAACGTGAAAAATGGAAAGAAGCTCGCGATAAACGTGCTTAGTAGTTTATTGCCCTCTAACTAAGAGGCGAACGGGGATGCAAGGGGCCGCCAGCCCCTTGACTGGGGGTTCGGGGGCGGTGCCCCAGACCTCTCCTCCCTCTCGCCCACGTAGCGGGCGAACACTCCATCAAACACAAAAGGAAACCTGGTTATGCAGACAGCACCGTATCGTTTTGTAAATACAGGCATTCAAGATGCCGCGTTAAATATGGCCATTGACGAAGCTATTCTGCTTCATCACCTTAAGGGTGATGTGCCTCCCACTTTGCGGGTCTTTAGCTGGCAGCAACCCGCGATTACGCTGGGTCGCTTCCAAAACGTTGAGCGCGAGATTCAGGAGGATGAATGCGAGCGTCAGGGAGTACTGCTGGTGCGCCGTCCAACCGGCGGTCGGGCAGTCTATCACCGTGATGAATTTACGTATAGTATCGTGATTGGAAAACGAGAGGGTGTCCCTTCTGGTGTGGTAGCAGCCTACGCATATCTCTGTCAGGGATTAATGGAGGCTCTGCGTTTGCTGGGTGTGCAGGCTATTATCAGCGATGAGCGAGTCAGTAAAAGTCCTTCAGCAGCCTGCTTCGCTTCATCGACCCAGGCAGATTTAACCAGTGGTGGTTTTAAACTGGTGGGCAGTGCCCAGGTCTGGAAAGATGAGGCATTACTGCAACAGGGATCGCTGCCATTGGATGACCGCGCCGCAGAATTTTTTAACTTATTACGGTATCCCAGTCCTGAGGCACGCGCGGAAGCCCTGGCCCTCTATATGGAAAAGACGACACCGCTCCACACCTTTGCGCCACAGGCAACGTGGGACGATGTATCCAACGCATTCCGTCAGGGCTTTAGTACTTTCTTACAACATGAGATGGTCGAGGAAGAACTGAGTTCATCAGAATGGGAACTGGCCCACAGACTGGTTGAAGAAAAGTATAGTCAACTGAACTGGCGCAAAGAACGCATCACATTGTCGTAGCTTATCGGTTGCCAAAACGTAGATATACAAAGGTTTATCGACAGCACAGCTATTCACATACGATAACCTGAAAAACCCGTCCCACAGAAATAGCTGCATTGCACGTAGACGGTATGTGATGTACAATGAGCAAACGTACACGTCGTTATGTTTTGTACTTTTTGAGCGAGGGCAAGCAATCGACTTCGCCTGGCTGCAAAAAGTGAAAGGCATAAGCGCGGGGAAGACACTACCTCACCAACACTGGCACTTGGATTATGCATGTACAGGGAGTGTACACCAATCCATACATAATAGCAGTCTTTTAGTAAGGAGTATCTGGGCGTGAGTATATCTATCGAGATGGCACGCAAAGTTCTGGAGGCTAGCAAGCAGCGAGCCCGTGAGCTACGTAGTCCAGTGAGCATCGCCATCGTCGATGCAGGGGGACACCTCGTCTTATTTGAACGTATGATGGCACCCTATGGTTTTGCCACTGGAAATATCAGTATTGCCAAGGCACATACCGCGGTGATGTTTAATCAACCAACCGACGACGTGGCGCAATGGGGAGCATCAATCCCAGGATTTGCCTCTAGTCTGGCTGCGATGACCAATGGACAATTTATTATGGCGGCTGGTGGCTGGCCTTTACGTGTCAATGGTATCACTATCGGTGGTATCGGCATTAGTGGTGGCAATGCACCCGGACGAGATGATGAGATTGCACGCGCCGCTCTTGGCGCATTAGAGGCGATGGCACCAGCGGTTAAGGCTGCTCCTCCCGTCTCACCACAGCCGCAGCCACTACCACAACAGCCTGCCGCCCCCTATTCACAACCACTCTACTCGCAGGCTACCTACCCCAATCAGGGTAACAGCAATAGTGGAGGAAACGGCCCCGGCATACCCGCCCAGGATCGCCAGAACAACTCCGAAGCTATACGTTCCCAGGAGAGGCCCTCGGAACGCATTACGCAAACAACCAAACCTATCAACGAACAAGATCCTTATAATTCAACCAACCCACCTAATGTGGATCATCCAGGAGACCAAGCATGAGTCAAAACTACAATAGCGTTGCTAAAAGACCACGACGTACCCGCGTGCCGCGCAATCGTCCAGTTCTCGTGACAGGAGGAGAGACAGAGACCCAGGAAGGGGTCTCCCACCCTACCACTGAAGATCTGACACTCGATACGGTATCAGCAGCTACGGAAACCGTCAGTGAGCCTGTGGCAACACCGAAGCGTTTAGTGCGTCTCCCCAAATTCTTCTCAAAAGTTGAACATAGCGAGCAGGATGATCCAGCCGATACGAAAGAGGTTGTTGAAGCTCGTATGGCTCGCGCCAAAAAGAATATGAATGGCAAAGCCGCGATTACTAAAGCGGAAGAGGCCGCCGATGCTAAAGCGGGTGTGCCAAAGGCTGCCGCTAAAGCGGCTCCCCCAGCCAAATTATTCAAGCCTCGCCACTTTATCGGTATGGTTGTCTATCTGATCGGTGCCAATGCGGTTCTCCCCCTGGAGCGGACATTTGCTATCAATTCACATATTGAGCGTGAATTATTCAGAGTGCCGGGTGTTAATCTGCCTGTAACCACATCTTTCTTGTTCAATATCATTACCCTGATTGTCGTGCTGTATGTTCTGGTTGCGCTTGATCTGTTGCCAAGTGGTAAACAGTTTGCAGCCGGACGAGCACAGACAGCGGGTAAAGGGAAGAGTAATAGTGGTTCGCAGGGTGGTACACCGACGCCTAAGGTTGCACCACCAGCTATGCGTCAGGGTGTTAAGGGCGCGCATGATGATCTGTATCAGGCTTATCGAAGTAGCCAGCGCAAAAAGCGCTAGTGCGTTCCTGGCCTGAGAGGTGAGCGCCTGCGGCGCTCACATATAACAACCCGGGGATGGAGAGGTGGCCGAGGCCACCTCTCCATCCCCGGGTTGTTATATGTGAATAATGGTTGTTGGCTACGGTTTATCGAGCCAACGTATTTGTAGGTCGTGCTCGGGCGTTCCCTGGATGACGATGGTCTGGGTGTCGCCGGGGATAATGTCGAGCATGTTGTCGCTCCATTTCAAGTTGGGTCCTGCGTCGAGCCAGACACCCTTGACGGGACGCGTAGCACTGATGCTGACGGTGGTTGCGTCGATACGCTCAATGCTCAGTTCAGGATCCGACAAGGTGAGGTATTTGTATGGCTCGTTCCATAATGTGGCGCGCGACAGAACAACTCCGTCTTTGAGCAGGCGCGCTTGCAATACCACCTCATCGTTCTGGGGATGCTGGATCAGGTCCAGTTCGGTGGAGCGGTTGGCGGGCAGGACAACACTTTTGCTTTGCTCGGAGAGGAGCTCTCCTTGCAAGTTGACGGTCCGTAGCTCTAACTCTAACGTGACCTGCTCGGTGGTTCCATTTACGGCCCAGACACCAGCCTGTTCAGAATTCTGACGCGCCAGACCCACGGCAAAGGGGGCCAGTTCGCGTGCAACGCTATAGTAGGCGGGTTTGACACGCAGATAGTAGTCAACCATGGCCCAGCTCATCACGGGATAGCAGTCATTCAGCTGCCAGACCAGAGCGCCTGAGGTATATTCACGACCTGGACCCTGCCAAAGTCTGCGCCAGCCGCGAATGGCATAGCTGAGTGCCTCGGATTGTACGAATTGGGTGGCATAGATCTGTCCCGGCAGGTCCGCTGGCACACGCACATTATCGACCAAATAGGGTGCCATTAAACCGGGTCCCCCTTCGGCCTTGTTGTGGTAATCCAGGGTACGACTCTGTGGATAGAGCTCACTATCTGGTGCAAAAGATTGAATGGTTTCCAGGGCTGGAAATGACTGCATACCAAACTCACTGACAAAGCGACCTGCCAGCTTTGGATAATCCTGATAAGGCGATCCTCCATGCCAGACGCGCCAGATATGGACATCGCCTACCGTGGTATCGTCTGAGGCTTTACCACCATAAGGGCTGCCGCGCCAGTAGGGACGGGTGCCGTCCAGTCGCTGACATACCTCGGGCAGGAGTTGCTCGTAGATTGCGCGGGCCGGGAAAGCTGTCTCTTCAAAGTGATCATGAATCTCTGGATTTGAGAGCTTCTGACTTTCAGCGATAGCATAGTCTTCATTGTTAGCGCACCACAGTACAATGCTGGCATGGTGGCGCAACTGACGGACAGCCGCCTCTGCCTCGGCCCGCACACTCTGCTGAAAACTTGCATGCGCCGGATAAATGCCACAGCCAAACAGGAAATCCTGCCAGACGAGAAGACCAAGCTCATCGCAATATTCATAAAAAGCTGGATCTTCATAAATGCCACCACCCCAGACACGCAACATAGTCATATTGCCATCGACCGCCAGCTGGAGCCACTGCCGATAGCGTTCACGAGTAATACGCGTCAAGAAAGAGTCCGCTGGAATCCAGTTAGCTCCTCCACAAAAAATGGGGGTGTTATTAATCTCAAAATAAAAACTGCTACCTGGCGCATCCTGAAGTGGCTGCTGCTGGAGTTGCAGGCGGCGTAAACCCAGACGCAACTCATGCTGATCTACCTGTTCACCCTCTGCTCTGCGCAAAGTTGTCACCAGGCGATAAAGCGGCTGCTCACCATAACCATTGGGCCACCAGAGCTGCGGCTGCGTCAGTGCTAATTGGGCGTGTACAGCTTGCTGTCCTTCAACACGTACGGTAGTCTCCGCCGCCAGTTCGCCAGAAGGGGCATAGAGGGCTATATGTACTTCCTGAGCTGCTGCCTGCGTGGACGCTTCAAGCTGTATCTCCACTGGTAAGCGCACACGCTGCAGATCTTCAGCCACTTCATATGGACAATGCACATCCGCGATACGTGCATCATAGGACTCCAGCCGTACGCCACGCCATAAGCCAGCCGTCATAAAGACCGGACCCCAATCCCAGCCATAGTGATATTGGGCTTTTCGTACATAGAGCCGACTGGAATCACCATTCCATAATGGCAGCTTTTTGTACTCGGCCTCCAGTTGCTTACCACGCAACAGAGCAGACTCAAAGGCGATATATAACTCGTTCTGGCCCACACGCAAGTGAGATTTCACAGGTATGCGCTGTGGCACAAACATATTATCACTGGTCAATATATGCACACCATTAAGCCAGACACTGGCATAGGTATCCAGACCATCAAAGCACAGCACCACATCCGCTCCCGCCAGGTCCTCATTTGTTACCTCAAAGGTGTTCCGATACAACCAGTCACGTTCACCAATCCATTGTAGCTCTGCTTCGTTTAAGCCATAAAACGGCTCAGGAATCTGATCCGCCGCCAGTAGATCCAGATGTACCACACCTGGTACGGTAGCCGGTAACCAGTGCTCGGTTGACACAAAGTCATCGGCCAGCTGTATTTCTGGATTGCGTTGCTTTAATTGCCAACTAGTATGAAGATCATGATATTTCACTGAACACTACTTTCCTTCTTGCTTTTCAATAACTTGCAAAGATCTTTAGTATCTCACGCAACTGCACTTACCACTTTGCAGCTTGCTTAAGTGCTCACAATCCACAGCATAGCAGGATTGAAGTGCTGTTGCAACGTTTACTATAGTGCATCTTTTTATGAGATAGAGCAAAAATGGTACAGGTACCCCTTGACACAAGCGTATAAAGCTCCGTATAATCAGTACAAGGACTGAAGCAAGCAGACTTAGTGTAGCCGGTCCCTAAAAAAAACAGAAGCGGAAAACAAAGCAATGCTCAGCCAGCAGATAAAATTCGTACAATCGAGCTTTTATTATTGGTTTAGCCCTCCAGCATGATGGTGGGCCCTTTGGGCTGAGCAAAAATAAACCACCAGCGTGCTGGAGAAGCAGAGGATAAATCCTCTGCTTTTTTGTTTCTTAAAATTATTCAGATTTTTTTCGATTGATGAAAGGGTTACAGACATGATCATAACTATCCGCAACACAGCAAACAGTGAACATAGAGCTCAATTAATGGCACTTTTATGTCGTATCACTGGTAGCCAACGACCAATCACGACGACACAGATGCGTGGACGTGAAGTGGTCGCCATTGACTCAGCGCTTGTCGATCCAGAAGCACACTCCTTATTGAGATCCCTGAACGCAGTCGAACAGATCCATTCCCTCAACACCCCCTATCAGCTAGCCAGCCGAGCCTTCCAACCAGAGAACACCAGCATCACCATCGGAGCCACCAATGCCTGTACCCCTGTTATTATCGGCGGTCCACACGCGGATCCTGTGATTATGGCTGGACCATGCGCAGTGGAAAATCGTGAACAACTCATAACAACCGCACAAGCAGTCAAGCGTGCAGGTGCCCATGTCTTGCGAGGGGGCGCCTTCAAGCCGCGTACATCACCATACCAGTTCCAGGGCTTAGGGGTAGAAGGACTGCACCTGCTGGCGGAAGCACGAGAAATTACTGGCCTGCCAGTTATCACTGAAGTCATGGAGCCAGGTATGGTGGAAACAGTCGCTCAACACGCGGATGTCTTACAAATCGGCACCCGCAACGCCCAGAATTTCCCTCTCTTGCTGGCTGCGGGCCGCAATAGCAAACAACTGCCAGTCCTCCTGAAACGTGGTCTCTCATCTACCTTAAGTGAATGGTTGCTTGCCGCTGAATACATCCTCGCCGCCGGCAATCCCAATGTCATTTTATGCGAGCGTGGTATTCGCAGCTATGATCCCCAGACACGCAATGTCCTCGACCTCACCTGTGTTCCGCTGCTACAGGAACTCACCCACCTGCCCATTGTTGTCGATCCCAGTCACTCCACAGGTCGCCGCGAACTTGTTCCTATTATGTCACGGGCCAGCATTGCCGCCCAGGCGCAAGGACTCATCATCGAAGTACATCCAGATCCTGATACCGCCCTCTGCGATGGCAAGCAATCTATTACACCAGAGCAACTGACAAAAATTATTCGGGAAACCAGCCTGATTGCGAATATGATCAGAGAGGAGATCAGTGTCGCCTGAGCGCGGACCTGATACAATCTTAGTAGAAGCCATTCCACTATCGACGCTTACTTCGGTGTTATGATATACTCTTTGTACGTAGAAAGAGTATTTTATCAGATGGGTGGGAAAAGACCAAAGGCTTTGAGGAGACACTATGCCAACACGAATTATTATTGCCGATGACGAAGCCATTCAGCGCATGGATCTGAAAGATGTGCTGACAAAACAGGGATACCTGGTCATTGGAGAAGCTGGCGATGGCCAGAGCGCAGTGAACCTGGCTCGTGAACTGCGACCAGATCTGGTTATCATGGACATTCGTATGCCCGACATGGACGGCATCGCCGCCGCTGAAACGCTCGCACAGGAAAAGATTGCACCAGTGTTGTTGCTCACTGCCTTCGGAGATCAGCAGTTGGTCGAACGGGCCAAAGAGGCTGGCGTTGCTAATTATATCGTGAAACCTTTACGCGAGAGCGAAGTTACTCCAGCGATTGAAGTTACGCTGGCACGCTATAGCGAGTATCGCGCGATTGAAGAAGAGAATCGTACCCTCTCCGAAAAACTCGAGACACGCAAAGTTGTCGAGCGTGCCAAAGGTCTTTTGATGGAGAAGCAGGGACTTTCCGAACAAGAAGCCTTCCGCAAAATCCAAAAGGCTAGCATGAACAATCGCAAATCAATGCGGGAAGTAGCAGAAGCTATTTTATTGACGAATGAAATGTAAAGCAAGATAACAGGATGTGGCGGCGTGGCTACATCCTTCAATTGTCTAGCAAGAAATAAAAATCGATGTCATTGACAGCGAATAGTATAGAGCAAGAGCAAAAAGTCTTTGTCGTTGGCATTCGTTTTCGTCCCGCTGGTCGAATCTATTATTTCGATCCGGTAGGACAAACTTTTTCAACGGGTCAATATGTCGTTGTAGAAACGGTTCGTGGCTTAGAGGCTGGCAGGGTAGTTATTGCCTCCAAGAGTTTTGCTGAGATTGATCTGAGCGATCCACTAAAACCTATTCTACATCTGGCAACCGAAGACGAACTGCGTATGATGCTTTCATTCAAAAGTAAAGAGAAAGATGCACTGGTACGCTGTCATGAGCGCGTGGTGTATCATAAGCTTCCAATGAAGCTTGTGGAGGCCGAATACACGTTTGATGGTAGTCGCCTGACCTTTTACTTTACCGCGGATGAACGTGTAGATTTTCGTGTCCTGGTTCGTGATCTGGCCGCAACCTTCCGCACACGCATCGAGCTACGCCAGATAGGTGCGCGCGACCAGGCCAAATTACAAGGCGGTGTCGGTCCCTGTGGCAAGACACTTTGTTGTAGTTCGTGGATTACTGACTTTGGCATTGTCTCAATTAAGATGGCCAAAGAGCAGGGACTCCCATTAAACCCTTCAAAAATCTCCGGTGTCTGTGGACGCTTAATGTGTTGCCTTTCCTATGAAAATGACAACTATATTCAAGCCAAGCAGCAGATGCCACAAATCGGAACCTTCCTCGATGCTCCTGGTGGCCGAGGCAAGGTCGTATCAATCAATGTACCGCAAAATTCAGTCGAAGTCATGCTAGAGAGTGGCGTCACTATCCATGTCCCTGTAGAAGAAAAGAAAGCAGCAGGCGGCTGTGGTAGCGGTGGCGCATGTTGTAGCACAAAAGGTGGCGGCGGAAGTTGTGGCTCGGGTGGCGGCTGTGGTAGCTGCGGCTCCGGTGGTAGCTGTGGCACTGGTTCCGCTACAGGTGGTGCAGGCGGCGGTTGCGGATCATGTGGCCTCAAGAAGAAGCCGTAATACAACGACTATCTGGTTGAAGAGATGAGAGGAAGGTGTGTGTATACATGTCGTCGGACGGGAAGGACCCGGGGAACTCCTGGCAAGAACCCCTTAACCCAGCTTCTAACTGGCATCAACCTCCCGAACAATTTCCAGTGGTAGAGGGAGAGTTGCTTGATCCTCAGGACGAGCTAGTAGAAGACTACTCTAATGCGCCCATTTCAGGAGGTTTACCGGCGAGCAATCCTCGCAGTGGTGTACCAATCTCGGCCTCCTCACCCTTTGAGTTTATTAAACATGTCAGCCAATATATTACGCTAATCCTTATCCCCCTCTTTTTCGGTGGTCTGACCTGCCTGATTGTCTTACCTCAGGTGGCAAGCGGACACGCCTCCCTGGCTCCAGAGGGATTCTGGCCTATCCTGATTGTGATTATTGCAGTGACGATCGCTCAGGCTGTCACGGTCTATTACGCTGGTGCAGACCATGGTATGTGGACCCTGGGTACCCTGAGCGGTTTTTGCGTCTTTTTGCTAATTACCTGTTTTGCTTTGTACGGACCATTGACGGGCACGACGGTACTGGTGATTTTACTTGCCATTGGCATCTTTCTGGCTCGCCGCTGTGTCCATCCGGTTCCAGAAGGCTTTGTCGACATTATCTTTAGCTTCAAAAAATATGCACGTACCCTTTATCCCGGCTTTAATGTCCTTTTGCCATGGGAAGAGGTGTCGTCCCAGCTCAATGTCGAAGAAGTACAATGGATGTGTCCGGCCCAGATTGTCCAGCTCTCACGCGATGAAGATGTGATGCTACGTGGTGTCATTTCTTATCAGCTCGTACCGGAGGATGCTTATCTTGCGGTAACCCAGATCAAAAACTGGGAGGAGAGCCTGCGTCAACAATTCCAGACAAAGCTCCAGGAGATCACCACTGTCTTTAGACCAGACGATTTCCTCGCCTGGCCAGATGGTCGGCAAAATGGTGCGCTTCAACCAGGTGATGATGATTTCGCGGCCGGTTTTGAACGCCGGGAGCAGATCAACGATTATCTGTTCCAATTACTGCGGGACAAAGCGGCTCTCTGGGGTGTGCAAATCAACTGGGTAAGTCTGCGAGATATTGAGATTGCTCCTCACGGCTCAATTAAAATTGAACCGGTAGCAGTGGCTCAACCAGCCAGACAAGCTGCCACACCTCGACCTCAATCCCCCGCAGTGACACAAGTAATTCCAGCAACAGCCCCGGCAGCCCCTAAACCAGCCACACCCAAACCTGCAAATAATCAGCCCAAACCTGCGGAAGAGCAACCAATACGCTCTTATTATGCTGCTGACAAAGCTAAGCCAGCGACCTCTCCTTATGAGCTAACGGAAGAAGTGTTGATACAAGCTTATCGCAATGTTCAGGATGGTCGCATCACGGATCCCGCCACCATTCGTAGCATTGCCGCCAGATTCGAACAGGTCGCGAGCGATCCTGAGACCAATCAAAATGTCACCTTTGATGCCGCTCAGGCCGCGCTCAATCTTTATGATCAGGCGCGGAAGCAAGAACCAGCCTATCAAGCTGGCCTCTATCATGATGCAACTCAGCCCGAATGGGCGGTCCCACGACCACAGCCAAAGGATGAAAATCTGATGGCAGGTAGCTAAGTCAACGCCATGTGCAAGTTTTCCACATACCCACTCTTTTGAGGAGGAAGATAGCGAGGCGGTCGCGACCGCCTCGCCATCTTTCTCCTCAAAACAAGCGAGAGCCGTAGGCGCGAGGTGTGAGAGCTAAAACTTGCACATGGCGTTAAGTCAGGTGACAGACACATAAAAAAGAGCAGGCATCCAGATGCCTGCTCTTTTTTATGTGTACTGCGCGATGGATAAATTTTTATTTGACAGGTGTGCCAGCAAATTCCCGGACAAGATTATTAAATTGGGCTGCCTGCTCATCCTGAATCTGGGTAATAGACTTATCAATGATACGCACATCAACGCGAGGATTGACACGCTTAAAGGCGCTACTGGCCTCAGCTGGCGTCAACATACCTTCACGACCCCAAACCGCAATCACTGGAACCTGCAAACGTGCAAGTGGCTCATGAACATCCAGATTTAAATGACCACTCAAGAAGGCCGCGCCCACATGACGACTATCGGGCTGATGAGCGGAAGTATAAACATACTCAACCAGTTCATCGGTAATCAAACCAGGATTATGATAGCCCTGATCATCATAATAGCGACGAATAGCCTGGCGGGAAGTCAAAGCATTATAGATGAACTGTCCCACAATCGGTGTACGCAACACAAACTTCTGCAATGCATTCAAAGGTCCAGGATACGATTCCTGCAACATCGTCGGGGAAGCCCCGACCAGAATCAAACGCTCGAATAACTGAGGGCGGCGGTAAGCGGCAGCAATCACATAAGCGGATGTTAAACCACGGGCCACCACAATCGCGGGCTTGCCTACCACTTCACGAATAAAATCATTCAATAGGTCGGTATACGTTTCAGCATCATAATCAATCACTGGATGGTCCGATAGACCGCATCCCAGGAGATCCAGAGCATAGACGCGGAACTGCTCAGAGAGTGAATCGATATTCTTACGCCACTCATAGGATGACGCGCCAGGACCAAAGCCATGGATCAAAACCACTGGTCGGGCATCGCGGTTGCCCTTAACCTCATAAAACATATCGCCGTACTTCCATGGATAGCGGCGCTCTTCACCTGTTAGAACAGTATCAAGCTCGCCCGCCATGGTTTCAGTCACCTTGTTATAAAGAGCAAGTGCTCCCAGCGCACCGCCCACGATCAGACTGGTATTAAACAATTTCTTTGCAATTGCCATATCTATAACCACTCCTACTTGCTGTTCTATCTAATTTCAATAATGAGACGATCATCATACCGCCCCAACAATCATACTATACTGACTTTAGTGA
Organism: Dictyobacter alpinus; assembly: GCF_003967575.1. Taxonomy (NCBI): domain Bacteria; kingdom Bacillati; phylum Chloroflexota; class Ktedonobacteria; order Ktedonobacterales; family Dictyobacteraceae; genus Dictyobacter; species Dictyobacter alpinus. The sequence continues at coordinate 1,888,632 of NZ_BIFT01000001.1, forward strand.
TGGAAATATCAATAACCCTAATTAAGATTTACTTATGTATAGAGCAATAGAAGCTCAAGAACTAATATAGCATGTGCCATCGAAATTGCGCAAACGGTACTAGCCATAATAGTCATATCGTGCAGTTCCCTCCACCCCCGCCTGCGGCGGGGATGGGTTAAGGGGAAAGGTTGGGGACACCCCAAACCCCGGCAGGAGGGGCCTGTACGGCCCCTCCTGCACCTCCCCCATTTGAGGCTTACTTTTATATATTGCTGACAACCACATATTGTCGCCATTTCGCCCCATACAATTGAGGAGATTATTAGCTTTTCTGCCCCACACTCGCCTGGAAAACTGGAAATATGGCAGTCCCCCAATATTTAACTTTAGTCCACTCCCATTTCCACGAGTGGGGAGGTGCAGGAGGGGCGGCAAGCCCTTCCTGCCGGGGTTTGGGGTGTCCCCAAATACACTTTCTCCCACTCTCATTTCCACGAGTGGGGAGGTGCAGGAGGGGCGGCAAGCCCTTCCTGCCGGGGTTTGGGGTGTCCCCAAATACACTTTCTCTCTCCTCCCCGCGCCGCCGTAGGCGGCGGCGGGAGGGCAAACAGATATCGGTCAGACATTGATTTATTCTGACATAACGACTACAATACGAATACACAAAAAGAATTTGTGCATTCACATTGTCTTGTCCTTTTTTTGTAAAAAATCCTCCTCGAAAGGAGCCGTATACTGTGAATAGTCCATTGGAGATTCGTAAGGTCATCCTAGGCATCGTCCTGGCCATGCTCTGGATGTGTATCTTCATATTTGTGAAGGACTCTATCGTCATTGACTGGGCGGGCGATGGCTCAAACCTGACACCTCTCAAACTTGTGCTTGGAGTTATCGGCCTACTGGTCGTTGGCGGCTATCACCTGTTTGTCAATGCCACGTCCGAAACCAAAAAATTAAGCGCGACAGTAACACTAACCATTGTCTGGCTCTCTCTGATCCTCTTCTATCCATTTAAAGAGGTAGGCAATACCAATGGTGGTGCCGTCGGCTTCTTCGCCTTGATTGGCGGCCTGGCCGTTGTTGTGTTGTGGGTCCGCTTCTTCTCAGACGATCTGATCGCGGCATAGCGGCAGTTCAATTTATCCTGAGATAAGAGGAAGGCTGCAATGAATATCAGTATTTCCTCCAGCCTGCAGATACACAAAAGATATGAAACCTTTCCAGATGCTGGTGTGTCTCCCGACACGCAAGGTATTTAAGGGGAGACCTCCTTAAAACATTTGGAAAGGTTTCATATCTTTTGGCTTTTCTTCTTTCTCTTTTTTGTATGTTAGTGTCTGAAGTGGCGTTTCCCGGTAAAGATCATCGCCATTACGTGCTTATTGGCGGCCCGAATCGCTTCTTCGTCGCGCACGGATCCTCCTGGCTGGATGATGGCGGTCACACCGGCTTTAGCGGCGGCTTCAACGCCATCGGCGAAAGGAAAGAAGGCATCCGAGGCCAGCACAGATCCATGGGCGCGATCTCCCGCTTTGTAGACCGCAAGTTGTACACTGGTCACACGACTCATCTGGCCAGCGCCTACCCCAACGACCATTAATTTATGGGCCAGGACAATAGCATTGGACTTCACGCACCTGACGACCTTCCAGGCAAACATTAGATCAGTAATCTCTTCCAGGGTTGGATCGCGATCGGTCACGACCCGATATTCAGCCTCACCATCACCGACAAAATCTGGCGTCTGCAACAGCAGTCCTCCCCCGACGGTCCTTACCTCTGGCCGACCCATTAAGAGCAGTTCAGTATTGATAAGTTTGGGCTCGATCGGTCGATGGGTAGCCAGCAGGCGCAGATTTTTGCGTGTCTCCAGAATCTGCAAAGCTTCAGCCGTAAACTCTGGCGCAATGATAGCTTCATAGAATAGCTGGCTGATCTCCAATGCCGTGGCTTGATCAATGGGTCTATTGCTGCCAATGACGCCACCGAAAGCTGAGACAGGATCACCTGCATGAGCCTTTTTATAGGCCTCGACCAGGACATCATCACAGGCCAATCCACAGGGATTAGTATGTTTCACGATCACAATGGTTGGGGCAGTAAAGCTCTGGACGGCATTTAAGGCCACATCAAGATCCAATAAATTATTGTAGGAAAGATCTTTCCCTTGCAAAATCTCACAATCAGCCAGGGTTGGTAGAATGGCGGAGGCCGGAGAGCCAGTCCAGCGATAAAAGGCGGCGTGTTGATGAGGATTTTCGCCATAACGCAAGAAATGAATACGCTCAAGGGAGATTGTCAGTTCTTCCGGAAAAGTTTCATTGCTGACCCCGCGTAAATATTCAGCGATTGCAGTATCATAGCAGGCCGTATGCTGGAAGGCGGTCGCCGCCAGGCGACGGCGCGTCTCCAGGCTTACCTCACCCTGTTCACGCCACTCCTGCAAGACAGGAAAGTAGTCCTGCGGACGTACCAGCACGACTACATCCTGAAAATTTTTAGCCGCCGCTCTCACTAGCGCCACACCACCAATATCGATATGCTCAAGAGCCTCATCGAGTGCCGTCGTTGGATTGCTTACTTTCTCCACAAAAGGAGACAGGTTAACCGCCACAATATCAATTGGCTGGATCTGATGTTGCTTGAGTTCCTTCTCATGTTCTGGCAATCCTCGATGAGCCAGAATACCCCCAAAGATCGTCGGATGTAGTGTCTTGACACGCCCACTTAAAATCTCTGGAAACTGGGTTATCTCGTTAACAGATTGCGCATTGATTCCCTCTTCCACCAGCGCCTTTTGGGTACCACCGGTCGCGAAGATAGTAACATGATGGCTTAGCAATTCCTGAGCTAACATTGAGAGTCCCTCATGGTTAGCCACACTAATTATCGCTCTCATTGGTCATCCTTTCAGGATGTATAGGGCAAGAACGAAACACGCAGGCGCAAGTTACAGGTGCCAGGATACAAAGGCTAGCATTATTTAGAACTATCCTACTCATATCAGTATATGCTACAAAGCATAGAACAGCGAACGCGACTATTCTTACACCTCTATACAAAATACTGGCCTGGCAGCGATACTGGAGCAGACTTGCTCGTTATTTCAGACAAGGAAAAAAGGAAAAATCTATGCGTATGCTTGTGATGCGTCCCGGAGCCATTGGGGATACACTGGTAACTTTTCCGCTGTTACAGTATTTACATAAAACCAGAGCGGATCTTGCACTAACGTTTGTGGGCAATGCGGCGGTACTTCCATTACTTCAAGCATTCAATCTGGCGGATGAGGTATCCAGTTACGAGGAGCGCATCTGGAGCCGACTCTTCCTTCCAGCGGATAGCCGGGGACAACAACAGTTACACAGCAAGTTACAGCAGATAGAACGCGCCATCTGCTGGCTGCGAGATCCAGATGGTACGGTAGAGGCCAATTTACGCGCCGCAGGTATTGACCAGATCTCCATTGCCCCGGGACGACCAGTATCCCAGTCTCCCCAACCAATTGTGGATTATCTGGCCAGCAGTAGTGGAGAAAGAACCGGCATAGCCAGTTACTGGCAACCGCCCGGCGCATATGCCTGGCAGCCAGTCGCGGATAGTCCATGGGGCCATACTATCGCCATTCATCCTGGCAGTGGAGGAGCAACCAAGTGCTGGCCACTAGCCCATTTTGCGGCCGTAATCACCGCCCTCTGGCAACAAGCGATACCCGTCCTGCTTTGCATCGGACCCGCGGAGCAGGCACGATTCCAGGAATTGCAAAGACTGCTTCCAGCACCACCATCACCTGAGTTACTGCATAGTATTGTGGATGCTCCCTTGACCACACTGGCCCAGATACTACGCCAGTGTCGTGGTTATTTAGGCAATGACGCTGGCATCACCCATCTGGCGGCCCTGCTCGGACTACCCACGGTTGCCCTATTCGGCCCCAGCAGTCCAGTCATCTGGCGACCTATCGGCGAACGCGTCCAGGTTATCTACAATCCTTCGTTAGCAGCAATCAGTCCCTCATCAGTAACGGCAACCCTGCTAAAGATCTGACCCAACTCATGTGCAAAGCGGGGATACAAGGGGCGACCAACTCATAGCCCAGGCGGGGATGCAAGGGGTGACCAACTCATAGCCCAGGCGGGGATGCAAGGGGCGGCAAGCCCCTTGACTGGGGGTTCGGGGGCTGTGCCCCCGCAACCTCCTCCTCTTCCGCCCGCGGAGCGGGCGAAGAGCGTATCACATGACGCAGGTCGGTCCGCCAGCATACTATCGTGAAAGGCGTGATTATTAGCACTTTTTACTAGAAATTTTACACAGATGAAAATATCACATATACTCGTTCGTGTTGATCTATTGAGCAATGCGTATCGGGTGCTGCAAAAAAATCAGTTCTCATTTTTTTCTATTATTCTTACAGGTGGAGCCTGTAGAGCAAGTACACTACCCTTCACGCATGAGTAGAGAGGAGGATGTCTTATGAATGGAGATCCATCAAAACAGCCTTATCGACCAAATATGAGGGTCGAACATGACGCGCCAACGGAGATGTTCCAGGCCAATGTGCCACCAGCTAATTATCCATACCAGCCAACACCAGGAGCACCCTTTAATCCCGGCCAGCGTCCCACACCGAATGTTCGGCCAGAGCAACTCATCAATAGGGGTAAAGGTAAAGCACTTCCTCCAGGACCACTGACCAGCAAAATAGCCTATTTGTGGCGCTCCGATCCAGCGTATCGCGTGCTCTTTATTGCAATTGGCGCGGTCGTGTTGTGTAGTATCATTGGTGTTATTTTGATTGGCAACGCCTTCTCACAATTCGCAAATCCTGGCCGCCCAACAGTATCAGCGCCAACTCAAACAAATACCCAGCCAGCTAATCCCACGCCGGATACTCAGCAGACCAGCGCGGCTAAGGTGACACCCACGGCTACCCCACAACCTACGGCAACTCCCACACTACCACCTACACCCACACCAATACCCACGCAGGCCCCTCAACCAACGCCAACGCCAGCGGTTAACAATGGGCCATTAACGGCACAGTTCAGCAATGTCCCTGGCACAGTCGATAATCATACAACGGTCAATATCACTGTTATAACCAAACCTGGTGCGGCAGTGTCACTAGTCATTAATTATACAGCTACACCTGCCTTTCAACAGACACAGCCAGTGGTTGCCGATGCTAATGGTGTCGCCACTATTCCCTGGACAATCAATGAGCGTGGCTTCAACAAATTTATGCGCAATGTGACCGCCAACATGATAGCGGTGGCACGTGATCAAAATAATCAGCAGAGCGCCTCACAGGGTGCCACAGTACGCATCAAAATGGGCGGTTAATCCTTTTCCAGGTGATGTTTGACGCTCTTTAGACGTATATTCTATGATTACATCAGGAAAGAACGGAAGGATATGCTCTTTCCTGATCAAATTGTTCTATAGATGAGCAGGCAAACAAATATCTGATAAACATTGTTTCTGCTTCTCTCTCAATGCATAGGAATATACATGGAACGAAATACAGACATTCGCCTCATATGGGATGCAGCTCAGACGATCAGAAAAAATGTTGGTCGTGTCATCATCGGTAAGGATGAGGTGATAGAACTGCTGGTGGTAGCACTCCTCTGCGAGGGGCATGTGCTCTTTGAAGATGTGCCGGGTATTGGAAAAACCACCATCGCGAAAGCGCTTTCGCGCTCCCTGGGATGTAGCTTTCAGCGCATCCAGTTTACGCCTGATCTCCTGCCCTCGGATATTACAGGCATTACCTTCTACAATCAAAAGAAGGGCGAGTTTGAGTTCCGACCCGGTCCCTTGCTATCACAAATTGTACTGGCCGATGAGATCAATCGCGCAACCCCCCGTACACAGTCAGCCTTGCTGGAAGCGATGGAGGAGCGCCAGATCAGCGTTGAACGCTCAACAATTCCTCTACCACGTCCCTTTATGGTTATTGCCACGCAAAATCCGGTTGAACTTGAAGGTACATTTCCTTTACCTGAAGCACAGTTGGATCGCTTTTTGATGCGCTTACGACTCAACTATCCCAATAAGAATGAGGAGCGCCAGATCCTGCAGCGCTTTAAAGAGCAGCAACCACTTCAGCAGCTTACACCAGTTGTGGATGCGGAGCAGTTGATGAAGTTGCAACAGGCGGTGCGCAAGATCCATGTTAACACCAATATTGAAAACTATATTGTTGATCTTATTCATGGCACACGTGATCATAGCGAGGTAGAACTTGGCGTCAGCCCACGTGGTACACTGGCACTGTATCGCGCCAGCCAGGCGATGGCAGCCATACAGGCTCGCGACTATGTAATTCCAGATGATGTAAAACGTCTGGCACCGCATGTGCTGTCCCATCGTATGATTGCCACTAACCAATCACGTTTACATGGCCATGATATGGAACAGGTAATTGTAGATATATTACAAAGCACAGCAGTACCGGTTGAACAATGAGCAAAGCACAGCTAGCTTCAGACAAGGCCGCAAAAAAAGCAAAGATGGGAGAAGGCTCCCGCGTCAACCCATACTTGTATCTTCTGGGTGGCATCTTTCTACTTGGGAGTGTCATCACACATAGTCCGCTACTACTGGTCTGTAGCTGTATCTTTTTATTGGCGCTCGCTATTACAGATGTCTGGGCCACTTATTGTCTACAAGAAGTGCGCTACCAGCGGCATCTCAGCGAAAAGAGGGTCTTGTTCGGCGAAGAGATTACACTCTCGGTCTCAATTGAAAACGCCAAACTTTTGCCTTTACCGGTAGTACAGGTTGATGATATGATGCCACGGGCCTTGCCATTGAAAGGTCAGGCGATCCGTAAAACACTGGTCAGCAATAGCGTGGTACTAGAAGGACTCTTTAGTCTGCGCTGGTATGAACGCGTAACCAGAAATTATACCTTGCACTGCATTAATCGGGGCATCTATACCTTTGGTCCGGCCAAACTACATAGTAGTGACCTCTTTGGTTTTATCGGTCGCGAACTGAAAATTCAAGAACTCAATCACGTCCTGGTTTATCCGCTGGTCGTACCAATTACTAGCTTTCAGCTACCATCTAAACGACCATTTGGAGATCTACGTACGTCGCGCAGATTTCTCGAAGATCCTTCGCGCGTGATAGGTGTGCGCGATTATGTTTATGGTGATAGCATGCGTCGGGTAGATTGGAAGGCAACCGCACGTGCCCAGGAGTTGCAAAGTAAGATCTATGAATCGACGACCACATACTCTCTAGCGATCTTCTTGAATTCCTCGGTTCAACTTGATAACTACTATAGCATCCATCCAGCCTTGCAGGAACTGGCAATCTGTGCCGCCGCCTCTATTAGCAATTGGGCCATTGATGAAGGCCATACGGTTGGTCTCTATGCCAATACACCAATAAGCACGATAGATGAGGAAACATCGGCAGCATTCCTGAAACCAAAGGGGCAGGGCCGGTCGATAGCCGAGCGACTCCAACGCCATACGATCCATATTCCAGCCGCAAGCAATGAGGATCAAAGGCAGCGTATTATGGAGATGCTGGCACGCATTCAGTCCCATATGGGATCTCCGCTAGAGGAAATCCTGCAAAAAGAACGTTCTAGTCTCTCGATAGGTACCACTATTATTGTGATTACCAATCAGATCAATGAGCGCTTGATGGAGATACTCCTGCGCATGCAACGCAGTGGTCACGCAATCTCGTTGTTACTGGTAGGTGATAATCCACCACCAACCCGCCTGGCAGGCATTACAGTCCATTATCTTGGTGGTGAAAAAGTATGGGAGAAATTACAGACCACGTACGGCTATGTAGAGATAGAAGAAGGGGAGAGCGAGAACAATCAGGAAGCCATAGGATTTCAACTGTAGATAGCATATGGCTGGTTCGCTTTCATCAGTAATACGTTACAGCGAACCAGTCACCAGCATAGAGACAACGACTAAATGTCAGAGATCCAATCTCGGGCATAAGGTATCTCAATGATCGTATCCGCACTACTTTCCACGACATCATCACTGGTTCGTAAGCGCAGGAGGGCCTCTAGCTCAGCCTGCTTGTAGAGCCGCCGCTTCTTCATCCCTTGTCGATAACTTTTAAGGACTCCACGACTCACATAGGTATAAAGTGTGGATAGCTTAATACCAAGAAAAGTTGAAGCTTCATGACCGTCTAAATAAGGTTCACCATCTAACTCAATCAAGGGGTAACCCTCCTTTCGTTGCTCAGTGAAAAGATGATATATTGCCAGTGAAGTCTTTAATGCATCTTTTATTAATTATTAAATATTCCCGTAACTCTTTTATCATCACATATTTACGCTAAAAAATCAAGCCTTGTCGATAGAAATCGAGTTAAATCAAATAACGTCAAGTTTTGTTGACATTCATTGTCATAGATGATACAACTAGAAAAGAAGAATGCATCTGGCCAGTAATCTATAAAAAAGCAAAGGAGCAGATACACAATGTCAACGATGATACCAGATACAGGAAATACCCCACAAAAAGACAACTCTACTGCGACGGCTGCCAGGCCAAATAAAGGTGGCTTAGAAGGAATTGTCGCGGCTACAACCGCAATCAGTAAAGTGGATGGTACAGCCGGTCGCCTGATTTATCGCGGCTACGATATCCACGATCTGGCCCGCACCTGCACCTATGAAGAGGTCGCGCACTTACTATGGTTTGGCCACCTGCCCACACAAAAAGAGCTCTCAGATTTACATACAAAGTTTGTCGCGGAACGCAACTTACCAGATTTAGTTGTGCAGACCATTCGAGAACTTCCAAAAACTGCTGAGCCGATGGATGTACTGCGCACCGCTGTTTCGGCCTGGGGAGCCATCAGCGTATCCGGTAAACCCACGATAGAGCAAGCTATTGCGGCTACCGCACGCTTCCCACTGATCCTGGCAACCTTTCATCGGCTGCGCCAGGGAAAAGAGCCACTGGAGTCACGTTCAGAACTGGGCCATGCCGCCAATTATCTTTATCTGCTCACCGGTGAACTACCCAAAGAAGAACATGTACGTGGTTTAAACACGTATCTCGTGCTGCTGGCTGATCATGGTATGAACGCCTCAACCTTTACGGCACGTATCGTTGCCAGTACCGAGTCGGATATTGCTTCCGCGCTCGTAGCAGCCCTGGGAGCCTTGAAGGGTCCATTACATGGTGGAGCACCCTCTAAAGTACAGGATATGCTGCATGAGATTGGCAGTGTGGAGAAAGCTGAAGCCTGGATACGTGAGGCAATCACGCATGGCGGTCGCTTAATGGGCTTTGGCCACCGCGTCTATAAAACCACTGACCCACGCGCCGAGGAGCTGCGTGAGATGGCTCGTGTCGCCGATCCTGAGGATTTCAAACTATCCAGCTATGTAGAAACAAAAGCGCTGGCACTACTCGACGAGATGAAGCCAGGCCGTAAGCTTTATACGAACGTCGAATATTATTCGGCCGCCCTGATGAAAGCCGTTGGACTCAGCGGAGATCTTTTCACTCCTACCTTCGCGGTAAGCCGCTGCGCCGGATGGACCGCTCATATTCTGGAGCAAGTTAATAATAACCGCTTGATCCGTCCAGAAGCCGAGTATACAGGTCCACAAAATGAAAGCTTTGTGCCCCTGGCAGAGCGCAAATAACACCATGCGCATGTTTTCCACATATTCACTCTTTTGATAGAGTATGGCGTGGCGGTCGCGACCGCCACGCCATACTCTATCAAAGTATTTATTGTAAAGCTTTGGCACGAGCCCAGAGTGCTTCCCATTCAGGGGTGCTATACGAAGTCAGAGGACGTTCCTCCTCACGAGCCAGTTCTTCCATGGTCTGGAAACGCTGGCGGAACTTGCGATTTGCCAGCCGTAAGGCCTCCTCGGCATCGATTTTCAGGAAACGCGCCAGCTTGGCCACCATAAAGAGCACATCCCCGATCTCCTCTAGCTGCTCATCAGGAGAGGTCGCCTGTTTGATCTCCTCGAGCTCCTCCTCCAATTTAGCATAGACATCCTGTAACGAGGTAAACTCAAAGCCGGTCTTAACCACACGCTTCTGGTATTCCTGTGCCACCATCAAAGCCGGCGTCGCCTGTGGCACGCGATCCAGCACACTTTCGTTTTTCACATCCACGCCCGCTGAGGCCCGCTCCTGCTTCTTGATCTCTTCCCAGTTCTGCACCACCTGCCCGGCATTGTCCACTTCGACATTACCAAAGATGTGGGGGTGGCGACGAATCAACTTGGCATTGACATGCTCATAGACATCCCCAAGCGTAAACTCATCGGCCTGACGCGCCACCTCTGAGTGTAGATACACCTGCAACAACAGATCACCTAACTCTTCAGCCAGCTTATCCATATTGTGTTCTTCCAGCGCCTCCACCACCTCATAGGTCTCCTCAATCACATAGCGCTTTAAACTATCGTGCGTCTGCTGACGATCCCAGGGACATCCATCGGGCTCTCGACGCAGGCGCATGGTGATATAACGCAGTGTCTCCGGTAAGCGCAAGGCGGAAAGCTCAGTGACCGGTGGAACATAGAGGGTACTCAGATGATTGGCAAAATTGTTACGATCCAGTTCATAAAGGGGCATCTCAATCACGGCCTCGTCCTCTCCCACACCGGCGGCGCGCACCAACTTGACCGGCCATTCATCGGGATAGCACTCGCCCAGGGCCAGTTTGACCTCGCTGGCCAGCCGACGATTATAGACCTGTACAATCATCAAAGGAATGGTCGGAATAATTTTACCGGCAACCTCATCTATATGTGTGATAGCCAGATTGGTCGCATCGATAATCTGTGCCCCTACCTCAAATGGATCCAGTGCCAGCAAATTACAGACTGGCTCAATAAAAGAAAGGCCGGAGACGATACGTGTAGAGAGACCACGTTGACGGGCCAGCTCAAGTACTAATTGTACAGAGGTCTCACCAACCAGGGGATGACCAGGAACCACATAAATGATCGGCTGCTGGCTGGCTAAATTACAGACCTCTGTCGCGATTTGTTGATAGAGAGAGCTCCAATCATCGGACTCGTCATAGAGTCTATCGAAAGACTCTATCCGTAATTTAGGTAGATCTTGCTTTAATGGCTCTACTGTAGGATGAATAATCGTGCGGAAATAAACCATCTGTTCATTAGCGGCGGCTTGCGCAAGTATTCGATAGGCTTCCAGGGTTACATCTTGCATGCTACCTGGGCCAAGGCCAACAACAGTAATAGCTGAAACAGGTGTAATCGTCATAGAAAAAAAAGTCCTCTCCCACACACCACCTTCCCGGTGACCGTGGGGTAAAATATCTTTAATAAGAGAATGCAAAGAGCATAGCATTGTCGAATGTGAAGCAACGTGCTATGCTATTTTACGACAACATAACAGCAATGGTTGCTTATTCATTAGAATGAGCACGACAAGGAGGTTCTCAATGGCGTCCGCTGAAAGCCAAAAACCCACTTGCCCGGTTTGTAACCAGACAGACCAGGTAAAAACAATGCAAGCAGCTTATAATTCTGGTGTGGCACGTTGTGCACCACCGGATATGCCTACTCGTAATGTTTCCATGATGAAACCGATTGTTATTTGCGGCGTACTGGTTGGTATTTGTATCTTTCTGATTATTACACTGATTGGTGGTATGGAAAGTGGACTTAACCAGTTCGTTCAGTTAGGTCTGGTTGTAGTGACACTCTGCTTTATCGTGGGATCACTGGTCACTTCCTATCTCGCCTTCCAACGTATCGTACGTGGAGACGATGAAACCACTGTCCTCTTTCCAGCCTGGGACAAAGCTACCGCACAATGGAAGAGCCTGTCATATTGTTCTCGCGATGATATCGTTTTTGATCCAAAGACGAATAGCAAGGTTTCAGACCAGCAGTTAGCCGAACTGCGTGCCAGCGCCACTCATCAGATCAAAAGCGAACTGCAGGCCGCCGTTCAACATTAATTATTCCGCTATCATACAATATGGTCTTAAAAAAACCTGTGTGCATGGAGCAGTATCATCGCTAGCTCCATGCACATAATTGAAAAGCAGAGGATCGATTAGCGGTCCTCTGCTTTTTTCTATGTCCTGACAGATGCTACAAGTCAAGGAAACGGCGTTGCTGGCGTGGACGTTTCGTCTGTAATGAACTTTTGCGTTTCTGTAAGAAGAAGCGACGGCGTTGTGGCGTCTGCTTATCCCTGAAACTCAGGATCCCTCTATTCTTCAGGATCCCTCTATTCTTAATGAAGCGTAACCTTTTCTGATTGCGATTCGAGCGCCGCACACGCTGAAAGGTCTTGGATGTATTTTTACCTACCGTTACGATCCGTCCTTCAAGTACAAAGGGAAGCACCACATCCGCTACGGCGGGGGCCGCCAGCATTGGCGCGCTGTGGTTGGCAGGAATTACCACATCCTGCGGTCCCAGATGACGTGGACGAGCAATCAAGGCATCGCGTCCACCCCAGATGAAGAGTGTGGGGATCGAGGGAACATAAAAAGGTGTTCGTCCCTGGCCGGGCATCTCACATAATGAGCGCACCAGAATGTCTAGCGGCTGCAATTCAATTTCGTTTTTCCATACATAGGTATAGTCATGCCTTTGGCCATTAAAGCCAAATGTACGCACCAGACTGTGGAGCCGCCAATCTGAGAAGACCCATTGCATCAAGCTAGGGGAGTGTGGCGCATCCAATAGGCGAAGAAACACGGCCCAGATTTCAAGAATGTAGGTTGGGCATAGAAAAATAGCATGACTTACCGATTGTGGATACCGCTTTACATACGCTTCGGCCGCACGTGTACCAGATGAATACGCCAGCATCGCCCACTTCTCAATCCCTAAAAATCGGCGCACCTCCTCGATAGCTTCGGCGCAGACCTGATAGTATGGTTCATGCCCGGTAATGTCGGATGAGCCTCCCAGACCTGGCAATTCAATCATAATCAATTGAAAGTGCGGTTTGAGTAACGGGGCTAGATTTTGCCAGATCGCATAGGTCACGCCCCAACCGTGAATGAGGAGGAGAGGCGGTCCACTTCCTTCAAGTCGGTAACGTAGCATAGGTTCCGTTCTTTCGCTCCCATCAAAGTGCCGGATCGGCACAGTCCAATGATCTACTACTTACGATATTCCTTTTGCTACCTATCATATCACCTCAAGACGATGGCATATATGTGGTATTTAAAAGTATATCATTATTGTAAGGAACTACGCATATTCCTTTAGACAGGTAGCGAAAGGTTGAGCGAATTATGTCTAACGGTAATAGCGTGTATCAGTTTTAGCTTGTCGATCTGCGTTATGCAGATGGTGTGAACATAAATTATTTTACCATAGCGCAGCACGGGTGCCAAGCAGGACATCTGTTTACGCGCTTTCTCCTTCCATTTTTTTGCAAGCACACCTATGAGTAGAAGATCAGAGGCCCAATTCATTTCACATCAAGGGTGTTGCCTGGAACGGAGAAACTAAATCGTGTTGAAGCAACCAAACCATGAGGCGAAGAGACGGCAACCCGCAAGGGGATTGCCGTCTCTTCGCCTCACGTCAAGGTCTCTGAGCATGTCCATGATGGTATTGTTGCAAAAAAAGACTCTGTTGGCGAATGGCAAAACGGGCACAAAAAAACCCTTTTTTGGCACTCCATAACAGGCAAAAGACTCACATGATACCGAATTGCATATGGCGGGCTACATTTTTACCCGTAATACCATTGGCCAACAGAGTTAAAAAATGAATGGCACCCCACCTCCTGCTTCAACAAGCAATTTTTTGGAACAAAAGCTCAAAACCGGGGTGCAGGGGCGGAGCGCCCTGCCGGGGGTGCGGGGGTGTCCCCCGAAAAACCCCTTTTTTTTCTTTTGTGCGCCGCCTACGGCGGCGCGCGAGGGAAGAAGAGAAACGAGGGGACACCCCTCGAACCCCGGCAAGGGGCCGGCTGCCCCTTGCAACCCCGCTTCTCAGGCGCATTGAGAAAAAGAGAACACCCGTTCTTAAAAATCGGGGTGACTCATGTGATGGTCAGGCAGACAAAAATATGCTATAGTCGGGAGGAAAAACATAACTCTGCAAAGGCTTTTTGCGGGGGGAAGAATATTGGGTAGGAGATCATGCGTACAATTTTGATTCTGACATCAAAAACTGGGGGCGGCCATGTAAGTCTGGCGGAGGCTTTACGCGATCGCTTAACAGAGGATGCCAATATAGAAATTTTGGATCCGCAATCTAGCTTTTTTCACTGGCACTATAGGTGGGTTAGCCGCTATGCTCTCTGGCTCTGGTCGGCAGAATTTCAGCTTACAGATGCTCCCTGGAGGGCATTGGTCGCTCATCGTATTTTTACTCCATTAGTGGCAAAAAATTTACGGGCGGCTATTCAGCGCTTACAGCCGGACATGATCATTACGACCTATCCTTTTTTGACGTATGAAGTGATGCAAACGTTGGCTGGCGCTAAACTTACTACGCCGTTTGTGATGCTCTTCACGGATCCTAAAGCGTTACATGCTTCATGGTTGACGGAGAAACGGGCCGCCGCTACGCTGGCACCAACACGGGAAACGTATGCATTGGCGACTGAGGCTGGCTTTGCGGCAGAGCGCTTATATCAGGTTGGCTGGCCTGTCAGGACACAATTTATTACGCAGGCGCAGCAGGCAAACGCGACTACACGCGCTGAAGTGTTGCGAAAATTTGGCCTGGATCCTGACTATTTCACGGTTTTCTTACAAGGAGGCGGTGAGGGGGCCGCCCAATTTGGGGAGACGGTAGAACGTTTGCTTAGCGCCGATGCAAGGCTGCAAATTATCCTGGCAACCGGTACGAATCGCACGCTACAGGCTCGCTTCCAGCATGTAAAGAATGTGTATCCACTGCCATTTACTAAAGAGATCGCTATCCCGATGGCGGCCGCAGATGTGATTATGGGAAAAGCGGGCCCAAATATGCTTTTTGAAGCGGTGACCCTGGGAAAACCATTTATCGCGACGACATTTATTCCGGGACAGGAAGAAGATAATTTACAGTTTATCCGCCAGCACGAATTGGGCTGGGTGACACTGACCCTCAATGAGCAGTATACGCTGCTACAAAAGCTGGTACAGCAGCCGGCGATACTTGAACAGATGAAGCAAACGGTGGCCACCTATCAGCATTGGAATACTGCACAGACAGATGCAATTGTACCTATCTTGCAACAACTGCTCTCAGATGGTGATGGCGGCCAACAAAAACCGTAATCAGTGTCTGCGCGTTAACGCGAGTTACCAAGGAGAGAGCGAGCGATCACTACGCGCTGGATCTGGTTGGTGCCCTCAAAAATTTGTGAGACTTTGATATCACGCATATAACGCTCAACTGGATAATCCCGTACATAGCCAGCTCCTCCCAGTACCTGGACGGCGTTGGTAGTGACCTCCATGGCCATGTCGGTAGCGAAGCATTTAGCCATTGAAGCATGCATACTCGCGGGCTCACCCTGGTCCATTTTATAGGCAGCCTCATAGACCAGCAGGCGGGCTGCCTCGATCTTCATGGCCATATCGGCCAGCATAAATTGGATGCCCTGGAAGACGCTGATGGACTTGCCGAACTGTTCGCGCTCACGGGCATAGGTACAGGCAACATCAAAGGCGGCCTGGGCCACGCCTACCGCAATCGCGCCAACATTGACACGTCCACCATCGAGGGCTGAGAGGGCTAGCTTAAAGCCACCACCTTCTTCTCCAATACATTGATCGTAAGGCACAAAACAATTCTCAAACAGGAGTTCACGAGTAGGTGAGGAATGCAGGCCCATCTTACGCTCACGCTTCCCAAATGAGAAGCCTTCGCTCCCCTTCTCTACGACAAAGCTGGTAATACCAGCGGGGCTACGCGCCATCAACAGATAAATATCGGCCTCGCCACCATTGGTGACCCACATTTTGGCTCCATTAATGAGATAGCCACCCTCTTGAGGCGTTGCCTGACACTGTAAACTGGCCGCATCCGAACCTGAGCCAGCTTCGCTCAATGAAAAGGCCCCTAAGATCTCGCCGGCCGCCAGCCGTGGCAGCCAGCGCTTTTGCTGCTCAGCAGAAGCAAAGCGTGCCAGCGTTCCCGTGACCATATTATGGACACCCAGGCCTACCGCCGTCGCCATATCGCCTCGAGCCAGTTCCTCATAGACCAGGGCACAGGACTGGCGATCCAGCATAATTCCACCATGCTCCTCTGGGATCGTCATACCCAT
This sequence comes from Dictyobacter alpinus, assembly GCF_003967575.1. Lineage (NCBI taxonomy): Bacteria > Bacillati > Chloroflexota > Ktedonobacteria > Ktedonobacterales > Dictyobacteraceae > Dictyobacter > Dictyobacter alpinus. The sequence continues at coordinate 1,904,855 of NZ_BIFT01000001.1, forward strand.
CAAGCCCAGTTCAGCCATCTTGCCAAATACTTCACGTGGAAAATATTCCTGCTCATCCCAGCGCTCAGCATGGGGTGTAATCTCTTGCGCAGTAAAGCGACGTACCGTGTCGCGAATATCCGTTTGCTCTTCATTGAGATCGAATTTCATGATAAATGCTCCTTAACAACATACTCGATAAAAGCGCACATCCATAGCAATATCATATGTTGAAAGGGGCGGTAAAGCAAGAGCGCAATGGGGACAGAGGTATTATTGAGCCTGCCAGACCTGGATGGTGCGATCAACTCCTGCCGAAGCAACTTTACTGCCGTCAGGTGACCAGGCCAGACTCATAATATAACCGGTATGGCCATGATAGATATAGGTCTCTTTCTTCTGGGCGACATTCCACAAATGGACCAGTTTATCGTTGCCTGCGATGGCCAGATGCTGACCTGAAGGGGACCAGGACAGGGTATTTTTGAGGGTAGCATTATCAATATTTAAAGCCGTCGAGAAATAATTTGATTGGATATTAATCAGGCGTACCTGATGATCACTGGAGGTAGCGGCCAGGTAACGATTGTCCGGCGACCAGGCCAGGTCCAGGATATTGCCACTATAGCCATTCAGCATCTTCTGACCGTTAGAGATGGAGAAAAGAGCCGTAAAAAAGGAGCGCTTCTGTTGGATCTTGACTGGATCCCAGATACGTACGACGTGATCATTACCCCCCGATGTGACGACACGGCTATCCGGCGACCAGGACACGGTAAGAACTGGCGCGGTATGCTCGCGATAGGCCGCAGAGACCGTGTGGTCGGCTTTTGTGGCCTGCCATACCAGGACCTGCTTGTCATCCCCTCCAGAGGCCAGCCATTGGCCATCTGGCGACCAGGATAGAGCATTGACCGGGGCAGTATGCTGATCAAAGATATATTCAGTCCTCCCAGTAAGGGGAAGCCACAGGCGCACGGTTTTATCATCGGACGCTGAGACGATCAACTGGCTATCGGGCGACCAGCAGACATCATTAATGCGACCAGAGTGTCCTTTATAGGTAAAAAGATGATTACCGTTCGTCGCATCCCAGATCTGAACCGTTTTATCATAGCTGGCCGAAGCCAGATATTTACCATTCGGCGACCACGAGAGCGCGGTGATACGGGTCGCATGGCCCATACACACATAGAGCATATTCGCCTGTGGATAAATCTGTGGCGGTCCTGTGCGCTTAGAGCGTTTTCCGGGTGGCGTTTTAGGCGCCTTCGGAGTTGCCTGATAGCCGGCCGGTGGATACGAGGCGGTAGCGGCTACCGACTTCGGAGGCAAAGGAGCTAACGTGGCCGAAGTGAAAGATGGCGAGTTGCCATTCACCCCCAGCCGTGGTAATGTCTGGCCCATTGTATACTGCATCGTTACCTGCTGTAGCTCCTGCCGTACCTGAGTCACTGAGGCTGGCCGCTTCGTTATATCCACATTGACCATACTCATCACCAGCGTCTCCAGGTCACGCAGGCGCTCGTCACGTAGATGGATCTGCGAAAACTGGAAAGGGGTCTCGGATGGATCCTCTCCTGTCAATAACTGATGCAGTGTCGCCCCCAGGCTATAGATATCCGCGCGCTCAGTCGTCTGAGACTTGCCATATTGTTCTGGAGGAGCATAGCCATAGGATCCCAGCGCGGTCGTGTCTTTTTCCTGGCCGGGAGTAAAGTTGCGCGCGATACCGAAATCGATCAGATAGACATGGCCGGTCGAGATGATCATAATATTAGCCGGCTTTAAATCGCGAAAAATGATCGGGGGCTTGCGCGTATGCAGATAATCCAATACAGAGCAGAGTTGCAGCGCGATATCCAGGATCTTTTCCACTGGCAGCTTTGCACCCCCCAGACGCTTCAAACGATCTTCCAGGGTCTCACCATCAATGAAATCCATCACCAGGTAGGAGCGACCATTTTCCATGAATTGATCATAGATACGCGGCAGATTGGGATGGGTCAGTCCAGCCAGTAGCAACGCTTCACGGTTAAAAGAGGCCAGCGCCTCCTCAAGTTCTTTCGGATTCAATGAGCTCTGGCTCATCTCTTTGACCGCCACCAGCCGATTGCCGAATTTCAGATCGGACGCCTTGTAGACCGCGCCAAATCCGCCACGGCCCGCCTGGCTCATGATCAGATACTGCTGCTTCAATAGTGACTGCGTATTGAGAAAGCCAGTTAAAGTGGAGCTTAGCGTCGAGTCAGTTGCAAGGCGCAATGAACGACCACAAGCCCGGCAGAACTGAGCTTGCTCGCGATTCGCGGCACCACAATGATCACAAAATAATTGAGCAGAAAGCGACATCCAACTCCCAAACGAAACACTGTATTAAGACGTTGATCCCCAATACATGCCAGCATACACCTCTGGCAGCATAACGCATATATACTATACGCAGGACAGAGAGAATTGTAGTAAAACATTTTCATGATCCGCCGTGGGGATACTGCAATAGGTACAGTAGTACAAACGCAAGAGTATTGTCAAGAGGATGTAAATAACTCCTCTATAGTCGCATTCTTCAGGAACCTAGATAATCAGGAAATCCTCTTTTTGTCCGGTGGTCCAGAGTACAAATTGATAGAGGGCAAAAAGCTCTAGCGCAAATGGCAGATAGCCCAGATACCCTAGCAGGGGCATCTCAAAAACCTTTAAGAAACCAACATAGGGAATCGTATAATACCATTTTGGTAGCGAAAAATAATTCCACATTTCCCAGAAGAAGCCACAGAAAAGGGCGCCGAGCGGCACAATGAAAAAATGCCAATCGCGCACCATCAGATGCGCCAGTGCCGATTTACGTCCCAGCACATTATTCAATGGATCCAATAAAAAGATCAGGCTAAGCCAGATCAGGCCAAAGCAATAACGCGGAAAAATCCAGGGCAGGACAAAGCAGAATAACCCGAGTACCTCCAGTCCTAAAAAAGCTGGTATCGACAGGCGTGGTCCTGGCTCATAAGGAGAAAGGCGAGGACGTAGCAGTTTAAAGGTAAAGAGAAACTCGGTAGTCTCAAAGACAGCTGGTAGAACCGTACTAAAGTTTAAACTGGCCAGTACGGCATACAACCATGGGCTATACGGTTGATCGAGGATATAATGCCAGTTACCAACCGGTATATTTAAGACCTCAAAGAGCCACCAGAAGAAACTGGAGGCGACAAATAGCAGGCTAAAGCGCCAGCGCATACGCGTAAGTAATGAGGTGCCATGACGCACAAAGACCAGGGCATCCATAAACAAGATATAGCCTAGCCAGAGAGGGAAAAACATATAGCGTCCAAATGGCTCTATGTGCAGCCATGAACTGATCCAGGCAAATAAACATAACAGCAAAGCCAGCCAGCCATACCGGGGAAAAGGTTGCGCGTATCTAAAATATTTGGTGGTTTCGTCCATGTAATCCTCCTTTTGATACTCGAGAAACGCAAGCATCAACACCGCAACACCGATCAGCAACAATAGTTAGCTAATCGCCTACCACTTCGTATAAAACGCCAGAACCATGCAGTTCGTAGATTCGCTGGAGAAAACATTTCCCAAAAAATGAAAATTCCAATACACAATAAAAGCACACGTGTTCAAGGGGAGAATAATAAACTTAGCTATTTTCATTGACCATCGTCTGGATCTGTGAGGTGATTTGCTGTAAATCGCCATGCATATAAATGCCATCAGGAATAAGCTGCTCGGGATGAGGAAAATGCATGAAAGCCTGGCCCCCAAAAATAAAAGCGGGCGGCTTATCTGGCAACTGCTGCAACTGGCGCCCCAACCCGATCAAAGCGGGCATATAAGCCGGCAACGTCAAAGAGATACAGACCACAACAGGTCTGAGCTTCTTCACCGTATGCATTAATCCTGTGGTCTCAATACTTTGTCCTAGATACACCACACGCATACCGTGGCGGCGCAAAAACAGTGAGAGCATCAACATAGAGAGCTCATGAGGCTCGCCAGGGGCACAGCAGGTCAACACAATTGGTCCGGTTAAAGGACTACGTGTCACATGAAACATATTCGTCAATACGGCACGAAAAAAATTGCTCGCAAAATGCTCAACCGAGACCGTCAGCTCACCTTCAGCCCAGAGCCGCCCGATATCCCAGAGGGTTGGTACAATCAGATTACTGCACACCTGCTCAACTGAATAAAAAGATAACATCGTACCCATCAAGACATGGGCGGCCTGTTCATCCATATCCCGAAAGATGTCAATCAATTGTTTACGCGATAGCTCCATTGCATATTGAATTGGATAAGGATTTGTCGAAAGCAATTGAGAATCAGATAAAAACACGTGCTCCTGTAAAGAGGGTGTGGCACTATCCAGTTCAGATTGTTTGGGAGAATCTATTGTCACCTGAAACGTCGAGGATGGAGCTATATCGAAATAAAAATCATTGCCTTCCTCAACGTCAGTTGAGGAAGGCTGCTTCTGGGCCTCTAGATGGCGAAATAAGGCTACCGCATGGCTAATGGACACGCCACTATCCACACGCTCTTTTAGCCAGCGAATCAGAGCGATATCCCGCTCAGAGTAGAGACGATACGCGTTATTCGCCCGCTCAGGTACCAAAAGCGAATAGCGCCGTTCCCACGCACGTAGAGTAGGGGCTGGTACACCAGTTTGCTGTACCACTGCTTTCGTATTAAAAGCAGGCTGCTCCGAAAATTGCTCCAGGTGGGGCCACTCGATCGATCCATCATAGGTGGTCATACACATCTCCGATTATGCAAGCAAAGATTTATAGAGCCAGATTGCCATGCTGGCTAAATGAGATAGGAGAGATACGTCTGTTGCGCTATACGATAGCATATGATTTCAATACGAGTCCAGGCTTTGCACAGGATTTGTCGAATCTCTGCTCTCACAATATAGACGTACTTATTTCAGCTATCGGGTATGACGGGCAAGCAAACAGACTATTGCAACGTTGCTCTCCCTACGCGCAAGCCTGAGGTGATTATCCAGTAATTATTGAATAAAGCGTAACCGGGGTGCAGGGGCGGAGCGCCCTGCCGGGGGTGCTGACTTTTTATCACATTTTTAGTCGTCGAATCGTGGGAGTAGAAAAGCCACGATTCTTGGTACGCATGCCATTGGAATAGCCAAGAACGAAGAGAAAGGAGAAGGTGATGTTGTCCCCAGCAATCTTGTTGTCGTCTCAGCAGTGGGCCCAAGCAACCTTTGGCTCGGTCCAACTGGGCGATCCACGTCGTGTGAAGCGTGCCGTCGATCTTGCGTTTCATCTGGCGCAGAATCCACAAGCGTCTCTGCCTGGTGTATTGAACCCAGCGGCTTTGCAAGCGTCCTATCGATTTGTGCATTCGTCGCATACCTCGTATGAACGTCTGGTTGCCCCCCATTGGGAGCACACACGACAAGCCTGCCACCAGCATCGGCAAGTCTTGTTGATTCAGGATACCACGGAGATGGATTACCAGGCTCATCCTACGACACGTGGACTGGGACCCATTGGAAATGGAACGCATCACGGCTTTCTGTTGCAAAGCGTCCTGGCTGTTGTCCCCCAGCATGATCAGTTGTTGGGATTGGCTCATCAAGAACCCTTTTTGCGCCAGCCAGCCCCTGAGAAAGAGAGCAAACAGCAACGCTGGAAACGCGAACGGGAATCGGAGGTATGGGAACGTAGTGTGCTCACACTGGGCTCGCCTCCTGTTGGCTGTCAATGGATTCATGTGGGCGACCGCTACAGTGACATCTTTTCGTTCATGCGCCAATGCCGAGAGCAGGGGTGTGATTTTCTCGTCCGGGCCTATGAAGATCGCTGTATTGATCTGTTGGTGGAACAGGGGGAGGCACCTGTGCCTCCACGATCGCATCATCATCGTAGCCCAACGCTGCATTTGCTGGAGATGGTCAAGCAGATGCCTATTCGATCGAGCATGTGGATGGAGCTCAAGTGTAGCCAGAAACACCCGACCCGCAAGGTCCTTTTGGCAGTGAGTTGGCAGTGTGTGCGTCTGTTGCCTCCCCGCACCCGGGAAGCCAACCAGTGGCGTCCGCTGGTGATCTGGGTGATCCGCGCATGGGAACCTGATCCCCCGGAAGGGGTTGAAGCCTTGGACTGGATCTTGTTGAGCTCGATTCCCACCACCACAGCCACTCAGGCTCAAGAACGGGTCGCGTGGTATCGCAGGCGTTGGATTGTTGAGGACTATCACCAAGGTCTCAAAACGGGATGCCATATGGAAGAACGAGAGATTCGAGATTACGAGGGATTGCGAACATTGTTGGGCATCATTGCCCCCATTGCCGTGCGCTTGTTGCAATTGCGCGTGCTTTCGCGTCAATGTCCTGACGAGTTGGCGCGGGTAGTGATACCCACTGACATTGTGCTGGTGGTGGCTCATTTGAGTGGGCATCCAGCACAAACCATGACAGTGCGGCAATGCTGGCATGGCATTGCACGTCAAGGTGGCTACTTGGGTCGCAAAGGCGATGGTCCACCCGGATGGAAAACCTTGTGGCTGGGATGGATGTATATCCAGAACGTGTTGCAGGGAGTGCAACTCGCCTCCCTCCTTTCGAATCAACTAGATTTGTGATAAAAAGTCAGCCGGGGGTGCGGGGGTGTCCCCCGAAAAAAACCTTTTTCCCCTTTTGCGGGAGAAGAGGAGAAACGAGGGGACACCCCTCGAACCCCGGCAAGGGGCTAGCTGCCCCTTGCAACCCCGCGTCTCAGGCGCATTGAGGAGAATCAAACGCCAGTTCTTCAAATTCGGGGTAACTCATGCCAAACACATTGGAAATAAGCCCGGACGTTGAGGTATTATCGCTGGAAGCTTATCTGGTAATTGAGGGTACCACGATAGGTATCACCAGGATTTAATTCGAGGAGATGAGCCATTTTTTTGCCCTCTTCCCCTTGATTATGAAGATTAATCGCATCGGTCGAGCAGGTCTGATGCTCAAGACAGAAAAAAGGATCCTGCGCCGTGGCGGTATAGATTACGGTATGGGTAAAATCGTCGGTCGTGGAGATGCGCAATTGTATCCCTTGTTGCCGATAATCGATGACAGCAGGCACACCAGGTTGTAAGTTCGTATACACATGATCCAATTTCAAAGCACCGACCGCCACAGGCTGACGTAGATCGAACATTGCATACATCGTACTATTCACATCCAGCAGCCGTCCCGTTGGCAGCAGTTCCTCATCAGCCTCCATCACTGTGGCCGCAGGAATACTGACATAGGTATCCTGTTTACCTGAGAGCAGCGAAAAATAAGGATGCAAGGCAAAACCAAAGGGTAAAACCTTCGTCCCTTTATTCTGGACCTCATATGTGATCTGTACGCCTTCGCGGGTCAGGCGGTAGGTCAAAGACAAACGGCTATCAAATGGATAGGCCGCATAGTCATGATCGCTTTCCCTGCTAATGTCAACATATGTAGTCACACTTACAGAATCAGGATGGACAACAGGCTGCTCATACTGCCATGCTCGATCAAAGACCAGACCATGAACCAGAACATAATTGCCCTGTGGACGTTTAATATCCTCCAGAGAATAGTCCTGGCCCGCAAAAGAATAGCGCCGATCACGTACACGATTAGGGAAAGGCCAGAGCACAAAATCGCCGGTAAAGCTCATCTGCTTCAGCACATCACGGTCACAATAGATAACCTCATGTTCACCAACACGAAAACGAAACAGGTTGCTTCCCAAATCAGGAGCCACGCTAATACTCATACTCTTAGCAGAATCTTGGGCATCCTCATATGAAAGTGACAAGATGATTGAAGCGAGCTCAGGGTCCTGGCTGATTTCGGCCGCAAAAGCTCCTTGTTGATGTTCTATCGTCATAGAATAATCCTCACAAATTCATTAAATTGTCGTCGAATTATCTATATCTTATCACTCTCATCCTAAGTTCAGGTTGTGTCTGGCTCCTGTGATTATATGTATAGGAACATGGCACTTGTCCACACGCGGGCACTAAAGTGCCCAGACTTCTTTTGGTGTGTTTTGTCGAATGGTGCGCGTTGCGCACCATTCGACAAAACACACTGCGTATAAAAAAGGTGCTCCCGGATGCTAAGCATTAAAAAAGGCGTTCCCTGGTGCTAAGCATTAAAAAAAGGCGCTCCCTGGTGCTAAGCATTAAAAAAAGGCGCTCCCTGATGCTAAGCATTAAAAAAAGGCGCTCCTATTTTTTCTAGGAGCACCTTTTTTAATGTGAACGACTGCACTTACGATTTTAAGCCGGTCATGGCGATACCCTGGATGATATGACGTTGTGCAATGATATACACAATCAAGACTGGCAGGACCGCAATTACTGAACCAGCCATAACCATCGTCCATTCGGTCGCATACTGACCACGGAACTGATTAAGCATCAGGGGCACCGTGAATTTTTCGGAGGAGTTGAGCATGATCAGTGGAATAAAGAAACTGTTCCACTGGCCCAGGAACGAAAAGATACCCAGCGCGGATAATGGGGCACGCAGCAGAGGAAGGATAACGCGTAAATAAATCGTCCAACGATTCGCGCCATCTACAATAGCCGCCTCTTCCAGCTCGGGCGGAATACCCATTACGAACTGTCGCATCAAGAAGACACCAAAGGCACTAAACAGAGCCGGTGGCACAATCAGCGCCAGATGCGAATCCAGCCAGCCCAGGTTACGCATGGTGATAAAGATGGGGATAATTGTTAACTGGAACGGAATCATCATGGTAGCCAGGAACAATACAAAGATAATGTTCCGGCCTGGAAATTGGATACGGGCAAATGCATAACCGGCCATCGAGCAGGTCAGCAATTGACATGCAACCACAACTAACGCAATGTAGATGCTGTTAAAGTAAGCCAGGTTAAAGGGCAAAGCGCTCAATGAATCTGGATAGTTACTCCAGACAAAAGGATTGGGGATCCAGGTGGGGGGATCGCTAAACGCCTGGCTGGTATCTTTTAAGGAGGTCAATAACATCCAGATGAAGGGGGACACCATGATTAGCGCCCCGATTGTCAGCAGAGTATGAAGGATAATGGTAAAAGCACGATTACCAGCGCTAACCTTTTCTTCAGGCGCTTTCTCTGTCTGAACTACATGAGGGATGGCAGCCGTTTCAGTGTTGACTGTTTCTTGTAACATCTGCGTACTCCTATTTCTTACACTCGTGTCTATACATCATAGGTAACCCAGCGGCGCTGGAACCAGAGTTGTCCCATTGTCAGGACCATTAAGATTAAGAACAGGATCACCGCAGCCGAACTGGCTGAGCCAAACTGCGAGGTCTCAAAACCCAGGTGATAGATGTGATACACAATCGTATAACTATCTTTACCTGGACCACCCCCAGTCAACACAAATGCCTGATCAAAAACCTGGAAAGATGTGATAACGGAAAGCACACTGGTAAAGAAAATGGTTGGAGTAAGCATGGGCAATGTAATACGCCAGAAGAGCTGAAAACGATTGGCCCCATCAATGCGGGCGGCTTCAGCATATGTGGCTGGAATTCCCTGAAGGCCTGCAAGGAAGATGATCATGTTAAAACCCAGACCACCCCAGATGCTTAGCAACGCGATAGCTGGCAGAACATAATGGGAATCCGTCAACCATCCTGGTCCTGCGACATGGAACCAGTTCTTGAGGAGCACATTGATCAAACCATAATCGGTATTCAACAACCAGCCCCACATAACCGCAATCGCCACACTACTGGTAACAACCGGCATAAAGTAGATGACGCGATAAATTGTTTTACCACGCACATTATTGAGACCCAGCGCTACTAACAATGACGCAATGAGGCCACCCGGTACGGTTAGTATCGTGTAATAGAGGGTATTAACCAGGGCAGTGCGCAGATCAGGACTGTTGAACTGATCAACGTAGTTCTGTAGACCCACAAACGACATCGGGCCCAGACCATCCCAGTTATTGACACTATAAATGAAGACAGAAACGAGGGGATACAGCGCGAAAACAACCAGTCCAACAATTTGAGGTAAAATGAAGAAATAGCCCCAAAGAGCATCACTCATCTTTCTTCTTTGCTGGTTATTTTTCGATGTTTTCTGTTTCACACCCCCGAGAGAGCTAACTTGATATTCCATATCTCGTACCTTAACCCCTGTGTTTTCAAAAAGACTGCGAGGAAATGCAGCCTTTAGCGAAGATGGTCAGAGAAAATAGACTCGGCATTGAGCTACTTTCCCTGCCACCTTTACGAGGAATATGTATCGCTTGAAAACAAACTAGAAAGACTAATCCAATTTCTCCTGGCCAGCCTTAATGCGGGGATTAGCCATAGTAGCAACGCCAGCTAGCGCGGTCGTGATGTCTTTTCCTTGTAACCAGACTGGCTCTAATGCAGTCTTGATGTCATCAGATAGAGCTGCCGCACTACCTTCAGCCGGGAAGAGACCATAACCAATGTTACGCGCGTCAAGCAGATATTTCGCGTGGGCGGGGAGATTTCCTTCGGTGACTACTTTCTCAGTATCCGCTGACTTGATCGAAGGGACAGCATTACCACCACCACTGAGGCGGAATGTTTGGCCTTCAGCTGATACATAGTTGGTCAAGAAATCAAAGGCTTGATCCTGAAGCTTGGTCTTCTTGTTGATGACCATATATGCCAGTGCTACTGGAGCAGGAGCAATGGTACCGGTCGAAGAAGGGAAAGGTACACAGTCATACTGTAAGCCAGATGCGGTCTTAAATTCTGGCAGATCCCAACGACCAACCGAGATAAAGCCAACCTGGTTACCAATAAAGGCCAGATCAGAACCCTGACCCTTTGGCAGACTACCAGCATAAATCATAGTTTTCTTCTTGATCTGGTCGGCCATCCACTTAAAGGCTTCTAATGACTTGGGATCATCCTGAGCGATAAAGTTTCCATAACCATCCTGGTCATAGATCTTACCACCTTGAGTGGTACACCATGCATAGAACTGGAGCGACCAGGCCTCGAGGATAAAGCCCTGTTTACCATTTGCATGGATCTTCTCGATCATCTCCTGGAAGGCCGGCCGTGTCCACTTACCCTGTTCATACAGGTCAGTAGGCAGGGTCTTGATACCAGCATCATTCAAAACCTTTTTGTTGAACCAGAGCACCAAAGGATTACAGTCAACGGGAACACCATAAATCTTTCCGCTCTTTGTCTTTGCCGCACCCCAGAGTCCAGGCAGGTAGTCATCTGCCTTCGCTTTACTCTTCGAACTGGAAAGCAGGCTATTCAGCTCCATTACGGTCTTGTTAGCAACCAATTTCGCAATGTCGCCATCACCAACATAAAACGCGTCAGGAGCTACGCCGCCATTCAATGAGGTTGTGATTTTGGTAAAATAGTTGTTATTGGCGGAGGGAACGTAATCGTAGCGAACATTCGTTTTATGATCTTTGTTGTATTTTTCGGTGAACGCTTTAAAACGTGCTAATTCACCAGTGTTAGCCCAGTTCGACCACTTAATCGAAGCTGAACTGCCACCACTGCCAGAGTCGCCTCCACAAGCTGCAACAAAGGCCTCAACACTTGCCAGGGAAACACCGAGGGCTACTGCTCGACCCACAAATGCACGTCGCCCAATTCTACCAGCCAAAAAGTCGTGAACGAGGTTTTCTTGAGGATTCTCCATGATGATACCTTCCTTTATTCCACCTTTGGAACTAAGACACGCTGATGCTGAAAAAGCATCCAACTGATACCAGGATTAAGATAGAGATACAAACGATAATGTTGACATATAAGAGTATAAAAATACATCTGAGCTACAACTCAGATGTCAAACTCCTTTGAAACACGAGTTGCCTATAGCTAGAAATGGAAGTAGTCCTGTAACTACAATCACAGAGTAACTCGGTTTCCAGGAAAAGCCTTGTAAGCGATTCCATGTGTAGTATGGTCAACTATCAATTCGAAAACAATTTGTCGGTGTGTAAGTCAACAACATTGAAGTACAAGTGCACACACGACCTGACTTTTCCTAAAATGCTATCAAGTAGTTACGTACATACCATGCATTCTAGAAAACGTGTATGGGAAATTTATAACTGAAAAATTACTTTTTGTCAATATGAAGCAAACAGTATTTCATAAAGAATTGGCGAATTTTCACCCTCATTAAACGCTGAGGCGTAGTCTTTATTGAAAAATACAGTCCGACTACATATCACACAATGATATACGGCTATATACACAATAATCTCACAAAGGATTCCCATTATTGTGTATACATTTGTAAATCAATTTTAACAATGTTTTGTCAGCTTATCACTAAGACGATTTGAAGTGGATGTTTATGACAAAAAAGTTTAGCAAAACGTGGGTGTCATTCATCTTTCTACAACGACATGCATACATCGTGGACATGCTCAGGTACTTTGACACAGGGCGAGGAGACGCCGATCATGATCGTAAACAGGTGCTTTGACATAGGGCGAGGAGACGGCAACCCGCAAGGGGATTGCCGTCTCCTCGCCCCACATGAACGTCCCTCATCATGATCATGTTGGGGATGACCTATCGTGATGTGAGATGTATGCGGGGATGGGTCTATGGCTGCGCCTGCAAAAAAATGCATGGCACCCTGGCAACACAGGGCTTTTTAATTTTCCTCTTCCTGGCGCCTACGGCGCCGGAGTCTGGTGTGGTGTGTGTTCTGTGGGCGGCCGCGGCCGCCCACAGAACACACACCACACCAGAAATACTCTGTATATGATTTGCCTGACAGTTATTCCCGGCTGAAAATTAAAAAGCCCTGCTGACAACAGGCGTAACTTGACAGTGCAGTTAATCGCTGCTATCATAGGGTGGCGCAAATGACGAAGGTATCACTATGTCTAAACGCGCAATCACCCTCAAGAGCGACACACCGTATGTGTGGGTCAGCCCCCTACGCTGAATGGCACATATATCTACTGTGCTAGCATGTCAGCTTCGGCTAGACGCATCTTTTGAGCAAAAAACATAAGAGAGCATTCAGGACCAAGGAACTGTTCAGGACGGCGAACCACCCATGCCTCCTACGTATCCTCCTGAATCTATGCGTAGGGATTTTATAAGGAGAAAACAGCATGTTTGCAATTATCAAAAGTGGTGGACGGCAATACAAGGTTTCCGTAGGCGAGAAGCTTGAAGTAAACCGACTTGCAGTCGAAGATGGTGCCCAGCTTCGCATCGGCGAGGTCTTATTAATCGGTGGCGGCGATAAAACTTTTGTTGGTGCCCCTTTCATTGACAAAGCAGAGGTACTGGCAACCGTCGAGCGCCATTCCCGTGGCGAGAAATTGATTGTCTTCAAGTACAAATCTAAGAAGCGCTACCGCCATCGCCGTGGTCATCGCCAGGAACTTACTGTTCTGCGGATTGATGATATTCTTGCTGAGGGCAAGAGCCTGGTTTCAGACAAGAAAGATAAGTAGTAAGGCCTTGAGCCGTACATAACGGAGGAATTCTTTCATGGCACATAAAAAAGGTATGGGTAGCTCTCGTAATGGTCGAGATAGCAAACCTAAAATGCTGGGCGTCAAACGCTTTGATGGTCAGTTAGTTACAGCTGGCAGCATCATTGTACGTCAGCGTGGCACCAAGATCCGCCCGGGCGTTAATGTTGGCCTTGGCCGCGATCATACTCTGTTCGCACTCACACATGGCTATGTGAAATTCGGTCATGCGACCCGCGATCGCCGCTCGGTGAGCATCGTTAGCGAGTTCCCCGATCGCCCTTCTATCGCTGAACTGCTTGCAGGTCAAGAGGTAGCCGCGATCGCCGAATAAAACAGTATTCTAAGCATCAAAAAAAGAGTGGTTTTCTTTTTCAAAAAAGAAAACCACTCTTTTTTTGATGCCTGTCTCTCATATTTATGGGAATTATTCAGGACCTTTTCAGCATAAATGCTCTTGCTCTGCTGCGCAGAGCAAAAAAAGTTAAGAAGATGTGGCAGAAAAGTGGCGGCTCATCCGCCACTTTTCTGCCACATCTTCTTAACTTTTGGTCGATGCCTGCGACATTGACAGGTCTGAATAGTTACTATTTATGAGTATTTATGGGCTGAGACAATTTTGCGACAAGTATGTAACATATCCAAGACAAAATGGGGTTATAATTCGTTCTTGAAAGCAGGTAAACATTTAAATCCTTTTATATTTTATTGCACTTTTAATTAATGCGATGTTTATGTGTTTTCACTGCTATATTACACCTGCGGCGCGCGGGAGAAGATGAGAAACAAGGGAACATCCCTCGAACCCCGGCAAGGGGCTGGCTGCCCCTTGCCGGGGTTCGAGGGATGTTCCCTTGCAATCCCGCTTCCGTCGCGGGCACATCTAGCTCTATTCAATATGTTACAACTCGTTATTGCGGAAGGAATGGTAGAACATATGGTGTATCGGCCTCTTACAGAGCCAGAAACACAGGCTACCCGTATAGGTGCGCAACGTTCAGATGAGGTTGTGCTTAGAATCAATAATCTTAGCAAACAATATGGACAGCGTATGGCTGTCAATAACTTGAGTCTTGAACTCCATAAAGGTGACGTCTTTGGCTTCCTGGGTCCTAATGGGGCAGGAAAAACGACAACGATCCGTATGGTATTGGGATTAATCACACCGACTTCAGGCGATATCCAGATTCTGGGACGGGATCTTTCTAGTCATCGCGCTACTGTTCTGCCACGCGTTGGTGCATTGATTGAAACTCCTGCTCTCTATCTCTACATGTCTGGCCGCGATAATCTGCGGGCCGTTGGTTCTGTGCTGGGCGGCGTCTCTAACCACCGTATTGATGAGATCCTGGAACTGGTTGGATTGACCGGCCGCCAGAAGGATCGAGTGCGTACCTATTCTCTCGGTATGAAGCAGCGCCTTGGTATCGCCGTCTCATTGCTACAGGATCCAGACCTGGTCATCCTCGATGAACCAGCTAATGGACTGGATCCAGCGGGTATTGTTGAGATGCGCGATCTGATGCATCGCCTCTCATCAGAAGGCAAGACGGTCCTGATTTCAAGCCATCTACTCACAGAGGTACAACAGATCTGTAGCCGCGTGGCGATCATTGCGCAGGGCTCACTAGTCAAAGAGACCACGATTGAGAATCTCATCAAGGGAGAGGGCGAATTCAGTGTACACCTGGAAAAGGCCCAGGAGGCTCTGGCATTGGTCCAGCGTCAGCCATGGGGTAAAGAGGCACAGATAAATGCCGAAGGAGCACTGGTCACCCTGGCACCTGATGGTCTGGGACGCAACCTCAATCTTTTCCTGGTGCAGGCAGGCTTTGTGCCAGATACCTTAACACCAGCCACAAAAGATCTGGAGAAGATCTTCCTTGAATTAACCCATAGCGACTCAGGAGAGATACATTGAGTACAGCAATCGTAACGAGCGAGGCAGAAAGAGCACAATTACGCGCCTCTACCCAGAGCTTTTTTGGTATTGTACGCGGCGAATTATTAAAGATGTCGCGCCGCTGGTCCACTTGGATTCCACTCGTTCTGGTGCTACTCTTCATCAGCGCAGGGATGTTAATACGCTTGTTGACAAATGGCAACTTTAACGAAACCATCGCTCAGCATCCACTGGATATTATGTATTCAGAGATGAATAACGGCCTGGCTCTGATCCGAATTTTTACTGGCCTCTACTTCCTAGTCCTGGTGGCCTATGTGATCGGACTTGAATATCAGATGGGCACGATCCGTATCCTGGTAGCACGTGGCGTTGGTAAATTAACCTTGCTGGCAGCCAAGGTGACCAGTGTCGCGATTGCGGCCCTGCTGGTAATGCTCCTGAGTGCTGTGGTGGTGGTCATCTGTATTTGCATCCTCCTGCTGGCTAAAGCTGGCAATCTAGATGCGTTTAAAGCCCTCACCGGACAATTCTGGGCCGATACCGGCACCTATACACTTACCGTACTGGTCAGTGCGGCAGTCACCATTCTGTTAGGTACCGCCTTTAGCATGCTGGGTCGCTCATTAACCATCGGCTTAAGCGCCGGCCTGGCCTGGTTTCCGGTCGACAATATCGGCGCGCAATTTTTACAGCTGGCCTATCTGATTACCAAAAACGACTTCTGGAAAAATGTCACCGCCTACTTCCTTGGCCCTAACTTAAATACCATGGCCGCCCAGGTTCTACCCGCAAAGCTAGGCTTTAATAGCGCGGGTATTGCTCCTCTGGTCAAGGTAGATGGTGCCCACACACTCTGGGTCGCGCTGGTATATGCCGCTTTCTTCCTGGTAGTCTCAGTGGTTCTTACCTGGAGACGCGATATTAAAGAGTAAACTGGTTCCTGCGAAATGCCCAACAAAAAAGCACGATGGCCACTTAGTCTAAACCGAGCCGGCCATCGTGCTTTTTTCAATAGATCTAAAAGGAAAAACTCATTTTAGCTTTGCTTTTCTGATCCTGATTACTATTACCAGTGTGCTGCTGGTTGTTTATGTTCTTATTTACATTCTGTTGATTCTGGTTGTTGTTACCAGTGTTCTGCTGATTCCGGGTATTATTATCAGCGTTCTGTTGATTGTTTCCGTTCTTGCCAGTATGCTGCTGGTTTTGCGTGTTATTACCAGCCTTCTGGCCGTTTTCCTGCTTAGTCTGTTTGTCTTGCTGCTGTTTTTTTACCGGTTTAGCCACACCCAGAGATGCATTCACGGTGATATTGCCTTGCGTGCGCAGCTTGATTGGACTTTTTAACTTTAGCAATGTCTGACAATTCAAGCCATTCTCACCCCAGCTACCATTGAAGCGCTGTGCCAGAAAGCTAAAGAGATTGTTCGCTACAGCTACATCTGCCGAAGGCTTGACGACGGTAAAGCTGCGATCAGCGAAGATGCGTGCAGGAGCATTGTCGAGAAAATTCTGACAATAGGTGCTGGTATCTGCTTCCGCAGTACTTCCTACCTGTGGCTGATTAACGCCTGCGCGATAGAGATTGAGTTTGCTCAGGCTCAGTTTATCATCTACTTTAGCCATAGGATCCCCGGCTGGCACCAGAGCCATCGGAGCAGCCTGATGGGCGGCAGCCTGTAACTCATTCAACGGTAAGGCGGTGACATTGTGACCAGGATTCGCCAGATCGGGGGCGGACCAGGATGTACAATTGAGGGCGCTATCCAATCCGAGCGAGAGCAGGCGATTATCACTCCCATTCACTTGAAGTTTTGCGGCTGTCAACTTAGCAGCGTTGGCTGCAGTATTCTGAGCCATACGACCGGTGTTCTGGTCTATCAGGTATTCAGAATTTACGTTATCGCTCTGGTCCATATCGATTAAACCGAAGTCTCGTACCGTAGGGCAGGTCATCCCGTCATTAGCCATACCGATTCCTGGTACAGTTAGCTTACCAGCGCTAATGGCCTGGTTGGCGGCACTAAAAAATTGTGGTGCATTACAATAGGCGAACTGACCAAACACCGATTTACCCAGGCCATTAACACAATTACTGGCCGCTAAATTCTGGGTATCGCCTTTAAGCGTCAGGTTCTCGCCATTAAAGCCAAACCAGAGTCCAACGACGGCTCCCTGAGGAAGTTTAGGCACCACCGGAGCAATCGCTGGCCGATCACCACGGTCCACCACCAGTGGGTTGTAAATAGAGATCTGGTTGGTTTGAGGATCAAAGATAGCCCCCTGAACAAAGGCAGCCTGCTTGACACGATCTTCATGACATTTACCCTTGCCCCGTTTGGTAGCGACCAGTTGATATGGCGTGGCCAGACCTGCGGCCGTCAAGGGATTTGGTGGCACGATCAACGAACAATCCATATTCTGGTCAGGGGTCTCTTTTGCCTGTGATTGCGTTGAAGGACGCAAGAAAAGGAAAGCGCCTGCTCCCAGGATAATGATCAGGCTGAACAACGATCCCAGGATCAAAAACGGTGAAAAACGACGCCGTTTGGGAGACATAATATTGCTCCGGTAGCGTGTATCCGGTGCTTGCTTAAAAAACATCTGCATACGCGGTACTCTCTTCTATCCAGGATTAGCCTGGTGATTGTGCTGACGCATCCCTGCGATAGAAGATAGAGCCGCATGACACTGCCATCCGCTTTGCAGATTGTCACGCCTGGCTCTGCTCAAAATAAAGGCAGTTCCAGTTGAGATACTGTGAAACTGATCTAGTTATTTTTAATATTTTTGAGACACAATAGTTAAAAATGATACATTCACGAAAGTGATCATAGCACAACCACAAATGAGTGCAAACGCCGAGAGGAATTTATTAGTACTTTCCTACTAAATACTCCAAAAAGGCTATCTTTTACGGGCGAGGAAAAGGACCTCAACGAGCACCATGGCGATCACAATGATCAGTGCGGTCAGGGGATTCCAGCTGTGCAGGGAGAGCAGGATCAGATTGGCGAGGACGATAAAAGAGAGCAAGATGGCCTGGCGTAGGGCTTGCCGCTTAGTCGCACGATAACGGCGGGTGAAGAGGAGACGTTGGCCCAGGGAATAAGCTAATGGAAAAAAAGTGCTCAGTAGCGCAATAGTGAGCAGCAAAAAGAAAGCCAGAATCGGTAATGGGGCCGAGGGCGGGACAAAATAGGTAAACAGAAACAGACCGCCCCAGGCCAGTGGGGCGATCAGAGAAACGATGGAAAACCACGAAAGTCTTTTCATACACATCCGAACTAACGTAACAGATTAAAGCCCCGGTTCCCGTTTAATGGCGCATCCGAGCGACGACGGCTCTCCGGAGTATCTTTATTGAAGTACTGCTGCCAGAGATCTGGTGCATCCTTACTTTCACCACCATGCTGGGTGTAACGGGTACGCACACGACAAATAACTGGTGTATTGACCGCCGCTCCAGCTACAATCACCTGACCTTTAGAGAGCGCGGGCAAATTATTCAGCAGATCACGGCCAACACCTTCGATGGCTGCGGCTACACTCTTCTGGTCGATCTCGTTTACAATACGCATAATACATTGTGTCTGGCACTGACTCAATACGTCTGCATCCAGTTTACCAGGACGCTGACTGATCAAGCCCACACCAATACCAAATTTACGTCCTTCAGCCAGCACTTGTTTGAGAATGCCCGTCGAAACAACTTCTGTACCACCAGGAGCAAAGTGATGGGCCTCTTCTATCAATACAAACACGGGATATGGCAGATAGGATTCGCCTGAATGCACTTTGCCGCGCTCGGTATCCATACGAGCCTGGTTGAGGCGGCGCAACAGGGTCGCGACGACCACTTGCTGATCACGCTCATCAATCTCATTCAACTGCAAGACCGTACATTGGCCTGGACGAAAAATTTCTGGTAGATCCAGATGCTGGGTATCATCAAAGGTGAAGCTATGCTCAAAGCGCTGCTCAACACGCCAGGTCAAAGCATGGACTGTGCTAGAGTCGTCGGCTCCCTCACTATCCTCATCGTTTTTCTGGCGCGAGACAGACTTGATCGCCTGCTTGAGATCTGCGACCCCCCAGGGATGGCTACGCTTGGTCTCATGGACCTTACGCAGGGCTCGACTCAGCAGATATTGCTGTTTCTCAGTCATTTCCGGCAGCAGTTGACGCATATCACCAATATTTAAGGTTGAGATACGCACCTTCACTTGATCCGGTTTATAGACCTGCACTTGGGCTCGATAGCCACGACCACTCCCATCACTATCCTCAGAAAACTGCGGATAATTCGCCAGCTGATCCAACGTCCCATACTCACCATGAGGATCAACAATCATCACACAGGCCTTATTCTGGGCCTTCATCAGTTCTTCAATCACCACACTGGCCAGATAGCTTTTACCAGCACCTGTGCTGGCGATAATCGCCATATGGGTACTAACCAGGTCCTTTACCGACAACACAACCGGCACGGCATTAGGGGCACGTGTCAAAAGAGATCCAATGGTGGCGGAGCCAGGCGCCATATCCTGTTTGCGGCTCAAGATCTGCGTCAGCATAGCATCATCCGCCAGATAAATCTGCTTACCTGATTGGGGCGGAATCCAGGGATTGATAAACGAGCCGGTCACAGCATCATAATAGCCCATGATTGCGACATGCAATTCAAAGAGCTCATTGGTGCGGGAATTATAGCCGACCATCGCCGCCACTTCGGCTGGCGGAATCTCTGGCTCACCTAAAAAGGTATCGGGATAAAGCTGTACGGGCACACGCTTAATGACACGACCCAGCACACGGCGAATCGGAATTGGGCCAGTGTTATTGTTCAAAGCAACCACATCGGGATCGTTCAGTTCATAATAGACATATTCGCCATTTTTGAGTACCTGCTGATCATCGCGCGACACAAAGGTAAACTCATGGGTCGCCTCGCCAGGCCCTTTCGTAATACCAACTGGCCGACGGTAAGCGGGTTGAGTAGGAGACTCCAGCATTGATTCATCTAACATAGTTGGGCACCTCCGCTACCCGGTAGTTTCCACTTTTAGTCGCCAGGCAAAGTTGCGTTTGACAATGGAGAGTAGCGCGAGATTCTGAGGAAATAAGCGCTCCAATTGATCAATGATGCGTAACGTCACCATGGGTAGCAGGCTACTGCGCTGCGCGATAATATGCGGAACATAACCCATATGCAAATATGGAGATTGACTATCGGGACCACCCGCGGGATCGGCGAAGAAATGGAAGGTACGCACCTCTTCGTCCGTCATGGTCTCAATCTCGCTATCCAATTCCAATGACAGCAGTGGCACACCATGCATAACTGACAGGATCTCTGGCTCACTGCCAAACACTGAACGCTCCTCCATCATGCCTAAAATCATGACATAGGTCAGCACAGCCTTTTCAGAAATGTAGTCGGGCGAGAACAATTCTACCTGTGTCTCATTTGAGAGGCGCGGCCCAAGGGCACCAAAGGCAGGATTCTGCAAAATCGTATCATAAATCACACCGACCGCATATGTAATTGGCTCACGGCTCTGTCCCAGAGCCTCATCTAAGAGCGCATCCGGATCATCCGAGCGCTCAGAACGAACAGCAATACGTACAAAACGGCCAAAGGCATAATCCGCCGGGCCGGGCTGAATATCAGCCTCACGGGGGCCAAAAATTTGACAGACATAGTTAATATGCGAGTCTGATTTGACTATTTTCCCGATTTTCATTACTCAACCTCTCGGGGGATACTATAAAGAAAGCCAGTCTTTTGAATGCATCCCTTTCCACAACATCCGTACAGCAGCATGCACTATGACTAACGCATCGCGTTGTTTAGACCCCGCCAGACGAGAAAGAACAGACAGGTCTATGTTACAATCCCCAAAAAACAACGCTTAGAACAAATGGTTTGGCGGCATTATAACACAGAGATTGAATTTTGTGCGCTTCTTACCGCTAACAGTGGTACCTCTGCGAAGCCTCTGCAAAAAAAGAAGTCGTTTTCACAGCTTGCTTCTTTCGGATGATCAGTTTATTATCTACAATATTTATACTGGTAACTATTTAAAAAAGGAAAGGTTGGGATAAACTATGCCAAATTCATCCTCGGATCAAGAGCAGGAGCGTAAAATTCCTCGGAAACCACCTGAGGTAGATAAGTTTGTAGATACTTTTTTGTCCACCGCTTGTGATACCAGTCGGCGCTACATCTTAGAATTGCTGGCACTATCAAATGATAATGATGATGATGCGAATATACCAGAAATGCGGTCAGGCGAGATTGCTAAAGCCATCGGATTGTCGGCAGCCACTACGTCGGAACATTTACGCCAATTAATGGACACAGGCTTGATTACTTCAAGACGTGATGGAAATATAGTCTATTATCGCCTATGCAACCATAAACTGGTCCAGGCTTTCCAGGATTTACTGCAAGCACTTTACCATGACTATGATTTTAGGAAAGATCAATAAGCAGGGGCAGATAGCAAGCATATTCCCATCCGTTTACAAGCGCATACAAGTCTATCTATGACACAAGATTTTCAATGGCCTGCAAAAATTCATCCAGATCAATGGGCTTATTCATGCCCTGGATCTTACGCTTATTAAGTTCATGACGTGGTAAATGAGCACTCATCATTAAAACGGGCACATGCTCAAGATCCGGGATACTATGTAATTGATCGTAAAGCTCAATGCCGTTCATCCCTGGCAGCTGGTAGTCCAGAATAAAGAGGTTGGGTTTGATGCCCTTGATGATTTGTAGGGCTTGGAAGCCATCTGGGGCCAGGCTTACAAGAAAAGATGTTTCCTGAGTGATTGCTTGCTGTAATACTTCACCTATATTGATATCATCTTCAACCAGTAAGATAATTTTTGCGCCTGATGGGGTTTGTTCGTTATTGTGTATTTTTGACGCTTCGTCGTGAGCCATTCATTGCTCCATATAATTGCTCAAATTCAACAAAAAGATTTATTGGCAATTTCGGCCTTCAACGAAATTGCACTTAGAATATACCATGTTTTGCCTGAGAAAGATAGTTTCTTTTGTTTACACTATAAAGGGATGTCTCTGTTTGTTTGATGTGATACGTATACTAACATAAGTATAGTGATACGATTAAGGTGTACATTTAAGCTATGCGCATTTTTTGGATTAAGGTGCGCTTCGGCTTGACAATGACCTTCTCTATCGCATACAACTAAACATGTGAACTATGTCCTCTCGATATAGCTCGGTATGAATTTACCATTGGGATTAATCGAGGTCTCAATGTGTCAAATTAGGAGGGAATTGACCTCCTATTATATTTGAGTAAGGAGAGATACTTTATGGCTTTTGAGCTTCCTAAGCTTCCGTATGACTACGCTGCGTTAGAGCCCTATATTGACGCTCAGACAATGCAATTGCATCACGATAAGCACCATGCAACCTATGTTAACAATCTGAATGCAGCTCTTGAAGGGCATGAATTTGCCAATCTGTCTGCAGAAGATGTGATTCGCCGCATCAATGAGGTTCCGGAGGCCAAACGTACCGCTGTCCGTAACAATGGCGGTGGTCATGTTAACCATACTGCTTTCTGGGAGACAATGACACCTGGTGGCAGTAAAGAGCCTACCGGCGACCTGGCAACAGCGATCAATGCCAAATTTGGTTCCTTCAGCGCTTTCAAAGATGCTTTCAACGATGCTGGTGTCAAACGCTTTGGTTCCGGTTGGGCCTGGCTCATTCTCGATAAAGGTGGCAACCTGGCCATTACATCAACCGCTAATCAGGATAGCCCTCTGCTGGATGGCAATTTCCCACTCCTCGGTAATGATGTCTGGGAGCATGCATACTACCTGAAATATCAGAACCGCCGTCCAGAGTACTTGAGTGCCTGGTGGAATGTTGTGAACTGGGATGTCGTAGCCAAGCGTTATGCTCAGGCCCGTGGACTCTAAAATTCACAACGGTTAAAATAGATTCTTACAAGAAGTAGCCGGCCTCCATTAAGGATGGTCGGCTACTTCTTTTTATTTGCTTAACTCTTCAGGACCTTTTCGAGCACAAATGCCCTTGCTCTGCTTCGCATCGACAAAAATGTTCGTGTGGGGTTGCAGAAAAGTGTCGGCTGAGCCACACGAACATTTTTGTCGATGCCGTAGGCATCAGCCGACATGAATAGTTACACTTGACAGCCCATCTTACGATTTTGTACACTAACTCAAATTAAACCAGATCACAATACACACACTTCTAGATAGGCACATTCACGTATGCGAGAAGTTGATTTATCATTTCTATGTGAACTGGCGCGCAATTCGGATTATCCACTGGTACAACATGAGCTGGAAAGTTTGCAAAATAACCAGCAACTCCTGAGAAGGTCCACAGCTATCGTCATCTTGCTAGGCGGCAAGGCTGGCCGACTGGGTGAGTGCGTTGTAGGAACAGCATTGCTTGAGGGCACCCTACGACTTCTGCGCGTCCTGAATAAAGAAGGTATCTCTGTTCAGATTATGATCGACCAGAGATCATTAGACCTCTTTCAAGAGGAAAATTATCAGCAGGCATACTGGCCAGAGATTAGTCTGCAAGGTATGGAAGCACCACTTGATCCCAGATCAATTTTATCTCTACTTACCAGCCTGCACGATAATGCACATCTTCTGGTACTGGATTTCCATGGGGCGCATGATGGAATGCCATATTATGCGCACAAACAAACAGATCATGGCTCAATCGATATACTGGGTAACCTGTTCCGTGTCGGGGTTCGCAACTACTCCCAACGTGGTCCAGAACATCGCTATGCCGCATTTCTTGCTGATCTTTTTGCCCTTAAAGAGCTTAGTATGGATAGCACAACCATTCAACCGCATCTCCGACTCACTATCGAAGATGAGCAACAACTAAAGGCTTATCCACTTGATCCTGCGGCGATCACAATTATCTGCTTCTTTCAATCCGTCGTGCTGGCCAAATGTTATGAGCTCTGGGATGAAGTTATGCAATTGTTATGTGAACACATAGCTCGGGAACAACCAGGCCAAAAATTGGAATTTGTCATTGCCTGTGGGCCTGATGAGGGTCTGCCTGATGGCTTTAAAAAATCAGATATAGCCGATTGGCTACAGGACTTCACGGGAGTCGCGGATAATGCTCGCGTCAAAATCTATAGTACCGCCACTCTGCGCGATCTAGCTGTCCTTACCAGCCACGCTACCCTGGCTCTCTCAGATGATACAGGACCTGGACATATTGCCGGGGCTCTGGGGATTCCGGTGATCATCCCCTTCCTACCTGGCAATGTCTACGCCAAAGACATATGGTCTTCTACCCTCTATCACCATGGCATCACCATTGTGCCTAATCCATATAGCACTCAACAAATCGAAGCGGCCGTCATCTGGGGTCATACCGATATTATTGACAGCATTCCACCTGCCGAACTCTATAAAACGGCCATCCCTCACCTACAAAAAAACCACACACGGCAGCAACCAGCCAACCAAACTTTGCGCATTTCTTTATGAAATATCTATACGTCATATATTGACATGCATATATCACTCGATCTACACTAGGGATACCGCGTTGTGTCGGATGGAAGTAGAAGAAGTGAGAAAGGTTGGGTTTATGTTTTCGACACTTAAACACTACATAAAATATCATGTCACATATATCAAGCACCGCATTACATATGTTTTATATGATATGATCAAGACACGCTATGAAGCACAAAGCTGGTCCATCACCCTCGACTGCCCCTCCTGTAGCCATATTATTCCAGTTACAGCCCACTTCTGTGCCTATTGTGGCCGACAAGTACAGAGTGTCGAGGCACACCATAATACATCACACTTACAAAATATAGACACGTTACGGATTGAACAAGTAACAAGTAAGCTGCCCACGAATTGCATGCACGGACGCTTTCTGGCCTATGCCTGGGCAAAAAAATTTCCAACCGGAACGCTACCAATGCTCCCACACCAACCACAAGCGCTGCTGGATCAGACGATGCCGCTACCTCGTCACTAATAGAAGCATGCTTCATTGGTTTTGATGAAAACGTCATTATCTACAGTGGTTGAAGATAGTAACCTTTTTTCGCATCGAGCAGGCATAGTTTTTCAGCAGGTTAGATATTATCAGTAATACGCAACATAGCTATCACCTATCCATGAGATATAGTACTTCTAGCAAATACTATTGACTTATCCACAATGAATGTGGATAAGTGTGGATAAATTATGCTTGAATGTGGATAACTCATGCAAATACCCAATTTTCTTCCATTTACATAAGAAATATTGAAGAATTTTATACAATAAAGTTTATTTTGTCCCAATTACAACTTTTAATATATTTTTCACTTAAATAAATAAGATCTCCTTCCCGCCTGCGGCGGGAGGGGGAAGAGTCGGGGGACACCCCCGCACCCCCGGTAGAAGGGCCGGCGAGGCCCTCCTGCACCTCCTGGCTTTCAAAAGCTCTGCTTTCTGTACAGGACTTTTTCATGTTCACCCAGAGATCGCAGGGAGATCACTAGCAAGCGATCAGATGTACATTGTTTCAGGTGGTGTGGAGAGTGTGTGGTGCGCGGCTGCAGCCGCGCACCACACACTCTCCACACCACCAACCCGGCGCCGCAGGCGCCAAAAAGGAACATGAAAAAGCTCTGCTTTCTGTATATTGAATATTGACAAGAATATATCAGACGCATACAATTTAGCTAAACGTACATGATAACCAACTTATCTGGTAAAGCTCCGAAGCATCAGATTGTAGGAGAAAGGGCCTGACATGCAAAGTACTCCACAGATGCCCGATAGCTCATCTACAGATGGGCAGCCGCAGACCGCTCCTCGTAGCCTGGCGGATGTGATGACCTGGGGTGAACAATTACTTCCACTCTCTTATGTGGCATTGGAAGCGAGTTGGATTTCTATACTCTTGATTGGGCTTGGTCGCTTGCATGTCTTTGGTCTACATCAACCATTTATGCCACTCTGGGCCCCCTTTTTGCTGCTTATAATCTCAACCTGGGGCTCACTTAACTTGCCTGATCAAGCTTTGAAGCAACAAAAAGGCGCGTCACAGAAGCGGCATTCTGGCATCCTTTCACTGACTATCCAATGTGTCTGTAGCCTCTTCATAATCTGGGCCAGCCTCTATAGCTCAACCATTGCATTCTGGAATCCTACCTGGATCGGCCAGCTGTTAACCGACTTTATTCAAATCAATGGACAATCCTTTACAATAGTTGGTATCTTGCTGATGTGCTATATCCTGTGTCGTCGTGGTATCCACATTGCCCGCTACCTGATCGAACCCGAAGGGACAATGCGTGGCATCATCACAGGTGGGATTGTCTCTGTATGTGTTTGTCTGACACCATCAACCTCTGGTCAAGAGCAAGTGTACCTTTTGTTATTGATCTTACTCTTCTTCGTGTGCGCGCTCCTCGCTCGCTCTCTGGCATACGCGATATTTGTACGACAAGAACATCTCAGCGGTCTCCAGGGTAGCAAATTCGCTCAGGACCGCCTGATCACTATCACGGTAGGACTGATTTGCCTGGTATTCGGCGTCCTCACATTGCTCCTGGGCGCTACCATTAGCCCCTCTCTGCTGGCTGTAATCCAACAATCGCTCTCACCATTAGGAACACTCTATAATGGCTTTGCTTATGGCCTTGCCTGGTTTATGACCCTGCTGGTCAGATGGATTCCCATCGATCCCAATTTCAAATTTTCTCTGCCAAAATTAAACAGACACCAGCCACCAGTTCCACCACCAAGCATGACCTCACATAATCAAGTTTCACCAGAGATGCAAACTCTGGGGGGAACGATATCGATCATACTTTTCATCGTGTTTATCATAGCCCTTGTCTGGATAGTTACCATTCTGCTACGCAAACGTAGAGGGAGGAAAACTCGCCAATTCGATCTACATGAAAGTCTCTGGTCCTGGCAACTTTTCTGGACACAATTCAAGGCATTCCTGTTGTCTCTCTGGCATCGTCTGAGAGCGTCCAAAAAGGTGAATGCGGAACAGGTAGTAGTAGAAAGGGCTGAAGAGGGGGAGACGGCGGTTAAACGCGATATACGCGCCATTTATCGGGCGTTCTTACAGTGGAGTGCCGGTCGCGGCTATGCACGGCAACGAGATGAGACACCATTTGAGTTTAAGCGGCGGTTGGATCTACCATTAGTGGATTTTGAACCGGAGATTCAGGTGGTGACAGAAGTGTATACGGCGGCTCGCTATGGGCAGACATCACCCGGGGATCAGGATGTGGAACGGATGCAACAAAACTGGATGAGCTTGCAGCAAAAATCTCATCAGCAAAGAGAATAGGGATATTTGATAGACCAGCTAGCCCTATTCTCTTTGCAAGACACCACCAGCTACATGATAGCGATGGGCGCGCTGCAACATGTCCCTGGGAAAACCTTCTAGATCGGTTGAAGTTAGCATGACCTGTTCATAGTTAGCTACCTGACCAAGTAGATACTCTCGACGCGAAGCGTCCAATTCACTAAAAACGTCATCTAACAATAGAATGGGTTGATCACCCGTACTGCTATGCATAAAGGTTAGCTCGGCTAGCTTGGCTGAGAGGGCCGCGGTGCGTTGCTGACCACGCGAACCGTACGAGAGCATATTCACGCCGTTCACCAGAAATTCCAGCTCATCACGATGTGGTCCACGCAGGCAGACACCTTGAAGGATCTCTTTTTTGCGCACATCCCGCAATTGCTCGCGATAATGTCCAATGGCATCGGACAGACCCCATTCAGCATCCACGTGGAAGGATGGTCGATAAATAATCTGGAGTTGCTCACGGCCACCACTGATTGCATGCTGGAAGTCGTTTGCGTGTGCATTCAGTGCATCAACCATGCGCCGGCGCTCATAAATGATCTGATTTGCAAGCTGAGTCAACTGCTCATCCAGATAATTGAGCATGGCAGGATCTTCCTGATGATCGCGAATACGCTTCAGAAGAGCCGAGCGCTGGGCGACAATCTTACGATACTTGACCAGAGCCACACTATAGCGTGGCTGCACCTGGCAGAGAGCCCGATCAAGAAAACGCCGCCGCTCATCCGGTCCACCATCGACCAGATGAAGATCCGAGGGCGCGAATAAGACCACCTTCAGTTGTCCGATCAGATCGATGGTACGCTTAGGAACTCCATTGACTTTATAGCGCTTACGTGGCGCATGGGCGGGCAACTCAATACTACGATGTTGAACAGAGCCGCCGCTAGCCTCTGCAAAGACCGGTGGAGAAGGATCCACAACCAGCACTTCCAATTGTACTTTGTCCTCATTGCGCTGCACTGTGCCCTTCAAACGGGTAATATGATCCTGGGCCGACCAGTTTACTACTTCGCGATCACTTGATGCGTGAAACGAGGTCGCGGTCGCCAGCATACTAACCGCTTCCAGGAGATTTGTTTTGCCTTGCGCGTTATCTCCGTAAAAAAGAAAGAGGCCGGGTTCTAGTGATAGTTCTAGTTCTTTATAATTTCGAAAATCAGATAAAAAGAGGTGAGAAAGATACATGCACCCATCCGTGGAGATTTCTATTAGTGACAAACAAAGGGTAGGTTGAGGGGCTGCCTCTTCCTGATTCCTTATTCTTTTCAGATTGGTTGATGTGGGAAGTTTGTGTGTTGTTTCCCACTTTTGTACTGTTG
Source organism: Dictyobacter alpinus (assembly GCF_003967575.1). Taxonomy (NCBI): domain Bacteria; kingdom Bacillati; phylum Chloroflexota; class Ktedonobacteria; order Ktedonobacterales; family Dictyobacteraceae; genus Dictyobacter; species Dictyobacter alpinus. The sequence goes on from NZ_BIFT01000001.1 coordinate 1,933,951, forward strand.
TGGTTCTGGTTTTTGGGTTTCCAGCCGCCTGCGGCGGCGGGAAAGGGAGAGGAGGCCGGGGCGCAGCCCCGGACCCCAGGTTAAGGGCTGCCGCCCTTAACAATCCCGCTTCTTGTTAACGGGGTGGCTGCCGCCCTTAACAATCCCACTTCTTGTTAATGGGGTGGCTGCCGCCCTTAACAATCCCGCTTCTTGTTAATGGGGTGGCTGCCGCCCTTAACAATCCCACTTCTTGTTAATGGGGTGGCTGCTGCCCTGAATAATCCCGCTTCCCGTTAGCGGTTGGTGCTCATTGGCATGATGACGTAAGTATATTCGGCGGCGCTGACGGGTTTGACGACGCCTGGACGGGCGGCTGAGGTGACTTCTAGTGCGACCTCGGGTGTGTCGAGGATAGCCAGGACGTCGCCCAGGTATTTGACGTTGAAGATGATCTCTTGCTCTGGACCGTCGACGGCTGCGTTGATGGTGGTGACGTTGTTACCAATATCTTCTGCTGTCGCTTCAAGGGTGAGGGAACCAGCACCACTTTCTGTGCCTTCACCGCTCGAAATTTTGATGCGGGTGATGTTTGAACTATCACGAGCAAATGGGGTGACGGTCTTGACGGCTGCCGCGAATTCTTTAGTCTCGACGACCGCACGGGTGGTGTGCTCTTTCGGGATGGCCGCTTTGATGTTGGGGAAGGTTCCTTCAATCAAACGTGAGACCAGGTCGATATGTTCTGTGTGGAAAAGGACCTGGCTACGGTTGGGCGTGACGACCATCTGAACTGCTCCATCGGAGGGCAGGATACGAGCCAGTTCGCTCAATGTACGAGCAGGGATTAAGATGCTGTTATGACTCGCCGTATGTCCAGGCAGAGGGGCCAGGCGTAAAGCCAGGCGGAAGGCATCAGCGGCCGCGAACGAGACTTGCTCATTAGCGACTTCAACCAGGACACCCGTCAACACAGGACGTGAATCGTCGTCAGCGGCGGCAAAAACGACCTGGGCAATCATCTCTTTGAGCGAACCTGCATCCAGAATAATTGGCTCTTCATCACCTTCCGCGCTGGGAATCAATGGGAACTCCGATGGATCCATGCCCTTGATGTTGGCGTTACTGCCGGTGCTCTTTACATTGACATCATTGCTCTCTTCTACCACCGTCAATTCGACCTGACCCGGACGTAAGCTATTCACCAGATCGGTAAAGGTTTTGGCAGGGACGGTTGTCGTACCATCTTCCGCAATCTGAGCGTCAATCAGACAGTTGATGCCAATCTCCAGATTTGTGGCAGAAAGCTTCAAACGACCCTGATCAGTCGTCAATAAAATATTCGCCAGGATAGGGAGTGTGCTCCGGCTTGAGACGGCGTGACTTACAATAGAAAGACCACGGCTCAAATCCTGTTGTTTACATGTGATTTTCACGAAAGAAATTCCTCCAGACACAACCAAAACGCAGACATTTCCACGCTAGTATAGCGCATATTGAACACAATTGTAAACGCGACAGATTCAGGGCAGGGCTTTTTCATGTTCCTTTTTGGCGCCTGCGGCGCCGGGTTGGGGGTGTGGAGTGTGCGTGGTGCCCGGCCGCGGCCGGGCACCACGCACACTCCACACCTGAAATAATGTACATCTGATCACTAGCAAGTGATCTTCCTGTTTGAGTGGTGTGGGAGGCACCCGCAGGCGCCTCCCACACCACTCAAACAGAGGCGAGCGCCGAAGGCGCGAGGTGTCAGGCAAAATATATGTTTCCAATTGAAGCTAAGCATAAAACTAGACGAGATAAAGATATAAGAACCAGACGAACGAGATCAAATGATAATCAGAGAAAACAGAACCATAGTCCTATCAATCCAGCAAAAGCTGAGAATGAAACATACACACAGAGTCATGTGGTGTTATAATACATTTATCTACGCAGGGAGGCCCGTTTCCTCGCGTTCATATTAGCAAGGGGCCACCGCTGTACGCAGTGTTGTTACAGAGAGATGAGGGGGATGATGCTTCCATGGCAAAAAAAATTCTGATAATGGATGATGATCCAACAATCGCCGATTTACTAACTGAGGCCCTGGCAGACGAAGGTTATGAAACATTCATGACCACTCAGAGTCTACGCTTCTTTGACGCGGTTCGCGAGCACCAGCCCGACCTCGTTATGTTAGACCTGATGATGCCCTACCTGGATGGGCGCGATGAACTCAAACTAATGGCCATGGCTGTGGATCGACAGATTCCAGTGATTGTGGTCACGGCCTTTCTGGGCGCGGGCAACGAAGAAAAAGAGTTCCGTGAAGCGGGTGTGGCCCATATCGTTTATAAACCGTTTGATCTAGATAAGCTCGTTGAGCTCGTGAAACAAACTATTGGAGAACCTGGGGGAAGAAAAGCATGAGTGCTGCTGCAAGTGCTCCTGTTCGCGTTGCGCTGGATGCAATGGGTGGCGATAAGGCACCCGGTGAGATTGTTCTGGGCGCGGTTCAGGCTGCGCGTGAATATGGTATTGGCGTGTACCTGGTTGGGCGCGAAGAGGTTATTCGAGCCGAACTCGCCAAACATGACACAACTGGACTGGACTTGCCAATCGTCCATACAGATGAAGTAATTGAGATGGATGATCATCCAGCGACCGCTGTACGCCGTAAGAAAAATGCATCTATGCTTCTGGCTTTACAGCTGGTACGCGATGGGAAAGCACTGGGGGCCGTTTCAGCCGGTAACAGTGGCGCGATGATGGCGGCCTCCCTCTTTACCCTTAAACGTCTTCCGGGTGTCGATCGGCCTGCTCTCGGCGGCATTTTTCCGACGAAAGATAATCCCTGTCTGGTCATAGATATGGGCGCGAATACAGACTGTAAGCCAGAGTACCTGCAGCAGTTTGCCTTGATGGGTTCGATTTATATGGAGCGTATCTTCAATGTACGCTCTCCCCGTATTGGTCTACTGGCCAATGGAGAAGAAGAATCTAAAGGGGATCAACTGGTTATCGAGACTCATCAATTGTTAAAGCGGAGCGCTTCAATGATGGGCTTGAATTTTATTGGCAATGTCGAAGGACGTGATATTCCTGCTGGTGCCGTCGATATCGTGGTCTGCGATGGTTTCGTCGGCAATGTGGTCCTGAAGCTAAGTGAAGGTCTGGCTGAAACGCTGCTAGGTCTGATACGTGCCCAGATGACCAGTTCGCTTATAAATAAACTGGCCGCCGCCATCCTGCTCCCTGGATTGCGTAAGGTGTTTAAGCGGCTGGATTATGCTGAGTATGGCGGTGTACCGCTATTGGGTATTAATGGTTCAGCGATTATTTCACATGGCCGTTCAAATGCTAAGGCGATTAAGAACGCGTTGCGCGTAGCTCGCCAGACGGCCGAGACTGGTGTTGCTCAGGCTATTGCCGAAGGCTTGACGCGCCTGGAGGAGGCTTCGAAGGCTGAGGAACAGCCTCAAGCCGAGGTCTAAAGTAATAATGACGCCTTGCGCCTGGGGCGCTCGCTTGTTTTGTAGGGCAGAAAATGCAGAGGTGGTCGCGACCACCTCTGCATTTTCTGCCCTACAAAACAACTGGTATGTGGAATACTTGTCCATGGCCTTTATCAAGCATCAGGCTTTAAAGCAGTAGCCTTCGCCACGGACCGTTTGGATGAGTTGGGGATGGGCGGGATCTTCTTCTAATTTTTGGCGTAGCCAGCGCATATGCACATCTACGGTTCGTGACCCTTCTACGTGCTCGTACCCCCATACCTGCTTCAAAAGTTGTTCTCGCGAAAGGACAACGCCTGGATTATGAACCAGATAGAGAAGGAGATCAAAGAGGATCGGCTGATGTAGCTCGATCAGACGATTGTTATAAGTAACTGTATGGCGGTCTACATCAATACAGAGTCCATTGATCGTCAGCGTTTGACCCTCAGTGTAGATCATCTTCTTACGCGTTCCCTGGCGGGGTAAGGATTTTTGGTGACTTCTACGCTTACCACTGCGTACCAGGGTATGTACGCAGGCCAACAGTTCATCCCACCAGATTGGTTGGACGATATAATCATCAATATGTACCGAAGAATATTCAATGCGGGTGATTTCGATAGCGCTGTGCACCAATAGCAGTAAAGCCGTCTGGGCTAAACTGGTTTCGTTGCGCAATTGTTGACAGATAGCAAAGCCATCCGCATGGCACAATCCTGATTCAAAGATGATCAAGGATGGTTCGATCTGGCGCGCAAGCTCAACCACCATGTCAGGCTGCTCCATAGCGTGAACCACATACGTTTCAGCCTGTAATCTGCTAACAATCTCCAGGCGCACCTGTTCATTTTGCACTACAACAAAGATAGTTCGTGACATAGCTCAGTTCCTTGCGACAAAACGCTCAACGCAGGCAAACCGTAGCGATGAGGAAATCAGGATCGGAATACATAACCTACACCGCGTACAGTTTGAATGAGCTTAGGATTAGCAGGATCTTCTTCGAGCTTTTCACGTAACCAGCGCACATGTACATCCACAGTACGTGTATCGCCCGCGTAATCATAGCCCCACACATTGTGTAGCAGCTGATCACGCGTCAGAACAGTACCGCGATTACGCACCAGGTAGGTCAAGAGATCAAACTGTTTGGGCTGCAACTCTAAATCCTGCCCACGACAATTAACCCGCCGACCAGCTTGATCAATGGTCAAAGGTCCAGCCGTCAACATACTACGTGGGGGTACGATGCCTGCGTTATCAGCAGAGTCTTGTGCTGAAGTGGAAGCGCCATGTGGAGCCGGATAGTCAACCCGTCGTAACAAAGCACGCACACGGGCTAATAATTCGCGACGTCCAAATGGTTTCGTCACATAATCATCTGCCCCAACCTCCAAACCCACCACTTTATCGATTTCCTCACCTTTAGCAGTCAACATAATGATAGGCACAGTTGCGGTACGATCATCGCGCCGCAACTGTCGACAGACTTCTAATCCATCCATACCCGGTAACATAATATCAAGAACAATCAGATCTGGACTCTCCTTGCGAGCGATATCCAGAGCACTCATCCCATCCATAGCCGTAACTACCAGGTAGCCCGATTGTTCCAGATTATAGGCGATAGCTTCGATTAAGACCGCTTCATCATCCACAACAAGTATTTTACGCACCACAGCAGCCTCCTGGCCGGTTGATCTTATCCGAAGCGTCCACTGATATAATCTTCCGTTTCCTTCTGATGTGGGTGCGAGAACAGATCAACGGTTGGTGAGCTTTCAATCAACTTGCCACTAAGGAAAAAGCTTGTGAAGTGCGAGACACGTGATGCCTGCTGCATATTGTGCGTCACAATCACAATGGTATATTCCTTCACCAGGTCCGTAATCAATTCTTCAATCTTCAATGTTGCAATAGGATCCAGAGCAGAAGCGGGCTCATCCATCAGCAGAACCTCAGGCTGTACAGCCAGGGCGCGTGCGATACATAAGCGCTGCTGCTGACCACCTGAAAGACCCAATGCCGAACTATTTAAGCGATCCTTGACTTCATCCCAGAGGGCTGCCCCACGCAGGCTGGTCTCGACACGCTCGTGAATAAACTTCTGTGATTTTCCCTGGACCTTTAAACCGTAGGCGACATTTTCAAAAATGGACTTTGGAAAAGGATTTGGACGCTGGAAAACCATACCAATGCGCTGGCGTAGCAATACAACATCTGTTTTTTTATCGTAGATATTGCTGCCATCAAAAAGTGCTTCACCTTCAATACGCGTGCCTGGAATCAGATCATTCATGCGATTCAATGTGCGTAAGAAAGTCGATTTACCACACCCCGAAGGTCCAATTAAAGCGGTAACCTGCTTCTCGCGGATTGGCAGAGAGACATCATATAATGCCTGCTTCGCACCATAAAAGAAATTTGTATTGCGCACATCAATCCTGAGGTTCGCATCGGTATTCAAAGTCTTTGTGGGATCAAAACTGCCCATGTGTCGAGCGGCATCGGATACTTCTGGCGTTTGATCCGCCGGCAACTGATCCGCAGGCTGATCTGTCTCTTGCATAGGGCTAACCTTATAATTGCCTGGAGCTAAACGCGTTCCATCCTGGCGTTGATTCTCCATCACTACTCCTTATAATTCACTGAATATATTTTGTCTAATGCTGCTAGACCAGTGGATATTCTTTATGCAATGGGATCGCGGCATCTACGATCAAACGATCATCGACAACAATCAGTCGAATATAGCGTCCTGCCAGAGCTTTGCTGATAAAATAGGGGCGTCCCTCATAAGAGATATGGCCACTACGAGCAACTTTGCGCGAATAGATATTCGCACCTTCAGGCAGAGCCATGGTTTCAGCCGGGCTACTCACTGAAAGATTTATCATTTTCTGATCCTCACTCTTCGTGTGTTTTTCGACATACTTTGCATAAATGCTTCTTACGGCCATCACACATCACTAAGCGTTAAGCACCCATGACTCGGCGCTGGATCAAACGTCCAAGCCCACGTGAGCCAAGGTTGATCACCAGTAGAATGATAATAAGCAGTGCCGCAGATCCAGCCGAAACAGCATCAGCGACAGGTTCTGGCACGGTTCCCGCACCGACCGTTTTTAAGAACCAGATATGGATAGTCAGATTATCGGTACTAACAAAAGGACTAAGGGTGTAAACATTCGAGGGATTTGAAGATCCCATGGTAAAGATCAGGGCAGCCGCCTCGGCGATCACTTTACCGGCTGATAAAATCACACCTGTAATGATACCTGGTAGGGCGGAAGGTAACACCACGGTGCGGATCATATGCCACCTACTAGAGCCCAGGGCCAGGCCACCCTCGCGTTGCTCACGAGCGACAGAAACCAGGGCATCCTCAAAAAGTCGCAGGGCAACGGGAAAGTTCAGACAGAGCAAGGTCAGAATACCCGAGAGACGACTGAGACCAAAGCCAAGGACACTGGCAAAGACCAGGTAACCAAACAGACCTAAAACCAGCGAAGGCACACCAGCCAGCGTCTCAGCCGCAAAATGGATCGTCGTCACTAGCGGTCCCTGACGTGCATACTCCACCAGATAGATAGCAGCCGCCAGGGCCATCGGCACCAGGATGATCTCAGAGAAAACCAGGAGATAGATTGTATTGAAAATCTGCGGACCAACAACACCGATACCATCGCTACCATAAAAGTTAGGATTGATCATATAGGGAACACCATCAATTAACAACTTGACGATGATCGCCACGAACAACAATGCACCTAATCCAGTAGCAATGGCGAGAATAGCACTTGCAATACCATTTTTTGTATGGAGCTGGCGTGCCAGTTTTTGCAGCGACTCGACACGCTGTCGCTCCTCAACCGAAGAGGTAGCCGCCGAAACCTGTTGCTGAGTACTCATTTGAACACACTCCTACTGGCAATATAGCGGCTCAAGCAGATAAACAAGAACGAAATGATCAGCAGGACAAAGCCTAGCATAAAGTAGCCATTGCGTTCAGTTCCGGAGGCTTCGCTAAAGTAGTTCAAAATAGCATTGGTGATATTAATATTTGGTTGAAAGAACCAGCCAAGCGAAAATGAGCCTTCAGGCAAATGTGTATCACCTTGTAGCACCATACCCACCGCCAACGCCTCACCGATAGCACGCGCCATACCCAGTACTACGGCCGTTGCCAGACCAGCCGAGGCCGCAGGCAAGACAGCATCTTTCATCATCTGCCAGCGTGTGGAACCAAGAGCCAGGCTCGCTTCACGCACACTCTCAGGCACGGCGTCCAGAGCATCGATCGAAACACTCACCACAGTCGGTAAAATCATCACAACCAGGATTAATGTGGCTGCACCCCAACCTACACCAGCATTAGCCGCACTCGGCGCGATCGGAGCCGCCAGCTTTGTTAACCAGGGCACCAGCACAATCAAACCAAGGAAACCAATCACCACCGAAGGCATACCAGTAAAAACTTCTAATATTGGTCGCAGCAAGGCATTCACCCATTTGGGAGCCATCTCAGTCATATAGAGGGCCATGCCAAACGCCAGCGGAGTGACGATAATAGTTGAGAGAAGGGTAGTTACTACCGAACCTAAAATGAAGCCGAGCGCTCCATAACTAGGAACATCATCCGTAGGGGCCCAGTTGGTACTGGTAAAAAAGTTTTTAGCTGCTGGATCCTGGAACATACGTAAACCGTTGAAACCCAGGAAGATAAAAATACCAAAGATGATGGCGACAATTAAGATCGCACAGACTAAGAAGACGCCATGTGCAATCTGATCGCTTAAACGACTGCGCCGGGTTTGTATGCTGCGAGTATCTTTCACAGCCTCGGCCTTCACACTGTTTGCTGCCACAATGCACTACTCCTTACCTGAAAAACACTCTTAAGACATTCTGTTATCACATATGTTCCCCGGAACAGTCTATGAAGACCATTCCAGGGACCAGAAGGTTTGCGATAACTAACTTTAGCTATCTGTCTGTGCTTAGGCTTTAGGGGTCTTAGCAGTAATGGCATCTGATGAGATCGAGCTAAGATCCAGGAAACCGTATTGCTGGCGCAGGGAAGCAGCATCAGCGCCCTTTACAAAATCGATGAAGGATTTTGCCAGGCCGGTTGCAGCACCTTTGGTGTACATGTGCTCGATATTCCAGAACTTGTAGGCATTGCTCTTCACGTTGTCTGCGGTAGCTTCCTGGCCATCGATTTTAACAACGGTCAGGCTGTTCTTCTTAGCGAAGTCAACGGTGTCATAAGAGATCGAACCAGTTTTCTTCGAAACGTTGGAAGCAACGTCGCCGGAGGTCTTGGCTGTGCTATGGCTTGCACCGCTCACGCTCTCTTTGGTACCACCCAGAACATATTTTTCGAAGGTGTTGCGAGTACCGGAACCGTCAGGGCGGCTGATCACAGAGATCTGCAGGTCAGGACCTTTGACTTCTTTCCAGTTGGTGATTTTACCAGTGAAGATGCCTTTGATCTGGTCGGATGTCAGATCGGTTACACCAGTGACGTCTTTGTTGACGATAACTGCAAAGACAACAACAGCAACCTGATTATCGGTCAGATCTTTGTACTCTGGATTTTTGGTCAGGCTCACAAAGCTATCGGAGTTACCAACCTGCAGGCTACCTTCGTGAACGCCTTTCAGACCAGCGCCACTACCAGTTAACTGGGTTGTGATACTAGAACCGGAACATTTATCCTGATAGGTTTTCGCTGCAGCCTGAACCAGGGGTCCCAGAGCTGTCGAACCACCGGTACCGAGATTGCCTTTTTCACAAGCGATGTTGCTTGCGGTTGTTGTAGCAGCGGTTGTAGCAGCTGCTGTAGGTGTGCCACCAGCACCAGCAGTAGTATCAGAACCACATGCAGTCATCAAAACACTCAGCATTGCCAAAGCAGTCAGTATAATTGCAATGCGCCACTTAGTTAACATAGATACTCCTAACTCTCCTAATACGAGTCATGATATTAATTTGCGCAGGAAATAAAGTGAAGGATTCTATAATTAGAATTTCTTCATCGGTAGTCGTCGCATTCATAAATTATCATTGTTGAATTAACCATGCTTTATGGATATGTTAATTTAGTGTTAAAATTCATCCATCCATAAAAATGAATCCTTTTTCCTTGCGAGAGAACAGGCTCTGGCAAGGAAAAAGGATTTATTTGACACGCTGAGGGTATGCTAGCGTTTATTGAGGGGATTGATCATGCTGGAGTTTTTTCTGGCGTTTGGCGGCTCCGCCTAACTTACCAATGCGGCTATAAAAATCAGGATCCTGGCGCGACTTGGTGGTATTTCCACCCTTCTTCCCCATCATCGAAAAGTGTTGAATACCATATTTGTTAACATTGGCTTGCCCACCCTTCTGGGCAATTTCGCGGTAGTAATCACTGCCACGTTTCTCTTTAAGAGAAATTCCTCCTTTTTTTCCGATACGGCGATAATAGTCTTCTCCATAGAGATCGCGTACCGTACTTCCTCCCTTTCGACCAGCTTCAGACGTTGACATAGGTACGGGTTTCACATCATCTTCAGGCAACATCACACTAACCCCTTTCCCCGGATCGCTACCAGGCAATATGTAGGCGCTTGCACCATTTACACGACACAGCTTTCACCACACTCAATACATCTACATATGTTAAAGCTAAACACCTAAAAAAGTGCTTCTCAGGTAAACATGAATCCGCCTTTAAAGTATAATGCATGTTTTATTATTCTGTCAACGGAAGAATGAATCACTGTTCCTGTTGTACTACTATACCCATCAGAAACTATTCCATTATCTCTTTTAGCGCCTGCGGCGCCAAATTTGAATGTGTGGAGTGTGCTGGTGGTGCGGCTGCGGCCGCACCCCAGCACACTCCACACATAAATACTGTGATTTTGATTACTTGATTAGGGTTTTCCAATAGATGCGCACAAGTACACCAGATTGACCAGTCTCCACCTGTTTGTGATGGTACATCAGATTGACCAGTCTCCACCTGTTTGTGATGGTACATCAGATTGACCAGTCTCCACCTGTTTGTGATGGTACATCAGATTGACCAGTCTCCACCTGTTTGTGATGGAGGGAAGGGCGGCCGCAGCCGCCCTTCCCTCCATCACAAACCTCCAACCTGGCGCCGCAGGCGCCAAAGAGATATTTAAAATAACCCTGTATACCTATCTATAGTGCCATTGGACACAGGAGAGGAAAAACGGTATACTAAAAAAACACATATACATAGCACTTCTCAATTGAGAGGAAGCTCAGGCTCAATTAGCCTGACAGCATGTTTCTGCATAGGGGAGTCAAAAAAGCGGCATGCACGAATCATCTGATCAAGATACCTTCACCACAAATTCATCGTTCCTGACACGGCTTAGAGAGTCATCTGTAGCCTTCCCTTTCAAGGGCTTATTTCATAGCGGACCAGGATTGGTGCCAGTGCCAGTACGCCTACACGGACATGGCCGCGATCCAGAACCTGCACGTTTCCAGATGCAACCCTCGTTGCTATCTCTTGCGCAAGCCTGGCTACGCTATCAACGTATTCAACTACAATGGGATATTGAGCGACGCATTGCCAGGTGGCTACACCGCCGCTGGGGAAATTAAGCACTACAAGTAACACCATCACCCATAGCGATGACGCTGATTATTTCTGCTTACGCGGACGGCGCGAAGAAGCTGGAAGATCCAATCCAAGATCTCCGGTACGACGAATACGCGGGCGCTTGACGTTTTTCACTTCTTCAGCCATATAACCAGGATATTTCTGGGCCGTACGCATATGCTGACGCAAGACCTTCAGCTCTTTAAATTCGATAGAGAGCCGTCGGTACAGATCTTCCCAGATATCCAGAACCTTGACGCGATCATGATTTGAGATGATCTGCAGGCTCTGCTCCCCCATCTTTGCGCGTCGTTCGGCATCCCCCAACAATGTATCAATCTGAACTGCCAGCTCATCACTATCGCCGGGTGTAAATAAGAAACCATTCACATCATGGTGGACCAGTTCGGGCAACGCATAAGAGTTAGCCGCAATCACTGGCAAGCCACAGGCCATGGCCTCCATGGTCGCCAGACTTTGCAGATCAGCCTCAGAAGGAATGACAAACAACTGGGAGCTACGACGCAGTTCTAGCAGATCTTCATCACGCACAAATCCCAGGAAACTTACCCTATCCCCAATACGCAAGGTTTCCACCTGGGCCCGTAGTTCTGCCTCAGCAGGACCAGAACTGACCAGGGCTACATGGGCCTCCGTTTTCATCTTAGCCACTGCATCCAATAAAACGTTTACACGTTTCTCTTCACTCAGACGATTGACATGCAGAATCAATGGACGATCTTCAGGCAGACCAAAACGCTGTAAAACCTGAGGATTGAGCTCGCCAGGCGTGTATTTTTTCAGATCAATGCCATTAGAAATAGCCGCCGCCGGCGCATGGAGTCCATGATCATAGAGCAGATTGAGGGCCGTCGCCGTTGGAGCGGTTACATACTCGCAGCGATTACAAAAGTTGATCAAATAAGAGTACGTTATATTGCTGATATGCTTCCCAATAAAAGGATCTGAGATCAGTGAGCGACTCATGTTAATGGGTAGATAATGATTGGTTGCCACCACAGGTTTACGCAAACCACCGGCCAGGATCTGAGCAATATTTCCCAGCACAATCGGAGAATGAATATGGATAATATCAGGATCGGTGCGCTTGATCAGATTCCTCACCGGCATAAAAGGCAGGAAAGGGATGCGCAATTCTTTATATGTTGGCCACTCAAACGAAGAGAAACGATAGACACGTACCTGCTCTTCCAGCCGGCGTACGTCACGCGCACCATAACTTGGGGCCACCACCCATACCTGATGTCCCCGATTAGCAAAATCTGTTGCCAGGCCATGGGTCACAGCTGGTACCCCCCCCACCATAGGAGGATATTGATCAGTTACAATCATTATACGCATAACTATCGCTCACTTCCCATCATATATAAGCATGTACACTCTAGGATATCACAAACAAGCCTGAGATTGGAGACGATGAACGCAAAAGACAGGCGACCAACTGGTTGCCTGTCTTGGTATTTTTTGGGCTTTTCTTCACACCACTACTCTTCAGTTGCGGCCTCAGACTCAGCATTTTCAGCTTCAGCAGCCTCAGTTGTCCCCTCAGCAGGAGTGGTCTCAGGAATCTCAACACGTGGTGCTGAAATCTTCACGATTGGCTCTTCGGGGTCAGTTACCAGCTTGTATCCGGCTGGCAATTTGACATCCTTAGCATGCAGGGTCGAATCAATATCTGTCAGAGAAGTAATATCTACATCCAGATGCTCAACGATATCGGATGCGGCACACTCAACGGCCAGAGATTCAAGCAGGTGCAGAAGCACGCCACCCTCGACCTTTACGCCAGGAGCCTCACCAACAAAGTTCAGAGGCACCTTCACCTCAAGGCGCTCACGCATGCTGACACGGGTAAAATCCACATGTGTAATGCCACCAGTGACAGGATTGTGCTGGATATGACGCACCAACACAGTCTGAGCAGGAACATCAGGCAAACTTATGGAAAGGACATTGCGCAAGCCATGCGAACGGCGCAAACGATCAAAGGCTATAGCATCAAGCTGAATAGGCATTGATGCTTCCTTGTGTCCATAGATATTCGCAGGGATGAGTCCATCCTTGCGCAAACGCTTGTTGGCTTTACCAACGATAGTTCGTGGCGCTGCTTCTAATACAGTTTTATCTGCCATAACTAACTTCTTCCTCTTTCCAATTTACTAGTTCTCACCAACCATCCAAAAAAGAGGATGCAAGTATCTTTATCGACTACTCAAATTAGAGAACTACTTCTTACTTCTTTTTACGTGGAAGAAAGCCATTAACGCTTCAAAATCCAACGTATTCAGGACATCTTGAGGGCGCAACCATCCCTTGCGTGCGATCCCTATACCATATCGCATATCATCAATTCCTGCAAGTGCATGCGCATCTGGATCAACTGGTATCTTTATACCTTTGTCCCTGGCCTTACGTATATAACGCCAATCTAGATCCAGGCGCGATGGATGGGCATTAATTTCTATACACGTTCCATGTTGCGCCGCCGCTTCAATAACCTGGTCCATATCTAATGGATAACCTGGACGGCCCAACAAAATACGTCCAGTTGAGTGTCCAATAATATCTACATAAGGATTGGCAATGGCGCGCAGCATACGTTGGGTTTGTTCTTCCTGAGAGAGATTAAAGTTGCTATGGATCGAGGCTACGACAAAATCCAGACTGGCCAGCACATCATCAGAAAAATCCAGTTCGCCGTCACGCAGGATATCGCACTCGGTACCTTTGAGGATATGGAAGCGATCACCGAATTCTTGATTAAGCTTGTCGATCTCTTCACCCTGACGCTTTAAAGCCTCCGGATTTAATCCGCCTGCATAGGCTGCGGCACGACTATGATCGGTAAGTCCCAGATAGCTATAGCCATGGGCGATACAAGCTTCGGCCATCTCGCGAATACTGTTCTTCCCATCACTCCAGGTTGAGTGCGCGTGGAGCACACCTTTTAAATCGCTCTCCTTGACCAGTTCTGGCAACGCATGGCGCGCCGCCGCCTCAATTTCACCTGTATCCTCACGCAATTCAGGCTCAATATAATCTAACTGCAAGGCCTGATAAATGTCCGCCTCAGTTTTACAGGGAACCAGCGTCTCCTTACCATCTTCAACTTTAAACAGGCCATAATCATTGATCGTCATATTCATCCCAAGCGCACGCCGGCGCAAAGGAATATGATGCTCACGTGAGCCTGTGAAATGATGCAAGGTATAGGGAAACTGGCTATCACCAACCAGACGCAGATCCATAGCGATACCACTACTCAAAATAACACTGGATTTAGTCTCGCCCTGACCGGTAATGGCCTTGACCGATGGCTGGCTGGTAAAAAATTCCATGATGGCGCGCCGCACATCGCTGCCCGCGTTATCATCCACACTCAACACCATATCAATATCTTTCACCGTCTCACGGCGGCGACGCAAGCTACCTGCAACCTGTAGGCGCACCACGCCAGGCTGCGTAACCAGGGCCTGGCGAATACGTTCCGCCTCTGCTTCCGCCACATCGTATAAATAACGATCCGCATGCTGGCTCAGGAAGCTTAATCCCTGCAAAATCTTATCCTGTGTCTTCTTACCGAATCCGGGTAGATGGGCCACCCGATCATCTTTACAGGCCTGCTCCAGTTCCGCCAGACTGTTCACATGCAATTGCTGATAGATGGTATTGATACGTTTGGGACCTACACCAGGAATACGGCTCATATCCAGTTTAACTTGTGGGGTCTCCGCCACAAGTTCATCATAAAACTGGATATGATCGGTCGTAAAGGCCTCCTCGATGCGTTTGATAATCGTAGAACCCAGACCAGGCGTACCTTTTAACTTCCCTTCACGGACCAGCGTAGCCAGGTCACCATCCAGGGATCCCAGGGCGCGCGCGGCATTTTCATAGGCGCGTATTTCAAAAGTATTACTGCCCTCTTTCAAAGCCAGCAGGACCGCGATTTGTTCCATCAAATTAACAACTTGATTTTTATCCATTACAATCCTCTCAGGTCAGTCGCAAATCAAAAAATTCAGGAGGCTGAACATCAACCTCAAATGGATTTCGTCCTTTAAGATCACGCTTCAAGTAGCGCTTGCAATCAAAATGTACCAGCAACCAGCAATACAGATCCTGGGTCACAAAAATGGCATCCCAGGGTTTATCCTCTTCGCGCATGCTTAACAATTGGTTACACACAAAGCAGCGCGCCATATTCGCCTCAACGGCCCGTTCAAACCAGATCAGTACAAACTGGTTCATATCATCTAAATTCATCATATCCAGTGACGATTCGGGATACCCGAATAAAACCGGATCGGGACATTCCCGAAAGTCGTGGCTGGCACGACTCAACGCAAGTAAAGGTGCACGAACAGAGATCTTTATTTCATCGTGCTCAGGATCATCCATTGCCGAAAGCACGTGGGTTAGCAGCAATCCTTCCCGGCCAAACCAGGATAATAGTTCATTTCTCATACTTATATTCTATAACACATCGTGCCCGCTATCCTTCAGGATGATTTGGGGGAAGGAATGGTTGTTGCGAGGACACCTCGCGCTCCTTCAGGGGCACCCCGCTTTCATCCTCAAGAGCACACACGCCAGAGCTGACGCTCTGGCACATTTTTTATATTATTGCGCAGAAATTGCTCTTTGAGCAATTTCTGCGCAATAATATAAAAAATAGAGGTTCCCGCCAGGGAACGCGAAAGCCCATACATATAGATGCTAGAGAGACAGGAAAAAAAGAGTGCTAAGAATGTATTAAAATACCAGGACAGCACTATCGATGTTCCTCTCATTAGCAAAGGCTTCAAAATGCATAGAACACAAACAGACCACAAAGCTGGCAACTGGCAACTACTCCTCATCTGGACAGGCATAGGGCTCCAATCATTTGGCGGAGGCGCCACCACCAATCTCCTGATTCAACGCGAGTTCGTAGAGAAACGAGCATGGATGACCATGGAAGAATATACCCATTACTGGAACCTCTGCTTATTTGCTCCCGGTATTAATCTCATAGGATTAACTATTCTCATTGGCAGGAAGTTAGGCGGAAAAACTGGTATTTTTGTCTCACTGCTCGGGCTCCTTTTTCCCAGTGCCACGATCACCTGTCTGCTTGCAGCCGGCTTTAAAGAGGTGGAACAGATGCACTCTGTGCAAGCAATTTTACAGGGAGTTGTACCGGCCACAGCAGGCATTATGCTACTGGTAGGTATCAGCTTCGCACAGCCACAACTTAAACGCGCCTATAAAGAGGGACCTTTGAATCTATTTATTAGCCTGGCCCTGATCGCCTTATGTACGCTGGCCATCATCCTACAGGTTCCTGTCTTCATTGTGCTGACCGTCACGGCCCTGCTGGGAGTACTCTGCTTTACTCGTCCCCTATTCCACACCCAGAAAGATGGTGAGCGCTAACATGATTGATCCAATCAGCTATTTCATGCTTTTCTTAAAAGCCACCGTCTTCTCATCTGGCGGCTTCAGCAATCTCCCCAGTCTGCATCAGGACCTTACCGCCAATCACTGGGCCAGAGACACAGATTTTGGCAACTCACTCTCAATCGGACAGATCAGCCCGGGTCCAAATGGTTTATGGGTGATCTGTCTGGGCTATTTAACCTATGGCTTTGTAGGTGCGCTACTGGCACTGATATCAATCACCATCCCGCCATTCTTTGTACTGGTGGTCGCCAACGTCTATGGGCGCATCGAAGATCAAGCCTGGGTACCGGGACTGATGCGTGGCATCTCACTGGCCGTGGTTGGAACATTTTTGACCGTCTTCTGGACTATCAGCAGCCGCTCAGGCACCGACTGGCGCAGCTGGCTGATCTGCGCCATCGCCTTTGGCCTGGTCTTTAGCCGCCGCGTCAACATCTTCCTGATCCTACTCATGGCCGCTATCGCTGGCTATTTTATTTATCGCTAGCCAGCAGCAGACAGAAAATAGAAAAGTTTGAGGGGTGGATGTGCACTACATAACAGTGCACATCCACCCCTCAAACTTTTACGAGCCGCAGGAGCGATACTGAGGTTCCGCCCTTGCGATTTTCAGACACACATGGATAAAACTACTGGCATTTGGTGCCATTAAAGGTAAAGGAGGTAGGATTGGTATTGGTGCTACCGGTGTTGGCGCTGAAGCCTACATCAATTGATGCACCAGCATTGACGGTACCATTGTAGGAGGCATTGGTGACAGTAACATTTGCCCCTTGCTGCGTTACAGTACCATTCCAGCCACTGGTAATTTGTTGTCCCGATGGGAAGGTCCAGGTCAAGGTCCAACCATTGATGGCTGATGAACCGGTATTGGTGATCATGACATCGCCATTGAAGCCACCAGCCCACTGGTTGGTAATGTTATAGGAGGCCTTACAACTTCCTCCGGTTGGCGTTGGTGTCGGCGTTGGCGTGGTGGTAGGAGTCGGTGTCACAATCGGTGTCGAGGTTGGCGTTGGCGTCACAATCGGTGTTGAGGTCGGCGTTGGGGTGGGCGTTGTAGAATTGTAACCAATGCTTACCTGACCGATCTGGGGACTCCAGGTCTGGCCGCCGGTATTGTTCCAGCGCATTTTGACATAACTGACATTGGTAAGGTTATTAAGACTATAGGTGTACTGTGGCCAGTTACCTGTAGTGTTCGTAACATCAGGAGTGGCAAGAGTCCAGTTTGTGCCATCCGAGGACGTGTAGACTGAGAATGGAGAGACAGCTTCATTGGGCCAGAAGTAGGTAGTGGCCTGGAATGAGACCATACTATCTTGTTTCCAGACTATCTCTTCATTAGTCTTTACGTTGTTACGATAAGCGCGTGAGGTATCGTTATTAAAGTACTGAGGATTGGTGTTATCAAAGGCCAGATTGGGAGTATGGCTGTAGGTTTTGCTCCAATCATTTAGAGGATCAACTGTAGTACTTGTACCACCACCGACATTACCCGATCCCACCTGATAGACAGGTGAGTAGCCGCCAGCTACAGCTGAAAGATTATAGCCACGCACACGATACCAGAGACTACCACCTGGCTGTGAAGAATCGGTCCAGGGTGTATTGTTGTCCGTGGCACAGCGATTGCAGACGACGGTCCAGGGGCCAGTACTACCAGCGGTTGAGCGCTCTACCGAATAGGTATCAGAGAGTGCGCCACCACGCCAGGAGATCTGTTTGCCTGAAACATTGGTGATTAATGGAGCATCTGGAATACCATCGGCTGGTGTAGAGAGGCCACGCATCTTGTAAGCATGGTTACGTAAAGCCTGGGCGCTACCACGCATATTTGAATCATCCCCAGGATAGTGCAAGGTGTAACCATCATTATGCTGAACATAACCATAATTATCATTGTGCGGGAAGAGAGACCAGAAGGTATCGCCAGAGGTAGCGTTATTCTCAATCGCGCTCAGGAAGGAACTTAATGAATCCCCACCGTTCCAGCCATATTCACCGGCATAGAAAACGCGACCGGCATTAGCGACCTTTTGAGCGAAACGATTTTCTTCAGAGACATTCATTGGATAATAGTGCTCAGTATACATATCTACATTTGAGAGGGAGAGCTCGGAGTCAGCCGGTCCACTATGGCCATCGAGCACGAGATGGTTGCTGTCAAGACCTTTGATGTAGTTCGCGATGGTCTGAGTCCAGCTATCAGGAGGCATAATCTC
Source organism: Dictyobacter alpinus (assembly GCF_003967575.1). Taxonomy (NCBI): domain Bacteria; kingdom Bacillati; phylum Chloroflexota; class Ktedonobacteria; order Ktedonobacterales; family Dictyobacteraceae; genus Dictyobacter; species Dictyobacter alpinus. Next base: position 1,952,727 of record NZ_BIFT01000001.1, read on the forward strand.
GTTTCCAGTTTCCCAGGCCATAATCGTTGGATCATTTTTCCAGGCGACCCCGGTGTATGTATTTACGTGATTGAGCAAGGTGCTAATGTACTGCTCAAAGTCGCCGATTACTGTGGAATTGGTATAAAATTGATTTTCGTCCGAGATACCACGCCAATCAGTAAAATTGTGTTTACCACCATGGAAATATTTCCAGTTATCGGTAAGAGGAAGGATCAGGCGTAGATCACGATCTCCGGCGGATTTGATCGCATAATCCATATGCTGCAGGGCCGTCTGATTGAATGTGCCAAGCGAGGGTTCAACACAAAGGCTACAGCCAGTAGAGATACCAAGGGAGTGGGAGCGGATGACGTTGGCACCCATCTCTTTAGCGGTTGTCAAACCATCATCAACGCGGAATTGGGTTGGATAGTTCACACCACCAACATTTTCATCCAGCCCAAGCCAATAAATATTACTGCCCGCGAAGCGAAAGGTGTTGCCATTTAACTTGAGTTGTGAGCCAGAACGGGTCACAAAACCACTGACTGAGGCGTGCGCAGGTGCTGACTGCTGCACTAAAATTTGGGTGAACGACAACAATAAAATAGAAGCCAGCGCTATCAGAATAGCAGGATGTACCAATCTCTTCATAAGATCGTCCCCTTTGACACTAGAGAAACATCTTTCCACGACCGGAAAAGGATGTACTGCGGTGGTGTTCTCCGTAAATACCACCTTATGGTTCGCCAATCATGATATCTATGGGGATATTTTCTGGTGAATCATCCTCAATGTTCATGAAAATGCTCTGCATACTGTTCAAAGAAATACTAGCACTTCTTTTTAAAATAAATATGAGCAATCTACCTATTATGAATGGTACTGTGTTATTCACATGGTAGTTTAATGAAATTTTACTCAAAGCATGTATGAAAGTCAATGAATAATTGTCAAACGAGCCTTATGTGAATAAAAAGTGAATAATCTTTTTCTCTCTTGTCAAATACTCTATGATAAAAGAGCATTTTTGTCGCTATCTATTATCTGGTATAGACAAAAGCGCCGCAGCTTATTCAATGAAATATTATTATTATTCATTGAATAAGCTGCGGCGCTTTTGTTTCAGCACTCGGGCACTAAAGTGCACCTATTTGTTAGTATGTGGGTGTAAATGCCGCGCTGGGCGCGGCATTTACACCCACATACTAACAAATAGGATTGTGCTGCAATTTACTAACAATAGAATTGTGCTGCAATTTACTAACAATAGAATTGTGCTGCAATTTACTAACAATAGGATTGCGCTGCAATTTACTAACAAATAGGTTTATGCTGCAATTTGTTAACGGAGTTATGATTTATCATCGGGGGGTTCGGATTGGTTTCTTTTTTGGAGCCAGGTGCGGATGCTGGCTTCTTTGCCCTGGTTGCCGGGTTCGTAGAAGCGTTTGCCGACGAGACGTTCGGGAAGATATTCTTGTACTTTGCCGGTAGGTGGTCGGTCGGGATCGTCGATTTGCATGTCTTTGTAGTAGTCGTGGGCGTATTTATACTCTTTACCGTAGCCGAGCTTTTTCATTAAGTCGGTGGGCGCGTTGCGGATCCATAGCGGTACTGGATCTATCTGGCCACTGGTGATCTCTGCGCGTATCTGGTTGTAGGCGTTATAGACGGCGTTACTCTTGGGGGCCGTGGCCAGATAGACGATGGCTTCGGCCAGAATTACGCCGGCTTCAGGCATACCAACAAAATGGACTCCTTGCTGGGCCGCGATACAGATAGATAGGGCTTGCGGATCAGCCAGACCAATATCCTCGGCCGCCATACGCACAATGCGACGTGCCAGGTAGAGGGGATCTTCGCCCGCTTCTAGCATGCGTATTAACCAGTACAGACTGCCATCGGGATCAGAGCCACGGACGGCTTTGTGCAAGGCTGAGATCATATCATAATGTTGATCTCCACCTTTATCGTATTGCAGGGCGCGGTGTTGCATGGCGTCTTCGATCATCTCAGTGGTAATCTCAACCGGCTCGCCAGTATCCTCAGGATCACCACTACCCAGTACAGCCAGTTCCAGCACATTTAAGGCGGTACGGGCGTCACCGTTCGCGAAGATAGCGATCTGGCGCAGGACGGTCTCATCAACTGTGACACGCCAGCGACCTAACCCGCGCTCACTATCCTGCAATGCACGCTGTAGCAGGCTAATCAACTGGTCCTCGTTTAAAGCATGCAACACAAAAACACGGGAACGGGATAGCAGGGCAGAATTGACTTCAAAGCTAGGATTCTCGGTGGTCGCGCCGATCAGGATGACCACGCCGCGCTCAACGTGCGGCAGAATGGCATCTTGCTGGGATTTATTGAAGCGATGGATCTCGTCCACAAATAGAATGGTTCGCTGGCCTGAAAAGCGATACTTTTTAGCTTCTTCCGCGATTTTACGTAGATCAGCCACACCAGCCGAGACGGCATTCAGACGAAAAAAATGGGCATGCGTCAACTGGGCAATCACCTCGGCCAATGTGGTTTTACCGCTACCAGGAGGTCCCCACAGGATCATAGAGGAGACCTTATCATTCTCAATCAGACGCCGCAACAATTTACCGGGTCCCAGAATATGCTCCTGCCCAACAATCTCATCCAGTGTCTGAGGACGCATGCGCGCGGCCAATGGTTCTCCAGGTGCACTCGCCTGGGTGGCGGCCTTGTTTTTCTTATTATTTGACTCAGCATCATTAGAGCCAAAAAGAGATCCTTGAAATACCATATTTTTCGCTTTTCATACATAGTAATAGATGAACATTCCGCTCTACAAAGTATCACATCTTTCGGGCTTTCTGGCAAGATAGCCAATTTGAAATGACACAAAACCGTAACACTTTTGGCATATTGTTGTGATGGCTGAAAGCTATGCTTTGGATGTCACAAAGAACTGTCTATCAAAAGTAATCATACATCGCATTCAATAGCATAGAGGAGAGAAGAAATGGCGGCATTCACCATGCAGCAGCAAGAAGGTTATCAGCAGAAGAATATGACCCGACAGACACTCAGCAATATGCTCTACCTGCTCTTATCGTTCCCGTTAGGCATCATTTACTTTGTATTGATGGTGGTTGGCCTGTCAGTGGGAGTAGGAACCATCATTATCTGGGTCGGCCTGCCAATCCTCTTATTGACGATGATTGGTCTGCGTGGGGTTGCCATGTTTGAGCGCGACATGGCTGCTCATCTACTCAATATTCCTATGCCCTATATCCAGCCTAACCGGGAGACCGAAGGTAAAGGCCGCCTACTACGCTGGTTACGCGCCTGCTTACGTGATTCGGTTACCTGGAAAAGCATCATTTATATACTGCTAAAGTTTCCCCTGGGCATCCTCTCGTTCGTGCTGGTGGTAACCTTACCAATAGTCTCCCTGGCATTAACCCTCTCGCCCCTGGTCTACCTGCTCAATACATATATTGATGGCTTCATCCATGCAGCTGGCTACAGTACACATAGCTACCTGCTGTTTGCAGAAACATATAATGGCATCTTCGATCCCATTATGTTTGCCCGCAGCTTTATCGCCGTACCAATTGGAATTTTACTCTGGTGGGGAAGTCGCGCCGTACTGAATGGTCTGGCCCAAATGTGTGGCCTGATGACACGCGCCATGCTTTGTCCCAGTCAAATCGACGCCACACCAAAAGATGATTATTATCATTCCCAGCACTAACAAAACAACACATGCTCTCATGCCAGTAAGAATTGGCGTGAGAGCATGTGTCCGTTTTAAAGGTTAACCAGAACAATACCAACAAAGATTACGAGAATACCCAGCCATTGTGTACGCAACAGACGTTCACGCAAGAAGATCCAGGCCAGCAAGACTGTCACCGCGCTATAGAGGGAGGATAACATAGTGACCAGAGATATTTGTCCCGGCTGCATACCGCTGGTATAAGCGAGATAGGCCATGGTATCAAAAAAGCCAACACCCAGTAGCAGCCACCAGACACTACCACGGGGAAAGGTCAAAGGTAGCTTCACAAACGGAGAACACACCAGAAGCACACATGGCGTCAACACACGAATAAACCAGACCGGGGTAATACCACCCAGTCCAGGAGTCACAAAAAATCCTAGCACCCAGAAAGTCAGTCCATATCCAAGCGAGGCCAGCAGAGCCAGGATGATACCCTGTTTGGAAGCGCCACGCCGGGGTAGTACAAAAAAGGAACGCCACGTCCGAGCCGGATCGGTAGCAGACGTTGAACAGAAAATTACACCCAGTAATACAAGGACAACAGCTATATTTTGTAGTGCGGTTAAGACTTCTCCGCTTAAAAAAGCCAGCACAACGGTGACGACCGCGTAACTGGCAGCGATCGGCGAGACCAGCGAGATGGTGCCAACCTCAAAAGCCCGGTAGAGCGCCAGCGAACTCACGATATTAAGCAATGTTGCCACAAGCGCCCAGATCCACGGTTGCCATGAAGCATGCGCAAAGACATGCTGTAGCTCACCGGTAATAAGCAAATAGATCGTCAAGCCAACGATACCCACGCATTGTAAGTAGCAAAGTGTCCGATACGTGCCGATACGGTGGGTCGCATAGCGCGCCAGAAAATCACCCAGGCCCCAGAAGACAGCCGCGATAAGCCCATAAAAAATTCCCATACAAGATATTCTATCATCAATATATGAGGTTTAAAAATAAAGCCCTCAATTGGAATATCGCAACTCATCCAACTGTTTTTATCGACAGAGGATACCTGTAATCAGTCTTAGTCATCGCAAAGAAATGGAGCCTTCTAGCATGTTGGATCTCACACAAACAAAAGATACGCATATTGATCAGCGCTTACGCCAGGAATTAATCATCTGGCTCGGGAGCGTCAAAAGCAATGGCCGCCCACACCTTGTTCCAGTCTGGTTCCTGTGGGATGGTAGTCAGATTATTATTTTGAGCCAGCCTGGCAATCAGAAGATTCGTAACATTCAGCATAACGCACACGTAAGCCTGGCCCTGGAGACCGTCAATGATGGAGAAGACATCATTGTCATTGAAGGGGATGCACAGCTTGTTGATAGCCCGCTGGACGAAAAAACCATCCAGGACTATGCCACCAAGTATGCGCCAAAATTACAAGGCATGGGTTGGAACATTGAGACCATGAGTAAAGATTATTCACAGGTCATCACCATTAAACCCACAAAATTCTTAAGCTGGTAAGTAGTATAAATTGAGAACGTGTCGTACTCCCACTCTCTTGGGGATGCATACAGCCAGCCGCACTCGGGCCCTAAAGGGCCCATGCTTCTTTTACGTGTGCTGTCAAAAATTGTTCGGAGAACAATTTTTGACAGCACACGTAAAACCGTTGGAGCGCCACAGGCGTGAAAAACGCTTAGCAATCCATAGATTTCATGGGAGTAAGACACACTCTGAGCAAAGGTGCGTAGTAATCCACTTCAAATACCGCTACGCGCCTTTATTTTATGCAGCAACCCGCGGTGGAGGGATATTTTTACCCAGAGCCATGGCATTCTCTAGCCATAACTCGATAACTTCTTGAGCGTTCTTGATAGCTTCCTCATAAGTATCGCCATGTGTAGAACATCCTGGAAGCTCGGGAACTTCGGCAATAAAGGCTTGATCTACATTACTCCATTGGATAATAACAGAATAGTGAATGGGGCTCATAGCTATTCTCCTAATTGAGCTAATGCGTTGCGTACCTTCTTTATTTGATACGGCTTAGCATCTTCTCCATCATGTCCAGAAAGGGTGACCAATAATCTATCATACCATAAGCTATTACAGACGACATCTATCTGTATAATGCCGCGTTAGCGTCTCCATATTGGAAAATTTTGCGGGGCTATCCGCTTTTTTGCTTGACGACTTGCCTGGATGGAAGATTTTTCTGAAATTTTTTAGGAAAAGCATACAAAATCTTGAGCTTTTTCGTGTAATGTTAAAGATAACGATATGTTTCAATGCAATGATAAAAAGGATAAATTTATGCGGGGAAAACGCTGGACTCTGGCTGGAGCGGCACTGGCGACCAGTTTTGTCTGTTTCACCACGACGTATCAAAGCTGGCGACGTAAGGAGTCGCTACGGCTCACAACCGATAGTGATATGATTATGACAGCCTTAGGACCGGTTGAGTATAGCTTGAGCGGTACCGGACCAGTCGTGCTTATCGCCCATGGATCTCCTGGTGGCTATGACATGGGACAGGCTTTCGCCAGGTTGTTTGGTAATGCCAACTTCACTTATCTTGCCGTTTCGCGCCCCGGCTATCTGCGTACACCTCTTGAGATTGCACCTACGCCTGAGGGGCAGGCGGATCTTTATGCGGCGCTACTAGATTCACTTGAGATCGAGCAGGCCAGCGTGGTGGGTATCTCTGGTGGCGGCCCTTCAGCGATCCAGTTTTCGTTGCGTCATCCACAGCGTTGTAGCAGTTTGATTATGATTAGTGGGGTGGCACAACACTATTCTGAACAGGAAATCTGGCAGCAATACTCCAAACCCAAGCGCATCTTCCGCTATCTGTATAACAAAATTCTGGCCTTTGATCCCTTCATCTACTTCATGTTACCCCTGGCCAGACTTCAGCCTGCCGGTGCGGTAGCAGCGGATCTTGTACGGACCACACTGCTGTATCCACGACGTAAACGCGGCTACGATAATGATATGCAGCAATTTGAAAAAATCACGCGCTATCCCCTGGCAGACATTCAGGCCCCCACTCTTATTGTCCATGGTACCAGTGATGATGAGGTGCTTTTCGCCGACGCCGAGTTGCTAGCCAGTCAGGTCCCACATTCTCAACTTCTGGCCATTCCTCATGGCAGCCACATGGCATTCTATACCCACGCCAATATCATTATGCCTGCGTTAGAAACCTTTCTCCAGCAGCATATGACACAAACGCAGCAGACCAACGTGATCAAGAAGATAAGCTAAAGTGTACTGACGGGATCAATGTCGATCTGCCAGTCGGGCGCTTCGATAACACGTAACAAACGATGCAGGTCGGGGCCGCGCACAATCATCTGCCAGTGATATTTACCACGCACACGCTCCATCAAGGCGGGTGCTGGACCCACAATATCAGTATCGACCAGCCCTAAACGCTTGATCCACTGCTGTAAGCGTTCATAAAGTAGCAGTGCTTCATTCTGCGAACGTTGACGATTCTCATGACTATAGGTAAATTTCACAAAGCGGCGGAACGGTGGATACTGATAGCGATAGCGCGAAGCGATCTCAACGCCATAAAAGCCATGATAATCATGGTGTGACGAGGTTTCGACACAAAAATGCTGCGGATTAAAGGTCTGGACAATGACCTGTCCTGCTTCAGGACCACGGCCTGCACGGCCCGCGACCTGTGTTAACAAGGTAAACGCCCGCTCAGTCGTAGAATAGTCGGGCAAACCAAGCGCAATATCGGCCGAGACCACTCCCACCAACGTCACACCTGGAAGATCCAATCCTTTAGCGATCATCTGTGTGCCAATCAGGATATCGGCCTGACGACTGGCAAAACGGTCCAGCAACTGTTCATGGGCGCGCCGATTGCGAGCCGTATCTCGATCCCAACGTAAAATACGCGCCTCTGGAAAGAGTCGCTCGATAGTCTCCTGAATCTTCTCGGTGCCCAGGCCAAAATAGCGAATACCTGAACTTTTGCACTGAGGACAGAATTGCAGTACTTTACTCTGTAAACCACAATAGTGACACAGCAAAATACGCTCGGTCGAGTGATAGGTCATGGGAATATCACAATGCTCACACATCACGGTATAGCCACAATCCCGGCAAAGCACACAACTGGCGGCACCACGACGATTCAAAAAGAGGATGGCCTGCTGCTTGTTTTCTAGCACCTTGGTAAGCTCTTCTTTCAGCCGTCGACTGATAATACTGGTATTGCCCGCATGTAGCTCGCTGCGCAGGTCGATGACTTCAACTGGTGGCAATGTGGCATTGATACGGCCAGGTAGTTCCACCAAGCGATAGTGTTCCTGTTCAGCAAAATAAAATGACTCGACCGCTGGCGTGGCACTACCCATCACGACTGGTATATTCAAAATATTGCCCAGCATCAGCGCCACATCACGGGCGTGGTACGATGGTCGGCGTTCAGACTGTTTATAGGCAGGTTCATGCTCTTCATCGATAATAATTAAACCCAGGTCAGGCAAAGGAGCAAAAAGAGCGGAGCGTGAGCCAATCACGACATCGACCTGTCCCGAGCGAATACGCCGCCATTCATCATAGCGCTCACCCATGCTTAATTCGCTATGGATGATCGCCACACGATCCGGAAAACGGCCCGCCACGCGTAAGACGGCCTGCGTCGTCAGCGCAATCTCAGGCACCAGAATAATCCCCTGCTTACCCTGAGCAATGATCGAAGCCAGAGATTGCAGGTACACCTCAGTCTTACCGCTACCGGTAACACCATGGAGCAAGATGGGGCGCAGATCATATTCATCACCAACAATACAATCCACGGCATGCTGCTGATCAGGCGTCAGGGACAACGGGGTTGTGGCCAGCGTTGTGCGTCCCAGTAATGGATCGCGACGGAGTTCGGCATCCGTGATCTCTAGAATGTGTTCACGCAAGAGCTGCTGTAACTGTGCCTGTGACATCCCACTGGCCTTACATAGCGCATTCGGCGACCAGTAGGCATTGGGATCAGTATTCTGCAGCAGCAGGTCTACAGCGGCCAGTTGATGTTGTGCCCACAAACTCTCTTTATCCGTTTTGCTTAACGTTAGTGTGGCGGTTGCGCTGACCGCTTCAGGAATAGCCCAGGGATTCTCAATCGTCTTCTGGCTTTTTTTGCCACCACGTTTGGGCTGCATGACATGATCAGGAATAACTGGCACAGGTACGGGTAAAGCATTATGTTGCGCGATCAACTCGGTACGCTTACGCCAATCTTCCAGGGCCTCACCACGGGCGATCAGTTTCACCACACGTTTGATGCGAGCTTTAGCACGTGGCGCATCCAGCTGTGAATCCTGTGAAAAGATATCCAGTTCACGGGCTTCTTTAAGCACCGCTTTAGCACGTTTAGGACCAAGCAGTTCTTTCAGGCGCTCAATATCGATGGTTCCTTCGGCCAGCAAGAGCCCCATCAGGGCTCGCAACTGCAGCGAACCACCTTCCATGGCCGCCTCAAGCTGCTGCTCATCCTTAGATGCCAGACGCAAGACTGCGCGCGAGCGTTGCATCAGTCCTGGTGGTAGCATCATCTGTGCCACATAGGCCAGAGGCGTCACATAGTAGTCTGCAATCCATTGTGCCAGGGCCATCTGATAGCCCTGCAAAGCTGGCTCGGCATCCAGAATAGTGTGGATCGGACGTAACTCCTGTCCCTGTTCCAGCTCAACCCACTCGTCCTGGCTGGTCGTCCACACGATACCTTCGACGAGCCGTTCGCCGTAGTGGACAGCTACCAGCTGACCCACACGCAATTCGGCCACCAGCTCATCAGGTACAACATAGGTGAGCAAGGAACGCTCACCTAACCAGCTGGCGGCCGATGTCAAAACATCAGCAAGCATAGGTCTTAACGCCTCTCAAACGCACGAGCCAGAGCGGTCAAACCAAAATGCACCATGGTTGGACGTCCATGGCAGCAGCTGAAAGGCGCTTTTGTCTGTTCCAGTTGCTCTAACATTTCCCGCATTTCACTGACAGTCAAAAAGTAATTCGCTTTAATCGCGGCCTTACAGGCAACATTGGCCAGGGCCCGCTCTTCCCAGGTCTCAGTATCCCCTAGACTTTCGGCCGAGGTCACTTCGATTAATAATTCGTGTAGCGAGCGCGCATTCATTTGCTTGACCAGCACACCGGGCACGGCGCGCACCTCTAGCGTACCATCACCGCTGTCGCTCGCTAGCTTAAAGCCAATCTCTTCCAGTTGTTGCTGATGTTCTTCAATAGCTTCCAGCTCATTGGGAGCCAGTTCAAGCTGCATTGGCGTCAACAGAAGTTGCGAGATTGGTGTGCGCGTCTTCAGTGAGGATACCATACGTTCCAGCAGAATACGCTCATGGGCCGCATGCTGATCAATCAGATACATGCCCCCCTCACCCTCGGTGACGATGTAGCTCTGTGCAACCTGTCCCACTACACGCAACCTGGGAAAATGGCGTGCCAGTTGAGGATCGACAACATTGATCCCTTGCTCAAGCATAGCCTCGTCTGGAGGCAACATCGCTACCTGTTGGGGCTGAACAACCGGCGTCGGAGTGGCCGGAACCGCTGCTGGTGGAGCCTCTTTACGGGCGGTATTGCGTTGGGACCAGAGCTGCTCGATCGGAGACATCGTCTCGTGTGGAGCTGCGACTTCAGTGCGTTCGGCTTCAAGCGCGACGCTGGCCGCTGGCTGTTCCTCAATGGGAGCTTCCTGCCGCTCTGGCCGGGTTTCCAGCGCGCCTGAATTGGAGCGACGAGACACCTCGGGAGCCTGTACATGACTTTGCCAGAGGCGTCCCAATAATGGGGGCCGAGTACCTGTCTCCTCTTCGGTCACTGTGAGCCAGGGATTATCGGCAGGAAGCGCACGTCCGGTGGTCGCGGCGATACCGGGGGCTGGCTGCTGACCACCACCTTTTTGGTAGACTTCACCCGTCTCCTCATCAACATCAAGATCACCCAGCGACTCTACCGCTTCCTGTTCTTGCTTTTGGGTACGGGCGGCAAAAGAACGCACTGGCGCACTGCCCTCCTGTTTGGGATCCCATTGGGGCATTTCCGGCTCTTCCAGCAGAGCAGCACGCACCCCACGCAGAATATTCGCGTAGACACGCCGCTCCTTCAAGAAGCGGATCTCTGTTTTGGCTGGATGCACATTCACATCCAGCATACCAGGATCAATCTGAATATTAATCACCGCAATCGGATGGCGGCCCGTGAGCAATAACGAATGATAGGCCCCTTCGACAGCGGATGTCAGCATACGACTCAAGACCCAGCGCCGATTTACAAAAAATGAGATATGTTGACGATTACTTTTATATGCGGTAGGTCGGCTCGTATAGCCTGTCACAACAGGATGCGTAGGATCATCTGGCTTCTCTTCTCCCTGCACTGGTACCATCTGTTCCGCGATCTGCAGGCCATACACTTCTATCAGTACACTGGAAAGCTGACCATCGCCGGGAGTTGAGAAGATCTGTCGTCCTTCGCTAAAGACGTTGAAACGAATCTCTGGATAGGCCAGAGCGTATTGCTCTAAAAGATGATGGCAGTGGCTTACCTCAGTGTTGCGGCTCTTAATAAATTTGAGGCGAGCCGGTACGGCACTAAACAAATTGCGCACCGTAATCATTGTTCCTTCTGGAGAGGCCGCAGCAGTTACAGCCGAAAGAATGCCATTTTGCGCGTTTATCTGTGAGCCCTGCTCGGTCCCACGTGGACGGCTCACCAGTGATACCTCGGCCACAGCCGCGATACTGGCCAGCGCCTCACCACGAAAACCCAGCGAGATAATGTGCTCTAAGTCATCTATATTGGATACTTTGCTGGTAGCGTGGCGGGTCAGAGCAAGAGGAAGCTCGTCAGCGGGGATACCACTACCATTGTCAGTAATGCGAATCAGTTGTAAGCCGCCATGAGTCAAATCGACACGGATCTGTGTAGCGCCAGCATCAATGCTATTTTCGATCAATTCTTTAACAACGGAGGCCGGCCGCTCCACCACTTCGCCCGCAGCAATTTTGGCAGCAACATCAGGTGCGAGTTGTTGTATGGGCATATCTACTCCACTCTACAAATCAGGCGGATCATGTTTCTCTACAAAGTTGGATAAGAACGAGTGTTCATATGGCATTATAACACAGGCAGGACAGCCCCGGACCATTACTATCTGACCAACGGGACTTTTGCATTCCTCCCCGAATCCTCACAACAATCAACGAAGCAAACACGCTGTATAGAGGGCTGACTCTGGACAATCCTTTCCTGCCCTGTTACGATAACCCACAATAGAGTAGATTTGAAGGAGTAGTTTATGAGCCAGATAGAAACTTATATTACTGAGCATCAGGACCAGTTTTTAGAAGATCTGAAAGGCTGGCTGCGTATCCCCAGTATCAGTACATCACCCGAGCATAAAGGAGATGTATTGCACGCCGCCGAGTATGCAGTCGGACAGTTAAAAGATCTGGGCATCAGCCATGCCGGGCTGATCGAAACCCAGGGACATCCTCTTGTCTATGGAGAATGGTTGGAGGCGCCTGGTAAGCCAACACTGTTGATCTATGGTCACTATGATGTGCAACCAGTTGATCCGATTGAACTATGGGAGAGCGCCCCATTTGATCCAACGATTCGCAATGGCAATATCTATAGCCGTGGAGCCTGCGACGATAAAGGGCAGGTAATGCTCGTCCTGAAAGCGCTGGAAACCTTATTCCAGGTTAATGGTACCCTCCCAATCAATGTGAAGATCCTGATTGAAGGTGAAGAAGAGGCCGGTGGAGAGTCGATCGAGGCATATATCAAAGCATATCCAGAGCGTCTGGGCTGCGATGCCGCGTTTATCTGTGATACCCATATGCCTTCCCCTGAGACGCCGGCCCTGATCACAGGATTGCGTGGCATCATCTACACCGAGGTAGTCGTGCATGGTGCTAAACGGGACCTACACTCAGGCACTTATGGCGGTGTGGCACCTAATCCATTGCATGCCCTGGCGATCATTATCAGCCGCCTGAAAGATGCCGATGGACATATACATATTCCTGGCCTCTATGATAAGCTGCATAAACCCAGCCATGAGGAAAAAGAGTTCTGGCGCCAGGACCCGCTGCACATGAATGACTCGTTTCTGAAGGAGATGGGGGTCAGCCAGCTCTCAGGTGAGTTAGAATATCCACCAATCGAGCGAGCAAGTGCACGTCCTACCCTTGAGGTGCATGGTATTGTTGGAGGCTTTACCGGTGAGGGAGCCAAGACGGTTATTCCAGCGGTTGCCAAAGCAAAGATTAGTTTGCGCCTACCACCCAACCTGCAATCCAAAGAAATCTTTACGCTTTTTGAGCAAGCAGTCAAAGATGCAGCACCACCCGATGTCAGGGTTGAAGTCGTCAACCTGCATGGTGGAGAGGGTGTGATAGTTTCACCTGAATCACAGGTCATGCAAGCAGCGTCAGAGGCACTCAATGGGGTCTATGGCACAAAGCCTGTATTCTTACGTGAAGGCGGCTCTATTCCAATTGCGGCCCTCTTTGATGAAGTATTACATGTGCCGGTCCTGCTCATGGGCTTTGGTCTGCCGGATGATAATCTGCATGCACCCAATGAAAAATACTCGCTACAGCAATTCTTCAACGGCGTACGTACCGTTGCCAGCCTGCTCCAAAAAATGGCTCAATAGTAACTATCCAAATCTGGTTGATGCCTGCGGCATCAACCAGATTTTTTGTGTGTGGTGTGGCAACAGCAGAGCAATATGTGATCCATAATAAGATAGCAACGAGTAACGGCAGGTCTTGCACCTGCAACCTGTTCACGTATGTAATGTTCCCTAAACACGTATTCGTGTTGAAGCGAACCTATCCAGGCGCGTGCTGCGCGCTGTTTGTACATGTTCGGACGTGAACAGGTTGCAGGTGCAAGACCTGCCGCTACGTTGTATTATTCGCTGACCAATGCTTAATGCGCGAGATGTGCATACGGCTTTAAATAACGAGTTAGCGGGCTGTCTGTATCAATGCCTGATAAAACGCAGGGACATCAGTACGCTCGGGGAGACCTGCCACTTGTCCATCACCAAGTTCGATAATACTCCAGGCGCCATTGTCCTGCCTGGCGACATCCATCGTAAAAAAGCGGCTCTGGATACGGCGCGCCACCGGCAGCAGAAGATCCAATGGGGGCATCTCCTGTCCATATCCTTCCTGCTCCCAATAGGGAATAGTCTGGAGATGCTTTCCATCACAGAAGAAGAGACGATATTCCCTTGTTAATGGCATGCTACTTTTGGCGTGGCTACCCAGCGGCTCAAACTGCTGGTATGCACGAAAAACGAGTCCTTCATTCAGATCATCACCCTGCAACTCGATAAAACGGTTTACTACGCGTTCCACTTCTGAGCGATCCGCCGCCGAAGGAATATAACAGGCTTCAAACCATTCATGTTTGCGGGACTTCACATAATCTTTTAGCACCACTGGGCTATCCCCGAAGGGTTGTAACAGCTCCATTATCTCATCCAGGTCTGGCTCTCCATATACAGGCGTCCAGACGGTCTGAGGCGTTACCTCCTGGATCAGGTGATAGGATGCAGGCAAATGATGGCAGTGGATATAGGCCTGAGGCATATTAATCAAGAAGAGATTTTTTTCGGCCAGGGCGGCATATAATTGTATATAATTATCTGGTTTGAGCATCCAGCCCCGGTAAATCGCTACTTCAGGTTGCTCGGCCGCCTGGATCCTACGGATAGCACGTTGATCATCGTACTGCTCAACCAGCGCCTCAAAATCCAGCAGTGAGGTAGGAATCTCCAATTGCTCTACCGCCGCCACTTCCGTTGCATACATAGCTTCGGGTTGACGCTTATTCAATGGATCAGCACAAAAGATCATACGCATCTGGACATCCCTCATTCTTTTTTATTAAGCAAGCAGCAGCACATATATTCTCAGCAAGCGGACTTCCTTGATTATTATCAAATAACGCCCGGCCGTTGTAAAGCCCCTCCACCACTATCAGGGTGATATACTACGAATAAACAAAAGCTATCAACAGATAGTGCTTGATTTCCGTAACCTTGTGACCTTAAGGAGATTAAAAGTATGGCAGAGTACACCTCTATCCTCATTGAACGCAAGCAGCGCGTCGCCATTGTTACGTTGAATCGTCCCAGAGAATTAAATGCCCTGAACTTTCAACTGGTCGCCGAGCTGGCCACTGCGCTGGAGGAATTAGATCGCGATGAGGCGATTGGCTGTATTGTGCTCACCGGTGCCGGTGAGAAAGCCTTCGCTGCAGGTGCAGATATTAAGGAGATGGCCGACAAAACACCGATCGAAATGATGATTGGCGGCTTCGAGTCCTGGGAACGGATCCGCAGGATTCATACACCGACGATCGCGGCCGTCAATGGCTATGCCCTGGGTGGTGGCTGCGAACTGGCGCTGCATTGCGACATCATCATGGCTTCTGATAATGCACGCTTTGGACAGCCAGAGATACAGCTGGGCGTAATTCCCGGTGCGGGTGGTACACAGCGTCTGGCACGTACCCTGGGTAAGTATCGTACGATGGAGATGGTTTTGACTGGCTCGACGGTTAGCGCCAAAGAGTTAGAGGGGCTGGGACTGGTAAATCATGTGGTCCCACAGGCTGAACTGCTCAATGAGACGCTCAAGCTGGCCGATAAAATCGCCAGTCAGGCTCCTATAGCGGCCCGGCTGGCGAAAGAAGCGGTGCTGGCCGCCTTTGATACTTCCCTGCAAGATGGTTTAGAGATTGAGCGTAAAAACTTCTTTTTGCTCTTCTCAACCAAAGATATGCGTGAGGGAATGCAGGCCTTTATCGAGAAACGTAAAGCCAACTTTCAGGGCAAGTAGCTTTGCCAGTCAAGGCCCATACCGCCCGCGTAGCGGGCGGAGAGGGAGGAGGAGATTCCGGGGGCACAGCCCCCGAACCCCCAGTCAAGGGGCTTGCTGCCCCTTGCATCCCCGCTTTTCACTCAAAGGGTGGGCCTTCATATGCATCGCAGCTTTGCCAGCAAATGATGTCTGACA
The DNA here is from genome assembly GCF_003967575.1 of Dictyobacter alpinus. Classification (NCBI taxonomy): domain Bacteria; kingdom Bacillati; phylum Chloroflexota; class Ktedonobacteria; order Ktedonobacterales; family Dictyobacteraceae; genus Dictyobacter; species Dictyobacter alpinus. Next base: position 1,968,501 of record NZ_BIFT01000001.1, read on the forward strand.
GGCTACTGGCCAACGTTTTCGCCGTGGATTGCTGAATGATAAGCTTCCTGAAGTTTGGGTACTGTTTCGTAGTTTGTCAGCTCATCTGGATTAATCCAGCGCATAGCTACAGCCTCCCAATCGGTCTTAATATCCTCAGGGGCCAGCACAGAGAAAAGAAAAGGGTGGACATAAAAATGTCGATCGAGCTCTTCATCCAGATGCTCGACGATAGCTCCACGCTTTAGCATCCGCACCTGATCGCGCTGCAGACTGGTCTCCTCGCCAATTTCCACAAACGCCTGCTCGTCTGGCGTGACATTGGGTTCCACAAAACCACTGATACCTGCCCAGTGCTCATGATAGCTACCAACCTTCTGGCTACGCTGTACAATCAGCAATTGACCATCGTCTCGCACAAGAAAACAGGTAACCACATGTGTAGGCCGTAATGGTTTGGAAGAATGTGCTGCACTCATTTATCTCTCCTTTACTCATGAGATGACAAAAGCATTTATTTCTTGTATACTTTTACAATCCGTCAATCATGATGGATACTAAAAAGCATGCAATCTGCCTGGGAGTTAATCCTCGTATGAAAGCACAAGATATAACAACTGAACAAACAGAAGCCAGCAAGCCTATCAGCCTGGCAGGAGTATGGCGATCCGCGCTCGATCCATGGCGCAAGGCTGCCCTTGCGGCGCTACCTACATTTCTGCTAACACGCCTGCTGTTACTGGTCTTAACCTATTTTGGTGGCATCCTGTTCAATGCACAGGGCGCATCATCATTTGCCTTTACTGCTAATAGCATACTCTATAACTGGTATCATTGGGATGCCATACGCACGCTGGCCATTGCCACACGGGGCTATGTTGATCCCAGTTACACCGCTATTTTCCCACTTTATCCAGTTATCATCCATACATTTAGTGCGCCTCTACACATCGATATCCTGCTAGCGGCAATGCTCATTTCAAATCTGGCCTTTTTTGCCGCCCTGATGGTTCTCTATCTTCTCGTCGAAGCTGAGTTTGATGCAGGTACCGCCAGACGTGCGCTACTCTACCTGGCAGTATTTCCAACTGCTCTCTTCTTTTTCATGGCCTATAATAGTGCTCTGTTACTTTTATTCACGTTGCTTTGCCTGTATTTCCTGCGTCGGGGTTCGTGGTGGCTGGCGGGTCTTGCAGGTGCGCTGGCAACGTTAACTGATCTGTTTGGCTGCATATTATTTGTTGTCTTCCTGTGTGAGTTCTTCCGACAACAGGGACCAGAGCTACGCAAACAAGAGAATCTAGCAGAAAAGCGCGAGCGCATACTCAAGCTGTTGCCCCTGGTAGCCGCCCTGTTCATCCCACTGGGACTCATAATTTACAGTCTGGCACTCCAAAAACCCTTTCATAATCCACTGGTCTTTTTACATCCGCAAGAGGCCAACAATAACGTCTCTTTAGGAGGATTGTTTACAGCCCTGCACATACTAACCAGCGGCTCCTGGTTGACCTATGCAGCAGCCCATGCCCTCTTTGAACTCCTGATTCTTTCAGGCATGCTCCTCCTTTTGTTTATGGGTTGGAAAGGTCGTGAGCGACTGGCAGCGGGACAATGGCCGTGGCTGGTATTTGGTACGCTGGCCATCCTGTATGCCATTTTGCTCCCCAATCAACCAGGCTTGCCGGCGAATCAATTTGATCCATTGCCATCCGTCCAATATGTGGCATTGCTTTTCATTCCCGGTCTACTCGTCCTGGCGCGCCTTGGTCGCTATCCATGGCTCCATCAGACCTACTTACTCTTTGCCACACCCATGCTAGCATTTCTAGTCTTCCAGCTGTTTAAAATACTCTGGGCCATGTAAATAACAACTGATCCGGCCGATCATGAGCAACATTGTTTCGCTCCATGGATAAACCCATAGCATTAAAAAAATAGCAGAGATACAAGATCAACAGTAGAAAAAGGGGAGGGACAAGAAGAAGACAGTGATGCTCGCAACAATGGCAAAGTATGAACGCTTTATGACAAAATAAAGAATAAGAGAAAGTTGACAACAACAGACCAAAGCCATGCACGCATGGCACGCTGTTCTACAGCTCATCTGCTCGTATGATATGTTAAGAGTAGATACTTCTGCCACGTATTTTGTGTTTCATCCAAGTTTTCTTCTTGACGTATAGTTAACACTCTTATATAGTATGGTTGGTACATAGTGCATTTTTGCCTATGGCCCACAGCTAAAAATCACATAAATTACATGAAATAGTCATTTTCGAGCCTTTACAGGCCTGATTGCCTTTACAATTGGAGGTAGGCCGACGTGTTTAGTATTATCGTCTGGGCCATAGCTCTTCTCCTGGGAGCTGTTTTAGCTCTGTTTGTTGGTTATGCACTCGGCGCATCACGCAACAAAGTTGCCTTTGAAGAAAAGTTGCGCGCCCTGAAAGATGCCAGTGAGCTACGCTTGCTCGCTGTACAAGATCAGCAAAGCCTGGCCCTGCGGGAAGCCCGTGATGAAACTGCGAGTATTCGCACGGTCATCGAACGGGAAAACGCAGAGCGACGCTCAGAACTGCAGCGCCAGGAACGGCGCATCGTACAAAAAGAAGAGAATCTTGAGCGCAAAATGGATGCGCTTGAGCAACGTGAACGTAAATTACAAACGAAAGAGCGTGGCCTGGAACAAAACCGCGAGGAATTGGAAGAGCTCAAGCGCCAACAAATTGCAGAGATTGAACGCATTGCTCAGTTAACCCAGGAACAAGCACAGGAACTGCTATTGGATCGTGTAGAGCAGCAGGTACGGATGGAGGCTTCGCGGCGCGCTCGTCGTATTGAAGAGGAGGCTCGTGAAGATGCGGAGGCCAGAGCCCGTGAGATTATTACACTGGCCATTCAGCGCTGCGCTTCAGATCAGGTAGCGGAGGCGGTTGTCTCAGTTGTTCCTTTGCCTAATGACGATATGAAAGGACGCATCATCGGACGTGAAGGCCGTAACATCCGTGCGCTTGAAGCTGCAACCGGTGTTGATCTGATCATCGATGATACTCCTGAGGCCGTGATCCTCTCTGGTTTTGATCCTGTGCGCCGTGAAATCGCACGTGTTGCATTGACAAAGTTAATCATGGATGGTCGTATCCATCCCGCTCGTATTGAAGATGTGGTGGCCAAGGCACGTCAGGAAGTTGATCTGATTGTGCGTGAAGCCGGTGAGAATGCTGCCCTGGAGGCGAATGTGCACGGTCTACAATCAGACCTGCTCAAGATTCTGGGCCGCCTACGTTTCCGTACGAGCTATGGACAAAATGTGCTTACCCATTCGGTCGAGGTATCACTGCTGGCAGCTACAATCGCCCACGAACTGGGTGCCGATGTGAATGTCTGTAAGACGGCCGCGCTCTTGCATGATATGGGTAAAGCTATCGACCAGGAGGTAGAGGGACCACACGCCATTATTGGTGGTGAAATCGCGCGCCGCTTTGGTAAATCGCCCAAAATTGTGCACGCGATGGTGGCTCATCACGCCACCGAGACTGAGCCCCAGACGTTAGAGGCAGCTATTGTACAGGCCGCCGACGCCATCTCTGCCGCCCGTCCTGGAGCGCGCCGAGAGACCATTGATCTCTATATTAAACGTCTGGAAGCACTTGAGCATATCGCCAATTCCTTTACAGGCGTCGAAAAGTCTTTCGCCATTCAGGCGGGACGCGAAGTGCGCATCATCGTCAAACCTGAAGAGATTGATGAATATGCAGCCGTGCGTCTGGCCAGCGATATCTCACATAAAATCGAGGAAGATCTGGACTATCCAGGACAAATCAAGGTCTGCGTTGTACGTGAAACGCGCTCCGTTGATTATGCTAGATAGCTTGATCTAACATTGTTATAGACAGGCGTATGCTTGTAATTTACAACGTCAATGTTGTTTATTACAAGCATACGCTTTTTGGTTTTGTACTCAGAGGTCCGACCTCTGCATCACTTAAGGAAATGTAGAAATTTAATGGCAAATTTAGTTGATCTCCATACACATTCTACGGCTTCTGACGGAATCTATAGTCCTACTGATCTATTGCAGCAGGCACATGATGTAGGACTCAAGGTGCTGGCGCTGACGGATCATGATAGTACACAGGGAATTGAAGAGGCCAGAGCGGCAGCGCAAGACCTGGGCATTGAGTTGATTCCTGGCATCGAGCTAAATACTGATGTCAGTGGCGGCGAGATCCATGTGTTGGGCTACTTTCTAGAATATCAACGTCCAGAATTTCAGGCGGTGCTGAAAATATTGCGCGATGCACGTGAGCGCCGTGGCGAACGTATGGTAGAGTTGCTCAATGAAGAAGGTGTTAAGGTTTCCTGGGAACGTGTACGCGAGCTAGCTAAAGGGGCCGTTGGGCGTCCCCATGTCGCTAAAGCGCTGATGGAAGCCGGCTACGTACAATCTATTGCCGAGGCCTTTGACAAGTATATCGGCAAAGGCTGTCCGGCCTACGTACCACGCTACAAACTCTCGCCAGAAGATGCTGTACGCTTGATCAACAGTGCAAACGGACTGGCGGTCATGGCCCATCCAATTGGACTACCCGGACTTGATAAGCTACGGGAATGGTTGCCCGGACTACAAAAAGCTGGCATGGTCGGCCTGGAAGCTTATTATGGTCCTTATACAGCGAAGGATGAACAAGCCTTGCTTTCACTTGCCAAGCAGTATAATCTGATTGCTACCGGCGGTACCGATTTCCATGGACCTGGGATCCATCCAACTCCTCTTGGTGGACGTTTTGTGCCCGTGGAGGCGGTCGAACGGTTGAAAAAACTGGCGGCACAGCGTCAGGGCTCTACACCACCTGCCTTTGAACTTCCCCCACCAGAGGAAGAGCACTAAATAGCGATAGCAGGAACAGGAGCACAAAGTGAGTCAGGGAGAACCGTCTATTAGAGTACGTTTATGGACACGACAGATCATTGAAACGATCACCCTCGTGCTCTTGATGTTATTAGTTGTTCGTCTTGCCGTACAAAATTTCCATATTGATGGGCAGAGTATGGAGCCAACGCTGCATGATCAGGAATTCATACTCGTGAATAAAGCTGCGTACCTGCTGCAACAGCCGGCCCGTGGCGATATCATCGTCTTCCGCTATCCAAAAAATCCACAGGAAGATTATATTAAACGTATCATTGCAACTCCGGGAGACAAGATTAGCATCACGCATGATGCAGTTATCGTTGATGGGGTGGCCCTGCATGAACGCTATATAAATAAGCAGGACGCGCACGATTATGATCCAGCCACAACCAGACGTACTATCGGTAGTGATCAATATTTTGTGATGGGGGATAATCGTGGGAATAGCTCAGATTCACGGGACTGGGGGACGGTGCCACGGCAAAATATTATTGGTAAGGCGATTGTGGTTTACTGGCCGTTTGGGGTCGATAACTTTGGCTTACTTCCAAGTGAGAGTGATGTTTTTGCGCATGTACATTAGGTGCATTGGTATATTAGCCACCCTCGTTCCCTGACGGGAACAGGCTTTTTATGATAAGAGGCCAGAATTATGCTGTGCACAATTCTGGCCTCTTATCATAAAACAGTGGGGCGCGTATGATGCGCTACGCCATTGCCTGTACAGTGAGATGGCGACGGCGATCAGACATGTATTAAAGGCGTCGTAGGCCATCGCGGCGGGCAACATCAAGCCAGCGGTTATTCTCACCCTGTGTCTGGGTTTGAGGATGACGGCGTGCCTCTTCTTGCTCCGCATTATCGTTGGCCAGCAAACTTGCAACGAGAGCCGCCATCTGTTCGGGTGACAATTCTACTGGTGTGGGCGCAGCACCATTCTCCTGCTGCTCAGTGGTTACCGACTCCACAGGGCCCGTTTGTCGTCCGTCCCATTCTTCAGCGATAAAGTCCGTCGAGAAATCGGCAGTAATAAAGCGCGGTTGCTCCAGCAGCCAGCGTGCGAAGGGCAGGGTTGTGCGTACGCCCACCAGCTGATATTCTGCCAGCGCCCGCCTCAGGCGTGCAATCGCCTGCGTACGATCCTTGCCCCATACGATTAGTTTGGACAGCAAAGGATCATAGAAGAGCGGAACCTGCAAACCTGGATACAGACTACTATCGACCCGCACACCTGGTCCTGAGGGCTCCTGTAACGCCAACACGGTACCAGTAGCGGGCAGGAAACGATTCTCTGGATCTTCAGCCGAGATACGACATTCGATAGCCGCACCACGCAAGCGGATATCGTCCTGCGAAAAGGATAGTGGTAAACCGGCAGCCACCCGTAGCTGTTCCTGTACCAGATCAACACCAGTACACCACTCGGTCACTGGATGCTCAACCTGGATACGCGCATTAACCTCAAGAAAATAAAAATTGTGGTCAGGTCCCAGCAAAAATTCGGCCGTGCCAGCATTTACATACTCAATCGAGCGTACCAGATTAATCGCCGCCTCCGTCATACGAGCACGCAAGGCTTCATCCACAATTGGAGATGGCGATTCCTCAATCAACTTTTGATGGCGGCGCTGAATACTACATTCGCGCTCACCCAGATGCACCACATGACCATACTGGTCCGCGATAAATTGTACCTCGATATGGCGCGCGGGCGTAACTGCCTTCTCTAAATACACACGACCATCACCAAAGGCGCTCTGGGCTTCACTACGAGCGGTACGCAAAGAGGACAACAGGTCGCGCTCATCCCGTACCAGACGAATGCCTTTACCGCCGCCACCGGCGGCCGCCTTCAGCAAAACAGGATAACCCAGACGTCGGGCACTGGCCTGAATCTCTGCATCATCCGCGTCATCAATCATCGCCCCTGGCACAATCGGCACACCCGCAGCCTCAGCCGTACGACGGGCCGCCGTCTTCTCTCCCATCGAGCGTTGAGCCGCAGCCGAAGGTCCAATAAAGATCAGACCAGCTTCCTGACAGGCCTCAACAAAATTGGCATTTTCAGCCAGGAATCCATAACCTGGATGCACCGCCTGAGCGCCTGACTGGCGCGCCACATCTATCAGGGTCGGAATATGTAAATAGCTCTGAGCAGCCGTTGCTGGCCCAATACGATATGCCTCATCGGCCATACGCACATGGAGCGCATCCCGGTCCGCGTCACTATAGACAGCGACACTTTGTAAACCCATATCGCGGCAGGCGCGAATTATACGTAGCGCAATCTCACCCCGATTGGCAATCAATACCTTCTGAAACGGCCAATCGGCGCTAATAAGTTTCTCCAAAAGAAGGCTCCTTCGACTTCCATAGAATGGACAAAATACACAAAACAGACAATTTCTCGTCACAGTATACCACTTACCTGCTTTAAACAGCAGACAGAGTAGCGGCAGGACTTGTCCCTGCTACCGGTACACGTATGACATGCTGCTCAAACACGTATTCTTGAAGCTGGCAGAACGAAGTACGGATCACCTATAGCTTGGACCTGGTCGTATGTGTATCGGTAACAGGGACAAGCCCTGCCGTTACGCTGCTCCTACGGTTACTATTATGCATCATACCTTAGGAATAAAAGGCTAAGGTTGTAAGGAAATTTGGTTTTCTCTCAATGACGAGTACACTGAATTTTGACTGTCATTTCGCTAATGGTAACAATCAATTGAAAAACAATCGTAGCGACCGCTTATTTGCGGCCAGCGCGGTTGCATACCATAACATTAGCAGACGTTGCTTCGCGCGGATATGTTGAGGTGTTTTTTGGTGTCTGAGGAGGAGCCGAAGTACCAATGCTTAAGTTTATAACCAGAATGCAGATCGCCCGCCGTCTCTTGCTGGCGTTTTTGCTTACCGCGGTCATCCCCGGTATCGTCATCTCTGTGCTCGGTTTGACGTTTTTTAAAGCTCAGACTGAACGTAGCCAGATCATTCGCACAAACATTAGTGCATTCAAGTCTGCCACAACGGCCGGCACATATTTACCCGATCTGAATGCTTTGCTCATTACCACCTATTTGGAGCAGTATCAGAGTCATCCACTGGTTGAAAAAAACCAGTTGGCCACCAATCTACAACACATTCAAGAAACTACCCGCCTCTTTGATAATGAGGCTAATAATTATCAGCAGAACTACGAATTACTGACCTCTCCAGGAATGCGGACAACCTATACTATACTGACACGCCATCATCTCGATCCAGGTCTCCCGGCCCAACAACAACGCGATCTGGAGTTGGTGCTGCATACCAGCTGGCCAGCTTATCAAGCGGCTCAGGATCAGGTGCTGGAGGCAATCGATAAGAAAGCTTCAAATACTCTCGTCCATGATCTGGTCGCGCAGGCCAATCTCGCCTATCTTCCACTAGAGAACGAATGGGATGAGATCACAAATATCGCGGAAAAGACCAGTATTCGCATGGTTACGACCAATACCACCCAAACCAATCAGATTATTTTTCTGACGCTGGTCGCTTTCTTCGGCACCATCATCATGGTCACAGCCATCGGCTATATTGCCTATCGCTCGATTACTGTGCCTTTGCATCAACTGGCCCTGCTCACACGCCGCATTGCCAGAGGAGATACCAAGGCCCGCGCCACAATTACGACTCGCGATGAGATCTATCTGGTCGCGCTCTCAATGAATACCATGCTGGACAATATTGTGGAGCTTATGCAGGAGGCTCGCTTCCAGCGCGATCAGTTACAGGGGCAGGTAGAAAAACTGATTGGTGAGGTTAGCGGCATCGGTGAGGGCGACCTGCGCGTCCAGGCCGAGGTTGATGATAACGCACTGGGTATCCTGGGCGACTCGTTTAATTATATGATTGAAGAGCTCGGTAGCCTGGTAGTACGCGTCAAAATGGTGGCGAACCGGGTAACAAGCTCGACGAAAACAATTCTGGGCTCCATGACGCAACTGGTGGAGACCGATAGCAACCAGTTACAGCAGATCGCGATCGCCAGTGAAGAGGTTGAGCAGATGGCGGCCTCCAGTCGCAACGTCGCGGAACGCTCACAGGTGTTGTTCGATGTCGCACGCATAGCTCGGCAGGATGCTCAGATTGGACGCGAGGCGGTTGAACAGGCGCTCGAAGAGATCAGCCGTATCAATTACAACGTGCAGAGTACCGCTGGCAAGGTACATAGCCTGGGCGATCATTCACGTGAGATTGATGAGGTCATTGAGGTCATCGCCAGTATCGCTCATCAGACAAACCGGCTGGCTCTGGATTCAGCTATTCAGGCCGCTATGGCCGGAGATAATGGTAAGGGCTTTGGCGCGGTCGCAGCCGATATTCGTCGTCTGGCTGAACGCACAAAAGATCAGGCCAATGTGATTACCCGTATCGTCCGGAGTATTCGTGAGGAGATTGGCACACTCGCGATCTCTATGCAGGAAACCGAGAAAGAAGCCATCGCAGGCACACGCCTGACCCAGGAGGCCAGTATGGCACTGGAATCCATCTTTACCGCCGTCGAACATCAGGCGAAGGAGATTGAGCAGATCAATCGTATGGTCGCTCAGCAACTTAAATCTTCGAGCGCGGTCTCCAGGATCATGCAAAATGTGGCGTCCACCACCCGACAGAGTAGCAGTAGTACACGCAATGCTTCCCAATATGTGGAGCGGCTGGCCCAGCAAGTGGAACAATTACGTGCCTCGGTCGAAGCCTTTAAATTGCGTGACGACCATATCTATCAGGTTCCAACCACCAACATGAACCTGGAGTGGGGCATGGAATCTGAGAGTATCCTGACTGCCAGTGGCTCATTTCGCGCGGTGAGCGCTACACTGCGACCACTACAGGATAACAATGGCACATCACACTCGGGTATCTATTTTGCGCCTCCAGAGTCAACCGACGATTATAGCGCCTATCCCGTATCTCCTTCACAAGAGATCCAGAAAAGCGGCGAGGATTGGCAGCATATTCCACAATCCGAACAATGGCGAACGGCACATAAAGAAGGTTGATGCAGAGGATCAGGTTGGTGGTATACCATCCAGAAATTCAGAAACAGCGAGCGCCATTGAGCATAAAAACTCAGTGGTGCTCTTTACTGCTGGATGTGGACACATGCATGGCGTTCTGGCGTACAGTCTCATAGAGAATGATCCCGGTCGCCATGGCCGCATTTAAAGATTCAACCGCGTTAGCCAGGGGAATACTAATTGGTAGCGTGGCCAGCCGATGGCCTTCAGGCGAGGGTCCATGGGCTTCATTGCCGATAATTAAAGCAAACGGATGTGTCAGATCCTGCTCATAATACATGTGTGTACTGCCAGCTTCAGCCAGTAAGACCTGGACATGATCACCACAATGGCTGGCAATCCGTGTGGACATAGTCTCCCAGTCAACGTTGGTCTCGACAGGCAATGCTACATGCGCGCCAGCCGCCGAGCGTACAACCTTGGGACTGTAATAATCCACACAGTGAGGAGTTAGTAGGATACGCTCAACATCAGCCGCCAGGGCAGTACGTAGGATGGTTCCCATATTACCAGGATCCGCCAGATCATCTAGAATCAGCAGGCAAGGCCGAGCACCTGGCTGTCGCTTCTGTTGGAGTACAGCTGGATCCAGGGCGTCCAGCGTCAAAACACTAACCACCCCTTGCGAGGTCTGTGTCTCACCAAGTGCCTCAATGACGCGATCGCTCACCTCAATCAATTGAGATTCGGTCAGGGCCGGCGTATGTAACAAACGCTCAAGTAAAGCCCTGCCCTCAGCGGTACGCTGAAGTAAAGTGGGTTGATAATATACTTCATGGGGCCAGAGTTGGGCATTTAACAGGGTCTCCAATAAATGAGGACCCTCCATTAAGAAGAGGCCATGTTTTTTACGGCCACGAGCGCTATGCAAGGTCTGTAACTTGCTGATACGTGGATTCGAGGGACTGGTAATCAGCGTCATGATATCCTCAAAAGAACCAAAGGGCCCGCCATATTAAAACGGCGGGCCCTTTTATGTAGAAAAATCTTTTACGCCTTGGTAGCCTCTAAGGCCTGATTTACCAGCACACTAAAGGCTGACATATCATTGACGGCCATTTCAGCCAGGATCTTGCGATCGACTTCAATTCCGGCGAGATGGATGGCGTGCATCAGCTGGCTATAGCTGAGGCCATGCATGCGGGCCGCTGCATTGATACGTACGATCCACAGACGGCGCATGTCGCGCTTGCGGTTACGGCGGTCGCGGTACATATACGCCATTGAGCGCATAACGGACTCATGGGCGGGGCGGAACACGTTACGACGCGTACCACGATGTCCTTCCGCGAGTTGGAATATTTTTTTGTGCTTTTTGTGGGAGGTTACTCCACGTTTTACTCTTGGCATGTTCGGTCCTTATTCCTTTTTTATTTTTGAGCGGTAGAACTAGAATGCGTAAGGAAGCAAGCGTTTCAGGCGGCGTGTATCAGCGGTTGCCAACGGAAACGTCTTGTCCATAGAACGAACAGCCTGAGGTGATTTGTTACGGCGCAAGTGGTTGATAGCAATCTTACGGCGCAAGAATTTGCCGCCGGCGGTTACTTTGACGCGCTTGGCCATTGCCTTGTGTGTTTTTAATTTCTGCTTTGGCATAGCTCTTTCTTTCCTTCATAGGGCGGGGGTAATATTTATTATTTCTTCTGTTCTCTACTACAAATCTATCTGTTGGAGCGCAGTGTGAAGCACACAACGGCTACAGGTGAAGGTAATGTAGATGTGATGATTGAACGTTTCAATCATATCAGCAACTCTATCAAAGGCGAAGAGAAGCCTTTTTCAAGAAAGTCCCCGCATGCGGGTTGCATTATAGCATACCCATCCTCAAGAGGCAAGTAGTCTATTGTGCAATATGTTTAGTGTTTCTTTTTGGCGCCTGCGGCGCCAGATTGGGGGGGGGTGAAATGAGTGTGGGGCACGGCCGCAGCCGTGCCCCACACTCATTTCACACTTTACAGACCCACTCTACTCAATGAAATTTTTTATGTGCTGGGTTCAGGATGATAGTGGCTTTACTGATCCTACTTTTTTGATGGTTTCTTCCAGTTGTTTCTGGACTTCGTTAAGGGCACCTGTAGGATCAACTTTGCCGGTGTTGTAGACTGGCGATAATACGTTTGAAATGACACTATCAAACTGGCCGTAGCTGATTGCCAGGTGGTTGATGGATTCCTGACCGTGATCCAGAGATCCCTGGGCCACTTGCATTAACTGTTCCTTGGTCAGTGAAGGCATAACCTTATGGGTGTTTTCGGCCCATTCTGGCAGGAGTTGTGACCAGGGAGGAACGGCACCTGAGGATTCCATATAGGTTTTCGCGCCATGGGCGGGATCACATAACCATTGGAGGAAGGTCCAGGCTTCCTTGGGATGTTTGGAGTCTTTTGCCATCATCCAGGGATCAGTGAATAAGACGTCTTTGGCGTTGCTGGTAAAATGGGGCAAGGGAGCAACAGCCCAGTTGAATTTGGCCGGTTTGTTCCCCCATAATCCCCAGACACCACTCATCGACATGCCGACTTTACCACTCAAAAAGCCATTGAGCAGGGTTGCGTCGGCTGGTAGAGGCGCAACTTGATATTTATAGATCAGGTCACGTTTCCATTGTACCGACTTCGCCACAAGTGGATCAGTCGCTGTGGTAGATTTAACAACTCCATCTTTATAAGTGGATGGCTGAAAATAATCTCCGCCAAAGAGCATTGAGGTGGAATTTTCTGGCCAGAGATCATCACTCATGCCATAAGCGCGCTCATTCAAGGATTTACTCTTGACCGTCATCGCCTGGGCATCTTTCAACATGGTTTCCCATGTCCAGTTGGGATCATCCCAGCTTGTTGGTGGCAGCGGCAAATTAGCCTTCTTGAACATATCTACATTGTAGTAGACATAACTACCACCGGTCGCGAAGGGGATAGCATAGACATGGCCGTTGACACTATACTGATCCAGCAGCTTCTGATTCATGCCGTTGAAAGAAAAATGACTGGACTCAATATATGGGTTCAGGTCAGCGGCAAAGCCACGATATACCTCATCGGCCCAGCTATTGTTGCCCCAGATGGAAAAAATGTCCGCAGGCTCCCAGCCAACCTGCATCGTCACCAGTTTCTGGTCAAAGTTCGCTCCCGAAGGAACTAATACCAACTTGATATGAATGTCGGAATGCGAGGCTTCAAAATCATCGACAACTTTGTATTCCCACGGATTAATATTTATATCGGTGCGCACCAACCACGTCACGGTGGTTCGGCCGGATAAGGTCTTAGCATTTATCCCTAAAACGCTACAGCCTGTATTGGCCACGATAACCAGGCATAAGAGCGCGCCTAACATGAGCGTTCTGCTCAACCATTTAAGCATTGACTACCTCACTCAATCGGAACTTGACGAGTCCACAATTACATACCTTGCCGCGCAAAGTCCATTTTCTTGATAACTATGGCTTATCCACTGTGGGTCGAGCCACAACAATTCCCTGGATGATGTAGCGCTGGGAAAAGAAAAAGACGATAACACAGGGGATTACTGCCACCAGAGCGGCGGCCATCAATATATTCCATTGGGTGGAACCATAAGCGGCTGTATATTGGGATAATCCCAGGCTGATCGGATAGGATTCATTGGTATTCAAATATATCAATGGACCCATCAAGTCGTTCCAGTGAAACATAAAGGAGAAGATGGCGACCGCCGCCAGGGCAGGCTTGGATAGGGGGAGGATAATCTGCCACCAGATGACCAGGTGGCTGGCTCCGTCCAACTTGGCGGCCTCCACCACATCACGCGAAATGCCACGGAATGCCTGGCGCAACAAGAAGATCAGGTAAGGACTGCCAAAGAAGGTGGGCACAATCAATGGGAGGTAGGTGTCGATCCAGCCCAGTGAGCGAAACAGCAGGAACTGTGGGATGATCAATACTTCGTACGGAATCATCATGGTTGCGAGTACGCAAATAAAGACAACTTCACGATATTTGAAGCGTACATGCGCAAACGCATAGGCGACCAATGAGGAGGAGAGGATGTCTCCAATAATGGTAAGCAAGCAATACGCCGCTGAATTGCCCATATATTGGAAAATTGGTACAGCCGTTAATGCTGTTACGAAGTTTGCCCAGATTGGCGGGTTGGGGAAGATGATAGGTGGAAAAGCACTGACATCTGCCAGAGATTTCAGCGCCGTTGACAACATCCAACCAACAGGCACTAAGAAGAGCAGGGCAAAGAAAATCAGCAGGGCATAAACAAGAATCTTGTTCACACGCTTACGTAGCAGTGCGTTTTTCCGGGCAGTGTCTACCTGTGATACTTGCAATGACATATGTTTACTCTCTCTTTCACTAGGCTTCGTAGTACACCAGGCGGCGGCTGATCTGTAGCAGCGCAACTGTCAATGCAAAGATAATTACAAACAGTATCCATGCCTGACTGGCAGCATAGCCAAATTTAAAGTACTGGAAGGCATTGTTAAACAGATAGAGCACGTAAAACTCGGAGGCAAAATTTGGTCCACCCTGGGTGATCACATAGCCCTGTACGAAAACCTGGAAGGCGCCAATTACGCCGGTGACCAGGTTCAGCAGAATCGCGGGACTGATCATTGGAAGAGTGATGCTTCTAAAGCGATGCCAGTTATTAGCACCATCCAGGGATGCAGCTTCATAGAGATCAGAGGGAATGTTCTGTAGGGAGGCCAGAAACACGATCATAGGACCGCCCAATCCCCAGAGACTCATGAGCACAAAAGATGGAATAACACTGGATTCATCCTGAAACCAGAGCGAGGATGGCAGGTGCAGAGAATTTAGTATGTAGTTGGCGATACCAAGATCGGGATTGAAGATCCACTGCCATAAAAGCGAGACCGCTACGCCCGCGATAACTGTGGGCATGTAATAGATGGTACGAAATACTCCCAAAAAGCGCACCCGCTGATTCAGTAGTATCGCGAGGAAGAGTGAGCCTACCAGTGCCAGCGGTACTGATAGCACAACATAATACACAGTCACAGCCAGTGATTTCAGAAAAATAGAGTCCGCAAAAAGGGACGTATAATTCTGTAAGCCAATAAAATTGGGGGCGCTAGATGTTCCAGTGTAATCAGTGAAACTCAAAATGAACGAGGCCAAAACCGGTCCACCGGTAAAGAAAAGAAAACCAATGAGCCATGGTGAGATCAATAGCCAGAAAGATCGGGCTTCTCGTGCCTCTAGCTTACTCTTGTAACTACGTCGTTTTGACTGCTTTTGAGCGCTTGTGGCTTGCCCAGAATCCACATCGACAGCCTGTATACCGGATGTACTCATGCGTAGTCAACCTCCTTGCGTGCTACAGAACAAATTTCAGCCATGAAATTGTAATCATCAGGAAGGCTATTTCTCTAACGTCATACAGAAAAAGAGGATCAATCCAGGAGGCAAGTTGAGATACTTCTTATGCATTAAGCACCTACCTTCGTTCACTAGCTTGTCTTCAATGACTAATCAGGAAAAACCCTACAAGTGCGCACAAGTAGTATGACCTGATCGTGAAATCATCCTATGTGTTCAATCAGCGAACACAGCGAAGATATAAAAAAGTATATAATTAAGCATAATGATTTTTCTGTAAAAGTCAACACTATTTTTCAGCAAAAAAGCTTATCATAGTGTTATCACCAGGATTTTTCAAAAATAAGGCCTGAAATTCGCAAATATGACCTGGGAAAAGTACATCACGCGTCCTGAACAAGCATTGATTGACTTTTTAGGCTTATCATGGTATCAATCACCATAGCAAGATTTTCTGTAATTTCAACAGGAGAAAATACGTGAAGCGTTCGGTAACGGTGAAAGACATTGCCCAGATTGCGGAGGTATCGATCGCAACTGTTTCCAGAGCCCTCAACAATCATCAGAGTATAAACGCCGAGGTCAGGCAGCGCGTATTGCAGGTAGCGGCCGAACTGGGATATTTTAAAACCGTTGGTCGCCATTCATCATCTAAACAAAAAGAGCCACAACTTAAGAAGATCTGTTTCCTCTTATGCTACAGCGAATACGACCCATACCAGGCTCTTAGCAATCCCTTCTGGGCCACAGTATTACACGGCGCAGAAATGGAAGCACGCAAATCAAATCTCCAGCTTGTTTATCAGGCGATCGATTATCAGGCTTCTTCTTACAGTTTACAGGCACAAATTCATGAACTGGAGGCAGACGGTATTCTACTGGTTGGTCCCTCAGAAGCAAAAACCATCCAGACAATTCAAGCGGTTAATGTCCCTCTTATACTGGTAGACAATTATGTATCAGGATTAACGCAAAAAGTTGATGCCGTCCTCTCTAATAATTATGAAGGTGCCAAACAGGCAACCAACTACCTGATTCAACAAGGTCACCGGCGCATTGCGTACATCAATGAGCACAGCGATTCCAACTTTCCAGCTAACACTATCCACTCTTTTACCTGGCGGCAAAAAGGCTACCAGGATGCACTCATTGAGGCCGGACTGGCAGTTGACGACAGGCTTATGTGCCAGACGTATCAGGATATAACCATACTATGTAAAAGTTTCCTGGAATTAGAGAATCCTCCAAGTGCGCTTTTCTGTGCCAATGATCCGGTGGCCAGCAAGGTAATTAAAATTTTGCGCACCATGGGCTTATCTGCACCCAAAGATATTTCTATCATAGGTTTTGATGATATTGACCTTGCAGAGCATGTAACACCAGCGCTCACCACTATGCGCGTCTACAAAGAAGCCATGGGAGAAAAAGCGGTACAAACACTCATTGCCCGTATCAATAATCCCGATGCGAGTTATATGAGCTACCTCATGGATGTTGATATCATCATTCGTGATTCGGTACAAGAGATGGCAGAGTGACGAATATCTGGTTCTAGATCATTCCATGAGAAAGCGGGCTATAAATTCTGCAACCCGTTTCCTCATGGAAGTTATACGGGATCATTAACGATTGGGCCTGGAGGTCCAGGGACGGGAGAACCAGGGGGGACGCTGCAACTTTTGCGGACGGCTCTCATCCTGTACAAACTGCCGTCTGCTGGAATTGCCACGAAGCATCTGCCAGGTAGCATGGAAGAAGAGAGCCCAGCCCCAGAGCAGGCACGGGATACCAATGATGGCCAGTCCCTGCCCTTCCCAGATATTGGACCACTGCCAGAAGTAATAGCTAATCAGGGCTCCTGATAATAATAGGATAGCAGCCAGGGTTTCGCGACGATTGGATGTGCTGGTGGCAACAATAAAGGGTAAGATCATATACCAGGGCCAATACGTGGGCTGTAGTATAGTCCATAACAGTAAGAGCCAGCCGCTACATTGCAATAAAGCTTCAAATGTATCTATAACCCAGACTGTAATTAACAGATAAAGTAGAATAATGATAAGTGCCGCCAGGGACCAGTTGTGGGGTTGGAAGGTCCAGAGGATATTCGCAGGCAACTGGATGGGCATGTTGATAATGGCTGCGTTTAATGAATTCACGGCCCCTTCTTGCCAGAAAATATCCCGTATCCCCAACAGGATACCAGTGACGCCCCAACCCTGCCAGTAGGGGATGTAGGCCAGCACCAGAACAAGCGCGGTAACCAATAGCATTCCGAGGGTCCAGAGCAGGAACCAGCCACAGCCAAGCAAACGCGCTCGACGCAAGGCATATACAAATAATAGAGGCAATAGAAGTATACTATAGAGACTGATAAGAGAGGCCAGCAAGGCAAAGACCCAGCCAAGCAGGGTGGCATCACGCTGGAAGCTGAGTAGTGCTAATAACATTAAGGAAACTAAGAGGATTTCAGGATGCACATAGGCAATACCCAGCACCAGCACAAGAGGATTCCAGGCATAAAGTATAGTGCCAGAGATACGATAAAGTGGCTTCTGCGCTGATAGTAATGACCAGATCAAAACAACATTAAGGATATGAGCCAGGAGGGCCAGTACACGCCAGGCCAATACCATCACGCCACCATCAGCGTGGGCGATCAACGAGATCAGGATACTGATATCCATCCAGACAGGTCCTACGGCCCCAGGCGTGACATCATCTGAAGCTGGCAGGCGATTTACCAGCGCCTGCAAAGGATCGTGAGTCAGAATAGCGCTGTGGGACAAATAGGGATTGAGATGGTAGGTCGCGACGATCCTTCCATACAGTCCCGACTGCAACATACTTCTGGTCAGTTCACTCAAGTGTACAGGGGCAAAAAACATAGTCATGGCCATCAATATCCCTGACACCAAAATAGTCCAGAAGATTGGTCGCAGATAAAGTGTTGAACGAATCAAGATCAGGCGACCAGCACGATTACCGGCGCCGACCGCTAACCAGATAAAAAAGAGTATGATCCCTAACACTCCTAGTAGAGGATAAAGATGTCCATAAAGTGGCTCCGGCCAGCTAAAAGTGCTGATATACGCAAACCAATCCAGGCGCTTATAAATCTTAGATGACATAGGGATCAGCGCTTCCCAGGATTGGAGCAACGGGTCGGAGGCTATACGCCCGGCCAGCCAGGGATAGAGTGCCAGGTAACAAACCTCCAGACCCAGGATCATAATAATGAGTAGGAAGAGTGTAGAACGTCTTACCCTTAGCTGTTTGCGGACCGCCCCACCGCGCACAGGATATATTGTGTTTGTATCAATAGCAGACATAGGCGCTGCTCCTTAAATAGATTAGAATGGATCGGTTCTGTTTTTGGCTTTCTCGATGTCTATTGTTTATTGATTTGGGGATTGCGATTTTTTGGCTCCGATGTTGATGTTAGTGCTTCTGAGCGGCGTTGATATTAGCATTAGTATGAGCTATTGGGCATAACCTGTCAATAAAGCAAACGTATACCAGTAAGGTATTTCAAATGTTTCTTTTTTGACACCTCGCGCCTACGGCGCTCGCATTGATAAAGTGTGGTGGCGGGCGGCCGCGGCCACCCGCCACCACACTTTATTAAAATAGCTTCAGGCGAGGCCACACTTTATCAAGATAAGTTCGAGCGAGGCCACACTTTATCAAGATAAGTTCGAGCGAGGCCACACTTTATCAAGATAAGTTCGGGCGAGGCCACACTTTATCAAGAT
The DNA here is from genome assembly GCF_003967575.1 of Dictyobacter alpinus. Lineage (NCBI taxonomy): Bacteria > Bacillati > Chloroflexota > Ktedonobacteria > Ktedonobacterales > Dictyobacteraceae > Dictyobacter > Dictyobacter alpinus. Next base: position 1,987,546 of record NZ_BIFT01000001.1, read on the forward strand.
AAGTTCGAGCGAGGCCACACTTTATCAAGATAAGTTCGAGCGAGGCCACACTTTATTAAAATAGCTTCAGGCAATACTTTTCAACATTCACTTTTTATAATATGGTGCAAAAATTGTGCCGTGCACAATTTTTGCACCATATTATAAAAAGCAGGTCCCCGTCAGGGGACGAGTGTGGGGACAACCAACCAGGCACCACCATATGAGATAATGACAAAAAAATAATGCGGATTAGCATTATTTTTTTGTCAAAGAAAAAAACTTTCCGCTTTTCCAATTTTGTGAGGCATAGAGAGAATAGGAAGATAGAGAAGTAAACATCTGTTTCACCTCAACTCTATTGTCAGACATGGAGAACAGTGTTATAATGCGGGGTATTGATGGCTTCCACAGGCCCATGAGCAAAGAAAATTATCCATATAACGTACTTGCTCGTTCAGCCTGTCATCGAAAAGGAAGGCATCTCTATTGCCCACGATTATCGGGGGGCGATTTTTTTACGAGGCCGCGCATAAAAAACACTAGCAAAAACACTAGAGAAAAAGCGGCATCTAAGTTTAGCATCGACAACGTGTTGATGCTCCACCTGCTCTGGCAGTGTTTTATCTGACCAGTAGCACACCCACAGGAAGGAGGTGGCTTCGTGAGTCGAGATTACGAATTAGGCGTAATTTTCAGTCCTGAAGCCAGCGAAGAGGAGACACGATCTGTAATGGATCGTATCGAACAGATCGTCGCTACACATAGCGGTCAAATTGTAAGGGTTAATCAATGGGGGCGCCGCCGCCTGGCATATCCCATCGATCGCCACCGCGATGGATTCTATGTTTTCCTTGACATGGTTTTGACTCCTGAGACCGTGATCGAAATCGAACGTACTCTGAAAGTCTCGGAGATTGTCCTCCGCGAAATGGTCCGCAAACGCGATCCAAAGGCCGTTCAAAGAGAGCGTGAAGAGCGTGAGGCCCGCGCCGCCGCTGCCGCTGCTGCACCAGAGGCAACTGAAGAGGCTCCAGCTAACGCTGAAGTTACTCCAGAAGCCACTACAGCCACAACTGAAGCCGCTCCAGAAGAGGCTCCAGCCAGCGCTGAAGTTGCAGAAGAGGCACCTGCTGCCGAGTCAACCGCACCTACAGCAACAGCTGAGGAAACTCCTGCTGCTACAACTGCCGAGGAATCCGCTGCCGCAGATACAGGCGCAGAGAATAACGAAGAGCAGATCAAGGCTTAGTAGCGATCAGCGTACTAAGCGCAATGATGAGACGTTTGGGTGCTTTCATCTGTCTCCGTATACCGAGTTGGGGTGGTATAACACGTCGAAAGGACTTTGAGTCATGAACAAGATTATTCTGATTGGGAATCTGGGACGCGAGCCTGAAATGAGCTACACAGCCAACGGTGTAGCAGTGACAAAATTCACGCTAGCCGTAACCCGCCGCTTTGGCAAATCTGCCAGTGGTGAGCGCGAGACGGACTGGTTTAACATCGTTGCCTGGAACCAGCTGGCAGAGACGTGTAACAACTACCTGAAAAAAGGCCAGAAAGTCTATGTTGAGGGGCGTCTGGAGCAGCGCAAATATACCGATAAAGATGGTAATCCCCGCACTGCGATCGACGTAATTATCAACGAGATGGAAATGCTTACGCCGAAGAATCAGCAGCCTGGTGGCTCTGGCTCCGAAAGCTATGGCGGCCCCGACGACCTTGGAGAACTGGATGATCACCCCTTCTAAATGAAGGAGAAAGACTGATGCAGAGACCATCAGGTCCACGTCGTGAGCGACGCGAGCGTGGCGAGCGCTCATCTCGCCGCAAAATTTGTCAATTTTGCCACGACCACGTACGAGAAATCGACTACAAAGATGCAAGTCGCTTCATGAAGCGATACATTTCCGATCGCGGAAAGATCGAGCCCCGCCGTAAGACGGGCACCTGCGCCAAGCATCAGCGTGGTTTGAGCACTGCAATCAAGCAGGCCCGCTTTATGGCCCTGCTCCCCTACACTGCAGAACATATGCGTGGGATGTAATAACCATTGTTACTTCCTCGCTTGTAGCTGACAGTGGATCTGGAGGTGAAAGCCACAGGCTTTCCCTCCAGGTGCACCAGGGTCCTAACCTACTCGACATGGTATAGCACGGAAGATTGATTATCAGTTACACTGGTAATACTGATCAACACAGATACATGGGATCCTGCGACTCCGACTATCTTGAGCGGAGCCAGAAACCTCCACTCCGGCCAATCAAAGGGTAGCGGTCGGAACAGGACGAAACTGTATCGACCGTGCCAGGGAGACGGTTTCCCTGATGGCACAAGCCTGGGATATCCACGTTGGAGGTTTTGATGAACAATCAAACGACGCGTAGGGCTGAAAAGCAGCAGCCAACGCGTTCCGCCCAAACCAAGAAATATACCAGACAAACGGCGCACGTCGAGGCTCGTCGTGACGGCCAACCTCTTATTTTTGGCTGGGGAGGCCACCTCACAAGGACCGAGAAGACCCAGCTACAACGTTTAGGCATCTGGTCCTTTATTGGCCTTATCGTCCTTCTCGTTATTGCAGTATTTGTTGGTTATTGGATTAATCTTAATGTTATTATTCCTAATCAACCAATTGCTTCAGTCGATGGAAAGTCCATTCCCCAATCTGATTATCATAAATTGGTAGCGCTACAGGGCCAACTGGCCGAAAATCAGCTCAAAGGAAAGAATGGTCTACGTGCACAGGCCGATAACGCGAAAACCCAATCAACCCAGCAGCAAAAGGCTGTGGATGATGCCAAGAAAACGGTTGATGATTTAACCAAGAAGCTGAAAGCGCTACCAGCTAACTCCAGTCAGCGCGCCGATCTCCAGAAACAATTGGATACGGCCAAGACCAAGCAGTCGGATGCTGAAAAACAAAAAGCCACCACAGATGGCTCGTACAATAATCTGACGCAGCAAGCGACTTTGCAGGAATCCCTCTTTACGCAATCCCAGATCGGAACAACAAGTGCCCAGTGGCTACAAGAGGATCTGGTCATCAGCAAATGGTTAAACTCACAAAGCTCCGCAATCCAGAATAAGATTAATCCCAGTAGCAGTGCTGTGACAAAGGCTCTCAACGATCTGAAGGCAAACCTGCCAAAGGGAAAATCTTATGACAAGTTCCTGAGTGATTCAAACGTAAGTGATGGGGATATACAGACAATGATAACCCTGAAGTTACGTCGTGATAATACTCAGAATTATCTGGCATCACAAATCACCTCACCGGCTCGCCAGGTAAACGCGCGCGCCATCACGGTTGCCACTGAAAAGGACGCCAACGATATTCTGAAGCAATTGAAGGCGGGAGGCGACTTCCACAAGCTCGCTTCAGCGAAATCGGTGGACAACAATACCAAGGCGAAAGGTGGTGAACTTGGCTGGTTAGCCGCTGGCCAGTATATGCTGGATTACGGCTCTAATATCGGCGCGACCGTCGATAACTGGTTGATGGATCCAGCTCGTCAAAACAATCAATTCAGCCCGGTCTTGAAAGAGAACGGTACCTTCCATGTGCTGCAATTTGAAGGCTCAGATGCCAGTCGTGACATCGACGCTAACAAACTCAAGCAATTGAAGGACAATGCCTTAAAGCACTGGATTGAGACACAGAAAGCCAAAGGCGTGAAGTTCGGTGATCCCGACTCAACCAAACTGTTTGACGCCTCAAACATGCCCACCTGGATCCCGGCCTCACCGCCTAGCCAGCAAGGTGCTCCCGGCGCTGCTCCCGGCGGCGTTCCCGGCGCTGCACCTGGTGATGTTCCCGGTGGCGTTCCCAGTGGAGCGCAGGGCTAAGCCGTAAAAATGTACCTGTAGGAACGTTTCCTCTAGACGGATGACCGGCAGAGTGGCACAATGAATAGTAAAGCAAAGTTGTGTTAGCAGCAACTCTGTTCCGGTCATGTAGCGCGAAGCAGCAGTATAATGTATTGAGGAACGTTCCTACATACGTTTTACGCAATCTATTAAGGGATAATACAGCATCCATGACATCTATTGTCAAAGACACACACACACACACTCAAATACCACAATCACTATTACAAGCGACTGAACCAATCCAGGATCTCCTGGAGACGGCCTCTCTTTACTTGCATATACCTTTTTGTCATACGCGTTGTCATTATTGTGATTTCAATACGTTCGCTGGCCGGCTTCCTTTACGTGAACCATATGTTCGTGCATTGCTACATGAAATAGAGATGGCTGGCGTCATGGCCCGCCACGAAGATGGACGTCTACGCCGTGCGCGCACCATGTTTATGGGCGGCGGCACACCAAGTCTGTTAAACGTAGATCAGATCACACGTATACTGAATGCCTGCTTCCAATCTTTCGCTATTGATGCAGATGCAGAAATCACGATGGAAGCGAATCCAGGTACCTTGGATCAAGAACAACTACTGGGCATCCGCAAAGCAGGCATCAATCGACTGAGCATGGGGGCCCAGAGCTTCGATGAGGAGCTATTGAAAACACTGGGACGTATCCATAGTCCTCAGGAAATCGTACAAGCCGTCGAGTATGCACGCGCAGCCGGGTTCACATCTATCAATATAGATTTTATGTTTGGCCTCCCCAACCAGACCATGCAACACTGGCAGGAAACGCTGAAGCGGGCACTAGAATTGCGCCCGGAACACCTCTCGCTCTACTCACTTATCGTTGAAGAGGGTACCCCGTTCCAGGATTGGGTGAATGATGGTAGTATTGTACCCGGCGATGAGGATTTGTGCGCCGATATGTATGAGTATGCCGACGAGCTGTTACGCCAGGCTGGCTATATCAATTATGAGATTTCCAACTGGGCCTTACCCGGTCATCACAGCCGCCATAATCTGACCTACTGGCAGAATCTCCCCTACATTGGCATGGGTACTGGAGCCGCCTCAAGCTTTGCTGGACGCCGTTTCTCCAATGAGCGTGAGCCGCTCGATTATATTAAACTTGTTAAAGCCAATCAGCTACCGGAAGTTGAGAGCGAAGACGTAGGACTCGCACAGGCGATGTCTGAGACCGCCTTTCTCGGTTTGCGCACCGCCATGGGATTACACTTACCGACCTTTGCAACCCGGTTTGGACAACCGTTTTCGCAATTTGTAGGTGATCATCTACAGGATGTAGAAGCAGCTGGTTTATTAGAGTATGAGGACGATTGGCTCCGCTTAAGTACACGCGGCCGCCTGCTCGGCAACGAGGTCTTTTTACGCCTACTACCAGACTAAAAACAAGAGGAAGAGATACTTGGAATTATCACCTCATCTGGCGGACACCTGGGAAGTATATCCCGAACTGAGCAAAGAGCTGTTTCTCGCCGCCAAAGCAGCAGGTCTTGAGCCAATTCAAGCCCAATTGCTCTCTAATCGTGGCATCAAATCCGTGGAAGACATGACATCCTTTATCCGCGCCGCATACGAGGATACACGTGATCCACTTGACCTCATCGATATGCCACGGGCCGTCACACGCATTCAACGTGCACTCGCCGATCAGGAACATATTACGGTCTATGGTGATTATGATGCAGATGGTGTTACATCATCTGCATTGCTCTATCGCGCACTACGCAAACTGAAACAGACGAATAGCATCCTCGATTACCATATCCCTCATCGCCTCAAAGATGGCTGTGGCTTAAATCTGGCCGCTCTGGATATGCTTAAGGCTCGTGGTACCAGTTTGATCATTACAACCGACTGTGCCAGCTCTGATGTCGCCCAGGTGGCATATGCCAGACAACTGGGTATAGATGTTATCATCACAGACCACCACCATCCACCAGTTGAACTCCCTCAGGCATACGCCATGGTTAATCCCTGGCGTCCAGATTGTAGCTACGGCGGCCATTATCTGTGTGGCGTAGGAATAGCGTTTAAACTAACGCAGGCGCTCTATCGCGCTTATAAACGCACAAAGGAGGAAGAGTTAGAGCTATTAGACCTGGTGGCTATCGGTACAGTTGCAGATATCGCTCCCTTGCTTGGCGAAAACCATACATATGTACGTATAGGTTTAGATCGCTTAAATGCCACCAACAAACCTGGACTTAGAGCATTGATACGCAATGCGAATCTCCAGTCCGGCAAGGTCCGTGAGCGAGATATTGCCTTTGGCATTGCCCCCTGTATCAATGCCGCTGGCCGCATGAAGGAGGCGAGCATTGCCTTTGAGCTGATGATTACAGACGATATCCAGGAAGCCAACACCATCGCCGAGGAACTACGCCAGCTCAATATGCAACGACAACAGGAAACTGAGACCTTGATGAACAATGTCCGTGAACAGGCCGCGCTACATCCCGAGCACGCTGTAATTGTGGTCAACGGCAAGCACTGGCACGAAGGCATCATCGGCCTGGTAGCAGGCAAGCTAGCTGAAGAGAGTGATAAGCCCGTTCTGGTCCTGAGTGATGATCCGGAAACACAACGGAGCCGTGGCTCGGCCCGTAGTCAGAAAGGTTTTAATATCATCGAAGCCTTGAGTGGCTTTGCAACACGTCTGGAACGCTATGGTGGCCATGCACAGGCCGCTGGCTTCACGATTCGCAGTGAACGCATCGAAGAATTGCGCGCACATGTATTAAGCTGGCAAGAAAACGGTGGACCACCACATCCAGCATTGATCGAAGGCACGACACTACCCGATCCCACTGGTATAGTAACCGAACAGGAGAGTAGTGAGACCGCTCCGAGCATGATGCCAAAGATGATTGATCTTACCTTCACCAAAACCGCATTACTGACCTACGAAACCTACAAAAAGATCCGTGTCCTGGGACCATTCGGAGCCGGCAATCCAGATCCTGTCTTCCAGTTGCAACATGTCAATCTATTAGAGGCACGCACCAGTGGTCCTAACCGGCAAAATTTGTTGCTGCGTCTGGGTGTCACAAAAGGCAACGGCGAAAGTTCCTTACCACGATCCCTGACACGAGGCGAACAATTGCCACGCGGAACCTATACGCGCGGAGCCTCTGAGCTACCACGCTTCAAAAATGTGGAATATGTGGATATCATTTTCCGCATAGCATCCTCAGAAGACGATGCCAGGCCAGAAATCTGGCTCAAGATCCTGGCGGTCGAACCCAGTCCCGCAGAGGCATAAAAAATGCAGGAGGACCAGCAATGGTCTTCCTGCAATAAACACATTTCATTAAAACATTGATTATGCGCAAACAAGCTTAATTTTGTAGTTTACGGATAAATGCCTCGCAGTTCAGTGGCTTCTGCTACCCGGCTCACTGCAAGCAAGTAAGCGCCCATACGTAAGTGGGTATCTTGTGCCACCGCTTTTGCCATAACTGCATTGAAGGCACGTGTCATAATCGCTTCCAGGCGTTGATTAATCTCATTTTCAGACCAGAAGAAATGTTGTAGATCCTGCACCCATTCAAAGTAACTGACAGTCACACCGCCGGCGTTGGCCAGGATATCCGGTACGACCATAATGCCATTCTCATTAAGGATTCGATCGCCCTCAACATTTGTAGGACCGTTGGCGGCCTCGACTACCAGCCGAGCCTGTACGCGACCAGCGTTCTCTTTGGTCAGTTGATTCTCAAGGGCTGCCGGGATAAGAATATCACAGGGAAGTTCCAGCAACTCGCGATTGGTGACTGGTTCGGTGCCTGGCAAGCCACGCAGACTCCCATGTTCACGGGAAAAGCGCATCGCCATTGGAACATCGATGCCGCGAGGATTATAAACGCCACCACTAATATCACTCAAACCAATAACCTTACAACCTGATTCGTGTAAGAGGCGGGCAGTGATACCACCAACATTACCAAAACCCTGGATCACAACTGAAGAATTTTCAGGGGTCATATCAAGATGGCGCATAGCGGCTTTGGTAACAACCTGCACGCCACGTGCGGTGGCATCCAGCCGTCCTTCGCTTCCACCAATAGCCAGGGGTTTACCGGTGATAGTTGCTGGCACAGAATAGCCTTGATGCATCGAATAGGTATCCATCATCCAGGCCATAATCTGTGGATTTGTATTCATGTCGGGCGCTGGAATATCACTGTTGGGGCCCATCAGGATCGAGATCTCGGTCGCATAACGACGGCTGAGACGTTCAAGCTCCCCACGGGACATTTGATGAGGATCACAGATGACGCCACCTTTAGCGCCACCAAAAGGGATATCTACAACAGCACATTTCCAGGTCATCCACATGGCCAGCGCCCGAACCTCATCTAATGAGACCTCAGGACTGAAGCGGATACCGCCCTTGGCAGGGCCACGATTGATATTGTGCTGTACGCGGTAACCGGTATACATCTGCACGTCGCCGTTATCTAAACGGACCGGAAAATTTACAATGAGTTCGCGTTTAGGGGCGCGCAGAATGTTTCGCATAGAGCGAGATAGCCCAAGCCGTTCGGCTGCCTCGTCAAACTGAGTAACTGCCACGGCATAGGGATTAATAATATCGACAACCATGATAAAGGTGAACCTCCTCGAACCTGGTCATCATAGATAGAAAACCAGGCTGCTACGCTGCACGAAAAAGCCTCTTTGCTTCCCACTCTCTACCTGATAAGTTTAAAGCAATGACATATCATATATCTCATCAGATAAAACACCGCTATGCCAGGCACCAATCTCATAGGGCAAGGCGGCCTGGAAGCACTATTTACGCTGCCAGAATTGCCGTGATTGCCAAATCGATCAACGTCTGTCCACATACGCTTCAGCGATAGTATGTGTTTAACGGTAAAAACCCGCCTGTTTTGGGCGGGCTCATATCTGACCTATACGCTAATCAGTATATCACTAATCTTCAAAAATGAGCAAGTTTATATATCACAGTCACAGGGCTTTTTAATGTTCGCCCAAAGATCGCAGGGAGATCACTAGCAAGCGATCAGATGTACATTATTTCAGGTGTGTGGAGTGTGTGGTGTGTGGTGTGTGGCTGCAGCCGCGCACCACACACCACACACTCCCAACCCAGCGCCGCAGGCATCATGTTAGAGGTTTGGGGATGGAGATGGTTGTTAAATCGATGAGTATCGTAGACAAAGTTCTATAGCAGTGCATATAATGGAAGCAACACCTCCAGCGCTCAAACGGCGTGGGAGTTCTGTAGTATTTGATTTGTGAGCAATATCGCCAACATGCAATGGCGAAACAGAGGTGCAATTTTCTTATGCGTATCCGTGTTATTGGCGCCCCGATAGACTTAGGCGCAGACAGACGTGGGGTTGATATTGGACCCCGGGCTATCCGTTATGCTGGTCTGATTGATCAGCTACATCAGCTTGGCCATAGTGTCAATGATGTTGGCGATATCAACATCCCGCTTCCAGAGAATCAACCAACTGGTAATCCTCGCTTGAAATATCTTGAGCCAATTACCAAACTGGCGGAAGAGCTCGCTGACAGTGTTAGTGAGGCTGTGCGCGCGCAAGAGTTTCCGTTGATTCTAGGTGGCGACCACAGCATGTCTCTGGGTTCTATTAGTGGAGTGGCACGTGAACATAAAGATGTTGGTGTGATCTGGGTCGATGCCCACGCTGACTTTAATGTAGAAGACACCACACCCTCTGGCAATATCCATGGCATGATTCTGGCCGCGCTGGCAGGACTTGGCGATGAGCGCCTGGTTAATATCGGTGGCTGGGCCCCCAAAATTGATAAGAATAAGATTGTGATCGTTGGTGCTCGCGACCTCGATACAGGAGAGCAGAAGCTACTACGCGAACACAACATCCATGTCTTCACGATGTCAGATCTGGATCGCCGTGGTATTTCCGCGGTCATGCAGCAGGCTATCGAGATCGCAGGAGCCAACAATGGTCCTATCCATTTAAGCCTGGATATGGACTCACTGGATCCACATGAGGCTCCAGGTGTAGGAACACCTGTACGCGGCGGCTTAAGCTATCGCGAGGCCCACTTCGCGATGGAGATGCTCGCTGAGAGCCAGCGCGTCATATCAATGGATGTGGTAGAAGTCAACTCGATCCTGGACCGCGAGAATACGACCGCTCAACTGGCTGTCGAACTCACATTATCGGCCATGGGCAAGAAGATCTTATAACGTTGAAAAAAAGTTTCCGAGATCAGTCCTGCTACGTTATAGCTATATACCCCTGAGGTTGTAGACACATCAGTATCTTCTGCAACCTCATCTCAAACCACACTATTGAAAAAGGAGGAGACGATAAGTCGCAGCAGTGCAGCTTATCCACATAAGACTATGGATGCAAAAATGCTCTATATGAATGGTGAATACATTCCAGCCGAGCGTGGCTATATTTCCGTACGCACTCATGGCTTCGCCTATGGTACAGGTGTCTTTGAAGGCATTCGCGGCTATTGGAATACAGACCAGAAGCAGATCTATCTGTTCCGTCTGCGTGAACACTATGAGCGCTTACTTCGTTCATGCAAAATCATGCGCATCAGTCTACCCTACACGGTCGAGAGCCTGATCGAGAGTAGTGTAGAATTGGTGAGACGCAATGAGCAGCACCAGGATGTCTACTTGCGCCCTGTCGCGTATAAGGCCGATGAAATAATTGGCGTACGCTTACACGGTCTGAAGGATGATTACATCTTAACTTCAGAGCCCATGGGTAACTATGTCGAGATCGGCGGCCTACGCTGCGGCGTCTCTTCCTGGCGGCGTATCGACGATAATGCGATTCCGGCCCGTGCGAAAATCTGTGGTAGCTATGTGAATGCGGCCTTCGCCAAGACCGAAGCGATCCAGAATGGCTTTGACGAAGCAATCATGCTCAATCACGAAGGCCATGTCTCAGAGGGTAGCGCGGAAAACATCTTCCTGTTCCAGAACGGCGAACTGATCACACCGGCTCCTTCAGAAAACATTCTGCTGGGTATCACCCGTGACACCGTAATGCAACTGGCGAAAAACGAACTGGGCATCAACGTCCGTGAGCGCCAGATTGACCGTACTGAGCTCTATACCGCCGATGAAATCCTGCTCTGCGGAACCGGAGCCCAGATCGCACCAGTAGTGGAAGTAGATCATAATCCTGTTGGCACCGGCGCGGTAGGCCCCATCGGCCAGAAACTTCAGGATCTCTACTTTGACATCGTCCGTGGACGCAACAGCAAATACCAGGACTGGTGCACACCCGTCTACGCAGAAGTCGCTTCACAGCGCTAAGCTAGTAGTCTGTTAGACATCATGTGATGGGTAAGCGGGGATGCAAGGGGCGGCGGAGCTCCTTGACTGGGGGTGCGGGGGCACAGCCCCCGCACCCCCAACCTCGCCCGCGTAGCGGGCGCACCATCGATCAAGCGAAGTTTGACAAAGTACTAGACACCATAAAAAGAAGTCCTGTCGCTTAATTGCCGACAGGACTTCTTTTTGTGTTTTTACCCATGAAAGCGACAACAAGGTCGCCAACCGCTTGAAAACTAACGCTTTGTATACTGTGGAGCCTTACGAGCGCGTTTCAAACCTGGTTTCTTTCTTTCTTTCATACGTGGGTCACGTGTCAGGTAGCCAGCTTTACGCAGGGCCAACTTGAAATCAGGATTCAAGCGTACCAGGGCGCGAGCCAGACCATGACGGATAGCGCCAGCCTGACCGCTAGCACCACCACCGACCACACGAACGGTCAGGGTATAGTTGTTCAGATCGAGCACACGCATAGGCGCAGCTACTGCAGCCAGGTGTGTGTCACGCTGCCCAAAATAGTTATGGGCAGTTTTGCCATTGATAGTGATGCTACCATCGCCATTTGGGAAGACGCGTACGCGAGCTACAGCCGTTTTACGCCGTCCCATACCGTAGTAGTATTCACCCTTGATGGTATCAGCCAAGGTAGGTTCTCCTTCTTTACTTTGCCTCAGTAGCCTGCTTCAACAAAACCTCGGGGCCGGTCCAGATAACTGGCTTCTGAGCCTCGTGAGGATGGGTAGGGCCAGCGTAGATCTTCAAGCGTGACATCACCTGGGTGCCCAGGCGATTGTGCATAACCATACCGCGAACGGCATGCTCAAGAGCACGCTCTGGAAATCGGCCTTCCAGAGTCTGGCGCAAAGTTGTCTTCTTCAAGCCGCCAGGATACTGTGAATGGCGATAATAGATCTTCTGCTCCAGGCGATTGCCGGTTACAGCGATTTTATCAGCATTGATCACAACCACGAAATCCCCGCTATTGAGGTGTGGTGTGAAACTAGGTTTATGTTTACCGCGCAAGATCTGCGCGATCTGCGTTGCCACGCGACCAAGTATCTGACCCTCGGCGTCGATGACATACCAATTCGGCTGCAGATCAGCGGCCTTGGCGCTATATGTCTTCATCATCGTTCGTTACTCCAAACTTCTCCAGGATAATCAACCCGTACCAGACACAGCCCATGTGGTGGGGCCGCTGTACCTGGGTGCGTCTTCTCCGCACGTTGCACAATAGTCATAAATTCTTCAAGACTGAGACGCTTCTGTCCCACCAACAATAACGTGCCAACCATTCTACGAACCTGCCCCGTGAGAAAGGCATCGGCAGTAAAATCACAGTAAATGAGTTCATTCGCCTCTGGACGTAGGCAACGTGCTTCTAACATCGTACGAACACAGGAATGTGGTCCTGGTCTTAATGGATTCGATTTATAGGGGCTATGCCCGAACGCTCCAAAATCTTTAGTGCCCCGTAGCATCTGACAGGCTTGATTCATCAGATCCGCATCCAATGCCTTGGAGCAATGGTAGCTATATCTGGCCTTCAAGGCCGTCGGTGCCAGGTCATTCCAGATCGTATAGCGATAGGAACGACTACAGGCGCTAAAGCGAGCGTGAAACCTTTTTGGGACCTCACGCACCCACCGTACCACCACGGTGTTGGGTAAGATGGCATTCAAAGCACGTAACCATACCTCAGGTTCACGCTGTACCTCGGTGGAAAAAGTAATCACCTGTCCACTCGCATGTACACCGGCATCGGTCCGGCCAGCGCCATTCACCACAGAAAAGGCTCCACCAGAGACACGAGAAATCGCCAGCTCCAGGGCTCCCTGCACCGTAGGTCCATGGTTGGCAGCTTGGCGCTGAAAACCACGGAAATCGGTACCATCATACTCAATACCACAAGCTATGTTCATATGTTACAGTTCAATACCAAAGGGATAGACGCGATACACCAGGTTCCGCGATCAATATATCCCTATACCAGGGCAATCTGCGCGATTTCGGCAGCGTCACCTTTGCGGCGGCCAATTTTCGTAATACGGGTATAGCCACCAGGACGACCGAGATAACGAGGAGCCAGTTCTTCAAACAACTTTTTGACAACCAGCTCATCAGGCAAGGCGCTCAAAATCAGGCGGCGAGCATGCAGCTCAATAACCATCGACTGATAAGCAGCCTGCAAGGCCTTTTCAGCTTCGCTCTCATTAGGGAAGATCGCCAGCAGCTCCTCGCGACGGGCTTTCAACTTATCTTCATGGAATTTGCGGCCCTTATCAGTTAAAGGAGCCTTGTCCAATTTAGCGCGCTCCTCATTTGAACCAACGCTGTGCTTCAAAGAGAAACGGCCCTTGCGTGCAAATTCCAGAATCCTGGTAGCCTGAGCTTCATCAGATACAACAGTGGCCAGATGTTTGCGGGCCTCTTCACGGCCTTTTACAGCCATAGAAATTAACTTTTCAGCTTCACCACGGATCGCGCGTGCGCGCGCTTCAGTGGTCTGAATACGGTCATAGCGGATGAGACCTGCCATCAAGTTGCGGCGCGCAGAACGCCGACGTGGCTCTGGCATATTCATCCGGTTACCGGCAATTCGGTGCCTCACCTTATTCCTCCATTTCGTGATCGTCGTCAGAATCGGCTCCGACGGGGCTTGTGCGTGCATTAGGCAGGAAGTTCCGTGCAAGTAGGCGCTCACGCAGCTCCTGCAGACTCTTCTCACCGAAATTGCGTACACCGAGAAGATCTTCTTCATTCATTGAGAGAACCTGACCAACCTTCGTGATATTGCTACGCTTCAAACAGTTGTAAGCGCGCACCGAGAGATCAAGCTCCTCAATAGGAGTATCATAAATCTTCTGTGGGATGGGCAAGCTGCTCAAAGGTGCTTTGTCAATCTCAGGCACCTCGGCGCGATAATTAGCGAGCAAAGTAAAATGCCGCACCAGAATATCCGCACTTTGACGCAACGCCTCATCAGGCGTAATCGTACCATCCGTCGTAATTTCGAGCACAATTTTATCAAAATTTGTCATCTGCCCTACACGGGTGTGCTCAACGGTGTAATTCACCTTCTGCACAGGAGTGTAGATAGCATCAACAGGGATCACCCCGATAGGCTGGTCCTCTTTTGAGTCGGCAGGAACATAGCCTCTACCAGTCTCAACGACCAGCTCCATGTCGAGGCGAGCATTGTCATTATCGAGTGTTGCAATATGCAGCTCAGGATTAACAATCTCTACCGTACTGGGAGCGACAATATCAGCTGCAGTCACCTCGCGCTCACCGCTCACTTCCAGACGCATCGATACAGGATGGTCCGAAAAGGAGCGTAGGCGAAGACGTTTGACGTTCAGCACAATATCGGTCACATCTTCCATCACATAAGGGACGTCCTGGAACTCGTGTTGCACACCCTCGATCCGAATAGAGGTGACAGCCGCGCCGGGCAACGAAGACAGCAACACGCGCCGCAACGAATTACCCAGGGTCATACCATACCCAGCCTCTAACGGTTCAATATCATAGCTCGCATAATTTCCAAGAGTCTTTGTATTTTTAATGCGAGGCAGTGCAATATCTAGCAAGGTTATAACCTGCCTTTCTTTTTCTACCAGGTTCAGTAGTGCTCACATGACCTAAATAGCCAGGGAGACAGAGGCCAGAACGCTGGTAGTCCAAGAGTTCTTCGCCCTGATGCGATCCCGCGAAGGATCACCCAGGCACGGACCTAACCCTTCTAACACACATGCCAGCGACACTTGGCATCGTACCGTTTGTCGCATCAGCAAAGAGCGCGGGCGTGTGCCATGAAGTCTCCGCCGACTCAACCTATTATCGCTGATAATACTCAACCACCATCTGCTCATCAAATGGCAGCTCGAGGTCTGCTCGTGATGGAATGGTGACAACACGACCTGAAAGGTCATTGGTGTTCAAGCTCAACCAGGTGGGGACACCCTTCTGAGCGAGCAACAATGCACGTGTTTTGAAGTACTCAGTACCTTTACTGCGCTCACGAACAGTGATCACGTCGTTTGGCTTAGCAATGAAAGAAGGAATATCTGTCTTGCGGCCATTTACGGCAAAGTGACCATGATTGACCAGCTGGCGAGCCTGTGCGCGTGAATCGGCCAGACCCAGGCGATAAACCAGGTTGTCCAAACGCATTTCCAGAATCTGCAAGAGATTCTCGCTGGTCTTGCCGGGGCGAGTAGCAGCAGCACCGAAGTGCTTTACAAACTGACGTTCCAACACACCATAGGTGCGGCGTACACGCTGCTTCTCACGCAACTGTTTTGCATAGCCCGACTCTTTACGAACACGGCTGGCACCATGCTGACCAGGACGTGTGTTGCGGCGCTCAAGTGTACATTTTGTCATGCACTTGTCGCCCTTTAAGAAAAGTTTTACCCCTTCACGTCTGCACAATTTGCAGACGGGACCGGTATAACGTGCCATCTAGTTCTATCCTCCTCACCGATCAGTCCGGCTATACACGACGACGCTTGGGTGGTCGGCAGCCATTGTGCGGAATAGGTGTAACATCTGTAATTGAAGTGACTGAGAGACCGGCCTGCTGCAACGAGCGGATAGCAGCCTCACGGCCAGAGCCTGGACCTTTCACGAAGACATCAATCTGTCGCAGGCCATGCTCCATCGCTTTACGGGCTGCTGTTTCAGCAGTAACCTGAGCGGCGTAAGGAGTGCTCTTACGAGAGCCTTTAAAGCCCTGACCACCAGAGCTACCCCAGGAAAGCACATTCCCGTTTGGGTCGGTGAGGGTCACAATAGTATTGTTAAATGTCGCCTGAATATGGGCCTGACCACGGGGAACGGATTTCCGTTCACGCCGCCTGATCTTCCCAGCAGTTGGTTTCTTTTTGTCTGCCATTTTTACAATCTCTCTCCTGCGTTACGCTACTTCTTCGCTGCTTTCTTCTTACCAGCAACTGTACGTTTTGGACCACGGCGTGTGCGTGCATTTGTACGCGTACGCTGTCCGCGCACCGGCAGGTTACGACGGTGGCGCATACCACGATAGCAGTTGATCTCGATCAGCCGTTTGATATTCATATCAACTTCACGGCGCAGGTCGCCTTCAACTTTAAATTCGCGGTCAATTACTTCACGGAGACGATTGACTTCTTCTTCGGTCAGGTTTTTTACCCGTGTATCTGGATTAATACGTGTACGATCCAGGATCTTGCGGCTGGTTGTCAGCCCAACTCCGTAGATATAGCACAGCGAAATTTCCACACGCTTTTCTCGCGGAATGTCAACGCCGGCGATTCTTGCCATCTTTTCCTCCAGCTTTACGTTTCGACTTTCAATGCTGCTTGCTTACGCTCGAAACTTGAAACCCGAAACCTCTGATTAGCCTTGTTTCTGTTTATGTTTAGGATCTTTGCTACAAATGACCATTACCACACGTTTGCGGCGAATGATTTTGCAGCCATCACAGCGCGGTTTAACTGAGGCGCTTACTTTCATGTCTGCCTCTCCTCTTGTTGGGCATAAAAAACTTAAAAAGTTGATTAACCACTTCAGGGTTGCTTTCGCCAGTCATTGACGGCTTTAGAAAACAAAGAAGTGCAGGACGGAAGTAAAGGATCGCATGAACGGATCTTCGATGCTCCTTCTTATCCGGCCCGTTTATCGAAAAGACACCGATAGGAGAAAAGGAACAATGATGGGTATGCGTGCAGTCTAACGGACAGACCTGCACACGAACCAGCCAGAGGCTACATCATCGCGCACGCCATGTTATGCGCCCTCGTGTCAGGTCATAGGGGGACAGCACAACCCGCACCTTATCACCTGGAACGATACGTATGAAATTCATACGCATGCGACCCGATAGGACGGCCAGAACCTGATGGTTTTCGTCGATCTCTACTTTGAACATGGCATTGGGGAGGGATTCCAGTATCTTTCCCTCAACCTCAATTTCATCCTTCTTAGGCATAACATCCTTTCCCTAGCGGCGGGACTACATTCGCTACTACATGCATATATCTTAGCCAGATCTGCTCCGTGCGGCAGCCTTCGCACGAGCAACTGCGGATTATACTGCAGTTTCGATGCGCTTGAAAGTACAAAAGGGCAGCAGTATTTACTGCTGCAGCCAACTACGAATTATAGCATACTTTCTCTGAGGTGTCGAGTGGGAATTTTTTCTGGGGGATTGCACCACCATCCAGCACTAAGCGTGCGATTATCCGCCTCGCCATCAGTTCCAGCCAGGTATGCTTCTATGGCCGAACAATAGGCTCATCTTCGTTTTTAAACGAGTCAAGACACAACTGGTAACCAGCATAGCCTGAAGGAACCTTACACATCATAGCCACAGCTCTCTACCCGATATACTACGCTAGAAACAGTACCCCAAGCCATCCACTGGATAGCGTTAGCCTGGTACCACCGCTATAGCCATAAAGATTATAGTAACTAACTTACCTGACGTAAAGTACTTACGAACAATAGATTGATAAGATCAGTATAAAATCAATTGATAGAAGTAGCAAAGTTGCCTCTACTACTTCTATCAATTGCACTCGGATCTTATTTACAGGCTTTTACAGCGTGAATAAGATCTTTTGAGACCTGCTCAATATTGTGATTGCCATTCACAGTTTTCAGCTTATGCTGCTGTTCATAGTAATCTAACAAGCGTATCGTCTCATTAAAGAAAATGTCTAAACGTTTCTGGATTGCAGAACCTTGATCGTCGGCTCTTTGATACAATTCACTTCCATCCAGATCACAGATACCTGGGACTTTCGGAGGATTCGTGTCAATATTATACACATGTTGATTGGCCTGACAAATGTAGCGCCCCGATAAACGATGAAGCAGCTCTTCACGGGGAACTTCTAGATAAAGGCTACAATCGATAAACCGACCAACACGTAACAATCCCTGGTCAAGTGCTTGCGCCTGTGCAATAGTTCGAGGGAAACCGTCCAATAGGACTCCGTCTCGAACATACTTCTCCTGAGAAATATGTTCTAACACCATAGCTACGGTCAAATCATCAGGAACTAATTCACCACGATCGAAGTAGGACTGAGCTTTTTTACCAACCTCAGTGCCAGCTTCAGACGCTTTACGAAACAGGTCACCACTTGAAACATGATGCATACCAAGGGTCTGCGCAAGCCGTTTGGCCTGTGTTCCCTTTCCCGACCCCTGTGCACCTAAAAGGATAATATTCACGATTTTCCTCCGACGGAAATTCGAGGAAGAGCAGCATCGCTCTCCCCCATGAACAATAGACATTCAAGGGAAACCAGTGAAACAGCCACCTTAAAACCCCTTGTCTAGGAAAGAAAACCTGAATAGTTACGCATCACCATCTGGGACTCCAGCTGCCGCACCGTATCAAGCACAACACCCACTGCAATCAAGAGTGAAGCTGCACCTAACATCTGGCTTCCGCCAACACGCGCGATGAACGGCAAAACCGTAATCACTCCCAGGAACAGAGCTCCCGCCAGGGTGATACGATTCAGGATAGTCAAGAGGTAGCGACTGGTTGGCTCACCAGGTCGATAACCTGGAATAAATGCACCCTGTTTTTGCAGGTTCTCTGGAATATTCTGCTGCTGCCACAACACATACGCATAAAAATATGTGAAGGCGACGACCAGCGCAAAGTTGATAATCCAGTACCACCATTCGCTCGGATTAATCAAATAGAGAGAAATCCATAACGCGACGTCTTTAATCCAGGGTGTTTGACTGGTGCTCAGATAGCGAGCGATAACCGTTGGAAAGAGCAGCATCGAAGAGGCGAAGATGAGTGGAATCATACCCGCGCTATTGATCTGCATCGGAATATATGTGGTCTGCGCAGAACCGACCAGCATGCCGCGACCGACATTACGTTTGGTTGGATACTGAACAGGAACACGTCTCTGACCCAGGTAGATATAAATGATACCCAGGATAGTAATCGCACCGATGATCAAGAAGACACCAATGCTGACAACCGCGCCACTACCACCACTCTGGGCAGCGACAGCACCCTGCTGAACATACTTGGGCAGGTTACTGAGAATATTGGCCAGAATGATAATGGAGATACCATTACCGATGCCCTTCTCTGTAATCAATTCACCAAGCCAGACCAGAATCATCGTGCCTGAGATCAAGGAAGCCAGGATCGCAAAAGACTGCAACGCATACTGGGGATCAATCAAGCTGAAATTGGTCAGTACCTTCTCCTGCTGGAAAAGCGCACATTGTCCAATACCCTGAAGGAAGGCCAGAGGTACAGTAATAATACGAGTGATCTGACTGAAGCGCAGGCGACCCGACTCACCCTGGGTAGACAAGTTCTGCAGCGCCGGAATAATCGGCTGCAAAAGTTGCATCACGATGGTAGCAGTAATATAGGGGTAAACAGAGAAAGCAACAATCGAAAAGTTCTGCAAAGATCCGCCAGAAAATACGTCAAGCAAGCCGAGCAGCTGCCCAACCGGATTATCGCCCTTGTTAAAAAGACTGTTGAGGTTTTTCTGCTCATCAGGCGACAACGGAACGTTGATGTGGGCCAGGACGCGGAATACCAGCAACATTCCTAGAGTGAAGAGGATCTTTTTGCGCAGATCAGGGACTGTCCAGATGCTACGCAGTTTTTCCCACATGGGAGCCTCCTTTTGCGAAGAACGCAGACACAGCTAAGAGCATAGACAGTGGTTGATAGCGACAAGATGCCAGAGAGGATGATAAGATCACTCTCTGGCTCATACTACCTACTGCTCAGCTTCAGCTGTGTTTTTGTCCTCGTCCTTACGACGTTTGGTCTTTTCATAGACTCGGGTTGGGATGATCTCTACACTGCCACCGGCGGCCTCAATCTTGGCCTTCGCGCTTGCAGAAAATTTATGTGCATGCACGGTTAGAGCACGATCGAGCTCACCATCGCCAAGGACCTTGATCAGTCCTTTGCCTTGAGCGGCAGTCATCAGACCCTGACCAGCCAGTTCCTCAGGATGAACCTGAGAGCCAGCCTCAAACAACTCGAGGTCTACAATATTAATAATAGTATAGTCATCCCGGAAAACGGAAGTACCATTTCCAAGACCGCGTACAAATGGTAGACGCTTGGAGAGACGTGTCTGACCACCATTGAATGAGCGGTTAACATGTCCACCAGTACGTGCCTTCTGTCCTTTTGTACCACGACCGGCGGTCTTACCACGGCCGGAACCATGGCCACGGCCAACACGGCGCTCGGCCTTATGAGAACCGGGAGCGGGTCGCAAATCAGAGAGTTTCACTGATAATCTCCTCTACTTGAACCAGGTGGCTCACCTTGCGGATCATACCACGTATCACTGGCTGATCGTTGTGCTCAACTGTATGTTGCAGCTTGTGCAAGCCTAGAGCCCGAATCGTATCTTTCTGATCTTTTGGGTAGCCGATAGAGCTTCTGACCCATTTTATACGTAGCTTTGCCATTTAAAAAACTCCTATCGACGACGATCGCTACCACCGCGGTCATTCCCACCACGGCGATCATTACCGCCACGATCGTTGCCACCACGGCGATCACCACCACGCTCACGGCGGTTACTGGAAACCGCACGGCTCTCGCGGATCTCTTCCTCACGGGCGGCGCGTGCAGCGGCTGCCTGCTCAGCGGCGGCAGCATTAGCAGCGATGAGCTGCTCAGCACGTTTCTTACCCAAAAGCTCAACAACGGTTTTGCCACGACGTGCAGCTTCAACGTCAGCTGAACGCAGTTCGCGCAGGCCAGCAATACAAGCCTGGACCGTATTCGCCTTGTTGGTACTTCCCAGGGTCTTGGTCAGGATGTCACGGACACCGGCTGATTCCATTACCGCGCGAACAGCACCACCAGCGATAACACCAGTACCAGGGGCGGCTGGCTTTAACAGCACTTCGGATGCACCGAAGTTGCAGACAACAGCGAAAGGAATGGTCGTACCGGTCAAAGGAATCTCTACCAGATGTTTCTTGGCATCCTCTACACCTTTACGAATTGCCTCTGTATATTCGCCTGCTTTGCCGAAACCATAGCCCACATGTCCGTTGCGATCACCAACAACAACCAGAGCACGAATGCTAAAGCGTCGACCGCCTTTAACCACCTTGGAGACACGACTTACTTCTACCACTGTCTCTTCAAGGTTCAGTTTTGAAGCATCTATTCTTGCCATTTTTTCTGTCTTACTCCTCTAAATTCATGCGCGTTTTTCTAACGGATTGCAATACTTCTCTTCAGGACATCACTCGCCATTGTCTCTGTCGACGTTCTGTACAGCGTGTGTGCCTGGCAGCATCCATCCCGTTCTCACACGCACGAAAGGTTGCCTCGGGGGCCTAGAAGTCCAGGCCAACCTCACGGGCGCCTTCAGCCAATGCTGCGACACGTCCATGATAGGCATAGCCACCACGATCAAAGACAACCTGGGCAATGCCTTTATCTTTGGCACGCTGGGCGATAATTTTACCTACTTCGCGTGCAATAGCAACCTTGCGGTTACTGGAGATGCCAGCGAGTTGCTCAACAGGAGACTTCTTTTCTTTTTTGACGGCGGCAGGCTGCGCCGTACGAGGTTGCTTGGCACCTTTGCCTTTTTTGGCAGGTGCTTCAGCAGCAACTTCTTCAACTTCTGGCTGCTGCGCTTCTACTTCGCTGGCCTTTGTTGCGGAGGAAGACTGCTCTGGCTTAAAGTTTTGCAGGCTCTCATCCATGGATGATGCTGCAACCAACGTCTGGCCGATGGAGTCGTCTATAATCTGCGCATAGATATGCTGTCCACTGCGGAAGATATTCAAACGTGGACGTGACGAGGTACCCTCGAAGTGGCGTCGTATACGCTGGTGCCGCCGCAGCCGCGCCTTGTTGGCTTCAAATTTTTTAATCATAGTTTCATCACAAAAGATATACAGGCCATTTTTGTTCAAAATACAAAGAGGCTATCTTTTGCAATTCCCCTTTCTTTGGATACGCGCAATATGAAAAGCGTAGGGAGCGACGTGGTCGGCACTACGTCTCTCGTGTTACATACTTCTCATTGTCGCGTTTGACACATTGCTGGATGACATATCTGCTGGCCCCGGACATAGCGTGGCCTACAGATATAAAGGGATGGGTTTAATTATTTAGCCCACACCATAGTATCACAATCTGGCTAATGTCGCGAGTTTTCCCCTGCGACTCCTACACAGAAAGTCGTATCCGCGCACAATCCATCCAGATAGTACTAAGATAGATTGTATCACGGACACGAAGGATGCTAGCGTTACTTTTTCTTACCGCCGACTTTACCAGCTTTACCAGCTTTACGCCGAATCTTCTCACCAGCATAGCGAATACCTTTACCTTTATAAGGCTCGGGCTTACGCACGCGGCGGATATCAGCAGCAACTGCACCAACCAGCTGTTTGTCGATGCCAGTGACGCTAATTTTGGTAGCCTTGGTAGCTGCATCTACACCATCAACAGAAAGGGTGACACCCTCAGGTGCCTGAACCTCAATCGGATGGGAGTAGCCAACCAGGATCACCAGGTTTTTGCCAACCTTAGCGGCACGATAACCAACGCCATGGATCTCCAAAGATTTGGTATAGCCTGTGGTCACACCAATCACCATATTGTTGATCAAGGTGCGATACAGACCATGCTTTGAGCGATGCTCTCGGCTATCCGAAGGGCGGGAGACTGTCAGCTGGCCATCCTCAAGCTTTAAAGCTAATTCAGGATCGACCTTCTGGGACAGCTCACCTTTTGGACCTTTAACAGTTACAACATTGTCATCGGTCCAGTTCAACTGTACCTTTGGTGGGACAGCAATTGGAGAACGTCCAATACGAGACATGTGATACCTCCCTCTACCAAACGTAGCAGATGACTTCGCCGCCAAGACCCTGCTTGTAGGCGTTCGAACCGGTCATCAAGCCCTTTGGTGTCGAAAGAATCGCTACACCCAATCCACCGCGTACGCGAGGAATGTTGGCCTGCTTGGTATAGACACGCAGACCTGGTTTGCTCACACGCTTCAATTGTGTTACGACAGGTTTCTTCTCTGCATAACGCAATGTCAGGCGCAAGGTACCCTGTGGATTATCTTTCAGGATCTCGATGTCCTTAATATAGCCTTCTTCTTTGAGCACGCGCGCAAGACTCAGCTTCATTTTCGATGCTGGAATCAAAACGCGAGTATGCCGTGCTGTGGCCGCATTACGAATGCGCGTAAGCATATCCGCAATGGGATCAGTCATATTCATGGATGTTCCTCCATATCATGTAGCAGTCAAAGCACCCAGGCTTTCTTGCAACATGTCCTTTCATCTTCGCGATTCTACCAGCTCGATTTGGTCACACCGGGCAGCTCACCGCGTAACGCACGCTCGCGGAAGCAGATACGGCAGAGACCGAATTTGCGCATATATGCACGTGGTCGGCCGCAGACCTGGCAGCGGTTATGCTGCTGCACCTTAAATCGGGGCTTGCGCTGCGACTTCACAATCATTGAAATTTTTGCCATTCCGCCCTCCAGCGTTACTTCTTAAAGGGCATGCCCATCAATGCGAGCAGCCGTCGGCCTTCCTGGTCGGTTGTTGCCGTCGTCACAATGGTGATTTCCATACCACGCAACTTGTCAACTTTATCATAATCGATCTCAGGAAAAACCAGTTGTTCACGCAAGCCCAATGTGTAGTTGCCGCGTCCGTCGAAAGCGTCCGGGGAAACACCCTGGAAGTCACGGATACGTGGCAGGGCCACGTTCAATAATTTATCAAGGAAGTATTCCATGCGAGCACCGCGCAAGGTCACCATACAACCGATCTGCATACCTTCACGTAATTTGAAGGCCGCAACCGATTTCTTGGCGCGCGTAATCACAGGGCGCTGCCCTGTGATCGCGGCCAGATCGGCGACAGCAGCATCCATCGCCTTAGCGTTCTGGATTACTTCTCCCATGCCGATATTGACGACAACCTTATTGATGCCGGGAACCTGCATAGGATTCTTATAAGAGAATTCTTTCTGCAGAGCAGGCACAACTTCCTGGCGATATCGCTCTTTAAATGCTGTTGCCATAATTCTTAACTCCTCGTGTGGTCTGCAATAACCTTATGGCAGTGCTTACATACACGCACAGGACGTACCTTCTGGTCGGCCCCAAGGGGACGACGCTCAATACCCACACGGGTAGCCTTGCCGCACTCAGTGCAGAGCAACATGACGTTTGAGACATGTAAGGGCATAGCCTTCTCAATCACGCCACCTTGCCGTGTCTGGCCCTGTGGGCGGATATGTTTCTTCACAACGTTCAGGCCCTCAACAATAACTTTGTTAGCCTGAGGAAGCGCGCGCGAAACAGTCCCTTCCTTTTTCCTATCTTTACCAGCAAGAATGACGACTCGATCGCCCTTCTTAATGTTCATTTTGATAAGATGCAGGGGCTTTTTATTTTTTAAATGTGTTGCCATCTTCTTCCCCGTTAGAGCACTTCAGGTGCGAGCGAAACGAGTCGTGTGAAGTTTTTCTCACGTAACTCGCGGGCCACTGGTCCGAAGATACGCGTGCCACGTGGATTGTTACCAGCAGCAATAATCACGGCAGCGTTCTCATCGAAGCGAATGTGTGAACCATCGGGGCGTGAATATTCTTTGGAAACACGCACCACAACAGCATTTACAACTTCGCCCTTTTTCACCTGTCCATTTGGCGTAGCCTGCTTAACAGAGGCTTTAATTACATCGCCAACTTCGGCATAGCGTTTGGCTGAACCACTCATAACGCGAATGCACATAATTTCTTTTGCGCCAGTGTTGTCGGCGACTTTCAGGCGTGTCTGTGGCTGAATCATCTGTCAATTCTCCCTATTCCGCCGACTCAGCGGTCTCGTCCTTCAGGTTAGGATCGACCTCAGCCACAACTTGTTCCACTGGAACAATGCCGGAACCGTGTTTTACGATTTCGACCAGACGCCAGCGCTTTAATTTACTCAGCGGGCGGCTCTCTTCGATACGAACCAGATCGCCTTCCTGACAAATGTTGTTCTCATCATGCGCATGGAAGCGTTTTGTCTGTTTGTACGTACGCTTGTAGATGCGATGCTTTTTCAAGGACTCGACGACAACAACAATCGTCTTATCCGTTTTATTGCTAACCACACGACCGACTTTTTGCTGACGGCGGCTCGTTTTCTGAGCCGCAGCCATAGCCTGTTCAGGTGTGATCGCGTTGGATTGCTGTGTCATTATTGCTCATTCTCCAATATGGTTAGGCGATGTAGGAGACGCGCGATATCTTTACGAGTCTCTGCAAAGACACGGCTGTTTTTTACTTCACCGCGCTGCTGTTGCAAACGGAGGTTGAACAGTTTCAAGCGCAGATCTTTCAGCTCATTCTGCGCTTCACCAACCGATAAATCTGCAATCCGTTTACGGCTGTCTTTAAGCTTCGACACTCTCCGCCTCCCCTCGTGTAATAAAGCGGGTCTTCACGGGCAATTTGTGACCAGCCAGGCGCACAGCTTCTTTCGCAATTGCTTCGCTCACGCCACCGATCTCAAAAATGATACGGCCAGGTTTAACGACCGCTACCCAGTGATCAACAGCACCTTTACCGCTACCCATACGGGTTTCAGCAGGTTTGGCGCTGATAGGCTTGTCAGGGAAAACACGGATCCACACTTTACCACCACGCTTCATGAAGCGGGTGAGCGCAATACGTGCTGATTCGATCTGACGAGCTTCCATCCAGCAGGCCTCAAGGGCCTGCAAACCATATTCGCCAAAAGAGAGCGTGCTGCCGCGTAAGGCTTCGCCTCTCATACGTCCACGGTGCTGTCGACGATATTTTGTACGTGATGGTGCCAATAACATGGCTTAGCTCTCCTCTACTCGCTCTGAGTGGCGCTGCTATCAGGCGTTGACTTTGTTACGGTCTCGGCAGGAGCAGTGCTCTCACTGACAGGTGTCTGCTGCTCAGGACGTGGCTGACGGGGTGGACGCTGGGGTCGGTCGCCTGTTGGGCGTGGACCACGGTCTCCACCTGGGCGTGGACTGCGCTCACCTTGTGGGCGGTCGCCTGCTGGTCTGGGTGGACGCTGGGGTCGGTCGCCTGTTGGGCGTGGACCACGGTCTCCACCGCGCGGACGATCACCTGGTGTACGTGGACCGCGATCTGCACCCTGTTGTGGGCGATCACCACGTCCTCGACGCTCACCACCGCGACGGTCACCACGATCACGTGATGCATAGTTCTGTTGCGCGGCAGCTTCCACTTGAGCTTCAGCCAGTTCACGGCGTTTGCTTGGCAGAATATCACCTTTGTAGATCCACACTTTGATGCCGATAACACCAAATGTTGTGTGGGCCTCTGTCTGACCATAATCAATGTCGGCGCGCAGGGTCTGCAACGGAACACTTCCCTCGACTTCTTTCTCAGTACGAGCGATTTCCGCACCACCCAGTCGGCCACCACAGATCACTTTAATTCCTTTAGCATTGGCGCGCATTGATTTCTGCACGGCCTGTTTCATCGCACGTCGGAATGAAACGCGCTTCTCGAGCTGCTCGGCAATACTACGACCAACGAGGAGAGCATCCAGTTCCGGCTGGCGGATCTCGATGATATCCATGCGTACGCGACGCTTTTTGGTCTTGGTTTCAAGCAGGTTACGAAGTTTGTCAACTTTTTCGCCGCTCTTACCGATGACAATACCAGGTTTCGCTGTATGAACTTTGACCAGAACCTGGTCAGCAGCGGTACGCTCAATCTCAATTTTAGAAACTGAAGCGTTGGCAAGCTCTTTCGTGATGATCTGACGGATTTTGAAATCCTCCGCCAGGATATCTTTATAATCACGCTCAGCATACCAGCGGGATTGCCACCCTCTGACGACGCCGAGTCTGAACCCATTGGGATGCACTTTATGTCCCAAAAGTGTCCTCCTTTTAGTAGTCTCTAACGACCAGCGTCTGCCGGATCATCTGAGACAATCACTGTTACATGACAGAAGCGACGTAAAATACGAGCCGCCCGACCATGTGACCGTGGTTTCACACGTTTAATCCGGAACGAATCATCCGCCACAATATTAAGAATATACAGGTCATCTGGATTGAGATTGTAGTTATTCTCAGCGTTTGCCGCGGCCGAAGCCACTACCTTGCTTACAGGTGTCGCGCCAGCGTTTGGCAAGAACTGAAGAATAGCCAGAGCCTCATTTACCCGAAGCCCTTTCACCGCGTTCGTAACCAGACGCATCTTGCGCGGCGGAATGCCGACATCTTTTGCAATAGCCCTGACTTGCATCTCTAACCTCACAATTTACCCCGAGGAAGGGGCACTCTCATTGGTCGGCCCCTGGAACAATAAGCTATGGTTCCTGCAGTATCCTCGGAGGGCTCACCGCTTGAGCCTCTTAACTTACCACTAACGAACGTTGGTGGTTTTTTCGTTCTTGCCACCCGCATGGCCACGATAGTGGCGGGTGGGGGCAAATTCACCCAGTTTATGGCCTACCATGTTTTCGCTAATGAAAACCGGTACATGAGTCTTGCCATTATGGACTCCAATGGTCATCCCTACCATTTCAGGGAAGATCATGGATGCGCGGGACCAGGTTTTGATCACGCGGCGATCGCCAGTTTTGCGCATAACCAGGACTTTTTTCCTGAGCGACTCATGAATATATGGCCCTTTTTTTCTTGAGCGCGACATATATTACTTCCTCCTCCTGCCTGCATTGCGGCGTCGGACAATGAAGCGATCCGTTCGCTTGTTTCTGCGGGTCTTGAAGCCCATGGCTGGTTTACCCCAGGGTGTCTGTGGCTGACCACCGATAGGCGCGCGACCCTCACCACCACCATGAGGATGGTCTCGTGGGTTCATAACAGATCCACGAACGGTTGGGCGGCGACCAAGGTGACGTGAACGTCCAGCCTTACCCAGGCTCTGGTTCTCGTGGTCAACGTTGCCGACCTGACCAATGGTTGCCATACACATGATGTGTACCTGGCGCTGCTCACCTGATGGCAAACGCAGAAGAGCATAATCGCCTTCTTTAGCCATCAACTGGGCACCAACACCAGCGCCCCGGCAGAGTTGTCCACCGCGACCGCGCTCCAGCTCAATGTTATGGATCGTGGTACCAGTTGGGATGTTTTTCAGCGGCAAGGCGTTACCAACACGAATGTCGGCATCCGGGCCAGCCTCAACACGATCTCCAACATGCAGACCAAGAGGAGCGATAATATAACGTTTCTCGCCGTCTACATAGAACAGCAGGGCAATGCGTGAGGTACGATTTGGATCATACTCGATCGCTGCCACGCGGGCTGGTACTCCAAGCTTGTTACGCTTGAAATCAATAATACGATAGGCGCGCTTGGCACCACCGCCATGATGGCGGGTTGTGATCTTACCCTGGTTGTTACGTCCGGCGTGCTTATTCAGCTTTACGGTCAGAGATTTCTCTGGTCGTGATTTGGTGATCTCCTCGAAAGTCGATACCGACATGCCGCGACGTCCAGGAGATGTTGGTCGATACTGTCTAGTTGGCATCTCTCAATCCCCTATGCCTTCAATGCATCGATTGATTCGCCCTCAGCAAGGGTGACAATCGCTTTTTTCCATTCGCGGGCCTCAACAGGTCGAGGAGCAGCACCACGTCGACGAATCAGCCGTGGCTTGCCAGGCATACGCATGATGTTGACCGCTACAACTTTCACTTTGAAAAGCTGTTCAACCGCCCGACGGACATCAATTTTGTTGGCAGTGAGTGCCACTTTAAAAGTATACTGATTTCGCTCTTGCAACTTGACCGATTTTTCGGTCACGATACCCTGGCGCAGTATTTCTGTGATTTCCACAGTCTCTCCTCCTCGCCTTATGCTTCGCTTCCAGCGCTTGCTGAGACGTCTTCAGCGATTCTTGCGCTCGCTTCTTCCGCACTCAGGCCTTCGCCGAAAACTAATTCAATCCAGCGTACAGTCTTCATAGGCATGACCAGATAATCATGCTTCAGCAACTCCACAACATTAATGGAGGAGACATGCTGCACCTTTGCGTTGGAAATGTTACGTGTCGATAATAACACGTTTTCATCCCGCTGTGGCAACATCATGAGTACTTTTTTACCGCCACTGGAAGGCAATTTGCTTAAAATCGTCAACATGTCTTTGGTACGAGGAGTATCCAGGACCAGGTCTTTGATAACGATCAAGTTTTCATTGGCCACTTTGTCCGAAAGAACGGAACGAATGGCCAGGCGGCGCATTTTCTTAGGCACATCGTGATGATATGGATGTGGTCGAGGACCAAACACAACACCACCATGACGGAACTGCGGCGCACGGGTACTACCCTGACGCGCACGGCCGGTTCCTTTTTGCCGATATGGCTTTTTACCGCCACCTTTTACTTCTGAGCGAGTCTTGGTTGAGGCGTTACCCTGCCGGCGATTGACCAGTTGTGCTGTCACAACCTGGTGGAGAACCGCCATATTAGGGGCAACTCCGAACACCTGCTCACTCAGTTCGAGCTGTTCTACGGCCTCTCCGGCCTGATTATACACTGTAGTCGAGGGCATTTCGGTTACCTCATCACATGCTTTTTAATCATGAGCAAGCCGCCATTGGCACCAGGCACCGAACCTTTAACCACCAGCAGGTTGCGCTCAGGATCAGCTTGTAGTACTTGCAATTTTTTCGCTGTCACGCGCACATTACCCATTTGTCCAGCCATCCGGGTGCCTTTGAGGACACGTCCTGGAGTGGTACCTGAACCAATGGAGCCTGGAGCACGGTGCCGGTCTGACTGACCATGGGTCTTGGGGCCGCCGCTGAATCCATGTCGTTTGACACCACCCTGGAAACCTTTACCTTTGGTGGTTCCAACGATGTCAACTGACTCTCCGTCCTGGAAAAGGCTGACGTCAAACTCTGCGCCTAACTCGACACCCTCGTTACCGTTGTCAAGGCCAACTTCACGCAGGACGCGGAATGGGCCAAGGCTTGGACCTGGGCGACGCTGGCGGTTCGCTTGAACCTTCAGCAGCTTCTGGATCTGCTTGCTATTTTTCTTCTTGTCGGTCGCAGTCTCTGCTTCCGCTGTCTCGGTTGCGTTTTCAGTACGCTGCTCTTGCTGATGCGTCTGCAACGACTTACGCTGTGCCTTCAATAATGGCAGGCTATGTCCGAGATGTCCCAGCTCTGGACGTGTGACGTTCTTTGTTGTCTTCTGTTCAAAACCAAGCTGGACTGCTTCGTAACCATCGCTGGCCACAGTCTTTACCTGGGTGACAACACAAGGGCCAGCCTCGATAATCGTCACTGGAATGGCTGTTCCATTGGGCCCAAATACCTGGGTCATGCCGACCTTCCTGCCCAACAATGCATTCAGCATATTCTTTACCTCTCCTCAACTATAGGGAATAGTGGTTGCTTCTCGAGCGATCCCTACAGTTTTACTTCGATATCCACGCCTGCGGGCAGGTTCAAACGTGTCAGGGCCTCAACAGTTTTGTTGGTTGGATCAATGATATCAATCAAGCGCTTGTGTGTACGAATCTCGAACTGTTCACGAGCATCTTTGTCGATAAAGGGTGACCGCATAACGGTGTATTTATTGATCTCGGTTGGCAGGGGCACTGGTCCGGAGACGCGTGCGCCTGTCTGTTGCGCTGTATCCACGATCTGAATCGCCGATTGGTCTAAAATGCGATGATCGTATGCCTTGAGGCGAATGCGGATGCGCTGTTTCACTCCCGTAGCCATTTTTCTCTCCTGATACGGATAGGGTCAGAGGGCGATTTCGCTCACTTTGTTTGCTTGAGCTGTGTCCATGACCCTTTTTGCGTTGCTTAGTTAAGCACCTTTGTGCAGATGCCAGCACCAACGGTGCGGCCACCTTCGCGGATGGCGAATTTCACGCCTTCTTCCATAGCGACCGGCTGGATGAGTTCCACGGTCATTTCGATGTTGTCGCCAGGCATAACCATTTCAACACCTTCTGGCAGCTTGATCGAGCCAGTTACGTCGGTTGTCCGCACGTAGAACTGTGGGCGATAGCCGTTAAAGAATGGTGTGTGACGGCCACCCTCTTCTTTCGAGAGGACGTACACCTGAGCCAGGAAGTTTTTGTGTGGCTTGATCGAACCGGGCTTGGCCAATACCTGACCGCGCTCGATGTCGGCACGCTCAACACCACGCAGCAGACAACCAACGTTGTCACCGGCCATACCGGAGTCCAGAGTTTTCTGGAACATTTCAACGCCAGTTACAACCACTGAGCGAGTCACATCCTGAATACCGACGATCTCGATGTTATCGCCAACTTTGACGATACCACGCTCGATACGACCGGTAGCAACAGTACCGCGACCTTTAATACCGAAGACATCTTCAACAGGCATCAAGAATGGCTGATCGGTAGCACGTGGGGGGGTGGGGATGTATTCGTCGACCTGATCCATCAATTCCCAGATGCACTTGGCAGCAGGATCATTGCGGGACATGTCGCCTTTACCCTCGAGGACGTTCAGAGCTGAACCACGGATGACGGGGACATCATCGCCAGGGAACTGGTATTTGGAGAGAAGTTCACGAACTTCCAACTCAACCAGCTCTAGGAGCTCTTCGTCTTCCATCATGTCAACCTTGTTCAGGAAGACCACCATTGCAGGTACTTCAACCTGGCGGGCCAGCAGTACGTGCTCACGGGTCTGAGGCATAGGGCCATCAGGAGCACTTACTACGAGGATAGCACCGTCCATCTGAGCGGCACCGGTGATCATGTTCTTAATATAGTCAGCGTGACCTGGGCAGTCAACGTGCGCGTAGTGGCGCTTCTCAGTCTCATACTCCAGGTGGGCAATCGAGATGGTGATACCACGCTCGCGCTCTTCTGGAGCTTTATCGATCTGGTCGAATGCTGTATATTTGGCAAGCTGAGCAGCAGACAATACTTTTGTGATTGCTGCAGTCAGGGTAGTCTTGCCATGGTCAATGTGTCCAATGGTTCCAATGTTCACATGCGGCTTTGTCCGCTCGAACTTTTTCTTCGCCATGTCAATTCCTCTTACTTTTTTTAATCCTGCGAACACGCAGGACACATTTCTTTTAAGATACTTCTACTCGGTCGGCCTGTTCCCTGAATTCGGCACCGAGCCAGTGAAGTACTTTAATGAATGCTTACTTTTCGCTCGTACTTCTTCATGTTCAGATGGCATACAGCACAGACCACAGAGTGGCATTTTCTGAATGCATTCAGAAGTTTTTGATGACAGGAGATTGTGGGGGGGAGATTATCATCCCCAGGTTTACCTATCTCAAGTTGGGGGGGATGCCACTTGCAGACATCCCCCGGAAATCTTTTTAGCGCTTAGCGCGCTGAACGCTTCGCGACAATCTCATCCGCTAGATTCTTTGGCACTGGATCATAGTGCGAGAATTCCATCGTATATGCCGCACGTCCACTGGTCATAGAACGGAGCTCGTTCACGTAGCCGAACATTTCGGAAAGAGGTACATGACCCCGCACCACACTCGTCGCCCCACGGGATTCCATTCCTTGAATGATACCACGGCGACGGTTAAGATCGCCAATGACATCTCCGTAGAATTCTTCGGAGGTTGTGACTTCGACTTTCATCATAGGCTCAAGGATGATCGCTCCAGCCTTGGCAACCGCGTTTTTGATACCAATCGAACCAGCGGTTTTAAAGGCCATTTCACTTGAGTCTACATCATGGTATGAACCATCATACAGGGTGACTTTGACATCAATCATTGGGAAGCCAGCAACAATACCGTTTTCCAATGTCTCTCTGACACCATTTTCAACCGGCTTGATGTATTCTTTTGGAACAACACCACCGACGATGCCATTGACAAATTCAAAACCCTTACCTGTTTCGTTTGGCTCAACACGCAGCCAGACATCACCGTATTGTCCATGTCCACCAGTCTGACGAACATGCTTACCTTGTGCTTGCGCCTGCTTTGTGATGGTCTCACGATATGCTACCTGTGGACGACCAACATTTGCCTCAACTTTGAATTCGCGGAAGAGACGATCTGTAAGTACATCCAGGTGCAACTCACCCATACCAGCGATAATGGTCTGGCCACTCTCCTCGTCAGTATGGACGCGGAAAGTTGGATCCTCTTCAGCCAGCTTGCCAAGAGCGATACCCATCTTTTCCTGGTCGGCACGTGTCCTTGGCTCAACGGCCAATTCGATTACCGGCTCAGGGAACTGGATCGACTCAAGGATAATCGGCTGCTGTGGATCGGAGAGCGTGTCACCAGTAAAGGTGTTACGCAGACCAACTGCGGCACAGATGTCACCGGCGCGAATCTCATCGATATCTTCGCGGTGATTAGCGTGCATACGGAGCAAACGACCAATGCGCTCGGTTTTACCCTTGGTAGAGTTTTCCATCGAGCCACCTTTAGTCATTGTACCAGAATAGACACGCAGATAGGAAAGTCTGCCGACAAATGGGTCAGAGACAATCTTAAACACCAGTGCGCTAAATGGTGCATCGTCCGAAACTTCACGGGTTATCTGCTCTTCGGTATCAGGATTGATGCCGGTTGGAATCTCGATATCCAATGGAGAAGGCAAGAAAGCAACAACTGCATCAAGCATAGCTTGAACGCCCTTGTTTTTCAAAGAGCTACCACACAGTACTGGCACGATTTTGTTCGCAATGGTGGCTTTACGCAGGGCTGCAATCAGCTCTTCTTTGGTGATCTCTTCTCCCTCGAGGTATTTCAGGGTCAACTCTTCGTCAGACTCGGCGATGCGCTCAATCAGCGCTTCGCGATGCTGTTCGTATGAGGCCTGAAGGTCCTCGGGAATATCAACGTGTTTCGACGTTGTGCCCAGGTCATCGGTATAAACGATGGCCTTCTGTTCCAAAAGATCGATGTATCCTTTGAAATCGGACTCCATACCAATCGGAATCTGAATAGGAAGGGCATGCTTGGTCAAGCGATCACCGATCATTTCCACGCAGCGCCAGAAGTCGGCACCGGTGCGATCGAGCTTGTTTACAAAGCACATCCTTGGAACGTCGTACTTGTCGGCCTGGCGCCATACAGTCTCAGACTGTGGCTCTACGCCAGCAACACCGTCGAAGACTACTACGCCACCGTCGAGAACGCGCAATGAGCGCTCGACTTCAGCGGTAAAGTCTACGTGTCCCGGGGTATCAATGATATTGATACGGTGGTCCTGCCAGAAACAAGTTGTAGCAGCCGATGTAATCGTGATGCCACGCTCTTGCTCCTGCGCCATCCAGTCCATGGTCGCAGCCCCTTCATGCACCTCACCAATACGGTGGATCTTCTTGGTGTAGAACAGGATACGCTCAGTGGTGGTCGTTTTACCAGCGTCAATATGAGCGATGATACCAATATTTCGTGTTTTCGCGAGTGGAAATTCTCTTGCCATGATGTGTTTTTACCAGCGATAATGAGCGAAGGCTTTGTTGGACTCCGCCATCTTGTGGGTCTCCTCACGTTTTTTAATGGTTGCACCCTGACCCGCTGCTGCATCCATTAACTCGCTAGCCAGCTTCTCTGCCATCGAACGACCGTTGCGTGACCGGGAAGATTTGATGAGCCAGCGCATTGCCAGCGCGTTGCCGCGATCTTTCCGTACATCAACCGGTACCTGATAGGTCGAGCCACCAACACGGCGAGGCTTTACCTCAATGCTGGGTGTGGCATTTCTCAAAGCCTGCTCAAACACCTCGATAGGAGGACGTTTCTGCTTGGCTTCAATAGACTCGAACGCATCATAGATAATGCGCTCAGCAAGACTGCGCTTGCCATCGATCATCATTTTGTTTACGAAGCGGGCTACATTTCGGCTCTTGTACTTGGCATCTGGTACATCCGGTCTTCGCACCACTCTCTTACGTCTTGGCATGTTCTGCCTCCTCAGTGTCTCATTCGGATCTGCTTGTTTCTCGTCAATCGTACCCCCACCGCAGGGGCTGGACCTGTTATGATCTCTGGTTTTCGCGTTTCCCTTAGGTTCTGGTGGAAGTCTTCTTCACATCAAACATGCTTGATCAAACAGTAACCGGCTGATGTGTTACAAGCGCCCATCCCCCCGTGTGAGGTACCTAGCGGACACCAGAAAAGGCGTCGATTCGATCGCAGGCTTGACGCCCAGACCTTTTTCGAACGCCTACACGCGGGTGCCTTTCCACATCTTAGATATAGTTACTATCTACTCAATCCGTCTGTCGTTATTCTCGTCAGCGGATCGAATTGACTGAACCAGGAGAACACCCGACTATTATCGCAATAGTGACGGGTAGCATACCGTGTATCTGGCTGCATACCCGTCTACGATAACGTGTGATTTATCGACTTAGTGCAGTATCCTCATCCCGTTGCTCTGGCGACGAAACATTGTTTTGTTCTGACCATGCTTCCGGGTCTTGGCGGACGGACGATATACGGTTGTTCCTCACCATCCTCCGCAATTACTTACTGCGCTCTACCTTTTGCCCTTTGTTGGAGCGGCTGCCTGTCCGGGTTTCGGACGCTTGGCTCCATACTTTGAGCGACCACGACGGCGCTTTGAAACGCCCTCGCTGTCCAATGTGCCGCGTACAATGTGGTAGCGAACACTTGGCAGATCTTTTACACGACCGCCACGAATGAGCACAACCGAGTGCTCCTGTAAATTATGCCCTTCACCAGGAATGTATGCGGTAACTTCCATCTGGTTTGAAAGACGAACACGGGCAATTTTACGCATTGCTGAATTCGGCTTCTTAGGCGTCATCGTACGTACCTGGGTGCAGACGCCACGCTTCTGGGGCGACCCACGCAGGCGGGAGGTCCTGTTCTTCAGCGCGTTGTACGAATACAGCAACGCGGGGGCCTTCACCTTTTTCTGTTTGTTCGAGCGGCCCTTTCGGACCAATTGATTAATTGTCGGCAAGGAACAATCCTCCCTGTCCTCGTTGTTCTAAGTTCACGCGGATAGGGCTACTATCCGCGTTATTTCTATCACACATATGCGATTGCATATACTATCACTCATTGTCCTCGGTGTCAAGTGTCAGCCCAAGTGGGGCACTTGCCCCGACCGGAGTACCGGCAATGGCACCTGCAACGACTGGTGCCGCTGCTACACGTGCTGCTGCTGAAGCCTGTTGGCGCGCTATCTGGTCCCGACGGCGCTGGGCAATGCCCGAACCGGCTGGGATGAGCTTACCAATGATGACGTTCTCTTTCAAACCAACCAGGTGGTCTGTCTGAGCTTCAATCGCGGCCTCTGTCAGTACACGGGTCGTCTCCTGGAAGGAGGCGGCCGCCAACCAGCTGTCAGTATTCAAGGATGCTTTGGTGACACCAAGCAGAACTGTTGAGGCTTTGGCGGGCTCACCACCTTCAGCCAGAACACGTGCATTGGTATCCGCATACAAGAAGCGATCCACCAGATCATTTGGCAGCATATTGGTGTCACCGGGCTCATCGACTTTAATACGACGCAACATTTGTCGTACGATGACCTCGATGTGCTTGTCATGGATGTACACACCAGTATTACGATAGACGCGCTGGACTTCTTTGGTCAAGTACAGCTGGACCGCTTCTCGTCCCTGGATGCGTAAGACATCCTGTGGGTCTCTCTGACCAGAAGTCATTGGAGTACCCGCTTGAATCTTCTGACCGTCTGTGACGACGATGCTACGCGAGGCAGCCACAGGATAACTGCGCTCTTCTCGCTCCTCAAAACGGATTGAGATGCCGTCTTCGTTTAAGATGACTTCACCATCGGTTCGTGCCATGATTGGCGTTGGCTCGCTGCCTTTTTCACCAGCAACGAGGGCGATGATTTGATCTTTCTGAACACGGTCGTGCTCATTGACAACGATTTTGGCCTCTACATCCTTTGGCAATGGATACTCATCGAAGAAGATGTTGGTTGAAACAATGCGGACGGTTCGTGCGTTGGTCGACTCGTCTTTGACAATTTCAACAATACCATCGATCTCGCTGATATCTGCCTTATCTTTTGGTACACGTGCTTCGAAGAGTTCTTCAACACGTGGCAGACCCTGGGTGATGTCACCCTGCGCTCCTGCGATACCTCCAGTGTGGAAGGTACGCATGGTGAGCTGCGTTCCTGGCTCACCAATGGACTGGGCAGCCACAATACCAACGGCGGCTCCAATACGCGCCAGGGCGTTAGCAGCGAGGTCACGGCCATAGCACTTACGGCAGATGCCGCGTCGCGCCAGACAGTTCAGGGCCGAACGTACACGTACGGCTTTGATGCCGGCTGCTATGATTTCGTTGACATCTTCATCGGTCAGTTCTTCGCCAGGCTCCAGATGTGGGAGCTCCGGTATCTCTTCAGCCAGCACACGTCCCAACAGACGGCCACGGGAGTTCTCCAGAGCCATGTCTTTTGAATCGTATTCTGTGATCAGGATACCTTCGGTTGTGCCACAATCTTCTTCGGTGACGATAACGTCCTGCGCGACGTCGATCAGACGGCGGGTCAGGTAGCCAGATTCCGCTGTACGCAAGGCGGTATCGGCCAGACCTTTTCGGGCTCCGTGGGTACTGATGAAGTACTCCAACACGCTCAGGCCTTCACGGAAGTTACCACGTACAGGAATGTCCATGATACGTCCAGAAGGACTGGCCATCAGTCCACGCATACCTGAAAGCTGTCGAATCTGCTGGAACTTCGCTTTCGTTGCACCAGATTCTGCAATGGTATAAATGGAGCCAAATGGATCGAGTACTGAACGTACCATTTTCTGGACGTTGTCAGTAGCTTCGTTCCAGGTTGAAATCGTCTGCTGGTATTTTTCGTTCTCGGTGATGAGACCATCATGGAACTGCTCTTCCAGCTCGGCGATCTTGGCATCGGCTTTGGCTAACTCTTCGGTTTTGCCGGTTGGTACTTTAACGTCACTGATAGCAAAGGTTGCACCAGCTTTGGTCGCATAGTAGAAACCAAGGCGTTTGATCTCGTCAGCCAGGTCTGTGGTTTTTGAACGTCCGTATTCTTTGAAGCATTCACCGATGACCTGTTTCAAGTTTTCCTTCTTCATGACGTAGTTCTTGAAACGCAAGCGTTCTGGCAGTGCCTCATTGAAAATGAGGCGGCCAACGGTTGTGGTCACAGGCTTGTTCATCGAATGCAGGGTGGCCTTTTCAGGGGGCGGCTGATCATAGACATCGATCTCACCTATGCGGACTTTGATCGGTGCCTGGAGATCAACAACTCCATGCTGATAGGCCAGGAGTGCTTCGCCGGCGTCGGTGAAGACACGGCCTTCGCCTTTTTTGTTTGGACGCTCCTGTGTCAGATAGAAACAACCCAACACCATATCCTGGCTGGCGCCGATCGATGGTTCACCATGCGCTGGTGAGAGCAGGTTACGGGTTGACATCATGAACTGACGGGCTTCGTCCTGAGCCTTTTCGGACAAAGGCACGTGCACGGCCATCTGGTCACCATCGAAGTCGGCGTTAAAGGCCGAACAGACGAGTGGGTGCAGCTGAATAGCACTACCTTCAACCAATACAGCTTCAAAGGCCTGAATACCAAGTCTGTGCAGCGTTGGGGCGCGGTTCAGGAGCACTGGATGGTCTTTAATGACTTCTTCCAATACATCCCAGACTTCCGGCTTGACACGCTCAACAAAGCGTTTGGCACTCTTAATGTTGTGGGCAAAGTTCTGCTCAACCAGTTTACGCATCACGAATGGCTTGAAGAGTTCCAGAGCCATACGCTTAGGCAGACCACACTGATGTAACTTCAGGTCAGGTCCAACCACAATAACTGAACGGCCAGAGTAGTCTACACGTTTACCGAGCAGGTTCTGACGGAAACGTCCCTGTTTACCTTTGAGCATGTCTGAAAGGCTCTTCAACTTGTGGTTACCAGAGCCAGCCACAGCACGTCCACGGCGACCGTTGTCGATCAGCGCATCACAGGCTTCCTGCAACATACGCTTTTCATTGCGAATAATGATCTCTGGCGCGCCCAACTCAAGCAAACGTTTGAGACGATTATTACGGTTGATCACACGGCGATATAAATCGTTCAGGTCGGAGGTTGCGAAACGGCCACCATCCAACTGTACCATTGGACGCAAATCCGGAGGCAACACTGGCAGAACGGTCATGATCATCCACTCTGGCGATGTGTTGGACTTACGGAATGCCTCGATCACTTTCAGGCGCTTGGTGGCCTTTTTGCGACGTTGACCAACGGTATTACCGATTTCGTGACGCAGGTCATTGGAAAGCTTTTCCAGCTCGATGCCCGAGATGAGCTCACGCACGGCCTCGGCACCCATCCCTGCGCGGAAGACATCGCTGAAGTTATCTTTTAACTCACGATAGCGATTCTCCTGTAACAGGTCCATCTTCTTGAGGCCTTCCAGGTCACGGCGTTGCTGCTCAATACGTTGGCGAGCCTCGTTGCGCTCACGCTCAAGTTGCGTCTGCACAGAATCGATCTGGCCCTGGAAATCAAAGGCGAGACGATCGGCTTCACGTTTGCCTTCTGATTGGGCTCCCTCGAGTTCACGACGGGCCTGCTCAGCAATCGTGTTACGTGCAGTTTCAGCGACGCGCTCCAAAACATCCAGGTGCTTGGAGTTGACGGTATCGCCTGCCTTAACGATGATCTGATCGGTAGGTGAGAAGAAGATATCATCTTCAACCGTTTTACCCATCGATCCACGCAAGAGCGTTAAGGTCTCACTCTCGGCACGGCGCGCCTCTTCCAGATCACTCTCACGGCGCTGCTCAACTTCCTGACGGTCGGTTAGAGAGAAGCGCTCATCATTATCGTGCAAGGCAGCATCACGCTGACTACGCAGGTCATTGACACGCTCAACAACTTTCTCATCAAGATTCTGTTCCAGCCCGACCATCTCTTCGTCCAGGCGCATCAACTCGCGCTGGCGAGCCTCTTCATCCACATTGGTAACCACATAGAGAGCAAAGTAGAGAACCCTCTCAAGGTTACGTGGCGAGAGATCCAGCAACAGGCCGATACGACTGGGGGTACCTTTGAAGTACCAGATATGGCTTACAGGTGACGCCAGTTCGATATGGCCCATGCGCTCACGACGCACTTTCGAACGGGCAACTTCAACACCGCACTTATCACAGACGATGCCTTTAAAACGAACCCTTTTATATTTACCGCAGTAACACTCCCAGTCCTTGGTTGGTCCGAAAATGCGCTCACAGAATAGACCATCTTTTTCTGGCTTTAGGGTACGGTAGTTAATTGTCTCCGGTTTCGTGACCTCACCATAACTCCAGCCGCGAATCTGCTCTGGGCTGGCGAGGCTGATACGGATAGCGTTAAAATCATTTACTTCGAGCATGCTACCTCTCCTGGGATAGGGGCTAGCGACAGACAATATTGCCTGCCGCTCCGTATTTTTTCTGCATACAAATTCTTTTGCTTTCAACAAAAAGCTTTGTTGATTGCCCCTATGCTATTGGTCTCCCTCGAAACCGGATAAGTTAATACCCAGTTCCGGCATCACATCGTTAGAGGTGTCTTCAACGAATTGAATTTTTTGTTCGTCTTCGTTCAGGACCTCTACATTAATGCCCAGGCTTTGTAATTCTTTTACGAGCACTTTGAAGGATTCTGGAACGCCGGGTTCCATGATGTTTTCGCCCTTTACAATGGCTTCGTATGTTTTAACACGACCAACAACGTCGTCCGATTTGACG
The DNA here is from genome assembly GCF_003967575.1 of Dictyobacter alpinus. Lineage (NCBI taxonomy): Bacteria > Bacillati > Chloroflexota > Ktedonobacteria > Ktedonobacterales > Dictyobacteraceae > Dictyobacter > Dictyobacter alpinus. Next base: position 2,028,505 of record NZ_BIFT01000001.1, read on the forward strand.
GTCAGAATTTCCTGGAGGATATGGGCTGCGCCATAGGCTTCGAGAGCCCAGACTTCCATTTCTCCGAAACGCTGTCCACCAAATTGCGCTTTACCACCCAGCGGCTGCTGTGTAATCAAGCTGTATGGACCGGTTGAACGGGCGTGTACTTTGTCTTCTACCAGGTGGGCCAGTTTCAACATGTAGTTGTAACCAACCGTGATGGGATGGTCGAATGGCTCGCCAGTTCGTCCATCGTACAATTGCACTTTACCAGTCTCAGGTAAACCTGCCCGACGCAGGAACTCTTCGATGTCGTCCTCGGTGGCTCCGTCAAAAACGGGGGTAGCAATTTTAAAGCCTAGTGCTTCGGCTGCCCAGCCAAGGTGGGTCTCCATAATCTGACCGATGTTCATACGGTGAGGTACGCCCAATGGGTTCAGAATGATGTCTACCGGTGTACCATCCGGCAAGAACGGCATGTCCTCGATCGGCAGTACGCGGGAGATAACACCTTTATTACCATGGCGTCCAGCCATTTTGTCGCCAGCACCAATTTTACGTTTCTGCGCAATGCTGACACGCACTAACTGGTTCACACCTGGAGGTAGTTCATCACCGGCTTCACGTGAGAAGACTTTGACTTCGACGATCTTACCGCGCTCACCATGGGGAACACGCAGTGAAGTATCTTTCACTTCACGAGCTTTTTCACCAAAGATAGCACGCAGCAGTTTCTCTTCCGCGGTCAGCTCGGTCTCGCCCTTTGGCGTGATTTTACCGACCAGGATATCCTGTGGTCCAACCTCAGCACCGACATAGATGATGCCACGCTCATCCAGGTTACGCAGGCCTTCTTCACCAACGTTTGGAATATCACGCGTAATCTCTTCGGGTCCCAGTTTGGTATCACGGGCGTCGATCTCATATTTCTCAATGTGAATTGAGGTAAACAGATCTTCGTGGACGATACGCTCACTGATCAGGATGGCGTCCTCGAAGTTACCACCTTCCCAGCTCATAAAGGCCACCAGAATGTTCTGTCCTAATGCCAGCTCTCCATCCTGGGTTGAGGTATTGTCGGCCAGAACCTGTCCGGCATTGACAAAATCGCCTTTTTTCACAATCGGGCGCTGGTTGAGACAGGTACCAGCGTTTGAACGTACAAACTTACGTAAACGATGGTTGTGGATCTCTCCCTGCTCGTCCATCACATCGATGCGGCGGGCAGTTGATGAAATCACTTCACCAGTAGCACGGCTCACTACGACCTGACCGGAGTCAATCGCGATCTGGCGCTCGATGCCGGTTCCGCAGATTGGTGACTGCGGTCGCAACAATGGCACGGCCTGACGTTGCATGTTTGCACCCATCAGAGCTCGGTTAACGTCATCATGCTCCAGGAAGGGGATCAGGGCAGTTGCCACTGACACCGTTTGGCGTGGCGAAACATCCATGTAGTCAATGTTGTCAGAATTTTCCATGAAGAACTCACCCTGGTAACGAGCCAGAACACGCTCTTCATCAAATTCGTTAATATCACTCAGGATCGCGTTCGCCTGCGCAATCCAGAAGTTCTCTTCATCATCAGCGGTATGATAGTCCACCACATCGGTGACGAAGGGCTTTACCCGCACCTGTGCATCACCCAGGGCTTCGCTCAACTTATGGAATAATTTCTCATCCACACGGAGATGCTCACGGGCCGGGATTAATACGCTGCCATCTTTAGCGGTAACGGCATCACGCTCATGACCAAAGACGCCGCGGAACTCACGTCCAATCAGATTGGGATCATTGGCTTTCAGACGCTTGTAAACCTTACGGTAAGGCGTCTCGATGAAACCATATGGATTAATCTGCGCGTAGGTCGCCAGGTTACCGATCAGACCAATGTTTGGACCTTCAGGAGTCTCAATTGGACAGATACGTCCGTAGTGGGACTCGTGGACGTCACGAACATCAAATCCAGCTCGGTCACGGGAGAGACCACCAGGACCCAGGGCGGAGAGACGACGCTTGTGACCGATTTCGGCCAGGGCGTTTGTCTGGTCCATGAACTGGGATAACTGGCTACCACCAAAGAATTCTTTCATCGCCGCCACAACTGGACGGATATTGATGAGGGCATTCGGGGTGGCCTGACCAGGCTCTTGAATACTCATGCGCTCTTTAACGACGCGCTCCATACGCAACAAGCCGACGCGGAACTGGGTCTGAATCAACTCACCAACACAACGTACACGGCGGTTACCCAGATGGTCGATATCATCTTTACGACCACGTCCATTATTCAAGGACACCAGTCGGCGGATAATGTTGACCAGATCGTCTTGCGTAATGATACGCTGACTCTGGGGGATCGCCAGGTCTAACTTGCGGTTGAGTTTGTAACGACCAACACTACCCAGATCATAACGACGTGGATTAAAGAAGAGATTCTTTACTAATGAACGTGCGTTATCCAGGGTGGCGGGATCGCCAGGTCGCAACTTTTTATAGAGTTCGAGCAGGGCTTCGTCCTCTTTCTTCACCGGATCACGGTCCAATGTCGCCTGAATGTAGCGAATAACTGGATCGTTATCGACACCGGCAAAGGCGTCTAGAATTCCCTGATCGGTTGAAAGGTCTAGATCTTCAGCATGCCACTGCTCTTTTGCCAGGCTAGAGATAGCTCGCAACAGGGTGGTCACTGGAATTTTACGCTTACGGTCGATTTTCACGGTCAGCAGATTTTTGTTGCTGGTCTCAAATTCTAACCAGGCTCCACGACCGGGAATAAGCTTGGCTGCGTAGAGTTTCTTACCGGTTGTGGCATCTTCGTCTACGGTAAAGTAGACACCAGGTGAACGCACTAACTGGCTGACGACTACACGCTCAGCGCCATTGATGATGAAGGTACCATCTGTGGTCATCAATGGAAAATCACCCATGAAAACATCTTTTTCGATGATTTCACCGGTCTCTTTATTTATCAAGCGAGCCTTAACATTCAGCGGGGCCGAGAACGTGGCGTCACGATCACGACATTCATCCTCTGAATATTTTGGCTTGCCGAATGGTTCAGGTGGTACAATAAACTCTAAACTCAGGTTTTTGCCGGTGAAGTCTTCAATCGGAGAAATTTCTTCGAAAAGCTCGCGCAAACCCTCGTTCTTAAACCATTCAAAGGAGTCAAGTTGAATCTGAATCAGGCCAGGCATAGGCCGTATGTCTGGGATACGTGCAAAGGATACGCGCTCGGGAAGCGCAACGGCCCTTGTGCTTACTGCCATACTTGGTATTCTCCTCTCACCTAGTCGCCCATAGAGGAAATTGAGAGACACGAAAATTCGCACCTCTCAGTGCAACGGAAAACGGAAAAAAACAGATAAATGCTTTATGATAATGCCTGTGTTGTGAAACGGTTTATGACAAGAAAAGTAACCGCTTGCATTTACGATAAGCGGTTACTCCTACTTCTCTATACATATAGATAGTCTGCAAATTGTTGTCAATCATCCACACAACTATCCCCTCCAGTGGAGATAAACAAAGCAAGCTGCCAAGATCACAGGCACTGGCAAATATTGCGAAACAGCAAAAAATACCACATCGTACCCTCTACCCGATTTTCTACTACATTCAGAGCCGGGCTCATGAATGTGGGCCGAAGGTGCAATTTCATGTGGCTTATTATAGTATCCTCATGTTTTTTGGGGAGTGATGTGTCGTTTCGTAATGTGTCTCGTCTCTTGGTTCTGTTGTTACCTGTGTTATGAATCAGCTATAACACTACTGTTACTAGTATACATACACTGGCAAGTGATAATTATACGTCGCCGAACTAAAGTTGTCAAGAGTTTTGACAACTTTGTTTTTGAAGACGTATTTTTGGGGCTTACGCCTCGCGTCTGCGGCGCTCGCTTTTATGTATCGCTGATGGTGTGGACAGATCGCCCACACCATCAGCGATACATAATTGTTGGCTTCTTAACGATTTTTTGAGTCAACTGTGTAAACGTTGGCAGATGGAAATTTATTCCATCTCTTTTTTCATTGGAAATTCTGGCTCAGGCGACTTGCATCAGGCGCTCGGATGCTTCAAGAGCCTGGGCGATTTCTTCACCGAGAGTAGGATTCCAGACCTGTTCGGCATCGACCCAGCGCTTGTGGAGCAGGGCCAGCAATTGGCGTTGGTCTTCGCTTGAAAGCAGATTAAGATCAACCAGGGATTCTGGATTGCCAGGATAGCTGATGGTGAGTACGAAGTTATCTATGCGGATAGTGGCTTGCCCGTTCAATTGATAGGTGTGGGATGAACCTAACTTACGGCAAAAGGAGATGCCACCCAGGCAGCCAACCAGGATACAGACCAGGGCGAGAATACTGACAACGATGCCGGCCAGGCTCAGGAGTCCGGCAAGTCCGGTGGTGATGACCATTAAGAATGGTATGGGGATACGTGTTGTCCACGCGAGCAGGATAGCTGGTACCAGACCAACCAGGGCGGTTAAGAAACACCAGAAGGCACTGTTCATGATCCAAAAGATGCTTTTCATGTTTTCCGCTGAAAGGTCACGTACAGTGACGGTGTTGTTGTCTTCAAATGTCACCATGCCAGCGGTATGTCCTTCGTGCAGCGCATGCAGAAACCGAATCACCAGGACACTTCCCAGGAGCGAGATAAAGGCGATAAACCAGGAGAGCGCCACCAGTGCGTCCTGCCATTTTAGATATAATGTGAAGTTGTGTACATAGGTAGTCCACAATCCAGCACCACTGATTACACCAATGACTGCGCATAAGATGAGTCCGAGAAAAAATAACCAACCCAGCCTGCGGATGCGTAGGTATTGCGAATGCGCCAAATCAAAACGATACGTATCTTTTACCGGTTGAATCATTACTCTACCCCTAAATTACAGCGATGACATTTGCCATATATATTACTCAAATGGACAATCCTCTTCTCGCGGTTTTTACTATCCTATGCTGTAACGATTCAGCCTATACCAACGGTTACAAATATTCATCAGATTTCGTTGTCGTGAATCGTTTTCCCACAGGTGATTTCCTTGTAATCCACCTGCTATCTTATTATTACGAATAAACAGGCGCCTGGTTTCTTACATCTTTATATCAGACTGTGTCAAACCATGTCCAAAAAGTGAGTGGGGAATGCATGGGGAGGATATTCGTCATTTCTACAGCATTTAACGTGAATTGGCGCGCAGGTCGTCAAATAAGATGGTTTGCAGGTAACGCTCGGCCGCACTGGGGAAAACGGTGACGATCACTTTGCCACGATTCTGCTCTTTATGTGCTTCCTGCATGGCTGCCCAGGCAACTGCTCCGCTACTGATGCCAATGGAGAGTCCTTCTTCTTTCATCACCTGGATCGCTGTTTCGACGGCGTTATGGTCGGTGACGGGGATGACACGATCAATCAGATCAACACGTAAGGTATCTGGAATAAAACCTGAGCCCAGCCCTTCAATACGATGTGGACCAGGACGGCCACCGGAGAGGACGGCACAGGTAGCTGGTTCGACAGCGATGACTTCAAGTCCAGGTTTGTGCGCGCGTAAACCTTCAGCCAAACCTGTTAAGGTTCCCCCTGTTCCCACTCCAATTACGATCATATCTACGGTCCCGGCCGTCTGCTCCCAGATCTCGACTGCGGTTCCATCACGATGCGCGCGGGGATTGGCCTGATTGTAGAATTGCTGCGGATACCAGGTGTTGGGCAATGTGGTGCGCAACTCGATAATTTTATTGATCGCTCCACGCATCCCTTGCGCGGCTGGCGTCAGGATTATTTCTGCCCCGAAACGTTGCAGGAGGAGTCGGCGTTCCAGACTTATGGTGTCCGGCATGGTCAGAATACAGTGATAGCCACGGGCGGCGGCAATGGCGGCGAGGGAGATACCCATATTTCCACTGGTCGGCTCTATAATGGTGCTGCCAGGTCGGAGGAGGCCTTGCATCTCCGCCTCAAGGATCATTTGTAGTGCCACTCGATCTTTGGAACTACCTCCGGGACTAAACATTTCCAGTTTGGCTAACACTTTAGCTACTGCGCCAGGCTGTGCACCGGGAGTCTCTTCCTCGGCAGCAAAACGTCGTAATTCAATAAGGGGAGTACGACCGACTAGTTCAGACGCATTTTTCGTCCAATGCACCATAAAGCTTTGCTTGCCTTCTTTCTGTAAAGTTACTCCTCGGGTAATAATGCACGGACAATACTGACTAATTCTTGTACGTTAAATGGTTTGCGCAGAAGAATACTGGCCTGTAATCCCATCCGGTGCAGTTCCCAGTCATGACTCCCGGTAATCACAACGATTGGTGTGTTCTTTGTGCTACTATGCCCACGCAAATATTTGTAGAGAGAACCACCATCTAAATTGGGTAATCCCACATCCATGAGCACCAGGTTGGCTCCGATCTGGGGGAGTTGATCTTTGGCGGACTGGCCATCGGCAAAAATATGTAGACGCCATGGACCAGACAGATGTAGCACATCACAGAACATTTCTGTCAACCGTGGATCATCCTCAACAATAGCGATTAATTTGCGCTTCTCTGCTGCTTCAGCCACGTGCAACCATCCCCCCTTTTCACACATCCTTATGCTTTCACCGTTGCGAGGGGAAAGCTTGAGTACAAAACTGACACGCAAGACGTGTCAGTTTCCTGCTCTTTTTTCTGATCACTTGAGCACAAGAAGAAACACTACCTACTATATATAGTACATTGTCTCTTCTGTATTACCTGTGCGATGCTTTTGGGCTAATTCTTCAATTGTGGTTGCATTTAAGATTTGCTGGGTGACTGTGTCTATTTGTTGCCAAACATCACGTAAAGCACAGCCGGGAGAAAGCTTGCAAAAATCGGGATTGGGCAAACATTCCATGGGCGGAACGTATCCTTCAAGGGCCTGCATCACTTGTGCCATCGTAACTTGACTTGGCGCTTTTGCGAGCATGTGCCCACCTTTTGGACCACGAACGCTTTTCACCAATCCTTCTTTACGTAACACCATGAGGATCTGATCGAGATATTGCTCTGGAATATGCTGCCGGCCCGCAATATCCGCGCTTTCAATCGGCCCTTGCCCGTAATAGGCTGCCATGTCGAGCATTGCTCGCAGGCCATAGTCTCCCTTCATTGTTAACTTCATCTTGGGGCCTTTCAATTGGGCAAAGTGACTGAGTTTAGATAGCTGTTTATCTAGTGTTAGGATATATCAGTAGAGAATGCATGTCAATGGTTTTAACCTTAAAGTTGACTAAACTGGTAAACTTTGTATGGATTAATAAATGCTAAGCAGTAATCCAAATTGATTAAATTATGCTGAGAATGAGAGTAAACAGAAGCATTAGACTTGCAGGTGCAGACAGAGGTATCTATAATGAAGCTTAGAAACACCAGCGCGATCTTTTCTCTATTCTGATGCCTGCTTGTGTTTATTGGTGGACTACTGGGAGAGAAAAACTATGCAACAAGGCACTACCTGGCAAACAAACCAGGATAATCAGCAACAGTTAAAGGTGCTTGTCGTTGACGATGAGGATAACATTATTGAGCTTATTCGGCTCGGTCTACGCTATGAGGGCTTTCAGGTTGAGGTAGCATCAGATGGTGAGCAGGGGATCGCACTGGCCCAAAGGATCGATCCGGATCTGGTAATCCTTGATGTGATGATGCCTGGTATTGATGGTCTTGAGGTCTGCCGACGGCTCCGTAGCAATCCAACGACGCGTGATGTTCCTGTGTTAATGCTTACCGCCAAGGATGAGGTGGGGGATCGTATTCTCGGTCTCCAGACTGGGGCCGATGATTATTTAACGAAGCCTTTTGATTTTTATGAGCTGCTGGAACGTATTAAGGCTATTTTACGTCGTCAAAGTCGCTCGAAGTCTTCTCAAAGAGAGAACAGTGGAGAAGATGCTGCTCAGGTACTACAATTTGGCGATCTACGTATGAATACAGCGACCCGTGAAGTGACGCGCTCCGGTCGGCAGATTGAGTTGACGGCGACTGAGTATAATTTGCTGCATCTCTTCATGAGTCATCCCCGCCAGGTATTGGATCGCCAGACGATCCTTAATCGCGTCTGGGGCTACGATTTTTTAGGTGAGACAAATATTATTGAGGTCTATGTACGCTACCTGCGCGAAAAAATTGAGGAATCGCCTAGTTCGCCTCGTTTAATTGTGACGGTTCGTGGCGTAGGCTATGTGTTAAAGGGGTGAAGCGTTTTCGACCCTCTCGTGTTAGTTGTCATGCGGAGTTCAACATCATGTCAGACCACAATGCTATGGGATTGCGAAGTTGGTTAGCTCATCGATCTTCTCAGATCAAAGCTAATCAGCTTCTGTCATCGGGAAATTTGTACTTGATGGGCCCGGCAAAGGATGAAGAGACGACACAGCCATTGGATGTTTCCCCCTCAAATGGGGGTGGAAATCGTCAGCGCGATAATGCCCCATCCTGGCTGCGGCCGTTCTTTAGCCTGCGTGTGCAACTGACGTTTGCGTATGCATTGTTGTTGATTCTGGTGGTGGCTTTTGCAGGCCTCTTGCTTAACCAGCAGGTTTCTACTCCCTATATGATGCTGGTGATGCTGGTACTGGTGGTGGTTGGCTCCGCTCTGGCTTACTTTGTGACTTCGCTTTTGTTGCGGCCTCTGGCACGCGTGACTGATGCGGCACAGGCAATTGCGATGGGCGATCTGGCCCAGCGCGAACGTTTACCACTACGTCTACCTCCACAGGATGAGATCGATCGTCTATCCGGCAGTGTGGATGCGATGGTTTCTCGCCTTGAGAAATCTGAGGAGCTACAGTTGGCTTCCCAGGATCGCTTCCATCAGTTTTTCTCGGATGCATCCCACCAATTGCGTACACCACTGACTTCTATCCGTGGTTTCACCGAACTGCTGCTCCGTGGAGCCAAAGACGATCCTGAGACGTCACAACGCATCCTCAAGCGCATGAAAAATGAATCTGAACGGATGACGTTGCTGATCAATGATCTCCTGACCCTGGCTCGCCTGGATGATACACATCCCATGAAATTACAATATGTCGACATGATCGATATGGCTTTACAGGGCATTGAACAAACCAAGACACGCGCCAATGATGAGCGCAAAATTCGCTTACAACTTGCCTATAATGATAAGCTAGGTGTACAGGCAGATAAAGAACGTATGCAGCAGTTGCTCTTCATCTTGCTGGATAATGCGTTAAAATATGGCCGATCCGCTCCTCAGGGCGAGATTACACTAAAGTTGGATAAACAGCAGGGGCAGGTGGCGGTCAGTGTGATTGATAATGGCGATGGAATTCCTAATGAGGATTTAGAGCATATTTTTGAGGCCTTTTATCGCGGTCGCCATCGCTCTTCTTCTAATGCGACACCAGTTATTGGGACCGGACTTGGCCTGACCATTGCTTCTGCGATTGTGCGCGCTCATAATGGCGCGATTACCGCATGTAGCGAGCCTGGCAATACTGAATTCAAGGTGCTTTTACCTTGTGCAGACTAAATTGCTTGTGTATTCAGGTTGAAAACTCAACTACGCATCTTTCCTACACAGATTGACCATCGCTGGTTTACCATGATACACTGCCTGAAGTAAAAATAAGGGTAATATGGTTGTAGGACAATCCTTATAGCCACCCGGATAAAGGTAAGATATTGCTATGTGGACCTCTACGATGGACCTTGACCAGAAAAAGGTTCTGCTAACGCAGCTACTTGGTCACTTTTACCATGATATATATTTTTCGTCTTATTCACCGTTACAAGTCCAGAATCTGCCACGTCAATCTCTACCCGAAAGCAGTTGGGTGCGTGTTCGCAATCGCCTTTCCGGTATTTGTGGCAGTGATATACACCAGCTTTTCAAGGGCGGCGGTGATCAACGAGTGGCCTCAGCGGCAACTCCCAGTCAAAAAGAATTCTATCCCGGCCATGAGGTGGTTGGCGAAGTGATTGAGGTGGGCGATGATGTGCAACGGGTACATGTAGGTGATCGCGTTGCTCTGCAATGGCATCCCAATTGTATCACGGCTGGCGTCCAATCTCTGTGCCATGCCTGCTCGACGGGTAACTATAATCTTTGTGATCATGGCTCTTTCCTGGCCCCTCAACCATTGGGTGGCGGCTGGAGCGAGGAAATGTTACTCCATGAACAACAATTGTTCCGCGTGCCTACAGGCTTAAGCGATGAACAGGCGGTAATGCTGGAACCAGCCGCGGTTGCCATGCATGCCGTTCTGCGCCATCTTCCCCATCCCGGTGAACGCGTCTTGATCATTGGGGCAGGCACAGTTGGACTGATTACACAGCAGATTGTGCGCGCACTGGTGCCGCAAAGTGAGATCAGTGTGCTGGCACGCTATCCATTTCAATTGGAACAGGCAACACGCCTGGGTGCGGCCCATATCATTTATCCTAATAGCGCTTATGAGGGTATTCAGAAGGCGACCAATGCCAAACTCTATCAGGGCATCTTTGGCAATCAGGTGCTGCAGGGTGGCTATGATGTCATTTATGATACGGTCGGACAGAAAACTAGCTGGTTCCATCAAAGTACCCTGCACCATGCTCTACGCTGGGTACGCTCTAAAGGGACGGTAGTCCTGGTTGGCATGAGCCAGCATCCAATAGGCATCGATCTAACCCCCCTTTGGAATCAGGAGATTTCGCTGCTGGGTAGTAATAGCCATGGGGTGGAGTATTGGCCATTAGATAGTAATGAGCATACCTCGACGTTCCGGGTTGTCTCTGAGCTGATGCAGCAACGACGTATTACGCCCGAGCAGTTTATTACCCATCATTTTGCATTGGATAACTATAAGCATGCTTTACTGACGGCAAAGAACAAGGCTGAGAGCCGAGCCATCAAAGTGGTCTTTGATTATTCGCTCTTGCCCGCTTCGGTCGTGCCAAATGTGCGGGCTTCAGCTCCTCGTATTCGTCGCCAATCGACGATCAACTTTATGGAGCACTCAAGTGATGAGGTCAGACGTTCAGGCGAATATCCACTCAATGTTCCGCTGACACCCGGGCAGAAAGAAATTCCGTCCGCGCAGCCACATACCAAAGAATTGGCCCGCTCACCGAAGCCAGTCCGGACACAGGAAGAATATGATGATGATGATACCGCTACTGCACTGCCGGCCATCGGTCGCCGTGTAACCGGCAATATCCGCTCTTATGTACCTCAGTCCCAGATGCAGGAACATGTTGAGCTTCCTAATCTCCAGCAAGAAGAGGTCGTTCCAGCCCAGGGACCAGGATATGACGCGGAAGATGCTGAAGATCAGGATATGGCGGATAAAACTCAGCGTATCTCACGATCCCAGTTGATTCCTCAGACTGAAACAGATCTGCACCTGGATTCAGATGCTACCACGCTTTTCTCGCGTAGCTCTATTCCTCTTTCTACTGATCATGCGAATGAAGCTGACCAGGAGGCGCACGAGGAGCCAGTAGAGTCTGCTCATCCTGAACTTGTTGGTGAAGATCTGGAGTCTGTCCCTCATCCTGAACTTGTCGGTGAAGATCTGGAGTCCGTCCCTCATCCTGAACTTGCCACTGATGTTGAGGCCGAACAGCTTGCATATGCGCAACAAAATGAGGACGAGCATGTCGAGGCTACCGAGCAGGATCAACGAGAAGTACCAGCCCTTGAGAGCCCGGCTATCTCTCTGGATTCCGCTTTTCCGCATACTATACATACGGAAGAAGCAGCGGCCGATCCTATGGCTGAGACACCACTGTCAACGTCAACAGAGATACCACCCGCCTCTTTTGATGAAACAGATGTGACATCTGAGCCCGAAGAGGAACCTGTCAGCATAGCCGAACCTCAGGAACAAGCTGTAAGCTATGAGAGTGGGCATAAAGAAGAAGACCTGGTATCTGAACAGGAGATATCTATGCCTCCCGCTGATGAAGTTCTGGAGACATCCTCGACGGCACCTGAAGAGGAGACACCAAGTAACGCGGAGCCAGTAACTGCGGAAGTGGATGAGGAAGGAACAGAGATTATCTCATCTGCTGATGCATTACCACAAATAGCAGAACCACAGACGGCACGTGCTCAACAGCCACGGTCTCGCACCCGCAAAAAGAGGGCGGGTAGTCGCTAACAGCGATCAGATAATGATCACAAGGCGATAGATTACGTTAAATATGGTCTGCTTGTGGGTTATATATAATACCAGAGGGACCAGAAACCTGATCTATCGCCTCTTTCTTTGCCCGATGGTGCTGTGGGGGGCTTACGTAGTAGCAAATTATTTGGAGTAAAGAATGAGTAACCATGAATCGCCATTTGAACCCTCAGATGGTGAGACTATACATAACAATCTGGTTGATGCATCACCGACGAAGCATCAATTTCGATCTATTCCGGGTGTATCACGTTCTATCCCGCTATATCCAACAAGCCAACAGGCTGATGACCAGACAGGTGAGACTACAGTATCCAACCCTTCAGAAGCCACAGTAGCGCCTGAAAGTCCGGAACTGGGGAAGAAGCCACATACGCCACGCAGACCAATAAATATACGTCTGCTAGTGCCACTGGTGCTACTGGCTGTACTGATTATTGGGGGAAGTTTGCTTGGATCACAATTTATCTATGGTCGTACAGCCTCAAATACACCTGCGCTCCCATCCAATCATACCGCGACCAATGTTGGTAATTTTGTCACGCCGCCTTTGACCAGTCAACAGGTTGATAATCTGCGCCACCTTTCGGCACACATGAAGTATCGGCAACTGGCGTATCTTACGGTCTCGAAAATGTCTCTGGAACAGGAGATCGGGCAGATTATGATGGTGGAGTTTCAGGAGAATGGCTATTCACCTGCCCTGGATACAATGATCCATAATTTACATGTCGGTGGCGTGATCATGTATCAACGCCAGATTAATACAGTGGCCCAGACCAAAAGAGATGTCCAGCACATGCAGCAGCGAGCCGATTTTCCTTTGTTGATCTCCGCGGATGAGGAGGGCTGGAATGTGCATCGTCTGACCAACATATATCCACCTCGCCTGTCAGCATACGATATCCATGCCAGCAAGAATGTGTCTGTCGCAACCAGTGAGGGCAAGAAAGTTGCCCATGATCTGCTTTCGGTGGGCATCAATACCAACTTTGCCCCGGACGTAGATGTCTCAACGGATGATGGCTATATCGGCTATGATCAACGCTCATTCGGTCCTACACCTGAGGATGTGATTACATATGCCGGCGCTTATACGAAAGCGATGCAGGAAAATGGCGTCATTGCCAGTATGAAACACTTTCCAGGACTTGGTAGCGCGCCAAAATCGACCGATCCGCATGCGGTCTTTGTGACGATCAAGCAGTCTAAAGAGCAGCTATATCACACTGATCTGGTCCCGTTCCAGCACTTCATCACTGCCCGTGACAAAATGCAACAACCCGGTCTGATTATGTCGACCGATGAACTGGTACCTTCCATCGATCCAACCTATATTGCAGAACTCTCGCCAACCTTTATGACTAAGATACTGCGCCAGGAGATGGGATACGATGGGGTAGCGGTGACCGATGCTTTATCGATGCTGGGAGTCCAGGTCAATGGCCGGCACCTCAGTCTGCCTGAAGCTGGTTTGATGGCACTCAAAGCTGGGAATGATCTGCTGCTGGGTGCTGGGAGTCCCGCAAGTCTACAGGCTATGGTTAACGCCATCAAAACAGCTGTAAAAAATGGGACCCTCTCAAAAAGCCGACTGGATGAAGCGGCGACACGCGTCCTGGCACTAAAAATGGAACGCAATCTGATCCCAACCGTTCCACCAGAGGCAGCCTGATTAACAGGTGACGTGCACATCCTTGTAATGATGGTGCGATAAACAATCCCAGTGATTATACTGACGTACACATCCTTGTAATACTGATGGTGCCCTGGATGGGTGGCCGCGGCCACCCATCCAGGGCACCATCAGTATTCAGGCGAGCGCCATCGGCGCGAGACCACAAACAAATATCCTATCCAATTAAGGCTAAGATCCTCGCTGTAACCGCTCAATAATATCTTTTAAGCGCCGCGTCTCAGAAGCGTGCTGTTCACGCATCCTGACCATCTCCTGCTCCAATTCATCCTGCATGCGCTCCATGCGGTCCTTCATATGCAGGATTGCCTCCACACCAGCCAGATTAACACCCAGGTCACGCATCAGGCCGCGTATCTGAATAACGCGCTCAATATCATAATCAGAATATAATCTTGGACTATGTGGACTGGCACCTTTGCGCGCAGGAGAGATGAGTCCTAAACGTTCGTAATGACGCAAGGTTTGTTCGTGGACATCAGCCCGTTGGGCGGCAATACTGATTATGTACCAGGCGCCATCACCATTGTCTAGCATGATTACTCCACTCTCCTTCTGCCACGTTATGAATGGGCTTCGACTCCACGACTGCGTGCTAACTGCTCAAAGAGTTCTCTTTCTTTGTCAGAGAGCTGCATTGGCAAGACAACTTTGACGTGGGCATAAAGGTTACCACTACCCTCACCACGCAGGCGGGGCATGCCTTTACCGGTCAGACGAAATTGTCGATCGTTCTGGGTCTCAGACGGGATGGTCAGTAAGAATTTGCGTCCATCGGGTGCGGGGACGGCAACTTCACCACCAAGCATGGCTTTGACTAGCTCAACATTTACATCTACATGCAGGTCATCGCCTCTGCGCTCAAAGGTAGGATCTGGCTTGACGCTAATCACAAGGTACAGGTCTCCACGTGGTCCACCACCGATACCTGGCTGACCTTCTCCGGCTACACGAATCTTTGAACCATTATCAACGCCAGCGGGAATCTTGACCTGCAAGCGTTTGCTCTTTGGTATTTGTCCCTGACCCGAACAGGTGGGACAGGTTTTGTTATTGACTTCACCTGTACCACGACAGGTAGCACAGATCTCAGTGGATTGGATATTGAAGGTACGTGAACCACCCATATAAGCTTCTTGCATACTTACTTCTACGGGTTGCTCAATACTATCTCCGGCGCGCCGACGCAGGTCATCGCGCATACCACCACCCATACCTGCTGTACGGGCACCAGCACTACCATTGCTACGGCCAAAGAGAGCCTCGAAGAAATCAGAGAAGCCACTGGCACCACCAGCATCAAAGTCAAAGGGTGAGCGTGCGCCACCACCATAGGAGTAAGTGCGCCGGCCAGCGGGGTTAGGCCCAAATTGCTCTTGCCAGTTTGGTCCCAGTGTATCATAGCGTTTGCGCTTTTCAGCATCTGAGAGCACCTCATAGGCCTCATTGATCTCTTTAAATTTCTCTTCGGCCTTTTTATCGCCAGGGTTAACGTCAGGATGATACTTACGAGCCAGTTTCCGGAAGGCTTTTTTGATGTCGTCCGAGCTTGCGCCTCGTGCCACCCCCAATATTTTGTAATAATCTTTATAATCCATGTCCAAGCCCTCTTACAGAATATTGCATACGAGGCACGATCAGTACCTCCGTCCGTTTGGGTCTTACTTGTTGCCAACACTCACTTTAACACGGGCCGGACGCAGTGTCTCTTCGCCTAAAGTATAGCCTTTGCGCAACTCTTCCAGCACCATGCCATCCGGTTGCTCACTGCTCTCAACTGCTTCAACTGCCTCATGCATATAGGGATTGAATGCCTCGCCAACAGTGGGGACTGCGTTAAGTCCTTCACCTCGTAAGACTTCGTTCATTTGCCATTGGAGCATATGCAAGGTATGCTGAATCTGTGTTTTATCCATAGTATCTTCATACACCAGCGCACGCTCAACATTGTCCATAACTTCCAGTAATTTATTGAATAAGGCCTTTTTCTGATACAGAACACGATCCGAGACCAGGCGCTCCTGACGCTTACGGAAATTATCCCAGTCCGCGCGCTCGCGAAGATATTTATTCCAGTTTTCAACAGCCTCTTTCTTAGACTGAGCCAACTGAGCTTCCAGATCTGCGATACGCTGATCTACATTCTTTTCTGCACCATTTGTTCCCTGTTGATCTATCGTATTAGCCTGTTCGGCTGATTTATCACGCTGCTCTTCCATTACGTTTATAAGTCTCCTTACTATGTCTATCTATCTATAACCATAAGGATATGTACAAGCTTTATTGCCATAACAGTATAAAACTTGAGTCAACCACTGTCAAGTTTTCTGACAGCAAGCAATTTCATTCATTATTTTGCCAGCGCAACCACGAGTATGAAGAGAGAACACATCGTAGCGGCAGGGCTCGTCCCTGCTACCTGTCCACGTACGACCAGGTACAAGCCAGAATCCAGACGCTCCTTGCTATACTTGCCTCATCGCGATCACATGTTTAAGGAACATTTCATACGTGGACAGGTAGCAGGGACGAGCCCTGCCGCTACTCGTCGACCATTTCTTGCCATTCCTGGGACCAGAGTTCACCACGGGTAAGGAGGATGGGCCCCATGAGGGTGTCTTGTTGGATGTTGATGCGTTCCCATTTCCAGAGTTCGAGGACGGCGATGAAGGTGACGATGATCACAAGGCGCGAGGTTTCGCTGGCGATGATTTCTTCCAGGAGGATGGATGAGGCGTTGGTGAGGTGTGCCCGGATCTTGGCGATGCGTTCACTGACACGTACACGGGCGGTGGGCATCAGTTCGGTCCCCCGAGCAGGCTTTTTTTCTTGGAGTTCGAGCAGGCGCTGAAAGGTGCGAGATAGGGCGCTGGCTTCCATGTCTACCAGGGTCGGTGGCGTCCAGGCGAGTTGCGCTTCGATACCTGCCAGGAGACTGGACCGACTGTAGGTTTGCAAGCCTTGCTCTTCACGTTGCCTGAGGGTGTCGGCGATGTCTTTAGCAAGTTTGTATTCAAATAGATGTCTCTGAAGCTCGTCGGCCATCGATACGGCGCTGCCGGGCTCGTTATTCTCTTGTTCGCGTGGGGCCTGTGGCAGCAGACTTTGCGATTTAATAAATAGCAGGCGGGCCGCGATAGAGACAAAGGCGGCCATGTTGGCCAGGGGCAGGGCGTTTTGCTCTTCCCAGAGGTGGAGTTGCGCTAGATATTGATCGGTGACCGCGAGTAAGGAGATAGTAGTGATCTCCATCTGACGCTTTTCGATCAGGCGTAAGAGCAGGTCCAGCGGTCCTTCAAAGACGGGCAGATGGACGATATAACGCATCTGCTCTTCTGCGGTGGGATCTGTATCTGGCTGCTCTATCGTCATCAGGATACCTCATCAACCTGATGGAGTTCGGCTGCGGGTCCGTGTGGCTGGTGATGGGTGCGAATATAGAGGATGGCTCGCTCTGATAGACCCGTGGCGGCGGCGAGCAGGGCTCCAACTTCAGCATGATACCAGGCATAACTGATGGATTGACGCCAGCGGGGCTGCGGCTCAAGCTCGATGCGCTCGGGCTCAATGACGGTGCGCTGCAAGAGTGAGGGGGCAAAACGCTTGCCCAATACAATAGCGGGACGCGTCCAGAACGGGACACGCCCCTCGGCTTTGCCAACATCGTGGAGCAATGCGGCCGCCAGCATGTCAGGTTCCTGGCATCCTCTCTCCTGAAGTCCACGGCAGACACGCAGACTGTGTTGCTGATCCGCCTGGGTCATGGTGCGGAAAAGATTGAGCGCAGGCCGGGATAGCCAGCGCTCTACTTCTCTGTAATCTTCAGTGGTCATGGATGGTACAAACCCTAGTTGCTGCCGTACCTGCCGCAAACGATAAATGACGGTGTTTACCAACTTCATATGTGCCTTCTAGCGAAAGATGAACTGACCATATCCGTAATATCCGTAATATTGCTCCAGTGGCGCACCAGCCACTAAGGAGGCCAGCGTCAACGCCAGGAGTTGAATATAATAGGCCAGCCGGAACAATGGGAACGAACTGAGGGCCGGGGTGAATTGTACCAGGAAGGGCAGGAAGAAAAAGATGATCAGGATAATAAAAGGACCATAAGCCGCTGAACGCGCGAATTGCACTGCCTGACGACTGGGTAGCAGGGTATAGAGCACCTGATAGCCATCCAATGGATACAGGGGAATCAGGTTAAAGATGGCCAGACTGATATTTACGCTGGCAAAAACAGTCAGGAACTTCATCACAAAATTAAGGGCGATATTGTCTCCTGTAATTGGGATAATCACCCGTGTCAGAGCTGCCACCGCCAGGCCGACCAATAAACTAAATAGAGGGCCCGCGCAGGCCACTAATAAGACGCCAGTATTAGCACCCACCTTCATTTTCCAGGGATCAGGCTTAAGTGGGCGCCCCCAGCCCAGTCCAACGGAGGATTGAAAGGCCATGATCACGCACATCAATGTTCCAATTGGATCAACATGTGAGCCTAAGCGCAAAGTTCTACGTTCAGTGGTACCAGCGGTACGATCTCCTAGTTGGTAGGCCATTTGTGCATGTGCCCATTCGTGCAGGGGGATGGCTGCAAGAAATGAGACGATTATCATTAACGATAAGATCACATCTAACATTCACTCACTCGTTCTTTCAAGCTAAAAGATCTATCTCCATGCCCTCACAGGCGGAGCGCGTCTGCGCAAAGTGCGCCCGGGCTTCTGCTTCCATTAAATCTAATTGATTATCGTCGTATGTCGGTTCATGGTGAAATAAGATAAGTTCCTGAACTCCCGCTATACGCGCTGCCAGGGTGGCCATGAAAACAGTACTATGGCCGAAGCCTTGCTTCTCTTTCTCATAATCCGGCGTCGTATATTGCGCGTCGTGAATCAGTAGGTCAGCGCCCGCGATGAAATCTAGAAATGATTGCTCAATATCACCGTTCCACTCCACATCTGTTGCATAAACAACGCTACGCCCCGCATACTCTATACGATAAATAATAGCACCATCTGAGGGGTGGCTGTGGGTAAATCTGGCGAGAATCCGAATTTCCCCTTCAGCAGCGGTCGGCGCTTTCTCAGTGCCAGTGGTTACAACAGGATCCTTGGCCCCGCGCTTCCAGGTAATACATTGATCATCTACAATCGTATGAAATGTTCGCTGCGATGGCAGTTGCCGCACATCCACAGGGAAATACGGTGGAGACATTAATGGCACCATCAACTCTTCTATGCTGTGCCCGGCCAGCTGAGGTCCAAAAAGATGGAGATTGGTACGGGGATCAAAAAGTGGAGAAAAAAACGGAAATCCTAGCAAATGGTCGCTATGTCCATGGGTAATAAATAATGAGACGTTTAAGTCGGCTCGGCCATTCATCTTTTGCATCAGGGCTGAACTCAGACCAATGATCCCGCTTCCGGCATCAAAAATAAGCGTCTGCCCTCCTGCTCGAATTTCGACACAGGAAGTGTTACCGCCATGGCGCAGTGTATGCGAACCGGGAGTAGGATAACTACCGCGTACTCCCCAAAATCGTACCAGAAAACGCGATTCCTCGACATTGGCCATAAAAATACTGCTCCTACGCAACCTACTTTGTGTGATAGCTGGCTCACCATATTATAACGTCTGATGAAAGTCTTGAAAAGGTCGCTTCATGGCTATTTGAAACGATTAAACAAGTTCAACCGTGAACTTATTGTTAAGTAAAGGTTAATTAACGCACCGAAATAATCTAAATACTCTTATTACCTCATATGAAGCGCATATGAAGGATTTTTTGCACCATGGAGGAATGGAGATGGCCTCTCTTCGACAAAATCAACAACCTGGAAATTCTGGGCAAAATGCTAAACAAAAAGCTCAGGAGCTCACATCCGATGCCGCTGATAATATCAAGTCTGGCACCAAAACTGCTGGTGAGTTTGCGAAAAAGTTCTATCACGACTGGTCTCACCATCTGACTCAGGCGCTTACATTTGGTCTGGTCACTTCTGTGATACCTTTAGGGATGCTGCTCATTGCTATTATTGGCGGTTTTATTGGTACCCTTAGTACTAGTGCCCGGACTCAGTTTATTAAGCATCTGCAATCGGTACTACCACCACAGATTTTGCCGACTGACATCACCAATTCAGCGCTCCAGAAGTTTTCACAAAGCTCAGGTATCTGGATTTTTGTCAGTGTTATCGTGGCGATTTTCTTTGGCTCACGTCTCTTTACCCTGCTTGAGGCCTGTTTCGATATTATCTATCGTGTTCCTCAGCGTCCTATGAAGCAGAAAAACATTCTGGCCATTATTATGGTGTTTGTATTCATGATCCTGACACCATTGCTGGTCTTAACTTCATTGATCCCAGAACAATTGGTATCAATACTGCGGGATACACCAATAGCCTCCAGTATGGTCAATCGCATTATCGGTATTATCGGTAGCTTGCTGGTTTCATTTATATTGTTCGAGGTTATGTATACCTTTATCCCCAATCGTAAAGGTACATTAAAAGGACGCCTGCGGGCCAGTATTCCTGGGGCAATCGCGGCTGCCGTGGTCTTACAGATCGGACTGGTGCTCTTCCCACTTTATATCCGCAACTATACCAGCGGTATCGTGGGACAGATTGCTTTTGCACTGGTGTTTATGCTTTTCTTCTATGTCATTTCACTGGTGATCTTGATTGGTGCCACAGTAAATGCATACTTTGTGGAAAATGTTCCTCCCGCCCAAAACGACTTTGTGACGCGCCTTAGCCGCAGTCGTTAATTTCCCCAACTTTTCTGATAGGAGCATTGCAGGTGATGAATTCTTTACCTGCAATGCTCTTTTTCATCTGCTTGATGACATCCCTCTTCCAACCCACCGATATGATACAATGGATAGGCGGAGCATGCTCTTTAGGCGGTGCTCCAGGCTACGAGGAGTTTTCTATCCATGTGGAAACAGGGACGTTTTTTCCCCCTGAGAGTTTGGTTGGCGGGAATGCTGCTACTGTTGCTTGTGTTTTTGAGCACAGCTTGCTCAGATAATCAAAGCACGCTTCCTCCACCTGCGACAAAGGATCTGATTGCACGCTCGCAAAAGGCGATTCAGCAAGTCAGGTCCTATCATTTTCATCTGACGACGGATAATGCGGGTTCTTCTGGCGGTGATGCGCTGGTTGTGACGGATGCAACCGGGGATATGGTTACGCCGGATAAACTTCAGGCTCGGGCCGATGCGACGGTGAATAAGACGGCGCTTCAAGTAGATATTGTCGCGATCGGCGCTAGAGAATATTATACGGATCCGATTACGGGCCGCTGGACGCGTACAAATGATCTACTCGATCCACGCACGCTGTCAGATGCACAGACTGGCGTTTCGGCTATGCTGGGAAACTTTCATGCCACTGGCCGTCCTACGGCTGGCTCGGTAACTGATCGGACATGCTGGTATGTAACTGGTCAATTACCTGCACGCTATCTGGCAGCGATTACTCAGGGCGGGACACCAACTGAAGGCACGGTACAGGCCAGCATCTGCGTTGGAGAAACAGACTATTATCCCTACCAGATTCGCATTCAGGGTGTGGTCATTCAAGGGGATACAGCGGAGACGCAGCGCATCTTTACGTTGTCTGACTTTAATACACCGGTCTCGATTAACGAACCCAAACTCCCGTAAATTTTTGCTTGCGAACACCTGATACGTCTGCTTTCCTCAGGCGTCTATGTTTTATAGAAGACTTCTAAGACAATCACCTATTGGTTTCAACTTTGAGTGAGGGCAAGGAGCGCACGACATGGCTACAAAGCGGCATGCAGCACGACTGGCTTTATTTGCTGTCTGCGTGTCTGTCTTTTTAACGGCCCTGGATCAAACGGTTGTGGTGACGGCCTTGCCACAGGTTATTACGGATCTCCATATCCCGCCCACTCAGTTGGACCATGCGGCCTGGATTGTCAGTGGCTATTTGCTCGGCTATGTGATTGTGATGCCCCTGATGGGTCGTGTCTCGGACCTCTATGGTCGTCGACTGGTATTAATCATTTGCCTCTCTATTTTCGCTCTAGGCTCGCTTCTGTGTGCATTGGCTCCACAACTTGGCAGATGGTGGCCACTGGACTTTTTACAGGGGTCCGTGATCGATATCCATTATCCTGGACTTGTCTGGCTGGTGCTTGCGCGCTTTATCCAGGCGGCTGGCGGTGGTGCGGTGGTTCCGGTGGCGATGGCGGTGGCGGCTGATTTCTATGGTGTGGGTCACCGGGGCATTGTGCTGGGCTTAATCGGGATGGTGACGGAGGCCGGCGGGATGCTTGGTCCTCTCTATGGTTCGTTACTGGTACAACACTGGAACTGGCCGGCTATCTTCTATGTGAATATCCCGCTTGTTGCTTTGATTATGCTCCTCATTTTTCTCTATGTTCCACCTTCAGACCAGGATAATCCAGTCACTACTACAGGGAGGCGCATAGATTGGTTTGGCGCACTGGTATTGGGCACGGTCCTGCTGTGCCTGAGTCTGGGATTATCCCAGGGGGCGGCACAATTTATCCCTCAGCCACTCATCAACACATCCACGACAACGGTGACGCATAACTATTGGTTCGTGCTGGCGGCGCTCTTACTGCTGGCAATCTTTGTGTTCCTGCAATGGTACTTGTCCCGTCACGGGCGCTGGCCGCTAATCGAACTGGATCTCTTTAAGCGACCGGCATTTAGTGCCGCGGCACTGGTCAGTCTGTTGATAGGGGCTGCGCTGATCATTGCGATGGTGGATATTCCCATTTTCTTTCTAACTGTCTACGATGGCGATTCCCTGGAGAGTGGACTGGCCTTGCTGCGCTTGACGGCACTGATACCAGTGGGAGCTTTACTGGGCGGTTGGCTCTGTGGGCGTATAACATGTCGCTGGACGGCGGTAGCAGGACTGCTACTAGCGGCGCTGGGTTTCTGGCTGATGCATCTCTGGCCTTTGAGTCGCGATTGGAATTTGATTACGATCAGCGCGTTTTGTGGTGGCCTGGGCTTTGGCCTGGTGATCGCGCCGATCAGTACGACGGCGGTGAATGCGGTGGGTACGTGGCGGTTGGGGATGGCATCCTCAATTGTGACTATCCTGCGTATGATCGGTATGATTCTGGGCCTGGCCGCGCTCACCTCATGGGGTCTGGCGCGCTTCCGCGCATCAGTGGCCTTGTTTACGGTGCCCGCAGGCGTTACAACATTGAGTCCTGAATATAATACACTCTATTTTCGCTATATCACGATCGCTGCACACGACGTTTATGGTAGTACGTTTCTGGCTGCCGGTATACTCTGCCTGCTGGCTTTACTGCCAGCCCTCTTGCTTGAGGGTATAAACACCCATAATATACCATCCCAGGAACAATCAAGCGATCAACTCAATCCCACATCACTTAAGCAGCCAATTGGGCAGGAAAGCGAGGCAAGCAGTAGCTATGGGCACAGGAAGAAATAAGGATTCTCATAATGGCTGGCATCCTCAGGATGAGGATCGCTTTGTGGATAATCGCTATATTCATGATGAGGATTATGCTGACTACGAGGACTACGATGATTATGAGGAACCTCCAGCCCGTGCTAGCCGCGTGTCTCGGGCCTCTCGTCCTCCGGGTACGATTCCCCCACGGCGCAGGTATGAGGATGTGCCTTCTCGTCCCCGACAACAGCCGCCACGGCGCGCCGTACGACAAATACCAGTGCCTCAAAAGCGCAGGACCTGGCCAACACTCTTACTGGGTTGTTTCATCGGCATGGTACTGGTTATTGGCGTATTGGCCCTGCTGGTGGTATTGGGCATTAACTCAATTCAAAATGGTGGGAAGATTGCTGGTCTACCAGGCCTGCCCGTCAAAAAACCATACACCCAGACGCTGAAACAGGATGTGAAGCTGACACAGATCGCCAGTATTCAGGTCTGCGACAAAATTGGCAATGTTAATCTCAAAGTTGATCCCGCAGCCACCACGACTACTGTAAGTGCATTGAAAACTGTGCAGGCAACCAGTGATGCTGAAGGGAAAACACTGCTTAATCAGGTTGCGGTTGAGGTCCAACCGCCAGCGACACAAACAAAACCTTTAAGTTGCTCTTCCACGCAGACCGCCACTCCAACGGCAGGGGCAACGCCAACTCCAGCAACAGGCACTGCCGATAGCGCCAATGCTTTGATTATTAATGTGACATTGCCCAAACCAGTTGATAATCAGGTCGATCTAACCATTACCATGCCCCCAGGAATAATTCAAGCGACCGACCATCCTACTGCCCCCATCCATATTGAGGCACTCAAAGGTAATATCGCCGTGGATGGATTGAGTGGCATCTTCAACCTGCATGGACTTGATGGCAATGTTACCGTTTCGCATGCTGTGCTGGCCGATGGTTCCGTGCTTGAGACCGGCCAGGGGAATGTGGGCTTTAGTGGCTTTCTCCTGCTACCTACCGATCCTCAGGCCAATGGCCGCTATATGTTACGCAACGAAAAAGGCAAGATTGACGTGACATTGCCTGCCAATACCAACGTCACCCTGGATGCCAACACCAACATTGGGGCTGTCCATAGCGAATTTCCCATTACCGTCAACAATAACGGCGGACCCGTCAATTACCATGGTCCGCTTAATCCCACCGCCACCAATACAGCGCCAGCAACTCTTGTCCTAGATGTTAGCACCGGCGACGTTCATATACAGAAGGCCAAAGAAATGACACAGTAATATAGCTTGCTTGAAGTGACAAGCAAGCTAAAGTATAATGGCACATGATCAGGAAACAGTTACCGCCTGGGAAGCAAAGTTATTATGAAGAAGCAAGACATAATTTTGTACTATTTTTCCCGTCCCCAACTCTACTGTTTTCTGCTACATCAGCCATGCTCACGCAGAAAGGAGGGCCGTAGTGCCCACTCGTCATCATGATGATGAGGAACGCAGCTACGGTATGTTTTTCATGAATGCCGTGAACAACCCTACGGTGCTCGGTTCACTTCAATTTTTGACCGGACCACTGGCCGGCAAAACCTATTCTATTACAAAACCCATTACGAATATGGGACGTGAACCCGGCAACGACATAGTTATATCCGATCCATCGGTATCGCGCCATCATGCGCAAATCATGTGGAATGGCAATGTTTGGTCCATCAAGAAGACTGCGCCACAAAACACTATCTTGCTCAATCAGCGCGAGATCAATCAGTCGCCGCTCAATGATCGGGATACGATTAGTCTGGGACAGGGTACGACCTTTCTCTTATTAATCGCGGATACTGCTCGTCCAACCCCTCCCTCAACTGAGCGTGGTGCGAATATGCCAAATGTTGCTCAGGGCAACCCACCTGTACAGGCACCACCACCATATCAACCCGGACCAGCACCGATGCCGGCTCCACAACAACCGCAAAATTATATGGCCGCGCCAGTCAATCCAGTTCCTGCCAATGCTTATGCGCCGGCACCGGGATTTAATCCTAATGATGCCCTTCCGACCCAGGTACAACAATCAGATGGGAGCTTTAGCAGGGCAATCCAGGTGCCTGGCGTTCCAACCCTGGAGGTCAGCACCAATACCGATCAAGAAAAACATCAATATCCCTTGACCGCCGATCGCCAGGTTTTTGATATTGGACGTGATCCATCAAATACAATTGTGATTAATCGTCCAACTATTTCCAGTTTCCATGCCCAGATTGTGCGTGAGAACAATCAGCTGGTCTTGATCCATCCTCATCCCAAGCGTGGTCAGACCTTGAATGGCTTGACATTCCAGGGACAGAATATTGGCGGTCAACAGCCGTTCCGTCGTGTCCTGACACGTGGTGATGTGTTCCGTATCAGTGATGCCAATGGTACCTTTGTTTCTCTAACCTATAATGATGGTAGTGGTCAGATACAGGATGCGATTCCTGAACTCCAGCCAATTCAGCTGGGAGCGCCGGTGATTACCTTTGGTCGCGCACCCGATAATATGGTAGTCCTGCGTCACCCACAGGTCTCCAGCCATCATGCTCGCATGGAACAGGTGCAGGGCGGCTATCGACTGGTAGATCTGAATAGTACCAACCATGTGTATGTTAATAGTCAGCGCACAGGCAATCAGATTCTGAAGCCCGGCGATATCATTCGTATCGGTCCATTCAAGCTCACATATACGGGTACCGTACTGACCCAGCAGGATGAAAGTTATGGTATTCGTATTGATGCGTTGAATCTGAGAAAAGAGGGTAATAAACATGTTGTTATCCTTAACGATATCTCATTTGCCATTCCGCCCCGTAAGTTTGTCGCCCTGGTAGGTGGTTCTGGTGCTGGTAAATCAACGCTGATGGATGCGCTAAATGGCCTGCGTCCGGCTCAACAGGGTACAGTGCTGTATAATGGACAGGATTATTATCGTAATCTGGCATCCTTTAGCACACAACTGGGTTATGTACCACAGGATGATATTATTCACCGCGAGTTGTCGGTTGAGCGGGCTCTCTATTATGCCGCCAAGCTGCGGCTGCCACAGGACTTCACGGAAAAGCAGATTAAAGAGCGCATCGATGAAGTGCTTGAAGATGTTGAGATGAAACATCGACGCGGTCTGCTGGTCAACAAACTCTCCGGTGGACAACGGAAACGTGTCTCGATCGCTCTAGAGTTACTGGCTAATCCCAGTGTCTTTTTCCTGGATGAACCAACCTCAGGACTTGATCCGGGCCTGGATCGTAAGATGATGTTGCTGCTGCGTAAACTGGCTGACAAAGGTCATACGATTGTGCTGGTCACGCATGCGACTAATAATATTAATGCCTGTGACTACATCTGTTTCCTTTGTCAGGGTGGCCATCTGGCCTACTTTGGACCGCCAAATGATGCCAAAGCGTATTTCGGCAAAACAGACTTTGCTGAGATTTATAGTGCGCTTGAGCCAACTGATGAGAATCCAAATATTCCAGTGGAGGCTGAGGCGAAATTCAAGCAGTCACCTGACTATGCACGCTTTGTAGTCTCTAATATCCAGCAAGGGCCCGCCGGTAATGCCAACCAGCACAGACCAGCCGCACCGGTCTCACAGCCTAAACGTGGTAATCCCTGGAAGCAGTTCCTTCTGCTCTCCATGCGCTATATAGAATTAATCCTGAATGACCGTATCAATCTGGCCATCCTGGTTTTACAGGCGCCAATTATCGGCTTACTCCTGCTAGGACTTGCCGGTAGTGGCTCCTTTAATGAAAATAAGATTGCCACCTGTGTCGGTCACGTCGTCATGACTGATCCCAACTCGCATCCAACCGATAATTGTCAGGTCGTCGTAGATTTCTTGAAGACCCCTGAAGGTAAGCAGGCTGCCCAACAACAAGGCTTAACGCCAGATGAATTTCTTAAGCGCTCCATTCTACCGGGATCTGGTTCGGACGCACAGAAGTTACTGTTCATCATGTCATTTGCCGCCATTATGTTTGGTTGTATCAACGGCTCCCGTGAAATTGTAAAAGAGTCGGCGATCTATCGGCGTGAACGCTCAGTCAATCTGGGTATCGCGCCCTACCTCTTCTCCAAAATCGCGGTCCTTGGCATCTTCAGCCTGGTCCAAAGTCTGATCCTGGTTGCCATGGTCTCATTCAGCGCACCCTATCGGCACAGCGTAATACTACCGCCATTCCTGGAGATATATATATCAATGGCACTGACCTCACTCGCGGGCCTCATGACCGGACTTGTGATCTCAGCCATCGTTCCAAACAATGATCGCGCTATGAGTATTGTGCCATTGCCGCTCATCCCGCAAGTCATCTTTGCTGGCGTCATCTTCTCACTGGACAAGCCACAGCTTCTCCAGATAGTTGGAGCCTTCTTCAGTGCCCGCTGGTCTATGGCAGCCATGGGTACCACAGTCGGCCTCCATGGAGACAAACTCGACGCAGATAACTTCTCATACATCACATCCCTATTCTCGTCCGTCAACGGAAACAATCAGGCCGCATCAGCAGCCCACCTCTTACTCTGCTGGGGTATCCTGCTTGGCATGATCCTGATCCAGGGACTCATCATCGCCTGGTGTATCAAACGCAAAGACGTACGCGCATAATCCACCTAATATACGCCCAAAGGAAAAAATCTCTCTCCTTTGGGCGTATATCCCCCATAGCCTATCAATTTCACCTCTACATTCTCCAGATCCTCTTATACCGATTTTATGATCTATTTTCGCCCAAACTACTTTTTAATATTTATGCTCCAGTTATTTACACATATAGCTAGCATAAAAGCATTGAAGACATTTGATTGTCTATCAGGACCGAACAATCATTTGGCTGGTAAGTACCCAAAAGAGAAAAATGGATAATATGATTGATTTTTTTCAATATTTAAAGTATATTCCTTATGGTTATCTCATTTCTATTGATACACTTATTTAAAGAAAAAAGCGTGAGGTCATCAATGCATTTTAAACGCACTATCCTCGCAACTGTAACTTTGTGTATGCTTATCAGCTTCACCTTTCTGGGAAGCATATTTATCCCGACATCTAATCGGATAGCACATGCAGCTACAATCAGTGCCCCAACTATTGCCCTGAGCAGCAAAACGGCACATATAGGCCAGACACTAACACTTACAGGACAAGGTCTGGCTCCACAGACTGATTATCAATTAGCACTCATGCTTAATGGGCAAGGGCTTCGTATGCTCGGTGGATATTTCCTGACAGATGGCAATGGCAATCTTTCAAAGACATTTACCTTTATGGAGGATAATAGCTCCCTTATACAGGGAACGTATATGGTGAATCTCTATCCCACAGATATTTATTACAATACACCATTTATTGCACAGACATCGATTCAGGTTGTTCCGGCAATTACCCCCATCACAGGAAATCCTGGCTTACCCATAACCATGCGAGGGACAGGTTTCAACGCTTTTGAAACAGTTCAAATTTTCTTTGGTGATAGTATCACTGGAACTTCTGAAGGTACCACAACAAGTAATGAGGATGGCGGCGTATCCTTCTCATTTTCTATGCCAGCGCATTTAATACCAGGATCCTATCCAGTGACCATCGTACGATCAAACAAAAAACCGGCTACGGTCAAAGGACAAATTCGTGTCTATCCTCTGACGCTTTCCGCTCCAGGCGGATCTAAACCACATCAAATCATTACAGTACGCGGCACAGGTTTTGCACCTAATGAGTATGTAAATCTAACCTGGAATGCTAATGGTGGGCAGCAGCTCTATAATGATGCCGCTGACAGTAAAGGTGCATTTAGATTCGACGTACAATTATCTCCTGCCTCTTCAGGCACTTATACTCTGCAAGCAACGGGAACGTTGAGCAACTTATCAGTTACTACAAGTATTAATGTAGGCCCCGGCATTAGCCTCTATCATCCACACTACTATGATGGAGATACTAATCCTGGAGGAACAATCGAAGTCGACGGCGGCGGCTTTAACGCAAATGAGCAAGTAGATCTCTACTTCCAAAATGTAAAAAATGGTGTGACGACCGTTACTACCGATAGTACAGGTAGCATTGCTGCTAATATCACTGTACCCTTTCAGTATTCCCCAACGACAAAATATTATATTTATGCTAAAAATAAAGCGGCTACCATTTCTGT
Source organism: Dictyobacter alpinus (assembly GCF_003967575.1). Taxonomy (NCBI): domain Bacteria; kingdom Bacillati; phylum Chloroflexota; class Ktedonobacteria; order Ktedonobacterales; family Dictyobacteraceae; genus Dictyobacter; species Dictyobacter alpinus. The sequence goes on from NZ_BIFT01000001.1 coordinate 2,057,988, forward strand.
TCGCTCACCATTTACATTTAGGCCTCAAGGGGTGGGGATTGATGATGGAAACGGCAGAATTACTATCGGTGGCTTTGGAGCTAATGAACAAGTTCAGATTGTCAATCACTATCAACAACCCGATCAAAGCAATATAGCCACGATTACGGCAGATGCTGAGGGCAATGGCATTATGTTAATTACGTGGCCAAGTACACCATTGGGAAAAACCATTCCCATGGCTGCCATAGGACAAACCACCAATCTGATTGCGACAAGCACATATTCAGTGGAGCCAACTATACTTGCCGAAAATGCTACGCCGGAAAATGTGATTGGCAAGGCTGGGGATGTTGTGCGCTTTGCCGGACAAAATTTTGGGGCGAATGAGACGATAAATATCACCTTTAACGATAAAGTCGTTGCGACAACCACCAGTCAAAGCGATGGGTCGTATGAAGCGGCAGTCACTATTCCTGCTATAGAAAGTGTTAGCACAGGCCCTGGCAATGCTTTGGTAAAAGCAGTTGGAGTGACAAGTGGTCTCATAGCTGGTAATAGCTGGAATACCACCACATTTTATTATCAACCCACACTCACCATAACACCTACTACTGGTCCTTCAGGAACAACAATTACCGTTACAGGCACACATTTTCTGGCCGGTGTTCAAATACCTGTTGGTTGGGATGGTCCATTTACTGCAGATCCTGATCTATGGTATTACCCACAAGGAACGTATGTGGTAGTAAATACGGATCAAAATGGTAGTTTTACAGCCACCATTCTAGCCAATGATCTGGTAAGTGGGCAAACATATCACGTAACTGCCACTCTTTCTTGGCCACCCATTCAGCCTACAACTACTTTTATTGCTCAATAAAAAAAGTCTTAAAGAGGCAGGATAGTAATTTGGAATATGTTACTATCCTGCCTCTTTATATTTTTAGCCATAACTTAGAGATAGTGCCTCCTAATATCAAAAAAGGATAAGTTAAAGAAATTCAACTCAATGTCTTATGTAATGTTACATAAAGAAATATCTTATGCAGATATAGTGACATCTAATCAGAATCATAAGACCAGACCTCTCAACGTAACGGCAGGGCTTGCCCCTGCGACCTGTTCACGTCTGATATGCCGCTCAAACACGCGGCATTGAGGCTGGGCGTCCAGTGTATGGGCCAGGTCTGCTCGTACATGGTGCGGGCCGCAGGGGCAAACCCTGCCGTACGCTGACTGACGCTATCTCCTTCTCTTCCATTCTATCTTGTATTACTATAGAGCGAAACGGCACATAACTACCGCTAATATAAAATTTTCATTCTACTTAAGGTGGTCATAGGGGTTACATACACTACAAAATAACATTATAATCTCATAAAGAGACCATGCGAATCCTCACGAAGAACTTACTCCTCACAAGAAAAAAAAGTCTTATACAAGTCACAATCGTTCAGCCATCACACTACTCTTTTACCATAATATTATGTAATTTAAAGCGAAGCGATTGTTAAGGCTTTAATTCTATACTCCTACTTAATGATGGTAGAAATGGACGCCTACCATCTTGTATATCTTATTTAATTGTATCCGCCATTAGAAACCGTTTCTTTTAGCCTTAAAAAGGAGTTTATTTTGCAGAAACGAGCGATACGATTTTTCTCTATAACAGTATTTTTACTACTGTTATCGGCCCTGTCACAGGCAAATGCTTTTGCTGCTACAACAGCCAGAGCGGGTGTGACCGGCTCCACTGATTCCAATCCTTATTCCCCAGCTTACCAGCACAGCTATCGTCATGGTGTTGTTCCTACTATTTCACAGAACAACCAGATGAAGTCCTACAGCCAGGTACATCCTGCTGTCACTGGTAAAACCCTTGGTTATGGTGGTGGCATCGATGGTATCGGCGTCACCAGTGGCCATGAAAAAGTCTATCTGATTTTCTGGGGCACTCAGTGGGGTACACAGAGCACAGATAGCGGTGGTAACCTGACCTTCTCAAGCGACACAAGCGGCGGCGCGCCCTTAATGCAGAAAATGTTCAAAGGCCTGGGAACTGGCAACGAACTGTGGTCTGGTGTCATGACCCAGTTTTGTGATGGTCCTGGTGTCGCAACCGGCGCAAGCAGCTGTTCCGCCAACGCAGCTCATGTTGGTTATCCAACAGGTGGTGCTCTCTCCGGTGTCTGGTATGACAATTCAACAGCCTCACCTAGCGCAGCTACTGGTCACCAGATTGGTGTTGAAGCCGTGAATGCTGCCGCCCACTTCGGCAACACAAGCGCTTCTTCTAACCGTTATGCACAATACGTAATTCTCTCCCCTAAAGGTGCTAACCCGGATAACTACAAAACCGGTGGTTTCTGCGCATGGCACGACTACAACGGTGATAGTTCACTGAGCGGTGGTGCTGTCAGCTCCTCTTATGGTGATATCGCTTTCACCAACATGCCATATGTCATGGACCAGGGTTCCAGTTGCGGTCAGAACTTCGTAAACTCCAATGGCACTAATGATGGTTACACCATGGTTGAAGGCCACGAGTATGCAGAGACCATCACCGACCAGAATCCTGCTGGTGGTTGGACCGCTTCCAGTGGTCAGGAAAACGCTGACGAGTGTGCCTGGATCAGTTCCGGTCAGGGTGCTTCGGCTAACGTTACCATGGGCAATGGTACCTATGCCATGCAGTCCACATGGTCTAATGACACCAACCGCTGTGATATTTCACATGCGATCGTTGGTGGTGGCGGCGGCGGCGGTAACGACTTCGGTATCAGCGCAAATCCAACAAGCCTGTCAATCGCTCCAGGTAGCAACGGTTCTTCCACAATCTCAACTTCGGTTACCAGTGGTTCAGCCGCAACAGTTAGCCTGACCGCAAGCGTTTCTCCTTCCGGCCCAACAGCTTCTCTTTCCCCAACCTCCGTTACAGCCGGTGGTTCTTCAACCCTGACAGTTTCAGTCGGTTCAAGCGTTGCTTCTGGTACATACACCGTTACAGTAAATGGTACTGAAGGTAGCGCCTCTCACGGCACATCAGTAACAGTAACAGTTGGTTCCGGCGGCGGCGGCGGTGGCGGTAACGTCATCACCAATGGTGGCTTTGAGAGCGGATCTGCTTCATGGACTGAGAGTTCCACAGGCGGCTACGAGATCGTTGATACAAGCAAGCCACACAGCGGCACCCATAGCGCCTACCTCTGTGGATACAATTCTTGTACCGACACCATCTATCAGACCGTTTCGATCCCATCGACAACCTCAAAAATCACATTGACCTATTGGACCTATATCAGCACAAGCGAGACCGGTAGCACGTGTTATGACTACTTCTACGCACGTCTGCGCACCAGCACTGGCGCGACCATCTCAACACCACAGACCCAGTGTAACGCTAATGCTCACGGTTGGACCCAGTATAGTTTCGATGTAACATCAGCACTGTCAAGTTATAAGGGACAGCAGGTTCAGGTGTACTTCTCTGGTACGACCGATTCCTCACTCACCACTAGCTTCTATGTGGATGATGTTGCATTGAATGCTTAGATCGCATAACAACTCCCGCAGTTGTTGTAACACACTCCTGGTATATTGCATTGCTGCAATATACCAGGTTTTTTTATGCTTACTACTGGCTCTAATTTGGTGGGATGGGGTATTATTTAATATATAATGGTACTTCTTGGCACCAACCTTGCCGTTAAACATTTCCATATGCTATTGTAGCTATGTTCCAGCACGAATGGTTTATTCTAGGAAACAAGTAGGCTAGCCATGTTACTCAATAGGCGTATTATCGTAGGTATCTGTGGAGGAATTGCATCGTACAAGGCAATCGACCTGGTCAGCAAATTGCAACAGGCAGGTGCTCTCGTAGATGTGATTATGACTGAGCACGCGGAAGAATTTGTTCGCCCGCTCACATTCGCGACCATGAGCCATAGGCGCGTGTATAGCGACCTCTGGGAAGCCTCGGGAGAAGCCGCAGAGACGCATATAAAGTTGGCAGACGAGGCTGAGCTTCTGGTAATTGTACCGGCAACCGCCAATACAATTGCTAAGTTGGCTCACGGTATGACAGATAATATGCTGACAGCCGTGGCCCTGGCTACCAGGGCTCCTTTGCTCCTGGCACCTGCGATGCATACCAATATGTATAACCATCCGGCGACACAGGCGAACCTGGCAGTATTACGCGAGCGAGGTGCCTTTGTCGTAGAACCAGAGGTGGGCCGACTCGCTTCAGGTGCAATCGGCATTGGTCGCTTTCCTGAGACGGCTACTTTACTTGGGGCCATTCATAAAGTTTTGGGGCAACATGGGGATCTTACAGGTCGCCGTGTTATTGTCACAGCTGGTGGGACACAGGAACCAATCGATCCAGTACGATACGTAGGGAATCGCTCATCAGGAAAAATGGGCTATAACCTCGCAGCGGAAGCAAGAGATCGCGGCGCGCACGTTATATTAGTATCGGGACCCGTTGCACTCCCTCCACCATTTGGTGTAGAACTGCATCCGGTCGATACTGCGATACAGATGCGTGACGCCGTGCGTGACTTTATTACTGATGCCGATGCCTTGATTATGAGTGCTGCCGTAGCGGATTTTCGTCCAACACGGGTCGCAGAACAAAAAATCAAGAAGCATGGTGATAAGTCTACCGGGCAAAACGGGGAGGGCAGGTTTACCATTGATCTGGTCTCGAATCCAGATATTCTTGGCGAACTTGCGATGGCACTTAAGGGTGATGGTGATGTCAGAGATGTACATGCTGGCGGCTCCATTCCTCAGTTGAAGCGGCGCTTGATACGCGTTGGCTTTGCGGCCGAAACCGAACACCTTGTCGAGCATGCCCAGGAGAAGTTACAACGCAAGCAACTGGACTTGCTGGTCGCGAACGATGTGTCGCGCTCAGATAGTGGTTTCGGTACCGACACCAATAAAGTGCTCATCTTTCATGCTGATGGTACAATGGAAGACCTGCCTGTAATGCCCAAGACCGGCGTTGCGGCGGCAATTTGGGATCGCGTTGTGCCGTTATTAGGCTAGGCCAGGCACAATTGAGTTGGAGGACGTGGCGCTGTGATGGGTGAATTTGTTCTAGATAAAATGGGTACGGAAAGTACGCAGGAGGAGTCCATGATGGATCGTGCTGCTAGCGCTGGTTTTGAAGGCATCGCTCAGATGCTGCTCGAGCAGAAAAAATTGATGGATGCATTAGAGGCTGAGAATCGTGAGTTGCGTAGACAGCTCGCTGATCTTCGCCGTGGTATTGGTATCGCTGTAGTAATTGAGGGTAAGACAATTCAGCTCGCAACCGAGTCTGGATCCTCTAACCAGTCGAGCCAATCACAGGCCGCTCTTCAGAGCTTACAAGGGATGCAGAATACGCCACCCGCTATGCCATCTTCAAATAATGGCAGTGGAACGTATAATAGCAATGGTCGCCAGACCAACGGTCAGCCTCAGGTTAATCTGAATGGTGACAAGCGTGATAATTCTAATAATAATTCACGTAGCCCTCTGGCTGATAGCTTCGTTCTCTAGCTTGCCCTGTTATTATCACCTCAAATAGAAAAAATCAGGAAGTGTAAAACCGCTACGGTTTCCTTCCTGATTTTTTCTATATTTTTACTCTTGTATCTTCAGACAAACACTGTTATTATCACATTAAAGATTGATACAAGCTTACGCGCACAAAACTCACCACTCCCATTGGGATGGGAGTTAGACACATTCTTAACCGGTCCTTTATAAGGAGGATTCAATGACCTGTCCTCGCTGCCATAGCCAAATCGCTGATGGGGTAAAATTCTGTGGAACATGTGGAGCCCCTGTGAATGCGGCTCCATTTCCACAGGGCCAATCCCAACCTGGACCTTATAACAGTCCACCACCCTCACAGCCAGGTATGTATAATCCACCACCACCACCTTCACAACCAGGTAACTATGGAACTCCTTCACAGAGTGGATACACGCCACCGAACCAGTTTGAAGAGTATTCCAATAGTATGTTCGGAAACGCGGTTCCTAAAGCTGAATTACATAACCCCAAAGGTCCATTACGGATCGCGGACATGACTATCAGCATTGATGGCGAACTGGTACCTGTGGTCGATGTGATGCTTGGAAATCAACTATCAGTCTATTTTGAGCATCATATCCTATTGTGGAAGCATCCAGGTGTCCAGATCGGCTTTAAGTCCCTGAGAGGTGCGGCACGGCGCTTCTTTGCAGGCTTGCAGGTCTTCATCAGTGAGGCTCAAGGACCCGGTAATATTTCGTTCTCACGCGATTCTGTAGGCCAGATTGTGGCACTTCGCCTGCAACAAGGGCAGACGGTTGAGGTACGCGAACATCAATTTCTTATCGCCACCAGCAATGTAGATTATAATTTTACCTTCGTCCAGGGGGCAGCTAATATTCTCTTCAGCCGAACCGGGATGTTTATTGATCAATTCACTGCGGTCAATGGCGAAGGCATGCTACTCCTGCATGGCTATGGTAACGTCTTTGAAAAGATGCTCGCGCCTGGAGAGGCACTCGATGTAGAGCCCGGTGCATGGCTCTGGAAAGATCCATCGGTCCAGATGCAGGTAACAACGGTGGCTGGATCACAACGCGGAGGTGGCATCCTTGGAGCCATCGGTGGCCTGATGGCGGGTGCATCATTTACCCTCAACCGCTTCATTGGTCCTGGCCGCGTAGGCATACAATCCATGACCTATCATCCACCCTCCAGCGAAGGCTCCCCTCAGGCTGGCGGCCAAAGCAACTTCATGGGCAACATCTTCGACAACTAAACCAGATAAAAAGAAGTCAGCGCTCTCGGTTCTGCGCGCAGAACCGAGAGCGCTGACTTCTTTTTATCTGATATATCATATTGTGGCACAATATACTCACCTGACCAATATATCATATTGTGGCACAATATGATAAACTAAAGTTGGGCGCTTTAGCGCCCAAGTGAGCGAAAAGTTATCACACAACCGTATTGGCATTCCCTTTATCTTTATTGATGCGTAGAATCTTTAACATATATTGCTCAGAGTTAAGATAATAGGGGTTACGCTTAATATATTTACCAACCACAGAAATCGGATGAAGCTTCAGCACCTCCACAACCAGACTCGGCAATAACTTACTATGATCATAATGCATTAAAGCAATAATAGGAGCATTCTGGAACGTAAACACAGCATCCGAAGCCGCCTCATACTTAAGAATCTGCTCAGGAGTAGCCAGATCCTTCGCCAACCAGGTCATATCTATCGATATGCGTACCGCCTGCCAGCCTTCACGTAATGCCTGCGCAATAAACGTTTGATGCGAGGATAACAAAAAGTATGGATCAAAACGCTTCCCATTGGCCAGAAACACATCCCGTTCATCATATAGAACCAGCTGGCCAGAGGCGATAAGTTCATCTACATCAACCTGGAGCTTCTCCAGCTCTTCACGAAGCTCTTTAATTTGCGCCGGTGCGGCTGCGAACAGACACTTTTCATTTAGTGACAACCCAACACGCAACAGGCGCGCCGTCACACCAGGAATTTCTGTCACCTTGCTATAAAGCTGGCAGATATGTGAGCCAGGGGGTATACGCTCTGATTTGCCTTCGACACTAAGATCCATACCTACCTCCGCTGATGTTGCTAGTCCCTGCAGATTTTTTTGCCATGTGTAGCTGAAATAGCCGGGCAGATCGATTGACCATCAAGACCACAAACCAGGCCATCAAGCCAAAAATAGCGATCCCTCCTACAAAGACCAGCAGGAGAAAAAGGGCGACTCTCTGCAGAGATGCATTGCTGCTGAATAAAGCCACGAGTGGCAGTGTGCATACCACAAGCATAATTGGAAAAATGGTTGCCCACGAGATGATGACTTTCACTTCCTGGGCACGAGTAAGCGGCTCTTCGCCAGTATAGGGAAAGAGTATGCGTCTCGCGAGTTTAAAGCGGGGTTTATATTCTTCTTGCATACAGCTTACTTTTGCCCTTCTTGTTGCCGATATTGCAACCAGCGCTGGAGCATTTCTTCTGCCTGATATAGAATATTGACTTCATTCTGATATGTCAGGCGACGACTGGCTTCATACAATGGAAACCACTCCACGAGGTCATATTCATGATCATGTAAAGCGGTATCGCCACCAACTGCCTCTAATAAGAAATGTCGCACCTGTTTATGGTAGCGCACTTGCTCACGTACAAATGAATACGAGGTGCTACCAATATAGGCAATCAATTCGACTTGCAAACCAGTCTCTTCCTGTGCCTCTCGTAATGCGACCTGCTCGACGGTCTCGCCCGGCTGAGGGGTCCCCTTAGGTAAGGCCCAGATACCAGCGTGACTACGTCCCACCAGCACTACTTCCATAGATATCAACCTGTCGGACCCTTCGTGAATATCGTCGGATCGCAGTTGATTCTGTGAGAAGTTTATGTCAGGAGAGCTCATAGGGGCAAGGCGGAACACAACGCCGCCTGCTGAATAGGCTCGCATTGTTCTATATCGCTCCATTGCTCCCGTATACCCTCTCTATTACAAACAAAGTGCGATGCGAGTATGCTTGTCGACGGAATTTTGAGGATGCATACACCGTAATTGCTGAGTTCTCCTCTTTCCCACTCTATCCCTATTCCCAGACAGCGCGGTGCATGGTCTTCTCTGTTATTCGTTAGATATTACTATACAACATTTTTTCCCACTCCTGGTATATAATGGTCGGCTTATTAGCCAGTATGGGGATAATGTTTTGTTATCAATCTCACCTTAGCAATGCGTACACTATATGATTATTTTGCATGGTTGAGAATCATCAGGAAGTATAACGAATGCATCAGAAAGTGTCAAGATAACGCACGGCGAATAGCTTCAAGGTTTTTGGTTGGCGTTTCAGGTGCGATAGAGCAGCCTGGTGCCAGGAGCAGACCCTGTCCACCGGTCTGTTCCACGACAAGTCCAATTTCGTCCTGGACTTTTCCTGGGGTGCCTTTTTTCAGGGTGCCAATTTCACTTAATCCACCCATCACAGCTTTTCCTGAACGCTTACGCCCATCAAGTAAATCTGGATTGCCTTTTTGTTCGGTGGACCAGTTAATGGCCTGGACTGGATAGGAGGCCAGGAGATCAAAGTAGATGTGTGAACCATAGTTGTGCAGAATGTTGAATTTGCTGCGACTTTTAATGGCGTCTAAGAATTCAAGGTCATATTGTTCGCCATATTCTCGATATTGATCTTCGGTCAACATGCCCGCGCTGGCCCATCCATTGGTGGAGTAGTAGATGCCGCTGGCACCTTGCTCCAGACAGGCGATGGCATGATTGATCAGGGTTTCTGTGATGATACGCAGGGCGGTATGCAGGGCAGTGCGATCTTCACGAATACTCAACAGGATTGGCTGGGTTTTGTCGCCAGCCAGATAGCGGGCAACGCCAAGTGGACAGGGGATAGACTGGGTGAAGTAAGCATCATAGCCAACTTCATGATTGACTAATTGCAGAACCCGTAGTTGCTCGCCCAGCGCTCCATGATCCGGTTCAAGTGGACGCATCCGCTTCCAGTCTGAAGCACTTCTAATTGGGGTATATTCACAGGTTGGGGGCTGAAACTTTTTGCCGGAGGGCTGATATTTCGCCTTCCAACCTTCTACCAGATAGGATGACCGTGGCTTCACGTTAATGTAGTCCCAATCGTAGCGATTAAAATTCTCGGCGATTGATTCGGACAGTGACTGTATTCCCCATTCACGCTCATAGTCGTGTCCCCAGACGCTGACAGGGACACGATCGGCTTTTTCTCCACGCAACACTGCGTCTACTCGTTCCTTCTTATTCATAATAACTTCTCGTTCTCCTGTTATTTGTGTCCTTCATCAAGCGCTTTAAAACGATAGCCAACCCCACGTTCCGTGAGAATATATTGGGGATGAGCGGGATCTTTCTCAAGCTTTTGGCGTAAATAGGTAATATACAGACGCAGATAGTGTGATTCATCACGATATTCACGGCCCCAGACCTTCGAGAGCAGGGTTTCATGGGTGAGCAAACGCCCGGCATTGCTGACGAGATGATAGAGGAGACGATACTCGGTTGGACGTAGCACGACTTTACGGCCACGCACAATCACTTCTCGACGTGCAAAATCTATCGTCAGATCGGGATCAACCACGATCTCTGTCTTGCGGGATGGCGGGGCCATCAGTGAGCGGCGTAAAAGGGCGCGAATGCGCGAGAGTAATTCACGGGGACTAAATGGCTTGGCGATATAGTCGTCGGCCCCTAGATCCAGGCCACGAATGCGATCTTGTTCATTTTGACGCACAGTGAGCATCACGACCGGAACCGTCGAGACTTCACGAATGGCTTTAAGGGTCTCGAAGCCGTCCATCTCTGGCATCATCACATCCAGCACAACGAGATCAGGCAGGTTTTCACGTAACTCGTCAAGGGCTTCGATCCCGTTGTTGGCTTCAAGCACGCGATAATGCTCTAGCTCAAGATTCATGCGCACAAAATCGCGGATGCGCGGCTCATCATCGACGATGAGAATCGTCATGTCCCGCTGATCAAATACTTCCTGTTCCATCATCAAAAAACCACCATCGGTAACGGCGCTTTCTCCTCACGCGGTAAACTAAACGAAAAGGTTGAACCCTGGCGCAATGTGCTCTCCACCCAGATACGTCCTCCATGTGCTTCAACTATGGCTTTACAGATATACAGTCCCAGGCCCGCTCCAGGAGTGGATTGTGAGAGCGGCTCCCCGACACGGTGAAAGCGATCAAAGATCTGCTCTTGCTCGCGTAGCGCAATTCCCATACCTGTATCACTGACACTGACGATGACTTCTTCTCCCGTCACATAACATGCAACAGTCACTTCTGGATGGCGCGGAGAATATTTTACAGCATTATCCAATAAGTTTTGCAGCACCTCTTCGATTCTCTCTCGATCCGCCATAACAACAGGCAGATGTTCCGGAATCAAGACTGACACCTGAACATCGGGCGCTTTGGCGCGCAGGCGACGTACCATGCCGCGCACCACACGCTCCAGATCCAGGGCCGTAATGTCCATTTGGAGTCCGTTGGCCTGGATACGTGAGGCATAGAGTAGATTACCAACCAGCTTGTTTAAACGGTCAGCCTCTTCTTCAATCGCTACCAGCCGCGAACGGATTGTTTTGGCATCGAAGCGGGCATCGGTACGGGCTAAGGTCGAGGCGTACCCTTTGATAATCGCGATCGGTGTCTGCAATTCGTGCGAGATCACTGAGATAAAGGTTGAGCGCTGCTCCTCTTGCTGATGCTCGCGTGTCAGATCATGGACATGGAGAATACCATTCATCGGCTCACCACGCGCTGAACGCACGCATGACGCGGTCACAGCCACAGAGAAGCGCTGCCCATCACGGGCGCAAATGATCATGTCCCGATTGACCACCTCCTGGCCCGCGAAAGCTTGTAGAATCACGGAGTCCTGGAGGCCCAGATCATTCCCCTGGCGGTCCTTGGGACGAAGAACCTTGAAATAGAACTGGCCCAGTACCTCGTTCTCACGCCAACCGGTCAGACGCTGCATAGCTGGATTAAAATCGATAATACGCAACGCATTATCAACCGTCAAGATGCCTTCAGTGCTATGCTGGAAGATCGCGGCCAGCCGGTCTTGCTCTTTGACCAATGCCTGCGAACGTAAAGCGATACGCAGACTGGTCGCTAACTGGGTAACAAACAAATGTAGAGCATTGTATTCTAGCGCCTCATGCTCATCGGCGACCTGCCGTTCAAAACAGGAACGCAGATTCCCAGGGCGCAAGAAATACAGCGTCCCCAGCGGCCCCACTTCATCATAGACTGCCAGTGAACACCACTCAACGCCATGGCCCGCAATAGCCTCTTCCGCCAATCCCATCTGGTGCGCCAGATCGGGCGCCAGATTTTCTACGACCAGAGGATGAAGCGAGTTAGGTTGCATACCTTCCTGCACATAGGCGAGAAGCGCAGGTAAAGCGATTTTACTTAATTGATACAGCGTATACTCGGTGCTACTCTGTGGATCAAAAGCTTCATTCGAGACCACAAAAACACCGGATTCGCCACGCAGCAATTGTATCGCACTACCCACCAGAATGGCCATTTGGTCATGGGGACCCTCAACTTGCTGCGGTTGGGACCAGGACATAACAAGACTCCGCTGTGGAAATTTCAGCTGGCTTTTGGAAAAGCTGTATGTGTTTACAATGCAATGGGCTTGCCAGTAAGCGGCAACGGTGTTATTGTAACACATATCTGTAGAGGTGAGTAGGCTCATGCATTTCGACATTTTCACGCTTTTCCCTGGCATGTTTCAGGGACCTTTTACCGAGAGTATTCTTAAACGAGCTCAGGAGCGCAATCTTCTGAGTATCGATCTGCACAATATTCGGGATGTCACGACCGATCGGCACCATGTGGTGGATGATTATCCCTATGGCGGTGGCGCGGGTATGGTGATGAAACCAGATCCTATTTTTCATGCGATCGAGGCGGTTCATCAGGGTGGACCGATCATTTATCTGACTCCCCAGGGCCGCTTATTTAATCAGAGTATTGCGCATGAACTGGCACTGGAGCCACGCATTACCCTGCTCTGTGGCCACTATGAGGGTATCGATGAGCGCATCATCGAGCATCTCGTCACCGATGAGATATCCATTGGAGATTATGTGTTGACCGGTGGGGAGTTGGCCGCGATGATCCTGGTAGATGCCGTCAGTCGCTTAACGCCGGGCGTACTCACCGAGGGCTCCGCCAGCGATGAATCCCATAGCAACAACCTGCTCGAATATCCCCAATATACCCGCCCCCCTGTCTTCCGTGGCTGGGGCATTCCCGAGACACTCCTCTCCGGTCACCATGCAAACATCGAACGCTGGCGGCGGAAAGAAGCCATTCGCCGTACCCGTGCACGCCGTCCTGATCTCTTCGCTAAACTCGATCTGAGTAGCAAACAGGACAAAAAAATCATGAAGGAACTCGACGAAGAAGCCAGACAGGCCTTACGACCACAACCAGAAACACCTGAAGAATAGAACAAATACCAGGGAGGTAGCAATCAATGCTTGTAACCACCTATACTGAAGCACAGGATTTTTTGGCCAAAACCCAGCAGATTCTGGAAGAGCAGGAGGCCATGAATAATCTGATATTGGGTATCAGCATGCGCCTGCGTGCTCAGCCAGATGCCTACCCCACGCCCCCATTTCTGGCGACGGTCGAAGATCACGAAGAGTTAGTCATTGCGGCCTGCATGACCCCTCCACATCGCTTGATTCTGTATAGCCATCATCCAGAAAAACAGTCAACGGCCCTCAAGTTGCTGGCCGATTATCTCTACACCCAGCAGATCGCTCTGCCGGGCTGCATCGGACCCTCCCGAGTCGCGGAAGATTTCGCCCGCATCTGGCAGGAGCAGACGGGACACACGTATCAGGTCGCGACCCATGAACGCGTCTATGAGTTGACGGCGGTGACGCAACCAGCGACCACAAACGGCCGCTTACGACAGGCCACCAGTCAGGATTATGAGCTCATTCTGGAGTGGATGCTAGCGTTCTTTGCCGAGGCCCATCTCAACGAACCTGTCAGTGAGATTAAACGCACCATACCATTCAGACTGGACCGGGGAGATTTCTTTTTCTGGGAGACTGCTGCCGGTGAGATTGTGTGCATGGCCGCCAAGAGTCGCGAGATGTCCACCGTCGTCAACATTGGTCCAGTCTATACGCCGCCCGCCGAGCGCGGCCAAGGTTATGGTACAAACTGTGTAGCCGCCCTCAGCCAACACCTGCTGGATAGTGGCTGGCGAGCCTGCAGCCTCTTTACTGATCTCGCCAATCCTACCTCTAATAGCATCTACCAGAAGATAGGTTACCGTCCGCTGGCCGATATGAACGACATTATCTTTACCGAATCCAATAAATAACTGAGGTTGCCTTCGTGGCTGCGCACGTAGCCGTTCTGTCAATGAGATGATCGCAGGGGCAAGTGGGCGGAGATTGTTGCTGAGCGAGGCGTGGAGGGAAGTGTACTCATGGTGTCAGCGGCTACGCTCGTGGGCGAAGGTGCGCAGCCACGAGGGCAGCCGCTACTGGGATTATTTCTTTTTATCTCCTTTACGCTTTATTTGCTGGTAGGCACTACGACGCTGGCAGGAACCCAGGCCTGGCGATGATTATAGTTAATCTCATACCACAGATTTGTTGTTCCATCCTCGACATAGGTATAGCCGGAGACGAAGATGGCGCCACTGGGCGCATAACCAATCGTGGTCGCCCCGGTCATGGGTTTACCAGTAACCGCAATATCAGCGCCGGTGGCGCTATTCAGCGTTACGGGAGTCCCGGGTCCTTCTATGGCACCACCGGGCGGTACATCAAGCCATGCCAGATGTGCATCCGCTAGAGGCGTGGGTGGATTGTCTCCTCCATGGTCCGATACACCATACCAGATCTCATAAAAGGTATCACCCGTTCCAACTGGATCTTTGACCTTGTTGATGTAATAGTAACTGGTATTGGTCTCAACGTTATTGGTCTCATCAGTCATATCATTGATACCCAATGCTGTGACCAGAGGAGCATGCGTATTGGGACCAGTATGTAGATAGAAGAAGTTGAAGTTGGCGCTGGTCTCGGTTCCATTTCTTCCCAGCGGCTTCTGGTCTGTGCGGGGCTTCAGGGTAATCACATTGTCGTACTTTTTACCTTTAGGATAAGGAACGCCCTGCTCATGAATCAATTTGAGATAATAGGTCCAGAGCCAGTAGGGACCTGGATCGACATGGTTGGTAAACAAACCAGGTGATGGGACTGTTCCATGTGAAACAATATGGTCATGGTCCAGAGGTATGTTGTATTTTTTGAGCAGGTAGGCGGTTAATTTGGCTGAGCTTAGATACTGCGCGGCATTATACCAGAGATAACCAGTCGCATCATAACCAATATGTTCAATGCCGATTGAGCGCTGATTATACCAATAGTTACCGACATGATAGGCCACATCCTTGTCGTGTAGTAGTTGATAGATGGTCCCATCGGTATCCACAAGATAGTGAATACTCACTCCGCTATTCACATCTTGAAAGACGCCCAGTGAAGCCTGCAGGCCACCTTCAGTATCATGAATGGTCACATAATTGACCGGTAAAACTTTGGGGCGATCGGTTGATTCATAGGTACAACCAGGATAGGTAGAATCAGGCGGCGTACAATCAAAGGAGGTTGGCACAATACAGTCAATGGCACCAGCATAATCTACTTTATTATCACGCTTGCAGCCTGCAGGTAAGGAAGAGGTGGTAGCGATTTTAGCGGATGCGGCGGTAGCGGTATGCGGCTGTACATTCTGAGGTGCCAGCGTTACCGTCTCTCCGCTCTCCGTTTGACGGGAAAAGCCTGCATTCAGCACGGTATAGAGGGCATCGGCGTACTGTAATGCAGATGTCCGCGTGGCTGCATGACTATAGGTAGCTACCACCCCATACCAATCAGCCAGATTGCCAGGAAGCGTATGTGAGGAAGATTGCTGTAATGCCTCATCACGGAGGACGGCGGCCCCACCACGAATATTGGTGGCAAGATCCTTCTTCAGCTTGTCAACGGCAACGCCAATATCCATAGCAGCTTCATCGAGGGTATTACCACGTCTGTTTTTGATGAGATGCATACTACCATACCCACCATCCACACTGGGACGGCCCTGGTGATTGTTGAATTGACCCTCCATATATGCCAGAGCTTTGAGGAGTTCGGCGGGGACGCCCGTAGTCTGTGAGGCCTGCGTAATAGCTCCATTGGCCGATTGAGATCCAATGGCGGCGCTGGCCTGTAGAGGTGTTCCACCGGATAAAGCACTAAGGGAGAAAGAAAGAAGTAAAGCTAATACAATAGTGATCTCAATGCGTTTAGACAAGAATTGTTGTTGCATCTTACTTTAAACTCTCCTAAGCAAATAAAGGTACATTGAAGAAGGTGCGAAGAGAAACAAAACAGAGTGGTATATGTTTACAGATGCACTAGATTGATGGGTGGTATATGCTTTTCCACCTGGGAGATATTTCACGCTCTAATATAAAATAACATAATTTATTTATTTATGCTCACTGGAGACGCAGCTCAACGTAGCGGCAGGTCTTGTACCTGCGACCAGTCCAACGTATGACTATGCACAGGCCAGAGGCTGAACACGCCTGGCTGTGATCGCCATTACACGACCACGTGTTTTTGAGGCTTTGCATACGTGAACAGGTTGCAGGTACAAGACCTGCCGCTACGTTTTATTATCCGCTGACTTATAAATGTTGCGACAACTCTGTGACACATATGACATATATTTTAAACATCTTTCCTTTACACTATGGGTATCGAAGCTTGAAGAGATGAATGAGGCACAAGTGCTTCTATTGATAAGATATATAAAAGGAAATGATCTTTATGCAACTCTATGATTTATTACCAACCGCTCATCTATCAGAAAAAGAGACGTTGTTACAGGCTGTGATGCGCAGGGTAAGCTATTTCCAACACTATGTGGTTACTCAGACTCCGACACAGAAATTGGATGGGGATCAGTCATTGTATGCTGGAGAACAATTGGACTATGAGACGGCTCTGATGGTTTCTTCGGCCAGGCTTTCCTATTGGGAACAGCAGCCGATGTTGCGCTAAACGATGCAGACAGGTATAACATCACCGTGCGGTGAACGTACACGAACATAAAAAGACGCCTTTCCAGCAGTGCTGAGAAGGCGTCTTTCTTATAAGATCTCTAGTCTATCTCTTCATCTTCATCATCAATGGGGGCACCACGGGAGCCAACATTGGGCTGGAAACGGGAAGCCTGACTGCGTAGGAAGTCGTTGCGAGCCTTTTCGTCAGCCATGATGTCATCGGCTTCATCAGCCATACTGTGTCCATCATCACCACCGCCACGGTTGCCATGATCATAGACCTCTCGGGCTCGACCACCATCTACGGATTGTCCGATGATGCCACGCTGCTCCAAAAGATCGATCAGGCGAGCCGCCCGTGAATAACCGACTTTGAGACGGCGCTGCAAGAGCGAGATGGAGGCTCGTCCCTGTTCCCGTACGACATCCTCGGCACGATCCAAGAGCTCATCTTCAAGCTCGAACTCATCGTGCTGCTCGACCTTGAGTTCCCAACCCGGCTCAATCGCCGACTGGCGCTGAACGCTATCAGGATCAGCTCCTAACTCAAGGGCATGCTGGATGATTTGTTGGCGCCAGAAATCCGCTAGCCGTTGGGCTTCATCGTCACTCAGGAACGCGCCCTGAATGCGCTCAGGCCGTCCAGCGTCGGCGGGTAAGTATAACATATCCCCTCGGCCCAGTAGCCGCTCAGCGCCGCCCATATCGATAATGGTACGAGAATCGACGGCCGAGCTCACCATGAACGAGATACGCGTCGGGATGTTGGCTTTGATCAGTCCTGTGATAACATCGACCGATGGACGCTGTGTGGCCACGACCAGGTGGATACCAGTGGCACGGGCTAGCTGGGCCAGACGACAGATCATACCTTCGACTTCTTCAGGCGCGGCCATCATCAGGTCGGCTAACTCGTCAATGATAATCACGATGGCAGGCAAATTATTCAGGCTGACATCACCCTGGGTCAATTTCTGAGCCCGCAACTTGCGATATCCATCCAGGTTACGCACACCCAGCTGCGAGAAAAGTCGATAGCGGCGCTCCATCTCAGCGATAGCATTTTTGAGTAAGGAGACAACTTTCTCCACTTCAACAACGA
Organism: Dictyobacter alpinus; assembly: GCF_003967575.1. Classification (NCBI taxonomy): domain Bacteria; kingdom Bacillati; phylum Chloroflexota; class Ktedonobacteria; order Ktedonobacterales; family Dictyobacteraceae; genus Dictyobacter; species Dictyobacter alpinus. The sequence continues at coordinate 2,075,802 of NZ_BIFT01000001.1, forward strand.
CCGGTGAGAGCAGATGGGGAATGCCATTATACATGTTCAATTCCACCATCTTCGGATCGACCATCAGCAAACGGACATCGTCTGGCGTAGCCTGCATCAGGATACTGGCAATGATCGCGTTGATCATCACGCTCTTACCGGCTCCGGTAGCACCAGCGATCAGCAAGTGCGGCATCTTGGCCAGATCCCCGACACGAACAAGACCCGCCACGTCTTTACCTAGTCCAATTGAGAGATAGGATTTTACTTTGGCGGCAATATACTCTTTGCTCTCCAGCACCTCACGTAAGGTGACCAGACGGCTATTTTTATTTGGGATCTCCACACCAACATACGGACGACCTGGTACTGGTGCCTCCATACGAATGGTTTTGGCTTCTAGTACCAGAGCGAGATCGTTCTGTAAAGCCATAATGCGGCTAACACGGGTACGTGTCTCATAGACGATCTGACCCGAGGCATCGCGTACCGGCATCATTTTGCCGGTCTTCTCATCAACAACCATCTGCGGTCGACCCGTTGGACGAATACCAAAGCGGATAATCGTTGGTCCGATGCTGATATCCTCTTCACGTACCTCGGCCTCAACCCGGAAACTACGAAGCGTATCCTGAATCAACTTAGCCAGATCTTCCGTATCTTCCCCATACAGCTGCTGCTTGGCGTTATCCGGCACCTGCAGGACTTCCATCTTTGGCAATTGCCAGCTGGATTTAATATGTGAAAGATTAGCGTTCGCTACGGCCTGGGCCGCCTTGCTGTTCTTGCTGGCGGCTGGCCTGGATGCTGGCGCTGGTGTTGGCACACTGGGCATTATCGGTCGAGCAGCCACCCGACTGGACTGGGGCAGTGAACGCGGCTGAGGCGCTGGCTCCAGGATCAAAGGCTCGTCGTCCGTTGGCGGTCGCAACATTACATCGTCGTCTACAATCGTCTCATCTTGAAACGCGAGTGGCTGCTGCCGCGCTCCACGCGTAGCGCCCGTATGATCTGTTATATCCAATGGCTGAGGATCATGGACACCACGTGGTACCATACTAATCTGCTGCTTGTGCAGATTAATATCGTTCATTGGATCCTCGTCATCAAAGTAGAAGTTTTCTTCTTCGTAGGCGTATTCTTCTGGCTCAATGGCTATTGTTTTGTCGCTATAATCATCGTAACTATTAAAGCCATCGTCATAATAAATTTCTTCATCTACAAGAGGTGCTGGCGCGGGTTGCTGCTTTTTTCCTGAACGTGAGGGTAATGCAGCTGCCTGCGCTTGCTTTTTCCCTGACCGTGAAGGTAACGCGGCTGCTTGCGGCTGCTGTCCTACGCGTGAAGCTACCTGGCGGCGTGAAGGGGTCGAGGGTAACTCAAGTTCTTCCTCGAACTCATCGATATCACCAGTATCATCCAGGGCGGTGCGGCCGGAACTATAGCGGCTAAATTGTGGGCGCTGTCCAAGGAAGCGCGATGAAACATTATCATCTTCTTCCTCTTGCTCGCCACCACGCGGCACATCACCGATGATGCGCTCCACAAAATGATAGATCATCAACACATGGGCAAATGTAATGCGGAACGTAAAGATCGTCACGACCAGGATAAGTCCGATTACCAGCACATGTCCCACAGCTGGTGGCCAGCCTGAAAAAGGCATAGCCAGCAGGTCTGCCAATACGCCGGCGGTCTGGGGTCCCATAATCAGCCGACTCTCCAGGAGGAGCAGCAGACACATCACAATCAGGCCCAGGACCATAGAACTGCGCATCAACTTCTCGTTGCGCAGACTCTCATATAAGCGTGTCACGGCAAACATTACAAAGCCAAAGGCCAGCACATAGGCCGACCAGCCCAGGAATGTCAGGAAAAATTTGCCAATGTTGCCCCAAATCGGTGCTGCACTAAGTACGGTTAAGGACGCAAATAAAAGTAAAGATAATACAAGTAATAATGAACTCGAAATGCGCTGCTGCTGATTTGGAGACAATCCATTCCATCTATCCAGTATAAACTGGAGGAAATGCGTATCGTTTGCACCACCTGATGCAGAAGGAGTTCGTGCCGAACGCGGTGAACTGGATGACGTACCCTTTTTACCTGTACTGGCACCAGCATTTTGTCGGCCGCGCGCCGCTTGTCTGGGCGCTCCAGCACCTCCACTATTACGAGAACCCGATCTCGGTGAAGATGAATTTGAACGCTGTTCGACCCGTTGCGAGCTTATCGAACCTTGTCCCCCAACAGCCCGGCTTGCGCGCGAGTAGCCACGATCGAGGCTGGGCACTACTCTATCGCCTCTGCGCCTCACCTCTGATTTGCGGTCGCTGCCTGCCATGTTGCTGGTTCCCTCCTTTTCTAAGAGTCAGACAAGAGTATAATAGCGCACATGTTCCATAGGCGCAATAGCGAATAGCTCGCACGTTCGGTGACAGAAATATGTAAAATCTATCTAGAGTGTATATCGATATTTCCAAAGTGAATGACCTATAAGCCCTTTAAAACATATGCGGAATCTACTGTTATGCCTCACACATAATTTTTTTGTTGGTGTGTTGTTATAAATAGTCCTTATATATATACGAAAAACAGACGGAGTTCGGTAGGTATTTGTCTATCCGATGGCAATATCCTATTATAGGAGCTTTTGATAGATATAATATAGCATCTAATTACCTTTGTCTGTATACCTATGGTTGGTGGTCATTCATACAGTACCCACACTCGTTCCCTGACGGGAACCTGCTTTTTTTATTCTATGGTGCAAAAAATGGGCTGTGGCCCATTTTTTGCACCATAGAATAAAAATGGTATGGGGGCTTCTCTTCCCTCTCACACTATGATCTTAACCACTGAGCCGAGAGGTGCAGGAGGGCCGGCTAGGCCCGCCTGCCAGGGTTGCGGGAGTATCCCGCTTCTCTTCCCTCTCACAATATGATCCTTAAACCACTGAGCCGGGAGGTGCAGGAGGGCCGGCGAGGCCCTCCTGCCGGGGGTGCGGGGTGTCCCGCTTCTCTTCCCTCTCACAATATGATCCTTAAACCACTGAGCCGGGAGGTGCAGGAGGGCCGGCGAGGCCCTCCTGCCGGGGGTGCGGGGGTGTCCCCCGCGCTTCTCTCTCCCCTCTCCTACCCGCCGTCAGGCGGGGAGTGATGAGTTGCTTATACCAGACACAAAGAAAAGAGGATGGATTAATTTTCCATCCTCTTTTCTTTGTGTCTGGTATAACTTTAGACTTCCATCACCATGGGCAAGATCATGGGGCGGCGGCGAGTTTGTTCGTAGAGGAACTCGCTGAGCGTGTGTTTGATCTTGTCTTTGACGAAGGACCAGTCGGAGCCGCCGTGGCCACGCTGCTCAATGTGGTGGAAGGCTTCCAGCACGCGTAAGCGGGCGTTTTCTAGCAGTTCTTCGGAGTCACGCATATAGACGAAACCACGGGAGACGATGTCGGGCCCTGCCAGGGGCTCGCCGGTCTCTTTGTCGATGGTCAGAACAACCATCAGGATACCGTCCTGAGAGAGCACTTTGCGATCACGCAATACGATCTGTCCAACGTCACCTACGCTGAGGCCGTCGACAAATACGTTGCCTGATGAGACATGCTCTTTTAGCTTGATGCTATCTTCGGTGACTTCGATGATGTCTCCATCTTCAGCCACGATGATGTTTTGCTCGGGAATGCCCAGCGAGTAGGCCAGTTTGGCATGCAGGACGAGTTGCCGATATTCACCATGGACAGGTACGAAGAAGCGTGGTCGCAACAGGCTGAGCATCAATTTGAGCTCTTCCTGCGCACCGTGACCAGAGACGTGTACGTTTGAGATACCCTGATAGAATACCTCGGCTCCCTGCCGGAATAAACTGTTGATGGTACGATGGACCATCTTTTCATTACCCGGCACTGGTGTGGCGGATAAAATGACGGTGTCTCCCGGTTGGATGCGAATCTGGCGGTGATCCTGGTTGGCGATACGAGTTAACGCAGAGGTGGGCTCGCCCTGGCTACCAGTACACATGATTACAACCTGATCAGGATTGAACTTGTTGATGTCTTCAGGACGAATTAACATGTTTTTAGGCATATTAAGATAGCCCAGTTCAATCGCCATCTGGACGTTGTTCTGCATGCTACGACCCACAAATGCTACAAAGCGTTCGTAGCGTTGCGCGGTATCGATTACCTGCTGAACACGTGAGATCAGTGAAGCAAAGGTCGCGATTAAGATACGACCTGGTGCGTTCGCGAAAATTTTGTCAAATGAATCATTAATGACCCGCTCTGATGGTGTATATCCAGGTGACTCGACACGGGTGCTATCACCCATCATGACTAGCACGCCATCATTGCCGATTTTTCCCAGGAGACCAAGGTCGGCTGGCTTGCCATCGACTGGCGTATAATCAAATTTGTAGTCGCCCGTATGCACAACCTCACCAATCGGTGTGTGGATTACAATACCGACTGCGTCTGGAATACTGTGGTTGACGCGGAAGAAATCAGCGGAACACGTACCAAGATCTACATGATCTCCGGGAGCAATTGCGGTCACGGATACTTTATCAAGTAATCGGTGCTCTTTCAATTTCACATTGATCAGACCTTGGGTCAGACGGGTTGCGTAAATCGGGGGAAAATCGAGCATTGGCAAGACATATGGAAGGGCCCCAACGTGGTCTTCGTGACCATGAGTAATCAGAATAGCGCGGATGCGATCTTTTTTGTCCATCAGATATGTGGTATCTGGGATAACCAGGTCGACTCCAAACATTTCTTCATCGGGGAACATGACCCCTACGTCCACAATAATAATATCGTTTCCGTACTCTACGACCATCATATTTTTGCCAACTTCTCCCAGTCCACCCAGGGGGATAAGTCGAACTTTTTCTTTTGTCAAGGTATAAACAACCTCCTACCTTATAACATAATGCACAGGGTGCATGGATTTGCGGTAATTTTTTATATCTATCTCCACTCCTGCCTCTACCACAGGAGTAAAAGCCAAATTTAAGCAATATTTTGCCATTTAGAGTGTATCATACCATGGTTAGGTGGCACAAGGTAGTGTATAAAGCTTGTGTGTTTTTTGGGCAGTTTTTGGTTGCCGGCATTCTTTTTGGATTGGTGTAGAGGGTACTATTTGGCTATTTAGTACCGTTAGTGGTTTTTTCTCTGACACCTCGCGCCTGCGGCGCTCGCTTTATTTTTATGTGGGTGAGAGGCGGCTGCGGCCGCCTCTCACCCACATAAAAAAGAGTTTTGCTGGCTCTTCTCGCATACATAAAAAAGAGTTTTGCTGGCTCTTCTCGCATACATAAAAAAGAGTTTTGCTGGCTCTTCTCGCATACATGGAAAAGAGTTTTGCTGGCTCTTCTTGTACAAATAAATGGGTAATGAGTTTGTCTTATTATAAGATAACAAATATGTTGCTGTTTTTATGCCCTGGGTTCTGGCAGGACTGGGCCAGGGGCATGCAGTCCTGCTGTTTTGTTTTTTGATGGGTTGGATTAATGGCCCATGGAGCGCCAGATGGCGAAGGCGACGATGATGGCGATGACTAAGATGGCTACGCCAGCGATCATCCAATAGACACGGCGGGGGCTGGTGTCGATTTTTCCGCCGGGGAGGGTTCTCCGGGCACGGGAGAGTTGTTCTTGACGGCGCTGTTTCAGGCGATCCATGCGTTTTTTGCGCTGGCTCTGGGCGTTCTGGGCACGGTCGTTTTCCTCTTCATAGCCCATGCGCTCCATGCGGCGACGCATGTCTCTATTGTAGCTTTCATATTGCTGCTGCTGCTGATTGCTGCTCTCGGTAATTTGTTTGGGCTGGGTTGATTTGGCTCCCGGTACGGCGGTTCCACCAACGACGGGTCGAGACCCTTTGTTGCTGTTCCGTTGCTGGCTTTTCCGGGATGCTGGTGCGGGGGTTGTGCCTCCAACCATCTGCGAAATGGACTGCTGCTGCTGGTTCTTGCCCGCTCCCTGCTTGTTCGCTTTTGCCATATGAAAAACCTCTTTCTGCTCTTAGGTTGAATGTGTCGGCGCTCTTTGTTCGCGACTAGGATGCCGAGGCCTCTATGCTCTGCTCTTCAGATATGTCGTCGGAGCTCTGTTCGTTTAGAGGTGTATCTTTGTCGTTGAGATGGTCTAACCATCCGCTGGCGGCGTCTACGTTTATGTCATATTCCTGGGCCAGATCACGACGGATGTATGGCACGATATGACCTGAGAGGACACGCCGCTCTTTTACCGCTTGTATGTTTGACTGCGCCTGCTGAATGAGCAGATCCATGGCGGCTTCGGGCTCTCCTAGAAGGTGTTCCAGGCGCTGCCACTCTTGCTGCAAGTCGCTATCCATTTTTTGCAGGTGCTCGCTAGGATCGGTTCGTCCCATGGTCTGGACGACACGGAAAAGCGTGTCTTCATCTGCCAGACCCAGGTGTTCGGCCAGTAAAAGCATACGCAGGCCGCGTGCCATGGTTGGATGGTAGAGGGCTACGTTGATCTCCGCGTCGTCTCTCATACCACGATTATTGAGATTCGCCGATCCTATTGTAACCCATTGATCATCAACAATGGCAATTTTAGCATGAATATAAATTGGACGGTAATAGACCGTCTCTTCTTGCTGTAAAGATGATGCCAGGGTGTAGACCTGCAACTTACCGGCCGCCACGGCTTCTGGAGCGCGTTCCCACAGCAATTTGAGCCCGTCATCTGTAAAGTCCCGACCAACGTTAGGGTTATCTGGCAGGAGCATGGTGACGGTCACGCCACGATTCAGGGCTTCGGCGAGCGATGTGAAGAGTTGCTCCATAACTTCGGTGGGCAGACTGACCAGCGGAGTCTCCAGTCCTAAATAGGTGCGACGCCAGAAATATTGATTCTCTAAATAAATTGAGCGTTGAGCACGAGCGAAGGCACGCTGGTAAACATCCATGATGGTGGCAATGCCGTCCTCAAGCGCAAAGGTATAGGTGTTACGCGGAATGGTGCGTACTACCTGCATCTGGATCTTTTCAACCTGATTAGATGGTTGTTGATCTTCGGGTGACGAGGGCTGTAAAGGCTCGGAAAAATTGGCATCGCGCCGGAGGTGCAAGGCATTCCAACGCTGACAGAAGTTGGCCTCAACATCGGCGACGGCTGGTCCCTCGAAGGTAACATGCATATCATGCCAGCCATATGAGAGCTTGCCATCTTTGCGGGTGCGCAAAATATTATTATAGACATGTCCCTTAGTGTCCCAGCGATCATGGTCACCATCGGCTTCCGTCATCAGGTCGATACCGCCGACAAAGGCGATCTGGCCATCTACGGTGATGGCTTTCTGATGCAGTGAAGCAATCGGATGTTCGATGGTCAGCTGGCTATCATCGAGCACACATTGTACGCCGACCGCTTCCAGGGCTTCTTTCACCTGTTTACGGCCAGCTTGAAACGGTACTTTGAGTGTATCCCAGAGTAATATGCGCACATCAACGCCTTTAGCAACGGCATAGCCAAGCACGTTGACCACACTCAGCACTTCACATTTTTGCCAGAAGCGTAAATCGGACTCTGACATGCCTTTATCTCGCAACCAGGAGAGGAGTACCTCTTGATCGGGCGTACCATCTTCACCTGCGCGGTGATGCTTGCCACGGACCATGGGCATGTCGGGCGTTAAGCCCCAGCTGGCAATATAGATGGTCTCCTTCGCACTCAAGAAGCGATGGCACATTTCCAGCATGGTCGTGCGCCCATCAATTAAAAAGGCCAGGCGCTGCATTTCTCGGACCGGAAAGTCCGTGGGCGCCCACCACTCAGAGTTGGCAACGAAATTCTTCTCTACACTCATAGCACGTTATCAACTTTCGCTTTACGACTGCTCACTCATCATCTGCCTGGCGATGTTAGTGGCTGTTTCTTTGTCGTCTGAGGCCAGCTCTCCATCGATGACCAGTCCCAATAGGTGGTCCTTCAATGGACGCAACCAGGGTCCGGGACCACGACCAAACATTTCCATTAGCTCGTTTCCGTCCAGAGGACTCTTGATCGGAACGCGCTCAGCTTCTTCTCGGAGGTGCTGACAACGTTCCGCAAGTTCCTGGACGCGTGCGGCGGCTCGATTGACTTTGTCCATGCGATAACTAGTAATATCTGCCCGTGAAAGATCCAGGAGATCTGGCAGGACATCCCCGCTATCGAGCATCAGGCGACGGACCGCCCCGTCTGTCCAGTCCGATGTATAAGCGTTGGCACGCATATGCAGCTTGACGACTTGCGAGACGTGGTAGATGAACTCACGATCAAAGTGCAAGCGCTTCAAGATGTCACGTGCCATATAAGCTCCGACATCTTCATGGCCAAAGAAATGAATCTTATTGTCCTCCACGCTCTTGGTGCGCGGCTTGGCAATATCGTGTAATAATGCGCCCCAGCGGGTCACCGGTCGTGCTGAGGAACGCTCAACCACACGTAACACATGGGCATAGATATCCTTGGTAGACTTACCGACCGTAGCCTTCTGGCTCACCCCTTTTAATTCAAGCACCTCAGGAATAATCCATTCCATCAGACCAAGCTCGACCAGCAGGTCCAGTCCTTTGGTGGGATGGGGGGATAGCAATAGTTTATTCATCTCATCGCGAATACGCTCACGGCTAATCTTTTGCAGAGTAGAGGCCTGGCGCACAATCGCGGCACGCGTTTCCGCCTCAATCTCAAAATCAAGTTGAGCGGCAAAGCGGACCGCACGTAACAGGCGCAGTGGGTCTTCCCCGAAACGCTTATCAGGCTCATCACCAACGGCACGCAGAATATGATCCTCAAGATCTCTTCGTCCATTGAAAAGATCATGAATACGGTCACTTAACGGGTCACGCGCCAGAGCATTGATCGTGAAATCACGCCGGGCAAGATCCTCTTCCAGGCTATCACCGAAACAAACCTCTGGTTTACGAGAATCAGGATTGTAGCGCTCGGAGCGAAATGTCGTGATTTCAATGATGCTGTCATCGTAGTGGAGACGCACGGTGCCAAACCGCTCTCCGACCAGGACAACGGCAGTTGGATGCGTTGGGGCAACAAGGCGCTTGATCTCGTCGGGCCTGGCGTCCGTGGCCAGATCTCCATCGCTGGCTTGCCCGCGCAGGAGCAGGTCGTCACGCACTGTCCCACCAACCATATAAAGTTGTTTATGCTGGTCGTGAAAGGTTTCCGCCAGCATTTTAATAATATCAAGCATACTTAAAATCTATGTATCCGCTTCGTTTCGTTCGTAACTGCTGTGCCCGTTTTAAAGACACGGTTAGCTACGGTCTTAAATTGGACATGATAATAATCCCATCGCAAATCTTACAATGGGACTATTGTATCATGTTCAGATAGCTTCTTTAAAGTGGGTCTTGATCTAACTTTTTCAAGTTTCTCAAACCAAGTGTTCTATCAGGGTATCTGAGAAAGATGCGCCCGCTACGCGGACGAGGAGGGGGGAGGGACCAGGGCACAGCCCTGGAACCCAGTCAGGGAATTGCCATCCCCTGCACCCCCGCTTTGTTTTGGGCGAGGCGGGACCAGGGCATAGAGCCTACAAATTTTATAGTAGTGCAGCAGGTGTGCTGAGCGCACCTGCTGCACTACTATAAAAAAGATTGGGGGCGTCAGCGCCCCCAGGCTGGCAGAAAACTCATCACTCCCATTGGGATGGGAGTTATCCCCACTCTTGTTAGGAGCTTGAAGGGATGGCGCTAATAGTTGGATTGGTCATGGTGTCATCGATGTTTAGCTCAAAGAGGGGATGATCGAGAAACCATTGCTGGCAGTCGAAGAGTTCCTCTCCTTCAGCGGGTTCGATGGGGATATAGCTACCATCGGGTTGAAGCATGTGGGCGTTGGCGTTGTCTCGCAATATTGGGTTGATCATCTGGTCCATGAGGGCGATTTTCATGGTTCGTGATTCGATTGGGAAGAGTACTTCAACACGATTATTCAGGTTACGCTGCATCATGTCTGCGCTCCCCAGAAAGATTTCGGCCTGTCCACCGTTGCCGAAGTAGTAGATACGGCTGTGTTCCAGGAAACGTCCGACCAGGCTACGGACACGGATGGTTTCACTGACACCTGGTACACCTGGACGCAAGCTGCAGACACCACGAATGATGAGTTCAATCGAGACACCGGCCTGGGAGGCCCGATACAGGGTACTGATGACCTCAGGATCTACCAGTGCATTCATTTTGAAGATCAGGCGCCCGTTGCCTTTTTCCTGGTGGATGCTGATCTCGCGCTCAATACGATCAATGATGCCTCTACGTAAGGTTACCGGGGCGACCAGTAATTTACGGTAGGAGCCCTGCCGCGAATAGCCGGTCAATGAATTAAACAATGAGGTTACATCCATACCGATATCGTGGCGACTGGTAAACATACATAGATCTTCATAGATCTTGGCGGTTGAGGCGTTATAATTGCCGGTTCCCAGATGGATATAGCGGCACAGACCATCTTCCTCTTTACGTACCACCATCGCCACTTTAGCATGGGTCTTTAAGCCCACCAATCCATACACGACGTGGACGCCCATACGCTCTAATTCACGCGCCCAACCGATGTTATTTTCTTCATCGAAGCGTGCTTTGAGTTCCACCAGTACCGCCACCTGCTTGCCGTTTTCGGCCGCATGCAAGAGCGCTTTGACTACCGGAGAATTCGAGCCGACGCGGTACAAGGTCTGCTTGATGGCCAATACCTGTGGATCTTCGGCGGCCGCACGAATAAAATCTACGATCGGATTGAAGCTATCATAGGGTTGGTGCAACAAGATATCGTGTTGCTGAATGGCGTCAAAAATGTTTTCACTATTGCGAATAATCGGCGGGACCCGTGGCGTAAAAGGGGGGTCCTTGAGGTCAGGTCGCGTAATGCTCTGGAGTTCCATCAGGTCGCCTAATCCCAGAGGACCATCGATGACGGTCAGGTCATCCTCAGTAATCTCAAGGTTTTCCAGCAGCAGGCTGCGGATACGCCGTGGCATTGAGGGATTGACATTAAGATCCACTACCGCACCAAAACGACGCTCTCGTACCTCTTGTTCGATATATTCGAGCAGGTCGGATGCTTCATCTTCCTGCAACTCAATATCGGCGTCACGGAGCACACGGAACGGATACGATTCCCGAATCTCAAAGCCCGGAAAGAGCATCTGTAGATTTGCAGCAATCACTTGTTCAAGCCAGACAAAGGCAACGGCCTGGGGCTCAGTGGATGCGACAGGAACCGGTAGGAGACGTGGCAGGGCCGGGGGTACTTTAATACGAGCGAATGGATCCTCTTGATCCTCGTTGGTAGAGACGATAACCACCGCGAGATTCAAACTGAGATTTGAGATATGCGGGAATGGATGTCCTTTGTCTACGGCCAGCGGAGTCAGCACTGGAAAGATTTCATTCTCAAAATAGCGTCGCATCGCATCGCGCTGTGCTGAATCCAGTTGCTCGTAATCCAGAACATGAATATGCTCTCTGGCCAGTGCTGGTAGCAACACATCACGCCAATAACGTCTGACTTCCTGTATCAAGGGAGCAAGCCGCTGGCGCAGGGCCGTCAACTGCTGCTGTGCCGTACGTCCATCAGGACTACGCGGTGTGGTACGCGAAACAATCTGATCCTTCAGGCCAGCCAGACGAATCATAATAAATTCATCCAGATTGGTCTCAAAGATAGAGATAAACTTGACACGCTCTAATAGTGGATGCCGCTCGTCTTTGGCTTCCTCGAAGACGCGACGATTAAACTCAATCCAACTTAACTCCCGGTTAATGTAGAGGTCCGGTCTCTCTAGTGATGGTGTGGCTGATTCGCTCACTATTTGTTGATCCATAACATATACCCCGCTCTGTTGGCGCCTGTAACTGTAATATTTTATCATGTATGCTAAAAACGTAGCAAACAGGCTTCTTGCTTATATTTGGCTCTCCGTCATTCCAGGGGAAGGGAAAAGCGTTGCGATGTCATGGGCTGCCGCCCCTGCACCCCACATCCCCCACCGTGGAAAAATACGATCTTTTCGCGGTCCTATGAGGGATACGTGTCTACCTTCCTGGACTGAGACGATAGAGGACTTCTCCGGCATTTGGTACCAGTAAAATGCCTTCGTCTTCACGATTTGCCCACTCCTGGGGATGCAGGGTCCGATAATCGATATACCCTAGATTGATGCGTCTACAACGCTCTTCACTAATGCCTGTAGCAAGCGTGACCTGGATACGTGGCGTCTCTATGCCGGTCTCAGCATCATAGCTGCCGGAACCCTTCACATGGGTACTATGTGCCAGAACACCACCGGGCACATCCTTAAAACGCTCCCATTGCTTCAAGAAGTAGTCACGTACATGGTAGCCAATGCGATCAATCAATTCTCCATGGGTATAAGAAACTTCAGTGATATGTGGTGCATAGATAATAACTTCGCCCCCATCGGCAATCGCTGGCTCGGTCTTATACATAGCCTTGGCTGCGGTCCACAGATCATCATAATGCTCAGATGCCATTGAAAGGACGCGTTTAAAGGGTTGCTCGACATAGACGATATTTAACTGCGCGGAGAGATCGGCGGCCTGCTCAAAGGCTTCGCGATAAGTGCCGCCATAGAGGCCGTGCAGATCCTGTCCCTTCATGACCAGAGCCAGGCAGAGCAGCGGCACAGCGACAAATTCGGCTGCGCGATGAATGACGCGCCGTACATGGGTGTCTTTTACACCAATGGTAGCCATGCTGGTTTTACGAGCCCCCAGCCAATGCGAAAAATTGATAATATCGGCCCCCGCGATACCCGGAAACAGATATTTCGCCCCACCGGAGAAGCCCGCGACCTCATGAGGAAAAACGGGACCACAGATAATCAACTGATCATAATCAAAAATCATCCGATTGAGCGTCACCGGCACCTCATCTGTGAGCGTACCCTCAGTCAACTGGCGAGCCTCATCAGAAGTGATTACGCCAACCGTCTTCAAAGTGGCGGGATCAGACCAATGATGATTATACACATGTACATTTGGATAATTGGCCGCACGTTCCTCTTCAGTGACACCAATCAGGTGCGCAATCGCCTCCTCAGACATCGGAGGATGTGTTCCTAATGCGATCAGATAATCCAGGCGCGCGACCCGTGTGCCCAATTGTGCATACAGCAAGCGAAAAAGGGTAGGGAGAGGCGCGGTACGCGTGCCATCAGGAATTATAACCAGGATACGTTTTCCGTCCAATGCCATCTCACCAAAGCATCGGGCCAGAATCTGCTCAATGTCCGCTGAAGTTAATGTCTGTGAAATTGAACCATGTCCATACATAATCAAACAGCCTTACACTACTTGGATAATAAGTCCTGCCGTAATCGCTATTGTATCACGGCTCCTCAACCTGCACGAGAGCATCACAATATACTCTACAGAAATACAAAACTATCCTGCAAGTGTAACACAAAAACCAGGACCACACTTTCAACATAACAACACTGGAAACGAGCCGAGCGCACGTCACACCGGCTTCTCACACTCTCGACGTACGCTCGGCTGGCTTCTCACGTCTTCTCCTCGATGGACGATTCGCTACTTTTCCACCGTTTCCGTGGTGAAAAAAATGATTAAGTGAAATTCATTGGTTTTTGCTTCCGCTGCCTGTTCACATATAAAATATTCCTCAAACACGTGTTCGCGGTGAGGCTGGCATCTCAGAGTGCGTTCAGCCTCTTACGCGTTCGTGGTCGTACGTGGTACTGGGCGCAGGGACGAGCCCTGCCGCTACTACTGGGTGATTTTGACGAAGAGGCCGAGGCTGGCGGTGAAGCTGTGCAGGAAGATGCGTTGACCGACGGGGCCGATCTCGCCGTTACAGAAGAGGCCGCCGAGGGGGATCTGGCCGAATTCACGGGCGATGACGCTGGCGTCGTGGTCGGGGATGCCAAACATGCCGATACCGCGTCCATTACAGGTGCAGAGGATGCCGGCGATGGGCTGGTTTTCGCCAAGTTCGGCTTTGGCTCGCATGAGGACTTCGTGCATGTCGAGGTCGGCGGAACTGGCGTCTCGTAGTTGAAATTGGATGGTCTGGCCGACACGGGGTTGGGCACCGATGGCGAGGGCTCCACTACGGCGGTCTACACCAAATAGTTGGCGGATCAGGAAACTGCCACGCTGATAGTCATCCTGATATTCGTCGGCGGCCAGGCCGACTTGCAGGTTGCGTTGCGCGCGACGTTGCAAGTCTGGACTGAGCGTCCGCAGCGTCTCCAGTAGCATACTGTGGGCGGAACGATTAGAGATGCTCTGGATCAGTCCGTTGTCGAGGACACCGGTGATGGTCCAGGCTTCACCGATAGGATCACAGCCTTGAGATACCAAAGGGAGAATAGTATAGGGCCCGCCGATTGCCAGTCCTACCACACCTTCATCAAAGACTGTATCGTTAAAGAAGAGTTGGGTTGAGCGATCCTCGATATCACTGGAGGCTAGACCACCAATCATTGGCACACCTGGATATGCCTGGGACAACTTCTCGGTGAGAATATCACAATCCAGGTGAAAAGGATCGGCGAAGATCAGCCAGGCATTGGCGTCGTCTTTCTCCAGTCCAAGCTTCTGGCGTAAATCTTGTGGCTGCTGGCTCTTTTCTACCATCTCCGGGGTGAGATGAATGGGATGCAGTTCTGCTCCGGGTAAAGATAAGGCCAGCAACGACAGAGCAGGCAGATCTTCAAGTTCCTGGTCTGTGCCAATAATACCCTGGCCGGAACAGCCTAAGAGTACCTCTACACCTGTTTCGCTGCGTATCATCTGCAACATATCGGCGAAATACGGCATAAATTCAATATTCGCGAACAGGAAAATAACATCCGCAGCAATATCTTTAATCTGTTCCAGGGCCTGTTCAAGCGCCAGTTCCCAATCTTCATCTATGACAAGCGCACTTAGTGCGGCTGGTTTGCGATCATCCATGCTTACTCCTCTGTCGGCCATCCAGCGCTGAAAGACAAACAACGTCACAAATGAAAGAGCACCGCTGGTCAACGGTGCCCCTTCATTACATCTTGTAGAGTCTTTTCACCCGCCGACATGCATGCTCTATGCAGCCGAAATTGGCAGAGATCTTGACTACATATCACAGTATTCTCGAAGCGAGACGTGAAAGTGTGCCTGCCATGGCCCTTTCACCTACTTCCAGTGTATATACGATTCAAAAAAGGTTTAGTAATAAGACATCAAGTTGAAATCTTGTTTCCTATAAGTATCGCATATCACGTCGGATGGTCGCAATTAAGCCTGTGACTGCACGAGTTCACAGAACGCATCAATGTCCTGGCGCACGATGTCCAGACTGGCAGCCCAGAAGGCTTCTGAACGCAGATCAATCCCGAAACGAGCCGCCAGTGCGGCCGCATCAGCCAGCCCTGTTGATGACAGGAGCTCGTCGTATCCCTGCTTGAAGGTCTCTGGATTCTGCTGGTACTGGGCATAGAGGCCGAGTCCGAACAGGAGGCCAAACATATAGGGATAGTTGTAGAAGGAGAGGTCACTGATATAGTAGTGGCCTTTCACGGCCCACATATAAGGATGTAGCGTCTGCTCATCAAGTCCATCACCATAGGTATCACGTTGAGCCTGCAACATCAGTTCATTCAGCTCTTCTACCGAGAGTTCGCGCTGCTTACGCTGCTCAAAGACATTTTGCTCGAACAAGAAACGACTGGTGATATCGACGACAACCTGACATGCCCCTTGAATTGAAGCCTCAAGGATCGCGAGGCGCTCCTGCGGCTCGGCATCTTTCATAGCGGCATGGTTGATAATCGTTTCGCAGAAAATGCTGGCCGTTTCCGCCAGAGTCATCGGCAAGGAACGCTGGATCGCGGTGCGCTCGGCCAGATTTAAATTGTGATAGCCATGTCCCAGTTCATGGGCCAGGGTCGAAACACCATCAAAGCTGGCTTTATAGTTGGTAAAGACACGCGACTCGTCCTTACGTAAAGGCGTACAATAGGCGCCATCACGCTTGCCTGGACGTGGTTCGGCGTCGATCCAGCCTTCGCTAAAAGCGCGGGCCGCATAGTTCGAGAGGCGCTCAGAGAAGGTGCCAAACTGCTCGACAATAAAGCGCTCGGCATCACCATACTCCCACACCCGCTCATTAGAGCCCAGTGGCGCGACAATATCATACCAGGCCAATTTTGGCACCTTTAGAGCCTGTGCCTTAGCCTGAAGGTAGCGCCGGAAATGAGGGAATGAGGCACGGGCCGCACTCAACATAGCATCAAGTGTCTGGCGATCAATACTATTCGCGAACAGCGAAACATCCAGCGCGCTCTCCCACTGACGCTTACGGGCCAGGGTATTGACTTCACCCTTGATGCTATTAAGGGCCTGCGCCAATGGCATCGCCACCGTTTTCCAGGCGGCCAGTTCAGCCTCATAAGCACGACGACGCGCCTCACGATCCGTACTGGATGCCTGGTTGCGTACCATGCTCATCGGCACCTGCTGCGTCTGACCATCCAGTTCCAGCGGCACATTCAACTGGGAAGTAATATTACTATGCAACCTGGACCAGGCGAGACCGGCGCTCGAAGTAAGTTCTGCGGCCAATGCCTCTTCAGCCGGAGACATCATATGCAATGACTGGGCTTTGGCCCGGCGTAGCGCATAAGCGTGCGCGTTAGCAACTGCGGATTGCGCGATGAGCTGCTCGACATCCAACGAGCCAAGCCAGGCGGTAAAGCGCGTATCCAACTGAGACAGCTTGACTAGAGAGTTCTCAAGCTCGCTATCCCGAGCCTGGGCCACCTCATCCCGCGAATTAGTGCTCACAAAACAGCTGATATACACGGCCAGCGTCAAGACACGCTCCTGCACGCTATTATAGCGCTCAATCACCGTCTCAAACGTCTTGACCAGAGCAGCATCTACCGCTAAATTATCCTGTTTCTGCACATGGGATGTATCAAAAAGCTGGACCAGTGCATCTATATCCGCAACGGCCGCGGCAAATCCCTGCGCAAATTCAGGCGATTGCAGACCAGGGTAGACCACATCCATATTCCAATGTGGCAAAGATTGGGTTGTTGTCACGAATCGCACTCCTTTTCGTTCTACATATACTCAATGTAAGCATTGTAGCATGCAATTCAATGCGGCGAGGAGAGACACAGGGGAACAGGACGGGGGAAGGAGTGGCGGGTGCGCACCCGCCACAGGCATAGTCTTATTCTTTGTCTTTATCTTGATCAGCTTTCTGCTGTTCTTTCTCTTTCTGCTGAGCCTCTTCTCTTTGCTGAGCATTCACTTTATCAGGGGCGCGTGAAACCATCGGATCAACCGGAGTATTCTCGATATCACTATGCTCACGAGGTCGATCCATATCACCAATATTTTTATTCAACTGCCCGGGATTACGTCCACCGAGCGTCCCCTGTGCCGACTGGTTACTTGCATTATCAGCATCAACCGCCTTATCCGACGTATTGAATCCACTCTTCTCCATCACAGGCTGTGGTTCACCCTTACTCGGAATATTTCCACCACCGGCACCTGCCAGATCACGCTCATTGCCAGTATGCTGCTCCATATTTTCACCCTTTCTGCTCTTCTATCTGTTTATGCATACATTCTTTTAATCACATGTATGTCACATTGGATACGCATATTTCTATCATAACATCCGCCATATACGCCGGGTCAATGGATAAAACACAGCCATAAGAAAGACTCATGAAAATCTAATCTTCCCCACCCCACCACCAACATGTATCCGAATAGGATGGCGGGTTCTGTGGCCCGCAGCGTACGCCATGCGCGAGGCCGATCGTACGCCGAAGTTATGGGAGTGCCATCAGCCGGCGTTACGTACGTCGAGTGGGCGCCACACGCGAGGCCGCACTGCTGGGTTTTCGTAGGCCAACGGATCAGAACGACTCGCAGTGCTGTGGCGCCTACACGAATCACGGTGGATGTTGCCTGATCATGTTGGAACGTGTGTGAGGCAAGATCCTATCATAGCGTCCCTTGACGAGCGAGATCACTAACCATGACCATGATCTCCCACCAGACCGTTCCGGAGCGATCATGCTTGAAGAAACATGATTGGTGTAGGCGCCACAGGCATGCGATGCTTTCTAAACACATATCACACTTGATCAAGCCGCATGCCGGCCTCGCGTGTGGCGCTCATTCGACGTACGACCAGTCCGCTTCACACGTTTTCCCATCCAAAACCGAATCACCACCTGATCAGGAACGTTTGCCACGATGTTCGCTCTATCCCTTAATAGCGGAGGAGAAATTAAACTGTTCCTTTTTGGCGCGATAAATCGTCGTTACAATAATGGATGATATAAGAAAGGTCTATACGGTGACTATGGCTGATCAAGATCGAACGATGATTAAGTTTAAGACGGCTCATTATAAATTTACGTATCGGGTTGGGGGTATAGCTATCCATGAGGGACGGGTGCTCTGTCAGAAGAGTACGCTTGATCCTGCTGATAATTTCTGGTTTCTGCCGGGTGGACGGGCGGAGTTGGGTGAGAGTTCACAGGAGACGTTGAGGCGTGAGGTGCAGGAGGAACTAGGTGAGGAGGGGGAGGTTGGACGCCTTCTCTATATTGTTGAGAACTTTTTTACTGACACTACGGCCCATCATGAAATCGGACTCTATTTTGAGTTGAATTTTCCAGAGAATTCTTACCTGTATCAACATACTGGTCCATTTGAGTTGCCCGAGGAGCAGGAGAACCATCCAATGATCTTTGAATGGCTCCCCATTGCGGATTTACCAGACAGGCTGGATATTCGCCCTCCTTTCTTTCGCCATGCGCTTGCTACCCTTCCGGCACATACTGAGCATGTGATCCTGCGCCGCTAGTCTTCGTTGAGGCGCAGGGTCATGGCCATGGAGGGACTGGACACGATCCGGACCATCATGCCCAGGGCCAGGATACAGAGCGCGACCAGCAGGGCCAGACCAATGCCTAGCAGGGCCGGGATGATGACCTGGATCGGTGGGATGTTCTGCGCCAGGAAAAATTGTTCGTTGGTCAAGTCCTGGCCCGGAGCACTGGTGAAGAGGAGCGTTGGTATGGCCATCCAGGAGAGGAGCGCGCCAAAGATGACTCCAAGGATGATGGATGTGGCGTAGATGATACTTTGCTCCCAGGTCAGTGTGGTGGCGATATTACGTGGGGCCGCCCCCAAGGCGCGCAGGAGTGCGAAATTGGTCAGGCGGTCGCGCGCACTTAACCAGGAGGAGACCAGGTTACCAACCAGGATCAGGAGGAGCGCTACCGCTGGTCCAAGGGCGAGTATGCCCATGACTTGCAGATAGAGTGGCTCTTGATGCAGATTCTCAACCAGGATACGGCGATCGCTCAGCGTGCTGGCACTGGTACGTAATGTATTTCTCAGCGTACTCAAAGTCGCGGGATCATCGCTGGTCCGTAGCCAGACGGTGGTTACCTGAAAGGCTCCCCGCCCATCACGATTCAGCAGTTGATTATAGATGGTCCCATAACTCTGGAGATCAATCAGGATTCCCGCTGGCGTCTTCTGCGTTGGAATCTGCTGGACCTTTGCCAGCACGCGGAAGTGGAAGGGGGTGTCCGAGTTATTTGGATCGGTGAGCGCGAATTTATCTCCTACCTTCAGGTGGTAGTTCTGCCAGAAGGAATCGTCGATGATGGCCGGTATCTCCTGCTGGCTGATCGCCTGCGCACGTTCACTGACGAGTTGCTGCATCAACTGATTTAATGGCTGGAGGCTATTATCCTGTGGCCAGGCAGCCGTGTGCGCATAGGTCGTGGCATCCACGGCCAGGAGATTGACCGTTCCCTGGCTATCGCCTATCTGCGTAATAGCCCTGGAACCGACTGAGACGCTCTTTACGCCCCGTATGCTTTGATAGTGGTTAATTATACCTGAAACACTGTCAAGGCCCGTATTCGGCGCTAGATCGCTCTGGAAGTCTGCTCCTACGCTATGCGTTGCCACATCATCGGCCCGCTGGATCTGCGAGGCATAGAAGATCAAGGCAAACATCGAGAAGGCGGTAGCCAGCGAGAGGAGCATGGTCATGCGTACCGCTTGCCGTGGTGAGCGCGCCAGTTGCGCCAGCGCAACCATCGAGGATGCTCCACGGCTACGTCTGGTCGCCAGCCAGGATCCCAGTTGTAACAGGAATGGGAAACAACGCAGGAAGACCAGGATGGCCGCCAGAATGGTACAGATGGTGCGTGCCAGCACCAATGGCGAGAGCAGGAGCAAGCGTAATCTGGCATCCAGAGCATTGGTGTTCGTGAGATACATCGAGATCAGATAGCCCACCAGCATCAGTACAATGGCAATCACATCCAGATTGAAGCGCAGCCAGAATGGTCGGTTCCGACTACGACTGGACTCACGCCGAATAGCCAGTACATCTAGCGAGGTGGTACGGTTAATCGATAGGATCAGGACGAGCGCTACCATCAGGACGGTAGCCAGGGCATACCATCCCACCGACAGCATCAACGGCCAGCCCTGTTGCAATACCAGGTCGATCGCTGGATAGTCCTGGGGAGCCAGTAGCAAGCGGCTTAAGCTTCGAGCAATGGGTAGAGCCAGTAAGGGTCCAAGGATCAATGCCAGCACGGCCAGACTCGCGCCCTGGATCAGTAAAGAGCCAAAGACCTGTCCACGGCTGGCTCCACGGCTGCGCAGGATCGCGATAGCGCCCGCCTGCCGCTCCACCAGCAGGTCCGTCATCAACGAGACAAAGTAGAGGAGGAGCAGGAAGATAATCACAATCAAGCTGACAGATGGCAACTGTGAGATCGAGATCTGCGCCTGATAACGCGTTAAACCATCCAGCGGTACCGTCGTATGCACATTGTCCATGCCGTATTGCTGGCCCAGAGCAGCATTGGAACCACCTGCGAACTGATAACGACCCAGCGTGGTAATTAGTTGATCCAGATCATCTATCTGCAACGTATCAGGATTTAGCGCATAGTTCCAGGAGATGTGCAGCGGCTCCGATAACGTGGTATATGCGCCGGTCGTGTTTGATCCCACACCCGGTTCATCAGCGGTGGGAATCCAGTGTGAGAGGGTGGAGACCAGAGTTTCGTTAGCGGCCAGGGCGGCATAGTTGACGCGCTGGTTGCTGGCATTATCCGCCGCATCACGCAGAGGATCAAATGTTATGCCACGCCAATATGGATCATTACCAGGTGCCTGTACAATGCCAACGACTTTGAGCGGAATAGTTATCTCTTTGATCAGGGCGTAATTGCGTACGAGATCTACCTGCACCTGCAGGATCGTGCCAGGAGCCGCATGCAGCGCCTTAGCGGTCGCAGTGGTAAGTACTACCTCGATAGTCGCATCAGGCTCATCATGGCCCTTAATATGAGCCTGTGGTAGCTGTCCGAACAGTAGCTTGAGATGTGACCGTGCCTGCTCCATATCGCTACCGCTGAGCACCAGATTATTACCACTCTCTTTAGCTGGCTTACTGCCAGACTGCGCATTCAACAGAGGGAGCAGATCACTCGACACCGAGAAACGCGTTTGTTTTGGATCCTGATAGCGCTGCAGTAACGTTCCTGAACTGCCGCTAATCATCTGGCCCGCCGCCTGGATGCGCGCTAAAAAAGGACGATTAATATCGCCGCTCATGACCAGATTAACATTACTACCACTCAAGCGTAAATCGCTACGCAGGCCGGCCGTCATCGCGATCTTTGAATAGATCGGAGCCACACATACAAAGACCACCGCCGCGATAATGCCTAATCCCACAATAAAGAGTAGTCCTTTGGTCCGCCGTAGCTGCCAGAGGGCCAATGTAAACACCGAAGACATATGCGAACTCTCTCTCTAATCTTCGTTAATACGGAGCGTGGTTGCCAGTGAAGGCTTCGAGATGGTACGTAGCATCATACCCAATGCCAGCACACAGATCATAATCAGGATGGCGAAACCCAGGCCGAGCAGTGCAGGCACCACCACCTGGACCGGTGGAATACTCTGGGCCAGATAAAATTCGCTGATATCGGTCTGCTGCAGAGGCGCACTGGTGAAGACTAACGCGGGTACCACCATCCACGAGAGTACGGCACCAAAGATCGCTCCCAGGATAATAGCGACCGCATAGACCACCGCTTGCTCCCAGGCCAGGGTAGAAGTTATATTAGCGGGACTCGCCCCCAGCGCGCGCATAATCGCAAAGTTCGTCAACCGATCTCGTGACTGTAACCAGGAGGCGACCAGACTTCCCACCAGCACCAGGATGAGCGCGATCAATGGTCCCAGGGCCAGAATACCAATCATCTGCAGGTAGAGCGGCTCTTTTTGTAGGCGCGCCATCAACTGGCGGCGATCCACAAAAGTAGACAACTGGACAGTACCGTTGAGCAACTCATGGCGCAGTTGGGCCTGGGTAGCAGGATCATCGCTGGTACGCAACCAGAGCTGATTCAAAGGCAAGGGCTGGCTCCCAACGATATTCACCACACGATTGTATGCCCGTTGATAGGCACGCAGATCTACCAGCACGCCACCTGGTACGGTCTGGGTCGGAATATATCTGGCGATGGCGATCACTTTAAAATAGATCAAGCCCTCATCGCTGAGCGAGCCATTCAGACCAAACTTGCTGCCAATCGAGAGATGATACGTGCTGGCCATCGTCGCATCGATCGCCGCCGGCACCAGTTGGTCCTGGCTATTTCTGCCGCGCGCCAGTTGCTGCATCAACACAGGCAGGGACATAGAAGTATTATTCTCAGGCCAGTACGCCGTATGCGTATAAGTATCAGCATCCATGGCTAGAAAGCGCACATGATCTTCCCGATCAGCTACCTGTAATTGATCGCTATAGCCGGCCGTTACGCCCTGCACGCCCTTCAGTTTGCCATAGATTTGCAACTGGGTAGGCAATGAGGCCGCATCCGGCTGATCCACAAAATTACCCGCGATATCCGCGCCCACGGTATACGTGGAGATATCACTGGTACGTTGGAATTGCGAGGACGAAAAGACCAGCGCAAAGATTGCAAAGGCGGTGGCCAGCGCGAAAAGCAAGGCCATGCGTAAAGATTGGCGTGGGGAACGCGCTAACTGCGCGAAGGCCAGCATGGATGCGGCCCCACGGCTGCGCTGCGTCGCCAACCAGGATCCCCAGCGTAACAGATAGGGGAAGAAGCGTAAAAATAACAACATGGCCGCAATAATGGTAAAGATCGCTCGCGCCAGCACCAATGGCGAGAGCAAGGTCAGACGCAGATGGGGATCAAGTACATCTGAGTCCGTCAGATAGACCGAAAGGATATAGCCGACGATCATCACCACGACCGCGATCAGATCCAGACTGAAACGCAGCCAGAGCGGCCTGCGGGTGGCACGGCTCGACTCACGACGCAGCGCCAGCACGTCCATGGCGGTCGCCTGATAAATAGCCACCGCTAATGTCAGCAACACCACGACTACCGTAACGAAAGCATACAACTCGACCGACAGGAGCGCCTGCCGCCAGTTCTGCAAGACCGTATCGATCGCGGCATAGTTCTGTACAGGCAACAGAAGTCGGCCCAATAGACTGGTCACCGGGAACGCGAGCAGCGGTCCGCACAGCAAAGCCAGCAGGCAGACGCCCACACCCTGCATTAACAGAGCCCCAAACACCTGACCACGACTGCCACCACGACTGCGCACAATCGCCAGCGTCGCAGCCTGACGCTCAACCAGCAGATCAACCATCAGAGCCACAAAGTACAACAACAGAAAAAAGATCACCAGCACTAATCCCAGGGCAGGCACTTGTGAAACCTGCAACTGATTTTGATAATCTGTCAGACCATCCAGGGGCACAAAGTTATGCGTGTCTACAATGCCATAATGCACCAGAAGAAGATCAGTAGGATAAAAATGAAATTGAAAGGTATGCAAAGTATTGATTAAATAGTCAAGTTGAGAACTAGTAATAGTTTTTTGGTCCAACGAAAAATACCAGTTAATCGTCAGCGCATCCGTCAGAGAGTGTGCCGGTTGTTTAATTCCCAGCGGCGGCTCTGAAAAAGGTAGGATTGAATCGGTATCAGGCTGATCGCTCACAGGAATAAAACGAGCATACGTAGAGCCAAGCGACTCATTGGAGACCAGGGCCTTAAAAATGAAAGGACCATTAGGTTTACCTCCCAAAGTATTTTTGTCCAGCGTACTCCCATGCCAGAAAGGATCGTGTCCATCCATATTCTGGAATATACCGACCACCTTCAACGAAACCATATGCCAATCGGCATTTGCACGTATGCCTGTGGTATTCTGTACCGCGACCCGCGTATAGATCACAGAGCCAGGTGAGAGCTGCAAATATCCGGCGGTATCCTGAGATACCGCCATCTCAATCGTGCTATCAGTATCCGCATACGCCTTTACCTTTGAATCCGGCAACCGCCCTTTGAGCAACGAAAGATGCTTCCCACTGGCAATCTGCCCCATATTGTTCCCTTCAAGCAGCAGTACATCCGCCAAAGGTTTCACTTTAGCGGCAGACGGATCTGCACGGAATAACTGAAGCTGACCACTCTCAATCTGCATCTGGTTTTTGCTACTATCCAGAAACGTGGAAAGAGGTTGAACTGAATAATTTGCAAAAGCGTCGGAGACAGCCTGCACACTTGCCCAACTGGGACGAGTATCCTTGCTAACAATCGAAATGCTAGCATTGGCAGGAGTCGCGTTGACGGCCTCCTGGAGTCCGGCGGTCATCGCCACCTGCGTATAGAGCGGGGCCACACACACACAAATCACCGCAGCCAGCACACCCAGGCCCACAATAGCCAGCAGCCCCTTCGTCCTTCGTAATTGCCACCAGGCCAGCGGCACAAAAGCCGGAAACCAGGAGCGGCCAACCGGAGACTTCTCTCGCTTGATAGAGCGAGGCATAAAAATATCCTTCCTAGCATTGAAGCGAGCAGAGAGATTATATCGCAAATAATATATTCACTTATATATAATGCATTTAAACGGCAAAACCTCACAGAAAGCCAGCGATGTTAAATGCATAAGCTCATCAAATCATCGTGGATTGCCATGAAATGTAATATCATAAAAGGTTTGGGGATGGGAAGACGTGATAATCGAGCAAACCATCCGTCGAGTGGGCGTCACCATCCAATGAAACGTCTTTTGCGTGGGAAGGTCAAAAAATGCATGGCACTCAAAAATGGGGTCGTAGAGATTGTATAATCGGCGGTCAGGGGTTGAGACTGGTAGATAATAGAGCAAATTCCTGATATTCTATGGGGAGAAGACTGAGAATAGCAGTTATATACCTCGTGGGTTTCCGTGTGCGATGCGTCCAATGCATGTAGAAGTCTACCGGCAATGTCGGAAGAGTTTGAAATTAGACTTGACGTTACTGTGTGAATTCCATACAATCAAGCTACATATTGCGCATTTAGTTATTGTCTAAATAATCCCCCATAGTCTCAGGAGGTATCGTGGTGACATCGCACACAGGAGAAGAGTGGCTTAGCTTACGTGAGGCGGCTGAGCTACTGGGCATGCATCCGGCAACTGTACGTCTCTGGGCGGATCGCAATGAGATTCCTTCACGTCGTACGAGTGGCGGGCATCGCCGCTTCCGGCGCGCAGATATTGAGGAGCGTGTACGGCAGGAGGCCTCTCCTAAACCTGATCCGGCTTCAATTCTCCTTGTTCAGAGTGTGCTGGGCCGGGTACGCATTGCTTTTACCGATGGCACCCTCGATACTTTCCCCTGGTATCAACATTTTGATACGACGGCCCGCGATGCGTATCGCCAACTCGGTCGGCGTCTCTTGGATCTGATGCTGCGTGCACTCAATGATGATACCCATCATATTGATGATCTGAAAAAAGAGGCCATTGAACTGGGACGCGAATATGGCTCGATCACCTGGGCCTCACATGTTCCGGTCGCCGATGCTGTGCGCGCCTTTCTCTATTTCCGTACATTGATCGATGAAGGCATCCTGCAACTGGCCGAGGTACGGAGCGGTCGGGATCATGATCTCCTCTGGATCGCGAGTTTTCAGCAGGTACAGGCCATCACCAATGAGATTTTGCCGGCCCTGATTGAGGCCGCGCAAAGCTAGCCTGGCATATGTCAGGATATATCTCTGGTGTCTATCATATTCCATAAAATTATGCTATTGCTGCGAGACGATTTGCTTTTTGCAACGTCTAATATGTATAGAAAAGAAATACGATTAGACTTGTTAAGCAAAGCGTAACCTCTTCTTAAATAAAGCGTATTCTCTCACAAGACGTGCTTTGACGTAACCGTTATAGAATCTGTGTATAGCTTCAGATTCATGATCGGTAGGTCGATTTATAAGCATACATGGGGAATCGCAGCCGTGCATAGATAGTTTTATGGTTGTCTCAGGAGATTGCTTGAAGAGATAAGGGGTAGCTCTTATGCCGATAGAATATCCAGGACCTGAAGATACGACGCCAGACAAAGACCATGAGGATTCGTCGCTAACATCTCATGTGGAGGAGATTCCGTTTCCCCACCCACCGACTACGCCACCAATTGGATACAAACAGGGTGCGGAGGCGGCAAATCAGCGCGCACAAACTCGGCGGGAAAGAACCGAGCGGGCACAGCGCTATCTTGAGCAGAAGCGCAGGCGTCGTGAGCAGCACGCCGCTGCCCTGAATGTAACCCCTGAGGTCATTCGTCCAGATAATACGCGGCAGAGCCTGCTTCATCAGCATGTAGAGACCACGGCAGCTATTACCAGAGCATATCCTGTGGAAGACGACACAGATCCAGATATTGTTCTGCACCAGCATCCAGTACGCTTACCGGCCAATCCACGGCGGCGCCGACTACTCTTAAGCCACATCTCACGCAGGCATCTGCGCGATACGCGCCACAAAAATCGCTATAATTTTCATCGCTTCTGGCTGACCATCCTGGGCACTTTTGGCCTGCTGGCCTTGATTCTGCTGACTATCACCGGGGCCGGCACCTATGTCACTTATCGTTTCTATAACGACACAAGCACAACCTATCAACACGGGATCCTCTCCTTGCGCGATCTCACCCCACGTGACAATTTGAAGCTGTATGATAGTAAGGGCATTCTGCTCTCACAGCTCACCGATCAAGGTATGCATACCGAGGTGCCCCTGGACAAGATTTCGCCCCTGTTGATCAACGCGACTGTGGCTACCGAGGATAAAAACTTCTGGAAGAACTCGGGCCTCGACATCTTCCGTATCCTGGAGGCGGGGATTCAAAATCTGCAACATGGACGCGTGGTGGAGGGAGGCAGTACTATCACCCAGCAGTTGATTAAAAACCTGCTGGTCGGTAGCGAGGCCAACGTCTTACGTAAATTACAGGAGTTTGTGCTCACGCCGGAGATCAATAGCCGCTACAGCAAAAGCGATATTATCGAAATGTATCTCAATACCATTTACTTCGGCCACCAGGCCTACGGCATCGATGCGGCGGCGAGCGCATACTTTGGCCTGGTCGATCGACCGGGCAAGCCAGCCTCAGCGCAACTCGATCTGGCCCAGTCCGCCATGCTGGCCGGCATGCCCAGTTCGCCCTCACTCTATGATCCTGATGTGCATCCCCAAACGACGTTTAATCGCTTTAACATCGTGCTGGACCTGATGATACGTGAAGGCTATATTACCCAGGTTCAGGCCGACGCGGCCATTAAAGAGGCGCAGAAACCAGATTTCTTCAAGGGTCCACCCAATCTGCAAGATCGGGCCCCACACTTTACACAGTATGTATTGCTACAGCTTGAGAAGCAATTCAAGTTGAAGCGTTCACAGCTCTCACGTTCAGGCTTGATGGTGTATACCACCCTGGATATTGATCTACAGGACAAGATTCAGAAGATTATGCAGCAGCATATCGATGAATTGCAGGGACATAATATTACCAATGCGGCCGAGGTGCTGATCGATTATCACACGGGCGCGATTCGCTCGCTACTGGGCAGTCTGGATTATAATAGCAAGGTTATTGATGGCAAGTTCGATGTGGCGACTATGGGCTATCGCCAGCCTGGCTCATCGTTTAAGCCATATGTCTATGCCACCGCGCTTGGGCAGGGTTATACACCGGCCCAGGCCATCGAGGACTCGCCACTGATCATTCAGATGCCGCCTGGATCAAATCCAGCGACCTATGAGCCTAAGAACTATGATAAGCTCTATCATGGCCATGTCACCTTGCGCTGCGCGCTACAGAACTCCTTGAATATTCCAGCCGTTAAGACGCTCCAGCATGTTGGCATCAACAACTCACTCGCTACGGCCAGAGCGATGGGCATCACCGATACCAAAGGTGAGGCCGGCTATTCAATGGTACTGGGTGGACTGGATGTGAATCTATTGGAGCACACCACGGCCTTTGGTGCCTTCGCCAATAAGGGCAAAGCCTTTACCCCGTACGCGATCCAGAAAGTTGTCACCACGTATAATAAAAAGACCACCAAGCACCAATCAAAGGAAGGCAAGCAGGCCATCAGCCCACAGGTCGCCTATATGATGACCGATATCCTCAGTGACAACAATTCACGATTACCAGAGTTCTTCGATTGCAATCCCTTACAGCTCTACTCTAATAGCACCAATCAGTGTTACGCTGGCAACCGTGGCGTGGTGCGGCCCGCCGCCGCCAAGACCGGCACGACCAATGATTTCCGTGACAACTGGACTATGGGCTACACCACAGACTTTGTGATGGGAGTCTGGGCCGGCAACAATAATTACACTCCCATGAACGATGTCACCGGCATTCAGGGCGCGGCCCCAATCTGGCACGACTCCATGCTCCTGGCCGAACAGGGAAAGCCGGTGACCAACTTCAGCAATCCTGGCGGCCTCGATAAAGGCTCGATGATCTATCCAGATGGGATACAGAGTACCGATTGGTATCTACCTGGGCACTATCCCACTATGGCTCAGGCAGTACCAAGCCTCTATCCAACCAGCCCGGTACCAACCGCGACCGAGACCAATCTCAATCCTTTTAAGACCGAAAAACCAACCGTCTTGAGCAGCCATCCTTATTGTAGCAACTATAGTTTCGCCTTCCCCACCCCGAATAATCATAGTAGTAATCGTGGCTGGTGGTAGGTCCACAGAAGCGAGGAGCGTATCATCCACCATCCTCGCTTCTGCCTTCCCATTATCCATAGAGAAACATGTAGTTCACCAGCGGACATCTCATGTTCTCTAAAAGTACTGTCAAAATAGTGAGTCAGAGATAGCGCAATGCCGCTATCATGACATAAATATTTATAGAGTACGGAAAATAGGATTTTTACCGATATCAATATTTATGATCTTTTAGCGAGTTACTATCGCTTTGTTTACAGCGTTACTATGTACAGATAACTTTTTTGTAATAGTTCTGTCTATCAATATATGGTGCAACGAATCGACAGGATCATGTTAAGGTGATCGAATAATGTGGCGAGGAGGCGGCGATCA
Organism: Dictyobacter alpinus; assembly: GCF_003967575.1. Taxonomy (NCBI): domain Bacteria; kingdom Bacillati; phylum Chloroflexota; class Ktedonobacteria; order Ktedonobacterales; family Dictyobacteraceae; genus Dictyobacter; species Dictyobacter alpinus. The sequence continues at coordinate 2,105,315 of NZ_BIFT01000001.1, forward strand.
TGATCGTCAATAAGAACCTTAACAGTCGGGCGAGGAGGCGGCGGTCATGGTCGTCAATAGGGACCTTAACAGTCGGGCGAGGAGACGGCAACCCGCAAGGGGATTGCCCTACAGTTTCCGTGTCTCTTCTTCATTTGCCTCTGGTAGAGGTATTCACTTTATCGCTGAGAAAGACGATAACATGACCTGGAAATGATTCATGTAGGGCAATCCCCTTGCGGGTTGCCGTCTCCTTGACCCACGTCAACGTATCTGGTCATGATCGTGCAGAATACCAGCGTAGAATTCCAATTCATACACCGGGAATAGAATCAATGAATATATCCTCACCTTTTTATAGATTTACAGCAGAGAACTTCCTCACTCTATATATACATTTTGTTACGGTAGTATGTTCTGCAATGGATTACGGGTATCCGTAATTATGTTGCACGCAGGGATGCTTTGTCTGGACCGCAGGTGTAGTAGTTAGCGATGAGCGGATGTAGAAAGAGGTTCAACTATGCAGACCGATCAACATATCGAAGAGCCATCTCCCACGCCTGGCGGGGATAAGGGAGCGGCACAAGGGGGGGAGGGGCAGTCCCCACATAGAGTTCCTGCGAGGTTGCCCGCCAATAGCCAGGCGGCAGTTGCCCAGAGGATGAATGATGTTCCTGAACGGCCCGTGCCTGGAGTTAGTTACGCGGTATCACAGCAACCGATTCGTCCGGCGGGCTGGCGCACGCGGCGGCATATTAAGCGCAAGAATCTGCGACAGACCATCAAAACGATCAACAGGAGTGATCGCGTCGGCACACAGGCACTCCTGCCACTGGCGATTAGCCTTTTCTCTGTCTTTGTGGTTGTGGTGCTTATCTTTGTCACGATCACTGGCTTTATCAATGCCACCCATCAGAAGTTTGGCGATAAAATCACCACGCTCACGGATATTCTGCCACACGATAGCACGAGAATTTATGATTCTAAGGGCAAGTTGATCTTCCAGGCTATGGATCAAGGACGGCAGACCAGTGTGCCGCTGGACAAGATTTCACCCCATATGGCACATGCTGAAATCGCGATTGAGGATCAATACTTCTACAAAAATCCTGGCTATGATATCACTGGTATCACACGTGCCGCTATCGAGAATCTGACCACCAAAAAAGTGGTTTCCGGTGGTAGCACCATCACGCAGCAGTTGATCAAAAACGCGATCGTCGGCAATCAAGCTACCGTATTGCGTAAGCTGCAAGAAATCATCCTGGCACCAGATGTATCCCGCTACTACACTAAAGAGCAGATTCTTGAAATGTATATGAACACCACCTATTATGGTGAGCGTTCCTATGGCGTTGAGGAGGCGGCCTTTAGTTACTTCGGCTTGAATGGAACACCAACCCAGACGGCGGCCTCACAATTAGATATCGCCCAATCGGCCATGCTGGCTGGTATCCCCAGTTCTCCAATCGCGCGTGATCCTCTGCTCCATCCCAAGGCCGCGTTAAATCGCATGCAAGAGGTGCTACAGCAGATGTATCTGCAGGGCTATATCACTGCGAAGGAGCGCTCAACCGCGATTGCGGAGGCCCAGGAGCCAACCTTCTTCAAGCCAGGGATCAAACAGAATGGGCAGGCGACCCATTTCGCAAACTATACGCTACGCGAGCTTGCCAACACCCTGCACGTCAAGGTTGCTGACCTTTCGCGCGCCGGTCTGGTCGTAAAAACATCCCTGGATCTGGACTTACAAAATAAAGTCCTCCAGGTGGCAAAAAAACATATCGCCGAGATGGCTCGGGCCCACAATATGTCCAATGCCGCCGTCGTCGTACTGGACCACCATACGGGCGCCATTCGTACGCTGGTTGGCAACATCGATCCTGAGAATCCCAGATATGGGGCCTTCGATGTCGCATCCCAGGGCTATCGCCAGCCAGGATCATCCTTTAAACCCTTCATCTATGCTACCGCCTTTGATCAAGGTATCAGCCCGGGTGAGACCGTCATGGATGGGCCGCTGACCGTGAATATGTGTTGTGGACTCCCATCCTACACACCCGCCAACTATGATCTGAAATTTCATGGCTGGGTAAGCTGGCGCTACGCCTTGCAGAACTCATTTAATATTCCGGCCGTCAAACTCCTGATGCGCACAACGGTAGATAAAGCCTTGCATACCGCGCAATCCATGGGCGTCAAAACGTATCAGGGCACGCCCAACTACACCATGGTACTGGGCTCACTGAGTATTCACCTGTTGGATAATACCGCCGCCTATTCAACCTTCGCCAACGGTGGGATACGCATGGCCCCCCATGCCATTGAGACTGTCCAGGATCAAACCGGCAAGATGATCTTCCAATTCAAGCCCAAAGGTGTCCGTGTCCTCCGTAAAGAGACTGCCTTTATGATCACTGACGTCTTGAGCGACAACAACTCGCGTATCTACGAGTTCGGTAAATGTAGCTCACTCGTCCTATACTCCACCACCATGAACCAGTGTTACGCCGGCAAGCCTGGTCCGATCCGTGTTTCGGCCGCCAAAACCGGTACATCCAATGATTTCCGCGACAACTGGACCATGGGATTTACCACTGATTTCACCGTTGGCGTCTGGGCAGGTAACAACAATAACACGCCCATGGTTAACGTCACCGGTGTAGACGGCGCTGGCCCCATCTGGCACGACACCATGCTCCTGGCCGAACGCGGCCATCCCTTAAACGTCTTCCCAGGACCACCGCCAACGCTAATCATGAAAACAGAAACCTATCCCGGTAAAACCACCACCGACTGGCATTTCAAGTAACGGCAGGGCTCGCCCCTGCTCCTGTAACACGTACGACCAGGCACAATCCCGAGGCTGGATGTGCCTGGTCGTACGTGTTACAGACTGACCACGTGTCAGAGGGACATATCGTACGTGAACTGGAGCAGGGACAAGCCCTGCCATTACCAGTCGTTATGGTTGAGTTTGTCGTGAATTCAAACATGTGTGTCGCAACATAAGATTGTAAAAAGGCTATGTTGGATTGTAGAATTACAGTAAATGATTTGATACTAGTCGCAATTTCAAAGGAGAATAGTGATGATTCGTGTTGCTATGCTTAGTTTCTGGCATGTGCATGCCCGTGACTATACACGACAAGCGCTGGAACATCCTGATACACAGATTGTTGCCGCATGGGATGAGGAGCCTGACCGGGGCCGTAAACAGGCTGAGGCATTGGGTGTGCGCTTCTACGATAATTTAGCTGAGCTGCTGGCTCAAAAGGATATAGATGCGGTTGTCGTTGATACTCCCACTACTATGCATCGGGATGTTATGATTGCGGCGGCCAGGGCGGGCAAGCATATTTTCACTGAGAAGGTTATCGCGACCACGCTGCATGAGTGTAATGAAATTATTGCTGCAATTGAGCAGGCTGGCGTTAAGTTGACGGTCTCTCTACCACGCATCAATGCCGGTTATACTCAGGCGATTCGCGCGATTATGGAGCAGCAGCAGCTTGGACAGGCCACACAGGCGCGTGTCCGACTTTCACATAACGGTGCCGTAGCGACCAGCGAGAATCCTCAGGGCTGGCTACCCGCTCACTTCTTTAATGCGGAACAGTGTGGTGGCGGAGCCATGATCGATCTGGGCTGCCATCCAATGTACCTGACCCGCCTCTTCCTGGGTCTACCTGAGAGTGTCAGCGCCACTTATGGCTATGTCACTGGTCGCGAAGTTGAAGATAACGCGGTCGTGACCCTGCGTTATCCAAATGGCGCCATTGGCGTTGTTGAGGCCGGTTTTGTCAATCGTTTCTCACCATTCACCATTGAGGCCCATGGAACCGAGGGGAGCCTCTTCTTTGGTACACCGGAAGATACACTGTACATTCGCAGCACGCGCTCTGGTACACCCGGAGGCGACAAATGGCATCCAATCGAGTCGCTTCCTGAGGATCTACCCGGTGCCTTCCAGCAGTGGGTCGGCCATATTCAGCAGGGCACGACCGCGACAGAGAATATTCAGACCGCCATTGAGCTCACGGCATTAATGGAAGCGGCCAACATCTCCGCACGTACCAATCAGGCGGTACAGCTGAGCTCGCTTAAACAATAACAGCCGGGCAGATTTTTTTACTTACCTATGTCTGTATGTAGAAATATCATTGGCTGTATTGCATAGTAAGGCTGGAAAGTACAGAGGAGCCATGTGGTGAATGTAGCAAAAGGTTTGAGTCGATCCCGTTACCACGCCTCTAAAAAAACAATGGGACCATCACAATTTCAATTGATGCAGGCGGATCCCCAGGCGCTTGATCGCCTGGATATCCGCTTCCGCTGGGGCCATTATGGCATTCAGGTGTTGCGCTGTCATCTGGCAACGCTATCAGCCGGACACGTTATCCAGGCGCACAAGCATCGGGACTACGAGTTTCATTTTATTCCCAGTGGTACCGGCTCGGTAATACTGGAGGATGGCAGCTATCCTGTGCATGCTGGCATGTTCTATCTGACCGGTCCACAGGTTATCCACCAGCAAGAGGCGGATGTGAATGAGCAGTTGGACGAGCTCTGTCTACATATTGATATCGTCAAATTGGCTGAGCAAGCGGCTGGCACGGAACATGAGGTGCAGTGGGGAGAGTCCTGGGAGGTTGGTGAGGCCGACGAATGTATCCGCCAACTGGATACGATGCTGGCCCATCCAACGGTGGATCAATATGATGCGATGAGCTGGTTTTTGACCGCTTATCGCGCCTGGCATGATCGCGAACTGGGAGCCTTTTCCACTATCCGGCAGGCATTGATCCAGATTATGTTGCGAGCTGCACGCGCACACCATGTCACTCAGATCAATACGGCGCTACCTTCACGCGACATGAACGCCTATCGTTATGGATTAGCAACCCAGTATATTCGCGATAACTATGCCCATCCCTTGACCCTGGAAGAGGTGGCCGAGGAGCTGCATATTTGTGGTCGTCAGCTCCAGAGGATATTGGATGAGCAGGCGCAGGAAACCTTTAGTGGCTATCTGGAACGCTATCGCTTAACCCAGGTTTGTATGGCTCTAACCCATGCGGATCAAACGATTGAGCAGCTCGCGGTCCAACATGGCTTTTCCAGCGGCAGTTATCTGCATTATGTCTTCAAGAAGCGCATGGGCATCACGCCCTTGCAGTATCGTGAACAGCAGCGCATTCATAAATTCAACGACAGTAGTAACGTAGCAACGAAAGCTACGCCAACCGTTTAACGACTCAAGGAGGAACATAGCATGACTATTAAGATTGGTTTAATCGGCGCCGGAGGCATTACTGCACCCCACATTAGAGGCTATCTGCGTATTCCAGAACAGGCCAAAGTTACTGCTGTCAGCGATGTCGTTGCAGCCAATGCTGAGAAACGTGCCAGCGAAGTCGGTGGCGCGGAAATCTATGGTGACTATAACGAGATGCTCGCGAAGGCCGATATTGATGCCGTCGATATCTGTCTCCCCCACCATCTCCATAAAGATGCCATCGTAGCGGCCGCCAGAGCCAAAAAGCATATTTTATGTGAGAAGCCACTCTGTCTGACCATCGCCGAGGCAGAAGAAGTCCAGAAAGCTGTCAGCGAGAACGGTATTACCCTGATGTGTGCCCATAATCAGTTAACCATGCCACCGGTCGCCAAAGTCAAACAGATGATCCAGGACGGCACCTTTGGCAAAGTCTACGAGGTACGCACCACCGATAGCTTCCTCAACAACTTTGATCCCAAGAGCATCGGCTGGCGTGGTAATCGTGCCATGATCGGTGGTGGTGAGCTGATCGATACCGGTTATCATCCAACCTACCTGCTCCTCTATCTTGCCAGTAGCGAGCCAGTTGAAGTTACCGCCATGCTCAGCAAGCACCGCCTGGAATTCATGGACGGAGAAGATTCCGCCCAGGTACTGGTCCGTTTCGCCGATGGTGGTGTTGGCAACATCGTCACCAGCTGGGCCTACGAGGCAGCCTCGATCACAGAGAAATTCTCGATCGTAGCGGAAAAAGGCTATGCCTACAGCAATGGCAAGGACCTCTCCTATAAAATACGTGGTAGCGAAGAGCAGAAGATTACCTTCGAAGGCGTCGACACGTTCGCCGAAGAGATCAAAGACTTCGTCACCTGTCTGCAAGAAGGCCGCCGTCCAGTCAACACCGAGGTCGAAGGCATCAACGTCCTCAAAGTAATCCTCGGCGCCTACAAATCCGTCGAAGACAAACGCACCATCACACTATCCGAACTCAAATAAAGCTGGTTTTATACGAATTAAAGCTGCATATTAGCAAATATGCAGCTTTAATTCGTCATTATTATATAATACTTTTCTCTTTTATGAGTATCGCACCAAGGTGCTTCTCTCTTTTTTATATTATAATGCTGCCAAAAATGTGCTTTGCACATTTTTGGCAGCATTATAATATAAAAATTGTTGTTTCCCGTCAGGGAAACGAGTGCGGCAATGCAACATAAGCGCAATAGACATAGAACACTATCAGAGATCAAGAAGGCGATCCATGGCAAGTGGATCGCCTTCCTGATCTCTGATCTTACTCTTCTTTACGGCGGACGATGCCGTGTTCCCAGGCATAGACTGCGGCCTGGGTGCGATCCACAGAATGCAATTTCCCCAGGATATTACTGACATGACCTTTCACGGTCTTCTCACTGATCACCAGTCGCTCGGCGATCTCGGCATTACTATGGCCGGCTGCGATCAAGCGCAACACATCTAGCTCACGTTCGCTTAAGTCTGCACCCAGGCTACGGGCCTCTTTCTTCACACCCTGGATCTCCTGGACGACACGCGCCGCGACCCGTGGATGCAAGACAGATTCTTCACGGGCCGCCTTACGAATGGTATCAGCTAGCTCGTCGGGACCGACATCCTTCAGGACATACGAGAGGGCTCCTGCTCGTAATGCGGGAAATATATATTCATCATCATGAAATGAGGTCAGGATAATAACTTTGGACTGTGGGCTGGCCTGGCGAATGCGGCGGGTGGCCTCGATGCCGTTCATACCTGGCATGATCATATCCATCAGGACAATGGAGGGCTGCAACTGCGTTGCCAGTTGGATGGCTTGCTCACCGTTATCCGCTTCTCCCAGGACCAGGATGTCTGGTTGTAACTCTAGAAATGTGCGTACCCCTTGTCGCACTAGCTTATGATCATCGACTAACATTACGGTGATCGCCGCTTCTTGCATCGTTTACGTCCTTTCTTCTACTCGCCTGCATTTACAGGTACAGAACGATTGCGACAGTACACCTGTACCCGTGTACCCTCCTCAAGCGTACTCTCAATCTCGATCTGGCCGTCTAATGCCTGGATCCGCTCTTGCATAGAGAGCAGGCCCACACCGCGCTTCTCCAGCTTATCCTGTTGGAAGCCTTTCCCATTATCAGCGATCAGTAGCGTCACTTGCTCATCCTGACAATGCAACTGAACCTGCACATGAGAGGCATTGCTATGGCGGGCCACATTTGAGAGGGCCTCCTGCGCGATACGAAATAACGCATCTTCCAGCTCAGCCGAGACGGCACAGCTGTCATCAATCTGGATATCGGTAGCGATCCACGTCTGGTCCCGCCACTGCTGCACATACGCCTGTAGCGCCTGTCCCAGCTGCTTACCCTCTAGCGCAATTGGACGCAGCTCACGAATCAAAGAGGTCAACTCTTTCTGTACATCCCGTACCAGTTGCTCCATATCATTTAAGCGCTGACCGGCGGCGGCCACATCCCGGCCCAGCAGTATGCGGATAACGCCAACTTGCATGGCCAGTACAAATACCTGCTGCTTCACACTATCGTGCAGATCGCGCGCCAACCTGTTACGCTCCTCTAAGGTCGCCAGTTGCTGACGCGTGCTGAGCAATTGCTGCAACTGTTCCGCCATACGATTAAGCTGCCGCATCAGTTGTCCCAACTCGTCCTCAGAAGCATCTTTAGCCCGTAGCGTGAAATCTCCACGACTCCAGGCATCTACCACGACCGAGAGCCGCTGGAAACGACGGGTAAAGCTACGGGCCATCAGATAGCCGGCAATCATGCCTGTAATGGCGGCCAGCAACATAATCACCACCAGATTGAGGATCAGCAGCGGCAAGAGATTGCCCAGATTCGCTGAAAAGCCCGCATTCGCCAGTTGATCGGAGCGCAAGATCAGCGCCCCTTTGATCTGTGCACCATCCTTCACGGGAGCCATAATCAGTGTCACCTGATCCGCATCCTGCCGGGACCAGACCGAGCTCGCCTGTGGCTTTCCATTCAAAAGATCCTGAAGATGCTGGCGCTCCTCAGTAGAGAGCAGGGCGGCCAGTTGAGGATGGGCATTACCTCCCTGCGCGACCAGAATTGTTCCCCGGCGATCAACTACAGCCATAAAGCTATGGGGGGATTGCACATAGGCTGTATTCACCTGATTATTAGAGATCTTGAGCCAGCTGCTCAGTTCCGCACGATCCGGACGATCATTCACAAAAAAGGGGCTGGCCTGAGTAGCCAGGCTCTGCAGATTGTTTTCCCATATGTGGGTCGGAAACACAAAAAAATAGCCAAGGACGAGCAGGACCGTGAGCAATTCAATCAGAAAAACGGTAATCACCGTCGTCAGCAGCGCCGACAGGGTCAATTTCCATTGTAAGCGCTGCCGCAATCGCCTCAACAATGCCATAAATAGACGGCTCCAATGCACAAGCTTGTTATCGCAGCAAATAAGCGATAAATCCAAGTATAACACATCATTATGGCTCTGATAGGTCCCGAGTCGTATCAACAAGACACGCCTGAAGACGCATCACAAAAACAGCATTTCCTCTTATGCTTTAGACAGATCAAGCGCCAAAGTAGCGGCAGGGCTTGCCCCTGCTACCACTTCACGTATAATATGCCTCTCAAACACGTATTCCTGAGGCTGGCAGATCCGAGTGTGTCGAGCCTCTTACGCGTTCGTGGTCGTACGTGGTACTGGGCGCAGGGACGAGCCCTGCCGCTACGTTACGCTGGGAGATCTGGTCTTTTGCTGTTCTTGTTGTCACCATGGTTTGAGCATTTAAAGCATAAAGGAAAATAGTATGGATACACAGTTGTTACGCTATGAGCTACGCCTGCTGGGTTTGAAGGTGATCGTCCCTCCCCTACTGGTCGTGCTGCTGTTCGCGTTGCTGGGCTTCTTCTTACACCTGCTGGGAGTGGATGTATCGCATGCTCTGGTCTCCTGTCAGGAGATGTTTTTGCCGCTGGCCGTGGGCGCTATTGTGGCGGCGACCAGTCTCTATGATCCAGCGTTAGAGCTTCAGATGGCGCTCCCGACCAAATATCAACGCACAGTGTTGCGCCGCTTTGCGCTGGTTACTATCTGGGCTTGCTGTATCGGTTTCTTGACCAATAGCATCATGTTTCTCTTCCATCTTGGCTATCAGCCCGCACAGCTACAGCCCTTGCCGCTACTCGTGCAATGGTTGCTGGGCCAACTCATCTGGCTTGCTCCGCTGCTCTGGTTTATGAGTGTGGGGCTCTGCATTACCCTGCTAACGCACAGTATCGCCGCCAGCGGTGCCATCCTGGGAGGACTATGGATCCTGGAGGCGCTATTCATCAAGAATCTACTGCCCACCAGTCCCTGGCTGCAACCATTGGTGCTCTTTCCTACGACATTGCTACCTGAAGCCTCATTCTGGCTCAGTAATCGCCTGGAGTTGCTGGTCATGGCCATCGTACTGCTACCGATCAACTGGCTACTCTTACGCAACACGGAAAGTTTATTGAAAAGTGCGAGTGCCGAATAAGGCCAGATGGGGAAAGGAAATACGACCAATGTATAAGCTGGCAACCTTCTATGGAGCCTGGAAATACGAGTTTCTGATGCAGGCACGCCGTCCATGGCTCTGGATCACTATGGGACTGATCGAGTTGATCATGCTGGGCTTTATGTTCCGTACACCGGGAGTACTTGATGTGGTGCTACACCTGAAGAATGCGCCGCTACTGGTTACGACTGTCTATTGGACCAATCTTGTTAATTATCTATTACCGGTGGCCGTGGCTATCCTGATCGCCGATCGCCTGCCGCGCGATAAACGTATCCATGTCCAGGAGATCCTGACCACGCTACCGGGTTCGGCGGGTGCCAGGTTGTTTGGTAAGTACCTTGGCAACACCTGTGCCACCATGCTCCCGATCATACTCTTCTACCTGCTTGGTATCCTGGTCATCTTTATACAAACACTGAATGCGCAGGTCTTCCTGCTAGCCATCACGACCTTTGTCACCATCATCCTACCCGGCATGCTCTTTGTCGGAGCCGTAGCCACGGCCATACCAGCACTGATCTGGGCGCCCGTCTTCCAATTCCTGTTTGTCGGCTACTGGTTCTGGGGCAATCTCTACAAGCCCAGAGGCATCCCAACGATCAGCGACACCATCCTGACACCAGCCGGTGGTTACAGTAGCCGTGGCTTCTTTGGCCTCACAGTCTTTCCCGTAGACCACGCCAGCGCCATCGACGGACTGCTCAGCATCCTTGTCCTGTTAGGGCTCTCAATCCTGTTGATCCTGGCATTAAACAGCTACCAGCAGTGGCAGAAGGCCCGCCAATAGCGAAAGCGACAGGACTCCAGACCTACCAGAAAAACAGGCCTCTGGCCGCATCCATTTAGCAGCTCTAACCATTATCCTATAGATATGAAATCATCCAGCTTTTTCTGAAAGGATTCTTACTATTATGCAGATCCAGATTGAAAACCTCAATAAAGTCTATCATGGTAATGTACACGCCTTAAATAATCTTTCTCTGGAGATTCCCAATGGTATGTTTGGCCTGCTTGGTCCCAATGGAGCTGGTAAGACGACATTTATGCGTATCCTGGCAGGCATCTTACAGCCGACCGATGGGAAAATTATGGTTGGCGAATATGATGCCAGCAGCGAGCGCGGACGTCAGGCTGTCCAGAATATTCTGGGTTACTTACCCCAGGAACTGGGTGTCTATCCCGATCTGAGTGCGCGTGAATTTCTGGATTATATCGCTTTACTCAAAGGTCTGAGTGAGCGCAAGATACGTCAACAACGGGTCGAGGAATTACTTGAAATGGTGGCCTTAACGCATGTTGCCAACCGCAAATTAAAGACCTATTCGGGAGGTATGAAGCGCCGTGCCGGTATCGCTCAGGCCCTGCTCAACAATCCAAAGTTCCTGATCGTCGATGAGCCAACCGCCGGACTGGATCCCGAGGAGCGTATCCGCTTCCGCAATCTGCTCTCAGATCTGGCTGGCGAGCGCACCGTCCTGCTCTCAACCCATATCGTTGAAGATATCGCTCAGACCTGCCGCAATATCGCCATGATGAAGGCTGGTCAGGTCATTTTCCAGGGCACCATCACCGAGATGCTACAACAGACCCAGGGCTCTGTCTGGAATATTGCTACCAACGGCTCACGGCCTGAGGGCGACTTTAGCATCGTCTCAACTATCCATATGCAAAATAGTAGCCAGTATCGTATCGTGGGTACGCCCGCAGCCAATCACCGCGCCACACCAGCCGAGCCAGGACTGGAAGATGGCTATGTCTGGTTCATGCAGAAAACGGCACAGCATGCATAGAAATTCCTGCTCAAAACAGTTATACTTAAATATGATGAGGATCATGCATTATATTTGTTTTGAGCAGGACATAGAAAGCTCGCTTATCAGGCAAAGCAGGTGTGCAGGATGGAGACCAGGCAACATGGTGCATTCCATGAGATTCTAAAATATCAGCGCGAGGTACGAGGCTGGTCACAGGCCCGTATGGCTGAAGAGCTAGGCACAACGCCCAATCGCATCAGTGCCTGGGAACGCAATATATCGTTCCCATCCGCTTACTTCCGTGAGAAGCTCTGCTCACAACTGGATATGGATGCCCAGGAACTTGGTCTGCTTACCGCATCCACTCCCACCATCGGCACTCCTGAAGGTACAGAAGACACACCTGCCACCAACATTACACTCCAGGCACCAGAAACGTCGATCTCAGTCCAGGCTCCAGAAAATCCTGCTGCACTGCAATCCGTTACCCGCCATCCACAGACAAAACGGACCTGGCTGCTGGCTGCATCAACATGCACACTATTGGTCATCGCCAGCATCATCATCGCTTATACCACTGGCTTTATAAGCTTTGGCGCACCCAATCCGTATGTGGCGCATACTGGCCAACTGGTACTTGATGATAGTTTGCGGCAGCCAGATGCTAACCTCAACTGGCAAGAGGGAGCCAATGAATCCCAGGCTAGTTGCCTCTTTAAGAATGGTGAATATGTGGCCTTCCAACCAAACACAGGCTATTTCCATGCCTGTCTGGCCCAGAAAACCGATTATAAAAACTTTGCCTATGAGGTTGATATGACGATCCATCAGGGCGACTTCGGGGGCATCGTCTTCCGCTCAGAAAATAGTATTGACGGACAGTATTATCTTTTCCGCATCCACACCAACGGCGATTATAAACTCTATCGCTTCAACGGCCATGATATTGAACACGCCACATTATTGGATCAAGGGATTAGCCAGAATTTCCATAGTGGACTAAATCAGCACAATTTGCTGGCAGTGGTGGCCCAGAATAACACGTTGGCGCTCTACGTCAATCGTCAGCAAATCACAGCGTTAGAAGATCAGGGATACAATCATGGAGGGATCGGGGTACTGGCGGGCTCTATGTCTACAGGACCAGGAGAGGCTGCGTTTAAAGATGCCCGCGTATGGACATGGTAGCCAGTTATCAATTGGCTAGCCATGTCAGTTGGATACATTCAATGTGGTAAAGCGGATGGCTAGTAGCGGTGATGTTGCTCCCACCATTCGCGTTCAAGTAAGCCAAACAGCAGGGTTGTCCACCAGCGTCCCTTCATCCATTCGCTCTCTAGCTGTGAGCCCTCATAGCGCATGCCAATCTTTTGCAGCACATGTGCCGAGGCCGTATTTTCCAGCAGACAATAGGCCCAGATGCGGTGGAGATGGAGTTGCTCAAAGCCATATTGTAGCAAGGCATACGCCGCCTCAGTTGCATAACCACGACCCCAATAGCGACGATCCAATTCATAGCCTAGATCGGCCATACCAGCCTCAGCATAGGTCATACGCAGGCCACAATTGCCGATCACCTGATTATTCTCCTTCAGCACAATCGCCAACTGATACTTCTTACGTGGCCGCTCACGTCCCCAGTTGATAAAGATCCGGATCAAAGAACGCACATCCATCTCTGAACGCTGCGTCCACGGATTATAGCGTAAAAATTCGGGATCCGATTGATATTCTAAGGTCGGTTTCCAATCTTGCTCCTCAAAATCGCGAAGAATCAATCGTTCTGTTGTCAGAATCATAAAATATTATATTCTACTCACTCCACTCCCAGGTCCCAGGCTTGCTGGAGGTCGGCACGGGAAAAACATTTAAAGCCCATCAAGGTATGGGTCTGAGTAATCGTGGTAATTTGCAGCATATGGTCGGTCACAACGCCAGCCAGGTCCTCATAATTTTGGAAGCGCAGCAACGCTACCAGATCATATTCGCCGGTCACAGAGTAGACTTCCGCCACTCCATCCACCTCTAATAAGCGTTGTGCCGTCTCATTCACGGTGCCTCGCTGCACATTGATCAAGACAAGAGCGGTAACCATCGCAACATTCCCTTTCTGCAAACAAACCAACTACAATTGCGCCACTTTTAGCCAGTAGCCCTTCTTACCCATCCCACCTCTCAACCAAAATCCCAACCCGACAATGGATAGGTCCTCATTATTATATCGCATACCAGGACAAATAGTTGGGCCCACATAGCGGAAGAGCTTGTCCCCGCTATCGTTTCACGCATGACACGCCGCTCAAACATGTCATCTTGAAGATGGGAAAAGAGGAATTCTCCGACTCCATGGCGTGGCGTCGTGTACGTCGAGTGAGCGCCATTAGCCAACCGAGCGTACGCCGAGTGGGCGTCACGCCAACTTCTCACACCCACTCGACGCACGCTCGGCCTGCTTCTCACGTTGTCACATCCACGCTCGGATCACCACCCATGGTCATGCTCAAGTGGGGGAGCAGTGGGCGAGGAAGGTTTGGACGGCTGAACTGGCCTGGGCGAGGAGGTCACCTTCTGCGTTGAGCCAGATGATGCGTTTGTCGCGCCTGAACCAACTGAGCTGGCGACGCGTAAAATCGTGTGAGGCGTATTTTAACTTTTGGATCATCTCGGCTTCGCTGGCAAATTCACCACGGAGCAAGCGGCTGGCAAAGCGATATTCTAATCCAAAGGAATCCAGGCGCTCATGGGTCAGGCCACGAGCCAGTTGTTCCTGGACCTCTTGTAGCAGGCCTTGCTGCATGCGTTCGTCGATACGGCTATCGATACGCTGATAGAGGAGTGGGCGCGGCCAGTCGATGCCGAGCAGCAGGCAACGGTACAGTGGTTGTGAGATGCCACGCTGCTGTGAGAAGGGTTTTCCGGTTACCAGACAGACCTCAAGCGCACGTATGACACGGCGTGGATTTTTGCTATCAATGGTCTCCGCACTGACAGGATCCAATACCGCCAGTTGCGCCAGTAACTGTTCAAGAGGTTGGGACTCCAGGCGGGCACGCAGATCGGGTTGAGGCGCGACGGTCGGAATATCAAAGTGATCAACGACGGTCTGGATATAATGGGCGGACCCACCAACGAGAAATGGTTGATGACCACGCTGCAAAATAGCCTGGATCGCCGCGATCGCATCATGTTGGAACTGCGACACACTATAGATCTCTTGCGGCTCCACCACATCCAACAGATGATGAGGTACCAGGGCCCGTTCAGCGGGCGTCACCTTGGCCGTCCCGATATCCAAACCAATATAGACCTGGCGGGAATCCGCCGAGACAATCTCACCGTTAAACTCCTGTGCCAACGCTATCCCCAGGGCACTTTTACCCGAAGCAGTCGGTCCCAGTAGCACTACCAAGTCCGGCTGCTCGCTCGTTTCATTCTCCACTGCAAACCTTCTATAACCGTTTATATTTGACCAGATAATCGACCCGCTCAACTAATCCTACGGTAATACTTACCGCTAACAGGATACCAAACAGTGTAAAGAGGTTCAGGCCAAAACCAAAGGTGAGAAAGATGCCCAGGATTGAGCCGACCAGGACCGCCAGCACGATCATCATCACGCGCGACTGGCTGGTTGAGGTCTGGACACTCTTAATCGAGGCCAGAATGGCTCGATTGGGTCGCTGACAAACGCCAACCGTGGCTCCCAGGGCCGCACAGGCTAGCATCACTATCAACTGGATCCAACCAAGTTGCGCGCGCACAGCTATTTGCCAGATCATCTCTGCCAGACCCACAACCAGCAACGAACTGGTCATGCCGGTCAGAAAACGGTTATAGATATCCTGCGGCCGCCATTTGCGGGTATATTGGAGTACCAGCGAGCCAAGCGCGGCGGTTGGAATGGCAATAAAAAGGGTGAGCAAAAAGATCGGATTCATATTGGACGGTAATGGATGCCAGGGTGCCAGCCAGATATAGCCCAGGCTGGCCGTCATAAATGAACACAGAAATGTCAGGATCAGCGACTGCCAGCGCTGTAGAAGCGGTCCCATCGGCTGGAGATCCCAATCATTCCGATATGGGGTTCCGTACTTCTCTACATCCTTCCCATGACCTTTGAGCACCATGGCGGGAGTTATGATCTGCGTTGCTCCTGCGTCCTCAAGTTCCGCGACATCATCATAATAATCGAGATCATCTTCATCATCATAGTAATCCAGGTCAGCACCATTGGTACGGCCAGGATGGCGCTTGTTGCGCACAATGAAGCCCTGGACCTCCGCTTCGACCTTGACGACAATTTCGGCGCGCGTATCATCATCTAATTGGATAAAGATCATGCCACTATAATGCGTGTGGCGCGTAAGCTGTAAACTATTCACTCGCACATTGATCTCGGTCAGGGGCGCATCAAATACCGTCTGACTCAATTGGATCCAGGTGTCGGATGTATGGATTGTCCCACTGATATCATAGCCAGCGCTATCGCCAATACTCATCTTCAATGGTGCCGAGATGCCTGGATAGACCGTGCCGAAATCCAGGGTACGCGGACTCACCGGCACTGGTGTATGGCCTTTAGGGGTCGAGCGTGTGCGCGTACTACCGCTGATTGGCGTCACGGGTGGCGGCGTATGGTGGCGTATCGTACCATTGCGCCCCTTCGCATCGATGTTGTTCACTGTGCTGTTGGTATTGATAGCTGGTGCTGGATTATAAACCGCCACACCAGTTTTATTCATAAAGACGGACTCGACAAACTGCTCAATCGCATCCATCGGATCCGGTACAGTATGCGCCAGTTCGCTGGCTAGCGTGGACAACTCATCTTCACCCAGGTCCAGCAGCCAGGACTCAATCTCTTTATCCAGGAGATATTCCGCAGCCTCCTCTGGATAGGTCGCGCAGAGCGTTGCCAGTTCTTCAGGGGTCGAAGCCACCTCGCCACTAGCGAAACCAAAGGTACCCACACCGAGTAACGCATGGCGGAACATCTCCACACTCTCATAGCGATCGCTAGGCTTGATGGCCGTGGCCTTCTCAAGCGCACGCGCCACCATCGGAGAAATGCGCGGATTAATCTTACGCACATTCTCCAAGCCAAAGCCCTCATCCGAAAGGGTATTGGTCAAAAGATGAAATACCGTCATGCCCAGCGCATAGATATCTGAGCGCTCATCCGTCTGCGCCTTCCCATATTGCTCTGGTGGAGCATAGCCCGGCGTACCCAATACCTGAGTATCTTGTGCATGTGAAGGGCGAAAAAAACGCGCAATACCAAAATCAATTAGCTTAATCTGTCCATTGCGCGTCAACATAATATTGCCAGGCTTCATATCGCGAAAAATAATCGGAGGTGAGTGGCTATGCAGATAAGCCAATACATCACAGAGCTGACGTGCCCAATCTAACGCCCTGCGCTCAGGGAATGGGCCACCATTGCGCTCTAACAGCTCCTCCAGTGTAAGTCCATCGATATAATCCATCACCAGGAAATAGCGATCATTCTGGGTAAAGACCCCATGGACCGTCGGAAGATTGGGATGATGCAAAGACCACAACATCTTGGCCTCAACCTTAAAGTTGTGGATCGTCTGTTGCTGTTCAGCTGGCGGGATCAACGACAGGCTCATTTCCTTAATCGCATAGAGCTCCCCTTGCTCCTTGAGATCCTTCGCCAGATATACCGCACCCATGCCACCTTTTCCAATCACCTTTTGGATCTGGTAGCGCTTATGAAGAAAGGTGCCTCGGTCCAGATGACCGGTTAGGTTTTTCGATCGGCCGCTGATTGTGCGCCCCCCATCTTTTCTCTGCATCTGTACGGGATATGACATGCTCTACATGCAACCGTGAACGCCGCTCACACGATTGAAAAGAGTGCCCTTCAGTATAGCATACCTCTGTTAGAACCTACTACCTAATAGGAAGGTAGATTACTGACTAGAACATTGAGTCATGTTAAGATCCATTTAGATGTATGCCCATTACTTCTATCACTGTGCCTTCAAAGAATCGTACACATAATTTGACGTAATTCAGTGTCACTATGTAAAACGTACACAACCACAATTTCAGGTAACATTTTGCGAGCCTTATAGTACAAATGTTGCACAAAATATTGACAAGCTCATTATTTCATACCTCTGTTTATAATAACTCTAACAAATGTTCGTAGGAGAGTCAGAGGTAGTATTTTTGTATGACAAGTAGTTTTAGCTTTCGTAGCTGGCAAAAAACGTATCTAGTTCTCGTGCTAAGTTCACTTACCATTGCCACAGGCGGATTGGCAGGCTGCCTCTGGCAGACGCCACGGCACAGCCATGCCGTTGATGCCGTTGTCACTGGAGGTCCTTCCCTATCGGCAACCACGATTGACCATATTTTCGCGCAGATGGGGAGCCCAATGGTCGGCACAGGCACAATCGTAGAGCAAGCCTCACGCAATAGCAACATTGATGATGCCTTCGCCATGGGTGTCTGGTGGGCCGAAACCAACGACGGCATGGCCGGAGTCGGACTTGGAAACCGCAATCCCGGTAGTGTCCGTGGAAGTGCTGGCTATCCATCTGGCTACGACGGCTACACCATGTATCCATCCTATGCCGCAGCCATCATCGACTGGTTTCGCTTAATCAGCAACGGCTACATCATTGGTCGTGGCGTCACCACCGTCTATAGCATCAGCATCCCCTATGTTGGCACCTCAGGAGCCGGCAACTGGGCCTATAAAGTCACCAGCTTGATGGCCAGATACCGTTATCAAGCCCCGCCACCGGCACCAGTGCCAACCGCAACCACCCGGCAACATCCCACATCACAAGCCGGAGTCCGGGTCCGTGCCTATATACCCATCGGCCACGAAAAAGACTGGGAACACCTGATCGCCGAGAAGCGCCGTCAGTTATGGCAGGCAAAGAACGAAGGCAATAGCGCCACCGAAAAGTCAGTCGACGTACCAATCCATCATCGCGCGCACCCGATCCACCAGACAAAGAAGCCACCCACATCCGCAACCCCGCTTCAGCAACAACCCATATTCACCACAGGAACCATCCTGGTCCTCATCGCCATCCTGACACTCACAGGGCTCGCCATCGGACGACGTAAAACAAGGGGAAAGATGGTCACAGCGTTACCAATAGCAGTTGCAACCACATCTTCTATGCACATACAGCCAGAAAAAGCTGAGATACTGTGGCGCTTCACCACCACAGAAGAACTGGCGCCAGTACCAGTCCCACCGACCCCTATACTCGTCAAATTGGGAGCAGTACCGCCAACTCCTTACATAACCACAACCGTCACCGAAAAGCTCCAGCCGCTCATAATCAGCCAGTCAAGCACAAACAACCAGAAAACAACAGAATTAAACTCACGATTCAGCAAAGTGCCAGAAAATTCGCATAGAAAACAGTTGACAAAGTAGCGTCAGCGGTGTATGATACTTCACGTAATCCGAAAGGAAATGCCCTCGTGGCGGAATGGTATACGCAGCAGCTTGAGGGGCTGTGCCGAGAGGCGTGGTGGTTCGAGTCCACTCGAGGGCATCCAATTTAGCATCTCATCCTGAGAACTAAATGATAAACAAGGGCGATTAGCTCAGCTGGTTAGAGCGGCTGCTTTACACGCAGTAGGTCTGGGGTTCGAATCCCTAATCGCCCACCTCTAAGTGCTTCCCAGGCCCATTCATAGCAAGCAGGTACAAATGCTATGAATGGGCTTTTTGGTACTTTAAACCTACTGCGTGTAAAGCAGCCGCTCTACCAAAAGTCAGTGAAGGGCGCTTCTTATTCAGATGGCTTGTTCATGTGTAGACGTGCCAGGCGCTCATTATCTTGCTTCAATCGTGTTTCAGCCTTTTGCAGCAGGTCTGCGATACGTTCCTGGGGCCAGATAACCACGCCATCATCATCGGCAATGACGAGATCACCTTCACGTATTACCTTGCCGCCAATAGAGACTGTACCGCCAACGATGGCAGGTCCATTTTTCTTTGGTGCAATGGGTGTGACACCACGACACCAGACCGGGAAACCCAGCTCACGGATCTCACGGGAATCGCGTACTAACCCGTCAGTAATAAGGCCTGCAATGCCACCGTTCTGTATTTCTAGTGCCATCAAGCCACCCACAGTAGCGGCACGCGAGCTGCTACCACCCGCGACAACAAGGACCGTACCTGGCGCAGGTAGATTCTCTAACACTTTGCGCACAGACAGATTATCATCCTGGCTCATCAGCAGCACATAAGCAGGACCCACAACCAAAGCATTTGCTTGTAGAGGCAGTATGTTGCCGGGAAGAACACCTTCACCTTCACTTGCATCCGATGCCAATGTTGCGTTAAGCCACTCTGGAAATTTTTCCATAAATATTTGTATCTGCCTTTCATCAATTGCTTATTTGCTTGTTCAGTATATCTCCCAGGAGGCAGAAATACAATTTGGTAGTAAAAAACATCATGTCTTGCTTTATCTATCATAAAATAAATCATCAGCCTGAAAATCCTTTGAAGCATATATGCTCACTACCACATCATAAAAAAATTATAGCTATTTTGCCCATACTATTACCAAAAACATCTTGAGCATTTTTGGAATAGAGAGTGATTTCGATAATAATTAACCTACTATTAACATGAACAAGCTCATATACAAGCTCAATATTAAGTAATCATTAGATTATTTATATGTAATCAATAACCATAGAGGTCATCGGATATAGATATTATAGAAGAATGGTCTAGAATAATTATTGTAAATTTAAGCCCATTCTCATAATTGTAGATTAATATATAAGGGTATGTATACAGATATGCATACGTTCTTGAAAGGAGGTTTTTGAATTCAAAGTAACCTGGAGCTCTTAACGTTGTTCCTATTCATCAGAAAAGGAAAAAGTGTTTCACCATGAGTGATATTACACAGAGAGAGTCCCGCGTTGAGTTTGTGTCTATTGCCATTCTGCTACTTGCTCTTGGTACTGCCCTTGCACATTTCTATCTGGCGGCTCAACCAGATGAGGACCTGCGCTTCTGGTTCTTGTTAAATGGCATTGGCTATCTGGGTCTTCTGGGAGCATTCTTCTTACCAGCACTGAAAGCGTATCAGGGGATAACACGCTGGGTGCTGCTCGGCTACACACTCCTCACCATCATTCTCTGGTTGTTCCTGGGAAGTCCAAGTGAGGGATCATTTGATCCGTTCGATGTCTCTGTTAAAGTTATTGAAGTGATCCTTTGCCTCTTGTTGATCCTCCACTGGCGGCAAAATGTCTCACGGCGTACTTAAACAGAGCGCTTCATTTACGTTCGTTCATTCACTCGCCCGCATGGGCTGATCTGTCGAGGGTGCCAGAGTACTATGCAGAGAAAATTCTCTGCATAGTATTTTTTTTGGATCATGCTGCGACGGAAAACTGGCAATAATACAAGTAGTACCTATTTGTCTCTGGCCAGATCGTGTACGAGATTGGTGGCGTTTGGCGATCCCCAACCAGTGAGGAGGTCCCAACCCGGTCCAGCATTATAACCAGGAACACCATAGAGCCCGTTACTTCCTTCGGTAATATCATGGAAGTCGCGGGAGTATGCGTGGCTATCGGCGAGTTTATATAATTTGGGATTCAAGAAGCCGAGCGGACAATGTGCGTACTGGTTGGCGATGGCCGCGATACCAGCCCACTGGGGCGCGCCTTCACTGGTTCCCCCAACATTGTAATAGCCAGCTTTGGCGGCTCCACGGAAGCTAAAGTAGAATAAGACTGATGAGCCTGCATAAGCGTTATAGGCAACGTCAGGCGTGCCGCGATGCCCACCCAGCTGCCGCTGAATAGCACCCGGCAGATGCTGCTTCTGGTAAGCAGGTTCTGGATAGTATTGGCTGATACCACCACCCGTGGCAACATAGGGATCAACATCCCAGGCGACCTCTCCCTGATAACTACCGTCTGTACTGGTCTTCAACTCGGTTCCACCAACGGTCGTGACATATGGTGAGGAGCCAGGAAAGAGGACTGTTGGATAGGGATAGACATTGCCTGTCAGATCATTATTCGCCGTCCCGTAATCGCCCGAGGTCGCGAAAACGGTAACGTGCTGATCGGCGGCTTTTTTGTAGAATGAATTGAAGTCCTCGAATATATGCCTATCGGCGGCGGCAAAAAGATTATTCTCAGCGGTACCCCAACTCTGAGAAATAATCTTGCCAAGATGATTATCAAGAGCATACTGTTCCAATTTCAGGAACTCTGGTAAGCCTTGAATACCCTGTGTCTCATCAACTGGACTGGTGAGTAGCACAATGCTGGCCTCCGGAGCAATGGCGTGGGCCCACTCTACATCCAGTGTTGTCTCTAATGCCCATGCATCATCGTCTGGAACACTATCATCAAAGGTATGGGTTCCCAGGGGGGCCATGATCTTGAAACTGGGAGGATCTGGCAGACCAAAACCGGCATCAAAAGTTTTCAAGTCTTCTTCAATAGTCGGGCTACCATAGGAATCAATAATCACGATCGTCTGGCCTTTGCCAGTATAACCTGCCTTGATCAGTGGCGTGACGTTATAGATGTCCCGCATCTGCTGTGGATTATAACAATCGATATTAAATTGGGACCGACAATACGCGCCACTCGGTGGAATGGGGCCAGCCTGGATAAGCGCCTGACTATGTTGGCTGGAAAGAGCCCCGGTCGAGTGTGCCAGACTCTTTTTAGCTGGCACCAGGGCAACCTCCGAAGTAAAGAGGACGGCGCTCAGAATAAGGGCCACTACCGATACATAGTAGTATGGCCGAACAGATCGTGAATACTCGCTACGTTTCAACTGAAATCCCTTTCAAAAAAGCCGCTTTATCATGGAACGGACTTTTCGACTAAAGCATCTATAAACCTGATTAAGGATATATCAGACTTCCTTCATGATGATATATCCCTATTTAAGATGTCTTACGAAAAGCATAAATAGTTACCATACATCATACTCACTAGCACTATTTAGCTATTTTTATTTTTTTGCTCCTCTATCATGGCTCTGACTTGTGGAGGGAGATTGTCACCTTTTCGAGCCTTGAGTGACAGGATAAAACCATAGGTCACTAAAGTAAACGCCAGTAAAAGCAGGCAGACTCCAAGTATATAGATAAAAATATTTTCAGGTAAGATATGAGCTACCATCGCAATACTCAGTACCGGGAAGGTGAGCAGCAGAAGCGAACCTGAAGCATTCATGAGGGTAGGGCGCTGATACCAGCGTTGTGTGCTACCCAGTTGCCTGTACATGCGTAGAGCTTTTAAATCAAAATAGATCCCTAATATCGATCCTATGATCATAAAAAATATTCCTACGATTATGAGTATGGTCAATACTTGCGCGGAAATATGCATCATTACTTGTCCTCAACTTTTTTTCAGTTTAAGTTTGGTACGCATAATGATGCATATAGGGCTCACGTTATCGTGGTAAGAAGTCGTTATCTGCGTTTTATCGATAATTTATCTGGCCGGTAGCGACTCTTCTCCTTTTTTCGTCTGGTATTCCTGGCGCTTCCTGGCAAGTTCTGAGCGCTCGTATCTGGCGGTGGCATAGCGGTGTTTCAGTTCGCGGACCAGCGTATAGAGTCGATAGACGGTCGGATTATATGGCTTCTCCTGGCTACGCATGGCACAGCGGGCCTGTCCACCAAAGCCGCGCTTAAAGTTGTAGACGCCCCAGTTGGGATCTTTCGGACCCTCGGCTTCGGTTAGCACGGCTGGTATTCCCATGAAGTTATAGTGGGTACAGCCATGCTCACGTCCCCATTGGAGGCTGGTCCATTGTAAGAGATGATTGGGCATCACATTGCGTCCCTGGGATGAGGAGGCGCCATAGCGATACCAGCACCATTGGCCACTACGCATCACGATAATTCCCGCGATGGCCTGCCCTTCATACTCGGCCAGAAATAGCTCCGCCTTCTCACCTTCTTCAAATAGTTTCATCAGATATTCAAAATGATCGACCGCGTGAATGAAAAATTGGTCTCGCTCACTGGTCTCCTGCAAGATGGTATGAAAGATCTGGATATCCTCGGGAGTATGGCCCTGGCGAATTTTTACACCCTTACGCTGCGCCAGTCGCACATTATAGCGCCATTTCTCCTTCATATGGGCCAGTTGCTGCTTCTCATCAGGATAGATATCGAGGACCCATTCTCCACGTCCATGGATGAAGCTGTCGGTAGCCATGAAGCCATGATGCGCAAAAGCTTGTAGCCAGACTGCGTCATGCTGGTCAGCGACCGGATCGATTTTTAGCATAAAAGCATTATATTTGCGGGCCAGGCTATCGACAAAGTGGAGCAGGAATGAGAGGGCTGCTGAGTCAGGATCCGTGATAATCGGTCCACGGGGCACATAAAAATAGCTATTGTTGATTTTCGGGAGACGCATAACCAGTATCAGCATGGCGGCACATAAGTTGTCCTGATCGTCCAGCACCCCACAATACAACGGGATCGACTCGGCACGTCGGGCTAATATCCCCCATTCATAGGTCTGGGTAATGGCACCAAAAGGAGATGTGGCAATAAAATCATTCCATTTTTGCGCATCCGTGATTAAGCATGCTTCCATTCTATTCTCTCTCTTCTTCTGATATGTCGATCAGACTGACTACACGGTTACAACTGGCAAAGGCGAGGTGCTTCGCAGCGCTTGCAGGCTGGCTCAAATCTATTGACCATGCCAATGCATTAGCAATCAGACCTTCAAGCTGGCCAGCTTGATAAGGATGGTTACACACATACAGCGGATCCTCCCGCTGCGGGTTCCAGATATGCAGAACATTGTTGGTGGTACTGGAGGCAATAAGCTTGCTATCTGGCGACCAGGCAATCTGGTCGATCCAGAATTGGGCCGTGTCGTGCTTTGTATAGACAAACTGACATGCGCCTGTCTCTACGTGCCAGAGATGAATATCATCGGCACCAGAGGCGATCCATTGTCCATCTGGCGACCAGGCAAGATTGAGCACCCATTGATCCCCATGGCCTGTATAGCGCAAAAGGATCATGCCTGTCTCGGCATCCCAGATCGAAACAACATTATCGTCGCCGACCGAAGCAAATTTATCCCCATGGGGGGACCAGACAAGGGCATCAATTCCATAGCTACCATCCAGTTGTCTGGTATCGATAGCACGTACACTTGCTTGAGCAGTATGAAGCACAGAAATACTATTATTCTCGTCACCCGCCACTAAAAAATGGTTATCCGGCGACCAGGCAAGGGCACGCACAACAGCTTGCTCTGTATAAGCCAGACGTGTCTCACCACTCAGCGCATCCCAGATAAGAATCTTCCTATCTTCACTGGCCGACGCCACATACCGATGATCCTTAGACCAGGCAAGGGCAGTTATCTCATCCGTATGTTCCTGATAGCGCAAACAAGCTTCAGGCTTCTGCTGACCTTTCAGCTCCCACAACTGGATAGCATATCCAGGTAGAGTGCAAGCGATAGAGAGATGAAAAGACGGCTCCTGATCGGCATAGACAAGCGCGACAAGCGACGAATAATACTGGTCCTGTAACAGCAGCCCACACTCCAACTCAAACGAAGCCGCCCGTAAATGCGCCATATAAGGCTCAGTAGGTAGCACGTTCATACACATCTTCCTTTGCGCTCATGCCAGTATTGGCTACAATCAATTACGTTCATACACGAAAGTACGTATAGAGACTTTCAGAGAACACAGAACTCCTTATGCGATACAATTCATCAATAAAATCGTTATAGCATATCAAACATGACAACTTAATCCAAATAGGCTATCCTCAAACTTTCTTCGCTGGATCCACAAAAAAAGCTTAAGCGCTAGATAGAATAGATAATGGGTATATTCTATCTAGCGCTTAAACTTTTTTTATAGTCTTTAAAGTATGTTCTGGATTATAAAAGAGATTGAATTAGCGACTCTTACGCACACGAATAATGGTGAAAAGAGCAATCGCAATTAAAGCAACAACCCAGATTGGAATGTTAAAAATAGTTTCACCACTAGTGTCATTCATAATGCGTATAAAAGAGACCTTTGATGCTTTCTTAATGACATCCTGTACCATATAATGTAGTTCCTTCCAACGAGTAATGTATTTATTTAATGAGAAAGACATGAACATATAATATGCTTTACATTATAATATGCTTTACGAGTAAAGACTAATTTTAGCGTCTAACAGGGAGTTTTTTCTCATAAATATTTCTTAATGCCAACATATGTATAGGCTCCTGAGTATTAATGGAACCGAAAAACTATGCTAAGGAATTTTCCTCATGATGTGGCTCAGAGGACATGATAAAATGGCTGATAGGGCGCTCACGAGCATCCTATCGGCCAAAAGGAACAATAATGGCTATGCGCTGGTAGTTTATAGCTGAGGTACCTTCTCAAGCCAACTCAACGCAATGTTAACGTAAAGGCACTTGACTTTTCTGGAGCGCTACCCCGATTCCTAAAATTCCAGTCAAGCAACCGTGATGACAGGTGATAAGCCAGCAATCACGACGCTCAAGACGCGCTGGGTCATCTCTTCTGCTGAAACCGTTTGATCTCCCCGGCTCCATTGTGTGGCGGGACCCAGGATCGCCCAACTGATGACCTGCGCCGTGGTTTCTCCTACCTCTTCTTGCAAAGAAACTTCTGATGGAACCTGCTTGAGCCATCTCAAGAGAAGGGTGTACAGTTCTTGTTGAAGCACATTCTCGAAGAGCGGCTCGTACTGCCTATCGCCTGGTTTGAGATAGGAACGAAAGAGCGCAAGCACATCGAACACCGATTGAATCAGTTGACGCAAGGTACTCAATTGCAAGGTGGAGGAGGCAGGAAATTGGCTGGTGAGTCTCTGGTGGTACTTCTGGTGCATCCAGCACTGTAACAATGCATATTTGTCTTCAAAGTGGGCATAAAAGGTAGCACGATTGACCGTAGCACGTTCCGCAACCTCTTTCACCGAAATCGAGTGAAGATTGTGCTGTTCTTCCACTAAGGCGATGAACGCTTGCAGCAACAGCTGACGGGTCCGTTTGACCCGTGGATCACGCAGATTAACAGATGGTGTCATAGTGATTTCTTCCCTCAGTATGCTCTCATATTCCCTATGTGTAAGCAACAGTTTCACCTCTGTGTTGTTTACACGACGCGCCTGCCTGTTTGCTGGTTGTTTTGCACTCAAACACATGGTATTTTTGCTACTGTGTAGTATACACGACACAGTTGTCGAAAGAACAGTAGTAGCGAAGCAAGATGGTTCTCTTCTTTGGAGAGAGGGCTGTTTGCGAAGCTACATGTTTCATGAGCATCGTACAGTTGATAGGAGAAAAAAACATGAGTACCAATCACGAAGAGTTGACTCGGCTAGCCAGGACGCTTAATCCGCAGATTATTGATGAGTTTCGCGCAAATAGAGGCAAGATGAAAAATTTTCCAGGTCCAGAATTTCTCTTGCTTCACACACACGGTGCCAGGAGCAATCAACCACGTACTACTCCATTGCGCTACATCAAAGAGGGCGACACGTACATCCTTATTGCAGCAAATGGTGGTGCCCCCCGCAATCCCGACTGGTACTATAATATTCTCGCTCATCCAAATGATGTCACGATTGAAGTTGAGACCGAGCAATTGAACGTCCGTGCGACCGTTGCGCCACCAGCCGAACGTGACCGTCTCTTCGCAGAAGTCGTAAGACAAGCACCAGACTTCGCTAAGGCTCAAAAAGGAACGTCTCGTACTATGCCAATAGTGCTCTTAGAATGTGTCACTGAGAAGGACTAGAAGACTTGTAATAGATGCACATGGTTTCCATAAGCAATGGAACAAAGCCTGGTAGTCTGTCAGACATCATTTAATAAGAAAGCGGGGATGCAAGGGGCGGCGAGCCCCTTGACTGGGGGATCGGGAGCTGTGCCCCCCTCCCGCCCGCGTAGCGGGCGCACAACCCATGCGCAAAGTGTTAGCGCTAACACAAATTAACAACAAAAAGGCAAGGCATAAATGCCTTGCCAGTGAGGGTCTTTATTGTCATTTTGTAGAAAGTGAATTATTTTGCGATTGCCAGTACTTCAAGGTTAGTCCAGGGCGATACGGGTTTCTCATATGTAAAAGGAAGTTCTGCTACTGCTTGCATGATACGATCAACCATGTCGACAGGAGGCTCAAATTGAGCAAGCTGCTCAAAGAGTTCATCCACATCGGAATCATTATCAAAATCGTTTTCTAGCAAATCCAGTGATATATTCTTCATAAGAACTCCCTCTAAGTTATTCATACATTTGTCTGGTTTTAACACGAATAACATTAGAAAGAAGTTTCAGATTTTCCAAGCTTTCTCAGCAAAGTTTCAGAATTCCTTTAGAATTATTAAGAAACGGCCTCTGCGACCTGTTCTGGTTTCCAGTGTTTAGCCATCGCGGTACGCAGCAACGGGCGAGCACGCTGGAAATATGTTTTGGCGGTTGCCTCTGGCATGTTCAGGGTCTTCCCAATCTCAGAGAAGCTTAACTGGCTGGCATAGCGCAGCAGAACGACAGAGCGGAATTTTGGTGGTAAGGCGTCGATGGCTTCACGTAAAGCGCTTTTCAAATCACTGCGCTCAGCCATTTCGTCTGGTAGCGGCTGTGTATCTGGCATGATATCCAGTGGCGACAGATCGTCGTCATCATGATTTGATTCTAATTCGGAGAAGTGGATGGAGCGCTTGCGACGCAGTTCGTCCAAACAGCGGTTGCGTGCTACCTGGAACAGCCAGGCCTTCAGAGGCTCGCCAGTCCGCAGGGTTGGCATCGAGATGTAGAGTTGCAGAAATACTTGCTGTGATACGTCACAGGCCAGATCATAATCACCCAGCAAGTGGCAAATAAAATTGAAGAGTGGAGTATTGTAGCGTTGCACTAATACTTCAAAGGAAGACTGGTCACCTGCGAGTGTTTGTGTAACTAGCATTCCATCAGTGATTTCAGTATTTTGTGTTTTTTGAACTCGTGTGTGTTCTTTAACTTGCATAATTGACAACCTCACTTTCTTTTGACTCCTATAGCATAATTTTTTCAGGTTGAAATTGCAAGCGTTTTTGGAGCTTATAAGCTCTACCATTGAGCTCTCTAAGCATAATTTTAAAAGATTAAGAGAATCTTGGTACTACCTTAAGATTTTCTAAGCTTCTATTTTTAATCTATTTCTCAGTTATTTCTTATCAAATTTTAAGCTTAGGTATTGTGTATAGGATTAGATTAGAGGATTGTATTTCTTTCTTAGAACACGATCGTGGAGGAGGGTTCTGTTACAGGTTTTTTGGGGAAATTATCCCTGCGTTACCATGTTTGGGATTATGGTTGACGTGATATAGATGTCTTTTATTTGAGGGGTGATGCTTGTGGTTTTCATTTCCAAGGTATGGGGGTTGATAGTACTTAGGCACACGCAGGCACTGAAGTGCCCAACATTTAGTGAGTTGTGCTGAATGGTGCGCGAGGCGCACCATTCAGCACAACTTATTATTGGCGCAACTTATTATTGGTGCAACTTGCTAAATGTGGATAACTATGTGGACAAGTGTTCTATTTTGTGGATAACTTTTATGAAGAAGGACCTTGTTGGCTTGTAATTGCAAGCCAACAAGGTCCTTCTTCATAGGTTTATGGGTTTCTAAGTAGGTGGAGCTATAACCAGGTGTTAGTCTTGTGGGACATCTGGATGTTCAAACTGCTTCTTGGTGCGCTGCTTTTGTTCCTCTTGTTTGGATGCTGCAGATGTTTGAGGCTGGTCATCAGGATAGATGTTTTGGGCCTGAGGACCGCGAGGGTCTGGTTTTCCTTCGCTGTCGTACTGTCCTTGCCCATATTGTCCCTGGTTGCCTTGAGCGCCATAAATTTCTTTTTTATCTGGCTGCTTTTGTTTATCCGGTTGTTTATCGTGTTCTGTCATTACTGACGACCTCCCTCTGTTGCTAAGAACAATCGTGAATACCACTAAAGGGTATTTCAGATGTAAGAAGAGTTTTTCAACTCCTCCTCTTTAAGTCACGCATGAGAGCTCAAAAAAGATACTGAGCAATAAGGTGCCGGAGGCTTTTTTGACGCCTCGCGCCCAATCCATCTCACGTAGGATTTGTAGCCTGGACAGGATCATGTTGAAGCGACCGAACCGTGTGGCGAGGAGACGGCAATGTCCCTGAGCATGACCATGTCGAGATATATTGCGCCTCGCGCCTGCGGCGCTCGCTTTTTATTATAGGTAGGAAAATTGCGTGGCGGTCACGACCGCCACGCAATTTTCCTACCTATATGAATGGTGGTTATAAGGAGTTTTCTCAGGCTTCGAGGACGAAGCGGTGAGGGTTTAGTATTGCTTGTGGATCCCATTGTTTTTTGAGGCGCTGCATGATCTCCAGGCTGGATGGGCGGTAACCCCAGCGGTCGATTTGCTTTTGCCAGGCGGAGGGCTGGGCGATTACGACGACGTAGCCGTTGAGTAGCAGGGCCGGCTGGCGTAAGCGCTCTAGCCATTGTTGGGCTTGCTGAAGATTGTCAGATAAGTGCGCGGCGTAGATAAAGCCGCTGGCAAAATCGACGACATAGGCGTCGTTTTGTAGCAGGGCGGAATGCTCTTCCAGGTAGGCTGGTAGGTCTTTAACTGGTACACCAATGCGTACGAGTAAGGCATCCGCTCCTGCGGCGGCGAGGGTTGAGGTCCAGAGATCGGTCCCGCTGGTGGCGGTGATAGTGATGGGTTCTGGAGCCTGAACACGTTGTAGCACCTGGCGTAACTGGGCCAGTTCAGCTTCTACATCTTCCTGTACCCCTTCAGCAGTATAGGCCAGCAGGTAAGGACTCTGGATATTCTCATAAGACGAGCCACTAAGGAGCACAATGGCCGAGGCTGTCAGAGCCAGTTGCAGCATTTCCTGTCCCCAGCGCAGTCCTGTGCTGAGATCTTCAACAGGATAGAGCAGGGTCTGGCGGCTACGTGGCTGCGCAAAGACTTTCAGGGAGATGTCTGCAAGTAGTCCAAGGGTGCCGTTGGATCCGACAAAGGCTTTGGTGAGATCAAAGCCGGCTACGTTTTTCACGATCGGGCGGCCAGTGCGGATCACGCGTCCATCGGCGAGGGCGACTGTGGCGCAGAGCACGTTATCTCGAATTGCTCCATAGCGCATGCGTAGTGGAGCATTAAGGTTGCTGGCCACCAGGTCTCCGATGGTGGTCTCAGGCCATGGTGAGACGAGCGGAATATACTTGCCACGCTCGGCCAGAAAAGCCTGGATCTCGGCCAGTGGTGTTCCCGCCCCAACGGTTATATACAGGTCCTCGGGTGCATAGACCTGGATACCGTGTAAGGCGGCGGTGCTGATATAAGTGGAGTCCCGTTCTTGCTCTTTAGACAATGGCGCACTAGTAATCGTAACGGCTCGTCCTGCCTGTGAGAGCGCCTGTAGCTGTAGCGCGGCCTCCTCGGCTGTGGTGGGCGTATAGCCAGCTTCAGAGATTTCAGCTACCTCTGGGACCAGTTGGGAAAGCGGCACGTAGCCTGCGTATGGACCAGTTTCATTCTGCGCGGGGAGCGGAAATACTTTCCCTGGATTCAGTAATAGCTGGGGATCAAAGACCTGTTTGATGTCCCACAGGGCGAGCATTTCGGCTGGTCGGTGCATGATAGGCATAAAATCGCGCTTCTCAATGCCAACACCGTGTTCACCGGTAATACTACCTCCCATCGCGACACAGGCTCTGGCCATCTCACGGCCACCGGCATGGATGCGACTAATCAACTCGGCACTATCGGGATCAGGCACCAGGATCAGAGGATGCAGGTTGCCGTCGCCTGCATGGAAGACGTGTCCCATGCGCAGATTAAATTCGTCACCGATACGGTTGGCTTCAGCCAGCATTTCGGCCAGATGGCTGCGGGGCACCGTAATATCCACGGTATATTGGGCTGGAGCCTCACGCGCAATCGCGCCCGCCGCACTTTTGCGGGCCAGCCAGATTTTATAGCGCTCCTCTTCATCGCGAGCGATGCGCATATCCTTGCCGCCATGTTGCTCAAGAATATTGATGACCTCGTCCAATTGCCGGTTCAAACTTTCAGGATAACCATCAAACTCGATGATCAGTACCGCGCCCGCGTCCAGGGGCAGATTAGCATGTGCGAACGGCTCAATAATGCGTACGATGCGCTGATCCATCATCTCCATCGTCGCCGGAACCAATCCACCAGCAATCACGGCCGAGACGGCTGTACCAGCCTGTTCCACCGAATCAAAGATAGCCAACAGGGTTTTGACAGCAGGAGGACGCCGCAATAAGCGTAATGTAAGCGACGTAATCAGGCCTAGCAGGCCCTCGCTACCAGTAATCAGTCCACAGAAATCATACTCAGGATAATCCAGGGCCCGGCCACCAACGTGAATCTGCTGCCCATCGGCCAGTACCACCTGCATACCAGTAACATAATTGGTCGTCACACCATACTTAAAGCAATGGGGGCCACCCGAATTCTCAGCCACATTACCACCCATCGTAGAAGCACGCTGACTCGAAGGGTCCGGCGGAAAATAGAGTCCCATCGTCTGAGCCCGCTCATCCAGGCGCAAGTTGATCAATGCAGGCTCAACCTGAGCACTGCGACCCAGATGATCCAGTTCGCACAAACGATTCATATGCACAAATTCAACAATGATCCCACCACGTGTCGCCACAGCGCCACCGGACAGCCCTGTACCGGCACCACGCGCAACCAGAGGTATCCCATTGTCCGCGGCCCAGCGCATCACCCGCATCACATCTTCAGTCGTACGCGGAAAAACTACGCCCTCAGGCAGTCCTCTATCAAGTCCAGCATCAACTTCGTATGCAATCAAGGAGGCTCTATCAGTAAACACCTGGCCCGGCGGCAGTATCTTCTTCAATGTATGGAGAACACTCTCTTTTAGCATCGCCCCAAACCTTTCTGTCATTGAAAATCATTGTAGTATCAGAGATAGCAGTCCACGCCCACTCTGCGGAAATATATAGCAAGCAAATAGGTGGCTTTGTACAGAGTATAGCATGTTTTATCTCTGGCACCCGCAGAAGAAGATTTTTAATCGATGGGGACTGGGGAGCTAAATTGAATGAAATCACGTTCCGTTGTCGTGGCCTGCACCTTAGGATGGATGACGCCCGGTAAAGTAAAGCAGAATGTACTGCCCTTGCCCGCGATCCCTTCACTCTCCACCCAGATGCGACCATCCATCGCCTCAACAAATTGCTTGCTCAGAAAAAGTCCCAGACCGGAGCCACGTACATTGCCAGAGGTATCACGGCGCAAGCGTACAAATTGTCCGAATAATAATGAGATCTCATCGCGGGGAATACCTGGACCCGCGTCTTTCACGCAAATACAGATCGCCGGGGATGCGTGAAGAGGATGTACAACCATACCATCAAGATGACCACTGATCGAGATAGGCGTGTGTGCAGGGGCGTACTTAAAGGCGTTGGAGAGAAGATTGCGCAAAATCTGACGCAGATATTGTGCGTTTGCCCGGACAACCACATAATCGGGTATATCGACATAAATGTTGTGCTGCTGCACACTTTGAGGATCAAAGCGCTCCAGAACTTCAAAGACGATATCTCGTACCACCAGTTGCTCAACAAATAAAGATTGCCGCTCTTTCTCAATTCCCATAGTATCCAGCACATTGTTGACCAGCAATTGCAGTTCATCACAGCTTTGCATGGCATGCTGTAAAAATGTTGTGCGCATGTTCGTCTCTAACTGATCGCCATGCTCAAGTAGCAGTTCCAGATAACCATAGATAGCCGTCAATGGAGTGCGTAGTTCGTGATTTACATTTTGTAGGAACTGATCTTTAATCTCATTCAGCCGATGCTGCTCTTCACGGTAGTTCTCTAATTGATCCGCTACATCCTCCGCATAATAAGACACATCCAGGTAGCCAATCACCAACAAACCAAAAGTTATCAGGACACATGCATTGATCGTAGACGCAATCAGGGAACCATTAGAGGGAAGAAGATTCTGGGTATGCATGTAGTTGAACAACCAGGAGAAGACCGCCAGTAAAAACAGACAGAGGTATAATCCTGCATAGCGGAACATCCAGGACGCAAGGATAACTGGAACCACAAAAAGGACAGGATTATGATCAAGCCAGGGTGTATAAACCACTAGGAATAACGAGATAAACACCGACAAAATTGCCAGGCTTATCTGGGTCACAATAGTTTGTTCAAGTAGGAAACGAGCTACAGCATTTAAATAACGCACGCTCTCCTCCCCTTCGTCGCGTCAGAGTCGGTGCACACTCTCTTAGAATTTTTCATTGCCATGTATTAAAAAAGACACGTGTTTGCTTTAAAGTGTTCTGAATTTGTTCATTATCTTCAATTTATTTTACCATGTGAACACCAAAAATTGATACAAATCAATCTTTTAGGCTATCGCATATATATAAGTTCAAGAGACTCCTGAACAGAGTCTCTTGAAGCAGATTATGTATTGATTCGTTTAAAGCATTGTTATGCATTACGGTGGGGAAGCATAGCGGTAAAGGTACCGGCAACTTTGAGGTCTCCGTTTTGATCTTTCGCTTGCACCTTGCCAGCAATATAGCCATTCCCATCGGTCTCATATTTTTCAGTGATGGTTCCACTGCAGGTAATCACGTCATCCAGATGGGTCATACCTTTAAAACGCACCCCAAACTTGCGCAGGCTGGCTGGACCAACATAATCGCTGAGCATCTGACCCACAAAGCCCATAATTAGCATGCCATGGGCGATAATTCCGCCCGTGCCAATCTCTTCCCCTACCTTTGGATCGGTATGCAATGGATTAAAATCTCCCGAGGCACCGGAATAGCGCACCAATTGTTGCTGTTTAACTGGAGCCTTTACTAATTGTGGAATCTCCTCACCAACTTCAACATCCTCAAAATAGCGTCCCGCTGGAATATTGGCATGTGTCGTCATGTCGTATTCTCTCCTTATACACTAAAAACAATCGCATAGACCACCCACACAATTGCAGGAATATGGTAGAAATTTCAAAGCACTAGTAGTCTGTCAGACATCATGTGATGGCAAAGCGGGGATGCAAGGGGCGGCGAGCCCCTTGACTGGGGGATCGGGGGCTGTGCCCCCGGCATCTCCCCCCCTCCCGCCCGCGTAGCGGGCGAACAACCGATCAAACGAAGTTTGACAAAGTATTAGGCCGCTACTTCACGCACAATAAACATCGTCCTGGCACTCAGGACATGCTGGTCATGTTGATTAGTATAACGGGTCTCAGTCGTCAAAATATCCATCGAGGAGCCATCTTTACCGCGACGACTCTTCCCATCAACAATAGTCGTAATCCCGGTCAATGTATCATTGGCAGCAATGGGAGCTATATACTCATATTCCTCTTCACCATGCAGGATCCGCATCACATTAATGCCCACACTGGCCAATTCTTCCCAGAGATGGGTATTGCCCCAAAAAGTAAAAATAGTGGGTACCGTTGGCGGCAACGGAAGATCTGTATAGCCAGCCGCGCGAGCCGCCGCCAGATCATGATAGATAGGATTCTCATCGCCGATTGCCAGCGCCAATTCATGAATTTTCGTGCGCTCAATCGTCATCGTAAAAGCGGGAAAACTATGCCCGATCTTATCTTTATCAAACATCTACAGCTCCTTTTATACATCATGAATACATCATGGTCCATTCATCAAAAGGCATCTTGCGCCCTCAGTATCAACCTTGCCCATCAGGTATGTCAAGATTGATACCAAAGAAATTCTTCCTACTATCTTCTGTATTTAAGCCTGTGATATAATTGCCTACATCACACCCCTCACAAGGGCTTATAGTGAGAGGAGCAAGGTGAAGCACCCAAAGACGGTCGCTTTGTCTAAAAGCATATGTTTCGTAAGATTTTAATTGCAAACCGTGGTGAAATAGCCTTACGCGTCATTCGCGCCTGTCGCGAAATGGGGATCCGTAGTGTCATTGCCCACTCCGAAGCTGACCGCGACTCACTCCCAGTTCAAATGGCTGATGAGCGCATTTGTATCGGTCCAGGAGCGAGTGGGAAAAGCTATTTAAATATTCCAAATATTATTAGCGCTGCCTTTATCTCCAATGCTGAAGCTATTCATCCGGGCTATGGTTTCCTTTCAGAGAATACTAGCTTTGCGCAGATCTGTAAGGATGTAAATATCACATTTATCGGTCCTTCGGCCGATGTGATGTCAATCATGGGTGACAAGGTTTCTGCTCGTCAGGCCATGGTTGAAGCAGGATTACCAACTCTTCCAGGCACACCTGTCTTGCGCACACTGGCTGAGGCGAAAGACGCTGCCAATGAGATTGGCTTTCCTTTAATGTTGAAGGCGGTTGCTGGCGGCGGCGGTCGTGGCATTCGCTTAATTAATCATCCCGACGAATTTGAGCGTACTTTTACGGTCGCCCAAAATGAGGTCCGTGAAGCCTTCCGCGACGATGGCATCTATCTTGAGCGCTATCTAGCCAAGGCCCGCCATATCGAAATTCAGGTATTAGTAGATAACTATGGTCACGGCATTCATCTGGGTGAACGTAACTGTTCATGTCAGCGCCGTAACCAGAAGGTTGTTGAGGAATCTCCTACACCCATTTTGCCACGCGAATTATGTGATGAAATGGGCGCACGGGCCGTACGTGCCGTTGAGCAGGTCGGTTATCGTAATGCAGGCACCCTTGAATTCCTGGTGGATGAACAGAACCGCTACTATTTCATGGAAATGAATACACGTCTCCAGGTTGAACATCCCGTTACTGAGATGGTCACCAGCCTGGACCTGGTCAAGGAGCAGTTCCGTATTGCTTCAGGTGAGCCTATGCGCTTACGCCAGGAAGATATTCAACTCCGTGGCCATTCAATCGAGTGTCGTATTACAGCCGAAGATGCGGACAAGGATTTCCGACCACAAACTGGCGTTATTGAGAAATATTTGCCACCCGGCGGTCCTGGTGTACGTGTCGATAGCCATCTCTATGCTGGTTATGAAGTGCCACCACACTATGATTCTCTCCTCGCCAAACTGGTTGTTTGGGCGGAGGATCGGGATCAAGCCATTGCACGTATGCAGCGTGCCCTGGAAGAGTTTGTTATCGAAGGCATTACTACAACCATACCGTTCCATCAACGCTTATTAAAGCACGAAGGCTTTATTAGTGGGGATACCTATACGCGCTTCATTCAAGAACATGCGGGTGCATTAGGTATCAAGTAAAGCGTCTTCGGGTTCTGTGACATGGAACAGAGACAACAGGCATCGCTGTATGATGCTTTCTAGATAAACGGGAGGTGACTTTATGTCTCGCGTAGTTGTAACCGGATTGGGACTGGTTACCTCGTTGGGCAATGATCTGGCGTCGTCATGGGAGGCTCTGGTTCAGGGTAAATCTGGTATCGGGGAGATTACTGCCTATGATACCAGCAAGCACCGGGTCCATTTTGGTGGTGAGATCAAAAACTTTGATGCCGCCCAATATATGGATCGTAAGGAACTGCGGCGCAATGATCCTTATGAGCAGCTGGCAATTGCTACAACTAAACAGGCGCT
Source organism: Dictyobacter alpinus (assembly GCF_003967575.1). Lineage (NCBI taxonomy): Bacteria > Bacillati > Chloroflexota > Ktedonobacteria > Ktedonobacterales > Dictyobacteraceae > Dictyobacter > Dictyobacter alpinus. The sequence goes on from NZ_BIFT01000001.1 coordinate 2,142,536, forward strand.
GGCCCACGCAAAATTAGAGATCACAAGTGATTTTGCCGACGATGTTGGTGTCTATATTGGTAGCGGCATCGGTGGTCTGGTAACCTTACATGATCAGTTTAAGGTGCTGCACGAGAAGGGGCCAGATCGCATCAGTCCTTTCTTCATCAATATGATGATCATCGATGGCGCACCTGGCATTGTCTCGATCATGACGGGTGCCAAAGGTCCTAACTGGGCAGCGGTCTCGGCCTGCGCGACCAGCGGCAACACCATTGGTGAGGCCTGGGAGACCATTCGGCGTGGGGATGCACGCGTAATGATCGCGGGTGGATCTGAGAAGGCGATTACGCCAATCGCGATGGCAGCCTTTGATAATATGCATGCCTTATCACGCCATAACGAAAACTATCAGGAAGCCAGTCGTCCATTTGATGCTGAGCGCGATGGTTTTGTGATGGGCGAGGGCTCGGCCATCCTTATTTTAGAGGACCTGGAATTCGCCAAAGCGCGTGGGGCCACCATTCTGGCCGAACTGGTTGGTTATGGTAGTACTGGCGACGCCAGCCACGTGACTGCGCCAGCTCCCGGCGGTGAAGGTCTTGTTCGTGCCATGCGCCGCGCCTTACAAAAGGCTGGCCTCACACCTGAGCAAGTTGACTACATCAATGCTCACGGCACAGGTACCGAATTCAACGATAGTACAGAGACCCAGGCCATCAAAACGCTGTTTGGTGAACACGCTTATCGTGTCGCCATTAGCTCCACCAAATCCATGACCGGTCACACACTGGGTGCAGCGGGAGCCGTCGAGGCGGTAATCTCCATTCAATCCATTCTGAATGGCGTTATCCCCCCAACCATCAACCTGCATCATCCAGATCCAGCCTGTGACCTTGATTATGTGCCAAACGAAGCACGACATGCGACCGTCAACATCGCCATGTCGAACTCAATGGGCTTCGGTGGTCATAATACCAGCCTGGTCTTCAAGCGTTACGAAGAGTAAGTGCACATGGATAGAGATAAAAAAGCATCGTGGTTGGAGCGCATCGAAGAGATCGCAGCCGTACTTGAGGGCAGCACCGTTGGTGAGTTAGCCTTAACTGAAGAAGGAACAGAAATCACCATCCGCCGGAGTCCGGGGAAGGTATTGATGGATGCACCTATTTCAGGTCCGATAGCCACTGGAGCTGCGGCCCCACAAGCTGCGGCCCCTCGCGCACCCAAGGTTGACAAGTCAGTGGCGATTAACGCGCCCCTGACCGGCGTCTACTACTCTGCCGCCTCGCCAACCACACCGGACTTTGTAAACATCGGGGATACGATCCATGTTGGCCAGGTTGTCGCATTGATTGAAGCCATGAAAGTCTTTAATGAGATCAATGCCGAAATCTCTGGTCGCGTAGTCGCTTTGCCCGCCACCAGTGGTGCAGTGGTCCAAAAAGGCGATCCTCTGGTAAAGATCGAGCCTTTATAAATTACTGCTGTACCACCACAAAGAGAAGCACCCGTCTTGAGGTCTCGCCTCAAGACGGGTGCTTCTCTTTGTGATTGCCGGTCCACATCGATTATCTGAGTATAGAAACATCCATATCATATATTGGATGACTCGTAGCAGAACTTAATCGAAGGATTGGGCTTCTTCTACCATGTAACCTTCGGCGCGGAGGCGGAGGAGGAGGTTTTCGCATTGGGCGCGATCACTGGTTTCCATGGTGATGGTTTCCTCACGTTGCATAATTGGGAGGCGATTGGAGATACGCTGGTGGCGGACGTCGATGATATTGATGCGCATATCAGTGATGATCTCCAGCATACGCATAAGTTCGCCTGGACGGTCCGTCAGACGGGTGTGGATGACAAAATAGCGTCCGGCCGTGGCCAGTCCATGTTCGATAAAGCGTCCCACCAGATTGATGTCGATGTTGCCTCCGGTCAGCGGCACCAGCACTTTTTTGCCTTTAAGATTGATTTTGCCACTAAGCATGGCCGCCAGACCAATAGCTCCCGCTCCCTCAACCATCATTTTACAGCGCTCCATCAGTAGCAGCACAGCATTGATGGTGGCTTCATCATCGACCAGCACAACATCATCGACCAGTTGTTGAATGATGGAAAAGGTTAATGATCCTGGCCGCTTGACAGCGATGCCATCGGCGATCGTAGTAATCGCAGGCAGGGTTGTGATAGTGCCCGCCTCAAGGGAGGCGCAACAACTGGGAGCGCCACTGGCCTGAACACCAATAATGGTGATATCAGGTTTTAGCGCACGCGCGGCAATCGCGATACCTGAGATCAATCCACCACCACCAATGGGGACAATAATGGCATCTGCATCAGGAAGATCATTGAGCATCTCCAGACCAAGGGTTCCCTGGCCGGCAATGACTTGGGGATCATCAAAGGCGTGGATGAAGGTAGCTCCGGTCTCACGTTGAAGTTCCAGGCAGTGTTGATAGGCATCATCATAGGTCGCTCCAAACAACACTACGTTCGCACCATAACCCTCGGTTGCCGTAACCTTTGCCAGCGGCGCACTCTCCGGCATCACAATCGTACAGGCAATATTATGCTGGGCGGCCGCAATCGCCACACCCTGAGCATGATTACCCGCGGACGCAGCAATAACGCCCGCCTTATATTGTTCCTCAGTCAGAGTCGAAATTTTATAGCCCGCCCCACGCACTTTAAAAGAACCCGAACGCTGCATATGCTCGCACTTCAAATAAATATCAGCGCCAGTCAATTGGCTCATCGTCTGAGAACGTGATAACGCGGTATGATGAATTACTGGCTTGAGGAACTTATAGGCTCGCCAGACATCAGCAATTTTAACAGAACTTGTAACCTCTTGAGAAGAGGTAGAGGATAGATCATTTCCTACAAGATGCATGATAGTAAGACTCCTTTAAGTCCCGCTTAGGACGCCCCCACCTCGTGGCGATAGGTCCAGGCGACATCGCCTGAGAGGACATAGATTAATTGCTGCACATATGTTTTCTCGACTTTACGCCGGGGAGCATGGTCAGTTACAGCAATGGGGCATAACGTTTTTGCAGTTTATCGAATTCATCATCAGGTATGGCAAAAAATGTTATGAAATGGATTATAGCGCAAGTTGAATAGCCCTGACAACCACTCCAAAAGGGCTTATCCATTATTCATAAGATCCCCGTTTTTTTATTATAGGGTTGCAGCAGTCGCGCACTGCGCGACTGCTGCAACCCTATAATAAAAAAACGGGGATGCATTGCCTCTGCATCCCCGTCATAATTGGCTGAAACAGTATGAAATTAGTCGCGTGAGCGGAAAATCTTCACACGGCGATGAGGCTCTTTACCTCGGCTGCGCGAGATCAGGTTGTAGCGAGTCGCCATCTGATGTTGGAGACGCCGCACATAAGCATTAGCAGGAGCCAGTTCGGCGGTCGTCAAACCCTTATTCAGGACTTGATGGATCGCGTCTTCAGTCTCAAGTAAGGCCTGCTTGGTTGGATCATCAAATTCGCTCTCACTTAAACTTGTCTTCGTGTCAGAATCTTCACCATCCTCTTCAGCAGATGCTACTTCGGGAATATCGAAGATGCGCGCTAACGCGTGCTGCATCTGCATGATGGTATTATTCTTGAGAATAATGATTAATTTCCGCTCTTGCTCCGCTTGTTGGAGGCGCTCAGGTTGACGGCGATAGTAATTTTTCAGCGTAATTACAGCGTCAGCTTCGTGCTCATTATTTGTAATCACAACCGGGACGCGCAACTGACGCGCGGACTCTGATAGCCGATCCCGATTGACACCAAACGGATACACTTTAAGGGTCTTGGGTGGACGAATCTCAGTCGCAGGCTCACTGGCCTGGTAGATGCCTTCAGTGATCTCGGTCACCGATCGCGTCTGTGTCAGGACGGTAGCACGGACCTCTCCATCATGCGGCGCGGTCCCGGTTGGTGCCAGGGCCTGTACCTGTGAAGAGATACGGGCGGTCGATTGATTGCGATTGCGCACGCGCTCACCACCACCACGCGGATCTAAGGCGGGCGGTACATTGCCACGTAGCGAACTCAGATAGGTATTATTGCGATCTGAATGGCTACGATCATTGCGATCCGAGCGTTCAAACATGCTTGTGGTGAAGCCTTGTCCAGGACGTACATTGGGACCACCGAGCCCATTGCCCCATCCAGGAACATCCATGCCACCCGTCGTCACTCGACGGATCGAAACATTACCATTCTCTTCATCACGTGTTCGCTCTTCAGCTACAATGGGCTGGCCGCGTAGCATATTATCGACCGTATCGGCCACATCACGATGTACGACAGCTTCCTCCCAGCTTTGCTGTTCAACCACAACCTCAAAGGTTGGAAGAGATTTGCGCTCTTGAATGCTCTTCTGCGTATGACGCCGGCGCGCCTCTTCGTCACCCAGGGTAACAGTCTGAATACCCCCTACGAGATCCGAGAGGGTAGGATTCACAAGCAAGTTTCCTAGCGAATTACCATGAGCCGTTGCGACCAATTGGACGCCACGTTCTGCGATAGTACGTGCCGCGGCCGCTTCCAACTCGGTACCAATCTCGTCAATGACGATGACCTGTGGCATATGATTTTCCACAGCTTCGATCATCACAGCATGCTGTTCCGCCGTACGCGCCACCTGCATACGTCGGGCACGACCAATGCCGGGATGAGGAATATCCCCATCGCCTGCAATTTCGTTTGAGGTATCCACAACCACTACACGCTTATTCGCCTCATCTGCAAGCACACGGGCAATCTCGCGCAAGAGTGTTGTTTTACCCACGCCAGGACGACCAAGAATCAAGATGGATTGGCCCTGTTCGACAATATCACGGATCAGGGCAATACTGCCAAGCACCGCTCGACCAATGCGGCAGGTTAAGCCGACGATTCGCCCTTTCCGATTACGCATAGCGCTGATTCGGTGAAGGGTCCGTTCGATACCCGCACGGTTGTCATCGCCGAATTCCCCAATACGTTCAACCACGTACTCCAGGTCGGCATAGGTCACCGGTGTCGTACTAAGGATCACTTCCCCTTCTGGGAATCGGCCCTCCGCCGTTCGGCCAAGGTCCATTACGATCTCCAGCAGTTCGCTTCGGTTCTCTAGCCGATTGACCGCGTCGTGGATGCCTGGCGGAAGAGTTGCCAGCAGAGCCTCCAGATCGTCAGTGATCACATGTTGCATAGGCAGTTTATCACCTCATTATTTTTTGGCGCGAATTGACCGTCCCCAGGCCCTTCAAGCCATAGACCGCTCGTGGCTCCAGCAGGGGGACCGTGCTCTGCCTCGTGGCCAGTAAAGCCACGTGTCGCACAAGCAGGACCTTGGAGAGGACCTGCTCAAATCCACTATTGCGAAGAGCGGTGTTAACAAAAGAATCGTACTCGCGCACCAGGCAATAGATGCGCCGTACGTCCGCGTCCAGTAGCCGCTTGATGCCAAACTGGATTAACGGTTCGGCAAGCTCGGCATGTTCCGGATGTACCAGTAAAGAGATGCGGTGAGGTGTCGAGCCGTGACCTCGGCACAATCGCATCCAGGCCCCAACACGCACACCTACGTCACATACATAATTCTCATTGCCCCCCGCAAAAAAGGAAGGCCATGGTTGTAGTGACCCGGCGTGGAGCTTTGCGTATTCTTCACTATTCTCATACAGTTCGGCCGTTGAGACACGCTGCGGCGTTACCGCACGATAGAGCTGGTATAATCCCCACGCGTGGTGGCGATTCCAGCGACGAAGCGAAGGGAGCACGGGCTCAGCTGAGACGTCTGTAGACCTGGATTTTTGCTGGGTTGGGTCATAGACATACGTCAACTCGCGTGCATAGCGTTGAAAACCCGAGCGCTGGAACATGTCCAATTCGGGTACATCATCTTCAACCTTCGCGAAGATACGGAGAATACCATGGGTTGCGGCCATCTCCACTGCATATTCGAGCAGGGCGGCCAGAATATCATCGCCCGCGAGATTTGCTCCATCGCGGTTTGTCATCGATGCCAGATACGCCAGATCCCAGGCATTGTGGGATGGTCGTTCACGCACCTGGGCAAAGCCCAGTAAGCGCCAGTGATCCTCACAGATCCATGTGCGGATAACTGGAGAGATGGGAAGGAAATGCCTCAATAATGGAGGCGAAGGGAGTGCGCTCTCCACCGACTCTAGCCAGCAGACAAAATTTGCAAAGTCATGCTGGCTACCTCGAGCCCGGTGGTCGATAGCGTAGATGATTCCCGGTAAATCAACATATAACACCGGTCTTATCATCCACAACTCCTGCGTTAGATAGAAGCTATGCTCTTAGAGCACTTCTACCGCTTCACGCTCTGAACTATGCGGAGAAAGTATTGATGAAAACGTGTATCTCCTGACACTTCAGGATGAAATGCAGTGCCTAGTAGGGTTCCTTCTCGGACAGCAACGATGGTTCCATCGTCGAGCGTCGCCAGCACCTCTACTTCGGGACCCGCCTGTTCGACTAAAGGTCCACGAATAAAGAATGTGTGGAATGGCGCTTCGCCTAGTGCGGGCACTGACAGATCAGTTTCAAAGCTTTCCCGCTGACTGCCAAACGCATTACGGCGGACGCGAATATCCATGCTAGCCAACAAAGGTTGGCCTGCAAGCGCGTTATCCGTCTCTCTCGCTAACAAGATCAGACCTGCGCACGTTCCCCAGACGGGAACACCTTCGCGGATCTTTCTTTGTAAAACTTCGTGGAGTCCATAGACAATCATTAGTTTGCCAATTGTCGTACTTTCACCACCTGGTAATATTATACCATCTATTTCATCTAGTTGCTCGGGGAGGCGAACAGCTGTGGCGTCCACTCCCAGTTCCCGTAACATCCTGATGTGGGCGGCAAAATCACCCTGTAATGCTAATACGCCGATACGTAGAGTTGGGTTGTATTTTTCCATGTGCTTTTCTTATTATCTGTCTACCAACCACGACGGGCCATGAGTTCCTGCTCAGGCAGTGTATCGAGATTGATGCCGACCATTGCCTCTCCCAGGTTGCGGGAAACCTCGGCCAGGATGGCTGGATCCTCAAAGTGGGTGGTCGCTTTAACGATGGCTTTCGCACGCAATAGTGGATCACCGGACTTAAAAATACCGGAGCCGACAAAGATGCCTTCAGCACCCAGGCGCATCATTAATGCGGCATCGGCTGGTGTAGCAATACCACCGGCTGAAAAGTTCACCACTGGCAGCTTGCCTGTTCGTGCGACTTCCAATACCAACTCGTAAGGAGCACCCAGTTCTTTCGCCTCAGCCATCAATTCTTCTTCGGGCAAGGACTGAAGACGTCGGACGCCGTCCATTACGGTACGCATATGGCGAACAGCTTCAATCACGTTTCCGGTTCCGGGCTCACCCTTTGTGCGCAGCATAGCCGCACCCTCACCAACACGACGCAGCGCCTCACCAAGATCACGGGCACCACAGACAAATGGGACCGAGAATTTATGCTTATTAACATGATAACGCTCGTCAGCTGGTGTCAGAACCTCAGACTCATCGATACAATCGATACCCAGAGACTGCAAAATCTCAGCCTCCACAAAATGTCCAATCCGGCACTTTGCCATCACAGGGATAGTGACCGCTTCCTTAATCTTCACGATCAACTCGGGATCGCTCATACGGGCCACACCACCCTGGGCACGAATATCCGCAGGCACGCGCTCAAGAGCCATCACTGCTGAAGCACCAGCCTCCTCCGCAATCTTCGCCTGTTCAGCGTTGACCACATCGCAGATAACTCCACCTTTTAACATCTCTGGAAAACTACGCTTGACCTGTACGGTCCCAATCTGCTTTTGCATGTATATACCTCTCCTGGCGTGCTTATTTATTTTCATCTATATGAAAAAATAAGGAATCAAATCTACTAAAAATTTTAGCACAAGTGGATAAATAACATCTACAGCCAATTGCAAAAAAACAAACCATCCATCTCCACCAACACCCACAGACCAGAAAAATAATATGAGGATTGGCCCCCAAAAGCACTATCCCATCCCCGCATTGGCATGGACAATGGCTGTCCCTCCAAAGGATACAACAAAAGAACAGACATATTTATGCCTGCCCCCCAAAAATAGCAACGGAGAGAGTGAAGTGAAGTGAAATAACGCCTGCCTTAATCCCTTAAGAGATGAAGACTGATGCGTAAAGCTTGATCCACACGATACAACTCATCCGCACTAATGGAACCCCGACGCCTGATCAGCCGCGACTTTTCAATTGTCATAATCTGCTCACACTTTACATCGGTGTAGTCAGTTAAACCATTGTTTGGAGTAGGTGTAATGCGTACATGTAACGGAAGCTCGCGCTCCGTTCGACTCATCGAGGCCACAATCGTCAAAGGATATGATGAAGAGGAATTGCCTCGATCATTTTGTATCACTAACGCTGGTCGGGTTCCTTGTTGCTCTGCACCACGGCCAGGTGACCAATTAACGTCCCAAATCTCGCCCCTGCGAGGATTTGGCGTACTCCCATTCGCATCTTGCTGCTGTTTCAGGCTCGGCAAAGACTGCCTGGCCTCATTACTCATGCAAACATACCTTCACAACCAGCACTAAAACAAAATTGGGCTTCTTCAAGAGTATCGGGAGAGGTTGCTAGATATGCGTAGGCTTCATCGAGAGAGTTGTTGAGAGAGGAGAGTTCACGTTCGCGTTTTTCCATTATTACGGTCCTCAGTTGCTGATAATCATCTTGCCTCATCAGATCCATAATAGCTTCTATTACGTCTCCAAGGGAGGAGTCGAATTCCACAGCCAGAGCCTTTAGCTCTTTATGCTGCGTTGAAGGGATCTGAATGGATTTTCGAACGAGGTTCTCATGACGATATAGGTCTGTATGTACAACAGCCATGAAGGTGCCTCCTAGTCATAACATGACGCCATCTCTTCTTATTGTACCGGGACGTCTGGTAATTGTCAATAAAGAGACGACCGTTTTTCTGCCAGGATTAGCATTTTTGAGTAGGCAAAATGCCTATTTTTCAGCGAAATTTACACAAAATTGGGACGTTAACCCAAAAATACTCGGGACATATCACCTGCTTCTATGTACCTGCGGTCCGAAGCGGAGCGCCAGCAGGATGCCAAAGGAAACGGCCAGTAAAACGACGGCCAGTGCAATCGATTTATCCAGATCTGACTCTGAAGCAATATAGACAGCAATTGGCATAGTCTGTGTTGTACCAGGAAAATTGCCGGCAAAAGTAATGGTTGCCCCAAATTCTCCCAGCGCGCGCGCCCAGCAAAGTCCGATACCAGAAAGGAGGGCGGGTCGGATCAATGGAAGAGTCACGTGCACAAAAGCATACAGTGGTGAAGCACGCAAAGTATAAGCCGCCATTTCATAACGCCGATCCAGTTGCTCAAGACCCGCTTTGGCACTATTCACAAAAAAAGGCGCGGCAATAAAGGTCTGAGCCATCACTACCGCGACCGTAGTAAAAGGAATGGTAATATTCAGGAGCGCTAAATAGTGTCCCAGGATACCCATGCGTCCAAATGTCAGAAGGAGCGCGACACCGGCAACCACTGGTGGCAGGACCGTTGGGAGCGTGACCAGGGTCTCCAGCAGGCCGCGGCCAAAGAAACGCTTGCGTGCCAGCAGGTAAGCTACCGGCAGGCCCAACAGACAGGCAATCAGTGTACTCAACGTGGTCGTAACAATGCTAAGTTGCAGAGCCTGAAAGATATCTGGCTGTAATAGTTCCTGCCAGATCGCAGCCGGCGGTTCTCTAAACAAGAGTCCGACCAGTGGTATACCCAGAAAAAGGAAGAAGAGGCTGGTCAGTACGATTATGAGTACATTGACCAGCCATGCCGGTAGAGTTTCTTTTAAGTGCTGCACTTTCATGGTGGCTCCAGCAAATATACGCTCACGCAGGCGCCGGAGCGCCCAACCCTCTTTTTTATGGTGTTGTTGGTCAAAGTGGGCTGAGCCCACTTTGACCAACAACACCATAAAAAAATTATTTCAAGCGCCGCAGGCGCGCAAAGTCATGCATGGGAAGCATGGGTGGTAAGGACTATTTTATACCAATGAAGTGGTATTTAGCCAGGGTGGCCTGACCCTCAGGGGAAAGCAGATAGGTCAGGAAATTCTGAGCTTCGGTGGCCTGGGCCGAGTTTTTGGTGATGGCGATAGGATAGCTGGCGATCACATTAAATTGATCTGGAATAGTGAGCGTGGTAAGTTTATTTTCTACGGCTGCTGTGACATCGGTTTGATAGACGATACCTGCATCGGCCTCACCCAACTGGACCTTCTGAACCACGGCTTTGACGTTCTGTTCCTGTGAAACAATGTTGGCCTTCACGCTCCTTTCATAATTCGTACCATATTCAGGAGACGTACCCATCTTATCCAGTACCTGTAAGCCATATTTACCGATCGGTACAGCAGGCGCACCTACAACCAGCTTGATGCCTGACTTCGATAGATCTTTGAGGGATGTGATATGGCCTGGATTAGACTTTGGTAGAATGATGACCAGTTTGTTCTTAGCAAAAACCTTGCTCTCGCCAACCACGTCGGCTTTAGCTGCTTTCTGCATATTGGTCTGGTCAGCTGAAGCAAAAATATCAGCGTTAGCACCATTGGTGAGTTGCTGAACCAGGGCCTGTGAACCATTGAAATTATAGGTAATATCTACATTGGGATGTGCGTTATGATAGGACGTTTTCAGCGAATTGAAAGATTCTGTCAGGGATGAGGCGGCAAAAATTTTTAATGAGACCTGCGCTGGAGTAGCCTTCGGACTCGACGGAGCATTGCTTGATGGGGCAGGAGCACTTTCTCCACATGCACTGACGATTATCAATAGCACCAGTAGCAACAGGGGAAGCGCGGAACGAAACAATTTCACCAGGGACCTCCTCTTAGCACAACGTTACTTTATGCTTGAATACTCAATAATTGAGTATAGCATAAAATTCAGTATATTTGCATTCTTGTCCAGAACTCAGGTACTATGAATTTTGTTGCAAACACAACCATAAGAAGAAAAACCGTACCCCAGCGACCCCTCTCCTTCATCACGAACCAGCCCCCCGTAGTTACGGCCCTCAGCGGCCGTTTGCCACCCGCCGCAGCGTGGTGGCCCACTATCCCTGCGATCCATTTACCTCTTGCCAGACACGTTCCCCCACGCGGTGCCCAAAAGAGACTTTCCCATGAATGCACAGTGCAGGGCCGCCCAGCGGCATCGCGGGGCAACCCTCTCTACCCGAGGAAACAACTATAGGGGAGCCGAACAGGCTGGATACAAGGCCACCACGCTGCGGCAGGTGGCAAGCGACCGCTGAGGGTCGCAGCTACGATCAGGCGAGATCTCGTGAGAGACTTTCGCGTGCCTGCTGAATGTGCTGCTGTACGTCCTGGATCTGTACAGGCAGATGTAAGGCTTGAAAGCCGCGTAGGGCCGCTTCGTAACAGGCTAATGCCTGACGGATATTATGCTGTTGATCTCCACGAGTGAGATTAGCATAGGACTGTCCCAGGAAGTATTTATTCTGTGACCATTCTAATAAGGCGGTTTCATAGGTCTGGATCTGTAAGGATTCTTCGAAGCTGGCGATGGCTCGCTCCAGATAACCCTGGTGTGTGCCGCGCGCTAGCTTCCAGTAGGTCTGGCCCAGATTACCCTGTGTCGCGGCCCATTCGTCCTGCATGTTCTCACGGGCATATACCAGCAAAGCGGCACGGTAACAGGAGAGGGCTTGCTGCAAGTGCAGTTCTGGATCATCGCTGTGTACATCTTTATAGGCATTACCAAGATTGCTCTGGGTCCTCGCCCATTCATAGGGTGTATCCTTGCGATTATAGACCTGGAGGGCCGATTCAAAGGAAATAATGGCCTTCTGTAGATTGGCCTGCTGCTCCTGGTTATCCTTGGGTTGCACGAGCAGATAGACATGACCCAGATTATAATGCACATTAGCCCAGGCCAGTGGATGCTGCGCAAAAGTATAAATATCCAGTACAGCCTCAAAGCAAATGATGGCCTGGCGCAACTGGGACTGCTCGTTGCCTTCGGGCATGTCCAGATAGGTCAATCCAAGCATATTGGTGGTTTTGGCCCATTCAGAGGGATAGAATTCGCGTGTATAGACTTCCAAGGCCGCGCGAAAACAGACGACGGCCTGCTCTAAACGGGACTGCTCATTGCCGCTCGACATGAGATTATAAGTGATACCAAGATTGGTGTAGATCGAGGCCCAATCCAGGGGCATGTGCTCCCGAGTATAGATACTCAGGGCAGCTTGATAACAGTCCACAGCATGGTGCAGGCTGGCTTCGCTCTCATCACCTGGCATATTGCGATAGGCGTTCCCCATACTTTGCATGGTGTTGGCCCATAAGTCGGGATGTAACTCATAGGTGTTGACCTGGAGGGCCGCCTGGTAATGGGTGATGGAGCGCTCCAGATTGGTTTGACGTTCCCCTCCTGGCAAGAACGCATACACGTTGGCCAGGCTGTATTGCGTCATTGCCCATTCCTCAGGCGCAGACTCAGGAGTATAGACGCGCAATGCGGACTCATAACAAGCAACCGCTTTGCGTAATGTGGCATAGCGATCATCTGTAGGTAGCAAGCAATACAGATTACCCAGATTATACTGTGTCTGGGCCCACGGTTCAGGAAACCTCTCAAAGGTATAGACCTCAAGACAAGATTGCAAGCAAGCTAATGCCTTGAAGAGTAAGGGACGCCGATTGCTTCCCAACATTTGAAGATACGTAAGGGCTAACTCATATTGGGTTTGAGCCCGATCTACAGCGTATTCTTCGCTAGTAAACACTTCCAGGGAGGCCTGAAAAGCGGCCAGAGCTTTACTCAAATACTGCTGACGATCATGCATCAGACCGCGATATGCCATACCCAATTGCTGCTGGGTTCTGGCCCATTCGATAGGTGTGGTTTGTAATGAATAAAGATTAAGGGCTCTTTGAAAACAGGCAATCGCCTGCTCTAAATTAGCCTGCTGATCTCCAGTTGAAGTATTACGATAGGTCATACCCAATGTATATTGAGTATCAGCGGCTGTACGCCACTCATTGTCATCTTTCATTCCGAAATAACATCCTGCATGTGAAAAAGGAGGGACACCTCCAGGAGCGCGTTATGTGCCTAAAACTAAAAACTTCTCATATGGATTGTATGTTGTGCCTTGCTGCTTGTCAACCACAATAGCTCTACTAATAATGTTAAGGCTCAGTTTTGAAAGAGAGCGGCCAGAGCCTTAACACGCGGCTCCTGACCCCAGATCGCCAGCATATGCTCGTACAAAGCATAAATCTCGCTGAAGGCCAGATCACTATTAATGGCCAGGGCGGCCCTGGTTGCGGCCTCAAGATAAATACAACATTGAATCATATTGCCAAGCACCAGGGAGGTATAGGCACGATACTTGAGGAACTCCGCACGCATCCGTTCTGAAGGAACCGGCTTAAGTTCATCAACCTGTGAGAAAGCCTCCCAGGCTAGTCTAGGCTGCCCCAGTCGGAGAAAGACCAGACCTTGATACAAATAAAGCATGGAATGATCGCATTGCGCATAGGACATACAGGCATCTTCCTCTGGCTTTTCAGGGAAGACCGCAATTGCCAGCTTCAAAAACTGCAACGCCTCAGTCTCACGTCCCATGGCGGCTTGAATCTCGGCCAGACCAGCGAAAATCCAGCTATGCAGGGCCGGCGAGATCAAATCATTATTGATGTTAATACAATGCAGCGCTTCATTAAATGCATTGAGGGCCGCCCCAATCCGCTTGCGCGCCGAATAGATATTAGCCAGGCGGATCTGGGCTGCAACATAAAGATTCCAATCCTTGGCCAGCTGGCTATAGACTAAAGCCTGGGTACCATTGGCCTGTGCAGACGTGAAATCCCCACGCTGCAGGTCCAATAACGCGAGCAACTGATAGACCTGCGACATTAAACTGGCCGCCGTTTTCTGCTCGGGCCCTGGTGTGAGGGTAGGTTTAATTAAGCGCGTGACATAGGTTGGTACCAGGCTCTCTAGCTCACGTTGTCCACCAGCCATGTACCACTGCCAGCATGAATTGAGGCCCAGCGACCACGTTGTCAGCAGAGCCGAAAGATCATGTTCAGCCTCGCTGGTTACTCCATTATCCTCTTCTCGCTGATCATCATGGACCGAAGCCTTGGGGGGGGCGGCATCCTTCACCTGAACCGACGACATCTGTGCAGCAAAGCCAAGCTCGGCAGGTGACATCTCGAAGATTGTACATAAAGCTTGTAGTGAAGAATGACGAGGAGTCTGGATGCCGGCTTCCCAACGAATATAGGTATGACGACTAACTCCAACTTGCTTACTCACAAAATCAGGGGTCCAGCACTTCTGCATGCGAACCGATTTCAGCATACCATTCTGTTTGTCCATATTTTCCTCAACCACACCTGATTACCTCTATCTTGCTTCAATGCCATGTAAAACGCTATGCCTGATGTGTGTACCCCCTCTGTGGAGGGATCAGGTTGTCCATGGCGTTATGTAAGAACCTATCTCTTCTTTCTATACACCAGGAAGCAAATTGGTAGAATATGTACTTTATTATAATCATAGGATGATGTCACTCTGAAAATGTGACTAATTTAAATGACGCCACAAAAATCCCATTACAAAAAATCTGGTAGTTACTATACTATATATACTAGTAAAGATCTTTCTATAGCGCAAAATTGATTCATTCTGCCCAGGGCTTTTTAATTTTCCTCTTCCTGGCGCCTACGGCGCCGGAGTCTGGTGTGGTGTGTGTTCTGTGGGCGGCCGCGGCCGCCCACAGAACACACACCACACCAGAAATACTCTGTATATGATTTGCCTGACAGTTACTCCCGGCTGAAAATGAAAAAGCCCTGCATTCTGCTGGTTAAGAAACCGGATGAAAAACAGAGGAGAATCCATTTTTCGCAACCAGATCATTACCGGAATTAGCTGGCCTTAAAGGTATAATAAGAATATTATTAGATTGTAATCATACCCTAATATTCGACATCGTCAAACTTTTTACATGTCTATTTCCGTGTATATAATAATATCTCTTATTGTATAACCTTTTAAGAATCAGGAAAGGGGAAGATTGTATGAAGGGTTCACTGTTCTGTAACACGTTTCTTCGCCGCATTTGTGTATTAATGGTAATATTTTTTCTGTTTGGACTCTACACTATTGCTAGTGGCTCTACACCACATGCGTTTGCGGATACAGATACATCATATGTACGTGTCATTCATGCTTCTCCGTATGTTGGTACCGCTGATGTATTTGTCGATGGAAAACCGTTCTTAAACAGCTTCCAATTCGCCTCTATTACAGATTATGCGGCTCTACCATCCGGCAATCATAAGGTGCAAATCGCACTGGTAGGAAAAGGCATTAATGCATCCGCGCTCAGCAAGACGCTTCCTGTTGAAGCCGGAAAAGCATATACGATTGCGGCCGTGGGTGAAAAACCTGATGCTTTGAATCTACAGGTTTTTGTGGATGATAATCAGGTCGTGAGTAATCGCGCTAAAGTACGCATCTATCACCTGATTCCAGATGCCAGCAAAGTGGATGTCTCCATTGGTGAGGATGACAAGATTACCGGTATGGATTATGAAGATGATAGCCCATACACTACGGTTGATACCGGCCCTTGTACATTCACATTCACAGTACCACAGACGAATAAGACGTTGTCCATCCCAAAAGTACTGGAAGCAAATACGGTGACAAGTGTTTTCGCTGTCGGTATGCTTGATGGCGATCCTAAAGCCCAGTTAGTAACGGCAACAGCAAAGGGAATTCCTGGCTTGCCACAAACTGGAGCCCCACCAGTCCTGGCAGATTTTGCCACTCCGGTTCCCGCCATCTGGCTGCTGGTTATGACAATGTTAGCCATGATTGGACTTGGTGTAGGGCGGCATGTGCAGCAGCGCAGGGCATAGTCTGATTTTGTTGGTGATTTTCTTGTCTTGCTAGCTCTGCTGGTCACTCTATGTTAGAGATAGTGGTTGTTTCCCACTCTTATTGTGGAGTGTGCAGCTAGCCGCACGCGGGCCCTGAAGGGCCTAGCCTCTTTTACGTGTAGTGTCAAAAAATGAGCACAGCTCATTTTTTGACACTACACGTAAAACCGTTGAAGCGCCTCTGGCGCCCTGACAATTTCAATCAAGGGGGCGTGAAATCCCTGGTTCACCCACCGATGTTTGCGCGCCTCTGGCGCCATGACAGTTTTATTCAGGGGGGGGCGTGAAATCCCTGGTTCACCTACTGGTGTTTGCGCGCCTCTGGCGCCATGACAGTTTTATTCAGGGGGAGCGTGAAATCCCTGGTTCATCCATCGGTTTTTGAGCGCCTCTGGCGCCATGACAGTTTTATTCAGGGGGGGCGTGAAATCCCTGGTTCACCCATTGGTTTTTGAGCGCATCTGGTACCATGACAACCTTCTATTCAGGGTGGCGTGAAATCGGGTGCCAGGCACCCGATTTCACGCCACCCTGAATAGAAGGTTGGGCCCTTCAGGGCCCGCGTGTGGCTGGTCATATGTTCCTCGGTAAAAGCGAGATCCAACCCAACGACAAAAGTCACTCGGAATGATCGTTTTTACCCGTGTGCGGCAGGACATACTTCTAATCTGTTAAGGAACATGTTATATATATATAGGGCTTAAAATCATCGTATTGGTTTGCGCATGAGAGGTGTTGTGTGCTGCAAGAACAACAGGCGCTTCCCGTAGGAGCAACCATCCAGGATCCTTCGGGAGAACGTTACATCATAGAAACGCTGTTGGGGCAGGGGGGCTTTAGCGCCGTCTATCTTATCCGAACACGGCGTTCCAAACAAGAGTATTATGCTCTTAAAGAAATTATTGATCCAGATAGTGAGGAACGAAATCACCTGACATTTGAAGCCAGTCTGTTGCAACGTCTCTCCCATCGGTCACTACCCAAAGTATATCAGGTCTTTGAGGATACTAGTCTCAATCGTACATATATGCTTATGGATTATGTGCAGGGCAGGGACCTAGAACAACTGCGCCGTGATCAGCCTGAGAAACGTTTCTCACTGGCTCTGGCCCTGACTTTGCTTACACCAATCGTGGATGCATTGACTTATCTCCATACCCAGGAGACACCCATTATCCATCGAGATATTAAGCCGTCAAATATCATTGTTCCCCAGGGGAGCGGCGAGACCGTGCTGGTGGATTTTGGACTGGCGAAAGAATATGTCGAGGATAAAACTACCAGCGTTTTTCGTTTCGGCACACCCGGCTATGCCTCTCCTGAACAATATGGACAGGGCACCAATCTACGCACAGATATTTATGCTCTGGGGGCGACGCTCTACACCTTGTTAACAGGAAAAGTACCAACCGATGCGCTTACCCGTACAGTAGGACAACACCTGAGAGATCCATTGGAACCAGCCCATCAAATTTGTCCTCAGGTCTCCATCAATGTGTCAAAAGTGATTGAAAAGGCAATGAGTATACGGGTTAAGGATCGCTATGCATCGGTTGAAGAGTTCTGGCAAGCCTTAAGTATCGCTGCCATGCAACCAGAAATTGATCCTATCAGTAAGGCCCTGACCCATAAGCAGCCAGTCCTCACCGAACAAGATATTCAGGTGCTCACGAATAGCCGCAAGCAGGTTGATGTCAAAAAGGTTATCAGCCAACCACAACCTCAAAGTAGCAAAAAACTTGCCAGGGCTCATGTCTATGTGGATGGGAAGAATCACCTTCAACAGAGAATCCTCTTCGGCCTGCTGGCCTTGATTCTGGTTGGCGTTGCGGTAGAATTAGTACTAATGAGCACGGTCTGGCGTCAACAACCGCCAGCGGCAACAAACACACAACAAACACAGGGCAATAATTATTATGGGCCTGATCCTAATCGCCCACCACCTCCTGATGGTGATCACCATGGAGGACCATGTGACCCACCCACTGCTGCCCCTCCTGAGTATATCAGTGGTGCTCTCATGTCTTCATGCTATAGTGGAAATTTACATCATTTAGGGCTTGCTCTGAACAAAACGGCTTTCCAATTGCAGACTATTCGGCAAACTCCTGATGGCAATATTAGTGGCCAATTTCACACTGCGGGTCAAGCGGGACCATTTAAAGGGACCATTACTACAGCGGGCGCGGTCAATATTACGGTCACCTTAACCTCTGGGGAAATTATGAAACTTACTTGTCACACCTACATTGGTGGTAATCTGGCAGGGGGAAATTTTGCGACGTATACTGATGCAACCGAGAAGGTTAAAGAAGATTATGGCGATTGGACAGCAGACATAGAGAGAGATAATAATCATTAATACAGCACGAAAATTTTGGGTAGTGCAGTAAGTAACGAGCATATTACCATAGACAAACACTTGCAAAAGGCTATTAGTGACGGGATAAAGCGGCAAAGCTAAGAAATAACGGCGATCCCGACAGAATACAGCCAAAATTGTCTTGACATCAGGTGAGCTACTGATGTATTATCCACAAGTGGAGATCATAGTCTCCTATCCGTAGTAACAGGGGCGATTGCTGAAACTGGTAGACAGGGCAGACTTAGGATCTGTTGGTGATAAACCGTGAGAGTTCGAGTCTCTCATCGCCCACTTACTAGATGTATTATAATGACAAATGCAGTTAAGCGGGAGTGGCTCAGTGGTAGAGCACTTCCTTGCCAAGGAAGATGTCGCGGGTTCGAATCCCGTCTCCCGCTCCAACTTATCTAAGACTGAGGGTACCCTTCTGGATGCCCTTTCTGGTAAGCGCACAAGCAACCTGCATCAGACGTAGATCACAACGCGTTTGTAACATATACAGATAGTTGGTTAATGCGGTTATGCAAGCTTCTGCTGTGGGGTGGTCTATGGATGTGATTCCCCCTCGCGCTTTCCGCAGTCTGGTATCAATAACGCAATTCCTTTTTTCAAACGGTGTCATTGCATTATGCTTTAGCTTATCAGCGACATTTTTAGAGGGAAGTGAAAAGCGTCTGGTATAAAGTTATAATAAACACAGACAAGTGACACAAATACAGTAAAGAACAACCCTTTGGAGGAAATGTGAAGGTCTCTGTAGAAAAGTTGCCAACAAGTGAGGCCGTCCTGAATGTAGATGTGACATGGGACGAAATGCAAAAGGCCTCAGACAAGGCATATCGTAAATTAGTGAAACAAGTAGATATACAGGGCTTCCGCCGTGGTAAAGCACCACGTACAGTCCTGGAACGTCGTGTAGGTAAAGAATATATCTACCAGGAAGGTCTAGACGACCTGATCTCAGAGGCCTATAGTAACGCTCTGAAAGAAAACGACCTGACCCCGATCAGCCAGCCCAAGCTGGATGCCCCGGTCTTCGAGATGGGCCAGGACTACCACTTCAGCCTGACAGTTCCCGTGATTACACCAGTTGAACTGGCTGACTATAAGTCAATGCATTTTGACCGCGAAGAGGTCACGGTGTCGTCTGAAGAGGTTGAGGAGGAGCTAAAAGGCTTCCAGAACCGCTTGTCCGACTGGGAGACTGTTGAGCGGCCGGTAGAGTATGATGATCGTATTAAAGCTGATCTTAAACTAACCTCTGGTGAGCAGCAGATCTCGGATCTTAAAGATAATACCTTTGAGATTACGCAAGAGCGTCATGGTTTATTTAGTGGTATGGACGAGCATATCGTTGGCATGAAAACCGGCGAGAGTAAGAGCTTTACCACGACCATTCCTGAAGACTATTCCAATGAGAAACTGGCAGGAAAAGAAGCCAACTATGACCTGACCGTGCTATCCGTCGAGAGCAAGCAAGAGCCTGCTTTAGATGATGATTTTGCCAAAAAGGTGAGCGACGACCAGTTCGACAACATGGAAGATCTGCGCAAGGCGATCAGTGACAATATTCTTGAGCGCAAGAAACGCTCGGCAACCGAAGAGTTGCGCGATAAAGCCCTCAAGGAAGTCATTGAGAAGTCCACGTTTGTCATCCATCCAACCTTGATCGATCAAGAGGTTGATGAGATGGAACACCAATTTGGGCATATGCTCGAACAGCAGCATCTGAATATGAATCAGTATCTGAACATGGTGAAGAAGTCACGCGAAGAATATCGCCAGGAGCTACGTGCCGATGCCGAAGAGCGTGTCAAACGCCAGCTGGTACTGGAGCAGATCGCTAATGACGAACAGATCATGGTTGATCCCGGCGAGATTGAAGCCCTCTTCAATGCTTATGAGCAGATTGGACAGCCTCTCCCCAAAACTGAAGAGCAGATCCGTGCACTCATGCTGAGCTATCGCCGTGAGAAAACTCTTACGCGCTTAATTGAGTTGACAACTGATCCCGATCCCGATGCGGAGAGTGAGGAAGCTGCAGAAGAAGATGCAGCTATAGCAAACGCTGAGGCGGCGGTACTCGCGAGCGAAACCGAGGCAACTGAAGATGATGCCGAGGAATCCGCAACAGCAACAACTCTATCTGGCGACCAAAAGACGGAGACCGTAGAGTAGCAATGCAACCACTTGGTGCTGTGTTGTACATGCAGGAAAGGTGACAGACGTGGCAAACTCAAAGAATATGCGTACGACATACCGTTGCTCTTTTTGTGGTAAAAGCCAGGACCAGGTTCAGCGTTTAATCGCTGGCCCTGGTGGCGTTTATATCTGCGATGAGTGTATTGACTTGTGTCGAGAAATCATTGAAGAAGAGCAAGCTACAGTTGCCAAACCTCGCCTCCAGACAGGCAAGCTACCCACCCCGAAGAAGATCTACGAACAACTCAGCCAGTATGTTATTGGACAGGAACGAGCCAAGAAGTCGTTATCTGTAGCGGTCTATAACCACTATAAACGCGTTGGCGTCGGAATGCAGGTAGATGATGTCGAGCTCGGCAAGAGTAATATCTTGATGATTGGTCCAACCGGTAGCGGTAAGACTCTCCTGGCTCAGACTCTCGCCAAGGTACTGGATGTACCTTTCTGTATCGCAGATGCGACTGCCCTGACTGAAGCTGGCTATGTTGGTGAGGATGTTGAAAACATTCTCTTGCGCTTGATCCAAACGGCTGATTTTGATGTAGCGCGCGCGGAACGCGGTATCGTATATATCGACGAAATCGATAAGATTTCTCGCAAATCCGATAACCCTTCAATTACACGCGATGTCTCGGGCGAAGGTGTGCAGCAGGCCCTCTTGAAAATCATTGAGGGGACCGTAGCAAATGTTCCACCACAAGGTGGCCGCAAACATCCACATCAGGATTTTATTCAGATCAATACAGCGAATATTCTGTTTATCTGTGGTGGTGCTTTTGAAGGACTGGACAAGATTGTTGAGCAGCGTCTCGGCAGTAACAAGTCTATGGGCTTCCGCAATTCAGACAAAGAAGAAAAAGCAACAAAGGAAAACAAGGAACACAAGGAAACCATCCTGACACAACTCATCCCTGATGATCTGCTCAAGTATGGTCTGATTCCAGAATTTGTTGGACGTCTACCAGTCGAGGTTACTCTTGATAGCCTGGATAAAGAGGCACTGATTCGTATTTTGACTGAACCTAAAAATGCTATCGTAAAACAGTATCAGAAATTCTTACAACTTGATCGCGTTGAACTGGTCTTTAGCACTGATGCCCTTGAGGCGGCTGCCGAATGTGCTTTACGGCAAAAGACTGGCGCTCGTGGCCTGCGAACAATTATTGAGGATGTCCTCTTAGATATTATGTACGAGATACCTTCCCGTGCAGATGTCAAAAAAGTGATGATCAACGGGGATGTGATAAACCTCCATAATAAGCCGCTACTGGTGACGCGCGGTGAACGCAATACAACGTATTCTGAAGATGAGTCTGCTTAATGCAGACTCATCTGCTTTTTCCATATAGTTGTGTAAATCTCTGTGGTTGATCAGTTAGAAGATAGGTGGAAACCAATGAGTGAGCAAGAACGCCTGGAAGTGATAGAAGAGTCGCATACTGATTATCCTCTTGTGGCGTTAAAAAGCATCGTTGCGTTTCCTCACAATCGTCAAGCGCTCCCCATCGCTCGTGAGAAGACCATACGTGCTATAGAAGAAGCTATGATGCAACCAGAACATATTCTGGTGGCGGCTACTCAACGTAGCATTGAGATTGACGAGCCTCAGCCCAAGGATATCTACCCTGTCGGGACGCTGATCGAGGTTGTGACGATGCATCGTCAGCAAGACGGTAGTCTACAGGTACTGATTCGTGGCATTAGCCGGGTTGCTATTGAGGAGTATCTGGACCATGAGCCTTTCATTCGCGTGCGTGTGAAAGTACAAACTGAACCTGTACATACAGGACCTCAGGCAGACGCACTCGTCCGCCATACCACAAGCCTTTTTGAGCGCTATGCCCAGTTAAATCGGCGCTTTTCCGTTGAAGATATTAATTCAATTATCGCCCTCAAAACTCCACAGATTCTTTCCGATACCCTGGCAGCCCATCTGGTCACTGATATGGGCCAGCAACAAGATCTCCTTGAGACGCTTGATCCAATGGAGCGGCTGGAGAAGATCTGTGTGATTATGGGTAATGAGATTGAAATTCTGGAACTTGAAACAACTATTCGTAGCCGTGTACGTTCACAGGTTGATCGCTCACAAAAAGAATTTTATCTGCGTGAGCAGCTACGTGCCATCCAGGAAGAACTGGGGATGGAAACGTCGTCTGAGGCCGATGAGCTACGTACCAAGTTGAATGAGAAGCATCTCCCACCTGAAGTCGCTACACGGGTACGCAAAGAGATCGATCGTCTGGAGCGCACCCCCTCGCAGTCCGCCGAAATTACAGTGATCCGCTCATACATCGATTGGGTTCTGGCTCTGCCCTGGAACGAGCATAGTGCCGAGGACTTTAATATCGAGAATGCACGCAATATTCTGGATGAAGACCATTATGGGCTTGAGGGTATTAAAGAGCGCATCCTGGAGTTTCTGGCGGTGCGGCAGTTGCGTATTCAGGCCGCCCATCGCAATGGTAATACCAAGAATATGAGTCAGGGGCAGATCCTTTGTCTGATTGGCCCTCCCGGTGTCGGTAAAACATCGCTGGGACAGTCGATTGCCAAGGCGCTCGGTCGCAAATTCGCCCGTATCTCATTGGGTGGTGTACATGATGAAGCGGAGATCCGTGGTCATCGCCGTACCTACGTCGGGGCCCTCCCCGGTCGTATCATTCAAAGCATGAAAACGGTCGGTGTCAGCAATCCAGTCTTCCTGCTCGATGAGATCGATAAGCTTTCCTCCGAGTCCCGTGGTGATCCAGCGGCGGCTCTGCTTGAGGTACTCGATCCCCAACAGAATAGTACTTTTACCGATCACTATCTTGAATTACCCTTTGATCTCTCAGAAGTATTCTTCATCTGTACGGGTAATATCAAGTATCAGATTCCACGTCCTCTAGCCGATCGCATGGATATCATTGATCTACCCGGCTATATGCTGGAGGAAAAGGTCAATATTGGCATGAAACACCTGCTACCAAAGGTGTTACAGGAACATGGACTGACTCCGGAACAGTTAAAGGTTCCGCAGACTGTGATGCAGAAGATTGTAACCGAGTATACCCGTGAAGCCGGTGTGCGTAATCTTGAGCGCCAGCTGGCCAACATTTGTCGCAAGGTCGCTCGCCGCGTGCTTGAAAAACCCAAAACCCATATTCGGCTGACCAGCAACAGTGTGGAGCCGTATCTGGGCGCGCCACGTTATACGACCGCGCCACCGATCATGCGTACCCAGATCGGGGCTGCGATGGGATTGGCCTGGACGGAGATGGGGGGAATTCTCTTGCCGGTTGAGGTGGTCACAATGATCGGCAAAGGCGAACTACTCGTCACGGGCCAGCTTGGGGATGTTATGCGCGAGTCGGTTATCGCCGCACTCTCCTATATACGTACCCGGGCCGATGAATTTAATATTGATTCCAGCTTCCAGGATAATACCGATCTCCATATCCATTTGCCAGAAAATGCCATTCCAAAAGATGGTCCGTCGGCCGGCATCACTATCGCTACGGCCCTGGTGTCCGCGCTCACCCATCGAGCGGTCCGTACAGATCTGGCAATGACTGGTGAGGTAACTTTGCTCGGAAGCGTCCTGGCGATTGGTGGACTCAAAGAGAAAGTGCTGGCCGCACAACAAGCCCATATCCACAACTTGATTATTCCGGCCGCCAACCAGAAAGACTTACAGGAAATTCCTGCCAAGATTCGCCAGCAAATTCACTTTATGCCGGTCGAAAATATGGATCAAGTCATTGAATACGCCCTGCTCGAAGCTCCTGTAAACGAGAATCAGGGCAACCAACCACGTCCACTGCATTTTGATGAACGACCTTCAACCCTGCCAGAAAGCTTGAGGCGCACTGGCATGCCCGGCCGTGAAGATAGGGATGATGACACTGATAACTCAGAATCAGCCGACTTCATTCTGCCATCTAAAGATCAATCAGAGCCAAACTTCTATTCTTCCGCGCGTACCAAACCTGATGACAAAAACATTGGATAAATCGTATCCTCATCCGTTATAATAGTAGTGAAAGATTAACATACGAAGAGGCAGGCATAAATTGCCTCTTCGTAGCGCTACTTTCAAATCCAATAATGCATGTTTTTATCATCAGGACTTACATCTTTTATCTTTTCCCGAGTGGCCTGTACTAAAATAGCTCATTATAGATAACCGCCAATTAAAAAATTGAGACGCACCCATCTACTAATGAAAATCCAGGTACAAAAGACTCGACTAGCAAGCGTTTATTGGGTTGAGAAAGTTGGATATTTAAGCATCCATGGCGCACAATATATTCTTGCATAAAGAGAGGTTGACATCATGAGTTATCAAGATCCAAATCAACCATCCGGTCAGTATCCGGGCTCAGGCCAGTACGGCGGTTACAATCCTAATAATCCCCAGCAGCCTCAACCAACAGACCCTTACAGCGGCCAGCAATATGGTCAACCGGGGCAGCCTGGGTATGGTCAGCAGCCAGGATATGGCCAGCAGCCTCCCTATGGTCAGCAGCAGCAGCCTTATGGTCAGCAGCAGCAACCTTACGGCCAGCAGCCGCCTCCCTATGGTCAGCAGAACCCATACACCAGCAATACGCCTGGACGTGAAGGCTCGAGCATGAATATCGACCCAAATCTGGCCAGCGGACTGAGCTATATCTTTGGGTGGGTCAGTGGACTGATCTTTTTCCTGATGGAGAAAAAAAATCGTATGGTGCGCTTCCATGCGATGCAGTCTATCATGTTCACTGGCGCATGGACAGTAGTAAATATTGTTCTGAGCGTTGGAGCAAATTCAATTCCAGGGGCCTACACAGCCTTAAGCTGCCTTAGTGGTTTGGCAGGCATAGCATTCTTTGTCGTCTGGATCATTTGCCTGGTCAATGCGTTCCAGGGTAAGTACTTCAAGCTGCCATATATTGGCGAATACGCTGAAAAGTACGCAAACCAGACTCCTAGCACATTCTAAGACCTGTGACTCACTCATAAAGAAGGCCAGCTAGCTCAATCAGCTAGCTGGCCTTCTTTATGAGCATATGCTCAAAGAATCAAAGGAAGCCAAACAGGTAGGTTCGACCTTTGCGGTCGATTGACTCCACACGAGATTCTATCTCAATAATGATTCGTGAGGGAGCAATGGGCATAAAAAAAACACCCATGTGGGCGGGTGAAACGGCGATGTCCTATTTTCCCATGCAGTTGCCCACATAGTATCATTGGGGCTGAAGAGCTTAACTACCGTGTTCGGGATGGGAACGGGTGTGCCTTCTTCGTTAAAATCACCGGTTCGCCTGCACATACAGGTGTTTTTGTTTCAACATAGTTAATATTACCAGAAGTAGAGTCAAAAGTCAAGCTTTTTCGAGGTGTAAAAAAATATTCATACTATTACCTGTACTCGTTCCCTGACGGGAACCTGGGGTTGTTATGATGGCATGAAAAAACACTGGGCGCCGCCCAGTGTTTTTTCATGCCATCATAGTATCGGAAATTAATGGTTATGATCGTGCTCATGGTTATGATCGTGTCCATGGCTATGATCGTGCCCATGGTTATGATCGTGCTCATGGTTATGCTCATCATGATGATGGTCATGATTGTGTGCTGTTAAGGGGAGTCCATAGGTTTCGCCGAGGCAGGCACGCAGGCAGTTGGGCCAGATGACGCGTTTTTTGCCGAAGCCGTAGCCGACGCGCTCGATGGCGATGGCGGGCATCTCAAAACGAGCCAGGGTGGCCAGGATGGCGGCACCGGTGGGGGTGACAAACTCTCCTTCGAGCTGGGTAGGGACCCAGGGGGCTTTGACGGCGCTCAGGATCTCCAGTGTGGCGGGTGCGGGTACTGGCATCAGACCGTGGGCCATCTTGAGGTGTCCTCGTGTTAATGGTAGCGGCGAAGCGTAGAGCTGGGTGATGTCCAGGGCTTCAATGGCCAGCGTATTGCCGACGATGTCAACAATTGAATCGACTGCGCCAACCTCATGAAAATGGATCTCTTCCAGGCTCACACCATGGACCGCCGCCTCAGCTTCTCCCAGCGTACGAAAAATAGCGGTCGCGGTCTGCTGTACCCAGGGTGAGAGTTGGGATGAGGCTAACAGGGCGGCAATAGCCGTAAAGCCCCGCGTAGGCTGCTCCTGATCGGTTAACACAACCTCAAAACGCGATCCGATGATGCCTTGATCGCTATATGGCGTCAACTTCAGTTCATAGCCCTCGACAGGCAACGCCTTCAGGTCTTCACGCAACTTTTCAAATGAGAGGCCTGCATCCAGGAACGCGCCCAACAACATATCGCCACTAACGCCAGAATGGCAATCCAGATAAGCTATCTTTTGAGACATTATCAACCTGTCTTTCTACACAAAAAATACCAGTACTATCCCTGAATTCTTCCCAGTGGATAATAGAGAGTATGTAGCTCTGCTCAATGATGTCTTTAGCTTATGCCGTAGATCGCGAAGTTGCAAGTTTGCTGCTATGCCAGCGAACATTGGTATGTCTCCCAACGTAACGGCAGGGTTTGCCCCTGCTCCAGTTCACGTACGAAATGTTCCTCAAACATGTAGTCGTCGTGAGGCGAGCATGGCTAAACATGTCAGCCTCTGGCTTGTGCCTGGTCTTACGTGTTACAGGTTCAGGGGCAAGCCCTGCCGTTACGTTGGGAGAGCAGCTCGCACGATGTCACTTAGTATGGAAGGGTACATTCCACTCTTTTAGCCAGCTTTTGGTGGCATGATTGCGGATGCGGATAGAGGCACGATCCCCATGGATCTGAAACGAAAAACTGGGGATGATATCGGGATCGTCGGCTCGATAGCGCACCGATTGATGGTCATCGCTCAGCACAGGCCCTTTTTGATAACCTGTGTACCAGGGGGACATCAGGTTCACGTAGGTGATTGGATGTTCACCAAGATGTTCGATCGTGACAAGATGGGGAGCCTCCCAGCCTGAGTGGGTATGGCCGCTAATGAAGAGGCAGGCGTTCTGGTGACGAGCAATGATAGCACGTACTTCAGCTGAATTCTCGGGCGCGAAGAAGTGTTCAAGCGAATGATAGTCTCGCTTCCCTTCTCCTTCCCGGCCCAGGACGGTATTGTGCAGCGGACAGTGCAGGAAAACAATGGCCGGACGATCCTGGTATTGCTGCAGGGTGGTATCTAAGAAGGTGAGCGTCTCCTGCGAAAGATAGACACGCTGTGGATCTGCCAGGGTGGTAGGATCTGGATAGTCCAGCATCACGCATACCGCTCCTTCGACTTCCCAGGAGTAGCGCAGTGGCTTGTCCCACATGGCGGTAAAGGTGGCGGCCATACCCGTGGGATCTTCTCCATCAGGTCCATGGTATTCGTGGTTGCCAACACCTGGATAAAAGGGAATATCACCCAATTGGGCCTTCAGGCTGGTTCTGGCAAGCTCATAATTTTCGGGTGCGCATGTATCAATGAGATCGCCAGGTGAGACACAGAATGCGGGCTGGCCGTCAGCTTGCCAGAGTTCATGAAGATCATCAAAGAGTGCAGATAGACGCTGAGTATGACAATCATTCCAGGCCTTAATAGCGCGGTAATGGAAATCTCCAAGGCCCCAGAAAGAAAATATGGGTTGTGACATAGTAGCATTAACTCCTCTTCTCGCATTCACGACAAAACTCAGTACTTATTACCTGCCCCATTGTACTGCTTGATTGTTAAACAGATGTAATGAGGATGCGTTCAATAACCGGCGGCTGATTACAAAAAAAAACCTGATACTCAGAGATGAGTAACAGGTCATAATTGTATAAATGATATGCGCCTGGAGAAAACTAGAGCTCGTTACCGCTTTTAGCACGGCTATAACGATCATTCAATTCAGTTTTTGTACGTGAATACAGTTCACGACCCTGCACCAATGCCTCCTGGGCACGAGCACGGATCTCATCGTTAAAGGCACTTGAGCGCAACTGAACACCCTGCTCGTTTAATTGAGCACGTGTAGCCTCACCCGACTGAGGGGCGATCAATAAACCTGCCGCAATACCTAAACCAAATCCAACGAGTAAACCTATCGTAAATTTCATTGCTTGATTCCTTTCCTTATATAACTTAAGTATAGCAAATAAACGAAGGTGCTAAAGCAACATTCGCCTTTATGTACTACTTTTAGATAGAAGGTGCAAATTTTAAAATCTAGTAGAGGGAAATATGTCAGACACTATCCAATACCCTTGCCATACTCCGCCGCCCGCTTATTAGCCGTGGCTTATTGATGACCAGGATGATCCAAAAGCTCTTCAACTTTGTCAAGGAGTGCCGTCAATTCAAATGGTTTGCGCAACAGGTGCACGTCATTATAAAATTCAGGCTGGCTCTCAATTGACTTCGATACCTCTTCGGCCTCAAGGACCGCTGCAGTATAGACAATTACAGGAACATCAGCCGTGTTAGAGTCAGCCTTGATCTGCTTTAAAACATCTTGCCCGGACATGTCGCCCAGTTTCAAGTCGAGAATGAGTAGATCTGGAAGCATACTCTTCACGGTTGTAAAAGCATCTTTGCCTTCTTGCAGGATTGAAACCTGATATTGCTCGTCTTCTAAAACACGGCGCATCAGGTGGAGTAATTCGTTTCTGTCATCGACAACAAGTATGCGTTTTGTCACATCCAATCAGTGCCATCACCCGCGCAATTGCCCGGTAGCACTGCCTCCCGTTATTGCTGTTACTGTATGCAGAATTCCTCAATTGGCCAAAGTTCTGCCACAACTTTTTTGCTTGAATACTGCCAGTAAGTGTATCACGATACAGGTTATCAAAACAAGGGTAGTAGTAGAGTTTACCTAGTGCGGATACAAGGGTATCTCAGTTCTGTATATAGTACGATTCAGGAAATCGACATGTGTACAGATAAAAAAAAACTACGCTGGAACTTTGTTGTGCTCTATGTCACAATCACCGATCAGCCTATTGGGACAGGCATCCTGGAAAGCCAGCGTAGTGTTCATGGTGAGCGTGGTGGGATTCGAACCCACGGCAACCCGATTAAAAGTCGGATACTCTACCACTGAGTTACACGCTCATCAACATTTGACGTTGCCTATTATAGTGCATATATTAAATCAATGCAAGAGGATTTGAGGGCAATTTCACCATTTTTTAGAGGTTGATGAAAAATTCATCACCATAAAGCTGCTTCCCAGGCTTGTGGAAATGGCTCAATTACTATCTTACAACTCAGCTACCTTGTTCCAGGCGATCAATCGTCATATGTATTGATCAGTATTTTCTATCGTATTCATTCCTGTTTCTAAAGGAGAAATGCTTCTATGGCTATCGAGAATTCGCAGACAACCACCCCACATCCATTTGCTTATTTAAAGGGTGAACAATTTATCTTGCTAAAAA
The DNA here is from genome assembly GCF_003967575.1 of Dictyobacter alpinus. Classification (NCBI taxonomy): domain Bacteria; kingdom Bacillati; phylum Chloroflexota; class Ktedonobacteria; order Ktedonobacterales; family Dictyobacteraceae; genus Dictyobacter; species Dictyobacter alpinus. The sequence continues at coordinate 2,172,503 of NZ_BIFT01000001.1, forward strand.
CCTTTCGTAAATCTGGCGTAGCGGTTCCTACCGCCGTCTGGTTTGTTGAGGATGATGGAAAACTCTATATCACAACAGTACAGAACATTGGCAAAGTCAAACGTATCCGCAACAATGGACGTGTCTTGCTAGCTCCATGTAATCGGGGTGGCGTGGTCCATGGTGCTGAAATAGAGGCCCAGGGTAGAGAGTTACCGAGTGCTGAACAACCTGCGGCCCGAGCCTTGCTGGCCCGTAAATATGGTTTCATGTTTAAGATGATCACATTTGTCAGCAAATTGCGTAAATCACAACAAACCATCCTGGAGATTCGCCCGACCCAGGCGTAAGCGCCAGAGCTATCTATACGGGAAAATTTCGTGTTTAGCTACCACCTGAGGGGGCGAAAACGTGAAATTTTCCCAGAACGTAAAAAAAAGCTGCTAAAAGTGTTGACAGAACTACTCACCCATGTTAATATAAACCACGTCGAAACGAACCGCTTGTATGTGCAGGCGAACCGGTGATTTTAACGAAGAAGGCACACCCGTTCCCATCCCGAACACGGTAGTTAAGCTCTTCAGCCCCAATGATACTATGTGGGCAACTGCATGGGAAAATAGGACATCGCCGTTTCACCTGCCCACACGGGCGAGTCGATACGCGGGAGTGGCTCAGTGGTAGAGCACTTCCTTGCCAAGGAAGATGTCGCGGGTTCGAATCCCGTCTCCCGCTCCAGACACCATCAATACAGATGGTGTCTTTTTTTTATGTTCTTTTTTCTTTTTCGATGGCGCACACTCTTGCACCTGCGGTGCAAGCATTTATTTGTGGTGGAGACGGTGGTGGGGCATTCCGGGCCAATTGGCCCGGAATGCCCCACCACCGTCTCCACCACAAATAGGATATGAAATAGTGTTTGAAGCACATGAAATCTATGCTCCGCCGATTGTTGTTTTCGCGTCTTTGGAGCCCAACGGTTTTATGTGTGGTGTTAAAAACTGAGCAAAGCTCAGTTTTTAACACCACACATAAAAGAAGCAAGGGCCCTTCAGGGCCCGAGTGCGGCTGGCGGCACGCTCCACAATGAGAGTGAAAAACAAATACTATTTGAAAAATTTTCTTATTCTTAAGTTGTCTGGGGCCAAATCTCTGATTGACAGTAAATAGGACTTGTGGGGGGAGCGAAAATGAATTGGTAATGGAAATAGAACTGTTTCAAGATGTTTCTTTTTTTGGCAGCAATGATCCTACACGCTCATGAATAGATTGAAGGGTGTAGCAGATGCTGTATTTATATTTGGGTTGTCTTGTAATATATATATATCTATATTATACTGAGTCCATATTTCAAGCTTTTCCAGGGGCATAGTTCTTATTTAATTCGCTAGAATAAAGAGCCATTGAAAATCGCCATACAGTATCCACCTGCAATCTATATTCAATCGTGAATGCCGCTCTCTGGCGGATAAGCGGCACTTTCTACGTGCGGCTTTTGATCACGGATCAGTTGTAGACGAACGAACGAAAAAAAGCTAGCATCGCAACTTCAATGGCATACATATACTTTCATTTACTCCCTGAATACATATAACACCTATATATAAAGTAATAACACTATTAGATATGCTTGAGACAAAGGCGGTATTGTAATGAAGACGGAGAGCGAACAACTCTGGTATGCCTGGTCAACGGAGGGGCCAGGGGGCATGGGATTTAAGATTCGTGCGGCCTCTCCGGGTTTGATGGAGGAGGGTAATGCGGCCAATCCCGCTAGCGAGCGTATCCAGGCGTTTCTTAAGCATGCACGCTATGTGCTCCCCCAAAATACGAAGGATTCTGCGGATGTGCCTTTTCCAGAAGCACCCGTCTCATTGGCATTTGTCAGGGTTCAGCAGGAGTTTATTCTACTCCAGAAAACGTACTCTATGCCTGAGGGAGTGAGTCGATCAGGCAATGCTTTTACGCATTTGTTGAGCGATCTCCCACGAATTTCTACCCCAGCTGGCCCCCTGCCCTTTACGGCTCGTGAGGCCATTTCTGTCTGGGGCTCTAGCTATTGGAAGACATATGCTGATCTCAATGTAGGTCAGACTGAGCTGCCGCGCATTACTTTTCCTACGTTACAGGAACCTGGTACGACTACGACGGAAAGTGATAAGGTACGTGAGGGTTCCCTGAATCGGGATGCTTTGAAGCTGGTTAGCCGCGAACAGTTAGAGTTTATCCTGCGGGCCTTTTTGATGCATCAGCCGGGACAGCGGATCTATATTGCCGCAGAACCTGAGGTGGTGGCCAGGTTGCTATGGGGGTTAACCCATAGTCTGCCCCGTACTCTTGAGATCATGGGTAATTTGACGTTCAGTACGTATGAGCGCTTGGATGCGGAACGGGTGGCCCCTCTCTACGGGAAATATGATGAGGCGCCTGGCTATCCCACGATCACTGGCACTTGCTGGCCTGCTTCTTCCACAGGCGATCTGCCTACTTCTTACTATCAGGATCAAGGCATTAATGGCTATGCACTGAATAGCTACACTGGTCGCAGTACGTCCCTGTTACCAGATAGCGTGGTGGCCCGCTTTGTGCTTTTTGCCGTCGATTGTCTACTGGATGAGAATAATCATAACTATCAGGAACTCACAGAAATACTCAAGCAGGCGGAACTGGAAAATTGCCGTGAGCTGGCGCACTTTATGCGTGTCTATCTTTCTTATCAGGAAACGCTTTCCCAGAATGATGTCCAGGAACTCATACTCATAGTCAAGCAGCGGCTGGATGATATTGTCGATCAAGAAAAAAGCTTGCTCGCAGATCTGGCACGGCTCAGGCGTCCGAATGTGCAGCGCTCAATTGTGCAGTGGATCGCCCGTAATCGCAGCTGGTGGGAGAATATCTGCCGTAACGATCTGGTGACTTTTTTTGCTTGCCTGGCTAAATATGCGAATTATCCTCTCCCATCCAATATTCAGCATATCATTGATACGTTGCGCGATACGATGAACGAACTGGGAAATCTGGTGGCGCAACAGGTTAATGAGGCGATCAGCAATAATACCATGGATTCAATGTATTTCTGGATGGATATGCTTGATCTGACGGCGCCACTCCATCAGTGCGCACCTGTCTGGCTGACATTGGTACAGGGACTGAAGGCCGAGGAACTGGATACCCCCATCTTTCAACCCTGGTGGCAGGTTAAAAGTGAGAAGATCTTTGTGACTATTCACCAGACCTTCAAGCAGCCCAACAATCCAGACCTGGAGACGGTCCTGACGCCTTTTGGTAAGATTGTGGCCAATAAGTTGTTGGCCGCTATCCATGCTGAGGACCGCTGGGGCATCGATAACTGGCAGGATAAACTGATCAAGGTGGCACCACCCGACGAAGAACCTGCGGTCTGGCTCTATGTGTTTGAGAACCTGATCACCAATACATACAATTCCCTCTACTGGGAATGGTGGAACGCCTATGGTAAATATGGGGCCGATGGACTCAGCCAGCTCGGTCGTCAGAATGCGCCAGTTAACCAGAAGCTGGCTGGATTGGGCGACCTGCTGATCAATAATATCGTGGCTATATTGCAGCAGGATGATCCATTTAAGGGCATGCAATCCTCGGCCAGCTGGCCGATCTGGTCGATCTGGAATGAGATGCTCTCCGCACTCATCGTCCTGAATCATGCGGATGTCGAGTCCTGCCGCATCTGGCTGGACCTGTGGGGCAACCTCTGGCCCTATATTTTTACTCCAACATACGAACAATGGTGGCAACGCCAGGGGGCGGAAGTTTCCAATACGATTCGTCAGTGCGCAGAACTACATCCACAGTGCGAGGTTGAGCAAAACCTTTCCATCTTTATTTTTGAATCTATTTTGCCTCTGACCTATGACCAGATCGACCTGCTCCTGGAACAAGAAGAAGATCAGGGACTGGAAGATCCGCGTAACAATCTGTTTATCCTGCTGCGTGTCTTGCTTAGCGCGACCCCTAAACATCACCAGGAAGCGGTCTGGCTGGATACTGATGGCGGCCTGCTTGAGTACTTAAGCCAGACAATCCAGATTACCGTTGATGATTTTTATCCCTGGGAGATGCACAGAACCTTGCTGGAGTCCTGGACCCGGGTGACTGCGCTACAAAATCATCCCGCGCTTTATCCCTGGCTGAACGTATCCTGGGATAGTATCGGACGCTTGATCGATGATGAGCAGTTACCAGCGGCCTGGCACACTATCGCGATCGAAAGTGTGCTGCTGGCACCCGTGACGCTTGGAGCGGCGCAACTCAAAGCGCTCCTCTCAACACCTCAGCACTGGCAGCTCTTTGAGTCGGTATTACAAAACCTGGTCCAACAAATCGAGACGGCGCCGATTGTCATCAACTTCTTTCGCCATCTGATCCAGGTCAAATATCCTCATTTGACCCGCGTACTTGGCAGCTTGCTCATGGCCAGTAGTCAGTTGCCCGAGACTACCAGAGAGCTACTCAGCCTGATTCAGTTAACCGATACGGATCTGGCCAACTTTTTAGAACAAGATGCCCAAATTTTGCTTCAGGAGAGCGATTGGCCCGAGTCGTTTACGCCACTGCTGACTGATTACTTGGCTGGACTGGATGCTCAGCGCCTGGAACAGCCCACAACTCAGGCCTTTTTGCAGCGGTTGCAGGAACGTGAACAGACAAGCATGCAACCACTCGTAGATGGATTGTCCGATTATGTACAGGGATGGCTCTATATAGCAGAACTACTCAAGCAGCCCGCCAGTAGCAAACAGTGGCTTCGCCAGGCCCGAGCCAGCTTAAACGGTATGCTCAAACTCAAGCCTACCGCCCGCGTCTCGCTGGGCGATGTGCTCTGGCCAATCCTGGTCGCGAATTTGACCAGTGAGCTCGATCTTGCCCGTATACTGGATAATCTCAGCGCAGTAATGACGGGCACCCCGCTGGAACAGGCGGATACCACCACCAGTACCACACTTCTGCTAGAGATGGCTCCCCATGTCCATGCCTACTATCTACAAAAACAACAGGTGAGCCGTCTACTCCCCTATCTAAAAGCGGCGCTGGAGCACGCTCAGGAGATCCTCTATCCAGATAATGAAACCTTCCTGGAAAGTTTTTATCAACGCCTCTTTGGCGAGGAGACCAATTTCAAGATCTATGAACTGATTACAATCCACAGTGAGCTCTGGCCAACCGAATATAAGGATAACTGGCAGAGCTTTGCGCGCCAGCAACGCGCAAGACATATTGAGCGCATTCTGGCCATCTTCAAAGAGGCGATCCAAGAGAAAGATGTCGAGGAGATTAGCCAGGCTTATCAACAGGTTCTAAAAGAAGTTGAATATCCAGGTACGCGCGTCAATCAACAGGAGCGCGACATCGCACTGCTCGCTGGCGATATTGTTAGCGCCTACAAACTACAGGATCCGGCCGCGCTGCACCAGGCTCACCAGGAGTTACAGCAATCGCCATATAAGGATCAGATCCACTATACGCCAGAGATCGAGTATAGCATTGCCAATCTTCCAGAGGTGCTGATACCAAAATCCAAGGCCACGCGCCCATTGCTCAAACATCGCAATTCACAGATGCTCACCAAGATAGCGGCCCAACCCAACGCCGAGATCCTGAAGGCTCTAGAACAATCGGTACAGGAAACCAATGCGCGCACCAGTATTGGCACCGTACAATCCAAGTCGATTATGCTTGATCAACTCAATAAAATTCATGCGTTCAAGCGCCTGTATATCGGCTATAGAATCACGATTGTGGATAATAAGATCAAGAATACGACCTGGAACAGCAAAGATCGAGCGTACTACAAGAAAGAGAAGAGAGATCTCCACGAATGGCATCGGCAGACCGATCAGTTCCTGCGCCAGAAATCGCTGCATGATCTGATCGATAATGTCTTTATCAATGCTGGCATCGAAACCAGGATCAAACAGGGCCAATGTGGTATCGAAGAATTCTTGCTGGAGCCACGCGTATTAGAGCAGTTCCGTCAGTTTCAGCCGGATGATTATGATGCGCTCATCAACATGTATAATTTCTCAGAGACCGACGTCAAGCAGGTCCTCAGAATCTTCCGCCGCCGTGAACGTTTCGCTGAACGGCTCCTCAAAGAACGCTACGACCTCGATAGCTGGCTGGATGAGCGCAAGAAACTTTATAAAGATCAGATCAATATTGAGCTTGATTGGTAATCCAGGGACCAATACATTTCACGTAACGATATTTCACATCCGACATGGTTATTCTCAGGGAGCGTAACAGAGGCCAACCCATCGCCCCACGTCAAGGTCTCTGTTTATGATCATGATCGGCGTCTCCCCGCCACGTTGTTCAGTAACTCGAATATGAATGCATGACCACCGCTAGTCGATTGGAGCGAAACGTGTTAGCATTATGAGATAAAGTAAATCTTCTTCAATGCATCAGTTTAGCCGTTTTTTAGCTCAACAGCACAGGTTAAAGCGGTGCGAAAAACCTGCGGCTGAAAGAGATGAGAGCATGAATACATCTGGGATTCAGCAGATGAACGATTTTTTTACGTCTTTGTCGGATGGCGTGATTATCTGTGATCCAAAAGGAAGAATTCAGCAGATGAATCCAGCCGCCATGGCCCTCTTTGAAATATCGTCTGTAGAGCCGTATCGGGATGTGCCTTATAAGGATTTTATTAGCCGCTATCATAGCCATGTTCCTGACTCGGTGAATAGGATAGAGGGAATAACGGTGGCTGAGGGTGAGAACCATGCGCCATTTAGCGATTGTACGCTCTTTACGGTGCCATCAGGACGTGAGATCTGTGTCAGTATCAGCCGTAATAAGATGACAGAGCGGGATGGGCAAGCACTGGCTACTGTCTATCTCTTGCATGATTTAACTGAGATTTATGAGGCTGCGTCCAATTCAATGCGGGCGAATACTGCGATCTTCACGTTGATCAAGGCTATTGCCAGTATTCATAATTGTATCTATCAAACCTCAGGTGATAAGAATCGCCTCTTGCCAGAGTCGATCGATGTGATCGGTCAACAGATGACTGACTTGATCAGCCAGTTGCTCAAAACTCAGATGGTCTTACTGATGTCTTTTAAGCAACCTGAACAGCGCATCCATTATGTGGCTTTGAGTGGCCTGACGGCAGAGCAAGTTCAGGTGCGTAAAGATCGGGATGAGCGCTATACCCTGGATGACTATCTGGATCAGGAGCAGATTGACCAGCTTAAGGCAGGGCAGACCATCTGTGTTGAACGACAACGCCAGCGCACTCCGTTCACGTTACCCAATGAGTCAATCAGATATACTATCTGGGTCCCACTATTTGCGCAGGAACAATTTGCTGGCGCGCTGATCATTGCCATAGAGCGCGTATGTACGCCTCCAGAAAGGGATCTGATCAATGCGGTGGGGACGCTGATAACGATGATTATTGACTGCGTAAAGTTGATCACCAGTCTTAAAGGCGAGAATACGGAAGAGGTTGTGCTCCAGGAAACCAATCAGATTATCAATGAATTTTTGAATCTTGCCAGCCATGAGTTAAGGACACCCCTGACGGTAACGATGGGTAATATTCAACTGGCCCTCAGACGGCTTGAGAAACTGAGAAGCCAGCTCGCAGGTCAGTCAGAGTTAGATACGCTCAGTCAGGAGATCGCACGCGTGCAAAATCCTTTGGAATATGCGACCCAGAGCACACGCCTGCATGAACGCATGATTAGCAATATTGTCGATGATTCACGGATTCAAGCCAATGAGCTGGAACTGCATATCAAGCAACACGATCTTATCGATCTGGTACAGAGAGTCGTCAGAAAATATCAGCAGCGCTATCTTGAGCGCAGCATTGAGATTGTGATTGATCCACCAACGACAACGCATATCAAGCTGGCAATAGACGCTGACCGTATCAAGCAGGTCCTCCATACCTATTTGTCTAACGCTATCCGCCATTCGCCTCCGAGCCAGCCTGTAACGATCCGCATTGTGCTGGAGGAGCACCAGGTCACGGTCTCAGTCCATGATAATGGATCTGATATACCACCAGAAGATCAGCCGAATATCTGGAACCGCTTCTATCGGGCAAAGGGGACCGGAGTACAGAATGAGCTGGATTTAAGCCAGGGGCTCAGCCTCTATCTCTGCCGTGCCTTGATCCATTTGCATCATGGCCAGGTTGGGGTCGAGAGTAGTCGCGGTCATGGCAAGACCTTCTGGTTTTCGCTGCCTCTGCCACTAGAGAATTAAAGGGAGATACCCACGCCACGAAATATCATCTGCAGGGCGATCAGAGCCATGACTGGAATAAAGATGAGGCGCAGGGTTTTATTACTCAGGTGCGTAAGCAGACGCGCTCCCAGGAAGGCTCCTACCAGCACACCTAACGCGACAGGGGCCGCGATTAGTGGGAGGATATCGCCACGGAAGAAGTAGATGCCCGCGCTGGCGGCGGCGGTCACACCAATCATGAAATTGCTGGTGGTGGTCGAAACCTTCATCGGCAAACGCATAATCGTATCCAGGGCCAGTACCTTAAAGGTGCCACTACCAATCCCCAGTAAGCCTGAAATCAGGCCAGCCACATACATCATCACAAAACCATATCCAGTACGAGTAACCTGGTAGGAAACAGTCTGGCCCAGATGTTGATCAGGATAACTACTGGCCAGATGCAGGTTGGTGGCCAGCTGATCATTATGGACACCCTGCGGCAACTCTTCGCCCAGCTTAAAGATGATAGGCGCAACCGAGATCAACAAGATAACCCCAAAGATGATAAAGAGCAGTTGCGGTGCCAGCAAACCAGCAACAAAAGCGCCACTGACAGCTCCTACGGTGGTGGCAATCTCCAGAAACATGCCAATGCGCACATTCGAGAGATGGTCCCGCACATAGGCTGCGGCTGCCCCGCTGGAGGTGGCAATAACAGCCACGATACTGGCTCCAATGGCATATTGTATCGGCAGACCAAAAGCCAGCGTCAACAGGGGAACAATCAATACGCCACCACCAAGGCCCACAAGAGAACCAAGCACACCTGCCAGTACAGATCCGGCAAAAATCCCCATCATCGACAATAAAGAAACATCCATTACGCGCCCCCTTTTCCCAGGAAGAAGCTTACCAACAGGATCAGCAACACCAGGAGCGAGATCAGCGCGAATGTACGATCATGTTCAAGCGCAAAGCCAAGAATAGAGATGGCCACACGGACAACAGGGGTTGCGATCAATACAATCAGCCCGAGCGCGATAATAGCTTCTGGCTGGAAGGCCAGTACGCCTTGAAAAATCTGTATCAGTGTGTGAGGTATCTGGATGCCCGCCTGTCCGGACGGATGGAGAAAGTAGAGTCCTACCCCCAGCACAATAATGACCGCACTCACAAGCACACCTATCTGCAACACCCAGCCAATCACGACCATCAAACCAGCGTCCTCTATTGGCTGCTTATCATTCATTGCTGGTGGTACGACCGCCACCAAAGCCTGGGTATTTGTAATTTTACTGTTGTTTTTATGTATAGTTTCAGGTTGCTCTGACATATCTATGTTACCTATTACCAATATTTTTTCCCTGCATAAATCAAACCTATAGCTTTAGGGGGAGAAAAAACGAATTAGCTTGCCTGGATGGCACTGCTAAATCCAAAGATATCTTTTTCAATAAGTCCTATATAAAGTATAGTTGATCTTTATTCATAATACAAATGAATGATTATAATATAAGTCATAATTAAAATGAATGATTTGAGCTAATGGTCTGACTCACTTCATGTGATGGACTCTTCGCCCGCTACGCGGGCGGGTGGGGAGGAGGTTGCGGGGGCACAGCCCCCGAGCCCCCAGTCAAGGGGCTCGCCGCCCCTTGCATCCCCGCTTTACACACAATGTGGGTCAGACTATTAGGACTCACTTTTTGTGATCGGGTGGGAGGGAGGAGGTTTCGGGAGCACGACCCTTTATCCGGGCTCGCCGCCCATTGCATCTTCGCTTTACACATAATGGGGGTCAGACTATTGGCTGTGTACTCATAAATCTAAAAGAGGACACAGCCAGTGCTTATCTGGATGGCAGCGGCGAGAGTAGACCAGCTAATAAGGCGGTGCGTTGAGGGATAGGCGAGAGCAGGACGTATTCATTGGAGGTATGCGCTCCCCCACCGATTGCGCCCAGTCCATCAATGGTTGGACAGCCTGCGGCGGCGGTATTACAGCAATCTGAGGCGCCTCCTCTGGTCTCGGGATCAAAGGGGGTGTGCAGGAGTTGTTCCGCTAACACCTGGGCGCGGGCGGCCAGGGCCAGGCTTTGTTCGGTGGCGACCATGGGTACCATGTAATCAGGTGCTGGCTCAAGCGTGAGTTTGACCCCAGGTACAAGCTGCTGCTGCAATAATTCATGCCAGCGCTGCTCTGTATCCGCACGATCTTCCGGCCTCAGGAAGCGTAGATCAAAGGTGATCTCGGCATAGTCTGAGACGATGTTGGGCATAGAGCCACCTTTAATTGGACCTGCGTTGATAGTGGAGCCTTCGCGCCAGCCCATAAAGTTCTGAGCCTGCACAATCTGATGGGCCAGTTCCAGGACCGCATTACGACCACGCTCGGGATTACTACCGGCGTGGGCGGCCAGTCCTTCGGCGATCAGGCGATAGTGGACGCAACCTTTACGGCGCGTCACCACATTGCCAATCGAGCGCGCACCCTCCAGACCCAGTACATAGGGTTGCTCATCACGGGCCAACTGCCTGATAAAATCCACATGGTAGCGCGCAGAGATCTCTTCATCTGGAACAGATAGAAACAGGATTTTTGAAAAGTTCTGGAAGCGTTGCTGCTGGATAATTTCCAGCGCATAGATACCCTGAAGCAGGCCAGCCTTCATATCAACCGTACCGGGAGCATAAAACTTGTCCCCCTCCGTACGCATCTGCGCCGCCGCTGAGCCAACGGGATGGACCGTATCATGGTGCCCGATTAACAAATAGACTGGAGCCTGTGAATCGTTTCCTGTCAGAGTACCAAGTACGGCCTTGCCACGTGCATGCTCAATCATAACAGTCTGCATCCCCACGCGCCGCAACAATGTAGCTAAAGCGTCCGCCATCGCATGTAATCCAGCCGCATGGTCTGAAGGCGAATCTATCGCGCACAGCATCTGCAAATCCTGCACATAACGCGGCATGATTCCTTCAATGTAGGACACACCATCCACCACCAGGGCCGCGACACCATCTTGTATCTCATTTGGATGAAACATAACACCTGCTTTCTCTAAATCGCCAACATATAGGTATCACCACCAACGCCATCAGGTATATACATGACACGTACCAGGGATCGGAAAAAGATAAAGCATATGAAGCATCGTTGCATCAATTGCATTATCGACACACTCTTATTCATCACTATCTCATACATGAGGCAGATACTCTGAGTTTGAGCACTTTTCAGCAACTATCAAAAGGTATTTACAGCAAATCAGGCCCGCTAAAAGATGAGATTATCCAGATCAGAGCAAACGATAGATAGACGATGGTTAACGATCTCAAAGAATACATGTCTACAATTTATAATCTGGATAGGTGTAAAAGCTTCATGGGATTATATCAATAGGATCTCAGCACAAGCTTCATGCAAAAATAGTGGAGACATACAGCGGACCCATCAGGAAACAGAATTATGATGAGGAGAAGTAATGGAGAAGGCCTCACAGACGGCAATTCGGATTCTAGAAGCGTTCTTAAAACTTGCCGATGAGCGCGGCATCAAAGCAACGACCACACGCGCCATTGCAGAAGAGGCGGGAGTCAACGAGGTCACTATTTTTCGTATTTTTAAAGACAAGGAAAACTTGATGCGTCAGGCATATGAGCATTTTTCCCCCGGAAAGCGTATTGTTGCCTATCAGCTTGCGATAGATACTTCCACAGCCGCGCAAACAAGGTCTGGATTGATAGAATGCATGAAATTTTTGCGTACTATTTTCAGTGAACATCCTCAATTGTTACTCTCAGGCGTGAGAGATTATCGGCGTTTCTCTACTTTGCACGATGAAATGGCCTTCCATGCACTGGCAGCCTGCCAACTCGTCACCCAGGCATTGAAACAGGCGGCCCCGATGTTACGTCCAGGTATCGATATTGAGAGCGCCACATTCAGCTTATTAGGCTTCCTCTACACCACCGTTTCCTGGCAACATCAAGGCTGGTTGCAGATGACAAACGAGAAGTGGAATGACAGACTAGAAAGCGCGATTGATATCCTTATGGCCCCCTAAAATGTTCATCTCTTAAATCCCTCGACCTCCCATCTCGCACACATGAACCATGTAAATGATATGTCTCGGGCTTCTTACGTTCTTATTCTTATGTTATATAGTGCCGCCAACCAAAACGTTGCTAAGCGATTATGCATGAAGAACCAAGATTGGTGTAGGCGCCACAGGCATGCGATGAAGCAACCGAACAACGTGTCGATGTGAGGGCGATCATGCTCGTAAACAGGGACATTGGCATCAAGCGAGGAGACGGCAATCCCCTTGCGGGTTGCCGTCTCCTCGCTCCATATGAAGGTTCCTGAGCATGATCATGTTGGGGCTGAAAGGTCGCTACGTACGATCGGCCTCGCGTCTGGCGCTTACACCAATCATGTTTCTTCGACCAGGATTATTTATTATGGGGTGTTGCGCATGAAGATGCGCACAATGGGGTGGTCGAAGATAGAGAAACTGGGATCGGCATCGCTGTCGTTGAAGGTGATGCCGAACAGGTTGGGGTGATTTTCGAATTGGGCGATTAGATGGAAGCCGAGTTGGCCGTGCAAGAGCCGTTCATAATAGCGTGACGTGAACGGATAGCGCTGTGGCAGGTGCAGAGCCGGTTGGATGGAGCGGTCCGAAGTGATGATCAGGAGATCAGACTTCTGCAGCATGCTCATGATAAATTGCGCCTTTTCAGGGGTATCTTCTGCCAGCATATTCAGGCCGGGCGCAAGTAGATGATAGGTCGGGGTGGGATAGGCACCATTATCTCCAACCGGGATGACCACATCACCTTGCTCATAGCTGATGGTGCTCGCAGGCTTGATGTGCGCATATATCCAATGGGACGCCTGGATTAATGTGTTCGGCTGACTGTAGATATTCAGCATTGCCAGGCCTTGAAACGCGGTGGCCAGGACAACTAGACTGATCAGGCTATATCCAAACCATGTCAATGATCTTTGGGTGGAGCTTTCCTTTCTTCGTAAAAAGCGTAGAAAAGCGAATAAGCCTCCCGCCGCTAACAAGGTCAACACAGGATAGATCGGCAACATATAGCGCACATATTTGACATATAGCCCACCAGTAATGGCTCCATAGATAAGCACCCAGGACAACGGTATGAGCCAGAGAATCATCTTACGCCTTACTGTGACATATAGCATCCAGAGCAGCCCCAGTGAGGCTGTAAGGCCCAGGAGAGGGCCCAGTCCCCAGAGAAGGATATCTTGTATCTGATAGAGATAGGGGGTGTTGTAGGCGAACTGTATGGTGTAGGAGAGGAGAAGTTTGCCAATCGACATATTGCCTTGCTCGGAAAGCTGGTACAAAAAATTATGTCGATCTAATAGCGCATATGGCATGGCCAGCATGAAAGTCCAACCGGTCGCACCCACGACCAGGACCAGCAGGTGTACCGCTGAAACCAGGCTATGCCGTCGCCAGCGTAACACTATCGCGATGAATATAGGAATAGCCAGCGGGGCCGCACTGGTTTTGGTGGCCATCCCCAGGCCATAGCCCAGTCCTATCAGTAGCGCCGCCCGAGACGGGACATGTCCATCGACCAGCGCCACACAGCCCGCCAGGGTCAACATCACAAAAAAGAGTAGCATTGTGTCGACAGTACAGTAATGTGACTGCTGCAACTGTAACGGCGTAAACGTCACCAATACAGCTACCAGTAGGGCCATAGCCCATGGCGAACCACTTTGATCCACATGATCCGCGTGCTCTGAACGTACCAGATGCCATCCCATCCAGGCTGTCAGCAGGATAGTGCCACAATCCAGCACCGACGACACCACCCGTCCCAGTAGCGCAAGATGTTCAAAGGAGACAAAATCGGGCATAAAGATGGTCAATACATGAGCCAGGAAAGCCATCAGATAAATCGGAAAAGAACCATACGCGAAAAAGTGGGGATTAAGCGGAGAATTTGCCGCATCCAGGAATTGTCCCAGGCTCTGAGGCCAATGGACCTGCTGGGAAGATACAATGATAAAAGGCTCATCTGGATGAAACCGATAGCCTTGATCCCAATTCAATCCATAGAGCCGCATAGCCAGTCCCATCACGGCCAGCATACAAATAGCTATCTTCGGCCAGCAAACCTTTTTCCCCAGGCCATCCCGTCCCTTGAGCACGAATTTCATCAAACGACTCACCTCCACACCCCCCTTCCTTGCCACACATCATATCCCTATGCAAATTATAAAGGATCGCTCAAATAGCACACATGTTACGCAGAGACGACTTCTTTATTTCTTAGCATTTTTCTGACGAAGGTGAATCGCATATGTGGCTATAAGGGTGTACAATATTTAATAAGCTTTGCTTGTCTAAATTATGGAGCGAGTAATATTACTGCAGAAAAATCAGTACCCGTATGCACCTGGCTATTACGTAGTAGAAGGTAGAATGGGTTAAAAGGCTGGTTGTATCTTTCTGTCTCGTTCACGACATAAAAAAATCATTGCGCTACAGGCAAAACATATTATAAAGGAGTAATTATGGCTCGGGACCAAAAAGCAAGAAATAAATCATCCCAGACTTCAGCGAAGGCAGCCAAACCTGTTGTGAAACCTGCCCCTCAGACGGTGACGGAAAATCCTACTGCTCAGACGGTTGCAGAGGCACCTGCCCCTCAGACGGTGGCGGAAAATCCTATTCGCGAGGAGACTCAGAATCCTACGGATGTGACGTTGGTGAAAGAGGAACAGCATCAGGAGCAGGTGGTGACCACGGTGCAACCAAGCTGGCCCAGTTGGCCGACATCTAAGCCTGGACCAACCACCATGCCACCGCCTCAGGGAATGCGTCCATTGAATGCCTATCGTCGCGAACAGGTGGTAGAGGTTGGCTATAATCAGGAGACTGGTAAGCCTATCGATGCCAGTCCGATGCGCCCAATGCCTGATCCAGATCTGAAGGATGCTGTTAGTTTCGATCAGAAACCTCGGACAGGACAGGATGTGCTGGGTAAGCGTAAACAGCGCCTATAACGCTGTACTACGGGCCGTTGCTAGTGGCATCTATGGATGCTTTCGACCCGGCGAATAGCTAACTTTTTTCCATGGATGGATACTGGCCGCTGCCATCATTCTGAGTCGCAGCTTCTTCTATAACTCACACATAGATCGAAGAACTTCGCTCAATGGATAGATGACAGCGGCATTATTGTATCTTCTCTTTATGACGCCGAATAATACAAATAAAGGAGTTTTTATTATTATGCAGTCGGAGCAGATAACTACTTTGCGTTATGCGCTTATTGGAGCGGGTGCCGGTGTGTTCAATATGCATCGGAGCGCCCTGAAATTGCCGGGTATGAAGGTGGTTGCCGTCTCAGATATTAATCCTGAACTGGGACAGCAGCGGGCCGCTGAATTACAGTGTCCTTTTTATGTGGATCATCAGCAACTTTTGACCGAAGTACGACCAGATGTAGTGGTGGTGATGACACCCCATCCTTTTCATGCGCGTATCGCGATCGATTGTTTACAGGCCGGTAGCCATGTACTGGTGGAGAAGCCAATGGCGGTCCAGGTCGCGGAAGCCGATGCGATGGTTGAAGCATCCGAGCGCGCGCGCAGAACCGTAGGCGTGATTTTTCAGCAGCGCTTCCGGCCTGAGATTCGGGCCGCCCGCCAGTTGATCCAGGATGGCAAGCTTGGCCACATCCAACACGTCACCATGTCCGCCGTCTGGACACGTACCGCGCGCTACTATCAGTCCGCTGGCTGGCGTGGAACCTGGAAAGGCGAAGGCGGTGGCGTGTTGATGAATCAGGCTCCCCACCAACTGGACCTACTATGCCATCTGGTTGGACAGCCCGCCCGCGTGTTTGCCTGGACACGGCGTTTACTACACGCTATCGAGACCGAAGATACCGTAGAAGCCACCCTGGAATGGCCCGATGGGGCGCTCGGCTCACTCCATATCAGTACTGCCGAAGCCGATCAATCTGAATACCTCAAGATCGTCGGAACCCATGGACAGCTAGAGATCCAGGGTGGCCAACTCAAAGCCCACGGACTGGAAGAGGATATCACCAGCTTTGTCGCCACCTCACCCAAAGCCATGGCCACCCCTGCCAGCCACGACCTGCCAATCACCCTCGACCAGAGCCAGATTGGCAACCACGAAACCGTCTACCGTGCCTTTAACACCGCCATACTCACCAACACCCCCTTCACATCCGGCGGAGCCCAGGGCATCATGGCTCTCGAACTGGCCAACGCCTGCATCTACTCCAACTACACCCGCAGTCCCGTCGAACTCCCCCTCGACCGCCAGAAATACGCCACCCTCCTCACACAACTCGCCGACAAAACCATCTAACCCAAACGAGCAGATGGGAACAGCTAAACCCATCTACTCGTTCCTCACACGACTACGTTAATAGCCTGTACCACAAACATAAGCATAAGAACGTAAGACGCCTACAATATCATAATTTTATATAAATACTCCCTTGCAACGTAAGAATAAGAACGTAAGATGCCTATAACATCATAATTTTATGTAAATATTACCTTGCAACATAAGAAGATAGAAACTTACCATACAGCGCCAATTTCGGTGCGTAATAATGTATTATTATGTATATTATATTATATTATTATATATATAAATATATATTATTTATTATTTAATATATATTATTTTGATTTATATTTTTATTAGATACATTATTAAAATTGATACGTATCCATGCAGAAAAATGGAGAAGGATACAATAATCATTTCACTTATTACTGAAAGGTATATATTCTATAAACAACCTAAATAAAATCCTTTATCCTTTGCAATTTACTATGCAATAGGCTTCTTATGATCTTATGCTTATGTTTATGCATAGCTAACAATTGTATATGTGATATCTTTCCTGCCTGGTTAATAATTGTATATGTGATACATGGCTAACAATTGTATATGTGATATCTTTCCTACCTGATTGATGATTTTTATATCTTGTAGGCTTCTTATGTTCTTATTTTTATGTTTCCTGCATAGTCATCAGAAACCTCGGTGACGTGCATTGTTTTGCCAGCGTAACCATGAGGCCATCCCCCAGCGATCCCTCCCCTTACCACGCAAATGACGTGGTCGTGATGAAGGGAGGAGTGCTAAATCGCGTCTGGATGGCGCTCAGGGCCTTGTAAGGTATCTGGCGCGTTAATAGGGCATCTCATAGCGATAAAACGCCCCTATGGGTATTTGAAGGGCTTTTAATGGCATTGTTACATTTTAAGTATTATGGCGATTATTACGATTGATAATTATTTTAAAATAGATAATTATAATTTTTTGATTATTTTATGTTTTAAATTCATAAAATGCCTTTTAAAAATATATCAACATATACTATTCGTTGTGGTAGTGTATATTGCAAATGTACGTCCGCGATCATCTATGTATATGTTAAGCAAATCACATTGCAAACAGACAAAGATGTAACAAGGGCGTTTGCGGGGGTCTGCAAGTTGTATATTCGAAAGAGGATACATTGCAAACACAACCACGAAGCTGGAAAAGCTTCCAGCGGTATACCGTAGTGAGTTTTGTAGTGAGTACTTGTTTTATTGTAGTCTTTGGACTTGGCTTAACTGGAGTAACGTCGCGAGCGAAGGTGGAGGGTGCGCACGCGCGAACAGTTGTCGCTTGCTCACAAGCTGACCGCATACACGTTGTTATTGGGAAGGAAACACTGGCGAGTATCGCTGCATATTATGGGTTTAGCGAACACCGTATCGCGGCCTTTAATCGCCTGCACAAACCCAATTCAATATACACCAACCAGAGTATTTGTATTCCAAGCGCACCGGCAGATAGTATGAGTAGCGTTATACATCCTTTCAGGGTGCAGCATAAGATAGCAGCCCCATTGGCACTGGTGAAACATGCGGCACATAAAAGTGTAGAGAAACGTGATCGGCCAATGGCACCGGAATTTCAGGCCGTGCCATCTGGAGTAGTATCCCTTCCTCTCAGTGTAGGTACGCATAGAGGCTCAAAAGGCCTGGGAGCACTGGCTGCCCCATACGTGATGGGGAGCAGGCTCCAGAGTACTTATCCATTTGGACAATGTACGTGGTGGGCTGCGCAACGCTACTACCAACTACACAATGTAGTTGTGCCGTGGACAATGAACGCGAATGCTGGACAATGGGTCGATCGTGCCTCACAATTTGGGTGGCATGTATCCAGTATTCCTGCCCTTGGCTCTATTCTTGTCCTGGGCAGTGGCGTACAAGGCGCGAACCGTGTCGGACACGTTGCTGTAGTTGAACAGATTCTCAATAATAATATGGTGATCGCCAGTTCCATGAACTGGGGAAACAAACCTGGAGCGGTCACAAACTCTCTGTTCCGAATGGGAACAGGCGTCACTTTCGTAAGTCATTAGTTACTTGCTTGTAACCCGCTTGCTCTTACTTCTTTAACCGTCTCACAAATATTTAAAGAAGCCGAACAGCCGGGCTAGTGATAACGTTTAAAGACCCCATGCATAATATGACGGCCAGATATCAGCGCTGATATCTGGCCCCCGCATTTTCCCCCTCCTCCTCCTCTCCTCTCCAACCACATCACAGCGTAGCGGCAGGGCTCGTCCCTGCTCCAGTACCACGTACGATCAGGTCCAGGTTAGAGGCTGACATGTTTCGCCATGCTCGCCTTAACATGACCACGTGTCTCAGGGACGTGTCGTACGTGGTACTGGAGCAGGGACGAGCCCTGCCGCTACTTGACATTATGCTGACCGTCAGGTAAATTGGTGACTGTAAAGTCATTGTTTGATTTCACAAGTCATAAAAATAAGAGGTATACTACAAATACTCTCATTCTAGAGCGTTTCTTACATACTACGGTTGGTTATTTTTGAGAGGTTTTTTTGAGGCTATGGATACATATACACAGATCTGGGCTGGTTCACGGCCGGGTTGTTTGATTTTTTTGTTGGATCAGTCTGGTTCGATGGCGGATCCGTTTGGGGCGGTTCAGGCGGGGGCGGGTCGGCGTAAGTGTGATATGGTGGCGACGGTGCTGAATGGGTTTCTGAATGAGCTGATTGTGGCTAATACGGTGGCTCAGCGGGATGGGACGACGGAGGTGCGGCCACGCGCGGAGGTGGCGGTACTTGGCTATGAGGGTATCTCGGTGGAGCCGGTGTTGCAGGGCAACCTGGAAGGTCGCTCCTTTGTGAGTCTGGCCGAGCTACAGATGAATCCACTCGATATCGAGCGGCGTAAACGAACAGAGATAGATGATATCGGGCAGGAGATCGAGATCACGGTACCTTTTCCGGTCTGGGTCAAGGCGAAGGCTGGCGGCGGTACGCCGATGTGTATGGCGCTAGAGCAAGCACGAGATTTGGCACAGGAATGGGCAACGAGTCATCCAGATAGCTATCCGCCCGTTATTATTAATGTGACCGATGGTGTTGCCAGCGATGGCGATCCGTTGGAGCTGGCGCAGCAGATTAGTGAGATCTCAACCAATGATGGACGGGCCCTGTTCTTCAATGTCCATATTACGGACTATAATCTGGCCCCCATTATGTATCCTGCCACGCAGGCAGAGTTGCCAGATGATCCTTATGCGCAATTATTATTCGAGGTTTCCAGCGAGATCCCTGAGAATAGTCGCCAGCAGTTACAGTCCTTATTAGGACGTCCTGTACAGCCGGGTGCGCGTGGCTTGATCTTCAATGGTGATGCCGCTTCGGTACGGCAGATGTTTGTATTTGCCAGTGTACCAGCCACCCAACCTTTGAATGTAAGTCAATAATAGTTCTGAAAACATGAGTAAGAAACTGTATGTATGCACAAGTAACCAGGTTGCAATGCTGGAAATCTGAGCACAATGAGCAGTCATGCGAGGATGCGTTTGCGATCAGCCTATCACAGGGCTTGTTAACGGTTGCAGACGGTGTTGGCACCACATTATTCTCCAATATCTGGGCCAGACACCTCGTGGATCATTCCATAGCTACGCCACTCTTAAGTGAGGATCCTTTTGAGGTTGAATGGTGGTTGCGCGCGGCACAGGAGCATTTTCAGAAGTTGTTACCGGGTATCGAGGGTTTACCCTGGAATGCTTTGCAGAAAATGCAGAATGAGGGCAGTTTTTCGACCCTGGCCAGTCTGCGCGTCTTCTCATCCTATCCCTTAAATGGTGAGGCGATCCAGGCCAAGCTGCTGGCCTTTGGCGATAGCTGTATTTTTGTACAACCGGCGGCCTCGTCGGAACTGCTGTCCTTTCCTATTGTTGATGCGGCGGTCTTCGATCAGCCGCCGATCAGTCTACCGTCCAAACAAGGTGTTTTCAACCGCCATTTCCAGAGGGGAATGGCGATGGATCTGCTGCTCCGTCCCGGCGATCGTATCTTGCTGGCGACGGATGCGGTGGCGCGTTGGATTATCGGGGCCGCCAACCGGCCCAAGGATACTCCGCATGCGGCCTTTGAGGCCGTGGCGGAACAGACCATGGCGAGTTGGCCCGCTTTTATCGCGGACTGCCGCGCATCCGGTTCAATGATTGATGATGATTGTACGGCCCTGGTGATGACGTTACGCTCAGATGCCGAGCAGATCGGTGAGCCATTAGGGTCGACCGCCATCCATCATCCTGAGATGCGTACACGGCGCAAAATGACATTCCTACAGGCGGTCCAGACCCAGAACCGCGAGCAGGCCGCGATCCTTTATGGGGATGGACAGGATCTGGCCCATGAGGGTGTGGTCTTTCCTGAGGATCAATGGCTGCATGCGCGTGCCGTGGCCGACGCGCTACGCGAGGTGCTCGCAGTTATGCGGCGCGAGATCAATGGTCCACGGGCGGTGCAGAAGATTATGCCGGTCTGGCGCAAATATGCACCTCTCCTCCTTGAGGAAAGTTGCGCGGCCTCGGTGCGTAAGACACTGCTCAAACTGGGCGTTACCCTGGATGAGTCCGCCACGTCAACCGCCATGGTCCCGGCTGTCACCCCAGGCAGAAATATGGCGCTCAACGTGTTCGTGAAGAGTCCAGAACAACTACAACTGGAACAGGCGTTGCTGCTGGCGTTACATACCAACGATGATGCCGCGCTGGTGGAAACTTATCTGGCCCTTCAATCGCTCCCATATGCCGCCGATTTTATCGCCGCCAATCAGGCTGAGGAGCGCATTCGGCAGGCCATGCAACGCGAGTTGGGCCACCACCAACTCCGACAAGCCATCGCCAGTAAACGCGTAGAACAGATCGCCATGGCTTCCGATCGCGTGGGGCGCGACCATTCCTTTTTATCCCCCACAGAACGGCAGATTGTTCTGCTGGCACATCAATGGATGGACGCCTGGCGCTCACAGGATGGGAACACTTTAATGACTGCCTTTGAGGCGATTGTCCGCTCACCTTATAGCGAGGCTCTCTTATTTACCGATCAAGAGAAACTACACTTGCAACGATTAGTCGAACAGAGACGCGTGCAGCAGCAGCAGCAACAACAACAACGGCAACTGCAGCCTCCACAATCTAATACAATGTCTCAGCCAGTCCTGGCGATCACACCAGCACCGCTAACACCATTACCGATCCCACCAGCACCAGCTACGAGATCAGCGGTAGGGGTGCCCGCGATCAGTGAATTCTGGTTTAGAAAAGTATGTGTCGTGAAGCGCGCGTATCTCTTACACTGGGTCTACCAGAAAGTAAGCGCTACCGAGTTAGAACAGATAACGCTGGACGATCTGGTGAATGCCCCGCTGATCCATAATGGTATCGTGCAAGCCAACAAGAGCGGGACTGCTCTACCGCTCTTGCCAGACATACTACTACCTGACATCTTTCAGGCTTTTAAAAGCAATCCCATGGTCAATTATGATAGTTTAATCCAGGAACATGGTCTGACGGATGCACAGATCAAAGAGATTCTATTGATATTTCTGAATCGTCAACTTTTCGAGGATTATCTGACCTGGGAACAATCACTCAAGCTTGAAGAATGGTTGCAGTTGACGCATGGTTGTGGCGCGGAAGAGTTTCGCTGCCGTGTAGAAATGGCCTGTCCATGGGTAATGGACTTGAGCTGGTGGAAGGGATGATGGCATGCCTGAACGTCTTGCTTATGATGAGGCGATGCTGTTTGCCGCGACACGTCTGAAAATAGCGGATCCTGATTTGAAGCAGGGAAAAGTTGCGACGGTAACGACCAGTACGACACTTGGCAGCCTGGAGCGTCCCTGGGGTATTGAGGGTGGCTTTGCGGTGGTCTATAAGTTTATTACACGGAGTGGCAAGGTTCGGGCGCTGCGCTGCTTCCGTGTACCTATCAATCAGGATATGCGCTATCGCTATGAACGTATCAGCGCTTTTTTTGCTACGCAGGCACCCGATATCACGGTCGATACCCATTATTATGCCGATAGCATCGTTGTCAAAGAGCAAGGCGTAGCAGCGCCACGTGCCTATCCGATCATTGATATGCAATGGGTTGATGGTATGACCCTCCTTGAGGCCGTCGATGCATATTGTCAGCGCCACGATACGGCGGCCCTGCACAACCTAGCGCAGCGCTGTCTACAACTGCTACTGCGCATGCAGCAATGCGGTATGGCCCATGGCGATCTAGCCGGTGTTAACATCATGCTCGGAGCCAACAATCAACTTCTGTTAGTTGATTATGATGGCGTCTACATCCCCGAGTTTGGAGCTGAAGACGTCACCAATCCTCCCGGTCGCATCCTACTCGGTCAACCCGACTATCAGCATCCCCAGATGGCCGAGCGCGCCTTCAACGCCCACATGGACGACTTCTCGGCCCTGGTCATCTATACCGCCCTATTGGCCCTCAGCATCCAGCCCGCGTTATGGGCCAGCTACAGCAAAAGGGACGCCAACGGTAAGCTACTGGACACCAACCTGTTATTCACACGCCAGGACTTCAAAGAGCCGGCCCAATCCAGCCTCTTCACAGTCCTGGCCCAACTGGATCACCCACAACTGAATACAGCCCTCGCAGAGCTCCAGCACGCCTGTCAGCAACCCATCAACCAGGTCCGTTTTCCTGAACAGCTCATGGACCTGACCAACGGCCAGCCAGCAATCATACCAGTAAATAAAAGCTATATACCAGCCAAACGACCCGCCGCCAGCCGCACCATACGCGCCCCGCAACGTGAACTCAGTCCTCAGGCCAGCGCATTTCAGCAGATCTGCGACACCGAAGACGAAGAAGCCATCGCCGCCGCCTTTGAAGAACTGAGCAACTTCGGCTACTTTGACGCCCAGATCCTCTCACCCGCCCAGCTACAACGAGCCCGACTAGCCCAACAGCGGCGCGGCGCCCTCGCCCGCTTCCGAGTCGCCCTCGCCAGCAAACGCCCCCAGCTGATTGCCAGCGCCTACAACGACCCGCTCCTCAACCCCTGTCGTAACGTCACCACCAGCGAACGCGCCATCCTCGCCCTCGCCCGCGCATTCCAACAAGCCTACAACCAGGACCCCCCAGACAACACGGCACTCATAGCCGCCTATCAAGCCATCCAACAATCCCCCTACCCCCACGCCTTCATCTTCTCCACCCCCGAACAAACCCGCCTCCAAACCGCCCATGATGGCCATAATTTACGCCCATCATAACAAATATTCATCTTCTTTACCCACGAGCAAACTTGCTTCTATGTGACCACTTGACATTAAGGTGACTTTCTGGTAAATTAATGACTGTGAAGTCATAAAGAAATTTGTACAGTCAAACTTTGATGTTTGGGGTCAGAAATCAACTGACATGACCAGAAAAATATGTCTCAAGGAAATTGGTCAAAAAAATGATATATCAATCGCTTAAAGAAAAGCAGCGGCAAGAACGCGAGAACCTGATCTTACAGGCAACACAGGAGTTGTTGTTGGAGCGCGGGTACTTCGATACCTCGATGGGCGAGATCGCCTTGCGGGTCGGAGTGGCAAAGGGGACTCTTTATCAACACTTTGAGAGCAAAGAAGCTTTGATGATCGCCCTCTTTAAGCGTGAGTTTGAGGATCTACAGAGTGAAACCGCGCGCATAGCGCAAATGCAGGAGGGTGCGCAGGTCAAGTTGTCCATGGCAATCGATGAGTTGTGCCATCAACTGGTTGATAAGCATCCTTTGTTCTTCATTTTACGCCATGCCGCCGATTTAGAAACCGAAGTACATGCTGAGATAAAAGATGCCTTTGCTACTGTACGCAAAAACATTGCAGCCATTCTGGACCAGGGGAAAGAAGAGGGCCTGTTTAATACAGCTCTCTCTACCGAGGTGATGCAGGAAGCATTGTTCGGCATCATTGTCTCGCGCCTGTTTAAAAATCTCCACCAGGGCCTCTCCGTTCAATATGAAGATCTGGTGGATAATTTGAAGTGTATCTACCTTCATGGGATTACAGCTCCCGCAGCCACTGCATAAATACATCTGGCTGTAATGATCACTCAATGATGAGATTATTAACAGAACATGGCACCATAAATGCTATGTTCTTTCTATAAACATGTTTAAATTCTATTGAAATAGTGTACGTTGTAAGGAGCAAACACGTTATGCAAGTTTCTACAGTAACTCCGCAGGAAAAGTCGGGGGGACTTGCGTATAAGTGGATAGTTGCGATCGTTGTGATCTTTGGTTTATTCATGACCATCCTCGATGGTACGATTGTGAATACAGCCATCCCTCGATTGCAGAACGCATTTGGTGCAGACCTGACCAGTGTTCAGTGGGTGCTAACGGCCTATACGTTAGCTCAGGGTGTGGCAACCCCCTTGACTGCCTATCTGGCCAGTCGCATTGGTAATAAGCGTTTATATCTTGTCGCATTAATTGGTTTTACGCTCGGATCGGCGTTGTGCGGACTCTCCTGGAGCCTCTCGACCTTGATCATATTCCGCGTGGTTCAGGCGGTATTTGGTTCATTCCTGTCTCCTCTAGCGATTACGTTGCTCTACATGGAGTTTCCTCCTGAGGAGCGCGGTACCGCGATGGGCTTCCTGGGTATTCCAATTCTGCTGGCGCCAGCTTTCGGCCCTACCCTAGGTGGTTATCTGGTAACCTACGCCGACTGGCAGCTAATCTTCTATATAAATCTGCCTATTGGTATCGTTGGTACGCTACTGGCATTCTTCTTCCTACATGAAAGTCAGGCGCAGCGGGTTAATTTTGACTTCCTGGGTTTTGTCTTTGCGGGCGTTGGTCTGGCGGCCGTCCTCTATGGTCTATCCGATGCTGGTACCTCCGGCTGGGGATCTGGGATTGTGCTTAGCTGTATCATTGGTGGCCTGATTTGTCTGGCAATCTTCACATTTTTAGAACTATCACGGGCCAGACAGGGCAAGGCCGTCCTACTAGATCTGCGGGTCTTCGGTAATGGTGTCTTCACGACCAGTATCATCGCCAGTACGCTGGTAATCTTTGCGCTCTATGGTGGCCTCTTCTTGATACCGGTCTACTTGCAGTCACTACGCGGAGAGAGCGCCTATCAATCCGGACTCGTCCTGCTGCCACAGGCCTTTGCCTCGATGTTAGCGGTCCTGATCGGTGGTCGTCTGGTCGATAAAATTGGTGTGCGCGCCGTGGTTATTCCTGGTCTCTTGATCATGGGTTTCGCCATGTGGATGCTCACCTCGATCAATCTCACCGAGCCAATTGGATCGTTCCAGATGGCATTGATTATTCGCGGCTTCGGCATGGGACTCTGTTTACAGCCGTTGTCGGTCTCGATGCTTTCGCAGATCAAGCCAAAGATGCTCTCGCAGGCCTCGTCGGTCAACACTACGTTCCGCTTTGTCATGAGCTCACTGGCCGTCTCGGTAATCTCGACCTACGTGACATCGCAGAATAAATTGCACTTTGCCCATCTGGCCGAGCGCGTCACCGCCAACTCGCCAACCGGCACCTTCATCACCCAGATGCAGGCCGTGCTGATGTCAAAAGGATCATCAGCGACCGCCGCTTACGCTACCGCCTTAAAATATATTGGCGGTCGGCTCCAGTTGCAATCTTATGTGATGGCCATGCAGGACGCCTTCTGGGTAACCCTGATACTGGTCGGTGTGGCCGTTATCGCCTCCATCTTCGTCAGTGGTAAATCCAGGAAGAAGAAGGTGGAACAGGTCGTGGAAGAAGAACAACCATTGACCGATGAAGAAAAACTGGCACGTGAAGAAGCCATGCTGGCAGTCTAATCCTGATAATCGATACAACATCCATAGATCTTATATAAAATTTTACGTTTACGCTTAAAAGGAGACCACGCACAATGCGTCGCATGATTTTTGTTTTCCTGTTAATCATAGTCGCCGTTGTAGCAGCTATCGGTGGCGTCGGCTACTGGTTCTACAACAACTACCTGTACTATCAAACCGATGACGCCCAGATCAGCGGGCATATCCTGAATGTCACCAGTCCTCAAGCCGGTCAATTAAAGACCTTGAGCGTGAAACTGGGTGATAAAGTCACCACTGGAGAAGTACTCGGCACCATCACAGCCGCGCCAGCAGCTCCAGGCGCGAAACCAACCACCATCGACGTCACCAGTCCCATCAATGGGACCGTCGTCCAGGCGAATTCAGTTGAGGGACAGACCTTGGCTCCAGGTACATCCGTAGCCCAGGTAGCCGATCTCGCCAACCTCAACGTCATGGCCTATATCGACGAAGGCAAAATCAACGACATCAAACCAAACCAGGATGTTGACATCAGCGTTGATGCATTCAGTGGCACCAGCTATAAAGGTCACGTGCAGAACATCGTCTCAGCCACCGCCGGCTCGTTCTCACTCCTACCCTCGTCCGACAACGCCAGCGGCAACTTCACCAAAGTCGCGCAGCGTATCCCGGTCGTCATCACATTGGATGGTAACGGCTCCAACACCATCGTCCCCGGCATGAGTGCCGAGGTCACCATCCATATTCACTAAAAGCAAATCCCTGATTGATGGATAATCCCCTATAAAAGGATTATCCATCAATCAATGTACACTAAAAGGAGAGAAGAATGTTGATTCCCGGAGGACTGATTGCAGTCGCCGTGCTTGCACTGGTAGGTGCCTTTTTCCTATCACGTGGTGGTAACAATACAAAGCCAGCCAGGGTTACCAGTGCCAGTGCAAAGCCAGAGCCAGAGCCAGAGCCAGAGACACCGGCCCAGCCCGCGCAACCAGCTATCGACAAAACAAAGACCATCCCAGCCCCTGAAGCCAGACGTCAGGACCAACAGCAGGAATTCCCCCAGAATCCTAACATGCCTGACATCAGCCGGGAGCATACCACAGCCATGCCCGAATTCAACGGCAACCACTCCATGCAGGTCAGCCAGCCAGCCAACTACTGGCAGCAAGAGCAAGCCGCCCAACAGCCAACCCAGGATGTAGCCGCCCTCAATCGCCGCTTATACGAACTTGCAGGCCAGCTCCACATCCTCCAGCGCCAGCAACGCGACATCGAACAAGGCCTGGTCCAACTCAGCGGCATCATCGAACACCTACAAAGCCCAACAAACCCAACCCATAACAACTCCTCCATCCCCTCAATGCCCTACAGCGAATAAACAAATACTCTCAACTATCTAATTTTTTAAGGGGAAGCTGGCGAGGCGGTCGCGACCGCCTCGCCAGCTTCCCCTTAAAAAAGAAGCGAGCGCCGCAGGCGCGAGGCGTCAGCCATAAAACCCACACCCACCGTTAAAATAAATTGCCGAAGGTCTTCTCACCTCAAGGCGAGAAGACCCCCAGCAATTTATTTTAACCCCACCTATCCTCTTGACTTTGATTTGACCTTCTGGTAAATTGATGACTGTAGAGTCACCGATTCTTTACACAAGTCAAATTTAACGTTAAGCAGTCAAATGAAAACCGTCTGGTCACTTGCTTGATAGCAACTATCACGTCTAACTCTGACACAATCTAATGCATGCTTTAGATTATTAGCTATATGGCTACATATACATATGGCAATATCAAATACTGTCTAATCGCGCATATACGCTCCGGATTAGAGAGTATGACACAAGGAGTTTCTGACTATGCAGATGGCTGCACCTGCCGTTCCCCGGCAGGGAGGATTACCATATAAATGGATTGTGGCTTGCGTAGTGGTATTTGGAATCTTTATGAGTATTCTGGATAGCACGATCGTCAACATCGCGATTCCGCGCTTGCAAAGCGCTTTTGGCTCGGACCTCAATAGCGTCCAGTGGGTGCTCACGGGCTATACGCTGGCCCAGGGTGTGGCGACCCCGCTCACAGCCTTTCTCTCGGAACGTCTTGGTATCAAGCGCTTCTACATGCTCTCATTGGCAGGATTCACGATTGGCTCGGCCCTTTGCGGCATAGCCTGGAGTCTGCCGGTCCTGATTGTGTTTCGCTTAATTCAGGGCATGACGGGAGCATTCCTTTCTCCACTCGCCATCACTCTGATCTATCGCGAATTCGCGCCAGCTGAGCGTGGAACGGCGATGGGTGTACTGGGTATTCCGATCCTACTGGCACCGGCCTTCGGCCCTACGCTAGGTGGCTATATCGTAACCTTTGCCGGCTGGCAGTTGATCTTCTATATCAATCTACCACTGGGCATCATCGGCTTGATCCTGGCTGCGATCTTCATCCGTGAAGCGCGGGCAGAGGCGCGAACCAGCTTTGATATTCCTGGTTTCCTCCTCTCCGCCTCAGGACTGGGATTGCTGCTCTACGGACTTTCCTCGGCCAGTACCGATGGCTGGACTTCAGGGACGGTACTGAGCTGCTTGATCGCGGGTGCGATCTTGCTGACCACGTTTATCTTTGTGGAGCTGGACCGTGCTCGACACGAGAAGCAGCCATTGTTGGATATACGTGTGTTCGGTAATCGCTCATTTTCCACCAGTAGCTTTGCCAGTATCCTGGTAACCTTTACGCTCTTTGGTGGACTCTTCCTGGTTCCTGTCTATCTACAAAATCTACGGCAGTTGAGTGCCTTCCAGGCTGGTCTACTACTCTTACCGCAAGCCTTTGCCTCGATGTTCGCCGTTGTAATCGGTGGACGTCTGGTGGACCGCTTTGGTGTACGGGCCGTGGTTATTCCTGGTCTGATCCTGACAGCCATCTCGATGTGGCGCTTCACCTTTCTGGATCTCTATATTCCCTATACCTCATTCCAATGGCTCTTGATCCTACGCGGCTTTGGTATTGGATTGTGTTTACAGCCGTTGATGGTATCGGCGCTGGCAGAGATTCAACCGCGTATGCTGGCCCAGGCCACAGCGGTCAGCACCACACTGCGCTTTGTAGGTAGCTCGCTGGCGGTAGCGATTGTCGCCACCCTGGTACAGAGCCAGACAAAGCTACACTATGCCCATCTGGCCGAGCGCGTCACACCAGACTCTCCACTCGGACAACTGGTACCGCGTCTCCAGGCGCTCTTTATCTCACATGGTGCTTCAACCACGGCCGCATATGGCACAGCCTTGCGTACCATCGGAGGTCTGGTCCAGCGGCAGGCATACGTGCTGGCCATGCAGGACGCCTTCTGGTTGAGCCTGGCATTAGCAATCCTGGCAATCGTCGCCTCCTTCTTTGTCAGCTCAGGTCGGCGCAAAAGCCAGCCGGCCCAGATAGAACCATTAAGTGATGAGGAAGCCAAGGCACGTGAAGAGGCCATGATGGCGGTCTAAACATCATCACAGGGAATAAACTTCCCGCTCGCGCTTACACATTAAAAAGACATTTTCAGCAACACGCTTGCGATATAAAGGAGAAAACGCATGATGCGTCGTATGATTCTTGTTCTTCTATTGATACTGGTCGCCGTACTGGCCATTATCGGTGGCGTCGGTTACTGGCTCTACAACAACTACCTGTACTATCAAACCGACGACGCCCAGGTCACAGGAAAAATCCTGAACGTCAGTAGCCCCCAGGCCGGTGAGCTGACCACCCTTTCGGTGAAGCTCGGAGATAAAGTGACGGCGGGACAGATTATCGCTTCGATTTCGGCGAATCCAACCACCCCCACCGGTACGAAAACAAATGTAGATATCACCAGTCCTATCGCCGGTACGATCGTTCAGGTACCAGCCATCCAGGGCGAGACCGTCGCACCTGGATTGGCGCTGGCCCAGGTAGCCGACCTCGGCAATCTGACGGTAACGGCTTATGTAGATGAAGGCCAGATCAACAATGTGAAGGTCAACCAGGATGTTGATATTAACATTGACGCATTCAGTGGCACCAATTATAAAGGTCATATCCAGAACATCGTCTCAGCGACCGCAGGCTCATTTTCGCTGCTACCCAGTACAGATAATGCCAGCGGCAACTTCACCAAGGTCTCACAGCGTATTCCGATCGTGATCAGCCTCGATGGAGCCGGTAGTAACAACATCGTACCTGGTATGAGCGCGGAAGTAACGATCCACGTGCACTAAGACCGCAGGCTGCCGTTGAATGCTATGGCGATTCAGCGGCAGTCGCGCACTCTCATTAAAGAGGAGTAAAGAAGAAGTATGCTTATTATTGGTGGACTTATTGCAGTTGCGATCGTGGCGCTGGCGCTGGCCTTTTTTCTGGCCCGTGGTGATAATCGCGAGAAACAGGCGTATGAGCTTCCTCCCCGCACGCGGGAAACACAGCCAGTGGCGGCTACTCCAAAGCCGGATCCACAGGTTGAAAGCGCTCCCGCCACACCCACACCTACCAGCAGACCAGCACCAGCCGAGTACAGAAGAGTGGATGAATTGGAGGGCGCAAGTACTAATCATGACGCATCCACTTACTATGATCAGGATACCAGCGTCCCGGCCTTAAATCGGCGCGTCTATGAGCTGGCTGGCCAGCTCCATTCATTGCAGCGCCAGTCTCAGGAAATCGAGCGTAGCCTGATTGAACTCAGTGGAACTATCGAAGGTATGGACACACGTGGCCGTCACAATAGCACCCCATTCTATTCCGGCGGCAGCTATGTTCCCGGAGATTCACACGAAGAGTCATAAAGACTAGTTCTCTAGCGTTGCATGCATATAACAACCAACATAGCCATGCAACGCTAGAGGGGTGGCAACTTGTGCTCTCCCTTGCACTAATGGCACATATGCGATAAGTTAGACCGGCTTAAAAAGAGGATTGAATGATAGCGCTGCGTATGTTATGATAAAGTAAGCGGGGCTGTAGCTCAGTGGATAGAGCGTCGGTTTCCTAACCACCCCCTGTGATGAACCCGCTCCACACCTGCCTTGACGAGATTTCCAAGCAGATAGAGCGATGGTTATTTCGCAGAGGAGGTTATCAGTGGTTACCCGACCAAAACAAGCCGCCGAGATCCAGGAGCCGATGACAGTAGCCTGGGCAATTGAAGCCTATTCCTATGCAGTCCTTTCCCTCTCCGCCGAAACACAGAAATGGTATCTCCAAAAACTTCAAGTCTTCAGCGATTGGTGTACAGAAAAGAATCTTACCCTGGACACATTGAAAGTTCTCCATCTTCGGCAATTTACAGAACACCTGAAGACACGGACTAACCCACAGACAGGTAAGCCGCTCAGCACATATACTCAACACGGCTATACACAGGTGGTAAAGAGCTTTCTCAACTGGTGCAGCAATGAAGAGGATTTAGAGGATGTGGTCAATGAGAAGCTAGCCAAACGTATGCCGATGACAAAGGTGGATAAGAAGGTTATTGAGATCTTTACCCCTGATCAGATACGTGCCCTCTTTGAAGCCTGTAAGAATGAGTATAATGAGGAAATGATACAGAGGGATAAAGCTATACTTGCGGTCCTCTTTGACACCGGGATCAGGGCCTCTGAACTCTGCGGCCTTACTCTTGACCACGTTTATCTCTCTAAATCAGAATCCTATCTTAAGGTTTTCGGCAAAGGAAACAAGTGGAGAGAGGTACCGCTTGGGAACAACTCCAAAGCCGCAGTCCACAAATATATTCACCGTTACCGAGACGCAACCAACCAGGAAGGGCGCGTATTTCTCTCCCGAGCAGGAAAGCCGATGACAGCATCAGGACTCTTGCAGCTTTTTGAACGGCTTGGAGATTGGGGACACGTGAGGGGAGTACGATGCAGTCCACACACTGCCAGACATACCTTTGCTGTAACCTTCCTGACAAATGGCGGCGATCTCTATAAGCTTAGTAGATTGATGGGGCACACTTCAGTTATGGTCACGGAGAACTACTTGAGAGCATTCCAGGCCAAAGACGCCAGGAACGTTGACAGCGTGCTCGATAGCTTGAAGCGATAAGCCGGAGAAATAAAGGAGGCGATTGAATGGATGATCAGGCGCTAGAAGATCTGTATGGACCAGCAGCCACCTATAGCGATCATAAGAAGGGCGAGCGAATCACCTTCACAGAAAAAGGGGAGACGTACACAGGTATGATTATATGGGTATGTGCTCCTGGAGTGATAGCGGGCAGACAGATCCCAACGCATTACATTGTCGAGGCAGATCAGCGGGGTGGTTTCCCATTCATCGTCTTGCCTTCTGACATCATTGAAACCGCTTCTGAGCAATAATTATGAAGAGAATCTAGAGAGCAATAGCCCTTTAGATCTCTTCTTCCCTACATTGCTGCTAACGAGACGTAAGTCCTCCAGGTCATGCTCAATATTAGATAAGAATGCGACACTACGCGATTCCCACTGAGTAAAAAAATCACATATACTTGCGTGCTTGCGACCAAAAATATCATGATACGTAACAGTTACACGCATAACTGCATCTTCGGGCGCATATAAGGTATAGTGATTATCGACTTTTTGCCGCCCGTCTAGTCTAACAACATCCTCGCTAAGAGCTAAACCTACTCGCTCATTCTTTTCGCCTTGCATTAAAGGGTCGCTGAACCTGGAAGTGAAATATTTATGATTACCAGAAGACCCACATAAAAACATAGCGCCCACAATATTTGTGGCTACACCCGTCCCTACATTCTTCAACTCTACAAATTGAGCCTTTGTTTCTGTATCTATTTTTCCACCCGGAGCCATAGTTCGTAAACCGGGAGTAATCACTAATAAAGGTTTCTGAGCATCATACGTCGCATCCGTCATTAATTGTAATTGCTTTCGGCTTAAACTAACCTGTTTCAAAGCAATGGACGCAACTATAGCACTAAGCATTGTTCCAAAGGCTGAAATGATGCTCAGTATGGTTTGTATATTTCGTGTTAGCCAATCCAATATAGTACCTTACTCCATGAATCTTTAAATGGATGCCTCATTGGTAATTTCCGCTTGCTCGCCTAACCAATCCTCGGCCGTCACTGCCTCCGCAAGCTCTTTCACCAGCTCTACAGTATTCACACTCACCGTCACAACTTGCTTAACCAGACGCATAATGTACTGAGGATCATCCA
Organism: Dictyobacter alpinus; assembly: GCF_003967575.1. Lineage (NCBI taxonomy): Bacteria > Bacillati > Chloroflexota > Ktedonobacteria > Ktedonobacterales > Dictyobacteraceae > Dictyobacter > Dictyobacter alpinus. The sequence goes on from NZ_BIFT01000001.1 coordinate 2,206,117, forward strand.
GACGGTTAGGATCACTCTCGATACCGCTGCGCCTATCGAGCGAGAATTGATACTGATCAATCACCCACTCCAGCGCAGAGCGACCCCCTAAGCGGTACTCAAAACACTCTTGAGGTATATTTTCTAGTGCTAACCCTTTGCTATAAACGAGCGATGTTTTATCTGCTGAGAGCTTCATCTTCTCGACACGCAGGCGCTGAGAATGCGGAATATTTTTGTCAGTTACAAGCCCCAGCGGATACTCTTCTGCCTGCTCATAATTCACATGCATGTCCATCAACTGCTTACCCACACTCACGCATACCTCAAAAGCCTCCAAGTCCAGTAAAAGAGGAATATACGGTAATGATCGTTTGAGGTTATCTTTATATATATTCCGATATTGTGGATGATGCAGTATGCCGTAGACATAGTAAAAGATATCCCATTTAGTTACCCCTACCCCATACTTGTCTTGAAACTGTTTTAGCGCCCAATCAGTAATATTCTCGCGGCGGTTACTACCATCTTCATCATAAGTATAGAAGGGGAAACATTGCACTTTTTCAAAAGCTAAATCTAAAGTAGCAATAAGGTTTGTGACGAGGCAACCAAATCCTTTTCTATCACCAAGGCCAGGCACACAAATGACAAGATTCTCTTTTTCGCTATTAGAGTTGGGGAAAATGCGAGGAAAAGCACCTTGCCGATGCGTCATGATACGGTCGAAATATAGATTTTGTTGCGTAAATGGTCGATAGAGAGATTTTCGTATTTTCTTTGGATCAAAGGTAGTTTTGGTCTTTCGCCCCAGGTACTCTTTTAAGCGGCTACTCCATTTTATTTTTGTTTCATCTGAAAGCACGAAGTTATCAATATCTTTTGGTTGTCCATTTATAATCCAACGTGCAACCTCTACATTGTACGTTTCAATCATCCGGCTAGCTTTGTCGGCTAATCTCCGCACATTAAAGTCATACATCCAGTTATCACGACCCGTTTGTATCCCCTGTGAATATAATTTAAAAATAGTCTTAGCCTCAAAACCACCTATGCTCTGAGCAGATTTCGCCTCTTTGGTCCCAACAGGTAAAAAGCTTGTGAATTCAGCATGCAAACCCTGAGTAATCCATGTATTATTGATATCTGGCTGCAACTCCAACCAATCTACTCCAGCAATATTCCTATTCTCTTTCAAGTTCGCTAATTTTTCTGTTTTACGCCAGTTTTCTGGGACGCGGTAATAATAGAGGGTTCGTGCTACATTTTTCGAGGAGCGTACAGCTATTGTAATTCCTACCCCTACTTGAATACCAAACACATTGTGAGTAGTACCTGAGAGCTTTGGATTCTTTCGTACGTTGCCATGTAAATCAAGGTGGTAAAGTTGGGTAAAATCTTGCAAGAGGTGTTTGCGCATACCATCAAACGCTATTTGGTCAACGAAGGAATTATTTGTAACCAAGCAAACAACACCATCTCGATTACCTAGGCGATCAGCAGCCCAGCGGAAAAACTTCACATATACATCTGACAATGCGTTTCTGTTTGAGGCTGTTGATGCCTTTACATACGTTTCACGGACACGGGCATCAATAATTGGGTATTTGCGGTTTTTGTTGTTATCATTTTCATTCATCTGTCCGACGTTGTACGGAGGATTGCCAATAACTACCATAATGTCTGCATCTTTTTCTCGCTGCACACGTTCAGTATTCTCTTCAACAAAGAGCGAGAGTTGTTGTTCTTTAGCTAACTCCAATGTATCAGCGAAACAGATACCCTCAAACGGCTCATATTGGCCCATCTTTGCGTAGTATTCATGCTCAATATTTAAAGAAGCAATGTAATAAGGTAGAAGCATGATTTCGTTGCAGAAGAGATCTTCTTTGTACTTCTTTTCCAGCGAGAACTCGTCAATACGGCGGATGAGGTTGACGATGAAGTTGCCTGTACCAGTAGCGGGGTCAAGGATCTTTACGCCAGGAGTTTCGATAGACTTGCCAAATTCGCGTTTCAGTACCTCGTCTACACTCTCTACCATGAAGTCAACGATCTCTTGCGGTGTATAGACGATACCATGTATATCTGCTTGCTTGACAGAGAAACCCTGAAAGAAGCGCTCATAAACAGTGTTCAAAAATTCCTGCCGCTCACCCCAACTCTCAATACCTTTCGCTGCCCTTTCTATTGCCACATAAAAGCGATCGAGAACCTTGAGAAAGTCCGTACGATTGAATGAGCGACTAGCCAGCGCATCAATAACCTTCTCTACCTCTGCGGCAATAACATTACGGCGTACAAAGTCGGGGTTATTAAATACAGTACTAAAGAGGCGCTCCGTTAGAAGATGCTGGGCTAACATCTCATCGATAGCTTCGTCATTCATCTTTGGATTAAGTGCAGTGCGGCAGACTTCGGCAAAGGTAGCAAAAGCGACTTGAAACTTCCTGTTAAGGTTATGTTCTTCTTTGATAATGTTGAGTAGAGCCTGGGCATGTTCTGGTATCCGCTCTTTGAACTCGTCAACCGCTTCCTCAAAGTTCTCAATATCTGGCTCAACATAGGTGAAAAAATCGCGGAGGAGGTCAATAACACGGTTCTGATCTGACAAGTCATATTCGTTAGGTGTATTGCGTTTTCCCTGATATAGAACTGCTCGCCTACTGTCCTCGAAAAGGGTATTAGTTAGTGGATAGCCCGTAGCGATCTTTTTGCGAATCTCCTCATCTAGATTAACCTTTGGTCCTTTGGCTTCCCAATACCCACGACGAATACGAAACTCATCCAGAACAACACCATCCGGGCGTATCTTATCAATCGTCATCTCAGGAGCAAGCGACCACCCACAATACTTTGCCACAGTAGATAGCATATTTTGGAATGCAGCACGTAGGCCCAGCTCGTAGTTAGCAACTTCTTGGTAGCCTTTTAACTCTTCTTTATATTGCCTGACGATCTTCTTGAGATAATTTCTATCAATGTTCTGTGGTGTACGCGCCATATTCCTTCTCCCAGCTTCCCCACCCCTGGCACTTTTCTTATTGCTCTCAGCTTCTTGATCGGCTTCCGAATCTACTATTCCATTTACTTTATTGACGACTTTACGGATACCTTTAGCGACATTGGTGAGTGCAGCATCTTCGTTTGTCCACATTTTAACAGGCTTTCTATTGCTAGGCAAAGGTTCTAATTTGGCGAAAGGAGCATATTCCCAGTCACAGGGATGGAGAAGGATTGGAATAACATGTGCCTCGCCTGCTTGGTGGCGTCTTAAAGCTTCCCTGGCTTCAACACTATAGCAGTAGTCAGAGGCAATAAAGTTAGCACTAACGAGAAGAAGGATAATATCAGCGGTTTTCAAGTGAGAGCGAAGATCCTGGTCCCACAACGTTCCAGCAGTGATATTTTGAGAAGACCAGGGGGAGATCAAACCTTGGCGAACGAGCAGCGAGAGGTGCTTATTGAGCTTCTTGAGTAGCCTTTCATCCTCATTGGCATACGCATAGAACAACTCCAATGTATTGGTCGTCATCACAGCATTCCTTGCTAGAACTCAGAGCCTACATACAAATGATGATCTTAAAAGAGGAATCAAAACAGGCGAAACAAATAAATTAGTAGAGATGATATTCTTCTGGCACCTGATCTTCAGATATATCCTCTAGCAGTTCTGTCGCAGGTACCGAAAGCACGCGGGCGATGCGATTGAGGGTAGATAGTGAGGCATCATGGTAGGGATTGCGCCAGATTTTCTGTATCGTTTTGTACGAGATATCAGACAACCTTGAAAGCTTCGCCAATCCCATTCCCTTATCTTGGGCAACCTCTTTTACACGCAATCGCAACAAATTCCTACCTCATAAATCAATAGATGCAATTGATACTACTACAGCTAGGTTGTTGACGTAAGCTGGTTTGTAATGGTATTACTTAAGGGGTGGTCTTTAAAACCAATATCGGAATGAGAAAGGGAATCTTTATATGAGTGAAGTTGCATTGTTGAGGCGGCAGATAGAGATGGAATGTGAGGCAATGAGGCAGGCAATGAGCGGTTTCAGGGTCGCTGCTTCCCACGACATTATCACGAACCGGTACAACTCGATAGGAGGCTTACAGGAGCAACTAGCGGCTATTGTAGGTGAGCAGGAAGCAGCGAAAATTGCTGTTGAGGTATACATTCAAGCGATAGGATAGAGCGATGGAAGAGAGAAAGAAGAAGCCGACGTTAGAGCAGTTCAGGACCATCCATTACTTTGATATTCCTACCATAGCCACGCTTGCAGAGCTTGGAACCACGACCGTGTATCATGCACTCCTTCGCAAACCTATCTACCAGCGAGATGCGGAAAAGATTGTTGCAGCCCTGGCCCGGCACACAGGATTAGAACTAACGACGGAACATGTTGATATTGTGGTATGGGAAGAGTCGCATATTCATTGAAGAATCTTTTTATTCGGTTGTCGAAAATATTATTTCGGTGGCCGAATTTTTATGTTCGGTTGCCCTCTGTTTTGCTACTAAGTAGATAGGAATGATTGAGCAATACTTACAGGCATTAGTGGCTCACACACCGGAAAGTTCTTGTCTGCTCGTTTACATGATTTTTTAGCATACACCTCCTCTTTTTCTAGCTCAAATTGCATCCCAATCATACACAAAAGACCTCGTAAAATAGCCTCGAAATGGTCAAAAATCCCCTTGAAATTGTTGAGAAATGGCTTTTAATTAGGATTGAAATAGAATAAGTACAGCAAGAATTATGGGTTTTACAGGTTAGCAAAATTGGCCCAAAAATGTGTATTTCTAGGTGTCCTTATTGGGTATAATTAAGGCAGAGATAATAATTCAAATCCTCAAATCTCTGCTCACATTTCATTTCCACAGTCACGAAAGGGGAATGTTGTGTCCTTATTACCTTTGAAGGATGCAGCTAAAGCCATCGGTGTGCCCTATAACTCTGTTTGGCATCACTACAAGCTTGGCCGCATACCCACACAAAAAGTCGGACGCTACAGATTAATTGATCCAGCAGTGTTACAAACATTGCTTCTAGCATACGGATATCAACAAAAGCGCATGAATACTCAACCAAACCATTAATTTAGAAAGGATTTATCATGGCTTATCTCCGCAGTATCGACCATCCTTACCAGGGAACAGCCCAACCTTATTGCTTTTATTGTGGGGCTACCATCAATTATCCTGCAATTCACAGAGTTGGCAGTACAGGAGCTATCACACTCCATAGCAACTGTGCAGTAGATCTCTCAATTAAAATCATGGCGGATGTCAATCATATGCAAAACGATACAAACCGACGCATCCGCATGTAACAAAGAAATTAATAGGCAAACAAGAAACAGAGACCTCACCTTTGATTGGGGTCTCTTCATTTTGGATTTCAGCCCTGAGAGGATTAGACTCGACTGGACTAAGAAAAGGATTATGATCATGAAGCTTTTCAACGAACAAGACCGACTGACTCAGATGCACCCAGCTCTCGATATCGTGAATGATATTGTGTATGTAACAGCAAGAGTGATGGATGAGAAAGGTCGATCCGTTGATGCAGTCATTACAAGTGAGAAAGCAATTTTTGATGCGGATGATTGGGCCAACGAGAAACGCAAGCGGGGATTAGAAACATTTGCGGATGTCGAACTTCAATGTGGGTCTCGCTGGAGCACTAAAAGTATTCAACGTTTTCTTGATGGCACATTAACAGCACCGAGTTGGCAGCAGACATATGAGGAGATCTATGATGCGCTTGGCAATGTGCTAGTAATGACTGATAACCGCTACCTCACTGTCATCACACTTTATGCAATGATGACGTACTTTCAACCGCTCTTTGATTTTTTGCCAATTCTTCATTTTAGAGGTCCAGCAGCAAGTGGTAAAAGCAGAGCTGGCGCAGCACTCTCGAAAATAGCTTTTAATGGGAAGATGGATGGTAGCCCAACGCCATCAACTATCTTTCGTAGAGCACACGAGGGTCGATATACACAGATCATTGCCGAGACAGACCACTTAGCACAACTTGGCTCTGGTGACGCATTTGCAAGACAACTTCAATCAGGCTGTAGTAAGACCGAAGCGACAGTAGAAGTGTCCGAAGGTAGAGCACATAAATCCTTTGCACCAACAAGCTACCGTATCTTTAATCCGCGTGTATTGCTCTCTACACAACGATTTAAATCACATCCATTGCGTAGTCGGTGTATTCGTCTCGACCTCGTAAAGAGCTCAAATGCAGATGAACGTAAACTGCGCAGATCTCTTGAGAACGAGGAGGTCTGGTCTCCCCTTCGGGATAGCTTATACAACTTGTTACTTCTCCAATGGCGGGATGTAGAAAGCACCATGTATAATCTCAAAGACAACTGGCATGAGCTTTCAGGACGTACTTTCGATAAATGGCTTCCCCTGGCAACAATGGCAAAACTGGTATCAGATGATGCGCTTAGTGTTGTTAATGAGTTAGCTGTTGAGAGCATTGAGGAACAACAAGAGGATGCAGAGGGCGGATTTGATGCTCATATCATGAAGTTTGCAGCATGGGTAACTAGATACAGTGATGAGTCACTCACGCCCAAACAATTATACGGGGTCTTCCTGGAGCCGCGAAAAACGTCTAGATCGGAACAATCTGAGCAACCTGAATGGGCCGAAGACACACAGGACACGGTAACAATTAGTTATCTTAAGCAGAACGTCAGCAGTGAACGAAAATTAGTCAACGACATGAAGAGGTTGCACTTAATCCCCCAAGCCCCCAAGCATACACGAACAGGGAATGAATATGAGCTTAATCAAGAGAAGATCATGAGTATTGTTAGGCCGTATATGGGGGATGCATTCCTCGAAAACGCGGCTTACTAAAGATATATGTACGGCAAATGTGAAGTGATAGCGGTGAGGGTGTGAGTTTCCCCTTATTATACCTTCACCATTGTCACCGGCCTGGGGACTGGGATGAGGTGAGGTTGTGAAGATGTGAAGGAGATAGATGGATGATGACGGACTGAATAAAATCTAATCAATCAATCTATCATCTTCATTCCTCCACGTCCTTCACCCAACCCCACTCAACCCGCCGGGGAAGCCGAAGAAACAAGGGTAACGTAGCTTCACATTAGCTCCACCTGGACCGCCGCTAACTTCACATTATAGATCCCGCCACCTTTACATTAGCACTTTCCGCCATTCTAGCTTCACACCATTTCCTCGGCCTTCACACGTCCCCGCCTCATTTACTCCTCTTTCCACCCATCAAAGAAAGGCTTCGTCATGTCCTCTCAGTCATTCACTCCCCCTACCTCCTACATTGAAGAGCGTTTCCTGTACTTCTGGATCAAACACAACATCCCCTATACACTCGTCCGCCAGTACCAGATTGGTCCATACTATACGGACTTTGCCCACCTGGAGAGCCGTGTGATTATTGAAATTGACGGAGCTGCATACCACTCAACACCCGAACAAATCCAGCGTGACCAATACCGTCAGCAACGACTAGAAGATTGGGGATGGACTGTTATCCGCTTCACAGGGAGTCAGGTCTATCGTGATCCCGTCCGCAGCATCTACAGGGCCAGGAGAACAATAGAGAGAAACGTTTATAATTTGGGAACTTTATAAACCAGTGACCAACGAGCAGCCCGTCATCCAAGATAGTCAGGTGGCGAGCCTGGACTCTATCTAAAGATACTATTACCATTCGCTTGGTATGCTACGATCGCCAAAAATCACGCTAAGACACCTTAAAATTCAAAGAACTATCCAATCCTTTTTACCCCCCAAATGCAATAAAATATTGTTAGGGTAAATGCATCTATAAATCCTCTTACATCTTTTCTGTTAGTATTACCTGGGGGGTAAGTAATAATGCAGCTACACAATGGATCAGAATATGATTATCATCAAACGCGTTTATTGTTGGAAAGGAATTGGCGTGAAAAGCAGCTTATACTAAATCAAGAGAGACGCATGCTAGGTAGATGGTGGTTGACAGCACTGGCGCTTGTTTTATTATTCGCAGTAGGCATTGCAGGGGCAAACTACCTTAATTCAAATTGGAGCTTTCTTAGTTTCCTGGCAGGTGCGGGTATTCTAGCTTTCCTTGTTGGCTTTATTTCCGTTGGGCGCATGACACTTACAAGTAGCTGGAACCATCAAACAGAGATTGCGGGTATTAAAAGCCAGCAAAAAATATTAGAAGAAGTCTGGCTTCAGAGCCTGGAGACCCAACAATATCATCAATTCTATCAGAAAATTGTAGTTCCTAGTATTATTGAAGATTATCGCCAACAATCAAAAGTTAATCGCGTTCTCCATTTCATCAGTCAACTTACAGTGATTATCACTTCTCTACTAGTCACTGGGCTAACAAGTGGTCTTGATACAAAGCTGGGTTGGCAAATACCCTGGGCTGCGCCACTTCTTAGCTTCATCGTTAGCTTGATTACAGCGATCATGGGTTTCTTTAAATTCCGTGAACGAAGTTACCACATGCAGCAAACTGCCGACTATATAGAACAGGAAAAAACAGCTCTCGAATTGGGAATCAGGCACTATAAAGAATATAGAAATAAGCCAGACGAAGCATTCTCAGAATTCGCGGAGAGAGTCGAACAATCACGAGAAGAGCAAACAAAAAGGCAGCAGCAGTTGGAACAATCCACCGACACTAAAGAAGTAGCCTAACCTGACAACAGGGCCATACTAAGTAATGAATCCCCGCAGTCTTATAATCCGTTGCGTAGTATGGTTCTTTGTTTTTTCTCAAAAATTTGAAACGATACCATCAATCAAAAATAAAATCAACAATGAGCTTAAACAAAAGAAGAAGTAAAAATGAAACAAACAACGCCAAACTGATCAAAACACAATAGAAAAAAACGTTTCGGGATTGTGTATTTTCTTCATCTGTGGTACATGCATATTTACCAACCGGAGGCTTTTTGCTAAAGTTGATGCTTATACATACGCCGCTTTTTGATTTGCTGCCATTAGTGGCCGTTGGAGTAGCCGGTTTGCTTTGAACAACCGTGGGAGCGGGTGTTGAAATTGGAGTGGTTGTAGACACGGGAGTTGGTGTGAGAGCATTTTGGGAGGAATGAAAAATTTGTGGGCTGGGAACCGCCCAATAAATGGTTGTCAATACAAGGGTTACAATGGCTACTATTACACCTGCACCTTGCCATCTTACGTCACCTAGAAATTGTAGTTTCGTTTGCTTCATAAAAATGCTTGCTTCCTAACATAAAAATCCCAAAATTCTTTTATATTAAAATTAACGCATAACCCACAGAATTACAAAGTGTTCATGTACTTATTACTTACTTCCTTCCTTATCATCCGCTGAATTCCATCCCATAAAATAGCATTTGCTACAGATAAGCTAGTTTAGAGCGTCCCAGGTGCTGCCCTACTAAGAGAGGTGATTGTTACAAGCAATATGGTGAAGGAAAAGGCGTGCAAGAGGGGAACATTTTAGAACTAGAGGTTATTTTGTAAGGCAACTGCCCTAGATGGGATCGCCCAAAGTCACGCAGTGAAGCAAAGGGTGTCTACAAAGATCAAAATACTATGGCAGCATAATAGCATCCACATACACCACAACCGTCAGGCGACCTCATACGGCTCATGTCCTCGGCTCTCATTCTTCTCTTGTTCGTGCCTTTTCTTGTTTGGCTCGCCCTGACTTCTCGCCTCTCTCTTCAACTACATACGCATCAACCTGGGATTTCGGGTAGAGGCTCAATCGATTGTTGATCTTCTTTGGTGTAAACTTGCCATACTTTGCTAATGTGCGGATATATGCAGGATCAATCTCTTTACCACTATTTCTACTCAGCACCTCCGCCGCATCCTTCGCTGTATAATATTGTTCCAGGTCAATCTTATCTGTCATCCCGTGCGCTCCTCTTAAATATTTCATGGCTATTGCAATCTATACCTGATTATAACACTATAACGAATTATTTGTAAACACTCTTAATTGGCCTCTAGAGCTGTTGACTCAAATAACTCTACGTGGTATTATTAATATATCGAAAGGGATAAACCCCACTAACAAATACAAACAGAGGAGTTAAACCACAATGGCAACCACCACAAAAACCTCTCCCGTTACTGAAGAGCAGATCGACCGCTGTAGTCGTATCTTCGACATGGAAACACAGGAACCATTCTATATGGTACTGAGTGAGGCGGATAACCTGACTGAGTATAAAGTTCAGTATCACAAAGATCCCAATCGCCCAGGCAAAGGCTATTTCACTTGCACTTGTCCAGCAGGTCGAGAGGGATTCATTCATTGCAGTGGCCCATACTGTAAACATGTCCGCTGGTCTATTGCAGCAGCTCAAATACATAAAGCGGATGAGAAAGATCAAGCACGGGCCAGGATGCGCCAGGAACAAGAGTATCACAATCTTCTGAAGCGCAAACCCTACCAATGGACAGAGGCAGAGATACGAAGAGATCAACGTCGTTATACAGCACGACCATTCCAATTGATGAAGTAAAAGAAGGTGAGAGGGTTGGCAACCACGCTAGCCCTCCCCAAAGAATGCACGGAGTCTAACCACAACACTCACCCCGAAGACAGGATATCACGACCAATCAACCTATGTCTTCGGCCCTCTATAGATAACCTCCCCTTTGCCTGTTACGTCTGGTTATAGCCGAATCTACAATGAATTTATATCCGTCACATCTCTACTTGACATGGTTTTAGAAGTCTGCTATGTTTGTACCAGTCAAGAGCTTAGGTTGTGGAAGAAACACGACTTACAGCGGTGGTTTAAGGGTGTTACAGCGGAAGTTATTGAGTTTATAAGAGGACTCGAACCGTTGCCGACGCCCATCAGAAGCCAATTCAAGGGGCTGTAGCTCAGTGGATAGAGCGTCGGTTTCCTAAACCGTGCGTCGGCGGTTCGAGTCCGCCCAGCCCCATACCTCATAAACTCAACAATGTAAACCCGCCTCAGAAGCCAAAGAAAAACTCTTTTACCAGACACAGCAAGCAACCAATAAAAGATCCTTTTTTGTACAAACCGTATGTCGGAAACGCCAATTCTCAGACAAGAAAACCTGGAGATAAACTCTGCAATAAATTTTATTGTTGGCACTTTTTTCACTTGCTCAAAACATCCATAGCGGCCACCGCCGAGAATCTCTCTTGATCTTTACGCGCTGCGCGTTGTTTGAAGCTCTTCAAGTATTCTTCTGTGACTTCCAAGCTGCTATGGCCCAGGAGCCGAGAGAGCTTATAGATCTCTCCCCCTTGTTCCAGGTAAGTGCAGGCGAAGGAAGGAATAAAAGGAGTATAATAATGCGGGGGAAGCGTCCTTCGAAAGACTATAAAAGCATTGTGATCTGTGAGATGTTTGTGACATTGGTGGCACTTTTTGGTGTTTGGTCGCAATGGACATCCATAAAAAGGCCATTGGAGAGCAAGACTTTCTGGATGACCATCATTGTAGGTTTGTTCACAATTGGAACAGTTATATGGGCATTTGTTTCTTACATGCGTGCACGCAAACATGAACAATCCCATTAGAATATACTTCATGGTTTCATCACGGCAAACGTGGAGTCATTGTCGAGAGGATTGTATCGGTCGGAGCTACCCGCAGTGGTGTCAGACTGCTGCAGCACTTTGGTTTTAGTGAGATTATCTTCCCACGGGACGATACCAGGGTGTTTGTCATTGATATGAAGAAGTCTGGAGCGCCAATAACCCAGGCTTATAGAGAGGCTTATCAAAATTTCGCCGGTCAAAAATAAAAGTCATAATCTTTTATACTTACTACATTGACTATATATTGGAGGGAATCATGGCCTTTGATCGTGCAAATATCCAGCGAGAGCATAAACTAGCTAATTTTTTGAATCAGTATGACTCTCAACTCAATGAACGAAAGCAACTGCCGAATAATACACTATTAGACCAGGCGTGGACACTCTTGCAAGAACGGCTTAACCAACCAACGTTAGATGAGGAAGTTGTTCACCTCGGCATTATCCTTTGCCATAAATTAAAGGAGAGAGAAACCCCTATCCGCTTTCTCTCTCGTTACTTAACGCAATCGTTACCTCTTTCAGAGGAAACCTGGACTAAATGGGAACTGGTAGATCATCTCGCTCTTGCTCACCGTTATGGAGAGATGATAAAAACGCAAAAAGATTTCCTCCACTGGGCCTTGCGCAATATTCCTTTGCAAGATATCTGTCGAGTTATGAATGATGCCACACAAGCTCTTGGTTGGGTAGCTTTGGGACAAGGGGAGGAGTGGATGCACATCTTTCATGATCTTCTACCTCAAGTTGAAGCGATTGAGACAAATCGCTTTGATCGATTCTGCTATCTCCGCACCGCTGGAGTGGTCTGCTCGGAGCTAAAAAGAACGGATGAAGTCCTTTCCTGTGGGGAAAGGATTCACCAGATTGCGCAGGAAGATCCCTCGTGGGAAAAGAATTATTATCTAATAGCTGAAGCTTCACACCTTCAAATAAAAGCGTATCGGCAACTGGGACGCATCGACGAGCTGCGGCGATTAGGTATCGAAACAGCCCACTTTATCGAAGAACAAAGAAAAACATTCTTATCAACGATTGATCATTTGCCTGGTGACTTCTGGATTCGATACCACAATCTCGGAGCTCAATTGTATTTTGCAGGTCAATATGATCTGGCGATCGCCCAGTTTCGTCGATCGTTGAATATGCATGAAGGGACGAGCCATACTTATCTATGGTTGGCAGCTTCTCTATGGATCACCACAAAAGATAGGAATGAAGTTCTCTTGTTACTGAGATCTGCCGCACATCTGCATGCAGGTGGAAAATCTTGGCGTGACTACCGTGATTTACCGGAGTTTCAAGATGTTCGCGATGATCCACAATTTTTACAAGCAACACTTGGTACTGAGTAGCAATGCAACTTATCGCTCAAGAAATATATTACTGTCTGAGGCGCATAACCGAGGGTGGAGTAACACAAGATCGAGGGGCTTTGGGCGTTGATTTAGGCTTAAAAGGAGAGAGATAAAAAACCAGGACAATCTAAGTTATTGCCATATACCAATGGCGGTAAACTGGCTTCTGGAGGGGATTTAGCCCTGCTTCTGTTCCCTAAACCGTGCGTTGGCGGTTCGAGTCCGCCCAGCCCCATAACCCCCTCGCAACCCTCTCCCCAACTGGCTTCGCCTGGGAAACCGCCACAGAAGAATAACCGTAGTTTTTTAGCTTGTTCTTCCCTCGGATGGTAAAAACTTTACTTCGGAGAGCTAGAAAACCGTAGAAATGACTGTATCTGCTGAAAAACTAAACGCCCACTTACTTAGAATGTTTTTAAGTGTTCCTTGGTGAATTTCCTCTGTTCGAGGGGTGAATTAAATTTCTTCGGTGTAAGAAAGCATTTGTTCGGAGGTGAATTTCTTATTATACCTCATCTATAGAGTAAGATTTAGGCGAGAAACATGACTAGATGAGAGGTTATCCACGAATTCGGGGTTGCTTCGGTGCGACGATTTGCTTACAGGGAGGGCGGGTAGTTGCCTCTCAAAATAATCCCGCTCGTTAAAATGTAGCTGTATCTATATTGTCGTGATTATCAAATAGTAAGGCGTGTTACAATAGTCAATGTTTGCAGATGGGATTATTGGAGTAAAAATAAATGACTGATGGAAAATCTTCACAAGAGACAAGACAAGAGCAAATAAAGAGATTACGCCAGCAATATGGAGAGTTCTATAAGTCTTTCATTAAAATACTGGCCTCTTATGATCCATTAGGTTTAGTTTCTAGTGGTGCACCTGATAATGAATATGACATTGAGGTTGATGCAGTTTTGTTAAGGATGAAAGAAGCTAAATCGGTAGATATGTTAAGTACCATTATCTATGAAGAATTTGTGCGTTGTTTTAGCTTACCCCCTACCCATCCTAAAGCCCCTTATAATACTATCGCCGCTAGTGTCTGGGATACATATCAACGCTGGTTACAAGAACAATCATAAAAAGAGATTCTATCATGGATATCATTGAAGCCTTTACCTACCATATGAATGTAATCAGAATGCACATCTTGAATGCATCCTCTTCTTCATCCGTCCTTTTCCTTGTCACAGTCCTGCATTTTTTTTAGGACCCCTAGAACTTCAGAATAAAGGTCTGGTTGTCGGACCCGCTGACCTGAAATGCTACTGACGTAGATAAAGGTTCTTTTTTCATCCATGCGCCTCACCCCACGAAAACAGTAACACGTGGGGTGCGCTTTTGCTTATAAACGCAAGCATCAAACGTTCTATGTATGGGACATGATGACGAAAAGCGAGGAAAATTAAGCAATGCAGAAAAACAAACGCGAATCTCTTTGGAAGTTCGTTCCTGCGAGTATTTGGTCGGGAATATCAGCAAGGCTTTTGGTGATGATGTGGAATAGTAGTAGTGTTTGGGATAGTCGTAATGTGAGCATCTATATATTTGTGACTATCTGGTGTCTTGTTGGATGTATCTTCTTTGTTCCGCTGTTTCAGAAGTTGCGCTAAAAGGATGATACAAGGGTGTTTGTCATTGACATGAACAAGTCAGGAGCGCTAATAAAGCAAGCATATAGAGAAGCCTATCAAAGTTTCATCAGAGATGGAACCATCACGGGGTAAGACAGAAGAATTTCATAGGTCTGGAGAACAGAAGGGAGAAGGCGCAAGTTGTGTGAGCCCTAAGTGAAACAGTTTCTTGCGGCCTTACGTATCTAGTCTGAATGTGACCTTAGAGAGTATATGGTTCTATCTGTTTGGAACCATTATATTAAAGTATTTGAGAATATCGTTATGCAAATACCTAACAAAGTCGTACGGATTACTTATTTCATCATTATGCTTGCAATTATAGTTTCTTTGCTTGGAGTATGGATCCTACCAGCGTTTCATATCGGAAAAACTGGCGTGGGATTAATTTTGGCAATTCTGCTTATAAATTCATTCATCATAAGCATTATCCAAAGATATTTAAATAAAAAGAAGAACAAAGATGAAATCTCAAAAGATTAGCATTACTTCCTATGTTTTACTGTACTTATGATAAATTGTTGCTGGGCACAACTGGGAAGCATATCTGACACGTATATCAGGTAAGATAAGTAATAGTAAGATAGGAGAAGATGATGCAAACAAAGCGCCCATCCACGTTTCCAGTATTGCGTATACCTCCAGTGCTGAATTTTGTCATAATAGGTATAACTGTTGTTTTCTTCACCATCATGGCTTTTATATTTCGGTCTCGAGGAGAAACAACTATTAGTTTTATATGTTGGGTTGCGGCTGCGTTCGCCTCTCTGATACTTGTGTGGGTGATCTATAGCTATATGTATATGAAGAAAAGAGAGAGCATAAGTAAATAGCCATCTACGTCTCTTAATATTCAGGCAAGTACGTTGGCAACAGAGTCTAAGAGATCCAGGAGCTCAAAGGGCTTGAGTAAATAAGCGTTTACGGCCAGTTTGGTGGCTCGTTCTTTGACTTGAGGATCCGCCGTCAGGAGGATAATTGGCAGTTCCGCACGGCGTCCTTGCTGCTCCAGGGTTTTCAAAAATTCATAGCCGTTCATGCGTGGCATCATCAGGTCCAGGATGATCAGGTTAGGCCTGGCGGTGGCTAGCATTTCTAAGGCGTGCTTCCCATCGCGGGCGATCATCACTTCGTAACCTTCTGCTTCAAGAATGGCCTGCAAGCATTCCTGGACGCCCATATCGTCATCTATTACCATGATGAGCTCTTTCATGTCTCTGACTCTCCATGCAGCTGAACTTCGCAGGGTAATGTGAGCAGGAAGGTGCTCCCCTTCCCCTCTCGGCTTGTGACTGTTATGCTTCCCTCATGGGCTTGCAGGATACTCTGGCATAGATATAGTCCCAGCCCTACACCGGAGAAGTGGCGTGACGATGCATTGGAGGCCCGGAAGAAAGGCGTAAACATCTTGGAGAGTTCCTGTTCAGGAATCCCAATGCCGGTATCGCTAATGGCGATCTGTGCGGCGTCTCCCTGTCGCTTCGTCTCTATAAGGATCAAACCACCTTCAGGCGAATACTTGCGCGCATTTTCGAGCAGATGGTTGACCGCCTGTTCAAGGCGCGAACGATCTATCCACACCGGTAGCGGGACCTCTGAGTTGCGCAACTCTAGACTCCAGAGTCCATGGAAATCTAACGCATCCCGCTGAATTTCTACTAACTCTTCCAGTATAGTGCACAGATCTTCATGTCGCCGATGCAAGGAGAGGGAACCTGTTTGTAAGCGGGTGGCATCGGTCAACTCTGCTCCCAGGCGGGCGAGTCGATCTGTTTCCCGCTGGATTGTCTGCAGGCGTTTGGTCAACTCTGCTTGACTGAAGACGTTGCCTTGCTCAATGCCACGTAAGAGAATCTGGGTCAGGCCTCGAATGGTCGTGATCGGAGTACGCAATTCATGGGCGGTAGTTGTTAACAGTTCATCCTTGAGTCTTTGCGCCTCGCGTTCCTGAGTGATATCGCGTATGATGCCTAAAACGCCAACGATATGGCCCCGATCATCACGAATGGCTCCAATACTCATCCTTAAAGTGCGTAATGAACCATCACGATGCTGCAACCGGAACATATGTCCACCCACACGTTTACCTGTGCTGGCGAGCTTGAGAGCCTGTTGGACGGAGGAATGGTCCTCTTCATACACCAGGTCTTCAAAAAGATTGCCTACCACTTCTTCCCCTTCCACCCCTAAGAGATCACGCCAGCGGCTATTCGCATAGATAACTCTTCCTTCAAGATCAAAGGCGCCGATGGCTTCCGCCGCCCCTTGCATAACTTCTTCCCAGCGCGAGGTACTTTCACCCAGTTGCTGCCGTAAGTCCTGCACCTGTTCCATCAAATGCAGCTGTTCAGCAATATCAGGACTGGCCTGGGTCACGTCAGGGACATATTCTTTCCCAATCGCAGCCAGGGCCTCCGGAGTGCGTTGCAGATGAACGATGACATAACAGCCATCATCCCCCAGTGCGATGCGCTTTTGTAGCACCACTTTGGCATAGCCAAAGTTACGGGCGGCAATGCCGCCAAAAACCGAACTAGTCATGAAGCAGAGGGAGGGGGATTGACGTACCAGAGTGTCAAAAGGACAGGAGGTTGTACTTACCACTACTTTGAGTGGATCCTTGGAAACCAGAGAAAAGTTACCGCCAATTTTCTGCTTGAGATCTACAATCACATGAGCATATTCATCCAAAGTAAAGGAACGATCGATACCCCAGAAGCGCTTATACTCTTCCTCAATCGCGGCTCCCATCGAAAGTCCTACATTGATAATATATGCTCCCGTCAGTTCACTTCCAAGAATGCCCTCATTGAGATGGCCCAGGCTTGCAATCAGCCTTCGCATAAATAGATCACGATCCAGGGCAATGGGAGTGGTAAACGACTCAGATTTTGTTCTACCCATCGATATTGCTCGCTCCTCTAACAGACAAGGCCGTAGCCTTATCAGCAAACCAGGTTCGCTCTGACTTGCTTCATTCCTACAAGAGGAGGGGCAGAGCCAGGAAATTAACTCGTGGTCGGCTGGAAAAGTAAAGTTGCGCTACGTTTTCTACTCAACGCAATGGATATAAGAGAGTCCCCTTCCCTGGGATAACTAGTGCGATGCTTTTTTGCTGCCTTATTATATAACACATTGCGGATGTCAACAATGCAGACTGCATATCAGGACCGCTGTAAACTCTCAGGTTCCCTGTATCATTTTAAATTTGATGTATAATTTTCCCAAAACCTTTTCCACCGCTGATCATTTTTTCACGCCTTTGGAGCTCCAACGTTTTTACGTGTGGCTGGCTGCACGCTCCACCATAAGACCTGTCAATAACTTATTTTCTACGATTTTTTTTCCGGCTGTCCTTTGCCATTTTACGCTTTGTTTTATCTGCGTTGCTTTTCCGCTTGCTCGAATGGCCAGCAAAGGATGGTTCAAAATCACCATCATCGAAAAAGGATGGTAATAAGCCCGGGGCAGCGGGTAGTTGTGCCTTACCAGCAGCCAGTTCCTCATTATATGTTTCTATGAATGTATCAACTTGCTGATTGCCAAAAAAGCCGAACTATGCCCTTCCTTTATAACCAGGAATCCTATTTAACCTGAAAAACGCAACATACATATATTTAGATGGAGATTAAAATAATGCAAAGCAAATTCGGGGAAAGCAGGGGCCGGTGCTCTCTGGGACCGTCCTGGGATGAAGAGGTCAGTAACAGGTATAATGAAGTACAATCATGAGCGACTGAAACTGGATAGTGTTTCTGTGGTAAGAAGAAAGGATGGGTGTATCTTTTATGGATCTCTTCGAATATGCTAATGATGAGTCTATGCGCAAAGTAGAGTTGGGACCCGGGGCCGTGATGCTGCATGGTTTTGCTCTATCGGATGAAGAGGCGCTCCTGACGGACCTGAATGCTGTTGTTGAGCAGGCCCCATTTCGTCATATGGTCACTCCCGGTGGTCATCGTATGTCGGTCGCCATGACCAATTGTGGTTCCCTTGGCTGGTTAACTGACCGGACCGGCTATCGGTACGATCCCATTGATCCCGAGAATGGCCAGCCCTGGCCAGCTATGCCAGCATCATTGCTCAAACTGGCACAGAGCGCGGCCTCCGAGGCGGGTTTCCCGGCGTTCACACCCGATGGCTGCCTGATCAATCGCTATGAGCCTGGCGCAAAGCTCTCGTTACACCAGGATAAAGATGAGAAGGACCTCAATCAGCCGATTGTCTCCGTCTCACTTGGACTGCCGGCCATCTTCCTCTTTGGAGGAGCAAAACGGGCCGATAAACAACTCCAGCTCCACCTGAATCACGGCGACGTAGTCGTTTGGGGCGGACCAGCCCGCCTCTTCTACCATGGCATCAAACCACTTGCCACCGGCGAACACCCCCGGCTAGGTCGCTATCGCCTCAATCTCACCTTCCGCAAAGCATCATAACCCCATCACCCAACAAAAACGGAAAAAGGGAAATACATACAGTAGCGGCAGGGCTTGTCCCTGCGACCTGTTCACGTAAGAAATATCCCTCATAAACGCTGGAGCAGGTGGGCGGAGATAGTCTCTGAGCGAGACGTGGGGGAAGAGGGATTCATGGTGCTTACTAGCTCCGCTCGTGAGGGTACGTTCGCGGCCATTAAGGCTGCCGCTACTGTTTGTTTTTCTTGTTGTGTTCATTTTGGTGGCAACTATGCTCTATGGAGGAAGGGCATGGCGTGTCTGGCATAAAAATCGGCGTGGTCTTGCTGTAGCCAGTGTAGGGGGGACAATAAAATGGATGGGATCTTCAGCGCGACAGAAGCTTCAAGGGCTTGCAGCGCTTCCTCATCCAGTCCCAGGCTGGCGGCAATCATGCCTTTCCAGAAGTAGGCGTCCCAGCGATCGGCGTTCAGGGTCAGGGCATATTCTAGTTCTTGTAGGGCCAGCGTGTGGCGTTGGCTGAGAAAATAGGCGACGGCACGGCATAAATAAGCCGCGTAGGAGGCTGGTTCGGCCGTTGCGATATGTTCCAGGCGCTCGCTCATCCCGGCCTCGGGCTGTAACAGGCACAGCTCAATCCACTGGGCCATCCAGCCATGATTGGCATGCGAGGAATCCAGATGCCAGCTATGACGACAATCCTTGCCCGCCTGCTTAATATCCCGTAAATAGAGATAGGCCTCACCACGATTCGTATATGCGCAGGCAAAGTCTGGTCGCGCCTCAATCGCCCGATCCAGATCCTCGATCGCATTGAGCGGTTGCTCCAGATAAAGATAGACCGTGCCACGGCTAAATAGGGCCAGCACATCATTGGGATCATATTCAAGGACCCGGCTATAGTCATTGGCGGCATCCTGGTAGCGTTTCAGACGCAGATAGGCGTCGGCACGATCATGATAGACAGATGTGAATGCAGGATGGAGCGAGAGGGCCTGGGTATAATCTACCAGCGCCTGCTGCGTTAATAACAGACTATCATAGGCCAGTCCGCGATTATAATAGACGGTCGCCAGGTTAGCATCCAGTTGCAGGGCATGATCAAAGTCGGAGATCGCCTCATGGTAACGTTCCAATAAGCGATAAGCCTCACCACGATTATTATAGGTAAAGGCCGACTCAGGCTGAAAATCCAGTGCCCGCTGATAATGCTCCAGGGCATACTCTGGTCGGCCACTATCGGTATAAGCCGCCCCCAGCCGATTCAGCAGAACAGCATCATTGGGCTTGAAATGGAGCGCCTGATGGAAGTCCTCAATCGCCTCATCAAAGCGTTTCTGGGCCGCATACGCCTGACCACGATTGCCATATGCGCCCAGACGAGCGGCCATACGCGCATCATTGGAAATAGCCCGATTCAGATTGATAATAGCCGGCTCATATTCTTCCATCACAATATAAACCAGGCCACGGCCAATAAAGGACTGCACATCCGTCGAATTAAGCACCAGCGCGGTACTAAAATCATGGAGTGCGTGTCGATTATCATGCAACAGATAATAGGTAATGCCACGCTGATAATAAGCCAGTCCATAGGTTGGTTGGAGCACCAATACACGCGAAAAATCTGTCAGTGCGCGTTGATAATCATGAAGATTGCGATAAACCAGGGCACGATTATAGTAAGAAGAGGCTTCTTGCGGTTGTAGCATAATAGCCTGATTAAACTCTGCCAGCGCATGTTGATAATCACCCGATATAGCATAGTCGGCCCCACGCTGATTATAGTCCGAGACGTCATCGGTGGTCATCGCATCCATCTCCTTTAACTCGCTCTATATATATTCATCCTTTGATTGCGATATGCATATACTAATAATGACGAATAGAGGGTGCATTTCTATCATTGTATTACACAGCGCTATGCTTTAGCCAATAAACGCAAGTTATATACCTTGTTGTACGCTAGATGATGGAAAGAGAATACATGTGCAGGCAGTGAGCACAAAAAAAACCTGCTATCCATAGTATAGCGCTCAAAGGATAGCAGGGAAAGTAATAGTGTCTGGAAGGGCGTGCTATGCGGTTTTACGTGTTTCTTTACCACGTGTGAGCGAGGCCAGCACGCCTACGGCAGCAATGGCGGCACAGACCACAAAGGTAAGATGGAAGCTCTGCACAAATGTCTGCTGCAACTGCGCTGTTTGTGCACCCGCCTTGCCCGAAACCAGCATCAAGCCAGCCGTAGCTCCACCCAGGCCAGTAAAGATAGCACCAGCCAGCGCGATACTCAGACTTTGTCCTATTGTACGAGCAGTAGCCAGAAAGCCCGAGGCACTTCCCTGATGTTCGCGAGGAGCGGCCCCCAGCAAAGCACTATTGTTAGGAGATTGGAACAGCGACTGCCCGACACCAGTCAGTAGCAAACGCCACACAATATCCCAGATCGAACTCTGCTCATTTAAGAAACTAATAGAAATTAAGCCCACGCAGGCAATCGCCATGCCACCTACCGCCAACCAGCGCGTCCCATAGCGATCCGCCAGCATACCACTGATAGGTGCAATAAAGGCAAGCGTCAACGGCAAAGGCGTCAGCAAGAAACCAGAGAGCTCGCTGGAAAAACCGCGTAATTCCTCTAGATAGAATGGGAGCATAAAGCTAACCGCGAACAGGGCCAGAAAGCTGATCACCAGGCTGAGCAGGGCTGAAGAAAAGACGCGACTCTTGAGCAGTGAAAGCACAATAGCGGGATTGGGCACGCGCAACTCGACAAATGGCAGGATGATCAAGGCGATAACACCAACAATCAATAAAATCAAAATAGTCGGTGAGCCCCAACCAAGTTCCTGCGCAAATGAAAGTCCAGCCGTGATACAGGCCAGACCAATCGCCAGGAGTGCTGCCCCCAACGGATCAAAGCGACCCGGGCTACGCGTCACTTTTTCTTTGATAAAGATTACGGTCGCAATCAGACCCAGGATGCCAAATGGCACATTCACAAAGAAGATCCAGCGCCATGTAAAATAACCAGTAATAAAACCACCCAGGATAGGACCAACACTGACACCCAGCGCCACATTGATCGCATTCAGGCCCAGGGCCCGGCCACGCTCATTAGACGGAAAGGCCGCAGTCAACATGGCAGGACTAACTGCCAGCAGGAGCGCTCCCCCCAGACCCTGTAAAGCCCGGGCCGCGATCAAGAAAGCCAGACTGGTCGCAAAACCACATAACACCGAACTGCCCGTAAACACCACCAATCCTATCAACCAGACAATCTTGCGGCCAACCATATCAGCCAGGCGACCAGCAGTCAGCAGAACAGCAGCCGTCACCACCAGATACGCAATAATCACCCACTCGATGGCACCGCTTAACGGCACCCCGAAATCCCTGGCAATCGCCGGCAAACTAATATTCACAATAGAAGAATCCAGCGTCGCCATAAACACACCAATCGCCACCACCAGCAGCGTCGTCCACTTATTCGTATGCTGCTGCACCACCGCCGTCTCGGTCGTGCCTGAATCCTTTTCTGATCGCTGCCCATCCGTCAACGTATTGTCAGTATTTTTCCTCTGTTGATTCATTGTGATAACCTATTTTATTCCATAGCAAGACAAGCCTATATAAAAAACAACACATAACTCAATCACGGAACAACTATAAAAATCGGTGCATGCTTAACCTTTAATGAAGAAGTAGACGGTCATCGCAAAGCCAACCACAATCACAAACACACGAATCCAGCGCGGATCCACTTTGCGGGCGTAGTAAGCTCCACCGTAGCCCCCGATAATAGCTCCGATGACCATCACAATCGCCTCAGGCCAGAAAACTGCGCCCGCCACCACAAAAGTAATCACCGCCACACCATTGATACAGGCCGCCAGCACCGTCTTCAAGCCATTCATCACATGGATGTTCTCCAGGCCCATTAAGGCCAGCGTTGCCAGCATAAGAATACCGATGCCACCACCAAAATACCCGCCATAAACGGCGATAATAAACTGGGCCACCGAGATACCAATTAAATGTCTCGCCGTCAACGAGGACTTCCCAACATTGCGCACCCGCAAACGCTTTGTCACCGGACCACTAAACGTGAAGAGCAGGGTCGCAATTAACAACAAATAAGGAAGCAAGGTCGTAAAAATCGCCTGAGGCGTAATCAGCAGCAAAATCGCCCCAAGAATACCGCCAACCAGACTGGTAATCACCAGTACAATCATCAAGCGCCGATCAATAGCCGCCAACTCACGACGGTATGCACTCGCCCCCGCAATCGAACCAGGCCAGAGCGCCACCGTACTGGTCGCATTAGCAGGAATAGGTGGCACACCCCCAAAAATCAATGCAGGAAAAGTAAAGAAACTTCCACCGCCAGCAACCGAGTTAAGCGTTCCCCCTAACACCGCCGCCAGGAACAGAAGTATGATATTTGAAAAAGACATAAAAAAACACCTTTAGATCATCTGAAAACAATGCCTATATTATTGTCAAGTATAACACCCGGTCCGGGCACATTCCCAAACATCCCGTTTGAGTTTGTTTTCTACTCTGCTCGGGGAGCGTGTAGCCAGCCGCACTCGGGCCCTGAAGGGCCCAGGCTTCTTTTACGTGTGCTAGCAAAAAATGAGCAAAGCTCATTTTTTGCTAGCACACGTAAAACCGTTGGAGCGCCAGAGGCGCGAAAACAACGCTCGGCGAACCATAGACTCCATAGGAATCAGACACTCTCTGGCACATTTCTCAACATCCCATCAGAGCATACCTCTTCATGAGTGTGTTGTTGTCACAAACCGGGCCCTGCCCGGTTTGTGACAACAACACACTCATGAAGTAAAGTTGGGCGCTGAAGCGCCCGAGTGTGCGTAAAATAACACATCCAGCAAAAGTGAAAACTGCACACCGGTTTATCAGTAAATAAGCTCGCTTTAAAGATGACAACTATCACAAAAAGGTATAGAATAAGAAAAAAGTAATACAAGGTTGTAGTTTCTTGTCCTAGAAGATAGTATCAAACTGTAAAATCTTATGGGATATACTAACTCATCTTGATATTGCTATTTTGATATTTTTAAATATACCTATGCATCCAAAACAAATATAATCAAGAGTGTGCGAGAAAATTAAGTTACGTGGGTTCTATGACCTCAGAAAGGATGTTGTTCTTGCCGCAAAAAGTTAAATATATTTTATTACTTGTGATCGTTTTTCTCCTTGGCGCATTAATCACAGTGGCTATTATCATACCAGACAATATTTCATCGCTGGGTGGTGGACAAGGGACAGCCGATACCGCTAAAGCGGATAATACCCCAATGGCGAATCTCCCGCCAGCGGAACAGGTGCGTCAGTTAGCCCAGACCAGTAACGCCTTCGCCAATTTGTCTGGTAGCATCAACACAAAATATACAGCCGGCAAAGCCGAAATCACGGAGAGCCTGTATAAATTGAGTGATGTCTTAAAAGGCCGCGATCAGGTAAAGCATGATTGCTTTACGATGCAGCGGGCCATCTGGAACGCCAGCATCAAGCAGCTCAATTCAGTCAAAATCGTATTCAAGGCTCCCGTTACCGATAAATACGGCAAGGTCACCCCGGACGAGCAGGTTGCCAGTTGCACATTGAATAGTACAACCGCCCAAAAAATCGTCTGGGAAAATCTGTCATACCAGCGTGCATGGGATGGAACGATAGGCACCAATCCAACGGTCGCCACCGCGACCGTCACCGCTGATCTTCCACAGCCTACGCCGACCGCGGCACCAAATTATGTCTATGATGCTCATGGCTTCGTTGGCTTCCTGGCAGCCGCTCCAGCCTCATCCACAAACTAAACGGCCCGGATTGCGTCACTATTACTTAGATAGGTGCCATAGATTCGGCGAGTATACATCAGCCGAATCCATGGGACCTTCTAAATAATGGAACCTTCAGTGCTCACAGAGATGTACTGTTAAACGGATCCATAAACGATATTGCCACCAAGGATGGTAGCCTGGACACCATTTTCGAAGAGGTGTCTTTGATCGACGCGTAGAATATCATCACGTAGAATCACAGCATCTCCGAGTTTACCAACGGTCAGGGAACCTTTGCGTTGCTCTTCAGCGCCAGCATAGGCGGCCCCCAGTGTGTAGCCTCCCAGGGCGCTCACAATTGAGAGTGCCTGATCGGGCAGCCAGGGTGGACGCTTCGTAGCAGGATCTCGACGGATCGTAGCGGCATAGATAATACTTAAAGGATCATATGTCTCGACCGGCGCGTCTGATCCCAGCGCGATCGGAATCCCCATGTCGTGCATGGTGCGATAAGCATAGGCCCGACGAGAGCGCCGACCCCAGTAGCGTTCGGCGATATCGCGGTCAGCCACCGCATGGAAAGGCTGAATCGAGGCGATCACCCCCATGCGTCTCATCCTGGTCAGATCTTCCGAGGTAATCAGCTGTACATGTTCCAGACGATAGCGGAGATTTTTGAGCGGTGTGGCATGATCGCTCTTACGCAAACGAGCACGTTGAGCCTGCTCAATAGAGTTCAGAGCCACCCGTGCGGCCCGATCGCCGATAGCGTGAATAGCGATCATCAGATCCTGCTCACTGGCGGCACGCACCGTCTCCATCATCTCGTGCTCAGGAATAGCCAGGATGCCACGATTGCCAGGACTCCCCTCAAAACTATCCAGCATGGCCGCGGTCTGGGATCCCAGGGTGCCATCGGCAAAGATCTTAATACCCCCAACCCGCAGCAGGTCGTTCTCAGCATTATTAATACCCAGGCCTGAAAGTTGGGACAGCATCTGACGCGGCATAATCATTTGTACACGCACGCCCAGCTTCTGCTCGTCCCGTAATTGACGAAAAATATCCAGTGAGAGTTCACCCTCGATATCGTGGATCGTCGTAATACCACGGCTCTGCAACTTTGCCAGTTCTTGCTCCAGCAAGCGGCGACTAACCACAGGATCAGGACGCGTGATCACATCAAAGACCAGCTTTGTCGCATCTGCCTCCTGTAATACGCCGGTTGGTTCGCCATTGCCAGCGCGTAAAATCGCGCCAGTAGCCGGATCAGAAGTTTCAGCATTGATATGGGCCAGTTCCAGCGCCCGTGAATTCACCCAGAGCAGATGGCCATCCTTACTTGAGAGAGCAACAGGATGCTCAGGGGCCGCAGCATCAAGCGAGGCACGCGTAGGAAAATTGCTGTCCGTCCAGACATTACGATCCCAATGGCTGCCCTGGATCCAGTGACCAACAGGAGTGGTACTGGCACGCTCCCGCACCAGATCAGCTACTTGATCCTCACTGGTACATGCGGCCGCATCTACGCGCTGTGAACGATAGGCAGTCTCTAAAAGATGGATATGGGCATCAATAAAGCCAGGCACCATAGTTCGTCCATGGAGATCTACCAGTTCAGCATGCTGACCTCCTACACGACGCACCTCATCATTCGAGCCCACCGCCAGAATTCGACCGCTACCGACATCAATCGCCAGTGCCTGTGCATGTGGTACATGCGCATCCATCGTATAGATGTTGCCATTCAGGTAAAGTACCGTACTCATCAAGCAACTCACTTTCTATCATCAAGCCAGCACACCCTTACGCATGTGCCAGCGAACATATGCTAGTAGCATCTCTATCAGAAAAGATGCCACTACCTCAGTCAGTTCTTTTTATTCCTGCAAGAAGCGCGCAATCGCATCAGCCAGCACACGTGGACGCTGCAACTGAATATCATGCGCGGTATCCGGCATCCAAAGAACCGAACAGCGTTGAATGGCTCGCGCCACCTGGGCCGCCATCTGGCCTTTAGCCGCCGCGAACTCGTCCGCGTGCTCCAGGCGCTCCGGTGGTTCCTCACCTGGCAGAGGCCGACTCGCAGCCGGAACCAGCAGCACGGGACAGCTCAACTTGCCATAATACAGCAACGCCCGATCTTCCCATAGAGAAGCACGGATCGCGCGCTGATGTTCCGGCGACAATCGCTCACGGACAGTGCCATCGGGCTGCTCTTGCACATACGTCTGTACAATCGCCTCCACCTCAGGACTCCAGTTAAAAACTAACTCTTTACGCAACGCCTGTGAGTACTCCTGCCGTGAAGGATAGCTATCCGCCGAAACCTTCTCGCGAATGAAGCGCTCACGGGTCATGCCCGGCCAGTGGCGCGGCTCCACATGCGGACAATCCACCAGCACCAGATGACTCACCAGGGCGGGATGGCGAGCGGCCAGCACCAACGCCACACGCGCTCCCCAACCATGTCCTACTACCGCCACCTGTCCCAGACCTAGTTTCGCCATACCACTGATAATATCTTCAGCAATCGTCACAAGATCATAACCATCGACCGGTTGATCACTTAAACCATGGCCACGCAGATCAAAGGCCAGCGACAAATGCCGTGGATAGAGAGCCTCAGCCGTCAAACGCCAGGTATCAGCCGTAGCCGCCAGACCATGCAAGAGCACCACAGGAATATTATCCATATTTTCATCAGGCGCAAGGGTAGCAGCAGTACCCAACTGAGAAATATACTCAGGATCCCACTCAAGATAGTGAAGACGGACCTCGTCCGCATCAACAAAGGAGCTATGAGGTTCTAGCATAAACAAACATACCTCTCTCTCAATATATCATCTTATTCCTGTTTAGAAATTAAGTAGACGCTGACGATAATGAGCATACCGCCAAAGATGGTATAGGGTGTCAGCTCTTCATGTAACAGCAACACGCCAAGTAAGGGTCCCAGTAATGGTTGAATAAACAGGGTCGAAGCGGCCTTAGAAGCATTGACTTTTACAAGTCCCTGAAACCAGGCCAGATAGGCCACGCTGGTACACATAACAGCCAGCCAGAGCACACTGAACCAGCCCAGCGGACCAGGCATGCGCCAGCCTGATGAGGCGAATTCCCAGCCCGCCACCGGTAGCCAGAAGATCATACTTCCTACAATAGAGGCGGATGTAATCAACAGGGGCGAATGTTTTGTCAGTAGCGCCTTCCCACGAATAGTATAGAACGCCTCCACCAGTAGCGCCGCCACAACCACCAGATCACCAATGATACGCCAGCGACCCCCGTCCGCGGGAATATTGGGGATAATGCTCCGTTCCACAATCAGGTAGACGCCCACAAAGCCAATGAGCAGGGCCAGAATAGCACGGCCAGTCACACGTTCCCGTAAGACTATCCAGGATAAGGCCGCGGTAAAAATTGATTCCCCGGTAATCAGGAGCGCCACATCTGAGGCTGTGGTCAGCGACAGCCCTCCGTATTCCAGCATTTTATTGACCACAAAACCAACCAGGGAAAGCAAGAGTAATTGTGGAATATCGCGCCGCGTCAAATGCAGCGAGCCTCGTCTGGCCAGCACAAAGGGCAACAACACCAGGCCAGATAGACACATACGTAGCGCAAGCATCAACGGTAGGGACATAGCTGACAGCGCATATTTGGCAGCCACATAGCTGGTAGCCCATACGACATTTGCTCCAATTAAGAGCAGCCAGGAAAAGGTATGACGCGATGAGGTGGGGGATGTGTGCAGCGAGGAGATAGGCAAAATGGGACTCCTTACCAGGTTTCAAGTTCGTTTAGTAGTTACATGACGAAAAGTAGTATGGGTTTTGTCGCGAATACGCCTGTCCGTCACATTGTACCGCACAAAACTACTTTTCGCATTTTACATGATCGGGATGTGTGTTTAAACCGCTGGTTTTTTGGCCTCCCGCCTGCGGCGGGGGAGAGGGGGAGGGGAAATTTTGGGGACACCCCAGACCCCGGCAGGGACGCTGCGCTCCCTGCACCCTCGCTCTTTCCGGTTTAGGGGAAAGGGGATCTTTGGCGATATTCCAAACTATGGCTAAGATGCCGCGCTCCCTGTGCCCTCGTTCTTTCCGGTTTAGGGGAAAGGGGATCTTTGGCGATATTCTAAACTACGGCTGAGATGCCACGCTCCCTGTAGCCTTGCTTTTTCCTGGGATGCTGCGCTTTCCGTGTTCTGGCTTATTTTTTGGTGAGGGGTTTGGTGGCAAGGAGCACTTTATAGCGTGTGTTGCCGGCGACCTCTTGGATGTGTTGAAAATGAGTTTGTAGGGTTGGTTCATATTTTAAAAAGCGATTGGCGACCAGGTAAAGGCGTCCTGAGGGCATCAGGATCTGGGCGGCCTGGCGAATGAAGCGCTGGGCGATCTCTAATGTTTGAATGCCTCCTTGATGGAAAGGTGGATTGGTGGCGACCAGGTCAAATTGTTGATCGAGTACTGCCTGTGCTCCGTCGCTGGGCAACACCTGTACGTTTGTCAGGTTGGCCTGTGTCACTGCCTGTTGGCTGGCATCCACCGCCGCCAGACTGGCATCTACCATTGTAACGTGCCCCTGTACCGCCAGTTTAGCCATGTGCAGTCCGATATAGCCAGCCCCACAGCCAATGTCCAGACAGCGATCGCTGGATTGTACAGTTAGGGCCGATAGCAAAAGTTGAGTGCCCTCGTCCAATTTACTATCCGCGAAAATGCGCAATGCTGTATCAGGAAAAGCTGTCAGCGGAAATGCGCCCTGTTTCGTCGCACACAGGACACGGTGGCCCTTCTGAATCGTTAGCGTCTCCACATTTCCGAACAGTTCTTGCAAGCGCTTCGCCACCGTCAGAATACCACGATCCTTCGCGCCTACCACATAGAGCCGACCACCCGGCTTCAAAGCATAAGCCGCGATACGCAAAGCATACAGCATCCAGACATTTCCCGGCTGATACAATAGATTCATAGCCGCCACATGTATTGTCTCGCCCGGATGATGTAATATATAGTCATGAAACGCCGTATGATCAACCACCACAGCAGAGGAGGAGTCCGACTCAAGCGCTCCCAGGGTCGCAACATTATCTTCTGCTAGAAGTAACGTGCCTGTCGTCAAACGTTGCCGCGCCAGAGTCACCAGAGGATCAGCCGCCGAATTCAGCATCAGCATATGATCCGTCGCATCAAATTGTACAAAATTAGCTAATAATTGAGATTGGAGCATCATTATGGCCCTCTATATTGATAGTGCTTACCTGAATGATATCACAGCCGTAGCACAAACAGTACCAGTCGCAGGAGTAACCACCAACCCGACCCTGCTCTTAGATGCACATCAGCGAGGACAAAAGGCCAGCGTAGAAGAAGTGATCGCTCACATCTTACAACGCATCAACGGTACCATCTTTCTCCAACCCTCGCTTGCCAATGAGGAGCAAGCCTATCGCGAAGCGTTAGCCTATCTACAAATCGATGAAGAGAGAATACTACCCAAAATCCCGATGTGCAAGACAGGTGTCCGCGTAGCCCGACGACTACACGCCGAAGGCCATCATATCGCCTTCACAGCCGTCACCACAGTCTCCCAGGCCTATATCGCAGCCACGCTCGGAGCCGACTACATCATCCCATACTATAATCGTATGCGGCGCAGCGGAGTAGATCCCAGTGAGCGTATCAAACAGATGGCTCGAATTATCGCCAATCAGGAGACAACGACTCGTATCATGGCCTCCAGTATCAAATCTACCGCCGAAGCGGCCGAAGCATTACTCAGCGGCGCCCATGATCTCACTGTCCCACCAGCAATCCTGCTAGAAATGACGACAGATCCAGAAACAGAGGAGGCGATTACACGTTTTGAACGGGATTCTCAGAAGATGAAAAATTTGTAATATAATTCGCGACCAGCTTTTCTTGTTTTATGAACATTCTTTCAGCATAAAAGAACTTCAATTCATGGCATAGTCATGAGAACATGTTATATTTACCCATGTAGACAGATAGAGAAACGAGACCACGGTGGATGTGGGTGGTGATGGAACAGGGTGGAGGTAGCGGGTTCGCCATTCTTGTACAGGTTCGGGTGGCAATGGGGGAGAGGGCAAGAATGGACTGATGGTAGGGATGATAAGGTTGAAACGTTCTTGCAGGTGGTCAGGTGGCAGGGTAGTGTTGGCAAGGACGGATAAAGTGGTGGAAGCACAGGGAGAGGTATCAGCTTACTTGTAGGAATGGGAACGGTTGGCAGGGTAGGGTAAATGCAAGCGGAGCCTGATAATGGGAGAGATTCAATCACGTTTTTGTGGCGGTGAAGTGGCCATGGGGATAGGAACAAAAACGTATGGTTACGGGGAGGATGGAACCAACTTCTCATCTGGTTGTACCAGTAAATATTCATGCATGGGATTATAGCGCTGGTGGCGGTTATGTGTGGCGGTGTTGACGGGGGCGCGTGTGGTGGTGGTCATGGTATATGTGTGGCGGTAGTGATGTGGCATGTGCGGCGGCATAGGGGAAAAATCCCATTCATGATTTCTCATGGGGGAAGATGTTGACCTGGGGTGGAGGAAACAAGAAAGCCTGAAAGGTGTGTGCAAAACACACCTTCAGGCTTCTTTACATTTATGCGCACACCAATAAAAAAACATGCCATGAAATGTAAAAAGAGAAAAAAAACACAGTAGCGGCAGGGCTTGTCCCTGCGACCTGTCCCACGTACGCACAGGCACAAACCAGAGGCCGGACACGCTGCAATGTGCTCGCCTCAACACGATTATGGTTTGAAAGGACATTGCATATGTGAACTGGGGCAGGGGAACGGCCCAATGGGTGTGAGCGCATCGGCCGCCAACAGTTACCGTCACAATTCAGACATACAATCGTAACAACTTTACGCTATGCTATGCATCATAGATAATGTCGTGGCAAACTTTTTCATCATTATCTATTATTGATAGTCCTATACGAGGTCGGAAGATGATGCAAATAGAGTATAGCCAGGATAAGGGAACGCAGTTATATAGAAATATTGGATATCATATGCTGGCATTGCCATTGGGTATCCTGTATTTTGTGTTAGTGCTGATTGGAGTAGTGCTAACAACACTGAATATATTGTTGATTGGTATTCCATTGATTATGCTTTTTACGGCTGGCATATGGCGGGTGGCTGCCTTTGAACGTATGCTATCCAGTAAATTACTTAACATTCAGATCGCACCGATGGCTGCTCCATTTCCGACGCACGCGACACGTCTACAACGTTTCTTGATCCACATACGGCGCGCGGGAACCTGGAAGAGTCTGGCATATCTCTTCCTTAAATTTCCGTTTGGCATCTTCTCGTTTGTAATTACGCTGATCTCACTCGTACTTTGCCTGCTTCTCTG
Organism: Dictyobacter alpinus; assembly: GCF_003967575.1. NCBI lineage: Bacteria > Bacillati > Chloroflexota > Ktedonobacteria > Ktedonobacterales > Dictyobacteraceae > Dictyobacter > Dictyobacter alpinus. The sequence goes on from NZ_BIFT01000001.1 coordinate 2,238,308, forward strand.
TCTTTGCTCCAGCATCATTACATTCCTGGTGTCTCCATTCGTTCTACTCTATGTGATTGTCGCATCTGACAACAATCTGAACGGAGTGGTGATACGACGTAATCTGCCACGCATAATCACGGCCGGTGGATTGGCTCTACTTCCAATTAATATCATCAATGGCCTGGCCATCCTCTGGGGTCATTTCGCGCAAACCATGCTGGGTATGAATCAGAATGCCATACGACTGGCGGAAGTTACAGCGATCGCGGAACTTGAGCGCACCAGGGCGGAACAGGCAGAGCAAAGCAGGCGCGAACTTATTATGAACGTCTCACACGATCTGCGTACCCCCGTCGCCAGTATTAGAGGACATCTAGAGGCCTTACTCTTATCCAGCGAAGAAGATCCGGAGACACTGCACACGTATCTCCAGATCGCTCACCGGGAAACGCTACGACTAGGAACAATGGTCGAAGATCTGCTCTCATTGGCACGCAACGATAGCCACGAACTTAGCCTGCGTATCGAAAGGATTGATGCCGGAGCGATTATTGAAGAAGTCTATCAGGCTATGATGCCACTGGCCCGGCGCGAACGACAGATCAGCCTGGTGAAAGAACTGCCAGCGCAAGCACCAGGGATAATGGCCGATAGTCAGCGCTTGCGTCAGGTACTATTAAACCTTGTGCGTAACGCCATTACCTACACACCCGATGGCGGCATCGTCGCCATCAGTCTGGAAGTGATGAGCAGCCAGGATGTCATGATTACGGTAGCCGATACAGGCATAGGCATCGAGCCAGAAGAACAAGAGCAGATCTTTGAACGCTTCTATCGCACCGATAGCTCACGTACCCGTAGCTCTGGCGGCTTCGGCCTTGGATTATCCATTGTCCATGACTTTGTTACCGCCATGGGCGGCACCATTGTCGTCAAGAGTGTGCCAGGCGAAGGCAGTTCCTTCCATATCCACCTCAAGGCTGCTTAATCAAACAGGATTGAATAAGCGAGGCTATCCAGGTACACTAGAGATTAAAGATAGCATGATCACAGCAGAGAATAGGATAAGGATAGAATAATGGCAAGGATACTCGTTGTTGAGGACGAGCTGGATATATGTAATTTAATCTGCCATGAACTTGAGGGCCAGGGACATCAAGTGTATCAAGCGTTTGACGGGCGGACAGCGTTACATATTGTAGAGCAGCAACAACCATTACATCTGATTATCCTGGATTGGATGTTGCCCGAACTAGATGGCCTGACGGTCTGCCGGAACGTACGCGAGAAGTATCTGGTCCCGATCATTATGCTGACCGCCAGGACCGATGAGGTGGACCGCATCCTTGGTCTGGAGGTGGGGGCCGACGACTATATCAGCAAACCGTTTAGTGTGCGCGAACTGACCGCACGGGTACGGGCCATGCTGCGGCGTATCGATCTGGATAAACAGGCCAACCATGATAATGAAATGGCCGCCACCATTACTGGTAATACTTCCACAGGAACGTCCACACAGACCACCATATATGCACACGGAAAACAGGTCACGCTGGAATCTGCGCTGGCGGTTCCGCCACCAATTATCAGGGGTAGCCTGCATATATCGATCGCCGAACATACCGTCATGATCGAGCAAAGAAAAATAGATCTGACCCCCAAAGAATACGAACTGTTGATACTACTCGTCAAAAATCCTGGCAGAGCATTCAGTCGCGAGTTCTTGCTACAGGAATTGTGGGGCTACAATTATGATGGCTTCGACCGCACTGTCGATACCCACATGACGCGACTACGCAAAAAACTGGGCGCGCTAGGTGAAAAAATTGTGACAGTGTGGGGAGTAGGTTATCGCTTTGTGGCTTGAAGCGATAATCAATTGTCCAATTGTTTAAGGGAAAGTGCCAGATGCCTGCACTCGTTCCCTGACGGGAACGAGTGCGTTTTATATGGTGGTGAAAAAAATGGGCTGCGGCCCATTTTTTTCACCACCATATAAGTTTACTGAGTGCATTCATATGAATGCACATTGAGTGTGCCATATATTATATGGGAGCCTGCACTCCCCGGGTTGGTGTCAGGGCCATCAGGATCCTGAGGAGATGAGCTTTTCACGTAATAGAGAACGCTCAACTAAGGAGCAGATCTGCTCAATAAAGGTCCAGAAAAACTCGGCCTGTGAGGATTCTTCGACCAGCGCCTTCTGCATTGCCTCTTGATCTTCCAACCAGGGCACGCCATTTACTACACGTAAATAGAGGACACACAATATACGGTTAGCAGATTTCAAGGGAATGAAATGTACCAGGGCATGCGGCACTGTTTCATCTAACATGATAGAACGGTTACCGGTGGCAAATACAGTACTTGCCCGGCGCAACTCTTCAGCATTCGGAACAAACTTATCAACCCGAATGGGAGCATCAGCCATAGACTGTATTTTACCATCCTGATCTGGCATCAGAATGACGCACTCGCGCACGCCCAGTGCGGAAAAGACGCGCAAGGTAGATAACGCAATGATATCTAACTGGGCATCAAAATCGTCGGTCGTGTTATAGACGCGGATCAACTCATAAAGGATGCGCAATTCGTGCTCATTCTCGCGCTCCTGTTCCTCGCGCTTTCGGGCCGAGCCTGCGAGGCCGCTGGTAACGACCGCGGTAATCAGGAATACCAGCAATGTCACCCACTGCGCAGGATCATCCAGCCAGAGGCTATAAAGCGGTGGCAAGAGAAAATAGTTAAAGGAGAGGAACGCTACCAGCGAAGCAACGATCGCTGCATAGCGACTACGCCAGATTGCCAGCACAATGATCCAGATCAGCTGGAGCATGATAATGTCAGAAATACGCGGATACAGGTGTGAAAAATAAATAACGCCCGTGATCATTAAGGAAACCACAATGGCAAGCAAAGTATCATAGACATAATATTGCCAGTTTTTCCTCAGTCCAATATGCGCGGGTGGAATACGTTCGATCTGTTGCATAGGTCACCTCGCTAAGTATCGATGGGATTACGCTAATATTTGATGTTTCATCAACTAACATACAATTAAATACGTCAATGATGCCTCAATAAGTACAGTCTAGTCCTCAAAACTTGCTCAAAAATATTGCGAATTCTAAATGTCGTCTTTTTGGTTTATACCGTAAATTACGTGAGAATGGTATGGACCAGGATGATTGCTTGTGTTTGGAGACCAGTTGGATCGTTGCAGGTGACGAGGTTGAGATATGGACCACTCTGATCTCTGAAAATGTTGAAGTTGGGGACTGCACCTGGTTGATAGGATTGCATGCTCAGGACACGGAAATGCTGTACAACGGCGTTTGAATTTACCACCAGAACGACGTCGCCTACATGTAGCGCGGCCAGTCGGCTAAAGATAGCAGGGGTACCGTTGGGATGAATGGCAAAACCATCAATGATAGCGCTGCCAGTATCGCCAGGGCGAGGACCATTAAAAAACCAGCCAACACCATCCTGACCATGCAGGCCGGGAACGTCCATGTGGCCAGTGGAATTAACACCAACCGTTTCAATAGGAGCATCCACACCAATTTTTGGAATCTGCAAATGAGCACCTGTATCAAAATGTAAAGCCAGCATCCTGGGATCAATACCTAATGTGGGCGTGATCAACGTATGGTCTGGCTCCTTCAGCACTGGACCCATGGCCGAATTCTGGGCCGCCACCTGAGCAACTTTTTGATCGAAATTAGTGGAGATTTGATTGTTGGTACCATCATTTTTTACCGGCCGAGCGATGTGAGTTGAACTGGGAGTGAAGATGACATTGGGATGTGTGGCCTGTTCAACCAGGGCAGAAACAGTGAACCGGCTACGCCATCCCCAGCCAACAAGTACTCCGAGTAGCAAGAGTAATAATGCTACCGCAAAAATAGCACCTGGCCTGGCCAGTAATGCTTGCAAAGATTGTCGCCTCCAAAAAGGTTGCATCAAAGAACCGCTCCTTTTAACAACGCATAGCCATTCAATGTGATAATGCCATCACCCCTGGACAATCAGGGGTGATGGCGATTGACATAGCAACTACCTGCTACTTCCTGGATCAGATCCCGTCAGAGGCAGGCCTGGATAGTGATGGTGCTGCTGCTGATGATTCTGATGTTCCGAAGAATGCTGGACATTCTCGTTGTTACTACTGTTGTTGTTGTTATTGTTGACTTCGTTGTTGTTGTTGTGATGATCAGTGTTCTGGTGATCATTGTTTTGATGATCATTATTCTGATGATCGCTATTGTTGTTCTGTTCCTCACCGTGGGCATAGACCGTAAATGCCGCCGTGTTATTATCTGTATTCACATCACCCGGGACATCGACGGTGGCGGTGTCCGTCAGCGAAGGTACCGCATCATCCGTCAATTCCGCAGTGATCGTGATCACTGGCAACGTTTGATTGGGTCCCAGAGGATCAGTGCCGGTATAGTGCGCATCAATCACCGTCGGACTGGTTTTGTCGCTGATACTAAAGGTCCAGTTCGTTCCATAGGCATGCACATGGCTCGCGCCCAACGGAATGACATCCTGTACCGTAATTGTACTGGGATCCGAGATCGTCGCGCTATCAGTGACTCCTTCACCTTTACTGACGATACTCGCGTTGCCAGCAGTGCTGACCGGGGTATCATTAGTAGAGCTAATCGTCACGCCCGAGGTATTGGGATTGGTCGCATTCCCCGGATCAACGGTCACGTCAGGATTGTTCGGAGCGCTCACCCCAGCAGTATTTGGAGCACTCACCCCGACAGTATTTGGAGCGCTCATCCCATCAGCTTTGCCGACATTGGTGATCGCAATAAAGAAGGTCACCTTATCACCAACCTCATACTGATCACCCTTCACGGCACCCTTGATAATTTGCAAGTCAGGACCACCGTTACCTGTTCCAACCGGCGTACCGTCACCCGTTCCAACTGGCGTACCGTTACCTGTTCCAACCGGCGTACCATCGCCCGTTCCAACCGTCGGCGTGCCGTTACCTGTTCCAACCGGCGTACCATCGCCCGTTCCAACCGGGGTCTCCGTCGCGGAGGGTGTATTCTGGACTCTCGGCGTACCCGTTAAAGCAACTCCCGGGATAACTGTCACGGTATCATAGCTGCTATTGAGGCTCGGGCTCGGATCATCAGCTGAACTGACCACCGTTGTATTGGTATACGTTGGCACCGCATCACTGGTAAAGACACCCGTGATCATAAGGGGAGGGAGATTGGCTCCCGGAGCTACTGGATAGGTGCCTGTATATAGCGCCATTATGGCGCTCGGGCTCGTCGTGTTGACCACACTCACGGTCCAGTTCAAGCCTGTCACCGTCACATTGGTTACTCCCAGTGGGAGCATATCAAAGACCCTGATCGGCTGGCTCTCAGGCGCCGAACCAGGCAGGTTAGTGACGCTCAACATATAGGTGATGGACTGTCCCACACTAAATGTATTACTACCACCAAGGTGCAACTTGGCGATGAACAACTGCGGTTTAACTACCGGAGTACTCGTGGCCGATGCCGTCGGCGAAACCACGGGAGTACTTGTCACCGATGGCGTTGGAGATGGTACTGCTGTGCTTGTCACCGACGCTGTTGGAGATGGCACTGCTGTGCTTGTCACCGATGGCGTTGGCGATGGTACCACTGTCGGTGAGGTCTCCGCTGTCGGTGATGGTACCACGGTTGGAGTGATATCTCCCGGGATAACTGTCACGGTATCATAGCTGCTATTGAGGCTCGGGCTCGGATCGTCAGCCGAACTAACCACCGCTGTATTGGTATACGTTGGCATCGCATCACTGGTAAAGACACCCGTGATCATAAGGGGAGGGAGATTGGCTCCAGGAGCTACTGGATAGGTGCCTGTATACGTCGCAATAATGGATGTCGGGCTCGTCGTGTTGACCACACTCATGGCCCAGTTCAGGCCCGTGGCTGTCACATTGGTTAATCCCAGTGGGAGCACATCAAAGACCCTGATTGTCTGGCTCTCAGGCGCCGAACCAGGCAGGTTAGTGACGCTCAACATATAGGTGATGGACTGTCCCACACTAAATGTATTCGCGCCGCCAAGATGCAACTTGGCAATAAACAACTGCGGTTTAACTACCGGAGTACTCGTGGCCGTTGGCGAGGTTTCCGCCGTCGCTGTTGGCGAGGTTTCCGCTGTTGCCGTTGGCGATGGTACTGTTGTTGCCGTTGGCGATGGCACCGCTGTCGCTGTTGGCGATGGTACTGCTGTTGTTGTTGGCGATGGCACCGCTGTCGCTGTTGGCGATGGCACCGCTGTTGTTGTTGGCGATGGCACCGCTGTCGCTGTTGGCGAGGTTTCCGCTGTCGCTGTTGGCGAGGTTTCCGCTGTCGCTGTTGGCGAGGTTTCCGCTGTCGCGGTCGGCGATGTCACCGTCGTAGCTGTTGGTGACGTGACGGCCGTTGGCGAGGGAGTTACCGATCCAGGCTGGCCAATTGTGATTACGGCGCTGGATGTTGGATCAGGATTGACGTTGCCAGCAATAATCACGTTAGAGGTATTTGTCAAAGGAGAAGCTGCATTTACATTTAGCGTCCCCACGATAGTAATCGCACCTAATGTTGTGCCAGGAGCAATAGGATAAGCACCATTATAGCTTGCCGTGATCAATGAGGGGCTCGTTACCGAAGAAGAATTGGTAATCCAATCACTACCACTACTCACCGACACAGAGTCGAAGCCCAATGGAAGCACATCATTAACACTGATTGGTGTACCCAATGCAATTGGATCTGAGGTCGGAGCTACAGTCACCAGCAGAGTATACGTCACAGTATCACCAACACTGAAATTGGAGCCTGACGCGGTCTTACTGATAGAAAGATTTGGTGGGTCAAGGGCCTTTTTGGCCGCTGGCAGCTTTTTCGAGAGGGACGTTCTTGATCCATGTTGATGGTTTGTCTTCAGAACATCTTTCTTCTTACTATCCCGAAAATTTTTGGTTGCCAATTGGGGCTGTGTCTTTCCCAACTTAACCTTTGTCATAGCTAGCCGGGATTTTGCTATTTCTGAGCGGGTCCCTGTGGTTGCCAATTGAGGCTTTGTGGCTATTTGTTGAGTATGAGGTAATGAATGAACTACACCTCTACCATGAGAATAACCCACCGCCTGGGCACTGGCAAATAAGCCAGCAAATACTGAAAGCTGACTACCTACAAGTAGTAAGCAAAAAAGGAATGCTCGTATAAACGAGTTTATGGTTAGATGCTTTCTAACACAAGGATTTTGATGCATCACTAAGAAACCCTTCTTCCACTATACTGATTACCAAAGAAAGTGATGACTAGCACGAAGTCACTCAGGAAAGGCGTGCTCTTGAAAAGCAGTTTTTGTGCTGATTTAACTGTATTCAAAGTATGAAGGTGCAAGTCTCGATACAGATCAAGTATAACCACGACGACCAACAAATACCTATCAATACAAAAAAATCTTCCTTCACCCATCAAAGCAGGATGAAAGAAGATTATGCCGTAAAAGTGCGCTATAAATGGATAAACTATATGCAAAAAAATCCTATCAGGGGACCAGTTTTGTATAGACCACCAGGCGTTCCGTCGTTTGATGCTCCGCTGGAATCCATATGCCAGCACAGGTAATCAGATTCAGGAAGGTGCCTTGCTTCTGACCAAAGATCTGCTCAATCGGTGCCTCATCGGGTTTATAGCTCGCAACTTTCGTGACTTTAAAACGCAGTGTCCGGCCAGCCTTCTCCTTCACCGAAACCACATCACCGACATGCAGATCCCGCAACCGCCAGAAGACAGCGGGAGCCCCACCAGGACGATCTAAATGTCCATCAATTACCGCCGAACCTGCTTGACCCGGCACTGGACCTTCTTTATACCAGCCGACCCCTTCCCAACGATTTTTGGTTGGCACATCCATCAGTCCATCAGGATTCTTTCCCACCAGTTCAACGGGAGCATCAACCCCAATCGCGGGAATGACTAGATGGGCGCCAGCAGAAATATTAATAGTATGTTTCGGAGTAGGAGAAACCACCACAGGAGAAGAAACTGCTTTATTCACCGCATGCTGATCCACCGTTTTTTGCATAGAAATAATACTGCTCCATGCCCAAATCCCCAGCCCAATACTCAGCAGTACAAACAGAAGGGCCAATCCGAACCAATAACGCTGCCTTGTATGCATTGTATATCCACTCCTTTGCATGGCTTACACATAAATAGAAAAGAACAACACGTCATCACTCCTGGAAAACCAGGAGTGATGACGCTTGACATATCCAGTGGACTAATCAAGAGAGGCATGCCAGGGAAACACAATCTCATGCTGCCAGACAACTCTCTTTCATGCCACATTGACACACTATGAAGATCAACCCTACTTGCTACTTCCTGGATCAGATCCTGTCAGAGGCAGACCAGGATAGTGATGGTGCTGCTGCTGATGGTTCTGATGTTCCGAAGAATGCTGGACATTCTCGTTGTTACTACTGTTATTGTTGTTGTTGTTGATCTCGTTGTTGTTGTTGTGATGATCATTGTTTTGATGATCATTGTTTTGATGATCGCTATTATTGTTCTGCTCCTCACCCTGAACATAGACCGTAAATGCCGCCGTGTTATTATCTGTATTCACATCACCCGGGACATCGACGGTGGCGGTGTCCGTCAGCGAAGGTACCGCATCATCCGTCAATTCCGCAGTGATCGTGATCACTGGCAACGTTTGATTGGGTCCCAGAGGATCGGTGCCGGTATAGTGCGCATCAATCACCGTCGGACTGGTTTTGTCGCTGATACTAAAGGTCCAGTTCGTTCCATAGGCATGCACATGGCTCGCGCCCAACGGAATGACATCCTGTACCGTAATTGTACTGGGATCCGAGATCGTCGCGCTATCAGTGACTCCTTCACCTTTACTGACGATACTCGCGTTGCCAGCAGTGCTGACCGGGGTATCATTAGTAGAGCTAATTGTCACACCAGAGGTATTGGGATTGGTCGCATTCCCCGGATCAACGGTCACGCCAGGATTGTTCGGAGCACTCACCCCGACAGTATTTGGAGCGCTCATCCCATCAGCTTTGCCGACATTGGTGATCGCAATAAAGAAGGTCACCTTATCACCAACCTCATACTGATCACCCTTCACGGCACTCTTGATAATCTGCAAGTCAGGACCACCATTACCTGTTCCAACCGGCGGCGTACCGTTACCTGTTCCAACCGGCGTACCATCGCCTGTTCCAACTGGCGTGCCGTTACCTGTTCCAACCGGCGTACCATCGCCCGTTCCAACCGGGGTCTCCGTCGCGGAGGGTGTATTCTGGACTCTCGGCGTACCCGTTAAAGCAACTCCCGGGATAACTGTCACAGTATCATAGCTGCTATTGAGGCTTGGGCTCGGATCGTCAGCTGAACTGACCACCGTTGTATTGGTATACGTTGGCACCGCATCACTGGTAAAGACACCCGTGATCATAAGGGGAGGAAGATTGGCTCCTGGAGCCACCGGATAGGTGCCTGCATACATCGCCATAATAGCGGTCGGGCTCGTCGTGTTGACCACACTTATGGTCCAGTTCAAGCCGGTCACCGTCACATTGGTTACTCCCAATGGGAGCATATCAAAGACCCTGATTGTCTGGCTCTCAGGCGCCGAACCAGGCAGGTTAGTGACGCTCAACATATAGGTGATGGACTGTCCCACACTGAACGTATTACTACCACCAAGATGCGACTTGGAGATGAACAACTGCGGTTTAACTACCGGAGTACTCGTGGCCGATGCCGTCGGCGAAACCACGGGAGTACTTGTCACCGATGGCGTTGGTGATGGCACTGCTGTGCTTGTCACCGATGGCGTTGGTGATGGCACTGCTGTGCTTGTCACCGATGGCGTTGGCGATGGTACCACTGTCGGTGAGGTCTCCGCTGTCGGTGATGGCACCACGGTTGGAGTGACATCTCCCGGGATAACCGTCACGGTATCATAGCTGCTATTGAGGCTCGGGCTCGGATCGTCAGCCGAACTGACCACCGCTGTATTGGTATACGTTGGCACCGCATCACTGGTAAAGACACCCGTGATCATAAGGGGAGGGAGATTGGCTCCCGGAGCTACTGGATAGGTGCCTGTATACGTCGCCAGCATGGCGCTCGGGCTCGTCGTGTTGACCACACTCACGGTCCAGTTCAAGCCTGTCACCGTCACATTGGTTAATCCCAGTGGCATCATATCAAGCAACGTGATCGGCTGGCTCTCAGGCGCCGAACCAGGCAGGTTAGTGATGCTCAACATATAGGTGATGGACTGTCCCACACTAAATGTATTACTACCACCAAGATGCGACTTGGCGATAAACAACTGCGGTTTAACTACCGGAGTACTCGTGGCCGTTGGCGAGGTTTCCGCTATCGCCGTTGGTGATGTTTCCACTCTCGCTGTTGGTGATGGAGTGACTACTACTGTTAGCGATGGAGTGGCTACCACTGTCGGCGATGGGGTGGCCAATCCGCCCGAACCTACCATGATGGTAGAAAACGACGCATTGTCATTAAGATTCACATCATTGGGAACAATCAAGGATGCATTGTTGGTCAAATTAGCACCAGCATTAGCAGTCAGAGTACCTGTAATGGTGATCGGCTGTAATACAGTGCCAGGAGCAATAGGGTAAGCACCACTATAGCTTGCCGTGATAAATGAAGGGCTCGTACTCCCAGAAGAACTAACACTCCAATCACTCCCACTACTCGCAGTAACATTGATAAAACCAAGCGGGAGCAAATCATTAACATTAATTAGTGTACCATTCGGAATCGAACTAGAAGTAGTCTTTGAAGAGATCGTCAGGGTATAAGTTACCGTTTGACCAACGGCAAAAGTAGAACCCGACGCAACTTTACTGATACTCATATCAAGTCCAGCAGGAACGGGACTTGGAGTTACCGAACCAACTGTGACAGTTGGCGATTCCTGAGCACGAATAGCTGGAACAACTTTTTTCTTGCCAGCCTGAGATCTTGTCATGCCCGCTTTAGTTTGTGTTTTACTCAATTGGGTGTGTGTTTTACTCAATTGGGTGTGTGTTCTACTCAATTGGGTGTGTGTTCTACTCAATTGAGGCTGTGGTAATGAATGAATCATGCCTCTACCATGAGAATAGCCAACGGCCTGGGCAGTGGCAAACAAGCCAGCAAATACTGAAAGCTGACTACCTACAAGTAGTAAGCAAAAAAGAAATGCTCGCATAAACGAGTTTATGGTTAGATGTTTTCTAACACAAGGATTTTGATGCATCACTAAGAAACCCTTCTTCCACTATACGATTACCAAAGAAAGTGATGACTAGCACGAAGTCCCATATACCCAATTACACTGCCATTTATACCCATAAAGCAGCTACCCATCATGCTAGGTTCAAATCAAGTATACAGACGGTCTCCAAAAAAGATTTATTTAGAGTACAATCCACACATAGTATATATTTCTATACAGTTCTTATTTTTTGCAGAGGTATAAGCACAAAAATGAATAATATTCAAGATTTAAAGATAGCTTGACACAAAGTGATCCAGATGGTATAGTTCCGATGTCAGAAAAAGTGATAATGATTATCATTATTAGGACAACCTAATATAGAGGAGGCAAGGCTATGAAGGAGAAGTTGAATGCGAATGCGCAGGCGGTACTGGAGATGGTACGGGCTGCTACTAATCATCCAACGGCTTCCGAGGTATATGATGCAGTGAAGGTGGTGCGGCCACAGATCGGGCTGGCCAGTGTGTATCGTATTCTCCATAGTCTGGTTGAGCAAGAGTATATAAAGGAACTGAGACATAGCGACGATACCTGTCGCTATGATGGACATATATCGCGGCATGATCACGCTATTTGCACTGATTGTGGGGCGCTCTTAGATGTGCCGATCAATATTCCCTTGACACAGGAGATGCTTGAGAATGCCGCCCGGGCAACAGGCATCGAGCTAACTTCACATGAGTTACGACTCTACGGACGTTGTCCAGCATGCAGTCAAAAGCACACCCAATTACAGCACGAACACGTGTAGATTATAGGTAGTTAATTTCTATTTTTCCCACTTGAAGGAAAGCGGAATAATCAACCAGAGATTAGTGCCGCGAAAGACCAGTCAGGTGTACAAGGAGACTGTCTCATGGTACAAGAGAGAAATAATGTAGATCGGCCAGAGGTACAGGTAGAGCAAGCCGAAAAAGTGACTGTGCGCGCAGAGATTGATGCGATTATCAGCGCCCTCCGCAATAATGATGATACCTCCCATGACTTTCTGCTGCGCGTGGTCCAGCCAGGGCTGGCTGGTCTGATGGATGGATCCGTGTCTACCCTCGCCCCTATTTTCGCCACGGCCTTTGCCACGCATAATCCTTTCACCGCCTTTCTGGTCGGAATGGCATCAGCCACAGGCGCCGGCATCAGCATGGCGTTTTCAGAGGGACTATCAGATGACGGAACCCTCACCGGCCGGGGAAGTCCGGTGGTACGCGGCGCAATTACTGGTATCATGACCTTCATTGGTGGAGCACTGCACACCCTCCCCTTCCTTGTAAGCAATATTCAAATCGCGCTCCTACTGGCCTATGTGGTGGTTGCCGTTGAGTTAGTGGTGATCGCTGCCATACGCCATCGCTACTTCAAAACTCAGTGGGTCAAATCCATGATCCAGGTCGTCGGTAGCGGCATTCTGGTCTTTATAGCAGCTATGATCTTTGGTAATGCCTGACCAGCGTAATATGCCAGAAAGTGCTAGAATATGGTAGCATATAAATAGGGATGTGTTTACATCCCTGTTTTTTTATGACCATCCCAACGAAACTGCTTGTAGTACCAGTTACGTGTTACATAAAACATGGCAAAGACGCCACGCGAAATTCCTAAACACCAAGGAGCACTTCTATGGCACACGAACAAGGCCCACTACCAGTCCCGTCCTTTACGTTTCCTTCGATAATTGGCGCGGTCGCAGGAGGAATAGCGACTATTCCAATGACTATCTTTATGCTGGCCGCGCACAGGTTTCTACCTGCCTGGCAAAAGGATGCGTTGCCACCTGAAAAAATTACTGGTGAAGTGGCCGACCGCACAAATATGGATTTAAACAAACCAGAGTTACTTGGGGCTACCCTGACCGCGCATTTAGGCTATGGTGCCAGCATGGGATCGCTCTATAGTACATTTGCGGGCAAGTTGAAGCTGCCACCACTCCTAAAAGGGAGCTTGTTCGGTTTAGGGGTCTGGGCAGCAAGTTATATGGGATGGTTACCTGCGGGCAAATTTTTGGCCGCCGGAACTAACGAGACATCAGAGCGTAATAGTCTTATGATTATAGCTCATCTTATCTGGGGAGGAGTCACTGGCGTCGTGGCCGATCTACTGGCGAAGCAGCTGGATGCAAATAAATAGATCTATTCTCGCTATCATCAAATATACACAAATTTGCATACGATAAAACTCTTCTACAGAGTAAGACGTGCTATATGAGAAGGGCAATGTTATAGGCAACTATTGCTAAAAATCAAAGGAAAGAGTGCGAGTGCTATGAATTTAAACGTGGCCAACAACACCCTCTATCTCAGTATTGAGCTGCCTTACTTGATTATTATTATTGTCATTATTGTGGTGCTCTCACTTCTGCGAAGAAGATGAGCCGGGGTACATGAATATCAATTGTATAGCGCGGAAAAAAGGGATTACCTGTAGGTAATTTTTTTCCAGCGCTATATTTTTTGGGCGTTGTTCAGATTGACCTCAACAGTGCGATAAAATACAATACGGAATAGACATGAATGTTGCAGACAACAGGCATGATTATGTGAGTGTCTGTTTTTAACTAGAAGGAGGACCAATGCGTATTCGTAAAGCGGTACTACCAGTGGCAGGTTTGGGAACACGTGTGCTCCCGGCTACCAAGGTGGTGCCCAAAGAACTGCTGCCAATTGTCGATAAACCGACACTTCAATATATTGTGGAAGAGGCCGTCGAGGCCGGCATTGAAGAAATTATTTTTATTACGAATCGTAACAAACGAGCCATCGAGGATCATTTCGATACCTTCCCGGAATTGGAAATGATGCTGGAGCGTAAGGGCAAAAAGAAAGAGTTGGACGCTGTGCGCCGCGTTCAGGAGATGGCGAAATATGTTTCGATCCGTCAGGCCGAACCACTGGGGCTCGGACACGCTATCCTCTGCGCACGCGAGGCGGTGGGCGATGAGCCATTCATTGTTATGCTTGGTGATGAAATTTTCGCGCCTGAGACACCTTGCCTTTCCAGACTGATCGAGATCTATGATCAATATCAGACCTCGGTGCTCTCACTTTTCTCGACTCCACGTGAGCTTATTTCATCCTATGGTATCGCTTCGGTGCAGGAGAAGGAGCCATACATCTATCAAGTCAATGACCTGGTAGAGAAACCAGCGCCAGAAGATGCACCTTCCGATTTCGCTGTGGCCGGCCGCTATCTCGTCACACCGGACATCTTCCCAATCCTTGAAAAAACTCAACCTGGTCGCGGCGGCGAAATCCAATTCACAGATGCCCTGCTCGAACAGGCTCGCGCCGGCAAATGTCATGGACTGCATTTCACAGGCTTGCGCTACGATATGGGTACGCCACTTGGACTGCTAACCACTTCGATCGCCTGGGCATTACGTAATCCAGATATCGCTCCCGCATTACGTGATTATATGCAACAGGTATTGCAAGAAAACAGCCATTGAATTATTACGCATAAATTCAGCCATGACGGCTAATTGGGCCCCCCACAATAGAGATCTTTAGAGATAGTGGGGCATTGATGATGCCATAGGCCTGCACACACGGTGAAAATACTGAAAGCCCTGGATTGAATGCTACTATGTCGTAGACCATCCATCCAGGGCTTTCACACGCAAGTTTAACACGTGGTCACATTAGCATAAACTTTTGCTAATCCTAGAATCTCAAACTATGACGGTTGTTATAGGAAAGACCAAGTTTGTAGCCGCCTACAAATCCATGGTGATGAGCATAATTACCGCAATATCTGAATTTGTAGCCTCCTCCAAACTTATGGCCATGGCCTTTGAACTTATAACTATTACGGTTAAAGTTCATAAGCCACGGCCAATTCTTGTTACGATTGATGTTCTTAGTCAGGTTCTTATTTAAATTGGATGGGGTGCTGGTATTGGTGTTGTTTGGATTGGCCGTGTTGTTATTACTTGGCATGTTGTTATTACTGTTGGTACCATTTGATGGGTTGCTTGGTGCGTTGTTGTTGCTTGGCGTATTGCTATTGTTGTTGGTACCATTTGATGTGTTGCTCGGCGTATTGGTGTTGCTTGGATTAGCCGTATTAGTCGGATTGGCCGTATTGTTACCACTAGGCGTATTGGTGTTAATCGGGTTGGCCGAGTTGGTAGCAGTTGATGAGTTGGTATCCGTTGGTGCAAACTGGCTATTAATTGTTGGCGTATTCGTTGGCGAATTGGTGTTAGATGGTGAAAATGTATTATTTGGGTTATTCATTGGCGCGTTGGTATTCGACGCGGTACCACCAGAGTTCGTATTTGTGTAGTTTGGCGAACTTGTGTTCGGCATAGTATTCGTGATGGTTGGTGAATTGGTTGCGTTACCATTGACCGTATAGCTGTTGTTAACGGAAACAGAAATTTTATTATTACAACAACCTTCACGGCAATCACATCCTTTGAAGCAGCATCGGTCTTGGATGTTGTAGTCTACATAGCCAGTATTGGCAGTATCAGTAACACAGGCAGTGATTTTATCAAACGTGATAGGATTGAATTCAAACGACTGCGGGGGATCGCCTTCTTTAACAGTAATAATGGTGTCACTGGCCGAATCGGTAAGAATGATTTGTGAGGGTGGTATTGTACCCTCTGCTGGCCCTACGACAAAGATATTACCATTGATTTCCTGGCCCGGTGCGAGTTGAGCTATCAGAGTGGGAGGAACAGGGGGCGTGGCGTTACAGAGGGCTGTCACCCGCACAGTAGTGAGCTGGGGAGAACTGGCGTGGACAGTATGCCCACTTAATACACCAAAGCTGAAGAGACATGCCAGCAAAGGCAGCAAAAACAACTTTCTCATCAAAAACATGTTAGATAATCCTTCCCTAATAACAGTTGCAGCGACTCTCCTTTTCTATAGTTCAAATGCGTAGACTGCTGCAAGATACATATACAGGCTCACTTCTGCCATAAATATGTATTCCATAATATACTTTTCGCCACTTTTGCCTATAACTTAATACTTTTATCATTTTTTGATACTAATATAGAAAAAGTTATCTTTTATAAATATTTTACTATATAATTTCATTTAACAATTTTCATATTCAAAATTTAAAAATATATATAGTATCCTCAAATTATAAAAAAACATAGTTTGATACTTTAAATATATTTTTCGCTCAATGAACAGGTAAACCATATCATCTCCTGTGAGGTAAGCACCTCTTTCTTAACGCCTCCACTTCTGCTTACAGTTCATACCTTATAAGGCAGCAAAAAAAGACGAGTGTAGCTAGCACATCACCCGTCTTTTGGCTTAATAATTCTATTACTAAAAAACTGTTAATACTTTAAAATTAGATTTATGGTCTCTTTCGATCAGACCCCAATCAGGCTAAATGAATGAAAACCTGTTGGTGGCCGATGGCGTTAACTGGTACTTGATAGAAGGAACTGGGCTCGCCATTGAGGAGAAATTCCTGTACACTCGAGCCGGAACCTTGAATCTCAATATCCAGGACCATTGAGCGATATGGGAGCTGGGAAAGCTTGATCCTCTGCATATCAGTGGGGAGATATGGCGTAAACGTTATGCCGTCCGTATTGAATTGCATACCAAGGATCACCCGAAAGAGCATACGAAGATAGCCAGTCGCGCTCCATGTCTGGCGGGGATAGGATTGCCATTCACTTAGCTGCTCAGACGTGGATTGATCAGGATGTCCCTCTTGCACACCACCATAGATAGCTCCGGTAAGAGGATGATAGATTTCAGCAAACTGACTATCTCGCCGGGCTCTACCAGCCAGCGTACGCAATTCGTGCTCAAAAAGATCAAAGCGGCCAGATTTTGCCGCGGCTTCGGCCCAGAAGGATTGGATGTGTGGCCAGACGACCCCACAATGGCGGCCAAAGCGCATACCATCGGGACTACTATACCGCGAAAATGGAGGCCAGACGCAGGGGATGCCATGCTCGGTAATGTGCTGCTGTAGTAAAATCGAGGTTGCCTGCTCTTCATCGGCGATACCAAATAGCAAGGCAAAGGCATGACCCATACCTTCTTGTTCCTCACTACCTCCATGTGCATCCATAAAATAGCGATACAAACCGCTCTCAGCATTCCATAAATGCCGATTAATCGCCTCCTTTAGAACCATAGCCTTTTGCAACCAGAGCGGATCAACAGGATGATCCAATTCCAGCGCCATATTGTCCAATAAGCGATAGGCCGCATAATACAAACAATTTGTCGAGAGCGCACACATTGGCAAACCAAAACCAGGATGCGCTGCCTCCTGTGGATTAGCCTTAACCCAGTCCAGAATACTACTTGATCCATTGGTGCGTGCATAACGATCAGGATAGGCCGCCACACCATCTCCATAGCAGGCCGGGCCCCGGAATAGTTGTAACTGCTCATCAAACTCGTTGACCTCAAAATAGAGCAGTGAATTATTGATCGCCTCAAAGGCCAGGGAGAGAAAAGCCTTATCTCCTGTCCAAAGATAATAGGACCAGGCACCAAGTGTCCAGGAGATGGCATCCCAATACTGTCCACCGATCTGAACCTTGTCATCCTTGCGTGTAAGCACCGCCAGCAAAGTCTGCAGTGCCACTTGAGGAAAGAGTAGGCCCGCGCCATTCCAGACATTAAGCGCCGTATCGCGCGTCCACGGCGTTGCATAGCCGAGTCCTGCCATTAATGCTTGCGCTGGTTGCTCTAATAAACCATCTTTAAAAGGAACGATATTCCCAACGATATCGCCGATAGCAATACGAAACGCATCGTCCAGCAGAGCATTACCAGAATGGAAGGTGGTTGCAGGCAATGAGATTGGCTGCAGGTGTTGGGTGTTTTTTTTGCTTGAAAAAGTTGTCATTGTATTTTACTATCTACTTTCTGATGGATTAAATATATGTGTTGGTTTTGTGTTTTCGCGTTGTTTATGGGGTGCGGCCGCACTCGTTCCCTGACGGGAACTTGCATTTTTTATTTATGGATGTCGGAATTGCGCAATGCGCAATTCCGACATCCATAAATAAAAAATGGGGCACATTCCTTGCCTCCATATAATAAAAAATGGAGACGCTGTGGCTCCCACTTTCCTGGGAGCCATATGCTTAGAAAAAGTTGAGTGCTGAGCGTATCAGGACTTCGACGCCGATTGGTAGGGCATCTTCATCGATGTTAAAGCGAGGATGATGGTGGGGATAACTGGCTCCTTTTTCTGGGTTTTGTGCGCCGACAATAAAGTAGCAGCCTGGTACAGCATCCAGGAAATAGGCCATGTCGTCTGCACCAGTAGTGGGGATCTCTTCGCCGGTATCGACTGCGGACTCGCCTACGCTTGCGACTGCGGCGCTATATACCAGTTCGGTCATGGTGGCGTCATTGACGCAAGGGGGACAGCCATCGTATACCTCAACATCACAGGAGCCGCCCAGGGCCACGGCCACGCCATTGGCAACTTCCTGGATACGCCGGGCCAGATAAGCACGATGTTCGGCCGAAAAGGCACGCATGGTACCACCCAGTTCGGCCGTCTCTGGAATAATGTTAAAGGCCGTGCCAGCGTTGATGGTTCCGATGGTGATTACGGCAGGACTAAAAGGGGAGGTTTCACGGCTGATCAGGGTCTGCAGGGTAGTGATCACATGGGCTGCAATTACGATAGGATCAACGGCGTCCTGAGGCATCGCTCCATGTCCACCACTTCCATGCACTGTCAATTTCAGCTTATCGGCACTGGCAAAAACAGTGCCGGCCTTCACACCAACGCGACCAACGGGATAGTTACTGATCAAATGCAGGCCGATCACTCCATCCACATCCTTCACCGTACCGGCTTCAACCATAGGCTGCGCTCCCCCGATTACTTCTTCTGCTGGCTGAAAAATAAACTTGATATTACCTTTCAACTCAGAACGCTTTTTACTTAAGATATCCGCGACTGTGAGGCCGATTGAGGTATGGCCGTCATGGCCGCAGGCGTGCATCTTACCATCAGTCTGCGAACGATAATCGACTGTCGTCTGTTCCAGGATCGGCAAAGCATCCATATCAGCGCGAATAGCTAGCGTCTTCGCATCAGCACCTGCGCCCTCGCCACGCAATAGACCCACCACACCAGTTTTCGCAATACCAGTCTGGACCTCAAAGCCCAATGCACGCAAGCGCTGCTCAACAATGCCAGCGGTACGCACCTCTTCAAAAGCCGTCTCTGGATGTTCATGGAGATCACGGCGCATCGCCACCAGATCCGGCACCCGCTCATCAATCTCGCTCTTCAAACTATCAGACTGAAATACTTGCATGCAGACCCTCTTCCTCTCAAAATACTTGAACGATATAAGATCCTGGCATATCAAAAGCAAGAATCGGATAGATTCTTAGTAGATTTTATATTATCATCGTAACATATGAATTGACGCGTTTCTAGCATACTGTCTATCTCAGCGCTTACGAGTGATCGCCCTGCAACCTCTGGGCGAACATTAAAAAGCCTTGAAGGGGCAATAGTCGCACTTGTCAGGAGAAGCTATGAAAATTTTGCATGACGAACAGCGCTGGCTGGCCGTAGTTGAGCGAGACAGCAATAGTGATGGAGATTTTGTGTACGCGGTCCACTCAACTGGCATCTATTGCAAGCCCTCGTGCCCTTCACGTAAGCCGAATAGGAAGCAGGTCAGTTTCTTCAATGACGCCGAGAGCGCCGAAAGCGAGGGCTATCGAGCCTGTCGCCGCTGCCAGCCACAGCTCCAGCAATCCTATAACGCGGCCGCCGAAGCCATTGTCCAACAGGTATGTACGTATATAAATGAGCACTTAGAGGAACGCCTTACACTGGCACAATTGGGAGAAGAGGTACATATGAGTCCTTACCATCTGCAACGCATCTTTAAACATAATACCGGTATCACGCCGCGTCAATACGTTGACGCCCGGCGCATGGAACAATTCAAGGCGCGTCTGCGCGAGGGGGAAGCGATAACAGCGGCGGTTTATGACGCCGGTTATGGTTCAACCAGTCGCCTCTACGAGCGCGTCCCCACCCATCTAGGCATGACCCCCAATAGTTATCGTCAGGGAGGTCAGGACATGCAGATAGCTTACACCATCGTCACCAGTCCATTGGGCCAGCTACTGGTGGCCGCCACCAGCAAAGGGATCTGTGCGGTCAGTCTGGGAGATAACCAAGAAGAACTAGAGGCAGGACTACAACAAGAATATGCAGCCGCCCAGATTTACCAGGATGGTAGTCAGCTCCAAACATGGGTCAACAACATATTGGACTATCTGGAGGGAGAACGCAGCTGGAACCAGCTTAACGTGCCGATAGATGTCCAGGCCACCGCATTTCAATGGCGTGTCTGGGAAATGCTACGCAGCATACCAGTAGGAGAGACCCGCTCATACGGAGAAATCGCACAAAGTCTAGGAGACAAAAAGAAAGCCCGCGCAGTCGCGCAAGCTTGTGCCAACAATCCAGTCGCCCTGATCATCCCCTGTCACCGCGTAGTAAGAGGAGACGGAGAAACAGGAGGATACCGCTGGGGTATCGAGCGTAAACGCCGTCTCCTCACGCAGGAGAAAACCGATTCCTAGACAATATATATCAGTGATGCATATCCGTAATATATAGTAGTAATACAGAAATCAGCGCGGGTGGAAAGTCTTCCCATCATTGATGAAGAGGAAATCCCGGTCACCGACATGGACAATCAAATTGATTTTCCCTTGCTGGTTGACAACACTCCCGGTGATGGGAATGAGGTCCTGGCCAGAACCATCTAGAGTAGGGCCATTAAAGATACGCATTTTTGAAGTATCGCCACCCGGAATTTCATAAACTTGAATATGTCCGTGAAGATTAATAAAGACAAAGTGGGTAGGATGTTCAGTACTATCATTATGTCCGACCACAGCATCAACATGAGCGGTACGGGGATAACCATAGGTCATATCTTGTTGAAAGCCCTGCCACCACGAAAACAGCCAGGTCAAACCGAGCAAAAGCAACATCGCCACGATCATGCCAACGATTAACATTGGATAAAAACGTTTTTTGGCCGGACCCTGTTTGGGAGCCAGTTCATTGCGACGCACATCTACCGTTTTGGACGGTCGACCAGCGCTGTAAGCAGCACCACCTGGTTGTCGAGTGGGATACACGCTTTGAGTCTTAGTAGTATTTCCACTTGAACGACGACGTTGAATAGAAGATGTATTCTGATTTTGCAAAACCAGAGGATCATCTACGGTCTCATATGGCTTGTAGCGACGTGTGCTACTCGGCATACGCGTGACATAAAGATCATCACGATCCTCAACATCGTAATAGGCAGGCTGCCGGCGGGTATAAGTCGTTCCCATTACGATTCCTCCTTCTAGATAGATTTTTTAGAACATTTGTTCTTATTGATAAGTAGTATAACAGAATAGAAGTACTCGTCAAGTGTTGGGATTGGCTACTCTTGAGTGAACCTGATAGAGCAGATATATGCGGTAGATATCATATATGAACCCAGATGAGGACTATCCTGCCTGCCTGGGGCAGGATTTAATAATAGTCCAAATGCATAAAAGATGCAAATATATCACCAATAAGTCCATGTTTTGTAGTAAATAATGGTAACAATTACTATGGAATCTCAATTTGCATAAAGTGAGGTGGGTGCAAGGGGGAAGATGCTCCATGATGGATCCACTATCTTTATTATCCTCGCAAAGCCGTTTTCCCTACTAGAAGAGAAACAAGGAGCATCTCTTTTTTTAGTGTAGCACTGGTTAGAAATCAACAAAATAAATGTAGATCTTTTATGTATCAGCCATTGATATTCAGTTCAAAGGTATCTTTCCTTTCTTTTCGCCGACTGTGGCGGCACGCGAGAGAAGGGAAGATACGAGGGAGACACCCCTCGAACCCCGGCAAGGGGCTAAGCCGCCCCTTGCAACCCCGCTTTTCAGGCGGTGCGGGTAAAGAATAGAAACACGAGGGCTCATCCCTCTGACCCTGGCAAGGGGCGGCTTAGCCCCTTGCAACCCCGCTGCTCAGGCGGGCTCGTGCGACATGAGTCATACCAGGGGATACCTCTCTAACTTCCGGAAGCGGATTGACTACCCTTTACAACTCCGCTGCTCAGGCAAAGAGAAAGGAGACACCGGGGCCTGGAGCAAACTCGACATTTGTGACCTGGGTATAATTGGGACCCCAGTTCATATTACTGGCAATCACATGCCCGTTACTCTTCACAGACTCCACCAGGGCCACATGGCCCAGGCCAGAGGCCCCTTGAACTCCCGGTTGTAGATTGATAATCGAACCAACTACAGGAGTTGCAGACACATGCCAGTGAAACTCACGCGCCCGATCCTGCCACTGCCAGGCATTCGCATTCATGGACCAGGGAACAAAGAAGCCATGCACCTGAAAGTAACGCTGGCTGGCCCACCATGTACACACCCCATAGGGAAAAGGATTGCCCTTCCCATGGATCGCACCCACCACGGGTAGCTGAACAGGACGATTACTCACAGGCGCCGCTTTAGCGATACCATTAGTGCCTGAATTTTGCATACAGATATGTTGACTTACAAAAATCATATTGGGATTAGCCAGATGATTATAGGAAGACAATTTTTGCCACGTCGTCCCATGACTGGCCGCAATCGATCCCAGGGTATCACCGCTACGCACCACATACGTCTGATCACCCTGCGCACAAGGAGCCTGAGCTAGAGCGCCAAATAGAGCCGGCGTAAAGGCGCTACCCAACCAGCCCAATCCGAGCACCGTCAACACAATAACATGACCAACCACAATACTCATCACACGATGCTGCCGTAAGTACATCCAGATACGTCGACTCTTTTCAGTTGACAACAAATCTACTTCTCCTCGACTCTGCAAAACAACACAGGCAGAGATACCTGCTACTTATAATTAATGGATATCGATGTATATATTAGCGCATCATAAGCCAGTCATCATGAAATACAGTGAAACATAGGAAAAAAGGTTGATATAAGGTTAAGATCCCTTCAATTATTTTTATACGCTTTTAATACAAGCCAAAAAGCACAAAAAAAAAGAGGTCAGATATTATCTGGCCTCTTTTTTAGGGAAAAAAGACTATTTGTCGGTGATGAAAGAGACACCCGAACCAGGACCATAACGGAACTGCGACTGTGAAATGACACCCAGGCCAGCCCAGTTCATCTGACTGACAAGCACACGTCCATTACTCAAAACCTGATTAACAATTGCTACATGACCATAGCTACCGGTACCCTGAGTCCATGTGCCCAGAACCATAATAGAACCAACAGTAGGAGTAGCAGAGACATGCCAACCATAATCATAAGCGCGAGCAACCCATTGATATGCATTTGAATTAATTGTCCAGGGAACATAGATACCATGCAATTGATAGTAGCGCATATTTGCATAATAGGTACACTGACCCCATGGGAAGTAATTGCCACGACCACGAACAGCGGTAGACGGGGTATGCAAAGTCACAGGAGTAACTTGAGCGGAAGTAGTATGAACATTTGCCGTAGTCGCAACCTGTGTAGCCATATTTGTGTTCGCCTTAGCGGAAGCAGACTGTGCAGTAACCATACCAGTGCCAAGCAACATAAGAGCAAGAGCAGCCATTATGACAACCTGTCCGGCGACCATGCTGACGACTCGATGTTGGGATCCGAACTGCGAGATGCTGTGTGTTTTCGGCATAGATAGTGAATCTCCTTAGGTAGATATGTACATTCTCAATCACCACCACGGTTATTTAAAATGTACCGATTGGTTGTCTTTATATTAACGCATCCTCAACTGAAACACTATGAAACACCATGAAACATGGTACCAATTAGCTACTCAGAATCGATTTTGAGCCTGGACATCTCCGTAAAAGGTCACAATAGTTGCACTCACAATCTATACACAAAAAGTATTTAAAGTAATTCACAGTAAATATAGCAATTCATTTTGCCACTCAAAAAGAAAGAAAGGCCAGGTGTTGTCAACCCCTGAAAAAAAGTCAAACAAAAAGTACCGGGAGGTACCAATCAATTTTCTGAGGCACCAAAAAAAGCGCCCCGCAGGGGTTGACGTAAATTCGAGAACGTGTTATATTATTGCCACGCCAAGATAGCTCAGTCGGTAGAGCATAGCACTGAAAATGCTAGTGTCGTCGGTTCGATTCCGTCTCTTGGCACCTTCATACTTTTGAAACCCGCGTCCATCGGCTCCATAGGCTGATGGACGCGGGTTCGTTTTTGGCAAAAAATGGCATTTTGCGCCGAAATTGACGCCAAAACAAAAAAATCTCTTCTTTTAGTCCTCCTCTTCTTCTTCGCTCACCTCATCAGCATCTTCTAGGATATCCCCCAACTTGCTCATAGCATCAATCTGCATAGTAGGTAAAACATGAGAATAGATATCCATCGTCATGCTGATTTGACTGTGACCCAGGATCTCTTGCACGATCTTCGGGTTGGTGCCTTGTTCTAGCAAGAGCGTAGCTGTACTATGACGCAGGTCATGGAAACGAATATCCGGCAAGCCTGCTTTTTTGAGTAGCATTTTTAATTGAACCAGGACATCATAGCCTGGATCCAGGTGCTCACCCATCGGTTTGCAGAAGACAAAGTCATTATCATGCCAGAAGGGGCCAGCTGCTTCTTTCCACTGCTGCTGTACTTCTTTATGCTTCTTCAGAGCCTCTATAGCCGGAACCGTCAAGACTAGACTGCGGCGACTCTTTGACGTTTTCGTTTCAGCAAGTTGATATCCTTGTCCAGTAGGCATGCGAACTAAAGCATGGCGGATCTGTAAGACGCCGCGCACTAAATTAACATCTTTCCACATTAATCCTAGCAACTCACCACGTCTCATGCCTGTTGAAAGTGCCAAGAGGAAAAGCGCTTCCTGAGGATGGCCCTTAGCAGCTTCTAGCAATTTACGAGCCTGTGCAGCTGACAGAGGAGTTATTTCTTTGCGTACAGTTCGTGGAGGAGAAACCATTTTACAAACATTTCGTGACACCAGACCTAAACGAACCGCCTTATCCAGAGCCGTGTGAAGCATGCCATGGATAGCAGCAACAGACTTTGGCTTTAATCCTCCTTCTAATTTTTGTAGATACAAACGATCCAGATGTTGAGGAGTAAGCTTTTGCAGCGTAAGTTTGCCTAATGTAGGTACCAGGTGCAAGCGAACGATCGCTTCATAACGTTCCCAACTACGAGGTCGAATAGTTTGCTTGTGAGTCTCTAACCACTCTTTTAAGTACTGCTCTAAAGTTTGTTGCTTTCCACTGATAACAGTTCCCTGGTGAAGCTCTTGCTGGAGCTGCCTTAGTTTTTCATTTGCTTCCTTTTTATTTTTTGCATAGGTACGTTTTCTAGTGCCGTCTTCGAGGGTTATTCTAATTTCATATCTGCCATCCTTGCGTAGAGAGATGGAGCCCTCTCCATGGCCGCGGTGGCCTCCACTTTTTTTCTCAACCATTGCATTCATCCTTCCTATAAGAAAAAAGCTGCACTAAATAATTAGTGCAGCGGGTTATCACATCAAAAACTATAACTGTTGTTCACGTGCCTGAAGCCAGGCTTTCAGTGCATCAGGTCGAACCATCCTCTTTCGGCCAAACAGAACAACAGGAAGGTTAGCCGTGAGTATGAGTTGATAAACAGTTCCTCGACTAACACCTAATGCCTGGGCAACCTGAGTAACATTCATGAGCATCGGCTGTACGGTGTGTTTCTGAGCTTGCTGCATAGATTTTTTACTCCTGTGATTTTTTTCCTCGGATCGTCGGGGTTAAAACCTGCAAACCTGCGAGCCGCTCTACAGGCGGCTTCACAGAGAGGGCAAACCTGCAACGAAACCTGCAAACTGCCCTTTTTTTCTTTATAGTTGGTTGAAACACAATCAAAAGATGTTGCTACGATGACGTGTGAGAATGGAACAGGTGAGATGCACAGGTATTGCGGAATGCGTGGAGAGATAACCCATTGCCTTCTATACCTGCCCGCCCTTTGAGCGCTGAGAACCAGCGACTAACAGCATCAGGAGTAAAAGGTTGGCCTTCATCATCTATGAAAGCCGAGGATACATTGCTATCCACTGCTCTGCGATAACCGTTCAGATATGCGGCCAGCTGCTGACTGACATCATTGGTAACCCGGAAATCACGGCTGATATGCGCTTTCCCAATGATATGAATGAGAGATCCCTGGATATCTTGAATGCGTAACTGGCAAAGTTCAGAAACACGCATGCCGGTATGTAACAAGATCAGCACCATAGTATGGTCTCTCTGACCTTGGGCCGTTGTCACATCACAGGCTGCAAACAGTTGCTGGATCTGTTCCCATGTGAAGATGAAAACATGAGATTTATATGGGGTTGACATAAGTAACTCCTTTTTTATACTTCAATTGAATACTAAATGGCGTTTTCCTGAATGCGCTGCCAGAGTTCCTGTGCATCCAGGTGATAGTAGTAGCGCAGAAAATCAAAGAGTGAGCCACCTTTTTGCCAGGTGTAGCAGTACCAACAATAGCCACCAGGAGCGCCAGGCTCGTAGACCTTGAAGGATGCCCGGCTATCTTGCCCGCTCGCGTGGTGATCACCGAGTGGGCATTTTCCAACACCATTGGCATTCAGATCAACATAGCGACCAATCACCTGGACCGGATCCTGTTCCGCGTTCCATTGCCGGATCGGCGATGGTCCGTTCGTGGCGCGCTGCCGAGGAGAGGAAAACGATTGATGTGTGGGTCGTGCTGGCGTTGGTTTCTGCTCCTTCACCAGCTGGGGAACCTGCATCCGGGTGATGGAAGCGAACCAAGCTATGCGCTGTTCATCAGTTTGGGTGAGGGTGACCAAGCCACCTGGTTGACGTTCCATGAAGTGATAGCGCTGGCCACTCTTACGATGCACACCTAAGGGTAGCCGAATGAGCGAGCCGTAGCCTTGTCCCTCATCCTGCTTTGGGTAGAACTCCATATCCGACGGGCAATAGGATAAGAGCCAGGCGCGCACCCATGATGCTGGGGCGGGAGTCGTGAAGAAGATCCACAGGTGTCCACCTCGCCGGGAGCGCTCAACATAGGATGCAATGTGGTGCTCTGCTAGCTGCTCCTGGATCCTCCAAAGTCGATCAAGACCGTCTTCCGTATCGGCATCGATGACGGCAAAGCGACACCGGCCCTGCGCATCCATAATGTAGGTCCCATAGGTTCGTCTTCCAGCCAGATGATTATAGAGATCTGCGGCCGTCAGGGCTTTTCCGGCACGCCGATACCGGCCGTTTTGCAGTTGGATCGCGTAGTCATCCTGGCGGCCCACAAACAAGCTGTGATAGCTGGAAAGATACTGGGTGATTGCCATAAGCACTCCTCTCTATGCTGTATGCGGATATTCCATCCACTGACGACCATCAAGCAATGGCAACGGCTGTTTGCGGCCACGAAGAGCATTTTGCTTGTAAAAGAATGCGGTGCCATGCTCCTGGCAGAGATCGCGCAAGAAACGCGCCCAATCCACGTTCATTGGCCGGGCACCATGGCCACTCTCAGCCCCTGCAATAAGCCAGTGAATCCCCGCAAGGTGGAGGTCAGTCAGTTCACCCAGCAGAGGCTCTGCACTGATGAACCGTATGACCGCAGGCACCTGCCTGATCTTATCGGCTCTCCACACGTAGTCGTTATTTTCGATAGAGGTGCCAAACCAGATGTTTGGGGCCCAGTCGAGTTTGTGCGCGAGGAGGACCGCTCTACTTGGTCGTTTCGTGAGCACCTGAAACGTATGCTGTTTGGCCAGACGCATGGTCTCAAATACCTGAATGATGTAGTCATCTGGAACATCTTTGTGAAAGAGGTCTGACATTGAATTGACAAAGATCATTTGTGGCTTCTTCCAGCGCAATGGGAGCTGCAGGCGGTCAGGCCAGAGTTTCAAGTCAAACCCTTGTTCAAAGTGATTGCCTTTGACGCCTCGGAATCGTTCGGCTAATGTGCGTGCATAGCAGTGGTCGCATCCTGGTGAGACTTCTGTGCAACCTGTGATAGGATTCCATGTTTTATTGGTCCATTCAATGGATGTATTGGTCATTTCTGGTTACCTCCATAGGAAGATTTTTGCAGTGCAGGTTTGCAGGTTTGCAGGTTTGTTTTACTTCGATCTGGACATGAGAAAAATGATCAAATGTGCGCTCCATGCCCTTCCCAAGCGCTTTTATAGAGGGTTACCTTCTCTTTTTGCTTCTTTTGGGGGATAGGAACCTGCGAAACCTGCAAACCTGCGGATTTTCTCTTTTGGAAAGGAAAACGATTGGTGTTGCGCACACACACACATCGTTTTCCTCTTCTCGAAACCGTGCATTGCACCTACCTTTCTTTCCTCTAACACTAGTTATATTGAAAAAAACTTATCTGATTACGTTGTACAAAGTAGCTAAAAAAGGGCTACTAGCAAAAAAGGGGATTAAATGAGCAAGTTCTGGTTCTGGAAAAATAAATCCTTCCGTCTTTTCGTAGTGATTCTTGCTATTTTAGTTTCGATTATCTCTCTTCTCCTCCTTATCTCTTTGGGATATCAGGTCGATTGGACAGGGTTTAATAGGCATGTTGAAAACATTTCCTCTGGACAACAAGATCAACCTGCAAAAACGTTATGGGATTGGTTGCAATTACTTATCATTCCAGTAGTGTTGGCTATTGGAGGATTTTTACTTAATATAACAACAAGCCGATCTGATCAAAAGATAGCTGCAAAGCGCTACGAAGCTGATCAAAAGATAGCTCTTGATAAGCAGAGAGAGGACTTACTCCAAAGTTATTTGGATCGTATGGCGGAATTACTTTTGGAAAAGGATCTGCGAACCTCAAAAGAGGATGCCGAAGTTCGAAATGTCGCACGAGTACGAACATTGACTGTTATTGGGCAACTGAACACCACACGACAAAATGTGGTGCTTTCTTTTTTAAGAGAAGCAAAGCTTGCTGTGGCAGATCCAGAAAAAAGTATAGTGACGTTGCATAACACGGTGCTGTCCAGCGCCAATTTCCAAGGTGTGAATTTTTCAGACATTGACCTCAGCGGAGCCAACCTTAGCGGAGCTAACCTTAGCGGAGCCAACCTTAGCGGAGCCAACCTTAGCGGAGCTAACCTTAGCGGAGCCAATCTTAGCAAAGCTATCCTTACCAACACCAACCTTAGCGAAGCCAATCTCCGAGAAGCTGTCTTCATAGAAGCTGTCCTTATACACGCTAACCTTAGTAGAGCCAACCTCAGGAGCGCCAATCTCAGGAAAGTCATTCTTCATGAAACCAAGCTTCAAGGAGCTAACCTCGACAGTATCAAGCTGCAAGAAGCCAACCTCAGTGGAATCAACCTCAGTGGAATCAACCTCAGAGAAGCCAACCTCTGTATGACTGAATTTTATAAAGTTAACCTCAGTGGAGCTGATCTCAGCGAGGCTAACCTCAGTGGAGCTGATCTCAGCGAGGCTAACCTCAGTGGAGCTGACCTCAGCGAGGCTAACATTAGTGGGGTCAAAATTGATCAAGCTCTTGGTATTACGCAAGCTCAATTGTCCCAAACGAGAGCGAATAGGACACAGTCCTAAATGCTTATATGAGAAGCACTATGTAGATTTATTATAGGTATTCTGCCTCTTGTTCTGGAGCCGCAACAGACCAGAAAACGGCCCCGCTCCGTTTATCTGGTTCCCCTTTAACCAGGTACAACCCACTATCATCAAAGCGCGTACCCACGCGATAGGAGAGAGCCTTTCCTAAGCGGCGCTTAAAGTCGCCTTTGTGGATGTCAGTGAGATCATCGGGGAGGGCATTATAGAGTCCGGCCTTGGTCATGTCGCTGTCGTCATCTTTGGTGGATCCAGCTTTGATATCTCTGGCCAGGATGGAGGAAAGGATCTGATCATCCTTATAGTGGGCACGCCAGGCGTGCAGGAAAGCAGCCCACTGTAATGCGTCCTCATCCTGTTCCTGTAGGGTCTGCATGTTCCCTAGGAAGTCCTCGACATAGCAATGCTCCAGGATCCCGCCAATCGTATCGACCCAGGATTGGAAACTACCCATCTTGATTGGCACTTTCATGGCGGGTTTCCCGGCGTCATACCAGCCACGAATGAGGGTGAGTAGCGCCGCAATGAGTTCCCCTCGATGGGTGGGCACCCACGTTTCCAGGTCATGCTTAAAGCCAGAACGCGTCCATGGTTTGGCAGTGCGAGCATCCATACGGATCCAGTAACACCGCCGAGGGAGATCTCCACCAACTTGAAGGTTATTGCCGGTGGCCATCCAGGTGGCGCGTTGTGGATAGGCTCCGTTGCGGCTGGCTCCAAGGATCCGATCAGAAAACACATGGGCTGTGAGAGCGGAGTCGAGACTGGCAGCCTGAAGCTTCGCTTTGATATTATCAATGGTGATAATGGTCGCCCCTTCAGCCAGGGTGGATAAAATGCGCTTGCGCCATTCATCATCATCATAGGGAGCCGTCATCATGGTCGCTTTGCGGCCGGTGGCAATTAAGGCGACGGTCTCCGCTATCAGGCTTTTCCCAGTGCCCGGTCGTGTGGCATCAATGAGGGCTAACGGGACATGTCCAGCAATGGCCTGGCGCATAAGTGGCGTCAAAAGCAACGCGATCGTATTGGCATAACTGGCTGTATTCTCATACGGGAACTGGCCAATCATTTCATAGATCAGCCCTTGAGCATTCATGATCTCTTCGTCTGTGGGATGCTCTGGAATGGGAGGTACTTGCAATGAAGAAATTGACGCATAGTACAACCGCGTTGCAGGATCATACCCTGGTGTGGTGATCAGCGTTCCATCTGGCCGCACCACCGGGAATTCAATGATGCTATCGAGTGGTGGGAAAGGCCAATTTCCCAGGGCCAGAATATCTTTCACAATGGCATCAGGTGGTGCGCAATGGGTTGGCCCTTTCACCCCCGTTCTGACAAAGTTCATGCGCCGGGCCAGGATACCCTTTAAGGTTGTTTCGGTTAAGGTTTCCAGAAATGGGCTGCCATCTTCTTTGCGCTGAATACGTACCAGCTGGCTATCTCGCACATAGATCGCGGTTTGGGTGTTGACCAGGCACGTAATGGCATCGGCAGATAATTCCCGCCAGGGGCGATTGGAGACCAGCACCCCTGGCAGTCCATCTGCCTGCAACATCTTGGCCAACACCACATCATGATTCTCATCCATGGGCATATCCTCCATCATACGTGATACAGATCCGCACTACAAATACACAAAACACGAGCAGGTTCATAGACATTTCCCTTCTCGTTGCTCCTTCCAGTGTGGTGTGATTCGTGGCTTACAGACCAGATGAACAATCTGTACCTGCGGTGTCAGGGCGTGGATATGCTGACAGACGAGCGAACGGTGGCAGGTCGCCGGTTCGGGGCATCCACAGAGTAGCAACACATCCCGTTTTTGTAAGTGAACATAGACCCAGGGCAAACCGTGATCACTGTTCACAAGCTGCATCGGACGGGTGCGATCGCGATAGTTGACGTTGCCAAGATCCTTGAGATGTTCATAATTCTGCCGACCAAAACGGGCCAGCAATTGTTTGCGGCTCCACTCAGGTGCAAAGCGAGAGGCTGGTAAAAAACGAATATCCAGAAGCAGCGCACCAGCTGAGACGTACTCATTGATCTTGTCCATGGCCCCTGGTGCACGGTAGCCAATGGTATAGAGCGTGTGAAAAGGCGTCTCGTGGGTATAGGGGAAACCGTTCATGAGGTTGCCCCCTTTCGCTGGTAGAAGGCCCCATCTTGTTGTGACCACCCACAGAAGAGCCGTTGATATTTGATGGGTGATCGTGGAGGTATGGTAAAGGCATGTTTGTCATGTCGTGGCTGTGTTATCATAGAAAGAGAACTCCTCTCAAACGTGCTCCTTGTGTGGCGACAAGAGACACAATACAAACGGAATAGCAAAGATATGTAAGAGGTACAGAACTGGTTCAGGTGGTGACACACTCGAGCCGGTTTTTTTGTGATGGTTTACATTGGTAATGAGAGTACCGAGGCAGCGACGGCAATAACTTCAGAAGTCTGGACACATGATTTCCCCCACCCACAATCGTTTGGCAGTTGCTTATACCAAGGCTGAGGAAAACAGTATTCTCGTAAGCACCCTGGTTGATCTCGAAGGAGGAAGCAACAATCAGCCAAAGGTCTATACTGTGCTCGATGATGGTGGATTATGCAGTAACCCAGAATGGGCAACGTGTCCTGTGCGGATGGCTTGCAAGAAATGCCAGTTCCACGTTTCTATGGACGTAGCCAGAGTCGTGGCCGCACGAAAAAGCGTGAGGAGAATGCCCTAAGTAATTGAGTTGCGTCCAGAAGAACGATCTGTTCTGGAATATGATGAGATTGGCCTGACAGCGACAGTACATCGTGCTCAGAAACAGCTCGTTCCTCAAATGCTTCAACAGAAAAACAAAGAGAGGAAGGAAGCCGATATACCACTAGCCGAGCTTATTGCTTATGAAAGCGCCTCTCGCTAGCTGGAGCTGCATCTTTTCCTCGTTCCTTGTCAAGGGAAAAGATGCTCATATGCCTCATCAGGAAGGATCAGCCGCTCTCTTGGGAAGCCCCCCCAAAGTTTTCCTGGGAAGTTGTTATGGCCCCACTGTAAACGAAGATTTTTCGAATGGAGCTGAATCCCCTCTGATGTCCAAATGGCAAGATCATCATACCCAAATCGCTTGTAGTAGTTGCAGTCGTAAGGAATACCTACAAGCACAACCGGAGGCTCATTGTGTACGTTCAAAACGACTGCATCTACATCGAGAAGGGCCTGTCGTGCGGCATCTGAGAGAGAACCAACGGTCATCCAGTGGATTTTTCTCATTTCATCCAACTCAGCGCTTTCTTTTGAGCGGGAAAGCAAAGAATCTCCATCAATGACGGTTTGTATCTCCTGGTGTGCGACAATAATCCTTCCATGTTCTCCTTGCTCTCCTTGATAGGAAATCTCACCGGAAAGCTCGTATCCCCAAGGAAGAAGAAAGTGGTCCAGGAGGAAACGGAGCCATGTGACATACCCGTAAAATTTCTCACCCTCTGCTACTATCCCGTTGCCGTTATCAGTTGGTATCCACTGGCAAAAAGTAGAAGGCGCCCAAAAAGCCCCTTCATGATGTATCTCCAATGTTGAGATAGTATCCATTTTGTCGATACCGAAGGAGTAACCAAGTAAGAGATCATCGCCAACTCCTTCTGGATCGATGAGGCCAGTAAAGTACATTCCATACTTCCCAATGGATAATCCCACAGCTTCACGAAGGGGGTCAGGGTAATTTTGCAGTTTTTCTTCATTAAGAGCGAGATGTCGGATCTCGGCAAATCGTCGCAAATATGCTTTGTGTTCAGGCTTCAAATATCTATTGAGCGAAAAGTGTCCATTGAACGTTGTATTATAGCCCATATGCAACCCTTCTTTCTCTGTTTCTTATGTGCTCATTCTCAAGCAGTGCACATTTTACGGTAAGAGGCTGTAGAAAACGGATGATTCTTTCTCAGTGAACGAAAGATTTCATTGATGAAAAGTCTCGACAATCAATTATGAATAACATACATCGTACAACGTGATCGTTCTTCGACTTCTGCTTTCGGGTCTGGATCCTCTAGTTCCCACAGTCCTAGCTGCTGTTGATCTATACATTTTTGCCCCTTCGCCACAGGCACATATTAGAAAAGCGTCTCCTGATGGTCAAAGTAGTTGGCTCTGATATCAACTAGCGGCAGTGGAAGTTTTATCTTATTGCGCTGGACAGCGCAGAAGCTTCTCTTTGCACGGGCGCCGCCCTGGGCACGCTGCTCTTGTTCCCATTCCTCACAAACTTGATAGCGGTCAGGAAAATGCGTTCCGAGACGAACCCATTCACGAATTCCCTGGCGTACACAGCGGCCGCCACAATTATTGTGAGAGAAACCAAGAGCATAGAGCCGTGGTGGCTCAATCCCCCAGTCCTGGCGACAGACATCAACAAATGGTCTCACTTCGTAGGGTTCCCACAATAAGGGATAATCCACGACCACCGCGTGGATCGCCTGTGCATAGGACTGTTTGACGCTGACCAGGCGGCGCTTTTCCCAGCGATCCAATCCAATGTACACTACTGGTAACGCAGGCATGGCCTGGATGAACTGGCGAAACGGTTTGACCTTGAGTTCATAGCTACAAGGAGCCGCCAGGTTACACGGTATCAGCTTCTTTTGCGCGGCCACTTCCAGCGGTGTGCGCCCATCGGTATACCAGTACAGCACTCCCTTCCAGCGCTGCATACAGTCATGCAGAAAACGATAGAGGTCTTCATCCTCATAAAGCGTGTCGGCAAACCATAGGAGCGTCTTTTCTCTGCCATAGCGTTGGATCACCCGTTCAGCTGCTACAGCACTAGCCAGGCCACCAGAAAGTGAGACGGCATGCATTGCTTCTAGATGGATGGCAGACTCACGATTATTCGTCTGGTTAAGGTGATACACCTCATAGCCAGATACACCACTCGTATCCATTCTTCAACCTCATATAAAATGAAGGCCTCTTATTTGGCGCTAAGAGGCCCGGTACTCATCAAATAGCAAGGAGATGCAAGGGAGAGAGGTTTAATCGTGCGTACAAGAGGAATGGGACGTGCAGAGTGGATTGTGACAGTTCCCACAATAGCTACAGGTGTAGTAGCCGCAACCGCACAGCATCGATGGAACGAGCACGGATAACACCCGACAAAACATGAATTGAAAGGTCATGTAATCACTCCTTTACTTGGATGCATACTCCTGCTCGATCAGTAGGGTTGGGTGCTCTTCTGTCTGTGCCAGCGCAATCCGTTCAGCCACTTCTTCGTACAGTTGACACATAGCCTCATCAATCGTGCCTGCATCCACGCTGTACACGGTGCCATCATACAAGGCGACCCATGCATGGACCTCAGAGAGAGAGAGAAACCAAAGGGGAGTGTTACCTGTCAACTGCTGGAGCTCCTGTGTATACCAAACATTCCGTTCGGGATAGAGTTCACAACGAGCCGCGTTCTTTTTCCAGTCATAGAGCAGTTCGTCGTCCTCCCAGCGGCGATGACAGTAATTGATCGCAGCGGCGTAGGTAGGAAAAGACACCAGGCCAGTGGTGTGGCGCGGCCCTACTGCCATGGGAATGCCATAGCTGTCTTCATTCGACCAGAAGAGTCCAAGCAACCCATCAAGCTCCTGATGGTCATCCGTTGTGAATCTATGAATCGGATAGAAGCGCTGGTTGATTTCAGCGATAGTCATATGGTAGTCATGAGGCAAGATTTCACGTTTACGCATGAACGGCTCCTCTCTTGGTAGCACAGGAACGACAGAGAACAACAAAAATGACGGTTCCTTTTCGAAAGCGTCGGAAACAAAAACATGGTTTGATCTGGGCACAGCTCTGGCAACGGTTCATCACGCGATCTCCTTTCGCCATCCTACGCAACGGAATGGTGTGTGGCCGGCTGGCCACCAAGCCAGGCAATAAACCAGCGAGCAGCAATGACGCGACTGACCTGGTGAAAGGCTTCCTCGCTCGCCCCCATGTAGATCCACCAGCGGGACTGGTGCGCGGGTAAGGGTATCCGGTCTTCAGGTGTGTCCTTTCCCGCCAGGTAAATGACTTCGGTCCCGTGCTCATCCCGAAAGTGATACTGGGCAGGAAGGGCAGCAGAATACTGAAAGCTCTTTGCCGCGATCTGAAAATGCAAGGTAAAGGCCAGCGGCTGGAGCAGGGCGGTCACCTCTTGAGGATCAGGACATGTGAGGCTATACCCTTCAAGGGTTTGTGTCTGGGTCATTGCTCTCCCCCTCTTTCTTCTTTCTTGAAACAAAAGCGCTCATGACCAGGAGGGACATGAGCGCTTCCAGACTGGTTATGATAGCAATCAAAAGGGATGATCATCGGTATCTTCATCCTCAGCAGGAGTTTCTTGTGGCGCCGGGGCGGGTGGCGATAGCACAAACAGATCAGCAATTGCGTTCAGCAAAGCGATTTGCCCTCTTGCCCGGTCCAGCGCTGTTTGCTGGGGTTGTGATGGGAGCGACTGTCCTATGTGCTGACAGAGTCCTTCAAGCTTGGGATACGAGGACTGGTGAAAGTAGCTCATGGCTTGCGTCATCAAATCTTCACCGATAAGGGTGATCTCGCTCAGTTGGTGGCGCTGCGTTGCTTCCCGTATCTTCCCAAGATCAAAATTCAGATTATAGGAAAGGACATAGGCACCTTGTACCACCTGGCGGAATTTGTCCAATGCCTCCACAATGGGGATCCCAGCAGTTTGTACATCCGCATTTGTCAGCCCCGTAATCGTCACAATGGATCTGGACAATGGTTGTGACGGACTGGCCAGACAATCCAGAAGAGTCTGCCCATGTCTGTTCAGCAGGACCAGGCGAATGATTTCCGCATCCTCATGCAGGCCCGTTGTATCCACCTCTAAAAACAGCAGGTTGGGCATCGCTCGTACTGATTGCGCCCACTGAATACTCTTAAGGGATGGTAACGCGGGAAGGTTACGGACCTGGGTACGGAGTGATTGCGCTTCTTGCTCCAGATGTTGTATCTGGTTCAGAAGGTGCTGACGCCGTTGCTGGCGAGCCAGAAGATCATCTATTCCCTGAACCGGGCCCAGGAGCTTCTCTTGATTCAAATCTTTAAGCACTGTTTGGATACGAATAGGAAGAGTAGTCATATCTCGTTACCTCACACGTATGGTGAATGAAGACATTCAAAAAAGCCCTCCTTGAAAGGAAAAGCTGCATCTTTACAATTGAAGGTGTGCGCGTGCACACCGTTGTGCTCGTCGAGCGGCAGACTGCTGACGAATACGCTGCTCATGATGAGCACAAATGGTGGAAGACCAACGGGCAGGATAGTGGTGCATCACATGAAAGTCTTGCCAGCACCAGGGACAATGGAGCGTACGGCACCAGCCTGGCCAGGCATACCACACCAGCAACGCGCACTGACCAGCAACCACCAGAACAAACAGCATCACCCACGCGAAGATCACCAGATCCATCATCGCGGCCACCTCCCCAACTGACGAGTCCGGAGCAGAAAGCCAAAGAGCCGGATGGTAAAGACCAGGCGATGGAACGGACACAGATCAACCGAATCATCTTCATGTGGTGGGTGACAGAGGAAACATGAGGGATGGGATGCTTGCTGGGTGAGAGACAGTTGTTTCATTGTTACACCCTCCCGGCCCGCCAACGGGCCACGTCATCACAGACGGCTTGAATATAGGCTTGCTCATCATTATTGTCGCCAGATGGAGCGTATTTGGGAATAATGGTGGTCACGGTGTCCCGACCATCATCAACGTAAACATGTTTGATCAAATTGAACCAATCTTCAGCCCCCAGGATCCAGCTCGCATACGCGCGATAACCGCCGCTCGGATCGCAGGTCCAGCCGGCGGTACAGCGAATATTGCCCAGGCTATGCGTGGTCGCCGCCACACCACGAAGTCCAAACGAGCTTTCATGATGGAAGAAGGCCAGCGCATACACCGGATCGATGCCCGTCTCTATCCCAAGCTCATAAAGGCTTGCACCTAACCCCTTTGCTGGTGAGCCTGCTTGATCAAGCACCTTATCCATAAAAGCAGCGGACACACTGGGACGGCCAAGAATACGATCAGAGGTGAGAGAAGTCGTCTGGGTGAGAAGAGGAGCCGATGTCACGGCTTTTGATGACTGCATGGAACCTAATACGAGGTATCCAACGATCGCCACCAGACCAAGAAACAAGAGAGTCGAACCAAATGAACGCATGTGGACCTCCATTTCCACAAGAAAACCCACATGCGGAAAGTATGGTATACTCTCGATAAGCATGTGAGTTTTTTTGAACGAACGCACCGCGGTTTCTCTAACTTTTGGCAAAATTGGACAGAGAACCGCGCTTTTATTTTTTTGGCAACAAGGCATAAAAGAAGGGATGTGCAACCAGCCAGGTCACTACCAGGTGATTGAGTTCACTAAAATGAAGCACAACCAGGCCAATACCGACAATCCCCAGGAATACCATCAACCAGCTGATGATGTCCTTTTTATTGCCAATGATCAAAAACACAGCGACGATAATGATGATGCTGATCGCACCCAACAAAAGAGGAGACATTCTTGATCCTTTCCGCAGGTCTTTCCTGCGTGTACCCTACAAACAATTGAACAAAATGTCGTCAGGTGGTAGCCGGAACATGTCCGACCGGTTTGCCACGGGTATGGGTCGCCAGGGCTCTGGCTCGTGCCCGATAACGCTTGCGGGTCGTGCGTGGAAGATGCTGATTGATCAAGGTTTGCGCGGACTTGACGCCACACATATACATCCCTAAGAGCACCTGGCTACCGGTCTTCGTGCGGCGTTGCTCCTCGATATCGGTGATTTCTGCCGGCAGCTCATAGGGCTTGGCAAAGTTCCCCGCTCGCAGGGAGAGCACCGCCACCGGCAGCACCGTATCATGGTCATAACAGATGACCAGCGAGGGAACCTTTTTAGCGACATGATAGCGCTTTTCATAGAACTGGAATGAGGTAATGAGCACCACGGCGTTGTAGTGCACGCCATCCATATCAAGAGCATACACACGACCTTTCAGATGGGTAATGTGAGAAGTGATCGCGTAATTTTCCCGCCTGGCCAGAGCCATTCGCAGGACATCCTTTTCCGTCATCATCATGGCCGTGTTTCCTCCTTCCTAGCGGCGGCCAAAGCCCCGCTCGTTCTTATCTTCTTCCTTCAAAGATTTTTCCATCTTTTCCAGAATGGAACTCATCACCATGCCCACGGCCTCACCAATCTGCTTGGAAAGGTCTTCCTGAATCTTGAGCGTTGATTTCATCATCTGCTCGCGCAGTTCTGCGTTTTTATCAGCTTCCTTCGCTGATCGCTCCGCGTCAGCAAGCTCGCCGATCATAGCAGCGCGCTTGCGCACACTCTCAATATGCTTCTGGAGTGAGCGGCCTTTAAACATCAGGACGGCACTACAGCCCAGATCGGCAAGAGCCACGGCAATCACCCGAATCACCATACTCAGTTGCTCAATCGAGCCCTGAGCAATCTGGTTATTATGGGTGATCACCAGATACAGGCCGAATGCTGATGAAGAGTTGAGCACCAGCCAGATCAGGATCACCATTGCCATGCGGCCAAAGTTCGGTTTCCCACTGGCCATCTCAGCGAAGGCCCGGCCCATCGCTACGGTACAGGCTGCAATCACACCTTCAATCGTAAAGGCCAGGCCGTACGCAGGTACGGCGTCCATCGTTGGAGTAAAGAACTTGCCGAGATCAGAGCCAATCCAGGCCATGAGCAGGAACGGCCCCATGTAGCCGATGATCTGAGTAAACCCACCCAACACCCGCTCGCCAACATCCTTATAATCTTCGTCAAATTCAGCCACTTTATCGCGCATCTTCTCGATGGTACTGCGCTCATCTGGCTTGATCTTCTCGCCACCATCATAAGGCTGACGCGGTGGTGGAGGCATCTGGGACGTTCTGCCAGGCCTGCCATACCCAAAGGCAAATCCTTCAAAGGAATGTACAAATCTACGCAGAAAATTATCACGAGGTTCAGGCTGCAGCGAGACCTGGCCAGCTGATGGTATTGGTCCGGTAGTTGGCTCTGAAGCTGCTTCCTGGTTCTCATATGCGCCGTAGAGATTAGGATCAGGTGGAGGTGGAATAAGCGATCCTTCGTATTCATTCAATGGCATAGATATTCCTCACTTTCATTTCGTGGGCCTCCTTTATCATTTCGTGGTCATATCAAACGATTAATGATCAATTGCCCATTAATCATCAAAACAAGGCAAAGAAAAAGCATAAATCTCGCTCACACGGCCCATGACTGGCCCATGACTGGCCCACGAATGTCCACGACTGGCCCACGCGATCGTGGGCCCCCCACGCGATTTATGCTTTGTTCACCATGAATTAGGGTTCGGGTGTCGTCCCTTGTTTCCCTTTGGCCTCCTTCTTTAAGCGCTTTTCTTCTTTGCGCAGGTAGGCAAGATTCTCACGCTTGAAACGTTTCTTGATCCGATCAATTTCGGGATCGACGGTTGCCATCAACATGGTGTACTGCTGGAGCAGATAAATACGACCATCCTGGCGAGCTTTATGCGCATAATCTTCCAGCTGTTTACTCAGCTGCTCCAGGTCTTCCAGGTCTTCTTCACGTACAAATGTCGCCAGTTGAGCGGCATTTTTCGCAGACAATTCATCAGCCATCGTAGAAAGGGTCTCCTTTTGATGAAGATACAAACCAAAGCGCAAGTGCTAAGGCTCAATGCTGCCAATTCCAGGATGAAATTGGCAGGATCAACCTTCACAGGTCGCAATTGAGAAATACCGAAGAAGGGTGGAGTGACGTTCCGTCTCATCGCTTCTTTTGCAATCCACCATCTGTCACATGGCTTCATACATATCCCTGTTACTCACCGCATATCCATCGACCGAGCAACTGCTCGACTAGCTGTATGGTTTCTGCCACTTACCACCAAAAAGACACACCTCCTTTCATATCTGGTGGAAGTTTGACCCTTCCCATACTTTCAAGGCAACTCTTCAAGAACATTTCCTTAAAGAGCGGACCAGGGCACCCTTAGCTATATGGGGAGCGGAACATACCCGCTTGATCCTCTTGTTAATGTACTGTCCAGTGAAATATCACTGGTACGGTCCAATAATACCCTGAAATTCAGCAAAAGTCAACACTGGTACGTACCAAAACAAGCCATTTTAATGGTGATTTGAGAAAAGGTGTGTTAAACTGTGACTAATCTGTGGTACTTACCACGATAAACGGAGGAGTGTCATTTAGAGATGCCAAAGGAAAAAGATACAAAGATTGATGAGGTGGTAGCAGAACTACTAAGTCGTATTGAGCGAGGGATATACACTGCTGGCCAGCGTCTTCCATCTGAGCGAGAGCTTACTGAAGAATTAAATGTAAGCAGGGCAACAATAAGAGGTGCCCTCTCAAGGCTCCAGGCAGAAAATGCGATTGATATTGTACCAAGAGGTGGGGTTTTTATACGTACACCGAGCGCAAAAGTTGTTATAGGCCCAAATTCACCATTCTCAATCAAAGCTCCTGCACTTGAATTAAAGAGAGCTGGATCTTTCATACGAGCGATGGAAGCACAAGGACGTCAAACACTGGTGCGTTTCATTGAACCGTCAT
This sequence comes from Dictyobacter alpinus, assembly GCF_003967575.1. Lineage (NCBI taxonomy): Bacteria > Bacillati > Chloroflexota > Ktedonobacteria > Ktedonobacterales > Dictyobacteraceae > Dictyobacter > Dictyobacter alpinus. The sequence goes on from NZ_BIFT01000001.1 coordinate 2,279,878, forward strand.
CTATCATACCAGCTGGTGATGAACTTGGTGAAAAAATGCAAACCACACCAGATACAAAAGTGCTACGGCGCTACAGGGTTCACATTGTAGATAAAGTGCCATATCGTATTCTAGATAGCTACTATTTAGCCTCTCTATTGGGTGATTTACTAGGAAAAGATGAAGGTTACATACCATTGTTCAAATGGTTGCGCGAACACACAGGCCTGACGCCAGTCAAAGCCTTTGAAAAATTAGAACTGCGTCAGCCCTCTGCTGAGGAAGCAAACCTTCTTAATATTCCGAGATCTCAACCAGTAACTGACATGGATCGCTGGGTATGGGCTAGTGATGGAACTTTATTTGAATATAGCCATATCATTGCAAATGCAGCGCTCCACGAATATACCTATTCATATGACATTGAAGAGGAGGCCAGTCGATGACTACCATTGATGAAGCAACGAAAAACCAAATAGCACATGAAGTTGCCTTACTACTGGCAAAAAAACAACGCCTCTCATTTGCATCAGACTTTCATGCATTTACTGAGGGTCGTCAACTGGTACTGGCTGGTGTATCATTTGAGAACTTTTCTAAAGGGCCAAACACGAAAAGAAGTGATGGCGACGTAGTTGCTCATGCTCTGGTCATGGCTCTGGCGGGTGCTACGAATACAGGTGATATTGATGACTGGTTTCCAGATCAAGGAGAGACAGGAGTCAGGTCAATCGAATATCTACCTGAGATTAGACAACGATTGATTGAAGCCAAAAAGCTCATTGTGAGCAATGTCGATGTCACCATATTGTGCGGCGAACAGCCACGAATGAAAAAGCGAATAGCAGAAATGCAGCGTAACATAGCTGAAGGTCTGGGCATAAGTACTGACCTGGTGCATGTAAAAGTTAGCAGCATGGATGGAAATGACGAAGTAGCACAGCTAAAGGGGATCGAGGCGCGAGTAATCGTCAGCCTTTGGGAAGGGCTTTAGAATGGACATTCAAAATTGGGCAAAAGAGCTAGCAGAATCACTACTGCCACCATTGGGGAACCGCTGGCTCCATGTTCAAGGGGTTGTTGAAAGGGCAAAGTGGGTGGGTGAGATTTTTCACGAAGAAGACAAAAAGCTCTTGATAGCGGCTGCGTATTTACATGATATTGGCTATGCACCACAGCTCCAAAAGACAAGCTTCCACCCACTGGATGGAGCCTGGTATTTATATTCTTGCAACCAGGACAGGTTAGCATCTTTAGTTGCTTATCACTCTGAGTCAACATTTGAAGCAGAACTTAGAGGGCTTTTACCAGAGCTGGAAAAAATCCCTCGTGAACACTCTCTCATTGCAGAAGCTTTGACTTATTGTGATATGACAACAAGGGGAGACGGCACCCAGGTATCTTTTTCCGAGAGATTGGAAGATATATTTAGCCGCTACGATAGTGATGACATTGTCTATAAAGCCATCACAGCTGCCACTCCAGCATTAAGATCAGACGTTGAACACACAGAGCAAGCTCTTAACCAAAAAGGGCTTATCATAAAAATTTAAGTAAGAAGGGTATCCCTTCCCAATAAGCCAAAGACAAAAAAGAGGTGAATTGAGAAAATCAATTCACCTCTTTTTTGTCTTTTTAACCTCAAATGAAGCAACACACCGTTTTGTCAATGAATTGCTGGTGTGGTGATTCGTAAGAATCTTCCTTCAATCTCCAACGAGATGCTTCGGCCTTTCAGCCACGACAGCAGATGCTGTAGAGGGTGCTCTTATTGTAGTTTCAATCTCTAACGAGATGCTTTGGCCTTTCAGCCAAGAAATGGCCTCCCAGTGGTACCGCGAGTACCAGATTGTTTCAATCTCTAACGAGGAGGGGTGCAAGTAATTCATTTATTGAAAACGTTCTTTTCCTCGATCAAAGATCGGATCAGATTCTCAAAAAACGAGAGCAAGTAATTCATTTGTCGATTTTTCGAAAACAATCGATATACAATCGTCGTTCACTTCGATAAAAACAAGAGCAAGTAATTCATTTGTCGAACCCTTCCTCCTTTTCTACCCAAAAGTCTCTGTTGCTTGACTGAAGGGAAGCTCCTTTTGCAGAGTATTCATAACACAATTCCACCCAGAAAAGGAGTTCTCCGTTATGATACCTTCATCTTCTCTTTTTGACCAGTCTACCATGATCACTCTCATCGAACAGGATCCCGTTGTCCAGGACTATCGTGCCTTTTTTTCTTTGCTCGATTGGTCTCTCGTCGACACGTGGGAACAGCAACGATCATCTCGCGGGCGACCACTCACCCATCCAACGAGTGCCTATCTCAAAGCGTTCCTTCTCCGTCTGCGAGAAGGATTGATCTATTCAACGCAACTCCGGTCTTTTTTGCTCAAACATCCGCTTCTCATCATTGATTTCAACTTTGAGCTCGTCTACGATCCTTGCGCTCCCTATGGTTTCGACGCCGAAAAGACGCTTCCTTGCCGCTACTGGTTTGGAGAAAAGCTTCGTACACTGGATCCAGCGCTTCTCCAAGATGTGTTGCACGCCACCGTCTCTGCACTCCAAGCCGAGATTCCTGGACTCGGCGAGACCGTGGCCTTCGATGTGAAGCACTTGTATGCCTGGGTGAAAGAAAACAACATGCGTGCCTACGTCTCCGAGCGCTTCAACAAAGATCAGGTCCTGGCTGGAGATCCTGATTGTAAGCTCGGCGTCAAGCGCAGCACCAATCAAGAACAACCGGATGGTTCCACCAAAGAAAAGAAAGAGCTGCTCTGGGGCTATGGATCTGGAGTGGCGGCGGCCACCACATCCGACTATGGAGATGTGGTCCTTGCCGAATATACGCAGCCCTTCAATGAAGCAGATGTGACCTATTTTCTCCCACTCTACCAGCAGTGTGCCCTGGCACTTCACCAATTTCCAACCCATATCACAGCTGATGCTGCTTTTGATGCTTGGTATGTGTATCAACGTGCCACCATCCATGGTGGTATCGCCGCAGTTCCGCTCAATCAGCATGGGCATCTCATCTATGAACGTGCCTCAGATGGGGTCCCACTGTGCCCGAAAAAGCTGAGGATGCATCCAACTACTCAATTCAATCATACTTATGGCTATCGATCGCAACGCTTCCGTTGCCCTCTACTGTTCCCTCAACCAACGGGAACTCCCTGTGATCACGCACAATTTGCCAAGGGCAAAGGCTGTGTCAAGGATGTCAACTGGGAACAAGGAGCAAGAATGCGCATCTCACTTGATCGCACGAGCCCTCTTTTCAAGAGCATCTACACGCAACGCACGAGTTGTGAACGTATCAATAGCCAGGCGAAGGAGCTTGGAATCGAGCATCCTAGAGTGCACAATGGCCGCTCCGTTGCCAATCTCAACACATTAATCTATGTGATTATTAATGTACGTGCTCTCAGTCGAGCCATTTCGATCAACAGAGGACTTCTACAAATGAATTAGTTGCACCCCTCTAACGAGATGCTTTGGCCTTTCAGCCATCGAAAATGAAGAACCTCGATCGTCCAAAATTTCCGTTTCAATCTCTAACGAGATGCTTTGGCCTTTCAGCCTTCGGGACAAGAGGCAACCACAGCAGCAGTGTAGCCGTTTCAATCTCTAACGAGATGCTTTGGCCTTTCAGCCTTCGGGACAAGAGGCAACCACAGCAGCAGTGTAGCCGTTTCAATCTCTAACGAGATGCTTTGGCCTTTCAGCCGGGAGGAGATGTTATGTTTCGCAAACAGAATTTATGTTGTTTCAATCTCTAACGAGATGCTTTGGCCTTTCAGCCCTTCTTGCTGGACGAGGTTCATAATGTGGCGGATCGTTTCAATCTCTAACGAGATGCTTTGGCCTTTCAGCCTCTGCCACCACAAAAGTCAACGCAGGGAGCAACGTCATGTTTCAATCTCTAACGAGATGCTTTGGCCTTTCAGCCTGCTATGCTCATAGTATAGCATGGGAAGCCATGCGAAACAAGCATTTGCGAGGCACGCGTTTTTTGGGCGTATTTTTTGCATCAACAAGAGGTCAATGAAGATGTATTTTGCGCTCACGCCGCTTTTGGAGCTACGCGAGGCATCGTGCTCAGAGAAATGGTCAATGCGTGCCTCGCAGAACGCTGGCAAGTTTATAAAATCAGCACCTTTGAACAACTGACCACTACTGGTCACGCTTCGCGCTACATCTCACTCGTCACCTCAAAACCTGCTCGGTCTTAGCACTTACTACCACCTATATATCTTCTTTAAGGATGAGCAAAATGCACGTTAGCCCAGCACAAAACGTTGCTTGAACTCATAAGATCATAAGAAGAAACTGATGAAAGCTATCGAATATAATGGCCGAAGATAATATCAATTCGGTTATGGCCCAGGCAGTGAGAAACGGCCAGGGCAGCGTTACTATCCAACATGGGGGAGAGTAGGCGACCATTGAGTGGTGGAAGAGGTCGGCCCGAGAGCCTTTCATAGAGATCCTGTGCGAATTGCCGTCGGTAACTATGGATATCCAGCAGGCTAGAGACGCGTTTGAACACAGGAGCATCAGCTGGTTTGCCAGCAATTTGCGAGAGCACCGCCGACTCCCGGCCGGGAAAGACCGGCACTTCACGACGCTTGCCGCCTTTACCATTGCGTACAATCACCATCAGCCGCTGATCCGATGGCCGCACATACACATCCTTCACATGCAGATCGCGCAGCTCCTCACGACGTAACCCACAGGCCAGACAGAATTGAATGACATGCTGCCAGTTCGCCAGGTTAATATGGCGATCGCGCACAGCTGGTTGGCGTGACCGTTTGATATCTTCCCTCCGGCGTTTGGGGAGCTCGACACTATCCGCCAGGTTCCGATCCTGGAAAAACATGCGCAAGGCACACCGATAGGTCGATAACGTCCAGGCACTTTTCTCCTCTGCCATGTGCTTCAGTAAATAGAGGCACGCCAGTTCATCAGCCTGGTCATCAATTTTTTCGAGATCACGGACATTGTGCTTTTCTCGCACCCAGTCAATAAAACGCATCACGATCTTCTGGTAATTGTTCCGCGACTCAAAAGCATGAATTTTGCCATCGGAAAAAGCGAACAGCGACTCCCCGCGTGCTTTGGCCTGGGCTTTCGCTTCCGAACGCTTTTGCCCATCGGCCATCAACGCATTAAAACGCTGAACCGCTGCATATTTGGCTCCTGGTCGTTTACCCGTGATGCCCTCCTGTTAAAGAGTCTGCTAGAAAGACAGTATCGAGGTGAGAATTTTCCGAAGCTTTCACTGATGTCCGTAGAGATCAACGACACTCCGCGATCCCTATTTCCCTACTTTCCTGTTTATCCGTACCGAAACGAGGCCCATATGCCACGTTCTGACGACACAGGAAACACCTCACAGAGGAAGTGGGACAGGCCAACCTACCAGAAACGCTATCCATCCTGCCAGTCAGACTCTCACCGCTGGCAGGCATCGCTCCAATGAGCGTGCATTCACAAACCAATAGATCGATCGGACCAACATCTCAGGACTGCTGAGGTATCCAGGCATCCCCAGGTGGGATGCAAACCAGTCCATTCAGGAGGACCAGGCCGCGCTCGTCAGGTGAGCCACTCCCCTCCTTTTCCCTCGTGCAAGAGGATACTGAAGGCCAGCCCGTTGCGTTGTGGTGAGTACCAATCCGATGTCGGATGGTCCTCGTTCAGATCCCCACCGAGGCAGGGAGAGTTCTATGTGTACACATAGCGCCTCAAAACCACTGGCCAGGCGAACGACACCCGGTATCACTGTCAGGCCACAATGATCGAAGACTCGCTGTACATCCATCCCAGCGATAGAGTGAGCATTTGTAGTAGCGCTCAAACTACAACTCCATAAGGGGAAGTTACACCATCAACAGATCTCATCATACACAACATTATTGATATCTGTCAATAATGCTTGATAGCTTTATATAATCATAAAGATCATTGGAGCATGTTAAGCTATGTGCGAAGCGACAGTAAAAAGCACTCGGCAATAGATATCCAGGTTCTTTTTATTCTATGCAGACGTATGAGCAACCCAATTTGCCTTATCTATGGCACTCATTCGAAAATCGTCGTGTATTTTTTCTCAAACTGGTTAATCAGGGCTGCTAGTATCCTAATATCCTCGCGTATCGCCGTTAATAATTACATAATTCACTTTTGCTGTTCGAAAATCCCCAGGCTTTTTGGGCAAAAATCGATTTTCGAAAACACCTTTCAATCCGCCACAAAAAATGTCAGTAAAGAAAAAAACGTGGCATTGAGAGGGCCGAGAAACGGCCTCCACTAGAAAATTTGAAAATTATCGGGTATGATAGATGTAACGCACCAGTCGGTTGCAATGGCTACGATCCGCTCGAGGATACTGTAAGTTATGTCACCATTGGAGACTCATTTGAGACGGATGAGTTGCAATGGCTACGATCCGCTCGAGGATACTGTAAGTCATCCTCATCACGCCGCTTGTTTGTTGACTTTACAATGTTGCAATGGCTACGATCCGCTCGAGGATACTGTAAGAGATGAGAGCAGAAACAACGAGTACACTGGCAAACCGTTGCAATGGCTACGATCCGCTCGAGGATACTGTAAGCCACTCATCTAGAAGGTTGATATAGGCATCCTCACCTGTTGCAATGGCTACGATCCGCTCGAGGATACTGTAAGACATGGGTAGTAGGTGCCATCAGGTGCCATTAACCCGTGTTGCAATGGCTACGATCCGCTCGAGGATACTGTAAGATGGGCGGCGAGGTCTTTCAATGAAGTCCATTGTTCGGTTGCAATGGCTACGATCCGCTCGAGGATACTGTAAGGGCCAGAAGGCCGGATGGATGATAGAGAAGATTAAGGTTGCAATGGCTACGATCCGCTCGAGGATACTGTAAGAATAGCTCGTCAAAAATGAAGCATTTCACAGACTCACGTTGCAATGGCTACGATCCGCTCGAGGATACTGTAAGTAATGATAAAGTTAGTCATGTTCCTAAACGATCTAGGTTGCAATGGCTACGATCCGCTCGAGGATACTGTAAGGAATTGTGAGGGCATAGATGAATAAGGCATTACTTGTTGCAATGGCTACGATCCGCTCGAGGATACTGTAAGCGCATATGCAGGGCATCTTGATCATGTCCACCTGCCAGGTTGCAATGGCTACGATCCGCTCGAGGATACTGTAAGGTACAGATCCACCAGCGGGGCTTGTGTCTGGAGAGAGTTGCAATGGCTACGATCCGCTCGAGGGTACTGTAAGTGATGCTCCGTTGGATGTGTTTTAGCCGCATAGGCGAGTTGCAATGGCTACGATCCGCCCGAGGATACTGTAAGTCAGGAACACACTGGCCAAGGTGTTCACACAGCTTGTTACAATGCTCTCGATCCGTTTCAGGCTTCTGTAAGATGTACTTGACATTTCATTGTAGATCTCGCTTAGTGTTGCAATGCTCTCGATCGTTTCAGGCTTCTGTCAGCCTCAATCATTTTGGCGCATGCGCCAAAACTGACGCCGAAATCAGCGATCTATCAAATTTTTTAAAGTGAACATATAAACACTAAAGAAAGCAAACCAGCACGAAACACAACCACAAGAGACGCGATAAACAAACCTCATCAAATCCGTCTCTTGGCATAAGTGAATCTCAAAGAAGCGCGTCAATCGGCTCCAGCGGCTGATCGACGCGCTTCTCTTTTTGGCCAAAAGTAGGGTTTGACATCAAAACTGACATCAAAACAACAAATTATGGCTCTCCAGGTATGACTGACATCAAAAAATACTGTTCATCTTGTCTTAAGTTTAGTCTTCAGCAGGAACATCCTCTGCTAGTTGAACAATATTTTTCCAGCGCTCATAATAGCGGGGCTTGTCTACTTTAAACCATGTATGATATTCATCATTCCCCCAATCACCACCCTGTAACACATAGACAAACAGATCGTCTTCAAAGACCAGAAGCTTATAGCCTTGATCGAAATCATAGTATGGAAGTTGCAAGGTGCCAAATGCACCGTCAAAACTGATACTATAGGTTGATTTGACTGGTGAGTACAGAGTATTGGCGAGGTAACCACGTGAGGGACTAAAAAATCTAAGATCATAGTGGCTAAATGGATCATCTCGTATATTCGTAATTTTAAGCCTCATGAGCACAATATCAAAATCTTCAATCAAGGGAAAGTCAGTAAGGGGAGGCAATTGGCTCATGTCAATGGCACACTCTGCGAAGATTTGCTCAGCCTGTTCCTGGCTAAAGCGCTCTCTACTCTCTGAGCTCTGTAAAAAACGACGATCAGAGTAAGTTATTATAGTTTTTTTATAGTGTACAATGGTTTGGCAGCTATCCCACCATGACGGCGCATCTACATCTGTATAGGTCGGACCTCCTAAGAATTCATAAAGATAAGCGATTGTTTCAAAGCGTGGTGCACATTGTCCACAAACAGACAATGTTTCTAATTTATCTCCGCCACGGCGCGTTGCCACAACACGAAAGAGCTCTTCATCTTTTTTGAGTGGTTTACTACACGTGACACAGTAATTTTGATGTGACATATGGAGTGTTCACCTTCCACCAGGTTAATGAGACTTACTAACGAAATATATAATGCAGAGCTTCGTGCAAAGAACTCGACTCCTAACATATAAAACAGAACCTCTTACGGAAGTGAGATTCCCATTTGAGCAAGTTCCAGAGCGGTGAGTGTTTGTTCATCATCTCGACAGTAATAGTATCGGATATTTGGCTCTTCCCACCCTATCTGCTGGTAATATGGTCTCCCAGCTCGGCGATCGCGCACATGCTCTAAAGGATCAGTCTCAAAAATGTAGCGGACACGATAGAGCAGACAAGGCGATTCCTCTGCGCTGCCGATTTTCCACATGACTTGCTGTGCGAAAGGGAACAAGCCTTCTTCACGAGTGACCAATACACTAATCGGAGCCAGAGTGCGGATGGGTTCCTCGTTCTGATAATCTGGATTTTCGACAAAAACCAGATTCGAGTAGTCAGATGAGAAGGGGCCTTGATCGATGGTCTGGGCTAGTAGTGGCGGTTTCAGTTTCAATTCAACGAGATCAGAGAACTGGACCAGAGCAGAGCCGTGGTCTCTTGCTTGTACGGCAAAACGACCTTTCACACGAGTGTTGAGGCACTGACCGGCTCCATCAAGCATTTCAACACCCCCCGATGGAGAAAAACGCAAGCGATGAAGGTAATCGTAGAGGTAAGGATTAGCGTCAAATGGTCCAGAAAGCGAGAGCGGGGTACTTTGCTCTTCTTGCATCTCTTTTCCCTTTCGTTACTTTAACTCCAAGCCCAAACGGTGCATCAGCACAGTGATCACTCAATGCGCAATGGTAGTTTATTCAATGGAAAAGCCTGGCAGGTCTGGCAAAAGTTGTTGCTATGCGATGTGGTAAAGGAGGGAGTTCCAGTAAATACGTTTCTTTTCTTATTTTATCACATCCTTGATTCACGCTAAATATAGGAGAGCCGTTGAATGGGCGGATTATCAAAAATCTGCCCATTTAACGGCTCTCAGCAATTGCACTAACCACTCTTTGAGATACTGCTCTAAAGTTTGTTGAGGTCCATTTACAAGCGTTCCTTAATTTTGCTCCATCTGAGCCTGCTTTAGCTTCTCATAGCTTCTTTTTTGCTGTCAGCATAGTAATACTTACGCTGTCCACTTTCTAAAGTGATCATAATCTGGAAACGTCCATCTTTACACTGGGTGATAGAGCCTTCACCATGTCCACGATGACCTGTGTCTTTTTTTACGAGCCATGAGTCGAGACACCTTTCTATATTCATCGTAGCCGATCTCAAATGGGCCAAGAGTGATCAGGTTTCGGCGCGAAGAGCATGACCAATCGGCGCGAAGAGTGAGCAACTCAGCTTTTCTTTCTGGAAATTTGGCTCTGGAAGCACGTTCATCGCTTTAAGCGGTGTAAATTCATAAGCAAAACTTGCTTGGATTGTGAACAGAAACTGTGACTTGCTGTCGAGACAACAATCGGGTATCCTGCTACAGTAGAGATTCCCCATACTAGCAAGGACGTAGCCTTGGTCCGATCGATTGATTGGGCTACCGCTCTAGTTCAGATATGAATAGAAAAGGAATGGATATTGTATGACGCAAAAACTTCCCACCAGACCCGTTCTTACACTGGCGGCGGCCAAAGTGATAGCGGCTGCCGCTGAAGATGTTGCAGTCAAAAATGAGTGGTCGGTAGCCATCGCTATCGTGGATGATAGTGGCCGCCTGCTCTATTTCCAACGCATGGATCAGAACGCCAATTCGAGCGTCGAAGTAGCGATCGCCAAGGCCGTACACGCGGCCCATTTTCGCCGACCGACCAGCTTCCATGAGGACCTCCTGGACAAAGGGAATATGGTCATCCTTGGCATGCCAGGAATGCTCCCGCTCGAAGGTGGAATCCCATTGCGTGTCGGTGAACATGTGGTTGGAGCCATCGGCGTGAGCGGTGTGCGCTCCAACCAAGATAGCATCATCGCGCAAGCTGGCGAGCAGGCCTTGGCAACCTACCTTTCTGAATAGCGGCATAATAGAAAACGACCTTTCACCAATGCGGGCCAGGCGCGCACCGGAAAGGTGCCGTCGCCCTTGAATTTGGGCGGCAGCGCGCTGCAGCGGAAGCCTTAGTCGGGTAACTGGTCCAGATTGCAGAGGTGCTCGACGATCAGGACTTCCGCGCCTATCAGGGTGGTGTGGACAGGGCACACGTTACCGCTAGTGTCGTCAATGTTGACGGTATCGATGCGACCAGCAGCACGCGGCATTTTCTGCAAGGACCTTAGAGTTACCTCAGCAAAGGAGTATCATAGTTAGAGTGTAAATTCGCACGCGAATTTACAGAAACGGTCTAAGGCGCCCCGACTCTCAAGCGGTTTTTTCCCCGTCAATAGTTGAATTGATCACCCTTCACCCCGAAAAGTGGACAATGCATAGTATGCGTCAACCTCCTTCACAAGCCTAAGCAATAGCATTAACGCTTCTTGGTACTCTTCTATTTGTGGGTCACTTACATTATTTTCCTATGTTTGACAGGGAAGAATATTTTAACGCTGCTTCGCATTAGCAATAAGGATACCAAAGCAGCGACGACAATAGCTCCAGGACTCTGGGCAGATGAAACGACTTTACTGCGCAGACATTTTTTCTGAACATACCTACCTCACAAACAAAAGCTCCTAGAGCATCAGCCATAGGAGCAACGATATATCAAGAACACATGCCTATGACTATTAGAAATAAAAATGAAAGACAAAACTCAGGAACAGAAAACAGCAGATGGCTCCTACGGCAAACCACAGACATGCGAGCCAGAGTAACTCACGAGTTGAATAGTGCATCGTTTTCTCCTTCCAAAAAACGTCTCTTTCTGAGAAGCACTTCATACCTGAGACTCATACCAACGAACAGTTTCATGACAAAACAAAGAAAACAGAATACATCTCTAAAGCGGAAAGAAACGTACATTATACGTATGTACAGAGGGAAGCAATATTGCTGCCCACCTTTCTGACAGATTTCAGGTTGATGAGATTGATGCATTCACCGAACGAAGCCAATCAATTGGCGGCACAATACGCGCTGGGCGAGCCGATCAGGGTATATCGCATAATGAAACGACCACGGTTGAAATTGCTTCTGACATTGATTTTTATAGCATTATACCTTCAATTATTCTTTTATCTGCGCTCATCTTCATTATTCTCATTTTTTGCTGCGTGCACTACCATGTGATGTAAATTTAATACAAAATAAATAATTACTTAAACATGATGTGTTTTAATTTTATCAAAAACAACACACCTAAACGTTCAAAATCATCAGGTACCTCATCTATAAATCGCTTTTAGTAGCATGATACTCCATTATTGCTGTATCGCATAAAATTCTGCTATAATCGATTTAAAATTTGCCAACAAGTCTATTTGTAGCAATAAGAAGGTAATTTTTATGTCATGGGAAATTGATCGTTTCCATTCTGTGGCTGAATTTGCTGTTCAGCATCTAGGTATTGCCACGGTCAGGGGGAAATTTACCGACGTCTCTGGCACAATCGAAATGGATCCACACGATCCAGAGCGCTCTTCAGTAAGAGCGCAGATCGCCGTCAACAGTATTGATACCAGCGCCCCTCAACGGGACGCTCATTTACGTACTGCCGATTTCTTTGAAGTGGTCAAATATCCAACTATTACATTTAACAGTACCCAGATAAGGCATGTAGATACAAATCGCTTTATCATCGCAGGCGACCTGTCGCTACATGGGGTGACACGCCAGGTGCAATTGCGTACGATTTATAATGGCGCCGCGCAGGACCATTTAACGAATGCCTGGCGCTTCGGTCTGCGTGCCATTACCAAGATCGATCGTCGCGATTATGGTATGACATACAAAGTAACGAATAATGCAGGTATGGCTTTAGCAGGTACTGAGATACAGATAGAACTGGGTGTAGAAGCCATCTGGACAGGTTAAAAATTTGCGCTGCCTACCAATAAAAGATTTGTCTCTGGATGCCATAAACGATATCATCCAGAGACAAATCTTTCTTCATCCGCATCTGATGTATTGGACCAGTTTCATTATACCTTCAAAAAGCTAACGATTTCCCTTCCTTCTATTTCTGCTAATTCACGATAAGTTGACAGGATAGAAGGAAAGAGAAGCCCTGATAGCAGTTGTGCATAAATAGTTAGAACTTGCAATCAAGAGCCAGCTTTACCAGGGCACTGTAAAATTAACCTCGCCGACTATATTGTTGCCTGGCCGGGCAATAACACAGGCACAAGTTGGCAAGTTCGCTGGTAGCGTTAGGCTTACGGGACGTGGCAGCATACTCCCCACTTGCGCTGGACTCATCTTACCAGCGGTCAATGGTCCGGGGACAATCGAGATAGTATCGGTAGCCAGGTTGTTGTTGGGATTTTGATCTCCAGTGATACCCGCCACCGCAGCCTGAATCAGGATCGATCCCCCCGTCCCATTCACAGTCCCGGTAATGGTAATTGGTGGCAATGTAGAGCCCGGTAGCAGTGGTGGCGGTCCCATATAGGTAGCGGATAGGAGCAGCGGACTGGTGCTTCCGGTCATAATAATAGACCAGTTGGTGCCCACCCCTGCGACATTCGTGAAGCCAAGCGGAATCACTTCGACGACCTTAATTAAAGATATGTTGGACATGGGGCCCGATTGCGCGGAGGCCGAGACGCTCAAGGTTTCCGTCACCGTTTGGCCAGGAATAAAATCTGGGCCACCAGTATGCGTTAGTGTTATACTCACATCTGGCAGTAGCGTCGGTGTTGGACTTGGCGTCGGCGTCGGACTTGGCGTCGGTGTTGGTGTTTGTACGAGTTCAAAGGCACCTATGTCACACTTAGGACCTTGTGGACGGGACACTCCACGCTGATCGGTCGGAACCAGACAGACCGCAGGCGGGATACGATCGATGGCCGGGCTAGTTGGCAGGAGCGCAATCGTCTGCGTCGGTCCTCCATTATTATGCAATCCAGCGGGGTCCAGTTGAGGATTGGTATTCTGCAGATCAGTGCTGGCAGTAAAACCGCAATCTGTACCACTTTCCAGGTTATAGCCTTGATCGACGATGGTAGAAAGTAAATCACAATTATTATTGCCACTGGTTGCTGAATTATTCGCTACGATACTTTGGGCAATTTTTATTGTTGTGCCATTATCATCCGCGATACCACCGCCACCATTAGCAGCAGTGTTAGCAGCAAAGGTGCTATCATTAATAGTTACTGACGACTTACTAACATTAATACCACCTCCGGTATAAGCCGAATTGTTGGCAAAGGTGCTATTACTCATAGTCAATGAGCCTTCATTGCTCACAAGCCCTCCACCATCAGTAGTAGCTGTATTATTGGCAAAGGTGCTGCCGCTAATAGTCAATGAGCCTCCATTATTCACGAGACCCCCACCATTAGTAGCAGTATTGTTGGTAAAGGTGCTATTACTCATAGTCAATGAGCCGCCGCTATTCACGAGACCCCCACCATCAGTAGTAGCTGTATTATTGGCAAAGGTGCTATTGCTAACAGTTAACACACCACCTCTATTATAGATGCCGCCACCAGCGTTGGCTGAGTTGTTAGAAATGGTACCGTTACTAATATTTATCGTGCCACCATTGCTATAGATACCACCTCCAACATTGTTCTGAATGGTACTCTGGCTGATGGTCACGATACCACCATTGCTATAGATGCCACCTCCTAAGGCGGCAGTTCCGTGTGCAATTGTAAGTGCATTGAGGGTAAAATATACTCCGCTGTTTATGAGCAACACCTCAACAGCATTGTTACCATCCAGGATAACATTTTGCCCGCTCCCATCAAACGTCAAATTCTTGGGGATCGTCAGGATGCTGGAGAGAAGGATGGTTCCGCTACAGGTAAACGTAATGGTATCACCTGCCGTGGCAACAGTAATAGCTGACTGCAGGTGCGTCTGATCACAGATGGTTACCGGAATTACGGCATGCCGCCGGGCATAGCTGATGCTGGTTCCATTGAGCGCCCCGAAAAGGCTTAGGAATATCACAAGTAAGAGATATAAGTGAAACACTTTGCTTCGTGGCCAGAGATGTTTGATCATGTTGGTCCTCTTCCCCTCCCATGTATTGGCATGCACAGACAACATATTCCATGCCATACGCATAGTTTTCTTTTCCTCTACCCTCTCTGGTGCGAGCCTCTTAGTGTTCCAAACGTATAAGCATATCATGAGGTCCGATGTGGTAGACGGCGTCCATTTTTCATTCGCCCTGACTTATTCAGACCATAGTATAGATTCCAGCAGCAACGCTATGCACACAGGAGAGTGGTTCGTCGTATTATTTCTGGGCCTGTTACTTCAGGCAAATATCTTCCTTTTTCACTATAGTGCTGCACTTAAATGATCGCTCTCTATCGTCGGCTGAAAGTGCGGGGGGATTTTCCAGTCTATTATGAGGTTACTTCTACGAGGCTGATCATGCACATATGGAGTAAGTCTTAAGGAAAGATCCAAAACAGCAATAAACGCCTCTCTTATAAAAAATCTTAATCATGGGTATAGCCTTTACGTGCTTGTTTTGCAACAAAGGGATTGGTATTCTGATAAGAGGAATATCACAAAGAGAGAGGAAGAGTGTATGATGCAAATTACTCGTGCCTTCGAGAATGTCCTGGACCCACACTATGGGTGTCCAAAAGGGATAATAGGACGCTTTGTGGGTGAGTTGATGGTGCGGCAGCATGCGAGAGAGACAGCCTGGACGGTCTCGCTGGCAGATATACAAGCAGCCGATCGTGTGTTAGAGATTGGCTTTGGCGCAGGAAAAGCGATCCAACTGTTAGCGCAAAAAACAACGCGTGGCTTTGTATATGGAATTGATCTCTCTGCTACGATGGTCAAGCGTGCCAGAGAACGCAATGCACACGCCGTCAGGACTGGAAGAGTCATATTACAGCAAGGGGAGGCCACGCAGCTTCCTTTTGAAGAGCAGTATTTTGACAAGGTGATCAGTATTCACACCTTTTATTTGTGGTCAGAAGATCCGCACAGAGTACTCACAGAAATGTTTCGGGTCCTCAAACCAGGCGGTACGCTTCTTTTCACGTTTTCGCATGGGAAAGTAGGAGAGGAGAGAGACTACTACGATCAAACATTCCTCGAAGAACAGGTCTTTCCGCTCATGAAAAACATTGGCTTTACAGCAATATCATCTCTATCAGGTCCTACCTCTCGTCAGTTCAAACACCTCACCGTATTCGGAACCAAACAGCAGGAACAAGCTTGTACATAAACAATTCAGACATGCTCCAGATACAGTTGGTCAATCTGCTGGCCATAGCAGGCACACATGGTATACCTGCATATGTCGATTTAATCAACTCATGATGAGGCCAGCAGAAATTGTTTGTATAGCCGATCAGAGACATTCCACCTTGAGAATGTTTGCTTTTACACGTTGGGGGCCTGTCTGGTTTCGGCAACCAGAAAACCTTTGTTACTGATGCGCTGATATTTCCTGTAATGACCACGTATTGCCATCAGGGTCACTAAAATGGGCATACTTTATGCCCCCCATATCGTCAACCCCACTCACTTCAACACCCCGGCCCGCGAGCGCTTCGCGGGCCTTGTGGATGTCCGCTACAACCAGATGCAGACCCTTGACCGTCCCAGGATGCATGGCAGAAATGTCTCCCATGCCGGTCCCAATGACAATCGAACAGGCGGATCCAGGTGGTGTGAGTTGGACCACTCTCATGCCGTTTCCAGGCTGGACATCATGGTCGGCGTGAAATCCAACCTTTTCAACATAAAATACCTTAGCACGGTCAACATCAGAGACCGGAACCGGCACCAGTTCAAGTTTCATATCCATCTGTATTCTTGCTCCTTTGTGCTCATCTAATGGCATATTCATAATAAAAAAAGACGATGATTGACTCCGCCTGAAAGCCTCAACCCCCTCCAGCAACATCGAGAAACCTGTAGAGCCTTTTCCCATATACATCCCCCCCTTTGATGTGGGTTATCAGGATTATCATGAGAACATCTCTATACTACCTCAAGCACAAGGAGGCGTCTTGCATCAAATGGCAAATAACGAGGGCTGACTCAAGCGGATGATTTGAGTAGGTGTATGCCCGATAAATTGCTTAAGCGATCTAGTCAGATGCGGTTGATCAAAATAGCCAGCCTCATCAACGGTGTCGAGGATCGAAACTCCTTGCTGTAAGAGGGCCTGTGCATGCTGGGCACGTTTTATTTGCCGAATGTGGCTGGCACTCAAGCCAGTCGCTTGCAAGAAACGATGCCGCACCGTACGGGATGACATCTCTTGCGGATCGCCTTGTAACACAGCATTCACAACTGGATCACATACCAACACATCATTACGCACAAGCCGGTCTACAAACGTATCCGCATTTTCATGGTCAGGAAATTGCCACGCTGACCCATGCAGCCAGAATGATTGGCTCGCCGCTGCAGGCAGAATCGTCTCCACATCCAGGAAGTTCCTTGTGGGCAAATGGGGCATAAAGGTGCCAAGTTTCAACCTGATCCACAGAATCTCAGCGCCTTCTGGATAAGAGATCACCCCAGCGCTGGTCCACGGTCCAACCACCAGGAGTTGGACATTGCCATGGTGTCTTACCAGGACCATGTGCCAATGGATCTCAGCGGGACGCATAGGAGAACCATCGCTCACAGTTCGACCATGCGTAATGGTTTCGATGTAAGGCGAGTCCGACATTCTTTCCTCAGCAATAATGCTCATACTTTTGCTCCTCATGTCTCTGGCTGGACACTCAGGCTATATATGTGGTCCAGTGGCAATTGCCAGACCACATGACTCAAACATTACTATTGTGTTTATGTCACGTTTCTGCTTACTGTACGATATTAGGGATGAAAATCTCAAGAGAGGAACAGTACAGATATGCAACAGAGTTCTCCTCAACAGGAGAGTCAGGAATATCCCTCGGACGATGCCGCCTTGTTTGATCGCTATGGGCCTATTATCTTTGCATCTATCCTTAAACATCTCCATTCACGTGAGGATGCCGAGGATCTGACGGTAGAGGTCTTTGCCGCTGCCCTGGAGCAAAAGGCGCTCAGCCAGCTCCCGCCCGAGAAACAATTGGCCTGGCTGAAAAAGGTCACCCATAATAAATTGATCGATACCTATCGAAAGATGCGCTATCGTCGCAGTGTGAACATCGATATATTTGCTGAGACGCTCTATGACCATGAAGAACCTGAAAAAATTGTGCTCCAACGAGAAAGTGATCAGCAACTACATCAACTCATTCAGCAACTACCTCCACTGCAACAGCAACTCTTATATCTTCGCTATTCCCATAACCTGAGCGCCGCAGAGATCGGCGCCTTGCTGAACAAGAGTGAAGTCATGGTGCGCCAGCAACTCTTTCGTATCCGAAAGCTCCTGCGTGACAACTATTTCAGACAGGAACAGAAAGGGGGCTACTAATGTTCAGTCCGGAAGATCTTATTCAAGATGAACTGGAGTATCCAGCTCAGACGCAGCAATTACAGCAAAGTTACCCTCGCTCGCAGGCCGATCAACAATCCTTGCTGCGTATTCGAACACGTTTGCTTGAACAACGCACAAAACAGATTACAACCGCGGTATATGCGGAAGGGACGCAGGAGGTGCTGGACGAAGAGTTGGAGCGCCCGCCAGCGGGGCAATTTCAGCAGCCACCGATGGCTCAACCCATCAGGCCACGAAGGAAAACAGCGTTTATGTGGTATCGAGTAGCATTGGTAGCTGTATTATGTACAGCCATACTCGGTGGTCTGTGGTATGCCTTGAAGCAATTTCCTTCCCCAACGGGACAGCCTATTAAACCTCATGCGACACCAACGGCCGTTCCACAACAACCTCCTCAATTCGACGTAATCGTCGAAATCAAAATGACGAGCGCCATGGCAGGATGGGCAAGGGTAATAACGAACAAACAGCTCAGCACGGTCGCACACACAACTGATGGTGGAAAAAGCTGGCATACCTTTGATTTCCATGGTCAAGCGGCGGGCCTGATGGGCAGCTTTTTCTTAGACGATCAGAGCGCCTGGGTTATCCTGGGTGCAGGTATGGACCCTCATACCAATGTGAATGCAATGCGCACAACTGATGGCGGCCAGCACTGGCAACCTTTCCAATTGCCACCATCGACAGTAAATATTACCTTTCTTGATCGGCAGCATGGTTGGGCCTGGGACCTTACTCCGGCCCCACACATACAAGGATCGCGTACACTGTATAGAACCGTTGACGGTGGCGTAACCTGGAACAGCTTTAGCATCATGAGCACCACGCGTACCATCGGGGATCCGACACCTGGCCCGCTACCACTCTACGATAGTCTTCGCCTGATTTTTGTGACCTCTCACCATGGTTGGGCTATCCTTAGCTCTGTTACTGGCCCTACGCACACATTCCTCTACCAGACACAGGATGGTGGGACAACATGGGAGCTACAAACACTACCTCAACCAGCTTCTGGCCCCATTCCTGGCATTGGGCAAGAAGAGATGCTGGATGGTGGCTTTGCCATCATGAGTTCCCCACGATTTTTCGCCCCGCAACAAGGGGTATTGAGCATTACATCTCAGGCAAGTACGCAAAGCTCGCGTAAGATCTATCTGTATACCACCAGCGATGGAGGACAGAGCTGGGTGCAATCAGGATCAAATATAGAAATAACAAGCCAGGCACAAAGCTATCCTCTTATCATTGATACAACACATCTTCTGTTGATGGATATGAAAACGAAAACAATCACGCCCTATACACTCATCAACAATCAATGGCAACAGCAACATAGCTCAAATATAGCCGGGGTAGAGGCCTTTTCTGCTGTCAATGCCCAACTTGTCTGGATCTATGCCAGACAGCCAACTGGAAAGCAGATTATCAGTACCCTGTATACAAGCAGCGACGCCGGAAAGACCTGGTACCAGGTTATGCAGAACGTCACAACGCCACCCGTACCGATACAGGGAGGATAAAAAGGATGGACATGTGTCGCCCATGACGGAGAGCCTATGGTAATTATGTTTATCACTCCCAAAACACTATGATCAAGCGTATTATATAGTAGATGATATTTTTACATATCACCTACTATATAATAGTCTGCAAGATAAAAAAGGGGAAAAAACATGCCATTAAAAGATTACGGCGTCCTGAAGGGGCATCCTGTGGAAGGCAAGAGTGGCACGCCGCACTCGCCACACTACCAGATCCATGTGGTAGACCAGCAAAATAGCACTGATTATCGGGTAGCAATCAATGTGCTCTCCCAGGTCCGACCTTATAACCTGCTCTACCAGGTTATTAACAACTTCACCTATCCAACCACGGCCACACTCCTCCAGTTAGCCAGCGGCTTCACGCATGTTCCCAGCCAGCCGAACGGACTGGCAATAGATTTTCTGCGCAGCGATATCGTCGATCCTGCCCATATGCAGCCGCTACGCTTTACAGAAGTTGGCTCTGAAACACAACTCAACGACATCCTGGATACACAGGTGCAGGAAGCCATTGCCGACCCCAACGCCTTTATCTGCGCATTTGGAGAGCGCTGGGGACCCG
The DNA here is from genome assembly GCF_003967575.1 of Dictyobacter alpinus. NCBI lineage: Bacteria > Bacillati > Chloroflexota > Ktedonobacteria > Ktedonobacterales > Dictyobacteraceae > Dictyobacter > Dictyobacter alpinus. The sequence continues at coordinate 2,300,066 of NZ_BIFT01000001.1, forward strand.
AGGAGAACATACCAGACCAATACTTTGACTTCACACCGGGCAATGGTATGCATAACATTCATATGAACCAGGGCAACGATCCCGAGCATGAGCAGGAGGATGGCGTCTGGCAGGATGGCGCGCTGCTCATCTATCTTCCCACGAAAAATCAATGGATGGCAGTATTCTTAAAATTCCAATCACAGGCATCCCAGACCGATGACACCACCGGCCACGCGCTCTAAACGCTCGCTCATCCTTTAACCAGCAACATTAAAGTTCTTTTTGCATTGGCACAGAGACTGAGTTACAATGGAAAGTGGAAGATTTTGGATAGGAGAATCCAGGTTTAAGCTTCTTCATCCAAGAGTTGTCATCCCAAATGCTTTCTTTTTCGAGGTCATGCGCTGATGCAAAACAACGCACATATTCGGGGGCCAGATGAGCCAGAGAGACAGAGGGGCCAGCACGCGCGTCTCTCTCAGCTCTGGTGGCATCTTCCTATATTTGGTTATCTGCTGGCCCCGCTTCTGGTTGGAGTGGCTATGTTTATCCCGTTTCTTGAAGCAAGCCTGGGGATAAAAAACTATTTTATCGGGGCCCAGTTTTTCATCGTGACAGCGTTTATTGGCCTGTTTTGGGGTTTGGGACCAGCCTTGTTCTCCGTGCTACTGGGTATCTTTGCCTTACAATATTTTATTATTCCCCCCACTAACTCATTGACAGTGTTTAATTGGAGAGATGAGCTCTCGTTTATCCCCTTTCTGCTGGCACAACTGGTTGTTGTCTCTTTAATTGTGCTACGCGAGCGTATGCGCCAACATCTCCAGGTAGCAGAACAGGATGCGCGCACGCGCGTTGAAGAATTAGCGGCGAGTAATCAGGCGCTGGCAGAAAGTAATGCCAAGCTGGCACAGTTAGATCAACTCAAGGATCGCTTTATCGCACAGGCATCACATGAGCTGAAGACGCCCATTACCACTATACGCGGCCAGGTACAGGTTGCCTCACGTCAGCTCTCCAAGCAAAAGGAGTTGCCAGATAGTTTAGCGGCTCTGCCAACTCAATTAGACAAAGTAGAGAAGCAGACCCGCCGCCTCCACGCATTACTTGACGATCTCCTTGACCTCAGTAGTCTCCATTCTGGATCTATACCATTGCGAAGATCCTCCTGTGATATTGGCCAGCTTTGTCATAATGTAGTGGAAGACCAGGCCGCACTGACCGGTCGACACATCAAGCTAAACCTACCAACATCTCCTCTAACCCTGTATATGGATGGTGAGCGCATCGCTCAAGTAATGGCCAATCTAATCACCAATGCCATCAAATATTCACCAGAAGGAACGGAGATCCAGGTGAACGCGCGCCAGGAACAAGCCAATTTGCTCCTCCAGGTGCATAACCTCGGACCTGGCATCCCTCAAGAACAACAAGCAGAGATCTTTGAACCTTTTTACCGCACACCCGGGGCTCGATCCTCCACAACACGGGGCTGGGGTCTGGGCCTTGCCATCAGTAAAGAGATCGTTGAACGCCATGGTGGACATATGTGGGTAGAATCAGCAGAAGGAACAGGGACAACTTTTTTTGTAAGCCTGCCCATCCAATCCGATCAGGAAAAAGGGATGTAAGCCAGTGGCCCTTATCATTGGAAGGGGAAGAGTTCCTTTCCGATGATAAGTTGCTCACTTATACAGGCGGCGAAATTTGCTCTTATATAACCGTTATTATGATGTGAACTTTTCTAATAATAGACAGATATATAAGGAGGCAAATACGCTTGGATGCACTAGAGACACTTGAACTCATAAAACCTTCCATTGCATATGGCCCTCAATATCTTGCGATGGTTGCTGAGCATGTTGAAGCAGGTGAAGGATACGGCTACAACAATATTGATCTTGCACGTGAGGACTTTGCTGCGTTTGTGCGGGAATTGGAGGAGGAGGCTCAGGGTATTGGGCTTCCAGAGGGTTTTCCAGCACAGCAGACCTACTTCTTAGTCAAAGATAGGCAGATGGTGATGGGCGAGATACGCTTCCGATCGAACCTGACGCCACCTTATGAAAAATTTTCTGGGCATATCGCCTATAATATTCGTCCATCACAGCGAGGGCAGGGGTATGCGACTCGACAGCTCGCACTATTACTGGAAGAGGCCAGAAAACTACATCTTCCCTTCGTCACACTGACCGTTGAGGATGAAAATCCTGCTTCAGTGCGTGTGATCCAAAAGAATGGGGGCACGCTATCACGGATAGTCGAGGATCCTCTCGGAGTGCGTGTGAAGGACGTGGACGGCAAGTTGGTCAGCGAGGATTTCAAGCGATCAAACGTGAGGCTGGCCCTTTATTGCATCGAAATCGCACCTGACCTCTCTTAAGGAGAGGAGGCAAAAGACCAGGCAGACGCCTGCGGGCGCTCCTGGTCTTTATGTTGTGCCGCAACTAAACAGGATAATCATCCATCACTTCATCAAATGACTCCTTGCGAGATATCGTGTGGTCGATTTGAACAGGAACGGCATCGGCGATCGCATTTAATAGGGCAATCTGACCTTTGGCGCGATCCAGGGCAGTCTGACATGGTTGTAGTGGCAGGGGTTGTCCTATTTGCTTGCAGAGCACTTCGAGTTTTGGGTAAGCGGTCTGATGAAAGTAACCCATGGCCTGGGTCATCAAATCTTCGCCGATGATGGTGATCTCGCTCAAATGATGGCGGTGTGACGCCTCCTTGAGCTTGCCAAGATCAAAGTCCATGTTATAAGAGAGGACATACGCACCTTTTACGACTTGCCTTAGCCGGGTCAGAGCATCAACAATGCTGGTCTTCGAGCCTTTCATATCATCATTGGTCAGGCCAGAAAACATGGTAATGGTCTGGGACAATGGTTGGGATGGCTTGACCAGGCAATCGAGCAGAACCTGGCCTTGAATATTCAATACCACCAGGCGAATAATTTCAGCCTGCTCGTGCAATCCCGTTGTATCAACCTCTAAAAACACCACATTGGGCATGGCCCGTACCGATTGTGCCCACTGGACAATCTTCAGCGGCGGTAACGCCGGCAGATTACGGATCTGGGTGCGTAATCGCCGCACCTCCTCCTCCAGTTGCTGAAACTGGCCATTGATCATACGACGACGTTGCTGATGAGCCTGGATCTCATCAAGACCCTGAACAACTCCTGGAGCCTGCTCCTGCTTTAACAGTTCCGACAAAGACTGGACAACGGAAGAGATAGTCATCTGCCTTTCACCTCACGTGAGAAATCTGCTTCACACACTACAGTGAGATTTGCAAGACCACGATAATCCATAAACAGCAATTCTTGATTACATTCTCTCTCACTTGACGTTCACGTTGAAGCAGGCCTTAAAGCAGACGGCATGTTGAGGCTCAGTTTAAATAATATGAACAGGCCTGAAGAGGTTTGAGCCAGAAACATAGGATCGCAATGAATATCGATGGGAGAAGAAATCCCCCATCGACAAAGCTACACGCAGAGAAATCACAATCTCAGTGCATAACAGTAATCAGGTGGGCGCCTGCCAGATCTGCACGGTCTTGTCATCAGCACCAGAGGCCAGACGTGAACCATCAGGCGACCAGGCCACGTCGCGTACATTTGGCTGGTGACCAGTATAGTCCAGCATAAAGGATTTACCCGCAGCCGAGAGGATTTCCACACGGGAGCGTGGGTCCACACCCTGGTAGCTACTGAGGACAAAGGCAACGTACTGGCTACTCGGCGCCCAGGCAATTTTCTGGACAGAGAGAGGATCTGAGATAATCAAGCCATAGCCACTACTATTTTTTGGCGACCAGAGCTGGATCGTCTCACTACCATTGACATATTTCTCTGAAGCAATCAAGCTACCGGATGGAGACCAGGCTACCGCATTAGAAGGATGGCTGGCATCATAGACGAAGACATCTTTACCCGTAGTCGTATTCCAGACTTTGACACTGGTGCTGCTTTCACCAGATCCACCGAGCAAACTGGAACTGGATACGATTTGGGTGCCATTCGGCGACCAGGAGAGCGAGACGACCGGTGCGCCACCTGCCACATTATGTCCGTTATAGGTTAACAGGTGAGCCCCGGTCGTAACCTGCCAGATCTGCACCGTTCGATCATACGAACCGGTAGCGATACGCTGGCCACCTGGAGAAAAGGCCAGGGAGGTTACACCGGTTGACTGTACCTTAAAGTGCTTCAAGAGGGCACCAGTGTTACCATTCCAGATGTACACATTGGATCCATTGGCACCTGCAATATATTTACCATTGGCAGACCAGGCCAGGCGCGTTGGACCAGCCGGCGCATTGGCACAGACAAAATTTAGCTTGCCGGTGCTGGCATTCCAGACCTGAATAGAGCCATTCTGATCACTGGACGCCACCCGTTGACTACCAGGAGACCAGACGACCGAAACAATACCTGAAGTATGGCCCCGATATGTAAGGAGTGTAAGATTAGGGGTTGGTGTCGGCACAATCGGAGTTGGAGGTGGGCCACCACTGGCACTTGCTGAATTCTTATCATACCCAAACAGTAAAAGTCCTGCCGTTCCTGCTACTCCGGCTATCGTCAGCATGGCGGCTCGACGAGACATCCTATTGACCGCTTTTTCCGAATTTAACATTTTGTAATCCTTTACATATAGTATTTTTCAAGAATAACAACGGTATTTCTAAACAAGTCGAGGATAGGTGTTTATTGAATATCGATTGTGATCTTAATCACAATAGAATTGTATAGTTTATCGCTAAAATAAACTGTGAAATAGTTAACAAAAATGGACATATATTTTTAATTGAGCCAGAATAGCATAGATGACGCTGTATGGAATATATTTAGCACCATGTACAGGCTTTATGCCTCCCGCCTCACGCTTATGGCGCTCGCTAGTTTTGTAAGGAGGAAGAGCAGGCAAGGCGGTCGCGACCACCTTGCCTGCTCTTCCTCCTTACAGTAATTTTTGTGCTTTAAAAAGGCTTGAGCTTCACGTTACGTGAACGTTTACAATAGAACTAGCACTGGAAAGGAAGGTGACAATTATGTTCACAGTAGGCGAATTTTCACGACTGGCACAGGTTTCTAAGCGTTTACTGCGTTACTATGACGAGATCGGTTTATTAAAGCCCAACCATACCGATCGCTTCACAGGATACCGCTATTATAGTGCAGAACAGATGTCATACCTGAATCGTATTCTGGCACTGAAGGACCTGGGCCTCTCCCTTGATCAGATTCAAAGAATACTGAGAGATAATGTATCGACAGAAGCGATACAAGGCATGTTACTCCTGAAGAAAGCTGAAATCGAGCAGCAATTACAGGGAGAACTCCAACGTATTCGCAACATCGAATCCAGGCTACAGGCCATTCGCAACACGGAAGCGAACAAGCCCCTGAACGTGGTCCTCAAACAGATGCCCGCGCAAGCGGTGTTAAGTGTGCGAACCATCATTGAGTCCTTTGAAGCGGGCCTGGATATCTTCAATCAAATAGTAACAGCCCTACCAGAGAAAAACATTTATGGTCTGCGTTTCTGCATCTGCCATAGTGACGGTATCGTCGAACGCGATATAGATCTGGAAATGGGCTACCTGATTGAGGCAAAATCCCATGCACCTGTACCCATAACAGACGAGCTACAACTCAATTTCCACGAACTACCTGCGGTGCCAGCTATGGCGACATTTGTCGTGAAAGGTTCGCTGGAGAACATACATGCTGGCTACACCGAAATCGGCACATGGACTGAAGCCAATAACTATCGCTTTGCGGGTATCCCCCGCGAGATCACGCTGCAAGCTCCACAGGCGGCCGATGGCAGTGACCTGATCACTGAAATCCAGTTTCCTGTTGAACCAATTACCCACACCTGAGATAGGAACTTCACAAGCTGAAAGGAACATGAAAGACAATGAAACCAGACAATATCGTCCTCGTGGCTGGAGGCATATGTACCAGTTTGATTGCCGGGCTATTCTATGCCTTCAGTATCGCCGTCGTGCCGGCATTGCGTAGCCTGAAGGCGACACAGCATATCACAATTATGCAATCTATCAATGTTAAAATTCTCAATCCGCTCTTCTTACTGAGCTTTATGGGACCAGCCATCCTGTTGCCGCTGGCTACATTTCTCCAGCGTGGTAAATCCCAATTTGGCTTGCTACTGGCGGCCAGCATTATCTATATCGTTGGAGTCATTGGCGTAACAGCTACGAAAAACGTTCCATTGAACGATAAACTGGCAAAATTTGAGGTGAACCAGCTCTCTGAGTCAGAAGCCGAGCAGATTCGAAACGACTTCCAGGGGCCGGGCTCAGCCTGGATGCGCTTCCACGATATGCGTACGCTGGCCGCAACCACCGCAACCGCTCTGATCTTTATCGCATGCCTATCCAGAGATGTCGCTGAATAATCCCATATACATATATAAAGGAGATTTCTATAGAATTTTAGTTTGAAACTAACTTTGGATCCGATCTGTATACTCATGGTGATAGGATTTTTTAGGTCATGGATGACAAAAAACTGTAAACGATGTGTGTAAATACATACAACGTAGAAAGAAGGCAAGCACGATGAATATCAATCCAGGACAGATAGACCAGATCCTTAATGCCCTTCCCTATCCCATTAGTAAGCAGAATCTGATTGACATGGCTCGTCAGCGTGGCGTCAATGATCAGATGATTAGCATGTTGGAAAAGTTGCCCGACAAAACATTTAATTCCGCTGACGATATCAAAAATTCCGTGAGCGGCATTGGCAATCTGGGTGGATTCAAGCTCTAGTTTTTGCTACTGCTACTGAAAATGGCAGCAAAAAAAGCTAAAGTTTTGTGACGGTGGGTCCGATAAAGAGTAGTGTAGCCCGGCAACACTCAACACCTTCCATGTTCAGGCTACTTAACCTTCCGTCGTAGGAGGAGCGAAAAACCCCTTTCGCTCCTCCTTTTTTTAGTCTATTGTTGTAAATTTTGCGCTTAGCGCAAAATTTACAACAATAGACTTATTTCTTTAGCTAACGCCAGGTGCAGGTTTTATCCCTCACACCTCGCCATTTTCCTCCTCCAAAGAGTGGGTATGTGAAAACTTGCACCTGGCGTTAGCTACTTTCGGCTTGCCAGAGGTGAGGGTTGGTAAGGAGGGTGCGAATAGCAGACGAGGTATGCTGTTCCTGGAGGGACCAGGAAGGGCTCTTTAATTGGGAACTAAGGAGAAAAGGCAACAGGACGGCTGGTAAGCGCACAGGAGGGGTATTATCATGCCAGCGGGTCATACCACCTGGTAGGATACTGGGAGGGGCTACTACATAGCTACCTTCGCCATAGGTGCCAATACCTGGTCCCAGTTTATCATGTGTGGTACAGAGAGTTAGCGTCCTGGTATAGGTGAAGTAAAGATGCCAGCGACCATGTTCTGTTCGAGCCATAGCGGTCTCAGGAACCGCATAAAGCTGTCTAAAATGCTCAAGAGAGCCACCACGTAAAGGATCAATCTCAATGACTAGCAATCCATCCCCGGTCACAATCCCAATATTATCGTGTTCATCCTCCTCCCACCAACGTTGAACAGTAGTGAGATTACTGATTGCCAGTTGAACATTTTCTTGATAACGAATATGTTGTCCTGGGCGCGCACATCGTACTTTGCCGCACATACAAGAACCTGAGGCCATCAAGCCATAAAGAGGGAGGATACGCCAACCACTATACACGTAGTTCCATGCAGCATCCTGTAAGCGACATACCGGTGGATAAGTGGTATGTTGTTGTGGGTGTATGAGACGCACTGTCTGTCGCATTTATTCTCTCCTTTTCAAAATTCTGAGAGAAGATACTCCGAAGTCCACCCGTACAAGTAAGCCGTATAGGAAAGAGCCCATACTTGCATTTATTATAGATCAGCGCACCAAATGGCTGGCAAATTTTAGCCCCGCGACAATATTCGCTTAATGCCTGGCAGGAGCCCTGAGCTCGAACACAGCAACTTCAGGACGGCAATTCAAACGAAACTGCGGTGGCACCATACCAATTCCTCGATTAGTATAATGCTGCAAATGACCAATTTGATACATGCCCGCAGGATATCTGTGGGCTAATGGAGGCAACTGTAAAGAACCGAAAAAAGGGAGCCGTACCTGTCCGCCATGAGAGTGACCAGACAACTGTAGATCAATACGCTCATGCGTAGCCGTCACATCGGCAAAGTCTGGTTCATGAACCATCAACAGGGCCGCCCCCCGTCCAGGGACAGCCTTCAGCAAACGCATAAAACGGCTCTCATGGGTCCAGGCAGTCATACCCACACCTTCATCAGACCAGAGATCATCCATGCCCACCAGTTGCAGGACCGCATTTCCGCCACCACGATCAATGGTATGCCAGGCATCATTCAGCTCATGGATATGGTTAGCACACAGAATGGCCCGTATCTGCTCCGGGTTAGCCCAGTGATCATGGTTACCAAGTACCGCAAATACACCATCACGGGCATGCAGATGGCGCAACTCGGCCAGCGTCGTGGCCGAGCTTGCCAGAAAATGTGTCACAAAATCGCCGGTAATCAGGATCAAATCAGCATCCTGAGCATTTACAACCTGCACCACTTCAGACAGGCGCTCCGCAGTCATAAAAGTCTCATCTGTATGTAGATCAGTGATATGCGCAACACGATAACCATCAAAGACAGGATGCAGACGGGGTAACACAACAGGTTGATAATGAATATCCAACCATGCCGGCTCTAGAGAGCCAGCATAAATCACAGTTCCCCCACCAACAGCCACCGTGGCGGCTAGCGTAGCCAGCGTATTACGCAGAAATATCCGCCTCCTCATCAAATACCCACAACTTTCTACTTATGCATCTCAGATTCGAAATATACAATCTTAGAGGAATCCTACATATATACATACGTATTTGATACCTATTCTTATCGGACATATGAGGAGTAATAAAGAGGGGCAAGCGGGTAGGAGAAGGCACAAATATGTCCTATGAGCTGGCGTAACATACAGATCAAAGAGCATATATCTAGTATAGAGCGAGTAAAACAAGGCACAAAGCGGGTAGAGCTACGGATAGATAAGGTAAATATATCTGGGAAACCTGATCCAAACGTATGCTGACACCAGCATCAGGAAAGGGCTTCCTGTACACCATCCATAGCCAGGATTTCATCAACCTGCTTAATCAAGCTTTGGGCATTGGTAAAGCCATAATTGACTGCATATGTCTTACCATGTGTATCCAGCATGACCGTAGTCGGCACAGTCAATACATGATAGCGTTCAGCCAGTTCAGGAGAACTAGGAACATCAATATTGACGACAGAGACAACATCACCTTTCGCCTCAACCACACGTCTCAGGACTGGTGCCTGCAACACACGACACTGACGATCTTCCTCACTGCCAAACGCGAGGATACGTACTCTGGCATTCGTCACCACCACGGGCGTGCGCCCTGGCTGTTCTACATCTTCATCTGCAGATACTTCAATGCCTGGGTGAGAACGAAGGTCCTTAACAGGAGCCTGAACGCGCGTATGCCTGCGATACTCGGCCAAAAAAGAGCGAGCAGCAAAAAGAAAGACCACAAGAAAGACGACAATCAGTACCACAACAGACAATTTTAAAACCAGATCAGACATATCAATCACACTCCCCGCCGAACAATTCCGTCCTCATGGCGAATAAAGATAACCATCCCTGGAACTATTGGTCCTTAATAAAACCTGAAACCAGTTTATCTGTCTTATTCAATGGTCATAAGAAGCATGAGATGCGGAAAACAGGAACAAGCGAGACAATCATAATTAACTACACTTTACCACGGAGAACACAGGATTGTACAGGTTTATTCCTTCTACTAACATAACGAATACCACTACAAGTAGCAACTTACACTGGCGGAAGTAAAGTCGCACGCTTTTCGCGTAAGAACTGGGCGATCTGCTCTGCATCATCCTTACGGAGTGCGGAAGCTTTAAGATTGCTCAAAACTGTACTCCACTGCTCTTTAGCAGGTAGATAGCGACTATCCAGGCCGACAAGTTCTTCAAAGATACGCCGTTCTAACTCATGCCACATTGAACGATCACGACCATCAATATCGCCATCATCAGGCACGTAATCCTGATCATTCGTAGCATTATCGATACGTACAAACAATGGCTCAAAAGCCCTGCGTACCAATTCTTCCATACGTTGCTGATCCAGTGAGCCGGCATCAAAAGCCAGCGTACCTGTTAGATGGATCTGTACCACCGGTTGAACTCCCTGATAAGCGGGCCCCTCACGGCGGCAATAGTCTTCAAGGCGTTTATACAATGCCTCTGGTTCCACCAGACCATCCACTCGTAAATCATAACGCACGAAGGGGCGCCTTCGACTCACTAAACGGACCGCATGATGAAAACGTTCTTTACGTTCAGGATCGATGATGCGTTCAGGCGCATCGGTGTCGATCTCAACGTAATAATAACCACGGTCTTCCCATTGCGCTTCTTCAGCGCCACAAGTTTCAGTCGAACCAGGATTATACATCCAGCCATCGAATTCGTAAGGCTTGTGAACATGACCCAGGGCAAGATAATTGATCTGGTCGGACAGGCCCTGGAACTGGGCCATTGTTGGCAAACCATGGACACGTGGAACGATACCATCGACACCTGTATGCATCATTAACAGGCGGTAGGCCACACCCTGCCCTTGCTCCTCCGGTCGGGCCTCTTTGAGCGCCTGGGTCATGCCCTCCAGAGAACGCGAGGTGGCCGCGCCCTGCCACGGTAACCCATAGACGCGCAATTGCCCATCCAACAGGTCAATATAACTTCCCAGCATGGTATTTTGATCCCAGGCTGTAAGTTGAGGCACTCCATTCTGCATGATTGGTGCCAGCAGTTTAATATAGCCTTGATAGCATAAAAATTGTAACCAGGAGACACCATCCCGATAATAGCTACGGTCATGATTGCCTTCAATAGCAATCACGGGAATGTTTAGATCATGTAGCTTCTTTAATCCTTCAATGGCATGAATAAGTGTCAAAGCATCGATTGCTCGCTTGTTAAAAAGGTCACCTGCGATAACCAGGAAGTCAACGCGGCGATTAATGGCCTCGTCGATGACGTCCCAGAAGGCCCGGCTAAAATCATTGAAGCGCTCACGTACGCCATACTGTTCATATCCCAGGTGGGTATCAGCCACATGAATAAAAGAAGCTCGCATATCTATTCCTGATTTCTGACGAATGATTGTGTTTACACTGTTGTTGCCGATAGAAGAAACACGTCTTGTAGTGCATGGACTCGTCGGCCCTGTTGCACTTCCCGGCCTGGATCGTTATGCGGCGGGACCGGTCATCCAGGCGCGTACGGCGACGATGGCGATAACCAGGGCGGCCAGACTATAGATTAAAAGATCTTTACGTTTATCTTTGCCATTGGTAGTAAAGCTGAGCCAGACCAGCGGAATGCCAAGGGCAACGATACCGCCATAGACATAATGCAAATAATAAAGATTGACGCCACCGCCCGGCTTGAGTCCAAGGGCCACCATGATTAATCCAAATAGACCCTGCAAAACGCCAAAGGCAAAGGATACAAGTAGCGCGATACGCCAGGATTTTAAATTGTCGCTCTTGCGAAAATAAAGGATAAGTCCCCAGATGCCAGCGACTAACGAAGATAAAAGGACGAGATACAGATTATATCTATGCAATGTAAGAATAAAGTCGACCACGGTGCTGCCCCTTCAGGTGATAAGGTTGTCTGCCTTATCAAGCCATTCTTTTTTTGTAGTGGAGAAGTTGGAATCCCCTGGCCTTACTATAGCGTGTAAGTCCTTGAATGACAATGTAATTTATGTACTTTTTTTTATGACATATAGGTCTGGATGATGCGCATAATATCATCAACGACAAAGGGCTTAGGCATAGTTTCGTTGATCTGCAAGGATTGAGCCCGAGCCAGTTGGTCGAGGGCCGACATGAGTACAATAGTATGGCGTTGCCGATGAACAGGATCCGCGTTGAGGATGCGACAAAATTCGTAGCCATCCATTACGGGCATCATCAGATCAAGGAAGATCAAGAAACCTGCCTGGGGATCAGCAGACAACACAGCAAGCGCCTCCTGTCCATTACGGGCAACCTGGATAGGATAGCCTTCAAGATCGAGAATATCGACCATCATATCGCGGATAACCGCCTCATCATCCACAACCAGAATATTTTGCGGTGGTTGATTATGCGCAGGATTATTTGTATGCATCGTTTCCTTCTACCTATAATCCACAGCCTCGACAGGGGAAGCTACCTGTGGCAAATAAAAACTAAAGATCGAGCCCTCATTCGCAACGCTTTGTTCCAGCCAGAGTTTGCCCCCCATCGCCTCAACAAAGCGGCGACAAATATACAAACCCAAGCCAGATCCGCGAACAGGAGTAGTCAACGAGCGAGGAGCACGCACAAATTTCTCAAAAATCTTCTGCTGGTCCTGTGGCAGAATACCCTCACCCTGGTCCTTAACACGCACCACGACCACAGGAATATCTTCATGATCAATCAATAACGTGGGATCAACCTGATCTTCAGTCAGCAGAGCCTCGACATCCGAGAGGAGCATCGACGTAGTCGTAACCTGAACCTGGGTCCCGGGTGGAGAATACTTGGTGGCATTTTCAATCAAATTCGTCAGCACCTGACGCACCCGTGGCGCATCCCCGTTAATCCAGATATCGCGATCAATATCCAGGGAAATCATATGTTCAGAATGATGGCTAATCATATTCAGCGCCATCTCAGTCGCCGCCAGAACCTGTATCGCCTCCATATGGAGATCCATTTTACGATCTCCTGGTCCAATCTGGGCTGCCTCGGTAATATTAGCCACCAGATCACTCAATTGTTGAGCCGCCACAGAGATCCTGGTCGCAAAGCGCAACACAGTCTGAGGCGTGGCTCGCGCACTCTGGCGCTTCAACTGGCTGGCATAGCCACTGATCGCCGTCAGCGGTGTGCGCAACTCATGCGAAGCCGTGACCAGAAACTCATCTTTTAGCTTATCCATCCGCTCCAGGCGTGCATATGCCTCTTCACGTTGCTCAAAAAGATGGGCATTACGAATCGCACTGGTCGCCTGGGCGCAGATCGCCAGCACCGTGCCAACATCCTTAGGCCGAAAAGAACGATTCCCATTAGGAGTAGGAACAGCCAGGAAGCCAATAAATACCGCCTGATACGACACCGGCACCATCAGCATATTCTCAACCCCGGTCTCCCGCAAGAAAATCACGCCCCCCTCATTACTCTCATGCGCCAGTTCTTCTAATTTGGGAGCATCAAGGTAGAAAAAACCCTCATCAACCATATGCTCTAGAAAAGTACCCTTAAAGGGCAGCCGTATCATGCTAATGATTTTATCCTGTTCTCCCTTATTAGGAGGAATAATCACAGGCATTCCACTACCATCATCCACCATCTTGACACTTGAAGGAGCGTAAAGCGCGTGCGCCACCAATTCTTCATTGGCGGCAGAAGGCTCAAAAAAGACACACATATCAACTTTCGCGATCAGGGCCACCGACTCAACCAGATTATTCAACAGTTCGGTCACATTCAGCACAGAACTAATCGACTGTAGCGCGCTATTAATAGCCGCCAACTGCGCCTCACGTTGACGAGCATCATTCAGAATCGCCCGATCGCGTTCATATAGTTTGGTATTCTCAATGCTCACAGTCACAATCTGCGCCATAGTCTCCAGCACCTGAATCTCCTCAGGGGGATAAGCATCGGGCTCCATACTCGTCAGGCAGATAGTTCCAACCACACGATTAAACATCTTCATCGGCAACAACAAGAAGCTCAGCGCCTCGCGCTGATCACCCCAACTACCCGTCAAGAGTTCCTGATATTGCTGCATCTTCTCGCGGTCCTGCGCGGGAGAAAACAGCAGGGCGCGTTTTTCATGTTGCGCCTCATGCCACCAGACCGGGCGTTCAGACTTCAGGCGCACCACCGGTTTCTCCACAAGACCCTCAACACGCTGCCCGGCTTGCAGAGCAAAGACATCATACAAGCGGTCCAGATCACGATCATAGAGCGTCAACAACATACCAGAGACATCCACGACGCGCGCCGCAAACTGATAGATATGTTCCACCAGATCGGACAACTGGACTGAAGTGGGAAAAACAGAACTGATACCCTGGAGAAGCTGTAAATAATCACTGGTACGACGCTGCTTGAGGCGTAAGCTCTCATTCTGAATGCGTAACGTCTCATTACGCAGATGTAGCACCATACGCTCAGCATACGGAAGAACCTCAACCCGCAAACGCTGCAGATTAAGCGTGGAACTGGCCATAAAGTACAATACAACCACACCCAGAACAGCCGGGGGATGTGGATGGCCCTGCAACTCATCCATCAATGTCGATTCCCGCAAAGGGACAGACATATAATACGCAGGAGACACATCCATATGTGGAACGGAAGCTTTATTATTACGAATCAACGCCATATAATCCTCATGGCGCATCGCATACACCTCATTTTTATGCCACGTCCGGCCAATTAAATCCTGGCCAGGAGCATATGTCGAACCGACCATAAACAGCCCGCACTGGTCGGCAGTGACATCTATTATCCTATCATCAGGTAAATTCTGGGGGCGAGCACGCAAAGAGGCATTGACCGAAGCCATATGTTGGGTTTCTTGCTCTTCTGCATCCAACTGCACGGTCTTACGTCGATTGGGAGTATCTTGCCGCTGAGAAGCCTGGTCCAGATCAAGCAAAGCGACTTCAGTAGGAGGTTGCACACTTGCTAAACGCATGTGCACCTGTACTTTCATCTGGCCATTCGTCTTATCATGGAGCGCCATGCAGGCGCCCTGAGCTCCAAATTGGCCAATCATTTCTTTTAAAAGCAAGCGAAGCAAAGGCAAGGGATAATTCTCTTCGGCACTCGAATTTGGTCCTCCCCAATTAGAGGCAGACATCCACAACTCCTCTTCTAGCCAAAAGCACTCATTTAAGAAGTGCAGGGAAAAGTTGTCTAGCTAACCGCGGGCAGATGCTACAGTAAATTTTCTACAGCGTAGCATATCACACACATTAGCCATATTCAACATGACAGGCAGAACGGCTGTATGACTAGAAAGTTCATGCATAATACCAGCGCACATCAATACATGCCATGAATGATGCTTTTTTAACCCTATTTCGTCATACGCCGAAGTATATTCTTGATCATATCATGAGATTTGACAAGCTATCCACCGTGGGGCTATGATGCTATTATTAAGGAACCTAAACGCTACGCCTGTAAAGATAAATAACATGCCTGCTACAGTACAGTAGGCAGGCAGACAACGCCTTGCACACTGGAGGAGCAAGTTATGTCAGAAACCACAGCAAATGAAACTGTGTTTCGAACCCACACGCTCAGTAACGGCCTGCAGATCGTAGGCCAGCCAATGCCAGATTTTGAATCGGTGGCTGTATCCTACTATGTACGTACAGGCTCACGCGACGAGTATGATCCCAATATTGCAGGCGTCTCTCACTTCCTGGAACACATGGTCTTCAAGGGCACAAAGACCCTGGATTGGCAAGAGATCACGCTAGCATTCAACCAGATTGGTGCCGAACTCAATGCCTATACCTCACATGAATCGACAGTCTACTATGCCCGTGTCCTGGGTGAATATCTTGATCGTGCCTTTGAATTACTCAGCGATATGATGTATCCACGTTTGGATGAGACTGATTTTACTATGGAGAAAGAAGTCATCATCAATGAGATCGCACGTTCAGAAGATCAGCCTTATAATCTGACCTATCGGCGTATGATGCAAGACTATTTCGCCAACCATCCCCTGGGTCATGATGTATTAGGAACCCGTGAGAGTATCCGCGACCTGAAAGTCGAGCAGATGCGCGACTACTGGAAGCGTCGCTATGCCGCCAATAATCTGATCCTGGCCGTCGCCGGCAACTTTGATTGGGATCATATTGTTGAGCTAGCCGAGCAGCACTGCAAAGATTGGCGTACCGGTGATAGTGGACGTGATGTGTCCCATTACGAGCCAGCCAGTTCGGCCAAACATATCATGGTCGACAAAAACTTGAAGCAGCAGATCATGATCATCGCCATGCCAGCCATAGATATCAAGCATCCAGACTACTATGCGGCCGTCCTGGGTGGCAGCATTCTGGGTGATAGCGATGGCTCACGTCTCTACTGGAATATCTACCAGCGCGGCCTCGCGGAATCCGCCAGCGCCGGCCTCTGGGCAATGGAGGGGACCGGCATCATGCTGATGGAAGCGAACTCCACACCGGAAGATGCGCCCCGTGTCCTCAAGATGCTCAATCAAGAACTGGATAGCCTGCTCACTGATGGAGTCTTTGAAGACGAGCTACGCCGAGCCAAAGACAAGTGGATCAGCGGCATCGTGCTCAGCAGCGAATCCACCTTCTCACGCATGCGTTCCCTGGCCAGCGACTGGGTCACCGAAGGGCGCCTCGTCAGTGTTGAAGAAGAGATTGAACGTATTGAGAAGATCACACCAGAAGATGTGATGCGCGCCCTCAAATACTTTCCGATGCGTGACAAACAGATTATCACCAGTCTCGGACCTTTAAGTGAAGCAGAGCTCTTCGCCTAAAGAAGCAAGACCAACCGCAAGCAGCAGACTAATTTAGATAGTCTGCTGCTCTCCACGCACCACAAACAAGGCATGATCCTCAATAATATACTGCACAATCGCCTCAACAGCACCATAACGAGAATCGATCGGCCAGCGATCGCTGTCCCCATCCACTTTCTGGATATCTAACCAGACACGTGCCTGATTGGAATCATCATTCGCGTGCAGTTGTAAGGCCAGACTCTTGACTGCCGCGAAATCCAGGACCTTAAACTTACGACGCTCCGAAGTATAGTTGCGACACTCCACCACACCATCAGGAGTCAGAACCAGCAAAGAATTGCGCAGGCGCGTGCCATTACTATATGCAACCACAGCCACCAGCACAGCCACCAGAATCGGTAAGATCCAGAAGTAGATGCTCAAATGCAATAGCGAAGGCACAAAATTATAGAAATTACTGGATTCAATAGCAGGCTTAATCCCACTTGGTATATTTGGCGGAGCATCAACCAACCAGCTTAAAATGCTAAAAGGTCCAAGGAAGAAAAGGAGAGCAAGCTGTAGTATGCCAATAAAGATAAATGCGAGCAGGCAAGAGATAACAGACAGTCCAATGGGCCTGCCTTTCCCATAAAATATATGCCATCGCTCGGGTAAAGGCTGTTGGAAGGCCTGTTCGAGTATGGCTGCCGGATTCAGCATAAAGAGCATCCTTTCACAAATAATGTCATGTGCAGTCCTCAATTACTTATACTCATCAGGTAGATGCTCTAGATGCATCGCTCTTTAACGGTCTGCAAGCCGGCAGATAGCCTGGACGCCAAGGAGGAGAGCTTGCTCGGATGCGGCAAGGGAGATACGGACATATTCATCTGAGATAGCTCCAAAACCCTGACCTGGAGTAACGGTAACGTTGCTGACCCCGATAAGGTCAAGGGAAAACTGACGGCCCCCACGCGGCTCTCCATGGCGGCTGGAGACATCAATGAGTGTATAAAAAGCACCATGTGGTGTATAGCTATAGCGACCGGCTGCTTTAAGCTGCGCTACCACCAGATCTCTGCGGCGGCGATAACTCTCACGCATCACCTCAATGCAATCCTGTGGTCCTGTAAGCGCGGCCAGGGCAGCTCGCTGAATAGGGGTGCTGATATTCGTGAGATTTGCGTTCAGAACATCCACAAGCGTTTTTATGAGCCGTGTACCCGCTACCACATAGCCAATACGCCAGCCGGTCATAGCATAGGCCTTAGAGAAGGTATAGATGCCAATAAAGCGACCCTCCTCCAACTCCTGACGCGAGAGCAGAGTGGCAGGACTGATATGTTCGCCCTCAAAGACCAGCTGATCATAGCATTCATCCGATAGCAGATAGAGATCATGACGACGCGCGAACTCCAGTAGTTCAGCAATCACAGTGCGTGGAAAGACTGCTCCGGTAGGATTACCAGGTGTATTGATCAGCAGCATACGGGTACGCGGCGTAACCTGCTCGTCCAGTCGAGAGAGATCCGGTAGCCAGTCATTAGCAGGATCCAATGGATAGCGCACAGCAATCGCTCCCGCGATCTGGAGCTGTGGTAGATAGATCGGCCAGCAAGGGTCAGGAATGAGGACCTCATCACCAGGATTCAATGTGGCCAGGAGCGTAGAGAGTAGTCCACCGGTTCCACCCATAGAAACCGCGATATTGCTAGCGTCAACCTGATAGCCATTGATCTGGCGAACCTTCTCAGCTAACCGCTCACGTAGCCAGGGCCAGCCACCCGCCGGACCATAGGTCTGTACTTCATTGGTAATACTCTCGATCGCCGCCTGGCGAATATGCTCAGGAGTGCGGAAATCTGGCTCACCAATCTGGAGCCGGATAGGAGGCGGCAGCACCTCGCCACGTGCCTCCGCCTCAAGCTGCAACTGGTCTGCATATGCTCCTAACGAGACAATATCCGGTACTGGAAGTTCATGTAGTTCTGGTTTTCCGTATTTCATAAACGCTGTCCACTTCGATAATATGTACATACATGTTGTATCAAGCCACAGATAAGCGCGATACGCATTGGTAAATGCTCGACCTCTATATATTCATCGGGATTATGGGCCAGGCCGCCAGTGGCTCCCAGGCCATCAATAGTAGGAACACCCAGGCCAGCGGTGGTATTGGCATCCGAGGCCCCACCACTGGAAACATCCTCTATCTCAAGTCCTAGTGTTGTCCCAACTTCGCGGACCAGTTGCACCAACTGCTGGCTGGCCGCAGTGCGCTCAAACGGAGCGTTCTTAAC
This sequence comes from Dictyobacter alpinus, assembly GCF_003967575.1. NCBI lineage: Bacteria > Bacillati > Chloroflexota > Ktedonobacteria > Ktedonobacterales > Dictyobacteraceae > Dictyobacter > Dictyobacter alpinus. The sequence goes on from NZ_BIFT01000001.1 coordinate 2,319,016, forward strand.
ACCACTTGAAAGTGTAATCACCGTACCATCGAGCATAGGATGCACGGTCACCCGCTGCATCGCAGCCTCAATCGCCTCTAAGCCAGCGCGATCACGCACACGAACATCGATATCACAGTAAGCATAATCGGGTACAATGTTTGTACGCTCACCACCACGAATAATACCAACATTCAAAGTCGCACCCGGAATCGTCCCATTAATAGCCTGCAAAGCTACCACCTGATGGGCCAGCTCAACGATCGCATTGCGCCCCTTATCAGGTTCCACACCTGCATGCGAAGAAAGGCCCTGAACCGCAACGCGATAATTCGCAATTCCTTTGCGAGCCGAAACGATCCGATTAAGCACCCGGCCCGGTTCCAGTACCAGTACTGCATCTGATTCCTGAGCCAGCCTGCCAATCAAAGCACGACTGGACGGAGAGCCAATCTCCTCATCACTATTGCAGACAAATGTCAGCGTCTGATAATCCACCGCTTGAGCCTCAATCAGCAAGCGCAAGGCATATATGCCCATCAGCAGACCCGATTTCATATCCAACACACCAGGCCCCTTAGCAATCTCGACCCCCTTCAAATAAGAGCGCGAAAATGGACGCCGTAGTGCCTCGCCATCTGGAAAGACAGTATCCATATGTCCAACCAGCAACAAGCGCGGTCCCTGTGGATTTGTGCCCGTATGTACCGCCACAAGATGATCGCCATATTCTTTAGCCTGCTTATCAAAGCACGTCTGCAAGCCCATTTGTTGAAAACGTTGCTGCAAGTATTGGCCAACCTGATTCACACCAGACCTCAGATACGTCCCCGAATCAATATTCACAACCGTTTGCAAATCCGCAAAAAAAGACGCCATCAGCTCCTCAGCCCGCTCCACAAAAATGTTTTTCGGCATGAAAAGATCCCTTCATCTTTCATAAAATGGCACAATTATCCACTCGAGTCAAAGATACGTTGGATAGCGTAACATGCTTACTTTAGGGTAGCAGTCACAAGCAAACCTTGTCAATGGAACAACTTGCTACAAGATTTGGATGATATAGTATAGAAAAGTGCATGCAACAGATTGCACAAAAAAAGCAAAGGGAAAACGATCTTATGTCAATTGCTCTTATAGTTCATGGTGGAGCTGGCAACATCAGCCCTGAACGCGCCGATGCTGCTCAGGCTGGCTGTAAAGCAGCCGCCAGTATTGGCTGGCAGATGCTACAAAATGGTGGTAGCGCACTGGACGCCGTAGAGGCAGCGGTACGCTCCCTTGAAGATAATCCTGAATTCAACGCCGGTCGTGGCTCATGCCTGAATAAGGATGGCAAGATTGAGATGGATGCCAGCATTATGGATGGTAGTAACCTGACAGTAGGAGCCATCGCCGGTGTGCAGCTCATTCGTCATCCAATCACTCTGGCCAGACGCGTCCAGGAAAGTGAGCATGCCTTTTTGATCGGGGCGGGCGCAGAATTTTTCGCGAAAGAACAGGGCATCGAGTTTTGCACATATGAAGATCTACTGACTGAACGGCAGTATAACGCCTGGAAAAAACACGATAGCACCTCATTGACCTATGAGGCAAAAGGGCCCGGCGAAAAAAGCGAGAAACACGGCACCGTCGGGGCCATAGCCATCGACAGTCAGGGACACCTGGCCTGCGCCACCTCAACCGGCGGTATTCTCAACAAATATCCTGGTCGCGTAGGCGATTCGCCCCTGATAGGCTGTGGCTTCTATGCCGATGAACACGCCGCCATCTCATGTACTGGCTATGGTGAAGACTTTATTCGCCTGATGATCGCCCGGCGGGCCGCCAGCAGCGTAGCCGAGGGACATAGTGCCCAGGAAGCCGCCGATGCCGCCATACAATTCCTCGCCGAGCACGCCGAAGGAGATGGAGGCTTAATTATCATTGATCGCAACGGAAACATCGGCAAAGCCAAAAATAGCGCCCATCTCGCGCATGCCTATATCAACGAAGAGCTAGCGGAGCCAGTCGCGGATATTGGCTAACGCCATAGGCAAGGTGAATCCCCCACACCTCGTGCCTACGGCACGCACTTGTTTGAGAGGAAAGAAAATGGCGAGGCGGTCGCGACCGCCTCGCCATTTTCTTTCCTCTCAAAGATCTGGTATATTGTATTAGCCAGTCCCAAGCGGACAGGTATAAAAAATCCTCGTGAGGAGAACTTCCTCACGAGGAAAGTATTTGTGTAGATATTAATGGATCAAGATAGTCGAGAGATAATAGCCAAGTCCAAAGAATAAGGCAAAAAGGACTAAGCCAAATAAAATCACCAGAGGCATATTCACACGTTTAACAGGAACATCAGGAGCAGCATAAGCCGCCTGGCGAGCAGCCGCCAATTTAGCACTCATCGAAGCATCAAAGGCAGTTGAGGCATTGCTCGAATCTAAAGTCATCATGCGGCCGCCCGTATCCGTGCGTGTCGCATACTCTCCATCCAATAAACGCGAATTAGATCCTAGTGGCTGGCTTGATAAACCACCTGACCGTGCCGGAGCAAACTGGGCTTGCGCCACACGTCCGACCGGCTCTTCTACAGCTTGATATGCCGGGGCCGGAGCCAATTGACCAGAAATAGGAGGAGGGGGCTCTAAGGCCTCAGCCAGCGTTTTAAGTTCAGCATGCAAAGCTTCAGGACTGGCGATATGTTGTGGATGCTGACGAATAACGGTACGAGCCACAAGCTCACAAACCTCTGGGGGAGCATTACGCATAAAGCGCAAGCGACCATCTGGCGTCGGCTCCACCGTGCGAGCGTCAGGAGTACGACCCGCCAACAACTGATACAGCAAGAGCCCAACCGCACGTGTATCATCGGCGCGGCGACCATCACTCATCTGACCAACCGGCAAATCAGCGTCAGCAAAAATCGGTCCACCGGCAGCCCCCATAACACTCCAGGCAGAAAAATACGCAACATCTCCAGGTAGCGCAAAATTATTAATGCGAACCAGACCACGTCGATCACGAATAATCGAAGAGGGAGCCAAATCACCATGAGATATTTTGCGGGACGGAGTGCCAGCATACATCAAAGCCTGGCAGATCTGAACACCTAAATCAACCACATGGTAAGGGGAGAGTTGCGACTGCAGCAACGTGCCAAAATCATCGCCATCCACATATTCCTGCACAATAAATAAAGCATCCGCTTCCACAATGAGATCATAGATGCCAATAATATTAGGATGTGCAAATTGAGCAGTAGCACGAATTGCAGCGCGATATGCTGGAATGTGCTCAACTGTTGCCACTTTTAACGCAACAGTACGTTGCAATACCTGGTCGAATCCCTGGTAAATAGCACAGGTTTGCCCCTGCTGTACCAGACGTTGTAGCAGGTAGCGTCGTTGAATGACCCGGCCTGTTTCCACTGTAAGCCTCTCAAGATTACGCACTTATACTTCCTTGCATCCAGATGAGTGCTCAAGCACGAAGCACACCGTCGCCCCTCTGAATGTGATCAGCATTATAGGTCTTGTAACGCTAATGTAACTGCGCCGACAAGATTAGCCTCCGAACCAAGGCTGCTCTGGACGACACGTAAAGACTGCCTTGCCTCAGGAAGACACAGTTCCTGAATACGTTCCCGCAAAGGGGCGATCAACAGTTCACCAGCACTGGCACCGGGTCCACCTAGAATAATCATACCAGGATTCACCAGATGCACAATATTAGCCAGGGCATTCCCCAGATATAATTGTACATCCTGTACAACACGCTGAGCAATTTGATCACCATCCGCGGCTAAACGAAAGATCTGTTCGACTGTAATGCGTTCGGCCCGCCCATCAGTTACTCGCCGGATGGCCGCCTCAGTCTCAGGATATTCTACAGAGAGGCCAATCATCGTGCGAACAATTGCCTGCGCGGATGCAATCGCTTCTAAATGTCCATATCCGCCACAGGAGCAGCGTGGTCCAGCCTCTTTAACAAAGAAGTGTCCAATTTCGCCCGCAGTACCAGTTGTGCCATGATAGACACGCCCATTCACAGCCAATCCACCACCGATGCCACGTCCCAGGCCGACATATAACGCGACACGCTCCCCTTTAGCCACCCCATGGACAACTTCACCCAGAGCAGCCGCATTCGCATTATTATCAATAATACACGGCACACCTAACTTTTCCGAGAAATAATCCTGTAACGGAAAATTATCCCAGCCATGAGCATGATGGAGGCGCTTCACAATACCGGACTTCGCGTCAACCAGACCACCTACCGCCACCCCGACCCGCAAGATCCGGCCTTTACGCATCCGATCTGGTTGAGCCACTTCAGCAATCATCACATCGAGCAAATCCAGAACAGATTTAGTATCAGGCACGTACTCCAGAGGACGACGAACACGATGTAAAATCGTACCATTTAGATCGGCCAGGGCCACCGACTGGCGTGCGCCACTACCGCTGATCTCGATGCCAACCACATATCCCTGTGTAGCCAGCAAATTGCCGCTATTCCGTTGCACATTAAGCCGACTTGAAGTTCCTTCATTTCCCGTGGGTAATCCTGAAGTGGGCTGTGTAGTCACGGCTCGCTCTCCCTTCAATTCTGTACCAGAGAAGTATGGCAGGAATCTAGGTTTGCTGCCATCCAGACAAGAAAATAAGATCGCGACCCCAATGAAGCTGGCCAATCAAACGATCAGCTAGATGCAGGGATCCCCGGCCTGGATAATCAGAATGTAGATAATCCTATAATCAGGATTGAGCATTACTGGGACAACGGGTTTAGTATATCATACAGAATTAGTAACGCAAAGTTCGCTAGGATGCTAGTCCCAGTTTTTACCAATACGAGCGTCTTTTATTAAGGATGAGTATTTACATTCTCTTATCTATAGCATATAGTTTGCGATGAGGTAGCGAACAATGCCGATATGCCTCAGGTTCGCTCAAATATAGAATTGCCGTTATTCTCTACTACTCATTGGTGACTTGCCGTATTTCATCCTACCTCAAAATACTTCATCACACACACTATCGGTAGAATTTACGCATAGAATGTCACATGGGGACAGAAAGGAACAAGCATGGCAGATCCACGTTTACAGAAGCTGGCAAAAGTACTGGTAAACTATTCACTTGCCATCCAGCCTGGAGAAAGATTCATACTGAAAGGACCCGCAATCGCGGCCCCACTGATCAAAGAGATTTATCGTGAAGCGCTTCGTGCTGGTGCCCACGTGAGTACGCTTATTTCAATTGAAGGGATGAATGAAATTTTCTTCAACGAGGCCAGTGAAGAACAGCTCCAATATGTCTCGCCTTTCAATGAATTTCAGATCAATCATTATGATACCCAACTTATCATTATCGCGGACGAAAACACCAGGGCACTCAGTAACACTGATCCACAGAAACAGGCCCTGCATAGTGCGGCCCAGGCTAACATCTCAAAACGCTTTATCGAACGCGCTGCCAGCAACGAGCTCCGCTGGTCGCTCACCCTGTATCCCACGCAAGCCCATGCAATGGACGCTGGTATGTCCTTGAGCGATTATGAAAATTTCGTGTTTGATGCAGGCCTCCTTGATCAGGATGATCCCGTGGCCGCCTGGAAAAAAGTTCAGGAAGAACAACAACACATCGCCGATTACCTGGATAAGCACAACGAGATCCATATCGTAGCTCCCGGTACCGACCTCACCTACCGTGTTGGTGGTCGCAAATGGATCAACTGCGCCGGCGACAAAAACTTCCCTGATGGAGAAGTCTTCACAGGTCCGATCGAGGATTCAGCTAATGGCTACGTCAACTTCAGTTATCCAGCCGTATATAACGGCAATGAAGTAGAGAATGTACGCCTGGTCTTCAAGGATGGCAAAGTTGTTGAGAGTAGCGCCGATCGCGGTGAGGATTTCCTGAATGCGATGCTTGACATGGATGCGGGGTCGCGCTTCCTTGGCGAGGTAGCATTTGGACTGAACTATAATGTCAAACGTTTCACCAAAGAAATTCTTTTTGATGAGAAAATTGGTGGCACTATGCATATGGCGCTGGGTGCGGGTTTTCCTGAGACTGGTTCCTCTAATGAGTCTGGCCTGCACTGGGATATGGTCTGTGATTTGCATGAGGGTAAGGTGTTTGCGGATGGTGAGCTTTGCTATGAAAATGGGAAGTTCATCATTTAATAGCTGGTACTGATGCGTTGTATGAGGGCTCGCGCCTGCGGCGCGAGCCCTTTTTTTTACTATGGTGCGGTGGGACGGCTAACGCCGCCCACCGCACCATAGTAAAAAAAAGGGTGGTTTACGCCGTGTCGTATGATTTGGGGGGGCGGGCATTCTCCTGGCTGTGTGATTAAAAGATAGTTCCAGGGTTTTCAGGCCAGGATGGTTCGTTCGAGGATGGCGTTTGGTAGGTGCGGGGGAAATTCGGGGAGCCAGCGTTGGATCTGGGCTAGCTGGTCTTCATCTATTTCTAGTGCGCCGAAGTGGGTGTGGGCTAGCTGAGTTCCTTCGAGGTGGGCTCCGTAGAGGTTAACGCCAGCAAGGGATGCGCTACGCAGGTCTGCCAGTTCTAAATGGGTGCCACGTAGATCGGCTCCTAGCAGTTGGACATTGGAGAGGTTGGCGCCTTCGAGATGGGCTCCCCGCAGGTCGGCTCCTTCAAGGTGGGCGGGATAGCGGCCAGTTAATGAGACCAGTTCTAAATGGGCACGAATTAAGCTGGCTCCCTCGAGATGGACACCACCCATATCACTGCCGGTCAGGATTGCTCCTGAGAGGTCTGCGCACTGTAGATAGGCCCCCCCAAAGTTTGTCTCGGCTGCATAGAGTGCGCTCAGATCAGCATATTCAAAATGTACGTAGCTAAAATCTGCCGCCGAAACTGTTGCGTGGCTGAGATCAGCACCACGTAAGTGGGCTCCGATCAGATAAGCGCCGGTCAGGTCGGCACCACTAAAGCAGGTGGCATTCATATGGCTACCAATAAGATTGGTCTCATGGAGTCGCGCCTGTTTAAAACTTGCACCCTCAAGCATGGCACCACCAACCTCGGCATGTTCCAGGGCGGCTCCATTCAAGCTAGCCCCATTCAGATAGGTTCCATTTAATGCGGCACCCTGCAAATATGCACCATCCAGTTGCGCACCTTCGAGGTGTGCCCGGGCCATGTCCCGCTCCTCGACACTCGCAGGCAACCATTCGGTCCAGGGAAGACCAAAATACACACGGGCCAGAGGCAAATCACGCAGGTCGACATCCTGCAAGAGTGCTCCACGCAGATCCAGGCCAATGCGCTCTCGCTGTGTAGCGTCCTGCCAGTTAACTGGACCTCGACCATCCTCATGATTAGCCAGTAACCATTCAATATCCGCCCGCATCAAGGTTTGCTCACAAAAAGGATAGCGGCCCATAGCGATAGCAGGTGGTACAGCCAGGGAATTTAAGAGAACCTGCTGGCGTTCCTGCGTGATCAGAGGTTCACGACGCCAGGATTGATGGTGTTGCCGCCAGTATACAAGCCAATCTAAAGTCATATGTGATTCAGGTAATAACATAATAGGTTCCATGCACCTCCACTCACGAACGCTGGAAGACCAGACACTTAAAATCTACCGTGGTAGATATAGAACGTAACGCCGTCATGCGAGCACGAATCTCCTCGGATAAGTGCCAGTAATTAGGCGTCATCATCACAATCTGCTCAATCTCGGGCTGCTGTAATGCCAGCTCATAACTCAATGCGCGCGTTGTTACGAATGTGAAAGAGTCCGAAAATTGGTCAGCCACATGTTGCTGTTTATTTTCCTCGATATTGAGCAATTGTAAAGTCTGACGCAACTCTTGTAAATGATGAGCGCCCGGAATAACAATGATTAATGGCGCACCCGGAGCAAGCACACGAGTATATTCAGCCACATTCCGTGGCGCGAAGATGTTGAGCATGCCCGCCAGCGCCTGATCGGCGAGCGGCAATGGCTCATTAAGGTTAGCCACCATAAAAAACGCGGTAGGATAACGCCTGGCCGCCATCCGAATCGCATCTTTAGAGATATCGATGCCCAGTCCCTGTATGTGTTCAAAGCGTGGTGCCAGTGCCTGCTGCATCTGTCCCAGATAATAGCCCTCGCCACAGCCAGCGTCCAGGATGCGCACAGGACCTGCCTGAGTCGGCGCCAGATGTGCCAGCATCAGCTCATTCAGCGTATTGGATAGCGGCTCATAATATGCTTTATCAAAGAAGGCACGGCGTGCCTGCAACATCTCTTTGGTATCTCCTGGCAACTTCTTACGCAAAAGATTGACGTAGCCCTCTTTAGCCATATCGAAGGCGTGGGCCTGCTCACAACTCCATATGCCATTCTGTAATGAGAGGGGACGCCTGCACACAGGACAAAGCAATATTTCTGTTACGGCGGTAGAAACCATTATATCATTGACTCAACTTTTCTTTTTACGCTGACACCTCGCGCCTACGGCGCTCGCTTAATGTATGTATGTGCTGTCAGGGCGGCTGCAGCCGCCCTGACAGCACATACATACATTAAGGCATATGAAGCTACATGCAAGTTTATAAAAACCAAACTAATTTTGCTGTGTTCCAATCGAGGGGCAGGCCTGCCCCTCGATTGGAACACAGCAAAATTAAGCGAGCGCCGCAGGCGCGAGAATTATGGCATAGCCATCAACATCATATGACAGGGAGGTGGACTTACTCAAATAGTCATATTTATATCCACCTGATTAAGAGGTTATGATAGAATGATAACAGAACATCATTCTGCTCACAATGTGAGTCTATACGGTTTATAGCATTTTTCACATAAAGAAAAAGAAAAAAGCGTAACGAGGATAAAAAAGCATGGAATACGCAGTGCTCGGTGGGGGTGCTCTTGGATTAATGGCTGCTTATCGCTTGACCCAGGCTGGTCATTCGGTAATGGTCTTTGAGCGTGAAGGAATGGCCGGTGGCCTGGCGTCAGGATTTCAAGTTGGGGATAACTGGTTAGAGAAATTTTATCATCATATTTTTCGCTCTGATAAGACTGTTATTCGCGTCATTGAAGAATTAGGCCTGGGGGATCGCCTGGAATGGCAACATCCACGCACTGTGAGTCTGGTCGGAGGAGAAAACCACCAGCTGGATGATCCTATTTCATTGCTCAAATTTGCTCCTTTAAATATTTTTGAACGTTTACGTGTGGGAGCAACCCTGGCCTTCTTGAAGGTGGCCAATCCCGAATGGTTGGAGGGCAAGACCGCCGATGCGTGGCTACGGCGCTGGATGGGTCTACGGCCATACAAAATGATCTTTGAGACGCTGTTCATGGGCAAGTTTGGCAAACTCTATGATCAGATAGCGCTACCATGGTTCTGGGCACGTATCCATGATCGTACCACGCAGCTAGGCTATGTACGTGGTGGCTTCCAGCTGGTCTATGAGCGCCTGGTGGAGCGTATCACACAGGAAAAAGGCAAAGTACTCTTCAATACCACCGTAGAGTCGGTAGAACAAAATGAAGTTGGCTGGAGCGTCAAAACAGACCAGGGAAGCTGGAACTTTGATCGCGTCATCTCCACCTTACCGACGCGGCTCAGCTGTAAACTTATCGTGGGACTGCCCGAAGAATATCGTCAGAAATACGATTGGGGCCAGGCTTATGGCGCACACTGCCTGATACTCTCACTGGATCGTAAGCTCACCGATAGCTATTGGATTAATCTGTGTGACCATGGTTACCCTTTTACCGGTATTTTTGAGCATACTAATTTCAGAGATCCCAAAGAATATGGTGGGCAGCACCTGGTCTATTTCGGCAACTATCGGCCAATGGATGATCCCATTTTCAAAAAAAGTAAAGAAGAGCTGATACAAGAATTCACTCCTGCCATTCAGAAACTATCGCCTGATTTTAGCCAGGATTGGATCCAGGATAGTTGGATTTTCGCGGCACCTTATGCGCAACCAATTGTGACGACCGATTATCGGGAGCATATTCCCAGTTTACATCCTCCACTACCTGATTTGTGGATCGCTAACATGTTCCAGATTTATCCGCATGACCGTGGACAAAATTACTCGCTAGAGCTGGCTGAAAAACTGGTCCAGCAAATACTTTAATAGCTTAATCGGCCCGCCAGGATTTCGCGCCTGCGGCGCTTACTTATTTTTGAGGTAGAAAATGGCGAGGGGAGGCGGTTGCAACCGCCTCCCCTCGCCATTTTCTACCTCAAAAGGTTGATGCACGGAAACTTATATGGCGCTGCCATTATTATGTGGCGCTGTCATCATTATGTGGCACTGCCATTATTATGTGGCGCTGTCATCATTATGTGGCACTGCCATTATTATGTGGCGCTGTCATCATTATGTGGCGCTGTCATCATTATGTGGCGCTGTCATCATTATGTGGCGCTGTCATCATTATGTGGCTGTATTTATCGCGCCACGGCGCGATAAATACAGCCACATAATAATTTAGGTATGAGCACTTTAGTGCTCGAGTGCGGTAAGGTGGCATAGCCTGGCTAAAAAAGCACAGCAACAAAAGCTAACATTCCTATCTTTAGCATCAAGAAAAACAAAAATATGATTTTTTTTTGAAAAACACGCTGAAAAACCGTAAGAAAGCGTAGCAAAAGTTTGCGGGATGTGTTATAATATCCCTGAGCCGAGCAAAGGCTCATAGTTGGTATAAGCATGAATGTGCGATTTGTCAACTATGAACAAACTCAGCTCACGGATAAGTTCGGCAATCTATTGCATGAATGTCACCGGGGTGTAGCGCAGTCGGCTAGCGCGCAGCGTTCGGGACGCTGAGGTCGGAGGTTCAAGTCCTCTCACCCCGACCAGGATGACACATACTTCTCCCCTTTAGCGGGAGTCAGGAGCATCACAATCCAATCAGGATCGTTAGTGCATACAGACAGAAGTATGTGTCATAATTTTTTTCTCAGGCACAAAGGAGATCATAGAATGCAGGGATATCAGATATACACCACAGTCAGCGTACGCTGCTGTCATCTGATAAACCTGCGCGCCATCGCACGTACGGAAAGTACCCAACCGGTGGTGTGCAGGAGGGACCCTGGTGTGCCTGCTTCTCCTGGACATGCAATGCGTTCCCACCTTTATCCACCTAGTCGTTGCAGGCGGCGTTAGGAGCTGAAGGGCTGGCTTTTCGATTCGAATCCATCTCCTCAGTATTCACCTCGCTGTCTGTGTGTGTCATCCATCGACTCTGACAGAGAGGAAGGAAAGCCATTCATGCCTGTTCTTGTGTTGAATTCCTCATTACAACCTCTCTCGGTTATACCGGAACGGCGTCTCATTGTCTTACTTTCAAAACAGAAAGTGACATTTGTAGACGATAATGTTCGCGAATTAATCGAAGAGAGTATTCAGCTTCGTCGGCTTGAATCAGAGCGTCCCGTGATCGTACAACTACTGGCTAATGTACGCGTACCACGGGTAGCCCTACAACCGACACGTACCAATATACTGTTACGCGATGATGAAACATGTCAGTATTGCGGCAAGCGTAGCCGTGACTTAACGCTAGACCACATCATTCCACGCTCACGTGGTGGGCAAAGCACATGGGAAAATCTGGTCGCCTGCTGCAAACATTGTAATGGAAAAAAAGGGAACCGTCTCTTGAAGGAGGTAAACATGCATCTCTTACGGCAGCCACGCGCGCTGACGCAGGAATATGCTGGCTTCTTCCTGCTTCGCTATCCCAAACTACGCGAGGCCTACGAGCAGTTCCTGTTAAGCGCAATGGGAACCCCAATGCCACATATGCATACCAATCGTGGCGTCAGTGCCTGATAACGATATATAACATATAATTGTCACAGTAATTATTCATTTTATATGGGCGTGACGGTCAGTGGTAGCCTACAGGTGATCCACAGGCCACTCACGCCCAACTTTTATGTATCTCCAGAGTTATTACTACAGATGCCTAAAAAGGGGTTGACAATAGCGCAAAGCTGTTGTATTATAGCAAGTGTCAAGAACACCTGTATGTGCAGGTGAGCTGGTGACTTTAGCGAAGAGGGTACACCCGTTCCCATCCCGAACACGGTAGTTAAGCTCTTCCTCCCCGATGATACTACGTGGGCAACTGCGTGGGAAAATAGGAAGTCGCCGTCTCACCCGCCCACACGGGTGTTTTTTGCATTACTTCATGAGGACACTTAACTGCGAAGAGCGGCGTTCACGATAACACTACAAGCATTTCTGATCAGAATAGTTAAGGTGACGAGGTATCACAGGTAAAATCACATAATCTATATTCCTGTTAAGGAGAAGGCTCAAAAAGTAGCGGCTGCGCCTGCCAGATGGCTATCTCTGATTTTTCTTGAATCTCTAGCAGGCGATAAAAATAGCGATAGACGGGCCGCACAAGCGTAAGATCAGGCACAGACAGAATACGGCTGTATCCCCTTGCCAGCGCGCTAGCCTTCCGTTGATCAAGTATATATTCTAGCGCGATAAAATCGAACGCTCGTGATCCAAGCGCATATGCCTCTGTATCCACCAGTGCCGCCACAGAGCTATTCCTGACAAGGAACTGAGTAGGATCCATATCCACCATAATTAATGACGATTCTGAGGGCTCTGGCAGACGCAGAGCCTCAGCAGAGATAGCTGGAAGCAGTTCTTTGATGCCTGTATTATAGGAATGATACTGCTCAACCAACATCCGCATAGTATCCACAAGGTGTTGGTGGAATAATGAGAGCGAACTACGTCTACGTCCGGATAGTATCACTTTTTAAATAAGTGCTTGATTCCCACCTTCAGTAGCGCGGGTACAACCAGCCGCACGCAGGCCCTGAAGGGCCCACCATTCTTTTAAATGTGGTGTCAAAAAGTGTTCTCCGAACACTTTTTGACACCACATTTAAAACCGTTGGAGCGCCAAAGGCGCGAAAACAATGCTAAGTGTACTCTGAATTTCATAGAAATCAAACACTATTTAAGCTCGACTTTGTACAAAAGTCGAGACATGAACTCGCAGAATGAGACAATCCAGGACCTTTCTCAGCTCAAAGAACGAAAAATGTACAAAGTCGAGTTAAGAAAAGCGAGAGACAAACAAAAAAGACCTCACTCGTATTGAGTGAGGTCTTTTTTACGCTTGATCAACCACAATACGGTATATCCTCAATTTTGCCGAGTCACTGGTCAGCCAGCTTTGAAGCTGAGAAGCACTCACGCGAGGTCCACGATGAAGATACTCACTGAAACAAGCCGTACGATCATTAGGGCGACTTCGCTGCGCCTGTTACCAGGTGTCCACGTGTCGTCTATTTACCAGGTCGTCTTCCTGGGATCTTGATCACACGAATGTGATGGGAAAACTCGTCTTGGGTGCGGCTTCGCGCTTAGATGCTTTCAGCGCTTATCCCTTCTCGACATAGCTATCCAGCTCTGGCCCGGGCGGGCCAACTGGCGCACCAGCGGTCGAGCCATCTCGGTCCTCTCGTACTGGAGATGACGCCCCTCAATTTTCCTACGCCCACGACGGATAGAGACCGAACTGTCTCGCGACGTTCTGAACCCAGCTCGCGTGCCGCTTTCATGGGCGAACAGCCCAACCCTTGGGACCTACTCCAGCCCCAGGATGCGACGAGCCGACATCGAGGTGCCAAACCTTGCCGTCGATGTGAACTCTTGGGCAAGATAAGCCTGTTATCCCCGGGGTAGCTTTTATCCGTTGAGCCACACTCCTTCCACTCGGGAATGTGGGATCACTAAGCCCGACTTTCGTCCCTGCTCGACCTGTCCGTCTTGCAGTCAAGCTCCCTTCTGCCTTTGCACTCTTACGGGTGATGTCCATCCACCCTGAGGGAACCTTTGGGCGCCTCCGTTACTCTTTGGGAGGCGACCGCCCCAGTCAAACTACCCGCCTGATCTTGTCTACGTCCCGGCTCACGGTGACGTATGAGAAACAAACCGCAACGAGAGTGGTATTTCACTGCTGTCTCCCCCTCCCCCAAAGGGAAGGGTTCTCCGACTCCCACCTATGCTACGCACGCTTCAACTCGTTTCCAGGTCAAGGTGTAGTAAAGCTCCACGGGGTCTTTTTGTCCTGTCGTGGGTAACCCGTATCTTCACGGGTACTTCAATTTCGCCGAGTCCTCTGTCGAGACAGCGCTCAACTCGTTACTCCTTTCGTGCGGGTCGGAACTTACCCGACAAGGAATTTCGCTACCTTAGGACCGTTATAGTTACGGCCGCCGTTCACCGGGGCTTAGATTCGCAGCTACGTGCACCGCTCCTCGTAACCTTCCGGCACTGGGCAGGAGTCAGCCCCTATACTTCCGCTTTCGCGTTCGCAGAGACCTGTGTTTTTGGTAAACAGTCGGTTGAGCCAATTTCTTGCAACCCCCTCACGCTCCTGCAAGCAGGCTCGCTACTAGGGCACCCCTTCTTCCGAAGGTACGGGGTCAATTTGCCGAGTTCCTTAACAGAGGGTCGCTCGATCACCTGGGGAGATTTCCCCCTGCCTACCAGTGTCGGTTTGCGGTACGGGCGGAGAAGATTCTGGCGAGAGGCTTTTCTCGGCGGCGTAGGGGCCAATGACTTCCGCAGACTTGCGTCCGCTCGCTGCACGTGTCATGCACAGGAAACCGGGATTTTCCTCGGTTTCGCACTTCGCCGTACAGACCCATCCTGTCCAATCGATGGGCTCACCTTCCTTACCGCGTCCCCCCATTGCTCATCACAAATTTCTCCGGTGCAGGAATGTCCAACCTGCTTGCCATCGCCTACGACTATGACGTCCTCGGCTTAGGACCCGACTCACCCTGGGACGATTGACGGTGCCCAGGAACCCTCAGGCATTCGGTGTGTCTGGTTATCACAGACATGACGCTACTCATTCCGGCATTCTCACTTCTGATCGCTCCACCAGTCCTCACGGTCTGGCTTCTCTGCTCCAGAACGCTCCCCTACCAATCCTGCAAAACAGGATTCCATGGCTTCGGTACCTCTCTTAAGCCTCGATACGTTGTCGGTGCCACGACACTCGACCAGTGAGCTATTACGCACTCTTTAAATGGTGGCTGCTTCTAAGCCAACATCCTGGCTGTTTGGGCGTTGTGACCCCCTTTGACACTGAGAAAGGATTTTGAGACCTTAGCCGATGGTCTGGGCTGTTTCCCTTTTGACGACGAAGCTTAGCCCCCGCCGTCTCACTTGCATGCATGCTGTCCTGGCATTCGGAGTTTGGTTGAGTTTGGTAACCAGCACGTGGCCCCTAGCTCATTCAGTGCTCTACCTCCAGGATAGTGTTTCATACAGCTGTACCTCAATACATTTCGGGGAGAACCAGCTATCTCCGTGTTCGATTGGAATTTCTCCCCTATCCACAAGTCATCCCCCAGTTTTGCAACACTGGTGGGTTCGAGCCTCGACGGACTGTCACATCCGCTTCACTCTGCTCATGGATAGCTCACACGGTTTCGGGTCGCATCGCCGCAACATCCGCCTTGTTCAGACTCGGTTGCCCTGGGGCTCCCCAGCTTTAGCGCTGGTTAACCAGGCTACGACGATGCACTCGCCGGATCATTCTACAAAAGGCACGCCATCAGCCCTTGGTTCCGCAACGGAACAGTGGCCTCTGACTGCTAGTGAGTACGTGGTTTCAGGGTCTGTTTCATCCCCCTCTCGGGGTGCTTTTCACCTTTCCCTCACGGTACTTGTTCGCTATCGGTCGCTAAAGATGTGTAGCCTTGGAGGGTGGTCCCCCCAGCTTCCCACAAGGTTTCACGTGCCTCGTGGTACTCAGGATCCTGGCCGATTTGAGCTTTCCGTCCTTTACGGGACTCTCACCCGCTCTGGTCGCGCTTTCCAACGTGTTCAAGTAAAATGCTCTC
This sequence comes from Dictyobacter alpinus, assembly GCF_003967575.1. Classification (NCBI taxonomy): domain Bacteria; kingdom Bacillati; phylum Chloroflexota; class Ktedonobacteria; order Ktedonobacterales; family Dictyobacteraceae; genus Dictyobacter; species Dictyobacter alpinus. Next base: position 2,334,884 of record NZ_BIFT01000001.1, read on the forward strand.
CTGTGTTGCCAGTCCTACAACCCCGACCATCTCGAAAGATGATTGGTTTGGGCTCCTCCCGGTTCGCTCGCCACTACTACGGGAATCTCGGTTGATTTCTTTTCGTCGAGTTACTGAGATGTTTCAGTTCACCCGCTGCCCCCCGTCACTGCCTATGTGTTCAGCAGGCGGTCTCCAGACATCACTCTGGAGGAGTTGCCTCATTCGGAATCTTGGGGTTCATAGCTTGTATGCAGCTCCCCCCAAACGTTTCGCCGGTCTCCGCGTCCTTCTTCGGTCTTTAGCGCCAAGGCATCCACCTCGTACTCTGTGTAGCTTGTTCTCTTCTCTTCATCATGTTTGATCTGTGAATGCTTGTTTGCCATCCTCTCTCTTGCGAGAAAGAATAGCGATCCTCTGCTTCAACTCTGGCTGACCTACATGGCTCAGCAAAATTGAAGATATACCGTATTTGGTTGTCAAGGTGCGATGCTGGCACTCCGATAAGACGTGCTCATCGGGGCGAAACCCCAACATCTGGAGAGTGGAAACCAGCCCAACTGCTGGATGAATACTTTCGTCGTCCTGTTCGACCTGGAAGTGTGGCATCATGGTGGTCACAATCACTCATGACCGATGCCAAAGCTCCCTAGAAAGGAGGTGATCCAGCCGCACCTTCCGGTACGGCTACCTTGTTACGACTTCACCCCAATCACTGACCCCACCCTCGACGCTTGCCCCTCTTGCGAGTTAGCCCAGCGGCTTCAAGTGTTGCCAACTTTCGTGGTGTGACGGGCGGTGTGTACAAGACCCGGGAACGTATTCACCGTAGTGTGCTGACCTACGGTTACTAGCAACTCCAACTTCATGGAGGCGGGTTGCAGCCTCCAATCTGAACTGAGGCCAGGTTTGACGAGATTGGCTCCCTCTCGCGAGTTCGCGACTCTTTGTCCTGACCATTGTAGCGTGTGTGTCGCCCAAAGCGTAAGGGCCGTGCTGACTTGACGTCATCCCCGCCTTCCTCCATTTTAAAATGGCAGTTTCGCTAGAGAAATTCAACTAACGACAGGGGTTGCGCTCGTTGCGGGACTTAACCCAACATCTCACGACACGAGCTGACGACAGCCATGCAGCACCTGTGGATCCGCCCCGAAGGGACAGCCCGTTACGGCTGGTGCAAATCCATGTCAAGCCTTGGTAAGGTTCTTCGCGTTGCATCGAATTAAACCACACGCTCCGCTGCTTGTGCGGGTCCCCGTCAATTCCTTTGAGTTTTAATCTTGCGACCGTACTCCCCAGGCGGACCACTTAGTGTGTTAACTGCGACACTGAGGGGGTCGATACCCCCAACGTCTAGTGGTCATCGTTTACGGCTAGGACTACCAGGGTATCTAATCCTGTTCGCTCCCCTAGCTTTCGCACCTGAGCGTCAGGTACTTCCCAGGACACTGCCTTCGCCATCGGTGTTCCTCCGGATATCTACGCATTTCACCACTCCACCCGGAATTCCGTGTCCCTCTGAAGCCCTCAAGTCAGACAGTATCCGAAGTACTTCGTCGGTTGAGCCGACGACTGTCACCCCAGACTGATCTGACCGCCTGCGTGCGCTTTACGCCCAATAAATCCGGACAACGCTTGCCCCCTACGTATTACCGCGGCTGCTGGCACGTAGTTAGCCGGGGCTGATTCCTCTGGTACCGTCCGTTCTCGTCCCAGAGAAAAGCAGTTTACGATCCGAAAACCTTCATCCTGCACGCGGCGTTGCTCGTTCAGGGTTGCCCCCATTGACGAAAATTCCTCACTGCTGCCCCCCGTAGGAGTCTGGGCCGTTCTCAATCCCAGTGTGGCTGATCGTCCTCTCAGACCAGCTATCGATCGTCGTCTTGGTAAGCCATTACCTCACCAACTAACTAATCGAGCGCAGGCTCATCCTCAGGCGCCCTTACGAGCTTTGCTCTTCCTCGCGAAAGAGCCTATGCGGTATTGTCGGCGATTTCTCGCCGGTATTCCTCACCTGATGGTAGATTGCCCACGTGTTACTCACCCGTCCGCCACTCCCTGCTTGCGCAGAGCGTTCGACTTGCATGTGTTAGGCACGCCGCCAGCGTTTATCCTGAGCCAGGATCAAACTCGCCATCCAATTTTATGATTCATTCATCCTCAACGAGGGTGAAGAAATTGCATGAGAATTGCGATCAAGGCCAAGTCTTCCAACATTGGCTGTAATTTGTTCGCAGATTATTGTGTGATCACCGAACGCGAACGTCCGGGATCGAATTGACAGGAACGTGAAACCTATTCATGTGTTCCAGTTGCTGTTCTGCTTTCCACTCTTCAGTTGTCAAGGTGCCGACGAACCGGAGTTCGTCTGTGTTTACGAGCAGATCATCTGTTTTCGTGTCTCTGTCTCGTGTAGCTGTAGTATCGCAGATCTGTTGCGCTTTGTCAAGCGTTTTTCCGAGGAATTTTCGCCGACGCCCAAGATCTCGTGTCTCTCGCTTCTAAGAGCGAGTATCCACATCATCACCTGCAAAAAAGGCCAAAGCCTCCTTCTTTCTCACCACATTGGTTGGGAAATACACAGGAGATCGGTGATCTCGGGGGAGCCACCTTAGCGTGGCACAACGGATGCGAAAGGACAGGAGCACCAATACTCAGAGAGCTCAGTGATTGTCTTGTTTTCTGCAGCTCGATGATTATGTCATAGGAAGACAATCCTGTCAACCCCTTTTTTAAGCAATTTCCAAGCAGTTTTAACGCATCCAGCGAAATTCAAAGAAATACGGCCAGGGTATTGACAGAGCCATTGCATTGTAGTACTATACCGCAAGTAAAGAAACCACTTGCATATGCAGGTGAGCTGGTGACTTTAGCGAAGAGGGTACACCCGTTCCCATCCCGAACACGGTAGTTAAGCTCTTCCTCCCCGATGATACTACGTGGGCAACTGCGTGGGAAAATAGGAAGTCGCCGTCTCACCCGCCTATATGGGTGGTTTTTTTATACGCTCTACTCTCCAATATGCACAACGAGGGCGCGATCATAGATATGACCACGCCCTCCTGCAGGTAAAACCTCGCTGTATTATTGATTAAGTAAAGTAGCTTTTAGTTGGATATCTGTAGCAGCCAGAGCTTTGGAAACAGGACAATTCTTTTTGGCTTCTTGTGCGAAACGTTGGAATGTGGCATCATCGATACCTGGCACAACGGCTTCAGTTACCAGCTCGATAGGATTAATGGCAAAGCCACCTTCGACTGGATTAAAATGCACATTCGCTGTTGTATGGACACGCGTTGGAACATGTCCTGCACCAGACAGGCTAGCGGATAAAGCCATTGAATAGCAGCCAGCATGCGCAGCCGCGATAAGCTCCTCTGGATTGGTTCCGCCCGAACCATCACCCATACGTGAGCGGAAAGAATATTGGCCTTCAAAAGAACCACTTCCCAGACTCACTTTTCCCTGACCTTGTTTAAGATCACCGCTCCATTCAGCATCTGCTTTACGAATTGCCATAAGAATTTCTCCTTCTTAAAGTCACAATAAAAAGTGTCGCTTTACTACTTTTTATTTATAGCAAAGCTTCTTTTATAGGTGTGCGCATCGTTTACGTACACTCATGTACCTCTACACTATACAACCATAATAGATTGAGGAACAAGCAAGCGAGAAATTTTGTCTGGTGTTTGCCTGGATCAGGGATGATGTTCAGACGTGACCATCTTTAATACTTCTGCTTCATCTTTATCAGTGGGTGTATGATCAACAGTGGCACGTTCAATACGCCATACAGAACCTTTTAACACAACGTAACGCCATTCAAGATATGGGCTGTTATTAAAATCGGCTGGCGTGGCTGTCTTTAATAGATCCAATACATCATCGGGCACAGGATCATGAATATCAATAACCTGTTTCTGTAACTGCTCAATATATCTAGAAATAATTCCTTCAAGATCTTCGCGGTAAATTACCCGATGCAAGTTACTCAAATTGCTTAAGCCAGCTTCTCGATGTTCTGGTATAGCAAGATCATTCATAATGCGCCGCCGGAGCGCTTCAAAGAAACTATATTGAACCAGGCCACTACAAATAAAACGGAGCACCTGCTCAGCAGATACATCCTTTTCATCCCAGGATTTGAAAATGTTGGCGATGCTGGCTGCGGCTGTAGCGATGGCTGGAACCGCGCTCAAATGGCGCTTGGCGACCCGTTCAGCGTAGAGCGCGGCCAGTTCATAAACAGTTTTATGATCATATAAGCCATTAATTTGATCAATCGCGACACCGCGCACATGACGTAAATAACCAATACCGTGGGTATCTTCTGGATCATGAGGACTATGGCGAGATTGTTCGTAAGGATTCTCCATATACCAATCCAGACATGGGCGCTTGATGCCTACGGTAAACTGGTCAAAGGGAATTACCTCATTGCGCCAGCTGGCAAGCTGGATACCTTTAGTTTTGGCCTCAACAAGAAAAGTATTATTAAAACCTTGATGTGGATCACTAATAAGATAGAGGATCGCAGAATGGCTCCATTCACTATCTGTAGCCATGCGAATTAAATGGGCAAATACTTCTTTGGGATCCTTATTTTTGCGCAACATGACATCAGCAACCTGTAAAAAAGGGCCTCCATTATCATGCTGCAAAAAGTAGTTTAATGGATCTTGCTCAATACGATGGGCTCGATATTTCATACCTACATTCCTCAAAAGTAGTAGTGCATTTCTCCCTAAATTATGCATCCCAACATATGTTTCTCACAAGATCAAAAAAGGATAGGTTTACATATCTATTATGTTTCACTCCTCCTGAAAAAACAGCCAGAAGAGCAGATTTACTGAGCTTATAGTAGTACTACACAAAATAGGCGTAATTTCCTATGGTAGGCCAGTTTATTTGACCATATAGATGCATTTAGGTACGATAGAGTATCAAGTAAAGATTCAGATAAATAAACTTTGTTTTGAAGGTTGGAGCGAGCAGTAAAGGTTAGTAACATATGTCATTGCAGAAGCGTCATAAGTTTGTCCGTTTTAATGCGCAGGAAAATGAGGCCAGAGTAGGAGACATATTTAGCCAGCAGCCTGCTATACAGCATCCAACATCCCCGGATACTTCTCCCATACAGGCAGTGCCACCATCAGCAGCGAAAATCGCTAGTCCGGGCGCGTCTGACATCCAGACAGGGGAAATACAACTTGCACTTCTTTCAACCCCATCACCGAAGGATGGTCATACCACAAATAGACTACCTATTGTGATCCCAGGCAATGGCACAAAAAACATGCCTGCGCTTCGCCCACGCCAGAAGAAAGGTCCCCTTGTTCATGTCTCTATTGGAGTACTGATCATCGCAATGATCACGGGTACACTCTTAGCTTTTATGCAAAGCGTTGATAGCAATGGAAAAAGTACAGGCTTAAGCATATTTCAGCCAGGTGTGGGTATGAAGGTCACCAAAAAAAATGAGACGGCCCTTATCTCCGCGCAGGCTGCTACTGCGACCGCAGTTATGCAGGATGGTTTTGGACAGCCAATTTCAGTGGATATACAACCGCCAGCAGCTTCTAAAGATTTTGTGCCAGATGCAAGTTTTGTGAACAACTACCTCATGGGACAATGTACTTATTGGGCTGATTTTCGCTACCACCAGTTAACGGGGTATGCGATACCCTGGATGTACGATGCCAAGGGATGGGCTTATGGCGCTTCTCAGAGTCCGGGCTGGGTGGTCTCTCCTACTCCTAAAGTGCCATCAATTATTGTCTTGCAACCAGGTACACAGGGAGCAGGTTTGCAATTTGGGCACGTCGCGATCGTTGAGCGCATCAATCCAGATGGAACGCTCTATACCAGTGCCTGGAATGTTGTCGGTCCTGGTATCCTCACCTATATGACCTATCATATCACTCCTGGTGTAAGCTTTGTCTGGCATTCTTAATCATTGAGAGCACAATCCAATACAGTACCAATCAACATGCCGAATGATAGAGACAGATGAACTGCACAACAAATGTTCTTAGTATATTGAGACAAAATGAGCCTGAAATATTTTTATCTCAATATACTAAGCGCTAATATTCGCATAGAGAGAGCAAACATTAGCACAATCGGTATACACAGGTTATTACCAGTTCACCATTTTCCATTTTCCACCTACCAATCCAATAATAGACTGTACTTGATTATTGCTATCCACGAATACCACGGTTTTACTTCCTCTTGCGAACCAATCATAACCAATCACGCCAGTATCACTGGCCAGGGAGGCCCCGGCCGATTGGGTGATGTCCGTGCCTTGCCAGCGATCATAAGGCGGCAAGGACAGTTCCTGAATATGCTTATTCTCATCAACATAGACAACAATACGCAGATTCCCTTGTGGCCAATCATAGGCAGCCAAAGAGTTGCCGCTGGCTAATGGCCGGCTAGCCAATGTGGTCAGGTCTCGTAAATTCCATACATTGGATGTAGTACTCAACAATTCCTGGATATGCTTATTCTCATCGATATAATCAATCAATAATGTACCCGTTGTGCGCCATTCGGAACCAACAATCGTGTTTCCATTAGAAAGTGGTGCTCCATACAGTCGGGTCAGATCGTGTCCTTGCCAGGATCCACCTGACACATAGTTCAATTCCATCACATGTTTATTGGCAGCAACATAGGCCACATGGCGACTTTGATCTTTAGACCAGGTGAATGCTGAGATGGCATCGCTGGCTGGTGTTGCAGTATTCGTTAACTTCGTAAGATCTATTGCTTGCCACTCCACTCCATCGGTACTCACAATCTCCTGAATGTGCTTCTGCTGATCGATATAGACAACGTGTTGCGAATCGTCTACCAGCCACTGATAGCCCACCAGACTCTTACCATTAGCAAGCGGAGCATTTGCCCGCTGCGTTATATCCACCACCTGCCAATGTCCATCCTCTCCAATCCACAATAAGTGAATATGGCCGAGCACATCAATATAGGCAATTTGCTGGCTGGAACCTTTGTCCCAGCTATAACTGGCCAGCACATTGCCATTAGCCACAGCAGCGCCGGTAGTTTGGGTAATATCCAATTGATGCCAGTTCAGTCCGTCTATTGACTTGAGTTGTTGGATATGGCCGGTGGCATCAATATAGGCAGTTTCAATAGAATCGTCTTGTGACCATGGAGCTGATGTAATTGCTCCATTTTTGACGGGCAATGTTTGCACAGAAGCAATAGTAGGAGTCGAAACTTGCGCAACAATCGCTGGCTTGTTCCCATTAGCATGAGTCATACTTATGCCTATATAATAAAATCCTATGCCACCACCTAAAAGTAAAATGATAGCTGAGGCCAGGGGTAAGGCCACCTTTTTGGATCGATTATGTCTACGGCGACCAGCTGGAATAGCCCACTGTCGCTGTGCGACAAATGTGGAAGATTTTTGCTGTGGGGATTTTGGTTCCTTGTACTTATAGTTTATAAAGTGCATCTTACGAGCAGCCACAGGAAGCGGCACAATAAACTGTTGGTCTGCTTCAACGTCAGTATATGCAGGAATATCCTTAACAACCTTACGCAAGTGAGCAACATTCATGATCTCAGTTGTCTCTGAATCGGGAATGGCATTGCTGAGCTGATCACCTTCGACTACTTGTTCCTCATCAATTGGTCTGAGTTGCCTATCAGGTACCGTTAAACGCTGTGTCGGTTGTTCATTTTCTTCAGCCGGATTATCCGCTGCGTTCTTTGACTTTAAATCCATTACGTCCCCCCTGATACAAATATTTTCTTTGTATAGTTACAACCTTCATTATGTAGACCCAAAAATTGTATATATGTACATAAATATCTCCCTACCTTCCTCACATCCAAAATTGTAGTCCTACTATCAAATACGCATGTTTACGTAATATGTTCCAGGCATAGGATCATGCCGTAATATACACATAAATATATTACAATATATCTTGATTGAAAACCTTTCCTTTTTGACCAGATTCTCGTGCTATATTAAAAATACCTCTATTCATGGACGCTCATTGAGCCTGTTACGTACAAATATGAGCTCAAGGCTGCTGAAAAGAAGGGTTACGATCCATGTGCTATACTGCCCAGATAAGCAATGCATCTCTTTAAAAAAGACAGTACCGGTATAGGTTGGTTCCCTGATGGATGCAGTGGCAGTTGTGAGTCATTGAGGCAGGTTTTTCTTTTCCTCCTTCTGCAATATTTTTACTGCTACTCTTTTCTTGCTAGCGAGTCAGATGGAAATATGCCCATTGTCGCTAGCACTTGAAGCATATGGTAAAGGACGAGCACTATTTCATGACGATATCAATTCAAAATAAAGAACATCAGCAAAATCAGGATGCGGAAAAAATTACTGCTGCACTGCATAGTGTGTATGGTCTGGCTCTACTGCGTGACTTGCTCACACAGGATGCAGGACAAGCGGTGCTAGGTTTACTCAGGACATTGGTACATCCACAACCAGATCCAGTTAAGACTGCAGAGGCGTATAGCGCGGCTTTCTATCAATTGGCTGAGGCGATTTCTGATGCTCCTGCATCTCCGATCGTTGATGCCTGGCAGGCTTATCTGATTGACCGTTTGATTGATACTCAGAATATATGGAGCACACAGGTAGAACAAAGAGGAGGAGGTCATATCTCACCTGCTCTGCGGAACCAGGCTCAACGTGAGTTGCGGACATTGCAGCATTTATTTGCGCTAGATGCGCAATTGATCTGGGAAGAGACCTGCTCGATCGTCACGCCGACAATGCCGATCCTGAGCCAGGCCTGGGCTCCCTGGACAGGCTTACAGTTACAGCATGAAGAGAGTCAGCATCCTGCGCGTCTGGAGTTGATACAAACAATAGCAGCATGCACTGATTGGCAGGATTTAGCAATTCCGCTCGAACGTTACTGGTCTCGCTATGGAACTGGTCCCCTGGCCCGTTATCATGTGTTACGATGGCAAAGTGAAATACAGCAACTCTATGGCATTGATCATCCTGATAAGGTTGAGCTAACAAGATTAATTGGCCATGAGCGGCAGCAACCTCGTATCACTGCCAATGTGGAACGCTTCCTTGAAGGCTTGCCAGCCCACGATATGCTGCTGTATGGCCCTCCTGGAACGGGTAAATCTTCGACCGTTAAAGCCATTGCCAATACCTATGCCCAACATGGTCTCTGCCTGGTGGAAGTTGAGAAGGAACATATTAATGATCTGCCACAGGTTGTGGCAACCCTGCGTGGTCGTGCGCCTCATTATCTGCTCTTTATTGATGACCTCTCCTTTGAGGAACATGAAACTTCCTACAAAAGATTGAAAGTACTATTAGAAGGTACAGCTGAAGCACGGCCAGCGAATATCCTGGTCTGTGCAACCTCAAATCGGATGAATCTAGTGAGAGAAAATTTTCAAGAGCGTGGTAAGCCAAATGAAGATGTCCATTGGCGCGATACCATGGATGAAAAACAATCACTGGTCCATCGCTTTGGTCTGCGCGTCAGCTACTTAGCACCTGACCAGAAACAATATTTGCATATTGTAAACCAACTTGCTCAGCAGCGTGGACTAATGATTCCTGAAGAGATATTATCTGCACGGGCATTGGCCTGGGAACGCCAAAACAGCAGTCGCTCTGGACGCAGTGCACGACAATTTATCGATGATATTGAGGCTGAGACAAAGTCTGAACAGTCAACATATATCAGCGCTTCCTAGTAGAAGATTCAATGACAATTTGCGTGCCCTAGAAGCCATACAATCATGCTGGCGGGCCAACGATAAATAGTACTGCCAGCGTGATGATGATAATAATCACGTCTCCTTAAGCAACTTTATTCTGGCTTTTGCCCGTATACAACGTAAAAATCAGAATAGCTACGGTATTCTTCGTATTCCTGCATAGATTTCGTCGTAATATAATCATAATCACTGAGGGTGATGCCAGCATATTTCGTCACAATAGAACGTGTAGCTCTGGTAAGCGCAAGGATATCTTGCAGTAACATACTACCGATACGTCCACCCCAGAGGCCAACAGGAATAGACACACGGTGCGCAGTCACATTGACTAGACCAGCTCTCTTTAAGTGACGATCAAGATTCTGTTGGAGGGATGGATCCATTCCTCTACTAATTGATAATTCTTGTACCCACTGCGCCAATCTTGTTGTTTCCGGCCCCAGACGCTGACAGGTTAAATTAGTATCAACAATTTCAACCCATCCGCCCGGACGGGTAACACGGATTATTTCGTAGAGCAACCCCGGCCAGATTTGAGCTTTAATGCCTGAGACTAACAAGCGTTGATGCACATAATCAAAAGATTTATCGACAAAAGGCAAGCCATCGGCAACATCGCCGGCTTTAAAAATACAATTCAGAGGAAAGCGCAATGTTGAATTTCCCTGGTTAGGCAATACCAGATCAAGACCATAAAAGTTCGCCTGCGGAAAAATCCTGGCCACCTCAAACATCCAGCGGCCTGTACCACAAGCCACATCTAAAATGTTATTTGGGTTCTTAATAGGTGCAAGATAATTTCCTTTAAATACGTAACGCAACATATAATGTTGGAAGTCTAGCCGCTGCCCTTCCTCAAGATCTTTAGGCAACATATATGGCACATTGGTCACATGCCTGCGCCCATCATCCCAACGAAAATCGGGTTCCCCATTTCTCATTGGATCATTTCCTTCCATATCACTGGCATCGTCGATTCCTACAAAACTTGCTGAGTCGGGTAAATTGTTGGGCATCCTAGCTGAGCGATCCATGAATTTTATACCTCAATAGTTTCCATCTGCTTTTATTTATTTTATATTCATAAACACAGATGCGTCAAGCTTCGTTATAGAAAAACATACAAACTCAGTGATATTCAGGAGTACTATAAACAAAACAAAAAAGACCTCACTCAATACGAGTGAGGTCTTTTTTACGCTTGATCAACCACAATACGGTATATCCTCAATTTTGCCGAGTCACTGGTCAGCCAGCTTTGAAGCTGAGAAGCACTCACGCGAGGTCCACGATGAAGATACTATGTGAAACAAGCCGTACGATCATTAGGGCGACTTCGCTGCGCCTGTTACCAGGTGTCCACGTGTCGTCTATCTACCAGGTCGTCTTCCTGGGATCTTGACTTTCCGAAGAAAGTGGGAAAACTCGTCTTGGGTGCGGCTTCGCGCTTAGATGCTTTCAGCGCTTATCCCTTCTCGACATAGCTATCCAGCTCTGGCCCGGGCGGGCCAACTGGCGCACCAGCGGTCGAGCCATCTCGGTCCTCTCGTACTGGAGATGACGCCCCTCAATTTTCCTACGCCCACGACGGATAGAGACCGAACTGTCTCGCGACGTTCTGAACCCAGCTCGCGTGCCGCTTTCATGGGCGAACAGCCCAACCCTTGGGACCTACTCCAGCCCCAGGATGCGACGAGCCGACATCGAGGTGCCAAACCTTGCCGTCGATGTGAACTCTTGGGCAAGATAAGCCTGTTATCCCCGGGGTAGCTTTTATCCGTTGAGCCACACTCCTTCCACTCGGGAATGTGGGATCACTAAGCCCGACTTTCGTCCCTGCTCGACCTGTCCGTCTTGCAGTCAAGCTCCCTTCTGCCTTTGCACTCTTACGGGTGATGTCCATCCACCCTGAGGGAACCTTTGGGCGCCTCCGTTACTCTTTGGGAGGCGACCGCCCCAGTCAAACTACCCGCCTGATCTTGTCTACGTCCCGGCTCACGGTGACGTATGAGAAACAAACCGCAACGAGAGTGGTATTTCACTGCTGTCTCCCCCTCCCCCAAAGGGAAAGGTTCTCCGACTCCCACCTATGCTACGCACGCTTCAACTCGTTTCCAGGTCAAGGTGTAGTAAAGCTCCACGGGGTCTTTTTGTCCTGTCGTGGGTAACCCGTATCTTCACGGGTACTTCAATTTCGCCGAGTCCTCTGTCGAGACAGCGCTCAACTCGTTACTCCTTTCGTGCGGGTCGGAACTTACCCGACAAGGAATTTCGCTACCTTAGGACCGTTATAGTTACGGCCGCCGTTCACCGGGGCTTAGATTCGCAGCTACGTACACCGCTCCTCGTAACCTTCCGGCACTGGGCAGGAGTCAGCCCCTATACTTCCGCTTTCGCGTTCGCAGAGACCTGTGTTTTTGGTAAACAGTCGGTTGAGCCAATTTCTTGCAACCCCCTCACGCTCCTGCAAGCAGGCTCGCTACTAGGGCACCCCTTCTTCCGAAGGTACGGGGTCAATTTGCCGAGTTCCTTAACAGAGGGTCGCTCGATCACCTGGGGAGATTTCCCCCTGCCTACCAGTGTCGGTTTGCGGTACGGGCGGAGAAGATTCTGGCGAGAGGCTTTTCTCGGCGGCGTAGGGGCCAATGACTTCCGCAGACTTGCGTCCGCTCGCTGCACGTGTCATGCACAGGAAACCGGGATTTTCCTCGGTTTCGCACTTCGCCGTACAGACCCATCCTGTCCAATCGATGGGCTCACCTTCCTTACCGCGTCCCCCCATTGCTCATCACAAATTTCTCCGGTGCAGGAATGTCCAACCTGCTTGCCATCGCCTACGACTATGACGTCCTCGGCTTAGGACCCGACTCACCCTGGGACGATTGACGGTGCCCAGGAACCCTCAGGCATTCGGTGTGTCTGGTTATCACAGACATGACGCTACTCATTCCGGCATTCTCACTTCTGATCGCTCCACCAGTCCTCACGGTCTGGCTTCTCTGCTCCAGAACGCTCCCCTACCAATCCTGCAAAACAGGATTCCATGGCTTCGGTACCTCTCTTAAGCCTCGATACGTTGTCGGTGCCACGACACTCGACCAGTGAGCTATTACGCACTCTTTAAATGGTGGCTGCTTCTAAGCCAACATCCTGGCTGTTTGGGCGTTGTGACCCCCTTTGACACTGAGAAAGGATTTTGAGACCTTAGCCGATGGTCTGGGCTGTTTCCCTTTTGACGACGAAGCTTAGCCCCCGCCGTCTCACTTGCATGCATGCTGTCCTGGCATTCGGAGTTTGGTTGAGTTTGGTAACCAGCACGTGGCCCCTAGCTCATTCAGTGCTCTACCTCCAGGATAGTGTTTCATACAGCTGTACCTCAATACATTTCGGGGAGAACCAGCTATCTCCGTGTTCGATTGGAATTTCTCCCCTATCCACAAGTCATCCCCCAGTTTTGCAACACTGGTGGGTTCGAGCCTCGACGGACTGTCACATCCGCTTCACTCTGCTCATGGATAGCTCACACGGTTTCGGGTCGCATCGCCGCAACATCCGCCTTATTCAGACTCGGTTGCCCTGGGGCTCCCCAGCTTTAGCGCTGGTTAACCACGCTACGACGATGCACTCGCCGGATCATTCTACAAAAGGCACGCCATCAGCCCTTGGTTCCGCAACGGAACAGTGGCCTCTGACTGCTGGTGAGTACGTGGTTTCAGGGTCTGTTTCATCCCCCTCTCGGGGTGCTTTTCACCTTTCCCTCACGGTACTTGTTCGCTATCGGTCGCTAAAGATGTGTAGCCTTGGAGGGTGGTCCCCCCAGCTTCCCACAAGGTTTCACGTGCCTCGTGGTACTCAGGATACCGATCCACGTTTCTCACTCGTCCTCTACGGGACTGTCACCCGCTCTGGTCACGCTTTCCAACGTGTTCAAGTAAGCAAAAATTGTTTGTTATCGGTCCTACAACCCCGACCATCTCGAAAGATGATTGGTTTGGGCTCCTCCCGGTTCGCTCGCCACTACTACGGGAATCTCGGTTGATTTCTTTTCGTCGAGTTACTGAGATGTTTCAGTTCACCCGCTGCCCCCCGTCACTGCCTATGTGTTCAGCAGGCGGTCTCCAGACATCACTCTGGAGGAGTTGCCTCATTCGGAATCTTGGGGTTCATGGCTTGTATGCAGCTCCCCCCAAACGTTTCGCCGGTCTCCGCGTCCTTCTTCGGTCTTTAGCGCCAAGGCATCCACCTCGTACTCTGTGTAGCTTGTTCTCTTCTCTTCATCATGTTTGATCTGTGAATGCTTGTTTGCCATCCTCTCTCTTGCGAGAAAGAACAGCGATCCTCTGCTTCAACTCTGGCTGACCTATCATGGCTCAGCAAAATTGAAGATATACGGTATTTGGTTGTCAAGGTGCGATGCTGGCAGGCCGCACACCGTAGTGCGCGTCTGTTGACCCCAACATCTGAAGAGTGGAAACCAGCCCAACTGCTGGATGAATACTTTCGTCGTCCTGTTCGACCTGGAAGTGTGACATCTTACTGGCCATACTCACGCATGACCGATGTCAAAGCTCCCTAGAAAGGAGGTGATCCAGCCGCACCTTCCGGTACGGCTACCTTGTTACGACTTCACCCCAATCACTGACCCCACCCTCGACGCTTGCCCCTCTTGCGAGTTAGCCCAGCGGCTTCAAGTGTTGCCAACTTTCGTGGTGTGACGGGCGGTGTGTACAAGACCCGGGAACGTATTCACCGTAGTGTGCTGACCTACGGTTACTAGCAACTCCAACTTCATGGAGGCGGGTTGCAGCCTCCAATCTGAACTGAGGCCAGGTTTGACGAGATTGGCTCCCTCTCGCGAGTTCGCAACTCTTTGTCCTGACCATTGTAGCGTGTGTGTCGCCCAAAGCGTAAGGGCCGTGCTGACTTGACGTCATCCCCGCCTTCCTCCATTTTAAAATGGCAGTTTCGCTAGAGAAATTCAACTAACGACAGGGGTTGCGCTCGTTGCGGGACTTAACCCAACATCTCACGACACGAGCTGACGACAGCCATGCAGCACCTGTGGATCCGCCCCGAAGGGACAGCCAATTACGGCTGGTGCAAATCCATGTCAAGCCTTGGTAAGGTTCTTCGCGTTGCATCGAATTAAACCACACGCTCCGCTGCTTGTGCGGGTCCCCGTCAATTCCTTTGAGTTTTAATCTTGCGACCGTACTCCCCAGGCGGACCACTTAGTGTGTTAACTGCGACACTGAAGGGGTCGATACCCCCAACGTCTAGTGGTCATCGTTTACGGCTAGGACTACCAGGGTATCTAATCCTGTTCGCTCCCCTAGCTTTCGCACCTGAGCGTCAGGTACTTCCCAGGACACTGCCTTCGCCATCGGTGTTCCTCCGGATATCTACGCATTTCACCACTCCACCCGGAATTCCGTGTCCCTCTGAAGCCCTCAAGTCAGACAGTATCCGAAGTACTTCGTCGGTTGAGCCGACGACTGTCACCCCAGACTGATCTGACCGCCTGCGTGCGCTTTACGCCCAATAAATCCGGACAACGCTTGCCCCCTACGTATTACCGCGGCTGCTGGCACGTAGTTAGCCGGGGCTGATTCCTCTGGTACCGTCCGTTCTCGTCCCAGAGAAAAGCAGTTTACGATCCGAAAACCTTCATCCTGCACGCGGCGTTGCTCGTTCAGGGTTGCCCCCATTGACGAAAATTCCTCACTGCTGCCCCCCGTAGGAGTCTGGGCCGTTCTCAATCCCAGTGTGGCTGATCGTCCTCTCAGACCAGCTATCGATCGTCGTCTTGGTAAGCCATTACCTCACCAACTAACTAATCGAGCGCAGGCTCATCCTCAGGCGCCCTTACGAGCTTTGCTCTTCCTCGCGAAAGAGCGTATGCGGTATTGTCGGCGATTTCTCGCCGGTATTCCTCACCTGATGGTAGATTGCCCACGTGTTACTCACCCGTCCGCCACTCTCTGCTTGCGCAGAGCGTTCGACTTGCATGTGTTAGGCACGCCGCCAGCGTTTATCCTGAGCCAGGATCAAACTCGCCATCCAATGTTTTATAAAAGAGTTACTCAACGAGTAACACTCAATTGCATGTGAAGTTGCGATCAAGGCCAAGTCTTCCAACATTGGCTGTAATTTGTTCGCAGATTATTGTGTGATCACCGAACGCGAACGCTCGGGATCGAATTGACAGGAACGTGAAACCTATTCATGTGTTCCAGTTGCTGTTCTGCTTTCCACTCTTCAGTTGTCAAGGTGCCGACGAACCGGAGTTCGTCTGTGTTTACGAGCAGATCATCTGTTTTCGTGTCTCTGTCTCGTGTAGCTGTAGTATCGCAGATCTGTTGTGATTTGTCAAGCGTTTTTCCGAGGAAATTTTGCTTGCCTGCGAAATCTCGTTTTTCCTGATGATAAGCCAGGCGAGCATCCTTGTTTCGAGGCAAAAAAGCCCGTTCACGCAACATTTGTTGAGAAAAACACAAGGAGATCGAAGATCTCGGAGGAGCCACATTAACGTGGCACAACTGACGCGAAAGGACAGGAGCACCAATACTCAGAGAGCTCGGTGGTTGTCTTGTTTTCTGCAGCTCGATGATTATGTCATAGGAAGACAATCCTGTCAACCCCTTTTAGAACCAAAAATAAGAATGAGGAAAAATTGGCGGAGGGAGCAATAAAATAATGGGGAATCAGGTGTTCAATCGGACTAGGACGTTTGCTTACACTTATATGGAGCGGTGGGATTGGGATGATATCCCACCGCTCCATATAAGTGTAGAGCGCTACTGCCGATAGTTTTGTGGGTAGCGTCTATTTACTACATAGTTCACCAGGGACATCAAAAGATTAAAGTTGGGTAGCTCTGCAGCCTTAATCGATTTGAGCTTCTGTATGCGTCCATTTTGACGAATAGCCACCCGATCCTGCTGAACCTCAATCCCATTGATCTGTTCCCAGGGAATGACTTGCCGACCATCGTTGATTCCCTGTTGACTAATGTTGAGCCGCCCAAAGGGAATTTGAGCTCCACTATTAAAAGCATCGATGACTCTGGGAAGTTGGGCACGTGTAACAGATTCCTGAATGGTGGTACATAGTTCATTGACTCCACGAATAGCGCTACCATATTTCAATAGTACGCCGTCGCCACGACGCACCTGAAGTGTCACTTTGACGCCAGAACGACTATGCGCAAGATGTACATAGACAGCCTGGATTAGATCCCAGCGAAATACATCAATCTGGCTACCACGTACATGAATGTAGCCGTCAGAAAAGACGTAGATGTGCCAGCCCGCATGTTGGAACGCTCTTATCGCCCATATCAGGACAAGTACAGGTACGATTAAGAGATAAAAAGAAATATAACCTGTCGCCATTAGCAGACCTATCAGGACCGCAATATCCAAAATGATCGATCCAACCAGGATACCTGCGATGACGAATGGATTAGAGATGGATGGGCTATATTCTTTGTGGAAAGTACCTAATTGATATTGTGCGGCTTGCTGCATTACGTTAGCAGGTAGGGATCCTTGTGGGGGGGCATAAGATACTTGAGCCATAATGATTCCTTTCTGTGTGACCAATAAAATTATTTATTATGAAAAAGGGATCTGATATATTCTGAGTATGTATTCTTATTAATAAGGAAGTAATTGGTAAATTTTATCTTGTTAGTTTTTTTGCATTATATGTTCTGTTGAGGTCGACCAAAATCTCAGATATTATAACAAGGCCATTGGAGGAAAACAAGTGTATAACTTGAAATAAAGAGGTGATGGTACTTATTAGTGAGTATTGCTAATTTCTTTGTTATTTATGGAAGACAATATGTATTTTTGTCCTGAGGCTTACTTGTTTTTAATTAAAAAAAATCGAGAGGCGGTTTGCACTGCCTCTCGATTTTTTTTAATTAAAACTTGCACATAGCTTTTATTAGGGCTGTTGAGGCAGACCAAAAGCTGTGGCAGGATTATCTGTTGGGGTAGCATTGGCGGGAACATTGATCGTTACGGGCTGATCAAATTTGCTCAAGTCTATTACTGATGTGCTCGCAGAGTTTACCACTCCAGGAGTAGTACCTTTTGTTGCAGTGGCGCTTGTATCCAACACGATATCAGTTTTCACCTGGGTGCGATGTACATAGAACTTACTTTCGTCGATCCATACATCAACAACGGTGAGGAATGTTTTGGCGCTACTCAGTGCGGTGTCAATGTTTTGCTGACCCAGAGAACCTTTAAAATTAGGATTCTGTTTTAGGATCTGCTTTAAAGCATCTTTATCCAGGGAGGCAGTCAGGTGACGCAGGCTCTCACCATTCAGATTGTCAGCACCATGATCAACCAATTTGACACTCTGAATCAGACCCAACAGGCTATTCTGGTCAAATGTGGCACCTGAAAACAGATTGGTAGTTGAGCCTGTCAACTGGCTTTTGTTCAGAACATACCATTTGCCCTGCGCGTTCTGAATGTAGACTTTATCACCCTTAACAATTTCACCCAATTTGGTATTCTGCTGGGCAGAATTAATTGTCAGGTTGAGTTGCTGCTGATCTGTGCCCTGCTGATCACCTGATCCAGTCATAGATATATTAACATTGGTAGCGACAGGAGTGGCTTTATCCGAAGGTTTGGTACTAACCTGGGCGGCCTGTGTGCTTGAGTTTGATTTCAATTCGATATGTGAGGACTTAAGATTTTTCATTGCGTCCGCACTTTTTTGCAGCACCTGCTGTACAGTCAGGTCACTTGGCTTTGGCTTTGGCTGTGATCCGGTCCCTGGCGTTGACTGATTACCACAGGCACTCACCAGTAAAACGAGAACAGTCATGAATAGAAACATGAAAGAAAAATTTTTTCTTGCTTTCACGATCGCGCTCCCTTTTGCATAATAATAGATTGTATTTAAAATTGCGTGCATGTTATTGCTACTTATTAGATACGCATGTGGACTACCCTAAAGTTTCTAAAATAGGTAACCAGCATAAAAACTAAGCAAAAACTAATAGAAATCACCCCTGATTGGTCCGCATCGTGGTAACATAATGGAGAACACCCACTTTTTCTCTTTAAAGCACCTAAACTTATGCTAAAGGACTTTTCAAATGGCAAGGAAACCTTTTTACATAAAAATTAATGAAACAACAGAATTAAAATCAATTACTGAACGCGATGCCAGACCTATGTTTCAATTGATTGATAGCAATCGTCTATATTTACGTCAATGGCTTCCCTGGATCGACTATACACGAACAGTGGAAGATGAGTTGGCATATATTCGCAGTGTGGCTGCACAATATCAGGAAAATCAGAGTATCACTTGTTTAATTATTTATCATGGCTCGATCGCAGGTACGATTAGTTATCATCCAATTGACTGGCAAAATCGCAAGGTTGAAATTGGTTACTGGTTGGGTGCACAATTTCAAGGTAAGGGTTTGATGACGGTCGCCTGCCAGGCAATGGTAAGATATGCTTTTGAGAATTTGAAGCTAAATAAAGTCGAAATTCGTTGTGCTACTGGAAATATACGCAGTTGCGCGATACCGCAACGCATGGGATTTGTAGAAGAGGGCACGATCCGCCAGGCCGAATGGCTCTATGATCACTATGTTGATTTACGCCTCTATGGATTACTAAAAAGCGAGTGGATGAACCAGCAACGAAATGCTTAAATCAGGTGAGCAAACGCTCCTATATAGGACGATGCAACCCTGTTACACTCAAAACGTATTTTTGCTGTAGAGAGATAGTGTGCCAGCAGCACGTTTTCTATCTCTACAAATAGGGATGGAAGACAAAGATATGAATCAGAAAAATAACACATTCATGAATAATCGTATATGGTTTTATCTACTGATAATAACAGGGATCTTCTGCGCCTTTATCACGACCAGTCAACCAGCTCTGGCCGATAGCATGCCGGGAGGAAATGTGAAAGATCCAACGGTCAAAGCGGTGGATCTGGCACAGCCGGCGGTGGTACGTATCATCACAGTAGTCCCTGGAAAATTGTCGGTGCACTTTCCGCCGTCAACCGATGTGACCTTTCCACAACAAGATGCTGATACCTACGAAATAACGCTTTCGGGTACGGGAGCCTTCATTACATCCAACGGTGATATTTTGACGGCCGACCATGTTGTTAATCCTCCCAAAGATCAACAATTGAATGGCGCACTATATGGGAAAGCGGCTCAGGATATTGCCGATTATATGCATCAGCATGATCAGAAAAACGCGACGATAACACCCGATCAGGTAACTCAGCAACTTACAAGTGGTCAGTTAAAGTCAACAGCAACATTTCAGAAAGCCAGTAGCTCCGTCTTTTTAAGTACTTCTTACACGGGCCTGACAAATGCTAGCGATTTTAAAAACTTACCTGCTGGCGTTGGAGCTAATGTAGATCAGATCAAGAAAGAAAGTCCTGTTGATCAACAGGATACGGCGATTATCCATGTGCCAATGAAGGATACGCTGAGTGTGCCCATTGGAGACTCAACAAACGTTCATCCACAGGATAAATTGACGATCGTGGGCTTTCCTGGCAATGCGGATGTTGGTAAATCTCCCGATAGTTTGCTGACTTCATCGCTGAATCAAATTTATGTAAGCTCACTCAAAACCAGTGATTCCGGCGCTCCTCTTATTCAGGTCGGCGGTAATGTAGAACATGGGGATAGTGGTGGACCAGCACTGGATGATCAAGGAAATATTGTTGGAGTTGTCAGTTTTGGAGTCGGCGATAATGCCGCTGGTCCAAATGGTACCAGTTTCTTGCAGGCCAGTAGTAGCGCTCAGGCGATGGTGAAATCATTAAACCTGGATACAAAAGCTGGCAAACAACAGACACTTTGGAACCAGGCATTCAATGCGTATGCAGGAACTGATAGTGGACATTGGAGCCAGGCTCAACAGAATTTCGCGAATCTCCAGAAGAGCTATCCTCTCTTTAAGGCAAGCCAGCAATTTCAAGATTATGCCAGCAAACAAACTGGAAATAGCGTAACGACTCCTGCCCCGCAGCAGAATAAGCCGTCGTCTCAGCCGGCCCCCCGGTCAGCTACAAGCTGGCAGGCAATTGCCTTGACCATTGCTTCAATCGTAGTATTGCTCCTGCTGGTCGGAGCTGTCTTTGGATCCGCGTTGCGCGCACGCCGTAAAACAAAACAACAACAACCCGCTGCTCAGCAACCAATGGCCGCTGCAGCATCCGCGCCTGATAAAGCCCAACCAGATCTAACTAAGGGTGTAACGTCAACTCCGCAACCGGCCAATCTACCAATACCAAAACCATCACAAGTAGGACAAAATACGCTATCCCTAAAGGTTTGGCCATGTGGCCATATGAATCGTCAAAGCGCACGTTTCTGTAGTATTTGTGGTGAGCCGGCTCCATCATCTCCAGATGGAGCCTGAACACGAGAAGTAAAGAGAGAGCCGGGTCGATGCACAGTACTTGTATCGACCCGGCTCTCTCTTTACTTTATAAACGGAAGTTTCTGCGACAATCCTGGCTGGCTAGCTAAAAAGCTATGCCAGTTTTACCAGCTGCTTACCAAAGTTTTCGCCCTTTAGCATACCGATGAAAGCTTTTGGCGAGCTCTCGATACCCTCGGCGACCGTCTCACGATATTTGATTTTTCCGCTGGCCACCAGTTCGCTCAATTCTTTGATAGCCTGAGGGAAAAGTTCAGCATGCTCGCCTACGATAAAGCCCTGTAGTTTCACACGATTGATTAACAATGCGCCAAAGTTACGCACAGCATGTGGTGTGGTCTCATTATATTGAGAAACAAAACCGCAAAGAGGAATACGTGCGTGCGCATTTAAACGATCCAACACAGCCTCAAGAATCTCGCCACCGACATTTTCAAAATAGACGTCGATGCCATCAGGTGTTGCCGCTGCCAGATCCTCAACCAATTTTCCTGCTTTATAATCAACGCAGGCATCAAAGCCAAGTTCATTAACGACATAATCGCATTTCGCTTTACCGCCAGCGATACCCACTACATGACAGCCATGAGCTTTTGCCAGCTGTCCCACTACACTACCAACAGCACCTGAAGCGGCCGAAACTACTACAGTCTCACCAGCTTTTGGCTGACCGATACTCATCAAGCCTACCCAGGCAGTCAGTCCAGGCATACCCAACACACCTAGATAAGCAGAGGCAGGAAGTTGCTGTGACACTGATACCTTCTGCAAACCTTTGCCATCAGAAATACCATATTCCTGCCAGCCAAAGTAGCCCAACACATGCTCATCAACCTGGAAATTGGGATTTTTGGACTCGACGATCACGCCGACCGTTCCACCCACCATGACTTCCTGCAACTTAGAACTGGCGGCATAGGATTTGCCTTCGTTCATGCGTCCACGCATATAAGGATCGAGAGATAGATAAAGATTCTTTACCAATACTTCGCCATCCCTTAAGGCGGCCACATCTGTCTCTACCAGTTGAAAATCGCTCTCTTGCACCCACCCCTGTGGACGGTTAGCGAGAAGCACTTGTTTATTTTTTGTTGCCATTATCTATATTTCCTTTCAAATTAAGGCATTTTTAGATGCCGTATTTTCATAACACTACGTAGCACGTAGTTTATTTCATTTTGTTGACAGCAAGCTCGAAATTAACTGCTAGCTTGCCTGCTAGATGCTAATCCAATGGTAATTTATTGAAAGGAAAAAAATCATGTTGATGTTTCACGTGAAACATCAACATGATTTTTTTCCAGCGAGGAATAGTACTCGTTTATTTATACTTGTGAAGGCATTTCGCTCTTGAGACGAGTAAGCACGTTCGTAGCATTGATCGCTGTTGGAAATCCCGCATAGGGTACGGTTTGTAAAATGATTTCTTCAAGTTCTTGCAAGCTAATGCCAACATTCAGGGCTGCTTCCATATGAACGCGAAGTTGCGGTTCTCTGCCTCCTAATGCAGTTAGGATTGCGACGGTAGCGATCTCTCGTTCGCGAAGTGACAGGCCAGGGCGAGAATAAATGTCCCCAAACGCGAATTCGACAATATAGCGACCCAGGTCTCCAAGGTTGTCAACAACGCGTTGACCGGCATTTCCATCAACTTCTGCAAGTTTAGCAAGACCACGTTCGTAACGTGTAGTTTCAGTGGGTGTTGTCATGATCTCCCTTCATTTGAGAATAGACTTGTATTTTCACAGTAATAGCATCCAGATTATGCTGGAGTTCAGCAATATGAGTTTGAACAGCCTGTTGGTGCGCTTCTAACAGGATACGTCGTTCGGTGATGGTTGCATCGCCTTGCCGTCGTAGCTCAGCGAACTTCTGCATATGCCGAATCGGCATCCCCGTCTTACGCAAGCGTGTCAGAAACGCGATCCAATCAAGATCCTTTGCATCATAGCGACGATGACCACTCGTTGCACGAGAGACCGAATCAAGTAATCCAATTCGTTCGTAGTAACGCAAAGTGTGGGCGCTCAAACCTGTACGTGCTACGACCTGCTCAATGGTAAGTAATTCACTGTTCATGAACACAGTGTAAAACTTTGAGCGCACTCAAAGTCAAGAGGAAAAAAGAAAGTTGCATACAAAAAAAGTGGACATCCAACAAGGAATGTCCACCCAGGTAGCTATCCGATTTATTTATGCACCCATAATGTTATAGCCAGCATCCACAAACATAATCTCGCCGGTTATGGCGCGGGCAAGATCACTGCTCAAGAAGAGAGCGGCATCACCAACTTCGCTCTGCTCAATATTGCGGCGCAATGGTGAGACATGGGCAACCTGCTCGCGGAACCCGGTAAGGCCGGAGACACCACGTGCGGCAAGGGTGTTCAAAGGTCCAGCAGAGATGGCATTCACGCGGATATTATGTTCACCCATCTCATAGGCCAGATAGCGAACACTGCATTCCAGGGCAGCCTTGGCTACAGCCATCACATTATACTTTGGCATCACACGCTCACTGGCCATATAGGTCAGAGCCAGTACGCTACCGCCATGCTCTTTCATTAGAGGCTCGGCACGTTTGGCCAGAGCAACTAATGAGTAGGCGCTGATATCGAGAGCAGTATGGAAACCCTCACGTGTAGTCTGAATAAAAGGATTCTCCAATTCGCTGGCGGGAGCAAAAGCTACGCAGTGGACAAGGATATCGAGTCTACCACCCATGATTTCGCCGGCTTTTACAAAGGCGGCATCCAATTCAGCGTCGTTTTGCACATCGCATGCAATAAGTTCTGTGCCAGGAATTTTAGCGGCCAGGTCGCGAACATATTTTTCCATGCGCTCCTGATATGTCAGTACGAGTTGAGCCCCTTCACGAGCCAGCGCCTGCGCGATCGCCCAGGCAATCGAGCGATGGTTGGCAACACCAAAAATAAGAGCCTTTTTGCCTTCTAATAAGGGCATATCCATATCTCCTCTCGAAATACATTACACTGGTTGCTCTTCGCAACTATTTACAATACAGAATTTTTTCTGCATTGAGATACTTAGCGCTCCATTGAATAGCCACGATTGGCCCATCCGTTCATGCCGCGCGCGAGATTATATACTTTCTTAAAGCCCATCAAAGATGCAATTTCAGAGGCCATAGCACTGCGCTGTCCTGCAGCACATACAAAAATTACCTCCTCATCGAGGGGTAAATTCTGCTCTTGTAGGGCCTTACCAAAGGTATAAATACCCTGAATCGGAACCAGGGTTGCTTCAGCGATATGCCCATAATTCCATTCATCAGGCATGCGTACATCTACGATTCGTGTGCCTGCCTCGATCATGCGTTTAGCATCATCGGTCCCGATGGTTGTATATGGCAGCACTTCATCATCAAAATTATTTGCCATTGCTAGCTTCTCCTGTTTCGTATTGCTCTAGCCATAGACGGCCTAACAAGGTAGGAACGATCATATACTCATCGCCACTAAAAGCCATGGTGATGTATCCTTGATCTTCCATCTCGCGAAAATCGTCAGTTATGAGGAAATAGTTATGTAGCATACGCGAAACGTCACTTTCAGGTAACTGTTTCCAGGCCAGCAACACACGCATAATGGCAGCATATTTGGGCCTACTATCGTCTACGGCTCGCATATACTTACCTCTTTTCATCCTACTTTGCTGTTCGCTTCAATGCCTCTCACAGTGTAGCAAATTCGACAGTAGACAGCAAGAGCAGATATAAGCTCCTGCATGATTGTATCTTCTGGAACTTGATGTTTCACGTGAAACATCAAAAGCAATCATCTTTATTGTATAGTCATAGTGAAGGATCCATACTACCGCAACCAGCAGATAAAATCTTCCAGTCGGTTTGATGTTTCACGTGAAACATCCTCTTGTGAAAAAAGAAAGCGAAGAAAGAAAGCTATGCATATTCCCAATTTTAAACTTGAACGATACTTTGCACAGTGGGAGTTTGTAGCTCCTCATCTACTTTCCAGTTCCGATGTCGATGGTTATCAGATGAATGAACTATTAGGACTGGCAGATCAAGAATGTCAGATGCTATGGAAAAATTTATCATTAGGTTATACGGAGAGTGCGGGACATCCTCTTTTACGGCAACAGATTGCCAGTCTTTATCAACATATTTCACCAGAAGAGATACTGACTTTCGCTGGTGGCGAAGAAGCAATTTTTATTCTGATGAATGTCCTTCTGCACTCCGGTGATCATGCTATTGTCACCTGGCCTGGCTATCAATCACTTTATACGGTTGCCCAATCAGTTGGAGCTGATGTCTCGTTACTAGAATTACAGGAAGAGCAAGGATGGAAACTGGATACTGCAAAACTGCGCCAGACTATCCGTCCAAACACACGTTTGATCGTCATCAATTTCCCACATAATCCTACTGGCGCACATCTGGATAGGCAAACTTTCGAGGAAATCACTGATATTGCCAATGAAGCCAATGCATATCTATTCTCCGACGAGTCCTACCGTTTTCTGGAATATTCACCCGAGCAATCACTACCAGGAGCCGCAGATCTGGGCACCAAAAATATCTCATTAGGGGTCATGTCAAAATCCTTTGCTCTGGCAGGACTCAGAATCGGCTGGCTGGCTACCCATGATCTTGCTCTTCTCCAGCGCGTCGCCGCCTTTAAAGATTATCTCTCAATCTGCAATAGTGCTCCCAGCGAAATTCTGGCCTTGATCGCACTACGTGCCCAACCACAAATCATCCAGCGTAGCCTGGACATTATTCAGACTAATCTTGTAGAATTGGATCAATTTTTCGCTCGCTGGTCAGAAGTATTTTCCTGGCAACGACCCCAGGCTGGTAGTATTGCCTTTCCACGTCTCCTGCTCCCACAACCCATCAACGATTTCGTGCTTGATCTGGTTCAACAAGAAGGCGTAATGCTTTTACCCGGTTCCGTTTATGATCATCCCGGTAACCATTTTAGAATCGGCTTCGGACGAAAAAATATGACCGAGTCTCTTTCCCGCCTTGAAAATTATCTACATCGCAAGTAATGCAAAGAAACAGAACGATGAGCAAAAGCACAATCCTATCAGTCTGAACATCATTCTTTGTATGTTTCACGTGAAACATAGAGTATGTCAGCAAACTAAACAGCCAGCAAGAGTGCTATTCATTTTTGCAGAGGCATGTACATGACAAAGTAAGTTATCATCCTGATAAAAGCAACCCCAAAATAGCACTCGTAGATGCGACCTTCAACGGTCGCTTGCCACCCGCCGCAGCGTGGTGGCCCGGTATCCCAGCGATCCTGTCCCCCTCATTTGGCGCGTTTCCTCACGCAGTGCCCAAATGAGACCTTCCACTAGGTACACCATGCGGGACTTATCCAGGAGTATCGCGGGGGAACTCTCTCTGGGCGAGGTGATGACGATGGGGAGCAGAACAGACCAGATACCGGGCCACCACGCTGCGGCGGGTGGCAAGCGACCGCTGAGGGTCGTAGCTACGGGGACGGGGTCGTGGTGAGGCGAGGAATCGCTGAGGGAGGCGTTCTCTGTTCATGTTTGTGCTGAAAAAAATGATGGCGCCGCTGCCTGATGTTTCACGTCATGAGTATGTTTCACGTGAAACATACTCATGACGTGAGTCGTTATTATCAGCATTCAAGGAACTACAATCAGCGAAGATCCAAATCCGAAAGCTTCGCTATTCGTAGCTGATTGGTTCACAGGACTGTTCAGCCACCCTTGCGCTGAACCATCTTTGCCATTAAACGCATAGATCTTATTAGTTGTAGAACAATAAAGATAAAATATTCCTTGTTTCACGTGAAACATTGTTGCGTGCAAATTGAGGTTCCGATACCAGTGCAAGGATCCAGTGTGACGATCGAGGGCGAGTAGCGCACTTTGCTCGGTCAGAGGATTTTCTTGCGCAAAGCTTTCCTGTTGATATGTTCCCGCCAAACAAAGATAAAGCATATCATTTTCAATACACGGCTTTAGTCCGGCGGTCTTGCCAACAAAATGTTCCCATTGTATTTCACCGCTGCGCGCGTTCAGCGCATAGATGGTTGTTGCTCCCATGCAATAAAGCGTATCGTCCGTACACACAGGGGCATCAAAAATAGGATCTGGTAATAAGTTTGAGCACCAGTTCTGGCGGCCGCTTTCGGCTGAAAATGCATAGACATAACTGCCCTCGGGATCTAAATCAGCGATGGCGTAGATTGATGTATGATCCAGGCTATGGGCTAGAAAATTTTGAGGTGCCTGTAGGGTTGAGCGCCAGCGCTGTCTGAAGTTCTGTAGTTCCAGGGCATAGAGATTATTCTGGCTACTATAATATAAAATGCTATTCGCTATGATCAGTTCAATTGCTCCCAGATGTATATCTTGTTGAAGAGGCGGAATTTCATACGTTGCGATGAGGATGCCGGTGGTCGCATTCAAGGCGGTAATGGTACCTTGAAAAGATAGTACATAGAGAATTGTATCAATCAGGGCCATCGCCATCAGTTCGCTGACTTGTATCCCTGCTTCTACAAGATAGGGTGAAACGCTGGTAGACCAGATTTCCCGACCAGTGCTAACGTGTAGTGCGTACACCATACTTTCATTCTGCGAGGCGTATACATACACCATTCCGTTTGCAACGATCAAGCTGGAACCTAAGCCTGCGATATCTCTGCGCCAGATAATAGCTTGCTCATCTATGCTGGCTTTATAGATATGTGAGCCCTGGGCAATATACATGCCACGATCTGTCGATGTGTTATTGTTCGCAAATGGCGTTTTCATCCAATATATTTACCCGTCTCTTGCCTTTTCCTGACAACTATGTGATGTTTTTCTCGCGGACAGGACAAACTGTCTGCTGTCTTCTTCTATCTCTAATGATCAGGAAAGCTCTGCGCAAGTTTATTTATGTCAGTAATAAAGAATATCTATCCTTCTTTACGGATAGACGTTTCCCCAGGTAGCAAACAAATAAAGGCTAACGCATAATTTCTCCGCCGTTGACAAGCAAGGTTTGTCCTGTCATAAATGAGGCTGATGGCGAGGCTAGAAACAGGGCTGTCTGCAAAATATCGTCGGCGGTTCCCCAACGTTTCATGGGAATCTCTGCGACGGCTTTCTGGCGTGATGTCTCGGAGAGTGTCTGGGACCATTCGTTTTCTATGCGTCCAGGAGCAATGCAATTTACTCTTACACGGGGAGCAAACTCGCTGGCCAGACAACGTGTTAAGGACATGATGGCTCCTTTGCTGATGGCATACATCTGGTTTGGTAAGCCCGGCGCTCCATCCAGAGCCCGATCCCAGCCCGTAGTTAAGATGCATCCTCCCTCACGCATGTACGGCTGCACTTCACGGCAACAGCGCCAGGTCCCCATTACGTCGACGCCAATCATGCGCTCAAAGACCTCGATTTCAGTCATGCCTTTGATTTCGTCCGTGTTGGCACTGGCACCAGCATTATTAATCCATACATCAATCGGACCCAACAACTCATAGGCATTTTTCACCAGTCGAGCAACTTCCGTAGGATCACATAGATCAGCCTGGGCGAGAAATGCTTTTCCTCCCTGTGCTTCAATCAGCTGGATGACTTCTTCAGCACCACGACTGGAATGGGCATAGTGCACCAGCACAGTCGCGCCTTGTTCTGCAAAGCCAAGTGCTAATCTGCGACCAATGCTGCGTCCTGCTCCTGTTACCACAACGGTTTTTCCAGCAAACATCTTATACCTTCCTTATTATGATTAGCGATACTCCATGGCTACATTAAACAACATACACTGCATAGCTGGCACAGCCACAGAAAGCTTTTCGTCAATAACCATAAGTGTTACACTAATAGGGTCAAACTGCCCAATGTCGAGCAGTGACCTTTATGCGAGAAGATGCCATGTGTGGAGTGCAGCGATGCACAACATGAAAGGAGTTATACTACCCGTGAGTCAATCTACTTCTTCAGCGGATTCATCAACACCATCTATCTTGTCCCTGGATGAACAGCGCGCCCTGTTACGCCGTCTGCGTAGCGATATTCTTACGGCATATCGCCCTCATCTTCAAGAAGGTTCGGGACCCATTCGAGTTATGGCACGTATTGTGGCTGAATTGGAACAAACCTGCCACGCGCATGCTATATCGGATGACCTTATTCGTTCTGAGATTGTAAATCGAACCATCGGTGATATCGACTTGCGTCAGGTAGTTGAATGCGAAGGCGAGCCAGGAGGTCCTCTTGATTATCGCATCCTGGCCGATGAATTGGGTATTGCCCTGCCCGGCGAGCAACTACATAATTATACAGCTACCGGCGAAACCTATCTCTGGTTACGTGAGCAAATGTTAGCATGTGAGCGACTCTTGCTCAAACAGGGCTTTGATCCACGTGTTTATGATATTTATGGTATCGGTAATCCAGTCCTGCGTGGCTGGCTGGCCGCAGAAATGGGCCGCTGGGGCATTGAAGTTACTCATCGCAATGTCCATCTTAGTCTGGGTGCAATGGATGGTATTGATAACGTTTTACGTGGTCTTGCCCACATCGCTCGTACACAAAAAAAAGAACAGATTGCCATACTTTTCCCTGAACCGGGCTTCGGTGTTCCTGAGTGGCAGGCAATGAGTTATGGCTATCAGATTCATCGCTATAGTACATCAGCTGAAAACCACTTTAAATTAACAGGAGAGCAACTGGATCAGGTCCTGGCTGAAAATCCAGCTATTTCTGTGCTCTATCTGACTATTACGAATAATCCTACGGCTTTTGCCTATACACCTGAGGAACTTAATGATCTTCACGCGGTACTCCGACGCTATCGAGAAAGTGGCCGCCAAGTCTTCATTCTTGCTGACCTTGCCTATATCGGGACCGGTAAGCCGGAAGAAGATCAGGCGCGTATGGCTACATTTATCGAGTCTGATGTACTTAAACATACGATCTTTGTCAGTAGTTTCTCTAAAACTCATACCCTGACAGGCGAGCGTCTGGGCTGGGTTACCTGTGGCGATCCCGATATTGCAGTTGGCATTTCCGTAAGTTGGTCCAATGGCCTGGCCGCACTTCCTGGTGAGTGGCAATTGCGCTTCATGGCCTACTATCGTCTCTTCCAGGAACGTCCGCAGCTTGGCGAAAAACTGCGTCGCTTCTATCGCTTAAGGCGCACACAACTAATCGCCCAATTGCGTGCTATCGATGAACAATTCCAGCTCTTTGACCAAATTTATATCGATGATGATGCAACAGTCTACAACTGGAGCAAACTCAAAGAAGGGGTAGATGCATTTTCGCTCTTTGAAAAAACTGGTATCGCTGGCGTACCCGGCAGCGGCTTTGGCTACG
The DNA here is from genome assembly GCF_003967575.1 of Dictyobacter alpinus. Classification (NCBI taxonomy): domain Bacteria; kingdom Bacillati; phylum Chloroflexota; class Ktedonobacteria; order Ktedonobacterales; family Dictyobacteraceae; genus Dictyobacter; species Dictyobacter alpinus. The sequence goes on from NZ_BIFT01000001.1 coordinate 2,365,435, forward strand.
ATGATGCCTATATCCGTTTTTCCATCGGCGTGATCCCCATCATCCTCAAAGATCCTCTATAAAAAATAGGAACCAGAAGAACACATCTTCCACCCACCAACATGTTTGAGGGAGAAATGGCTACTCGCACATGAGGGTTCCACCCTCAACTCTTTTGAGGGAGAAATGGCTACTCCGTATGTGAGGGTTCCACCCTCCAACTCTTTTGAGAGGAAAATGGCTACTCCGTATGTAAGGGTTCCACCCTCCAACTCTTTTGAGAGGGAAATGGTGGGGCGGTCGCGACCGCCCCACCATTTCCCTCTCAAAAAAAGCGAGCGCCGTAGGCGCGAGCGTAAGGCATAAAACTTGCACCTACAGTTAACCACCAATCTCTATAGATACTTTACACACCACACATGAAATACTACTATTCGTCTTGCCTACTAAACTATCCACTTAGACATATTGCTAGTTTCGTCTGCAAGTGATAATCTTGTAGATAGAGAAATGAAGGTGACGGGACTATTTGGGTGGATCCCCACGTGGACTGTAAGAGTACCGGTAAACCATCATTGAAGTATTTCAAGGCCGAAATGCGCCAGCAATTCGTCTCTATGAAGTCTGAACAAATCGCGGTGGCCGATATATACATATCGGCTCAGTTGAATTGTGACCAGTTCATGGCACAGTGCGTGTTCCAGTGCTGTAACCGTCATTAATTTGTGACAGACCTGAATTTTATGTTATAACGAGATGAATTGATTATCGGATGCAGGATAATATCCTGCTTTCCTGGGCAAATTTTACACAGGGTTACAACAACATCATAAGGAGAAAACGCATGGCAACCCGCGTAGGCATTAATGGCTTCGGACGTATTGGACGTCAATCGCTCAAAGCAATCCTTGAAAACCACTCCAGCGAACTAGAGGTTGTCGCTGTTAACGATCTCACTGATACCAAGACAAATGCTCACCTTCTCAAGTATGATTCCACCTATGGACGTTTCCCCGGCGAAGTTGAAGCCACAGCAGAAACCTTAATTGTAGATGGTCATGAGATCAAAGTTATCGCTCAAAGAGATCCGGCTCAAATTCCCTGGGGTGATCTGGGTGTAGATCTTGTTATCGAATCAACCGGTCTTTTTACGGATGCTGACAAAGCTTCTGCGCATTTAAAGGGCGGTGCTAAAAAAGTTATTATCTCTGCACCTGCTAAGGGCGAGGATCTGACAATTGTGCTGGGTGTCAACCAGGACATGTATGATCCAGCCAAACACAATATTATTTCCAATGCTTCCTGTACCACTAACTGTCTGGCGCCTACCGCTAAGGTCCTGAATGATACCTTTGGTATTGAGCGTGGTCTGATGAATACCATCCACTCTTACACCAATGATCAGCGTATCCTTGATCAGGTGCATAAAGATTTGCGCCGTGCTCGTACCGCTGGTAGCAACATTATCCCAACTACTACCGGTGCGGCCCGTGCTCTGGCTCTGGTTATTCCTGAGTTGAAGGGTCGCTTCGATGGTATGTCCTTACGCGTTCCTACTGTGACCGTTTCGGTGGTTGATTTCGTGATTACAACCCGTAAGGAAGCCTCGATTGAAGCGGTGAATGATGCCTTCAAAGAGGCTGCTGCTGGCTCACTGAAAGGGATCCTGGGCTTTACAGACGAGCCTCTGGTCTCTACCGATTTCCGCGGCGATCCTCGTTCTTCTATCGTTGATGGCCTCTCCACAATGGTCCTTGGTGGCAATATGATTAAGGTTCTGGCCTGGTACGATAATGAGTGGGGTTATTCAAACCGCATCTCTGACCTGGCAGCCTTCGTTGCTGAAAAAGGCTTCTAATTTGCGCAGTTCTCGATGGCGTATGTTTCATGTTTCACGTGAAACTACGCCATTTTATGTGTCCGGGCATATTCATCTATGCCTGAACCAGAGCTAGGACAAAGCTATGCATAAAAAAACCGTGCGGGACATTGATGTGACTGGTAAACATGTGCTGGTCCGAGTTGATTTTAATGTTCCCCTGGATGCCAATCAGCACATTACCGATGATACGCGTATTGCGGCGGCCCTGCCAACTATTGAATATCTGTTGAAGAATGGGGCCGCCGTTATTCTTATGTCCCATCTGGGCCGGCCTAAAGGCCAGGTGGTTGAAGAGATGCGTTTAAAACCTGTCGCGGAACGCCTGGCGACTTTGCTGCAGTTACCAGTCCAAACCACCACAGATGCGATCGGTTCCGAGACTGAAGCTAAAGCGAAGGCATTACAACCTGGACAGGTTTTGTTGCTTGAAAACTTGCGCTTCCATAAAGAAGAAGAAAAGAATGATCCTGATTTCGCTCAGCAACTGGCATCACTGGGAGATGTGTATGTCAATGATGCCTTCGGTACCGCGCATCGTGCACACGCGTCAACGGAGGGTGTCACCCATTATCTTCCAGGTGTCTCCGGCTTCCTGATGGAGAAAGAACTGAATTTCCTGGGTAAGACACTGGAAAATCCGAAACGTCCTTTTGCGGCCCTGGTGGGAGGAGCAAAGGTATCCGATAAAATCGCTGTACTGGAACGCTTGATCGGTATCTCGGATACGATTTTAATTGGTGGCGGTATGGCTAATACATTCCTGAAAGCTCAGGGATTAGAGATTGGCGATTCTTTATATGAGGAAGCAAAGGTGGATGTGGCCAAAAACTTACTTGCCCAGGCTCAGCAACAAGGAAAAAAGTTTTTATTGCCCCGCGATGTGGTGATTGCTGATCGCTTTGCCGCTGATGCGAACCATCAGGTGGTTCTGGCCGAGAATGTCCCACAGGGCTGGCGCATCCTGGATATCGGGCCAGCTGCGGTTGAGGAATTTCATCAGGCTCTGGCTAATGCTCAGACGATCATTTGGAATGGTACGCTGGGTGTCGCAGAAATGCCCGCTTTCGCCAAAGGCACCAATGCAGTAGTTAAGATCCTGGCAGATCTGACGAAACAGGGAGCGACAACCATTATTGGTGGCGGTGACTCTGCTGCGGCCGTTGAGCAGGCTGGCGCAGCCAAACAGATGACGCATGTCTCAACTGGCGGTGGGGCTTCTCTTGAGTTTCTGGAGGGTCGCGTACTCCCCGGAGTAGCAGCCTTGCAGGATGCTTAAAGCTAAAGATGATACAATAATATATCATCCTTATTTGTAGCAAAATTTTGTCGGGAGCGGCCAGCCTGGTCGCTCCTTCAGTTCGATATATTACCTGATAACGGATCTCTGATGATCCTCATTGGTAAAGGAGCAATGTATGGCGACTATGCGCACTACTATTATTGCAGGCAACTGGAAAATGAATTTTGGACCACAACAAGCTTCTCGCTTTACCGCCGAAATTCTTCCAGAACTGGATAAAATTATTCGGCAACATCCCAGCATGCTGAGTATTCTTTGTCCTCCTTCAATTTCATTGTCTGCTGTCCATCAAGTCATGCAGTCGATTCCTACTCATGGTATTGAATTGGGCGCTCAAAATATGTACTTCGAGGACAAGGGCGCCTTCACCGGAGAAACTGCTCCTGAAATGGTGAAGGAACTATGCTCGGCCGTTATCCTGGGCCACTCTGAGCGACGCAATTATTTCCATGAGACCGATGAACTGGTAAATAAAAAGGTGCATGCTGCTTTACACTATGGCTTGCTGCCAATTGTGTGTATCGGTGAAAATACTGAACAATATGAGTTGGGCGAGACACAATCCGTAATTCGGGATCAGATTCATCGAAGTCTGGCTGGCCTGGATGCTGAACAAGCCAGCCAGATTGTAATCGCTTATGAACCTATCTGGGCGATTGGCACCGGCAAAGCAGCGACGGCTTCTGAAGCTAACATGGTTATCCATTATATTCGCTACGTTTACTCAGAGATATATGGGGCAGATGCTGCTCAGGCAATTCGCATTTTATATGGTGGCAGCGTAACATCTGCTAACATTGGCGAGTTCCTCGCTTATCCAGATATTGATGGTGGCTTAATTGGTGGAGCGAGCATTAAACCAGATTTCGTGGAGATAGTGCGCAAATCTGCTGAAATAGTAAAAAAATAGTTTTGTATCCATAAACAACCTTTATAACGAGAAAGCATAATCAGGCTTTCTCGTTATAATTTTTATCTTTCACAGATTTTATAGTTAATTCTTTAGTGAATTCAGAATAAGCATAAATTCCGGTGCAAACGACAAATAAATGTAGTATGCACAATAATAAAAGCGTTTGAGAGGCGCTAGAAATGCCCTTGGTGAAGTTTAACTACTCAATATATTAGTGACAATAGCAGAGCCTTTTCAATCCTCTTAGAATGCGTTTAGGATGGTTTCATATCTCTATTGTTAATAAGGGTCCCGAAAGGATTGGAGAACGGATTGTGGGCCGCTAGCTTTCCACAGTGTGGATAACTTTTCCACATTTCTTAGCATTTTTCTGATTGTTAGATTTGTGGATAACTTATCCACAAAATGAGGTTTATCCACATTCAGTCTAGCGTTTTTTAAAATTTTGTGATATGTTTACTGTTTTTATTATTAATTACTCTTTTTATACAAGAAGAAAGCGCTTCTCGCACTGCCCATAAAAAAACATGAGCCAACTATACACTGGCTCACGTTTGAAGTTATACACAAAGTTATCCACATATGCACAGACTTATGCACATGTGGATAACAATTTAGTCTAGATAATCTTTTAACTTGCGGCTGCGACTTGGATGTCGTAGTTTGCGCAATGCTTTGGCTTCGATCTGACGAATACGCTCACGCGTAACATGAAATTCTTTGCCCACTTCTTCCAGGGTACGACTTCGGCCATCGTCCAATCCAAAACGCAGTTGCAGTACTTTTCTTTCACGCTCAGTCAAGCTATCCAGCACATCTTCTACTTGCTCTTTGAGCAATTGATGGCTGGCCGCTTCAGCAGGTGCCAGAGCTGTCTGATCTTCCAGGAAGTCACCAAGATGGCTGTCGTCTTCTTCACCAATTGGTGTCTCCAGACTGACTGGTTCCTGGCTAACCTTGATGATCTCACGTACTTTTTCGGCACTGATCTCCATCTGCTCGGCTATTTCTTCCGATGTAGGTTCACGTCCAAGATCTTGCAGAAGGCGGCGGCTGATACGGATCAGGCGGTTGATGGTTTCAACCATATGTACCGGGATACGAATCGTACGAGCTTGATCGGCGATAGCGCGTGTGATTGCCTGACGAATCCACCAGGTTGCATAGGTGCTAAACTTGAAGCCTTTGGTGTAATCAAATTTCTCGACTGCGCGAATCAGACCAATATTTCCTTCCTGGATCAGGTCCAGCAAGTTCATTCCACGACCAATATATTTTTTTGCTACGCTAACAACCAGGCGCAAATTGGCCTCGGTCAAGCGGCGTTGGGCCTCTTCGCCGTCTTCAATATATTTGCGATTTGGTTTAACCTTGAGGCGCTCTGCACGAAGACGTTCTTGCTTACCACGCTCCATCAGGTGAGCCAGACGTACTTCTTCTTCAGCGTTTAACAAGGGAACGCGACCAATCTCACGCAAGTACATGCGCACAGGATCATCCAGGCTGCTCTCAAGGTCAGCTACGACAATTCCCATGCCCTCTCCAAGTTCATCCCATTTGGGGTCTGCCAGGATCTCGGCATCCACTGCTGCAACCTCCTCAGGACCAGGCTCCCAATCTGCTGGTGGCTCTTTAGTTGGATCCAGGGCGTCCATAGGTTCTTCGTCCTGCAATTTAAACAGGTCAAATTCCTCGCTGTCTCCAACGGGTGCCGATGGGTTTGCCGCTGGAACATGAGCATGATGACCGACGGTGTCAATATTAAAGACATCTGCCGTATCATTTAACATGGATTGATCCATATCAAAATGTTCAAGTTCAAAAACATTATTTAATGGCCCTGTACTGATGGTACTGACGTTACCACGGTCATTTTGTACTCGATCCATTACTTCTTGGTCCCGATTAACCATTCTGGCATCCCCCTTCAGAAAACAGGCCTAATAGATAAACGATAAATGATAACAATTCCTGCTCTCTGGTCCGATTTGGTAAAAATGATTTTTTATTGCCGCTCTACTAGATTGCGGCGGGTTATGTGTCTTTTCGTTATACTCGACAGTTTGGATTATCCTTGGAGCCGCGTAGCAGTATTCAGGGTCAATAGTTGTCGCTGAATTGCTACAGATTGCTGCTGGAATTGTCTGACTGCGTTTTTATCCCCAGCTGCAGCGGCCTCTTGTAAGAGAAATTGTAGTTCTGTATTTAATTGTTGTAAGCTCTTTTTCTTGAGACGTGTAGCGCATTGGATTGCTTCTTTTATCAGCGCATCTGCGTCTCGCGGAGACATCACCTTAACACTCTCAAGAACTCTAGTTACTGCAGGCATCAGTGCCGAAGGCACAAACTGTTCTAAGGATTGATATGAAGGGGAAGATTCACGTTGATACACAGAGTTGAGTAAGTGGTACAACTCCCGCGTGTCTGTCCCGGCGAAGTCACCTTCGTTAATTATAACACAAACATGCGGACATAGGCCTGGATTTTGCACGAGTAGCCCAATAAGGTAGTCTTCCCATTTTAGCGTACTCTGCTCTGTTCTGTCAAGCCCAATCCTTGCATGAGCTGTGTTGCTTTTTTTGTCTGTTTTCCCCTTCTGTTCTACTTCCGCCCCTGGCTCTTCTTCGCCATCAAGGATTGATCTTTCTTTTACACCTTGTTGCGGCCGATTCGCCTGGATGCCTTTTCCGCTAAAGTCTGCCGTGATCCCTACAGTCTGTTGACCCCGCATAATTCGCTGCAACTCATCGTATAAGCTGCGCTCATCAATACTGATCATACCAGCCAGTTTGCGTATATAGGCGTCACGCTTGATGCGGTTACTGATCATTCCCACTACGGGCAGGAGTCTTCTGGCTGCTTCTGTTTTCCCTTCTGGCTCCCGCATGTTGAGGTCTACTGTCTTTACTGTAAAGTAGTAATCAATCAGCGACAATGGATGATTAACCGCATAAAACCAGGTTGAGAAATCACGTCTGATGACTTCATCAGGATCTTCACCTGGTGGAAGTTGGAGAACGTTGATCTCCGCGTCTACTTGCTCTTCAAGACGGATTATGCCACGCGTCTGCGGTTGCTTGTTGAACTTTTGCTGGCCTTTTTGACTCGGCTGACGTGCGGCTTTGTTGTTACTCCCACCTGCAAGTGGCACTGGTACCATGGTGCGATCAAAGCCTTTGAGCGCTTCTTTGATGCCTTGTTCGGTCGCTGCACTACCAGCGGCGTCTGGATCAAGGGCCAGTGTAACTTGTTTGGTGAGTTTCTTTAGTTTTTGAATGTGCTTCTCGGTGATTGCGCTACCAATACAGGCGACGGTCTGTTTGGTCCCGTATTGATGGGCGATAACAGCATCTACGTACCCTTCTACTATAACAACCTGCCCAATTTGCTTTATTGCATCTTTCGCCATATCTATAGCGTACAAAACAGTATTTTTCTCAAATAAAACTGTTTGTGGTGAATTAAGATACTTTGGCTTGCTATCACCAAGCGCGCGTCCTCCAAATCCAATCACACGACCACGATCATCTCGAATAGGAAAAATCAGTCGGTTGCGAAAGTAATCATAGATGCCATTGCGTTCACCTCCAAAGTTATCGTTTTCTCGCCAGCGCGCCAGGCCTCCAGTTACTAGCTCTTGCTCCGTGTATCCATGGCTCAAAAAGTAACGGGATAATCCATCCCACTGCTCACTTGCATAGCCCAGACCGAATGAAAGTACACTCTCTGCTGAGATACCCCGACTCTCAACATACGCTCTGGCTCCTTCGGCTTCTTTGGATCGGAGAAGCATCTGATGAAACCAGAGTAAGGCGTCTTCGTTGAGTTTGCGTAGGCGCTCCCTGGATGCACTTGCTTCTCTCTCTTCTTCCGGGTTACTTCCATTATGCTCTTCAACAGCTACTCCAGCTTTCTCAGCCAAATAGAGCAGCGCTTCATGAAAGTCAAGCCCTTGCTGTTTCTGTACGAAAGAGAATACGTCACCTCCTTCGTTACATCCAAAACAGTGCCAGGTCTGTGACTCTCTGAATACGTAGAATGATGGTGTGCGTTCATTGTGGAAGGGACAAAGCCCTTTCATGGACTTTCCTGATTTCTGTAAAGTCACGACCGCACTAACTTCATCTACCACATCTATTTTTGCTTTGATTGTGTCAATTACTGCTGTCATTGCCTGATCTTTGCGCGTACGTAAAGGAACATTGTTCCTGCTAGAATTTGCTAAAAGTCGCGTGTATAGCTATTCCGATCCACATTTGTACTCCATACTGTGGACTTACATCACAAGGGTCGGATTAAAAGTATATGCACAAATATACGAAACTACTGAAGGTGTTATACCTATTGTACTACTTGTAACGATAAGGATTGGATGAGGATCGTGCAGATAGGACATCTGGGCTTGCCTGTACGCTTTCCGACTTCACCTGGCTTATTCTTCCAAGTTTTTGTTCCATAGCTTATTGTATAACTCAAACACCTTCATTTACTAATGTCTTTAAACCCTTTTTCGTAAATCTCCACGACCTTTGGATTCGCTGGTGACCACTTTTTGCGTTCTAGCGCAGACGTTCTCCGCTTTTGTTTTTTTGATCCCGAAAAAAAAGTTATCCACAGCACTATAATACTAAGAATATATATATTTTAAAAAAAATATATAAGTTAGTAGTAGTAGGGGATGTGGATAAGTGGATAACTTTTTTTTTGACACCCTATATTGATATTTATGATTTTTTACGAAGCCGCTCCAGGAGAGGGATGGGACCACTTACAAAAACTTATCCACACAGGCATCCAGACGGTCAAATTCATGTGGACAGCCTGTGGATAACCTCGGGATAACTTTTCTTCCTATGAATAACTGTTCAGAAACAGAGCATACTTATCCACAGGTTATCCACAGGTTATCCATAGTTATCCACAGGTTATCCACAGGCTGTCCACTGTTCTTTTTTCCTTTGCCGCAATTGAAGGTTGCCTGTGGATAATTCCCCACTTTCTGACGATTTATACATTTTTGGACCATAATCTGTGTCTTTTTTTCTATTAATTTTGATCGCTTGCTACTAATTTTCACTTTTTATTCAGCTTGTTTGCTTATGATGACAACAACCCTTTTTTCCGGATGAAAAGTTATCCACAGCAAATGTGGATAACTTTGAAATTTTTTCGCATGTCTTGTTCGTACATGTTGGCAAATGTGGATAAGTTTTCCACAGTAATTGTGGATAAACACCCCAGTTATATGGTGCATTTGATACTATTGATGCACTGTGGATAAGTTATCCACAGCAAATGTGGATAAGTCAAAATTTGTGAGGATTCGGGGAGGATTCTGTGAGGATTGCGGGAGGCTTATAGCTAGTTATATAGCCTGCGATAAAATTTGTGGATAATGTGGATAAGTTATCCACAGCAAATGTGGATAAGTCAAAATTTGTGAGGATTCGGGGAGGTGTTATATAGCGTGCTATATAGCTTCATAACTGGCTATATAGCACGCTATATAAAATGTGGATAATGTGGATAAGTTATCCACAGCAAATGTGGATAACTGAAAATTTGTGAGGATTCGGGGAGGTACCCAATTCTGGCAATATAGCTGGTTATATGGAGTGATAGGAGGCTTATCAAATTACATTAACGAGTGTGGATACTGTGGATAAGTTTTCCACAATTTTTGTGGATAACTTTTAGGGTGTGAAAATCATGTGAAATGTATATAACTAGCTATATAACCAGCTATATACATTTGTGAGGATTCGGGGAGGTTTTGCAAGGTTATCCACATCTTCTGTTGATAAAGCATGTTTATAGGAAAATCATGTGGAAATTTTTTCAAAATTGACATTTTTGTCAGAAAAAGGTATCTGAAATGATCTGTTATTCATGTCTGGTACTGAAATGTGTTGCCAGTCATTGCTACAGTTTTTGCTAGTGATTTCCAGAAAGTTATCCACATCTGGTGTGGATAACTTTCTGGAAATGTGTAGAACTTTCCCTGCTGTGTCTTTTATTGGCTCAGTAGTAGTCTTTCTGTGTGTTCTATGCGCATCTGTACAAGCTTGTTGTAGCTACGTAGTAATTCTGCTGAGCTGAGCAGGCCTGCTGCTTGAGGACTTGGATGTTGGGGGGAGTCTCCATCAAAGACATTTTCACAGGTTCCTAATAAACCTACTGTAAATCGATCCTGTAGTGGTTCTAACAATTGCATGCCTTTACGCCACAGATATTCCTTGAAGACCTGGCTATCTTGCTCATTTCCTGGCTCTCCCCATTGGGAGAGCATTGCGTCTATATATGGTCCTATGAGCCAGACCCAACTACTCCCCTGGTGTAAGGATTGGTGCTGCTTTGCAGGTTGTTTGATGTCTATTTCCAGGTGACCTTGATAGCCTGCTTCCTTTGGAGCGAGGGTGCGTAGCCCATAGGGAGTTACCAGATGCTGGGTGATGGCTTCAAAGACGTGTTGACGATAGGGCTGTTCCAGAACGGCGTGTGGGAGTGCAATGGCGAAAAGCTGGTTGACGCGTAAACTGGCGTCGTCTCCTTCTGGACCGTCTATGACGTCGTAAAGGTGGTAGTGGTCAGGATTCCAATAGCGTTGCTGGAAGTTGTGTTTACAGCGATTGGCATGTTGTTGATAGATGCTGGCGCTATAACCAATGTGTCCAATGTAACCCAGCCGTTCGGACCAGCCTTGCATGAGCACGAGTGCGTAATACCAGAGGGCGTTGAGTTCTACCGGTTTGCCAGATCGCGGCGTGACTGGCTTTCCATTATGGTATTCGTTCATCCAGGTCAGGGCTTTTCCTGTCTTTTCGGCTCTTAAGAGTCCGTCTGCGGTATCTAACTGGATCCCGTTGTGTGTTCCTTGTATGTAGCAGTTGATGCTTTCTGCTAGACGCGGAAACAGCTCTTCGAGAAATTCATAGTGCTGTGTCACTTTTATATAGTGATCCAGCGCGTAGAAATACCAGAGGGTGATATCTGCGCTACTATAATCATGATCAGTCAGTGGCTGGTGGGCGGTTGGGAGTCGGTCGGGGAGAATGCCACCTATAAAGTAGTTGGCCAGGTCCTGAAGGTAATTCTGGGCCTCCTGATAACGTTCGGTAACAAGTAGCACTCCTGGCATGGCGATCAGCGCGTCTCGTGTCTTGTTTTCCAATGCGAAGTAGTTGGCGATCAGCTGTAATTTATCAGGTGCTTTCGGCCTGGGAATGCTGTTACGAAAGGTTGGACGATTTTCTCTTCCTGGTTCTTTCGTCTCTGTGGACTGGCTATAATGGGCAACAAAGTATTCACTGGCATTAAGTAGCTGCTGGAGGTAGTTTTGTCCTCCTGCGTATGGATCTGATGTGGTTGTAAGTGGCAGTAGATGCAACTGTTGATCCTGCTCACTATCGGATTGTCCTATAATGGCTTGTTGTGGTTTCAGTGCTCTTTCTAGATTGCTTTGCCGTCGTTCTATTTCCTTCTTATAGAGGAGGGAAATTGTTTCTTGCTGATAGAGCTGACTGCTTAGTTCTTCTGCGCTAACTACTATTGTAAGGACGGCGTCGCTGTCTGGATAAAGTGCGGCACGTATGACTCCTGGTAGGTAAAGGTCATCGGTATCTGGCTGTCCTGCTACTGTGTCACAGCGCCTCAAAAAATTCCAGTACCAGACGCCTGTTGGTATGAATGTAGCTTGCATCTCTGGTTGTCCGATGGCCAGGAGATGATAGGGACTGGGGTTGTTTTCTATGAAGATGCTGCTACCAGCTATGCCTGCGGGTAGTTTGAGCTGGCTGTCTTTTTCATTCCCAGATGCCTGGTTTTCTGTTCCATGAACTTGAATATGGAAGGGTGGACTGGTGTTGCCGCGCTGTGGAAGATCAAAAGGACGATAGGTTGCCAGTGGTAAGAGGGTCAGGATCATTGGCTCTGGTCTGGCCTGTTCAGCTATAGAGCTTGAGCGTCCATTATTATTTGTGGAGGACCTTACGCTGGAATTTACTTTGTGAGCTGATTGGGTGAGTCTGTCTGGTTTTATGACACGGTACTGGATGTAGGTTGTGTTGTAATTTTGTGCCATCCAGATGCGCTTCTCCAGGATCATTCCATCTATACCACCTAGCCGATAGGTGAAGACAGGGAAGCCATTTTCTAGTCGGAAGGCCTCAATATGGACAAATCCAGATGGATTGAAGGTTCCATCCCTGTATTCGTTGGTGCCCAGGTAATATGTACGCTGATCAAATGTGACTTCTTCGTCAATTTTTGCCAGCAAAAGTTGGGGTTTTGTGGCACGTGGCGGTATTGCTACCAGCAGTCCATGCTGTATACGTGTAAGCACCCCTGCAACTGTCCCTGCTGCATATCCTCCCAGACCATTTGTGACGAGCCATTCACGAGAGATGGTTTCGTTGAGATCACAACAGGTGCTGCGATCAAAGCTGATGGTCATGCTAGACCCTCCAGGCCCCTCAATGTAAATTTCGCGACTACGAATGGACAGCGGTATTGTCGTGTTTTTTGGTTGTGGGTTTATATCCAGTCACTTAATAGTGTATCATACCACCCTCTGAGAAACAGTATCAGACAAGGCATTTTTCCGGTATTTTATTAGTAAGCGAAAAATTCCTGCTACCTTCTGTACATAAACTCCTGTCGGTGTGATATGAAGCGTTCGTATAACGTAATTACAGAATAGACGTAGGCATCGTTTGGTGCGCATCTGGTAGGGTTGTATAAAGGATGAGAATATTGTGGTTGCCACACTTGTGTGTGTAGTGAGAGGAGTTTTTATTTCTCATGGTATTTCCTTTTTGGGGGGGCGGTCGGCGCTATCGGTGGCTGTATGTCTTCCTCTCTGGCTGGCTGTGCCTGATTTTTTTGGCGGGATGTGATGGAGGTATGGGATCTCAGCGGCTGGCTTCTACGCCATCACCTTCTCAAGCTGAGGCACCACATGTTATGACTTCACAGGTACTGACTGTTGGGAGTTATACGAATTATGCTCCTCAGGAATTTTTAGATCCTTATACCCAGCAGCCAGTGGGCTTTGATGTTGATTTGATTACTGCGGTTGCTCAGAAGATGCATCTCCAGGTTCATGTGGTCTCTTATGATTTTCAGTCACTGATCGATGGCCTGACTGCCAGGCATTTTGATGTGGTTATTTCTGCGGTGGGTATTACCCCTGAGGCGCAGCGTAAGGCAGATTTTGTTCCGTATTTTCGGGGGGGGAAGACTTTACTGGTGGCCCAGGGTAATCCTTCGCATATTCATACACTTCATGATCTCTGTGGTTTGTCGGCGGCGGTGAAGGATATGACGTTTGAGTGGCATGAGCTCCTGAGTATGACCGATGCTTGCCACCGTGATGGTAAGCCAGCTATTAAAGTACAGGTGGTTAAACAGTATTCGGCTGCTGTCCAGTTGCTGCAAAACAAGCAGGTGGTTGCGGCCTATGAAGATGCCTCGGTGGCTGATTATGCGATCAAGCTTCATCCCACCGCTTTAGAACTGGCTGGCGATATGATTGGCCCTACAATGGAGGGGATTGTGGTGCGTAAAGATGATGCTGTTATGTTATCTGCTGTCCAGCAGGCCTTGCAGTCCCTGGAGAAGGATGGGACCTATCATGCGCTGATTAAGAAGTGGGGGCTATATAGCGGCGATGTGATGGTTCCTGCTAATTCTAATGTCCCATCAAATTAAATCGCGAGAGAATATGTACAGCATGACAAAGGCTGGTCTGATAGAAAAAAGACCAGTCTTTGTTTGTTATTGGAGGTTATCGGCCCGATACCTGTGCGCTTAAGAGCCGGTGATAAACATATTATAAAATGTTGGCTGCTGGATATCTTTGAGGGTAATTCCACAGACGTGTTGCGATAAGGTAAAATCTGGTGTGACATCTATCAGGTGCACAAAGGCCTGCACGATAGTAGGATCAAAATTAGTTCCTGCTCCTGCCATGAGCCGCTCCTTGGCTTCATTTATGCTCAGCGGCGCTTTATATGGACGCTGTGAGGTTAGTACGTCATAGACGTCTGCAACCGTTAAGATTCTGGCACTGAGTGGAATCTCTTCACCTTTAAGTTTTGCGGGATAACCTTGTCCGTTCCAGGACTCATGATGATAGAGCACCGCTTCTACATAAAAAGGGTGTACTTCATAGCCGATTAAGATTCGCGCTCCTGTAACTGGATGGCGCTCCATTTTTCGTCGTTCTTCGGTAGATAGGGCCGCTGATTTGTTCAGGATGTCGTTTCCTATCCAGGTTTTCCCTAAATCGTGTACGAGGGCTGCTAACGCCAGGTCTCTGGCTTCTCTACGGCTCCAGCCGAGGTAACGGGCCAGTCTCTGAGCATACACAGCTACTCGACGCGAGTGTTCGTAGGTGACGATGTCGCGCTCTTGAATGCTTTGCGCCAATGAGAGGAGCACTTTTCTTGTTTCTTTGTCTCTCTCTAAATGTGTCAAATATTTTACTGCCACCACTCTGCTCTCCCACATGTCTGTTGCAATATGGTAGGAACTTTTTTTACTACCACTAACAAATACGAATAAATGGCTCTAATGGAAAGGATAATAATACCAATTGGCTATCATTCAGCGACGTCCGGGTCGTTAAACGTGTTTTGATGATTGCCTTATTTTATTCCTTTTTTTTCTGTCTGTTCGGGTGGGTTGCTATCATATTAATATTTCATTTTTGATACTGTCCATGTCATGGGGATAATAAGTACTTTTGTATTACTTTGTATGTGTCCCTTTATTCCCCAAATAGTCCCTCTTACTATCATGATTCGTTTTTAATCACCTGCTTTTGTGATAGACTCACCTTGAGAAAAGAGTATTAGCATCAATAAGCGTTCGTTTATAGAGACGGAAGCCATTGCTCGGGAGATATTATTTTGAAACATGACCAGGAACCGGTTGCAACCCCTGACTCTCATCAGCAACGCGAGGGTGTCGTTACGGTGGTGCTGACTGCTGATAATCATCTCGGCTATACTGGCTTTGGCCAGCATCCTCGTAAACGTGAGGAGCGGCAGCAGCGGTTACGCCATGCCTTTCAACAAGCTACAGATTTTGCGATTGTCCAGGGGGTCGATTTATTTATTCAGGCGGGCGACCTTTTTGATACAACGATGCCAGATGAGCGGGACCGCAGTTTTGTGGCGGAACGCCTGGCTCAGTTGAAACAGGCTGGTGTTCAGTCTTTTGCGCTTGGTGGGGTACATGATACTCCCACGGCGGCCCAATCTTTGCTGGGTGATACGACTCCAGCTCCTCAGATGAGCTATGCCCGGCTGGGAGCTCTTAATTATCTTTCTCCAACCCGGCGCGATGAGTCGCAGCAGCTTGAGCCGGTGATGGTTGATGTTCGCGGTACGACTGTGGGGGTCTGTGGCCTGGGAGTATTGCCTGGTCAGGTTGGTGATCCACTGGCTGATTTACGGGTCCAACTGGAGATTGAGCGGGCTGCGATTCCTCTTCTGGTCCTCCATGCTCCTATTGAAGGGCTTACCACCGGCACGTCCCTTTTGGATACACGCGCTGTGGTGACGCAGAATAGTCTGCGTAAACAGACGATCTTCCCTTATGTGTTGGCCGGCTATCATCATAGCTATAGCCAGTTGCATATCGACCAGACTGAGGTTGTGGTGGCTGGCGCTACCCAATATATCGATTTTAGTGCTCCTGATCATGCACCCGGTTTTGTTTTTCTGGGACTGGCCGCAGACGGCGTGCGTTGGTGTAATCATATTAGTGTGGATTCACTTTCTATGCATCATCTGGTGATTTCCACATCAGAACTCTGGTCTGAGGATCTGGCTTCATCTCCAACTGAGATTATATTGGAGCGTTTGCGTCCTCTTTGTCGTGATGATGCTATGATTCTCTTGCGTCTCCAGGGTGAGTTGACGCGTAGCGCTTATCATCAGTTGGATTTAAATCAAATACGCCGCTATGGTGAGGAGCATTGTTTTGCCCTGGCTATCGATGATAGCGCCCTTTCTGTCTTGAATGAGGATGTTTCTGGCTCTACAGGAGCGGATGAACGCCTTTCTCTTCGCGATGAGTTGAGCGCTCTGGCCGATGAATGGATTGCGTCCGCGCATGATGAGTCTGAGCAGAATGCGTTGCACTTCACGAAAGAGGAATTATTGTTGGCGCTAGATGAGATGAAAAGTCGGCAGTAGCTGCGATTTGAGCCCGCTAGTCTGGCACTGGCGAACGGAGTAGATCCATGATAATTCTAAAGCATTTAACAATTGAGCGATTCAGGCTCTTGCGCTCTATGAACCTGCACTTCCCGCAGCGTGGTAGTATTTTGATTCAAGGTCCAAACGAAGCTGGGAAGTCGGCACTCATCGAAAGTATTTATTTTGCATTGTATGGCGAACCCCTTGCTTCTCGCCGTGGCCAGCGCTCTTTGGATGATCTGATCCTTTATGGTTCCACAAGTGCTGTGGTTACCCTGATCGTTTCGGCTGGCGCGACCGAGTTGACCATTGTCCGCACAATTGAGCGTGGCCATGGTCAGTCTGTGGTTCTGTCAATTCGTTCTCTCGGCATGTCTGATGAAGAGCTTGTCACTGATCTGGATGAGGCGAATGCGCGTATCATTCGCGAATTAGGTAATCTACATGGTGAGACGTTACGCGATTCAGGCTTGATTGAGCAGAAGGGATTGACGCGTCTGGAGTCGATTTCTGGTTCTGCCCGCGAGAACACGGTTCGCAATCTGCTGGGCCTGGATACATTGACCACCCTTTCTGAACAATTCCAGGTGCGGCCTGAGGATGAGGAGCGCCTCAATAACTATTCTGAGCGTCTCTCTCTGGCAGAGGTCCAGGCTCGTATTCCACAGCTTCGCTCACAGCTTTCGCAGCTTGATGTGGCTCTTGATGCGGTTCAGACCAATGAGTATCTGGCTGATATCGATCAACAAGAGCAGGATATTAATGAACTTGAACAGGCTCTTGATCGCATTGATGCTCAACGCATTGAACTGAAGAGCCGACAGGGACGTGTTTCGCAGTTAAAGAAAGCTGATGCGACCCTTTCGGAAATTATTAGTTCTTATGATGATATTGCTGAGGCTCGTCGTGAGTTACCTCTGTTAGATCAACGCATTGCTGATCTGGAGGGCCGCGAGCGTGAGGAACTTCCTAAGGCTGAGAAGCGTGTGAGCGATCTGGCTGAATTGACGCGCTCCTTTGGCACATTACAGCGGATGTCGAACGATTTGCTGACGGCGGTAGATTCTATTAAGGATCTAGAGCAGGATTTGAAAATCCATACTGAGCTGCAGCAAGATCTGCGGGCTTTGGATGAGCAGATCTCTCAAACACGTTCCCGTCTGGCTAATACGCAGCAAAGTTGGCAGGAATTGGAGGAACGCCGCCGCTCGATACGTCCTCAACTGGAGGACCGTCTGCAGCGTATGCAGTTCCTGGCCGAACGCCTGGCCCACCTTGGACAACTTGAAGATAATTATACGCGTCGTGTCTCTGGCCAATCTCTGGCTGAGGAGAATACCCTGCAACTGCGCAAGGCTATTCAGGACTTGAATGATGCCGAGCAGGAATACGAGCTGATCGAGCAAGAAGAGAAGCGTTTACAGCAGCAGGCCGATGGCCAGGAATATTCCTGGCGACAGTTGCAGATTCGTCGTCAGGTAGAAGAGTGGCACCGCTTAAAAGGATTAGCTCAGGGTCTGGCTCAAGCCGAGCAGCATGTGTATCAGGCTCGCCAGCAACAGGGGACAGTGACGCAACAGGCTATCCAGGCACGTAATACTGCCAACAAGTTTATGGTGTTAATGGCGGGTAGCATCGCCGCTGGTATTGTCCTGCTATTTATTGCTCTTTTACTGTTTGGTAGCAATGTTCTCCTGGGTGTGATTGTTCTGATCCTTGCTTTGCTGACAGCTATTCCTGCCTATCTGTGTTTTCAGCGCTTCCGCCAATATCGGGCGCAGGAACATACTTTAAGGACTCAAGAACATGAGGCCATTAGTCGCGTCGGCACGATGATCACGGCGCGCGAGGCTGCTTTCCGCAGGGCTGGTAGTGAGGACGCATTGCATGCGGTAGAGAATGAGATTGTCTCTCTGGGTGGCTCTGTTCCTCCCTCTCTTGAGGAGGCTCAGTTGTTCCTGGATCGTACACGCGATCAGGGTGATTTGAATGATGCTCAGCAGAAGATGCAAGGCAGTGCGAATGAGGTACATGCGGCTCGTAGTCGTACCCAGAAGGCACAGGAGGCTGTGAAGGCTTTACGTCAGGAGCGGGCACGTTTAGAGGCACTGCGTGCTCAAGAGCAGTGGGATAATATTGAGGAAAATCTACAGAACGATCAGGTTGCTGTTGAACTGATGCATCAGGAGCTTACCCTGCTGGCTGCTCAGGAGAATCTGCCGATGGCGAGCATCAATGCTCGTATCCAAAAGAGTTCTGTGCCTCCTTCTCAGCCATCCTTCCTTTCCGGTCCTTTGAGTCCTGTGTCGTTAGAAGAAGATACTACAGGTGTTCCTGAGCTTGAAATGCTGGTTGATAGCACCATCAAAGCTACTGAACATGAGATCGTCTCTCTCGATGGTAAGCTGGATATGGTGAATGAGCTTGCTAAACAGTCAAAGATTCATCAGGATGCTCTGGATGCGTTGGCTGACCGGCGGCGCCAACTTGAGGAGCGCAATGCGCGCTATCAGCAAAATGATCCCTCTCAACTGATCGAACGTGCGCGTGAGCAGCAACTGGCTTTGCGTAGCGCCCTTCAGTCGTTGCAGGATTCTTTGCGCCAGCGTGTAAAGCCGCTGGGGGTAGCGTTTGGACAGTCGGCTGTTGGCTCGGCTGAGACCTCGGCCCGCAAGGCTCTGGAAGAATTGCATATCACTCTTGGTAATAAGATTATGCTCCAGGAGCGCCACGCTCATTATACCGAGCTACTTCATGAGCGGCAGGCCTCCTTATCTGAACATTATAAGCAACTGGCCAAGTTTAGTAATACTCTGGGTAGCTGGATTGTTCCTCTGAATCCTTTTGCTGAGGCTCTGGTGGCTTTGCGTACGCGCTGTCAGAAGGAGTTGCATGAGGCGAATGAAGAGGGGATCTTGCAGGAGTTGGAGTCTCTACGCGATCAGGAGAATGCGTCTCAGGCGAAGATTCAGCTTTGTCAGCAGGAGATTCGTGGCGATCAGGCTTCTATTGCGAATCTGTTGGCGGCACACGATTTTGAGACGCCAGCTACCTATGCTCGCTCCACTCTAATTGATCTCTGGCCATTGCTCTCAGAATATGCGGTTGAGGATCGTGATCGTCTCGAAAATGAGGCGGGGCTTCATGAACAGGAGTTACAGGATCTTCTACAGCAGGAGCAGAATCTTGCTCAGAAACTGGATGTGGTTGGGACGACCCTTGATCTGGAACAGACTCGTTCACAGATGGAGCAGGAGGAGCGTTCTTATCAGATTAAGAAGCATGGCCATCGCTTGCTTGAGGAGGTTGAGCAACGCCTGCTGGGCAAGATTGAGCCCCGTACCCAGTATTATATGCAGCAGATTTTGCCTTTGTTGACTGGTGGGCGCTATCAAGATGTACATTTAAGTACTGATCTGGATGATGGCGGCGCTTTCCAGATTCAGGTCTGGGATTCAGCGGCTGGTGCGTATGTGCCTACGTCGGTGCTATCGGGCGGCGCTTCGGATCTGCTCTCGCTCGCTCTAAGGCTGGCTTTTGCGATTGCGACATTACCTGCTGACTTAAATGCTGCCCCGGGATTTGTACTGCTGGATGAGCCTCTTAGCTCCTTTGATCGTGGCCGTGCCCAGGCCCTGGTTGATGTGGTTACTGGCGATATCCTGAGCCAGCACTTTGAGCAGATTATTCTCCTCTCCCACAGTAGCGCTTTTGATCCTGCGATGTTCCCTTATCATCTGTATATGGATAATGGGCTGATGGTTGAGAGTAATTTGCCGATTGTGGCGGCGGAGTCTGTGGTTCCGGGCCTTGCTTCTGATTCGGTGCCTTCTACCCCTGCCCCTGAGTTGACGCCTGCTGATTCAGAGGATTTTGATGATGAGGCTTTTGATGACGATGATGATGAGAATGGGGCAACGGTTGCTATCGCTGCGATTAAGCTACCACCACAAAAGAAATAATCTATCGTTTTGTTTCGCGGGTCCTCCTACCACTTTGTAGGAGGACTTTTTTTTTAGAGGATCCAGGATAATTTGAAGCGATCAAGCAGGCGTCTGATCGGTCCCATCTCTTCTATACCGAAGAGGCGGGCCAGGCGCAGGTAGATGATTGATCCGCTAATAAGTTCAATGCCCAATTTGAGAATTGCCAGGCCGATTCCAGCGGTGCCCATGAAGATAAAGCGTTGGGTATCGGTTGTGTTCAGGGCTGTATCCAGCAAGGCACGTACCACGAAGACTGCTACACTCATGCCTGCGGTTGCGGCCAGTACCCGCATGGTAAAGATGCTCAGGGATTTCTCGGTGAGTCCTTTAACCCTGCGATGTAGCAGGATGAATAGAGCTATGGCTTCCAGTATGCTGGCGATAGTTGTCGATAAGGCCAGTGAACTCATACCCCATACGACCCCTCCAAAGTTGGTAAATGGGGTGATAAGGATAATACTCAGGGCTATCTTGAGGATGAATTGTCCTACACTGATGATGACAGGTGTCTTGCTGTCTCTCATGGCATAGAATGAGCGTGTCAGAATCTCGATGGTTGCAAAGGCTGGTAGGCCGATGGCGAACATGTTCAGGGCCAGGACGGTGGCGTCGGCTTTCGCCAGGGTAAAGTGTCCCAGGTTGTCGGTGATGTAGCTTCCATGGGCCAGGAGCGATTGTACAATGGGTAATCCCAGTAGCATTAGGCCCAGGCAAGAGGGAATTGATAGGAAAAGGATGCCGCGTAGCGTTTCCAGGATCAGGCCTCGCACTTTATCCATTCTTCCCCGGGTGACGTATTCGGCCAGGGTTGGGAAGGTGGCTGTGGCCAGGGCCATGCCGAATACCCCTAATGGTAATTGCATAAGCTGCATTGCCTGGAAGGATTCGGTTTTTAGTCCGTTGATCAGCTCGTTGTCAGTGGTGGCTAATCCCAGTTGGCCAATCAAGAAACCGTCAACAAAGACCGATGAGGAGAGCATGGCGGCGTTAAAGATGCGTGGTAGCATCTGTCGGCCTATCTGGATAACGGCCGGGTGCCTCCAGTCGGCTGTGGGCTTGAAGTGCATGCCTACTTTAGCTAAGCCTGGCACCTGGATACCCACCTGAATAAGTGCTCCTACGATAATTCCGACGCTGGCAGAGTAGACGGCAAATTCTGGATTTCCATGTCCGGTGGCCTTAAGAATAAGTCCTGGTATGAGTCCAATGATTGATCCTGCGTTATAGAGCACTGTGCCGATGGCCGGAAGGAAAAAATTTTGCCGGGCATTAAGTACCGCGTTGGTGATTGAGCCCGCCCCCAGGATGATTGATTGTAGGAGCATTATACGTACCAGGGTGACGATAACTGGGATGGTAGCGGCTCTCTCGGGTGTGGTGGGCGGATTATAGAGTGGGACGATTTTATCGGCAAAGATGGCGGCAAAGATGGCTATGATGACCATCACCATGGTTGCTAATGTTAGCGATGCATTGGCTACATGCCAGGCGGTCTTCTCATCTTTGTTTTTGTTCATGTAGTGGGTGAAGACGGGAATAAAGGCTGAACTGAGGGCTCCTCCCGCTACAATGTTGAAGATGGTGTCGGGTATGGTAAAGGCCTGGTAGAAGGCGTCTGAGAAGATGGTCGCCCCCAGTATATAGGCGGTCAGGCTGGTCTTTACTAATCCGAGTACGCGGCTGGCGATAAATGAGCCACTGAGAATAAATGTCGCCTGCCCGACGCGAATTCTTCTCATTACCCCCGTATCTGGCTTGATCTCTGCGAGGTCTACGCTTTCTTCGGCCAGTGAGGTATGAGAGATGGCTTCTTGCACAGGCATCAATGAGTATAGCGGCGTGGTTGTGCGGGGAATGTTGGGTTTTTTGAATGAATGTGTGATCTCTGTCTTGCTTTGTAGTTGGTTGCGCGTCTGCTGATATCGTTGCCGCTGGAATTTTTCCATGCGCAATTGGGCCATTGGTTGCGATGGTTGTGGCACATCGGAATACTGGTATTCCATCCCTTGCCCATAGCCTAATGAGGTTCCCATGTCTTGAATGGATTCCTGATAAGTGGATGGCATGGAACCCTGGTTTTGGGTTACCGGGTCTTCTGGTTCATTGGATGGAGTGGTTACTGGCTGCTTGGGTGGTGAGTTTTCGTTGTGTGGGAACTCTGGTTTTGTTCTTTGCACTTGCGACCAGCCAGCGTTTTTTTCCTGACTGGTGTCTCCATTGGCAGGCAATGAAGCAGGCTGTCGTTCGTTTTCCATTTATTCTTCTGCTTCTATGTCTTTAGCAATGCATGGAAAGCTCTAGACGCTATTAATATGAAATATCATAGGTGTATCGTTGGTTTCGTAGAAACGCCTGTCGGTAAGCATAGCATATCTATGAGCTTCCTGCTAGTATATTCCTTTACTATAGCCCTATTGGACTTTTAAAAGTATTGGGTTTGGTTGAATGGTTAGAAGTTTGAATGGATTGAACGCCAGGCACTCGGTGTGCCGGTGGCTACCGCGGCGGTCCAGCCTGGTTCTCCAAATAATCGGGTGCCATCCCATTTCTCGTTTTTGCTGTAATAACAATAACGTATTTGCCAGTGTTGTCCAATTTTCTTTTTTTCATAACAAGCAGTTTCTATACCAAGTCGAAAGGCAAGCAATTGGGCATAGTATGGCTGTAAATTGTATTCAATTGTGTCTGTGTCTAATTCATGTTCTGTAAATGACATTTGTATATCAAAGCCATATTCGTAGTCTCTAACTTCCGGATCTCGATCTTCTTCGGCAGATTTTCGAATGAGTACTAGCATGCCAAGCATTTCAAATTGACAGTAGGGCTCTTCGGTAAAAGAATCAAGCGTGAATGGGGGTAGCGATAAGAGGTCGCGTATCTCCGTCGCCAGTTGTTGTAGTGATTTGTCTGTCTTTATGCAGATCTGCGATGACATATAGACCCCTCCTTGCGGGTACGGGAGGTTTGTGTAAAAATCTAGTTCTCATCTTACCCCTGTTGAGTAGAGGTGTCAAGCCATATGATTGCAATTGAAAGGATTTTTTTAGAGTTTGGCTCTATTTTCCCTTCACTTGCATTCACGTTTTTTGCTTGATATACTGTTAGTGCGACTTGTCTGGGATGAGCTTCGTTGCTCATATGTGTTGCGGCACCCCTTGCTGCATAATTACCAATTTTTTTGCTTTATCGAGCGGACTCGTATCTGCGCTGCTCGCTAGATAATTTTTTTTTGTTAGGAGTAAGTAGGGCTCTTATGGCTATAACGCGTCGTTCTTCCCGTTCTCATGCAGCCTTTCCGGCTCCTCCTTCGATTCAGGATGGACCTGTTATTCATGGTGATCAAGTTGTACTTGAGCATTGGTTGTTGCATTATTGGTCCAGGTTGGAATTGCCTTTGCCTGAGTTGTCACTTCTGGCGCTTACTCAGGATCGGCAGGAGTATAAACGTTGGACGGGGAAGCGGCTGAATACGATGGCTCTGGGCTGTTATTGTTATATTCCTGCTTCTCTGGCGCAGTCTCGTCGACAGCCCTTTGTAGATGGCTCTGCGCACCATCGCCATCTTATTTTTATTGATGCTGCGTTGCAGGCTAAATCGATAGAGGTGACGGTTGCACATGAATTGATTCACTTGTCGGATCGGATCCAGGGTAATCCTCGCCGTCATCGTCATCATGGGTACGATTCTATCGCGACCGATGAGGCGGCTATCACTGGTTATGCTGTAGAGGATTTACGGGCTTTGTTGCATGAGGAGAGTGTTAAACGTGAGGCTGTACGTCGGGAGCGCCGGCCGATTCGCTATGTGTATCAGTGTCCCGGTTGTGGTAAAGAATATCCTCGTACCCGCCGCTATTCTCAGGCGGTCTCCTGTAGTAGTTGCGATAAGGTCTATAATCCACGCTTTAGTTTGTCGTTGATTTCTATGTCTGGTGGTTCTGCGGCAAAATCTTGATGCGTTACTTGCTGGCTTCCTGACCTGAATTAGTTTGATGGAGTGCCTTTTACCTCAAGCTGTAATTCGTGTAACCATTCCAGTAGCGCCTGTGTCTGGTGGATACGGCTGCTCAGGACTATGTTATCGAAGAATTGGGCGTCAGCACTGTGAAGGATGGGGATTTGCTGCTTGCTTTTCAGGTGTTGTAAAAATTGCATACAGGCAGTAATCTGTTGTTCTAGTAGTGGACCCATTTTTGCAGGTTGTAGGCGCTGCACAAAATAGAGTTTAATCAAGAAAAGTATGCGTATATCCCTTGGCTTCTCAACCGGTTCCACGGCCCATTGTAAGAAGATGTCGTGTCCCTGGGGGGTCAGCTGAAAAATTTTACGTGGCGGACGGGTTCCCTGTGGCTCGATCTTCGCCTCAATGTAGTTGAGTCGTTCTAATTTCTTCAGGAAAGCATACATCTGGCTCATCTCAAGATGGATAATCTGCCCTAATGTTCCACTCTCAATTAACTGAAACATCTCATACCCATGCATTGGCTGCGTATTGAGAAGTCCTAAAATTACATATTCTGCCGGTTCGCTGATTTGCATATATCCATTCCCTTAATTAGCCGTTTAAAACATCACCATTATAGAGCACCAATCCTATTCAAGCAATCTTAACCATCCCGTTTCAGGAAATATATTTCACCTAGATACAGTTTATGAAGGTATAATAACGCTGACGTAGATAGATATACTATAGATTTACCTGCGCTGGTGCACTGACCTTGTGTTTTGTAAAGAGAGGCTGCTGCATGAGTACCTATCCTCATGAACAACTTGTACATACATTGAGCGCTTTACTTATTGAGTTACACGCTCTTCAATTATTGGTCCATTCTGATAAGCAAGATGATGTGCTTGATCTTGCGGCTGTGCGCTCAAGTATTTCTGATGTGGAAGCATTGGCCTTTGAGGCTTTGACGATTTCTCGGGCGGCCCTTGAGGAGGTGCCTATTCCTGAGTTGGATGGTGTATCGCTGTCTGAGGCTCTTTCTCGCGCGGTAGAGGAGACGGCTGAGCAGTTGAAACTGGCGAGCCGTATTTCTTTCTCTGGTGATGATGAGGAGCCGCGTAGCCCTGATCGTACTCTGTCGCCTGAGGCTGAACGGTTGCTCTATCTATTGGCGCGTGAAGCGCTTTATCAAGTGTCACAGCATAAGGATGCTCGAAGGTTGCGCTTTACCTTTAATTATCGCCAGGATGATGTGCAGATGAGCCTGGAGGACGATGGTATTCTTGATGGTCGTTCTGAACAGGATGCTGCTACCGATACGCCGGCTCCTCCTTTTGATTTTGTGCCGGCTCCAGCTGATACAACTTTGACTCCTGTGCTAAGAGATTTGCGTTCTCGCCTGGAACATCTGGGTGGCTCTCTTGAGATCACGTTGCTGGAGGAGCGGGGTGTACGCATACGTGCGCTTCTCCCTTATCATTCTTCTTTACTGCCCTCTGTGTCTTCTCCTGTTGCGTCTGTAGCGGTCTCTGATGCTGCTACCGATGCGACTGATCAGAAGGTGACGATTTTACTGGTGGATGCGCTGGCGGTGACACGTGCCGGTCTACATCGCTTGCTTGAGGCTTATCCTGGTCTGTCGGTGATTGGAGAGGCGGTAGACGGTGTACAGGCGGTCAGTGAGACGCTTGAATTGGGTCCACAAGTGGTTTTGATGGATACCCAGTTGCCAAATGGTCAGAGTCTGGAGGCTTTGCGGCAGATCAAGCAGTTGAATCTCAATACCAGGGTTTTGCTATTGGCCACTCAGGATCGTGAGGAGTATCTGTATGAGTCGTTGCGCATGGGGGCGGATGGCTATGTGTTGAAGGATATTGCTCCAGATGATCTGGCTCAGGCTGTGCATATGGTGGCTCGTGGTGAGGTACTGGTTCAGCCTCAGTTAGCTGGACGCCTGCTCTCTCGTTTTGGCCGTCAGGGCCGTGGGAATGCGCCCTATGAGACGTTGACTACACGTGAGTTGGAGGTATTACGCTTGCTGGCACGTGGCCTGCGTAATAAAGAGATTGCCGCCCGCCTGTTTGTCAGTGAGCGAACAGTGAATTTTCATCTGGCCAATATCTATCAGAAACTAGGCGTCTCAGGGCGCACCGAGGCATTAAGTAAAGCCCTGGATCAAGGCCTTGTCAGTACGTCATAAAATAATATTTTACTGGTTAACGCTATGTGCAAGTTTGCCACATACCCACTCTTTGCAAGTTTGCCACATACCCACTCTTTTGAGGAGGAACATGGCGAGGCGGTCGCGACCGCCTCGCCATGTTCCTCCTCAAAACAAGCGAGCGCCGTAGGCGCGAGGTGTGAGGGATAAAACTTGCACATGGCGTTGGTTAAGTAGCTGTTATAGGATAGAGGATCATTATATTCAGGTTATTGTTTTAGTATCCTACAAAAAAAGTATGGTAGCCCTGGCATGCTGGAGTTACCATACTTTTTTACTTACCATGATATGGTTGTTCGATTTATATTACTCCTGCTCGCCATCTATCGATTGAGTATTTCAAGGAGCTTATATATGCCGCTTCGTTATTGTTATCTGAACTCGGTGCGTAAGTAGGAATGATTTTTTCAATTGTATCTTTGTGCATGTCAATAACATAGAAGTTGCGAATGAGGGAATACCAGGTTTTGATACCGTCATCCCAACTATCCATCTGGGCGTAACCATCTCCGCTGGCATTTTTATCTACGCACTCATGATTTTGTATACAGCGCAAGTTACCAATTGAAAGGGTTTTTCTGGCTTCTCCCCTCGTACCAAAGGTGCTTTCATGTTGAAAAAAAGCTAGTGCAAAAACTGGATCAATGCCATATTGAACGCCCAGGTCGTAGAACACTTGCCCTTTTCCTGCAGCCGGTGATCCCGCATTTGATAGGACTTTGTTAATGAAGTCTGCGCTTACTGTGGGTTTGCCCATCACAGCGTAAGGGCCAGTAGCTGGCTTGATGGTTTTTTTGATCGGTTCGGGCTGGGTTTTTTGCCAGTCTTTGGCCTGGCTACCACCTACCTGGATGCTGTAGGTCTGGCCTACTCCGAAGTTGAAGTTGACGGTGTTTTCACGCTGTAAGATGCCGGCTGTGACCAGGACCAGTAGTGAGATGATCGCGAACGTAAAGCAGATCAACCATGGATGCAACCAGGATTTATGCTTTTCTAGCTGCTTAATCGCAGGCGTATCGTGCATCAAGGCCCGATCGATATCTACCGCCCTGGCTAATTTTGTATTGGGAAGTACCCTGGTATTGTGATCTGTTCTTAAATTTTCAAGGACCTGTGTGCTGTTAGTTTCTCGTAAATCTCGGGTAAGTACCCTGGTCGCTTCAGCCGCACGCTTATCGGTTGAGAGCATTCTGGTTGTGCCAGCTTTACCGCCGTTTGTAATTCTTGTGGTCGCTGTTTTACCTGTCCGATTGGAGACATTTTCTGTTCGAGTGGGTGGTCTAACAGAAGCACTTTCTCGGGTGAAGGTGAATGTTTCTTCGGTAAGTGGTTCGTTCCCCTCACCATCGGGCGCCGCGGACAAATCCCGGGTAGCACGAGCGGGAATGGCCGAGCGCGTTTGTGTGGTTGTCGGGGACACCGATTTTTTGGCGTAGTTGCCACTCGCCATGAACATGACCTCCTTAATGGATTCGAACTTTTGTTCTAATTATAGCACACATCTCCAATACTCCCTGCCAGGCGGCTTTTTATGCACCTTGACGCATAGAAATACAGCTAGCTACAAACTATCATATCACCCCAAAAGCGGCTAAAGAATAAGAAAAAAGTCCTGTTCACGAGAACTAGATTAGAATTTCCTTTACTATAGAAAGCAAATATTTATTTTTAACGTATTGAAAATACTACTGCTCTTTTAAGAACTACAAAAATAAATGAATTTTGTTGGCCCCTCCATTTATTCTTATTAATGTCGATGGTAAAAGATGAAGGCTGCGGACATGTCACTTTTTGTCGGGGCTGGATGTATTATGTATATTAGGATGCAGATGAGCTCTCATATGTTGCCTGGATGGTAACTATGGTGCTTAAGGGCAAAGATTTCGTGCCGTTAAAGGTCATCCTTAACATGACAAATATCCCTACAGGGTTGCATGCTAAAGCGAATCATGGCAAACTGGCTGAGAAATATGTGCCGCCTTCTATGACACATAGTCCTAGGCTGTCATCCGAGGACATCGCTAAACGTTGTACATTGCAGTGTATGTGATTAAAAAAACAAAGTTGGCGCAATACCTTGTGCTTAAAATGAGTAAGTAATGAATTTTCTATTCTGAAAGGGGCGTTTGTCCTGTGAATTTTTCATTGGTGCTGCTGGCGACCAACCCTAAGGTATCGTCGTCGCCAGATATAATGGGAACTATTCAGGGTCTTCTCGGACCTATTATCGGTTGTCTGGTGATGTTCTTGGTGATCTTTTCACTGAGTTTGATTATCTGGACATTCCGCGATATTCGTGCGCGTACGCAAGATTTCGTGTCTCAAATTCTGGCTACTGTCCTTGTTGCTCTCTTTAATGTGGGTGGTTTATTTATCTATCTGATCCTGCGTCCTCGCCAGACCCTGGCGGAAATCTATGAGCGCCAATTAGAGGAAGAGTCTCTGCTGGCTGAGATGACTGAACGGCAGACATGTACCAATTGTCATGCTCGCGTCGAGTCGGATTTCCAGGTTTGCCCTTCTTGCGGTCAGAAGCTGAAACGCTCTTGCCCCAAATGTGAGCGTCTGCTTGAACTGCGCTGGACATATTGCCCTTACTGTGCGAATAATGTTGGTAGCGCTCCTATGCCAGGAAATATGCCGGGCATTTCGATGCAGGGTGTTCCCCCTAGTTCTTCTTTACAGGGAAATCCTGGTATGCCTGTTAGCGGTAATCGCTACTAAAAGGATGAGCTCGATTGTGCGACTTCAGGTGGGTCCAGGCTCTCTTCCTCTGTGAATATGTTTATGATGTCAGGAATGAGAGCCTCCCTGCTGAGGATTCCAGTTATGCTTCTGTTTTTTTCCACTTTTTCACTCCTCGTTTGGAACTTTTACATAGGGATGTAATTAGGGATGTAAAATGGCTTGAATCGCTGTTTTATCAGGCTTGTACGTTCATCCTATCTGCTTTGTTTGTTGGTCAAAATGTGATATAATGATGTGACGAAATGTGGCGTTCGTTACCGCATTTTGACTATTCTGTCAGAATGCTTTTCATATAAGTAGTAAACATGTCTCCACAAAAAATTGCTTCGCAATACGCCTGTATCTGCCTTTGAAAGCATGTACAGTGTTTGTCGTATACCCCATTGAAGCTGCTTTGTGGCGGACTGGTTGTGTTCCTGTAAGAGGATTTGCGTCCAGGAGCTAGCCGATCTTTTGTCTTTGCGTTCAGATAATACGTTTTCTCTTAACTGAAGGCCTCTACTAGATCGTGCTCTCTGCAACAGCACCCGTTGATGCAACGGTTACGTATAACAAGGATAATTATCCTTGATGTTGTGTGGCCCGGGCCTCTTTGGCAGGGTTCCTTAATTGGAGTGTTTTTGATGGCAAAGACGAGAGAATCTATAATGTCAGAGCAACTCCCTGATGACTTTGATGCTGCTCGACTCACTGAACAGGCAAATTCAAGTGGGAATGGTGAGGGGAAAGTGAACGACAACGGTAATGGTAATAGTTATAGCGGACAGAATATTCAGATTCTCGAAGGCTTAGAGGCCGTCCGTGTACGTCCAGGTATGTACATCGGCGCAACCGATCAGCGTGGACTCCATCATCTCATTCAGGAGGTCGTTGATAATAGCGTTGATGAGGTGATGGCCGGCTATGCTGATACTGTGAAGGTTGTCATCCACGCCGATGAATCTGTGACCATCGAAGACAATGGACGTGGTATTCCTGTCGATGAGCATCATCAGCGTCCCGGTATGTCTACCCTTGAGGTTGTGATGACTGTGTTGCATGCTGGCGGTAAATTTGGTGGCGGTGGCTATCAGATTAGTAGCGGCCTGCATGGTGTTGGTGTGTCGGTGGTGAATGCTCTGTCCGAGTGGTGTCAGGTAGATGTGAAACATGATGGTTATATCTATCGACAACGTTATGAGAAGGGTGTTCCGGTTACTCCTCTGGAAAAATTGGGGAAAACGGATGGCACTGGCACGATTACGACGTTTATGGCTGATCTGTCGGTGATGGAGACGCGGGATTATAGTTTTGATATCCTGGCCCAGCGTTTTCGTGAGATGGCGTATCTGAACCGTGGTCTGACGATTGCTCTGATTGATGAGCGGACCGATCGCGAGGCGACTTTCTACTTTGAGGGTGGTCTGGCTTCTTTTGTGCGCTACCTGAATAAGAACCGTAATACTTTATCTCGGCCGGTGAGTATTCTCCGTGATATTGATAATATTAAGGTCGAGGTGGCTTTACAGTATAATGATAGTTGGTCTCCAACTGAGTATTCCTTTGCGAATGGTATTAACACTGTGGACGGTGGTATGCATATCACTGGTTTCCGCAGCGCTTTGACGCGTACTTTGAATGACTATGCGCGTAAGGCTAATTTGCTGAAGGAGAAGGACGGCAATCTGACCGGTGATGATGTGCGTCAGGGCCTGACCGCTGTCATTAGTGTGAAGATTCCTAATCCTCAGTTTGAGGCCCAGACCAAGTCGAAACTGAACAATGCAGAGGTCCGGCCGGCTGTTGAGACGGTGACCGCTGAGGTACTGAATCAGTATCTGGAGACAACTCCCAGTGAGGCCAAGTCGATCATCGATAAATGTCTGATGTCGGCCAGGGCTCGGGAGGCGGCCAGGGCGGCCCGTGATCTTATTCAGCGTAAGAATGCGCTGGATAATACGCTGCCGGGCAAACTGGCAGACTGTAGTGAGCGTCGGGCTGATCGCTGTGAACTCTATCTGGTTGAGGGTGACTCTGCCGGTGGTTCCGCGAAACAGGGCCGTGATCGTCACTTCCAGGCTATCCTGCCATTACGTGGTAAGATCCTGAACGTTGAGCGGGTCGGCCTGGATACCGTCCTCAAAAGCGAGGAAATTAAGAATATTATTACGGCGATCGGTGTAGGTATCGATGAGCACTTCAACATGGCCCGCTTGCGCTATGGCCGCGTCGTCATTATGTGCGACGCTGACGTTGATGGTGCCCATATCCGTACCTTGCTGCTAACCTTCTTCTACCGTCATATGCAGCAGTTGATTAGCGATGGCCATTTGTTTATCGCCCAACCACCGCTCTTCCTCGTCAAAATGGGCAAGACGGTCCATTATGTCTACACCGAAGAGGAGCGCGATACCCTGATCGCTGATTACAAAGCCTCCCATAATGGCAAGGAGCCTGAGGTTGGCCGCTTTAAAGGTCTTGGTGAAATGAACCCTGAGACCCTATGGGATACCACCATGGATCCTGAGAAGCGTACCATTCTGAGGGTAAACATTGATGAGGCGGTTGAGGCTGATAAAGTCTTTAGCATGCTGATGGGTAGTGAAGTCATGCCCCGCAAGCGCTTCATCGAAAGCCATGCGAAGAGTGCTAATCTCGACGTATAAAGCTTGATCTAACCACTAAAGTCTTGTAAAAGAGGTCTTGAGCAAATATCTGATATACATCGGGTGACTGCTCAAGACCTCTTTCTTTACTGGTTGTCTACGGCACCCAGGGATTTAAGGGCTGCGCGCTGGGCACTGGTCAGACCCGTGGCTCCGGTGATATTCATATCTTCATAGGGCCTCTCATTTCTCAACGCACGTATACGTGCTCCTCGTTCGATATCCCAGAGATGAATAATGCCTTCATGGTCGCTACTGGCCAGTATTTTTCCATCGGGATGAAAAGCGACTGCATAAATCCAGTGGTTGTGGCCGGTGAGGACTCTTACACAGCGGCCATCTGCTACATTCCACAAACGTATCGTTAAGTCTGCCCCCGCACTGGCCAGCATCTTGCCATCAGGACTGAAGGCTACCGAGAATACTTTGTCTTTATGATCTGTGAATGTGTGTAGCTCTTCTCCTGTTCGTACGTTCCAGATCTTGACAGTCTGGTCCTGACTGGCACTGGCTAGCAGTGCTCCATCAGGACTGAATACGACTGCGCTTACCCCATTGTGATGTCCTGTAAGGCGGTGGATACAACTATCAGTGGCGATATCCCATATCCGAATGTCTGTATCATCGCTGCCACTTGCGAGCCAGGTGCCATCGGGACTGAATGCAACTGAGCCTACCCAATGGGTATGTGCCTCGAATTTTCGGATGGTTTTACCGGTAGGAACATCCCAGAGGCGGATTGATTGATCCTGGCTGCCGCTGGCTAATAACAGACCATCAGGACTGAAGGCGACGGCTCCAACCCAGCTTGAGTGTTCTCGCCATACTTTGGGCTGTTGATCATTCTTCTGGATGTCCCAGATGCGCACGGTGACGTCGTCACTACTGCTGGCTAATAGTCTACTATCAGGACTAAATGCGACGGACCAGATCCAGTGTTTGTGTCCTTGTAAGTTGATGCTTGGTGTATCTGTTGTCGTTTTATCCATGTCCCATATATGTACAGCTTGATCAGCCCCTCCTCCCGCGAGCCATTTACCATTTGGACTGAAGCTAATTGATCGGATCCAGGCTGTATGACCCTGGAGTGTCTTGACGCTTTTTCCAGTAGCGACTTCCCAGAGGCGGATAGTCTGATCGTCGGTACCACTTACCAGTGTCCTGCCATTGGGACTAAACGCGATGGACCAGACACGCCCGGTAAGCCCCTCCAGGGTCCTGATACGCTGCCCTGTTTCGGCGTTCCAGAGGATTATTTTCTGGTCTGTGCAGCCACTGGCTATGATACCTTCTTTGCTAAAGGCAACTGTGCGTATCCAATTAGTGTGCTCGCGCAATACATGGCGGCATACTTTCGTCTTAATATCCCATACACGTACTGTATTATCTGCGCTACCACTGGCTAGTAATGTACCGTCAGGACTAAATGCTACAGCATATACCCAACCATCGTGTCCCTCTAAAACAGCTGATTGACCTGATGCGACGTTCCATAAACGCACTGTGCAGTCTGCGCTACCACTGGCTAACAATGTGCCATCAGGACTAAATGCAACTGAGCGTATCCATTCTTTATGCCCTTCAAATTGTTTCACGGTATCTGCTGTAAGGTCCCATATCCATAAAATTCCACTGTCACTGCCACTGGCTAGCTGCTTTCCATCGGGACTAAAGGCCACCGAATAGACAGCACTTTCATGGTCTAGTTTCTTGAGCTCATTACCCGTTTCAACATCCCAGATGCGTACTGTTTCATCTTCACTACCACTGACTAGTTGTTTTCCATCGGGACTAAATTCTATGGTGTGGACCCAGTCGGTATGGTTTGTGAAGTTGTGTAGTGGCTGGCTACTCTCGAAATCCCATAGCCGAATATCCCCATTATCAGTTCCGGCGGCCATGTATTTGGCATCAGGACTGATTGTAATGCTGAGAATGCTACCAATAGAGTCGGTAAAGACTGAGTCTGTGAGGTCAGCCTGGGAAAAGTTGACTTGTGGAAGGTTAATGCCTTGTAAAAAAGCTTCTCGAACCATGAGATGTGAAAAATCAGCTGCTCGTAAATTTGAGTCCAGTTGTATCAATAGATTAATGGTGTTTCCTACGGCGTAGTTGCGGGTGTGTGGGAGCTTTTTGAGTAATTCTTTGAGGAACTCTTCGCTCCCCTTATAGCTGAATTGAGCAAGTAGCCAACTAAGAATCGGGGCCAGAATCAGGGATTTTTGAGCTTCTCTAATATAATCTTTGGCCTGTGCGAGTAGGAGTGCGTGACCGCAGAAGACTGTGAAGTCACCTGTTTTTAGCTCATTGCAGATTTTCTCAACAAAGCGATCTGTGACGTAACCCATAATTACTGGCTGTAATGTGACCCGTGCGACTCCTTCGGCTTCAATCAGGGAACGGCGCTGTAATGAGCTGATTGCTCCTAGCATGCGGGAGTAGCCGGGAATCTGGTCTAATTTCTTTTGTAATTCATTGAAGCTGACGGACTCTCTCTCGATTGCTAGCCAATACATAATGCTGCGCTCTAAATTTGTCAGGCGTTCGAATTGTTCGTGTAAGATGCTTTGAATGTCTCCAAAGATGCCTGCACCTGTTTGTAAGAATTGCTCAATGTCTCCATCAAACATCTGTTGGATGGGTTCCGCAATCAATTTTAATGCCAGTGGATTACCACCATAGAAGTGAAGTAGGGCTTCCCATACTTTTTTAGATCCAGATAGTTCACGATTGGTCAGTAATTGCTGGATTTCGTCTAGCTGCAATCCTCCTAAAAGGAGCGATTTTACAGGAGTTGTTTCACCTTCCATGAGCACAATTTCTTTTGGCTTCTCTCTGCTCGTCAGAATGATACAACTCCGGTGATATGCTTCTCCCAGACTTCTCAGCAGGATTCCATATCCTTCGTGTTCTTTCTTGTATTCGCCTGCTCTCTCTCCGCTCTGCATTACTGTCTCAAAATTATCAAAGACAATCAGACAAGGTTTGCTACTTAACAACTCTAGCAGGCGGTTGATGAGAAATGGTTGAGCGGTCTCGTCGTCTAGTGGTATGTTTAAGTGCTCGTCATCAGATAAGAAGTGGATACACTCTTCCAGGATTTTTCTGAGTGGTTGACCATCACGCAGCGAACGCCAGAAGGCATATTGAAACTTTGACTGGATCTCTTCTCCTAACATGGCTGCTAATGAGGTTTTACCTATGCCTCCCAGACCAAGGATATTAATTATTTTGCATTGGCGTTGCGTGATGAACTCTTCTAGTTGTGCTAACTCATCCTTTCTTCCGAGAAAAATGGATGCATCAGGCGCTGTACTCCAGTCTAATCTGGTGTTAGACTCCTCGGGCTGGAGTGAAAGGGTTGAGGATTGTGTATATCCTGCTGTGCTAAAAAAGTGTACTCTAGTCTCTCCGTTGAGACCCAGTGCGTTTGCCAGGGCTTCAACGGTTTCTTTTGAGGGTCCACTCCGCTCACCACGACTCAACAAACTGATATAGCCAGGGGTAACTCTTGCCCGTTCTGCTAACATCTTTTTGCTGATGTGTTGCTTTATGCGCAGTTCTTCCAATAACTCATGAAACTGTTTTTCCATTTTTCCCTGCCAAAATTCTATGAAGATTGTTGTTTTATTTTGCTATTGGGATCAATAAGCGTCGATTGAGCGGGATTATCTCATCTGTTATTTGTATGCCCAATTTCTCAAATTCCTCCAAGAAGGACGCCTCCATGGCTCTACGCTTGTCTTCTTGTAGAAATGAAGCACGCAATGCTGTTAAACTTGCTCTGGCGAGATCTCCAATGGTGAGCTGAAAACGTTTCATCGCGAGCTTGTATTCATCTACGAGATTCTTTTGGAATATCCCGGGGTCATCGGTATTAATGGTAATCAATACCCCGGCATCCCATAATATTCTCAACGGATGCTCTTCTATACTTGGACTACTATTTGTTAGCAAGTTGCTGCTTGGACATATTTCAAGCACGATTTGCTCGTTCAGCAGGTCATCGATGACCTCTGTCATGTATACACCGTGTCCAATTCGCTTTATCTGATAATCACGTACTATGCTTATTGTATCTTCTGAGTTGCCAGCTAACTTTATTTCGCCTGCGTGGGGGATAAAGGGAATATTATACTTTTTGGCCTGTGCTACGATCGAAGAGAAAGCCGATAACATGTTGTCTTCCGCTTCCTCACCTCCAAGTCCTACGCCTACAATACTACTTTCCTGGTGTTTATTATCTCGTTCTTCTCGACACCACTCTAAGATTTGTTGGTACTCGTTATAAGACCTTTGTCTTTGATCGGGACCTTCATAGTTTAAGAAATTACGATCATGATCAATGATAAAGCGCACTTCTACCTGATGCTTATCTGACGATTCGTGAACTATCTCATTGTTGGCTTGCATAACTCCCTCATCGAGAGCATTCATGAGTTGCTTGAATGAACTAATCTGTTTTGTTTTATCGTTGATATGCAGCCCGGCTGAGAAGGTAACTTCCATGTAACGTATATTTTGTACGCTCGCATCATATACTAGTTCTCTTACCACACGGGTAAAATCTTCCGGCCTACGTAGGACTGCTACATTTACATCCAGACGGCCCATGAAATCTTTTAAGTTTTTAAATTCGGTCTGTTCGTAAACTCTTTCAAATTCGATCTGGTTATGAATCCCTGGCAATGCTAATATATTGATCCGCTGGGCTAAATTCTGATTGGTTACATGTTGCTCAACTAAATCTTTTACTGTTTTGCGGCGAATTGATCCTTCCAAATGTACGTGTAGTTCTGCCTTTGGCAACATTTGGATGAGTTCATTTTGTCTTGCGGATACCTCATAGTCGGATGTTACTAAAGTAGACATATGCGCTACTCTCCATCTCTGTTGGCACTTGCCCACAAATGTTTGGTTGGTTGATCATGCCTTCTTTCGGAGAGCTGAAGCAAGAGTGAGATAAAAAAAGTAGTAAGATTCCAATAACCCTTGATACGAGAAGATTTGCCCAGCGCCGTAGATGAAGCTGCATCCCTCCAACACAAATGGCTCTAGAAATGCATTCGGTTAGGCTTATCTTCTGCTTATTTGGTGATAATATTTCGTGTGCTCTACAATGATCTTCTGTTTACTAGTTAATTCTGCAGAAATACCCTCATTGCTACCACAACTACATACTGGCAAATAGGCAAGCTGCCGCTAAGGAAAGCACTTCTTGTCTTTAAATAAAGTATAGCACTCCTTAAAAAAAATACTTCTGGTAACTCTTGAAAATTTTATAGTAGTCTGGTATGCTTGTCAATAGTTACCGTTAGTTAATTTAATATTTACTGGTGGTTTCCAGTAACTTTAATGAAATATTAATAACGTTAACGTAAAGATAGAGTGTCGCACATGTCGTCCCTTAATGTGAACGCGGTACAGCTAAACTCCACCTTTTAAGGTCAATGACCTTCCTCTTTGTCAGCATAGTATAAAAAATGGTGCGTGAATATCATTAGACGGTCGCCGTACACCAAAATGCTTATGTTGCCCCCTGTAGCCTGTTATTGATGAGCCAAAAGTACGCTTACTATCCATGTTTAATGGGGAAATTGATAGTGACAAATGACTTTGGAGAACAGCAGGAGGTTTCTATGATTGGCGCAACCAGGCTTTTTTTACTAGCTCTTCCAGTGATTAGCGCACCTGTCGTTTTTTGTTGGTTATTGCCCGAGGCAACTTTGTTTGAGCTCTTTTTGATCTCTTTGGGCATGCTTGTACTGCTGGCTTTTCATCTGCTACTTGTTAAAGAGATCATTAAATTGAATGATTTCAAGCATCGTATTGACCTGCAACGAGCAGTGCGTGAATTGAAATTGGATAGGATCAGACATGGGAATCACCTTGCTGGTCGTCGTCCTCAACGCGCAAGCCGAGGACGACATTTTTAACTGCCTGAATTGTGCCACTAA
Source organism: Dictyobacter alpinus (assembly GCF_003967575.1). Lineage (NCBI taxonomy): Bacteria > Bacillati > Chloroflexota > Ktedonobacteria > Ktedonobacterales > Dictyobacteraceae > Dictyobacter > Dictyobacter alpinus. Next base: position 2,403,218 of record NZ_BIFT01000001.1, read on the forward strand.
GATCCAATATTGTTTTCATAGTGGAATAGAGTGTCTCACACTGTAAAGGAGCGCACGATGAATGACATTCAAGCTTCTTCTGTTGCAGGGCCGCAGAAGCAATTTGGAAATTATCACTCTCTGTATATATTAGGACGAGGCGGTTTTGCTGATGTTCACCTGGGTGAGCATGTTTTTCTTCATACTCTGGCTGCCATCAAAGTTTTGCGCACAGAATTGACGTTTATGGATGAGGAGGCCTTTTTAGATGAGGCCCGAATTCTGGCACGTTTGCGTCATCCTCATATTGTACAGGTGCTGGATTTCGGTTTAGAAAATCATACTCCATATCTGGTTATGGCCTATGCTCCTGGTGGTACTATGCGTCAACTCCATCCACCTGAATCACGACTGTCACCGGCAAAAATCCTTGAGTATCTTGAGCAGTTGGCCAGCGCAATTCAATATATCCATGATATGGGTTATATCCATCGTGATATTAAGCCGGAGAATGTGTTGCTGGGTGCTGACAATGAATTGCTACTTAGTGATTTTAGTATCGCGATATCTACGCAGGCTATTGTGATAAATGGACAGGTCTGTATGGGTACTATTGACTATATGGCTCCTGAACTTCTTGGGCTGGAGGCGCTACCTGGCCCGGCCAGCGATCAGTATGCTCTGGCTATAATGGTCTATGAGTGGCTATATGGCGCACCTCCTTTTACTGGTTCTGTTGATGAAGTTTTTTCGCAGCAACTTTTTGCTTCACCTCTTTCTCAATACGCAGATGTGTTAGATGTTCCACTGGCTGTGGAGAAAGTAGTCTTTAAAGCACTTGCTAAAAATCCTCAACAGCGCTTTGCAAGTGTGCAGGATTTCGCTGATGCTTTTCGATCGGCTGTGAATGCGACACAGCGCTTATGGGATGTTGAAGATGCTTCTTTACCAACGATCACTGTGTCTACTTTGCATCCTGGGACGAGTGTCATGCCACGTACCTTTTCTCAGCCATTGCGTGCTGCACCTTATGCAAAGAAAAAGCGTAATAACTGGCATACAGTTACTTCTTGCTTTGGTGCAACTATGCTGGTCGTCCTGGTGATCATCTGTGTAGGTTTATTGGCAGGGCTTGATGCACGGACTTTGGTGCCGGTCATGTCTGTATGTATGTTGGCTTTCCCCGTTGCGTGGGCCTGGATAACAAAAAATCGCTTCTTGTTTTTCCTGGTTCTGATTTTAGGGATAGTGCCCGCATTACTTGCTTTGATCGCACATCTTTTTCTGGTGTTTCCTGTGTCTTACATGGTTCTACTGATCCTGTGTTTCTTGATGACGTTCACTGTAAGCGTAAATAAAGTATGAACTTTGTTCGCTACAAACTTTCTAGATGGGTACAGTAATGAGAGATGAGGTCCAAACAACTTCTGTTGTTGCGTATATCAGACAACTTTACAAGATTCATTATCCACTACTCAGTGATAAGTCAGGTCTCATGTTTACGATGCAACATGAGACCTACTTTTTTTAAGCCTGCTGGTTTTTTTTGCGTTGTAATTGTTTAGTGTCGTGTGGATATTCCTCATCCTCGAAGTCTTGAAGGTTCCAGTTGTGGAGTGGTTGGAATTGCTCTTTTTTGCGCTCCAGGCGGCGTGGGAAGTTGCGTCCTATGTAGATGCCGAGGCTGTAGAGGATCTCTTCGATTGGATGATTGATGCTTTCTTCTTCGGTGATGGCTCGGCCATAGAATGTGCCGTATTCCTGGCGTTCCTGGCTGGCTTTTCCTTTGATCTGCTGGATGTGTTTTGCGGGCAGGAATTCTTCCCCGGTGCGGTATGGGAGATGGAATATGTAACTGGCTGTGTCGCTTTCATAGTGGAAGCTGAGCAGACTGAGCCCTTCTGGATCGAGTTTGCGTAGGTCTCCGGCGTTGAGGGTGTCCCAGTCGTAGAGATAGCGGCTGGTGGTGTTGAGCAGGTCCATGGGATAGATCAGGAGCGCTTCTAGCTGCTGATATGGAATGGGCTGTCGCCTCTGGAGGGCCTGCTGGATGAGTTCTTCTAGTTCGTTCTGGATGAGACCTTCGATTTTTTTCTGGTCAAGTTGTTCCACGTTTTCTGGCGCCTGGAATGGCTGGCCAGTGAGGCGCTGGAAGAGGTGGCGCGCCGTTTCTTCATGGTTACTACTCTGGCTATCTTTGAGAGTTTCGAGTAATAATTCTCCGGCCATGTAACAGGCATGATTAATCATCAGGTGGAATGGAAAGGTGGGACTACCATCTATATAGCCACTGAGTTGGATGGTCCCACTTTGATAGGCTTCTTTGATGAGCAGGGCTTTGATGTTGTAGAGGCTTTGCCGGTCTTCGTAATAGAGTAGGTCGCGCGCTTTGGCCCAGTGGTTGAAGTGGTTGAGTCTGGATAAGGTGTACTCGATGTTTTCGGGTTGACAGAGCCATGTCAGCCGGCCCGCTAATATTCCTCCATTATGCTCTATTTGTGGCGGGTATTCTGGATGGTTGGCGTTTTCCCAGGCCTGGATGATTTTCACTGGAGTAGTTGGACTCAGCTCGCGCTGTTCTGTGTCCAGCATATAGTGCAGCTGGCGGGCCAGTAAATAGAGTTCTTCGCGGAAGCGTAGATTGTTTCCCGTGGAACGTAGGATGAGTCCTGCGGTGAAGTTACAGGGAATGCGTTGGGTGGTGATGGAGGCGAACTGGCTGAGGCGTGCGCTGATGGCATCGTGGATCAGGTAACTGATGCCGCTAAATGTGATGGAGGCAAACTCCTCGTGTGGCGTGATGGTCAGGATCTCGTATGGGTTCATGTTGACTTTTCCGCTTACACCCTGACATGAATAGCGTATGGCTATTCCGGGTAGGGTTTTGAAGAGTTCGATGGCGGGTCTGATGTAGGTGTCGCTTTCATGGGTGCTGGTTTTGTCGATGCTGTCCAGTTTGTTCAGGTGTTGGTATTCTGGATGGTTCAATATTTCTTCAAGGTGCAGGTCCAGCCAGCGGAAAAATTCACGGGCCAGGCGCATATAGCTCCCGTCATTAGCGAGCAAGGCTTGCTCTCCTACCACTGAAAGCAGGTTACGTGTGTAGAGGGCGTTACGCTTGATCCAACGGCCCTCACGGGACTCGACAATTGAGCGCGTGCTCGGATTGCTGGCAAAGTCGTGACAGAAGTTGCGGATATTTTCATAGGTGGCTTCTTCAAATAAGAAATCGCGCAGAAACTTCCATTCTCCGTAAATCTGGTAGTCCTTTTCAATGGCGTCTAGATCAAAACAGGTACGCTCCAGGGTTAATATTTCTTGTTGCATAAATTGTGTCTCTAGCTGCTCAAGGGTGACGCGTATTTTTTCGCGCATCCGTCTGATCTTTCTTTTGATCTCACCAGGCAGTTTTTGACTGGAGTATGGCTTGATGATGGCGGACATTTCTTGCTCAAGGGTCTGCTTGTGATTTTGCTTGATCTCATCCAGATAAGGCATGAGTAAGGATTTATGAGGCTCCTTTAGGGCCTTGAGCAATAATTGCGTGTTGATTTGAGCTAATGAGAGGGCGTCCATCGGGATCTTTTCACAATACCAGAGCGTGATCTGGTTGTCCCCTACTTCGGCTCCTGTGTCGATCTCGGCTGTGAATTTATAGTTTCCATAGGAAATTTTATACATTTCTACGCGCATACTACCTTACCACCTTTCACTGTTCAGTCACTGACTTCCCTATGCGACTGCAATCATTATGTATATATGCCGGGGCACTGCTGTTCTATATGTGGGGCTTTTTTCATGTAGCTTGAGGCTGCTCTTTAACTGGCGTGCCAACCCTTGCGTATAATAGGCCGGCTCTCGTTCCAATTCTTGCAACACCTGGGCCGAGTAATGATAAATAGTGAGTGCTTCCTGCCGTCTTCCTTGCTCGACTAATAAATGCATCAGATGGCAGAGTGCATCTTCATCTTCTGGATGGTATTGCAAAAATGAAAAAAGGAGCTCTTCCGCACGCCGGATACGGTCATTTTTGATGTAGAGCGCAACTAAATGATAGAGGATGCGCCGTTTGGCTCCTTCTATGGTTTGTTTACGGCCCTGTATCCATAAACAGTGGGCCTCATCTTCCAGGAATTCACCTTTGATCAGGGCGTATGCAGCCTCTAGATATGGCAAAGGATCTTTTGCTTGCTGTTCATAACGCACGGCGGTATTGGCCAGATTGACCAGCGCATCCGCATCAACCCAGAGCGAGGATTGTCCAGCTAGCATAAAATAGGTCTCACCATTTAAGCGCTGGGTCTGGAGTAGGCTATCGTGGGTTGACGCAGAGAGAATGTGTCGGCGCAATATTGAGGACACCGTATCCAGCGCATGATTGGCTTGCTCACTTTCACGCATCGGCCAGAGTAGCTTGATTAACTGTGTTTTAGTGGCGCGCCGCCGTGGACTACAGATCAATATTTTAAGCATGAGTAGCGCCGCTTTACGACCACCTAATTCACTCTCCGTCATCAAACGATAACGCGGACGATCACCAGATGTAGATACCACATGCGCCACTGTAAATTCCCCTAACACGGTAATCCGCATAAGAGGATAACGTGGCTTATCTCGCTCCTCAACCACACCCTCTGGTAAGATCATTTTCTTCCCCCCTCACATCCATACAACTTCCTTCACTAACCACTATTTACAGCTCCAAATCCGCATCAATTCGACTGTTTCCGACACCTCATAAAGCAGATGCATCTAAAGCATACCATAAGTGCTCTCACCTCTCTGTGAGGATTCGGGGAGGTTTTGGAGTGGTTTTTTGGGATTAAAAAAAACCTGAAAAACCTCTCAATCACTTAATGCCCTATTATCCAGGGAAGGCGGAAGGGGGGTGTCTCAAACATCCTGCGAAATGTATTCAACCATACCTGAATTTTAAATTGTTTACCTCAACAAATATAGACGTCTATCTTCACAGCGCTTATATTGCGTGCGCACACTCGTTCCCTGGCGGGAACTACTTTTATTAGATGGGAGTGCATCAGGAGCGCATTGCGCTCCTGATGCACTCCCATCTAATAAAAAAAATTGGGGGCGTCAGCGCCCCCAGGTTGGCGTGAGATTTATTACTCTTATAGGGGACGCATTCTAAGGTAATGGTGGCTCGTCCTCGGCACGTGGTAGTTCGAGGGTGTCGGTATAATCGGTTGATTGCAGTTGGTCGGGGTGGTCGGCGTCATACCACCACAGTCTCTGGGTGACTTCCTTCTTCTCGTGATCCCAACAAAAATTGATTTCTCCAAAGTTGTTATAGCCGACGATCAGGTTGCCGGCTTTCCAACGGCTCAGCCAGTGGTCGTAGTTCATGACGGTATTCACAATGCCAGTTCTGGGCGCATCCAGTTTTTGCTCGATTTTTTCGGTGCGCTCGATGGCTTCTTCCAAAAGATTCTCGCGCGTACTTTTCTTCCCGATTGCGCTATCTATCGAGATGTCTCTGGTCTGCTTGCGCAATGTACCTTCCAGTCTGCGCGTGAGTATTTGTAGGATATTGATGCTCTTCAGGACGGACCGTAGTGGTCGTACACTGAAACGTGCCAGATGGGTGTGGGGCTTATGTTCTTTATCCACACTCTGGTTGAGGGAGTTGGTCAGGTAACGTATACGATAGCTGCGGCTGGGAGGAAATTTGTCAAAGGCTCCTGTGAACCATCCCCAGGCTGGCATGATGATTTCATTGGGTGAACGATGGGCGGCAATCAGGCGTGGTATGGCCCACCAGAAGCGGAAGAGTCTTTTACGGATAGTTGTGAGAAGGTAGTCAAGTGTATGGCTATCGTGTCCGTGCACGTCCCAGGCGAAAAAGTCGAGTTTGGGCTGTTTGCCTCCTTCGAGAAAGTTACGCAGCCGTGGATAGCCGATGGCCAGAACCGATATCTGTGCGCCTGAACCTTCATTACAGTAAGGACTGGAGGTGAAGTTGATGAATTTCGCGCTTTGTTTGGTTCTGGTGTCCCAGTATTCCAGGCTTGAACCAAAGGCGTAATGAACGTCGCCGGATAGAAAGATGACGCGTTTAAGGTCGCTCAGGGTGCGCAGGAATCTTTGGAAGGTACTCCACTCCAGCGCCCAGGCTTCACGGTCAAAGCGATAGTTGTCTTTGACACGCCAGCGACTCCAGAATTGGACGGTTTCGACAAAGTCTACTCCAATGACGGGGGCGGCCGATATTATCAGGGTGACTTCGGCATCTTCGCACTCGATGTCATCAATCTGGGTTTTCATGGCCTCGGGCGATAGGAGTCCTGGGAAGTCTCTTGGATGTTGATAGTGGCGCTGGGTACGGGTGTCCATGACGATGATCTGATAGTTTGGTCCTTCGTAGCTGTAGTGCCAGCGTAAGGCTTCTGAAGAGCGTTGCAAGCTACCTTTGCCACTAAAGAATTCTGGCAGTCCAACCGCTCTGGTAATAGTAGCAGCCGGTCGCGTTTTTTCGTCGCCATCCCAGTTGTCCAGGGCCAGGAGCAAGGCTTTTCCGTGTGGCTCGCTGAATTGTTTGGGCGTGTTCCCCCAGGCCTGGAAGAGGGCGTAGGCGATGAGTCCGTTGCGGATGATACGCCGTCCCAGAGGCCTTTTCAAGACTTTATTGCACCATGCTCCATCGAGAAACCAGTCGTCGGTAATGTCGTGGTCGTCGCAGATCATGTAGGTGGCTATGTTGGCCAGGGCTCTCCTTACCTGGGGGAGGGTGTTGCGAAAGCTGTTGAGTCTCTCTATCTCTTCTTGATAATGTGCCTGTTCTTTGGCCTGGGTGACGCTTTCGGCATGCACACCTGGATATAGCCAGGCCCAAAAATCTTTGACGCTGAGCAACTCTTTGGGCCAGAGGGTATCCGACCAGCTAAATAAATACATAGCGATATATTCGCTGAGTGAGATCAGATGATTATCGGGTTTGGTGGTGGTGAAGCCAGCTTGATTGAGGATGACGTTTTTACGGGTTCCTGGTAGTAATTTATTGGCTGGTAGATGGAGATGAGGTAAGATCTCTGTCTGGTTACCTGCCAGTAAGGTTTCTCCTGCATCTATAAGCGCATGGAGAAGGGGGGTGGCTACATCGTCGGCGTAGATCTGATCTCCAGTCATATAAAGTTGCTGTGGACGATCCTGACCGCCGTTTTCTTCGGCTCGGGCGATGATGGTATCGACACCGGAGAGGGTTTCTTTGCCGATGCCATGGGTTTTGCGGCATGAGCCATGGATGACGCGTAGCTGATGAATATGCTGAGCCGGTAGCACAAAGCTCGGTAATGGATGGCCAGGATAGGTAATACACTTGATTGGTTCGGCCTCGTTGGGATCTGTGCTGAGCACTCCTGGAGTGGCTAACTGCTCGCTGGATTCGGCCTGTTCTGTGTGCTGATGGGCCTGATTTTTGCTGAAGGTCAGGTTGTAGTAGTAGCGTTGACCCCATTGGAGAGGCTCTTTCTCATCATCGACGCTGGCGGTGATCGCTATGATATGCAGATTATCACCCAGGCGAACAGTCCGTTGGCTGCCACTACATTCTTCATGCAGGTTGTTCGCTTCGTTGCTGCTATAAACGCTAAGGGTGACATGACGTGACTCTTTAAGTGCAAGCCAGACGGTAACGCTGTGTGGTTCAACCCTTCTTACAATCGGGCCAGATAAGATCAAGGGGAGCTGCTCGATGCGCTCGGCCAGTGGGGTCCAGGACATAAGAAATATTTCTCCGTGCGTATTTGCTGCTCTGTTGCGCTACTATAAATAAGCTCAAACATTCATTAGTTATACGGTTAATCATCAGGTTTGGTCGCAGTCTGACTATTTTCTCTCCCTCTTTTCGTGATGTGCCTGAAAGTGGTAACATGGCTTGCATTATCATATTAAAAATAATGGCGAAGCAGGTTTCTTCGCGGGTAGGAAGTTATGACGCAAGCTCAAAAAAATGAAAAGATGGCTCTGCCAATTGAGAAGGAATATATTTCTGGCGAGTATCGCTGGTTTACGTATGCTCCGGATGTGACGGGGCTGCGCTTGATCTGCTTGGAGGATCTGACTACGGGTACGGTGGTGACGACGACGGTGGCGAATCCTGACAGGCGGACGGCGGCCCATAAGGCATGGGCGGGTGCACGTCAGTCGCGGGCCGCTGGTATGCCGTGGGATATTTTGAGTGAGATGGGGGAGAAGGGGGTCGATCCAGACCAGAAGATCGAGGAGACGTTTCGGGGCTATGGCCATGCTTCTGTAGGGGATATGGCTCGCTTGAGTGTGGATATGGGGAAGATTCCGATGCATCTGTGCCTGGCTCTGTTTAATGAGGGATCGCTGAATTCTGGTCAGGAGAAGTCGACGCGCTATCAGCCGCGCTTTGGGAAGGCGGTTTTGCATCAGGTGCGTAATTATCTGCCTGCGGATTTCCCTGAGGCGGATCTAGTGGCTTTGGAGGAGCAGTATCAGGCGTTTGGCGCTCTGTCTCTATCCTTGTTTGCTCAGCACCGCGAGAAGTTGATGACGGCCTTTACACAGTATTATCAGGCCGATATGAGCCAACGGGACCAGAAGAGTGCTTTGACTTCGCGGGTGCTGGATTGTGTGCGCTCGTTTTTGCTGTTTGGTCAGTGGAGTGGAATGTCATTTGAGACTTCGGCCCGCGATTGGTCGCGTATTATCGCGGAGTTGAAGGCGGCTCCTGTGGCGTATTATCATCGGGTGGCGGCCCAGATTGAGCGTTTGCTGGCCCCTACGGCGGAGGAAGAGACGGCCCTGGCTTATAAGGCTGAGGCTCCTGGTCTGGTGCGCCATACGCATCCTATTGCCACAGTCAATCAGAATCTTCAGGCACTGCGTGAGTTTCTGCTAAGCGAGACCGATCTGCTGAAAGTGGTCCCGATCCAGCGTGAATTTCCCGGTCGGATAGAGCAGCGCGTGCGCCTGCTGGATGCTGAATGGACTCCTGGCGATCGTCTGCTGGCTGAATATGCGTTATTGCTCTGGCCTGGTCTGGAGCGTCATGCGCTGCTGGTCTGGATCCATGGGCAGTCTGTGGAGACAAAGCAGGCACTGAGTCGGTTGCTGTTTGCGGAACATAATAATTATCGTGAGTTGCCTGGCTTTGCGCGTACGACATCGATGACGCTGGCCATTGAGAGTTTTCTGGGTGAGTTGCGGGACTTTAATCGCCATCGTGCCTGGGGGCGTTTCTTTCCTTTACCGCTGGTATTTGGGGAACGGGTGAGCCGTGATACCATCCAGCAGATTTTAGCGCGTGGCTTTGGCCTGCCGCTCTACCTGTCTGAGATTGCGGAGTTCGCGGAACTGCGCGTGGCGTTTGAACGCGATCTCTTGGATTATTATCAGCGCCTGCAGGCGTTCCTGGATCAGGTTGCCACACAATATGGGGAAGCAATTGATTATGCTTTTATGCTCAATCTATTGCCTCTGGCTCACCAGGTAGATCTCTGGATGCATGGCGATCCCAAGCAGGCCCTTTACCTGACAGTCCAGCGTGTCCGACCGGGCGGCCATATTAATTATCGCGCCCTGGCCTATGAAGCTAATCAACTGCTGGCGGCATCAGATCCCTATCTATCGGCTCTACAATTGGAACACCAACCGGATCCCGCGAACCGCGAAGAGTTTTTTGATCGCAGCTAGAGGCTCGAGTCTAAGGTTGTGGTAAAAAGAGGGAAGTGGAAGATTATACTTCCACCTCCCTCTTTATTGAGAATGTTGAACGACGAGGTTAACTTAATAGCGACGATCACGATAACCGCCACCGCCACCGCCACCACCGCGTGAGTCACGGCGTTGGAAACCGCCGCCACCACCGCCACGATTATCGCGTTTCTCCTGCGCTTCATTTACAATAATGGTACGACCTTCCAGGCTAGAATTGTTAAGTTGATTCATCGCGCTTTGAGCGTCTTCATCATTGCTCATTTCTACAAAGCCAAATCCTTTGCTGCGTCCAGTCTCGCGATCCATGATGATCGTTGCTGAAAGCACCTGACCAAACTGACCAAATAGATCATTGAGATCCTGGTCGGTTGTCCGGTAGGGCAATTTGCCTACATAGAGTTTCACTTATCTGTTCTCCAATCGACGCCATCAAGCCTATCTCGGTCCGTGAACTAGTATTTTCACAAACTTGAAACCGCGATACGTGTCGTCGCTTTCTGTTCTATCAATATACACCATACTATGGTACGGTGTGCAAATTTTATGTTGATGAGTCTTTGTAAATAAACTGTTCTTTTTACATATTATCTACAAAGACGCATTTTATCAACTCCTGTTGGACTAGACTGCCGCGCCTTCCTTGCTTTTCATCTCGAGTTTGCCATTGGAGACGTCAAAGTTGATGTCTGATCCGTCCTTGACGTTGCCTTGTAGTATTGCTTGCGCTATGCGGTTCTCGATCTCTTTCTGGATGACGCGTTTTAATGGTCGTGCGCCGAACTGTGGATCATAGCCTTCCTCAGCGAGGTAGTCGCGGGCGGCATCCGTGAGTGTGATGGTGGCATGCCGATCCGCTATCCGTGGCCGGATGCGGTTCAACTGGATCTCAATGATCTCTTTGACGTTGTCCTTGCTGATAGGATGGAAGATAATGATCTCGTCGATGCGGTTGATGAATTCCGGTCTGAGCCCTTCTTCTTTGAGCTTCTGGCGGATGTCGCGTTGGATGCTATCTTCGTCCAGGTTGGCATAGGTGTGTAGCCAGCGGTCGCCAATATTGCTGGTCATAATGATCACGGTGTTTCTGAAGTCTACGGTCCTGCCCTGTCCGTCGGTGAGGCGCCCATCGTCCAGTACTTGTAGCAGGATATTGAAGACTTCGGGGGCGGCCTTCTCGATTTCATCAAGGAGGATGACGCTATAGGGCCGCCTGCGCACGGCTTCAGTCAGTTGTCCGCCTTCCTCATATCCTACATATCCGGGAGGGGCTCCGATCAGGCGGGCGACGCTGTGCTTCTCCATGTACTCTGACATGTCAATGCGAATCATGGCATGCTCATCATCAAAGAGAAATTCGGCCAGGGCGCGGGCCAGTTCGGTTTTACCGACACCGGTAGGACCCAGGAAAAGGAAACTGGCCAGGGGCCGATTGGGATCCTGGAGTCCGGCTCGGGAGCGGCGTACGGCGTCGGCTACGGTGATCAGTGCGGGTTCTTGTCCGACGACCCGCAGGCGCAGGCGCTCCTCCATGTGTAGTAACTTCTGGATCTCGCCTTCCATCATACGCGAGACCGGAATGTGGGTCCATTTGGAGACGATTTCGGCGATATCTTCGGCGTCTACCTCTTCTTTAAACATGCGGGCGGCTTTAAGTTCTGCCAGTTTAGCTTCCTGTTCCCAGATGCGTTGCTCTAGTACCTGTAGCTTTTCGTAGCGGAGCCGGGCCATCTCCTCATAGTTATAGTCGCGCTCGGCTTTATCATAGGCGATCTGTGCTTCGTCCAGTTGCTGCTTGAGCTTACGTAGCTCCTCTACCGGCTGGCGCTGTGTATCCAGGGCGAGTTGCATGACGCGTAGCTGCTCGCTCAGATTGGCGATCTCCTGCTCTACTTTTTGCCGTCGCTCTTTACTGGCCTCATCGCTCTCCTTTTTGAGGGCCTCCTGCTCTACTTGTAGCTGCTGAATACGCCGCTTCAGTGCATCCATTTCACTGGGCGTACTATCAAGTTCGACGCGGCGATGACTGGCGGCCTCGTCTACCAGGTCGATGGCTTTGTCCGGTAGGAAACGGTCGGTAATATAGCGATCGGAGAGGACGGCGGCGGCTACCAGGGCGCTATCCTGGATGCGCACACCGTGGTGCAGCTCGTAGCGTGGTTTCAGGCCACGTAGAATACTGATCGTATCTTCGACGCTGGGCGGCTCAACCATTACTGGCTGGAAGCGCCGTTCCAGGGCGGCATCCTTCTCGATATATTTGCGATATTCATTGAGTGTGGTGGCACCGATACAATGGAGCTCGCCACGGGCCAGCATTGGTTTAAGCATATTTGAGGCATCCATTGAACCCTCGGCGGCCCCGGCTCCAACGAGCGTATGGAGCTCATCGATGAAGAGGATAATGTTGCCGGCGGCGCTGGTTACTTCTTTCAGGACTGCCTTGAGGCGCTCCTCAAATTCTCCTCTGAATTTGGCGCCTGCGACCAGGGCTCCGAGGTCCAGGGTTACGACCTGTTTGTTGACCAGACCTTTGGGCACGTCGCCGCGTACGATGCGTTGGGCCAGTCCTTCGACGATGGCGGTCTTACCGACGCCGGGCTCACCGATGAGGACCGGATTATTTTTGGTTCGGCGGCTCAGCACCTGAATGACGCGCCGGATCTCCTCGTCACGGCCAATAACGGGATCCAGCTTGCCTTGCCGGGCCAGTTCCGTCAGGTTACGGCCATATTTTTCCAGCGCCTGGTATTTCCCCTCTGGATTCTGATCTGTAACGCGTTGAGAGCCTCGTATGGAGGTCAGTGACTGCATCACCTGTTCACGGCTCAGTCCTGCGGCCTTGAGTATTCTCTGGGCTGTGGGATCTGTATTGAGGAGTGCCAGTAAGAGGTGTTCAACACTAAGATATTCATCTTTAAAGGTACTCATCTCGCTCCATGCTTCATCCAGTACTTTCCGTAGCTGGGGCGAGAGGCCGGGTTCACTACCGCCATAGGCGCGTGGCATGCGCTCAATGTCGTTTTCAACCATTGTTCTGGCGGTCTGGATGTTGCCACCAGCTTTCTGCATAATCTGTTGAACGACTCCACCTTCTTGCGCGAGGAGTGCGTCGAGCAGATGGGCTGGTTCAACCTGACTATTGTTGTGCTCTTTTGCTTTTTCTAGAGCTTCCTGTATGGCTTCCCTGGCTTTATCTGTAAAACGTTCAATCTTCATTGTGCAACTCCATGGCTTGTTCGCTTGAGGTTTGTCGCTTTTACTATTTACACTATACCACTTAGTCGTTCGCTATTATGAATCCGCTCGATGAGCATGAGCTGCTACGACTTTAGCGTTTGTATATCAAGTTTAATGATAGGATTTATGTTAGAATGGTGACTGGCCTGGTAAATTTAAGGAACAAAAGGCAGAACATTCGCGCATCTGATTTCATCCCATAACACAAAGTGATATAATAGGTGCCAAATTGGCACGTTTTCGTCTGGCGGAAAGAGGAAAAGAGCACCATTATGGCAATGTTTGAGAACTTATCTAAACGTCTTGAAGGTATATTTAATAATCTCGGTGGACAGGGTAAGCTGACCGAGGATGATGTTAATGCGGCACTGCGTGAGGTCAGGTTGGCGCTGATTGAAGCTGATGTTAATCTGAAGGTGGCACGTCAATTTGTCGAGCGTGTCAAGGAAAAGGCTATTGGCGCTAATGTGATGGGTAGCCTCTCGCCGGCTCAGCAGGTGCTCTCGATTGTGAATGAGGAACTGGTTGAGGTTCTGGGTGGCGCAGAGGGAAAAAATAGATTAGATCTGGGTGGCACTCCTCCGCAGGTTATTATGTTGGTCGGGTTGCAGGGCTCTGGTAAAACAACGTCCGCCGCCAAACTGGCGAATTATTTGCGTAAACAGGGGCAGCGACCTTTGCTTGTGGCGGCCGATATGTATCGTCCCGCTGCTGTAAATCAGTTGAAGGCACTGGGGCGCCAGTTGACGATCCCTGTCTATTCTGAGCCGACAGGCGCGGATCCTGTGGATATCTGCGTGAATTCACTGGCCTATGCGCGTGAACAGGCTTGCTCGGTGGTGATTCTGGATACCGCGGGCCGCTTGAATATCGATGAGCGTATGATGAATGAGGTGATCAATATTCGTCAGCGCTTACAGCCGCGTGAGGTGTTGTTGGTCGCGGATGCCATGACGGGTCAAGAAGCGGTGCGAGTTGCCGATGACTTTAATAAGGCTGTTTCGCTTACTGGTATGATCCTGACGAAAATGGATGGTGATGCCCGTGGTGGTGCGGCTCTGTCGATTCGGACCGTAACTGGTGTGCCGGTGAAGTTTATGGGCGTTGGTGAGAAAACCGACGCGTTAGAGCCGTTTTATCCCGATCGACTGGCCTCTCGTATACTGGGAATGGGCGACGTTCTTTCACTGATCGAGCGAGCTCAGGAAAGTATCGATGAGGAAGAGGCACTCAAGGCTCAACAGAAATTACAGCAGGGTAAGTTTGATCTTGAGGACTTCCTGAATTCTATGCGTCAGTTGAAGCGTATGGGACCATTGCGTAACGTAATGGAGATGTTACCTGGCTTTAATAAACTGGCCGCTATGCCGGAAATGGAAGAGGCGTTGGAAGGCGATCAACTGAAGTATGTTGAGGCGATGATCCTTTCGATGACGAAAGAGGAGCGGCGGAATCCTGATATCATGAATGGTAGCCGCCGTAAGCGTATCGCTCGCGGTAGCGGCACGACGGTCCAGGAAGTGAACCAGCTGTTAGATCAATTTAATGAAATGCGTACGATGATGCGCCAGATGAGTACCGGTAAGGGTCCCTGGGCACAGATGGCTCGCCAGTTTGGTGGCGGCGCTGGTATCCCAGGAATGCCGAGTATGCCTGCTCTCCCTGGCGCTGGTCGCTCCGGTGGCGGCGGTAAGAAAACTGGTAAAGCCGTCCGTAAGGAGAAGCGCAAGCAGCAGAAATCGAAGTCGCGCGGCGGAAAGAGGTGAGTCGATGGCTCAGTCGTATCCTGTGTTTGGACACTCGCGGTTGGTGCGGTTGATAGTTGTTCTTATGTTGTTAGTGGTTCTCCTTTCAACAAGCGCCTGCGAGGGCGATGCACAGGTACGACAACAGGCTATGGAGAGTGAGCAGCGCTTCTGGCAGCTCCTCCATAGCGCGGAGCAGCTTGGCTTTACGCCGGTTCTTCTGCAGCCAATTCTCCAGCAAGATGCCTTGTTGCGTGCGACTCAACCTCCCTTTAGTCTCTTCAGTAATCAGCCTATTGATGTCTATTATCGGGGGCTGTCCCAACGTTATACTCTTTTGTTTTTGCAGTTGCGTGGTTTGATGGATAGCAATACACAAAGCTTACGCTCAAATACGGCCCACCAACTGCTCTCCCTGCGTTCTACTGTGGATCAGGAGCGTAAGGATGGCTTGCCGGCTGGCAATTTTTCTCCCCAATTAGATCAGTTGCAGCGCTCCCTGGATGCAGGACAGGGCTTTGAGGCGATCGCTCATGTGCGTATGGGCTTACAAGATGTGGCTCTGGCTTTGCAGATGCTGCGCTCAACTTCGACACATTTGCAAGCTTTACAGGACCTGGTAGTTCTCACTCAGCTTTCTGGCCTGCAGACTTCAGTGCTCTCCTTACAATCTTCTGACCAGGAGAATCAGCAGCGCTTTCGACATGCCGCCAGTATCGCCAGTTTGCAGACGTTGGATGGTCGCATCGCGGCTCAGCAGCAGCAGGGTGAGGCGACCCTCCAACTGGCGATCCCTACGATCACTGACTCACGCCTGCATGACCTGACTGAAGGTGTGCAGCAGCTTCCGGCGGTCCATCTGGATGCATCGACGTATCAGACAAATCTGGCGACCTATAAAAAGCAGGCTGCAACTTCCATGAATGTCGCCGAATTCCGCCAGTTTCTCCGCCACATCGATGGCGATATTCTTGCCATTAGATCGGATACTTTACGCGAGAATGCTCAGCTGGCGTTCCGTGCCTTCCATAAAGATGTAGATGGTTGGAGTGGCCGCCACCTGTATTATGATCAGTATGATGGCACTAACTATGCTATTGATACCAGCTATCTCAATCAGAATTTCGGCCTGGATGCTGAAACGCAGCTAGAGGATGCTACCAGCCTGAATGGTTTACGGAGTGCGATTGATACCTCGAAGATCCTGCTTTTCAACCACCAACTCATGGAATTGGATGCCGTGGATACGACTCCTTACGACCAGGTTCACCGGGCTGACCAGCTGGCATTGCAGCACTACCATTTACAGAAAGGCCAGGTAATTATTATCTCCTTAAGTAAGCAGGCGTTGCGCCTGTATCAGGATGGGAAACTGGTGCGCGCCTTTCTGGTCACGACCGGCCGTCCTGAGCGTCCCTCACCTCCGGGAGTCTGGACAATTATTAATCGTCTATCGCCAACCGAGTTCAAGTCGAGTGATCCTCCTTCATCTCCTTATTGGTATCCTGATACTACTATCCAGACCGCCATCCTCTTTCGCGATGGTGGCTACTTCATCCACGATAGCTGGTGGCGCTACAATTATGGTCCGGGTACCGAGTTCCCACACTATGATGCCAGTGGAAATCAACGCTCCGCCGGCAATGGCAGCCATGGCTGTGTCAATCTTCCTCCGGACGAGGCGGCCTGGATCTACAACCATACGGGCTGGAATACCACCATCGTTGTCTATTGATTAATAGAGCTCTGCCTCTATTGATTCCTCTGACCTGAACGATTATAGATAGTATAGGATCGTTTAGCTCTATCAATCGCGTGTATGGTTCTACATTGTTCGCGCGCTTTTAGAGCTCAGCCCGATCCACCAATTTCTATGAATTATTGCCTGCCCGTAAAATCTGGCCCACGAAACAGGGAGGAAGTGCCGCCTTTTGATATATAATTATGATTAAATATTATTAGAGAGCCGTTATGATCAACGTATTATAATCGCCACTACTGCTCGTTCAAATATGTAACGTTGGCATGTATGGAAGCGCCGCTAGTACGAAGATAACGGAGCCCGCTCATGCGCCTGACATCCGAAAAGCAGATACCGCACAGAATCCAGACATGCGCACATGCGCATCAACTTGGTGTGCCGCGTATTGTCTATCAGTCAAAAAACACGTCGCGCCTCACCCTGGCGTTGAGCCCTCTGGCTTTTGTTGTCAGTGCGTCGATTATCGTAGCCTATTCTTCTTTGTATGATCGCATCTTTAGCTGGTGGCCCCTCTGGCAAGCATGGCTGGTGCCTGGTATTGGCCTGTCCTGGTTCTTGATCGGATTATGGATGTTGCTACCTCCTTTGATCTCTCCCTCACCACGTGTCTTTCTGTGCCCACGTGGTTTGATCTACGTACGTTATCGCTGTGAAGTCGTGCGCTGGGATGACATTGTGCAGCTAACCAAAGAATTGCAGATAGATCAAAAAGCTTCTCTGCTTGCCCGCTATATCCTCTTGCGCCTGGACGGCTTTCGCGTTGTCCTGGAGAAGGATCTTCCACACCTGGATCGCCTTGGTGGCTTTATGGAGCGCGAGATTGTACGTCACCTTCTACCCCAGGTCATCGCTAAATACGACACCGGCGCCACCGTCTCCTTCTCATCCCTGGAAGTTACCGCCCGAGGAATCTACCTGCCATCGTCGCGGCGCCTCTTGCCCTGGTCCGAGTTTGAGCGCCTCAGTCTGGATGAGACCTCATTCAGCCTGTACAGTCGTAATGAAGACTGGGCATGGCAGACCTTGAGTGTCTCTGGCTTCCCCAACGTCTGGGTCTGTAAAGGGCTGATCGAGCATATCACCAAAAGTGCCCGTCGCCCCCTACCTGTACCCGCTGTCGCTGCACCATCCCGACCAGCCCAATACGACCTTTACGACGCCGGCATCTCTATCCCATTTGGTGCCCTCACCATCAGCCGTGAAGGAGTCATCCTCAAAAGCCACAGCCGGCCCATGCCCTGGGAAGAGATTGCCAGCTTCGGTGTCGGCGAACAAGAGATCATCATCAAACTCATCGACTCCCAGGAATGGTATGTCCTCCCCACCTGGTCCATCACCGATCCAGCCGCCCTATCACAACTTGTCGACTACGCCCTGTTTCAACACTACTTCATATCCTGAACCCCATAAACCACATTGATAAAAGAAAATACCCAAAAGTAACGCAACAAGAAAAACAAGCGGTAGCGGCTGCCCTCGTGGCTGCGCACGTCCCTTTACGAGCGAAGCTAGCAAGCACCATGAGCTCACGGACCCTCCAGCCTCCCCTTACGATTCCTGGCGCCCACCTACCCCTGCGTCTATAAAGATGGCATAAGGTCACAGGGGTAGGTGGGCGCTGGTTGTCATTGAGCGAGACGGGGAGGAAGGTGAGCTCATGGTGCTTGCTAGCTTCGCTCGTAAAGGGACGTGCGCAGCCACGAGGGCAGCCGCTACCGCTTGTTTTTCTTGTTGCGTTACTTTTCTGGTAACGCTGGTTCAAAGATCTGATTAACAGAGAGTGTGGCTTGCCTGCATTTTATATAGATGCAGGCAAGTCAGGATTGTCTATACGGCTTTGGCTTTTTTGGCGCGTGTTTCTGGTACGTGGGTGCCTTCATCGGGGATGGGCGTGGTGGACTCGTCGAGTGGATGGGTTATACGTCGCTGGATGGTGGCAATCTCATTGGCAAAGATACGACGTATAATGGCTACGCTACTTGCGTAGGTTGAGTCCATGCCAAAGTATGACAAACTACCGGCACCCAGGTTCTTACCGCGTGTGTAGGGTGTATCTGATGCGTAATGCAGGATACCAAGATCGTATGGCAGGCTTAGCAGGTTGAGATTCTCTTCCGTTGGGTAGCGTGTCAGATATTGATCTTCATAGATTGCGTTTAGATACGGGCCGCTCTCCATCTCGACGACGGTATAGTTGGATTGATAGTAGAAGTCCAGATATTGGCGATTCTGCAAGTAGGTGCCTTTAACTGAGACAGCCTTCTGGTTATCCAGTACCGATCCATATGTCAGATAGGGCTGCACCTCGCCGACACGGAACTTGTTGTCAAACCAGTAGGTGTTCTGACTATGCTCATCCAGGACTACGTTTGAGATCATCACATCCCCAATGCTGCCATTGAGGGTTGCGGCCTTACCCAGTACATAGATGCCACAGATCTGGGAGAGGTTCTCCATGATCTCACGCATCATGCGATAGGCGGCCATGCCCAGTGGATAGTCAATGTTAAGGATGACGGCGTCGCTTCTGGCCATGGTTTCCATATGGGGCATGCGGCAGCGGGGATCTATCTCAGAGGAGACCAATTTGGAAAGCTCAAAGACCTGAGCATCAATCTCCAGGCCATGGCGGGCACCCAAGTGCCAGATGCCACGATCCTGCGACTCCTGTAGCCGTGTGCGGTTCGCCTCTTTCCCTTCTGGTGTCTGGCCCCATTCACGACTGGCAAAGTACAGAAAATTTTGCCAGTTGCCCGGTACCTCGCCATCCTGGATCTTCTGGCATTCCTCGGAAAGATAGGGGTCAATGCCGCTACGCGCAAAATCTGTCAGGGCCTTTTCGTGGCGTAGCGCAAAGCCGGAAAGTACGTTGATCAGGCTGTGTGTGTTGCTAGAGACAAAGTAGACTGGTCGATCGGGTAGGCCTAATGTATCCAGCAGATTACGTACAGGAGCCCACCATTGGCGCGTCGCCTTGACGTATCCCACATGTGAGCCTCCTAGCATACGCAGATTAAAGCTCTTACGGTGTGAGCCAATCTGATGCAACTTATCCCATAAGTTTTCGCCCCAGATTACCTGGAGACGCTGCCAATCGTCTGCCGCGATATGCAGGCGCTGGCGTAATACTTTACTGATCTCGTCAAAGACTGGTGAGCTTGGATCAACCTGCGTCTCTAATAACTGCATTGTCGTAGGATCTGCATTCAGCAGATAATACATTTTATTCCACTCGATCTGGAACGCTACCAGAACGGGAACAATATCGTCGGTATCGCTGACACTCGCGACATAAGCGGCCAGGGTCTTCTTCCCATTATAAAACCACTTGCGACGGCGTGCAGGGGCCGTTACCGCCTGCCATTTATTGACATGAAATCCTTGCTGCAAGAAAACTTCTTCGGATTGCCCCAATAGGACAAGTTCGCATTGATTAATCGCATCTGGCAGGCGCAGCACACTGTAGATGAAGGCTGACATATCTGGATATGCTTTACGCGCATCGGGATGTAGGCTTGAGTCAATATTATAGTGCGCCTGGACCAGGGCCTTCAGACTAATCTCACCCGAGCTACGTAGTAGCGTGTTGTAGGTTCGGATATATAATTCAACATCGCGTTTCCCTGCGATATGATACTTCTCGCCATGCTCTAAACTGGGAGCTAGAGAGGTGGGTTGATGATCATACTTATCTAGCATTTCGTCCTCAGATTGCGCGACTGGCGCCGATCCATCTTGAGGAATGTGCTTAAAATGATTCATACCGTTGTTGTGTGGATCGTCTTGTTTCTGTTTTTGTGGCATAAGTGTACCCCTCTGCTCTGAGGCTGGATGGTTATTTTTTCATCAATATTTTCCATCTATTATAGCGCGTCCACCAACAAATTGGCGAGATTTTTAGTGTCTATTTTGTGGGTTATCTGGGTTTTTGTAATACGATAATATATTGATGGGCGATATTGGGAATGTAGGCAAAGGGGTAACCATAGGGGCGCAGGCGGGTTCCGGCCTGGTACCAGATGATTTCTCCTTTGGGAATAAAGCCATGAAGTTTGGCCCGGCGCGCAAGATCTACATGCGTAAACATATATTCTCCATGCTGATAGGCATCGCGTACAATCACTACCATGTATTTATTGGGCTTGAGCAACGTGGAGCAGAGGGCAAATACCCGTTCCATCGCGTCCAGGTAGGCATCGTAATTGGAAAGGTTGGCTAGATCGGCAGGATCAGTTGAATGCATGTCATAATCGGTGCGCCGATTGCTGTATGTGGTGGCATAGCGACCAGTTACCATAGTCTTTTCCAGATGAATATTGTATGGGGGATCGGTCGCGATAAAGTCAAATGAAGCAGACTCCAGTGTTGGTAATATCTGTAAGCAGTCGCCAAGCACGCATTCCTGGGGAAGGATCGAGCCATTACTCTCGGCTACAATCTGCTGATAAATCGCCAGCCATTTTGGATTAATCTCAATGCCCACAGCCTGCCGTGGTTTCTTACAGATAGATGCCCCGATCAATGTCCCCCCGACACCCGCAAAAGGGTCCAGCACCTTACCATTCGGCTTGGTAAAAAACTCGATTAATTGGCACATCAGTTGAGGTGGTTTATTCGCGCCGTGGGCCTTCCTCAACTTATGCCCATATGCAGATGGATACGCGGTTGTGAGGATGCTCTTCGTAAAATAGAGCCACTCGGCCCCCGTTAATTCATTGAGCGTATTTCGCACCGAAATATCGTCATGTTCCACAATACCACTCCCAGCTAAAGCTATGAATAGCAGCGGATAATATGCCATCTAATCGTGTGAGCGGCACCAGAACAGCACTCACGATTCCTTGTCAGTAGTTGCAATAAAAACAATGGCACCAAAATCGGCTATTCTAGCGTACACTATTGATAGGAGGTATTACCAAAATGCCTGGTGTCCCCATGCCGGGCATTTCCCCCTGGTAATGCCTCCACCTTGAGACCTTTACCACATGGATTTTCGCGCCTTTAGCTTTTGCGTACACATGAGCATCATGATCCCCTGAAAGGTGATTTTTAAATCCTCTCGATCAGAAAATATATCGTACATATAAATAACTACAGACGATACTATAAATTGTATATATCATACCAAATGTAGATAGTGTGAGGGATGGTAACGGGAAACGTTTGCTTATTTGTATTGCCGATTGTAGACGTTGCCAGTCGGTTATGCAGGTAGCGCGAGCTTATTTTGCTGCGGTCAGCTTCAATGTCGCCATTGATTGCCCATAGTTATATGCCTGTAAAGCCCCTGCTTCTCCCTGGATAGGTTCGATTGTGCCATTATTGTTATTATCGACGCCATTGAGAGCATCATCAGCAAGGGAGGCAATCTTTTTGATCGTGCCTGCATCTTCAGGATGTTCCAGTATTTCCTGGGTATCTTGCCGCAGGGTTGTGAACCAGTTTTTTAGATTCTCGCTGGAAAAGATGATTTGCTTCGCATATGTTCTAATGGTATCGGTACTATCAGGCTGTGTAGCTGCCAGCGAGGCATGGGCACCAACCGTACTGACATAGCCATTGTTATCGTTCCCGAGCAGACCAAACTCACTTGTAACCTGTGGAACGTGGGCCGCCGCGCACTCTTTTGGTTTGACGAGCGTTTTTGCCAGTGGATGACCATCCACCAATGTCATGATATTTTGTGCCGCGCAGCGTATTACCGTTTTATTATTGCTCGATCGCAGTAGTTGAGCCTGGAAGGAAACTTGCCGTGTCTGATCCAGCAGGCCGGTCAATAATGCTGTTTGGTTGGGTGTGCTGGGATAGCTTACCAGTAAATGCTTGATATGTACCAGAGCTAGTGGAGGAAATTGTGCTCTCAAAACAACACGTCCGGTTGGTAAGGCGGCCTGTGTCGTCTCTAGCGTCACCTGCACGATACTTCCCATTGCCAGCAGATTGTTATCCTGTCCTGTGAATTTCAGCTCATAGTCGTTGCCTGTTTGCGTCAGGGTTCCTAGAGGCTGGATATGCGCCTCATTCTCATCCACCAACCAGGCTGCATAATGTTGCGCTGCCGTTGGCTTATCGAGTCCATTTACCATGAGTGAAACGCTATCAGGACCTTTTTGCGCCTGCGAATTATCACGAAACATTACCAGGCCACCGGTCGTTTTTTGTGGGAGTGCCGTGGTGTTTGTGGAGGTAATGTGCCTGTTTTGCCATAATGCAAAGACAACCGCTGCGATGGCAATGCCCAGGATCGCCAGGATAACCGCAATAAAGGCCAGGTTGCGCCCCGTTGAATGCGTATGGCCTGGCCGTGGCTGGGAAAGCGACAGCGTCGAAGGGGCTGGAGATGGTGGCCTGCTCACAGGCGATGGCGTCAATGGATAGGCCGGAGAAGGCGAAAATTTATAGGTATTCTCCTCAGAGATATCATTTATGGCATCATCACTAGTATGATCCAGTTGTTTGACCTGAACACCCTCATCCGCCCCTGATGTCCGTAAATGGACAGGAGGAAGTGGGGCGCCGCAATGGCCACAAAATACGGCATCAGCATCGATCGGTGCCTTACAACTTGGACAAAGCATTAGTATTTTCCTCTTTTATAGAACATCATTTTTTATAAACTCCAGACAAGCGAGCATCCAAAGTCAAATATATACGCAACAACGAAATCCGACCCCACCCAGCTATAGTTCAGGCTACACTTGTCCTACTTTGAGGGACAGCACAACCACACAACTTGCCACATAGCTATTCTGTTTATTTAGACGATTAACACAGGTCCTACTCGGGAGAAGCTATTATATGCAGTACGTTCGTCAGCAGTTCCATGATACCGTGGTAGGAAATTATGATGAGTGCCAGGGTTGCCAGCACCATATGGAGTGAGCGCCAGACCTGCATGATATTCCGCGCTCGTCGCTGACGCTGAAGAGAATGTGCCAGCCGCGCATGATCCTGCAAGGTTGGTTGGACCCGTTTCCAGTCCGCGCGTTCATGGGCGGCTATTTCATCCTCCGAATGTTTGCTGCGTCCACGGGACTCCATCATATCGGAGCAGGCGATCTTAAATTCATCGGACTTGCCGGCGCTATAGCGCTCAACGGTGTATGCCAGTGTGCGTAGGCGTTCCTCGAGTGAGCGCTCGATACCTACTCCATTGGAACTGGCTTCGCGTGCGATTACTCTGGTTTGCCATCTATCTAACAGACGTCCAGAGATGCCACTTACCACCAGAAAGATCAAGGCAAAGAGTGCGCTCGTCGCCCAGTAGGTTTCCGTCAGACAACTAAAGTTGTTACAGAAATCATGCGTCACACGGGCATAATTATCGTGGAGTAACGCGATCAAAATAGTGATGACACCCAGCCAGGTATGCATCCATAGCCAGCTTTGTACCTTACCGGGTAGACCACGTATAAAGCGCCGTCGTAGCGAATAGGAGGCCGTAAACAGGACCAATATATACGCTATGATACCAAACAGGCGTAGCGGATCAGCGAATGGCTCAGGATCGTCCTGGGTGCGCAGGGCGTAGTAGTACCAGCCAAGTAAACCGCCATAAGCTAAGATACTGATCGTTAGCCAGAACCAGCGTGCGCGTGAAGTCGGAGACTTCCATAAACGCCGCCAGCCACGTGGCTGTGAGACTTGTGGCTGTTTAGTCGTCACTGACATAAATATTTTTCCTTTACTGCTACAGACTCAGGTAGAACCGGCGCTTTATTTGCCACGCAGGCTCAAAATATCTTCTGTCGAGCCAAAGAAACTGACAGGATTGACACGGATCGCCGCGCCAGTCGGACATGCCTGGACACAGGCTTGATTGTTATAGCCGGCACATAGATCACACTTGATGGCGATCTTTTTGCGGATATCCTCAATTGGATCATCAAACTGCAAGGGTCCTGAAGTTGCGACCTGGGCCATCGGTAATGGCTGCCGCTGTTTGCCGCGTTCCTTGCCAAATCCTTTGCTGAAGATGCGGCTAAAGCGCTGCCAGCTTTGTGGCTGTGCCTCATTATCATCATCCAGTGAGACGATGGAAATATTATCATAAGGGCAGCGTTCGGCGCAGATGCCACAGCCGATACAGCTTTCGGTAATATACACCTCGCCACTCGGCTTACGGGCAATTCCGGCTCGACTACAGAGCATGCACACAGGATCCTGGCATTGGCGGCACGCGGTAACAATACTCATATTACCGACGACCATGCCTTCGCGATTCATCCTTGAACGTCCATGGCGGCGCTCACATGCCTCTTCACATTCGTTACAATGGATGCATTTATCAAGGTCAATTACCAGGACATCGGTTCCTTCAACGACGCCATCACTGACCAGCGCATGCAGTCCAGCTCTGGCTTCTACCTCGGAATGCAGATTGGCGGCCATTTGCTTTAATTCTACTTGATCCAATGGCTCAAATACCGCACTATGCGCCGCCGTTTTGGCCGCCTGATAGAGCGTCAAACGTTGCTGTAGACGTTGCTTGAAAACTGGATATTTCACTAACAGATTTTTGAGTTGCGCGCGTGAAAATTCCGCCACGGTAACACGGGTGATCGCTGACACGGTAACCGCCCGCTGATCGCCAAGCATATCCAGGCCACCCACAAAATAATCGCCACGTTGCCGATAGGCAATCACGCGTTCAGGCTGTTCCTGGCGGCCAGTTTTACGCGCCACCTTCACAAAGCCATCCAGTAAAAGATGGAACGACTCACGTACCGGCCGCCCTTTTTGATCCTCACTAAATAGCTGTCCATCACGCTCATAGCGCCGCATCTCCGCCTGTTTTGCTAACAGGTGTAGATCCTCTGCAGTCACACCTTCAAATAGCTCCAGTTCCGACAAAATGCGTTCAACTGCGCGCGCATTACTTAACTGTACAAAGAAATCCTCTACCGCTGGTACGACCTCAATCAAGCGCTGCATGACCTGTTCAGGGACCCGCAGAACAGCCACCTGCCCCTGGGCACGCACCGTGATATTACGTGGCTGTCCCGTCAACATTCCTTGTTCACCCACATATTCACCATGGCGTAAAATCGCCATTGGCAGATCAGCCTGATCTGTGCCGGATGAAAAGACCTCGCATTGACCATCTAAAATAAAAAATATGTCGCGTCCAAATTCGCCTTCGCGTATCAATTCTTCGCCGGCCTGTAAGATTTGTACCTGCGACGTGGCCACAAAATGCAGGAGATAGTTATCTGGCACCAATTGGGTATTTTGAAATAAAGATTGCTCACGGATATTGCGCATCAGTAAGGGTAAGCTCCATCCCTGAGGAATATTGCTGGCCACCCTGGAGAGATCCACCTGACCATCCCAGGGGATACCCAGGCGCTGCTTCAGTGAGAGCATCAAGAGATCCCGGTGATTATCAACCGGACATACTGGAACACAGGAGCCACACATCACGCATTCATCGGTAAAGCGAGCCACGTGTGGGGCGACCTCATTTGAGATCGTGGCGCGATTCAGATCGGCGATGTTTACCTGGGAAGATAAAGGGACGGGGCAAGCACGCATACAGCGATCGCAGCCAACGCACATATCGATTTCAAAGTTGACCTGTTCGGGTGTGAGTGTTTGCATGTCAGTACGATGAGTCATACCAACCTTAAAGAGTTTTTGGGTTGTTTCCATCTGCATAGTACTTCTCTTCTTCCCCTTACATAAAACAAGGAGCATATCCTGGAGATCAGGATATGCTGAGTACTGAACTGCAACCGGCACAGAAGCGTGCGATAGGCATATTAACGACTCCACATTTAGGACAGGTTATGACTTTTGGTGGTTGCTTCCCGCTTCTCGTTTGCCCAGAGGAGGGCATCGCCGGCACCTGGACACGTGTCTCTGTGCCTGTCTGTGGCGGTTGAACAAACATAGGGTTATTCGCTCTCCCGTTCCCGTTTCCGTTACGTGCTGGCGCCGGTGGCGAGGCGACCTTCAGGGATTGCAGCTTGGAGGTCTTTTCCTGCCCCGATTGCACATCCACAAAGAAAATCAGTGTACTGCCCATAGTGATATGGTCACCGTGAGATAAGCGACATGTTTCCTGGATGCGGGCCTGGTTGACCACAATGCCGTTGCTACTCCCAAGGTCCTGAATATAAAAGCCATCGGGAGCCGGAAAAACCTGGGCATGACGGCGTGAGACAACCATATCATTAAGCGTGATATCATTGCTGGCGTCACGGCCAATCGTCACCGGTGTTACATCCTGTAGCAGATGGACTTGTGGTGGCTGCTTACGCGCACCTTTGATACCGGCGGGCAGGACGATCAGCGCGGGCGTTACCTTCAGGGCATTGATCACCGCCGGCGGCAGTGGCCGTGCGGCACCTGCTGGCAATAAATTTTCATCTAACTCTCGTCCAGCCGGATTGCTGCGAGCTGGATTGCTACTCTTTGTTGGTGTTGAGGTCAGATTATTAAAGTCCAATGGGCGCAAGAAAAAGTTAAACGAGACCACATTCCCAAAGCGCAGGGTATCATTAATGGCTAGTGGATATTCCCGTCCAGCCTCCAGGCGACGTTCATTTAAGAATGTGCCATTCAGACTCTCCAGATCCCGAATTACATACTGCCCATCGCGATAAGTGAGCAGCGCATGCTGACGCGAGATAGAACCTTCATTGATGACCAGATTCACACCTGGCTGCCGCCCAACTGTCAGACTTTGATCACGGCTCAAAGGAGTTTCGGCGATATGCAATGGTGTCCTTGGATCGGCCACATGCACTAATAACGCCTCAGTATGTTTAGAAGCGGATAACTCATCTAACATAGAACCCTCCACCGATCTCTGATCTGAAACAGCTATATTTCCACTCGCCCCCGCTTCACCCACACGTTGTACACCAAGTAGTAATGGTGGAACGCCTTGCTGATCCAGGTATGCGGCAAGATCAAAGTCTTCTTGTAGCAAGCGAGACGCTACCGTCTCTAGATTTACCTGATGATCAATGGCGCGTTTGAAAGCCAGCGTATGTTTACGATCGCCCAGGGCTAGCATTCCAACTGGAATGCCATCACATAATAATACTTTACGATAAGAACGTGGCTTTGGATCGGCCACGATCTGGCGATAGCCTTTGGCGTTGGTCGCACCAACCGAAGCAAAAGGCAAGCCATAAAGAAATGTCGCATTATAAAATGTCTCGGCATGGAAGCTCCGACTTGTATCCAGGATGTCCAGCATACTATATGCGGCTGCTCGTGCCTGCTGAATCGCCGGATACCACTGTCCAATTACCCTACCACGTCCAGTTGTTGCGACTTGCGTCTCTACCGCGTCACCGGCGGCATAGACATCAGGAGCATTCGTGCGCATATACTCATCAACCAGGATGCCCCGGCGGCAGGCGATACCGCTGGCCCGGATATAATCCACATTTGGCTCAATACCGATCGCGATCAGCACCAGATCACAGGCAATACGTTCGCCTGCATTGGTCTTCACCGCCGAGACCGTGCCCCGTGATCCAACGATCTCTTCGATCTCTGTCTCAAGCTGGACATCAATGCCGGCCCGCCGTTCCTCCTGTATCACCAGATCCGAGGCTGTGGCATCCAATACTTCAGACCAGAGCGTGCGTTTACGGATCAGATGGGTGATCTGTATGCCACGATGCCGTAACGTCTCCACCGTCTCTAATGCCAGTGTGCCACTACCACAGACCACCACCCGCCGCGCATTAGGCAGACGCTCCAGTACTCCCTGGTAGTCCTCGATCGTTCGCAACGTAAACACGCCCGCCAGATCCGTACCAGGACACCGCAAGTGCGCGGCCTGCGCGCCGCTGGCCAGCAAGAGTTTATCATACTTAACCTGACCACCACTTTGCAGTTGCACCACCTTCTGGGCCGTTTGAATGTTAACCACCCGCTCAGGCAGAAAATGGATACGCTGAGATTGATAATAGCGGATCGGACGCGCCCACAACTTTTCCTCGGCCACGCGTCCCGCCAGATAATCCTTCAAAGCGGGCCGGAAATAAGCCGTTTGCGCGTCAGACGCAATCACCCCAATAGACGCCTGCGGAGCTTCCTTACGCAGTGTCTCCGCGGCAGTCAAGCCTGCAATACCATTTCCGATAATCAAAAACGAAATCTGATCAGCCATGCCTATCCTCAGGATCCATGAAATCTCTGCGAAGCAAACAACTTAATACGGGCAGCCAGAGCACCTCGCCACAAACCTGGAGAGAGACAGATCCATGCAAGTCATGCAGCCCACGCAACCACATACAACCTCCCGCTATCAGCATTGGACACGCTGACATAGCTACAGACACATATCTCGATATATTTCTTGAAACACGCTGTATCTACTATTCAACCTTCATCTTACCAGAGAAAGCGAGAAAAGTAAGCATCTGGCAACAAGTACCATTACCCATTTCCTAGAGCGAAGCATTTTTTTAGGCATTTACAACCCCTTCAAACTAGACCAGCCCCAAAAAGCAAGGAAGCGCCCAGAGATCAATACATTTCGGTTAAGCATTAGTCGGCGCATAACACAACGTAGCGGCAGGTCTTGCACCTGCAACCTGTAGACGTCCGATCAAGCACAAGCAACATGCAGTACCCACCTGGCTATGTTTGCCTTCACACGACCACGTGTTTGAGGAGCCTTTCGTACGTGAGCAGGGCGCAGGTGCAAGACCTGCCGCTACACTGAGAGACTCCCCGCTGTTTGCTGAACTCCCCTCACACCCAAACAAACGCTAAACAGCGGGGAGGTGCAGGAGGGAGAAGGCATTCCCCCTTTTTAAAAAGTGAAAATCACCCACAATCACACAAACACCGCCCAGACGGCGGAAAAAGCCACCAAAAAGGCTAGGACAAAAAACAAGTGTTCCAGATAAATATTGCCTTCTCGCGTAAACCCAGGCATACTTATAAGGTTAACGCAATATATAAAACTGATCTATCATATCGGCACCAACTTATTGAGTTTTTTTGGACGGAGGATATTTTAAATGGGGGCGGACTTCGCGCATCTACATGTTCATACAGAATATTCGCTTCTGGACGGTTTTAGCCGGATCAAGAAGCTGGTAAAGCAATCAAAAGATCTGGGCATGAACCATCTGGCAATTACCGATCATGGAGCCATGTATGGGGCCCTGGAATTCTACAAGGAGTGCCGCAAAGGTGGAGTACACCCTATTCTGGGTGTGGAAAGCTATCTTGTTCCTGACCATAAAGATAAACCCAAGTTTAAACAAGGTGATAAACGCTACTACCACCTGCTCCTATTGGCGGAAAGCAATACCGGCTATCGCAATCTGATGAAAATGATGACGCACGCCAACACAGACGGCATGCATGCCAACCGGGCACGTATTGACAGGAAACTGCTTGAACAATACGGTGAAGGTATCATCGCTACGTCCTCTTGTCTCGGTGGCGAAATTCCACAGTTGTTGATGGAAGGCAAAATCGACGATGCCTATAGCACTGCCCGCTGGTTTCGTGATACCCTGGGACCCAACAACTTCTATTTAGAGATCCAGGATCACGATGGCTACCCGGATCAAGCTGGTGTCAATCAGCACCTCTTCAAGATGGCAAAAGAGCTCCAGATGCCTCTCCTCGCCACCAATGACCTGCACTATGTTGCTCACGATGACGCCCACGCCCACGAAGTTCTCCTGTGCGTCCAGACGGCGAGCAGCCTCTCCAATCCCAAACGCTTCAAATTTGAAAGCAACGAGTTCTTCTTGCGTAGTCCAGAGCAGATGCAACAGCTCTTCCCAGAACTGGGCGATGCCCTGTTGAATACCGTCCGACTGGCGGAGCGCTGCGAGGTCGATCCTTTTGCCTACAAAGCTCAGTTACCGGCGGTGGATATCCCATCTCAGTACCGTACGGACCAGGATTACCTCTATGCACTTTGTGAGGAGGGTATTGCCTATCGCTATGGTGAGATGACCGAGCCAATTAAGCGCCAGTTGGATTATGAGTTGAGTATTATCATCCAGAAGGGTTTCGTTCCCTACTTCCTGGTGGTTGCCGACTATGTCGGTTGGGCCCGTGACCACGGCATTCGCTGTCTGGCCAGAGGATCAGCGGCCGGAAGTGTGGTAGCTTACTCGCTGGGTATTACCAACGTTGATCCATTGCGCTATCAGTTGCTATTTGAACGCTTCCTCAATCCAGAGCGCGACGATATGCCCGATATCGATATGGACTTCCCGGATGATCGTCGTGAGGAAGTCATCAATTATCTGGCCAATAAATACGGCCATGAATGTGTGGCCCAGATGGCGACCTTTATGACCATGGCGGCCAAAGGTGCTGTACGCGACGTGGCCCGTGTGCTTGAGAAACAGACGCTAGGCGACCGTATCGCCCGTCTGCTTCCTACTGGACCAAAGGTGACCTTGAAGGGCTCTCTGGAGTCTGTGAAAGAGCTTAGTGACCTGCAAAGCCAGGATCCTGAAGCGAAAGAACTATTGGATCTGGCGTTGCAACTGGAAGGCTCGGTACGTGGTACTGGTGTCCATGCCGCTGGTGTGCTGGTGGCGAACGAGGCGCTCTACAATTTTGTGCCCCTACAGATCCGTGAAGGCCGCTATTCCACTCAATATGAGCATTCCCATCTCGAAGAACTGGGGCTGATCAAATATGATATTCTGGGTCTCTCCAACCTGACGATCATTGATAATGCCTTGAAGTTTATCAAGGAAGCGCGTGGCGAAGATATCAACCTGGAAAAGCTGCCGCTGGATCCAGTTGAGGGGGCAGAGGAACAGAACGCTAAGCGCGAAAAAGCCTTTAAGCTACTGGCGGCGGGAGAGACCACCGGCGTCTTCCAGTTGGAAGGTGCGAAGATGCGTGAATACATCAAAATGCTCCAGCCAACCTGTATCGAAGACGTGACCGCCATGGTTGCTCTGTATCGTCCTGGTCCGATGGATAGTATTCCGGACTTCGTTGACGCCAAACATGGCCGTAAGAAAATCAAATATCTGGACCCCCGGCTGGAACAATGGCTGGCGGAATCCTATGGCGTTATCGTTTATCAGGACCAGGTGTTGTTGATCGCTGTAAACCTGGCTGGCTTCTCCTGGGGTAAGGTTAATAAGTTCCGTAAAGCGCTCAGTAAAAAGATCATGCATGAGGTTGAGGGCTATAAAAACGACTTTCTCCAGGGCTGTATCAAAAATGGGGTGGCGCCTGAAGTTGCCGATCAGCTCTTTACTTTGATCCTTCCATTCGGTGGTTATGGATTCAACAAGGCCCACGCCGCCAGTTATGCGGTGGTCGCGTTCTATACCGCTTATCTTAAAGCTAACTATACCGCCGAATTCATGGCGGCTACCATGACTGCTGAAGCCGCGGACGCTGTCAAGATCGCTAATGCGGTCGCCGAATGTAAGCGTATGGATGTCGATGTTTTGGGTCCAGATGTGAATGCCTCTGATCGTGGTTTCACCATCGAAAACGACGGTGTACGCTTTGGCATGCTGGCTATCAAGGGTATCGGAGATGGTCCGATCAATGAGATCGTTCGTGTGCGCACACAGAGTGGCCCCTTCAAATCCCTGGCCGACTTCTGTACCCGTGTAGATCCTAAAGCGGTCGGCAAGGGCGCCATTGAAACCCTGATTAAAGCCGGTGCCCTGGATTCCATCGAGGGTGAGGGCAAACGCCACCAGATGCTGGCCTCGGTTGAACGCGCTATGCAATTCGGCAAAAGTGAGCGTAACGCCAAAGAGAGTGGCATGCTCAGCCTCTTCGGAGATATGGAGGAGATCAGTAGTTCGTTAAGCTTTGCGCTTAACCAGAACGTGGATGAGGTTCCCCGTAAGCAGCTTCTGGCCTGGGAAAAAGAACTGATTGGTATCTATATCTCCAAGCATCCTTTGTCCTATATCAGCGATCTGATTAAAGATAAAGCTTCGCATACGACTGCGGATATCACTGAAGAACTCGACAAACAGAAAGTGGTGATCTGCGGCACGATTAAAGAGGCCCGCCGTATCACCACCAAAAAAGGCGATACCATGTGTATCGTGCAATTGGAAGATATGTTTGGCACCATCGGCGTAACTGTCTTTCCACGTACCTATGAAGAGACCGCCGACAAGTGGGTTGAAGATACGGTGGTTATCGTACGCGGTGAAGTACAGGTCAGGCGTGATGAGCCCGGTATCCTCTGTAATGGTGTCAGCGCCTTCCATGCCGTCGATGAAGAGATGAACCGCAAACAATATATGGTCTGGGTAAAATTGCAGTTAACTGGCAATGACGAACTCTCAATCTCCAACGATATCATGAAGGTACAAAACATTAAACGCTACCTGAGTGAGAAGCCGGGCAGAGACCATTATGAGATTCTGGTCGCCAATGGCGAATGGGAGATGCGCCTCACGCCGCAGGACAACACCATATTCTATAGCGATGAGCTACGTAGCAAGCTTGAAAACGAGCTTGGCAGTGGCATGATCGAAGCCAAAGTGCTCGCCTAAACCTTTTAGTCCTATACACATCACTTCAGACCCGGGAAAGATAGCGCACAGTTTATATGCGCTATCTTTCCTCATTTCAATCTCTACAACTGTCAGAACCGCCCGGCTCTTTTGACAGTTGCGCGCAATACTCGTTATACTGAGAAGAAACCTAAGCATTACCTCACTCGTATATTCACTAACATATACATTGATTGATACAATTAATTAAAGCAGAAAAGGTTATAAGATTGTGGGTTTCGACTACAAGGGTTCTGCACCGGACCCCAATAAACAAAACAAGCCCTATCCCAATGCAAACCCATCCGAGCATAGAGATGCCGGATATCCGGCAAGGTTGCCTGAAGGCCGGTCTGCGGAAGAATTAGAGCGCTACGAGGAACCACAATATCGCGAACACGTCTCGGGACCCCTGAGATATTCAGATGTGCCCTTGCGTGCAGCTCAACCTCCAGCGCAGACGCCACCATCACATCATCCAGTTCAGCCGCAACCGCTTTATCAGCAGCCAGGATATGGTCAGCCGCCTTATCAACAACCTGGCCAGAATGGTCATGCACCCTATAATCAGCAACCAGCGGCCAATGGTTGGGGACAGCCCTATCCAGCTCAACCTCATTATCCTTATGCACCACAAGGAGGTTACCAGCCACAATACAATGGCTATGCCCCCTATGGTTATCCACCTTATGGTTATGCCCCCTATGGTTATCCACCCTATAGCTGGCAGCCTGCTAAACCTAAACGCGATACCTATCAATTTGTCATTGCTATTATTGCCACTGTTTGTTCCGGTCTGGTACTTATTACAGGCGCTATCTGTTCTTTATTGCTCCTGGTGACTGTGATTTCGCTGCCTTATAGCGCTGCGAATACAAGCAAGCCTGAGCAATTGTTTAGCGGCGTCACTATGTTGACCGCCCTGACGCTGGCGGGCCTGGGTGGTGGCTCATTCAGTCTCTACCATAGCATACGAGCATTGATGCGCAAGAAATCGTGGGAATTCAAGGTCACATCTATTCGCCTTGGCCATTTCAAGCTTCCGTGGTTTGCTCTCTGGCTGGCGCTTTATGTGGTCATGCTGATCATTGGCTTACTTATTCGCGGCAACGAGCAGATTGCGGCCAACACCTGGCTGACCGTCTTGCTGATTGGTCTGGCTGGCCTGTTGCCTGCCCTGACCATCTTCGCCCTGGGAGCCTGGCGTGTCCATAACAAAAACGACGAACACTGGACCACTACCTGGAGACGCGTTGCGGTTGCTATGACCAGTGGCGCCACCTCGGCCATCTTGTTCGCCCTGATCTTAGAGTTAATCCTGGGATTGGTCCTTCAGGCTGGACTACGTATTAACAGCCTGAATCTAGATGATCCAAATATGCCAATCCCCAACAATATGCGCGCCATCATCTACCTGTTCCTGGTTGTTGCTGTTGTTGCCCCAGTGGTAGAGGAAGGTGTCAAGCCACTGGCAGTGGTAACCTTCATTGGACGCATCAGCAGTGCCAAAGAAGCGTTTATCTTAGGCATGGCCTGTGGTATTGGTTTTGATCTGGTTGAGACCGCTGGCTATATCGGCATGGGCTATAGTAACTGGGTTGATATCGCTATCCAGCGCAGTTCTGCTGGCCTACTGCATAGCTTTGGTGCCGGCATGACCGCTCTCGGTTGGTACTATCTGACCCATTCTAACTCGCTTAAAAATAAGCGTATCTTGATCGGACTTGGCTGTGGACTCTATGCGGTCTTACAGCATGCTATCTGGAACGGCTCCTTTGTCTTCCAGATCCTGCCAGCTCCAATCGGACCCTACTTCGATAAAGGCACCATTATGATTGGCAGCTATCCATTGCCATCCATCATGATCATCTATGGTGTCTGGACCCTGCTCATGGTACTCTTCTTCCTGTTTGTCACAGGCAAACTTGGACGCAACCGTATCAATCAAGGACCCGTAAACACTCCTAAACCCTCGGATGATGTCCGAGCCAACATTCCAGCAGCTAACATCTACCCAACCAATCAGCAACCCCAACCTGTGCGCTAAACGCGTTACCCACAGAGAGATTGAGGCGCAACCCGCCTCAATCTCTTCTCTCCTTTCATTAATTTGCAACGAGATGTGGACCGTGGGATTCATCACCCAGAGACAAACAAGGTAGCTACGTGGGCTTGCTCGTGATGAGGGGAGGGATCGCTGGGGTATGTATGGTTTTTCTTCTCATGGTTGCTCTTGCGAAATAATGCATGACACTCGTCTCAAGAATTGAGCTTGATTTCTGCAGATCTACATGGTATTCTTGACCTGAGTAACCTCTACATATGTTTTTTGCGCAAGCGAGAAGGAGTTAACATCAATGTTAGTTATAGTCACCACCTTTTCAATGACAACTGCTTGTTTCTCCAGCAGTTTTATTGGGGTTGAGTGCACCTTCTAGGCAAATTCCTATCCTATACAATGTTGCTCAAAAGATCATAGTATGAGCAAACAATGGTCCTTGGTTGTATGTGTACGCTAATACACAAACCAGGACTTCAGAAGTATGCACTCTTCCCGCGATCCCCCCTTATCGCCTGGCCATGGTTCTTTGTGGCCTTGAGGAGTGACACTTTATGCATTTTAAGCTACATAAACTTAACCCGTTCGCAATCTATCTGTTGATTACTGGCATCGGATCGTTTGCGACCAATCTCATTTTCTCCATTAATATGGTCTATCAGATTGAGACCGTTAAGTTGAATCCACTACAACTGGTACTTGTTGGTACGACGTTAGAGGTTGCCTGTTTTGTCAGTCAGGTTCCGACGGGTGTGCTGGCGGACATGTATAGTCGTCGTATGGCGGTGGTACTCGGTTATACACTGATGGGTGTCGGCTTTCTGTTAGAGGGCTTGATACCTAGCTTTGGGGCCGTATTGGGCGCGCAACTCCTATGGGGATGTGGCTCAACCTTTGTCAGCGGGGCTGAAGAAGCCTGGTGCGCTGATGAGATCGGCGAGGCCGCGGTTGGTAACGCATTTATCCGTGGTTCACAGATCGGACAGATTGCGTCGCTGCTTGCTATTCCTCTGGGTATCGGCCTGGCCATCTATCGTATCAATTTTCCTATCATTCTGGGCGCAATATTACTGCTGTTGCTAGGATGTTTTCTGGGTATCTGGATGCCCGAGAAGAACTTTCATCCTGCGCCACGGGAGGAGCGTAGTTCCTGGCATGCTATGGGTAAAATGATGGTTGACGGAGGGAAGGCCGTTACACGGAATCGTATGCTGCTGGTGATCCTCTGTATTACTGCTTTCTCCGCAATGTCCAGCGAGGGCTTTGATCGTCTGCAGACCGACCACTTTATTAAAGACTTCACCTTTCCACAGCTATGGCATCTGAGCCATCTGGTCTGGTTTGGGATTATCAACATGGGAACAAGCATCCTTTGTCTGACCGTCACCGAGCTTGTACGGCGGCGTGTGAAGCCAGATCAGCATACGCAGATGGTCAGAGTGATGTTTGCCTGCCAGCTCCTCTTAATTGGAGGTATCATCGCCTTTGCGCTCTCTGGAAACTTCTACCTGGCCTTAATCACCTTCTGGTGTGCCAGCATTGGACGCAGTACAGCGGCCCCGTTCTATATGAACTGGATAACCCAGAATAGTGAGCCGCGTATGCGAGCTACGGTTATCTCAATGTTTGGACAGGTCGATGCTATTGGCCAGATTGCTGGTGGACCTGCTGTTGGTTATATCGGCACCATCGTTTCATTGCGAGCGGCCCTGCTCACCACCAGCGCCATCCTCGCTCCTAACATCTTCTTCTTCATTCGCGCCCTCGGACTCAGCAAGCAAGTCCAGGTCTACCCGGACGAAGTCGAAGTAGAAACGGTGAAAGTCTAAAGTATATTCAGCAATCAAGGGTACACACTCACATTTTAGGATGCGGGCGTGTACCCCTGATACAGAAATTTGTCAGATGATCATGCTAAGAGGCACATTAGCGCCTGAAAAAGTCTAGGCAGCTAGCTAACCATGAACGTCCTGGCTATCAAGCGGTGCTTCCTCACGCGCCCACATACCATAATCCCTGATCACACCAGCGATCCGCAGGCGATAGTCTGTGAAAATAGCCGTTCGCCCCTGGACTTGTGCCTCACGATGTTCTTCCCTCTGCCGCCAGGTCTTAATTGCTTGCTCATCACGCCAGAATGAGAGGGATAGGATTTTGCCTGGAGTCGAAAGGCTCTGAAAGCGTTCTATCGAGATGAAACCATCAATTTCATCAAGTTGCGGTCGCAAGCGGGCGGCAATGTCAAGATAGGTTTGTTTCTGCTCATGCTTCGGTTGAACTTCGAAGATTACAGCAATCACAGGTATAGCCTCCTTCAGCGATCTCTTTTATTGATCGATCCCTTTGGTAGTGAGGATCGCAATTCGCGCATTGGCAGAAGGACGATAAGTGGCGAATCTGGCTAATGATTCAAGATCAAGGCCAGCGTTGATGAGCTTTTCAAGGCCAGCTAGAGCAATTAATTCAGCAAACGCTTCACCTGGACAAGCGTGAGGGCCTGTGCCAAAGGTAAATATCTGCCGATCCTGTCTGAAGATGTCGAATTGCTCAGGATGAGGATTAGCCAGCGGATCTCGATTAGCGGCCGCCAGTAGAACCAATATAACGTCACCCTTTTTCATTTCTTGCTCTGCAATAGAGCCAGCATGGGCAAGAAAACGGCGCGTATTCTGGATGGGGGGGTCGTAGCGCAGTACCTCTGCAATCACTGATCGCAGAAGATCAGGATCAGCCCTTACCTGCTCATATACTTGCGGATGCGAGGTAAGTGCAAGCATAGTATTGCCAATCAAGCCAGCAGTGGCTTCATAGGCCTGTGACAAAAAACCAATGCCGTTAGCGACGATCACAGCTGGATCTTCGCTACCCATTTGTCGTGCCCCTCCAGCGAGTGTTGCCAGCAAACTATGTGAGCTTTTTATTCCTACTTCCTGAGAACGCACTAGAGCGCGAAATAGATCAAGCAACCGGGTTGCAGCATCTTTGCCGCGTTCGATCTGTTCCGGGCTACTGGCAGGCGCGATGCAGAAAACAAAATCACTTATCCATAATGCCGTCTGGCGTAGCTGATCTCGTGGCACACCGATTAGACTGGCAAGCACATAGACCGACAGGTGAAAGGCAAAGGTAACATAACGGGTAGAGATAGGCTCGTGCTCAATCTCATTAAAGAGAGATTGAGCACATTCGCGGCTCAGCTCTGTGATTTGAGCTGTATCAATTGACGTTAGGGTAGTAGTGATCGCACGTTTGAACGGACAATGTTTGATGCCATCATTCATACGAACGAGATGCTGAAAAATATCAGCGGCAGATGAGCCGAGTAAGGCTTTGGGAACCGGCTCCGTTAGTGGTCGCACACGGCAGAGATCGCTCGTCAGAACAGCGCGGACAGCGGCTGCACTTGAAGCGATCCAATATCCTTTTATCTGATCATAATAGAGTGGTTTGTGCGCAACCAGATCCGCATAGTAAGGATAAGGGTTATGATGCGTCACAGCTGCAATCGCGTCCTGCGGAAATGTCATCCTTGTTTCAACTCCTTCTGCTTCCATAGGCCCTGGGAGGGTATGCGTAGCGCTCGATTAAATTTGCTGGAGGCATTTTCCCAGGCAATGATCTCCGTTAATTCGACCAGTTCATCATCAGTATAAAATTCGCGCAGGCGGGCGAAATCATTATCGCTTACCTCTTGTCCTGTAATCGTCATATTATCAGCATATGCCAGCGTCACACGCTCTAGCTCGTTGTAGAGAGGACTGGTGGCATAATCCGCCAGCGTGAGAATTTTCTCATCCGCGATACCCAGTTTGCTACCCACGGCAGCATTAATGTCCTGTCAGAACTCACATTTATTCAGCATGGCGACACGCCGATTGAGCAAGCACTGTAACTTCTCATCAATCAAGCCAGAAGTGCTGATACCGGTCCACATCGCGCGTGCTCCGCGAAAGATCGAAGGGCGGCGCGCATACACCAGATGATTGAGCAAAGGCGAGCCCCAGATTTTTTCCTGTGACTCAAACACCTTACGGATATATGTTTCAACCTCTTCCGGATTGACTCCGTCTATTCTTGCCATGAGCGAGCTATACTCCTTGTTCTTTCTTCACAACGATTCACACCTCAAGTATAAGGGGGCACATATTGATGTGTCTAATAGATAGAATTTATCCGGTCTATCAGTTATACTGATGGCTATGGAACTGAGTGAAATCGAAGCATTTATTATGATCAATCGTGAGGGTAGCTTTACACGAGCTGCTGAACTCTTACATGTGTCACAACCAGCGGTCAGTCGGCGCATCGAGCTATTAGAGCGTGAACTGGCTACGCCTTTGTTTGAGCGTCTCCCCGCTGGAATTCGCCTGACCGAGGCTGGTCAGGCGTTTTTGCCTTATGCTCAGCGAGTAGCAGCCGCTATGGAGGATGGCATAGCCGCTGTTCGTGCGCTTGAAGAAGATGAGCGCGGTACCATTACGCTGGCACTGGTTGGAACACTCGCCAGTACGCAACTGACAACCCACCTGCAAACATTTCACAAGACCTATCCACATGTGCAGTTAAAACTGCATACCGCTCGTAGCGACGAGGTAAGTACCCTGGTACAGCAAGGTGATGCCCACCTGGGCTTGCGCTATTTTGCTGATCCGCATCCAGACATTCAATCACAGCTGGTGCTCAATGAGCCATTACTGGTCATCAGCGCAGCCCAATCGCGCTTTTTTACAGAGACACCAGGCGATCCAGCCGCCCTATCTTACATACCATGGGTGACATTTCCTATTCACACCAGATCATCTGGCGAACCATTCGCACGCCTGCTTGAACGCCAATTGACGCGCTATGAACTGGATAACGCCGAAAGGCTGGTCATCGACAGCCTGAGCGCTCAGAAGCGCCTGATTGAAGCCGATTTTGGGATTGGATTACTACCTGCAAGCAGCATCGAAGAAGAACTGCGCCTTGGTACCGTACGTATCTTGCCAATCGCCGGCCTGCAAACAAGTGTCCCCGTCATGGCCATATATCGTCGTCAAGCCTACCTTAGCCGAGCCAGTCGCCTGTTGCTAACCATGCTCACCACCACATCACATCCACAGTAAAGGCAAGACTCGCCCCAAGATAAGGTTCCCAACTGCCTGGATCTTACCGCCGCAAGATTACGTGCTTGAGTGGTATATCATACGTGTACCAGTTGCAGGGGCAAGCGTTGGTGGGGGAGTAGCTCGATGGGGTGTAGGTGTATTTATCATCGAGGGTGTCATTCATGTTTTTGCACGCGTAGCCATGAGAAGAAAATCTCTACCCCAGCGATCCCTCCCCTCATCACGAACCCGTTCCCGTAGTTACGACCCTGAGCGGTCGTTTGCCACCAGCCGCAGCGTGGTGGCCCAGTACCCCCGCGATCCTGTTCCTTCCAGACTGACTTGTGCGCCCTCACGCGGTGCCCAAAAGGAACCTTCCCATGGATGGTATCACCCTGAGGTGTCGCAGGGGAACTCTCTCTGTGCGAGGTGACAACGATGAGGGGGCCGAGCCGGCCGGATACCGGGCCACCACGCTGCGGCGGGTGGCAAGCGACCGCTCAGGGTCGCAGCTACGTGGTCTTTTCCATGGGACGCATACCTTTGCAAAAATTTGAATGCCTATCATCCAGGGCTTTTTAATTTTCAGCCGGGAATAACTGTCAGGCAAATCATATACAGAGTATTTCTGGTGTGGTGTGTGTTCTGTGGGCGGCCGCGGCCGCCCACAGAACACACACCACACCAGACTCCGGCGCCGTAGGCGCCAGGAAGAGGAAAATTAAAAAGCCCTGCCTATCATCAATGGTTGCTTGACTCTGTTTGTGTGGGTGTGTTATAGTGGTGTTATAAGTAAAAAAAGTTAGCGGCTTTGAATAGGGCATGTTGGGTAGATAAGCTAATAGCCAGAGAGCGATGTCCAGGCTGAAAGCATTGCGATTAGTGCTGCGCCAATGACACCTATGAGCTAAGCGGTGAACCATTTTGCAGTAGCCGGCTTTCGGGATAGCGCCCGTTATAGCGCAGCGGTTTCAACTTTCCTGCTAATAGAAAAGTGAGACCGGCCCAAGGTCCCGCTATGGGATAAACGGTGGTGGTACCACGATAGGCGCATGAAGTCGCCCTCGTCCTCCTGATAGGATGAGGGTTTTTTGTTGTCTTTTTTACGTATCATCGACACTATGATAGCCGCACAAGACAACTGGATGAAAGGTCCGAGGGGCATGGATAACGACGGAGACGATAATGATCGCGAGGAAGGCACTGAGCATCTGTAATGTTCAAGCAGGCTTGCCAGGTGTCCTTCCTCATGTGAAGCACGTGTATTGGCAAGCCTGCCGCTATTACAGATTGTGAAGGAGTCTTTTGCTATGGAACGCATGCGTACAACCGAAGTTATGTCCCACGTTGGCGAGCGTATTCGTGTCGCTGGCTGGCTACATTCGTTACGCCGTATGGGTGGCATCAATTTTCTGCTTATTCGCGATGGCTGGGGACTGATCCAGGCGGTAGCTGAAACGGAAGAGGAGATCGCCGTTTTGCAACCTGAAAATGTGGGTGTGGAGAGTATTATTGTTGTTGAAGGGCTGGTCAAGAGCGAGCCCCAGGCGCCCGGTGGCGTAGAGCTGCACGAGCTGAAAATCGAGCTGCTGAATCCGGTATCCGAAATTCCTCCGATTTCGCTCAACAAACGCAAGCTCAATGCGCAGCTCAATACATTGCTTGACCATGCGGCAGTGACCAACCGCCATCCATTACGCCGCGCTACCTTGCGTCTTTCCGCGGGCATTATGGCCGGTTTTCGGGACATCTTGACATCCAGGGCCTTTACTGAGATTCAGACGCCAAAGATTGTTGCTGCAGCCACTGAGAGTGGGGCTAATGTCTTTCAACTGGA
Source organism: Dictyobacter alpinus (assembly GCF_003967575.1). Lineage (NCBI taxonomy): Bacteria > Bacillati > Chloroflexota > Ktedonobacteria > Ktedonobacterales > Dictyobacteraceae > Dictyobacter > Dictyobacter alpinus. The sequence goes on from NZ_BIFT01000001.1 coordinate 2,445,116, forward strand.
CTACTTTGGTCGGCCGGCCTATCTGGCTCAGAGTCCACAGTTCTATAAACAGATCATGGTAGGGGTCTTTGAGCGTGTTTTTGAAGTTGGGCCTGTTTTTCGAGCGGAACCACACGATACGACACGCCATCTCAATGAATATGTCAGTCTGGATGCGGAATTTGGTTTTATCGAGAACCATTTCACGGTAATGGCCCTGTTGCGGGATGTGCTTGCCCATATCTTGCAAACGCTGAATGAAGACTATCGCTCTGAACTGGAACTACTCAAAGTTGAGATGCCTCGTATGCCTGAGGACGTTCCGACCATTCATTTTGCGGACGCACAAGAATTGATTTTGAAGCTGCATAAAACCGATGTTCGAGGTGAGCCTGATCTTTCACCACAGGATGAGCGCTGGCTGGGTGCATGGGCTAAACAGGAATTTGCTAGCGACTTTTTGTTTGTTACTGGTTATCCAATGCGTAAGCGACCATTCTATACCCATGTGGATCCCGAGCGGCCAGAGTACTCAAACTCGTTTGACCTGCTCTTCAGGGGGACTGAACTGGTGACAGGAGGACAGCGTCTACACCGCTATCAGGACTACCTGGCGGCCCTGGAACGCGCGCAGTTGCCGCTTGAACCATTTGAGTATTATCTGGAGGCATTTAAGTATGGCATGCCACCACATGGAGGCTTCGCGATAGGTTCAGAACGATTACTTATGCAACTGCTCGGTGCGCAAAACGTTAAATTGACTGCTACATTTCCACGCGACCTGAACAGGTTGGTTCCGTAAAGCACTAAACGTTGAAAAAACAAGGGATGGTGCAAAATATCATTGCATCATCCCTTTACAATGTAAAAAAATACGCATAAAAACCCCCTTTCATCAATGTGAATGAAAGGGGGTTTTTGTGGTGGACCTGAGGGGATTCGAACCCCTGACCTCCTCCATGCCATGGAGGCGCGCTACCAACTGTGCCACAAGCCCATGCGTTTTCTTTTTGCGCTTACAAGATATAAGTATATCCAATATACTGAGCTTTTTCAAGTCTTTTAGCGACTAATTTTGATGAATTTCCAAGATATTTGGAAATTCATCAAAATTAGTCATTCAGAATTTAACGCTTAGCCGCCAGCTGGACCACCTTCCAGGCCGGGTTTTGTCATGCTTTCAGGATTAAGAATGCGTTCTAGTTCTTCTTCAGATAAACTGGTTTTCTCACGCGCCACTTCACGAACGGTACGACCAGTCTTGTGGGCATGCTTGGAGATGTCTGCGGCAGCATCATAGCCGATGACTGGGGCCAGCGAGGTACAGATTGCCAGTCCGCGCTCGACCATCTCTGGTCCACGGGTGGTCGCTTTCAGTTCCTTGATGCATTGACGCGAGAAATTCCTGGCGACAGCGGCTAGCAGGCTGATCGATTGCAAGATATTATATGCCGCCACCGGCATCATTACATTGATCTCGAAATTGCCGGACTGTCCCGCTACAGTGATAGTCGCATGATTGCCGATTACCTGGGCACAGACCATACACACGGATTCCGCGATAACTGGATTGACTTTACCAGGCATAATCGAGCTACCTGGCTGGACGGCAGGCAGTTCAAGTTCACCAATGCCAGCACGTGGACCGGAACCGAGCCAGCGTACATCATTGGCGATCTTCATCAAGCCGACCGCGATCGTGTTCAGTACGCCACTGGCCTCAACAATACTATCCAATGTACTCTGAGCCTGGAAATGGTTGCCGGTCTCAGTCACATCGATACCATTAATCTGGGATAGGCGGGCACAGACACGGGATGAAAAATCCGGATCGGTATTCACGCCCGTGCCAACCGCAGTTCCACCCAGGGCCAGTTCAGACAGCTCGCTCTGGGCATGATTCAAGCGAATAATCGCCCGCTCAATCTGTCCCGCGTAGCCGTCAAATTCTTGTCCCAGGCGAATAGGAGTTGCGTCTTGCAGATGGGTACGACCTGTCTTGATAACAGGCATAAACTCTTCCGCTTTCGTGGATAAGGTCTGCTGCAACTCAAGGAGGGCAGGAATAAGCTGCTGCTCGATGCTCAACAAGGCTGAAAGATGGATTGCACTAGGGATAACATCGTTAGAAGACTGGCCAAAGTTCACATGATCATTGGGATGAACCTTACGTGATCCACGTGATCCACCTAGAATTTCACTGGCACGATTGGCAATGACTTCATTGGCGTTCATGTTGGTAGATGTACCAGAACCTGTCTGAAAAATATCGAGTACAAAATGGTCATCCAGTTTGCCGTCAATGACTTCCTGGCTGGCCTGGATAATGGCCTCGGCGATCGAGCTGTCAATATGACCGAGTTCTCCATTTACCTTTGCGGCTGCCTGTTTGATCTGACCCAGAGCACGAATAAATGTGCGTGGGAAGCGCAGATCACTGATCGGAAAATTGAGTACAGCGCGCTGTGTGCTTGCACCATAATATGCATCAGTTGGTACCTGCATCTCGCCCATAGAATCGCGTTCGACACGGGTGCCCTGAACTGTTTGCGACATAGAACCTCCTCTTCGAGCATGGTTTATCACGCAAGTATTATACCACCATGTACTGTGCAATTTCTGTCGGCAAGTGGTGTGTTCTTCGCCCGCTACGCGGGCGGGAGGGGAAGGAGGTTGCGGGGGCACAGCCCCCGTGCCCCCCAGTCAAGGGGCTGGCCGCCCCTTGCATCCCCGCTTTGCACCTATGGGCTGGGTTAGAGCACTATTGGCATGGGGGGATTGCTGGGGGGATTGGGGTTGGGACGTGTCTGTGTGGTGTCATGAGTATTGGCACCACACGGACAGGTTCGCTGTATGTTAGCGAGGATTGTTGGCGCGAATACGTGGCAAGACGTCTTTGGCGTAGGATTCGATAAAGGCTTTTTGATCGGGTCCCGCTGAATGGAAGATCAAGCAATCAAAGCCCATGTCGATATATTGTTGGGCGAATTGTACATGATCATCGGGATTCGAGGAGAAGCAGCCGGTGCTTTTCACGGTATCAGGACCAACTACTTCACCATTTTCCTGCGACATGGTTGGTGTATAGATGTTCTGATCGAAGAGGGCTGGAATATACGTAGCACCCCAGTACTTTAACATTTCCTGGACGGCTGCGTCGATGTCCTGGGTGTAGCCGACATTCAATTCAATGATGCGTGCCATTTTGGAAGGATCTTTGCCAGCTTTACGGGCGGCCTCTTCAAAATTGCCAATGATGCCTTTATAGAGATCTGGCTTTTTACCACCAACGGACCAGATGCCATCGCCATAACGACCGGCGAACAGGGCACTGTGCGGCACAAGGGAGGAGATGACAATGGGAATTGGAGAGGTTGGAGGTGTATACAGTTTCGCTTTACGCGTCTGGTAATATTCACCTTCGTAATTCACTTCCTCACCACTCCATAGGCCACGGATAATATCGATGGCCTCCGCCAGACGATCACGGCGCTCGGCATAGCTGGGCCACTCGCCAGTGGCGGCAAACTCATTCAGCGCCTCGCCTGTGCCCAGGCCAAGTCCTGTACGATTTGGCGCAAAATGAGAGACTGTGGCGGCTGCCTGAGCCACAACAGATGGATGATAGCGTAAAATCGGACAGGTAACACCAGTACTCAATTTGATCTGCTTCGTCTGTGGAGCAACCGCGCCTAGCCAGGTCCAGGTAAAGGGTGACTGTCCCGCTTCGCTCCAGGGATTGAAATGATCGCTTACGTCAATCCAATCATAGCCTGCTTTATCCGCACTAATTGCATATTCCATTAATTCAACGGGGGGATATTGCTCTGGACCCGCTTTCCAACCGAGTTGTACCATCTTCCTTCTCCAATCTTCGCATATCTTTATAACTATGAATTGTAGTGGTTTTTCTTTTGATCAGATTCAGGGCACGCAAAAGAGAAAGCACATCCTTATTCATGTGCTATACGTATTCACATGCTCACTTAGGTATGCGCGATAAGAAAAAGAAAAGTTTCGATACGTAACTATTAGCAAGTTGCTTCATTTTTTGTGGCAGCTCCAGACGAACGGTCTGCGTGTATATAGCGGAGGTGCTAACTTGTATCCGGGTGGACTCTTCATTTATAATCGTAAGTATAAACTCGGCTGGCTGTATAGAGAGAGGATGTATCTATGTTACTTGAGGCCGTTATCAGAAAAATGCTGGTGGATGGAGATCAATGGGCCAGCTGGCAAGGTTATCATATTCCGGTGAGTGAGCAGTATTTTGTGATCTGGACGCCAATTGGCACGCCGATGCATTGGAAACCTGGTACCTGGACCGCGTATAAACATCAACTAAGCTATTTCTGGCCGGAAGCCTGGTATACCATACATGCGGGCTACGATGAACAGGGAAAGTGTATTAGCGTCTATTGTGATGTGGTTTTGCCGCGTGCAGATTATACAAATACAGCCGAAGAACTTATCTATGTTGATCTTTATATTGATGTCGTGGTGCGCGAAGATTACAGCGTGTATACAAAGGATCAAGAAGTATTTGAGCGAGCAGCTAGAGCGTATCCGATTGTAGAGCAGTCACGCAAACGTTCATTTGAAGCGTTAGATTGGCTGGATGAGCAGGCCAGACAATGGACAGGACCATTTGAAGTCATTCCCCGCCAGTTGTCTGGCACGAACTTTGAATTGTATGAGCCAGAAGAAGCAGCAAAGATGCTGCAAAAACAAATATAGTAGTTTAAGAGCAATATATTATGTATCGATCTAACTTTGCATGAATAGATATATATTGCTCTTCTCGCCGCAATCCCGAAGGATGTCAGCTATACACGATCTAAAGAAGCAATCTTCCAGTCTTTCCCCTCAAGTTTAAGTGTCAGGTGTGAATGATAGCGAATGCCTGAATTGCGATCAATTGTCGTAATTATCTGGGTTGAATCCTTGCCGTAAGGAGCCAGCTCGACATTCTTGATCACCCCATTCAAATTGTCGCCTTCCTGAGCCATCTGCATAAAGACATCCTTCGTCACTTTCTTCCCGTTACTATCAACGGCATCGGCTGAAAGGAACGTATAGGCCTTCTCATAATCCCGCATTTTTGCGGCGGTGTAATACAACGCTACTGTAGGGACACTGAGAACAGAGTTCTTGGTTAGCGATAGTGGTGTTGGGGTGGGCAATGGCGTTGGGGTAGGAACCTGATTAATTGGTGCGGGCTCCGCGCCGCTATTACACGCAACCAGAATGAAAGATAGCAGACAGATAACCAAACCTGAGAGAATAGTCCGCTTCATAATAAATCTCCCTATCTCTTTAAAAGATCATTTTACTTTAGAAACAATTAAGTCACAATAGTACATATATAATTGTGTTCATTTTAGGTAATGACTAAGACAGTTGCTAAGCATAACTGTAACCCGCAATTCACTAAGGAAATTGTACACTTTTATCACCTGAAGATTCAAAAAAAACCGCGTATAAGTACTTCATACCTATTTTTTGGCTCTAATATTGTTATTTTTCATTGGATGATTTATACATTATACTATGCCAATGTGAAAATAAGGCTAATATGCCCAAATCTATTGTTGTTTGCATTCAACCTATTTTCAATGCATCCCACAGTGGTATCTATGGCGAAACCCGGGCCGAATAACAATTCTTTTTATAACAATTTGTAGCAGAGAACTTTTATATTAAGGAGATTATGGATGATTTCCCAGAATTCATCTCATCCTGATGCCAGTATGCAGCCTCCTCACTCTCGTCCAAAACGTAGCAAATCGACGCGTCTATTTGCAATTGTAAGTGTACTATTATTGATATGTATAGCCGGCGGAACATTCGTTTCGCTTAACTTCACGGCATTGAAATCGGCTTTCGCCGCGGATGCAAACACAGCAGTATTAACCTTTAAGGGCGATAATGCTCATACCGGCAATTTTTCCAATGAAAAAACACTGAATTTAGGCAATGTAAATACGTCAAAATTTGGCAAACGCGTGTCCTATCAAGTTGATGGACAGGTCTATGCCCAGCCATTATATCTGCCGAATGTCTCGGTCAATGGCACTTCCCACAATGTCGTACTGGTGGAAACTGAGCATGATTCGGTTTATGCTTTTGATGCAGATCAGACGGATCCTAATACTCCTCCCCTTTGGAAAACATCTTTCCTGCTTAATGGGGCTGTCTCACCAAGCTATCTGGACATTGGTGGCTGTAATGACATGAAGCCAGAGGTTGGCCTTTCTGGCACACCAGTCATTGATCCAGCAACCAATACCATGTATGTGGTTGCCATGACCAATGAGAATGGCAACCTGATTTATCGCATACATGCGCTTGATGTCGCATCTGGTCAGGAGAAACCTGGTAGTCCGACAAATATTACTGGATCGGTGCCAGGAACAGGTTCAGCCTCAGTTAGTGGTCGTGTGCCTTTCCAGGCTAAATTTGAGCGCCAGCGTTCAGCTCTGATGTTAGCGAATGGACAGGTCTACGTCTCATTTGGATCGTTCTGTGACTACCGACCATATCATGGCTGGATCATCTCCTATAGCTATGATGGCGCGAATCTGACTCAGACACATATCTACAACGACACAGCTAACGGTAAAGATGGTGGTATCTGGGCTTCTGGTGGACCATTGACCACAGACGCTGCTGGCAATATCTACTATGTTAGTGGTAATGGTGACTTCACTCTGAGCACTGGCGGCAATGGTGGTGGTGATGCAATCGTGAAACTGTCACCTGATATGTCCAAGGTTTTGAGCTACTTCTCACCTTTCAATCAGATATGTCTGGACCAGGCGGACGCTGATCTTGGCTCCGGTGGTCTCTTAACTGTGCCAACCGCCAAGGGCCCTGAAATGGTCCAGGGTGGTAAAGAAGGGCGTATTTACGTCCTCAATCCTAACGCATTGGGCGGTTTTACTAGCGATCCCAATTTGAACTGTGCTTCTAACTCAAATGAGCGCTTGCGCACAGATATCGATAAAGTTGTTCAGGAATTGCCACCCAACACGACTGGTGGTGTGTATAGCAATCCAGCATACTGGAACGGTAATGTTTACATTGCTGGTGCTCGCGAATACCTTAAGTCATTCAAATTAGACTACAACACAGGGAAACTTATCGCACCATACTCATCACGTAGTCCCGAGACATCACCATTTACTGGTGGTAATCCTGTTATCTCAAGTAATGGCACACAGGCCGGAACTGGTATTGTCTGGAGTGTCTCGCCAGGAACCAGCAATGGTACAGACTACACGACGGTACTGCGTGCGTATGACGCAACCAACCTGGGCAATGAAATCTATAACAGCGAAATCCATGCGTCACAGGATCGACCGAACGGTACATATGTAAAATTCTCAACGCCAATCGTAGCCAATGGCGAGGTCTTTGTTGGCACCAAGAGTTCGGTGGATATCTATGGCTTGATTTCTGCTTCACCAAATCCGACTCCAACGCCAAAGGTAACCCCAACGCCGAGTAATGGCACCCCAACCCCAACCCCAACCCCAAATCCCAGTGCGCCTGCATTTAACAATGTTGGTATCGCACCAGACGCCAATCCTGGTAACGCCAACTTTGATGGTGGCGGCAAAAACTATTCTGAAGATCTCCTGCGTAACGCGGGTATCAATGCTGGTGATAATGCCTTCTACAATCCAACTGGCATGGTCTTTTCATGGCCAAACGTTGCATCTGGAGCGCCTGATAATTATATAGCGAATGGTCAAACGTTAAGCGTTGACTCGGTGCCAAACGCTAACATCCTGGGATTCCTGGGATCGGCGAGTGGTGGCGCGGGCTATGGTAAAGCTACCATTAACTATACCGATGGCACTACTCAGTCCTTTACACTGGGCTTCAGTGACTGGACACTGGGTGGTGGTACTACACCGATCTCATTCGGTAACGGCACACTGGCTTCATTGCCATACCGTGATACGCCGAATGGTTTCCAACTGGTCACAAATTATGTCTTCTACACAGATGTGGCTATCCAGCCTGGTAAAGATGTGAAGAGCGTGACATTGCCATCGAAAGTCACTGGCGGTGCCCTGCACGTCTTCGCTGTCGCGACCAAGGATGGTCCAGTACCAACGACTCCAGTACCAAGTGTCCCTTATAATAACGCTGGTGCCACAGATGATACCAATCTCGCTGCCAGCACAATGGACGGCAAATTCAGTTACTCATTCCAGGCATCTCAAATGCAAGGTTTGATCCCGGGTGTCTCGGTTAATGCTTACGGTGGCACATTCACCTGGCCATTGGCCGATGCGGGACAGAATAATAACTACCTGGCTCAGGGACAGGTAATTCCGGTAACGCCAGTGAGCAATGCTCAGACCCTGGCCTTCCTGGGATCAGCCACCAGTGGAGATTCAAAAGGTACTGTCACTGTTAACTACGATGATGGCACATCGTCACAAGCGCCGCTGAACTTCAACGACTGGACGCTCAGTGGAGGCGGCTCGGCTCTGATCCCAGGCGTTCAGATCGCGGTATCCATGCCATATCGTAACTACGCGGGTGGCAAGCAGCTACTCAATACCTTTGTGTTCTACTCTGAAGTTGGTTTGACTGCTGGCAAAACTATCAAGAGCGTGACCCTGCCCAACAATCCAACTGGCGGACAGATGCACATTTTCTCGATCACAACGAAGAGCAGTGCTCCTTTTGCGATCACTGGTCCTAATAACGCCGGTACAACCGACGATGCCCATCCTGGTGCGAGTTCGTTGGATGGTAAATACAGCTACTCAGCCCAGGCTCTTAAACAATCGGGTCTGGCTCCTGGTAACATCTTTACCTATAGCTCGACGAGCTTCATCTGGCCTGGTGGTATTGCTCAGAACAACAACTACGCAGCTACTGGTCAGGTCGTTCCAGTGAATGCGCTCAACGGAGCAACGTCTCTGGCATTCCTGGCCAGCGCTCACAGCGGACCCACCAGTGGCACAATCACGATCACGTATGCTAATGGTGTTACTGAGCAGGATACTGTGAACTTTAGCGACTGGACATTGGGTGGTGGAGCTCAGCAACCGTCGCTGGGTAATTCAATCGCGGCCACTCAATCCTATCGTAACTACCCAGGTGGTCAGGCAGCCACTAAGAACTATGTGTTTTATATAGAAATTGGTCTACGTCAAAACCTACCGGTGGTAAGCGTAACCTTGCCGAATAACAATCACATTCACGTCTTTGCAATCGGAACCCATTAGTACATCATCCGAGCGTATAAAGAGGTAGGGCCGATCTGATTGGCTCTACCTCTTTTTTGTCTGGTGAGAAGGCTTGTATAGGGCTGGATGGGGAAAGTATAATTTGAGTAGACATTTATGGGCAGATGGGCAAAAATGTAATCTGACGTATGTATCATGAGGATGGAAGAGGAGAGAGCATTGTATGGCCGATGAGTTAGCGGAGACTCTTCAGCAGCAACTTGAACGCTATGGTATTACGCGGTTTGATGAGGTTGCGTTACGCCAGGCCCTTGAGCAGCACACGACAACGTATACGCTGATCAAGCTGGCTGAATGGCCCGCAAGACGCTGGAAATGCCACTACCGCTTGATGATGAAGGATAGTATGTATGATGCCCAGAGCGTGCCTGAAGCCTATGCTATGGGCCTCCTGGCGCTACTAGAAGCAGTTGTGGAAGATCAAGATAGGCATTAGACACATACTGAAACAGGGCGAACAGAATAAAATAAAGCAGTACTATTTCTCTTATACCGTTACCTTGTTCCTATACTGTTTCCAATTCGGTGTCAATATCGTTTAATATTATTAGGTGGAGAAAAAAAGGATAGCAATTTTAAGAATATCTCCACGAGTTTTTAGTTATTCTACTACGGGAAAGGAACCGTTACACTTATGCAACGTACCATGTGCAAAGGGAAGATCCATCGAGCCACTGTTACGCAGGCCAATCTGAACTATATCGGTAGCATCACGATTGACCAGGATTTGTTGGATGCCGCCAACATCTACCCTTATGAAAAGGTGCAAGTGGTTAACATCAACAATGGCTCACGTTTGGAGACCTACACAATCGCAGGTGCTCGTGGTTCCGGTGTCATTTGTTTGAATGGTGCAGCCGCACGTATGACTGCCGAGGGCGACAAGGTCATCATTATTAGCTATGCCCAGTATGACGAGCAAGAGATTCGTAGCCTGGTGCCACAGATTGCTTTTGTGGATGATGAGAATCGCTTAACCGAGAAAAAAGATGTGCCATTGATTGAGATGTTGACTGAATTTGATGAGCAGTTGACTCCTGAAGTTGAAGTTGCCTTTTCGTAGGAGCTTCGAGTAGTCTAGTTCATTCGGCCTGATGGGTTGGATGAATTGCTACTTACCTTCCACCTAACGAACGTTAGTTAGCATAATTCATTTCCTCAGCCTACTTGTAACATCCCTGAATGCACACCTAAGCGCGTATATCTATGCCTTTTTTGTGATACATAGAGGAAATAAAAGATATAAAAAAAGTGATGCTGATACATATATCTATTCGTCCTGGTAGCACACGCTACCAGGACCTTTTTTATGTTGTTTCGAGATGAATCTGACTCCCCGCCTGCGGCGGGAAAAGGGGAAGGGGGAGGTTTTGGGGGCACCCCAAACCCCGGCAGGAGGGCTGCCGCCCCTCCTGCACCTCCCCGCTCCAGGTGTGCTTCCGCGGTATGATGGGTACGAAGTAGTAGCGGCAGGGCTTGTCCCTGCTACCGGTACACGTAAGAAATGTCTCTTAAACACGTGGTCGCGATAAGGGGAACGTTGGGAGGTTGGTCTGTACCTGGTCGTACGTGAACTGGCGCAGGGACGAGCCCTGCCGCTACCGCTGTTATAAGCCTTTTGTGGGTTTTGGGTGGGGGGTTTCCTGTTTGGTGGGGGGGATTTAGAATAGTAGGGAATATGGTGTTTTTGTTTTGTGAGGGCGTAGGTTGAAAGGAGGTTTGTTGGGATGGGGATGCGAATTACGAGTTTACAGCCGCAGGCGAATAATCCGGAGCGGACGAGTGTGTTTGTGGATGGGCGGTTTTTGATGGGGGTGAGTACGCTGATTGTGTTGAAGATGGGGCTGCGGATCAATCAGGTGTTGTCGCCGGCTCAGGTTCAGCAGTTGGAACAGGAGGAGGCTTTACAGAAGGCGGTGGATCGGGGGATGAATTTTCTTTCTTTTCGGCCCAGGAGTCGCGAGGAGGTGCGGCGCTATCTGCGGCGTAAGGAGACTCCGGCCGAGTTGATCGATACGGTGCTGGAACGGCTGGATCAGTTGGATCTGATTAATGATGAGTCGTTTGCGTCGTTCTGGATTGAGTCTCGCGAGCGTTTCCGTCCTAAGGGAGCTCAGGCTATTAAGAGTGAGCTGAAGATGAAGGGGGTGAAGAAGGAGGTGATTGATGAGGTGGTGTCGGATGATCAGGATGAGGAGCTGGCTCTGCGGGCGGGTCGTAAGAAGGCGCAGTCGTTGCTGCGACAACCAGATATGGATCATAATACGTTTCGTACACGGTTGGGGCCGTTTTTGCAGCGGCGCGGCTTTAGCTATGAGGTGACGAAACATGCAGTCCAACATCTCTGGGATGAGTTACAGGGTGAAGCGGGCGATGATGATGATGGTGATGATTTGTTTGATGAGTAGCGCTGGTTGTTCCTGATACTAAAAAAAAGAAGCAGCTCTTTTGAGCTGCCTCTGTTTCTTTATGCTCCAGCTGCTTTGGGGATGGGTGGTAGCTGGATGGTTGGAATATCAGTGGGATTCAAGGTGGTGATCTTGATCTGCTGAATGTTGGTTGGGACGTTATCTCCGTATGAGAGCCGGACGGCGAGCGAGTTGGGCTCCAGGTTGGTGTGTTTGAGCAGCGCCGTACGAGCATCCTTGACGCTTAAACCTTTGATCTGGTTTTTGATCGTGGTCATTTCTGAGTCAGGAATCTGATAGCGCGCGACTCCGGCGGCCGCGATGGCGATCTTTACCTCTCCATTGGCGTTGACGTTTTGGACGATGGGCTGACCAACACGGGTCATGGAATCGGCCAGTGTGTAGTTGGCCTGCAATTTGTGCTTCAACATCGTGAGCGCCAGACTCTGGACATCCTTTGACTTGAAGTATTCAATGCTTCCCTGCTCGGTCATGGTGACGGTCATGGTCTTGCTGACAGTGCCAACAGGAGGATCAGCGGTAATGGCGCCATCGGTATAGAAGATGTCGCCCACGGTGGTTGCGCCGGCCCCACTGGCCTGCTTCTGGAGATCCTTGGCAATTTGATCCTTGAGTGAAGGCCGTAGCTGGGCCGCGATGGTGGTGACATCACCCAGAGAAACGGTCTGTTTACATTCAAAGATGCCAAGGACACAGCCACTAACGCCGGTTGGTCGTCCCGCACGGGAGTTACTTTTAGAGCTGGTGAAGACATTGGCGGGAATCACACCGGTCGAACTATTGGCGGTCTTGACACCAGGTTTGGCGACGAGGGTAAATACGCCGTTGACGGTCTGCATCTTCGGTGAGATGGTGACGTTGGCGGTGGCGGACGCCTGAAAGATCAGAAATCCGACGCCAAAGATCAGGAGTATGACCGCACCAATTAAGATGAAGGTGACCAGTAAGGCGGATCCACGCCGTCTGCGCTTCTTGATCTGGGTCGGCGAGGCCGGTGCCTTAGATCCTCGTGTCTTTTTAGGTTTTACTGCGGGCGCCGAACTACGCCTGGGAACACTTTCGGGCTCAAACTCGGTGGTTGGCGCATCATAATCTACATTACTAAAGTTGTCACCCTGGTGTGGGACATGCGGAAGAACCGTGCCGCCGCTGGTGGCCGGTGCCGGTGCCGCCCCTGCGGCTCGCGCACGCATCGCCTGGGCGAAATTTTTGCCTGCCGCCGCCAGCGATACTCTCTGGTCTACCCCCTCAGACTTGCGGCCAGTATTTTGCAGTGAAGCCAGTACAGGCTGCTCACCTGAAGTCATACTTCTTCTATTCGTAGCCGGACGTGAGGTGCTTTCAGCGCCATAACCACGCGTAGGTGGGCGCGAGGTACTTTCCGCGCCACGGCCACGTATGATAGGGCGAGCCACTAATTCATCCATGGTATTATCGAGCGTGGGAGGGTGAGCCGCCTGTTCCAGGGCGTTCCTGGGAGCGGGCTCGGTCGGCTCATCATCATCAAGGATTGGTGGCTCAGTGGCCTCAATGGCTGGACGCGACACGGCGGCAACCGGGGCCGAGACTTGCTGGACCCGATTCATTTGCTGCGACGAGGTCAACGATTTATAGGCATGATCAAATGCCAGCAACAGATCATCCACCGTCAGGAAACGATCATCGGGATCCGCCTCCAGACAACGATCAATCACACTCATCAATGGAATCGGTAGGCGGCGCGTCGCCTCTGGTCCGGGTAGCTCACCGGTAAGCATCACATGGAGAATCACACCTAATGAGAATATATCATTGCTGGGGGCCGCAACACCTAAGCGGCGTTCCGGGGCCATATAGTCGGCGGTCCCAAACTCACGGTTCGTAGAGAAGTTCAAAGGCCCACTGGTCAGGACGCCCTGTGAGGATGCAATACCAAAATCGATTAAGCGCACATAGGCCCGGCCACTATCATTCTCTTTATCCAGGAGAATGTTGGCGGGCTTCAGGTCACGATGCACGATACCGCGCCTATGGAGATACGAAACTGCACGACAAAGCGCGCTAAACAGCTCATAGACCTCAGAGATCGGTAAAGAGCCAAGCGCCAGACGTTGGGCGAGATCGCCATCCTTAATATAAGGAGTCACAATAAACAAGCGGCCCTGCTCCTCACCAAATTCGAGTAAGGGCAGAATATGATCATGCTTAAGGTAAGAGGCGACTTCGGCCTCGCGCAAGAAGCGCTGCCGGGCCGTCGCATCATTGACCAGATCGGGCCGGATAATTTTTACCGCGACCTCCCGGCCAAAGGCGGTACGTTGACGCGCCAGATAGACCTCACCCATGCCACCCACATCAATGCGCCGTACCAGATCATAATTAGCAAAGTGTTGCAGGTCAAGCCCCTTTTCTAACTCAGGACGCTTGCGCTCCGAAATGAAACCATTTTGTTCGTTCATGTGCCTGCTTCTGCTATCGTCCTACCTGTAAATGTTCCACAATAGCCCGTTGCGCTACGCACCATTATACAATTGAAAGACGTCTTACACGCAGAAAATTGGAATGTGAATAGTGTCAAGACATTGGAAAGGGTTTGCATAATTTACATGCTATGTGCAGTATAGCACTTGCGTGGTCAGAAGTGAAGGGTCAAGCAATATGGTCATGTGGGGGATTCTCCCCTCTCGCGCCGCCTGCGGCGGCCCGGAGGGGGGAGGGGGAGTTTTGCGGGGACACCCCGCACCCCGGCAAGAGGACTGGCCGTCCTCCTGCACCTCCTGCTTCTAGTCGGGGAAGTTGCTGGAGTAAGCGGGTGGTGCAGGGAAGACGGTGAGGCCTATCCTGCCGGGGTGGGGACACTCCCCACAAAATCTCTTATATTTCCCTGCCCCTGCTGTAGTTGTGGAGGGTGGCGACGAGAGCCATAAATCACTGGCCCATGATGGTGTTGCTGGAGTGGGCGGGTGGTGCAGGAGGGCCGGCGAGGCCCTTCCTGCCGGGGAGTGGGGCAGGCATGCTGGGGGCATGACGTCCCCACAAAATCTTTTTTTCTTCCCCTTACCCACGCCGTAAGGCGGGGTGTGGGGGGATGTCTACTAACCCTGATTCTATGTTGCTGAAGTTTTTATAAAAATAGGGAGGTTTGTGCATAATTACACGGTCTTCCCCTTGCGAATTGGGAGCCTATGTTGTATTATATAGCCGGTTCGCACTCTCTGAATTAGAGTGCTAAAACAGTGGAGGGTGAGGACTACCTTACCTTCTTGAACATATATAAGATTGAACAGGGAGGAATGGAGTATGTCAGCCAAACTTCAACCACTAGGCGATCGTGTGGTGGTAAAAGGCCTGGCGCGTGAGACCGTTACGCGCAGTGGCATTGTCTTGCCAGATACAGCGACCAAAGAAAAGCCCCAGGAGGGCGAGATTCTGGCAGTAGGTCCGGGTAAAGTTCTGGATAACGGCAAGCGCTCAGTACTGGAAGTAACAGTGGGGCAGCGTGTCTTATTCGCGAAATATGCTGGTACCGAAATCAAAATCGATGGCCAGGAGTATTTGATCCTCCGTGAGAGCGATATCATGGGAATCGTGGAATAAGGTTTATAAATTAGTTAGGTTGTATCAGAGGAGTAAATTTCGTGGCAAAACGAGTACAGTTTGATGAGCAAGCACGTCACTCCCTTAAAAAGGGAATGGATACGGTAGCTAATGCGGTCCGCGTAACAATTGGACCTAAGGGACGCAACGTTGTGCTGGACAAGAAGTTCGGCGCACCTACAATCACGAACGATGGCGTCAGCATCGCTCGCGAAATTGAGCTACCTGATGCATTTGAGAACATGGGTGCCCAGTTGCTGAAGGAAGCTGCGACGAAGACCAATGACGTCGCAGGTGATGGTACGACGACCGCGACCGTTCTGGCCCATGCCGTTGTGAACGAGGGTCTGAAGAATCTGGCCGCAGGCGCCAATCCAATGATCTTGCGCCGTGGTCTGGAGAAGGGCGTTGAGGCCGTTATCACTGAGATCAAATCTCTGGCCAAGCCCGTCGAGACCCGCGAAGAGATCGCGCAGGTCGCCTCTATTTCAGCTGGCGATGCCGAGATCGGTAACCTGATCGCTGAAGTGATGGAGAAAGTCGGAAAAGACGGCGTCATCACGGTTGAAGAGGGTCGCGGTATCACAACTGAGAAAGAATATACCGAGGGCATGCAGTTCGATCGTGGCTACATCTCACCATACATGGCCACCAATCCTGAGCATACCGTTGCTGAGTTGAGCGATGCTTATATCCTTATCACGGACAAGAAGATCAGCGCCATCGCTGACATCCTGCCAATTCTTGAGGCTGTCCTGCAGACTGGTCGCAAAGATCTGGTAATCATCGCTGAGGACGTTGACGGTGAGGCTCTGGCAACCCTGGTTGTCAATAAGATGCGTGGTGCCTTCAATGTTCTGGGTATTAAAGCCCCAGGCTTTGGTGATCGCCGCGACGCTATGCTGGAAGATATCGCGACCCTGACCGGCGCGACCGTGATCACAGAGAAGACCGGCCTGAAGCTGGAGAATGCTACTCTGGAAGATCTGGGTACTGCCCGCACAGTGACATCGAATAAAGATACCACCACCATCGTTGAGGGATCCGGCGACCATCAGGGCATCCAGGCTCGTGTGAACCAGATCCGCATGTTGATCAACGAGACCACCAGCGACTACGATCGTGAGAAGCTCCAGGAGCGCCTGGCCAAACTGGCCGGTGGTGTTGGTGTTATCCGCGTCGGTGCCGCCACCGAAGTTGAGATGAAAGAGAAGAAGCATCGTGTTGAGGATGCCCTCTCCGCGACCCGCGCTGCCATCGAAGAAGGTATCGTCCCAGGCGGCGGCTCGGTTCTGGTCTCAGCGATCCCAGCCCTCGATAGCGTGAAGGCTAACGCTGGCGACGAGCAGACCGGTGTCAACATCCTGCGCCGCGCCCTCGAAGAGCCACTGCGCCAGATCGCACAGAACGCCGGTAAAGACGGCGCCGTCATCGTTGCAGGCGTACTCAATAGCCCACGCGGCTATGGCTTCAACGCCCTGACCAACGAATATGTCGACATGGTCAAAGCTGGTATCATCGATCCTGTAAAGGTGACCCGTTCCGCATTGCAGAACGCCGTCAGCATCGCCAGCATGGTCCTCTCGACCGACACCCTGATCAGCGACATTCCAGAAGAGAACGCAGCCCCAGCGGGCGGCGGCGCTCCAGGAATGGGCGGCATGCCAGGAATGGGCGGAATGGGCATGATGTAAGCACTCATCCGAGTGTTATCCCCATTTAGCTGAACCCATACATAATAAAGGCTCATGCTTCCAACGAGTTTGTGAAGCATGGGCCTTTTTTCTCAATCTCCAATAGCCAATCTTTCTCCGATACTTTTCATTCCAGCGTCCTATTTTTAGGATGCGAACCACAGCTACAGTCAGGCTACAAGGGCTTTCAGGCATCATCAAAAATGGTAAAAAGGATAAAAAGTGCAGATGGTGCTGTGGTAAAATGAGCCCTTGGATAGACATACTCATCATTCATAGAAATACGGGTCAAAGAGTCCTGTTTTAACATAGAGATGAGGCCCACCGTTGGTGTGGGATTGAAAGGAGAACGGTTACGACAGTCAACTTTCATGCCGAAGAAATTCGTCAAACATATGCAACACGCCAGGCGACAGGTACCTGGAAAGCTTTGATTAATCAGATTGTGGATGTTCAGGGCCGCACGATCGCCGATATCGGCGTTGGTGGAGGTATCTATGCCAAAGCCCTTATCGATATGGGAGCCGCCCAGATTACCTGCGTCGATTCATCTGAAGTCATGCTTGAAGATGCTCAGAGCAAACTGAAGGCACAGCGCAATGTTTCCTATGTCAAGGCCGAGGCTATTCAGACCGGTCTGGATGCACAGCAATTTGATATCGTGCTGCAACGCGCGTTGATCCATCACATTTCACGTGAAGAGCTCGGTGCCTGCTTTACCGAGGCCTTCCGCATCCTCCGACCCGGTGGTATGCTGATCATCCAGGATCGCACTCCTGAGGATTGCTTGCTGGCCGGTAGCCAGACCAATATTCGCGGCTACTTCTTTGCCCGCTATCCCAAGCTGGCAAAACAGGAGGTCGCTCGCCGTTACGATAACGCGACCGTGATGGGTGAATTGCATCAGACGGGATTCCGTGTGGTACAGAAGCGGCAGCTCTGGGAGACGCGACAGATCCATATGAACTTTGCCGCCCTGGAACAAGACCTCAACGCCCGTGCTGGCCGCTCGATCCTGCATGAGTTAACAGACGAAGAGTTGCGCGACCTGAATGACTATATTCATCGTCAACTGGATGGGGATCATCAGGCTATTGTGGAGCAAGATCGCTGGACGATCTGGAGTGCTATGCGCTAACAGGCCTCGCTCGTCAGAAGCTTTTTTTCTGACGAACGGGACCTGGGGCCATGGTAATGGCTCGTTTCCGTGTATCGTCGCAGCTAGTTTAAGGCCATCTTCGCGGCCTGCTCGGTCAATTCAAGCAGTTCAGGGGGTAGACCGGGGGCAAACTCCTCTGGCCGGATCGCACCTAAAGTTACTGCAACACCCTCAGGAGCTCTCTGCGTTGTACGTAGCTCCCCAGGACCAGACGGGGATGCGCCACGGAAGACTTTCTCCATCTCGGAACCATCTAAGCGCCAATGATGCTGCTCAAGATGCACTCCTTTATCCATCAATACTTTCACCTCAGGCAGTTTGGTCGCGTCAAATTTGGGGATCGGCAAGATCTTGCCCCAATTCACTCCCAATGTCTCCAAGGCCTTCGCATACGCATTCTCATGGGCCTGATCACGCACAATCAGGTATGAGATCGTGGAGCGCGCCGTTTTATTCTTGGTCATCTCATACATGCGACACTTCTGCAAACGGCCCGTCGATTCTAACACCAGATTATTGAGCAGGTCCAGGACCAGGTTGCCACTATTATAGACATACGAACCGGACCATGGGTTGCCGGTGGAATCAACGGGCATGGCTCCCTGCGCACCAACAAGAAAATGCTGGATATTGCCATGGGTCAGCGCCATATTGAGCGGGGTCGCGCCACGATCACCGGGGGTCGTGCCATTTTTTCCCTGATAGCGTGGCGAGCCATCGAGCAGACGATTAATCGTGGTCGCAATAAGCTCAACATGTCCGATCTCCTCAACACCAATGCCTTGAATCAGATCAAAGTATGGCTTGGCATTCCCACGGAAATTAAAGCTCTGAAAGAGATATTGCATCATCGTGCGCATTTCACCAAACTGACCACCCAGGCCCTCTTGCAGCGCATTCGCCGCCTCTGGATCGGGCTCGTCTGCAACGATCGGGTTGATAAGCTTCTGTACATGAAAAAACATCGGGAGTACTCCTTTATCAGCAATTGTGGGTACATTCTCAGCGAAATTGGATCTATCTGAGCGTAGTTATTCCATATCTATAATTCGTCATGAGCCGCAAATTATGTAGCCTTTGCCCCCAATACGTTTCACGTAATTATGTGGCTGTTGCATAGATATGGATAAATTTTGAGGGTATTTTGCTATTTTGTGATCACTATGTGATATCTATGGTTTAACATTTAGGTAGAGACAGAAACGCATAATTCTGGCTTTATCCTGACTATTATTATTGGGATCATTGCGTAGAGTCCTTATCAATTGCACGTATGCATATGGAACCAGAAAAGGAGTCTCATGATGAGACCGACTACCTACCCCGTTCAATTCTCGGTTGAGTACCCGGATCGACCACTCAATCGATTGACCACCTTCTTCCGCCTCTTTGTTGCTATCCCGATCTTGATCGTGGTATCCACGGTGGCGGCACAAACCGCGCAGTCTACTTCGGACGCCAAAACCACGGTCATTGCTTTTGGAGCCGGCGGCGTGCTATTCCTGGGTCCTTTGTTGATGATCCTGTTCCGTCAGAAATATCCGCGCTGGTGGTTCGACTGGAACCTGGAGCTCCAGCGTTTTAGTAACCGTGTCAGTATCTATCTGGCCCTGATGGATGATCGCTATCCATCGACCACCGATCAGCAGTCTCTGAGCCTGGATTACCCATACCCGGATGTTGCCAATGATCTGAACCGCTGGCTCCCGCTGGTGAAATGGTTCCTGGCCATCCCCCATTATATCGTGTTGTTCTTCCTGGAAATCGCGGCCTTCGTGGTGGTGATCATCGCCTGGTTCGCCATCCTGTTTACCGGACACTACCCCAGGAGCCTCTTCAATTTTGTTGAGGGCGTGTTCCGCTGGCACAATCGCGTTGTCGGCTACGCATTGGTCTTAGTGACCGACGAATATCCACCGTTTCGGTTTAATCCATAATAGCGGCATCGCTCGACCACGATTCTCCGGGATCGTGGTTTTTTTTGCGTTATCTTACAGAGGGGAATGTGTGGGCAATCTATGAATCTCCGGCGTGTCTCGTAGCTGCTACGTTTGCTTGCTTATTATCCTGTTTAAACATAACAACAGAGTGCCATTTACTATAGTGAAGATTGCCACTTATTCTTTATAAAGTGTCTTTGAATGCCCTTAGTGTTTGACTTTATCACCTCCTCTATGCTACGATACAAAATGAGGAAGTGTACTTTGGACACCTCGTAATGTGTGTCTATACGTGTATATTTTTTAGAGATGAAGGGGTCCGCATCTATGGGTACAGCACTCCCCATTTTCATTTATGTAGCGTTAGCTGTCCTCTTCGGCCTCCTGGTAATGGCGGTCACCGCTATCCTTGGGCCAAAAAAGCCCTCGCCGGAGAAATTAGCCCCCTATGAATGTGGTATTCAAGAGATCACCGCGCCGAAGCGGCGGTTTCCGGTAAAGTATCTTCTCACTGGTATGCTCTTTATCGCATTCGATATTGAGATTGTTTCTTTTTATCCTCTCGCCATCTTGCTCAATAAGTTGCAATTATTCGGCTTAATCGAATTACTTGTCTTTTTAGCTGTTCTGATGGTGGGTTATGTCTATGTTTGGCGGAAGGGAGCATTTACATGGGAGTAAAAAATCCCTGGGAGCCTGTACAGACATACTCAAATACACAAACGCCTCGCATGCGCCGTGATTTGCCGGTGCATGAGAAGGATGGTGGCTTTGGTATTTTGACGACCCAGGTGAGTAAGGTGTTGGGCTGGGGGCGAAGTTCTTCGCTCTGGCCAGTGACCTTTGGCCTGGCTTGTTGCGCGATTGAGATGATGTCTGCGCAGGGTAGTCGTTTTGATATGTCTCGCTTTGGCGCGGAAGTCTTTCGCGCGTCACCTCGTCAGGCGGATCTGATGATTGTCGCGGGCCGCTGCTCGATTAAGATGGCACCGGTGTTACGGCAGATTTATGATCAGATGCCTGAGCCGAAATGGGTCATCTCGATGGGCGCGTGCGCCTCGTGCGGTGGTGTATTTAATAATTATGCCATTGTTCAGGGTGTCGATAAGATTGTGCCGGTCGATGTGTTTGTCCCTGGGTGTCCGCCGACGCCAGACATGTTGCTCTTTGGTTTTAATGAATTGCAGCGCAAGATTCGCGAAGGTATTCCCAATCCTCCTGATCCGTTGAAGGATAGCGGCATGAAGCTGACCGGCCCTATCCAGGATGAGGCATAAACAAACATTCACAAAAACCGGGGTGCAGGGGCGGAGCGCCCTGCCGGGGGGACGGGGGTGTCCCCCGAAAAACCTCTTTCCTTCCTTTTCGCGCGCCGCCGCAGGCGGCGCATGGGAGAAGAAGAGAAACGAGGGGACACCCCTCGAACCCCGGCAAGGGGCTGGCCGCCCCTTGCAACCCCGCTTCTCAGGCTGGCTTGAGACTTATAGCTCCCATGAGAATGGGAGTCAGATACTCTCTTAGGACTTATTACGATTAAACGACAGTGGTGTCGGCATAACTGGTGTCTAACACATTGAAGGAATGCTTAATAGTATGGTCATAACAGCAGCATCGACGGTCGAGATGGTGCAGACGAGATTCCCACAGGCAATCGTGGAAGTAGTCGAGTTTCGAGATGAGCAGACCATTATACTGAAGCCAGAGTCGCTGGTAGCAGTATGTGCTTATCTTCAAAAGGATCTAGCCTATAATTTCCTGGAAACTGTGACGGCGATTGACTGGCCGGAACGTGTGCCTCGTTTTGATGTCGTCTATCATCTTCTTTCTTTACCCAATCAGTGCTTTATGCGCCTGAAGGTACAGGTGGGACAGCGCCGCGAAGATCGGCCCGCGCTCCCTTCTGTCAGCGATATCTGGCCTGGAGCCAACTGGTATGAGCGTGAGGTCTTTGATCTCTTTGGGATCACCTTTACCAATCATCCTGATTTACGTCGTTTGCTTATGCCTCCCGATTGGACTACGTTTCCTCTCCGGAAGGATTATCCTCTCTCTGGCTTTGAGCTGCCCGAACCTCACTGGGGCGGCCAGGTTCCTTATGATACTGATCCTGGAGTAGGCGAATATTATCAGCAGACGCTTCGTACTTCTGAGGGTCGCAGCCTGAATGAGAGTCGCGTGCAGCTGAATCCTTCTCAGGAGCCCGGTACGTTCTCTCCGACAGCTGCCGATGCTTCACCTTCAGCTGACGGACAGACGAGCCGGGCTGATAAGCGTAAAGGATGATCTATGCAGCAGCAAGAGATTGAGAAGAATACCTATACGATTGATGAGAGCCAGCCTCTTGCTGGCGATCAACGTGCGGATACGATGACGATTAACATGGGTCCTCAACATCCGAGTACCCATGGTGTGTTGCGCCTGCTTCTAACGATTGAAGGCGAGATCGTGTTGAAGGCGATCCCCGATATCGGCTTTTTACATACCGGTATTGAGAAGACGGCCGAGTCGAAAAGCTATCACCAGGCCCTGGTCCTGACCGATCGCCTGGATTATCTGGCTCCCCTCAACAATAACCTGGCCTATTCGCTCTCGGTTGAGCGTTTGTTGGGTATTGAGGATCAGATCAACGCCAAGATCAAGTATACGCGCGTCATTCTGGCTGAATTGCAGCGTATCTCCAGCCATCTGGTCTGGCTTGGCACGCATGCGCTCGACCTGGGCGCGATGAGTATGTTTCTCTACTGTTTCCGGGAACGTGAGCTGATTCTGGATGTGTTCGAGCTGATCTCGGGCGTGCGTATGATGACCAGCTATATTTGTCCCGGTGGCTTACAGGCAGAACTCCCGCCCGCGTTTGAGAAGACGGTACGTGCCTTCACTTCGACCTTTCCCGCCCGCTTACAGGAATACCATGATCTCCTCTCCAATAACCAGCTCTGGCTTGAACGCACCAAAAATATCAGTATTTTGAGTCAGGAAGATGCGCTGGCCTATGGCGCGAGTGGCCCGGTGCTCCGTGGTAGCGGTGTGGTCTGGGATATCCGTAAGGCCTTCCCCTATTCCGGTTATGAGGAGTTTGATTTTGATATTCCCGTTGGTGCCAATGGCGATGTCTATGATCGCTACATGGTGCGTATGCTGGAAATGGATCAGAGTCTGAAGATCATTGAGCAGGCGTTGAGTGGCTTGCAGCAAGGTGCCTATCGCGTGGGTGGACCTAAGATTGTACCGCCGCCCAAGTGGCAGATCACCGGCAGTATGGAGTCGCTGATCCATCACTTCAAACTCTTCACCGAAGGCTATCGACCACCGAAGGGTGAGGTCTGTGTACGCACCGAATCTCCCAAGGGTGAACTGGCCTTCTACCTTGTCAGCGATGGCGGCCCCAAGCCGTATCGCATGCATGTACGTGGCGCATCCTTCGCCAATCTACAGGTCCTACCGCGCATGATTGAGGGCGGCTACCTGGCGGATGTGGTGGCGGGCATTGGCAGTATCGATATCGTGCTAGGAGAAGTTGACCGATGATTTCTGAGCAGGCCAAACAACGCATGCGGGAACTGGCCTCCCGCTATCCCATGGCACGTTCGGCGGTGATGCCTTCGCTCCATATCGCACAGCAGGAGGAGGGCTATATCACGCCTGAAGGCTTGCGCGCAGTCGCGGAAGCGATTAACCTGACGGTCGATGATGTGGAGAGTGTCGCCACTTTCTATACCATGTATTATCAGCGGCCACAGGGCAAGAAGATCATCAATGTATGTACCAGTATCTCGTGTTATTTGCGCAACTGTGATCCCCTGGTCTCACACCTGGAGGATCGTCTTGGCATCAAGCGTGGCGAGACTACGGCAGATGGCAACTATACCTTAAATACCGTTGAGTGCATCGCGTCCTGTAGCTCAGCTCCAGCTCTACAAGTTAATGGGGAGTTCTATGAGAATCTTACCCAGGAAAGTGTCGATGCCCTGATCGACCAGTTAGATCGCGAACTTGGAGTCGAGCGGCGCGTGTAAAACAAGCAGACTACACCTGTCTCCGCGTCGTTGATGCGGGCAGGTATCTCCAATCCGCTGCATATGCAGGTACACCAGACCTGCAAAAGGATGTTATGCAATATGCCAGAAATGATAATCACAAAAGATCTTGATGTACCTGGTATAGATACACTGGATGTCTATCGCGAACATGGCGGCTATGAAGCGCTGGCGAAGGCGCTGCGTGACTATGCGCCCGATGCCATTATTGACCTGATGAAGACGTCGGGACTCCGTGGCCGTGGGGGCGCGGGCTTCCCAACCGGTATGAAGTGGAGCTTCCTGGCCAAGAATGATATGCCGCGCTACCTGTGCTGCAACGCCGATGAGAGCGAGCCCGGCACCTGTAAAGATCGCGTCCTGATGGAGCAGATCCCTCATCGTCTGATCGAGGGTATCATTATTACCAGTTATGCCTGTAAAGTCCATACCGCCTTTATCTATGTTCGCGGAGAGCTGGCCAAGGCTGGCCGTCAGGTTGAACGTGCGGTAGAAGAGGCTTATGCCGCCGGACTTCTCGGCAAGAATATTCTGGATAGCGATTTCAGCCTGGATGTCATCGTCCATCGTGGCGCTGGCGCCTACATCTGTGGTGAAGAGAGCGCGCTGATGGAGTCGCTAGAGGGTCGCCGTGGCTACCCACGCCTCAAGCCCCCCTTCCCGGCTGTCGTTGGCCTCTATGGCGGTCCTACGGTCATTAACAACTGTGAGACGCTGGCCACCGTACCCGCCATCGTCGCCGGTGGTGGCGAGTGGTATGCCTCCTTTGGTACCGAGAAAAGTAAGGGCACGCGCATCTTCAGTTTAAGTGGACAGGTCAAGAATCCAGGTACCTATGAACTTCCACTCGGAGTTCCAATGCGTACGCTGATTTATGATCC
This sequence comes from Dictyobacter alpinus, assembly GCF_003967575.1. Taxonomy (NCBI): domain Bacteria; kingdom Bacillati; phylum Chloroflexota; class Ktedonobacteria; order Ktedonobacterales; family Dictyobacteraceae; genus Dictyobacter; species Dictyobacter alpinus. The sequence continues at coordinate 2,470,083 of NZ_BIFT01000001.1, forward strand.
ACAATATGGCGGTGGTATCCTCGATGATCGTGAGTTAAAGGCCATCATTCCCGGCGGTTCTTCCACCTTTATTCTCACGCCAGATAAGATCGATACTCCAATGGATTATGAGTCTATCGCGGCGGCCGGTTCAATGCTCGGCTCTGGCGGCGTGATCGTGATCTCCGATGCCACCTGTATCGTGGGTGCGATCCTGCGCATGACCGAGTTCTATCGCGACGAGTCCTGTGGCAAATGTACCCCCTGTCGCGAAGGTACCTTCTGGATGACCGAGATCCTTGAGCGCCTTGAACATGGTCACGGCTATCTAAAGGATGTGGATCTGCTGCTGGACATTTGCGATAACCTCGCCGGTAAATCGTTTTGTCCCCTGGGTGATGCCGCCACCAGCTCGATTACCAGTGGTATCCGCTTCTTCCGCGAAGAGTTTGAGTATCATGCGAAGTTTGGCTGCTGTATGGTTGGTTCTGGTAGTAAGCAGGATCATCAGCACGAGACAGCCGTAGCGCCTGCGGCAACACGCTAGAATAGAGGACGTTCTGATATGCCTGAAGAGAAAAAAGACGAACTGATACATCTAACCATCGATGGCATGCCTGTGGAAGTTCCTCCAGGAACGCTGGTGTGGGCGGCGGCTAAACAGGCTGGCATTGAGATTCCTATTTATTGTTATCATCCGAAGATGCCACCGCTGGGTGCGTGCCGTATGTGTTTTGTGGAGATTGAGAAGATGCCCAAGCCTCCGCAAACCTCGTGTACCACCCCTGTGGCTGAAGGTATGGTCGTCCACACCAAAACCGAGAAGGTCCTCAAGGCGCGCCGTGGTACGCTGGAGTTCCTCTTGCTGAACCATCCGCTGGATTGTCCGATCTGTGATAAAGCCGGCGAATGCGATCTCCAGGACTTCACGCTCCGCCATGGTCCTGGCAATACGCGCTTCGACCTGCATAAACGCCATTATGAGAAGCCGGTCCCTGTCAGCGATGATGTCATGCTGGACCGTGAGCGCTGTATCTTATGTCAGCGTTGTACGCGTTTCAGCTCTGAGATCTCGATGGATAATGGTCTGGTGATGATTTCGCGCGGCTATAAAATGGAGGTTGGCACGGCACCCGGTCATGCCTTTGACTCGATCTTCTCTGGCAACACCACCGAGATCTGTCCCGTTGGAGCTTTGACGGCTTCGACCTATCGCTTTAAAGCGCGTCCCTGGGAACTCAAGCATACGGCCAGTGTCTGTAATAACTGTAGCGTTGGCTGTAATGCGCGTGTCGATACGCGTGTGGATCGCGTGACGCGCTTGATGTCCCGTAACAATGATGCCGTCGATGATGGCTGGCTCTGTAATCGTGGTCGCTGGGAATTTGATTATGTGAATAGTCCCCAACGCCTGCGCACCCCGCTGATCCGCCGCAACGGTCAACTGACCCGCGCCAGCTGGGATGAGGCCCTCTCGTATATTGCGACCCGCCTCAAAGATATCAAGGGACAGCATGGAGCCCAGGCCATCGCTGGCATCGGCTCGACGCGTACCACCAACGAGGAAGCCTATCTCTTCCAGAAGGTATTGCGTCAGGTGATCGGGACCACCCATGTCGATCACCACCATGGCTTCTTCCCCGGTGCCCGTGACCAGCTCACCGGTAAGCCCTGGATGATGACTAATAGTATTGTCGATATCGAGCGTGCCTCCCATATCGTCCTGATCGCCTCTGATCCTTATCAGCGCCAGCCGATCCTGAATCTGCGCATGAAAAAGGCTCTGAGCAAGGGTGCGCAAATCTTCATCATCAATTCCGCCGACACCGAGCTGGATCGCCTGGCGACCTACAAGCTACAGGTGCCCGCTGGTTCCGAGGGTGTCTCCGTCAAAGTCATGCTCAAGCACCTGTTGAGCAAAAACACTGCTACGGATGTTCATGGCTATGAGGATGTGCGTGCGATCATCCAACGTGAAGATCAAGCCATTCGCGCTGGCGAAGACAGCTTTGGCGCGAAGCTCACCTCTCAGCTACAACTCCTGGCTGATACCCTACTGGACGCAAAGGGTGCAGTCATCCTTTATGATGAAATGGCAACATTGGATAACGGCAACGAAGATCTGGCGGCAGACGTACAGGCGCTGGCAGTCCTGACCGGCAACATTGACAAGCCCGGAGCGGGAGCCGGACCCTTATTCGAGGATGCTAATTCGCTCGGTGCCCGCGACATGGGACTCCTACCAGATGCCCTACCCGGCTATCAGGTCATCGACGAGCCCGGACTGGCCTATGACCAGATCCTACGTGATTCTCAGGTTAAGGCCCTCCTGGTCATGGGAGCCAATCCCGCCCGCCACTTGCCCGATGGACAGCTTCCAGCGTCGCTAGAATTTGTGGTGGTTCAAGAACTGCTCCTGACTGAGACCGCGCAGCAGGCCGATGTCGTGCTACCGGCAGTCTCCTTCGCGGAAAAAGAGGGCAGCATGACCAACGTGGATCATCACGTTCAGGCCATCCGCCGGGCGCTACGACCGCTACCAGGCGCGAAAGCCGACTGGGAGATCCTGGTCGCGCTGGCCCAATATCTAGGCGAAACCTGGACCTATGCCAGCCCGCGTGATGTCCTCTTAGAGATTGCCGAACAGAATCCTTTCTATGTGGGCCTGGCCTGGGAAGACCTTGGCGCTCAAGGCATTCGCATTGTGCAGGAGCAGGAGGCGGCTCATGTTTGATTTTATGAATGATCCTACCGTAGCCCTGATCGTGGCCACGATCGTTAAGGGTGCGGTCCTGATCGTGGTCCTGCTGACCGCCTTTGCCTACATGACGTTGATTGAGCGCCGTGTGGTCGCGAAGATGCAGGGCCGCCTGGGACCTAATCGCGCTGGCCCGCTTGGCCTGTTGCAACCGGTCGCCGACGCCTTGAAGATGGCCTTTAAAGAGCAGATCGTCCCAACTCAAGCGAAGAAAGCCATCTACCTGGTTGCTCCAGTGATCTCTGTAGTCGTTGCGCTCTGTGCCTTTGCCGTCGTACCGATCGGCAACAACTGGAGTGGTAACCGCAACGTCCATAGCGTCTGGGATCCCATGATTGGCAACATCAACGTTGGCCTGCTCTGGATCCTCGCCATCTCATCGCTGGCCGTCTATGGTATCGTCCTTGGAGGCTGGTCCTCCGGCAACCGTTACTCGCTCCTGGGAGCGCTGCGCAGTGCCGCCCAGATGGTTTCCTATGAAACCAGCCTGGGACTCGCCCTCAGCGGCGTCCTGATGTGGGCCGGCTCCCTGAGTATGGTAGATATCGTCAATAGCCAGTTGGACATGGGCATCTGGTTTATCCTCGCCCAGCCTCTCGGCTTCGTCATCTACCTGATCGCCGCTGTCGCCGAAGTGAACCGCGCTCCCTTTGACCTACCAGAAGCCGAGCAGGAACTCACCGCAGGCTACCTCACCGAATACAGTGGACTGCGCTGGAGCCTGTATCAGATGGCTGAGTACATCAATATGATCACCGTCAGTGCTATTGCCTCCACCCTCTTCCTTGGCGGCTGGAGCTTTTTTGGCCTCACGGATGGTATTCCCGTACTCTCTATTGTCGTCTTCGCCATCAAAGTCGCGCTCTTCCTGTTCTTATTCATCTGGTTGCGTGCCACCCTACCACGTATCCGCTATGATCGCCTGATGCGTTTCGGCTGGCAAGCGCTGCTCCCGCTCTCAGTACTCAACATCGTCATCACCGCCTTCGCGGTCGCGCTCCACTGGAGTTGGGTTGTCAGTGGCCTTGGTGGTTTAATCGTCATCGTGGTGATGTTATTCGTCATGCGCCGCAAAGGCATCCAGGAAGGCACACGCTTCACCGATCCAGCTAAGGATCATGGCAATGCCCCGCTACCCACATCGGTACGCCTGGCTACTTTTGAAAAAACAACCGTTCCTGCTGCTACAGCTACCGATACAGCCAAAGAGCCTGAAGCACAGGATTCTAACGCGGTACGGGTGTAAGGAGTTAACTGAATGTCTTTTGATATCGTTAAGGGCATGGCCACCACGCTTAAGAATATTGGTCGCAAGCCTACAACCGTCTCATTCCCGGAGGAAGAGCGTGACCTGCCCGCTCGCTTCCGTGGTCGTCACGTCCTCCACCGCTATGACAATAGCCTGGAGCGCTGTGTTGGCTGTTATCTATGTGCGGGCGCCTGTCCTGCGGACGCCATCTACATTGAGGCCGAAGAGAACACCGACGAAAACCGTGTCTCACCGGGCGAACGCTACGCCAAAGTCTTTGACGTCAACATGTTACGCTGCATCTTCTGTGGATATTGTCAGGCCGCCTGCCCGACCGGAGCCATCACGCTCGAAAAAGAATTCAAGCTAGCCTCCTATTATCCTGAAGATCTGGTCTACCACAAAGAGCAGTTATTGGAGGCCAAAGGCGAATCCACCATTGGCTCCAACAACGTCTGGGCCGAGCCAGCGCCTGAAGACGCCATCCAGCCCGTTCCGCAGGAATCGCACGTCTTCGATGGCTCACGAGCCAGTGCCGCCGCCGTCGGACTCGGCAACATCCAAACTGAACGTGACAACCTTGTCCTCAACGAAGACCAGGACGAAGACAGAAGAAAGCAGTAGAAGGATAGCCCTTTCAGGCCCGGCAAACTCACTGTTAGCCAGGCCTGAAAGGACCAAAAGAGGAAAATGATATGACCTTTGATATCGTATCGTTTATTGTGCTTGCGGTCGCCACAACCGCCACCGCCATAGGCGTTATCGCCTTCAAGAATGCCGTGCACAGTGCCTTGAGTCTTATCCTCACGCTACTGTTTCTGGCCCTATTCTACTTGCAACTGCAAGCCATGTTTATCGCAGTCGTGCAGATACTTATTTATGCTGGAGCCATCATGGTACTCTTCCTATTTGTAGTCACCATGCTCGCCCCCGACCAGAACGAAAGCGACATCAAAGATGCCCTACCCTGGCAGCGCATCGTCGGCGGCCTCCTGGGCCTTGTCCTTGTCGGCTCCCTGAGCTACCTGCTCTTCACCGGAGCCCAGGTCAACGGCCCCAAAGCCGCCGCAGGCGACAGCCTCTCGCAAGCCGTAACAGCCTACCATGGAGACACCCAGGCCTTCGGCATGGCCCTCTTCCATGGCTTCCTGTTTCCCTTCGAGATCACCAGCCTGCTCATCGTCGTAGCCATTCTCGGCGCCCTCGTATTTGGTCGCCGCACAAATTAACAACATAAGCATAAGAACATAAGAAGCCATAGAGCCCAAAAAAGAGAGGCAGAGTCATCCATACCAGGGATCTGAAGTATCCCCGGTACCTTCTTTTTTCTGCATGGCACCAAAAGGGGTGCAGGGTCTCCCTGCCGCAATAAAAAATATACTTTGTACCCGAAACGGTACTGGAATAAGGAGAGAACAATGCCATTATCTGCTTATTTGATAATGAGCGCACTATTGTTCACCATCGGAGTAATCGGCGTACTCATAAGAAGAAACCCACTCATCATCTTTATGTCAATCGAACTCATGCTCAACGCCGTCAACCTATCATTTGTGGCCCTATCCCACTTCCTGGATTCAGCCGATGGACAAATGTTCGTTTTCTTAGTGCTCACGGTCGCCGCCGCAGAAGTCGTGGTCGGACTGGCCTTAATCGTCTCCATCTACCGCAGACGCCACAACATCGATGTTGACGAGATGAACATAATGCGAGGCTAGTTGTATGACAAATCTCAGTCTATGGGTACTCCTGTTCCCCCTCCTAGGATTTATTATTCTGGGGCTGGCGGGCAGGTATATGCAGCGTACAGCCATCCTGACAGTCGGCTGGGGAGCATGTGGACTGGCCTTCCTATTGGCCGCCATCAACTTCTTTAGTATGCTCTCAACGCCAGCCGCCCAGCGTACCAGCGATCAGGTCGTCTATCACTGGATGAGTGCAGGCACCTTCTCGCTGGACTTCGGTCTGCTGCTGGATCCGCTCTCGATGACCATGTTGCTGGTCGTCACCGGAGTTGGCCTGCTGATCCATATCTATTCGGCGGGCTACATGGCGGACGATCCAGGTTTCTGGCGCTTCTTCGCCTACCTGAACTTCTTTATATTCGCCATGGTAATGCTCGTCATTGCCAACAACTTCCTCTTCCTCCTGGTTGGCTGGGGATTGGTTGGACTGGCATCATATTTACTGATCGGATTCTGGTATCAGCGTCGTTCCGCGGTGGCCGCCGCCCAGAAGGCCTTTGTGATCAATGTTATCGGCGACTTTGGCCTGATGCTGGCGATCTTCCTGATCTTCCAGAATGCCGGTCGTCTGGATTATGCCGGTGCGCTGACGCATACATTCGCAGGTCCTACCGCTACCGCCATCACCCTGTTATTATTCGTGGCCTGTGCCGCCAAGTCAGCTCAGTTGCCACTCTACATGTGGTTACCGGACGCCATGGAAGGCCCGACCCCGGTCAGTGCGCTGATCCACGCCGCCACCATGGTAACGGCCGGTGTCTACCTGGTTGCGCGCGCCTATCCACTCTTCGAGCAGTCTCCAACTGCCCTGGGTGTCGTCGCCGGTATTGGCGGTGCGACCGCTCTTTTCGCGGCGACAATCGCGCTCTTCCAACTGGATATCAAGCGTGTGCTGGCCTACTCAACTATCAGCCAGTTAGGCTACATGTTTATGGCCGAAGGGGTCCACAATTATTCCGCTGGAATCTTCCATCTGGTGACCCATGCCTTCTTTAAAGCCCTGCTCTTCCTTGGCGCTGGTGCCGTCATTCATGCGCTGGCCGGTGAGCAGGATATGCGTAAGATGGGTGGACTCTGGGGCCGCCTGCGCGTTACCGGACTCACCTTCCTGATTGCGGCTCTCGCTATCAGCGGTATTATTCCTTTCGCTGGCTTCTGGAGTAAAGATGAGATTCTTGGCTCGGTCCTGGCCTATGGATATAAGACCGGTATCATCTGGTACTACATCCTGTGGGGTATTGGTATCCTTACCGCTGGCCTGACCGCCTTCTATATGTTCCGCCTCTTCTTTGGCATCTTCTCTGGCGCTTATCGCGGCGCTACCGTGGCGGCCGGCTACGATGCTAACGGTGATGTCGAAGAGGAAGAGGCCGAGGCCGCCGGTCATCATCATACAGGTGTCGTCCGCTACAACTCGATCCATGATGTCGCCCCGGTGATGTCGGTTCCCTTGATCATCCTGGCCATCCTTTCCGTCATTGGTGGCTTTATCGGTTCCCTGGCCCTCTTCGGCCTACCGGATTGGTCACCGTTGGCGAACTTCCTACCTGTTGGCTTGCATGCCAGGGCCGCCGAAGGTTCCCTGACCCTGGAGTGGATCTCCACCGGACTAAGCCTGCTGGCCGCTCTACTGGGTATCGGTGTTGCCTGGCGCTTCTATGGCAAAGGTTTTGCCTTCAAAGAGAATACAAGTCCGCTCTATCGGCTGGCCTTCAATAAATATTATGTGGATGAGGCCCTCAACGCTGTATTGATCAGGCCCGTCCTCGCCCTTGGTCGGGCCGTCTCTCACTACCTCGAAGGCGATGTACTGGATGGCGGTAGTCGTGGTATCTCAACCATCTTCCGTGGAACCAGTACAGTGTTCCGGCGTGTGCAGACCGGCTATATGCGCAACTATGCGCTCGGCATTCTTATTGGTGTTGTTGTCATTATTGTGTACTACGCGGTGAGGGGGTAGCAGTTATGTTTTTTCTCTCGGCTGTCATTCTTTTTCCCCTATTGGGAGGACTGGCGCTGCTCTTCTTCCCACGTGAACAGGTGAGGGCGATCCGCTTGACCGCACTCGGCCTGGCTCTGGTTGAGTTGTTGCTGGTCTTAGCGCTGGATCTGGCCTATCTCCAGAATACTGTGAGCTTATTTAGCTCGTCGTTCTTACATGAGAGTTGGAACTGGTTCCCGGAGCTCGGTATCAATTATAGTCTGGGCATGGATGGTATCAGTCTGGTGCTGGTTAGCCTGACCGCGCTGTTGACGGCGATCTGTATTGGAGCCTCCTTCCGCATTGATCGCAAAGTCAAGAACTACATGGCCTTTATGCTCCTATTGGAGAGCGGCATGCTGGGTGTGTTCCTGGCCTCAAACCTGTTCCTGTTCTACATCTTCTGGGAAGTCATGCTGATCCCGGCATATTTCCTCTTAGGAACCTGGGGTGGTGAGCGCCGCATCTATGCCGCCTTCAAGTTTGTCATCTATACCTCGGTCGGTAGCTTCTTGATGCTTGTCGGTATTATCGCCATCGGCTATTATCATCAACTGGCGGCCGGTGGTAGCTGTACATATACCCTGGAGCTTTCGCAGTTATTAAACACCAGCCAGTCATGTAGTGGGGTGTTGGATGGCACTACCCAGTTGTGGTTGTTATTGGCCTTCTCGGCTGCCTTCGCGGTCAAAGTGCCGCTGATCCCTTTCCATAGCTGGTTGCCAGATGCCTATAGCGAAGCGCCTGCACCTGTGACCGCACTGCTAGCCGGTGCCATGTCCAAGACCGGTGTCTATGGCTTCTTACGCCTCTGTATCCCCCTGTTCCCCCAGGCGATTCAGACGCTGGCCCCATATATCAACGTCCTGGCGGTTGTCGGTATCCTGTATTGTGCGGTCCTGGCATTAGTCCAGACAGACCTGAAGCGCCTCCTTGGTTATTCCAGTATCAGTCACCTTGGCGTAATTATGCTGGGCTTATTCTCTTTTACGGCCCAGGGTGTCACTGGCTCGGTGTTGCAGATGGTAAACCATGGTATCACCACCGGTGTACTCTTCCTGATCGCTGGCTTCCTTGAGGCCCGTACAGGCTCACGCCGCCTGCGGGATTATGGTGGACTGGCCTCGCGTATCCCATGGCTTGCGGTCGTCATGTTTATTGCGGCCCTCTCCTCACTGGGACTACCCGGCCTGAACAGCTTTACGGGTGAGTTCTTATCCCTACTTGGAGCGTTCCGTTCAAATGTAACCCTGGGCATCTTGGGCACGCTGGTCGTAGTTCCGGCGGCCTGGTATATGTTACGCTTCTTCATCGGCCTGATGTGGGGGACGCCCGCCGGCGAAGGTGCGGTCGGTAGCATGTTGCGTAAAGGAACATTGCGCGATCTAAGCCTCGGCGAGTTCGGCGTCGTGATACCGCTACTTATCTTAATCTTTTACATTGGCGTGCAGCCTGCCTTCCTGACCGGGATCATCGATCCCTCGGTTATGAGTACGATGCAGGTGCTTAGCAGTGCTTTTGTCAAATAGAGGGACATTGCTATGACATTTACATATTCTGTCATTCCCGAAGATTGGCTGGGAATTGCGCCTATTGTGGTTCTCGTTGTCATGGCGCTGGTTGTGATGCTGGTTGATCTGGTCCTGCCACACGCGGGACCACGCTCCAAGCACACCGGTCCCGCTAATTTTACGGTACTTCCAGCGGTAACGCTCCTGGGAATCCTCGGAGCGATGGCTGCGGCGATTACCTTATTCTTTGTACAGCATCGCACCGCCATCTTCAACAACATGATCGGTGCGGATGCTGGCACCCTGTATGCTGATCTCCTGGTACTGGTTGCGGGCGGCCTGGGCATCTTGCTCTCGCCCGCTTACTTGAAGCGTTTACGACTGGTTCATCAGGGCGAATATTATGCCCTGATGCTGCTGGCCATGACCGGCATGATGCTGATGGCGAGTGCCTTAAGCTTCTTGATCGTCTTTGTTGGCCTTGAAATGTTCTCGCTGGCCCTCTACATTCTATGTAGCTTTATCGAGCAGCGCCAGATGTCCCAGGAGTCGGGCATGAAATATTTCTTGCTCAGCTCATTTGCTTCCGCGTTCCTGCTCTACGGTATCGCCATGATCTACGCCGCCAGTGGTCGAACCAACTTTGTGGATGTGCAGCAATTCATCCTCAAACAAGGTGGACATGCCCCCATCCTGATCTTAATCGGACTTGGCTTGCTCACCGTTGGTTTTGCCTTTAAAGTTTCGGCAGTACCCTTCCAGACCTGGACCCCTGATGTCTATCAGGGTGCGCCCGCGCCAGTAACAGCATTCATGTCGATCGGCACCAAAGTAGCCGCGCTACTCGCATTTGTACGTGTCTTTGGCTTTGTACTCTCCTCAGTCCAGAACGACTGGCTACCCGTCATCTGGACCATCGCGGTCCTGACCGTCGTAGCCGGTAACATCATGGCCATCAGCCAGAGCAACCTCAAACGTATGCTCGCCTACTCCAGTGTCGCCCACGGTGGTTACCTGCTAATAGGAATTGTCATCAGCGGCCAGGCCCAACAGAACCACATCGGTGCGTCCGCCATCCTCTTCTACCTGAGCTGCTACCTCTTCATGAACATTGGAGCCTTTGGCGTCATTTCCATGTTAGAGCGCAGCGACAACTCAGGTTACGAACTGGCAGACTTGCGTGGCCTCTGGTATCGCCGCCCGGTCCTATCTGGTGCGCTCGCCTTCTTCCTCTTAGCGCTCGCCGGCTTCCCGCCAATGGCAGGCTTTGCCGGCAAATACTACCTGTTCTATGCCGCCCTCGTCGGAGGCCATCCCGAACTCCTGGTCATCGGCATCCTGGCTAGCGTCCTTGGTATCTACTACTACCTGCGCTTCATTGCTGTCATGTTCATGGAAGGTCGTGAGACCACCAGCAGCAGCATCGGCACCGTCCCGGCACCTAGAATACCAACCACGCCCCGCTCCGCCACCAGAAGCACCGGCAGCCTCTCTCGGCCCCTTCCATCCGCTCGCGGTGGAACAGCCGTCGCAGAAAAGCCAGCGAACACCAAAGTAGCCACCCTACCCGTACCTGCCGCCAGCGTCCTGGAAAATGAAAACACCCACGAACTCGAAGGCTGGTCCTGGCTAGCCCTCACCATCGCAGGCCTCGGCACCCTACTCATCGGAGTCATCCTACCCTTCTGGCTCCCCCAACTCCAACAAGCCGCCCAAAGCCTGCTCAAATAACCACCCCAAAGAAACAGGGGCAACCAGCACAACGCCGGTTGCCCCCTCCCCTCCCATCGTACCGGCAGGGCTCGTCCCCACCACCACCGCCGTAACGGCAGGGCTCGTCCCTGCTACCAGTACACGTAAGAGATGTCCCTTAAACACGCGTTCGCAATGAAGCGAGCGTAGCAATGAGCGTCCGGATGCTGGCTTGTACATGGTCGTACGTTGGACTGGTCGCAGGGACGAGCCCTGCCGCTACCGCTTGTATGTGCCTTTTTTGTGTTATTTGGTAACGAATACACCCCTCTATTCCAGGTATGCAGTATGATGGGGTACTCTATCCTTCCTACTCCCATTCGTATAAGTGGAAGCGGCAATATTCTTGGAAGCCCAGACGCTGATAGACCGCATATCCCATCATAGAGGCTCCCAGTACCCCTACGCGATATCCCCGATTACGAGCATCTTGCAGTGCCGCCAATGTGATCGCCGCCCCAACACCTTTTCGGCGTGCCTGTGGTAGCGTGAAGACAAAATAAATTCCGGCCACGCCCGCAGCCAGGAACATAGACGTTGTCGCGACCGGCTTGCCATTTAACTGCCCTAGATAATGATGCCATGCCCCCTGCTCATCAAAGCCAATCTTCCCATACATCGCCCCGACCCAATTTGTCTCAATCTCACCCTCTCCAAATCCCGCTGCCAGTGTCTGTGTCCAGACCTGTAGCTCCTCTTCGTTGCCAACCCGTGTGATAGCCAATTCAGCAGGAAAAGAAATCTGTTCATTGATATTCAATAGATCGGCGGCCATGCCGGGTTCTTCACCACCGTCGCTGAAACCATGCGCCAGCAACCGTGTACCTAGATCCTCTGGCTGCATCGATGGCCCAACATGCCATGTGCCTGGTACATTATATGCCTGGAACCGCCGCGCCGAAGCCACAATTGCCTCATCCGCCGTCTCCGCCGTCAACCGTGCCCGCACCACACAATTATGATAGCCGATAGGAGCGCCACCAATCGTCCATTGAACCTCCTCGTCAGAGCGTTCTTCGCCGCCGCCCAGCCTACCCAATGTCAGCAAAAACTCGCAGGTATTCGCCTCGATGGCTTGAATAATGGATGAATCCTCAAGGTCGTGGAATGGCTGAAGCATAGCGTCCTCCTTCTTATGTGTTGCACCACTTATGTCCATTTCACCAGAGCGCGATTAATGCTGGCAACTGTAGGACAGCCAGCCAGTTTCATGGCTCGTTCTAATTCTGTCTGTAGGATCTTCAAGACCTGCTGAACTCCCTTGGAACCATCGACGGCCAGGCCCCAGAGAATGGGACGACCTACCAGTACAGCGCGCGCACCCAGGGCTAAAGCCTTGAGCACGTCAGTGCCACGGCGTATGCCGCCATCCATATATACTTCGCAGCGCCCACCCACGGCCTCGACAATTTCTGGCAATGCTTCAATACTTGATACCGCTCCATCTAGCTGTCGGCCACCATGATTGGAAACGATAATCCCATCAACCCCATGTTCAAGTGCCAGCACGGCATCTTCGGCCGTCAGGATACCTTTAAGCAGGATCGGTAAGTGCGTAATCGAGCGTAGCCAATCGATGGTTTCCCAGGTCATGGGTTCCCGTCTCAATTCTTCCTCTTCGACGCCAGTAACCATCTCTTTTAGAGCTGATAGTGGAATGCTAATAGTGTGTCGCTTACTCCGTTCTCGATTACCGAGAATGGGTAGATCTACCGTTACCACAATGGCCTGATAGCCTGCTGCTTCCGCCCTGCGTACTAATTCAGCGGCCAATTTAAGCGAATGGAAGATATACAGTTGAAACCAGAGCGGACCACTGGCCGCCTGGGCAATCTCTTCAAGGGTGCGTGTGGATTCGGTACTAGCAGTCATCAGGGTGCCAGCGGCACCAGCACCCTGGGCTGTTGCGTATTCACCTTCGGTATGACCCAGGCCATGCAATGCTGTAGGGGCAACCATAATAGGCATCTCTATCAGCTGTCCCAGCACAGTAGTACGCGTATCACAGTGGCTGACATCAACTAACATCCTTGGCCGTAGACGGATACGATTGAAATCGGTTCGATTGACTTGTAGCGTGACCTCATCATCACTACCACCGGCGTAATAATCCCAGTAAACCGGATCCATTAATTGCTTTGCCAGCGCCTCATATTCAAAAACGTTGATTGGATCCATCCCGCCTTTATCCTCCAGTACAAATTTTAGTTGTAGAATGATGCATAAAGTCTAACATATTACCACCAACAAACAGGCTCCACCTTTTGGGTTGCATTCCTTAATTGGTGCCCTGAACGTGAAGTATCATGCCCCATCATAGGTGACAGTGATATAATGAAAGACATTTAGATGTGCAAGGTGCCAGCAGTAGTTCCATACATCTGAATTCCAATCAATTTTCCGTGTACATAATCAGTGCATGGTATCTTTTTTTGTTTGCTCTCTTTGAGTAATTTCAATGCTATACAGTGCGTCTGGATCCATAAAGACAGTTGGGGGACTCCTGATACATTTTTGTGGATGAAAGGAAGGCTATGTCAAACGTAACAACAGCTCCGTATGGTTCATGGAAGTCGCCTGTGACGACCGATCTGATCGTCGCGGAGACGATTCGCTTTGGTCTGACCGCGATCGATGGGGATGATATTTATTGGATTGAGGGACGTCCATCGGAAGGTGGTCGGAATGTGATTGTGCGCCGTTCAGCTGACGGTACTTTAACAGACATGAATCCTCAGCCATTTAATGCTCGTACACGGGTCCATGAATATGGCGGTGGTGACTATGCTGTCAACCAGGGCACGGTCTATTTCTCAAACTTTGCGGATCAGCGTCTCTATCGTCTGGTTCCTGGCTCGGATCCTGTGGCTATGACTCCCGCCGTTGATCGTCGTTACGCGGACATGATCGTGGATCAGCAGCGTCAGCGCTTGATTTGTGTGTGTGAAGATCATACCAATGTCGATCGTGAGGCGGTCAATCTGCTGGTAAGTATTCCTCTCGATGGGGATGTCAACGAAGGCGTGCAGATCTTGCAGGCCGGCAATGATTTTTATTCGACGCCACGCTTGAATCCTGATGGTTCGCGCCTATGCTGGCTTACCTGGAATCATCCCAATATGCCCTGGGATGGCTGTGAGCTCTGGGTTGCCGACCTGGATGAATCGGGCTTCATCGGTAGCGCCCAGCGTGTAGCCGGGGGTCCTGAGGAGTCTATCTTCCAGCCTTCCTGGTCTCCTGATGGCACCTTATATTTCGTCTCTGATCGCACCAACTGGTGGAATCTCTATCGTCTGGTGGATAATCAGGTTGAGGCTGTATGCCCCAAAGAGGCCGAGTTTGGACTACCTCAGTGGGTCTTTGGGATGTCCACCTACTCCTTTGTCTCAGCCGAGCGCATCATTTGCTGGTATGCAGGTCCCTCTGAGTCTGGTCTGGCCTATATCGATACCAGGACCAATACCCTGACGCCGATCTCTATTCCATTTTCTTCGGCGACCAGTATTCAAGCCAATGAGCGCCAGATCTTATTCCTGGCGACCTCTCCAACCTCTTCTGGTTCACTGGTACGCCTGGATCTTCCCTCGGGTCAGGTCGAGATTCTGCGTCGCAGCCAGAACGCGGTCATCGATACCGGCTATATCTCAGATGCCGAGTTGATTGAGTTCCCCACGGAACATGATGTAACCGCTTATGCCTATTATTATGCGCCGAAAAACATTGATTTCTCCGCCCCCCAGGACGAGCTACCGCCACTGCTCGTCATCAGCCATGGTGGTCCTACCAGCGCGGCCTCAAGCAAGCTAGATCTCAGCATCCAATTCTGGACCAGCCGTGGTTTCGCCGTGGTAGACGTAAATTATGGCGGCAGTAGTGGTTATGGCCGTGCCTATCGTGATCGTCTCAAAGGCCAGTGGGGTATCGTCGACGTCGATGACTGTGTCAACGCCGCCAAATACCTCGTCGAGCGCGGCCTCGTAGACGGCGAGCGTCTAACCATCCAGGGAGGCAGCGCTGGTGGCTACACCACCTTATGTGCCCTCACCTTCCGCGACACCTTCAAAGCCGGAGCCAGCCATTTCGGAGTCAGCGACCTCAACATCTTCGCCTACGACACCCACAAATTTGAGTCTCGCTACCTCTATGGCCTGATCGGACCCTACCCTGAGCGCAAAGACCTCTACGACGCTCGCTCAGCCATCAACCACACCGATCAACTCTCATGTCCAGTCATCTTCTTCCAGGGCCTGGAAGACAAAATCGTACCGCCTAGTCAGGCCGAACTCATGGTTGAAGCCCTACGAGCCAAAAAACTGCCCGTAGCCTACCTCGCATTTGAAGGCGAACAGCACGGCTTCCGTCGCGCTGAAAACATCAAACGCGCCCTCGAAGCCGAACTCTACTTCTACTCCAAAATCTTCGGCTTCCAACCCGCCGACACCATCGAACCAGTCCTGATCGAAAATCTCTAATCACAAAAACCACCCCCCCAACGGGATTTGTTGGGGGGTGGTTCACCTCGCATCACGATTCGTATCGGCAGGGCTTGTCCCTGCTACCGGTACACGTATGATATGCTGCTCAAACACGTATCCTGACGCTGATAGATTCAAGTACATCCAGCCTCTGGATTGGACATGGTCGTACGTTGGACGGGGCGCAGGGACAAGCCCTGCCGCTACTGTGAATATTTGTCTTTTTGCGTTTTTTGCATCGATAACGTAAGCATAAGATCATAAGAAGCCTACGCCACTCGTGTTATCGCCAGATAAGTGTATCTTCGTTACCGGGTACACGTGTCCCATTGTCTCCATTGGCCTGTCTCCAGGCGCACCGAACTTCTTGCCGGGCGATTAGTTGCAGCATACATTGATCGTATTCTTGTTGCGTAAAGTGTCCAAAGTTATTGAGCAATAGTTGCTGGCGTAGATCGGGCCAGCGGCGGATCCGTAGTGCTATGCCTTGCTGTGGTATCTCCCGACTCAGTTGCAGTAGATCTTCATCTCGATGCTTCTGCTCCTGTTGCGCAAACCATTCTTCACTGAGTACGCCTTGATAGCTTTGCTGATAGGTGTTGCGCCTGTAATGACAGAGGGCATCATTCATAATCAACAGGCTTTCTGGTCGCCTGGTGGCATAGATAAGGGTGTAGGGCAGGGATGTAATGCTGGCCGGACCACTCTGGACCGGCAGATCGATGGCCTGTGGGGACCAGAGGAAGTGTCTCCTCATTGAGGTGATAAATAGTTTCAAAAAGCCTTTATTGACCTCGTCCCCTTGCTTGGAGGCCAGTGTTTTCCAGCGATCACTACGTAGCAGGGCGGTCAGTGCCTGCGCCTGTCCGACTTTACTATGGGCTTCCTGGAGGCGTAGCTCGATCTGCTTATGGGCGATTAAAAAGAAGAGTTCGGTTGGCGCGGTCCGCTTATAGAGTGGTAACAGGTCTTCATAGCTGAAGATCGCCGCACCGAGTGGATCCAAGAGGAAGATGGCCGGTGCTTGCTCTAGCTCTGTTAATAATGTGGGAGCACTTTCAAGCCAGCTACTCGCCAGAATGCCGCCTTCTTTTGGCCAGGATAATGCTTGCTCGCTGGCCTTCTTGGCTTCTTTCACTGCACGTCGTGGACCACTTCCGGCCGTTAATAACAGGCTCTGTAACGCGATAGGACGGCTCTCCTGGGCGAGGGACTGGGCCAGTGCAGTGATTGGCTGTAAGGCAGCAGGTACCGCCGCTGTCGCGCTCTTCTGGCGTTTCTTGCCTTTGGTACTATCCGTTTCGGTTGGCATGGATGGAACATGCAGGCTTTTAGGTGTATAGCCGCCTAAGGCGTCGATCCAATAGCAGCGCCGAAAGATACGCATCGCACCTAGCGACCGGCAATAGTCCGCCACATATGCATCTAAGAGCCAGTGACGCAGCAACGACAAAATGGCGCGGTCGGTAAGGCGGCGTATGCTGCGTGTTGCAGCGACCTGCCCATTCTCCACTGCGCCTGTTTGTGTGCCATTATATTCATCCGGGTGTGTCCATAGTTCCATCTTGTGCGTATTTTATCACAAAGAGGTATATTTTTTCGCGTCCTCCCTGATCGCTACGAGTTCAGCCATGCACGCTTGCCTTGACAGAGCATTCTGTATGTGATAAATTATCACTAACAAAATAAAAGTAACTATTATGATGATAGTGAAGATATAAACAGAGACGGAACCATTCGAGATGGGGGCGCTTGCCCTGAGGAGAAAAACATTGGAAAATCAAGTTCTTGGTATTCATCACGTGACTGCTATCACCGATGAGCCGCAGCGAAACGTCGATTTTTATGCAGGAATTTTAGGCTTGCGCTTCGTGAAGAGGACCGTAAACTTTGATGCCCCTGATACCTATCATTTCTATTATGGGGATGAACTTGGACGCCCTGGCACCATCCTGACCTTCTTTTCATGGCCTGGCTATCCTAAGGGTCGCCGTGGTACAGGTCAGGTATCCGCCATCGCTTTCTCGATTCCTGAGTCTGCGCTGGCATACTGGCAGGATCGCTTATCGCGCAACGGTGTCTCGGTTGAGGGACCCATTCCGCGCTTCGATGATCAAGTGCTGCTTTTCCAGGATCCTGATGGTTTGTCGCTGGAGTTAATTGCCCATCGTGATGGTGAGGCTGGCACTCCCTGGGCTGAAGGTCCAATTCCTGTCGAATATGCTACGCGTGGCTTCCATAGTGTCACCCTTTCGGTGGCTTATGCTGAGACGACCACCAAAGTATTGACCAATGTACTGGGTTTCCACGAAGTTGGACAACTGGGTAATCGCCGCCGTTACCAGGTTGGGGAGTCTGGTCCCGCCACCCTGGTTGATGTGTTGGATCTGCCCAATGAGCGCCGTGGTCAGGAGGCCGTTGGCTCCGTTCACCATGTCGCCTGGCGTACTGCGACCGATGAAAATCAAGTCGCCTGGCGTGAGCGTATCGCTGAAGTTGGCTTGCGTGTTACCGAGATTCTGGATCGTAACTACTTCCATTCGATCTACTTCCGTGAGCCCAGTGGTGTCTTGTTTGAGATCGCGACCGACCAGCCAGGTTTCGCCGTTGATGAAGATCCTGCCGAACTGGGCACGCACCTGAAGTTGCCCGAATGGTTTGAGTCTCGACGCGCTGAGCTTGAGCGTGTACTACCACCAATCACCATTCCAACATCCGAACAAAACAAGTAAGTAAGCAAGCAAGAACCTGAAAAGGTAAGGAATATAGACACATGAATTCAAAGAATGTACCTACATTTACCGATTTCGTACACCGTTTTGTACCTGCACAGTCACAAGAGGGGACTACACCCACCTTACTGCTACTACACGGAACGGGTGGAAATGAAGAAGATCTGCTCGACCTGGGACAGATGCTCCTCCCAGGCGCAGCCTTCTTGAGTCCACGTGGAAAGGTGTTGGAAAATGGCATGCCCCGCTTTTTTCGCCGTCTGGCCGAAGGGGTCTTTGATGTTGAGGACTTGAAGCAGCGTACCCATGAACTGGCTGACTTTGTGCAGTCGGCTAGCGAGGTGTATCATTTCGATCCCACCAATGTGATCGCCGTTGGTTACTCCAATGGAGCCAATATCGCGGCCAGCATGCTGCTCCTGCGGCCCGACATATTGCGCGGAGCCATCCTGCTACGCCCGATGGTCCCATTCGCATTGGAGAAATTGCCCGACCTATCGAAGACATCCGTCTTCATCAGCGCCGGCCGTTTCGATCCAATCGTGCCGACCGCCCAGACCGAACAACTCGTCCAGGTCCTGCAGCAATCTGGTGCCACCGTCACAACCCACTGGCTCAACGGAGGCCACGGCCTGAGCCACGAAGATGTCCGCACCGCCAAAGCCTGGCTCAACCAGTTACCATAACCGCCGCTCTCCAACGTAGCAGCAGGTCTTGCACCTGCGACCCGTTCACGTACGAAATGTTCCTCAAACACGTAACTGTGTTGAGGCAAGCACAACGAAGCACATCTAGCCTCTGGCTTGTCCCCGATCGTATATCGTACAGGTCGCAGGTGCAAGACCCAATACATTCAACGTAACGATGTTTCATACCCGATCATGATCATGGTCGGGTAATTTTGCGTGGGCCAACGTAACGGTAACCCGCAAGGGGATTGCCCTACATCTGTCGTTTTTCTTGTTCTTTTGTTTTAAGCTGGAATGAATATGTATGTTGTAAATCTACGGTAAAGTAACCTGTAAATGACTCGTGTAGGGTAATCCCCTTGCGGCCGTGGGCCGTCTCCTCGCTCCACGTCGAGGTTCCTGTTTACTTTTTTATATCCCAGATTTTGGCCTGGCTAAAGATGGCGGTCGTAATGGTATTATTTGGTGAATCCACCCCGGTATCATTGCCACCGGTCGCCATCACACCTACATCGCCGGTTTCAAATGGAGCATTAATGGTATCAGTGACCTCACTCACCTTTTCTTTATTCAGGTACAGCGCGATCGTCGTGCCTTGCATCGTTACCGCCAGCGTGTTGTTGACATTGAGTCCATGCTTGAATGAGGTCAGCGGTGGCTTAGCATTTTTGTAGCCATCCATATAGTTGGTGCAGACCCAGTTATAACATTTCTGTAGCGAATAATTGCCACTATCAAAGATCTCAAAAAAGTAATATTGCCCGGTTGCACCAGTACCACGAAAGACAATACCGGCCCCACTGAAGCTTTGTCCGATGTTAGTGAAGCTAACATTGACCTGATAGGTGAAGTCGCTATGTGGATGGTTATTTTGGAAGCAGGACATAGGTGCCAGCGCTGGTGCCCTGACCTGATAGCCCTGTGGCGTAAATGTGCATTGTCCGCCTGTGATACCAGTTGGATCAACCCCCTCTTGCCAACCATTGCGATTACTGGTCAATGCATCGTTCAGGACGAGCGTGCTGGCACCATCTGGAAGATAGCTATTGCTTGTCTCTAATTTAACTTGCGCGGTCTGCGTTGCCTTTACAACCTGCGTAGCTTTTGCCGTTGTGTTGGCGTGTGAAACTATACTGGTCGCCGTGGCATTCTTCTGGTCCAGTGCCGCTTGTTGTGAGGCATTTGAAGCATTATTCATTGATACCATAGAGATTGTGATAGCACTGCCGATAATAAGGAGTAATACAACGGCCACAATTATCAAGTTACGTGTATTTAAATAGGACTTTGTTGCCCTTTGAAATGGTGCCGCAGGTGTCTTGATGCTATCACTGAAAGCAGATGGCCTGAACCTGGAAATCGTGGAGCCAACCAGTTGTCCGCTGGCCGGTTGAAAAGACTTTCCGGTAAAGCTCGTATGATTGGGATCGCTCCCATTTCGTTCATCGTCTGTGGGATGCATGGCCTTTGAGACCGCAGGCCGGTTGCCTGCAGGCGTCATATAACTTCCAAGTGGTAGCGGGCGTGCACCTCTTGGCATTGAGGTCGACGTTGGCATAGATGGCATATCGGCCTGCGATGCATTTGGCCTTGTTGGCATATCAGGCGTATCGGTTGGGGTCTTGTTTGGATAGATCGGCATATCATCCTTGGAGTCAGGCTCTGGTGTGATAATCCGTATATCTGAACGCAAATTGCCAGATGCCTCGACTGGAGTACTGGGATTGAGAGGGGGAAATGGTGGCATATTGTTCATTGATGTGCTACCAATCGGTATCGTCCTGGCGGATCTGCTCGCAGAGGTAGGGACAGGGGGTGTCGCCTGTGGCTTCAATGGTTCTTGCTTAACCGATTGATAAGCTGAACGCTCCTCTTCTGGAAAGCGATGTGTGATTGGGCGTGGCGTTTTTTCGGCCGCTATGGCTGAAGGCGTTAAACGCTGTGATTGTGAGCGTGCTGTATCAAACCGCTCCTGCAATGTTTTTGTATTTATGGATGTACTGGTCCCCTTCTCGTTGGTAACTGTATCTGAGGGACGCTGCTGACCGAGCCCACAGGCCTCTTCGAGGGCCTGGGCAAAATCTCGTACATTGGGAAAGCGCTTCTGTGGATCTTTTTCGAGTGCGCGCATCACGACGGCTTCCACTTCTTTCGATACCTGTGGCGCCTTTTCGCGTATCTGTGGTGCAGGTGAGAGGACTTGCTGGCTGGCAACCTCGAAGAAAGAGCCTTCAAACGGACACTTACCGGTGAGCCATTCATAGGCAATCACGCCAAGCGCATATTGATCGCTGGCCGGACGAGGCTTCCCTTGTAGCTGTTCAGGAGCCATATAAGCGGCCGTACCAGCAGTCTCAGTTGGTGAGTGGGAGATGGTACTGTATGCAATTAAGGCCAGACCAAAATCGCCTAGCAAGACTTCATCGTTGTTGCTTAAAAGCATATTTTCGGGTTTAACGTCTCGGTGGATGAGTTTTTTATCATGGCCATATTGGAGCGCCGCAGCCGTTTGTTTTATATACGGGACAAGTTGTGCGGCTGGCATGGGTTTACCTTGCAAAAAGCGCTGCCGAAATGTTCCACGTGGAGCATAATCCATAACCAGGAAAGGAGTATTATCCTGGACGCCGAAGTCTAGCACGCGAATGATAGAAGGATGGACCAGGTGGGCAATGGTACGGGCCTCATTGAGAAAGTTTTGTATGTTACTTTCACCCAGGCGAACCTGTAAAATTTTGATTGCAGCCTGAGTGCGCAAGTGGATATGTTCGCCCAGATATACATCGGCGAAGCCTCCTTGCCCAATCAGGCGTAGTAATTTGTAATTCCCTAATTGCTGACCAATACGGTCTTCCATACTTCACTCCTTCGGCGCGTCGGCATATGATTGTCATCTCATCCTACTATAAAACGAATGCACCAACAGGGAGTAGCTTACCAGTTGTTATGCAGTACGTAAAGGCTATTGACCTCAAAATACCCAAAATGTGTACCTCCCAGTTCTTTAGGGAGAAAGAGGTTGCTGCGGGGACACCCCGCACCCCGGCAGGAGGGCTGGCCGCCCTCCTGCACCTCTCGCATTGGATGAGAGGTACCCATTTTTCAGATTTTTCAAAAATCTGGAATGACTCATTAGCCAGATGGTGTCCTACCCAAATAGATGATATGCAATTTTTACACATATGTAACGTTATGATGATAGAGCCAAGATTATCTGATAAAGTAGAGTTGACAGTCTTCGTCATCTTCCGTACACTTCTTATGTAGGAGTGAGTGCCTTTTAGCGTAAGGTAAGGGGGCGACATTTTTTGAATAGAATGCATTGTCCACATTGTTCTGCGCCATTGCCAAGAAAAACATCTGAATATTGTGCTCTCTGCGGCGAGGCATTTTTGCCTGCCTTAGATTTTGCTGATACTTTGGATGTTACTGATATTCCTACCAGGCACTTGAGTTCCGCCCCGGCCCTCTACACTTCTATGGGATCTTCGGTTGGCCCGGATGATGACGAGCGTACAATCAAGCAGAAAACCTCCACGACTCCTGGCTCATCTTCACGTGGTGTGTCACGTGGGAAGAGTGAGGAGTCTCAGCGTCAACTTACCTGGCAAAAAGTAGTGGAAACGCCTCGGCGGCCAATAGCTACCTATCCACCACGTCCGCCGCTTCCACCTCAGTCGTTGCCGGTCTTACGGCATATTCCGTATGGCTGGTTTGCCGTTCCGCGTCTGCTCTTTGGACCCAGATTAATATTTTGGTTCTCGCTGGCCCTGATAATCCTCTTAATTGGCGGTGGTACGCTGGGAATGGTTGAGGCCTTAAAAAGCACTTCGGCCGCCGATCAACGTCCAGCCGGACCAGCCTTACAGGTGAACCCTTCGAGCGCTGATATTGGCACAATTTTATCTTTAAGTGGCGTTGGCCTGTCGCCTCGTGCCCAGATTGGTCTTTTCCGGGATAATGCTATCCCTATTATGGATACCAATAATGCGTCGGCGATTTTCGCGGATAATGATGGTGCCATCAATGATACGGTTCTTATCGCCCAGGATTGGGGTGGTGGCCCGCATACCATCATGCTAGAGGATGCGCGTACCCATCGCTATATCTCTACGCCTCTCGAAGTAACCGGTAATATAGGACCACTGCGGCCCGCCCATTTCAAAATATCTGTTGCTGCGCTCGATTTCATGGCTGGCGATCAGGCCACAAACACTTTAAAGAAAATATCTTTATCCAATAGTGGTGCCGGCCAGATTTCCTGGCAAGCTACTACAACGCAGCCATGGCTGATGTTGAGCCCAC
This sequence comes from Dictyobacter alpinus, assembly GCF_003967575.1. NCBI lineage: Bacteria > Bacillati > Chloroflexota > Ktedonobacteria > Ktedonobacterales > Dictyobacteraceae > Dictyobacter > Dictyobacter alpinus. The sequence continues at coordinate 2,493,259 of NZ_BIFT01000001.1, forward strand.
AAACGGGTTTGCTATCGAGCAATATGCCACCAACGGATGTCATGGTGGCCGCCAACCGTGCCAATTTACAGCCTGGAGATTACACCGCCCAGGTTGTCTTCTCATCCACCGCCGGCGATATTCGTCTGCCAGTTAATATGCAAGTCCTACCATTGGAAGCTGGCCACCAGCCTGTCCTACAGTTATCTCCGGCCGTCCTCTCATTCACTGGCGCGGATGGCGGCAAGGATCCCGATCCACAGGTAATTACCGTAAGCAATCCAGGTTCGCTCCCCTTGGATTGGCAGGCGACTTCGGATGCATCCTGGTTGAAGGTGGCGCCACAAAATAATCGTGTCCAACCTTCTATGAGCTCAGCGGCAAAGGTGAGTGTCGATACCAGTTCATTGTTACCAGGTACACATAGTGCCCACCTGACCTTTAGTGGAACCGGACCCAATGCTGCACTGCATAGTCCTCAGAGTGTGTATGTAAGTGTCACGATTACGCCTAATTGTGGCTTGCTGATCTCACCTGGACTCTTGAATCTGACCAGCACTCAGCAGCAGGGACAGGTCTCGAAAACCATCTCTCTGGGTCAGACTGCGAGTTGTTCCGGCTCGGTCGCCTGGACTGCCCAGAGTAATACTTCCTGGCTGAACATTGATCAGAAGCAGGGGACAACCTCTTCAACACCATCTATCACGGCCAGTGTGGCTGGCTTGAATCCTGGCACATACAATGGTTCGATCACATTTACCTCCGGCCATGGTAGCCAGGTATTGTTGGTAAGTTTGAGTGTGCTACCCAATAATTCACCGGCATTAAGTCTGGGACTCTCTACACTCTCTTTCAGCACAAATGCCGGTGGTAGTAGTCCGCCTGCCCAGCAGCTAACCCTATCAAATACCGGCGGCAAAATGCTTTCCTGGTCCGCCACCGGGGTTGTTCTTTCTGGCGGTAACTGGCTCTCTCTGGATAAAGCCCATGGACAACTGAATGCCCACCAATCGACGACCATAAACGTGCGGGCAGCCTTGCTTAATACTCTGACCGCCAATACCTATACTGGCTTGATCCGTGTCTCAGCTGTAGATGAGACCGGCCATGCGCTCGTCAAGAGTCCACAGAACATACCTATCACCTTTGTTGTCGGGGCGGCCTGTTCATTGCAGGTTCCTTCACAACCGTTGACTTTCTATGGTTATACGGGACAGACCATAGCGACTGGCCTGAACAATTCCAGGACGGGTCAGGCGGTGACTATGACGGCCAGTACTTCATGTAAATCACCATTGAACTGGCGGGCCAGTGTCACGACCACTAGCGGTGGCAACTGGCTGCATACCGCGCCTGCTAGCGGCACGCTGGCCCCCAATAAATCGGCATCGACCCAGGTGAGTGCAAACCTCACTGGTCTGAAGGCTGGCAATTATGCGGGCAAGCTACAGATAACCGCCACGGATAGCGCTAATCAGAACAAAGTAATAAATATCCAGACGCTGGATATCTACTTGAATGTGCAGCCGCCTTGTACCTTACAGGCTCCTTCACTAGCCAGCCTGGATTTCTCCAAACTGGCTGCCGCTGGCTCTGCTTCACAAAGCATTAAAATCGGGGTCATTGGCACTTGTTCCGCTGGGAATATCTCGATTGTACCGACAACCGCCTCCTCGCTGACAAAATCCTGGTTGACGGTCTCACCAACCAATGCCGTCATTAAAAGCGGTGGCAGCGCCACCTTTACCGTGACCGTAAATAGCGCTGGTTTAGCCACTGGCCAACAATATACCGGATCCGTTTCCTTCGCCGCTCTAGATGCAGGCATCGCGATCGTCGGTAGTCCGCAATCTCTTCCTGTTACTATGAGCCTTGGTGGTACACCAAAGCTGACGGCAGGCCCTACAGGCTTAAACACCAATGTCACTCCTGGCAAGACTTCACAGCCGATCGCTATTAACAATGTTGGCGATGCTGCCCTGGATTGGACCGCCTCCTTACAGGCTGGTACGGCGCCATATTTTTCGCTCTCAGCTTCAGCTGGTAAGCATCTGGCGGCCGGTGGAACTACCAGCGTGGCACTCTTAATGGATACAACCAATGCGGCACCTGGTAGTTATGTGGCGAATGTGCTGGTCAGCGCGACCAATAGTTTAACTGGAGAAGATGTGGGTAGCGTCAGAATTCCTGTGACGATCACTGTTGTGATGCCACCCACAATGGCCGTAGATAAAACCAGCCTCAATTTTAGTGCGCTCGAAGGGGATACTCCTGCCGATCAGTTCATCACGATCAGTAATATTGGTGGGGGAACGATCATCTGGACGGCTTCTGCGCCTGATCAACCCTGGTTGAGGCTAGGTTCTAACACTGGACTTGCTAATGCCAGCACGACCTCAAAACTGGTCTTTAAAGTAAATACGAGTGGATTGAGTGCGAGCGCCCAGCCTTATGTGTCGACCGTTACGATTACGCCATCGGCTGGTAATCCTGTGTTGATCGCTGTCAATTTGACGCTGAGTGCTCCGGCTCCAACACCTACACCGACGACTCAGCCAGCCTCAACTCCTCAAGTGCAGATAACGCCAACCGCACAGGAGACTCCTACGCTGGTCGTCTCTACGACGCCTGCTGTGAACTCATCACCAACTAGCATCGTCAGGACTCCTGTATCGATACCTTCACACGTGCAAATAGCGCAAAAAATACAGCAACCAGCGCAAGTAGTTCAGCCGACAACAGCGACTAGAGAAGCGGTACATATAGATTCAAGCGGACAGCCGGTAGAGATTATCCGATCAATTCTGCATCATTCGCGGTAGCCTGCCAATACCTTAGCTTTGGCGACTTCTCCGCTATCATGCACCCAATCTTCTTTACCCTGTTCATCCTGTTTAATCGGAGTCTCCATCAGGACCGCGACATGAGCCAACCGGGGATCTTGTAGGAGTGTCATGAGGCCTGTCTGTCCAATGATTCCTTCGCCCAGCCGTGCATGTACATCTCGATGACTGCCCAGCGCTTTTTCCGTATCGTTAAGATGGATCACCTGAAGTCTTTCTAAGCCAAATGTGTCGTCACACTGTTGCAACACATGCATTGAGGCCGCAGGCGTGGAAATATCATGTCCTCCACCCCATAGATGCGCCGTATCCAGGCACACGCCTAGCCGTTCTCGATACTGTGGTAGCGCAGCCAGCACCGTATTCAGATGCTCAAATTTACTCCCTAACGAATTGCCCGCGCCCACATCATTTTCCAGTAGTAACATCACCTCTTCAGGCGTCTCCGGTAAGATGCGCTCAATTGCCTGAATGATACGGGCCAATCCAACCTCAATACCGGCCCCCCGATGGCTTCCCGTATGGAAGACCACATACCTGGCACCCAGCAAAGCTCCACGCTGTAGTGTCCACGTTAGCAGCGCAATCGACTTCTCCCAGATCACATCATCGGTTGTCGCCAGATTGATCAAATAAGGAGCATGCAATACCACCGGATCAAGCTGATGGACACGTGCGGCCTCCGCGAAGGCTAAGCACAACTTTGGATCATCGGCTGGTGGTTTCCAACCGGTAGGATTACTGGCAAAAATCTGAATAGCTTCACAGCCAATCTGTTGAGCTAGCTGTGCAGCCTTAACCATCTTAGAATTTGTCGGCATATGGCGGCCAATGCGCATGGATATCTATTCCCCATTCTCTAAAATTTACTGCCCATTATCATCCGGCGCAACCGCCATGGAATCGGTCGCAGTCTCAGTTATATGTACTCCTGGTAGCTCGCGCAAAGATGTCAGACCAAACTGCTGTAAAAACTCGGCCGTCGTCGCAAAGAGCGCGGGACGCCCAACCGTAGGGGCGCGACCAACCTCTTCAACCAGACCATGTTGAAGTAAACTAAGCAGCGCGCGATCGCTATTGACGCCACGAATCCCTTCAATCTGGCTCCGCGTAATTGGCTGGCGATAGGCGATAACTGAGAGTGTCTCTAACGCCGCGGAAGTCAGTCGCGCGGACATTGGGAGTCCCAACAAAGCCGCCACATAGCGTGCATTCTCTGGAGCCGTCACCAGCTGAACCTGCTCCCCTAATTGTTGCAGGCGTATGCCGCGTAGTTGCTGTGCAAGATCCTGTTCCAACCACCGTAGCGCGTCACCCAGCACCTCCTCATTCACCGCCAATAACTTCCGTAGCTCCCCCCGCTCCAATGGCCGTCCCGCTACAAACAACAAACTCTCAATCGCGGTCGCCAACTCTTTACACATCTCTTCTATCTGCTTATCCTCATCCCGCATCTGCTGTTCCATAGTAAGGGAAAGTATACCATGCAGAACCACCCCGCGCTATCGCAAGGACTCCCTCTCAAGGTGAAGTCGGCAACTACATCCGTGAAGTCAAAAAAGCCGTCGATGCCTGGCATGCCGGTCGCATCCAGGTCTAAATCCCTCTCTCGAATGAGCATTGTCAAATGCTCATTCGAGCCCTCCCCTCACAAGTAATAACCCCATGAACGGTGGTTCGCATAAGTGTATGCTTAATACATTTGTATGCATAAATAATAGTATTGCACAAAATGACAATAAATTAATTATAAAGTAATATGGAGTGATTCATATTGACTAATATACTATGAAATGCTATAGTCATCCGTGAAAAGTTTTTTCGATCTGCGTTTTCTTGCCCCAAGAAACGCAGGATAGACGCAGATATGTTGTAGTGTTGGATTAGGGAGGGGAAAATATGTCCTCAGCATCAAATACGCCTGTAACTGCGACTGCAGCTGGCGGTTCAATCAATATTACCGATCTCGGCGGACTTCATTATTCGTTAAATCAGTTGCTCCGTATCCAGGGCGAACTGCAATCGTTGATTGACCATGACTTGCCTATGTTGAATAATGCGCTCACCGCTTCAGTAAACGGCACGACCGTAAATGCATATATCAATAACTATTCCACATGGCTGCACGCGGTCACCAGTGTTTCCAGCGATATGCAGGCTCTGTTCAACTACCTCAATCCCATTGTGGCTGCAGTTGATAATACACTGGGCTACTAGGGTTCGCTTTTATCATACCTTGGGAGAAAAATGCTTTTATGTATAGTGCATAAAAAGGCGATTTTTCTCCTTTTTTGCGCGCCTATGATTAGCGTTGCTGACTCCAGTGGATCTGCTTCAGGGCGTATTTTAGCTGCTCATAGCGCTCAGTCTCATTCGCTCCCATAACGGGTAGCGCCAGTTGGATATGGTGTGCCTGTCGATCCTGGGTGACGAGCAGGCCACGTCCAGGTATCGGATCCATGGGATAGATGCGTCCAAAGAATTCTGCGCGTTGCTGTTCGTTAATGAAAAGGCTGATACGCGTGCTGATTTTGTTTAACAGATCGGCGGATAAATGGCGCATACCAACCTCGGCGGCCGTGATGACGGTATATGCTCCCAGGGCGCGGGCTTCGGCGCAGCTAAAGATAAGCTTCTTGAGCGCCTGACTGGCCATGGGTCGCTCGGTAAAACGTTGGTACTGGCTTACGATCAGCAGGAATATTGGCAGTCCTTCGTTCGTGTTCCAGAGCTGATGAAAGGTATCATCGTTCCAGCGCTGGCTGTTATAGCGCTTGCGGCGTTGGGCAATGAGCTCCAGACAGTAATTCGACAGCTGTATAACCTCGTCATCGGTAGCCCCGTCAGTCCACAGACTTTTGCCCGTGTGCGCTAACTGTGGCAGTCCACGAAAAAGCTCAAGATCATGGTTGGGATCAATAACGGCACAGATAAGTTGAGATGGACGGTAGCGCGCTGTGAGCCATAATAGTAACGTTTGTAGTGCTGTACCTTTGCCGCTATTCAGGGCTCCCAATAATAATAATGGGCCGCCGGTCAATGCTCCCCTGCTCCCATGGAGATCAACTACCAGTGTCTCCTGTTGCTGGCTTTCTGGCTTATCAATTAATCCCAGTGGTATTTGCATCGATGGTTTCTGGCTCTCATGTGGAGCGCGATGCAGTATTTCCTGGATCGTTAATGGGATCAATGTCTGGCGTGCTTTGCCGCTAGCTTTTGGCTCACCCTGAAAAAGGACCAGTGGATCTGGCAAGATATGCGCCTCTGGCGTAGGTAGCGGCTGGGGCCAGTAATAGATGCTGTCGCGTCTGGCATCGTCCGGCGTATAAGCCTGGCAGATCTGTTCGATTAAGATATCTGATGCCTTCAATGTTTTCTGTTGTGGATACATTGGCAGACGTGGGGTTGGCTCGATATGTATATCCATGGTTTTTTCCCATCCCTTCCCTATTCTTGATTGGTGAACTGGACGCTTTTCTGTTTATTGGTGAGCTGGATGCTTTTCTGTTTGTTGGTAAGCTGGATGCTCTTTTGCTTGTTGGTGGTATAGAGATTCTGAACAAACGGCGTAGTTGGCATAGAGATACGTGCCGCTTGAAAGAGATCCAGCTGGTTGTCGCCATGGAGTAGATAGCCACGACCTGGAATACTGGCGGGTAGGGTTGCTGCGTCGATACGGCGTAAGACTTCGCGGCTATCCTCCGGTGAGGCACAGCGCAGGCACAGACGATATTGCACATAGTCACGCAGCTTACTTCCGATAATCCCCTCTGGTCGTTGGGCTGCCAGTAAAAGGTGCATCCCAATCTCACGACCGACGCGCGTAATCGTAAACAGCTCTTCAAGCACACTGTCGGTACGCTTAACCATCTCAGCGAACTCGTCGATGATGATGATCAGTCGCGGAGTGGCCCGCCCTTCTCGCAAGCGTATCTCGCGTCTTGTGGCTTCAGCTTTGAGCATCAGAATAAAACGCTGTATCAGCGCTTCTGACGAAACATTCGATAGAAAACCGATGGTATGGGGGAGATGACTGAACGGTTCTAATGCCAGTCCTGCCTTATAGTCGATCAGCAGAAAATTGACTTCGGCTGGTGGATACGCTATGGCCAGGGCTGAAATGATCGTTTGCAGTAGCTCGCTCTTGCCCGAGCCCGTCTGGCCGATAAGTAGTCCATGTGGACCATCCTTGAGCAGGTCCAGATATTGGATCTCGTCTGCCATTTTAAGGCCAATTGGCAGGCGCAGCGTTGGCGTTCCATCTGGTAGTCGTAGCGCCGGATCCTGCCAGTATAATGAGGGATCATATTTTGCCAGATCCAGGTGTGGCTCGAAGAGGCTGCACAGATCAACCTGTATCCGTAGCTCCAGCCGCTTAGGTGTGGTTGGGCGCAATGGTTGGAGCTTACGGGCCAGGTAATGGAATGCCTCCTGTGAGCCCTGATCTAACCATTGGCATTGTATTGCTGGTGGCGCATCCGCCGCCAGATAACGGATCTGAGCCTGGACGCTGGCTGTCTCTTGTTGTTGATCCACGGTGTTACGTAGTTCTAGTAATATGCTGGTGTTTGGCGGCATAGCGCTGTGCTCGCTACAGATGGTAATTACCGAGACCCCAAGGGCTCTGGCGGCATTGAGGGCCAGTGTCATCTCTGGCCGTTGCAGTGGCGCACTGGTCAGCCGCGATCGATGAATCGTACCTGACGCCGTTGGTCGTGATGGTATGCGGGCCAGTGGCAGAAACGAAGGTGGCTGATTCAGATCCTTAACCGGATCAAAGTGGTCCACCACGATAATCAGGCGCGGCAGAATGGCTCTGGCCTTATCTTGAAGGTGTGGCTGAATATCTCCTAGCAACAGTTCTCGGCGACTTACCTCGCGTGAAATGAGTGGCAGTAGATTGAGGACCGCCTCGTTGCCAATGGCGACGGCGTGCTCTTGTTGTGTGTTATCAATTTCCTCACTGGTCAGCCGGGGATCATAAAGTTGTGTATGCGGTAACTCTTCCGCCCACTCCCATACTTCACGCTGGCTTTCTGGCGCCAGGATCATGATACGGACGTCATCGGGCGAGTGATGGTATGCAAGGTTAGCCACCATCAGCATGGCCTGCTGACGAGCTTGTGAGGGCTCTGTATCTACATCCAGAATTGCCATTGTCCCTTGTTCCGCCAATGAAATGCTGATGGGTACGATCAGCGATGTATAATCATGTGCTAATGTTTCAAGCTCATTCCATTGTCTTGCCTGTATCGATGTAGTGGTGCCAGTAGATGGAGCGGATACGCGTTTGATCTGAAAGGTTGGCGGGCGCTCTCCCATCCCGATACGTACGGCGAGAAAATCTGGATCATCGGGTTTGCGTGACCAGAGCTGTATATCTTGATTATTGAAGCTTCTTTGTAAGATGGGTGTGTATGTGAGTTGTTGATAGATATGCTCTGGTACTGGCGTGGGTATAATCAGCGGAGGATCTAATTCCAGCCGTCCTTGCCGTTCCTGCAAACTTAGCAAGCGGAGCTGTTTTTTGACGGATGTTATTTTTTGTGTGTAACTGTGTTGTAATCGCCGTTTTTGACGCCGCGCCGGTATCCATTGAAACAAGAAGTTCAGGAGTGCACCGATCATGACGCAGCTACTCATAATAAAGATGCCTACAATGAAAAAGCTATTTCCACCAAAGCGTGGCATGATCACGATATAGGCAAACATCCCGGCCATACTACACAGCATGGTGATCAATGTAAGCGGATTTGCATTGTTTTGATGGCCTGGTGGATTGGGTAATTCGACGCCAGCCTTGCTGATTTCTGGCCAGATGCGTGCTTTACGTGTAATAGTGGATAGTGGTTGTTTGGACAATCCGGTCCCCTCCTCAACATAACCCTGCAACATTCTTTAATTATACTATTGTATTGTGTTATCTTAGCAAAAAATATTCGTCCCGGCAAATTATCATGGAGCTATCTCTCACTGTTTGTATATTGTACTGATGACATGAAAGTAGGTTACATATGGTGCAACGGACGCAAATGCCCCCTCAAACCGAGATCTTTACCGACTATGGCTGGTATGACAAAGGTAATCTTCTTAATCGGCTGACCGCTGATCGCTGTAATTATATTGAGTCGCGTATCGAGCGTGTCTTTGGTCGCTCGGCTCTGGCGCAGCAGGAAATCTTAGAAGTTGGCTGCGGTGGCGGCTTGCTCTGCCGTGAACTCGCCCGCCGTGGCGCGCTTATGACCGGACTGGATCCTTCGGCATCGTCCTTAACTGGTGCGCGTCGCTATGTACAGCAAGGACATCTTGGCCATAATGTGGCCTTTGATCTGGGGTCCGCCGAAGCTTTGCCCTACGCGGATGGCAGTTTTTCCGCCATCGTCTGCCTTGATGTTTTAGAGCATGTTCAGAATCTGCCATTAACCATTCATGAGATTGCGCGCGTGCTGGCTCCGGGCGGGATTTTTATTTTTGATACCATCAATCGGACCTTCCTGGCACAACTGGTATTGATCTGGATTGGTGAGCGCTTCTTCCAGAAACAAGGTCTGGTGCCGGGACTTCATCAGTATGCCTCTTTTATTAAGCCAGGCGAACTCCGGACTCTGATGACACAGGATGCGCTACAGATTCAAGAACTGACTGGCTTTATGCCAAAGTTGGTTGAGGGACGCTTGACCCTTGCTCCGGGTTGGTTTAAGGGCGTTTCTTATATTGGTTATGCCACAAAAGGAAGGGCGGAACAGAGAAACTCTTAAGCAATTACTGCCATTATTCTATTCTAGCCAGAATTGCTGGTCCTCTTTGGACATGGTACTGCGTGCGATGGCGTCGGCAAAGCTTTGCTTGTGTGGACCTTGCTGGGCATTGCGTGCGGCCTCACGGGTCTGACGGCGATTTAAGGTAACGGCTGGCTGACTTTCTGTGAGCGAGCCACTAAATTGCTCGATGCTGACCTGGAAGAATTGGGCCAGGCGTTCTAATTGGCGTTGGCTCAGACTGACCAGTTCAATGGCGCCGCTTTCAAATTTGTTCCAGACGTCAACGCTGAGGCGCAGTCCTCTGGCGGCCTCGACTTTACTGAGGCTACGACTTTTGCGTAACTCGGTGAGGGTCGCGAAGGCCTGTTCCGTCACGAAAACGCGATTCAGGGCGTTGCCAAGCGCACGTTCCGTCAATGGTAGCAAACTTGCCTGTGGATCAATACGCTCATTGCCGCCTGTGGCCTGATAGCCAGCGATAAAATCGATCAGCTCATCCTGTTGTGATGGATGCTCCTGGAGTAGTCGCATCTGGGCCTGGGTATCGCCTGCTTCTTTAGCGGCGAGCCAGGCCATTTTTAATTGTAGTAATTTGGGAGTGTTCACTTGAGTACTCCTTTCCGTTCCTTTTGTGATTTGCTTGGCATTATGATTGCTGTGACAATGTTGATGAATATGGATTATAACCTTCTCTTATCACACATTCGCGCAGGTAGCCACGGGCGCGCTCATACCGCAGTCGTACCGTTCGCTCAGTCTTTTTACAAAGGCCCGCGATATCATCCCACTTGAGTCCTTCAATAGCCCGTAAGATCATAATCTGGCGATCCAGAGGATCGCGTAGATACGTCAGGATACGCTGGCTTTCATCTTCGGCATGCATTTCTTCAAACTGATCTCGTGGATCTGCGACATCCGAAGTCGGTTGATTTTCATCATCCGCGGCAGCGGGTCGCAAGGTCTCAACCAGTGAACGTGGCACATGCTGTGGTCGTCCCGCGGGACGGCCCTCTGCATCGCGTCGATAGCCCAGTCCTTCTTGACGTAGGACCCGGTTAAATTCATCGACACAGAGGCAGCGCAAGTAATGGATAAAATTCTGTGTGATAAATATTTCGCTGGGATCTTGAGCTTCGCGTAACAGGTGCTCACCCATGTTCGCGATTGCCTCTTCCCGTAATTCTGGTCTATGGTGTAAGCCCTGCGTATGCCGTTGAAACGCTGGTGCGCACCGTCGCAACAGCACCTCACAGAGATAACGAACTCCGGCTATATTATTCGCAGCCTTCAGTGCGCGAATACTTTTAACAAGCTCAATTTCACCAATCTCATAGCGTCCCTCTGCTGTCCGACGGTGTAAGCGCTCATGAAACGCAGGATCACTCAGGTCGATCATTCAGTCCCCCAAAAGTAGTACTACGCTGGTTCGCTTTCGTGCTCCTACCAACTCTATTCTTCTCGTCACGCAAAAAGCGGAAATCTTTATAGATCTATCTTATCCCTGGTGCTTTTCACCAAACCTGACTGGCATGGCATGTATCCTTGGAACAAGAGGATGATAACCTATGACAGGCATGCTCCCCCGATCCGCTTCGAGGATACTGTAACTAGAATAACAGAAATCCTAAAATGTGAAAAGCACCAGGACTCACCTATCTCTTCTAACTACTTCTCGCACCCTTAGCGCTCAAATATTTTTAGACCCACAACCCATATCCCATCCCAACAAAGAAAAGAAGAGTAAGCTAAGCATATGAAGCAACTCATATCCCATCCCCATCCTAATAAAGAGGAGTGAGCATGTGAAGCAACTCATATCCCATCCCCATCTTAATAAAGAGGAGTGAGCTTTGGAGGCGGCCGCAGCCGCCTCCAAAGCTCACTCCTCTTTATTACCAAGCGAGCGCCGCAGGCGCGAGGTGTCAAAGAATAGCCAACAATGTTGCTAAACAGTATCAAACAAACTGCTCACCGACTCACCATTGTGATTACGACGAATAGTCTCAGCAATAAGAGGCGCCATCGAAAGCACCTTCATATTCGGCAAACGCTTCTCAGCAGGTATCGGCACCGTATTCGTGGTCACAATTTCCTCAATATCAGGCTGGCTCTTCAGACGATCAATCGCCTTACCCGTAAATAATCCATGCGTACAGGCAATAAAGATACGACCGACATTACGCTGGCGTACATGTTGCAGGATCTCAACGATAGTACCACCATTAGCGATCTCATCATCGATAATAATCACATCTTTATTACTGACATCACCAACGATACTATCAATGATCACCTTATCATCGCTCACACGTTTTTTGCTACCAGCGGCAACCGGTAGATTCAGCAAGCGGGAGAAGTAGGTGGCTGACTTGGCGTTACCCAGATCCGGTGAAACGACAATGCCATTGGTTAAATTATACTGGCGGAAATGCTGCGCCAGCACATTGAGGGCGTTAAGATGGTCAGTTGGAACACTGAAGAAGCCATGGACCTGGGGAGCATGGAGGGCCACGGTAATCACGCGGTTCGCTCCCGCCGTCTGGAGAAGATCAGCCACCAATCTGCCAGCAATCGAGATACGCGGAGCATCTTTCTTATCCGAGCGGGCATAGGCATAATATGGTATGACAGCCGTCAGACGCGCCGCAGAAGCTCCACGAGCCGCATCTAGCATAAATAACAGCTCCATCAGATTCTCTTGTACCGGAGTGACCAGTGGCTGTACCAGATAGACATCACTTTCACGGCAGTTCTCGTTCATCTGAACATAGAGGCAGTCGTTGCTGAAATGTTGAATATGGGTCGGTGAAAGTTGAAGATTCAGATATGCACTGATCTCCCGGGCTAAATCTGGATGAGCATTGCCGCTAAAAATAGTAATGTCACGCATAGCATTTATCCTTATACTCTTACTCAAGATATGCAATGAAGTCAATAAGGCACAGAATACAGAAGCAAAGCATCCCTGCGGATTCTTTTCTTTTCTTTTGCGATCGGTGGAACTTACCTTTGCTATTGTGACACCTGTATTGTTGTAGCGTCAAGATGAGGTGCCGTAAAGTCCTCTCTTAGCCTGCGCTAATACCGTATTTTTGCTATGTTGCTGCTTCTGAAGTTTAAAGCAGCAACATAGCATCGCCAAAGCTGAAGAAGCGATAGCGTTCGCGGATGGCTTCTTGATAAGCGCGCTCCATCAGTTCTTTGCCCATAAATGCGCTAACCAGCAGCAGCAGGGTTGAGCGGGGTAGATGGAAGTTGGTGATCATGGCGTCAACAACCTGGAATTTTGTTCCGGGCGTGATAAACAAGTTTGTATTGCCTTTATACGCGGCGATCTTGCCATCATAGAAACTGGCCACGCTCTCCAGCACCCGAACCGAGGTGGTGCCAACAGCGACGACGCGCCCGCCAGCCTTCTTTGTCTCGTTAATCAGCTCCGCAGTCGCGCTATCGAGCTCAATCTCCTCGCTGTGCATTTTATGTTCACTGACATTCTCATGCTCAACCGGCCGGAACGTATCGAGTCCGACGTGCAAGGTGACGAAGCCAGTACGCACACCCTGTTGACGCAATCGCTCTAACAGCTCAGGTGTAAAATGCAGGCCAGCAGTTGGCGCGGCCGCCGAACCTTGAATACGTGCATAGACCGTCTGATAGCGTTCCTGATCCTCCAGGGTCTCATGGATATACGGGGGAAGCGGCATACGCCCGATTTCGTCGATACGCTGGCGTACAGTGAGGACGTTATAAGGATCGCCAGGATTGCTGGTTTCCTGATCAGGTACCTGGAAATGGACGATGCGTCCACCGGCTTCGGTACGTTGCAGGATTTCTCCAATGAGCCTCGGCTCTTGATCTGGGGCGCCAAAGTAGATGCGCGCCCCTTCACGTAGTCGGCGTCCTGGTCTGACCAGTGTCTCCCAATGGTCTGGACCCAGCTCACTGCGTTCAGCGAGGAGCAGGACCTCGGCGGCGCCTCGGGTCTCAGCCCGGTATCCCAGCAGACGCGCAGGAATAACCCGGCTCTGGTTCGCGATTAAAAGATCACCAGGTTTAAGATAATCGCCTAGATCGCGAAAATGGCGGTGTTCCATTGTTTCTGTTTGCCGCTGAACCACCAGGAGCCGCGAGGAGTCTCGCGGCTCGATGGGTGTCTGTGCAATCAGTTCTAACGGTAAATCATAATCAAAATCACTTATTTTCAGGGTGTTGTCCACGGACTTAATCCACCTTCTCCACCTGGTGGCGTAATGCCTAGATGCTGATATGCGGCACGCATGGCGATACGGCCACGCGGGGTGCGCGCAATAAAACCTAATTGTAATAGATAGGGCTCATACACGTCTTCAATCGTCTCTGAGTCCTCACTGGTACTGGCGGCCAGCGTGTCCAATCCAACCGGACCACCATTAAACTTTTGAATAATGGTCAGCAACATGTTGCGGTCAGTCTGATCGAGTCCGATCTCGTCGACCTCCATGGCGTCCAGCGCTGCTTTGGCGATCTCACCAGTAATAATGCCATCGCCTCTGACCTGCGCATAGTCACGGACACGTTTGAGCAAGCGGTTAACGATACGCGGGGTACCTCGTGCACGACCAGCGATCTCTTCAATGCCCTCGGCTTTCGCTTCCACCTTCAGGATTCGCGCTGAACGGGCCACGATCAGTCTCAATGCATCTATATCATAATATTCCATACGATAAATGGCGCCAAAACGATCACGTAAAGGGGCGGTCAACGAACCGACCCTGGTCGTAGCTCCGACCACCGTAAAAGGTGGCAGGGAGAGCCGCAGTGATCGAGCGCTTGGACCCTTACCGATCATCACATCCAGGGCGAAATCTTCCATCGCGGAATAGAGACGTTCTTCAACGGCGCGTGCCAGACGATGGATCTCATCGATAAACAGGATTTCTCCGGGTTGCAGTGAGGTTAGAATAGAGGCCAGATCACCGGCATGCTCAATGGCTGGACCCGAGGTGGTACGCAGGTTCACGCCCATCTCGGCGGCGATAATATTACAAAGGGTCGTTTTTCCCAGTCCTGGTGGACCATAGAGCAGCACGTGATCAACCGACTCGTTACGGCGACGTGCGGCTTCCAACAAAATACTCAGGTTGTCTTTGATTTTTTCTTGACCAACGTATTCTGCTAGATGGCGAGGACGCAAGCTTCCTTCGATCAGTTGTTCCTCTGCGCTGATATTTGGTGAAACGAGGCGGTCCCCCATATCTCTCTCCGATATGAAACTAGTGTTCTACAACGTGCGACTGCCATTATATCAGAGTTTGCATTTGAAGTCGAGTAAAGATGAGCATAGCTCGATGCTTCTTTTGTTTGAAGGCTCATAACCAATATGTCTCACATCGCGGTTGGATTCCAGCCGCGATGTGAGACGTATGAAGCTAATCATGAGTTACTTGCTATACGTGCTGAGTCGGCTTTCCAGGGTTTGATTCTGGGTGGCGACGCGTTGTTTGCGTTTTTCGGCGTAGGCGTGGAGACGCTGTTTAATGGCGGGCTCGCCAATGGCCAGTTCTTTGGCAGCATGGATGGCGGCATTGACGGCTCCGGCATCCCCGATGGCCATGACTGCGACTGGCGCACCTTCGGGCATCTGTACCATAGAGAGCAGGGCATCGACCCCTTTCAGGGCACCCAGGTCTCGCGGCACGCCAATGACTGGTAGATCGGCGCGCAGGTCGGCGATATTGCCGGGTAGATGGGCGGCCCCACCGGCACAGGCGATCACAACCTGTACCGAGTCTGGCAGGTTGTCGATATGTTGTACAACGGTGCGCAGATCACGGTGGACTGAATTGATTTGTACCAGGCAAGGAATGCCAAACTCGTAGCGCAACGTGTCTACCGCCTTCATCATCAAGGGCAAATCTGAGTCGCTCCCCATCGTAATCAGAACTTTGGGCTCACCTTTGGCGCTGGCTCCCACGCCCTCAGGAGAAACCAGGACGCCATGTTCCTGGCTGATTGCTGCGAGTACCGCTTTTTGATCCTCTGACATATGCTGCTTTATATCGAGAGCGCTGCCCTCGCCTCCTTTGCTTGTCGGTAAACCTGGTCTAGATCATCTCCCACTACCGTGATATGGCCCATTTTACGATCAATTTTAGTCTCGCGTTTGCCATAGATATGTGGGAACACACGCTCATGATCATAGTCCTGGTTCCAATGCACTTCCGCTGGCCCATTGCGCTCACCGAGAATATTTTCCATGACGGCGGCTGGATACAATATAGTCGTGGGCGTCAGGGCAAGATTGGTGATGGCACGTAGATGCTGCTCAAACTGTGAGGTCTGGCAGGCCTCGATGCTATAGTGACCGGAATTATGTGGCCGGGGAGCGATCTCGTTCAACCAGATTTTCCCCTCTTTATCCAGAAACATCTCGACTCCGAAGATACCGATACCTTGCAGTTTATCGATGGTCTCGCTGGCCATCTTTTGTGCCTCGGCTTGCAATTCAGATGAGATTGGGGCGGGTGCCATTACGGTGAGGCAGATGTCGCGTTCGTGTAGCATCTCGACCACAGGAAAAGAAGAGCTCTCGCCGCGCTCATTGCGCGCGATCATGATGCCTAGTTCTTTATCCAGGTCGATGTACTTTTCCACGTAAAGCTCACGGTCACCTAATTTCGCGCGCGCACCTTCAATGTCCTCAGGACCCTTGATGCGGGCATTGCCGCGTCCGTCGTAGGCATCTTTTTTCGCCTTCAGGACCAGTGGATAACCCCATTCCTGGGCCGCCTGCTCGATATCTGTAGTCGATGAGACAGCACGATAGGGGGCAACAGGAATACCATGGCGCGCCAGAAATTCCTTTTGCTCAAATTTATTCTGGATGACGGCCAGTAATTCTGGCGAAGGATAAATCTTTACACCCTCGGCCTGTAAGTCTTGTAGGGCCTGGGTATTGATATGTTCTATTTCATAAGTCAGGATATCCGCACGATCGGCCAATTGACGTAGGGCAACAGGATCTTTCAGGCTACCCACGATTTGTTCAGCTACTGCGGAGGCTGGACTGGCCGGGGTCGGATCGAGAACGACGACCGAAGCAAAGCCCAGCTTACGTGCTGCTTCACTGATCATCAATCCCAACTGACCACCGCCGATAATCCCAATTCGGGTTCGGGCAATAAAATTTGCTTCTTGATCTTGATTAGGTTGTGCTATGTTCACTCGTCGGTTCTCCTTTGCATCGCTCATTTATTGTAAACATCAGTGCTGAATAGTGTCAATCCATCCACAGCTTTCCCTCTTGTGCCTCTCTTCATTTCGCTACTGCTTGCGCACGGTCGATATGTTTCATAGAATAGATAAGGATTATATATCTTTACTTTTGTGAGGAGGTTGTCGATGCCGCGCATCCAACCTGATGACTCGGTCCAATTACCTACCTTTGCTGGTGCTGGCAGTTCTACGATGACAACGCTTTTTCAGACGATGGCACATCGTCCGGATATTATGCAGAGCTCGATGCAACTGGTTGAAGCTGCTATGCGGGGTGGTACGGTTGAGTCACAGTTAAAAGAATTGCTCGCTATTCGCGTCTCTCAGGTGAACTCTTGCTTCTATTGAGAGAACGCTCACACTGCCTTGGCAAGGCAGATGGGATTGGATGAGGCGCTGCTTGACGCTCTTTATCATATCGATCAAAATCGACACTTGTTTACTGAGCGCGAGCTGGTCGCCTTGCGTTATGCGGAGATTGTAACGACGAGCGCTCGCGATGTTGATGAGGAATTGTGGGATGAACTTCAGTCGTATTTCGATGATGGCGAAATTGTTGAACTTACTACTGTAATTGGAATCTTTAATTTCTTTAACCGCTTTGCGGATGCTTTGAGATTAGATGAAGGCCAGGGGCGTGCACCAGGACATTGATTTGTGGTGCAGTGTATGTGGCTAATCAGGAGTTTAGGCGATGCCAACGAATGAAGAGAAGTATCATGCACTCTTGCATGATTTGAATGAGTTAGGTGTGTATTTACATGGGCGTGGTGAGAAGACGCATGCTCTTTCTCAGCAGTTTGCTGAAAATTCGAAGAAGGATTCTTCGAATCGTGAGTTTGATTTGAGTCAGTCTCGTATGCTGGATTATCAACACCATTTGTGGCATGAGATTGGGAATTTAGTTGATAAATTAATTAAGCAATACGAGTAGGGGGGCTTCCCGCCTACGGCGGGAAGGGGAGGGGGAGTAGCAGGGGACACCCCCGCGCCCCCGGCAGGAGGGCCTCGCCGGCCCTCCTGCACCTCCCGGGCAGGCAAATCACCTCAATATATGGCGCGCCGGATTTCCGGCGCGCCATATATTGAGAGAGGTATAATTTTATTTGCCGACGTTGAAGCGGAAGTGGGCGATGTCGCCGTCTTTGACGACGTATTCTTTGCCTTCGAGGCGTAGGACGCCTTTTTTGGTGGCAGCCGCAAATGAGCCGCATTCGATGAAGTCGTTGAAATGGACGACTTCGGCGCGAATGAAGCCGCGTTCGATGTCTGAGTGGATTTTGCCGGCGGCTTCGGGGGCTTTGGCTCCCTGGGTGACTGTCCAGGCTCGTACTTCATCTTCACCGGCGGTCAGGAAGGTGATGAGGTTGAGCAGGCGGTAGCCAACCTGGATAACGCGGTCCGCACCGAGCTTTGGCAATCCTAGTGATTCCAGATACTCCTGGGCGTCCTCTTCGGGTAGCTCTGAGAGTTCTGCCTCAAGGCTGGCTGAGACCGCCGCGACCTCTGATCCTTCTTCTTTGGCGCGTCTGGCTACTTTGACGATACCTTTTAGCTCTGCGGACAGCGTATCTTCGTCGACGTTTTCGCCGGCTGAGATTTTGTCCAGCAGATCGTTGGCCTCACCTAAGATACTTTCGCTTACATTGAGGACATACATACGTGGCTTCATGGTTAAGAGGAAGAGCTCTTTGAGCAGAGTGTGTTCAGGTTGTCCAAGCTCAAGTTCTTTGACCAGCTTGAATTCTTCCAGTGCGTCCTTGAAGCGCTTGAGGATCTCAACCTCTTGTTGATATTTTTTATCGCCGGACTTGGCGGCACGCGATGTACGCTCAAGACGGCGCTCAACCGAGGAGAGATCGGTAATCATGAGTTCGGCATTTAGACTCTCCAGGTCACGATAAGGATCAATGCTCTCGTTGATATGGGTTACATTGTCGTTGGCAAAGGTACGGAGTACGATTGCCAGCGCATCGGCATTACGAATGTGCCCCAGAAATTCAGCGCTTAGTCCTTCTTTTTTCTCTTTGGCGGCCTGTGAGGCCTGACCCATACCTGCGACATCCACAAACTCTACGGTGGTTGGAGTTATCTTTTTGGGCTGAAAGATATCGGCCAGTGGTTGTAAACGCGCATCGGGCACCTGAACCACACCCACGTTCGCCTGAACGGTACTGGTCGCATAGCCACCAATCGGCGCACCCGCCTGGGTTAAAGCATTAAACAGACTCGTCTTGCCACTCTGCGGCAAACCGATAATTCCTATTGTTAAAGCCATGTGCTGTTCTTCCTTCTCCTTAAGTATCTATAGCTGGCACATATTGTACCTCAAGTAGCAATCGTTATAAGTAGGACCACAAGGATGTCTTTTAATCCTGCCCTAAAGTTGTATCTGGTTGCGATCAAAAGAAGATCACGGTGCGGAACTACCGTCTCTCTCTCATGTCGCAGTTGACAAAAAGGATCACAAAAAAGGCCGACCCCTATTATAGCTGACTTGACGCAGTCACAGCCAGACACTACAATATCCTTTGATATAGAGCGTTTCTTATAGAATGGAGGTAACTTTTTATGCCGTTGTTCGAGTACTATTGCTCAGACTGCAAAGCGAAGTTTGAGCTTCTGGTCAGCCATAAACATGCTGATGATGTTGTTTGTATGAAATGTCATAGCGAAAAAGTTCGCCGCCTCCTCTCCGTATTTGCGTCTCCCAGAGGCAATGGCGAAGATTTATCTTTTGATGGTCTGCCCGATGCCGGTGGAAGTTGCGGTTGCGGTGGCGGTTCCTGTGGTTGCAACTAGTCCTTATACTTACAACATGTACATGTTTTTTCTAACAGTTTTCTATTCATAAGCCGAAATCAGGTTTGTCTTTATGCTATTCAATAAAGTGAGCTATCGCCGCGGTATTATTGAAGGGGTTATCATTTATGTCCTCGGTCGGCTCGGAGCATTAATCACTCCAGCGTTCTTTCCCGATTGGACATTTGTGGCAATACCCCTGCTGTTCTTAGTCTTTCAATACATTCTACCACCAGTGTGGGCTGCGCGCCGTATGACCTCTACAAAGCGGGAGCGTCTTAGCAGGCGTTTCTGGCTGCTGGGACCCAGAATAGCGGCCATTTGTCTGGCTTTTGATATCGTGATAAGCCTGTGTCTTGGCTTACCCTTGACAATGTTTGAAGTGCAGAAGGGTCCTGTTTTGTTGCGTCTGGCCACCACTGATGCGGCCAGTCATTTAAGCTGGCTCGGTTATGGTTTATATGAATTGCGCACAGCAGTCTTTTTGTTTGTGTTCTATACTATCGCTGTACTGTGTACCCGCCTGGCTGGTGGAGGCTTCCTACGTTTTACCATGCCGGCAGGTGGTAATCGCGTCACATTATAGTCCAGTTTACCGCCATCAGGGTTCATGCTATGTATGATGAACCCTCTTTGTTATGTGGTCTGCACATTATTTTTATCTTTTAGCTGCTTTTATCGGTTTTCATTAACTTCTATCCATGACTGGCTGTGTTGATGTATCCATTACGTACCCGGTCTGTCATGTGCTCAAATAGACAAATTTGCACCATAACGATAACTCATGTTGCTTCTATTTGATACATTTGTTACAATGTCGGTGAAGCGGAGCTTTATGGTCTTCAGCATGGAAGAGGAAAGGCATGGTAGGATCCTGTGTCAAAAGTATATGCAATTACTAACCAGAAGGGCGGAGTGGGAAAAACCACGACAGCTATCAACCTGGCAACCTATTTAGCTGCTGCCGGGCGCAGGGTACTGCTGGTTGATATGGACCCTCAGGCCAATGCATCAAGCGGGATCGGCGTCTTAAAAAACAAACGTACGCACACGATTTACGATTTACTGATACAAGAGAATGATGAAATTTCTATATTTGATGTAATTGTGCCAACTTCACGCCGTGAACTGGTGGTAGCTCCGTGTACTGTGGATCTGGCCGCCGCCGAGATTGAGTTGGTGGGAGCAATGGCTCGTGAGCATCGCCTACGTCAGATTCTTGAGCCTATTCGCGAGCGCTGTGATTATGTAATTATTGATTGTCCGCCTTCTCTCGGCCTGTTGACCATTAATGCCCTGGTAGCGTCCGATGGCATTGTGATTCCGATCCAGTGTGAATATCTGGCACTGGAAGGTTTGAGCCAGTTGTTGAATACAGTCAATATTGTGAAGTCCAAGTTGAACGCTGAATTGTATATTGTTGGTGTGGTAATGACGATGTTTGACTCGCGTACACGCCTGGCGGCAGATATTGTGCGTGAAGTTCGTTCCCACTTCCCGGAAGAGATTTTTCACACCATTATTAATCGAAATGTCCGTCTCAGTGAGGCTCCCAGTTTTGGTCAGTCGATCCTGGATTATGATCCTACTTCTCCTGGGGGTCTGGCATATCGTGCGCTTGCCGAGGAGGTGTTAGCTCGTGGCTAAACCGAAATCCGGATTGGGGCGTGGACTGAATGCGCTTTTGCCAGGCGCGTCCGATGTGATGTCTGCCCAACAACCAGTAAATGTTTCAACTGATTCGCTGCCGTTTGTGCCTATTGAAAGTATTATTCCTAATCCTCGCCAGCCACGGCGCATCTTTCGTGAGGATGATCCTAAATTACTTGAGTTGCGGGACTCGATTAAAGAGCATGGTTTGATTCAGCCGATTGTGGTGACGCGTTTGGATGGGGCGGATAAGGCTCAATCTACGCAGACGGCTAATGATTGGTTTGGTTCTCCCGAACCATCTGCTGTGGTAGAGGTGGTGCAGTTTCAGATTATCGCCGGTGAGCGGCGCTGGCGTGCTTCCCGTCTGGCTGGCCTGACAAAGGTGCCGGTAGTGATTAAGGATGTGACCCCACTGCAAATGCTGGAGTTAGCCCTGATCGAAAATATTCAGCGCGCTGACTTGAACCCTATTGAGGAGGCTCTGGCATATCAGGCGCTGGTACAGGAATTTGGTCTGACCCAGGAGATGGTGGCTACACAGGTTGGTAAGGATCGGGCGACAGTGACAAATTCGTTACGCCTGCTACAATTGCCGGTGCGTGTACGTGATATGCTGGTGAGCCAGGTCGATAATTTCACGGCTGGACATGCGCGTGCCTTGATCAGTATTACCAATGAAGACGATCAGGTGAAGGCCATGGAGCAGATCATTGCCTTACGCTTGAATGTGCGTCAGGCTGAAGAATTGGCCGCTCGCATTAAAGGCTCAGAGAACGTTGAAGCCGCCGCGGCCCAGTTGTCACAGCCACCTGTACGCTCACCTGAACTGAGCAGTTTGGAATCTCATTTCCGTGACGCCTTGATGGTCAAGGTTGACCTGAAATGTAATCCTAAAGGTAAAGGTACGCTGGTCCTGCATTTCAATAATCAAGATGAATTAGATGGTTTGTATAATCGATTAGTTCCACCGCGAGAAGACTAGTCTTAAGACCATCTGGGGAGGTGACATGGCGGGGATTGAGAGTCCTTTTGTGAAGGTACGGCGTAAATTGGTCATGGCTCGTATCGAGTTTATGGGTCATCTGGCTGCTTTTAAACATGAGGATTTTGCCCGCCCCCTCACAACCGCAGGCGAGTCACCTTTATTGATCGCCCATCATCTTTCCACAATCGAAGGCATTGCGCTCAAGCAACTGCAGGATATTCAGACGCAAGATAATCCTCAATTGGATACGTTGATCCAATTATTGCCAGTCAACGTTAAAACGGTTGAGCCTCCTCTTACGCTGGATGGAGTTCTCGAAGAGATGGCTGTGTGCCGTAAAGAACTTTTCGCGTATTTAGCTCAGGTGTCGCCTGAAGTCTGGGAGCGTCCCTTTATCTTTTCTTCATGGGGACCACGCAAATTTTATCAGCTCGTAAATATGCTGCCTTTGCACGATCGGCAACATAGCCGGCAGTTAATTACCATGCTTTCCACCTTACCCTAAGTCCATCAGCTATTACCACCTTTCCATGGCCATCAGCCGCCTGACAATCCATATTGTAGGCATTGCGGGTACTGGTTTGTTATGTAACCTGGTACGACCCTTCTAGCCTCTTCTGGTGCCTTTTCTAAGTATGAGCTGATTCCCCCATTTGTTCACAGGCTATACTGAGAATATGGCAGTGTATGAAGCAAGTAAATCTGGCGGCAGCAGGTGGTGCCATTGATAAATTACTATTCTGTTCAGGTTGGAAGGAGTCTTTTTATGCGCTATCCTGATACTGAGGATCATCGCTTACATACAACGGTGGCAACAGAGTCTGTGACTCTTCCTTCTCCGGTTTTTATGGGAAATGATGGACAATCTCTGGCTACCGGTGCCGGTGATGGTTGGAATAATATGGGTATGCCACCTACGAGTCAGGTACGTGTCCTGATTGTGGATGACCATGCCTTGATCCGTGAAGGCTTGAGCCAGCTTTTTTCTTTAGAGGATGATATTGAAGTGGTGGGAGAGGCGGTAGATGGCTTTACGGCATTGGAGCAGATTCGGCAGTTGCATCCTGATGTGGTGCTGATGGATATTAATTTGCCGGTGGTGGATGGTATTGCCATTACGCGCCAGGTGACCCAGCAATTTCCGGGTGTGGCGGTGATTATGTTGACGATGCATCGCCAGAATCAACAGATTGTTGAAGCTATGCGCAACGGTGCCAGGGGCTATCTCCTTAAGAATGCCTCTGCTCGTGATGTGGCCCAGGCTATTCGTACGGTTCATGCGGGTGGCGTGGCGATCTCACCTTCTTTGACTGGTGTGCTGGTCAATGAGTTACGGCGTCAACCAGAATCCACATCGCCTGCCGGTCAGCATGTTGCCCAACTCTCAGAAAAAGAGGTCGAGATAATCCGCTACCTGGCGGCCGGTATGAGCAATAAAGAGATTGCTGAACGTCTGGCTTATTCAGAGAAGACGGTTAAGAATTATCTGTCTATTATCTTCCAAAAATTGCATTTGCGCGATCGCACCCAGGTAGCTATTTTTGCTTTGCGCCAGGGTCTCTTACCCGATGAAGAGCTCTAAGCCGCTTGCCGTGCCTATCTGGCCATTTTAGAGCCAGCCCTGGGCTGCGGCAACCAGCGCGGCTTGCGCTCGATCTTTAACCTGAAGCTTCTGCATGATATGGTGTACATGTGTTTTTACCGTATCGTGGCTGATAGCAAGTTTCTGCGCTATTGCCCGGTTGGTTAAGCCTTCAACCATCAGGCGCAAAATCTCGCGTTCCCTTGTGGTTAGCTCTACGATAGGATGGGCAAGGGGAAAACACACTTTAATGCTGGTTCCCTTGTCAGGCTGGCTACGCAACTGCCAGGTCCCCCCAGCCTCCTGCACACGCTCGCGCATAGTCTGCAATCCCATATGCGCTGTTGCGATCTCCTGATTCTTTTGCCATTGATCCTGGTGTTCTACTACCTCTGATGCTCTGTCTGTTTGTTGAGATGGCGGGATAATAATCCCACGACCATTATCTTTGATGATGATAATCAGCAGATTGCTTTGGATATAGATATTCACCCATATTTCTGTGGCATGTGCATGTTTGCGAATATTTGCCAGCGCTTCTTGCAGCAAACGCAGAATAGGTACTTCCAGGCGCTCTGGCACCTGCTGGAGAGCAGTGATATTGCGTTGAATAGTGGTCCTGGGATTATGCATACTGTACTGTTCAAGCAATTGGGTGATAGCTGCGAAGATTGTCTGTTCCTCCAGTTGTGGTGGCGGTAAGGCATTGATACTGGCGCGTAACCCTTGAATGCTCTCCTCAAGAATTGTGCGTGCTCGTACAGCTTCCTGCATGGCATCCTGTACCTGTTGCCGTTCTAGCAAGCGCTGAATCAGCTCTAATTTATAAAAGGTAAAGGTAATCTGCTGAACAACACTATCATGGATATCGCGTGCCATACGCTGGCGCTCACGTTCAACCACAGCATGACGCTCATTATCCCATTGCTGGTGAGTATAGAGAATCTGACCCGCCACATTTCCCATATAGGTCAGGAGGAGCCCTCTGGCATCTAGCAGGATAGTATTATCCACTGGCGCCAGAGCAACCAGGCCAATTAACGCTTTGTGGCAATTGAGCGTTACCAGTAACATAGCTCTATTATTAATCTCTATCGTATCGAGAGTCGCGCCGGGTCCGCGTGAAGAAAGTTGCTCAATCTTGTGCCCATTAAGGCTAGTGGAAAGCAGGCCCCAGGGTAACTTCTCTCCTTGATTACTTACCGGAATAAAATGCTGCTGTGCTGCATGATACAGTAACAGGCAGGCACCCGTGGCTTGAATAGGGCGTCGCATATGCGTAAGAATATGCTGGCGTAACTCGTGGATTTCCATCCTCATACCCAACACAAATCCCATTTCATACAGATCCGTCAGACTATCCAGACTATACATAACCTCTGGCAACATATCTGAGTGAGTTGCTGATGAGGAAGAACCTGTGGCTTTATCTGCTGTTCCCATTATTTATCTCTCCAGTAAGCTGGAATCAAGATCGGCCTTTCTCTTCTCATCATACTCCGCCAGCAAAGAAAGGCATTTGTCAACCCGATGTGTTACTCATACGTAAGAATAGTAGCAACTGGGAGAAGCAGGAGGTGCAGGAGGACGGTCAGTCCGCCTGCCGGGGGAGTGGGGGTGTCCCCCACAATCTCCCCTCTCTCCCTTCGCCGCCGAAGGCGGCGAAAAACCTGAAGAGGATAATAGAGCGCACAGCAAAATAAATTCTCTATAACCTGGAACAAAAAGAAAAATCCTGGTACATAGTGAAACAACCATTTGACACAGCTTTCAGTTTGATAGTATGATAGCTTTCGATACAGTTTTAATGCTAAACTGTGATATCTTCCTGTATTATTGGCAGGTAAGCCATACAGCAAGAGAAAGGATTACTCATGGCGGCCGATGGTGAACAGTCAGCGTCGAGACGACGCGGAAGAGGAATGACAGGTAGTCAAGATCCTCATACCTCGGTGTATCAAAGACCAACAAGTCGAGAAAGACCGATGGGCAGAGCCGATGCATCGCCACATACCGATGGATATCGTTTTGACGAAGGGATGATAGATCCGCCTCGTTCAAGTTCGAGCGTTGTCCGTTTTACAAATACTCAAGCACCGCGTTATTCTGGTTCACAACCTGTTAATGCTGCTGTACCAACCAGACGTCAGGGCCAGGGTATGACAAGAGATTTACCGCCACAGATGCGCCAGACCGGCCATACGGGACGGCAACCACGTCTACCTGTGCAGCCTCCTCCCTCATATACCACATCGTCAACAACGAAAACGACGCGACCATCCAAGCCACCTGTTACTGAGAAGCCGCAGCGGCGTGTACACTGGCTCTTGCCGGCCGGCGTTGGTATGGTAGCTATGCTGGTCTTGTGGGTCCTGGGTAGCACGGTTCTAGCCTGGGGTGTTACCCGCTACAACGATTTTAAGTATGGGTATCCCCGTACATTTCACACGGATGCTGTTGTGGGTCATGGTGATAGCGAGCTGCATAAAAGTCATTTTATGGCCATAAATTACAATCATCAAGCTGTGATTTTTGAAATGATGGGCGGTGATACAGGAGCTGGTAAATCTATTAGTTATGTGGTGAATTTAATTAGCAGTGATAATGACGATCTGGCACCAGTTACCCTGGATTTTAAAGATCTGAATGGTGATAAAAAGCCGGATATGATTGTACATGTTCACTTGTCTAATCAGGATCAGGTCTCTGTCTTTATCAATGATGGTAAGAAGTTTCGACCTGCAACATCCAATGATAAGCTAACGGCACCCATTAACTGAATATTCAAAATCCTGACGGTTTAGCATTCTATTGCTAGCAGGCTCGACCTGTCTCTGTTGATAAATGCAACTTTCATTTCCCACTCTCTCCTGATCTAAAGATCAATTGAGGGTAATATAGATTTATATCTATATATAAAAATGGTGGGATGGTTTGTTGTTGAGAAATCCTGTTTGTTTATAGCACGCTGGTGGAGATATAGAAAGATAAAAAAATCCCCCATCGACTTTTGACCGTTAGTCCTACTTGTGAGCCGGTCAATGAAGCTGGGGGATAAAGTTCTTACTCTATTTTTGTATCAGTGTTTATTTATCAAAAATGTGCCCATAATGCTCCGAAACAACCTCGGCTGGGAAGTAGCGTAAAAGATTGACCGCTACCAGTGATAATGCGATCCAGTCAAAGCCTGCATCCAATGGCACTCCTATCACCGTTCCTACCAACGGCAATACTGTACTCAAAATGGTCTCGTTGATGGCGTCCGGAAAAAGCAAAATTGCTATAATGCCAGCTATCGAAGCAACAAAGAGTCCTTTTTTGAAGACGGGTACTCGCCTATCTACCATTAACGCTTTAACTAATTTAAGTGTTTTAAAACCGTGTAAGAAAATTTGCAGCCGTTTAGGACGTGCAAGCTCTCTTGGGAGCTGGCTACCCCTATTGTCATAGTGGTTTTTGGCTGATTGCTGTAACATATTTTTTCCTCCTGCTGAACGCCATGTATGTAATACGAGCAAGAGCGTGTCCCGGTTGTGTATTATGTTTCAAAGTGACGCAACTTTTAATTATGGACATTTAACCTCTATGAGACTCTTCTTTTTTAGCTGCTCAATGACGGAAAAAGGTCGGGATCAGCAGTTGTCCTGCGTAGACCAGGTGCCAGATGGTGAGCCCAAAGGTAACTAAAACCAGCAAGACGTGGAAGATACGCCAGTAGCGAATGAGGGCGCGATAGAATTGTTCTCGCTGCAATGCCTTTTGAATGTCCTGTAGCTGCTCAATCTGTTGATTATAGCCTGGAATCAGAGCACCTGGGGCTGCCAATGCACTTTTCTTGTCGGGCACAAAGCGGTATTGCTGATTGTTGCGACTGATCTCCTGCGGTGTTTCTTCAAGTGAGATATAGGCAATATCCCATGAACCCGGTAACGATGTTCCTCCCATACTGATGGGATCTGCGGCGGCTACGGTTGATGGCAGGGGACGAGTGGGTTTGGTGGCAGGTGTCCTGGACTGGAAGGCACCAAGGTCCTGAGCATTATGGGTCACAATTTGTTCAACTGTGTTGGAAATATACTCTATGCGGTCCTCGCCTTGTTCTGTTAAGGCTTTTTTGACTTCTTTCGTAATCTGACGTGGCACCAACCGATCGATCATCCGTCCGATGAAGCCGCTCAGTACCAGACCAATCATGCCATAGAGGGCGTAGGTTCCGCTGCGGGGATTAAAGTTACCGAAGGAATGCAGTACAAGCAAAAAGATGGCAACGACACCGAAGCAGATGTGCCAGTTGAGCGCCTGATTCAACTGGCCTATTTTACGCCGATGGGTACGTCGTACACGTGTGTAAAGAAACGTTGCCAGCAACATAAAGGTGCTACCAACAATAGCATAAATATAACCGGCCAGACTATCTGGAGACATATCTGTGCTGAAGCGTGAATAGACGAAGAGACTGAGAATACATACAAGGATAATCCCCAGGGTGATCGTCCAGGTTCTAAACCATGGTCGTGTGGTATCCAGAAAAAGCCAGGGGTAGCCTTTCTCATCGCTCAATTTATTCATCTGTTCCTGCCTCTCTTCTGCTGCTTCTGTTTGACGCTCATCCTTTATTCCCCGGATCCGATGCTGAGGAGGCGAACCTTTAGCCAGAGCATCATGGAATCACGATGTAATCCCACCGGACATGGGGAGACGCAGGCACCACATTGGTAGCAGGCACGTGCAAAACGTGCAACCGGCTCTGAGATGGGACCAGACAGCGTTTCACGATTGAGCATATCGATGGTGATTGGTTCCGCCACCGCTGGACAGGCCAGAATACATTCATTGCAACCGATGCATGCTTGAATCTCTTGCCCTACCTGGGGCCTCGTCTTATGAAGGATAATGGAATTTGGCTTTAGCATTCTTAGCATTTTGTATTTTTCTCCTTCATGAATCTATACATTATCGCTGTCAGCGTCCGGATTAACGTAGGCCCATAACTTGTAGCGCAAATCCTTTTTTTCGGGGCTGGCAGGGTAATTTACTCTATTGTCGCTTGCCCTGGCAAACACTTGAGCATTCACTGGTGTGATCGGTTCCAGTCGTGGCTGATAATTATTTTCTTGTATATAACGTCCAGGTTTTGCTGGCTCAGGCAGCGCGACGGAGGGCAGGTTGCCGGTAAATGGATTGATCTCATCATCGTCAAAAGGAATGATCGCCATGGGTGCGACCGGTTCGGCTCTGTGTACCTGCTGTGGTCTGGCTGTTGACTGTACCTGGGGCCGCATCTGCTGTGGCCTGGCTGACTGCACTTCCAACTGTCTTTGTTGGGCCAACTGTAGCAGCTCGTCTGTATTTGGTGTACGTCGTGGTGGCGCCGACTCCTCTGGTTTGAGGAGCGGTGGTAGTTTCTGAGACAGCATATTCCTGGCGGCATGCGAACGCTGGTGCGAAAGATACGAGCGTGAGTCGAACTGTCCCTTTAACAGTGCTTTCGTAACATTTTTGATCGGAATACCCTCGTCAATCAGGCGTTTAATAGCCAGACTGTCAGGCTGACTATGCCCCATGGAAAGATAGCCGACCAGACGATCATCCAATATGCAGACACGGCGATAGCCATTCTGACTGTTATCGGTTAAGACGGTTGTACGAGGATCTTTCGTGAGCGGTTCGCCTGCTGTGAGCATGGAGAGCTCTCCCAGGTGGGTGGCGTGCCATGGTACTCCAAATGGTTGCATGGCTAGCTCTTTGTTGCCAACCATCATGGATCCGGCGATCCGGCCTTGAGCAACGGCCGCATACCACTGAGCTCGTGGCTCGTAGTTGCCCGTTTGAGGATTTTTCAAGGCGGCAACGTCGCCTGCGGCATAGATATCGCGTACACTGGTGCGTAACTTGTCATCGACCAGGATCCCATTTTTATGCATCATCGGCACTGTGCAGTTCTTTGCCAGCGATGTCGCGGCCTGGGTACCAGTACAACTTAAAACCATCTGACAAGGAATCATTTCCTGTTGATTGGTGATTACACCGGCTACGGCCCCTACACGTCCAATAATGCCGGCCACCTCGGTTTCCAGATGCACAAGTACACCGGTGCGGCGAATATTGTTCAGTACCATTTCTGAGGCCGTTTCGTCCAGCATACGGCCCATAAATGTTTTGCCGCGAATCAGCCAGTGAACACGGATGCCCCAGTAGAGAAGGCCCATTACCGTTTCAATGGCATGGACACCTCCACCAATGACGACTGCTTCATTCACTTCCGCCAGACGACGGCGTAAATCCAGAAAATCCTGTAAGCGATGCAGGGTAAGTACACCATCAAAATTCCGGCCGGGAGTGTTCTCGGGGAGTCCCTGTGGGGTACTACCTGTGGCGATTAAGAGCGAGTCATAGCCAAAGCCGCGCTTGTTATTGAGCATAACATACTTGCTCTGGGCGTGGATCTCTGATACGCGTGCATTAACAACATGAATACGTTCGGCCCGTTCGGTTCCCGCTGGATATGCCAGTAACTGCTCTCTTGTCAGTTTGCCAATCGCAAATTGCTTGAGGGCAGGCGTATTGATGGTTGGATGAATCTGATCAGTCACGATCACAATACGCTTTTCGGGAGCGAGACGGCGTGCTTCGACCGCTGCGGTAAGTCCTGCTATGCCATTGCCGATAACGACAATATCCGCCTGGTCAATCGCCGGTTGACTACTATGGTTAATGGGTACGATTTTTTTATCCGACTCGTTGATCACAATCTCACATCCTGACGACATATGAAGAAAACGCCTGTGCCAGCTTCTACTCTTCGCTTAGCGATAAAAAGTAGAAATACGCCAATGTAATCCTCTAATCGACATCTACAGCTATGAAGATTCCATTGGCGGCTTGCATATAATAAATATCAGTATTAGCACGTTCTTTTAAGTGACGCTCCATATGCGGCGTTGAATTCTGGCAGCGTTCACTGCATTGGAAATGCACAAGGGAACCATTAGCTTTTTTAATGGTAAAGCTTTTATCTGGAGCCATGTTTACAATAACTCCCGATGTTTGTGCCATGCTGGGACCATGCGTTATTGCTGTTCCGATGCCTCTGGCAATTCCTATTATTACCAGTGAAAGGATGCCAATAAGCAAGAGTACAGAGATAAGGGCTGTTGAGCGCGGATATTTCATCTGTAATCGTCCTAGCGTGCTCTTCATGGATAGAGTTAATTATGGAGATGTTCCAATATTCTATTAATGAAGAACAAAAAATTTTATAGGCCTAAAGGCTTGATACTATGATGTATTGTATATCAGGCTGTTTCTGTTTTCTGGTTTTCAGGCTGAAATTAGCCTATATTTCTTATTGTCCGGTTAATGTATTGGCGTGAGGGGATACGTGTTCTATTTGATCATTGCACATAAATTGTTCCGAGACTTTACAGATCTGGTAAATATCATGAGCATAACGCGTTTACGGAAAGTAAGCCATATTATGAATCGCCGAGGTTAATCAGACCACGCTGCGCGGCCATGGCGACTGCTTCTGTGCGATTAGTGGCACCAAGTTTGCTCATGATGGAACTGACATGGAATTTGGCGGTACGTTCACTGATGATGAGATGGGATGCGATCTCTTTATTGGGCATGCCCTGTGCGAGCAGGAGTAGTACTTCTAGTTCACGTTCGGTCAGATCTTCTACCGGCGGCAAGGTATTAGCAGGACGTGCCGGAGTGTTTTTTTGCTGCCCAACATGGCGTAGGAGTTTTGAAGCCACAATTGGCTGTAGCATGGAACCACCATTCATGGTGATGCGGATGGAATTAAAGATCTCTTCGCGCGGTGCCTCTTTGAGAAGATAGCCGTCCGCGCCAGCCTGAAGTGCATGGATGATTCTTTCATCATCGTCAAAGGCAGTAAAGATAATGACACGTGGCCGTTGGGGTCGTTGAGAGAGCAGGCGCATAGTCTCTACACCATCTTTTACCGGCATTTCCAGGTCCAGCAAGAGCATATCTGGTTGTAACTGTGCAGTAGCGCGTAATGCTTCTTCCCCATTTTTGCATTCAGCGATTACTTCAAAGTCTGGCTGGGTTTCTAGTAATGTATGAAGACCTTCGCGAACAATCGGATGATCGTCCGCCAGTATGATACGGATCATGGTGTGCACCTTTCCAATAGAAATTATGAGCCGTGATCGTCAGTTAGTAGGGCACGGACACCTCGATGCATGTTCCACTACCAGCTTCGCTTGAGATGCACATGTGGCCTTCAAGGATGCGGACACGTTCCCCCATACCGGTAAGTCCAAAATGTCCTGAGTTTGGGCCACCATGCTGTGGAAGATTGTCTGCATCGAAGCCGATGCCATCATCTTGAATGCTCAGATTGATCCAGCTCTCCTCAGCGAGCAAACGCATCTCAATATGTTCAGCATGAGCATGCTTGCGAGCATTGGTCAGCGCTTCCTGTGCGATGCGGTAGAGGCCAGCTTCAATGCGCGCGGGTAGGGCTGGAAATCCAGTTATAGGAGCATAGCTATATTGTACAACAGGTTGAGGTTCTGCTGCAGCCATAGAAGCCAGTGCTTCTGGTAGTGTATGTCCTTGTAGGGGGGCGGCTCGCAGATCCATAACGGAGCGCCGGGCCTCTTCCAGATTATGGCGGGCCAGGTTCAATGCACGCTGAATGGATTCGTGGGCTCGTTCGGGCCGCGAATCGATGACGGCGTCGGCAGTCTCCAATTGCAATGTGATGGCGGCGAGTCCCTGGGCCATGGTGTCATGGATCTCACGAGCCAGACGGTTACGCTCCTCTGTTGTCGCTAATCGTGCGGCCGCCCGCGTATGTTCTGCAGAGAGGCGTGCCCGTTGCATTGCCAGGCCAATCTGATCGCTGATGATATGCAGCAATTGCAATTCATCGGGACGTAGCTCACGCCAATCCTCGCTGGCCACGTTTAACACGGCCAGCAGGGTTGAGCCTGCGTAGATAGGCACACTTGAGTGAAAGCGTAGTCCCAGGGCACTGGGATCACTGTCCCGCTCGGCGTTTTTGAGTCGGCTACAGCGCAGGACATTGATATTAGAGGCTTCCTCCATAGTATCTCCCATGAAGGTGTCCAGGCAGACGCAGCTGCCACACATACGTTCATCATGGTCCGCGAGATAGGGAGGCAAGGATTGAGAGGCGGCCACCACGGGCTCGCCTTTTTCATCAATGACCCAGACCCAACCTGTGCGCAGACCCAGTAGCTGCGTGACATGGGTCAGTACTTCTTGCAGCGCATCGTGTACATCGATCTGCCGATTAAGATAACTGGCAATTGTATAGAGGACCGCCAGTTCTCGGTTACCATCGAGTAGTGAAGGTGTCTCTGGCTTGTCCTGTGGTGGTTGCTGCATATCTTCTGCGCCTTCCCGTTATTACTCCTGTCTATACTGCTTAGAGCTTTTCTAGACGGGCAAAGTCAAGGCTGAGCCGCTTCTTGCCATGTTTACCTGGAAATTGTACTTCTACGAACTCGGTGCCCTGCTCCATCTCACTTTTAAGAATAATGCCATCCCCAAAGATATTATGGCGTACGCGATCACCTGGTTTGAAGCGTTGCGCTTTCGGTTTGGCTGGCTCAGGACTTTTAAAGTTGTTCGCTGCAGGAAAACTACCCTGGCTCTTAGGTGCGGCGGGGAGTGACGAGTAGTTGCGCGCTGGTGGTGTAGGCTTTCCGCTGCTACCACGACCAAAGACACGTCCACTGTCTCCATAAGGATCTTGATTGAAGTCGTCTTCCCAGTTGTATTGGCGCTGTGTGGATCTATTTTGGTTGCCTGTACGGCTGGGACTGGCCTGACTCTGGGCTACGGCCCCTCCTCGTTTAGCGAGCAGTTTTGTGGGAATATCATCCAGGAAACGGGATGGTTCGGTGTATTGGGTCTCTCCAAAGACTGAGCGGCGACGGGCGCGTACCAGGTAGAGTCGATTCATGGCCCGTGTAAAGCCCACATAGGCCAGACGGCGCTCTTCTTCCACCTGCTCTGGCTTGTCGATTGAACGGGAGTGTGGCAGTGAGCCTTCGTCCATGCCGACGATAAAGACGACGGGATATTCCAGGCCCTTGGCGGCATGCAGGGTAATCAAGGTTACTGCATCGGTGGTTTCTTCACGGATCAATGAGCCATCCTCGCCGGACTGCACGGTGTCCGCACCTCCAACCAGGGCGACATTCTCTAGAAACAGTTCCAATGCGCTATGCGTCTCAATCTCAGAGTAATCTTCAGCCACACGGCGCAATTCCAGCACGTTCCCCCAGCGATCCAGTTCTTCCCCCTCTGAGGCGGCTCGTAGCTCAGGACCATAGCCACTGCGTTCAGCAATGCGGTCAAGGAGTTCTGGTAGGTGGAGTTCGTCAAGTGCTCCACGTAGATCATTGATCAGCTTGTGAAAGCTTTCCAGTGCATTTTTTGTGGCTTTGCCCAGTGTTGGATGCGTCTGGATGTTGTCCAGAGCTGCATAGAGTGAGCTATTGTGTTGTGCGGCCCATTGTTGCAGCTCTCCAACGGTCCTGGCACCAATTTTGCGGCTAGGTACATTAATCACCCGTAGCAGGCTCAGATCATCATTAGGATTGGCCAGCAGGCGCATATAGGCCAGCATATCTTTGATTTCTTTGCGATCATAGAATTTACGGCTACCGATAACCTTATAGGGGATATTCATACGCAGAAATTGTTCTTCAAGCGCACGGGATTGAGCGTTGGTGCGATACATTACCGCTACATCGCTGCGCTTATTAATATCCCCACGCGCTAACAGACGCACAATTTCCTGTGCCGCATAGAGACCTTCCTGTTCCTCGTTATAGGCCTCATGCATAATAATCTTTTCGCCGGTCCCCTGGGAGGTCCAGAGCTTCTTATCTTTACGCAGACTATTGCGTTTAACGATCCCTTGTGCCGCATCCAGGATCGTCTGGGTGGAGCGATAATTCTGTTCCAGCAGGATAATTCTGGTCTGGGGGAAGTCTCGCTCGAAGCGCAGCACATTCTCCGCGCTGGCGCCACGCCAGGTATAGATCATCTGATCATCGTCGCCAACCACACAGACATTGCCCACGCCCGTATGCTCGCTATCGGTGCCATAGCCCAGTAAGCGGATCAATTTGTATTGTGGCAGATTACAATCCTGGAACTCATCCACATGCAGATATTGCCAGCGTCGTTGGTAGCGCTTCAACACCTCTGGTTCGCGCCTCCACAACTGCTCGGTCAACATAATCAGATCATCAAAATCCACGCCGTTATTTTTGCGCATCATCTTCTGGTAGACTTTAAAAACGCGGGCCGCCACCTCTTCAATATATTTGGTGGCCAGTTCCGCCATCTGATCAGGACCATGCATATCGTTTTTTGCACGTGAGATTAAGGCTTGAATAGTTGCGGGCCGATATTGCTTCTCATCCAGATTTAGTTCTTTAATTGCTTGCTTGAGTAAAGTATTTTGATCATCGGTATCCAAAATAACGAAAGAGCGTGAAAGACCAAGAGGTGCCAGATGATCCGCTTCCATGCGCAAGACACGAGCGCAGATGGCATGGAAGGTACCGATCATCATCTCCTTGGACTCATTGACACCAACCAGATTTTCCATCCGCTCACGCATCTCACGTGCCGCTTTGTTGGTAAAAGTCACCGCCAGAACGTGCCATGGAGAAACCTGCTCATGCTGTACGAGATACGCCATACGATGGGTGATAACGCGTGTCTTGCCGCTACCAGGTCCCGCCAGAATCAATACCGGTCCCTCTGTGGTGGTTACAGCCTCCTGCTGTGGCTGATTAAGGCCTGCTAATAAATCTTGTTGTTCCAACATCATCACCCTCCATATCACGAATGAACAGAAATGCCTGAATAATAATATAATGCTGCTATAGAATAGTATTGGAATGACCCATGTGGCTGTAGTTGTCAGTAGAACGAGGCTATTGTACCACAGATAACCACTTCCCATCGCCAAACAAGTACCTGTATTTCTAGCCCGTGTTTGCACATAAAAAATAGGCGCGCGCCGCAGGGGCGAGTGTGTTATATTATTGTCATATATATGTCTTTCTGCTGATAGCACATGACATTCATTGTTGAAAGGTTTCGGTGTGCAACAGATAAATGAGGAGCGCCAACGACGCCTGCTCGCTTACCGCAATGCCAGGCGCGTCCTCGTGCGCCTTTTAGCTATCCCCTTTTTATTCCTGCTAGGTAGCCTCTTTTGTATCTATCCGCAACACTCCTGGAGCTTGATTGGCCTGACCAATGCTCTATGGCACCGCTTGATGGCACCATTCCTCTGGCCATCTTTCTTCTCCTGGCATCCGTTGCCGCTACTATGCAGTTATTTGCTCTGTATGTGTTGCTTCGAGTTGCTCTATCTGCCGCTCTATTTCTATCTTGATTATGATCTGAAGCGTTACCACCGTCTACCAACCTCTTCTCTATGGACCTGTGTGCTGCGGCATTGCCGGAATCAAAGCCGGCTGGTAGTGAAATGGGCGCTACTGGTTCAGGTTATTTATCTATTGGAAGCATGCTTGCAGGAATGGTGGTTCTGTGCTTTTGCTGGCTTACAGCTCTTGCTGGATATTTTTGTCGCCCAACGCCAGCCGGCCGCTATGGCTCGCACCTATACTCTGACGCGCCTGGTGGATGGTGAGTTGGCGCAGCGTCTGCACCTGTTGATGCAGCGGCTCTCGACCTCTGTCAAAGGTATTTATATTGTGACCCGGCCCGGCACAAAGATGGCACCCACCGCTTTTGTCATAGGCTGGGGCTGGACGCGCACCATCTGTATTGCGCATACGACCCTGGAACGCTTTTCCCTGGATGAGATTGAGGTGATCATGGCTCATGAACTGTCTCATCATATCCATGCTGATATCTGGCGACACTTCCTGGTCAGGACAGGTGTGCGGACCATGCTGTATTTCTTGTTATCTATGTTGCTGGTGGATCTGGTAAATGTGCCTATCTATTTTTTTAGTGGCACGACTGATAGTGCCACAATGCCGTTTCTTTTAAGCTTTTTTGTGTTATCCTGGTTGCTAACACGTATAATCATGAATAGATATAGTCGCTACACTGAATATCGTGCCGATGAATTTGCACTAAGCAGGACTGGTAAGTATCAGGCGTTTAAAACTACCATGGTTAAGTTGGCCAATATCAATACGCTCCTGGCTCATGATGATAGCTACTCAAGTCATCCTTCTATTGTGAGTCGTATCCAACATGCGGATGAGTTCGCGGCTCGCGGTGTGTAATTATATGTTGCTGGAGCCTTACTATTGATAGCTTAATATAACACATCTCTCTGGAGGTCTTTTTTTTTATGACTGGAACCCTGATTAATTTTGCGACGGTAATGGTTGGAGGGGTGCTGGGACTATTAATTGGCGAGCGTTTGCCTGAACGGATTAAAGTAATTGTGATTGCGGCGATCGGTTTGATTACGGTAGTGATGGGTATCTCTTCTGGCATAGCGACCAAAAATGCCTTGATTCCATTGCTGGCCCTGGTAATTGGCTCGGTGATTGGGGAATTGATTAATATCGATAAGGGTATCAACTGGCTGGGAGAGTGGCTGAAGAAGCGCTTTAGTCGTGCTGATAGTCCACAAAATTTTACGACGGCCTTTGTTATTGCCAGTTTGCAGTTTTGCGTTGGACCCCTGACGATCCTGGGTTCTATCAATGACGGCTTGACGGGTGACTATCGTTTATTGGCGATCAAAGCGGTGCTGGATGGCTTCTCCGCGATTATTTTTGCTAGCAGCTTTGGGGTTGGAACCCTCTTTGCCGGGGCAACCATTTTACTGGTCCAGGGTGGTATCTCACTGATGGCTGGACTGGTGAAGCCGCTGCTGGTCTCTGATCCTCATTTGAGTATGGCGCAGCAGCCACGGGTAGTTGAATTGGCGGCTGTAGGTGGGGTAATTCTGGTTGGGTTGGCCTTGAATATTCTGGATATCAAGCGGATCAAAGTCGCCAATATGTTGCCGGCGTTGTTAGTGGCTCCCCTGATTGTGGCATTACTCAATATCTTTGGTATCCCCATCAATTTCGGCCTGGGCTAATATGACGCGCCATTCTCTGGTATGCATCGATTATTTATTGGATCGCATAAGGGATATCTTGTGGTACGATGATAGACAAGAAGAGTGGTTTCTCTTATCGTATCAATTTTTCTCTCAAAGGAGTGTACCTTGGCTCGTCTAACTACCAATGTAACATTACATCCCGATTCTTCTATCGATCTTCATATGCATACAACTTATAGTGATGGACGCTGGCCGGCTCAACAGGTGATTGATTTTCTGGCAAAAGAAAAATTCGATCTGATTGCTGTAACTGACCATGATCGTGTAGATAAAGTTGCTGAAATCCAGGCACTCGGTGATGCTCAACGGCTACCCGTCTTATCCGGTGTGGAGATGAGCACCCAGTGGAACGGACCTATCGGTGATGGTCGCATGGGCGATATGCTCTGTTACGGTTTTGATCCTGAGGATAATGCGTTAGCCCCGCTCGCTGAAAAAATCGCTCGCCTACAATTAGAGAATACCCACGAAGTTAATGAGAATCTACGCCGTAAAGGTTATGATTTTCCACGCCAGGAAGAATTACTGGCGGCGAACGGTGGCAAACTGCGCTTTCCCGTTGATAATGCCATGCTATTGCGTGAACATGGCCATGTGCCAAGCTGGCAGGCGGGTATCCAGATGATGAAGCAATCTGGTTTTTATTCTGTACGTGCGGATATGGCCGAGACCGTAGATGCGGTACATCGCAGTGGTGGAGTCTGTGTCATCGCCCATCCAGGCAGGCGCGAGAACGGCTTTACCTTCTATGATACGGCGCTATTGGATCAATTGCGTGCTGAAATATTAATCGATGGTATCGAAACATATCATCCTTATCATAGTCAGGAAATGGTCAAAATTTATCTGGAATATGTAGAAAAAAATGACCTGTTAGGCACCACCGGATCCGATTCCCATTGTATTCCGGGACGTATGCCCATGAAGTATCGTGCGGAGATCAGCCGCCGTTTCCTCGAGCGTGTCGGTGTGCATGTTGAATAATGGCCAATAAAATGCGATAGCCAGAATGTTGAGAGAGGATAAACAACATTCTGGCTACCGCGGAACCTGTCTTTAACTGTCGTGACTATTATTGCTCGTCGCGACTATAAACCTCAGAATCGTTTCCTCCCGAGCGCTCACGATTGCGGCGATGTTCCTCGGCAAGCTCATGTAAACGATCCACATTGTTTCCCTCATCGTTAGAGGTATTCGCGTTAGGATTTTGATCCTGCCTTATACCAGCATTCTGATCATTATTATAAGGCTGCTGATTGGCATTAGCATTGTTATACTGTTGCTGTTGGTCAGCGTTAGCGTATGGCTGCTGGTTAGCGGTAGTGTTATACTGCTGCTGCTGATCGGCGTTAGCGTATGGCTGCTGGTTAGCGGTAGTGTTATACTGCTGCTGCTGATCGGCGTTAGCGTATGGTTGCTGATTAGCGGCATTGTTATACTGCTGCTGGTCAGCATTGTTGTACTGCTGATTAGCGGCATTGTACTGCTGCTGGTCAGCGTTGTTGTACCGTTGTTGTTGGTCAGCGTTAGCATATGGCTGCTGGTTGGCATTGTTATACTGTTGCTGATCGGCGTTATAATTATTGGTATTAGCATAAGCTTGCTGGTCAGCATTATAACTAGTATTAGCGTTAGCTGTGGTGCTTACATTTGGATCAGCGTTAATACCTGTGGCGCCATGCGAGCTGAGGATACGTGCTGCTTCTTGATCGCGGCCATCGGCGCGAACCGAAACTACATGCTGTCCTGACTGAAAGGCGTTGTTATAGTAGCCCGCATGCTCCTGTGCTACACCAAGTTTGACCAACTCTTCATGCAGATTGGTGTCGGCAGTCTGACCACCATTATTGGCAAAACCTAATTGCTCACGGGCAAAGCCTGCATTATGTAAATCTGAAATGGCTCGTTTAGCCTCTTCCTCGTCCTGAAACACTCCTACTACGAGCGGATTTTGAGGTGTATTCATAGCTTTTGTTCCTTCTTTCTTGTTGTGTCTATATCACCTACAAGGCTGCTGGAACCCTGCTTTGTCTAGCTAATATATTAAATGTGTGTTTTATTGACAGATAAACTCAATGTATGCGCATCGAATTTTTGAGTCCAGCTCTGGAATTCCATGCTTTTTCTTTAAAGCATGCTCTGTATATACTGTTGGTACGATCTATCAAGCTGAATAGTGTCAGTATAAACGCAGCTATAAGGAATTTCTCTGCTATTTGGCTTTAATAATGCCAGTTGTATTAAGGGGTTGACGGCAAGTCCAGACTACATTTAGAGGTTACTTACTGGCTTGCTCCAGGACACCATAAAGTAACGCTCCCCATTTCGCTTAATATCGAAATGGGGAGCGTTATTGTTTTCCAAGGAAGGAGAGAAGGTTCAGGTTAAGGATTCATCGGAGGACCTTCAGTAGGACGATTGTCATCGAGGTGAAGTTTATCGTCAATGTAATCCTTAGCACGATCAAGAGCACTTTTAGCATCAGGCCGCTTCTCGCCGCGTGTATCAGGAAGGATCTCACCTTCACTGCTCATGCGCATCTCTTCACGTTTAACCTCGCCACCAACGCTCTGACCCCCCTGAACGGAGCGTTTGTTCACATCCATATCT
This sequence comes from Dictyobacter alpinus, assembly GCF_003967575.1. NCBI lineage: Bacteria > Bacillati > Chloroflexota > Ktedonobacteria > Ktedonobacterales > Dictyobacteraceae > Dictyobacter > Dictyobacter alpinus. Next base: position 2,533,856 of record NZ_BIFT01000001.1, read on the forward strand.
CCAACAATTTTAGTATCTCTGGAGATATCGACCTGTTGTTCGCTAAAAGGAACATTCATCGCTTTACTTTCACCCGCTGCCATGTTTTGAGCCTGCCCACCTTGCATTGGTTGCTGCCCCATCGCGGGTTTCTCCTGTCCACGCATACCAAAGGTCTCTGTTATAGATTCTTTGGCTGCCCCATAAGTGCTGCTGGTTTTGTCGCGCACAGTGCCAGCATCAAAGCCTTTAGCCTGACCAGTGTCAAAAGGTTTCTGGGGTTCGCGAACAGCGTCAGCATCGTAAGATTTAGCCTGACCAGTGTCAAAGGGCTTTTGAGGCTCACGCATGGCGCCAGAGTCATAGCCACCTGTTTGACCGCCAGCAGCTTCAGCATTGTAGGTACCCGTCTGACCGCCAGCAGCACCCGCAGTATAAGCACCTGCCTGGCCACCGGTTGCCCCGGCGTTGTAAGCACCTGCCTGACTGGCGGTCCCAGCCATAGTGTTCTTCTCATCTATTGCACCATAGCGATGCAATATACTTATGACATCTATTTCCCGTTCTCGTGCGTCCACAGATACAATAGGGCAACCAGCATTATACTGGTTTTCATAGTAAGTAGCCGCATCAACTGGTACACCCAGATTCATCAGGTCTTTGCGTAAGCTAGAAGTAGCTGCATTACTGTCACGTAAAGCAAACCCCAGTTGATCCTTGGCCAATCCTAGTTGCAGGATTTCATCTAACGCGCCTTTGGCATCTGTATCTCGACTAAAGACACCGATAACCAGCCGATTATAGTTAGTTGTCACTGCTTTTTCCTTTCTACATGTCAGCCCAACAATTTTTTTTGGATCTCTACGCAGCAAGCTGCTAGCCTTGACTTTAATTGGAACTACTACTACTATCTTTTCCTTCCCTTGTGATTGTTACACGAACATCTTCACCAGTGTGTTACTGATAAACGCATCTATAGTAGAAATATGCATTAATAAACTCAGGTGTAATAAATTAATAATGTGTATAGTTGCTGTGATTATAGTGCACTTAAAGCTGATTATAATTTGAGCGCGAACACTTTGAGTACAAGACGGCCCGCATAAGTATTTTTCGTGTGGAACGGATGGAGATGATTCTGTTTGAGGGACATTTCTTACGTGAAGCGATAGCAGGGACAAGCCCTGCCGTTACGTGAGGCGGTAGCAGGGACAAGCCCTGCTGTCGTGGGAGAGTGGCTCAATGGGAGTGAGCGCTTCGGTTGTCAATCTTTTGCGAAGGAGTTGAGGAAGATGAACAAAGATAGTGGCAATCCCGATGGTTGCCACTGTCTTTTTAAAGGGGATTATTGTTGGCTGTATGCGCGCACAGCTTCGACGATCAGGTGGTGTTCCTGGAGTTTGAGTTTTTCCTGGAGTGTTTCGGCTGTGTCTCCGGGTTCAATTAGGACTTCCGAACGGCCAATTACTGGTCCCGCATCGACTTCGGGTATGACGTAATGGACGGTGCTACCCGTTACTTTCAGGCCAGCTTCCAGCGCCTGCTCAATTACATGCAGACCGCGTAAGGCGGGGATCACGCTGCCATCGCTGGTTGTGTAGCTGCTTCCACCGTCATCTGGTAGGAGCGCGGGATGAAGATTGATCATACGCTGTGGAAATTGAGCGGTAAAGTTGGCGCTCAAGATGCGCATCCAGCCGGCCAGTATAATCAGGTCGGCCTGGAAAATCCGGATCAGGGAACTGATACGCTCCTCGACCTCTTCGCGTTTTTTCCAGGGGATATAGATGGCTGGGAGCTTGTGTTTGAGTGCTCTTTGCAGTCCATAGGCGTTGGCTTTGTTGCTGATCACCAGCACAATTTCTACCCCTGGTAACTGCTGGCTTTCAATGGCGTCTATCAGCGCCTGCAGATTGCTCCCGCTACCTGAGATGAGTACCGCGACGCGTAATGGCTTGCTCGTCCTTGACTCTAGTGGCTGCTGATTTGTACTATGTTCGATACCGCTCATCCTTTGTTATCCTCTTTGTCTCCTGGAAATTAATGCTTGTTGCTGGCTTCTAGTCCACGGTGCGCAATATCCTTGCGATAGTGCATACCCTCGAAAGAGATATATCTAGCTGCATCATAGACGCGGTCCACCGCTTCCTGTAGCGTGTTGCCACGTGCGACGACGCTGAGTACACGGCCACCGCCTGTGACGAGTTGATTATCTTTCATGGCTGTTCCGGCATGGAAGACATGGACGTTTTCGAGTTTATTGGCCTCTTCAACACCTGTGATTGGAATGCCCGAATTATAGGTGCCGGGATATCCACCAGAAGCCAGGGTCAGGCTGACCGCTGAGCCTGGATGCCAGAGGGTTTGAGAATCAATCAGCTTATCACTACTAAACTCAAGGATGTCCAAAATATCCTCTTTTAGCAGGAGCATAAAGGCCTGGGTCTCTGGATCACCGAAACGTGTATTATGCTCAATGACCATGGGTCCTTTGGCGGTAAGCATGATATTGGAGTAGAGGACTCCTGTGAAGTCGATGCCGCCATCTTTCATAGCATGCAGGGTTGCGTCGATAATCTGTTTGAAGATCTGCTCGCTGTGTGCCGCATCTACAAATGGCAACGGCGTAAAGACACCCATCCCGCCTGTATTCAGGCCCTGATCGTTGTCCAATGCCCGTTTGTGGTCCTGTGACAGGGCGAGGGGCAAGAAACTGGTGCCGTTGCAGATGGCGGTCGCACCGATCTCGTCACCCTGTAAATAATCCTCAAGTACCACTACATCACCGGCCGCCCCGAAGATGCGCTCGACCATCATTTGTTGCAGGGCATCTTGCGCGGTCTCCATATCCATGGCGACGATGGCACCTTTGCCAGCGGCATTGCCATCGGCCTTAACGACAATGGGCGCACCATGTTGCTCCAGATAGGTTTTGGCCAGCTTGTAATCGTTAAATGTACGATGTTGGGCGGTCGGAATCGCGGCGCTGGTCATCAGCTCTTTCGCAAAGGCCTTACTACCTTCCAGAGCAGCCCCGGCCTTGACTGGACCAAACACTGGCAGGCCACGGCGCCGGAAGAGATCTACGATACCCTCAATGAGCGGAGCTTCAGGCCCCACGATGGTCAGGTCAATCTGATTTTTTTCAGCAAATTCGGCCAGCTCGTGTAATTGATTTACTCCCAATGGAACGCGTTCCGCATCAGGAGTCATACCTGGATTTCCGGGGGCCGCATAGATCTTGTTGACACGTGGGCTTTGCGCTAGCTTCCAGACCAATGCATGCTCACGTGCGCCAGATCCAATAACGAGTACGCGCATAAATAAAACCTCCAATGTAATGGATTGCGGGTAATCTGCTTAGCAAGGCCAGGGAACACATGGGATTCCCCTTCAGCGGATTGCGTTTCTGCTGAAGGGGCTATGTGCATCTGTTCCCTGGCGTTTTAGTTTAGATCGTTGACTTGTTATTGTCCCTTTACTGCTGTATCGCGGGGGAAAAATGTCATCTGCTTGGCGCGGTGTTTGGCTTCTTTGATTGGATCAAATGGCCAGCCCTGTTTTTCCATGCAGCCATAGCAGAATTCTTTGTTTAAGAATTGTAGCGCGCTCTCATCATTGGTCTGCTGGTTGGGGTGTTCCGCCGTCTGGATCGCGCGGCCCAGGCCAGCCATACTGACATATCCCAGGCTATCGACGCCAATGTAGTCTGCGACTTCCTGCACGCTTCGTCCAGCGGCGATCAACTCATCTTCCTGGGGTATATCGATACCGAAGTAGCAAGGATGACGCAGCGGTGGCGCGCTGGAGCGCAAGTGGATCTCTTTGACGCCACGGTTACGCAGGGCTGAGACCAGGCGTTTCATGGTATTACCACGTACGATCGAGTCATCTACAATTACCAGGCGGGCGCCCTCAACTTTTGGCTGTACAAAATTGAATTTCAGATCAACTTCCAATAGCCGTAAACGCTGGTCTGGTTGGATAAATGTACGATCACTATAACGATTCTTAATGATAGCCTGACTGTACGGAATTCCCGAGGCTGCGGCATAACCCAGGGCGGCCGGGATAGATGAGTCGGGGACCGGTACCACCAGATCAGCATCGACTGGATGCTCTTTAGCCAGTTCTCGGCCCAGCGACTCGCGCACATTGTAAATATAGGCATCATTGAGGCGGCTGGTCGCTTCGGAAAAGTAGATATGTTCAAAGACACAGAGTGAGGCTTTCTGGGCTTTGACCAATAATTCAGAATGCATACCATTTTCATCAAAGGTGATGAATTCGCCTGGCTCAACTTCACGTACATACGTGGCACCCATGCGATCCAAGGCACAGGACTCTGAGGCGGCGATCCAGCTATTGCCGATACGGCCAATACAGAGTGGGCGCATACCCCAGGGATCACGCATAGCGTAGAGTTTGTCTTCCGCGAGCATGACCAGGCTGTAGGAGCCACGAAGAGCTGGAAACGTTTCGATCATGCGCTCACGCAGGGTTTTTCCCTGTGCATAGAGTAACATGAGCGCAATAATTTCGCTCTCGGTGGTTGATCTTAAGTTCTCATTGGGGAAGAGCTCGCGTAGTGTCTCACCATTGACGATATTACCATTGTGTGCCAGCGCGATGGTCTCGTATTGGCTTGTGCGCTCACCCACCACGAAAGGACCCGCATTCTCCACGCAGCTCGAGCCGGTGGTTGAATAGCGCACATGGCCGATACCACAATGGGTTTCCGGTAGGCTCGTGCCTGAATCTCGAAAGACTTCGCGTACTTTGCCCATGCCAACACGGTGGGCAACCTGGCCATTGCTATCATAAACGGCCATGCCCGCGCTCTCTTGTCCTCGATGCTGTAAAGCGGTCAATGCCAGGGTAATATAACGGCGCACGTCGAGACTATCGTCGCCCTTTGGCACATAGATCCCTACTATTCCGCAAGCGTCGTGTAGTCGCTCCATACTCGGTTCCTCGTATTCTGCTTTTGCAAGATATGTAGCCTTTTCATTAACGATTTATGATGCTTATGAGTTGACCTGTAGCTTTCCGGTCAGGTCTGCCACCAGTGCATAGCGGTCCGCGATATCTTGTAATGCCGCGGGCGTGACTTCCTGGAGATTGCGATACACTTGTTTATCAAGCATACGTGATTTATCTCCGCCGGGCCAGAGACGCCAGCTATCGTTATCTATCACGTCGGCAACCATCAGGTGGCCCTGAGGATCACGACCAAACTCAATTTTCAGATCGACGAGTGTGACATCCACACTGCTCCAGGCACGTTCCAGGACCTCAAAGACGCGGCGACCTTCCTGTGCCATCCACTCGATCTCTGCCTCGCTGGCCAGTCCCAGTTCGATAATGTCTTTGGGCCAGATTTGTGGATCGTGGCGTGCATCATCCTTTAAAAATGTTTCGATCAGTACAGGTTCAAAACGTGTACCTTCACTGATCTCTGGATTGCGCTTAAGGTATGATCCTGTCGCGATGCGGCGCTGTACTTGCTCGATTGGAAGCATGCTGCAGCGTTTGACTAAGAGTGTGGTATCGTCAATCTTCTTGACAAAATGCGTGGTAACCTTGCCTTCATTGAGCAAGCGAAAGACATTTGCCGTGGTAATCGTGCTCAGGCGCGACTTTCCGGCTATTTCATTCTTGCGTGCCCCATCGCCCGCAGTGATCTGATCTTTACCCACCATATAGACCAGGGATTCGTCGTTTGGATCAGCATAAATTGTCTTGGTCTTACCTTCGACGAGAAGTGGACCAAAGATGGTATTGTTATTGGTCATTGCAGGGACATCCTTTCTCGAAACCCCAACCTACCATGTTAACTGGACACCTGTGCCCTTGCTGATATTGCCGATGGTTCGCAACTCGGGTAAGCAACTACGAGCCTCTAACGCCGCTTTAGGGGCCAGCACAATTACCATGCCAATTCCCATGTTAAAGGTGCGATACAGCTCTTCATTTTCGATGTTTCCCAGGCGCGCCATCAATTGGAACAGTGGAGGAACGGTCCAGGATTGGGTATCAATGTTGGCTTGAGTTCCAGCCGGCAGGATACGCGAGATATTGCCTTTGAAACCACCACCCGTGATATGGGCAATCCCCTTGAGATAACGGTTGCGATCGGCCAGATACTCACGGAGCAGGCTGATTTCGCGTAAGTAGCTACGATGTGGACGTAACAAGGCATCCGCCAATGACTCGCCAAGCTCAGGCAAGACAGTCTCCAAGGCATAGCTCGCGAAAATGCGTCGGGCCAGTGAGTAACCGTTGGTATGCAGGCCATTGGATGGGAGCCCTAGAATCAGGTCTCCTTCTTCAATGGTGCTACCATTATGGGCCTCTTCCTCTTCAACAACTCCTACAATCGTGCCTGCCAGATCAAATGCACCCTCAGCATAGACATCGGGCATCTCAGCTGTCTCACCCCCCAGGAGAGCGCAATTGGCTTCCTGACAGGCGTTAGCCACGCCCCGGACAATGGTTGCTGCCTGGATAGGATCAAGCTTGTTAACGGCCAGGTAGTCCATAAAGAATAGTGGTCTGGCGCCTTGTGCTAACAGATCGTTGATGGAGTGATTAACAATATCATAGCCGATGGTATTATAGCGACCAGCCTGCGAGGCTAGCAAGGTTTTGGTGCCAACGCCATCGGTTGAGGCGACCAGGGCGGGCTTATGCATCTTGCGCAAGTCTCTAGCACTGAACACGCCAGCAAAGGCTCCGACGCCGGCCAGCACATTCGGACCTTGAGCAGCACGGACCGCCTCTTTCATCAAGCGCACCGCTTTTTCGCCTGCCTCGATGTCAACTCCACTATCCGCATAGGAGATCGTGGCTGCCGAGCTTGCTCGTACTTGCTGTTCGCTCGTCGCGCTAGATTGCAGGAGTGATTGAGCATAATCGTAAGCGTTCTGGAAAATCAGGAGCCCATCACCCAGATCCTGACCATAACCACGGCGCTGCGGATGCTGTAAGGCATTAACATAGCGCTCGGGATGAGGCATCAGGCCAAAGACATTACCCTGGATATTACAGACGCCAGCGATTGCACCCAGCGATCCATTTGGATTGTCAGGATAGCTGACGGGCTCACCGTTCTCGCCGTTTATGCGGCTATAGACCAGGGGAATCTGACCATTAGCTTGCAGGCTGGCGATATCGCCCTCGAAGACAAATTGTCCTTCACCATGTGCAACAGGCATCTCGACGGCGCGCTCCAGACCTCGGGTGAAGATACAGGAACTTTGTCGGGCTGTCATGGTGACCCAGCGACATTCAAATTGGGCCGATTCGTTCTCGGTCAGTGTCGCCTTCAACGAGGCATCCTGTTGCTCACCCGGAAGAAGTCCCAGGCGCACCAGTACCTGGAAGCCATTACAGATGCCTAGTACAGGACGTCCCTCTGCCACGAATCGCGCCAGCTGTGTACCCAGGTGAAGCTTTAACTTCTTTGCCAGCAAGGTACCAGCACCCAGATCATCTCCATAAGAGAAGCCGCCCGGAATCGCCAGAAAGTGATAGTCCAGTAGTTTTTCGGGTGCTTTAAGAAGTTGATTGATATGGACCAACTCGGTCTCAAAGCCGACCAACCGACAGGCCTGTGCCGTTTCGCGGTCACAGTTAATGCCTGGCGCACGTAAAACCAATGCACGTAATGCGCCCATTATGCCTGTCCTCCCTTCCAGGATGCTTGCAGTTCATCCACACCAACGTTCATCAACTCCTCATCCCCATTCTGGATAATGAAACGCGAGCTGTTGGAGACACTACCAATACGATAAAGTTCATCAACTCCGTTCGCTTGCATATGTTTCTCAAATGTTCCCAGTTGCTCAGGTGTGACTTCAACCAGAAAACGGCTGGCGGATTCACTGAAGAGCCGGGCGACCGTAATCGCGTCCGGTGTAAGTATATCCGCATCTTTGATGCCGAAGCGGTTGATATTCAAGGTGGCACCGCGTAATCCGGCCAGGGACATCTCAGCCGCCGCCAGGGCCAGTCCACCTTCTGAAAGATCATGGCAACTGCGCACCAGACCCTGCCGAATGGCTTGTCCCAACACGTCCATGGTCTGTAATGCATGGCTCACACGTACCTGGGGTACGCTGGTCTGTGGGAAGAGGTTGGCAAAGGAATCGGGATCGATGACCTCCGCATAGTGTGAACCGGCCAGTTCGTTGCTGGTTGCGCCAACCAGATAGAGCAGGTTGCCGGGTGTCTTGAGGGCCATATCCACGGTTGCTGTGACATCCTCAATCACGCTGACCGCTGAGATCACCAGGGTTGGGATCACCGGAAAGCGTTTTCCATCGGCGCGATATTCGTTGTTCAGGCTATCTTTACCAGAGATAAATGGCGTGCCAAAGCCTACGGCAGCGTCATGACAGCCTTTAACGGCCCGTACCAGCAAGCCCAGTTGCTCAGGATCCGTGGGATTACCCCAGCAGAAGTTATCCAGAATAGCGGTCCGGTTTACATCGCCACCGACGGCGGTCAGGTTGCGTAGCGCCTCATCGACGGCATTGAGGGCCATGTGATAGGTATCAATTTTGCCATAGAGCGGATTGACGCCATTTGAAATCACTACACCCGCTTTTGAATGAGGATCCTCTTCGATCAGCGGTTGCAGGACCGCTGCATCTCCCGGTCCATTGCCTGCCCGGCCTACCATTGGCTTGCGTACCGTGCCTCCCTGGACCTCATGGTCGTAGCGACGCACAACATCTTCTTTAGAGGCGATGGAAGGATGACGCAAGAGTGCGAGGAGTGTGGGGGCCAGCGAACTTTTGACACTCTGCACTGTGCTGGTCGCGGCAGCAACTCTGGCTTTCTTCGTCTCGTCCCTGATCCATACGGCTTCCAGTGTCTTGCGTGGCAGGCCATCGTGCAGGAATTCCATATCCATATCGGCCACCACCTGTCCACCATAGGTCAGGGTAAGGCGATGATCGTCGGTAAAGGTACCTAGAATACTGGCCTCAACCTCTTCAATCTCGCAGATGGCCAGTAGCTCATCAATGTGGGCCGGTGGCACTGCCAGGATCATGCGTTCCTGAGCTTCCGAGAGCCAGATTTCCCAGGGAGCCAGACCTTGATATTTGAGTGGCGCTTTCATCAACTCGACGCGGGCTCCGGTCTCGGCTCCCATTTCACCGATCGCGGAAGAAAAGCCGCCGGCTCCACAGTCTGTGATCGCGTTATAAAGCTTGCGATCACGGGCCTGGATAATCACATCGGTGACCTTTTTCTCGGTGATTGGCGCGCCGATCTGTACCGCGGTTCCAGCCTGGGTATTGATCTCCAGGCTCATCTCGCCTGATGAGAAGGTGGCACCATGCACTCCATCGCGACCGGTACGTCCACCCAGGGAGACGATTAAATCGCCGGGTTGAACATTGCGGGGATGGCTACCGTGCGGCAGGATACCCAGACAGCCGCAAAAGACGAGTGGATTGTAGGTATAACCTGGATGGTAAAGGATGGCGCCATTGACGGTGGGGATACCCATCTTATTGCCATAATCACGAATGCCGTTGACGACTCCCGTGGCTATGCGTCTGGGGGTCAGGATGCCCGTGGGCAGTTCTTCAGCAGGCGTGTCCAGTGGCCCAAAGCAGAGAATATCGGTACAGGCAATTGGTTGTGCAGAGACACCCACTACGTCACGAATAACACCACCTACGCCGGTATTGGCCCCACCAAAAGGCTCGATTGCCGATGGATGATTATGTGTCTCGGCCTTAAAGGCAATATCCTGCGTCTCGGTCAGGCGAATAATACCCGCATTATCACTGAAAGCCGACACCAACCAGTCCTGTTTGACTTTGTCGGTGGCGCTAACAATATAGCGCTTGAGTAGACCCTGAATAGTCTCGCTTTCAATGGTATTGCCATGGCTATCGATTTCCCGATAGTTCACGTTCGCTTTGAAGGTTTTATGCGAACAATGTTCCGACCACGTCTGCGCCAGGGTCTCTAGCTCGACATCGGTTGGTTCACGTCGCTGCTCCCGATAGTGTTGTTGGATTGTACGCATCTCTTCCAGATTCAGGGAGAGCAAGCCAGCACGGCTGACTTCAAGGAGCTGCTCGTCCGTCATAGTTGAAATAAAGATGGTACGAGCCGCCTGCCTGGCGTGGTCTGTGCTGGAAGTATCGGTTGTCTGGCCGTCCGCTTGTGCAGCACTGACTTCAGGTAAAGTATGTGCCGCCTGCGTGGCCTGGACCCCTTTATAGGGATATAAAGTATAGTGTTGAATAACAGGATTAAATAATAACGCTCTGGCGATGTTGTGAGCATCGGCCTCACTAAGATGATGATCTAAAAGATAGCGCCGACCGGTCTCGACATGTGCCAGACCTTTGATCCCTATCATTTCCGCCCCGGCAATAACGCTTTCAGCGAGCGTATCAGTGACGCCAGAATGAAAAAACACATCGACAATATGACCTGTCTCTGTGTCCTGTTGTTGCTCTAATTCTGTTGTAACTAATGCCTCTTGTACCACCGGATCAACCAGGAGTTGCTGCGTTAATTGATCCAGTTCTTCAGCACTGAGGTCGCCCGTGATATGGTAGATTTGTGCTGTACGGATATTGGGTTGTGTGGAGTCCACGGATAAATCCGCTAGGGATGGAAGGTTTTTTTTTGGTAAAAGTAATATTTCGTGAGCGAGTTGATGCGCGTGAACGTCATGACGATCCGCGACTGCTCGCACTTCTATTTGGTGTAGTGTCACGTTCCTCTGATCCTGGCTGGCTGCCTCAATGTCAATAATTTGACATCAGGTGACTGCTAGTAAATAGAATGTCCGTGCTGGTCTGATCCAAGGGGACAAGCTCATTGTAGCATTTTTATTTAACAGATGGCAAATTACTTATTGCTGAGATAACCGTCTCAAGCCAGGATTCACCGAACTTTAGGGCACCATAGAAAAGCAGATTTGGTTCGCCTGTAGCGGAGATATTGCCATGCTTTTCCAGCAGAAATTGTTGCAGGCTGGTCGCGCTCACATGAAGTGTTTGGAGGTTTTTTATCTCGTGATCCTCGGGTTTTCTTTGCAGGACCATCGTTAGTGGAATGTGCAGACGCGTTAGAAAGCAGAGCTCCGCATGTGGCGTTGCCAGGTCATAGACGAGTCCCAGGCAGATCTGTTCACGGATGTCAGTGGCCTGAATGCCCGTCTCTTCAAGGATCTCACGTTGCATGGCCGCGAATGGATCTGGCAGTTGGTGCTCTGTGGTGTCCAGGCCGCGCTCAAAAAAGCCGCCGATGACATGATAGCGGCCCACATAGACATCAACTCCCTGGCGCTGCTCCAGCAAAATAAAGCCATCACTGGTCTCAACGACGGAGCAGACGGAGAGTGGATTTCCCAATTCGCCACGGCTACGGCCTTGCGTAAAACTGGTTTCGCGGGTGAGCACATATTCTTTGTAGCTGGTATCTCCCAGCATCAAAGCCAGCGTATTGCTTGCTCCTGATTGTGCGTCGATAAAACGATAGAGGGGTGCATCAAAAAGTAAGCGTTGTTGTTGTTGGGCCTGTTGGAGTTTCTGCTGCCAGAGCTCATCCATCGACGCCTGTTGTTCCACGTGAAACAACAGGCGCTGGCTGGATTGATATGTGATCTGTAAGTCCTCTGGCCGATAGACGCCACGGGCAAGGATCTCAAATTCAAACATATACTTCCCTGAATTTTTTGCTTATTCCCATTCGATGGTTGCGGGAGGCTTGGAGGTAATATCGTAGACCACGCGATTAATTTCAGCGATCTCATTAACCAGACGATTAGAGATACGACCAAGCAACTCGGGCGAGAGTCTGGCCCAGTCGGCAGTCATGAAGTCGCCACTGGTAACCGCGCGAATAGCCACCAGATTTGCATAGGTGCGATAATCACCCATCACACCAACGCTTTGAATCGGTGTCAGGACCGCAAAGGCCTGTCCCAACTGGCGATAGATACCAGCCTTCTGGATCTCCTCAATCACAATTTTATCGGCGGCACGCAGCACCTCTAGCCGTTGCTCATCAATCGCACCGATAATGCGAATTGCCAGGCCGGGTCCTGGGAATGGATGTCGCCAGACCCAGTCCTCTGGAAGTCCCAGGGTGGCTCCAATCTCGCGCACTTCGTCTTTAAAGAGCATTCGTAACGGCTCTACCAGTTTCAGTTTCATTTCCTTGGGTAGTCCGCCCACATTATGGTGGGATTTAATGCTCTTGGCCGTTGCCGCGGTATCATGGCTGGTGCTCTCAATGACATCTGGATAGAGAGTGCCCTGGGCCAGGAAGGCTATATCACCATGCTCTTCGGACAGGCGCACTGATTCATCCTCGAAGACGCGAATAAACTCTTCGCCGATGATCTTGCGTTTCTGCTCAGGATCAACCACATTAGCCAGCCGATCCAGGAAGCGTTTGCGGGCATCTACCACTACCAGTGGAATATGCATATGATTGCCAAAGGTATCCACCACCTGCTCACGCTCGCCCGCTCGGAGGAGTCCTGTGTCGACAAAAATGCAGGTTAGTTGATCTCCAATTGCTTTATGGATTAATAGTGCCGCTACCGCAGAGTCGACTCCGCCGGAGAGGCCGCAGATAACGCGTTCTTGACCAACCCGCTGGCGAATTAAATCGACCGCCTCATCAATAACGTGGCCGGGCGTCCAGCTTGGCTCGCAGCCGCAGATGCGGAACAGGAAGTTACGAATAATCTCTTTGCCCTGTGGCGTATGTGTCACTTCAGGATGGAATTGGAGTCCGATGTAGCCCTTTGGACTACCAATCGCAGCCACGGGATTACTTTCAGTGCTGGCCAGCACACGGAATCCTTTGGGGAGCTGATCTACGCTATCGCCATGGCTCATCCAGACAGGCAGACGTAGAGTATGGTTCTCAGGTGTCTCTAGATTCTCTGTTTGTTGTGGTGAAGCTGAGATACCCTCAAAAATACGGAAACTGGCAGGATCTTTACTGGCGTCCGGTAGAACTTCGATGGTGGCTGGACCATATTCGCGTAGTCCATGCGAGAGGGCAACGTGTCCACCCAGGCTTGTGGCTAATAGCTGCATACCATAGCAGATACCTAAGATAGGTAGCCCACTATCAAGGATGGCTGGATCACATGAAGGCGCATCGGCATCATAGACACTGGATGGTCCACCGGAAAAGATAAAGCCTTTGATATCGAGATGTTCATTCTTCTGTAGTTCGGCTAGCGTGGTGGTGGCGGGGACAAGTTCGCTATAAACATGGCATTCGCGAATGCGGCGTGTAATCAGACGGCTATATTGGGAGCCGTAGTCGAGAACGATGATGGCCTCGCGGCGCTCTGGTGTGTGCATGGGTTCCCTTCCTAAAAACAGAACACATCAAAGAAAGCAGTGCCCTGGAGGCGGCCTCTTAGGGATGGACGCCCCGACTTATTCCAGGCAATGGGAACCCGTGGGTATAAAGTGGTACGTGTTCTAACACTCCTTGGATGTTTGATGATGCATAAATGGGTGTTACCATACGTCCACTGCCCACAGATCCTCATTGCTTCAGGTTATTGCGTGCGATATTGATTTTAGAGTATATCACACAGTGATCTCTGCATCATTACTCGCCAGCCGAGAAATTATTGTGAAGGCCGCCCACCTGTGATTAGACTATGCTGACACGCTCGGTTGAGCAGGTTGAGCCACAATCTTATTTGCTTGTCTGGCCGCTTCCAGACAGGTGACTCCCATGCTACTGACTTGAGCACTATGACGGACGCCTGCTGGAAGTAACATGCAGTCCCCAGGCTCCAGATCAACATAGAGTGCCAGACCCGCTTCATCCAACTGGTCTGGTAGAATAAAGCGAATTGAGCCGCGCACACAATATAATACTTTTTCATAACTATGCGTATGCGGAGAATAGGTATCACCAGGAGCATTGGACCATGAGTATGGCTGTAAACCCTGAGATTGCATTTTTCTACAGAGTTCTCGTTCCTGGGGTGGGGCTTGACCGTGCCAGCGAATTATCTGCATTCCAGACTCCTTGTTCTTTATGCTTAAGATCAGATCTCTCAGTAGCGGCAGGGCTTGCCCCTGCTCCAGTTCACGTACGTAACGTCCTTCAAACATGTAATTGTGTGATGGCGAACATCGCCATGCGTGTGCTGTGTACTGCTTGTGTCTGGTCGGACGTGAGCTGGAGCAGGGGCAAGCCCTGCCGTTACGTTGCATTATCCTCCGACCAATGCCTGACCGAAATGTAGTAAGGACAATCTCTGCCGTACGTGCTGTCTCCTCTTCGATCTGTTACGATGAGTTGAAATTTGAATTTAGTATAGCGAAGCTCTATGAACATTATGTGAAATAATCGCAAAAAGTATGTTAATAAAATATTGCTTGTGTACACGTTAACTATTGAAGTTGGCTCAGGAAAACAGTACAATGGAAAGAATATTCCCTTGGCTATTGGATGCTTTGATAAGGAGGACCTCATTACCTATGAGCACGACACAGGTGACAGCGGTACTGTATCAGTTGCAACTTGTTGATCTGGAACTGGATCGCGTTGTGGCTGAAAAACAATCATTATCTACCTCCTTGCAGGGTAGTGCCACGCTCCGTAAGGCACGCGCGGAGTATGACACTGCACGACAACATATGCTTTCTAATCAACAGGCCCAACAAGATGCCGAGTGGTCGCTTGAAGAAGTAAAGCAGCGCCTGGCTAATCAGGAGCGACGTTTGTATGGTGGTTTGATTCAAAATGGTAAAGAACTTCAGGCTTTACAACAGGAAATTCAAACTGTGCGCGCCCAGCAGAGTCGTCAGGAGGAGCGCTTACTGGAGGCTATGGATTCGACCGAGGCTGCGACTGAGGTGGCTCAGCGTAAGGCTGTAGCTTTGCAGGAGGCTGAGGAGCATTGGAACCAGGAGGTTCAAGCTTTGCAGCTCCGCCGTGAGCAGGTGGATGCGCGTTGGCAAGAGTTGAATACGAAGCGGCAGGGTATTGCTGTTACACTTGGGGAAAACTTATTAAAGCGTTATGAGACGATGCGGCGTACCAAGCAGGGGCGCGCGGTCTCTAAAGTGGATCAGAATTCATGTCAGTGGTGCCGTGTGATTTTGACGCCCAGTGAGTTACAGCAGGTGCGTATTAGTCCTGAGTTGCAGACGTGCACTAATTGTGGACGTATCCTCTATTATGAACGCTAGCGCATTTGTGGCTGGCGTTTTTTTATGTTTTTATGGTTGCTTCTGTCCATGTCTGGCTGGGTATTCTTTATTATGATTATCCTGGTCGGTCATGGATATATATTTTGTATTTGTGAATGTATACGAAGTCTTCTTTATTTGCGTCGAATTCTATAGCGTATGTTTTTTGAGGGTGTCTGAAGTTTAGGTTATGCGGGATCATTGCACCTGGCGCACGCGAGCACTAAAGTGCTCACCCTATTATTATGTTGTGACAAATACTGCGCTAGCGCAGTATTTGTCACAACATAATAATAGGGTGATATTGCAATACAATGTTGGTGGGATAATGCGATATTGACGTGGTGATGCGGTATTGGTGGATCAATGCGATATTGGTGTAGTAATGTAATATTGTTGTGATGATGCAATACAATATTGGTGTGGTAATGCGATATTGATGGATTTGTCGTGTTGTAGGAGTGACGTTGCTGGCGATGAGCGGGGGGATGGTGGTAAAAAAATCGTTGGGCTGGCCGTGTAACCTGCTAGTATTTTGAAACGTATTTATTGCGTATCTCTCAAAATTTCGTTCTCCTATTGCGTATGACGGATATGCTATACTGCTTTATTTAAAGGCGATAGTAACCGCCAGATCTGGTCAATAGTAGTAGACGAAAGATCGTTATGCGTGTAATATGGAGACAATTATAACGTGTTCAATACCCGGACTCTATTAGGATCACTCTCCCAGAGTGGTTCTAAAGATGCAGAAAGCAGGTCTGAACCGATGGATGCTCAGGCTACATATAATATGTATCAGAACCCTAATGATCAGGGTTCTCGGGGCCCCAGGCGACCCGACAATGGTGGAAATGGTAATAATCCAGGTGGTCCGCGTGAAGGTGGGAATGGTTCGTCCATGCTCTTCCGCATCATCGTTTTTGCCGTGGTGCTGATTGTAGGCTTTTACCTTTATCAGCTATTTACTCAGGGTGGCAATACTGCCGGTTCCGATGCAATTGAAGTACCATATAGCACATTTTATCAGCAGATTAGAAATGGCAATGTGGAGTCGGTTACGTTCCAGGGTCAGGATGCAACCGGTACCTTTAAAAATGCTATTACGGTCAATCAGAAAACAGGGAATAAGTTCCATTTTCTGACGTTGCCCGATGGTGATCCAACGTTAACTAAGTTGTTACAACAGTATAATGTTGTCTATCAGGCCAAGCCTGTTCCTGACAATAATCTGCTGTACATTTTACTTAATTTCTTACCATGGTTGCTGGTCATTGGCATTTTCTTTGTGATTATGCGTCGAGCCACGCAGAGCCAACAAAATATCTTTAGCTTTGGTAAGAGTCGTGCCAAATTAATTCTTGAGGATCGTCCTTCGACCACATTTGGCGATGTGGCTGGTGTTGATGAGGCCAAGAGTGATCTGGTTGAAGTTGTTGAGTACTTGAAAACCCCTCAGAAGTTCCAGCGCCTGGGTGGCTTGATTCCTCGTGGTGTCTTGCTGGTGGGCCCTCCTGGAACAGGTAAGACGCTGCTTGCTCGTGCGGTAGCCGGTGAGGCGGGTGTCCCATTCTTCTCGATGAGTGGTTCTGAATTTGTCGAAGTACTGGTTGGTGTTGGTGCCAGTCGTGTACGCGATCTGTTTGATCAGGCGAAAAAGGCTTCTCCCAGTATCATCTTTATTGATGAAATTGATGCCGTTGGTCGTCAGCGTGGATCAAGTATTAATAGCAATGATGAGCGTGAACAGACGCTGAACCAGTTGCTGGTTGAGATGGATGGCTTTGATGCTCGTCAGGCTGTGGTCGTGCTTGCCGCTACCAACCGTCCTGATGGACTGGATAAAGCTCTGTTGCGACCTGGACGTTTTGATCGTCGTGTGACGGTAGATCGACCCGATTGGAATGGTCGTCTCTCGATCCTGAAGATTCATACACGTACCGTGCCTCTGGGTAAAGATGTCGACCTGGTAGCGATTGCTCGTTCGACCCCTGGTATGGTTGGTGCCGACCTGGCAAACCTGGTCAATGAAGCGGCCCTGCTGGCTGCACGGCGCAACCTGGATTATGTTACCCAGAGCTGTTTCCTTGAGTCTCTGGACAAGATTCAGATCGGTGCTGAGCGTCCGTTGATCTTGAGCGATGAAGATCTGAATGTCATCGCTTACCACGAAGGTGGTCATGCTCTGACTGGCTTGCTGACAGAGTATGTGGATCCTGTGACGAAAGTTACGATCGTTCCACGTGGTCAGGCCCTTGGTGTGACCCAGTATACGCCGCTGGATGATCGTTATAACTACGGTCAGGAATATCTGGAGGCGCAGCTGATTACGGCCCTTGGTGGTCGCGCCGCTGAACAGGTGGCGATCGGACATATCACAACTGGCGCTGAAAATGATCTGCAACGCGTAACAGCCATTGCTCGCCAGATGGTTACCAAGTGGGGTATGAGTGAACGCATGGGAACAATCTCGTTCAGTGAGCGTGAAGATCCTTTTGCGGGTACCTCATTGGCCAGTAATTCGCGTGAGTATAGCGAAAAGACTGCTACCTTGATTGATGAAGAGGTAAATCGTATTGTGAAGCATGCCTATGAACAGGCTGTCAAATTGCTGACCGATCACAAGGCGACGCTGGATCGTATTGCGCAAGCATTGCGTACCAACGAAGTCATTGATGCTAAACAATTGCGTGAAATTATGATTGAGACAGGCGCTATCGAGGCTGCCCCCGCCTCTTACCGCTAATCAGGCTCCAATAAAAATCGACCTGCTCTCATGAGAGCAGGTCGATTTTTATTGTTGAAAAAAAGTTTGGCCGAACTTCTATTACTTACGGACCTCTGCTTTAAGCAGATCTTGAATCGTTGTGAGTAGGGTGTCCTGGGCGCATGGTTTGACCAGATAGGCCTGCGCACCTAGCTCACGTGCGCGCTGTCGATGTTTATCCGAAGTACGAGACGTTAACATAACTGTTTTGACATGCGCTAATTCTGGATACTCGCGGATCATATTCAGCACATCGTAACCATTGAGATTGGGCATCTCAATATCCAGCAGAAAAATGTCCGGCGTGTTCTCTAATAGCTGCTCGATAGCCTCCATACCGTCCCTGGCTTCGATAACTTCATATCGATCTCTCTGCAAGGTCTGCAATACCGCTTGCCGTAGATAAGCCGAGTCATCCGCAACCAGAATTTTGGGTGCATAATTGTTCAGCCGCTGCTGCCTGGCTATGTCCTCATCGGTAGAAGGATTGGGGATGACTGTTTGTTGTTTATAGTTCCTGATAAGCTCATAAAGGTCAAGCATTAAAAGTACATTGCCATGTCCATCAATCCCGCCTTCTATAATACCTGGTCGCTGTAAATAGGCGGGCAGGTTCTTCAGCATGAGCTCACGTTCAGATAGAATTTCATCCACCAGAATGCCAGTAGTTTTATGTGTGCCCGATTGTAGTATCAGAACTGGTTGGATTGCCTGGTTTGTTGTTTCCGTGGTAGAGAGGTTGGGGAAGCCTAACAAGTCTTTGAGGCGGTATATGTAATCTAAATGTTCCTGTGAGAGAGAACTGACACGTTGTAACTGGGTAATTGGTACTATGAATTGTTGTTCTTCATTGCGTATCAGCAAGCATAAAACTGTTCCTTGTGAACGCGGGATAGAGAGATGAAAGCTAACCCCTCCTAAGCTATTACGCTGGAAGGTAATGTTTCCATTGAGGGCTTGCAAGGGTTTTTGTAGTATCTCCAGTGTGCCGCCTAATACAGGCATAGAGAAGCCGATCTCAATGGTAACATCATTGCCATAACTATGCGCACGGAACCAGATATGATATACCTCTTCCTGTTCAGCCTGGATTACCGAGGTGTCTGAGATACACATGGATAGCATTTGTTGTAATGGAGTTGCCAGAGCGGCTAGAATTTCCTGATCAATTTCGAGGGCATCGCCTGTGGCGGAAAATTCTAGTTTGTATTGTTGTGCCAGGGCACTGCTGCTAATGACCTTTTGTAATGTTGGGATCAGTGTACTCAGGGGTGCGAGACGTAACATCTGAGTATCGCTACGTACAACGCTAACGCGTGCCATATATTCTTGCTGTACAAGTTGCAGGGCCGTATATGCGGCATTAACCCGTGCGGCACAGATAGCCATCTGGCTGATAGCCTCTCGTAAAGAATGGAGCAGTAAATCTTGCTCAGAATACTGCTCAAGATCCAACTCATCCCAACCATTCTCGTCTGGTTGTAAGTGTAGTTGGGGGCGCTTGCGGTGTTTGTGGAAGTGGGATGTATCTTGCTGGGCGTTGTTAAGAATGCGGGCAATCAACGATGAAGACGTATGATCCTGCCCCAACTGTCTTGTTTGTCTGGTGAGTAGCGCAGTCGATAACGATTGTTCCAGTTGATGGAGACGGCTCTGGGCTGCCTGCTGAGCCTGTAGCGCCGTTTTGACCTCTCGCTGGGCGCTTTCCAATGTAGCATGTAGTTCAATCAATTGTTCGCTATGATTGCGCAAACTCTCGAATCGATGCGTTTCAATGCGCATCAGCAAAGGGGCTGATCTATTGGCCGCACTGGATTCGTGATGGGAGGTGTCTGTATCTGTTGAGGCATTGATGGCCTCACTTTGATCGACTGTAGGATCTTCAAGAGGAATGGTAAACCTGCTCTGATTGGCTGTGTCCGAAGTGATATCTGCCGCCATGTTAATGCCCAGTTGATGATAGGTTGACTCCAGCGCTGTCAACAAGTTGGGATCGTCCGGTTCTTGTCCCTCTTCTAGCAGATAGCTATGGCAATGTTCGAGGGCTGCCACTGCCTGGGTAAGTGCCTGTTGTCCAATGGTAGGTTCTATGATTTGTTGTAGCACCTGCTCCGCGATCGTCTCAATATGCTCTGCGATGATTGAGATCATGATATAGCCAACCGCGCCAGCAGTCCCACGAAGCTTATGGCCTGCGCGCTGAAAGACGGTAAAGCGTACAGGGGAAAGTGCGCTGGCCTGTGCCATCTGTCTCAGCGCCACTTGCATCTTGTTGATATCTTCGCCCGCTTCCTCAAGGAACACCATCAACATTTCAGCATCTTCGTCTAACTCATCATCTGCTTGCGTCTGATCTTGATTGCTGTTTTCATCGGCAGATGTGCTAGCAGCGCCATTGTAAGCGGGCCAGCTATCTATCGCGTCGAAGGCATTTAGGATGGCCTGATCTTCATTTGTTAGTTCATTCTCATCAAAGGGGGGATTTATCTCATTCATGGCATCTTGAAAGTTGCTGTACTACATTGGTTACTATCATAGGAATATTCAAAATAGGCACTCCTGCATATGTACCTTGAATGGTGCCTTCTGGTGTCGCGCATTCTTCGTCATGAACTGGACTCATGGATTGGATGAATTCGATAGGAATAGTGGTGCGGGTATCTTTGATGGTTACGGCCAGCCCAAGTGTGATATCAGCTGTCTGCACAATAAATAAAATGCGGTTCTCATGAATGTACACTTGTTGTTGGGTTAGATATGCGGCCAGATCGATGACTGCAATCATCTCGCCGCGCCAGGCCGTAACGCCAAGCATCCATGGTGGGGATTGTGGTAATTGGGCAAAGGCGCGTGTGCTTGGTAAGACCTCACGTAAAACGTCAAGTTGAATCATAGCTGAGCCATTATTCAACTCACACTCTAAATATTCTTTTGTTTTAATTGTAGGTTCAAGGGGTGTCTTTGCCAGTTGTACAGCGTGTTGCCAGAATTCTTGATCGCTTAGCCGCTCAAGGTAATCGGCATGGGAATGACTCAATACGGTTGTTGGCAGAACCGGATGTTGACTCATAGTGTTTATATATTCTTTGTCTAATTTGGTGTGGGTGCACCCAGATGTGACTCGATGACTGCGATGATATCCTGGGTTTTAAATGGTTTGGTTAAATAATCTTTGGCTCCAGCCAGGCGACCTTTAAGTTTGTCAATCATACCATCACGGCGTGAGAGCATTACGATCACGGTATTACTGAATTGGGGCTTGGTTTTTAAGCGTCTGGCGACCTCATACCCATCCATTTTAGGGAGCCCAATATCAAGAATGACCAGATCAGGAATACGCGCCTGCGGCTCGGTTAGCCAGCGCATGGCTTCAACGCCATCAGGAAAACTCTTGACCTCAAAACCTTCGCGTTTCAGGCAGGTTTCTACAATCTTGCGGACTGTCGCAGAGTCATCGATAACCATTACGAGTTTGCTCATACCTATGTCCTCTCTCTCTCGTCCCACTACCATCCCATTGTACCTGACATTATGTCAATACACAAGAGCAAATACTATCATGGTCTACTGTTACCCATGACATTCTTTTGCTGCTGTAGCTAACTTGTGGCTCTATCCTCTATTAGCGTGCCGTGAATATTTTTTCAGGCGACTGCTTTATGTCAGGCCATGTTACCATACAGTTGAGATAACTTGCAACAATATGCCGTAAAGATTGTCTTAAGATTTTTATCCATGCATTGAAACAAATGCATGTTTTGTTCTTTAATTGGATGGTATATAAGGGTCCTGGGGTGCATCTGTAGGATCATAATCGTGCTGCTGGCTACGGATGGCAACGGGTAAGGTAAAGGTAAAGGTGCTGCCTTCTCCAACCGTACTTTGAGCCGTAATGCGCCCGCTATGGGTCTCGACCACATGGCGGGCTATGGCTAATCCCAGGCCAGTGCCGCCACCACCAGGACCAATAAAGCCAGCTTTGGCTCTGGCGCGGTCGGTTTTATAGAAGCGTTCGAAAATACGAGAGAGCTCTTCGGCGCGGATGCCTACGCCAGTATCTTTGACGAAGAAGCGCTGGGCGCGTTGATCTGGTTGCAGGATGGTGCCGATAACGATCTGTCCACCTGAGGGTGTAAATTTGATGGCGTTATGTACCAGATTAACGAGTACGCGGGTGATCTGTTTACTATCAGCGGCGACCAGCGTTTCGCCATTACGAACATCTGTGACCAGCAGCACACGATGGCGCTGGGCCAGGGGAAGCATGCGGGCCATGACTTCGCGTACCAGGCGTTCCGCTCCAATGGGTTCGATGGTCATCAGGGTCTGTCCTGATTCGATGCGGGAGAGCTCTAGTAGTTCGGCGACGAGTTCACTGAGATACTGAACCTCATTCTCGATTTTTTCGACGAACTCCTGGGCTTTATCTGGATGGGTGTCGATGGTATCTTCCAGGGTTTCCGCGAGTAGCCGCACGGAGGTCAGCGGCGTACGCAGTTCATGTGAAATGTTGGCGATAAAGTCACGTTGAATGCGTTCAATATGGCGGGCCTCGGTCATATCCTCAATGATGACTGCAAAGTACTGGAATTCGTTGGTTGGAGCTTGCGTATGATGGGTGAGAGGTGAGACGGTGACTTTCCAGGCGATATCCGAATTGCCCTGCTCATACTGGCCTTTTTGCTGGCTATTGGTGTTGATGCTGCTCTGGACCAGGCTCATAATAGCTGGATTGCGAATCAGCTGCCCTAGTCGCATGTTGGGAACCCATTGAGTGGGCTCATAGAGCTGCAGGCCGCGTTGATTACAATGTAAGATGGTACCCGTGCGATCGATGACAAATGCTGGCAGGGGTGTCGCTTCCATTAAACTTTTAAATAGCTCGTTAAAGTCAATCATGGTGATATCTGAGCTCAAGGTCTATCAGCCTCCTGATGATCTGGTCCCACTTATGTTTGTTTGACTCCGGGTGTAGTAGAAAAGACTATTCTACTACACAAAAAAGGCCACCGCTTGGTGGCCTTGAGTGACTCCCCGAATAGGACTCGAACCTATAACCGATCGGTTAACAGCCGATTGCTCTACCATTGAGCTATCGAGGAAGGTTGTTCACTTGGAACACTGTTAATATATCTCATTTGTCCTGTTTCGTCAAGAGTTTTCCTGACGAAATTTGTCTTATCGGAGAAATTGATTGATAAGTGTCAGACTGGCCGCTAGAAAGACAGACACACTAACAAGGGCGATAACAGGATTGAGTAATGGGCCTGATATTAAGCTACCACGCAGGCGTAAACGCTGCAGAATATTGGGTAACGCTAATCCACAGAGAGCGGCGATAAGCAGGGTCAATCCAAAGCTTATGCCAACCGCGATACTGAGTAGAATTGAGCGATAAAGTACCCATGAAAGCAGGGTGGCCAGAACGCTGATCCAGATCCCCCCGACAGTACCATGGAGTAATTCCCGCCAGAGATTACGCCAGAGGTCTTGCCCTCTCTGGCTACGCAATTCCCAGCCAGCCACACCCAGTGACTGAGAACCAGAGGCACCTGCGGCTAATAGCAGCATCGGGACCAGGCAAATCAAGCTACCGAGCGCGATACGCACACTAAGTCCTGGGGGCGTGCCACTGAGCATAGTCAATGCGCTGGCTGTTCCCAGCACCGGCTGGAAGGCGCTGGATAGGATTATGGCGATAAAGAAGCCTACAACCACGTTGATACTTAACCATGAGGAACGGCTCAAAGCACTCTTGCGCCAGGACTCCTCACCCATCTCTAATTCTTCGACATCGGTACCCGTAATTTCTGAAACATCTTCGGCCTGTTCCTCATGGATAACGTCGATGACATCATCAACGGTAACCATACCCTTGAGATGATTATCCGCATCCACAACAGGCACGCCAAGCAGGTCATACTTGGCAATGACGCGTGCAACCTCTTCCTGGTCTGTATCGATCTGGACTTTGATGACGTCTCGATCCATTAGATTGTGCATCCTGGTGTTGGGTTCGGCGGTCACAATCTGACGCAGTGAGACTACGCCTATCAGATGCTGTTCCTCATCAACGATATACAGATAGTACACCATATCCAGGTGTGAGGAGTGCTGGCGTAGATAGACCAGTACGTCTTCGATACTGGCATCTTGTGGTTGAGCCAGTACCTCGGTGGTCATCAAGCCGCCGGCTGTCTCTGCGCCATAGCGTAGCAAGTCACGGATCGGTTGCGACTCATTGGCAGGCATCAGGTTGAGCAAACGTTCAGCTTCCAGGATATTCATGTCTGCCAGAATATCGGCCGCGTCATCGGGAGCCAGGCGCTCAAGCAGATCAGAGGCACGTTCGGGACCCAGTTCTGTTAAGAGCTCGGACTGTAATGGATATTCAATTTCGTTCAGCGTATCGGCCGCAGTCTCATCATCCAGGCGCTCAAAGACAGCTTCGGCGTCCTCGATGTCCAGTTGTTCCAGGATATCAGCGATATCGGCTGGATGTAGTTCAGATAGTTTATTGTGGCTGACATTCAACTGTACCTTTGGGACTACTCCCACGGCTCCGACGTTAACGGCGCCCGCGCCTACCGCAGCCAGTTGACTGGTATTTGAGCTCACCATCTGGATGGGCTCGACATAATTCCAGGTGACTGTCCGTTCGGCTAGCTGCAGAGGCGTCACGCGGCCAATCATGTCCATGGCCCCCTGCCAACCCATGCGGCGCAGGAGTCCACTTAAGCCGATATCAACTCCGACTAGACGGGCCGTTCTTTTGATTTGTGCCAGTTTTAAATCATTGACCTTTACCACACGAAAGCCCTGAGTATCAACAATCTGTTTATCCAGGATATCTCTCTTTAACAGGATCTCTTCAGTGTGTGGCTCGTACTGTTGTAGCTGGGTTTGAGCGACGGCTAGCTGTAAGGGAGCCTCTTCAATATTCTGCACCTGAGACCATGGAATAATCAGTTTATCATTGCCAGTTACAGGACTCACGATCAGGGCTGTTACAACAGGAAACGTTTCATTTAAGGCTACGCAGATGTCGCGTAGTGAGCCGATACGACGATGGTCGATATCGTAAATGCTTTTATGGAGCAATGCACTTAAAAAAATCATGGGTATCACCACCTTCTTGCGAGTAAACAGAGTCAAGTCGCATAATGTCTCTGTGCCATACGCACACGATTATGCGGGCATAATCCATCCATTCCATGTATTTACGTGACATGGCATACAGGCAGCTACGAAATGCACGGTGATACGACAATTAGAACGTGTAGTGATGCATTCCGACTTATGCTCTGTAACATGCTGGGGACGCTGCTAGGCAGCGTAAAGGACTCACTGGCAAAAATGGAGTGTTCTTACTCGACATCAGTCACATCAATGGGGGCGATGTGCGCTCATCGAGTAAGGAGGGCGGTGCATTACCCTTGAGGACTAAAAACGAAGGGAGCCGGTCACTTTACTCAATGAGGAGAAGAACATTCCTGAAAGCAGGCATGCGCATATCTTCTTCGTGGCATACCTACTATGACTAGGGCCAGCGTCCATGTCCCTCACCTCCTTTGCCCGGACAGATGCCACGCTCTCACTTTGCTGGTTGCCAGGAATGCTATCTTACCTGACACAAGTGGAGCACAATTCATCTGTGGGTTTAACAAAAATTTTTCCTTTGTCAGTATAACACTTACGAGGGACTTTCGGCAAGGGTTCGCACGTACATTTTGTCTATAAGTCCTATTGAGCGTTTATATAACACTAGTATGGTTATGTATTTATATTTCACTATTCTGACATGCTA
Source organism: Dictyobacter alpinus (assembly GCF_003967575.1). Taxonomy (NCBI): domain Bacteria; kingdom Bacillati; phylum Chloroflexota; class Ktedonobacteria; order Ktedonobacterales; family Dictyobacteraceae; genus Dictyobacter; species Dictyobacter alpinus. The sequence continues at coordinate 2,559,630 of NZ_BIFT01000001.1, forward strand.
TCAACATTCAGGAAAGAAGCAGGGTATGCTGAGTGTGGCAAGCGCCTGACTAAATTTCCGGGCTATGTCCTGGCTTCGTGTTATCCATGTGGGAGGAGTGGAAAGATCTTTCGTTTAAGTTGAGCAACAATAGTTTCTACCGGTTGTGAGGCATCGATAACTTGAAAATGATACTCCAGGGCCATTTTGTCATATTCGTCCAGCATGAGTTTTTGATAGCGTACAAAGCTCTCAAAAAGATCGTTGCCCAGTCGCATATCCATACCGGATTCCCAATAGTCGAAGCCATGTCCTTGCAGGACCCGTGGTACCAGGTCCTCTAGTCCGATCCTCAGGTAGAAAGTGATATCTGGTTTAAGGGCGAGGCCATAGATTGAGCGCAGCCAGCTAGCATCCGCTCCCCGGACCAGTGCCCGAGCCATCAGTGAATAGATGTAGCGATCAGTGAGAACCACAAATCCTGCGCGTAAGGCTGGTAGAATCTGGTTTTCGAAACGATCTATAAAATCGGCTGCATAAAATAGATTCATGGTAATCGGCCCCAGGGTATTGCCTTCCTTGGCCTCTTTCAGACCATTACCTGCTAGCTCTGAACGGGTCAGTTCGCTATCCACCACTGCGTAACCACTACTTTCAAGCCATGGGCGCAACAACTGTAGCTGGGTGCTGCGCCCCACCCCATCGGTGCCCTCAAGGACAATCAAGCGGCCGGGTAGAATCTCTTCTTTGGCTTGTAAGCCAATGGCATCTATTCCATAGAAATCTAGTGCGGTCATTGTCTTTTCATCCTCTACTGGTGGTTGTACATCGATCATTTCAATCCCAACCTGTTCGTACCCTGAGGGGTCTCTATACCATAAGCAATGTTTTCAAGCTCTTTTGCAGGTAGGGGAGGACGCTGGCGCCGTAATCCTGCCAGATGTGGAAGGACAAGTTTACGCATCTGGCGTTGTTGTTCTGGAATTGGCAGGGTCGCATCCATGATAGTAAGATCAAATTCGCTAACCATTGCTTCATATTCATCCACAATACGTTGCTGGAACATGATAAAGCTTTGGCGAGGATCATTGCTCAAACCCAGGTCCATACCGGCTTCATAATATTTTAATTCACTGCGACCTGTCAGGATGCGTCTCAGGGAAACCTCTAAAGGAACCCTGAAATAGAAAGCCCGCGTTGGTTGGACGGCGAATTGATATAGTTCCCGTACCCATGCTTGATCCACGTTACGTGCCACATCGCGCGCAAAGGCAGTATAGATATAGCGGTCCGCCAGTACAATCGCGCCGGCTTTAAGGGGCGGAATGATATCGTGTTCCGTACGATCAGCGAAATCTGTGGCGTGAATCAAGCTAAACGTTGTGGGCGTTAGCAACTGTTTTCTCTTGCCCCGGCTGGTGGTTTTTTTTACCAGCAGAGAGGAATTCCATTCACTAAAAAAGACTGTATATCCTTCACTTACCAACCAATGACGAAGCAACGCGATCTGTGTACTTTTTCCTGAACCATCAACGCCTTCTACCACAAAAAGCCGGCCAGGATAATGATGTAGGCCATATGTCTCCATAACCTTCGTCCTTTTAACTACTCCAACGGTGGAAGCGTCACAAGAATCTTTAAGTAATTGGCTATTGAAAAGCGATTGTGAACATTGTTCACAGGATTGAATGGCTGGCTATTTTTATTTAGCGTCATCTTTTTACCTAATATGCTATCGGCCAATTGAGCGTAAACTTGAACCCCCCACTGGTTTAGCTGTCATTGTGCCGGCACTTTTAATGCATGCTATAGTATGGAAACAAGGTCGAAAGATACTATTACAAATAGCGCTCATCGCTTTTGGGGAGGCCTCTATGATTGAACTTAGTGTACCTGTTCTGGCTGGAATTATTTTTGCGGCCATTTGTGCCATATTATTGCTAGCGGTTGGAGTAATCAATATACGTTCTGGCCGCAAGGCTCTAGATCGATTACGTAGCGAGGGTCGGACAGTTGTATGGCATAAACAGGTCCTGATCCTATTTGGTCTGAACAATATCGTTTTTGCAGCCATGCTGATTTTAATTACGCTACTGGTCATATTAGCGAGTCCAGGTGTAAGATATATTATTATTGCCCTGATCGCGTTACTTTTGCTAATCAGCGTTTTTCTGGTGATTCGCTGTGTCACTTCCGCGCTACAAACCTCGCGTGACCTGACATCGACGCTTAGAAAGAGCCAGGAATAAACACAGTCATAGCACACAAAAACTCCAGGCGTGAGTTTTCAGGTACAATTCTTTTTACCCATGGCGCTGGATAAAAACGTAAATAAAAGTACAGACACAATTTAAGAATAGGAAGTAAAATGGCAAGTAATCAACTATTGCATGTGAATGTACCTACACCGACAGGACATCTAGAAGGAATTCTTAAGCCGGAGGCGGAAGGCGTTGTGCCGGATTTTGTGAGTGTGATTTGCCATCCTCATCCACTTGGCGGTGGGACGATGCATAACAAGGTTGTGTTTAAGGTTGCCCAGGCTTTACAAATGGTAGATGTGCCGGCGCTGCGCTTCAATTTCCGTGGCGTAGGACATAGCTCTGGTTCATATGACGAGGGACGTGGCGAGATGGATGACGTGCGCTATGCATTAGACTTTATGAGTCACCGCTATCCTGGCGTACCCGCCATTATCGCGGGCTTCTCCTTTGGATCCTATGTTGGTTTGCGCGTGGCTTGTGCGGATGATCGCGTGCATGCAATGATCGGACTTGGCGTGCCTGCGCGTATGTTTAATAGTGGTGAAACGCTGGCCCAATGCCACAAACCCAAGCTTTTTGTGCATGGTACCGCCGACGAACTGGCTCCATATAACCTGGCGACCGAGTGGTTTGAGCATGTTTCTGCTCCCAAGCGTTTAATTACCCTGCAAGGAGCGGACCACTTTTTCAAAGACTATCTGCCTGAAATACAGACCCTTGTCGCAGATTTTGCGCGCTCATTGACGTTGCCGCAATCTATTGAGTCCTGATTATAACTTGAAATGGAGTTTTTATGGTAGCTTTACCACCTACACGTCGCGATAGCACTGTTGAAAATTATCATGGTACACCAGTTGCAGATCCATATCGCTGGCTCGAAGACGAGAAGTCCACTGAGACGCAGGCCTGGGTTGAAGGTCAGCACGCTGTTGCCCGAGCTTATTTAGATCAATTGCCAGCCCTGTCAGCTCTCAAAGAGCGCTATACCGAGCTCTATAATTATCCGAAGTTTTCGGCTCCACATAAATATGGGGATCGTTATTATTTCTCCAAAAATTCCGGACTCCAAAATCAGGCGGTAGTGTATAAGCAATCTACCTTTGATGGTGAGGCCCGGTTAGTATTGGATCCTAATACATTGAGTCCGGATGGTACGATCTCCCTGACCAACCAAGCCTTTAGCCATGATGGTACCTTGATGGCCTATGGCACTTCTCAGAGCGGTAGTGACTGGCAGGATATCCATATTCGTCAGGTGGATACAGGTAAAGATTATGATGAGGTGATCCACTGGTGTAAGTTTAGTGGAATTGCCTGGCATCATGATAATTCTGGCTTCTTCTATAATCGCTTGCCTGATCCGGGTACGGTGCCTGAAGAAGATCAAAGCAAGTTCAGCAAAGTCTACTGGCACCTGCTTAATACTCCTCAATCCGAGGATGAACTGATATTCGAACGGCCAGAGGCGAAGGAGCTAAGTTTTACGCCCTTTATTACAGATGATGGTAAGTACCTGTTTTTGACCGTCTGGAATGGGACCGATCCTAACAATCGTCTTTATTACCGAGAGGTAGAGAGTACAACTCCCTTCGTACGCTTGCTAGATGAGGCTGATGCCAGTTACGAACTGATTGGCAATGATGGACCCATCTTTTATCTTCAGACCAATCTGAACGCTCCTAAGGGCCGTATCATTGCTATTGATAGTGCGCATCCGGAACGGGAAAACTGGCGTGAGTTGATCGCGGAACAAGACGATGTGATCGCCTTTGCTCAGATTGTGCATCAACAATTTGTGATTACTTATCTGCATGATGCCCATCATCAGATCAAGCTTTATGCTAAAAAAGGCACCCTGCTGCAAGAATTGGTCCTGCCAACACTAGGTTCGGTGATCGATCTTTCAGGTGAGCCAGATGGTGATGAATTATTTATCACCTTCACCTCATATCTCTATCCCTCGACCGTGTTCCGCTATGAGTTTGCCAGCAACACCTTGCAACCACTGCGACCCTCGCAGGTCCAGTTTGATCCGAGTGCTTATGAGACGACCCAGGTCTTCTACCCTTCAAAGGACGGCACGCGTATCCCGATGTTCCTGACGCACAAGAAGGGTCTGGTCCTGGATGCTAATAATCCTGTTCTTATCTATGGTTATGGTGGCTTTGATATCAGCATGACGCCAGGCTTTGGTATTTCGCCGCTGCTATGGATTGAGCATGGAGGAATTTATGCGGTCGCCAATCTGCGCGGTGGTAATGAGTATGGTGAGGCCTGGCATGAAGCGGGCATGCTGGAGAAGAAGCAGAATGTCTTTGATGATTTTATAGCGGCCGCCGAATGGTTGATTGAACAGAAATATACGCAGGCTTCACGTGTGGCTATTATGGGGGGCAGCAATGGGGGCTTACTGGTGGCCGCCTGCCTGGTGCAGCGCCCCGATCTCTATGGCGCCGTAATCTGCCGCGTACCTGTCATCGACATGTTGCGCTACCATCGCTTCACCGTTGGACGCTATTGGATCGGCGAATATGGCGATGCCGAACACAATCCCGACCAGTTTGCCTTCATGTATGCCTACTCGCCCCTCCATAATGTGCGCCCGGATATCCATTATCCACCAACCCTGATTATGACCGCCGACACCGATGACCGTGTCGTCCCTGCCCACGCCCGCAAGTTTGCGGCCACCCTCCAGGCGGCCCAGACTGGTCCTGCCCCCATCCTCCTCCGCGTCGAAATGAAGGCCGGCCACGGTATGGGTAAGCCGACCGCCAAAATCATTGAAGAAGAAGCCGATATCCTCGCATTCCTCTTCAAAACCTTCGGCATGAAATAAACCGGCATAAAAAAAGGTTCATGTACAAAATTGTACATGAACCTTTTTTTATGCCATGCGCACTATTGGCCTGACGCCTCGCGCCAGCACGCCCACCACACTCACCACAACATGGTAAAATAGCCGCTTTATAACTAAAGACCTTTACGTAAATACCTCTAGCTTCTATATTCTTTAGTTCTTTAGTCTGTGAGCTCAAATATCTTTTCACGCACTAACTAAAGACATTTTTCTTTGACCGGCAAACACGCATCCCAGTCAAAAAATACAAGCCAAGATACGACCCTCTTTCTATTATTGAGAGGCGGGAATGGGCATGCGGCGCATGCCCATTCCCGCCTCTCAATAATAATTCAAACGAGCGCCGCAGGCGCGAGGCGTCAGGCAAAGTATTTGTACATGACCTTATCTAGGGGGGTCATGAAAAGCGTCACATTTAGAGATAGCAGAGCCTACTCAAACGTGTCTAATAAAAGATGGTGAATATTTATCATGTGATGAAAAGGAGCGACATATGTCAGTGAAATTTAATCCAGGCAAAGATATCGCAGATAGAGTTGCCACCATGACCGGCAAAAAACCGCAGTGGCGCTGGTATCATGGACTCTCCTTCTATCTGATCATCCAGGTCCTGACATTCAGTACTTCGGCTCTGGTTAGTATCGCCTCAGGCAATAAAGGCGATAATTTTCGTGAGACAGTCTTTGGTGATACCTCTTACTTCAAACAGTTAAAACAAGTCAAGATTACCCCACCTTCCTGGTTTTTTGCGCCTGCCTGGACGGTGAATAATCTATCCGTAATCTATGGTACGTTGCGTGTGCTGAACATGCCCAAAGATACGCGTGGACGTACTGAGTTTCTGGCTTTACAGGCGGCGACATGGCTGAATTTTGTGGCCTTTAATGCGGCTTACTTTAGTTTGCGTTCACCGATTAATGCCTTTGTGTTGACGGTCCTGTTCTTCTTGTTTACGCTTGCCAGTGGTTTTGTGGCGATTTTTCGTTTGAAGGATACGAAGGTGGCTTTGTCACTAGGCACGCTTTTTATCTGGTTGATTGTGGCTACGACGGCTGCTACGACCCAGATGTTGTGGAACAAAGATGATTTTTATCAGGTCGGTCCTTTTGCAGAGCCTGACCCGAAGTTTCTTAAAGAGCGTGTGAATTAGTTTTTATCTGATATGTTGTACTCGTTGATTTTTCTGGGGCTGGTGGTGTGGAGCGGCCGCGGCCGCTCCACACCACCAGCCCCAGAAAAAGATCTTTATCGGGGATAAAGATTCATCAAGACGCCGTGTCGGGGGCTGAGCGTCATGAGTGGATTAGGTTCAACGGGATGGCCGGGAACGATCTTCATGTGGTAGCGTTGGGCGATGGTGGCCAGGACCAGTTGGGCCTCGATCATGGCGAAGTTGTTGCCGATACAGATACGCGGTCCATGGCTAAAGGGAATATAGGCATGCCGAGGACGTTTAGCGACTTGCTCGGCCGTGAAGTGTTCGGGATAAAAATTTTCGGGTTGCTCCCAGAAATCGGGATGGCGGTGCATGGCGTAGGTGCTCCAGGCGACGTAGGTGTTAGCTGGTATAGAGTAATCGCCGATGGTATCTTCACCGAGAGATTTACGCATGATAATCCAGACTGGTGGATAGAGGCGCATGGACTCTTCAAAGACCATGCGGGTATAGGGCAGTTGTGGGAGATCTTCCAGGGTGGGTGTTCGTCCTGCCAGCACCTGATCCAGTTCGTTGTGCAGGCGTTGTTCAACTTCTGGATGTTGTGAGAGGAGATACCAGGACCAGGCTAAGGCGTTGGCGACCGTTTCGTGGCCGGCAATGAGCAGGGTCATGACTTCATCACGTAGTTGCTGATCGCTCATCCCTTCTCCCGTTTCTTCGTCGCGGGCCTCGATGAGCATTGAGAGCAGATCTTCTTCCTGACTCTGGTTGTTGCGCCGTTGCTGCACGATCTCATAGACAACTTTATTCAAGGACTTGATATCCTTCTGGAAGTTGCGATTGCGCCGTGTTGGTACACTCAGTGGTGGGAATGGTCTGTTAAAATATTCAAGGAGAAAGGCATTTGCCTGCGAGAATGCTGTACCAAAAGTAGTAGTTTTGCTGGTAATATCGAGGCTAAATAAAGATTGTCCTACAATATTTAATGTGAGCTGCATCATTTCTTCCGCCACATCAACTGGTTGCTGCTCTCTGGCCTTACTTTCCCAGTGCTGGACTTGCTGGAGCGTGGCCGTACTAATCAACTGGCCCAGGGTGGTAAGGCGTTGGCGATGAAAGGCGGGCTGCATCAGGCGTCTCTGGCGTAGCCAACTTTCACCACCATAATTCGTGACCAATCCATTGCCCAGGATTGGTCGGAACAAATTAAAAATAGGCACATTTTTGTCGTAATTTTTATAGTTTTCCTGCAGTACATGTTTGATATAATCTGGATGATTAATAATCACCACGGGCCAGAAAAATAGTTTGATTTGGACGATATCGCCATATTCCTGCGTCAATGTTGAGAGAAATTGCAGCGGATTATGCTGTAATTCTCGCAGGCGGCTCATCGAGCGTAGCTCAGGGATGCTATTTTTGACGAGCGCGGTTTTTATACGAGATGCATCTGACAATGTAGATTGCCTCCTTACATGCGGGCAAATTGTTTTTTCTGTCTATAATGGCACTATCAAAAGAGTACATGATGGACGCAATAGGTGAAGACAATTGGGTATAGCGGGGTAATCTGGACCTTTTGTGCTAGCAGGAAAAGTGATACTATTGGAATAAATGCTGTCTGGATCCGCCCATCGTAATTGGTTGGCACGTATGTGTGTATAAGCAGGGCCACGTTGGTGGGCGCTGACATAGTAGTGTTCTATTAAGATCTAAATTCTGAGGAGCTTTGCATGGATAATATTCAGGCCATACGTAAATGGTCAGAGCTGTATAAAATGGACGTGTTCGTTCCTGCCGAGGGTAAATCAGTGGGTAAGATCGAGGATTTCTTTTTCCACGAGGGCTCAAACTCCATTTACTCTTTATGCGTACGCACCCGTCTGCACGGCGACCTGTCTTTGCCGGTGACTGGCATTATCGCTGTTGAGAAGGAACGTGTCACGATTCGCAGTGCTCAGATGTTGGCACGAGCTATTCCTCCCCTCGCACGTGGTCAGCGGCTACTTTCCCGTAAGGTAATTGGTAATAAGGCGAATGAAGCGGGCACGATTAAAGATGTGCTACTGTCCGTTGAGCCTCCAACAACCATGCGTATCGTTGGCTTTGAGATGCTGCGCGGTTCCTCTTCCCATCGCTTTAGCTCAGAAATTGTGTCGGGTTATGACGATGAGGACAACAGCATTCTTATCTATGAGCAGTCTGCCAAAAGCTTACGCTAAGTGCTTATTGTCCCTGTTCGCAGGCCACCAATGCAGCATGCATTGGTGGAGTGTGTGTTATATATTTCATGCATCGCCACGCAGGCGCGCTACCTCTGCCTCAGCAGAGCGCGCTTCGCGTCGGCGATGTAGTTTTTTTAACGCCTCGGCTTTCCGCAGCCAGTTATCTGGATCGGTTGGAACCAGGCGAATGGCTTCGTCCGCTGCCTGTAGGGCCTCTTCATAGCGTTGCAACTGTTTAAGGACCAGGGATTTATTGTGCTGGGCGGTCGCCATACGAGGATTGAGGCGCAAGGCGCGCTCATAGGCATCCAGTGCCAGTGGATAATTTCCCAGGTGATAATAAGCGTTGCCTTTGCCATTCCAGGCCTGCGGCGCATTTGGATGAATGATCAATGCCCGGTTATAAGCGTCCAAAGCCTGATCATAGCGTCCAAGCTGGCAGAGCGCACTGGCTTTGCCATTCCAGGCTGGTGCATAGTGTTGATCCAGTTGCAGTGCCTTGTCATATGAGTCCAGGGCTTTATTAAAATTACCCATATCCGCCAGGACAATGGCTCGTCTCTCCAGGGCTTTAACAAAATGGGGATCGCTGGCGAGTGCCTGCTCATAGTGATCCAGGGCGCCACGTAATTTACGCTGCGCGTACAGGATATCCCCAATGCCACACTTGGTTGGAGCATAACGTGGATCGCGATCCAGCACCTCACGATACGCCTGCATCGCCTCTGGATAGCGTCCCATCTCGCTGAGGACGAGTCCTTTGCCGTTCCAATAGACAATAGAATTGCGATCCAGACTCAAAGCCTTCTCAAAGGAGCGCAAGGCCTCGGGATAGTTTCTGATCTGCCGTAAGACAAGTCCTTTATTGCCCCATGCCTGTGCCATTTGAGGATCATAGTGTAGCGCTACATCAAAGGCGTTTAACGCAGCCTCGGGCTGTCCGAGCGCGCTAAGGACCGCGCCTTTCCCATTCCAGGCGATAACATTATCTTTTTCCTGTAGAATTGCCCGATCAAACGCATCCAGGGCCTCCTGGTTACGATGTAGCATATTGAGCGCGGTCCCTTTGCCATTGAGGGCCGTGACCAGATAGGGCTCGATCTTCAGGGCCTGCTCAAATGAGGCCAGGGCTTCACGATGCTGTCCATTCAACGCTTGTGTGAGTCCACGACCCTGCCAGGCAAGGGCATTCCGATCATCCACTTTAAGCGCCCGATCATATTGGACCAGAGCCTCGTTGAGTTTGCGTTGGGTATAGAGTCGATAGGCATCTTTCAAATACTGGTTGCCCGCCGGCGCTGGCGTAGCTGGTGGCGTAATGCCATGAGGCCGTGTCTGGACTAGAGTGCCACTGATGCGTTGCTGGTCTATTCGACGCAAACGGTTGGCGACCTCCTGAGCGCTGGCGGGACGCTTATCGGCCGTCATCTCTAGCATTTCCAGTAGAAGATCTTCAAGTTCTATTGGCACATCAGGATTAAGCTGATTGGCTGGTCGGAAGAAAAATGGTTGTTCACTGGGGTCGACACCTGTCAGGAGACAATGCAGGAGTGCTCCCAGACTATAAATGTCTGAGCGGGGAGTACTCTGAGCTTTACCATATTGTTCTGGTGCCGCATAGCCGGGTGAACCAAGGGCAACCGTATCATGGGATTGGCCTGGCTTGAAGACGCGCGCGATACCAAAATCAATTAAATAGATATGCTTGGTGTCGCTCATCATCACATTGGAAGGCTTGAGGTCGCGGAAAATGATCGGGGGCTGATGGTTATGCAGATAGCTAAGCACATCACATAGCTGTTCGCCCCAGGTCAATACTTGCTCTAGAGGCAAGGGACCACCGCCCCGCTGCTCCAGATATTCCTCGACAGTCTGGCCCTCGATAAAATCCATTACCAGATAGGAGCGCTCTTCTTCCGTAAAATGATCGTAGATACGCGGAAGATTTGGATGCAGCAGGTCGGCAAGCAAGTGCGATTCACGCTCAAAGGCGGCTTCGGCCTCAGCAATAGTGGTTGGAGAGAGGCCCGAGCGGCTCATCTCTTTGATTGCCATGGGACGATTATTAAAACGTGTATCTACCGCTTTATAGACTGCTCCCATGCCACCCTGGCCGATACGGGACTCCAACTGATAGCGGCCATTGAGCAAGGTCTGCTCCGGTAGTGCTCCTGTTGTATGTTTAAAAGGGAGTGGCGCGGCACAGTTTTGACAAAAGCGTGCCGTAGACGGATTTGCCGCCCCGCATGTATCACAGAACTGGTCCTGCGTTTCCATAAAAATTACATTTTCCTATGTGAAAATTTTGTTCCTGTTTACATTACGATGTGCATCGACACACTTCATTTGATTTGCTGTTAATATCATAGCATGCTTTTTAAACATGGGAACCCGGTTGACAGATCGATATGCCTGAACTTTATGTTGCCTGGGTGTTTGGATCGCCTTGTTTGGCCTGATCAATAACGCGCCAGAGGCAAATCCACTCTTCGATACTGAGTGTCTCAGCTCTACGACTGCTTTCGATGTTAGCCTGGCTTAACCAGCCGCGCACGAGTTCATTTTTATAATGTAACCCATGTGTAAGGGAATTATGTACCTGCTTACGCTTCTCTGAGAAACCGGCCTGTACCACTTTAAAGAAGCGATCCCGCTCCTCATGTGATAATGGAGCCTCTTTGTGAACATCGATACGCAGAATGGCTGAGTCCACTTTGGGTGCTGGATAAAAGGCCTGGGCGGGCACACGACTAATAATTTTTGGCTGCCCATAAAACTGCACACTGATAGCCAATAAACTAAGGTCGCCAGGTTCCGCCACAATACGTTGTGCAACCTCCCACTGTACCATTACGACCAGGATACGCGGAGGGTTAGCATTTTCTAGAAAATGGCGAAATGTGGGTGCCGTAATATAGTATGGCAGGTTCGCGACCAGCTTATAAGGCACTTGCCCGAACACTTCAGCGGGATCCAGGAAGAGCAGGTTGCGGGCGATCAGCTCAACGTTTGCATATTGGCGTGTGGTGTCCGCCAATAAGGTGAGCATATCGCGCTCAAGTTCTACGGCCACGACGCGCTTTGCTTCCTGGGCCAGTTCACGTGTAAGTACGCCGGTACCGGCTCCAACCTCCAATATCTCATCCTCGGCTGTTATTTCGGCGGCCTGCACAATCTGTTGCAGGACTGAACGATCGATGAGAAAGTTCTGTCCAAAGGCTTTGTTGGGTTTCATACCATGTGCTGAAAGCAGACTGCGCAGCTCTCGCACGTTTGTGAGGTCGACCATATCTATTACATGCAATGGCTTTTGTGTGTTTTGTGTGTTATCTTCCGTCAATGTTTGGCTCTCTTGTCTTACTTTTTCTATGCGGGTGTTGTTGCTAACTCTAACAAACCACCTGTCTGCTGTCAAACCCGTCAGCTACCACCAGCGAGTGCGTCGCCAATATTTTTTGAAGTATACCTGATAGATGATCAAAGCACCGGCGATGAGTAGTAGTGACATGATTCCTAATACTATCAGAGTAGCAAAGAGAATCAGTAAGAGTTTAAGCAAGACTGGTAGAGCGCACAGAAATCCTATGCCGAGTAATAGTATGACCCACAGGCGGGGTGGACCCACACGTTGTGCCTGCTGTTGACCCATTGCTTGCGTTGACGACATTTGCCAGCGCTGGCGTTGTCGGCGATAAAAGCGATAACCCTGTTGGAATGAATCGCCAATCTTTCTGGTTCTGGTAAATACGTTTGGTTGTCCTCGACCAGTTTGTTGTTGTCGCGTATCACCAGACCTGGTAGTGGCCTCATGCTCATTATTGCGTGGATACTCCTGTGCCTGATAACTGCGTGGAGGAATCCTGGCATCAAAGTCAGCAGGGTGGTCCCGTTTAGGCATATCGCTCGTTCGATACTGGCTGTATGATGGGCCATGTGTTTCTTCGTTTTGTTGTGCTGCCTCGCGTTGCCGCTGGGACTCTGGCATAAATTCCTGTTGACTCATTATAGCGTAACCTCAATAGGTATAGAAAAAACCCGACACTAATTTCTACGTCAGCCAGCGATGTAGGTTGCATTCCAAGACCTTTTAACTGCAAGTCTTTCATCATAGTATGCAGGTAGCAGAGAATGATGTCCTTGTGAAATCTCAAACCAAAAAATTGCCTGGGGCGTACACTAGCAATATATAATAAGTAGTCATTTTCACCCTGAAGGTAATAGGACCGTAACGATCGCTATAGATAGTACGTTATAATGAACAATGTTGTTTATTCCATACTGCCAATGAATATTAGTCTCTCCATCCCTGGTTAGCAGCTAGAAATCTTGTAAACACACAATGAGTAGATGCCACTCACCAGATAGGGTAGGATGAGCGTTAAAGTTGGAAGATTATGGTATTATTGAAAAAAAAGTACTCTAATAGAATGTTTGTGTGTAATGATAGGTGAGGGTTGGTAGTGAATGCTGAGAGGTGAGACAGATAAAGCGAGATTTCTTGGGAAGGAAGTAACATGCCTATAAATGATTCGCATGATGAAGATAAAGAGAAGTCCCATGCGGAAAATCAAAACGAAAAAAGTAATAACGATTCTATAAATAGCAATAATGAGCAAAATGCAGCGGGCGAAGAAAATATCGAGACTGCTAATAAACCCGCTGAGCGTTCAAAGCGCGTCATACCCAAACGCCCAACTGCCAAGAATGATCCAGCTTCTGTATTAAAGCAGGAAAATCCTTATGCTAATCCTCTATTGCAAAAGGAAAGTTTAGACCAGGAAGCTGTTACACCGACTGCCAGTAACATTGATCCAGTTGCTTTCCCTTCTCCTGATGCTCAAAAAGATATTTCTGAAGAATCAACCCAACTGATCGCAAAGGATGAGGTGAAGGAGTCTGCAGCCGCGGCAGATGATGTGTCCCCAGTGCCTACCCATCAGCCGGATCCTGTCTCACCTGAAGTCGCGAGGGGATTGCAATCTTCAGGCACAGATTTTGGTTATTTGCCCCGCTCATTACAGACGCAAACGGGTGAATATAGAAGGAGATCGCGTGCTTCGCTATCAGGTGTAGCTGTCGCTGAACTTCCTTATGCCCGGCGCTCTTATGAAAGCAGGATTCAGCGGCGCAAGCGCGTCAACCGGGTCCTGATGCAGAAACGTCGCCATAGCCGTTTTTATAGCAACCTTTTGCCAAAATTGGCTGCGGTTGTTCTTGTGTTGCTTGCGCTTATGGTGATCTTTTCCTCCGGAGCAGGTGGTGTTGCTTACGCCTATTATCAGGCCCAATTACCTTTGCTCGATGGAATTGCCCAGCACTCGCTAGCCCAGACCACCAATATTTATGATCGCAACGGCAAGTTGCTCTACCAGCTCTATGACCACAGTAATTCAGGTGGTCGCCGTACTTATGTAAACTTTGAAGATATTCCTAATGAACTGGTAAATGCGACCATCGCGGCTGAAGACCATTCCTTCTGGCAAAATAGTGGTGTGGACTACACCGGTATTGTGCGCGCGGTTGTGACCAATTTCCAGCATGGTAGTGTGCAGGAAGGTGGTAGTACGGTCACCCAGCAGTTAATTAAGAATCAATTCTTTTTAAACCAGGACCGAAACCTGCAGGTTAAAGGCGAAGAAGCTATTCTGGCCACTGGCCTGACGCAGCGCTACTCTAAAGCTGAAATCATGGAGATGTACCTCAATACCGTTTTCTATGGCGATTCCAACTACGGTATTGAAGCAGCCGCGCAGGACTTCTTTAATCTGAAGCCCATCTGTAAGAAAAATATCTGTAAACCTGCGGTAACCCAGCTCACCCTGGGACAGGCCTCACTCTTAGCTGGTCTGCCACAGAGTCCGACCGGGTATATGCCATTCTTAAATAAGAGTGCCGCCCTGGATCGACAGCAGCATGTTTTGAAGAACATGGTCTCGCTCAAGATGATCACGACCCAGCAAATGATCCAGGCCCAAAAAGAGACGCAGAACTATGCTTTTAAGCGTCCAGCTTATGTGAAAAACGCGCCGCACTTTGTGGATTACGTGATCGATAATGTGTTGATTCCTCTCTTTGGAGCTTACAATCTGCGCAATGGTGGTTACTCTATTTATACGACCATTGATCTGGACCTGGAGCGTCAGGTTGAGAAGATTGTCTATAATCGTATTAATAGTAATCAATCGGATATTTATGGGTACAGCAATCTGAGTACAGCCCACAACCTGCATAATGCTGCTGTGGTTGTTACAGATCCCAAGACTGGCGAAATTCTAGCTATGAATGGCAGTGCCAACTACAATGATCAAGGTACCGATCCACGTATGGCGGGCCAATATAACGCGGCCAATACCCTGCGTCCTCCCGGTTCATCATTTAAACCGATTGTCTATGCTACCGCCTTCCAGATGGGTTGGTATCCGGCCATGAATGTACCGGATCACAATACGTATTATCCAGATGGTGAGAAGCCGTATAATCCACCGAACTATGATCATAGGTTCCACGGGGATAACATGACAATTCGGCGTGGTGTATCTAACTCGTATAACATACCTGCGGTCGATGCCATCGAATATGCCGGTGTCCAGAACGTAATGAATATGGCTGGTCGCCTGGGTCTCTCACATGTAGAGAAAACGGATCCTGGCCGTCAGGGGGCCGCCATGGCCCTGGGTGTAAGTGAAGAGACACTGCTGAATATGACGACTGCATATGCCACCTTTGCCAACAAAGGTGTACGCATGCCGCAAACCACCGTCTTGCAGATCAATAACAACCAGGGTAAACCAGTCTATAAATTTGATGCGCAGCATCCAAAGGGTGATCGAGTCATTGGTGAGGACATTGCCTTCCTGGTTAGTAGCATCATTTCGGATAAAGCAGCCCGCAATGAAGAGTTTCCCTCGCCCAATCCTTTGGAATTAGATGGTCGGCCAGTGGCGGCGAAAACCGGTACAACCGATAACTTCGCGGACAACTGGACCATGGGATTTACTCCTCACCTGGCTGTTGGGGTCTGGGCCGGTAATAGTGACAATACACCGATGCAAGATGTGATCGGTATCACTGGTGCAGGTCCAATCTGGCAAGATGTCTTTCAATATGCCAACGATAAATATCACTTCCCCCGAGATGGCTTTACGCCTCCCGCGAATGTGCACCAGGCCACTGTCTCAGCCTATACTGGTCTCCTGCCACATCTGGGTGAACAAACAGTGACAGACTGGTTTATCGATGGTACCGTGCCAACAATCCAGGGAATGTATGTACCCCCGGCACCACCCAAGAATACAAAACCAGGCAAGAAAGACCCCAACCCGGGTAACGATCCCGGGTCTGGAAATAACTAATTGCCCGGTGCAAGTGTTGCAACTAGCAACCTTGTGTCTAGCCTTAGACCCCCTGGAATTGTCTCCTTGAGCAAGATATTGTTATAGGATGACAATCCAGGGGGTTCCCTGTTCTATTTGATAAATGATATCTAACGCTACATAGATCAGCGTTAGATATAGTTGAAGGAGAATATATAATATGGCCGACCTGCCAGATAACGAAAAGGAAAATTTACAACAAACCCTGGCACAATCAGGATTTCGCCCACTCAATAAGTCAGAGCGTCGCAATATCTGGTTGCACGATTACCAGCAACAGGATATCGCCTTACAGTCCTGGGCCCGGGTGGTAGAGCAACAGGGCCTGGAAATTGATATTATGCTACAGATGCAAGGCCTGCTCATCTTTGGTACGATGGTAAGCACACGAGCCTATGCGCAATTTTACGTGGATCTACACGAGAATATGTATCGACAGGAAGCACCTGATACCGCAGATTTTCTGCATGAATACTATGCCGCACTCGTGCCCCCCGATGATCAGCCCGAGATTGGTCCTGAAGGGCTGCCAGTCATGTTTCGCTATGCCCATTTGCGCGACGTAACCATTATGAGTTCCGGCCACAAAATCAAACTTCCTTATTGGCGTGGGAAGCTGAATCAGGTGGATGCGTTTGTTGTAGGCGCCTCAGCTGGCGAGTAGTTTCTATATCCATCAATTGCCATATTGATTTGGCTTATATGCGCAAGAGAAGCCTTTAAAAGGGGATAGCTTTTTGACTGCTAAAAGTTATACATCCTGATCACGTGAGGCCATTTGCGTAGCTTTGTAGAACGCCATATAGGCAACTCATCACAAAAAAGCAGGGATACTTTTAAAGTATCCCTGCTTTTTTGTGATGAGTTGTAGTGTCCCAATCAGGCGACGATTTTGACGGTGGTGCCCATAGGGGCCCAGCTATAGAGCCACTGCACGGTGCTATAAGGCATTGTGACACAACCGTGTGTGCCAGTCATCCAGCCATCAACTGGATCATAGTGGTAAACGTTAGTGCCAGGACCATAGACGCTGCGCCACCAGGCATCGTGGAGGAAGAAGCCGCCCTCTTTGAATTCAAGCGCAAAGTTGATATGGGTGGGAGCATACCAGTATGGGGATCCTTTAGGCCATGGTGAATAGAAGGTGGTTGGACTCAGTTTAACAAAGACATGATAAACGCCCAGTGGTGTCTCAAGTCCAGGTTGACCAGTTGTGGCAGCTGAATTGCGGACCAGACGGCCGTTCTCATAGAAATAGGCCCACTGTGCTGTGCGGTTGATAACAATCACTTTGCCTGAACCAACATTAGTGTTTCCGCCACCATTACTGCTGCCGCCGATAGTGACCAGTCCACTATACACGAAGCGTGGGGCTGCATTATTGGCCGAAATACGATACCAGACGGGATTGCCGCCCCAGACCGCCTGCCCATTTACTTGAGAATAAATGGTTACACGCGTGTAGGGAGCATAGGTAGCAACAGCTTGTGATCCAGTGGTTGCACCGGTACGGACATTTGCATAACCGGTTGTCGAACCTGAGCGTATAGCCGCTACAGCCGAAGTTGCCGCATGAGATGTTGGCGTATTTAATGGGATCGCAGCAAATATGGTTGCAAGTAGTAGTGCCAGAAATCCAATAGCAATGGATTTTTTTAATTTTTTTGGCATATTGACCTCTTTTTTAGATGTATATTGTCGTTCTGTTATAAGTATATATAAGCTTATCGATATAGGCAAGTGAAATATTTCACAATTTGAAAAAAGGACCGTAATATGTTTGGCCCATGAATAGAACGTATTTGAATGGATTATTGTATGTTTATAACACAAATAATGTAGATGTGTGTCATGTTGTGCCAATTTGCTGGCCTCTGCTCTGGTAGATGAATGTGGGATGCTCGTGGTTTATATCCTACGCTCTTCGCCCGCTACGCGGGCGCACAACTTACCAGACGAAGTTTGACAAAGTACTGGAAAAGTACTAATGACTACTTTTGTGACCCATCGTTACATTCTTTGTGTCGGGTTCGTCTGAGAAACATGTAGGTCGATGTGACTGCACTATACTATTATCGAAAATGGAGCATTTTAAAAAATATGGATCGTTTTGTTCAGAGTAATGTAGACGAAATTATGGACCCTTCGCTTGAGGTTGTGGAAGAGCTTGCCGAAATTATGGATCAGGTAGCCCCGGCCGAAATTGTTCCCAGTTACCGCCCTACGCCCTGGGGTGAGGTCAATCACCTGCTGGACCGCGTTGATACTGTAACTGGTGGTCGTGCTGGTTCACTCATACAATTTGGAACCTTTCTGTTTATTGGTGGTAGCACTACTATCGTCAATCTGGCTATCCTTTATGTTATCTTAAATGTTATTTCTTTCCCATCCAACCTGGCTTTTTTCCATAATTTAATTGGTTCCGCCTCAGGTAGTGAACTTTCCTTGCTTGCCAATTTTGCTCTCAATGATCGCTTTACTTTTCGCCACTCCCCTGGCCATGAGCGCTCCTGGTTTGCACGTCTTAGCCGTTTCCATGCCACCGCAGTTATCGGCATATTGCTAACCATTGGTATCCAGACGTTACTGATCACATTGCTGCATATGAATCCCTTAGTTGGTCAGGCTATCGCGGTAGTCATCGTACTGTTCTACAACTTCTTCTTCCACCAATTCTTCACCTACCGCCGCCTCAAAGATACTAATGCCGTCTAACACAACAAAAAAATTGAGC
The DNA here is from genome assembly GCF_003967575.1 of Dictyobacter alpinus. Taxonomy (NCBI): domain Bacteria; kingdom Bacillati; phylum Chloroflexota; class Ktedonobacteria; order Ktedonobacterales; family Dictyobacteraceae; genus Dictyobacter; species Dictyobacter alpinus. The sequence goes on from NZ_BIFT01000001.1 coordinate 2,578,224, forward strand.
CGTGGTTACGACCACGGCTCAATTTTTTTGTTGTGTTAGAGCGTACCAGCTTCCCATGAAATGCATGGCCCGCCTATTATTATTTTCGCGCCTCTGGTGCTCCAAAGATGCGCCTCTGGTGCTTCTTTTAAATGTGCTGTAAAATTGCGCGCTTTGCGCGCAATTTTACAGCACATTTAAAAGAAGCAAGGGCGCTTTAGCGCCCGAGTGCGGCTGGCTGCACGCTCCCCGCTAAGGATGGAAATAAAGCCACTATCCTAGAACAGCGATAGCTGTTGTGGAGGCGGCTCCTCTTCCTTTTTCTTCTGAACCACAACTTTAGGGGGTTGTTCGGCCGCCAGGCGTTCAGCTTCAGCAATAATTAAAGGAATCTTCTTAAAATCCTGACGAATCGTATCTTTTAGTTCAGCCCTATGGAGTCCAGCAGCAGGATGATACATAGCGATGCAAATACGCCCATCCTTTTTGCGTGCGCGACCATGGATAGAACTGATCCTCTCAGAACCAAAGAATTTAGTCATGGAGAAGCGGCCGAGGGTCACAATAACCTGGGGTTGTAGCGCGGCGATCTGCCGATCCAGATAATCATTGCAGGCGGCCATTTCATCAGGTTCTGGATCACGATTGTTAGGGGGACGACATTTAACAACATTGGTAATAAAAACATCTGAACGTTTGAGGTTGATGCTGGCTAACAGTTCATCCAAAAACTGTCCCGCGGGTCCAACAAATGGGCGCGCTTGTTTATCCTCGTGATAGCCGGGTCCTTCACCGATAAATAAAATCCTGGCATGTGCATTGCCTTCGCCAGGCACAGCCTTTGTCCGACCTTTACAGAGTTTACAACTGGCACAAGTAGAGACTTCCAGGGCAATCTCTTGCAGAATCTCCTCTGAGGACATCACATCTATTCCCCTTTTCCAAAGTTTTTTATGCCGAGATGATTACAAGATAAGGCGACCAGAAGAGGTCGCCTTATCTTTATGCTTTTTGGCTGCTATGAAATTACCAGCGGCGGTCAGAACGCTGGCCAAAGTTGTTGTCACGACGAGGTCCACTAGTGTTGCGGTTGGTTCCCGGACCTCCCATGGGTCGGCGCTGGCCGAAGCCACCGCCACCGCCACCGCTGTTGTTGTCGCGATCATAGCCACCGCGATCACGGCCGCCGCCCATGCCGCCACGATCGTAACCACCACGGTCACGACCGCCGCCCATGCCGCCGCCGCCGCCGCCATAACCGCCACGGTCATTATAACCACCACGGTTGCCGCCATCGCGATCACCGCCGCGCATACCGTAACCGCCGCCAGGGCCACCGCGACCAGGGCCACCGCGACCAGGGCCACCACGGCTACCACGATCCTGTTCCATCTCTGCGGCTGTAGGCATTTCTCCACTTAACGCTGAACGACGGGACAGATTGATACGGCCCTGACCATCGACTTCAATCACCATGACAGTGATCTCATCGCCAACGGAAACGACATCCTCAGGACGCATGACCTGATAATCAGCAAGCTGAGATGTACGCACCAGACCTTCTTTGCCGGGCAGGATCTCGACGAAGCAGCCAAAGTCCACGATACGGCGTACCGTACCAGTGTAGATGTGTCCAACCTCGACCTCTTCGGTCAGGGCACGAACAGCATCCATCGCATGCTGCATCGACTCACCAGAGACGGCAGAGATATTCACTGAGCCATCATCCTCGATATCCAGTTTAGCGCCACTCTCTTCCTGGATCTTGCGAATCGTTTTTCCGCCTGGTCCGATAACGGCACCAATCTTATCTGGATTGATCTTAAGGGTCTGGATACGTGGCGCGTACTGTGAGAGTTCCTCACGGGGAGCGTCGATTGCGTCGAGCATCTTCTCCATGATAAACATACGGCCTTCGCGTGCCTGCTCAAGAGCCTTGGACATAATCTCGTAGGTGATACCCTTCACTTTAATGTCCATCTGGAGAGCGGTAACACCATCGGCTGTACCAGCCACCTTGAAGTCCATATCACCCAGAGCATCTTCGATACCCTGAATGTCTGAGAGCACGGCCCATTTGCCTTCGCGCTCACCATCGCCTGTGATCAGGCCCATGGCTACACCGGCAACAGGAGCATGGATCGGCACACCGGCCTCCATCAGTGCCAGCGTTGTACCGCAGACAGAACCCATTGAGGTCGAACCATTAGACGAAAGAACATCTGACACGGCGCGAATGGTATAAGGGAACTCATTCTGCGCAGGAATGACCGCGGAGATAGCGCGCTCAGCCAGAGCACCATGTCCAATCTCACGACGACCAGGTCCACGCAAGGGCTTGCTCTCACCAGTTGAATATGGTGGGAAATTATAGTGGTGCATAAAGCGCTTGTTCTCATTAGCGACCAGACCATCAAGGATCTGCTCATCACCAGGAGAGCCAAGAGTAATGACGCTCAACACCTGCGTCTGCCCACGGGTGAAAATGGCTGAACCATGGGTACGAGGTAGCAAGCCAACTTCGCAGTTAATCGCGCGAATCGTCTTCAGATCACGACCATCGGGGCGCACACCATTGTCCAGAATATTATTACGGACATAGGCTTTAAGCTCTTTTTCGTAGAAACCAATGATCTCTTTCAAGCGCTCAGGATATTTCTCTCCGAGCTCGGTAACCAGTGCATCCTGTACCAGGCCCAATGCAGCGGAACGGGCAGACTTGTCCGTATTATGGACCGCGGCCTCGAAGCGAGGACGTACAAACTCCGCCACACTATTCTGCAACTCAGCATCTGCAGGAGCAGGAGTGAAAGGACGTTTGGACTTACCAGCGACCTGGACCAGCTTATCCTGCATTTTAATAATATCTTGCAGGCTCTCATGACCGAAGCGCACAGCCTCGAGCATCAACTCTTCTGGCAGCTCTTTAGCGCCAGCTTCAACCATCATTACAGCGTCAGCTGTACCGGCAATCGTCAGATCCAGTTTACTCTCAGACATCTGCGATTCCAGTGGATTGATCACAAACTGATCATCAATGTAACCAACACGAACGGCACCAACAGGACCTGAAAAAGGAATATCGGATATGCTCAGAGCGGCGGACGCGCCAACAATACCGAGAATATCATAGTCATTTTCCTGATCGGAAGAGAGTACAGTGATTACAATTTGAACATCGTTGCGGTAACCTTTGGGGAAGAGGGGGCGAAGTGGGCGATCGGCGAGCCGACATGAGAGGATGGCATGTTCTGTTGCTCGGCCTTCTCGTTTAATAAAACCACCAGGGATCTTACCAGCTGCGTACATACGCTCTTCTACATCGACAGTTAATGGGAAAAAGTCAATACCTTCACGAGGCTCGTCACTGCCTACAACCGTTGCCAGTATTATGGTATCTCCGTAGCGCAACAACACTGCGCCACTACTCTGCTCTGCTACCCGGCCGGTCTCTATGCTCATTACCCGACCGCCGATAACAGCTTCTTGACGGTGAATCATATTTCCTCCGATAAACGGCACCCTATTCTATCTCTATCTCTATCTTGGAATCCTTGGTGAGAGCCTTTCACATCCCATGCCTTTCAATCGTGTGAGCGCAGCTAGCCGCGGCTGAGCGGCGTTCATGATTGCTTTTCAAGAACATGCTACGTAAAATGGGTGCAGTAACTCTTTACTTATAAGGGTACAACTCTACGTGCAATCGCACGGACATATCAGTCTTCTTGTGGTTTGATCCCTATTACTCTATCACTTACTTCTCTGTGGGGGATACCCTTGATCCTAGCTTATCTCTCGTTCGTCTCGTTTCGTTTCTCTCTACAACTGTCGGAATGGATAAAGCGGAGAAAAATGGAGCAGCGGTCGGGCATAACGTACGGCGCTCGCCATGCTGCGCCGACCGCATCCACAGCAACCTTGAAATTACCGGCGTGGGCCAAGTTTGACGCGAATACCCAGGCGGGACACCAATGCGCGATAGCGCTCCGGACTTTTCTTACTGAGATATGTAAGCAAGCGTCGGCGCTGACCAACTAACATGAGCAGGCCCCGACGTGAATGGAGGTCGTGCTTATGGATTTTTAAGTGCTCTGTGAGCTGATTAATGCGGTTTGTTAAAATTGAGATCTGGACTTCAGGAGAACCGGTGTCGGTCTCATGGACACGTGCATCCGCAATGATCTCTGTTTTTTCTTCAACAGTCAATGCCACGTTTCTAAATCACCTCCAATGTATTTTTGGGAAAGGAAAAAACATGCTTCCTGGCAACCAGCTTGCCGCTTGAGCAGCAATGCGTTATGCGCTGAATGGTTCGGAAGTTGTTGTATACGTTCGCATTATAACATGGATACCTCAAGGGCGCAATGAAAGATCGCCTATGCAGTTTCTCATGCATACAATGAAATACGCAAGGAAAGGCACCTCACCAGCATGTTTGAGCACAGGTGGTGAGGTGCCTGACCATCAGAAATCTTACTTAACGGTGACTTTAGCGCCAACCTCGGACAGTTTGGCAGCAATTTTGTCGGCCTCTTCACGGGAGACGCCTTCTTTGACGGCCTTTGGAGCCTCGTCAACGACAGCCTTCGCCTCTTTCAGGCCCAGACCTGTCAGCTCACGAACGATTTTGATGACGTTGATTTTGTTTGAACCGACTTCGGTCAGAATGGCATCAAACTCGGTCTTCTCTTCAGCAACTGGAGCAGCGGCAGCAGCCTCAACTGGAGCAGCGGCAGCGGCAGCAACTGGAGCAGCGCTTACTCCCCATTTTTCCTGCAGGGTTTTTGTCAACTCGACGAGCTCGAGGACGTTCAATTTTTCAATTTCGCTAATGATATCGCTTACAGCCATGGTTGGTTCCTCCTGATGTAATTATTCAGCGGCGGGTGTGCCACTGTTCTGTTGTTCTGCACGTGCTTGCAGCACATAGCACAGATCGCGTAATGGTGCGGTGAATAGACCGTACGTGCTGGCAAGTGGTCCCTGGAGTGTACCAACGACTTCTGCTTTTGACTGGTCTTTACCACCTTTGATTTTGCCAATGCCTTCAACTTGCTCAGCCGTCAGTGAACGACCACCAAGAATGGCAGATTTGAGAACTGCTACCTTTGAGGTACCGATATAATCAGTTACAGCTTTAGCGGCAGCGACCTCGTCTTCGTAACCGAAGGCGATTGCGGTCTGGCCGTTGAAGATCTTGTGATCTACATTAGCCATGTTGTTGCGCTCAGAAGCGATACGCAGAAGGGTGTTTTTCGCAATCAGGAACTCCACCTTTGCGTCGCGCATCTTTTTGCGCAGTTCGTTCATGTCCTTTACGGTTAAACCCTGGGTTTGCACCAGGATCGCAATGGATGAACGGCCGAGTTTATCTGTTAACTCTTCAATCTTCCCTGCTTTTGCCTGTGTTGGCATAAGGTGCTCTCCTCCTTTCCTGGAATAGTTCCGGCCCGATCAACCGGCTGTTTGTGCAGCCATTGGTTGGTCAGTAAGGATGTAAAAGGCAACAAAAATGCCTTCGATAAACCACCGAAGGCCTGGAGAGAACCTCTATTCTTTTGCGACTCGCTCGTAAATAAATACGTTCGTTGCCGTTATATACGGTTTCGTATGGAGCTAGCGAATAGTTATCCCCTCGGCAAGTCGGTCTTTTGAGACCGCTTAGATGCTTTGCAGCATGCTTGCTGTCTTCGGCGATGAATAAAATCATCTGTATGTTGTGTGTTTAAACACAACTTCCCTATATTAGCATAGTGGTGTTATTTTGTAAACCCTTTTTGGGGTGGGAATTTTATTTTTTTATCTCTTTGCCACCTGCGGTGGCAGAAAAGGGGGGAAGGGGAAAGGTTGGGGGCACAGCCCCCAAACCCCCAGTCAAGGGGCTCGCCGCCCCTTGCAACCCCGCCCAGGAGGAGCGCGGCTCTTGCCATCACCGCTTTATAGGGGCAATAAAGCGAAAAGAAAAAAGCTCTTGCTGCGATCGCAGCAAGAGCTTTTTTCTTTTCGCTTTGTATTATGCTTGTGGTTTCAGGGCGGTCGCGGCGGCGACATCCAGGCGAATGCTGGGTGACATAGTGGATGAGAGGACTACGCTCTTCACGTAGGTACCTTTGGCACCAGAAGGACGTGCACGAACCACAGAGTCGAGGATTGAAGAGATATTCTGCATCAAAGCCTCTTCGCTGAAGGAAAGCTTGCCAGCTGGAATGTGCAGCAGGGCAGTGCGGTCGACTTTGAATTCGACACGGCCAGCTTTTACGTCGCGGATCGTCTTGGCAAGATCAAAGGTGATGGTGCCAGCCTTTGGACTTGGCATCAGGCCTCGGGGTCCCAGCTTTTTACCGAGACGACCAACCTTACCCATTACATCAGGTGTGGCGATGGCTACATCAAAGCCCAGCCAGTCGGCTTCAATCTGTTTGATCAGATCATCAAGACCGACGACATCAGCGCCTGCAGCCTCAGCTTCGGCCACTTTCTCGCCTTGTGCGAAAACCAGAACTTTAACTTCTTTACCGGTTCCAGCAGGTAGCATAGCTACGCCGCGAACCATCTGGTCAGCGTGGCGTGGATCGACACCAAGCTTCATGTGAACTTCGACCGTAGGATCGAATTTGGTATAGCTAATCTTTTTGAGGAGTGAAACAGCTTCTTCTGGCTGATACAGCTTCTCGGAATCGATCTGTTTGACCGCTTCCAGGTATTTTTTTCCGTGTGTTGTTGTTGCCATTGTTTTTTTTGCCCTCCTTGTGGCAATTACCGCAGTGACTTTCGGGCAGGAATTACTCGATGGTGACACCCATGCTGCGTGCAGTACCTTCGATAGTCTTCTCTGCTGCCTCAATGCTGTTCACATTGAGATCTTTCATTTTCAGTTCAGCGATCTCACGCAGTTTGGCGCGATTGATGGTTCCGACTTTGGTTTTGTTTGGGGTAGCGGAACCCGATGGGATACCTGCAGCCGACTTCAACAGGTCGGGCACTGGAGGTGTTTTGGTGATAAATGTGAATGAGCGATCTTCAAAGATGGTAATCTCAGCAGGAATAACCATGCCAGCCTGATCAGCTGTGCGTGCATTATATTCCTTACAGAACATCATCAAGTTGATGCCGTGAGGTCCAAGCGCAGTACCAATTGGGGGGGCCGGAGTTGCTTTGCCGGCTGGAATTTGCAGCTTGACTACAGCTTTAATACGTTTTGCCATGTTCGTTCAAACTCCTCAAAAGTGGGTCTAGATTGGTGATAGACCTAGATTTTCTCAACTTGCAAGAAATCTAGCACCACCGGGGTCTCGCGACCAAAAAATGATACCAGCACAGTCACTTTATTACGATCCATATTAATATCGTTGACGGTGCCAATAAACTCGGTAAATGGGCCATCGATTACCCGTACACTCTGGCCTTTGGTAAAGTTTACCTTTGCCTTTGGCTTATCAGTCTCTTGTGTTGCCTGTTTCAGAATGGTACGGATCTCATGTTCCTGCAAAGGAACGGGGCGCGTCCCGGAACCTACAAAGCTTGTGACTCCAGGTGTGTTACGGACGACATACCATGCTTCGTCGCTCATAATCATCTCAACAAGTACATAGCCGGGAAAGACCTTGCGTTGTACTGTGCGTCGCTGACCCTGTTTGATTTCTACTTCTTCTTCCATCGGGACGATGATACGAAAAATCTTATTTCGCATATCCATCGAAGCAATGCGCGCCTCAAGGTGACTTCTTACTTTGTTTTCGTAACCTGAATATGTATGAATAGCATACCAGGCACGCTTCTCCTCAGGCTTTTCTTTTTCGCTGGTACGTTCAGTAACCACGGCATTTCCCCTTATGTGTGCAGGTGACGAAGCTACTTACCACCGATAACAAGAATGAAGAGATGATAAAGTCCGAAATCGACCAGAGATAACAGTGCGCCAAGCACAGCTGAAATGATCACAACCAGGACGGTCATGTTTCTGGCTTCCTCGAAAGTTGGCCAGGTCACCTTATAACGAAGCTCATAGTACGCATCATAAACAAAGCGGCCCGCTTTGTTATTACGCATACGCGTCGCAAAAGAAGATCCTTGAGAATTGCGGCGAGCTGCTGTTTTGCTTGTGTTTGCTGACTTCACGGTGGCAGACTCACGGCGTTCCTCGCGGGTCGAAGCTTTGACGGCTTTTTCTGTTGTTTCTGCACGCTCGCGTGGTTTCACTTCAGAGGCCTGGCTCCGACTCACATTTTTTCTTCTGTCAGTCATGTTCTTTGCCACGTTCAACCTTTCTGATCAGTAGCGATCATATCTGGCTTACCGTATTGGACTCGCCAGATACTCTGATGCCTACTTGGTCTCGCGGTGTGGTGCAGGCTCTCGACACGTGTTACAGAACTTTCTCAGCTCCATGCGCTCAGGATTGTTCTTTTTGTTTTTTGATGTGGAATAATTGCGGCTTTTGCAGACTGTGCAAGCCAATGTTACCACAATTCGATTCTCTTTGCTCTTAGCCATTAATTTCTCCGTTTACGGTTTGGGGTTGGCTTGCTGCTGAGGGTTATCTTTTAAGGACAGTTGTGGGCGCAAGATACTTGCGCCCACCTGTTTTATATAACCTTAGTTAAGCACCTTTGTGCAGATGCCAGCACCAACGGTGCGGCCACCTTCGCGGATGGCGAATTTCACGCCTTCTTCCATAGCGACCGGCTGGATAAGTTCAACAGTCATTTCGATGTTGTCGCCAGGCATAACCATTTCAACACCTTCTGGCAGCTTGATCGAGCCAGTTACGTCGGTTGTCCGCACGTAGAACTGTGGGCGATAGCCGTTAAAGAATGGTGTGTGACGGCCACCCTCTTCTTTCGAGAGGACGTACACCTGAGCCAGGAAGTTTTTGTGCGGCTTGATCGAACCGGGCTTGGCCAATACCTGACCGCGCTCGATGTCGGCACGCTCAACACCACGCAGCAAACAACCAACGTTGTCACCGGCCATACCGGAATCCAGAGTTTTCTGGAACATTTCAACGCCAGTTACAACCACTGAGCGAGTTACATCCTGAATACCGACGATCTCGATGTTATCGCCAACTTTGACGATACCACGCTCGATACGACCGGTAGCAACAGTACCACGACCTTTAATACCGAAGACATCCTCAACAGGCATCAAGAATGGCTGATCGGTAGCACGTGGAGGGGTTGGGATGTATTCGTCAACCTGATCCATCAGCTCCCAGATGCACTTGGCGGCAGGATCATTGCGAGACATGTCGCCTTTACCCTCGAGTACATTCAAGGCTGAACCACGAATGACGGGGACATCATCGCCAGGGAACTGGTATTTGGAGAGAAGTTCACGAACTTCCAACTCAACCAGCTCTAAGAGCTCTTCGTCTTCCATCATGTCAACCTTGTTCAAAAAGACCACCATCGCAGGTACTTCAACCTGGCGGGCCAGCAGTACGTGCTCACGGGTCTGAGGCATAGGGCCATCAGGGGCACTTACTACGAGGATAGCACCGTCCATCTGAGCGGCACCGGTGATCATGTTCTTAATATAGTCAGCGTGACCTGGGCAGTCAACGTGCGCGTAGTGGCGCTTCTCAGTCTCATACTCCAGGTGGGCAATCGAGATGGTGATACCACGCTCGCGCTCTTCCGGAGCTTTGTCGATCTGGTCAAAAGCCGTATATTTGGCAAGCTGCGCTGCGGAGAGCACTTTTGTGATTGCTGCCGTCAGCGTTGTCTTACCATGGTCAATGTGTCCAATGGTTCCAATGTTCACATGCGGCTTTGTACGCTCGAACTTTTTCTTCGCCATTTCCTACTGTGGCTCCTTCTGCAATCCTGCTTACGATCAGATCAGATAGCAATGGGTATTAGACATGCAGCAGCCGTCCCCTGGTATCTGATCGTCCAACAATGAATAAACCTTCCGACGTAAAACGAACGGGAGGGAGACGATCAATCAGAAGACGGCAGCAAGATCTTTTTATTATAATCTACACGCGGAATTCATGAAGGTGGGCTTTGACGTGAAGAACGTCTGGCCCACTCTCCAACTTCAAACCACGGAAGCCCGTGATGGGAATTGAACCCATGACCTCATTCTTACCAAGAATGTGCGCTACCTCTGCGCCACACGGGCCTAACTACCAATACCTGGAGTCATTGATAGTGGTGGGCAGTGGAGGATTCGAACCTTCGAAGCTTGCGCAACTGATTTACAGTCAGTCCCATTTGTCCACTTTGGTAACTGCCCCTATATTGTCAAACACTCCAATTCGTCTGAGTGATCGCTCTGAGTGATCAACGAGCACATTATAGCCGACTCGATCAGATGTGTCAACACCTTTTACCCCCATTTTTTAAATTGGTTGTTAAATTGATAAATTGACCTCGTCTGGCGTTATGGATGAAAGTCATTACCAAAAGCATTGCGTCTTGCCTAAATTGCTGGTATAATCTCCAACGTTGGAGAAATTCATCACACCTCATGCCACCAAATGTGCGAGCGGTGCTTACCCACACTTGGATGGTGTTCACAGTTGCTTAATTGTAACTTGCGGTTTTTCCGCTACCCAATGTATGAGTAATCTGTTTGGATTTAGGAATAAGAGGTAGCTTTATGGCGACGAATTGTGACTTCAGCCGTTCTTCCTTGCTTAGTGAGCAATATCAGCGTGAAATGGAACTCATAGCTGTTGCGTTACAAGAAGAAAGTCGGGATGAACGTGAAGAGCGTCTCGGCCTCGTCGCTCAGTCTTGGGCTTTGACAACAGCTTGCTTCCATTCACAGCTTGAGACCAGTGACGTTCCATCCTATTCTCCGGTTGCTCTTGCTCGTCCGTAGTTCTATAGTGAAGATATGTTAGTTTAACCATGCCTCATCCTCCTGAAATTGCACCGGAAGCTCTCACCTATCTCACGCCTGTGCAGTTTGGCATGGTGTACTGGGTGAATTTCGGTTATCCTACTCTCCCTCCTGGGATAGAGGAAAAGCGTATTCTGGACTGGCACCCGGCTCTGGTGGTGTCAGGTGAGCCCTTTTGTCGTCATGCAGGGGCTGTAAATGTGGTTGCGCTGACTTCTTACCGTGGAAAACTTCGCCCTTATCACCATCTACTCCTGAAGCGTGATTATCCCTTACTTGATACCGATAGCCTTGTGAAGACTGAGCTTATGTATCCCATTTTGCGTTCATTGCTGGCCGATCAGTATGCCATCTGCCGTTTGAATGATGCCGATCTACGAGCTGTCATGGGTAAGGTGGCTAATAGCCTGGCGATTACGATGTTTTATTCTTTACATTAGTGTTGCTATGGTCGCTTACTTATGACTTTTGATGCTAATCAATTTCGCTTACTCCCCTCTGTTGATGAGTTGTTACATACAACTCAGGGCCAGACTTTGTCTGCTAGCTTTTCGCATGCACTGGCTACCAGTGCTTTGCGCCTTAGTCTGGCTGAGGCCCGCGACAAAATCCGTGCCGGGGGCCTCTGTCCTTCCTCGGAATCTTTACTGGCTGCGGCCGAACTTCAGTTACAACAACGCTTTCTCCCCCATTTGCGCCCGGTGATCAATGCGACTGGCGTGATTATTAATACGAATCTTGGGCGGGCTCCCTTGAGCCAGGAGGCGTTGCAGGCTGTACAAAACATCTCTACTGGCTATGCTAACCTGGAATATGATCTGGAGCAGGGCACGCGAGGATCACGCCATGTGCATGTGGCGCAGATCTTGAAGGATTTAACAGGGGCTGAGGCGGCTCTGGTAACAAATAATAATGCTGCCGCGGTGCTGTTAGGCTTAAGCGCGCTGGCTCTGGGCCATGAGGTGGTGATTTCGCGTGGTCAATTGGTAGAGATTGGTGGGGGCTTTCGCGTGCCTGATGTGATGCGCCAGAGTGGTTGCCAGCTGGTTGAGGTGGGTACAACGAATCGTACCAGGATCGCTGACTATGCGGCTGCAATTACTGAACGCACGGCAGTACTTTTATCTGTCCATCCAAGCAATTTTTTGATTACTGGTTTTACTGAATCTACTGCAATCACTGAATTGGCAGCTCTGGCGCATGAGCGTGGCCTGCTGGTTATGGATGATCTGGGTAGTGGCTGTTTGTTGGATTGTGAGAGGTATGGCCTGGCTCATGAGCCAACTCCCCAGGAGAGCCTGGCGGCAGGCGCTGATGTGGTCTGTTTCTCTGGTGATAAGTTGCTGGGTGGGCCGCAGGCGGGTATTCTGGTAGGTAAGGCTGCGGTGATCGCGCGTCTGGCTAAACATCCTTTGATGCGTGCAGTAAGGATCGATAAGATGACGCTGGCCGCGCTTGAGACCACGTTGCGGCATTATCAGCGCGGTGAGGCTGAGAGAAAGATTCCAGTCTGGCGGATGATTTCTATGACCATGGAAACGTTGATGCAGCGCGTTACAGCATGGATACAGCAACTGTCAACTCATGGAATCTCCGCGCGCACACAAACGGGTGAGTCTACTATCGGTGGTGGCTCATTGCCGGGGGAAACATTGCCCACGACTCTCCTGGCCCTGGATGCCAGTGTGGTCCCTTATCCATTGGATATCCTTTCCCAACGTCTGCGCTCCCATACGACTCCTATTGTCGCGCGTATCTTCCGTGATACCCTGCTACTCGATCCACGGACAGTCCTGGAGGAACAGGATACTGAGGTTGTGGCAGCGCTGATCAGTTTACTGGCATAAAAAAAAGAGTCAGGACCCTTATATGATTCCAACTCTTTTTGCTTTGCTTGATTGGGCGCCGTAAGCTTAGCGTTCTTCGCCGGTATACATACGTGTATAGCTACGATAGCGACGCTCATTGATCAAGCCATCGTCTACCGCCTGCCGAATCGCGCAGCCATCTTCATCTAAATGGATACAATCCGCATAAAGACACTCGCCCAGATAAGGACGAAACTCGACAAAGCACCACGCCAGCTCTTCAGGTGGAATATTCCAGGCGGCCAGCGCTCGGATACCAGCGGAGTCGGCCAACCAGCCTCCAATGGACAAAGGATAGAGCTGTGAGCCCGTCGTGGTATGTTTACCTTTACCCGTCACATCGCTTACCAGTCCTGTGCGCACGGCCATACCTGGCTCAATAGCATTTACCAACGAAGATTTACCTACACCCGATGGTCCAGTAAACAGCGTGGTATGTTCTTTAAGCAGGTTTCTCAGCTCATCAATACCTTGCTCGATCTGAATACTGGTAAAGATTACGCGATAGCCAAGTTGACTATATAAGCGCGCTCCCTCTTCCACCTGCTCGCTATGGGGTAGATCGGCTTTATTAATACAAATGATTGAGGGCAGTTGGGCCGATTCACAGATAGTCAGGTAGCGATCTAGCAGGCCAAAATGTGGCTCTGGCTGCGTGGTCGCAAAGACGATGACGACCTGATTGAGATTGGCAAGCAAGGTTTGCTGAACAAGTTTTTTTGAGGTTGAGCCTGCATCCATACGTGAAAGCTCGCTTTTACGAGGGAGAATCTCTTCAATTAAGCCTGTGGTCTCGTCTAACTTACGTATTTTGACATAATCGCCAACGGAAAGACGGGTGGGAGGGGCGTTTTCCGTACTATCGCGCTTCTCTATACGCTCAACGCGTTCAATTGCTGTTTGATTACCAATTTTGTTGTTGCGTTGCTGAACCTGACGAATCTTCCCTACGGGTTTAGCCGTATTGGCTTCTGCGAATGCTTTTTTCAGTTTGCCTCGTAATGTACAACGTAAAATGCCATCATCGGTATGAACATCATAAATGCCATGTGCGCCATTGAGGACCATGCCGGTCAGTTGTGCCGGATTGTTAATCAATGCTATATTCCCTCCAGGACCATAAAAAAACACGGTGTTAACAGAGCTGTCTACCGTGTGGAGGGAGTGGAGCGTAGAACCATGCGTCGTGTGTTTGCGCTAGTCAGGCTCTCCGCATCGCTGGATGATACCGTGAACCTGGCCGTGTGGTTTTCGCCCGTGACCCCCAGATTGGGTAGACAAGGTGCATATAGGCACAGTTGTTGAATAAGTGTGCTTGGCCATAAAACTGCACCTCCTTGACTGGACGAGCCAGAATTTGAAAAAACAGTATTCTTTCTAGAGCATACTAGAATTTCTATACGTTTGTCAATGAGCAAATGTGATAAGATTTGCTCTTCGCGGCCCTCATGAAGCAATCCCTAATAACTACTTGACATCACGAGGTGTTTGGTGTATCCTATTGGAGTTGTCGCGGGATAGAGCAGTGGTTAGCTCGTCGGGCTCATAACCCGGAGGTCATAGGTTCGAATCCTGTTCCCGCTATTCGTTTCTTATATACTTACTCATTTTTACGTACCAATTTTTGACGCGGGATAGAGCAGTGGTTAGCTCGTCGGGCTCATAACCCGGAGGTCACAGGTTCGAATCCTGTTCCCGCTACCGGTGTTTTATACACCTTCCCTTTTTGACGCGGGATAGAGCAGTGGTTAGCTCGTCGGGCTCATAACCCGGAGGTCACAGGTTCGAATCCTGTTCCCGCTATCGGTGTTCTTACGATAACACCAGACATTTCTTGACGCGGGATAGAGCAGTGGTTAGCTCGTCGGGCTCATAACCCGGAGGTCATAGGTTCGAATCCTGTTCCCGCTACCAGCGTCCCTTCCATAGGATATATGGAAGGGACGCTTTTTTTATGTCTTGCCTTCAGCTCGTATTAGTTAGTATTCAATTGGACCGTCAAGGGCTTCTCGTAGCGGGGCTCCCGCGTTACCGATTTCGCGTGTCAGGCGATCCAGGTAATGTTGAATGCCATAGATACGCTCCATTAAACGGATCGTGCCATGTTCCCGGCATTGTTGAATAGATTCAATTGCCAGGGCTACGCCAGCCTGTATTTCACCTCCACGTACCAGGGCCATTGCGCGGGCCGTCTTGAGGAGAATCTCCCAGTGTTTGGTTGGTTCTAGATTCTGTTCGGCTTTATCCAGATAGTCCATGGCTTGCTTTGTTTGTCCCAGATGGGTATAGCTGCGACCATATTCTTCATAGACGGTCCCCAGGCTGTATTGACCACAGGTACTGCTTTCCAAAGGATTGATCTGGCTGGAAAGTTCTTCGGCCACCGCCATGGCCCGTTCAAATTCCTTGAGGCGATTGGCGCGCAGATAGGCCCGTCCTAATAACTGAATGCCATTACCACGTGCTGCTATATCGGCATCGGGTGTTTTATCGCGTGCCGCTTCAAGGTATTCAATGCCCTGATAAATGTCACCTCCCCGACAGAGCATATCACCTTCATAAGTTAAAGCTATATTTAACAATGTATCATTATGCAGGAGACGCGCCACACGTTCCATGTCTCGGTAATGATTGAGTGCATATTGTGAGTCATGTGAGCGGGTAATCACTGATTTAACATAGCCAGCGAGATGGAGAGATTGAGCCAGCTTCTCTAAAAAAAGATCATTCTCACTGACCAGCTGTGCATTGAGGTCCTGTACTAAACGTTCAACCAGTGCGTTAGCTTCATAGCTTCGAGCCAGATTTGTGAGATCCCATATATGGTTCATGGCAAGGTCTATCTGATCCAATGTTAAGGCTGTATATGCGTTTCTGGCAATTCCCAGACGTTCGGGGTCCGCACCCAATAGTGTTGCCACACGCCGGAGCTCACGTACATCATTGAGGAGTGTAGATCCACTCTCCCAGCGCCGTAACGTACGTACATCGACCGATAGATCACTGGCCAATTGTTCTTGTGTCAGGGTATGTTTATCGCGATATTCGCGCACAACTTGAGATAATGGAGAATGGTTACGTCTTTTATGTGTATGTACTGACATCGCATGTCCTCTTCCTAATTCCTACCTATCCACACCAAAAGCGATAGATGTCCTGTAAAACGAAGGTTTTTAGACCAATACTGTATATTGAAGGCTTAGCTAGTATAGCAAGTTTATTGAGAAATTGACAATACTAATAGGAAGAAAGGGTGTAGGATCATGATTGAAAGCCGAAGCGAAGTGGCGAGGCTCAGGGAGCAGATCGAAACCGTCTGTACTGCTATGCATCAAATGATGTCTGGCTATGCTATTACTGCCAGACATGATATTATTAATCGTAAATACAATACCTTAGGCTCTTATCAGGATAAATTAGAGACTCTCATAGGTGAAGAACAGGCGCTTGATATTGTGATTGAAACCTATAATCGCGTTGTACGCTGAAAAAAGCTCACTCATACGCAGCTTGCTTGATGAATTTTCTCAAAAAAAGGAAAATTCATGCTATAACCACTTGCATCCTATTGATAGTCGTGATATTATAGTCCCGTACCAAAAACGACAGATAAATCTCTGCTAACGCAAAGATCTGCCTTTTCTGGCGGCGTAGCTCAGTTGGTAGAGCAAAGGACTCATAAGCCTTGTGTCACAGGTTCGATTCCTGTCGCCGCTACCTATAAAAAGAGAAGCTCAAAAAGCTTCTCTTTTTTTTGTGTGAAAAAAGCTGAAGTTTATGCCACTTTCTTTTGGCGCCGCAGGCGCCAGGTTGCAGGTGTAGAGAGTGTGTGGGTGCGCGGCCGCGCACCCACACACTCTCTACACCTGCAATACTTGCTAGCGATCTTCCTGCTCTTAACGGCACGCTGCTGCTCTTGTTTCCTCTGCTCGTGTTATGATTATATTACCTGGTCGCCGAATTTGTGTATTGCTATTGTGTAGGAAGGATACTATGGGACAGATTCAGGACACTGAGGAGGGACGCCGGTTGGCGTTGACTCAGCAGGGAATAGCCGATTGGAAGCATTGGGGTCCTTATTTGAGTGATCGGCAGTGGGGGACGGTACGGGAGGATTATAGCGGGGATGGTCAGCCGTGGACGTATTTGACGCATGATGATGCTCGCTTCCGAGCGTATCGTTGGGGAGAGGATGGTATCGCGGGCCTCTGTGATGCCGATCAGTATTTGTGCTTTGCGGTGACATTCTGGAATGGACAAGATGATCGCTTGAAGGAGCGGCTATTTGGTCTGACAAACAATGAGGGCAATCATGGGGAGGATGTTAAAGAATATTATTTCTATCTGGATAATGTGCCAAGCCATGCGTATATGAAGTGCCTCTATAAATATCCCCAGGCGAAATTTCCTTATGATGATTTGCGCGCGGAAAATAATCGCCGTAAGGCTGATCCCGCTAATTTTGAGTATGAGTTGCTGGATACAGGTGTCTTTGCGGAAAATCGCTATTTTAATGTGCTGGTGGAATATGCCAAGCATACGCCAGAGGACATTCTGATTCAGGTGAGTATTACTAATCGCGGCCCAGAGGCGGCCCCATTGTGTCTGCTTCCAACGCTCTGGTTTCGCAATACCTGGTCCTGGTCACCGGATCGGCCCAAACCTACATTGAGTCTCAAGCCGGCGACTCAGTCTGATCTGGCTATTATTGAGGCCCGGGGTATGGATCAGAATATGGAAATGATGTGTCTGTATTGTGAGGGGGCTGAGCGTGTACTGTTTACTGAGAATGAAACCGATAATGTCCATTTTGGCTGGGGGGCCAATGCATCGGCTTATGTCAAAGATGGCTTTGAGCGCTATCTTGTCCATGGACAGCAAGACGCTGTGAATCCGCTGGAGATAGGTACGAAGGCGGCTCCATTGTATCGCTTGAATATTCCTGCGGGTGAGACACGGGTACTTCGTCTGCGTCTGAGTAATACAGCCACGCTAGAAAATCCTTTTGCGCAACAGCCGTTTTCGGCTTTGTTACAGACACGGCGGCAGGAGGCCGACGCATTTTATCAGGCTGTGACCCCTTTTCCATTATCTGATGATCTGCGTAATATTCAGCGTCAGGCTTTTGTCGGTATGTTGTGGAATAAGCAGTTCTATTCTTATGTGGTAACAGATTGGTTGAAGGGTGATGCGGTTTATCCTCCTCCCCCACAACGTAAGGCTGGCCGCAATGCTAGCTGGACACACCTGTTTATGAAGGATATCATTTCGATGCCGGATAACTGGGAATATCCCTGGTTCGCGGCCTGGGACCTGGCGTTTCATGCTATTCCTCTGGTAATGATCGATCCTGCCTTTGCCCAACAGCAGATGCTGGCCCTTATGCAGCCGTGGAGCATGCATCCAAATGGACAGATTCCTGCTTATGAGTGGTCGTTTAATGACTTGAATCCACCGGTACAGGCCTGGGCCGTCTGGCGTATCTATAAAATTGAAGCCAAATTGTATGGTACCGGCAATCGCCTCTTTTTAGAGCAGGCCTTCCAGAAATTATCGCTCTACTTTACCTGGTGGTTGAATCGCAAGGATATTGATGGCAATGATATCTTTCAGGGTGGTTTCCTGGGATTGGATAATGTTGGTCCGTTTGATCGTAGCAATATTCCTACCGGTATTAGTGGTTATCTGGATCAATCGGATGCCACAGGCTGGATGGGGATGTTTAGTCTGAGTATGTTGCGCATCGCCGTCGAACTGGCCAGCCAGGATGAGAGCTATGAGCAGATGGCAATCCAATTTTTGCTCCATTTTCTGTTTATTGCTCGCGCTATCAATGAATGTGCTGAGAATGGCGAGAGTTTGTGGGATGATACGGATGGATTTTATTATGATGTGTTGCATCTTGCCGATGGTATTGAGATTGGTGGCGAGAAATTCATCTCGATGAAATTACGTTCGGTGGTTGGCCTGGTACCACTGCTGGCAATTGAGGGTATCGATATCGCGTTTTTGCAATCACCCAAACTGGCGGATTTTCGTCAGCGCTTTGAGAGTCTTTTACATGCGGGCACCGAACTGACCAGCCATGCCGATGTAGAGATCAAAGATGATATGGATAGTGGTTTCATGCAGGGTATTATGCTGGCCCTGGTGAAGCCTGAGCGCCTCAAACGGATCCTGGCCAGATTACTCGACGAAAACGAGTTTCTAAGCCCTCATGGTATTCGCTCGCTCTCAAAATATCATGAGCAACATCCTTACGTTCTCCCAGATCTGTCCATGAATAATGGCCAACCATATAAAGTCCAATATGTTCCGGCTGAGTCCCGTACCAGTGATTTTGGCGGAAACTCTAACTGGCGTGGGCCGGTCTGGTTTCCTATCAATTTCTTATTAATCGAAGCGCTACAGAAATTTCACCAATATCTGGGTGAAGATTTCAAAGTAGAATGTCCTACCGGTTCAGGCCAGTTTATGACACTCTGGGATGTTGCCTCTGAGCTTTCCGCTCGCCTGATCAGTATTTTTCAGCTGGACGCCACCGGCGATCGCCCCGTGTATGGCAATACAACCACATTCCAACAAGATCCGGATTGGAAAGAGCTGCTTCTCTTTTATGAATACTTCCATGGGGACAACGGAGCCGGACTCGGTGCCAGCCACCAGACCGGTTGGACAGGTCTGGTGGCCAAGCTTATCCAACAACAAAGCGAGCATGCCGCACGCGCCAAAAAATAGCGGGTCTATTTCGGCAGGGTGCAGCGGCGGAGGCAGCTGCACCCTGCCTTCCCCTCTGTCCTTCCATCAGAAGGACAGAGGGGCCAAAAATGAGGACTCCAACGCACACAAAATCCTAAAAATAACTATGTACTTTTCCATACATGTATGGTATATTCTAACTTAGAAATTACTAAGAAAACTTAGAACAACTCTAACCAGGATGCAGCGTAAGCCATCTCAAAACCCATTGGTGGCCCTATTCTGCACACACTTCTTTATACTATGTAAACAACACTCACGAAAAAAATCCCGATATCTTTATAGTCGTGCCTTTTTGTCCGGCCTGAGCACATTATGAGATTGTCTCTCTACCAATTGATGAAAGAAAAGTGACGATGATGAAAGATTATTCCTATTTCGTCCCTGGGACAGCTCTAAACACTTTGTATGCCAGCGATGTAAACTTATCCTCCAAAGAATTCATGCTTGAAATCTGGTTAGATGATGCAACCGCCCCATGGAGAAGAATGTTTACCTTGCGTGAATGCCTGGCTTGTGTAGAACTGGTGTCTAATGGTAGCACTTTTCGAGTACGCTGCCACTTTAATCGCCGCGATATTGGCGAAGGCATCTATTGCAAACAGGGATCTGGCATTACTGTTATCAAAGAAGACGGCGTATTAATCGGCCTCTTCACCCCTTTTTTGCAGATGACCCCCTCAAATATTCAGCATTAAACCTGTAATGGCATCTCTGGTATAATGACAAACAATTCAACTGATTTTCCTGTATTCATACCGGGATACTAATAACGTATCTCCTGTTGTAGCTATCTTCTCTTCCGTTCCGTATAAGACACAAGAGGACTTATTATCCAGCTACAACATTTTATTCATCCAGTCCTCGCTATGCCCTATAGATTTTTAACGACTAAAGCTGGTATAAATCGAGCGGTGCAGAAGTCTCGCCAACCTGTGGTGAGAGGGATCTGCCCCATCTCAAATAGGCTGGTGGAAGCCGGGAGGTGCAGGAGGGCCGGCGAGGCCCTCCTGCCGGGGGCGTGGGGGTGTCCCCCGCTAATATCCTCTCCCCCTACGCCGTAGGCGGGAACCATAAACTGTTTATACCACAGCAAGACCTTAAAGATCACATAGGCATAAAAAAGTAAGCATTATAGAGCTTTCATTAGCTTTATAATGAGAAAAGAGGTTCTGCTATGACAGATCCACAGTCTAATATTGTGACCGAAACCGAGATTCTGGATCGGGCAGTCTGGCGCAAATGGAATAAGTATACCTGGAGCGGACTAATCATTATTGGCATCGGTTGTCTTCTGATTGTGATAGGCCTCCTTCTAAACTCAGGAGCCTACTCTGCTGAAGGATTGTTGATTGGCATCGGCGCAATTGTGATCTTTATTGGCCTGATGCGCGTTGCGATTGGTTTCATCAATCCAATGACCCCGGCTGATTTGCGCAGACGGCGCAAAGATCGCACTCCAGAGGAAACAGATCCCATTCTAAGTACATTGGAGGATGAGTAGTCGCCCAACTTTAGTGCCTCTGATATTTACCCCTTCCTTATACTGTGACATAGCGTCTACATATCAGGAAGGGATATGTGTTTGTCTTATCCATTTCTATCAGGAATGGTCTTTTTATCAGCACTTAACGTAATAATCTGTTGCTCTCTGGTTTGTTCCCTGACTAATCCATACAGCAAAACCTGTACCACCATTTCGGCCTGTTCTATGGTTGCCCCATAGCGATTACTATGTAGTGCAGAGCCTTCCTGACTCTGGGGACGGTCAATGAATTTTGGCAGCATGGTCATCAGGAGATAAGCTGAATTGATGGCATCTAATCCTCCTTGTTGAGGATGGCGTAACAAGCCTTGTCGAATACCGTCCTCGAACACCGAGGCAATGGGTGCGATTAAACAGGTATTGAATAAATCATTGAGTAATTCTTGCATCTGAGGACTAAGTTCGTGTTGAATGTCGTGGAGCATCAAGCCGATGTCATGCTGGGTAGTGCTGTGCAGATAGCGCACAACCAGGCTCAGGCGTTCTGCAACCCCTTCGTTCCGCCGGACAATGCGCTCCAATGCAGTCTGTGTCTTGGTGGTATTCTCCTTAATCACCTCAACATAAAGCATCTGTTTATCCGCGAAATAGTGATAGAGAGCTGGTTGGGTCAGGCCACAGGCATCGGCAATTTGTCGCGTTGAGACGGCGCGATAGCCATACTCCATAAATAATTGTTCAGCCGTCCGCAAGATAGTATGGCGTGTCTCTTCACTATCCTCTCGTGCAGCTATTTTCTTTGGCCCACGTGGCATGTGGCTCACTCCTGACACTACTCAAGCATATACTTATCGCGTGATAAGTATAGAGTGTAAAATTATCTCCTGTCAAGCACATATATGCCGTGTTTCACGTGCTTTTGCGCGGATAATGGTTTCTTTAGGGGGAAGAGTGGTTTGTAGATCAGTGCAGGGATTGCTTAGTCCCATGGGCGGAAAGTTCGGGGGCTACTTCCCGCCCGGCCGACGAGCGTACTAAAACGTCGTCACATGGGGCATGATGAGGATTGAAAATCAATCTCCACCATGTCTTTGTGAGGTGCCAGGGAGGTGCTGTCGAGGGTAATAGAGAGAAAGTTTGTTTTTCCTCGCATGCATACTCAGACCTGACTCACTCAAGTTCTGTGTGCTTTTTGCTGACAATAGTAGTCTAGCAGTTCTATATTAAATCCATATTATTTCCAAGTTAAACATTATGTCTTTTTTTTATTAATGGAAAAATCTATTGCACTGTTCATGTGGCTATTGTATTTTGCTTCATTCCAGGGGCGCAAAAGTCCTATCTCCGGTAGCATCTCTTATAACCATTTGGGTTATTTACAATGCTAGAACGCTGTGTTACACTTCCGTTAAGGTTTCAGGCTCATAGGATTAGTGCCGTCTACATAAAAACCATAATTTTTTTGTGTATACGAAACCTTGCAGTCTTGAGATTCCTGTTTCGATCACTGTTTGCGGTGTCTCACAAGGAGGTGCTCTATGGCTGGCTGGGAAGATGAATTGTCTGTGTTGTTGAGTGAGTTGGGTGTAAAACAAGAAGAGCCACAAACCCATTTACGACCTGGACGTAAGCCCATGCATAGCGATGTTAAACGGCGAGAACAATTCGCGGATGCACTATTGTGGGGCAACGGCGACGAGTCTTTGGAAGATGATGGCGACCCCTGGATTGATGATCTGGACATGATGCGCCAGGAAGTTGATTCGATTATTAGCCAGGTAGTGCTATTGATGCAACGTGGTGATCTGGATTCCGCTCTCAAAGAAGATGTGATGGTGGTCTTACGAGCTTTACGCCGCCGCATTCCAGTCAATCAGCAGTTAGCGACGAGTGATGAGGCATATTTAGAATCAGCGTCAGCTATGCTGCATTTCTGTCGCCTGGTTTTGCAACTAAGCGAATTTTCTACCGAGGAAGATTTTTCCTGAATTTTCTCCTGCTTATCGTCTGGCAGTGCTACCCTATAATCCCGAATCTTTAGATTACGGCGGGACAGTCCTTATCATCCTTGTCGATTCCCTCTTGTTTTTCTTCTTGTTTTTCTTCTTCATATTTCCGATAAATTCATTAATGGATGGATTTACTATGTGTATCCTGCATTAATTGAATATATAGTATATACCTGTGCGTTTTATATCCAGCACCACCAGAAATATGTCCTTTTCTTGACATATTTCGATATAAGCTGACATACTTATGCTTGAGTCCTATAATGAGATTTTGTTGCGTGGATTGATGGGATTGAAAAGGTATTTTAGCGCCCCGGTTTGCCAATGTTACCTTTTTCTACATCGGGAGTGCGCAATGAATCGTGTCCTCTACATAAGTAGCATTGCTCTGAATGAGGAGGTTCTATGAATTCTAATCAAAAAAATATATTACAGACGACGAGCCGTTGGGTTCGTGTTGGCGTGTTATCGGCGAGTGCCCTGGCTCCTGTGGTTGGGTCTGTGGTCGAACGTATCCGCGCTCAGCAGCAGGCTGAACAGGCTGTGGCCGATATTCGAAACGCTGACCGCAAGGAGAAAGTGACTGCATTTGCCAATGATGTGCAGTCCGATTTACAAGATCGCTTGCAGTCTATTGGGGGGTCCCTCTCCGATGTGCTGGCTGAATTACGTGACCACTCGACCAATCCAGATTTGTTGAAGCGTGGCAATGAGTTGACTGAGGAGTTAAAGAAGCGCAGCAGCAAGTTTTCGCAGGTGGTTGCTGAGCGCAGTGGTGAAGTATCTAATGAGTTTGCCAGGCGTAGCGGTGAGGTTTCGAATGAACTCGCTAAGCGTAGTCGCCGGGCCCAGAAGAATATTGCTAAGAGTAGTCGGCAAGCTCAGAAGAATATCGCTAAGCGCAGTCGTCTGGCCCAGAAGAATATTGCGGAACAGGATCGTAGCCTTTGGATTGCGCTAGGTTTTGGCGTTGGCTTAACCGCTGCCAGCATTGTGACCTTTTTCTTGATTCGCCGTCGCTTACAGCACGTCGATATTGTTGAGGAAGAAGTAATCCAGCTCCCTGATGATGCTCTTCGTACCGCTGCTACTTCCACCCAACGTCCAGGGGCGATCTATTCAATGTCTGCGGGTGGTAAAGTACAGGAGTCGCAGCCATTTGATGGTGTTGTGGCTGTGAAAAATAATGACAATGGGCAATCGCCACAGTCTGCCAATGAATTGGTTGAGAACGAGCAGGTTACTCCTACGGATGCTTCTTTTGTTGGATTGGCTAGCACAAAGCAGTATTATCCTGTTGAAACACCCCTTGATCAGTTGTCAGAGGTTGATGGCAAGCCAGTTGATGTCATTTACTTTTCTTCAGAACAAGAGGCACAGGAACAGGGCTTTTCGGCCGCTGCCAGATGACATTTAGTCTCTGGAATGAGCCCCCCAGATTTTTGAAAAATCTGAAAAAGGGTTCCGCTCTTCCAACGCGGGAGGTGCAGGAGGGCGGCGAGCCCTCCTGCCGGGGTGCGGGGTGTCCCCGCTCATTCTTTCTCCCTTTCGCGCCGCCGCAGGCGGCGCGCAAAAAGAAAAAAAGGGGTTTTGCGGGGACACCCCGCACCCCGGCAGGGAGGACCCTGCACCCCGGTTTTAAGGCTTTTTGCCTTTATATTGTGCTGGTGTTTGCCCTTTCTGGAAACCCTCATTAAAGACGCCACTTTGGACGAGATAGTTTAGGAATAAAAGTTGGCGTTCGGCGAGGGAAGGCTCTTCATTTTCATTAGAAGTTGAAGATGATGCCTCCAGCTTGCGTGTCTTTTTGTTTGAAAAAATAGTCGGCGTGGTGGGTACGTTATCGTTATGCTCTGCTTGCAGTTGATCAGATAGATCTTGTGGGATTTCAGTGTTTGGCGTTGGGGTGTTGAAGCTGGTTTGTTCGATGGCTATAGATGTGTTGCCCATCATCGGAGTCGCAGGTTGGGTACCATTAGCAGTCGAGGGCCGGGCCGACTCGGCTGTGATTTTCCAACTCATATTACTGGCTGGATCAGAATCACGCGCAATGGTTGATGTTTTCCAGGGCCACCACGCGAACAGAGAGGTCAGCCAACGTTTGAGCGTTTGCGTGATCATCGTCTTTTTGCCCTCTTCATTGTAGGGATAACAGCTACTTTGTAACAAAGATTGTGAGGTCGCGCTACAGAGACACCCGCTGGTACAAGAGGTATATAATGACATAGTAGCATATCAATATGGACTCGTCAAACATACTTGCAATTTTATATACGGCGTGCCATAATCAAGGGTATCAGGCCTTGTAGAAAGGCCTTTTGATGTGTTCTCTGGCAAAGTTCCATACGTATGGATATGGAACGTTTTATGATGTAGCCTTTTCTGAAATAGTATAGAAAGACAGGTGTCGGCCATGCAGGAAGACGTTCTTGGAACCCGACGAACTGCCGTCACGGAAACGTATGTCACTTGTGCTCGGTGTGGTAAGGCTACGCGCCTTCGCTATGCTCGTGTGATTGAAACTGATGTACTTTCAGAGGGTAATTCCGAGTATGAATATATCTGCCCGGAATGCCAGAAAGCTCTTGCCTCAGGAGAGAAGGACCTTCCTCTCGGGTAAAGCATAACATCTTTTTATGTCGTGCCAATTAAGGCAAAAGGCAACGGGCATTCTTCATTGTACGCATGGAATATGCTTGCTTCCTTTTGCCTTTTTCTATTATGTACGACTCCTCCTTCCATTCATTGTGCTTGTCGTGATAAGCTTTATAAGCAAGTTCTTCGTATATATATAAAGGTAGTAGAGGCCGTGTGCCATCCCTTTAGATTTATGATAGGGGTATAAGCTATGCGCATGCGCTATCGATATGTGACCTATCGCTATCGTGAAGGTTCACAAAGGCAGCTAGAGCAGCATTATCGTCAGCTTTTGGATGACGCACTTCGCCAGAGCCAGCAATCGATCCTGCATCAATCGACGACGTGGCGTCCATTAGCCGATATCCTTGAGTCGGCTGAGATGATCAGGGTGAAGATTGAGCTGGCTGGTATGCAAGAAGAAGAGATTGATGTTACCCTTTACGAGGATGCGTTGGTCGTTAGTGGCGAGCGCCTTGATCTTCATGAATCTCAAGAAGGATTAAGCTATCAAGAGGCGCAGATACGCTATGGCCCCTTCCGGGTTGAGGTCTTTATTCCGAAGCCCGTTGATTGCGATGCTGTTACGGCCCGCTATGAAAATGGCATGCTCTCTGTAGACTTACCAAAGTTGCCCACCAAAAAAGTTGAGCAAGTGCATATTCAGGGTGTTGAAAATAAAAGTAAAATTATTCGAAATACGTAGAGAAGATTTTATGGAAAAAATTACAAATCATCATAAGGTAGATCCTCAAGAGGCGCAAGAGCCCCACACTGAAGCAAAAGATGAGCTTCTGGAGAATCTGCCTATTGACCAGGATGAGCCTGCCGAGGATCTTCCTGATGATACTCAGGCTGATTCGGAACAACATCCTGTTTCAGATGATCATACATCAGAGGATACCTCCTCCGATGAAAAGGAATCTGTTTCCCAGGAGCCAACCGAGGAAACTCCTGTGGCTGATGAGTCCGCTAGCGCTGAGAAACCTTCCACTGCAGATGCGGCTGATCATGCCCAGGAGCATCATGAGGATGAGGAACGTCTGAATATTCCTGAGATCCTGCCTATTTTGCCTTTAAAGGATACGGTGATTTATCCTTTTTCTGTGCAGCCTTTTGCGGTAGGGCAGGAACGCTATATTCGTTTGATTGATGATGTGATGCGTGGGAATCGTCTGGTTGTGCTGGTGGCTCAGAAGTCGCCGGATATTGATCATGCGGGTCCTGATGATATCTATCGTGTCGGTACTGTGTCCCGTGTCGGGCGTATGTTCCGCATGCCCGATGGAACGGTCCAGATTGCGGTCCAGGGCCTGGAGCGCGTGACGATTGATGAGTTTACGCAGGAGGAGCCTTATCTCCAGGCGCGCGTGACGGCTAAACCTGATATTCAGGAAGCGGACACTGAGACTGAGGCGATTAAGCGTAATGTGATCTCTTACTTCCAACGTCTGGTGGCACTGGTGCAAAATGTGCCTGAAGGCGTGGCGGCGGCAACCTTGAATCTTGAGGAGCCTCGCCAGGTTGTCTATGTGATTGCTACCTTTGTACAGATGGAGCTGGAGCTGCGCCAGAAGTTGCTTGAGATTGATTCTGTCCATGAGAAGTTGAATCAGATCAGTAATTTCTTGTCACATGAGTTGGAAATTCTTGAACTTGGCAAGAAGATTCAAAATAGTGCCCAGGAAGAGATGGGTAAGGTGCAACGGGAATATCTGTTGCGCGAACAGTTGAAGGCGATTCAACGCGAGCTGGGTGAGGAGAGCGAGGAGCAGGCTACGGTCAATGAACTGCGGCGTAAGCTTGATGAGGCAAAAATGCCCGAAGAGGCCTATAAAGAGGCTAATCGCGAGCTTGCACGTCTGGAGAAGTTGCCCACGGTCTCTCCTGAATATAGCATTATCCGTACCTACGTTGAGCTGCTGGTCTCTCTACCCTGGAATAAGGGTACGGCTACCCAGATTGATGTTCCTCATGCGCGTGAAGTCCTGGATGAGGATCACTATGATCTACAGAAGATCAAAGAACGTATCCTGGAATATCTGGCGGTACGGCGCTTAAAAGAGGATCGTCTCTCTGACAAACTGGCACGTGAGCGTGAGGATGTGCAGATTGAGGATGATGTGGAGGTGGAGAATATTACTCCTACCCAACCCCTCAAGGAGCAGGAGGCGGCTCGCCCGTTGAACCGGGAGCCTATTCTGTGTTTTGTGGGCCCTCCTGGTGTTGGTAAGACCTCACTTGGTCAGTCGATCGCCCGCGCTCTGGGTCGTAAGTTTGCGCGTATGTCTCTGGGTGGTATTCGCGATGAGGCTGAGATTCGCGGTCATCGCCGAACCTATATCGGAGCTATGCCTGGTCGTATCATCCAGACCTTACGCCGCGTCGAGGCCAATGATCCAGTTATCATGCTTGACGAGGTAGATAAAGTAGGTGCCGACTGGCGTGGAGATCCTTCGTCCGCTTTGCTTGAGGTATTGGACCCGGAACAGAACTACAATTTCCGTGATAACTACCTGGATCTACCTTTTGATCTTTCCAAGGTAATGTTTATCGCCACGGCCAATTCCCTGGAGCCAATTCCAGCTCCTCTGCGTGACCGCATGGAGATCCTTGAGCTGTCCGGTTATACGGAAGAGCAGAAGCTGCATATTGCCCGTAACTATCTGCTCCCTAAGCAGTTAGAGGCAAATGGACTGAAGGAAGATGAATTGACGCTTGACGATGATGCACTGCGCCGTCTGACACGTGATTATACACGTGAGGCGGGTGTACGTAATCTTGAGCGCCAGATTGGTTCTCTGTCCCGTAAAGTCGCTCGCCAGGTCTCTGAAGGCTTAGAGACGCCGATCCATGTGAATGCCGAGAAGGTCACGGAATACCTGGGTCGTCAGCGTTTCTTTGATGAGGCGGTTGAGCGCATTGATCGTCCCGGTATCGCGACTGGTATGGCCTGGACACCCGTCGGTGGTGAGATTATGTTTATCGAAGCCGCCACCATGCCCGGCAAAGAAGAACGCTTGATCCTGACAGGACAATTAGGCGATGTAATGAAAGAGTCAGCCATCGCTGGTCTCAGTTATGTACGCTCTAACGCGGTGGCCCTTGGTTTGCCGAAAAATGTCTTCGAGGGCCAAAACGTTCATATTCACGTACCAGCTGGAGCCATCCCCAAAGATGGACCATCGGCCGGCGTAACCATGGTCACGGTCCTGGTTTCACTGGCAAGTGGACGCAAAGTACGTTCAGATCTGGCGATGACCGGTGAGATGACCTTGCGTGGTAAAGTCATGCCAATTGGTGGCGTCAAAGAGAAGGTCCTGGCCGCCTATCGCTCAGGTATCCGTACCGTTATCCTTCCCGCCAAGAATGAAGCCGAGTTCATGGAAGACATTCCTAACGAATTACGTGATCAAATGCACTTCACATTTGCCACCGATATTCGCCAGGTCCTGGATACGGCTCTGGAGCCTGAAGATGAGCACCATGAGAAAGCCGAAGCCAATGGCGATGGACGTCATCGCAAACGCAAAGGTGAAAAAGGCGAAAAAGGCGAAAAAGCAACCGCTAAAGCCTAAACATATTATGCCACTGTAGTAATAAATCAGAGCTTGAAAAGAGAATGCATACCCATGCATTCTCTTTTTTTGTGTATCTACCAGTGCAAATGTTCTTTCAGGCTTAGGTAGCGGGGATTACCAATGATAATGTGGTCGAGCAGCTCGATGTCGAGTATTTTGCCGGCTTCGACTAGCTGGTTAGTAACGTCTATGTCTTCACGTGAAGGGGAGGGATCTCCGCTGGGATGATTATGGGTGACGATGAGACGGGGACAGTTGCGGGTGATAGCTGGACGCATGATTTCGGCGATACGCAGAACCGAGCTATTGACGGTGCCTTTATAGCGCTTGACGCATTCGACGACTTGATTTTTGGTATCCAACAAGAGAATATGCATCTCTTCATGGTCCAGGTACATGAGCTCTAAACGTACCAGGCGTGCGGCGTCATCGGCTGATTTTATTTGATAGCGTTTCTCGGTTGGTAGCACGCTCAGGCGTTTTCCCATTTCCAGTGCGGCCTTCAACTGAGATGTTTTTGCGGCCCCAATACCGTGCTCTGTGCTTAATTCATGAAAATCAGCGCTCATTAAGCCAGAGAGGCCGCCATATTTTGTGAGTAGCTTGGATGCTAGCTCGATAACATTCTCACGTTGCGTGCCGGTGCGTAGGATGATGGCCAGTAGATCAGCTGTGCTGAGCATCTCCGCACCATTCTTTTGCAAACGTTCACGGGGGCGATCACTGGCCGGTATATCGTGTACAGAGGCATGATATTCTGGCTTGACAGGTTCGGGGGAGGGTTCTATCGGGGGTGTTGGTTGCTCAGGTAATACATCATCCACATCATCTTTTAAAGCAGATACATTTATCATCATAGCGGCTTCTGCTCCTTCATTTTAGCGAGATACCATCACGAATCTTACCCTGTCACAATACCGTGGGCTGCCAGCAGGTGTAAATAGGCAAAATAGGAAGCGACCTCTATTTAGCTGTATTGATCTTGCCTTTTCGATGAGAATTGGGTACGCTTTCAAGCAAGCAGTAGACGTAGGCCCTTCTAAGTGTATGCAAGACACCGAAAGGATAAAAACATGACTGATACACATAAGTCTGGTAGGACAATCCACGTTCATCGCAACCAGTGGCATCTGGCCTGGGATAATAGTATCGCTCCCATTGGTAGGATCCAGTCTGGTGAGATCGTTGAATTTGATCTGCTGGATTCTGCCGGAGGTCAGATTGGGCCTGATAGTACGGTAGATGCGATCACGCATCTTGATTTTTCTCGTGTTGATCAGGTGAATGGTCCGATCTATGTTGAGGGGGCGGAGCCGGGCGATACGCTTGAGGTGGAGATCGTAGATCTTCAGCCGGCGGATTGGGGTTGGACCGCTGTTATTCCTGGCTTTGGTCTGCTGGCCGACGAGTTTTCTGAGCCGGCCCTTAAGATCTGGAAGATTGAGGGGGGCGCGGATGGCTGGGCCGAGTTCGCGCCTGGTATTCGTATTCCAATGGCTCCTTTCTGTGGTGAGATTGGGCTGGCTCCGGGGGCTGCTGGCGCGCTTTCAACTATTCCTCCTTATCGCCATGGTGGCAACATGGATACCAAACATCTGACAAAAGGTGCCCGGTTGTATCTACCTGTAGAGGCTCCTGGCGCCCTCTATTCAATGGGTGATGGGCATGCGGCGCAAGGTGATGGCGAGGTCTGTGGGACCGCTATTGAAGCTCCTATGCATGCTACAGTACGCCTGACTGTTCGTAAGGATCTCCAGATACAGGAACCTCAATTCCTGACTGCTGGCCCCCTGACATCCCGTACTAATACGGCTCCTTATTATGCCACGGACGGTATTGGACCCGATATGGTCGAGGCGACACGTAATGCGGTGCGCCATATGATTGCACATCTTCAGAGTAACTATCAACTCTCCCGCGAGCAGGCCTATATGCTTTGTAGTGTGGCCGTTGATTTGAAGCTCTGTGAAGTTGTAGATATGCCTAACTGGCTTGTCGGCGCTTTCCTACCACTTAGCATTTTTAGCAAAAATTCGTAGATCAGGAGACTAGCGTTTTGTAGGAAGGGGTGTGTATTGTATGTCTGACAAATTTCCATCTTCACCTGAACCGGGCCAGCTACGTGCAAATACCATTGGTCTGCCCGGCGTTTTGTTTCAATCCATTACTACGATGGCACCTGCATCGGCTGTTTCATTTAGCCTTGGCGCGGCCATTCCATTTACTGGTAGCGCGTTACCTCTGGCTGTTATTATTGCCCTTATCGTGTGTTGTTTTATTGCGTTAAGTATTGGTGCTTTAGCCAGACATTTGCCCTCGGCCGGCGGCTATTTTACCTATGTGAGTGAGTCGCTCAATTTTCATATTGGCTGGTTAACTGGATGGATGTTTGATCTGGCCTATTTGTTGATAGTGCCTTTTCAGCTTCTAGTCCTGGGACCTGTTGCGGATTCGTTCGTGAGTAGTATCTTTCACGTGCAGCTAGGTTGGGGCGTCTGGGCGATGATCTTTGCGGTTATTGTTTTTGCGCTGACCTTTTTCGGTATTAAGATCTCTGCCGATACAGGTATTGTGCTGGGAGTGATCGAGATTGTGGTGTTTACGCTGCTATCAATCTGGTTGATTGCTACTTCTAACAATAATACATTGGCTGTCTTCAATCCAGCTTCAAGTTTGCAGCCGAGATTAGGAGGCTGGCAGGGTGTACTGTTTGGGATGGTCTTTGTGCTGCTGGCCTTTGCTGGCTTTGAATCTTCAGCACCGCTAGCGGAAGAAGCGAAAAATCCACGCCAGACGGTTCCGCGTGCGATCTTTTTTGCGGCCCTGGGCATTGGCATTTTTTATGTTTTCTGCTCCTATGCCGGAGTTATAGGTTGGGGTCCTGCCAGAATTAGCGCATATAGTGCCGATCCTGATCCATGGGGAACCATGGCTACGCGCGTCTGGGGCCCCTTCCACATTATTGTGATCCTGGCGATTTTGAATAGCGCGCTTGGTAATGCCAATGCGGGCGTCAACGCAGCTTCACGTATGATGTATGCCATGGGTCGTACGCGCTCCCTACCACCTATCCTGGCCCATTTGAATCGTTCGAGTGTACCTGATGTCGCGATCATTTTTGCCATGATTATCGCCGTCATCTTTTCACTCTTGCCCGGTATCGCTTATGGACCCTCGACCGGCTTTGCGTTCCTGGGAACCGTGCTCACCTTACCTATCATTCTGGTATATATGGTGACTTGTATCTCTGTCCCCTTCTTCTACCTGCGTAGATATCGTTCAGAGTTCAGCGTGCTACGCCATATTATCGTGCCATTGATCCCATTTGTGATCCTGTTATTTGTACTTTACTTCCAATTCTCCCCGCTACCGGCGGCCCCACTGAATCTGGCGGGACCCATTGTTGGCGTCTGGTTGCTGATTGGTATCATCATCATCACCATCCTTAGCCGGCGTTCCGGTGATGCGCTAAAGGCCAGCGGCAAAGCCTATATTGAAGATGCCGAAGTCTAAGCGCATCAGCTGAAGCATCGTTATGTATTCTATCAAGGTCTTTATCTTTTTGATGATAAAGACCTTGATGCATTTATGCCAATAAATACTAACATCTCTGTATCTTTAATATTTATATCTCCGTATTATAAAAGGAATCTATTACCGTTTGACTATAGATAAATTGAGTTTATGATAGGTGCTATATGTTTTCGAAATCTCCGAATACACTTCAACCACCCTTACCTTCTACTGCTGTGGTTAGAAGTCCTGCTATCACTTCTCTTGCATGGATGATGCTTTGCTGGTTTTTTCTGTTGACTATGTATATATCCAATGCATCCATATACCTGAGCAGAAAATCAAGTGATTTTGATACTATTACGCTCGCTTTGTTCCCTAATATTTCACTTGCATGTATGTTTTTGGTTTTTTTGATTCCACTATGCAGGTATTTCTTTTTGCTGCTACGTCAGGATAGAAGGCGGAAAAAAGCGGCTGCAGGAAGTTCGACGGTAGTTTCATCTTTTCAACCACAAGTAGATGAGAAATTATATCGTGTGCCCATTTTTATTGATCAAAAAGCCAACTGGGTTGGTTACGCTAAACTTGGTTTATTAATTGTCCTGCTCTTGATCTCTAGCCTGGTTATTGTTGCCATAATCGAGTACAGTGTGTGGGGTAAATTTGCTTTTAATACTATCAGTCTTATAATGTATTGCGCCGGAGCCGTGCTCCTGTTTGGCTTATATGCAATTTCAATCAGGTCGTATGCCAGAACACAATTGATTGTTTCCGATACAGGCTTGATTAAACGTACTGCTAGTAAAGAGCAGTTTATGCCCTGGAACGAAGTGCACCTGTTTGCTATTGATGCGGTTGAGGGCGATAAGGACGCCATCAGGAACTTCCAGTTGAGCTATACGCGTGCACCTATGATTTTTGAGCTGTCGAGTGACATGGAGATGCTTCAATGGCGCTGGTTACGGCCTGCGCGCTGGTATGAGATAACACTTTTACAGCCCGTAATGGGTTATAAGGTCTATGAGCAGCAGATGCAAACCTTGCTATCGATTGTTGCTACCAGGACGAAGCTGCCCCTTTATGATCTACGTTAGCAATGATTGCTGATTGCCCTTCCCGTAGTATTGCTACCATTGAGCATATCGATTGATGGGGAATTGATAGAGGTCGTTTTGCCGGGGGCCTATAGTGAAAACGAAGCATGATTACCTGGCAAAATGTGATCAGCAATGAACACGCTAAACGACTTCTCCCCCGTGTGTATGCCATGCACCCGGGATAGAAAACGGAAGGGAAATCAGCATGATTAAATATCTCTGGCTGAAAAGCAAGACGTTTCACTTGTATGTATTATTTGTAGCGCTGCTGAGCTTTCTGCTGGCTTTTGGTGGGAGTAATATAAGCCATGCTCAACAGCAGACCATTATCCCGGTGACGATATGTGATCAGGTACATCTGCAAACTGCCATTAATAGTGCCGCCGGACTCCCCCCGGTTGTCGCTACCAGTGTTCCAGGGAAGACGCCAACAGTCGTTAATGATCTTTCTGCTGGCGATACCATTGTATTTCAGTGTAGTGGGACCATCGTCCTGACCGGTACGCTTGTGATTAACAAGAATCTGACCCTGGATGCTAATGGGCAAAATGTTACGCTGGATGGTAATAATAAGGTCCAGGTATTATCTATTGGTGATAAGGCGCATGTGGTTCTTAATACGTTCACCATTGCACATGGGCATGCTGCACTAAATGGTGGCGGTCTGGTGAACTACGGGGTGGTGCAAATTAATAATAGCGTCTTTATCAACAATTCTGCCAAATATGGAGGTGGGATCTGGAACGCTAACATGGTAGATATCAATAATAGTAGCTTCACTGATAATTCAGCTACTTATGGTAGTGGTATCTATAACGATGGCGGGACAGTGAGTCTCACGAATAGTGCGATTACCAGTGGGCCTACCCAATCTGCTAGCGATGGTCTTCTCAACAATGGTGGGACAGTGAATACCAGTGATAGTAACACATTTAGTGACCACAATTCCAGGGATAGTGATACTGATAGCGATGTCTCTGATGAGCCAGACGTATCACCAACAGCTACAGCTATAGTGAATCCATAATGAACTTTATCGACTACTAGAGCAAGTGCCCTCTTCGACGTAGCTAGTGCGTCTGGGAGGGCTTATTTTGTTATACCTGGCTTTCTTCTGATCCTTAACAAGCCTGTGAGGCTCCTGTATAGCTACCTGGTGATTGATAGAGATAATTTAATCGCCTGACTATAGTGAAAAAAGGTATCCTTGCCTGCTGGAATAGGATCAGCAATGATACGCCAGCCCACTATCCCGTGTGCAATTTTAGAGTATAAAGCGGCTTGCACCAGAGATGAGAGTGGAAGGGAACTACTGCATCGAGTAGAGCGATGCACCTATTTCACACTGACAAAATAATAGAGGAAGAAAACTACTATGAACAGACATCTCTGGTCGAGATGCAGGATGATGCACCTGTATCTTTTGTTTATGATGTTCCTGGGGCTGCTCGGGATCACCAAAGGACACAGTATAAGCTATGCTCATTGGCATGCGGCCATTCCGGTAACAATCTGTGATCAGGCACACTTACAGACCGCTATCACCACTGCCGTGGCTGACGATACGATTACGTTTCAATGTAGTGGAACGATTATTTTGACCAGTACTTTGACGATTAGCAAGAATCTGACCCTCAATGGCAGTGGACAAAATGTTACGCTGGATGGTAACAATGCTGTCACCGTGCTATCTGTCAGTAGCGGGGTGCATTTTACGCTCAATGCCATCACCATTGCGCATGGGCATGCCTCACTCTATGGTGGTGGCATTTATGACGATGGTACTGTAGATATTAAAAATGCTACCTTCACGAATAATGTTGCCGATAGCGAGGGTGGAGCAATCTTCCATAATGGCAATGGCACGTTAAGTATTGCCAGTAGTACGCTGATCAACAACGTGGCAAGCATCGGTGGCGCTGTCGCTTCTACCGATCGTACTGGCACCATCAACATTACAACCAGCACCTTTGACAATAATCAGGCGTCTAACGCAGGGGCCGTCGCGAATAGTGAGACGATGAATATTAGCGCCAGCACCTTTGTGAATAATAGTGCGTCATTCCGCGCGGCCGCCCTTGATAATGACAGAGAGCTGAATATCACCAACAGCACCTTTTCCAATAACAAATCATCCAGTGGTGTCATTTATAATCTGGCGACTGGCACGGTAAAGCTTACGTATAGCACCCTGGCGAATAACAATGGAGACGGGGCAGGCGTCATTACTAACTTTGGCACAATGACAATTGGGGCCACGATCCTGTCAAACCAGACCAACTGTTTTGGTGCCGTCACCGATGGTGGCTATAATCTGGAAAATGGCACAAGTTGCGGTTTCACGGCCCCCACCGATTTGCAAAAGACCGACCCCAAACTCGTCTCCGCCCTGGCCAATAATGGCGGACCAACACAAACGCTGGCTTTACAGAATAATAGTCCGGCGATCAACAGGATTCCACCCAATCTCTGCGTGGTCGCGGCTGATCAGCGTGGGATGAGCCGCCCTCAAGGTCCTGGTTGTGAAATAGGCGCATTCGAGTTTCGCGCCCCCATCCTGACGTTACCGAGTAACCCCATTACTGTCGCTGCCACCAGTCCCCAGGGTGCCGTGGTCAAGTATACGGTGACGGGCAGTCTACCTGATGATCCGAATAATCCGGCCATCGTGAAATGTACACCCGCCTCTGACAGTACATTTCCGGCTGGGACAACCACGGTGCAGTGTACTGCCAGTGATAGTGCTACCATTCCTGATGTGACCAGCGGTAGCTTCCAGGTCGTCGTGACTACAAGCGCTCCAACCCTGCACCTGCCACCTGATATTACTCAGGATGCGACCAGTGATCAGGGATCTACCATCAACTATAAGGTGACGGCAACAGATCCAAGTTATCCCTCAGATCAATTAACAATTGCTTGTCAGCTGCCATCAGGTAGCATGTTCCCTGTTGGGGATAATACAGTACATTGTAGCGCGACCAATCCTGCCGGTGCTACCACAACTGGCAGCTTTCCGATAACGATCAACAACCAGGCAACGCCCGTCTCATCGCCGACCCCGACTATGGTGCCGCCAGCCTCGCCAACCCCGACTGTGTCGGTAGCAGTAATACCAACCGTGACGGCAGTAGCCTCGCCAACCGCGACAGCAACAGTATCGCTACCTGCGACGATAGTAGTGTCGCCAACGGCTGTAGTAACAGCTTCGCCAACGCCGCTGCCACCAGATCTATCTCTTAAATTAAGCCATGAAGATCAACCCCATTTCCTTGTGGGAGATAGGATCATGTATCATATAGATACGCAGAATGGTGATAGTGCTGGTCTGCTGACAACAGCCAACTCGATCCAGGTGACCTCGACAATCCCCATAGGTTTCCGTGACTTGCATGCGACAGGACAGGACTGGCAGATCACACTCTCATCCACGACCAGTCCAGCGTTGCTTACAGCGGTCTATCAGGGATCATATCCAATCCTTCTGGGTGGTCATCTGCCAGGAATTGTGTTACAGGGACAATTCACCAGTGATGCGATGCCACAGCTATTATTATCCGCGACTGTGAGCGCACCCGGAGATACGAATAAGCTTAATGATACCGGCTATGATACTCTGCTGGTAACGGCTGTTCCCCTGACGGCAACGTCGGAACCAACCCTGTCAGCAGCAATGACACCGGTAATGGTTACGCCCGTTGAACAATCGTCCTCCACTAATCAGGGTAATGAGACTGGTTGTGATAACTGCCATGAAGGGAATAATGAAGATCTTCACCGGAATGATGAAGATCAGCATCGGGATAACGGGAATCATCATTGGGACGATGATGATCTTCATTTGACCACTCTTCATCATGATAATCAGGATCATTTTGACCACGCTCCTTCTTTTCATGATGAAGAGTGGTCAAAGTCTGCTTCGGCACACGGTTATCCTGCTCTCCCGAATACTGGCAGTGATCCATACGGCAAATAATGTCTGTTACAAGTTATTCATTATTACTGTTAGCAAGTGAAAAAAGGGAGAGGTGTTTACGACTACCTCTCCCTTTTTCTTGTTAGCACCTGCTGTTAAATAGCTACTAGTTGATGGAAGTACTGCCAGTCAAGAGCATGCTATCAGGGGCGGCGCAGGTTATCTGGTTATTGGCTCCCATACTAGCACCGTTGATGGTGAGTCCGCTGTTAATGGCATTGCCGATCTGATTGTTGAGTGATTGCTCGATCTGTTGATTATAGCTATCCGCATTGAAGGTGAAGATCAGGACGCTCAATCTGGTCTGGTCGACATGTAACCGCAGTTTGCCGTTTGCTGCCTGGGGTTCGAGGATGGTGGTGGCTGTGCCCAGCTTGAGTAGGGGTGTGCCAAAGACCAGGCTGATAATATCGGCGGTTACCACTAGTTTGCCGTTCTGCATGCTGAGCTTGATGTTTTTTGCCGTCATACTGTTGTTGATGGGTAGTTCACCCACACCAGAGGCGATCGCGGAGAGTGAGCTAAAAGGGACTTCAACATAGACTGGTACTGCCTGCGCGACTACTGTCTGACTACTTAGGGCCAGCATTCGCGTGGGTGATGAACCGACGTTGGTGGGTGATTGGACAAAGTTCGTTGTTGCTAATTGATATGGCGCAGGAACACTGCCCTGGGATTTGCTATTAGCGTCCATGGGAAGCTGTAGGCCCATTTCCAGGCTGGCTGCCCCACAATTAGTAATACTGCGCACACTGGTTAATTTTCCGATCGGTACCTGAATTGTGGTTAGTTGTCCTGTCATCAATGCCTGGCTGCCCGGTAGCGAGCTTCCATTGACCTGGATGGTTGAAGCATTGAGCACGTTAAACGTGACGAGCATATGGGATGTGGTTGGTTTGGGATCCCCTGAATAGAGACTGAGGGTCAGGCCAGCGTCAAAACCATTGGACTGCGCTTTGAGCCCGGTGAGCGTGACGGTAGGGCTGATGAGCGTGTTGGCTATTGATTTTATCCAGCCTTGATCTCCGGCTGGTGAGCCATTTAGAATATTGTTAACGGTGTTCGCTGTGATTCCGGGTACTTGCTGATTGATACTATCCTGGAAGCGTTGACGCAAAACATCCTGGGTAAGATACACTTTTGTCTCCAGCATACCGCCTGCCTGTGGTTGCCGTACTTCTGTGGGAGTTGCATTGACAGGTGCCGCCATGCCAATCAGCAGCAGCGCCAGGAGAAATACCCAGCAAAGCTGTATGGCGCGTGTGTAACGTCGTTTCATCGTCCCTCTTATCCTCTGGCTCTATCTATGTAATAAATTTTTGAAATCAAGGGTGGTATTAAAACAGATCGGCGATGGCAGCGATTGAGCTGAAATACCCTGGATAGTTGTCGCTTCTATTTGTAAGACGAACGTTATTGCACCTTTGCTACAAACAATGTTTTTACTGGTATGTATCGACAGGATTTTAACGTCTTTAAGTTGTTGGTGAATGGCTGGCATCACATCGGCTATGAGCATTTGATTGAGCGCTGTCTGCATCCCCTGCGCGACCGCGGGTCCAGCGTCGATGCTATCTCGCTTTACATGCTGTATCGCCAGTTGCATATTCTGCTTTTTGTCCAAATACATAGTGCTATCAAGCTCAACAGGCATGGTACGCTGGATGCCATTTAAATCAATGCCGAGGTTAAACGCGATCACCAGTTTATCATTTTCCATCGGCTTCACCGTCAGATCCTTAAGGAATTTTTGTTGTTTGCCGAGTTGACTGGCAAAAATTGAAGTGAGTGCCGTCTGGTTGAGTGATAGATCAATTTTGCGTGGCGCGTTAGCCTGATTGCCTACGCCTGTTTTTGTGCTGGCGCTACTAATGATCAGATACGTTGCCAGACTACTGCTGAGCACTAACAGGATAACCAGTAATAGGTTGACACGACTCCGTTTCGCTGCTGTGGCCTGTCCAGAAAGTGGTTGGACAGGCTTAGAAATTGGAGCGGTTAGTACTTGATCAATGGCTGCTTCCCGTGCACTGACCGGCATAGCACGACCCCAGAGGAAGAGCGCGGGGATGATGGCGAGCAGACAGAGAATAGCCGAGATAAAGAAGACGGTACAGTAGACGGTGTGGGCGGCTCCGATCAGATAGTTGGCATAGCCGGT
Organism: Dictyobacter alpinus; assembly: GCF_003967575.1. Lineage (NCBI taxonomy): Bacteria > Bacillati > Chloroflexota > Ktedonobacteria > Ktedonobacterales > Dictyobacteraceae > Dictyobacter > Dictyobacter alpinus. The sequence goes on from NZ_BIFT01000001.1 coordinate 2,618,150, forward strand.
TAAAGGATTACCTGTGGTTGCCTGTGGTGAGGTGGGATATGCCAGTGAGATCTGCCGGAAATAGGCCAGGGCCCACGAGGTCAGGGCCGCCAGACCAAAAATCATGCCAACCATGCGCAGTGCCGTCACGATCGAGGAACTCATTCCAACCTGGGTTGTACGGACCGCGTTAATGGCGGTGGTTCCGATCGGTGCGATCACCAGACCAAACCCAAAGCCCGCTGTAATCGTGGCCTGTGTCATCAGATTCCAATCAGCCTGAATCGGCCAGCGACTCATCAGATAAAATCCAGCGGCAGTAAAGAGTAGTCCAATAACGGCGGTGACGCGGCAGGTGATACGATGGCTCAGCCAGCCACCCAGCAGGGCTCCAATGGGGATCATGACGGTCAGGCGCAACAGGGCCAGACCACTATCCAGGACAGAACTCTGTAAGACGGTATCCACAAAGATGGGAATATTCGCCATCGCGATGATCAGGGCTGCTCCAACCAGCAGACTTACCAGGGCGGCGGCACTAAATTGGAAGTGCTTAAAAAGCTGGAGATCCACTACGGGCCAGCGTACTTTGCGCTCAACCAGGATAAAGGCGAGTAGAAAGACCAGGGCTAAAACCAGGGCCAGCGGATTATTTTGTGGCGTGGTCGCATTGGCGGCGGCGGGTCCTAGTGAAGTACCTTGTTGGGCCAATCCCAGGCTTAAGCAGGTCAGGGCAAGCGCGATAAAGATTGCTCCCAGCCAATCAATACTCTCCTGGAGTTTTGTGCCACCTGGAATAAAGATCCAGGCGGCTATCAATAGAGCCAGAACCAGAGGGACATTCAGATAGAAGATATATTGCCATCCCAGGCGCTCCACGATTAACGCGCCATACAGAGGACCAATGGCGCCGCCAGCCTCGGTGACCGCTCCAATAATACCCAGGGCCAGTGCCCGCTTTTTCGAGGTATATACATCACTGGCAATCGCCATCGCCACCGGCACCAGTGCGCCACCACCAATTGCCTGGATCACGCGGGCCATAATCAGCCAGATAAGTCCTGGTGATGAGATATCGATATGTAATGCAGCCAGAAATTGTAGTGGAACATTTTTCCCTAGTAATGGTGCTATGCCACAAAAAATAGAGCCCACCCCAAAGATCAGCAGGCAGAGCAAAAAGATGCGCCGACGCCCATAAATATCAGAGACTCGTCCCATTAATGGCATCGCCACCACGAAACCCAATAGATAAGCACTGATAATCCAGGCTGCATGATCCAATTGTGTCAATGGAATCTGCAAATCCGTGATTACCTGTGGTAAGGCCGTCACAACCACGGTTTGATCCAGAGCCGTCAGGAAGACGCCGATACAAGCCACAATCAGCGCCGCATTCGCGGCGCGCCTCGCTATTGGTGCTGGCTGTGTTGGCGTATGGTCCGGCAACGTAGGTAGGTCATCCAGTGTTAGATCATCAGGCAATATTCTGGTCCGTCGATTATCCGGCAGAACATTCGTTTTGCGGCTCATTTCAACTGTGGTAGGAGGTATATTTTGCTCAGTTTGATCTGAGGAATTGTACATTGCGCGCTTATATCGTGAGGATGTTTCATTGTCGTCTTCAAATGTATACATTCTTCCCCCATACGGAATGAGACATCTATCCATTAATTCATTAAAACGACCGGATCACTACATTCCTCTAGTATAAAGTATGAACCCATATCAGTCGATCTATTTAGCAATTTGGAGATAGATTTGATGGCTATTTACTGTCTCATAATAAACGCTTTTCCGAGCACGTTTCGGGCATCAGAAAAGAACACCCCCACCGAGCCACTCTCCTCTCGTAAAGGATGGGCTTGTCCCCAATGCGTTTCGGTTAAGCACATCCATTTTGAAATAAAAGCGAGTAGCGGCAGGTCTTGCACCTGCGACCTGTTCACGTATAACCATGCACAAGCAGTACGCAGCACGTACCTGATCTATTCGCCGGTACACGATCATGTGTTCGAAGAACATTTCATACGCGAACAGGTCGCAGGTGCAAGACCTGCCGCTACGTTGCATTATTCGCCAACTAATGCCTAACCGAAACGTATTGGGGCCTGGGCCTGCTCGTACATCTAGCAAGTTGCAGTTGCAAGACCTATCGGTGCCCTTAGGAGGCATGGCAGGGTCAAAAAGGCCCTGCCATGTTATGGGTTATTAGAGGAATAGTGAAACCATATAGAGGGTGGCGGCGGCGGTCCATGCCTGTACGTTACATGCCTGGCGGTAATCGACGAGGGCCCATAATTGTTGGATCTGGGGGGCTCGGATGACCTGAGAGGGGAGTACCATGTAGAGTTCGACTGGATTGTCGATGGTGGACAAAGCCTGTAATACGGAATGTGCTACGGTGCGTGCCTGGGTGTCGAAGCCGTAGCTTTCCATGCCGGCGGCGATGATGGCGTTATCGAAAGGCCAGATGGTTCCACGATGATAATTAAAAGGATCATAGCAATATGCCTGGTCTGAGAGTGTACGCAGTCCCCAGGGGGTCATCATATCGGCTTTAAGCAGGCGCTCACTGATCTGTCTTGCCTGCTGTTCGTCAACAGCCTGGCTCCAGAGCAGGTGACCGGGATTCGACGCTACCAGGGGAATCTGCTTCTTCTGTCCATCGATTGCCATTGCGTGTATATTTTCTTGTTCCAGCCAGAACGAAGCCAGCCCTTGGCGTAAGCCATCTATGCGTTGCTCAATTTGTGGGAGTAAGTCGGCATCCATGCGTTCCAGTTTTGTGGCCAAAGTGATATAGGCATTATACGCATCAAGTGCGTAGCCCTGCACTTCGATCCAGGCTAACGGATGATTCAATGACAGGTCATCAGGTGATAAGACTGAGTCGCTACTATCCTTCCAAATCTGATTTGGTAATCCATAGCCTCCTGGATTGCGCCGGGCATACTCAACCAGACCGTCCTGGTCTAAATCTGACCAGTTTAACATCCAGAGCAGGGCTGCATGGACATGGGGCCATAGCTTCTCAAGCAGGTCTCGATCATTAAAGTAGTCATCGATCTGTGCTATCGTTGAGATATAGAGAAACGTGGCGTCGAAGGCTCCATAGTAGCGTCCATTGCCATCTACAACTGGCCAGTGTGCCTCTACCATATTGGGTGGTACTGGCTCCCAGTATTCATGCACGATGCGGCCTGGTTGCTCCTCATTGGCATCATTGACCTCCTGCCCTTGCAACTGTCCCAGTCCGAGCAGGACGTTGCTGGCCAGACCATGCAGCCAGTTATGGTATGAGGCGTACACCCCTCCCTCTTGCCGCTCGCTTTCAGGCAAGTGGCGGATGGCCTTGAGCGCAAGTTGTACCGTCCATAGTGAGTCACGACCAAAGATAGCATGAAAGTGATCACCCTGCCCGCTCGCCATCAGGCCTAAGGGATTCTGCAATTCTTGTAATGCGGCTAAAGCTTTTTGCCAGAAATTAATTAATACATTACGCTCAAAAGAAGGAGCGGTCGATACGCCTTGCTCTGAAATTTCCTTCATGGGTATATATATGCTTGCTTCCTGCGCACATAATGATTTTCGACAAAAGATCATTATCTGTAAATCAGGTAGTAGCATGCTTCCTTTCATTGATTAATCTCATGCGTCAGACCGGGCGAGAATATCCATCTCTCGCCCGGCTTGTGGGACTAGCCCTTTACGCCTGAAGCCACTGCTCCTTCGATGAAGTAGCGTTGGAAAATGAAGAAGAGAATTAAGATTGGAATTGTATTGAACATAGAACCGGCCAGTAGCAGGTTATATTGTGTATAGTAGGTGCTCTTGAAAAAGAAGAGTCCCAGCGGCAACGTGTACATATTCTGCGTGCCCAGGGCCACCAATGGCCATTGGAAGTCGTTCCAGGCACCTTGGAAGGTTAGAATGACGACCGCAGTCAGGGCGGGTTTTACCTGCGGTAGAATGATCTGATAGAATGTGCGCCAGCGCGAGGCGCCGTCGATGCGGGCTGATTCTTCCAGTTCCTTGGGCAAAATCTTCATGAACTGTACCATGATAAAGACTGAGAATGGTTGCGCCATAGCTGGCAGGATCAATGCCCAGTAGGTGTTGGCCAGGTGAAAGTTGTTGATGATCAGGAATTTAGGAATCAGTGTGATTGCGGCCGGAATCATCATGACGGCCAGTGTAAAGGTAAAGACCAGGTTCTTGCCTGCAAAGTTCATACGGCCAAGTGCGTATCCCGCCATGGCTGAAAAGAGCATGTTGAGCAATGTTACCGCGCCAGCATATACTACGGAATTGAACATCCAGCGCAAGAATAATGGATTGCCAAAGACAACCTGATAATTACTCAACACAAAGGGTTGCGGAATCAGTGTTGGTGGGAAGGCCAGTACGTCTCCCGCAGTTTTAAAAGATGAGATCAACGTAAAGACTAATGGGCCGACCGAAGTAAACAGGAAAACGATCAGGAGTGCATAAATTACGATTTGCACCCAGGAAATTGGTCGTTTCACTTGTTTTGGTTGTTCCTGTGGCGGCGCTTGTATCGAATCTGATGTTATCTGTGCCATAAACTTCTCCTCCACATAATGACTACCGTGAGCCAGTATCGATAAAACGACGCTGAAGAATTGTGACAATAAAAATGAGCGTGAATAACACTACCGACATCGCCGCTGCCTGTCCGAAGCCACCATTGAGGAATGCTTCGTTATAGATTTCCAACATGGGTGTCAGGGTCGAGTTCAGCGGTTGCCCATTGGTCATGAATTTTGCCTGATCAAACATCTGGAAGGCACCGATGGTACCGAGCGCGACGACCAGGAACACCGTCGGGCGTAGTAGAGGCAGCGTGATAAACCAGAAGGACTGGAATCTGCTCGCCCCATCAACTTCTGCGGCTTCCAGTACATCTTTAGGAAGATCCTGAAGTGCCGCCAGGAAGTAGATCATAAACATTGCTGCCGTACTCCAGACATTGAGTAGCATCAGTGCGGGCAATGCCCAGAAGACATCGTTCAACCAGTCCGGTCCATGAATCCCAACCAGTGATAACAGGAAGTTGATAACCCCTTCCGAGTTGTAGAGCCAGAGAAAGATTAGCGAGGTCGCGACCGAAGAGGTTACCGCTGGCACATAGAACATTGTGCGGAACCCACTCCGGCCTCGTTTGACGTTATGCAGCAGCAGCGCCAGCAATAGTGCGAGTATCGTCTGTAAGATCACGACGAAGACTGTGAACTTGAGGATATTTCCCATCGAGGTCCAGAAATCGCTCAGGCCAGGATTGGCAAGCTGATTGAAGAGCTGGGCATAATTCTTGAAGCCAACAAAAGTCGCTCCGCTAAAACCAAGGTCGATACGGAAAAAGCTCAGTCCAATGCCATAGATCGAGACGATGAGTGAAAATACAAGCAAGACGAATAAATAGGGGGCCAGGAAGAGATAGGCCGCAATAGTCTCCGAGTAATTTTTCCTCTTTGCTTTGTGGCCTGGCTGCAGCCGAGGGCCCGGTTGCTCCGTCAGTGTGCTCAAAGGGCCTACTGGTTGGGTGGCCATTGACATGCTCCTTTTTACTAGATGTGTCCGGTCGATGAAGCTATACTTGCGGCACATCTCGCCAGGCATAGCTGGCGAGATGTGTGTGGATAAGTGCAAACGTGTAACTGATTATAATTACCCGTTTTGCAACTGGTTATTGATCCTGGTTGCGGCATCATCCAGAGCTGCCTGTGAACTCTGTTTGTTGAGCACGACCGCATCGATCGCGTTGGATAGATCGGTGTGGATCGTGGCATCCTGTGGACCATAGTAGTCTGCATAGCTATATGGAGCTGCATCGAAGAGTACTTTGAACTCTGGATGAGAGGTGAAGTATGGCGCGTTGGCCAGGCTCTTCAATGCTGGCAATGCGAAGCCAGCGTTTAACTGACTCTCCTGAACGGTTGATCCAGCCATGTACTTGATCAGTTCCCAGCTAGCTTCTGGATGCTTGGTGGAGGCAGATGCCGACCAGGCATTGGTGAAGGTGAGATTCGCCTGTTTGCCATTTGGAGCGGTTGGCATTGGGGCGATACCATACTGGGTTTTTGCATAGGTTGATTGTAGATATGGGATCAGCCAGCCGCCCTCAATGACCATAGCAGCTCGTGACTTACCAAAGGCATCACCGCTATAGGAGGCACCAACGGTAGTTGGCAGAACACCAGTTTTATTCTTGAAAAAGCTGTTGTAATAATCCAGGGCTTTGACACCAGCTGCATCGTTGAAGGTGGCCTTTGAGCCATCTTTGCTCAGTACAGTTCCACCATTGGCCAGCAAGAAAGGACCCCAGCGTGAAGCGTCTGCAGACAGAGAAATACCATAAGTGGCATTATTCTGGCCGGCATTTTTGGTCAGCTTCTGGGCATCCTTTTGCAAATCATCCCATGTCCAGCCAGCAGCGGGAGCGGTGAGGCCAGCATCTTTAAACAATTGTTTGTTGTAGAAGACACCCAGGCTATTCCAGTCCTTTGGCAGGCCATAAACTTGTCCGCTTGTGCAGGTAAATGGATTGACGAGTGCTGGATAGTAGTCTTCGGCCTTCACACCACTTTTAGCCATGTATGGTGAAAGATTGAGCAATTTGCCGGTGCTGATGTAAGAACTTGACATTGAAGGCTGCAAGTAGAATACATCCGCGACCGTGTTACTGGCGACGTTCGCGCGCATCTTGGTTGGATAGTCGCCGGTGATGGGAGACCATTTGATTTTGATATTGGGATGCGACGCTTCAAAGTTTTGTAAATTTTTTTGTACCAGCGCGTCTTCCGCTGGTGTTGATGTCCAACCCGAAACGGTCAGGGTCACTTGATCCTTTTCGGGATCTGCAGCTGTTGTTGTCTGGTTGCTGGGACAATTAATGTAATGGTTACCAGCGGTAATACCCTGCTGGCTAACGCCATTATTGCCATTATTAGCGGGGGCATTTCCACTTCCGCCTGTTTCTCCGCATGCGGCCATGAGCAGCATGAAGACGAAAAAAAACGGAGTAAAGGTTGCGAACCTTCGTTTCATAAGATCCTCCTGAACATAGCTCAGCTGTGAGCTATCATCTTAAAAATGAGATGCTCTATGATTGCTACCCCAGGTAGAATGCACCGGGACGGTACATAGTTTACCAGACGAGATGTAATTCATAGCGCTGCAAACCTCTCGTCGTGGGAATCTGCAGTGTGCATCCTTGTGTTGTCTCGTCATCTTCTCTTCCCTGATGAAATACTTCGGTATGAAAAGTGACGTCCTCTCCATTCAAGGTAACGCGGTCGGGTACGGTTGTCCCGAGCCAGCTATACCCTAACGTGACTTCGTACGAGAGATCTTGTGTCTCCAGAACTATCCGCGCGCCTTGAGAAGATTTTGTGACCTCAAGATCCATGCTGGTGCTACCAACGCGCATGCTGTGGAGCCGCGCAGTATGCCAGCTAGTTGGGAAATGAGGGATAAAACGCACGTGCTGTTGGGCGACATTGGGTTGAAAACCAAAGAAGGCGTGGACCACGGGCCAGATAATGCCATAGCTTGACCAGCCCTGGATGAAGCAGCCGCCGTCGGGCGAGATCTCGCTAAAAGCGCCGGGCATACGTTGATCCAGTGTGCGAGCGATATGATGGCTATAGGTTAGTGCCTGATCCATACGCTGATATTGTGCTTCAGCGGCCGCCATGATGCCATTAGGCAATGTCATGGTGACCGCCTGGCGCTCAGGATTGAGATATAATCCCCACGGCCCAGTGAACTCGTCGGATTCCAGACGCGCGAGGGCCTGGGCTGCGTGTTCCTTTGAGGCCAGCCCGGTCTCCATCGGGATAGCGGCGATCATGTGTTTGAGTAACCATGGGCGGGCCTGTTGTAATATACTTTCGTCGCTCCCATGTTGTGCTGTGAAACGCTCAAGCAGGGCAGCAGTATTTTCTAGTTCTTTAAGGTCGCCGGGCCACAATGGTCCCTCGGTGCGTAAAGACGCGTGAGCGGTGGTAATATCCTGCGCATGGGCGTAGATATCTCCAAACAGGTTCTCTTCTGGCAGCCACCAGTCGTTATTGACGACTTCACGTATACGCCGGGCGTGGTCACGCAGTTCGGGAACACGTTCGTTGTCACCGATGGCGGCGGCCAGTTCGGCCAGGTAGAGTAATGCCTGATACGTATAGGCGGCGATATCCAGCGTTTTGAAACCTTTCCCGCTCTGTAACTCGCGTGATTCGATCATCCCTTTTCCCGTGGCGCATAGCCCATCATCTAGATCAGTAGAGCCCAGAACGTGTTGCATCAGGCCACGCACACAGAAGTCATAGATATCGCGCAGAAATTGTTGATCGCCAGTCCACTGGAAAACATGGTAGCAGGCGCGTACAAACAATGGAACTTCGACAAGGTGTCCACTATCATGAATGCGTCCCAGGGTCAGAATTTCATGCACCACACTGCCATTGTTGTTGACGATCTGACTATGGTGTGCCAGATTGCGCAGAGAACTCAGTGCCAGTTCAAATTGTCCACTAGCCACCAGTGCCAGCGCGGTAAAGGTAGTGTCCTTTCCAAACCACCAGGGAAAGTCCGGTAGTCCACCGCTAATACCCTGTCCGATGGCGGGAACGACGCGTTCAAGCATCTGTAAATTGAGTTTGGCCCAGCCAAAGGCGGTCTCAATGAGTTCATCATTACTATGCAGTGCGCAGCGCTCAATGATGCTTTTATAGCGATGCTGTTGTTGCCGAGCCAGTTCCTCAAAGGAATTCTTGAGCTGTGTAAAGGTCGTCCTGGCATCATTACTGGAATGCGTTGAGCCGGCGATGATATAGCGCATCTCCTCACTACCGGCAAGCGGCAGGTGCAGAGTATAGCTCAAATGGGCAGAGGTCCCCTGACCCGGTTCTTGCTTCATGATTGAGAGGTCATTGCCGATCGCGACTGTGGCAGGACGTTTGTCCGCGCCAAAGAATACATAGGCAGGATTGATTGTGTTGTAGGCTGCGATACAGGCTTGTTCGTCCAGGTAAAGTGCCTCGTCTTTTCCATCACGCCAGATCAAGCGATTTTCACCCAGCCAGGCTGCACGTAGATCAGTATGAGCCAGGAAGTGCAGTTGCAGGTCCAACGCTTTTTGGCCGGAGTTCACCAGGCGTAGGCGTACCAATAATCCTTCATGATCATCGATGCCATATTCCTGACGGATTATATCCAGTCCAGGTAGTTGATAGGTAATCTCGACCTCGCCGGGCGTCATGCGCCAGTGGCTGGCACTGGTGAGCCAGTGAATTTTGCGGGTTGGATCGATGAGGGTGGCAGAACCATAGGAGACGCCAAACCAGAAGCCGTCTAACAGTTTAATTGGATGATCCCAGACACCGGACATCTCGTTGGGTTGACGCCAGCCAATCTCTGGAAATTCACCATTCTGGGTCGCTACGCTATATACGCGGTTCCCCGCGGTCACATATGGATTCTCCAGGTCATGGTCTCGTTCAATAGACCAGGGCCAACGTTGAATCGTAACGCCAGCAAAGGGCTGACGTTGTTGGGCTGAATGGACCACAGTGTCGAAACTCCCTCGTGAAAATAGCCGTGTTTGCGCGACCTGGCCAGAATAACGCTATTCGGCCTCCTGATTCACCTGAGCACTATACCTATAGAGCTCTTTCGTTGTGATCATGTGTCAAGCATACACGGTAGCGGTTACAAAAAAGTTACAAGCAAGTTGCAAAAAAGATGGAATATGGTAGAACGTTGACGATGTGCAAAAGCTATCAGCGGTTAGCTGATAGCCTCGGGATCCGCTATGCGCGACGCTGTCTGTGTTAGCATATGACGTTCTATCCTGTTCATTGAACCTGTAATGTATGTGCGGGCCGTTTTATGTGTGAAGGTATAGAGAGACGTTGTCGTTACAGGATCTGCAACAACTAGCCGTTGTGTGATCAGTTCGGTGCAGGCATCCAGGGTTGTCGCAAGAGTAAAACCGAGTTGTGACCCTAGCTGTGCCAGATCGAAGCTATCCTGCTGGCAGGCCGCTAACTGTAGTAGATGCCGTGCGTTTTGACTCAATTGACCCAATTGTATAGTAACCTGTTCCTGAATGCGTGCCGGTACAAATGTTTCTGGCTGATCCCAAACAGTCTCAAGCCAGGCCAGTGCATAGAAGGGATTGCCTTCACTTTGCTGATAACACCAATCGCCTGATATATGTCTATCTATTGTGTGCAGTCGTCTGTCTCCTGGTTTATTTAGCTGGCTAAAAAGCGTGACCAGTTCATGTATATCTGCTCTGGAGAGTGGCTCAAGTTCAACTTCGGCCAGTATTCCCAGCCGAGTTGCATTATTGCGCAGGGCCGCCAGACGCTGTTCCCCACTGCCTGGACTATACATAAGCAGGATAAAGACCTCTCGGCGGTGTACATAACGAGCCAGATGTGCCAGTAACCCCAGGGTGCCTTTATCACACCATTGCACATCATCCAGTAGGAGGAGTATTGGATGTTGAGGGGTTGCCAGCTGGTTCAGTAGCGCCACCAGAGCGTCAGCCAGCAATGTTGCTGAGCTATCACTGATATGTTCAAAGCCAGTATAATTATGATGTGCATCAACGGTATTATCAGTAGCGCCTGTATAAAATAGGTCTGGCACCAATCGTTCCAGTTGCGCACGCCACACCGGGTATAGTTCCAGGCGGCCAATATCTTGTCGATTCAGCTCGGAGCGTAAGGCTTCGGTCAGGGGATGATAGTGGTTCTTACTCTCCGCCTCCTGGCATGTGGCATGCAAAATACGCCAGTCAGTGCAATACCCTTCGATCATTTCCTGTAGCAAGCGTGTCTTCCCTATACCTATCTCGCCCCGTAACATCAGCATTGAGCGCTCGTGCTCATGACCCAGGAGCTGATCCTTTAGCCAATTTAATTCCCGCACCCGACCCACGTACGGTAGCCTTACTTCTACTACTGGGGTTTCTGCCGTGGCCTGTAGTGGTGGATCAGGTGGATGAACAGTCCGGTCTAGAGGTGTAGCAGGCTGAGTCAGGGTGTTTGCATTACTGGCAATCTGCCGATAAAGTTCCTGTGTTGTTGCCAGTGGCTGTACTGAAAATTCTTCCGCCAGCACCTTCCCCAGTCGCTCATATTGCCGTAGCGCCTGTGTACGATCGCCCGTTTGCCAGTAGAGGCGCATTAAATGAGCATGCGCATCTTCGGACAGAGGATCGGCTGTAAGTAACATATGTATGCAGGTGATGGCTTCTTCCAATTGATGATTGGTTTCGTACACCTCGGCCATGTTTTGCAAGGCTAACATATAGAGGCGTTGAAAGTGATCTCGTGTACTCTGTGCCCAGGCATCAAAATCAGGAGATCCTTTCAGAAAGAACCCATCCAGAAAGTTGTTGCGGTAAAGTTTGATTGCCAGACTCAGGTTGCTTTGTCTGTTCGCCGTAGCCTTTTCAAATATTTCTGTATCCAGCCAGATCGGTGCGAGTGGATTGAATGTTAATCGATCCTCGTCGTTGGTAATCCATTCGATAGATGGATCAATGTTGCGTAATTGTGAGCGCACCTCGGCTAGCATCGTCTTAAATGCTCGGCGTGCGCTCTCATCGTCCATATCTCCACAGAGCAAGTTCATCAGGCGTTCGCGGGGTTGTGGTGTATGGGTCGAGACCATATAGTAGAGCAAGGCGCGAGAGCGACGGCGTGGAATTCTAATTGGCTGATCGTTATAATAAATTTCTGGTGGTCCCAGAAGGCGAAAAAAAACCTGTTGCATACATGTCCTGACAACTAGCTATGTTCGGGGTACTTTATCCTGAGAGGTGTGACTGCAAAGGAATACAACCTCTGACAATGTCACGGTTCTGCGAGGAGAGGAGATGCAGATGCATCCCCTCTATGTGGATTTGAAACTGGAACTTTAAGCCACCGCTTATACGGTCAAGCCAAGGACTTTAGCCAGGCGGAGTACTTCGGAACCGAGGTTGCTGTTGTTTTCTTCTAGTGCTTGCTGGGCTGCGTGCTTGAGTAGCAAGGTTGCCTCTGGTGTATTGAGATCATTCTCCATGGCGGCGATGAAGCGATTATGCAGCATACTATCTTCGCCATGCTCCTCCGGTCCAACCATTTCACGAACGCGGGTGAAGAGTTTATCTGTCTCGGCAGCAATTTTAAGCTCCTCTGGGAAGCATTCCCATTGGTAGCGATAATGATGACTCTGCAGGACGAGGCGGATCGCGTTCGCGCTATATTCTTTGAGCAGGTTTCTGACCAGGGTGAGATTGCCAAGAGACTTACTCATCTTCTCGCCTTCCTGGTAGACCATGCCGACGTGCATCCAGTTGCGTACAAATGGTGCTTTGCCGCTATAATGCTCGGACTGAGCGATCTCGCACGTGTGGTGGGGGAAGACCAGGTCCGCGCCACCACCATGGATATCAACCTGTTGACCCAGATAATGCATAGACATACTGCTACACTCAATGTGCCAGCCAGGTCGGCCAGGTCCCCAGGGGCTTTCCCAGGCAGGTTCGCCCGGAGCCTGAGCCTGCCACAGAACGAAGTCCAATGGATCGCGTTTGCGTTTATCATCAGGAAAATTGCCGCGCTCATTGGCGATAGTCAACATAGACTGGTAATCATTAAGTCCAACGGCCTGGGCCAGTTTGCCAAACTCTGCATCTTTTTTGACTTCATAGAAGACACAGCCCTCACTCACATAGGCCAATCCTCGCTCAATCAAACCCTGGTTGACCTGAATGATGCGCTCAATCTCATCTGTCGCTCGCGCATATACATCTGGCCGGCGCCAGTTCAAGGAGTCCATCTCACCCAGGAAGCGTTCGATCTCGCGGTTCCCCAGCTCATCCCATTTCATCCCCAGTTCGCGGGACTTGCGTAGCACGTCGTCATCGATATCGGTCACATTCTGTACATATTTAACGCTATGGCCTTTATATTCTAAATAGCGAATCAATGTGTCAAAGGTGATATATGTAAAGGCATGGCCGAGATGGGTTGTATCGTATGGAGTAACGCCACATACATAAATAGTGACTGTATCATTGGCAGGTTTGAATTCCTGTAAAGATTGGGTAAGTGTATTAAATAGTTTCATGCTTTTTCTCCTAGACCGAACAGACGAACGGTATTTGCTGTAGTGACCCGGGCAATCTCTTCAAGGGTCATGCCACGTATCTCTGCCAGTTTTTCCGCGGTATGTCTGACAAAGAGTGGTTCATTACGCCTGACTTTTAGGGGTTTTGGAACCAGATAGGGGCTATCCGTTTCGACCATGATGCGATCAAGCGGGGCCATGCGGGCTACCTCTGGAAGAGCGTTGCCTTGCTTTGTAAGCGGGCCAGCAAATGAGAGCATAAAACCTTCGAAGGTCAGGCATTCTTCTGCCTGAGCGACATCACCTGAGAAGCAGTGGAAAACACCGCGTAAGCCCTGACCATGGGTACGCAGGAGTTCCATAACATCATCATGGGCGTCCCGTACATGGATGATACAGGGTAAATTATATTCGCGCGCAAGTGCTAAATGTGCGCGGAAGACTTCTCTTTGAATATCACGAGGCGAGAGCATCCGAAAATAGTCGAGTCCAAATTCACCGATAGCCACCACCTCGGGCTCGCGTACCATTTCACGCAATTGTGCCTCTACTTCAGGCGTATAGGTCGTGGCCTCATGTGGATGCACCCCTACTCCTGCAAAAACAACACCTGGATGAGCTTTCGCCAGGGCAAGAGCCGCCTGACTGGAGGCCAAATCGCAGCCCGGATCAATCATACGTGTCACCCCACCCGCAACCGCGGACTGGATAACAGCTTCTCGATCATCCTCAAAGCGCTCAGTATCTACATGTGTATGGCTGTCGATAAGCACTCCACAGATCCTTTCTAACAGCAAGCAGGCATAAGAAAGGGAGAGTCAAAGCGAAAACTGGCTTAGCTCTCTCCCAGGTTACTTTATTACTTATTAGTATAGCACTTTCTCATTTAAGCTGCTATATTCAGGACATAGTCTCATGTCACGTAGAATGGCTCTGGAGGACATCTCAGGGACATGGACTATCCCATTTCACTACTTTTTTGTGGCCTTATTCACTTATGTGTTTAGTCAGTAGCGCGAGTATCTGTGTAAGTAATTTTGTGTTTTCGTTAAGTGCTGTGGTATGTTCTTTGTGTAGGGCCGTATGCTCGTTGAGAATGGAAGTATGCTCGTTGAGAATGGAAGTATGCTCGTTGAGTACTGCGGTATGCTCGTCAAGAATGGAGGTATGTTGATCTGATTTTATCTGCAAGTTTTTCACATCTTGCTTGATTTCGCCTATCTGTTGATTGATGATTGTGAGGTTAGATTTCATTACACTGATATCTATTTGCTGTTTGTAGACGAGACCAAGGAGCATGGTTGTGTTGTGGTTAACATTTTGAATATCTGCTTCACTGAATTTTTTTTCCAATAATGCTACCGCCTTTTCTAAGTCGATAATTCGTTCTTCTTGTGTTTGCATTGGCTTGCCACCTTTCCCTCAATACCCAACCACCAATTAATCTTTAGTATACATTATATTGGATCACTTAACCATAATAGGATATTTGTGTCCAGGGCTTTTTAATTTTCCTCTTCCTGGCGCCTATGGCGCTGGAGTATGATGTAGTGTGTGTTGTGTGGGCGGCCGCGGCCGCCCACACAACACACACTACATCATAAATACTCTGTATATGATTTGCCTGACAGTGACTCCCGGCCGAAAATTAAAAAGCCCTGCTATGTGATCTGGCGCTTTATTAATGGCTGCCATTTTAAGATATTCCTTCATTTTGTTTTAACCCGGAAATATTTTTTTGTATTAGATTGTAGAGAAACAAAGCAGCCTTCTATGGGTACATATTCACAGAAGGCTGCTTTACGCTATATTGGGTTATTTAATAATAAAAAGTACTAAGAGTTGGGGCGATCTTGAGCTTATTAAATTGCAGGTTCCAGGGATTCTTTAGCTGATTGCTCGTATTTGAAGTGTTTGGCGCGTTCCTGATCATCTGCGAGTTGGATGCCATCACCGGGCCGGATAATGCCTTCGCTAAGAATCTGGGCGCGTAGTCCTCCACGGTGAATGAGTCCGCTGAGGGCGCTATGGTGGGTGAGCTGAACCAGGTGGAAGCAGGGTTCACAGAGTCGGCGACCTAAAAGGCTGACTTCACCAACTTTGAATTCCTTCCAGACGAGATGATTAAGTGGTACTCCTACGGTTACTATATTGCGCCGCGCGGTGAGTGCGGTGAGTTCATAACCATAGTCGCGCTTGAGCGCTTCAAGTGCTTCGCTTTCGATGAGGGTTATTTCATAGCTGGCTTTGCCCATTTTGGAGAAGTGGCCGTTACCGATATAGTAGCGATCACCTTCGATGCCACGGCCAGGAACTGCATGTGCCTGATCGATTGACACCAGGGGTTGACCTTCACCAGGAGCAATCTGAAGTGAAATAACGGAGCCTTTCCACATCGTATTATTTTCCTTTGTCTATTAAGACTACATACAAATTTTACATTTGTGCATATAATAGGCAACAACCTATTTAATTGCAATTGAAATTTATGTATATAATAAGGTATATATACCTTTATGCACAAAAATATTCTATGCTATATATAACGTTCTAAAGGTTACTTTATTAACTACACTATGCACGAGTATTATTTTTGTAACCCTATGTCTGTGATAAGAGGAGAAGGGAAGGGTAGTGTTGATGTGATAGAGAGGTGGCTGTTTGAACAGCCACCTCTCTATTGTTTGTTGAGATGTGAATTTATGTTGTGCGTTATTTGAGTGGAATAATGTGTGCGGGTAGTGCTGGCAATACTGGGACGAGGGCTGAGATGATCAGTCCAATGATCAGGAAGGTGGTGAACATAGTAAAGATCTTCAAGCTCTGGCGCATGACGTCGTTAAAGCCAGCGGAAGTTTCTGTGCGCAGCACACCTGTAATGGCTACCACAAGGGTTGGGAGTGTCCACAGAGCAAGTAAGATAAAGTGTGGGTGTCCATGTGGGAAACCGATAAGTGTGATAATCAGGTACGGGATAAGCATCAGCACAATGTATGCAATGCGACTCCAGCGCAGTCCGATCAGGGTGGCGAGTGTTTTCTTGCCTACATGGCTATCACCCTCGATATCGCGCATGTTGTTGGCGTAGATGACGCTTGCTGCCAGGAAACCCAGTGGTACGCTATATTGGAATGCAGCGGCATTAAACTTTCCACCCGTCTGGATCATATAAGCGCCCATGACTGGTAGTAAGCCAAAGACCAGAAAGCCTACAAGTTCTCCCAATCCCAGAGAGGAGAGCGCTTGTTTGGTGGCACTAAAGAAATAAGCTGCCAGTACAACGAGTAGACCAAACAGACAGACTAGCGGTCCTCCGGCCAGGGCTGTAATCAGTCCAACGAGCGCACCTATACCCAGTAAAACCAATCCAATCATGAGTACACGTGTTGGTTTAATAAGTCCTTGTTGAATTAAGCCGCCGGGGCCGAGTGCGTTACTGGTGTCAATGCCACGCTGATGATCATAATAATCATTGATTAAATGGGCACCGATCTGTAGGATAATGACGGCAATAAGCGCGAGAATAAAGTGGACGATGTCAAAGTGTCCTAGTGGTGTGGCGTTTGTGATACTCTGCGTCCAGGCCAGAGCACTACCCAGGATAACTGGCATGACCGATAGGCGCACATAGTTGAGGCGCACACCTTCACGCCAGATGTCCAGCCATTCATTCATGCCATGGCGGTATTCCGAGGGCTGTACCACCAGTGGAGCCGGCATCCCGATTGCACGCATTGAAGCAACGGAATGTACCGAAACTTCTGGTTCGAGCGTGCTGAGAGTTTGCAGTGATCCAATTGGAATGGTGGGTACTTCTTCGGCTTGTACAGCATCAGCTGTGACAACTTGAGCGGCCTGCTGTCTTCTTGGCTGCTCTTTTTTTGTCTTTGGTTCAACGGTAGAGCTGGAGTTGCCAACCGCTGGTTCATCCTGTGTCTGTTCCTGTTCAGCTTCAACCTGTTCCTGTTTGCCTGTTGATTCGTGCTGCTGTTCAGGGTCTGCATCGACAACCTGGATGCCCGGTGGCGTCTTTTGGGTTGGGGCTTCTTCTGGTGTCTCCATCTCTTCAATAATATCTTGATCAGTCATTTTTTTCTCTTTGTGTGGCATACGCCCCCCTCCTGGCGTAGTGAGCAACTAAGATGTTTTATGATGAGTGCTTCTATGCATTTATTGTATGAGTGCTTCTATCCATCAATGTGCTTTAAAAGAAGCAATCGCAAACGTCGTTCACATGCGCCGCGTCTGCAATCGTACGCAGCAAGGCTCTCGTTGGGAGAACATATGTTGTGAGTGCCATGGTTGCGTGTATAATCGCTTATGTTAATCATCTGTCAGCTTACTGTTGTTTGTATTCAAAGTCAAGGAAGCGGACTTTTTTCTACTTATGATTCCTATCCTTTATTTATCGGCTGATAGATGTTGTTGTAAACCCTCCTGGAGTTCGCGCATGGATTTTTGTAGCTGTAACTGGATGGCTGCTGCCGTCAGGTCTCCTCGAGTTTTCTCCAGGATGCCACGTGCTGAGTCGGTGGTACGGCGTAGGCCGCTGGTAATAGCATCCGGGAAATCGACTGAGATAAGGACAGAATAAATATCATCCATGTAATTAAGGAATACTTCGCTACTTTCCACATTGCTGCGCCGGAGTTGATCGAGCACATAGCGCCGCAGTTCACCGATGGCTTCCGCGATACCATTCAGATACGCTGCATGGCCGATGGAGAGTTCTTTTGGCGTGGGTAATGGATAATGCTGGGTGAGGGCCGCGAAGGTACGTGCCTCGGCGTATTCTTTTTGCGCATCCTGCACAAAGCCTGCAAAATAGATGTCCCTGTGATCTTGCAGGTCCTTCTCCATTTCAGCCAGGAGTGAGGCGGCCTGACTTAGTAGCGCCTCTGCTTTTTCCGTCTCATGGCGATGGGTGGCTCGAATACTATTAGCACAATGCCGGATGGCTGTACGGGACTTCGGCAACGCTCGTTCGCGGGCGGCATGCTTTAAAGCAAAATAATCAATTGCTTCGCGGCCGATGGTATCGATGTGCTCGGGCATACATATGGTTCCTTTCTAGGATACCTTGAGGGTATCATGCAAGTTGACTTTATGGTGATAAACGCCCTGGCGCAGAGGCGTATATTTTTCCCTATCCAGTTTTACCATTGTTTGATCCAATTGTACTCGGATTCAGTCGAACGATTCAATAGGAGAAGCAACCAAAAAATCACCCCTTACTACTTAATGTAACGGCACAGGATTATGATACGACTCTTTCGCTTGCAAAAATGACCAATGATACCGTCTGGCGGCTCATTTTTGTGCAGAGTGTTGATTGTATATCTTTATGGAGGGGAGCATAGAGGAGGGAGGCATCGCATTTCGCGATGCCTGTCTGGTTGCTGTTTAGCGGGCCTTTTTGCGTCCTGTCTGGCGTTCACTTTGTATGAGAATGGGGTAGACTTCGATTTCGTGTGGGAAGGTCAGACGTGTAAGATCGCCAGACCAGAAGAGTTGTTTCATCATTTCGGCTGCCCCGTAGAGTAGATGTTGTAAAGCGGCTTCTCGTCCCTGCTCATAGGCGGCGCTACCCTCATAAATAGACATTTTGCTGAAGAAATTGTTGAGTGGTGTTTGCTCGCTCAAGCGTACAAGGTAGATATCCATTTTGGCGTCGCCTTTATTCACCGGGACCATGATGCGTAGTTCTGGAATCTGGTCAATGATATCTAAGCGATAGAAGACCCCATAGTGATCACGTGATGCCTGGAAGATGGAGATCTCTGGAATGGAGTCACCGTTATATGGTCGATCATCTGGACTTTCCATTTCTACTCCTAACCCGGCCAGAAAATGTTCAAATTGCTCGTCGATATTCATAGTTTATCCTCTCCGTTGATACTCCCTTTTGATTGTGTTACCAGCAACCTTTCTTACTTTATTATTCTATTTGTGATCTCAAAAACTGGAAATCTGGCCTCACTTTCAGTAATCAGGTAAAAAAAATGTAGGGTGACAATGCGAAAAATCGGCAGCTAACCCGCCGATTTTTCGCATTGTCACCCTACATTTTTTAAAACATTTTAGTTAACGCCATGTGCAATTTTTCCACATACCCACTTGTTTTGAGGAGGAAAATGGCGAGGCGGTCGCGACCGCCTCGCCATTTTCCTCCTCAAAACAAGCGAGAGCCGTAGGCGCGAGGTGTGAGGGATAAAAATTGCGCATGGCGTTAGTTAGCCTCCGGCGCGTTTGACTTTATAGCCAAGGCTGGTGAGCTTGTCCTGAATTTTATCGCAGTGGTCTCCCTGGATCTCTATGTTGCCATCTTTAACGGTACCGCCGGTGCCGCAGAGCTTCTTGAGTTGCTGGGCCAGCGCCGTCAGTTCACTGCCGCTGGCGGGTACTCCGGTAATGACCGTTACCGTTTTGCCACCGCGTTGCTTGCGATCTCTCATGATGCGTACAATGCCGTCGCTCTTCTTTTTTTGCGTGCTTGTTTGCTCACAACGGCAATCTTTATAGGGCCGGCCACAATCAGGACATGTTGAGATCCTACCACTTTCAGTTGAATACACAATGCGGTCAGACATACAAATTCCTCCCAATTAGTACTTTTTTCTGTCCTCTATTATATACTTTTTGTCTTCTTTCAGCACGGGAATCATTTTGTTTGAGATGCGATGATAGAGTATGACACATATAGAGATTCAGATGAATACGATCCAGGCAAGAATGTTATAGACAAGTACGCTTTAACGTTTTATAGAGAGATCGCTATTT
This sequence comes from Dictyobacter alpinus, assembly GCF_003967575.1. Lineage (NCBI taxonomy): Bacteria > Bacillati > Chloroflexota > Ktedonobacteria > Ktedonobacterales > Dictyobacteraceae > Dictyobacter > Dictyobacter alpinus. The sequence continues at coordinate 2,638,061 of NZ_BIFT01000001.1, forward strand.
AATCACAGCCTGAGACTAATGGTGGTATATAGCCGTGTACGTATATGTGTGGTTGTGTGATGGAACAGCTTGTATATTTTAGCATGGGGATTGTAATGCAACAGCTAGAACAGGTCACTCTTGGCCACTATCAGATCTTGAAGCGCCTGGCACGTGGTGGCATGGCTGAGATTTATCTCGCGAATGATACTACGAATGATCAGGTTGTTGCCGTAAAACTTGTGAATACAGGTGCCGGTGACTATTATGAGCGTTTCAAGGCTGAAGTGAAAGCGCAAGCCGCTTTAAACCACGAACACATCTTACCCGTTCTGGACTATGGCGAATTCGATTCGTGGTGCTACCTGATCACCCCGTATATTGAACATGGAACTTTGAATGAACGTCTTCAGCAAGGACCGCTCTCGCTCTCTGAAGCCGATCAAGTGCTGGGACAACTTTCTCAGGCGCTCCAATATGCCCATGATAGGGGAATTGTTCATCGGGATATTAAACCCTCAAACGTGCTGATGCGGGATGGTACCCATGCTTACCTGGCTGATTTTGGATTGGTGAAACGTGTTGGGGATGAGAATGGACTGACGTTGACTGGCTATTTGATTGGCACTCCCGAATATATGGCTCCAGAACTGGCCGAACATGAGGCCGCCCCTTCCAGTGATGTGTATGCGTTGGGCATCCTGATGTATCAGATGCTGTGCGGACGTGTTCCTTTTAAGGCGAGTACTCCCATTGGCATCTACCTGTGCCATATTCGTGATAACCCCGAGTTGCCTTCAACTTTTAATCCGGCTATTCCTGCTCCTGTCGAGGCGGTTATTATGCGAGCCCTGGAGAAGGATCCGCGTCGACGTTTTCAGTCGGCACTGGAATTTCACCAGGCGTTCAGTCAGGCGGTACAACAAAGCATTGTTCCGGATCGTGATATTGCGACTATGTCTACCCAGGTGTCAGGCTTTGCATTAGAGAAACCACGTGTAACCATTGTACGGCAGAAGCATCGTATGTGGCGCGGGCGTTTCCTGTTTACTCTGCTCATTGTTCCTTTGTTGTTGGTGATGATGCCCGCCCTGCTCCATGCCAGTGTCGGGCTACAAGGCATAAAAGTGGGTGTGCAGGGGGCCGATGCGGCTTCCTCGCATCCACAACAGCTTATCTCTAAACCTACGATTCAAAATGATAAGCTGCAGATAAAAGTTACACCAACCCCTACGAAGGTGCCTGCAGCGAAGGCAACGAAGGCGCCGGTTAAAGCTCAGCCTAATCCAGTGGCTCCACATAATACACAGCCGCCGGTTGTTACTAATGATGCGTCACAGCCAAAGGATGGTGGTAAAGCACCACAGCCAAAAGATGCTGATAAGACGCCAAAGCCAAAGGATGGTGGTAAGACGCCACAGCCCAAAGGTCCTTCTAAAGGGAAGGGTCATTAGTTGTTACTGTTGTCTTGACCACACTCGTTCCCTGACGGGAACCTGCTTTTTTTTTACTCTCTGGGACAAATACATGGGCAACAGCCCATGTATTTGTCCCAGAGAGTAAAGAGGGATTGAGGGTAGCCCAGGTGAGTGTCCCATGTATTTGTCCCAGAGAATAAAAGAGGGATTGAGGGGAGCGCAGGTGCAATACACATTCATTATTTGGTTGGTTGGTGTAAAAAGTGCGCGCACGCGCACTTTTTACACCAACCAACCAAATAATGAATGGGAGCGCCTGCGCTCCCCAGGCTGGCGTCCGCTACATAATCTCCCCTTGGGATGATAGTCAGACACATCTTTAGCGTTTGCTGCCACGTATTATAAATATGTTCCCCTTTGTGATCCTATCCTACATTATTCAAAAAGATATTATTGCCATTGTAAGGAATGCAAAATTATTATGCCTGGTCTCGAAGGAACGGTTGTTAAACAATATACAATCAAAAATCTGCTCGGAAGCGGCGGTATGTCGGAGGTTTATCTGGCATATGATGAGGTCGCGCAGCAGCATGTTGCCATCAAGGTGATGACCGGTTATTCAACGGATTATCTTGAGCGGTTCCGTCGTGAGGCCGAGGCGATCGATAAATTGCAACATGAACATATTTTGCCGGCATTGGATTATGAGGAGATTGAGCCCTGGCATTATCTGATGATGGAATATGCTCCTGGTGGTACCTTGCGTGATCTGCTGGATGATGGCCCTCTAACACTTGAAGAGGTGGATTTATTTTTGTCGCAGATTGCCAGCGCGGTTCAACATGCCCATGATCATGGTGTCTTGCATCGCGATATTAAGCCTTCTAACATCCTATTGCGTAATCTTAAGCATGTTTATCTGGCAGATTTTGGACTGGCTAAAATCATGGATGCCAGTCATGAGCTTACACGTACCGGTTCACTGATGGGTACGCCTGAATATATGGCGCCTGATCTGGCGGATGGTCCGGCTACGGTGAGTAGTGATGTGTATTCGCTGGGTGTGTTGCTCTATCAGATGTTAACGAGACGCGTGCCTTTTGAGGGTGAGACGCCGGTGTCGGTATTCTGGAAGCAGTTGCGCGATGATCCACAACCACCTTCGGTCTATAATCGTACCCTGACACGTGCCATCGATAATGTGGCATTGAAAGCATTGGCTAAAGATCCTCAACAACGTTATGCCTCGGCGGCGGAATTGTATGAGGCTTTTCATCAGGCCGTGCTGATAGAGGATGATCCTTTAGATACCTATGCTGCGGCGCAAGATATGGACCTGGAGCAAGTGGTTCTGGCTGATAGTATGAGTTTGCCGGAACAGGTGCTGGTCAGTGAGGAGGCCCCGGTCTCAAATAAGCGTGTTTTGCGTCGCCGTTATCCTGTTTCTGGTGCCAGACATGTCAGTACGCCTCGCCCTTTATTTAAAGGTCGCAACAGGAGGCGGTCAGAATCCGATCCGCTGGTCTCGCCAGCCTATGATGTTTCCATTGCGCAGCAAGTGTCGCGTCCCAGTGCTAAGTCAGGCTCAGCAGTACGCAGGATCAGGCGTAGTAGAAATACAATGACTTTTAGTATTGTGACAGCCGGCCTATTTTTCTTTGTTATTCTGCCGGGAAGCTACATTTATTATCTCTATGCCACCCATCCGCAAACGACTGTGGCGTTAACTCCCCAGCCTACCATCGCACAACCCAGGGCTACGGCAACTGTCGCTAATACTAATACCGTTGTTCCCGGCGCCCTGATCCTACAGGATGATCTGGCGGATAATAAAAGTGGACGCTGGTCTGAGGCGCCAGGTAATTGTGTATTTGCTTATGGTTCGTATCGAGCGATAAAAAGTGCGGATGCGCCTGCTATACCTTGTGCCTTGATCTCACCACTGGTTGATGATGCGGCTATCCAGGTAGATGTATCGCTGTTATCTGGTAATTCCGCTGGTATGTTGCTGCGGCTACATGGTGATCAATTCTACAAATTTGAAATTAATAGCGTGGGACAATATTCTTTCCTGCGCCACGACGTTAATGCTGGCAGTAATCAGTATGTGACGCTACTGAAATCAACGGCGAATAGCGCGATTGTACCGGGAAGCGGCAAAAATACGCTGCTGGTGATTGCCAATGGCGCTGATTTCAATCTCTATGTGAATGGCATCTTCCTGAATAAGGTCCATGATACGACATACCAGAGCGGCCAACTGGCTTTTACCACCAATACCATCTCCGCCACCGATATCGCCACCGCTAGCTTTACCCACCTGAAACTCTCCCGCGTGTAATCCTTTTTATTCCTGTCCGACAAAAAATCTGTAAAATCTGTAGCTGACTTCTGTTTCATTAAAGATTTTTGTAGATTTGTAGTTGTCAATGTAAGGTTGCCCGCGCTATGATATGTGAAGGCATTCCAGGCTGATAGCTGGATGCGCAAAACTCTTAAAGGAACATATATGCAACAAGAGAGAGGATCTGCTGCTACAGGACAGTCGAGCGGGGTTGCGCGTTTTCTTGCCGCGTGTCGGCACGAGCAACCTGATGCGACGCCGATCTGGTTTATGCGTCAGGCTGGCCGTAGCTCAAAAGGATATCAAGCGCTACGTGAGAAATATGATGTTCTGACTCTGACAAAGACGCCTGAATTATGTGCTCAAATGACTCTCATGCCGGTACAAAGTTTTGGGGTGGATGGTGCGGTACTTTATGCGGATATTATGTTGCCCCTTGAGGGCATGGGAATCGATTTTGAATTACGTACCGAGGGGCCAGTTATCCATAATCCTGTGCGCTCTGTACACGATGTAGAGGCATTGCGCATCATGGATATTGAGGAGTCGGTGCCATATATCCTTGATGCGATCCGGTTGGTGAGACGGGAATTAGAGGGCAAACAGGCCGTGATCGGTGTCTCTGGGGGTCCTTTTACGCTGGCCTGCTATATGATTGAGGGCAAGCCATCCCGTGATTATGCGACGGCCAAAGCGTTGATGTATAGTCAGCCTGCCGTCTGGGATGCTTTGATGGAGAAGGTCACGACAGTGGTTACACACTATCTACTGGCTGAGATTGCGGCCGGCGCTAACGTGATCCAGATCTTTGAGAGTTGGATCGGGACGCTAGGTCCCAGCGCTTATCGCCGCTTTGTGTTGCCATATACACAGCGTATCTTTGCCGCCATTAAGCAGACAGGCACGCCCGCTATCCACTTCGGGACCGGGGCGGCGGCCTTACTAGAACTGATGGTGGAGGCTGGTGGTGATGTGATTAGCGTGGATTGGCGGGTGGACCTGGATACGGCCTGGGAGCGCATTGGACTGGATCGTGGGATTCAGGGCAATCTGGATCCGACCTTGCTACTGACTTCCTGGCCTGTGTTAGAGGCAGGCATGCAGGATGTATTGCGTCGTGCGGCCAATCGTCCTGGCCATATTTTTAATCTGGGACATGGTATTCCGATGGCGACTGAGCCGGATATGCTGCGTCACCTGGTGGATGCTGTGCATGAAACGACTAGAAGATAAAGGGAATAAATTGATGACGAATAAACATGTTGGCGTCATGTTGATGACGTATGGCTCGCCTGCTACCCTGGATGATATTCCTGCTTATATTACAAATGTGTATGGTGGTCGCGAGCCTTCTGAAGAGGTATTGACCGAGTTTCGCCGCCGCTATGACTTGATTGGCGGTTCGCCGCTGATTCGCATTACACGCGATCAGGCCCAGGCTTTAGAAGAGGAACTGAATGCCAGCAGTACTGATGGCACAACTTATCATGTGACCGCTGGCATGCGCTTCTCTCCTCCCTTTGTTGCGGACATGGTGCCGGAGACGGCCGCGGGTGCGCAGTCTCTGGTTGGCATTATTATGTCGCCACAGTATTCGCCGATTATTATGAGCGGCTATATCAAGACACTGACACAGGCCTATGAGCATCTGCATCAGGATGGTCTGGAGCTAAAGATCTCGACCGACTGGCATCTACAGCCTTTCTTCCTGGATGCTGTAGCTGAGCGGGTCAAACAGGCACTGGAGCGCTTTCCCGCCGACCAGCGTGCTGAAGTACCGGTCCTGCTGACCGCCCATAGTATGCCTAAACGCGTCATTGAGAATGAGCCAGATTATATTAATCATCTTAAAGAGACCGCCGCTGAGATCGCCAAGCGTGCAGACCTGGCCTCTGATCGCTGGATGTTCTGTTACCAGAGTGCCGGTCATACTCCTGAAGAGTGGCTCAAACCAGATTTTGCGGATGTGATGCCAGAATTAAAAGAGGCCGGTAAACAGCAGGTATTAATCGCGCCTGTCCAGTTTCTGGCCGACCATCTTGAGATCCTGTACGACATCGAGGTGGGTGCTCGCGAACAGGCTGAGGAGCATGGTATTCAGTTTGCTCGTATCGAGTCGCTTAACACCAGTCCTCTCTTCATCAAAGCCCTGGCCGCCGTTGTAAAGGATACTCTGGCGCAATAGGCCGTTTACTTGGAGTGCTCCAAAATTTATAAAAGAGCTGTGAAATTGCACGCACTGCGCGCAACTTCACAGCTCTTTTATAAAAGAAGTATGGGCGCTTTAGCGCCCGAGTGTGGTTGACTGCACCCTTCTCGGGAAGCCAACACATTCTACAAATGATATTAGCTCAGGAGCTTCGCGATCTCTAAAGCCTGGTCGGCGGTGATGGCGCCAGTGATGCGATAGCCAACACCTTTTTCGGTCCAGGATAGAGTGGTCTGGCCATTATTGCTGCTGCTGGTGCCGTTGGTGCCCCGGAGGGATGTCTGATTACCACGGGCAGGCAGATCAGCCAGTGGCTTACCTTCCGCGATGGTGAAGGCGGTATTGCCCTTCATATAATTTAGCGTATAAGTTTGTAAGCCAGGAGTACCCAGGGCTGCGACTCCCTGTAAGGTATACTCGCCTTCCTGGCCAGGAATACTGAGTAAGTGATAGCCGGCCTGCTTCTGGGCCTGGGCCAGTGTAAGTTTACCTGTATTCTGGTTGCCACTTGCCTCTTCCAAGGGCCGAGTTTTTGTGCCGGCGGGAGGAGTAAAGGTATAGAGCTTATTATCGATAGCAGGATTCACATCTAGTTTTGGAATGGTAACGGTGATTTTCCCCAGACTGCTAATGTCCAGATCCACTTTTACAGGTAGCTGGGTCTGATTATCAATGTAGATTTCGCCCTTGTAATTGAAATTTGAGGCTGTCCCACTGTCACCGTTGCTCCTGGGGACCACATGCACATCTGAGGTGTTGTGGCCATCAACCGTTACAGATGAAGAGCGGAGTGTGCCGATACTATTATCAAAGATGCTCTGGATGATATTCAGTAGACTTTGATTCTGGCCTCCCCCTGATCCAGCGATGCCCTGGTTCTGTTGATCAGGTGTATTGGCATCATGGGAAACTTTGCCTGTATAGACGATCTTTTTAGCTGGATCATATTGCCATATCTGTTGCCCATCGCTCACCGACACTGAACCTGTACTTACCTGTGAAAACGTGGATTGCTTGACTTCACTACGACTTTTATCAGGAGCTGTCTTCCAGAGTTCGGTCTCAACGTTGCCATTGAATGCCTGACTGGAACTTGTCAGCTTGAAGATGCCATGGAGTGTTTTGGCGTTATTCAGCTTTTGTGCCATCGTATCCAGTGTCTGCTGTCCAGGTCCACTGATGGCTGTTGGTGAGGGTAGAGGTGGTGCCGTTGGAGTGACGGATGCCTGCTTATCATTGCCCCCACTGCTGCCACAACCTGCCACTAATAGCAGGCTTAATAATAATATATATACAGAGAGCGTACTAGACCTCCAGCGAGAGGGGTACATAGAAAACTCCTTTATCCAGATGAACAAGGAAATTTGTTCAAATCTTTTTTGCCTGACACATACAGTACTTGCTAAAAGTATATCATTTTCTACATTAAAATTTCTTTGTATCGTTGTTTTTAAGAAAAAACTCACCCTATTTTTGAAGATTTATTGAATTATATCAGGTAAAATGTATATAGATATTTAGGATTATCTAGATTCCAGTTGTAATATATCAATAAATTGAGGAATTCACCAACTTTGATGAAGGGGAGGTTGCAATAGATGTGGTTATACTACAAAATCCTGGTTTTCTGCGAAATATTTGTGTATGGTCGTTTTTTTGGGCAGAGATGTAAATGTGGACGGGGTTTTCTCCTACGTGAATCGTTTTCTGCACAAATTAAATTTATATATATAAACGCATAAATGTTTGTGTAAAGGCCTGGTTTTGCCAGGGCTCCGCCTTTAGACATTTTGCGCTGCCAATGTTGGTTCTGTGATGTGAGGAGACGCCTGCTGAGAAAGGATGTGGATGTATGGTGCGTCAGTGTGCCTGGTGCTTGCGTTTGATTGATAATGATGGGGAGCGCCTATCGCCTCTACCGCTCCCTAAGCTCTATGAAGCAAGCCATGGGATATGTGGGGTCTGTGGTATGCAATGGCTGGAGCAGGTTATTGAGTCTGAGGGTTCTCAAGATACCCTCAAGGGACATGATGATGATACGTCAAATGATACTGACCGTCCGGTGGTTGAGCGCCCCGAGCCAATTACACAGATGGTGTTACAACTACAAGGTCAACTACCTGAGGGAAAACCGAAGCCAGGATTGCGTCGATTAAATATGATACGTATCAAATAATACCGACTGATAAAGAAAACGGGAGCCATCATATCAGGTGGATCCCGTTTCTCGCTTCCAGTGGGTGGCATAGATTAAGCAGTTTTAGCTAGTTAGAAACTTCTCATTGATCTCACCAAAATTAAAGCTACAGAGAGGTCCAATCTGGGCGACATAAAGGTACTGGTTTGTATTTTTTATGCTCGTGGAGGTATAGGTTCGTGAGCCATCGGGCCGGCTAAAGCCCCATACGAGATCATAGGTGCCCTGTTTTAAGGGTTTGAACGTAAAATCCCCATTACTATCAACAAGGGCCGTTGGTGCATTATCAAGTTGCGCATAAAATTCAGTGTCGCTGATATCAGAGGATTGGTCTGGTATCAATGCCGCCTGAACATCAAGATAGCCATCACTGGCTTTAGGGATATCCGGGATAAAGTGTCCTACTACTGGTTGTGGAGCGCTCAAGGCCATTTTGGCTTCGCGGCCTTCTGGTGTGTCTGCAAACTTCTCGGCCAACTCTTGATATATCGGAACGGCGTCTGAACAGACAATATCTTTAGCCTGTTTGCCTTCTCCAAGCAGTGCCGTACTCATATCAGGATGTTGTTGTTGCGCTTCTGGAGACTGCGGGAAGCGGGACTGTACCACCTCAAAAGCTTTGACTGATTCCTGATATTCTTTCAGGCCCAACAAAAATTTGGCTTTATTATAATAGGCGGTTGAAGTTAGGGGTGTCGCCTCTCCTCTGCATTCGGCTGAACAATATGTCTGGTTCAGGGCCATATCTAAGTGACTGGCAGCGGCCATATAATCGTGTTGCTTTAGATCGTGTTTTCCCCACTCAATATACGCATGGCTTTCGCTTTGTTGCGCATGATCAACCTGGGTTTGCTGACTGGCATATTCGTTGATGACAATATCAAACCTGCTAATCGCTATACCATAAATGCCCTTCTGGCTTAAATCTTCTCCCCATTCGTTGTAGGTGCGAGCGAGATCGCTACTGCTTGGGGCCTTTTCCCCACCAAGTTCATACTGCTTAATAGCACCTTCCCACTGTTTCTGACCTTCCATGTAATGGGCCTGTACACTATGCATGGAATTTTGGATGAGGAGGCCGGTACCTGAACTGGCGAAAAGGACCAGGATGATCAGGCCTGCGCTAATATACTGTCTGAGACGGTGTGGATTGCTGCGGGCGGCCATTCCGGCGATGGAACGTACTATCAGTACCAGTGTGAGCACGACCGCGATACTGGCTGCTACGATGGCCGCAGTCAGATCGCCTGCGGCCCAATCGCTACCAGTTGCGAAGGCCGTGATTATTCCTCCAATGATAGCAATGATACCGAGAATAAAGGCCCAGAGTGGTAGTGGTCTGGTGATCCCTTTTGATGAACTGGCTGGTAGAGGTGTACCTGTTGGCATGGAAGCATATGTCCCCACAGGTAGGTTGGCCTGGACGCTAGCAGGTGCAGGTACTATTCCATTAACTAGATTCGCAATGGTGAGGGGCATGACCGCAACATCTTGGGGGGCGGAAATAGCTGGAACCTTCTGAGTTGGAGCCTCGACTAGATCATCCACTGGTGGTTGCGGTGTTAATGACTCTTCTGACTGTGATGATGATGATATTGTATTCATCCATTTTTTGCAGAGATAGCTGGCCTCTCTGTTGGGCCTTTACTATACATTTGGACCCTAAAATAAAAAGAACACCAAAGCTGTGAACCTGTCCATGCTTCTATCATGGTAAGGCATTTTCGGTATAATAATAGATGTAGTTTGTATAAGATAGAAATACTGACAGGAGCAATTGAAAGTCATATATTGGTTAAATATATACATATCTATTGTACAGGATAAACCTCTACAATTGCAATAAAAAGATGAATTTACCATATGTAACCCAACTCCATGGCGTGGTGTGACATACGTGGAGCGGGTGCCACACGCAAGGACCAATATTTTCAACGTAAGCAACGGCTGGCGGCCGATGTGCCCACTCCCATCGAGCCGCTCTTCCAGCCTCTGGTTTGTGCCCGGTCGTACGTCTGGCAGGTCGCAGGTGCAAGACCTGCCGTTACAGGAGGTTGGGGCTGGTGGGTTGGAGGAATTCGGCGAGAAACTGGTTGACGAGTTCAGGCCTTTCTTGTTGGACCCAATGGCCGCTATCGGGGATGCGTTTGATTTTCAAATTGGTGATCCATTGGTCCAGTCCTTCGGTGAGTGCGCTATCGAGGGCGACATCCTGTTCTCCCCAGATGATGAGGGTGGGTACATTAATGACTTTTTTGGCCTGTTTGTTTAAGAAGCTGAAGGGCCGGTTGAACAGGGCGCGGTAATAGTTGATGCTGGCGGTGAGGGCGTGTGGCTTGCTCATGGCTTCCTGGTAGTGGGCCAGCACTTCGGGTGGGAAAGCTTCTTTGTGGGCGGCGCTCTGTTGTATGAGGCGACCAATGGCTGCGGCATTGTTGCGGCTCAGCATAAATTCGGGGAGCCATGGGATCTGGAAGGCGAAGACATACCAGCTTTTTCGCAATTGTTGTGGATTGCGTAATTCGCGCAGGTAGGCTCCTGGATGCGGTGCATTTAAGACCACCAGGCGTTCGGTCATCTGTGGATAGTCCATGGCGAAGTTCCAGGCCAGTACACCACCCCAGTCGTGTCCGATGATAATGGCTTTTTCATGGCCCAGGCCTTTGATGAGTCCGACAATATCGCGTAACAGGGTGGGGATATCGTAGCCACGGTTAGGTTTGTCGGTATCATTATAGCCACGTAAGTCTGGTGCGACGACGGTGTAGCCAAGGTTGGCCAGGAATGGAATCTGGAACCGCCATGAATACCAGTATTCTGGGAAGCCATGCAGCAAGACGATGAGTGGACCTGTGCCTTCGATGACGTAGTGCATGCGAATGGTGTTGGTCATGATATCCTGGTGCTGCCAGGTCTCTGCTGTTCCTACCATGATGTTTTATTTTCCTTTAGCATCTATTTGCGTTCATTCAAAATGTGTTTATGGTGCGCACCCACACTCGTTCCCTGACGGGAACTTGCTAGTTTATAATTATAGTGCATAAAGTGCGCAGTGCGCACTTTATGCACTATAATTATAAACTACTACCTGGGGGTGTCCACGCCCCCAGGTAGGCGTGAAGCTTACCATCCTCATAGGGATGGTTTCTATAGAGTTGTCTGCGTTAAGCTTCTTCGGGTCCACCGTAGACGATGGCGCGTTTGACCTGTTCGATCAGGTCGGTGACTGGAATGCCACGCGGACAGGCATCGGCGCAGTTGAAGATGGTGCGGCAACGCCAGACGCCATCTTTGCGGCTTAGCAGTTGTAGGCGCTCGGCGGCTCCCTGGTCACGGCTATCAAAGATGAAGCGGTGCGCATTGACGATTGAGGCTGGTCCAACCCAATCTGGATTGCCCCAGATGGATGGGCAGGAACCGGTGCAGGCTCCACAGAGGATACACTTGGTGCCTTCGTCATAGACTTCGCGTTGCGCTGGTGATTGCAGGCGCTCGGTGCCTGGCTCATTGTCATACGTGATCAAGAAAGGCTTGATGGAGCGATACTTGTCAAAGAAGCGATCCATATCTACTACCAGATCTTTAATCACGGAATAACCCAGCATAGGCTCGATGGTAACTTTGTTGCCAACATCACGCATCAGAACTTTACAGGCCAGGCGATTGCGACCATTGATGCGCATCGCATCCGATCCACAGACACCGTGGGCACAGGAACGACGATATGTCAGAGTTCCATCCATGGTCCATTTGATCGTGTTCAGCGTGTCCAACAGGCGGTCAATAGGATCAGCATCGACCCGAAATTCATCCCAGTAGGGTTTATTGTCCCGTTCTGGATCATAACGCTTAATACGTACCAGTATTTTCATTCCCAACTCCCTCTAATATGTTGCGTTCCCGTTGTTAGTATTTGCGTTCCTTGGGCTTGAAGATTGGATCATCGATGAGGATCACATCTTTGTAGTCCAGGCGCACATCGTGTGCTTTGGTGCCGCGATAGGCGAGTGTGTGTTTGAGCCAGTTGACGTCATCACGTTTTTCGTAATCCAGCCGGAAGTGGGCTCCACGGCTTTCCGTACGGGCCAGAGCTCCATGGATCGTTGCTTCTGAGCAATCGAGTAAGAAACCTAACTCAACGGCCTCCATCAGTTCGGTATTGAAGCGTTTTCCCTTATCCTGTAGCTGTACACCCTTGTAGGCTTCTTGCAGGCCAGCAATCTGGTCCAGTGCATGGCGTAGTCCTGCATCGGTACGTTCCACAAACACGTTATCGATCATCTCGTTCTGTAGCTCTGAGCGGATATGGGCCGCAGACTCGCCGCCAGTGGAGCTATAGAGGTGGTCAATGTATTCGCGTGAGTATTCTTCGTGATTGTCTGGCAGGGGTACATGGCTATTCTCTGCAATGAATGTTGCCATATGTTTACCGGCCCGGCGACCAAAGACGATCAGGTCGACCAGTGAATTGGTACCGAGGCGATTGGCGCCGTGGACAGAGACACAGGCAACCTCACCAGCGGCATAGAAGCCCGGCATTGGTGTCCATTGTGGATCAATTACGACGCGTGCATCGATATCGGTGGGGATGCCACCCATGGCATAGTGGGCCGTTGGCTGAATGGGAACCGGCTCGGTGATTGGCTCGACACCCAGATAGTTACGGGCGAAATCGGTGATATCCGGCAGTTTCTCGGCGATCTTTTGCGCGCCCAGATGGCGTACATCCAGATATACATAATCCTTGCCATCGATACCGTTGCCGTCTTTAATTTCCTGCACAATACAGCGCGAGACGATATCGCGTGGGGCCAGATCCTTCAGGGTAGGCATATAGCGCTCCATGAAGTATTCGCCCTTGCCATTGAGAAGCTTACCACCCTCACCACGGGCGGCCTCACTGAGCAGGACGCCGACTTTATAGATGCCGGTCGGATGGAACTGGTACATCTCCATATCCTGCAAGGGCACACCACGGCGATAAGCAATTGACATACCATCACCCATACACGCAAAGGCGTTACTGGTCACACGCCAGGCGCGACCATAACCACCGGTCGCAAACAGAATTGCCTTGCCATGGAAGGTATGAATCTCGCCGGTCTTGATCTCCAGGGCGACCACGCCGCAGGCCTGACCATCATTGACCAGCAGGTCCAGTACCAGGAATTCGTTGAAGAAGCGTACTTCATTCTTGATCGCGCTCTGATACATGGTTTGCAGGATCATATGGCCGGTGCGGTCGGCGGCGTAGCAGGAACGGCGTACCGGACCTTCACCGTAGTTGCGCGTGTGGCCACCAAAGCGGCGCTGGTCGATACGGCCATCGTCTGTGCGATTGAATGGGAGGCCACGATGCTCTAATTCATAGACAGCATCGATCGCCTCACGGGTCAGAACCTCCGCCGCGGGCTGATCGACCAGATAGTCACCGCCTTTGACGGTATCGTACATATGCCATTTCCAGTGATCTTCTTCCTGGTTTCCAAGGGCGGCGGCAACGCCTCCTTGAGCGGCACCGGTATGTGAACGGGTTGGGTAAACCTTGGTCAGAACAGCTACACTCGCATTGGGCAACTGCATCGCGGCCATCAAGCCGGCACCGCCAGAACCAACAATCACCACATCAAACTTATGATACATAATTTATCCTCATTCTACTTGATCACACAGTGTGGTCCAATCGCGCTGGCGACCGGCTGGAAGGTTATTAATGTAATCGTTCCCAGCATAAAGAAAATGACCAGTAAGATAGCCGAAATAGACATTAACCACATACGGGCTCCGGCTGAACGCACATAATCATCGATGGTTATACGCAAGCCATTCATACCATGGGTAAGTGCCAGGGTTAATAAGAGCCAGTCGAAGACACGCCAGAAGATATTGCCATAGCGGGCTGCGACAAAAGCATAGGTTGTACAGGCGACATCAGTAGTGACGTGCATAATAATTAAATGCGCAATTACCAGGAAGACCAGTGCCGCACCTGAAATGCGAAAATAATACCAGGAAAATGTTTCGAACCCGCCACTCATTGGTCGAGGTCCACGTCCGCTCGAAATACGCAGCATAAAGATTCTTCTCCTTACATTGAGTTATGCTTCAACGTACCCAGAGTGTACTCTCAATGGGTAGGGGTCGTTTAGCGACTTGCCGTTGGATGTGGTGCTTGCGTCAACCACTGGAAGGCTGGCCCCATAATATAATAGGCCATAGGGATGAAGACGATGATTGTTGCTGCCAGGACAATGCCAAACATGAGCCGTTGATAGCGTGATCCTTTGCGCCAGAAGTCGATCGCCATAATCCTGATACCATTGAAGCTATGGTAAAGTACAGCAACCACCAGTGCCAGTGATAGCAGGCGTACAACCCAATGGTCGAATAAGAGAACGCTCTGATTATACACATCGGGACCGAAGCTCAGCATTGAGATATCGACGATATGTATAAATAGAAAAAGTAGAATACCGAGTCCTGATATGCGGTGAAACAGCCAGGACCACATGCCAGATTGACCTTTGTACATTTCTTCCTCGATTCTTGAGGCGGGAGAGGGGGCGTGAGGATGTGGAACAAAATGAACAGTACATTTTCATCGAACTGCTATGCCTTTGAACCCTGCCCATCACTGTCTTTTTCTCTAGCACCTCTTTGTACCTTTCTGGGAGTTGACGGTGTTACTGTTATTATACTTCAGTAAACCGGACTGCGCCAACGGTTAAAGGCCCATTTTTATGTTTCGATAGAGTCGAAAGCAGCTATTTAGTCCTTTTTATGTTGGCAATGCCTTTGTTTATCGGATATAATAAAAACGAAAGCACAAATTTTAATTGAATCTACGTTCCTCAAATAGAATGTTTTAAGGTGGATTGTGTTTCGCCCCTGTCCTGCAAAATACTTTGATCCTATGGGTAGGGGTATGTAAACATGATCTACCTTTTTATGTGTGGCGAACAACAGTAAAAATACACCCTCTATACAGATTATATGAAGAGACGACAACTTTTAATTGTGATATTAGGGATTGGCTTCCTGATCGTGGTAACTTTTCTTGGTACCTCGCTGGAGGCATTGATCCCGCGTAAGCCTACGGCCCCGGTCCAGGTGGCTCAGGCTGGTCCCTATCAGGTGACCTTGCAGGTCAGCCCGAATCCACCGTCAATCAACCAGCCGGCCAATCTCTCGCTACAGATCGTTAAGAAGGCGAGCGGCCAGCTGGTGAGCAATGCGCGTGTGATTCTGGCAAGTTCGATGCAGAGCATGGATATGGGGACCGAAGAGATCGTTGCCCGTTCCCAATCACCTGGCCTCTATCAGGCCCAGGCGCATCTCTCCATGGGCGGCTCCTGGCAACTCCACGTACAAATTACCGTGCCCGGTAGTCCGGCAGCTACTACCAACTTCGACATTACCACCCAATAACGTCATGCTCCTCCATATTCATCAATAAAATTAAAGGCAACAATAGAAGCAAAAGATGTAGCGGCTGCCCTCGTGGCTGCGCACGTGCCTTCACGAGCCAGCAAACCCTTCGAAAATCCGTGCCGGCCAGCGTTCCTTGAAGATAGCGTGCGGCCACGTTTCCTTGCGTCAATGGGTCTGGGGCCTAAGGTCACAGGGGGAGGTGGACTGAGATGATCACGGAGCGAGGCGTGGCAGGAGGTGGACTTATAAAGTGGGCTTTACTCGTAAAGGGAGGTGCGCAGCCACGAGGGCAGCCGCTACCGCTATTGCACTTATTGTTTCTTTTGCTTATGTGAAGGATATTGGGCCTGGTGGCTACGCACGTTCCTCATCGTGCGTAGCCATCCATATAAAGGTGTCTTTATTAGTTGGCGGTTACGGTGATGGTGTGGTAGCCGGATGAGCCGTCGGGTAGGGGGGCGGCCAGTTGGGGTGTCTGGACGTTGCCCTGGAGGTCGATGGCTCGGACCAGGATGTCGTGGTTGCCGGCCTGGGGCTGCCAGGGGATTTCCCAGAGGACCCAGGTGATGGCTGATAGTGGACGCTTTAAGGTGGCTTTCTGCCAGTTTTTGCCGCCGTCGGTACTGACATCTACCTGGCCGATACCTTTGTTGCCGGAGAAGGCGACGCCGGCGATATAGGTGGGTTTGTTGGCGCTTAGTTTGGCGCCAAAGATGGGTGTGTCGATGCGTGAGGTCATTTTGACGGGGGCGGGATCGCTCCAGCCGTTTTGCTGCCAGTAGCCTTTATAGTCGGTGTTGACGACCTCGATGCGATTGATCCATTTGACGTGTTTCATGCCGTAGATGCCTGGTACGAGTAGGCGGGCCGGATAGCCATGGGCGCTGGGTAGGGTCTCGCCGTTCATTTTTACCGCGACCATCGTGGTGGGTTCGAGGGCCTTGGAGAGATGGATGCTGTCGCTATAGTTGTCGGCGGCATACAGGACGACTTTGGTGGCGCCCGGTTTGATGGCTCCGGCTTTTTGTAACAAGTCTTTGAGCGTGATGCCTTCCCAGAGTGCATTGCTCATATATTCGCCGCCAACTTCATTACTGATACACATCAGTGTTTCATATTGCTGATGGGTAGGAATGGCGGTCAGCTCTTTATAGGACATGGTAAAGGGGTGCTCCACCTGACCATCGATAGTGAGCTTCCAGCTAGTGCCATCGACGGTAGGATCGGAGGACAGGTTTTTAGAGACACCATAAAAGCTACTGTTACTGGTTATTTCAGGTGAGAGTCCTTTAACGGTGTGTAACTCTCCATAGTTTGGGACAGGGGGTGGTGTGATCTTTGCTTGATATTTATCGAGCAGGCTATTCTGTATTTGTGGATTAGCGACGGCTCCGCTACCGGCGTTACCCACAATGAAGCGCCAGGCGGCCACACCTAAGGCGCTCAGTCCCACAAATACCACGCCGTTACGGAGGAATGCCCGACGCTGAGCCTGTTTGGTGAGCAGTTCCGCATCCATGTCCGGGTTGGCTACGGCTTTAAGCGTGCGCCAGAGTAGCCAGTTGTGCATAAAGATAAAGAGGACACCATAGACGACTCCGGTGATGGCCAGACTCAACATGGTGCTCATGACACCTGTTGATAATTGTGAGCCAAAGACGCCTGAGCCGGTGAGAGGTAAAAAGATCAGTCCGGTAAATAACCAGAGGATAAAGGCCAGTAGCAGTCCAACGCTATAATCAAGATCGCCTTGCTGGTCGCGCCACTGTCCAAAGTTCAGCCGATCTACCAGCAGATTACAGAGGCCGCCAAAGAGTGCAAATACCAGGCATTGCCCGACGAGAACAATATAAAAAAGATAATGCTTGGCATCGCCGCCAAGCGTCTGGTGGAGATAGTCGAAGAGTGGTAAAGGGAGCGCCTGTGCGATGGCTGATCCTAAGGCTTCTGGCAGCGATACGCCGCCGATGGTCAGGCTCAGGAGCAGCATAATCAGGGTCGCCAGGATGCCCGCTAACAGGCCAGCCAGGCTACCACGCGTAAAGCGCTCTTTTTGTATAGTCGGTGAAGGTTCCATGAAAGTCCTCGTGCTCGTAAAAAAATCGATAACGTCAATAAGACGATAATTTGATAAGTAGTCTGTTGTATATCACGTACACTATACCCCATTTTTACTATGGTGTAGCATGATTAGAGGATTTCAATAGATATGAAAACGCCGCCGAAGATCATCCGGCGGTGTTTTCGTACGGGTACTGGTTGCAGCCGCGAGGGCTGCCGTTACCGGTGGGTGGGCACGAAGCCTCCGCCGGGTTTGTAGTCTGGCGATTGGTGGCGGAAGTAGGTGTTGTAGAGTTCGGAGTAGTGACCTCCGCGCTGCATGAGTTCTTCGTGACTGCCTTCTTCGGCGATACGTCCGTCGTCAAGGACGATGATGCGGTCGGCATGCTTGATGGTCGAGAGCCGATGGGCGATCACGATAGCGGTACGGTGTTCCAGAATGATGTCCAATCCTTCCTGGATCTGAGCTTCGGTTAATGGATCAACGCTGGCGGTGGCTTCGTCCATGATGATGATGGCTGGATTCTGTAACAGCACACGAGCCAGGGCGACCAATTGGCGCTGTCCCATGGAGAGGGCACGACCAGTTTCGCCGACAAGGGTATCCAGTCCTTCAGGCAGGGCTTCGATCCAGTCTCCTCCACCAATCTTCTGGGCGACGGCCGCGACTTCAGCATCGGTGGCCTCGGGCCGGGCGTAGCGAATATTGTCGGTGACGCTACCCGAGAAGAGGAAGGGCGACTGTGGCACGATACCAAGACGCTGATGATAATCATGGAGATCAAAAGTGCGGATATCCTGATCGTCGATCAAGATCTGTCCACCTTGAAATTCATAGAAGCGCGAGATCAGCTTCCCGATACTGGATTTGCCAGCGCCGGTGTGGCCAACAAAGGCGATGGTCTCTCCGGCCTTGATGGTCAGGCTGAAATCCTTGAGGACGGTCTGACGATCATCGTAGCTGAAGAAGACATTCTTGAAGGTGATCTTGCCCTGAATATCTTGTACCGGCTTCTCCTCAATCTGGTGCACGCGTGGCTCGGCATCCAGCAAGGCAAAGACGCGCTCACTGGCGGCTAATCCTAGCTGGAACTGGCTCCAGAATGAAGCGATACTGGTCAGTGGCTGCCAGAGCAGGCCCAGGCTTTGAATGAACAGGAACCAATCTCCAGGCGACGTGTTGCCGCTGACAACGCTACGTCCACCAAAATAGACGATCAAGATGGTACCGATATTAGCGATAAAGACCAGGACGGGAAAGATACCATTATACAAAAAGCCTGAACGTACATTGACATGGTACGATTGAGTATTGATCTCTTTGAACTCATCGTACATGTTTTGTTCCTGGCGGAAGTTTTTGGCGATGGTGATGCCACTGACAATTTCCTGCACGTTGGCGTTCACCCGAGCCAGCGAGCGCTGTGAGCGGCGCGTATACTTTCTGGCTAATACCCGGAAGCCCAGGGCGACTCCGATGATCAAGGGCATAATACTCAGGGTCAGCAGTGCCAGTTGGGCATTGCGGAAGAAGAGTATGATCACAATCAAGATATAGAGTAGCACCTGGCTAAGCAGGTTCAGGGTTAGCGTCACCACGGTCGCGAAGTTCTCGGTATCCGATGTAACACGGCTCACGATCTTACCGGACGAGAATTCGTCGAAGAACGACATGTCGCGTGACATGACGGCTGTGAAGGCATCGGTGCGCAGTTTCAGGACCACATCGCCAACAGAGCGGGCCGTGAAACGCTGACGGAACATATTACAGGCCCATGAGAGCGCGGCTGAACACAGAATAAAGATCACCAGTCCAATGGCGGCCTGGAGAGCCTGGGTACTGACCAGCGTATCGATACTGTTAGAGATCAGCAGCGGAAACGCGGTATCCAGTCCGGCGTTAAAGACCACCAGTACGATGATCGTAATCATCAAGGGCAGGTGTGGCCTGAAGTACTGAGTGATGCGCTTGATAAGTTGTCGATCGGTATAATTACGATCATATGACTCGGCATCAAGACCAGCCATGATAAAGCCCATATGGAAAACTCCTCTCTTCCCTTAATCCCCACTATTGACGGTAGTTGGAATGGCTGAGTCATAGTGCGAGAAGATACGGCGATAGATCTCGCAGCGTGCCAGTAGTTCTTCGTGTGTACCTTGATCAATCAGTTCGCCTTTACGCAGCACCAGGATACTGTCGGCCCAGCGGATCTGCGAGAGGCGATGCGTGATTAAGAGGGTGGTACGTCCCTCAAGGATGCGCCGAATAGCTTTCTGGATCTCGTCCTCGGTGGCGCTATCGATGGCGCTGGTCGAGTCATCCAGGATCAAGATGCGTGGATCGGTAAGCAGGGCACGCGCAATCGCCAGACGCTGGCGCTGACCGCCTGAGAGGGTGACACCGCGTTCACCAATCTCGGTCTCATAGCCCTGGGCAAAGCTCTGAATAAACTCATGGGCCTGGGCATCGTGTGCCGCCGTCTCAATCGTGGCGCGATCCGCCTTTGGTCCCAGGCCATAGCCGAT
This sequence comes from Dictyobacter alpinus, assembly GCF_003967575.1. NCBI lineage: Bacteria > Bacillati > Chloroflexota > Ktedonobacteria > Ktedonobacterales > Dictyobacteraceae > Dictyobacter > Dictyobacter alpinus. The sequence goes on from NZ_BIFT01000001.1 coordinate 2,658,229, forward strand.
ATTCTCAGCAATCGTCCGTGAAAAGAGGAAGATATCCTGCTCAATCGTCGAGATCTGCGAGCGCAGACTATCCATATCCCACTGGCGTACATCCACACCATCGATACTTACCGTACCGGAATCAACATCATAAATACGGTTGACCAGTTTGGTCAGCGTACTTTTACCGGCACCGGTCTGACCCACAATAGCGATCGTTTGTCCGGGTTTGGCGCGGAACGAAATATCTTTCAGAATGGGGGTATTACCATAGCTGAATGTCACATGATCAAAGACGATATCGCCACGCATCTGCTCATGATAGCCGCCCGCGTTCTCATCCAGTTCCGTCTCTTCCTTCATCAAGCTCAGGATACGTCTGGCACCCGCGATCCCAAGTTGGACCAGACTGAAGCTCCAGGTAGACATGAAGGTCACAAAACGCAGGTTGGTCATTAAGCCCATAAAGGTGATCAGGGCTCCCAATGAGATCTGCTGGTGGGAGAGCAGGTAGAGGCCATGTAAGAAGGCCAGTGCCAGAGCAACACCCAGGAACAGGGTTGGTAGATAGAAACCCTGAATCTTACCGTTCTTAACGTAAAAGTCGCGATAGCGGCTGGCTCGTGTGGTAAACTTGTGGATCTCTTGCTTTTCTTGCGCGGTCGCCTTGACCACTTCGATGCCGGCTACGGCCTCATTGAGGACCGCGTTCGTCTGACCGAACTCTTCACGCATCTGGTTAGAGACAGGACTCAACTGGCGCGAGTAGTAGCGCAAAGCAACAAAGAAAACGACCATGTATAACACTGGTACCAGCAGTAGCTGAGGACTGAGCAGGCCGATAAAGGCTATGTTGATGACCAGACTGCTAAAAGAGTCGAAAATAACGTCGAAGGCCGGCGAGACCATATCGCTCAACTGGGTCATATCATTGGAGGCGCGGGCCATCACATCACCGACCTGCTGGCGATTATGAAAGGTCTGGCTCTTTCCTAACAGACTGGTATAGAGCTCCTCGCGCGCATTACGGGCAAAGCGCTTGCTCAATATCTCCGCGCACACGCGAGCACCAAGATCGCATATGCCTTGAACAAGGATAACCCCCACCAGAGAGAGCGCTATCACCAGTAGTTGTTCCAGCGCTGTATCTTTATGCTGAATGGCGTTAAAAGCATTTCCAGTGAGGAATGAAATTGAAGAATAGAGCGCATTAGTAGCAATACACAGAAGCATAAAGCCAAAGAGATATTTTTTATAGCGCAAAAGATGAGATGTAATCCAGCGCACAGGACTGGACCAGTTGTAGTGATATTCATCGACAACTGTAAACTCGCGTTTAGCTAACAAGAGGTACCTCCACCTGGAGTTTCGGGATGCACTACGAAACACAGAAAGGGCAAACTTTACCCACGTTTATTGCAAAACTGCGTTGAGTTCTTTGCAAACACAATTAGATAGACGGTTGCTGAGGTGTAATTGAATACGTGTTCTAGAGCCCTGACCAGTACAGTATAGGGCATGATTGTTGACATCTATTGTCTTATTCTTATGTTCTTAATAAGCAACCGTGAATGCCGCTCACGCACGGCCACGGCGAGCGCAGCGTATACACCTGAATGCTGCAACTGGGGGCAAGTATGTAGTGTGATGATGTTGTTTATAGAGTCATGAAATGCCTTGCCTTAATTTGTTATTCAACCTTTTATAGCTACAGCATACCATAAACTTCTTTTTCAAGGAAGAGATAACGGTAACGTCTTTTGGCCAAATTGCAAATGTATGGTGAGTTTTATGCCAGCCTGAGGAGTGCAGGCGCCCAATACTTTCAACGTAGAGAACGATTGGCGGCCGATACGCTCGCTCCCATTGATCGCGTCTCTCAACGTAACGGCTGGGCTTGCCCCTGCCCCAGGTCACGTACGACACGTCCCTGAGACACGTGGTCGTCTTGAAGCAAGCATGGCGAAACATGGCAGCCTCTGGCTCAAGACATCTCACGTAGCGACTTTTCATATCCAACATGGTCATTATCGGGGACTTTGCCGTCTCCTCGCTCTACGTCAAGGTTTCTGTTTACGATCATGTTGGGGATGGCATATTGCTACGTGAGATGTCTTGAGCCAGAGGGCTGGTGCCTGGTCGTACGTGACCTGGGGCAGGGGCAAGCCCAGCCGTTACGTTGGGAGACGTGCCACTGTTCGCCGGCATCGCGATAAAGTATATCAAGGGGTATCAGGAGCTTCCCAGACGATGACGCTACTATGGGCGGCTGAGGCGATGTCTTTGCCGTCAGGAGACCAGGAGAGGGCGTAGATGGTGGGGTTAGCGGATGGATGGGTGAAGAGAGTCTTTCCGTTTGAAGGGTCCCAGATTTGGATCTTACCGTCGGCGCTACTGGATACGATGGATTGGCTGTCCGGCGACCAGGAGAGGGCGTAGATGGCTCCGCTGTGGCCTGCGTACGTGCTGATGTGTTTCCTGGTGGCGAACTCCCAGACCTGGACGGTTTTATCGCTGCCACCTGAGGCAATATATTTACCATCGGGCGACCAGGCTATGCTGGTGACGCCGCTTTTATTGCCGGTGTAGATGGTTTCGAGCTGCTGAAGTTTGTCCTTGAGGGATATGCGGATGATCTCGATGGTGGGTTCCTGATAGCCGATGGCGAGATAACTGTTGTCGGACGACCAGCTTACTGTCTGTATCTGCCTGTATGTGGCCTCGCGTTCGAGGATGGTTGTGCCATTAGTGGGATTCCAGATAGAAAGCTTATCGTCGCTGGCTGAGGCGAGCGCGCTACCATCGGGCGACCAGACCAGAGCGTGTACGCCAGTTTTGTGCAGCTTGTAGGTGGTTTTTGTCTGTAAGCTCTGGCTATCCCAGACCTGAACTATGCCATCATTGCTGACGCACGCGAGCAACTTACCGTTTGGCGACCAGACGACCGCTTCGATGCATCTGGTTTTCTTGTTGGCCTGGTTTCCTGCATAGAGCGCTCGCAACTGTCCATCCTTGATATCCCAGATCTGGACAGTTTTATCATAACCGGCTGAGGCGATCTGTTTACTATCAGGTGACCAGGCGATTGAGGTTACTACCCCCATATGGCCCTGGTAATGACAAATAAGTTTCCCTCTATAGGACGTGTCTACGGGCAGCTGTGGTATGCTCACTGGAGCTGGAGCCGGCGGATAGATGACCGATGGCTGTTTGGATGCGCCTGGAATATATATCGGCGTCGATACAGGCGATACAGGGGCCGCTTGAGGTGGTGTAGATGGTGTAGGGAGTGGAGCCGGTGGATAGATGACCGATCTGCTTGAAGCTCTATTGCTCGCAGGCGCAGGCGTTGGGGCTGGCCGCTTGATCGTTGGAGCGGGTGTTTGTATGGAAGGTGATAGGAGCGAAGAGTTTTGTGTATTGATCCTTCGTAGCTGCTCCTGCACCATCTCCACATAGGCGATGCGCTGACCGGCATTCATGTCCAGCATCTTATCCAGCAATGCTTGCAGCGAAGCCGGAATACCAGGTATTTTGCTAAAGGCAAATGGGTTGGTGGCTGGATCGATACCGCTGAGCATTTGATGTAACATGGCTCCCAGACTATAGATATCGGCATTGGGTCGGGTCTGGGCCTTGCCATATTGTTCTGGCGCGGCATAACCGGGAGAGCCAAAGGCGATCGTATCATGTGCCTGTCCGGGTTTGAAGAGGCGGGCGATACCAAAATCGATCAAATAGACCTGGCGATTCGGCGTCAACATCACGTTCAACGGCTTCAGATCACGAAAAACGATCGGCGTTGGACGTGTATGTAGATATTGTAGAACGGAGCAGAGCTGGATACAGATCTCGTAGATCTCGGACCAGGGGAGCTGGCCACCGCGTCTGGCCAGATAGTCTTCCAGCGTCTCGCCTTCAATAAAATCCATCACCAGATACCAGCGACCGGCTTCACTAAAGTTCTCATAGATACGTGGAAGATTGGGATGCATCAAGCCAGCCAGTAACAGGGCCTCATGCTTAAAAGACTCCTCGGCCTCCTGGGATTCCTGCTGGTTCAGACCCTTCTGGCTTAGTTCTTTAATTGCCACTGGCCGATTGCCTAATTCAATATCCTCAGCCTTATATACCGAGCCCATTCCGCCCTGTCCCAGACGTTCCAGTAGCTGATAGCGCTGGCGTAGTAGGTGCGTGGTCTGTGCGGGTGTGGTCGTAGTAGTAGTAGTAGTGGTATGTTGTAGTGGTTGATGGCAGGCAAAACAATAGGTATCCTGGGACTGATTGGCCGCCCCACAGTTCGCGCAAAAAAGCTCAGCCGAAAGCACTCCCTGCTCCTCTTTAAAACGTTCTCTTACAAATGCGTGTTTTCTATCGTGTTTTCTATAATGTAGATCACCATCAACATAAAGTCAAGTAATTCCATCTCTCCTGTAATTTCTTATTGATGTGAATAAGAATTGTGGTTGAAAAATGGACAAAAAAAACCGGAGCACTGACAAATTAGTCTTTCTGTCAGTGCTCCGATATTACTGCACAGGCAGGTAGAATGCACTACCGGCCAATACGTCGGTTTAAAATCCGCACCAGGCTCCAAGCCAGGTGTGATAAGACGCGTTAGCGTCTCACCCCTCTCGTCTGGAAGGTGTGGAATTCAACGCTGCCTGTGCAGCGACTTTGTTCATACATGCACACCACCTCCTTTCGTATGTTGATATAATACATCGGTTTGTTTGTATAGTCAAGGGTAATTGATGTCAATCTATGGATAATTTCCTGATTTCTTAAAAATCTCTTTTTTGTTACATTTCTTGACTCGTGAGCAACGTCGTTGTTGCCGGATGTGGCGTATTAGCTGGTGAATTTGAATGAGTCTTCCATTAATTTGAAGCCGCCGTTATAGTCATTGTCGAAGTCGTTTATGAAGGATGATGCATCGATGACGTAGCGCTTGCCGTAGTAGTCGGTTGCGCCAATGTTGCCTTTAAAGTCATTGCCACTATTCTTGTTGGTACCTGACCAGACTACGAATGTCCAGTCCTGCCCCCGATGGTGGCGTGTCGGTCGGGATATGTTTTAAAGTTACTGTAGCCAGCGTGGAGTGCCAGCAGCAGGGTATCGAGGTGCTGTGATACTGTATCTCCCACCGGTGGAACAGTAGCTGGAAGGCTGCCGGCGATAAAATTAGCTTTAGAGGCTGGATAACTGATGATTACTGTATCTCCTTGACCCTGCTGGGCTGTCCATGCTTTAGGATAGCCGACCGTGAACGAGTCGGCTTCAATGGTCTTAAGTGCTGGTGCTGCCGAGGTTGGTGTAGGCTTTGGTGTCGTGGTTTCTGATGTTGGTGTGGCCTTTGGTGTCGTGGTTTCTGACGTTGGTGTGGCCTTTGGTGTCGTGGCGGATGGAACGCCTGGATTATTCGTATCGGCTGCCGTGGTACAGGCTGTCAACAAGAATAATAAGCACATACTTGTTATGGCCAGGAGTAATTGCATGAAAGACATCTTTTTCATATTTATGTATACCCTTCTTGCGAAACATTTTTTAACTATTGTCGCTTACTAAGAGTGTACTTAACCCGGTCATCTGCAACAATGTGCTATTCCTCAATTTGAGTATGAAATAAGCACACATCCTCACCCTATCTCGTCTGAGACGTTTCCCTCGTAACGGCAGGGCTTGCCCCTGCGCCAGGTCACGTACGACCAGGCACCAGCCCAAGGCTGACATGATTGGCCATGCTCGCCTCAAGACGAGCATGTATCTTAGGGACGTGTCGTACGTGAACAGGCGCAGGGACAAGCCCTGCCGCTACTGTGGGGAATGGGGGGCTGCTTTGTGGTTGTGTTGGGGAGAGGGACTATGCTGGAATAAATTGGTGTTTGCTATTGGTTGTGAATCGAAAGGCCCCTGTTATTCCTATTGGAGATAGATGGGTGAAGGGTGGTGGAGGAGAAGAGAAAATTTGACGAGTAGGAGCGGAGGGGTTATAATGCCTTGATAGCTATCAGTTTATCATGGGGATGTATGCAGATTACCGCCATCCCTGTTTTTCCCCGCTTTTTTTAAGGATATAAACCAATGCCAAAAATGTATGGATGGGTGCGTGAGGTAGTGCCCGAGAGTCCTGCCGATCGTGCGGGATTACAACCAGGCGACCTTGTACGCTCTATCAATGGAAACATGATTCGCGATCTGGTCGATTATCGCTTCTATGTTGCTGAATCGGAACTGGTGATTGGCTATGATCGTCAACAAGAGCAACATGAAGTACGTGTCACAAAAGGCATTGATGAGAACCTGGGCGTGTTGTTTGGTGAGGAGCCAACCCCCTTTATTCGCCAGTGCGCGAATAAGTGTGTCTTCTGCTTTATTAAGGGTTTGCCCGAGCGTTTCGCTCCCCAACCGGGCATGGAACATGGTATGCGTTCTTCCCTCTATATTAAGGACGATGATTACCGCTATTCGTTTCTGTTCGGAAACTTTATTACGCTGACCAATCTTAAAGAACAGGATTGGAAGCGCCTGGATGAGCAGAAGCTGACACCGATGTATGTGTCGGTTCACGTGACGGATCCGGATGCGCGCCGTAGGATGGTGGATGGTCCACGGGCCGGTGAGATTCTGGAACATATTCAGCGCCTTGGCTCGATGGGTATTACCTGCCATACGCAGATGGTGCTGTGTCCAGGCTTTAATGATGGCGAGTTGCTGGATCGTAGTATCCGTGATCTGATTGCTTTACGCCCGGTTGTGGAGTCGATTTCGGCGGTACCGGTGGGTCTGACCAAGTATAATAATATGCTGAAGATGGGTGATCTGCCGACGTTGCGCCGTTATACACGTGAGGAGGCCGAGGTGATCGTTGATCAGGTCGAGGCCTATCAACGTGAGTTTGAGGCCGCCGATCCCGATGGCAATCCATTTTTATACCTGTCGGATGAGTGGTACTTCATCACGGGCCGCGAGTTCCCGCCTGCCCGCCACTATGGACTGTATGCGCAGATCGAGAACGGCGTGGGTATGACCCGCTTCTTAATTGATCAGTGGGGCCGTAGCAAACGCCGCTTACCAATGCTGATGCCTGAGCATCGCCGCGTGACCATCGTTACCAGTACCATGGCTACTCCGGTCATCGAAGGCCTGGCAGAAGACATCAAGAAGATCGAGAATCTGGATACCCAGGTCCTGCCTGTGGTCAATAAATTCTTTGGTGATGGCATCACCGTCGCGGGCCTGCTCTGTGGCCAGGATGTGCTAGAGGCGTTACTGGAGAATGGTCCATTGCCTGACTTGATCCTGTTGCCACGCGTCATGCTGGATAACGACGGAGTGCGTTTCCTGGATGACATGACCGTCGAAGAATTCAAAGAGAAACTGGCACCGGCCCGCGTAGAATTTGTACGCAACGCGCCAGAAACTATCGACGCCCTGCGCTCGCTGGCTGGCATCTCCCAGGGTGGCGGACGCAAGCTCGTACGGGTCCAATCGCGCTTATAATTCCGTGTGACTGGACGACCACAAAACCTCTTCAGGACCCACAATGCATTTTCCAGCGGGAAAGCTTGTGGGTCCTGTTCTGTTCTGTTCTTTCCACAGTATGACTACTGACTTCCCTCATCACACGAGAAAATGGGGCGTTTGACACTGTCTTCTTGCGCTGATTTTTTCTATTATGTGTTTGGAGTTATTTAGCGCTCATAGATAAAGGTGCATAAGCATGCCAGGGTATCGTTCAAATCAGCTATCAAACTTTTCCATATGCTACTTAATGCTTATTCAAGCTGGTGTGATCGGCTTACTGATTGCCCAGAGTTTTGCGAATTCCACGAAAGTAATCATCCTGCTCGCCAGTGCGGCCTTGCTGACCCTGGGTTTTCTTCTCTTTCTCATGCATATGCTTTACGTGCGCTATAAAAGAAAAAAACATCCATAGCGATAAAAGAAAGAAGCGCCCGACATGGGGCGCTTCTTCTTGTGATATAGCGAAGATGAGACTTAGTCTCTGGTACGGGTTTCGGGCTTTACGCGGCCAACGATGAGCCAGGCGGTTGGCATCAGGATGGCAGCGATGATGATCTTTATCAGGTCACCTGGAATAAAGGGGAGCATACCCGCGACCAGGGCGTGGGTAAAGCTCATATGAGCGACCACGGCTAGCCAGGAGACGCCAAGGGCATAAATAATGGCGGTGCCGGGCAACATAGCCAGGACCGATGTCAGGAAACTGCGGTCCAGTCCACGCTCACACAAATAGCCAACCACAAAGGCGGCGATAGGATAAGACCAGAGATAACCGGCGCTCGGAGAGACCAGGAGATACAGGAATCCACCGCCGCTGGCGAAGACTGGGAGTCCGGCGGCACCTTCAGCTAAATAGAGTAGCATGGCCAGTGCGCCACGTCGGCTACCAAGGGTTGCGCCTGCCAGCATTACCACCAGGGTCTGGAGGGTGAGGGGAATAGGCGTAAAGGGGAGATGGATGCTCACGCGAGCGGCCAACGCCATCAACAGGCTGGTCCCGATCACCAGAGCTCCATCTTTCAATAACGCCTGACTCCGTGATGAAGGTGACGGACTGATATGATCGATAAGGGTTGTTCCGGGGGCAATTGCCATAGAATAGATGCTCCTTCTTAAATCAACAAAGATTTATGTACTTAGGAGTATTATACTATCAAAAATTCCCTCTGGTGGTGGCTTTCTTATCTTATCTTACCCGTCAGGCCGGATCAGGCAATTAAATCCGCATGATCATAGCGCGTATCATTGACGCGCCGCGAGACCGGGCGAGCCTCCATCTCCTGAGCTGGATAGGCTTTGAGCAGTTCTTGCAAGAAATGATCATCCTTTTGTTTTGGGTCCAGCCATTCCTCGCGTGCCTCTGGTAACAGGATCGCGGGCATACGATTATGGATCGGGGATACAACAGCATTCGGACTGGTCGTAATGATCGTGCAGGTACGTATCTGCTCACCGGCAGGATTCTTCCAGCTATCCCAGAGTCCGGCGAATGCGAAGGGCTCGTGATCTTTCAGCGTGATATACATCGGCGTCTTCAGCTTTGAACCTGGCTCCTGCATCCACTCATAAAAGCCATCCGCCACAATCAGGCAGCGGCGACTATGCAGCAGGCGCTTAAAGCTCGGCTTCTCAGCCAGCGTCTCGGCACGCGCATTGATCATCTTGCTCCCCATACTCTCATCTTTGGCCCACGATGGAATCAAGCCCCAGCGCAACAACTCCAGATGGGGATCTGTCCCATCATTCATGATCGTCACAATATCTTGTGTCGGAGCCACGTTATAGCGTGGCGTTTGCTGCATAGATTTGGGAACGGCAACATGAAATGCCTGCCCGATACTTTCAAGATTATGGAACAACGTAAAGCGACCACACATGGCGTTTCCTCCTTAGACCTTTCTCAATAAGCATATATAGTGCCTAAAGATATTCTTCTTTAATACGCTAGAAGCGGTCATCCAGACGTCCCCAAACCCCAAACCTGGAGAATCCGGCCATGGCTGGATTCTCCTCTGTTCTGGTATCACCTGAAACGGTGTTGTTGTTATTGTGTGCCCAGAGATGTGGGTTAGCCAGTAGCGCGAGGATCGAAGGCATCGCGCAAGCCATCGCCGATGAAGGAGATGGAGAGCACAATTCCGGCCAGGATGAGGGTTGGGAAGATGGTGTCCCAGGGATAGACCTCAAGGTAGTTGAGACCGTCAGAGATCATGAGCCCCAGGCTGGAGCCCGGGTGGGTGACGCCAAGGCCGAGCAGGCTGAGTCCGGCTTCTCCGATGATGGTTCCGGCGACGTTGATGGTTGAGGTGACGATGACGATGTTGAACAGGTTGGGCACGATATGGCGGAACATGATGCGGGTATCGGGGGTTCCGGATGTCAGGGCCGCTTCGATGAATTGTTGTTGCCTGATCTGTAGGGTGAGGCCACGGACATAGCGTGCCATTAATGGCCAGGAGACCAGGGCGAGTGCCAGCGAGACGATGACCAGGGAGGCATTGCCGTTGCTAAGGAAGGGGCCGACCAGTGGTAGTTTGCCGAAATAGTCGTTGGCGGTTTGCCCAAAAATACCGGTGAGCAGGATGGCGAAGAGTAAGCCTGGAAAGGCGAAGATCAGGTCGGTAAAACGAGCCAGCAATAGATCGACCCAGCCTCCATAGTAGCCGGCCAGTACGCCGACCGTGACGCCCAGGCCCACATCTACGACCTCAACCAGGAAGGCTACGGTCAAGGAGATCAGCAGTCCCTGCATCAGGCGTGCCAGCATATCCTGTCCAAGTGCATCGGTTCCCATCCAGTATTGTGCTGACGGTCCTTGATTGATTTTACTCAATTCCTGATGATCATAGCTATGGTAGACTTCCGGCCCGATTTTTCCTTGCAGGTCGCTACTATAGACGCCACCAATATGTTGATAAATAGGGGGGCCGAGCAGGGCCAGCAGGATCAGAAATACGACAAAGCCCAGGCTGACCATGGCGCGTTTATCACGGCGAAAATGCTGGAGCGACTCACGGAATGGGCTGGGATGTTTTTTGCGTTCCTCTTTTTGGACTTCAGGCGGTAATTCAGCGGGTATGGTAGCCACTTCAGCCAGAGGATCCTCTTCGGCTAATGCCGGCCCATCCAGTGTATCCTGTCCCAGCACCTCGGGAGCGGGTGCGAGATCTGTGGTCGTGTGTGTCTCTTCTGCTTGCACGTTGGTGTCGGTGGCCGTATTGGAAACGTCTGTTGGCGTTTCTACAAACTCCTTCTCATGTTTATCCATCGTCCGTCTTTCTCCATTTTCTCTTTTTTTCGTCATAGCTGTTGCGTTTACTCGGATTGAATGCGTGGATCGACGATGCCATACAGGATATCTGAGAGTAAGTTGCCGAACACGACACCGATAGCGACCATGATGGTTGTGGCCTGTATCACTGGATAGTTGCGTTGCGAGACAGCCGCCACGGTGATGTTAGCGATACCGGGGATGCTAAAAATATTTTCAATAAAGAAGGATCCGGTCACCAGCAGTCCAAGGAGCAGTCCAATGGCGGTAATTAAAGGGATGATCGCGTTCCGTAACGCATGGCGGAACACCACGGCCCGTTCACGCAGACCCTTGGCTCGCGCGGTACGTACAAAGTCCTGACGCAACACTTCCAGCATGGTGGTCCGTGTCAGGCGCGCGTAATACGCATAGCCCGCAGCCCCATAGGTCAGGATCGGCACCAGTTTATACTGGATATCGCCCCAGGTATATTGCCAGGAATCGCCCCAGCCGGATACCGGCCAGCCGACGCCCGTTTTGTCGATCCACAGGATCAGCAGTTGGACGAAGACAGCCAGGATAAATGAAGGCAGGGAATAGAGGACCAGGGCCACACCCATATTGAGTGTATCGAGCCAGGTATTGGCCTTCAGGGCCGCCACAATCCCTATCGGAACGCCCATTAAGAGGGTGACGATCGAGCCCCACAAAGACAGCTCAACGGAGATGGGAACGCCATCCTTCAGAATATCCCACACAGGACGCTGTTGAGGATGGAAGGAGGTCCCTAGATCAAAATGTGCCAGCCTGACCAGATAATTCAAATACTGCTCATACCATGGCAGATCAAAGCCGTACGCATGGCGCAAGTTTTGCCAGAGCACCGGATTAAAGTGATCCCCCATAGATTCTTTAATCGGATCTCCTGGTGCCAGATAGCCCAGGATAAAGGTGATAAATGTGACGCCCAGTAAAATAAAGATCAATCCTACCAGGCGTTTGAGTAGGAAGCGAGTCATAATGCTATTCCTTTTATGATGTACATGATGCTACTCAGCCGGGGGGCGGGCCGGGGACGAGTACCCGGCCCATTTCTTGTGAGCATTATATCAGGAGTTGAAAGAGTCTAAGTGCTGAACGCTACTATTTGGCGAAGTAGATATCCAGCCAATCTTCCGTGGACTGACTACCCAGCGGCTGCAGTTTCCAGCCTTTCAGCTTGGTATTAACCAGGTAACTGTAGGAAGACTGATAAGTCGTGATGTAGGGGACATCATTCACGATTTTCTGTTCGGCATCCTGGTACATCTTCAGGCGTGTAGCCTGATCAGGCGTCACATCCGCTTTAGCCAGGAGATCCTGGACCGCTTGCTGATCCGTAGCGGTAGCAGACTTGTTCTGGCCATAGTTGAAGTTGTTATAATTGGCACCCTTCTCAAAGAAGAGCGAGGTCCAGTCCTGTGGGTCCAGATAGTCGGCACCCCAACTGGCGTACCACAACTGTAAAGGACCATCCTTACCGGTGGTGGCGAACTGCTGGCTAATCAGGTCATTGCCTTCTACCGCCACCAGTTTGACGTTGAAGCCCAGTACCTGCTTCCACTCGTTCGCGACGGCCGCCATGGTGTCGGCACCGGCTTTATAGCTCTGCGAGTAAGCCAGTTTCAACTGTGGCACATCGGCAGCGCTCTTATAGCCCTCTTCCTTCAAGCCTTCCTGGAACAATGTTTTGGCTTTGGCTGCATCACCTGCGTTAGTGGTGACACCACCAGGACCTTTCAGATCTTTGTTATAGCCAGGAATACCATCCGGGATGATATGGTAGCTTGGGGTCACCGTTTTACCGATGATGCTGCCAACGATCAGATCTTTGTTCAGGGCCAGCGAAAGCGCCTGACGGATCTTGATGTTGTCCAGGGGTTTGACCAGATAATTCATCGCGATATAACGTGTTGCCAGAGCCGGGGATTCCTGATAGCCAGGCAAGTTACGGTTCGCATTGTCCAGTGCGGGAGGAACCGGCGCGAGATCGAACTGTCCGGCCTTCATCGATTTGAAGGTACTATCGCGGTCGCCAGTGATTGTATACTGGATCTCCTGCAATTTTGGCTTTTTCCCATAGTAGCTCTCGTTTGGCACTATAACCAGTCCGGTGGTGTGGCTATAGCTCTTCACTTTGAAAGGACCATTGCCGGCACCTTCTTGTAAGTGGTCAGTCCAACTGGCCCCATATTTCGTTACCAGCTTCTGGTTTACCACATCTCCGGTTGAATAGTTTAGCGCCTGTAAGAAATAGGACGCTGGCTTACTGATGATCAGATCAATGGTGTTCGCATCTTTGACAACGATGCTATCGCCGATCAAGGTTTTCACTTTGCCGGCTGAAAATTTGTCATAATCTTTGAGCAAGCCTAAATAATTACTCACCTGTGACTTGGTCGCTGGATCAATGACACGATTCAGACTGTAAGCCACATCATTGGCATCCAGTTTGTCGCCATTGCTGAACTTCAGACCGCTTCTCAGTTTAAAAGTATAGGTCAGACCATCGCTGGAAACCTGGTGGGATGCGGCCAGCACATCATGGATATTACCCTTGTCATCGGCACCAACCAGACCCAAAAAAAGAAGGTTGTAAGGTTCTCCCAGACCGCCGGCTGTCAATGCTGGATCAAGTGTGTCAAAATCGCCGCCAATGGCTGGTATGCGTAAGACTTGCTTCGCTGCCATGGGGATCTGTGTGCTTCCACCTTTGTCATTCGCAGTTGATCCGCCCCCACATGCGGACAGCAGCATGACCAGAGCACCCAAAATACTTGCAATGCTTAGTAATCCAGATTTCTTACGGATATGGCGCATGACGCCTCCTTCGCTGAAAAATAGAATAAACAAATGCTCACAATAATTATACGTGTCTTTTGATGACTTTCTCTCAAAGATTTGTCTCTCTTTTAAAGAGAACTTAAATCTCCCTTAAAAGGAATTTTAAAGAATTCCCTTAATGATCGAATAGAATCGCCTTAGCGACTTTATTGATCAACAAAGTCAACAATGTGTTTGTATTATGAAGTATATCTTTAACCTTGTCAATGTGTTGCCACGATATAACACGACATCACCTTCAAAGAGGTTACATGGTGTCAGTATACCTGTGTTTTGAATCCAGGTTTAATTATATGCTGTGGGAGCGGGCCGGAGAACCTGCTACCAGGCTCCCCGGCGATCATATTTATTTATGTGCGAGGTGTTTTTTGAAATAGGTCCAGGAGGTTTCATTAGGGCGGGTGAACTCGTCTGGGGCATGCATATATTTGGGATCGCGCTGCTCAACATAGGTGCGAACCTGGACTGGCAGTTCCTGATAGCCGGCGGTCAGCTTATAGCCGCTGCACTGATAGAGCAAAGAGCCTGGTCGATCAGCCATCTCCATCCAGGGGAGCCATGGTCCCAGACGGGTCCATGAGATGTCGCAGGGGATTGAGAAGAGATCGGGATTCTCGGCATCCTGCTGGCTAAAGAAAAACTGGAATAGTTCTGCTCCCTGGTAGAGATCGTTCTGCGAATATTGTGGGTACAATGATCGGGGCAGGGGTGATGGATAGGCCAGCATGATATCCATGCTCGCGCACAGACGATCCTGGCCTAGTTGCGCGATCGGTAATTTGAACTTCCCATAGGGACCATCCAGGAGATATTGCTGGTTTACCGGATCATTCCAGACATGCACCACCTCAACTTCCTGTTGCGTAAAAGGATTCTGCCAGCGCTCAAGAATGGTGCCAGCGGCAGGATCTTTATAGAAGGTCACTTCGCGCATCAGGTGCTGATAGCCACCCTCTATCTCCATACAGCGACCGACATTATAGCCATCGATGCTGAAGAGCAGGCGGTTTCGCTCTCCAGGGATAACACTATAAATGTTGCCGCTCCACATAAAGATAATCTCATCTGGCTTGAGCGATGCACGTACTTTGACAAATGTCTGTAACAGATTCTCTGATTGAGTGAGATCTAACATTGAGTATTTCTATCTTTCTAGCTATTGTATAGCGAGAACTAACGCACGCTCTTGATGCGCAACACCAGAATACCGCCCAGTGCCGCCAGAACGCCTGCTACTGCGAAGAGTGCTGGATAGCCCAGGCTATTGACCAGTGTGGCGGCCAGGATTGGTGAGACGATCAGCGGAATTGATAGGGCCAGATTAATGATGCCCAGGTCTCGGGCGCGATCATTGGCTGATGGGAGTACCTGGGTGATGAGTGCGGTATCAACGGCCAGATAGCCGCCATAGCCCGCACCCAGCAGGACCGCGAAGACCTGCATAGCCGGCCATGTTGGTGAGATGGCAGGAACAAACAGGGCGACCGCGATCAACAATGCCGACGCGATAACCACCGGCTTACGGCGTCCGATCCTATCTGAAACAATGCCGGCCGTAAAAGAAAAGATCAGGATCATGATCGTCATGATGCTTTGTACTTGCAGCGTTCCTTGCAGCGCCTCTTTACCGGGGAAGAGTCGGGCATAGTGGAGGCCATCCTGGATGTAGTATTGTAAATAGGCCGAGACGGCATAGTATCCCAGGAATAGCAGCAGGCGTGTTACCAGTCCCCAGGCAAAATCGGGATGCTCACGGGGATCAACCCAGAAGCGTCTCAAGAACTGTCCAAACTGAAAGGGAGCCTGTGCCTCTTTCGGTAGGACGCGGTCCTGCAAAATAGCAAAGAGCAGCAATACTGCAACGATAAGGAGCACTATGAAGACATAGTAAGAAGTAACCGGCGTGTTCTTAAATATGACCGCCACCACCACACCACCCAGCACCGCGGCCAGCGGAATAGCCAGACCGGCGTATGCTGAAATCATGCCACGTCTACGAACCGGCACCTGATCCGGAATAATTGCCTGGATGACCGTCAACAATGCGGCACCGAAGAATTGTAATAATGACCAGCCGACAACGATTAACCAGACGGTTGGAGCATTAGCCAGCAGTACAATGACAGCCGAGGCGCACAGCATATGAATCAGCATCCAGAAGCGCCTGCGACCCAGACGTGACGTTGAGCGATCACTGAGCGCACCGGCCAGAGGGGCCGAAATAAGATAAAAAATACCGCCAATAGATTCAACAATACCCAGACTGGTCACATGGTTAACCGGATCCAGCGCTTGAATTTGATGTGGAATCAAGTAAATAATAATTGGGAGCAGGATCGCATTTGTGGCCAGATTAGCCAGAAAATATACCATTTGAAAAGTGGCGCCGGCCTTGCTGGTCTGTTCCTCTACTCCGGAGTCAGGAAGTGCCGTATTCGCAGTCGCCTCCGATGAAGCAGTAGCATCACTGATGTTTTTAACATCAGACATGATTAATACGTCCTTTCTTGATTGGGACTAATATTTCCTGTATTATGCGGTCGCACATGAGGTAATCTATCAGAGGCGGGTCGGCCCTGTTGGGGTCCACCATCGTTCCATTGATAGCGTGTGGACGTCGGGAATGGTTGTTGTTCAACACTAGAACCTGGGAAAGGTCTTTGATCAGGACTAGAAGGAGAAAAAGGTCGTTGTTCGGCAGGGAGTACCGTTGCGCCAAGCGCGGTTAACATGCGTTTTCCAGCCAATGAATGACAGAGTGGTGGCGCGATTCTCTGTCCTCGACGTATATTCTCAATATAGATGGCAACCTTCTCGATATCCTCTTGTTGCGCCGATAACTCTCGCTGGTCATGCGCGAACTGCTCATAGCGTGCCAGCAAATTATTCAGCGAGCGACCAATCTGCCAGATTGCATCATTGGCACGTACAGGGGCCCGAACCGCATAGTTACCGTTCGCCGCCTCGCGGTGTACCAGGAGGATCTGTGTGATTTCAGACTCTAACTGCTCCTTTTGTTGGGAAATCTCACGTGCCTGAATTGTCACCTGATTTTGGGCCGTTACAAGTTCTTCAGCACGGTCAGCACGTAAAATTGCCTTTTCTATGCTACGCATCCCCAACCAGTTCACGATCGCAATAACCAGCAAAACCGCCGCAGGACGAATCAACCAGATAGCCACACCGCTGGTACCCTTAACGCGCTCGATATCAGCACCATGATGTTGGAAAAGCAGGTTGAAAACGATAAAAGCAATCGCAACTATCGTAAAGGGAAAAATAAATTTTCTAGGAATAAAGAGGCTACCTAGAGCAATCGGATACACAAAGAAATCATAGGTCGGAAAAAGATCAATTGCCGAGGTTGTAGAAGGAGTAAAGGCGATCACAAATATGATTGAGAGCAACATCGCAGAAACCAGCAGGATCGCAGACACTTGCGTACGACCCGCTCGATTCAAAAATGTCAGTAGCCCCAGAAATAGCGCGAAAATCAGCACAAAGATCACACTCATAAAATGGCTTGAGACCAGGGCAAGGATCAAGTCAAAGACGACGAAACAAGCCACGACGAAGAGAAAATAGGCTGTTAGCTCTGCTTTACGCATCTTCTCGCGTAACAGCGGACCCGCCATCGTCTGCTCATTGCGTGGGGGAGCCGCTAGATTAAGCCACCATCCCCAAAATCCTGAGCGTGCATCCATAAGTTGAGTGACACTTTTCATCTCAACCTGGGCAGATCTTTTTGACATACTACAAATCTTCTCTCTAAAATAGAATCCAGGATGATATATATAATGAGTAACTCTATATCTGCTCCTTTACTTTTCAGGATTCTATTTGATTTTTACATTAGCTAATATCTATATCATCGCGTATAGAATAGGCAAATATCAATAAAATGTCAAGGAGCAAGTACGCCTTTTTCCCATAAAAATATACTTCTAATTGCTGAAATTTATTCAAATTTAATGTTCATATGTAAAAATATTAAATTTGTGATCATAAAAGAGTGATGCTCATTTATAAGCCATCCATCCTTTTATCCGTTTACATGGCAAATGGCATAAAAAAATGCTACGCTTAATGGGGTGTAGCTCTTGCCCATATGGCGCTTGTGTCGCACTGAACTAATAATGAAATACTAAATCGCTATCGTTTTTATATGAGCAGCCAAAAAGAAGTATCTATGATGAAAACTAGCTTGCTTCAGCGCCGGAGAAGGACAAATATATTTTTGCTTATGCTTGTCCTTCTCGTGAGCCAATGTATAATTATCCCCGCCCCCGTTATGCTTCAGTCCGGGCCTCTCCAACTCAATCGGGCTCAGGTTTCGACCTCTGGTCCAGCCGCATATGTAAATCCTTTTATCGGTACGAAACCTGGGGGAGCTCATTTTGGTGTAGTAGGAGATAATGGAGATACCATTCCGGGGGCTGCATATCCAACTGGCATGATGCAGTGGAGTCCGGATACACCTTCGCCTGTTCCAGGAGGCTATTTTTATCCTGATTCCAGCATGAAAGGCTTTAGCCTGACCCATTTCAGTGGACGTGGCTGTCGGTCCGAGCAGGATTTTCCTTTTATGCCGTATATTGGCAATGTCACCGCATCGCCCGCGACAAATGCTTCATTGTATCAATCTACTTTTTCTCATAGTACAGAAAGTGCCCATCCCGGCTACTATTCCGTCCAACTGGATAAGCCCGAGGTCAGGGTGGAACTGACCGTCGCTGCTTTAACCGGAATGGGACGCTTCACGTATCCCGCTTCCTCTTTATCTACCGTACTTATCAATGCAGGTGGAAGTGCTCTTGGTAATAGTGCAGCTATGGTCGCGCTTGATCCCACGAATAATGAAGTCAGTGGTTCAGCCACCAGCATAATTGGTTGTGGTAAGTCTTCCTATACTATTTATTTTGTGGCCCAGTTTGATCATACCTTCACCAGATGGGGAACCTGGAATGGAGCGACTGTCCAGCAGAAATCGACTGGCACGCATGGTCGTCGGACCGGAGCCTTTGTGACCTTTGGCACAAATCATGTTCCAGTTGTACATGTGCGCGTTGGTATCTCATATGTGAGTCTGGCTAATGCGCGCGGCAACCTGCTTGCTCGTCGACCTGGCTTCGATTTCAATGCCATGCAGACCAGTGCTGCCGCCGCCTGGAACCAGCGACTCAACACGATTAAAGTCACAGGCGGCACAGCCGCGCAAAAGACCACCTTCTATACCGCGCTCTACCATAGCTTCTTTCATCCCAACCGTTTCAATGATGCAAATGGGGAATATCTAGGCTTTGACGGCAAGATTCACACCGTCCCGAGCGGGCACATCCATTTTGAGAACATTCCAGGCTGGGATGCCTATCGTTCACTGATGCCCCTTCTCTCGATTATTTCTCCTCATGATGCCAGTGATATCGCGCAATCATTAGTTGATGATGCTGTCCAGGGAGATGGCCATATTCCACGCTGGGAGCAAGCCAACGTAGATTCCCATGGCATGAATGGTGATGGTGGTTCGATTATGATTGCCGATGCTTATGCCTATGGGAACACACATTTTGATACGCAGGCAGCCTTGCAGGCCATGATCAATGGACAGCCGCAACTGCGTGAAAGTTACGCAGACTATATATCTCTGGGCTACATTCCCGCCGCTATGAAAAATGATGCCGCCTCGACCACGCAGGAATACACCAACGCCGACTTCGCCATCGGACGTTTCGCGCAATCCCTGGGGAAGCAAGATATTGCCAGGACAGCACTAAAACGCGCACAAAACTGGCGTTTGCTCTTCAATAGCAGTAGTGGCTACATCCAGGTTCGTGAACGCAATGGTAGTTGGAAGCCTGATTTTGATCCGGCTCGCATCGCAGGCTTTACCGAAGGCAATTCCGCGCAGTATAGTTGGATGGAGCCCTTTGATCTGCCACAACTGTTTCAAAGAATGGGAGGTAATGCCACCGTCGTGCAACGCCTGGATACATTCTTCAAATACATCAACATCGGCCCCCAGAGTCCCTATAGCTTTATGGGCAATGAACCCGGCCTGGGAACGCCCTGGGAATATGATTTCGCGCAAGCGCCATCCCATACCCAGGCCATTGTGCGTCGTATTCAACGTCAACTTTTCAATAGCACCCCTAATGGCCTCCCTGGCAACGACGATGGCGGAGCCACCTCATCCTGGTACGTCTTCTCCGCCCTGGGCATATATCCCGAGGTACCGGGTGTCAGCGGCTTTGTCGTTGGCAGTCCAGCTTTCCCATCCGCCACCATCCAACTGGCAAATGGACACACACTGACCATCAACGCACCTGAAGCCAGCGCCAGCAACTTCTATATCCAGAGCCTGAAAATCAACAATATTGCCAGCAGCCAGCTATGGCTCCCCTGGAGCAAAGTTAAAAATGGAGCCACCCTTACCTTCAGCCTGGGACAACACCCTAATAATTGGGGAAGCCGCCTCAGCGATGCTCCGCCGGTCTTCTTGCCTGCCTAACCCTGACGCAGAGCACAAAAGGTGACAAACCAATTGATTTCTGGCAAAGTAAAGGGACCTGAATACAAACTTTGAACGATAGGGGTAATCACATTGGCTTCACAGAAAACACGAAGAAACACTGGCATCATCATTCTCTCACTCGGATGCATAAGTATCGGCACTGGCATCTGGGGCTTTGTTGTCGCTCCCGGCTGGACAAACATCGTCTCAATAATCATCGGAGGAATCCTTATCGGGGTGGCCACGATCTTTTTAATGCTCTCCCGCAAATATTAAAGAGATTGGCTGAATCCAGCCAGGAGCATGTATCGTGATCTAACATGAATATCGATGCTAAGATGATTTTTGATGTATGTTTGCATTAAATAATCATGGGAAGGATAAAATTCATGTTAAACCAGGATCAAGATGACAAACAGTCCAGGAATTTGCTTGCCCAAAAGTTGCCTACCAAATATGGTGTGATTTTAATAATCGTCTGCATATTACTGTATTTTGGTATCGCCATAGGAACAGGCAAGACTCAGGCACAAGTCTTTAATGACTTGTTACATATGCTATTGTATCTACCAGTATTTATAGTCGTAGCTTTGTTCTATCATTATTTTCTACGTAAGAGAATATAAAATTTCTTCTGGCGATATCATGATACTGGTTAGCCGGCAACACCCGCCTGAGATGGCGTATAACATACGCTGGCATTTAATATCTCAGGTGGGTGTTAGATCGTATGTATAGTTCTTATTCGTCTATATCTTTTATATCGGCCCTTAGATGGAGTTGATAGTTGAGGGGCTGCTCAGCCAGTTGAAAAAGGTAAAATATTGCACTCCACTGCTCGCCATCTTTATCTTGAAACTGCCAGCTACTCCATGCTGAATGCGTAGCCTGCTCATCGCTGATTTTCTGCCAGCCTGCTTGTCGTAATTGATCTGCGTAATGATTGTCTACACTATCAATACCCATCTCTTGTTGAAGCTTTAATGTTGCATTGGTAGACACACTAACGCCATTACTACTACCGCCGCCACCATTTTCCTGGGAAGCGCCCGCTGGTGGGGTGAGGACAGGAAAGATAGAGAACAGGTCTGGCACACGCCTGTGCATTAGCCGTTGTCTATGAGCGTTCTTATCTTTATCGAGTCGGAGACGTACATCTGTATTATTGGATGAAGTGAGTGACATCAGGATGTTAAGACTCCATTGATGGTAGTTGTAATTCAAATAATTGGAGCCACGACCACCGTGAGTAAAACCACCTTGTCCTCCAGAGAGCTCTTCTGGTATGGACCAGCCTGCCACAGGTAATTCACGTTGATAAAAATCACGGACCTCTTCAGGGGAACGTAGCACATCCAGTAGAATTTGCATCAAGTTAGGACTGTTAACCACTGACCCTACGATAGTAGACGCTTCAAGAAGAGGTAGAGGAACCGGTAGTGGGTCAGGCAGGCTTCCCACAAGCAATTGGGGCTCCTTTGTATCTGGCATAAATGAATGAAATGCTAAACGTAAAGCCAATGTATACAACTTGTCTTGATCCATGGTATTTCTTCTCCGTTATGATAACGTGTACATGTTTCAAGTAGAACAAAATTTCAATTACTGTGGCAGTATAATATATTATGCGTATTTTTGTCTAGCTATAGCATTTGATTGAGAGACATGCATTTTTGCCAGCACACCCATAGGTGGAAGATAAGATTGCTAACATAAGAGTAAGAACATAAGACATGCAGCAAAGTTACATGTGAAGTATCCAATTAATAGACTTTATATACATCCAAATTTTATGTATAGCCTCGATTCGATATGTTATCTTTATTTTATTGCAGTAAAATACTGATATCTCTTTGTTGAGATGGTATTTTTTATTTGATGACACATGATATTGAGGGAACAATGTATACTAGCGTGCAGAGCTATCAAGTGTTACAGCGCGATGCTGATAATAAGGCGCGTATCCAGACGGCAAACGATGAAGTGCTGGAACTGGCTGTAGGTGGTCCTTATACCATTGGCGATGCCCATGATGTCCTGGTAGGCGATATCTGGGTGCTGGCCGGACAGAGTAATATGGAGGGAATCGGCGATCTGGTCGATGTAGAGAAGCCATCGCCATATGTGCATTCATTTCAATCACGAGAGCAGTGGGCGCAAGCAGAAGAGCCGCTTCACTGGTTGGAAGAGTCGCCCCGTCTTGTCCATCATAAGCTGTGGGGACGTGATCGTGTGGAGCAGTCGCTTCAGCGTGACCCCCAGCGAGCCAAAGGCTCCGGACTGGGATTGACCTTTGCGAAAGAGCGTTATGCGCGTACAGGTGTACCCGTTGGCCTGATCCCATCTGCCCATGGTGGTACATCTATGGAACAATGGGACCCACAACTGCGTGATCAAGGTAGTGCTTCACTCTACGGAGCATTGTGCGAGCGCGTCAAAGCAGTCGGTGGAAGAGTTGCCGGCGTACTCTGGTATCAGGGCGAGAGCGACTGCGACCCGACAGCTAGGGAGCTCTATCAACAGCGTATGCACACCCTGATTCAGTCCTTGAGAAGCGATCTCGATTCAGCTACACTGCCATTTTATTATGTGCAGCTTGGTCGTTTTATTTGTGAGGGCACGCCACACAACTGGAATAGTATCCGTGAGTCCCAGCGTATCCTGCAAAACGCGCAACCTGGTATCGCCATGGTATCGGCCATTGACCTCGAACTGGATGATCTGATTCATGTCGGGACCCAGGGACTCAAGCGCCTCGGCCGCCGTCTGGCCGATCTTGTCGATGGTCAGCGCACACCCGATATCCTGACAATAACGCCAGAGCTTGAGCAATCGCGCATTCACATCACCTATCGACCGGTACGTGGTGGCCTGCATGCAATCGGGCGTCCAAGCGGCTTTACCCTACGCAATAGCAACGGGGAAGAACTGCCCTTGATCCATAAAATCACCGTAGAAGGCGACACCGCAACCTTGCACCTGATCGTAACTGAACTGCCAGCGGAAACCTCTCTCTGGTATGGCTGGGGCCACAATCCATACTGCAACATCACCGATGGCGCGGACGCTGCCATTCCAGCCTCCGGCCCCTGGAAACTCTAGAGAAAATAAGCACTATACCATTAAAAAACAAAGAGACCTTACGTTCATCAACGCAAGGTCTCCTTTTTCTGTCTATCAAGCAAGCTAAAAAAGGGCAAAAAAAAGAGCCGAAGGTCAGGATTGAACTGACGACCGACGGTTTACAAAACCGTTGCTCTACCACTGAGCTACTTCGGCTGGTGTTGTAGTCTCTCGACCACAGAAAGCAGTATACACCCTCATGTATGAGTTGTCAACACTTTTTTCTGAGCAATTTTTGACAATCTAATTCTGTGGTTTTTCTACTGTGCTACCTATTTGTGTCCCTTTTTTAATCTCGTCATTTTAGAGTATGCCATATATGGTTGTGATGAGCTTGATTTATTTGTTACTAAGATTCGGTGATTTATTCCTAAGTCAAAATTAATATAAATAGGCCCCTTTCACGAAACTATGCCTTCTTTCTGGCCGTATTCTATTCTATTGGAAGAAAAATTAGTATAGTTTACAGTGTTGGGGGGAGGCCTGTCATGCAAAAATTACAAGAATCACTCCAGATGGATGAAAATATAATGTCTAAAACAATTCTAGTTGTCGAAGACGATGATAGTATTGGCTCTTTACTTGTTGATGCTCTATCACAAGAAACCGCTTATACTACCATTCTGGTGACCGACGGCTTACAGGCGCTAAGGGTTATGTGTACGCTTAAACCCTGTCTGGTGATTACTGACTATCTCTTGCCATATATGGATGGCATCGAGCTTTTCGATCGTGTCCATGCTATGGCTGCTATGGCTAATGTGCCCACTATTTTGATGAGCGCGGATATGCCGGAAAAAGAGGTGGGTAAGCGCGATCTGATCGGTCTGGCGAAACCTTTTGAGTTGGATGAATTATTGGATACAGTAGAAGATTTGCTAGAACGTTCTGCATAATGGATAAGATGATAATTATGTTATCAAGCTGAAAAAGGATGTCAATGATTGGACATCCTTTTTTTGTATGTATTTTATCTGGTTGGCTTTACTGTTCGTCGTCGGCTTTCTTTTCCAGGTAGATCTCATCTAATTTGTAGAGCGTCGCTGAAATGCGCTCAGAGACCAGTGGCGCCACGTTGTCCCAGTGTAATAAGAAGTAGAGGCTACGCAGAACGTTCTTAGAATTGGTGATGCGTGTCCAGCTAACAACGTCGAGTTCGCGTGAGACGGCGCACATCTCTAACCATTTTTCGATAAAGCTATCCTCCACTTGATGGCCCAGAATGATGTGATGTGGAATTTTTGCGAGCCGGATATCTTCTTCGTGGTAGAGTGGTGCGGGCAGGGTCGCAAGTTTGCTCGTAGCAATCAGGATCTCCTGACGATCTTGCGTAGACATGTGTGGATGTTGCGCGCACTCATCCAGGGCATCGGCGAGATGGGCCATGGCGTGTGCCCAGCCTTTATTATCGACATATCCACGCCAATCCTTCTCTTGTTGCGCATAATGCATGAGTTTTTCTTTAGCGTTGACGATGGTCGAGGCCGGAAATTGTGGATTGAGTGCGTCATTAAAGAGTATAGAGGCGATGATCAGGCACGAAAAGCTGCGCATAAAAACGCTGTCCGTCCCGCGTTCGCCGATATTATAGAATAAGTGCTCGTTATCGGTCGTGATTGTAAGTAGTGATTGTAACTGTTCCGTAGTAAGTTTCTGGGTTACAATCAGACCCCGAGCTAGAATCGTATAGCTCAGTTCGTCGCGTAATTCTGGATCTGCCGAGGCAAAATTAGGCAAGAGGGCTTGCGCAAAGGCGAAGGCATCGGTCTCCTCTGGTAGCTCATAATCGTTGTTCGCAATCGCCTGTAAAAATTCTTTATCCTGTGCTTGTTGTATGTCTTGCATGAAGGCTCCTTATTAATACCACGCTCCCACATTACATACGGGCCAGGAACGGCGGATGGTGACAGAATTGTTACTATTTGGAGAAACAGGATGGAGAGACATGCTACGGTTATTATCGGTTGGTCTATGGGGAATAAGTATATTTTCTATCAGTATGAATAAGGAGAGGAATGGCCCATGCCATCCTCTCCTTTGCTGGTATGTTTTAAGCCTGAGCTGGTAGTTCGCGTTGATGCCAGTCGGTTAGCTGCTGATAGGCATGGGCGATACGTAGGACCGTCGCTTCTTCAAAGGCTTTACCAACTACCTGTAGGCCGATAGGGAGTTGCTGGTGATTAAATCCGGCGGGAAAAGAGACCGCAGGCAGGCCAGATAAGCTGAATGGCATGGTGAGACGCAAGTAGGCGCCGGCCGCTTCTTCTGTGATGCCATCTATCTCGACCGTTTTGCCCGCTTGCTCCAGCGGAATCGCTGGTATCGGGATGGTTGGCAGTATAAAAGCATCGACACGTTGCATAATACTGCGCAGTCGGCTAGAGAGGACGCGCCGTTCCTGCTGGGCATCCAGATAGGCCACAGCCGAGATCTGCTCACCTTCCTGGAGTCGGGTGCGTACCAGGTCAGTATACAGCTCACTTTTAGCGGGATACCAGCCCTTCTGGGTATGGGCCAGGGTCGCCTCAGGCTTCTGGATCGTGCGATAGAGTTCCATGGTTGGCCGTGGCAACTCCACATTCACGATCTCGGCTCCCTCCTCTTCCAGGACCCGGCAGGCGGCCCGCCAGGCCATGCGTACCTCTGGATCAAGTGGATCCACAAAGGCGTCCTGAGGAATACCCAGGCGCAGCCCCTGTAGAGACAATGGTCCACGACCCTCGACACCCTCAATTAACGTACTGGTCGAGCGATTTGGTGAGGTTGGTGGTCCTGAAACACTATTGGGATCACGTGGATCATATTTCACAATGGCATCAAAGATGATGGCGCAGTCCTCGGCGCTACGTCCAATCGGACCCACGTGGTCCAACGACCAGCTAAGTGGAACAACCCCATAGCAACTGACACGGCCATAGGTTGGCTTCAGGCCAGTCATACCACAGCAGGCTGCCGGAATACGGATCGAGCCACCTGTATCTGTGCCGATGGCACCCAGGCTCATGCCGGTCGCAACCGCAGCCGCTGAACCGCCACTGGATCCTCCAGTGGTCCGTGTATGATTCCAGGGATTGCGAGTTGGCGGCGCATATGGTCCATAAGCAAACTCAAAGGTATTTGTTTTTCCAATGATAATTGCGCCCGCTTTGCGCAATTGTTCCACCACCATTGCATCCTCGGTTGAAATATTGTGCTCCAACACTTTGGAACTGGCTGTAGTAGGAAAGCCTTTGACTGCGATCAAATCTTTAATTGCGATTGGTATGCCATGGAGTGGACCGCGATACAGGCCGGTACGAAGCTCGCGCTCAGCCTGATCGGCATCCTTGAGGGCCTGCTCACGCAATACAGTCACATAGGCCTGAATCTCATCGTCTACCGCGTCAATCTGTTCTAGTGTCTCTAACACAAGCTCCACTGGCGTAATCAGACCTGAATGAATCTCATCGGCCGCTTCACGTATGGATGTATAGGGCATAGCGCTTCACTCTCTTTTCGCTTAATTTATCGTGTGCTTATGCAATGCTTAGTGTGTGTATGAATCCTATCCCACACTCGTTCCCTGACGGGAACCTGCATGTTTCATGATGTGGTGCAGAAATAGCGCATTCGCGCTATTTCTGCACCACATCATGAAACATGCCTGGGGGGCGCCTGCGCTCCCCAGGCTGGCAGAAAACTCACCACTCCCATTGGGATGGAAGCCATATACACTCAGTTAGTTGATACAATATATTTTGTATGCTCTATTGTATCAGTTTGTAAAGCCCCTATGCGCTATGAGAAGCTATATACTATGTTTGGCCGAGCTTATGCTGTGGCTGGATTTCCCGGCGGCGACCAGGCTTTTTTGCGGCTGGATGTCAGGGGTCGTAGGTAACGCGATAGTGAAGGTACTCCCCTGACCGGGCTGACTATCCACGGTTATGGTGCCTTGATGGGCCTGGACCGTCCATTCTACAATGGCCAGGCCAATTCCGCTACTACTACCACCATCGCGGATACGGGCTGGATCGGCGCGGTAGAAGCGTTCAAAGATGTGTGGTAGATGTTCGGGTCCAATGCCGATGCCTGTATCTTTGATGGTAATAATGGCCTGTCTGCTGTCGTTGGTTACGCTCAACGTAACTGAGCCACCGGCATTCGTGTAGGCGATAGCATTATCCAATAAATTCATGACCATCTGGATGAGTCGTGTTTCGTCACCCATGACGACCGTCGGCCGTAACTGGCCGCGATAAATCGTAATATTGCGTTCTTCGGCCAGCATCTCGGCGTTGGCCGCGACCATATCCGCCATCTGATCCAGGCGTACGGGTTCGCGCTCCAGTTTGGTTTTCCCCTCATCACCACGGGCCAGGGCCAGCAGGTCATTGATCAGGCGCCCCAGGCGCTCTGATTCCATGTTGACATTGCGTAGGACGCTGACATATTCTTCCTGGGTGCTGGCATGGAGTAAGGCGACATCGGTTGTGCTGCGAATGACGGCCACAGGCGTACGCAGTTCATGCGAGGCATCGGCCACGAAGCGGCGCTGGCGTGAAAAGACCGCTTCTAGACTCTCGATCATTTCGTTGAGGGTGACGGCCAGGAAGTGCACCTCATCGCGCGCTTTGGGGACCGGTACGCGTTGATGGAGATCTCCCTCTTTAATGGACCGGGCGGTGCGAATCAAGTTATGGATGGGAGCAAAGGCGCGTGATGCCAGCCAGTAGCTACCGAGCGCGCTAAAAAGGAGCACGATTACACCCATCGCCAGTAATTCTTTCGCGATATGATGCAATGTATCTTGTAGTTCACCTAGAAATTGGCCGACCTGTACTACCGCGATCAATTGACCATCTTTTGTGATGGTACGACTATAAATACGTGCATCTTGTTTGCCATCATTACTTTTAACCGTACCCTGCCATGGTTCGCCCGTTAAGGTCTGGTTGATACTATTTTTTGGTACACTTAGCGTGCGAAACGCTGGCGTTGTGCGATACGGTTTGCCATGGGCATCAAAAATACGAACCAGAATATTATCATTCACGTGGTCATATGGGATAGGACCTTTATCAACCTCGTGATCAAAGCCGGGTAGATCGCCAACTGACTCATGCATCTGTATCCTGCCATCCTCCAGATAGATCTCGCCGGCGATCTGTTCGGCGCGACTTTGCAGGGCGCTATCCAGGCTACCCGCCATTGATGTTTGTAGATGTTTATACAGGAATACACTGGCGCTCAAGAGGAGTAGTCCGAAGATGCAGGTAAACCAGAGCGTGAGTTGTAAGCGGATCCCGAGGGGCCAGAATGGCCGTTTCAATACATTCATTTTACTGGCTCCTTTAACTGATAACCAGCGCCACGGATAGTATGAATGACATCTGGTTCTCCTTCCGCACACAGCTTTGTACGCAAATAGCGGATATACACATCGATCACATTGGAGAGATGGTCGGCATCATAATCCCAGACATGTTCGGCGATCATGGTGCGACTTAATACATGGCGCGGATGGCGTAGCAAAAAGTCTAGTAGCGCATATTCTTTACTGGATAAGGTCAGGCTACGCTCACCGCGCTTGACTTCGTGTGTGCGTGTATCTATTGAGATATCCATAAAGCGCAGGATAGGAGCCTGAGGAGCATTATCCCGCCGTAATAACGCACGGACACGTGCCTCAAGTTCCTGAAAGGCAAAGGGTTTAGTCAGGTAGTCATCCGCACCCATATCCAAACCCTTGATACGCTGGTCTACTTTATTTAACGCCGTGAGGAAAAGAATCGGGGCTGTGATGTCGCGCTCGCGTAATTGCTGACACAGTTCCCAGCCATTGAGGCCGGGTAATAAGACATCCAGGATAAAGAGATTGTATGCATTTGTACTGCCAATATTCAGGGCTTCGATACCTGTAGTCACAAGGTCAACGCTATAGTGACTGTTCTCTAAACCCCGTTTAAGATCAGTCCCCAGTGTAGGATGATCTTCGACAACTAAGATACGCACGCGAGACTCCTTCATAGAGCTGATGATGACATGGGCGAACGCGCCTGACAGGATGCTGAACCAGCACCATGCGTGCTTTGTTGCGGCACAGGAACGGCGTTTCTTCCTCTCTTCTTTGTGATGATATCTACTATAATATCAGAGAAATATGAGTTAACGATGAAGTTTTCTAACAACCAGTCCTTTCGGATCATTTATTTATGGACACTGCCATCTGGCATGGTTGCACCTGCCAGCGATTTGACCGAGGCAAGTTGTGTCTGGGATAATCCGACCACATCCCGTAAATTTGCGCCTGCCAGATTGGCACCTGTGAGATTGGTATTATGCATATCGCAGGCGTGTAAATCGGCTTTTACCAAATTGGTATGTGAGAGATCAGTAAATGTCAGGATCGCATCACTCAGATTAGCCCCATGAAGATCCGATCCACTGATATTCGCCCCGACCAGATGTGTGTCCCGCAGATCGATCGTATCCATTTGAGCCTTACTCACATCTACGCTCTGCATATCCAGCACCACACTATCGTTGTTGATCAGCTTTGTCGTATAGATAAAGCGCATCATCCTCCCTTTATGTTCAGAATCCAGGTGACTAAAGGCATCCCGTGTCAAAGCATCTGCGGCTATTTTCTGTGGATCAGCATGATTGCGCTTATTCAACAATTGATCATGTACCAGCAGATCAGAGATCTTATTAATGTAATTCAGCACGATGCTCTCCTGCTGCT
This sequence comes from Dictyobacter alpinus, assembly GCF_003967575.1. NCBI lineage: Bacteria > Bacillati > Chloroflexota > Ktedonobacteria > Ktedonobacterales > Dictyobacteraceae > Dictyobacter > Dictyobacter alpinus. Next base: position 2,688,232 of record NZ_BIFT01000001.1, read on the forward strand.
GCTCACCAGCTACATGCAAGAGGGTATTTTGCGTTTGCTGGCTGATCATCTGTGCGTTCTGAGCCTGTGCCCATGTGATCAGCAAAAAGCCCGCACACACCAGCAGTAGCAGCAGCAAAGGTAGCCATATCCTGTTCCACCATCCCTCCCTGGATTGCGGCTCAGGAGCTAGCACTTGCGCATCTTTCAGTCGCTGTTCCTCATCAATCTCATCCGAAGACATATCTTTCATAATTGGCTCCTCCCTCTATATCATAGATAAGAATACTAAACCATTACCAGTGAATAGTAAAATTAGCGTAAAAAAAGGTAGACGCTACCTCTATATTTAGCTACATCTGGACTCTGCTCCTATAAAATATTGCTTGTCCTTGAAAGTCATGCTACTATTTAAAGGGAAGAACTACTCTGTACATTTATTATGCTGTGACAGGTACGTGTGTGGTGCAGTTACCTTATGTCGACTTGCCATCTCTGAAGGACTGGGGAAGTGATGTTGGAATGGGTTATGCTCGATCATAGAACGGAGTGGATTGCATGGGGTCAGGTGAAATGGTCGGACAGAGTCTGGGGCATTATCGGATTACAAGGCTTATTGGTCGTGGTGGCATGGCAACGGTCTTTCTGGCGCTGGACAGCTATCTGAATCGTGAGGTCGCGCTCAAGGTTTTCAAGGCTAGAGACGATGTCCAGGATACTTTTCTGCGGCGCTTTGAGCGTGAGGCACAGATTGTGGCTCAGCTTGAGCATCCCAATATTTTAACGGTCTATGAATATGGACGCTATAATGGGATGGCCTATTTCGCAATGCCATATCTTTCGGCTGGCTCATTACGTAATTATTTACGCTCGCAACAGCCGCTTTCCCCCCCGCATGCGCTGGATCTATTGGCGCCTATTTTACGTGCCCTGCAATATGCTCATGATCGTGGCTTGATCCATCGCGATATCAAGCCGGATAATATGTTATTTAAAGCCGATCAATCGCTGGTCCTATCAGATTTTGGCCTGGTTAAAGTGCTACCAGACGAAGGGGACGGCGATGCATTTTCCGCCTTTGAGTCACATACCAATAGTATTATGGGCACCCCCCAATATATGTCACCTGAACAGATCCAGGGTAAGGCGGTACCGGCCAGCGATATCTATAGCATGGGAATTGTGCTGTACGAGCTATTGACGGGCCATGTGCCTTTTGTGGCTGATACGGCCATTGGTGTAATGACAATGCATCTCTATGAGCAGCCAGATCCATTATGTCAGCAACACCCTGACGTTTCTGCTGCCCTTGAAGCGGTTGTCCTGCGTGCGCTAGAAAAAGATGCGGGACAGCGCTACCAGCGTCCGATTGATTTTCTCTATGCATTAATGCAAGCAATCGTACGGGACAAAGATGGTCAAGGACAAACTGAGTCCGCTAAAGGTACAGCCAAAGAGATCCTGTCCGCCGCTCCTAAACCAGTACGGAGCGCTGGGGGGATGCCCAAACCCGCTATTTCCCCTCGACTCAAACAATCACAATTAAGTACCGCCGTATTGCCCGCGACAATTGCACGTTACTCAGGAGCACAACCCGAAGCCCGTCCAGCATCTGGGCGCATCGTTTCAGGCATCTTTTTCCTACTGCTCCTGGCACTTATCCCACTAATGATCCTCTGGATCTGGCCCCTGTTAACATCAGGACACAGTGGACCCCCTATACATCCGACACCAGCCATAGGCACGCCATCCGTCAACCCCCAAAACATCCATCCCAACAACCTATGGCCAATTGACAAATACGGCAAACAAATCCCACTACATTTCACTGCAACGAGAGGAGGACCAGTGAACTATTCATTGTAAAAACAGCATAAAAAAAAAGACGTTATGTCAAAACATCGTCGCAAGGCATCTGGTTATATGTTATTATGCGAATATAACTACTCTAGCTTTCTTAGAATAGCCTGCGCGATGTTTGTATTATAGTAGAAGTACACGTTTAACGAGTGAAGGACGATTAGTACCATAACCTGGAGGCATGTGATGGAGGAAAAAACCGTTAGGCAGTTAGTTACGGAGATTCAACGGCAGCTCAAGCCCTTATCCGAACTATCAACATCGGTAGTTATGCAGGCAGAGCTGCAATCGTACACAGAGGATTTGTATAATCAATTAGTACAGATATGTTATGAAGAGGTCGACTTTTTATCGCGGCTAGAAGTTGGACAGGTAGTGACGGCAGATGTGCTCTCCAGACGTGATGAACTGGTTTCGCATGCTCGTCACCTGATCCTTGATGCTCCCAATGCGCGCTAGTTGCGCTCATATTTGTGTATCTCATTAGCCATGTAAGCTAGTTGCGTCAATACCATAGCGGGCCCGAAGCAAGGATATATTTGCTTTCTTGCTTGCGAGCTCGCCCACTCTGGTGTGACACTTTACATGTTATTCGACTGACACGCTGGCTCTGGCACGTTGCTGTTGCCACATACGCCAGTAGAGGCCTTCGCTTTGCAGCAAGGACGCGTGTGTTCCGCGCTCTACAACCTGACCATGGTGAAGGACGAGTATCTCGTCGGCCATCTCCATTTCGGCGAGGCGGTGGGTGACCATAATTGTGGTGCGCTCCTGACGCAGATCTTTGATGGCATCAAGTACCGCGCGTTCAGCAATCGCATCCAGATTGACCGTGGGTTCATCCAGGATCAGGATAGGCGTATCCTTCAGGAACGCACGGGCGATCGCCACACGCTGCCGCTCTCCACCGCTCAAGCGTAGTCCCTGTTCTCCTACTGAGGTATCATAGCCTTCGGGCAAACTGAGTACGAACTCATGCAGTTGCGCTTTACGGGCCGCCTCAATCATCTCTTCTTCGCTGGCATCCTTACGGGCAAGCAAAAGATTCTCGCGAATCGTGGTATTGAACAAATGTGTATCCTGTTCCACCACACTCATCTGCTGATAAAGATCATCCTGCTGATACGTCTGTAACGGATGTCCACCCAGCGTGATCTTGCCCTCATGATAGTCCCAGAAGCGTAACAAAAGGTTGGTCAGGGTGGATTTACCAGAGCCGCTGGGTCCTACAATCATCAGGCATTGGCCCTGTGGCACGCTAAAGCTGACATTGCGCAACACGTATGGCTCATTCTCTTCATAGCGGAAGCTCAGATCTTCCACCTGAATAGTGTGATTGAGCGCCGTTGGAGAGGGCGTGCTTGGATTTTGTACGGCCGGTTTGGCATCCACAATCTCGAACAGACGGCGGCCAGATTCCAGGCTCCCGCCGAGCTGTTGGAATGAGGTTGGCAGCGGTAAGATACTTTCAAAACTGGCCAGTGCTCCCAGGACCAGTATCGCCAGGATGACGCCACTTAGCTCGCCGCGATAGACATATGGGATTGCCACCAGCAGCATGGTCCAGGCGCTCAAATTCATAAGCAGATTGGTCAGGGTTCCCTGCATGCCGCTGACATAGGCAGAGGTCATTTGTAGCTTCTGTAGCTTCTTATTCATTTGTTCGATCGAGCGCGCCTGACGCTCCTGCTGACCAAAAGCGATCAGGTCGGCGATGCCCTGTACACTATCCACCATCTGGGATTCCAGTTCGGCCTGCGTGCTGACCATTTCACGGCCCACACGTCGTCCCAGCCGATGGGCCAGCCAGGGAATACCTACGCCAGATACCAGATAGAAGGCGATAAAGATCAGTCCAAAGGTGGCACCAAAAGCACCAAAGAAGATCCACATCAGGACACCGATGATCAACGCGACCAGCGGTGGGGCCAGCACACGGATATAAAAGTTTTGCAGGATATCAATATCCGAGACGGCACGGCGTAGCAGATCACCGCTACGCAATTCGTACTGTTGACCATCTTTCTGCACCATCAGGCGCGCCGGAATTAACGGTTCCAGGGCACTATAAAACCAGACACGGAGATTGGCGAGCAGCCGAAAGGTGGCGCTGTGCGAGATCAGGCGTTCCAGATAGCGGAAACTACCACGGGCAATGCCAAAGAAGCGCACTCCCACGATGGCGATGCTCAACGCCGACACATCGGGATGCAACGCCGCCATCGAGATCAGATAGGCTGAGGTGGTCAGGAGTCCGATGCCGCTTATCACCGTGAAGGCACCCAGCAACGCCGCCAGCAGCATCCAGTTGCGAATCGGCCAGGCCAGTTTTAGTAAGCGTTGTAGCGATGAGCTCATACGATGGCCTCCTCTTCTTCATATGCCTTGATCAGCTCTTGATAGGCAGGCGATTGTCCCAGCAGTTCCTGATGGGTGCCACTGGCAATTACTCGTCCCTGATCCAGTACCACAATGCGATCAGCGCTACTAATCGTATGCAAGCGATGCGCGATAATCAGGACAAAGTGTTCGGGTGCCAGCCGATCAATCGTCTGCAAAACCTGTGCCTCGCTCTCAGCATCTAGCGTCGAAGTTGCTTCATCCAGTAACAGGAAAGGACTCTTTTTCAGCAGGGCGCGGGCCAGACTTAAGCGCTGTAGCTGTCCGCCACTCAGGCGTGTGCCGCGCTCACCAATCGATGTTTCATAGCCCTGTGGTAGTGTCTCAATAAAATCGTGCAAGTTGGCGCTACGGGCGGCCTCAACCACCTTGGTCATATCCGCTTCCGGCCGACCTAAGCGGATATTATCGGCGACTGTTGTGTTGAAGAGATAAGGACGTTGTGGCTGCCAGGCCACCAGTTCTCGCCATGCCGTGGCGGTAAAGCTGCGGATATCATTGTCGTCGGCCTTGATACTGCCCTGGTCCGGCTCAATAAAGCGTAACAGTAGATTTGCCAGGGTACTTTTACCGGCGCCACTCTTCCCTACCAGCGCTACCTTTTGTCCCCGCTGTATCGTCAGCGAAACTCCTTTTAACGCCTCCTGACGTGACTCCTCGCTGGAAGGATACGCATAATGGATATCCTCAAGGGATATTGTTTGCTCAAGCTGTGCCGGCTTTGCTATGCTGCCAGCAGGTAGCTCAGGCTCCTTGACCGGTACCTCTAGAATATCAAAGATACGTTGCGCGCCCGCCGAGCTATTCATACTGGCATGGAACTGTGTGCCCAGATTACGCAGCGGCTGATAAAATTCTGGTGTCAACAACAGTACAAAGAAAGCCTGCTCAAAAGGAATATTGCCATAGAGCAATCGTAGTCCAATCTCTACCGCGATAATCGCATTACTGATCGTCGAACCCATCTCCATCACAAAGGATGATAGAAAGGCTACCCGTAGCACGGCCATCGTGGTATCGCCATAGCGCTTACTGATAGCGCGGATCGTCTCCAACTGGGCCTTATTGCGGCCAAAGAGTTTGAGCGTGGTCATGCCTTGCAGGACATCCAGAAAATGGGCACTAAGATAGCTCATCTGCCGCCAGCGGCTCTCAGTCATAGCGTTGGCTTGTAGTCCAATCAGGATCATGAATACTGGTAGAATCGGCCAGGTTACCAGGAGTACAATGCCAGATATGAGATCGGTCGAGAAGACCACGATCAGGATCGCCAGAGGAATGATCAGGGTCGCGCATACCTGTGGAAAGAACAGATTAAAGTAGGCGTCCAGCGACTCCACGGCTTCTGTACTGGTATTGGCAATCTCGCCACTGCGCTCACCTCGTACATACATGGGGCCGAGTTTAAGTAACTGGCGAAAGAGCCGTAAACGTAGCTCACTCTTGACCACGCCAGATACAACATTGGTCGCGATCTCGTTGCCCCAGATCACGGCGGCCCGACCCAGTAGAATACACAGTAGAATGATCAGGGCGGTCATCACCTGGGTCAGTGACTGCTTCTGGAGGAAAACGGCATTGATGATCGAGGCTATATAGCGTGATTGGAAGATAATAAAAATGGCAGTCAGAAAGCTAAGTGCACCCACGATCACCACGTAGATGCGCATGGTTTTGACATATTGTAACAGGCGTTTATTTATTTGCATGAGAACCGCTCCTGATCGCTTCGACAAACTTTTGCGGTTAGCTTCGTTTGAGGTTCCTCAGATATATGGCTGGCACGGCTTGTTTGCCAGGAGTGAGGACAGACAAAATATATCCCTGATAGAACGAATATCTTATTCATTATACCAGGGATACAGGTTACATTGGTTATTAGTAGTGGCCAATTTTATGGGCCTGTATGCGTTGCTTAAAGACCCAGTAGTTCCATCCCTGATAGAGGAGCACGATCGGCACGATAGTAAGTGCCAGCCAGCTCATCACGGTCAGTGTATAAGGACTGGACGAGGCGTTCCTGATGGTCAGGCTCCAGGCTGGATTGAGGGTGGAGACCATGATGTTCGGGAAGGCGCTAAAACCAAGGGCTACGGCCGCCAGGATGATGGTGACGATAGTCATGATAAAGGCCCAGCCGCTATGATGGCGTTTCAGCAAGAACGGAATCGAGATCAAGACCGCCAACAGGATATAATCTAATGGCATCAATCTGACATCGAGGAGCAGGTGCTGAATGACCGGCGAGTTGCTAAAGCCCAGGCCAGCGATAAGCAGTAACAGGGCGATGGTCGGAAACCAGACGCGTAGCGCGGCCCGTTCGGCGCGCTGCATCAAAGGACCCTCGATACGCAGGCTCAGGAAGATCGCACCATGCAGGGCGAAAAGCATGACCACTGCCAGACCAAAGAGTATGCTAAACGGTGTAAAAGGTGTCAGTAGACCACCTACATAGTCCATCTTCGCATTTATTGGCATACCACTGATCAGATTTGCCACGATCACACCCCAGATAAATCCTGGGAGCAAGCTACCGATGAAAAACATGCCATCCCAGGTCGAGCGCCAGCGTGTATGCTCTTGTAAGCTACGGAACTCAATGGCCGCGCCACGCAGGATCAAGGCCAGCAGGATCAGAAACATTTCCAGATAGAAACCACTAAACATAGTGGCATACCAATTTGGAAACGCGGCAAACATCGCGCCGCCAGCCGCAATCAGCCAGACTTCATTACCATCCCAGAATGGACCAATCGAGTTGATAATCATGCGCCGCTCGTTATCGCTCTTACCCAGAAAGGGTAAGAGGATACCAACTCCGTAATCAAAACCTTCCAACACGAAGAATCCGGTGAAGAGGATAATGATAAGCACAATCCAGAGTATTTGTAGATCCATTTTTTTCCTCTTCTCTTAGAAGGAAGCAACCAGCTCTTTTTCCTTACTCTCAGTATGCTCTTCCACAGGCTCCACACCCTTACGAGCAAACTTGAAGATCAGGATACCATCGATAGCTGCCAGGACGCCATACAGAACAATAAACGTGATCAGTGAGAAGAGGATAACGCCGGCGCTCACATTGGGCGAAACGCCATCAGCCGTCTTCAGCAGACCATTCACCAGCCATGGCTGTCGTCCGATCTCCGCCATCATCCAGCCAGCTGTATTTCCTAGATATGGAAGCGCGATACCGCCAACCAGGAGCCACAGGAACCAGCTCATCTGCTCCAGGCGTTTCTTCCACAGTAAGAACAGACCACCCATCGCCAGCAGGGCCATTACGGCACCCATACCCAGCATTACACGGAAGCTCCAATAGATCACCACGACCGGAGGTACATAGTTGCCAGGACCATATTCTTTCACAGCCTGGGCCTGTAACTCTTTAATACCCTTTACTTCACCCGAAAAATTGTTATAGGACAGGAAGCTTAAGGCATAGGGTACTTTAATCGCAAAGACATCTTTCATATTCTTGGGATCACCAATGGTGAAGAGCGAGAACGAAGCTGGACTCTCACTGTCCCATAGCGCTTCAGCGGCGGCCATCTTCATTGGCTGTTGCTGTACCACATGTTGACCACCCAGGTGGCCAAATACTGAAACCGCGATACTACCGATCAGGGCGATAACCAGACCAATGTGCATTGATTTGCGGAAGAAATCCTGATCCTTTGACTTTTTAATAAAGTGATAGGCACTGATACCCACCACAAAGAAAGCACCGGTACATACAGCTCCAAAGAAGACGTGTGGAAACTGCTCCCACAAAGTTGGATTTGTGAGTAGAGCAAAAAAGTTTGTCATCTCGGCGCGACCATTATGCATCGCATAACCGACCGGCTGCTGCATAAAAGAATTCGCGATCAGAATCCAGAACGCCGACAGATTTGAGGCCAGCACTACCAGCCAGATGGCTAAGAGGTGTACTTTCTTTGACAGTTTTTCCCAACCAAAGATCCAGACGCCCAGGAACGTCGACTCCAGGAAGAAGGCTAACAAAGCCTCAATCGCCAGAGGAGCTCCAAAGACATCTCCGATGAAGCGGGAATAGGTAGACCAGTTCATACCGAACTGGAACTCTTGCACGATACCAGTCACAACGCCAAGCGCGAAGTTAATCAGGAAAAGTTTGCCCCAGAATTGGGCCATGCGCTTATAAGTATCATTTCCCGAACGTACATAGATTGTTTCCATAATGGCGATGATTAAAGCCAGACCTATCGTCAGAGGAACAAACAGGAAATGATATATAATCGTGCTACCGAATTGTAATCTTGAGAGTGTTAATGCATCCACTGATGCGCTCCTTAGTGTTTATCGTAACAATCTTTCGTGGATCTATTTCTCAGTGTCCAAATTTGCTTCATTGCTTGTTTTCTACTTTTCTTTACATGCATAGTATGCCACTGGCTGACCTCCCTCGACATCAGAACTTCACCCGATTATTGACCTGATTGTTTCTGCTCTCTTTGAAATGCATCTCCTATATAAGCGGCTAGAGCGGTGATGGTCATCAGATTTCAGCCTATTTTCAGCTGCATTTTCACGCAGGTAGCAGGCAATTATAGAAGCTAGAGCGGTAATGTGGATGATAAAGTGTAGTCTTATGGCTCAATAAAGGGGCATAGGAAGGCGATCTATAACACCTTAGTGTATTTATTACGATAACCTGAATGCCTCGGATGAGTAGAGAGAAATTGGAGAGCACGGTAGGGTACTGTGGAGGTTGTTTTTTGTGCTGGTGTCAGGTTACATGCTGCATCTGATGCAACATGTAACCTGACACCAGCACACATGTATAGATATTGTGGTACCCGAGGGTTGGTCCCGTCAGTTATAATGCTCAGCTTTAGCTATTCTCTAAGGTGCTCCAAGGAAAAAGCAATTCGTGGAATCGTGCAGGGAGGGAGACCTGACCGATAAAAAGTGGTTAGCGCCTACTTCTTTGCTGTCGTTACGCTGACCACCTGAGCACCAGTCAGCTCAATGATAGAACTGACTTTCAGTTGTAGATTAACGCCGCGCTGGCCCGCACTGATCGCAATCTCATCAAAGTGCGTAGCGCTATCATCAAGATACACATCAAATGGACGATTGAGTAAAGCCAGTGCCGATATACCACCCACCTTCAAGCCAGTAAGTTTTTCCGCCTGATCATGGCCCGCCATGCGTACTGACTTCACAGCGATCTGTTGCGCAAAGTGGCGCAGATCCAACTCATGATTTGCCGGAACCATCACCAGTAGCGCATGAGCATTTGGTTCATTCTCACGTAATACCACCAGCGTCTTAAACACCTGCTCCGGTGGCAATCCAATCTGACCCGCCACCTCCTCAGCATTATGAATCGTATCCGGAAATATATGCACTTTATACGTCACCTTATGAGCATCCAGAGCCCTCATCGCCTGCGTACGTACTCTTTTCGCCATAGCATCAACAATCCTTTACCAGGAAAAAATCAGAAACGCAAAAAACAACAAAACCACTATAACACACTCTTACGCAGAAAAACGCATGCGCAACCATGTTGCCATTCATTTTTTGCAACGACTTACACACCACGGAAGTCACCGTCCAGGGACGTGTCCTCTTCACATGCTTATGGTTGCGTTGGCAAAAAATGCATGACACTCGAAGATGCGGTGTAAAAAAACAGGAGAGCTGGCAATTGACGTTTAAACTAATCCGTCCTACCAGAACTTCAAGAGAAGTTCCGTTCAAAGAAAGATGATCGATGTTGGTGCGCACATCTGCATCAGGATGGAACAAGTTGAGGCACTTTCGGCGTCTTGCGAACTGGTGCATACCGCTTCGCCTTGCGTATCGTGGCTCCTTTGATCCGGCCTTTCGCTTTTCCGCGTGCTTGTGGCGATCTGGCAGGGGTACCCAAACATACCAACAATTTGGAAAACCCGCGTCGCACTTGTTGTGGCGTGGGTGGGCGCTGCTTGTTTTCCCATGGGTGCAGATGCGCTTGCACCAAATCTCGACCCACCACCACATGGTTATGCGCCATCGCGACCACCTGGCTCCAGCGTTCAAATTGCTCGGGAGTACGCAAACGCGGTTTCTCCCACAACAATGCCTGTTTGTCAAAGCGATAGCCGTGTTCCTGACCAAAGCGCCGTGCATAGCCCAACGCGATGTCGGCGAGATCTGCATTGGGATCGCCAATCCAGACAAACCAGCTGATGCGCGGATCGCGCTCCTGGTTGGTAGCATGTGGTCGCAGCACACGCATCACACTCAGTTCCAGCCACCGTGCCTCCTTGACATGCAGATGCTTCCACCAGCTGATCTCAACAGGACGACCTTTCAGATCGGTGCATTCCGCCTTTCCATCTGGCTCGCCATGGGTCGCTTCATCTTTGGGTTGCAAGATCGCCCCATCTTTGCACGGCGCTCCTCGCTTTCCCGTTGGTGGGGGCGCCGGTCGATAGAAGCGACGATTGCACTTCAGACGGCCCAGCACACCGACTGGCAAAGTGCTACAGCGGCACCACAGCCAAGTCGAATCATATCCACGATCCAGCGCCGCGATACTGTGAACTGGCAATTGCGGCGCCAATTCCGAAAGTTGCGTGAATGCCAGTTCAATGGCAGTGGTCGAGGAAGCGATGCGTTGCTGGTCCAGCAGGTAGGTCCAGCTGCTGGGTTGCTCAGGCAAGGCTACCACCGTCGAGAACTGCCAACCGTAGGTGATCGCTTGCTTGCTCTTGGGCAGATTGTGCACCGGTTGGGCCGTCCGATCCGCCGAGGTACGAGCCGCTGGTCGAGCGATACTGCTGGCATCAATCCCAATCCAGAGTCGACGGCCCTGCGGGGGCGCGGGCAGATAGCGCACAAAAACCTCTTGCAACCGCTTGCGATCAATGCGCCCATCTTCAAAGGCTTCGTAGACACTCGACCAATGCCGTTGGAAGCGAGGATCTTGCGACAATTCGGGCAACGAACGAGCCTGGGTTTGGGTGATCAGGGCATCCATGGTCGTAAAGAGCGCATCTTTGGCTCGCTCACAACAATCATAGATCTCGTGACGAAAGCGTCTCAATGTGTTAAGGTTCATACAAGTAAAGCTCCGTTTTTGTTTGATTTAGTATCGAAACTTTACTTGATCAGGCCGCCCTCCGCAAGGTTGGGGGCCTTTTGTCTAAATTAGTTTAAACGTCAATGGCAAAGATGCAGTAGATAAATAAAATACTTCAGAAACATCTCATATGATTTACAATAATAAATCAAGCTAACTATTGATTTATACATTATAGTAGAGTATCTTATTATTAAATATATCGATGCTACACGAACACGGTGCCACTTGTGTCTTGATCGTACATAAACAGAAAAATTATGATTGTGCATGCAAGGAGTGAAATTCTGTTATGACACTCATAGGCGAATTCATCAGCACATATAGAGTCATCGCACTCCCTTTTCAAGATCCTTTTTGTGAACTCCTTGTAGCTGAGCAGAACACTCCACTATTATTAGTTTTTTTTCCTGGAGTGACAATCGAAACACAAGCAGAAAAGGATGAATTCTTGCAGAAGGCGCCTCGTAGCCTGCAGCACAATGGTACCACCATTCCATTACAGAAGTTAGGGATTGCCTCCAACCATCCCTATTTTGCTGCGGCATATACCGATGAGACCCAAAGGGTTTTGCTTGACTATGTCAAGGCGATCAGTCAGGCACTACACACGGTACGGGGGCAGCGGCCCGCAGACAATCGTGCTCGTTTTTCAGCGTTGATGGGCATCCTTGTGCCAATCGCGGATCGCAATACAAAGATAATACCGCCAACCCCTGATGAGCGTACAGAGCCGATACTGGCACCAAATACCTTAAGTCATGGTGCTCGCAACGGCCCACACGTAAATATGGGTCCTACTTTAGCCGGTTCTCGGCCTGCCCGTGCTCCACGGAAACTTAAGCGCTGGCAACAAGGCATCATCATTGCGCTCCTGCTCGTCCTATTGATAGGATCAGGCGCATTACTCTATACATTTATTCCGGCCGCCAGCGCCACGGTGAAGGTGACGCCGGTCCAAATGAGCCTGGATGAGAACTATCCGATTACTGTAGTTGAGAATACACAAAGCGATCTGATGTTCGTTGTGGGTCGGTCGATTGTTGTTACGTCACAGCAACGTACCCAGACCGTCAACGCCACGGGAAAAGGCGTGCATCAGGCCACCAGAGCGACCGGTGTAATCAGCTTATCGCAAATACAGCTGACTAAAATTAGTCCTACTGGAAATTACCTGGCCATTTCCTCTGTCAGGGATCCAGCAGGCAGAAGCATCGTGACCGATGAGGAAGTTAAAATTACGAATGGTGGCTCGGTCTCGATTAATGCCCATGCTGAACCAGCCGGCGACATTAGCAATATTCCGGCCCATGATATCGATGGTCCGATCGATATTGTTGATGCAATTACCCAGGTGCCAATCGGAACTGGTTATCTCTCTAATGGTCAAGGCTTTAATGGTGGGCATGATGCGATAAATTATACCTATGTGAAACAAGCCGACATTGATAATGCTACGAAAGCGCTGAACAATCAATTGCTGGCGGGCACTATGGATCGTGTTAAGAAGAGTATCGGCAAGGCTGAAAAGTCCGTTCAGGCTCCTCAATGCACACCAACCTCATCTTCAAACCATAAAGTTGATGATGAAGTCGCAAATCTAACTGTGAAGCTCAGCATTACTTGTAAAACACTGGTCTACACCGAAAAGATGCTGCATGATCAGGCGGTCAAAGTCTATCAAAGCCATGGTAGCGAGCGCTTCGGCAGTGATTATGGGGTCGCGGGAGATATGATTGTTAGTCAACCAACTACCAGCCAGAGTGGCGTGTTCATGATGAGCGTAAAAGGGATCTGGACCTATCAATATACGCCTGATCGCCTGGAGGCCATCAAGCATCTGATTGCCGGAAAAAAGAACCAGGATGCCTTAGTGCTCTTGAATGAGCGCAAGGATATGCAGAAAGTAACGCTGACGACGGCCGGTGGTATTGGTAGTGCCGTTCCCACTGCCGCTAAAGATATAAAAATAATCATCAACAAAGTTACAGGACTACAAGCTGGCTCAACAGTCTAAATACCACCGATCCTCAACCGGTTAGCGTTCCTCGAGGAGCAGTCCCTGGCGCTGGGCGAGGGCGATAGCTTCGGCACGGGATTGTACACCTAGCTTGCCATAGAGGCTGGTGAGATGAGTTTCGATGGTTTTGACTGAGATGTTAAGGCGCTTACTGATCTCGGTATTGCGTAGACCTTGTACGATGAGTCGTAACACGTCCTGCTCACGGCTGGTCAGGGGCTCGATAGGGCCAGCCAGTGTTTCGCGATCCTCTTCGAGAAGCTGGCGTATCTCGGGGGCAAGACTGCGTCTACCCAGTGCTACATCATGGATGGCCTGACGGATCTCGCTTCCACTGGCGCTTTTAATCCAGTAGCCCTTGACGCCAAATTTAAGCATGGCCTGTACATAGGCAATCTGGTCGTATGCGGTCAGGACTAGAATGGCTGGTGCCTGTCCCGGTTTTGCCAGCAGGGCCTGGGCCGCGCCAAAGCCATTCATGCCTTTCATTGAGATGTCCAGCACCACTACATCGGGCCGCGTGTGCTGGCAGAAGGCCAGGACCTCGGTTCCGTCCTGGGCTTCACCGATCACGTTCAGTAATGGATCCTCTTCTAGTAATTTGCGCGTCCCCTCACGCATCATGGCGTGATCATCGGCCAGCAGAATCGTCACAGGGCGGCTACTTTTCATCGTGCAGGTTCCTCCAGTTTGTGGATGGATAGGATGTCCTTGTGCTGTATTGATGTAGAGGGCGGTGGTGTATAGGTCGCGCGTACAGCCGTGCCCCGGCCTGGTTGGCTGCGCACCGCTATCGTACCACCGATGCCCGCCATGCGCTCATGCATCCCGACAATACCCAGACTTTCCAGGCGAGGATCTCCTAACCGGAAACCGCAGCCATTGTCTGCGATCACTAATGAGATCTCTCCTTGAGGGCCATAGCGTAGACGAACAACTACTCTACTGGCGTGGGCGTGTTTAGTGATATTTGCCAGTGCCTCCTGGGCGACCCGGTAAAATGCCAGGTCAATGGTGCTGGCCTTTTCTGTCTCTCGCTCGGGACCTTGTCCAAGGTTATAGGCGATAACATGCAAGCCTTTTCCACCCATCTGTTCCGTCTCGCGAGCCAGCCAGCGTAGCGCTTCCGCCAATCCCAGTTCTTCAAGGAGCGATGGCCGTAGTGCCAGACAGGTGCGGCGTAGATTGGTGACGACCAGGCGTGCCAATGGCAGAACCTCTGTGATATCCTGCATCTTGTCTGCATCCCCAAGCTCACGTACCAGTAACATCGCCTTCTGCAACACATCGTCATGCAGATCAAGGGCCAGATGGCGGCGTTCGTCCTCTTGCGCCAGAATGACGCGGTGATTTAAGGCCATCAACTTCTGCGCATCGGATTGGGCCTGTGCCAGATAGCGATTATTGACCTCCAGTACCGACAATTGGGCGACCAATGAGGCCAGAAAGCTTTTGTCCTGCCGACTATACGGCTCCTCATTTTTTTTCGGACCCAGACAGAGAAAGCCGGTGATCAACTCTCCATCATAGAGTGAGAAGAGTAATAGATTGTCCAGTAGCACCGGCTCAAATGAGCGCTGGCGAAAGTGGAAGAGGGCTAGATCGGCCGTTGAACGTAACTGACTATTGGTATAGGCAGGCTGTTTGAGCGAATAGCGATAGATATGCCAGTCGCTGGTATCATGGCTGTGCTCCGCCATGTAGCGCATCTCATCCTGTGAGGTGGCGCGAATGAATAGGGCCACCTCATTGGCATTCAGCAACCGTTCAAGTTGAGGCAGAACAAATGCGCTGATCTGGTCGATGCCGCGCAACCCTGTTAGCGCTGTACTCAACTGACGTAGCTCATAGTTATACTGATAGAAATCATGATAGAAGACATGATCGCCGGTATCGCGCACCTTATGCCAGACAAAGGGGAAGAGCCAGAGGCTGACCGCCATCAAGCCCGCATACAGATAGTCGCGCCACTCTAGCTGGACCGTACTATCGCCCCCAGTAAATGAGCGCAGAAGAATAATAGCGGGAAAAATAAAGGCGCAGGCCAGCAAGATCCATAAAAAGACACGCATCACCTTACGGCTCAACAGGCTGGTTGTGCCCAGTAATTGATGACGGAAGATCGCATAATCGCAGATGATCGGCAGGATCACCAGAGGCACTGGTACCAGATGCAGCAGGCTGCGATGGAAGAAGGGCATAGGTGGAATAATGCCGATGCTTAAACTGGAAATAATCAGCAGGAAGATCACGCCGATCATCACCATGCGTGCCAATTGCTGTTCTGAGCGTCCCATGTTGCGTAAGCCCCAGATCAGGATGCCGATGACGATACAGACACAGATAATGTTATAGGCAAACATCAAAAGCTGGAACGGCCCGCGCAACCCATTATTGGTTCCTGTGAATGCAAGTCCCGCGACCAGCAAAAATATCCCAATCGCCAGAGGCAGATAAGGTAGCCATGTGTATCTCTGTCTGGTCCTATGGTTAACCTGGGGATGAGGAAAGAGGCAGACAAAGGTGGTAGATAATCCGGTTGTCAAAATGAGTAGATTTAAAAAAAGCTGATTGGTCCATGGGACATTTAAGTTGAAGGTACCAAATAACGTACACATCAATGAGACCACATAAAACAGAATATACGCGATACGCGCGGTCGGACGATCCTGCGAGCGAAAGAAGATGGCGATTCCGGCCAGCGCAAAGAGTAGCGCCATGAATGTAGCAATAAAGGTATCAAGAGAGTTCAATGCCTGGGGGGCCGCATGGAGGGTAAAGGGAGGGCCTCCAGTCCCGTTGGTGGCCAGTACATTGCCTGTGAGCTGACAATTTTGCGCCTGTTCAGGACTAAATGGAGGTTTCAGTAGCTGGATCACGGACCCGACGCGCACATTATTGGCCCATGCCTCGCTAAAAGGTGCAACATTTACCACCTGACATGTACCTGTCTGGCCCGCAACAGGTGTCAGTGTCACCTCGGGATGCTGAGATTGCTGTGTATTTATGATGAGCAACAGTATCGCTGCCTGCACAAGCAAGCTAATAATTACCACAATCCAGCGTCTGACCGCCGTATTGCTGCGTTGAGGCTGCTGTCGCAAGAGTCTCTCTTTCATATATTACTCTTATCCTCCCCTTCCTACCAGAATGAAATCCCCGTCTGGCCTTATGTGACACCTCGCGCCTGCGGCGCTCGCCCAGGTTTGTGGTGACGGTGTGTGAAGGCCGCCGCGGCGGCCTTCACACACCGTCACCACAAATGAAAAATGAAGAGGTTGCCACAGGTGTTAATGACCCCGTTTCGTCCTCAAACTTTATATATGTGTGGTGTGGTGTGGTGGTCGCCCGCCTTCACACACCGTCACCACAAATGAAAAATGAAGAGGTTGCCACAGGTGTCAATGACCCCGTTTCGTCCTCAAACTTTATATATGTATGGTGTGGTGGGCGGCCGCCCACCACACCATACATATATAAATAAGCGAGCGCCGCAGGCGCGAGGTGTCACATAATCCCTGACTATCTATAGATATGTACTCTTATTGTAGCTCAGGCTAGACTGAAACAACATCAGGGTTTTCCCTGACTCCTCTTGAATGCTTATGTTGTGTTTTGATGTGCAAATGTCACATCAGGGATTTCCCCGAAGACAAGCGCGATGTCGCAAGGTAAGCTTTGGGTAGTTCTGATGCATAAATCATAAAAAGTATAGAGGTTAAATTACATGCAGACTGATGATGTTTCAACTGTAACCAATCCTGCTTTGCCGGACAAGCAGAGTGAAACACAGACAATAGCAGAATCACAGCCAACCCAACGCTGGCAGCGCATTACACTGGCTGTCATCGTCGCATTCTCTGCCTTTCTGAACGTGTTTCTTATTCAACAAAACGGCTATGGCAATGCATATTATACCGCGGCCGTAAAAAGTATGCTGATGAGCTGGCATAACTTTTTCTTTGTCTCGTTTGATCCTGGTGGCTTTGTGACGGTAGATAAGCCGCCGCTGGGCTTGTGGATTCAGGCGTTAAGCGCGAAGATTTTTGAGCTCCTTGGTTTTGGCTTTACTGGTATAAGTGTGCTGCTGCCACAGGCTATTGCCGGCACGCTTTCGGTATATATCATTTATTGCCTGGTGCGGCGTGGATTTGGTCCTGTACCGGGTCTGATTGCGGCGCTGGCGCTGGCGCTGACACCTATTGCCGTGGTGATGAATCGAGATAATAATCTGGATTCACTGCTGGTACTGACCCTCTTACTGGCAACCTGGTGCCTGCTGCTGGCGGTCGACACAGGCAAGTTGCGCTGGCTGCTGCTCTGCGCCTTACTGGTGGGCCTGGGTTTTAATATCAAGACCCTGGAAGCTTATTTAGTTGTGCCGGCCTTTGGCCTGTTCTATCTCTTGAGCACACGTCATGGTTGGGGCAAACGCATGATCCATCTGCTAATCGCCCTGGCACTGTTGCTGGTTGTTTCATTCGCATGGATCGTGGCCGTCGATATGGTGCCCGCTTCTCAGCGTCCCTATGTGGGTTCCAGCCAGACAAACTCTGAGCTTGAGTTGACCTTTGGTTATAACGGCTTGCAGCGTATCACGGGTATGGGAAGTGGCAATCGAGCCCCAGGCACCAGTTCACAGACAGGCTCATCCGCTACTCCCGCTTTTGGTGCTGGCATGATGAATGAAGGTGGAGACCCCAGTGCCTTGCGTCTCTTGAAGGCTGATTTAGGCGGACAGGTAAGCTGGCTCTTGCCGCTGGCCGTGCTGGGTTTGATCGCTATGGCCTGGCAGGCCCGGTTACGCTTACCACTCAATCGCTGGCATCAGGCGGTGGTACTCTGGGGAGTCTGGTTTTTAACGGCGGCTACCTTTTTTAGTGTTGCCGGTTTCTTCCACTCTTACTATCTGGTAATCATTGCGCCAGCGCTCTGTGCCCTGGTAGGAATTGGACTGGTCACCTTATGGAACGACTATCGTAAGCGTGATCGCGGCGATTGGCGTACCTGGGCCTTGCCGGTTGCCCTGCTCTTAACCGTAGCTGAACAGGTCTACTTATTGTCCGTTTACGGTTCTCCCTGGTCAACCATCCTGACTCCGGTGGTCGCGGTCCTGAGTGCGCTAGGTATTGTAGCGCTGATCATCAGCAAGATGCAGGTCAAAATTACTGCCAGGACTATGCGGCTGCAGCGTCCCGCTGTGATTGTGAGCGTGGTTGGATTGATGCTCACGCCGTTGATCTGGTCCGCCATGGCTCTGGCAATGCCCTCCAATTCCGTCCTGCCTACCGCAGGTCCGATGTTGGTCAATGGTGATGGTGGTATGAGCGCGATGATTAAAGAGCTGCAAAGTGCCAATGGTACGGCTGTCCCTGGTGGCGGTGCCGGCTTGCCTGGCGCTGGCTTTCCTGGTGGCGGCTTGCCCGGTGCTGGTACAGGGACTCCGAGAGGAAGCGCTGGTTTTCCAGGTGGTTCAGGTGGCATGGGTAATTTTCTCGGTGGTGAAAAAGCTGATACCAGGACGATCCAGTTTTTGCAGGCTAATAAAGGTAATGCTCGCTATCTGGTGGCGGTTCAGAGTGCCATGGCTGGAGAACAGTTGATCATTGCGACTGGCGAACCCGTAATGGCGCTGGGTGGCTTTGTTGGCAGTGATCCTATCCTGACACTCCAGCAACTGCAACAAAAAGTCGCATCAGGCGAAGTACGTTACTTTATGTTTCCAGCTGCTACGAGCAATGATACATTCAAGAATCTGCCTGCCTCGATAAAAGAAATGATCGAGAAAATGGGTGGTGGTAATCCTGGTAACATGGCGGCTGGCATGGCGGGTAGTAACGGCAAAATTATATCCTGGGTCCAGAGCAGCTGTAAAGTGGTTCCAACCGATCAATGGAAAACGAATACACAGCAAAGCGACAACGCCCAGGGTGGGATACCAGGTGGTGGAATGGGAATGAACAATCAACTCTATGATTGTAAAGCAGCGTAGCTACGGCCATGGCGGCCTCTTCCTTCCTCTATGACTTTCTCGGATCAACATAAGCATGTTGATCCGAGTACATCCAATAAAAAAAGTTATTCGCCCCGGTTTATGTGGAATTCTATAAAAGAAATGGTTGGTGGTCTGGATGTTACATACTGGTCGTAATATACAGCAGCAATTACAGCGTCTCAATGATCTCCTTTTTTCTCGTGCGGCCCGGCCTGTGCGCTTCATTTGTACCGGGGGGCTGGCCGCTGTAATCCAGTTGACGATATTAAATCTTTTGGTGAAGTATGGCTGGGAGTCGGCCTGGGCTAATGTGGTGGCTTTTCTGATTGCGGCCCAGTTTAACTTTGTGATGAGCTTCTTTTTTACCTGGCGAGATCGCCAACCGGCAACGGATACGGCGGCAAAGCATTTGCTACTCTCGCGCTGGCTCAGCTTCCATAGCTCAATCCTGTTTACTGCCTTACTCAATCAGCTTGTTTTTATCGCAACTCGCGCATTTATTCCAACTTTGTTCGCCTCAGCACTAGGCATTTGTGTTGCTTCTCTGGTAAACTTCTTTACAATGAATACACTGGTTTTTCGTAAAAAGCAAAACCAGGATGTTGTATCAAGACAGTCGCTTGATGTGGCTGGCGATAAGCAGGAACTGATGGTGGCTAATGAGAAACAGCTTAAAGAGGAGAACGTGTAATGATTGCTCCACAGCAAGATAGGATATCCCAGGCTCTCGCACAGCCTACATATTCTATTGTGGCTCCAGTCTTTAATGAGGAAGAAACTCTTCCACAATTTTACGCACGTATGATCCAGGTCATGGATGAGTTGAATGAACCATTTGAACTCATCTTAATTAATGATGGTAGTAAGGATACGTCTTATCGCGTTATGCAGGATTTGCATGAGGCTGATCCACGTGTACGCATTATTGATTTCTCGCGTAACTTTGGGCATCAAATCGCAATCTCGGCTGGCCTTGATTATGCAAAAGGTAAGGCGGTGGTGGTGATTGATTCTGATCTACAGGATCCACCAGAGGTCATTCCTTCACTGATTGCGCGCTGGAAAGAGGGCGCGGAAGTCGTCTATGCGCAGCGAGCGACCCGAGTTGGCGAAACTAAATTCAAACTGCTGACCGCTTCCCTGTTCTACCGTTTGATTGATCGTATCACGGCGATCCAGATTCCACGTAACGTTGGAGATTTCCGTTTGATGGATCGTAATGTAGTGGATTCTTTGATTCAGATGCGCGAGCACCACCGCTTTATGCGTGGGCTCTCAGCCTGGGTTGGTTTTCGTCAGGAGGCTGTCTTATATAATCGTCATGAACGTTATGCGGGCTCATCTAAATATCCTTTAATGAAAATGGTGAGCTTTTCGATGGACGCGATTACCAGTTTTAGCCATCTTCCCTTGCAGTTAGCCACGACTTGCGGTTTTATCCTGGCCGGTATCAGCCTGTTAGGTATTATTGTGGCGGCGATCCTACGTCTGACAACCCACGCGATTCAAGGACAGGCCTCAACCCTGATCCTGGTGTTGTTCCTGGGTGGTATCCAACTTATTTTCCTCGGCATCATTGGTGAATATCTGGGCCGTATCTACGATGAGGTACGCGCACGGCCCCTCTATATTGTGCATCATGCGCTTGGCTTCTCAGAAAAGGATCAAGAGAAGACATCTGTTTAAGTGCTATGGTCGTCATGACGGTAAGGGATATATCTCTTTGCCGTCATGGGAATTGTTTAGATGGTGCCACACAGATACTTTTGAGCCTGCGCCCATACAATCTGTGCAACCATATGTCCGAGTGCCCGGCCAGTGAAGTTTCCTTGCTCAAAATGGACCCCTGCATAGAGTCGTGAGATACCGGCTTCGATGGCGGCGGCACTAAAAGTTTTCCAGGCCAGCGTCACATCTTTCTTTGGCGTGGTGCCAGGCTCGATCAATGAACTGCCCGCAGATCGGGTATAGGATCCTCCAAAGTAATCACTGCCGGTGAAGAGTGCCAGAATGGTTGCGCTGGCAGCACTGAAGGTGCTATGTCCCGAACAATATTCTGGGGAGGCTGGTGTGACAAGCTTTTTCGTTTGATAGGGCCGCCAGTCCGCTCCGCGCAGCAGTTTAGTGCCTTGATCAGGGCCCGCCCAGGCCAGCACCTGGCGCTCCGCATATAAAGAATGGATCGCCGTGATCGGGCGCACAGAATTATATGCTCGTTTGCAGTCCCAGCAGACAATGCTGGCGTCCAGCAACGCGTTGCCCAGCACAAAGAATAGCTTGATCGCGGCATCCAGATTGTACATATCGCGGCGCACCACATATTGCGCGATCAAAAACCAATGTCCGGGCGCCTGTTCGGAATCAGGACCATCCTGCCAGTATTCAGCGATCACCTTCTGCTGATCCGTGAGATTGGCGCTGATATCCAACAATTGATTGGCCTGCATACCATAGCGTGAGCTATATACTGTGGCAGGTGGAACGGCGGGCCGAAACTGGGAACCATTGAAGAGCGCGAATGGCTTCACATGTCCCCAATGCGGTGTCACGAAACGCTGTACCACAAAGCTATGATCATCATGTGGAATCCCTAAAGGTTGCCATTTGTTGGGATCATAAAGAGTATCCGTGGTATTGATAGGCTGGTAATTGGTATAGTCCGCATAAGCACCGGCGTGCATTGTACCTAACTGATTAGAGCCATCATTGTGCCGAAAATCCAGTACCAGGCGAGCCATCATATTACCAATTCCAGCCGGGGTATTCGTCTTCTCGCTCTGGTTCAAAGTAGAATATCCCAGTTGTCCCATCACAATGCGGAACTGCAACTCCTGATCTGGAAAAAGATCCTTGAGGGCGCGATAGGCGGCATAGCTGATTGCCTCCTCTTTATGTGCCTGCGTATGTTCGCTGACAGGACGAGTGAGGCGTTTCCCACAACAGGTACTACTCGCCACCGGATCATAGGCCGACCAGGCATCATACATACAAGTAGCCACCACTGCCAGTGCGCGTGCCACAATCGTTACGGCTGGATTGGTCGTACGGATTATTTGGAGCAGTGCATCAATCCAGATCAGTGCCACCCTGGCCGTCTGGAACGTACGAAACGCTGGCAAAAAGGTAACGCCACCCAGCACAGTCCGACTGGCAGCCAACATACCCTTACGTTCCATCTCCACCTCACCCATCCAGATCCACGCCACATATACTATAGCTTTATCCTATCTACACTATACCAGCAGTTGAAACAACGCGCTCAGCGTCAGCATATCGTGAACCGAAAAGCATTGAGGGGAAAATGGCGGAGGGACAATCAACACCAACTCATGTGAGGGAGAGAAAATGGCGGAGGGACAATCACCACCAACTCATGTGAGGGAGAGAAAATGGCGAAGGGACAATCAACACCAACTCATGTGAGGGAGAGAAAATGGTGGAGGGACAATCAACACCAACTCATGTGAGGGAGAGAGAATGGCGAAGGGACAATCACCACCAACTCATGTGAGGGAGAGAGAATGGCGAAGGGACAATCACCACCAACTCATGTGAGGGAGAGAGAATGGCGAAGGGACAATCACCACCAACTCATGTGAGGGAGAGAGAATGGCGAGGCGGTCGCAACCGCCTCGCCATTCTCTCTCCCTCACAAACAAGCGAGCGCCGAAGGCGCGAGGTGTCAGCCTCAAAAATTGCACATGGTGCCAATTACCCTTTTGGTCATAATATCTTTGAGAAAAGCAACGAAGAAGTAAGGACTATTACCAATAGTCGTACGCCAAAAGATCCATTATCCTATCCACGTGGCTATTATTCCTGGAAAAGAATACTGGTCAAGATATCCATTTTTTGTGATATCGGCAAATTTTACTATTTTGTGGTGCGTGATAGCAGATAAGCAGACTTCCATGCACCCCATAGTGTGAAGCGATAATGGAAAAGGACATATGAAGAAGAAACTTGTTTGTGGAAGCATCGTGCTACTATGCGCGCTGCTATGTGTCTCATTTACAGCCCTTGCCGCACAGGGTTATGAAAAGCGTACTGTGGGAAAATACACCTTTTTGGTAGGATTTATGGAAGTACCAGCCTATAAAGATGCCAAGAATGGCTTGAGCCTGACCATCTGCGATGGCACTGAGTGCAAATATACCGTGAAAGATGGATCGAGTGTCCTGTCTAATCCAGTAGAGGGTGCCGAAAAAAACTTAAAGGCAGAGGTCACAACCGGCAATACGTCCCCTCTCACGCTGCCAATTGAGTCCCACGAGTCCAATCCGGGCAAGTATACCTCATATTTCTTGCCATCGACGACCGGTGCCTATACCTTTCACATTTTTGGTAACATAGACAACCAGAAGATTGATGAGAAATTCAGTAGTTCCCCAAATACCTTCGGTGACGTCCAGTCGATTAATCAATATCCTCCTCAGCAAGCCTCTAGTGCTGCTCAGTCGAAGGAGAGTGCGACTAACGCCATCAACATAGCTTCTCTACAAAGTCAGGTAAAGGACGTGGAAGATACCGCTAACTCTGCCCGTACTATGGGCATCGCTGGTACCGTGGCTGGTCTTCTTGGTCTGCTGACAGGTGGTATAGCTCTGTTACGTCGACCACGCCCCACTGTATATAGCAACGACTTTGCTGACAGTGATGCACCAATCGATAGCTTGCGTGGCTAAAAAAGCGGCATTCACGCTTGCTTTTCAATAACTTATCATTAGTCGGAGAGATTATATAAACCTCTCCGACTTTTTTTGTCTACGTCCCTACCTGTCTGATGAACTTTCGCAGCCTGCTAGAGGGAGATTAAGCCGATATTTTCCAGATCGAGAAGGATCGTATAGATCTCGTCCAGACGTTTGGATGTCAGGCGGGCAATCTCTTGAGCCGAGCGCTGATTATCGATTAAGAGAAAAATCTGACGATGACTGCGTGATAATCCCTGTTGCCTCAGGAGGCGCATACTATTCTCATCATTAATGAAACGCCTTTTCGGCACCCTCTGCATTGGTACCTTCTGCATCGGCATCTGTGGCAGTGGCGTCTGATAGGGATCCGTTTGTTGCGGTGAGACCTGAGTTAAACGTAAATAATCGGATTGAGGAGGATAACCAGGCCACGTAATGGGGTGTAAAGGATCGGTATTCCCGGCAATTCTGGGTGTAGGCGTGATTGCGGTCCTGGGTATAGGCGTAATTGTGCGCGTAGGTGGCGTTGGCTGTGTTTGAGGAGGGTTTGCTGGTGCCTGTGGGGTCTCAGTCTTTACCTTCTCATTGGTTGTATGCTCAAATTTATAGCGGCAAGAGCCCCAACTTTGTAACCATCCGACCGGGTCAGATCCTTGATAGTAAGGATGCACCTGTGTATCAATAACCTTTCCTCTTAAATAGCGAATATAGATAGTTTCCTGTCCTTGTTGGCCGCTGCGTTCCGCACTCAGCGTTCCCGTCTGGCGTGAGAAGGTGATGACCCGCATCACATCGGCCAGGCGGTCAGTGACAGTTCCAAATTGGTCTGACATGCGCAGAGTCCCCTTTCACAAAGTCCTTCTTTGAGACATCAGTGTGGGTAGCACGGGTCTTGATTGGGAAGGTGTATGGTTATACATCTTTGTACAAACGCGAAGAAATAGATTCGAATTTGAATGTACTTATCGCACAGTAAAGGATAAGATAAGTTCTTGTTTTTGTCAAGAAGAAATAGGATGTTTTTCAGTGTTTATTTACTGGTAGTTTGTTTTATTGTGGCATAACTGCGCTGTATAACTTCTCATGATTTGAAATTTCTTTTATCAAGGTTTCATGGAGGGGAAAAAGGCTCTCCATCCTTCCTCCGGAAGGACGGAGAGGGGGAGGAGGGGTTGCGAGGACACCTCGCGCTCCGGCATGGGCTGCCGCCCCTGCACCCCGCTTTGTATTTGGAGGGAGGGAAGGTTGCTCCGGCATGGGCTGTGGCCGCTGCACCCCGCTTTGTATCTGGAGGGAGGGAAGGTTGCTCTGGCATGGGCTGTGGCCGCTGCACCCCGCTTTGTATCTGGAGGGAGGGAGAGAGGGGAAAAAATGCACATAAAATTCGTGGAATAGTTCATGTTTGGACTGTGAGTTGGCACATTTAACTTCAGCCATTTTGAGTTTATGCTTAGTATAGAAATTTTAATAAACACTCTATCTACCATAAACAATTTTGAATGCATATGAAAATTTATTCCAGGACCTGAATGGATTTAGGGGGCCGCAATGAAAAAAATTATCTTATTATTAGCTGTCCTTATTGCTTGTCTGGCTGGTTGGGGTTCTGTGATTGTGGTTTATGCAAGTGAAGCTCATCCAGTTGCGTTGCTTGCCACCCCAACAGTACAGGTGACACCAACGGTCAAAATTATTAATGATAAACTGGCTACACCCGCTCCTGAAGTAGTCGGACAGGTGTTTTCGCAGGGGAATAGCGATAAGCCAGAAATTGCCCTGACTTTTGATGATGGTCCTAATCCAGCCGCGACTCAGCAGGTGTTGGATATTCTAAAACGCTATCATGTGCATGCAACCTTCTTTTGTATCGGTGAAAATGTGCAGAGCTATCCAGCATTGGTGGCGCAAGAGCAGGCGGATGGTAATATTGTTGGTAATCATACCTGGAATCACCCGGATCTGACTAAAGCTTCGGTTACTGAAGTACAGAAACAATTGATGGATACCAATAGCGAGCTCAAAAGTGCCACCGGTACAACGCCAACACTTTTTCGACCACCCTATGGCGCAATCGATGCAGCGGTGAAGCAGCAGGCCGCTCAGCAGCATTTACAGCCAGTGTTGTGGGATATTGATACCCAGGACTGGAGTATGCCGGGTACCAGGTCGATCGTCAATGCGGTATTGGACCATGCGGGGAATGGCGATGTTGTTTTGATGCATGATGGTGGCGGTGATCGTACCCAGACTATCGCGGCCCTGCCACAAATTATTGAAGGTTTGCAGCAGAAAGGCTTCAACCTGGTTACCATCCCACAACTTATGAATGCGTAGTACTAATGTAATGATTACTACTCCAACCCAATACCATGCGAGGATGGCTGGCTCAAGTCAGCCGTCCTCGCATGTTGTGTTATAATGATATATAGAAGAGTATAGATAAATAATGCTTTATCTCTTCTACAATTGAAAGAGTATCAGGATGAGCGTAGTTTTTGTGCAGTAGCATGGATGTGTGTTCTATAGATAGCTCTATGTGTAATTTCTTTGCCTGAAGCCTCGCGCCCGCAGCCTCGCCTATTTGTTGTGTTGTGACCCCGGCCCGTCTACCTCAAATAAGACTTGGAGACGAAAAAATTTTCACATTCCGTTAGCTAATATTCTGAGGTTTATTTTCTATGTATGCTAAATATGTGCACGTTCGTACTCTGATTGTGTTTGTTGTGAGTTTGTTTGTTTTAGTCGTTAGCACTATACCATCACTACCCGCCAGGGCGGCCACGCGTGAAGCCAATCCTTCCAATATACAGGCTCAGGTAATAGGCTTTGGTAGAAATGACCTGCCGAAGATAGCCTTAACCTTTGATGATGGTCCTGATCCAAGAAATACACCGCAGATTCTATCGATTCTGGCGCAGCATCGCGCCCATGCCACCTTTTTTACCCTTGGTCAGAATGCCCAGCAGAATCCTGCTTTGATCCATCAAATTACCGCTTCCGGTAATGCACTGGGTAATCATACCTGGGATCATACAGACTTGACGAAATTGAGTCCTGAGTTGCAGGCGAAAGAGATCGAGCAGGGGGCCAATGCGATGCAGCAAGTGACCGGTGCAAAGCCAACCCTACTGCGCCCACCATATGGCTCAATTAATGCTAGTTTGAGAACTGAAGCTGCTACAGAACATGAGACCATCATTATCTGGAATGTAGATACTGAGGACTGGAAGTTGCCGGGTAAGGATGCGATCGTTAATAACGCTGTCCACAATGCACATAATGGAGCCATTATTCTGATGCACGATGGCGGTGGTGACCGTGCTCAGACCATCCAGGCGTTGCCAGAAATTATTACCACGTTACAGCAACGGGGCTACCAGTTGGTGACCGTGCCCCAGCTATTACAAGATATGCATGCAAGCGCATAAATTGTTCATTGCCATATACCTCATCCGCGTCAAATACGTGATAGATAATAGGAACTCTTGGATGTTACCGAAATGGAAGAGTTCATGATAGCTGTTTGATGATTAGGAGGATTGTGCGAAATGGCACCTCAACAAGCACAAAGCGCACAGATGCGCGCTATCACTATCTCGCGCGAATATGGCAGCGGTGGTGGCGAAATCGGCCGCCAGTTAGCGCAAAAATTGCAATGGCAATTGATTGACCATGAATTTGTCGTTCGTATTGCGCATATGCTCGGTGTGAGTGAACGGGAAGTTGAGTTACACGATGAGTATGCGCAGGGTACGCTAGCCCGTATCTTATCCAGCATGCGTTCAGTGGATCCGAGCTTGCTGGTAGATACAGATATAAACGGAAGTGCAACCGAAGAAGGGTACCATCAGGCGCTGGTACGTGTGGTTGAAGCGGTCGCGGATGAGGGGCACGCAGTTATCGTCGGACGTGGTAGCCAGAAGATTTTAGCGTCGCGACGCGATGTCCTGCATGTGCGTATTATTGCTCCCCTGGAGAAACGGATTACCTATGTGGTGCAACGCGAAGGTCTGGACCACGAGGCGGCCCGTACCCGTATCATGGATAAAGATCGCCATCGTGATCGCTACTTACAGACGCACTATCATCAGAGTAGTAGTGAGCCACATCTCTATGATCTTGTACTGAACACGGGCGTAATTGACCTTAATAGCGCCACAGATATTATCTATCAAGCCCTGGAACGTAAAGCCACGCGCCTCTTAGTTCCTGACCAAGAACTGGGACCCGGCAGCGGTTCAGCCAGATATCCTGGTCGTGTCGCCGATTTTTCTGTACCGCCAGTTGAGCCTACAAAATAAACTGCGCAACAATATCTATAAGTAATACCCGCAAGCGTGCCTGATATTTTCAATCCACGCTGCGGGTATTCTCCTCACGCAGAATACATATCAAACTAACCACCATCTCTCCCCAAATATAGCGCAACTGTCCAGGTAACATCTCCGCCTTAGATAAGCCTTGACCTTGACCTTAGGGCAAGGTTGTATAGTATGGCTGTACATGTATGGAGGTATCTAATGAGAACGTTACTGAAAATAGGGGAAGTTGCGCAATTGCTGGGTGTAACGACAAAAACGTTACGCCATTATCATAAAATCGGTCTGCTACAGGAGCCTGAGCGCACGCCTGCGGGCTATCGGCTCTATAGCGCCCAGGACCTTTTACGCCTGCGGCAAATTCGCCAGCTACAGTCCTTTGGTTTACCACTTAAATTGATCAGAACGATGCTGGGAGAGCCCACCGAAAAACATTCGTGGCGTGAGATCCTGCTGGCGTTGGATCAGGAACTGGCTGGTCAGATCTCAGATCTCACACAGAGGCGTAAGCGCATACAGGAATTATTAGCAGGAGAAATTGCTGTTCAGCTTGAACAGCCAGATACCGGCGCAACGGTAGCCTGGATGAAAGAGCAATTAGGTCCATATACCGACAAATTAAGTCCAGGCGCATTGCAATTAGAAGCAAAAATATGGGGCACAATTCAAAACTTTCGGTGGCCAGCTGGTTTTACTCCTGATCTAGAAGCAATAGCCGCTCAATGGAGTCAACAAACACAAATACTGGAACCTTTGATGAAATTCGCAGACCGCATCACGGCCCTTGATAGCCTACCTGTAGATGCCATTGAGATCACCCAACTGGCCGATGAATGTGCGCAGGACAAGGATTTCGCAGCATTTATTGAGCAGATTGTCCCACTGGTAAAGCACAGCATCAATCTGGATGTGCCATTTTCAGCCGTATTTGGTGATCTGATGAATACCGCATTAACGCCAGCCCAACAACGTTTCTTTACCGAATTGCATGCACGTTTGCCAATCAATGCTAGTTAGATGGAATAGCACAGCTTGCTGAGAGGAAATAGCTTCATGGATGAATTACCGCGAAATTTTCCCTATACTGCGCGTCGGACAACCTATCTCACGATCGTTTGCTCCTTTGGCTTCTTATTATTGATGGAGAGCGGTGGCGTCGCTTTAGTGGCCAACCTCTTGATTACTAATCCCTGGTTACGTATAAGCATTAATCTTGTCCATCTTGGCTTATGTATCTTCATTGCGATTGCCATGGTGTCTGTACTATCTACCAGACATCGCATCACCCCTGGTGGACTACAATTGAACTATGGTCGGACGCTGCATGTGCAACTTCCCTATGTCGCCATCAGAGATGTCCAGCCTGTGCGTGATGTGCAGGCTGGATTACAGCCACTCACTGCTCGTTATGATAGTAAAAAGCAAGAGCTTGTGGCCTGTTTTTCAGATCAGGGACAACTCTTGCTACGCCTGCATACCGCACAGCTATTGAAAATCGGCCATAAAGAACACCTTGTTAGCAGCATCCTGTTTAATGTCGATCAGCCTGAGCTCTTTCTGACCACGCTCACCCCATACCTGCAGGATCTTATGGAGGCTGTAGCTGAAATTATGCCACCTCACACCAGGAGATCTGAGGATGCCCTGGTGCGCTCCGTTCAAGCGCAAAGTCAAAGTGGCCAGCTAGTTATTGTAATTGAGAATCTGACGCGTAGGTTTGCGGATTTTGTTGCTGTGGATAAGTTAAATATGACGATCGGACGCGGCGAGATCTATGGTTTTCTGGGCTCGAATGGAGCCGGTAAAACGACTACGATTAAGATGCTGGTAGGATTACTTGAGCCTCATGATGGCTATATCAGGCTGGCCGGACACGATGTCTGGAGCGAGTCCGTGGCGGCTAAACGCTTACTGGGCTATGTAGCTGATCGTGCCCTGCTGTACGATCGCCTGACCGGACGCGAGTTTCTGGCTTTTCTGGCCCAGGTACGCGGGCTGGCCAAAAATGTCGCCGACCAGAAGATCGAGCAGTTATTAGCTGTCCTGGACTTAACCGAGTATGCGCAGCGACTGTGTGGCTCATACTCATTTGGCATGAAGCGCAAACTGGCGCTGGCGGGTGCCCTGTTGCATGAGCCAGCGATTTTGATCCTGGATGAGCCGTTCAACGGCCTGGATCCGCGTAGCGCCCGCCATTTGAAAGATCTGTTACTGGTCCTGGCGCGTCAGGGAACCACCATTCTGCTCTCAACCCATGATCTGGCTACAGCCGAGGCCATCTGTGATCGTGTTGGTATCTTCCACAAAGGACGCCTGATGGCCGAAGGTAGCGCGGTCGAACTACGCCAGCTCGCTGAAGCGCCAGATTTAGAAACGGTTTTTCTACAGCTGACCAGTGAGCAGAAAGAAGAGGTGGGTGTATGAATATCCCGCTAACGATCTGGCGTGCTCAATTACGCTCGGTCCATAACGCGGGGCGCCACGATGCTCGGATGCAGATAGCCATTGTGATCTCGCTGATAGGTAGCCTTCTACTTGGTTTCTGGAGTATCCAGCAATTGCAGGTGCAACTAGTTAACTGGCAGGCTCGGGGGCCAATCAGGCTGGATCAGGGACTCTGGACCCTCTGTGTATCCACCTGGCTTGGTATCGCTGTGATGACGGCCGCCAGTATGCCTGGTACGTTGCGTAACGACGAAATTATCCTGCGTTTCACACTGCCTGTGTCGCCAGCGACCCACTTTCGTACGTTCTATGGTTCTTTTGTGCTCAAATATCTCGGCATCTGGCCTCTGCTACAGGCGCTTGTTTGTGGCTATGTCCTCACCACTACATTGGGCTGGCGCGCCTTGCTCTGGTGGTCCCTGCTCGAAATTGGTGTAGGCATGACCATACTCTGTACCCTGGTGTTGGCCCTATATATTCTCTATTATGGACAGCGCTTGAAACGGCTACTACTGGCAGCGGGGATTGTGATTGCTCTGGTTATCAGTAGCATTTGCTATGTGTGCTGGCCCCGGCTACAAGGTGGCTCGTGGCTAAACTGGATCCGGCCGGAGCCCATACTGTTAATCATGCTGGTCCTATTATGGCTGGCCCTGGGACCAGGTGCATCCAGATTTGGCAAGGTATATGCCGCCAGATTTTACTGGTTACAGGGACAGGATCGTGGGCGTAGCACCTTTACCTTTCCCGGTATGCGTTTTCCCATTTCATTACTCAGGCGCTGGCGTAATTTGACTGCGGCCCTCTATGTGCGTGCGTTTCTGAACCAGAGCCGCAACTGGTTATTCTGGTTACGCCTTGTGCTGTTATGGGGATTGTTCTGCCTGTTTCCGTTTGTGCGTGGAGTGGGCAATCGCTACGGTATTAATGATAGTGTCCTGGTGGCAGGCTATGCCATCGTCCTGGCGGTGGGACATATCCTCGAAACCGGACCAGCCGTCATCAGCGGTGAAGCCAATCGCCTGACCTTATATCTGACCGCGCCCTTCTCCTTATCTCATATCTTATGGAGCAAGTTGCGACTCTGTCTCATCCCGGTTCTGCTCGAAGGTCTGCTTATGGGCAGCCTGCTAGCCATCTGGCAACACCTCTCTTTATCGCAGACAGGCTGGACCTTACTGATTATCGCCAGTTCCATCTTTCAATGCACCTGCCTGCTCGTCTGGAGTGGTGCCTGGGATCTGGATTTGCAGGGTAGCGTAGAAGGTAGAATCGACACCATGATGCTGGAAGAAGGGCCATTCACCCCACGTCGCATGGTCCTATTAAATGTCAGCATCGTTTTTCTGCTAGCCATTCTCCTCCTCATCTGGTGGCTACCGACATTACTCGCCCTGGTCATATTGATCCTGACAGCGAGCATCGTCTGCTGGAGCATGTATGTGTTCAGCAAAGCCCAACTCCAACGCTTGCTCCGTATAGGCTAAGGCATCCATCAAGCCGTCCTCCAATGTAGACAGAATTTATATGGGGGAGGAAAAGGGATAAACGGTCTCGCGTGGCGTGAGCAGGTGGGTGTAATCTCCGATGAGGACATGCTGGTGTTGCTGCCGGACAAATTCGGAGATATCTTCAATGTCAATAATCCATTCGCGCGCAAATTTTTCCAGAACAGGGCCACGCAGGCCCAGTTGTATGGCGCGTCGCTCCAACTTTTGTCCAGCCGGTCCATGATCTGGATCCCATTGCAGGCGTACCGAGGATGCTTCTAGTGCCTGTTTCCAGGCTGCCTCAGATGGATAGACGTCGGGCCAATAACTGGAGGGCACAGCCTGTTCGAGCAGGCTATCAAAGGCTGCCCGCTGCAAGCGAATGGCCAGGGTCACTTCCTGGTTCTCTTTTTTCCCCCACCCATTGCGATACATCATCCATAGAAAATTTGGCTTGATCCATGACATACGCTCAAAGGAAAAACGGTTACCCCCAAAGTAGCCGTTGCGGGCCGCAAAGTGGCCGATTGTAGGCTTGTACGCCTGATACACAATAATCGACGCATTATCGAATTGCGCCATAATATGCTGCCCCCGCTCTGGCCAATGTTGCTTTTGCTCAAGATACGATACTATTTCAAGTTTCATTATCTATAGTTTTTCTTCACAGTATAAATACGACTATATTTAGCTATGACAGCTGGATTGGTAGCAGTTCTTATTGTATATGCTGTCCCTCATAAAAGTCTAGTTGTCTATTGTTACTAAATATAGACTTGCACGTCATTATCAATGCATGTGTTTACATTTTTTAATTATGATGTGTGAAGAAAGTGGGCAGAAATATGCATAATGACCCTACTAATAGTCCACAGCCAGAATTTTATAATCAAAATACCCTCTATAATCAAGGCACTATGTCAGGTCAACCAAATATCCCGCCGCCCCCACCTCCGCCTCACCCGGGTCAGTTTAATCCAGCCACTCCATTAGCGCCAGCGGCACCTGCGAAGGGGCCGTGGAACTGGTATAAGCAGCAGAAGAAAGCCACCAAGATGGGTGTTGGTTGTGGAGTAATGCTCTTGCTCCTGTTATGTTCCTGTATGGGTCTGGCGGCACTACCAGGTGCCAGCCAATCCTCTCATACTGCAACAGCAGTAGCTACAGCTACTCCTACGCCTAAGCAGGCGAACGTGACGCTGATAACTACTCCAACAGTAAAACCAACGGCGACGCCGACCCCGAAGCCCACCGCAACACCGACCCCTAAACCGACGCCGACTCCTGCGCCAACACCAACACCGACCCCTAAACCGGCTCCGACACAGGCACCCCCGCCTCCGCCGGCACCAACGCAAGCGCCGCCGCCAGCACCGACACAGCCTCCGGTTGTTACGGGCGTCAACGGGAATCCCTGGGGATATGATTTTAATCCTGGCAATGTCATTTATAGTCCACCAGCAAATTTTTGTTCGTACTTCGCCTGTATCGCCTCTTTCTGGACCTCGACAAATGGTTTTGTCGAGGAATGTGCCGATATGACTTTTTCCCATTCAGGTGGTGTCAGCGGATCCTGTTCAAGACATGGCGGCAACTATAGGCCACTTTATTCACATTAGATCAATAAGCCTTTTTTAAAGAGCGGGATTCCTCCCACCTATAGGTAGGGAGGAATCCCGTTTTTTTGTCTCTAGATCATGCTCAGGAACCTTCACATAGAGCGAGGAGACGGCAATGTCACTGTTGACGATCATGTTGGGGGATGGCATAGTGCTATGTGAGATATATTGTACCCCCGTATCCTCCTCCCGCGCCCGCCCGGGTAGCAGGCGAACAACCTGTCAAACTCCGTTTGCCAAAGTACTAGTAGCAATAATCCAACAAATGACCTACCTGGCAGGTAGTAAAATTGCCTCGTTTTTTTCGCTATGCTATACTGCCCATGGAATCATGTGGGTAACTACTAGAAACTCGGAAGAAGGGAAACGTAGACATATGACCCAGGATACAGCAAATTTCCAGAATCCCTTTATTGTAGGGGAACGCTTATATTTACGGCCATTGGAGCCGGCACAAGATAATCATCTGTATTCCACATGGATGAATGATGAAGAGATTCGTCGCTACTTTTCTGTGTATCCAACCAGTGATACACGGGGACGAGAGCGTTTAGATAATCTGTATAAAGATACGCGACATATTTTATTTGGTGTAGCTCTTAAAGAGGATAATCGCCTGGTTGGTCTGGTCGGACTGAAAGATATCAATGTGCTGAACCAGACGGCCGAATTCTATGTCATTATTGGTGATCGCAACCTGCATGGCAAAGGTTTTGGTACCGAGGCGACCCGCTTGATGCTGCGCTATGGCTTTTTAGAGTTGAATCTTAACCGTATTCAGACTCAGGATATGGAAGAGAATATTGGTGGCTGGCGTGCCGATGAGAAGGCTGGCTTCAAACATGAGGGAACTCTGCGCGAGCTTATTCTTCGCTTTGGCAAATACCACGATGTTCGCGTCTATAGCCTGTTGAAAAGTGAGTACTTAGAAACGTTGTAGACTTACATGAGTATCACGATCCAGGAAATTCATGATCGAGAGCAATGGAATGCTTTTTTGTGTAGTCAGCCTCATGGACATTTTCTGCAATCCTATGAATGGGGTGAG
This sequence comes from Dictyobacter alpinus, assembly GCF_003967575.1. Classification (NCBI taxonomy): domain Bacteria; kingdom Bacillati; phylum Chloroflexota; class Ktedonobacteria; order Ktedonobacterales; family Dictyobacteraceae; genus Dictyobacter; species Dictyobacter alpinus. The sequence goes on from NZ_BIFT01000001.1 coordinate 2,723,194, forward strand.
CTTAGCCGTGAGCTTGGAGAACGGGTCTATCGCTTAGGTGTCCTGGAGAATGGACGCCTGGTAGGTGGCATGCAGTTTACCGTCTCTAATGTTCCATTGCCATTACCTAAATTACGCCCGACCTGGCTCTATTGCGCTCGCGGGCCGGTGCTGGCTCGTCAGGATGTGTCGCTACTGGCTTTACTGCTCAAGCAGGTGGAGCTAATCGCACAGCAAGAGCGGGCAATAACTTTACGTGTGGAACCAAATATCGCTGACGACGATCCTGATCTTGATGCATGGCTCGCCATCTATCATAAAGCAGGCTTCTTTAGCAACCCTAACTCGATCCATGGACGGCGTTCCTGGGTACTTGATATTCAACCTTCGGCTGATCAGCTTTACTCTGCTTTTATGCCTGCCTGGCAGCGCTCTATCGACCTTGCGCTGCAACATGACATTGTGATTCGTACCTGCTATGGGACGAGTGATTTTGATACCTATTATGAGTTATTGAGAAGCACCAGTGAGCGCGATGGTGTCTTTCTACATAGCAGCGACTATCACTGGAAGACATGGCAGGCCTTTAGCGCCAACGATGATGCTGCCATCCTGTTAGCGGAACACCAGGGGCGACCGCTGGCGGCCAAAATGATTCTCAGGTTTGGTGATTGGTGTTGGGATATGTTTACAGGAGTTGAGGAGATCGAGCAGATGCCCTCGCCTGTACAACTTTTACAGTATCATGCCTTACAATGGGCCCGGTTGCGGGGCGCGCGCTTCTTTGATTTCCGTTCGATTCCTGATGTACTGGTGCCAGGTGAAGATCAGTGGGAGGCCTATGAATATAAAAAAGGTTTTTCTGGCTTTTCTCGTCTCACCATGCCAACACAGGACTACGTTTATCAGCCGCTGATCTATAAACCATGGCGTAAAGTGGTTGAATTAGGCCGTGAGCAGAGGCACAAAGAGCGACAGTGGGCAGAGCTAGAAAAGCAATTACCATCTGGCATACCAGAAGTATTATTAGATGCCGATTAAGCAGCGTAGAGACTCTATATAAAAAAAATTGTACTATCGGTAGTGGAAGAGGGCGTATGGAAGCTCAGATAATCAAAGATCGCCAACAATGGAATGATTTTGTCATGTCGTCCGTTTGTTGTAATGTGACGCAAACCTATGAATGGGCGGAGTTTGGATCCTATCTTGGAGCAGAGGAGACGCTGCGTATTGGGGTGCTGAATGATGCAGGTCAATTGTGTGCAACCATCCTCCTGATCGTCTCACGCGCGCCAGGACTGCGACAAATCTATTTCTATGCACCTCGGGGACCGATCATCGATGATCCTGCTTCTCCCGCCATGACTGTGCTCCTCAACTACGTGAAGGTTGAAGCACGGAAGCGGAACGCCTTTATGCTTAAGGTCGAGCCGAGTGTCATGGCTGATGACTTTAAATGGCTGACCGCCTTGAAGCGGCGTGGCTTCGTCATCAATCCCCATCATGTGCATATCCGCAACGAATGGGTCCTGGATATCAGTCCGGATGAGAAAACACTGTTGGCCGGCATGAAAGACAAATGGCGCTATAATATCCGCCTGGCAGGTCGCAAAGGTGTCAAGATCCGTCGTGGCTATGGGCAGGCCGATATCGACGCCTTTTATCGCCTGTATGAGACCACCAGTGAGCGCGACAAGTTCTTTATCAACGACAAATCCCTGTACGCCGATATCCTACAGGTCCTGGGAGAAAATGACCGGGCGGCACTCTTCCTGGCTGAATATGAGGGCCAGCCCATCTCCGGTATCATCATGCTCCTGGCAGGTCCATGGGCATATTATATGTATGGAGCCTCCTCCAACGAGCACCGCGAGAAGATGCCCAACCATTTATTACAATGGACCGGCATCCAGTGGGCCAAGGAGCATGGCTGCCACTACTATAATTTCCGTGGCATCCCCACCATCCTCGAAGAAGGACAAGAAATGTGGGGCGTGTACCTGTTCAAGCGCGGCTTTGGCGGCTATCCCATGCTCTCCCTTGCCACCCATGACCTGGTATATCGACCCGTCACCTATCAACTCTATCGCATGATGCTAGACGTCAAACACAAAATGGATGCCCGCCGCGAACTACGGCAAGCCAGGCAGAGCAGTCATCCATCCAAACCAGAAGAACAGAAAAAGCCCGATCCCGGACAGCCAGAAAAAAAGCTCGAGCAAAGTAAAAAATAGCCCTTAACCATCCATAAAAGGCCTATGACGCCATGGTCCCGGCTGTGCGTCATAGGCCTTTTATGCACATAGTTTCTTCTTGAAATTTTTACGATCATGAAAATACAGATGATTGCCAGAATAAGCGCTAACAAGCCAACAATGAAGTGGAGCCAGAAATGGTAAAAGAGCTAGCCGCAGTTGCCCCTACACATTCGAGCACACTTCCTCAAAGTAACGGCAGGGCTCGTCCCTGCGACCAGTACCACGTACGACCAGGAACGCGTTAGACGCTGGACGCACTCGGATTGGCTAGCCTCAGCACGAACACGTGTTTAAGGGACATTTAATACGTTAACAGGTAGCAGGGGCAAGCCCTGCCGCTACTTTGGGGAACATGGTCTGAAGACGATGGTAGCTTTTATATTAAAATGCGCAATGCTATTATTTGAGATTTTAAGGTTATATATCGGCTCTTTGATTAATATGAGGAATAATTAGATGCTTCTACTATAGAAGTCCCAGAAATTGATTTTAGTGCTGTTTGAAGCCTGTTGTGAAATTCATCTTTTTACGCGTTGGTCCGACGTGTCCGGCGAGCGTGTCGTACGTGGAGTGGGCGTCACTCGACTAGAAATATTTTATTTTCTATTCTTCTAAATCTTTAAATACAATTCTATTAGAAGTCGATTCTTCAGATTTGAATAACTTATGTACTATTCAGGTTCTGTGCTTAAATTCCATCGGAGCTATCCTCTATATCTATACGTGTAATAAAAGTATCATAGATGTAATAGGAGATCAATGAGATGGAAGAAAAAGGTATTGATGCGCCTACGCCATCCTTTATCACTCTAGATGACACAAAAATATATTATGAGGTGGTAGGCAAAGGGCAGCCAATCGTGTTTTTGTATGATAGCCAACTATTAGATTACCGCATTTGGGATGGACCATTTCAACACTTCGCCCAATCCTACCAGGTACTCCGTTTTGACCCGCGCGGATGCGGAAAATCGCAAGCTTCAGCAACAGCATTTAGCCGTTCAAAAGATCTTTTTTTACTCTTACAGCAACTACATATGCTCCCGGTGACTATTATTGATCTAAGTGCAAGACCAGCCCTTGATTTTATTCATGCGTATCCCGATTCTGTTGCATCACTGGTGCTTATCTCACCAGAGGTTGGAATGTACAAATCATTTGTGGAAGCAATGGCAAAGCTACCAGCATTACTTAATGATGTTGTACCGATTGTCAAAGAATTGAAAAAAGGCGATATCAAAAGAGGGTGTGAATTGTGCCTTGAAAAAATGGTGATAACTCCATCAACTGTATCTCCAGAAGTATATCAATGGATGTTTGATATGGTACATGCACATATTCATTTGCTGATGGACCCACAAGAGAAAGGTATAAAGAATCCTGAAAAATTGACCAAACAAAAACAATGGTTGAAAGACATTCGCATTCCTACACTCCTTCTAGAAGGAGAATTTCCTACACCAACGATACAAAAAACAGCAAGCATCTTTGAACAAGAAATTCCTCAACTTCAAAAGAGAATCGTTCCAAACAGTCACGTTATGCTTCATCTTGAAAACCCTCAAGGTTTTGCCAATGTTGTTTTGACTTTTTTAGCTGAAGCCCTTTTGTGAACATCTCTTCTATTCTAATAAGAATAGTAGTCTTCTTCATCAAAGAATAATCCATTTCTACTATAACAAAAACCTTTACAAGTGCGAAAAAATAATATCCTTTACGTTGTGTTCGTACGATAAAAAGAGGTCCCCTCTCGCAATGAGAGGGGACCTCTTTGTGTTCTGGCGGCTGGTAGTTAGCGTGTGCGTAATTCCTGGAGGGTGGCCAGGCGTTCGCGAGCGATGGAGCTACCAGGACTGACTTTGGCCAGGTTGCGGTAGACGCGGCTGGCCTGCTCGTATTCACCGACCGATTGATAGGTCTGACCGAGCATGTCGTAGGCGTCGAAGTTTGAGCGATCAATGGTGATCAACTGCTGTAGCGCTGCGACCGCTTCTTTGACCTGCTGGGTTTCGAAGTAGTGGCGGGCAATCTGGCCCTGGTATTTGGCAGCATCCTGATTGCGTCCTAGCTGCAGACAGAAGCCAACCACTTCGCGCAAGAGATCCATTGAGTCAGGACTGAGTTCAGCGGCCCGGAACAGGCTGGTAAGGGCCTCTTCGGTGTCTCCCATTTCGGCATAGATATTACCGATGCGCTGGACCGATTCGCCGGCTTGCTCTAGTTTACCCTGCCGTAGATAGATGTCAGCGAGCAGGCGTAGTTCCGCCATACCTTCATCCAGTAATCCACGACTGACATAGATATCAGCGAGCTCATCGTGGGCACGTGGATCCTGGGGAGCCAGGCGCACCATTTCTTTGAGGACATTGATCGCATTATCGGTCTGACGATTATTGCGATAATGCTTAACCATGTCCTGATACTCTTGCAGGGCACCTGGGATATCACCCTGGCGGGCAGAGATCTCGGCCATGCTTGAAGCTACTTCATCCTGGGCTGGTTTGACACGCTGTAACTGACGCAGAATAGCCTGCATTTGCTCCTGTTGTCCTGTGCGTCCATAGGCTTTGGCTAGCTGGGTAGAAATCTCTACCTCTGGAGCGCGATGCTCTTCACCCTCTTCTCGGGGTCGAGCCGCCCAGGTTGCGGGATCCAGGGATTGTGGAGCTTGACGCACTGCCTGAAGCGCTTTCTCCAATTGCTGGATGGCGGCCTCTGGTTTGCCTTGAGAGAGTAGCGCCTGGGCCGAACTAACCCTGGCAAAGGTCTCAACATGGCTATCGCGGGTCGCCTGATTATATTCTTCGACCGCGCGATCATAATATCCACACTGCTGATAGATCTGTCCCAGTGAGAAATGGACATCGGCGTTATTTGGATAGATCTCGGCGCTCTGGGCATACTCGCGCACTACACCCTGCGCCTGTTTCTGACCTTCACCACGCAACTGCCAGCGGATACGCGACAGAACTTCAAGTGATGTCCCGCGTGGGGTTCCCATACTGGTGATCATCGCCACATGCCAGCGCACAAGGGCTGTCAAATTACGAGGATCAATTTGTAGTACACGCTGGTATTCAGCGACCGCCTGCTGGCTCCGGCCAAGTTTTTGTAAGGCCAGCGCATAGTTCAGGCGGGTAGGAACACTGGTTGGACTCTCCTGAAGCGCCTGCTCCAGTTCGGTCATGGCCCGATCCATGTAGCCAAGGCGTAGATAGGATTCCGCGGCCAGCGTGCGCTCGCGCAAGAGATCTTCTTTATGTCCCTGATTCGAGAGCATGGTGATCAGGCGCGTGCGATAAGTAATATTGTTTGGCTCAAGCTGTAGAATACGTCGATAGGTAGCGATCGCATCATCGATGCGGCCATTCACGATATAGGTATCAACCAGGATAGCGTATTTGGTGATAGCCTGCTCAATCTTGCCCTGACGAACATAGATTTCACATAGTACCTGGTGTACATCCAGATATTGGGGCGCGATATCGATAACACGCAGACATTCTTCCGTGGCTGGTGTGAGCAAGCCATGATTGATATACTTTTGGATGTCCTGCATCGAACGGACAACCTGCAAGCGAATGTTTTCAGGCAGGTTCGCCGTACTTGCCAGCACAGCATCCGCGACCTGTCCCATTCCGCCGTTACGGGTACCAGCCATCTGGTTGAGGAGATCCTCAAAGGCTGGTCGCTGTTCCTGCTGGGCACGCGCTGGTGCAGCTGGGACCATCAACTGTGGCTCTTCAAAGACTGGTGCTGCCTGTGGTACCGGCGGCAAGGCTTGCGGCACTGGCGCGGGTGTTGGCGGCACCATTGGCTGGGCGGGAGGTGCGGCTAGATCCAGTGGCTGTGATGGCACTGGCGCAATATATGGCTCAGGCTGTGCGGTCGGAGGAGGCAGTGGTTGGGACTGCCGTGGTGGCTGTTGCACAGGTGGTTGCTGTACCGGCTGTGGAACCGGAGGAGGCAATGGTTGAGACTGCTGTGGCTTGGGAGCTATCAGATCCTCTAATTCCTGTGACAGCACACGTGTCGAATTCGGCTTCGCCTCATCAGTTAACCAGGAAGGGGCTGAAGTTTCAGCCGCAGGTTGCTGAGGATTGGGCGCTAGCGTCTCAGGATTCGCCTGTGGTGCGGGTGCGGGAGGAACTGGCTGTTGCGGCGCGGCAGGTTTAGCCGCCTGCGACTTCTCAGAATCATTCAAGATACCTGTCAGCCAGTCTGGTAATTCGCCAACTGAGCTATTCTGATTAGGCGCGACAGTATTATTATTGGCAGCTCCGGCAATGCTATTGGCACTGATTTCCATCGTAGGAGCTTCCGGCACCTGTGAGTCAGGGAATGAAGGCTGATTGGTCTGCGGAGCTTGCGTCATACCCGCAGGTGGAGGAGTCGAAGTCCTGGTTGGTGCCGATGCCCCCTGGGCCTGCTGCAACATATATTCAACCTGTGCAACTTTATCGTTCCAACCACGGCTACGTAAGAAACCGAGCAGCGCATTATATACTGTCAGCGCCTGCTCCTGCTCACCCAATAGACGATGTGCCTCTGCGGCCTCCTGACAGAGCTGGACCAGCTGATCCGATTCCTCGGCCGTCAACGCATCCAGATTTACCCGATCGACCGCCTCATCAAAATGGACGGTGGCGGTACGTAGATCGCCACGGGCCCGATAACACTGTCCTAATGCATAATAGCAAGACAACGCATAATCAGGATCATTCAGAAGATGCTGAAACTGCTGAATTGCCTCATCCCAGCGCTGCTGTTCCTGGTAAAGCCAACCTAAAAAATAGCGGGCATCTGGTCGATCAAAGCCACTTTCCAGGATCTGCTCACAGAGGTCAATAGCATCATTGAACCGGCCCTGGTTTTGAAATGTTTGCGCCTGCTGCAATGCCCCTGTGACCTGGTTGGCGTTAATTCTGTTGCGAGGGGCCGAATTCATTCCATTCCCACCGGCCATTGCTGCCTGTGGACCTGGATTGTTTCCCCCACCATAATTGCCCGCGCTACCCATGTTACCCATGATGCCAGTATTCCCTCCGCTTGTATTTCCCGATGGTACAGATCCGTTGAATGCCGCAGGATCGTTTGTCCTTGATTGTGCATTCGCAGGATGATCAGTACCAGTTTCTGAACGAATTGATGAAATTGTTGCTCCGGCACTCTCATAAGATGCCAGTGAGCGAGCGCCCCCTGACAATATTTGAGAGAGCAACTGCTGTGCCTGAATATTTGATGCATCGGCACGTAAAACTTCTTCACAATGCATACGTGCAGGGTCAGTTTCATTTCTGAGCAGATATCCCTGGGCCGCCGCTAAGCGCTCCTGCAACATCAAGGAGATATCCTTCTTCTCGAAATAATAGCTTGCGAGCCGCTCATGTGGTTCTGGATTACCTGGCGATAACTGAACTGCTTTCTGCCAGGCTGCTTCCGCCCGTGCGCCCTGACCGGCCTGTGAGTAGAGGTCCGCCAGGTGTAAATAAGCCTGGTAGGCATCATCACGCCTGTTCAAAATGCCGTACAATTCGGCGGTCTTGCTCAGAGCAATGACGTTGCTGGGGTCGCGCTGTAAAATATGTTCATATTCGCGGAGCGCCTGTTGCCATTGCTTCATTTGCATATGGCAAAACCCTAGACCACTACGTGCTGTTGCATCTTCTGGGAACTCGGCAAGTGCTTTCTGGTATTCTTGCATTGCTTCGGCCCAGTGACTATCCCAACGATGATGATCGGCCGCATTAATGGCTGCACTAAAGTCTTGTCTGTTCCCTGACATGAAAGGTTCACTTTCTCGATTGAGCGTACAAGGCAGCGACGCTCCTAATGCTCACATCAATGCAAGGCGTGCACTACAGATGGTGCCTGACAGATTTGGTCTAGTCAAAACTAGGGTACAACACTTCGCTGGCATGGACACGCATTTTGGGACTAAAGTACTGTGCATTCCTGTATCTTTGTGTACAGTGGTGCCTACTCTATCACCTTTATTTGTGCCCATGCCCGCTAGCTATTAGCGGTAGTTAATGAAATCCAAAGGAATCGGGTAGTCTGTCTGTCTCAGCAAGGAAATGACTGCCTGCAGCTCATCGCGACTCTTGGCCGTAACACGCACCGCATCGCCTTGTATCTGTGTGCGTATCTTCGGATGTGCATCACGAATCAGCTTACTAATTTCCTTCGCTTGTTCCTGCGTGATACCTTGCTGTAACTCTATCACCTGACGTACACGACCGCCAGCCGCACTCTCCTCTTTACCTGGTTTAAAGATCTTCAGAGATAACTTACGGCGTATTGCTTTGGACTCAAGGATATCGCGTACACTTTTCAGTGAGATCTCGCTATCCGTCGTAATAGTGATAGTGTCTTTTGCCTGCACGATGTCCGTCTTGGTATCCTTGAGATCAAAGCGATTCTGGACATCCCGCCGTGTTTGATCAATTGCATTGAGCAATTCTTGCTCATCAAATTGCGACACTATATCGAATGAACTGTCACCCGCCATAAAAATCCTCTCTTTAACTTGCAAATTGGTACAAAATGGCTAGCAGAGGAATGCGCTACGCCTTTTATTGATCGGACTTAGTCTCTACCTTCTCAGGCATTGTAGCGCATTTCGCCTCTTGTTTCCACTTTATCCCCCAAGTGGCACGCTCCTGATGGTTTGAGCCACGGGTATATAACCATGCTATAGTACAATGAAATTGCCGGGGAATACAACACATAGCCCCGAGCCTTATTCCCGACACATCTCACCTGAAGCTATTTCAGACCCTACATGGTCATGGTTGGTGATCCAGTTTTGGATGGAAAAACGTGACCAGCGGGCCGAGCGTACGTCGAGTGAGCGCCACACGCGAGGCCGCACTGCTGAGTTTACGTGAGTCAACGTGCTAGAAAGAGGCGCAGTGCTGTGGCGCCTACACGAATCATGCTTATTGGTGCCGCATTATCTTGGAACGTGTGTGAGGGAACGCTCAATTATCCCCGTTCCCGGACGAACAGGATCACGAAACATGGTTGGTGTAGGCGCCACAGGCATGCGATGCTCTCTTAGCACGTATCGCCTTTGAGCAAACCGCATGCCGGCCTCGCGTGTGGCGCTCACTCGACGTACGCTCGGTCCGCTTCACACTGATGCGCTCACTCCCAGCGAACTACTCTTCAAGCCAATACATCTCGCTGTGTGAGATGATCAATAGTCTTCAAAGTGGTCGTAGCGGCTGCTCGTGTGTGATTCGGGGACGAGAAAGTTGGCGTTGATATTTTCTTTTTGGAGGACCTGACGGATCGTTTGGTAGTTGATTTTGCTGGCGGTATCGAAGGGGATGATCAGCGTTTTGGGTCCAATCTTGCTGACTTGCATACTCATCAGGGTGCTGTTTTTGCTCAGGCTGGTAGTTACTTCTTCGTTGGGTAGCTCCAGGAGCACAACCTGGGTTACGGTGGCCTGTTTATATTGTTTGGCCCAGTCACGCAGGGTGTAGGTGATATTCTGCGGCAGCTCTTTATGGTTGGCTTCGGCGAGGGTCTTCATGATCTCGTCGATGCTCAGGCCGTTCTGCATGGCTTTTAGCAACGCACCCTGGGTCAATACGAGGGTACTCGCCATCTGGAGCTGCTTGATCTGGGTGAATGGCAGAAACTTGTAGAGTGTAGGAAAATCTGCTTCTAGCAGGAGAATCTCATAGTTGGGCTGGACTATGACAGCTTTGTTCGTGGCGGCCGCTCTTTCTTTGGGCACCTTCGTTTTCGTTTTCGCTTTTGTGAGCGCCTGCTGACCCAGCTCGGTAATGCGGTATCCTGTCTGTTTAAAGACCAACAAGTTTGGCTCTTTCATGGGTTGATGACCAAAATCAGCGATCCCCATTTCCACGATGGTGGAAAAAAACATATTCAGGAAAATAGAGGCATGATCGACAAGCCATTCATCATAGGTCTGAGTCTTACGTGAGCCACCACGTTCATACGTAGGCCGTAACTTATGGAGGGCGAACGCTGGATTTTCATCCCAGATCTCTTTGAGGAGATATTCCACTGAATACCATTCGCCGGCAGTGCGTCTGGATAGGTGTTCAAGCAGCACCTGACGCATTTTTAGTGTATGAGAGCCATAGGCATAGCCCCAGGAATAATCGTCGGCCATAAAGCGGTTGACTTCGGTCCAGGTATAGTTGTATTGCCATATCTCAAGCAGGACCCGCGTCTGCTCTACTGCATCCAGCTGGCTCCACTCTTTGAGGTAAGGGCCAGGAGTCAAATAGGGCTTGACGTTCTCAAAGGGTAGCTGTGTATATCTGTACAGTTTAAGTGTTTTCATGATATACAGCAGCATATCTATATAGATATCCTCGTCATCATAGGCAAGCCGTTCCTGGCCCTTGAGTAAAGGGCGTAGCTTTTTGACGATCCGCTTAGGGATATTCCTATTTTTTGTGGGCTCAATGGTGATCTGATAAATCGCATTGATCAGCGTCGCCACATCATAAAGGACCGCAGTTTCCGATGGGACGATCACCTCGGGTGCCGCAGCTAATATATCCTGCAATAGGATCCTCCTACGCTTCTACCGGATACTGTTCCAGGTAGCGAATTACTTCCCGCGTCAATTGGCTGGGGGTTGAGGCTCCGGCGGTAACGGCGATACGTTTTTTGCCTTTGAGCCATGCAGGATCTAGCTGGGAGAGATCCTCAATACGGACCGCAGGTACACCAGCTAATTCTTCCGAAACCTGGACCAGACGATTGGTATTATTACTGCGGGGATCTCCCACGACGACGGTCAGGTCGGCCCCTTTAGCCTGCGCGGCTACTGCTTCCTGACGTGTCTGTGTCGCGGCACAAATGTCGATATGCACCTCGGCATTGGGATAGCGCGCTTTCATATACTCAATGACGCGTCGTGTATCCCACTGGGAAAGGGTGGTCTGGGTTGAGATAGCGATCTTTTGCTCTTGTTCGGGAGTAAGTTGCAGGGCATCAACATCGGCCTCAACTTCGATCAGACTGGCATGACCGGGAATCTCGCCCATCACACCTTCTGGCTCGGGATGGCCTTTTTTGCCGACGTAGAGAATATAATAGCCGCGCGCAACCAGGTCCTTGACCAGATCATGGGTCTTGGTCACATCGGGACAGGTCGCGTCGATGCAGGTTAAGCCCCGCGCCTGTGCGCGGCGCTTGACATCTGGCGCGACACCATGGGCGGTAAAGATGACCGTTCCTTCTGTCACCTGCTCCAAAATTTCCACGCGGTTCGGACCATCCAATGTCACGACCCCTTGAGTGCTTAATTCTTCAATGGCGTGCCGATTATGGATAATCTGACCAATAATATGAATCGGACGAGGCAAGGTTGTATCTTTAGCGGCGTTGCGCGCCATCGTCAGCGCATCTACCACGCCATAGCAATAACCGCGAGGAGAAATTTTAATAACTTCCATTTTGTGTTTACTTCCAAACTGCTATAGATCGAGTTAATAGGCCCTCACTCACTAAGAGGGCCATTCTAATGTTCTATTATACACGTATATGGTGAGTGAATGAACTCGCATGCCAGATGTCCTAAGTAGAATTGATGGATCAAGAGGCCTTCATCTCAGTCTTACAAAGAATACGCTGTAGATCCGCTGGCGTATAGAGGCAGACCGCAGGCAGCAGTCCTGCCAGTTCTTCAACTGAAGTACTTGGCGCAAGGTCGAAGATCAGTAGTGGAGTACGTCTACCCGCACAACCTTTGGCGATATTCGCGGCACTTAGATAGGGAATGACTGTCCCTCCACCCTCAAACCTGGAGATGGTAGGTGTATAGATGAGCAATTGTACATATGGAAGAATGGTCGATACACGCTCCGCGGTATCTTCTTGATACACATACTTCATATGCTCTTGCCGTAATAGCTTGAGGTATGGGTAGCGCTGCTCGTCGGAACCGATTAATAATGCTGAGCGACCTTGTAATCCACCAAGGCAAGCTTCGGCAATAGACACCACCTCTGGTGCTATGTCTTGCACTGATTTTTCTCCTCTGGCGTGTAAATACTGCATTTTATGAGTCCGCGCTTTAATCCTATGAGCGAAGCTAACCGCGATGGAGTAGCCTTCACCGTGACCTTTTCCTAAGTAGCAGTGTCCTGCTATATTGTTCCTTCTATACATACTATAGCAAACTACGTCGAGTTGACATCGGGTGCGCGCCCTATTTTCTTCTACGGTGTAACACAGCTAATGGTAAGGAAATTCAGCAAAGTGTGAATATTCTGTGGGTTTTGCGGGCTCGGCCCGCAAAACCCACAGAATATTCACTGAGCGAGCGCTGCAAGCGCGAACTACGTGTATCTTGCAGCGCTGAGTCGTATATGCTAAGCTCTACTGGGATAGTCTCAGATGGCTATTCATTGAAAGTTACACAGAAATTGTGCATGGCCGTTTTGGATAGATATATGTGTATTAAGCGTCTAAAACTGTTATGCAGGTCAAACTAACAAGGATAAAACAACTATGCCCTACGAGATGGGTGAATATTATGAGCGGGTCAGCGATTATGACCTGGAGTATCAGAGTCAGTCAGAGCAAGATCTGCCTTTCTGGCGCGAATTGGTCATGCGTTACACACCTGAACGTGTACTTGAGCTGGCTTGTGGGAGTGGCCGTATTGGCCTCGATCTTTTACATAGTCCCGGTAAATTTTATCTTGAAGGCCTGGATATAGAGCAGGGAATGCTTGACTCTTATCAACGCAAGCTTTCCCGTGAACCCGAGGACATCCAGCAGCGTGTCCTGCTCCATCATGGAGATATGAGCGACTATGAGCTGGAACACAAAGGCCAGTTTGACCTGATTATCCTCCCTTTTAATTCTATCTGCCATCTCTATGAGATAGAACAACAGTTAGATGCCTTTCGCACTACATATGAACATCTGGCCCCCGGCGGTCATTTTGTTGTTGATACCTTTCTACCTGATATAGATTATCTCAGTGATGCCCTCAATCGTCCCTCCACAGTGTATCTTGAAGATGAGATAGAGTCATCGGATGGTGATTTTACCATGTTGCTCTACACGACCCGTAAATATGATGCGTATGAGCAGTTGCAGCATATTACCTGGACCCACGAGAAGTTTTTTACCAATGGTGAGAATGAGCGCTATCTTTCGAAGTTGGATATGCATCTCTTCTTTCCGCGTGAGTTGCAGATGCTGTTTATTACGACTGGCTTTAAAGTTGAGGCCATTTATGGCGACTATTTATGGAAGCCGTTTGGCAAAGGGACGCGCCAGATTGTCATTGGCCGCAAACCCAAAGATGCTTAAGGGATATCTGTCCTTTTTATAACACCTCGCGCCTTCGGCGCTCGAAAAGAATAAGTATTATGGAATGTGGCGGGATAGGCGACTGCGGTCGCCTATCCCGCCACATTCCATAATACTTATTTATGAGCTTGTAATGCTCATAGATATATCCAGTAGTTGACGCTCTCCCTGTTCAAGTGCTAGAATATATCCTAGTGAACAGGTCGGATTAATTAATGATATGATCAAGCGATACGCGAGAAGGGAGAGACCATCATGTTACGTGTGTCTACGAAGGGTGAGTATGGTGTACGAATCATGGTTGACCTTGCCCGTTACTACGGTGGTCGTCCTCGTTCTCTGACCGATATTTCTCAGGCCGAAACGTTACCGTTAGCTTATCTTGAACAACTGGTGAAGTTGCTACGAGAAGCGGACCCCCCTCTTGTGGTAAGTACACGTGGTGCACACGGCGGCTATAAACTTAGTCGCGACCCCGCAGAGATAACAATGGGTGAAGTGGTACGTGTTCTGGAAGGGCCTATTGCTCCAATGATTTGTGCGACAGAAGGAGAAATGACGCAGGTTTGTAATTTCATTGAGGCCTGTAAAACGAAATATCTATGGACAAAAGTGCGAGACGCAGTTGCGCAGACGCTAGATTCCATGACTTTAGCGGAACTTGCAGCAGTCTCTATGCATGACCAGGGTACTGCCGCACAATTTATTGCACTCTCTGACATTCATGTAGGTCTGGGTTCATCCGATGAACTCTGTCTACCTGCTAAGGATGGCGAAACTAAAGTTCGTCCCTTACCATAAAGGAAGGTTTTTTAAGGTATATGGCATCTGAACTAGTAATTAAAAATCTCCATGCCAATATTGAAGGCAAACCGATTTTGCGTGGCGTGAACCTTACAGTTCGACAGGGTGAGATACACGCATTGATGGGTCCTAACGGATCCGGTAAAAGCACCTTGTCCAATGTTATTATGGGCAATCCAAAATACGAAGTAACTGAAGGTGAAGTCTGGTTTAAAGGTGAGAACATCCTGGAGTATTCTCCAGATCGTCGTGCGCGTATGCGTCTCTTCCTGGCATTCCAGTATCCAATGTCGATTCCAGGTGTGAGTGTGGCTAACTTTTTGCGCCGCTCATTGGAAGCTGTACGTGAAGGCAATAAGCCTCTGGATGAAGGCGACAATCCTACCGGTAAAATGGGTAAACGTCGCGCGGTTCCACCAGGTGAGTTCCGCAAACTGCTGCAGGCGAAAATGAAACTGTTGCGTGTCGATAACAGCTTTATCAACCGCTCCATCAATGATGGCTTCTCCGGCGGTGAGAAGAAGCGCGCTGAAATCTTACAGATGGCCCTGCTAGAGCCTGAGATCGCCCTGATGGACGAGACAGACTCAGGTCTGGATATCGATGCTCTGCGCATCGTTTCTGAGAGCGTCAATGCTTTAACCGGACCGAACCTGGGTATCCTGTTGATCACGCACTATCAGCGTATGCTGAACTACATCAAACCTGACTATGTCCATGTCATGTTTAATGGCCGGATCGTCAAGTCGGGTGGTCGTGAGCTGGCTCTAGAGCTTGAGGAAAAAGGCTATGAGTGGCTGCGCCCTGTTGAGGAAGTAAGCGAGGAGACTGTTGATGCTTAACACGTTAGCTCCAGGGTTTTCCCGTGCGGCGATAGAAGAGCTGTCGCGTTACAAGGGGGAGCCTGAGTGGATGCTACAGTTGCGTCTACAGGCATGGGAAACCTACGAAAATACACCAGCCCCCCTGGGTCGCCGTGGTGACCTGGGAACGCTCAGGACCATTGCTGGCTTTAATTTCCAGCAGTTGCAGCCATTTACTCCAACGGAGAAAGATGCGATCCTGCCTGAGGCTATCCAGAGTTCTCTGCAGGCCTCTTTAGTCAATGAGCGCTCGGGCCTGATCGTTCAACTGGACTCAACGGTAGTACATACCGAGTTGAGTGCAGAACTGCAGCAGCAGGGTGTGATCCTGACCGACCTAGAGACAGCGGTGCGTGAGCATGCTGATCTGGTACGCGAACATTTTATGACGCACTGCGTGCCAGTTGCTAGCAGCAAGTATACCGCCCTGCATGCCGCATTCTGGACCGGCGGCTTCTTCCTCTATATTCCTAAAGGTGTAGAGATCGAGCAGCCTTTACTGGCGCAGTTGTGGGTAAACCAGCCACAGTCTGCTGTCTTCTCGCATTCATTGATCATTGCGGAAGAACAGAGTAGTGTACGTTTCGTACAGGAATATAACTCCAAGGTTGAGGGTGATATACCTTCTCTTCTCAGTGATGTCGTTGAGGTTATCGCCAAACGTGAGGCACGTGTCGAGTTCAGCAATCTACAGGATCTGGGCCGGAATATCTGGAACATTTCTAATAAGAATGCAACCTATGAAAACGATGCCAGTGTCACATTTGTCCTGGCCGATCTGGGTGCGAAAGTCAACCTGGAGACAATTGGAGCTGGCTTGCAGGGCAACGGTAGCGCGGGTGAACTGGTAGGTGTCTTCTTCACCGACCATGACCAGCGCTTTACAATCAAGACCCTGTCAGATCACATTGGTCTATCAACCAATGCCGAGACACTGGTTAAAGGTGTACTCACCGATAGCTCCCGTGTCGAGTTTGACGGCATGATCCGTGTGCGCCCAAACGCACAACAGACCGCCTCCTTCTTGTCCGCGCACGGTCTCTTGTTGAGCAAGAAGGCGCGTGGTGAGTTCATTCCAGGTCTGGAGATCGCCGCTAATGAGGTGAGTGCCAGCCATGGTGCTACCACCGGCCAGATTGATGAGGAGCAACTCTTCTACCTGATGGTTCGTGGTATTTCCCAACCGGAAGCCGAGCGTATCATCGTTCAAGGCTTCTTTGAGCCTGTTTTGCAACGTATTCCAGTGGAAAATCTGCGTGTACGCTTGCGTCGTAGCATCATCAGTCGTATGAGCGGTGCCTACGAGACCGAGGCCGATACCTGGGTCGACGCGCAAGAGCGCTGGGAGATCGAAGGCGTTGATGAACATGCAGTTAGTCTGGATGGCAATCCCGCCGATGATGAAATTCAACTTGCAGAATACTAATGCAATGTCTGTGTATACCTGTTGAGGGCGATCACAAGTTGGCGTTGTAAGTAACTATACCGGGAAGGCGATCCCATATGATCGCTAACCCGGTGTGATTGCCCGGCAGCGTCACCCCTGCCTTGTTTCTTGCCCTCCTCATATAAAGAGAAGCAATAGGGGCGATAACTCTATGGTTACATCCAATAATACTACTCCTGCTAACACAACCAATGCTACTTTACCTGCTCGAACCCTTGCAGAAATTCGACAGGACTTCCCCATTCTTGCCCGCCAGGTCCATGGTAAGCCATTTGTTTATCTTGATAGTACAGCCAGTTCGCAGAAGCCCGCTTCGGTGCTCGCGTCGATGGATGAGTATTATCGGATGAGCAATGCCAATGTGCATCGTGGTGTCTATCTGGTCAGTGAAGAGGCGACCGCAGGCATGGAGAAGGCCCGCGTGAAGATCGCTCGCTTTATCAATGCCCGCCAGAGCAAACAAATTATTTTTACCCGTAATACCACCGAAAGCATCAATCTAGTTGCCCATACCTGGGGCAGTGCCAACATCTCTACAGGCGATCTGATTATTTTAACGGAAATGGAGCACCACAGTAATCTGGTCCCCTGGCAACTGCTAGCCCAGCGTAGCGGTGCCCGTTTAGAGTTCGTGCCTGTGACCGATGATGGCTTACTGCAACTGGATGTCTATGCCGACCTGTTACAGCAACAGCCGAAACTGGTGGCCTTTACCCACATGTCCAATGTGCTGGGTACGATTAATCCTATTCATGACATGATCGCTCAGGCGCATGCTGTCGGCGCGATTACGCTGGTAGATGCCGCGCAGAGCGTGCCACATCTGCCCGTGGATGTACAGGCATTGGATGTAGACTTCCTATGTTTTAGCGCGCATAAGATGCTCGGACCAACCGGTATCGGCGTGCTCTATGGCAAGAAGGCACTCCTGGAAGCCATGCCTCCATTTATGGGTGGTGGTGATATGATCCGTACCGTTAAGTTGCGCGAATCCACCTGGAACGACCTGCCCTGGAAATTTGAGGCTGGCACACCCGCTATCGCTGAGGCGATTGGCTTTGGGGCCGCCATCGATTACTTGAGCGCGCTGGTTATGGAGAATGTGCGCCAACATGAACGCGAAATCACCAGCTATGCCCTGCAAGCACTCAAAGCCGTACCCGACCTGACTATCTACGGACCAGATGCGGATCAGCGCGGTGGTGTCATCTCCTTTACGCTGGGCGATATTCATCCCCATGATCTGGCCTCGATCCTGGACCAGGAAGTTGGCGTGGCGATTCGGGCCGGCCATCACTGTGCCCAGCCATTGATGGAACGCTATAATCTGGCCGCCACCGCACGAGCCAGTTTTTATATCTACACATCCACACAAGAAGTTGATATATTAGTACAAGGATTGCAAAAAGCGCAACAAATCTTTCACTTTTAAAGATGAGAGAGAAAAAAAGGGGGCAGTTATCTATGTCGATGGACTATCGTGAATATATATTGGACCATTATCGAGATCCACGTAACTATGGAAAACTGGAGCATCCCGATGTGCACTGCGAGGATTCCAATCCTCTCTGTGGCGATCAACTGGGCATGGATCTACTGATAGAGGACGATCGGGTCACTGAAGTACGTTTCCAGGGACGTGGTTGTGCCATCAGTCAGGCATCCGCATCCATGTTATCTGAAATGATCGAAGGCAAAACACTCGAAGAAGTAATTGCCCTGGGAAAAGAAGATGTACTGGAAGCGCTGGGCATTCCTATTAGTCCTGCGCGCACCAAATGTGCCTTTTTAGGTCTGCGTGTCCTGCATCGTGGCCTGGCCATAGCGGGTCTGGAGCAACCACAAGAAGATGAAGATGAGTAGAGGCTAGAAGAAGCGAGTTATGTCCGAAGAGTTTTATAAAGTTGCCGAAGTTAGCGAACTGATCCAGGGCAAACTGTATCCAATCGAAGTTGATGGTGAACCCATCTGCCTGGTAAAACTTGAAGATGGTATTTACGCCTTTACCGACAACTGCACCCATATCAGCGGACCACTGAACCAGGGAGAATTTGATGGTTGCGCCATCACCTGTCCCTGGCATCTGGCCCGCTTTGATGTACGCAGCGGCAAAGTCCTCCGTGGTCCAGCGCGCCAGGACCTCTATACCTATACAGTAAAAGTTGACGGCGACTCAGTCTTCATCGGCTTGCCCCCCCTCGACGAATAAAAGGCAAGCGCAACCATGAGGAGAGGATCCTTACCACACAAACGACCCCGTAACTACGTCGCTTGTCTCAGAATGGTGACACCCATGCCGCTCATAATGCTGCAAAGAAATTCATCACACGCGACGTTAATTTGCATCTTCTACCAAACTTTAAAAGGTTTGCCAGACTTCAAAGGGTTTTGCCAGACTTCAAAGGGTTTTGCCAGACTTCAAAAGGTTTTATATTGTGTGTCGAAATTTGTGCGCAGCACAAATTTCGACACACAATATAAAACCCTGGTGGGTGCTTTAGCACCCGCGTATGGCTAAGTACTATGTTTCCTCGTTAGAGTGAAAAACGAACAGAGACGAGATGCTTATCTGGTAAAATGGGGAGTTGACAGTTATGGTAGAGCACCATACAATTTGCCTGAAGTATCGATTTTCTCGTCATTGAAAGGATGCTACATGCAAGGTCGCTCTCATCTTTTAGTTGGCCTCGCCGCAGGCGTAGTCATAGACAGTATATTCCATCTTAGTGGCCCACCTCTAACAGGCTCACACGATGTTTCATTAAATCTTCTGATCGATAAAGGCGTCTATTATTTCGCGGTGGGTCTGGGAGCACTGCTACCAGATATTGATAACGCACGTAGTACCTTAGGACAAAAGCTGGGCGTGATTAGTAAAGGTATCCAGAAGCTCGCGGGACATCGAACTTTTTTCCATAGCTTATTAGGACTGGCTTTTGGATCATTGCTTGCCATTGGTCTGGAACGAGTGGTAAGCTACCTCCTAGAGTTACGAGGCTATCAATTTCCAGCACAATTTATCACTGGCTCACATACCTTCTTCTTTGGGGTGCTGTTTGGTTGTATCTTCCATATAGCGGCGGATGCCCTGACGTTAGGTGGTGTGCCGTTGCTCTGGCCTTACAAACAACGCTACGGTTTTCCACCCAATTCCCATTGGCGTTTTCGGACTGGAAGCTGGCCGGAGTTCGTGATTGTGTGGGTGATTATGATTCTTGTTGCTGTAGGTGTCTATAATGCGGTGATAGCGATTTAGCGCTAGCATCGGTGAAGGCATATATCACGCTGAACCATTTGGGCCATAAGGACACGTTGGTTGAGGTCCCAAATAATTCAGATTGAGGCATGTCTGCGTATATATGAGATGAAGATGATAAAACGTTTTAGTTCTAGTTCATACTTTTCATTCCTGTCACAAAAACGTCTTGCCTGGTTATTGCTGCTATTGATGGTAATTGCCTATATCTTGATATTGGGTGATCAATCAATTTTGCGCTATGATGTCTTTAAGGCTACGGGTTTTGACCTGGGAAATATGGATCAGGCGACCTGGAATACGCTGCATGGCCATCTGTTTGAATTTACCAATCGCTCTGATAACTGGTATGGCGCGCCAATTCGGCTGGCCCAGCATGTTGAGCCGATCTTTTTGTTGCTGGCTGGTCTGTATGCGCTTGGCTCTGATCCACGTATCCTGCTGATCTTTCAGACCCTGATGCTGGCGGCCGGTGCGCTACCGGTCTTCTTATTGACCCGTAAATCGCTACCAACACTCCCGCTGTTAGCTCCTTTGATGGCGCTTGGCTATCTATTAGCGCCAGCGGTGCTGGGTGAAAATATCTTTGACTTTCATCCACTTACACTTGTCACTCCGCTCCTCCTCTATGCTGTACTGGCCCTGACCTATCGGCGCCATGTCTGGTTCGTCATCCTCTGTATATTGGTTGCGAGCTGTAAAGAGGATATGGGCGCGGTAGTCGCCTTGCTGGCCTTGCTGGCTATCTGGAAGTATCGCATTCCGCGTCTGGGCACGGCCGTTTTTATTGGTGGTCTGGTCTGGACCCTGCTGGCCTTTCTGGTGATCAAACCCCACTTCAACGTAGGAGCGCAGCAGGACAATTACTGGTATCGCTATGAAGCCCTGGGACCAACACCAGCGGCGGCAGTCGTCAATATTTTAAGCCATCCATGGATTATCTTTGGCGTCCTGGTGACGCTGGACCGTGTCTATTATCTGGCCGGCTTATTGCGCAGTACTGGCTTCCTGGCCTTGCTGGCACCCGAGTGGCTGATCCCCACCCTTCCATCCCTGGCGATCAACCTGTTAGCCTCAGAATCGTTCCAACATAACGGTGTTTATCATTATCATGCCGCAATCATCCCATTTGTTATTATCGCGGCCATTCATGGTACGCGACGACTCTATTTCTACTGGTATGGTTTACGCGAAGAGAGCACTGAACAAGAGCTTTATCGTGAAGACGCGGTACTGGGCCGCACAACCTATGCTGACGGCAAGCCGCTTCCCGGTAGTGTTGCACTCTTCAATTTTCTGCGTTCAAGCGCCGTTCGCCTGCTAAACTGGTTCAGACACGGCTGGAAGATCCTGTCAACGCGCTTACAACTGGCTCGTGTGCGAGTCGGCTGGCAGCATCGACGCCAACTCCTGCAAGAGCGCATGAAAAATCTGGCACGCTGGCTTTCAGCATCAGGATTGCAAGGAGTCCTCTCCATCTGGTTTGTATGTATGATCGTGTTAAATATTGTTGTGATCTGGCCATTACTGAACAGCTTTCTCGCTGACCATCGTCCTGGTCCACGTGAGCAACATATTCAGCAACTCCTGGACATGATCCCGGCGGATGCTGTCGTTTCGGCGGGAGGCAATATCAATCCACACCTGACCGAGAGACGCTATGTGACAGTGTTTCCTGAACTTACTGTCGCAACCCTTACGCGTGGTCAGGATAAAATGGTAGATTATGTAATCGTCGATTTAGACAATGCTTCTCCAGAAAACAAAAGTTATTCAGATAACTTTTTGGATGTATTAAATCAGATACAGCGCACGGGAGAATTTAAGCCTGTTGCGCAGGCCGATGGAGTTATACTCTTAGTAAGAGAGAAACCATAGCGCAGCGGTAAAAAAGAATGTTATAATTCTGACAAGATCGGTGTGCTATAGAAAGCAAACGTGAACGCTGCTAGCTTTTCTGGCTGTGTTCACATAATAAAATGACGTGTTATGAGAGGATTGCAGGATGCGCAATAATCCATATCCAGACGAACCAAATCGTGTCCCACCGACTGACGTGTTACCGCAGCGTGAGCGCATGGCAGATCTACCGCCGAGAGCTGTGCCAGCGCCGTTGCCTGCATCGACACAAGAAACGGTGCAGGAAGTAGAGAATGCAGAGACACGCCAGGAAGAAGCTCGCACGGTTCGTTATGCCATTGGAAAACTCAACGATTTCCTCCAATGGTTTCTCGTGGTACTAGAAGTGACCCTGGTCATTCGTTTTTTCTTAAAATTGATCGGAGCCCTTCAGACGAATCTCTTTGTCGGGTTTTTATATTCATTAACCGATATCGCGATGTTTCCATTTGCCACCATTGTCAATCCACTCAAGATTAGTCAGGCCCAGGAATTTGAGTGGTCAACTTTGATCGCGATGCTCATTTATTGGCTTATCTTCTGGGCGGTACGCCGCTTCTTGAGTATTCTCATTTCCAGCCCGGAAGAGCCTACAAGCTAAATAATGGACTTTTCTTTGTTTTTTAGATCTTGGGGGTATGGAGTATGGTTGGTAGCGACCATACTCCATACCCCTAATTTCTTCTGCCTTGCTTTCTGATCGGCTAGTTTTTTTGATACAATCATAATAGTAGTGCTAGCAGCATTTATTTTTCCAGTAGTGTGTGGTTGTGTAGTTGTGATCTCCTCCAGTAGTAATGTTGTGCAGTAGTGATGTTGTGCAGTCGCAGAGAAAGTACCTCCGTATGTCCATACACCATCAATTTAACATGTACCGTTCTTCTCTTGTGCTAACATTAGTTGCCTTTATTTCTATTGGCAGCGTTGGCAACAGCTTATGGCGTGGTTCTGTGCCATCAGTACACGCAATGAGTCCTATCAACCAGATTTTCGAGCAGGCCTTCTCTGAGTTTGATGTACCGGTCCCAATCCTGAAGGCAGTATGTTATCTGGAAGGTGGTTTAAGCAATCATAATGGCATCGCCAGCGCTGATAACGGTTATGGTTGTATGCATCTGACAGAGAACGCTGAGCATACCACGCTGGCTCAGGCCGCGCAGGATTTAAACGTCGACAAGGCAGTGCTTAAGACCGATCTAGCCACCAATATTCGTGGGGGAGCCGCCGTTTTGCGGGATTATAAACGCCTCCTCTCTGGATCCGCTTCTGTTTCCAGCGGACTTGACTCCTGGTCTACCGTACTGGGTGCTTATAGTGGAGCCTCCGCCCCTGATGTGGAGCAGATGTACGCGGATGCCGTCTACAAAATCATACAAGAAGGATTCGTGGCAACCGCGGAAGCTGGCGATCGGGTTACTTTATCCCCACAAGCAGTGCAGCCGCGCCCGATGCATCTGACGCAGATTGAGCACAAATATGCAGGTTCCCAGCCGCTGGTGCAACCATTTCAGGAGGAGGCGCTCCCTGGGGGATGTAAACGGAATGGGCAAACGGATTATCCTGGTGCCATCAATTGTATTGTGAATGCCAAAACATTTGAGTGTAGCAAGGTACCCGATAAAGCTCCATGCACGTATGAAAGCGCCAAACGACCAGAAAAATATTCACTTCCATTTGTCGCTATCCATGATATTGAAGGGCCTGCCATCAGCGCGCTCAAAATCATGCACAACGTAAAAAGCGAGGTCAGTGTGCACTATATTGTGGATAGTAATGGTACTGTCTATCAGGTCGTTCATGAGACTGATATTGCTTATCATCTAGGAAATTATTGGTATAACCAACACTCGATTGGTATTGAACATTCTGGTTATGCTGCGACAGGCTACCGTTGGTATAATGCAACCCAGTATCTGGCCTCGGCAAAACTAACGGCCTATCTCCTGAAGAAATACCATATTCCATTGGATCGATCACACGTCATTGGACATGGAGATGTTCCTGCTCCAATGCTCTCCGTGGCACCCAATCATGTTGATCCCGGCCCTTACTGGCTCTGGGGCTACTACTTCAAATTGATCAATGCCGCGGGCGTCCCGTATCCCAACAAATGGGCGCGCGCTACCAATATTATTACAATCAGCCCACCTTCAGATCGTTTCCTCACGGGCCTGAATGGCCGCGAGACGAGCGACAATCACAATTTTTTCTCCGTCTATAGTGGTCCCAGTACGCGTTCTGCTCTTGCGGCCCCGCCGGGAGATCACACTGGTACTGATGAAGTAAACAATGTTGGAACAGGCATAAGCTATGCGTATACAAATTTCACTTTTGACAAGGCGGGTACGGGATATGGCATGTACCAGATCTGGTATGGCCTGGAAACCCATCTACGTGACAGGAAATCCAGTCATCTTGCTACTGCCCGGCAGGTCTGGTTGGCGGTCCCACCTGACTCGCTCAATAATGGTGGCAATGGCATAGTGGTCGCACTTAATGATGATAGTAAAGTCTATAGTAAACCAGACAGTGACAAAAAATATCAGCTTGGGGATGCGCCTGATGGAGCCACCTTCGTGGCAGGCCTCAAAGTTCAAGGTGAGGATGATGATTGGTATGAAATCAATTATAATCATCGTCAGGCCTGGATACCAGCATCAAATGTTGATGTTTAAGTAGGACCGTATGCGGACGCACTGTGTCTGAACGTAGCCATAAAAATGAACTTAATCTATCACACCCGCTGGCAATGTGATATACTTTTTGCTACCAGGAGGTGCATTTTGGACGACTTGAGTATCTTCAGCGGGAACGCAAACCGTCCGCTAGCGGCAGCTATATGTCGACATCTGCGCATTCCACTTGGTGATGCAGATGTGTTTCAATTTAGCAACGAAAACATTTTCGTCAAGATTAATGAGAACGTACGCGGTCGCGATGTTTTTGTCATTCAGCCATTCAGTACGCCCGTCAATCGTTCTATTATGGAATTATTGATCATGCTGGACGCTTTGAAGCGTGCTTCGGCGGCACGCATTACGGCAGTCATTCCATACTATGCGTATGGACGTACAGACAAGAAAGATCAGCCGCGTGTTCCGATTACGGCTCGCTTGATCGCAGATTGTATTACTGTTGCTGGCGCGGATCGGGTCCTGACTATGGATATGCATGCCGGACAGATCCAGGGCTTTTTTAATATACCTGTCGATGAGTTGACGGCCCAGATAACCCAGGCACGCTATTTTGCCGATAAAAATCTGCAAAATTTCATTGTCGTCTCAGCGGACGAAGGCTTTGCCAAAAAAGCTCGTAAACTGGCTGATCGCTTGGATGCTCCCCTGGCAATTGTAGAGAAGCGTCGTCTGGGAAACAATGGTCAGACAGAAGCGATGGGTATTATTGGTAATGTTGAAGGTCGGAATGCCCTGATCGTCGACGATGAGATTGATACCGCGGGCTCCTTAAGTCAGGCGGTACGTGTAGTGCGTGAGAATGGGGCACTCGATATCTATTGCTGTGCAACCCATGGCATTTTCTCAGGATCGGCTATTGAACGCCTGAACAAGGCACCGATCAAAGAGATCGTGATCACCGATTCCATTCCATCTCCAAAACCGGATGAACTGGCTAATCTTACCGTGCTTTCTGTGGCCGAGCTCATTGCTGGCACCATTAGCCGTATCCACGATGGCCGTTCAGTCTCTGAATTGTTCTGGTAGTAGTGCTAAGGTAGCTGTATATTCGTAAGGAACGCTATTTTTTTCCTCTTCCGGATGATGTATATCGCTGGTTCATGCTGTCCCAGACCGCTCCTATCTAGCCTTGGGATCACGTGAACACATAGTGCAAGGGATAATTGCTGTAATGCCCTCGGCAGGGAGAATCCTGCACCCTTGAGACACCTGGGATTGCGCAGGTGATACATGTTATAATAGCCACGCGCAGCGTCAGCTTACAGTGAGCTCGCATGGCCAAGTCTAAAAAAGCCAATCGTGAAGGCCGCTTGATTGCGGCTACCTATGCTCACACGATTGAAATACATTGAATTTTCTTGCACCAGGAAAGGGTGGAGGGGCATTTATGAAGCCGCTAGTTGCTATTGTTGGCCGACCAAACGTCGGCAAATCCACATTTTTTAATCGTATGATTGGCGAGCGCCTCGCTATTGTTGAAGACATGCCAGGTACCACCCGTGATCGTTTGTATGGTGATACTGATTGGAATGGACGTGAGTTTACGCTGATCGATACCGGCGGTCTGGAATTGAGTTCTGGTCTTCCTGTTGGTCATGTGGGACTGAATGGCCAGCCGGGCGATCTGATGGATCACGTGATGTCTCAGGCGCAATTGGCCATTGATGAGGCTGATGTGATTGTGTTTATGGTGGATGCTCGCTCTGGTATCACGGCCGCAGATGAAGATGTGGCCCAGAAGTTGCGTCATACCGAGAAACCTGTGATTATCGCCGCCAATAAAGCCGATAATAAAGATCGTCGTATGGACGCGGTTGAGTTCTACACCCTGGGACTGGGTGAGCCAATTGTGATCTCTTCTATTCAGGGTGTGGGTACCGGTGATCTGCTGGACCGTATTGTGGAAGAGTTGCCACCCGCTGATGAGTCGGATGATGAGTCAGATGAGGATATTATCCGTATCTCGATCGTTGGTCGCCCAAACGTCGGAAAATCCTCGTTGCTGAACGCTATTACGGGCTCGAATCGCTCGATTGTCAGCAATGTTCCAGGCACAACTCGTGACGCGATCGATACCAACTTTGAGTTTGAGGGCAAGAAGATCCGGCTGGTTGATACCGCTGGTATTCGTCGCCGTGGCCGTATCGGAGTTGGAGTCGAAAAGTATAGCGTCCTGCGCTCTGAGCGTGCGCTTGAGCGTAGTGATGTGGCGATCCTGATGCTCGATGCCACCGAAGGCCTGGCCGCTCAGGATACCCACATTGCTGGAGCTATCCACGAGAATAGCAAGGGCGTGATTGTTGTCGTCAATAAATGGGACTTGGCCCAGGAGCAGCGCAAAGCCGAGCGTGAAGGTGTCTACGCCCATCCTGATGATGAAATCAACAGTGCTGACGAGTATCGCGATATCCTGGCCGAAGGACTCAAGTTTATTCCTTACGCGCCAATCCTGTTTGCCTCCGCTAAAACCGGCTATCATGTCAAATCAATTCTGGAAGCGGCCGTCAAAATCGCCGAGATGCGCTATCTGCGTGTGCCAACGGCCCGCCTCAACGAAATCGTCCAGGAAGCCACACGCCGCCATAGTCCCACTGTGCTCAAGCACAAGCCTTTAAAGATCTTCTACGCTACTCAGGCACGTGTCAATCCGCCAACCTTTGTCTTTTTTGTGAATGACACCGAAGCTGTCCACTTCTCATACGAGCGCTACCTGGAGAATCGGCTGCGCGAAGCATTCAGCTTCCGAGGAACGGCTATCCGCCTGCAATTCAGGCCACGCTCCAAAAAAGAGCTCGACGAACGACGCTAAAACCCGCACTCGTTCCCTGGCGGGAACTTGCATGTTCATAATGTGGGGCGAAAAGGTGCTGAGCACCTTTTTCGCCCCACATTATGAACAGATTGAGTGTCCCTGATGGTGCTCTTGATAGTATGATCACATCGCTTAAAAACATATTATAAGTAGATCGTGCAAAAAGGTGCTGAGCACCTTTTTCGCCCCACATTATAAACAGATTGGTATCCCTGATGGTGCTCTTGATAGTATGATCACATCGCTTAAAAACATATTATAAGTAGATCGTGCAAAAAGGTGCTCAGCACCTTTTTGCACGATCTACTTATAATATGCAAGTCCCCGTCAGGGGACGAGTGTGCCGAGCACAAAAAACCACCTCCTATCCCTTCACCAGAGCAAAAAAAAATGCCACTACAACCGTAGGGCTTTTTATTGCGTATTATTGATGTACACTTCTAAAGTGAACAACATATTCATGCAATAAATATAGAACTATGTTATTCGGCATGCTGCAATTGTCACGAATACTCCTATATGCTATAGTGGACATGTAACGGACAGAGGAGTCTCCTGCTTGGGTGAGGTAATTTAATATGCATTTAAAACTGACTGCTGCTGATAAAACTGATGTTGGGAAACAACGTGAACAGAATGAGGACTATGCTTATAAACGTGTAGAATCCTCAGAAGATGGTGATCGCGGCTTATTTGTTGTGGCTGACGGCATGGGAGGCTATAAGGCAGGAGAGGTGGCGAGCAGATTGGCCGTGGAGACAATCAGTAAAGCGTTAGACTTTTTCTTCAAACCTGTACATGACCAACCCACCATCAAACTAGAAAAATCAGCCCTTGATCCCAAAAATACAGCTAAAATGAATTCTACTCCCGAAAATGTATCCGCTAAGCAAAAGACCCAGAAATTGCCTGAAACGCAAGCGGTCTCTTTAATCGGAGATCAACTAGAGGCAGCTATTCAGCAAGCCAACAAAGCTATTGTTGATTATGGTGATAAAAAGTCATCGGCCCGAGGTCTGGGTAGTACCGTCACGGCAGCATTAATTCAAAATAATCAGGCGTATATCGCCAACGTTGGAGACAGTCGTACGTATCTATTACGAGGAAACAATTTAACTCCTGTCACCAGAGACCATTCGCTGGTTGCGCGTTTAGTCGAATCAAAGCAAATCGAAGCAGAAGATGTCTACACCCACCCGCAACGCAACTTGATTTATCGCTCGCTAGGAGCGGGCCATAAACACGTAGAAGTAGATATATTCCATGAAGTGCTTCAACCTGGAGACAAGTTACTCTTGTGTTCTGATGGATTATGGGAAATGATACGGCACCAGGATCTGCTCAAAGCGCTTGGAGAGCAGAATAGTCCGCAAGTTATTTGCGACACACTAATCGACCTGGCAAATGCCAACGGAGGAGAAGACAACATCTCCGCGATTGTTGTGCATGTAAGTGCCCTCTAAGTATCCTGAGCGCTTTTGGAGAAAATGTTTGTATGGCTCTCCCAATAGGTACTGTCCTTGACGGAAAATTTAAAATTGTGCAGATTCTTGGCGAAGGTGGTATGGGCACCGTCTATAAAGTTGAACAGATTGGAACCCCGCCAGGTACTCCTCCCTATTATTATGCCGTCAAAGAACTGCTCATTAGTCCCAACACAAGCGAAGAAGATCGCAAAGCGGCCATTGACCGCTTCAATAAAGAAATTGCCCTGTTACGGGGATTGAAACATCCACGTATTGCCGCCTTAATGCTTCCCTTTCAGGAGCGAGGCAATTACTACTTTGTCATGGAGTTTGTGCCTGGTCGTAGTCTGGAGAAAATTCTAGAGACGAGTCGAGGCCCATTGCCAGAGGAACAGGTAATTAGATGGATGGTCCAGGTCTGTGAAGCTCTGACCTATATTCATACACGGAATCCACCCATCATTTTGCGCGACTTAAAGCCGGGAAACATCATGGTTGCGCAAGATGACGAGGTGCAGTTGATCGATTTCGGTATAGCACGCCGTTTCGATCCGAATAAGCGCACGAATACCGAAAATCTCGGGACCATCTCATATGCCTCACCCGAGCATTTAGGATCGATTACGATGCCAGGTCAGCGTCGCTCAGCTCAGAATCCGGGGAAGTTAGTTCAGACAGATGCACGCTCAGATATATATTCTCTGGGTGCAACTATGTATCACTTATTGACTAACTACGAACCTGATCCTATTCAGACCCCACCGCAGGGCAGTGTGCTGGCGAAAAATCCCCGTCTAAAAACGGTTCAATTGGGAAATAAAGTCATATGTCCTGTAGAACAGGTCATTATTAAGGCGATGCAACAGGATCCTGCACAGCGTTTTCAAAGTGCTGAGGCAATGCGGGTCGCATTAATACAATGTTTGCCGCAAGTTGCCGCACCCTCAACGGTTCAGATTCCCGCACTTTCACCGAATTCAACCATTATTGTGCCAACCGCCATTGGTGTAGGAGGCGGAGGAATCATTTGTCCCAAGTGCGGCTTTCAAAATCGGCCGGGGGCAAAATTTTGTAAGCGTGATGGTCAGCCATTAGTGCAGGGTGCCACGATCGCGCCCCCGCAGATTCGTGCGCAACCTGTGCGCTCGGGTATTCAGGCACGACCGGTACAATCGCCATCAATTAAAGCGCGACCGGTACAATCGCAACCAATTAAAGCGCGACCGGTGCAATCGAATGGCAGCGTGCCAGCCAGGACCGTCCAGCCGATTCGGGCGCGTCCGGTCACCACGCCAGCGGCCACCGATCCTATGGTTGCTTATCGTGCTGGTCTACAGGCGCTGGCCCAAAAAAACTATGTGGAAGCTATTCGTCAATTCAAACTATCGCAAAGTCAGGGTGCGTCCGCTTATGACTCTCTCTACAATCTAGGACGCGCTTACCGACAATATGGGCAATCAGTACGTGAAACCAATCAAACGCTCTTTACTGAAAATATGAAG
This sequence comes from Dictyobacter alpinus, assembly GCF_003967575.1. Classification (NCBI taxonomy): domain Bacteria; kingdom Bacillati; phylum Chloroflexota; class Ktedonobacteria; order Ktedonobacterales; family Dictyobacteraceae; genus Dictyobacter; species Dictyobacter alpinus. The sequence continues at coordinate 2,753,495 of NZ_BIFT01000001.1, forward strand.
CATGCCGCTGAATATTTTGAGGAAGCCTTGCGTATAAAATCTGATGCTATGGATGCTCGTTTCCAATTAGGTATGTGTTATCGAGACCTGGCTCTGTATCCTTTAGCACTGGCAGCCTTCAAAAAGGCGCAGGCAACTGCCCCGGATGATCCTGCCGTGTATTATCAACTGGGATTAGTCACCTCGGAACAAGGCCTGACCAGCGAGGCTGTAGGCTACTTCAAACGAGGATTGGAGATCAACCCGGATCATGCGTTAATCCTGGTAGCGCTGGGGCGTATCTATATGGATATGAAAAACCAGCTACCGGCGGCGATCACCTCTTTGCGGAATGCCACACAGATTGATCCCGCTTTATGGGAAGCCTGGTATGAGCTAGGGCGTGCCCATATGAGGGAAAAGGAATGGAACTATGCTTTAAGCGCTCTTCGTCGGGCGCAGCAAGTAAATCCACGTTCCGCTTCCATCTATAGCGCGATGGCAACATGTTTTTCCAATTTGAAAAAGAAATCGGATGCCAGGCAAATGGTGAACGAGGCGCTACTGCGTGATCCAAAGAATGCCGAAGCTATCCGTTTACAAAAACAACTTTAGAAGGAGGGCAGGAATGCTCTGTCCGTTGTGTCATACACAAAATCGTGATAATGCCAGGTTCTGCAAAGGTTGTGGTCAGCCATTGGCGGTTGAAGTAGTGGCTGAACAGCCAGAAGTAGCAGAACAGCCAACAATAGCCGATCAGGATCAGACACAGGGAACACCGCCGCCCTCCTCCGCTCCTGACAATGCTGTCCAGGCTGATGAGGAGAATGCGCAGGCTAGAGCCGCGGCTCCGACCGCTGCTTCTGAGGCCCCTGTCCAGCAACAGGATAGTGCTGAGAAGGAGCAGAGCAGCGCTGAACAAGATGGGACCAGTGAAGAGGATGTGAGCCAGGCCCCCACGCAGATCCTGACGCAGCAGCAGATGCTGGCCTTTCATGCCAAACGCTGGCAACAGGAAGCCGAGCGTGGGCATCAAAGTGAAGCCGCTTATAGTGATATCGCTGACGCTCCCACCATACTGATGAGACCCGGCGCGACACCTGATCAAGCACCAACGCAGTCAGCAAGTATTCCAGCCGCTCCCGTTGAGCCGGATAGGGCTTCCATGGCCTCACCCTCTTCTGCTGCCAACATAGCTGAAGCGTCCACGGAGCCCGATACATTGGTAGCGGGCAGTGTTCCTGAAGCACTGGTTAATGGGCACGCCGCCGCGACAGATGCGCAGGCACCTGCACCTCCACCAGCGGTCCAGACAGATGCAACATCTTCTGTACCAGTTGGTGATCAGCAGGTGGAGCAAGAAGAGACATACCAGGGTACCGCTACGCCAGTAGAAGGCGTGACCGGACCCACAAAGGAGGAAAATGTGGAGCCAACCACAAATGAAGGCGAAATAGAAGCCAATACACCTGAGCAGACCCCGAATGCAGAAGTTTCTGCCGAGGCAAATCCAACCGCCTTACCAACTTTAGAAGTGGGTAAAACCGTTGGTGGCCGCTATGAGGTCATGCAGGTTCTTAATACGGCCGAGGCTGAACAGACCTATATTGTCACAGATCGACAGGGTTACCTGCATTGTTGGAACTGCGGTTCTGAAGAAAATACTGAAGGTGATGAGTTCTGTCTGGACTGTGGCGCTGAACTGCTCAATGCTTCGTATATTCTCCATGAATATCCGGCGACAGGTGCGCAGACCAATGAAGCACAGGTGTTACAAGGATCTATCGTTAACACCTTTGTAGAGGATGGCGTTACCTACGTCGTAGAGCAGCCACAGACGGCTCAGGCTGAGTTCCCTAATGGCGTACACCTGGTAGCAGCCTGCGACTCAGATGCGGGTGCTGTACGCCGTAGTGAGGCTAATGAAGACAGCACCATGACCCTGGTCTTTGAGCGTGTACACGAATCGATTGCCTCACCGGCAGGACTCTTTGTGGTCGCCGATGGTATGGGTGGTCATGCGAATGGTCAGGGCGCGAGCCGTACCACCATCGCCTTGATCTCCGAACGCGTCACCCGTGAGCTCTTGCTGGCTCCTTTACAGGCCGAGAAGGCTGGAGAAGCAAAGCCCAAAGTAGATGATGAAACCTACAAAGAAATCCTGCGTGGCGCGGTTGAAGATGCCAATACCAGCCTTTGTCAGATCAACCAGAAAGAGAAATCTGATATGGGTTCAACCCTGACAGGTTTTATGGTTGTCGGGGATCATGCGTATATCTTCAACGTAGGGGACAGTCGTACGTATATGTTACGTGACGAAAAACTCTATCAGTTGACGAACGATCACTCGCTGGTCGGTCAGTTGGTGGCAGGAGGAATCATCGAACCGGATGACGTTTATACCCATCCGCAGCGCAACCAGATTTTCCGTAGCATTGGTGATAAACAAAATGTGCAGGTTGATCTGTTTACGCAGCAGGTTCATCCAGGTGATATCCTGTTAAGTTGCTCGGATGGATTGTGGGAGATGATCCGCGATCCGCAGATTGCCAGTATTCTTAATCAAGCGCCAGATCCACAGGCTGCCTGCGCGCAACTGATTGAGACCGCCAACGCTAACGGTGGAGAAGACAATATCAGCGCCGTTGTCGTTTTTATACGCTAACTGCTGCATTATATGTCCTGTTAGCCAACATGGATTGGGGCCTGATGCGTCCTGCCATGTTGGTCAAGGGATTTATGATATACTAGGGACCAGCCGAATGCGAAAGGAGCAGATGTAATATGCCCGGAGAGGTAACCCTGGCCTATCAGCTTGGTAAAGATTATATGCCAGTGACTGGTGGTAGCCAGCTCGCATATCTGTTATTAGAAGCCAAGCCGACGGCTTTAATGGCACAGGTAAGAATGCCATTGAATTTTGCCCTGGTGATTGACCATTCAGGCTCGATGAAGGGTGCGAAACTGAGAAACGTACGTGAAGCGGTAAAGATGGTAATCGACCGTCTTGAGCCTACCGACTACATCTCAGTGGTCATTTTTGACGATTCCGCACAAGTGATTATCCCATCTATGCCTGCCAATGACAAACCAGGTATGAAAGCAGCAATCGATCGTATTCAGGACGCTGGTGGTACCACCATGTCTCTTGGTATGATCCAGGGATTAGGCGAACTGCGCCGCTGGAATATTCCCAATGCGGTTAATCGTATGATCCTCTTGACGGACGGTGTCACCTATGGTGATACTGATCGTTGTCGTCAGCTGGCGCGGGATGCCGCCGCCTCTGGCATTTCGATTTATCCTTTGGGCATCGGCTCCGACTGGGATGAAGGATTGCTGGATGATGTGGGTCAGTTGAGTGGTGGCGTGCCGGCCGAGTTTATTCGAACTCCTGCTGACGCCATGGCTCTGTTTGAGCAGCAGGTCCAGAGTGCTGTGGCCGTTGCGGTCCGTAACGCTACCGTCACCCTACGTTTACCTGCCGGTGTAACACCGCGTAAAGCTGTGAAAGTTTTACCATTGATTCGTGAGGTTGAGGGCTCTTCCCTATCGGATCGCCAGGTTGTCATCAGCCTTGGAGATCTCGAGAAGGAGACCGCGCAATCGGTCCTGGTCGAGCTCATGATTGATCCTCGCCCAGCAGGACTCTTCCGTATTGCCCAGGCTGAACTAACATACGACGTACCAGTAGTTGGCTTAACCAATGAGAAGATTCGCGAAGATATTAAAGTGACATTTAGCAACGACGCCAACCAGACCGCGCAGGTCAACGCTATGGTCATGAACTTCGCTGAAAAATCCAACGCCCAACGCCTGGTGACCCGCATCCTGGACGAATACAAACGCACCGGTAAAGCGACCACCAAAATCGCACCCAATGTGACACGTGTGTTGGATGCTGAAACACTCTCAGCGATCGAACAGATCAACCAGGGTCAGCAAATTTCTCAAGAACAAGTTAAATCAATTGGCAATAAGACACGCAAACTCACTCAACGATTAGACGATCTGCTTCCGTAATATATATGTTACCAATTGGCATGGGTAGGGAGGTGCAGGAGGGCGGATAGCCCTTCTGCCGGGGTGCGGGGTGTCCCCGCAAAAACCTCTTTTTGCGCGCCGCCGCAGGCGGCGCGAGAGGGAGAAAAAATGAGCGGGGACACCCCGCACCCCGGCAGGGAGGACCCTGCACCCCCGGTTTTAAGAACTTTTTCAAAAGTTCGGGATGACTCATTAAGAGACGCATGCCATATAACGACGCAAACTACATTAAGTAGAATAGAAAATAAGGCAGAGGAAGGATAATTCTTATGTCGGTACGATGTTCTTTAGGTCATGAAAATCCAGATGGATCAGCATTCTGCGACGAATGCGGCGAACCACTGAATAATGAAGCCCCTGATGCCAACGCACAGGCACCAGCCGCCGCACCAGCCGCCGCACCAGCCGCCGCGCCAGCAGCCGCGCCAGCAGCATCAGAAGGAACCCAGACATGCCCATCCTGCGGAGCAGTTAACCCTGCTGGCGAAGCATTCTGCTCTAACTGCGGCGTAAGCCTCCTGGGTGCACCAGCACCAGTAGCAGCTCCAGCGGGCGTTGATGCCACTGCACCAGCACCAGCCGCTGCACCACAGCAAGCTGCACCGCAGGACCAGCAGCAGCAGCCAGCAGCCTCGGCCCCGGCCGCATTACAGGCTCGTCTCGTCGTCGAGGCAGACAACCAGGAATTTGACCTGAGCGGGAAAGAAGTCATCACCATTGGTCGTGAAGATCCCGTCAGCGACATTTATCCTGACGTAGATCTGACCCCTCATGGCGGTGAAGATGGCGGTGTCTCGCGTTTACATGCGCGCATCCTGTTCGAGAATGGGCAATATCTGCTAGAGGACGAAAACAGCACGAACTTCACGTTCTTGAATCGTCAACGTCTGGCCGGTAAGACACCAACACCATTAAATGACAACGACGAAGTAAGACTTGGTCGTGTCCTCTTACGGTTCAAAACCCCGTAAGAAACTTTTATCAAGACAGGACTTTTCGGTTTGCAGTGCATGCAGAGGCGTCCAGTAGATTTTCCTACAAATTTAGGATTGTCTACCGCGCCTCTACAGCATCGGTCACAGCGTTTTTTCAATGGTTCGTAGGGAGTGAAGAGCCTCACAGCCAGGTAAAGATTTTAGAAAAGTCCTGAAGTAAATCCTGCCGTAGAATTGACAGTACGACTGATACTCGCTATAATCTACGGGATATCTTTAGTGGAGGCTAAGAAAGGTCTTATGAAACGTACCTGGCAACCCAAACGCATTCCGCGTTTACGTGAACACGGTTTTATGAAACGTATGTCCACCCGCAATGGACGTCGTGTGCTCAAAGCTCGCCGCGCCAAAGGGCGCTGGAGCCTGACTGTCTAGTAGTATCTGACAAAAGAATGGCACTCAACCGTGCGTTACGCTTACGTAAGAATAGCGAATTCCAGCGAGTAAGGCAGCAGGGAGGCAGTATGTCATCCCGGCTGCTTATCCTCGCTTGGAAGCCCAATGATCAAGCAACACTGCGTGTTGGTTTTGTCGTAAGTAAACGCATTTCAAAGCGCGCAGTTCAGCGAAATTATATTAAGCGATTACTCTCAGAGGCGGTTCGGACCCTGATCAAGGATATTCCGCCAGGATGGGATATAGTTTTTAGTGCAAGAAACCAGATCGTTGGCGTAAGTTTACCTGTAATATTACAGGATGTATCTACATTGTTACGTCGAGCGCGACTTTTAGAAAGCTCCTCAAGCACAAATGCGGAGAAAAAAGAGTTGAATACACGCAAGGGTCTTTCATTGTGAAATATATAGCGCTAATTTTAATCCGTGTCTATCAGCGCACGCTGTCGGTAGTCCTGCCCTCATCGTGTCGGTTCACCCCTTCATGTTCCCACTACGGATATGAAGCCATTGACCGGTTTGGCTTTTTCCGTGGCGGCTGGATGACAGTCAAACGTATTGGCCGATGCCAACCTTTTTATCACGGTGACCTCTATGATCCAGTTCCAGAACGTCTGGGTAACTAGATCAAGGAAGGCAGGAGAGTTCTTGTGGGCGAGATAGCTAATCTATTTAATTTAATTTTTACATTTCCCATTTTTAATGGTCTTATACTTCTCTATCACCTGTTCGGTGATTTTGGTCTCTCAATTGTTGTACTTACCCTGATCATCAAATTGATCCTCTTCCCGTTAACGTTGCAGCAGCTTAAATCCACTAAAGCCACTCAACAGTTGCAGCCGCTGATGCAAGAGATCAACAAAAAACACGCCAATGATCAGCAGGCAAAGGCCGCAGCAATGCAGACCCTGTATAAAGAGTATGGTGTCAATCCACTGGCTGGTTGTCTCCCCTTGTTAGTACAATTGCCAGTGCTCTATGGTTTGTATTACGCCCTGAATAATGGTTTGCATACAAATAAGCTTAGTGACATCAACGCACATCTCTATCCCTTTGTACCTCATTTCACAAAATTTCCTAATCTCAGTCTGGACTGGTTTTCATGGCTTTCATTCTTGAATCCCATTCTGCATCTGGACTGGAGCTGGACATTAATGCTGAACGCGCCAGATCCTTCGCACATCCTACCAATTCTGGCTGGTCTGGCCACCTTTATCTCGCTGCGTATGGCACAGCCAAAACAAGTTGTGGCGGCGGACGGTAAACCAGTTGCGCCAGATCCGACCCAGCAGTCCATGAAGATGATGCCGTACATCATGCCATTCTTTACCGTGTTTATCGGTTGGAATTTTGCCTCTGGTCTGGCTCTTTACTGGACAATCTCTTCGATCTTCCAGGCGGTCCAGCAGTACTTCGTAACTGGTTGGGGAGCATTGTTGACCACACCATCCCTGAAGAAAGAAGTTGTCGCTCCAGCAGTTGCCAGCAGTGATGCAAGTTCGAATGGTAAAATTACTTCAACGGCCACTCGTACCCCAAAAACAACCGTGGTTGAGAGCCGCAAGGAGACAACTCCTAATCGTGAGGGCGCGATAAGCTCTGAGATGCGCACAGTGCCTAAGGTCAATGGTAATGGTAATGGACCTTCCCAGTATACGCGCCGGCAGCGTGGTGGAGGTAGTGCATCTGCCCGCAGGCGTAGTGGCTCACAAAAAGCCCGCTAATACACGTGCAGCAAAGGTGGATCCGATCACTCCGTCTGGTTATGGAGTGATCGTGGATATAGATAAATTTTACAGGGAGGCACAGAATAGTGGAAAGCATAGAGGCTAGTGGCAAAAGTGTTGATGAGGCGATTGCACAGGCGTTAGTGCGGCTGGGTAAGCGCCGTGAAGAGGTGGATATCGCTGTTCTACAGGAGCCCAGTCGGGGTGCATTTGGCCTGGGGAGCAAGGATGCTCGCGTACGCGTCACCGTTCGTTCTGGCGGCGCCAGTTCCAAAGTTCCTAGCGCTATTATTACTCCTGAATTAGCTGACGCTATTCTGGGCACGGGCGATATTGAAGTCCCTTTACCCGAAGAAGAGAACCTCTACGAGGAAGCAGAAGAAGAAGACGAGGAGTTCCTGGAAGAGGAAGGTGATGAGGACGAGGAGTATGAGGACGAGGAAGAAGAAGACGAAGAAGATGAGACGCTGCCTTTTATTGCTTCTTCCGAGGCAGTCCTTAAACCGCTGGTTGAGCAGGCTGTGGCCGCCGGGGCCGGCGATAAATTGCAGGATGTTGAGCATCCCTCACGTGAGGATGTCGAGATCACTGTAGATGTTTTGCAGCATATTTTACGCTACATGAATATCCATGCCACGGTTCAGGTTCGTTCGACCAATCCTTTAACCCTCAATATTCGTGGCATCAATGAAAATCTGGGTCTCCTGATTGGCCGCCGGGGTGAGACGCTGGCCGCCTTACAACTGCTGGTCAATTTGATTGTGAGCCATAGGACCAAGCATCGCATGCGGATTATCGTGGATGCTGAAAACTATCGCGAACGGCGCGAGGAGAATCTGCGTTCTCTGGCGATGCGTGTGGCCCAGCAGGTGCGAAACTATCGTCGCTCCATTGCTTTAGAGGCTATGCCCCCTCACGAGCGACGCATTGTACATATTGCCCTATCAGAGAGCAATGATATTAGTACAGAGAGTATTGGTGAGGGTGAGGAGCGCCGCGTGGTGATTTCGTTAAAGCGCCCTGCCCGTTAAGAGATCCTGTTTTTTTATTCCTGCTTGCCCACTGCGCACCTTCAGTATTTTGCCTTGTCGATGATGTCGGGAAGGTCCGCCAATCAAGCGAAATGGTGGCCTGGCCTGACATCAGCACGCTTAGCTATACGCTGATGCAGATGGCAAAGGATTTGCCAATGACGAACCTATAAAGGACGAGTCGCTGTGTCTTTACATCCTGAATTCTTGACCCTTGGTCACATTGCACGTGATGTGCAAGCGGATGGTTCATTTGCGCTTGGTGGTACGGTAACGTTTGCCGCCCTGACCGCCTATCATTTGGGATTAGCCGCGGGCGTAGTGACACGTGCGGACGCTGAGGTGGCGGCGCTTTTACCGACTGCTCTGCCCGGTATTTCTCTCCATGTTTGCCCTTCTCCCCACACTACTACCTTTGCCAATCAATATCACGATGGTTTTCGTACACAGTATTTATATGCACGTGGCGCGGATATTGTCGAGCAGGACATTCCTGTTGCCTGGCGTGATCATGCTGGCATTGTGCTCTTTGGTCCTCTCGCTCAAGAAATGAGTCCGGCCATGATTACGCATTTTCCTCGTCGTTCCAACACCTTGCTGGCCGCGACCCCCCAGGGCTGGCTCAGACGCTGGGATGAAACCGGTCGCGTCTGGCCGACGCCCTGGCAGGATGCTGAACAGGTCTTACCCGGTCTGGACGTGCTTATATTGAGTCATGATGATCTACTGCCCTTTGCCGATGATAATCGTGAAGAGGCCGATTTATTATCGGCTCATTGGAGTCGCTTTGTGCCTCTACTGGTGGCCACCGATGGACGCCATGGTGCAACCCTCTTCGAGCATGGTGTTGCCCGCCGCTTTGCGGCTTATAGCGCCAATGAGATAGATCCAACCGGAGCAGGCGATGTATTCGCCGCAGCTTTTCTTACACACCTCTACCGCCACCGTGAGCCCGCTGAGGCAGTCGATTTCGCTAACTGTGTGGCAGCCTTCTCTATTGAGCAGAAAGGCATCACAGGTATACCCACCCTCGCCCAGGTCGAACACCGCCGTCAGGGCCGATAAACTCTCCCCCCTACCAGCTTTGCCGCTATTTATAGAGTTTTTGCGCTGTTTTTATACTATATAAAGAGTAAAACGCATCTCTACTTTTCTTAGTAAAGAATTGTAGTTTTCTACTTTGCTTAGTAAGAAACTGTAGTTTTCTACTTTGCTTAGTAAAGAACTGTAGTGTGATGATGCGGAATATTGTCGGCTGAGCCGACAATATTCCGCATCATCACACTACAAACCTGGGCGCTGCCGTAGGCAGCGACCAGACCTGAATATGTATAGTGGAAAAAAATAAAGACGAATAATAATGTTAGGAGTCAGGCCTTGATACTGGAACCCAAAAAACCTTCCCGCCAATCCCCCCTCCCTTTGATCCTGCTGTTCTCACTGATAATAACTATAAGTGCCAGTTCGGGCCTGGAAGTGTTCGCACACAGCAGTAGTGCTACTTATTATCAACACAAAGCCGTTCCCGGTGTTCTGTATCGCTCTCTGGGCCAGGGACACCCATATGATCTAATCGAGCTCTGTCAACAAAAAATGGCCCCCAAGCGCTGTTATGGAGTCAAGCAGATGCAGCATGCCTATGATATCGCTCCTCTCTTAGCGCATAATATTACAGGCAAAGGCCGAACTATCGTCCTGCTGGATGCCTATCAATCTCCTCATCTGGCCAATGACCTGGCAGCCTTTAATAAACTCTTTGATCTGCCCACCCCTGCATTAACCGTCGTATCTCCTTATGGTGTACCAGACTGGGATAGCAATAGTAAAACCCAACAGGCCTGGTCAGCTGAAATCACGCTGGATGTAGAGTGGGCCCACGCTATCGCACCCGATGCGGCGATCACTGTCGTGGAGGCCAAGAGCGAAAATGATGAAGATCTGGTCCCGGCTTTACAGTATATTGTGGACAAAGACCTGGGTGATATCGTCTCGATGAGTTTTGGTGAGGGCGAAAATTGCCCCAAAGGCAACTGGTTTAGTGCCTGGCATGCAGCTCTTGTGGCCGCCACCAAAAAGAATATGACGTTGATTGCCGCCTCCGGTGATAATGGGGGTGCCCAGCAAGGTTGTGATGACAAATCCTGGCAGAAGACGGTATCCACGCCTGCCTCAGATACTCTGGTTACTAGCGTTGGCGGCACAATCCTGGATGCTGATGTCGTAACTGGAGCATACCGTGGCGAGACTGTCTGGAACGAACCCACGACCCAATCTGCCAGCGGCGGAGGCTTTAGCACAGCTGTTTCACGACCCCCTTACCAGCTTGATGCGGTCCTCCCAGATGTCGGACGTGGTTTACCCGATGTTGCTTATAATAGTTCTATGAATCGTGCGGTGCTCAGTGTATGGTCAGATGGACCGGCGGGACCCCACGGCCTTTATCTCTTTGGGGGAACCAGCGCGGGTGCTCCACAGTGGGCAGGCATCATTGCCCTGGCCTGCCAGGCTGCCAACAAACGCATTGGTGCTCTTAATCCAATGTTGTATACGATTGGCAAAAAACCTGATTGGTATAAGATCGCTTTCCATGATATTGTCTCAGGCAACAATACACTCGATATAGGCACTCCAGGTAGCGGTATCCAGACATTTAAAGGCTATGAAGCCAGACCCGGCTGGGATGCCGCGACAGGCTGGGGATCCCCGGACGTTGCGAACCTTATACCCCGGCTTGTACAATTAGCTAAAGCCCAATAAGCACGGCTTACGACAGCGAATCAATAAGCATGGCTTACGACAGTAAATTAATAAGTTTCGTTGTATTTGCTGCGCTGGTACCAAAAGTGTGTGCAGCACACTTTTGGTACCAGCGCAGCAAATACTGCAGGTTCCCGTCAGGGAACGAGTGCGGGAGTGCCACACAAACCCGACACAGACCACAGTCCAACACACCAGACGTGTGCCACCCCTTGATTGTGATCACCAAAAAAATCTGATATAGTGAACGGGTACAAGTTTATTTTGCTGCCCCCACAACCTGCGCCGTCTGGCGATGGTGGCTGGAGCAGCCATGTCTGTTGAAATGCACTGGAGTAATTTTGGAATGACAATAAACGACAGCGCTGTCTCACCTCTAAAGCGAACTCCTCTTTATGAGCAACATCGTGCCCTGGGCGCGCGCCTGGTCGAGTTCGGCGGTTGGGAAATGCCAGTACAGTATAGCGGGATCTTAAGTGAGCATCAGGCGGTTCGCACCCGAGCTGGACTCTTCGATGTCTCTCATATGGGCGAGTTTAAAGTTGAAGGAAAGGGCTCCCTGCCCTTCCTGCAATATCTTGTCCCTAACGATGTGTCCCGCCTCGCTATCCAGCAGGCACTGTACACCCAATTGTGTCTGCCCGATGGCAATGTCATCGACGACCTTTTGATCTATCATCTGGCGGAAAATCATTATATGTTGGTGGTAAATGCAGCCAATATTGATAAGGATTTCGCCTGGGTACAGGAGCAAGCGCAGCGTTTCCAGGACGTTTCGATTATCAATCAGTCTGATACCACTGCACTGATTGCGCTACAAGGTCCACTGGCAGCCACGATTCTACAGCCGTTGACCGCGGTTGATGTAGAAGGTATCAAGTATTACCATTTTGAGCCTGGAGAAGTGGTCGGTATTCATTGTCTTATTTCACGCACCGGCTATACTGGCGAAGATGGCTTCGAGCTTTATTGTGCCTCCCCTGATGTGGCCCGGCTCTGGGACGAGATCCTGGCGGCTGGCAAACCGCAGGGACTTTTGCCCGCAGGACTTGGGGCACGAGATACCCTGCGCCTGGAGGCTGGTCTGTGTCTCTATGATCATGAATTAGATGAGCAGACCAATCCCCTGGAAGCTCGTCTGGGTTGGACCATCAAGTTCAAGAAGGGTCCTTTTATTGGTAGTGAAGCGCTCAAGCAGGTGAAAGAGCAGGGACCCAAACGTCTACTTGTAGGTATTCAATTGTTAGAACGCGGTGTGCCACGTGGTGGCTATCCGTTATATGCAGACAATCAGCAGATCGGCAGCTTAACCAGTGGCGCACCTGGTCCTACCGTCCAGCAGAATATTGGCATGGGATATGTTGAAGCCAGCCATGCAGTGGTTGGTAACCACATCTCGGTTGAGATTCGTGGTAAACAAGTGCCCGCTGAAATCGTGGCCTTACCTTTTTACAAGCGGAAATAAAAGCTTTAATAGCAACCAATTAAGCGTCCTTATGAAGGGAGAAATGAACGATGGCTAGCCTGAATCATCCTGGCGACTTGAAGTATAGCAAAACCGATGAGTGGGTGCGTGTTGAAGGTGACGAAGCCATAATCGGCATCACCGATTATGCGCAGGATCAACTTGGAGATATTGTCTATGTGGAGTTGCCCTGGGCGAGTGGGGAAAATATTGCTCTGGAAGGCAAATTTGGCGATATCGAATCGGTCAAAGCTACTTCAGAGTTGATGTCGCCTTTAAGTGGTGATGTTGTCAGTGCCAATGAAGAGCTTAAAGAACATCCTGAATATATTAATGATTATCCCTATGAAAAGGGTTGGATGGTAAGGATGAAGCTTTCAGATCCCAGCCAGCTTGATGCATTGTTGAATGCTGACCAATATTTAGAATATTTGCAGGGTCGCTAAAAGATCCTGTAACTGTTTCATGAGTTACCCCGAATTTGAAGAACTGGCGTTCGATCTTCCTCAATGCGCCTGAGAAGCGGGGTTGCAAGGGGCAGCCAGCCCCTTGCCAGGGTTCGAGGGGTGTCCCTTCGTTTCTCTTCTTCTCCTGCGCGCCGCCTACGGCGGCACGCAAAAAAGGAAAAAAGGGTTTTTGGGGGACACCCCCGCCCCCCGACAGGGCGCTCCGCCCCTGCACCCCGGTTTTGAACTTCTCAGACGCGAGATTATTAGCTAGTAGTGTGCATAATATACCTATCCGGATGGATGATTTGGATATGTAGCTTGTCTATGCGCTATAATAGTAGCAACCATGAAAGAACAATAGAAAGCATGATTGTGTGCTGCGTTCTCGGGGCTATTGATGTGTCGTGATGCCATGTGTGGAAAACCAGCTCTCTGTAACAGCCGAGACATGGATAATCCGCTCGCTTGTGTTGTCTTCCTCAAGATTTTGGTCAACAGGTATACCGCAAGAGGTACTCAAAAATTCCATCGTAGTAAACGAATGTAGCGCACCATGATTATGCTACTTTGGTTATATTGTAGTGGCTCGCCTGGGCATTGATCTGGAAGAAGCCGAATAAATGCGCAGGAGTTTCTAGACCCCAAGGGAGAGTTGACTGAATGAGCTATGTGCCAAATACGCAAGAAGAGCAGCAGGCGATGCTGGAGAGTCTAGGACTCTCTTCGCTGGAAGACCTATTGACGCCCGTGCCCGCCGAGGTGCGTCTAAATGATGCTTTAGACTTGCCACCCGCCCTATCCGAACCAGACCTCAAGCGCCTGATGACGCGGATGGCGGCCAAAAATAAAAGCCTGGATACCACGATCTCTTTTCTCGGCGCCGGGACGTATGACCGCGCCATTCCCAGTGTTGTACCCCATTTGCAGAAACGCTCTGAATTCGTTACCTCGTATACCCCTTATCAGCCAGAAGTCAGCCAGGGTATGTTGCAGGCGATCTACGAGTTTCAGACGATGGTCTGTCAGGTGACCGGCATGGATATTGCCAATGCCTCGCTCTATGATGGCTCAACCGCCCTTGTCGAAGCTGTCCTGATGGCGCTGGGTCCTGGTGGTCGTGGTGAGGTCGTTATTTCGGCTGGTGTCGATCCACAGTATCGCCGTGTCCTGCAAACCTACTCTTTTGCGCGTGGTTTTACCATCAAGGAAGTGGGCCTGGAGAATGGTGTAACCTCCCAGAAAGATTTGCAGGCTGCGATCAGTAAGAGTACGGCCGCTGTACTAATCCAACAACCTAATTTCTTGGGCAATATTGAAGATGTGCGGGCCATTGAGCCGATTGCGCATCAAGGTAAAACGTTATTTGTTTCCGTGATTACTGAACCAGCTTCTCTGGGTGTAATTGCCCCTCCTGGAGCCTATAACGCCGATATCGCGGTGGGCGAAATGATGAGCCTGGGCAATAGCATGAGCTATGGGGCACCGGCCCTTGGTTTTATGGCAACCAAACAGAAATTTATGCGCCTCTTACCAGGTCGTCTGGTTGGTCAGACTATTGAAGAGGGTGGCAAGAAGCAGACCGGCTATGTCCTGACTTTGCAGACACGCGAGCAGCACATCCGTCGTGAGCGTGCGACCTCCAATATCTGTACCAATCAATCTTTGCTCGCCGTTGGAGCCACCATTTTCCTGGCGGCCGTTGGGAAACAAGGTTTCCGTGAGATGGGAGAGCTCTGTTTACAGAAGGCCCATTATGCCTTCCGGCAGATTACCGCTATTCCAGGCTTCGAAGCCGCCTTTACCGGACCCTTTTTTGACGAGTTTGTGATCAAGTGTCCTGTCTCTAACAAGAAATTGGAGCAACTGTTTGAGCAGGCCGATATCATCGGTGGTTATCCACTGGCTGAAAGCTATCCCGGTATGGATAATCATATGCTCTTCTGTGTGACAGAGACGAGAACAAAAGAAGATATTGATACCCTGGTGAGCGTGTTGAAAGAGGTGCAGGCATGAGCGTAGAATCATTGATTTTTGAAAAAGGAGCACCCGGACGGCGTGCCGCGACCATGCCAGCTATGGATGTACCTGTTGAGCCGCTGGAGGATTTGATTCCTGGTAGTTTATTGCGTGAAGAACCGGCGGCCCTACCTGAGGTTAGTGAGATTGAGGTAGTACGTCACTATACCCATCTCTCGCAGCGCAACTTTGGTGTGGACACTGGTTTTTATCCGCTTGGTTCCTGCACCATGAAGTATAATCCAAAGCTCAACGAAGACATGGCTGCGCTACCCGGTTTTGCCCATATTCATCCGCTACAGCCGGTCAAGGATGCGCAAGGTGCGATCCAGTTAATGTATGAATTGGAGCGCTATCTAGCCGAGATCTCTAGCATGACACGCGTCACCTTACAGCCATCGGCGGGTGCGCACGGTGAATTAACCGGTTTGATGTTGATCAAAGCCTATCATCAGAGCAAAGGACAGGGACATCGCAACCTGGTCTTAATTCCAGATAACGCCCATGGCACCAATCCTGCCAGCGCAACTCTGGCTGATTATAAGGCCGTTGAGGTCAAGAGTGATGACAATACCGGTGGTATCGACATGGAGCATCTTAAGACCCTGCTGGAGAGCCATGGAGATCAAGTTGCCGCCATTATGTTGACCAATCCCAATACATTAGGTCTCTTTGATGCCAATATCGCTGAGATTGGTCGGCAGATCCACGCGATTGGTGGACAGCTTTACTATGATGGTGCCAATGCCAATGCCGTGCTCGGTATCACCCGACCAGGAGATATGGGCTTCGACGTTGTGCACTTTAACCTCCACAAGACCTGTAGCACCCCACATGGTGGTGGAGGTCCTGGTGCCGGTCCAATTGGAGTTAAGGCGCACCTGGTGCCCTTCTTGCCAGGTCCTTTGCCAGCTAAGAATGCTGAGGGCTATTACTGGGAAGATGCGGGCCCACAATCGATTGGTAAAGTACGTGCCAACCTGGGCAACTTTGGCGT
This sequence comes from Dictyobacter alpinus, assembly GCF_003967575.1. NCBI lineage: Bacteria > Bacillati > Chloroflexota > Ktedonobacteria > Ktedonobacterales > Dictyobacteraceae > Dictyobacter > Dictyobacter alpinus. The sequence continues at coordinate 2,769,350 of NZ_BIFT01000001.1, forward strand.
CCTGGTTCGTGCCTACACCTACATCCGCTTCAATGGTCCTGATGGATTACGCCATGTGTCTGAGAGCGCTATTCTGAACGCTAATTACCTCAGACATGGACTCTCAGCGGATTATGAGATTGCGTATCCACACATGTGTCAGCACGAATTTGTGGCCACGGCACGTAAGCAGAAGGAAGAGCATGGAGTGACCGCGACTGACATTGCCAAGCGCTTGCTTGATTATGGCATGTATGCGCCAACCGTCTACTTCCCTCTCATTGTGCCAGAAGCTATGATGATTGAGCCAACTGAGACTGAGACACGTGAGTCGTTGGACGACTTTATCCATGTGATGAAGACCATTGCCGAGGAGTCCCGCACGAATCCCGAGCTTGTCAAAACGGCTCCCCATACAACCGTAATCGGTCGTCTGGATCAAGCTCTGGCAGCCCGTAAACCCAATCTACGCTGGAATCCTGGCCAGGAAGTCACACACTCCTAAATGTGTCTGACTCCCATCAGTATGGGAAGCTTGCCGCTCTTGAGCAGATGTACGCCAGCGGCTTGCCACGCTTTTTTTCTTATGTGGTGTCAAAAGTGCGCAAAGTGCACTTTTGACACCACATAAGAATTCTTTCTTGCGCGCCGAAGGCGCGCAAACTCAGGCGTGAAGATCATGAGGATCAGTAACATACTCTTGGCGGTATCAGGTCTCTCATAAAAAAAGCCAGCCTGCTCTTTCCCCAGTGAAGAGCAGGCTGGCTTTATGGCTGATACTTTAAATATGGACGCGTTGAGATGGCGAAAGATGCCTGGCAACCGTATCGATCAACGCATCAACATCAAAAGGTTTTTCAAGAAAATCGTCAGCCCCACCCGCATCGGCAACCTTGCTCGCATCCGAATGCGCGGAAAGCATAATCACCGGAATATGTCTGGTGGCCTGATCGCTCTTCAGGGATTTGCAGATATCCCTACCATCGTCACCTGATAAAAGCACATCCAATAAAATGAGATCTGGAAGATTGCTTGCCAGATCCAGTAGATCATTCTTATTTGTCGCTGTGCGTACTATATACCCTTCGCCTTCTAAGACAATTTGAATGACTTCGACGATCCCCTCATCATCGTCAACAACAAGGATGTGATGTCCCATGTGTTTATCTCCTTTGAAGTTCTCATGACTTTGGCTATACATGAGTTGGTGGCGGTAGTGAAAAGGAGAAGGTTTTCCCCAAAGCCTTCTATATTTTCTAACCTGATTATCTACTTACAATTGTACCACGATTGAATTGTGTGTCGTCACGTGGCTCGCTTTACGCTTGGAGGAAAACGAGCAAAAGTAGAGAGACTACGGCTTTCATACAACAAAAATACCTGTTTTCTCATCGAGACACCGATTAACGCCAGAGTTTATTGGTAAAGAATAATTGATAGATAGTATCAGCCCCGGTCGAAAAGCCAACGAGTGATGGTATCTGCTGCCTGTGTGCTTAATTTAGATCTGGTTTCTGCTATATATAAACCAATGAGAAGACAACATTTTTGTTCACTATAAGGTGCCTGAGCGTGTAGAGATTTTCTCTTCAACTTTGCTTTTATTGGATGAGCTGAATAGAAAAGCACTATATATAAGAACAGTATATATTCAATTTCTTGCTACTACAAGCAACCAGCATACGATATTTTTGTTTTAAAAGCCAGAAATATTATACTCTAGTATAGCATAATAAAGCTGCCTGATTGGTACTAATGTTCATCTCTAAGCTAGATTATTGGTCGCAAAACAGGTTACTTATGAGAGGAACGCCGCGCTCAATGCTAGCAAGCTTTTATGCTGGTGCTGTGGTTTCCCATGGAATGGTCTGCCAGCGATTAATTTGCGCGAACCCAAAGCCTGCATCCACGAGGGTACCAAGATATCCTGAGGGGATGCGTTCAAAGTGTTCTGCTAACCGACGAGGGAAAATACCCAGATAGAAGATCCATGGATCACCCGCATTCTCAATAATAACGCGCCAGGACTGATTTTCCTGCCATTCATCGGTAAAGTAAGCGCCGACCTCAGTAAATTCGTGTGCCAGCACCTGCAAAATCTGCCAGATGCTCTGTCCTACTTCAGAGGAATAAGGCTCAATATTATTTTCGTCCTCATGTAATTGTTCAGTCTCAACCAGCAGATTAAAGCCGATCCAGGGTGGTAGATCCTCAAGGCTGGGGACGGCTGGCTGGGTGTAGAGTGAGATCTCGATACCAGAGCATTCCAATGCTGGCGCTCCTGGTGGAGTTAAAAGTACTGGAGCGGCATAAATATCGCCAAAGGGATCATCGTCGTTTTCCGGCCAGGAAATAGCGTTAATCCAATCCAATACATTTTGATCTTTGCAGCCCAATAGTTCAAGTGCTTGTCGATAGCGTTGTAGTGTAGCCAGAAACGTTTCCTGGTTGCATGAAGCATACGTTTGTATTTGTGCCTGTGACATAGTGCTTATTTTTTCTCCTTCGGCTCAAGCGAAGCCTTCTAATTCTCCTTTGGGGTCGCGCATCATCAGTTCAGGCACCGCCTTATGAGGATCGAGTCCTTCAAAAAGGATCAGGCTGAGCTGTCTGGCGATAGGCATTTCTACCTGGTAGCGTGCCGCTAGTTTGAGGGCCGCCTGTGTGGTTGAAACACCTTCAGCGACGCTATGGGTGGATTGTAGTATATCATTTAGTTTCTCGCCTTCGGCTAGACGGCGACCAAGTTGTTGGTTACGGCTCAGAGGACTGGCGCAGGTGGCGATAAGATCCCCAATGCCGGCCAGGCCTGCGAAGGTCAGGGCATTGGCGCCTGCTGCTACCCCCAGGCGCGAAATTTCAGCCAGCCCTCGGGTAATAATGGCGGCCTTGGCATTTTCGCCATAGCCCAGACCAACATTAAAGCCTGCTGCAATCGCGATAATATTTTTCAGAGCCCCGCCAAGTTCGACACCGATCACATCATTTGAAGTATAGACACGAAAGGTGCTACACGTGATAATTGTGCGCGCCTGGATAGCTACTTCGGGTACATCGGAAGCAACCACCGCAGCGGTTGGCTTGCCTTCAGCCACTTCGCGGGAGAGATTAGGACCACTAAGCGCCGCGATCCGCTCGCGCCAGTCTGGTAACTCTTCCGCTATCACCTCTGTCATGCGTTGCAAACTCGTGATTTCAATACCCTTACTGGCACTCACCAGTAGCGTCTCTGGCGCAAGATAAGGAGCTAACAGCCGCAAATTCTCACGCAACTTTTGCGAAGGCGTGACCAGCAACAAAAGATCCTTAGCCTGTACCGCTTCAGCAATATCAGAAGTGATAGATAAATTATCTGGAAAACGTATATTTGGGAGAAACACACTGTTTTCTCGTGTACGTTGCATTTCAAGAGCACGCTCAACTCGATGATCCCATATGGTAGTCGAGATACCTTTTCGGGCCAGCAAGAGTGCCAGTGTCGTACCCCAGGCACCACTGCCTATGACACCAACAGCTACCATCACATTCTCTCCTCTTTATTACAAATTTACACGCGACAAACTATTGCTTGTCCAGGTCCTTGTATGTTAGAACAAAGCCATTGTAACATAGTTGAGAATGTGCTGAATGCTCTGCTTTTTTCCGCTATTTTCATGAGTAAACAATGCTGATCAGGACAACGCGACCTCTAGCATCTGCCCACTACGAATGCCTCCTTCACCTGCGACGACTTTCAGTACCGTCTGCGCAATAGCCTCAGGGGTTAGCAACTTGTCTTGTCCGGTTGCCCCGAATAAATTACGATACAACGTCGTATCGACACCATGGGGGCAGATAGTATAGACCTGCACACCATAGCGCCTGACCTCTTTTGACAATGCTTCGCCAAAAGTAATAATCGCTGCCTTGGTGGCGCTATAGACGGCCAGATTAGGATAGCCATTGCGAGCCACCGCCGCTGAGATATTTATTATAATTCCTGAGTGGCGCTCAATCATCTCAGGTAGAAAGGTCTGGGTCAGATCAAACATTGCGTGTAGGTTCACATCTATCATCATCGCCCGCTCGGTAGTAGAGCTTTCCACCAGCGGCTTCAGGACAGCCACAGCAGCATTATTGATCAGTATATCGATCGTCCCATAATGCCGCCTGATCTCGCGTTGTAGCTCCTGGATTGCCGTTGGTTGAGAAATATCGGTTGGGACCGCCAGCACATCCGCACCGCTGGCCAGTAAACTATCCTCAAGTTCCTCAAGTTCCCCGATCGAGCGAGCTACCAGCACTACCCTGGCCTGCTGTGCACAAAATGCCTGAGCGATAGCTTTACCTATGCCCCGGCTGGCACCAGTCACGACCACTACCTTATCCTGCAACATACTGCATTTTCTCCATTCTCCGATCTGATTTTGTGAGCTAAAAATCTATCACTAGTGCAATGACGCCATCTCAGATGCCATTGGGTACGAAAAGCTGCTTGACAAACGGCTAAAAAACATTAGACTTAGCTATAGTTGACTTGTCAACTATCTTTTTTAAAACCATCCTGTATGGTGTTGTAAGCACACCTAAAGAAGAGGTTGCGTACCGGAATGACTCAATTCGTAGACTTTTTTTTCGCCCCTTATGCGTCGGCCCAGCATCGACGGATGAAGGTTGCTATCGAGGATGGATTGGCGCATGGCAGCCAGATCACTCCTCGTGATCCTCTGCCTGGTCAGGCTGTAACGATTTCCATATTTTCCAATGCGCATAAGGCCATTGAGCGCGTGGCTCTCTCCTACACAACCGATGGCACCGAGCCACTAGGAGAGTATGGAATAGCCACGCAGGGAACGGTACTCTTTGCTGAACTCTTGCCGCAGGTGTCCGTTGGTGTCGATGCCTCCACTGAGATCCGAACCTGGCAAGTAACCATTCCTGCTCAGGAAGATGGGACCCTGGTGCGTTATCGCATTGATGGTTGGAGCGTACAGGAAGCTGGACAACACTGGTACGCGGACCGTGTTGATCCTGTGACGATCTCGCAGAAAAAGGGCCGCTCTTTTGCCTATCATGTGGACCGTTGGGAGGCTCCAGCATGGTGGCAAGATGCAGTTGTCTATCAGATCTTTGTGGATCGTTTTAGTTCAGCCCACAATGAGCCCGCATTGCATAGTGAAGAGACACATGGCATCACCGAATTCTTTGGAGGCACCTTAAATGGTATTCTAGAGAAACTGGACTACATCCAGTCATTAGGCATCAATTGTATCTGGCTATCTCCTATCTTTGAGAGTCCCAGCCACCATGGGTACAATCCTTCGGACTACCACCATGTCGCCCGTCGCTATGGCTCGGATGAAGCACTGGTCCAGTTGATCGAGGCTGCCCATCGACGTGGCATACGGGTATTGTTAGATTTTGTCGCCAACCATACTTCAGATGAGCACTTTGCTTTTGTCGATGCACGCGAAAATCCAGATAGTCCTTATGCTAACTGGTATGATTTCAAGGAAATTGAGGCGCCACAGACCTATCGAAGCTATGCGCAGGTCTCCTCAATGCCCGAGTTAAGTACTGAAGAACCAGCGGTACGCGAATATCTTTATGGCGCTGCCCGTTACTGGTTAGAGCACTATGGGGCCGATGGATTGCGCCTGGATTATGTGCCGGGTCCTTCACATGCTTTTTGGACCTCATTTCAGCAGGCCGTCAAATCAGCCCATCCCCAGGCCTTAACTATTGGTGAAGTAACTTCTCCTATGCCCGAGATTCTCGACTATGCGGGTCGCATGGATGGTTTTATGGATTTTCCACTGGCCGCCATAATGCGTCAGACCTTCGCCCGGCGTAGTAAGAGCCTGGAAGAACTCCTGCAGTTCCTGGATCAGCATGTCAGCAACATTCCTGAAAGTATGTGCTTTGCCGCCGTGCTGGATAATCATGATATGCATCGCTTCCTCTGGTTTGCCGAGGGGAATATAGAGCGTCTGAAGCTGGCCACCGCCTTCCAGATGACCTTAGAAGGAACCCCCATCGTCTATTATGGCACCGAAGTCGGACTCTCCCAGACCGATGATGCTATAAAGGAAAACGCCTACTGTCGTGGTCCTATGCCCTGGGGCGAGCAGCAGAATCAAGCATTGCTGACCTATTATCGTCAGCTGATTGCCCTACGCCGCCAACACGCTGTCTTACGCACAGGTAAGCGCATGAACTTGAGCGTTGAGAGCACTGGAAACGTTGAGCAAATTGGTGCATATATTCGTTATATAAACGATACATATATGCTTGTTATCCTAAATAACAACGAACAGCCTGTGCAAGTTCGTATTAAGTTACATAATGTATTACAGAAGATTGGTGGGACCGGTAATTATCAAACTGGGAGTTTGCGTTCAGTGTTTTCTTCATCTAAGCTATCTGATCTCTCGTTAGAGGATGGATGTGTGGAAGTGACGGTACCAGCATTGAGTGCGGAAATATATCTTTCTGAAAAAAGGTTAGATATATAGAAAATTTGCTGATAAACAGTTGACAGGTCAACTATTTATCAGTATACTTTTCCTTAGAAGATTACCGGAGCATCCCTAAAAAAGGGAGAGGTGATATTCATGAGTCTCGTTAGCAAAGGTGCTGGCATCGAACTTGAGATCTATCAGTTGCTATCTAAAACATTCATCTTATTAGATGATAGCGATACGCGCTTTTTTGCCGAGTACGGGTTAAGCACACGGCAATTCTGGGCCTTGCAACATTTAGATGAAGTGAATGGCCGCTCGATGGTGGACTTAAGTCGGTTATTGTTTACCGACAAGAGTAATGTGACAGGAATTATCGATCGCTTAGAGCATTTGAAGCTGGTTAAGCGTGTTCCTTCTACACATGACCGTCGCGTGACCTTAATTATGCTAACAACTGAAGGGAGTCATCTGCGTGAGAAGGTTGATGAGCAACATGGCCTGCGAATTTTCGAGGTTATGAAGGTATTAAATACTTCTCAGCTTCAGATGCTTTACGAATATTTAACGTCGGTAAGCCAGAGTATAGAAAAAGAATTGATGCAGGTCGAAACTGGTCAATAAGGGGTAACGGTTCCTGTTCTTCTGGTTATTATTACAGCAATGTTGCGGTGATTTCGGAGACGTTGATTAAGGGGTCAATTTTATGCTCAAAAGGTGACCACCTTAGCCATCAAATTATCTTTTTCCTCGCAATACTGCTTGTGAAATATACAAGGCAGAACCTCATTATATCCTGCTTTCCTATTACAGTGCTACATCGATGCCTATATTTATAAGCTACCCGTAAACTGCTATACACTGGACCCTGTCGCTTTTTCGCAAGCTGAACAAGCAGTTTGTATAGATTTCTTGTACCTTGTTTGGGCATAAGGTTATCTGGACATGAGGTGTGGTGTGTACATAAACGTGTATGCACAAACGTTTTTAGATTTTTATTTGGAGGATTTCGGTTCATGTTAACAAAGCGCGTGATCACAAGTTTGCTGGCGCTAACCGTTCTCTGTGCCCTCTTGATGTCGGCCTGTGGCGGTAGCAGTAGCAGCACAACGAATGCTGGCCCATCGAATCAGCCAGAAACCATTACTCTCTGGCACAACTGGCAGGGTGATTATTTGAATGCCAAGAAGGCCATCTTTGATGCCTATCACAAACAGCATCCAAACATCACCATCAAACTGGTCCAGCAGGATCAGCTGGTAGACAAATCAATCACCGCCTTAAAAGGTGGCAAGGGTCCAGATGTGATTGCCTGGGCTGATGACTCCCTGGGACAGCTGGCCGCCAGCCGTATGGTCGTACCGATGGATAAATACCTGAGCAGCGACTACATCAATTCTACCTTCACACCAGCTGCTGCCAAGGCTGTGACCTACAATGGCAAGATTTACGGTGTGCCCGAGACCACAGAAGCTATCACGATCATGTACAACAAAAAGTTGGTACAAAGCTCGGATATGCCAAAGACCACCGATGAGCTCTTGAACTTCAGCAAGACCTTCAAAGAGAAAAATCCTGGCAAATATGGTGTGGTCTGGGATACAACGGATGCTTACTTCAATGCTCCCTGGTTCTATGGCTTCGGTGGTGTGTATGTGACCGAGGACGGCAAAGTTGGTCTGAATTCCGCTAAATCCCTTGAGGCTGGCAAATTCATCAATTCGTTCCGCCCTTATCTGCCAAAGCAGATCAGCTACGATGTTGCTTCCTCCCTCTTCACTGAAGGCAAGGCTGCCGCAATCATCAATGGTCCCTGGTCATATTCTGACTACGCCACCAAATCAAAAATGGACATTGGTTTTGCGCCCCTGCCAAAAGTTACTGCTAACAACAACGCACCAGCCGCTCCATTTGTCGGTGTGAAGTCCATGTGGATGACCAAGATCGCCAAGGATCCTGCTACCATCGCCGACATCATGAAGTTCTACACCAGCAAAGACAATCAGATCAGCATGATCAAAACCACTGGTGAAATTCCAGCCAACGCTGCCGCTGCTTCAGACAAAGCTGTAACAGAGAATGTTGCTATCGCCTCCTACTCTGAGCAGGCCAAAGTTGGCAACCCACTGCCAAACACCCCATTCATGTCGGCAGTCTGGAAACCTGTAAAAGATGCCCTGACCGCTAGCTGGTCCGGTAGCCAGTCAGTGGACAACGCCTTTAATGCGGCCCAGAAAGCTGCCGAGCAAGGCGTAAAAAGTATCAACTCCTAGCTTCCTTAACCAAACTAAGTGCTTGATCTATCAAAGGATCAAGCACTTAGTTCGAGAGTGTTTGCTTCACATGAAATCCGTGGTTCGCCGATCGTTGTTTTCGCGCCTTTGGCGCTCCAAGAGTTTTAACTGTGTTGTGAAATTGTGCGCTTTGCGCACAATTTCACAACACAGTTAAAAGAAGCATGGGCGCTTTAGCGCCCGCGTGCGGCTGGCTGCACACTTCCCAATGAAATTGTGAGTCAGACACAAACTCTTAGTATTTGAATGAAAACAGTAATGTCTCCACTTCTATTGCGTACGATGTATCTGAACGAAGATAGATACAGGAAGGCCCTGCTCTTATGCCAAGTGTACCTGACGTTCTAAGAAGGGGCGAGTAGCGATGATAAGAGTTAAACGTTCACAGATTTTTCTCTATTTACTGCCGATGTTGCTTACCATTGCAGTCATCAACCTCTCTCCTATTGCATATACCCTTTACCTGTCATTCACCAACAATACGTTATTCAACAATGAATACAACTTTGCTGGCATGAATAACTATAGCTATTGGTTTAATGCAGCCAATAGTGACCTGACCTATGTGATAGGCATTACATTGTTGTATGTGGTGATCTGTATTGCGTTTTTCCTGCTGGTGGGTCTGGCGACAGCGTTGGCATTGAATAATGAGAAAGTCAAAGGATTGCCTTTCTGGCGCGTCGCCCTGCTTGTTCCCTGGGCCACGCCTTACGCTATTACTTCACTGATCTGGAAATTCCTCTTCAACTACGATTTTGGACCGCTCAACCAGATTGGCCGCGTGTTCATGGGCTCGCAGTTTGGTATTCCCTGGTTGACTGATCCAATCTGGGCATTTATTGCCGTTGTGATCGTTAACGTCTGGCTCTCCTATCCTTTCTTCACGGTGGTTATTCTGGGTGCATTACAGAGTGTGCCAAGAGAGTTAGGTGAGGCTGCAAATGTTGATGGTGCCAATGCCTGGCAGCGCTTCCGTTCAGTAACCTTGCCATTGTTGATACCTGCCATCACCCCGGCAACCATCTTGAGTTCAATTACGACCTTCCAGATGTTTGGCGTCGTCTACCTGATCACACAGGGTGGACCCATTACCAGCGCCGACAAGCCCGGAGCCACCTCGTTTGTGATGGTTTATATTTACAATAAGGTTCTGGGAGAGAACGCGGGCAACATCCACTACGCTCAGATCGCAGCCTTTGCGGTCCTGATCTTTATCATCCTGGGCTCGGTAACCTTCTTGACCCGTACCCTCGGATCCTCATCCAAGGAGGCGATGGCATGAGCAACCATACCGCACAAGCAGAGCTTGAACCGTCTGTTCCCAGCGTATTAACAGTTGATGAACTTGAATATAAAAAATATCGTGCCAGGATCGAAAGCAGAATTCGGCGCCGCAAGCTTGTGACCAGGCTTCAGCTTGGTTTAGTCTATGTCTTTTTGACCGTGATGACTATTTTTGCTTTGTTCCCGATCTACTTTGTCATTCAGGCATCGTTCGCGGGTGGCCAGAATCTGTACACAACAGATCTGCACCTGTTACCCGCTAATCCAAGCATTGATAACTACATCTATGCCTTCACGCAGGAGCCCTTGCTTGAATGGTTGGGCAACACCCTGTTTGTCTGTGGCTTTTCGACATTGCTTGGACTCTTCTGTTCTATGACGGGCGCCTATGCTCTTTCGCGTTTCCGTTTCAAGGGTCGCAAACTCTCACTTAATCTGTTATTGGTCTTACAAGCCTTTCCAGGACTGCTGGCAATCAGCGCCTATTACTATCTCTTGCAGTACCTGAATTTGCTGGATAGTGCACCTTTACTGGGATTGGCTTTGATTTATATGGCAAGCTCGATCGTGTTTAGCTGTTGGAATATCAAGGGGTATTTTGATACCCTGCCAATTGAACTGGATCAGGCGGCGATGATTGATGGAGCCAGTCAGTGGCAGACCTTCTGGCGTGTAGTGTTGCCGTTAGCCGCACCTGCACTGGCCGCTTCTGCCCTGTTGATTTTTGTTGGTGCCTGGAGTGAGTTCGCGATTGCCAACTATGTCCTAAATGCTAACGATAATGGTTCAAACCTGACCTTTATCCTTGGTCTCTATCGTTTGCAGGGCGATTTCCGCACCCCATGGGGCTATTTCGCTGCTACTTCAGTGATTATTTCGGTCCCGCTAGTCGCTGTCTTTCTCTTCGCGCAGCGCTTCTTTAAATCTGGTCTGACCGTTGGTAGTGTCAAAGGTTAAACTAACATACGTCAAATAAAAAAGAGGGTCAGTGGAAATTTCCGCTGACCCTCTTTTTGTCTGGCCTATTGATTCTCGGCCATGCTCTGATGCTGATTCTGGGGTTTGCTATCATCGGCATAGACCGAGGGCTTTAAGATGCCAATGTAAGGCAGGTTGCGATAAAGCTGAGCGTAGTCGAGGCCATAGCCAACGACAAATTTGTCGGGAATGGTAAAGCCATAGTAATCGACGGGCACATTTTGAACGCGTGTATGCTCTTTATTCAGGAGCGAGCAGACTTTCAGGCTGAGTGGATTACGCCGCCTGAGTAGATCGGTTAAATAGTGTAAGGTTCGTCCGCTGTCGATAATATCTTCGATGATCAGGACATGTTTCTGCTCGATCGGGCCTTCCATATCCTTGACAATACGCACAATGCCGCTGGATTGTGTGCTGTTGCCGTAGCTGGCTACCGCCATATAGTCAAGCTCTAGTGGCAAGTGAATGGCGCGGGCCAGGTCGGCAATGAAGGGGACGGCCCCTTTAAGCGTGCCCAGTAGTAGCAGGTTTTTGCCGTCATAATCCTGGGTGATCTGCTCACCCAGATGTTTAATTTTTGCCTGTAGTTGATCCTCTGAAATAAGAATTTCTTCAATGTCCTGGTGCATATACTCCTCATATTGAAATGACTAATGATGAACGATCGACAAGCGGATGATTTTGTGTGTCTGTCTGGTGAGACGGACACGTTGATCCAGGTGAATGCCTCCTAGCCAGATACAGTGTGAATTGGAAAAGAAGAGTGGGATTTGAGAGCGTTGGGCATATGGAATATGCTTATCAATCAAGATATCTTTGATCTTCTTTTCGTGTTCCATTCCTAATGGTTGCATACGATCGCCGTCTCTACGTGTCCGGATGTGGAACGCGAGTGGTTGGTTGCTACTGTCCAGGGTTTCTGCATCTATATATACAGCGTGTGGCGTGGTGGGTAAGAGCCTCCAGACGGTTGCCCAGTCCTGTTGTTGTAGCGCGTTTTGTACACGCTGCGTTACTTCTTCAGGTACCCATTCTGCCGTGGCTGTCCAGGGTGTGCCAGTTACTTCTATGCTGCCCGGTAGGGGGAGTATAGAAGTAACTGGTGGCTGCCCTTTATTTTCGCTTGCTTGCTCTGATATATATTTGAAGACTAGTATATCACCCTCGCGTAGTGCGTGGAGATGTTGTGGAAGATGTAATGTCACAATTTCTGTGCTTGTGGGCCGTTGTAAGAGCTGATCCAATAATTGATAGTGGCGTAACTCCAATGGTGATTGTCCGTGGCAGAGGCGGGCCGTAACCTGACGTAACAGGTGGCGTTGAATGCTGAGCGCCTGTGAACATAATGATGGAATTGCCAGCTTAATACTATCTATCTCTTCCTGTAAAACCACTTGAGGCCAGCAAGCTAGAACCTGTTCCTGGATCCATGCAAAGTCGACCTGCATAACTTCAGCATTGCGCAGGAGCGTTTCACGAAAACCTGGCTTCATGGATTCCAGAAGTGGGAGGAGTTCGTGACGAATACGGTTCCTCAGGAAGCGGAGGTCGCTATTACTGGCATCTTCGCAGGGGATGAGTTGGTGCAGGGTACAGTAGTGCAGAATATCGGCGCGATGTACACTGAGAAGGGGGCGTATGATGTCCTGATGGCGTGGTTGTAGTCCAATCTGACTGGCGATCCCGCCGCCACGGAGCCAGTGTAGCACCAGGGTTTCTGCCTGATCATCCTTATGATGAGCTACCGCGATAGGTTGCCCCTGCGCCACCTCACGTAAGAAGCGATAGCGAGCGATGCGGGCCGCCTCCTCAAGTGAAAGATGCTGTTGTGTGGCCATACTTTGCACATCAAAGCTGCCGATAGTATAGGGAAGCCGCCAGTCCTGTGCTATCCTGGCCACTGCCGCCGCGTCCTGATCGCTGGCCGCCGCCCGTAATTGATGATTGAGATGGGCCACATGTAGCTGTATTTGTGGATAGCGCTTACCCGTTCCGCAAAGCTGGTAAAGTACATGGAGTAGGCAGAGAGAGTCAGCCCCTCCGGAGACAGCTACAACCACTACTCCCGCTGTGGACAACAAAGAATGCCTCTCAATAAGAGCTGCGATGGCCTCCAACATGTTTGCGTTTTACCCCTCTTTTATGATACGATTAGTGGCAATTATAACACTTATGTATTGAACGTCAGCTAGTGTGTTGTGTAGGGGCACTGAGAAAATTATGGCCATTCGGAAAATTATAACTACTGAGAATCCAATTCTACGTCAAAAGGCAAAAAAGGTACATCGTTTTGATCCTTCATTGCAAAGACTTGTGGAAGATATGTTTGAGACGATGCGTGAAGCCAATGGAGTAGGACTGGCAGGGCCACAAATTGCACAATCGATTCGTGTCTTCGTCGCGGAATTTGAAGATCGAAAAGTTGCCGTCTTTAATCCTGAGATCGTAAAAGCTGAAGGTGAAGAGACTGGCCCTGAGGGTTGCTTGAGTATTCCTGGTTATATTGGCGAGAATATTCGCCGTGCTACTAAAGTGGTGGTTAAGGGCCAGGATGTGAAGGGAAAAGCCATTCGGGTCAATGCCGAAGGCTGGTTTGCACGTATTCTTCAGCACGAGATTGATCACCTGGACGGTATCCTGTTTGTGGATCGTCTGGATAGTCCTGAAGATTTACATGAAGTGCGCGAAGGTGACCTTGAAGAAGAGGAACCAGCACTGATCGAATAAGCACTTACGATACATAAAAGCAGCCGGGAGCGAACGTTCGCTCCCGGCTGCTTTTATGTATCGTAAGCCTACAATTTTTGTTGCTTTCGCAGCATTGATAAATGTTGCTGTCCCAGATTGTGTTCGCAATTAGAACAGACATAAAAGCCTTCTTCACGGTAATGAAGTTCGTTTCCGTGGAAGTGAAGGTAGCAAATGCCGCAGCGTGTCGCATCTGATTGACTGGCAATCTGGCGATCGTTGGCAAAAAGTTCTTTTAAAGATTGCACCATTTGCTCAAAATCAAAGGTGCCTGATTGGACGTTACGTTCAATACCTAGTGTTCCCAGCGCTGGTAAGGCACCGGTGATACTATTTGCACGCGCTTCACGACGGCTGATGGCTGAACTACCATTGTTCGCTGCTCCACCTTCGGATTCATTTGTTGTATAGTTATTGCTCAAGGCAAAAATCTCCCACCCAACGCAATTGCAATGGATTAATACTTCAGTAATTATACCTTTAGGTGTCAGGCAAAGCAAGTTATCAGCCAGACGCACTCGGGCGCTAAAGCGCCCATGCTTCTTTTAAATGTGCTGTGAAATTGTGCGCTTTGCGCACAATTTCACAGCACATTTAAACTGTGTTTGCATTTTTGGTACTGCAAGGATTTGCTGTATTCGAATCTTTGGCGCAGCAAGGATTTTAAGTGTTTGCATTTTTGGTACTGCAAGGATTTGCTGTGTTTGCATTTTTGGTACTGCAAGGATTTGCTGTGTTTGCATTTTTGGTACTGCAAGGATTTGCTGTATTCGAATCTTTGGCGCAGCAAGGATTTTAAGTGTTCACATTTTGGTACTGCAAGGATTTGCTGTATTTGAATCTTTGGCGCAGCAAGGATTTAAGTGTGCTGTCAAAAAATGAGCACAGCTCATTTTTTGACAGCACACTTAAAAGAAGCATGGGCCCTTTAGGGCCCGAGTGTGGTTGGCTACACACTCCACGATGACAGTGGGAAACAAACACTATCTTCTAGAAGCAAGCGGCAGCCAAAAGGCATGCCGTTAAGAGGGGAAATGGGTGTGATGCTCGCTGAGGGGTTGGCGGGCATAGACCATGAATAGATGGTAGGATTTAGAAGATCATAAGGCGTCAGTCACAGTTGAGCCTTATAGCGCCATAACAGCTGGCGCTCCTGAATACTGACCTATGTCGGTCATACTACATTTGTATAGATGCATTACTCAATATTGGCGTTATCTCCGAGCACCCGATCTAACGTTTCGCGTTTGATACGATAAACCTGACGTGAATGGACATGTGGTAAAACTACAGCTTCCAGGACACCTTGTTTGACCCAACGACGTACGGTCGCGTCGTCTACGCGAAGGATACGCGCGACCTCAGAGACGGTTAACAGATTGCTCATGATGGGTTCCTCCTGCTTTGATATAAACTTTATAGCCGGTGTTCTTACCGAAAAAAGATGTATGAGAATCTTCGTGCCAGTACTTCATATAAAGATTGTATAATATTGATGAAGACTTGTAAAGCTTTATAAAAAGAGATTTTGGATGATTTGCTAAATTGATATTATATTTTTAGCTTGCACATTATGTTTAGATGCATAGCTAAAAAAAAGGTTAGTCGAATGCTACATTTAAATGTGACATTCGTTAACTTTAATGTGCTTGTTTGTTATTTGGTTTATTGGTGCTAGTCGCGCTATTATGGATTGATTTGTAAGGCATAGGCTGAAGAAAAAACTTATGCCTACAATTTTTTATCTGGCATAACCAGACGGATAGCGTGTGTTTTCACACATTTTATAGAAAAACTACATAATAAATCGGTTTCTAGCTTGACTTCATGGTGGTAAAGTGCGCAGGGAAGAGTAAGCGACAGCCTGTTTTAAGCTCCGCAAATAGCTACGCAAACGGCTTGTGGGCGGTGGTCAGAGCATATTACATTAGAACAATTGCCATAAGCTCTAAAATCGCGGTCTAGCCGTTTCCCCTGGTGGGTGGATGAGATGGGGTGTTGATGAATCGTCCTTTTGGAGGATGACAATTTCCTCAACAATCCTCTACACTTCTGAACAGACACACGAAATTATAAAGCAACTCTGGGGAAGAAAACATGAGTATATCAAAACAGGTTAATGTATAGATATGCTCATCCGGTCCTCCGGTTATAGGGGTTGGTAAATTGGAAAGAGCCACGTGTGATAGAAAGGATCTCCCCATGCAAAAGCGAGAATATGTTCCTTCCAAATGGTTAGAGTCTTCTGATGGAGTCCTGGTACATGAGGTTTTAGCAGGGAATCAAATCGCCTTTGAGGCGCTCGTTGAACGCTACCACACAATGCTCTATCGCTTTATTTACCATCACCTGGGTGAATATGATCAAGCATGCGATGTGCTCCAGCAGGTATTTTTGAAATTGTATATTGCTTTACCAACATTACCAACTGGTGAGCAATTAAAGCCGTGGTTATTTCGCGTGGCGCAGAACTGTTGCCGCGACGAACTGCGCAAGCGACGAAGAAGACGTGTGACCCTCTTCTCGGCCTTAGAGTGGCAGTCAGAAGAAGAAGAGATGCCTCCATTAGCGGCGATTCCAGATACGCATCCATTACCTGAAGAGATTGCCGAATACCACGATCTGCAACACGCATTACAGCAAGCGATCCAGGCGCTCCCCATCAAGTTCCGTTCGGTTGTTTTGTTACGTTACCTCTACCAATGTAGTTTTTCCGAGATTGGTCAGGTATTAGAAATGCCGATGACAACCGCCAAAACCTATTATTATCGAGCCTGTACCAAGCTACGCGCATCTTTACAGTCCCGTTAAAGTTGTTCAGGCGATCCCTTTCTTTACATTCTCTGCTTTTGAACTACAGAGAATGTGTAGAAGGGAGGGGAGCGCGCAAACTTCATTGAAATACGCGTATTTATCGCCTGAAAAAGGATCTGAAAATGGATGATCCACCAAAGAAGATCTCTAGCCATGATAAGCGTCCATCCGAGCACGCTGAAATTGTCCTGCAAACTGAAGACCTGACCAAGTGTTTTGACACATTTACCGCTGTCGATCATCTCAGTATTGAGATGTATCGGGGTGATGTCTATGGACTGCTGGGACCAAATGGATCTGGCAAGACGACGACGATTCGCATGCTCTTAGGCTTGATCCATCCAACGTCGGGACAAGTGACCGTACTCCGGCATAGCATCAATGATAGGAGACAGCGTTATCAGGCCTTATGGCATGTTGGCGCGATCGTTGAAGAACCGGTATTTTATCCTTTTTTAACTGGACGTGAGAATCTGCGTGGCGTGGCTACTTTTGCGTGTATGCCTGATAATGTAACCACAAACGAGCGTATTGAAGAAGTATTAGAACTGGTGGATCTGGCAACGTATGCCAGACTTGCCTATCACAAATACTCGCTTGGTATGAAGCAACGTCTGGCCCTGGCCGCTACCTTACTACACTATCCTCAGGTCATCATTTTAGATGAGCCTACCAATGGCCTGGACCCAGCTGGAGTGGTTGAGGTAAGGGAGCTGATTACCCACTTAGCACAACAGGGTATCTCGATTCTTCTCTCCAGTCACCAGTTGCATGAGATCCAGCAGATTTGTTCGCGGGTGGCCATTATTAAAAGAGGGAAACTACTTGTGCAGGGCTCGGTACAGGATCTCTTGTCAGAAAAACAATGTATTACCATGAGTTTTCCTGATCCTGCCACACTTGAACGGGCTGAACTGATTCTCCACACGCAGCCTCAGGAGGGAACATTATGGATGAGGAATGCGCGGACTATCGAGGTAGAGCCAGACGCCAATTGGATACCGCCTGGAGGGAAGGTATTAGAGCTTGAAACCACGATGGAGCAGGCGGCCATCGTCAATGCTTTTTTGGGAGCGCGCGGTATCTATGCCGCTGAGATACGGCGGCGTAACACGAGTCTGGAACAATATTTTCTAGAGCTTACTGGTCTACCTCCACATGTGACACCATCATCCAGCCAGTCCTCATAACTACATGCACAAATACGTTGCTCATCCGCATCACGGATGCACAGCCGGCAAGGTACCTATATCAGGCATCGTCTCGCTGGCTGTGCATAGATTGGGTTATACCGGTAATGCCGGCTGATTGAGTAGTGTATCAATCGTGCTACGGCGCACACGGTAAGCCTGACGTTTGCCAACGTGAGGCAATGAAACCGCCTCTAATGTGCCATGCTTAATCCAACGGCGTACAGTTGTATCATCCACACGTAAGCGACGTGCGACCTCGCGAACAGTCAACAACTCATCAGTTTGTTCCATAGGTGTATTCCCTCTCTAACTATCATCGTATTGTAGAATATAACTGGACCAGATTATTCATGGAATAATCCAATGCTACTCCTCACCCATATAGGATCCACTAAATCTAGCCAGCTCTAAGCTAACCAGTATGACAGGAAGACATGCCATCTATGATGAAAGATCTTTTCGGCTGAGAAGTTCTTGATAAATCTGTCTGCCCCTTTCTCTTACGGCACGTGCGCAAATAGTCTCTCTCGTTATACTCAGCTAGCGTACAATGTTGTTACAGCATTAGTATAGTAAGAACGTGATAGTGTGTCTTCCCCCGTCAGGTGGAGAAAAAGGTAGGATTCACACATGTACGTCTGTATGGTAGTAGAGAGTAGTTGCCTCATTATCCGATCCAGTGGGGTGGCATACTTCATGTGACAGTTGTATGACCCAGGGTATATCAAGGCTTCACCTTTTGAGCCGGCATTTTTTGCATATGTTTTCAATAAAATATGGATACGATGCCTCCTCAAAATCACATACTAAAGCATTTCCCTCCTGTATTGTTATTATAATGATATAAAAAATAGTGAAGCATTGATCTGAAGCTGCTTGTAATACTGCATACGTCTTTCCCCATCCTGGAAGAAGAAAGTGGGGTGCAGAGGCAGCAGCCCATGCCATAGCGCGAGGTATCCTCGCACCTCATTCCCATCTCCCTCCCCAAAAGGACAGAGATACGCATACACCATCGCTATTCATATGGGTATCATTCATTTTTTTACCAAGGTATGCGTCCCATGGAAAAGACCACGTAGCTGCGACCCTCAGCGACCGCAGCGAGGTGGCCCGGTCTCCGGCCGGTTCGACCCCCTCATCGTTGTCAACCTTGCTCAGAGAGGGAACCCCTGTGATAGCGCCAGGTGGTTCTGCATGGTGCGCTCAAGGAAGGTCCCGTTTGGGCACCGCGTGAGGCAACGCGACTGGCGAGAGGGACCTGGATCGCGGGGTGACCGGGCCACCACGCTGCGGCAGGTGGCAAACGGCCGCTGAGGGCCGTAACTACGGGAACGGGGTCGTGATGAGGGGAGGGATCGCTGGGGTATGGGGTTTCTTCTCATGGCTGCGCTGGCAAAAAGATGAATGATATTATATATATATTTACATATATATATTCAATGAGTTTATTGTATAATAGTAGTTGAATATTTGAATCAGACCGGGTACTTGTTAGCAGGGATGCAGGTTGGATGAAGGAGGATGGAGATGGAGATTGAGTTTAGTAAGCAACTGCTGCTAGCCACGAAACTGACCATACCACATAATTATGCGTCACTGATCATCCCTCGCACACGTCTTTACCATAAGTTAGAGCGTGGCATCCATCATCCTCTTACATTGATTTCGGCCCCGGCTGGATTCGGCAAGACAACGTTGTTAAATGCCTGGCTGCAAGCATACCCTACCAATGTCGCATGGCTCTCTTTAAGCAAGGAAGATGATGATCTGACGCGTTTCTGGTGCTATTGTCTGGCGGCATTCGCGCAGGTAGATAGTCAACTGGTAGAGGAAGCACAGTCCTTACTAAATGCAGCTACCGCCATCGAAGTTGTACTGGCGGCCCTGATTAATGCTCTGGTAAGTTATGACCAGGAGTTATTGTTGATATTAGATGACTATCAAGCGCTGCAACTGCCTGCTATCCATCGCTCAGTTACCTTTCTCGTCGAACATCTGCCAGCCCATGCTCATTTATTCATCAGTGCCCGTGTTGATCCACCCCTGCCCCTGGTCCGTTTGCGTGTACGGGGCCAACTGTCAGAGATACGCTCGGCCGACTTACGTTTTACTTTAGAAGAGAGCAGGGAATTTCTCATCCATGGGATGCAGTTGCAATTGCAGCCAGCTGAATTAACAACCCTGATGCAGGATACTGAGGGCTGGATCGCTGGTATACAGCTGACTGCACTTTCCTTACAAAGTAATCGGCCATTGAGTATCACTAAAAGCAACGGTCTTGCTCCCTCAATCGGGATCAATCGCTATGTCTCCCATTATTTGACGGAAGAGGTTCTGACAACCGTCCCTGAGGATGTGCAGGACTTCTTGTTTTTGACCTCCATTCTCACGAGTTTACAGGTTGATCTCTGTAATGCCGTCACTGGACAGAACAATGGCCAGCAGATGTTGGACTGGTTGGAACAGGCTAATCTATTTATTTCTCCTGTAGGCGAAGACGGGATCTGGCATCGTTATCACCAGCCTCTGGCAGAATTATTGCGCCAGGGGCTAAGCAAAAAGTTTCCTGAACGGATCAACGCATTACACCTGCACGCAAGCGACTGGTATACGCAGGAAAATATGTTGCATGAAGCGATTGAGCATGCGCTGGCAGGCCAGGCCTTTGAACTGGCCGCAGATCTGTTGGAGATGCACTCCTGGCCTTTATGGACACGTGGGCAGATGCCTTTGTTACTGGATTGGCTCACACAAATTCAAGGTCACATAGACCTGGAGCAGCGGCCCGTGATCGCTTACTTTTTTGCTTTTATGTATCTGCATACTGGAAAATGTGAATTATATGAGCGGGCATTAAAGATTGTGCAGCGCAACTGGCAGGAGACCCATTGCGCGGAGTTACAGGCCGATATTCTGGACTTACAGGCTTACCACGCGATCTGTCAGGGAGATAGTAGCCGGGCATTGCAATATACGCAGCAGGCGTTGGAGATCTGTCAGAACAATCCGCTCCTTGGCAGTCTCACACATGTCCTGCATGGGGCGGCCCAACTCCAATGTGGAGACCTTCAGCAGGCCCAACTCCAATTAATATTAGGATGGCGTGCAGGTATACAGGTCAATCGGATGCTGGTAGTGACGAGCGCGCTCTTTTATCAAGGACATATCAAGTTGTTGCAGGGGCACCTCGGTGATGCCAGGGAGCTTTATCAGCAGTGTATCAGTAGTTGTGGGGATGGGATGGTCTGGTTAAATATACAGGCCCACCTACAGTTAGGACAACTCTATCTGGAATGGAATGAACTCTTACAGGCTGAGGAGCATCTTGGCAAAGCTATTGTTCTGAGCCAGCGGCTGGGAGAAGATGCGCTGACTTTAATTGAGTCCCATATACTGGCTGCCCGACTGGCCTGGATCCAAAATAAGCCAGAACAAGCCCTGCTATTGCTCGATCAGGCAGAGAGTCGTGCCCATCAGTCTGATGGTCAGCGCTGTGAAAGGGCCTCCATTGCCGTCGTACGGATCCACTATTGGCTTATGCAAAACAGTAATGACTTTGCTGAGCAGTGGAGTGAGCAGAACTGTCCCGCCGATCTGTCTACCAGGAGCCTGTTAGAACAAGAATGCTGGTGTCTGGTGCGGGCGCGCCTGTTATTGGCCCGGAAGCGTCCCGATGAGGCCATAAAAATGCTCGTGGAGCTTTTACCAGCTATACGGGCGCAGGATCGACTGGCTAATGAGCTTCAGGTGCAGATGTTGTTAGTGCAGGCCTATGCTTTACTTGGTGATACCCGTCATACTAAATTGACATTGGAACAACTTCTGTTACATGCGGAGCCAGGTGGCTATCGACGCCTGTTCCTGGATGAGGGACCGGTTGTGATGGCATTGCTGGCCGATGTTTATCAGCGCCAGCAGAAACGTTATTCGGGGGAGTTGCCGCCACATGTCTTGAGTTATATTCATGCTTTACTGCTGGATTTTGGCTGCGACATAGAGCCACGCGATTGGTGTTCCTGGCAGAAGCGTGCCCAGCGTGCTCAGGCTTCGTTAGAGCAGTTGAGTGAGCGGGAATTTGAGGTGTTGAAGTTGATTGCTCAAGGGTATTCGAATCAGGAGATTGCGCGTTCTCTTGTGGTGGCTGAGAGTACGATTAAGACGCATCTTAATAATATTTATAGTAAGTTGAATGTGAATTCGCGTTTGCAGGCGTTGACTAAGGCGCATGCGGTTGGTTTGCTGGATGTTTGATGCGAGCGCCTACGGCGCTCGCTTTTTTTATATATTGTGGGGACACATTGAGGGCGGCTGCGGCCGCCCTCAATGTGTCCCCACAATATATAAGGATGGGTTGAATGTAGGTGTAATCCCACAGTATATAAGGATGAGTGGTAAGTGGGTGTGATCCCACAGTATATAAGGATGGGTGGTAAGTGGGTGTGATCAATGTGTCCCACAGTATAGGTTTTTGGAAAGCGGGGTCCAGGGGCGGCAGCCCATGGCGGGGTTTCAGGGGTGTCCCCTGATTTTCTTCTCCCTCCTTCCTTCATGCCGCCGTCAGGCGGCACAGGCGGGTTCAAGAGGCTATGCCTCTGAAAAAAAATTATACCTGTAAGGCGATCAATGTCCGGTATAGCGAAATGGTGTTTTTTTTATGAGAGTTTTTGGGTTGTATGGGGTTGGGCCAGGGGTTCGGTGTCGACTTCGCTGCGGCGGAGGACGCCGATGTCGTAGGCGCGGGTGACGGCTTGTAATCTGGTGTGGACGTGAAGTTTGGCGTAGATGTTGTTGAGATGGGTTTTGATAGTACTAACGGTTACGACGAGTTTTTGGGCGATTTCCTGGTTGGAAAGACCTTCAGCGATCAGGCCAAGGACCATGTATTCGCGCTCGCTGAGTTTATCGATGAGGTCGTCATCGTTATCCTGTGCGATGAGCCAGCGTGGTGGCTGGGTTTCGGTGCCGAAGGCGGAGAGCAGCGTGTAGAGGTAGCCAAGTGAGATGCTAGCCGTGTCGGTCGTTGCATGGCGTTGATAACGGCTGTAAAGCTCGGTTAAGAGGGCAGCCATAATCTGGCCCTCGTCGATGAATGAGCGCACATAGCCACCGGGTTCCGCGAGCAGTAATACCTGCTCAAGTTTTTGCATGGTGGCCTGGGTATTCCCTTCCATGTGATAACCGCGTGTAAGCAGGATTAACAGTGAGATCTGGCTTTTGACACGTCCTTGTCTGACGCTATTCTGATAGGGCTCTTCTAATATTTGTAGGGCAGCCCGGCTTTGATTTTGAGCTAACAGGAGCCGTGCCTGAGCCATGGCCCAGTACTCTTTTTCATAGCTCGACATTGTCGTGGTGGACAAGGGAGCATACTGTGTTTGCCATTGTCGTGCTACGTTACGGTCACCTTGATGTAATAAGAAGCGCAGGCGTAGCTCAGCTACGCGGGCTAGAAACGCGGAATTAACCCCAAAGCATTGTGAGCTATGTTCAGCCTGGTCCAACCATGTCAGGGCTTGTTCACGTTCTTCCTGCAGCCAGGCGAGTTGAGCCTGTACCAGATAGCGATCGGCTGCCTTGAAATCTTTAGCGGGTAGTTGTGTACTGAGTCTTTGGGCTTGCTGTATATGTTCAAGTGCCGTTGGGAGGTCATTCCATTCTCGGTGCAGGTCCGCCAGGTAAATGTGGGCGGCCTCTGTCGACCAGAGGATGCTGGTATCAGGTTCAGCATAGACTTGTTGAAACGTTTGCAGCGCCCCACGTAAATTTCCTTGCTGTTTTTGCAAGATGCCATGATAGATAGATGCAGTTAAAGCAATCGGAATATAGCCATGCTTCAGGCTCAGGCGATGACCTTCGGTGAGATAGTGGCTGGCTTGCGCTAAATCCCCCTGGAAGAGTGAGCCAGCACCTAGATGGACCAGGCTGCTACAATAAAATGGAGATGCGGTATCGCCTTCAAGCAGGTCAAGCGCCTGCTGCGCGAATTTCAGGGCTAGCTGACCATTACCACAGGAGAGAGCCACACGGACACGTAGATCGCATACCCCGCTTAACTGACGTGTATTCTGTTCCTGTTGCCAGAGCTGTTCGGCCTGTGTCAGCCATTGCTCATATGCATCCATTTCAACCTGTAAGAATGATGTATAGGCATGTAAGAATGCAAGCATTGGACGTGAGGATAATGTATATTCTGGCAAATGGCTAAGCCAGGAATGTACCTGGAACTCTTCGCCACTCTGAATAAAGTTCCAGGCATGGCGTTCAATCAACTGGGCAGCCCATTCCATATCTTCAGCCAGAAGAGCATGTTTAATAACATCGATATCCATACCATGCTGCTCATACCAGCATCCCGCGCGATGATGTAGTTCTGGTAATAGCTCCTCATGTTTTTGTTTCAAGCGGTAGCGCAATAGATCCAGGAAGAGCTGATCATAACGATACCAGCACTGCTGATTATCTAATGCATTCAAAAAAAGATTATTCTGTTCCAACCACTCAAGCATAGCTTCGCTATCGGTCGTAGCAGTCACAGCATTACAGAGTGAGGTATTGAGGCGTTCGAGAATCGAGGTCTGGAGCAGGAATTCCTGTACTTTTTCAGGCAAATGCTGCAGGACCTCATCGGTAAGATAATTCAAGACATTGCGATTCAGTCCCGAGAATGTCTTGATAAATTGTGTGATCGAAGCATAACTACCACGCTCCTGGAGTGAAAGAGCGGCCAGCTGTAGTCCAGCAATCCAGCCTTCGGTACGCTTCCACAGTTCAAGCACATCATCAGGACTTAGAGCCAGATTCATCGTTTGCAGCAGAAATAAACCAGTCTCATCCTCCGTGAAGCGTAGATCATTGGTACGGAGTTCGGTCAGTTTGCCCTGGACGCGAAAACGGGCCAGGGGGAGTGGTGGCTCACGTCGTGTAATCAGAATGATGTGGAGGCAAGGAGGGAGATGCTTCAACAGGAACGTCAGGGTGTGTTGAATCTCGGGAAGCGAGATAGTGTGGTAATCATCCAGGACCAGCACAGTATCCTGGGCGAACGTCATGGCAATATTAATGAGTTGGGTTAGCGTCCCCTCAGTATCTAGCGGTTCCTGCGCTTTTTGCCAGTGGATACTCAGCTCCTGTAATGTGGGATCAAACTGTCCCAGGGCCGTTAGAATATAGCACCAGAAGCGTAGCACGCTGTTATCGGCAGCTTCCAGCGTAACCCAGGCGGCCGCTAGATGGCGTTGACGTATCCATTCACTCACAAGTGTCGTTTTGCCGAAGCCTGCCGGAGCATTAATCAGGGTAAGAGGTCGTTGCAAACCCGCATCCATAGCAGCATAAACATGGGTACGAGAAATGGTCTTTTTCAGATAGAGCGGTGGAATAGCTAGCTTGGTCGTAATCAACTGAGGATCGTGATTTCCTCGTTCCATCAGAGACTCCTTTTCCTCATGCCGGTTCAGGAATGTGCAATGCGATCTTCCAGGGAACAATATGCTCTCCCACCTTCTTCATTATCGGCGGGATACGGCGTATAGAATAATACACAGCAAACATGCTGCCTATCCGCTACATCTGAGGATTCCTTTGCTCTAAATACTGCTTCATTGCTTGCCATAGTATATCATAGCAAGCTGTTACATGTCAGATGAGAGACGAGAGAGAAGGTCAGCCTTTTGGGTGAGAGGCTGAGTAACAAAAAGCACTATGAATCCTCCTTCTGGTTGATGACAGTCCTTTAGAGAGACAGTACACTCAGTAACATCACAGAGATACTACCTCTGGCGTTGGTTATGAGGATAGCTGGATTTATAAGGATGCATCATTTATGACCATTCCAAGCAAAATATCAGCCAAAAAGGACTGTGGATTCCAGTTTGGCAACTACAGTTTATTTCGTATCCTGAGACGAGGTGCGGTAGCGACGATCTATCTGGGTGAACATAGCCATCTGGGTTATAAGGTGGTGGTGAAAGTGTTGAATAATTGGATGGCTTCGCAAGAACAGACCCGCAGGTTTTGCGCGGAGGCACGACTCCATGCCAGCATACACCATAAAAATATTGTCCGTATCCTTGATTTTGGTGTGAAGGGTAACATTCCTTTTATGGTCATGGATTATGCGGCCCATGGCACATTACAGGACTATTTTAAGCCGGGTGTGGCGCTGTCATTGGCGGATATCCTGCCATTTGTAGAGAATATTGCTAATGCTTTGCAACATATACATAACCACAATATCATCCATCGAGATATTAAACCACAGAATATTTTGCTTAATCTGAACAACGAGGTCTGGCTAAGTGATTTTGGGATTGCCCTTGCTTTGCAGCCGTGGAATAGCCATACGATACCACAGGATTCAGTTGGCACCGCCCTGTATGCCGCGCCGGAGCAGATTGAGGGGCGTCCATTAAAGATGAGTGATCAGTATTCGTTGGCGGTGCTGGTTTATACCTGGTTGTGCGGTCAGACGCCATTCATGGGTAGCTCTGTGCAACTGTGCAAACAACACCTCTATCAAGAGCCACTGCCATTGCGGGATATTGTGCCATCTATCCCTGAGTACATCGAAAAAGCTGTCCTTAAAGCCCTGGCGAAAGATCCCTATCAACGTTTCGCCAATGTACAGGATTTCGCGCAGACGCTTATGCGTATGGATGAGGGCTACTACACTGATCCTGCTCTACCTATGCTGGGGGCCGCCAACGCTGTCCAACCAGAGATTATCCCTTATAGTTAGCGGCAGGAACTTCGTTCGTGTGGGCGTTGGCTATCTGCGGTTGCCTGGCCAGTGGCAAGGTGAATAGAACTTGCGTGCCCTTGCCAGGCGCACTTTCGACCCAGACCTTGCCGCCATGTGCAGTAATAATAGCATTAACAATTGAGAGGCCCAGTCCGCTACCGCCCGTCTTCGCCGCCCGGGAGCGATCCGCGCGATAGAAGCGTTCAAAGATATGTGGAAGATCCCTGGCATCAATGCCTACGCCGGTATCATCAACCGATACCTGGACCCAATCCCCTTGTAATCTGGCTTCGATCTTAATGGTGCCACCCTGATTAGTATGCCGGCGGGCATTATCTAGCAAATTCAAGAGCACCTGAGTAATACGATCACTATCCGCCTCAACCGGTGGAATATCCTCTGTGATCGTATTCTGGACCGTAATACCAAGCTCCTCACATTCAGGTGTGATTACTGCCACGGTCTCGTCGGCCAATGCATGTAACTCCAGCGGAGCCAGATCCAGAGGGATTTGTCTGGCCTCAAGCATCGTCATTTGCCGCACATCCGCCACCAGGCGACGTAAGCGTTGGACCTCACGTCCGATCCGTTGTGCTGTCTCCTGACGTGCCTCGCTATCGGAGATAACATCATCCGCCAGCGCCTCGCTCAGACCCTGGATCGCTGTGAGAGGAGTCGCCAGATCATGAGCGATATTGGCCACCAACTCCCGGCGCATCTGATCCTGTCGCCGTAGCTCATTCACATCAGCCTCAATTGTATCGGCCATCTCATTAAATGTCTGAGCCAGTTGCCCCACTTCATCCTGTGGAATAGATTGTGTGACACGTTGGGTATAGCGCCCCATCTTCATCTGTTCCGCCGCAGCCGTTAGAAACTCCAGCGGGCGTACGAAGCGGCGTACAAACAGATAGCTACTCAGTGCCGCAACGACCGCGACGGCCAGGCTAGCCAGGACGATGGATTGATTAATCTGCCGCATCACATCATATTCATTAGAAGAACGCGGCCGTGAAATAAACAACGCGCCAATAGTGCTATCTCCATAATGCAATGGAATCGCTGCATAGACTGAAGAGACGCTCCCCCTACCAGTATCTAATGAAATGTCTCCTGATCTGATATTCGGGTGCTGTAGATTCGTACCTGATGGATTGGTACTCTGGAGATTTGTGTTCTGTAGTGTTGTTTTTAAGGTTTGAGTAATCTCGGCATTCGTACAATTGCTATCGGAGAACTGACTTGAATGCGTACAGAGCTTTTGCGTGCCTTTTTCATCTACCAGTATTAAGAGCCACGGCTCTGCAGAAGCTACGCTTGCACGGGGCACGCTATCCCAACTCTGACCATAGTGCTGATAATAGTTTGTAAATTCCCAGGCGCTATATGTTGCTGTTTGCTTCAGGTCATCAATTTGCAGGCCATGAAAGTAATTTTGGACCGCGACCGAGACGGCAAAGCTAAGAATAAGGACCGTGCCTAAAATAACAAGGAGATAGCTCAGCACTAATTTTGATTTCAGGCTGAAGGTAGAAACCTTTGGAATTGTGGTACGCATACGAAATCTCCCTGTTTGATCCTATTCGCTCAGGCGTGTTGTGAGGATGTAGTGGGGGCAGGAACAAATTTATAGCCAACGCCCCAGACGGTCTGAATGTGATGCGGCATGCCGGGGGCCGCCTCTAGTTTTTTACGCAAAGTGCCAATATGGACATCAACCGTACGGCCATCTCCAAGATAGCTATAGCCCCAGACCTGATTCAACAAGGACTCACGCGTAAAGACGCGATCAGGGGCCGAAGCCAGGGCAACCAGAAGATCAAATTCTTTGACAGTCAGGGTGATCTGCTTGCCATTGGCCATCACGCGTCGCGATGGGAGGCTGATCAATAAGCCTCCGAAACGGAATTCTTCCTTTGAATCATGGGAGGCTGCAATCTCTTCCTTCGCGGTCTCACTGGTCTCTGATGGATGGCTATTACTGCTGGTGCTACTACTGCGGCGCAGGATCGCTTTGACCCGGCTGACCAGTTCGCGCGGACTAAATGGCTTGATTAGATAATCGTCCGCGCCAGCCTCCAGGCCAGCGATGCGATCATCCTCACCCTGACGCGCCGTCAACATCAGAATCGGCGTATCCGCCCAGGTGCGAATCCGGCGACAGACCTCCATGCCATCCAACATTGGTAACATTAAATCCAGTACCACCAGATCTGGATGTTCGCGGGCATGTAGCTCGATGCCCGCGATACCATCGGCCGCGGACAGAACCGTATAGCCGGCTTGTTCTAAATAGAGCCGGATAACCTGTGTGATATTTGCTTCATCCTCAATGACCAGAATCTTCATATCTCTATTCTACCCATCACTGATCAAATAAATACTAGAAATTTGTAAGGTTTTTGTATAGTTATTGACGCTATCCCTCTAGAAATGTAGGTTTCAAATAGCCCAGTTTTTCTAAGGCCATATACGCAGCCGCAATCTGTCCTTGAACCGCGAACTGGCCTGTATGGATTAGTTGCAGGAGTTCCTGTGGCGTAACGAGCATATTTTCAATCACCTCAACTGGATCAACCTTTTGTTGACCCGTTTGTTGAATGTCGCGGGCCAGATACCACCAGATACGCGTGCGGGCACCGGTTGGATTGGCATACATATGCGCTAGAAGCTCTATCTTGTCTAGTGCGACGCTATATCCGCTCTCTTCCATCAACTCGCGATGGGCCGCCTGGATCGGATCCTCAGTCTCATGGGGATCAATGCCGCCGGCAGGAAATTCAATTACCTCCAGCCCGATGCCATGTTTATATTGCCGATTTAGCAGGAAACGTCCATCGTTTGTAACCGGAACCACACCTACCCAGCCAAAGTTTTCAATAATAAAATACTCATCCAGGATTGGTCCGTTGGGGACTGCGACTTGTTCGCTGCGAATCCGCAGATACGGAGTATCGATAACCTGGCGTTGTGATAAAACTTTCCAGGATTGATGTTCAGTCAATGTTCTTACGCTCCTTCTTAATGGCATTATCTCTTCAAATTGTACGACACAATGCCGAAGGATGGTATCCCGATGTTTTTTGCCCTGTCTGTCCATCATACATAAGCGAGCGCCCAATATTTTCGAGTAACGGCAGGGCTTGTCCCTGCGACTGTATGACGTCCGATCAGGCACAATCTATACGTTGGACGCGTTTTGCTGTGCTTGCCTCAAGATGACTACGTGTTTGAGGGACATATCGTACGTGAACCGGTAGCAGGGACAAGCCCTGCCGTTACGATGGGAGAGTAGTTCTCAGGAATGAAGGTTTGAAGCGGAGCAAGAAAAGGAATTCACGATTGCCATCGCGCCCCAGAATGGGAGAGCTAATCTCGCCATCTACCTGTAAGGGGGTCTGCTCCGTAATCCAGACACGTAACTCTTGCAGGATACGTTGATGCACCTCGGGATCTTTGATCACACCACTACCACGGTCAACCTCTAATTTGTCGGCTTCAAATTGTGGTTTGACCAATGCAACTATCCAGGTGTCTGGCGATTGCGCTAGCAAGGGTATCAAATGAGGCAGAACCGGGCGTAGTGAGATAAACGAGACGTCGATGACGGCGCATTGCATTGGCTCTGGTAGGCTGGTCAAGTGACGGATATTTGTCCGTTCCATCACGACTACACGCGGATCATTGCGTAGTTTCCAGGCAAGCTGACCATGGCCGACATCAATGGCGTAGACACGGGTGGCACCGTGGTCAAGCAGACATTCGGTAAAGCCACCCGTTGAGGAGCCGACATCGATGGCTACAGCATGAGCAGGATCGAGTTGGAATGAATCCAGCGCTTTTTCCAGCTTCAAACCGCCACGGCTCACATATTTATCTTCAGGAGAGGTTGCAGCCACATGGCAATACGCATCGAGCGGCACCAGTGTTCCAGGCTTATCCACTAACCGATCCCCCACATAAACCTGCCCGGCCATAATCATAGCGCGAGCCCGCTCAATCCCAGGAGCAACCCCCTGGCGGACCAACGCCGCATCCAGGCGCTCTTTTTTGGCTGCCATCTTTCTTTTGATTTCCCCTCGCCGCAAAAACTAATGATTATAATAAGTCAGCGCGCCCGCACCAACCAATCCGACATCTGATCCCAGTTCGGCCATGACAATTTTTGCCGACTGAGCAGGAACCTTCATCGCACGTTCCTGTAAGATGCGTCTGGCCGGTCCCAGCAGCGGCTCGCCTATCTGCACAACGCCACCACCCAGCACGATACGTTCAGGATTAAATATATGTACCACATTAATCAGTCCAACGCCAATACCTTCGGCCGCCGTATTGATAATGTCGCGTGCCTCGGTTACACCCGCCTGTGCCGCCTGTGCCACCATACGTGCATTGATATGAATCTCATTTCTTTGGGCCCGTGACACGTCTGAAGGCGTATCATCGCCACTAATCGGCTCCTGGTGGGCCAGCGCAAAATTGAGTAGCCCCTCACCACGCCCTAGAGCGATCAACTCATGTGCCCGACGAGCAATGGCCGTTCCAGACGAGATACTCTCCCAGCAGCCAATATTACCACAATTACAGCGTGGGCCGCGCCAATCGATCGTCATATGGCCCAGTTCGGCCGCGGTACCAGAAATACCCTCAAGGATACGACCATCTGCGATAACACCACCACCGATACCGGTACTGATCGTGATATAGACCACTTCATTGCTACCCTGGCCCGCCCCAAACATAAACTCGCCGAGCGCGGCCGCGTTCGCATCATTCTCCACATAAACTGGTAGTTGAAACTTCTCAACGAAGATATCGAGTAGAGGGACATTGATCCAACCGGACAAATTGGGGGGAGCGAAGACCACACCTGTACGACTATTGAGAGGACCTGGAGCACCAATACCAATGCCCGTAATCTCATCCAAAGTTACATGCGCTTCCTGCAACGCCTGATAAATAGAATCATACATACGTGGAATAACCCGTTCAGGGGACGGATTTTCGCCTGTCAACAAGCCTACGCGAGACAGCAGCTTTGAGCCTTGCAGGACCGCTGTACGAATCTGTGTACCTCCAAGATCCAGGCCAATAACTAGAGGGAGATCCTCAGAAGAGCTCCATTTAGAAGCTTGGATCCGCTCGATATGTTCACTGTTCATGAAATTTAGCTCCAGGTGAGTTTCTTATTTTAGATGATACTGCATTTCTACCAACTGAACAAGTGAGCGGAAAAAAAGTCATAGCAAATTATAGCCAGCACCTCCTCAAAATCGATAGGCAAATAGCACCTTTTTACAGATATAGAATACTGGCTTATACGTTATACAGCGTAGAAGGGGAAACGGCTGAGTTGAATGGCAGTATTTATATTTATAAATTTGCTGTCCCAATAACTATAATCTCAGGCGTTCACTTGGTAAGAGAGCCATAGTTGAATATTAGATACTCGTGTTCGGTTGTTTAAGTTGTAGCCAAAAGGAGCAGATCATGCCATCTGATAGTGGTAGCAGTACTCAAGCAATAAGCAATATCCTGGCCGCCTATTTCGCGATACTTGGAATTATCTTTTTAATTGCGATTATCTTTTCGCTCGTTGTTTATTGGAGGATTTTTTCTAAAGCTGGTTTCAACGGGGCAATGAGCCTGTTGGCACTTGTGCCTGGTGTTGGTTCCCTCATCGTGCTTTGTATTCTTGCCTTTGGCGAATGGCCAGCATTGCGCGAGTTGGAAATGTTACGTAACCAGGTTCGTGGTCAGCAAGGGCAGCAGTTTCCACCATTCAATCAACAAGGGGGGCCACAAATGCCTTCAAACCCTAATTATCAGCCAGATGGCCCACAGTATCCACGCTATTAAGTTCGCGCATGCGACGGGTATAAAAAAGGGAGAGAAGCCTGCACTGGCTTTTCTCCTTTTTGGTGTTTGTGGCAGGTGAGAGGTATGGAAGTTAGAGATCGGTGTTATTGCTTTTGAAGATGAGGATGATGCAGCTTAGTCCCAGTATAAAAAGGATTGCTGTTATGCAGCCTGATATTTCTGACGCGATCAGTTCATCTCCATTAACTGTTTCTCTGAAGTAGCGGGTTAGCTCATAGCCGCTGAGTAGCAGAAAAAATAGTGTAATTATGGCGCTTAAAAGAAGCAGGCTGATTTTTTTGCCCATTGCGCTGCCTTTCATAAATACTAGCTGGAGAGATATATCTCACTTCTTCAAGGCTTTCTCTGGTTATAAACCAATAATGTAGATATACAAATGAAGTATTTCACTTTTTTGCTGTAGCTGTAATACGTATGGTCCAGTAAAAAAGGTTTATTTCTGTTACATTTCCTTCCCGCCTGCGGCGGGAGGTGGGGGGGAATTGTTGGGGACACCCCAAACCCCGGCAGGAGGGGCTCGCCGCCCCTCCTGCACCTCCCCGGCTGTATGCCAACTTGCATAATTTGATAGTCATGCGGCGGGATGGTGAAGGAGGTGGAGTTGGGGAACACCAATACCCCCGGCAGGAGCGGCGAGCCGCCCCTCTTGCACCTCCCGGCTGTATGCCAACTTGCATAATTTGATAGTCATGCGGCGGGATGGTGAAGGAGGTGGAGTTGGGGAACACCAATACCCCCGGCAGGAGCGGCGAGCCGCCCCTCTTGCACCTCCCGGCTGTATGCCAACTTGCATAATTTGATAGTCATGCGGCGGGATGGTGAAGGAGGTGGAGTTGGGGAATATCAACACCCCCCGGCAGGAGGCCTGCCGGGGGGTGTTGATACTTGTTTTGTTCGGCTTTAGTGGAGGTTGGAGATGGTGGTGCTGAGGTAGTGGGCGAGGGATAGTAGAGATCCACAGACGATGAGGAGGCCGAGGATATAGGGGATGGCTACAGTGGCGATGGCTTTGTCACGGTTGAGGTTGTGGACCCCCTGGACAACGAAGATGTTGAGGAAGACGCCATAACAAAAGACGACGAGGCTGATAAGTGGCGCGAAGAAGAGGGTGGATATGTGGAAGTAGACAAAGACTGTAATGATGAGGCCACCTATGAAGCTTAAGGGGACGAGATAGAGCAACATATCAAAGGCGTGCTGTA
This sequence comes from Dictyobacter alpinus, assembly GCF_003967575.1. NCBI lineage: Bacteria > Bacillati > Chloroflexota > Ktedonobacteria > Ktedonobacterales > Dictyobacteraceae > Dictyobacter > Dictyobacter alpinus. Next base: position 2,802,908 of record NZ_BIFT01000001.1, read on the forward strand.
CGAAGTGTCCGTTTCCTCTGAATGCACGGGCTAGCAGATATTGTAGACCTGATTCTAGCAGGAATAGGAGGGGGATAAGGATGATTTTGAGTATAAATGCGCCAATGGTTGCACCAACGGTAATGGTTCCTAAGAGACTGAAAATTGGATTGGCGCGGGAATCGATTCCTGATGAGGTGTCTCTGACCAGGCTTTTTATCAATCCAAGAACTACAGGGATCAGTATGAGAATGCCCAGTTGAAGCCAGACGAGGTTCCAGCGGGCGTATTCGGCGGCTCTGGCAAAGGTGGTCGGTGAGGGCCAGGCAAGCACTTTCGCATAGAAAAACGGCAATGTTCGTAAGGGATGATGTGGTACTCTGCCGGGTGATCCGGCCGCAGCCACGTGAGTCTGTTCAGAATTCCAACGCATAGTTTCACCTCATTCTCATGCATAGTGCAGAGCGTAGATCTACTAAGCAAGCTAACGGTACTATCATACCCAACTCTAATTGAATGTGCAATGGATGGAAAGCTCATGATGAGAGGCAAAAGAGGATGAGTGTAATTTTTTTAGTCGTAGAGATAATGAAGTGATGGAAGAGTTTAACGGGAGAGCTGATCACTATCCACCAGGATCGTGACAGGACCATCATTGACCAGCGAGACTTGCATATGGGCACCAAAAACGCCACCACTGACCTGGAGTCCATGGGATGAGATACTGTTTTTGAAGCGTTCAACGAGAGTTTCAGCTAGCGCAGGAGGAGCAGCGGCTGTGAAACTGGGACGACGGCCTTTGCGAATATCCGCATAGAGCGTAAATTGAGAAACGACCAGGACTGCTCCCTGGATATCGAGTACTGAAAGATTCATCTTGCCTTCGCTATCCTCGAAGATGCGGAGATAGACCAGTTTATCGGTCAACTGCCTGATCTGAGCATCGCCATCCTCGGGACCAATGCCAAGTAAGACCAGCAAGCCGTGTCCGATTGATCCGACGACCTGATCATCCACGGTGACGCTGGCACGACTGACACGCTGTACAACTGCTCTCACTCTTCAGTTTGTCCCGCCTGTGTTTCTGTCTGGCCCGCCATGCGCGCCGCCGCTTCAGGTGAAACCTGAATACCAACAGCGATAGCGATCGAGAATTGCGCCAGATCGGCCATACTGACATCAAAGGCATTCAGACCTAGATACTCGGCACGCTTTTTCGCGTTGCCGTGTAAGCGCACAGAAGGGCGACCACTGCGCAAGTGTACTACCTCCATCTCACGCCAGCCCACACCACGCATGCCGGTGCCAAGAGCCTTACAGATCGCCTCTTTAACCGCGAAACGGCCCGCCAGGCGGGCCATCTTTCCGCGGCTCTGGACAATCTCAAGATCGGTAAAGACACGTTTCAGGAAGCGTTCACCATGATGTTCATACACCTTACGGATACGCGCCACCTCAATAATATCGATCCCGACCGCCACATTCACACCCTGAGTAGGGTGGAGAGAAGCAGGAAGACCAGCCACCCCTTCCGGCCCGAAAAGCCAATCCGGCATAGGCATGCCCGCCTGGCGTACGAGTGGTGTAAACAGCAATGACTGATCTTCATCCATGATAGTAAAACTCCGTTAGTTTAGCTTTCGCTTGTGATTAATGTTTCCTGAACCATGTCGCCAGGAATCTCACTGGTTGTATCCTCAGCGGCCAGTACTGATGGTGCAGGAGTGGTTGCCCGACCCATACCACGGTAAATGAAGCCATAGCGATTCATTTCAGCTGGCTCGTAGATGTTACGTCCATCGATCAAGATTGGACGGCGCATGGCACCATGAATTTTCTGCATGTTGAGTGATTTGAATTCATTCCAATCTGTCACTACAATCAGCGCGTCTACCTGCTCAGCAACCTCGTAAGGTGTTTTGCAGAAAGTCACGTCGTTCAGGTTAACGTGTTCACGCTCCAGGGCCTCGCGACCAGTCTCGGTGGCGACCGGATCATAGACACGAACCGTTGCACCCTGGCTGGTAACCCAGTGAATAATATCAACCGCAGGAGCCTCGCGCATATCATCGGTATTAGGCTTGAAGGCCAGACCCAGGATACCAATTTTGGTACCACGCAATGATCCCAGCATATTATTCAGTTTTGAAACCACCAGGCGGCGCTGATCATGATTGATGTCCATTACAGCACGCAGCATCTGGGGATGTAAGCCAGCCTCATCAGCCATATGTGCCAGAGCGCGTACATCTTTCGGGAAACAGCTACCGCCATAACCCAGACCAGCATCCAGGAAGGCATGACCGATACGTTTATCATAACCCATACCCAGAGCAACCTGCTTCACATCGGCTCCCAGTCGCTCACAGATCTGAGCCATCTCATTAATGAAAGAGATCTTCGTCGCCAGGAACGCATTAGAAGCATATTTGATCATCTCAGCGGTATAAAGATCGGTCACCACGAAAGGAGCACGCAACTGTAAATACAGGCGAGCAACTTTGTGGGCTGCCTCAGGCTCAGACGAACCCAACACAATACGATCAGGATTCTGGAAGTCCTGCAAGGCGGCGCCTTCACGCAAGAACTCAGGATTCGAGACCACTGAGAAGCTCGCATTGGCCGACTTTAAGTTATGGCTGATCACACGTGAGACCACATCACCGCTACCGACCGGTACAGTACTCTTATTAATAACAATTGCATAGTGATCAAGGTTTTCAGCAATACTACGTGCCGCACTCTCAACATAGCGCATATCCGCGCCACCCTGATTATTGCCGGTAGGCGTATTAACCGCAATAAAGATAAATTCGCTATTTTCAAGTCCTTCAGGATAGCTCGTTGTGAAATGCAAGCGACCAGCCTGCACATTACGCTCCACCATCTCCTCAAGGCCAGGCTCATAAATTGGCAGAATCCCTTTTTTTAAGCGCTCAATTTTTTCTTGTACAATATCGACACAGGTAACCGTATTGCCCAGATCGGCCAGGCACGTGCCCGTTACCAGGCCTACATAGCCTGTACCAATTACACAGATAACTGACACAATATTACTCCTCTGCAGCTACGAATGGATTTTCATACTTTTCTTCTATAATAGTGGTTGGCTGCCCGTGACCCGGAAAAACGACCAGATCATCTTCAAGGGTATACAACTTATTTCGGATTGATTGTTCAATCTGTACATAGTTTCCCCCTGCAAAATCGGTGCGTCCAATGCTCCGATAGAAGAGGGTATCCCCACTAAAGACACAATAAGGTTGACTGATCAAGCAAATGCCCCCAGGTGTATGACCGGGTGTGTGTATCACGTCCAGGCTGAGCGTTCCAAAGGATATGGAATCTCCCTCCTGGAGTAAAATATCAGGTGTACGTTTAACCAATGGCGCGGTCAGCCCATATTCCTGCGCGGTCTGTTCATCTGTATAAAGAGGAACATCGGCCGGGTGGATAGCGAGTGGTACCGGGTAATGCTCACTAATGGCATCAATAGCGCAAATATGATCTATATGCCCATGAGTATTGATGATATACCTGGGGATAAGATGCAGTTCTTGAATGGCCATGAGAATTTTCTCTGGCTCATCCCCTGGATCAATGATGACCGCTTCGCGCGTTTCAGGGCAAGCGTACAGGTAGCAATTTTCTTCAAGCATACCAACTGTGACACATTTCACAATAGGCGTTTTTTCTGAGTTATTTGCGTTTTCAGGCATGCTGTGCGTTTGTTCCTCCTAGCCCTCAGGCGAATAGCACTGAGAGACATTATAGCATAGCTCCTTATCAATCAGGATAGTATAGGTGTGCTGGATAGCTTAGATTGCTATGTGTAGCAATAGTTTCGATGACCTTGAGCTTGCGAAGATCTGCTTTTATGCACACAAAAAGCAGATTTTTGCCAGCCTGGTACTTCTATCCTTCCTTATCGTCACTTCATCGCCAGAATTACTTTGTGTCTGTAGGTTTCAACGACTGGTTATACAAAAAATAGTAAAGGCTAGTAGTTTATTACTATGGGACAAGATGGACCGAGAACTCATAAAGGGTAGGTTGCTATGAGTTCTCCTTTTTTACTGGCGCTTAAAAGAATAGAACTATGAGGGGCATTGAAGGGGGAGAATGTGGACGAAATGGAATATATGGGGTAGAATGTGTACTATAAGGAACTTACTTCATTATCCTGTGTTCTGGTGCCGCATGAGCGCCCAATTGGCAGCTGTATGCTCAGGAGGAGTAGAAGAAAGCATGTCGAAGGATCACCTGGAACGACGATTATACCGTAAAAGCCCTGGACGCCAGTATGGCTATGAATATGATCCGCTAAGTAGTCGGAGTGGAAGTGGTAGCAGGTCACAAAAAGGCGAGACCGCGAGCCGCTCTGGTATGCTGCTCGCGCAACGTCCCGACCCGCGGCGAACTCGACAGCTCATGCGTCAAAGTATTATTGCAAGTAAGCGTCCCAATGAAGAAGAGACGGAACAGATAGAATTTAGCGATCAGGCTTATGATAACAGCGAGGACGATCTCTATGAGGCGCGTCCCAGCCGGCGACATCCTGTGCGCCATGAGTTACCTGAGGCATATCTGTCATCGTCCCGGAGACGCTACCGCAGTATACAAGATGAGCCGTCCCGTTCTATAGATTTGCCTCCCACCAGTGCGCTATACTTGCCAGAGGATGAGTGGCGGGATCTGGCCGATGTTGATCCTGACCTGGGTATTGAAGAGCCGTTAAATCAGCGTGTACGCTATGTTGATGATTATGATGACGACTATGAGGAAGTAGCTCCATCTCGTTCATCCGCTCGTGCTGTACCTCAGGCTAGACCAACCCGGCGCTTGGAGCCAATCGATTCTGAAAGCGTGTATCCTGATGAGGATGATCGCTATGATTATGAATATGAAGATGAAACTGATCGGCCATCAATACGGCGCGTAAAAAGCAAGAGTAAGAAAAAATTGTCGCGTCGAGGCTTATTGCTTGGTGGTGGGGCGGCAGCACTGATTGGAGCTGGTGCAGTGGCGTCACAATATATACCTACAGTACCTCAGGCCACCAGCAATGTTGCTGCAAACATTGAGCATCAGATACAGGATGCCTTTAATAAAGGTGTAGCCCATGGTATAGATCAGGCACGCAAAGATTTTGTTGGCTCAATGGACAGTCTGGAAGGTTTTACACTGGAAGGGGCGATTACCGCGGCCCGCCTGACTCGTGTCGCTTATGATGTTTTTGTCTCACCAATCATCAAGTTTGGGGCGAACATTACCGGAGATGTATTAGCGGGTATGCTTAAGGCCTTTAAAACCGCACGGGGGCTGCTGGCAGGCATTTATCAGGATAATGCTACCCTGATCGCGATCCAGAAAGTACTTGAAACCTGGGTCACGCAAGTTGGTACGCTACCCAAGCAATTGGACTCTATCACGCAATCCGATCTGGATGGTGCTCAGGCATACCTGCGTGCGCTCCAGCGGAAAGTGAACGATGAGAAAGCCAAACTCAATCAACCTGCAAACGCAACCCCTACGCCAGCGGCACAGCCGACGAAGCCGGCTCGTTAAATAGCCATACAATAAAACAGGATCAAACAGATAATAAGATAGTGTTTGTTTCCCACTCTCATCGTGGAGCGTGCAGCCAACCGCACGCGGGCCCTAAAGGGCCCATGCTTCTTTTAAGTGTGGTGTCAAAAAGTGTTCTCCGAACACTTTTTGACACCACACTTAAAACCGTTGGAGCGCCAAAGGCGCGAAAAAGACGATAATGAGGCATGGATTTCATGGGAATCAAGCATTATCTAAAAAAAGGACTATCCCACTGTGGGATAGTCCTTCTATATTGGTGTGCTGAAACTGTTTATGTGTTGCTATCGTCAAAATGTGGGCGGAGTGCCGCAGGATCAATGCTGTCCTCATTCAGTTGATAGCGATTATCCGTGGATAGTCGCAAGCGATCAGGTGTGAGATTCGGCAAGGCTTTGTGGATGGTATAGGAGCGGAAGAAAAGTGCATCTCCACACCCAAAGTTGCCACTATGCCAGATCGCCTGGGACTCATCAACCGGAACCCCCTTACCGCCAACCGCGCCTGGATGTTGGACGGAATGCTCAATAAAGCCCTGGCGGTGCGAACCGGGCCAGACCGCCAGTCCTCCTAATTCCATGGGACAATCCCCCAGAGGCGTCCAGCAGGAGTAAGTCTCGACCGAACCACGAATATAAAAGAAATCCTGATGGGCCGGCGTGGTATATTTCACTGATCCTGGAAACGTAATACGACCGATACGTCGTGGATGGACCAGCACCTCGCCCTCTAATAGTCTGGTTGCGATAGCCATCAGTGCAGGATGAGTAGGAAAGTTGTGGAATGACGGCAGCCGTAAAACCTGACGATAGACATCCATATATTCGCGTTGTCCCTCTGATTTTGTCTCAGTGCCCGGCAAAACCACCGCCTCCATCATATCGTGGGCAGGATCGAGCCAGCCAGCAGCCTTGATCAAGTTCAACACATCACGTCGAACCTCCAGAACCACTTCAGCAGGAATGAGCTGGCGAAAGAAAAGATAGCCATATTCCTGCATGCGAGCCTTTAAAGTCTCCGCATCTTCATTGGATACAGACTCTATAAATGGGACGTACTCTGTAGCAGTTGTTTCGATTTGATTCATCGACGGATCCTCCGATCTGATAGGGTATACTACACTCATAGCTGTAATGATAAGGAAAAAGCGCCTGATTTGCTTGGCATTTTGAAGAATGGTTTTGGCATTTTCGCCGATAGGAGTGAAATCAATGCATGCGTCGGTCCGATTGCACTATAAACATCCTGTCTCATCCCAGCAAGATTTACAGTCTTGTTTATTCTCCAGTTTGGCCATGCATCCACAACTGCCGCTGTGTGCGCGACAAGAATTTTATGGGCAAGGGACGGATACTGGACTGCATAAACATGAAGATTTCTATGCGTTTTATGTGGTGCAGGGTGGTCGTGGTGTGCACCTTATCAACAACCAGCCGTATGCCATTACCCGAGGAAACGTCTATGTCCTTCCTCCAGGCACCACTCATGCCTATCGGCAGTACTCCCAGTTAATCATTCACGCCTTTTACTTTCAGCCACACTTATTTTCCATGACCGAACAGGCAGCTTTACGAGCTCTCTCCGGTTTCTGGCAACTTTTTGTCCTGCCTGATGAGCAGGCGGCAACGTGTGAAACCAGAATCGATCATCATCTACATTTATCGCCAGAACAGCATCGCGAGATAGAGCAAGAGATCAATGAAATCTGCCGTGAATTCTCCACTGATACTCTTGACGGAACCCTGTTAACGCAGAACCAATTTTTGCGCATGCTTATTCACGTGGCTCGCTGGCAGGGTGAGCAGGGAAGTGACAATTGGCAAAGCGAACCGGCAGAAGCGTCAGACATAGATCTGCAGCAAAAAATGGGGCTAGCAGGTGTCGTGCACTTTTGCGAAGAACACTTCCACGAGTCCCTGACAGTACCACAACTGGCGGCACAGATGTTTCTTTCACCCAGCCGTTTCAGCGAAATCTTCTCTCAGGAAGTCGGTATGTCGCCCGCAGCCTACATCAAGCAGTTGCGGCTAGAGCGCGTCCAGACCCTGTTAAGGACCAGCACACTCACTACGACAAAGATCGCTCATCAGGTTGGTTATCGGGATAGTGCGCAGCTAGCACGGGTATTTCGCTCAACCTTTCACTCTACGCCTACCGCCTATCGCCGTAGCTTTCAAGCCCAACCAGAATGACCGCTGCAAGCCCGCAAAATAGACCAACTTAACCTCTTGACGAGAACCGGACAATATGCTATTATCATTTTGCCTCACGAAAGACACGGGTGACTAGCTCAATGGTAGAGCAAGCGACTCTTAATCGCTAGGTTCAGGGTTCGAGTCCCTGGTCACCCACCATGAGCTTCCTTTGAACACAAAGGAAGCTTTTTTTTAGCCGCTTTTCCTATCTTCTTGACACGATCTGAAACCAAACATACAATATAAAGACATCTTTATATGTTGCTTCTTAGAGTTATGGGACATGATTTCCAGGCTCTCTTTAACCACTACAAGGTTCTATATTGATTAAAGGCAATGTGGAATCAGCGAAATACCTGATACGAAAAACTGCTGCCCCTGCTCCTCTCTTCGATCAGATTATTATGTATGCAGACTATTCCCTGAACGTAGGTGTAAGAGCAGTGTTGTGGGTACACATAAATTTAACAGAAAATTACAAATTTTTAATTCGAAAGTTTAACGTACCTGTGGTAGTGTGTGAATAGAACCTGTATACTGATAGCGGGCCTGTAAGCCTCTAAAAGTGATGAGGAAGAGGAATAATCGGAGCCGTGGATCGAAAGGCTTTGATAAAAAGATGTGTCTATCAGTGTCAGGCAAGGATGAAGCGTACGCAAGAGTACTCAGCCAACACAGGCCGAAGCAGAAAAGGAAAGACATGTTGACAAGCAAACGCGATCAAGGGAAGATTGATCCTGAGAATGTAAGCCATGGTACTGCGATGCTGAAAAAACGCCGTAAGATGACGAGCGAGCAGGCGCTATATAGTGGCAAGCATGGCAAGGCGGATTTGCATATGCATAGTACTTATAGTGATGGTTGCGCAACTATCGAAGAAATTCTTGAGCATGTGCAAAATAATACTGACCTGGATGTGATTGCTCTAACTGATCACGATGTTATTGAGGGGGCGCTCAGGGCGCGGGATATCTGGTCCAAGGGCTCGTATCGCTTTGATTTTGTAGTAGGTGAAGAAGTCACCACCACTGAAGGCCATCTGCTGGGATTATTTCTGGAGAAGAAAGTTCCTGATGGCTTCAGTATGGAGCGCAGCATTGATATGATCCATGATCAAGGTGGATTGGCTGTTGTGGCGCATCCGTTGCATCGCTTCTTCCGTCATAGCTGTCAGCGTCCCGTTATGGATCGCATCCATGCATCTAAGGATGTCTGGTTGGATGGTGTCGAGACCTGGAACGCCAGTTTCTGTGGTATCTATGCTAACTATATTGCTATGGGCACGAATCGTGAGGTATATCGCTTGCCAGAACTGGGTAATAGTGATGCTCATACCTTGAGTGCTATTGGTAGTGGCGTTACCTGGTTTGAGGGTAAGACGGCCCTTGAGGTTCGTGCTGCTATTGAGCAGGCGGCCAGCGCACCAGGTGGCAAGATGTGGGATATGCAAGCCTATTATCACTGGGTTCGCTATATTATGAAGGATAAGGAGTTGCGCGAAGCTCGTCGTCCAGCCATTGCTTAATTTTTAGCTTTAAAAATTAAAAAGGGTGTAGATAGAGCTCTATCTACACCCTTTTTTTCTTGTTTGTATTCGAGGGCGCACTCGGGCACTAAAGTGCCCTTACTTTATGTATGTAGTGTGTTTTTGCAATAACGCGCGTTTCGCGCGTTATTGCAAAAACACACTACATACATAAGCATGTCCCCGTCAGGGGACATGGGTGAGGGCGCGAACTAGGCGTGATTGAGAACTGGTGCCTGCATAGGGCATAGGGAGATCTGAAACGTGGGGAGGACTTTTTGTGGCAAGAAGGTTTCTGCGCAATAATACATGATCATAGTCATCCATTGCAAATCTATAGTGACAAACTACTAGTCCCATCAACCCTAAGTGTGGTACAATAGGAGTATGTTTAGCAGACATGTACAGCAAGGAGCCGGATAATTAGTCGCATTGATGATCCAGATGCTGGCTCGGCTTGATGTAACTTCCTGCATATTGACTGGTAGTGGACTGGTGCAGAGCATTGTGGTAGTCCTGTTGATGATCCAGATATATATTTGTGGGAATATTACCTGTACTATTTGCGGACATCGTGGACATATTCAACGGAGTGTTGGCTTGTAACCCTGACACTGCCACAACCCTTGGCGCATTTTACAATTTGACGCCTGACCGTTAAGCTGAGAGCATCATCCTGTTTGGGCTGCTTATATATGCGTTGCAGCATCCAGGCCTTCAAGATACACTTTGGCCTGCTCCGCATGAGCAAACCTGGATGGTCGTTTTCATTTACCAGGCCATTTTGCTGGTTCTCTCATGGTCAGCGATACCAAAACTTGTGCTGCGGGATGAGGAATTGAGTGTAAAAAAAGGGTTTACAGGCTCGCCCAGAACATGTCATTGTACTGGCTATCAGACTATTATCTTATATGAGCATCTGGGCATTTGCCTTGCCGGCGGTCCTTGCCAATGTGATCGCTGTGAAATGCATTATTGCTATTGCGTGTTGCTACACGCCGACCGCTAAAAGTGCGCAATTAAAGATATTGTCAGCAAGCGGCCAGTATAGACAATCGTCATGTGCCAACAGCGTTCATGTCGAACGCGGTAAACGCTTCCGACGTTCGTCCTGTGCCCACCGGCGTTGCGCCGTTCGATGGTGGTGTACAGCCAGACTTAAAAACAAAAACGGCATTGACAACAGCAATACCGAACCGGGATTGTGTAGAAGTGCGCAGCGTGAAAAGACAGCCGAGGATAATGACGGGGCGGAATTGTAAAATTCGCCGGGACAAGAGTTCTGTTGTACCGCCCATGAGAAAAGTGCATTGACCTCAAGTTGGTTAAAGGTTTGAATAGAAACACCTATTCGCCCCAACTGTCTTCAGTCGATAATATTCTACGGAAGTAACCTGCGCTCCGGTTCGTAGCGACTGAGACTGGAGATCTTAGTGACAACGCAACATTCGCATCATGAACATAGCGACGTTGATGCATCCGTCGTGGAGCATCCGTCTGCCTCCGAAAATGAGACGATAGCTGCCTCCGCCGCATCTGAAGCCGCTGACACATCTGTTGAGACTGATGTCGAAGCAAGATCCTCTTCGGAGGAGCAGGCAGATTCTGCTGCTAAGCATGATGAGCCTGTAACTGAAACAACCAGTGCATCTGAGCAAGAGACAACAATAGATGTACCGGCTGCTTCTGATCCTTCAGAGCATATAGAGGTTAGCGATGCACCTATATCAATTTTGGAGTCCACTGACAATTCTGACAATTCGCCAGTAGAGGAAGCTGCTGCTAGCGAGCAAGAAGAGTCAACTAGTGAAGTTCCGTCAGAACCAGAATCCCCAACTGTAACGGATAGTGCCCCGGCCGAAGTGTCAGGTAATGCTGACGATGAGCAGGCTTCCGAGCCTGTCGTTTCGACCTCTGAAACAAACGAATCTGTGCCAGAACAGAATAAGGATGTTTCTGAAAGCACGCCCGAGATCCAGGCCACTAAGGATGCGACTGATGAGTCAGTTCAGCCCGAAGCCAAAGAAGAAGCCCAACCAGTGCAGGAAGTATTACCAGAAGCAGCCCTTGTAGAAGAGAAGACGAGCTCACAGGAACTTCCAATTGCCGATACCACCTTCCCCTATGTAGAAGGTTCTGGAATTATAGATGCGGCAAAGGCTGAAGAAGTACGACCATTTACCGATTTTATCGCAGAATTCAGACAGGCCGAAGCGGCCTTACAAGCCACATTGCGCGATACTCAGGTTGAGGCTTTATCCATTTTAAGCTCAGCTGCCTCCGACCTTATACAGGGTGGAAGTCAGGAAGAAGCGAGCACGACCCCAGAATCCTCAACTGTTGAAGCTCCCACTGCTGCTTCCCAGTCTGAACAGACTTCCGAAGTCAACCAGGAGTTAGCAGTGGAGTCAGAGGAGAAGTCTGAAGCAGTGAAAAGTGAAGAAGAACCAAAACCTGTGACACGACCCGTTTCACCACTCTTGCGTCCAGCATCACGTTTGCGTTTACCACGTCATAGCTTTGGACGCCATATACGTGAAGAGCAGCAGCAGACCCCAGCCGTTGAAGAGAGTCCGGCCCCGGTTGCGCAATCAGATGCGCCCGCTGAAGCGGCTCCTGAGGCACCAGCCCCACGGCCAGCTCGTCGCTATCGCTTTGACCGTCCAGCGGCCAGCGTAGCCGCTAGCAACGTCCAGTCACCATCTCGTGCCGCGCAGAGTACGCCGACACCAAATCAGCCAAAAGCTGAAGAGAAGCCAGCTGCCAATAACCAGCGTACGGAAGAAGTGCGCCAGACTGCCGAGCAGCCAGCGAACGCGGTCCAAACTCCTGAGCCACAGACCAGCAATCATAAGAAGCATACTAATAATCATAATGCGACTCAGGAAGCTGAGAGTAGTCCAGCCAGCCAGCCAACGGAATCGCACGGACGCCGTCGCCACAGCCAGAAAGAACAGCCGGCTGCCGCGCAAGAGCCCGTGGTAGAGAGTGTTGCGCCAGCGGTTGAGCAGCCCAGTGATAGCAAAGCAGATGTGGCGCCAGAGGACTTGCCACCATTGGAATACTCAGAACTCCAGAAAGCGAGTTCACGTCGCCGTCGTCGCCATCGCTCGGGATCCAGCAATGCAGGAACTCATACTACCCAGAGTAGTACCCATGCGCCTGAGGAAATCAATGTACCACCGGCACCGATCGTACCACCTGCTCCGATGCCGACCGCTCCCGCACGCACACCCGCCGCGGCAGCGGATAATCATAATACCGATATTGACAATCAAACTTATACCATTGTTTCTGGCTATACTGTTAGTCAGATGAATCAAGGAAATGATGTGACTGGACCATTCATGGGACCCGAGCCCTCGCCTGCGCGTGGTAGTGTAATGACACGCGATGGTCGCAACACGCGTGCGGAAGCTCGTCCAACCCCAACCCCTTCGTTGTATCCATCAGCGCGTGCAGCGGACAATGGTTTGTCTACTGCCGCTATCAATCAATTTGCCAATGTCGTTTCCCAGGCCCTGCAAACGCAGACCGATCGCATGGTTACCGAGTTCCGCCGTATCAGCCAGGCTCCAACCAATGTGTCGGTGACCTTGCCGCCTTTCCCCTCCACTGAGCGTGTAGGCGTCTTTGTCGATGTGGCGAACCTGCTCTATTCTGCCCGTACCCTACGTATGGGAGTAGATTTTGGCAAACTGCTCGACTTCCTGCGCGGTAATCGCCGCCTGATCCGTGCGCATGCCTACTGCCCAACCAGTCCTCAGGCTGGTGATGAGCAGATGTTCTTGCAGGCCGTAAAAGGACTCGGCTATCGTATTACCACTAAGAACTACAAGACCTTCTCCAGTGGCGCCAAGAAAGCCGACCTGGACCTGGATCTGTGTATGGATGTTGTACGCCTGGTTGACGGAGGAGCCGTTGACTGCATCGTCCTGGTTAGTGGAGATAGCGACTTTATGCCAATGCTCGACTACTGCTCCGACCACGGTGTGCGTGTGGAAGTCGCCGCATTTGACGAAGCTATGTCTGCGACCTTGCGTCAGAGTTGCGACCTCTTCATTAACCTGTCAATGCTTGAAGAGATTCGTGTCTGATCCGTACTAACAATTGCTAAAAGAAGAGAGGGATAGGATGTGCAAGCGCACATCCTATCCCTCTCTTCTTAAAAAAAAGAATTAATGCCCGGTTGAACCAATTGAAGCAATCAAGCCTGCCAGCAGCGCTGCGCGTGGCGCGATACTATCCTTTTCCATATATTCATTAGGACTATGATCCAGACCTCCCACAGGCCCCAGACCATCGAGGGCCGGATAACCAAAGCCGGAGGCATAGTTGGCGTCTGAAATACCACCGGTTGGCGCATGATGGACCTCAAAGCCGAGTTCATGGGCAATCTCCTGGGCTCGTCGTGCCACATCTAGATTTTCAGGTGTGCATTCCATAGGGTCGCGACCATCGGGATCAATCTCAAGTTCCACGCGAACATTTGGTACCAGGGTATTTTGTAGTAGTTCCTGCCAGTGTTGCTCCAATGCGACCCGATCCTCGGTTCTCGCAAAGCGTACATCGATACAGGCTTCCGCATAGTCAGGCACAACGTTAGCCGCGATACCACCCTGAATGCGACCAGTATTGATGGTCAGTCCTTCGCGCCAGCCATTTAAGCGTTGAATCTGGACAATTTGATGAGATAATTCCAGGATCGCGTTTGAGCCTTTTTCTGGTTCGACACCAGCGTGGGCGGCATGACCATGAGCCCGTAATTTATACCATGCACCACCTTTGCGTGCACTAACCAGATCACCATTTTCGCGTGCCGCCTCTAATACAAGGGCTGCATGACAGCCGGTGCAGACCTGTTGAATTGTGTCTTTACTATGACGATCACTGATTTCTTCATCCGAGACACAGAGAAAACGAATTTCAGCATAATCATGATAATGAATACTTTGTAAGGCTTCTATTGCGTAGATGGCGGAGAGAATACAGCCCTTCATATCAATCGTACCAGGACCATAGATAATATCCTCTTCAACACGTACCGGCCGAGCGGCCGCAGTCCCCAAAGGATAGACAGTATCCATATGCCCAAGTAGAACTATTATACCCTTACCCGTGCCCTGTAAGACGCCATAGACATCGTTACCCCATTTTTCATTTTCAAAAATTGTAACATCCATATCTAATCCGCGCATGCGTCCTGCAAGATAGAGAGCCACTTCATCCACCCCAGGTTTATTCATTGTGCCAGAATCTATTGCACACAGGTCCGTTAGCTCATGAACATAGCGCGTTAAGTGTTCCTGTACATAGGTCGCCACCCGATGTACAGGTGATTGATCAGCTAGAGAAATTTCTCCCGACACCAAAGATTGCGTACTCATAATAACTCCTACTCATAATGATATCTTCGGCCGTCCCCTTACTGGAGCGTGCCGAGCTCATGGATGGTACACTGTGATCCCGGTTAGATCTTGTCGCCGCTGCCCCTCTATTACTGGCAAGTGCTACCAACCTTATCCCATCCCCTACATAACCACTGGTCTGGCTTGGTTTTGCGTGGCTGGTATCATTCCGGCCACGCCATAAATGGTGGATCACCATCGATACCACGCGAGTGGAGAACAACTACTCTCGTCAGAGGGTAAGAAGATCATGCTCCTATAACTAAAGCCAAAGCCAATGCCATACAATCCTGCCTTAAAAAAAGAAAAAGCGGAACGCTGGTTGCGTTCCGCTTGTAATAGTATTAGGCTTACTGTGCGAAACGCGTCTTTTTTAATAAAAGCTCAAGTGGCTCCAGCCAAAACTGGAGCTGAATAATATAAAGAGCTATTACTTTGTATACACGTTTCGAGTTCATTTCTCTTCCAAAAAGTATAATTTGTATAACGTAAAGTATACTTACGTTATACTTTTATCATACATATGCTGTCAAGGAATTCAAACGGTGGTATGACTTTCTTCTCCCTCTTGAGAAGAGGCGTCAGGTGTCCTTTGTGGTTGGGTTTTTCAATCTAAAGTTGAAATTATGGGTTTGCTTAAAAGAAAATCTTCCACCAGTCTTGCCAGTGTCCCTGAGAAGAATCCGTGTTTTTGGGTGCTTGAATTTTCTTTTGTCCTTTATTATTTGCGTCTATGA
Organism: Dictyobacter alpinus; assembly: GCF_003967575.1. NCBI lineage: Bacteria > Bacillati > Chloroflexota > Ktedonobacteria > Ktedonobacterales > Dictyobacteraceae > Dictyobacter > Dictyobacter alpinus. The sequence goes on from NZ_BIFT01000001.1 coordinate 2,818,341, forward strand.
CAACAACTGCTTGTTCACCGGGACGAATGTAGCCCATTTGTTGACGGGCCTCATTTTCGATGACGGCAGGATCCTGATAATGCTGGGCATTCTGCTGGAGCCTGGAATGGTCGCTACGAACCTGGTTGAGTGTTGTTTGTTCTTTCTGCACTTCAGCGATTAAGGTATTGTTAGACCAGGCCTGGGCAAAGGTTCCAAGCAGAAGGGCGGCGCAAACAAATCCAGTGATCCACATAATTGTGCGTGTGAAAAGCGACGTACGCCGTGCTCGTGAGCGACCAAAGGTTTCTTCCATGCCAATTGCCGATGTTACATTGGCATTACTACCCTCAGGACGAGAAGCGAATTGTGGTTTTCTAGGACGACTTTGCACATAACCCCCTTTGAAGTAATATACGTATTAAACACTCTATAAGTATCACTCCCTCTTATTTTAGCATTGATCTGGCTAGAAGATGGTTTTATGAGATAAGAAGATAGGACCTTTTCATCTGAATTGTGGCAGGATAGAAGCAGGTTGATGGAGTAGTGGTGAGGCTGTAATGTGGCTTCAGGGGGTGGAGCTGAGATATGCTCAGTAAAATGATTGCGCTAATAGAGAGACCGCAATAGTTATGAGATGAATATTGACGGTTCGCTACTAGCGCATGGACAGAACGAGAAGTCCCATGATGTCAAAACCTATCAGTATCAGTGTCAGGGCCAGGCAAACGAAGATAAGATTGTGGTGCCGACCTGATATCAGGACTGTGTCAGAAGAATCGGTCATGGTGAGTGGCTTAGTGCCAGGTGTGACCGCCACGATTTCATCTGTTGCGTAATTAACGGGAACGCGCTGAATGCTATTCAGGCTACCATCACTCAAGTGATGCCAGTTATTATGTGATCCCGTAATGCGATCATTGAGAGCCTCTTCAAAGCATGAATGCAGAAGCTCTTCCTCATCGATAGGTTGTTGCTTCGGTAATACGGTAATCATGGGAGCTGTGCCATAATCGTCATCGATTGTAGCAGCATGGTTACAGACATCTAATTCAAGATCAGTTATTCTACAAACTGTTGCGTTCATGAGCATACCTCCTTATTAATATATTCTCTACACGTTGAATTATATCGGAAGGAGTACAAAAAAGCATGGGTCAGATGACATGTTTTTGAGCTCATGCTGTTGGGTTTTAAGGTAAATCTAATCATCCTTCAAGCAGGATTTAATACTCTGAGAATCTGCTTAGGACGTATAGCTGACGCTATTCGGCCCGTTTTCTGGCTTAATACCCATTGTAACCATAGACTGCATATGTTGCTCTTTACTATCGGTCCATTGTCGCAGAAATAAAATTAGCATGGAAAAGTGCTAACAATGAGCACATATTTGGAAATGGTCATGTATTAGAGCCTGCTGGTTGCGCTGGTATACTAAATTTACGAGTCAAAAATTCCAATACCTATTAGCCTGTCAGACATCATAGGATGGGAAAGCGGGGATGCAAGGGGCGGCGAGCCCCTTGACTGGGGGCTCGGGGGCTGTGCCCCCGACCTCTCCCCCCTCCTCGCCCGCGTAGCGGGCGAACACCCTATCAAACGAAGTTTGACAAAGTACTATGCTCTTAATAGGTATTTTTTATATGAAGGAGTTCCTTAGATGGTGGCTTCGATCATGATGAGCACATATCCCTCATACGCACAACCGGATGACAGATATCAATTAACCGATTATTTGCAATGGATATGGCAATGCTATTTCTCAGATAGTCCCATACTTAACGAGATTACTATCGCATACAGTTATCCCTGGAAGGGTAGATTAGGCTTGATTAAGATGTCACTGGATGCAACCGTGACGTTTATTGGTATAAACACGTTATTGCAAATGCAGCAGGTGCCAGAATATGTGCTTATTACGACAATTGCACACGAATTAGTACACTATATTCACGGCTTCGGGTCGCCATTGCCGAGGCGTTACAAACATCCTCACGCCAATAAAGTAGTTGATCGGGAGCTTGAGCAACGCAACCTTGGCGCTGCTCTACGTTGTTGTAACGAATGGATTGACAAGTACTGGTATTCATTCTATGATATGCAACGGGCTGCTGGTTGGGTAGGTATTCAAGAGACAGGTACCTCTCCCTATAGTTAAAGTAATGGCAGCGCCACGACTACCAGTCTTCTCCCTGACTTTGATAGACGCAGGAGTATGCAGGTGACACACTTGACATCCCTTAGTGCCTGTGGTATATTCTAGCTAGCTTCAGAGATACGTATAGTGCCGAGCAGATTGTCCACAGGTTCCCGCTTGTGGCAAGGCGCCTGATACAAATCTTTGGCATATGGCTGGCCCTCTATAAAACAACCATCAAAGCCACCTGTATCCAAGTCTTTCAAGCAGGGTAAATATTTCAACATGACCCGATATGTAAATTTCCCACCATTAACTATCCTGGTTCAACCGCAGAAAGGAGAAAGGGCGTTTTCCTCAAGAATCTGCTGCGCCCTTACACAACGTGAACATAGCTGAGTTAGAAACGAAAACCCTTACGGAGTTACGCGACATCGCTCGCGACCTCGAACTCTCAGGTTACAGCACCCTCAAGAAACAAGACCTCGTCTTCAGACTACTCCAGGCCAATACCGAGCAACAAGGAAATATCTTTAGCGCTGGCGTATTAGAGATCGTGGAGGATGGTTTTGGTTTTCTTCGCCAGGAGCGCTTCCTGCCTGGTAATATGGATGTCTATGTTTCGCAATCCCAGATCCGTCGATTTGGCTTGCGTACAGGCGACATGGTATCCGGTCAGGTGCGACCTCCAAAGGACAACGAGAAGTACTACGGACTCCTGCGTGTTGAGGCTATCAACGGTGTTGATCCAGAGATTGCGAAACGGCGTCCCCACTTTGATAATCTGACGCCAATCTTCCCACGTGAAATGTTCAATTTAGAGACCGGCCCATCGAATATATCGGGACGACTGGTCAATCTAGTAGCCCCGATCGGACGTGGGCAACGTGGATTGATTGTTTCTCCCCCTAAAGCCGGCAAAACCCTCCTCCTGAAATCCATTGCAAACTCCATCACAGAAAACTATAGCGACACCCACTTGATGATTGCGTTGATCGGTGAGCGACCAGAAGAAGTGACTGACATGAAGCGTTCAGTGAAGGCCGAAGTGATCAGTTCCACTTTTGATGAGCCAACTGAAGCGCATACACGTGTGGCCGAGATGGTGCTTGAGCGAGCGAAACGTCTGGTAGAAGGTGGACGCGATGTGGTGGTCCTGCTGGATAGTATTACACGTCTGAGCCGCGCCTATAACCTGGCCGTCCAGCCAAGTGGCCGTACTCTGTCTGGTGGTCTTGATCCTAGTGCTTTGATTCCGCCCAAGCGTTTCTTTGGCGCAGCCCGTAAGATCGAAGAAGGTGGTAGCTTAACAATCATTGCTACAGCCCTGGTAGACACAGGTAGCCGTATGGACGACGTGATCTATGAAGAGTTTAAAGGTACTGGTAACATGGAACTGTTGCTGGATCGTAAGTTGGCTGAGCGTCGTGTTTTCCCCGCCATTGATATCGCACGCTCCAGTACTCGCCGCGAAGAATTGCTCCTCGATGACAAAACTCTCCGTTCAATTGTGGTTATGCGTCGCATGTTCTCAACCCTGGCTGATCAGCAGAGCGGAAAGAGCAGTTTAGAGGCAACGGAAGCATTGCTCCAACATATGGCCAAGACAAACAACAACACAGAGTTTTTAGCCACGCTCAATAAAAACATCTGGTAATTTCCCACAAATTCAACTCACTGTATTCCACCTGCATCAGCGGTGTCCGTATTGGATTATACCGATGTAGGTGGAGTATTTTTGTAGTATCCATTGCAGGATCCGATCCTGCTTGCTACAATACGCTATGGAAATAGGGAACATTTTTTGGAGAGCTTCATATGGCATCATCTTCACTTGAACATGAGCAAGTATTTATCGGGCCAGGATTGAGCCTGTTTAAACGTCTCGTTACCATTATCGGCATTATTGGTGTGACGGCACTGATCCTATGGATTGCGGTCTATCAGCATAGCAGCCGTAACGATGCGTCAGTGATCGGTAGCAGTATTGCCGCCGTGCTTTTTGTGGCCGGTTTCGTCTATTATTTACGTTTGATCGCGCCAGTACCATTTACGATCACGGTCAGCCCACAATCTGTTGTCAAGCGCAGCCGACGTGGTGAGGTCATTGATCTACCCTGGGAAAATATTGCGCGCATCAAAGAAGAGTTTTTTCCTAATGGTAAAAGAATTGGTGTGACGGCCTATCGCAAAGTGACGGAGCCGGGCCAGAAAGCGAAAGCCTGGGCCGTGTACCGGGATGATGTCACAGACATTGATGGACTGGCTGAAGCCTTGAAACAGGCCATGCCAGACTCCACTAACTGGCAAAGCGAGACCGTACACGAATAAGCATATTAAATGACGCCATGTGCAAGTTTTCCACATACCCACTGTTTTGAGGAGGAAGATGGCGAGGCGGTCGCGACCGCCTCGCCATCTTCCTCCTCAAAACAAGCGAGCGCCGTAGGTGCGAGGTGTGAGGGATAAAACTTGCACATGGCGTTATTTAAGAAAAAACCGAGTATGGGTACAACAGTGTTTCTACTCCTTTTTCTTAAACTTTCTCCAACCGACTCTGAAGCAGAAGCAAATAATATTATAGATAGGCACTGGCCTCAGTCGCCTTAAAGGTTGCATACACGGCTTCACCCTCGCGAAATCCCATCCGTTCAGCTGAACTGGCGGTAACTTCTGCTGTAAGCGGCGAGCGGGTCTGGTCGATGGTAATACTGATACGTACCTTACCATCGTGTCCGCTGGCATGGCTGCCGAGTTGGATTATATGCATAATTGTGCCATAAAAGACATTACGCGCCGAGCCTTCAGGCTGGTTATGATGGAGGGTAATGCTGCGCGGATCGATTACCACAAATACTTCTTGAGCTGGAAGAGGAGGCGCAGATTCAGGACTGGCCTGTTCTTTAAGCATGGCTACTATCTCAGTGGAGGTATGGGATTCCGTTTCGTTCACGAGGTGAATGATACAGGTCGTCTGGTTCTCACAGCGCACCAGCTGGCCGCGGAAAAAGTTGACGCCTACCAGTTCCGCTACATATGAAGAACGAGGATACTCACGAAGTTCCTGCTGGTCTCCCTGCTGCACCAGCCGTCCATGATCCAGTACCAGTAGCTGGTCGCCGAAGAGCAGGCCATCCAGATAATGGTGGGTTACCAGTAAGGTTGTAAGCGAGATTTCGCGTAGGAGCGTGCGGAGTTCCTGTCGTACTTCACGCCTGGTCTGTACATCCAGTGCGGCCAGAGGCTCATCCAGGAGCAGCAGTTGGGGGCGTAAAGCCAGTACACGAGCAAGCGCGACGCGCTGCTGCTGACCACCTGAGAGCTCCGTGGGTAGCCGCTGTGCCAGATCTGGAAGGCGTACACGTTCAAGGGCTTCCGCCACACTGGACCTGATGGTGGCGCGTGGGAGCCGTTGGGCCCGTAAGCCGAAGGCTACATTTTCAAAGACCGTAAGATGTGGAAACAGCACATAATCCTGAAAGACATACCCAAAGGGTCGGCGTTGTGGTGGGATCATAATGTGTTGGATATGATCGTAATAGGTTATATCATGCAGTTGTATATGACCATTTTGTGGCAGTTGTAAGCCGGCCAGGAGCCGTAGAATTGTGCTTTTTCCTGCTCCGCTTTCGCCAAGTAGAACCGTTGTTTGCCCCTCCTGAGCCTTAAATGCGACTTCCAGTGAGAAGGAATTAAAGCTGGCTGAGAGTGCCACATCGAGCATGCTGATATTCTCCAATCTTGCCTGTTTATGCCTTTCTTTATACTAGCCTCTGGATGTTCGTTTTAGCAATAGTTAGTGTCCATCCGTACGCGGGCACTAAAGTGCCCTCACTAATTTTTATAGTGTTGTGTCAAATTTTGCGCACTGCGCAAAATTTGACACAACACTATAAAAGAGATGTAGAATCATGGCCCAGAAGCAAGATTTTAGAACATATATCCTGATGGATGCCACAAGATCATCTGTATATGCGGGTTCAGGAAATCGTCGGCGCAGCCGATGATTTCCTGAACCCGCATATACATTCAGGTTGATGCCGCAGGCATTAACCTGGGCTGAATGGTGGCAATTTAGAGCTTACTTTTTATCTGTAACGTTACTTGCCTTAGAGCCAAAAGCGTGGTATACTAAGAAACACATCAAAATACGTGAGAGTATACTGACATTCAATAGGTCTATTCCTCCTCTCGCCAGAGTAAGAGAATAGGAAATGGTAGGCAAAGTACTTATGGCGACGAAGACCACAGAACAAACGATCTCAGCAGCAGCTATGACAAGCATGTGTCCACGGTATGAGCATGCTGTACAGGTAATATGTAAGCGTTGGACAGGATTGTTATTAGATGCTCTGATGGAAGGTCCTCGGCGGTTTGGTGAATTGACTTCGCTGGTGGAAGGTCTATCCGACCGTGTCTTGAGTGACCGACTCCGGGAATTGGAGACAGAGGGCATTGTCAAACGGGTGGTATATCCACAGATTCCAGTGCGAGTTGAATATCAATTGACTGATAAAGGCTATGCGCTGAAACCAGTTACTGATGCAATTCACAGTTGGGCTGAAGGGTGGATTGATCCTGCCTTGTTAGCAGAGACAGACGAAAAAAAATAACTATGGATAACTTATGGGCACCCTGGCGTATGGCGTTCATTGAACCTAAAGAGGCGCCCGCGCCAGGTTGTATCTTTTGTACACAGCCAGCCGCGCAGCAGGATAAGAAGTATCATATTCTGCATCGGGGTGAGCATTGTTATATTATGCTCAACCTTTATCCTTACAATAATGGACATCTGATGGTGGCTCCTTATGAGCACATTGGTGCCTTTGATCAACTAAGTGCGGAGACCCTGGCTGATATGATGTATCAGGCGCAATGGGCCATTCGCGCCATCAAACTGGCTATGAAACCAGATGGCTTTAACATGGGAATCAACATGGGGAAAGTCGCCGGGGCTGGATTTGCAGAGCATATCCATTATCATATTGTGCCACGTTGGAATGGCGATACAAACTTCATGCCGGTGATCGGGGATATTAAAGTGATGCCTGAACATCTGGATGTTGTTTATGAGAAGCTGTTGCAGGCCCTGGCAGAAACAAAAATATAATAGTAGCGCGCTCAGTTTTTGCTTGTGCGTTGTGGAAAAGTGTCGGTACTACCGACACTTTTCCACAACGCACAAGCATTTTTTTGTCCTGCGAAGCAGAGCGGAGATTTTATCCGCGAAAGACATAGCCTACCCCACGTACCGTTTGAATCATTTTTGGACTGGCTGGATCTTCTTCGAGCTTCTCGCGTAACCAGCGAATATGTACATCAACGGTACGGGTATCGCCGGCGTAATCATAGCCCCAGACATTGTGTAAGAGCTGATCTCGCGTCAACACAGTGCCGCGATTGCGGACCAGATAGGTTAATAGATCAAATTGTTTTGGTTGTAACTCAATATTTTGTCCCCGATTATTGACCCGGTGGCCTGCTTGATCGATCAACAAACCGCCAGAGATAAGATTTTTACTTTTGGGGACTGTTTGCTCGTCGTCAAATGCTGCTGCTTCCTGTGCTAGCTTTTTATCTCGTTCCCTTGCGATTGGATAATCGGCTCGCCGTAGCAGGGCACGTATACGGGCTAGCAACTCACGGCGGCCGAAGGGCTTGGTCAGATAATCGTCCGCGCCTACTTCCAATCCTACCACTTTATCGATCTCGTCGGCTTTAGCGGTCAACATAATAATTGGAACCGTCGCCGTTGTGCGTTCACGGCGCAGCTGGCGACAGACCTCAAGTCCGTCGATGCCGGGTAACATGATATCCAATATCACCAGATCGGGAGAATTTTTGCGGGCAGCCTCAAGAGCAATTAAGCCGTCGGACGCCCTGATGACTTGATAGCCCGCCTGTTCTAAATTATATGAGATCGTATCCAATAAAACTGTTTCATCATCGACAACCAATATCTTTTGTGCCACAGGAAAATCCCCTGTACTTTTTATAGCTTAGCCGAAACGGCCGCTGATATAGTCTTCTGTTGCTTTCTGCTGTGGCCGTTCAAAGAGCTGAACTGTCGGTGCATACTCGATTAACTTGCCGGACAGGAAGAAACCAGTAAAGTGTGAGACACGGGCAGCTTGCTGCATGTTGTGAGTCACTATTACAATAGTATACTCCTTAACAAGCTCTGTAATCAGCTCTTCAATCTTCAGGGTCGCAATTGGATCCAGCGCGGAACAGGGTTCGTCCATCAACAAAATTTCAGGTTCAACTGCCAGTGCACGAGCGATACACAGACGCTGTTGCTGACCACCAGAGAGTCCCAGGGCCGAAGTATTCAGGCGATCCTTCACCTCATCCCATAGGGCCGCACCTTGCAGACTTGCTTCTACGCGCTCCTGAATAACTTTTTTGGATTTACCTTGTACACGTAAACCATACGCCACATTTTCAAAGATAGATTTAGGAAATGGATTAGGGCGCTGGAACACCATGCCGATGCGTTGGCGTAGCAGCACAACATCGGTCTTCTTTTCGTAGATATTGAAATTATCGAAATCAGCCCGGCCTTCGATGCGCGTGCGAGGGATTAGATCATTCATACGATTTAAGGTGCGCAAAAAGGTTGATTTACCACAGCCTGAAGGGCCAATCAATGCTGTCACCTGACGATCCAGAATCGGTAAGGATACATCATAGAGTGCCTGTTTTGAGCCATAGAAAAAGTTGGTATCTTTGATATCGATCTTTACCGCAGCTTGTTTGTTCAACGTCTGGGTCGGATCGAAATTTCCCATATGTGCGGCTTCTTTTTCGATCTCTTCATGACTTTCCTGAAAAGGTAGGCGTTCTTTGTTTGTCGCAGATATACTGGCTTGTGAGCCGGCCTCTGTATCCTGTGAATGATATGGTTCCATCATAACTCCTTAAAACATCGTGTCATATCGTATGATGACTTAAACTAATGAGTATTCTTTATGTAATGGGATCGCTGCATCAACAATTAAGCGATCATGGCTGACTACAAAGTGAATGTATTGGCCTGCTAATGCTTTACTAACAAAGTATGGACGCCCATCATATGAGATGTGTCCGCTTCTTGCCACTTTGCGTGAGTAGATGCTGGCACCCTCTGGAAAAAGGAGGGGCCTTGCCGCAACATGCAACGAACGATCCATGAGCTCTTACCTCTTGTCATAGCAACCCGTACGTGTACGGGTGTGGGTCCAATAAATATCAGGTGATGGTCACTGAGCGTTGTAAGATCTTGCCAACGTAGCGCGCCACTAAATTAATGAGCAGTAAGATGACGATGAGTAGCGCGGCCGAGCCTGACGTGACCGTGTCGGCCACCGCCTTTGTGAGGCCGCCACCAGTGCTCTGAATGTTGTAAATGTTAATTGTCAAATTATCGCTCCCGATAAAAGGATTAAGGGTAAAGACGTTAGCCGGATTGCTGGCACCCATCGTAAAGATAAGTGCCGCCGCCTCTCCAATGATTTTGCCGGCTGAAAGGACAATGCCCGTAATAATACCAGCCATGGCAGAAGGAAAAACGACTGTATGGACGACACGCCATCTACTCGCACCCAGGGCCAGCCCACCTTCACGTAGCTCACGCGATACCCCATCCAGAGCATTCTCAAACAGGCGTAGCGTGTTCGGAAAATTCAGGCAGAGTAATGTAAGCGCACCCGCAATCCGGCTAAGTCCAAAGCCCAGGAAGGTGCAAAAGAAGGCATAGCCGAACAGTCCCAGTACAATGGAAGGAACACCTGAGAGCGTTTCCGCGGCAAAATGGATTGCCGTGACCAGGCGACCTTGCGGTGCATATTCAATCAAGAAAACGGCAGCCGCCAGAGAGACCGGGACCAGGATCAACTCTGCCAGGATCAAGATATAAAATGTATTAAAGATCTGTGCCCCTACGGATGCATCACCGGTAGGAGCATAGAAACCAGGATTGGATAAGGCTGGAAAACCTTGCAGCAATAATCGCAGGATGATCCAGATAAAAATCAGCGTGACAATAGTTGCTACTATCCACAATACTGCCAGTGCCCAGCGATTATTGCTGTGTAAGCGCCTTGTCAACTGCTGAAGCGCAGCTACTTTTTGTGCATAGATATCCTCTGGCTGTAGCTGAGAAACATGTTGCTGTGCACTCATTTGTAGACACTCCTACTGGCAATATAGCGGCTCAGACAGATAAAGAGGAACGAAATGATCAAGAGTAGAAAGCCCAGTATAAAGTATGCATCGCGTTCAGCTCCTACCGCCTCGGCAAAATTGATCACAATGGGTTGGGTCATATTAACATTTGGCTGGAAGAAGATCGCAGGCGTCAAGATGTTGGCTGGCAAGGTCTGACCTTTAAGCACCAGGCTTACCGCCAATGCCTCACCAATGGCACGTGACATACCGAGAATGACCGCCGTTGCCAGTCCAGTTGTCGCCGCAGGCAGGATTGCGTTTTTCATCATCTGCCAGCGTGTGGAGCCCAGGGATAAGCTGGCTTCGCGTAAGTTAAATGGTACGGCACGTAAGGCATCAATAGAGATACTGATAATGGTTGGCAGAATCATCAAGATCAATACAATGCTTGCGGCGGCCCAGCCATAGCCCGCCAGAGCAGGAATCGGCGTGATTGGTCCGGCCAGGGTGCGAATGACAGGTACCATGGCGATCAAGGCCAGGAAGCCAATAACCACAGATGGCATACCAGTAAAAATCTCTAATAGTGGTCGTAGCAGATTTTCTAGCCAGCCTGGGCAGAGCTCAGTCATAAAGAGTGCCATCCCAAAGGCCAGGGGAGTCGCAACGATGACCGCCAGGAGCGTGGTTACTAGCGAACCCAGGATAAAGCCCAGCATCCCATAGCTAGGAGCACCCAGATTTCCGTCTGGATCCCAGGTTACAGTGGAAAGGAAATTCAGCGAGTGGGGATCCGCACTAAACATGCGCACGGCATTCAGCCCGATAAAAAAGAATACGCCAATAATAATGGCGACGATCAATGCCGCACAGACCAGGAAGATGCCACGTGCACTACGATCGATGAGCCGGCTCTTCTTTGTTCTGGCATTGCCGCTTTGTTGTAGTTGTTGGGCAACAAATGGTGTATCTGCCACAAAACCGTCCTTTTTTTTCTTGCTGAACTTGATCTACTATCGTTTCTTTATCTTGAGAAACGATAACGATGGACCAGATGATACTTTGCACTATATATTTTTGGGAGTTTTGGCTTTGAGCGCTGCCTGACTTATTTTTGAGATATCCAGGAAACCTTGTTTTCGGCGTAACGGCGCTGTGTCAGGGCTTTTCGTATAATCAATATAGGCTTTAGCCAGACCGCTGGCAGCCCCTTTCGTATACATGTGCTCGATGTTCCAGAACTTGTAGCTATTATTCTCAATGTTCGCAGCTGTTTCATCCACATTATCAAGCGTAACCACGTTCAAATTATTCTTGCGTGCATAATCCGATGCGATGTAAGAAATCGCGCCAGCGGTCTGATTGACCGTGGTTGCAACTTCACCTGACGCGTTGGCAATAGGATTGCCGGTAATCTTCTCCCGCTGTCCCAACACATATTCTTCAAACGTCACGCGTGTTCCCGATCCGGCTGGCCGGCTCACCGCCACAATTGGCAGATCAGGGCCACCAAACTCTTTCCAATTTGTGGCCTGGCCCGAGTAGATGCGTTTTAATTGTTGGCTGGTCAGGTTACGCACATTGGTAACATTCTCATTAATGATTACTGAGAATGCCACCGCCGCCACCTGATGATCAACCAGATCAGGATAGCGGCTCTTATTGGCAAAGATATCGGAATTCCCGATCTGTGAGCTACCATCCTGAGCATTCTTCAGACCCGTACTACTGCCGCCACCGCCCACTGTAATATTCGCGCCACTACATTGCTGCTGATAAGCAGCCGCCACATTTTTAGCCAGAGGCTGCAAAGCGGTTGAGCCAGTGACCTGCAAATTACCAGAGAAGCAGGTCAGTGAGCCAGATTTTGTTGTGCCATTACTAGAAGCGGCAATGGACTGGCTGGCATCTGTATTACCGCAGGCACAGATCACTATACTCATTACCATCGATACTACGAGCATAGTGACCACACACCATATTTTCTTTAGCATCCCAACTCCTGACACCTCTGTAAGGCGATACTATCTATTTTTGCTACATCGGTCGAGCTGTAGGAAAATCGTATGTGCTGGCTTGTTGATACAGTCTAAAAAATATCACCTGCTGATTAACCATGCTTTATGGATATGTTAAGTGAATGTTAATAAATCCCTGGGGATAGGTTTAGCTTAAAGAAAAAGGAGGAGCAGCATACTGCTCCTCCGCTGGTGATAGGGAGAATAGAACTTTGATGATAAGGCCGTGTATTGGCTTACTGGTCTTCTGTCTGTGTTGAAGAAGGGGTGACTTCATCATGAGTGCCCTGATCAAGGTTGTCCTCAAATGTTTCAGGTGTAGCGGCATGTTCAGGTGTGGAACTTTCGGCGACTGGAGCGTTTTCAACACTGTCCTGTGGCTCATAACTTTGAGCGCCATTGCTACTTAAAATATCGCTTGTCTCATTCTCCTGGCCATCGGGACGGACGGAGACAACTATTTTGCCAGACCAGTATGCATTATCGTAATACTTTGCCTGTTCCTCTGGAATACCCAGCTTGATGAGATCGGCTTGTAAGTCAGGGGTGGCATTGGTCGAGCTACTCATAGCCACACCAACCTGATCATAATGAAGTCCGGCGGTACGCAGGGTGTCAACTGCATTCTTGGCTTGTATCTCATTTTCAAAAATACCTACGACAAGTGTTGTCTGATATGTTGTCATATGAATTCCTTTCGTACTGTCCTCTTGAGATATGGTAGATGATGACTTCCTATGTATGTGTTTATCTCACAGAGGTATGTCCTCCCTATCCCTGTTATTGCTTAGACTTTTAGCACTTTTTTAGTACGCATATTGTTGAGGAATAGATGCAAAGGTGCCCTATTTTGGGGATCGTTAGTTTTTTGTGCTTTTTTGCCAGGACCAGAGGTGGACGCTTTTCTGGCTGGTGGAGGCGATAAGTTTATTGTCGGGCGACCAGGCAATGGCGCGGATCCAGTGGGTGTGCTGGTTTGTTTGCATGGCTGTACTATGGCCGGTTTGGGCGGACCAGATGTGCAGGTGTGTATCATTGCCTGCTGAACAAATATATTCGCCATTGGGTGACCAGGCCAGAGTTTTGATGATATGCGTATGTTCCCGATAGATATGGTGCGTCTGTCCGCTGCTGGCATCCCAGATCCGTGCCTGCCGATCGTGTCCGGCTGAGGCCACGCGGGTGCCATCAGGAGACCAGCAGACGGCATAGACGGGTCCCTTGTGTTCGTTATATTCCAGCAATGGCGCGCCGCTTTGTGCATGCCAGATCTGGACACGTTCATCGAAACTACCGGAGGCGATGTATGTTGCCGTTGGCGACCAGGGAGCGGAGAAGATACGATATTGATCGCCGTGTGTATAGATGCTTTGTCCATCAAAGGCCCGCCAGACCTGAACCGAGTTATCGCCAAAATCGCCACCTGAAGCAATCATACTGCCATCGGGTGACCAGGAGACGCTGCGTACAAAGCGCCTGTGGCCGCGATACGTTGTGCGCAGGTTGCCTGTCTCTGCTTCCCAGACCTGGACAAATCCATCCGTACAACTGGTCGCCAGATAATGTCCATTGGGTGACCAGGCGATCGCCAGCACACAGCCAGGATGACCACGGAACGTCAGAAGATGCCGGCCAGAGATGGGATCCCAGATCTGTACCGTGTTGTCCCGGCCACCAGAGGCCACACGGTTTCCGTCAGGAGACCAGGCAACCGCAAAGACATTGTCAGTATGTCCTGTGTAGGTTATTGGCTCCCTGGCGGTACTGTGCTGTATGAGCATGCTAATTTAGTGTTCCTTAGTGTTCCTTGGGGCCCTCAATGATCAGGTTTATCGCATGTGGCAGGACTGATAGGGCATATTCCAGACACTGCTGAACGGCTTTTGGACTACCTGGAAGATTAATAATCAGGGTACGGCCACGGACGCCGGCGACTCCGCGTGAGAGCATCGCCATTGGCGTATATTTCAGGCTGATACTCCTTAATGCCTCTGCGATACCCGGAGCGTCGCGTTCGATAACGGCTTTCGTTGCCTCTGGCGTCACATCGCGCGGTGCCAGTCCGGTGCCACCGGTAGTAATGATAAGATTCAACTTCTGCTCATCACACCAGGAGCGCAATACAGACGAAATCTGAGCCTGTTCATCAGGGACAATGTCCTGTGCCTGGATAGTTGTTTCAGACAGCCTTGTGACGATCTCACGGGCGCGGGCGCCACTTAAATCCTCACGCTCACCCTTTGCGGCGCCATCGCTGATAGTAAGTATACCTACTGTGATCATGTTTTAACCTCGTGTGGCCAGTTCACGCATCAATGCTCCAACCTGGCGGCGTGATCCATACAGCCAGACGGTGTATTCATCGGGGAGATCCTCGACCTCGATGCAGCAGCCCATCTCCGAGGCCAGTTTGCGCGTAATATCATGAAATTGGCCGCGCTCTGCCTCGCTACGGCTCTGGGTACTCAAAGCCAGTCGTCCCAGGCGATCCTCGGGACTCAACTCGGCTGCAATCAACTCGCCTAACTGCTCCAGTCCAAAGACCACCTTTAGCGGTGGCATATCCCTGGCCTCTGAGGCCGATAGAGAAACTACCCGACCACCATTATTGCTGCCGGACTCATTATCCGTCGCGGTAGGTTGGTCATGGAGCTTGGACGCATCCATATACACATCGCGCAACTTTTCCAGAATCATGAGTCGAGCATTTTCTGGTGCATCGGCACGTGGATGGACGTACGCCAGGAGCTGATAAGCTGGATCTGAATACACAAAAGGTATCGAGATCGCGGCTCTTCTCCCGCAATTGGGGCATGTCGAAACATTGATCAGCCCCGCCAGGACCACGTAGCGCAAATGTGCATCATCTGCGACATTGACGTACTCATAAGCCTGGCCAGTAAAGACCTGTCCACAAGGACAAGTAAATGTGTGTGTAGTCGAACGTGACATAGACAAATTCTTCGCTGTAACTTCTAATACAATATTCCATGAGCGGGACTAAGCAGAGATATAATGATGATAACTCTTCTGTCCTGCTTTACCGAATACTGACAATGTCAAAAAGGTATGGGTGTTAAAACCCTCGAAACGAAAATTGGATCTTAACTTTTAACAAGTATAACATATTGTTTGCTTATATCTGCCTGCCTGTTGAAATCACACCAACGTCATAACTAGTACTTTGTCAAACTTCGTTTGATCGGGTGTTCGCCCGCTACGCGGGCGGGAGGGGGGAATTGCCGGGGGCACAGCCCCCGATCCCCCAGTCAAGGGGCTTGCCGCCCCTTGCATCCCCGCTTTCCATTAAGCAAGGAGATTCCTCCTATACCCTGGCCAAGGGGTTTGCCGCCCCTTGCATCCCCGCTTTGCCATCACATGATGTTTGATAGACTACTAGCTGTGATAATCGTGTGTGATGGCTTTAGCGGCGCCGGTTTTTGCTCAGGGATTTGGTTGAGTAGTTAAATTTGACGTTCTGGCGCTCCAGGAAGGCCTGGAAGTGGCCGTAGAACTCATTGCGATCCTGCATGGTGATGACTGAGACGGCATCAGCGGTCTCAATCGCGTAGGGATAGCCGTTGCCAGCGATGATTTCGGCGCGTACTACGTCCATTACCGGTTCCAGGATGCCGTCGTCGAGCATCCAGCGTGGAAACTCGAGGCGAGTGGGCGGCCGGGCGGAACTGGTTTGTAGGTAGCAGAAGGCAACGCTGTTATGGTAGGGACCATAGCTTTCCAGTACGTCATTGCGGGCACAGAGCATGGCTGGCGTTCGATCTCCCCAGCGCAGGTGGCCGCGCCAGAGCAGGGCATCATGAATCTTTTTAGTGTCTCGCAAAACTGGCCGCGTCAGCGTTGAGTCCAGACGGCGTAGCATGGTGATCATATCGCGAGCATAGCTGGTATCGATATAACCGATCAACGGGACGCGCAATTCTTCTGAGGTGCGCAACAGGGAGATGGCTGCATCGATATAGCGCTGGCGATAAGGATTCGGCATAGTTAGTGCGAACGAGACGACCAGTGAGCCATCAAAAAAGACAACAGGGCTGTAAGCAGGATCTTCTTCGCGTCTGGCGGCGGCATGTTGCTGCATGAGCGTACATAAGGTTTCGACCTCCAGTAGATAGCGGCGCTGCGTTACCTGCATCTCGGAGTACGGATAACTATCGGGATCTTCCGAGTCGTTGTTGGTCTCCTCCATCAGCTCTTCTGGGGCCAGGACTTCCATGCGTACATCTTTCGTATAGGTGCGTCCACGGGCATGGGGATTGACAAAGAAACCAACCTGGACCAGTCCAACCGGAATTGAGGCGTCGCGCCAGGGCATCAGTTGACTGCCATCAACGGCAATCGTGGTCACGCCCTCAATGCACTCGGCCCATAGGCGGGATTGTTCGTGACTGGTGAACTCACGGCCGAAAGGGAAGATTGGACCATGATATGGCTGATTGGCGGCATTGACCAGCCAGCGATCCAGTTCCATCGTCGGACGAGCCCCGGCTGAAGGCATGCCGATATCATCCGGGGGGAGCATGTTTTCCATCTGAGAACTGGATGGATAGCGTTCGTACAATGATTCAAGGGCGGCCTGGTACATGCCCAGTTGCTCATTGAAGGTGCCATCGAAGAGCGAGAATTGGCCTTTCTTGGCATTGAGGGCCGCCTGTAATTTACCTTTGTGCAGCATATTCTTCCCCTCTGACTAATTGGTTGGTTGCAGCAGCGTCTCATTTGTTCCAGTACCGGGCCAGTTTTGTCCAAAGTTGGTCTGTGGCAAACTGTCATCATCCTCATCCAGTAGCCGTGTCTCGCCATTGACTTTATTCAGGCGCACCAGGCTATCCAGTCCTTGTTCGAAGGTGTCATCATGGCTAATTACAATCAACTGATCAAAGCCACGTACCCGGCGGATCTGCTCGGCCAGATTCATACGGCGTAATTCGTCCATATTCTGGGTTGGTTCATCGAAGAAGGCGATATTGAGAGAGGAGAGCTTCTTTAACAGCGCCAGACGTACCGCGAGGGCAGCGCTCATCTGTTCACCTCCACTCAATTGAGCAAAGCTGCGATCCACGCCCTGTTGACGCAGGATGATCTCATAGTCATTGCGCCATGAGAGCTGGGCGCGACGATCACCCATGACTTCACCAAAGATTCTATTGGCTTCAGCTGAAATATCGGATAGCATGGCCTTCAAGACGTGTGGGGCCGCATCCTTGATCAGATCACGGAACTGTCCCATCATTTTATGCAGGTCATCCAGTGTCTGATATTCTTGCTGGGCGGCCTCTAGCTCAACCAGCAAGGCCTCAGCAGCCGTAATTTGCTGCTCAAGGCGCTGAATCTCAGTTTGCAGCGTCTTCATCTGCTCGATCAGTTGAACCTGCTCATGTTTAACCTGTTCGATAGTGGTGCGCAGATCAGTAAGATCCTGTGGATTAAAGGCCGCCTGGGCTTGCGCGAACTCCTGCTGAATAACCTGTAGTTTCTGCCAGGCTGCGGTGGTCGTTGTCTGTTGCTGCTGGAAGATCTGCTCCCGTTCTGGTAAGGTTCGGGCCTCGTTCTGGTGTTGTAGATAGCGATGATAACCAGGCTGATTCTGCTGGACCCGGACTTCCTGTTGTGCGATCTCGCTATCTAGTGACGCATAGCCAGACAACTCTTGATCCAGTTTTTTGAGTTGCTGCTGAATCTCCTGTAGCCTCTGCTCTTCCTGCTGGAGCTGTTGTTGATATTGTGCTTCTTTCGCCAGGATGTCCTGCTTAGACCGGCGCTCAGAACGTGGATCATTCAGGTCTGCCAGCTCGGTCTCTAGCTGTTTAAGGCGGGTGCCACTACCTTGAAGCTGAGCCGCCTCCTGACGCAGGGTATTTATCTCAGTGTCTAGTTGTGACAGTTGCTTTTGCAACTGCTCAAACTGGCGATTAAGGCCATCCAGGGCCCGCACTTCAGCGTCAGCCTGTTTGCTGGCCCGTAAATCTGCTTCAGCCTGCTTGAGTTGCTGCTCCACCTGATCGATGTCCGCCAGTTCCTGGGTCAGGGTCGTAAGTTCCTGTTCCAGTTTGGCAATTTCACGCTGGATACGCTGGATGTTCTCGGCCCGTTCATCGCGTCGCTCTAAATATTCAGCTAACCGTGGCAGTGCATCAGCAAATTTCTGAATCTGACTTTTGCGCCGTGTCAGGGTACGCTGTTGGACCGTAATGGTCTCGATCTTGTCCTGTTCCTCGATTAAGAGGCCCTCGAAATATGACTCCAGGCTCACGATGCCTTTCTGACGAATGTTCAGGCAACTCTCGTTCAGCAAAGGACACTGTCCACCGGCGGACTGGGCACGTGAGCGGGCATAGCCTTCTATATTGCCTTCCAGGCGGTTGCGCTGGGCATCAAGGACCTGAATTTCCTGCTCGAGTTTGGGCATCTCCTCGGCTTCCTGGCGATGTTCTTCGATCAAGCGTACATTATTTTCCGCGCGCCGTAGCAGATCCATGGCTGTTTCGAGCTCGCCCTGCCTGTCGTGTAAGGCTGCCTGCTTTTGTTGCAGCTGGCGCTGTTTCTCACTGCGCTTGCTGGTCTGGAGCAGCAACTGGGTATGGGCCTCGCGCCGATTTTCAAGGAGTTGAGCGACCGGCACCAGAGGCTCAATGGCCTGAATTTTTTGCTGGCATTGTTCTTGTTCCTGGTAAGCCTCATCGTATTTTTCTTTACGCTGCTGACCGGCACTACGTACATCCAGATAGCGCTGGCGTTGCTGACGGGCCGCATCGCGCTGACCCTCCAGTTCGATCTGTTTTTCGACCAGAGGATTCAGTTCCTGGACGCGTTGCCGTGCGCGTTCCACTTCTTGCAGGCGATTCTGCTGATTCGCGATACGCTCAGTAATCTGGATCTCACTGCTGTTTGTTCGAGCCTGTTGCTGGCGTAATGTATCGCGGGCAGCCGCCTGTTGCCGTAGATCACGCAGCGCGATTGTGGCTTGCTGATGCTGCTCATAAGCATCCTGATTGTCCGTGACGATCTGCTGGGCCTCACGGGCGCTCTGAAAGCGCTGCTGAAAATCCTGCAGGCGATCGTTGGCGTGATTATAGGTCTCATTCGCCTGTCTCTGCCGTGAGTCCAGTTCCTGGACACGTTTAGCCTGTTGATCAAGGAGCTCTTTACGTTGCTCATGGGTGGTCAGAAGCTCACTGAGCTGGATACTTCTCTCTTTATTGGTATTATCTGCCTGGCGTTTGGCATGCAGCTGTCCACGCCAATCCTCCAGCTCACGTGTCTCATATTGCAGGCGTTCGATAGTTGAACGCTGGGTCTGGAGTTGTTCTTTATAGTAGTTCTGTGAACCAAGTAAATATTTCGCGGCAGCTTGATAATCCTCGATCTGCAGCAAAGCATCAAAGGTCTGTTTGCGTCTGGCACCTGTTTCCAGGAAGATAGAAGTGAATGTTCCCTGTGGAACGCCAAGGGCGTCACGAAATAAAGCATCCAATGAGCGCTCGCGATCGATACCAAACAGCTCATGTAGCTTATCCTGTACATCCGCGCGTTGCTCCAGGCGCATATCCGCTTCTTCATCATAGATCTGCCAGCGGGCACCCGTACCGCAGCGACGTTCGACGGTATAGGGCCGATCATCGCCACCGATCAAGTGGATAATGACCTTGCCCACCTTCTCACCTTCACGCACAAACTGTTCCTGGTTGTACGGCAAATAGCCAAAGAGCGCGAAGCCAATCGCCTCAACCAGCGTGGTCTTGCCAGCGCCATTCGCACCACTGATAGCCGTCGTACCACGGCGAAAATCTACCGTAACCTGGCGATAACTTTTTATATTTTCTAACTCAATACGTGTAATGAGCATTGGACAACGGCCAGCCTTCCCAGCAATAGCATGCCATTCAATCGTGTGAGCGGTGCTTGTCGTAGCCGCGAATGAGCAGCGTTCACGATTGCTTTTCAATAGCAGATGCACTATACAATCAAGCTATTTCTCTCATTTGACCATTCCGTTTTTTAGTAGTAAAAGCGGAAACATTCAGGCGCATTATAACACGACTGTGAAGCATCGTAAGGTGCGGCATATCTTTGTGTGCCATGTTTATCCAGAGGATTAGCGCGTTAAGCAGATGAACGTCGGTAAAAAAGCCAAAAGGCCTGATGGAACACAAGTATCCATCAGGCCTTTTGGGATCAGGTCTCCTCAGACTTTCTCCTGGTTTCTTTTATTCTGCGGAACGGCAGGTAGGTCGTTGATAGCCTCATTTTTGTCCGCTTCAGTCGAGGATTCTCCTTCTGTTGCGGTTGGACTCTCGGCAGCGGTCATCTGTTCAGGATTTACAGGTTTCTCGCCGGTGGCAGGATCTTCAGCAATCTCTGAAGAGAAGGTTGATGATGGTTCATCCGCAGCTGTATCTGCGCGCTTTGTCAGGGCATCATCTGTTGACTCTTCCGCTTCGGCAGGTACCTTGCTGGTATCTTCGGTCAAGACCCTGGTTTCCAGTGCAGCTTTAGGTTTTTGTGGAATACCATATGTCGCGGCAACCTCACCATCTGGTACAGGTTTGGAGTGACGTAAAACCCAATAGGTGAGAGGGAGCAGGAAGATGAAGACAACCAGTGAAGTCCATTGGGCCTGTTTCAGGCCAGCATTAATGCCCAGGAAGCTAACAATATCGTTGGCACGCGTAAAGAAGATCAAGAACTGTGAAATGGTGTAGCTGAACAGGTAAACGAGCATCAAGATACCTGGACGCCGTACTCTATGTGCCAGATAGAGCATGAGACCCAGCACCACCAGATTGACGAGCAGTTCATAGCCGGCCGCCGGTTGTACCGGTACATTACAGGTCGAGGGATCAAAGCAGGCCCAGCTATTGGGATTCTGATACACGGTTGACCAGGGAAGTGTGCTGGGGTAGCCAATGATATCACCATTGATCAGGTTACCGATACGTCCAAAAATCTGGCCGGCGGCCCCGAAGAGTACGCCAGCATCGATCAGTACCAGAGGATTGATGCGTTCGACCCTGGCACGCCAGATCAGTGTGGGAATCACCAGGAAAATAGCGCCATAGAAGGCCATACCACCCTCCCACGTCGCCAGGATACGTTGCGGCTGCATGAGGTAGCCATCAACAAGATTTGGTTGTTGAATAACGAAATAGAGGCGTCCACCGATAAGACCGGCTGCGATACACCACCAGAGGATGCGATAAACCATATCCTGGTCAATCCCCTTGCGGGTCGTATAGCCTTTGATGACCCATAGTCCGACCAGGATCGCGACCACATACATCAGACCATACCAACGTATCGCCAGAGGACCCAGGTGTAAGAGTACAGGATCAATATCGATGTAGATATATGGCGGGCCGATATGTAGCCAGCCTCCGCTTAAAAGATAAGCTAATGGGAGAGTAATCATGTTTAACTCCAGTAAAAAAACACTTCTTTAGCGCTTAGTCTGTATGATAGTATGCATCGCGTATACATGCAAGGGGGCAATTTATAAATGAGAGGGCCCTCTCATAAAATATTGGTGTGGGGTTGCAGAAAAGTGTCGGCTCAGCCGACACTTTTCTGCAACCCCACACCAATATTTTGGCCGATGCCGTAGGCATCGGCAGACCTGAATCGTTACTTTTATTTTATGTTGAAAGGTTGGATGGGAGAACAATAATAGTGCAAATGACACTGTTGTTGAGGGATATATGCATGTTATTTTTGTCTGGATATCTGCGTGATTGTACTCAGAGAAGGGACAATTGTAGTATGAGTGTAATGGATCAAGGTGGGGAGATCGGTTCTCCTTCAGAAATTGTTGGGCTTGCACCGAAAAAATTGTACTGGGGACAGATTGTCGCGATTAGCATTTTCTGGTTTGCCCTTAATTTTCACTGGGCGGCGATTGGCACAATTATCTTGCCAAGCCAGGTGTTTAAGCTGGTCGGACAACTGCATCAAGGAGAAGCACTGGCGTATATTCTGGTGCCGGGCGCTTTTATTGCCCTGATTACGAATCCGCTATGGGGAGTAGCCAGTGATTATACCCGTGGTTGGCTGGCGCGCTGGGGGAGAAGGCGGCCATATATCTTGATCGGAACCCTGATCAATGTAGCTGGACTGGTCTGGATGGCGCTGGCACCGAATATTCCTTCGCTGGCACTGGCATATATGCTGGTACAGTTTTCTAGCAATATGGCCCAGGCACCTTTCCATGCGTTGCTACCAGATATTGTGCCCACCAATCAACGTGGCATAGCCTCAGGGATTATGGGATTTTTATTACTGATTGGTAATATCGGTGGTGTGATCGTAGCTGGTATGTTTGTGAATGCTTCAAAGCCCCTGGCACAATACCAGCAAAGTCTCTGGTTGACCTACGCAATTATTATTGTGGTGCTGATTGTGTTTATGCTGGTCACTATTCTGGTAGTACATGAGCGCAGTAATACCATTGAGAATCCACCAGTTGAAGAAATACGTTCTGAGAGGGCAGATAGAAACTGGCGGCCCGGCTGGTTAACAAATTCACGCTTGATGACGATCGTTGGTACGTTGCTAGCAACCTTGCTGGTATGGGGATTAGTTATCATCTGGAACTTACTGCGTCCCGCTGGTCTACAGATCAATAACGATGTGCTGCAAGTCCTACTAGAAATGGTCGCTACCGCTGGTATCCTGCGCCTGTTCGATTTTAATCCACGCAGAAATCCTGATTTTGCCTGGGTCTTATTCACGCGCTTCCTGATGATGATGGGCATCTATACTATCCAGACCTTTCTACAATTTTATATGCGCGACGTAGTACAGGCCCCGAATCCTGAGCAGCAGACCAGTAACTTCGCGATAGTGGTTGCCTTGACCAGTCTGGTCAGTGCCCTTGCCGCAGGCTGGCTATCCGATCACTATGGCCGTAAGCCGATGGTCTATCTCTCTGGCAGCTTTATGGCAGTCGTAGGATTGGTGTTTGTGGTGACGCATTCGCTGCTCATCGTGATGATTGCCGGCGCTGTCTTTGGGCTGGGTTATGGGGCCTATCAAAGCGTCGACTGGGCCCTGGTAGCGGATACCCTGCCATCCAAACAAAACTTTGCTCGTGATATGGGAGTCTGGAATATCTCGCTGGCGGTGCCACAGATCATTGCTCCAGTCCTGGGTGGACCGCTCATTGATAGTTTCGCTCGTAGCGGACATCCTGTGCAGGGCTATCAAATCTTGTTTGTCATGGCCATCATCTATTGTATCCTTGGCACGGTCACTATCCGCTATATTCGAGGTGTCAAACGTTAGGGCTACGAGCTGGCCGCTGGTCGCGAGTGGCGTGCCTGCTACTCTGAAGAGAGAAGATTGTGGAGGGTGTTAAGAGGCACGCCGCTGGCATTTTTGCGTAGCATGATGATTTCGGCGGCAATACTCAGGGCGATTTCATCCGGTGTTTCAGCGCCTAGATCGAGTCCGATGGGGGCATGTACCTGTTCGAGGCGTTCACGGCTAACGCCATCATCAAGGAGCTCACGGAAGATCCGTTTGACCTTACTGGGACTACCAATCATGCCAATATAGGCGGCATGTGTGTCCAGCGCGGCGTGTAGGGCTTCTTTATCGAGATTATGGCCACGAGTCACGATGACGATCCAGGTAGCTTCGTCGGGCTCAAGTTTGCGGATGGTGGTGGGAATATCCCCAAAACTAATGCTGGCCTGAGAATCAAAGTTCTGTGAGTCCGTGAGATCGCGGCGATCATCGACAACGATAATGCGGAAATCCAGTTTGGACGTTAGCCGAGACAAGGCCTGAGCCACATAACCGGCTCCAGCAATAATCAGGCGTGGTTCAGGTCTAAGAATTTCAAAGAAAACTTCCAGCGTAGCGCCGCAACTTCCGACGGCCTCCCCTTTATCCGCGTCCAGATGTATATGGGCCGAGGCTGGATGCCCTTCGCGCAATACCTTTAACGCTTCCTGGGCTACTTTTGCATCGGTTTGTGGGCCTGCGAAGCTACCATAGACCGAGCCATCCATACGAATCAACGCTTTACTACCCAGAGGGCAAGGGGCGGCCCCCATGGTTTTGATTACGGTGGCGATAACTACTTTTTCGCCGTGTGATAAAGCATTTTGGATTTCATTATAAATTGTGATGCTGCCCATTGTTTGCCCCCTTTGCGTACAGGTGAATATTCACTCATTGAGTATGGCGCTATAGACTCAATTATATGACATTGGAGAGCATTTGTGCATATCTCTACGTTTATAGCAAATTTATGTGTAGATCTGAGGCTGTTTTTTCTTCAAGACTAAAATCAACCGCCAACGTAATCAAGGCCCGCTCCTACCATTCATAGTAGAAGCGGGCCTTGATTGAGGTCGTAGATGCTTATGCCTGGTAGACATGTTGTTCTAGGAATGACACCAGGGCCTGGAGTTGAGGATCTTTGATGGGATCGCTGAACTGGATGGTGTGGTGTCGGCCATTATCTTTGACGGTAATGTGATAAGTACGATAGTCTGCACCGCGCGGCGGTATGGCTGGTACCGCAGGCAGGGCAAAGAAATTGGATGCCTTGATCAGGTATTGGAGTTCTTCAGCATCCTGGGCTGACAGCGTCACGCTATCCAGGCATCTGGGACTGGCTAAGGCTGGAATGTTGGCAAAGCCCCCCTCGATTTGCATCTGTATCAGCATTTTAGTGCTCCGTGATCATGGCTGGCACCTGTACTCCAACCTGGGACCAGGCATCATGGACGGCTGACCACTCAGTGCTGCTGGCACCATAGATGCGCTCGGCATTGGTGAGGGTCAGGCGGGCAAACATGCGGAAGGTAGCCGTGGAGCGTAGCCGTGGATCGCGCAAGGTCTCGTACCAGATGCGTCCCGCTTTCTCCCAGGCAAAGCCGCCAATGGCTGTCGCTACAAGGTAGAAGGCATGGTTGGGAATACCAGAGTTGATATGGACGCCGCCATTATCTTCAACGGTTTGTACATAGTTGTTCATGTGGGAGGGCTGTGGATCGCGGCCCAGGAGCTGATCATCGTATGCCTCACCAGGAGCACGCATCGAGCGTAGGGCCTGACCATGGACCTTTGATGTGAACAGTCCATGACCAATCAGCCAATCGGCCTGATCCGCTGTCTGATGATTGGCATATTGTTTGACCAGAGAGCCAAAGACATCCGAGATGGACTCATTAAGCGCACCGGACTGTCCGACGTATGCCAGTTTGCATTCATCTTCGGTGACGCCATGTGTTAGTTCGTGACCAATGACATCAAGGGCGCAGGTGAAGCGATTGAACAGTTGACCATCACCATCGCCGAAGATCATACACTCCCCATTCCAGAACGCATTATTATAGAGCGTCCCATAATGGACCGAAGCATCGAGGCGCATGCCAGCATCATCGATTGAATTGCGGCTATAAACCTGGAGATACAAGGCATGGGTCCAGCCCAGGCCATCGTATGCTTCGTTTACGGCGACGTCTTGAATCGGCGTCTGGCCCTCGCCACGTACTTGATCGCCAGGCAGAGTCGTCTGTCCATGAACATTATAGATCGTACGATAAAGCGCTTTTTCCTCGGTCAGTGAGGCCCGTGCGCCACCATGTTTGCTGCTGAGCAGTCCCTGAGCCATACGAACTGTACGGATCGAATGATCGTGGCCCAGCATTTGCAGCGCCATTGTACGCTGCTCTTGAGTACCATGTTGTGC
Organism: Dictyobacter alpinus; assembly: GCF_003967575.1. Taxonomy (NCBI): domain Bacteria; kingdom Bacillati; phylum Chloroflexota; class Ktedonobacteria; order Ktedonobacterales; family Dictyobacteraceae; genus Dictyobacter; species Dictyobacter alpinus. The sequence goes on from NZ_BIFT01000001.1 coordinate 2,844,343, forward strand.
CAGAGAGGTCAACATGTGCGGTGGAAGGATATAAAAAACTGATCCATGAGATGTCGAATGTCTCATAATAGTGTCTCCTTTTATCTCACAACATCTTCTACCAGGCATCCGCGAGTTAACACTATGTGTACTGTAAAAATTTTGTGGACACAAATATCACACATGGTCAGGCATTATATCTTGTTTAAGCACGCCCGATGAAATCCTGTGTTGACATATAGCGGTCCGCTTTAGATGGAATGCATACAGTACGAGAAGCTCTGGCACCCCTCAAGGCACTCAAGTACTTCTTGAACTCCATTGAGTGATGATATGTAACCTGCTATCAAGTCCGCCTACATATGCTTCTACTACAAGTATAACTGTGATGCAATAAAAAATCTGTCTCATTGCCATTATAAATAGGAGACAAAAATCCCTAATCTCCATTCTTGCGTAAACAGTATTCCTAAAATTGAGCACAGCTATGCATAAAAAGAACTCTCTTTTTTTACTACCATTTTTAAACCTTCCAAAAAGAATAACTATGGGTAGCTGGAACTCAAAGATACGTTCTGACACTTGACAATAAAGAGCACGTGTTCTAGAATAATAGAACAAAATTTCTAAAAAGGAGCGACGAATGAGCGATCAAAGCAATGGGAAAGTACAGGAAGAGCAGACAACCTCTCGCGTCTTCAATCCCAATGAACACTTGATGCAAATACGATCTGGTCAAACATCCAAGGACTATTTGCCCGTCCAATGGAGGCTTGTATGGTTCCGTTCTGCCTTTCCCCATGGCGTGATCGAGACTGAGATGCTCCATCTAGACATGGACCGCGAGACAGAGGAAGAGGCCTTCGCCTGGAACGCGGAGCGGCGGCGCAGTGAGAAGGTGATCAAGCAGGCGAAGGGTTTCTGCGTCTTCCGTGCGACCGTGCGCGACGGGGTTGGCGGTATTGCTACCGGCACCAAGTCAGAGAAGGCGGCCAGCTTTGGGGACTTCATTGAAAAGGCTGAGACTGGTGCTATCGGTCGCGCCCTGGCCGCGTTAGGGTATGGCACCCAGTTCACCGGCGATGAGTGGGAAGAGGCCCATCGCATTGTTGATAGCCCTGTTGATCGTCAACCGGTCACAAGTGCCGCAAGCGCGAATGGAACCAGTCAGAATGGACAACAATCCTCACTGGTGACTGTACGGCCAAATGGTAGCGCGAATAATGGCGCCAACGGCAATGGGCATAGTGCGCCTGCCGCCAATGGTAGCAATCGTCCAGCGGATAATGATGCTCCGGCCAGCGCGACCGATCAGCAGCTCTCAAGTATTCGTAAGTTATGCGAACACCTGGGCAAACCAGCTCCAGAAGATACCTCGACCATGAGCTTCCTGGGAGCCAAGAAGATGCTTCAGCAATTGACAGCTGAATACAGGGAGTCCAAGCAAAATAATAAAGCTTCTTGATAAGCCCCTTTTAGTAGTGCGCATATCCTAGAAGCTGCCATGTATGGGTAGTTTTAAAGGATAGCGCACTAAGAAAGATAATCCCATGACCCCAGCTGAGCTAGAACGCGCTCATCAATCTATCGAACAGAAGTGGTATGAGTTAGTACAGGCTGAGCAACAAGGAGCTTCGGTACAGGATCTAGAGCGCAAATATGAAAAATATTTGCGTGCGGTGGATGATTATAACCGTCGTTCCGCAGCCTACCAGGACAAACCACGGAAGCGCAGATTTCCTGGTGTAGCATAAAAGAATCCCGGCTGGACCGGGATTCTTTTATGCTACACGCGATTAATCTTCACCCCAGCGTGAGGGCTGATATGGACGTTTTTTGGTTGGTTGGGGTACTGTGGTCAGATAGGTAGTTAGCCGTGCGAGCAACTGTGGAACCCATTGGCGCAGATAGTTCTGGCGCTCATCCTCCAGTTTTTTACCACCATAGCGTTCCCGAGCATAAGCTTGTGTTAGCTCTGCCAGAATAGCTGGATCCGTTGGTTGCTCACCCTCCCCGGCGGGTAATTTAGGGGTAGCCAGTAAGAGCAAGCGTTTCTGGTATTCAAGAGGAGTCTCTTGCTGCTGGCGTGCGAATTCTCCACCTTTCTCAGCCATGGCTTGCAGTAATGAGCGGTAGCGGTAGCGTACAGAATCAGGGGCCAGCCCATCAGCATCAAGCATATCCTGCTGACGCTGACGGTGTTCCTGCCGGCGCTCCTTGCGAATCTGTTGTGCATTCAGACCTTCACGCAACTCCTCCTCTTCTGGTAAGGTATTTTCTTCACTGTTTTTCTGTCTTCTCCGGACAAAGTAGACCATAGCTATCAGCAGCGCGATTGCTCCAACCATCACTAGCAGGCGTAGTATTAGCATAGTTGTTGCTGAGCCATGCTGTTGCTGAGCAAGTTTTTGTAGCGTTGTCGTTAAATTGGAGGGATGGGTCGGTGTCCTGGGTGTGGGAGGCAGATTACCATTAAAATGAGGCAATAAACTAAGCAGCCAGTTGATCGCGAGGGAAAACACGTAGACGATCACGTTGATCACAAAAAACAGCACCTGTGCCAGTAGTCCGATGAGCCACCAGAGCGGGCTGATCAGCATGATAAGCACATCTTCTGGCAGGATCTCAAGAGCGATACTCAGCACAATCAATGCTACCCAGGTAACGGTCAATGTGGTGATCCACCTGTTCGTGCCTTCTCTGGTCGCATTATGGGTTTGTCTGGCCTGTTCTTTACGTACCGCTCCAATGCGCGTAAAGGAGAGAGCGATAAAACCGGAGAGGAAAAAGAGCGGCAGATCGCGCAGTAGATCGTTATTAATACTATAGTCTGATGCAGCATCTCCAAGTATTGAGAAGCCCATTACTACTAACAGGGCTCCCAGGCCTATTTTAAAAGCCAGGATCAATTGATCTTCGCTAAAACCTGAGCGGGCGCGATCAACTCCCCGTTTCCAACCCCAGCCAACCAGCACGATTATGGCGGCAATCGTCAATGGATCATCAAGAGCATACCAGTGGGTCAAGCCGAGAATGAGCAGGGCGCTCACGATAGCAAGTATATCCAACCGCGTCACATGCATACCTACCGTGTAATCCAGGGCCACTCCCTGGCGTTCACGCCGATAAAAGTTCCAGATAGCCCACCAATGGAGTCCCAGTAAGAGCAGGGTGATGCTGCCCACGTCTAAATAGTTGTATGCCAGAGTGATGCGTCGGAACAGCAATTGTAGGACCAGATAGATCGGCTGGGCCTCCATTAATGCTGACGCGATCGGAACCGCCAGCAACTCAATCCAATTGGAGGCTACGCGTGCTGGTACCGATGGCTCCGTTCTGTCCGTCGCTGATGGCTTGAATAAGCCCATGCCACTGCTCCTTTCCTCCAATATGATAGGTGGTCAGATCGTTCGTGTCAGGTAACTCGGTTCCTGTCTCTAGATCGCCAGCCAGAATAATGTTGACCGCCGCGCCATATTTCCGTCGTTCCTGTAAATAGAGCAACGTATTCTCGCTCAACGTATTGACTGGACTGATCAGCAGGATAGTGGTGCCCTGCCTGAACATATCATCTTCCAATTCAATCATGCGTTCGATCGGTGTATTATAGCCAGGAACCAGGCGTGCCAGCGTGGTCAGGATCTGCTCATATTGGGTGTAATCACTGGCAAACGGAATACTGATGCCAGATGGTGATATGCTGATGGCATTCGATTTGCGGGCCGCCTGCTGATCCTGTGCCTGATCGGTATTGACCTCCGCGCTTATGGCGTGGGTAGCCGTCACCATCGCACTATTCGTCAACACGCCAACCATATAGCCCTCATCCAATCCCCAGGCTGCCAGTGAGGCCGCAGCAGAGATGCAATATTCCTGGAGCTCCGTATCCATGCCTTTTTGTTCCTGAGAGTAGGTCCAGGTATCCAGCAGAATAAGCAGGCGGCGCTCGGTCGTGGATTCATAGATTTTACTGCGCAACTCGCCCATACGGGCCGTAGCCTTCCAATCAATCCTGCGTGGATCATCTCCCAACTGGTATTCACGATTGCCCGCGAACCAGAGCGGATCCTCAAGCAATTGCCGTGTCCCAACGTGCTCACCCATAGGAAAGATTGAAGGGAGTCCCAGTTCCTCGATAGGTGCTAGCAATGGATAGACCAGCAGTGTCTCATTAGCAGGCAGGACGATCTCGCGATCCAACCAACCAAAAGGATCACTACACTGTATCTGTATCGGACCAAACAGGTGGAAGCCACGGGCCTGACAGCGCATGCGATAGCGGCGTGTGACCCGTTGATACGACCAGAGCAACCAGGTACTGATCAAGGTGTCGCGTTTGACTGTTTGCAGGTGGCTGGCGCGACCTCCCGTTATTGTCAGCGGAGGCGAGATTGAATTTTCGAAGCGCAGCCAGGGAAGTGGCAGAAATTTACGATTCTCGATCGTCACCGATAGAGTCACCTGTTCCCCAAAGAAGAGATGTGGACGATCCACTTTCTGCCGGACCAGCAGGTGTTGTAAAGCATAGCGATACCAGATCTCAGGCACAAAGCCCACCAGAAAGGTGAAGATGGCGGCCAGTATCATCAGTGGCTGTCGCGTCACTACGCTAAGTATGACCAGTGCCAGCGCCAGATAATACCAGGGACGCCGTTTTTTGAGCACCGGATCCGGCGTATCGAGCGCTTGAAGACGACTATCTTCTTCCATGCTCATAGTGTTTTACCTTGCTACTGGAGGTGAAGCGATGGTCTCAACTGGAACCTCGATACCCTGAACGATCTCCGTAATAATCTCATTGCTCCTGCGACCGCGCATACGATTGCGATTGGTTGTCAGGATACGGTGGGCCAGCACAAAAGGAGCCAGATACTTAATATCATCCGGCTGTACAAAATCCCGGCCCTGGATAGCGGCGTATGCCTCGCAGGCCCGATAGAGTGCCAGTGTACCGCGGGGACTCACCCCCATCTGGATGGTATCATGTTGCCGGGTAGCGCGCACAATCTTTAAAAGATAGCGCTCGACCTCTGGCTGCCATTGTACCGTGCGGATCGCTCGCTGCAAACCGATAAAATCGCTCGCACTCACCACTGGCTCTAGCGTATCCAATGGTTCCGCTTGTTTAAAGCGATGCAGGATCTCTTGCTCATCTGCTTCCTCTGGATAGCCCATCTGCACCTTGAGCAAGAAGCGGTCCAGTTGTGCCTCTGGTAGAGGGAAGGTACCCTCAAGTTCGACAGGATTTTGGGTGGCCATGACCAGGAAGGGGCGGGGTAACTGTCTACTTTCACGTTCCACTGTTACCTGACGTTCAGCCATGGCTTCAAGTAGTGCTGATTGGGTACGAGGAGTGGTGCGGTTGATCTCATCAACCAGTAGTATCTGCGCGAAGAGTGGACCATTGCGAAAGACAAAATCATTCTGCTTCTGATCATAATAACTGACCCCAATAATATCGGTTGGTAATAGATCGGGAGTCCCCTGGACGCGCTGGAACGTTGCCCCCAATGAGCGCGCCAACGCTTTTGCCAGCACCGTCTTACCCATACCGGGCACATCTTCCAACAAGACATGTCCATCACTTAAAAGCGCCACCAGTAGCAGATCGATAACATCAAGTTTACCGATAATTACCCGTGCGACATTGGCACGAATCTGCTCTGTATATTGCTGAACAGCGGACAACGCTGGGACCATGGCATCATTTTCCATTTTTTGTGCCTCTCTACAAGCAGTATGTTACGCCAAAAAAACTCCCTGTCCCGCTTATGAATAACACCGCCCATGCCTATCGAGTTGCAAGCGTGGGCGGGCGGCATGGCAAGAAGCTTTGAGCATTCTTTGCAATCTTAATGGCTAGACTCTTCAGAGAATAATAGTGAGATAACATGTTGTTATCTCAGTTTAACACGAAAACGTCACCATGGTCCAGAATGACACAGCCAGCTCAGGGCTTTTTAATTTTCCTCTTCCTGGCGCCTATGGCGCCGGAGTCTGGTGTGGTGTGTGTTCTGTGGGCGGCCGCAGCCGCCCACAGAACACACACCACACCAGAAATACTCTGTATATGATTTGCCTGACAGTTACTCCCGGCTGAAAATGAAAAAGCCCTGCAGCCAGCTAGTGGCGGCCGGTACGGTGCAGGCGTTTCAGGGCTTGCATATAAGCGGCTGTATCGTTTTGCAATTTGCGCATATGGACGTCGCGATCATGATTGCTTAATGCTTTCGCTTCCCTCTCTTGTGCCGGAGTGAATAGCTGTAAGAGGGAGTATGTACCTCGCTGTAAGAGGTGACGAAAAGGTGGGATTGCCAGAAAGCCCCAGAAGATGGCGATGGCATACCAGCATAGAAAAAGATAGGGACGTTGATTCTTCAAGCATACATAGCTTAGTGTTGCTAGCACGCAGGCATCGAGGGCGAACACGAGATGTTTAGCCAGAAAGATCAGTGCCTCTATGAGTCGTGAGGTATGTTTCTGCGGAGTTGGTAAAGATAATTCCTGCGTCCGGGCCTGAGCCGCAGGGATCGATTGAAAAAGTCCAGTATCCCAATCTCCGGGCTGGATAAAAAATTCATCGGTAACCGGCAACAAATCTGCGGGGAGATCATCAGTCCTGATAGGTGTTAGTTGTTGTTGTTCAGGGGCTTGATGCATGTTTGGGTTAATTAATAATATTTTTTTGAGGCGAGCCATATTTTCCATAAATCCCTTCCACATTCCATCCATGGTTCTTTAGAGTGTGTCTGGCTCCTGCTCTCTTAGGGAAGCATACAGGCAACCGCACGCGGGCCCTAAAGCGCCCATACTTCTTGTAAGTGTGCTGTCAAAAAGTGTTCGGTGAACACTTTTTGACAGCACACTTACAACCATTGGAGCGCCAAAGGCGCGAAAACAACGCTTAGCGGCCCATGATGGCCGTCTTTTCTCTCGTTGTGCTTCAGCAGCGTAGCAGCTCACATTCTCTTTCCTCGTTGGTGCAGAAATGGCGCATTCGCGCCATTTCTGCACCAACCACTAAAACATGAGTGGGGGCGCCTGCGCTCCCCAGGCTAGCTAAAACTCACCACTCCCATTGTGATGGGAGTCAGACACACTCTTATTTCCTATCTCATTATACTGGTGAGAAATGGACAATGCAAGTATTATGATACAAGAATATACTTATGGGGGTATATGGTTTTGGAATATGCTTTTATGACTTATGTCACATTTATGTGTATAAATATATTGAAAAAGAAAGAGGCAATCAGGAAATAATCATCTTGATTGCCTCTTTCTTTAGATGTTGTTGATTTAGAGATTGGTAATGAAGTTTTTGAGGGCGCCGGCGATGGCGTCGGGTGCATCAAACAGTGAGAGGTGGCCTGCGTCCGGCAGGGTCACAAGCTCTGACTGTGGAATCTCACGATGGAGACGCTCGGCGTATGTCAATGGAATCTGCTCATCTTTTTCGCCCCAGATAATCAGGGTTGGTCGATTGAGTGTGCGCAGATCGCTAGAGACGGAGTTGAGGTAGTAAGGCACAAGGTTGCGTATATGCTGGAAAAGGATCTCTTTGCCGAGTTCGTTGTTCCAGGGCTCAACGTAACTGTTGAGAACATTGGCAAAATCTTTAGGATTGGTGGTGGCGGAGGGCAACGTCTGGCGCAGGTCGTCGATCAAGGCAGCCAATTCAGTATTATGTGGCGCATCGAAATCGCGGCGTCTCTCCATATCGGTCAATGGCCAGTTAGCGGCAAACGTATGTAGATAGCAGATGGAGTTTACCAGGACCAGTGCAGCGGTCTGTGGACGCAGTAAGCGGGTAGCCAGTACCTGAGCCACACCGCCACCAAGGCCGTGTCCAACCAGAACGATATTAGTGAGCTGAAGATCCTTGATCAGATAAGATAGGACGTCCGCCTGTCCCCACACAGAAGTATCGGCGGGCCAGGGATATTCTGACTGGCCGAATCCCAGCATGTCGAAGGCATAGACAGCGCGATTAAAGCCGCCAAGCTGTCCCATAATGCCTTCCCAACTGAAAGCCCCCGCAGGGATGTCATGCAGTAGCACGATCGCGCCATCGGTGCCATATTCTGCGCCCTGAACGAGGTAGCTGATATTATAGTGAACAGAACGTCCTGTGCGTCTTTCGCGTGCAGCCAGGACGTCAGATGTGTTGCTTGCCATAAACCCTCTCTTTAGTTACGATGTATGGATTGGTAATCACAAACGGGCGAGGATAGATAGGTGGTTGTCCATGGTTATGGATTTTTAGTTACCCTCGTCCACCTGTGGTTATCCGAGTGTCTTCTCATACTATAACGCATCTGGGGCGTAGCGTACAGAGTTTCATTGACTTTATTTTGTTTTTCTTCGCTAACGCCAGGTGCGATTTTTAGCGTGACACCTCGCGTTTGCAACGCTCGCTTGTTTTGAAGAGAGAACTGGAGAGGCGGTCGCGACCGCCTCTCCAGTTCTCTCTTCAAAAGGGAGTACGGGGGGAAAACTTGCCAATGGCATTAGCTATGGATAGTCTTTAGCGCCTGCGGTAGGTACAAGGATTTTACTCTATAAATTAATTACACTTCAATGCGCGCCACACAAAATATTGATATTTGTATCTTTATTTATGTTATACTCATTGTAAGCATTTTCACAACTTCTTCATTTAAGGAAGAGCTTAGTAAGTAAAAACCCTATGAAACCCAAGGAGATTTGTATGAGGTCCTTTCCTCTAAAAGTAGTGCTGGCATTGCTGGCTATCTTATTTACATTGCCAGTTGCAGCGCCAGCTTTTGCAAAGTCAACACAGCCAGTCGCAACAACAGCGCAGTCCACTTCGATTAATCTGGCCCATCTTGATGGTTTAAGCCAACAGGTAAACATAGCTGGTCAGCAGATGTTGATCATACATGTTTATTCGGAGTATCCCGATTATAAGTGGGTCGATGCAGCTGGTGAAGGCATTGCTTGTATTGATGATGCCGCCCGTGCAGTAATAGTGTATTTAAATGATTACAAACAAACGCATAATGAGCAATCACTAAATAAAGCGCGAGACCTACTGAAATTTGTCATGCACATGCAGGCAAATGATGGCGAGTTCTATAATTTTATTAAGTCCGACCTCTCAATTAATACAGATGGAGTCACAAGCAAAAAGTCTTTTGACTGGTGGGCGACGCGCGCCATGTGGTCTCTTGGTTATGGCTACAATGTGTTCAAAAATATAGATCCAGCCTTTGCCGGGAAGTTACAGAGTAGCTTTTTACTGTCGAACACCGCCTTGCAGCGAAAAATCAATGGTAGCTATGGCTCATACATACATCTGCATGGCTATAAAATACCTGCCTGGATCGACGGATTTGATTCTATGTCGAATGCATTGCTAGGACTGACAGAATTTTACCAGGCGCAGCCATTGAATACTGTTAAGGATTCTATGCTCAAAGTTGGCCGTGGACTTGCTGAGTATCAATATGGTTCCAATACGCAGTTCCCGTTTGGGGCTCATCTGGACTGGAATGGATCAGTGAGTCTCTGGCACGCCTATGGTAGTGGACAAACTTTTGCTCTGGCCAGAGCTGGAATGCTCCTGCATCAAAATACATGGATTGCATCCGCAAAGCAAGAGGCAGACCAATTATTCAGCCACCTGCTGGTTACAGGCATGATTAATCAGATGGCACCGACACCTGATAAAAACGGACAGATAGCTTACGGCGTCGACATGCTGGTCCAGGGCTTTATGGCTGTTCATCAGGCCACCCATGATCCTCGCTATGCTCGCTATGCTGGCATCGCCGCCTCCTGGTTTACAGGAAACAATGACGCGCATTTTGCCATGTATGATCCAGCCAACGGGCGTGGATACGATGGCCTGGATGGAACCACTGGGAAAGTTAGCTTGAATTCAGGTGCTGAATCAACTATCGAAGCTTTGATGGCACTCCAGGTCGTCAATCAAAATCCTAGCGCACTGAACATGGTGAATGTGAAAACTATTGAGCGCCATACTGCTAGCATCTATGAAGCTGAGTCCGCTAAAATTGCCGCTGGAAATCCACAAATTATTACACCAGACAGTAATTGGACTGGTGAGGCTCAATATAGCGGAAAAATGGTCAAGATGTCTAACAATGATCAGTTGCAGCAAGAGCTACAGATTACACACAGTGGTAAGTATATGCTTTCTGCCGCGCTGGTCAAACCGCATATAGTAACAGGTAAACTGGCGTTGGAGATAGGTATTGATGGTCATCATGTCAGCACGATCCAGGTCCAGCGCTCACCTGACAAGGATTATCTAACCCTTATCTCACCGGATCAAGCATTCGCATTAACCAGTGGCAAACATACGTTGTCAGTAACGCTTAAAGCGGGAGCCAGCGCATCGCTGGTCGTGGATAATGTTGTGCTGCAGCCTCTGAAAGAATACGCCGTCTTTCAAATGCCGAATGGTACCAACTTTACCTTGAAGCACAATCTGGCAGGGGATAGAGCTTAATTGTTTCGCGCCTGCCATTGTAAGCGTAAATGCCGCTCACAATGGCAGGGTGCGCAAGAAAAGGCCACAGATCGCTCTGATGATAGAGTGGTCTGTGGCTTTTTTGCTGCCTCGCTTTATTTAGCTATCTAGGCTTTGTCATAGAGGCTGGGTACGTTGTAGAAGGCGCTGTAGCCGGCATAGCGGGCGGTTTCGGCTCCTAGTTCGTCCTCGATGACGAGGAGGCGGTTATATTTGGCGACGCGCTCACTGCGGGCGGGTGCGCCTGTTTTGATCTGGCCGGCATTGGTGGCTACCACGAGGTCGGCGATGGTGGTATCTTCCGTTTCGCCGGAACGATGTGAGATGACGGCGGTGAATTGGGCACGTTTGGCCATCTCAATGGCTTCCATAGTTTCGGATAAGCTACCAATCTGGTTGAGTTTGATCAGGATAGAGTTGGCTGACTGCTCTTTGATGCCGCGTTTCAGGCGCTCGGTGTTGGTAACAAAGAGATCATCGCCAACGATCTGGATGTTATTGCCGACGCGCTTGCGGAATGAGGACCAGCCTTCCCAGTCATCTTCGGAGAGGCCATCTTCGATACTGATCAGTGGATACTCATGGATCCATTTTTCGTAGAGATCGACCAGTTCTTTGGATGACAGGGTGCGGCCTTCACGTGCAAGTTCGTATTTGCCATTCTGGTAGAGTTCGGTGGCGGCCGCATCCATGCCTAAATAAATATCTTTACCGGGTTTGTAGCCGGCGGTCTCAATGGCGGCCACCAGGACCTCTAAGGCGGCGCGGTTATCGCTAAGGGATGGGGCAAAACCACCTTCGTCACCGACATTCGTATTAAGTTTTTTGTCGTGCAGAACTTTTTTCAGAGCTTGATAGACTTCAGCACCCATGCGTAGGGCATCTCGGAATGAATTTGCCCCAACTGGAAGTACCATGTACTCCTGGAAGTCGGTAGAATTGTCAGCGTGTTTGCCACCATTGAGGATGTTCATCATCGGAACAGGCAATGTGCGAGCAGAGACGCCACCGAGATAGCGATAGAGTGGTTGCTGCTGAGCCAGAGCGGCAGCTCTGGCGACTGCGAGTGAAGCACCAAGGATCGCATTGGCGCCCAGAGTTGCTTTATTCGGGGTATTATCCAGCGCGATCATAACTTCGTCGATCATCGCCTGATCGGTTGCATCCAATCCTACCAGTGCATCCTCAATGACATCCTGGACGTTAGCTACAGCCCTAAGGACACCTTTGCCGCCATAGCGACTCTTATCGCCATCGCGTAGCTCAACTGCCTCGTGAGCGCCGGTGGATGCGCCGGAAGGCACAGACGCAGTTCCCTGCGCGCCACCCATCAAAAGCACCTCAACCTGGATCGTTGGATTGCCGCGAGAATCCAATATTTCGCGGGCAGTAACAGCTTCAATGGTTGTAAGATCATCTGTATTGTATGGCATAAATAGAAGTTCCTCCACAAAACCATATATGTGCACGATATGAGAGCATGACAGAAAATTCTGGCGGCTCCGTGTTTATGGGACGTATTGGTCCAGTCTGTTTTGCACATCCTTGCGGGGCTATTGTACATCGTAGGGGAGGAATTGGGCAAGGGGAGAAAGCCCCGGGGTGGGGCTTTCTATGTTACTAGCGTTCTTTATCGAGGCTGTCCAATGCATCGGCGATAATGTCGGTATGCTCGGGCCGACCAACCGTCAGGCGCATAAAATTGCTCAGATACGGATGGTTAAAGTAGCGTAGCATGACGCCACGTTGCTCAACGGCCTGTTTGATACGCTCAATTTTCACTTCTTCGGTATCTACCTCGGCCAGAATAAAATTGCCCTGGGAAGGTATCGGACAGAAATAGGAGCGGCTGGCTAGCATCTTAAACATGCGTTCGCGTTCCTCTTTCAATAAGCGCACATTGTTCAGCGTATAATCCAGATTCTTCAATGTTTCGATGGCTGCAATATGGCCAGCCATGTTTACTTCGAAGGGGCATTGTGCGCGTCGCATATACGAGACAATCCACTCCGGGAAAATGCCGTAGCCAATGCGTAGACCGGCCAGACCGGCCCATTTACTGAATGTACGCATAACAATCAGATTGCGATGTTGAGGCACCAGGTGAGCCAGGCCCTGGGGTTTATCTGAAAACTCTGTGTAAGCCTCATCGACCATTACGATGCGGCCAGTGTCCAGTAGTGCCAGAATATCCTGTTCGCTCACAGGATTGCCAGTAGGATTATTGGGGGAGCACAACACAATCATTTTTGTCTCTGGTGTCAAAGCCTTGGTGATTGCATCGACATCGATCTCATAGTCCTCTGCTCGTGGCACTTCCAGCACATACGCCCCACAGAATGTGGTGATAAACGTATAGAGCGAGAACGTTGGTGGACAACAAATAACGTTATCACCAACGGAAAGGAAGATATGCCAGAGTAGATTGATCAGCTCATTACTGCCATGGCTGACCACAATATGGTGGCTATCCACACCCGTATACTCAGCCAGAGCTTTTTTCAAGGCCCGAGAGTCTGTATCGGGATAATTATTGTAAGCAAAGTGGTTACCTAAAGCGGCCACCACTTGCGGTGCTGGTCCATAAGGGCTTTCATTTGCGTTCAGCTTGATCAGCTGATCGACTGGGATTCCTGTACGTGCACTGAATGCTTCCTGAGACTCACCAGGTATATATTCAGCCATTCGGTCCAATTCTGGGCGCACGTGAACAGGACGAGGGGAATACGTATACATGGTTTGTCCTATTTTTTAGAGTCGGCGTCCACAAAAATTTGTGCGGGTCGCCGAATCAGCGTGCTGCGCGCTGCGGTATTGCCAGTAGAGCCATTATTAAAGAGAGAGCCACTCGTTGTGCTACCGAACTGCTTGGCAGGCGGAACGGTAGATTGTCCCTGTTGGGTATTTGGACGCTGCTCTATTGTCTGCTGAACCATATCTAAACCACGACGTAAAGTCATCATATCACGCATAAAGCAAGCAACAGCCGAGGCTGCCGAGCCTTTTTCCTTTGATGTTTCATAGCGACGGGCGGTAGCTTCACCAGCCGATTGGGCTGCCTCCGCCATTGGATCAGAGGTTTTAGCTGCATAGGCATCCTGGAAAATATCATCCCAGTTACCCCAGCGGCCTCGCAGCGGCTTCCAGCCTAGCTGGCTATCACTAATCGTCCGCCATTTCTCTTCGGTGAACTGAATCCAGTCTTCTAATAAACGGTTGAAAGCAGCAACTTGTTGACGCAGCTGTTCTTCTTCTTGTGAAGGCCGTTGCGAGAAGTTCTGTTGCAAGCCGTCGGTACTCTGGGGGCTCACGAATTCGTTGTTATATGTATTGTTGCCCGCTGGCTGGTAGTTCATAGCCGGCTGACCTGAAAATCCATTTGGAGAGAAATCATGTGCTCCAGGAAAGAAGCCAGAACCATTATTATATTGTTGCATGCCTTCGGATGGTAGTTGTCCGCCGGGCATACCAAGCATTGGCAATTCAGTACCAGCTGGTAGCTCGCCAATGACGTGGATGCCATTAGCACCCAGTAAGGGACTCATAATGGTCGTCCCATCCTGTAACATAATACTATCACTAAGGCCCGAATTGCCGCCAATCACAATCTCTTCATGCCCAACTGCATCCAGGATGCGCCAGGCCAGATGAGGATGTTTAATGGACCACCAGACACGGCGGCCAATAAAGACGGCAGCAAAGGTAAAATTTACCACCAGCCAGACTATACCACGCACCGCTAACCAGTTGACGAGCGCAATAACAAGGATGATATACCATGGGTTATGCTGTCCCGCCTCCTCAATAAAAGTCAGTACGGCTGCGACAGTCAGGCTGGGGTCGCGCAGCGGATTAATAAAATCCAGTATACGCCAGATCCATTTCCTACCGGTCGTCTCTTCCAATTTGCGCTCCTCTCATAGTGGCATGGGTCAGATAAAAACACATATTTCTCTCTGCTTCTAGCAGGGCAATTCTAGCATGATGCTCTATACAACCGCAAAGTTTTACTTAATGGGTAGTAGTTATGGGTTATATCTCTATGGTATCTAATAAAGAGATACTAGTAAACAATTATATACAATATGATTAAGGTATGTCTGGTTTTTTTGTGTTTCGAAAAATTTTTTCGGCTTCATCGCATGAAGCAAACGAGTGCCTTGACTGTTCTTCATTAATCAAAACGAGTATTAGGCTATGTCTTGCTCTTGATGGGACCATTGTCTCATAGTGTTTTATTGAGATTAACCGTGTCGAACAGATTTTTTGGCTATTTGTACGTCTATATATGGAGAGTGTAGACTTATTCTCATTAGCAACCTGGAATGAGTCGAGAAATGGCCTGTGATACGTGTGAAGTATAAATGCTTACTCATCTACTGCTAGAATGAATAGACATTATAGTGGTGGATATAAAGATGGAAATGACGACAGATGGGGCCCCAGGAATGGTATAAACGGCCTTGATAAGCAGGAGCCTAGGCATACTGCTTCATTGTATGGTAACATTACATTTGGGGACTTGCATAGCTCCGTTATGCATGATTAGGTTTGTTTGTAGGTCAAACCGTATCAGAGGTACAGAGTTCAAGAAAAGGTGCTAAATATATTTGTCTTGCACTCGACTCAAGCATACACGGTACCACAAACGAGAACTATAAGCACCTGTTAGAAAGGATATACCCATGCCCACGCGGAAGACGACAAAGGCCCCTCCTCCGCAGTTATCGCATGCTCAGCGTCTGATCATTGCTTCCAATCGTGGTCCAGTAGAATTTCAGTTAAAGCAGGATAAGACACTTAAAGCGAGGCGCGGTGCTGGCGGTATGGTGACGGCACTCATTGATGCCGGAAACCGTATGGAGGTTTCGTGGGTTGCAATGACCATGACCGATGGTGATCGCCTGGCAGTTAAAAAAGCTCAGGAAGAGAACAACGGCATTCTGCAATCACCTATTCCAGGTCAAAAAATGCAACTACGTTATGTGTCCGTTTCCAAGGATGCCTATCGTAAACACTATGAAAAGATCAGCAATGAACTGCTCTGGTTCCTGCAACACTATATGTATGATCCTACCCAGGATTCTACCTCGGCAGCCCAATTACAGGATGCCTGGGAGAATGGATACAAGGTTGCTAATCAGGCGATCGCTGACGCGGTCTGCACTGAGATTGAGAGCAAAGATAGTGTACCAGTGGTGATGTTGCAAGACTATCATCTGTATCTGGTGCCCTTGATGATTCGTGAGCGACATCCAACGATTATCATGCAGCAGTTTATCCATATCCCCTGGCCCGATGTACGCTGCTGGCATTTTCTTCCAAGCAATATCGCTCAGGCGATCTATAGCGGGTTAGTCGGTAACGACATTATTGGTTTCCAGACCGAGCGTGATGCTCGTAACTTCTTAGAAGGCGCGCGAACCCTGTTGGATGGGGCGGTCGTCGACTTTGAAGAAGGTGCCATCTGGTGGCAAGGTCACCGTACCCAGACAAGATCGTATCCCATTTCCATCTCAGTTACTGAGGAGCGTCGTGTCGTTAACAGTGCCGCAGGACGGCGAGCGGCCGAAGAGATGAAAAAACTGCTCCGCGAGTACACTATTATGCGTGTGGATCGCGTTGAGCCAACCAAAAATATTATCCGCGGCTTTCAGGCCTACGAAGAAGTGCTGGAAGCGCATCCCGAACTCCACGGGAAAGTCACATTTCTGGCATTCCTGGTGCCGTCGCGCCAGAGTCTCCCAATGTATCGCCGTTTCGACGGAGATCTGCGTGCATTAATTGAAGAGATCAATAGCAAATACGGAACCGACGACTGGACACCCATTCAGGCCTTCTTCGGCAATGATCGTGTTCGTGCGCTGGCCGCTATGCAATATTATGATGTTTTGCTCGTCAATCCAATTATTGATGGAATGAATCTTGTGGCCAAGGAAGGTCCTGCCGTCAATCAGACTGATGGAGTAATTGTTTTATCGCGAACCGCCGGAGCATTCCAGCAACTGGCAAAAGGCTCTATTCCTACGTCACCAACTGATGTCTTTGAAACCTCACAGGCTCTTTATAAAGCATTGACCATGTCTCCTGAAGAGCGCCGCCAGAAATCCGCTCTGGCACGTCAGGCTGTTGAGCGCAGTGATTTAACCGTATGGATGGCCCGTCAGATTTCCGATGTCAATGAGTTACTGGAGCGTGTATTCTCTAATACAACACCTCCTAACAGTGTTCCATCTAATAGTGAACCCCTTCCAGACACATCCATCGTAGCCAATATGGCATAGTGTGTGTCGTGAACAGTAGCAGTGCTTGCTTGAACTGATGTCATAGCGATGCAACTGTAGAGGTACCTTGCCGGTACCCCTACGATTGCTTCCATGACGACTAAGGTTCTCGTACCCATCCCTTTGGATAGCGCGCCTGGCTTGTGCTAAGCATTTGTCCTACTGACATCGATGGTTATCTGCTCAAGAAGTTTCACCATCTCCTCAACGCCCTGAACAATGGTGTCTGCATGTTCGAGGACTGCGGGGGGCGTATCCGCATGTTGGACCGCGATAGCATGGGCAGCGTAGCCATCCTGTCGCAGGCGCTCAATCTCCAGTATGCCATGCAGATCCGTACGATCGTCACCGGCGAAGATGACGCCTTTTAAATTGAAATGCTCGACAAAGCGGCGTAATGCTTTACCTTTATTGATTGTGAGGGGGGCAAGGATCTCAACTGCACGTTTGCCTTCATCGATATGCATGTTAAGTCTGGCGGCTGGTTCTTTGAGGGTATTCAGGATCAACTGACGGGCCGCTTCTGGATCATCGGCGAGACGATAATGGATCGTGCCACCAATATTTTTGCGCTGAATGACCAGTCCAGGTATTTTTGGCTTTAACTCTTTCTCGGCCAGGTCCAGCAACTCTTTGCCAGGCTCTAAAAAGGGGACCGCCTCTGGCAGCAACTGGACAGGATGGGTGGTGGGCAGACCATCGCACCATTCAAGTCCATGCGTGCCGATATAGGTCAGTCCCTCAAGATTCACAATACGGGCCCCATCGGCTACCGCACGTCCGGTCAGGACACCAACATGGGCGAATTTACTGGCCCTTTGCAAATATCCTGCCGCGCCTGGATACAGTTTTGCCTCATCGGGTGTCTGAGCGATTGGACTCAATGTACCATCTATATCAAATACCAACCCCAGGGGGCGTTGAGTAAGTACCTTTGTGATATCCTCTGATACCATATGCGATTTCTCCATATTCTATAGCTAGTGTTATAACCTTGATGCCATTGGATATTTGCCCTTACTATGTCTGATCAGGCTCAAGTTTGTCAATGAGCTTGATGGCTGGGTGCGGCTAAAAAAAGATACCAGAGGAGGCAACCAGGTCCCTCTGATATCTTTTTTTGGTTTGAGCTTTTAGTAAAGAATACGTACATCCATTTCATTGTTGCGACCAATGGTGACTTGCGTATGATCATCTTCGCGTGTGAAATGCAGATGGACGCGTTGTGATCCTACATAGAGGCCATCAATCTCCAGGTTCCCTAACCACTCTGGCAGGGCTGGCTGGTGCAGCGTCAGACGCTTCTCTGCCGCATTAGGATGTAATCCTAACAAGGACATGAGTAACATGACCGGCGCACCGGAGGCCCAGGCCTGTGGTGAGCAAGAGACTGGATAGCGGGTTGGACCATAGCCTTCGCGGCGCTCAAAGCCACAATATAACTCTGGCAGGCGTGCATCGGCAAAGTGATCGCTGGCATCAAAAAGGCTTTTGAGCAGTTGTCCTGCCTCTTGCTTACCACCATAGAGCGCGAAGCCCGCGCCAATCAAGGCGGTATCGTGTGGCCAGACTGAGCCATTATGATAGCTTAAAGGATTATAGCGCGCGGCCTCGGTTGAAAGGGTACGAATACCCCAGCCACTAAACATATCCTTGCGCATCAGACGGTCAATGATCAGGCGCGCTTTATCATCTGGTAGAATACCACTCCAGAGACACTGGCCAGCATTAGAACTCACCACATCACATGGCTCCCCATGCTCAGCCAGAGCCAGATAAACGGTCTGCTCCTCATCCCACCAGTAGTGCTGCAAGAACTGCTCCTGAATGATCTCAGCTTTACGATCCCAGTTCTGACTATGGGCCTTGCGACCAGTTTTGAGAGCCAGATAGCTGGCACCGCGATAAGCTGCATAGGTATAGCCTTGAATCTCACTCAGAGCCAGAGGAGCGTGGGCCAGGCGTCCATCGCTATGCGAGATACTATCCCAGGAATCTTTCCAGCAGTGATTACCCAGACCAGTAGACTCACCACGCTGATACTCTATGAAGGAATCCCCGTCCCGATCACCATACTCGAGCATCCATTTGACTGCTGCCTCAACATTTGACCAATGCTGTTCCAGAAAATCTTCATCATTGGTCCAACGCATATAAGCCTCAAATAAGATCAAAAAGAGCGGAGTCGCATCAGCTGTCCCATAATAAGGAATATAAGGAATCTCACGCATAGCTGCCATTTCACCTTCGCGGAACTCATGCAGGATCTTACCAGGCTCCTCATCGGTGAATGAATCGACCTTTGTGCCCTGATAGGCCGCCAGGAACGCCAGGGTTCCACGAGCTACCTGTGGATAAAGGGGAAGAAATTCCAGGGCCGCAATCAGCCCGTCACGACCAAAGGGACAGTTAAACCATGGAATACCAGCATAAGGATAATAGCCATAGGGAGTCATGGTGCTTAACATCATGAGATCTCGTGTGCTACGTTCCAGCAGACGATTAAAGAAAGCGTTATCGGTGACCATAGTTGGCAGGTTGGTCTCGTTCCAGAGCGATAAGGCCTGATCGATCTTTAATTTCTCAGAAGTGGACTCATCCATGTGGGTCATAACCGTAATCTCTATCGGCACGCCCCGCTGAAGATGCAATTTCCAGTCCATGCGATCTGATTGCATCAGGTCTGGCGTTGGAGTCGCCTCAAAGCTTGTCCAGCGCTCGACCTGATCGATGCCCTGATAGGTAAGTTTGATGCCCGTCTCATTAACCTCTGGCAGCAATTGTTTACCGCGTTGCTCACGGACCATACCACGGACCTCAAACATATCGCTATAATCCGCACCCACCCTCAAACTCAAAGTCAACGGTAAATCCACAGTATGAAAGCTTGTCACCGTAAAAGTTTGTTTAAGGTAGTCTTGTTCTAATGTTATAAAGCGATCAATATGGACGACACCCTGTTCAAGCAGTGTATCGGCGCTTAATTGTAATGGTAAATTAGTAAGATCGATATGGCAGGCATCACTCATACGTGATGTCTGATGAGAAAGAGCAACGAGTTTCTTGCCTTCTAAAAACAGATTGTTGGTGCGTAGAAAACGCGTTCCACGGCGAAAAAGGCCCATTTCTTGCCGTGATGCCAGGAGATCTCCACATACATCGAGCAGTAGAAAACTATCGCCACTTTTCAGCGTAATCGATGTTGCATTAACCTGTTCTTTTTCCTCAATGAGCTTAATCGCCTCTGGTTGTACCTGCTGGCTTTCCTGAGAAGCCTGCATGGCCATATGCATTTTGTCATCTATCATGTAGTTATGTCCTACCCTAAATTATAAAAAACTAAATGCCCACGTTATAAAGCGTGGGTGAAATGCAATAATGGGGGTAACAGTGGCACGTTGGCTTGCTACACTGGGAGGTTGGCCACAAATGGGGAAGGCTATAAAAATGGATGTTGTGTCTGCAAAAATATTGTGTGCACATACATCCAGGGGCGTCGCTGCCTCCCCGGAACGGTTATTTGCATGACCGTTGTGGGCGTACTTCTACCTCGATGTTTCAGTACCCTTTGATATTTATCGTACCTCAGGCTCCTACAACTATACATCAAAAAGGGAATTCTAGTCCTGACGCTTAGGACATTTATCCTTTTTGTGTAGTACTATTCGTCTATCAGTACGTTGAAGGATAGTGATACGTTCTGGATTATCATGGTTAACCATAGTGGATAGATACATATATAGAGTAAATATTCCTATGAAAAAGTGAAAGGCTATGGAGGTTTTAAAGCAGGCGAGAGCTATGTTTGGCGTGGCATGGATGTTTTTTCTTTAGATCGAATCCTATACTATATAGGATTCGATCTAAAGAAAAAACTATTTACCAGCGAGATTGAACTTGTGCTCGAATACGGGTATCATAGATTTCCTGGATGCGACGCATTGTATCATCGCTTAACGCTGCCAGTTTGGAGGCGGAAGTATTATCAACTGCCTGAGCTGGATTTTTCGCACCTGGAATAATAGTGGAAACTTCCGGGAACATCAGGATCCAGCGTAGGGCGAACTGTGCCAGGGTTGTGCCCTCGGGTACCAGGGCACGTAGCTCTTCTACAGCTTGCAGGCCGGTCTCATAATCCACGCCAGAGAAGGTCTCACCTTGATCGAAGGACTCACCATGGCGGTTAAAATTGCGGTGATCATTCGCATCAAACTGTGTATTCGCTTTAAATTTGCCGGTGAGCAGGCCGCTGGCCAGAGGAACACGGACAATGATGCCCACATTACGCTCACGGGCGGCCGCGAAGAACGCTTCTGCTGGCTTCAAGCGAAACATATTGAAGATAATCTGAACGGTCTTGAGATTAGGATACTCAATAGCCTTTAGCGCCTCCTCAACCTTCTCCACACTGACACCATAGTTACGTAGCTTTCCCTGCTGGACCAGTGTATCCAGATGCGCGAAGACTTCTGGCATCGAGTAGACTTCAGTGGGAGGACAATGCAACTGGAGCAAGTCCAGTGCCTCGACATCCAGATTGCGCAAGCTACGCTCAACAAAACTGGTTAACTGTTGTGTATCTTTATAACCTGCTGCGACATGTGGAGAGAGCCGACGACCAGCCTTAGTCGCGATAAAAAGCGGCTCACTGCGCTCTTTACGCACTTGAGCCACCAGGCGTTCGGAGTGTCCATCGCCATACACATCAGCAGTATCAATGAAATTCACACCTTCATCAATAGCTTTATTGAGGGCCGCAAGTCCTGCCGAATCATCCTTTTGTCCCCAGGCATCGCCACCGATACCCCAGGAACCAAAACCGATCTCCGAAGGTTTCCAGCCAGTACGTCCAAGTGTACGATACTGCATATCTGCATTTCCTTTCGACGAATTACAATGTATATATATTTGGTTCCTGTATAGCTTATCCCAAATAACGCTCGCTTGTAAAATCAAGCCACAAATCTGTGCATGCAACTTAAGCGCATCCTGGTCGAAATTGCGGGGAACATTAGACTACGACGTGTTTGGGGGACATATCTTACGTGAACAGGTGGCAGGTGCAAGACCTGCCGTTACACGGGGAGAGCGAATCATTGGGTGTGAGGGCCGAATATACGTGTGTGTGTTTATCACAGGACGAGTTTCTGCATGAGTGTGTGCAGGGTTTGTTCGGGATGCTGGCAGAGGCCTGAGTGTACGGGTGAGAGTTGTATCGTGGCGCTGCGGGGCGCTACGAGCCATTGGAAGCGTTCGGATTGGGACAGTTGTCCAACCGGGCCACTTTCAGCTTTACCTTCGCATACCTGGAGAAAGTGATGGAGTTGTATCTGTAGCGCTGCCAGATCTAATGTGGGCGCAAAAGCCTGGAGGCGGGCTTCATCGACATGGATGAGCGCACCCAGGAAACGGCGTGTACGGCAATAGAGAATGACTCCAACGTTGATACACTCGCCACGGTCTACACGCGGTACAACACGAATAATGGCATAATCATATGAGCTGGTCGCGGGCACGCAGAGCCTCCTCTACAAAGATAGACGAATGCGCCAGGCGATCCAGCAAGTAATCCAGATACGCTTGTCGATGCAACGCCGGCGTTGCGAAGGTTGTATCCTGTTCTAGCCAGGATTCCGGGATAGCATTGATGATGTTTGTCATGTCTTCGGTCGTCAACCGGGCCCGCAGGCGCTGGTCAGCCTCTGGCAACATACTGGCAACTGGTAGCAAGACATGGCTTTTAATTGAGGTAAAAGGTATGCGGCTACGCGCCATGTAGTCCGAGTTGACATGATGGAAATAGAGGGACGCTCCATGGTCGATAAGCATCAGACGTTGATGCCACCAGAGCATGTTTGTGTTGCGTGGGGTGCGATCGACATTGGTCACAAAGGCGTCAAACCAGAGAATAGCTGAGGCCAGCAAAGGATCAAGCTCACGGGCATCCAGGGCATCAAAGGTCAGCGCGCCCGGTAGGAAATCCAGGGCCAGATTGAGTCCCGCGCTTGCTTTAAGCAATTCCTGAATCTCAAAATCCGGTTCCATACGACCGAGGACCGGGTCCAACTCCATAAAGACAATCTCGGGGACGGGTAGTCCCAGGCTGCGGGCAATCTCTCCGGCAACCAGTTCCGCGATCAGCGCCTTTAAGCCCTGACCCGCGCCGCGAAATTTCAGCACATATAAGCCATCGTCGTCGGCTTCTACGATGGCTGGTAGCGACCCTCCTTCTCGCAATGGGGTCACATAACGTGTGGCGGTTATTGTTCTCAACATAGCTTCATTTTAACATAACTCAACCTGATATGGACATGGGGAAAAGTTGGTCGGACGTGAACGCGGATGCGTGCTTGTATTGTTGTAGTTAATTTGGCTGTCATAGTTAACTTTTGCTAGCTTTTGACGTGATATAGCTATATGCTATTTGGATAGTAGAGAGAATATACAATAATTGGAAGAGGTTTACAGAAATATATGGCAAATACATTACAGGGTAAAGTTGCTCTGATTACTGGTGCTTCGTCGGGTATTGGTGCAGCTTCAGCTTTGTCGCTAGCTGCTGAAGGAGCACATGTGGCAGTGGTGGCACGACGTGGTGAGCGTTTACAGGACCTGGTACGCCAGATCCAAAAAAATGGTGGTCAGGCTTTGCCGATTGTGGCGGATGTGGCGGATGAGCAGGAAGTGGCCGAGATGGTGAAGCATGTCAAAAATACATTGGGACGTATCGATATTCTGGTGAATAATGCAGGTGTGATGCTGCTTGGCCAGATTGATGGCGCCAATACCGAGGATTGGCGGCGCATGGTGGCGATTAATGTGATGGGTCTCATGTATACTACACATGCGGTATTGCCGATTATGAAAGAGCAGAATCGCGGCCACATCGTGAATATCTCATCGGTGGCGGGCCGCGTAGCGCGTGCCGGTAGTGGTGTCTACAATGTCACCAAATGGGGCGTGGTGGCCTTCTCAGAGGCACTGCGACAGGAATCATATAAAAATAATATTCGTGTAACGGTCATCGAGCCGGGTGCGGTCGCCACAGAATTGACCGATCATATTACCGATGAGGCCGCCAAACAGAAGCAGGGTGAATGGTTACAAGGTCTGACACCCCTGGAGAGCGAAGATATTGCCGCCGCAATCGTCTATGCAGTTACCCAGCCCGAACGCGTTAATGTGAATGAAATCTTAATTCGTCCTACCGGTCAAGACCGCTAGGCATTTTTCTAAAGCTTAATATGTCCTGCCAGCCAGGACTGTCAGGTTTTTTTCGTATATACTAGAAGCGAACCAACAAATGTTAGCGAGATTAGCGGAAACGTTTGTTGGTTTCTCTTTGTAGCAATGTTTTGACATCCTCAGGACGAATTATGGCGATGTCGCCTGGTATGCAACGTTTGAAGGCGGCCAGGGCATTACCAAATGTGAGCGGTGTGAGATGGGGACCCGTTTGCTGTTCGGCCAGTTCTTGATAGAGTGGGCCTTTCAAGTGTGCATAGAGGTAGCCGGCATCAAAGGCATCTCCCGAACCAAAGCGGGCATGTCCACCGGTGTCAAAGACGGAGACATGAGTATATTTTCCATGATCAAGATGGGCTGATCCTTCACTACCGAGGGTCAGTACCAGAGCTTTATCGCTACCAAAACGGTTTGCCATCTGATGCAGGACGGTCTGAGGATCGCCCTGGAAATTCCAGATCTCGGTGGCGTCGGCATAGGAGCAGAAGAGGATACTGGCTTGCTGGCAGGCCGCTTCGAGCTGTGTCGCGGCCTCGCTGGCCGACCAGAGTTTGGCACGGTAATTGACATCAAATGAGAGCGGCACCTGTTGGGCACGGGCACGGTCCAGGAGACGCTGGAAGACCGTGCGGGCCTGGGTGCTGAGGGCGGGCGTGATACCGGTCAGGTGGAGCAGGCGGGCATTATCTACCAGTTGATAATTGACGGCATCGGGATCGATCAGGGCGCAGGCCGAGTTGGCGCGATCATAGTAGACCTGAAGACCGATGGGTCGGGGAGCCTCCTCAACATAAAATGTACCCAGACGGGCAGTAGGCGCAGCCCAGACAATCTGGCTTACATCAATCCCATGGCTACGTAATACCCTCTCTACATGCCTCCCCAAAGGATTGTCTGGCAGGCAGGAGAGCCATGAGACGCGATAGTTCAGACGGGCCAGGCTGGCCAAGGTATTCGACTCGCTACCACCCACATGGATATCCAGACTGGGAGTACTCTCCAGCCGATTACCCACTGGCGTGGTCAGACGAAACATGGTTTCCCCAAAACTAATAACATCTACTGGCATAAGTTTTCGCTTTCTTTCGCTACAAGCATATATTCATAACGCCAATCGGGATGAATAAGCGCCATGTAGATTGCGCTTAAAAAGCAATCGTGAACGCCGCTCACTCGCGGCTAGTGAAGTCGCCACAGCTCAAGCATGGAAGCCTGAACTTTTCTGACGAAGCGTTTCAGCCTGTCAGGCGACTTCACTCACACGATTGAAAGGTAGGCCGGAACGCACTTTTATACATGATATAATGAGATAACTGCATAAGACAACTATCGATTAAAGGGATACACATTATGCCACAAAAAAGCAGCAAGGTTCTTCAGCCACGGATGCCGATCGCAATTGTACGGCTGGACAATCTGGATAACGCGCTTGAGATCAGCGGGGCCCTTTTAGAGGGCGGCATCACTACCATTGAGTTTACTTTGACCAATTCCAGAGCCAACGAAGTAATTAGCAGGGTACGCCAGAAATTTGGTGAGCGTCTGACCGTGGGGGCCGGTACCGTGCTGGATGGCATGATGGCCCAGGATTCAATGGATGCTGGCGCCCAGTTTCTGGTGACCCCCATCCTTGCATTGGATGTGATTGAGAAGAGCAAGGAACGGGACATTCCTGTTGTCTGTGGTGCCTATACCCCTACCGAGATCTGGACTGCATGGAAAGCCGGCGCGGAACTGGTCAAGGTTTTTCCTGCCAGTCAGTTAGGCCCATGTTATTTCAAAGATATTCTGGCTCCACTCCCTCAACTGCAACTGGTGCCAACCGGTGGCGTGAATCTAGATACCTGTGGAGCATTCCTGGCCGCCGGCGCGTATACCGTCGCCGTTGGGAGCCAACTGGTCAGTAAAGATATTGTGCGTCAGAAAGACTGGAAAGCTCTGGCTGCGCTGGCCAATCAATATCTTGAGGCATGTCGATAAATCATTGGATCGGGTCCGAAGATGATCGCTTCGTATGTATATTTACATAGCTATAAAGGAAACCATCCATGCGTGTTCAGATTCCTTATGGGAGTACGGCCCGTACTATAACTGTACCAGATCAAGCGGTTGTGCTTTCTTCACATAGCACTCCTGCGCTAGAAAATGAGCGAGAAGTATTTCTGGCAGCTTTGCGTAATCCGATTGGGAGTGTACCACTGATAGAAAGGTTGAGTCCTGATAATCGTGTGGCTATTGTGATCTCGGATATCACGCGTCCAACCCCTAATGAACGTATCGTGCCCTGGTTGTTAGAAGAACTCTCCTTTATCCCACGCTCCCAGATCGTGATCCTGAATGGGACGGGTTCGCATCGGGCCAATACTCGCGAAGAACTGATCCAGATGCTGGGCCAGGACGTTGTGGATACAGTAGAGATCGTGAACCACAACGCCTTTGCACCAGACGAACTGGTAGCGCTGGGAAAGAGTACCGGTGATGTGCCGGTCCTGGTCAATCGTCGTTATCTAGATGTTGATTTCCGGATTGTGACAGGATTTATCGAGCCCCATTTCTTCGCTGGCTTTTCTGGTGGGCCTAAAGGTATTATTCCTGCTCTGGCAGGCATCGAGACCATCCAGGCCCTGCATAGTGCTCCATTGATTGGTGACCAGCATTCTACCTGGGCCCTGCTCGAAGGCAATCCTATTCATGAAGGCATCCAGGCGGCCGTCAGGTTATGTCCACCAGAGTTTCTGGTCAACGTAACACTGGATCAAGAGCGCCATATTACTGATGTCTTTGCCGGCGATTATATCCGTGCCCACTACGCCGGCTGTACCGCTGTGGCGCGTAACGCCACCCAGGCGGTAGACCAGCCATTTGATATTGTGATTACCAGCAACAACGGCTATCCCCTGGACCAGAACCTCTATCAGAGCGTCAAAGGCATGACCGCAGCCGCCCAGATCGTCCGGCCGGGCGGAGCCATCATCGCGGTCGCCGAATGTCGCGATGGACTGCCCAAGCATGGAAACTTTAAAGCACTACTACAGATGCGCGAAAGTCCGGCCGCGCTACTGGAACTGATCAATCAGCCAGACTTCCAGATGCACGACCAATGGCAGGTCCAGAAGCAGGCCCTGGTACAGATCCAATCCGATGTTTACCTGCATTCAAGCCTGTCCGACGACGTCGTCCGGGCCGCGCAACTGTTACCAGCATCCGATCTGCAAGCCACCGTCGACAAGCTTCTCCAGCAATATGGTCCTCAGCCCAGCATTGCCATCCTGCCCGAAGGACCCGTAATGGTACCATATGTGGCCCGGGAAGCACCTATTTAAAAAAAGCAGATCGATCGTACGTGGAGTGGGCGCCACACGCAAGACCTTACTGCTGGGTTTGCGTGGGCCCTTTTTACGTGCATTCCTGTGTTTGTGGAATGGTTTTGTGATATTCAATAATTGATAGTAGGAATTTTGAGGACGATTTAACGTGTATTTACTTTCTCTTAATAATTTAGTGTTAAGCTAGTGATGGTAGAGCCCCTATAGTATATAAAGTGTACCCGTTATATTTAATTAAAGGGGAATAAGGTTTAATGTTTAAAATGTTACGTACTGCTGCTTCTGTTCTTGCGTTAGGAACAGTATTGATCAGCGGTGTGGCGGTTTCTAATGCGGCAGCTACTCCTGCCGATAATAGTCCTGCCAGTAAGACAACAACACCTATTAAGCATGTAGTTGTCCTCTTCCAGGAAAATGTTTCTTTTGATCATTACTTTGGCACCTATCCCAATGCGACCAATCCGGCTGGCTCACCAACCTTTAAGGCAGCGAAGAATACGCCTTCGGTCAATGGATTGACTGGTCCACTGCTGACCAATAATCCTAATGCGGCCAATCCACAGCGTCTGGATCGCTCACAGGCTCTAACCTGCGACCAGGACCATGCATATACTGATGAGCAGAAGGCCTTTGATCATGGCTTGATGGATAAATTTGTCGAGTCAGCGAGCGGTGGCAGCTGTCAAGACAAATCCATCGTCATGGATTACTATGATGGCAATACCGTTACCGGCATGTGGAATTACGCCCAGCATTTCGCGATGAGCGACAATTCCTATGGCACTACCTTTGGTCCTTCGACCCCAGGTGCTCTGAACCTGATTTCTGGTCAGACACATGGTGCAGCACCTGCAAACTTTGGCTATCCTGGCTACCCCGTAACCTCCAATGGTACCCTGTTGAACGATGGCGATCCGACCTATGATGATTGTTCCGCCAAGGGTACGACCGTTGCTATGTCTGGTCCTAACGTGGGCGATCTGCTCAACAAGAAAAACCTGACCTGGGGTTGGTTCCAGGGCGGTTTCGCACCATCTGCAACCACCAATGGACAGGCAACTTGTGGCACAACCCACAATAATATTGGCGGTGCATCCGTAAAGGACTATAGCGCGCACCACGAGCCATTCCAGTACTACCAATCCACATCCAATCCACATCACTTGCCTCCAACATCGGCGGCGATGATTGGTAAAAGCGACCAGGCTAATCACCAGTATGACCTGAAAGACTTCTGGACTGCCGCTGACGGTGGCCGTATGCCTGCAGTGAGTTTCCTGAAGGCTGCTTCTTACCAGGATGGTCATGCTGGCTATTCTGATCCATTGGATGAGCAGCACTTTGTGGTCGATACCATCAACCACTTGCAGAAGCTCTCCTCCTGGAAAGATACCGCCGTCGTCATCTCTTATGATGACTCCGATGGCTGGTATGATCATGTGATGAGCCCAATCGTCAGTCAGTCCAATGATCCTAACGATGCTCTGACAGGCGCTGGACAGTGTGGAACAGCTAAAGCTGGTGCCTACCAGGGTCGCTGCGGTTATGGTCCACGTCTGCCCTTGCTGGTCATCTCACCATACTCCAAGCAGAACTTCGTTGACCATTCCATCACGGACCAGTCTTCGATCCTGAAGTTTGTCGAAGACAACTGGCAGCTGGGCCGTATCGGAGATCAGTCCTTCGACGCGATCGCTGGTAGCTTGAACAGCATGTTTGACTTCTCCCATCACGGAGATCATGATGACAAGATCATCCTGGATCCTGTTACAGGACAGCCCACACGGCGCTAAAAGCCACTAAAAACGCTCTATCAAAAGAGCATGCCATATTCCTGCAAAGGATGTCGGCATGCTCTTTTTGTTATACTGGCATGCCTTTTTTTTCGTTTCTGGAGGTGTTATTCTTATTAGTGACTTTGAATGGACTAGAAGAGGAGAAGTTTTATGCAACCATGGTCCGCGCCATTGAGTGGGCGCTTTGACGAAGTTGTATTCGAAAGTACGGTGCTTAAAGATAATCCCCTGCACGATCCCTATCAGCGTCCGTTATGGATCTATCTCCCGCCTGGCTATGATGATGAGCCTGCGCGGCGCTATCCAGCCGTCTATATGATTCAAGGATTGACTGGCCAATTGGATATGTGGCGCAACCGCTCGGCTTTCCGTAAGAATTTTCCTGAACTGGCCGATGAGCTATTTGCGAAAAAAGAGGCGCCGCCGTGTATTATTGTCTGGGTGGACTGCTGGACCTCCTATGGTGGCAGCCAGTTTGTGGATTCGCCGGCTACAGGTAAGTATCATACCTATCTCTGCGACGAAATTGTCCCCTGGATCGATGCGCATTATCGCACGCTAGCGGAACGTGATCACCGTGGAATTGCTGGTAAGTCGAGTGGTGGCTATGGCGCGATGATTACGCCGATGCTGCGTCCAGATCTCTGGGGTGGACTGGCCACACATGCGGGCGATGCCCTGTTTGAGACCTGCTACCTACCAGATTTCCGCAACTCGATCCGCACCATACAGGACCGCTATGAGGGCTCCTATGAAAAATTCTGGCAGAGCTTCCAGAGCCGGGTTGCCTTTACCCAGAGCGGGGATGAAGGTCCTATGAACGACTGGTGTATGGCCGCCTGCTACTCAGCAGAGCCAGATGGTACCGTACGTCTGCCCTATGATCTCGAGACCGGCGCCCTGATCCCCGAGATCTGGGAACGCTGGCTGGCCTGGGATCCTGTGCGTATGGCCCCTAAACATGCCGAGAGCCTGCGCAGCATGAAGGCCATTTATATCGATGCCGGTAACCGTGACCAATACTTCCTTGATCTGGGCGCCAAAGCCTTCTACAAGACCCTCAAGCAATTGGGCGTCAACGACGTCCATTTTGAACTCTTTGATGGTACTCATTCCGCCATCGAGTACCGCTATCCTATCAGCCTCAAATACCTGGCTGAACGCCTCGCCTCCTAAAAAGACACAGGTGGGCGCCACTACAGCGGCGCCCACCTGTGTCTTAAGCTTTTACCTTCTTACGTTCTCAAGTTGAACCATAGCTTTATCTCGCTGCTCGCGCTTTCTGAAAAGCACAGAAAGAACCAGCATAATCAGACCCAGCAGAATAAAGGATGGGCCAAATATCAAGATCATAAATAAAGTAAAAAAGTTTTGTTGATGCAGCACAAATGGCGCAAGCATGCTGAGTATACCAACCAGGAATGATGAGATTGATGCTATTGCTGCAAATAGCTTGATTGGAAAAGGTTTCTCTGCTGCACTGTTATCCAATGCTATTTCTCCTTAGCTTTATGTCTATATCAGACGAGTTCAATCTCA
Source organism: Dictyobacter alpinus (assembly GCF_003967575.1). NCBI lineage: Bacteria > Bacillati > Chloroflexota > Ktedonobacteria > Ktedonobacterales > Dictyobacteraceae > Dictyobacter > Dictyobacter alpinus. The sequence goes on from NZ_BIFT01000001.1 coordinate 2,875,031, forward strand.
TTTTACCTGATTGGTATTAGTTTTTATATTGTGTTTACCACACAAAGATTTTTTCATCGCGTAGATCGTAGAGTGGTTTTCCTGAGTGTGCGATGATCACCTGTTGCAGGCGGGCAGTAATATCTTGGTATTGATCAAAGGGCATATCCGGCTTAAGCATGGATAATTGGGTCAACAACGAACGTTGCGGTCCTAATTGGAACCAGCGTACAACGCCATTTTCACTGGTAACCTCAAACTGAATCGTGGCGAAACGTTTGGCGTTGCCCCACATCGCAAAGCTTTGTATATCTTGCCAGGCGATAAATGTTGGCTTGCTGTATATCTTGGTGGCAATGCCATACTCGTCAACAATGATTTCTTGACCCAGGAACTTGCGCAAGAATAGTGCGAAGATCGCGAATATGATTAGGGACATAAAAAGTAGCATGACAAACATGATACCAACGAAGATAGCTATAAAGCTGATGTTTTGTGGTGACACGATGACAAACAGGACCGTAGCCATGATGATCAGGGTCAGCAGAAGGAAAGACGTAGTAAAGATAAAGAGTTTTTTGAGATCCAGACGGAGAGCAATTCTGACTGGTAGTGTTAGCGCATTGGCATCTGGTTGTGGTTGTGGCTGAGCCAGAAATGCGCTATTTCCAGAGATTGCCTGCCGCCGTCGCAACTCGGTACGCTGATGACGCCGTTTGAAGACAAAGAAAGCAAGGATAAGTAATAAACTTAAGGAAAGTGTTTCTCCTATCAAAAAGTAATTAGGACGGCCAAAAGCCAGGGAGGTGGCAGTATTAAAAAGAAGATTTAGAATTATAAAACCTTCCATGGCGAAGAAGAAGATATAGTAGCGACGCATAGGATCATTTTTACGCATGATTGTCACTCCAAATTTTTGAATAGTGCACCAACTAGAGCCTTAGTTTTTCTAATGATCGTAGGTACTGCCGGATATATATTGCTGCTATTACGAGAATGATGCCCGCTTTTACCAGCCCAAGAAAATTGGGTATGAGATAGACTAAGGCGAGTAAAAGCAAGGTGATCAAGATATCTGAGAGCGTCACATTTACTTTTCGTTTATGGTCTCGTATTCGTGAATTTTTTCGCACCATACGAACGCCACCTATAAGAGCCATGACGATGCATATAACTATCAATCCATTATTGATGGAAGGTTCAGATGATGCATGACCAAAAATCACATATTCAATTATTGCCGCAAACCAGAAACCATAAGCCAGGGTTGCCTGTCTCTTGAGCGTTTCTATATCTGGCTCTACCATGATGTATCCTCTTTAAAACAAAAATGCATTAAAATTAAATTTAGAAGTACACCCAGATCAGGATGTTATTACCTGATAGATATAGAAGGATAAATACATCTATCATTCTATATACATAGTTAGCGGGATAAAAAGATGCAATTATAATATATGTCTTCATCGGTCGATAACAAGTGTAGGAATGTAAGGAAATGTCGTGAGTAATCTGAAGTCCCATATGTTTCATTTGTAGATATGCATAATGCAAATAAACGAGCAGTAGCGGCAGGGCTTGCCCCTGCAACCTCTCCAACGTACGATCAGGTCCAGTCTCTAGCCTGTATTTGCTTTGATTGCTACTCTAAATATTAATACATGTTTAAGGGATATTTATTACGTTAACGGGTTGCAGGGGCAAGCCCTGCCGCTACTGCTCGTTTATTTGTGCTGTGATGATTGGCATGCATCTTGTTGGAGGTAAGTAGTTCTGATGGCTTGACAAGTGACCGTCAGTCATTTATATTATAGGTGACTGTTGGTCATTTGTTGGTTATTCTAGGGAGAGAGTAGGAGGGTTTGATGGGTGGATTAGCGGGACGGCGGCGGGCTGTTCATGATGAGCAGAAGGGTGAGCGGCGGCAGGCTATCCTGGATGGAGCCTGGGGGCTGTTTCTGGTCAGGGGTTATGAGGCGTTGACGATGGCGGAGATTGCGGGGGAGGTGGGGCTGGCGAAGGGGACGCTCTTTTTGTATTTTAAGACGAAGGAGGCTCTGTTCCTGGCGCTGGTGGAGCAGCAGCTGAAGGTCTTTTTTGCGCAGTTGGATGCTCAGCTGGCGGTTCCTGTGAAGGATGCGCCTATTCCAGCTGTGAGTGAGATACTTTGCGCGGTACTGACCGAGCATCCAGGCTTGACACGTTTGCTGGCAATTGTGCATACCATTTTGGAGCAGCACATTCCTGATGAGGTGGCGCTGCATTTTAAGCAGTTGCTGCAAGGTCATTTTGCTACTACCGGTGCTCTGTTAGAGCAGCAGTTGCCATTTTTACGGGCTGGTCAGGGTATGCATGTACTCTTACAGGCGTATGTCCTGGTGCTGGGATGCTGGCAGATCGCAGATCCAGCGCCAGTGGTCAGGCATGTGTTAGCGGAACATCCTGAGCTGGCGGCGTTTGATGTGCAGTTTGGTAGCGAGTTTACGATAGCGCTGCAGGCTTTGTTATATGGCCTGGAGCATATGGCTCAGCAGCGGGCCGAAGGAGATGAGAAGCGATGAAGTATTTTGTGACCGGGGCAACCGGCTTTGTTGGCGGCTATGTGGTACGCCAGTTGGTTGAGGCTGGACATGAGGTGGTGGCGGTCGTGCGTAAGCCGGCTGCGGCCAGCGATCTGGCGCAACTGGGGGTGGAGATCCATCAGGGAGATGTGACGGATAAAGAGAGTATGCGCGCTCCCATGCGTGGCGTAGATGGCGTGTTTCATATCGCGGGTTGGTATAAGGTAGGAGCACGCGATAAAAGTGGTGGCGAGAAGATTAATATATATGGTACTAAGAATGTACTGGAATTGATGCGTGAGCTAGAGATTCCCAAGGGTGTGTATACCAGTACGATCGCGCTGAACTCGGATACACATGGGAAGATCGTAGACGAGACTTATAACTACTATGGTCCTCATTTGAGTGAGTATGATCGTACCAAATGGATCGCGCACTATGCTGTGGCCGAAAATATGATCGCTGCAGGACTACCGCTGGTAATTGTGCAGCCCGGTTTGATTTATGGTCCTGGGGATAACAGCAATGTACGTCCGACGCTTGTGCAGTATCTCCAGAGGAAACTGCCACTGGTGCCAGCGAAGGCCGCGCAATCATGGGGCCACGTTGAGGATATGGCACGTGGGCATATCCTGGCCATGGAGAAGGGCCGCATTGGTGAAAGCTATATCATTACTGGCTCTTCATATACTGTTGTAGAAGCACTGAAGATCGCGGAAAAGATTACCGGCATTCCTGGTCCACGCGTACAGATGCCACCGATGGGAATGCGCGCGTTGTCACGTATGGCGGGAGTTGCTGAGAAGGTCGTGGCTCTACCTCCCTCTTATAGCGCTGAATATCTCAATGAGATTGCCCAGGCCACCTATCTTGGAAGTAGCGCTAAAGCCGAGCGCGAACTTGGCTATCGTTCTCGTTCACTTGAGGATGGATTACGCCAGACATTGGATTATGAGATGAAGCTGTTGAAGATGAAATAAGCTTAGACTCTTTCCCGGGAGAGAATATGTTTGTTATAAGCGAAGGATACGCAAATGAACCTGCGATGGCAGGTCCATTTGCGTATTGGGAATACAACTTAGATGCTGCTTACACAGGGATGGTAGGCGCGCCATTTTTCGTAGCCAACTTTAGCGTAGAAGTCGGTCAGCTCGACCCAGTCGATAAAGCAGTTGCCGACGCCACGCTCTTTCAGGAGCTCTGAGGCACCGGCTACCAGGGCGATGCCAATACCACGACCACGCTCACTTTCCGCGACCCCAACCGCGGCCATCGCACCAGTTGTCTCGCCGAGAAGATCCTGCCAGATTACGTCGGTGCGCTCAGGGTGAGACTGTTCTGAATACATGATCAGCGTACCAATGATCTCACCCGACTCATCGTGGGCTACCAGCAGGTCGCGGAAATCACCGAGGTCGGCGCAACGCTCATACTGGGGGAGCCAGTTGGCGAAATGGCGAGCCTCAAAGGCCAGCACATCAGTGATGTTCTGTTGTTGAGCACTACTGATGGTAATCTTTTCCTTTTCAATGCGTTCAAGGATGCGCTCAGGTGTCTTATAATCACTGAGATCCTGTACCAGATCATAGACGGTTGCTGATAGGTCCCAGCCCTTGTTCTGAAAGAATGCCTGGGCAGCTGGCAGATTCTCAGGCATACCACACCAGAAGCGTGGGCTCACACTTCCCAGGCGCACCGATTTGATGTCCTGCTCACGGAAATGGTTGAGGGCCGTATCCAGCAACGCGGTACCGATTCCTTGCCGCTGCAGCGTTGGATCTACGACCAAAGCGACCAGCTGTCCAATCTTTTCTGAAGCTTTAGAATGCTTGGACGTCGCAACAAAACCAACGACATGACCATTCATGCGCACCACAAAATGCTGTGGCTCAGGTCCTGCAAGCACCTTTTGCATGCGTTCCTGATTTATTGGCCAGACAGATGAGAGGGATGCCTGCCAGAGAGCATGAACATCCGCGAGATCATTATTTTCGTCATAAGGTTGAATATGTTCAGTAGTAACTTGCATTATATAAAGTGTCCTATCTAGTGATGACCAGTGGTAAACTTTACCGGCTGAGTGGATACAAGCCTGGCAGGCTCACAGGGAGTTTTCCCTGAGCGATTACCTCGCCAAAGAGCACGCGTGCCGCTGCTTGCAGGGCTGGCGGTGTATATTCGTAGGTAACCAGATATGTTTCCAGTTGCGGTATCGCCAATAAATCATATGGACTATATACTGCCAGTCCGATCACAGGTTTTCCCGTTTGCAGGAAGTGTCGTACAACATCCCCTTGATAGTGATCCAGATTTGCATTCACTGTCAATACTATAATCATAGCAAAATCCTTAACCACCTCGCCAATCTTCTGGCGCATCCGCGTGGCATCTTGTACTGTGATGGTTATGGTTTCTACATGCGCATGGCGCTGGCGTACCTGCTCCACAAAGGTATCGGCAGCCTGCGATTTATCGGATGCCAGGGTGTAGGCGGCTGGCTGGAGGATAGCGATAAGGATGCGCTGCTCAGGCTGTAAATGCAGCGGTAGCAGGTGTTGTTGGTCGCGTACGACCGTGGTTGAACGCTCATAGGATTGATCGCGTAGCTTTTGCTGCTCCTCAGATCTGATCACATGGAGCTGTTCTGGTGTTGGCAACTGTTCCCAGGACAGCATGCGTGCCTTCAAATTAAGGACGCGCTCACAGGATGCCTGGATGGTCTGCGGGCTCAATGTGTGGTCGGCTACGGCCTGATAGGTTTTTTCGATGCCGCCTTTCTGACGATCATAACGATGCGAAATCATAGCTAGATCGCTACCAGCTTGCAGGGCCATCACGGCACCTTGCTCAACACCCAGCGTTTTAGCGACCGCATCCATCTCCAGACAATCGGTGGTTACCACACCATTATAGCCCAGTTTCTCGCGTAACAGATCATGGATGACGGTCCGTGAAACCGTGGCCGGCACCATCTCGTTAGCAGCCATCAAGGCTGGCAGATAGAGGTGACCGATCATCACGCTATCGGCCCCAGCGGCAAGACCTTCACGGAAAGGAATCAACTCTACAGACTCCATGCGCTCAAGATCATGAGGGATACTCGGCAGGGCCAGATGCGAGTCCACGGCGGTATCGCCATGACCGGGGAAGTGCTTCAGACAGGTGACCACGCCAGTGTCCCGATAGCCTTCAACCATGGCCACCACATGGCGGGCGACCTGCTGTGGATCTTCACCAAATGAGCGAATACCGATTACCGGATTGGCTGGATTATTATTAACATCCGCTACTGGTGCAAGATTCATGTTGATGCCCAGTGCCTTGAGCTCGCGACCAGTTGCCTGGGCGATCTCACGTGTCAGTTCAGGAGAAGCAACCGCGCCCAGGGCCATATTGCCAGGGAAGAAGGTCGTGCTATCACCGAAACGCCGGACCATGCCATTTTCCTGATCGATACAGATCAGCAGGGGATAACGATGACCGGCCTCACGCGCTACTTTTTGCAGGGACTGTGTCAGTTCCTGGATCTGTTGAGGATCCTGCAAGTTGCGGGCAAACAGAATGATGCCGCCCACATGATATTTCTGGATCAACTCAACGATTTCAGGCGTCACCTTTGTACCGGGGAAGCCTACTACAAATAACTGACCAATCTGTTCTTCGAGGCTCATATCATCTGAAAGCTGCTGCATTGCGTTCTCTTTTCTCGTTTTATACACGAATCCATTGGTTAAAGTCGACGATCTCGATGACCGCACGGGCTGCGCTTAAGGCTGGCTGCTCCACCAGGACTGGCTGTGCCAGTTTGTGCGTACTGGCAAGAAGCTCTAAGAAGCGTGCTTGAAAGCTCAGCTCGTTGATCAATAATCCTCCACCAAGTGCAAGGGGAAGTGGTTGCTCGGGATTCATGCCAAGCTTGCGAGCGACCGTCCTGGCGGCCAGCACCAATTCATTGATCGCGTGCTGGACCAACTCTTGCGCGAGCGGATCTCCTTCGCGTTCGGCCTGTAGTACACAGGTCGAGAGGCGCGCAATTCTGGCTTTATCCGCTTGAAAATAGACCTCGCCGATCAATTGTTCGGCCCGCTCAAGCTGCCAGAAGGCCAGGATACGTTCCAGCAAGATGGTGTGTGGGCCCCGACCATCAGCGGCCCGTACGGCGGCCTGTAAAGCCTGGCTACCCAGAGCATAGCCGCTACCCTCATCGCCGAGGAGATTCCCCCAGCCGCCGGCACGTGTGGTTATGCCCTGAGCATTACGGCCCAGCGAGATCGAGCCAGTACCCGCGATCAGCACCACACCGACCGTGCCGGGTAACGCACTTAATGCCAGTTCAGCATCGTTCGTCAGAAACACCGTGCCTGCCAGATGCTCAACTTTAGGAGCCAGCGCGGCATAATCAGCGGGACGATCAACGGCAGCGAGTCCAAGCCAGGCTTTTTCGATACTGAACTCAGTTCCAAGTGGAAGCCGGGCCTGCTCAACGGCGGCATAAATATTGCTGATCGCCTGCTCCAGGCCAACACTGGTATAATTCGAGCTACCGGCCTGGCCGCGTCCAACCTCTTCGCCGCGCGCATTCACAATTACCGCCAGTGTCTTACTGCCGCCGCCATCAACTCCCAGATAAAATGTCTCAGTCTGTGAATTATTCATTCTGCCATTGCCTCTAAGGTTGTACGTAAAATATTATCATGGGCCGCCAACTTTGCGCGGGCCTCATCTGGAGTCACATGGTTTTTGGCGACCACAATCGCCGTTTTGGTTTCGCCATTGGACTGCTGTAAGAGGGCCAGCGCATGCTCAGCGTCAAGTCCGGTCACGCTCTGTACAATCTTACTGGCCCGTTGCTCCAATTTATAATTGGTGGCCACCACATCTACCATTAAATTGCCATAGGTCTTACCGAGGAGGATCATGGTACCTGTACTCAACATGTTCAGCACCATCTTCTGGGCGGTCCCGGCCTTCAGGCGCGTTGAACCGGTAATCGCTTCGGGTCCGACAATTGGGGAGATAGTAATATCAGCCAGTTTTTCCAAAGGAGAGGCTGGATTACAGACCACGGCGATGGTCAGGGCCTGTTGTGTACGGGCATAGGCCAGCGCACCAAGCACATAGGGCGTACGACCGCTGGCCGCGATGCCGACAACCGTATCCGCAGGCGTCAGTTGCAGGCGCTCTAACTCAGCCTGTCCAGCCCTGGGACTATCCTCGGCATCCTCAACCGCGTTGGCGGTAGCGATCGGACCACCGGCGATCAGGCCAACAATCTGATCTGGCGACGTACCAAAGGTTGGAGGGCACTCTGAGGCATCGAGGATACCCAGGCGGCCCGATGTGCCGGCTCCAATATAGAGCAGGCGTCCACCCTGGCGCATACGCGTGGCGATCGCGCTAATAGCTTGCGAGATCGCCGGTAGAACCTGTTCAACTGCCCGAGCCACCTTCGCGTCCTCGGCATTGAGCGCCTGCACGATTTCCAATGGACTCAACTGATCAATGTTGGTCGTGGCCGGATTGATGGTCTCGGTTGCCAGGGCAGAGATCGTCTGAGCTTCATTCTGCTGAGGTAGATCCGACATATGCTCGCTCCTTCTTACATAAAGAAAAAAAGTCGTAGAGTCCGCGCCTACTATGGCATTAATTGTTCGCGCTTCAAATTGGTATAGTAGGTATATTTGTTGCCGCAATACATGGCTTTGGCGTATTCAATTGGCTGATCGCGCTCGGTGTAGGTGATACGGCGCGTAAAGAGGGCGGCACTATTTACTGGAACCTTCAGCAACTGGGCGGCCTCTTCGTCGAAGAGGCCGGCCTCAATCTCTTGCTCGGCCTCCATTAATGGCAGGCCATATTTTGTTTCCAGCAAGCGATAGAGCGAGTTATTCTCTAGATCCTCTTCAAGCAATTTCTCGCAACCCATAAAACTCAAATGTGAGATTTCGACGGCCAGAGGCACCCCATCGGCGAGGCGTAGGCGTTGTAGATAAAAGATAGGCTGGCCTGGTTTGATGCGTAGACGTTCGGCCGTCGTCTCATCAGCAGGCATCATGTGGGCATTTAAGACCCTGGTGCCGGGACGCTGGCCACGGGCGCGAATATCCTCGGTAAAGCCGGTCAGGTGAATCAATTGCTGTGTAATCTTATGCCGACTTACGAATGTCCCTTTACCCTGCTCACGGTAGAAGAGCCCTTCGTTGACCAGTTCAGTGATTGCCTGGCGGGCCGTCATACGACTAATACCATATTGTTCACCGAGTTCACGCTCAGAGGGAATGAGATCACCCGGCTTCCATTCACCAGACCGGATCTTTTCGCGCATAATCTCCTTCAATTGATAGTAGCGCGGCAGGGGTCCTTTACGAAACACTGTGCTCATGTCTTACAATCCTTTGTTGCTCCTGCACGAACAATAGTAGTTATGGGAAACGAATAATGAATGTCCCATCTGCGATCGCATCGCATGTTACCTTATTATAACCAATATTCTGCCTCTTGCCCCATTGGCTCACTTCTCCGGAGTCGTAACGGCAGGGCTTGTCCCTGCTCCAGTTTACGTACTACCAGGCGCAAGCCCGAGGCTGACATGTTTCGCCATGCTTACCTCACGACGACCACGTGTCTCAGGGACGTGTCGTACGTGAACTGGAGCAGGGACAAGCCCTGCCGCAACTGGTATAATTGGTATATCGTCTATACCAGGTCTCTCTATTAAATAATCACAGATAATTCGTTGTACGTCAAGCTTTGTGGTGCTGAGTTTGTGATTTTTCCGTATTATATATAGCTGATGAAATACGGCCGGGAGCCAACTTTTTGTGATGTTATGGGTTTGGCTAGATCATGAGTGGTGGTATAATTGGTATATTGTATAGACCACTGTGTCTTTGCGGTCGGAATGTGGTTACTGTGAAGCTAGAGAAAAAGTAAGTCTGTGAGAGAGGGAAACTCAATGCGGTTTACATTACATGGTGCTCACCTTGTAGATGCAACGATGGATGTTGAACGAGGAGATCTCGTTGTTGATGGTAGACAGATCCAGTCTGTTGAGCAGAGTGCTGGCCCGGAAGATGGTGCGCAGGTGGTTGATGCCACGGATAGTATTATCCTGCCAGGATTCATAGAGGTCCATACTCATGGCGGTGGTGGCTTCAATCTACATACAACCGATGTTGAAGAGATTCGCTCGTATCAGCGCTGGATTCCAGTTACGGGGGTTACCTCTTTTCTGGTGGCGGTCGTTGGGACGCCGGGTGCGTTGCCTGAGCAGCAATTAAATACGGCGGTGGAAGCGATTGAGCAGGCCAGAAAAAATCCACAGGAGCCGGGTGCGGAGCCAATGGGAATCCATCTGGAAGGTCCTTATATCAGTTTAGAGAAGCGGGGCGCCCATCCTCCAGTCTGGCTGCGTAAGCCTGATGAGGAGGAGACCGAGTTTATTATGGATCTGACACGCGGCCATCTGCAATTGATTACGATTGCTCCTGAGTTGCCGGGTGCCCATGATATGATTCGTACCCTGGTTGAGGCTGGCGTGACTGTGAGTATCGGGCATACTGATACTGATTATGATCAGGCACGCGAGGCGATCAAACTGGGCATTACCCATGCGACACACTGTTTTAATGCGATGCGCCAACTCAAGCATCGCGAACCGGGACCCCTGGCCGCGATTGTGCAGGCGGACCAGGTGTTGGGCGAAATCATTGGTGATGGTATCCATGTACATCCAGCGATGATGGATATACTGGTCAGACTACTTGGACCGCAGCGTACCATTGTTGTCACCGATGCACTGGCCGGTGCCGGTATTCCTGATGCCACCTTTGAGTTCGCGGGACAGCAAGCGCGCGTTATTTGTGGGGCCGCCCGCCTCTCTGACGGCACCCTCACTGGCAGCGTGCTGACCATGGATCAAGCTATGCGCAACATGCTTGATATTACCCATGTCACCTTATCCGAGGTATCCGGCATGCTTTCTTATAATCCTGCCCGTTCAGCCCATGTTGCGGAGCGGAAAGGCCTGCTCAAAGCCGGCTATGACGCGGATCTGGTTATTTATAACAAATCCCTTGAACTGCAAGCTACAATCTGTAATGGACAGATTGGTTATGCCACTGACGAATGGCGTCAACGGCTCAACAAGCAATAATAATAACCGTATGTGTGGGTCCTGCGCCCGATTGCCCGGACATACGGGGTAGCCTGATCGGGCGCGTGACCTGACCATACGGAGGTTGGTTTATGTGGATATTATGGGTATGGGCTCGCTTTGGGCTGTGTGTGGTAGCTGCAACGCTGGTGATGTCCTGTGCTACTCATACGGCGAGTGTGAGTTCAATAGAGGTGAAGGGGGTAGCGGCGCACGAGGAGCGTCCGCTGATGGGAGTGTGGATAGCGACGGTAAAAAATATTGATTGGCCTTCTCGTGCGGGTCTGACCGCTGACGCACAGCGATCAGAGTTTCGCAAACAGCTGGATAAGGTGCAGGCGATGCATCTCAATACCGTGGTAGTGCAGGTAAAACCCGAGGCAGACGCTCTTTATCCCTCAAAGTATGCACCATGGTCACGCTATTTGACAGGTGTACAGGGGAAAGATCCTGGCTATAATCCGCTAGCATTTATGGTGACGGAAGCCCATCAGCGTGGGCTGTCATTTCACGCCTGGTTTAATCCATTCAGGGTGGCAATGAATGAGGACGTAAAATCACTGGCCCCGAATCATCCCGCGCGTGTACATCCAGATTGGCTGGTACACTATGGTGGAAAACTCTATTATAATCCGGGCATACCCGAGGCCAGAGAATTTGTCATTAATAGTATTCTGGAAGTTGTCCAGTCCTATCCGATTGATGCAGTCCACCTGGATGATTACTTTTATCCCTATCGTGTGCCGGGCATGGAGTTTCCCGATCAGGCGCAATACAAGCGCTATGGAGCGCAGACGTTTGCCGATAAAGGGAATTGGCGGCGGGACAATATCAATCGCTTCGTGGGTGAGTTGTCGCAGCGTATCAAACAGGTAAAGTCGAGTGTGGAGTTTGGTATCAGTCCCTTTGGGGTATGGCGCAATAAAGCGCAAGATCCAACTGGCTCACAGACGCAGGCCGGCGTCACAAATTATGATGATCTTTATGCCGACACCCGCCATTGGATTCAGCAGGGCTGGCTGGATTATATTGTGCCGCAGATCTATTGGAAGATTGGCTTTAAGAAGGCCGATTATGAGACGCTTGTGCGCTGGTGGGCACATGAAGTTGATGGTAGCCGGGTCAAACTCTATATCGGGCAGGCCGCCTATCGGGTCGATGAATGGCATGATCCCAATCAATTGCAGGCGCAACTGCGCATCAATCAACGCTATCCCCAGGTACGTGGCAGTATCTTCTTCAGCTTGAAAGATCTGTTACGTCATCCCATTGTTGTGCCATCCAAATAGCGGCATACGCAATTTTTTCAATACTGCGCCAGATAGCAGTGAAAAAAGCTGCGTATGATATTAATTAACGCCATGTGCAAGTTGTATCCCTCACACCTCGTGCCTACGGCTCTCGCTTGTTTTGAGGAGGAACATGGCGAGGCGGTCGCGACCGCCTCGCCATGTTCCTCCTCAAAAGAGTGGGTATGTGGAAAACTTGCACATGGCGTTAATTAGCATAAAATAAAACGCAATACACAAAAAAGTACTTTTGTGTATTGCGTTTTTATATATTACCAATTAATCTTCAAGAGATACCGCTTTCTGATGAATTTTGGTCTAGTGGTCTAGATGTCTTGACAATACGCATAATTCCGTGTATGTTTTTCATAGACGCACTATTGATATCATTCATTATCTGATCGCATAAATTTCGTATGCTTTTCATCTAACATTATCTATATGGATAGATGATAGGTAAGCATACTTATTACCAAATTTGGAGGTGCTGCTATAGAGACGTAAGGCAGATATGATGGATCAATGTTATGCCGGTGTGTGTGTATTGCATGATTAAGATCGATGTACGGTATATGTCTGTTGGAATAGCTTTTTTGTAGCTATCTCTGTGGTCTAGTAATCTAGACTACATAATGGCTTTCTATTTTTAACGCGCTGTTTTTTATAACCTTCAAGGAGGTTTAGCGTGGCTCCAACTCTCGTTTCATCGCTCAAGGAGAATAAAAGCAAAAGCGGGACGGCTTTGTTTTCACTCCTCATTATCCTGGTCTTAATCCTCGCCGCTTGCGGAAATAGCGGCAATGGCTCCCCGACTTCCACCAACAAGAAGCACATCCTGACGATTGGTGCTCACGTTGGTGGCGACTACACCAAATCTTTGAGCCCATACAATCCAACTCTAGTCAATGAGGGCATTCAGGGTATGGTGTATGAGACCCTTCTCTTCTTTAATCGTAATGATGGCCAAGTACAAAATCTGCTGGCGACCGATTACAAATGGAGTTCAGACCAGAAGCAGCTAACGTTTACGACGCGTGAAAATGTGAAATGGTCGGATGGTAAGGATTTTAGTGCAGCGGATGTGGCGTTTACATTCAATATGCTCAAGCAGTATCCAGCCGCCGACTCCAAGGGCCTATGGAGCTATCTCAGCACAGTGACGGCCTCGGATGCTAAGACGGTAGTGCTCACCTTCAAGAATCCTAATCCTCCACTCCTCTGGTATATTGGTGGACAAACCTTTATTGTGCCGGAGCAAATCTTTAAGGGTGTGGATCCCACAAAGTTTGATAACGCAAATCCAGTCGGAACAGGTCCCTTCAAGTTCGCGAAGTTCTCTCCACAATTGTTGACCTATACCAGGAATCCTGGCTACTGGCAGGCCGATAAGGTACAGGTCGATGAGCTCCACTATCCGGCGGTGAAGGATAATCAGACATTACAGTTGAAGTTGATGAAGGGCGAGATCGACTGGGGTAGCTTCTTCGCACCGGACCTGGATAAGACCTATGTGCAGAAGGATACGCAGCATAATCATTACTGGATGGCCCCGACCGATATGTTTACGCTCTATGTCAATCTGACTAAAGCTCCGTTTAACGATGTGAATGTGCGGCAGGCAATCAGTGCTGCCATTGATCGTGGTCAACTTTCCAAGCAAGCCGAGAGCGGCTATGTGGCGCCAGCCAGTCCCACCGGCTTGATCCTGCCAAATGCGAAAGATTATCTTGATCCGGCTTACCAGAATGTCCCTTCCACCGCTGACGTGGCCAAAGCCGGACAATTCTTGCAGAGCGCGGGCTATGCCAAAGGTGGTGACGGCATCTATGCTAAGAATGGTAAGAAACTCTCTTTCTCAATCAAGGTAGTAAGTGGCTGGACCGACTGGGAGACCATGGCTGCGGTAATCAAGCAGAATTTGAAGGACGCTGGCATCGATGCATCGGTGGATACGATTCAAGATAGCGCCTACTTTGATGCTCGTAACAATGGTAACTATGATGCCCTGATCGGTGGTCTCTTTGGTGGTCCGACACCATTCTACCTATATGATACCCATCTGAATAGCGTCAACCTCTCGCCAAAGGGTTTTAACTGGGGTAAATGGAAGGACAGTCAGACCGACAAGTTCCTGCAAGAATATTCTTCAACCGTTGATCCCGCCAAACAGAAGCAGGCGATTATGGGCCTGGAGAAAATTTACGCAGATAAGTTGCCAAATATTCCCCTGGTAAATGCGGCCTCCTGGTATGAATATAGCACCAAAAACTTCACCGGTTGGCCCAGTAAAGACTCTCCCTATGCCGTTGGTGCGGCCTACTCAACTCCCGATAATTTGATGGTGATACTGAACTTGAAGCCGGTCGCATAAAGTTTATTCGTCTGGCACGTCTTTTCAACAGAGCTCACATTATCGTGAGCTCTGTTTGGAGAAGGAGTAACTGGGATGCGCCATTTGTTCCGCCGCATGTTTTTCTATCTGGTGGCAATCTGGATATCGATTACCCTCAACTTTTTCATTCCTCGATTGGCACCAGGAAATCCCGCGCAGGCCATGTTGACGCGCCTGGAGAGGCGCGGCCCGATCAGCCCCTCAACGCAACGAGCACTGGAGGCCGCCTTCGGGGTGAATACCAGTGATTCTATCTGGATCCAATATTTTAAGTATTTGAATAACATGCTGCATGGAGATTTTGGCATCTCATATGTGCAATATCCTGTGCCTGTAACCTCGATTATCGCGCAGAATATCGTCTGGACAATATTGTTAGGGGCGGTCGCGGTCGTGATCAGTTTTCTACTGGGCTGTCTGTTTGGGATTGTGATGGCCTGGAAGCGTGGCTCATTTCTGGATAGCTTTCTCTCGCCAGCGATGACCTTTCTTTCCGCGATTCCCTACTTCTGGCTGGCCTTGATTATTCTTTATTTCTTTGGCTTTACCTTGAACTGGTTTCCGTTTGCGGATGGCTATGATACGACGCTGGATATGGGCTGGAACACAGATTTTATCTTGAGTGCACTCTATCATGCGATTCTACCCGCGCTAACAATTGTGCTCTCCTCGATTGCTGGTTGGATGTTGGTGATGCGTAACTCGATGATTACCACCCTGTCAGAGGATTATGTCTTGATGGCCGATGCCAAAGGACTGGCACGCTGGCGGGTGATGTTTTTGTATGCGGCCCGTAACGCTATTCTACCGAATGTGACCGGTTTTGCGCTGGCGATCGGCTCGATTGTAGGTGGACAACTGCTTACCGAGATCGTCTTCTCTTATCCTGGTATTGGTTTCTCACTGCTACAGGCAGTACAGGGACAGGACTATCCACTGCTACAAGGCATCTTCTTGATTATTGCCCTGGCGGTGCTGATGGCCAACTTTATTGCTGATCTGGTCTATATTGCGTTGGATCCACGTGTACGGCAGGAGAGGAGCGCTTAACGTTTATGGGTACATCTTCATCCCAATTCAGTGGCTCGACGACCAATCAGACCAGGCGTAAACCAGAATCGCGTATGCCAGATGCCGAGACGCTGCGGGCGTTGCATCACCCCTGGTATGAGCGACTGGGACGTGGACTCCAGTATGTCTGGTCCCAATCTGCTAAGAACAAGAAAGTTGCCATTGGCCTGCTGATCGTCCTCTTCTTTATCCTTGTCGCGATCTTTGGTCCCCTCTTCATCCATACAGATCCCAATCGGTTATCCAGTGACGCGCAGGCGGCCCCTTCCGCGGCCCATTGGTTAGGAACCACGGCGGTCGGACAGGATATTTTTAGCCAGTTAGTGGTGGGGACGCGCTCCTCGATCTTCTGGGGCTTCCTGACCGGGATTGCGGTGACGCTCCTCTCGATTGCGGTGGGCTTGATTAGCGGCTACTTTGGTGGTATTATTGACGAGGTTTTATCCCTGTTAACGAATGTCTTTCTGGTGCTGCCTGCCTTGCCGCTGGCGATCGTGATGGCCTCCTACTTCCCACGTGGACCCGCCACGGTGGCGCTGGTAATCATCTTTACCAGTTGGTCCTGGGGAGCGCGAGTCCTGCGTTCACAGACACTCTCGATGCGGAGCCGTGAGTTTGTTACGGCGGCCCGCGCCAATGGCGAGACGACCTGGCGGTTAATCTTCTTTGAGATCTTTCCCAATGAGATCTCAATTGTAGCCGCCAACTTTGTCAGCACGACCCTGTATGTCATTTTAGCCTCGGCGTCACTGGAATTTTTGGGACTTGGCGATGCCAACAATGTGAGCTGGGGTAGCATGTTCTACTGGGCACAGAAAGATAATGCCCTGATCTCAGGACTCTGGTGGTGGTTTATCCCGCCTGGACTCTGCATCGCGATCCTGGGTGCTGGCCTGTCACTGATCAACTTTGGGATTGATGAGATCGCTGATCCACGTTTGCGCAGGGAGAAGACGCCACGGCTGGTCAAAGGGAAGAAGGTGATGGCGTAATGGCAACAGAGACGTTACTAGATGTACGCGACCTGAGTGTAGATTACCTGGCCACCAACGGCGCGGTCCACGCGGTCCGGAAGGTGAATTTTGCGCTACAGCGTGGAGAGATCCTGGGACTGGCGGGTGAGAGTGGCTGTGGAAAATCGACGCTAGCCTATGCGATCGCACGACTCCTGCGACCGCCAGCCTATATCACGGGTGGCGAGATCCTCTATTATCCAGGTCAGCACGAAGAAATGATCACCATGCGACTCCCAAAGAAAGGGCGCAAGACCGATCCTGAAGGAGCCATAGACATCCTGCGCCTGAGTCCAAGGGATTTACACAGATTTCGCTGGAATGAGCTCTCAATCGTCTTTCAGAGCGCTATGAACGCCCTGAATCCAGTCATGCGCGTCGGTGATCAGATCATGGATGTCCTGATAACACACCGACCGGATATGAATGCGGAGCAACGCAGGAAGCGGGCTGCCGAACTGTTTGAGATGGTAGGGATCTCCCCGGACCGCCTGAGAGGTTATCCCCATGAACTCAGTGGCGGTATGCGTCAACGGGCCGTGATCGCGATCGCGCTGGCCCTGCAACCGGAGTTGATCATCATGGATGAGCCAACCACAGCCCTGGATGTAGTGGTGCAACGTGAGATTCTACAGCTGATCAGCAATCTGTGTAAAGAGTTCTCGACGGCCATGATTTTTATCACACATGACCTTTCACTGTTAATCGAGCTGGCCGACAAGATCGCGATTATGTATGCCGGTACCATGATTGAGAAGGCGCAGAGTAAAGAT
Source organism: Dictyobacter alpinus (assembly GCF_003967575.1). Classification (NCBI taxonomy): domain Bacteria; kingdom Bacillati; phylum Chloroflexota; class Ktedonobacteria; order Ktedonobacterales; family Dictyobacteraceae; genus Dictyobacter; species Dictyobacter alpinus. Next base: position 2,892,264 of record NZ_BIFT01000001.1, read on the forward strand.
CTTTATCTTCATCCTCGCCATCCTTATAGCTATGGACTACTCAACTCTTTTCCAACTCTGCACGGACCACATAAAATTATGGCCGGTATTCCTGGCTCGCCGCCCGACCTGCGTATGCTGCCCCAGGGATGTACATTTCAGGAGCGCTGTCCCTTTGTCTTTGAACACTGCCGCCAGGTCACACCAGCCCTGATAACCACAAACCCCGAACAACCAGAGCAACTGGCCGCCTGTCATCTCTATGATGAGAAGATCACCAAAGAAGTTCCAACTATAGCAGACCTGGCGGCTGGTTATGAAAAACTGGCTACACTCAGCCTGGAAGGAAATTTGGAATGAACACCGCCGATCAGCCCAATCACCGCCTCCCCAACTTCAACAATGCCAGTCGACCAGTTTTGGAGGCCGAGCACCTGCGTAAAGAATTTCCCATCAACGGAACTAATCCATTTGGAGCAAAAAAAGTTGTCCATGCCGTTGAAGACGCATCATTCGCGCTCTATCCTGGACAGGCTACCGCTCTCGTGGGAGAGAGTGGGAGTGGCAAAACCACGATCGCGCGTATACTGGCACGGCTGTATGATCCAACCTCCGGCACGATCCGTTTCCGTGGAGCGCCAGTCAAACTCAAAGGGGGCGCTGCCGCCTTACGTGAGTATCGACGACACATACAGTTGATCTTCCAGGATCCATTTGGCTCACTCAACCCACTACACGATGTCCGCTATCATCTGAGCCGGCCAATCAAACTCTTTGGCCATGCCCGGAATCAGGACGAAGTCAACGAACAGGTGCTAGCGCTACTCAGGCGCGTCAGCTTGAGTCCTGCCGAACAGTTCATCCAGAAATATCCGCACCAACTCAGTGGAGGACAAAGACAGAGAATCGCCATTGCCAGAGCCCTGGCCGTCCGCCCCGAGATCATATTGGCCGACGAGCCGGTCTCCATGCTTGACGTATCGATACGCCTGGATATACTTAATCTCTTATTAAGGCTCAAAGACGAAGAGCGACTCGCGCTCCTCTTTATCACCCATGATATTGCCAGTGCCCGCTACTTCGCCGAAAACACCCTGGTGATGTATGCTGGACAGATGGTCGAAGGTGGACCCAGCGAAGAAGTCATCCAGACACCCAGGCATCCCTATACACAGCTCCTGCTGGCCGCCGCCCCTGATCCTGATCGTATCAAGGACCAGGAAATAGGACTCTCGACCATCCCGGCGCGTGGCGAGATACCCAGCCTGATTGATCCGCCAACGGGATGCCGTTTCCATCCGCGTTGCCCACACGCCATGGATATCTGCCGACAAAAATTTCCTCCACGTACCGAACTGGGGAATGGACACTGGACCAACTGTTTCCTCTATAATGGCATAACCGCCAGGAGAATGTCCGTGCCAATGCGGTAGAAGTGATGCTGGCATGAAAACGCCCGTCCTGGCATGTGTATGATGGTGGGACGGGCATTATTATGTATGGGTGCGATGTGAAGCTATGAGTCGAGTTTGGTATAAACGACCATGCGCAGTGAGGTCTGGTTTTCGCTGGGGATCCAGACGCCGGCACAGGTGATGAGGTTAAGGTAGCTGCCGCTGCTATCGCCAAAGATACCCTGCAGGAAGTCTTGCTTGGGTGGAATGGCCTCGCGTTTGGTGGTACTGAACGTCAATTGCTGACCACTTTTGGTTGTAATGATGACTTTATCGCCCGGCTTCATATTGCGTAAATTCCAGAATATAGCGGGTCCTCCTCCGGGTCGATCGACGTGTCCATCAATGACGGCGCTCCCCTTCTCGCCGGGTTTGGTACCGCTACTGTACCAACCGGTGCCATCCCATGGATTATTCTGAGGGGTGTCCATATTACCGGTGGGCAGGACTCCCACGGGCTCGATATCGGTATCAACGTTAATGGCGGGTATGCGGATATGGACAGGATCGGTAACATTCATGATCGGTTTGGGTGTCGGGGCCGGTGTAGGTGTAGAGGTTGGGGTTGGAGTTGGTTTTGTTGCCTTTGTGGCTGTGGGAGATGCCACAGCAACCACTTTGGCTTGCGATGTGCTGCTTTCCCCGCACGCACTTAAAATAAAGAGCAGGCTGATGCTCATGAGTACAATATACAAACGACTGGTACGCACTGTCTGTAGCACCTTTCTGATAAATTAACACCGCTATGAAGTGACACGCACCAATCGTATATATCGATGCGTGCCACTTCATTTTAGCAGATGTTTAGCGTTTTGTGCGGCTAAAGCGGACCACATAGCCGGCAGCACCAGCGATGATCAGGGATACAGCACCAATGAAGAACCATGGCAGGGCAGAATTACCGGAGGTAGCAGCGGCTACAGCAGGATTGCTACCTGTCTGTGGCATGCCTGGTACGCCTGGAACGGTACCAACCACAAATTTCAGTGCGGGAACACCTTTGTAGAGACCGATGGCGAAGACGCTATTGACGGTGTTGTCTTTCAGCGTAGCGCTAACCGGTACAGTGGCATTAACGTCGGTGGCGGTAACATTGAAGGTATAGGCTGCAGGTGGAACGGTCAGGTAGTCACTGGCATTTTTGTAGGTCAGGCCGGTGATTACAGTATTACCACCTGTGGCAACATTCACTGGACCAGCATTTGGGGACAGATGATAGACACGAACCTTGGACATACCACCCGACAACAGGTTGTCATCGGCGAAGGCCTGTAAGCCAAAACCTGTGTCCTTGGTGCCGATGGCGGCAACAGTATAAGGAACACCCGCATTGACCGAGACGGTCTCGTTGATTACAGCGGCATCGGCACCCTTACCTGCAGGAGCAACCTGGATTTTGTGCGCGCCAGCGGGTACCGATACATAATCGGTGACGGTTCCGAAAGTGAAGTTTGGCAGCAACTTGTTCCCATCGACAAATACGTCAACGGTACCGGCGGCCGGTGAAGCGTGTACAACACGTACAAACGCATTGTCCGCAGGCGCGGCAAAGGCGCTAGCGGTAGGAAGAAGGAAGATGGCCAACATACCAACCATCATGGCGATCCGGCTACTCAGGACCGCAACATTGTGCTTCAATGACTTCATCTGGTTTTTTCTCGCTTTCTTACATTAAAAAAAGTAAGACATAAGGATGACAGGCCAGGATGTTGAATGTACCTGGCTAACTCTGTCACATTGGCATCAGATTAATGCCGGGAATTTAAATCTTCAGATAAGATTTACATAAAAGGGTATTGTATCGTTTCACGAAATGCGACATTGTGTTGAATGGTGTGTATCCAGGTTAGTTATTATTCACAATGTATATGTGCATTTTGTGTGAACATACTATTGACGACACTCTATCCCATATTCTGGAAAATTATGTAACCTTTTTTAGAAAACTCATAAAAATTGATAAATCTGGTGCTTTTTCTGGTATTTGGTCAAAGTTCGTTTGATGGGTTGTTCGCCCGCTGCGCGGGCGGAATGGGGAGAGAGATGCCGGGGGCACAGCCCCCGATCCCCCAGTCAAGGGGCTCGCCGCTCCTTGCAACCCCGCTTCTCAGGCGGAATGGAGGGAGAGGTGCTGGGGGCACAGCCTCCGATCTCCGGTCGAGGAGCTCGCCGCCCCTTGCAACCCCGCTTTCCATTTAAAATACTAGTGCTGGTGCCAGAAAGGTGCCGCGGCACCTTTCTGGCACCAGCACTAGTATTTTAAATGTAGGTTCCCGTCAGGGAACGTGTGTGGGGGATGGCAATTACATGCCGATCTTTGTGAAGTAGAATGAAGCAGAATTGAAAAATGCTCCGTGCGACGTTGCTACAGGAGCAGAGGGGCGGAAACTTTTGTCTGGCAGTGATTGTTTGACGGTTGAGCTAGAATGCTAGTTTAGCATGAGAAATTGCGGGTTTCAGCAACAATATAATCTACCACAGCGCGGAAATCCCCGCTACTTTGATAGACCTTGCGCTGACGTTGCGCGCCATTTCCCTCCGTCAAGATACGTTGTACGCCCTGTGAGACACGCTGCCAATCTCCTTCACGCTCAAGGGCGGCCCGCACAAATTCAAGCATGTGGTCGATACAGAGTCTGGCAGGCACACTATGCCTGGTTGGAATATCGATCAGCCGATCATTCAGACCGTAGCGTGCGGCGCGCCAATGCATCGCACGAAGCTGATCGGTGGTATATGAGGGACAGGGAGCCTTGCGCATCACTTGCTCATAGCAGGTTTGCACCAGAGCGCGAATCAGGCCCGTGACCATGACCGCCTCATCAAGCGTCATAGAGATATCCATTACACGAAATTCAATAGTAGGAAAGCGTTCAGAGAGACGTAAATCCCAATAGATTTTCGTCGCATCATCAATACTCTCCGTCTCAATCAAATCATCGATCGTATGGCGATAATCCTCATAAGAAGTAAATGCCGGCGGAGGACCAGCCAGCGGCACCGTCCACCAGAGTCCAGTACGATAATCCTCATAGCCAGTGTCCGCACCTAGCCAGAACGGAGAATTTGCCGTCAGGGCAATAATGGGCGATAGCCAGACACGGGCATGATTAAGGATCTGAGTCGCAATCTCAGGATCAGGGATACCAATATGGACGTGGCAACCAAAAATCACCTGTTCGCGAATCATCTGCTGATAGGTATCTACCAGCGTGATATAGCGCTCTTTAGGCGTTACCTCTTGCTCGCTCCACTTCGAAAACGGATGCGTCCCGGAGGCCGCAATCTGTTTATGTAAGTGGTCGGCGGCAGTAATAATCCCACCACGTAAGCGGATTAACTCTCCTTGTACCTCCGCCAGCGAATGGCAGATAGGGGTGGCGATCTCAATTTGAGACAGAATCATCTCATGCTGGACATTATTGCCCAACATTTTCTCCGCCTCCGGCAGGAGCAGATGAGTGGACTGACTCAATTCACGCGTACGGGGATCAACTACTTGATACTCTTCTTCAACACCAATAGTAAAGCTATGGTCTTGCAGGGACATAGACAACGCCTCCTTGCAACTGCTAAGAGTTGGAACTTGTTACATACAATACGCCGCCCCGCGCTATAAGTATACAGTATAGAGATCTGAACAATAGTGCTATTTGGGTTCTCACTTAAGTCTACACCCAATTTAACAATCATTTTTGATTAATAGAATAAGCCAAATTTTACCTCAACAACATGGTATGTTAATTTTGCCGCCTGCGGCAGCGAGGGGGAGAGAGAGGAATTGGGTCACAGCCCCAAATCCGAGTTCGGGGCTAGCCGCTCCTGCACCCCGCCCGTGATAAGGGAGAGTGTGTATCTTTATCGATATGTCTGCTGTAATTGTATGTGAGGCTAGATAAAAGATACCTTCTTCAATACTATAGTTCTATTACGATAATAATCCAAAAGTCTTTTAATTAAAAATATCTGTTGACACACAGTATTCTTCTATTTTATAGTAGATTAAGCATATATGTGTCGGAAATATCGCTATTTATATGTATATTGTTTAAATGAAATACGAACTGTGATGATGGAAGGCACGCTGTATGTGTATCCTCTTTTGGGTAGATACAATTTTGTAACTGAGTATCTACAAAAGCGTTTCTATACTTATTTGTTATGACCTCACTGAGGAATTGATGGTTTACAGAACCAGGTGAAAAATGAACATGAAATCTGGCTATACTCAAGGAAGTGTTGTACCAGAGCCACGCCCAACGACTCCATGGCGACGTGGCAAATCCTTTTTTTCCACTCTTATGACTCTGTTTGTGCTGACAGGTGCGGTGCTGTCTGTCAATACACTGCTCGTACCACCTGCAACTGCTAAGGCAGCCAGTCAGAACGTTTTAGCAACGACCAATACATTGGCAACAGCAGTGACTGCACCGGCCTTCAATAATGTTGGTATTGGCGCAAAGCCGAATTTCACAGCCGCTAATCTGGATGGGGGCGGTTATAGCTATTCTTACGATGCGTTGAAATCTGTAAAATTGGTAGCTGGTAATTCCTTTGCCTATGATGGACTCCAGCTTACCTGGCCTGATGTTAAGCATGATACCGCACCTTCGACATCTGATAACTGGCAGGCTAATGGACAGACCCTGCCTCTGTCAGCGACGGGCGCGCATAAGGTTGGTTTTATTGGAGCGGCCACGGGTGGCGCGATTTCTGGTAATGCAGTTGTCGCGTACAGTGATAATTCAACCCAGAGTCTGGCCCTTGGTTTCAGCGACTGGACCCTGGGCGCTGGTAGTCAGGTTCCGGCGTATAATAACAAGATTTTCTCGGCTCAGCCGATACGTAACACGAAAAGTGGGGAGCAGACACGTAAAACCTACCTGTTTTATGTATCGATCCAGCTTGATGCAAATAAAACGCCCGTCAGTGTCACGCTACCAACATTGAATGGTACATCAAAGCTTCATGTCTTCGCCTACTCGAATACGACGGCACCTGATTATGGTTATAACAATGTAAGTATCAGTGACGATGCCTATACTACTGCTGGTAACTTCGATGGTCTCGGTAATAGCTATTCCAGCACATATTCAGTGGTACCGGGCGCGACTACTGGTTACAGTTATGTTTTTAGTACTGATGAGACCAAAGCTTTCAAGCCAGCAATGGAATTCTCCTGGCCAGATGTCCCACCAGGCGCGCCGGACAACTATCAAGCCAATGGGCAGACGATTCCGGTGACACCAGTAGCCAATGCGGCTAAAATAGGTTTTGTGGGAGCCGCCACCGGTGGTCCTTCTTATGGAACCGCTTATATCAACTATAGTGATGGCACACGGCAGCAGTTTACCATGGGTTTTAGTGACTGGACCCTTAATAGTTCAACCCAGGTGCCTTCCTTTGGTAATACCTCCTATATCTACTCTGGGGATGCGACCTATTACAATACCAGCAGCGGCCAGAAAACAGCCAGGGCTTTCAAGTTTTATAGCGATCTGAATCTGCAAGCGGGCAAGACGATGACAGGTGTTACGTTACCTGCATCAACCAACCAGGGACAGATTCATGTGTTCACGATTGCGACTGCTGTGTCTGGCTATTATGATAATGTTGGTACGACCGATAGCTATAGTGCTGCCAATGGCAATTTTGACGGTGCAAATCGTAGTTACTCAGACGAGGCTTTGAAGAGTGCAGGTATAACCTACAGTGAATACGGCTCGTTGAATCCGTTTAGAGTGAATGGTATTGATTTTTATAGTCAATACGAGATGAATCCTGATAACTGGATTGCCGATGGTCAGGAGATTGCTGTGGATCCGCTTAAATCCGGGGCGACCGGCCTGGGCTTTGTTGGCGCGGCCACTAATGGAGGCTCAACAGGTAAAGGATTGATCACCTATACGGATGGTACGACCCAGGAATATACTTTGAGCTTTACCGACTGGTGGGCTTCTACTACTCAGTATGGCAATAGTGTAGTGGCAAAAATGCCATATCTTAACAGTGCATCCGGCAAGCAGAATGTACAGAACCGTCTGTATTATGCGGATGTCAATCTGCAACGAGGCAAGACCATTGCCCATTTACAGCTACCTGTTACTACTGGCGGTCAGATGCATATCTTCGCCGTTGGTGAGCGTACCGGTATCTATAATAATACTGGCATTAGTAGCGTCAATGCTCCGAAAACGGGTAACCTGGACGGTGGTGGCTATAGCTATTCTATGCAGGCTTTGAATCTCAGCAGAATTAATGCCACAACTCCTTTTGCGTTGAATGGATATTCCTTCTCATTCAGTAACAAGATCAGTGAGCCAGCGATCCTTGCAGGGAATGCAGACAATTTTAAGGCCACCGGTCAGACCATTTTGCTGACCCCACAGTCGGCATCAAACATAGGCTTTATCCTATCCTCGATTGGCGGGGGCGCATCTGGTACCGCGACCCTGACCTATGACGATGGCACGACCCAGGACATTACTTTAGGTTCGGCGGACTGGTGTGATAGTTCGACGATCAGCAAATACAATGTCTCGGTGGCGGCTACCATGGCGTATCGTAACGCAGTTGGTGGTCAGCAGAGCCTGACAAATTATCTCTACCACAGTAGTTTCTCGCTCAATGCCAGCAAACGTGTGGTATCGATTACTCTGCCAGATCAGGGTCAACTGCACATCTTCTCGATCGCATTCAAATAAACCTGTTGCGCAAAGCACCGAGGACCATCCTGACACCAGGGTGGTCCCTCTTTGTGCGGCCATGGTCCCGACAACCATACTCAATACAATATGCTGTATTAAAGCGATGCGTGGTGGTAAGGCCTGTAAATGTTGGGTATGTGGGTATGATACTATGTAAAAGGAGAGACGGCGCAAGTATAGCGTCTGTTGGGTGAATATACTTGCATAGGGATGAGCTTTAGTGTATATGAGTGAGGTAAGAAGAGATGCAAGAAACGATTACGCTAGAAAAATGGCCGGCGTTACCATTTACGTCCTGGCAGGATACTTGTGAGACGCTTCATCTGTGGACCCAGATCGTTGGTAAAGTGCGACTGGGGCTCTGTCCCCCGACCAACCACTGGTGGCAGTCCACCCTTTATTTGTCGGCTCGTGGCCTGACGACATCCCCGATTCCATATCCTGGTGGTATCTTTGAGATCAGTTTTGATTTTATCGGGCATAAGCTGCTCATTGAGACCAGCCAGGGAGAGCGCAAGATCCTGCCCCTGGCACCACGTTCCGTGGCAACATTTTATCGCGAGGTGATGGACGCGCTCAAAGAGTTGCATATCCCTGTACGCATCAATCCCCTCCCCAATGAAATCAAGGATCCCATCCCCTTTGATCAGGATGAGATCCATGCCGCCTATGATCCAGTGATGGTCGAGCGCTTCTGGCGTATCCTGCTGCAAACAGACACCATCTTCAAAGAGTTCCGTGGACGCTTCATCGGCAAAAGTAGTCCGGTCCACTTCTTCTGGGGGAGTTTTGACCTGGCCGTGACACGCTTCTCCGGTCAGAAAGCGCCTGAACGCCCGGGGGCCGACCTGATCACGCGTGAAGCCTACTCACATGAAGTTATCAGTTGCGGCTTCTGGCCCGGCAATGCTGACTTCCCCCAGCCCGCCTTCTACACCTATGCCGCACCAGAGCCAGCGGGCCTGGGCAGTGCCGCCATCAAGCCCGCTAAAGCCTTTCATAACGCCGATCTGGCCGAATTCTTCTACCTCTACGATGATATGCGCCAGGAAGCCGAACCCGAGCAAGCCCTGCTGGATTTCCTGCAAAGCACCTACGCAGCGGCCGCCGACCTCGCCCATTGGGACCGCGCCGCCCTGGAACGAGAGGCGTAGATTGATCTCTCAGGTTATGATAAATGGTCTGTGTATGAGTGGAAGTGCTGATTTATAACAAAATGTATTAGGGAGAGAAAAAGCGGGGGACTGCATGTGCCGGGCTTGTTTGGTATGAGTGAGCCTGGGGCGGCTGGGATACTGGGTCCCACCTTGAGGGCGGGACGAATTGCCTGCTGAGGGGCAAATCTACGGTATATGGTACGCTTTGGTGGTGATTGTGTGTGGTGGTTGGTTGGGGATATCCGTGAACATGCGCTGATGTCCACGGATATCCTTTTTTTTGCTATTCCACGGTTACGGATTTGGCGAGGTTGCGGGGCTGGTCTACATTGCAGTCGCGGGCTACGGCTACGTGGTAGGCGAAGAGTTGCAGGGGTACGGAGGCCAGGAGGGGACTGAAGACTTCGAGGGTGGCCGGGACATACATGATGTCGTCGGCGTGCTGGCGAATGTTTTCGTCTCCTTCGGTGGCAACGACGATGATATGGGCGTCGCGGGCACGTACTTCCTGGATGTTGCTGACAACTTTCTCATAGACATGGGAGGCGGTGGCGATACCGACCAGGGGCGTCTCGGGATCGAGCAGGGCGATGGAGCCGTGCTTGAGTTCTCCTGCTGGGAAGCCTTCGGCGTGGATATAGGAGATCTCTTTGAGTTTGAGTGCGCCTTCGAGGGCGGTGGGATAGCCGACACCACGTCCGATGAACATGATGCTGCTGGTGTGCGCCATGCGTTTGGCCAGGGGTTCAATCACGTCGTCCGCGCTATTGGCCTGCTGGAGAATATGGCGGATCTGATCCGGGAGCTTCTCCATGGCGGTCAGGAATTCGCGCATCTGTTCATCCTGGATACGGCCACGGCTCTGGCCCAGGTAGAGGCCGAGCAGGTAGAGGACAGAGACCGAGCTAACAAAGGTTTTGGTGGCGACGACGCCGATCTCGGGTCCGGCTTGCAGGTAGAGCACCGCGTCCGCCAGGCGAGTGATGGCGCTGGAGACGATATTGGTGACGGCAATCACAGGCGCTCCATGTTCGCGGGCCTGGCGAATGCCGACCAGTGTATCGGCGGTCTCACCGGATTGCGTGACGGCGATACATAGCGTATCGGGTCCAACAATCGGATCACTGTAGCGGAACTCGGCGGCGGTCACGGTCTCTACAGGGATGCGTGCCCACTTCTCGATGGCATATTTGGCGATCATGCCCGCGTGATATGAGGTACCGCAGGCTACCACAATGATGCGCTGGATATTGTTGAGAAGTCCGGCATGCTCCATACGCTCCAGTTCAGGTAGGTGGAGCTGACCATCGCGGATACGGCCCGTCAGCGCTCGCTGTAGAGCTTCTGGCTGCTCATTAATCTCTTTGATGACAAAGTGCGGATAACCGCCCTTCTCGGCTGCCTCAATGTCCCAGTCGACGATCATTGGCTCACGCTCAATTGGTGTGCCATAGAGGGTGGTCAATCTAACGCCCTCCGGGCGTAGTTCAGCCACTTCGCCTTCTTCCAGGATCAGGATGCGGCGTGTATGTTTGAGGATAGCGGGAATATCCGAGGCCAGGAACTGCTGGTTCTCGCTGAGTCCGACAATCAATGGACCGGCGCAGCGGGCACCGACCAGGAGATCAGGATGTTCACGGCTGACGACTCCGATAGAATAGGAGCCGGTCACGCGCTGCAGGGCTGTACGTACGGCCAGCACCAGATCATGGTTAGCGCTCCCAAAGTACTCGCGCTCAATCAGGTGGGCCAGCACTTCACTATCCGTCTCAGACTGGAAGGTATGTCCATCCTGTTGTAGCTCGCGGCGCAGTTCAGCATAATTCTCAATGATGCCATTATGCACAACCGTCAGGCTGCCAGTGCAATCGGGATGGGGATGGGCATTAATATCATTTGGGCGACCATGGGTGGCCCAGCGTGTATGACCGATACCGAGCCGGCTATCCGTGGGACGAGTCTCATTATCAACCGTAGCCACCAGATTAGCGATCTTGCCCGCCTGGCGATGGAGGTCAATCGTACCAGTAGAATTTAAAACCGCAATACCAGCCGAATCATAGCCGCGATATTCCAGTTTGGAGAGGCCATCAAGCAATATGGAAGTAACATCGGTCTCAACGGAGCCGACGTAGCCAATGATACCGCACATGGAGTTGGGTACCTTTCTTTGATTGTAGTAATAAAACAACACAGGTTTTACTACATCACTGAGAACGGTTTGTCCTGGTCGTTACCGGCAGGCGTTGTGTGTTCTCTTCTCAGGATCGTGATCAACCCTGGAGGCTCCCCGCTGACAATTCCGAACGGCCTCCTCCTCGTCAACCGTGGCTACCTCCGCTAGCCCGGTCCATGCGCTACTCAAAACGACAACATATAATCACATATTGAAGTATATCATGTCTTGGGTGGAGATTTGGTGTTTGCCTGGTTAAGATCCTACTTGTTAGGAAAAATGGTTCAGTATCCTCTTCCCGAGCAGCACGCGTCTGGTAATAGTAGTTGAGTCCGACTTAACCTCTAGTCTGTATGTTGGTGTTAATTTCTCTACCCGGTTTGCAGAAATTGTGGATCAACAACAAGAGGCATCCTGTCAAAATAGCCAGGATCAAAAACCGGCTTCTTGTACAGTGCAGTCAATCCAAAAATCAACTATACTCTCTTATAGAAGAAATAAAATTGTCAGACTGCAGGCTTTGTGCGCAAAGCCGTTTACGAAATCAAGAAAATAGTTTTCTGGGAGAAGAACAGGTATGGGTTTTCATCGTATGGGAGGTGGGATGTCCTCCTATTTAGAGGAGCAGAAGCGTCGCGGCCGCAAGACAGACTCCAGGACCATCAGGCGCATTGCACAATCGTTTAAGCCATATAAATGGCAGGTAGTAATGGTAGTTATTGCTATCCTGCTGACCACCGGGCTAGGGCTGATCAATCCACTCTTGATTCAGCGTATCTTTGATGATGCTATTCGCAAAAACAATATGTCGCTGCTGATCTTTTACGTGATCATCATGATTGTTACCCCGATTGTCTCTGGGCTGATCGGCGTCTGGCAATCTTATCTGAATAATATTATCGGGCAGCGCGTGATGCGAGACTTCCGCAACCGGCTCTTTCAGCATCTCCAGAGCATGTCCCTGCGCTTCTTTACGGCCACGCGCACCGGAGAGATCCAGTCGCGGCTCTCAAACGATGTGAATGGTGTGCAATCGGTCGTCACCAACACCGCTACCAGCATCGTCTCAAATATTGCCACCGTTGCCAGCACCATCATTGTCATGTTGCTGCTCAGTCCTCTGCTCACCCTGATCTCATTAGGACTGCTACCACTTTTCCTATGGATCACCGTAAAGGTTGGTAACATCCGGCGCACCACCAGTAAAGAGACCCAGCAGACCCTGGCCTCCCTGACCGCGATGATGCAAGAGACCCTATCTGTGAGTGGTATCCTCTTAATGAAAACCTTTGGTCGCCAGAAATACGCCCAGGATCTGTTTGAGAACGAGAACCAGAAACTCACCGATCTTGAAGTACGCCAGCAAATGATTGGCCGCTGGTTCTTCATGTCCATCAACATCTTCTTCTCAATCATTCCGGCCGTCGTCTATCTGGTCGCGGGCGCGCAGATCATCACCCACAGCGATCCCTTCATGACCTTTGGTACGATCGTAGCCTTCACCACGCTGCAAAGCCGCATCTTCTTCCCGATAGCCCAGCTCCTCTCCATTCAGGTTGAAGTCCAGGGCTCACTGGCCCTCTTTGACCGTATATTTGAGTATCTGGACATTCCAATCGAGATTAAAGATAAGCCAGACGCCCTCAAGTTGAACGCCGAAAAGTCCCGTGGTCGTGTGACCTTCAATGATGTGGCCTTTACCTACAAAAAGGATCTGCCAGATGTGCTGGTCTCCTTGCCAGAAGTTGATGCCACCAATAAGAATGGCAGCAATGGTAAGCGCGGCATGTTCGGCCGTCGTCTGCCGGTGGATGCCGACCCACTGCCAGCCTCCATCAAAGATGGACAGAATGGTCATAATGGAGAGCACGCAGAGGAAGAACCGCGTATGACGCTCCAGGATGTCTCCTTTGAGATCCAGCCTGGCCAGCTAGCCGCGCTCGTCGGACCCAGCGGAGCTGGTAAGACCACCATGACCTATATGGTGCCGCGCCTCTATGACGTTGATAGCGGATCTGTAGAGATTGATGGCCATAACGTTAAAGATATCGCGCTGGCCTCACTTGGCGAACTGATTGGAGTTGTCACGCAGGAGACTTATCTACTGCACTCCTCGGTACGCGACAACCTACTCTATGCCAGGGCCGACGCCACAGAAGAAGAGATGATCGCCGCCGCCAAAGCCGCCGCCATTCATGATCGCATCATGGAACTCACCGATGGCTACGACACCATCGTTGGTGAGCGCGGCTACCGGCTCTCCGGGGGAGAAAAGCAACGTATCGCCATCGCCCGTGTCATCCTCAAGAATCCGCGTATCCTGATCCTTGACGAAGCCACCAGCGCCCTTGACACCCATTCCGAGCGGCTTATCCAGGCCGCCCTTGAACCACTGATGAAGGGGCGCACCACCCTGGCCATCGCCCACCGACTCTCAACCATCCTCTCGGCGGACGTGATCCTCGTCGTAGACAAAGGCCGCATCGTCGAGCGTGGCACCCATAGCGAGCTGATCGCCCAAAACGGTGTTTATGCCCGCCTCTACAACGAACAATTCAGCCAGGCCATCCTGCCCGAACCCGAAGCCATTTCTTAGGCCCAGGTTCGAGCCATACACCCAATGCATAATGTAAAAAGAAATAAACGCAGTAGCGGCAGCCTTAATGGCTGCGAACCTCCCGCCACGAGCGTAGCCGCAAGCACTGTATTATTGTCTTGCCCCGAGCCTCGCTCTATAATAGCCTCCGTCCATGTTCCCCTGCATCTATGAGTTAGACATAAGATCGCAGGGGAACATGGACGGCGGTTGTCACGGAGCGAAGCTGGTTGGTACGTGCCCTCATGGCGCTGGCTGCTACGCTCGTGGCGGGAGGTTCGCAGCCACGAGGGCTGCCGCTACTGCTTGTTATGTTTTTTATGCACTGATCCTACGCCTGCGATCAGGAGTGGGAGGTTGTGGTTATGGGGGACCAGGACTTGCCGCCATCGGTGGTCTGGTAGAGTTGGGTGGTATCGGCTTTGGTGTTGCCGATTGCCCAGCCGTTGGTGGCGGAAATGAATTGGAGGGTAGTAATATTGACCACATTGCTACCTAATTGTGAGAGCCGATCCCAGGTTTTACCGCTATCTCTGGTGCTGTAAATGGTGCCGCCTTTATTATCGCTACCAGTGGCCCAGCCTTGATTGGCATTGATAAAGCTGACCACTGAAGTAATACTTGAGGTCGACCCATTATTGCTCCAGCTCGTACCGCCATCGTGGGTCGTGTAGATGATCGCGGCATGACTGTTATCAGTAAGTTCTGCAGCCATCACCCCATCCTTTTGATTAAAGAAGATTGGTGGAAAGGTACGGATAGTACTATCATTGGGGGCCGTCAACGCCTGTGAATTCCAGGTATTGCCGCCATCCTTACTTTGATAAAAGAGAGGCGCCTTACTACCGGGAGTAGTACCAGTGATCCAGCCCTGATTGCTATTATTAAAGCTCAGACCGGTCTTATCACCGCTCGTCGGCAGCATATTCGCGCTCGTTTTATCCTGCTGATCTGCGTTATTAATCTGATTCCAATCCTGACCGCCATCCAGTGTAGAGAAGACCATCACTGGATTATTTGTATCTGTGCTATTCGTGGCTTTAAGTAGAAGCCAGCCATTTTGTGGATCAATAAAATTGATATTGACCACATCCTGTCCATTGATAGGTAGCGGCGACTCTAGCCAGACTTCACCACCCGTATAAGTACGCCAGATCGAGACCTTATCATTGACGCGACCAGCGATCCAGGCATTTTCAGCATCCAGAAAAGTCGCCACTCCAAACACCGGAACCGGCTCCCGAACAGTAGGACTACTATCGCGCCACTGATCTGTCCCATTTGTCGTATGTAGTACATGACCATCCTGCGTCAATGCCCAGCCCGTCTTAGCATCCACCATATGGATCACCTTTAGCGTCGCCGGCTGACTGGGACCCGCCGTAGGGGTCGGCAACGGAGTCAAAGTTGATGCATTATCACTCGTCGTATCAGTTGTCCCGCAGCCCACTAATCCCAGCACACAAAGTATAAGCAAAGCAGGAAGCAGCAGTGAGTGCTGGCCCCCACCAATCATGGATCTCCAAAGTTTACGCTTATGCATACAGCAATTCCTTTAAAAAACAAGAAATATGATCAGCAAATTATAGGTGCTTCCCTGTATTGTATGTTTCGTACAACATAATTACAATCCAATCAAAGCGTAATTTGCCATATGCTATCTCATTATCTCCTTTATTTGGCGTGTTGCTTTATCTATGTATGGGACCTCGCGCCTGCGGCGCTCGCTTTTTGGGTGTTTGGTGGCTGGAGGCGGTTGCGACCGCCTCCAGCCACCAAACACCTGAAGAGACAGAGTAGTTACCTGTACTCCAATTCATTAGCGTGTGAGGTTGGTCGCGACCGCCTCCAGCCACCAAACACCTGAAGAGACAGAGGAGCTACCAGCCCTCAATTCATTAGTGCATGAGGTTGGTTGCGACCGCCTCCAGCCACCAAACACCTGAAAAGACAGAGGAGTTACCTGTACTCCAATTCATTAGCGTGTGAGGTTGGTCGCGACCGCCTCCAGCCACCAAACACCTGAAGAGACAGAGGAGTTACCTGTACTCCAATTCATTAGCGTGTGAGGTTGGTCGCGACCGCCTCCAGCCACCAAACACCTGAAGAGACAGAGGAGCTACCAGCCCTCAATTCATTAGTGCATGAGGTTGGTTGCGACCGCCTCCAGCCACCAAACACCTGAAAAGACAGAGGAGTTACCTGTACTCCAATTCATTAGCGTGTGAGGTTGGTCGCGACCGCCTCCAGCCACCAAACACCTGAAAAGACAGAGGAGTTACCTGTACTCCAATTCATTAGCGTGTGAGGTTGGGAGCGTGCGTCCAGCACGCTCCCAACCTCACACCCAAAAAAAAGCGAGCGCCGCAGGCGCGAGGTCCCAGATAACGAAGAGGAAGATAATAGATATCCAACTTTCTCGTAAAGAATGCGTACATAATTACAGAACAAAATTTACATAGCCTGCTTTTTCTATACTTTATATAAAACGAAATGAAATAGAGGAGGATCCACTCATGGACGCACGTTTCTATAATCTTCGCAATCAGGATATCAATATTGAAAGCATCGCTAACAATCTCGTAAACGCATATCAGGCTCAGGGCTATCAGGCACAATATATTGGCAACCAGGATCAGGTAATGATCCAATTCAAAAAAGGTGGAGATATCGAGGCCTTCATTGGCCTGCAAGCCGCCCTCTCACTCTCCTTGCAGCGTACCTCAGGTGGTATTATGGCGACCATCGGACAGCAGAAGTGGGTTGATAAAGTAGCCGTTGGTGCCGCCAGCGTCTTTATACCAGTGCTAGCCCCATTGCTATTGACCGCTGGCTTCGGACTCTTCCGCCAGTTTAATCTGGCTGGCCAGATCTTCTCAATGCTTGATGGCATGGTACGTCAGCAGTATCCAGAAGTAGAAATCAATCCTACCGCTCAGGGATCCGGCGCAACCTTCTAGGATTAACTCAGCGATCCCGAAGATCTTTGATATATGCCAGAGTAGAGCGTTTACATAAACATGAACAAAATCAAAAGGTGTAAGCAGGTGTATGTCAAACAGACATGTACCTGCTTCATATAGTTTTTATCCCCGTCAAGGTAGCGGGCGGGTGTATGGTATACTTTATCGAGAACGGAGCACAGTAACTCCCCAACTCTCAGCAAGCCTATACGTAGATACGATGAACGACCTGAATAGTCGTAGCAGTATACCCTTGAAAACACATGCAGAGGCGCTCCAGGGTGATATTTCTGGAGCGATGATGAATGACTTATGTCAGGTAGATGCAGAACAAAAAAAACAAGTGAAAGCTACGTTGGAGGATAACGGATGGATGCCCGCTTTTACAATTCAGATGATATAGACATTGAGCGACTTGCTAGTGACATTGCGAATGTTTATATTGCACAGGGCTATCAGGCACAACATTTTGGCAATCGAGATCAGATGCTGATCCAATTAAAGAAGGGCGGCGATTTCGAGGCAATCATTGGCATGCAGGCGGCAATCTCGCTAACCATTCAGCGTACAGCGGGTGGCGTCTTAGCTATGATCGGTCGTCAGCGCTGGGTAGATAAAGCAGCGGTCGGCGCTGTAGGTCTGGTTGCCTTTCCTGTTCTCTGGCCACTGGCTTTAACCGCAGGCGCGGGCGCATGGCGTCAGGCCAGTCTGGGAAATCAAGCGCTGAATATTGTTGATGGCCTCGTGCGCCAGCAGAGACCAGGCATTCAAGCTGGTCCTTTGCCCTCATATCTCTTACCGCAGGTTCAGCAGCAATGGGGAGCACCCAATCAACCGCAGCAGCAGCAGATTCCTTATTATATTCCTTCTAACTCGGTTGTCGAGGAAGCACCACAACAGCCAGCGCTGTTACCGATGCCCGCGCCCATGCCGGCCCCTGCTCCAGCAGCGAGCGGCCTGCGTTGTGCCCACTGTAACACACCCTACGAACCAGGAGATACCTTCTGTTCAGGCTGTGGACGCGCCCTGACCGCGCCAAAACTCTACTGTCCCAACTGCAACTCCGAGTTAAAGGCAGGTACCTCCTTCTGTCCGAAGTGTGGAGCCTCAACCTTCTCGACCGTCTCGGGAGCGCAGTCATCAGCCATTCCAAAGCCGGGTCCAGCGCCACAACCGCCGCGCTACACGCCGCCCGCACCACAGCAGCAGTCGCCTGTGTATCAGCCTCCGACGCCACCGGCCTATCAGCCCCCGACGCCGACTTATACGCCACCGCCTGCCGCGCCAGCCAAACCAACCTACACTCCGCCTGCGAGTCCACCGACGCCGGTCTATACGCCGCCGCCTGTGCCGACCTATACACCGCCAACGCCACAGACGCCTGCTCAGGCTCCACAGCCACAGATCTACTACACGCCATCGAGCCAGCAGCAGACCGCGCCAGCGCCAACGCCCCAGCAGCCACCGGAGCAATATTATGTGCCTCCAGAGACGCAGGAGCCAACCATTAAGCCGCAGCCCAAAGTTACGATGATGCCTGGCACACAACGTCAGGAGCCACCACCGCCACAGAAGGCCCGGCCACAAAAACAATACTACATCCCATCAAATCCTGATGCGCTCAAAGCCCAGCAGGACGTGGATAATCAGGCTACCCTGCCAAGTTCAGCCTCACAGGCTATCGCCGGCCAGCCAACTATGCCGGCCCAGCCTGCTCGTTCAGCCAATGAGCAGACTGCCAATCAAGCTACAGGCGTATGGGGAACCCTCACCTTTAGCAGTAATGGCCAGCAAATCGATTTAAGCGGTGAAGAGGCCGTTGTAGGTCGGTATGACCATGACCTGGGAGGAGTCCAGCCAGCCGTTGATCTCAGTAAGTTCGAGGCCGCAGACACCGTCTCGCGTGTCCACGCCACCTTTGAGCATACGGGTGACAGCTACACGCTTACCGACCTCAACAGCACCAACTCCACCCGCGTTAACGGTAAGCGCCTGGAGCCAGATACTCCGACGCCAATCAACGATGGTGACAGTTTACAATTTGGCAAAATTACCTCTACCTTCAACAAAAAAGGCTAGCAGGCCAGATCAGCGTAAATAGACAAATAGCGAGAGTCCAGTCACTTTTTAAAAAAGAGGCTGGACTCTCTTCTTTCTCTATATGGAACATTGAATACATAGGGGACAGAAGTCATAGAATTGTGTCGTCTGCTTGATTGTACGGTATTATGTTAGCGATAGTTTATTATTTATTCAACCGCCATCGCCATCATCATCAATCACATATCAGCAAAAGGACGCATACAACCATGGACGCTTTCACAGACCCGCAGGTACGGCTATTATCTTATTATGTTGGTGCCGCCCTCATACTCATTCCACTCCTACTGACCATCTATTTTGCCGCACAACGCATACGCAAAATACGCCTCCTTGCCGAAAAGCGTCCTGACCAGGAACAGAGCTATCATCCTTTGCGCCTATTTGGAGATTATCTCCTCTACGCCTTCCTTGTCTTCATTGGAACCGCCATTATTGCCAGTCTGCCAATCGTGGGCGCAATCTACCTTGGCGCCCTCCTGGCCCAGATTACTATCCCTGTTACCACCCTCATTAACATTGGAGCCTGCCTGGGCCTCATCGCAGGCGGCTATACCACCATAAGATTCTTACATGCCAAAACCAACTACGAAGAAAGCCTGCTCTCTCCCACCATATAAGAAGGATATGGAGAGGGGTGTCATTCATTTTTTGCACGCAAGCCGACATGATCCTCCGCGATCTCGCCACCTCACCACAATCACGTCCATGTAGTTACGACCGCTGAGGGTCGCAGCTACGTGGTCTTTTTCATGGGCGGCATACCTTGGCAAAAATTTGAATGACACTCTATGGAGAGAAGATACTTGACATTTTGGTGGTGAGTGGATAGACTGATGTGAGCTACAATTTATACTGGCGGAGATCAGGAGGAGTAGATGCGACTCCCGTAAGAGATGGAAGATCAGGGGCTGAGAGTCTTCCTCGGGTTGGGAGTGTTGAAGGTCGCCTGTGAGTCTGGAAACCAGCGCGTGACGCAATTTCCACGGGTATGCCCGATATAGCATTGCCAAGGATTAATCATATTGGCTGGCAGGGTTCTGCGCGCGCGATACGGTTGATTGAAACAAGGTGGTACCACGAGTCACGTCCTTTCTCGTCCTTGACGGGAAGGGCTTTTTTTATGTGTTTATATATGAGGTGGATATGATCGAGCAAGAGAAGAATACAGAGATGACGCCGATCACGGATGTTGCAGCTTTGCCCAAGGCTTATGAGCCACAGGCTGTGGAGGCCAGGTGGTATCGCTTTTGGGAGGAGGGGGATTACTTTAAGCCCCGTCCCAATCCTGCACGTAAGCCGTTTGTGATTAGTATGCCGCCGCCAAATGTTACTGGTGCGCTACACCTGGGCCATGCGATTACGGCGACAATTGAAGATATTATGATCCGCTATCACCGTATGCAGGGTGATGAGACGCTATGGGTTCCTGGTGAGGACCATGCAGGTATCGCTACGCAGACCGTGGTTGAGCGTTTGCTGGCGAAAGAGGGCATTGACCGCCATCACATAGGACGCGAAGCTTTTATTGAGCGAGTCTGGCAGTGGGTTGCCCAATATAAGAGCCGTATCCAGGATCAGCATCGCCGCCTGGGCGCTTCCTGTGATTGGTCACGTGAACGCTTCACGCTAGACGAAGGACTGACTAAAGCGGTCCGTGAAGTCTTTGTACGCTTATATGATGAGGGACTGATTTATCGTGGTGAGCGCATCATCAACTGGTGTCCTGTCTGTATGAGTGCGATCTCGGATCTGGAAGTCTATCACGTCAACACACCGGGTCAGCTAACCTATGTGCGCTATCCCCTGAAGCCACTTGAGGGGCAGAGCGGTGGACAGACCGAATACATTAACGTTGCCACCACACGTCCCGAGACGATCCTGGGAGATACAGCAATCGCGGTCAATCCTGCCGATCCACGCTATAAAGATATCATTGGGCGCACCGCTATTGTGCCGATAGTGCACCGCGAGATCCCGATTGTGGGGGATGATGCCGTAGAGACCAGTTTTGGTACCGGTGCGGTCAAAGTCACGCCCGCGCATGATCCAGTGGACTTCGAGATCGGTATGCGCCACGATCTGCCACGTGTCCAGGTCATTGGCTTTGATGCCAAAATGACGACCGAGGCCGGTCCTTATGTGGGACAGGATCGCTATGAGGCTCGTAAGAATCTGGTTGCCGACCTGGAGAAGCAGGGACTGATCATTAAGATCGAGGACTACACGGTGCCACTGGGCCGCTGTCAGCGTACAGATACCGTAATTGAGCCCTTGATCTCCAAGCAGTGGTTTATCAAGATGATGCCATTGGCCACACCGGCCCTCAACGCCGTCAAATATGGACAGATCAAGATCATTCCTGAGCGTTTCAACAAAACCTACTTTGACTGGCTGGAGAACATCCACGACTGGTGTATCTCACGTCAACTCTGGTGGGGCCATCGTATTCCCGTCTGGTATTGTGACTCCTGTGGAGAAATGATTGTTAGCCGTGAAGATATTACTACCTGTCCCCATTGTGAGGGTAGCGAGCTACGGCAGGACGAGGATGTGCTGGACACCTGGTTTAGCTCATGGCTCTGGCCATTCAGCACCCTGGGCTGGCCTGACAACACGCCAGACCTGCAGCGCTACTATCCAACCACCGTCATGGAGACCGGCTATGATATCATTTTCTTCTGGGTTGCCAGAATGGTCATGTCGGGCATTCATTTTATGGGGAACGCGCCATTCTCCACCATCTACTTGCACGGCCTGGTACGTGATCCCAAGGGCGAGAAGATGAGTAAGTCCAAGGGCAACGTCGTTGATCCTCTGGAAGTCATGGACAAATTTGGCACCGATGCCTTACGTTTCACCCTGGCTACCAGTAGCACGCCCGGTAATGACATGAAACTGATCGACGAGCGCATTATTGGCAACCGTAACTTTGCCAACAAGATTTGGAATGCCTCGCGTTTCGTACTGCTGACCACCAACGAGATCAAAGGTGGCGTGCCCGCCATTGAGGACCTGAAGCCGCGCACCCTGGCTGATCGCTGGATCATCCATCGCTTTGAGCGCCTGACCAAAAACGCCACACGCCTGATCGAAGAATTCCAGTTTGGTGAAGCTGGTCGCCAGATCAACGACTTCTTCTGGTCCGACTATTGTGACTGGTATGTTGAGATCGCCAAAGTGCAGATGCAAGGAGACGAGGAAGCTCGTCAGAGTACCGCCGCCATTCTGCGTGCCGTCCTCGACCAGAGCCTGCGCTTGCTACATCCATTTATGCCCTTCGTCACCGAAGAGGTCTGGCAATACCTGTATCAGTTCAGCGAGCCCAACAAAGCCGCCTGGCCTGCTACCGCCCTGATCGTCGCACCCTGGCCCCAGCACAACGAGGCTCTGGTAGACGAAGAGGCCGAGCAGCACTTCAGCCTGGTGCAGCAGGTCATCACCTTAATCCGTGACGCCCGCAACCAGATGAACGTCGAGCCAGCGCGCCGCATACCAGCAATCATGGCCGTGGGAGAAAACGTCTCAATGTTCGACGAGCAATCGCCATTGATCGAATTCCTGGCCCGTACCGAGAAGCCACAACTGCATCCAGCCCTGGCCCAAAAGCCAGAGCAGTCCATGAGCCTGCTAGCCGGAGGCGTTGAAATCTACCTGCCACTCGCAGGACTGCTAGATATCGGTAAAGAACTGGAGCGGCTAGACAAAGAGATCGCCCAATCCACCCAGGAGGCCGCGCGCCTGCAAGGCAAGCTCTCCAACCAGAACTTTGTCACCCGTGCCAAACCCGAAGTTGTCGAGAAAGAACGCGAGAAACTGACCGCGCAAGAAGAGCGTATCAGCAAACTACAAACTCGCCGTGCCGAACTCGCCAATATGTAACAGCGTCGTAAGTAGCGCATAACCAACCAGAAAGAAACGGTCAGAATGGCAGCCTCCAATTGCAGCCATCCTGACCGTTTCCATCAGACACAAGCACGAACAGAGGAGACACAAGCACGAACCGAAGTAATCTACAAAATCCAGCTCAAATGCCGATCTCAACTCCATCCCCAAACAGGATCGTTAAAGATCACCAAAACCTTAACTCACACCTCTGCCATAAAAGCCATCAACTCCGAGCTAGCCAGAAAGCGGAATTGTGCCCTTAACCTGGGGTCCGGGGCTGCGCCCTGGTTTCCTCTCCCCCACCCCCGCAGGTGGCGAGTCACCTAAAAGACAGAACCATTATTTTCCTCTATCAAGAGCATAATCTACTCCCCCTCATATGTCAAGGTTTTTCTTGACAAAATTGACAAACTAAATCAACTTTCAAAAAATTGCCCCCAATTGACCTTTCTGCTATCCTGATTCATATCGTCCAAAGATCACAGAGTAGATGTGGCAGATTTTTACTGCTTTACCCATTTAAGCCTTCACATGCATCTGTATTACGAGTATGGACGTAACAGAGGCATGGATTAGCATATAGTGACCGTGGCTGGATAAATGGTTTAAAGCCGACTTAGCTATATGTCGAATGAGGAGGAATTGGTTGATGTTATACGACATGCTCAAAATATGTGTAAGCTTTTGCTTCAACCTGATAAACATATGCATGGGTGGAAGATTACCACCCTTTGGAAGCGCCGCAGTCATTGTTGAAGATGATGGACGCTATCTCGTAATAGAACTGCCACGTAAACGTCTGGCATTTCCAGGTGGCTTTATGAACTGGCGCGAGAATCCACAACAAGCGGCCGAGCGTGAAGGCAAAGAAGAGACCGGGCTTACCGTGAAAGCAGAGAATCTGGTTGGATTTTACTCCTGCCCCAGCACGGCCTGGTGGAACATGAGCAATCTAAGCTTTGTTTTTGAAGCCAGAATCACTGGTGGCCAGCTCCGCAAAAACATGGAGGGGAATCCTCGCTGGGTTACAGAGACCGAACTACGACAACGTCTGGATGCATATACATTAGGTATTTTTGAAGACTATCAGGAGTATCGTGAGCGAAAAAAAAACACCCACGCAGCCTGATGAGTGATGAGTAGATAAATGGTATGCGCTTATTAAGATGTGTAAGCGGTAACACATCATGCTCTCTAAAGCGCATTCTAGAGTTTGGGGGGAATAATGCCGGTATCACGATCCAGGCCAAAAGCGCCAGCAAAATATTATTGATGCACAATATAGTAGAAGATATGCGCCAAGGTGTGCTAGTATATCTTTAATTATTGAAATGTATAACATTATATTTTTCTGGTGGTATAGCAAATGGAAACAACATGGCGTCACCTTCTAGGCCAACTCGTCAGTGATCCTCATGAGCAACAAAGAATTATCGAAGCATTAAATATTAATGCAATGACATTGCGCCGCTGGATTACAGGTGAGACCAACCCACGTCCACAAAATTTACGTTTATTGTTGAATGCGCTACCAAATGCACACAAGCAACTACTGGAATTGTTGGCATTGGAATTTCCCTTTATAACTGGAGACGATAATTTTAAAGAAGAGCTGAACCTTTGTATTCCGATTACATTTTATGAGCAGTTAATGAGCTCTTATGTTAATGTCTCACAACATTTGCGCTCATCTACAATGAGTGAGCTCATTTTGCAGCAGCTTTTGAAGCAACTTGATATGCATCAGGAAGGTATACTTGTCTTTATTGCGCAATGTGTACCACCTATTGCCGGACAAAAAATACGCAGCCTGCGCATCGTCTCAAGTCGAGGAACAGAACCTTTAAATCCCTATCTGGATTATCATCAGCAATTTTCGGGAGCTGAATCTCTGGTCGGCTATGCCGTCTCAGCCGGACACCTGACAGCATTGCAAAGCAGGGTCGAAATCCTAAACACCTTTCCTGTTGATCAACTTGAAGTGATAGAGAGCGCCGTAGCCGCGCCAATCGTCCTTGCCGATCAAACAGTTGGAGGAATCTATATTGCCAGTACTAGAGAGGCATATTTTTCATCCTCCATCTGCACCCTTATCCAAAAGTATGTGGAAGTATTGTGTCTGGCCTTTGAAAAAGATGAATTTTATCCTTTGAGTGAGATTGCCCTGGGTGTAATGCCCTCGCGTAGTGACCAGATGCCCTACCTGGTCAGTTTTCAGAGACGTGTAATGGAGCAGATTGTGCGAGCCGCTCACGAAAACCGTATTATGACGCGTATACAGGCGGAGAAAATTGCCTGGCAAGAGCTCGAAGAAGAGCTATTACGCTGTGAACCACCTCATATTGAAAATAATTAACTGCAACTCTAGTGTAGAGAATTCCACCCAAAAATACCGTCAGGCACACAGCATCAGATGCTGTGTGCCTGATTATAATCACAATTTGGTGCGCTGGCTACATTTACATCTCACTATCCACGATCTGCGGCACCTTAACAGCTGATTTTCTAAAAAGTGGGATGAGCAAAGAGCAATGGAGACGATGATTTGAACAAGTAGTGACAAGTGGTGACTGCTTCTTCCCCAACCCTGTCGGAAGTATAACATGTGCTATCATCAAAAATCTATCTTTTCCGTATTTAATTAAGCTTAAGTTTTTGAATATTTATAGGTTGTAATGATCATCAATATAGCTAAATATGTTTCATGGATAATCATTTTTGCGTATTATACCACAACATATATCAATGTACGAAAATAGTGTGAGGGATCATTCATTGGGAAGATCCCTTTGCATGAAGATTATTTCATGATGTAAGCCATCAAAAAGCATAAGAGTAATAAAAAATCCTGCTTATGCTTCAGTGATCTCGTTATGGCTATTTTCGTATTGGATGGTCCAGATGGTGAGCGCGATATAGAAGACTGTGACTGCCACCAGAACGAGCAAAGAAGACACAAAAGTGGGCATAAGGAGGGCGAACGCGAGTAGGAGTAGGGCAAAGATAAGCTGGCCGAATCCCCAAACATTATTCATACGCCAGATCATCTGCCGATAATTAGAACTTTCATGCCAGTAGTCGGTGTAATCCGCCATATGCTCGGCCGTCTGAGCATGGCTATAGCGATCAATAGAGAAGAACAAAGGCAGCGGCCGTAAGCGTGAGAGCAACGTTATGATACCCAGTAACGCAATAGGGATAATCGCATGGAGTCCGAGTAGTAATAAAGCATTACCATCCCGAAAGAGCTCGCCAACAAAGGCCCAAAGCAGCACATAGAGTGTAAGGATACCGATTAAATCTAGTATGCGTTGCTGCATATATTGCCAGATGATATGTCCAACTGGCAGCAGCGCGACCAGTGCCAGTACCAGCAGAGCATTCAGACGGGCACTCAGAAACTGATAGAGCATATAGGGAAAGACCACGTCAATCGCAATGGTTTGTAAAATACTGCTAGGGATCACACTGGAAAAATTCAGACGGTGAGAGGAACTTTGCTCATTTCTCATAACTACCAGGGGCTCCTTTATACTTCGCAGCTACATGGCACATATTTCAATAGTATACAATAATCGACCAGCAGTCATGCTGCTCAGTAGTATAACCAGTTGGCTGGAATTTTATAAAAACTCTATGTTATTTGTAGCGATGGTTGGGGTATGTACGTGTCGGCTCTGATATTCACGCTCGGCCAGTCGACCGAGGAGATCAACATTTTTGAGCGTGCTATTAAAGACAAGCTTTCTGCCACCGTTGCGCCATATCTTGACCACCGAATTATAATCATCCCCACCCATAGAGGTCGAGCGCTTGTAACGAACTCTCTGCATATCATCCCAGCGCACAACATCTGTACGTTGATTGGTCACGCGTACAAAGCCTTCTTTATAGATATGGACATGCATATTTTTGCGATAAGGTGGGAGCAATGGTCGATAATCGCGTAACCAGCTAACCGACAAAATTGAGAGATAGAGGAAGGCGATCACACTAACCAGTGCATAATATGTTGTGGTGGTTAACTGGAAACTCATCGAAAAGATGAAGCCGATTGCGAGTAGCACGAGTATACAAGG
Source organism: Dictyobacter alpinus (assembly GCF_003967575.1). NCBI lineage: Bacteria > Bacillati > Chloroflexota > Ktedonobacteria > Ktedonobacterales > Dictyobacteraceae > Dictyobacter > Dictyobacter alpinus. Next base: position 2,919,363 of record NZ_BIFT01000001.1, read on the forward strand.
AGTCACAATACTTAAATAGAGTGCATAAAAAAGATCTGAGGATCTGTAATCAACTTTCAAGGTTACTACGAGTTGATCTAGTTTATGCTGTTTGCCCAGTCGCTCGCCCTCAGTCATTACATCATCTGACATATGATGTGTAACCTCCCTCAATATTATGTGTGAGACAGGATGAATTACGCTAGTTTATGGGTGGAGAATATTTCTATGAATAGAACGAACAATATATCTCCGTGGTTTCATAGTACCACAGTGTGGGTATGATTCGCCGCCTGCGGCGGCGAGGAGGGGAATGGGTGGGGACATCCCGCACCCCGGCAGGAGGGCCTGGCCGGCCCTCCTGCACCTCCCGGCGATTGTGCCACAGTGTGGGTATGATTCGCCACCTGCGGCGGCGGGCGGAGAAAGTGAGTTGGGAACTCCTGAGAAATGCGTATTCTTTTGGGAAAAGATATACGATCTGGCGCTTTATGGCATCAAGAATGTAGGCGAGAAGGAATTTGTTGTACCAGGCTTCTCCGGGTTGATGTATTGGGAGTGGAGCCGGATCAGTTTTTTCTCTGGATCTAGTTGAAGGAGCAAGCATATGACAAAAGATGTTGTTCGGCAGGCAGTAAATGTTATCGCGACGATTGTTACTGTATTCTTGAATGTGTTTAGTAGTAATATCTTTGGCAAAAGTGTCGGCGAGATCTCGCAAAAGCATCCTGTGCCTGTTACGCCGGCGGGCTATGCGTTTGCGATCTGGGGGCTGATTTATGTGGGGCTGATTGCCTTTGCTATCTATCAGGCACTGCCTTCGCAGCGTAGTAATCCACGCTTGCGGCGCATTGGGTATTGGTATGCGTTGAGCTGTGTTGGTAACGTTGCCTGGGAAGCGGTCTGGCTGAATGAACAGATTAACCTAAGCATTCTGATGATGGCTATCATCCTGATCGCGCTGCTCGTGCTTTATATTCGCGCCAATATTAATAGGGAAAGCGGCTCAATTGTGGAGAGCTGGTGTGTGAACGCACCTTTTGGGATCTATCTGGGATGGATTACTGTCGCCAGTATTGTGAATGTGGCCGTTGTACTGGCAAATGTGGGCTGGAATGGCTTTGGTATCAGTCCAACCATCTGGACCGTGATTCTCCTGCTGGTGGGAATCGCGATCGCTGTCTATGTGGGTCTGAGCAATGTGGATATGGCCTATCTGGCTGTAATTGTGTGGGCTTTTACGGCGATCCTGATCAAAAATAGTGGCACGCCCGCGATTACGATTACTGCCGCGATCACGATCGCGATTGCCTTGATTACGATTGTAATCATTGCGCTACGCAGACCAAACATCCTACGCCGCATTGGAGAGCCAGCCTACTCATAGCAATATGATAGCTCTTTATGTCCATTTAAAGCTTTGAATAAAGTGCCTGGAGCCAGCAGACGGTATGCCCCTGTCTGCTGGCTCCAGGCATCATTTGTATTTGATAAACCTACTTATGGCTACGTTGAATAAAGTGTATAATACTATTCAATCTCTCTTATTTTTCTATCTAGCACGTACAGTTTACTTGATCTCCATGTTTCCGGAAATTTTACCTATGTGCAAAATATTTCTAGGAGAAATGCATGAAGCGTTGCCGATCCTGTAATTATGAAAATGTAGCGACCAGCATCCACTGTGAAAGGTGTGGTTTCCTACTGGACTCTAATTCGATTGAATATACTATTGCTCCTCAATCAATATATAGTACCGTTGGTGAAGAAATACCACCACCACCGCCTCCAATTACACCTGCTGGATATGGTAGTGGTGTCAATAATAGCTACTATTCACCTCCAGGAGCTGGCGAATATCGGCCAGATGGGCCAGCAAGCTATTATGTGCCTTCCGAATATCAATCAGATAGGCCTGCACAGCAGCACTATGCGCCTGGAAGCTATCTGCCCCCTACAGTAGCTGCATCATCGCGGAAACGCACTGTAGGTGGAAGTGTGCTGAGTAGTATTTTATATATCTGGGGCATGCTGTGGGCTCTTATGGGCTTCTTCGGCACCTTCTCAGCGGGCCTCAACGAGGGTATGGTAGGCCTGATCATATTTGGTGGATTATTGTTTGGACTGGTGGTCCTTTTTCTGTTACTTATACTTTATAAGCAGGCGCGACTCAAAAGTGGTTGGCGTGTTGTCTGGACACTTACGGCTACTGTGCTCGAATTTTTTGCCTTACTTATTTCTGAAAGCCTTCTCATGGCTCAACACCATCCTGATAAGGTTGAGCAAGCTATGCAGAACTACTATCTGGGTATTCCACTGTGTGTGTATGGACTTGTGGTTACGGTGATCGCTTTTATCTAAGGTCAAGTCCAGGTCTAAAATAATTTCCACGCAGAAGCACATTCAGAAGTGCTTCTGCGTAAAAATCCACACTACTTGAAATATCTTCAGCTTTACAGTAATCGCCTTGCGATTTTTTGATAGAAATATCATTCACCACAAACGTTATTTGTGGTGTTTTTTCATGCTGTAATGTAGAGAACACGCCCGCATAGCTATCAAATTATAATGAATACGCCTGAACTCCCCCTGTACTGTCCTCTTTGGCACGCTTCTTGCAAATAACACATAGTGAGAGAGTATTTAGGAAAGAACACCGGTATTAAGCTTTTAGCCGAAACGTTTTCTTTGGAGTTTTAGCATGCACCAGCCCCAGGAAAACCGGGGCATGGCGTACGTATAAGAAGAAGGAGTCAGGTGGTATGGTGGCAAAAACAGTCAAAGCAACAGAGCAGAGAGAGTCCCAGGTTTCAGAAAATGTAGGCAGGAAACGACGGACCAAAGAAGTTGTCTTTGATGAGGCTCCCTTAGAAGATGAAAAAGATTTCTTCTATGATTGTGAGGAAGACACACAGGATTTAGAAGAAGACCAGCGTATGGCAGTCGATGATGCCGTTAAACAATATTTAAAAGAAATCGGTATGTATCCATTGCTGAACTCGGAGCAAGAATTACAACTGGCTGAACGTGTCTCTCGTGGTGACCTGCGGGCTCGCCAACACTTAATTGAGGCAAATTTGCGGCTTGTGGTAAGTATTGCCAAGCGTTATTCCAATCAAGGCCTGCCGCTGCTGGACTTGATTCAGGAAGGCAATATTGGTTTGATGCGTGCCACGCAAAAGTTTGATTATCAACGTGGTTTTCGCTTCAGTACCTATGCGACCTGGTGGATACGCCAGGCGATCAGTCGGGCCATCGCCGAGCACTCGCGCAGCATTCATATTCCAGTGCACGTGGTAGAACTTATTTATAAAATCAAGCGCATCGCCCGTCGTATGTATCAGGAACAAGGCATCGAACCCCTCCCCGAACAGATCGCCGCTGAAATGGGACTTCCCCGTGAACGTATTGTAGAATTATTGAACGCAGCAGAGCAGCCAATCTCCCTGGACGCCCCGATGGCAGATGATGAAGAGTATCATCTTGCCGACGCCATTGAGAACACCAATAATGCCGCCCCGGTAGACCAGACCGCAAACCAGATGCTTCAGGCCCAGATCGAACAAGCCATGGTCGTGCTGAGTCCACGTGAACGTACCATTATCGAAATGCGTTATGGACTCAAAGAAGGCCATTCCCTCTCATTAGACGAAGTTGGCACTATATTTCGTTTGACCCGTGAACGCATCCGACAGATTGAAGTCAAAGCTCTGCGTAAACTGCGGTATCCAGAGCGCTACGAAGGCGTACGGGAACTGGCGCGGGCTTGATGTCTATACTGTAAAAATTTCCTTTGCCCCCCTGGAAATAAACTTATAAAAATGCCTCGCAAACAATATTGCGAGGCGTTTTTTATGACCGAGCAGGTTAACAAACGCATCCAATTATGCCTTTTTACCGTGTAATAATTACACTAATAGAACCTCATCGTATTCATTCACATAGGCCACATGGAAAATATATATCTGTGTGACTTCGCAAGCCCACAGCGGGCGAAACAACGGAAGGATATTTTCACATGGAATATCGTCATTTAGGACGTGCTGGCGTCAAAGTCAGTACTATTTCACTGGGTAGCTGGTTGACATATGGTGAGTCAACCGAAGAAAAAATCGCCAGCGATTGTATTCACCGTGCCTACGAAAGTGGCATCAACTTCTTCGATACCGCCAACGCCTACAATCGTGGGCAGGCTGAGCAAGTAGTAGGACGAGCCTTAAGCGATTATAAACGTGATTCATATGTGCTGGCCACCAAAGTCTTTTTTCCAATGGGAGAAGGTCCCAATGACCGTGGACTTTCCCGCAAGCACATTATGGAGCAATGTAATGCCAGCTTAAAACGTCTGGGTACCGATTATATTGATCTTTATCAGTGCCATCGCTATGATCCCGAGACCCCAATCGACGAGGTGTTACGCGCCCTTGACGACCTGATCACACAAGGAAAAATCCTGTATGCAGGCGTCTCTGAATGGTCTGTCACCAATATCGCTGACGCAGTTTACACTGCCCGCGAACTGAATCTTGACAAGATCGTCTCAAATCAGCCAATTTACAACATGCTCAATCGCTACATCGAAAAGGACATCATACCTCTATCTGAGCGCGAAGGTATTGGTCAGGTTGTCTTCTCGCCACTAGCACAGGGTGTCCTGACCGGTAAATACAAGCCCGGCCAGCAACCAGAATCAAATACTCGTGCCGCTAACAACAAGATCAACAACTTCATGAAGGATCTGCTGGATGACAAGACCCTGAGCGCCGTTCAGGAACTGCAGAAGTTTGCCAATGAGGGTGGCTACAAACTCAGCCAGCTCGCACTGGCCTGGATTTTACGGCAGAAGAACATCAGCTCCACTATTATTGGAGCCTCAAGTCCTGAGCAGGTTGAAGAAAATGTCAAAGCTGCCGACATTAAATTGAGCGATAGCGATTTAGAGCGTATCGATTCTATCCTTGAAGGTGTTGTGCGCTATTAGTGTTATACGCATAAACAAGTCCTAGAAAAGAAGAGACCGGGAATAGCTCCTGGTCTCTTTTGTTATTGAGAGTTTGGTAACAGGTAAGAATATGTCTGACTCCCATGAAATCCATGGACCGCTAAGCGTTGTTTTCGCGCCTTTGGTGCTCCAAGGGTTTTGCGTGTGTTGTCAAAAAATGTTATTCGGACATTTTTTGACAACACACGCAAAAGAAGCATGGGCCCTTTAGGGCCCGAGTGCTGCTGGCTGTATGCTTCCCCAAGAGAGTGAGAGTCAGACACACGCTAAAGACAGAGCTGTGATTATGTATATAACTGTGTAGATGTTGCAATTCTTGAGCGGCTTATAATGATGGAAAAAGCACAAAAAGTGCTATAACAGGAATGAGATGATGTGGATATGGAAAGTCGTGGCCGCTCTTTACAGTTTGTTTGTACAGGACTCTATCGGCACCTGGCCCAGCGGGGCCAGATAATCAGCAATTTTTTAGATGATGGCAAAAAGAAAAATTCTATTGCCGTCCTTGACGGTGTACGAGCTGTTGCCTGTCTGGCAATCATCATCTTTCACATGAACTTGTTAGCCCGTTTCTCGGGTATATGGAATCCGCCCCTGCAAGGGATTGGAGCATTTTTCAGTGCCGTGGCCCTCTTTGGTGAGTCAGGCGTCATCCTCTTTTTTGTCTTATCCGGTTTCTTATTGTTTCTTCCCTTTGTGCGATCAATGTTGTCTGATAGCCCATGGCCATCCGTTCCGCGTTTCTATATACGCCGCGTTTTCCGTATCGTGCCTGGTTATTATGTCGCCCTCTTCTTGATGCTCATCTTTCTCGCCCCTGAATATTTTAAGTCCGATCACTCACCCGACCTGTGGCTCTTTCTGACCTTTCGCATGGATTTCCCTCTCACCTTTCAGAGGGTCAACGGGCCATTCTGGACCCTGGCCCTGGAATTCCAATACTATATACTTCTCCCCCTATTGGCCTGGGGCATGGCATTGCTGGTGCGGCGGGGCGCAGCGCACTGGCGGCTCATCAAAATGATCCTGTGCTTAATACTGATAGTAGTCTGGGGCGTCTGGACCCGTTTCTGGGGAGCATCCATGCGCGATGGTGGTGATGGTTTTTTAAGCGGAATAGTACCATCGACCGTCATAGACATATTTCGACCTTATGTCTATGGAGCTACTGGTAAATATCTTGAGGTCTTCGCGATAGGCATGCTGATCGCTGCCATCTATAGTTATGGTAAGCAGATAGCCCTGCACACACAATTCGTCAGATATATGCGCCAGGGTAGTCCAGTGATTTTTATGGGTGGGCTTGGCTTGCTTGGTTTCATTACCCTCTGGCACTTTTACCAGCTCTTTCCCGGTCAGACCCTCAACTTCCTCGATCCTTATCAAGCCTTTCTCACAAACTATAGCTATATGTTTCAGCCACTGGTATATGCGATCAGTTATGGTCTATGCATACTGGCCCTGCGCCATGGAACGAGCTGGCTTAAACGTCCATTTGAATGGAATCCTTTACGCTGGGTGGGATTGATCTCATATAGCTTATATATGTGGCACTATCCCATTATTTTATTATTCCTGAGCATGTTCCTGCCTAAATTTCAGCTTCAGCACTGGAGCCAACCAGCCCAATATCTCGTTTACTGGCTATGGATTTTATTGACCGCATTTCCATTATCAATTGCGCTCTACAAATTAATCGAAGTACCAGGCATACAAATGGGAGAAAAGCTCTGTCAACGTTTGGAACAACGTCGAAAGCATCGGGGCCGTCAGATACAACTAAAAGAAGAGCCAGTTACGGCAGCCGTAGCGGTCCTACAAAATCCACCTGAAACGGGCGAGAATCCATAAACACATGTGTAGAACATAAATCAGGAAGACCGCGTCGTTGCGGTCTTCTGTTAGTGTATAGTAGCCAGCAGACTCTCAATTTATCTTATATTCATACACCAACAATGAAAGCAAGATACATAAAGATCAGGAAGTCGCAAGCGTTGAAGCAGAATTTGAAGTCTGTAGAGTACGTTGCACCAGATAATTTGTAACAGCCTGAATGCTTTGAGTCTCTTGATAAACCGCGATCTGCCGATCCGCTCCGGTACCAGTAGGATCATCCAGCAGCGTGCGCAAATACAGCACCTCGCGGCGAATCCCCAGTTCATCTACGACATCTTCAATAAAATCCAGCAATTCATGGAGCGACTCACGCATAGATAAGCAACGGTTTTGCGGAAAATCCACAATCACCGCATCCAGACCATAGCGTGCCGCCTTCCATTTATTTTCTTCGATGTAATGAGTTGGAATTACAGATACAGACATGTTGTGTTTATGGAGCCATGTCAGCTTACAGACTAGAGCCTGGCAGAGAGCCGCAATCGCTATCGTATCATCGAGGGTCGCTGGCATATCGCAGATACGAAACTCGACCGTAGGATAAAATGGATGCGGGCGAATATCCCACCAGATCTTCTTGGCATTATCGATACAGCCGTTGCGCATCAGGTCGGCCACATAGCCATCGAACTCCATCATCGAGCTGAACGTAGGCGGAATACCCGAGCGCGGAAAGCGCCGCCACACAATTGCGCGATAAGACTTAAGACCGGTATAGCGGTTTACCCAGAAAGGAGAATTAGAAGAGAGGGCCAACAGATGAGGAATCCAGGTGCGGAGTTGATTCATCAGAGGAACCGCAATTTCATGAGGATCGATTCCGACATGAACATGCAAACCACAAATTAGAATCGAGCGCCCCACATCCTGAAACTCCTCCTCCAGTTCCTCATAGCGAGCATTCAGGGTCCGTGCTTGATCTCGCCAGTGCGCGTTAGGATGGGTACCGGCACTGATCAAGGAAATATTGTCTTCCTCAAGTATGCGAGCCAGCAGCCTGCGCCGCTCCGCAAGATCCTGTCGTAGATCCTGAATATTGTTACAGACAGGAGTAATAATTTCCACCATAGATTGCAACATTTCGGCTTTAATCAACTCACCGAAAACAGGCATCCCTTTGTTCAACACGTTATGGACATGGGATATTAATTGTCCTGTATTGCTATCGACCATTTGGAATTCTTCTTCGACACCGAGAGTAAAACGAGGTAACATCGCTTTCTCCTTCTGGGTAATATCCGCGTTGCAGGTATCAAGATAGTATACGTAATTTGGCCTACAGGAGAGAAAGAACCTATCAAAAAATGGAAGGATCGTAGTGAGGCGGAAAGAAGAAGGGCCAATCCCGCCGGGAGGAGCACATATAGTTGTAACGGCCATCGTGCTCGATTGCACCAGCCCTGCATATAAGCACCTCTGGATAAATGCCTTTCAAGCATGGGTTGCACTAGAATGTAACACTAAGCCGTTAAAGTACTGGGACTTATAGCGTACACAAGGGCGATAGATCTGTCAAGGGGTAAGCCATGACAAAAAGATTATAATTTGAATGCGAATGGCAGCAGATCAGAGACCTGGAAATCTCGCTGGCTACCATCTATATACACAGTCGCATCAGGAGCAAGATCGGCGATCCACTGACGACAGGCACCACAGGGCATACGCTCATATTCAGGTGCATCCTTTGGAGCATCAATGCAAGCGATCGCGATCTGTGTAATTGGTGCGGCCTGAGCGGTTACCGCCGCTGAAAGTGCCGAGCGTTCCGCGCAGAGTGTCAGACCATAGCTTGATATTTCAATATTCACCCCCACAAACACCTGTTCGCCGGCCACCAATGCCGCACCAACGCGAAAATGAGAATAGGGACAATGTGCACGTTGAGCTGTCTCGCGTGCAAGGGCCAGCAAAGTTTCTCGTTCCATCACCAAACATCCTTCAAGTAATATTTACCACCAATAACCACAAGAGCAACACCTCCACATGCGGCATTGTGCGTTGCTACAATCTAACTCTTTTAGTCATCTTCGTCAAGCCGATCAGTACAAACGCAAGGGAAGCGCGCTTCCCTTGCGTTTTAGTGTGTGGTGCATAATGTATCACCACACACTAAAATAAAAAAGTGTCGGCGGTTAAAAATCTTCCAATCCCTTAAAGTCTATTGACGAAGATAAGGAATAAAATTGTGCATCGATAGCCCATTTTGTATCATGATGTTACTCTGCTTTCTATACTCGCGTTACTACAAACGAAAGCAAATCTAGAACTTATATTTTTTGCAGAACATTGGTACATCCTAGTATTGTAATGTAGGACAGGCAGGAGGCTAGAATTGAAGATCATGGTGGCGGATGATGACCGCGACATGGTAGACATGTTGAGCTACTGGCTCAAAGGCCATGGTTACGATGTTGTTCGGGCATTCGATGGAGAACAAGCCATCAAACGTTGGCGTGAAACATTACCAGATCTGGTAATTTTAGATATTCAGATGCCAAAACTAGATGGCTTTGAAGTGTGCCGTCAAATGCGCACGGAAACCAATTCCATGGTGATGATATTGACAGCACATGATCGAGAAGATGATGAGGTGAGGGGACTTGAATTGGGGGCGGATGATTATTTGCGCAAACCATTTAGTCCCAGGCAACTATTGGCACGTATTAAGGCGGTGATGCGACGTGCCTCCAATACACGTGGTTTGACCCATTCTTCTGCCGTCACCGTAGGACCGATGACGGTGGATGCCATGCGACATGAGGTTACCAGAGACGGCATTAAGGTGCGCCTGACTCCAACTGAAAGTCGTTTGCTTCATCTCTTGATCTCGCATACAGGTCAGGTTTTAACTACGGATATGATTATTGAGCGCGTCTGGGGCTATGATGAGGCCGGTGATTCAGGGTTGGTGAAGACGCATATCCGCCATATCAGGCAGAAGGTTGAGCCTGATCCGAATACACCTCGTTATATTACGACTGTACCTGGTGTGGGTTATACTTTTTCTGCTCCTATTACTATTGAGCCATAAGAGAGTGTTTGATTGAGGGAGCGTGTTGCCTGCCGCACTCGGGCGCTAAAGCGCACCTATACTTTAGTTTTAAATGTGCTATAAAATTGTGCGCTTTACGCACAATTTTATAGCACATTTAAAACTAAAGGCATGGTTCAGAGTGAGCTTGAAAGGATGTGACAGTTTGGAAAGTCAAAGATCATCCTTATCAGGCTCAAAAACCTTTTTTATGGCCTGGCACCACTGTTCAAAGTGTCATAATGATTTGAACCATGCTTAAACTGTTAGAGTGGCAAAGCGTTCTTGAATTGGGGGTGTTCATTAATTTTATGCTGATTCTAGAGTGGCAAAGTGTTCCCGGATTGTCACAGGGGTGTTCATTAATTTTATGCTGGTTTGTGAAAAATGTGCCACAGCACATTTTTCACAAACCAGCATAAAATTAAGAAGTATGTCCCCGTCAGGGGACGAGTGCGGATAGCAAGCAACCTTCGTTGATTATAACTTAACCTTAATGTGAGCATTTTAACCAGACTGTAACAGTCTAACTACATCTTTGGCGTGGTAATGCAAGTATACTTCAAAGTGAAGCTCCTTTAGTGGTCTCAGGCTACGGCAGGTCAATATGTATAAATAATTAGCCAGGATGCCGCTAGGAATGGGCATCTTTGCATTTGTGTTTATGGATGCAAAGGTATTGTAGAGCAACACTCAGGGGTTATACCAGGAAGGGCCACGTTGTGGGAAGTAGAACCAGGCAACAGAAAGAAGTTTCAGCGCTTCAGGCAGCACAGATCGCTCAATTTTCAGCCAGCTTAGCCAGGCATTTGATTGTAGCACCTGGAAGCTGTGAACCCTGTCGCTGTAACGTCTTTGAGCCAGCCGGTACCGAAGATGCAGTAGAACAAGCAACCGAATGGGATGATGGGCAGAGGGTACCAATTTCGCAAGACCTGGATCGCAGGGTGAGTGAACTCCTCAACGAAATTTTGCCCATGCAAAAGTCGGTCAGCATGCTCTTGCTCCATCTCGTCCAAAGAGAATCCCATCAGCTGACATCCCAATCCGTCAGTTCCTATCAGCGCAAACGTTATCATGCTCCGACAAAGGTCCTGGATCAGGTCCTGACAAATGTTCGGCGAGTGTTGCGGTTAGATGACAAAATGTTCATTTTTGATGCTTCTGGTGTGGCGATTATCTTTGTGGATGTAGATCAGGTTGGTATCCAGAAAATCGCAGAGCGCGTCTTTGACAGCATCTGTTTGTTGCAGGCTGAAACCATAATTCCGCCATTGAAGCGAGAAACGACCATTGCGTTGGGTATCGCGACATATCCGCGGCCAGCCGCCTCATATGAGCAGTTCGCGCAGCAAGCGGGTCAAGCTGTACATCACCTTACTCTGCGACCAGCTATTACCACTCAGCTCCATGGTGTCAAACCTATACCCACGATATCGTTCTCGCCTCTATTTAGAGATAACCAGGAAAGTGACCCACAGGTGGCACGTACACCTTTTATGGAACTTCCCAGGATCCTGCCGGGACGCTTAAAGCAGCTGATTCCGTATCATATTGCCTGTGAACTCAAATGTGTTCCGGTTGGATATGAACAGCACTGTCTGACTGTTGCCATGCAAGAACCAACCAATAGTCATGCCATTGCACGTCTCCACATGTTGACCGGATACACAATTTTTCCAGTCGCCTGTGAAGAAAGTAAACTTCATACTTTATTAGTTAATTCCTGGTAAATAAATCTTAACGCTATAAAGTTAGCTATATAAAGTCCATGCCGCCAGAGTAAGACAAAATGAAACGTTAAGAAGTTTACTGTAATCATTTGATAAACAGCTATAACAGATCTCGCATGGGTCTTATAGATATGTTGGTAGTGAAGATCAAACCATGCCACGAGTAAAATTAACCAGATCGCAACTGTTCCTTAACATGAAAGCGTATCAACATTGGTTACTATAACATGCAATGAGACAATGATAGTATGAATCGTAAAGCTCTCAGCGCTACATCGTTAGTGTCAAGTGCACTTATTTATTAGTTATTATTTTTCAAGGAGAGAATCCATGGTCGTACAGATGCTTCAGGAAGATGTTCTGCTGACGTTCAAAGAAGCAATGGGCTACCTGCGTGTAAGCCGCTCAACTCTTTACCGACTCATGTGGTCGGGACAACTAACCGGACATAAAGTTGGGAGTACATGGCGTTTTTATCGCGAGGATCTGCGAGCCTGTGTCGGGCGTGAGGTTCCTATGACGACGGTATCAAATTCTGCTAGCTAGTTATTTATCTCTCCATTTATAAATTATAAGATCAGAATACATACCTATCTCGTACATAGAGAACTTGTAAGAACGTACAAAAGCGAAATCATAAAAAGAGGAACAACCTATACAGGCTGTTCCTCTTATTTTTGTAGATTGTAAGCTACTTAAATTTGATCGAAGCTCACGATTTTCCACTGATTATTGATACGTTTCACTTGTAAATTTGCTTTATACGATTTCTTCTGGCGTGCCACATCTACCACAATTGAGAAGCTATCGATTGTGCCGCCACTACTAGACGTGATTGATTGTGGTTGCCCAACCGTATAGCGCAAAACAGGTCCATATAAATTATCCTGTTTTGTCGCTTGAGCAATAAAAGCATCATTTGACTGACCATTGCTCAGATAGGTGTAGGCCTGGGAATAGCGTTTATTCTGGACGGAATCATAATAATCATTCACCAATTGATTTCCATCCACTACCGCACTATATGCCTGTTTATAAATGCCCCCAAAGGAAGAATACCCGACCCAGGCACATAAACCACAACTTGCCACTATAATCACCACCAGGGCCGCGATAAGGATCCAGAGCCAGGTCCGTGATTTCTTAGCCGGTGGTGGTGCTGGCATAAATGGTGGTGGCTGGATACCGGGATAGTAACCACCCTGTGGATACGCAGGATAGCCAGGAGGGGGCATATAACCTGCAGGTGGCTGTTGATAGCCAGATGCAGGCGCGTTGAGTATGTTGCCAGCGTCTGCCTGCCGTACAGGTGTCTCATAAGATGTCGCCGCCGGACGAGCTGGTGGCGGTGTAGGAACTGATCCAACCACAGGAGGTTCTGGTGTCCTGGAAACTCCAGATTCAGCCAGCGCCTGCTCATAAAAAGAAGGCTTTGGTGGATAAGCCGGATCCTGACGGGTAGTCTCCTCATCCTTAGAGGAAGAGGGAACCGTCTTTGAAATTGTATCCTCCCGGGTTTCTGGCTCAGCCTGATCGGCGGGACGTATTGTATCGTCCTCCGATGCTGGTCGCTGAGCATACGGATCAGGAGATTGTGGTACCGGCAACTGATTTTCTTCTGGTGATTGATCGGAAGTATGCATAATTATTTTACTCTATCCAAAGAATAATCAATGATCGGATGGCGTATTAGATACTATAGAAAGCGGCTGATCCTGCCCTCTTAAAACTAAAAGGCGATGGGCCTCCTCCTCAAATTCTAACTCCATCTCACGTTCAATCCAAAACTCTGCATCTCGACGTGACATTTGATGTGTACGAGCATAAGTAATAATACGATTAAGATAGCTGTGATTAATTTTCTTCCTTTGCCAACCTAAAGGAGGCATCGGCCTGAGATGCAAGAGGGCAGAAGGATGAAAATCACGATCGCATAATGCCACTCCCATCAGTAAGGCATATTCTGCAACTATCTGGCAAGTTGTGGAATCTTTAAAGAAATCTGACTGTGTACTGGAGACAACAAGTACGCCCGCCAACAAGTTACCACGACGGACAGGAACGGCACAGGCACTATGTTCATGTTCATCGATCTCGACCAGAGTCCGATCACCATCTTTATTATTCCATATTTGAATGCGTTGCGAGATAGCGGCTGAGCCCACCATGGAAGTAACACCCAGGAACACTCTACTCTCCATAGAATCGGCCCAGGGAGTATGCCCACGCATGCGCACCTCGCGTAGAGAATGAATGCCATCTTCATGTGTTGACATCAGCCTGGCATACGTGATGGCTAAACCATGGCGCTCGCTATCTAATTGTCGTAGCGCCTCCTCAAAAATACATTCAGTAACATGCCAGAAGCGCGTATCATCATCCTGACTACTCGCCCCTATTTCTAATACGTTTTGATAGACCTCTTTGCGTACTTCATGCACACTAACCACTGATGCGCTTAGAATATCTCCGAAAGTCTGATTAATGACCGCAGTCAATTGAGTACTATACGTTGGAATAGCGGCGGGCAACTTCTTCAAATGTCCGGCACGCGGCTCTGATGTCCCATTCATCCAACGATACACTGTATTCTCGGCGACCGAAAGTTCGCGCGCCACCCGTGCCAACTCGGCCCGATCATGTTGCATGATGCTACGAAGAAAAGCACAAAAAGGCGTGGCACTAAGATCATCCTCTTCAGTAGTAGATGAAGGAATGACCGTTGCTTTGGTTGGAGCTGAGGATGATCGCGCGGGCAGCCTCTTGCCAGATAGCTTTTTTTGTTGAGAAGCCGTTCCCGAACTCATGCTATGCGACCCCACAGGGCGCCCACGCTTCTTCTTCTGTTGTTCATTGGGAAAAGATTCATTACCCATGATTCATCTCTCATCTAAACATAGTACAACCTCAATGAGTTAGCTGTACAGTTACTATTATAGCATAGATGAGGCAAGGAATGTTACAAAAATCACAAAAAAATTTACGGGTTCTTAACAGTTTAAACACATTTAAAGTGTAAATTTGCCAATCAATGTGTATACAAAAATAGATCTGAGCGCTATGTGTGTTGCAGAGCAGGTATAAAGCAGGCGTACCTTATCTCTTCAATCCAAACAGTCTACGCATAAGATGCTATAAAATGACAAATTTGTAGCCTCTATTAATATTAATAATTTTTAATTTTTCCAAGCTCAAAAGCTTGTACATTACAATGTTTAAACGGAAGTGCTACAATGTCAAACAATATATTGCTTTTTTATAATCCAGCATGTATATTAATGACAATCACGAATAGTGATTAATAAGATATAATTACATTTGATGGCTGGAAGGATAAGTCAGAAGATGGTGGTCAACAATGTTGTACATGTCAATGAATGTGGTCTTCCACTAAACGCGATAGAATGGCTGGTAAAACATCACCAGAGTAAACTTAAAGAACGCGGACAAATGATTCGCGACTTGCGTTTAGAAAGAGGAAGTTTTGTTGTAGATGCGGGGTGTGGACCTGGTTTGTGGACTCCATTCCTGGCGGATGCTATTGGGCTGGAGGGGAGCATACTTGGGATTGACATTTCCACGGAAGCACTTATCTCAGCCCAAAGGATAAGCAACAATACCTGGTATCGGCACCTGGTCCAATATAAACGTGCCATGCTAGAGCAATTACCCATAGAGCATGGGTCAGCTGACCTGATTTTCAGCGCCAATGTCAGCCAATACCTACCTGAACCTGCTGTGACCTTTGCGGCGATGGGTCCTTATCTCAAGCGTGGAGGACAGCTGGTCATTAAAGATATCGATTTTGGCACTATGAAATTTCACGGCATTGATCCCATGTTGCAGGCACGGGTTTTACAGGCACGTGAGCGCTGGGAGATGGAGCGTGTGGCCAATGGTTATGCCCATGAAGATAGCTGGGTTGGCTCAAAATTAGCAGGCTACCTCCGTGATGCAGGTTTCAAAGATGTTGAAGAGAGAGCCTACAAAATTGTCAGGGAGGCACCACTGCCAGCTGATTTCCGTTTTTATCTGGAAGGGATAGCTGAATGGTTCGTCTGTGAAGGAGCCCCTTATCTCTCTCATAATGATCGAACACATTGGTTACAATGTTTTACAGATAAGACAAACAATGCCCTGGACCATGAAAATTTCAGAAGTGAAGAAACTGAGTTTGTCGTTTCAGGTGTGTGGGATAGTAGTACAAAACCATGTTTTTACGCAGATATGCATGTAGAATCCCCCCATGGAGAGCCAATTTTATTAACAAATGATGCCCTATAAGTTTGATCTGAAAAAGTACAAAAAAGCGATCCTGTTATGACTGGCAGGATCGCTTTTTTATTGAGATAGTGGTAGTAAGAAAAAAAAGCACCTGTTTCCAGGTGCCTTCTGTGGGTTGAGCACATAAATTAATCGAGAGGTGAGTATTGATAGTTATTGTGCTGCATACTTTGAGCTTGATATTTAAGCGCACCAATAGATAATTCCCAGTATCTCAAGCATGAGTTTGGTATGCATCGCTGATGCAGTTGTGAAACTCTGTTAAGAATGAATTGTATTTAAACGATCGGCGATCATAGCGATGGCTACATCACCAACAATTGATTGTAATTCCGTATGTAGCTGCCCCATGTTTTCCATGCGAGCCGTAATAAAATCATGTTGTGACATACCATAAGATAGACCCACGAGGCCTCGTTGTGCAGCTTCATATTCGGAACTGATCTGCGATAATAAACGGGCAACTTCACTGCGTTGTTCGTGTGCTCCAAGCATGGTATCCCATTCCTTCCTGACCCTGAACCCTTGGGCGACTGGTTTTTTGATATTCTGCTACATACAACAGACTCACGCGCGATGTAAATACATTGTACATCGTTTGTAAGAACAACATTAACAATGCACATTCATAGTATGCACGACGATGTACGTCCTTGTCTAGTGTTAAGATGCCGAGTAATGCATAAAATATGGATATCTTCACGCAATCTTTATAAGCTAAATATATATGTTTGTATGAATGATATATGCTATAAAGACCGACAAGCTTATTACATCTTGACTAACAATCCAACATATAAATTTCTCGTTGTGAATCCGAATGTAGAATAATGTTAAATAGTGCTTAGTACTTTTAGCATATGGCTATGGGATTCTGGCTGCCATTACCTTAATGATAATCTTATGTTTAAAATGGTGTATTTTAATATTTTCTTTATACGCTATATAAGTATATAGACTGCTATTATGCAAATGCTTAAAAAAATTTGGTAGTAATTTTTATTTTTCTATGATATCCCGCGCCTTCGGCGCGCAAAAAGGAATCTTGTATGCTGCCAAAATCGCGCACAGCGCGATTTTGGCAGCATACAAGATAAGAAAAAAGCCTGGAGGGATAGCGCACTTTTGGCAGAACCACTTAAGATAACGCCATGTGCAAGTTTTCCACATACCCACTCTTTTGAGGAGGGAAATGGCGAGGTGGTCGCGACCACCTCGCCATTTCCCTCCTCAAAAGAAGCGAGAGCCATAGGCGCGAGGTGTGAGGGATAAAGCTTGCACATGGCGTTCAAATAAATAATTGTTTGAAATTTAATGTGGCTGTCGGCATTTTTGTATTTTATATCGATGCACTTCACTTTTAACAGAATTTATGGTATACTCTGGTTTAACGTCTACAAAGCAAGAGCTTCGGAGCTCGTTAACGCAATGTATTGACGTTAAGAGGCCACATTGGCTCCCAGCTGAATATGATATCAGTTGCAATGTTGGCATCAAGCGAAAGCTTCTCTACAAAATGTGAGGGGTAGCAGGAATGGACCTGCTACGGAAGCGAAAAGGAGTAGTCCTTCATGGCACAAGTGCGTTTTAATCACGTATACAAAACTTTCAACAAAGTTGAAGTTGTGCACGACATTAGTCTTGATATCGAAGACAAAGAATTTCTCGTATTGGTCGGACCTTCTGGTTGTGGTAAAAGTACCTGCCTGCGTATGATCGCTGGCCTGGAAGAGCCCACAGACGGAGAAATTTACATCGGCGACCGTATCGTCAATGGTGTTGACCCTAAAGACCGCGATATCGCAATGGTCTTCCAGAACTACGCGTTGTATCCCCATATGACCGTATTCGATAACATGGCCTTCGGTTTGAAGTTGCGCCATTTCCCCAAAGATCAGATCAAAAAGCGTGTAGAAGATGCCGCTGAGATCCTTGGTCTGCAGCAGCTGCTCAAACGTAAACCAAAAGAACTTTCCGGTGGTCAACGTCAGCGTGTTGCTCTGGGTCGTGCAATCGTCCGTGAAGCACAGGTCTTCCTGATGGACGAGCCCCTTTCTAACCTGGATGCGAAATTGCGTGTTGCTACCCGTGCTGAGATCATCAAACTGCACCAGCGTATCCAGACAACCTTTATCTATGTAACCCACGACCAGGTTGAGGCCATGACGATGGGTGATCGCATTGCAGTTCTTAATGGTGGTGTTATCCAGCAGCTGGGTTCTCCACAAGAGCTCTATGATCATCCTGCGAATATGTTTGTCGCTGGCTTCATTGGTTCACCTGCCATGAACTTCATTCCTGAGGCTAAAGTCAACACTGAAGGCAGCAATACCGCTGTTGTTCTCGAAGGCATTGGCCGTGTGACTATTCCTGCTATCTACACTGAGCGTGCCCGTGCTGCTGCTGGTCGTAACCTCACCTTTGGTATTCGCCCGGTTCACCTGGAAGATGCCGCTCTGGTAGGTGGGGAGAATGGTGAAGTGCAGTCATCCCTTGACGCTTCTGTTGATGTGGTAGAAAATCTTGGTAACGAGCTCCAGGTTTATCTGACAACTGGTGGCAAAAATATCGTTGCTACTCTTGATCCACGTGCTCGTGTCGTAGCTGGTAACAAGATCCGCCTGTACGTTGATAGCGATCAGATTCATCTGTTTGACTCCGATACCGGTGAATCCATTTTCTAAGAAACATTTGTCTCTATGGGGTGAGGAGTAACACCACTGAGATGTTTCGGATGCATCAGTGCCATTAATTTAATAATTGGCACTGGTGCTTTTTTTATGGGTTGAGATAGAGGGTATGTGATTACCATCCTTGATGGGATTATGTGGTGCTCCCGCACTCGTCCCCTGAAGGGGACTTGCCTATTTTATTATCTATGACAAAAAATGTGTTACACACATTTTTTGTCATAGATAATAAAATAGGGGATGATTTTTGGTGTGCGCGAATAAAATAGGGGATGATTTTTGGTGTGCGCGAATAAAATAGGGGATGATTTTTGGTGTGGATGAATAAAATAGGGGGGATGATTTTTGTTCTGAATTGTATGGTTTGCAGGATAGTGAAAGTACCCACACTCCCATGGGGGTGTGGGTACTGATGGGGTTAGTTACGGAGTGGTTTGCCGGCCTGCAGGATCGATTGCATGCGATCCTGGGTCTTCTCCATGCCGCAGAGACTCAGGAAGGCTTCACGCTCCAGGTCGAGGACGTATTGCTCTGTGACTGGTGTCACGGGTGAGCAATCGCCTCCTGTGAGCACACGCGCCAGGTGGCTGGCGATGATGGAATCGTGTTCACTGATCTTTCCAGTCAGGAGCATGCCCTCAACCTGTTGTTCAAGTACCAGGCGTGCACCGGCACCGGGTAGTAGGAGCATTTGCGGCTGCACTGGCTGCCAGGTGCCAGTTTCTTTGGCTTCAGCCAACTTGATGGCGTCAGCTTTAGCATCCCGTAACAGGATCTCACGGTTGACCGTGATCTTGTCCGTTTTGCGTAAGAAGCGGAGTTCCTGGGCCTCTGTAGCACTGGTAGAGACGGTCGCGACAGCAATCGTCTCAAAGGCACGGCGCGCGGGTGTGAATGGTCCATTGGACTTAGCCGATTTCTGGCTTTCCACGCTGGCTCCCTGACGAAGCAGGTATTCTTTACAGCCGCCGCCGGCGGGGATTAGTCCAACGCCTACTTCAACTAAGCCAATATAGGACTCTGCCAGGGCGCGTGTATGATGGGTGTGTAAGATCATCTCACAACCCCCACCCAGCGCACGGCCTGTTGGTGCTGATACAATGGGCAAAGGACTAAACTTCAAGAGCTGATGCACCTGCTGTAGTCCTGAGATCGCGGCCTCCAGCATATCCCAGGCTCCTTGACGCGCACCCATCAGGACCAGGAAGAGATTGGCGCCAGCAGAGAAATCTGGAGCTTCATTGCCGATGACCAGGGCTCGGAACTGCTTTGAGCCCTCCTCGACCGCATAGCGCATCATCTCAACGATGCCCTCATCGATCGAGTTCATCTTGGTATGGAATTCCAGACAGGCAACGCCATCTCCCAGATCAATCAGGGAGGCCGAGCCATTGTCCCGTACCACTGCTGACTTGCCGGTAGCTGATTTCAACGCATCGAGAGAAATGACGCCACGGGCACCGGGTACTGGCTGATAGCTATTGGTATGGAAATCAAAGTACTGCTTCTCGCCGGCGGTTGTACGATAGAAGGTTCCCTCTCCCTGTGCGCGGACACGCTGTACCAGTTCAGGCAGATCACGTCGCGCAAAGACTTTGTCCAGCAGAGCAGGGTCCTTGAGTAAGACATCCCATAGCTCAAAGCTGCCCAGATCAAAGTTAAAGCCCCAGCGCATGGCATTATCGACATCCACGATCGTTTCAGCAATCTCTGGAGCTCGATTAGCCGCGTAGATCAAGGCATCAGCCGTTGTCTCACGGGCCAGATGGCTGGCCCGATCGTCGCCATTGAGCACCGTACTGATCTTCTGTTCAGGCGTCTCCAGGTTACGGGCCTTGCCGATGGAATCAAAGCGATGTTTGGGCTGAGGATCATAGTCCAGCGTCTTGAAATTCAGCTCAAGGATTGTTGAAGCACCATCAGCACCTTTCGTACGCTTATAGAAGCCCTGGCTACTCTTCTCACCCAGCCAGCCACGGTCGATGACCTGTTGCACCACCTCGGGAATCTTGAACGTCTCACGCTGCTCATCCTCTGGTGCATTCTGATACAGATTATTGGCCACATGCATCAGCGTATCAAGTCCTGAGAGGTCCGCCGTGCGGAAGACCGCCGATTTAGGGCGGCCCATGTTGGTTCCCAGAATCGTATCGACCTCGCTGATCGTGTAGCCTTCGGCCAGTGCATGATGGATGGTGGAGAGGAAGCCATAGACACCAATGCGGTTCGCAATGAAGTTAGGCGTATCCTTACAGATCACGATACCTTTGCCCAGGACCTCCGTGCCAAACTGGCGCATAAATGGCAGCAGTTCGGGATCCGTATCGGCGGTTGGCACCAGTTCCAGCAGGCGCATATAACGGACAGGATTAAAGAAGTGCGTGATCATGAAGTGACGGCGAAAATTTTCTGAGCGTCCCTCGACCAGTAGATGGGCTGGCAGACCCGAGGTGTTCGATGTGATAATCGCATCGGGTCGGGCCACCTGTTCGATCTTGTTGTAGAGCGACTGCTTGATATCCGCCCGCTCGATTACCGCCTCGATGATCCAATCTACCTCAGCCAGCTTCTCCAGATCATCCTCGATATTGCCGATGGAGACCAGTTGCGCGCCGCGTTTGCTATAAAACGAGGCGGGCTTACTCTTCAATGTTTTTTGTAGGCCCGTGCGTGCAATGATATCGCGATCTTTAGCATCGGCCGGCACGATATCAAGCAGCAGGCTAGGAATGCCAACATTGGCCAGATGGGCGGCAATAGCCGCGCCCATCACACCAGCGCCAATGACAGCAGCCTTACGTATAGCATATGGCATAACTACGACATCCTCTCAATCAAGGTAGCCAGACCCTGGCCACCACCGACACACAGCGTGGCGATTCCCAAAGTCTTATCCTTTGTCTGTAAATCGTTGAGCAGGGTCGCGATCAAGCGGGCACCGCTACTGCCCAGAGGATGTCCCAGGGCGATCGCGCCACCATGTGGATTCAGTTTGTCCTCATCGATGCCGAGGGTACGGGCCACCGCCAGACTCTGGGCGGCAAAGGCCTCATTTAACTCGATAATATCGATATCGCCAAGCTCAAGATGGGCACGTGAAAGTAGTTTGCGCACCGCTGGAATAGGTCCAATGCCCATTACATCAGGACGGACACCGGCCACAGCCATGGTGCGGATACGGGCCAGGGGTGTAATGCCCAGAGCACGGGCACGTTCCTCCGACATCAGCACAACAGCAGATGCGCCGTCATTTAAGGGACTGGAGTTACCAGCGGTGACACTACCACCCTTGATAAAGACTGGCTCCAGGCTCGCCAGGCGCTCCAATGAAGTATCGCGCCGTGGTCCCTCATCGATCTCAAGCGTCTGACCATTGGGTAGCGGCACCGGCACAATCTCGCGGCGGAAAATGCCCTGATCCGTGGCCGCGATAGCACGCTGATGGCTGCGTAAAGCAAACGCATCCTGATCCTGGCGGCTAATGCCATATTCACGCGCCACATTCTCAGCGGTCATACCCATGGGGATATAACTGGAATAGCCATATTCCAGCTCGCAGGGAGGATAGACTGAATTGGCGACCTTCTCGTTATCTTTTTCCTGTAAAGACTTGATCAAGCGAGGATTATAACTAGGATTAAATCCACCCATCGGGACACGCGACATACTCTCAACGCCGCCGGCAATCACTACCTCACCCAGTCCTAGCATGATATTCTGGGCCGCCATATTCACGGCCTGTAAGCTTGAAGCACAAAAACGATTCACCGTAACGCCGCCCGCGGTCTCAGGCAGTCCGGCCAGCGCGCCAACCAGGCGGGCCAGATTCATACCCTGCTCACCCTCAGGAAAAGCACAACCCAGGATCACATCCTCAATTAACGATCGATCTAACTGTGGTACCCGCTCGACCGCAGCTCTTACCGCGACCGCGGCCAGGTCATCGGCACGCACATCTTTTAACACACCTTTATGTGCACGTCCGATCGGTGTACGTACGGCACTGACAATAACGGCTTCAGCCATGACTATTTGCTCCTTCGCATAAGAAACATACAGTGCAGAAGAGCCAATCCCTTCTCTCTATGCTGTATGAAAATATTTTCATTATTCAGGGTAAAATACACACGCAGTAGCAATCCGGATCAGTAAACTAAGCGTTACCCATCCAGGATCGCTAGTGAGACTTTTTTATTTTTAATTAAAGTAGGCCCACGGATAGCGGTTCAGGTTCAGCGATAATGCCGGTCGTATAGCCGGTCAAAACAACTTTTCCTTGCTGATTACGGCAAAAGACCGTTGCACACATCTTCGTGCGTTTCTCCTGCTGCTCAAGCTGGGTGATCGTGACCTCGCAGCGCACGGTATCGCCCACAAAGACCGGTCGAACAAACTCAAACGACATATCGTGTGCAATAAAATTGAGATCGCCACCAATTTTAGTTGGCAGGGTAGCAGTCAATAAGCCATGAACCATCACACGTCCCTGTTGATCCGGGAGAATATGATGAGCTCCCATATCGCGGGACACTAGTCCGAAGAGGCGTACATCATCATCAGTAAATGTCCGTTCCCAATTTTGTGTATCACCAACTTGCATCGTTCTTCTCCTCATCAACGTATGGCTAAGTCGGGTAAGCCTTTACGAGCCAGTCGTGGGCTGGTTGCCGCAAAGGCTTACGACCAAACGAGAAAGAAAGCTAGAAAGACAAATCCTACAAGCCTGAGCTTTCAATGCTCCGGGAGGTCAGAGCAAGCAAGAACGGATTACAATGGGTAACCCTGTTTCTCAACAACCAGTGCGGCAAGCTCACGTTGCACCTGAACGCCATTGAGCATATAGTCGCCCACGTAGGTACGTACACGGCCAAGTACCTTTTCCGCCCGCTTCTCATCCACATAAGTCTGGATCAATTGATCCAGGTTACCGCGGATACGTGTCAGGGCCGACCAGGTTGCCAGTTGGGCCAGTTTGATATGGGTTGCGCTATTCTCATCACCCTGAGTCGTTACCTTGATCGCCCGTGCCAGAGCGCTATCAGAGGCATAGAGATCGATCATCAGGTTGGCCAGATACTCGATAAATTCCTGCTCCTCGGCCAGTGCCTGAGGATTTTGCATATACTTGAGGGCAATCTGCATGGTCGCGTAGATCGTGGCATCTTTCGCGCGCTCAAGTGTATTCACCGCGTCACGTAGTTCAGCGGGAACCTCTTCGGCCACACCAGCGGGGAGTTGCTCGGCCTTCATGCGGGCCTCAACCTCGCCATAGCGGGTCATGAGATCGACCTTTCCGGCCAGGGCACGGCGGAACAGTGTTGTGACCGCGACTATACGGTTAATCTCGTTGGTACCCTCAAAGATACGCTGGATACGTGCATCCCGATAAGCCTTCTCGATAGGATACTCATGCATGAAGCCGTAGCCACCAAAGATCTGCACGCCTTCATCCACCACCATGGCCAGCACTTCACTACCATGTACCTTGGCGATCGAGGCCTCAATGGCATATTCTTCAATCGACTTAAAGACCGTCTCAGTATCCGCGCCCGCACTCTTCTGTGCCTGCGCGATATTGCTGGCCGTGCGGAACACTTCGCTTTCAGCGGCATATGTCTCGGCAGCCATACGAGCCAGTTTCTTTTTGATCATGCCAAATTCGTGCAAGAACTTGCCAAAAGCTTTACGCTCAGCTGTATAGGTTGCAGCCAGTTTCAGCGCTGAACGGGAGCCACCAACGCTACCGGCGCCCAGTTTCAAGCGACCAATATTCAGAATATTGAAAGCGATTTTATAGCCTTTGTGGATCTCGCCGAGGAGATTTTTGACCGGCACCTTCACATCTTCCAGGATAACCTGACGGGTCGACGAGCCTTTAATGCCCATCTTATTTTCTTCAGGACCCGTCGAGACACCTTCCCAGGTGGCCTCAACAATAAAGGCCGAAGGGCGCTCATCCCCAATGCGTGCAAAGACCACAAAGAGATCAGCGAAGCCTGCATTCGAGATCCACTGTTTGGTACCATTGAGAATATAATGTTCGCCATCCTCTGAAAGTGCCGCCCGCGTCGTTAAGCCCATCGCGTCGGAACCAACCCCTGGCTCGGTCAGTGCATAAGCGGAGATCCATTCGCCGGAAGCAAGTTTTGGTAGATAAAACTCTTTCTGCTCCTCGGTACCATAATAGACAATCGGCAGCGTACCAATCGTGGTATGGGCGCCAAAGGCCACGCTAAACGAAGCTTCATTTAACTGGGACGCCACCAGAGCGCTGGTCAGCAAACCCAGTTCCGCGCCACCATATTGTTCAGGAATATCGACCATCAGCAGACCCTGTTCACCGGCCTGCTTCACCAGTCCTGGCATCACACCAGGCTCCTGGCGATCGATTGCCTCTACTTTTGGTTGTACCTCGCGCGTCACAAACGTATGCGCCGACTCTTCAATCCAGCGCTGCTCATCATCGCGCTCCTCCAGTGTAAATATCCTGGATGCCGAATCAGCGACCGAATTGGTCAGGAAAGCTGTGCCGGACTCAGTAGGCTTGATTGATGTGGACATGATCACTTTTCTCCTTTGAATTATACGCATGCCATAGAAGCAATTATAAACTATAGTGCGCTATAAAAGTTTGCGTAACTCTCTACGTAAGACTTTACCCACCAGCGTTTTGGGCAAATCAGGGCGGAAGACCAGGCGTTTGGGAACCTTATAAGCGGCCAGGCGTTGTTTACAGAAGGCCACGATGTCCTTTTCCAGCGTTTCCGAGGGCTGGTTGCCATCCTTCAACACAATAAAGGCCACCACGGTCTCGCCACGATAGGTATCAGGAACGCCGGCCACCGCTACCTCAGCGATGGCAGGATGATGATAGAGAACTTCTTCGATCTCGCGAGGATACACATTAAAACCACTGGCAATAATCATATCCTTGGCGCGCTCTACAATATAAAAATAGCCATCCGTATCCATCTTGCCGATATCGCCAGTACGCATCCAGCCATTGATAAAGATATTCTGTGTCTCCTCGTCACGCTTCCAGTAGCCCTGCATAATGTTTGGACCCTTAACCACTACCTCTCCCACCTCGCCGATGGGAAGTAGTTCACCGGTTGTGCCATCAATAATCGCCGACTCAACCTCGGGTAAAGGCAGGCCAATACTGCCATTGCGTGATTTCTCAGAGAGAGGATTACAGTGTGTGACGGGTGAAGCCTCGCTCAGGCCATAGCCCTCGACCAGCTTGCCTTTGGTAATCGTCTCAAAGTCCGACTGCACCTTAGCGGGCAGTGGGGACGCACCGCTAATACAATACTTGACCGATTCCAGATATTCAGGATGCTTACTTGCCTCTCTCATAATGGCAACATACATAGTGGGAATGCCTGGAAACATCGTTGGATGATAGCGATGAATGGCATCCAGAACATCTTTCGCTTTAAATTGTGGCAAGAGAATCATCGTTGAAGCCGCCAGAATGGATAAATTCATTCCGACGCTCAAGCCATACGCATGGAAGAAAGGTGCGACGCATAATGCTATCTCTTTGCCATCCTGTGCTTTTGGCACCCAATAGCGTGTCTGCATCGCATTTGCCAGGAGATTGCGATGGGTGAGCATCGCACCTTTTGACAGGCCAGTTGTGCCACCGGTATATTGCAGCACCGCCAGATCGTCGCTGGCAATAGGAACGGGCAGGTTAAACAACTCAATGCCTACCCTGGCACGTGACTTGAGAATAGGCTGCATAGCATGCAGAATTGCATCTTCCTCCAACTCCTTTTTCGTCAACGCAGGCTGCGGTAATTTAGAGCGTTTTTGACTCAAAGGATAAAGCATCTGCAGAACCGGTGGAAGAAAATCTGCTGGATTCGTCACAATGACATGTTCCAATGCCGTCTGGTTGCGAATATTGCGTATAATAGGATAATACATATCCAATACAACCAGAACCTTCGCACCTGAATCCGCCAGTTGATGTTGCATCTCGCGTTCAGTATACAAAGGATTTGTCGGCACCACGACCGCGCCAGCCCTTAGCGCGCCGTAGAAAGCGATGGGAAATTGAGGAATATTGGGGAGAGCGATAGCGACACGGTCCCCTTTTTGCACTCCTAAGCGTTGTAGCTCAATCGCAAAGCGGTTCGCCTGGTGCGAAAACTGAGCATAGGTAACCTTCGTGCCATAATATACAAAAGCGGCCTGATTGGGATACCGTTTAGCAGCCGTATCCAATAGGGATGTGAGTGGTCGCTCAGGTATAGTAAGGTGTGCAGGAACACCATGATCATAATGTTGGAACCAGGGATAAGAAGACGCTTCAAACGCTTGTTCGTTGGAGTGCTGTTCTGCCTGTGTGTTGGGTATTAACGACGGGTCAGACATTCGGTAATAGCTCCTCTCCATAGGGGCATCCGCTATTGGATACCTGGGCGACAACTCTGTCGCTACCTACAAGCAACAACCCACTATTTACAATTATATGTTGCTCAAGAGAAGATGAACATGTTGCCAGCTAACAATTTTTGCGTCATAATGAGCAGGT
Organism: Dictyobacter alpinus; assembly: GCF_003967575.1. Classification (NCBI taxonomy): domain Bacteria; kingdom Bacillati; phylum Chloroflexota; class Ktedonobacteria; order Ktedonobacterales; family Dictyobacteraceae; genus Dictyobacter; species Dictyobacter alpinus. Next base: position 2,946,523 of record NZ_BIFT01000001.1, read on the forward strand.
AGCTAACGGAACGTCAGCGTTGAGGATAAGGGATGATTGACAACTCACAACAACATTCAACATTTGCCAGACTGGTCACTCAATATCGTCAGAGGCGAGGCATTTCGCAAGGACAACTCGCCCAGGCCACAAAATTATCGCGCACCTATGTCTACCACTTAGAAACGGGGCAGCGTGCGAATCCTTCGCCTCCGGTTGTGCAGAATATCGCGCGTGTACTGGAGCTCTCGACCGAGGACCGCATTCAATTTTTTGAAGCCTATCGCCTACAAACCGGCCAATTTGTGGATGCCGATCAATTAGAGAGCACACTATTAGATCTAGGAGAACTGGCCCGCTTACTGGTCAATAACACCTCGTATCCAGCCCATTCATTGGACCATCTGTGGTTCTTACATTCCTGGAACGATGCGGCGATCCAATTATTTGAGACGCAAGCCATGATGAACCGCAACCAGCATATCCACCTGTTGAGCCTGGTCTTTGATCCAGAGATGCGTAAGCGCTTTCATGGCTGGGAGAACCTTGCGCGCCGACTGGTGGCTGATTTTATGTATAACACGCGCACATCCACGCATCTGGCCGAATACAAAGCTTTGGTCAAGGTGCTACGGGACTATCCAGAATATCGGCGTATTGCCTCTTCCGTCTACACGCGCAGCAAGCCCGCTCCCTCATTTGTCTTTCAGATCCAGCATAGCGAACTGGGACGGATCACCCTGCGGACTGCCACGACCGTCTTCACCAACCTCTCAAGTTACTCGATGGTCAGCTATGTACCGGGAGATCAGCAGACGCTGGATATTTATCGCACCCATGGCTGGCAGCCTGATTAGTCCTACTCTGCTGGAGTAGGACCCAGCCGTTTCTCGATGCGCGTAATGGCGTTTTCAGTCACTTCCAGGCCGGCTTTAAGGACCGCTTCTTTATATTCACGGACCAGCAACTGATACTCCAGCAGATGGGGGCGGCGAGCCGTGCGGGAGCCATACTCACGGCGAGCCCATTCCATATGGGCCAGTTGTGTGAGCAAGCTTTCGCGGTGATCGCGCAGGTGTACCAGCGCCACGTCATCCGTTGTCTCGCCACAAAAGAAAAGCTTGGCCAGAAACTCATCCTTTGTAAAGCGTTCGGGTACACCCTCCTGCAACCAGTGCGACAACTCCTCCTGACCAGTCTCGGTCAGACGGTAGACCTTACGGTTCGGTCGACTGGTCTGCACAATCACCTCAGCGTCGATCAAGCCCGCCTGATGCAAATTCTTGAGGGTTGTATAGATCTGGCTATTGCCCGCATTCCAATAACTGGCAATGGCCCGTTCAAATGTCTGTTTAATATCATAGCCGCTCATTGGGCGAGCCCAGAGCAGGCCAAGCATAATATAGCGTAACGTGTTACGGGAAAGGCTCTCCCCGTTTTCATTACCTTCAATAAAGCTCTCTAGTTGTTCACGCATGGACTACTTCTCTCATCTGGTTCACCTTGAAATCGTTGGTGGCTATTATAACACTATCTTTGTATGGATGCATCTAGCCTGAGCCTTGATCTAGAATTAATAGTCATGTTGTATTGTATATATGGTTGGCGCCGTCAGTACGTATATGATAGAGAGAATTAAATACAGAGGGGATGTAGCCATTATGCCCGAAGCTGAAAAGAATGTTATAGTCGGTATTTTCGAGGACCGCCGAGCGGTAGTTGGTACCATGGATGCCTTGATTAAGGCCGGCTTTGATGAAAATCAACTGGGCTTTATTGCCCGTACACCTGATGAACACGCGGAACAGGCCAGGCAACATGTACAGCATGGACACGGACCAAAAGCAGTTGCCCGTGGTATCATCGGAGGCCTGATCGGGGCCGCCGATATCCTATTAGTGCCTTTCATTGGTCCTGCCGATGCCTCAAACGTCTTCGCAACCGTCATGCCAATCACTGAAGAAGCATTGGATCACCTGCCCTATCCTGGTTCCAAAGAAGATAATCAGCCCGTCAAACGGCCAGACGATGCCTTACGAACAGATGGGACCGTAGCAGGGGAGAGCGTGGCCGAACCGTTGCCCGCAACCTCAACCTCAACCGAAGTGCCTGAAAGTGCTGAAAGTGCTGAGAGTGAGCGTGAACATCAGCAAGATGAGCGCGCCAGCATTATTACAGGTGGAGTTGTGGGTGGAGCACTGGGAGCAGCCGCAGCCGCATTATTTCTACCAGGTATTGGACCAATAGTCGCCGGAGGTATTGTTGCCGCTGCGCTAGGCGGAGGCGCAGTCGGGAGTGTCGCAGGTAGTTTTCTTGGTACCCTGACCGAGATGGGGATTCCACACGAACATGCCCGCCAATACGCCGAAGACATCAAATCTGGTCACACCATTATCACCATTCAGGATAATGCCCGTCGTGAAGAAGCCATCAAGATCCTTCGTGAGCACGGAGCCCTGGACGTACATGTTCACTAGACGTTAATTCCATACGAAAAACTTTGTGTATAGACAGAAGCGGGTGAATCGTCCTGACGACTCACCCGCTTCTGTCTATACACACTGGAAAGCGTCAAAGTATATTACCCTGACGAGCCTGGCGGATACGTGGTTGACGGCGCATGAAAAAGTAAATGATTGAACCCACCACATGCGTTACCGCGATCACCACCACCCAGATCACCTTATCATTGCTATTCGCCGGTTCATTCCTCAAACAATCCACCAGCATCCAGATCCAAAAAACGGTACTCAGTATACCCACAATTCCAAAAATGCAATAAAAGCCAAAGAATATCAAACCAAAAATTGGAGCGCCACCATTCACTGTAGTCATATCCATCAAATCCTTTTTTTATAGAGATCATTACAGAGATTTATGAAATCTTTCTCACATAATAATGGACGTCATAAAGCAGAAAGTATCAAAATTAATCTCCCCCACAAGTCCCATTTATTTGCCCGTTGTGATACAAGATGATATGATTGCAGCGAAAGTCGCTTCCCAGATGTGGGGGCCCTTTTTGTTGTGATGGTAAGGTGTCGGGGTTTCAAATGCATAACTAACAGAGGTCAGTACTTCGTATGTTGACAGTGTGCGCATTCCTTTCAGTACGCTCTCTGAAGAGATATTCATATCAATACTCAGTCAAACTGGGAGGAAACTAACCATGAGCACTTTGCAATTTTCTTCACTCGTTTCCTCACTTGGCTATAGCAGCCTGGCCTGTTGTATCGTGTCCATCGCGGTGAGCGCATGGATAAAGACAGTGCGTCAACGCGGCAAAAACTCACATATGTTGGTCGCGATCCTGGCCTGTATTGTGGCCTTGCTCTTGCTCGTGCCGGTCTTCCTCTGGTATCGCCTGCGTGTCCTTGATCCGAAGGCTCAGGTACCGGGGTTGGAGAGCTGGGGTGTCCTGACCTATATTTTTCTGTGTGGCTGTTTGTTACCTCTAAGCGCAGCCATCATGCATTGGCTTGTAGCCTCCACGTCCAGTAAGTCGCAGATTCCAACTGAGCCGCAGAGTGGTCAGCCTATCACAGATCAGCAGCCGGTTACGACACTTCAGCCACCACGCTATCAGCCGGGCAGTCTGGCACCATATGTCTTTCGCGAAGATACCCCGTGGGGGTGGTTGGAATACAAGAATGGCAATTTCCAGGGGCAGCGCCTGGCCTTGAAGCGTGCAATCGCCACCATTGGTCGGGACGAGGATTGTGATATCTGGTTGGATGATGAGCAGGCCTCCCGCCATCATGCGGAACTGGCCTGGCACAATGCCCAGATCTGCCTCACCGATTGCGGTAGCCTCAATGGAGTCCAGTTGAACGGGGAGCGTGTACAGGGGACGGTCCTGATCTCCTCCAACGATATCATCGAGATTGGGGATCAGCGCTTCAGCTTTATCCTCGCGGAACAGAAAGAAATCCTCGCCGACCAGTATGATCCACTGGTCAATCACACCTGGCGCTCAAGCGCTGACCTGCAAGCAGATCCCGATACCAGTGGTCCGCTACCGGCTGCCATGCAGTTGGATAAAGGCAAGCCAGTTGAGGCAGATGCCGATGACTTATTTCCACAGGGTACCATGCATCCGGACGCCGATTATCTTGTAATTAATAGCGGCGAACGTGCGGGTGAGCGCATCACCCTGGAAGGTCCAATTAATACGATTGGTCGTGGAGTTGAATGCACCATCATGCTGAATGACCTTTCTGTTGCCCCACTGCACGCCCGTATCATCAAGCATGCCGGACATGTATATCTACAGGATATGGCCGATCACAACACAACATTTATCAATGACCAACTGATTACCGCTCCTGGTCCAATCAAACCTGGAGACATCATCCGTGTAGGTGATATTCGCCTGGGATACGGCAAGGTGTCACGTTTAAGTAATACCACCATGCCGCCGATTCCGGTTACAAAATCCATGAGTGGACCGGTCCCCTTGCGACTACCCAGCCGCAGCAAGCCACACTAAACGACCAGGCACAAGCCCGAGGTTGGACGCGCTTCGGTCTTGAGCGGCATAGCAGACGTGAACAGGTCGCAGGGGCAAGCCCTGCCGTTACGATGGCATGGCTCACCATTCGACGTCGACATTTGTGAGGGGATGGAGAGCCAGGATCGGGCGTCCATGGCCTGGATAAAGATAATGGACCTGCAGGCTACGCAGTACGCGCAAGGTCTCCCCTAGTTGTTGGCGATTCGTGCTTCCCCGTAAGAGGGGAGCCCCACCCTGAATTGTAATCACCGTATCTCCACACAAAAGTTCTTGCGTAAAAGGATTATAGAGACAGAGACTTTCAGGTGTATGGCCTGGACTGGCAATGACGCGCCAATCGGGATGGCCCGGGAGTCCCACCACATCCTCAAGCCAGATATCAACCTGTTTATATTGACGCTCATAGACAGGTGGAAATAGATCGAAATATTGTAAGGGGCCTGTGAGCAGATGTTCAGCCAGATGCGCCATTGAAGATGAATTGTGTCGTGTACCCTCTAGCAGATGATGTACCACTGCGGACGCAGCCACAGGTGCAGCACAAATCTTACGGAGTGCCTCAACTCCTGAGGTATGATCAGGATGGAGATGGGTCAGGACAATCAAATCAATCTGATCCAGTGTTCGATGCAAAAAATGGTCGAGATAAGATTGTAGTTGGCGGACATTTAGTTCTGTGCCAGGATCAACAACAATCATGCGCTCATCATTGATGAGATACGTATTCGCCATAGAAAAACGATCAGTAATCGTATGTACCTGGCGAAAATGAAGGAGCCGCTCATCATCTTGTGACTGATATATATAGTCAGAACCCAAGGTGTCCCTCCAGCAATCACAATAGAAATATAAGTATATCCTAGCATTAGGGTCAAGGATATACTGCATTTTGGCAATCAATATGTTACAATGAGAGTAGTGGTTAGGGAAAAATCCCATTTGGTATGTAAAGTCTAGCCCCGGCTTCGTTCCGTCCTCCGGTCGCATAGCAGTCACAGCCTGATAACCACCAGGAGAGGTATATCATTTTTCAACCTATCAGTAAAGATGAGCGCTCCTCTTTTCGATCACCACTGTAATAAGAGTCGTATAAGTAAGATGGAACATCTGTAATTTAAGAAGGGGAAAATCCACCCATGATGTTTAACGAGGGCTACCGGGATCGAGTGCTTGTTTGCCGAGATTGTAACCAGGAATTTACATTTACAGCCGGAGAACAGGAATTTTATGCTAGCAAAGGTCTAACCAATTCCCCATCCCGATGCCCAAGCTGCCGCGCAGCACGACGAGGCGGCCAGCAATCCAGTGCTCCACGGGCCCCACGTGAGCAGCACGAGGCCGTTTGTGCATCCTGTGGACGCGCAACGACCGTTCCATTTATTCCACGCGAAGATCGTCCAGTGTATTGCAGTGATTGTTTCCAGAGTCAGCGTGCATCACAGCCGCGCCGTGATGACTTCCGCAGCTACAGCAATAGTGGTGATAGCTACAGTGGTGGTGGCCGCGACCGCAATGATCGTCGGGACCGACGGGATCGCTGGTAAAGTGTAGCGTATTTCCTTAAGAAAATAGTAAAGGGGTCAGGTGGCTCCGCGCCTGGGGGTGCGGCACCTGACCCCCTTTTTGTCTGTTTTTTCGGCTGATAAGAGCGCTTTATGATATACTAATAAGAAATTACGCGCTCTTATTATCCTCACTACTGGAGGTCTTGCATTCAATGACAGTTACCGATGCTGGCCAGTGGCCAAACTACTCGTATGTTATTCCCCATATTTTTACGCAAGCCAAAGTTCGACTGGTTGGTCTCGGCGCATATGTGCCTGCAGGTGTGATTACCAATGAATTTTTTGCCCATATTTCCACCCGCCTTGGTAGTCCTCGCCGCGCAGAAGATCTGGAGCGCGTAACTGGATTAGAGACACGACATGTGCGTAGCAGTACGCTTGAACTTTGCCGGGCCATGGCCGGAGCCGATGCCCCGGGTTTGATTGAAGATCCAGCCGCACCCCAGGAAGAATCGATGGTAGATATGGCGGTTATCGCCGCTGAACGCGCGCTGGCCAGCGCTGGTCTACAAGCCAGCGATATTGATACCGTTGTCGGCATCTCCTCTTCTGATAATGATGCCTTCCCGACGATCGCCGGACTGGTTACGCATCGCCTGGGACTGGGTCCATTGCGTTCAACGATGCTCAAGGGGGCCTGTGCCTGTCAGGCTGAAGGCTTCCAGGTCGCCAGTGAGATTTTGATGGCCAGCACCGCTAAACGCGTCCTGCTGGTTGCTAGCGAAGCGCTCCTCCCCAACATCATGCATATTTTGGACTGGAAGACGAGTTCGTTATTTGGGGAAGGTGCGGCCGCATTTGTGATTGAGCGCGGTGATGAAGATACCTATGTGATTAACGGTTCGGATGCCAGGCAGGCGCAAGCCCTTCTTTATCAAACACCACTGCGTAAAGACGCCGTTGAGATGGCGGAGGTAGACATGAAGATTCGCCAGCTTTATAACGAGGGTCGTGGCGAAGAGTTGAGCAAATTGCTCTCCCAATATATGGTGGGCTATACCAAGATGAATGGTAAAGAGGTCTACCGTGAGGCACCACGAGCCATGGCTGAGTGTGTCGATGCCCTTTGCCGTCACGCAGGCTTGAAACCTGAAGAGCTGGCCCATATCGTGCCCCACCAGGCCAATTCGCGCATTACGCGACGCATGGGAGAACTCTTAATTCACGACTTTGGTTGGCCTGAAGAGACCATGAATAAACTGGTTGACAACTTCCGCTATTACGGAAACATGTCTAATGCCAGTATCGCCCTGGCTCTGGTTGAACTATTACGGCAAGGCCGTCTGGAGGCAGGACAATGGTTGGCCCTACCAGCCGTTGGCGGTGGCCTGAACTATGGCTGCTGGCTTTTACGTTACAATGGCTTGAAGAATCCAGAGGCCGCTTTAAATCCAGCCTGATACTTGGTCAAACTTCATTTGCGGGGTAGTTCGCCCGCTATGCGGGCGATAAGGGGGGAGTTGCCGGGGGCACAGCCCCCGAGCCCCCAGTCAAGGGGCTGTCCGCCCCTTGCAACCCCGCTTTCCCATGAAATGATGGCTGACATACTGCTAGATCAGGCCACGCTCGTAGGTATAGAAAATGGCTGGATTTGCCTCGTACTCCACGCCATCAAAGGCATCATGCATAAGAAGCGTTTGTGGCGCGTAGACGCGTACACGATCTAATTCTAGCTCGGTCACGTGGCGGCGCAATTCATAGGCAATTATGCTGATCGCCTCAATGGCCGTGCCATCCAGATAGCCTACTGAAAGACGTTGCTCCTGATTCTCCTCACGGATTTCAGTCAGTGCCAGACCATCCAGGCGCTCCCAGCGCTTCAAGAGATAGACCTGTTGCGCGTCTATCTTTTGCGTCAGTAACTCCCCTGTAATCGGTAGCGCCTTGAATTGCGCATAATAGACGCCTCCAACCAGAGGGAAAATATTTGAAGCATTTAGATAATCAATAATAACGTCCAGATCCTCTGGTGTCGCTAATTGTAACGCCTGCTGGCTGGAGGATTTAGGGAGAGATGCAAAGGGAGGTGCCATATACAGCGAGAACTCACCGACCCGACGCATATGCAAGCGTTCAGAGAGTCGGATCGAGGCCGTGTTGCGTGAATCGACCGCCAGGCGGATGGTGATTGCGCCACGGCGCATCGACTCAACCATCGCCGCCTCATTCAGCGCCTGTCCGAGACCCTGACGTTGATAGTCAGGATTTACCCTCAGACCCTCCAACCATGATTCAGCCTCATTCAGCATCTGTATATGCACAATACCAGCAGGCTGCTGATCAAGTGTTGCTACCAGTAGTTGTCCAGCAGGATTCACCAGCCAATCATCCCATACCTGCTCAATATAATCCCCCCAATCCCATGTGTGAGTACAAAAAGCCAGCACCGCTGCCCGATCCTCCGGCTGTGCTGGCCGAATTTCTATATGTGACATTGATATTCCTCGATAGTCGTTAAGTTTATATATAGTATGATCATCCCTACTCATAATAACATGCCTTAACACCATCCAACATCCCCGCTAACTAGTAGTGTGCCAGCCACCCTTTGCTGGAAAAGCGGGGATGCAAGGGGTGGCGAGCCCCCTGACTGGGGGATCAGGGGCTGTGTCCTTGTCATCTTCCATTTGCTGGAAAAGCGGGGATGCAAGGGGCGGCGAGCCCCTTGACTGGGGGCTCGGGGGCTGTGCCCCCGGCAACTCTCCCCCCTCCCGCCTGCGTAGCGGGCGAACCACCCCGCAAACGAAGTTTGACAAAGTGCTAGCCAGCACTTTAGACAAGAAACCTTTTGGTTAAAGCGCACGTAATCCTAGTATCTTAGCTATTTCTATCCGTGGGGATAAGAATTTATATCATTTAATACAATAGTTTTCAAACTTTGAGAGGTCGAAGAGATGAAGCAGCAAGACCCAATAGATAATAAAAACAAAGATAGTATGCAAGAAAATATGCAGGAAACTGTCGAAAAAGCTCAGGAAGAGGTAGCGAGTGGTCGTGAACCCTGGTATCGTGTGTCGAGGCGCGTACGCTTCTTAATTATTACGTATCTGGTCCTTTTCGTCGCCTTTGCTGGTCTGGCCTGGTTTGTGCATGTAAATCCAATTTTGCCGGTAGATGTCTTCATCACACAGGAATTCCAGGAAAATCAGAATCCGTTTCTGCATAACTTGATGGCCGCTGTAAGTTATCCTGGCAACCAGCCAATCCTTTCCATTGGCCTGATCATTCTGGCCGCTCTGGCGTTCTGGTTGGTACGATTACGGCTCGAAGCCCTCTTTGTGATCGGGTTATCTGCCGTCTCGACTCCAATTAATATCCTTTTGAAATATGTTGTCAGTCGGCCACGGCCTACCGCAAATCTGGTCGATGTTCTTCAGCGTGCAAGCGGCCAGAGTTTTCCAAGCGGGCATGTGATGTCCTATGTCGCGTTCTGGGGATTAATCTTTTCACTGGGTTTGATCTTATTCAAACGAGATCGCTGGTGGCACTATGCCTTGCTAATTATTCCCGCCTTCTTTGTCGTGATGGTTGGACCATCCAGAATCTATCTGGGCGACCACTGGGCCAGTGATGTAATCGGTGGTTATATGTTTGGTGGACTACTCTTAGGTTTAGCACTGTGGCTCTACATGTACTTGAAGAACCGGGGAGTAATGACACCGCGCTTCCAGAAGCCAGAGGAGCATCTGCTGGATCCAAAGCCTCAGTCCCAGCGCCAACAACCTCAACATGCTATAGATAAGCATGCGTAAAAAAATGTGGTGTGAAATTGTGTGCTTTGCACACGATTTCACACCACATTTTTGAAGGATTTATTTATGCTTTATCGCTGCTCTGTTCTTCAGAGGCGGGAGCATGTTCCTGGGAGCCATTGCCATTCTGCTGATCGTGCTTATGTGCTGCTGCTATACGTGTGTTACGATGGCGGGGAGTACGATGTGTACCGGAATCCTCACCATCATGTGCCTCTGCCTTATCCGCATCAGTCTTATCCGCATCAGTATCAGTAGACGATTTTGACGCGGTCTCGCCATTGGTTGGCTCTGTCGTGACCGACTCGGCTAGCTCTTCACGTACCGCAGGTGGCGGCCATGCATGCACATCACTGGTCTCGATAGGCATACTACTCTGGTTAGAGGTGATTTTTACTTCATCGGGCGCCGGGCTAATCGACAAGTTTCCATGTATTTCAGCAGTATTGGATGCAGCCGGTTGCGCTGTCGGAATAGCCTCAATCGGTGTGCTGGTGGTGGACTTTTCAGCGCTGGCTGTATCATTGGTCGCTGACTGTTCCGACCAGACCGCCTGCACATCCTTTTGTGTGGATATTTCAGAGGCAGAAATTGTGTTATCGCTTAAATCAGTTCTGCCCTCGGCCGGTTCTGGTGATGATAAATGCAAGGCTTCAACGTTTGCGCTATTCTGATAAGAATCACCAGGATCTAAAGGTTGACCTTCATAGGCTGGGGCCTCTTCGGTGGCTGATTTTTTCTTTTTCTTCTTATCACTTTTAGCGTCAGCTTTGGACTCACCTTTAGCTTCGGCGGTTGGCTTGTTCTTGGATTCGGTAGCTGACTTATTCTTGTTTTTAGCTTTAGGTGCATCATCTGCTATTGGTGCCGGGGTCGATACTTGGAGCTGTTTAAGGGCACCTTCCAACTCATGAAGACGGTCCGTATGAACCTTTAAGGTATCCTGAGCCTTTTGAATTTTGCGCTCAACTCTTTGCACATCTTTTTTGGCTTGCTCAACTTGAAGCATCATTTTCGCTTCTTTTTTGGCATCTTTTTTGCGCTTCTTCAGCACATCATCCTGGGATGATACTTTTTGGTCCTTCGTTATAGTCTTGGCCATGATCTTATCCTTATCTAACTACGATGCTCAAACCGCAATAGAAGATATGCTCCATGCCTTTGATATGACACGAACACTATCTTTGTTCCGTCTCATCCCTCTTCCTATCTCTGGACGTAGGTCTCTATTCCTCAGAGATCAGAGGTGAGAATGTAGAGTGATGCCGGTCCTGGAAAATAGGTGTAATTCATAGTATATAACATTTACCACAAATAGAGAATAAGTAGCTGCGATCCTGAGCGGTCGTTTGCCACCCGCCGCAGCGTGGTGGCAAACGACCGCTCAGGGTCGTAACTACGGGGGATGGTTCGTGATGAGCAGAGAACACATTCACGTTATGGGGGCGGTGCGCGGTATTGTGTGATAAACTCAAGGAAATGCCCATGTCTTAAGGAGGACAAATTTCTTCATGGATCTCAATGACACAACCGATTACCAACGTTGTTTTGCCTGCGGTCAGCACAATCCCTCTAGTTTGAAAATGACTTTCCGTACGGAAGAGAATACAGTTGTATCTGATTTTCGACCCCGAGAAGAGCACCAGGGCTTTCCTGGCGTCATTCATGGTGGCATCATTGCTACGGCGTTAGACGAAGGTCTTAATCGCGCTTCAGTGCTGGCCGATAAACCTACCTGGACTATGACTGGACGGTTGGATATTCGCTATCGCCGTTATGTTCCCTATGGTCCTTTGCTGCGTGTGCGCGCCTCATTAGTCTCCAGGCGCGGCCGTATGGTCCAGGCCAGTGGAAAACTCACGCTGGCAGAAGACGAAAGCGTGGTCCTGGCCGAAGCTCAGGGAACCTTTATGGCCCTGACGCCAGAGCTTCTGGATACCATGATGCAAGAGTATCCTGGTATGCGAGCCTTTTTTGAGAGCGAAGAAAATTAATTGTGAGCTGGAGAGAAATCGCGCCTCATACTTATGTCTCTCCAGCCACCTCTGCTGATCTTTTCTGCTACTATGATTGCGACATAATTGCGACATCTGCATGATACACATGTGACAACTTCTCTGTAAGCTTATTCATGGACAGATAATATTGATGAATTTGCTTGACAGAGAGGAAGATGTTTATGCAATTTATGCAAAATTCACAGCAAGTACCTCCGGTTGCGGGTAGTATGCCTGCGATTGATATTCTAAGCGCCCATGGTCTGACAAAAGTTTATAGCAATACGCGCAATAAAGTAGCTGCCACCGCTCTTAATGGTCTGGATCTGCATATCCATGCTGGCGAGTTTGTCAGTATTATGGGACCTTCAGGCAGTGGTAAGAGTACATTGCTAAATTTGCTGGCTGGACTGGATCGTCCTTCTGCTGGATCACTGTTTCTACAGGGCCAGGACATCACGCAGATGACCGCTGACCGTCTGGCTCTGTTTCGACGGCGGCAGCTCGGTTTTGTCTTTCAGGACTTTAATCTATTAGATACCCTCACGCTGGGTGAGAATATCGCCCTACCCCTCAGTCTGGATGGTATGAAGGGGAATACTATTACGCAGCGCGTTGAAGAAGTAATGCGACTACTGGGTATCGAAGCGTATATCAAGCGCTATCCCTATGAAGTTTCTGGTGGACAACAACAGCGGGCCGCCGTTGCCCGCGCCATCGTCCATCGTCCCGCCCTGATACTGGCGGACGAGCCAACCGGAAACCTGGACTCCGCTTCTGCGCGTGCTTTACTCGCGCTATTCCAGCGTCTGAATCGCGATTTGCAGGCCACAATTCTCATGGTCACCCATGATCCCCTGGCAGCCAGTTATAGTCAACGTGTCGTTTGCATTAAAGATGGAGTCGTCTTCCAGAGTCTGCAACGTACAGGTGATCAGCAACGCTTCTTTCAGCATATTCTAAACTTGCTGGCGCAATTGGAGGGCAACAATGGATTGGAATAGCCTGGCCTTAAAGAACATCTGGCATAATATGCGCCGTTACCTTAGCTATCTATTGTCCAGTACGTTATCGGTGATGGTATTCAGCATGTTCTTCATTTTCGTGTTTAATTCACACATAGGTTCACTTTCAGCGCTACAAATGGTCGCAGTCGTGATGGTCATTTGTATCTTTATTATTGCCTGCTTTGCCATCTTCTTCATCTTTTTCTTTCATGCTTCATTGATACGGGTACGCAACAAAGAATTCGGCCTGCTGATGACATTAGGAATGACGCCGGGACAGATTGGGCGGCTGATATTTCTAGAAAGTATCTGTATTGGTAGTGTGGCTCTTATCCTGGGGATGGCATTGGGCGTGTTGGGCACGCAGCCATTTTTCTGGGCCATGCAAGCTGTGCTTGGCTTACCAGATGCGATCCCTTTTGAGTTGCCAATGGTGGCATTGATTATTACCGCGATCTTCTTTGGTCTGGTCTTTTTGTTGGAGGCCGGTCTTATCTCCTGGCGCGTCGCCAGACGTACACCACGGACGTTGATCTTAGGGGCACGTGTGCAACAAACGCCGCCGCGTCCCTCATGGCTTATGGTGGTGCTGGGACTACTGTGTCTGGGTGGCGCGTACGACATGGCGATCCAATTTAGTAGTATGTTTCTTCTCAATGCCATCCCCATTGTCCTGTTAGCTATGCTGGGTACTTTTTTATTGTTTGGGCAGATTATGGTGATGCTTTTGACGTATGTGAGAAAGTTGCCACTGCATGGCATCAACGTGCTCATCGTTTCGCGCCTTTCTTACCGCATCAAAGATTATGCGCGCATGCTGGCCGTGGTCACCATTTTAAATGCTTCCGTGCTGATCGCTATGGGCGCGATCTATGGCTTCTTACAAATCCTGGAGAATGGCAACCATCAGGTGAATCCGGTAGATATGTTGTTGCAAGACCATAAGTCACAGCCGTTGGTTGCCAACCCGCAGCAAATCCACCAAGCGCTGGTGGCGCAACATATAACCATGAAAGGCGAATTTCAAGTTGAGCTGGTTGCTTGCCAGATAAAGGATGTGCCTGTCACGGTTATTTCCCGCTCAAGTTTTGAAAGCATGCGTACAACCATCTTGCATGTGCATCCAGAGTATGCCAGTGACCTGCCAGAGATTCCAGCCCTGCAAGGTTCACAGGGATACCTTCAGGAGCCGCAGACATTGCAATACTTTGCGGAATCGCTGGCGCCCCTTTCCATTGGTCGGGATCATCAACTGCAAGTACAGAGTGGCAACCACAAGTGGTCCCTGACCATTGAGCGTGGGGGAGCGCGCGTGATCAATGGAAATCTAGCGGTGACCGCACGTGTATTGATTGTGAACAATCAACTGTTTCAGGAAATACAAAAAAATGCTACTGCTAAAGAGCAATGGACCTTGCAAGGCTTATTCTTTCCAGATAATCAACAGAAAAGCCTGGCTGTGACAACGCTGCAGCAAACCTTTCATGATCGTAATAATCTTTCACTGGCGGCGGTAGAGAGATCAATCTTTGTGCTACAGTTATTGTCAGCATTATTATTCGCGGGCGGCTTTGTGTCATTGCTCTTCTTGTTTGCGGCTGGCAGCGCCCTCTACTTCAAGATTTTCACCCAGCAGGATGAAGATAAGCTCCAGTTTGCAGCCCTGGGGAGAGTCGGCTTACGTAAACGTGAAGCGCTACGCATTATTGGTAGCGAATTCCTTATCCTCTTCTTCTTACCGGTCCTGGTCGCAGTTCTGCATAGTTCGGTGGCTACCATAGATCTGCTATTCCTGATGAAAGTCCCGGTACCCATTATCCCGATCATCTGGTCCGCGCTTGGTATCACCAGCCTTATCTACGCAGGCTGCTTTGGTATCTACTACCTGGCAGCACTCATCAACTACCTGCGTCGTCTTCGTCTGAGTATGGCATAGCTAGCGCCAGCGACACAAACAGGAACGGGGCCGCTCACCTGTGATAGATGAGCGGCCCCGTTCTTTGTTTGTATTACTACTATTGTGTCTCTGTTGGAGCAACGGGCTCTGTTGGGGGAGGAGGAGCCAGTGCGGTAACAGCTTGCTGTCCTACATGGAATTGTGAAGGCGCAACAGGAGCGCCAGTCTCTTCCATGATGGCATGCAATTGTTTTTGATCGATGGTCTCATAGCGACGCAGATCCTGTGCGATACGATCCAGGGTTGGTCGGTAGGTTGAGAGCAAGCGTAGTGCCTCTTGATAGGCTTCACCAACGATACGATTGACTTCGTCATCGATCAGTTCAGCTGTCTCTTCACTATAATCCGTGGGCGCCCCGGTATCACCACCGCCGGAGAAGGGATTTTCGCGTTCACTAAACGAAACGGTACCCAGGCGCTCGCTCATACCCCAGCGCGTCACCATCTGCCGGGCGATCTGTGTGACACGTTGCAGGTCGTTTTCAGCACCGGTTGTGATACGGTTAAACACGACCTTTTCAGCGGCCCGTCCACCCAGAGCCGTTACGATGCGGGTCAATAAATACTCTTTCGAGTAGTTATAGCGATCGTCTAGAGGCGTATACATGGTGACACCCAATGCCTGACCGCGTGGTACAATCGTAACCTTGGTAACAGGATCCGTGCCCTCGAGCAGCAGGCCAGTGAGGGCGTGTCCGCCTTCGTGATAGGCGGTGACATTCAGATCATTATCACTGAGGACCAGAGGCCGCTCAGCGCCAAGCAGGATCTTGTCCAGGGCCTCATCGAAGCAGCGTTGATCTACATTGTCGCGGTTACGGCGCGCAGCTAGCAAAGCGGCCTCATTGACCAGGTTTGCCAGGTCAGCACCAACCATACCAGTTGTAGAACGAGCTACCGCAACCAGATTGACATCGCTGGCCAGAGGCACCTTGCGCGAATGGATCTTCAGGATAGCCAGACGGCCATTCCAGTCCGGACGATCCACCGTCACACGGCGATCGAAACGGCCGGGACGCAGTAGAGCCTGGTCCAATCCATCTGGTCGGTTGGTTGCGGCGATAACCACCACAGCCTGACGATTATCAAAGCCATCCATCTCAACCAGCAACTGGTTCAACGTCTGTTCACGCTCATCGTTTGTATTAATACTGGAGCCACGTTGGCGACCAACGGCATCAATTTCATCGATGAAGATAATACTGGGAGAAGTCTTTTTCGCCTGCTCAAATAGATCTCGAACACGGCTCGCACCCACACCAACCAGTACCTCAACGAACTCAGAACCGGACATAGAGAAGAACGGCACACCTGCCTCACCGGCCACGGCACGGGCCAGTAGCGTCTTACCAGTTCCCGGAGGGCCTACGAGCAAGACACCGCGAGGAATCTTACCACCCAGGCGTTGGAACTTGGCAGGAGTCTTCAGGAACTCTACAACTTCTTGCAGCTCATATTTCGACTCATCCACACCAGCAACGTCCGCGAACGTCGTACTTGGACGATCTTCCAGGATCAACTTCGCGCGGCTCTTGCCAAAACTGAAGATGCCCTGTTGTCCCTGGGATGATCGGCGTGTAAAGAAGAAAAAGAGACCGATTAAGAAAAGCCAGGGCACAATATTGAGTGCCAGATTCAGCCAGATCGAATTGTCTGGTGGTGGCTGATACCTGAAGGTCACATTGTGGCTATAGAGCAACTGTGACAACTGCGGATCACCATTTGGCAATTGGTACGTATGAAATTGCTTCTGATTATTAACGGGCTGGTTAAGCGTGCCAGTAATGTCAGACGTACCAATAATGTTCACATCTTTCACATTGCCGTGGTTAATCTGTTCCAGGAAATTTGTGTAAGACAGATCTGTACGGTTGGCATTGCCCGCATTGCCAAAGTTATTATTGAAGATATTGATTATGTACAAAACCAGCATAACCCCAATAATGACGAGCAGCCATTTTGTGAGGTTGTTCGATGGTCGTTGCTGTGGCGTTTGCCCGTTAGGTCTACCTGTAGGGCCAGGACGCGGTGACTGTCTATCGTTGCCGTTTTGTAGCCAGTATACATTTTCCGGCGTTTGTTCCATTGCAAATTACCTGCTTTCTTGGCCCTTGACATGCATTATCACACTTTTTTGAATGCATACGGAAGATATTATTGGCCTCTTATGGTAACATCCCATATTATATCTCACTGATAGTGGAAATGCATCACTCAGGGTCATTCTTTGCAAGGATTTTTGTAAGTCTTGCTCTGACTGTTGTGGTGGACCGGATATGGGAAAGGTTGGTGTCTGCATTTCCTTACTATGGTATTAGACGTCTTACATTGATTTTTCGGAGACAATTTGCACTTGGAATTGTCCTGATTTTTATACGTAGTTTCGTTTTATCTGTTGCAGAATTTGGGTGAGTAGTACTCATTCGTATAAAAGCAAGTAGCGGCAGGGCTCGTCCCTGCGTCCAGTACCACGTACGACCACGAACACGTAAGAGGCTCGAGGCACCCGCACACGCCAACCTCAGCACGAACACCTGTTTAAGGATGTTTAATGCGTAAACATGCATTAGGGGCAAGAGATTCCGCTATGTTGGAGAATGATAACGCTCTTACCATAATGATTTTATGTGTAATCATACAGTGCTATTATTTGCTATTTTAATGCCATTATGAGGCATTTATATTGATAATATGGTAGATATAGTGAATATATTTTAAAAGCCTCATGAATTGATCCTGGCGCCGTTTGGAGCCTATTGTGAAATTCATCTTTTTTGCGCGTAGCTTCGACGTAGCTGGCGAGTGTGTCGTACGTGGAGGGGCGCCACACGCAAGACCCAATACATCTCACTTAGCGATATAGAAGCCCGACATAATCATGATCAGGAACCTTGACGTAGGCCGTCTCCTCGCCACACGGTTTGGTCGCTTCAACATGATCCTGTCCAGGTTATAAATCCCTACGTGAGATGTATTGGGCACAAGTCCATCTGTTTCGTCAGGCTCGCCTCACGATGATCACGTGTCTCGGGGACGCGTCGTACGTGAACTGGAGCAGGGACAAGCCCCAATACTTTCAACTTAAGCATGAGAAAAAAGAGGGATTGATGAGAAAAAGAAGTTCTCACTTCGTCATAGACAGAAGAATCTACGTCCTGTTTTTTGATGAAAGGAACTTCTTCATGCCTAGCTTACGCCATGTGGGCCCCAATGACAAGATCTGCGCCTTGATTGATATGAATGTTTTCGAGGCCTGTTTCCCTGCCACGCTCATTGCTGATATCTTTGGCGTGCCTTCCCACCAGCAGACCAAGCGTCGACCTCGGCGTGTGCGTCAGTGTACGCGCCTGAGCATCATCCTCTTCCAATGTTGTTGTTCTTACTGGCGTCGCTCTTGCCAGCAACAGGTCTGGAAAAAGCTTGTCGATGGGCTGATGGATCTGCATCCCACCATGCGTGAGCACCATATGTCGGCTCAAGCCTTAGCCGCACAACGTGCACGCTTAGGATCTGATCCCTTTCGCCAATTGCTGGAGCGTGCTTGCCGCCCGCTGGGTGATGCCCTCACAACCCCGAGCGCCTTTTACCAGGGATTACGGGTGATGGCCATTGATGGCACGCTCTTCAATGTTGCTGATACCCCAGCCAATGATGCGGCCTTCGGTCGATCAAGCAACCAATACGGCAAAGGAGCCTATCCTCAGGTGCGTGCCGTGATGCTCATGGAATGTGCCAGTCATGCCGTCATCGCTGCTGCATTAGGAGGTTACCATTGGGCTGAAGCGCATGGAGTGCGTGAGGTCATGCGATCGGTGGTGCAAGGGATGCTCGTGCTCGGCGATTGTGGCATCTTCAGTGGGATGTTAGCACAAGAGGCCAGAGAAAAGAATGCGCATGTGCTCTGTGGGCTTTCCCGTACGAGCTTACGCCATCGGCATACCGAGCTTTCTGATGGAAGCTACCTGGCGATCCTCAACCCCAATCGCAAAGCCACGTATCGCGCCACAGAGAAACAGACCGTGCGAGTGATCGAATACACCCTCACCGATGAGCGCCTCGGGAAGCCAGGACGCCTCTATCGGCTGGTCACCACGTTGTTAGATGAGAAAGCGTCTCCATCTCATGAGCTCATCGAGCTCTATCAGCAACGCTGGGAGGTGGAGCTCATGATCCGAGAACTCAAAAGTGTGTTGCATGAGCAGGTCAAAGTGCTGCGTGCGAAAAAGCCCGACGGGGTCAAGCAAGAAGTGTATGCTCTGCTGCTGGCTCATTACAATCTGCGATTTTGGATGGTCAAAGCGGGGGAGCAGGCAGGCATTGATCCCTGCAGGTTGAGTTGTAAGCACGCATTAGAGGAGTTGCGCCTGCGGGTCGAGCGGGTCGCAACATGGAGTCAGCAGCATCGCGAACCGCTCCTCGATCGAATGATACAAGAGATGAGTACGCATGTCTTGCCTGACCCCATATTGCGGAACAATCGAAGAGAAATCAAACAGGTCTATAACAAACACAAGCCAAAAAAACGAGGGAAGCCAGCGCCAGCTCCCTTCGAAAAAACGGACACCTATCTCTCTTTTGTTGTCATTCATGTCCGGGAGATGGGAACGCAGGACGCATCTCTCCCGGACACAAAAAGTGCTTAAGTTGAAAGTATTGGGGACAAGCCCTGCCGTTACGTTGCTCCCATTGAGCGCGTCTCCATGACCATCACCTGCTTTCGTGCATGGATGGTTCTCCCCCAAGAGACGGAGAGCTTATCTCACGTCGAGATATCGTGCGCTCATGCGTAATTTGTTGGTAAAAAGGTGTTTTAGCTCGCAACTTAAGACATTTAAGAACTTAGACACTAGAGACATTGGCAAAAATGTCTTAAGTTATGAGGAGACATGTCATTTTCGTAAATCAGGCTGTGCAAGAATGAGGTGGACTGTCTTGGACATTTATATTCTTCATTCCACGTTACACTTACGTATGTATGTTATTATAATAAATTAATTAAAATAGAAAAAAGATAATTTTCCCATAAAAAGAAAATGAAACGCTTTCATACCATACTTTTGCAATGTTAAGACATTTCTGCCAATGTCTCTAGCGTCTAAGTTCTTAAATGTCTTAAGTTGCGAGCTAAAAACAGGGTTTAACCAGCAACTTAAGACATTTTTGCACATGTCTCTAGCGTCTAAGTTCTTAAATGTCTTAAGTTGCTGAGATCAGATCCTGGTGACGGGCGGAAAAAGAGGGAGCATCAGTCGCTGTGAAAAGCCAGAACGACAACTATCCAGGCATGTCGGACCACGTGAGAGAGCATGGTCTGAAGATGCTGTGAGATTCTGCTGATGCTGTGAGGGAACCATGATGCTCTGACAGGAGTATATTTTTGTGGTGAAACGTATAATGCCGCTATTCGCGATTCTAAGGCCTATAGGAGTTCTTCTGGTTAGCATAACGATGAATTAGTGGTTGGTGTCATAAAAGCTTTAAAAATTGATTGTAATGTGTCTTAGGGTCTGTTGTGGAATTCATGATTTTGTGCATTGGTTTGACGTGGCTGGTGAGTGTCTCGTACGTGGAGTGGGCGCCACACGCAAGGCCCAACACAGCTCACCTAGCGATATAGAAGCCCGACATAATCATGCTCAGGAACCTTGACGTAAGCCGAGGAGACGGCAACCCGCAAGGGGATTGCCCTACAATAGTCACTCCCAGGTACTTTTTCTCTATTTCAAGCATGAAGGTTTATTCCATCTTCAAACACGCAACAAGAAAAAACGAAAGATGTAGGGCAATCCCCTTGCGGCACCACGACCACGTCCCCGTAGTTACGGCCCTCAGCGGCCGTTTGCCACCCGCCGCAGCGTGGTGGCCCAGTCTCCTATCGACCCGCTTCCTTCTGTCTGGCTCGTTGCCCCTACGCGGTGCCCAAAAGGGACCTTCCCCTGAGCGTATCGTGGGGGACCTCTCTCTGGGCGAGGTGATAACGATGGGGGAGCCGAACAGGCCGGATATTGGGCCACCACGCTGCGGCGGGTGGCAAGTGACCGCTGAGGGTCACAGCTACGTGGGGCTTGTCCTATGACGTTATACAAAATGGTCCCCTCTCGCAATGAGAGGGGACCATTTTGTGTTCTGGCGGCCGGTGGTTAGCCGGCGGGCCATCTGGGTATGAGGTGGGAGAACCAGGAAGTGGTGTTGGTGTAGGGTTGAGTTCGCCCGGGTTTGCTTTCCTGGCGTGTCCTTTGGATCTGGGCCATGCTTTCTTGCCAGATGGCGTTGCGCAGGCCCAATGAGGGATTGAGGCGATTGAGGTTGCGCTGGATCAAGCGGCCCGGTGTTGCGTTGAGCCAGGGAGCGAGCAGGCGGTAGTATTGATAGGAAAGGGATTGACGACCCAGTTGTAGCCAGGCGGTAATCCAGCCAATGATTTCGGTTGGGCTGAGGGTTTTGAGGGTCAGGGCGTATATGCCTGGATAGTAGCCAGGTGTGCCTAATATAACGCGGGTATAATCTAACCAGCTTACACGGTCCTTGAAGAAGTCATTGGTGATTTTTGGTCCGAGTTGTTGCAGGACATGGCAAAAGACGTTCAGCGTCTCGTTAACTTGCCAGATTGGTTCGACGCTATCCGGTTTGGCGATCATGAATTTGCTGAACGCTCGGGCTACGGCCGGCACAGCTTCAGAGGCACGAATACGATTGAGTTGTTCAGCGCTTAAGCTGTTGGTGTTGAGGGCCAGCGACAGGAGTGTGGTAATGCGCTGCAAGTTGCGCACATAAGAACCAAAACCACAGAAGGTTAATGGCGATTGGAAGGCCGCCGCATCACCCAGCGAGAGGACGCGATCATAGGCCAGCGTCTTAGCTTCAGGCTCCCAGGGGAGCGAGATGTTGTAGCCGGCGGGAATGAAGCCATAGACGGGTTTGATGATCTCAACCGCGCTGGTATCTTTATAATCTGGTAAGAGCGCAAAGAAATCGTCAAAAAGTTCTAGCAGATCAACATGGCTACCAGATTCGGCATAATAAAATAGGTAGATGGCGACCTGATCTCCTTTACCAGGAAATGCTTCCCAGATGAGCTGGCGACCATTGCGGCTATCCTCGGTTGAAACCAAGACCTCGCCGATCTCGGGATCTATCGCGTTGGCCTCTGATCCCTGTTTATAGCCACGCGCGACGGTGCCTACGGTTGGGCAGACCAGCGAGAAGGGGCGGCCACAGTTAAGCTGGCAGGCGATAGGAGATGTCGAGCCCATACCATCAATCAATAGACGTGCCCGATAGCTGTGGGGCGCCCCAGATGTATGCTCTACATCCACGGTCACGCTGCGTGAGGGCTGGACCGCGCAACGCACAAAGTTGGTGTTGTGCAGAATCATGTTTGAGCCACCCATACGCGGCTGGTGCTCTTGAATCTTTTGCACACAGAGGGCCGTCAACTTTTCCGCATCAATGGCGATATTCAACACATCCTTTAAATGTAGCTCGGCTGGCGCTACCTTGATCTGGCCCGCGTGGAAGCGGATCAAACCATCGCGATATTCGCGCTGGATCACCGATTCTAATTCAGCGGACGTCAACAGACCACTATCGAGCAACTCCTGAAGTTCTTCCCGCGAAATATTCCATTCACGGTGTACCGCACCAACTGTAAACCGATCAAAGACCAGGACGCGAAAGCCGTAGCGACGCGTCATCACCGCCGCGTTCAGGAGGTTTAAACCACCACCAGCATAGATGATGTCAAACGTGTCGCTGGCAGGCACAAAGGGCCGCTCCTCAGTGACAACCACTTCCGCATAGCTGCGCCTCTCACCCGACTGTAGCAAATTTTGCCAGCTGTCATTGAGATTTTGCAAGCGTTTCAGATGGAGGTCTCCCTGTGGAATAGTAGTAAAAGCCTGAGCCAGATGCGGATACTGGCTGGCGAGTTGCTCAATAGTTGTTTGCATAAGTTACTTTTCTTTTAAGAACTGACGAACAGCAGTAATAAAAGGCTCATACTGATCACGGCGAATGCTATGGCCGGCACCATCAATGTGGGCCAGTGTACCATTATCCCAGGTCGCGAGTGCCTGTTGTGCGATCTCGGACGTTACAATCGCGCCACGGTCTGGATCACCTGTAATTAATAAGGTTGGATTGGACAACTGAGGCATCAGCACCTGCCACTCCTGAGTGACCCGGGCCAGACCCTGAGAAAACACCTCAAGCCGGAACTGACCTTGAGCCTCAGCCCAGGGCTGAATCTCTGCTTGAGACCAGCGAGGATTATACTCGCTTGCATCCTCAATACGCTCAGCCAGCGACTGCTGCTGAACTATGCGTAGATGGCTTTCCCATTGCTTTAAGCCGTTTATATCATCCTGCGTTAACTCAGGAAGTTGGGTACCACGCCATGGTGGATCCTCCAGCAATAAAGCACGCACCAGTTCAGGATGTTTTTTTGTAACATGGGCCGCCGTATGCGCTCCCATTGAGTGTCCTAGCAGCGCTACCTGTTCAAGCTTGAGTTCCTGAATCACTGCCAGCGCATCCGCGACCAGCAATTCAGTTGTGAAACCATTTGCGGCCGCACCTGAACGACCATGGCCGCGAGCATCAAACATAATAACATCATAATCGCTGGCTAATGCCTGCGCGACAGGCGTCCAGCATAAACCGCTATCAGTAAAACCATGGAGTAGCAGGACCGGAGGATGCGCGCCGCCCGTGCGATAGTAGTGCAAATTGACACCATGCGCCAGGATTTCACCATCAGACCATTGTGACATATATGTATCGTCTCCTTATAGAAAAGAAATATACTGTCAGTATAAGCTATAGAGACATAGTTCTGCTGACTTTATGGTGTCCCTTTCGTCACCGCTTTTTCACCCATGGTAATAAATACCTGCCAGCGACGACTGCGAACGCGTTGCGAGCGACGCTGCAAACCGGACTGCTCTAAAGGAATGAGGGCTCCAAAAGGGATACCGGGTAACTCTTCAGTGGTAAAAGCTCCATCGTCATGTTCATCGCCATCAATCGGCTGGCGCTTTGTGGCAGAAAAGGCGCGTGAGCCATAGACCAGCAGGTGAAATAGTAGGAGCACCGGTTGAAAATACCCAACCTGTTCAAGGTGAGCACCCTCAATTACAACCAGGCGGCCGCCGGGACGCAAAACACGCTCAATCTCAGAAATCGTATCGGGATCATAGATATATTCAGAAGGGAACGTGCTGACCACAGTATCAAAGGAATGATCTGAGAAAGGCAAATGCTGGGCTGATCCCTGGATTATCCAGGCATCGATACCCACATGGCGGCGGCGCAATGTGGCACGTGCCGCCTCAACCATCTGAGGAGAATGCTCAACCGCCCGGCACATATAGCCAGCCTCCAGCATATCCGCCAGCAGGTCTCCCAGGCCACAGCCCAGTTCCAGAATATCCTGTCCATGAATACGTGGCAGCACCAGACCCTGCCAGACGCGCCATTGTCCCGCAAAAGGGACCGTACTGGCAAAGCGATACAGATAGCGATTTTTGTAAAGCGTTTCAAACAGCCATTTACGGAGATGTGGTGTCATAAAAGCTTCGCCCCTGTGAAAATAGCTAATAGTTCTCTATAATACATGACATAAGCGAGCGCCACAGGTGATAGAAAGAGGGCCAGGTAGCTTTGTTTTCTGAGTGTTCTAAAGGAACACAACTGCAAAGTACCTGGCCCTCTTCATCTTTTTTACATCTCTATCTTTTATAGAGTGATGCTAGAAAGATCTAGCTCGAGGAGATGAATTTCTCTTACTCTTTGGTAGAAGAGAGGATATCATCAACCAGACCATACTCAACTGCCTGCTGTGCAGTCAGATAATAGTTACGGTCGGAGTCCTGGAGAATGCGCTCGGTTGTCTGGCCGGTATGATGAGAAAGAATCTCATACAGGCTACGGCGTAAGCGCAAGATCTCACGAGCAGTGATTTCAATATCGGCAGCCTGACCTTCAGCACCACCGAGAGGCTGGTGAATCAGCATGGTCGAGTTTGGCAAGCAGTAGCGCTTATCTTTGGCACCACCGGCCAGAAGAACCGCACCCATGCTCATCGCCATACCCATGCAGACAGTCGAGACATCCGGGCGCAACCACTGCATAGTGTCATAGATAGCCAGACCGGCATAAATGCTGCCGCCTGGGGAATTAATATACATATTGATATCTTTAGTTGCATCTTCGCTTTGTAGATAGAGCAACTGTCCGACAACACTGTTGGCAACCATATCATCGATTGGTGTACCAATGAATACGATACGTTCTTTTAACAGGCGCGAGAAAAGATCCGAACCGTAGGTGCCACGAGGTGTGGTTTCGATAACATTTGGAATAATACCTCGTGGCTCCAAAATGTCACGAGTGCCCTGGATCCATTTTGGATCGCGCGGATCGAACTTGGTCATGTGCGCTCCTTTTTATCTATGAACGGTCACCGATTTTCCCAATTAGGAAATCAGCCGTTGGCAAAAAATGAATGTGCAGAGGAAACCCACAAATGGGGGACGTTTAACATTATGATAGCACTTACAGGATGCGAGTGCAAGAAAGTGCGGGTAAGTGCCAGGATAATCACATCGAAATTCACGGGTGAAAGTGGCAAGCCTCATCACAAGGATGAGGCTTTTTAAAACTCAACCTGTAGGCGCACTCTACAGGCTGTGCTAAAAATGAGATGCGATTGCCCTGCCATTTTATGGTGTGAGGGACATTAATGTCCAGGTACAGACACACCACCATCAACTTGCAACTCAGTGCCGGTAATATAACTACTCTCATCTGAAGCCAGGAACAAAACGGCTCTGGCTACTTCATCTGCTTGACCGACTCTGTTAATGGGAAGAGAAGCGGCAAGAGCTTCCTTCACGTCATCGCTCATCACAGTATCCATGCTTGGCGTTTGAATAGCACCGGGACTGACCACATTAACGCGAATCTTGCGCTCTTTTAGTTCAACTGCCCAGGTGCGGGAAAATGACCGTATAGCTGCTTTCGTTGCACTATATACACTCATGTTGGTCATGCCCGCAGAGGCAGCAAACGATGCGGTCAGCACAATGGCTCCGCCCTCCTGCAACAAAGGGAGTGCTTTTTGGACGCTAAAGAGGGTTCCTTTCACGTTCACGTCGGAGACTTTGTCAAATTGGGCTTCGTTGATCATTCCTAAAGGATGGAATTCCCCATTGACGCCTGCATTGGCAAAAAGAATGTCTATTTTGCCATGGCGTTGTTTCACTATCGCATATAAACGATCAAGATCTTCGAGATTGGCAATGTCACCTTGAACGGCTGTCACTTGCTTACCAAGCTGGTTGACTGCTGCATCGAGTTCCTCTTGTCGGCGACCAGTGAGATAGACAAATGCGCCCTCTGCGACAAAGAGCTTTGCCGTAGCCAGACCAATTCCACTACTCGAGCCAGTAATAACGGCCACTTTTCCATCAAGTTTTCCCATCGGAGAGATACCTCTTTCTTTTCTATTGATATGTGTTACGAGCTTCCATGCTTCGCTTGACCAGCGTTTCTGCGTTGTCAAGCGAAGCAGGACGTGGGAATAGTATAGAAGGAAGCCGTTGTTGTACCAAGTGTAAAAATACACTTGACTTTTCGACCCCCGGCTCTTATGTCTCGGATCGAGAGCGGATTGAA
Organism: Dictyobacter alpinus; assembly: GCF_003967575.1. Lineage (NCBI taxonomy): Bacteria > Bacillati > Chloroflexota > Ktedonobacteria > Ktedonobacterales > Dictyobacteraceae > Dictyobacter > Dictyobacter alpinus. Next base: position 2,972,969 of record NZ_BIFT01000001.1, read on the forward strand.
GGAGGTGAGAGAAAGATGCCATTACACCAATCTATGATGAGCGAGGAGCGTGCGCCCTCCAAAGAGCAAGCGCGTGTGTTACATCAGCTGCTGGAAGTCATTGAAGCGGTGCGGATCAGACGCCAGGAGGACTATCGCGAGAAGCGTCATCCGCAGTTGAAGCGTTTTACGCAAGAAGAACTCACTGACGAAGCCTGTCCGACCTATAAAAACTGGCTACGAGGACGCTCCCAGCGGTTGCCGAGTAGTTCCCTGCTGATGCAGATTGCCGATTATCTGGAATGCAGCCTGCGTGAGCGCAACGATTTATTACTGGCAGCACACTACCTTCCGGAACAGCCACTGTTGGAAGGCGAGGAGTTGCGGCAAGCCTTGGAGCAGGCGCAAATCCTTATGGAGGCATTGCCCTATCCAGCCATCGTAGTCACGCACACGCTACAGGTCCAGGCCGCCAACACGTTCTTTCTGCGCCTCCTGGGATTGCCGCCTCTGGAGACGCTTCCAGCGCATCAGCGCAACACCATATATTTCCTCTTTCACCCGAAGGTATGCAGGCAAGCAAACCCTATGATCAATGCAGAAGCACATGCCCTGTGGCAAAAACACGTGATGTATGCTCTTCAACTCTTCCAACAGCAGAACGTGTACTCTCAGCACGATGCCTGGTATCAGCAGATCGTTCAGCAGTGGTGCGAGGAGTTCCCAGACTTTCAAGAGTACTGGGAAAAGGCGCGAGAAGCAACCCGGCAGGAGGACGCGCCGACAAAGATAATGCTTGCTCGCATGGCGCCCACTGGCGAGGTGCTCTCCATACGTGTACGACAAATGCTGGTCTCTGTCAGCAGCAAAATCTATCCGGCGGTCTCGGCATTTTTACCGGTTGATGAGGCGGCACGTGCGGTATATACCTCGGTGGGCTGTGTAAGCTTGTAGCCTGTCGTGGGTAGTGACTTGCGCTGATGGTTTTTTTTTCTCAAAAAAGTAGCAGATTGTTCTTTGCGGCATATAATATCAATAACAAAGAACAACCTGCCAGTATCAATTTGCCTGTACATAAACGTCACGCGGATTAGCGCTTACGGACATTTTGTGGTCGAAAATCACGGGCGCGATCCATGCTGATATGGTTTACCAGGCTACGATCGTTTAAGCGTGAACGGATGCGTTCATCGACGGCCTGTAAGCCTTTTAGATTAGCCGTGATGACCGTTGGCATCGCCAGATTGTAGCGATAGTTGAGCAACTGGAACAGCTTCTCATTGGCCCAGGGAGAGCTTTGTTGGGCACCCAGATCATCGAGTACGAGTAACTCTGCCTCGCGCATCTTAGAGAAGAGCTGATCATAAATCTCGGTCGCTGTAGGCGCAAAGGCCGCCCTCAGATGATCCAGTAAATCTGGAACAGCTTCAAATAGCACGACCGCCCCACTATCAAGACTTAAGTTCGCGATGGCTGCGGCCAGGTGTGTTTTCCCGCAGCCGTTGGGGCCTACCAGGACCAGCCAGCCACTGGGATTCTGCGCGAAGGCCGTGGCGGCCTTATACGCCTCCTCGACACCAGGAGTATGCATGCTGAACGAGCGAAAGCTCTGGTTGCGGAAAGCATCCATATTTGACATATCGCGTAACTGCTGGCGACGCTTCTCTTTACGCTCAGACTCTTTACACTCGCAAGCAATTGGTTTCCCAAAGTTGGGATGACCAAAAGGCACATCCGCCCGCAGATAGCCAGCGCCCCTGCACCTGGGGCAGACCCCTTTATCCATAATCGGAGGGGACGGCATCATCTCCTGTGGTCCAGGTGGCACAATCTCCTGACGCACCGGCCTCAGATAGCGAGAGGACGAAGTCTGTCCTGGACGTGTTATCGGACCCCGTTCCCTCTCCCGACCAATGTCCTGTACCGCATGTGGATGCAAAGGTTGGGTAATACGTTGATACGATGGCAACTCTTGCGAGCGAGCCTGCTGATTAGCAATCGCCGAAGCCAGACGTGTATCATGCAGATTATTGCGTGTACCACGCGAAGGAGGCTCTAAATCCGCATTCGGACGTGAACGATACGTCGGAGGTTGATAGGTATTGATGGGAACCTCTTCATAAACCTCCTCCTCCTCATCTTCATAGATATAATCGCCGCCATCTTTTTCCCAATCCCCATATCCCATCCCATTATCATCCCAATTCTCCACCACATCGGCGCGCGAACTGGGAGCATAGGCATCGGACGTATGTAGAGAATGATAATCGCTGGTTGGACGCGGCTGTAAAGGCTGGATATGTTGCTGATCATGATGCGGCTGAGAAGGAACCGGATATGGTGAGCCATTATCGACGCCAGTGCGGCGAGGATACGACGAGGGATAGGTCGCATGATCGGTGCGAGAGACCGGTTCAGAATAGGAACGGCCCTCGGTATGGCCTGCCTCCTGCTGAAACTGTGAATAATGGCGTGGTGCACGAGAAGATGGATAAGGACTTTGTGGATAAGATGGAGACGATGCACCCGGCTGATATTTTTGGGCAGGACGAGACTGCGGATCCGCTACAAAGCGACGGTTGGCAGATCCTTGTGATTGTGGCGTGCGTGTATGTGCTCGTTGCTCGGAAAGAGGGTGACGCCGCCCGGTTCGATCGAATATTTCATTGAGGCGCTCCATTACTGCCTGCCTTCCGTTTCCCAGCGCCTGAGAATGGCGCGAATATAACTCCATTTACGTTTATTCTGCTCAACAGCTTCACGAAAAGCTGCTTCAATCCAATCCTGTGGATAGTGATCGGCTGCGTCTTTTAATTCATCCGCTATCATTGGTGATAATAAGCCAATATTTTGCTCATATAATACAAAAATATTTGGACGTTCTACCTCAATGTGCATAGGGCGAATGCTATTGTAGCCTATAGAACTAGCATACACACCTGCTGCAACGGCAACCTCATTTTCGTCAGCAGGTTGTTCATCGCGTGTAAGCAGATGTGCTGGAATCATTTCACCTCCCTGTAATTCTGCGACAACTTTGCGACTACGCGCGGTATTAAAGAAAAACCAACCAACCAGATCCACATCGCCTTCACCTGCCAGATGCAAATGTACTTTCAAAAGTGTGCCCCTGGCGACCGCTTGTTCCAGTCCCAGGCGTAAGCGCTCTTCTGACGGTCGTGGATCGCCCCGGCGTTTCAAGCTACGCAGCAATAATTGATCATGTAATAATTCGTGTTCACTAACGCAGCGAGGATTTCCTCGTTGTTTGGCCAGCAGATAAAAGATATGCAACGTGACTTTCAGTTCCGCGCTATCTTCGATCTCTGGCAGTAGTTGTGTAAAAAAGACCTCTGGAATAGGCACAAAAGGATTTTTCCCGGTAGGGAAGCCTGTGAACCCGGACGGGCCACTAAAAGTTGACATCACAAGTCACCCCCAAATTATTCGTCTGCTGGTGGTGAGACTTCCAGATCGCTAAAACGTGTCTGGTTCGCTTGAAAATAAAGACTTACTTCGCCGACCGGTCCATTACGGTGTTTAGCAACAATAATATCGGCAATATTTTTACGTTCAGAATCGGGATTATATACATCATCTCTATAAATAAACATAACTAAATCCGCATCTTGCTCAATTGATCCAGACTCGCGCAAGTCTGAGAGTTGTGGAACTTTAGATTGACGGCTTTCTACGGCACGCGAGAGCTGGGCAAGGGCCATAACAGGAACATCCAGTTCACGAGCCAGACCTTTGAGGTTCCGGCTGATCTCTGAGATTTCTTGTACACGGTTATCATTGCGTTTGCCAGCCGAAGACTGCATGAGCTGGAGATAGTCAACAATAATCATGTCGATACCATGTTCAGCCTGTAACCTGCGGGCCTTACTGCGCATCTCCATGGTTGAAATACCAGCGGTATCATCCAGCCAGATATTCGCTTCGGCCAGCGTGCCCATCGCAAAGACAATCCGCTCCCACTCGTCATCCTCAATCCAACCTGTACGGAGACGCTGCTGATCGATCGCGGCATCCATAGAAAGCAAACGTTGGACCAACTGTTCTTTACTCATTTCCAGGCTGAAGATCGCAATAGATTTTTTGTATTTGACCGCCGCATTATGGGCCAGACTCAAGCAAAGACTGGTCTTACCTACAGCAGGGCGGGCCGCCAGAATAATCAGGTCCGATTTTTGTAGACCACCCGTCAAACGATCCAGATCGCTAAAGCCAGTAGGAACACCAACCACAGTACCGCGACGCTCATGCAACTGATCCAGTTTCGTCATATAGTCGCCCAGCAGTTCGCTCAGAGAAGAAAAGTCTGCCCGCGCATGACGCTGGCTAATGCCAAAGATCAGCTTCTCAGCTTTATCCAGAGCGATACTCGCATCACCCTCTTCATAAGCCGTAGCCGCGATCTCACCGGCCGCATGAATCAAGCGCCGCAGAATCGCGGTACGCTCAACGATACGGCCATAGTACTCAATATTACCACTCGTCGGTACCTGATTAATCAGGGACGTAATATAGCTCGCGCCCCCCACCTCTTCAAGCTTGCTTTTGCGCTCAAGCTCATCACAAATCGTAATAAAGTCAGCTGCCTCACGCTGCTCATAAAGCTGGATAATCGTCTCATAGATGGTCCGGTGTGCATCGCGATAAAAATCCTCGGCCATCAAAAAATCAGCGACCTGGACAATCGCCTCCGGGTCGATAATAATACTACCGAGGACTCCAGACTCGGCCTCTACATTTTGCGGTAACAGTTTTTCCACTTCTTCGACTCCAGCATCTACTTACTTATGTTATGTACTTCTATTATTTTACGCCATTTGCAAGCGAACGAGCATAAATTGCTGTGTTTTTGGCGTCAGCTATCCCTTCCCATGTGAGAAGGGCAGAAAATTCAGCAAAATCAGGTAAAAGCTTGTCTGCAGCTCGTGGTTTTTTAGCTATGCATCCCGTGTCTATGGGTCAGGATATTTGTTCGGCAGTAACAAGCATTATAGCATATCCTCGAACATTTGATCGCATAAATAAACTTCCGGTTTTTTCCCTTGAATGAGAAGTCGAGCCATTTTCCAACCAGGTGTATAACACAACCATAAGCAGGCAAAACAGGCCAGAAAAAAAGGGACGAGTAGCCATCGACAATTCTCATGTGTTCTCAAAGTGTACAGAATATTTTGTCTGAAATCAAATCGAGAATATTGAGGTTTTATGTGGATAAGCAGGCATCTACTGACCAGTAATACATAATAAAAGCGGCACATAGAGATGTTTTTTCACGTTATCCACAGCAAGAAGATAGTTTTCCCCATTTATCCACATAGTTATCCACCGGGTTATCCACCAAAATTGCCTGAATATGTGGATAACCTGATGCCATTTAAAACAGGGAGGGGGGAATCATGGGCTAGGCTATTTTTTTATGGCGATTGCTTGCCTGCTATAATAAAAGAGTGTCAGGCGAAGAGGATGCTAGATCCATAAGTCAGCCGATAAAGAACCTGGATCAAACAGGTCTTGACCATAAAATGTAGTAAGGTTATTATAGACCAATAAACACACAAGCTTGTGTCGGTCATGTAATCAAGAAGGAGCATCAAAACACACCTCATGCCAAAGACAACCAAACGCGCCGAAGCCAGACGGGCCGCCAAGATTGCCCGGGCACATTCCACCCAACTGCCAGATTTAGAGGCCAGAAACTCAGGCGAGCGACGAAATGCTCCCGGTTACAAGGCCCCTGCCCGTGGAATTGCTCGCTATCCCTGGGCATCCGTAATTATTTTATGCCTGATCGTAGCCGGTATTTTCGCTGCCCTGTACGTCAATCATTATCCACCGTTTGCGCAGGCCAAAGTCGCTCCAACCGCGACACCCAAAGCCGCTGCAACAACCGCCGCGACGCCCGCTGCAACGCCGACAACCGCCGTTAGCAGTGTAACTGATGCAGCCTCTGTCTGTGCAGCTAAAGACGTCGTCAGCGCCGTCACAAAGAAAGATGCGCCCCTGACCGCTGATCAAGTCAAGAAGATTACCCACAAATACAAAGGGTCCGAGAACGTCATCGATAATAACAAAATCTACTGTGCCGGTATCAATACCAACCGTGGTTTAATCGTACTTGAATTGGATCCCAAACTTGCCCCGAAGACCGTCAATAATTTTGTCTTCCTGGCCCAGAAGCACTTTTATGATGGTTTGACCTTCCACCGCGTCGTCAAAGATTTCGTCGCTCAGGGTGGAGATCCCGATGGAAGTGGCAATGGTGGCCCAGGCTATCAGTTCGCCGATGAGCCAGTTCAGGGATCATATACAGAAGGTACCGTCGCCATGGCTAACTCAGGTCCTAATACCAATGGTAGCCAGTTCTTTATCGACATTGCGGACAACTCCAGCAAACTTGGCAAGCAATACAACCTGTTTGGACATGTTGTTCAGGGTTTAAATGTGGCTAAGCAACTGAATCTCGTTGAAAACGGGAATGGTAAAGCTGATGTCATGAATTATGTTGTCGTCAAAGCAGTTTCCAAATAGTATTTTGCCAAACTTCGTTTGATGGGTGATGCGCCCGCTACGCGAGCGAGAGGAGGGGAGGAGCCGGGAGCACAGCCCCCGAACTCCCAGTCAAGGGGCTGGCCGCCCCTTGCATCCCCACTTTCCTATCACTCGCTAAACTTGACAGGATACCATAAAATGTTAAGGGCTTCCTATAAGTGTAGGAGGCCCTTAACCTGTAAAGGCGGTGTCTACGGAAACCGTTTTTACGTAATTGGAAGGAGAAATATTCTTGGCAAAGCAATATAGTGCTCCACCAGCAATGCAGATTGATCCGAGCAAGAAATACACGGCAATTTTCCATACCGACAAAGGCGACATCACCGTCGACCTGTTCGCGGCTGAGGCCCCTCAGACCGTAAACAACTTTGTTTTCCTTGCCCGTGATGGTTTCTACAACAACACCACATTCCATCGTGTCATTGGTGGCTTTATGGCACAGGGTGGAGATCCCGAAGGTTCTGGTCGTGGTGGCCCAGGCTATCGTTTTGACGATGAGAAAGGCGCCTTAGCCCTCAAACACGAGGGTCCTGGTATCCTGTCGATGGCGAATGCTGGTCCTAACACCAATGGTTCCCAGTTCTTCCTGACGTATGATTCTACGCCACACTTGAATGGTAAACATGGCGTTTTTGGAAAAATCTCCAAGGGACTGGATGTACTCCGCTCCCTGCGCGAGCGTGATCCAATGCGCGACCGTCGCCCTGGCGATACACTGCACTTTATCGAGATTGTCGAAAATTAAGCACGCTGTATCTGCTGTACTTCCCCCGGCCCATACACTGGACCGGGGGAAGCATATTTTTGAGCTACAAGGAGCTAACTGCATGAGTACAAATAGGGTTGAGACGGTGAAGACATTGATGGCGGCCCTGCAAGCGGGAGATAGCGAGCTCGCGGCCAGCACACTCGATGATGCATTTACTATGGCGGGTTTTCTGCCAAAAACCTTAAGTAAAGAGCAATTTTTAAGCTTGCAGGATGCGTTACTGGTGGCCATGCCAGATTTTTCTTACGGACTGGCCGATGTGGCACGTAGCGAGCAGGGAGCCAATACAGTCACCGCGAGCACAATCATTACAGGAACCCACACAGATACACTCTCACTCCCCATGCTGGGCCTTGAGAACATTCCTGCCAGTGGTGTAAGTGTGACCCTACCACAGACTCGTGTCACCTATGAGGTAGAGGATGGTCGCGTCAAGAAATTAGCATTTGAAAATGTTACAGGTGGAGACTTTTCAGGCTTGCTGCAGCAAATAGGCTCCGAACTTCCACTCATCAATGATGAGTTTTCTGGAACCGGTACGAGAGACGATGACGCAACGGCAGGTTAAGCATTTGATGGGGGAATGTACGATAGACCCATTGGTACCTATCGGTATTATTACTGGTATAGGGACGGTTAAGCGGCACAACCAACACCGTCCCTGTGAATATGAAAATGCTACTCAGCGGCAGCCGCAGCGGCCTTCTTCGCCAGATAATAGGGATGCTTCTTTGTCGCAGTGAATGTACCCCAGAGACCAAGCAGGGCGCCACTTAAAGCCCAGATCAAGGTCCAGATAACTATGCCAAGTATGAAGTTAGAGGTAGTCGGAGCCGTACTACTCATGCCATTAGCAAAACCGGGTAGCATACTGATCAAAGCGGGGACAAGATAAGAAATACCTCCAGCAAGAGCCCCGGCATAAAAACCATACAGACGACGTACTGCACGTTTTCCAACCAGAAAACCAGCCACGAACGACAGGACGAGACCTATGATATAGCTCAGGCAGCCCAGACCTGTAATATATAAGGCGGTATTGTATGAAATCTTATCACCCTGGCGTGCGACTTCCTGGAATACCGAAGAATTCGCAAACCTGATCGCGATAGAAAGAACGGCAGCCAGTATGCCTCCCAGGCATCCAATACCCAGAGCCAGAGCCAGTCCATGAGGTGGTAGAGTCAGCGACTCAAAAAATTCGCGATCATCAGCATACTGACCTGACTCCGGGCGTGAAGCTGGAGAATAATTGTCCGAGTTTGACATCGTGGTATGGTCCCTCTTATTTTTGTTTGGGGATGTCCTTATAGACATCCGAATAGGTGTCGATTGCCCTGATAGTATTCAGTGGCCAGAAGGTTATTGCGGCCTTGCCAACAATATAATCCTTTGGCACATACCCCCAGAAACGAGAATCAGAACTGACTGGTCGATTATCTCCCATGACAAAATACTGGTCAGCTGGAACCTGCCAGCTTTTACCTTCTGAATTGTAAGCCAGGCTGATATAAGGTTCCTTAAGAAGTTTACCATTAACCATCACATGTTCGCGATCAGTCGTAATGGTATCTCCAGGCAGGCCAATAATGCGCTTAATAAAATCTTGTTTCACATCCTTTGGGTAATGGAAAACAATCACATCACCTCGTTCAGGTTTCTGAAATACATAAGAGAGCTTATTGACCATCACAAACTCATTTGTGACAAGTCCAGGTTGCATACTCGGCCCATCAACGCGATAGCTCTGAACCACAAAGCGTACAACCAGAAAGATCACCAGGGCGAGCGCGATTATCTCGACAAGCTCACGGATCAACTGTGAACGTTTCAACGCAAAAACTTTCTTAATTTCTGAAGAAATTACATAACAGGATCAATCATAGGTTACCCTGTGCGGATCCTCTTTTTTTACTGTCTCCTATTATAACTGATTACTGCCCGGCTTTCACAACCTGTATAGCCACTTTTGCTGAAATGAAATAAGGATACTGTGATCTACTCAAGAGCAGAGAGCCAAAAACAGCCGCCACCATTATAGCTTATATGGTGGCGGCTGTTAAAAGTAAACGTTCAGCTATCACGATTTTTTCTTTTTTAAGGTATTCAGCAGTGATTGATAGCTATCCAATAAAATTAATGCGTAGTTGCGCCAGCTATGATGATAGTCAAGGACAGCCGCCTCTTTTTCTGTATGCTTAAATGATCGTTTTGGAGCCAACAAGAAAGCCTGTACCAGGGAGGAATGGTTATCGGGCGTATAGAGGATGCCTGCATGCTGGGGTATCAGGCCATGGAAGCGCGGTAAATTGGGAGAAATAACGACGCGTTCATAAGAGTAAAAAAGCATGGCGATATCAGGCTCGCCCGCGGACTTTACTTTACAATAAGGCATGACTAACGCATCGCAGGCCGCCACATAGAGCGCAAGGTCTTCGGGCCGATATTCTAAAAAGATATGCAGGGAGGAATTTAAAGCTGCGCGCTTCACAATATTGGCTACCCCTTTTTTGTCCCGTGGCATTCCAACGAGAAGCAGTTGGGGAGCCAGAGGTGCCGTAGACGCAGACCTTAACAACTGGGTACGCATTTCTGAAAAGGCCTCAATACATTGAAGTACCTCGCGTTCCGTATGCATATGCATCAGGCAGAGAAAAACATAATCGCTGTCAGAGGGGATACCAAGTTGTGTGTATGCTAGTAGACGATTAATAGTAGAAGGCAAGGTTGCACGTAGTCCTGGATATGCTAGAAAGCGCGAGCGTTTCCTCCATGAATATTGTTGATAAAACTGTTCTGGCAGGCGGGTAGAGGTATACACCATATGGCTGCAAGCAAAAATCCTACGTTCAAAGGCGCGTCTACCAGCATGTTGTAGCGAGCGTACATTATGCCACCAGCCACCGACATCAGTACTGACCACTGCCAGTCCCAATTTTTGGGCCAGCCAGAGCTTAAACAAGAGCTGTTGACGCTGCCAGTGATTCAACTCAAACGCACCGGGCCGATAGAAATGCACAATCCCTATTGCCGCCTCCTTGTAAGCTCGATGGCGCCAGATCCAGGAAAAAGGGATGTTCGCGATACTGGTTGTACAATAAACGCCTTGCTTTAGCAAAGCCTGCACAAGGCCATCCGCATCGTGTTTCTGAGCCTGAATCATCAGCACAAAGGGAGTCTGCACCAGCTTGGGTGCATGATTACTCAATAGCAACAGTTGGCGGATACGGCCCCAACTATGTGCCTGTCCCATTGCCGCCAGGAGTCGTTCGCTGCTAGGTCTATGTGCCAGTGAGAGCAATAAGCGTTCAATAAAGATGATTGGCAGCAACACTCGCAGTTCAGAAAGAAGTGAGCGCACCGTCTGCGACACAGAGCCACCAGTTACATCTTGATAACGTCCAATATGGGCATACTCAGCCAGTATCTCTGAGCGCCCCTGCCAGTAGGCACGCCCAACCAGAAAAGGACGCGCCAGACGCGCAGCGGCAACACGATGCGAGACCTGAGCCGCAGGCTCATACCAGAGCTTATAACGTTGTTGCCGCAAGCGGCGACAGAGATCCAACGCCTCCACATTGAGCGGCGTATGTAAGCGCCTGGTCAGAAAAGGAGAGAAGCCGCCAAGCTGTTGCAGTACCTGGCGGCGAATCGAAAAACAACTATTACTAAAATTCAAATCATCAGGTAATTGCGTACGTGAATGGAACGGCATATAATAACCAAAGGTATCCAGCATATCGCTAGTGAGCCAGTAAGGCTTATAGGATTCCCAATGGAGATTGACAGAGCCGCCAACAGCATCAGCGGGCGTCTCCTCATACGTTGCCAGGAGCTGCTCCAGAAAATGCTGATCGACCAGCACATCATCATCTAAAAAGACCAGGATCTCGCCCGAGGCCGATAAAACCCCGGTATTGCGTGCATAGGCCAATCCATTGCGTTCTTCCAATAAACAACGTACACTCCATTGTTCCTCATGCGCACGTTGATACATAGTATTAGCGCTCAGGTAGGTCTGGATTGCATTAAATGTGCCATCAGCAGAGCCATTATCAACTACAATTACCTCAAAAAACTTGAACGGAAGAGACTGGCGGCGTAGACTCGCCAGGGTTGCTAGGACCATATTCCGGCGATTATATGTACAGATAACTACGCTAAAGCGAAAGGTTGGTCGGGTCTGCTGAAAGGTCTCATATTGTGTTTTAGCGGTAGTGCGAAAGGCACCAGTTGATCTTGTACGGATAGAAATAGCAGCGGTATGCGTAGACGAATCGCGGATACTCATAATTTCTCCTCTTCCATTTAAAGCAATTTCTCGTGTCGCATAAGGAGCTTTTTGCACAACAGAATAGAGATGACAGCCGAAAAAATCTGAGCCAGCGTACTGGCAATAGCGGCTCCAACCATACCCCATAGGAGAACAAGAGGAAGCGCCAGCACAATCTTCAGGCAGGCCACGCCAAGATTAAACTCCTGCTGAATGCGCTGAATATGTTGCATATCATGCTGTTCCTGGCTGGCCATATGGGTAAGTCCGACCGTGGCGATACTGCCAAAGACAGCCGCAATGAGCAGGATGCGTAATGGTTTTACCATTGGAAGATAAGCCGAGCCGAAGAAAAGCGCTAGAATATGTGGGCAGAGCAGGATCATCACCGTACAGATAGGGACCGCCAGAAAAATAATGTAGCAAGAGGTTTTGACAAAGGCATCATACTGGTTCAAGTAACGATGGCGGGGGAGATAACGTATAACTAGAGGGAAAATCCACTGTGAAAAGAGCGCCGGCGCTAAGCCAATAATCCTGGTGCTGATAATCGCACTCAGGGCATAAAAGCCAAGAACCTCAGAATTATGCCAGAATGCCAGTAACAATAACTCACTACGTTGCCAGACAATCGCATCAAGCGCAAAATGCAGCCGTGAGAGGTGCATATTATGGATCAGGCGTTCCTTAAGAAAAATTCCCGGAGCCAGGGCCTGCTCCAGTGGCAGCAGGCTTACGACACAGATCACCGCCAGTACAAGTGTAATCGTATGTGATAATGTAAAGGCCAGGATGAACGACTCAACCGGCTCTTCATTGATCTGAGTTGAAATAAGAATAAAGAGCAGCGTCAGCAGATGTCCAAACAGGTTAAGCATAATCAGCAAATCAGAGCGCCGCAGACTACGCAGTGTAATACCCGCAACGCTACTCAAAAGCAAAGGCAGCGTTGCCAGGCAGGAAAGGAGCAGGAGTCCTGGAGAGAAATCATGAAAAATATGTGTCAGGACAAAAGAGAGCAGCAGGTAGGCCAGGCAATACCAGAGGATACTGCGATGTTGACGATACCACAAAAAATAGAAGATACCCGCCATTAAACGTGGTGACTCGCGGCTCTGCGTCTCAGCAATCTGGCGACTGGCCAGTGTCGACATCCCTGTACCCAGCATTGGAATTGTCACCGAAGCCAGCCATTGAGCAAATAAATAACTACCAAACACATGTGGCCCAAGAGAGCGGGCAATGAGAATGTAAATGCTTACATTAATAAGCATAGAGCCAGTCAGGACACTATTTTTCCAGATGCGCGTATGATTGCGCTTCGTCGGAGCTGAATGTTTGTCACGGATTGCATAGGACTGTGCCGCCGCCATATCCCTTCCACCCACCATAGTATTTTTTACTCCTCACCACACGTAGCACACCACTATAATCTAGCTTCTCAATTGAACGTGCTCTAAGCATCAAGAAATAGTGCAAAGTCTGTATCAAGCGTTGACACATCAGCTTCAACCGCATTGATCTCAGGAGAAGATTGTGTATGCTGCGCCACTGTTTCCTGGTCGGCCGATAACGAAAGCACACGTATCGCCAGATCAACTAACGTATCAGGAGAAGAGAAAAGGAGTCCCGGTATATGAGGATAGATAGCAGTTAGCGAGCGCTGCTGCTGGTTGTGCAGGAAGACAGTATCTGCAGGAACCATCGTCATTTCAGGAGTTAAAGAAGCCAGCCAATCAATTGTACAGTACATGTGTACCACACCTCCACCTCTTCTACTTTCACCATCAGGTACAACCATAATTGTACCATACTGTATCACAGTATACAGTTAAAAAACCGGGTTCAGGAGTACTAGATTGGTTGTAAACGCATTAATATCAGAGGAATGTTGTTAAGAAATCAAAAAAAGAGATAAGTGGCAGTGTAAAAGCATCGCGTGCAGAAAAGAAATAACGGGTATGCAATGCTCACTGCCACTCATCTCTTTATACATGAATGTACCTTTGTCATTATGCGGCCGAAGGCACAAGGCCAGCGATCACCCCGCCTGGAGTCTCTTCATCTTCCATTGCAGGAGAGCGTAAGATGCGTCTAAGATTTGTCAGGGCAGCCTGAATACGTTTTTTCAATGTATTCTCGGAAGTCTGTAACGTCTGGGCCATTTCCGGTAATGTCATGCTATTATAATAATGCAAAACAATCACCACACGTTGTTTCAGTGGCAGACTCTCAATCGCCCGAGCCAGGTCCCAATCCCGTTCCATACGTCCTTTATAATCATCGGCCGCCTGAGCCATAAGATCTGTTTCTTGCTCTGACAAAGCCTGACGCATAAAGGCAGTTGTACGGGCCAGACGCCGCTTAAAGCTGATGCACTGATTAACCACAATACGCATCAACCATGGACGCAGAGCACCGGCTTTGCGCAGATCACCTAGATGGTGCCAGGCCTGAATAAGGGCATCCTGAACCACATCCTCAGCAATATCACGGTCACCGACAATCATCGATGCAGTGCGCAACATGAGAGTACTATATTGATCAACAATCTCCCCAAATGCGGCCTGATCGCCCTGAATGGCGCGCGTCACCAATAGCTCCTGTTCCAAAAACTCAGGCTTATCCTCTGCCTCATCAATTTCCTGTTCCTGTGACTCGATCTCAGCATGTATATTATCTGGCAGTTCTACACTTTCATCCGGTACTAAGATGGTCTCTTGAGCTTGGGCTGTGGCTGTGACCATGAGATTTCTCCTCCTGCTAGAGATTACTGTACAAACTATATACAGAAATATAACATACGGTATACATGTGAACAAGGTGTGCCCGCTCATGAATTTGTGCATCTGTATGGTTTGTGACAAGCGCCAAACGAACGCAGGAGAAGAACAATGCCAGCCCCTCGGGATAAGTGATAGTCGGGAGAAGATAGAGGAACGGGTCACATATTTTTTGTGGTCGAGGTAAAAAGAAAAAAATGGTAATAGTCGAGGTAGAGTGGCATGGCAAAGATATTAAAAAGATTGTGCAAAGTATGTACAAATTGAAGAGTTTTAAGGGGTGAAAGTATGTACAAAAAAAGAGAGGTAGTTATCTACCTCTCTTGGCTGGGGTACAGGGATTCGAACCCCAATTGACTGATCCAGAATCAGCTGTCCTACCGTTGAACGATACCCCAATATTTTTTTTGTTTTCTTGCTCTCTCTCGATCGCATAGGTATAATACTCCATCCATTGATGTATGTCAAGAGCTTTTTTGGGTTTTGTGAAAAGATTAAAAAAATTCATCTATTGTCTTTGATGAGAGGGCTCGCGCCTGCGGGCTCGCTTCTAGATAGATGGATCATGGTGGGGCGGCTGCAGCCGCCCCACCATGATCCATCTATCTAGAAGGTTGATGAGAGAGCTATTTAGAGGGTTAGGGAGAAGATATGTATGGCATGGCATAAAAATAATTGCCATTGGGGCCTTTTTGGGCATACAATAGCGGTGAACGCTGATAGATATGGCGTCTATATATTTCTGAGCAATCATATATTGATTGTGGACATATGTGATGTGAATAGATGAAAGGATACGTCAATGCGGAGTAAGATCACCGTAGTTGGAGCCGGTTTTGTTGGGAGCACGCTGGTTCAGCGTATTGCAGAACGAGATTATGCAGATGTCGTAATGTTTGACATTGTTCCCAATATGCCCCAGGGTAAGGCTCTCGATATGCTCCAGGCCGGTCCTGTGCTTGGTTATGATACGTTGATTACTGGAACCAACGATTATGCGGATACGGCGGATTCAGATATTGTGGTGATTACCTCAGGATTCCCTCGTAAGCCGGGCATGAGTCGTGACGATCTTTTGAAGAAGAATCAAGAGATTGTGGGACAGGTAACCGAACAAGTGGTGAAATACTCACCAAATACAATTTTGATCGTCGTTACCAATCCATTGGATGCGATGGCGCAGGTTGCTTTAAAGGTGAGTGGTTTCCCTCGTGAGCGGGTGTTAGGTATGGCTGGTGTGCTGGATACATCGCGTTTCCGCACCTTTATTGCGCAGGAGCTCAATGTCTCGGTAAAAGACGTGCAGGCTTATGTATTGGGTGGTCATGGCGATACCATGGTACCGCTCTCTCGGCTGTGTACTGTCGCGGGTGTGCCGATCACTGAACTTCTGCCCGCTGAGCGCATTGAGCAGATTGTGCAGCGCACGCGAGATGGTGGGGCCGAGATTGTGAAACTGCTGGGCAATGGTAGCGCCTATTTCGCTCCATCGGCATCGGCTTTGCAGATGATCGATTCAATCATTCTCGACAAGAAGATGATTATGCCGTGCGCCATCTACCTGCAAGGAGAGTATGGTATTCGCGACCTCTTCGTTGGAGTACCAGCCAAGCTAGGTGCAAAAGGTCTGGAGCAAGTGCTTGAAGTTGAACTGCAAGAACAGGAACAGACCCAGCTCCACAAATCGGCAGACGCAGTTAAAGAACTGATAGCAGTACTGGGAATCTAACAACTACCAGTTCCCATTTGCCAGTTGGAGAGAGGAAGTATAAAGAACTGACATATTCAGGCCTTTATACTTCCTCCTCTTCATCTTCATCTTCAGGTTCGGGCTCAGGTTTGCCTTTAGCATCTTTGCCCGCACCTTCAATGACCACAATATACTCACCCTTCAATTTTGTTTGTTGAGGAAGAGAAGCCAGTAACGTTGACAGCGTACCTCGTTCAACCTTTTCAAACATTTTAGTGAGATCATTAGCCAGGGCCGCAGGACGATCTCCAAACACCTCCAGCGCATCCTTTAGAAAGCCATCCAGGCGATAAGGACTCTCATAATAGATCAGGGTGTGAGGTGCTTCGCGATCTACCTCAAAAAACTTGCGGCGACCAACCGCTTTACGAGGAGGAAAGCCCCGAAAAGTAAAACTATGGACAGGGAGACCTGAAAGCACAAGCGCCATCACGAAAGCCGTGGGACCAGGAATCATGGTGAAATCTACCTCAGCCTGAATCGCCCGACGAACCAGAGTAAAGCCTGGATCTGAAATACCAGGAGTACCAGCATCCGTCACCACCGCTACCGATTGTCCCTGTTTCAGTAGATCCTCAATACGTTGTCCTGCCCGCTGCTCATTATGCTCATGAAATGCCATCTGTGGCTTCTGAATATCAAAATGCTTCAGCAACATACCCGTCTTACGGGTATCCTCACTGGCCACAATATCAACTGAGCGTAGAATCTCCAGTGCTCGCAGCGTAATATCTTTAAGATTCCCAATAGGGGTAGCGACCAAATAGAGCATATATGTTTTTCTCTTCTCCCTATCCTTTAGATTGTGAGTATGTTTTTAGTTGCTGGCCTGCAACTCTAACAATGTTTTTTGTACATCCTGGCGCTTCACCTTTAGTGTATGTGTCCGAGGAAAATCTTCATCGGGCCAGACCGTAAAGCCCTTAATCTGCTGATGGGATGCCAGAATTCTATTGGCAGCCTGAACAGCTGCCTTTGCCTGATTGGCATTCTCAAGTGAGAGTACAGCATGCACCACCGCCCCTTGATCCTTATCGCTGAGACCCAGAACCACCGCATCCTTGACCTGCGACTGCTGCTGTAAAACGTTCTCAATATCCTCAGGATAGACATTCATACCATTCGCAAGCACAATCAAATTCTTCTTGCGACCTTTCAGGTACAGATTATGCTGCTTGTCAAGATAGCCCAGATCACCCGTCACATACCAACCATTGCGGAACGCGGCCGCCGTTGCCTCAGGATTATTCCAATAGCCAAGCGCCACATTCGGGCCACGCACCTCAACCTCATTATCATCTCCTATGCGCACCTCCACCCCCGGCAAAGCCTGTCCTACAGACGCGATATTATGATCATGGCGAGGAGTCACAGAAATAACCGGCGAGCACTCAGTGGTCCCATAACCTTGAAGGATACGAAATCCCATGCGCTCCCATGCCTCTCCTAAAGAAGGAGGTAGATACGCCCCGCCACTCACAAAGAAACTGAAATGGCCACCAAAGCGTTTATGGACAGTAGAAAAGAGATAGTGGCGTAAAGAGAAAGGCAGTCGTGCAGCTACTTTATGCAACAAAGCCCACTGTTTCTCAATCTTCTTACGGCGCACCTCACGCTCAACGCCATTCATAAATAGCTGCAAAGCCTGAGGTACCAGCACCATACAAGTGATCGCTTGAGTTGAAAGTAACTTGAACAGTGTATCAGGAGAAAGCGAGCGAGCATAGACCACGCTGGCACCTGCATAAAGAAGAGCAATCTCAATAGTCATCTCGAACATATGAGAGAGCGGCAAAATAGAAAGAAGTCGATCCCTGGACGTAATTTTTACAGCTTCAACAGAGGCAATCGCATTCGAAACGATGTTTTGGTGAGAGAGCATAACTCCTTTAGGTTGACCTGTGGTACCAGAGGTAAAGACCAGCTCAGCTAGATCATTTTCCTCAATTGTTGGTAGTTGAGCTGTATTTAAAGAGGCCATTGGTAGAGCATCAATATCGATGAATGGGAGAGACTGAGACTGGAGACTTGTGTAGTTTTTATGTGACGTAATAAGAAATTTTGCCTCCGTAATTTCTATCAATCGCTGCAGAAAATCTTGCCTGGTATTTACATCAAGTGGAACGACAACCAATCCAACTAGCAATGATCCAAAATAGGCGACTAACCAATTAGAGCAACTGGGAGACCAGATCATTATGCGTTGCCCCTTCTGCACATTCTGTTGTTGTAGATAACCGGCAAACTGTTGAACCTGCTCGCGTAGCTCCTGGTAAGTTAAGGTGACTGTTTGATTATCTGCAACAGGTTCAGTAAGAGCAGGCTGTGTGCCGAAACGATCAGCAGAGCGCATAAATAAAAGCGGAATAGTACTCATGTTGATCTTGTACATCCTTTCATGGAGGCAGCAGTAAATAGTAATACATCGTTGTAAGCAAACATCTGCATTGTTGTAGCCGAATCGCATCATCCAGCAGATGCTCTAATAATAGTGCATTATAGAGTAGTTCAGGCCTTTTGACCAGTGTCCAGCGGGGAATTGATAGACAAGATAGAGAATTTTTTTGTTTGCTACCAGCATGTTTTATTCTTATAGTTTTTTATGGGCTGACCTATTGTCGCATTTATAGATTGCTTGCTTTCATTTTAAAATGTGATCTCATGCATTGATATGATTCAATATAACATCCAATTCAGTGTAGGAAGCATGCAAGTAAACTAAAATTGATTCGCAATAAATGAGTTGTATATTCAAACGATATTTAATCAGTCTCTGCTTCATTGCTGTCACAGATTATATAATAAAGCGAGGAAAAAAGTACAATATGGGTTGACTGTAATCGTAGTCTATGATAGACTACGAAATATGAAATAACATCTAGCTATTTTTCTTGTTGTAACACTCAGAATACTTAAAAGACTCTCTATTTTTTGAGAGTTACACATGAGGTATCAAGAGTGTGAAAGTAGCAAGTGTGCATATGAATTTTCAGGGAAAGTAGCTGATTTCCATTGACAATATTGAAGCTTCAAAACGAGAGCGTTTCACATACTATTAATTGAAAGGAACAGTTCATGCCATCCCTTGAAACTGCAAACGTAGGGAAGGCTGTTGCCGCAAGAGTCGGTACGAATATTCGCGAGGTTCGTACGAAATTGGGCATGACTCAAGCTCAACTGGCCGCCCCAGAATTTTCCATCTCATACATATCGGCCATAGAGCGCGGCAAAATACGTCCCTCTTTAAAAGCCCTCTCAATCCTCGCTCGCCGCCTGGATGTTCCACTAACTTTTCTCCTTGAGGGTTCCCCCTCTGGCGCTGCCGAGGCGCGCGCAGTTGGTTACTCACCTGCTGATACAGGTCCTGATCAACGCGTAGATCTTGAACTGCTGCAAGCTAATGTTCTGGTACAACAGGGTGATTATCACCTGGCCCAGGCGCTTTTGCAGCCAATTCAACCCGAACGTGTCACGACAGATCAAGTGTATCGTCTGTATCTATTGCGGGGACAGGTGCATTTAGGGGAAAACGAATATCAGGATGCAGTGGTAGATCTGCGTACAGCTGTCGCGCAAGGCGAGGCACTCAACGATAGCGAGTACATCGAACGGGCTCGTAACCTGTTAGGCAAGGCCTACTTTTTCCTCTATAACTATACTCTGGCCGTCGAAAATCATCAACGTTGTTACGTAGCAATTGAAAACGGTCAGATTACAGATCCCATCTTTTCTTTAGAAGTCTTCAGCAACCTGGCAAATGATTATTTCCGGTTAGGAGATCTGGAGAAAGCGATCACCTATTATCATCGCGCCATTGAAACCCTGGATGCAATGAATCGCGATAGTAAAAGCTTTGCAAAGAAGTACATGGATATCAGCCAGCACTATAAAACAGTGGGTAAACTGGCGATGGCCCGTGAATATGCGATGCAGAGTCTGGCAATCTACGAGATGCGCGACGAGCAGCGTCTGGTAGGTATGACCCATCAACGTCTGGGTAAAGCCTTGGAGAAGCAGCAAGATTTAGATGGTGCTGAAGAGGAATATCGTCAGGCCATCGCTATCGAGCGCGACCTGAACGATGAGATCTCCGCCTCCGTCTGTCATACTGGCCTGGCCGAGCTCTTGCTCAAGCGTGGAAAGTCCCAGGAAGCTGAAAAAGAAGCTCAGGAAGCTTTGAAGTATGCAGAATCTGGTAGCGATGCTCAGACCCAGGGGCAGGCCCTGATTGTGCTGGCCCAGATCCGCCATCAGCTTGAAGACTATGATGCTGCTGACAAATACTTCACCCAGGCACTTGAGTTGCTGGATGCCTCTAACGCACATGAGATTGCAGCTGACGCTTACTTCCGCTATGCCAATTTATTGGAGGAGCGAGGAGACGTTAAGCGTAGCCTGAACGTGATTAAAAAGGCCTATGAGCACCAGCGTCTCGGCAAGCGTGGAGACATCGAATAGAGAAAAAGAGCGCAAGCTAAATTTCTTTTATTCCTGTAATAAACGGCGCTCCTCTGAAGGGAGACACATAATAGCAGCCCTTCAGAGGAGCGCCGTTTATTGCGTCTTGCACATCTTCAATATACAATGTACGAGAAAACGTGAACCCGAACCTTTATTTAAAGCGTTTGCTGGTCCATACATCGATTCATCTCTGTCATATACAGAGGAAGATATATACATTGAATTTATAGGAACGGCACTTCGGAGGAAGATTCTGCAATGCCATTTACCGCAAATGACCTCAGATATAAAGCTGAGCAAAGCTATCCATTACTCTATGCCTATCTGCATCGAAACGCGCAACGCTTTCTAGGTGCCTTAAAGTATGACGCCTTCGAAGTTGACACTGTTATTGGGCATGTTGTAGAGCAGCTGGTGCGCCTGGGAATACTTGGTGGAGAAGACCGCACGCCCATGACTGCCTTAGATCAGCTCACGGATGCTCAATTTTACGCCTTTCTAAGTCGTAGTGTACGCAACAAAGCCATCGACCGCCTGCGCAAACGTCGATTGCAGATCAACTCTACCGCTGAACTTGAAGGATCTGACGATGAGGAGGGCGATACAAATCCCCTCAATGACGCGGTCGAGTCATTATGGGGTGAAATGCCCTTCTCTACGCCTGAAGCCATTACGGTACATATCGCTTCCCAGCGTGAGTTGCGCAATATATTAAAGCATTGTATTACCGTATTAAGCGCGGCCCCCAACCAGCTCCAGGCCGTGATGCAAGAATTACAAGAAGTAGGGGCCGATGACCTGGTAGATCTGTTAGCAGAGGAACTGGATTTCTCCTTTGCGTCCACCCCAAATCCTCACCTGAGTCAGCATAAAGATCACGCCCACAAAAAGCTACGACATTGTCTCCAGCAGCAAAGTTCAAATTTGACCGTTACCGTTGCTTTGCGTTTAACCATGTATACAACAAAACATTCTACAGAAAAGAATATATACGAGGTAGACATTCAGACACTCGCACAAGAAGATCTCAACAGGGATGATGTGCGTAAGGGCTTAAGCGAATTGGTCACCGAAGGTCTTCTCGATTGGCATGACGAGGAAACAATACAGCTGACCTCTGCCCAATTGAAGCGTCTATCACGTTTCTATAAAGAAGAGTAGAGCCAGGTATCCGACTCTGAAGGAGAAAAAATCTTATGACTGACGAGACAAATTTCGGGGGAGCTTCCGAGCTTCGTGGGAATTACAGCAAACTGGGGCAATGGTTGCAGCAGGTTCTGCAAGCACCCGAGTCGCAGATAAATGCAGACGCAACAGCAGTTGACGAGAGTAATGGTCAACTAGAATTACAATTTAGCAGCGACTACCATATCTCTTTTTACCAGCAGCTCCCAGATTTCATCATGGCTCTTCTTAATAACGATGCCGAAGCGGCAGTGCATTATGCTCCTTTACTCTTCCATCTTGCCGGCTGTCGGGAATGCCATTATGCTTACCTCGATCTGTATGATGCCATGCGTTTTGCTGTACAGCCGCGGGGTGCGCGTCCTTTACTTGGCCAGGGAACGCGAACTCTTTCAGCTACTCCCCACCGTATGCTCAGCCATTTGTGCCAATCGCTGATCAGCCAGGCAGAAGCCATCCTGCGCCAGGCGCATCGTACGCATAGTGATAATGATGAAGCTGCCCGCGCATTACTACAACTTGCCCTGCGCGTCAGCGCGCATATCACCCAGAGTAGTTTACGTCGTCAGGCCCTGAAAGACCTGGTCCGTGTCGCCACGCTGTTCGGAGGTCCGGTTTCACCGCAAGCCGATACCCACGCCTACACACCAGTCATGGCCAGCACAAGCGGAGTACGTCGAGGTAAAACGATCGCCCGTACTGAAAACAACTTGCGCATAAATCCTGCTGATAACGGCATCATTCACTTACAATCGCATGGACTTGAAGGAAGCGTTGTACAGCAAGGAGATACCCTCATCCTGCACCTGCAGGATCTGGACAAATCGCTACGGGGTCAACATGTACATATCTCAATCTTCCTGGGATCTCTGCTAGAGCCAGTTCGTTGGACCGGGGGCAATCCGCATGCAATTCGCAGCGAAGGACCTGTCGATGAGAAAGGTACCTTGATCACCCCCATTGGACAAACAGAGCTGCGTCTGAACCAGATCGAAGAGCGGAACCTGCTTGAAGCCATGTTAATGTTGCTTGAAGTGCGCAAAATTAGTTAGTTGGGGTGGAACCTTACCGTTCCACTCTTACCACCACTTTTCTCTGCAATATATGCTTGTTCAAGGGTGATAGTTGTATCTACACCCTTGCACATATCATAGATAGTTAATGCCGCCACCGTCACGGCGGTTAGTGCTTCAACATCGACTCCGGTCTTATAATTGGTACGAGTGCGCCCCTCAATGAAAATCAAGCCAGCCGCACTATCAATCGTAAACTGTAAATCGATATGTGTCATTGGCAGAGGATGGCAGAGTGGAATAATCTGGGGTGTTTGCTTAGCAGCCATAATACCAGCAATTTTAGCCACCTCCAACACACTTCCCTTCGCAATTTGATTATTTTCAATTAATTTTAGTGTAGCTGCTTGCATGCGAACGCGTCCATGGGCAATCGCCTCACGAACCGTCTCCGGACGGTCGGTTACATCTACCATGTGAATATTGCCATGGTCATCCAGGTGAGTTAAGTGGGTAGATTTTTCAGGTTGATCATCAGATTGTATTGACATAAACTGTGTCCCCTTTCCGAGCACAGTATAGCATGCCGTTCAATCGGGTGAGCCCAAATGCCTGATTGGATCGCTGTGGAATCTCTTGAGCTGAATATCGGCAACCGGGTAGGCATCAGAATCAAAGTACACCACACTCCGCTATCTACCAGGTTGCTAACAGGCTACATTGCCTACTTGCCCATTTTCAGACGACTTTGATAAGCACGCCTGATATGAGTAAACGCCTCACGTTCCTGACCGATCTCCTCCAATAATTGTGCATAGAGTACTGATTCATTAGCCAACTCTTCATGGCTCTCAAGTCGCTCCAGCATATCCAATCCGGACACAAAATGTTTGCCGCCCTCATCATACTTATTGCTGGCATAGCCAATTCGACCGAGAACAATCAATGTATCAGCCATAATAAGCGTATCAGCGAAAGGCTGTGCACGTTCAAGAGCTTCCAGAGCCAGTTTCTTGGCCGTCGCCAGATCATCTTGCATGAAATGCCATGCCGCCCGGTGAGATAGCAAGCTCGCTTGCGTCAACATATCCTGCTTAACTCCCGGCGTGTCCCATGCTTGATCCAGATAAGCCTGTAATCGTGTACTATCATTTTGTATAATAGCGTGACCCAGGTAATGATAAAGCTTACTGCGTAAGTGCTTCATCATATCAAGGTTACGCAACTGAGTACTTTTATAAGCATACAACGTCGCTAATTCAGTATCTTTTAATGAAGCATAATACTGACAAAGATTGGTGTAAGTAGCTTGAATACTTTTTGAGGTAGTAAATTCTTCAGTAATAGTGAGAGCTTTATGAAACACTTCGAGCGCATCCTCAAAGTCTCCGAGGCGCGTATAGTGTTGTCCCATCTGAATATAAATTTGCGCCACAAAGAAAGGATCCTGAAGTCCACTCTCTTCCAACTGATTCAGGCAGCGTTGATGAGCCAACAAAGCCTGAGCGTAGTTACGCATGGCAGCATAAGTCAATGCTAACTGATGAAGAATGCGCAAATGTAGATATTGAGCATTCAACTCCTTCGCAATTTGAATCGCTTCAGAGAGTACATATTCACTCTCTTGATATTTTGCTGCCTTGTAATAAGCCCAACCCACTAGAAAGCGTTGCTGTAATTGATGAGAGCGTTTCAAGCGCCGGGTTGAGATATGTTCGAGTAGTGTGACTGCAGATGTAACGTCTTCTTGTATAATTAGAATGTGGGCATCGAGTAAGCTTAACTCGACCTCATCTTCCTCCCGTTCACTTAAAGCTGTAGCCGCGCTGGTTCGTTCTTCTTGCTGAGATTTATTTGGAAGGAGTTGAGTCGAGCTCAGACCTAGGCGCGCAGCAAGAATTTCTAAAGCGCGAAGTGAGGGGTGAATCTGACCCCGTTCTATGGCTGAGATGTAACTAACTGAGAAATCAGGAGCTGCAAGCTGGCTCTGAGTGTAATGTTGGGTTATTCTTGCCGCCCGTAATTTTTCCCCTACTGATTTGCCAATCTTACTTGATGGTTGCTCAGGGGACATGTTGACCTCCTAAATGCAAAGTTTTTTTTATTAGAGAGTCAATAAATACACAAAATCCTGGTCAAATGTATTGTAAAATACACTTATGTATAATGTCAATATGTTAGTGCAATCTGCATTCAAAACATACTGTTAAATGCTAGCTTGTGTTACACGTAAATTTATTAAGTTACGCCTTTAATGAAGATTTAATCAGTGCATGCTTCGACCTTGAGAATGATGAAATCCTTAAAATGATAGTACTACATATTCAAGCTATCATGCTAGCAGTTCTTTGTAGCTACACTTTTACTGCTTGCTTTTGCTACAATTGATGCTCAGAAAAAGTCCAATGGTTGCTCACATAGCAACCTTGTAGTAAAAATAGCATAAGAAATAGTGTAGATGCTTTCGATTAAAATAAACTGCTATTTTACACAAGTTATACGTATGTTGAGCTTGATTTTTCTACATTTATTCGCTAACGCGCCAGAATGTAGGTAATAGAAGGTAGCGACCAGGCACATGTTATATATAGAGTGAAGGACTGAAATTGCTGGTTTTATCGGAACAATTTTAGTGTAGATGGGAATGTGAATGTCATCTTTGTTGACAGAAATGTCATGTTTTTTAACAATATTGTTAGCTTTATGTGAGAGAAAATTGTTAACATGTTAGCAATTTGGGATAAATAAATGTTGTCTGGCATATGGCTGGGATATTGCCTGTTAATTGTATAATCAGCTATAAAATAGGTGTATGAGTGTGGCGCTTATGGTAAAGTTGGCTGGCTGAAAAATGGCTCTGTCTGGGGTGTATAAAAGTACTATTACTTTGTCAAACTTCGCTTGATGGGTTGCTCGCCCGCTACGCGGTCGAGGAGGGAGGGGGGAGCCGGGGGCACAGCCCCCGCGCCCCCAGTCAAGGGGCTGGCCGCCCCTTGCATCCCCGCTATTCCATCAAATGATATCTGAGAGACTAGTGACCTGGTATAGGGGAGATATCGGGGGCACAACTCTCGATCCTCCAGTCAAAGGGCTGGTTGCCTTTTCCATCAATTGGATGTTGTTTTATAGGATGTGTAAAATCTGGTATTTTGAGGAGTGCGCGCTATGTTTCGTTTCTTGACGGCGGGAGAGTCGCATGGACCCTGCTTGACGATGATTGTGGAAGGTTTGCCGGCTGGATTGACGGTGGAGAAAGAGGTTGTGGATGCTGACTTGCGTAGAAGGCAAGGTGGTTATGGACGTGGCGGACGTATGAAGATTGAAAAGGATGCAGTACGCTTCCTTTCAGGTGTACGTCATGGTAAGACGTTAGGTTCACCTATTACATTGCAGGTAGAAAACCTTGATTGGGTGAATTGGGAAGAACGTATGAATGCGGAGCCGGTAGAGGCAGAGATGGAGCCGGTGACACGGGTACGTCCAGGGCATGCGGACTTTACTGGATCGATCAAATATGGTCATGATGATGTAAGAAATGTGATTGAGCGCTCCAGTTCACGCGAAACGGCTTCGCGTGTGGCTGTAGGTGGGTTGTGCCGTCAATTTCTCGCCCAATTTGGTATTGAAGTTCACAGCCATGTTCTTTCTGTCGCTGGTGTAGGTTATGAGACTCCTCGTGCCATGACCAGGGAGGCCTATCCAGACGAGATGTGGAGTGCCGTCGAGGAATCTCCCATGCGTACTGCTGATGCTACCCTGACCGAAAAAATGATTGCACGCATCCTTGAGGCCAAGCGAGATGGTGATACCTGTGGCGGTGTATTTGAGGTGGTAGCTTTTGGCGTACCCATTGGACTTGGAACGTTTAGTCAGTGGGATCGTCGGCTAAGTACCCGTGTTGGCATGGCTATGATGAGCATTCCTTCGGTAAAGGCCATGGAGATTGGCGCTGGTTTTGAAACAACGCGCACGACTGGTTCACATGTTCACGATGTCCTTCGTCATGGGGAAAATGGTAACTGGTCACACCTCACGAATAATGCTGGTGGGATCGAGGGTGGCATTTCGAATGGGGAGCCGATTGTGGTTCGTGTTGGTGTAAAGCCTATTCCTACGCTGGCGCATCCTTTGCCTTCGGTAGATCTGGCGACGGGCGAGAATATTGATCAAAGCCGTTATGAGCGTAGCGATGTCTGTGTCGTACCAGCGGCAGGTGTCGTGGGAGAGGCGATGATGGCTATTGTGCTGACAGAGGCCGTACTCGAAAAATTTGGTGGCGATAGCATTGAGGAGACGCTACGTAATTATCGTGGTTATTTGCAATAATAAGCTCCATTGTTAGTGCTTACACATTATACGCTCTTCGGGCGTATAATGTGTAAGCACTAACAATGTTCTCGGAAATTTGATGATGTAGATAGGGGGAGGGGTGCTATGCTCATTACTGTGAGTATTCGCAGGCTGGCTTATATG
The DNA here is from genome assembly GCF_003967575.1 of Dictyobacter alpinus. Classification (NCBI taxonomy): domain Bacteria; kingdom Bacillati; phylum Chloroflexota; class Ktedonobacteria; order Ktedonobacterales; family Dictyobacteraceae; genus Dictyobacter; species Dictyobacter alpinus. Next base: position 3,000,222 of record NZ_BIFT01000001.1, read on the forward strand.
TTTGTCTTGCTCTTTCTGATGTTGAGTGGAGGGTTAGTTTACTGGCAGGTTATCGTCGCGCCATCTGTGACCGCTAATGTCCATAACAGGCGTCATTGCATGCTGCAGAATGCACCGGTACGCGGTAAAATTCTGGATCGTAATGGCATTGTGCTGGCTGAATCGCTACCCGACAAAAATGCACTATGTGGTTATGTACGTCATTATAGTGAACCATCCCTGGCTGGCTTGATTGGCTATTATGTGCCTGAGTATGGTTTGATCGATGGTATCGAGAAGCAATACAGCAAAATTTTAAACGGTGAAGAAGATCATTTGCCCCTTGATGAGTTAATCAATCAGACGTTGCATCGCCATTTTATTGGGAATGATATTTATCTCACCATTGATGTACGCATCCAACGCAGCATCAACCGCATCTTTACCCATTATCAGCCCGCAACCGACCCATTCTATCGAGATCCCCACTTCAAAAATATGGTTTATCCCTCCAGACGTGGTGCAGCCATTGTATCTAATCCTCATAGTGGAGAGATTCTAGCTATCGTTAGTGCGCCAGGTTATGATCCTAATCTAATGGTCCAAACCCTCTCCCGTAGCGACCTTTCCTATTTTAATAAAATCAATCGAGATCCGGATCAGCCGTTCTTGATGCGCCCACTCAAAGCGCGCTATGCTCCCGGTTCCACTTTTAAGACGGTAACTTTGATGGCGGCTCTAGATAGTGGGATAACCTCATTGGACCATCCCTGGTCGCAACGCGAGGCCATGGGCCCTCTCTCTTATGAGGGCAGGCGTATTCTGGGAGATAATCTAGGCTATGGACTTTATACTTTTCATTTTCCCATCACAACGGCATATGCCTATTCAAACTCGGATAATATTGTTTTTGCACAATTAGGGGTGCGTACTGGAAGGGAAACCTGGCTGGAGTATACGCGACGGCTCTATATTGATCAGGAACTTGCCTTCGATCTGCCAGTTACACATAGTAGTGTGCAAAATGCCGATAAAAAACCATTATCAATCTTACAATTGGCCAGTAATGCGTTTGGACAAGGTGTAGATAATGTAACCCCTCTGCAGATGTCGCTGGTAAACAATACCGTTGCTAATAATGGTATTTTGATGCGCCCAATGGTCATCGCGAAAATTATGGATAAAAACGGGAATCCAGTAAAAATCTTTAATCCGCAAAGTTTGAATACGGTGGTAAGTAAAGAGACTGCTTACCAGATTCGTCAGGCGATGAATGGGGTAACAACCTGCGGTAGTGGCTGGCGTATTAATTCGCTCTTTAGTTCTTCAGACGCGATCATTGGCAAAACCGGAACGGCCGAGGTAGGAGGAGGAAGAGCTGCGCACAGTTGGATGATAACTCAGGCTCCTTTCTGGTCGGATGATCCGGAGCAGATGCCCGCTTTGAGTATTGTGGCTATGCGCGAGAACGCAGGGGAAGGAGCCTATGCTGTTGGTCCTGCGATCTGGCAAATGTATCGCGAAATTTTTCGTCAGGGCTATATCAAAGCAGCCCTACCGCCCAGGAATAATCCTTACATATATTGTCCCAGTCAAGGCTTATGGCAGCTACGCACCTGATAGAATTTCGGACGTGTAAAAGGGATATAGATGGTGATTATGTATACAGGCTACTCTTGTTCGAGATTTGAGTTCTGCTCTTGTTGCAGAATAGTCCAGCAATTATTGCAGTAACCGGCAGCGACCAGACCAAGAGAGATGCCATGAAACTGATATTGCTTTTGTAACTGTTCATTTAAGTTGCCAAGCAATTCCTGATCCAGATGAATGGTAGCGCGGCAGCGGCGGCAAATCAGATGGTGATGAGCATGACCTTCAATCGTCTCGTACATAGGTTGCTCACCGGGTAGATGGCTCTCATGGATCAGATCAACACTTTTGAGTAGATCGATTGTGCGATAGATAGTGGAAAGACTCACATATGGATTTTGTTGTTGGACCCTCTCCAAAATCTGGTCGATACTTAAATGACCTCCGGCTTCCTGTATGACACATAAAATCATATGGCGCTGTGGTGTTAAGCGATATCCATGTTGGCGCAATATGGCATTGCTGGCTTGAATAAAAGGTTGCATACAGTTTCCCATCGGTGCTATGTACTAAATATAGTGTAGTACACGTATCCTAGCATGCACAATGGTGGCCGTCAACGTACCTTCTCGATGCTGATTTAACGCCATGTGCAAATTTTATCCCTCACACCTCGCGCTTACATCGCTCGCTTGTTATTGAGGAGGAACATGGTGAGGCGGTCGCGACCGCCTCACCATGTTCCTCCTCAATAAGGGTGAATATGTGAACAAGGGTGAATATGTGAACAAGGTTGAAGAATATGTGGAAAACTTGCACATGGCGTTACTTATAAAGCTGGATAGTTAGAAAATGATAGCTTTTCAAGTGCAAGAAAAGACTGGCCTGGCGTTTATTTCTTATAAAAATACTCTGCAAATTTATAGAAGGTAAAGATATGGTACACTGGGAACATCGGTATCTGCTGGGCACAATGGTTTTCTCCGTTGTCGGCAACGTGATCCGTGATTTTGATGAAGAGTATGAGGCATGGCGCTGGTTGGAAAGTGAAGGCTGGGGATTGGTGGCAATTGAGCCGCCTGATCCAGTACGTCCGGGTGCTTGTAAGTATTACTTCAAGCGGCAAAGTCCCTCCTTTGCCAGACCAGCACCAGTCACAACCCCCCATCCAGTTATTGATGAAAGACGAAGAAGCAGGCATTTATGACACTTTCTGATTCCTGGCGTTCCGCATTAGATCCACAACGTGTAATGGAGATGGATGTGGTGCGCTGGCAAGATGAAGACGCGGCATCCTGTGATGAGCATTTGACAGTCGAAGAACCATTCGAGGTGCGCCTTGGACATCAAAGTCTGGCTGTGATTATGCGCACACCTGGACATGATATAGAACTGGCACTAGGCTTTCTATTGACGGAGGGCATTATTCAAAGTGCCGAGGACATCCTTTCGGTCCAGAATGATCAGGATGAAGATGGGTTGCCACTGGCCAATGTCGTAAATGTTACCTTGCGACATGCCACGCAGCAAGCCGCTATGCAGGCTCATCCAGCGACCTTTGAACGTCACTTTGCGGTATCCGCAAGTTGTGGCTTATGTGGCAAGAATAGCATCGCAGACCTTATGCTCACCGTTCCTGCTTTAGAGCCCGACCAGCTACAAATCTCAGCTGAAACCTGTTATGGTTTGGCCGATCAACTCAATGCCCAGCAAGCGGTTTTTCACCATACTGGTGGATTGCATGCGGCCGGTCTTTTTACCTCTCAAGGAGAACTGCTGACATTACGTGAAGATATTGGTCGTCATAATGCTGTAGACAAGGTAATTGGCTATGGTTTATCAAATACATTATTCCCCTATAACGAACACATACTTATGGTAAGTGGTCGAACATCCTTTGAGATCATTCAAAAAGCCTTACTGGCGCGTATTCCTTGTGTGGCTGCGATTTCTGCGCCGTCAAGCATGGCCGTTGAACTGGCAGAAAAAGGAGGCATTACCCTGATAGGATTTTTGCGTAATCGTTCCATGAATGTCTATACACATCCTGAGCGCATTGTCGCACGGTAGCATTTTAAAATAAGCCAGCGTGCTGATGAGCAAGACTCCGCATGCTCTTGTGAGTACCCCAGGATATAAGATATAATTCGGCCTATGCATAACGATACAATTGCTGCTATCGCCACTCCTCCCGGTGTAGGTGGAGTTGGTGTCATACGAGTGAGTGGAAGTGATGCGTTTGAGACCGTATTACCGCTCTTTAAGCGCCCCGGTGGCGCAACCGCCCTTCCGCCCTCACATAAATTAACATTTGGGCATATCATAGATCCACAAAGCCAGGAAGTATTGGATGAAGTCCTGGTGGCATTTATGCATGCTCCACACACCTATACCCGTGAACACGTCGTTGAAATTCAAGGACATGGTGGCCCACTGATCTTACGACGCATTCTGCGCGCAGTCCTGGCGCAGGGTGCACGAATGGCTAATCCCGGTGAGTTCACCATGCGCGCCTTTTTGAATGGACGCCTGGATCTTGCTCAGGCTGAAGCGGTCATGGACCTGATTGAATCTGAAACTGAAGCTGGACAGCGTTTAGCCCTGCAACAATTGCAAGGGCGTGTGTCAGAGCAGGTACAGCAGGCGCGCCATACAATACTTGGTGTGATTGCCCGTATTGAAGCGAGCATTGATTTTCCTGAAGACGATATTCCAACGCCACAGGCTCAAGAGCTCAGTCCATTAATCGCAGATGCGCAGAAGCAAGTTTTGCTCTTGTTATCCGGCGCGGATCAGGGAAAGCTCTATCGCCAGGGATTGCGTACCGCCATCATTGGTCGTCCAAACGTTGGAAAGTCCAGTCTCTTAAATGCTTTTTTACGCACTGAGCGCGCTATTGTTACGCCGATTGCAGGCACCACCCGCGATACTGTCGAAGAAGTTGCAAATTTGCGCGGCATTCCGCTCCACCTGATTGATACCGCAGGCATAACGCCAACAGACGATCCTGTTGAGCGCATTGGCGTCCAGAGAAGCAGGACAGCGGCCGAAAGTGCAGATGTTGTACTATTGGTCTTTGACGCTTCTGAACCATTAACAGAACAGGATCGGCTGGTATCGGCAGAAGTTCAGGCCATGGGGTTTAAAGTCCAGACTCCTGATGAAGAAGCAACCGCCCGCAAACGTCCAGTTGTGATAGTCCTGAATAAGTCAGATCTAGAGCAAAAGCTTGAAATCGCTGAACTAAAACAGCTCTGGCCAGAGGGAGTATTTATTAACACCTCTACCCTTTCTGATGCAGGACTTCAGCACCTGGAGAATATACTGGCCGAGCATGTACTGGCAGGCCGAAAACTGTATAGCGAAAGTGTGCTCATCACCAGTACACGCCATCAGGAAGCTTTGAGGCGAGCCAATGAGCATCTTGAGGCTTCATATAGCTCACTGGAACAGCAGCTACCACTGGATTTTGTTTCCATTGATCTACGGGCCGCCTATGACTCATTAGGTGAAGTTACCGGCGAAACGGCCAGCGAAGACTTGCTAGACAAAATCTTCAGCGAGTTCTGTATCGGCAAATAAGCCTGTCTTGGAGAAAAATAGAGGTAAATGTAGACGTGAATATTCTTAAGAATATCTTAGCCACCTTAAAACAGCCCCGCAACGCAACTATAACTATAGCTGCCGTGATCTGTGTAGTCCTGGCGACACTGTCTTACCATCTGGTGAGTGCCTCACCCGAGCAACAATTAAGAGCCGAGGTAACGCCAACAGCTAAAGTTGTTCCTACCCCTACACCAACCCTGGCAACGCCGACCAAGGTAAACGTCAAGCCAACGCCAACGCCACTTATTCTACCAGGCCAGGATAGATCCAAAATCCTTGGCATCGCTGGTGAGCCAGGAACCAACTATGCCAGTATTCCTTGGATACGCTTGAGTCATCCAAGCTGTGGTTGGGGCAACCTGCGTGGTAATGTATTGAAGAAAACCATCCAGGATTATCACCATAAAGGTGTGCGCATACTCTTCTCTATTTGCCAATCCAATAGCGCCAGCTTATATGATACGGCAAAATTTGACGATGCGGCCAGCGCTTATCCAGACGCTGTGCAGTGTGGTAATGAGCAGATGAAGCAAGACGCATCAGTCTCATTTTTATATGTGCCCCCGGATAAATTTGCTAAATTCTATGATCTCTGTGAGCGTGCAATTCATAAAGTCCGGCCATCAACACCTGTTATTCTCGGTTCGCTGGATCCCCATGTTGCGGGTGCTGATTATCAACTCCTCGTGAATCAAGCCAGCTATTTAGACCAGATGCAGGCGGCAATGAATAGCAGCGTGCATCCAGGGGGAAACTGGAACTGGCGTAACCAGATCATTGGCCTGATTGATAGCTGGCATAATGGTTGGGCAGGGGCAGATAATCTGAATGGCCTTTTTGATTTCTGGTCCCAACAATTTCAGCTCGATAAAGGGCAATTGGGTAATCACCTATGGGTAATTGAAGGCACAGGTTGTTTTAAAGGCTGTGGTATTAATACTGATAGTGCATATGAGTTGGCCGTATCGCATATATTGACCTTAATTTCTGATGTTAATGTTGCAAGGCAATATAAAGTACCCTTCTTTTACTTTAGCGGAAGAGACTTTAAGGACCAGGGTCTTGTCTGGCCAATTGGTATTCTGGATCTACAAGGCCGCCCTAAGGCTATTCGTCAAGACTTAGCTCCACAGGCACGTACACTCAATCTCACCTGTGGCAATAAGACCGTGAACGTTTCCGATCAACTACAACTATTATCCAGACTCTATAGTGGCTGTGCATTACCCGATAACTACATCAACATACTGAGCAGTTAACTAACTCCATGTGCAGGGATATGCAACCATCATGCTGGGACGCCCCGAACCCCGGCGAGGCCTGCCTCGCCGGGGTTCGGGGTGTCCCCGAATATCTCCTTTTCCCCTCCCGCCGTCAGGCGGGAGGGGCTTTTTATACTATTCTATAGAAAACATTGACAGCGCTAATGCCGCATGGCATAATAACCCACGTCACACAGCCAAACCCAAAAACAGCCTCCTTACACTTTAAGAGGCTGTAAAATTTGCCAGATCAAAAAAAAGATCCAGCAAAAAGCCTTGACAAAGCTGATTTTAAATGTTATATTATTTTGGCTGCCGCAGAAAGCATTTTGAAGTTAGTATCTCTACAAAAAGATACCCTCAGGGATTCAAATTCCCCGCAGTGAAAATGTTCAATGTAAAGTCTACAAGTCTTTTTTTGTTGAGCATTTGAACAAAGCGTCGGAAAGAGAAAAAATGAGGCAAGGAAATCTCGTTAAGAAAGTACTTGACAAAGAACTACAGATATGCGATACTGCTGAAGCTGAAGCGAACTTAAAAAAAGATCGCGAAGTACCTTGACAACTGAAGAGTGGAAAGCAGAACAGCAACTGGAACACATGAATAGGTTTCACGTTCCTGTCAATTCGATCCCGGACGTTCGCGTTCGGTGATCACACAATAATCTGCGAACAAATTACAGCCAATGTTGTAAGACTTGGCCTTGATCGCAATTCTCATGCAATTTCTTCACCCTCGTTGAGGATGAATGAATCATAAAATTGGATGGCGAGTTTGATCCTGGCTCAGGATAAACGCTGGCGGCGTGCCTAACACATGCAAGTCGAACGCCCTGCGCAAGCAGGGAGTGGCGGACGGGTGAGTAACACGTGGGCAATCTACCATCAGGTGAGGAATACCGGCGAGAAATCGCCGACAATACCGCATATGCTCGCAAGAGCAAAGCTCGCAAGGGCGCCTGAGGATGAGCCTGCGCTCGATTAGTTTGTTGGTGAGGTAATGGCTTACCAAGACTGCGATCGATAGCTGGTCTGAGAGGACGATCAGCCACACTGGGATTGAGAACGGCCCAGACTCCTACGGGGGGCAGCAGTGAGGAATTTTCGTCAATGGGGGCAACCCTGAACGAGCAACGCCGCGTGCAGGATGAAGGTTTTCGGATCGTAAACTGCTTTTCTCTGGGACGAGAACGGACGGTACCAGAGGAATCAGCCCCGGCTAACTACGTGCCAGCAGCCGCGGTAATACGTAGGGGGCAAGCGTTGTCCGGATTTATTGGGCGTAAAGCGCACGCAGGCGGTCAGATCAGTCTGGGGTGACAGTCGTCGGCTCAACCGACGAAGTACTTCGGATACTGTCTGACTTGAGGGCTTCAGAGGGACACGGAATTCCGGGTGGAGTGGTGAAATGCGTAGATATCCGGAGGAACACCGATGGCGAAGGCAGTGTCCTGGGAAGTACCTGACGCTCAGGTGCGAAAGCTAGGGGAGCGAACAGGATTAGATACCCTGGTAGTCCTAGCCGTAAACGATGACCACTAGACGTTGGGGGTATCGACCCCTTCAGTGTCGCAGTTAACACAGTAAGTGGTCCGCCTGGGGAGTACGGTCGCAAGATTAAAACTCAAAGGAATTGACGGGGACCCGCACAAGCAGCGGAGCGTGTGGTTTAATTCGATGCAACGCGAAGAACCTTACCAAGGCTTGACATGGATTTGCACCAGCCGTAACTGGTTGTCCCTTCGGGGCGGATCCACAGGTGCTGCATGGCTGTCGTCAGCTCGTGTCGTGAGATGTTGGGTTAAGTCCCGCAACGAGCGCAACCCCTGTCGTTAGTTGAATTTCTCTAGCGAAACTGCCATTTTAAAATGGAGGAAGGCGGGGATGACGTCAAGTCAGCACGGCCCTTACGCTTTGGGCGACACACACGCTACAATGGTCAGGACAAAGAGTTGCGAACTCGCGAGAGGGAGCCAATCTCGTCAAACCTGGCCTCAGTTCAGATTGGAGGCTGCAACCCGCCTCCATGAAGTTGGAGTTGCTAGTAACCGTAGGTCAGCACACTACGGTGAATACGTTCCCGGGTCTTGTACACACCGCCCGTCACACCACGAAAGTTGGCAACACTTGAAGCCGCTGGGCTAACTCGCAAGAGGGGCAAGCGTCGAGGGTGGGGTCAGTGATTGGGGTGAAGTCGTAACAAGGTAGCCGTACCGGAAGGTGCGGCTGGATCACCTCCTTTCTAGGGAGCTTTGGTGGGTGTCTTTCTTTCAAAGAAAGACGTTTATGCTCATCACACTTCCAGGTCGAACAGGACGACGAAAGTATTCATCCAGCAGTTGGGCTGGTTTCCACTCTCCAGATGTTGGGGTCAACAGGGCCACGCTACGGCGTTGTACCTGCCAGCATCGCACCTTGACAACCAAATACCGTATATCTTCAATTTTGCTGAGCCATGATAGGTCAGCCAGAGTTGAAGCAGAGGATCGCTGTTCTTTCTCGCAAGAGAGGGAACGGTAAACAAGCATTCACAGAACAAACATGATGAAGAGAAGAGAACAAGCTACACAGAGTACGAGGTGGATGCCTTGGCGCTAAAGACCGAAGAAGGACGCGGAGACCGGCGAAACGTTTGGGGGGAGCTGCATACAAGCCATGAACCCCAAGATTCCGAATGAGGCAACTCCTCCAGAGTGATGTCTGGAGACCGCCTGCTGAACACATAGGCAGTGACGGGGGGCAGCGGGTGAACTGAAACATCTCAGTAACTCGACGAAAAGAAATCAACCGAGATTCCCGTAGTAGTGGCGAGCGAACCGGGAGGAGCCCAAACCAATCATCTTTCGAGATGGTCGGGGTTGTAGGACCGATAACAAGCAATGACGAACTACTTGAACGCGTTGGAAAGCGCGACCAGAGCGGGTGAGAGTCCCGTAGAGGACGGTTTGTTAACGTGGATCGGTATCCTGAGTACCACGAGGCACGTGAAACCTTGTGGGAAGCTGGGGGGACCACCCTCCAAGGCTACACATCTTTAGCGACCGATAGCGAACAAGTACCGTGAGGGAAAGGTGAAAAGCACCCCGAGAGGGGGATGAAACAGACCCTGAAACCACGTACTCACCAGCAGTCAGAGGCCACTGTTCCGTTGCGGAACTAAGGGCTGATGGCGTGCCTTTTGTAGAATGATCCGGCGAGTGCATCGTCGTAGCCTGGTTAACCAGCGTTAAAGCTGGGGAGCCCCAGGGCAACCGAGTCTGAACAAGGCATATGTTGCGGCGATGCGACCCGAAACCGTGTGAGCTATCCATGAGCAGAGTGAAGCGGATGTGACAGTCCGTCGAGGCTCGAACCCACCAGTGTTGCAAAACTGGGGGATGACTTGTGGATAGGGGAGAAATTCCAATCGAACACGGAGATAGCTGGTTCTCCCCGAAATGTATTGAGGTACAGCTGTATGAAACACTATCCTGGAGGTAGAGCACTGAATGAGCTAGGGGCCAAGTGCTGGTTACCAAACTCAACCAAACTCCGAATGCCAGGACAGCATGCATGCAAGTGAGACGGCGGGGGCTAAGCTTCGTCGTCAAAAGGGAAACAGCCCAGACCATCGGCTAAGGTCTCCAAATCCTTTCTCAGTGTCAAAGGGGGTCACAACGCCCAAACAGCCAGGATGTTGGCTTAGAAGCAGCCACCATTTAAAGAGTGCGTAATAGCTCACTGGTCGAGTGTCGTGGCACCGACAACGTATCGAGGCTTAAGAGAGGTACCGAAGCCATGGAATCCTGTTTTGCAGGATTGGTAGGGGAGCGTTCTGGAGCAGAGAAGCCAGACCGTGAGGACTGGTGGAGCGATCAGAAGTGAGAATGCCGGAATGAGTAGCGTCATGTCTGTGATAACCAGACACACCGAATGCCTGAGGGTTCCTGGGCACCGTCAATCGTCCCAGGGTGAGTCGGGTCCTAAGCCGAGGACGTTATAGTCGTAGGCGATGGCAAGCAGGTTGGACATTCCTGCACCGGAGAAATTTGTGATGAGCAATGGGGGGACGCGGTAAGGAAGGTGAGCCCATCGATTGGACAGGATGGGTCTGTACGGCGAAGTGCGAAACCGAGGAAAATCCCGGTTTCCTGTGCATGACACGTGCAGCGAGCGGACGCAAGTCTGCGGAAGTCATTGGCCCCTACGCCGCCGAGAAAAGCCTCTCGCCAGAATCTTCTCCGCCCGTACCGCAAACCGACACTGGTAGGCAGGGGGAAATCTCCCCAGGTGATCGAGCGACCCTCTGTTAAGGAACTCGGCAAATTGACCCCGTACCTTCGGAAGAAGGGGTGCCCTAGTAGCGAGCCTGCTTGCAGGAGCGTGAGGGGGTTGCAAGAAATTGGCTCAACCGACTGTTTACCAAAAACACAGGTCTCTGCGAACGCGAAAGCGGAAGTATAGGGGCTGACTCCTGCCCAGTGCCGGAAGGTTACGAGGAGCGGTGTACGTAGCTGCGAATCTAAGCCCCGGTGAACGGCGGCCGTAACTATAACGGTCCTAAGGTAGCGAAATTCCTTGTCGGGTAAGTTCCGACCCGCACGAAAGGAGTAACGAGTTGAGCGCTGTCTCGACAGAGGACTCGGCGAAATTGAAGTACCCGTGAAGATACGGGTTACCCACGACAGGACAAAAAGACCCCGTGGAGCTTTACTACACCTTGACCTGGAAACGAGTTGAAGCGTGCGTAGCATAGGTGGGAGTCGGAGAACCTTTCCCTTTGGGGGAGGGGGAGACAACAGTGAAATACCACTCTCGTTGCGGTTTGTTTCTCATACGTCACCGTGAGCCGGGACGTAGACAAGATCAGGCGGGTAGTTTGACTGGGGCGGTCGCCTCCCAAAGAGTAACGGAGGCGCCCAAAGGTTCCCTCAGGGTGGATGGACATCACCCGTAAGAGTGCAAAGGCAGAAGGGAGCTTGACTGCAAGACGGACAGGTCGAGCAGGGACGAAAGTCGGGCTTAGTGATCCCACATTCCCGAGTGGAAGGAGTGTGGCTCAACGGATAAAAGCTACCCCGGGGATAACAGGCTTATCTTGCCCAAGAGTTCACATCGACGGCAAGGTTTGGCACCTCGATGTCGGCTCGTCGCATCCTGGGGCTGGAGTAGGTCCCAAGGGTTGGGCTGTTCGCCCATGAAAGCGGCACGCGAGCTGGGTTCAGAACGTCGCGAGACAGTTCGGTCTCTATCCGTCGTGGGCGTAGGAAAATTGAGGGGCGTCATCTCCAGTACGAGAGGACCGAGATGGCTCGACCGCTGGTGCGCCAGTTGGCCCGCCCGGGCCAGAGCTGGATAGCTATGTCGAGAAGGGATAAGCGCTGAAAGCATCTAAGCGCGAAGCCGCACCCAAGACGAGTTTTCCCACTTTCTTCGGAAAGTCAAGATCCCAGGAAGACGACCTGGTAGATAGACGACACGTGGACACCTGGTAACAGGCGCAGCGAAGTCGCCCTAATGATCGTACGGCTTGTTTCACATAGTATCTTCATCGTGGACCTCGCGTGAGTGCTTCTCAGCTTCAATCATGGCTGACCAGTGACTCGGCAAAATTGAGGATATACCGTATTGTGGTTGTTTATAAAGGTGACAATTTGGGGGTTTGCTAGCAAGCAAATCCTTTTTTTGTGTTTTCTTTTTATTTATAAGGAGCAGCGCCATGCTCATCGATTTTCATACACATATATTTTCTCCAGATGTTTGTATGCATCGAGAGCGTTATTGTCAGCGCGATCCCTGGTTTAGTGCCCTCTATACTAATCCTCGTGCCAGACTGGCCTCTGCGGAAGATCTGATCGCCGAAATGGATAGCTCTGGTGTAGATGCTGCCGTCACTTTTTCCTTTGGCTGGACTGATCCTGCTCTTATTGAGGAAGCTAATAGCTATGTTCTTGATGCTATGCATCGCTATCCAGGCCGTATCTATGGCATGGCTGTTTTGCAGCCAACAGCTGGTAAACGTGCACTTAACGAGTTAGAACGTTGCGCCCAAGCGGGTATGATTGGGCTTGGTGAATTGATGCCCCATGGCCAGGGCTACTCTTTAGGCGACATTCCTTTGTTAACTCCCATCATAGATATTGTTCGCCACTATCAGTTGCTCGTTCTTTCACATTGTAGTGAGCCAGTTGGCCATATCTATCCCGGGAAAGGCAATGTTTCTGTACAGGATATTGTCACTTTCCTGACCGCCTTTCCCGAAGTACGTTTTATTGCGGCCCATTGGGGTGGAGGCCTGCCCTTTTATACTCTGATGCCAGAGATCCAGCGTATCGCCTCGCATGTGTGGTATGATACAGCTGCAACACCATATTTGTATCGGGCAAAGATTTTTCCAACGGTTGCGCGTCTGGTGGGCGCTGACCGTATTCTTTTTGCTAGCGATTACGGCCTACTCAGTCAGCAACGTGTGATCAAGCATATCCAACAATCTGGTCTGGATGCCGCAGCACTAGATATGGTACTTGGGCGCAATGCCCAGGAGCTGTTAAGTTTGTATAACCCTGCCTTACACGGCAAATCTTCCCAATCATAATCTGAATTTCTTGTTATTACTTATTTCAGACGAGGTACTTTTGTTATGCGTGTGGTTTCTCTTGGTAGCGGCAGTAGTGGTAATGCTTTCCTTGTTGAGGCAGGCCCTCAAGGACGCACAAAGCTGCTACTAGATGCTGGACTAAGTACTCGCATGCTAACAACCCGTCTGGCTTCCGTAGGCGTCTCTCTGGCCCAAATTCAGGGTATCCTGGTGACCCATGAACATAGCGATCATGTCCAGGGCATTCCTACTCTCCTCAAATCGCAGCGTATGCCAGTTATCGCTGATATGCGTACCCTTAAAGCTATTCAAGAGGGCGTGAGGACCGGTGTATGGCGCACGGATTCTGGTAGAGTCGTGCGGGCAAAGTTTCAAGATGAGTCTGCTGTACTCGCTACTATGCAGACGACTGAAATAGTAGGCACTACCATGCTACTTGAAGAGGGAGATATAAGCGTAGTTACTCCAGAGACATCCACTGCTATCAAGCTACCACATCAAGAGTTGCCCGCTGGATCCCGTCTTAAGATTGGTGATATTGAGATTACTTCTTTCGCTATCTCGCATGATGCTACTGCCCCATGTGGTTTCCTTTTACAGGCTGGTGGTTGTCGTGTGTGCCTGGTGACAGATAGCGGTGAGGTCACGCCAACTATGCTGGAACATATGCAGCATGCGGATCTCTTGATTCTTGAATCAAACCATGATCGCGAACGCCTCTGGCGCGGGCCATATCCCTGGCATTTAAAACACCGGATTATCAGTGCAACTGGTCACCTTTCTAATGATCAGGCTGGAGAGGCGGTGTTGAAAATATGGCGTGAACGTGGTATGCGCTGGCTCTGGCTGGCCCATTTAAGTCGTACGAATAATACTCCAGGCCTTGCCTTGGAAAGTATGCGCCTGTATCTACGGGCCGCCCATGTCAATCTGGCTTATATCAAAATAGTTGCCCTTCCACCAACCTTAGGCCAGATCTGGGATTCAACGCAGTTGTGGCAGTAATGTTATGCCATTGAAAAACAGACATGTGAACCGTGTTCACGATGGCTTTGCTAACGCATAGCGTTGTTAGCGTACGGCTCGTTAGTCCTCAATGCCAGATGTATGCGTTCAATAGCAGGTCTGGCATCCAGCGACTCATAGAAACCGAGCGCCTGTTCCAGGTAGTAGTGTTCCAGCCCGATATCGCTATCGCGTTCCTCTAAGTTGGTCCGCATTGCTGCTCGATGTTGATAGAGTAAACCTAAATGATATAACGTGTGGGCGCGCTCCCAGGGAATATCCAGTTTTTCACAATAGTCATTCGAAAGGCGCAGATCCGTCTCGGCTAATGCTAATTGTCTTTGAAGCATATACATGCGCCCACGTGCGCGTAACGCAACGGCCAGACTTTTACGCGATCCTGAGTCCGTACACAGCTTTATCGTACGTTCAAGCAGTTCTGCCAGGCCATCAAGTGTGTTGGTTGTCACCAGTAACTCTACCAGTGTCGACATGATAGCTGGATCTGGAAATGGTTCGCTATTGATGAATTTATCATGATAATCTGCCAGGGCCCGGGTCCAATCTTCCTGAGCCAGATGGATCGCATGCATTTTCGTGTCAATTGACGTACTATCTTCCAGGCTTGTCCGCTCACTTTGTTGGGATAATAAGCGCTTATATTGCTGCGCATATTTATCGCCTTCTTCCAGTTTTCCATGGTGGTAAGCGATGGTGGAAAGTGTCTCTAATGCCCATAATTGGCGTTTTTCATCTTGCTGATATTTTTCAATGAATTGCAGAATCTCCAGTGCCACCTTCTCAGCATCATTCCAGCGGTTCCAACGCTGCCATACGCGCATGCGACCAACCATGCTTGTCAGTACCATGCCAGGACTCTCCATTGTCAGGGCGTTACTCCAGGCCTGTCCATAGTAATTCAGGGCAGTGGCATACTCAGCCACCTGCTCGTAGGCGATGCCGAGCGAGTAATGGAGGTCGTAGAGTTCTTCACGATCGGTAATCAGATGTTCAAGTTTGAGTCGGCGTTCCTGAAGTTCGATGGCTTTAGTGTAGCGATGATACTCAAAGTAGATAAAGCCCATTGCATCCAGTGTCAGCGAGAGTGTGCGTGGGCTATTTAATTCTTCAGCCATATGCAGAGCCTTGTGTCCACTCTGCAAGGCTTGCTCCGCCAGTTTGTGTTTCTGGTCACCTGGTGCTTTATCCAACTGGCGAATATACCAGAAGGCTTGATAGGTCAGAAAAGCGATATATTCGCGACTGGTTGGTGTTCCCTCAAGAATTTTCAAGCCCGCATTGATATATCTGCGCACCTCCCTGGGATCGGGGAGCGTAACGAAGCGGGCCAGCCAACGTGTCGCGAGTAATGACAATTGTTCATAGAGCCTGAGTAAATGCTTTTTGTCAGATATGACACCATTATCGGTCGCCAATTGTAATGAGCGCCGTAATTGCAGCCAGGCCTCATCAAGGTTGCCCCGTTGGGCATGTGCCTCGCCTACCTTCGCCAGCAACTTGCTTTTGTCTAGAGCATCCGCGTGTTCATCATTTAATAGCTCAAAGGCATCGTTATAAGCCTGCAAGGCCCGTAGCCCATAATAACTGTCCATGGCTTGATCACCAGTCAGCGTTAAGTACTTGACCGCTCGATCGCGTAAGTCCTGGCGCGTCAGACGGACTGGACTCGCGGTTGGTTGTTGTTGATTGTATATTTCGATATAATCGATAGCCGCATTAGGTGACCAGGTAGCCAGGGCTCGTTGATAGTGGTAAGCGATAAGTTCAACGAAATTTGCTTGCTGATCGCTTGTTTGCTCATCGAGCCAGAGCGCAAGCCGTGCATGTTCGCGTGAGCGTCGCTGACGTGGCACATTATTATAAACCACATCGCGAATCAAGATATGCTTAAAGATAAATGCCCGATCAATCCTGGCAGGTGTGGCCGCTTTGATGCTGATCTCTGCGATAAAGTCTCGACGTATCAAAGCTACCAGTGCCTCTACCACCTCTTCAGGCCGGAAGCCCTGGGCCAATTCTAATAGTGTAGATAGCCAGAAGGTGCGTCCAATGATAGAACTATGCTGGAGTATCAACTTCTCCGTGGGATTAAGCAGGTCAACGCGGGCCGCCAGCACTCCTTGAATGGTATCAGGAACATGGGGAAGCGGGATGAGATAAGGATTATTGAGCAGCCCATCTTCTAGCGTTTCATTGGCGACGCTTTGTACCGGTTGTCCTAGCTCACCAAGTGTGCCGTGTTTAGGATATTCTACATGCCAATACCTTTGTCCCCGTGCCTGGTTCTCTCCACGTACAAGAATGCCTTGATCGATGAACATACGTATGATCTCTTCAACGAAGAAGGGATTGCCCTCAGAACGAGCCAGGATGGTATAGCGCAAGGCTTCTGGCAATTCGCTGGTATTGAGTAGGGCATCGATCAGATCGCTGCTCTCCTCCCAATTAAGCGCGTCTAGCTCGATGGTCGTAAAATTGCGATGACCGCCACCCCAATCGCGACGATGTTCCAGAAAATCAGGTCGTGCGGGACAGATGAAGAGTAGAGGTACAGATGTGATACGATCCGTCAGGTATTCAAACAAGTCCAGTAGCGCTTCATCCGCCCACTGTAAATCATCGACCACCACAATCAATGGTTGTAGTTCACCGAGCGCCTCTAATAAAACACGCCAGGCCCGTAGCAATGCACCCTGGGCTCCACTCTGTTTGATCGTGGCGGTGCGCATCGCTGTCTGTACTTCAGGCTTTGGGCGTTCGTTATAGTCCGGCTCATCAGCAGAACTCTCCTTATTCAGAAGTCCACGGCCAATCCGGCGTAATAATGTCTCAGCAATCTCTTCAGGTGACTCGTTACGTTTGGCCTTAGCAAAGGTCACACGCAGAAATTCCACAAAGCGTTGCTGAACAATCTCATTCGTATCGCCATCCTGCACCTTTAGAATGGTACGCAGGATCTCAATTAAGGGCCAGTAGGTTAAACCTTCTCCATAAGGAGGGCAGCGGCCCTTGAGAACCAGCGGTGGTCGTAATTCACCCATAGAAGATGCACTTTTGACAAGTTCTTGTTCGCGCTTAATAAACTCGCGCACCAGGCGGGATTTACCAATGCCTGGAGTTCCCAGGATGGTGATTAAGTGTGGTCTGCGTTCAGTTTGAACACGGGCATAGCTGGCATGCATCAGGGTCAACTCCAGGTCTCGACCCACCAGCCGTGTATTCCCTCCTGTCAGGCCCCTTGGATGCTGGGTGATGATGGGTGTTGATTGCCGCAGGCCTTGTACGACATAACCTGAGATAGGCTCAGATTTGCCTTTGAGATGAAGTGGAGCAATCGCTTTAAAGTCAAAAACTTCACGGCTTGAATGATAGGTGCGTTCTCCTACCAATATAGTATCTGGTGTCGCCATCTGTTGCAGCCGGGCCGCGATATTGACTGCATCCCCCGTGATCAGGAAGTCCTGGTGTTGTGTCGCCGTCGAGCCAGTGGCTGCCACTTCACCGGTATTGATGCCAATGCGCATTTGCAGGCGTGTCGCATCTGGATCACGTTCCAGGCGCTGCTCATTAAAAACGGTGAGCGCGGCCTGCATATCCAGGGCGGCGCGGATCGCGCGATCGGGATCATCCTCGTGGGTGATAGGTGTGCCAAAGACCGCCATTACGGCATCCCCAATATATTTTTCTACCGTGCCATCATGTTTTCGAATCTGTGCCGTCATCAAATTAAAATAACCAGTCAGGATAGCGCGCATATCCTCTGGATCCAGGCGGTCTGCGAGAGGAGTTGATCCGGTGATATCGGCGAACATCACGGTAACTATACGTCTCTCTTCTGACGAAGTGAGTAATGAGGAACTTGCCGGTGCTGATATTGCTTCTAGCATCGGCTGTGTCTCATTCGCATCGACGATTGGTTCCGGTTCAGCTGATATTGTGGGTCTCTGGTTACTTAAGAGAGAAATTCCGCATTCGATGCAAAATTTAGCACCAGGAGGATTAATGGTCCCGCAATTGGGACAACCAAGTAGGCGAGTTCCACATTCCAGACAAAATTTGGCATTGATAGGATTAAGGGTTTGGCAATTAGGGCAGCGCATACAAATCCAGTTTTTCTGTTATTTCTTTGCTATGAATTGTTCTACTATATCATTCTCCATTGTACAACACCTCTGGTCGTAATGAAAACTTTTGCCTGGCGTAACAGGGCTTTTTAATGTTCACGAAAAAGGCTGAATCGCAAGTGACCAGCTACACCCTATCTCATGTGTGGAGTGTGTGTGGGGCGGCTGCGGCCGCCCCACACACACTCCACACTCACAACCCGGCGCCGCAAGGGAAAATTAAATAGCCCTGCTAGCGTAATTCAGCAGGTTTATGAGTTATGGATGTTATGAAGTAGCTTATAATATGCTTGTATGATCTGATCAACTGTCTGGCAACGATGCACCTTTTACAATTGAAGTGCTATAGTCTATGGCTTTATATGGATGAAAGCTTACACACTTTCTACTTGACGTTTTTATTTTTGTTCCGTACTATGGATGTTGATGAAGGGAGATGCATTATGGAGCGAGATTTTTTCGTAGAGAGTCGTAGTTACGATAAATTACTACGTGGGACGTGGCGCGCATACCGGTTAAATAGCGATCTCCAATTGGCGAATGGTGGACAACAGATTACTGATGGACGTGATGATGCTTGTATCAGGCTCTGGTTGCCTGCTGGCACTCCAATGAACTGGTCATCTGGTACACGTAAGTTGCGTAATAATTGTCTGCAATTTTTCTGGCCTGATCGCTGGTATATGTTGAGCGCTTTTTACAATGAAGATACCTTAATCCATACCTATGCGAATATTATTCAACCCGCTCAGATCGTGTTGGATCAGCTTTCTTATATAGATCTGGATTTAAGTACACTCGTCAAACCTGATATGAGTTATGAAGTATTAACCCAGGCCGAATTCGATCATATGGCGATTACTTTGCATTATGATGAGCAGACGCGCATCAGCTCACTGATGGCATTACAAACGATTACCAGTACTATTCAGCGTAGCATTGGCCTCTTTTCAGTCGTGCCACATCATTTGAATCTTAACCAGTTACATACTGCCTGCAACCAATCATAACTGCCTGTACTCATTTTCAATGAAGAGAAGGAACGAAGACCATGCCCAGACGCATCGATCATGTAGCCATTATTGTACATAATCTTGAACAAGCCCTGACCTTTTATCGCGACACGTTGGGTATTACTCCCAGTGAGATTAAAGAAGTGCCAACCGAGCAGGTGCGTATCGCCTTTCTTCCTATGGGAGGTCCTGAAGGAAGCCAGCTAGAACTTATCGAGCCGACTCCCTCTAATGCCAGTCTGACAAAGTTCTTAACGAAGCGCGGCGAAGGTCTCCATCACCTCTGTCTGCAAGTTGATGATATAGATAGTGCCCTGAACGATCTAAAAGCCAAAGGGGCCGCCGTTTTGGATGAGCAGCCTCGCATGGCGGCCGAAGGACGAGCCATCTTCCTGCACCCAAAAAGTTCCAATGGTGTTCTGCTAGAATTATTGGAAAAAGTCGAGTAGGCATAGCCCCTCTCTGGTTCAATTGTGATCATGACACAACGCAGCCAGGTATATAGACGTACTAATATAGTATGAAAGGCGTTTGTGCCGATCATGTATTGTTGAAGATAAGAGAGCATGGGCATAACCTGTCTATTCTCAGTCGTATCCACTATACAATATTGATATAATAGCATCAAATTAACGGAAAGTAATCAGTAGAGAGATAATTGTGATAAACCAGCCTCCTATAGGTCAGGAAGCGATGATTGCCGCCAATCTTGCCCGCGTACATGCACAGATAGCCGAAGCGGCCCTACGTGCTGAACGCAGGCCAGAATCAGTGACGCTTGTCGCTGTTTCTAAAACAAAGCCGCTTGAAGCTATAAAAGTGGCGTATAATTTAGGAATAAGAGATTTCGGTGAGAATCGTGTTCAGGAAGTTCTGGAAAAACAGGCTACATTTTCTCCACCAGATCTTCGCTGGCATATGATCGGGCATGTACAGACCAATAAGGCTAATAAGGTTTGTGGCTCTTTTGCGTATATTCATAGCGTTGATAGCCTGCATCTTGCTCTGTCCCTCCAGCGCGCCGCTGAAAAGAAGAGCCACGCTGAGGAAACGGCTGTAGTACAACCAGTATTATTGCAGGTCAACATTTCAGGGGAAGCGCGTAAGGAAGGCATGACTCCTGAGGAGACACCAGCCATTGCTCGTCAGTTACGGTCGTTATCACATCTAAAGGTGCAGGGATTGATGACTGTTGCGCCCCTTGTAGACGATCAAGAGCAGGTGCGTCCAGTGTTTCAAGCGTTGCGTCAGTTGCGTGATAAGCTTCGTCAGGAAGTGCCAGAGTACTCCTGGGACCAGCTTTCGATGGGTATGACTGACGACTATCCTATCGCGATTGAGGAGGGGGCAACTATTGTGCGCGTTGGGCGTGCGATCTTTGGTGAACGGGTCAAATAATAGCCAGGCGCATATCGGTAAGCCCTGAGTCTGGCCGCAAAGCCGTTAACAACCGATGGCATAAAAAGGAGTATCGGCATGAAAATTGATGACATCTTGTTTAGCCGTAGAACCCGACAAAATCATGCGCTTGAGCATGCCACTTTTACCATCATGGGAAATATGGATCCTTCCTTAAGTGCTAGTGCTCGTTCAAATTCAGATGGCTTTATCATCTTTGGCGATGTGGACCTTGGTCTATTGAGACGAGCTCTAGATGAGGCTCTGGAACGCTTAAAGGCTGGTGAGGCTGAACTGGCTATCCATCCCAATTGTGGTACCAATCTGGCTGTTGGCGTTTCCATGGTCACTATTGGTACATTGTTGGGCATGGCCTCCAGCAACAATCGCACCCGTGTCGCTTCCGCTACGGCCTCTTCAGTTGCTGGTTGGATGGCTGCACGACCGCTGGGTGAATATGTGCAGAAGCACTTTACGACCTTACCTGACCTTGCCGGTGTACGTGTGACGAATATCGCACGTCGAAAATTGTTTGGCTTTACCTTTATTGAAGTACGTACTATTCAGGAGTAACCATGTATACGCCACCACCTTTGCCTTTCCCCATCTTCTCGTTGCTGATCCGCTATGGCATTAGCTTCCTGATCCTGGCAATGCTGGTTCGTGCCATTGCCATGATGTTTCGTGTGGACGAGCGTAATGCCTTTATTCGTTTTCTGGCGCGTCTGACTGATCCCTTCATCGAGCCTGCACGTCGCATCATTGGGCAGCTTGGGGTGCTGGATCTCTCATTTTTTATCACCTGGTTCATGCTGACACTGATACAAGCCCTACTGTTGCAGGCCATGCCAGCCGGGTGGTAAAAATTGTTAATCTCGATTCGAGTGGTACCCCGTAGTGGGAAAAATGTATTGGAATGGGATGGGGAGGGCTTGAAGGCGCGTTTGACCGCTCCTCCTGTTGATGGAGCCGCTAATCAAGCATTGATTGCCCTGCTCGCCAGCCAATTAGCAATTCCGAAGCGGGCAATCACGATTGTGCGTGGGACCACAAGTCGGCAAAAGGTGGTGGCTATTGAACAACTGACGCAAGCAGATATAGAGCTGAAGTTGCCGAAGAAGTAATAGCCATTCTGCAACAAACAGGCGGGCTCAACCTGATAGAGGTTGAGCCCGCCTGTTTGTTGCAGAATAACCTTTATTTGACCAGGAAGGTGCCTGCACCTAGATTGTCTTCCATGTGAATGCGTCCTATTTCATCAAAGTAGAGGATAAGCATGGCTTTGTCCGTAGGGTCCCCATTTGAGCCAAAGCTGATTTGTCCACTGACACCCTGTAATCCCTTGAGGGTTGCCAGAGATTGCTGTAGTGCAGTAGATTTCAGCGTTGTTTCGCCATTGAGGGCCTGTTTGGTACTGGTTAGTAAAGCCAGCATAGCATCATATGAGAGTATGACGTTATTGCTCGGACGATCATAGCCATAGCCTCCCTTGGAACCGTTACCTCTATAGGCGCTGGCATAATCCTGAAAGAAAGCAGGCTTTTTATTGCTCTGCTTTAGTACATCCCATTCATCGGGATAGGCAAAGGCAGTGAAATGCATGCGATACAGGTTCTTACGTGCGCTCTCAGGATAGCCACCAAGTTCATAAAGCGCATCACCCCCGATAATCTGTGTCTTCTCCAGTTGAGGATGATTAGGAATATCCGTCAGCAAATTGCCCACGTCATTTGAATAGCCAGCAAAATAGATCAGACCTGGATCTGCTGTGATTTTTTGCATTCCAGCAATGATGGAGGCTTTATCATCTTTCTTATACTTGATTACCTGTGTTACCTGGCCGCCGATATTCGCTGCTGTGAAAGCGTTCTGGAAATCACTTCCCAGGCTCTGGCTGTATGAGTCTGCATCATCCTGGAAGACGACTGCCTTTAGCTGTTTAAGCTTATCTTTCGCATAGGTTGCCGCCACACTCGCCTCGGTGAGGTTGGATGGTGATACACGGAAGAAGTAAGGTGAGCGACCGCTTAAGCTATCACTGGAGGCGGTAGCCGAGACCATCGGAATATGATTTAGTGTCAGGACGTCCGCTGCATTTTCAGCGTGTGAGCTAAAGGACCAGCCCATCACACCTACAATAGTCGGATCCTTGGCTGCGGCCTGGACTATCTGGTTGGCAACGGTGGTGGCGTTACCCGAGTCGCTGCCAGTGTTCGCGATAATCAAGCGTACTTTGACGGTGCCGAGCGTGTTTTGGGTATTCCACTCATGTTGCGCCACATATGCACCTTGCAGATTATCATGGCCAACGCCGGCATTGGGGCCAGTTAAGATGGTGCCTACTACATAAGTGACATAAGGGCTGCCAGAAGAGAGTACACGCAGATTCTCCTGGTAGATATGGGCTTCGGCATCGCTTGAGTCGCTACTAATCGCGCTATTCCAGTATGTATTGGCCTGGCTTTTGTTGCCTTGTGCCAGTGCTTTGATTGCACTTGCCTTAGCTTCTGCATTGGTACGCTGAGTGTCAAAAGCATAACTACCATCACTTAACCCAATAGCTTCGCCCTTGATTGTGGTGACACTGATTGGATTACTGGGTTTTTGAGTATCCTTTGCCCCGGTCTGGCTGGTATTGCCAATAGGTCTGGCTCCACCTCCAGGCGGGACAGGGTTGCCAAGGTTTGGAAGGACAAAGATCAGCGCGCCAATAATGATAACTACTATAATGAGTAGCAGGAAACTCCACAGCAGATAGTTGTTGTCTTTCCTGGCTGGAGCCTGGGTTGGCGGGTACATCCCTCCCATCTGCTGTTGCTGTTGTTGTGGCCGTAGGGGCCTGGGTTGTTGTGCTTGATTGTTATAGGGAGACCGTGTGCCTGCTCTATTGGCTGGCTGTTGCTGGGCCGTGTTATAGCCTGAGGCGTATGCTGAGCCAGCGCTAGCTGCCGACGAACTGGCCGCTGCTGGAGGTGTAGAGTTATTCAGTGGTCGTGATGATCCCAGTACATAAGAACTGGTATTACCACTCGTATGGAAGCGCCGTTGCAACAGGTCATCTACCTCTTGCCTCATTGCGCCCGCATTTTGATAGCGTTTAGTGACATCAATAGTCAATGCCCGTGCGAGAATATTCTCTAGCTCAGCAGAGACCTGTGGATTCAATGTGCGCGCCCGTGGATAATTGAACGGTGGATAGTTACGTGGGTCACGATTGGTGACCAGGTGATGAATAGTGGCCGCCAGGGCATAGAGATCGGAGCGTGGATCGGCATTACCCTGATATTGTTCTGGGGGGGCGTAGCCAGGAGTACCTAACGCCGTTGTCTGTTTGCGTTTGGCATGCTTGGCCTCGTCGGCGCGCGCAATGCCAAAGTCCACCAGACGTGCCCGTTTATCTCTGTCACTGATAATAATGTTAGCTGGCTTAATATCGCGATGCACAATGGCCGGCTTCTGTTCACCCAGATACTCCAGGATATCAAGTACCTGAGACATATATGTCAGAGCCTCTTGCTCGGGCATGGGCTTATTTGTCCGTTCCATATAGTCTTCAAGATTCTCACCGGGCGCATATTCCTGCACCATATAGTAGCGTGAGCCTTCCTGAAAACTATCTGTCACGGTTGGAATGAGGGGATGATCCAGGCTTGCGAGTGTATCTACCTCGCGCTCGAAGTTACGTTCATCTTCCTTGCGCTGCTCAGGATCATTCTCGTCTGAAATCAGCTCCTTAATGACCACACGTTTATTGGAGACACGTGAGTCGCGCGCCAGGACGGCTGCCCCCATGCCACCTTGACCCAGCACTTTTTCGACCACATAACGGCCCTGCTGTAACTTTGCGTTAGGAGTCAGGGTGCTGGATACACCCTGGCCTCCTCCCGTTGCTCTGGCACCAACCCTCCCGCTACCATTGCTGGTAACCTGAGTTGGCGTGACCGTTTGCTGGTTATTTTGTTGTACTTGTCCAACTATCGTTTGGCCACCAGATGTTGGATCCAGATAACCACCACAATTGGCACAAAAGGTTTCATCTGCCGGATTATCCGTGCCGCAAAAAGGACATTTCATAGTCGTGCCTTATTATTCCAATCTCGTAGCTATAAAAAATGTTGTGATGATATTATACAATGTCTATTTCTGTTTCAAGAAGCGGCCCAACGCTGCCGGTTCCATGTGAATGCGTCCTATTTCATCGACGTAGAGGACCAGGATCGACTTTTCTATCGGATCGCCATTGGGACCAAGAGAAATTTGACCACTCACTCCTTGAATAGTATTTGCCCCATTGATTTTCAGCAGGTAGTCCCGCATATCCTTAGGGGTCGGCTGTTTCTTTCCTGCATTCAATGCCATATTGTACGCAGTAAGCAGGGTTATGGTTGCATCATAGGAGAGAATAACATCATTGGCCGCACGCGTAAAGCCATATTTACCACCTCCCTGTTGTCCATCAGGGTTGAATGCCGCTGAGTATTCAGAGAAGAAGGCTGGCTTTTGCGCGCTGTATTTAAAGACATCCCATTCATCAGGATAGGCAAAAGCGGTGAAATGTAAGCGACTGAAGTTAGCCTTCGCGCTACTCTGGTAGCCTCCCAATTGATAAAGTGCATCTCCACCCATCACTGGCAATTTGCCTGGAGGCAGATTAGAGAGTACGGTACTGACATCGGTTGCATAACCTGAGAAGTAGATGAGGTCAATATTTTTCGTTGATGCATCTTGAATTGCCTTGTTAATACTCCCCTGGTTGCCAATGGTGTATTGCTCGTTGATGATCGTGTTTTTGTCGGTACCTTCAAACTGCTGACGAAAATCTTGTGCCAGGCTCTGGCTATAGCTATCCTTGGGATCATAGAAAAGAGCCGTTGTTTTGGCGTGTAGATTCTTCTCGGCATATATCGCTCCCTGTATACCCTGTTGCTTATTGGCGGGCGCTACACGGAAGAAATATGGTGATGCGTTAGTAAGCCCATCGCTGGACGCGGTCTGGGAAAGCATAGGAATCTGGCTCTTACTTAAGGTCTGGATGGCTGCCAGGGTACGTCCACTATACGGCCAGCCCATTACTCCTACAAAGGTAGGATCTGTTTTCTGCAGACGAACGATTTGTTGGGCGACTTTGACCACATTATCTGTTTTGCTACCAGAATTGGCGATTAACAGGCGTACCAGTGTACCATTAGAGAGTCTACCTGAATCATTGAATTCTTTCTGGGCTACATAAGCTCCCTGTAGATCGTCTCGTCCAGTATCGAGCTGATCACCACTAATCATTGTTGCAACTACCAGGGTCACATAGGGGGTTCCCGAATTGATGACGCGAATATTCTCTTTATAGATGAGTGCCTCGGCATCGTTAGAGTTTTTAGTTATGGCCTCATTAAGGAGAGAAGTGGCTTCATTCGTATCGTCTTTATGCAATTTGAATTGTTGGGCTGCTTGTGTTTTTAGCGAGCCATCCGCCAGCGTTGTATCCAGGGCGACCGTACCATCGCTGATACCGATGGGCTCGCCATTAATCATGGTGACCCCAATGGCGGGTGCTTCAACCGGTTTTGGTTTATTGGCGCCTACAAAGTAATAGTTGGTCACGAATATACCGCTTGCTATGAGCAAGATCACCAATAACAAGATCAGGAAGATTAGTCCGCCTCTCCGTTTTTTCTTAGCTGGTGGTGGCTGTACCAAATAAGGTGGGGGCTGTACTACCATATGGGACGCTTGTGGTGGTTGTATTGGATAGGTATAGTTTGATCCAGATGTAGGGCCAAAGTTTGGCAAGGGCTGGACTGGTGTTAATGATGCTCCTGAATGGCTCGGGATCGGTGTATGTGGTGGTGGTGGCGGCGGTGTTGGTGTTGGTGTTGGTTGAACTGGTAACGGTGTCGAAGGTATTGGTGTTGGTCCAGCAACTTGTGTTGGTGGGTAATTAGGACCAGATGTCTGGGTCTGGGCCGTACTTGCTTGTGTTGCACCCAGGTTACCTGAAGTGCCCAGGGTATAGGTATCGATGTTGCCTGAAAGGCCAAAGCGTTGCCGCAGGAGCAGGTCAATCTCTTGCTTCATAGACGCGGCGCTTTGGAAACGCTGATTGATATCATTATTAAGCGCTTTGATCAGGATGCCCTCAATTTCTGGTGAGAGTTGAGCATTGAGTGAGCGTGCGGCCGCATAATAAAAAGGCGGATAATTACGAGGGTCACGATTGGTTAAGACATGATGCAGTGTGGCCGCCAGGGCATAGAGATCAGAGCGTGGATCGGCATTTCCCTGATATTGCTCTGGTGGAGCATAGCCTGGAGTTCCCAATGCTGAAGTCTGCTTACGTTGTGCGTTTTTTATCTCATCGGCGCGCGCAATACCAAAATCTACCAGATGTGCCCGGCGATCTTTTGTGCCAATAATAATATTTGCGGGTTTGATATCTCGATGCACAATTGGTGGCATGAGTTGTGATAGATAATCCAGGATATCGAGTACTTCAGAGCCACAGATGAGCGTCTCACGCTCTGTCATAGGGCGCTGAAGATGATTCAGGTGCTCTTCTAGATTTTCACCATCCACATATTCCTGCACCATAAAGTAGCGGGTGCCTTCTTGAAAATGATCGGTGACGTTGGGTACCAGTGGATGATCAATATGTGCCAGCGTAGATACTTCACGCTTGAAATTACGTACATCTTCTAAGCGGCTATCTTGATCCACGTTGTCAGAGATCAACTCTTTAATAACTACAAGTTTGCCATCCAGGCGAATATCTGTGGCGAGCAACGCTGCTCCCATTCCTCCCTGTCCAAGGATCTTTTTTACCACATAGCGACCACCTTGAAGACGTGAACCCGAGCTTAAAGAACTCGAAACGGTAATTCCACTATTTGAAGGTGTATTATTCGTCAAGGGAGCACTCAGATTTTTACCACAATTTCCGCAAAAGCGCACGTTATCACGTGTTTCTGCGCTGCAGTAAGGACATTTCATCTTTCTGCCTGCCTTCTAAGACATGAGCAAAATATTGCCTGTCTCGTATGGTAATACTTATTTAGGCGTGTTACACGTATATGATGATCTTTTTTTTATCTTTCCAATTGCTCTATGGAATTGGATGCATCTGACATTTATAAATGACGCTAAAAAAGACCTCTCGCAAATTAAGACAAAAATAATTACCTCGAATGGACAGTTGTGTACTGCCATCTCTAGATCTGATTTCAGGATTTTCTTGTATTGAAACAAGCATTCATCAATTTTTAATAGTGTAGTCTCTTCTATGCATAGGTAGAAAAATTATACTAGGTTTCTGGATAGAAGTCGAGCGTAGTAACGCGAAAATAGACATACTCTTATTACATACGTAATCTTATGTGAAAAGTTAAAATAGGAGATGAGCACAAAAAAAACCCTGCCCGAACAATGTCGTTAGCAGGGTCAAAAGTACCAGGGACAAATATACTATCCCTAAAAAAGTATTTAGCGTTCGATTGGTGAGCGGACAAGGCTGCCCCACTCTGTCCAGGAACCGTCGTAGTTGCGGACATTTTCGAAGCCCAGCAAGCGGGTCAATACAAACCAGGTGTGTGCTGAGCGCTCGCCAATACGGCAATAAGAAACGATATTCTTATCTGGCGTGATGTCTTTATTTTTGTAGATTTCGCTTAGCTCTTCGGCCGATTTAAATGTGCCGTCTGCATTAGCTGTCACTGCCCAGGGAATGTTTTTCGCGCCAGGGATGTGACCAGCACGCTGTGCGCCTTCTTGTGGATAGTTGACCATGTGGAGCAGTTCACCGCTATATTCCTGTGGGGAACGTACATCGATGAGGCGTACATTGCTGTCGTTCAAGCCGGCTAGAACCTGGTCACGGAAGGCACGAATGCTCTCATCTGCAGGCTGTGCATGGTAAGTAGTTGCCTCATAATGAGGAACCTCTTTAGTGTATGGGCGGCCCTCGGCTTCCCACTTTGTACGACCACCATTGATGAGCTTCAAGTTTTTATGACCGTATTGGGTAAATAGCCAGTATGAATAAGCCGCATACCAGTTGTTGCGATCACCATAGAGCACAATGGTTGTGTCGTTTGTAATTCCCCATTTGCTGAAAAGCTTCTCAAGTCCTTCCTGGTCAACAAAGTCGCGACTCAGGGGATTCTGAACATCGACATGCCAGTCAAGTTTGACCGCTCCAGGGATGTGGCCGACTTCGTACAGCAGTACGTCTTCATCGGCTTCAATCAAGCGTACATTGGAATCATTTAAATGGTCTGCAACCCAACTGGTATCGACGAGCGCTTCGGGATGTGCATACTCAGACATATGTCTGGCCTCCTTGTAATCACCTTTTATTGTTGACTTAGTGGATCAACATTCAAAACTTCTACTGTAGTATAGAAGCTGTGCATGGTTACTGTCAAGGGAAAACTGTACAGTTTTTGACCTTTTCTATGGATTTCCTGACTGTTCGAAAATGTATGCCATTACACAAAAATGTGCAGTACGCATTTTTGTGTAATGGCATGAAATAAATAAGTGGCTATTGTTGCACTATTTCAGGATTATTCCCAGGCCACTTTTGATGTTGGAGAGATCATAGATGCCTCCCCTTTGCTCATAACCACTGAGAAATGGATCTTCGGCCAGGAGCATTGGTGTATCCAGATCTATGAAACGAAACCCTCCAAGGCCTGCGGCAAAGTGGGCTGCGGCACTGATAGCCAGGCGGGACTCAATCATGGCACCAATCATCAGTTGCATATGGGCGGCTCGACACAGGGCTGCGATATCTAATGCTTCCACAATACCTGTTTTCATCAATTTGATATTGATGACATTTGCGGCCGCGCTATTGATGATATGTGAGACCTCACCCAGACTGCCGGCGCTCTCGTCTGCGGCGATAGGAACACTGGTATGTTGCATAATATAGCGCATACCTGCCAGATCATCCTTATGTACAGGTTGCTCTAACAAGAGCGGGCGAATGTCCCGATCGTCCAACGCTTCCAGGCAGAGCAAGGCTTCATTTGGTGTATAGCCCTGATTAGCATCCAGGGTGATGCCAAGATGAGGCGCTCCACTACGAATAGACTCAACCCGATTGACATCCTCACGCAGGTCGCTACCAACTTTCACCTTAATGGTGTTAATGCCTAGCCTGACCGTCTCTTCCGCCAGTTGATAGCCACGCTCAGCAGAGACGATAGGAATACTCATATCAGTCTCGACCTGTGAGCTTGCTCCGCCAAAAAACGCGTAGAGAGGCATTCCATATGAACGTGTAAGGGCATCCAATATCGCCATCTCGATGCCGGCGCAGACAGTGGTCTGACTGAAATACAGGCTGCGTACTAATTTTGCTAGCATGCGCCAGTGGGCGACATCCTGGCCCAGCAAAAGATCAATGCAGCCGCGCGCGGCTGCCAGTGCCGTTTCTTGTGATTCTCCAGTACTGGGTGGAAATGGGGCGCACTCACCATAACCCACGCTTCCATCTTGTAATGTGAGCGTGATCAGGACGTTGCGTGCCTCTGAGATGCTGCCAGTTGCAATGGCAAACGGCTCAAGTAACGGCATATTTAATGGTTCAACCGTCATTGAACGAATAGTGGTACGGGCCATACTCGCTCCTTTTGTTGCAGGCTAAAAACTTGTGCGGTTCCTCTGACGATCGTCAAAACGTTCCAGGGCCAACTCAATCAAGCGATCTAAGAGTTCGGGATAAGGTAGACCACTGGCATTCCATAATTTGGGATACATACTGATTTCAGTAAAGCCAGGAAATGTGTTGACCTCGTTAATATAGACCTTTTCTGTCTCTTTATCAATGAAAAAGTCTACGCGTGAAAGTCCACTCAGATCCAGGGCCTGGAAGGCTTGTACTGCGTAGCGGCGGATCTCTTCGGCTGTTTGCTGAGGAATATCGGCGGGAATGACGACGGTGGATTTATTGTCTATATACTTGGCTTTATAATCATAAAAAGCATTGCTCGCCACAATCTCTCCGACTACTGAGGCTAGAGGCTCATCATTACCCAATACGGCACACTCTAACTCGCGGCAATTGATGTTTTGCTCGACGATGATCTTGCGATCATATTCCGCCGCTACACGCATAGCGTGCTCCAACTCCAGGCGATCATGGGCCTTATTGATACCTACGCTAGAACCCAGATTGGCTGGTTTCACAAAATTAGGATAGCCAAGCTGTGCTTCAATGGCATCCATGATCTCTTCAGGTGAACGTTCCCATTGGTTACGGCGGTAGACCAGATATTTCACATTGGGCAAGTGCGCCGTCTCGAAGATCATTTTCATCTTCTCTTTATCCATACCAACGGCTGCGCCCAGTACGCCACAACCAACATAAGGTACATTGGCCATCTCCAGCAGACCTTGCAGAGTGCCATCTTCACCATAGGTTCCATGTACGACTGGGAAGACGACATCCAGTTTTCCCTCTTTGTCCAGCGTGGTTCCTTGTTTAAGCGGGATCAGATGTCCGATGGTTGGATCGCCGGTAAAAGTGACGCTGGTGAGGTTGCTATTCTGGGTGTCTGTTTGCACCGCTTGTCCGGCTGCCAGCAACTGAGCCGGCTCGGCGCCCAGGAGCCACTGACCTATCCTGGTAATACCAATTGGCACAACTTCATATTTTTCAGGATTAAGATTATCCATGATCGCTTTAGCCGAGGACAATGACACCTCGTGTTCTCCAGAGCGACCTCCAAATATAACTCCCACACGGATCTTTTTTTGTGACATGTCTCATCCTTTCTATCTGGATGGATCGTTATGGCTGTAGTAAGGCCAGCAACGTATCCATGCCCAGACCCAGTGAAGCTTTGAGCAATACCAGGTCGCTGCTTTTAACTTGCTCTTTTAAAAGGTCTGCCACAGCTCGTTTGGCTGCCTCTAATTCCGCTGGATTTTCTAAGCGGGCGGAGTAATAGTAGGCATTGTTTTCGGGCATGCCAGCTGCAAGCGCACCTTCTACAAAGAAGCGTGCCTGCTCGCCAATCGCGACAAGGTAATCAATTTGTCCAGCCAGCTCTCTACCCGTCTCATAGTGTTCCTCGCGGGCATAAGAACCTAATTCTAAGATATCTCCTAGAATGGCCCAACGTTTTCCGCCCTCATCTATCTGTGCTTCATGCATGGACTTTGCGATCGCTACGATCGATTGGCGATTGGCGTTGTAGCTATCATCAATCAGAGTACTTCCATTCGGACCTGCTTTGATTTCTCCTCGCCGTTTAAAGGCCCGTAGATCTCCAAGCGCCGCCGCAATGTCTTCTAATGAGATGCCGGCCGCCAGACCGACCGCAGCGGCAGCCAGGGCAATGGTAATGCCATGTTCGCCTGGAATGTGTAACTGAACGTGGGTTTGAGCCCCTTGATACGTTAATGTAAAGGCGCGACCGCGTAGGGTATCGCCACTGATATCACTGGCGCGTACCAGTGCATCTTCAGCGGTACCATAAGAGAGGATGCGTGCCTGGGTCTTATTGCTCATTGCCCGTACCCTGAAATCATCATAATTCAGGATCGCAATACCATCGGGCGTTAGAGCCTGGACTAACTCACTCTTGGCCTGGGCGATATTTTCCTGGCTACCAAAAAATTCCAGGTGAGAGGTGCCTACATTGGTGATCAGTGACCAGTCTGGCCTGGTAATAGTGCAGAGCCAGGCCAGTTCGCCCACCCACTGGGCGCCCATTTCCAGAACAGCATAACGATGTTGTTCCTCCAGGCGTAGCAGTGTCAGGGGAAAACCAATCTCTGTATTATAAGAGGCTAGCGTTTTGAGCGTGGGAGCTAAGCGTTCTAATACGGTTGCTACCGCCTCTTTTGTGCTTGTTTTACCATTGCTACCGGTGATCCCGATATAGGTGGTTTCCGGCTGACGTTGCGTTCTGACGCGAGCAGTCGCATGCAGAGCCTCAACAACATCAGGAACAACAATCTGGATAAAATTCGCTGGCACATCTGTAGACTCTTCACTACAGAGCGCGCCAATCGCGCCAGCCCTGGCGGCGGCTGAAATAAAGCGATGACCATCTACTCGTTTCCCTTTGATCGCAATAAAAAGATCTCCGGGTGTAATTTGACGATTATCATGGTGAGCTGAGTGAAAAACGAGATGTGGATCGGGAGCTGTACGGCTAACTATAAGAGCCTTTCCATCAGTACCTTGCAGTATGTCATTGAGGGTGAACATGCTGTTGTATCCTTTGCAATTCTACTGTACTTTGAGCTGATTATATCATGGCTGGCTAATAGCGTCTCTGTCAAATATTTAGTGCCATGTGCAAGTTTTCTACATACCCACTCTTTTGAGGAGGAAGATGGCGAGGCGGTCGCGACCGCCTCGCCATCTTCCTCCTCAAAACAAGCGAGAGCCGTAGGCGCGAGGGGTGAGGGATAAAACTTGCACATGGCGTTATTTAAGAACGCACGAACTGTGCACCAGGCACATTTCAGATGAATGAAATTTTTGAGATTTCTAAAAAAAGTTCACAAAAACGTAGTATTTCGAAATAAGGTATGGTATAATCCCAAGATACTGTATAGCACTTAGTTGCTTTCAATGGCTGATCCGTGAAAGCTGTGCGTTACAGAAGATAGACCTTTAATGGGATTTTAGACCCAAGAATTGAGAAGCATTTATGTCATTCACAGATCAGACGTTGGTTTGCCGAGATTGTAATCAGGAATTCACCTTTACCGCTGGCGAGCAAGAATTTTACGCTAGTCGAGGGCTAACAAACAACCCATCACGTTGCCCATCATGCCGGGCCGCTCGTAAGAGCAGCATGGGTGATCGTTCCCGCTCATCACGTGGTAACGACGGTGGCTATCGTGAGCCACGTCAAATGTATACCGCGATTTGCGCAAGTTGTGGTAACGAAGCCCAGGTGCCATTCCAGCCCCGTGAAGATCGCCCCGTTTATTGCAGCGATTGCTACCAGCCTCGCACCGCAAGCCGCGGTGGTGATAGCCGCGGTGGTGATCGCCGATCGCGCTGGTAAGCCATATGAGCGAAATTGTTATTCAAGCCGGTGAGTCGTTTGAACTTGCGCTGAAACGATTCAACCGTAAAGTGCAGAACGCGGGTATCCTTGCTGAGGCCCGCCGCCGCCGTTACTATGAAAGCCCACAGTCTCGTCGTAAAAGGAAAGCAGAGGCCGCTCGTCGCAAACAGCGTCGTTCTCGCTTCTAAATTCTTGTAAACGTGTAATCTTTGCAATCAACGTAACACAACGTCAATAGAAGGCGCGCCCATAGAAAAAGTCTATGGTGTGCGCTTTTTATTTTGCCCCTTCTCCTTTTCCTCCCC
The DNA here is from genome assembly GCF_003967575.1 of Dictyobacter alpinus. Classification (NCBI taxonomy): domain Bacteria; kingdom Bacillati; phylum Chloroflexota; class Ktedonobacteria; order Ktedonobacterales; family Dictyobacteraceae; genus Dictyobacter; species Dictyobacter alpinus. The sequence goes on from NZ_BIFT01000001.1 coordinate 3,034,132, forward strand.
TTCTTACTTGTAACCTTAACAGATTGTGCCACGTGATAAAGCGTGAATAGAAAATCTTCTCCGCTTATTTGCTTGTAGACGGTGTTTTCTACCTTTGCTAATTAAATATTAGTCACTTGACAAAGGGAAGTGTATGTGTTACTCTTCTACTAACGTTAATGTAGTCGCTAACAATTAGTTAGCACATGGAGGTTTATCTTAATTATGACTTGGACAATTGATGCTTCGCATTCGCATATTGGTTTCGCAGTTCGCCACATGGTAGTGAGCACCGTTCGTGGACAGTTCAATGCTGTTCGTGGTACATTGAATCTGGATGAGGCAAATCTTGCCGCTTCCTGGGTTGAGGCTGAGGCCGATGCTGCTAGCATCGATACCCATGATGCCAACCGTGATGGTCACCTGCGCTCTGCTGATTTCTTTGATGTTGAGAAGTTTCCAAAAATAACTTTCAAAAGCACCAACGTTGAGAACGACAGTGGCGATTACAAAGTTACTGGCGATCTCACCATTCATGGTGTAACAAAACCTGTAACCTTTGCCGTTGAGTACTCCGGTTTTGTTCGTGATCCTTATGGTCTGGATCGTGCTGGTTTCTCTGCTCAGACAAAAATTAACCGCAAAGATTTCGGCCTGACCTGGGGTCCAGTATTGGAAGCTGGCGGCGCTGTTGTTAGCGACGAAGTAAAAATCAATCTGGAGTTTGAGGCCACACAGCAGCCTGCATAACTCTTTTGATTTCTCAAAAAAGTCAGGAGTCGGGCCAACTCGTAGCTACGAGTTGGCCCGACTCCTGACTTTTTTATATGCATGATAGTTTTTCAATAGCATACAATAGCACTGAGACGATACGTTCACTATGGCGCAAATCTAGCAAAGCAATAAGGAGTATAAATATTATGCGAGCTATTATTATCACCAGGCCTGGTGGTCCTGAGGTATTAGATGTGCAGTCAGTCGAGACGCCTGAACCCTTTGGTGATTGGGTGCGCGTACGGGTGCGTGCGGCTGGACTGAACCGGGCGGATCTTGCGCAGCGGGCCGGATTTTATCCTGCTCCTCCGGGATCGCCGTCAGATATTCCGGGTATGGAGTTTGCTGGTGAGGTGGATGCGGTCGGATCCCTGGTTACGCGTTGGAAACCAGGTCAGCGCGTGATGGGAATTGCCGGTGGTGGTGCTCAGGCGGAATATATATTGTCCCATGAAGGTATGCTCATTGAAATTCCTGAGAATCTGGATTTTGTGCAGGCTGCGGCCATTCCTGAAGTCTTTATGACGGCGCATGATGCGTTGTTCACTCAGGCGGGCTTGCGTATGGGTGAGCGTTTGCTGGTGCATGCAGTGGGTAGTGGTGTTGGAACAGCGGCGGTCCAACTGGCCCATGCTGCTGGCGCCACGGTCTATGGTACTTCTCGTACGCCTTCTAAATTGGAGCGTGCCAAACCATTGGGACTGGAAGTTGGTTTATCCGATCAGAATTTTGCGACTGAGATCAAGCAACTGACAAATGATGAAGGGGTACATGTGGTGCTGGATTTTGTAGGTGGCGGTTATATGGAACAGAATCTTGCCTCGTTGGCAAATTGGGGGCGCCTGGTGTTTTTGGCGACTCTAGGAGGAAGTCAGGCGGACGTAAATCTGGGAATGGTGATGGCGAAGCGCCTACAGATTCGTGGTTGTACCTTACGCTCGCGCACATTAGAGGAGAAGTTGACGTTAACACGGCTTTTCGCTACCCAGGTTGTACCTCTCCTCGCCAATGGTACTGTTTTCCCCATTGTAGAGGAGGTTTTTCCGCTACATGAGATTGGTCGGGCCCATAGCGTAATGGCTGAAAATCGCAATTTTGGTAAATTAATTATGCGCATCGACGACTAATATAATGTCAGCCTCACAAACTTAGCGGGAAGCGTGCAACCAGTCGCACTCGGGCGCTAAAGCGCCCATGCTTCTTTTACGTGTGGTGTCAAAAAGTGTTCGGAGAACACTTTTTGACACCACACGTAAAACCGTTGGAGCGCCAAAGGCGCGAAAAAACGATAAGCAGGTCATGGATTTCATACGAATCAAGCACGAGCCAAGACAGTGCTTGATTCCCATTCTCATCGGGGAATATACAACCAGTCGCACTCGGGCGCTGAATCGCCCATACTTCTTTTAAGAGTGATGTCAAAAAGTGTTCTCCGAACACTTTTTGACATCACTCTTAAAACCCCTGGAGCGCCAAAGGCGCCCGAGTGTGGCTGGTTTTACTCTCGCCGATATAAACATTACGCAAGGAAACGAATAAGCCTCATCAAGCTCACGAAGAAGTTGATGAGGCCTATTAAGTATCGATAGTTTATTGAGGGGGAGAGAGTTTATTTTCTCTATATATTCGACCGCCTGGAGCCGGTTTTCCGATAAGACATGCCAGGCATTGAGAGCGGTACCTGCACCTCTGCTGGCTTATGCATTAATGCATCTGTAATCGTATGCACAATCAAATTAGTGCGTTCCTCCCCTTCTGGTAACGAAGATGAGATAACACGGATAATTTCATAGACATTGAGCTCATTGGCTTCTCGCCGTAGTTCTTTAGCATAGTGATCAGCGCGTTTGTTTGCTGCGCGCGCCTGTGAAATGATCAGCTGTTGGGTGACGCCAGTGACGATATTTGCGATGGTAATAGCCCACTTTTCACTATTATTCACAAATAGACTGCTAGAATAGAGGAGAAAAAGTAAGATTGTTCCTAAAATGAACACAGTACCAGTGATGGCAATAATAAGACTAGTAAAAAACCAGCATTGAGCCTCAAAGCGGCTCTGCTGGTACATTTGCTCAAGAGCCATACCTTCGTCTGGCAGGTATGCCCCTTGTAGACGTCGAGAAAATGGTGGTTCGGCGTTCCTATTTTTATCCATTGTATTGCCATACCCCTCCTAGCCCATCCTGGACATCTGCGATCCTCATTGTGTGATAGTGATGAGAATTTATCCGTCCCCTTTATAAGAGGCTTCGGCTTCCAGATTGGTCTGCTGCTTTGGAAGCCCTAGTGAGTTAGCTATTAATAATTTTTGCAGCAGATGTTTGTGGGTATCATCTATTGTGAGTTGGGCGATAAATTGGGTAATCATTGAAAAATTACGTACCTCATTGAGTCCTTTGAGATAAAGATCTACCTGCTCATTGGCTTGTTGCGTTTGGTGAAAGAGCCAGGTAGTGATGCTGGCATTCATGATATTTATGGTAATGATAAAGCAGATGATGGGAAGAATATGTGTATTAAGTTGAAGTAAATATAAAAGGACAGGTAGGAAAACCGATAGTATAAGAATACAGGCTCCGATGGTTGCGGTCAGGAAACTACGGCTAAACCATTGGTTGGCTTCCTGCTGGCGCTCGGTATAGAGCCTTTCGAGTAAGCCTGTTTTTCGTTGGGAGGCATCTACGATACGTTGATAGGCTTTTTCCAATGGAACATGTATGACACGTCGATGATGACCTGTGATTCCGGCGTTAAGATCCTCTTCTAGCGCTTTGACAATGACGGTACCCGTCTCATCGACCTCTATCTTGAGTTCCAATGGTGCAATAATTTCATCATCTACGACCGCATTGCGGGCAATATCATTTAAAATAGCTTTCCGTGCAATTGTGTGTTGAGTAGTTGAATGTGTCTTGGCATTGATTGATGGTTGAGTAGTATGATATGGATGGATGGTCATTTGTTCATTCCCTTTCTTATTCCTCCACTATGTCCACGTTGCTCTGCTAGCGGGCTATTCTTCCAACCTACAGCATTTTCTTCTATGCAGAGCACCCCATCCCAGAAAAAGACTCATGACCTGGATGTACATTTTCAGATTATTACTTGATGAAAACGATTATACAGTATATTGTCTAGTTTATAACATTTTGAATTCTATTTGTCAAATCATTGCATATGCATGTATTTTTGCGTTTGTAGAATAGATTGGAGTGTAGATCGAAGAGGTGTGTGTGGTGAGCTAGAGAAGAGATGAAGATAAGCTTATTTACTTATCCTCATCATTGTAGAATGTGTCCAGTGTTTGCTGGTAGGATTGTTCTAGTTGTGACATGTACTTATGCCACTGGTTATCCAGTAGGAGTATTGGACGTTGTAGTGTCGGTTGATTCCTGAGTAGATTCAGTATTTCTGGAGGGGACTGGATCCCGAATGCGGCCAGATTATACTCGGCGATCTCTTGCGCATTATCATGCCAGATCATGGTGACGACTTCGCTGACTTCATGGCTGGTGAAAATACTCTGATTGGGAAGTTGTTGCTTAAATTTATGCCAGAGTAGGTTTACACGTGATGCACTCATAAGTACGTCTGTATGGAGATGACTACACAGCATCAAGTGGCGCCAGATGGCTTGACGTTGTAAGGTAGCGAAGGTTCGTGCATCTTGGAAGACCTCACTCTGTGCTGGATTATGATAGGTGTCATCAAGTGTGTTTTTTGCTGCTTGATAGCGAGCATAGGAGAGATGCAGATTGTGTAGTGCCGAGTAGAGATACAACAGATGTCTGGTAAAATCCTGAAGGATAATATCAAAATCTCCCTCTGCGTTGGTTAATTGCAGGTGGACTGGTTCCGTGATGGAAACATTATAGATATCTTCCTGAGGAAATTCCTGCATCAAGGCCGTATAAGCTTGTCCGATCTGTGTCGCAATCGTTGCATCTATCATCAGGTTGACACCTGTACGTATTCGACTTGAGCCGCCGTAGGCGCATAGAGTCCCTGCTACTGCCAGAGCAGTAGCGATATCTGTATTGGCGAATGCGCACTGTTCTATTTTTTGTTCATCCTGTATCTTCATGCATCAAACTCCTATGCCTCAGAAGAGGCATATTCCTGCTGCTGGTCTTGTGCTTTAGAAGAAACTTTATGACACCAAAGTATAACACGGTGGATTGAAATGAATGGTTACTCCGAAGGATAAAAAATGTTGATGGATTTCGCCTTGTCGAGCAAAGGGCTATGAATGCGTTGAGACAGGCTCTAGTATAAGGAGCCCTGTTTGTTGCTCTTGTCCTGTCACACGCGCTATTGTAGAACTGACGTTTTGTTGGAGGCAGAAGTTGATATCTTCGCCAAGTCCACTATTGATGACCTGTTGGATTGAATGACAATACTTTGCCAGTTGAGGGGGTGGATAGAGTTGATACAGGCTACTGGCTGCCGTAACACTTTCATGACAGATGATATCTGGTCGTTGATGCTGTATTTCTTGTGCGAGATAGCCAGCACATACCGTATCATCCAGCGCAAAATAGCCGTTTTCAGCGGCACAGACAATGGCGATATTGCTCTGTTGGCGCTGCGCGCAGGCCAGTGCATAGGCCGTGACAGCGTGGGCATTATAAAAACAGCCTGCCAGGCATATACTCTGTGGGGGACAGGCGTAAAAGGCCCGGGTACCGTTGGTTGTAGTCAAAATTAATTCTCGCTTGCTGAGATCAGCCCGCGAGAATTGTGCTGGTGAATTCCCATAGTCAAAGCCGGGTAGTGGCTGTGCGTTGCGTTCTCCACATAACAGACGACCAGGCACCAACTGCGCCGCCTTACGAGCCTGCTCAACCGTATTGGTGGCCAGTATACGTAGTGCTCCCCGCTCAAAGATAGTAGTGATAGCCGTGGTCGCTCTGATCAGATCAATCACAATATAGACATCTTCGATCGCTGGCCCGGCTGCATGGACATCTGCCGGGCTCATATGAATTGTTAATTTCACGCTCACGCCCTCAATTATGCTGATAAAATTCCTGACGCATCTTCAGGCTATTTTATCATCCTTGAGGAATGTGTGCTTATCATAATGTGGGTTGGAGCAGTTCTCGCTTGAGTTCTACGTCACGCAAGCTTTCATTTGTGCCATTGATCGGCAAGGCCAGTTGAATCTCCTGTATCCTACGCTCTGGTGTCTGTATCCAGCCACGTCCAGGCACGGCTTCTGTCGACAGGAGGGTGCTGCCAAACAGTTCACGGCGCTGCTGATCTTTCAAGTTTAGTCCAATTTTTGTGCTGCATTGGTTGATAATTTCCTGAGGAATATAGCGTTGATTCGTCTCGGTGCTTGTGATGACTAGGTAGATACCCAATGTGCGGGCCTCTATCACTGATTGGACCAACTTTTTTAATGGCATGGCAGTAGCAGTACGTTCTGCGAAGAACTGATAATTACTGATGACGACTAAAATCTGTGGCAGGATCATGCCCTGTGACCATAGTTGTGCCAGTGTCTGCGCATGTTGCTGGGAAAAAGTAGTGCGCCGCTGCTGAATTTCGGCCTGCACGCTCTCTGCGAAGTGCCGTAATTGTTCGTCTGCATGTCCGGTACTCCAGCAAGCGTCCCCATTTGAGTTATAAAGATGGGGTAAGGACTGGAAATGAGTAAGCTCGGCGAATGGATCCAGGATCGCGCAATGGAGTTGTTCGGGCAGGAAACGCGTGGTGAGCCAGAATAAAATGGTCTGTAAGGTAGTTGCTTTACCACTATGTTGTGCACCTGCGATCAACAATGGTCCACCTGTTTCATCTCCGCCAGTTCCATGCAGATTTATCAGGAGTGTCTCGCGCTGTTGTTCTGCAGGCTTATCGGTCAGTCCCAGTGGTATCTGCATCGAGGGCCTGATATTGTCACGGCTACGGCGCTCCAATACTTCTCGGCGCGTCATTGGAATAACCGCCTCACATTCCTGTTGCTCCATTCCAGTGTGAGTGGTTAACGATTGTTCAGGATAAAAAAGTACCAGTGGGTCTGGTTGCTGCTGATCTGGTGTTGGGAGCGGTTCAGGCCAATAGTAGATGCCGTCTTTGCGAGCACTATCTTGCGTATAGACGGAGCAGATACGCTCAATGGCGGCTTCGAAGAAGGGTTGCGGTTTGCTCATAACCGTTGGTTGTGTATGTGGAACTATAGGTGTTTGCACCATCTCTTACTTCCCCTTAAATGGTAACGATAATAGCGAGTTTAAGCGCGATTGGCCGGCGGCTATACGATCCTCATAGATGGGTGTGGTGACACGGGCCGCCTGAAACAGATCAAGCTGATTATCCCCATGTAGAAGATATGCGCGACCTGGAATACTGGCCGGCAGGTCGGCTGCATCTGTACGCCGTAGCACTTCCCTGCTTTCCTGAGGCGTTGCGCAGCGCAGACAGATACGGTATTGGACGGCGTCACGGATATTGTTATAGATGATTCCTTCGGGTCGCTGTGCAGCCAACAATAGATGCAGGCCAAGTTCAGGTTCCATGCCCATAATCATGAGTAACTCATCCAGTACAGCTTCGGCGTAGCGAACGATTTCGGTGAAACCATCGATGATAATAACGAGATGTGGAATAGATCGGCCTTCATTAAGGAAGGTTTTACGTTTACTGATTTCAGCGCGCAGCATGGCTGTAAAGCGTTGCCAGCCCGCTGCCGACGACATTTGTGTGAGTAAGCCAAGGGTATGGGGCAACTGGCCAAAGGGTTTTAAGGCCAGGCCAACTTTATGATCGAGCAGCAAAAAGTTGACCTCGGTCGGCTTGTAAAGGAAGGCTAGCGATAAGAGCATGGTTTGTAGCAATTCACTTTTGCCAGAACCTGTTTGACCGATCAGGAGTCCATGGGGACCATCTCTTAGGAGGTCCAGGTATTGTACTTCATCGCCAAAGGTGAGCCCGATCGGAATACGCAAAAGTGGCTGTGGCGTGCGGAAAAGTGGATCACTCCAGAGTACGAACGGATCATACGTCTGGATCTCTATCGGTGTATCCAGGATGCTGCGGATATCCACCTGTGTTCGAAGTTCCAACTGCTGGTTGGTACTGGATTGAAGAGATTGTAAGCGCAGAGCCAGTGAGCGTAAATCATCTAAGCCAATCCCGTCGAGTTGCATACACTGTTGGGTTGGTCGCTGTGGTTGGGTCAACTGGCGTATCCTGGCCTGTATGTTTACTTGTGGCATGGTTTCCGTTGACTCTGCCTTTTTCTGCCGTTTCGTTTTTATTTTATGTTGAGGTAGTAACGATGTTTTGTTCAGCAAGAGCTTTGGAGGATCTTCCTGCTGTAGATCGATGAGCAATTGACTGTTCTGTGGAAAATGGGATTGTTTGGTGCAGACACAAAGGACGGACACCCCCAATTGAGCTCCGTGATTAAGGGCCAGTGCCAATTCTGGCCGCCGTAGCGGTGAAACGGATAAGTGTGAGCGGCGGTATTGGGTTGGATGTGAAGGTGGAATGACCATATTTGGTAGGGCCGCTACTGATTGATCCAGATCTCCTGCCGTCTCAAAATCATCAATCACGATTAACAAATGTGGGTGTAGGGCAGTTTTTTGTAATGGTTGCATATCGTTAATGAGCACTTCACGCCGTCGGAGTTCGCGTGAGATAAGCGGCAACTGATCCATAATGGCCGTTGTGCCAATTGCACAGGTATGAGCTTGAAATGCCTCTTCCATTTGCGCACTGGAATGTCTGGCGTCATAGCGAACCGTATGTGGCAGGATTTCCGCCCATTGCCAGGTTCTCTCCTGTGAACGGGGTGCAAGGATAATAATGCGCACATCTTCCGGTGAGTGATGATAAACTAGCTGACTCAGGATCGCGTGCAGCAATTCCCTGGCTATAAAGAGTTTTGTACCCGGTCCATAGATGGTTATTGGACTCTGGTTTTGCAGATCTATCTGTAATGGTACATGTACCGTTGAATATTTTTCTAACAGCGCCTGTGCATAGTCCTTGTAAACCTGTAGACGACGACTTGTGATTATCTGGCCTTGTTCCTGTGGAGTCCAGATCTTATAGGTTGCTGGACGCTCCTGCAGACCAATACGAACTTTCATAAAGTCGCGATCCGCTGGTTGGCGAGCCCACAGGCTACTATTTTGCTCATTATACGTATTTTGTAATAGCGGTATAATCTCTAAATGCTCATAGATGGCGGACTTGAAATCATAGCGCGACAAAGGTGGATCCAGGTTCATGTAGGCCTGCCGCTCTTGCCAATGGCATGCTTTTAATTGATTTTCAACCTCCTGTAATTGCTGCAAATATTGCTGTAGTAACAATCGGTTACGCAGTAATATACGGATAGTTTTTACTAGAGATATGCTGAACAGTGCCAGCGCGATCAGGCCACCCGTGGCAAGACAGGGTAGCAGAAACATTCTGACTTCACCTGTTGCATTGAAGTGCGTGAACATATATCCATAGATAGCCAGTCCAACCAGACTTAAAAAGATAAAGGTCAAGATAGAAGATGATTGCGAATTTAGGAGTACCGGTGTTGTGGGTAGGAGGATTGTTTCCTCTGAAATTTCAGGCCATACCCGGGCTTTTCGCGTAATGATTGAAGATGGCTGTTGGTAAGACATTGCGACCCCTTCTCAACTTATCCATTCCCATGTGCAAATGCATCCAATTTTTGGAGTAATCTCCAATTTTTTGCGGATTTAAACAGCTTACATTATCCTAACATACAACAATGTCTGTAGCAAATATAATAGTGATTTTGTCTTATTTGCTGTGTCTATGTTCTGGTTCTGGGTAACTTGTGCTTAATGATCTTTTACTTTTCCTATGCTTACTGAGGAACCTCTCACTAGCCACACGCGGGCCCTGAAGGGCCCAGCCTTCTTTTACGTGTGCTGCCAAAAAAAATGAGCAAAGCTCATTTTTTTGGCAGCACACGTAAAAATTCAATAGGTGTGAGGGATTGGCAGCACACGTAAAAATTCAATAGGTGTGAGGGATTGGCAGCACACGTAAAAATTCAATAGGTGTGAGGGATTGGCAGCACACGTAAAAATTCAATAGGTGTGAGGGATTGGCAGCACACGTAAAAATTCAATAGGTGTGAGGGATTGGCAGCACACGTAAAAATTCAATAGGTGTGAGGGATTGGCAGCACACGTAAAAATTCAATAGGTGTGAGGGATTGGCAGCACACGTAAAAATTCAATAGGTGTGAGGGATTGGCAGCACACGTAAAAATTCAATAGGTGTGAGGGATTGGCAGCACACGTAAAAATTCAATAGGTGTGAGGGATTGGCAGCACACGTAAAAATTCAATAGGTGTGAGGGATTGGCAGCACACGTAAAAATTCAATAGGTGTGAGGGATTGGCAGCACACGTAAAAATTCAATAGGTGTGAGGGATTGGCAGCACACGTAAAAATTCAATAGGTGTGAGGGAGGGTGTGTGGGCGGCCGCGGCCGCCCACACACCCTCCCTCACACCTATTGTAAGCGAGCGCCGTAGGCGCGAGGCGTAAGCCTAAGAACACCCATAAAACGCCATACAAGAATAAAATAAGCTCAACAGCGCTTTAGTTTCTCTTCTCATCTGTCGATCATAGATTTTGAAGATAAAAGTAATCTTCATGACGACCTACTATATCAATAAGCGCCGATGAGATTCCTTGCATGATAAGTATGTCGTCTTTAGGACACACTTACTGAACGGTTTGGATGAGAATAAGAGGTGCCTCGTGCTGAATGATCAATCCCCTCCAAATGTTCTATCACCCGATATGGAAAATTCTGAAGTTGTTGGTTCAACAGAGAAATTAACGCAAGCAGTGTCGCCATTACATCAAGATAAGGATAGCGGTAGGGGTAAGCAAAAAGCATGGTTCAAGGGTCACGTGAAGTTTCTGCTTCGTCTCTTTTGTAGTATCAGTCTGGTCGTTGTACTACTAAAGTCGATTTCATGGCCCGAGCTCTGGCAGCAGTTGCCACATCTGGATAGTGGTGTGCTTCTTATCGGGGTCGGATTGGGTTTCTATGGTGTGATTATTAGTTCCTACCAATGGCAGTGTTTACTGGCGGCTGAACAGATTCACATTGATCTCAGGCACTTAATTAATTTGTATCAGGTGGGGATTGCCTTTAATCATTTTCTTCCAACCGGTATGGGGGGAGATGTGGTGAAGGCTTACTATATTGGTAAAGAAGGCAAAAATACGGTCGGCTCGGCCAGTGCGGTCGTGATGACACGCATCAGTGGTTTTTTTGCGATGGTTCTGATTTCGTTACCAACCTTGATTATCTGGCATACGCTCCTGACGCGACAGATAGGCATCAGTTATAGCTTGATTTGTCTGGCTTTACTGGTTGCTCTGGCACTAGCCTTTCTGGGCGTCAAGTATATTCCGCACTGGCTGCAACCATCCTGGCTACAGAAGCGCATGGTTCAATCCTTGCTAGCGATTGGTACCACATTGCGCCACAGTATCGCACGTCCACGTATAATGGTGAATGCAACATTCTATGGCTTGTTATACCATTTCGGTTATGCCTTAAACTTCTATCTGTATGGTCGCCTGCTTAATGTGCATGTTCCGCTGTCCTTCTACCTGCTTGCCATCCCCTTTGTCTCTCTGGTTGCCTTTGTACCCTTTTCGATCAATGGCTTTGGACTTCGTGAGGGAGCCTTTGTCATCATTTTTTCCTCAGTTCATGTGCCAATGCCCACAGCTATGTTGCTGATCCTCTTAATGGATGCCCAGGTTCTTCTCTTTGGCATTATTGGAGGCGTAATTTATCTCTGTTCAGGTGGCAATAAAAAAGATATTCATGCTCCCATATCAGTCAGAACTTCTTAGATTGTGTTTGAATGCTTCTTTTAAATGTGGTGTGAAATCGTGTGCAAAGCAAGCGATTTCACACCACATTTAATTTAAGACCTCTGATCTTTTTTTTGATTTTTTTGGTCCTTGACCAGGGTGAGATGTGACTCTGTGACTCTGGCTGGTATTACTTTGACACGTGAGATCCGTAATCCGTCCATCTCGTCGACGCGCAATTTATAGCCGCCAAAAGGAACTGTATCACCCAGCGCAGGTAGGCGATCTAGCTTTTCAAAGATATAGCCTGCCAGAGTATTGGCATGCATTTCATCAGTCTTCTCTTCTTTACTACCGAATTGATCTGAGAAGCTGGAGAGGGACATCAGACCATCGACAGAGATTGAGCCGTCTGGCAGGTTCTCAATCTCATGGCGTACCCCACGATCATTGGTATCAAATTCATCCTGTACTTCACCGACCAGTTCCTCGATGATATCTTCCAGAGTAATAATACCTGCGGTTGAGCCATACTCATTGATGACCACAGCCATGTGGATACGCCGGGTGCGCATCTGGGATAGTATGACATCTAATGAAGACATTTCGGTCACATAGAGTACCGGGCGTAGCATGTTGCGCAGGACAAAATTATGGTTGGTCTGATTAGACTGGGATTGAAAGACGTCTTTAATATGAGCCAATCCAATAATATTATCTAAAGACTCTTCATATACTGGAAGGCGCGTATAGTTTTCGCGTGCGAATGTTTGTGCCAGTTCTTCACGGGATATTGTATCGGGTACCCCAATGACCTCTGTGCGTGGCACCATAACTTGCTGTGCCGTTTTATCGCTGAAGTCAAATACGTGCTGCAGCAGTACTTCTTCCTGACGCTCTAAAAGGCCCGCTTCGCGACTTTGAGTTACCAGCATCTCCAGTTCTTCAACCGAATGGACTGCGGCATGCTCGCCCCCGGCTTGTAGTCCCAATAAACGCACGGCAAAGTTACCGACGCCATTCATGGCAGAAATAAAAGGATTAAAGATACGCGAGAAGATGTAGAGTGGTCGAGCCACAAATAATGCGGTACTCTCGCTGCGTTGTAGCGCAATAGATTTTGGGACCAGTTCCCCCAGAATAATATGGAAAGCCGTGATTATAGTGAAGCTGATTACTACTGCCACGGTATGGCTGATGGTTTCCGCATCTTGCCCACCGATGCCTGCGAATAACGGCTCAATCAGATGGGCCAATGAAGGTTCACCGATCCAGCCCAATGCCAGACTGGCCAGCGTAATACCTAACTGGGTGGCTGCGATAAAGGTATCAAGATGCTGAACTTGCTGTTGGACGACTTTGGCTGTAACATTTCCTTCATCAACAAGCTGTGTGATCCGTGTTGAACGAACTTTTACCAGGGCGAATTCTCCAGCCACAAAAAATCCATTCGCAGCAACCAGAGCAAAAACGGCAACCAGACCTAAGAGTGAACTGACATCCACTGAATAATTTCCCTTTCCCCACTCAAAAACAAGTAAGTGCATAGATGAGATATGCCAGAGCGAACTTGTTCCATGGCATTTACTCATTTATACGACTGAGCAAACAATTTGTCATATATACTACACAATTTAAACACGACCAACAAGCTAGAAAAATGAATTTGGATCAGTATATTACTACGCAAAAAAAGCCATTCATCAGATGAGATGAATGGCTTTTTATTAACTTTGATTGAGCGGCTGAAAAATTTAGGCTTGTTTTTTACCTGTGTGCTTCAGCATCTTCTCTACAAACTGTGGATGTTTCTGGATGGCGGCGGTGATCGCATCAGCACGTTTCTGTGTCAGATCACCAGCGCTAACAGCCTTTTTCAAGACACTGTTAATGGTATTTTGTACCAGGGTCTTCAGATCGTTGCTGGAGACATGCTGGGCTGTCGCGATAGCTGTCAGGTTCTTGCCACTCTTCAACTGGGCTGTTAGCTGATCGCTGCTCAAATGTAGTCCCTGTGCCAGTTGCTGGAGAGCATCGGTATGATACTTTTTGAATATTTTAGCAGCAGGTGAGGCCTTGGCTTTACCCAGGTTGGGACAGGACTGTCCTTTGCTATTGGCGATGCGTTGTTTGATCTTTGTGGCCTGTGCCTGTTTCAGCTTGCCATCCTTCACCATCTGGTCGATAACATCGCTTGAGGCGCCTTTACGAGCCTGCTGGAGGGTATCAACCGAGATATTGAGGCGCTTGGCCAGATCTTGCTCGAATTGTTGACAGTATGCTGCACCTTTTTTTGTATTTGTGGCTGTCGCCGTGGGCGTTGCCGCATTACTGTTTGCTGAGGCCATCATTGGCATCAGGAAGAAAGCTCCAGCCATTACTGCCAGCATGATCAACGCGCCAGCAGCACCAGCTAACATTACTAATTTTCTTTTAGTAAGATTTTTCATTCAGAAGGCTCCTTTTATATGTATACACTTCTTTATGTAGCATATATGATGTATGCTTTCAACTCTTAAAACTATCTTTGTGCCATCGCTATTGGTACGCTTCTATCATAGCGTTGAAATCTTCGAGATACATCTATGAATATTCAAGAATTGCTCAAGATTTGTCGGCTATCACAAAAGATCCTGTTTTTCGCCCCTGGATATGCTACTATGAACATAAGGATGAGCCAGATTTTTCAGGAGTGTGATTGATGTCCCAGAAAATTTTGTTGATTGAAGATGAAGAAGGTATTGTTCATCTTATCAATTTATATTTAAAAGATGCCGGCTATGATATTGTGGTGGCCAGAGATGGAGCTGATGGACTGGCCTTGCATGCCCGTGAACATCCTGATCTGGTGATTTTAGATATTATGTTGCCGGCGATTGATGGCTTTGAAGTTTGCCGCAGGATCCGCTCCTGGTCCAAAACGCCAATCTTGATGCTGACCGCCCGTGGTGATGAAGACGATCGGATCGCTGGTCTGGAGATCGGTGCTGACGATTATCTGGTCAAGCCATTTAGTCCTCGCGAATTGGTGAGCCGGGTGCGGGCTATTTTACGTCGGGTGGGAGCGCAAGACGTGGCCGATGTGAAATCCACCAGAGAGCCGCTCGCAGCTAAACGTGAAAGTGAGTCGGCCCTCTCTTTTCCAGGTCTGACCGTTGATCTACTGGCTCGTCGGGTCATGGTACAAGGACAGGAAGTAGCCCTGACACCAACCGAATTTGACTTGTTGGCTCTGTTGGCCCGCTCACCGGACCGCGTTTTTACGCGTGAAGTGCTGATGAATAAGATCTGGGGCTACGATTATCTGGGTGATGGACACACTATTGATGTACATATCAGCTCATTACGTAAAAAAATAGAAGTAGATCCACAGCAGCGCTATATTAAGACCGTCTGGCGTGTCGGCTATCGTTTTGAGGCTAAAGCTCGTGCGGTTGCCAGTTCATAGAGGAAAAAAGGTATGCGTCTACGTTGGTGGCAGAATATTCGCTGGCGCCTGGCTTTAGGCTCGGTAATTGTAGCATTGCTCTCATCAAGTCTCCTGGCTCTCACAGCCATCCTGGTTATTGGCTATTACTATAATGTGGATCAGCAGTCGCGCATCAGCTCATTGGCCACTGATCGGGCACAAAGCGTTGGGCTTGTGTATGACCATAATAAAAGTATCTTGGATGGCAATGCCTCTGATACTGCACAGGCCCGCTTAAAAAAGGTGTTGACAAATCAGACAACCCTGCTGGTCCTCTCGATTAGAGCCGTTTCAAAGAATGCCTTCACACAAAATAATGCAGGTTCAGAACACCTTTATCTTTTCTTGAATGCTCAGGGCAAGCTTGTTTATCCATCAGGAATGACGCGTGGCAATGCCTTTAACGTCATCCAATCATTTTTGAATGTACAAGATCCTACGCATCCCAATGCCGATCAAGCCAGACTGAAAGTCGCGATTACTAGTGCTTTACATGGTCATGGAGAAGGTGGTGTCTTTGGTCATCAGACACCAGTGGATGCCTCGATGCCTTTTTATGTCGCGCCGATCTTTGCGAATGAACATGAATCTGGCACTCCACCTACGGTAATTGGAGCAGTGATTGTGACGCCATTCTCCAATGCGATACCAGGTTTTGTGGTGACGGTTGGGATCGCCGTTCTGGTGGCGACGCCCATTATTGCCATCCTGGTGGCGGCTGTTGCCATCTTTTATTCACGTACAATTACACGTCCCCTGGCGAAATTGACTACCGCCTCGCGTGTTCTGGCCTCGGGTGATTATGATGCTCGTGTGAGTGTGGATGGTCCTGGAGAACTGGGAGAACTGGCTCATACCTTCAATGATATGGCAATTCAACTGAAAAAAGACGTAGATGAATTGCGACGGCAAGAGGTCTGGCGTCGCGAATTGATTATGAATATTACCCATGATCTGGCCACACCATTGACCGCGATTGCAGGTCTGGGAGAGGCCCTGGTAGATGGTATTAATCAGAGTCATGAGGAGTATGAGGCGACAGGCCGTATTATTGTTCGTGAGACGTTGCGCCTGCGGCGGCTGGTACAGGATCTGCATGTGATGGCTAAGGTCGAGGCGGGCGCGCTACAGCCAAAACCAAAGCCACTACGCCTGGCGGTCCTCGTCGATGAAATTCTGGCGGTCCTGGTTACCGAGTTTGAGCGACAACAGGTTGAACCAGTCAATGCGATTTCTTATAGCTTTCCTGCTTTAGAAGTTGATCCTGATATGTTGACCCGCGTCTTTGCGAACTTATGTAATAATGCCTTAAATTATACTCCCAGCGGAGGCATGATCACCATTGACGCCACGCAGCAGGGGAATATGGCCGTTGTGTCGGTGACGGATACGGGTAGTGGTATTCCTGAAGAGGCCCTACCACGCATCTTTGATCGTTTTTATCGTGCCGACAATGCTCGCCAATCCAAAACAGGTGGCAGTGGACTTGGTCTAGCCATTGTACAAGCCATCGTTGCCGTTCATGGTGGTAGTGTCTGGGCTGAAAACACACCTGACGGTGGAGCCCGTATCTCATTTACGCTACCCCTCCAGCATACTGGCGCTCAGCATGCACTTACACAGCCATTACTGCAAACTCAGAAATAAGCTGTTGACGTGTCAATAGTTTATTTTGTGTTGTATATAAGAGCTGCTAGTGTGGGCCTTCAAATGGAAGAACCCGGATTGCTTGCCCGGAAGTTAGTAACGCAGATCTATAAATGCTCGCATTGCCGTGGTATACTTTGACGTACAGCACTCAATTCTGCAAAGTATAAGAGTGCGTTGACCTCGAATAGCCAGGGTAGTGGGGGCGGTGGATTTATACAACAATACCTGTTTCCTGCTTTAAAAACAAAGAAGTAAAAAGAGAGCGTTGATGACATCACACAAACCTTCTATATATGATCGCAAATTTTTGCATCATGTGCCCTCCTTTGATGCGGACAGTCAGGACTTACTCCATATCTTGCGCACCACTACTCTCAATGTGAGTAGCCTTTTTCCAGATATCCAATGTACTGTGGCGCTATTAGACCCTTCCGCTACTTCCTTGATGCTGTATTCCAGCAGTCAGGCCACTACAGATAAGCTGCTCTCTATCCCTTTTCAGCCAGATTCCAGTGTGGAGGGATGGGTGATAGAACAGCGTACAGCACTCGCGTTGCCTGATGATAGTTCCGATAAGTGGACACAGGATTTCGCTCTGGTGGATGAAGCTGCTTTGTTCTCGGTTCCACTGATCTATCAGGATATTTGTATTGGTGCATTGACGATTACCAGTGAAATGCCCGTTGTATTTTCCGAGCAAACGCGACATATTATTTCAACCTTCGCTAATCAGGCTGTACCAGCCATCTGGAATGTGCAACATCTGCGCACGATGCAGCAGATGGGCGCACAGCTAGAGCGAGATCAGCACTACTTGCGTACGATTCTGGCTGCAAGTTCCGATGGTATTGCGATGATCAATGATCAGCAGCGTTTCATTGAGGTCAATCCTGCTTTTGGCCAGATGTTTAACTTGCCGTCAGAGCAACTGGTGGATCGTACCTGTGCTGATATCTTTGGCTGCCACAATGAGCCAAAACCAATGTGTTGCCATCACGGCTGTATGATTGAGCACGCATTATCTCATGAAGAAGCCCTGGACTACACAGAAGTTGATATTCACACCGCTGGCTCTAATCGCTTGCTGGGTATCAGTGTGACGCCAGTGGCGTTAAAAAATGCACCTGTTTGTCTGGTGGTTGCACGCGATATGACAGCTGTGCGGGATGCTGAACGCGGTAAGGCCAAATTCTTATCGATGATCACGCATGAACTACGTTCACCTTTGAATGCCATCAATGGCTATCTGGATCTCCTACTGAGTGGTGTGGGTGGTGAGCTAACCCCCGATCACCACGAGTTTGTCCAACGAGCGCGGGCTGGTAGTGAAAACTTATATGCGCTCCTTGAAGATCTACTATTGATCTCACGCGCGGACTCGGGACAGATGCGGCTGAATCGAGAGCTGATTCGTTTACCGGACGTGATTGAGAATGCAGCTGAGGAATTAGAATTAACGGCGGCGGATAATGGTATACAGATGCATATCGATATTGCTCCTGACCTACCACGTTTATATGCCGATGCTGTGCGTTTACAGCAGGTATTGCGTAATCTCATTAATAATGCTCTGCAATTTACGCCTGCTGGTGGTAGTGTCTTGATTTCCGCCAAGCGGGCTGAGGTTGGACATAGTGTGTCCGCTACCTCTCTTGAAGCGGACGATGAACCGCAGGCAATGCTACAACTACAGGTGAAAGATACAGGATGTGGTATTGACCCCGAATTCCACCAACGTATTTTTGAACGCTTCTTCCAGGCCCCCAATGATCGTATCAGGCAAGCTGGAGGACAAGGATTAGGTCTGGCGATTGTAAAAATGCTCATTGAACTGCATCATGGCACTGTAACTATTGAAAGTACGCCAGGTCAAGGAAGCACATTCACCTGTCTTTTACCTTGCCTGTTAAATTAAGAAAAGACACCTGGT
Organism: Dictyobacter alpinus; assembly: GCF_003967575.1. Lineage (NCBI taxonomy): Bacteria > Bacillati > Chloroflexota > Ktedonobacteria > Ktedonobacterales > Dictyobacteraceae > Dictyobacter > Dictyobacter alpinus. The sequence continues at coordinate 3,052,764 of NZ_BIFT01000001.1, forward strand.
ACCGTCTACTCTATGTTCATAGAGCCCTACGTTTACTCAACCATATTTATGTCTCCTTAATGCTTTGCCCTTGACGCGTTTATGATTGCGTGCTATGCTCAAATTATTCCAATATGTTCCTTGCTGCTGAGAAGCCAGGAATACGGCTCGGTAATGTGTAGGCTTTTGTACATAAAAAGGAGACAGACTGTGGGTATGCTACGAGTCATGTCCCGCCGTGGCGACGATCGAATTATCTGGAATACCCAACAAGTAGAAGCCCAGGATCCAGAAGCTGTGGCGGCCATTCAAGAAGCTGAGCGCATCTTTACTGATGAGCGTAAAAAGGGAGCCACTGCCTTCAAGGTAGAGTCGGGTAAAACTGTAGAGCGTATTGACAAATTTGATCGTACCGCCGAGCAAATTGTCCTTGTACCTCGAGTTGTGGGTGGGTGAGGAGTGTAATTCGCTATGTTGGAGACGCTAAGTTTATTCCTCGGTATCTGGTTGTTGTTTCTCCTGCTTGCGATTTACTACCTCTCACAGTCCCCTGATGGGAGCGTAGGCCGTTTACGTGAGTCGGTGAGCGAGCACCTCTCAGCCGAGAGTCGGGCAAAAGCACTTATGCGCGAGATGCTCTCTGAGAATCAGTACCAGCAACTAATCAAGTTTGGTTACCTTGAAGTGTCGAGCCCCACAATTGATAACCGGGTGTATCGGATTCCTGGTGGCGGAGGTCTGGTAAAGGTATACGAACGTGGCTGTGCTGTGATGGAGTTATGCTTACAGCCGGCTGAACCGCTACCAGATGGTGATGTTGTGGTCATGCATAAGTTGATGATCGAGGCAAATGAACAAGAGTATCTGCAGAAGGCGAACCACTTCGCGCCCGGCATAATTTCTTTGCGTTGCCAGCATCTTTAGCGTCCACTTATGCATAACCTACCGTTCAAACAAACTGCATACAACTATATGGGTCGCACGAGGTCGAAGTCCCAATCACTACCTCGTGCGGCCTATCATATTTCTTGTTCAAGATTCACCCCTCCCTCGTTCTAATAATGACACCTTGCTTTATTGCCACAAAACATACACAATATGGGGCAGGGAGTAAAATCCCCCAAAGAGCTGGGAGGTGCAGGAGGGCCGGCGAGGCCCTTCTGCCGGGGCGCGGGGGTGTCCCCCGCCAATCCCCCTCTCCCCCTTTCCCGCCGCAGGCGGGAAATCAAACGGTTGACCATTTACACACAATCAATGGAGATATGTTAACAATGACTACTGGAGAGCGCAGTTCCCAAGAAACATCCATACTCAAAAGCACCCAGGAAAAAATCACAGAACTACAAACCCTACAAGAAGGCGCCATGCTCGGAGGAGGTGAAAAGCGCATCGCCGCGCAACACAAAAAAGGCAAACTCACCGCACGCGAGCGCCTCGACCTCCTGCTAGATCCAGGCAGCTTCAACGAACTAGACATGTTCGTAACCCATCGCACCAACGACTTTGGCCTTGAAGACCAAAAGATACCGGGCGATGGCGTCGTAACCGGCTACGGCAAGGTTGACGGCCGCCTCGTCTACGTCTTTTCTCAGGACTTCACCGTCTTTGGCGGCTCACTCTCAGAAGCACACGCCGAAAAGATCTGTAAAGTCATGGATCTGGCGATCCGCAACGGTGCTCCAGTCATTGGATTAAATGATTCCGGTGGTGCCCGCATTCAAGAGGGTGTCGTGAGCCTGGGTGCCTACGCTGATATTTTCTTGCGCAACACCCTGGCCTCTGGCGTAGTGCCACAGATCTCTGCCGTAATGGGACCCTGTGCCGGTGGTGCCGTCTACTCTCCGGCCATTACAGACTTTATTTTTATGGTTGAAGAGAGCAGCTATATGTTTGTGACCGGCCCCAACGTCTTAAAAGCGGTGACACATGAAGATGTCAACTTTGAAGACCTGGGAGGAGCCCGTGTACACAATAGCACCAGCGGCGTCGCCCACTTCTCAAGTCCTGGTGAACCCGAATGCCTGGGTATGATTCGGCGACTCATCAGCTATCTTCCTTCCAACAACGTTGATGATCCTCCAAGGTATGCGCCTAAAGATACGCCCGACCGTGTGATTGATGAGCTCAATCAGATTATTCCCGACCATCCAGGTAAGCCCTATGATATGAAAGAGGTTATTCATCATATTGTTGATGATGGAGATTTCTTTGAGGTGCAGGAGCTATTTGCGCAGAATATTCTGGTTGGTTTTGCGCGTCTAAATGGCCGCTCGATCGGTATTATTGCTCAGCAGCCACGTGTGCTGGCCGGTGTGCTGGACATCAATGCATCGGATAAAGCGGCGCGCTTTGTGCGTTTCTGTGATTGTTTCAATATTCCGATCATCACCTTGGAGGACGTACCAGGTTTCTTACCAGGTGTGGGTCAGGAGCATAACGGAATTATTCGCCATGGTGCAAAATTGCTCTATGCCTACTGCGAAGCCACCGTGCCCAAGATTACAGTGATTACGCGTAAAGCTTATGGTGGTGCTTATGATGTGATGAGTAGCAAGCATATTCGTGGCGACATCAATTATGCCTGGCCGACCGCCGAGATTGCGGTCATGGGAGCCGATGGTGCCGTAAATATTCTCTTTAAAGATGAACTTGATAAAGCTGCCGATCCTGAGCAGCGCCGTAAAGAATTAATCGCCGAGTATAATGCCAGGTTTGCAAATCCCTATATCGCAGCCAGCCGTGGTTATGTTGATGAGGTAATCGAGCCTCGCTATACACGTATTAAACTGATCAGTGCTTTAGAGATGCTGAAAAATAAACGCGACACCAATCCTCCCAAAAAGCACGGTAATATTCCTCTTTAGTAAACCGTAAGACTCTGCTAGTAAACAAGAAACAGCCCGGCAGCAATGCCGGGCTGTTTCTGATCGCATGGATTTTTTACGGGCCGATTATATCGATGTGCTTATTTTGCTGGGTAGGTATTATGTAATCAGGACCACTTATACCCATAATACCCATCATAGTTTGCTAGCAAGGATCGTGACCTTCTTGCTAGTTTTTTTCTGCAAATGTGCCCGATGTCAATACATCGTTTAACGCCATAATGACCACAAAGCGTCCTGTCTTACCATGCTCTTTGCGATGCGAGAAAAAAAGATCGGTATGGCAACCGGTACAGATACGCATGACTTCAATATGTTCAGAACTGATCCCGGCCAGAAGTAGTTGCTGGCGATTTGTCTCCTGTAGATCCAGGCGCAGGCTGGGCCCACTGCTCTGCTCAACGCTGGAGAAGGCCGCCGAGGCTTTGACGCGTTCGCGATACACTTCCTCGGTTGGCTTTTCAGTAAACTCTTGTTTGCCCATGAAAAGGTCCTGTACTTCTTGCGAGACCTCATAGCAGCAAGGGCCGATCGCAGGTGCGATACCGGCATAGATATTTTGTGGCTGACTGCCAAACCTGTTTTGCATAGCTGCAACCGTAGCCATCACAATACCTCGTGCAGTGCCGCGCCAGCCACCATGGGCAATTCCCATGACATGTGCAACCGGATCATAGAACGTAATCGGCACACAGTCGGCGAACGATAGTGCCATTGCCACCCCACGCTCCTGGCTGATCATGGCATCCCCCTGCCGAATCGTCGCGGGTGTCCAGGCCTGCTCATAATAGGACATATTTGCCCAGTCTGTGCGCCATGACTGCTCAAGATCTAACGTAAGCACATCGGCCCCATGCACCTGCCAGAGGGTTGCGCTGGGTAGATCAGACAATTGCAGGCTTTGTAATGCCAGTTGCCGGTTACGAACCACATTGGGGAATGTATCACCACCACCTCTTGGAGGAGCGGAAGTATTTAAGCTGTGATAGGGGGCTTCGCTAAAGCCACCGAGGCGTGTAAAGACTCCGTGTTGGAGCTCTGAAAAAGGGCGATAGTGACTAAATTGGAGATAGCGAACATTTTCATACTGGTGCTCGATCAAAATGGCTCCTTTTTACTGTTAGCAATGCTGTGTCTATTGTATCACAGCAGTTTTCGACACGACTATAGAAGCCACTTTTCGATTATCCCAGGTTGTTTGGATGTGGTGATATAGTGATAGTGTATATGCATTGAAATGTATTTTGTCGGGAGGTCGTCTGATGAATATTGAAGGTATCCAGCAAGCGTTGCAAGAAGCACAACTGACTGGCTGGCTGTTCTATGATTTTCGGAAATCCAATCCTATTGCCTATCAGATTTTACAATTGCCGACGGACGCTATGTATACGCGCCGCTGGTTCTATTATGTGCCTGCGCAGGGTGCGCCGACCGCTCTGATTAGCGCGGTCGAACCGCATATTTTGAGTTCACTGCCAGGTGAGCGTTTACTATTTAGAACCTGGCAAGAGATGCACACACTGCTGCGGAAAACTCTACCAGTTCAGGCCCGCGTGGCTATGGAATACTCGCCGATGAACGCGATCCCTTATGTTTCACGGGTGGATGCCGGAACCGTTGAGTTGCTTCGTTCCTTTGGTGTCGAGGTTGTTTCTTCAGCCAATATGGCTCAGCGTTTTATCGCTCAGCTTACCCAGGAGCAGATTTATACGCAGCGTGAAGCTGGACGTCTTTTGATGGCGGCCAAAGACATTCTTTTCGCCCAATTAGGTGATGATCTGCGTGCCGGTAAAGAGTTGAATGAGTTTGATGTACAACAACGTTTTGTGGCCCTGATTGAGCAGGCCGGACTGGAATTGCCGGAAGATGAATTACCGATTGTCGCTGTCAATGCCAATAGTGGTAATCCTCACTACGAGCCCACGGCCCTGCAACATAGTCTGATCAAGCGTGGCGACCTGGTGCTCTTCGACTTTTGGGCCAAACTTCCCCGCCCAGATGCAGTCTTTGGAGATTATACCTGGGTAGCATTCGCGGGCACGCGTGATGAGATTCCTGCTCGTCAGCGCGAGGTGTTTGAGGTAGTACGGAATGCGCGTGATAGTGGCATTGCCTATGCCCGTGAACGTCTGGCGGCTGGTCATACGGTTGAGGGACGAGAGATAGATGATGTGACGCGTAACGTTATCGTGAAGGCTGGCTATGGCGACTATTTTGTACATCGTACCGGCCATAGTATTGGTACTGTACTGCACGGTAATAGTGCAAATATCGACAATTTTGAGAGCCAGGATGAGCGTATCCTGCTCCCCTATACCTGTAACTCAATTGAACCAGGTATCTACCTACCGGAATTTGGTATTCGTAGTGAAGTCAATCTTTTGATCCTTGAGGACGATGCTGAAGTAACCGGTGTGCCAATCCAGGAAGAGATCTTTCCCCTGCTCTAAGTTGAAGACTCTTTGGGCTACCTGTAGCTCAAAGAGCCTCCTTGTTGGTGGAATATACGCAGCTCTTACAACTCTCATATTCGTTTCACGTACATAATAGTGAAATAATCATTGATGATGGCCTTGTAATGGTGCAGGACCTCTTCTTCATTGTACGGTATTCTTGAGCACGAGGGAGGTAGTATCACATGGGTGATCAATGGGATCAAGATCCAAATATAAATAATAACAACACCAATAATAATACCAGTCGACCGAGTCAGGATGAAATAGATCGGCAGTTGAAAGAGCTGCGACGTGTGGTTACCCAGGGAGCTAATGAGGCCCAGGTACGTATTAAGCGCGTGGTTGACAAGGCGGGCGATTACTGGCAGCAAGTACAGGCTCCGCCAGCGTCCCCGAACCAGCCATCTAATGTCGAAGAGCAGCGTCTGCGCCAGTTAATTAATGCCTGGAGCAACGAAAATTGGCGTGTCGCTCGCGATCTCGGCACATATATGGATATTCTCTCGACCCGTGTCGATGAGGTCTGGGAGATCTCATTAGAGACGCGTTGGGAGACGCGGGCAATGGAAATTATTAGTGAGCCATATACCGGCCGCACTGCTAATCGTCCTCGACCGCTACTGCCAGTCTGGGATTATGAACTTCCCGAGGTAACCGGCCTGAAGGCCCCAACCACACGGACGCGCCTGGATGAAATGAATGAAGTTGTTTCCTGTACCTCTTGTAACAGTACAGGACATGTATTATGTTCGGGCTGTAATGGGCGTGGTTGGATTGTTTGTCCTGAATGTAAGGGACGTACCAAGAAGCGCTGCACCACCTGCCGTGGCCGTGGCTATGTGTCTGATTGGACTCCTGGCGAGAAGAAGCCATTCTTCAAAAAGCAGGCAGACAATGTGGCCAGCAGTGTCACTAACAAATTCTCAGATGTCTTCGACAACATTCGCCAGCAGGGTGTGCCCATTCCTAATCCAGTGGACACCGATCCCGCCAGTAAAGGACCTACCGTCCCTTGTCCAGATTGTGTGAACGGCGAGGTCAACTGTTCCTGTGGCAATGGTAAACGTGTCTGCACGACCTGTCAGGGTGCCAAGATGTCTCTGTGCTCCAACTGTGCTGGAACCGGCAAAGTTGTGCGCCATCGTGAGATTAACCGTCGCTTTGATCTACGCTCCCAGACCCGTTTTATTGGCGATACCGTCATTCCTGCCCAGTACCTGACAAAAGCCGAGGGTGATCTGGTCTATAGCGCTGAAATTAACGAAACGCTGCATATGGATGCACCACCCGATCTCGTACCAACTGATGTCTGGCGTGCGACCGTTGAACTGGTTGAATCTGAGCGTAAAACCGTTGATAAGCCCGGCCTCGATCCACAGTCGTTCCCACGTCCAACTTTGCAAGTAGCTGAGTTAGTACGGATACCATATACGACGGTACGTTATCGTTTCTCTGATCAGGAGTATGTGCTTTACATCTATGATACCGAGGGCAATGAAAAGTTCTATTCAGATCGTTTCCCGGCCCGTTGGGATCGTGTAGAGCGTCTGGTGAAGGCGATTACGACTGATCTGCGTGCGCCAGTACAGCTAGACCAGCGCGAGCAATCTAATGCTTCACAGCAGCCCAATAGCTATAGTGGTGGTTATCGTGTGCCTATTGAGGTGCCGCCATATAACGTGACAGAAGAAGAGGACGATCAAACCGATCCTCGTCCACCCACGAGTCGCTAACGCGATTAGCTCATCTGGCAGGCTCATATAAAAACAAGCCTGCACTCAAGACTGAATCTTTGAAACCGGTGTTTCTTCAGTCCTGAGTGCAGGCTTGCTCTTTAAAATCTATCTGTTAGACCCCTGAGACCTTACTGCTGGTACTCTTGGAGATAGGATAGTAGTTCAGACTGCTTGACCTGAACTTGCTTGTTCTCGTTGCTCTCAGCGCCACTCTGCATATTTTTGACGGTGGCTGTACCATTTGCTAATTCGTCTTCCCCAATAATAATCGAGAATGAGGAGCCTGATGTATTGGCCTGCTTCATCTGAGCTTTGGTGCTACGCTCGCCATACGTCATCAATACCTTGAGTCCTGCTCGTCGCAGTTCTGCCGTAATTTTGGCGGCCGTATCCCTTAGCTCCTGACTCTTACCAAAGTAGACCACAAAGGCGGCAGGTTTAGCTTCAGCCGGCGGCTCGATCCCCTGGCGTTTCATTTCCAGGATCACGCGTTCAATACCTACGCCAAAGCCGATGCCGGGTGTGTGTGGACCACCAAAGATTTCAGCCATGCCGTCGTAACGACCACCACCATTGAGGGCAACATTATCGATAGTGGAGGTGAACTCAAAGACGGTGCGTGTATAGTAATCGAGGCCACGCACGATCAGCATGTCGATCTCAAAGGGTACATCATAGAATTTCAGCAGGCGCTGCACCGTATCAAAGTGTTCCTGACAGGGACCACATAGATTATTCGTGATGCGCGGTGCATCGGCGATCTTCTTCTGGTCCTGTGGATTTTTACAGTCCAGTAGGCGTAAAGGATTTTTATGGAAACGTACCTGGCAATCGTTACAGCAATCATCCAGCAATGGCTCATAATATGCTTTGAGCTTCTCAATATATTGTGGGCGGCAGTTCTGATCCCCGATACTATTTAAGCGCACACGAATATTTTGCAGGCCCAGGCGCGCATAGATTTGATAGAGCATGCCGATAACTTCAGCATCGATGGCTGGATCAGCCTCGCCCAGTGCCTCGCAGCCAAACTGATGATGTTCACGTAAACGTCCAGCCTGGGGACGTTCACGACGAAACATCGGCATACTCAGATAGTACAGCTTGACTGGCTGAGCCAACTTAAACATGCCATGTTCCAGATAGGCGCGCATCACACCGGCCGTCCCTTCCGGGCGTAACGAGATATTCTGACTGCGGCCCTCTTTATCGGCGCGATCATTAAAGCTATACATCTCGTGTTCAACGATATCTGTTGCCTCACCCGAGGTACGGCGAAAGACAGCGGTATCCTCGAGTATAGGCGTCTCAATACGCTGATAACCGTAGAGGCGCGCCACCTCGGCCGCTGTATTTTCAATAAAGCGCCAGTACGGCTGATCTTCTGGTAAAATGTCTTTAAAGCCTTGTAAGGCTCTGTATTGTTCTGGCATAATGTAATCCTTATCCTCCACGCACATACAAGTTCCAGCTATTATAACAGATCGAGCTTAACGCTAACAGCATTTTTGCTGGACCCCAGAGCTTTTTCATGTTCGCCCAGAGATCGCAGGGAGATCACTAGTAAGCGATCAGATGCATATTATTTCATGTGTGGAGTGTGTGCGGTGCGCGGCTGCAGCCGCGCACCGCACACACTCCACACCCCCAATCCGGCGCCGCAGGCGCCAAAAAGGAACATGAAAAAGCTCTGGCTGGATCTCCATATTAGTCACAGGAGTTGTGTTACCTGTGAGGATGCGTTATCTTTTTTCTATAGGTATCACAAAAAAAAGGTACTTTATTATAGATGATGTAGGATATTTTATATGTGTAATCATGCATTCAAGCAGAAGGGTAGCCTGTCATGACTGATATACAATCTGATGGAGATGCAGTAACGATCAGTCATGATCATTCTATCATAGCGTGCATACAAAACTCGATCTTCTCTCCTGAACGTCCATGGTTGCTATGTACCATATTGATTATACTGGCACTGGCACTGAACCTGATCTATCTGGGACGACCGGGCATCTGGTTTGACGAGGCTTTTTCGGTAGAGTTGGCCCGCCAACCATTACCTTTGCTCTGGCGTACAATCTTTGGTACCGAGCCAAATATGGAACTTTACTATCTATTGCTCCATTTCTGGCTACGAGCTACCAGCTTGCTGGGGATTGCCCCCGTTGAGTGGGTCGTGCGCCTCCCTTCAGCCATCTGCGCAGCCCTGAGTACCGGTGTCGTATTTCTCCTGGCCCGCCGTTATTTAGGAACCATCGGTGCGGCGCTTGGTGCATTGCTTTATGCCACCAATTACCTGCAACTGATTTATGCTCAGCAGACGCGTGCCTACGCCTTACAACTACTCCTGATCTGCCTATCCTGGTGGGCTTTACTCGTAGCCGTACAATCCGAGAGCTTAGAGAAACGCTGGTGGCTGCTCTATATCCTGACGGCCGCATTGTCCATCTACACCCACCTGTTTAGTATCTTTATCCTTTTCGCCCAATTCGTAGCCCTGGCAGGTCTGTTTGTCGTATCCAGCGCATGGCGCTCGCGGCTACGCCAGCATACAGGCATCTTTATCGCCAGTCTGGTCGCCATTGCCATCCTGAGCATACCGATGTTTCTGGTCAGCCTGCAAGGTTCAAAGACAGGTTGGTTATTTATTCCTCGCCTGCAAGAACTTTTATCACTCTTCACTATTATAAGTGGTAGCAACCCCCGTTATTTACTGATAGTAGGACTGTGTATTCTGGTTGGATTACTGGTGCTTGCTATCAATATAGTAGCCAGATTTATTGGCCGTCCTGAAGAACGAAAGCAGCTTTTCTGGAAAGTATTGCAAGACAACGATCAATTGCAGAAGTTCGTGCCATTTGCCTGGATATTGCTTTGCTGGTTCCTCTTGCCAATTATCATTAGCTATATCGTTTCACAGGGCTCATTGCGCCTCTTTTCGACGCGTTATCTGGTCGTTGTTGTTCCCCCATTTTGTCTGCTCACCATTCTTGGAATAATCGTCTGGCGCTGGCGCCTGGTGCAGGCCATCATAATCTGTGCCCTCATCGGTTCCGCATTACTGGTCGTGCCCCATTATTATCAAAATGCCCAGGTCGAGGAATGGAACAGCGCAATCCACTGGGTCCTGGATCGTTATCAGCCCGGCGACGGTCTGGTCTGTTATGACAACACAACCACCCAGGGATGTCAGATTGCCACAGAATATTACCTGCATGCCTATCCTAATGGCGCACACTTTACTGCCGACGCTCCCGGCGCATTCTCATGGGACAAATTCAGTACAGCTCAGCCTCAAAATGATCCAACCCTGGCATTACAGCCAGCCGCGCTCTCAACATTTGCCAGCAAACACCCCCGCATCTTCATGATAACCGGACGTATCGCTAACCAGAAAGACGCCACCCGTGTCAAAGAAACCCAACGCTGGCTCGACCAACATTATCACTTTACCGACCAGATCATCACAAAAACAGTCACCGTCCGCCTCTATACAACTCACACCCCCTAAAAGGTATTCCTGGTATCGTTAGCATAGGTCTGGTATCGTTAGCATATTTATGATGCCGTTGCCGAAATTTGGCGGCTGTGCCGTCAAATTTCGGCAACGGCATCATAAATATCTGGTCGATGCCGCAGGCATCGACCAACAACAAGATACGCCTAAGTACTTGTTTTATACCCGATCAAAGAATCTATGATACTATTAAAGATATGTCCATTTTAATACCTTAGCTAGCTAGCTACTGAAAGAAATTTTCAGCTTAGCTATTATCGGGGAGCCGAAAATGCCCAATTCATTCAATGAATTGTATAGTAATATGCTCAATGCTGTTTTTCTCACACGAGCGCAACAGCAATTAGAGCAAGGAGTTGATGGACTGTCAGTGGCAGAGGCTTATGCTGATCAAGGAAAACCTGATTTTGCCCTGGCACATCTCCTCCTCACAGAAGCACCAGATGAGATGAAGCGCGATATTCTTGCTCGTTCGTACGAACGGCGTGCAGAACTCACAGATGAGAAAGCCGATTCTTTTACCGAGCAGTTCAATCGTCCTTTCCCACTGGTCAAGCTAGAAGCACAGAAAGATCGTATGTCGGCCCAACAGGTGCGTCAAGGCAGGCGAATACGCCGAGGAGCCAAATCGCTCACAATGACCCCGTAAATTCGGCCCATGCAGCCGAGCACTTGCGCCCGATTGCTTTGTAGGAGTTAGTAATTCTTGCTAGAAAACGCTATGAAAACTGCGCGCACGCCTTCTATGACGGGTCCAGCAGCTGAAAAGCAGAGGAAGCTTTCTCTCTGGCCTCTGCTGTGCTATACCGGCGTGTATCTTTTAACTCTTTTAATGATGGTTTCTGTCCTTTATACTGTTGCAGGTATTAAGACAAATCTCTGGCTAAGTTTAAGTCTGAAGTGGTTAGGACACTGGATCCCCACGCAAGCACTGCGTAACGCTTCAGACGACCGCTATCTATCTATCCATCGCACAAGCTTTATTGAAATGATGGCCTTACTGGCTATACTGTTCGTGGTTTATGCTCTGGCTGCGTTTTTTATCTATCGACAGAAAAATTCCAGCCTCTATACATATATGCTCACGTTGATCTGGATTGGTGCCGTGGTTGGTGGCGCGATCTTTCTATTCACGCCTGGTATCCTTACCACAGATGTCTACGCTTATGCCAGTTATGGACGCTTACTGACCCTGTATTCGTCCAACCCGTATTTTGTACCACCTTCTGCCTTTCCACATGATGTGACCTATCAGTGGCTGTACTGGAAATCAACGGTCTCTATTTATGGACCAATCTGGACATTGGTCAGCGCCGGCTTAGCGCTGGTTGGCAGTTCGACGCAGATGACCATCATCCTGGTCTTCCGTTCTTTTGCCTTACTGTGCCATTTCGCCAATATTGTCCTGATCATCGCCTGTTTACGCACTATGCGCCGTTCGCCACATATTGTGTTGTTAGGTGCCCTGCTCTATGCCTGGAATCCATTGGTGTTGCTTGAGGCTGGTCTGGGTGCGCACAACGATGTCTTTATGGTGACATTTATGTTGCTTGGATTCTATCTGAGCGCACGTGCTGAACGCGCTGGAACATTCTTGCAGTGGCGCGGCTATATTCCAGCTATCCTGGCCTTTACCGCTGCATTCCTGGTCAAATTTAGTGCCGCACCTGTACTGGCAGTATTTGTGCTGGCACTCTTCTTTGCGACCATTAAAGCTGATAGCAAAAATGGCAAGTTGACCTGGTTACCAGCTTTGCGCTCGGCAATCATTGCCAGTTGTGTTTTCCTGATAATGTCGCTGGTATTTTACGGACCTTTCTGGATTGGCCATAGTCCATCTGAGATTATCCACGGTTTTACCTCGCTACCCTCAAATGCGCAGTCGATCAGTTCTGTGCTTGCCACGTTCTCGTACATGAATAATGCCCATGCCTTACCGGCAAGCCTGATGTTTTTGAAGAGCCGGAAGTTGTGGAATATTGTCAATGTGCTGGCGATGCTGGTGCCTATTGCGTTGGGCTGTATCTACCTGTGGCGTGCGCCAAATACACGCACGATTGCATTGGTGACATTGGCCTCATTGACAGGATTTCTGTTGACCGCCCCCTGGTTCTTTTCCTGGTATCTGATCTGGTTAGTTGGATTGGTACCATTCTGTTTGTCAGACGTGAGAATGGGACGCTTGAGCCGGGCTACCATGGTATTTGGACTTACCTTCTCGGCCACCGCTTTCTTTGCCTACTTTACGACGATGGTTGGTTGGAGACTGCTGGGATTTAAGCCGCCTCAACTGGCATGGTCAGGTTGGCAGAATGCGGCCATGTTATTGGTACCCATTGTCGCCTTTCTTCTTTTCCTGAAGTTCTGGCCAGTCAGGCGTGATGTATCTGCAGCGCCAGCTGTCGCAGGTGTTGTACCTTCAGACGTGAAGGCCTAATAAGCAGCGCTTGTGATATGAGAGAACAGCAAGCTCCCCGTAAAGCCAGGCTTTACGGGGAGCTTGCTGTTCTCCAGTAGTATGACAGGAATGGTCTTTATTACTCCTGGTCTTCTGGAACTACTTCTTCGCTGGCAATGACCGGGGACTCGCCATCCTCGTCATCTACTTCTTCATTGCTGTCACTGCTGACCGCAACAGCGACTGGCGCCCCTGTTTCGTCAAGTACGGCTGGCATTCCTGCTTCGTCAAGTATTATCTCGACTCCTTCTTCCTCATCATCTTCAAGCTCTGAGGACTTTTTGCCGTTAGTTGTGGCCACGGCAACGATGGCGTCGTTTTTGCTGACCTGCATCAGGATTACGCCCTGGGTAGCACGTCCGCTTACTTTGATGGCATTGACATCGGTACGGATTACCACGCCGCTGGCTGAGATGATCATCAGATCACTATCCTCGTCAGTTACCACACGGGCGGTGGCGACTGAACCAGTTTTGTCGGAGACCCTGGATGTGATAACACCACTACCGCCACGGTTATGGCGCGGATATTCCTCAACGGGTGTACGTTTACCATAGCCGTATTCGGTGACGATCAGCAGATGGCTATCAGCTTTTACCAGATTGAGCGAGACCACCGTATCATTGTCGTTCAGACGGAGACCACGGACACCGCCACTGGTTCTGGATGCCAGGCGCAGATCATCCACACAGAAGCGAATGGCCTGACCCTTAGCCGAGATGAGCAGGACATCATCTTTGTTATTGGCCATTTTGGCGCCGATCAGCTCGTCGTCGTCCTCCAGGTTCATCGCGATCAGACCCTGGCGACGGACAACCTCGAACTCACTCATTCTGGTCTTCTTGACTTCACCCTTCTTGGTGGCAACAATCAAGACATCCCCTATGGCATCCTTTGGCACTGAGACGATGGCGGTAATGCGTTCACGCTGCTCAATGGCAATCATGTTGATGAGATGTTCGCCTTTAGCGGTTCGACTGACATCGGGCAATTCATAGGTCTTTAACTGGAAGACGCGACCGCGATCAGTGAAGAAGAGTAAGTTATCGTGGGTATGGGTGACCAGTAAGTGGCGTACTGTATCGTCCTCACGGGTTGCCATGCCGGTTACTCCACGTCCACCACGGCGCTGTGCGCGATAGGTGTTAGAGGGCAGGCGTTTAATATAGCCCTTCGCTGTCAGCGTCACCACGGCCTCTTCATTCGGGATCAGATCCTCGTATTTGAAGTCTCCAATCTCGGCTTCTTCAATTTCGGTGCGGCGTGGATTACCATATTTCTCTTTCAGTTCTTTGAGATCAGCGGTAATCAGTTTGCGGATCTCCTGGATGTCACTCAACAGCATGTTGTAGTAATCGATGCGTTTGAGAACCTCTGCTAGTTCCTCTTCGATCTTCTGGCGTTCCATCGAAGCCAGACGGGCCAAACGCATATCCAGGATAGCTCGGCCTTGCTCGTCGGATAAGCCAAATTGTTCCCGAAGTTTGGTCAGACCATCCTCATATGCGGAACGTGAAGTACGAATGATGCTGATCACGGCATCCAGGTTATCCAGGGCGATCTTCAGACCTTCCAGGATATGGGCGCGGGCGCGAGCCTTGGCCAGTTCAAACCTGGTTCGGCGTGTCAGGACGACTTCACGATGGCGAATATAGTGATACAGGAATTTCTTCAAGGCCAGCGTTTGTGGTTGCTGATCAACCAGTGCCAGCATGTTGGCATTGAAGGCTGTCTGCATCGCGGTATATTTGTAGAGCGAGTTGAGCACACTCTCCATATTGGAATCACGTTTGAGATCGATAACCATACGCATACCCTGGCGATCGGACTCATCACGGACCTCGGAGATGCCATCAATCTTTTTGTCACGGGCCAGTTCAGCGATCTTTTTGACCAGATCGGCTTTATTGACCTGATAGGGCAGCTCGGTCACAATGATACTGATGCGTCCACGTTCGGTCTCTTCGGCCTGGGTTTTGGCGCGAACAACCACGCGACCACGGCCATTCGCATACATATTGCGAATACCTTCGCGACCCTTGATAATACCACCGGTTGGGAAGTCTGGACCACGAATGATACGTGACAGTTCCTCGGTTGTGGCCTCTGGATTGTCGATCAGATACATAATGCCATCACAGACTTCATTCAAGTTGTGTGGTGGAATATTGGTCGCCATACCAACGGCGATACCTGTCGAACCATTGAGTAGCAGATTCGGTAACCGTGCTGGAAAAACGACAGGTTCCATGGCTTGATTATCATAGTTCGGACGGAAATCGACGGTATCCTTCTCGATATCACTCAATAACTCATCAGCGATGGCGGCCATTTTGGCCTCAGTATAACGCATCGCGGCCGGTGGATCATCATCCTGTGAGCCGAAGTTACCCTGGCCAAGTACAAGCGGATAGCGCATTGACCACGGTTGAGCCATACGTACGAGGGCGTCATACACGGACGCATCGCCATGGGGGTGATAACTCTTCAACACCTCGCCAACGGTACCTGCACATTTGCGAAACGTTTTTGTTGATTGTAGACCCATCTGGTCCATAGCATAGAGTACACGACGATGAACAGGTTTCAGGCCGTCTCGAACGTCTGGGAGCGCGCGGCTCACAATGACACTCATTGAGTAGTCGAGATAGGCTCCTGTCATTTCTGTAACGATATTGACTGGCTTTACATTGCCCGGTTCCATAAAAACATCCTCACCAAAAAGTAAGACATAGCCTGAAGGCGATATCGGGTTGAAGCATTGCTACAAGCTGCCTGGAGGGGTCTAGAAAATTTGATCCTACCTGCATTATTATAGCACATTTGGCCTCGATTGACGAATTTTTTTGACCATCGGGTAGTTTCTGCTGAGTTATTTAGCCCCCGTATTATCATAGATACTAGAGAGAAGAAAGACAGAATTTTGCCTCCAAAGACTCTAGGTTTTGTAAATAACCTGTGGTATGATTAAATGCAGGAATGGAAATTACGGGGAAATTTTCTGTGCTGCTGCTTTTTTCAGGTTATGTAGTGCCTGGTGATTCTGGTGACATTGGGGAGATTCAGACATATGTCATTACCTTTCACGGAACAACAGTGCTTTTTCGTGGCCATCCTGGTTTTTGTTGTCGTTGGTTTCCAGCGTGGGTGGCGACGTGAGCTTGTTTCTTTAGTGTTTATTTTGTTAGCATCGTTCCTTGTCCATCAAGACACAAGTAATGCTGTTGGTTCTTTTATTAATCGCCTTCCAGCGGTGATTGGCTATGCTGCCGGTGCCAGTCAGCAGCCACAGACCAGCCTGGCGACCGGTTTTCTTGGCGGTCCCTTCTGGTCCTTG
The DNA here is from genome assembly GCF_003967575.1 of Dictyobacter alpinus. Taxonomy (NCBI): domain Bacteria; kingdom Bacillati; phylum Chloroflexota; class Ktedonobacteria; order Ktedonobacterales; family Dictyobacteraceae; genus Dictyobacter; species Dictyobacter alpinus. Next base: position 3,069,135 of record NZ_BIFT01000001.1, read on the forward strand.
ATTATCTTTGCAGCCCTGGTTGCTCTGGGCTATTATGTAGGTAATAAAGCATTCCCTCGACCATTTACCCCCCAGGAACGTTTTATAGGTATTGTACCCGCCGTGATTGCGGGTGCCTTTGTGCTTGGATATCTAAGTAATTACTTTAGAACCACGGCCGGTCGTTCAACCGTCTCTGTAGATGTCCAATCACCAGATCCGTTGAATTATGTGGCAATTATTTTCTTGATTGCGATCATTGCAATTACCGTGGCCGTGATTGCATCGCGTAGAAAAGCTGCCAAGAAATAAGGCATGTTGTTCGCATCGTGATTCACACCGCTCATTTGTTTGAGCGGCGTTCACGATTGCTTTTTAATCGCATGCATGCTATTGCTATCTTTTGCTGACCGTTGAGGTGACTGAATGGCCGAGAAACCCAAACAAACTTCGAGCAGGCTTCCAAACAGACTTTTGACTTCGGCGCGTAGCCGCTTTAGTGTGTCGCCGTTGAGGCGTGGATCCAATCATACCTGGCAATTTCCGGGCCAGCAACCAGACGAGCATGTATTGAAGGTTGTGCGCCGACACTGGTGGTTCCTGATCATTCCGGCGTGGCCACTCTTGTTGTCTGTCCTGGCAATCATCATTGTGACCACTGTCGCTGTGGCTTACCCGGCGCTGAACTCGCTCTGGATTGTCATGGAGATTGTAGCAATCCTGGCTATGCTAGGCACTGGTGTCTGGTTTATCTATAAACGTCTGATCGCCTGGTGGTATGAAACATATATCATTACCGATAAACGCATCATTAATGCGAGTGGTCTATTTGAGCCAACACGTCAGCAGACTCCCATTGAGAAGGTTGAGCAGGTAGGGATCGGAGTGGATACCATCCCCGGCCTCCTCCTCAACTTTGGTACGGTGCACGTTTATCTGGCTGGTGGTGACTTTTATATTCGCAATGTGCCAAATCCTAAGGCGGTACGTGATGCCATTCAGGGTATCTCAACCGAAGTTAAAGCGAAGAAGCCCAAGCCCAAGGATCCGGTCCTACCCAGAGATCCGGAATTGGCGGCGGTATTGCAGTCCCTTGCCAAAGGTAAAGATATTCCTACACTGCCCAATGCAGATGAGAATTTGCCGCCTGTACGCGGAGAAAATGGCCGCTATCTGGGGCCGCGTCGTACCTTTGGTGGTATCTTGCGCATACCCTGTGATGTGCGGTATGTCTCGGGTGAGTATACGGTGATGTATATTCAGCGCTCGGCCTATAAGCTCTGGCGCAACATTGCTCTTCCGGTAGTCTTGCTGGTCATTCTGGCGCCCGTTACCCTTTTCGCTCCTGGGACAGGTGCCGTGCCTTATTCTATCTGGGGATATTGGTGGATCTTTATGGGATTGGTCATTCTAGGTTTGCTGGCAACCATCTTCTTGATCTACACCAATTTTGTGGATGATGTTTATATTCTTACGAATAGACGTATCATTGATATTGAACGCCATTTTGGTTTTTTCTTTGAGACGCGTCTAGAGGTTGAATATAAAAGTATTCGCGATATCAGAGTGAAAGTACCAGGCATTATTGCCCGCTTCTTTGACGTTGGTGATGTGTATATCGAAACTCCTGGTAGTAATCCCGATGTGATCCTATCATATGTGGATCATCCCTTTACCTTGCAAGACGAGATCCTGGGAATTAAGTCGCACAAAGATAAGGCGGATGCTGCGAAGCGCGAAAATGACGAAAAAAAGAATCTGTACACCTGGTTTGGCACGGTTGTCTCTAAAATTGAAGATACGGATCGTCGGGTGGGTGCGCCTAATCTGAAGAATCTGGACCTTTTTGATGCGATGGGCTGTGCCAAAGAATATGGCCTGGATGTGATGGTGAGTGGTGAGGCGGTAGATAGTCCGCATATTCAGCCTGGTCTGGTAATTCAGCAGAGTCCTCCTCCTGGTACCGTGATGGAGAAGGGGAGCCAGATTGAGATTACTTTGAGTAAGCGTCCAACGCTGGTTGATTCGATATAAAATTTGTCTTGTTGGTGTGAGATTTTGAGAGGGTTTGGTTCCCACTCTCATCGGCGAGCGTGCAGCCAACCGCACTCGGGCCCTGAAGGGCCCTTGCTTCTTTTACGTGTGAGGTCAAAAAATGAGCAAAGCTCATTTTTTGACCTCACACGTAAAATCGTTGGAGTGCCAAAGGCGCGAAAAAAACGATAACGGGACATGAATTTCATGGGAATCAAAACACTATGGCATGGATTTTATGGGAATCAAAAACTATGGCATGAATTTTATGGGAATCAAAAACTATGGCATGGATTTTATGGGAATCAAAACACTTGTTTATACAAAATGGCCAATCTTTCATTGAAAGATTGGCCATTTTGTATGTATGACAGCGCTTTTGGGGCGCTGTTAGATGAGTCTGGGATTTACCATTTACCGACGCGTACCAGTAGGGCTACGCTTTCGATGTGGTATGTCTGGGGGAACATATCGACTGGCTGTGCTGAGACCAGGCGATAGCGTCCTCCTGAGCAGAGGGTCGCGATATCGCGGGCGAGGGTGCTTGGATCGCATGAGACGTAGCAGATAGCTCGCGGAGCCATAGTCTGTAGGGCCTGTAGGGCTTTAGGATGACAGCCGGTCCGTGGTGGATCGACCAGTGCGACATCAATACGCTCACGGCGATAGTGTAGTTGATTAAGGACCCGTTCAAGGGTACCTTCCAGGGCAGTAATATTATTCTGATTATTCAGTGCACAGCCTGCGCGTGCATCCATAACTGCGCTGGGTTGTGATTCAACGGCTATGACGCGCGAGGACTGCGATGCCAGGAAGGTCGAAAATAGTCCGACCCCACTATATCCGTCCAGCACGATTTCATGGCGTTGTGGATCAAGGGCGGCCATCGCACGTTCAACCAGGACCGATGTTTGAATTGGATTGACCTGGAAGAATGAATCAGCTGAGATACGGAAACGTCTTCCCAGTACAGCATCTGTCAAAAACTCTTGTCCAACAAAGACACGACCATAGCGACCGCCAACACGCTCGATGATCACGCCAACGATACCTGGAGCAATCGTCATCAATTCTTGTGCCAGTTGATGGGGATTTTCCATCATTGAGCCTGGACGTGCATTCAGGGTCAGCAGGGTTGGTACCGCTTTAACCGCATTCGGGGCGATCCCTGTTGCCGCATTACTCACGGCCCCGATTGCTCCACGGATAGTGACACTTTGCAGCATCTGACCGAGAGTATCACCAAAATAATCGATCAGTTTTCTGCGTACAAGTTGATAAACTTGATCCAGAGCGGGATGCAGCAGACCACACTCCTCCAGATCCTGGACATCGTGGCTCTCGGTAAACTTGAAGCCTATTTCTCCGGCGGCACCCACAGTAAATACGGCATAGTTGCGATAGTGCCAGGGGGGAATGTTTGTCGGCATACCAATTGTGGGATGGACAAGTGCATCTGGCTGTTTGCCAATGCGTACCAGCAACTGGCGTACAATATGCGCCTTCCAGGTTAACTGGGCTGGATAAGAGATATGTTGCCATTGGCATCCACTATCAATCAGTTGTGGATAGGCTGGTTCGACCCGCTCAGGCGCGGGACGAAGAATTTCTAAGAGTTCTGCACGGGCATGACCGCGGCGTTCCTCGACAATCTCTACGCGTACACGTTCACCCGGAATTCCCCCCGGTACAAACAAGACGCGTCCTTCATAGCGACCTACGGCGTCTCCTCCGTAGGCAAGGTCTGTCAGTTCAACATCAATGCTCATGTTCACCTCGGCGGCATCTGACGACAAAAAAAATCGTTGATGTCCGTCCCATCCTTCCAGCTTTTTGTATCTTTCAATTCTTACTACTACATAGCCCCAACAATGGAGTCTTGCATGTTGAAGGACATTGACAATGCCCGGCCTGTTATATACAACAAGTGTAAGCACTCTCTCTCATATTCATGGCAGGTTTTACCAGGAAAGTGGTTGTTTGGGAGGGCCATAGAGCCGTGTGCCAAAGCGGCTCAAGAAAACCGCCCCGATCCCCAAAATCCCAATCCCAATATTTATTAGCCAGCCGATGTATGGGAGTGATCCAAACAAAGCCAGCACAGCCAGACCGATGCCTACCTGCACCAGACGGGTATCGTGTTGCGGAAGAATACGTTTTGTGATCCAATCACCGATAATCCAGCCGATCGAGACAGTGCCCAGTGCCCAGGCTGCGAAAAGTCCTACTGCAACCAAAATTGCCAACGGAATGGGAATAATCAGTGCAAGCAGCACAGCAAAGATAGTTGGTGCCAGCAGAATACTTAATAGCCCCAGGGCGAGGCTGCGTCGCAATTTACTTTTAACGGTTGTCCTAACCATCATGACATGCTCTGGCAATAAGGTGGTTAATAACATCCCCAACAAGACCCATGTCACAATATACCAGAAACGAAATTGAATCCCCGCGTCACTTCCCAGCATGTCAACCACGCCAGTTGGGCAGCCATAATAGCTACCATGAAGCAATAAGTCTGCGTCTTTGGATCGTTGACCTCCACAAACATGAATGTCCCCATTGACGTGTGCGCCAGGAGAAGATCTGAGATTGCCGCCGTAGAGGGTCACGTTCCCGTCGACCCCACCATCGATAACCACATTTCCACCAATGACCACAACGTCCCCTTTGACTTCACCCTGAATAGTTACATTACCCCAGAAGGAAGTCAAATCCCCACACATTGTTTCACCTCTGCTCACCACCACGGCATCCCTGAGACTGGTTTTGCTTCGTCCGCCATTACAATCGGCGTTGGCTTGCGTGCCTCTGGTGTCCAGTTGACCACTTGCTTGCTTCGCCGAAGCTGTTGGAATGCCAGTTGTAAATGCCTCAACCCCACCGCCTATTAAGAACGCTGCTAAGAGTACAAGTCCCGGCAGCGAGAGCATGAATCGTTGTCTTCGAGAGACCTTTTGCATACTAGAACTCCCTATCATGGTCAGAGTATGACCATGACCCTCGCTTTTACGCCTCTTGTGGAGCACGCATTAAGCGAAGCCACATCCCCATCATGACGACCACCGCGAATGCCAGCCCGGATAGCAGCAAGTTATCGCGAGTGACAAGGGTGAGCCCGGTCTGAACATAACTGCCCAGCACAATACCTTCATCAATCACACCATTAAATAGTGCGAGAGTTTTTAGTGCGAGATCAGTTTGAATAATCGCCACAATTAAAAACAAAAGTGGAATGCTGCTTAATGTAAGGAGACCTAATGCAGCGCTGACAGCACCGGCTGTGCGCATACGTGCCACACGCGACTGTTGCTGCTGACGAAGATCTTCGAGCTGATTGGTAATCTGTTTTTTTTGCTGAATTGCCCGCATGATCTGATCGGTTGAAATGCTGGCTGGACGTACCAATGGAGTTACAGGCGTTGTGGTAACTCGCTTATTCAGTTTCAGTGAACCAAGCATAGCGTCGAAGTGTCGCTGTTCTTGCGCAAAAGTACGGCAAGAAGCACAATGCAGTAGGTGCTCCTGGAGAGCTGTAGCATCTGATGGATCAAGTTCGCCATCTTGCTCAGCGCTCAGCCATTCTTTAGCGTCGCGACAGCGCATCGACTGGTCCCTCCTCATTGGAAGTCTTTTGTTGCATATAGCGAGCCAGCAATTCGCGAGCACGATGTAAACGCGCTTTGACCAGTGCTGGTGTCAGCTTGAGTGCATTGGCGATCTCTTCATATGAGAAATCGTACCAGTAACGCAAGACAATCACCGCGCGGTATTTACTGGGTAGGCGCTGTAGATACATCTGTATCTCGTCCTGTTGCTCACCATGTAAGGCTGACTGCTCAGGACTGACGCCAACATCGACGATCCATTCCAGAAATGGAACATCCTCAAGTGGTAAGGCCAGGAAGCGCCTGCGGCGCAGCTGGTCAATTGCCAGGTGAGAAGCGATCGAAAGTAACCAGGTGCTAAACTTATGTGCAGGTTTATAGGTCACAAGCTGTGTAAAAGCTCGTACAAAGGTCTCCTGAGTTACATCTTCAGCTTCTGTAATATTTCCAAGCATGCGATACGCGAGATTTTGTACAGCATCTTTATAGCGCTCAACGAGCGTTGCGAAGATATCCTGTTCGCCACCGAGTACCAGTTCGACCAGCGCTGCATCGCTCATCGATTCCACAATGGTTCCCGTCTTCATCCTATTATTGGCCACGGTCGTATTAGCAATACCCTGTACACCCGCTGCACCTGTCAAAGTTCCACTCTTCTGATCAGGAAGTGTTTTACGCTTTTTCAGCGATCCGGAACCTACCCCACCCAGCATATTTGAAGCGTTTACAGTTGATTCTAGCATTTGTCACCGCTCATTTATTCTTTATAACTCGATTCAGATCATAAGAGGACGGTATACCGCGTCATCTCTAGTCATGTACGAGTAGCGGCTAAAAAAAGTTGTAATCTTTTGTTGAAGTGTAACACGAGTGTAGCCCAGTGACAAGAGGGAAACTGCCTTCACATGGCCAAATTTCCCGTTTTTATGACTATTATTTCACGACTCAACGGGCTATAGCGCCATTTATGGTGATGTCTTCTCTTTTTAATGAAATTTTATTCATTAATCATGGGGTTCACTGGCATAAATGGTTGACTATGGTGTCTGGTAGGAGTGTGGTCTGTAAAGATCCACCTGTATGTTCTCCCGCCATAAAGACTACAAACTTGTTGCGCTGCTCATTCTCTACAATCTGTACCGTTTGTTGACGATAATTTGTATCCTACAGATACAAACGTATAAATTTTACTACTATCAAATATGATAACAAAAAAAAATGCATCCCTATTGCAATCGTCTAACGGCTAAGGTTTATAAAGATCTGATCATCCAGCAGTGCCAGGTGCATCAAAGCAGATAGGAAGCCTTTGGACGCTTCATTTCTACGAGTCCTAATCAAAACATATCCCGTAACCATTCAGGACCGGTCGATGCCGTAGGCAACGACATAATAAAAATTTGCTCTGCGAAGCAGAGCAGGGGCATTTTAGCTCACCGGGGTCTTGAATAGTTACCATATCCCGTTTATCCATATAATAAATGCTGCAACCATATAATGAATGGCTGCAGCATTTATTTATTGTGATCTTCAATATATTTTTTTAAGTGCGGGCACACAAAACCCATACAGTGAGAGGTTGCGCAACCCCTGAGGCATTGGCAGCAATAACGTGCCAGGCAGTGGGATTATTTACTGTTGTTGGTGGAAATGGACCCGTGGTTGTAATTGCTGCCCCGGCGATTCCTCCGGCCCCAATAGCCCCTCCACCTCCAGTCGCGACCCTGCCAGCTGGGCAGGTGGCCGCCAGATCTGCAGCAGCATTGGTAGGAATCATTTGTGTCGTCGTTTGCACAATAATTGCAGCGGCAGGTGGTTGCCAATGCTCAGTATGCGCGGAGGCTACTCCAGATGTCACGATAAAAGCACTACTTATTATAACCACAAGCAATCGCACAAAAATTTTAGCCACGTAAACCTCCTTGAAAGTCACGTATTGTGTTTGCTCATTCCAAATGAATGATTCTGTTAGGTCATACATTTTCATTATAATAAATGAGCAAAAGTTCATTTTTAAGGCTTGAACTTGTAAAAATGGAAAGTTTGCAGACGTAACGATCATGTCAGTTAGCTTTAGAAAAAATGACGCAAAAGGCCGCCTTTTGGGTGTGTTGCTCTGGAAAATGCTTTGCTGTGAAGTAGCTCTGGAAGTGTCTTTAAAAGAAGAGTGGGGCGAGAGGGAGTCGAACCCTCACGTCCTTGCGGACAGGAGATTTTAAGTCCCCTCTGTACTTCTATTGGCTCTACAAGCCAACCCACAAAGCGAATGGCACGTTTAAGTCAGGAGATATTAGGAATATGTTTTGTGGACTAGCAGTGGGGAGAGTTGAAGTCTGCAATGTGAGGTTTTCTAAATGGTTTGCCACTTGCCTCGATCTACCTCTCAAGTGGATTAGCTTATTAAATTTGTCTAAATAGATCGAGGCTTAATAACCTGCGTTGAGCGTTTCTGTCCCCAATTTGTTGATGGTGTTTTACTCTGGGACTTTAAGTGTTTGAGGATTGTACACGGAACTAATGGGTATCAGATTATCTCCAACGCACTCTGCGTGACAAGCAGACATCTTTTTTAGAGAAAACATCGCATTTTATTAATTCTTTGTTTCCAAACGTGTTCGCTAAATCACACCATACTTCTTTAATATCCTACTATTATCAAATGAAATCTGCGCTTCTCCTCTCCTCTTTAATTTGTTAAGAACATAGCCTTTATTGTAGTGAGCTTCTATAAAAGTCAGATCTATTTCGATAGCTTGATCATAAGCTATAATGGCTTCCTCATAACATCCAAGATCTTTAAGTATATTACCTTTGTTAAAGTAGGCGACTGCATTATTAGGGTTAAGTTTAATGGCATCTTCACACATTGCGACAGCTTTACAATATATTTCACGATCTCTCAATGCATCATCTCTATAGTAGTGGGTGGCTGCAAAGCCAGGATTAAGCTCTATGGCTTGGTCATAAAACGCAACAGCTTCTTCGTATCTTTTGAGATTATAAAGCGCAAAGCCTTTATTATGATACTCAGTAGAACTGTAACCATCTATTTCGATAGCTTGATCGTAAGCTTCAATAGCTTCTTCGTACCTTGCTAGATTACTCAATGCAAGTCCTTTATTATTGTAGGCAGATGAATTAATTGGATCGATTTCAATGGCTTGATCGTAAGCTTCAACAGCTTCTTCATACCTTTTGAGCTCATTAAGCGCATAGGCCTTGTTAAAATAATTAAAACCTTCATCTGGCTCAAGGTTAATCGCTTGATCGTAAGCTTCAACAGCTTCTTCGTACCTTGCTAGATTACTCAATGCAAGTCCTTTATTAATATAGGCAGATGAATTAATCGGATCAAATTTGATGACTTGGTCATAAGCTTCAATAGCTTCTTCATGCCTTTTAAGATTATTAAGCGCATGAGCCTTGTTAAAATAGTTAGTATCTTCATCTGGCTCAAGTTTAATCGCTTGATTGTAAGCTTCAATAGCTTCTTCATACCTTTTGAGATTTATAAGTGCACTTGCTTTATCTGCATAGAGAGAGGAGTTCTTTGGAGAAAGTTTGATTGCCTGGTCATAAACCGCAACGGCTTCTTCATATAGTTCAAGGTGATTAAGTGTACTTCCCTTATCTGCATAGATGCATGCATTGTTGGGTGCAAGTTTGATGCCTTGGTCATAAGCCTCAATAGCTTCTTCATATCTTCCTATCTCGTTAAGTCCTGTCGCCTTGATATAATATAGATCAGAGTCATATGGATCAAGTTCGATTGCCTTATCATAAGCTATAATGGCATCTTCATTTCTTCCAAGCGTAATAAGTATAGCGCCTTTGTTCAAATAACTACTTACATCTTTCGGGTTTAATTTGATTGCTTGGTCATATGCCGCAAGGGCATCTTCATTTCGTTCAAGAAAACTAAGAGTCTCTCCTTTGTTATAATAGATAACGTCATCATCCGGATCAAGTTTGATTGCTTGGTCATAAGCTGCAATGGCATCTTCGTATTGTGCATTATTATTATAATCAGCAGCTTTATCTAAAAAAAACTTCTTTTTGATAGCTATTGAAGTTTGTAGTTCTTTGATAATATTACGAAGGTTTATTGCAATATTCCGGAAAGCTTCATCGCGATTCTGCCAGAGGCTGATAGGTTTTGCTTCAACTGGAAGAACGTGTAATTTACTAAAAGGGGCGTCTTCCATATCTACGGGACGTAGTATGATAGGTATGACGTAAGCATCTCCTGTTTCATGTCTTTCTAAAGCACGCTTCATTTCGATACTATAGCAATAATCGGATGCCATGAAGCTGGCACTTATGAGGAGGAGAATAATATGAGCTGTATTGAGTTGTTGGTCGATAGCCTTTTTCCAATCTACTCCTGGGATGATCTCAAGGTCTGACCAACTGTTAATTTGATGAAGTCGTTTTAAATTACTGAGATGGTCATCAAGCTTGTTGCGGTATTGCTTATCTTCGCGAGCATAGCAATAAAAAAGTTTTAGCGGCTTATAGTCTTCAATTGCCATATTTTTACTTTCCTACTGTTTATAATTATTGAAGAACTCCCAACATATGATAACACAAGCATTTGCACTTATAAATACTTATATTACATTGTCCAACAAGTCAAGTGACGCTGCCTTGACATTTTCCGTTTCAAGTCATCAAGCTTGTTAATTAGTCCTTCGACTATAAAACACGAATATAATGTTTTATAGTCGGTACATCTAAGATGGATTTGTCATAATAAATATACCTGAATACAAGATCCAAGCATGTTTATTTATGTTTATCTACCTCTCATTATCTCTGGTATACTATCTGCATAAAGAGGGAATGAGTATTTTAGTCTGTATAAGTCTCCTCGATCGGTTAGAAAATCTACGCTGAGTGGTTGTCCATCGTCGTTGAAGACTCTTCTTACTATCTTGATTAATGCTGATGGATCGTCGGGCGATAGTCGGAACTCAACGCGTTCCAGGCTGCTGGCTTGGACAATATCAACTGTCTCTGTACACCATGTGGGCTTTTTCCCAAGCTGGCGCATGGTTTGATAGAGGCTTGTTGTTGGCTTCTCTAGCTCTGGCAGTGCATCTACAATCCAGAATGGTATGTATGTGTCGCTGATTGCAATCACTGTGTCTTTATCGAGTTTTTGCAGTGTGCGGTAAAAAACTACCTTGTCTCCTGGCTCTATATCTAGTAAGTTCGCAACTTCTTCATCAGCGTATTCGACCTTCAATGTTTTTACTTCTTTGATTGCTGGTTGCTGTATTCCTTGAGAGATGTCGAGGGTAAAGCCTCCCTGCCTATTAGAGAGTATGCGGTGCCTGATGTTCATATCGGCTATTCTGTATTCATTGATAGCGGCATTGTTCGGCCAGGCTCTCTCTTTGATGGGTAGTACCTTTATAAGCCCTTCCATTGCCAGTCTGAGTATAAGCAGTTGGGTGCTGTTATTGTTGATCTGGTATGTCTCTTCGATCTCTTTGGGAATGAGCTGCTGGTCTACCTGATATTCTCCGGCCAGGATTTTCTTACGCATATCTAAGTATGCCTTCGTTGCTTTTGCTCCCATCCGCAGCTCTGGTGGTGGCGTGTTTAAGATGTCTTGTGATGATGGTCCTCTCATATTTATTTCTCCTCCTCACACTGGTTTAGTAGTTGTAAAATTTTATTTGTTTGCTTAAACATACTATCAGTAAGCTTTTCAATAAGTTCTCTGCCTTTGGTTGCATTGGCTTGTTCTGGAGCTCCCCATATACCTGTTTTACTGACTGTACGAATACCTATAGATTGTAGTACCGCTTGCGTCTTGGCTGGCTGTATATCCGGTTCATAATGGTCATTTGCCTGTATAGGATGATGAATTAGATTAGGCCAGTATGCTTGAATAACAGATGTTTCGATTGCTCCTGCATGAACATCACTAACTGTTGTGGCATTGTTGGTTCTCCATATTTGTCCTACTTCAGATGGAGAAGGTATAACTGCTGTGGGTATGTTTTCTCTTGCAGTAATTTCTGTCGCTAAAGATCCAAGAATGCTGTTGCCTCCATGCCAGTTTACAAGAATGAGTAAGCTATGCGTTTTCCATGCCTCAAGGCTGTATGCAACATCATGCAATATAGCAGATAGAGTACTTACATTTAACGCAATTGTACCTGGTCCCTTATGCTCCCAGGAGGAACTAAAAGGGATTGCAGGAAGTAACAATGCTTCAGTGCCATTAAATAAAGATGCTAAATTTTGAGCAAGTAATTGAGCAATTCTAAGATCAGTATCTATAGGCAGATATGGGCCGTGTTGTTCTAAGCTCCCTATTGGAAGAATAAATATCCTTCTTCTATCTGTGAAGACACCGGTTATTGCCACATCAGTATTCATATCAATCCTCCATTTCCTTTCACACGCCCTCTTTGTATGAGGTTATCTAACTCCTATTTCCTTTATTAAGTATATCATAACAGTACTTTGATCTGATATTCAATATCAGCCTTTGAAAGTGTTGACTTTTGATGGCGTGGCAGTGTATAATTCGAGTGTGGTGATATTCAATATCAGATTTTGAAAAGCTTAAATGGTTTTGCTAACGGACGGCGATTTATGGCAAGCCATTAGGCCATTGAGGTTTTAGAGATAGGGAGGTGCTTATGTATAACAGAAAAAACTACCAGGATACTGAGTATGTAAAACGTCCTAAGCATGCGAGCGTCTCATTCCATGTTAACGGGTGCCAGGACTGCGGCGTGCATATCCATTCCAAAGCTGTGATTAATCGGTATGGTGGCCGGTGTCGTCGCTGTTGGTCATCTCTGCATGTTGGTGTTGTTACTGATGTGGTGGTGGGTTAATGGGGATTTTACGGGCACAGCCATTGTATGTTCATATATTCATCTCTGACTCACTTCTGGACGTCGAGCCAGATGTCTCGGAAGAAGCAGCAGCAATTTCTGTGAGTGCGGCGGTTCGTGCGGTGATGGTCCGTCATGACATTACATCGGCTGGTGTGGTCTATGTTCGATCCAGTGATCATGAGATGTGGTTACATGATGTTTCTGTGTCTGAGTGTGGCATTTCGTATGACTTTCCTGTGAAGCGGTCGTTAGGAGCGTGAGGAGGTGGCCTATGCGTCGTCGTTTTGGTCAACCCGTTAATCAATACTCTCATGAGTATCATTTGTCTCGAACGGTTCAGTGCGTGGAATGTGGCGTGGAGCTGCACAAGGATCACCATTTTGTCTTGCGCGGTCGTCGGTGTGTGACGTGTTGGCAACAGTCTGAAGTCAGTGAATGTGGTGTCGTGGTGTATACGGCAAGCCATTAGGATGTGTTGGTGTTGTTGTGACGCCTGGAAGCAGGCGGGAAGGAGTCAGCCTATGAATATTGTCTACATTTTTGCCATTCTGTTGGTGCTCGGCATTTTGTTTGCCTTTGGTGTGGAACGTCTGCGTATGGTTGGAATTGGTCTGCTGACGGTTGTTGCTCTGGCGTGTGCGTATGTGTGGTTAGGTCATCTCCATATTCCGTAGGGGGTGGCTATGAATCGTGGGAAGTGGATGCGGCATACGTGCGGCTATCGCTTGTGGTCGTATGTGCAGACGGTGCTTAGTGGCAAGGTGATGGTCAACTATCGGGATGGGGTGAGGGATGAGCCGGGTTTGATTGTGTCGTGTTGTCCTGGGTGTGGGCAGGGGTTGCAGATGTGGTGGGATGATCCGACAGGGGATGTGGTTCGTGCGTGGGAACAGCGATTTCAGCGGATGATTGATGAGGCGGTTGGATAAATGATTCCTGGTTGGCAGGCCGGATACATGACGGGGCAGGTGGATGGTTGGGGTGCGTAGGAACAGAGTGTGGTGGGGATGGTGGCCTGAGCTCTGTACATACGCACATTTTTACGTCTAGACAACATGATGAATTGCAGTCGATGTGATGACTGATTGGAGGTTGCCCATGAATATGAATGCGATTGTGTTAAATGCTGACGTGCTTGAGAGCACTTTTTATGATCAGGTGACGGGTGCACCGCGTCAAGGCCATTCGGTTAAACTGACCGTCATTGATGCCGATACCTATGAAAAATATGAATGCCAGTTCTCTGGTGGGTTTCCTGAACTGGATGAGTTGAAGCAGTTGCGTCAGGTCAATGCGACGCCTGAGCAGTGTGATGAGGTCGTCAATCGGTTGCGTGCGAATCTGCCCACCACTATGACCACCTTGAATTTTGATGTGGTCAAGGTCAAGGGTAAAGGGTCGTTTTTGACGCTCGTCTGCCGTTTTGCGCAAGTGGCTGCGGTTTAAGTAGGAGGTGCCTATGAAATTATGGCAACAGGCCAGAGGGCAGCAAGAAGCCTGGATACGGGGTGCAGAACACGTGGTCTTGCGCATGGTGTCGTTTGTGTTCTCGGTGGTCTCTGCACATGCGATCCGTTGGATTTTTTCTCCACTGGATACCACAACCGGGGCTGATATGCTTCAGCCCTATGTGACCTGGGCTGCGGCGGCGGGCTTTGGTATCCTGGGCTACTTTGTCAGTCGTGGCCTCGCCTATCGCCTGATGAAAAAAGAACCATTTTGGGCCTATATCCCGATTTGTCTGGTGGTGGAACTGGTCGAAATCTTTGCGAATTATGCGCAAGCGGCGGACGTGATCCAGCATGCGGCCTGGATACATTCAGCACCGGAAGGACAACAAGGGGTGTTGATCGTCGCGACCTATATTGTGCTCTCGATTATTCCGCTGGCGTCGGTCTTCCTGGCAGTGGTTGATATGGACCTGGAACGCAATAAGCAAAAAGTCCCCGGTGCTCAAGCTCAAGTGAATGTGGTTGGTCAAGGTGCCAGTGCTGCACCACGGCGTCCACAGCCACAAGTCCCGGCACCACGACCACAGCCACAGGGGCCGGTACAGGGCGCACCACGTCCACAGGTTGCTCCTGGAACACCCCCACAACGAGGTGCGCTCAACCCTTCTCCGGGGGTCCGTCCACAGCCCCAGCCAGTGGGAGCGACCTCCTAAGTGTGGACCCGGTTACTGGTGCCTTGCTGGTGGCCGGTGGGCGGCGGTTATCACGTGAAGAGGCCGAGATGGTTCGGCAAGCGTTGGCCGATGGGCAGGATGTACAGTTTGCGAATCGGCACCAGTGGCGACATTTTCAGGTTCGATCCTTGTAGGTTGGCAGATATGTTGAGAGTGACCTGGGCGCGTGTGGAGGCTGTGCAGACGGCCGAAACCGCGCCTTTTGACAGATTGGAGGGAGCCTATGAGCTACACCTTTGAAGAACAACGCATCGATTATGGATGGATCAAACAAATGGCGAAACAGCAGGGCGTGTCCGTCAATGACTTAATTGTCCTGGCTCCGCAAAACGATCCTTTTTATACTGGGACGCCGACGGATGTGGCCTCTGGTCAGTGGTTCGCCGAGCTCTGGCACCATATTGGAGATGAACGGATGCATATCCGACGGGTCCATTACTGGTTGGTGTCGCAGGGGACGGCGAAACTGTCTAATGGCAAGCCATATGAAAACACCGTAGAATGTTGGGACGCGCTCAACGCTGCTTCTAAGGCGGCTCGATACCTGGAACTGGTTGATCCTGGGGCCTTTAATGATCGCCGCACACCTGAGACGATGATCTATGCGACGGATCGCAAAGCAGAACCATATGTGGCCGTGAATGGCTACCTCTCGCGTGCGGGTATTACGCTGCCGCCGTTTCCTGAATTGCCAGACTATTCGGTGTATGGTTATTATCCTGAACAGGCTTATCACCTGGAAGTCTGGTGTGAAAAGTCCACCATGAATGATGTGCTTGGCCCGTTGTGTGAACGATATAACGCGAACCTACAGACTGGTATGGGGGAGATGAGTATCACGGCGACTCTGGCCCTGGTCCATCGTTTACAGCAAGCCAATAAACCGGCGCGTATTCTCTACGTCTCGGATTTTGATCCGGCTGGTCAGTCGATGCCGGTGGCGATGTCGCGCAAAATTGAGTACTTTGTGCGGCGCTTCGGGCTGGCTCTGGATATCCGCGTCTTCCCGGTGGTGTTGACATTGGAGCAAGTCCAGCACTACGGGCTCCCTCGGACACCAATTAAAGAGACGGAACGGCGGCGTGGTGGCTTTGAAGCTCGGCATGGGGAAGGGGCCGTAGAACTGGACGCCTTGGAAGCGCTCTATCCTGGGGCGCTGACGGCGATTCTCTCCGAACATATTGAACAGTACTATGATGTTTCTCTGGCCGAGCGAGTTAAGCAGCAGCAGCGGGCGCTTGAGCAGCAACTCAGTACGCAATGGGAGTGGGTGATCCGGGGCTATGAGGATCTCATCCAGGCGTTTCGGGATGAGTATGAAAGCATCCAGGTCGATGTCGAGCAACGCCTGGGCGACTTCAGCGGCCGATTGCGCGGGGTCTGGCACGATATCCGGCTTGAACTTGAGCGCGATCGGGATTTAGTGGACCAATATCCGGCCCCTGGTCCAGAAGAGGCGGTGGAATTGGGTGATGGGCTCTACAACTCTGAGCGCATGTATGTGGAGCAGATTGAGGCGTATAAGCAGTTCCAGGGCCGCTCTTAGCTGCATGAAGAACCGGCATCTGTACCCGGCCAACTGGGAGGAATTGGCCTGGGACTGCAAGGAACGTGCCGGGTGGTGCTGCGAACACTGTGGGATTGCGCATGGGGAGCTGGCGGTGTCGGAACGGACGGGCGTGGTCTACACAGTGTATCTTGCAGCAGCTCACCTGGATCATGATCCCTGGAACCCGGAACCACGATTAGCGGCGTTGTGCCCTTCCTGTCATGGTCGCTATGACTACTCCTGGCAGGAACGCCAACGCTGGCTTGAGTTAGAAGTGTATCGTCATCGTCTGAGCGTCGAAGCCTACCAGGGGGACAGGTCAGATGATTGGACTGAGGGAGGTGCGTATGGGTGACTATTCTCAAGAGATTGATATCACGGTGTATGGACATACCGTCCAGTTTACGCAAGAAGAGCTCTACGCTTTCCTGTTTGGTGAGGTGATGGATGTGTGGACACGACATCCTGAATGGACGTGTGAACAACTTACGGCTGCATTAGTTGAGGAACAGTGGGGCGTGTATGAAGAGGTCTGGCAGCTTGTGATTGCGGTGGATCAAGCCAGGGGGTAGGGATGAATGTGTCCCGTCCTTTTAAATGGCAAGCCATTAAAGATGATGAGGAGGAATAGCATGGGAAATCGCTTCATTACAGAACGTCATCTTCGCGAAGGTTACAGCGCGCAACGGATATCACGGCGTCTTAACGAGGGGGATTTTGAACCGCACCACTTACAGCCCTATGGGATTGAAGGTGGAAAATTTTCGTATCGGCAGATGTTTCAAGAAAATCAGTCTCGCCAGGGGAATCGCCAGAAGCATCGTGCTCCAAAGAAGTCGGCTCGGCAATCTGCACGCCACCAACTCAAGTACGCCGATGATCTCACCTGACGGCCAAGCGGCGTAGCCGACCAAGCATCCTTGGGAGCTTGAGGCATAACGTCGGCAGGCTGTTCGGCCTGCACATGGCGGGTAGCGGGAATAAGCGATGCCGCCAGGCCCGACCCATGGACCGGGTGGTAGACTCGCAGAGCGAGAGTGACCGGCTACTGACACGTTCCAATGCAGTACCCGGTCACTCTCGGCCCGTAGGGCTCACCGCGCGGTCTATGGGCGGCATCGCCCCGCTACCCGGCTACGAGCATGCTGGCTTTGGCGCTAGCCGCACCGCGTCGGGTTCTGATCGGCTGGCCCGTTCCTGGGGGCTGGCTTGTACGCGGCGGTGGGGTAGGGGCCCCGCCGAACGACGTACAAGCCTCCTGGGCCTTCCCTTGACCCTTATAAGCATATATCACACAAGTAAGAAGTGTAGCGCAAAACACCAGAAAGTAGAGGTGCTGTCTATGGGGAAAGCAATCACCATCAAAGCAGAAAAAAGACGCTGGGAACTGCCTCCAATTGAGCAGCAAGCGGATTTAGTCGAGGACTATGGGCTAGACACGCTCCTCTACTGCCGTGATCCCTGGGCAGTACGTCACCGCTTTATCAATCATGAGACGGGTGAAGAGGTGCGAGCACGCTGCAATCGTTGGAGTTGCTTACACTGCGGTCCTCGGAAAGTCGATCTCTGGCGACAACTGGTAAAAGCATCTGAACCCGTCTTGTTTCTCACGCTGACGAAAGCAGGGCAGACGGTTGAAGAGGCGGCCAGGGCGCTCACCACCTTTATGCAAGCCTTACGCCGTGGGTCAAAGGGACGAGGGAAGGGACATGTCGGGGCTCGTCCGGCCTATCCTGTTGAGTACTTTGCAGTGATGGAACGGCATTCCAACTTTGAGGAAAACGGCTTTCACTGGCACCTGTTAATCAAGGGCGTTGACAGTATTCCATACAAAGAGGTGATTCAGCCGCTTTGGCGCTCTGCCCGGCATGGGGTCGCTGAGATTGGGCACATTGAGCGTATTCGTAACCCTCGCGCTATTGGATATGTGACCAAGTATCTCACCAAGTCTCTGACCACAGGTGAGAAGGGGACACGACAAGTTGAGCGTGAGCGTAGAGTTCTGGCACAAGATGAGCAGGGACATAGTGAATATGTGACAGAAGTGGTTGTAGAGCAAGCTACCAGTAAAGCACATCGGGTCCGCTACTCTCGTCAGTTTTTCCCCGAGCGTGTGGCCGCAATGCGGGCGAAATTGTTTGAGGGTATGGAAGAATCGATGGAACAGCCTGTAGAGGGCGTTGAGGCGGTGAGTGAAGTGGATAATGGCAAGCCATTAGAGCAAGATGAGGAGGAGAGTGAGGTGGTGGAAGAGGTTCCTGTGCGTTCTCCTTGGCATTTGGTTGAGCGCTATGAGTTTACCAACGATCTCAAGGAATACAAAAAGCGCAAACGGAAGGCGCTTCTAGATGTATTGGAAGATGTGCGCGAAAACAGGAAACAGTTATCCAGACGGGTGATTCATGTGTGGGCCTATCAGCGTAGTGAACTGCGGTCTACTGATTGGCAAGTAGCATAAGGAGGTATGCCTATGGATCTAAATGAGGTTATAAACCATTTTCTTTCTGATTGTGAGATACGTGGCTTGACTACCCAAACAATTGGTTGGTATCGCAAGAAGTTACGTTTAATTGCGAGAAAGCTGGCTGAAGTTTCAAATATTACAGAACTTGAGCAGGTAAAGATTTTCCACCTGCGTCAGCTTATCTTGCATCTGATGGGGAATAAGGCAGGTGAAAATAATCCTAGAACGCCTACGCAGGATAAGCCACTATCGGCATTCACTGTACGTGGGTATGTAAGAGCTTTGAAGGTTTTTTTTAGCTGGTGTGTTGATGAGGAACTGATTGCTTCTGATCCTTCAGCCAGGCTGGTTCAACCTAAAGCGCCTGAATACTTGATTCCCACCTTTACTGTTGACCACATTGAAAAGATGCTAGCTTGCTGTGACCAAACTACTAATGAAGGTTTTAGAAATTACGTCTTGCTATTAACTATGCTTGATACGGGCATGCGTGTTTCAGAGTTATGTGGCCTGCAAGTGACGGATGTTTATGATCGCTATGTAAAAGTGTTTGGTAAGGGTCGTAAAGAGCGGGAAATTGGATTGCATCCAGAAGTAGGTAAACTGCTATGGCGATATATTCATAAATATCGTAGGCCCAAAGACCCTGAAGTAACCGCGCTTTTCCTGGGGCGTCATGGTGAGGCTTTGCAGTATGGTGGTATTAAGACCTTTTTAAAGAAAGTTAAAGATGTCAGTGGAGTCGAGGGGGTACGTGTATCTGCACACACATTCCGGCATACGTTTGCTAAGTTTTATCTTGAAAGAGGTGGTGAGGTGTTTAAACTTTCTCGTGAAATGGGACATAGTACTGTCCAGGTCACTGAACTGTACTTAA
This sequence comes from Dictyobacter alpinus, assembly GCF_003967575.1. Taxonomy (NCBI): domain Bacteria; kingdom Bacillati; phylum Chloroflexota; class Ktedonobacteria; order Ktedonobacterales; family Dictyobacteraceae; genus Dictyobacter; species Dictyobacter alpinus. The sequence goes on from NZ_BIFT01000001.1 coordinate 3,088,691, forward strand.
AAGATTACAGGAGTTCTGAAGCTCGCAAAGAACATACATCTTACTCGCCAATCGGTGAAATTGTGTTTTCCAAGAATAAAAAGAAGCGGGATAAGAATAAGGATACCGACTCTTAGCAATTATTGTGACCAGAATAAGCATGTCTAGGTTGGGAGATTTACAAGTCTCCTGACCTATTTTTGTTTTTCTGAGTCAGGAGACTTTATAAAAATCAGCAAAAAAATAAAGTCTTCGGAGTTATTGTTGGGTTGCTGTGAGTGATTAAACCAGCTTGTGAAGTGGCTTGAGAGAAGAGTGGGGCGAGAGGGAGTCGAACCCTCACGTCCTTGCGGACAGGAGATTTTAAGTCTCCGGCGTCTACCATTCCGCCATCGCCCCGGATATTTGTAGTACTGATACTATCATGCTTCAGGCTGCACGTCAATCACTTTTGGTGCTAATTTTTGGTTGTGGTGGCGATTTTCTCTCTTTTTCTTAGTGCTTGTCTGGTTCCAATGTGTTGTTGCATTTTAGCTTGTGCCAGGGTAGCTAAAGCATGTCTTCTTATCTTTCGTTTCTTTAGCAGAAAATACTAGTTTCCTGCATCCAATATTGACGGAGGCCGCTATCTAAGGCATAATACGAACCGTGCAGGAGTGAAAAATCGTTCATATATAGGGAATTAACCAGGTAAAAAATCATGAGTGATGGCACAAAGAGTATGAACATGTCCCCGGATCAGTTGTTGAGGGGCAGCTATGATGTTATTGTGGTGGGGGCGGGTCACGCGGGCTGTGAGGCGGCGTTAGCCAGTGCTCGCATGGGACGCAAGACACTGCTCCTGACCATGAATCTGGATAGCGTGGCGTTAATGCCCTGTAATCCTTCAATGGGTGGTCCAGCTAAAGGTCATTTAATCAAAGAAATTGATGCGTTAGGTGGTGAGATTGGTCGTAATACTGATCGCACATTTATCCAGATACGCATGCTAAATACCAGTAAGGGTCCGGCTGTTCAAGCTCTACGTGCCCAATGTGATAAGCAGGCATATCGTCTATCAATGAAGTTTGTGCTGGAGAGCCAGCCTAATCTTGAGTTGAAGCAGGCAACCATTTCACAATTGCTCAGCTATACTGGTAGCGATGGACGTCCAGTAATGAGTGGCGTGGTGACCAATAATGGCTGGCGCTATGAGGCTCCTTCTATCATTATGACGACCGGTACTTTTATTAATGGTCGCCTGGTGGTAGGTGAGAAGACGCAGCCCGGTGGTCGTGCTGGCGAGGGGCCAGCGTTGGGTATCTCTGATTCGCTGCGCGCCCTTGGTCTGGAAATGCGCCGCTTTAAGACCGGTACACCTCCGCGTATTGATGCGCGTAGCGTTGATTATAGCAAGACTGAGCCACAGCCCGGTAGCCGTGTGCCGCTCTATTTCTCACGTGATCGCGAGGCGCGCGAGGATGTCCAGCTACCCGGCGGACGGCCAAATCCAATTTATCCTGTGACAGACGAGGACCTGCATGGCTGGCGTGCCCAGTTGCCCTGCTATCTCGTACGTACGACTGAGCGGACCCATCAGGTAATTCGGGATAATCTGCATCGCTCCCCTCTTTATACAGGTGTCATTGAAGGTATCGGTCCACGTTATTGTCCTTCGATTGAGGATAAGATTGTGCGTTTCGCCGATAAGGTTTCACACCAGATCTTTTTGGAGCCAGAAGGATGGCGTACCGGTGAGATCTATGTCCAGGGACTCAATACCAGTCTGCCGGAGGATGTGCAGCTGGATATGCTGCATTCGATTCCTGGCCTGGAGCATGCCGAGATGATGCGGGTAGGCTATGCGGTGGAATATGATTATGTGTTACCGGAGCAATTGCTACCAACCATGCAGACCAAGCCGGTTGTAGGTCTGTTTTTGGCCGGACAAATCAATGGTACTTCGGGCTATGAAGAGGCGGCGGCGCAGGGCATTATGGCGGGTATTAACGCAGCTCTGGCTGCACGTGGTGAAGAGGCCTTTGTGCTTGGACGGCATGAGGCTTACATTGGTGTGTTGATCGATGATCTGGTCACACGTCCGATGAGCGAACCGTATCGTCTGCATACTTCACGGGCCGAGCACCGCCTGCTCCTACGACCTGATAGCGCGGATCTGCGTTTGAGTGATCATGCTTATCGACTGGGCTTGATCGATGAGGAGCGTTACTTCCAGGTGCTGCAGAAGCGCGCGGCAATCGAGGGAGCACTTACGCATCTTGATGGTGTGACGTTTACCTCTTCACGCCTGGTTGAGACCTGTGCTCAGGAGGTTGGTATCGCGCAACTTGGACAGATGATGACCGGACGTGAGTTGTTGCGGCGACCCGATGTGCGTTATCAGCAGGTGGCGCAACTGGCCCAGCGGGTTGAGCATGAGCGTGCCGCTCTGGCGGAGGATCCTTCAGCATTGACCGGAACCCCACAATTGCCAATGCTAGAAGATGAGGCGGCTGAGGAGGTGGATTTACAGGTTAAATATGAAAATTATATTCGTAAGCAGGAACAACTGGTGCGGCGTACCCAACGGCTGGAAGAGATGCGCATCCCTGAAACCCTCGATTATCAGGTTATCCCCCATCTGCGCACAGAGGCCCGCCAGAAGCTGATGCGTACATTACCTCGAACCGTTGGACAGGCTTCGCGCGTTGAAGGGGTGACACCAGCGGATGTTGCCATCCTGATGATCCAGTTGGAAAAACTACGTGCATTACGAGCTTCGTCTTGACACTACATGCTGAATGCGTGTACCATACACATATTACTCATCAATAATATATCAATATGCAATAGAACCAACGATGTGTGTTTCCCCCCTATATACATTAATGGTTCTTGCATACACGTAAATGATTTGATCCAGGTGCCTTTGCAGGTACCATCATATCGGGGGTTACCTCGATGCTTGTAGGTTCTCGCTATGGTTGTACGTACTGATGCTCGCCAACCTGTCTAGCGAGCATCCTGCAGGGGGTGCGCGGCAAACTGAGATATCAAGAAGAGGGGAAAACAGTGTACATTCTTGTCGTTGATGACGATCGGTTTGCGAACACGCTGGTGCAATTCGTTCTCAGTAAAGAGGGCTATGAGGTCGAAACAGCCGATAATCCACGTGGGGCCATGCAAATGATCCAGAAGCGGGAACCGGATCTGTTAATCCTTGATGTCACCATGCCTTATATTAGTGGGTTCGAGTTTTCAGCAAAGTTGCGCTCGGAAGGCTATGAAATTCCACTTATTTTTATGACGGCTCAGGATACGATTGAGGCCAAGTTACAGGGATTTAATATTGGTGCAGATGACTATATCTGTAAGCCATATAATCATCAGGAACTTGTGGCACGCGTCCAGGCTGTGATGAGGCGCATTAAAAAGAATGGAAAAGTTGGCAATCAAAGTATCAGAGGAGGGCAGATCGAACTTTTTCCAGCTGAACTTAAAGTGGTGGTTGGAAATCGTTCACCAATTACTTTAACTCCAACGGAGATGCAAGTTCTACGCGTCCTGATGAATAGTTCCGGCCAGGTTGTCAATCGGGACCATTTATTAGCTGATGTATGGAATGACAACGAAAATAATAGTAACATTGTCGATGTATATATTCGTCGTCTGCGTATGAAACTGGAGATAGATCCTGATCGTCCGCAGCATATCGTATCGGTTCGAGGTATTGGGTATAAGTTTGTTGTAAAGTAGGGGAAAGGTTGGGGCCAGGTTGCGGAAGCGTATTCAAAAACAAACTCAAATCGAAGACATGACCGATGTGTCAGTACCAGTTGTAGCCGAGTCGTCCTCTCTAGAGGAGACTGTGAATGCAACCATTGAAAATACGAGCGTTAAACGGCGGCATGCTATCGATGCAGCCATTGTCAATACTTCTGATGCTATTATTGCTATCAGGCAAGATTTTCAGCTCACGTATCTTAATCCTGCTGCGGCAACCAAGCTTGGCATCGCCAGGCAAGATGCTGTAGGTAAAAGCTGTACCGAGCTATTAGGTTGTCAAAACCTGAATCGTATGCTTTTGTGTGGGACCTCTAGCTGTCCATTGACGCAGGCACTGGAAAAACAGACTTCTCTGCCCAATGAAGAACTGATTTTAGGCACCGATCCCCTGCGCAGATTTGAGGCATCGGCCAGTGTGAATCCTATCCATCTGGTGGAGGACGATTTCTCCTACGCCATCTTTACTGCACGCGACATGTCCGCCTTAAAAGTCGCGAATCGTGTGCGCTCAAACTTTGTCTCCATGGTCTCTCATGAGTTACGCACCCCCCTCAACTCGGTCCATGGTTTTATCGATCTGTTGCTCCAGGGACACATGGGTGAGATGAATGATGAGCAGCGTATGTATTTGGGCTATACCCAGGAAGGCGTGCAGCAACTGATCTCAATTGTCGAAGATATCCTGTTTATGTCACGTTCAGATCTGGGACAGTTTGAGGTGAAGCAGCAGGAAGTTCATCTATTGGGCCTGGTTCGTCAGGTTGTGCTCAGTTTGCAGCCACAGGCCATCAAAGCTGAAGTTGAGTTGTGCCTGGATATGACAGCCAATGGGCCGGCACTCTTTATTGATCCTCAGCGTATCAAGCAGGTCTTGAATAATCTGGTCGCAAACGCCATCAAGTTTACTCCTCCAGGTGGAACCGTTACGGTAAGTGCGAGTCAGCACGATGAGCACTTCGCAATGATTTCTGTGTCAGATACTGGCTATGGTATTCCGACTGAAGATGGTCAGCATGTTTTTGAGCGTTTCTACCAGTCAAACCATAGCCAGCAATCAAAAATGGGTGGCTATGGTCTGGGTCTGTCTATTGCCAGGTTAATCGTAGAACAACATGGCGGCACCATTGGCTTTGATACCGTGGTCAATAAAGGTACCACCTTTTACTTTACTTTACCTTTATATGATGATCGCTGTGAAGTATAGGGGTGCAACTTCCAGATAGAATGGATTATGACCACAGGTTTAACTGTTGTTCCTGTTCTTCAGTTGGCTCGGTCCAAGAATTATCTTTCGACAACTTGTCAGCCTGGCGTGTTGGCTCTGGCAGGCGATAGCCCTTGCCACAGGCCAGCACATAACGAATGCTTGTCTCCAGGCTGATCAGGTGACCAGGCGAGATAAACATGGGATTGACACGTGTGCGAGTGCGGACAACTGCCCCGATGGTCTCTTTACGGTGGATTAAAGGTACCCATGAGCCAGCCTCTTCGCCAAGTTTCTCTTTATCATACTTGCCTGTCAGTAGCGATTTCGCACAGCCGATCGTGGGAATCTCTAACCAGAGTCCCAGGTGGGCGCCAATGCCCAGGCGTCTGGGATGAGCAATGCCCTGGCCATCTACCATGATCAGGTCTGGCTTCTGGCGTAGTTGTTCAAAGGCTCCAATGACGCTTGGTGCTTCCCGAAACGAGAGTAAGCCTGGCACATAGGGCATACGAATTGGCTCTTCGTAGACGTGTCGCTCTACGATTTCTAGCTCTGGATAACTCATCAGTACAACTGCGGCGCGTGCTGCGTTATGCTCTTCATTTATCGCCATGTCAACACCAGCCACAAAATGGACCTCGCCGATATGATCTTCGAGCACAATATGTTGTGCCAGTTCATTCTGTAATGCAATGGCTTCTTCGGTTTTCAGGTTCCATTCATGTAAAGGGGTACGTGACATTTTCCAATTTCCTTTTCTTCATCTCACCGTTCCCATCAATATGACGGTCTTCCTTATTATCTCACGCTTCGCGTTTGCAGCGCTTGCTTGCTTTTTGTAGATTTGCGTCCTGCGCAAGGTAACAATGATTGCATCACATAAAGGTGGGCGATAATTATGCCATGAATGGGCGATAATTATTGTTTTGCCTGTTAGTAGAAAGATTATATTGATGTTATCTGGCTTCGGCTACGAAGATCATGCGTGGGCTTTCCAAATGGAAAGTGCCTAATTCGTGATCGCCATAGACATCTTTGACGACAAAGCCGGCCTGCTCGAGCAGGAGCTCCATTTCGCTGCGCTCAAACAGATAGAGATGGGTATTGACGACCGTGCGCTGTACTGTGCCACCCTGGCTATGTCGATCATAAAAGTGGGTTAGCTCGAGTTGATGTGTGCGCGTAGCTGAAGCAGGACTCACAAAGTGGGTGAAATAGGTCCCATCCTCGTCCTGCCAGGTGCCTTGATGGAGGACCTGGCCAGTCAGTTCTTCCATATAGCGGGCATCGGCGTTGCTGATATCTACGATAAAGGTACCACCAGTACTCATGTGGGCGCGGACAGCGGCCAGCACCTTTTGCTGATCCTTACGGGTGGTGATATGCGCAAATGAGCCCAGTGCAATGATCGCCATCCGGAACTTCTGCGACAACTGGAGCTGAGTGATATCCTGCTCTACCAGTGTACAGCGGGCCGCCACGCTGGCCTCTTGTAGCGCCTCACGGGCCAGTTCTAGCATCTGACTGGAGTTGTCTACCCCTGTCACCTCATAGCCCTGTTCAGCCAGTGAGAGCATCACGCGACCACTACCACAGGCCAGCTCCAATATTTTTCCTCCGCACAGCTCGGCGAAGTTGTTATACATATCCAGATCTTCATCAAAATGCGCATGCTCAATGTCATAAAACGGAGCAATCAGATCATATTCAGGATTCATAGCTTCTACTCTATCTTTATGTCGCGCCTATCCAATCCAGCGCCTATTGTCCTTCATCATACCACCAGACAGGGACAATGCGCCGCCCGGCGATCTCTTAGTATAGCTCTGTAAACTATAAATAGCAAACGCAGAAGCAGCTTTTTAAGTAGAAGTAGTAAAAGATATAATCGTTATCTGCTGTGCATCGTCCTTTTCAGGAAGAACGTGCTACATGTATAGTGCTCTGAGTGTTTTGAGTGCAGGAAGCCTGGCATAGAGGAGCAGAGAGGAGAATGGTCTGCCAGCGTGGATGCGTTGGATGATCATGAGTGGATATGATACCTAATATCAAAGTCTTAGTAGCGATGGCCGTAGCTGGCCTGTCAGTTGTTATCGTAATCGTGGGTATAGGGGTCTATCTGTATTATATTACGCCGTCTAATGGCCTCGTCGGTAGCGCTAAAACTACGCCTTCTGTACCTGCCAATGCCAGTGTGACCACCGTGCCAGCTAACGCCACTGTACAGAATACAACCCATAATCCTTCTGGTCCCGCGAGTCAACAATTTCAGGTTGGTGCTCATCCTGTGCTGACCGTTAAAGGACATAAAGGTGATATCAATGTGCATGCGGGGAGTGCAGGTACCATCAACGTGGCTGTTTATAAGCACGGTACCCACCAGGCCCCTGATCCAAAGGTTGTCCGTGTACTGTATGATCAAGCGACGGATGCTCAGGGGCGCAAGCACATTACCGTTTCTAGCGAGCTGGCCTCTAAGGAGATTGATTATGATATTAGTGTGCCCGCCACAACCGAGGCAGAGGTTACGGTGGATGCTGGCACGATCAGCGTCAGAGGTATTGCCGCTATCGCGATTGATGCTGGCAGCGGAAGTCTGGCCCTGGATGATATCCATGGTCCAGTAAATGTCCGTACCGACAGTGGAGATATTACCGCGAAGCATATCGTGGGCGCGATGACGATGGAGGGGAGTAGTGGCTCGATTCGTGCCGATGATGTACATGGATCGCTCAAGGCCACGACCACGAGTGGTGATGTCGTCGCCGGTGATGCCGTATTAAATGGACAATCCATTCTGGAAACAATGAGCGGTTCCGTCAGTTTCAGCGGCTCTATGGCTGCTAGCGGCAGCTATCAATTGGAAACTCAGAGCGGCGATATTGATCTGACCTTACCTGAAAATGCTGCCTTTGAGCTCCATCCCAATATCAATGTAGGGTCTATAAATAACGAATTTGGCGGTGAGCAGGTAGGTCGTATGCCACGCGCTCAGATTACCGTTAACATTGTAAGTGGCTCGCTTAACCTTAATAAAGGCGACTAATTTCTCAAACATAAAGGACCCGTGCCCTTTGGTTAGTGAAGGTACACGGGTCCTTTGTGCTGTGAGTCTATCAGCTTAGATAACTGAAGGCTCGGGCACTCTTGCTCGTTGCTCGTAATCCTGCAGGCGGAACGAGCTGACAAATGCAGCAACACCTGCGATCACGGCGAAGACACCGAGAACCAATGGCAGGACCACGGCTGCTGTGATTGGCGCTAAGAGGAGGATGATACCAAAGATGACATTGATAATCCCCAATACTATCACGCCAAGGCCGCCGCCTTTGAAACCCTGAAACAATTCAATGAGACCTGTGATCAGAGCCTGGATCGCCAGAAACACAACGATGAAGGCTGGTATCATCAGAGCGCTCCATAGCGGGTGGCGGATGACTGCCAGTCCGGCCAGTATTCCAAGAACACCGGTAACGGCTTTCCATCCCCACTGATGGCGATCAATAAACATACTTACGAATGCCATAATACCGCTTACGAGCCAGAACCACCCGAGGATCTGTACCAGTAAAATCGTGGTGGTGGCTGGTGCGAATAGAAGAAGTAGACCTACGATGAACAAGGCGATGCCTTCTATCATGACTGTCCACCATGGAACAGCCGTAAAGCTTCTGGGGACGCTCGAAAATTGGGATTCCATGTCGCGTTCTCCTTGTTTCAGTGCGGATCTATCAGGCTTATCGCGCCGGATGAACGTATGATGACGACTATGATTGAAAAACTTTACCACTTCAGGATTACGAAATATCACGGCTAGCACTTAGCTCTTGATGCTTTTTCGCGCTACTTAAAGTGATCTACATAAAGCATAGTGATAAATCTCTCTATCAGGGTCGTCCAAAAGGCGGATGCTAGAGGAGGAATTATTCTGGTAGATAGAGATGATGCCTGCAATTGTACCAGGGGAGAGCATAGTGGATGGGTGTGATGTATCTCGACCTTTTGGTGGAAGTTTTTTTCGTGGTTAGCTTACGTCTACCTGTAAATAGTGCGGTTGCCCAACAGACGTCAGGCAACCACACCACATACATTAATGGCTGTGTTAGCGGTCTTTCTCTGTATGTGTTAGCGCAGCCTGTGCGGCGGCCAGCCGTGCCACAGGTACGCGGAATGGCGAGCAGCTGACATAATCGAGTCCAACCTGGTTACAGAACTCAATGCTATCGGGATCTCCACCATGTTCACCGCAGATGCCCAGTTCGATGTCGGGATTAGCCTTGCGGCCTTTCTCTACGGCCATGGCGACCAACTGACCAACACCATCACGGTCCAGGGTTTGGAATGGATTGAGGGGCAAGATTTTTACTTTGTCCTTCAAGCCAGGCTCTTCCAGACCTTCGACGTATTTGAGCAGGAATTTGCCTTCGGCGTCGTCACGGCTATAGCCGAAGGTGGTCTGTGTCAGGTCATTGGTGCCGAAACTAAAGAAGTCTGCAACCGGAGCGATCTGGTCGGCGGTCAGGGCGGCGCGGGGCAGCTCGATCATGGTGCCGAACTTATAATCAATTGGTCGTCCGGCTTCTTGAGCGATCTCTTTGGCGACGCTTTCTAACTGACGACGTACTTCTTTTAATTCGTTGACGTGTCCAACGAGCGGAATCATGATCTTCGGATGCAGTTTCTTGCCGGCTTTCTCCAATTCGGCGGCCGCACCTAAAATGGCACGTGTCTGCATGACGTTGATCTCAGGGAAGAGCAAGCCCAGTCGGCAACCACGCAGACCAAGCATTGGATTCATCTCGCGCATGGAGCCAACGGCCTCTAACAACTGGCGTTTCTCGGCCAGTTCAGCGTCATGGCCGCCCTGAGTCTCCAGGCGGGTTACATCGACCAGCAGTTCTTCGTATGAAGGCAGGAACTCGTGCAAAGGGGGATCGATCAGACGGATTACAACTGGATAGCCCTCGTTGTTCTCTGGATCAACCATGGCTTCGAAGATACCCTTGAAGTCGCTCTGCTGGAATGGCAGTAGTTGATCGAGCGCGGTCTGGCGCTCTTCTTTGGACTTGGCCAGAATCATCTTTTGAACGATTGGTAGGCGCTCCTGCTCCATGAACATATGCTCGGTTCGGCAGAGGCCGATACCTTCAGCACCAAAGGTGATGGCACGTTTCGCATCACGAGGATAGTCGGCATTGGCCCACACACCCAGTTTACGGAATCCATCAGCCCAACTCAGCAGCTTCTTAAGATCGGTCTCTTTATCGAAGTCGGCATCCATGGTCTTGATGATACCTGCGAAAACTTCACCGGTCGCACCATCGATTGAGATGTCATCACCTTCTTTAATTACCAGATCAGAGCCAATCACTCGGAAGAGATGCTGCTCTTCGCTGACACGAATACCTTCACAACCAGCGACGCAGGGGAGTCCCAGACCACGCGCAACCACGGCAGCATGACTGGTGGCACCACCACGGGCGGTCAGGATACCTTTAGCGACCAGCATACCGTGAACATCATCAGGACTGGTCTCTGGGCGTACCAGTACGACTGGTGTGCCAGCTTTGCCTAACGCTTCGGCGCGGGTAGCGTCAAAGATGGCTTTACCGTAGGCGGCTCCAGGAGAGGCATTCAGGCCTTTAGCCAGTAGGCGACCCTCTTGCTCTGCCCGTCTCTTCTCCGAATCATCGAAGCGAGGTAGCAATAGCTGATAGACCTGGGAGGGCTCGACACGCTTGACCGCCTCTTCGGAACTAATCAAGCCTTCTTCAACCATATCGACCGCAACCTTTACGGCGGCACCAGCATTGCGTTTACCCGAACGGGTCTGCAACATATAGAGTTTGCCCTGCTCAACAGTAAACTCAAGATCCTGCATATCGCGATAATGCTTCTCAAGCCGCTGCGCAATCTCTTGGAACTGCTGATACACCTCTGGCAGGTCCTGTTCCAGCTTACTGATCGGTGATGGTGTGCGGATACCCGCAACCACATCTTCTCCCTGGGCATTGAGGAGATATTCACCATACAGCTTCTTTTCGCCGGTAGCAGGATTACGGGTGAAGGCAACACCTGTGCCGCTATTCTCACCCATATTACCGAATACCATGCTTTGAACATTGACGCCCGTACCAAGTGTGTGGGGGATCTTATTGAAATTACGGTAGTCAATGGCGCGCTTATTGTTCCAGGAAGAGAACACGGCCTCGATAGCTTTGTGCAACTGTTGATAGACATCGGTGGGGAAAGGTTGACCAGAGGCACGCTCGGCGATAGCTTTGAACTCGGTCACCAGCTGCTTCAGATTGGCGGCAGGAATTTCCGCATCGGTCTTGACGCCAGCTTCTTCTTTGTAGCGTTCAAGGACCGCTTCAAAATCCTGAGGATTGGTATCGAGCACAATTTTGCTGAACATCTGGATAAAGCGCCGGTAGGCGTCATAAGCAAAGCGCTCATCGCCGGTCAACTTCACCAAACCCAGCACGGTCTCATCATTGATACCCAGATTTAGGACGGTGTCCATCATGCCAGGCATAGAAAACTTTGCTCCGGAACGAACGGAGACGAGGAGGGGATTCTCCTTTGAGCCGAAGCCTTTGCCTGTTTGCTTTTCAACGATGGCCAGGGCCGCCTTTGCCTGTTCCCATACGCCATCAGGGAATTGCTGATTATTATCGTAGTAACCGTTACATGCTTCTGTCGTAATGGTAAACCCGGGGGGTACTGGAAGTCCGGCGTTGGTCATCTCTGCCACACCTGCGCCTTTGCCACCTAGCAATTCGCGCATGCTTGCGTTGCCTTCACTAAAGAGGTAAACCCATTTGCGAGGAGAACGTTTGACTGCTTCATCCAACTCTGAATGGGTAATCTGCTGTGTCATGTAAACTTCCTCCGACTCATGTTGTGGGGTAACGAACGCGTAAAGGTCCATCCTTCGCCGTTACAGGAAGAAATAATGCTTATACGTTGAGCACAATTGATCGGGCCCAGCGTAGGACTTTACGAGCGCTTTGCACATAGCCACTAGCCTGCTCCGCATTAATGACCTCATCGGCCTCCTCCGGAGGGGTATCCATGTAAAAATCTTCCGGATGAAAGGGTGTCAGGCGTTCTAACTCGCTTAAAATCTCGTCAGGAGCGCCAACGTGCGATCCAAGGGCACGCAAATCATGATCATAGGTTGTGCGACGCCCAAAACGCAGCAAGCTGACCGCTTGTGTTGCCTTTTCTGCTGCCTGATTGCAAAAATCCACGCAGGCAAAGTGTCGTCCCAGACCTAATTCAACTGCAGCTGTAGCCATATCCTGAGCACCTTCTGCAAAAAGCCCTAATGCACCCTGAATATCGCTACCCAGGTGATTGGAGGATTCTGCTTCATCTGGTTCTACTTGGGATATTGCCTCATAGGAATCGGAATTATTTACAGACGAGGGTTGCAATGTGAGACCATATAAAAGCTGCTGCTCTATATCATCTTCATTGTATTCATCTGACGTGCCATGGTTGTTATCCTGCATTTGTGACATGATGGTGTGATCCTTTTACGCGACTGGTAAGATGGGTCTATGCGCTGCATACTGCTTAGCACTAATCAGCTATCCTGCACATAGTATTCCTAAGTGCAGGGTCGTGTCAATGCTTTTGCAATGTGTAGATTGTCTATCCTTTCCTGTTCCTCTCTGATATTTAGTCAACACGTACCTAAAATTTGTTCTATTAAATGCTCTCCAGGCCGGCTTCTCACCGCGATTGAGCCGGGCATGCATGGAGCTGGCTGCTGCATCCATTCTGTAACCTGATACGTGTAAAAAAGGAACACTAAAGCTGTATTTGGCTGAAATATGTAGATAACATGCTTTACGTCATTTCAAGATGAAGATCTAATTAAAATAAAAATAGTAAGATGAGTACACTTAAGGAGATAAATATGACACCGGTGGAACGAACAACAGCGGTTGGCGTTTTTTCTGAACAAGCGTTAGCAGAACAGGCCATGTCCCAGCTCCAGAGGGCTGGTTTTACAGATGAGCAGATTGGTTTTATTGTGCGGTCGCCGCAGAGTGATGGCGCAATGGCTGATGATAGTGGTACCGCAGGCGCATCCGCAGCGACTGGCGCTGTCAGTGGCGGTGTGATTGGTGGTATTCTTGGGGCTGTTACCTCGCTATTGATTCCAGGTATTGGACCAGTAATTGCCACCGGTATTCTTGTAACCACACTTGGTGGCATTGCTCTTGGTGCCCTGGCTGGTGGACTGGCTGGATCATTGATGCATCTTGGCGTTCCTGAGCACGAGGCCCGCTATTATGAGGATCAGTTGAACTCTGGCCGTTCAATTATCACAGTTAATGCCCCCGGACGTTATGAAGAGGCCTTGAGCATTCTGCGTCAGACTGGTGCCTATGATGCTGAAGTACGCAACGATGCCCCCGATACTGACACCTATGTGGCTGATAATAACGCTGCTACCAGCGAACCAGTGGTCTATCCTGCGGGTCTGGCTGGCATCAGTGGTCCTGACGGCACGATCAATCCAGGTCTGCCTCCTGCCGCTGCCTTTCCGGTTGCCCCTGTGGCCAGCACCAATGAACTGAGTGGTCGTTCATTAGACGAGCCTGTTTATAGCCCTGAGGAAGTCACCACTACCAAACAGAATCTTAGTGAACTGCGCGCAGAAAATCGCCGCCTGGCTGAAGAACAGCGTAGCGATTCTACGCAGCAAGCCTCGGATCCTTACGCCGATCCTGAGAATGACGACACCGTCGTTATGCCCGCAGCCCGTCGTCCACAAACAGCAACCGCAGACGCTCGTACCGCGACCACCGCGCCAGATGTATATGGTCCTGTGCCTGCGCCCGCGCGTTCAGCTTTTACCAATACTCCCGACACATATGCCGCACAGCGTCAGCCAACAGAAGATTACACGACAGATCCTTATAACAACAATCGCTAATCTGTATACAGAAGAAGAGACAAAAACACCTCTCGTTTTGCGCGAGAGGTGTTTTTGTCTCTTCTTTATAAACATAGTGTGTACGAATGAAAATATTGAGCTACTCTTACGTGGAATATGAATAGAGAAAAAGCTGATCGTTATGCGCTATTTTCAGGGAGAATGTGGCCGATATGTTCAATTTACTGGTTATTGCTGGTATACTACTCATACCAAATGTGGATATCAGTTCAAAAAATATTCGCGCGCGAGAGAAAGTATATCCAGGCATGACAGTGGAAAAATCGGTTAACCAGTCACAGCCCGGCAACACAAGTGATGAGGCTGCTTTAATACAATTGTATGAACAGTTTCGCCGGCCTATTCACTCTTATATTTATCGTTTGCTAGGAAGTCAAGAAGATGCCGATGATGTAACGCAAGAGGTATTTATGCGCGTCTTCACTTCCTGGAATGGTCTGTACGAACGGGACAATCTCTCTGCATGGCTCTATCGCATTGCCACCAATTTATGCGTTGATATCTTGCGCAAGCGTAAACGTATATCCTGGTGGTCGTTAGGGACGCGTTCACGGCAGGATGATCCTTATAGCGATAATGCCTCACAGGAGGATTTTACTTTTTTTCTGGCTGATAATGGCGGTATTCCTGAGATTGCTGAGCGTGAGTTGATTCGTCAAACCCTATCAAACCTGCCCGAAGAATATGCTGCCGTGCTGATATTAAGCGCTGCTCAGGGCGTACCATATCAGGAGATTGCAACAATTGTGGGTATCTCGCCAAATGCGGCCGCTACTCGTATTTCACGTGCTAAAAAAATGTTTGCAAAACAGTATCAACGTATTAGTAAAGATGGTGTTGGCAAACGGAGCAGTAAATAGATATGAGCAACACCAACGATAGAAATAACATATCAAATAATAGTATCTCAGACCGGTCGCGGTCCCAGGATCTGCCGCCTTTGCCACCTATCGGTGCCACGGGACCTGAGGTTTGTGCCATTGTGCGTTTATATCTGGCTGTCTGGCATGATCTGCCCTCGGCGCAAAGGCAGGTTGTCTACCGTCACGTGCAGTCCTGCGCACAGTGTCAGGACGAACTGCGTGTCTTACAGCGTTCCACCCAGATGGTACAAAGTTTGCCTGCCTCAGAGCCATCAGCGCAGTTGGATCAGGCGATTCTGGCAACCATTCGAGCGCGCAGCCAGACTGCAAACAGGCCTGGATTAACGGCTTTCCCAGCACGTAGGGCAAAAAGTCGCACGCGGCGGCCTTTAGGCCTGATCGGAGGGTTGGCTGCGGCCGCCATCGTGATTGTGGCGCTGGTAATTTCGGCCTCCATGTTTATGAATCAGCGCTTGCAGGCGTTTGCATTGCCTGCAGACCTATCCTGGAATAGCTATGTACTCCTCTCCACACAGAACCTGACCAATGCAAAAGGAGAACATTATAAAGTCGTCGCCTATCATCAGATGCAAGAAAATGTGATCAATGTAGAGACCATGATGGATGGGAAGTTGGATGTTGTGGTCGTCAAAGATCAGCAGAAGGCCCTCGGGCTCGATATGATGCATCATGTTGCTCAGTGGGACGCACAATCCTGGGTAGATGACTCAACGTACTTTGATCTGACCCGTTTACGCCATGATCTTAGTACTGGTAGTGCCGTCTATCTAGGCAAAGATCAATTCCAGGGCAAAGACGTCTATCGCATTCGTTATGCCGATGGCCATATACTTCTCCTGGATATGGACTACATGCCAGTCAACGTTGTGCCGCCCCATGAGGATGATCATGCTCCTATGTATGCAAGCATCCAATGGTTACAACCATCAAAAGTGCCCGACTCAATGTGGAATATGCAAGTCCCAGCCGATTTTCGCATGGGACATTTGCCCCGCCATCCCTGAATTATAATCTTCTTCATACTACTAGTTTTAGTATATGTGGCAAAAAATGTGCACCGCACATTTTTTGCCACATATACTAAAACTAGTAAGTTCCCGTCCGGGAACGAGTGTGGCTACTCGACATAAGCACAGTCGCGATAGCAAACAACCCCCACTGATATTTCATCCCCATTCTGGGGTACAATAAGAGAGACGATTGTTTTTCGTCTATCAGGCCTTTCCCCAGTTTTTGATTCACAGCGTTGTGAAAGTATTAAGAGGAGAAAAATGATGTCCGATCATATCCCTGTTATTGTCGGAGCGGCGAGGACGCCGACCGGAAAATTTCTAAGCTCTCTTGCCAGTTTTACGGCACCCCAACTGGGTTCCCTTGCAATAAAAGAGGCGGTACGGCGCTCTGGTATCGAGACCACGGCCATTGATGAAGTCATCATGGGAAATGTTGTCTCGGCTGGAGTAGGCCAATCTCCCGCGCGTCAGGCAGCCTTACACGCCGATCTGCCTGTGGATATTCCTGCCTTTACCATCAATAAAGTGTGCGGCTCAGGACTGAAAGCGGTTATGCTGGCGGCCCAGGCTATTCGGGCTGGTGATGCCCAGGCTTTTGTTGCGGGCGGCATGGAGAGCATGAGTAATGCCCCATATCTCCTGCCAAATGCTCGTACAGGCTATCGCATGGGTGATGGTAAAATTGTTGATAGCGTTGTGCATGATGGCCTCTGGTGTGCCTTTGAAAATATCCATATGGGTAATGAGGCTGAGATTATCGCTGAAAAGTTTGGCGTTACGCGTGAAGAGCAGGATCAGTTTTCCTTGCAGAGCCATCAACGCGCGGCTGCGGCCACGGCAGCAGGCTATTTTAAGGACGAGATTGTTCCCGTGGAGGTCAAGCAGAAGAAAGGCACGCTTCTGATAGAGACAGACGAGCCGATCCGTGGCGATTCCTCGATGGATGCGCTGGCCAGACTGATGCCCGCCTTTCAGGCTGGTGGCACAGTTACGGCCGGCAATGCTCCAGGTCTGAGTGATGGCGCTTCGGCGACTGTGGTTGTTGCGCAGAACTTTGCCAGTGAGCGCGGACTTGAAGTGATGGCGCGTATCACTGGTTATGCTTCGGCGGCAATTACACCACGCTACATTTTTGCGGCCCCCCCACTTGCGGTAAAGCGTTTGCTTGATCGTACCGGTCAGCAGATCTCTGATTTCGATCTGATTGAGGTCAACGAAGCTTTTGCGGCCCAGGCTCTGGCCAATGGCAAAGAAATGGATTGGGATTGGTCACGTGTCAATGTCAATGGTGGAGCGATTGCGCTGGGTCATCCGATTGGTTCCAGTGGTTCTCGTGTGCTCACAACACTGATTTATGCGTTACGTCGCCGGGGCGGCGGACGAGGCCTGGCTACCCTCTGTCTGGGTGGTGGTGGTGCCGTCGCGCTTTCGGTCGAAGTTTAATGTCCATAGCTAGTGAGGAGAGCGATACCGAGCGATGAATGAGCAAAAGATAAGCGAGACTACCCCGCCTGATCTGCGACAAGGGACACTTTTTGATCCTGCGGAACTGGCTCGTCTGGAGACGGCCCGCAGTGATTGGGAGACGAATAGCATTCAGGCATCTGTCCGGCGTATTCCGGAGCGTGAGAACCTTGAGACTACCTCTGGTGTGCCGATTGAGCGATTATATATGCCCCAGGATATCGCGGGTCAGAACTACCTGCGTGATATTGGCCTGCCGGGCGAGTATCCTTTTACGCGTGGCGTACAGCCAACCATGTATCGTGCCAAGCCCTGGACAATGCGGATGTTTGCCGGCTTTGGTACGGCTGAAGATACCAATCAGCGCTTCAAATATCTCTTGCAGCAGGGACAGACAGGACTCTCGACTGCCTTTGATATGGCTACGCTTTATGGGTATGATACCGACCATCCTATGGCCGCAGGCGAGTTTGGGAAGTGTGGTGTCGCCATCTCATCGTTGGCCGACATGGAAGTACTCTTTGCTGATCTGCCCCTGGACAAGATTACCACCTCGATGACGATTAATAGTCCGGCGGCTGTGATCTGGGCCATGTATATCGTCAATGCTGAGAAGCGTGGCTATCCGATGGAGAAATTAGGCGGAACGTTGCAAAACGATATCCTCAAAGAGTATATTGCGCAGAAAGAATACCTCTTTCCACCTGAGCCTTCTTTGCGCCTGGTTATTGATACCATCGAATTTGGTTCGCGCCATATGCCGCGTTGGAATACTGTTAGTATCAGTGGCTATCATATCCGTGAAGCTGGAGCGACCGCGGTACAGGAACTGGCCTTTACCATTGCGGACGGCCTGGCCTATGTGGATGCCACGTTGGCGCGTGGTTTGAGCATTGATGAGTTTGCTCCACGCCTCTCCTTCTTCTTTGATGTCCACAATGATTTTCTAGAAGAAGTCGCTAAATTCCGGGCTGGCCGCCGACTCTGGGCTAAACTGATGCGCGAAAAATATGGTGCCAAAGATCCACGCTCCTGGATGATGCGCTGCCACGCGCAGACCGCGGGCGTTTCGCTCTCGGCCCAGCAGCCGGAGAATAATATTGTACGTACCACTATTCAGGCTCTGGCGGCCGTATTGGGTGGCACTAATTCACTGCATACCAACTCATTAGATGAAGCGCTGGCGCTGCCGACTGAAAAAGCGGCGCTGATCGCTCTGCGTACCCAGCAGATTATCGCCAATGAGAGCGGGGTCACCAATACCATCGATCCGCTGGCTGGCTCTTATGCCATTGAGGCTCTGACCAACCAGACCGAGCAGGCGGCCCAGAATTATCTGGACCGGATTGAGCAGTTAGGTGGCGTTCTGGCCTGTATCGAGAATGGCTTTTTCCAGCATGAAATTGCGGAATCAGCTTATCGCTACCAGCAGGAGGTTGATCGCCAGCAACGCAAGATCGTCGGTGTAAACTCATATCTGTTGGATGAAGAGGTGAAGGTGCCAACTTTGTATGTGGACTATGAAGGGCAGAAACGTCACCTGGAACGCCTGGAGCGCGTACGACGTGAGCGCGATCAGTCCGAGGTACAACGTGCGCTGGATGCCTTACATGCAGCCTGTGATCAGCATATCAATACCATGCCAGCCCTGCTGGATGCGGTACGTGCTTATGCTACACTGGGTGAAATCACTGACGTATTTCGGGCGGCCTTTGGCGAATATCTGGAACCAGCCGTTTTCTAATCATCCTGGCTTATGTCATACCAAAAGTAGGGTCTCTCTTTTCAGGAGGACCCTGCTCCTCTTTTCTTTTCAAGTGTAGGATATGGAGGGAGCTTAAATGCCAGGCGAACCATTACAAGGTCTGGTCAAGAAGTATATTTTGACCGGTGAAGAGCAAAAGCAGATTCGGCAGTTGGCCAGGATTTGTGAACGCCATGAGCAGCTACACATGCGTATCGAATGGGAACTATTGCCACAGCGCTCAGGTGCGATTGTCAGTGATTATTTATATTATGTGGATGGCACTCTGGCTGGTTATTTGTTGTTGGATAATCAAGGAGCTTCACAGAGTGAGCTTGTAGGCATGGTACATCCAGATTACCGTCGACAAGGGATTTTTAGCCGCTTAGTATCCGAGGCTGTCGAGCAGCGCCGCCAGCAAGGGAATCTTGCCATGATTGTAGTTTGTGAGCACAAATCACAATCTGGTCAGGCCTTTTTGCGGGCGCAGCACGCCAGACTCAGCGAATCAGAGCACGAGATGTTTCTGGTGCGTAATGTTCAGCGCAAAGGCTTTGATGAACGCCTGCAGGTACATAAAGCGGATCGTAGTGAAATTGAGAGCTTGAGCCTGGTCCAGGCTGAAAGCTTTCAAGATCCAATCGATGTCACGCGTCAGCGTATTTTGAATTGTTTGCAAAATCCTGAGCGTCCCTATTATCTGGCCGTCTTTGGTGATGAGGAACTGGGTTGCCGTGAACCGGTTGGTAGCTTCCGCTTAGACCGTGGAGAGGATGCTGATGGTATTTATGCTTTTGGCATACGTCCAGCTTATCAGGGCAGAGGCTATGGCCGCCAACTCTTAGAGGAAGCCATCGCAGTACTGCATGCGCGCAGCCAGAAAAGCATCATGATCGAAGTAGACGTTGAAAATACGCGCGCCATCAACCTGTATCAATCCTGTGGCTTTGTCATCCGCACCACGTACGATTATTACGTCCTCGACACATTTGTATAGTCGGTTGATTTGGACCTTGACATGTAAGTCTTTTCTTTCATATATTACTGTTATACGATGAATGAGCGTCTGTCTTTGTAGAAAAGTAGCGAAGAAAGTTCCAGGCACAATGCCTGTGAAAGGTTTGTCTGATCATGACTAATGTGTTTCGCCTTTTTCAAGAAGAAGATAAGTTTACTGATGAGTTGTTTGGCTTTATTACGGACCCTAATGCCGATAATCGTAATGAGCGGGCGATTGTTAGCGTCCTGCATGAGGTTGCGCCACAGATTGTTTCAGTGGCAGAGTGTATGATTATTGATGGTGTCGATGAGCGCCATTATGTAGCTGATTATGTCCATGCAGTGCTTAATGGTTATGGACTTGATGGTGAGAATCGTTAAATAGAAGCAGGACATCCTTTGATCAGCAGTGATCGGGCATGTCCTGCAGGCTTTTTGGTTGGCGGTTACTAAAAATAGCGTTTAGATTGAGGCTTCCAGTTCGTACATGACATTGGCGACGGTCGCCAGTGCGGCGGTTTCGGCGCGTAGAATGCGTTTTCCCAGGGTGACGATTGTGACGCCATGGCGCTTTGCCAGTTCGACCTCATCGGGGGTCAGGCCCCCTTCTGGACCGATAAAGATGACGACTGTTCGTGGCTCCTGTTTGTCCTGCCTCGCTGACCAGACCTGCTGCTCCTCTTGCAGAACCTCATGGAGACTTTTCCCGTGTTCTTCTTCCCAGGGCATAATTGCCAGCGCCCCGGGTGGAATATCTGTTAGTGTATGGATGAGTGGTCGGATGCGTTGTAGCTCCGGTACTTGCGTTCGGCCACATTGTTCGGTTGCTTCTTGAATGATACGTTCCCAGCGCTGTAGCTTTTTAGGGCCAGCCTCTTCCAGTCCTGCGATTGAACGGTGGCACAGGGTTGGCACAAATGTGGTCACGCCAAGCTCAGTTCCCTTCTCCAGAATGAATTCAAAGCGTGCCGATTTTAGTAAGCCCTGACAGAGGATAATATGCACCGCTGCTTCTGTGTGGCCGTCGCGCTGTTCTAGCACCTGAACCTCAACGCCTGTGCGACTACTCTGTGTGACACTGCAGAGGTATTCGGTGCCGCTATTGTCGAAGAGAAGCAGTTGTTCATCTACCATGAGGTGGAGCACATCGCGTACCTGATGAGCTATCTTGTCGGGTAAGGCGATGCTTTCTCCGGCTATGATCGCTGGCAGGTCAGACTTTCCAATGAAAAAGCGGTGCATGGTTTATGCTCGCTTTCGGTAGGTAAGGGCGAGCCAGTCGTCGATCCTGGTTTCTTCGACCAGTTCCAGGCCGGCCGCTAATAACGGACCTTCAGCATCGGGACGTCGGGCTTCGATGATACCACTGACGACCAGTAGGCCGTGTGGTGCGACAACCTGGGCCAGTTCTGGCGCGATTGAACCGATGATATGGGCGATGATATTCGCAAAGACCAGATCATAGTGATCGGCCTTCTTTTTAGCTTCAGTTTCGTCCAATACCCCCAGGACCACATCAATCTGCTCCTGTAGATCATTCATCTCGGTGTTAGCTCGCGTGCTCTCAACGGCAACGCTACTATTGTCGATGGCGTCGATATGGGCTGCGCCTAATTTTGCCGCGGCCAGTGCCAGGATACCCGAGCCGGTGCCTACATCCATGATGCGCATGCCGGGCTGTACCAGTTGCTCAACCCGTTCCAGGCACATACGAGTCGTAGGATGTACACCAGTACCAAAGGCCATGCCAGGATCCAGTGTGAGGACAACCTCATTGTCCTTTGGTGTATATTCGCGCCAGGATGGGCGGATCACCAGTCGCTGTCCAATATGGGTAACGTGATAATAGTCTTTCCATGCGTTCGCCCAATCTTCTTCATCGACCACACGGGAATGCAACTCTCCCACAAAATGGGCGCCCATGCTGGTAAAATGCCAGAGTCCGCGTGCGATCTCCTGTTTCTTTTCCTCTTCAGTACCATCTATGGGAAGATAGGCGTGTACCTGAACAGGCTGATTGACCAGAATACGGTATTCTTGCCCATCGTCGCTGAGTTCATAGGGCTCTTCAATTACTACACCATCGCGGGAATAGCCACTTAATAATTCACTGACTGATTCGACCGCTTCTGGATGTGTCTGTACGGTTAATTCCAACCACTGCATGACAACAACTTTCTACCTTTCGCGCTGATATGTCTGATGACAGCCATATTTTCGCAGCATAACTGTCTTCGGCGCCTTCTAGCATATCACAAGGGGGCAGTTGAGGAAACGTTTTGATTCAGATTGACCTGAGCAGATACTTCGTGCTATCATAGCCGAATATAGTTGGGTCAAAATAGGCGTTACGAGTAGTAGCCATTGATGGAAAATATAGTACCAGGTGTTTTGCAGCGTCTCCGTCCTGCCGATATTATTCGTATGGCAGGTTTAGCCGCGGCTTCATTAGGGCAAGAGTATAATCGTACCAGTACAATCCGGGGCACACAACGCCAGGGGGCACTATTGCGCGGTGTTGTGGAACTTCCTCAGGGGGCGGATACTCTGGTGCTTGCCTTTGATGAAGATGAAGCGAGCACGCAAGAACCTGCTGCAACAAGTTTACGTTCCTATGAGATTGAAGTTGAGCTGACAAACTCCACTTCCTGGAGAAGTTCCTGTTCCTGTGGGGGACAGGGCGCGTTGCTTTGTGCCCATGGAGCGGCCTTGTTGTATCGTTGGTTGGCGCAGCCGCAAGTATTTGAGTCGCTGGCAGATCCAACCACACCTCCCACTGCTTCCGAGATTCGTCCGCTTCGTGTTCCGACACCTGTTCCGTCTAATGGTAAGGCTGCGAAAATTCCTGTGGCTCCCAATTCTGAGCAGTCTGCTAATGTTGTGGTGCGTTATAGTGCGGACCTTAGCACGATCCTTGCACAGATTAGTCTGGGGGAATTGCGTGGTGTGGCCCGCGAGTATGAATTGGTTACGAATGGCCTTTCCCGGCAGCAACTGGCGGAGGCGGTGGTGGAGGCGATGCGGCAGCCTGAGGTTGTGCGCCGGGTTGCCTCTACTTTAGAGAAAGCACAGCGCCAATTGTTGGCCGCGCTGGCATTGACCGGTGGTATGGTCAGCGATGATGAGCTTAGAGGCCTGTTTGATCGCTTCTCCTTAGGCAAGCCCCCCCAATTGCAACGAGCCTTGCTGGCTTTACAGGGGAAGGCATTATTATTCCGTGTTAACGCATCTCCAGCAGATATTGGGACACGTCCGACTGGCAATAATACCTTGTTGGATATTGGTTGGTTTGTGCCAACGGAGATACGCAGCGCGTTACGTGTCTCTATTCCCACTACCGCCTTTGACGTATCAAAGGACGATGAGCGGTCTGGCCTGCCCCAGGTTCAGTTTGCTTGGCCATATCAAGTACTCTCCAATCTGCTGCTCGTCGCCCGGGCTTTAGATGGCTTGAAGATTGAGCCAGCCGATCCCTGGTCTCCACTTCATCCTCCCGATCTGCCAACCGCTATTACGACTGGTACCCTGCCGTCAGGTGAACATGTAGGACTGGCACCGTTGCCTCCTGATCTGCCTTCGGAGACACTGGTAGAAACTCTGCAGCAAACATTACCCTTTACCCGACATTTCTTGAATTTTGCTGTACAGGTACTGCTGCTGGCCGGCCTTCTGCAGAAGCCTCAGCGCCAGGATTTGCACCTGCGCGTCCTACCCGATGCGGCCCAACTTTTGCTGGGCTCAGTACATGCCAACGTGCTACAAGATCTTTTTAAGCTCTGGTTGCAATCCTCCTCGATGGGCGAGTTATCAACATTGCGAGATGAGGGCCTGCGTATCCTGTGTCGGATGACTCCATTGAATGTGCCAGTTTTACGGGCAGGTGAATTAGCTGAAGAGAATACTGAGGCGCGTCAAATTCTGCTGGCCTTGCTGGCGCAGGCGCCCGCACAACAGTGGATGCAATTCGCCGCCTTTGGTCGCTTCGTTTCGCGCTTAAATCCACTCTTCTTGCAGAGGCGCCAACGACTCTTGCCTACACCACATTGGTGGCTGGAAACAGACGGAGGCAAGCCATTGAAACCTACTTTGTTGGGTGATTGGCAGCGGGCCGAATTGCTGTATATCGAGCATTTGCTTAAGGGGCCTTTGTATTGGTGGGGACTCTGCGATGTGGCCTTGTCCACGCAAGGACGCCTGCTGGCCTTTCGGCTGACCGATCTCTCCGCCTGGTTGCTGCATGAAAGATTGCCGCTCAGCGTTGAGCAGCCAGTGCACAGCGAAGAGTCTACGGTAGCAGCGCTGAGTGTGCAAGAGGATGGTCAGATCTTGCTGGCCAGCACAGCCTATAACTGGCCCAATATTCAGCTTTTAGAGCAGTTTGCTGAATCCGTTGGCGTGCGAGAAGGGCGTCTCTGTTACCGCTTTACGCCACAAATTTTAAGTCAGGCTTTAAGCAAAGGACAGCGCGCCACACGTTTATTAGAAATGTTACGTATTTATCTTGATCCGTCCCCTGGGGAGCCGGGCGGCCAGTTACTGGCGCGGATAGAGCAATGGCTTGCCAGCTATGGACATATTCGCCTTTATACCGGCGTCACCATGTTGGAGACTGCGGATCTAGCTGTTATGCGTGAGTTATCGGCAACAACTTCTCTGGATGAACAGATTATTCGTCCCATTCATCCCACCTTGCTGGTATTGAAGAAAGCTGCCAATGAGCGTCTGAGTGAAGAGCTAAAGCGGCGCGATCACTCTCCACTGATACACGATGAGGAAGTTTATGGACCAGAATGATCTTGAGTTGTTGCAGAAGTTACCTTTGTATCATCTACAGGCGATGGTCAATACTCGCCATATCACGGTTGCTCCTCATGTGTTCCATGGACTTAGCTCCTCAACTGATTCAACTGCGACGGTTCCTACTCCTGTTGTGTTAGAAGTGGCCCACTATCTCTTCGATGCCACCTCGATTACAGATTTTCTAGCTGAATTGAGCGATTTAGAAATCCTGCTCTTGAAAGAACTTATCTCCTGTGGGGGGCGGGCCAATAGTCGGGATTTGGCATTGTATGTGCAAATTGCCGGCTTCATTGAGAGTGAGAAGAAGGACGCATCGACTGGATCCAGGCGCGAGGCTGCCTGGGGATCAGCGACTATCGTTCCTGTTGGATCTTCTCTACAGCATCCACAGTATCCTCCTGCTCATCCTCATGGTTTGTTTGAGCAAGCGGTTCGCCATCTGCTCTTATCAGGATTTGTCTTCTGGGGGAAGCAGACCCATTTTGTGGGACGTGATTATACCAGTGGCATCCATGATGGCGTGCTGATCGTGCCACAAATAATTATGAACGTGGTTCGGCGGCGCTGGCGCATGGAGCCAGGTGTTGCTTTGCCTGATAGCATCGAGCCGGATGAACATCTCCATGCTTTTCAGCGTAGTTTGTATCTCTACTGGTCATTTGTGCAGGCCCATGGCCATCTGGCATTAGTAAATAATGGCTTGCTGGCACGCACAGGTTTGCGGCAGCTTGCCGAACATATGGGGGTGTCTGCCGATGGTGAAGTGTTGCGCTCAGAGAACGATCAGCCGCGCCTCTTTTTCATTCGCCTTTTGCTTATGCAACTGGGCTTACTTGAGGTGAGGAAAAATCAACTGATTGCACGCCCGGCTGAAGAATTTTTTATGCTCACGATCATTGAGCGTGCGTCACGTTGTTATCGAATCTATATGGAGACCCGGTTCTGGAACGAGTTGATCTATCTGGCAGACATCAATGTGCGCCCCATCCCTGATCCTTTAACACCTGCTCATGAAGAAGTTGTACTGGCACGCCAGCAAGTCCTTGAGCGTATCCTGGTAGAGGAGCCGGAGAAATGGCATGATATGGCGACCTTTATTGCGCGTGCCAGGTTGCATGTACCCTATATCCTGTTTCCGCGCCATTATGGACCACGTGCTGAGCGCTATTCGCAGGGATGTAATCCATATGGCTGGGATTTCCGCTTGCGGCGTGGCTGGCTGACCCATCGTGAGGGTTGGCATATGGTGGAAGGTGGTTTTATTCGTGCTATGCTGACCGGACCACTAACCTGGATGGGATTATTACAGGATAATCAAGAACAACTGGCTTTTCAGTTTTCGCTCGTGTCTATCATACTGCTCCGTGGCCTGCCCATACACGAACCAATCCGGCCAGCTAATCGCCTGATTGTACAGCCGAATTTTGATCTACTGGTGCTGGCGCCAGCCTCTGAAGGCCTGTTAGTTACATTGGACCGTTTCGCTGACAGAATCAGTCTGGAGCATATTGCGCAATATCGGCTCTCCAAAGCCAGCGTGACACGCGCTATTCAGCATGGTGCCCATGCGGACCTGATCCTGCAAACCCTGGAAAGCGCGGTGGAAGGCGATATTCCACAAAACGTGCGCTATTCACTTGAGGAATGGGAACGGCAGGCGCGGCGCATCGAGATCTGGCCTGATGCAACCTTGATTGAAGTAGCGGACAGCTCTTTACTGGACTGCTTCTTTGCCGATAGTCATTTGCGTCCACTTTTTCGGCGTCGCCTGACCCCAAATCTGGCGGAAGTTATACCCTCTCAGTTAACCACTGTCCAGCAACTGCTCTGGCAACAGGATTATTTGCCCGCCCTATCAATGGCCCCCGAGCACGCCCTTATCTCCGAGCAGCCATTAACCGCCCATGATCCTCAATGGACATTACAGCCGGACGGCACGTTAGAAGCTGTCTACACTGTACTAGATTTCTACATACTGACAGAAGCCATCCTGTTCTGTGAACAAGATCCCACGAGTGGAGGTCTACGCGTGACCGCCGCATCTCTTCAGAGAGCACTTCAGCAAGGAATAGCGTTGGAGCAGATCATTCGTTTCCTACAGCACTATTGTTATGATGGTATTCCCGGTGCTTTTCTGATCAAGTTAAAGTTATGGGGAGGTGGTTATGCCGATACGCCACACATCTATGTTGAGCAAACCCCATTATTGCGACTCTCCGCCGACATCCTCAAAGACCTCCAGTCCGATAGCGAAGTCGCCCCATTACTAGGTTCCGAAATCATAGATGGACAACGCCTTGTCCACGTCTCCACAGACAACCTCGCCCAGCTACTCTCAATATTACAGCAACGTGGCTTTCCCCCAACTACTGAAGCATAAATCCTCACCCTTTATAGCATCCATGGGTGGCATGCATTTTTTTGTAGCAGCACGTGCCCAATAGGAGTCTCTCCCCGAGGAATGCAACGTAGCTGCGACCCTCAGCGGTCGCTTGCCACCCGCCGCAGCGTGGTGGCCTGGTATCCGGCCGGTTTGGCTGCCTCACCGTTGTCACCTCGACTAGAGAGGGGACCCCTGCGATACGCTCAGGCGGACGTTCCTTTTGGGCACCACGTGAGGCAACGATTCAGCCTGGAAGGAACAGGATCGCGGGAAACCGGGCCACCACGCTGCGGCGGGTGGCAAACGGCCGCTGAGGGCCGTAACTACGGGAACGTGGTCGTGATGAGGGGAAGGATCGCTAGGGAATGGTTTTCCTTCTTATGTCTGAGCTTGCAAAAAAATGAAGTGCGCCCAGTATTGATGAGGTCAGAGTATAGGCTTCGCCCATACTCTGACCTCATCAATATTAAAAAGGCCGGGCGCTTCAGGCGCCCGAGTCCGGCCACCGCCACCACCCCCAAAAAACTCATAAGCAAAACGGTTGACAAACAATAAGAGATATGATATCTTATCCCTACAAACGTGATGCATTCATTACAAAATGCAATTGCGGGAGTGGCTCAGTGGTAGAGCACTTCCTTGCCAAGGAAGATGTCGCGGGTTCGAATCCCGTCTCCCGCTCCCCCTTTTATTCAGGCGACGTAGCCAAGTGGTAAGGCACGGCTCTGCAAAAGCTGCACCAGCGGTTCGAGTCCGCTCGTCGCCTCCAGGTGAGACGTGGTAAACTAACTACCACGTCTCTTTTTTTTAGCAACCATCTGGAAATCCACCTATGCGTGAACAACGTAGTTATCCCACCGAAGCAATTATTCTAAAACACACCGATCTGGGCGAAGCCGATCGGATACTGACGCTGCTTACTCCTTATAAAGGCAAGATTCGTGCTCTGGCTAAAGGATCACGCCGGCCGGGTAGTAAAAAAGCCGGGCATCTGGAAATACTCTGTTATAGCCAGTTGCAGCTTGCTGTGGGCAGAAATCTAGATATTGTGACACAGGCGCAGGCCAAAGAAAACTACTTCCATTTGCGCACCGATCTCTGGTATATGACGTGTGGCTTCTATCTGGCCGAGCTCGTGGATCGCTTTGTTGAGGAGAACGCGCAGCAGCACGATGTCTATAATCTATTGCTGACAGCTTTACGCGTTTTAGACGTGGATGCCACCGAGGTACAGCGGCGGCGCGCGGCAGGTGAAGCACCCTCACCAAAGGATCAGGATCGTTCACGTCTGCTACTGCGCTATTTCGAAATCTATCTACTTTCATATATTGGTTATGAGCCGGTACTCAGGCAATGTGCGCATTGTGGCGCGGAACTCAAGCCTGAAGAAAATGGCTTTACACCCGCACTTGGGGGCGCCCTGTGCCCTAATTGCTCCCATCTCTGGTCCCAGGCACTTTCCATGAATGCGCTCAAAGTGTTACGCCTCTTGCAACGGACCGAATGGGCAAAGGTTCCCAATCTGCACCTGGATCTTCGTCTCCAGGCAGAAATCGAAGCCGCCACACATGGGCTGATCCGTTTCCACCTGGAGCGTGACCTGAAGTCCTGGAGTTTCCTTGAGACGCTTAACGCACCACGCTAACTAAGCACCTTATGGCTGTAGATAAGCGCGCCCGTATCATCATAAAGTTCAGCCAGGATTGGCAGGTTGATGGGCTGCTCACTTATAAAGAGGACCAGGCCATTCTCCACTTGATCTTCGATAATGGTGCCATTTTTTGCAACCAGGCGTACGCGTGCGACATGCCGATCATGGTCGGCGACCAGACCGCCAGCATAGAAATGATCCGGCATACCGCCACCGCCCAGGTTGACCCATGCCTGTTCCATCACAGGACCTGGAGTGCTGCCCATGCTGCCATCTCCCGCGGCTCCACGGAATTGCCAGAGTTCCTGTGCATCCTGCTCCACATAGCAGGTAAAGTAAATTTCGTGCCCTTGCTCATTCTCAAAAACAACAATATAGGCTTTACGCCCGGGTAGAGAACGCTCTTTCAGAAATTGCAGTGTTTTGTTTTTTGTTTCTTGTACACTCTCGTTCAGATTTCCAGCTGGAATCTTGTCGGTGCGCGAGACCAGTAAACGTGTTAGCCGATTTATGATCTCCTGTTTGGGATCTTGATGTGCCATAAATAACCTCATCCTCGCTAGGCAATTGGTTTTGGCAATCATATCATAGTTTTCAACGGAAAATATAGCTGTGTAGTGGGTGTTTATCGACATATGGGTTGCCCCGGTTGGGCATAGACAATATTCCTATCATTCGCGTATCATGATAGTAGATGATGCATAGATGAAAGGATAAAATAGAGATCATGGTCCATTTTTATGAATTGGCCAGTTTAGATAAAGCGCAGCGTGCCCGCTTACTGCGCCGTGCCGAGGTCGCGATTGATGACCTGCTTGACTATGTACGCCCAATTGTACGCGGAGTTCGTGATCGCGGTGATGCTGCGTTACTCGAATATATGGAGCGCTTTGATCATGTGCAACTCTCGCCAGATCAGCTAAGGGTGAGCCAGGAAGAGATTGAGCGTGCCCATACGTTACTCGATAAAGAGGTCCATCAGGCGATTGAGCAGGCCATTAAGAATGTACGCAGGTTCCATGAGCGCCAGATGCCTCATGAGCAGTGGTTTGCGCAGATAGCTCCCGGTGTTATGGCCGGTGAGAAGATTACACCAATTACCAGCGTGGGCCTGTATGTGCCGCGTGGAAAAGGTGCATTTCCTTCCGTGATGTATATGCTGGCTACACCGGCCAGTATCGCTGGTGTGCCGCGCATCGTGGTCTGTACTCCTCCCGCTCCTAATGGAGATGTGGATCCTGCTTCTCTGGTGGCGGCGGACCTGTGTGGCGTGCATGAGATTTATCGTATTGGTGGCGCCCAGGCAATTGCAGCCCTGGCTTATGGTACAGAGACGATTGAGCCTGTACGTAAAGTTACTGGACCTGGTAATCCTTATGTCTCAGCCGCCAAACGCTTGTTATATGGTACGCTGGACGTTGGCCTGCCGGCAGGTCCCAGTGAGTCGATTCTGTTGGCGGATGCTAGCGCGGATCCAGAACTGGTGGCGCGAGACCTGTTAGTAGAGGCGGAACATGGTCCAGAGTCTTCCAGTCTGCTGGTCACTGATAGCCTTGCGTTAATTGAGGCGGTTCAGGAGTTGTTGCCAGCCAAAATCGCGGCCCTGCCCGAACCACGACAAACCTTCTGTCGTACCGGCTTTGAGAGCGAGAAGGGGACCGGTGGTCTGATTCTGACCAATGATATGGCTGAGGCCATTGCCTTCACCAATGAATATGCTCCTGAGCATTTAGAAGTACATGTGCGAGAGCCCTTTGCGATCCTAGCGGAACTAAAAAATGCGGGCGAGATTTTGCTTGGTGCCAATACGCCGACCCCCTTAGGCAACTATAGCCTGGGTACCAATGCGATTCTGCCGACTGGTGGTTTTGCCCATACCTTCTCCTGTACCTCCGTTTTTGACTTTTTGAAGCGAACAGGACTGGGATATGTTACGCGTGAAGGTTATGCTCAATTGAGCGAGACCACGCGCCGATTGGCCGAGTTTGAAGGTTTTCCTTCCCATGCTCTGGCTGTTACTGATCGTCCCGAGTCCCGGCACTGATCCTTTCCGTTCAACGCGGTTGGATCCCTTACCCCACGTGGATGCTGACGTGCCCATATCTTTTTTCGCATCATAAGTTCTCCCGAATGTGAAGAACTGGCTGGCGTTCAATCCTCCTCAATGTATATGAGGACCGGGGTTGCAAGGGGCAGCCAGCTCCATGCCGGGGTTCGAGGGATGCCCCCTTGTTTCTCTTCTTCTCCCGCGCCGCCGCAGGAGGCGCGAAAGGAGGGGAGATTCTATATCGTACGAGTAAAAATAGGTTGAACACGCGTTTACTTAGTATGGTTAAAGCAATGTGACCTGGTCGCTCCCGTTCATTGCCGGGTTCCCCAACATGAGCAGAAATGGGTGTGCCTGCGAAGTTTGTGCAGATAATGGTCCTGGATCTACATCTGTTATGACGGAGGGATTTGAGCTATGATAATCAATAATATGTATAAAAATAGCAAAGATGGCGATTTGTGGTAGTGCCGCTCTAGGACTCTGGATTTAATACTGCTCACAACGGAGAAAGATGTGTTATAATGCCCCCTATAAAAGTTTAAATCTGCAATGTGGAGAGCATATATTCTTGGGCTCCATAGTTAGCCAGTTTTTTATTGTGTTGATGAGGAAATTCAAATAGTTTTTGCGGTGTAAAAAAAGTATGTCAAATAACTTTTCGTCTGATTCAGAGCATGTATTACCGGTGAGTAGCTCACAACCTGGACAGCCAGGGCCAAAAAGTAACGTGCCAGAGAATGCACACACACCGCTACCCTCTAGCGCTAACTTGCCTGAAACTGAAGGCAACTCTTCACCGCCACGAAGGTTGGCGCCTGGTACGTTACTCTCAGGTGGACGTTATAAACTTGATAAACTCATTGCATCTGGCGGCATGGGTGCGGTATATCGCTCAATTGATACACGCTTTAATCGCCCCTGTGCGGTAAAAGAAATGCTGGATGAGTTCCATAATGAGAGTGAACGAACTCAAGCGGTGGAATGGTTCTCGCGTGAGGCTACATTACTACTGGAATTGAATCATCCCTGCATTCCACGTGTGCGCGATTTCTTTGCTGAAAGCGGTCGGCATTATCTGGTAATGGACTTTATTGATGGCCATACCCTGGCAGAAGCTCTGGATCTGGAAGGGAATGTGGTTGGTATCAATGGTGCTCGCGGCGTGACTGAGGCTCGTGCCAGGAGTTGGATGCGCCAGGTGAGTAGTGTGCTGAGCTATCTCCATTCTCAATCACCGCCAATTATTTTTCGTGACTTGAAGCCGTCTAATATTATGGTGACGGGTCGAGATGAAATTAAATTGATCGATTTCGGTATTGCCCGTACTTTCCAGTCACAGCGTCAGGCCACGGTAATTATGACCTTAGGCTATGCGCCTCCTGAACAGTTGCATGGTATGCCAGAGCCGCGTAGCGATATTTATGCTCTGGGTGCTACAATGCATCGTCTGTTGACGCGCCATGATCCGGCTAACAATAAACCAGGGCCTTTTGATTTTCCTTCTTTGCGCATGTTGCGTCCAGATATCTCGCCAGCCTTTGATCAGATTGTTATGAAGTGTCTGGCTCCACAACTCCATCTGCGCTGGTCTAATGCAGCTGAATTGGAACGGGCTTTGATCAATCTGCCACCAGTGACCGTTGCGCCCCCACTGCTAAATGCTATGGGCCAGGGGAAAGATGCTGCGAGTGGATCTGGACAGGCGATATCTGGTGGCTCCGGTGCTAACTTATCGCCATATGCGACTCCGGTTCGACCGTCTTCATCTTCGATGACGGGTCCCGCGGCAACGCATATCACGACGGCATTGGGACATTTATCAGCCTCACGCGTTGAAGCGGCGCATGATGCGGTCAAGTGGGCGCACTCATTAGAGCCACAGAACGCGATTGTACATAAAATCTTTGGACAGGTGTTTGCTCGTCGCACGCCACCCCAACCTGATCTTGCTCTGCAGGCGTACAATCGTTCGCTGCAAATCAATCCTGCTGACCCTGAGATCCATAAATTGATCGGGGATGTCTGGTTTTATTTGCGTCAATCGCCACAACAGGCGATTCCCGCTTATAGCCAATCCTTGCGCCTGAACGCTCAGGATTTTGAAGCACATGATCGATTGGGCCAGTGTTTTGAAAAAACACAACAAATTGAGCCTGCGATCCGTGAATATCAAGAGGCGCTAAAATTGGCACCCGCCCAGCCAGAAATTTTACGTTTGCGGTTATACTTTTCTCTGGGCCAATTAGCCATGCGCACAAATCAATGGTCGCTTGCTGAACATGCTTTTGTGCAGGTACTTATTTTAAATGCCGCTGATTCACAGGCACGCTTTCTGCTTAGCCAGGTATATGAGCGTGAAGGAAAACTGGATGACGCATTGCGCGAGTGTGGCTATGTTATTAATGGACCAATGGGAAACACACCTGCTGTTCAGCAACTTTTCTATAGTTTGAAAAATCGTTTAGGACGGTAAGAGGCAATCTTTTATGCACTGTCTATCTGGCATGAAGGGAACGTGTCAATGAGTACGCATCGTCTCAGCTCTAGGAAACGTAGGAGCTTCCGACTGCCTATGGTTATAGTACTCTTTTGGCTCATGATCGCCCTGCAAGTGGGGCTTTCCTCCACTGCCTTTGCTGCTGCTACGCCGCAGCCTTTAGCGCCACTGCCGGCGCAAGATGTTACGCGTGCTGGTGTTTCGGTTGTGCGCTTGATCTTGTCATATATGAGTACAGATTCTACGCAGGGGGGCGCCAGTTCTACCAGTATGTGTACTGGATTGGGCGTGCTGGTACGCAGTCAGCGTATCACTGATCACTACGAAAACTGGGTACTGACCGATGGATCACTGGTAAATAATGAGAAAAAGGCTCCCTGTTTGTCGTCAGGGACCGGGGCAGAGCTGTCTGGTATTTCTATTTATACGAGTAGTAGCTATAATACGCAGCAAATTATTAAATTTGACAGAAAAGCTGCTGAAATTTCTGTTCATTGTCCTTCCGGCTCGAACCCATGTGTTGATAGTGCGGCCCTCTTGCGCTTTAACTCTAGCGCGTCGGAGCCACAGCCTTTTATCGATCTGGCCACTGTTACTGCCAGTGGACAACAAGATCATGCGCTTTCGCTGCTGAAAAATGATAAAACCCTCGTTGGATTGCATCCTTCGATGGAAGGGTCCGCAACTTTAGATGGGTACACGAAGCAACTGGAAGCGTATCGTCTGCCGGTGACCCGGTCGTTAACAGACCAGACATTGGAGATTGGTACTCCGATCGTCAATAGTGTTGGAGAATTGGTTGGCATGCATGGTGGCAAGAATGTTCCGCTACATGCATTAAATGAGATCCAGTCTTTCCTCAATGTAACCTTGCCAGAGATCACACCTTCTTCTGTTGTTAGTCCAGTACATGATAATTGGAAAAACGGCATGGATGCTTATTATCAACAAAAGGCCGCTAGCGCACACCTGAATTTTCAAAAGGCGTTTACTGCCAACAATAATTTTCAGGCGGCCCAACTTTTTCAGTCTATGAGCGGGCAAACTGCTACTGAAACCGCTAAAGCTGCGGCTCCGAGCCCGGCACCAGCTAATGGTGTGACCCTCTTTGGGCTGCACATTCCTTACTGGCAGCTGGCAGTCGCGGCAGCCGTAGTGGTCCTGCTGGTTGTTTTGATCCTTTTCTTACTCTGGCGTGTACGCGTGCATAAGCACCAGCGCGTCTTGGAGGATGAATTGGCTGATGCAGAACAGCGTGCGACCATCGAAGCTCAGCGTATTCGGCTGGCTGAAAAAGAGGCGGCGCAAAAAAAGCGTAATATGAGTCAGTCTGGCTCCCTGGCCACGGTCCAACCACCAATGGTAGCAACAGGTCCGTTGGGCAATCCCATGTTACGTTGTCCACGTTGTGGAGAGATTGTGTCAGTGGATGATAACTTCTGCGCCAGTTGTCAGCAGCAACTTGCTCCTGCTGACAATAAGGTCCAGCAGCAGTATGGCAGGTCTCCCTTACCAGCCTCTACCGCTGGAAACCATGCCGTGCGCTCCTCAACTCCACCGGTTCGTTCCATCGCGGATCAGACAACGATTGTGCCAGCCAGTGCTATCGCGGAACAGCCGACGGTTGTCCCGGGTCGTTCTATCTCAGAGCAACCGACCGTGGATATACCAGATAGCAGTGCAGCAACGCAAGAATTGGATCCAGAAAAGACCGTTCCCTATTCGATGCGTCAGTTAAGTGGCCGCCAATTAGGATTAATGGTTGGGGCTAAATCTGATCCTGGTATTAAACGTAAGTATAAACCAAATGAGGATAGTCTTTTTGCTGCGCAAGGCCTGGTCAACGGAGCGTCTAAAGCGCCGCTGTTTGGCCTGTTTGTGGTTGCGGATGGTATGGGTGGACATGCGAATGGAGAAGATGCCAGCCGTCTGGCTATTCAAACCATCGTTAATTATATGCTACCAAAAATCAGTGGACAGGCATTGCGCCAGAGCAATGCTTATGAGAAACTGCTTATAGATGGTGTGCAGGAAGCAAATCTGGCTGTTCATCAAAATAATCTGCAGAAGAATGCTGATATGGGTACAACCATTACTGCGACGCTGGTTGTTGATGGTATGGCTTATATTGTGAATGTAGGAGATAGTCGAACCTATCTGTATCGGCCCGCCGCCGGTTTACGGAAGGTCACATTAGACCATTCGGTTGTCGCTAGCCTGGTTGAGGCTGGTATCATCAAACCCGATGATATCTATACCCATCCAAAACGTAATCAGATCTATCGTAGTCTGGGTGAAAAGCCAGCTATTGAGATCGATTCTTTCAAGGAAGCGTTACAACCTGGAGATAAAATAGTGCTTTGCTCAGATGGCTTATGGGACATGGTGCGCGACCCAAAAATTGAAGCGGTCGTCAAAAATCCTGATCCTGATCCTGCCATGACTGGCGAGGCCTTGATTAAAGCTGCTCTTGAGGGTGGCGGTGAAGATAACGTCAGTGTGGTTATCGTGCAAGTAACTGAGCCAGTTGAAACAAGCGGTATGCCCCGGTTGCAGCTTGTTGCCAAGCCCGACTCAGTAGAAATGCCCCAGTTACCATAAAATTGTCGCACTTTCTTCCCTGTGCTATAATCTAGACAGCATTTTCTTGACCTCCGCTCTTAATAGCGGAGGTATTTATTGGGAGGAAAAGCTCGTGTCAACATCAGCTAATATTGGATATTTATATGCAGGTATTTTGCTGGCGGCAGGCTTTGTGTTCGTGTTAGTTGCTACTGGCCTCGCAAACCTGCTTGCTCCACATAAAAATACTGAAGAAAAACTGCAAACGTATGAGTCTGGTGAAACTCCCATCGGCTCTGCCTGGGTCCAATATCCATTAGGGTTTTATATCTTTGCTTTATTGTTTGTGGCCTTTGATGTAGATATCGTTTTCATCATTTCCTGGGCTGTAATCTTTAAACAATTAGACATTTTTGGTTTTTGTGAGATCGTGTTCTTTATCATCGTTCTTGCACTTGGTTTGGTCTATGCATGGCGTAAGGGAGTGGCTCGATGGATCTAGTACCACGTTCAAAAAATATTCCCAGTGCTACTACTGGATATCGCGACGAGAATGCTGCGCTGGCTCGTGATCTGGCGCCTCTTGCTCAGATTACTGGTGCCCCTCTGGTAACTCAACTGCAAAAAGGTGATTACCTTGGATTTGAGGTGGCGCGCGAAAATCTGGTTGCTGTCTGCCGCTTTCTGCGTGATCAATTAGGTTTTGATTTGCTCAGCAGCATTTCAGGTGTGGATATGCTAGATCATCTGGAATCGGTCTACCATATACGCTCTACAACGCGTTCACAACTGCTCCAATTGAAGGTGCGACTTTCTTCGGAAGCTCCTGAAATTGATAGCGTTGTTTCTGTCTGGCCCACAGCCAACTGGCTTGAGCGCGAAACATATGACATGTATGGCATTCATTTTTCGGGCCATCCCGATCTCCGTCGTATGTTGCTTGATGATGATTTTGAAGGACATCCCCTGCTCAAAAATTTCCATCAGGTCCCAATGACGGTAAAGCCACGTGCCACCACCCAGGTTGATCCAAATATGGCTGTTTCTGGCCAATTCCAGCAGCAGAATATTGAGCGTGTGGTGCAAAAGAAATTGGGTCAGGGTCAGGAAGAGCGGCTGCATCCGGGTACTCCGACCTTTGGGCATGCTAATGAAGCTGCTCAGAGAGATGCGAACGTACACGAGTCAACTGAGTCTGGCCAGTCAACCCGCGATAGCAACTCGACGACCGACGATAAGTAGTAAGGAAGCGCGACCAGGACGTGAGTGAATATCATGCCAAAGTCGAAACAGCGAAAAGTGACCAGCAAAGCTGATAATATACAGCAACCTGTGCCGCCAGCTACAAATTATCAGCGAAGGCTGGCTGCACGGCGTAATAATAGTAGTAGTGGATTGACGGGATTGGTATCTGGAGCAATCATAGCTCTGGGATGCTGGGGATTTGCGTATACCTTCACTTTGCAAGAGAGTCCTAATCGTTATCTCTTTGCAGGTATGATGGCACTGATAGCGTTAATGTGGTCGATTAGCTTCGGCGTTCGTTTACGGAAGTGGCAACAAAGAAGACAAAATTAGAGGAAGCTTATGGCTACGAATCAAGACACTGATCTTCAAGACCTGACGACAACAGATTCGGCAGAGGGCCTGAAGACACAGGAAATGTTGCTCAACCTGGGCCCACAACATCCAAGTACCCATGGGGTGTTGCGTTTGATTATGACCCTGGAGGGCGAAACTATCACGGGATGTACCCCTGTGATCGGCTATCTGCACCGCGGCCTGGAAAAAATTCTGGAAAACCGCACTATTATGGCTGGTATCCGTTATATGGATAATTCTGACTATCTGTCTCCTATGTTGAATGAGACGGCTTATGTCGGTGCAGTTGAGCAATTGATGGGGATTGAAGCACCCCGACGTGCACAATATATTCGCTTGCTGACCAATGAGTTGCAGCGTATTGCCAGCCACCTGGTAGGTATCGGTACCTATGGTCTGGACCTTGGTGCGTCAACTCCAGTTCTCTGGGCGTTCCGTGATCGTGAAGGTATTCTTTCTTTATTTGAGGCCCTGGGTGGCAGTCGCTTCAACGTCAACTATATGCGCGTTGGCGGTGTATTGCACGACTTCCCCAAGGACTGGCTCAAAGAGTGTGAAGCCTTCCTGGACACCCTGGAAGAGAATATGAAGGAGATGGATAGCCTTCTGAGTGGTAACGAGATCTTTATGTCTCGTACACAGGGCGTTGGCTACATTGATCCTCAACAGGCTCTGGCCTATGGTTTGACCGGCCCAATGTTGCGTGCCAGTGGCGTCAACTGGGATCTGCGTGTGAACCGCCCATATATGGCGTATCGTGAAGTCCCTGTCAATACCTATGTACGGCAGGAAGGCGACTGCTACGCTCGTTATTATGTACGCTTGCAAGAGATTACTGAGAGCATTCGTCTCTGCCGGGTCGCCATCGATAAAATGCCTGGTGGAGCCATCAGTACCCGTACTCCTATCGCGCTGCGTCCTCCACGTGGTGAGACATACTTTGCTGTGGAAAGCAGTAAAGGCGAGCTGGGTGTGTATATGATCAGTGATGGTAGCGAATATCCATGGCGTGCCAAGCTCCGTGGACCCTCGTTTGTCAACCTGCAGATCATACCTGAACTGATGCGTGGTCACAAAATGAGCGACGCCATTGCCATCCTGGGTAGTACTGATATCGTGCTTGGCGAGGTCGACCGGTAAGTATCTTTCTTTGTAGAGTAGCAGACAAGCCCGATAGTTTTATCCCTCTTGTTTGCTCCTTTACCTCTGGAGTTATCATATGTTTGCAATGATTGTAGCCGAAACAGCCCCCTGGTATCAGTGGGCGACAGATCTGTGGAGTGGCATCGCCAATTGGAGCTTCCTGCAGTTTGTCGTGGCTTTTCTGACTATTTTCGGCTTTATTCTAACCAGCGCGACAATCCTGGTGCTTGCCGAACGCAAAGTCCTGGCCTGGATGCAGGACCGTGAAGGGCCTCTCCACACTGGTCCCTATGGCCTTTTGCAGACGGTAGCGGATGTTGCCAAGTTGTTACTTAAAGAAGACATCCATGTTAAGCACGCGGATAAGTTGATGTTCTTGCTTTCGCCGGCTGTCTTTATGGCGCCCGTGATCGCAGCTTTTGCGGTGTTACCATTTTCACCGTATGTACAGTTGCCCGGTGGTGCATTAACCACTGGACTGGTTTTCCTGGTGGCTATGAGCTCAATCGATGTTATCGGTGTGATCATGGCTGGCTGGGGTTCAAACAATAAGTATTCTCTGATTGGTGGCCTGCGTTCCGCGGCCCAGATGATCTCATACGAATTGCCTCTGGTACTGGCCTTTGTTGGTGTAATCATGCTGACAAGTGTACTGGCAGGCATGCCTGGCTTCCCAAACTACGGACAATTAGGCGTTGGCTCGATCGCCCCATATCAGATTATGCTTTTCCAGAATTCTGCCTGGCATAATACTGGCATTCCTGTTCTGGACTTCATTTTCCAGGGCTTCACCCCCTGGTCCTGGTTCTTCCTCTTCCAGCCATTGATGTTAATCATCTACTACACCTGTGGTCTGGCTGAGACGAACCGCGCACCATTCGACCTGCCAGAAGCAGAGTCAGAGCTGGTCGCTGGTTATATGACAGAATATAGTGGTATGCGCTGGGCTATGTTCTTCCTGGGTGAGTATGGTAATATGACCATCGCTTCGGCTGTGGCTTCCTACCTCTTCCTGGGTGGCTTCGCTGGCCCTGGTGTTTCCTGGTTGACGGCTCAGGGTTCACTGCTCTGGGGCTTCGTTGGTAACATCCTGGCCCTGGGATACTTCGTTATTAAGATTTATGCCCTGTGCTTTGTCTTCATCTGGATCCGCGCAACCCTGCCACGTCTACGTGCTGACCAGCTCATGCAGTTTGCCTGGTTGGTGTTGATGCCTGTCACATTGGCCAACATCCTGGTGACTGGCCTGGTCTACTTCTTGACCAAAAGCCTGCCTACCTGGGTCTTCCTGACAGTTCTGGCTGCGATCAACTGGGCCAGTGTCTTTGGCTTCATCTGGCTGGTTGGACGTGTCACCACAGCCAGCACACGGCGTGCGCAAGCTCCGGCTATTCGCGCCCAGCTACGAGCCAAACCCGCAACGCCAACACCAGTCCTACGTGATGGCGTACCTGCTCGTGTTGCCTTGCCCGCTGGCGGCAACAAGTAACCAGACTGCCGGTAATACAAACAGACTCATTGCAAAAAGCAGGTGGGACCACCAAAGATGGTATCCCACCTGCTTTTCACATAATCGGCCTAGGAAGCCCAGCATCTTGAGACCGGGGTATTTGGCATAATACTGAAGTACTGCTTCATCAAATACCAGACTAAATCGTTTAGAGTTGTCAAAAACCATTTTATTATGGTGGGGTAAATGGGGCGCAGGGCGCCCCATTTACCCCACCATAATAAAATAAGTAAGGGCACTTTAGTGCCCGAGTGCGGCCATATCTTATGACCTTATCAAATGTGAGCACGATATATGAGACAAGAGCATGTTTGCATAAAAAAACTGGCTATAGTTGTCTGTGCCGCCCTATCGGCCAGCCAGATCCAAGACTTTGTACACTTAGTTCAGCAAGATCAATGGGATGTCTGGATTATCGCCACACCCAAAGCCAGCGACTTTATCAATGAGCCCTTGCTCAGACGCCTCACAGGCCACCCTGTTACAATGACAGCACCACTCTCTCCACTCCCCTCCTTTGACGCTGTGGTAGTTGTACCAGCCACATTTAATACCCTTAAGAAGTGGGCTCAGGGCATTGAGGACACCTATGCACTCACCCTACTTAGAATCTGGACACGCCAGGCATACCTCCCCATCCTCGTTTTTCCGCGCGCCAGTGCCGAACTGGCCCAGGATCCAGCGTTCGCGCCCAGTCTGTCCCGGTTGGAGCAACAGGGAGTGCAGATTTACTACCATCCTGATCAGTATCCTCCCAATAATAATATCCCCTGGTCCAGTATCCTGATAAAATTGCGCAACGCTTCTGCCCATAATGGGTAAAATAATTCGGATGGGACTTTACAAAACAATTGCTGATAATGT
The DNA here is from genome assembly GCF_003967575.1 of Dictyobacter alpinus. NCBI lineage: Bacteria > Bacillati > Chloroflexota > Ktedonobacteria > Ktedonobacterales > Dictyobacteraceae > Dictyobacter > Dictyobacter alpinus. The sequence goes on from NZ_BIFT01000001.1 coordinate 3,129,785, forward strand.
ACACTTGTAATTGTGTGATGGTACATTAGAAAGGTCTTGCTTCATGAAGCGGCTGCGCAGCTAATTTTAGATATTTTCCACACTCATCTACTCTTTTCTACCCGTCTTCACTACGCCCCTGTTTTTAGATAGCTCATGTATGATTTTTTGCATTATATGCATCTTCGTCACTCTCACATGTATAGAGAGGAATGTTTTGATGAAGCTTTCAGCTAAAACGTATCGAGACCTGCTTATCACTTATCTCAAGCCCCAATGGGTTCGTGTATTATGGCTCTGTTTGCTGCTGGCTAGCTCTATTAGTATCGCCCTGATCAACCCACAAATTGTGCGTACTTTTATCGATAGTGCCAGTGCTAAAGGAACATTATGGGGCCTGCTATTCATTGCGTTGATCTTTCTTTTACTTTCAATCGCGCGTCAAATTATTACTGTAATTGAGGCCTATGTAGCTGCGAATGTCTCTCTAACCGCGACCAATGCCTTGCGGGCCGATCTGATGTTGCATTGTTTGCAGTTAGATGCCACCTTTCATACTACGCATTCCCCGGGAGAATTGATTGAACGTATTGATGGTGATGTAAGCTCGCTGAGTACCTTTTTCTCGCGCCTGGTAATTGCCCTCTTTGGCAATATCTGTTTGTTGATCGGAGTATTGGTCCTGTTGTTTCTGGTTGATTGGCGCGTTGGGGGAGTGCTATCGGTTTTTACGGTCCTGGCTTTCTTGCTTGTCAATCGCTTACGGGGTCTGGCAACACCGTATTGGGAGGCTGAAAGGCAGGCCAGTGCGGATCTGTTTGGTTTTCTGGAGGAACGGCTGTCGGGGACGGAAGATGTGCGCTCAAGCGGGGCCACGCAGTATATGCTGCAAGGCTTATCTGTCCATTCGCGTAATCGCTTGCGCAAGCTGCGTAAAGCTATGGGGGTTAATTTTTCAACCTGGGGAACAATCACCCTGGTGAATGCCCTCGGCATGGCCATCGCGCTGGTAATGGGTAGCTATTTCTATTGGGCTGGTACCATGAGTAGCGGTACCGTGTTATTGCTTTTCCTCTATACTACAACCCTAACCACGCCGATCGAGCAGATCGTCAACCAGCTACGAGAATTACAGCAGTCAGCTGGTAGCATTGAGCGTGTTGTAACTCTGCTCAATACGAAACTTACCATTGTGGATGGCCAGGGCGCTACACCACTGGCTCCTGGTGCACTCGAAGTAGCTTTTGAGGATGTTTCTTTTCACTATAACGAGGATGTACCAGTACTGGAGCATATCCAATTACAACTGGCACCTGGCAGCATTATGGGACTGCTGGGCCGCACTGGCAGCGGTAAGAGTACGTTGACCAGATTGCTTGAGCGCCTCTATGATCCTACTGCGGGTGTAGTGCGTTTGAACGGCACCGATATTCGTATGCTTACGCTGGATGACCTCCATGAGCATATCGGCATGGTGACGCAAGATGTACATATTCTGCATACGACCATACGCAATAACCTGACGCTCTTTGATGCCTGCATTACAGATGCACAGATCCTGGAGGCGCTAGATTTGTTGGGATTGGAGCCCTGGTATCGTTCACAGGCCGATGGACTGGATACGGTACTGGCACCAGGTGGTAGTGGTTTATCCGCTGGCGAGGCTCAATTAATCGCGTTTGCGCGTGTCTTTTTACGCGATCCGGGTCTGGTGATTTTGGACGAAGCCTCCTCACGGCTGGATCCCGCTACTGAACGCTTACTTGAGCATGCAATTGATCGCTTACTTGAGGGACGCACTGGTATCATTATCGCGCACCGTCTGGCAACGGTACAGCGAGCCGATACGATTATGATTTTAGAACATGGCAAGTGCGCTGAATATGGATCTCGTCAGGATCTTGCCCATGATGCTACATCGCGCTTTGCGCAATTGTTGCGCATTGGTTTAGAGGAGGTGCTGGCATGAAGCAGAAGCTCTGGTATATCTGGCGCCTGGCGCGTTATCGTCCGCTGTTGTATATTGGCAGCGGACTGGCCAATGGCGTGATCTGGTACCTGTTTCCGTTGGTACCAGGTCTGGTCGCGCAAGCGATCCTGGACGGGCTGACCCACCGTACTTTGAATCCTTCGCTACTCTGGTGGCTGATCGCCTTACTGATTGGAAGCGTGCTGGCCCGTACCGCTATAATCCTGGTTGCGATCCTCAGTGAGATTACGCTTGGGCAGACTATGGAAGCCCTGTTACGGCATAATCTGTTCGCACAGATCTTACAGCGACCAGGCGCGCAGGCCCTACCATCTTCAACCGGAGAAGCCATCAGCCGCTTGCGCAACGATGCCGAGGAGGTAGGGGCTTTTATCTGCTGGCTTTTTGATCCAGTTGGCCAGATTCTGGTGATGATTGTTGCCCTGGTAATTTTAATTCGTGTCTCACCCTTGATCACTCTGGCCGTATTTGTGCCTTTGATTCTGGTTTTATTGCTGGTCAATTCCTTTCGACGCCGTATTCAGCTCTATCGTAAAGCTACGCAAGAGTCGATTGGCGATGTGACAGGATTACTGGGAGATGTCTTTGGGGCGGTACAGACGATCAAAGTTTCGCGGGCCGAAAAGCCGATCGTGGAACACTTTCGCAAGCTAGGCGAGGAGCGCCGCAAAGCTACGCTGAAGGATACGTTGCTAAGCCAGATCATTGACGCTTTTTCTGGTAATGCCGCTGATATCGGAACCGGCATCGTATTGTTGATAGCGGCGCAATCCATACGCGATCAAAGCTTGAGTGCTGGCGACCTGGCCCTCTTTGTCTCCTATCTTGCCTGGCTAACCCAGGTTATTCGCATGTCTGGTGGTTTTATTACGCGCTACAGCCAGGCCAATGTTTCTCTGGATCGTCTCTTTACTTTATTGCAGGAAGGCCCCAAACAGGATCTGGTGGCGCATCGTCCTTTATATCTGAATGGAAAACTGCCGGCGTTGCCCTTTACATCTAAGGAGGCGCAGCATCGTCTGCAAGAATTGCAGGTTGAGCGCCTGAGCTATCGTTATCCGGGTAGTAAGCGGGGCATTGAGGATATTCAGTTGCACCTGCGTAAAGGCTCTTTCACGGTAATTACCGGGCGTGTCGGTTCAGGGAAGACAACGCTGCTACGGACATTGCTGGGATTGCTTCCGGCGGACCAGGGCGAAGTACGCTGGAATGATCAGCGCATTACAGAGCCTGACACCTTTTTTGTGCCACCACGTTGTAGTTATACCCCGCAGGTTCCACGTTTGTTCAGCTTAACATTAAAAGAGAATATCCTGCTAGGTCTACCAGAGGATCAAGTAGATATAGCTGGCGCCTTGCATGCTGCCGTATTAGAGAATGATATAGGGGAGTTAGAGGAGCAATTAGAGACAACTGTGGGGCCACGTGGGGTCAAGCTTTCTGGTGGACAGATCCAACGTACAGCGGCCGCGCGTATGTTTGTGCGCAATGCTGACCTTCTGGTTGTTGACGATCTATCCAGTGCCCTGGATGTAGAGACTGAGCAGCTACTCTGGTCACGTTTCTCACCCGATGTCACCCGACTGGCCGTCTCACATCGCCGTGCCACCCTGCGTGAGGCAGACCATATCATCGTGCTGAAGGATGGCCGCATTGAGATCGAGGGAACACTGGACCATGTGCTGGCGAACAGCGAAGAGATGCAGCGACTCTGGCATGGCGAGCCAGCGCTCATCGGGGCCGAAACAGCCGAAAAAATGCGGGATAACATTTAAATAGCAGCGACACTAATTTGCGCCATCGGCTCGATCGAGCTGATGGCGCAAATTAGTGTCGCTGCTGTATCTGTATAGCTTAGAAGCCCTGCGTCTTGAGCAAGATCCAGGATAGAACGATGCCCACGATTGAGCCTGCAATCACCTGAGCCAGTGTATGGCGGCGCAACTGGACACGTGACCAGCTAACCAGGATGACCAGCAGAAAGGCTGGCAGGATCACATTGCCATACACCATGCTCAGGGCCGTAACAGCCGCTGAGAGGGCTGACGCATGCATGCTGATCTTCCACCACAGGGTAATTACCATCATCATGATACCGCTGATCGAGACCAGTAGCAGCACACTCTCCAGATTTTTTTGGCCTTTGGTCAGATGCAAGACCAGGAAACCAAGCAAGCTTGAGGCAATGCCAAACAAGAATGGTCCCACGCGCTGTGAGCGCACACTTACATCGACATCGGTAAATTTACCGGTGATCACACCAAAGCTGATATAGGACATGGGGCCAACACAAAGAAAGAAGATCGTGATGATAACAGAAAGGAAAACATTTTGATCGTTGGAGGAACGACCCATCAAAATAATAAAAGGTAAGGCGACAACAGCGGGCGATAAAATGGTCGAAATAAAGCGCGCGAATTGAATATGCAACGGTTTTGATATGGCAGGGGTGTCATCACTCTCATGGATAGCCATATTCTCAAACATTATAGTTTTTCTCCTATACATTCCTTGACAGAAACAAACGATGGGTGTGCAGAAACAGCAAAACATGTTTCCGCACCTGAACATACTTAAAGTAGTGACTGGCAAGCCTGCACACTGTATCCAAGTACGGCACTCGCGACCCTGCTAAAATCTTGAGCGTCTCCGCTACACCAGATCTGCATGTCCCCGCCAGGACCCTCAAGGGGCCGTGCCAGCCTTTCTGTATCCAGTATTGCTTGCGTGCGTCGGGCAATGGCCGCGCCGCTATCAATTACTTGCACATTTTTCCCAACCAGACGTTCGATGGCTGGTCGTAAGGCAGGAAAATGGGTGCAGCCCAGGACAATAACATCGACGTCTTTGTCAATTAATGGTTGTAAGGCTTGCTGCAACGTTGCATCAACCAGCGGACTTTCGAGTTCACCATGTTCTACTAACGTGACTAGCTCGGGACAGCCGACCGCATAGACCTGGATATCTGAAGCAAAATCATCAATAAGATGACGGAGATATGAGGCCTTGACCGCCTGATTGGTGGCCGCGATCCCGATCCTTCCACGACGGGTGGCGCGGGCCGCCGGTTTTACGGCAGGCACAACGCCAATAAAAGGGATGGAATAGGTAGAGCGTAGTACGCTTAATGCAGCTTGAGATGCCGTATTACAGGCCACAACAATCATTTTGACTCCCTGCTCAACCAGGAAGCGGCATGCTTGCAGTGACAACTCGATAATCTCATCTTCGCTACGTGTACCATAGGGGCAGTGAGCCGTATCGCCAATGTAAATGAAATTTTCACTGGGGAGTAGTTTACGTAATGCTGTTAAAATTGTCAGGCCGCCCGCCCCTGAGTCAAAGACACCTATTGGAGCCAGCGATACCTGCTGAATTTTTGCTTGATCCTGACCTTGCTGGAAGTTGCGTGGATCATTCTTGCGATAATCGTAAAATATATGCTCACTCCGCTCGGCGTCGCGTGCAGGATGCACTATATGTTCTCCTGCTGCACTTTCTAAACTACTAGTTTTCATCATTTATTCTTATTATACTCTACAATTACTACTCTATACTACGAAATTCTTGTTGTTCACCAAAGATGCGGCGCATGGTATCGCTGACCTCTCCAAGTGTCGCATAGGCCTCAACCGCTTCAACAATGGCGGGCATCAGGTTACCAGTGCCCTGGGCTGTCTGCTCCAGTGCCTGTAACTTCTGGGCAACCAGCGTATTGTCACGGCGTTGTCTTAAATCGGCTAGCTTTTGGGCCTGCCGAGCCTCAATCGCAGGATCAATAGCGTGTGCCTCCAGGTGTTCACGTTCCGCTTGTTTGAAGCGATTGACACCAACGACAATATTTTGTTCCTTCTCCAGTGCAAGTTGATAGGTATAAGCCGCCTCTTCAATTTGAGCCTGCATATAGCCATGTTCAATTGCACGCACACTACCACCCAGAGCATCGATCTGTTGAATATACTCCCAGGCGCTCTGCTCAAGCTTATTCGTGAGGGTCTCGACATAATATGAGCCCGCCAGGGGATCTACCACATCGGCGACGCCTGTCTCATAACCCAGAACCTGTTGGGTGCGTAGTGCCAGCCGAGCAGTCTCTTCTGTAGGAAGGGAGAGTGCTTCATCCTTACTATTGGTATGCAGGGATTGTGTGCCGCCCAGCACTGCCGCCAGAGCCTGATAGGCTGTGCGCACAATATTATTATCTGGTTGCTGGGCAGTCAGCGTTGAGCCAGCCGTCTGTGTATGGAAACGCAGCATCAGCGAGCGCGGATCTTTGGCGTGAAAGCGTTCGCGCATAATCTGAGCCCACATCCGCCGTGCGGCCCTGAACTTGGCAACCTCTTCAAACAGATTATTATGACTGTTAAAGAAAAAGGAAAGCTGGCCCGCAAACGTGTCCACATCAAGTCCAGCGGCCAGCGCAGCCTCAACATACGCAATGGCGTTGGCCAGGGTAAAAGCAATCTCTTGCGCGGCCGTAGCACCGGCTTCGCGGATATGATAGCCACTGATACTGATCGTATTCCACTGGGGAAGATGTTCTGAACAGTAGCTAAATATATCGGTGATGATACGCATTGAATGCTGTGGAGGATAAATATAGGTTCCGCGCGCGATATACTCTTTTAGCAGATCGTTCTGGATGGTGCCTGAGAGCTTTTTGATGTCTGTGCCCTGCTTTTTAGCTACAGCGATATAAAGAGCTAACAGGATGCTCGCGGTGGCATTAATAGTCATTGACGTACTGATACGCTCAAGTGGCAGACCGTGTAGCAATACCTGCATATCTTCCAGGCTTGAGATCGAGACACCAACCCGGCCAACTTCGCCTTCTGAAAAAGGATGGTCCGCGTCGTAGCCCATCTGAGTTGGAAGATCAAAGGCAACGGAGAGTCCAGTAGTCCCTTGAGATAAGAGGTAGTGGTAACGGCGATTCGACTCTTCGGCCGTGGCAAAGCCAGCGTACTGGCGCATTGTCCAGAGTCGTGAGCGATACATGCCCGGGCGAATGCCACGCGTGAAAGGGAATTCTCCGGGATAACCAAGTTGTGTCTGTGCATCCCAGTCAGCGAGGTCTTCGGCGCTGACCAGATCAGGAACTTCGATGTTCGAGCTCGTCTCAAATGTTGCTTTACGCGCTGCGGTTTTATCTGCAACCTTGCGTGCTGTCGTCTTACGCCATTCTTCGGCATTTTTACTAACATGTATATCCATGGACGCCATGCTCCTCCTATGAATGCCAGGGCAATTATAACATACTCATAAGCGTTTGCTCAGGCTGGCTGTGTTGCTTCAATCAGTACCAATAATTGACCCTGTTCAACGGTCTGGCCGGTATTGACTTTCAGCTCTTTTACGGTGCCTGAGATAGGTGAGGGCAGGTCGTTTTCCATCTTCATCGCTTCAAGTACGACGACCGTTTGGCCGGCATTGACAGTATCACCAGGCTGTACCAATGTATTGACCACCAGACCCGGCATCGGTGCTTGAATCCTGGCTGCATTACTCTGGGCATTCTTTCGGGCACTACCTTCGAGTAAACGGATGCGCTCATCTTCGATGGTCACCATAAAGTACTGCCCCGCCAACTGAATCTCGTAGGTCTGGCCACTTCCTTCATCAGGTTGTACCATCCTCCTGGCAAACACTTCATAGGATTGGCCGTTCAGTAGCAAGCTGTAACGTCCACCTTCGGTACGTTGTTCGCTGGTATGGCTGGCCAGGGAGGCGATCCGGTGCCAATCGGGAGTTTGCTCTATGCCGTCCACGGTCACGATGGTCTGGTTGCCTTGCTTCTGTGTTGTTAAGGCATATTCTTGATTTTTAATGGTTGCAGTATACTTTGTACTATTTGACATAGCGATTTACCTTCTGCTTTGAAAGTCATCTCTTAACAGATGCGCACGCGATCATTGTATCATGTCTGTTGGAGTGAGGCGAGACACAGATATTTCGGGCCATCTCAGATAATTTCTAACACTCTTCTAACACTTTTCCTATGTGGATCTAACACTTACTATGGCATACTGATACACAGAGAAAAGAAAAAGCGCAGCATCTGAGATACTGAAGGTGCGCTTGCGAAGAGTTGTATGGTTGAAGAAGTCTCAGGTACCAGCCTTACTGAGCGCTGGCACATTCCATTGCGCGAAGACTTCTGCTGAGCTACAACGAAGGTATAACCATGACGAGACAAGAGGGTTTCATCGACGCCTATAATAGAGACAGTGATTACAGACAGAGCGACAACGCTCATGAGGTTTCTGACAATGGGCAGAAGCCGCCACGCTGTGCGAACTGTGAGATTGATATCCTCTGGACTCCGGTGGTGATACGTGGGCAGACCTATTGCTGCACCGGTTGTGCAAATGGTGGTCCATGCTGTTGTGACTATTCGCAGTATCGCTCGGTTAATATCTCGGGTGTGATCCATTATGGTCCAGACGAAGAGGCACTTAAAAAGTCTTCTGACTGATAAGCTTCATTGTTGAAAGGAAGTGTAAACCGTGGCTAATATTCGTCCTATTGGTGATCGCGTGGTTGTAAAACCTGCGGCCAAAGAAGAAGTAACAAAAAGCGGTATCGTTATCCCTGACACAGCCAAAGAGAAGCCCCAGGAAGGGGTTGTAATCGCAGTTGGTAATGGTCGTTTGTTGGATAATGGCGACCGTGCTGCTATAGATATTCACGAGGGTGACCGTGTTCTGTTCGCTAAATATGGCGGTACAGAGTTCAAGCTGGATGGTGAAGAGTATCTGGTTCTTAAAGAGAACGATATTCTTGCGATTGTTGGCTAGTCATCCTTGGCATCCTGATGATGCGGGCAGAAGCATTTGTTCTGTTGGCGCAGATGGATGTATGAGATAGTGTAGGAGAAAGTACAATCATGGCAAAACAGCTCGTATTTGACGAAGAGGCTCGTCGATCGCTTAAACGCGGTATTGACATCCTTGCTGGCGCTGTAAAGACCACACTGGGTCCTAAGGGCCGCAACGTTGCACTGGATAAAAAATTTGGTGCTCCTAATGTGACCCATGATGGTGTCACCGTGGCTAAAGAGATCCAGCTTGAGGATCCATTTGAGAACATGGGTGCCCAGCTCCTTAAAGAAGCTGCCACCAAGACCAATGATGTTGCTGGTGATGGTACCACCACCGCCACGGTTCTGGCGCAGTCGATTGTTAACGAGGGCCTGAAAAACCTGGCCGCCGGTGCCAATCCAATGCAGCTGAAACTGGGTATTGATAAAGGTACCGAGGCTATTGTTTCTTACATTCGCGAACTGGCCGTACCAGTCGAAGGTAAGAAAGAAATTGCCCAGATCGCCTCGATCTCTGCTGCTGACGAGCAGATCGGTGAACTGATTGCTGAAGTCATGGACCGCGTCGGTAAAGATGGCGTCATCACCGTCGAAGAGTCCCGTGGCATCAACTTCGAGACCGAGTATGTCGAAGGTATGCAGATCGACAAAGGCTACATCTCTCCTTATTTCGTTACCAATTCGGAGAAAATGGAAGCCACCCTTGAGAATCCTTACATCCTGATCACCGACAAGAAGATCAGCGCCATCCAGGATATCCTGCCAGTGGTCGAGAAAGTCGTCCAGCAGGGTCGCCGTGAGATGGTCATCATTGCTGAGGATGTCGATGGTGAGGCTCTGGCAACCCTGGTTGTCAACAAACTGCGTGGTATCCTCAACGTCCTGGCTGTGAAAGCTCCTGGCTTTGGTGATCGCCGCAAAGAGATGCTGCGCGACATCGCAACCCTCACCGGTGGTGAAGTTATCAGCGAAGAGATGGGCCGCCGCCTGGATAGCGCCACTCTGGAAGATCTTGGTACCGCTCGTGTGGTAACCTCCCATAAAGAGGACACCATCATTATCGAGGGTCGCGGTCAGGCTGAAGATATTCAGGCTCGCGTACGCCAGATCAAAGCCCAGATCGACGAGACCACCAGCGATTACGACCGTGAGAAGCTCCAGGAGCGCCTGGCCAAGCTGTCCGGTGGTGTTGCTGTGATCAAAGTTGGTGCTGGTACCGAGGTTGAGCTGAAATACCGCCAGACCCGTGTTGAGGACGCTCTGTCAGCGACCCGCGCCGGTGTTGAAGAGGGCATGGTCCCTGGTGGTGGTGTTGCTCTCTTGACCGCTGTCGAGGCTCTGGACAACCTGGGTCTTCAGGGTGACTCCGCAACTGGTGTGAGCATTTTGCGCCGCGCACTTGAGGAGCCCATTCGCCAGCTGGCCGAGAACGGTGGCCGTGATGGTTCCGTAATCGTCGAAGGCATTCGCCGTGCTCAGAAAGAGCAGAACAACAAGCACATTGGTTACAATGTTCTGACCGATACCTATGGCGACATGTTCGAATTCGGTATCGCAGATCCTGCTAAAGTAACCCGTTCTGCCCTGCAGAATGCGGCCAGTATCGCTGCTATGATCCTGACCACCGAGGCCTTGATCACAGATCTGCCTGAGAAGAATCAGTCTGCTGCACCAGCAGTTCCTGAGTACTAAGCCAGACCTGAAGCGATGAGCACATCCATAAAAAGCCTCCCATGCAATGCATGGGAGGCTCGTTTTTTGTTCTCAGTTAACGCCATGTGCACGTTTCCACATACCTGTTTGTTTTGAGGAGGAACATGGCGAGGCGGTTGCGACCGCCTCGCCATGTTCCTCCTCAAAACAAGCGAGAGCCGTAGGCGTGAGGGATAAAACGTGCACATGGTGTCAGTTAGCAACCACAATGTTGTTGTCGTTGTGACTCTTCATCGCAATGATTACGACAGGAACTTGATTGATTTCAGCATCGGGGTAAGGTACTTGTTCAGTGCCTCCTGATAGATGTTATCAGGCACAATAAAGTAAATAACATAGTAGTTCTTATTATGTTTATCTGCGATGGTGGTAAAGTGCAACTTGTTGTTTTGACCATCGAGAACCGTCGCCTCTTTTTTGGCCCACTGATCGCCAGCAATGCTTTGTTTGGCTTCAGTGCTATTCACCTCTTCAATCTGATGGAAATCTTGCACCTGACTCAATTGTTGAACATTCGACTGATTTAACTCTTCTACACTGGTGATCTGCCCCGTAACGGTTGTTGATAGATGGTTAACCGAGAAGGCGATGCCAATCTCCTGTTGCGTAATTGAGAGAGAGGTAGAACTTGCGGATTGCTGAGGCGCACCGGCACTCCAGTCTGCTGGATACTGCAATGATACATTGACATTATTGTCTTTGGCGGTTTTAAAAGAGGTTGGAGCAGGGAGGGGCTTATTTTTAGGCTGAGCCGTGGCGGTTGCTGTGGGTTTAATGCTCTTGCTGACCGGACTGGCCCCAAGCGCGTTCATGTTCAACTGACCATTGCTATAGAGCGAGGCAAACGTGATCAGCGCACCGATGACTGGCACCAGTACCAGTACCGCGATACTGCTGACAATGCTACGACCACGCCGATTAGCCTTTGTACGCGTTTTCTGTGGTGGCAGGGAAGCGTCCGGTGAAGATGCCATCGACTCTACCAGATGAGGAGGTCTGGCTGGCACACTGCTCGGCCAGGGTGGCGTATCCGGTGGTAGATATGAAAATGTCGATGTTGGGCGTGCAGAGGTACTGCTTCCACATTGTGGGCAGGACGTAGTGGTTGCGGGAAGTTCAGTTGAGCACTGAGAACATTTCATAGTCACGCTCCCTGTTATTATTCTGTGTGTATCAGATGACAATCAAAGCGTACAACTCCACTATGGCGTTCGGTTACAACTTTTAGTACTTCTAATTTAATGTGCTCTCCAATGCCGATGGCTATATCTGTCTCGTCCAGTACACGACATTCAAAGTGCCGCTCAGGATCAACCAGATCTGCGATGACGCAGCGTACATAGTTATGTTCTTCACCTTGAAAAATCGTATGGAGCCCTGGCTCTTTTGTGACCAATGTCCCTTCCCGAATCACGTTTTATACTCCTCTAGAACTGTTAGTGCCCGGTAGGCGCATAGATGAAAAAAATAGAGGTGTACTTACTAGTATTAGTAACCGTAAGCTAATTGTCAACCTCTGTATCTGTAATTATCGAATAGAATGGGATAATTTGCAACTATATACTACACGTCGCTTTTTAGCAGATGTTTTCAGTAAACTGCAGATGTTTTTTTGCGGCAGTAGCTTTTTTCTTTTGTGTTTGTAAAGAGGGTACATGATATGCTATCGGCACCGCAAAAAGAAAAGCAAGGTGTCGGTTCGGGCCTTGCGCTCGATTTATCCTCCCAGGCGCGGGTATGGGATTGGCTTTATAGCCAGAGTTGAATTGTACCGTCGGTAAGGGCGACAATGAGTTGTTCGTCGGCAAAGGTCATGGCGCTGATCTGCCATGGATGATAGAGTTTTTGCACGATCTGGCCGGTGGTGATGGACCACAGGTCGATGACACCTTCATTGACTTCGCTGTCTTCGCGGGCTACGGCCAGCCATTGGGCGGTGGCCGAGATGGCCATGCGCGCACTGCTGCCCATGGTTCCGCTGGCGAATTCGCTATAGGTGCCGTTCTGGGTGTCACAGATCCGAATCTTATCACGGTTATAGACAAAAGCCAGTAACGAGACATCCAGGGTCGCGACATAGGGTCCTGCACAGTCTTCACAGCGTCCCATTAAGATTGATGCTTCAATCTGGGCGGCGCGACTTCCCAGGCGTGCTTTGGGATGCAGGTTCCAGCGGCGAATAATCGCCATCTGTTCTTGCTCATGCGGAATCTGGCCGCATGAGAGCGTGACCAGGGTTTGCGCGTCCTGTGAGAGTGCACGGGCACGGATGGCCCAGAAGTTACGTCTCTCCGAGCTCTCTTCGGTACATACGATAAGATCAGTTAAAGCGGTGGCTGGCGCGCTCATTTCATGGCTGAGGATGTCGGTGCTACGTACTCCCCAGGAGCGGGGAGCGCGTATATCTTCGGGTAGATGGGGTAAGGCCATGCGCGCAAGGCGTTTGTTATCAGGCGTGACCTGTAGACTGACATCCAATGAATAGTGATTTGAGACCGCACGCTCCATTAAAGGATAGCTCCAGAGCAGATCACCTGTATAGGCATCCCACATATGCATACCCAGGCGGTTCCAGCCTGCCAGGAGTGAGCCTGCCTGTGAGAAGCGTAGCTCACGTAGTGCTTCAACCGTTAGTTTGGGGTCGCTAACAAAGTGGGCAGTCTCTTCGGCCTTGTCCGCCGTGACCTGCCAGATCGTACCCTGTCCATCAAATGAACCTGCAGCCACCTTGAGTCCTTGTACAGTGCGCTGGGCGGATAGTGATGAAGTGACTCCATGGTCCGTTTTAAGCATCATTCCGGCGTGGAGCGGGCCGCGTGTACTGAAGGTATGCAGTCCTGAAAACTCTACATCCTCCGGATTTTCGGGTGTATGGGGTTGTGCGCGTGGGCGGGTAAACCTGCGGCGTACATCGAGCACACCACCCAGGATCGTATCGTACTGTTCGCGCTTCTCGGGATCGCCAATGACTGCATAGGCTCGATTGATGCGCTTCATCTCTACCGCCCCCTCAGGGCCAGCGAGATCGGGATGGAAGCGGCGAGCAAGTTGACGATAGGCGCGTTTGATTGTATCCAGGTCCGCATTCGCGGGCACACCCAGGATGGCATAATAGTTTTCTGGTGTATCCATCATTTTATTGCATCATCATAGTGTAATAGGCCAGCAGTTCTTCTTTGTGGAGTAGACCTTGCTAGCACCAACAATCTGTCTGTTTCTTCTCAATTTTGTATGTGTTTATGGAAAAAAATAGGGTGCGCCTGGTTTAGTGTGAGCTGATCCATGAACCACCGTGATCTATATGAGGCTATGTTCAAAAGTTGTTTTATCTTATCATGTAACAGGCATACTCTATTGTACTTCCTCCGATTTTATCACATTCCGCTCCTGGCAGGACACGATAAGTCTGACTTTACAGCGTTCCGCGCGCTAGAGTGAGACGATGCGTGTACGAGGGCGCTCGTTCTTGACGGCGACGCGGCGGATGCCCCACATATACCAGGTCGCAAAGGTGCGATAAGGCCGCCATAGTTCACCACGTTCAAGTGCCTCTTTTTTGGTTGGACGCTCGGGAAGTTGATAGGCAAAGCGGATACCCTCTAGAAAACCTAGATCGTCTACCGGCAACACATCGGGCCGCATGAGCACAAATATCAGACACATTTCAGCGGTCCAGCGGCCTATGCCTTTGACTTCTGTGAGTTGCTGGATGATCTCTTCATCATCAAGCTTAAAAAGTGTCTCTAACTGGAGCTTGCCACTGGAAACATGTTCAACCAGGTTAAGAATATAGCGAGCTTTTGGAGTGGATAAGCCCAGGGTGCGCAACCGATCGAAGTCAAACGGAAGAAGATTTTCAGGGGTGACTTTTCCGTCGGGCAGTGCGGCGCGGACGCGAGCCATAATCGCATCAGCAGCTTTGACCGAAATTTGTTGTGAAATGATCGCATCAACCAGAGCATTGAAGATATCTGGATCAGGCTGTAATGTGCATGGTCCAACACGTTCAATAACCTCTTTCATAATTGGATCGATCGAGCTTAAATAAGCTGTAGCTGTTGAAATGACATCAGTGTATGAGCTTTGCATTCGGCTTACAATTCTTTCTATCTTTTGGGCCGTACATTTATCTGTGCCTGTAGTATAGAAGACGATAAGAACATTTGTCCAGTATAGAGCGGCGAGTTTGCTGGCACTGTGTAGTGTGACTGTGGAAAAAATAACAATCAAGGCTTATGCGTGTCAATGTGTTGCAGCGTTTCGCATTCCATAGTGAGTGTCGTACAATGAACTATGGTGCAATTATGTTTGATTCCACAGGAGTGTATTTTATGAGTGAGAGTCAAGAGTCTAATAAGCATACCAACCGTCTCATCCACGAGACGAGTCCATATCTGTTACAGCATGCGCATAATCCTGTTGACTGGTATCCATGGGGCGAGGAGGCCTTTGAGAAGGCGCGGCTGGAGGATAAACCGGTGCTATTAAGTGTGGGCTATTCGGCTTGCCATTGGTGCCATGTGATGGAGCGCGAGTCTTTTGAGAACGAGCAAATTGCGACATTGATGAATATGCATTTTGTGTCGATTAAAGTTGATCGCGAAGAACGTCCTGACATTGATGCTATTTATATGCAGGCGGTTCAGGCTATGACCGGTCAGGGTGGCTGGCCAATGACGATGTTTTTGATGCCAGATGGACGACCATTTTATGGTGGTACGTATTTTCCTCCCCAGGATCGGCGCTATGGACAGCAGGTTATGCCAGGCTTCCCACGCGTGTTGATGAGTATCGCGGACGCTTTTAGTCATCAGCGGGCGGAATTAGAGGAGCAATCGACCCAGGTTGCCAACCATCTGAAGCAGCGTAGCGGTATGCTGGCGCAAGCGGACAAGCGCGTAACTACGCCTCCAGCCCAGGAGGTTTTGCTGGCGGCCGAAAAGCGTATCATTGAAGATTTTGATCCGCGCTATGGTGGATTTGGGGCGGCCCCGAAGTTTCCAAATACGATGGCGCTCGAGTTTCTTTTGCGTATGCATCTTCATGCTCAAGCACAGGCTGAAAATGTTGCTGTGGATCCGTCGGAGCCCGCTGCCTTAGAGGTAGTGGAAACTTCACTGCAACGTATGGCTGCGGGTGGTATTTATGATCAACTGGGTGGCGGTTTCCATCGCTACTCGGTCGATGAGAAGTGGCTGGTACCGCATTTTGAGAAGATGCTCTATGATAATGCCTTGCTCAGTCAGGTCTATCTACATGCCTATCTGGTGACCGGAAACGAGCTGTATCGCCGTGTGGTCGAGGAGACACTGGATTATGTCGTCCGTGAGATGACCTCGCCGGAGGGTGGTTTTTATTCCACACAGGATGCTGATAGTGAAGGGGAAGAGGGAAAGTTCTTTCTCTGGACCCAGGCTGAGGTTGAGCGTGCCTTAGATCCGCAGGATAGTGCGGTCTTTATGGCTTATTATGGTGTGACCCGCCATGGCAATTTTGAAGGCAAAACCATCTTGAATCGTGTGCAAGATGATCAAGTGGCGGCGCAGAAGGCTGGTCTTAGTGTTCCTGCTCTGCATGAACTGCTACAGCGTAGCCGTCGCACGCTCTTTCGTTTGCGCGAACAGCGTGTAAAGCCAGCCCGAGACGAAAAGATATTGACCTCCTGGAATGGTCTAATGCTGCGTAGCTTTGCTGAGGCTGCCCGTTATCTTAAACGCGCGGATTATCTACAGGTGGCGCAAAAAAATGCCGCATTTTTATTGGATACTTTGTGGCAGGATAATCGGCTCCTGCGCACCTTTAAAGATGGTCGGGCCAGATTACGTGGTTATTTAGAGGACTATGCATTTCTTGCCGATGGACTCCTGGCGCTGTATGAGGCCAGCTTTGAGCTACGCTGGTTTGAGCAGGCGCGCGCTTTGACTGATCAAGCGATTGCTTTATTCGCTGACGAGCAGGGAGGCTTTTTTGATACGGGGAGTGATCACGAAGCCTTGATTAGCCGGCCAAAAGATATTATGGACAATGCGACTCCGGCTGGAAATAGCGTGGCCATGGAGGTACTCTTACGCCTGGCCGCCTTGACTGGCGAGGCAACCTATCGCCAGCGGGCTGATGACTATATTATTCCTCAGCTCGATATTATGGTACAGCATCCATTGGCCTTTGGTCGTGTATTATGCGCGGCAGATTTCGCGCTCTCGCCGGTGAAAGAGCTGGCAATTATAGGCTCCTCCGAGCAGGCTGAAACGCAGGGATTGCTAGATAGTATCAATGCGCGCTATCTGCCCAATAGTGTGCTGGCCTATGCGCGCGCTGAGGATACACAGGCCAGTCAAAGCATCGCATTGCTGGCGGATCGCCCGCTTAAAGATCAACATGCGACCGCTTATGTCTGTCAGAACTTTGTCTGCCAGGCGCCGGTAACTACTCCTGCTGCCCTGGAAGCGCTACTATAGTTAAAGTTAGATTGGCGCGCACTAGTCATTGATGTAGCGCGCCTCACCCTGGATTTCACGGCGACAGAGTACTCCTTTGTTCGCCAATTGGTCCAGGGCTCTGGCGGCCGCTTGTTGTTCCCTGGAACCGATTGCGCGTTTCTGGGGAAGCGGAAAAAGCGTCGTCACTTCACTGACGGTCAGGACAGTAAGGGAGTGGTCCTGCTGGCTCAAATATTGCTTGATGGTTTGTTCATACCAGGAAACAAGTTCTTTATCTACCAATGGGGGAGATGGATTAACAATCATCACTGGACAGGTGGTGAGCTGTAGTATGCGGTGCGAGATACTTCCCACTAACATGCGGCGTACACGTTGCTTCCAACCTTCTCCTCTACTTCCCACCACAATTAAATTGACGTGGCGTTCATGGGCCACTTTGACCAGTTCCTCTGCTGGTGAACCAACGCGTGTAATCAGCTCGATCTGCTTGAGGTCAAATCCCCGCTCTTGCAGAACCTCGCAGGCTCTATTCAAAACGTCCTCCGCCTGTTTACGCTGATCTGTGGTTGGAGGAATAAAAGCATAATGCTCAGTAAAATGGCCTGGATATTCTGTAATTATATGTGTATTCGCGATAGCATGGACGAGGAATAAAGAGAACGCAGTAGGATCGTGCTCAAACAGATCACAGATCGCGTTTATAGCACGCTGGGTCGTAGGTGCATAACTGGCATCGATTCCTAGCAAAATGCGCTTGTTCATCGCAACGCCACCACCTTTTTGTGTGACGGTTCACTTTTTTACTGTTGAGTACTACATTGTATCAAGCGCGCTTTAACTGTACTCTTAAGTATGTATTCATTATACCTGTTTTCGAAAAAAGTGGCAAGAAATGGGACAAATGACATACTGTCCTTACCTCGAAAGTTGTCTATACTGACTGATATAGAAGAAGTAATTCGACAGCTGGTATGGATGTGCTGGGTAACGGTTTTTTTCACTGGTATTTCTTGCTACACCAGACAATATTTAAACATGTAGACCCGTAAAGATGTGGAAGAAATCTTTATGGCTATACATCTGATAAAATATCGTACCCTGGCTGTTAAAAAAGAATTATCTTTTGGTTAGACATAAAAAGAGGTAATTCATACAAGCATAGATTAGCATTTGATAAAGTTCAGCAATTCGCGTCTACTAAGATAGCGATAAAACAAAAGACGTATCGTAAAATAATTAATGCTGGATGGGGGATAGGATAGCACAATGAGTGTAAAGACAGAAAAGCCGCTCGAAGAAATGACTCTGGATGTCCTGGCCGAATGCTCCATACGGGAAATGAGTAAGTATCGTCGTAAAGAACCATGTGATGATAGCTATTGCCTGGAGATTTTTCGCCGGGCGGTCAAACTTGGCGATAATAATGCCTGGATTCTCTTACAACGGCAGTTTAGTGATAATGTACGCCTATGGCTGGGTGGACATTCTCATCGCGAATTAGCCCTGCGCTATGAAGCTGAACAGACATATATAGATGATGCCTTCCGTCGTTTCTGGCAAGCGGTGAGTGACCAATCGCTGTCATTCTCAACCATTGCCAGCGCCTTAAGTTATTTAAGGCTTTGCTTACATTGCGCTATTATGGACACCTTGCGGGCATTCGCGCGCGCAAATGTAGAGCGCATGCCCGATTATGGCCATCCAGATGAGCCCCAGGTAGAGGACCGTTATCACGAGAATGACCTCTGGGAAACCATCAAAAGCGTGCTACCTGGCGAGCGCGAACAGCGTGTAGCCTATTTACACTTTCACTGTAATTTGAAACCACGTGAAATCATTCGTTATTGCCCTGGTGAATTTCAGAATGAGGAAGA
Organism: Dictyobacter alpinus; assembly: GCF_003967575.1. Classification (NCBI taxonomy): domain Bacteria; kingdom Bacillati; phylum Chloroflexota; class Ktedonobacteria; order Ktedonobacterales; family Dictyobacteraceae; genus Dictyobacter; species Dictyobacter alpinus. The sequence continues at coordinate 3,148,601 of NZ_BIFT01000001.1, forward strand.
GATCTATCGCCTCAAGCGTAACATTATGGAACGTATACTGCGCAACGCCGATAAGATCCGCTGGAAATTGGATGGGAGCGTGCCAGCTTAACGGCGGCATGCTCCTTTTTTGGGATATAGCAGAAAAGTTATTGTCAAAAAAATAGAGTTACAGACGTTCATACAGTGAAAGAACAAATTGTTTGAAAAAAGCTAATTAAATGAAAAATCTTATATGAAGGACCGGGAAACATGGAATGTCCTTGCTTAGTTGCTCCTAAGGACGAAGAATTATTACGTTATGCTCTTGATGGGGAGGCGTTGCCAGCAGTAGCAGAAGATCATCTCAACGATTGTGATATTTGCCAACAGCGACTTACAATCTATACTGAGGCCAATAGTTTTCTTATTGGGCAACTTTATCGTTATCAATGTCCGAACTTAACGCGCTTAGGCGAGTTTTGTCTTGGACTATTGACTGAATATGAACACGCCCAGATTGAATTACACCTCAAGCTTTGTCCGTTATGTGCCTCTGATGTGGATGAAGCACGTCAATTTTTGATGCCACAGCCCAACTTCCTGAATCAAATGCTTATCTCTCCTTTTTATGATCCAGCCTCCGATCATATAGAGGTAAAGTATTGCCAATCTGCATTTACAATAGGGGTCAAGCAAGAGCGAACAGTATATGTTCGTCCCTCCTATTATCAAGCCAATACAGTATCACTCTCCATGCAGGCCAGACCAGATGATCATGATCACGAGAATATTCTTCTGCGCCTGATCTTTTCCTCTCTACCTGATACCGAAGAGCCGCTTCTGTTAGAGGGTACCAGGATAGAGCTCTATAATTTTCAACCAGTTCTGGCTCCGGAGGAAGAGCATAGCGAACTGGCGGTCTGTATTGAGCGCATCCCTGACTACTTTAACAAACCAATCCTGTCAGCTCAGGTTGATGCGGAAGGTTGCATTATCTTGCCTTCAGTTCCGATGGGTGAGTACCTGATGATCGTCTACCTGCCTGAGCTTGCCATGGTCATTGAGAAGCTAACGATTGCCAGGAGCTACCTGGAATAGCAGATTTTAACGCATGTGCTAAAGATGCCTGCATCCGCTATTCCAGTTGTATATGGCTATTGGGCCAGATTGAACTCAATTAAATTATCTGACAGGCTCACAATCTCTTTTGCGACTATGAGATGGGCGGGATGAGGAAGATATTCCTGCAAATGTTGCATGCTATCAAAATGCATAACCAATCCATATTGATATCCCTGTGTATGCTGGGAGAGATTTTTTCCACCATGGGCATCCTGAATACCAGGAATAATATCTTTGAGTGCCTGGGCTTGCTTGAGGACTGTCTCAATCTGTTCCTTCGTAGTTTCGGCCTTAGGCTGTACCAATACAACGTGTGTAACCATTTATATCATCCTCCATTTACTGATTAGTGTTTGGGTTCTTTGTTATCACGTTTGAGTGTCCATACTTTTAGACAAAGAGATACGCCAGATTTTGTATTAATCCTGGCGTATCTCTGAAATTTTTTGTTGCCTATGCTCATACTCGCGTGCTAGCACACTGCTGATAAAAATGAGAGGATATGGTCACAATGGGCTGGGCCCATTGTGACCATATCCTCTCATTTTTTGAGCGCCGTCGGCGCGAAAGCATCTATATAACGCCAGGTGCAAATTTTATCCCTCACACCTCACACCTCACACCTCGCGCTTACAGCGCTCGCTTGTTCTTGAGGAGGAACATAGTGAGGCGGTCGCGACCGCCTCACTATGTTCCTCCTCAAGCGAGTAAGTATGTGGAAAACTTGCACATGGCGTTATATAAAAGATCTTGAAGTGTGTAGAACTCACGCCTATGCTTAACTGCTTCGACCACCTGAGAGTAGTTGTAGTATGGCGACAAAGATGGCGGCCCCGATAAAGGAAATGAAGATGCTGCCACAAAAATGAAAGGTACCCAGGTCCAACGCACTTGCCAGGATGCTACCAATGACGGATCCTACCAGGCCAACGATAATATTGCCAATACAACCAAAGCCTCTACCACGCACGACTGTGCCAGCCAGGGCCCCTGCAATTAAACCTACCAGCAGCCAGGCAATCAGATTTCCTGGCTGTAAGATCTCTGTAATGCGTATAGCATGAATAGTAATGTTCATTATTTTGTTTCCTCCAACAGCATATGCAATGCTATTCACAAGCGACGTTGCTAAAAACAGAAAGATGAGAGCTAGCTAAAAGATAAACAGCGGAAAAAATGTGGTCCGTGAGCTCATCTGTGTTTTATACGTGGGAACAAGATCAGAGTTACATGAATGCTTGAGGTGGAGGCTCGGTTGTGATGAGTGGAGAGCACCTTCTCCGCTTTTCCAGCAGAAAAATCGAAGCGGACGCTCTCCGGCTACGTTGAAGATGTTATTCTGTACGTAATGCGTTAATTGGATCCATGCGGGCCGCGCGTTGGGCTGGATAGAAGCCAAAGATGATGCCTACCAGGGCCGCAAAGGTGAAGGAAAGCACAATCGCTAACGGATCAATCACCAGTGGCTGGCTGGTGAGGCTAGCACTAATGAATGCTCCCAGTATCCCTAGCAGGATGCCCACGATGCCTCCCAGTGCACTTAGAATCAGGGCCTCAATCAGAAACTGAGCCATGACATCGCGTGGATAGGCTCCCAGGGCGATTCTAATGCCGATTTCGCGTGTGCGCTCAGTTACAGAGACAAGCATAATATTCATAATGCCGATACCTCCGACAATCAGTGAGATGGCGGCCACACTGATTAATAGAATGGTCAGAGACTGCGAGGCAGTTTGTACCGTCTGCAAGAGTTGTCCTTGATTCTGGATGGTGAATTCCGTAGGATCATGGCGGCCCTGCAAGAATTGCTGAATATTGGCCTGCACATCGGTGACATTTTGTCCCTGCGCAACCAGCACTGTAATGGCGAGGGCGCGTTGACTACCCCCCAGTCGATTATTGGCCGTGCTGAATGGAATGAAAATGGTGTCATCCGCATTGGTGGCTCCATTGGCGCCTTTTGTTGCCAGCACGCCTACAACCGTAAAGGTGGAACTCCCAATGCGGATCTGCCGTCCCAGTGGATCAATGCCTTGCGCCGTAAACAAATTATCTACCACCGTCTGGCCCAGGACTGCGACTGAGGCATTGCTTTGTTCGTCCGCGCTGGTAAAGAAGTTTCCTTCCTGTAATTGCCAGCTACCAACTTGTTGATAGTTGGGATAGACCCCCTGAACGCTGGTCGACCAGTTCTGGTTTTGATAAATAACCTGCCCATTGACATTGACGGTCGGGCTGACCGCAGCAATGCCGGGAACCTGGGTCGCGAGCTGATCGGCGTCACTTTGGGTCAGAATCTGCTGGGTGCCTGCTCCCTGGCGTACGCCGCCTGTACTGGCACTGCCACCACGGATATTTAACTGATTAGGATTGAGGGTGGAGAGGCGACCATTGATGGTTGCGGCGTTCCCCTCACTGGTGGCGACCATCATAATAACTGCCGCCACACCAATAATAATGCCAAGCGAGGTCAGGAGCGAACGGAGTTTATTGGCACGCAGTGCTTCAATCGCACTGACCAGGCTCTGAGCGATGGCGTAACTGCCCCGCCCCCTCTTGCGTTGCTCTGGTGCTATCGGTGGCATCAACGATTGAAATTTTGGAGCATGCTCCTGCTGACTTTGCTGTTCTGATATGCTCATGGCTGCACCTGTTCTGCACGTGTGTTGGCTGAGAGCTGTGCCCGGGCACTCAATGGTTGCGTGTTGAGCTGATCATCTACGATTCGGCCATCACGAAAGAGAACTTTGCGTTTGCAGTGGTCGGCGATTTCCTGTTCATGCGTCACCAGCACCACAGTCATGCCACGCGCATTAAGTTCCTGCATGATGCGCATGATCTCCTGGCTCGTCCGCGAATCCAGATTTCCGGTTGGCTCGTCGGCCAGGATCAATGATGGGGAGGTTACCAGGGCACGTGCAATGGCGACGCGCTGCTGTTGGCCGCCTGATAGTTCCATTGGTCGATGCTCGGCACGCTGTGTCAGATTTACCAGGGCCAGCGCGCGTTGCGCTCGTTCTTCCCGCTCTTCTTTTGAGATACCCGCGTAAACCAGAGGCAACTCTACATTAGCCTGAGCCGTCATCCAGCGTAAGAGATTAAAGCTCTGGAAGATGAAGCCAATCTTCTGGTTACGTACATCGGCCAGTTCGGTATTGCTCATCTGACCAACCGAGACCCCATCCAGCACATATTCGCCACCACTGGGCTTATCCAGGCAACCTAGAATGTTCATAAAGGTAGATTTACCCGAGCCAGACGGACCCATGATCGCGACAAATTCTCCATGCTTGATCGTCAGATTGATGCCATGCAATGCTGGCACTACGTTTGAGCCCATCGTGTAGTATTTATCCATGCCGCGTATCTGAATACGCGGCATGTTCTCCTGTGATTGAGGGGTGATCATTGACCTCTGCCTCCAGCACCATTGCCTCCAGCACCATTGCCGCCGCCATTGCCTCCACCGCCACCGCCGTTGCGTCCACCACCGAAGCCACCATTACCGCCACCGAAACCACCGTTACCACCAAAGAGACCGCCTCCACGTTGCTGGCCTGTAGTGGTCCCAGTTTGTGTACTGCCACCAGTTGCGTTGGTAACCACTTGATCACCTTCATTCAAGCCTGAGAGGATCTGCGTGAACTGCCCATTGCTCAGTCCTGTGGTGACGGTGACAGGAGTTAGCACGCCATTTTGTAATTCCAGTACAACACCTTGTTTTCCTGTGCTGGATGAAGGTGCGGTGCTACCGGTACCCCCCTGCTGGTTTCCTCCTCCTCGATTTCCGCGTAGCACTTGCACCATGGCTGCACGACTGATATAGCCATTCTGCAATGCAGTGGTTGGAAAGGTTAGTGCGGCCGCTGGAATGCGCAAGACGTTGTTCTGCTGGGCTGTGATGATATTTGCTGTGGCGGTCATATTGGGCAAAAGATGAATGTTATTCAGCGAACTCATAGTGACATTGAGTGTGACTGGATAGGTGACCACCCCAGAGCTGGATTGTCCAAGGATACTCATGGATGCAACGGTGGCCTGAAAGGTATTGTTGGGATAGGCCGCCACAGTGAACTGCGCGGTCTGACCAGTTTTGACGTTGCCGATATCGGATTCATTGACCTGTGCGTTAATTTGCAAGGAGCTGACATCGGTTAGCACTATCAATGCATTGGATGTTCCACTGCTGCTAGCGCTGCTACTATTGTTGTTGCCAGAACCGACGGCCGTGCCAACATAACCGTTGATGGCTGCGACTGTAGCTGCGGCTGGCGCCGTCAACGTTGTAGGTGTATTGTTGTTAGGTTGGGTACTAGTTGGAGTAATTTTCGCCAGTTGCTGACCGGCCTTGACCTGATCTCCAACTTTAACATTGATCTCGCTTACCTGGCCGCTGGTCGTGAAATTTAAATTATAGGTAGCTTTGGCCTGTACCGGGCCGGTGGCGGAAATTTGCTGAGAAATAGTGCCTGTTGTCACCGTTGCCTGTGTATAGCTTATCGTCTCCTTCTGGTTAGAACGCCAGTAGAAAAAACTACCTGCGGCCAGCGCTATAATGACCAGAATTGTCAGCACAATCCACAACGTTTTAGGCTTCTTGCGCCTGGCACGTTGTTGCGCTTCTGTGAAAGTAAAATTACTCTCCTCTTCATCCTCTTCGAGGAGCGAATGAGGTTGAATCTCTACGTCTTCGGCCATTGTTCTTCCTTACTTCACTTGAATGATAACATTGCTTGTTTCCGTTGATAAAATACAAGGATTTCTTGATTTTTTTAGGAGCGTATCTGATTCCCATGAAATCTGTCATCCGCTTATTGTTGTTTTCGCGCCTTTAGCGCTCCAAGGGCTTTAACTGTGCTGTGAAATTATGCGCAAAGCGCACAATTTCACAGCACAGTTAAAAGAAGCATGGGCGCTTCAGCGCCCGCGTGCGGCTGATGGTACATTCCCTAATGAAGATGGAATCTGACACGCCCTAAAACTATGCATGAGTATTGATATAACGCTATATTAGCATTTATAACTCAAGAAAAATCGTAAAAATTGTAAAGAAATGAGGTGGCTAAATGTAAAAAATGTATGAAATATTTTATAAAAAATACTCGGACCTGTCCTTTGGTGCATTATTGAAACCTGTCCTTTTGTGCATTGTCACGAATAAAAAGGTATGATAGACTGGTAATAGTTGATTAGGAATTGGCATTGATGTCCCCGGTTACTAATCCCTCACTGAACAGAAACATACATAAAGTAGCAGAAGAACCTCAAGCTTTTTTTGTGTTGCCCGGAAAAATATCTACAATCTGCTGACCTTGACCTTAGTCCTCTAGTAGCTAATTTAGGAGTTGGTTTTTTATGTCCTCGGTTACTGAGCCCTCGCTGCCCTCTGATGCAGACCAGAATAATCTAAAGAAGCAGAAGGAAACCTCAAGCTTTTTCCCATTACCAAGAAATGTGTATATTTTGCTGACCTTTACGTTAGGTAAGGGATTCCAGCTGAGCATCGCTAATCTCACTTTGAATTTATATGTACACAGCCTTGGTTTTAAGCCAGATTTTATTGGTCTTTTTAGTGCGATGTCCGCGATTGGAGCGTTGATTGGATCCGTCCCTTCAGGTATGCTCGCCGATCGCTGGGGACGTAAACCTGTGCTCCTCTTAACTGCTTTCCTTTCTCCTCTCTCCCTCTCTTTGATTGCTCTGGCAACATCTGCGCCCTGGCTGATTATCCTGAATTTGATCCAGGGATTGGTTTCTAGTGCTTACTGGGTGACGAATCTGCCCCTGCTCTCCGAAAGCACAACGGAGAGACAGCGTATAGGGGTGCTGGCCCTGAATAGCTTTTTGATCCTTGGGATTGGCTCACTTGGCAATCTGCTTGGTGGCTCCATTCCAGAGTTTGTAGCAGGACTCCTCCATGTATCTGCTGCCAGTACTGTGCCACTACGCTGGGGTGTTTTTAGCGCCTCGCTATTCACCTTTGTCTTTGGTTTACCGCTCTGGTTCCTGCAGAAAGCTAAAGTCGCCCAGTCTACTGAGACCGGCGCACAGCTCATCGATAGCGAGGGCAGTGATGTGGAGACCGCCCTGGCTGTGAAAAAAGTAAAACCTGTAAAAACTAAAGAGCCAATTCCAGTGGCTTTATTTGCCAAACTATTGCTACCAGATCTTATTTTTACTATGGGAGAAGGCGCGGTAGTGGCCTTGATTCAGGTCTACTTTGTGTTGCGTTTTAGCCTCCTGCCAGGTCCATTGGGGATTATCTTTACCATTTCAGGACTGGTGGGTGGGGTTTTCTCGCTCATGGCTCCTGTGTTTGTCAATCGCTGGGGAAAATTAAGAATCATTACCTCGGTACAATATATCAGTGCCCCTTTGATGGTCCTGATCGGACTGGCACCAAATTTGCCGCTGGCAATTGCTGGCGAATATACCCGTTCGTTTTTGCGGACCCTGATCGAGCCTGTGTATGCCGCCTTTGAAATGGAGCAGGTCTCCCCCAAACTACGCGGCACTCTGGCCGGTTTCTACTCAGTCACCTGGAGCCTGGGCTTTAGCTTTGGTCCTTCGATTGCCGGCTGGCTCCAGACCAATGTCAATCTGACCATGTCCTTTGTCTTTGGTGGTATTTGTCTGTTGATCGCACCAACGCTCTTACTCATCTTCTTTGGTAAGAAAGCCACTCCGCAGACGAGCGCAGCATAGTAAGGTCTGCAAACGACCCCATATACCTGGTTACAACCTACCAGGGCGTATGGAGGTCATAAGACGCATGCTCTATGCAGCTATGTCTTAGTATTGAGAGATAACTTTTTTGTGATACTGAGATTTGCCAACCAGCCCTCCAAGAGCCCCAACACACCAGCCAATGACTGCATTGACTGCGATTGCGAAACCTACAACGCTTATTAATGCAACTGCAGCTATTGTAAGTGTCACAATGATGTCTAGAAAGGTAGCGGGACCGCTTAAGTCTATTTGCTTAAAGATAGCCGGAATTTGGTGGAACACAACAAATTGCAAAAGAGCCACTATTGCCGTATATATGCTGGTGAAGAGGAGATAGTATAATGATGCCCATAGCCCTGCATTTCCTCCTGCTTTAGCTCTACCTATTTGTTGTGCCGCTAATATACCACCTATGAAGCAGGCGGCAAAAAATGACATATCTCCCGCCTTGATAAAGATATGTAGATCACTAAAGGTAACGTTTAATACAATTGATGATATAGTACTTACAGACCCGAGTATAAATCCTAGTTTTCTGGTCAGACTCCACTTTTGCATGTTCATTTTATCTTCCCCCAAAAATTATATTTCATTTGCATCTGAGTTAGATCCTATTTTTATTAAGTAACTACGTATAAAATACGATGTATTAATTTCTATAGATTCAACTCGCTTTTTTTCCTCCCTCATCACTTGCTAGTGATCTCAGGGTGAACATTTAAAAGCCCTTCTGTAGGGCACCATCCATTTGTTAGATTGTATTGGAAAGATGTACACTATATATGTGTTTCTAGATAAGCATAGTAGACGGAAAGGGAAGTGTAGCAAATATGGTGAATGTTGCTCCTACGCGTTTATTATTGGTGCGGCATGGTGAGACTCTGGCAAATCGTGAGTTTCGTTATATTGGTACGCGTGACGATACTTTATCTGAACGTGGGGTGATGCAGGCGCAGCGTCTGGCTCAAACGTTGGCGCCATTATCTATCGGTGCGGTGTATAGTAGTCCTCTGCGGCGAGCCTCTCAGACGGCGCAGGCGATCGCTGCTCAACAACAGCTCACTGTGCAGCACCTGGATGGTTTGCGTGAAGGTAACTTTGGTAACTGGGAAGGACTCAGCAGAGCCGAGGTGCTGGCACGTAGCGCGGAGGATGCGCGACAGTTGCAGGCGTGGGAACAGGATCCTACCCAGGCTCCTCCTGATGGTGAGAGCTTTATGCATGTTCAGCAGCGGGTGGTTGCCGAGATTGTTCGTCTGGTGCAAAAACATCCAGGCCAAACGTTGGTTCTGGTCTCACATGTAGGCCCGATTAAAGTCTTGCTTTGCTATGCCTTACAGTCCCCACTCACCACACTTTTCCGTATTTTTCTAGATCCAGCGACCATTAGCGTCATCGATTGGAAAAAAGAGCCTCTGGTGCGTTTAGTAAATAGCCATGCTCATCCCGGATGGGAAGAAGCACGCTGGTTACAAATTGGCACCCTTTGAGCAGATTGAAACGTATTGAAATAGAGAAAGGCATATCTCTCTTATTGTAGATATTCATTGATTTATGCGCATATATATGAATATTTGGTCCTAGAAATGTGATAGGATACTGTTTTTGTACGATACTCAAGGTATAATGAGAACTTAGTGTAGCTATATGCATGGGGTCTGTCGTCGTATAGAGGAGTATTGAATGCATTCCAGCCTTATTGATAGCCAGCGTGTTCCGTCTCAACAAGCAAACCGGCAACAGGATCCACGGAACCAATTTCCAGGTAGTCCACCGCCACAGCCATCGAGCGCGTTTCACCCTCCTCGTCATAAAGACTCCGCTTTTATGGCGGCTGTCCGACTCTGCACACCACAGGAAGGGTGGCTGGCCATTGTTCTCCTGTCCATTGCACTTTATAGTGTTGTCGCTGTTATTGTCAACGCGGAGTGGGTGCATTTTAGTACCTTCCTATATATCTCCCCTATTATTGGTCTATGTATAGGTTTGTTGGTTGCCAAGCTTCCTTATATGCCACAGGCCTTGCTTCATCTTCTAGCCTGTGTCCTGGGCCATGTGCTGGCGGTCTGGATTACCAGTGCTTATGCCTTTCATGTGCCACCATCCGTGGTTCTGGAAGGACTACGAGCCGCTTTTAGTGGCCATATGGCTGAGGAGTCCGCACAACTCAGTGAGATTGTGTTTTTCTTTTACCTGTCCTTCCTCTGTTTCTTCCTGGGCTACTTTGGTAGCTGGCTGATCTATCGGGCACGTTTGCCCTGGTTGGTGGGATTAGTATATTGCGCTATCATGCTGGTCAATCTAAATTATGTGAAGAGTGAATATAATTATTTTCTTCTCATTATGCTGGGTGCGTTATTACTCTTGATTGCTCGTACAGAGCTAGCCGCGCGTTTGTTACAATGGACCAGTGAGGGACTTTATACCGATCGTGCCTGGTTGCGTAAAATTACCGGGCGTTGTATGCAGATTGCCTGTCTGATTATGCTTCTGGCGCTACCTCTGGGTTGGCTTTTGCCGGTTCAGGATCAGCCAACCAGTGGCAAGGTGTTATGGGATCGCATTAATGCAACATGGAATGCAGCCGCCGGAGGCAATCTTAACTGGCAGACATTACGTTCTATCGCGAACTCAAATGGGGAGATGACCAATTATTTTGGTAATCAATTGACCATCTCCAATAGTGTCCATCTGCCCGATGGTGAAGTACTGTATTACGTGAGTTCAGATAAGAAATCACACTATCTTGAGAGTATTGCCTTCAATCATTTCACTGATAATACCTGGACCAATTCATCTGATGGTTTTTCACCCACATTATATCCGGCCAATGAGGACGTGCCTCAGGATATTGATCAGAATGTGGATGGTGCTGTCGATACTGTTGTGACTATGACCCAAGCTATCAATGGTTCAAAGCATTATGTGTTTGCTCCTGCTCAACCGCTACGGTTTAATATGCCCACCCAGATCTATAGTAGTGGTGGTAGTGGAGTCAGTACGACAACTGCCTGGACGCAGCTACAGCCCTTAGAGGCAAAAGCAACCTATCGTGTTACATCGGTCCTGACCCCTCAGGATGCCATTACGAATGTTCCGTTGCCGCAAAATGATAGTAACTTTTGGGATTCTAGCCGTTACAATTATTGGCTCAAAACATTATATCTGGAGACACCACAGAATATCTCGCCAAAAGTTAAAGCCACCGTCAATGCCTGGACCCATGGCGCTACCAATGCCTATGATGCTCTCAAGCGTATTGAGTCTCATTTGAATGACTCGCGTGTCTTTACCTACTCGGTGGATAATGCTCCTATTCCGGCCAATAAAAATGTCGTTGATGTATTATTAGATACACATACGGGTTATTGTACATATTATGCCAGCGCGATGGCGGTGATGGGCCGTAGCTTAAATATCCCAACGCGTTTAGTGACTGGTTTTAGTTCTGGCAAATATGATCCTGCGCGTAAGGTCTGGTCTGTCACTGGTAGTGACGCGCACAGCTGGGTACAGGCATATTTTCCTGGTTATGGCTGGATAGATTTTGATCCTACGCCCGGTTTTTCTACGCAATCGCAGGCACCGGCGAAGGCTACTAATGTAACGCCTTCTCCGACCACAGCTGTTAAGGTGACGCCTACAGTAAAGGCCCAACCTACCAAGGCTGTTCAGCCGACGCCTCAGAAACCACAGTCATCGTCAGCTAATGGTCATACTGAGATGGCAACTTCGTGGCCCCTCTGGATCGCACTGGCCATCTTGTTATGTTCAATAATCTTCTTCCTGGTAGCCCTTGTGATTAAGCGACAGCGACAGTCTGAAACCAGCGTCTCCAACTTTTTCTGGCGTGCCTGCCGTGTAGCTGGTTGGGCTGGATTAGGACCAAAGTCCTGGCAGACTCCTTACGAATATACTGCTATGTTGAGCCAGCATCTAGAGCGCAGAGATCCTGCTCTCTGGCATTTAACAGAACTTTTTGTCCGTGAACGTTGGGGCGCGCCAAACCACGTTTCTCGTGAGCAGGACACATCTATGATTGAGCAGTCATGGCCCTCTTTACGCTCTATGCTGCTACGCTTGTTTTTCTCTGGTAAACGAAAATAAAATCAGAAAGATAGATAACTATCCACGGATGCATCAATGATCGTTACTGACATTTAGCGCCTCTCGTTTTCTATTTATGAATGGATAGAATGTTCTTGTTGGGTTGTTGGGGGAAAATGGGGGCGCGATGTTTGCTGAGCCAATTGTGGAATGTGTGTATGGATGGGGGCAGGTACTACGGCTCTATCCCGATCATGTGGACATAGAAGGTGTGTCATACGAACTTCATGACCTGCTAAACTTCAGGCCTGTATATCGTCGCATTATGGGTGTGGCCTCGATGCGACTTGATTTACAGTTTTCCACCGGGGCGGTTATTCTACGTGGTATCGCGGATATTCCTCTGGCTTTGAGGGTCATTGCCTATCTTAATACCTGGAGCGCGGTTACGATTGGCATTAAGGTAGAGGAGTTATCATCTATCCCTGAACTGCCATCACCATCCTCTATTGGATATACTCCTAGACCGCTGGTCCTTTCTGATAGTAGTCAGGAAAGTTTTTGGGAATATGATGCCAATGATCAACCGACAACGGTGGGACCTCTAGATGCCGTTGTGGATATGACGCAGACTAGCGGGCAGTCTACTGATGTTACAGCCTCCCAGTTTGCCATTACGCTTGAAGCGGTTCCCGCATGGCCCTGGACCGATGAACGGCATCTGCAACATAAGCAACGCTTACAACGTTTGCAAGCGGAGCGTGAGAAGCGTCTCTATGGCTTTGATAGAGAGACGCTCATGCAACGTTTACGCGATGAACCTCTCCCTCAGTTGCGTGTGCCTGCACGGCTCCTTGTGGACGAGATTGCCCACTATTGTACTTCTGCCAGACTCTGTACTGAGCCGCTCACAGGGGGGAAACGCACTAAATTCAAGGTGAAGGATCAGGGGACCCTGATCCTTACCAATCGCCGACTCATCTATCTTGGTCGTAAACGGCAAATTGTGTTGGAGTATGAGCGTGTACTGCAAGCCTCACACATACCCGATGCCGTGTTAATATCCGCGGACTATTGGAGCAGGCCACAATGTTTTAGCATGCGCCGTTCGCTTGAATGTGCCATGTATCTAGAACAGATATTATGGCGCAATAGCGTTCAATCTGCCTCATCATCAAGGATGGCTGATCAACCATCGCTGCCACAAAAATCGCTCGTAGAATATCACGTCTCGCAGTAGTAGTGTGCCTTGTGAAGTTGAAAAAAGGAGTAGTTATGCTTATAGATACCCTTATGGTTTTATGGAATAGAATATGTGGGTATAAGCTTACCAAAACATTTGTCACCTGTATCTTTGTCGGACTTGGTATTCTCTGTATTCTGGGTGTAGTGGGGTTACCCGCCTTTTCGCGTTCAGCCAACATCTCTCAGCATCTGCCATTGGTACCCAATGTGGATGGTGGTAGTGATGCGATCGTGGTCGAACCACACCCTAAATCAAAAGTCACACCACCAGTGCTGGCCTCGCCAACGCCAACATCTGTTCCAACGCCGGTGATGACGATGGTTCCTCCATCTCAGGACCAGATACCGGTGCCCATTATCCTATCACCAACCTCTGTGATTCCACCACATCCCACTCCGCGCGTCGCTATAAAGCTGCGTCCTCGTTGGGGCTATCCTAGAAGGCCGCTGCATATTATGTCGGCACCCACCAGAGTGGTTGTCAAAGCGCCAGAACCAATCATTACGCCCAGTGTGGCTCCTGTACCCACCCCTAAGGTAGTTACACCCACCACGAACCCTACACCAGTGCCAGAGCCAGCCCCAACAGGGACAGCGCTTCCAGACATAAAGCCATCTCCTACCTCTACCAGTACAGTTCCGGCTACTCCAGATCCTGCTCTCACCATTTCAGATACATTATTGCCATAATCATTAGCAAAAAGAGGAGGTTGTAGTTGTACTACAATCTCCTCTTTTTGCACACAAAAAAAGCCCACATGGGCTTTAAATGTTGTTGATAGGTTTGGGGCGGAGGAGGTGGGATTTGAACCCACGAAGGCTTGCACCTTACACGATTTCCAGTCGTGCTCACTAGACCACTATGAGACTCCTCCATAAGAACAGCGGAGAGAGAGGGATTCGAACCCTCGAGGGCTATTAACCCTACCGCTTTTCGAGAGCGGCACATTCGACCACTCTGACATCTCTCCGCGGACTAATATAACACATGTCTGTGGTTGTGGCAAGAGCTATTTTCGTGTTTTTCACGGATTTTTGTGGATGCAGTAAAATTTGTTGCCGGTCTTGGAGGATAAGAAGATGTGATACGCTATGCTTTTAAGCAGTGCATACATACAACGTGTGGAGGCCAGCGCAGATGGCAGAGACTATCCATGAGCAGTTTCAGCTCTCTCTCTATATGGTTGAAACAGCCTCATATCGTTCTTTAAATATTATCGATCAGGTTTATCCCCATTGGGTGGCGAGCTATGTGGCCTGTGGTGAGGTTAAGAGTAGTTCATGTGGCGAGTCATGGATGGCGCATGCAGGAGATGTCATGGTGCATCCACCATATCTCCCGTTTTCGGAACAGGCGGTAGGGCCAGGCCAGCATCATTGGTTTTTATTTGATGCCACAATCGCCCATCAGATTGATCTTTTTCGACTGTATCCGGTCACACCAGTTGTATCGCTCATGCCGTCCAGCCCTTTTTCCTCTATCTTTGAACACTTATTGCAGATCTGGCTGGATTCTCGCTCGGCGTTTCGCTCCATACAGGTCTCCGCCTACTCACTACAGCTATGTAGCCTCATTCTAGAGCGCTGGCAGGCGTGTGGTAGTGTGCAGCGTTCTGAGGCCCTCCAGACCCCTCCTGATCGCTTTATCAATGTGATTCGTTATATGACAACTCACCTGGAGCGCAAGTTATCGCGGGATGAGCTGGCGGCCCTGGTCCACTTACATCCGGGTTACTTTGATCGTGCGTTCCGCAGTATCTATAAGCTCTCACCGATGCAAATGTTGCGAGAACTGCGTCTGCAACAGGCACAACATTTGTTAGAGACAACGGATGCATCCTTAGCATCGATCGCCTTGCAATGTGGACTCAGTGAGGCGGGCTATTTTAGTCGCGTTTTTCGCCAGCGCTATGGTCGGACTCCTGGTAACTATCGAGAAAGTGCAAAAAATGCAAAGGAAAGTTATTTGCGTCCATTGTAGCTGATGGGTATTTGTCGCTACACTTTGCACAGACCATTTGTGCTATCTCTATTGTTACAGTCGCATATGCAAGGAGGTATTTTTAATATGCTTACCACAGAGCAACAGCAGCAATTTAATGAACAAGGTTTTTTTATTTTGCCCCAGGCTTTTCCTGCCGGTGAAATAGATGCCTTGCGGGCACATATCGATCATTTCGCTGCGAAACACGAGCAGCAATTACAGGAACGTGGTAAAGAAGGGATTAGCCGACCCAATGAGATTTCTTTTACCTTTAACCTGGCTGCACATGATCCTGCCATTATGCAATTCGTAACCCAGGAAAAGTTTGTCCAGCTTACTTCAGATCTGCTCAAGGATGACATTTCGCTATACTGGGATCAAGCGGTTTATAAAAAGCCTGAGGCGAAGCGTGATTTTCCCTGGCATCAGGATACAGGTTACACCCTGACTGATCCTGCCGAGTACGTCACCTGCTGGCTGGCCCTTGATGAGACGACTCTGGATAATGGCTGTATCTGGGTCATCCCTGGTAGCCATAAGCAGGGAGCGATTGAGCACACTGATACAGAGATTGGCAAACAGTGTTACTTTGGGACTGAGCCGGGGATACCCGTACCGTTGAAGAAGGGGGGGATGGTGGCCTTTAGTTCTTTACTCTTTCATCGTAGTGGACCCAATATTAGCAATACTGTGCGGAAGGGCTATGTGATCCAATATTCGGTGTCCTCTGCGCGCCATGGTGTGAGCGGTGAGCCTTTCAATCGTATAGTCATTGCTCGTAATGGACAGGCAGCATTGGCTTAAATTTCAGCAGAGGTGGAGCAGGGCATGCATAGACAAGAGGCTTTGCTTCACCTTTTATCGTTAATGCTAGTTGTCGGTTGTCGCGAACAATCCATAGAGTTCACTGACGGGAGAGAAACTGCGGCGATGGTGGGGCGTTGCGCCATGGGTACGGAGTGCGGTGAGGTGGGCGGGCGTACCATAGCCTTTATGCTGCTCAAAGCCATATTCTGGATGTTGCTGGTGCAGTTCAACCATCAAACGGTCACGGGTAACTTTAGCGATGATTGAGGCGGCAGCAATTGAGAGGCTACGTGAGTCACCTTTGATAATAGAGCGTTGTGGCAGGCTGACTCTGGGTAGATAGAGTGCATCTAGTAGCAGTGCATCAGGAGCAGGGGATAGTTGTTTGAGAGCCAGTTCCATGGCATATTTCGTGGCCTGTAAAATATTGCGTGTATCGATAACTTCAACCGAGCCAATGCCCACACCAACAGTCAGGGCGTGTTGCATAATGTGCTCATAGTAACGCTCACGGGCGGCGGCTGACAACTGCTTGGAGTCATTGACGCCCGCAAAGAGTTGCATAGTATCTTCCGAACGAGGGAGGATAACGGCGCCAGCGACCACCGGACCCGCCAGGCAACCTCGGCCCGCCTCATCGAGTCCGGCGATAAAGGAATAGCCCTGTTCAAACAGGGCCATTTCTTCCGCAAGCGTAGGGGTATATTTTTTATGCGTTTGCATTGTTCTTGGCAGCTTCTTTGGCGGCTTCTTTTGCTGCAACTTGCTTGGCACTCAGAGGGCGAATCTCTTTTAAGCGAGCAGCTTTACCGGTCAGACCGCGTAGGTAGTAGAGCTGTTTGCGGCGTACACGAGCGTGACGAAGCACTTCAATCTTCTCGATACGAGGAGAATTGACCAGAAATGTACGTTCCACACCAACACCGTTGGTGATACGACGTACAGTAAAATTGCGATTGACGCTGCTACCGCGCAGGCGCATTACTACGCCTTCGAACGGCTGTAAGCGTTCGCGATTTCCTTCAACAACTTTGACCTGCAAGCGGACAGTGTCGCCCGACTTCAGTTCAGGTATATCTTTCCGTAACTGAGCACTTTCGACAGCGGTAAGTAACGCCCGCCCTGCTGGCTTTGTTACGACTTGTTTGTCAGCCATCCCTAAAACCTCCTATGCGCCAGTGCTCGACATGAATATATGGGTGGCAGAGCATTGGGCACTTTCATTTACTTTTCTGCGTTAATGGCATTGAGCTGTTTCATCAAGCGTGATTTGCGGCGGGCCGCATTATTCCTGTGGATGACCCCTTTTTTGGCGGCCTTATCCAACTCGCTGACGGCCAGGCGTACTGCCTCTACTGAATTCTCATCTGTGGTGGTGATCGCCTGACGAGCTTTGGTAACCTGTGTTCTTACAATCGATTTTGTGCTGCGATTGAATGCACGGCGTCTCTGTTCCTGACGCATGCGCTTTTCTGCAGCTGCATTATTGGGCATGTAGAATCAATCCTCCCCGAAACATCTGCCCCTTCGCGCGGGCTTCTCACTATAAAAATTCCGACATATATTTGTCGGACTGAGTGCCCGTAGATTATAGCAGAAGTATCTTTGATATGTCAAACAATAAAAGTGCGCCTCCCCTGATACAGTACCAGCCGTCTTAGCGGGCCGTGGAAAGGGGATCGCTGGTTAGAAATACGTAATCACCACCATGGGGAATGGATAATCCCATGGTGGTGACATGTGTTATTTGAAGCTTAGTTGCTTGTCTGGTGTGATCTGTGAGCCATCAGGTTGCTCTTCCAATGCCTGTTCCAGGTCGCTGAGGATATCTTCGATATCTTCAATTCCAACCGAGAGGCGCAGCAAGGTATCATCGACACCACGTGCTTCGCGGATCTCACGAGGAATTGAGCCATGGGTCATGCTGGCAGGATGGCAGATGAGTGACTCGATGCCGCCCAGGCTTTCCGCGAAAGTAATGACTTTTAGCCGCCGCACAATTTGGTCCACATCCTCTAGTGAGCCTTTGAATGTGAATGAGACCATGCCGCCAAAGCCCTTCATCTGACGTTTGGCCAGTTCATGATCTGGATGTGAGGCGAGGCCTGGATAATATACTTTCTCGACACGCGGATGTGCAGACAGGAATCTGGCGACTGCAAAAGCATTTTCTTCATGCTGTTTCATACGTACAGCCAGCGTCTTGATGCCGCGCAAGGTTAACCAGGAATCAAAGGGACCCGGTACGCCACCGGCTGCGTTCTGATAGAATTTGATGGCCTCGTATACTGTTTGATCTTTAACAACCACGGCACCACCAACCACGTCGCTATGTCCATTGATATATTTGGTGGTACTATGCACGACGATGTCTGCGCCCAGTTCCAATGGTTGCTGGAAGTACGGACTGGAAAAGGTATTATCTACCACGAGCAGAAGGTTATGGCGATGAGCAATCTCTGCAACAGCTCTGATATCGGCCAGACGCAGCAGTGGATTGGTTGGCGTCTCAAGCCAGATCAGCTTTGTATTAGGACGAATAGCTTTCTCGTAATCCTCTACCGTTGAGGCCGACACATAGCTGGTCTCGATCTGGTAACGACTGAGGACACGCTCAAAGAGGCGATACGTCCCACCATAAAGATCGTCGCAGGAGACCATATGGTCGCCAGTCTTGAGCAAACTCAGAATAGCTTGTTCGGCGGCCAGGCCAGATGCAAAGGCCATGCCATAAGCGCCATTTTCCAGCGCCGCGATACAATCCTCAAGCGCGGTACGGGTAGGATTACCTGATCGCGAGTACTCGTAACCTTTATGTCCACCCAGGCCGGTTTGTGCATAGGTTGATGTCTGAAAGATCGGGGTCATAATCGCGCCTGTAGATGGATCTGGCTCTTGCCCCGCATGAATAGCTTTGGTTGAAAACTTCATAATTTACTCCCCAAACAGCCTCCCCTCATACATATTGCCGCATAAAGCGATCAGCGATATCGCACCTTTAGCTAGCTGCGAAGCAGGCTGGTTGGCATAATATGTGGGATCGCCGCGATTTTCTTGATCAACTATATCATCAATGCTTTGAAAGCACAATTGACATAGGTAATAAATCATAGAACAAACCGACCTGCTTTTATTGTAATGTGGATGGGCTTGAAGTCCAAAAGAATGTACCCGACCATACTCTCACGTCGGGTATCTACTAATGATTACAGATAAGCACGAGAAATTATTCCTTGCAACCCAGTTCTCGGTAAATTCGTCCTATTGGTAGAGAAA
Source organism: Dictyobacter alpinus (assembly GCF_003967575.1). NCBI lineage: Bacteria > Bacillati > Chloroflexota > Ktedonobacteria > Ktedonobacterales > Dictyobacteraceae > Dictyobacter > Dictyobacter alpinus. The sequence goes on from NZ_BIFT01000001.1 coordinate 3,167,772, forward strand.
TTCTATGATTCCACTAGCGTGAATCGTTACTATGCAGGGATAGAGCATTATGGATATATTTACGTTTTCTCGGCGTAGTCAGGGTCAGCAAGGCGGGGAGATCTCTTCTGCTTCTTATACACATGGTATGACTAAAATACAGACGCGTCCTGGTTCAGTCGGCGTTTTACTGGTGCATGGATTGAACGGGGGCAAGAACGATATGGCCGAGTTGAATAGCCTGCTGCAGGAACAGGGACTTACTACCAAGCTTATGTTACTGCCCGGCCATGGGACCGAGGTGCGTGACATGTTGCCGATCGGCTGGCCCGATTGGGCTCAGGCAGTTAGAGAGGCCGTGCATGCTTTGCAGGAGCGCTGTGAGCAGGTTTTTTTAATTGGTCATTCGCTGGGTGGTGCCCTGTGTCTGCATGTGGCTGCCTCTGAGCAGGTGGCCGGATTGGTTACCATGTGTGCCCCAATCTCTATGTTTCCTGGCATGTTGACCGGGGTACGCATTGTCAAGCGTTTCACGCCCTGGCTGCCCACCTTGCGCGAAGATGTACGCGATCCAACGGCCCGCCGCCGTTATACGCAGGGAGTTTATCGCCATACACCTATGGCACCCGTTGAAAGTATGTTACAATACTTACCGTTGTTACGGGCTGAATTACCATCTGTGACCGCGCCAATTCTGATTATGACAGCTATTCATGACCATGTGGTGCCAGCACGAGATGGTCGAATGATCTATCGCTTGATTGGCTCGCAGGAAAAACAACTGGTAACGCTTCACCGGTCATACCATGTCATTATGAAGGATCACGATCGGGATGAGGTGTTTGCCCGCACACTGGCGTTTATTCAGCAGCATCTCCCAACTGAGAGGTGATTCCCCCTTTCTACTCATTGGTATACCTGTATAGTATATTGGAGCTATAGAGTATCTTGAAACAGCAAGTTAGTAATCAGCCATCCGATGAACCAGAGTTCAAACAGAAACGCAGCAGGTGGCAACTGACGTCTATCTCGCAGACTGGCGTCATCCTTTTCCTGCTTATCATCTGCCTGCTGCTCGCTGTGGGTGCGCGCCAGATCTGGCGTGCCTGGCCTTCCACATCATCTTCAGTGGGATCAACGCCCTCGAAAGCAGCAAATCAGTTTCCAATGCAAATGCCCGATGGCAGTCCATTTTCGTCATTCCAACTGCCGGCCGGCCGTACTTTATTGTATGAGCAGTCGGACCATATCTCTGCGTTTACCAGTGCCAATTCAGCTATCTCTACCTTACAAACCCCAGGCTATCGCTATAACCGTGCGGTGCCCGCTGTGGTGACATCCAATAAAGAGCTGATCTATAGTGGGACTGGCATCTGGCGTATGAATTTGACCGGTGGATCAGCGAAACAGCTCGCCTCTATTCCTGATGATCAGGTGATTACATCCCTCGTAGTCAGCTCCGACGGGACAACGCTGGCCTGGAGTAGTGCTCCAAAGAATGGCAAGGGATCTATCAGCCTCTATGCTGGTACACTGGAGCAGACCAGTCTTATTTATCAGCAGCCGGCCACAAAGTGTCCCTGTTATCGGGCGTTTGCTTTTGCAGATAAAAGTACCAGTACACTCTTACTCACCAACGATCGTGGTGATCATCGGAGCGCTCATTATGGACTCTGGACGCTGGATCTCAGTCAGGGAAAGCAGGCACCGCCCCAATCCATTCTGAGTGATGCGGCCCAGCAGGGTCCGCTGGCCCTTTCACAGCAGGATAACAAACTACTCTACTCTACCTTTCAAGGCTATGTTCCTATGCAAGAGGAGAACGCGCCACTAGATATTTCGTCTCTGAGTTATGCGAATAGTCTATCGTTGGCGTCTCTAGATGGAGCGCAAATACGGTCTGAGAAGGCACAGACAATCCTACCCGAGCAGGGAGATCTAGAGAATGCCGCAGCCTACAACTGGGTGTCAACGCCACAGTTGAGTTCCGATGGACAGCAACTGGCCTACGTTGGATTTTCAGTGAATAGCCAGAAGCATTTTCCTCGTCAGTACGCTCTCTATACGGCTGATCTGCAAGGCTCCTCAACCGCCGCCAAACCGCAATTGCTGGCGACTTCTACCGCCCACTATATGGAACTTGGTAGCTGGCTGGACAAGCAGACCATTACCTTCTATGCCGATAATGCGCTTTACGCCCTGGACCTTCAAAACCATACCATCGCGCGGGTCGCGAATACAGGCGCGTATGCCCATGTTTTTGCTGTCATAGAATAAGAGGATCTTGTGAACCGTACTGCTAGCTATCTACGTATCCTGTTCCTGGCGCTGTCAGGCCTGTTTTGTTTTTGTTATCCCTTTGCCGTGATTGGTGTTGCCTTCGATGTCAAACCGCCTTTTTCCCTGGATTGGGCGGGCAGCTTTCTGCTTTTCCTTGAAGGCTCCATCTTGTTACTTGCCGCTATGTTCTTCTATGCTCCTGTACGTGTACTTTGTGCGGGAGCATGTGTGATTATCCTCTCTTACCTGGTTGAGACCCTGGGCGCTAACACCGGCTTTCCCTTTGGCCTCTATCATTACACCCCGGTCCTCTTTCCTCGCTTACCAGGAGGCGTACCCCTGGCCGTCATGTTTGCCTGGGTGCTGGTCGTATTTGGCAGTTATGGCATAGTGAAACGTCGGCCGTCTGCTAAGCGTGGTGTAATTGTAGGGACAGCATTGTTAGGCGCAATACTTGCGACCCTCTTGGATCTGGCAATTGAACCTGTAGCGGCTCATGTCGTGTTTTATTGGAAGTGGTTAGATCAGGGAGCATTGGACTACTACGGGGTGCCCTGGATGAATTTTGTGGCATGGTTTGTGGTCGCATTCGTGCTATTGGGCCTGGTATATGTGGTATTGCAGCGAGAGAGAAATGCAGCAGAGGTTTCTCAGCGCGAACAGGTGGTTTGGAAGAACGTGCAGCAGATGGGAAAAGTAGAACGACTGGCAATGCTTGTCCCCGGTATCCTTTTCCTCTGTAGCCTCTTTATGTTTGGCCTCGTCGATCTTACCCATGGCTATTACTGGGGCGCTATCTGTGCCCTTTGCGCTGTAATCATCATCCTGACAAAACCTCTGATCGCAAGGCGGCGCATCTGGTAGATTCGTGGCTTGCCCACGAATCTACCAGATGTGTCTTCATTGCTTCAAGCAGGATAATAACGCCCCTTCCATACCGCGCCACTTTTGCGGTAGTGCCAGCGGATCGAGTTTAGCAGGATCACGCATTCCAGTATAATAGAGATTGGATGCAGTAAGCCAAGTATCACTACCCATCCTTTGTTGCTGCGTGTGAAGCGGAGCGCCAGCAGCATACGCATGATTAAGGGAAGTAGCGTGATCGTTAAGACTGGCAAGATGGTTCCTGCTGAGCTGCCGTGCACAGCGCAAGCCAGCAGTAAGAAGGGAGGCACTACAAAGAGCAGCAGGTTGAGCACGAGCGCGACCAGCGCAAAGGGTAGCGAGTAATTGTAGAAAGCGAAAAGGTTTTTTGAGAAGCCGGACCAGACCTCTGCGAATGAGTGATACATACGGCATTGCGTTAACTCAAAAGCGTCGGCATATGCCATGCGATAGCCTGCCGCTTTCATTGTCCGTGCCAGTAACACATCCTCTAGAATCTTGCCTTTGACAGTACTATGTCCTCCAATCGCTTGATAGGCAGACCGCTCAAAGCAGAGGAGTTGTCCATTACCGGTTGCCAGACTTGGCTCACGGCGTAAACGAATCAAGGGGATTGGAAGCAGCGTGAGGATTGTAAAGTTGAGCAGGGGTACAATCAGTTGTTCGCCCAGGCTCCTCTGAATCTGTTCAGGTTGGGCCGAAAGTAGCTGTACCTGTAGTTTTTGCATGTGCTGAATCATAGCCCTGACCATGCCGGGTTGATGGATGGTATCAGCATCAGTGAAAAGAATATATTTGCCACCTGCTTGCTTTGCCAGTTGCTGACAGGCAAAATTTTTGCCGATCCAGTCCTCGGGCAGTGGTTTTCCCTGTATTAAACGCAGAATCGGTGACTGTTGATCAGGTAATTTAGTGATCAGGTGTTTGACAATCGCTGCGGTCTGGTCGCTACTTTGATCGTCCAGGACAATAATTTCCAGATTTCCATACTGCTGCTGAAGGAGCGAACGTATACATGCTTCGATATTTGCTTCTTCGTTGCGCGCAGGAATTAATACCGAAACCAGCGGCACTTGATCATTGTCATCAGCTACATCCTGACTGCGTAGACGGACAAATGTAGCCAGATTTAGCAAGAGAATAAAGAGATTTATCAGCAGAATGAGCAGAATAATGCCTGAAAAAAATGGGATCGCTTGAGAAATAATAGTGCTAACTTGTTCAAATGAGAGCATGCTCAACCTCTATTGATGCTGAATTTGTTTGCGTAACAGTGCCGCATCAAACATTCTATTGGTTGATGAGCGACCACGCATGATGCGGGTAAAATTAGACGTGCGGCCCTGAATAACATCTTCGCGCAACTCATCCAACTCTGCCGTAACTTTTTCCTGTAGACATTGGGTGTACTGTTTCAGGAAGCCACTTGTTTGCAGTTCTTGTTCACCAATCAACATCGGCTTACCCAGGCTAATATACAGGTCCGGCCGCTGCTCGGCGAGATATTCAATACGAATAGCTGCGGGATAGATGAGGGCAGGGGCTGCCAGTTTGGCGATATGGGCGGCTCCGCTAAAAAAGGTGAGTGGGCGATAATCATTGGGGGAAATCTCACCTTGTGGGAAGAGCCAGACCATACGGTTCGTGCGTTTTTTGAGTAATTTAGCTGCATAGTGAATAGTCTGAATGGCTGAGCGAGGATTATGACGATCGACAGAGAAGCAACCGATCCAGCGAAAAAAGAAATAGCGTTTAAGCTGCGGCTCTTCCATCATCAAATAGCCATCTAGCTTTAAATGTCGTTCAACCAGGGCTGCCACATAGCCATCCCACCAGCTTGAGTGGTTGGCACAGATAATGATAGGCATTTGCCGTTGCTCGTCAGTCAGGTCCTCCTGGACACGCAGAAATACGCGATCAAAGTGGCCGCGCAGTGAGCTATGTACTAATAACCAGACAAGTTTCTCGCCAGGCGGAAACTTCTGTGCAGGGATCATATAACGTTTATCTCCTTACCCATCTGGAAGCTGTGATAACATCTTCTTTTAAGAATATTATAACGAGGTATGAGTATGTCTGTATATAAAAAAGTTTTGATTATTGGTGCTGGTATCGGTGGACTCTCTGCCGCCATCCATCTGGCATCCCAGGGACATCAGGTTTCCCTGCTGGAGCGGCAACCGCGCGTGGGTGGTAAGCTAAATCACCTTGAGATGGATGGTTTTAGTTTTGATACCGGGCCTTCGCTGATCACCATGCCTTACGTCTTACGTGACCTATTTGCGACTGCGGGCCGTCGCCTCGAAGATTATCTGGACCTGCAGTCGTTAGATGAAACCTGTCGTTATTTTTATCGTGATGGAGCGATTCTGCATGCCTGGCGTGATCACGAGAAGCTAGCCCGCGAGTTCGCCCACTTTAATAAACATGATGGCGAGTCCTTCTGGCGCTTCCTCAAGCAGGCCCGCACAATTTTTGAGGCTTCCGCTGATCCTTTTCTCTATAACAGTCTGGGTAGTCCTATGGATGTCCTGCAGACCTTTATACGCTTTGTCCTGCAAGGTCATGCTACCGAGGAGCAAAGTGGATTAGCTGAACGCCTTAATGCGGTACTGACAGCCCTGGCACCTACCACGCTTGATCAGCATGTGCGCTCCTTTTTTGAGGATGAACATATACGGCAGTTGTTTGATCGTTATGCCACCTACAATGGCTCCTCACCCTATCAGGTCGCGTCGGTCTACAGTATCATTCCATATGTCGAGCTGGCCGATGGTGGTTGGTATCCTCGCGGGGGTATCTATGCACTTGCTCAGGCCCTGGAAAAGGTTGCCCGAGAATTGGGTGTAGAGATTGAGACGAACTGTGAGGTGCGGCGGATCCTGGTTGAGCATGGACAGGCCCGTGGGGTCGTTCTAGCTGGTGATCGGGTACTTCGCAGTGATCTGGTGGTGGCCAATAGTGATGTCGTCACCACCTATCGTGAACTCCTCTCGCCAGCGATTGGTCAGGCACGGCTGACCAGAAAATTGGAGCAGCTCGAGCCATCGAGTTCCGGCTTTGTCCTGTTGCTTGGTACGAAGAGAGAATATCCAGAGCTAGCCCATCACAACATTTTTTTCTCAGACGACTATCCGGCTGAGTTTCAGGATCTCTTTGAGCGCAAAGTACCGCAACGCCAACCAACCGTGTATGTCTGTGCCACCACCCGTACCGACCCTAGCCAGGCACCTGCAGGCCATGAGAATCTCTTTGTTCTGGTCAATGCCCCCTACCTGACAGCTAAATCCAACTGGCAGCAAGAAGCTCTGCATTATCGAGATCTGGTACTGGACGTACTGGCTAGCTATCCACAGATAGACCTCAGCGATATCCGTGAGCAACTTGTGTGTGAGCGTATACTGACGCCCGAGGATTTTCAGCGTAACTATGGAGCAAACGCTGGCTCCATCTATGGTCTATCCTCCAACGCCCGTATGGCGCCATTCACCCGTCCTACTAACCGGGCGCTCGAGATACAAGGCCTCTACTTTGTCGGTGGCAGCACCCATCCCGGCGGCGGAGTTCCGTTAGTCATGCTCTCAGGCAAAATCGTTGCAGGCCTGATCGCTGAAGATTATGCTTAGTCCTGCTTGAATGAGCTCCAGCTATTCATGTTTTTGCGTTCATGTTAGAATGCTCAAACAGATACTAAATTTTATAATTAAAGCCATGCGCACTTTTCCATCATCAATTTTGTGCATGAGTCACTCCGAAACCGGGGTGCAGGGGCGGAGCGCCCTGCCGGGGGTGGGGGGTGTCCCCCGAAAAACCCTTTTCCCCCTTTTGCGCGCCGCCGCAGGCGGTGCGCGGAGGAAGAAGAGAAACGAGGGGACACCCCTCGAACCCCGGCTAAGGACTGGCTGCCCCTTGCAACCCCGCTTCTCAGGCGCATTGAGGAAAAGAGGGCACCCGTTCTAAAATTCGGGGTCACTCATGGCTCACAGAGAAGCGAGCAGCGCAACTGAGAGGTTGCACATGGCTTTAATGAATCATGCACACACAGGGTGTGGACAGAGATAGGAGTTTCTTCATGGCATACATTCCAGATAATGTAAAGTGGTATCTAGCAGAGCTGGTCGAGGAAATTAAGGTTGAGGGAGACAACGAAAATATTGTCCATAACAACCTGATTCTGATCAGGGCCGATTCTCCTGAAGAGGCCTATACCAAAGCGTTGGCTAAGGGACAAGAGCTAAACGATGCCTATGAAAATACAGACGGCAAAAAAATCATCGTAACCTTTCGTGGTATCAGCGATTTGAATGCGATCCTCGATGAACTTGAAGACGGAGCTGAAATTGCCTATGAGGAACTGACCGATCTTTCTGAAGAAGAGATTGCCGACATGCTGCCCGCGAAAGAAGAACTGGGCGTCTTTCAACCGGATGAGGATGATGATAGTAAACCAGATTTATCTGACTCGGCCGTAGCAGAAGCTATGCGCATCATCCGTAAGTCCGAGCGCGAAAAATAAAGATGGGAGTCAGGCAGGGGGGTAAAGGGCATGGATAGGATCACCCTGTCTTTGTGCCGTGGTGATAGTTAACGGTACATTGATAGGATTCATGTGACTCAGCCGGGTCACAGCGAGATTGCAAGCCGGACTCCCTATCTTTAGTGTAATAGAAAGGACAAGAAGCAAGCTGCATTATATGCGACTTGCTTCTTGTCCTTTCTAGCGTTTCAAAAAGAGAAAATCTTAGAAAAACATGCGTCCACGGCGTGAGCGGGGCATGAGTAGGAAGGCGAGAATCATGCCACCGATCAGGCCACCAATATGGGCCCAGACGGCGATATTTGAGCCTGGTGTGAAGCCAAAGATCAGGTTGAGGGCCAGCCAGAACATCCACTGTCCAATGGCTCCTGTGCCAGCACGACCCATGGCCCGGCGATTGATCAGATAGAAGATACCGATCGCGCCAAAGATACCAAAGATGGCACCCGAGGCTCCGACAGCCACCCCACCAGGACTTAAGAAGAGGAAGGTGATACCACCAAGGATGCCTGAACCCAGGTAAATTGCCAGGTAACGCCATTTGCCATAGATGATTTCAACGCCCTGACCTACGAAGTAAAGGGATAACATATTCAGGGCAATATGGTAAATGTTGGTTGGATCATGCAGGAACATGGCTGTAAACAGTCGCCAGTATTCTCCATTATTAAGGATACTCGCATTGTCCTGAGCACCGAAGATGAAGACCGCAGGATTAATTGTCATCCAGAGATAGATCAGAATATTGATGAGGATCAGACTGATGGTTATGATGTTAGGATATTTACTTAACGCGAAGCGGGTCCTTACTACTTGACGGCGCATCGTCTCTGATTGTGGCCAACTGGATGCTGTATTGCGGGTGGTTTGTGATCTGGTATCGGGTCCCGGTGTACTGTCTGCACCTATGCCTGTAGCCGCTGATGCCGTGCTGGCTGTAGCTGCCATGCTTGGTTTCTCAAGAGCAGGAAAACAATTCTCAAAGCGTCCTCCATAGGAGAGACGGGTCGCACGGGCGCGAGCCAGATTGGCGTCATAATCCTGTCCATTTGCGCGTAACAGATATGAGCGCAGCGCATGGAGATAGCCGACACCTGGATCATTTTCGATCGCTTTATCGACACTCTGGAGGGCTCGATCATAGCGATGATCTAATAATTCGAGTAATGCCTGTGCGGTCCAGCCTTCAGTGCCACCGCCGGGCTGAAGTTCCTGTACACGTTTACAGGCCATCTGCACCACCCCATAATTACCGAGGGCAAGGTTCGCTTCGGCCAAACCCAGATGGACCTGTGGATTTTGTGTTTCAAGTTGAGCACCATGGGCGTAGGCGATCGCAGCCTCTCTGCCTTTTCCCTGGGCCAATGCTTCTCGACCCTGTTCGAGATAGTTTTGGAGTTCCGTTTGAGCTTCCACGAGATTTCCTCCCAATATTGCGATCGTCCACGCAAAAGATGCTTTGCGCCCGACGATTAGTTTCCTAATTGCAAAGCTAAAATAGCAAGTAGTAGTGTACCTAAAATTGTCAAGAGTGCCAAGGGCCAACGATAGGCCAGTTGATGCGTGTCGATCAGTGTATGTTCCCGGGTTTGTCTATAAAGAGGAGTAAACCACCAGCCCAGTATACAACCACTCAACAAACCACCAATATGGGCATAATTATCAACATTCGCGATGATCAGGCCCACACCTAAATTAATACCTACGATAAAAACAAGCCAGAGCAGCGCAAATAATCCACCATGTGGAAAGGCGCGTCGATGGATAACCACAAATAGGCTATAAGCTCCCACCAGTCCGAAAATGGCTCCGGATGCACCCACACTGATAACCTCGGGTGCGAAAGCAAAACTGGCGATAATACTGATAATGCCAGTAATCAGATAAATCAATAAGAAACGTAGATGACCAACCAGCCGCTCCAGAAACGTGCCAAGAATAACCAAATTAAGCATGTTGAGTCCAACATGTAAGAGATTAGCATGTAAAAAAATTGGCGTCAGAAAACGCCAGTATTGTCCATGCAGTATCAGATCGTTATCTTTGGCTCCATAGCGAATCAGCACATCGGTCAGTGCCGTATCACTACCTGCCTGTGTATCAATGGCGTTATCAAGTATATGCTTAATAATTGTCGGGACACTATGGGCTCCTGTCGCCTGCGCTACCTGGTAAGCAGTAAAGCACCAGAATAACGTTGAGCCAAGGGTAATTGCCCAGGTAACCCATGAGATGCGGCCAAAGCGAGAATGGGAGCGATAGGTAGCTAATGCGGCCCGATAGCTCACTTTAGCACGCATGGTACGCGTGGCCAGTCCATCAATGCTTTGAGGGTTGTTCACGTGCACCTCGCTTTATCTCTCATATCGCCTTCTACCCAATTTTTCTGTGCCATACGGACGTACTTCAGGCACTGTGAAGCAAGCGCATCTTATTGCCTCGCCATGTCATCCTGTCCTACTCCTGTTTTATCCCGTAGCCAGATTGCATAGAGGTCCTGAAGTACTCTGCTTCTTTGTATTTATTACGTACTAACATGAAGAAGGTCGCAAGTATGCACCTGGTATTGGTAAGGTTGCGGAATATCCATGCATCATCATTATTTGATGAAGCTGGCAGTTTGGATATAGGTTGCGATACCATTGAGCATAAATTGGATAGCCAGAGCCGCCAGGAGAATACCTAGAATACGGGATAAGACCAGGATGCCTGTTTTTCCAATGTGTTTGATGATCCAGGTACAGCTACGCATTGCCAGCCAGGCCAGGAACAGCGCGCTGATAATCGCGCCAGCCACTGCCAGCAGATTCATTGGATGAGGTGTTGCCTGTCCCACATAAAGAATTGTGGTTGCGATGGTGCCAGGACCAGCAATCATGGGGATCGCTAGCGGAAAGACGCTGATATCCTCACGGGTCATGGCCTCTTCTTCTTCGGCTTTGGTTTCACGTGTGCCTGACTGGCGACCAAAGAGCATATCAACTGCTACCAGGAAAAGCAGAGCTCCACCAGCAATATTAAATGCATAGAGCTCGATGCCTAGCCGATCTAAGAGAAAACGTCCTACCAGTGCGAAAAAGAGAATAATGCCTGCGCTAATAAAGGTTGCGCGCGCAACTATAGCATTGCGTTGTGCATTTGTAAAATGGGAGGTAAGTCCAACAACAACCGGGGCGAGCCCAACAGGATCAATGACGGTAATGAAGGTCACAAATGCGCTGATCGTAAAAGTAAAAGTGGTATCCACAAAAGAAGCCTCGATAAAGTGAAAAAAGTCAACAGAAACAAACCGTCGCCATTATATCACACAAGAGCTCGAATGAAGGGGGTGATGTGGGATGGTTCGTTTCAACTGAAGAACCATCCCTGGAGTTATGCTTGAACGTATGCGTTATGGTTCCGCTGTTGGTGTTGGTGTAGCTGATGCATACAGGCGACGACGGCGTGACCAGAGACGGTAGCTACGATAGGCGATCAGATACCAGAGCACTTCAAAAATGAGTGCGCCCGCCAATGCCTTGAATAAAGGCACATCATAGATAAGAATATCCTGAGGAACATTAATTAAAATTACATCGGTAGCGAACCAGATGCCAATTAATGCCACCACAATCGTGCCAAAGATGCCAAATGCTACCCGGCGACCAAAAATCAGGCGTGCGCAGCTGCCTACAACCACCGCCAAAACCCAACAGAGCACCTGGCCGACGCTCAATGTAAAGTGAATGTTACGCAAGCCAAATGTAAAAATGACGAGATCCGCGAATATCGGGTCCATTGACCCCTCCTTAGTTAAGCGCTGTTTTTATAGTAATTGGTGATACCAGAATGTCCTGCTTCATTACTCGACTGTATCTGTTACGTAATAGCTTGTAGAATAGGTAAAATTATTTCGAATTGGTCCTATTCAGGCTATTGTTGTGCCTGATTTGGAAGATACTCTTAAAAAGCAAAAATAACAATACTCTCTGGAAAAGTCTCAGCATTCTTTCATGTACAACTGAATTTTCTAAGGAAGCGTACTTCCTACTGCTACCTGCCCTGTCGCCGAATGGGTCTGTTTTTACGTACTAAAAGGGTAAAGGTATCTCTATATGCCTCATCCGGCGCATGGGCGGCGTCTCATAATATGTTTCTACTCAGATTCTAATTGCAGCCACTTCTGGTTGTTCTGGATGAGTTGAGGATTTTTACTACCACAAGAATTCATACCCGTGCGTTATAATGGAGCAGCATTAATTTAGAATCGTATTCGGAGGCACGTTATGCAAAAGGCAAAAAATTTCGCTATTATTATTGGCGCGGTTGTGGGTGTTGTCCTGGTTGGCGGCGTAGTTCTCGCCACTATCTTTGGCAAATTGCCCGAACTGCTTTATATCGTCTTGATTGTTCTGGCGCTCTTGCTGGTCGCTGGCACCATTTATCAGATATACTCAGTCTATAAACTGTATCGTACCATCAAGCTGGTCCAGGATGAGATGAAGCCATTGATGGGTTCACTCAATGAAACCCTGAACATTGTGAAGGATACAGCAAAGACCGCGGGAAATACCGTGTCTACAATTGGTACCGCGACCAAATTTACTTCAGAACTGGCGCTGGGTCCTGGTGTTCGCACCGTAGCCGGTGTGATGGCTGCTCAAGAGATGGGCCGTGTATTTCTTGGTAAAGGCCGCACGAGAAGTCGTGCTGATGAGCGTCGTAAACAGCAGATGGAGGCCATGGCCGCTGCAAATGCGTCCCTGGATGGAAGAGGTGAATAATGGCTGCAATAGTACTGGCTGCTAATACTATCCTGACAGCTGCAGGACAGATTGCAGCCCTCGTGATCTGTGTGTTTGTTCTGCTTTTTATCCTGGTGACTGTCGCTTTCAATTTGCTGACCTCCTTTGCTACATCCTGGTTGGAAGAGAAAGTACAGTTGATCAAATTATTGCGCCCATATGTGGAGAGCATTAATGGTTCGGCTCGCTCGGGTGAACGTGGTGTGGCTCCGGCAGACAATGCGCAACCAGTAGCGCGTGTGGCGGGCATAGTTCCGCAACGTCTGAATGATATAGACCAAAAAGTAGAGCAGGTATCTGATCGAGTTACCAACGCGGCTATCGAAGTTCGCGCGCGCACTTTGCAGGCAAAGACAATCGCCAAAGCATTTTTCTTGCCTGGCTTGATGCATCGAGAAGTGACTAAGGAGCCAGTAGTCGATCGAGAAGGACTCGAGTTTACCAGTCCTGGTTATCGTGCGTTGATGGAAGAACGGCCAGAAGTGATTCCAGGCCGGGAACCCCGCCACGAGGAACCCCGGCAACAAGTGATGCCCGGTCAAAGATAAAATATGGCGCTTTTTCGATCTTACTTACAGCAATTCGGGCGTTTCCAACGAAACGCCCGTTTGTATCTTATCAGCAATGCTTTGAGTGGCATAACCATAGGAATTCTTCAGGTTCTCTATAATCTTTATTTGATCGCGCTTGGCTATCGAACTGACTTTATTGGTTTAGTCTTATTTATTGGCACCATTGGTGGTGGCCTGGCTATTTTTCCGGCTGGCTTATGTGTGGATCGCTTTGGTGGGAAGGCTATTCTGATCTGGGGAAGTGTGCTGGTTGGAATTGCCGGAGCAGGACAGATAATTCTGCGCACGCCCTTTTTCTTACTCCTAAGCGCTTTTATCGCCGGTATTGGTGGGGCCTGTGTGCTGGTTGTTAATGCCCCTTTCCTCACGCGCAACAGTACTTCCGAGGAGCGTCCCCATCTTTTTAGCCTGAACATTGTGCTGTTATTGGTTACAACCGTAATTGGAGAAGGACTGGGTGGCATCTTACCACTCTGGTTTCGCTCGCTAGCATGGCTGATGGCTCCTTTACCTATCTGGCTGCACTGGTTGCTCGCGCCTCAGATGCTGGCTCGCTCCTATCAATTGTCCCTCTTACTCGCTGGACTCATCGCGGCCCCCAGTTTTATTCCTCTTTTTCTCTTAAGCGATGACCGACCCCGGTCGACATTCCAACCGGATCAGGTTGCAATCCCCAGGATTGGGTTGAAAGCTCGCCTGGCTGTTGTGGCTGGATGGAGAAAGATACCTCCGCGTCTCCTGCTTGCTCATCCATTAACTGCTATGATTCTGGTGCAGATTTTAATTGGAACTGGAGCAGGTCTATTACTGCCGTACTTCAATGTGTATTTTGTACAGCATCTAGGAGCGACCTCAGCCTTATTTGGGGGCATTGACGCGGCTGCTAATACATTGAACGCACTGCTTACTTTACTCGCCCCCTGGCTCGTCCTACGCATTGGTAAGGTGGCTGCCCTTGTCGTACCAAGAGTCATTAGCTTGCCAGTGATGTTGCTGATTGGCATTACCAATTCACTACCGTTGGCCGCAACCCTTTATCCTTTGCGGCAGGGACTAATGGATATGTCCCAGGGCATCCTGCAAGTCTTTTCTATGGAGGTTGTTTCACCACAGCATCGAGGACTGGCTAATAGCAGTTATCAGGCCTCCTACCAGATTATGTGGGCCGTGGGTGCCTCAATTGGCGGTGTAGTGATTGCACGCACTGGATACATCCCGGTCTTCATCGCAACCACCATCCTTTACTCCTGTGCCCTGGCCCTTCTCTGGAGCCGCTTTGGTCGTGGCCGCTGGCAAGAATCACATAGTTAAGCATAGAACTAGTGCCAGCCTGGGGAGCGCTGACGCCCCCGATCATATTTTATTATTAATGATATGGTGCAAAAATGTGTGAACACACATTTTTGCACCATATCATTAATAATAAAATATCAGAAGCACCTTGGTGCGATACTCATTTCAAGCATTTATGAACGCCATGAAAGCGAGATATGCCCAATAAAAAAGCCTGCATCCAGTGTCTAACGGATGCAGGCTTTTTTAGTAGTGTTAAGCGATCTCTTCAGCTGGATCCTTTTTCACGGTGAAGTGAATAAGCAAGATGCTGAATTCATAGAGTACTGATAGTGCTACACCGATAAAAATCGGGCTGTACAGGTCACCACCAGGCGTAATAACCGTCGCAGCCGCCCATAGTCCCACATGGGCCATAGCACGCTTACTCTTCAGGAAGCCTTCTGTCACAATACCAATTAATGCTAGAAAGGTCAGCACTAGTGGTAGTTCAAAGACCGCTCCAAAGATGAGCAAGAAGAACGATACAAATGAGAAGTAGCTATTAGCCGATATCAATTCTGTAAAGTTATCTGCTCCGAAGTTAATCAGAAAACTCACTGGAAACTGTAGAATAAAGTAACCAAGTGTGACACCTATGACGAAAAGTATCAATCCCAATCCAATGAACGGGACCGCATGCTTTTTCTCTTTATCATAGAGTCCTGGTGCAATGAATGCCCATAGTTGATACAGGATGACTGGCAAGGCGAAAACCAGGCCAAAGACGATTGAGAGCTTGATTGAAACTGTAAAAGCTTCTCCCAGGCCCGTCATCACCAGTTTGTGGCCTTCTTTTCCACCAATGCTATTGGCCGAAAGTGGCAATGGCGCATCCAATATGTGAATGAGCCAGTCACGGAAGATAAAAGCGATGACCACGCCTACTGCCACTGCGATCAGACATTTAAAGATGCGCCAGCGGAGCTCTTCAAGATGATCTATCAGTGACATGGCAGAGGGGTCATTCTCGTCCTCATCATTGTCATTTGATGAGTTGTCAATTCCTCCTGACTGTAGCAGGCCCTGCTGATCTAGATCACTGGCAGCCATAAGATCCCCCTATACTAGTGTCAGCAGTTTTCATTAGTCAACGGTTGGGGTGCTCTTCACCTCGGATGGTGTGGCTCTCACCTCGGGCTGTGCAGCTTCCTGAGCGGCCAGAGCAGCTTTTTTCGCGGCCAATTCGCGCTCAATGACCTCTAACTCTAAACGAGCTGACTCAGTTGCTGACTGCTTGGACTGAATCTCTTCTTCGTCTTCTTTTGGTTTGGTGATTTCGTTGACGCCATTTTTGAATTCTTTGATGCTTTTACCGATGGCTGAACCCATTTCAGGCAGTTTCTTTGGTCCAAAGACAAGCAAAGCAACGACAAGAACGACGATAAATTCTAATCCGTGTCCGCCAAGTAAACCCATGATGAAATGTCCTTTCCTACTGGTGTGCTGACGCATGTATGTCGCACATTGAAAACTTGCTTTCTATAGTGAATGTACGCTGTGAAACTGAATTTGGATCAGTCACTCTGTAAAATAGGCTCTAAA
Source organism: Dictyobacter alpinus (assembly GCF_003967575.1). Classification (NCBI taxonomy): domain Bacteria; kingdom Bacillati; phylum Chloroflexota; class Ktedonobacteria; order Ktedonobacterales; family Dictyobacteraceae; genus Dictyobacter; species Dictyobacter alpinus. The sequence continues at coordinate 3,183,686 of NZ_BIFT01000001.1, forward strand.
CGAGAGAATAATCCAATGACTAGGAATATGCCGGTTGCTGCCCTTCCTGGCTGTTCAGTATGCCTTCAATGCTGGCAATGCCCGAACTTAGTAGACCCAGGCCAGCGGAGCTTAAGGCTACCAGTTGCACGACACGGCGACGACTGATGCGTTGTTCGCTCAAGCGTCTGATCTGTGACTGTTGCTGGCGTGTTGCCTCTGCTTGCCGCTGTATCGAGGCACACAGGCGCTGCTCCAGACCTTCCGGTACTGTACTATTTGGACCATGGTGGCGTAGCAGCAAGGTCTCTATTGAGTCGTTATACATAGCCACTCCATATTGATGGTGTCTGACTGGCCAGGGATAAGCGTTGGTGCCGATCGGGCTGCGCTCTTCGCTGGTTGTGTTCTGAGTCATTAGACTGGTTTAATGAGTCAGTGGATTGCGGTGGTACCGTATCTACTAACTCTTCGCCACTCTCCTGTGTATAGAGCTGTTGGAATTGCTTGCGTGCCCGTGCCAGGCGTTGCCGCACGGCCGCTTCCTTTACATCCAGCAGGGTTGCGATCTCTGGTGTCGAGAGACCTCCTACGATTGAGAGCAAGAGGCAGACACGTAGCGCTTCTGGTAATTGTGCCATTGTGCGCTGTACCATATCTTGTTCTGCGATCACTTCGGCCGGATCTTCGTGGCCTGCACTGCCATAGCCACCGGGTTGTACCGGGGCCGCCTGTTCTTGAACAAGCTCATCGCTGGCTCTCCCTTGCTCTTTCCCTTCTATCTGACGCCTCTCCTGCATACTCGAAAAGGGTATAAAGCTAAATAAAGCTCGCCTTCTTTTTTGCATGCGTACAGTATTCAGGGCGATGCGTAGCAGCCAGGCTTTGGCGTGAAAGTGTCCGCCACTACTGGCTTGCGCTGCATCGATGCCCTTCAGCGCTTGATGAAAGGTATCTTGCGTAAGATCCTGGCTTTCTTCCCAATTATTGGTGAGGCCATAGATCGTATGGAATACCAGCTTATAGTATTCATGAATAAGTACTTCGACAGCTTGTGCTGCAGGCATTTTATCCACACACAACTCTTTTCGCGTTTGTAAGAGGGCGTTCTCTGGTGAGAATTCCGTCTACGTTAATGTAGATGCATGGCACCATGGATTTGTGACATCACTTTGATGAAAAAATAAAATTGCTTAATAATACTGTGTCAGTATTTATTTTTGACGCCTCGCGCCTTCGGCGCTCGCTTGTTTTTGAGTGGGGACGGGCGCGGCGGCTGCCGCGCCCGTCCCCACTCAAAAGAGGGATGATAGGATGCGCTCGTCCCCACTCAAAAGAGGGATGATGGGATGCGCTCGTCCCCACTCAAAAGAGTGATGGTAGGAGCTTACATATAGTACTTAAAAGATTTTCAAAGAATGAAATTGGCATACAGCGGGGAGGTGCAGGAGGGGCGGCGAGCCCCTCCTGCCGGGGATGGGGGTGTCCCCCACGAATCTCCCCAGCCTCCCGCCGCAGGCGGGAAGGAAGCGTTTTTTTTATATACCATTTTATTAAAGTGAAGATTATATAAATGGGTGATGGAATGGTTATATGGTGTTTTTAGGTGGAGAAATAGTGATTGGAGATTAAAATGGGCGACCGGGTGGTCGCCCTATCAGGGTGGCACTTGCTGTGCATAAGAAGATATTGAGCAAGTACCCGGTGACCTATCAGCCTTCAGTTTGACTGAGGGATAGAGAGGATACAAGGGGCAGTTGCCCCTTGAACGGGATGGGGGACTACGTCCCTACTCTTCCCTCTCCACTTTTACCATGGCAGGCAAACCTGCAACCGAAGAGTGACCACTCACTGGCATTGCGAAATATTAGCGCAAATGCTCTTCAATGTAATCTTCGGCTTCCTGAACTGTTGTGATCTTCTCGGCATCCTCGTCAGAAATCTGTAATTTGAATTCCTCTTCGAGTGACATGATGAGTTCGACCAGGTCCAGTGAATCTGCGTTGAGATCCTCAACGAAGGATGCACTTGAAACGACTTCGCTCTCATCAACGCCGAGCTGGTCAACAATAATTTTTTTCAGGCGATCATGGATGGTAGGCATTAATTTACCTCGCTTTCAGCTTTTGAGATGGGCTGTTGTTGGGCCCTATTAAATATTGTACCAAGAACTCCATTAATGAAGCGACTTGAGGTTTCACTGCCGTATGTTTTGGCAAGTTCCACCGCTTCGTTAATAGCCGCCTTGGCTGGTACAGTATTATTAAACAGAATTTCGTAGATTGCAAGTCTGAGTATGGTTTTGTCGATACGGGCCATCTGCTGTAACGGCCATTCACGGGCCGCACTTTGGATGTGGGCATCGATATCAGTAAGATGATTATACGCACCTAGAACGAGCTCGCTAGCGTATTCTACGACCTTGGGGTGCAGATTGCGCTCCTCGGCATGACGCTGCAAGACCTCTTCTGGGGCGTGGTTGGCTATATCGTATTCATAGAGTGTTTGCAGTGCGATCATTCGCGCTTGCCTGCGTATCCCTGGCATAGTGTCCTCAAATGGTGACTAGCTGGTGTCTGGAACGTTCTAGCTATACTGGTAACGTATGGCAAAAACAAACAGACGGTGTTTGACTCATCAGATACGTAAAATTATGCGACATCCTGGATATAGACGTTTACGTCTCGTACTTGCATACCGATCATATTTTCAATGGCGGTGGCAACTTCTTCCTGGACTGCCGTTCCTACTTCCACTATATTACTACCAGATTCAACGATAAGGTAAAGATCAGCTGAAACAGTATTGTCTTTAACTGTAAGGTTGATGCCTTGGTAGGGTACATCTCGACCCAATAGGCGTGACCATTGGTCACTGGTATGGGCCATACCGACGACACCACGGATTTGTAAAGCGGTACTTAACACGATGGTTGTTAGCACGGGACGTGCTACGCGTACCACTCCAGTCGGTTGGGATTCAATGGCCATCTTGCTTGATACCTCCTGGTTACAGTGATAAACCACCGTCGATACTGATTACCTGACCGGTGATATATTGGGCTGCAGGTGTACACAGAAATGCGACGGTGGTAGCGATTTCTGCGGGTGTACCCAGGCGTCCCAGCGCGATTTTTTCGGCCAGTTGACCGCGTACCTCTTGCGAAAGTTCAGCGGTCATATCTGTTTCGATAAATCCTGGTGCGACGGCATTGACACGGATATTGCGTGAACCGAGTTCCCGTGCCAGGGTTTTGCTGAAGGCAATCAGCCCACCCTTGGCTGCCGTATAGTTAGCCTGACCAGGGTTGCCGCTCAGAGCGGTCACAGAAGCGATATTTACAATACTGCCCTTACGGGTGCGTACCATCATACGCGCTGCTGCTTTACTGCAAAGATAGGCGCTTTTTAGATTTGTGTCAAGTACATTATCCCAATCGTCTTCGCTCATACGTAACAAAAGGTTATCCTGTGTGATTCCCGCGTTATTGATCAGGATTTGCACTGGTCCAAGCTGGCTACTGGCGGCTGAAAAAAGGCGTTGAACGTCGTCCGCCTTGCTTACGTCTGCGGCTAGCGCGATAGCGCGTCCTTCGTGCGCCATGATCTGTTCAACGACCGCATATGCATGCGTTTCGCTACCTCGATAATTGACGCAGACGGCTGCCCCTTGACGAGCCAGTTCCAATGCGATTGCTTTGCCAATACCTCTAGATGCTCCTGTAACAAGGGCTACCTGCCCTGAAAGTGGCGGCTGCTGTGGGTAATCCTCACGGCTCATGTCGCTCTTCTCTTTCCCGTCATAATGCTATACGGTGTGTTTTCCTCGCAGGAAGACAACTAGTGATGGTTATCTTTAGTATAAACGTCAGGCTAGCAAGCCCAGATCCTGTACTTTAACAACCGCTTTGTCAATGTCGGCCACACTTCCAATATTGATGATGGTGGCTCCCTTTACAATACGTTTGATCATTCCTGCCAGTGCCTGACCAGGACCAATCTCAAAAAATGTGTTGACGCCCTGGGCCGCTAAATATTCAATAGTGCGGATCCATTGAACGGACTCAGCGATCTGCTGGGCCAGTTCCTGGCGAATATCTGAGGCATCGGTCATCGGTAAGGCGCTAATGTTGCTGATGATCGGGTGCGCGGCTGTTTGAATCTGAGTAGCGGCAATAGATGCGGCCAATTTTGCTGCGGCCGGTTGCATAACTGGTGAATGGAAGGCACCACTGACTGAGAGTGGAATGGCGCGTTTGGCGCCTCGATCCCTGGCCAGAGCGCAGGCCGCCTCTAAAGCGTGCTGCTCGCCCGAAATAACGATTTGTCCTGGCGCATTGTAATTTGCCAGCACCACCTGCCCGAATCCCGGATGCTGTTCGGTGTTACCCGTATCGTTGTGGTGTTGTTGACTGACTTCCTGGCAAATCTCCTGTAGAGCTTCTGCATCCATACCAATAATCGCGGCCATACCGCCGGGACAGCGCTCTTCCTCCTCATGCATCAAACGACCACGTTCTCGTACCAGATAAGCCACACCAGGCACATCAATAGCGCCAGCAGCCACTAACGCGGTACATTCACCTACGCTATGACCGGCAGTATAACTGGGAATAAGTGGTGTAGACCAGGATGAATTTTGGGGAGAGAGGGCTTCTTGGAAGGCTGCAAGATATGCCAGACTGACCGCGACAATCGCTGGTTGGGCATTAATGGTAGAGCGTAAGGTCTCTTCAGGACCCTGGAAGCAAAGATTGCTGAGTGAGAAGCCTAAAGTTTCGTCGAAAGTGTTAAAGACGTGTCTGGCGGCCGTAGAGGCTGCAAAGACATCGGCTCCCATTCCAACATTTTGACTTCCCTGCCCTGGAAATAGAAAGGCAACTTGTGTCGTCATTTTGTTCACTTCGTTTACAGACAGAAGAAGCTGCGCTATCCATGGCTATGGATAGAAAGAGGTAAAGTTCTATCCAGCCATAGCAGCGCACGCAGGCCGCACCGTAGTTGCCAGCAGGAATTCAATTCCATCTTCATTCATAACTGGTCGTTGTCATCCTGACAGCTCTCACCGTACATCCTGCGATGGGGTTAGGGTAGGTAGGACTCATGACCAACCATGATACCACTACGCGACCAGGCGTGCGTTCATGGTAGCGTTTGCTACTTCTTACTTACTTGTCTTGGGCAAGATAACCTGGCGACCACGATAGGTGCCACAGTTGGGGCAAGCGTGATGCGAAAGGCGTGGACGCTTGCATTGTGGGCAGGCAACTAGCTGTGGTACATCCAGATGATGATGCGCACGGCGCTCTCCCTGACGAGCGTGCGAGATGCGTTGTTTAGGTAATGCTCCCATTACTGTCTTCTCCTCTTCCACCAGTATTGTGTCCTGAATGATCAGGTGTACCTACTCGTGTATGCTAATGTGTTATGATGATTTTTCGTTTTGCAATAATTGCTTGAGCACGCTCAGACGGGTATCAACCTCAGGTTCCTGGCAGTCACATGGACCCAGGTTGAGGTCGTGGCCACACTGTGCACACAGGCCTGCGCAATCTTCCTTACATAAAGGCACCATCGGGATCGCGAGCAAGACGGCTTGCCGGATTGCTTCGGTGAGATCAACCTGATGGTGCTCGTCGATGGGGAAAACATCATCCTCATCGATTGGAGGAAGTGGCGTACCCGTTACCACGTCCACCGTAGGGTAAAAGCGCTCTTCGAATGTCACATGCATTGGTTGCTCAAAGTGTTTTAAGCAACGGGCACATTCGAGCTCAGTCGTAAGATCAACCCACCCATCAACCAGGAGTCCCTGATTAACACGGCGCATGCGTACATGCCCCTTGATAGGTCCGATTACCTTGAGATCGTTATCGAGCTGGACCTGTTCTTCCTGAATATCTGCCTCTAATGCCGCCCCCGAACCAAACGGAGACTTCATTAATTGCGCCACATTAAAGATCATGGAATTGTATCCTTCCCATTGAGATCTAAACGAGTATTGAACTCTTGCCGGTAAATACGTTTTGGCGCAAGGTGAATTGTTCCTTACTCTTCTCTGGCGCTTGCTCATTATAGACAAGGCATGGGAGGGTGTCAAGTCCTGCAACTCGTTATAAAAGTATCGAGTGGGCCGGATTGAAAGAGAGAAGCGTAAGGATATGCCCCTTGCGGATAAGCAAGGTAGTTGCTTACACTGGATAGTTTGGGCCACCCATGGTATCGGCTGCTAGCGAGGCGCGCCTTGGCATGGGCCGGGGTTGTAGTGCGTCATCATCGTCATCGTCATCAGCGTGTGGCACCATTTCATCAGGTGTCGCCACATCTTCTTCTAGCTCGGTTTCCTCATTTTCTGGACGTCCTTCCAGGCTATCGAGGCCTCGTTCAATACTCATGACTGTGCGTTCAATTTCCATTTCCACATTAAGGAGATGTTCACGCAGATTGCGTAGTGTTTCGGAGGCATAGGTGTCTGAGTCGATTTGCATTTGTTCAGTGTGTGTTTCGGCGCGCCGAACAATTGATTGCGCCTGATCGTTGGCCCGGCGTATGATCTCTTGCGAACGTTCTTCGGCTGCCCGCAGCAGTCCTTCGCGTGCCATGGTGCGTTCCGCCTCTTCTCGTGCACGGGATACCATGGTTGACGCTTCGGTTTGGGCCTGGGCCAGGATACGTTCCTTTTCCTGCATAATACGTCGGGCCTGTTTGATTTCACCGGGAACTGATGTACGCATTTGTTCAATAATGGTCAGTAGATCTGCCTCTTTAAGGATGATCTGGTTGACCAGGGGCATGCGCTTGCTATTGGCGACAAGGTTCTCCAAACGATCTACAAGGTAGAGTATATCCATATTATTCCTTGCCTCCTTCCCATGCCGTTATGTCCCCTCCGGACGTGGCGAGATCCCTCTTTATCCCAAAAAGAGGTCTATCGGCTAACGTACGTTTATTCTACGAACAGCTTACCCGGTATGTTGCAATTTATGCGCTGGCTATTTTCGAGTCTCGCTCTGCTTGTTCAGGAGTGCCTGTGCCACCGATGCGGGTAACATATCGGCTACATCTCCTCCCAGACTTGCGACCTCTTTGATTAAAGATGAACTGACAAAGAGTTGGTCCAGATTGGTTAAAAAACATACGGTCTCAATATCTGGAGCTAATTTGCGATTCATCAGCCCTTGTTGAAACTCCGCATCAAAGTCATTGGGTGAGCGTAATCCCTTGATGATTGCCTGCGCGCCTATTGCTCGTGCATATTCAATGGTCAGACCGGTATATTTTTCTACACGTACGTTGTTCAGACCCTCATTGGCCAGAACCTCTTGCCAGAGTGCTACCCGCTCATCAACCGAGAAAAGCAGATTTTTGATGGGGAAAGCGTAGACCGCGATAATAAGCTCATCAAATAGTCGTGCTCCTCGGAGCGCGATGTCAAGATGTCCATTGGTGACGGGATCAAAACTGCCCGGATAAATAGCGAGGCGGTGACGCGATTCCTGCTGACTCACATAAGCTCCTTTGCTAACGTCTGTGTTAGAAACTGCCAATGAAAGGCATTGAAAATAGATACAGACATTAAAACATATTCACCGCAGTTCGGCAATAGCTGAGGAAAAAGTTTTTAAGTGGTGCCGTGGGTGTGCCGATCAGCACACCCACGGCACCACTTAAAAGAAGCAAGCGTTGCAGGCAATATTGCGAATGGTTTATGCCAGTTTATTGTTGCGTTTGTAACGTGCTGCGATCATTTCACCAACGCCGATGGCACCCAGGCCAATCAATAAGTGGATGATCTGAATGACGATATGTGATGAACCGAGAGACAGCCAGCTAAGTTGTCCCAGGCCAACGATTGGCAGGAGCAAACCCAGTACAAAAGCGCCAATGGCCAATCCCATATTGCGTCCCTTAGCTGCGGTTGCAATACCAAAGGCTAGCAGCCAGAGGGCAATCATTGCCAGCAGGCCCAGCAGCATATGAATCATAACAATACCATCTGGAATCAGGTTGGCCCAGAGTAAAATACCTACAATAAGTGCAAGCACAACGCAGATACGCAATGCCATAATACCAATACGAACAATCACGGTTAAATCTCCTTAAAAAATACATGTTGACGGTGAGTGAGTCTTACATACCTGAAAATTGTTTGCCAGGCATGTATCTATGAAAAACGTTATGCCTGGAAAAGCATATGTTTATCATGCGAAAAAAATTTATTGAGAGCGGCCAGCCTCCAATATAGTACTTCCCTTACGATCATGAGGACTTTGAATCCTACTAAGTATTGGGAAGACCACCAGGGTTGCCAGCAATACCAGCAGGCCACCAATAAGCAAGGGAATGCCCGCACTACTATAAGTATCAACGCCACCAGCGATTAATGGTCCAATTATCCGACCCAGTCCCGCGACGCCCTGGGCTAACCCTAGTAGCTCACCTTGTGTCTCTGCCGGACTGGCAAAGGACAGCAACGTAGAAATGGTTGGACTAATTGCGCCATCGCCGATACTTAATAGTCCCACACTGATTAATACTAGCGCAAGATAGTTACTAAATGCCAGCATGATCAGTCCTACTGCCAGCAAAAGCAGTCCACCAAACATAACCTTCTGCTCATTCCAACGTTTGACCAGTCGCCCGACCAGTCCACCCTGCATCAGGACAACTACAAAGCCAACATAGGTGAACAGGTAAGCATTCTGGGTTGAGCCCCAGCCGAACTTTTGCTGAGAGAAGAGCGGAAAAATTGTTTCCATGGCGGTAAAAGCAATCGTAAACAGCAGATTGACCAGGATCAGTCTGAGTACAATTGGTAGTTGTATTGCCCGTTGCCAGCCTGTCCAGAGGACATTCAAGCGATTCATCGAGTGTGTTTCACCCGCTTCTTCAGCAGTTAATGGCAACTTTTGTGTACGCGTTTCTGGTAAAAAGAAGAAGACCAGGAGCGCATTAAGCAGGGCAATACCAGCCGCCGTCCAGAAAGGCACTGCTGGCCCTAATGGGGAGAGAATTCCGCCCATTGCCGGTCCAATTACAAATCCCATCCCAATGGCGGCCCCAATCAATCCCATGCCTTTTGCGCGCTCTTTGGCTGGCGTCACATCAGCGACCACTGCCTGAGCCGAGCCAATGTTAGAAGCACCCAGGCCTCCTACGAAACGCGCCAGCAGCAACATTGGTAATGAGCCTGACAACGCGGTCAACCCAAATGATAGTGTTTCAATAAGCAATGAGATGATAATCACGGGTCGGCGTCCATAGCGATCAGACAGGCCACCTAGCACAGGCGTAAAAATAAACTGTGCCAGGGCGTAAGCAGTAACAATGGCGCCAACTCCAATTGGATTTGCGCCTAGATGCTGAGCCCAGAATGGCAAAAGCGGAATAATTAAGCCAAAGCCCGTAAAATCGATCAAGATTGTGAGTGCCATCAATATCAGCGGTGATCGCTTTTTTTGCTGCATGACCAAAAGTGCTCCTGTACCTCTATGTTGTTTCTATTCTATAATGCAGCTGGCCCCGTTTCTGGTTCCTGATTATGAGCATATGTTACTCCGCTCGAATATGCTCAATCGTTTGTACGAGCCAGCGTGTTTCAGCTTCCAGCAGCATTAATTTGTGTTCATTAACGAGTCGGTGCGCGGCGTCTACCTCACAGTCGGATCCCATCTGCTGAACGATGTTGTTGCGATATGCTTCCATAAGTAGGAAGCGTTGTTGTAGCAGGCTACATGCTTCATCAGCGGTCAGGTGATGTAAGAAAAACAGCCATGCATCTACTTCATTTAAGCCAGGCGTAAAAGTACTGATCATATCGCGTAAGAGCGTAGCGAAATATTCTTTTCCTCGCTCCGTAATATAATACAGATCCCGTTCACGCAAAGCCACTTCCTCATGGGCCGCACCAGGCCCAGGAGCCTCTACCGTCTCACGCCGAAGCTCGAGGTAGCCATCGGCAACCAGGCGTTCCAACTGATAATAGATAGTAGGTTTTTTGATATGATTGGCAAGATCATGATGCATCTCAATGAACTCTCGAATCTGTTGCCCATACATAGGCCTCTCAAGCAATACACCAAGCAACACAACTTGTTTATACATAAGCCACCGCCAATTAAGTCAAATCTGACTTGATTATATCGGAAACAAACCCTGCAAGTCAAGGGGACGTGAAATACAAATGTACGCGTAATTTTGTAAAAACTGTGAAGCATACCATAGTAATTCCAGCTGAAATACTATATTATGAAAGTACTGTAGCAGAAAATATCTATTTTATTCTATGTTGTATATGTCTGCTACCGTTCAATCGTATGAATAGAACCAATCATCAGTGAGTGGCATTGGTACTGGTTTTCAGATTATTACAGATATTACCACAGTTGAGGAGCTGTTCATGGGACAGGATACACATTTATTTTGTGCAGAGTGTGGGGCGGCAAACCCTACGCACGCCAGGTTCTGTCGTTTTTGTGGCCACTCTATCAGTACTCAGATCAGCTTACCTCAGCCACTTGCCTCAAATCCATCAATCCCGATTGCGGTTGTGCCAGCTTCAGAACGTGACTCTCAGCCCTTAAAGGTGCGAGAACTCTTAAAGCACCGTTACCGCCTTGTGAAGCAGATAGGCTCAGGTGGCTATGGCAAGATCTATCAAGCCATCGATACAGAGTTCATGGATCGACGTGTGGCGATTAAAGAGATGATTCAGCAAGGTCTGGGTCAGCAGGAACTGCTTGATGCCGCTGAAAGCTTTAAGCGCGAAGCTGTACTACTCGCGACGCTAACCCATCCCAATTTACCAAGTATCTATGACTATTTTTCAGAGAATGGTAACTGGTATCTGGTGATGAGTTTTATTGAAGGTGAGACCCTTGAGCATTATCTACAGCAGCGTGGTGGCTCCCTTTCCATTGAAAAAGTGTTGCAAATTGGTATTCAGCTGGCGACGGTACTGAGCTTTTTGCATACGCGTCGGCCCGCCATTGTTTTCCGTGATTTGAAACCCTCTAATGTGATGCGTACGCCTGAAGGGCAGATTTATTTGATTGATTTTGGCATTGCGCGCCATTTTAAATACGGAAAGTTAAAGGATACCATGGTGCTGGGATCTCCCGGTTACGCGGCTCCTGAGCAATATGGACGAGCCCAGACGACACCGCAGGCCGATGTTTACAGCCTTGGCATTGTGCTGTATCAGCTGATCACCGGCATCGATCCTTCCCATTCACCATTTGCGCACAAAGATTTGGAACTCCCTCAGCATCCTCAGCTACGTATCTTGATTTTATGTATGTTAGAGCTTGATCCAAAGCGACGACCATCCAGTATGGGAAACATTCAACGCGAATTACAACGTATTGCCAGCGGTAAAGTTATCAATGTGCAGAAGCCAGCTGCCCGTGTGTCACCAACCCTCTTTCAGGTCCAGGCCTATATTCCATCCTGGCGTTCATCTTCCTCGGCCATTCGCCGTTCCATTTTATCTCCCAGGAGCTGATTTTTTTTGCATATCTGCCGCTCCTAATGACCCACACCATTGCCATGCCTCGTCTTCTTACTAGCATGTCTCTGTTTTTTCAACGTTTTGCTTCTATGCTGTGTGAGAGAAGTGAAATCGTTGTATTATGAATACTGTCATGTGCGGATTCTTTCTCTAAAGTCGTGTTTCCATCTTATTATCCATAAGATGAGGCAAAATGCACATGGCATTTAGTGCTAGCGCGTATGCATGAGCATACTGATAGAAGGAGTTTTTCCATGCCCAAAGCAACCTGGAACGGCGTTACACTGGCCGAGAGCGATAACTGCGTGGTAGTTGAAGGTAATCAATACTTTCCACCTGATTCTGTAAACAAAGAATATTTTAAAGCGAGCGATACCCACACCACCTGTCCATGGAAAGGTCTGGCCAGTTACTATACGGTCGAGGTGAATGGCGAGGCAAACAAGGATGCAGCCTGGTATTATCCTGAGCCCAAAGATGCGGCCAAACAAATTAAGGATCACGTTGCATTCTGGCGTGGTGTATCGGTGGAAGTCTAATTCTATGCGTTAGAAGAAGGTAAGCTAACTGGTCTTCGTGCTTTGTCGACAACACTGGCAGGGAATAAATTTTTGTGTGTGTGATGTTTTGATGGGAAGTTATGTTGCTAAGTGAAGGGAATAAATCAGGAACATGCAAATGACCAGGAATGCTAAAATTCTTGTAACAATTGCTTTGATGTTGGGTATGGCTCTTGCTGCTCTGGATACAACCATTGTTGGTACGGCCATGCCCAGTATCGTTGGCAAACTGGGTGGTATTACCCTCTATTCGTGGGTCTTTTCGGCCTATCTTCTTACCTCAACTACTACGGTGCCTATCTATGGCAAACTGGCCGATCTCTATGGCCGTAAGCCGCTTTTTTTATTTGGATCAGTGGTATTTCTCATTGGTTCTGTCGCGTCCGGTTTCTCTCATTCTATGGTGGAGCTGATTATCTTCCGAGCCATTCAAGGTCTGGGAGCAGGTGCAGTCCAACCAATTGTACTTACTATCATTGGTGATATCTTTGCTTTAAAAGAACGTGCTCGTATTCAAGGTTTATTTAGCGGCGTCTGGGGATTATCCAGTATCATTGGCCCGGCTCTCGGTGGCTTGATTGTGGATCATTTTTCCTGGCGTTGGGTTTTCTTCATCAATGTTCCTTTTGGTTTACTCTCGGCACTTATACTCCTGTTTGCCTTAAAAGAGCAGGTTGAGCGAAAAAAGCATCATCTAGACTATGTTGGTACTATAACCTTGAGTGTTAGTATTGTGGCTCTGCTTTTCGCCTTTTTACAGGGTGGTACCAGCTGGTCCTGGATTTCGTGGCAAAGCATTGGACTCTTTGCTGTATCGCTGCTGTTATTAGCATGGTTCCTGCGTGAAGAGCGACGGGCTGCCGAGCCGATTCTTCCGCTGGATCTTTTCCAGAATCGCATCATTGTCATTTCAAGTATTGGTGGTGTGGTCTTAGGAACGTTGATGTTTGGGGTTACTTCCTATGTGCCTCTGTTTATGCAGGGGGTTAAGGGTGGAAGTGCTACCGATGCCGGTATTATTCTGGGACCCCTTTTGCTGGCCTGGCCGATTGCGGCCACGATTAGTGGTAAGATCGTGATAAGCTATGGCTATCGCTTAACCGCCCTGTTTGGGACCGCTTTATCGCTGGTAGGTGTTGGTATGGCCTTGCTGTTTACGCCTCAGATTAGCCTGGCGTTTATTATCGTGGCGATGGTCCTGATTGGAACCGGTCTGGGCTTTTCCAGTTCTGCCTATATTCTTTCGGTACAAAATGCAGTACCCTGGAATTTGCGTGGCGTGGCGACTGCATCAACGCAGTTTTTCCGCACGATTGGTGGTACCATCGGTGTGGCGATCATGGGCTCGATCTTAAATGCTCAGATGGCCCAGCGTTTTACGCCCATCTTTGCTAATTATCAGAGTGTATTGCAGCACTTACCAAAGGGTGTATCGCCAGCCAATGTATTATTGACGCCTGGTGTGCGCGAAACGTTGCCCACAGCTCTACTCAATCAATTGCAAGTAGCCCTTTCACAAAGCCTGTTCTGGGTTTACCTGCTCCTTTTCATCCTGGCCATAATTGGTGTTGTGGCTATGTTCTGGCTTCCCGGTGGTCGTGCTGATCAATACATGTATAAAAGCGAATCCACTGCTACTGAAGAACAGCCCCAATCCGATGCCGTCGTACCCCATATAGGTTAAGGTGTAAAGCAAAGCGAGAGGGCGCGGTGTTCAGAATTGATGCACACCGCGCCCTCTCGCTTTTCATAGCTGAATTTAAGCTTGCTCTAAATTCTCGGCAAGCTCTTTTCCTTCCTCGTCACCAGGTTGCTGTAACTGTAAGCCGACTTCTGGCTTTTTGCCTGTGAAGGGATGGAGCCAGGCTTTGACGCGCAGATAGAGTACCATTATGCCGCTAAACCATAGGCCTCCATAAATGTAGCCAGCCGCTACGTCACTGGGCCAGTGGGCTCCCAGATAAATTCTGGACGGGCCGATACAGGCAATTAAGACGGTACAGATGCCGATTAAAATGTCTCGAATCCGTCCTGAGCGCCAGTTGGTAGCCAGTAGATAGATGAGCAATCCATAGAAGTTGGTATAGTGCATCACGTGTCCACTGGGAAAGCTGGGTTCATTGATGACTTTAACGACCGTGACCAGCTCCTGGGTGGGGCGTGGCCGTTTAATGACACGTTTAACGATGGCGTTGAGCAACGTTGATGACGATGTCAGCAGAATAAATAACGCTTCAAGGCGGAAGCGCAAGACCCAGAAAATGGCCGCCACACCCACTGTTTGTGGAATTGCATATTTAGCAAAGCCAACTTCTGAGATGCCAAAGAAGAAGCGTCTTAACCAGGGATGGCGATATTTTTGTAATCTGGCTGTAATCGACATATCGCCAGGAAAAAATTGTGTGCGGCGAGCAATCAAGGAGAGAATTACAGCTCCGGATAGTAGCCAGAGATAGAATGCCATAAACATGGTACCACGTGATACAGCCCTCCGTCCTGAGACCGAGGATTCGGCCGCGAGACGTTGCGCTTCTGTCATTACTGGTGGCACTTGCACCTCAGGCAACTTCACCTGGGGCAGAGGTGGTGTTTGTACTTTGATTGCATTTGCATCAGTATTTATCTGCTCAGGAATTACCCCTTTTTTGGTTGGTCTACGAAGAGGATTAAACATATACAGGACCTTTCTCTTGCTTCTGGTCGCGTTGTACGGCCCGTCGATAGATATTTCTTTTCTTGTTCTCCGGTTTGGTGATATTGGGGCCTTCCGCAATCTTTTTAGGCACCCGCACCTGTAGTACCCCGGCTTCGATCACAATGGTTGCCGGGGTGTGCCCTGCCGGAACGCCATCTGCATGTATTTCTACTGGATTTTCCGCCTCAACTGTGATCGCTTTCACCTTACGGCGACTGATTTTCTGGCTCAAGTCCCGTTTACCCTGACTGATCGAAATGGCGTGGCGGATATAATTAAACTTGCTGAATCGGCGGTAGATTAACACATCCAATAGACCATCATCCATGACTGCGTTGGGTGCAAATTGTAATCGTGCTCCATAATATGGTGAGTTACAGACGCTAATTTGAATCGCATGAACATGGCGCCGTTTTTTATGATCAAAAGTCACTGTAAAGCGGGTCGGCTTAAAAGTAAAAAGTGTATAGAGTCCTTGTGCGATACCACGGGCCGTTGAGACTATGCCTTTGCTTTTGAATTCTTCGGCAGCAGGAAAGATAGCAGCTTCCAGGCCAACACCCGAGACCTCTAAAAAGATCTGGTCATTCACTTTTCCTACATCTATGCGACTGTTTGAACCTTTAGCAATAATTTCACAGGCTTTCTCAATCTCTTCTGGAATCTTCAAGCTACGAGCAATATTATTCATGGTTCCCATCGGCAGAATGCCCAGTGTGCTCTTTGTTCCAATAAGCCCTGTAGCTACTGCATGCAGTGTTCCATCACCACCCGCAGCAATGACAATCTCCGCGCCATCAGCCGCTGCCTGACGCGCGAGACCAGTGCCAGGATCTTCTACGGTTGTATATTGGACAGTGGGTTCTATATTGTGGGTCCGTAAAGAGGCCAGAATCAACTCTTTGGTATCATCTAGAGTTGTGTGATTTTCAGCCAGTGCTGACTCACCGGATGTTGGATTGAGGATAAGTACGGTGCGCATAAAACGGTTCCCCTTGGTGTATAATTTTCATTTACATCCCTGCATTTATTTGACTGAGACTGCATTGGCAGGCACTTCTAATAGACGTGTGAAAATGAAGTGTCTGTGGTGGCTCTCTCTACTATAGCGATGTTTACCCATCCCCCCTCGACATAACCTTATTTAATACACGCACCAACGGACGAGTTAGTGTCATCTTACCCATTCTATGAAAAAGCTACTATGTGCACCTCTTAAAGCACCATAGTTTATTGTTCTTTCGCTTCCAATCCCTCTGCGATTTTTCCACTGTGCTCGAATGGAATTATTAGATATGCTCTTACTGTACCAACACATCAAAAACGGTCTGCGGTCCAGCGTATCACCTCACTTAATGTGGGATATGGCAAGATAGTATCGGCTAGAAATTGGGCCGTGATGCCGGTACGCATTGCCAGGATTATCTGGGCGATCAGATCATCGGCTCGATCACCAAGGATATGACCTCCTAAGATTGTATCATCCATGCCGACCAGTAACTTTATCAACCCTCGTGTTCTGCCATTAGTAATGGCCCGTTCATTTTCCTTGAATGTCAGGCGGGCAACTTTATAGTTGGTTCCTGCCTGCTGTAGCTGTTGTTCGGTTTGGCCTGCATGTGCCAGTGGGGGATCGGTGTATGTGACCCATGGAATAGGTTGATCGGTGAATGGTTTGGGAATTGCCGCAAAGGCGTTTTGCGCGGCCAGCCTGCCTTGATCACTGGCGACATGGGTGAATCTAGGACCGCCAGTGATGTCGCCAGCCGCCCAGATATGGGGATTATTCGTGCGCAGCGTGGCATCTACCGTAATGCCTTTTTCTGTAATGTGTAGATTAGCAGCGGCCGGATTGAGGGTATCCAACTGCGGTATACGTCCGCTGGCAATTAAGATTTCATCTACTTCAAGTTGCCTGGATTGTTGTGCCTGTTGATAGACTAAGCGTTTCTTACCGTTGTCTGCTCTCTCTGCCCGTTGTAGCTCAACACCGGTCTCGATCTGAATGCCTTCATCACTCAAAATCTTGCGGAGCAGTGCTATCATTTCTGGCTCTTCTTTTTTGAGTATCTGTTCTCCATGCTCTAACACGACAACCTCAACACCAAAGCGTTGCAATAATTGAGCAAACTCAATGCCAAGTGGGCCACCACCTATAATCGCCAATTTTGCTGGCAATTGTTTGAGTACGACCGCCTCTTTATTGGTGATATATCCCAGTTCTTTCAAGCCGCTCACGGAAGGACATGAAGTTTGTGTTCCAGATGCAATAATGATTTTATCGGCTTGGAGTGTCTGGTCTCCCACCTTCAAGGTGTTAGGAGAGATGAAGGTGGCGTTGTGATGGAAAACATCGATACCCTGTTGTTTGAGATTGCCAATAGCTTCCGTTACTGAGCCACCCCGAATACGCGTTATGATCTCCTGAACATAGGTCTGAACCTGCTCCCAGTTTATCGCTGGTGGAGGAATCTCTAAACCATAGTGTTGCGCATGGCGAGATTGATGTAGGATTGTGGCGATGTGCAGGAGTGTTTTGGTTGGATCACAACCATAATTTAGACAGGTGCCCCCTAATTTGTCCTCCTCAATCAATGCGACATGCTTGTGCATCTCACTTGCCGTAGATGCAGCAGTACTGCCGGCTGCCCCACCTCCAACGACCAGTAGATCATATGTAGTCACTGTCATATATGTTCAATGCTCCTTGCTACAAATCAACAGTACTTGTGATACGTGCCAGTCCTCTCGCTGGTGGACCAGGCATATAACCCATTTTCGCACATACAGGCTTTGATCATGAAAAAATTGTCCTATAGTATTCATTATGCTAGAAACTATTTGCTTTAAAGGCGCGTACGAAAAATAGTACTGTGATTTATCGATTCTTCTGAGGATAACATCTTTGCAGTCGATAATGGGAGGAGGGAATGTCGGTGTGTGTTAAGCAAAATGCCTATGATAGCTAGAAGAAGGGAAGATACATGGCGAGTAGTGATGTACCTGCTCAGTCTGATGTGTTGTTTGAAAATCCATTTTCCATTGAAGATTTATTAGTGTTTGATCAGGATACTTTGCATCATATGCTTGCTTGCGGTGATTCCCAGCTTTCTAGAACACTGCTTGCACATGGTTTGCATGGTGCTTCGTCTACGCTTATATCCCATATTACTAAAAGCCTCTCTCCTGAGCAGCAACAACTGTTGCAAGATGAATTACGACATCCATTGCCCACCCAGGAGGCCGAACAGGCCCGGAAAGAGCTTCTCGATCATCTATTCTGGGAGCTTGTTTATTGGAAAACTCCAGATCTATATGAGGAATTGACCGAAGGTGAACGTCTGCATGAAGGCATCTTTCAAGCTATCCAGCCTGATCTGGCTGGAAAAGTAGTATTGGATGCTGGCGCAGGCAGTGGGCGTGCATCATTTGAATGTGTGCGTTTTGGGGCTGAGAAGGTTTACGCGGTTGAACCCTCACCAGGTTTGCTGCATCTTTTACGCCAAAAAGTTCGTGTGGATGATAAGGGCAAGCGCATCCAGCCCCAATCGGGTCGCTTTACCCATTTACCTGTGCCTGATCAGTCTATAGATACAGTAATCAGTTGTTCTGCTTTCACTGCGTTGGATGATCAGGGAGGGGAGCCAGGACTGGCAGAGTTACGCAGGGTAACAAAGCCCGGTGGCAAGATTATTATCATCTGGCCGCGCACCGAAGACCTGGATTGGTTTGAGCAGCATGGCTTTCATTATGTATCAATGCCTGTGCAGGGTGAAATGTATATTTATTTTCGCTCTTTTGAATGTGCGCTACGCATTGCGCACCTCTTTTATGGGCATAATCCTGCTGTAGTGGATTACTTACAAAAAGTACAAAAACCAGAAATTCCTTTTTCGGTAATTGGAATGAACCCACCACGAGACTACTTTTGGCTTGCGGTATAAGAAAGGATCATATATATGGTTGCAGAAACCACAAATGAAAAGGCAACAAGTTGGATGGACACACCACCACGTTCTCCTCTCTTGCGCCATTATAGCGCCAAACTGATCGCAAATATGCCCTGGTTGGATAAACTATCTTCACCTTTGCAGGGATGGGTGAATGGATTATTTGGTAGCCCAAAAGATGCTAGCTATCGCATCAAAGATATGCTAGCGGGAATCTGGCTTGGACATCCTGTTCACCCCATACTGGTGACGATTCCCATTGGTGCCTGGACCTCTACGATGGTTTTTGATCTGGTCTGGCTGGCTAATGAAGATGATGATGCCATGGCTCGAAGCGCGGATATGATGATGTGGCTTGGCCTGGCGGGTGCAACGGGATCGGCCGCAACCGGTCTGGCTAACTGGGTGGATACCGATGGTCAGGAGCAGCGAACTGGTATGTTGCATGCGCTCCTCAATGGCAGTGTTACTGTTCTTAATGCTTCCTCTGCGGTATTGCGCTTCACCGGACAACGTAAGACCGCCATCGCACTTTCCAGTGCGGCCTATGGACTGACCATTTATTCTTCCTATATCGGTGGTGAACTGGCGTATTCAGATGCGATTGGCGTCAACCGTGTCATTCCTGAGGCCGGGCCTGATGAATATGTGGCAGTCATGGAGGCCAGCGATCTGGAGCCAGGCAAACTAACGCGTGTAGATGCCGCAGGTATGCCAGCGGTACTTCTCAAAGAAGGCTCAACTATTCATGCAATCGCCGCCACCTGCTCACATCTGGGTGGACCATTAGATGAAGGCAGCTATGAAGATGGCGTCGTCTATTGCCCCTGGCACAACTCCGGTTTCCGCATGTGTGACGGAGCTGTCGTCAATAGTCCGGCCGTCTATTCTCAACCAACCTTCGCCGTACGTGAGCGCGACGGAAAAATCGAGCTACGCCGCCTCGAACATGCCTGAGATTTTTATGATGATGCTGGGAGGTGCAGGAGGGCCGGTGAGGCCCGCCTGCCAGGGTTGGGAGTGTCCCTCATTCTCTCCTCCCCTCCCGCCGCAGACGGGACATTTCATTGGGTCATGACACCATGGCCCAATTTTATTTACTGAAAAATAAAACAATTGACGATAAATACAGTACATGGGAATTTCAAGCATAACATAAAACAATGCTTTAGCAATTGAGCTTGATTTATGATTTAAAGTAGAATTATAGAGATTTATTTAAGCAAAATGCCATTGTAATTATCGTTTGAAGAGTATATGCTAGTATCTGTAAAAAGAATAATCGGCTAGATCATGAATACATTCAGAAACGAAGAGGTTACCCGTGCAAACTCCAGAATTTATAAAAACCTCCCCTCAAGAGTTCTCTGATGCCGTGCTGGCCCAGATGATTCTCGACGGAGACGAACACGCCTTTGAACTCCTGGTACGCAGGTACCATACTCCCCTCTTTAACTTTATTTGTCGCTTTCTGGGTGACTATGACCTGGCTTGTGATGTACTCCAGCAGGTCTTCCTACGCTTTTATACCTCGCTACCAAAATTAGGAACAGGTGAGCCATTTAAGTCATGGTTATTTCAAGTTGCGCGTAATTGTTGTGTTGATGAGCTACGGCGACGGCATCGCTATGCGATCCGGTTTTCTCAACTAGAAGTAGAAAACCGTGATGGTGAATTTTCGATTTTAAGTGATATTCCCGATCCTGGACCTTTGCCTGAAGAATTGATGGAACGTCGTGACCTGCAAATGCATTTACGTCAGGCGATTGAATCTCTGCCACCAAAGTTCCGTTCGGTAGTCATTTTACGTTATGCCTCGCAATTAAGTTTCTCTGAAATTGGTAAAGTGCTGTGTATGCCTGAGGCGACGGCCAAGACGTATTTCCATCGTGCCAAGGTATTGTTGCGTAAAATTTTGTTGGCGCAATCCCAGACTATCTATGCCTAGTGTCGCTTAGAACTTTTTTGCCTTCATAAGAGTAGTATGAATAGGCAATGTAAAGTAACACAAAACTGCATTTGTATGGTGAGCAAGGGATCCAGCTGCTACTGTTTATCTTCTTCACTATACAAATTTGAAAAGTAGAGGGAAGATATATGACCAGCCATCGGCCTGTAAAAGGCGTTATCCTGGATGTGGATGGAACCTTAGTAGATAGTAACAAAGCGCATGCCCAGTCCTGGGTAGAGGCTATGAAAGAACATGGTTATGATGTACCTTTTGAAAAGGTTGCTCCTTTGATTGGTATGGGTGGTGATAAAGTACTGCCTGAAGTGCTAAACATCTCAAAAGATAGTCCCGAGGGCAAAAAAATTACCGAGAGTCGGAAAAAAATTTTCAAAGAAAAATATTTTTCGACGGTCAAAGCTTTTCCAGGTACAGCGAAATTACTCCATCACATGCACGATCAAGGCTTAAAATTAGCTATTGCTACCTCAGCTGAGCCAGATGAATTGCATGAGATGTTGCAACTGATTGAACCCAATATTGACCAGCTCTTTGAGCAAAAAGCCACGTCAAAAGAGGCCAGTCAATCCAAACCAGATCCTGATATTATACATGCCACCATTGACCTTATTGGCTTAGACCCTGACCAACTGATTATGATCGGGGACACCGCCTATGATATTGAAGCCGCTTCTAAGGCCTCCCTTGCCACGATTGCGTTTCGTAGTGGTGGTTGGAGTGATCGAGATTTAAAAGGAGCCCTGGCTATCTATGACGGACCAGAAGACTTGCTGAACCATTATGCTGAATCACCCTTGAGCCGGGGTATCTAGCTAGCGCCATGTGCAAGTTTTCCACATACTCGCTTGTTTTGAGGAGGAAAATGCCGAGGCGGTTGCGATCGCCTCGGCATTTTCCTCCTCAAAACAAGCGAGAGCCGTAGGCGCGAGGTGTGAGGGATAAAACTTGCATATGGCGCTACTAGATACAAATGAAAAGAGGATGGGAACTAATCATTCCCATCCTCTTTTCATTTGTATCTAGTAGCGCCTGAACTCTCAGGGAAGGTTACTAGATGCCGAAGTAGGTGCGGTATTTATTGACCTGCTCCATCAATCGCGCACGAGCCTCTGATCCAGCAATTGGAGTATAGAGCAATGCTGCGACCACGCCAGCTACCAGGCCAAGACGGAACAGGGTTTTTCCCCGCTGGCGCTTGCGCTGATAGTGTTCATACTGATCCTGAACAGATCCAGTGAAATCTTTGGCGCTCGAAGCGGCCTTTTGTAATTGTTTGTTGGCCTTCTTAGAACTCGTCTGTAAGGCTTCCTGTGCGGCATCCAGACTTGGAGATACACTATCCTGGAATTGTGACAGGTTCTTCTGGGCTTTTTTCAGGTTCTTCTGAGCTTTTTTGCTGTTCTTTTCAAAGACATCCTGTGCCAGCGCTGCACCAGTAGAAAGAGCATCTTGCGCCCGTGAGGTGCCGCTCGAAAAAGCATCTTTGCCGCTCGAAAGAGCATCCTGTGCCAGTGAAGTACCAGTAGAAAAAGTATCCAGAGCTTTTCCACGGCTGGTATTGATCTGGTCTTGAGCTTTAGATTGGAAGAGGCTGAAGTTTTTCTGAGCCTTCTTCAGGTTCTTTTTATTTTGCTTTTGATTCTGCTGTAGCAGAATACTGGCCGCGCCAGCACCAGCAAGTAGTGCACCCTGTGTTTTGGAGACGCCTGTTTTGACGTTGCCATAGGTTGATTGGGCAGCATCTTTCGTCACATCATAGGTTGATTGTGCTGCATCTTTGGTATTGGAAATCGCCGACTGCGCTACATCTTTCGTGGCCTCGTATGCTGTTTGGGCAGCATCTTTGAGGTTTGCATATGATGCCTTTGAAGCATCCTGTGCCTGCTCATATCTCTCTTGCGCCTGCTCATATTTTGTTTTTGGTTGATTTGATGTCAGGCGATCTATTAATCTGGTCATACGCCCTCCTTTTGCTTGCCAAAATTGTTTATCAAAAAAATTATTTATGTTTGTGGTTTACCTGTGCACTATAAGCACGCTTCAGCTACGTATGTAGTTTCATTTAGTATACAAGTACTCTTCGAAGAATAGATGGTCTTAAAAATAGTATTAGATGTGTTGTTTGTGCGACCTGTTTCGGGTAGTTTGCGCCTGTGGAAAATCGCATCTTTTGTGTATGGTACATGTGTCACAGCAATAAGATACATGTACCATACACAAAAGCCAGTCATGATTTATTGCATTAATTGCCAGCATTGACGTGCAATCTCCCAGTCTTCCTGGGCCTTGACGATCAGGACATGTACAGTGGAGTCGGATGTAGAAATTTGTTGGTCCGCCCGGGAAGTAGCATTTTTTTGCTGATCTAATTTGAGATGAAGAAAGCTGAATGCCTCACATGTTCTGGCGCGTACAATCTCATCGTGTTCGCCGATACCTCCGGTAAAGGTGAGTACATCGATACCCCCCAGGGTCGCGATCATACCACCAATGGTGGAGCGTAGCCGATGGATAAAGATATCCAGAGCAAGCTTTGCGCGTTCATTTCCATCCTCAATCCCTTTATGAATTGCGCGCACATCGCTTGAGAGGCCAGAGACACCTTTGAAGCCAGATTCTTTATTCAACGCCTGGTCCAGTTTATCCGCGTCATAGCCTTTTTCACGCTCCAAATAAAGCAAGATACTTGGATCAATTGAGCCTGAGCGAGTGCCCATCATTAATCCTTCCAGGGGTGTAAAGCCCATGCTGGTATCGATGCTCTGTCCATTTTGAATGGCCGCTACCGAGCAACCATTGCCAAGGTGGCAGATGACCATTTTCAAGGATTTCGGATCCTTATGCAGAATGTGTGCGCTTCTGCGTGATGCATAACGATAACTGGTACCATGAAAACCATAGCGCTGGATACTTTGTTCATACCACGCATACGGTCCAGGATATACTTTTGCTTCCAGGGGCATCTGACTATGAAACGAGGTATCAAATACCGCAACTTGCGGAATATCTTTTTTGAGTTTTTCGACTGTTTCAATACCTTTAAGGTCAGCTGGATTATGCAGGGGAGCAAATATACTTAATTTTTGAATCGCATCTTTCACATGCTGGTCCACACGGACCGCATTGACGAATTCTGTTCCTCCATGCACAACACGGTGACCCACTACATCCACTTCTGAAAGATCTTTGATAACTTTCGTTTGCCCCGACCAGAGCGTTTCGAGCATGTGATGAATAATCTCTTCTCGCTCGTCGGTCGAGAGTTGCTGACTGATGGTCTTTCCATTTGCCCTTATTTCCAGATCTGTCTGGCCTTGCTGTTTGGTCCAATCAGCTTCAGCTTCCCATAGTGGATCAGGGGGAGTATCATGAAGTTGATCCATTACTTCG
The DNA here is from genome assembly GCF_003967575.1 of Dictyobacter alpinus. Lineage (NCBI taxonomy): Bacteria > Bacillati > Chloroflexota > Ktedonobacteria > Ktedonobacterales > Dictyobacteraceae > Dictyobacter > Dictyobacter alpinus. Next base: position 3,207,737 of record NZ_BIFT01000001.1, read on the forward strand.
TATAAGCTGCTTTTATGACTACTTGATCCCGCATTAAAAACCAGTATTTTCATTGTATTATATCCTCTTCCATTCGGAAGCTAAACAACGACATCCAGGTCATTTATAACACGTGCTTCGTACTGGCGACTGTGACATTACCAGTTTATCAGGTTGCAGCTTAATGAGCCATAAAATTTTGCCAGAATAGATACATGCGTTCCCGTAATGGCGCATGTTCTGATTTGCGTAGATATGGATCTTCACTCCAGAGTTGTTCTGCCTGTGCGCGGGTCTGCTCGATAAGGACCGTATCTCCGAAGTCAGCTATTCGTAGTTCAGGCATACCGCTCTGACGTACGCCAACAAAGTCACCCGGTCCGCGCAGGCGCAGATCCTCTTCAGAGAGTTTAAAGCCATCATCGACATCTTGAAAGACGCCCAGTCGTTCCTGGGCTTGCAGACTGGCCTCGGCACTCAATACATAGCAGTAGGATTGATGCTTGCCACGTCCAACGCGACCACGGAACTGATGGAGTTGCGAAAGTCCGAAGCGGTCAGCATCCTCAATTACCATCACGGTTGCGTTAGGAATATCGATACCAACCTCAATCACCGAAGTTGCCACCAGAATGTCCAGTTCATGGTCACGGAAGCGATGCATGATCTGATCTTTATCTGCTGGTTTCATTGCTCCATGCAAAAGACCCACACGTAATTCCGGAAAAACTTCGCGCTGTAAGCGTTCATACTCGCTGGTGGCTGCCTTCGCTGATAAAGTCTCTGACTCTTCAATCAAAGGGCAAATAATAAACGCCTGACGCCCTTCTGAGACCTGTTGCGCGATCTGGGCGTAGGCTTCATTACGCCGGGTGCCGGTACGCCAGCGTGTAATAATTTTCTGGCGTCCAGGTGGCAACTGGTCGATGGATGAGACATCTAAATCACCGTAGAGTGTCAGGGCCAGTGTTCTTGGAATCGGTGTTGCCGTCATAACTAGCATATGGGGATGTAGCCCTTTTTGCCGTAAGGCATCTCGCTGTTCTACACCAAAGCGATGTTGTTCATCCACAATCACCAGTCCCAGGCTATGAAACTTCACATCATCTTGAATTAAGGCGTGAGTGCCAATAGCAATCGCGGCCTGTCCTGCTTCCAATGCCTGACGGGCCATATTACGTTCACGCTGGCGCTGGCTACCCGTCAGCAGTACGGTCTGAATTCCAAATGGCTCTAACATAGCGCTAATACTGCGGGCATGCTGTTCGGCGAGTAATTCGGTTGGAGCCATGATTGCCCCTTGATAGCCATTCAGAGCGGCTAGCAGCAAAGCTGAAGCCGCTACCGCCGTTTTACCGGCACCTACATCTCCTTGTAACAGGCGACACATCGGCTTACGCTTGCCTAGATCTTGAAAAATCTCCGTTATTACCCGGCGCTGGGCCGGCGTAAAAGTAAATGGCAAGGTTTCCTCAAAAGGTTTATCGGTGGCAATTACTGACCAGAGAGTTGAGCCCAGTAATGGAGTCTCGGGTTGAGCGACTTTTCTGGATGACTTCGATGTGTTGGCAGAATTCTGATCTGGCTCGATAAAAATGCGATGGTCGTAACGCGTGAAGGCGCTCCCATCTTTTGCTTCATGCTGCCAGCGCGCTCGTCGTTCTTGCATACCGAGCTGAAGCACAAATAGCTCATCAAAAGCCAGTCTGCGATGAGCGAGCACGCGCATCTCTTCATTATCCGGATAATGAATCTGCTCAATGGCGCGTGAAAGCATCATTAAGCGCGCATCCTCACGGATTGACATTGGAAGATGATCCGGTATCATCCTGGCATAACGATCAACCACATATTTGGTGAAGCGGCGTAATTTCTTGGCTTTTAAGCCTTCTGTTAAAGGATAGATAGGTACCATACGACCAGTGTTGAGCAGGTCACCTTGTTCAGGTAACTCATGGCTCCGCACTGAAAATTCGACTTTATTGCCAAAGCGTTGTTTGATGCCTGTGACAACCAGATAGGCTCCCTTTGCGGCCTGCAACTGTTTTTGCAAATATGGCTGATTAAACCAGGAGACGTAGAGCTTTCCGCTTTCATCGGAGATAGTAGCGATGGTACGCGTACGTCCATTACCCGTGCGCTTTATTTCAACGTCCCAGATTAGTCCCATTGTCGTGGTTAATTCACCAAATGGCACATTGGCAATTTTTTCTAACTGACTATAGTCACGGTGCTCACGCGGAAAATAGAAGAGCAGATCGCGTACTGTGCGTATGCCCAGTGTATGGAGCTGTGTGGCTCCCTTTGAGCCCACACCAGGAATTGCTGTGATGTCTGCGCTCAGTAATGTCAATGAGGTATGGCCTTGCGACATACCGGCTTCTAACTGAATAGGATTAGGCATATCCTGTATATTAACGCTTGTTGCAGTTGTTCTTGCCTCTTTCGATGCAGACGTAGCCGCCCCTGGTTTAGCACCATTTTTTGTTGCCATGCTCCTGAGTGCTGTTTTAGGTGTATTGCTCTCAGTAGCAGCAGAGACCTGGCGTTGCCCTGAGGCTCTCTGGGCTGTTTGCTGCTCAGGCGTAGGGACTGGCCGTTTTTTTGCTGGCTTATATTCTTTTTCTGGTGAAGCCAGTGTGTTCGCTGCGTTACCAGTTTTAGCAGGCTCCATCTCACTGAGAATTGCCAGGGCCGCCCGCAGACTGGCTGCTCGCTGGATAGGATCTTGCTCGTGATACCCATGGAGATGTTCTGCAAAACGATGAAAAGGACCAGTATCCTGTCCGGTGGCCTGGCAGAGGGCACTGGCATCCGCATACCAGCGAGCCGTAAATGCCTCGACACCACCCGGTTTGATGGCCTGATCCTGATGATTTGTGCGCTGCTCATGTTGTAGGACTTTGCGCGCGCGCTCTACATACGTTGTCAGTGTTACTGTGTTATGGTTTGACATAGATAATTTTGTTATTCTGTCTTGTGGTATACATATTTCCAGCGTCCATACGTTTCATATTCAGCGTCCATAATAGAAGGTAATTGGAACGGGTGTCAAGTACTAGAGATATTTGCTAAAATCATTTATTCTTTAGCACTATCTACTAGCATTAATATATGCATACATCCCCTGAAAAATTCGAAATCCATGTATAAAAATGAATATATTGTAACTGTACATAGCCAATAAGAGATGTTAAATTACAGAAAGAGGGCGGTTGAAGAAGAGGGGGCATATGACAAAAATCTGGGATGATATTCTAAAATTATTGGTAAAAGCAGATCCTCAATCCTTTGTCTCTTTAATGTTGGCGGGTGCCCAATTTACAGGTGAGCGAGACAAAGAGCTACGAACGCGCACAATAGATGCCGATCTTTTATACAATGTGCGCTGGAATAATGAAGATATCGTTTTACACGTTGAATTTCAACGTAAAGCGGATAAAAATATGGCCAGACGCGTCTGGGAATATAATGTCTTAACGGGATGTCTGGCCGCGTTACCTGTTTATTCCGTTGTTTTATATCTGATCGAAGAAAAAAATGTAGTTGAGCCTCCCTACGAGCAGCGTTTACCGAATGGTGAACTTGTCCATTACTTCCAATTTCGTAATCTAAAATTATGGGAAATGTCTTCAGATAAGTTGCGCCAATTAGGCGTAGAAGGTATGCTCCCATTGCTTCCTCTGACAAAAGATGGCGCGCAACGCGAAATTGTTGAAGAAATGATTGCTGATTTGCAGTCAACTGGCAGACAGGATTTGTATCCTCTCGGCTATGCGCTAGCTGCTCTGGTTTTTAAAGATAGTGCGGACAAACAGTGGTTAAAGGAAAGGTTCATTCGTATGCACGATATTCTTGAAGAATCCTGGGCTTATCAAGAAATGCTAGAGACCGGCATGCAAAAGGGTCTCGAAAAAGGCATGCAAAAAGGTATCGAGCAAGGTATGCAAAAAGGTATCGAGCAAGGTATGCAAAAAGGTATCGAGCAAGGTGCTGAGCAAGCGTTTCGAGATGCGATAAGTCGTTGTGTTCATAAGCGCTTTCCGGATCTGGATGAGTTCTGTCAGCAGCGGTTACAGGCTGAGTTGCATGCTGATCGGCTGCGCGATTTATTCGATGTTCTGATGGATGCAACGCATGAGTCTGAAGCACGGGATATACTCAACTCATTGTCACCTGAATAGTGCTCAAGCTTGTCTCTTTGTTTACAGGCAGTTGCCAAGGCGCATACCGAGGAAGGTGATAGTGACAAGCATCGTTGCTAACAGCAGCGGTTGCGTGATAGTTCTGCGGTCGCGTCGCTGGGTGAAGAAGAAGCGCAGGCAGCCAAAGAGGATAAGAGCAATAGCCAGCACGATGCCAGCTATAAACAAGATCGCAGGCGTACCTGTACAGGTTGGTGTGGTCTTGCGATAGGCAAAGAGTAAATTGATTGTTACGACCAGCGCACTCAAGATGGGTAGCAGCATGCTATTCACAGTAGTAATGATGCGCTGGTCGCCTTGTCTACTACGTAAGTAGAGCCAGCATAATAAAGCGCAAAAAACGAATCCTGTTAATAAGATTAAAAGCGTTGTGATTTGCATGCTGCCGAATTTCCTTATTTTGAACAGGCTTTTTCTGCTCAGGCTGATTTATTGGCTTGTTCTGAAGGCGCTCCAAAGTGGATTTCTAGCGCATTGTTAACGAATTTGGCAACGGTCGCTTCCTGGTTAGCCAGGACTGCCGGCAACGTGATGTCGCGTTTAAAGTTTCCAATCTCAACGACCATCTCATCACCCTTCTTGCTCATCACTACTTTATCCATCTCGACATGTGGGAGTGGTAGGCGTAGGATATAACTATCTCCTTGCTGAATAATCTCCTGTACAGGTCCACGGTGAAAGATCTGTGTTGGATCCTGATCAGCAAAAATGGTATCGGCCAGTTTTCCCAATGCCTCAATACCGAGAATCTCTCGTGAGTGGTATGGTGCTTCCCATACTGGCAATGGAGCAAATGTCTGATGGATACGCTGGCGCAGTTTTTCCTGGGTCTGATACAGATCTTGCATAAAGGGATCCTGATAATTTCCAGCTTGAATAACCCGATTGCAGACCACCGCGTCGATGGGATAGCCAAAGAGTGCCAGGTAGGTCTCGGCCCGCAGTGCCTCTTTGATGACCATCCGTTCAGGGTTGACCACAGGACGATATGAGCTAATTTCTGGATCGCTGAGTACTTCGCGTAACGTCTTCACACGCTCACTGAGAGCATTGACAGCTTCCATGATTTCGGTGGTTGGGAGTACTGCCTTAAGCAAAGGACGGGCGAAGCTAAAGCCGTTTTGTAATCCTATAATTTTACTGGCATACCACTGAAAAGTATCAGGCATACTCAGCAGGCGAACCGTTTCACCAGTTGGCGCTGCATCAATTATGACAACTTCAAAGTTTCCATCGCGAGCATTACGATAGATATTAATCAAGCTCACAATCTCATCCATGCCAGGAATCAAGGCCAGTTCATCTGCTAGAACCGCATTGATGCCTTGTTTACGTAGTGTCTTCGTCATAGATTCCTGGAGTTTTCCCCATCCCTGACGCATTTCATCTAAGACATTGACTTCCTGAGCCCAGAGATTCGTGGTCAGTTCTTTTGGTTCTGATGTGAGATTGGCTTGTAAACAATCAGCAAGGCTATGGGCAAGATCGGTACTCACGACCAGGGTACGTTTTCCCTGCATCGCGGACCGGACAGCTGTGGCAGCCGAAACGGTGGTTTTACCAACGCCACCTTTGCCGAGATAGAGAATAATGCGCATAGAATTCCTTGTTCTTTTTTATTATATGATCAAACTCGTAGCAACGATTTAGCGGTCACGACGACTTTCTCGTAGCATATTCTTTCAGTAGTATGTACGTAAACTGCGCCACTTAGGTTTGATGATGTATTCTTGTTGTGGTGTAGTAATATGTTACCCATTTCTACAAGGAACAGACATCTGTATTGTGATCGCGCCATGATACGAGACGAATACTTTTGTTATGACTGTGTAAATTATACTGTCAATAGGATTAGCTTTTTATTGCGTAACCCAAAAGTATGGTTGATCTAAGCGCCAACATAAAGGATATTGTTGTAATAAGAACATCATGCTGATTATTTATCATTCGATAAAAAAGTTGTACCGATGTTCAATGGAAAATGGATAGGAGATATGCAATGCGACAGGGACAAGGGGTGACAGATGCCTATGAGTACTGTCGTCAAGTGACGCAACGAGCTTCAAAGACCTTTTACTGGGGTTCTGTTTTTTTGCCACCACACAAAAGACAGGCCGTCTGGGCTATCTATGCGTTCTGTCGCAAGGTCGATGATATCGTTGATGAGGCAGCAGATGGTGCCGCGCCAGCGGTTGGGCATTTATCAGGATCGAGTTCTCCAGCAACAGCCATTGAGGATTGGCGTCAGGCTCTGACCCGCTTATATGAGCGCGGTACGGCCGGTGATGACCCCATACTCCGGGCTTGGGAACATATGCTCGAACATTATTCGGTTCCGTTTCAGCCTGCGATGGATTTACTGGCGGGCGTGGAAATGGATCTAACACGCCAGCGCTATCAAAACTTTGAAGAACTCTCTCTTTACTGCTATCGCGTTGCTGGCACAGTCGGCTTGCTGACCTCTCCTATCTTTGGTTATGAGGATGATACAGCTTTATCTTATGCGGTAGATCTTGGTATTGCCTTGCAATTGACGAATATCTTGCGTGATATTGGGGAAGATGCTCGTCGAGATCGTATTTATTTACCCGCTGATGAGATGGAGCGTTTTGGCTATCGCGAATCTGATCTGATGGCTGGTGTGATCAATGATGCTTTTTGTGATCTGGTGCGTTTCCAAATAAGACGCGCTGATGAGTATTATCGGCGCGGCACTCTGGGTATCGAATTATTGGATGCTGATTGTCGTCTGGCTGTGCGTTTAAGTGGAACCCTGTATCGTAGGATACTGGATCGTATCTGTAGTAATAATTTTAATGTATTTACCATGCGTGCAAGCGTCCCTTTGAAGACAAAACTCATGACGGCTTCAACGCATTGGTTCATGCAGCAATTTGATCTGCATGCGAAGGGATCGCATAGTATAAGGCAGCAACAGAGTGCGGTCTCTTCTCATCGTTAGGCGGCGCTCAGCCTAAAGAAAACCCCCATTCCTGCTTGTGAGCAGGAATGGGGGTTTTCTTTGAAAATAAAATGTTGTATTGTGTAAATAGGAATAACATGCGCGTACTTTGTGCTACTGGCGAAATTAAAGTTCGACTTTGCCATTCACAACAAGTAGTTTTAGAAATTCCAGATGGCGCAGTACTTCTACGCGGTCACTACCACCATGCTGATACCATTGACGAAGCCAGAATAGTGAAATAATTTCGTCCTGGGAAAACCCGTTGCTAACTAGCTTATCTGTCTCAGTCTCGGCACTATGAGTATGATTTATCATTTCTAGAGGTTGCGTATTCATGTCCGTATCCTTCCACCAACGCCCTTTATAGGCACTTCACCGCAGCATTGTTCCCGCTTTTTTTAGTTCATTTTCCAAAAGTCTTATATAGTAGGAGTAATCCTAATACAATAGACGTTGGATGTGTTCCTTTTTCAAATATCACTTTGCTGGCACTAGCCCCCCTTCCAAAAATCTATCCCATCTCACATTCACTACACAAAGTATAAGCGGAAAAAGATCGCAGTTGCTATCGATTGCGTGACAATTACAGTGTGAAATAGCTCACATTTGCAGGTGTTTGGCTCATCTATACCGCTCCTCTATGGCTGATCCAGTACAGATGAACTATCTGCCCTATATACGTTTGACACTACGGAAAGGTTCCATACAGGCCACGTGAGATTTTTTACTACATCTGGCCCGGTCACCATCCCTCTATGTTCTAGTCGGGTTAAACTAGAGGATACTTTACCTTGTATTTAAATAGACGTCAGATGATTGCGAATGGGGGCACCAAAATATTAGAAACCGCTTTCCAAAATCAGTGATAAAAGTTCTGGAGCAGTATAGTAGCTAATCGCCATCTATGATAGGAAAACAAAGAAAGAAGCAGGAATCAGGCCACGTTCATGGCCTGATTCCTGCTTCTTTAAGTTATGAGTGAACTGAGTTGTTAGCGAACAACAATATTGATCAGACGGCCAGGAATATAAATGAACTTTTGTATGCTGGCCTGACCAATAAAGGATTGTACGCGTTCATTGTTGAGCGCCAGTGTACGTACTTCTTCTTCGCTGATGTCAGCAGAGACTTCGATGCGTTCACGTACCTTGCCATTGATCTGGACGACCAGTGTGAAGGCTTCGTCTCTGGTTAGTTCCTCGATATGAACGGGCCATTCCGAGGTGTGAATGCTTTTGGTATGTCCGGTTTGATGCCACAATTCTTCTGTGAGATGTGGGGCAAATGGTGCCAGCAATTGCAGCAGTGTCTCCAGGGCTGCACGGTAAGCGCTGCTATGGGCGACGTTGTCACGCTGCTGTTTGATCAGAGCATTATTAAACTCCATCAGCGCGGCCAGGGCAGTATTAAAGCGGAAGTGATTCAGATCCTCAGTTACGCGTTTAATCGTTTTATGGCGTAGCCGCTCGATGGCTTTGCTCTCCGCTGTCTCGGCTGTATCTGGTTTATTCGTCCAGGTATCGCCGATCAGACTCCAGACACGATTCAAGAAGCGCCAGATACCTTCCAGATTATCCGCCCGGAACAAGCCACCGGCTTCAAACGGACCAATAAACATCATGTAGCAGCGGACCGTATCTGCCCCATATTTATCAACATATCTGTCAGGAGCTTCAACGTTACCACGGGACTTCGACATCTTTTGTCCGTCGGAACCCAGGACCATGCCCTGGTGGAACAGACGCTGGAATGGCTCGTCAAAGTTCAGGTGCCCCATATCATGCAGGGCTTTGACAAAGAAGCGTGAGTATAGCAGGTGCAGAATCGCGTGTTCTACACCACCGACATATTGATCAACCGGGAGCCATTTCTGCATTTTTTCCTGGCTCCATGCCTCCTCACTATTATGTGGATCAGCATAGCGCAGATAATACCATGAAGAGTCGATAAAGGTATCCATGGTATCGGCCTCGCGTGTAGCGGGTCCGCCACAAATGGGGCAGGTAGTATTCAGGAATTCAGGCTCATAGCGCAATGGTGATTCACCAGTAGCTTTAAATTGGACGTTTTCCGGTAGTCGTACTGGCAGTTGATCTTCTGGTACCGGCACCGTACCGTGGTCCGCACAATATACAATCGGAATAGGACAACCCCAGTAACGCTGGCGACTAATCAACCAATCTCTCAGTCGATAATTGATGGTGCTCTGACCAATGCCTTTTTCTTTAATAAATTGGATGACGCGTGCCTTAGATTCATCGCCGGGCGTACCATCAAAAGGACCCGAGTTAACCATTCGGCCCAATGCCTCTTTAGCCTCGCTCCAGGTAGCTGTATCGCTGGCCTCATCTTCCTCTGCGCAGATGACTTCACGAATGGGAATCCCAAATTTACGTGCGAACTCGAAGTCGCGCTGGTCATGGGCTGGCACGCCCATAATGGCTCCAGATCCATAGCTCATCAGCACATAGTCGGCGATCCAGACTGGAATTTTCTCGCCGCTGACAGGATTGGTCACATATGCTCCGGTGAAAACTCCGCTCTTATCTTTGTCGCTACTCATGCGCTCGATCTCAGTCATACGGCGAGCCTGATCAACATAGGCCGTGACCTCGGCGCGCTGTTCAGGAGTCGTAATTTTATCAACCCAGGGATGTTCGGGGGCCAGTACAAAGAAGGTGACACCATAGATTGTGTCTGGCCGTGTCGTAAAGACAGGAATCTCTTCTTGCTTATCTCCAATATTCGCGGTAAAGCGGATCTCGGCACCCTCACTACGACCAATCCAGTTGCGTTGCATCGTAATCGTTTTTTCGGGCCAATCTATTACCTCAGAGAAATCCAGCAAGCGCTCTGCATAAGAAGAGATTTTCAGCAGCCACTGATCAATCTCCCGGCGCTCTACTACGCTTCCACAGCGCTCGCAGGTGCCATCGGCCAGCACCTGTTCATTTGCCAGTGTAGTATTACAACCGGGACACCAGTTGGCGGGCGCTTTTGTGCGATAGGCCAGTCCTTTGTTATAGAATTGCAGGAACAGCCACTGGGTCCATTTGTAATAATCTGGCAGGCAGGTAATCACCTCGCGTTGCCAGTCCCATTGCGCACCCATCGCGCGCAACTGTTTACGCATATTCTCAATATTTGCCAGGGTCCAGGTGCGAGCTTGAATACCGCGCTTAATCGCGGCATTTTCCGCTGGCAGGCCAAAGGCATCAAAGCCAATTGGCTGCATGACATTGTAACCCTGCATACGCTTAAAGCGGCCATAGGCATCAAAAGGAGAATAATTATACCAATGGCCCATGTGCAGATCACCGGATGGATAAGGGAACATCACCAGGTGATAAAAGTCGGGTTTAGCAGAATCGTCGGAAGCATGGTAGATATGGTCTGCTTCCCATTTTGTTTGCCATTTGCTCTCAATTTCCTTGGGATCAAATTTAGTACGTGTGATCATTAGGGGTCCCCCATGTATTTTTATACACCGAACGATAAAATTGCTGGCAGGAAAAGAATAGAGAAACCAGATATAACGACAAAAAAGCCTTTCATCCATGAGGGACGAAAGACTTTTCCGTGGTACCACCCTGATTTTCGATCAATGGTGGCGTTGGTGGACCTGAGGGGACTCGAACCCCTGACCTCCTCCATGCCATGGAGGCGCTCTACCAGCTGCGCTACAAGCCCATATATCTGGTGAACCGGTTCAGCAACCAAGATCTACTCTTTATTATACGCGGTAACGGAGCGTGCCGATAAGTGCTAATACTCTTTCACACTTATTGCTCACAGGCGAGTTCGGTCTTCATTGCAGTCTCGCACCACCCGGCTGCTCTCTGGTTTGGCAGACCTACTACTCCTGCTCATCGCCTTCTTTATGACGAAATCTACTATATCATACGCACGTGCGATTTGCAAGATAGTCAATTAATGGTACGATTAGTGGAGATGAGGGGGCTCGAACCCCTGACCTCGACAGTGCGATTGTCGCGCTCTACCAGCTGAGCTACATCCCCATGTGAGATAGATATTAGCACAATTGTCTGCTATTGTAAACCCTTTTTTGTTTTTTTTTCGGCATTTCCTTCAATGTCCAGCTAGAAAAGGGCTCTCCGTCTTTCGGGGGAAGGTGGTGGGGGAGGGTTGCGAGGACACGTCGCGCTCCATCATGGGCTGCCGCCCCTGCACCCCGCTTTCCCCTTCAATGCCATAGAGCCTGGAAAAGATCATAGTATTGTCGTGTATATGCTTTTTGCCTGTTCTATCTTGAATATTCATAGCAAGCTGACAGTCATACCCCCCAAAAGGGTTATGTTTAACCCAAAAGTAGTGCATAATGACGTATAGTGAATATAGACACTAGATTTTATTCATGGTGAGCAGGGAGGCAGCAGTCAAAGACATTGTTGTATAGCTGAAAGCCGAGACAACCGTTTTTGATTGTATTCGTGTGGCCCATCTGGTATGTGGGGTTATAAGTGAGAGGTAAAGCTACAATGATTTATTATCGAGTTGCGTTTTGTGTTGAACAAGCCACTGTAGAAAATATTGAACATATACAATCCCATGGTAGTCAGGCAATAACTCAGCAAGCGGTCTGGAAATGGCGTTCAACTTTACTGACATCGCCCCACGCCCTCTTTACATTATTGCGCGCTTATAGTTATATTCCTAAAGATAATATACGTGTGTTTTTTGCTTCTTCTGAGACTGAGATGGATGATATGCTGGCCAGGCAGAACGCCGGGCAGATCTCAAGTTCGGTTTCCGCAGATCAATTTCTGGCCGGTAAGCGCATTAATACTATAGATGTGAAAAGGCTGGAATTTGAGTTGAGCATGGAAGCTGATCATGACGAACCATATACTTTCACTTTACCTATGTCAATTGCTGAACGGATGGCCTGGACAGCCTTGCTGCAAAAAAGGCAGCGCGGTGAGCTAGAGAGTTGATGGTAGCGTTCTTTATATTGCATGCTGAACATATAAAAGAGTCGCTGGTAAAAGATTGATTACCAGCGACTCTTTTATAGTACAATGATCTTTTTTACCATGTGTGTTTAACGGGCGCGAGCTGCCTGGCGAGGTGGAATATGGATAGGATGTCCCTCTGCGGCCAGCACGGCTTCGCGTAATCCTTCACTGAGCGTTGGATGTGGATGAATGGTTTCTTCAACCTCATCTACGGTCAATTCACCACGCATGGCTAGCGAGTATTCTGTAATCAGGTTGGTGGCATCCGGACCAATGATATGGGCGCCCAGGAATTCACCATATTTACCGATGATGACCTTTGTGAAGCCTTCAGTCTCGCCAATTGCAACCGCTTTTCCGATCGCACTCCAGGGGAAGCGCTCGACACGAATCTCAGAATACTTTTCACGTGCTGCGGCTTCTGTCAGGCCGACGGAGGCGATTTCAGGGAAGGTATAGATAGGATTCGGTACCACGTCGTAGTTCATGATGGCAGGGTGTCCTGTCGCATTATCCGCGGCAATCTCGCCTTCCATCGAAGCTACGTGTGCCAGGCCTGCACCATGGATCAGATCTCCAATAGCATAGATGCCTGGTAGATTGGTCTCCAGATTGTCATTGACGCGAACACGCCCACGGTCAGTATCGAGTCCCTGTTCCATTAACTGCTCCAACCCACTGGTATTTGGGCGGCGGCTAACGGCCATCAGGACATATTCAGCTGAAAAGCTTTGTTCACCTTTGTCTGTGGTGGTCTGAACTTTTTTCAGTCCGTTCTCGTCGACGATACTCTCAACTTTGGCATTAGTGACAATATTGATGCCACGCTTGCCCATGATACGCACAAGTAGCTTACGGACCTCTTCATCTACTGGAGCCAGCACATTGGGGAGCATTTCCAGGATCGTGACTTTAGTTCCCAGTGCTTCAAACATGCAGGCAAGCTCAATACCAATCACGCCGCCGCCGACACAAATCAAGCTTTCAGGCGTCTTTGGTAGATTCCAGCAGGTATCGCTGTTCATCACTTTATCGCCATCCACGCCAGGCATAGAAGGAATAAAGGGTACGGAACCATTAGCAAGGATAACCTTATCGGCACTAAACTGTTGTGTGTTACCGTCTTTCGTGACAGTTACGGTCCTGGACGCATCCACGCTACCCAGTCCATCGAACACATCGACATTATTACCCTTCATCAACGTACTGACACCACTGGTCATACGTTTGACGACTTTATCTTTAAATGCGACAGCCTTATTCATATTGAAGACAGGTGGTTGGGGCAAGGTAATGCCTAGTTCTTCAATTGAAGAAAGATTGTGCAGGGTTTCAGCAATATGCAGCATAGCTTTGGACGGAATACAGCCAACATTCAGGCAGGTACCGCCCATATACTGTTTTTCTACAATCGCAACTTTGGCACCTCGCTGTGCCGCGCGAATAGCGGCCACATAGCCACCAGGGCCAGCACCAATGATTGCAACATCATAATGAGTACTCGTCATAAATTTCTCCTGCAGTTCTTATGAACCCATTGATTATATATGTGAGTAAGTCTGAAAGCATCAAGCAGGTTTATTAGACCTTATGGATAGCTTATTCTTCTCTCAATACATGGGTACAAAAGTATATTTGTCTAAATAGACTAATTTTCATATCCAATGAGATGCGGTGAGCGGCACGAAGGAGGAAGAGCGTCCAGCCAGGGTTGAGCCCCTTGCATCTCTATTTGACATAGATGGTGTGTCGGCACCGCCTTTGGAACCAGACATCTGAATGCCAGGATCGTGATAGACGTGCATCTCGTTTCGCAGGTAGAACCGGGATAGCTCTTTCTGACAGGATGATGCGTTCCTGAAAGTCGTAAATAGTAGCTTATACTCCCTGTCCCGTTACCCCTTTGATACGTCGTTTTACTCCCCGTCAGTATATCACGTTTCTCTCTGTCTCGGTACTCAAGCTCTGGTGACCTCTTATGGTCAGTGGATGACCTTTTTGGCCTACTATAATGACGAGTTTGAAAATAAAACGTATCAATAGATACAGAGAAAAATTATTCTAATATCCAAGGGAAGCTTGCGCCCGCAAGCCCTCCAGTGAAAAATAGCTGGCATGGACATTGAAGTCGGAGGCTTGCCAGCTTTACAGGTGGAAGTGAATGCATTTAATTCAAACGTCTAGGACTGGGAGATAAACCAATGACAACAACAGGAGAACTGCGCTCGATTATTGAGGAACTTGAGTTAGTGGATGTAGGCGATGCTGCTACTTATCTGGACGAAGATGACCAGAATGTTGGCGAGACTCCAGATATGGCAGCGCTGAATTTAGCCAGTTGTTTGCAATATATTGCGTGCTCGGATGAGCATGATTATCAATTATGTTAATCTGTTGCCGTTCGTTTATATGCAGACTTGTAATACTTACGTTCTAATCAAATAGTATGTTTTTTTATGCCACCAGCAAACCACCCGGCTTGCTGGTGGCCTTGTTTTACCCCTTTATTCCCTTGTTTTATCCCTTTATTCATAGGTTGAAAAGAATTTTTTTTGCTCTGCGAAGCAGAGCAAAAAAAAATTCTAAAAAAATTCTTGTGCCGTTGCAGAAAATTGTCGGCGCAGCCGACAATTTTCTGCAACGGCACAAGAAAAATCTGGTCGATGCCGCAGGCATCGACCAGTCCTGAATAGTTACAGGATAGCTCATGAAGAAAAATCGGTGGTTCTAAATTTATCACAGGAAGAAGATAGTTTGAGGTAAACTTATCCTTAAGGATAGCTTTTGCGATAACAAAGAGATTTGTCAGACTGCTTTGTCTGACAATTTATGAATGCATATATGCTAATATTTAGCTTCAGTTAACACTTTAATGCGCTTATCCACATTTGGAATACCACTCTGTTTAAGCTGCTTGACAACCGCTTTAACATCATATTTGACGCGCCGGTGTTCAGCCTGCCAGATGTTATCTTGCCAGTTCACAATGGCGTAAGAGGCCCTTGGATCTTCATCACGTGGTAATCCACAACTACCAGCGTCAACCAGCAACAGGTGCTGCCAGCGGCGCTTATAGGCCACATGATAATGCCCAAAAGCCAGAGCGCCAATAGTAGGTGGAAGCTTTCTGCAGAGATGCTCAATTTTGCTATCAGGTGTGGTTGGGAAGATAGCTTCCTCTTGATTAAGTGGATTAGCATGGACGACTAGCAGATCGGTGCCATTGGGATTGGAGACGAGATGGCTAAAAGGGAGTGCCGCCAGATAATCGATACCGGCAGGACCAATCTGTTCGCGTGTCCAGGCAATCACACTCTGTTTTTTTGGCCCTTTTTTTGAGCTCTGGATCACAACATCTGTATCTACATTGCCCTGAATGACAGGACAGTGTAGGTTTTGCAGGGTAGCAAGAACCTCTTTTGGATAAGGACCATTCAGGCAGAGATCGCCGGCAATAACCAGTTGATCGATGTTATCCTGCTTGCTCAGGTCCTCAAGCACAGCATTTAAAGCTACAATGTTTCCATGTATATCAGATATAATCGCAATACGCATTATGATATCCTGATTGAAGACACTCGGTACAGTGTCCCTACTCTCTAGCTTGGTAGTATGTTCCTACGTTTCGCACTATTACTATGATCCTTTAAAGGATCATAACTACTATATCTCAAAATATGAGAGGATACAAAGATGAATCATCGCATAGGTGTTATTTCTGATACGCATTTGCCCAGATTTTCGGCTCTACCGGATGAGATATGGGAATATTTTGCTGATGTTGAACTAATCATTCATGCGGGTGATCTCTCTGTACTGTCTGTGATCTCTGAGTTGGAGACGCTTGCTCCGGTGGTGGCGGTACAGGGAAATGTTGAGCATGAGGAAGTAGTCATGAAGTTGCCAATCAAGAAAGAGGTAAAGGTTGGTCATTGCAGGATTGGTATTGTACATATTCTGGGGGAGGCACGTAACTATGCGCGTACTGCGCGACGGGAATTTCCTGATGCACGCGTGGTGATCTTTGGTCATAGCCACAATCCTTATAATCAAGAGCATGATGGACAATTACTCTTGAATCCTGGTAGTGCCACCGATCGACGTCGCCAACCTACCTGTAGTATTGGACTACTGACCATTGATGATGAATTGCAAACGGCTGTAGCTGAAATAATTCCTCTGCCTGCCAAAAAATAATTTGCCGTGCCCAAACGCTCTGGCTCTGCGAAGCAGAGCCAGATTTTTTTGAGACGTGGCAGAAAATTGTCAGCGGTACCGCTGACAATTTTCTGCCACGTCTCAAAAAATCTGATCGATGACGACAGGCATCGACCAGATCTGCTGACCACAATAAAAGAACCCTTGAACTAGCGGCCAATATATTCCTGTCCGCCCATGAATGGACGCAGCGCTTCAGGAATGCGAATGCTCCCATCGGCCTGCTGGTGGGTTTCCAGCAGCGGAATTAAGATACGTGGCGAGGCAATCGCTGTATTGTTGAGGGTATGGGCAAATTTAACTTTTCCCTCTTCATCACGATAGCGTATATTCCCACGGCGCGCCTGCCAATCATGCAGGTACGAACATGAATGGGTCTCGCGATAGCGCCCCTCACTTGGAACCCAGCACTCGATATCATACATGCCAACTTTGCCGTCACCCATATCGCCAGTACAGACGTTGACGACACGGTAAGGAAGCTCAAGAGCCTGGATTAGCTCCTCAGCATTCTGCAGTAGTTGTTCAAACCAGAAAACTGACTCTTCATGGTCAGCTTTACAGATAATATACTGCTCAACTTTATTAAACTGGTGAATGCGGAAGACGCCACGGGTATCTTTTCCATATGTACCGGCCTCCTGACGGAAAGCAGGGCTATAGCCAACGAACTTGAGTGGTAGTTCTTCTCCCTTGATGATCTCGTCTTTATACATGCCTGTGATCGAGACTTCAGCCGTACCAACCAGAAAAAGGTCTTGATCTTTGATCTCATAAACCTGATCTCGGCCTTTAGGAAATTGCCCATTGCCGACAAATGCGAAGTCACGGGCCATTGCCGGTACAATCAAAGGAGTGAAGCCTTTGCGCGCCATTTTATCCATGGCGAAATTGATCAAGGCAAGTTCTAGTCGGGCTGCATCATTGCGTAAGGCATAACTGCGTGAGCCAGCTACCTTGACTGCGCGCTCGATATCAACCAGATCGTGTTTGAGCATCAGATCATAGTGATCCAGTGCCTTAAACTCAAAATTTGGTGCTTCTCCCCAATACTTGATGGGAACGTTATCATTCTCATCTTTTCCAACGGGGGCACTGGGATCAGGAATATTGGGTACCAGTAACAGTTGGTTATAGCGCTCTTCCACGAGTTGGGTCAGCTCTGGTTCTTTGGCCTTGATGAACTCAGCCAGCTTTTTGCCTTCTGCGATCAGATTGTTGCGTAGCTCGGTATTCTTTTCCTTGGCCGCCTGTTGAATACCTTTTGAAAGCTGATTTTGTTTAGCGCGTGTATCCTCTACTGTATGTTGCAAGGCCACCACCTGTTGATCCAGGGCCAACAGGGCATCAATATCGATCGAGTTGTTTTTCAGACGTGCCGCTTCTTTTACCACATCTGGATTGCTACGAATAAATGCCAGGTCAAGCATGCTCTTCTCCTTTGATTATTTTGTGTGCGTGCCTCCACTAAAGAATGCGGACCACGCTATTTATGGGCAATAAAAAAACGCCGTGTCCTTCCTTAAAGGACGACGACGCTACGTGCGCGAAATCGTGGTACCACCTTGCTTCTTTCAATACAACAGCCCTGATGAGCGTGTAGTGAAACTCATTACAACCTGATAACGGGGGCAACCGTTGACGCTTAGCGCGTAGGCTCCAGGGTGGATTTCTCTCCTGCCTATCCTGCGTCGCACCGTCCCGCAGGTCTCTGTTTTGCTATGACAAGAGGTACTGGTCCCATTCATTGCCTGTCTTATTTCTTCCATTTCAGGATAGCAGTAGCTTTATTATTTGTCAACAGTCAATCAGAGCAAAAAATGTTACACTATTGATACCTTTTTTCTGCTTGAAGGTTTTTTTGGAAACGTTATAAGTTAGTGATGGATACTATGATAGATATGCGTTGGCGAAGTAATAAGATAGCCCTGGCTATTTTTGTACTGGCCTTGCTGGTGCGCGTTAGCTATAATTTGACTGTAGCGGCCCATTATCAGCCGCTGCATGATTCTGCGCAATATCGAGATATTGGCCTGCATATAGTACAAACACACTGTTTCTGTTTGCATGGCAACATCCCTACTGTTGGGCGTGCACCACTCTGGCCACTACTCATTGGTCTGTTATCGTTGCTATTTGGTCCAAATGATCTGTTTGTACGCTTATTTCTCTGTGTCTTAGATGCCGCGACATGTTTATTAATCTATCTCTTTGCGCGACGTTTATTGACTGAGCGCCTGGCGTTAGTCGCCGGCATGAGCGCCGCTTTCTATCCCAATCTTTTTATCTATACTGGCTGGCTCTATTCGGAGACGCTCTATACCTTTCTGTTAACGGCTTTTTGTTATCTACTTTATCGCTTCCAGCGTGAGCGCACGTTGCTACTGGCAGTTGCCAGTGGTCTCTTGCCTGGCTTGCTGGCCTTGACCAGACCGAATGGATTGGTGTTGCTGGTACTATTTTTGGTTTGGCTACTTGTCATGGGATGGCAACGGCTGTTTGCCTGGCGTTATGTGGGGCGTATGCTGGTATTAGTGCCAGCACTGGCTTTGCTTTTGATTGTGCCATGGACGTGGCGTAATTATCTGGTCACCCAGCGTGTATTGCCGATTGCCACGGGCGATGGCACCGTCCTGCTAGGATCCTACAATGATCTGATCTCCCAGCGCTCCTGGGACCAGATGACCTGGCTGAACCCTTTGACGTCCGTGCCCGGGATTTCCAGACACTTTCCGTTGTATACATGTGATGCCAGGTGCGAGATAGGGCGTGAAGAGTTGTATAAAGATTATGCTTTACTGTGGATGCAAACGCATCTGGATAAGATGCCGTCGTTACTTACGGCTCATCTGGCCAATATGTGGGTTCCTGATGCGCATGAAGCTGATCTGCCTACTGATCGTTTCACGAATCAAATCTCTACGCGCGTGGTTCTGGTGCTGATGAGGATTACCCCGTGGCCTATCTATCTCTTATTTATAGCAGGACTCTGGTTTACGCGCCGGCGCTGGCGTGATTTATTGTTTGTCTATGGGGTACTGCTAGTGACTATTGCGCAAAATATAGCATTCTATGGTATTCCCCGCTTTAGAGCGCCAATTGAACCTTTATTGATCCTGCTGGCTGTCGCGGCGCTCCCGTCACTACTAAAATTTTCCGTAGCAGCAAAGCGGTTTAGGATTTGATTTCGTTTTTCCAGACCTTGACGTCGCTGAACGTGGCATCAATGGGCGTGCCATTGTTAATTACCGCCACCCCGATTTTTCCGCTTGTCAGCGTATCATCTGAGATTGCGCCTAAATAGTGTCCGTTGGCAAGGATTGTAAGACTATCTTGATGGGCCAGGATCATCAATTGATTCGTTTGTTGTAGGCCTGGCGTGATGGCGTCACTGAGCCCTTGCAATAATATTTTTCCCTGATTGTCGCTCTGGTAGAGATCAAGTGCATATGAGCCATTGCTGCCCACATGGAAAAAATAATAAGAGCTACCTTCACTATTGGCTCGCAGGAGGAGTCCTGCCTCACCAGGATTGCCCTGGAGGATGCTTACACTGGCTTGATAGGCGATATCGGTCTCATTCGTGCCTTGCGCGATACATGGTTGGAGATATCCTATCTGAGCTTCTTTGGCGTGGTAGGTATTATCGGTAAAACTGCAGCCAGTATTCGCTGCTGGTCCACCCCTATCCCATTTACTGCTACCACTGTTATCCTGCATAGGATCATCAATGAGTGTCTTGCTAGCCGTCCAGAGCTGATAAAGTTTCTCGCCAGCCGTAGCTGTGGCTGTGGCATCATTAACGGTCTGGGTAGCGATGGCTGCTTGATTGCCTTCAGCGGTTGCACTGGCTTCAATCTGTGCCTGAGCCGTTTGAAAATAGTTAGCAGTGCCTTGCGCCTGTGCTTGTGCGGTATTTTGCACGCTGCGTGTTTGCTGTACCTCAACAGTCGCTGCATGGCGTAAGGAAGCTTGATAGCCGGTTGATGTTTTGAAGAGTATCAGCGCAAGACTGCTAATCAGTAATAGAGAAGAAATAATAATTACCAGGATCGAGCTTGCCAGTTTTAGTTTTGAGCGTTTCTTACGGGGACGAGGTGGTGGAGGCCAGCTAGGTCTGACTGTTGTTGTCTTGTCGCCTCCGGTTTGTTTGGCAAGTGCTGGTGTATCCATTGGCCTGTTTTGCAAATCTATATCGGACATCATCTCTCCATAACTTCTATGGGCATGTTCAGCTCTTTATAGGATACCATAAATGTGCTTTTTTGAAACGAAAACGGACGTATGGTTTACTTCGGAAGTGAGCGATTATCTCTGGATTTTGTGGATATAGAAGCGTAGTTGCTTTAAACACCCCATACTCTGGCATTGCTAAAAGTAGCATCCGGTATATTTTGTTCTGAGTCGCCAGCGAAGAAGCCGATCTGCCCCGATTTGGTAGTAGTATCATCAGCTTTGGTCAGAAATTGTCCATTCACATAGAGATAGAACGTATGCTGGCGAGCAATGATGGTTAATTGATTGGTTTTCTGCTGGATGGCTGAACTGAGTCCTCCCGTAATGATATGCGTCTGTGCACCTGTCTTTGCCTGTGCACTGGCCAGTAGAAAACGTCCAACGTTGGTGAGACCAAACATGTAGAGCGTATTTCCATCTGGATTGGCGCGAATAAGCAGGCCACCGGTGTCTCCTTGATTAAGCGTCATTTGCGCCTGAAAGGCGATATTATCAAATGTTAAACCCTGTTCCAGGCAGATTATCGCTTTATCTCCTTGAATACTAGAGAGATGGAGTTGTTGATCTTTAAACGAGCATTCCCCATCTGTGTTTATTGCTTGCCAATTATAGGGACTTTGAGTTGTAAGCGTGTCTTCCAATAACATTTTACGTTTCGTCGCTTGTTGGTAGAGAGTTTGTGGATCCGTAGCGGTGAGCGCTGGCAAGGTTGGTACTGCTGTAGGATTGGCCTGTGTAGATTGATTGTCGGTCTGGCCTGGATTTTGTAAAAGCAAATAACCCCCGAGGCTGAGTGCTAGCAGAATGCAGATTGTGAGAGTTGTAAAAATAATGGTCCTGGCAAGTTTCTTGTTCTTGTGATTACGCTGTTCGACGAATTGTGCTCGTCGGCCGCTTCCTCCCGCTGGAGAGAGTTGGACTGTCTGTACTGGTTGTAATGGGGGGTTGGCTGCTGGTTGAGGCGCGGCCATATAGATTGGATTATGTGGGGCTGGTTGTGACACTGGCGGGGTATCATACTGTTGATAACTCTTTGGACTTACTGGTTGTGAGGGGAGCCTCATTGGGCGCCGTTCAATCATTGGTGGAAAAGAGGCAACTGGATTGGGCAATGGGGCAGACTGTGGCGCCGCTACATCCTGCTCTGGTTGTAGTGGTGACGTGTTTGGTGTCAAGGGCCCTGATTGAGGATTTGCTCCCTCTGGATGCGCCTGCATGCCAGGACGGCGAAAAAGCACTTTGGCCGGAGGACGCAAGGCGCCGCTACGTGTTCGTGTTGGCTGGTTATCTGATGACAAGTTGCGTGATGGATTGGAAGGCGTTAGGGCTGCTCCTTCTAATTGGGAGAACTCCTGTGGTGAATCCATAAGTATATGTCCACAACGAGGACATTGATAGACTTTATAAGCAATAAATAATCCGCAGGCCTGGCAGTTCATACACTTCTCTCTATTATGTGCTAACAAATACCGATAGATCTATTCTTATTAGTCTATTATTTGTTGCTATAGATATTCTGTCAAATCATCTCTTTGTTTGTAGTACTACTTTTTATTGATGGTCAGGTATGCGTGCCTTTTTTGTATCTGTGTAGCGCTATAATTTCCAGAGACGTAGATTATTAAAAGCCACATCGGTACCATCCTGACGATCAATGGCCAGAACTCCAATTGCTCCTGCGCTGTAAGTATGATCACTGGCACTACCCATATAGTGTTTATTAATATACAGATAGATAGTGCTTGCGCGGGCAATAACTGTGACTATATTGGCTTGTCCATTTCCTTTTTTAATAAACGGACTTTTTTCGTAGATCAGGGGAGTGGTATGACCATCGTCTCTAGTCAGAATAAGGGCGTAGATGCCATCAGTTTTCAGGCGTAGGCTATAAAAGTTTTTGTCGTGAGCATTGGAGCGGAAGATAACACCGCCCTCCTCGCCCTTGAGGATCGCCATCTGAATCTCTAAGGCAAAGTTGTGGATACGCAGGCCATGGGCGATACAAGGCGCATAGTAATTAGCTTGAAAAACACTACTATGCAGGGCATTCCCTGTGAAGGCACAGCCCCCACCATCTTTAGTGGGATAGATATCCCAGTCTGCTTCGCCTTCCTTGTCGGTTCCACTTTCAAAGAAGAGAGGGCTACTAAATGCAGGTTTGCCGCTCGTACTCCGGGCATACATGTTTTGTTGCATGGCTATAGCTGCTTTTACTTGTGCTGTAGCCTGGGCTGCTACTATGGCGGCCGCCTTTTTATCCGCTTTATCCGCGCGTACGGTAGCTGTGGCATGGGCGTGCGCGGTAGCCGTAGTATGCCTGCTGGCGTTTTGAAGTACCTGTGCCGTGGCGGTTGCCTGGTTATGAAGTTGTGTTGGATGAATAATACCAGCATAATACATTAAGCTAACACCACTAGCCAGTAGTAGCAGCGTGACTATGACAATGGCGCTGATCAGAAGTGTTGAGAGTTTTTGAGCTGATTGTAGAGAACGTGAGGTAACCGTACTGGCCACGTTGATATTTTTAGGTGTGCCGTGACGATATTCCAACTGTTGGAATGGACCAGAGGCGTAAGAAGAATATCCTATTTTGCCAGAGGTTGTTGAAACCATTTGCCCACAAGCGGGGCAGCGCATCATCCCTGGTGACAGTAAACGTTCACAATTCGTGCATCTTTCCATAAACCTCTTCTATCCCCTCTCTTAAGGGCACAAAATATCTCTCAGCTTTTTGTGCATTTAAAAGCTATCATCCTGGTAAGGCAAAATTGATGTTTATTGCAAATGCATGAGTATGCCAGTTTATCTGTGCTTGGTGCGTGCTAGAATTTCCAGACGCGGGCATGTGAGTAGATAACTTCTGTACTATGTTTGTAGTTATTAGCCAGTACACCAATCTGTCCACTGCCCAGAGTTGTATCAATGACGCTGGTCGTATATTTTTTATTGATGTAGAAATCAAGTGAGGTACCACTGGCCAGAACGCCTAGCGTGTTCTCTTTATGATAGCCCGTATTAATATGCTCACTATATCCTTCGGCCAGTGCTAGCGCGGCCTTTTTATGATTACCCTCATAGTAATAAATGCTGTAGCTACCATCCTGTCCAACCACAAAAATATAGGAGCGGGAAGTATCGCTATGGGCACGTACAATCAGGCCACCAGCATCACCTTTAGTGATGTTCATGTCCACCTGATACACAAAGTTTTTGAGCTGAATGTTCTGCGCGATACACGGCAAGAAAAAGCCTTTCTGACTGACTGAGGTATTGTAAGAGGAGTCCTTGAAGGAGCAACCAGAGCCGGTCTCCCAGTCATAGGTGTCTGGATTACGCAGGTCATCATTAATGATTGGCGACAAACTGGTCATCTCAGCATAGTTTTTCTGATGATAGGCGACCGCAGTTGCTTTTGCTTCGTTCTGGGCCGTTACCGTAGCTGATAATTGTGCCGCGTGTGTAGCTCGTGCCTGAACTGTTTGTACAATTCTTGCCCGTGCGGTTGCTGTAATCCGCTGCTGTTGTATCAATGGTCGATAAAGGGCTGAATAACCGACAATGCTACTGCTGAGCGCAAATAAAAGCAGCGCCGCCGCCATGGCAATGCGCTTCTTCCTGATAACTTTGTTGGAAGTTGCTATCTGTTTCTTTGTCTCGGGTGCTTCCTCAAATTCCATCATCATCCTCCTACCGATATTGTACAGATTGCTCCATAATTATTTAACGTCATGTGCAAGTTTTATCCCTCACACCTCGCGCCTACGGCGCTCGCTTGTTTTTGAGGAGGAGAATGGCACGGCGGTCACGACCGCCGTGCCATTCTCCTCCTCAAAAACAAGGGTGGGTTTTATGGAGATGTAGAAAATTTGAAAAGAGTGGGTATGGAGATGTGGAAATTTGCGCATGGCGTTATTGAGCATTTTGAGCTTACGAGAGCAAAGCTGGCATGAGTCCTCTTAAGCACAGCAAAAAGACCCATGGGTGTTATGCTAGTCATAACGCCCATGGGTCTTTTATCGCAAAGATGCTGCGATTACATCATACCAAGTTCCCATTTAGCATCTTCAGTCATACGGTCTGGTGACCAGGGAGGATCAAAAGTCAGATCAACTTTACAACTTTTGACATTCTCGACCTGCCCAACTCTCATCTCAACCTCTGACATAACTTCGCCGGCCATGGGGCATCCCATTGCTGTCAGGGTCATTTTGACATCGACATGGCCACTCTCATTGTTAATATCCAGATTATAGACCAGGCCAAGGTCAACGATGTTTACTGGTATTTCCGGATCATAACACTCATGAAGTGCGTCCATGAGTTCTGCTTCATTAATTTCTGCCATCTATTTACAGCTCCTTTGTGCCCCCATTAATCCGAGTAAATTAGTAGGATTATATTCCTGCCAGTAATATACACCCAACCGAAAAAGTTGTCAAAGTTGGATGAGCACATTTTATGGCTGGATGGCTTTATGGCTGCGTGCCCTCAAATGCCAGGACTTCAGGTCGGGTTGGCAAACCTGATTGAGCCCCGAAGCGTGTGACTTTCAGGGCGCTGGCCATAATAGCGAAGTGCAAGGCTGCCTCTGGAGATTGTTCCTCCGTTAGTGCGACGGTGAGAGCGCCTACAAAACAGTCGCCGGCTGCAGTGGTATCAACCACCTTTACATCTGGCGCTGTTTGATAGATGGTCTGGACATTGCCCTGTTGATCGGTGGTAACCAGGACCGCTCCACGGGAACCGAGGGTAATCACGACCAATGGAATTCCCGCTGTATGTAGCTGTCGTGCTACGCTACGTGCCTCATCCAGGCTCTCGACCGGTTGCCCACTGAGCAAGCTGGCCTCACTCTCATTGACTACCAGCACCGAAACCTGGCGTAAAATATCTTCTGGCAATTTATGTGCGGGCGCCAGATTCAACACCGTCATCACTCCTGCTTGATGGGCGACCGTGATCAATTTGCTGACAGTTTCGAGGGGTATCTCTAATTGTAGTACCAAGGCGCTGGCTTGTCGCAAAGATTGCTGGATCCGGGCATATTGTTCGGACTCCTTACCAACATGGGCATTGGCCCCAGACGCCACCACAATGGCATTATCACCTGAAGCCAGAAAAATAAAGGCCACACCGCTAGCCACAGCAGGATCTATCGCTACAAGGTCAGTCGCAACGCCGTCATTGCGTAAAGCCTGTAGCGATTGAGTCCCAAACGGATCTGAGCCGACGCGCCCGGCCATCGCCACCTGACCTCCTAGCCGTGCCATCGCCACCGCCTGATTAGCTCCTTTCCCACCTGGAATAAGCTTGAGCGCGCTCGCTCCCAACAACGTCTCACCCATGACTGGTAAATGAGGTACATCCACCACCTGATCCATATTAATACTTCCAACCACAAGAATAGTTTGCCTGCTCATAAATATCCTCCACAAATACATAAAATAACCTGAACCTGCTGACACATGCCAGCAGCATACGATAATGCCATTCACCGTTGCAACCTGTTGTTTGCGCGGGCGCGATGTGTCGGAAAAGGACCTGCACATGGCGATATCTGAGTAATACGTCATAGAAAATAGTAATTATGCCGCTTTTAGGCTATCAAAATACTATAATATATATAGAGGTTGCTATATCTATATGTATAGCAAAGCCGACCGTGATGAGTAATGTGGTAAGCGGAGGAAGAAAAAAAGATGCTACCTGGTATCGACGTACCTGACATGCAGATAATACAGGAAGATCAGCGCCGCCTGGCGCGTGAATTGCACGATAACGTAATACAATCCCTGACCGTCCTGGTGACCGATCTTGAGCATTTTCGTTCCTGCCAATCCATCGAGCAGGATTTGGATGGAAATGTGGCTAACTGGCATACCCTGGCCCTTACCAGTCTGTTAACGTTACGTCAGACCTCTGGTGGATTGTGTAAGACTAAGACGACTACGCATGATTTCGACTTTATGGCGGCCGTCCTGACGCTCCTCAAGAGCATGCAAGATGCTGGCTATACAGTAACCTTCGAGTGTCATGATTGGCCTTCTCCCCTGTCAGGCGCATATGCCACCAATCTCTACGATGTGTTGCGCGAGGCCATTCTGAATATCTGTCAGCATGCGGCCGCGGCATCTATTGTCGTGTCGCTATCCCGAGGAGAGGAATGCCTGCATATGCGTGTCAGTGATGATGGCATGTCTACTGTTTTTGCGAGTGTTGGCCTGGCCCAGGGATGGCATCAGAGTTTGAATGGCCTGCGTGAGCGTGTCGCGCTGCTTGGGGGACAGGTCTCAATCGCGCGTATTTCGGCTCAGGGAACCCATCTACATGTGGACATGCCAGTTCCTGTACGCATCTCAGCGCTACTGACATATCCAGTCTCCGATCTACAGGCAACTGAACCAGTGCCACCACAAGATGATGGTTTAACTCCTCGTGAGCGTGAATTAGTGATTTTGATAGCCCGGGGTTTTGTTGTGAAGGAGATCGCACGTCTGCTCAAGGTGAGCGAGAAGACGGTACGTAATCACATTAGCAACGTGTATCATAAATTATCTATTTATGATCGCTCTCAATTGGTCATTTATGCCATGAAAAAAGGTCTGGTTAATCTACAATCTCTCTAATGTCCGTGGGCTGGCGAGCTATGAGCGCACCTTACTATATTCAGCCTCTCGCAGTAACGTGTGCATACTACGGCAATAGGTGATCAGGCGAGAAAATGTTGGCAGATTTTCCAGTGCGGAAACATTGCCGACCAGGATAAGCTTGCGTTGCGCACGTGTCAGGGCGACATTCAAGCGTTGTGCATTGATCAGGAAGTCGCGCCGCTGGCTCTCTAGTGCCGGTTCCTGACTGGTGGCGAACGACATAATGATCACCAGGCGTTCGCCACCCTGGAAGCGGTCTACCGTATCGACATTTAACAGGGTATTGGATGGTAGAGCCTGCCAGTTGGTCATGGGATCTGGAGAGAATAAATGGCGGCGGATATTGGCGACCTGTGCCCGATAAGGGGCGATAATCCCAATGTCCTGTGGTTGAATGCCACGGGCCAGTAAGCCTGCTACCAGTTCGCGGACCGCGCGAGCCTCTGCATTGCTCTGCTTGGCATCTGGCGCTGCCTGCTCATCCTGTATGTCTAAAAACAATAACGGAAAGCGTGGATCCAACGCTTTCTGGATGCCTTCAGACTCCACAGGAGGGTTGGCCGCGCTATTCGGTTTATGCGGATAAATCAGGCGTCGATTAGCGATCGAGGCATGGGCGAGTAGCTTCTGGTCGTAGAAGACGGTGGACGAAAAATGGGAGATCCATTTATTCATACGGTACTGGGTTGTGAGTGGTACGCAGGCACTGACATCCAGGGGATGGCGTTGCATATATTCTTCGTCACGTTGCTTTAAAAAGCTAAATAGCGAGTCTCCCAATCCTTCCAAAGATGCTTCCTGGCTGAGTACCAGTGGAGGTAACTGCTTTTCATCGCCAACCAGTATAAAACGTTTGGCAAAGCGTAGCGCGCCCAGGATAGCAGGAATAGTCAACTGTCCTGCTTCGTCGATAATGGCCACATCAAAGATAAAGCCAGCATTATCCAGATCGGACTCACCATTTTTAGCTGTATGCGGACTATATTTATCTGAAGACCAGGTGGCCGTGGTAGAGGCAACGACTGGTGTAGTGTAGAGCAGATCAAAGACATAGTCCTGATATGATTTATCTGGATGGTATGGATCTTCCTTTAGCTGTACATGACTTGCCCCTGTTTGTTCGAGCGTGGTGAGCAACTCTTTAAGCAGCCAGGGTTTGATTGCTTCATGGACGCTACGCTCACTGCCCAGGCGCAGGAATTGCGAAAAGCCATCTTTCTGCAGGCGTTTCAACATATTATCCACGGCCTGATTGGTAAAGGCTGCCAGTAAAACACGTTGCCCCTGTCCTATCAGGCGTTTGACGATCTCAGCGATCACACTGGTTTTGCCGGTGCCCGGAGGACCATGGATGAGTAGATAATCTTTCATTTGCAACGCACGTGCGACGGCTAGATTCTGCTCACGATTAAAGTCACTGCGCCCAAGGATTTCCTCGCCAATAAAGCGAGGTCGGATCTTACCTGCTACCAGGTCCTGCAAGTGGGATGGTACATGATGCCAGCGGATCAGATTTTGCAGGGTGCGTACATGGACAAGGTCGTTGTCATAGCGGTCGATGAGTTGAGGCTGCCCGATTAATTCGCGGGTCCAGACTGTGAGTAGCTCGGCACTGATGCCTGTAATGGTGCCACTGACAACTTCACCTGTAATCGGATCGCCATCACTTAACAGGATCTCGTCACCTTCGCGCAGTTCTGACGTATTGTTGCAGCTAAAGGTGAGCGACCAACCATCACTCTGAATGGATGGTGAGCCAAGCAGTTGTAGTCCCCGAATAGCGCTTCCGCGTTCCAGGCGTTGCTGTACTGGCTGTAGCCACAACTGTGCCTGTTGCTGCTCACCGGCACGTCCTTCGATCTGTAGCAGACGATAATATTTTTCGAAAAACTCACGATCTGTTTGCACGATTGGAGACTGCGTGGTTACAGGCAGTACTGGCTCTATCATCTCTTCTAACACGTTGGCAGTATCCGTGGGATCCGCAGCGGCTTGCTCTTGCAATGCTGGTGGCTCCCAGTGTAAGAGGGTTGACACCGTCTGACAATGTTCCAACATGGCACATTTACTACAGCGTGAAGGTCCTGGCGGGGCCGAAGGGATGTTAGTGACGCGATTAAGGATCAGAATATTGCGTGTCTCATTGACGCGTTGAATTTCACGAATAGTGGCTCGAATCCCGAAGGCTTGTGCCTTGCCGGGTGTACCACTATAGAGCAAGGTAGCAAATGCGCGCTTCATTTTGGATTGGCGGCGTACTGCCAGTAAAGCATGATAACCCAGCACCTGCCAGCGATGATCCCTCTTGGGTAGCTCGCCACTGGCTCCACCAGTCTTCAATTCCAGTAATCTTTGTTGTCCAGTTTGTTGCCAGAAAAGGTCCAGGCGACCGCGTAAGCCAATTTCAGGTGCCAGCAGAAAAGTCTCAGCACGCACCTGATTCGTCTCAGACGCTGGCTGATCGTCGGCAACCACACCCGGCAATGTCCAGAGTGTATTACTCTCGCTTTCATACCAGTGTGCCAGGCTCTCCAGATGCGGCAGCACATCGTCCTGCATCGTTTCAACCGCTACATCAGCCAGTGCGATCTCTATGGTATTCAGTTCCATAGCTTGCTTTAGATGGCGCTGCATCACCTGTAGTGCCGTCTCGGGAGCATTGCTACCCTCGGACTCAGACGTCGCCGATCTGCTAAAGGTGCCACGATCATGTTCTTTAAGTAGTTCTTTAAAGCAATAGTGCACAATATTTCCACGGATCGTGGCAGCGGAGGCAGTAGAGGGAATCAGGCGATTCAATAAATATTGACGTGAACAATACTCGGCCTGATTTAAATCAGTGATGTTGAGTAATATATCCGGCTCCAACACTGCCAGTGTATACGAGTTACCCTGATAGCGTGAGCGACTGCCATTCTTATATTCAATCTGCACTGGCTCTGTCGGAAGATGATACATACGTATCTTTAGGGAATGAGCTGGAATACCATCTGCGCGTAGCTTTAACTCTTTAATCAGACTGCGGTAATAGTGATGTTCTAACTGGACCTCGATGCGTTCTGTGCCTGTGTCCAATGTTACTATTGCGATGCGCTCACCCTGATATTGACGTTCATGTGCCCCTACGAGATAGCCAGAGATCTGAGGTGTATGACAGGGAGGTTTGGGATCAAGTGTACAAAGAAAACACTCGTGTGTTTGTGTGGCTTCCTGCTGTTGTATCAAATCAATCCCTGATGTTTGCATTCATGTACACTCCCTTATTTGTTTGGCATGCTGAAAGTGTACGGTAGGTGCCCAATTTCGTCAAGAGATGTATTTCACACAAACCTCACAAATCCTCGCCAGCAAAACCAGATCACGATAAAGATCGAATATATCCTCAGCTTTTTTTCCTATACGCTTTACAATAGCAAATAACATCTACAATAATAAATACCGAAGGAATTTTATACTGCGTAATATCTAGCAGTAGCTGCTGTTCTAATTATTTATTGCACCTCTATGTACATTTTTCATGAAATGAATTTTTGTTTTGGTACAGCGCTAAGCATATATAGATAGTTATCAAGGTCATATCAATGCTGCATTATACGAAAGGGTGATTTAATGCATTCTATAGCGATACCTCCTCACCAGGAGGAGGTACAGGAACATGCAATACCACGATGGAAAAAAATACTTCGCTCACCTTTATGGCTCTGCCTGTTAGTTGGTATTATTGTTCGTATCTTTCTTATCCTTCATGGGTCATCTGCTCTTCCTGGCGATGAGGCGCTAACCGGGATCCAGGCTGAAAATATTTTGCGTGGTCTTCATCCAATCTATTACTATGATCAACCTTATATGGGGAGCCTGGAAGCTTATATTCTTGCGCTCTTCTTTGCTGTTGCGGGCCCCTCAGTACTCGTGTTGCGCATTGGCATGACCTGTATTTCCCTTTCTCTCGTGGTCCTCACCTGGTTCTTCTCGTCAGCGCTTGCGGATCAGGCAAAGCTCAAGGGTTCTGTCAAAAGTATATTTATGATTGTGGCTACGCTCATTGCTGCCCTGCCACCCCTCTATGATGTCGTGATTGAACTACGTTCCTGGGGTGGATATGTCGAGGCAATGATCAGTATGCTGTGGATCATGCTTGCTGGCTTGCAACTTACCCAACGCTGGCAGGCCCAGGCTTCTAGATTTGAGCTAACATGGCGCTGGCTCTGGCTGGGATTTTTGATTGGATTTGGGTTCTGGATTGACCCTCTGGTGGTTTATGCGGTTGTGGCGGTTGCTCTCTGGATCGGGGGCATTATTCTGGTTGGATTGCTCCATCCGGTTGAACGTCCAGATGCTCGTCGTAAGCTCCTGCTTGAAACATTGCTGGCCTTTGCAACCATTCCCAGTGCTGTCATTGGTTTTATTCCGGGTATTATTTATGGTTTCAGGCATAACTGGACGAATGTCACATATGTGATCCATAATGGGGCTGGCCAACCCTCAAGCCTGCATATGAAGTTGCAATTGGCTAAAATTTATAGCACCTGTACCGCTGCCCGTGTTATTGGTGGATCAGTTCCGACTGCGCCTGATGTGAAAATTGGCCACTCAGGTGTATTAACGGCGGGTCTGGTGATCAATGGTATTTGTATTGCGCTGGCAATTATCGCTATCCTCGCTTCTATTTTCTGGCGGCATCCCGTAGTAGTGCGGGCACGAGAATTAACGTTGCTCCCCCTGATCTTTATGGTCATCACGTCGGTTGTCTTCTGTTTTTCTTCTATTGTGGCACTTGAGACCCCGATTACGCCATGTATGCAGCTTGACCAGACTGGACGCTATGCGGTGCCGCTCACTATTGCGCTCCCATTCTTTCTGGCGGCTATGATGGCACTGCTATGGCAAGCTACTGTTCCATCCTCTGGGCGTACTGAAAGTCAGACAAACGCGGACGACCAGATGGTAGCCGGGAGAGTACCACAGAATAAAACTGCAAGGAATGTGCGTCTCCCAATCAAAATTGCTATTCTGCTGGTGCTGGTCATTTATTTCTCAACACAATTTACAGCCTATGCCACATCATATCCACCAACAGTTTTTAAAAGTGCGGCCTGTATCAAAATCCTTCCGGATGAAACCCCACTGGTTCAATATATGCGCCAGAATGGCATTCGCTATGCCTTTGCTACCGGTTGGGTTGCTGATCCTATCACCTTTGTGACGAATGGTGAGATTATAGCATCTGAACCACCTCCCAAAGGACGTATCCACACGGAGAGTGCCGCGATAGCGCAGTCCGATCATTATGCCTTCTTATTCTTTGTCCATACATCTGATACCCATTTTGGTTTTCAGAAAATTCTTGATAAGCATCATCTGCAATATACGGCTAAGCGTTTTCCTTCTCAACCTGGCTGGGATGTGTTGATCGTAAATCCCAAGCAGAAGATCTCGTTTAAAGATCCTCTAATTGATAAGTATTTGCACTCCACAATTTATGGAGGCTGTTAAGCGTAAATGCTTATGCTTTACACGTATATAAAGGTCCTTCCCGCCTATGGCGGGAGGGGGACACTCCCCATAGGTGCGAACACGTCAGCAGCCAATGCGTCTGATGGCGGTCGCGTGGTGCGGTATCATCCGCAAAACTGCGTACATCAAGAATCCGAGATGGTCACGCAACTGACCCAGACGTTCTATCTGGATCGGTTTGAGGTCTCTTTCGTTGATTCAATTGTTCATGTACTACTTACGTTCGCATCTATGGGCTGCTACCCCTGTATCCCGCTTTCCCTTCAATGCTGTATTATATGAAAGGTTGACTTAATGCATTCTATAGCGATACCTCTTCACCAGGAGGAGGTACAGGAACATGCAATACCACGATGGAAAAAAATACTTCACTCACCTTTATGGCTCTGCCTGTTAGTTGGTATTATTGTTCGTATCTTTCTTATCCTTCATGGGTCATCTGCTCTTCCTGGCGATGAGGCGCTAACCGGGATCCAGGCTGAAAATATTTTGCGTGGTCTTCATCCAATCTATTACTATGATCAACCTTATATGGGGAGCCTGGAAGCTTATATTCTTGCGCTCTTCTTTGCTGTTGCGGGCCCCTCAGTACTCGTGTTGCGCATTGGCATGACCTGTATTTCTCTTTCTCTCGTGGTCCTCACCTGGTTCTTCTCGTCAGCGCTTGCGGATCAGGCAAAGCTCAAGGGTTCTGTCAAAAGTATATTTATGATTGTGGCTACGCTCATTGCTGCCCTGCCACCCCTCTATGATGTCGTGATTGAACTACGTTCCTGGGGTGGATATATCGAGGCAATGATCAGTATGCTGTGGATCATGCTCGCTGGCTTGCAACTTACTCAACGTTGGCAGGCCCAGGCTTCTAGATTCGAGCTGACCTGGCGCTGGCTCTGGCTGGGATTTTTGATCGGATTTGGGTTCTGGATTGATCCTCTGGTGGTTTATGCGGTTGTGGCAGTTGCTCTCTGGATCGGGGGCATTATTCTGGTTGGATTGCTCCATCCGGTTGAACGTCCAGATGCTCGTCGTAAGCTCCTGCTTGAAACATTGCTGGCCTTTGCAACCATTCCCAGTGCTGTCATTGGTTTTATTCCGGGTATTATTTATGGTTTTAAGCATAATTGGGCTAATATTACATATGTGATCCATAATGGGGCTGGCCAATCCTCAAGCCTGCACATGAAGTTGCAATTGGTTAAAATTTATAGCACCTGTACCGCTGCCCGTGTTATTGGTGGATCAGTTCCGACTGCGCCTGATGTGAAAATTGGCCACTCAGGTGTATTAACGGTGGGTCTGGTGATCAGTGGTATCTGTATTGCGTTGGCAATTATCGCTATCCTCGCTTCTATTTTCTGGCAGCATCCCGTAGTAATGCGGGCGCGAGAATTAACGTTGGTGCCTTTGATCTTTATGGTCATCACGTCGGTTGTCTTCTG
This sequence comes from Dictyobacter alpinus, assembly GCF_003967575.1. Lineage (NCBI taxonomy): Bacteria > Bacillati > Chloroflexota > Ktedonobacteria > Ktedonobacterales > Dictyobacteraceae > Dictyobacter > Dictyobacter alpinus. The sequence goes on from NZ_BIFT01000001.1 coordinate 3,241,919, forward strand.
TTTTTCTTCTATTGTGGCGCGTGAGACACCGATTACGCCATGTATACAGTTTGATCAGACCGGACGCTATGTGGTGCCGCTCACTATTGTGCTTCCATTCTTTCTGGCGGCTATGGTGGCACTGCTATGGCAAGCTACTATTCCATCCTCTGGGCGTACTGAAAGTCAGACAAACGCGGACGACCAGATGGTAGCCGGGAGAGTACCACAGAATAAAACTGCAAGAAATATGCGTCTACGTCTTCCAATTAAAATTGCTATTCTGCTGGTGCTGGTCATTTATTTCTCAGCACAATTTACGGCCTATGCCACATCATATCCACCGACAATTTTCAAAAATGCGTCCTGTTACAAAATGCTGCCCGATGAAACCCCACTGGTTCAATATATGCGCCAGAATGGTATTCGCTATGCCTTTGCTACCGGTTGGATTGCTGATGCTATCACCTTTGTAACGAATGGTGAGATTATAGCATCTGAACCACCTCCCAAAGGACGTATCCACACGGAGAGTGCCGCGATAGCGCAGTCCGATCATTATGCCTTCTTATTCTTTGTCGATGCATCTGATACCTATCCTGTTTTTCAGAAAGTTCTTGATAAGTATCATCTGCAATATACGGCTAAGCGTTTTCCTTCTCAACCTGGCTGGGATGTGTTGATCGTAAATCCCAAGCAGAAGATCTCGTTTAAAGATCCACGGATTGATAAGTATTTGCGTGACCCACGTCATGGAATTTATGGAAGCTGTTAAGCGTAAAAGCTTTGGTTTTAAATATATATAAAGGGCCCTTCTCACCTGCGGCGGCGGGGGGAGAGGGGAGCGCTGCGGGGGACATTCCCGCACCCCCGGCAGGCGGGCCGGCCAGGCCCTCCTGCACCTCCCGGCGATTGTAGTCTGAATGAAAGTGGGGAAAGATGCGGGGACACCCTTGCACTTGTCTGTTTGCGTTATAATGCCAGCATAAAAGCGATGAACCTTATTTATGAAGTGAGGAATGACTATGTCTGTGCCTGTAGTTCGTACGATTACACTTGGTATCGCGGAAGCACATCCTATTTCTCGACAAACATTTGAGAAGGCCCGACTGCTTCTCCAGCAGGCACAGCAGCGTTATAACGCTGCTGGTTATGTGGTACAGACGGTTCGGCTATCTACACGTCCTTTGTTGACTGATCTGGCAGATTGGTCTCCTGCCGCGATTCTGAAGTATGCGCAGGACGTGCAGGGATTTCTAGATTCATTGCAGTTGGAAAATTGCTCACTTGGCACTGCCTTTGCCTATCGGCCCGATTTCTCGCTAGAGCGTCTGGATGTGCTGGGCGATATTTTGATTGCTACTAATTCTTTAAACGCGACGGTAAGCCTGGCGGATGCGGAGCATGGATTGCGCTTTGACGCTGCACTGCCAATTGCTCATTTGATGCTCAGGCTGGCTCATGAGACGCCCGAAGGCTTTGGCAATTTTCGGTTTGCGATGCTGGCCTGTGTTCCTCCCAATGGTCCTTTCTTTCCGGCCGCTTATCATGCTGGTGCTAGCACTATCACAATTGGTTTACAGGGTGCTCAAGTAGTTATGCAGGCTCTAGAGGAATTGGGGGCTGATGGTCGGCGGGCCCTTGATTTGCCGCAGATTACTAATCGTGTACGCACTACGCTGGAAGAGCAGGCAGGTCCGGTGGTCGCGTTAGGACAAACTATTGCGCGGGAGCAGGGAGTGCGGTTCGGTGGGATTGACCTTTCGCCGGCTCCAATGGGTGAGGTTAGTATTGTAAGAGCTATGGAGCTATGTGGATATGGTCCTCTGGGCTCTTCCGGAACACTGGCAGTGGCGGCCGCATTAACCACAGCCTTGAAGGAAACCTCATTGCCGACCTGTGGCTATAATGGCTTGATGCTGCCAGTTCTGGAAGATGTGGTATTAGGGCAGCGCTGGGAAGAAAGGCGGATAAACGCTCACCAACTTCTCTTGTATTCCGCTGTTTGTGGGACGGGCCTGGATACTATTCCACTGGCTGGTGATAGCACACCAGAGAGCATTGCATATCTGTTATTGGATGTTGCTACTCTGGCGCTACGCTACCAAAAACCACTCTCTGCCCGACTTTTTCCGGTACCAGGCCGACGAGCTGGAGAGTTGACACAATTTACTTCACCGTATCTTACGAACACACGCATTACAGAAGAGTAAGTATTGTGGTCAAACTACAGGTGGCTACTAAAGGGAGACATGGGTGCCCCAGAAGGCGTTCATCACCCCATGGTAAGAACTGCGGATATTTTCGTAGAGGCGGGCATTTTCGATCGACAGGGCAGCGAGGCTGGCCAATACTGAGAGGAACTGGATGTCGTCTTCGACGAAATCAGTCGGACGATCGGTATAAACGCGCATGACACCAATGGCGCCACCATGTACTTCTAGGGGAACACAAAGCACTGAGACCAGCCCTTCATGGCGGGCCGCCTCTTTATATTGAAAGCGAGGATCAGTGCGTACATCAGGAATATAGACTGGTGAGCCTTTAATTGCCTCGCTATCGATAGGGCTATTGACCACATTGACTGGTCCTTTAGCCAGATATTCGCTACTTAGCCCATTGACTGCGCTTAACCGCAGTTGTCCTGTTTCAGTGTCTAACAGGCGTAGGGCGCAGGCTTTGACTTGCATTGCTTCAGTGATACTCGTCACAACGCTTTGCAATACCTGATCAAGCTCCAGGCTGGACGAAATTGTCAATGCAGCCTGGTGAAGCGCTTTGTAATAATCTTTTGATGGGAGTTCCGCCTGGCTCTTAATATTCGAGTCATCTTTCATCATAATTCTCTCCCCAACACGTGATGCTAGTTTCTATGTGCTTACAATTGCACATACACTTAGTAATACGTATGTATGGGAGTATATGTATCAGTTGCAGTCAGAAAAAGCCCGATTTTCTTGCACTTCAGTTTCTTCCCTGACTGACTGTACTACAAATTATGATTAAGTGGAACTGCCCAACTACATTGTTGTTTGTCTACTTATGAGCCTCTATGCATGCGTTGCGTTTCCCGGTGGAGGATCTTGTACCAACCAGACACGACAGGGCGCATTGGCCAGTACATACGAAACGGTTTTACTTAGTTCGTTCTGGCTCTTGCCATTGTGTCGCATCAAACCGATTAATAATAAACCACAATTGTGATCCCTCGCTTCATCAACAATAGCAGGACCAGCATCACGTGCTTGCACAACTTCGGCAACTGCGTCGCAACCCACGCGATCAGCAATTCCCATAGCTGAGTTAAGCATCTGGTCTGCGCGTTCGGATTCTTGTGTGAGGACGGCTTTTAGCGGCAATGCACGTGGCACTTCGATGACATGAACGAGATGGACCTTACGTTTGGCTCCTTTTGCCATCTGGCAACCAAGATAGACGAGATTGGCATCCAATTTCTCGCCACTTATGATAACAGCGATAGCTCCAGCGCCACATTCCCCTAGAGCTGATTTGCTGATCTCAGTCTCTTCTTTGGTCTTGGAACCCCATAAGTGAACCATGATTTCTCCCCTCCTGATGGAGCGTGATAAAACAGCATCATCTGGCACCTTCAGTGTCAGTTTACTTTCAAACGAACGTCTATGAATCTAACATCCGGGCGACTAAGAATTCTATCTTTCTGAATAAGCGGCGTCAATAATGGAAACATACATAAGTACTTCTGTACTGACTACCTGCTAGCATTATCGATTACTTTCATTGTTTTTGTGCAAGTAATGTTGTCTATATTACGAAAGACGCACAAAAAAGGTTATAGTGGGGAACAAAAGGGCATTCGCGTCGAAATTTCTCCATCCTTGTTTTCAATAAAACAGAAAAGCGACCAATTGGCCGCTTTTCTGTTTCTTTACTCTGGTTCGATAGTTGCTGTAAGTTGATAACTTAACAATCGTTCCTGGTAATATTCGGCTACCTCGCGAGGACAAATAACAACAATGGCCTGCCCGTTGAGATGAGCCGTCAACATAATGTGCTCTGCTTCCGGTATAGTCAGTGTGTTGACTGCATGGACGAGAGCAAAGATTACATAGTTCATTTCGTTGTAATCATCATTATGGACAATAACCTTGTATGGAGGCAGAAGTTTTGTGCGGTTAAGCACGATCTCTTCTGGCTTCACCTGGAAACGTGTTATAGTCCACTGATCCTTGGACATGGATACATTCTCCGTTACAAACAGTATGGTTGTGCCCTAAGTTTTCCCAAATCTATTGTAACCAAGAGTTAGCTATTTTACTAGTGTCTTAGCTAACATTACTATAAACTGAAAAAAACATCCCATTCAGAGTGGAATGGGATGTTTGTATATGCTGCGGCTTTACTCCTGGCGACTGACACTTCGATCGATGCGCCCTTGATTGTTGAGTAATATTGCACGTGCTCGCGAATTACGGCTGATATTTTCAGGATTTTCGAAGCGCAGGGCAATGGCATTGAGTTTGCCTTGTGCCTGACGCGAACCTGCGGCTGAAGGGGGGGCTTTCGCCGGCTCCTGTTGTCCTATTGCACCACGTACACGTCCACGTCTGAGCAGGCCCATGATCGCTCCTAACACCAGTCCTACTGCTGCACCAACCAGCAAGGTGGTTGGCTCAGGTAGATTAGGTAAAGCAAACGTAGTAGCAAAGGTAAGTCCTGTTACTACCAGGCCACATACAATGGCGAATAGCAGGATAACAGCCGGATTAGGACCTGACCGTCGCGTCTGCAGGAAGAAGTCTCCACGGGCTTGATTGGGTCCATGTTCGCGGAACTGGCCACTACCAATGCTACCGGGCGCGATTTGATAAATCTCTTCCTGGTTGAAGCCAGCTTTTTTGAGCTTCTCTGAGGCCGCTTCCGCCTTCGATTCATCGGGAAAGATCGCCAGCAGATCATAGCTGGCGTGTTGTTGTTTCTGCATACAAAGTAGCTCCTAGTAAGGGTGCACTGATACTCGTTTTGGAGTTTATTATACACTGTCTGAATGGAATTTGGGGGATGTTTCTCGCAAGCCGACCGTGAGCCAGCAACTGTTTAAGGTTGCTGGCTGGCGGTTTAAAGCTGCGGACTTAAAAAGAGCGATTCTGTAGTGAATCGAGGACCGCGGCGATTTCCTGGCGTACCTGTTCATTATTGCCGATCTCGGCGTGCACTTTTTCCCATCCATGCATAATGGTGCTATGATCCCGACCGCCCAGTGCGCTCCCAATTTGTAGCAATGAGGCGGTGGTCTCCTCGCGCATCAAGTACATCGCAACCTGTCGTGGCCAGACAATGTCACGATCTCGTTGTTTGCCGCGTACAAGCTGAGGATTGACGTTGTAGTAGCGACAGACGCCATCAAATACTTCTTCGACGGTCAGGTTAGAGGTGACTGGTGGCTTGGTATCGTAAATGTGTTCAAGGGCCTGGGCCGCCAGACTGACAGTGAGTGGTGCATCGTGCAAGGTTGCATAGGCGATGACGCGATTGAGCGCGCCTTCCAGTTCACGCACACTACTACAGACAGGGCGAGCAATATATTCAATCACGTTCGCTGGCACAGTGAAGCGTAACGAATCGCACTTTGAGCGTAATATGGCCAGGCGATGTTCATACTCAGGTGGTTGCACATCCGCCAATAGTCCCCATTCAAAGCGTGAGCGTAAGCGATCCTGTAAGCTACTAATTGCTTTGGGAGGACGATCACTGGTCACCACAATCTGCTTATTGGCATTGTGTAGTGAATTAAACGTATGAAAAAATTCTTCTTCAGTTGATTCTTTACCCGCGATAAACTGAATATCATCGACTAATAAAATATCAATCTGACGATACTTGGCGCGAAACTCTTCCGTTTTCTGAAAACGAATAGCGTTAATGATCTCGTTCGTAAACTTCTCAGAAGTCGTATACAGTACGTTGAGTCCAGCGCTTTCACCGGCATGGCCGATGCCATGCAGCAAATGGGTCTTGCCCAGTCCTACCCCACCATATAGGAAAAGTGGATTATAGACTCGACCGGGATTTTCCGCGACGGCAAGTGATGTGGCATGGGCCAGTTTATTGGATTTGCCAACGATAAACGAGCTAAACGTATAGCGCGGATTCAGCAAGCCCTCAATACTGGGATGGACCGGACTATATTCCTGGGTTTTGATTGGCTCTTTGCGTATAGACTCTGCGGGTATATCCTGCCCCTCAGGATAAGAGACATAAGATAGCGCGGTCGGTGGTTCAGAAGCGGGTTCCGGATTATAGGAGGTTGCCGATCGTTGTGGAATGCCATAATCTTCTTTCTTCTGACGATAAGCATTCTCGGGAGGCGTCGATGGGGCCATCGCATTCATTGTGGTGGCCCCATCAGCAGGTGGGACGCGTTTTCCACGTAATGGAGCTGAAAGTCTTCCCTTCGAAAGGCGGTAGGTGCGTTTGGCTGGGCGATAGGAACCCTGATCTGATGATGCATCTGATGCGCTTGGCTGCTCTTTAGTAACCTCGAAACGGACCTCAACAGGACCCCCTGTGACGTCTATTAACGTAGAACGAATTAGTTCCTGGAAGCGGGTTTCTAATTGGGCTTTAGCAAAGGTGGTAGGAACACGAATAATAAAGACGCTATCTTGAAAGGAGAGCGCCGAGGTTCCCTGAAACCAGGTGGTAAAAACGGCAGAGTTTACTCTTGTTCGTAATCGTTCAATTGCTGTTTGCCATATTTGTTTTGCATTCACACGCAGCACCCCTTTGGGGATTGGTTTATTGTAGCTAGTGTCTCAATTTGCTTTTTTATACACTCTCCGCACGTTATCAGCTGTATGTATAGGTGTTTTTAGACAAAAATAATTCTCTGATAGTAATCTCGTGACGGCAGAGTGTAATGGTAGCATTAAATCAAAACGCTGTAAAGCCCTCCTTTCGTACCATCCAGACCATTATAACTGGTGGCAGAATGTTCTTGTGGTGTTGGATGCTTTTGGAGGGTGATTGCTGCCTTTGGTACCACTTTGAGCATTATTTCATAGTGCTTATACGTTGTGTAAAGTATACTGAACCAGTCAGGCTTATTTTAGTTTTATTATATGCGGCAAAAAATGGGTTTAGCCCATTTTTTGCCGCATATAATAAAACTAGCAGCTTCCCATCGGGGAAGTGTATAGGTGTATGACACGAGGGCGATGAGGTGGGTCGGGAAGAATATTGTTGCAGAACATGCCTTTTTATACATACTTAAGTTAAGGAGCTTTTTTATGTCTCTCTCTTTTCAATCTGGTCAGCGACGGCAAGGCCGTGGAGCGTCTGGCCATTTGCCTATACGTATATCCTTTTCTTTGATCTGTCTCCTTATCCTTTTGGGTCTGGTGATGGCCGCTTGTTCAGATGATACGCCTAAGAAGACTGGCAATGGTGTGCAGACTACCCCAACTCCAGCCCCACTGAGTTTAGCGCAGCTAGCGTGGTGCGATAAGCCACATCAGGTTTTCCGCGATCAGGCTTCGCCCCGTGCACAAGCCACAAATGGTCAGGCATCCACCCTGGGTCCAGCCGACGGTAAACCAAAGACAATCGCAGATTGGAAAACCATGAAGGACAACCTTGGCTTTGATCTGTATCTACCCAAAAATCTGCCGGCTGGTACCTGCCTCTTAAATGTCTCTGGCTCGTTACGCGACCCTATCTTCGGCAGTAATTTTACGATTACGTATGTATTGCCGAACCAGGATGCTATCAGTTTCTCGCAGGCTCCGGTACGGATTAAAAATGTAGCTTTTCAGTGTACTGTCTCACAGGATACCAATGCCACGGCCAGGAAAAATGTCACACCGACCGCCACGGCTGCTAAAGATCCTGTCCAATTATGTAATGGCATTCACGACAAAACAAACATTGTGTTTTCGGCTCGTGGTACCACAGCGTATCTCCAGCAGTTTTTTCAGAACCTGCAAGCGAATGTAGATTGGACACCCGCTAAATAACACGCAGCTAACGTCTATCTATAGAGGCGGGTGCGTGAAATTTTCTCAGCCACTTCGTCGTAATACATGGAGTGTTGATATGTGGAAAAGCTTATTTTCACAATCCTCAAAGAAGGAAGAATGCCTGTCGTGGAGCGGGGGAGCATACGACTTCAACAAGTCAACAATGCTAATGATGGTATTTCAGGTGCTAATGATAAAAAGCACTGAATGTATTGGAGAAGGTGTGGCGGAGAAAGCACAGGATGCAGGTCTTCTGAGAGCTACACTCGACGCTCAACTTACACTTCTGATATAATAGTCAGAAGTTTTACGTGCACGCGTACTATATTCAAGCGCGTATACCAATGGGAGGAACTTTTAACATGGATAAGTGTCCCTATTGTGGGGCTGAGACTCGGCAAGGTGACAACTTCTGTTTGAATTGTGGCAATCGCCTGCTTCCAGCGACTCCCTCACCTACTCCAGATCAGCAGGCACAGCCAGTGCTTGGCGATGCAACCGTTGCCGCCGATGATTGGAGTTCACCACCACCAACGCCGACGCCATCCAGTGGCCCATCCTGGGCACCTGTTGATCCCGCGGCTCCGACTGCGGCTGGCGCAGCGGCTGAAGCATCACCAGCCCACGAGCCAGTTGCAACTATGGATAGGATTACTGAACCTGGTTTCTTTGTATTGCGGTCTGATAATGGAGATGTCATTCAGGAATATCCTTTAGATAAGAATGAGATCGTTATCGGCCGGGCGCCGACCAGTGATATCTTATTATCGAAAGACAAATTGACCTCGCGTCGCCATGCGACGATTCGTTATGAGAATGGTCAATATCTCTTGCATGATGAGCATAGCGCCAATGGCACATTTGTCAATGGACAGCAATTGGAAGAGGCTAATCCCTATCTGCTGAAAAATGGCGACCAGGTTGGTATTGGTGAGCATGAGTTAGTGTTCCGCGCTCATGGAGCCCTGGAAGATCTGCCAACTATCTCTGTACCCAATGATGATGCCAATCCCGATCGGACCTATCGCACACATGGTGATAATACCCGTGAGAATCAGTCTGATCGTGATGATTATGGTACCGCTGAGATGGAAAATGCTGATCTGGCCTCTTATGATGCTTCGTCTCATAACGAGCAATCAGTTGAGCCGCCCGCAACGCCAACTCCAGAGGTGATGGATCACATTTCAGATTATGGGGCCGTTCCAGCCCCTGACCCTGTCGCTCCTGAAGAGCCCCAGCAGGAAGTAGTCGCGCCAGAAGCTGAGCCTGTGGTTCCTGAAGCGCCGGCGGCTATTGAAAAGACACCATATGCACCACCAGTGAACGTGGAAAAACCAGCCTACACCCCCTCGGTTCCAGTGGATGGAAATGTGACATTTAACCGCTTCTCGCATATATCTGCGCCAAACTTACCAGACCTGAGCGCTTTAACTGCGGCTCTGTCTGCATTGGATGGACAGATTATGTCATTGCAAGAGCAATTTAATGCCACCCAGGACGCTGTGCGTAGTCATGATGAGGAGTATGTACAGACTGCTAACCAGTTGCGTAGTGGTATTCGCCGTGTCTCTGACCGTATGGATGGCATGATTGCCGATGTTGCTCGCAGTCGTGAGGCTCTGGCCTGGGCTGAATTGTTGCAACTGATGGAAGATGTGATGAATAATCCTCGCGACATTGAATATGTGACCAAGTTAGCTCGTAAAGCACGTGAGCTTAACAAAGTCTTCCAGATTCATCAGAATGTGTTAAATACTATGGCCGAGTGCAATAGTCTGTTACGCAGTTTGATTGGTGAAGAGCGATAGATTCTATTCCTCCTAACATTGGTGTTGTAGGAAGTGGAATGCGTCCATCTGTACAGAAAATTTTCTAGCAGTGGTGGCGTAAAAAGACATACAAACAGGGCGGTAGGCAATGACCGCCCTTTCCATTTTTCAGGTTGTCCTGATGTACTACCCGACAAATACCTGCAACCCTTCCCGCTGATGTCCTTCAGGCTAAAATTGGATCGTGCTGTGTGGTGTGTCGAAGTATCATCAAACGTGTTATTTACCGGAATTTTTATGTACGAACAAGTGCCGGCGCGTGTTGAGGTTGCTCCCGAAAATACCTTGGCCGCGCATCCAACCAAACAATTTGATGCCATTATTATTGGCGCAGGCCTGGGAGGTCTGTTGAGCGCGGCCCATTTGTTACAACGTGGCAAACAAGTTTTGCTCGTAGAGCGCCTGCCACATAGTGGTGGACGTTTTACCGCGAAAAATTTGCATGGAGTACAGGTCAGCACAGGAGCCGTCCACATGGTACCTTTTGGTAGTAGTGGTGTGCTCTCACATATGTTACGTCGTTTGAATGTACCGCATCGCCTCTATGATGCGGATGTCTTTGGGTCCTTCCATGTACATGGTCGGCAATATCGATCGCGTGGCTTGCTGGGGGTCGCAAAATTTCTCGGACCAGCCCAGTTTCGCCAGTTTATGCGCCTTGGCTATGTAATGTTTTTTCAAAAATTGCCGGACCAGCAACGACAAATGCCCTTTGATCTCTGGCTGGAGCGCCAGATTGATGTGCGGCGTAATCCGCAACTGGTGGCTTTTTTTGCCAGCATCTCTCGCTTTGCCCTCAGTCTGGAACTACACCAGGTCAGTACAGCCGAGGTAATCCGTACCACCAAGAATATGTTTCGCTATGGTGCACCTGCCATTGTGGCGGGTGGATGTGGTGAGCTGACCAGGCAGTTAACACAGCTTGTGCAGAGCTATAACGGTGAGATCTTCCTTTCCTGTGAGGTCCTTGAGATCTTACAAGAGCAGAATAAGGTGACGGGGGTCAGGATCAAGCATAAAGTAACAGGGGCTGAAGAGGTGTTGCGGGCTCCCCTGGTCGTGAGCGATATTGGTCCGCGAGCTACCACCGGACTGCTCGAAAATCGCCGTGTGCGGCAGGCCGAGGTACTGAAGCAAAAATATGCTGATGACCATACCTTTAATGATACCGCTGCCGATGATGTGCAGGAAGCTGTGGGCTTAAAAGTCCATATTTTGAGCGATATCTCGTTGATTCCTCATAAGGGAATCATGTATTGTCTGGACACCAAACGCATTGCCGGCATGGTGCAGCCGACCAATAGTGATCCTTCTCTGGCGCCAGCTGGCAAGCATCTTTTGATCAGCCATCAAGTTATTCAAAGCAATAACGTTGAGGAGGAACGCGCCCTGGCCCTGGCCGATCTGCGGTTCATGTTTGGAGCCGCTTTCGACCAGCATTGCCAGATTCTGACAATGGGAACGTATCGTGGCGAGTGGCCGGTGAACCGCGTAGCTCAGGGCGAAGACGTGGAGCCGCAATTGGACGTGCAGGGACTCTATCTGGTAGGAGATGCGGTCAAGCCATCTGGTTATCTAATGGTTGAGGGTGTGGCACAGAGTGTCAATAATTTTCTAGATCTCTTAGATGATCTGGATCAGCAGCAATCTGTGGCGCATAAGATGGATCGCCGTCTGCGCCGTAATGTGATGCTACCCCCTTCCCGCTTAAACGCGCTACGCTGGTTGTGGAAGGCTCCAGGGAATTCTGGAAAATCTTAGGAAGGTCTAGTAATTATGTCTGAGAAGCAAGCATCGTTGTCTCCCCATTACCTGGTGACAGGGGGACAGCCTCTGCATGGTGAAGTAACGCTGAGCGGTGCCAAAAATGCGGTGACCAAAATGGTGATTGCATCGCTATTGACGTCCGATACCTGCACATTGCGCAATATTCCGATTCTGGGTGATCTGGAGTTAACGGTCAAGCTATGTCAGGAATTTGGCTCCCAGGTAGAGTTAGATCGTGAGAAGCATACCCTCTCGATTAAAACCACCGATATCAAGGATTACCATGTTTCAACTACGGTTGGTGGTCTGAATCGCATCTGTGTGATGACGATTGGACCCCTGTTGCATCGTTGCGGTGAAGCTGTTATTCCGATGCCGGGTGGCGATCGTATTGGCCCCCGTCCGATTAACTTCCATATCCAGGGTTTGCAGCAAATGGGTGCCCACATTATTGAAAAAGATGGATATTATCATTGCCGGGCTCCTGAGCGGCTACACGGTGCCACGATCTCACTACCCTTTCCTAGCGTTATGGCGACCGAGAATCTACTGATTACAGCCTCACTGGCTAAAGGTGTGACCATTATTGAGAATGCAGCTAATGAGCCTGAGATCGTTGATCTGGTAAAAATGCTGCAAAAGATGGGCGCGATCATCGAATTCAAAGTGGATCGACGGATCGTCATTGAAGGTGTTGAATCCTTGCATGGAGCCAGCCATACCCTGCTCAGTGATCGTAATGAAGCTGTCTCACTGGCGATTGCCACCTACTTGACCCGTGGAGATGTCTACCTCAGGCATGCCCAGCAGGACACATTGCTGTCTTTCCTGAATACCTTGCTTAAAATGCACTTACGCTTCGAAGTGGATGACGAAGGTATTCGTTTTATCGGCGACTCCAACGTTTCGCCAGCTATTTCGTTAGAGACAGATGTCCATCCTGGTTTTATGACTGATTGGCAGCAACCTTTTACCGTGCTATTGACGCAATCGGAAGGGATGTCGGTGATCCATGAAACTATTTATGAGGATCGCTTTGGTTATACGAGCGCGTTAACACGTATGGGCGCCCACGTCGGTTTGTATCCCAAGTGTCTGGGAGAGGTTCCTTGCCGTTTCCGTGAGCAGCAGCATATGCATAGCTGTGTGGTGAGTGGGCCAACGCCGCTAGTCGCGACCCGCCTGGATATTCCTGATATCCGTGCTGGCTGCTCTTACATCCTGGCCGCTCTCTGTGCGGAGGGAACTTCCGAAGTGTATGGTATTGAGCATATTGAGCGTGGCTATGAACATCTAGATGTCAAGTTGCGCAGCCTGGGTGCTTATATCGAGAAAGTTAGTTAGCCAGCAATAAAAAGGGAAAATGGCGCGACTGCCGCGCCATTTTCCCTTTTTATTGTGTTGGTATGATTAGTTGGTTTGTAGGCTAGAGCGAGCCTCGCGTAACTGTTCAGGGGTTAAAATTCTGAACAGGATCAAGAGATTTTCCAGGTCGTATTCAAGCCCCATTGAGTGCAGTTCCTGACGGATCTTTCCCAGGGCGCTGATCTGAGTTGTGGTAATCAAGCCATAGCTTACCAGGCTCGCCGCTAATAATTGGTCGGGAGTCAGTAACTTAAACATAAGCAATATCTCACCAAGCTGATAATTTAAATCCACCCCACGTAACATACGCTGAATGTTTTGGGCTACCTCTAAGCGATCTTGTGGAACAAGGTGTCCATCGAGCAGAACCTTGTTGAGTGAGCGGGTTGCTCTACCATTTAAGACCTGAGGCTCAATTGCTTGCTGCTGGGCTAGTGATGGCATCGGCGGAAGACTCTGGACAATGTCAAGCAGGACTGCATTGTTCGTGGTCATACTTTCGGCGACGTCATCTGGAATATGTACATCGTTTAATTGTAGCTCTTCTGGACGCGTAAAAGTTGCCTGACTGCTTTTATCTTTCTCTCGCAGTACGGTTTGCTCCCTGGCATCCGTGGTCGTTTCGGCCTTTGGCGCTTCGGCCTCTGGAATTTTGGTTTCTGGTGTCTCCTGAACGTTTGGTGCTGGCTCAGGTATCTTTGTTGCTACTGCTTCTTGAATTTCTGGTGCAAAGAGTTCCGCCATGTCTTTATTGGGGACATGTGTGGGTGGTATCGCCGCTGCTTCTTTAACGGGAGCGGGGGGTGGTGTCACCACTGGCATCGCTGCCGATATTGAAGCCAGATGTGGTGATGTATGTTGATTGCCCGGATTTACCGCTGGCTGGTGCGCGGTTTGTGGACCATAATTGGTCCGTGATAGTACGTCGGGCCGTCTATTCATCTCATTGATAGCGGGTCCGGTGACGGTACGTTCAATTGGCATATCCTGAATTGGTGATGCGCGTAATGGCTGGGTACCAATTCTATCCTCACCTTGTGTGGGCTGTCTGACTGGCATTACTGGTGGTGCAAAGTTATGGTGTTGCCGTGGTGCCTGTTGTTGTATGGGCTTCTCCTGATTAATCCCGCGCTCCTGGCGTGCTTCCAGGGTTGAATAACTGGTCGCGGAGGGAGAAACCGTGCTACGGAATGGGGCAGAATTATGTGTACCTTCGGTTTGTGGAGCAGGCTGCTGGTATTGGACTTGTTCGGTTGGCGGGGATGGTGGCGTATTATAGGATGATGTCTGCAGTGGCGTCCACTGTGATGTAGTGGATGAAAATGCTGAATTGATGGACTGCTCGTCTCTGGCAGGCGAGCGAAAGCCTTGAACCATGCGTGAGAGCTGAGCCAGACTAGACTCGTTCTGATTATCGGGACTGTTTTGTCCATTTGCCAGGCGTTGCAGGGCAGGTGTTTCGTAGGATGAAAATTGCGTTGACGTGGTTGGTTGGGCTGGGGGTGGACTACTTTTTTCTCTTTGATCGACCGCAATATTCTGGTTGCCAGTATCTGGTGTGTTCCAGTTGCGCTGGTTAGGATAGAGTACGGCACGAATTTTTTCGCTGTAGGATGGTTGGTTGGAACCAGGCATACCCGTGATCGGGGATGGATTGGTATTCTGTGCTGTCGTTTGTTGTGAATACGTGGGGGGTGATTGTATTGGATTATTCACTGGTGTTTGAGGCAGAACCTGTGAATTTGTCGGGCGGGGAGCAGCACGCATCGAATTGGTATCTGATGAAAGGGCTGTTGGGAAGGAATTTCCACTCCCCATCGATGAAGTTTGTACCGGATTCTGGTTGGATGTGGAGAAGCGTGGCATGCGTGGTAACGTATTACCGCTATTCGTACTTTCCATTGGTACAGTAGCGCTAGGTACACGGTTACGGACTGCATCAACCAGGCTCATCAAGCCAAGCATGCCATCAATTTCCATATCTACATTGGCATGTTGTGCATGGTCCTCAAATTCACTTGGCCCATAGCTGGCCAGATTACTTGATAAAAAGGTTAAAACCTGAACCTTACGATCGCGGCGCTGGGTATCTAGCGCGACCCAGAATTCTCGTCGCGCGGTGGCGGCCTGTGCTAAATTTACCAGCACAAGTCGGATAGGAAAGCGAGCGATAGCGTCAAAAACCTCCACAGCCGTACGTGCTGTGTGGTTAGTATAGCCCGCTAATTGTAACTCGCTGTTGAGCAGCATTGCGAATTGTTGATCACGTTCAAAGAGAAGAATATGTGGTCCGCCGGTACTAATATTCATGCCTGTACACTCCAGTTGTTAGCCGCATGGAAACTGAGTTCACAGGGGTAAGATTCAATGTCCATTCGCTAGGCCCTACAACGCTGTCCATCAAAGCCTCCTGTGCATATACCCCTAACTTTTACAGACACGGGAGGAGACGCATCACAGAGTAGGGAAGTTGTTCCTTGGCGCGATCCAGACATCTGGATAGCTATGTGGCGCCGCCTACAAACCTCTGTGGTAGTACTGTAACTGGCCGGGCGTGCCGAATTGCTCTGGCGCGTGCTGTGCCGTGACTGTATTCGGGGCTAGTATAGCATATATCGCCTATGATGTCATAGAATGGAGTCAGATGCATGACTAATGACGCATCCCCACGGACAAAGGTCACAAGCCCGCACAAAGCAAATGAGCCATTTAGGTTTTTTCCCTTGATGGCTTCATTTTATTTTTATTTTATGGGATAGTATAGCATATAAGAGGAGAATGTATTATGTACCAACCTGTTTCTTCATCGGCTGCTGCTGTGATTGCTTTATTAACGGATTTTGGCCTGGATGATAATTATGTAGGGGTTATGAAAGGGGTTATGTCTGGTATTGCATCCGGGGTTCCGTTTATTGATCTTACCCATAAGATTCCGCCGCAGGATGTTATCGCTGGCGCCTGGGTGCTCGGGACTGGCTATCACTATTTTCCGCAGGGGAGTGTCTTTGTCTGTGTGGTGGATCCAGGTGTTGGTAGTGAGCGCGCGCCTATCGCGCTGCAGGCTGGTGGTTGGTATTTTGTTGGACCCGACAATGGTCTATTCCATTTTGTACTGGCGGACCAGACCGCGAAGGCTGTAGTCAGGTTGACCAATCGAGCCTACCATCTTCCAAATGTCAGCTCGACTTTCCAGGGCCGAGACATTTTTGCTCCTGTCGCTGCACACATCGCCGCAGGACAGCAATTGCATGAACTGGGTGAAATGATCCAGGCAGACAGCTTACAGCAACTTGAACTTCAGCAACCACTTATCAAGAATGACCGTATTGAGTCCGAGATCATATATATAGACCAATTTGGTAACTTGATCAGTTCCATTTCTCTGAATCTGCTACCAGATTTTTTTGAGCGCTCGGGGGTCCGTCTCCTCCTTGCTGGCAAACAACTGATGATCACTGAACGCCGTCGCTTCTTTGCCGCGCCAGGGAATGCGCAGGAGCCGTTTCTTTATGTTGACAGTTCTGGCTATATCGGCATCGCGATCCGTAATGGTTCCGCCGCTCGTGAACTGAACATCCAGCGCGGAGAGGCTGTTACCCTGCTCTTTAACAATAGATAGAGTGAAAATTCAGGTGCCGTGGCGAAAAAGTGCTTAAAACCGGAGGTGCAGGGCCCTCCCTGCCGGGGTGTGGGCAGACATGCTGGGGGTGCAGGGCCCTCCCTGCCGGGGTGCGGGGTGTCCCCGCTCTTCTTTCTCCCTCTCGCGCCGCCGCAGGCGGCGCGCAAAAATAGAACGACTCATGAACGATTAAATTGCTATTTATGAAGAAAAGGAGAATTTAGCTTTCAACGAGCGGCCATTTATTAGAAAATCAGAGAGAACAGCCCAAATCGGCAAAATTACCTGTCCAGACTATCCTAGAAGAATTGTTTGCTTGAGAGAAATATGCTATAATGAGCTTATACTCTATACGATAATGGGAGCCCACAGCGGTGGCAACGTGGAGGATGAGAATAGCATATTCAATCGTAGATAGCGTTCATCTCTTGCTTGATACCTGGAGTGACAAAGAAATCGGTTGAAATGGCGTAGGAGCATCAATATGATGCAGCTCTCACAGTTATCCAGGCGGCATCAACCTAAGGGTTGGACACAGAGTATCACAGATCTACATTTAAATAATTATCCTCAGGAGAGTAGAAAGGGCTGGTTTTCTCGCTATACATGACGAGCAAGAATCCGGCCCTTTTGGTCTTATGACTCTAATGCGTTCCGCTAAAATGACGGAGATAAAGTGCATTATGATCGGTACTCTCATTTCTTGCCTCCCGGTCACGTAGTGCGTTTTCTGGTTCGTACAACGTAGCTTCAATCAAAAAAGCGTAGTAGTAAGAAAGCCCCCAGCAAGGGTAAGGACCCCATTCTTCTTATACTACCTAGTGATACACAGAGAGGATGAACTATGGATCTGGTGAAGCGGTTAGAAGAATACCGGGACCGTGAGCGCGAGCTCATGTGGGAAGGGACCTTCGCGGAATACTTCGAGATAGCCTGTAAGAAGCCAGCGGTAGCTCGACTTTCTCATGAACGCATCTATGACATGATTATGGACGGGGGGGTAGATACCACCCGTACAGGAGAGACGCGCTACAGGTTCTTTAGTGATGAGATTTTTGGTATTGAGAAGCCTCTCCAGCAGATTGTGGACTACTTCCATTCTGCTGCCCAGCGCCTGGAAGTTCGTAAACGTGTCCTACTACTCATGGGACCAGTTGGTGGTGGTAAGTCGACAATCGTACATTTGATTAAGCGTGGCCTGGAAGCCTATAGTCGCACGCCCGAAGGAGCGATCTACGCGATTAAAGATTGTCCAATGCATGAGGAGCCACTCCACTTGATTCCTTATGAGTTGCGTGGAGAAGTCGAGAAAGACTTTGGTCTCTATGTTGAGGGTGATCTGTGTCCCCATTGCCGCTATATGGTGGATAATAATTATCGTGGCCGGATTGAGGAAGTTCCATTGAAGCGTATTACCTTCAGTGAGAAGTATCGTGTCGGTGTCGGTACGTTTACTCCTTCAGATCCAAAGAGCCAGGATATCAGTGAGCTTGTCGGTGGCATCGACCTCTCGACCATTGGTGAGGTTGGTGTTGAGAGTGATCCCCGTGCCTATCGCTTTGATGGTGAGCTCAACATTGCTAACCGTGGCGTAATGGAATTCGTCGAGATGCTCAAAACAGACGAGAAGTTCCTGTATGTGCTCCTGACCCTCAGCCAGGAACAAAACATCAAAACCGGGCGCTTCAGTATGATCTATGCTGATGAGGTCGTGGTAAGCCACACCAATGAGCATGAGTATCAGTCGTTTGTTGGTAACAAGAAATCGGAAGCTTTACAGGACCGTATTATTCTGGCCAAGGTTCCTTATAACCTGCGCGTCTCTGATGAAGTCAAGATTTATGAGAAGTTGCTGAAACAAAGCTCCCTCCAAAATGTGCATATCGCTCCCTATACCCTGCGTATCGCCAGTATCTTCGCGATTCTAACCCGCCTGGAGCCCTCCAAGAAAGCGGGTATGAGCTTGATGAAGAAGCTCAAGCTCTATGATGGCGAAGATATGGAAGACTTCAAGCAGAAGGATGTGCGCGAACTTCAGGAAGAAGCTGTACGTGAGGGCATGGATGGCATTTCCCCGCGTTATGTCATTAACCGTCTGTCCAATGCCTTGATCAAGAACAATGTCACTTATATCAGCCCCATTGATGCTTTGCGTGCATTGCGCGATGGTTTGGATCAACATACCAGCATTACCCGCGAAGAGCGTGAACGTTATCTTAATTTCATTCATGAGGCACGTAAAGAGTACGATGAGATTGCCAAAAAGGAAGTTCAGCGTGCTTTTGTCTACTCTTATGAAGAGTCTGCCCGCACAATGTTAAACAACTACCTTGATAACGTTGAGTCGTATTGTAATAAAACCAAGTTGCGCGACCCCATTACCGACGAGGAGATGGAGCCCGATGAGCATCTGATGCGCTCAATTGAGGAGCAGATCGGGGTGTCAGAGAACGCCAAGCGTTCGTTCCGCGAGGAGATTCTGATTCGTATCTCTTCTCTGGCCCGTAAAGGTTTGACCTTCGACTATACCAGCCATGAGCGCTTGAAAGAAGCTATTGAGAAAAAGTTGTTTGCCGATCTGCGCGATGTCGTGAAAATTACGACCTCGACCCGTACTCCAGATAAAGAGCAGCTGCGTAAGATCAATGAAGTCGTTGAGCGCCTGGTTGCTGAGCAAGGGTACACCTATGAGAGCGCAAATGAACTCCTCCGCTACACTGGTAGCCTCTTAAATCGATAATTTGTGTCAGATGCAGGATGATCACCGTGGAACGTGCAGGAAGCCGTTGGTAGTTCAATGTCGAACTTCCAACGGTAATACCTCCATCCCCGAGTTGTCTCAGAGTAGCAAGGAGGAAATCATCCATGTCTGTCTCCCAACATGATTGGTCATTGCACCGTAAAGGTCAGATCGACCAGGAACGCCACAAAGAGAAAATTCGTGAAGCGGTAAAAAAGAATCTTGGTGAGATTGTCAGCGAAGAGAGCATTATTCTTTCAGATGGTAAGAAGACTGTCCGGGTACCGATTCGCTCTCTTGAAGAATATAATTTCCGCTATGATTTTGGTCGCCAGCAGCATGCTGGTCAGGGCAACGGTAAAAGTAAGGTCGGCGATGTAGTAGCTCAGGAGCCGAAGCAGGGTAAGGGCAAGAAGGGTGATGCTGGTAAGGATGCGGGCTATGATTACTATGAAGCTGAGATCTCAATGGAAGAACTGGCCGCGTTAATCTTTGAAGATCTTGGTTTGCCAAATCTAGAGCAGAAGCGGCAACAAGAGATGCAGACTGAGGCCGTGCGCTTTACCGATGTGCGTAAAAAGGGTGCCATGGCCAACCTGGATAAAAAGCGCACCATTATGGAGAACATCAAGCGTAACGCCGCCAAGGGTGATGCTGCCTTCAAAGACATCAAGTCCGACGACCTGCGCTTCAAGACCTGGGAACCCACCATCAAATATCAATCCAACGCTGTAGTACTGGCAATGATGGATGTTTCGGGCTCAATGGGTGAATTCGAGAAATATATTGCAAGAAGCTTCTACTTTTGGATGGTGAGATTTTTGCGCACAAAGTACAATAACGTGCAAATTGTGTTTATCAGTCACCACACTGAGGCCAAAGAGGTAACGGAAGAAGAGTTCTTTCATAAGGGGGAGAGTGGCGGCACACAGGTCTCCTCGGCCTATGAGTTAGCCCTACAGATCATTAAAGAGCGTTACAATCCTAATGATTGGAACATCTATCCTTTCCATTTTTCGGATGGAGATAATCTGCCCTGGGATAATGATCGTTGTGTGCAACTGGTTAATAAGCTGATGGAGCAGTGTAACATCTTTGGGTACGGTGAAATTCGTGAGGGGCATTATCGTTCGCCCAGCACTTTGATGTCGGCGTACAACAAAATCAATGACAAGAAGTTTATTCCAGTCACCATATCGGATAAAAAAGAGGTCTATCCCGCGTTGCGCAAGTTCTTTGCCCAACGTGATCCTGTGGCAGGCAGGTAGAGTCAGGAGTTGCTTGCATGAATGATGTTGCCCATAGCGACATTGAACGCTTGCGCGATGGAATAGATGCGGCCTGGGAAGAGGCGCGAAAATTCGGCCTCGATCCTTTTCCAACCCACTTTGAGTTGGTGCCGGCCTCCATCATGTATGAATTCGCCTCCTACAGCCTTCCAGGACGTTTTAGCCATTGGACCCATGGTAAGGCGTTCCATCGACAAAAAATGCAGTATGATCTTGGACTGAGCAAAATCTATGAGATGGTGGTCAACACCAATCCTAGCTATGCTTTCCTGATGGATATGAATGACCTGCTGCAAAATACCTTTGTCGCGGCCCACGTTTTTGGCCATACAGATTTCTTTAAGAACAATGCGTACTTTCAACATACGTCGCGGCGTATGATTGATAAGGCCAGTGTACACGCTGAGCGCATTGCTAAATATGAATTTGACCATGGCAAAGATGAAGTTGAGCGCTTCCTGGATGCTGTACTCTCAATTCAAGAGCATATCGATTATAATCTCTTACTCAACACTGGCGATCCTTCTAAAAAGGATGAAGTAGCTAAACCACTCAGTAGTGATTTTGATGATCTCTGGGGTATGGATGAGAAGGCACGCAAGGCCGAGGAGGAGCGTGATCTTCGTCCAGGCAAGACTCCCAAGTTTCCAGAGAAGCCGGAAAAAGACTTACTGCTCTTCCTGCTGCGCCATGCGCCAAATCTGGAGCCATGGCAGCGCGACATCATCGAAATTGTACGTATCGAGATGCTTTACTTTATTCCCCAGATGCAGACCAAGATCATGAATGAAGGTTGGGCCTCGATCTGGCATTCACGTATTATGCGCCAACTGGGAGATCGAGCCGTCATCTCGGACTCAGAAACGGTCGAGTTCGCGCAACTGCACTCCAGTGTCTTGACCCCATCGCGCACCTCGCTTAATCCGTATTATATCGGCTTTAAGATCCTGGAGGATATTGAGCGTCGCTGGGATAATCCCACTCGTGAAGAGCAGGATCGGCTGGGTCGTAAACCGGGTCAGGGACGACAGAAAATCTTTGAGGTGCGAGAACTGGATAATGATATCTCCTTCCTCAGAAACTATCTGACGGAGGACCTGATCAAAGATCTAGATCTTTACCTATACAAGAAAGAGGGCGATGATTGGGTTATCGCCGAAAAAAATTGGCAGAAAGTACGCGATACTATCGTGGGTAATCTAACCAATTTTGGCCACCCCTATCTGGTGGTGGATAATGGCGATTATCGTGGCAATCGCGAACTTTACCTCACCCATCTTTTTGAGGGCCAGGAACTGGATCTTAACTATGCTGAGAAGACTCTCCAGCATGTGTATGTGCTCTGGGGACGTCCAGTCCATCTGGAGACGGTCTACGAAGGGAAGCGCATCCTGCTCACCTATGATGGCGAGCGTAACAGCAAAAGCACGTTAGAAAAATAGGGCATTATGGACATGCTATAGAAGTAGAGCTAATTTCTTGTGTGGTGCCAAAAGTGCGCTCAGCGCACTTTTGGCACCACACAAGATTCTTTCTGCGCGGCTTCGGCGCGCAAACTCTTATAAGACAATATATAAAAAATAGCGGGAGAATATATAAGCTATGCAAGCCACTGAAAATATGCGTATTGTCTCTGTTAATGTAGCTCAACCTCGTGAGGTAAATTGGCGTGGTAGAGTAGAGCCGACTGGTATTTTTAAAGAGCCTGTAACAGGACAGGTGGCCGTTGGGCGTGAGAATCTAGCCGGTGATGCCCAGGGCGATTTAAGTGTTCATGGTGGTATTGAACAGGCCATCTATGCCTATAGCGTTACCGATTATGCCTACTGGCGTTCAATCCTGGGTCGAGAGCTAGACTGGGGCGCGTTTGGTGAGAACTTCACGCTAGAGGGCACCTCTGATGACCAGATCAAGATTGGCGATCGTTTCCGCGTGGGGAGTGCCGAATTGCGCGTTACGCGTCCACGCATTCCTTGTTTCAAACTGGCCAACAAACTTGGGCGCCCCGACATGATCAAAATGTTTCTGGCTAGTGGGCGCACCGGATTTTATTTCGCGGTGGTACAGGAAGGAGAGGTTGCGGCTGGCGATCGTTTACAACTGCTGTATCGCGATGAAGAAAGCCTGACGGTACGTGAGATCATCACTCTTGTACGCGAGCCCGGCGAGCTTGAGACGCTCCAACGCGCCATTACATTGGATGGTATGGGAAAACATCTCCGTGAGTTATTTCAGAAGAAAATACAGCACCTCCAACGCTCACATCGTTAGAGATGATCTGCGTGATCTTTATGCCTGGTTTTGCGCGCCTTTGGCGCGCAAGGAATTTTATGTGGTGCAAAAAGTGCGCAGTGCGCACTTTTTGCACCACATAAGAAAAGAGCTCGGTTGCGTCAACGATAGGAAAAGAGCTCTGGCGCACCACATAAGAAAAGAGCTTGGTCGTGTCAGCGGTAGGAAAAGAGCTCTGGCGCACCACATAAGAAAAGAGCTTGGTCGCGTCAGCGGTAGGAAAAGAGCTCTGGCGCACCACATAAGAAAAGAGCTTGGTTGCGTCAACGATAGGAAAAGAGCTCTGGCGCACCACATAAGAAAAAAGGTCGGACGTGTCAGCGCACGTCCGCACAAAAACGGTTAGCTTCCCATATTATATATGTCATTTCGCTTCTGGTATTACCAGAAGCGTTCTTCCTTCCATGGATCGGCATGGTTATGATAGCCACGCTGTTCCCAGAAGCCGGGACGATCTTTCTCCAGAAATTCCAGACCATCCAACCATTTTGCGCTTTTATACGCGTACAATTTGGGCACCAGTAAACGGACCGGCCCACCATGATCGGCCTCTAGTGGTTGTCCATCGTGTTTCAACACAATCATTACATCGTCATCATCCAGATCTTTCAGCGGCATATTTGTTGTATAGCCGGTCCACGAGTGGGCCATGACAAAGTGCGCATTGGGTAAAGGTTTCGCCCGTTGCAGAATCTCACGGATATGGATCCCTTCCCAGGTATTATCATAGCGACTCCAACTCGTGACACAATGAAAATCTGAAGTGAAGGTTGTATGTGGCAGGGCTAGAAACTCCTCCCAGGTTAGTTCAAAAGGCTGCTCTACCAGGCCGCTAATCTTCAACTTCCAGTCTGATGGCAGCCCACTGGGAGTACGTTCATAGCTCAAGATAGGCCACTTTTTCGTCAAATACTGTCCAGGAGGCAAACGATCCAGACCATCTGGTCGCTTCTCTACTTCAGCCGCAGGTTTTTTACCGAATAAACTCATACCAAAAACTCCTTGCATGATCAGTGTCAACTACACCTTGATTAGTACCACACTAATCGACTTGTCCAGCGGATAATCATGGATTATTCTATCCCTCAAAAGTAATTACGTGGGGAAAGCTCCAATTATACCAATTTATCAGGCGATTTTTTATGTTCAGCGCACTATTCAGATGCTATTATGGGTTGCCCTCTTGTAAATGCAGCGTATCGCCATCGTGATGATATAATCAGTGCATATCTGGCAATGGGTAGTTTATCAATGGCCCATTATTTTTGTGCCTTGGAGCGCTTTTATTTATGGGTCGCTAGCTCTTGCAGGCAAGGAAAAAAAAGAGATGACAACATATCAGGAGGCATGGGGACAGGGGGCGCGCTTGCTGGCTCAGGCCGATCTCCAGGGGTCCCGTCTGGATGCACAGGTGTTGCTGGGTAGCGTAGTAGGTATGGATCGCTCGCGCTTGCTGGCATATCCAGAGCAAACGTTAACTTCTGAGCAAGAACAAAACTATTGGTCTTTCATTCAACGGCGCTGTGAGCATGAACCGGTGGCCTATATTGTCGGACATAAAGAATTTTATGGGCTGGATTTTAGCGTGGACCAGCGTGTCCTTATTCCTCGTCCTGAGACCGAGTTGCTGGTAGAGGAGGCCCTGAGCGAGATTCGCCAGCGCATTGTGCAAGGACAGCGGCCCGTGGTGGCTGATGTTGGTACGGGTAGTGGTGCTATTCCTATTTCCATTGCGCTTGAAGAGCCACGCCTGCCATATCTTTACGCCTGTGATATCTCTGCTGATGCGCTTGCCGTTGCCCGTGAGAATTGTAAACGGCATCATGTGACAGGGCGCATACGTTTATTAGAAGGAGACTTGCTGGCACCTATTCCAGAGCCTGTGGATGTTTTGTTGGCTAATTTGCCATATGTCGGACAAAATGAAATAGATGAGATGAGGAGTGATGTGCTGGATTACGAGCCACATCTAGCTTTGTTTAGTGGCCCACATGGGCTAGATCTCTTATATCGATTATGCAAAGAGGCCGCTACATCTGGTACGCTAAAAAGTGGAGGCATCATATTGTTGGAGATTGGATACCAACAATGTGCAGCATTGACAAAGATGCTTCATCAACTCTGGCCACAGGTGACTGTGGATTGTCAGAAAGACTATGCTGGTTGGGACCGCCTGCTGCGGGTTTCTCTGCCATCATAGAAGCGAAGTCAGTACACTGAAAAGGAAAGCTGCTAGCGTTTTCTTTTGTAGAGCCTTATAATCAATCGAATAGATGTACAGCTAAGATATCTGCTGCTCATCTGTTATTACCACCGTTTTGGGGGGCATGTCCATGGTTCTGGCGCATATCACATATAGCCAGCCACTATTCTCTGTATTATCCAGATTAATGTCAAACGCTGATCACCCTGATACAAGTCTTTTCTTACTGCTGGCTGGCGCATTTAGCGCATTCGTAGTATCGTATCTGTTGATCTTCGTCGTCGCGAAACTTAGCCGCAGGTTTAATTTGACGCGACGGGTCGAGCCCGGTCGTAAGCCAGACCGTGTGCCGCGCCTGGGTGGCGTCGCCATCTATCTGGGCTTTGTCATCGCATCCCTGCTTTTTTATATCCATAATCCAGACTTACAACCCAAAGAGATGATCATCTACTGGTTATTTCTGGCAGCCGCGACCTTGATTGTCGCCGTGCATGCCTATGATGATGTTAGGCCACTTAAACCTCTGCCAAAGTTACTGGCCCAGACGATCGCAGTG
Organism: Dictyobacter alpinus; assembly: GCF_003967575.1. NCBI lineage: Bacteria > Bacillati > Chloroflexota > Ktedonobacteria > Ktedonobacterales > Dictyobacteraceae > Dictyobacter > Dictyobacter alpinus. The sequence goes on from NZ_BIFT01000001.1 coordinate 3,267,558, forward strand.
ATCATCCTGATGGGACCTTTCTTGAACGGCAAGTTTAACGGTGTGCTCCTATTTGGTTTCAGTAATCCTTTTCAGTCCTTTTCCTCTGGCATTGTCCCTTTTTATCATGGTGGGACCGTCAACATCTTCATCGAGAACACCGATATTCGTCTGCTGGCCATTCCAGCGGTGCTCTTTACCTGGTTCTGGATGGTTGGCATGATGAACACGGTCAATCTCATTGATGGCCTGGATGGTCTGGCGGGTGGTGTGGTGGCGATTACGGCTATCTTTATCACAATTACCAGTTGGATCCTGCAGCAATACACCATCGCAGTCCTGTCGGCTATTTTTGCTGGTGCCGTGCTGGGATTCCTGCCGCATAACTGGAATCCTGCTAAAATGTTTATGGGCGATAGCGGCTCGCAATTTCTGGGCCTGGCCCTGGCGGTGCTTTCGATTATGGGAGGAGCAAAAATTGCGCTGGCCCTGATGGTGCTGGGCGTGCCCATTCTGGACGTTGCCATCGTCCTGATCAACCGTATTCGCAGAGGACAGCATCCTTTACATTATGATCGCACCCATCTCCACTATCGGCTCCAGGCGACTGGACTGAGTGTCAGGCAGATATGTTATATTTTTTATGGGCTGACGATCCTCTTTGGCATACTGGCGCTCTCCTTTGGACATTTCTTTAAACTGATTGGTATCGCCCTGGTCATGGCAACCATGGCTGGCCTGATTATCTGGATTGACTCGCGTCAGCGTCAGCGAGGGCTGCCAATCAAACTGGACAAATCAGATCCGGGTACCAGGAATGCTTCGAATACCCCGGCAGTTCCTGAGGTGCCTATCACCGTCCCTGAAACCTTTGAGCCAGTCTCCGATCACAAAGCAGTGACCGAACAGGATGGTGAGGTCGTCAATAGCAGCGGCCAGCGTCCCCACAACTCATAAAACCACCCCGCGCACATAAAATACCCGTGACTGACGGCTGTAGCTGTCAGTCACGGGTATTTTATGTATGGAAGCGCGAGCCTTTAGTTCATCTGGATCCCTAATTGGGAACAGCGCTCAGAACCCGCTTCGACTTATTTTCCACCTCTTCTTGCAGTGTACGTTTCAAGAAATGTCCGGTGTAAGACTTCTTATTCTCAGCAACCTTTTCTGGTGTCCCTTCAGCCACGATCGTGCCACCACCGTCACCGCCTTCGGGCCCTAAATCAATAAGCCAGTCAGCACTCTTAATGACATCCAGGTTATGCTCAATGACTACGATACTATTGCCTGCATCAACCAGCCGCTGGAGTACATCCAGTAGTCGATCCACATCGGCAAAGTGCAGTCCGGTAGTTGGCTCATCCAGGATATACATTGTACGGCCAGTGGCGCGGCGCGATAGCTCTGTCGCCAGTTTTACACGCTGGGCTTCACCACCCGATAGCGTTGTTGCCGGCTGTCCCAGACGCATATAGCCCAGACCAACATCATAAAGTGTCTTCATTTTGTTCTGGATCGATGGTACATTTGAGAAGAAGTCCAATGCCTCTTCAACCGTCATATCCAGTACATCGGCGATGGTTTTGCCTTTGTAGTGGATCTCCAGAGCTTCACGATTATAACGTTTGCCCTGACAGACCTCACATGGCACATAGACATCTGGTAAGAAGTTCATCTCGATCTTGACGATACCCTCACCACGACAGGCCTCACAGCGTCCACCTTTCACATTGAAGGAGAAGCGTCCTGCCTGATAACCACGCATCCTGGATTCAGGAACCTGGGCGAATAGCTCACGAACGCTGGTAAAAGCATTGGTGTAGGTCGCTGGATTGGAGCGTGGCGTGCGGCCAATCGGCGACTGATCGATATCGATCACCTTGTCCAGATGTTCGAGTCCTTCGATAGCGTCATGTTTGCCTGGCTTATCATGGGCGCGGAAGAAGAACTGTGAGAGTTTGCGATACAGGATATCGGTGATCAAGGTACTCTTACCTGAGCCTGATACGCCTGTGATGGCCACAAACTTGCCGAGTGGAATATCGACGTTCACGTTTTTCAGATTGTTTTCGCTGGCACCTTTGATGGTCAGGAAGTTACCATTGCCTTCCCGACGCTGCTGCGGCACCTCAATCCTCCGACGATGTGAGAGATAGTCGCCTGTAATCGAGTTCTCGTTAGCCACGATCTCATCGTAGGTACCGGTGGCCACGATATGTCCACCGTGTTCACCTGCGCCAGGACCAACATCAATGATATAGTCGGCGGCCCGCATGGTATCCTCATCATGCTCAACCACCAGCAGGGTATTGCCCAGGTTACGTAGACGTTCCAGTGTACGGATCAGGCGATCATTGTCGCGCTGATGCAGTCCAATACTGGGCTCGTCCAGGATATAGAGCACACCCATGAGACCGGAACCGATCTGGGTCGCGAGCCGAATACGTTGCGCCTCACCACCAGAAAGACTGGTAGCAGCACGATCCAGGGTCAGATAATCCAGACCAACATCCAGCAAGAACTGGATACGGGCACGGATCTCTTTTAAGATCTGGCGTGCGATAAAGCGGTCGCGCTCACTCAGCGTGGTCAGGAGTAATGGACCTTGCATTGGAATTGGGGTCAATGGATCACCCAGCAGGGAACCATTGCCGGTGGCTTTTTTGGCCTTCCCATTGGCTTTGCCATTACTTTTACCATTGCCACTGGTGGTGATATGGGTTACTGGTGGAATAACCTCGGCCTTGCCATTTTCCAGTTCATGGAAGAAAGCCTGCGTACGCGAGATCGCCAGACGTGTTACCTGGACAATGTTGCGACCGCCAACCGTAACTGCCAGTGCCTCAGGTTTAAGGCGTGCCCCATGACAATCAGGACAGATACGGGACGACATATAGCTCTCGATATCCTCACGCACACCCTCGCTCTCGGTCTGCTTATAGCGCCGATCCAGATTAGGGATGACCCCCTCAAAGTTGGTATTATAGGTGCGTGTATGACCGTGTTGTGGCGTGTAGCGAATGCTAAGCGGCTCCTCAACACCATAGAGGAGCTTTTGTTGGATATCTTCGCTCAGATCTTTCCAGGGAGTATTAGGATCAAACTGATAGCGTTGCGCCATAGCTTCTAATGTCGCGGCATGCCACTGGCTACCATTAACGACCTTACTCCAGGGTGCAATCGCTCCTTGCAAGATGCTCAGATTAGGATTTGTCACAATCAGTTCGGTATCGACCTCTAACTGCGTTCCCAGTCCAGTACAGGTTGGGCAGGCGCCGTGTGGACTATTAAAGCTGAAGGTACGAGGAGCAATCTCTGGCAGGCTGATACCACAATACGCACAGGAAGCCTTCTCCGAGAATAGAATCTCCTCTCCATCTACCACCGAGACCAGTACGACTCCACTCCCTAATTTAAGTGTCGTCTCCAATGAGTCTGAGAGGCGCTGACGAAAGGCGGGATCAATCTCCTGATGGAGAATAGCGGGGATATCTGGTTCAGCAATACCATCTTCGTCCGCGTGGGATTCTTTGGCGGCATTGACTTCATAGAGGGCGGCCGGTTCCGCGACCTGCTTCAGAGGCGTAGTACCATCTTCTGTATTCGCTTCGGCCTGCTGCTTATTTTTGCGTAATACCAGACGATCAACCACTACCTCGATGGTATGTTTCTTTTGTTTATCTAGATCGATCTCATCACTCAGATCCAGAATCTTCCCATCCACGCGCACACGTACATAACCCGAGCGACGCATCTCCTCAAAGATACTTTTATACTCGCCCTTACGTCCCTGGACCAGCGGAGCAAGCAACAGGATACGCGAGTTTTCGGGTAGGCTTAAGACTGCATCCACGATCTGTTGCAGTGTCTGCTGGCTTACTTCTCGCCCACACTTTGGACAATGCTGATGACCGATACGGGCATACAGCAGGCGTAGATAGTCATAAATCTCGGTGACCGTGCCTACGGTCGAACGAGGATTATGGGACGCACCCTTCTGATCAATGGAGATAGCCGGGGAAAGTCCATCGATGTGCTCTACATCGGGTTTATCCATTTTGTCCAGGAATTGGCGTGCATAAGCCGAAAGAGACTCGACATAACGGCGTTGTCCCTCGGCAAAAATGGTATCAAATGCCAGGCTACTCTTGCCGGAGCCAGAGAGACCAGTGATCACCACGAGTTGATCGCGGGGAATGGTCACATCGACATTTTTTAAGTTGTGCTCTCGGGCACCACGGATCACGATCTTATCTTGGGGCATACACTCAATCCACCCGTTACTAACTGATTATTTTATAGCTTACAAAGACACAAGTTATGCCGTAGTGGGCAATAGCTGCTCCTACGGTCTGGTTTTATGATTTTCTGCGTGTAGAGTATTGTCAGGCAATGATTGCTAATACAAACAAACGTTCCATATACACTACTATACTTGTTCTCTTGACGTCAAGTGGTCATAGGACAGGTCATAGATAGGATATATATGGTTGTGTGAAGTGGATGGATAAGCGTGTTTTGTTGTGTTCTTCTACTTTTTATCTATTGCGATACAGCTTTGCACGCACGGACTTCCTCCACATATCCTCCGTTATATAAAACATTGGAGGTGGCTATTCTATTCCGTTTAAATGGTACTGCCTGGGTTTATGCGCGCCTGGCTGCGCTGGTAATGTCGCGCATACCCGCCCATTCGCGCCAGATGTCTGTCATGCATTCCCAGTGAATTTCATCATGGTTGATGTGAGAAAGACGGAAGAAGATGCCATAGCGAATAAAAGGCGAGGTGTTGGCGGCGATGGCGTGGGCCAACTGGTAGTGAACCAGGACGGCGTCGCCGGCCTTACCTGTAATCTGCTGAGGTTCTGGTAATTGAATCGCTGGTAGTCCCTGCAGCAGGCTCTGAGGCGTATGCTCGCGGAAGTATTGCTCATAGAGATGGTGTGTTCCTGGCCAGACGGTAAAATTGCCCATGAAGGGTTGGGGAATATCGCTCAGGAAGATGCCCACCAGGGCCGTAAAGTTTTGAATCCTGCCCTTCTGGACGCCGTTATCAGGACTATACATACCATCGAGGTGCGGACCACCAACTTTGTCGAGTCCTGCTGTTGGGAAGCGGAGCGCGATCTGCCCACTTTGTACCGGCTGGATAGTATTAGCTCCAATTGCCGACTCAGCCAGACTCCATAGTGGTGAGGCGGTCATCAGGTCGGTAATCGCGGCGGTTCTTTGTACTTCAGGGCAATAGGATTGTGTGCGAAAAGTGACCAGACGGGCGGGATCCATACCTTCAGAACCTAGCGAGGCATTGATAGCGTGTAAGGCTTTATGGACCAGCTGCTCAGGAACGGCATTGGGAAGTTTCACAAAACCTTGATCAAAGAAAGTTTGTTTCTGCTCAGTTGTTAAATTCAATGTGATTGCTCCTCGTAAGGTTTTTTAGTATGCTGTGATCCATAATGTGTATCGTAGCGGGCTAAAAATATGAATGCTTAAGCGCCCATGCATGGGCATCAGATTACAATAGGTTGGGAATCATTCTATCTACTAAAAGCCTACCACAGAAACGGTTAGATGTGCGTTTTCAGGAGTCCATTCCGCTAACAATGTATATTTCGTACAGTATCTGCATGAATGAGTTGGTGTTTTTAAACGCAACTACTTTGCGTGCCGATCATCTTTATTGTTGACGTCCATTCAAGCTATGCGGCACAATTTAAGAGAGGGCATGGTGAAGCTCAATGTTCAGCTAACAGGCAGATTTTTCGTAACAGAAGGAGCTGAAAGACGTATACTGTTATAGGCATCATCACGTCTAACACGCCACGATTGGGAGTCTGGGTTTAAAGCATCGCTATAATGAAGATGGGTGTAGTTATATCCTGTGGTATTGCAGGTTCTGCACTCCCGCGTTGCTTAGCTACTGAGTGTTTTTATATATGCTGTGGTAACATAGGTGAATGGTTTGAAAGAAGAAAAGAAAAGTGGAAAGCAAAGCCACGTTGTGCGAGAGATTGTTGAGACACTGGTGCTCACGATTTTGATGTTTGTCATTATTAATCTCGCCGTCCAAAATTATGACGTGGATGGTCCCAGCATGGAGCCCAGCCTGCATAACAAGGAACGCATTATGGTGGATAAGGTTTCCTACCATCTACATGATCCTGCACGTGGAGATGTGATTGTTTTTATCGCACCCCCTGATCCTGAACTAAATTATGTCAAACGCATTATCGGAGTACCCGGCGATGTGATCACGATTCAAGGTACGGTAGTCAAGGTCAATAATACAGTCCTGCAAGAAAGTTATGTCTCTCCCTCTTATCAAGGCAATCCGTATCTGCCAATCGTCAATAAAGTTGTGCCCAAAGATTCTTTTTTTGTGATGGGAGATGATCGCAAAAATAGCTCTGACTCGCGACTCTGGGGTTTTGTCCCACGCACAAACATTGTGGGGCGTGCAGCCCTGGTTTATTGGCCTCTCAATGATGGCAATAGCGGTTTCCTCCCCGATGTTTCTGGTGTCTTCGCGCATGTTCCTGTTAAAGCCGCAAACATAAATAATGTCTCTAGCAGTAGTCCTTTAAAGGACAGTACTTTCGGGATGGATGAAGTGATATTTTTCGCTATGCCAGGACTTTTCCTGGTATGCTCAAGGTATCGAAAGAAACGTTGATACAAAATGGTATGAAATGAACACATTATGAACAACGTCAATCTCTCTCCAGGTTATTTACGAGCATGCCGCGCGTTATTCTGATAGAAGGATCGTTGTTCATTTGGACAGAGCGCAGAGGAAAAGCGGTGGATTTAGAATTTGATTTTGAAAAACGCTATCGTCTCTTTCGTGAAATTATAGAGACCCTGGTATTAACTGTATTGATGTTTTTGGTCATCCGTCTGGCCGTTCAGAATTTTAATATTGATGGCATGAGCATGGAACCCAGTTTACATAATCAAGAGTTAGTTATTGTCGATAAATGGTCGTATTTTTTTCACGCACCTGCACGTGGGGATGTAATTGTCTTTGTGGCACCCCCAAATCCTACCCAGGATTATATTAAGCGTATTGTTGGCTTACCCGGTGATGTGGTTACCATTCAGGATACCAAAGTAACTGTCAATAACCAGCAGCTTACCGAAACCTATGTCGATCCGCAGCGCCAGGGAAATCCCTATGCGCCAATCAATCGCATGATTATTCCTCAAGGCGCATATTTTGTGTTAGGTGATAATCGCAATGGCAGCTCTGATTCGCGTGACTGGGGTTGTGTGCCTCAGCCAAACGTCATTGGGCGCGCCGCTCTGGTCTATTGGCCACTTGGTCAGGATAACTTTGGTTTCCTGCCAGGTGTCTCTTCCGTCTATAATAATGTGAGCCAGTCCCAGACCATCACCGGCAATAATCTCTGTCCTATTCGTCATGTTCAGCCCGCGACGGCATCCTCCCCCTTAGGAACTGCCAGTGCGGCGGCGGCCTCCTCAAGCAGTCAGCTAACCGCCACACCCTCCGAAAACACTGACCCACTGGGTACCGCATCGATGCTTTTACTTCCCAGCCTGTTTATCGGTTGGAACAGGTGGAGACACCGTCGTACCGCTATCCAGGCAAAACGTGGCTGATGTACGAGAGATTACAAACAGAGGAGCGGAGACGAACGCAATGTCGTCTCCGCTCCTCTGGCTATGTGCGCTAAAAAAGTTGCTTTAGAGGGTAATATCAAGTTCGTTGTCTTTTAAGTTGACCGCTTTGATGCTACGGCCTAGCTTGTTCTGTGCATCCGAAAAATGCTTATCCAATAATGGTTTGAGTTCATCCGGCGACATAATAAGACCGAGTACTCCATCCACATTGACATTATTTGCCACCAGCCGTCCATTTTTATCCAACGCGGGTACCATGCTGATCGCGGATGGATAACCATATATCTGGAAGTCCAGACGTATCCGTTGTGGATCGATGCTGGTTTTAGGATTTTGAACCGGATTTGAAGGGGCCAGATTGAGTGTGATCAGATTGTTGATGGTATTTTCATTGATGGGTAGGGTACTATTTGGCGGTAAGAGCTGCGTCAACCCATTCCCGTTGGGCATCTGGTCAACCGCCGAGGTCATGGCTTTATCTAATTCTGTTTGCGCTATATTATGGGCATAAGGACGGACAGCGAAAATCCAGGTGGCTCCAAGTACGACTAGTAATAAGATAAGAACGGTGAGGCAACCCAGTACACAGCCTCCTCGGCTACGCTTGCGGCGTGGTCCCTCTTCTCTTGAGGGTGCCGGATTGATAACAGCTGGAAGCATTTGAGACCCTTTCGTTGTTGTGTTTAACTTATAATATAGTAACGGGCGTGCCTGCTCTAATGGTGACAACTCGTTCTGGGCCTGCTGGGAAAGATTACGATCCTGCGCGAAAAGCTCGGGATGTGAGACTTTTGGGATCGGCACTGGCATGGTAGGTTGCTCAGACGGAAATTGCTGCTCGATCTGTAGAGATGGTACCGGCGCTTTAGCCGAAGGGACACTGGCATAAAGATGGAGAGCCTCCAGTTCAATCACGGTATCTGGTTCTGCTGGCTCGGGAAGGACCAGTGCCTCCTGGTTAGCAGGTGCCTCCTGGGACATATCTTGATCAGAACTGTCCGAAAGAGACTTGCTGATAGTTTTCAGTGGTTGAGGTCGTGCTGGTACTGATGGGGTGATAGCAGCCTGCGCTTTGCGCGCTGCTCGGGCTGCACGCCTGGAAATTGGCGTGACGCGAACTGTTGCATCTGGCTCGTTTCTAACTGATTTTGGATCAGACTCGCTCTGGTCATCGGAAACGGGTTTTTCCACCTCCTGCGTGGTTTCAGTTTGTTCCTGTTGTAAGGAAGTATCCTCAGAGGGAGGGGACTCTCCAGGCGATGATTGTTCTTCTGTTGATTCGGACGGTATTGGGCCAGACTGTTCTTCAGAAACAGCCTGGTTCTGTTGCTGGACCTCTACCGGGGCGCCGCACTGTGGGCAAAAGCGCGCCTGATCGTTCAGGATTGCATGGCACTGTTTACACTTCATAGCTCGAAAATCGCTCCATAGAGAGTGTTATTGTTACTATAAGTATATGGCTAATTACAGATATTGTCTATGAAGGTAAGGTAAGAGCTGACCAAAGTTTGAGCGAAAAGCCTTTGCTGGCTTCTCAGGTCATGAAAGTAAAACAGTAGGAGGGCTGAGTGGGATGAACGGGTGAGCATTCATCCCACTGGTTACTTTACCATTCACGTTTCAAAATTTCGTCCATCGATGTAATAATCTGAGCTCGCTTCGCAGGATCACGCTCAAGTTCTTGTTTGACCTGATTAATCAGTGTCTCTTCCTGTTCAGCAGGCAGTTCATAGCCATATAGCTGATGGATCGCAGTTGCCGCGGTCCGACGGACTTTCTCATCATCGCTCAATTGTGGCGGTGGTACTCGTTCCGCACTGCGTTTATCGGTAGTACCAGGAGGGCTATTGCCTTGTAAGGGAGATAGCCCATTGGCTGCAAATGGTATATTACTATCGATCAAGTGAGCAGAATATGGTGTCGCACGTTCAATGTGTACGACAGCCTTCTGTTCAGATGGTTGTAGTGTGACGACCGTACCTTCCAGATAGATGACCTCCGGGGCCCCCCAGAAGACACGCTCTCCTACGTGCAAAATCATGGTACTTACTCCATTTCTATCTTGCTCGTCTAACGCCTGTCTTTTGTCTCTCTATAAGGTATACGGGCTATCTAGCAGATAGTTCCAGCTTTGCGGGTTACGCCTGTTCGCTTGGACGCATCACTTCGCCGCTGTGCTGGCCCAGTATTGTCCCTGCATAGCTACCGAGCACACCAAGTAGGAGACTTAAGAGCAGGCCAACGGGACCAACATTCTGGATTACTCTGACAATGGCGTTGAGATTCAAAATCATCACTGGAATACCCGCCAGCAGACAGAGTCCTGTACTGCTCCAAAGGATGCGCTGCTTAGACCATTGTTGTTGTCCAGCGTAGTTGTGCATCCAGTCGTAGAGTGGGGCAAGTACAATGGGTACCAGTGGCCAGAGACGCATAGCTAAAATTGAGAGATAGGCAAAGGAGTTCAGTGCTTTGCGATATTGTAATCGTTCCAGCGTAACCAGATAGCCGGTAGCCGGTGGCACAAATAGTGAGAAGATCATGGCTACTATCATATAGACCAGTATAACAATGCTGGCCGCAAAGCGCGTTCCGATGGCCGTTCTGGCTGTGGCAAAGATAAAGGCCGTCAACAGACAGGCTACCAGGGGAAAAAGATTGATTTTCACCATTGCCAGATCAACATAATTACTGAGTGTAAGCGCATCCGCCAGCAGGATCGTGAAGATACTGAAGACGACGGCCAGAGCGGCCAGGACACCAAAGCGGCCGAGCGCTTCCCCACGTCTTTCTCCTGTCTGTTGAGGCAGAATTTTCGTGGAGCTCAGCAGATACGCTGCCCCTAACGGCATGATACCCATTCCCATCAGAATCATAACATGAAATGGGGTCCATAGAGCTACATCAATACCATAAAGGGAATGCCAGTAACTATCAAGTGGAAAGGCAACAGCCGCGTCCAGTGCCGCAAAGCCAGCAATATACGCACCCAACGGGGCATAGAACATTCCAGCGAATTGTGTGCTATACTGTGCTAGTTGGGGTTTACGCCGAACCACCATTGTTTCTACGCAGACGGCTGTTAATGCCAGGAGACCACCCAATGTTATGCCTGTAAGCATCATAAGATGCGGCGGGATAAGTGTGCGATCCCGTCCGACAAAGAGATGCCATTGAATATCCCAGCTTGTGCCTACAAGCGAGATGAGCGCACTGACTACGATACCCAGGCCGATTGTAAGGCGCAGTGTCCTCACCAGTGCAAATGGTGATGTGTGTGTTGTGGCCTGTCTGATGGGCTGTACACCTTGAATTGTTTTTGCCATCGTATTCTCTTCCTTTGATCAATAAGATCGACAAACCGATCTTTGTTTGATTGTGCGTTTGTTGTTCTCCGACGATTTTAAATGAGACAGGATACTTTTTTGAGAGAAAGCGCCCTTGCAAGGTACCAAAGAGTGTTGCACGTATTCTCTTTCTCCTATCCTATTTTACTTTGAATATGCCAAAATTGTTAGACCTGCCGCTAGCTTTTTGGAGCATTGAAGCCGGGAGAGGATATTTAAAGTAATGCACTTTATTGGGCCGCTGCCCGTGGATATATGTAAAGAAGAAAAAAAGCTGCGTCTAGCGTTGACGCGGCTGTGTAAAGAAGGACCCAAGACGAGATTATGCACGAGAAAAGTATACAAACGCTAGAGTTCCCAAAAATCCTGGCCAGAGTAGCGCACGAGGCGTCTTTTTCTGCCAGTAAAGAGCTGGTGCTGGCCCTGGAACCTACTGCAAATATTGATGAGGCCCGCCGCCGCCTGGCCTATACCTCTGAGGCAACCCGCCTGCTTGATTTGAATTCGGATATCGGGGTGCGTGGTGCCCACGATATTCGTCCCTTGCTTGTGCGTGCTGCTCGTGATGGTGTGTTGTCTCCGAGCGATCTGGTAGAAGTACTGGTGACGGTACGCAGTACCTTGTATGTGGCGCGTACACTGGATAAATTAGATCCAGATACCTTCCCATTATTACAGGTATTGGGAGGCGATATGCCACAGCGTCCACAGATTGTTCGCCGTATCGAGGAGACGGTAAGTGAGGATGGTGACGTGCTGGATACAGCCAGTGCCACCTTACGGAAGTTGCGCTTCGATATTCGGGGTGCCAATCAGCGCCTGCAAGATCGTTTGAGGACACTGGTACATGAGTTTGGTTCTGCCCTACAGGAATCTATTATTACCACTCGCAATGATCGCTATGTGATACCAGTGAAGTCTGATTATCGCGGACAGGTGCGTGGCATTGTACATGATCAATCTTCCAGTGGCGCGACATTGTTTGTAGAGCCAATGGTTATCGTTGAGCTCAATAATAAACTACGCGAGCTTCAGGTTGAGGAGCGGCAAGAGGTCGAGCGTATCCTGCGTGTCCTTTCATCCGAACTAGGTAAAGAGGCCGAACCACTCAAATTGGCGGTTGAATTGCTGGCCGAGTTTGATCTTAATCTGGCCAAGGCACGCTATGGTCGCATGACCCGTTGTAGCGCGCCTAAACTCAATGAAGAGGGCAATATCAATCTACGCAATGCCCGCCACCCGCTTCTGACCGGTAAGGTGGTTCCGACCAACTTCCATATTGGTCGCGACTTCTTCATGGTTGTCATCACTGGTCCAAATACTGGTGGTAAGACCGTGGCCTTGAAGACTGTTGGCCTGCTAACTTTGATGGCCCAGTCAGGACTGCATATTCCGGTGGATGATGATTCTGAGATCTCTATTTTCCAGAATGTCTTTGCTGATATTGGTGATGAGCAGAGCATTGAGCAGAACCTCAGTACCTTTTCATCCCATCTCAGCCGGATCATTGAGATCCTGACCAGTATTGAGGCGGCACGTAAACGTAGTAGGCCGGATCTACGTGGCAAACTTGGTGAAGAACTGGCCCAACGTGAAGCCCGACCCCTCAATACGCTGGTCCTTTTTGACGAACTGGGAGCAGGTACTGATCCCAGTGAAGGTTCCGCGTTGGCTCGTGCCATCCTGACCTTCTTACTGGATCGGCATGTGACTACTGTGGCTACTACCCACTATACCGAGCTCAAGGCTTTTGCGCATGAGCAGAAGAATGTGGTCAACGCTTCCGTTGAGTTTGATGTAGAGACGCTCTCGCCAACCTACAAGTTGAGTATTGGCTTACCTGGACGTAGTAATGCACTGGCCATTGCCCAGCGTCTTGGTCTGGATCAGCGTATTATTCGTGGCGCGCGACGCTTCCTGGGAAGTGCCGGTGTGCGCATGGAGAATCTGCTGGAGGATCTCCAAAGTGAGCGCAAAGGAGCGGAGGATGAGCGCTACCATTTGAACATGGAGCGTGTCGAGGCCGAGTATCAACGTAAAAAGCTGGAGGAGGAGCGACAGAATCTTGAAGAGGAACGCGTACGTATCCTTAACGAGGCCCGCTCTCAGGCGCGCCGTGAATTAGATTCTGTATTGGGTGAGCTGTCCAAAGTACGGGTGCAGGTGGATCGCGGACAACTGAACCGAGAGCGTCTGAACGATGCCCGCCAGCGTGCTCGTGATCTGGAAGAGAAAGTCACACCGATCCCCGAACCCCAGCGTAAGCGTGTGGTTGAGAATGTTGAGAAGTTGGATGGTCCATTGCAGATTGGAGATACTGTCCGCGTACTCAGCTTTGGTCAGAACGCCGATCTGGTTGGCCTTTCAGCGGATCGCAATGAGGCGGAAGTCCAGATGGGTGCCCTCCGTTTCCGCGTCAATGTGGATAACATCGAGCGTATCAGCAAACGCAAAGCTGCCGCAGAAGACAAATATACCGCACGTCCCAATGTGGTCATGTCCGAGGTCGCCGAGCGTGAGCCTGTTGGTTTGCAGCTAGATATGCGGGGCTGGAGGGTCGAGGATGCTTTAGAGGAGCTAGATCGCTATCTGGATGATGCAGTCCTCTATGGGATGTCTTCGGTCCGTATCGTGCATGGAAAAGGCACCGGCGCGCTACGGACCGCGGTACGTGAGGCGCTGGCCCGCCATCCATTGGTTAAATCATACACCACAGCCCCGCCACAGGAAGGTGGGGATGGTGCAACCATCGTCAAATTAAGTGCCTGATCGCAAATATATACATTCCGACAGAATGGTAAAATTGCTTAGTAACTGAAAAATAGCCAGAAGACCTGATATGCGACATGACTTTTGTCGCATATCAGGTCTTTTTTTTGCTATATTTAGTACTAAATACATGCGTACAGTGGTTATAAGGTCCTGTGTAGCCGCTATGATTTGACCGCCAGGGGGGATTTTAGCTAAGCTGTCCCTGGTGTGTGAAAACTAGCATGGTTTATCACTGTGACGCGCACTGAATATATCGAAGGTGGTAAGAGTACAAAAGATGCCTCAGTTTCAACCGACGCGAACCCTGAAGAAGAATCCACCAGCAGATTCTCGTGCCAGTACTCTCAGGGGAAAGCCTGACACCGATGCACATGTCATGCACAAAATGGCTGCTGAACCAGAAACACTGCCGATGCCTGTTCCCGATGGAGCCAGAAGTAGGGGTTCCAGTTTTGGTCAGAATGCCGGCCGGGCAATACCAGAACCGAATACCCCACCTCTGGGCTTTAAGCGTATGCCAGTGGCTGAGGTGCAGCGCAACTTGCCCGCAGTAAGAACAACAAGACAGCTCAATCCGATCTCTATTTCTATTCCTTTGAGCTATACGCCATTACCACCTACCAGGGATCAATCTCTGGTGGTGCGGCAGGGCAAGGCACCGCTGGTGATTCCTGGGACCAGAAAGAAAACACGCCAGCTGGATACCGACGAATTAGACTTTCATGGTGGCCATCACCTGACGAAACGTTTGCGGCATGGATTAGTGATACTAGCAACGTTGTGTACCTTCCTGATGATGATGTTTTCCCTGACACCCATTGGCCAAAATCATGGCGCCGGTGTCTCAGGACTATTTCAATGGACATCAGTCAGCCAGAAGGATATCGACATTTTAGCGCGGCGTTCAAGTGGCAGCTCGACGGTTGATGGTTTTAATGAACCAATGAGTGGGACGAAAGCTATGTATGTAGCGCTGGCTCGCCAGGATGCTATGAAATATGGTATCAGCCCGGATCTCTATGAGCGACAGATCCAGCAGGAGAGCCATTTTGATCCGAATGCCTATTCATATGTAGGAGCGATCGGTATCGCACAATTTATGCCCGGGACCGCTGCGGATATGCATATTGATCCACATGATCCGATAGCATCATTGGATGCGGGCGCACGCTTTATGGGCAACTTAAATAACTACTTCCATGGGGATTATGCCAAAGCTCTGGCGGGCTATAATGCAGGTCCTGGTGCGGTAGATGTTGCCGTCAGTAATTGTGGTGGTGCCTGGTTATCTTGTATGGATCCACAGGCGCAGGCCTATGTCTATATTATTGAAGGATAAATACGTATCACAAAAAGGGGAAGCGCCTGATCGGGTGCTTCCCCTTTTCTTTTGCATCAATGATCACTTATCATGCCATGCTCGTAAAGCCATTTCACAAAATGCATGCGATAATCCTCTGTCACACGTTGACGCATCTCCGCATTATCATATAAATGTTCACGTAGATTCAGTAGCGTCACAGCCTCTTCCCATTGAAAGCCGCTATCCAGGAGATAATCTAGCAACAATTGGTCCGTGCCTGGTCCTGAATCGTAGGGCCTGGTTTCAAGTTTGTGAGCAAGGTGCTTTGGTTGGTTGGTAAATCCGTCTGGCGGTGGCATATTTCGCATTGCGCGTCTCCTCTATTCATCAGCTCTTACTTCTGCTGTATAGTGAACGGCACCACTCCGCATTCGGCCTCCCCATTTCTTTGCTATACCTTTTTCTATCGGCTCTCTATTGGCTCAACAGTACCCATAATGACTTGAGGACTCTTGCGAGAGTAATCAAGGGACCTGTGTCAATATTAAGAATGCTTGCTTGCACGCTACACTCTATTCAACAGTGGCGGGGAATGTGTGGCGAAAGAATGTTTATGCAATAAAGGGGTGTAGTATGGGTACCGATGCTGGGGTGGACGTAGAGATACTCTGGATGAAATATGTAGAGCATAAAACCTCTGAAATTCGCAATGAATTAATCACAGTCTATGCTCCCCTGGTCCGATTTGTAGTTGGACGTCTGGGAATACCCCCAACGGGATTATTGGATGCCGAAGACCTTGTCAGCTATGGTATGATTGGCCTGATTAATGCAATTGATCGCTTTGACCCTGGACGGGGTGTGCGCTTTGAGGCATTCGCTTCAGTGCGTATCCGTGGTGCGGTTATTGATCAACTGCGTTCTCTCAACTGGCTACCACGCTCAGCGATCTCACGGGTACGCCAGGTTGAAAGTGCATTGGCGGTACTGGAGCAGCGTCTGGGGCGACCGGCCAAGGAAGATGAAGTAGCAGAGGAATTAGGGGTGTCAACAGAACGTTATCGACAGATGCTTCTGGAAATGAATGCCACAGTACTCTCACTTGATGCTCCCCTTGGTTCACTCCTTCAAGACGACGAGGTAACCTCCCTCTCAGAACTGCTAGAAGATCAAAGTTCACCCGGCCCCGTTGAACAAGCTGAAAAGCAAGAATTGACGGACGTATTGGGGGGTGCTATTGATCATTTACCAGATCGTGAAAAATTACTGTTAGCTCTGTATTACCAAGAAGAATTAACCATGAAGGAGATCAGCAAAGTCTTAAGTGTCTCTGAATCGCGTGTCTGTCAACTGCATATTCAGGCGGTTATGCGGCTGCGTAGCACCTTGCATGCCTATCGTTTGGACCAGGAAGGGCAGGTGGAAGTGGTCGGCGCAGGAACGGGTCGAAAAAAGTCAGCGAACGATAGTAAAAGTAATTCTGCGCAGAAAGGAAGCGCGAGTTCAGTCTCTCCTACCTATGCAGGTCAGGAAACAAGAAAATCGAATGCACTGTCAGGAAATGGGACACGCGGTCGTAGGAAAATCTCCTAAGGCGTCTTCACAGCAGGCCTGACAGGGACCTATTGAACGCGAATAAAGGGTCCGATACTATTGATTATGGTGGTAGTGGGAGAATGGATGAGCGGGGAAAGATGGAACATCTGATGCTAATTCGACGTGTTTTCTTATAGGGGAGTCGTTTCCATGAAAGTCGGTAGTGTGGGCTCACAATTATACCTGGTTGGTATGCAGCAAAGAAGACGTACCAACAAAACAACCCGAAGGACGAAGCAGTCACTTTCCTGGGTAGATCAGGTGGCTCGGATGGCGCGTCTGGTTGCGGAACCATGGTCAACTGGCGTGCTACCGTTGGTCTCAGAAGGATACTCACTCCAGATCGATGAGTTGCGGGAGCGTATTCTGCTGGGTACTTATGTGGTTGATAGTGTTACCCTGGCAAGGTGTATACTAAGAAATGAAACCCATTTTGTACGTGTGCATCCAGAGTAGTGGTATCAATGTAGCCAGGTTCGCTCTACCCACTGTGTTTTCCCTTTGCGTCTACGAAAAGTGGCATGTCGACCCGCATTTGCTATTCGATCTTCTAATGCGGTCACGCTGAAAGAGGCGCCCTTGCTAATGTTAGTCGCGGCGCAGGGACGCTTAGGCTATGCTTCTTATGAAGGGAGCTTTACATGCTTGTTTTGCGACGAAAAGTTGGTGAAAGTATTGTGCTTGCTGGGGTGATCAACATTTCAGTGTTGGCTGTCGAAGGTGAGCGCGTAAAAATAGGAATAAGCGCGCCGCCTGATGTAACTATTGTGCGTGAAGAACTTTTACGCAACGCTAGTACCGACCCGGCAACAAATCCAAATACTCCTACGCCTCCAGCCCAGCCACAACCTCGCTAGCGACGACCTGTATCATCGCGTTTTCTGGCGGATCCACTGCTGTTTCTTTGAGTGGGATATGTACCTCAGGGACGTGGGATGGTGAGATAGGCGAAACGACGAGTGTGTTGAAGTGGTAATGGAAGCTTGGTCGTCCTGTGTATATCTTTTTCAAAAAGCTTTCATAAGGACGTTGTTCATACGTACCCACAATTCCGTGGGTACGTACGTTTTTTGCTGCTCTGGCTTTATTCGATAGTATTTTCGACTTGATGGCCGTTGACGTGATCCTCAACTTTAACTGCATTCTCGTTCGGGGTTTCCTGCGTAATAAAGTCCTCGGTGTACTGGCGTGCAATATCATCATGATATTGAATTGGTGGTGATTTCATCAGGTAGGAGCTAGGACCTTCCAGGGTGCCACTGATACCACGATCCAGGGCCAACTTAACCAGACGTACCGCATCGATAACGACGCCTGCCGAGTTCGGGGAGTCCCATACCTCAAGTTTCAGTTCGGCATTCAGAGGCACATCGCCAAAGGTTGTACCTTCCAGGCGGATATATGCCCATTTGCGATCCTTTAACCAGGCCACATAATCAGAAGGACCGATATGCACATTATCGCTACCGATCTCATAATCCAACTGACTGGTTACCGCATTGGTCTTACTGATCTTTTTTGATTCCAGGCGGTCACGTTCAAGCATATTGAAGAAGTCGGTATTGCCGCCTACATTCAATTGCATGGTGCGTTCCAGTTTGACACCACGTTCGCGGAATAGGCGCGTGAGCATGCGGTGTACAATAGTAGCTCCCACCTGACTTTTGATGTCATCACCAATCATGGGCAGACCTGCGTCTTTGAAGCGTTGCTGCCAGTAATTCTCCCGTGCAATAAAGACTGGCACACAGTTTACCAGGCCGACACCTGCTTTGAGAATCTGCTCAACATACCATTTCGTTGCAGTTTCGGATCCGACTGGTAGGTAGTTAATCACCACATCGGTTTTGGTCTCCCGCAAAATTTTGACGATATCGTCAGTCTGGCCGGGAGCCTTTGTAATAATTTGTGACAGGTATTTGCCCAGACCATCATGGGTCATACCGCGATAGACCTTGACGCCCATTGGAGGAACATCAGCGAAGCGATAGGTATTATTTGGCTCGGTATAGATTGCTTCGGATAGATCTTTTCCGACTTTGTTTTTGTCGATATCAAAGGCAGCTGTAAATTCGATATCACGGATATGATAGCCGCCCAGATTTACGTGCATTAAGCCTGGTACGAAATCCTCTTCCCTGGCATTCTGGTAATACTGAACGCCCTGCACCAGCGAACTGGCGCAGTTGCCCACTCCGATAATCGCTACACGTACCTTTTTATTATTGGCCATGAATGTTGAAACTCCTCTATGAAATGCTTATGTTGTTCTAGTCAGAAGGATAAGCTTCAGTTCGACGCGGCTCCTTTATATGAATAATACTATCCGCGCAGATTAAGTTTATCACTCTGAAAAAATAGTGCATCTCTGTTTAGCTGAAGCTCTAAAGCTTGTTAGCTAAACATGAATAAAAGATCATACTACGTATAACTATACCCCCGATTAACGTTTGATTGCTACTCCTTTGAAAATATATGTATTCTGACCATATGAAATGTGACTGGCGTTGCTATTTTGAACGCTAAATGTAGCTTATAAGTAGATAAAACAGAAAATGATGGTATTTAATTGAAACCAATGTTACAATTAAATATGAAAAGCCACACTTAGATAGTGTTTGTTTCCCACTCTTATCAAGGAGCGTGCAGACAGCCGCACTCAGGCCCTGAAGGGCGCATACTTCTTTTACATGTGGCGTCAAAACATGAGCTTTACTCATGTTTTGACGCCACATGTAAAACCGTTGGAGCGCCAAAGGCGCGAAAAAACGATCAGAGGGACATGGATTTCATGCGAATCAAACACTATCTTACAATTTGATTGATATGCAGGGTTTATATGACCTGGCTTGTCTTTTTTTGACAAAGGAGCGACTCATCATGGCGAACGCTGGTTTCACAATCTGGTTTACGGGCCTATCTGGTGCTGGTAAAAGCACGTTATCTGAAATTATTGAGCAGCGCTTGCGTGCACGTGGCCGCAATGTTGAGGTTTTGGATGGGGATGTGGTTCGGACCCATCTAAGTAAGGGGTTGGGATTTAGCAAGGAGGATCGCGATACCAATATTAAGCGTATTGCTTTTGTTTGTGGTTTGCTGACCCGCAATGGTGTGGTCTGTATTTCGGCTGCCATCTCTCCTTATCGTGAAGCACGTGAATGGGCACGGCAGGAGATTGGTAATTTTGTTGAGATCTATGTCAAATGTCCTCTTGATGTTTGTCGTCAGCGTGATGTTAAGGGTCTCTATAAGCTGGTTGATGAAGGTAAGGTCAAAAATTTTACTGGTGTTGACGATCCTTATGAGGAGCCAGAAAATCCTGAATTGGTGATTGAGACCGACAAGGAGTCCATTGAGGAGAGCGTTGCACGTATCTTTGCCAGATTAGAAGAGCTTGGTTATCTGGAGCCTGTTGAGGTTGCAAGCCGCGTTTAATGGGCTGTGTTGATGCGTTGTGTCGTGGACTGTTTTGTTGTAGAGGGAAAGACAGAAATTATGTCAAATGGTTTGATTACGCCACATGGCGGGGAACTGGTTATCAATCTGGTTGAGGATTCCGAGCGTGAGGCCCTGTTGGAGCGGGCTAAGGGATTATTCCAGCTTACCGTAGAGTCGCGTCAACTGGCGGATCTGGAGATGCTGGCAATCGGTGCCTATAGTCCGTTGCGTGGCTTTATGACGCGTGCAGATTATTTGAGTGTGGTTAATACCATGCATCTAAGCAATGGCCTGCCCTGGTCGATTCCGATTACGCTGGCCGTCACGCGTGAGCAGTCCGATAGCATTCAGGATGGTGCTGAGGTGGCCCTGGTTACTACTGATGGGGTTCTGCAGGCGATTCTGACGGTGCAGGAGAAGTTCGGCTATGATAAGACGCTGGAGGCCCGCCAGGTCTATCGTACCGAGGATGAGGCCCATCCAGGCGTAAAGGTTGTATATCAGCAGGGAGATGTATTGTTGGGTGGACCTGTGCGCGTTGTGGCGTTACAACCGCAGACCTTTGCGCAGCAGCGTTATACTCCGGCACAGGCGCGTGCACAGTTCGCTGAGCGTGGTTGGAAGAAGATCGTCGCTTTCCAGACGCGTAATCCAGTCCATCGTGCGCATGAATATATTCAGAAGTGCGCCATGGAGACTGTCGATGGCCTGTTTCTGCACCCGCTCGTAGGTAATACCAAGGGAGATGATATTCCTGCTGATGTGCGTATGCGCTGTTATGAGGTGCTGCTGGAAAATTATTATCCACAGGAGCGCGTATTGCTGGGAGTCTTACCGGCTGCTATGCGTTATGCTGGACCGCGTGAAGCGATCTTCCATGCTCTGATGCGTAAGAATTATGGGTGCTCCCATTTTATCGTTGGTCGCGATCACGCTGGTGTGGGTAATTACTATGGCACCTATGATGCACAGCATATCTTCGCTGAGTTTGATGCTACCGCCCTGGGAATTACACCTATGTTCTTTGACCATACCTTCTTCTGTAAGGTATGTGACGCTATGGCATCCAAGAAGACCTGCCCGCATGGTAGCGAAAACCATATTATGCTGAGCGGAACCAGAGTCCGCCAGATGCTGCAAGCGGGTGAAGTTCCTCCACGTGAATTTTCACGTCCAGAAGTAGCGCAAGTGCTGATTGACTCTATGCGTCAACCTATCTCAGATAGGGTTTGATTTTTACTCTTATTGGTAAGGCTACAACCAGCCGCACGCGGGCCCTGAAGGGCCCACGCTTCTTTTAAATGTAGTGTCAAGTCATGTGCCAAGCACATGACTTGACACTACATTTACTATTGGGATTGGCGAAAAAAATCCACTACTGTTGGGATTGGCGAAAGAAATCCAATGTCGCTTTGGCACCTTCCTCGAAGGAGACTTGAGGTTTCCATGCCAGGATACGTTCGGCCTTGCTCGCATCAAAGAATGCTTGATAGATGTCACCCGGTCGTCTGGGCGCTTTGGTAATCGGCGCTTCAAAACCGGTCAAACTGACCAGTGTCTGATAAATCTGATTGACTGAGACGGCCTGTCCAGTACCAATACAAAATATCTCGTTATCGCCCCGTTGCAGGGCCTGCACATTGGCTCGGGCCACATCCTCCACATAGACATAATCCTTGCGCTGCTCACCATCCCAATCAATGCGTACGCCTTCATGTGCCAGGAAGCGTTTGGCAAAGATCGCAATGACGCCTGCTTCTCCATTAGGATCCTGTCGAGGTCCATAGACATTTCCATAGCGTAGGACTGTAAATTTGAGTCCCTGTGCTTCATTCCAATAGCGCAGATAATGTTCGGCCATTAATTTGGTGATGCCATAAGGTGACTCTGGCCGTTGTGGAGTATCTTCATTGAGAGGCAGGCGTACGGGTGTACCATAGGTGGCCCCGGATGAAGCAAAAATAATTTTGTTGACGCCTGTACGTGTGCATTGTGTTAAGACATTCAGGAGTCCTAGTACGTTAACCTGAGCATCAAGTTTGGGATTTTTGGTCGAGACGGCTACACTATGCTGGGCCGCATGGTGATTGACGATTTCTGGTTTGAATTCATCAAAGATTGTCGCTAAGGCTGCCTCATCGGCGATATCTGCCTGATAAAAGCGGGCATTGGCATTGATATGCGCGCCTTTCCCACCACCTTCAGTCCATAGGCTATCGACAATAGCAACCTCATGTTGTTCAGCAACATAGTGATCAGTAATGTGAGAGCCGATGAAGCCTGCTCCGCCGGTAATTAAAATACGCATGTATCCATCCTTTGCGGTTGTTGTGTTCGATTAAAAAAGACTTAAAAATCACAATCGCGCAAATTTTGAATACCGCATATGTGATTCTTATCGTGTTTTCGGATTATAGTAAATGGATGAAGCTATACGTATTAAAACGGGTATAGCTCCAAAAGGATTATAGCAAAGGAAAGGTCTCATATCAAACTAACAGTTCAAGGGCCGTTTGTAGTTCCTGTGATGATGCGAGGATGGGGAAGATGTTCAGGCCTGTGGCTTGTTGTAGACGCATCAGGACCTGATGATCACGTGGATCGGTCATGGCCACCGTCAAGGTGTCGCGTTCACGACCAAGTGGATAGCATTGTAGCTCCTGGGCGAGTTCAGGAGGAACGATCTGGAGGAGTCTTTCTGGTAGTTTGTGTGGTAATGGCGAGAGGTATGGAATCCCTAGTTTGCGCGCTTGCTCTAAAAGTTCCTCTTCCTGGCTAATCTCTGGTTGTGCTGCTTGTACTTCAAACAGGACTCGCGTTTCGCGTGCGGCCAGGATACAGGTCTGGACCTCAGTAGATGTTTGAGGATAAGCACTATGCCCGATGGCGATAGCCCGGGGTCTCAGGATGCCTGTCTCTGGCGCATGATGGATCTGCCAGAGAAGCGCTTCCCATAACCTTTCCTGTACAATAGTAGCTCCTTGTAGATCGGCACCCGAGAGTAGAAAGTAGAATGTCGTTTCATATACAAAGACCCGATCAGTTTTGCGTACCAGGCGGCATAGAGGGTCCAGGTGATAGGCAATGCTTTGCTGAATATACTGGGGTTCAGCGGTCTGTGGGTTAGCGCTGGAGTCAAAATAGAGTGGCAGAATGAGTAAGGCCATCGATGTGATTTTGTCTGTTACCAGATGCTGCATCGTAGAGGTGAGATCCTGGATGCTATCTAGAACTGTATATGTGTGTTCGATAGCTGGAGATGCAGGAAGCGATAGGGCCTTCTTGCACATGATGTGACTCCTTGAATATAAATGACTTAATATTATTATTAACTATACGGCGTCATAGATAATAACCGGGCATGATTATGGTTATGGTTTTGTTAAGACGTTGTTTATACGGTTAAGATCATTGTTGCGTTTCTGGATGTTGATAGTAGCTATCCAATAAACGGAAGCTTTGCAACAAGCTATCGACATGGGCGCGTAGAAGATCGGTGTATTGTATGAGATTGAGGAGGTGAACGGTGGCTGTTTCATCATCGCCGCGCGCGACAGTATGAAACTCTGGCAGGATGCTCCCGAAAATAGTCTGGAAGCAGTCCAGGAGCAGCGGGAGGGTAGTGCCTATTGAGTCTAGCGCCGGATTAACATGGACCTGTTCTGCGAAGAGCGCTGAGAACGCTCTGTGATCCATTTGTTGCTGTTGCCAACCTTGTAACCTGACGGTGATGATTCTTAATGCCTGCATCCATTGATAATAGGTGCTATCAGGAATAAGGGCGACCTCGATCGCTGCCAGCACCTCCGTGGTCTCTTCGTCCTCACCCTGTAGTAGGAGACGTTTCTTGACGCGTGCTGCTCCATAGAGGCTGCAACTGCGATCCAATGCTTCTAATATCATCGTGGTTGATTTAAGTATCAACTGCACGAGTGGATTTAACCATTCTAATGTGCTATCTAAATACTGTAGTAAAGTTTTAATGTTATAGAAGCGCGTAAGCTCTCCATCGTCTGGCAGGTGATTTGCATATAAGGCGAGTTCTGGTAGAAGTTGGCCGAAAAGTAGATTGGCCTGTTCAAAAAGTTGCCGTAGACTAAATTCCAGTACTTCAATTTCAGCGGTTGAAATACGGTTGGCAAAGCAGCGTTGCAGGCGCTCTAAAACAATTTCCAGCCCGTACATATTTGATGTTTCATTCGCAGTGATCTGTGCACGTTTCGTCGCTGTCAACGGAATTTGAGAGGGTTGTGGTCTGGCAGGTGGTTTGGGAGCTTGCGGTCTCTCGGGGAAATCATCAGCGCGTTTCAGTGCAATTTTTCGTGTATGCTGGCTCTTCATTTACATTTTCCACCCTTCTACATATTGTTCCTTTTTCTATTGTACCTGAGCAACATATTCTGTGGTCGGGAATGTTAAAATAGTGCCAGGTGTTATTATTAATAGAGCCAGAAAAAAATCTCCCAACGTCAATGCCTGGTAATCCTATCCATTCAACCGCTATGCAACGGAAAGCACCCCCCTTCGTACTATGAAAGAATGGTATAATGGGTTGACACCGCTATTTGGCATACACCAACGATATAATCCAATACAGAAAGTCTAGAAGCACAGTATAAGCACCGGTCAGTAGGAGACAAGCACGTATGCAACTGCTAGGAAAAATCCTGGGCGATCCCAATAAAAAAGAACTAAAAACCATCCAGCCCCTTATCGATAAAATCGAGCAACTGGAACCTGGACTACAAAAATTATCTGATGAGGAACTGGCTGCTAAGACGGTGGAGTTGCGCTCACAGCTTGCTCTCTACCTCAAGGGTGGTATGGTACTGCAGAATGAATTGGTTACTTTGTTTCGCGAGGTTTTACAACAGGTAGAGCCGCAGGCAAAGCAATGTACCGATGAACAGTTACATCACGCTATTACAGAGCCTCGCCAGAAGATTGATCGTAACCATCCAGAGGACGAGTTACGATATCATTTACAGGACACGCTCTCTGCGTGTTTTGAGAAGACCTATGAAAACCTTTCTCCCTGGTTAAATAACCTGCGTGTCAGTCAGGCGCTGGAACTTGCCGAGAAGAACCAGGAATGGCCCGATGAGAGTGGCGCCCCCCAAAAAACCATTGTCGCGCTCCTCGCTCAGGTTGAGCCTGACTTGAAAGAGATTGATGAAGAGCAACTAACCGAGACTTTTGATGAGCTCTGGCCCGCTTATGAGAAGAGCCGCGGATCCTCCGGCATCCATGATGAGGCCAGCAATAATCGCCTCGGCCAACTCTGTCTTGATTTATTGCATAAAGTACAAGAGGAACTGGTCGCGATCAAAGCCGACAAGATCGATGATCTGTTGCCAGCCATTGTCAAGCGCTATCAAAAACAGGGCAAGACCTTAGATGAGCTACTGCCAGAGGCCTTCGCGGTGGTACGTGAGGCTAGCCTGCGGCGTATCAAGATGCGCCATTATGTGGTGCAGTTGATTGGTGGCGTGGTCCTCCATCAGGGCCGTATCGCTGAAATGCGTACTGGTGAAGGTAAGACGCTGGTCGCAACCCTTCCCGTGTACCTGAACGCGCTGACCGGTAAAGGTGTGCATGTGGTGACGGTCAACGATTACCTGGCACGCCGTGATGCTGAATGGATGGGCCAGGTCTATAAGTTCCTGGGACTCTCCGTTGGTGTTATTGTGAATACCGTGGATGCCCAGTCCGCTGAACGTCGGGCCGCCTATGAGGCGGATATCACGTATGGTACCAATAATGAATTTGGCTTTGACTACCTGCGTGACAATATGGTGACTTCCCTGGACCAGATGGTGCAGCGTGAACTTAATTATGCGATCGTCGACGAGGTAGATAATATCCTTATTGACGAGGCCCGCACCCCCTTGATTATTTCCGGTCAGGGACAGGAATCTACCGAGACGTATGCGCAGTTTGCACGCTGGGCTACCAAACTGGATGGTGAGAACGACTATACAGTTGAAGAGAAAACACGCTCGGTGATGTTAACTGAGTCCGGTATCGATAGGATCGAGAAACTGGCGGGTGTCACCAACATCTACGAAGAAGAGAATATTGACCTGACGCGCTACATGGAGAATGCTATTAAGGCGCAGGTCATCTTCAAGCGTGATAAAGATTATATCGTCAAAGATGGTGAGGTCATCATCGTCGACGAGTTTACAGGTCGACAGATGCCTGGTCGTCGCTATAGCGAGGGTTTGCACCAGGCGATTGAGGCCAAGGAAAATGTGAAAGTCCAGCGTGAAAATCATACCCTGGCCACGATCACGTTCCAGAATTTCTTCCGCTTATATAAAAAGCTGGCAGGTATGACCGGTACAGCTCTGACCGAGGCTGAAGAGTTTAATAAAATCTACAAGTTGGACGTGATGGTGATCCCCACCAATAAGCCGACACAGCGTCAGGACTATGCGGATCTGATCTATCGGACGCAAGAGGCCAAATATAATGCTGTGGTCGAGGAGATCAAAGAGCGTCACGAAATCGGCCAGCCGGTCCTGGTTGGTACGACTTCCGTTGAGACTTCCGAGATGCTTTCCCATCTGCTTGAGTTGCAAGGGGTTCCTCACCACGTCTTGAACGCTAAACATCATGAGCGTGAGGCCCAGATCGTTGCCCAGGCGGGCCGCAGTGGTTCGGTGACCATCGCCACGAATATGGCTGGTCGTGGTACCGATATTCTGCTCGGTGGAAATCCAGCGGGTTACTTTGACAGTATTCTGCGTAAGCATGCGGAACAGGTGGACTACATTCGTGAGCTACCAGGCCGTAGTGAGGATGAGCGTCAGGAAAAAGAAGAGGCGATCCAAGAATATATTGCCAATATGACCGAGGCTGAGAAGGATGAACTCCTGCAGGCAAAGATCAAAGAGTGCGATCTGGATCATGATGCGGTCGTGGAGGTTGGTGGTCTGCATATTATCGGTACTGAGCGTCATGAATCGCGCCGTATTGATAATCAGTTGCGTGGTCGTGCCGGTCGTCAGGGTGATCCAGGTTCATCCCGTTTCTTCTTAGCATTGGACGATGAATTGATGCGCCGCTTCGCCGCTGATCGTGTGGCTGGTATCATGGAGCGCGTCGGTATGGACGAGGAGACTCCATTGGAGAGTAAATTCGTCTCACGTTTCATCGAGAGCGCCCAGACGCGTGTTGAAGGCTACAACTTTGATATGCGTAAAAATGTCGTTGAATATGACGATGTTATCGCTAAACAGCGTGAAGTTATCTACGAGGATCGCCATCGCGTGCTTGAGCATGGAGATATGCACGAGCGTATCATTAGCATGATTACCAACGAGGTTGGCCGCCTGGTAGATGGAGCCTTTCCTGGTCCTGTACTGACGGAGGAAGAGCAGTTAGAGAATCTCTTCAAGACTCTGGAGGTTTGGGTTGAAATTCCAGATGAGCTGTTGCCTGAGAATATGCATGCCGTACGTCGCGATAGCATGAAGCGCGATCTTACCGAACTGGTGCTTGACCATTATGAGAAGCGTGGTGAAGAATTGCGTAAGCAGGCGAATGAACAGGGCGTCGAGAACTTTGATCCGATCCGTGAGTTCGAGCGATCCTATCTGTTGCAGGTGGTTGATCGGCTGTGGATGGACCATATCGACTCACTGGATGTTATGCGTGCCGGTATCGGTTTCCGCTCGGTCGGTCAGCGTGATCCACTGGTCGAGTTTAAAAATGAAGCGTTCCGCATGTTTGACGAACTGAAGTTAGGCATTCAGCACTATACAGTGGATTCGCTGCTCAAGTTGCTGCGCAATGATGTCACCATCACTTTGCAGCGTGAAGAGCCACAGCGCAAGATGCCTACGAACATTCACACCAACGCTGAAGCGCTGGCTGAGGCCAGTGGCCAGGCGAAAAGTGATGAGCAGGACGTCTCCAAAAAGGCGGTCAAGCAGGCAAAAACGCGTCGCGATGCTGGCCGGGCCGTGGCCAGTCAACCTTCAGGTGTACCAGCCACTCCCGCGCGTACCCCGCGTAATACTGCCACTGGTGCTGCTACAGCATCAGCTGGTGCTAATGGCTTACCCAAAGTTGGCCGTAATGATCTCTGTCCTTGCGGTAGCGGTAAAAAATATAAAAAGTGTCACGGAGCCTGATCTGTTTTTTTTGTTCGATGCCCGTAGAGGTGCTACCTCTACGGGCATCGCACGATTATAGTCTTTTGTAGATACAGTGCGTTCTTTCGTCGAAAGGGGCTGACTATGACTGATCAACAGCTATCGCACGTGGTTGAAGGCGTGGAAGTACGGGCTAATGTCACACCAGAGTTTGCTGAAATCCTGACACCGGAGGCGTTGCACTTTGTTGCATTGTTGGCCCGCGCGGTACGCGAAGGCCGTCGTACGTTATTAGAGCGCCGCATTCAACGCCAGCGCGAACTCGATGCAGGACAGTTACCGCATTTTTTGCCCGCAACCGAGCATATTCGCCGTGGCGATTGGACGATTGCGCCTTTGCCAGCCGACCTGCAAGATCGGCGGACCGAAATTACGGGCCCGGTTGAGCGTAAGATGGTCATCAACGCTTTGAACTCAGGGGCAAAAGTCTTTATGGCCGACTTCGAGGATGCCCATTCTCCAACCTGGGAAGCTACTATCCAGGGTCAGATCAATGTACGCGATGCGATCCATCGTACCATTAGTTATCGTAGTCCGGAAGGGAAACAATATCAGCTGAATGAGCAGACCGCCGTCCTATTGATCCGGCCACGTGGTTGGCATCTGGATGAGAAACATGTCTATGTAGATGGACAGCCAGTGCCCGGTGGCATATTTGACTTTGGTCTCTATTTTTTTCATAACGCGCAGCAACTCCTTAAGAATGGGACAGGACCTTATTTCTATCTGCCCAAGCTTGAGAGCCATTTTGAGGCACGCTTATGGAATGAAGTCTTTGTGTTGGCTCAACGCACGCTTGGTATACCGCAGGGAACCATTAAAGCCACGGTCCTGATCGAAACTATTCTGGCCACCTTTGAAATGGATGAGATCCTGTATGAGTTACGGGAGCATTCAGCTGGACTCAACTGTGGACGTTGGGATTATATCTTTAGTGTGATCAAGAAACTGCATACGCATCCACAATTCCTGTTGCCGGACCGTGCTCAGGTGACCATGACCACGCATTTTATGCATTCTTATTCTCTCCTCACTATTCGCACCTGTCATCGGCGCAATGCACCTGCGATTGGTGGCATGGCGGCCCAGATTCCCATCAAGAATAATCCGGTTGCCAATGAAGAGGCGCTCTCACGTGTACGGGCTGACAAGCGGCGTGAAGCCACCGATGGTCATGATGGTACCTGGGTGGCGCATCCCGGACTAGTGCCGATCGCACTGGCCGAATTCGATGCCGTCATGCCAACTCCTAACCAGATTGAGCGTAAACGCGAAGATGTGCAGGTCAGCGAAGCAGATCTCCTCCAGATGCCTGAAGGAACGATCACGGAAGCTGGATTGCGCAACAATATCAGTGTCAGTTTGCAATATCTGGAATCCTGGTTGCGCGGCAATGGCTGTGTTCCCATCAACAACTTGATGGAAGATGCCGCCACCGTTGAGATCTCGCGTGCCCAGATCTGGCAATGGATACGGCATCCACGGGGTATCCTGGCTGATGGCCGCAAAGTGACTTTGAAGCTTGTCCGTGAGTTTATGGCGACCGAACTGGATCACCTGGAAGAGCAGTTAGGTGAGCCTACCTATGCAAATAGCAAGTTTTCCCAGGCCGCTAAAATCCTGGATGAACTGATCTCCAGCGATACATTTATCGAATTCCTGACCCTGCCCGCCTATAAATATCTGGCCTGATTACAGCCTGGGAGGTTGCTTACCTGGCTCAAGTGTTTTAGTATCTATTCGGCTTTGTATAATAACTTTTGATGGGGCAGGAAATTGTTGGCATCGCCAACAATTTCCTGCCCCATCAAAAAAATCAATCTGGTCAATGCCAGCGGCATTGACCAGATTGATTTTTTTGCGCGTAGCGCTACAATTCCATGCTTTTGGAGGAGATGATGCCTGAGGCGCGGGCGATGAATTGTGTGACAGGAAGAGATTTCAGGTCAACATTCGTACGTAGACGGACCGAGACGGCTTCGGCTGCGGTTTCTTTATCGCCAACCACGAGCATATACGGTATTTTTTGTAACTGTGCATCACGAATCTTGGCATTCATGCGTTCGCTGCGTACATCAACTTCTGCGCGAATACCGGCGGCCTTCAATTGTTCCAATATCTTATACGCATAATCCTGGTGGCGGTCCGCAATGGGAATAATCATAGCCTGTACGGGTGCTAACCAGACCGGGAATGCGCCTGCGAAGTGCTCAATGAGCATAGCCATAAAACGCTCTGTCGAACCTGTGACGGCCCTGTGAAGCATAACTGGACGATGGGGCTTTCCATCCTCGCCAATATATTCCAACTCAAAATTCATTGGCAGCACAAGATCCAACTGAATGGTTGAACACTGCCATTCGCGATTTAAAGCATCGCGCACCATAAAGTCAACCTTTGGACCATAGAAAGCGGCCTGACCAATCCCTTCTTCATACTGGATGCCTTTGCTATCAATCGCCTGGCGTAAAGCAGACTCCGCCACCTCCCAGACCTCGTCATTACCGATATATTCCTCTTTCCGCTGTGGATCACGTAGAGAGAGGCGCAACCAGTAATCCGTTAAGCCGTAGGTCTCAAAAACCTCTAGTGTCAGGTTGATGGAGCGGTTGAACTCCTCTTGAATCTGGTCGGGTCGCATAAAGACATGGGCATCATCCTGTGTCACGCTACGCACGCGAGCCAGTCCCGTGAGCGTGCCGACTTTTTCATAGCGGTAGAGTGTATCCGATTCCGCATAACGGATTGGTAGTTCGCGATAACTATGCATCTGTGACTTAAATAGCAGGATATGGTGTGGGCAGTTCATCGGTTTCAGCATGTATGCGTCGTCATCTGAAAGTTCCTGATCGCCTTTCATGACCGGAAACATATTCTCGCGATATGTATACCAGTGTTGAGACGTTTTATACAGACGCACCTTCCCAATATTAGAGGTCCAGACATGTTGATAGCCATAGCGCTCCTGTGTTTCGCGGACATAGGATTCCATCAAGTGGCGCAATGTCTCGCCGCGTGGATAGAACTGTGGCACGCCCGCGCAGACCTCATCGCTGAACGTAAAGAGTTTCAACTCACGCCCCAGCTTGCGATGATCTCGCTTTAATGCCTCTTCCAGGCGCCAGAGATACTGATCCAACTCCTCCTGGTTAAACCAGGCCGTACCATAGATACGTTGGAGCATTGGACGATACTCATCTCCAAGCCAGTAAGCTCCCGCGACGCGCATCAACTTGATCGGACCGATCTCGCTGGTATTCTTGACATGGGGTCCATGACACAGGTCCAGAAAATTTCCCTGTTGATAGATTCCAACTTCTGATACCGCAAGATTTTCAATGATCTCAACCTTGTAATCCTGACCCTTATTACGGAAGTGTTCCAGTGCCTTGTCGCGTGGCCAACTATCATGTACGAATGGATACTTAGCCGCGATAATGCGCCTCATTCGCTGCTCAATGTCCGGTAAATCATCAGGTGTCAGAGGACGTGGAAGATCAAAATCATAGTAGAAACCATCTTCGATAGCCGGCCCGATCGCAAATTTTGCCTCGGGGAAAATCTCTTGAATCGCTTCGGCCATCACATGTGCAGCCGAGTGGCGCATACGTTGAAGCGGCGTATAATTTACCGACTCCTGGAGTTCAACTTCAACTGGCATAACAAAAGCCTCCTTAGCTGGCAACAACAAAAAAACCTCTTCATCCCACACTGGGACGAAAAGGTCTGATACTTTTCGTGGTTCCACCCTGCTTCCGCGTCTCCTTGCTCAAACTGGCCTTTTATCGTCGCGCAAGAAGAACGTGCTCATGCACCCTGTAACGTAGGTGAAACGTGTACTTTACTTTCTCAGTACAGACTGGCGAGGGGTATCTTACTTCTTGCAGGTTTTGGGGAGCACTCTCAGCCGCTGATGCTGCCTCTCTGTATTCCTATGGGAAGAGACATGTCTCGCGTTATGGCCGTAATTCTTTGTGTACACTATCAGTACATTCTCTAGGGACTATTCTCTAGAGCATACACCTGTTCATTTCATTGAGCAAATAGTAACATACCCCTCTCTCGTCTGTAAAGTGGTTACGGCCAATGCCATAGGGCTATTTTATGTGTACTCCCTTCTTTTTTCTGACTCGGCCCGCAAGCGGGCCGAAAGGAGAATGATTTCATGCGTGTGTTGCGGGCGGTGCCCGTAACACACGCATGAAATCAGTGGGACGAGCGCCGCAGGCGCGAGAAAAGGCGGTCCGTGAGGGTACGGACCGCCTTTTTAGTTTGAGTGGAGACTATTTGTGACCGGATTGTATCGTGGCTATCTGGATTGATTACCAGAGCGAATTTTGAATTGATTACCAGAGCGGTTTTTGAATTGATTACCGGAGTGGCTTCTATATTGATTGCCAGCGTGGTTGTTGGATTGATTGCCAGCGTGGTCGCTGGATTGATTGCCAGTATGGTCGCTGGATTGATTGTTAGCGTGGTCGCTAGATTGATTGTTAGCGTGATTGTTGGATTGGTCTCCCGGCTGGTCGTCGTTATCGTGGTGGCGTTTATAATGGTGGTGTTTATAGTGCCGATTGCCATAGCCATTATTATTGCCATAACCATTATGCCCGATCAGGTTACGCAGGAGATTGCTGACATTGATATTGTTTGTATTGGTATTATTATTGTTCGCGTGCGCATCGATCACAATATTGATGGGTGCTCTTGGACCACCTCCGTTGGCTGATTCTCCTGTGGCGGTAACGAGCACTTTAGAATTAATAACGGATGCAAGGGATGGGCTTGAGTTACAAGCAAAAATGGTATCGGGACTCATTGCTGTATTGATAAACGTAAAAGGCTGTGGGCTGGGTGGGTTTGTCGCCAAAAATGTTTGCGCGCTACCATTACTATCTGCCATAGTAACGCTACCTGGACTACTTGTGATCACCACATCGCCCGTTAAGGATTGTCCGGGCAGCAGCGTGGCTAATGTGTTACCAGATTGTCCACAGATCACACCAGTGACGACAAAGGTTGGAGCAACCACATCCGTTGTACGGGCACTGGCTGGCAAGCTCAGACCTGCTGTGGCTCCTATACTGATGAGGCTGATAGCTAGAGGAGAGAATATATGTTTAATATATTTGCTTTTCATGGAAAATTTTCCCTTTTTTATCACTATATGAGTAAGCATCCTTGCTTCTGGCTGCCTGTGCTTATTTTGACTCCATGCATAGATCAGGGAATCCCAGCTCCAGGTGTTTGACCTGGTGATGAGTGTTTTTGCGATTATTGGTTATTGTGGCGGTTATGATTGTCATGGCTATCTTGATCATCATAATGTTTATGATGTTTATAATGATGCTGCTTATTCATGCCATAAAGGAGATTGTAGAGTTTGGTCAGTAACGTAATATTATTTGTACTATTATTATTGTTAATCGCACTGGCGTTGACTTTAATATTGATGGTTCCAACGTTGTTACCGCTTGTGCTACCAGCTCTGATCAGGTTGGCATGGATAATGGCTGTGAGTGGAGCCAGTCGATCACAAGCTCTAATGGTATCGACCGTCGCGGTATTATTTAGAATCGAGAAGGGCTGAGGTGTCAGGCCAAAGAATTCTCGAGAGAGACCAGTATTCGTATCACTGATATTGGTTGTTGAGGGGCCACCGGTTGATGTGACAACCACTGTTCCCTCAAGTGCATCGCCAGGTAACAGGGTAGCGATAGTCATCATATTTGGACACAGCGCGCCTGTGCCACTGAGTACTACTGTGGGAGCAACGATATCGGCCCTATGGGCACCAGCTGGTAAAGCCAGGCCTGCCGAGACTCCCAGACTGATGACGCTGATACCAAGGGCCATCAGGAAGGGTTTCACTCTTTTAATAAACATGGATTTTCCTTTATAGAGAGAAACAGCATCCTTGCTCGCAGAACGGTGTTTCATCCCATATATAGCTCAGGATAGCTTGATATCGCCAGCTGGCGACTACTGAAGCATGGACTTGATTGACCTGGCTTCAGTAGCCAGCCAGCCGGTTTGCTGATCTAGTCGTCGTTGTTATGCAACAAGGCCTGTCTCTGTTCGTTTGCGTTGTCGTTGTTGTTATTGTTGTGGATACGGTTATTGTTACGGAAATTTGGACGGTTGCTTGTTCGGATATTAATGTGGTTGGTGAGTTTATTGGTCAGGTGAATATTGTTAACATTGTTGTTATTGTTGTTGGCAGTTGCGTTCACACAGACAACCGTTGCTCTCAGTCTGAAGTCAATATCGTTATGTTCAACTTCATTATCTTTAAGGATGCTTCGGTCTTTTTCGGGTGAACAAACTTCTGTTTCGCGCTTAGGGCTCCAATCATTTGAATGAGCGCTGGCAGGCATGGTCAGGCCAGCTGATGCTCCCATGCTCAATGCTGCGATACTCAGGGTTGCGATAAGTGGTTTGACACTTTTGAAGTTCATTGTTGTGTACCTTTCCATATAAAGTATATTCATGTTCAATAGAATCATGCTATAAACCTATTAAGCATAAACGTATCTTCATGCTATCCTGGCAATCAAAATGTGTGCATCGTTTTCCCTGGTCGGATGCATGATATGTAGAGTTGCCAGACTGGCTATTGTGTCATCTTGAACATAGCTGTATCTGTACTCCACAATGGTCACATTTAGATCGGATGATGCGATTATATATAGGTTTAGTAAGCTTTCGCGGGATACTTCACAGGACGGTGAGTTTTATCTCGCATCTTAAGTAATCGAGAGTCAAAAGTTTAACTTTAATGGAAACGAATAGAATAAAGTTGATATGTGCGTTAAAAAATGCATGTAATTCTATACTATTGGCTGGTTATCCAGGTTGTTAGATCGGTTTAAGGAATTATGCATATTTCTGATCAGCTTGCTGAATGATCAGGCTTTCCGCGCCTCTTAAACTCTGCTCTTGTATCGATACTTTCAATGCTATGGATAGAGTGATGAGAAACGGGCAGAAAGCGAATAGAGGAAGATGTTATAGAGGAAAATGCTGAAAGAGACAGAAATCAACCACAAAGTACTACAAAAATGCGAAAAATTATGTATAGTAGAGACTGATTAGTGTTATAATACAAGGGATAATCACGATTTATTCAGCATATTATTTCAGTTATGGCTTTCCCATAGTCCTACAGCAGGAGCACAGAAGCTTTAATGAGCTCTCTCTTCACACAACCACAAATCTCCACTTACCGGGTTGCTGCCATTCAATATGAGCCAACTCTAGGCGAGAAGGAAAAGAATATTCAGGATCTTCTCCGCCTGGTAGAAGATGCAGCGGCGCATGATGCACGGCTGATAGTTTTACCAGAGATGGCAACAACCGGTTATTGTTGGCTTTCCGGCGATGAGATCGCTCCTTATACGGAGCCTATTCCCGGTCCAACTACTGATCGTTTTCAAGCATTGACCAGTAAGTATGCTTGCTACGTTGCTCTGGGTTTACCAGAGGTGGATCCTGATACGCAGGTTTTTTATAATAGCATGGTATTACTGGGTCCAGATGGGGTGGTTGGTGTATATCGAAAGGTGCATCTCGATATTGGTGATCCGCGCTGGGCACGCGACGGGGATCTGGGGTTTCCCGTCTGGGAGACGCCCCTGGGTCGACTGGGTGCGTTGATCTGTGGCGATGCTAAATATTTTGAGGCTGCCCGCGTTGCTGCCTTACATGAGGCGGACGTGTTGCTCTTTCCAACGAACTGGGTGGATGAATCCTGTCCCAGTAGCTGGTGGATGGCACGCGCTTTTGAAAATCAAATGTATGTAATTGCCGC
This sequence comes from Dictyobacter alpinus, assembly GCF_003967575.1. NCBI lineage: Bacteria > Bacillati > Chloroflexota > Ktedonobacteria > Ktedonobacterales > Dictyobacteraceae > Dictyobacter > Dictyobacter alpinus. The sequence continues at coordinate 3,303,609 of NZ_BIFT01000001.1, forward strand.
GAACCGTTATGGACGGGAGCGTGGCGTACAGTTCCGTGGTGGCAGTTGTGTGCTAAATCCCGATGGCTCACTCCAGACCTTTCTTGAAGAAGGTGAAGGCATTGTCTATGGGGAAGTGGATTTGCAGCGGAGTCGGGATAAGCGCTGGTTAAAGGATGGCGAGCTGATCGGACATTCCCTGGCCGATCGGCAACCAACAGCCTATCGTTCGGTTGTTCAAAATAGTTACTTATGGGAACCGTTGCGCTACCATAGTCTCTATGAACTGGGTGAGTTACCAACCGGTCAGCTTTCTTGCGCTGGTATTGTGCAGATGGATCTGGCCGAGTTTGTGGCTGCTCCAGTTGCGAGCCCTGTCGATAGGATTTTGTATCTGCAAAACTGGCTGCAAACGCTGATGCGCGATAATGCACCAGCCGTACCAGATGTATTGGTGTTACCGGAATTGCTCTTGCCCGGTCCTGTGCCTCCACAGGTACTGGCCCAGGGCGATAACGCCGCGCTGGCGGCGCATTTCCAGCAAGGCGCGATCCAGGTACCAGGACCAGAGACCGACGCCCTGGTCTCGCTTGCCAATGAGCTACAGATCAGCATGGTATTAGGCGTAGCTGAACGGGCTGAAGGCGACACATATTACAATACGGTCCTTCTCCTTGATCCGGAAGGGGTGTATGGCATTTATCGCAAAATACACCTGAGTGAGATAGATCGTTTATGGGCTACGATAGGCGACCTGGGATTTCCGACCTTTGATACGCCAACTGGTCGTATTGGTCTGGCAACTGGCTATGATGTGCTTTTTCCCGAGACCTTGCGTGTTCTTGCCAGTAAGGGTACTGATCTGGTTTGTGCGCCAACCTTCCTGAATTTTCCTGTTCCAATTGGACTTCAATTGTCACATTCGTCATCGATAATGAGCGATGGTATAGGGATGAATGAGCCATTCCATTTTATGATCTGGCGCACGCGTGCCGCTGAACATAATGTGTATCTGGCTCTGGCGAACTGGTTTGGCACGGGCCATGGTATGCGCGCCAACGGCTTAAGTGGTGTCTTTTCACCAGGTGGTGCTGCCCCTTATTCTCTTTCTGAGGTGATTGCAGATGAGGATGAAGAAGGCTTGATGATGATGACCATCGATACTCGTGAACAGAGAACAGGACGTCGGACCACACGGATGTTGGAGTATAGCCCTGGCGATATGGCCGGTTCATTAACTGGCGAATTGGCATATAATATCCTAGATTCGATTCCTGGCAATCTTGTTCGTAGTAAGCCAATGTTGCGAAAACGTCAGCCATTCTGGTATATGGACCTTGTACGCAAGAATTTGCAGCAGCCAAACGAGAAATAGACCTGTTTTAGCTATCGGTCTGAGGGTCTGCTGGCAATATCTATGCGTGCAGCGGAGCAGGCATGAAGACGATAGCAGTTGAGCACATAGATCTGGCCTCGATGCAAAAGCGATATCGCTATAGTGTGATGGCGCTGATTTTTGCTATCTTTCTCGTTGTGATTAGCGGGATCAGCCTGGTTTTGATGAGCATGCAACTTGATCTTCCCGGTGATGATCTCTTGCCACACATAACGGTCTTCATCACGGCATGCGTCGGGGCTTTCTGGGCTTTCCAGGCATCACATTGGGCGCGCTCGGATCCTCATTTTTTGGATACACGTAGCCATAATGCCTGGTTGTTTATCACCTTTGGTTTGCTAGCATTAGGGGCGCGTGGGCTGGTTGAAAATACCATGTTTGATCCACCCACGGGCCACTTTTTGCTGTTATTAAGATACGCCATTTTCTGCCTTTTTTATCCCTGCCTGTTTATCGGCATTCGTCTATTGCCTGGTACGTCTCCATTACGTGCAAGTATGATTGTCGATACGTTAATCACCACATGTTGTCTGGCAGGTATCTTCTGGTATTTCTTCACTATTACGCTCAATTTGCCGCTTCCTGTTGGCATAGGATTCAGTGACTGGCTATTCCGATTACGCTTAGCGTTACTGTCAATTTCAGGCGATGTTTTTCTGCTGCTGGTTTTGCTGCTGTATTTGCAGCATTGTGCAAATCTGCATATACGGCGTTCTATCTGGATATTAGGTGGTGGACTCGTCTTCACGATTCTAGGGGATATTGGTTGTAGCTGGCACGATATTTCTTTTACCCCTTCAGTCCCAGAGAATCTTTGGGCGAATCTGGCCTGGATTATCGGTGCGCTACTGATCGGTCTCTCGACTCTCTACCAATACAATATTCAGGTTCGCGCTTATGTACAGAGTGGGGAAAATGCTGCAACTGTAGGACAAGAGGGCGCAATAGCAATTCGGGGCCAACGCTTACACTGGTTCCATGTCCAAAGTATGTATGTGCCGCTGGCTTTCATTTTAGGCGGATTATGTATTATTGAAGTGATGTATTTGCATTGGGTCAACAATGAGGCTGTAAATAGCTTGTTTGTACTTAGTTCAGTGGTTGGTATGCTGATCGTGACGCGCCATCTGTTTGCGACGCGTGAGAATGAGGCGTTGTTACGTGAGCGCGACCAACGGCTACAAGAGGCTGAACAGGTGCGGTATCTGGTGACCCAGTTAAGCGATATTTTAGAGCTAGATGCGTTGCGTGAGCGCATTTTGAATGTACTGATTACGCAGTTTGGCTTTACTTCGGCCATGGTTGTGTTGTTGGAAGAATATGATCAGCCACTCTCTGAGCATTCACACCTCATTGTGAGTACTGGATCCCGGCTTGTCAATACACTGAATTATCGTATTGCCGGTGATACTATTTTGTATCGTCTGGTGGCTGATCGTAAGGAATGTGAACTGTTGTGGAACGTCCACGCGAATGAGCTTCCAAGTGAGTTGCGACATTGGCAGGAGCGGCAGCATATACCCTCGATGCATTTTTTTCCGATTATCTATCAAGGCAAGATTCTGGGAAGCCTGGGTGTGGCCCGCCATGTGCTCTCGCGTAGCGATGCATTGATGGCCTCGATTATACGTAGTTATGCCGATCAGATTGCGATCGTGATTGAGCATGCCTATCTCTATCAAGATGTGCAAGGGCGCGAAAAGTTTGCCCGCGCTATGGTGAATATATCGACGATATTAAATGCTGCTGCTATGGAGCCGATTGAGATCAGTCAGCTTATTTGTGCGGAAGGGTCCAATGCGTTGCATGCGGATTATGTGGCTTTTTATACCAGGCGTGCGGAGGGCCTGTTGGAGCCGCTGGCGGTGACAATGCCTGATCAACTGGAAAGTAGTGACCTGCTCACTGATTGGCCAACATTGCGTATCGCGGAATACGAGCAAGAAACAGCGCAGCCGCTGCATCCTTTTTTGCTGGAGGTTGGTCCGTCACGTCGGACGCAGCCTTCAAGTGAAAGCGGGGCACAGACGGCGCTTAGCCGAGATCAGCAACCAGGCTCACGCCAGTTTGCGCTACGGGCCAAGTTGATTCGCCATCGTATCTATACGGCGATTCTGGCTCCCCTGGTAACTGGTGGTCGGCTCAATGGACTCTTGATTTTCGCGCGCTCGGTGCCGCTTGGAAGCAATAGTGATCTATCCTTTGACGAAGCTGATATCGCAAATGCACAGGACTTTGTGGAGCAGGCCAGCGTGGCTTTTACCAATGCCCAACTCTATCAGAGCTTGAGTAGTGCCAATGAACAGCTTAAAGAACTGGATAAAATGAAAGATCAGTTTATGATCACGGCTTCGCATGAGTTGCGTACTCCGCTAACCGCTGTACAGGGCTATATTGAGCTGATCGCCCAGTATGATGAGGTATTACCAAAGGAACAGAGGCAGGAGTTCTTACAGAGGGCACAGATGGGATGTGAGGAGCTCGCGATCCTGCTGCATAATGTTATGGATGCCAGCCGCATTGAGGCTGAGGCGGCGATCAAGCCAGCTTTAATTAAGCGTGTTTCGGTGAAAAACATGCTCGACAAAGTAATGATCATGATTGAGCCGCAGGTTACCCATGATCAGCGCCAGGTGATCTGCGATGTGTCCCCCCAGTTTTACGTCTATGCTGATCCGCTGCGCCTGCATCAAGTATTGATGAACATTAGTACGAATGCCCTGAAATACTCACCTGCGGGAACCCCGATTACTTTTTCGGCTGCCTACTCAACGGAGCAAGAGACGGCGGTAGTCATCAGTGTTACTGATAAAGGCAAAGGTATCGCCCCACAGGATCAGCCGCGGCTCTTCCAGCGGTTTTATCGGTTGGAGAGTGATATGAATAGTCCTGTCCGGGGTTCGGGTCTGGGGCTGTATATTTCGCGGCGTTTAATTGAAGCCATGGGTGGGAAGATTTGGATTGAGAGTAGAGGAATTCCGGGAGGCGGGTCTACATTCCATATACTGTTGCCCATGGCCAGGTAAAGGTATTTATTTTTTGTTGCTGGCCGCGGCTGCTTCGGCTTGTTTTTTTACCAGTAGTGGAGCGTGTTGCTCACAAAAACGGAAACTGCGACCGCCAGCCAGGAGCTGTGCATAAGCTGCTGGTTCGCCGCAGGTATCACAGCGACCAACGTGTGTTTTTACTGCCTTCATATGAAATGAAAACCTCCTCGCGCATCTATTGTGGTATCAGAATATGTTCAATCTAGAAGTATAGATCTCTCCTTATGATATCACAATAGTGGTGTCTTAAGAAACATAACGAGCGTGGCTCCAGGGCTTTTTCATGTTCCTTTTTGGCGCCTGCGGCGCCAGGTTGGGGTGTGGAGTGTGTGTTGAGCGCGGCTGCAGCCGCGCTCAACACACACTCCACCTGAAATAATGTCCATCTGATTGCTTGCTAGTAATCTCCCTGCGATCTCTGGGCGAACATGAAAAAGCCCTGCGTGCGCTCTGTTGTTCCTGATATGTTGTTGTTTGACTCTCATGAAATCCAGTTTTAAATGTAGTGTGAAATTGTGCGCTCTGCGCACAATTTCACACTACATTTAAAAGAAGCATGGGCGCTTTAGCGCCCGAGTGTGGCTGGCTGCACGTTCCCCGATACGGGGGGAGTCGGGCACCTGCTTAGCGCACTTTGATGAGGGGATGTTGGCCGTATTTGGAAATGTAGTATTGAGTATCCATTTTGCGCTTCATGCCACTGGCTCCCATGTAGCGGATCAGGCCGAAGATGGGGCGTTCGCGCCAGGGGCGATCGTGAAGCCCGCCAATGGCCCAGCTAATACCGACATATCCATTTGCGTCTCTCCCGTCCAGTTCATATTTGTCATTGAGGTAGACACTGATGTTAAAGGCTTGCTCGGGTGTTTCGCTCCACTCAAGGATCTTTTTGGCCCAGTACATCCTCATGTAACCATGCATACGGCCGGTGACGACCATTTCACGTTGGGCGGCATTCCAGAGTTCATCATGGGTTCTGGCTTGCTCGAATTCTTCCTGACTATAGATCCATTCGCGGGGATCATTAGCGTGTTTGTTGAGTGTCTTGCGTCCCCATTCTGGCGCGCCCGCTAAGGAATCATAATGAGGATTATAGTAGGCGAAGTTGATTGCCAGTTCGCGCCTGATAATAAGTTCTTCCAGATAGGCGGCCTTACCCCCAGTGATGTCGATATGAGCGCTTCCGGTCTCCTCAGGGGTATATTGTTCGACATCCCAGGCAAGTTGTTGTGCCGAAATCTGACCGAAGTGCAGATAGGCCGATAGCTCGCTGGTGCCGACCAGTTCTGGATTGTTGCGCTGGTCCGCATAAGCATGCAGACGTTCTTTGAGTAGGCGCTGCACATTTTTTTGCCCCTCGCTATAACCACCATGGATATGATCAGGCGCTTTGACGCTACGATCAATCTGCAAGCTATGCAGATAATTCAGGGGGTTCTCTGACTCTCCTGGATCGCAAGGTGGCTCTGTCAATGGATATTTGCTCTTAATATCGAGCTGTGGTTGTAGGAAAACGGGCTGTAAACGTTGTATTTTGGGACGAATGGTGCGGGCGGCGTATTCTTGCTGGGGAATACACCACATGGGTACAACGGTATCGGAGTCGACGCAGATGAATGGGATCTCCAGTTGTTGCTGTAAATCCTTGCGCCACTGACGGGGAGCGCGTAGCTCGCACATATCACTGACAACCGCGGCCGCCTGGAGGTTCTGCGCTAACTGTTTGATCTCGCTGGCAGGCTCTCCCTGGCGCATGGCCAGAGGTGTGCCGCGCTCCTTTACGTGTTGGGCGGTCACTGCCAATCCTTCGAGCATAAACGTATAGTGGCGCAGGTTGGCCTGTGGATAATCTGTGACGACAAACGCGGTAACCACAGGCAGATTTAATGCATTGCCCAGAATGATGGCCGTATTTAAAGCATGGTTTTCTCGGCCTCGCTGCGCGCGCTGCATCCAATAGATAACGCAGCGGGCATCTTCGGCACATGTTCCGGGTCGCCAGACCTGTATACGCTGTCGATTATCGAGTCCCTGTACAAAAGTCTTTATATCAAGCATGAGCACATATGTCCCTTCCACTTTCATTTTATGGATGAATAAGAGACGCTCCGGGAGGGGAGAACAGGGCACAAAAGAAGAATGGCAGGATACGTCAAGCCGCGTATCCTGCCATTCTCCTGGTGGAGGGGAGGTAATAGATGGGTGTATGTGTTTAGTATGTGAGCAATGTGTGCTGATATCTGGATCAGAACTACAACGCTCCATGTACAAATTCCAGTTGCGAATAGCAGGGCCGGAGCGTGGCTCAACAGCGTACTTCCACAGGACTGGTCTTCGCTCGATGTGCGGAGTTCAGCTCAACAGAATGGACTGGCACCCCAACACGCATTGCTCACTTACTATGGACAGTATACTCCCCTTCGCTTGGAATGCTCTTTAATATTACTTAACAATGCCTTCAGCACGGTAATTCCCCTGACAAGCCTACCGAGATTCTTTGATGCGTGTAAAATTACGCGATATTGAGAAGAAATCCATAGAAGTCTTATATAAGACAATCTACCAGAAAAGACAGAGGCCCGCCAGTTTTATCCGGCGGGCCTCTGTCTTTTCTGGGGGTTAGTGGGCTTCTACCTGTGCATCTACAGGTACTTCAACATTGACGCCTGGCTCGCGGATATCGATATCTAGCTTGCCATCGGAGGCGCTGACATGGACCTCGCCATTTTGTGGAATGTTGGCCAGTAAGATACGCAGGCTCAGCGGCACGGTCAGGAGGCGCTCAATCACACGGCGTAGCGGACGCGCTCCCTGGGTCTGGCTGAAGCCTTCTTTACAGAGCAGATCGATAGCGCTATCCTCTACATGCAGTACCAGACCCTGTTCCAGCAGGCGGGCTGCCAGTTCGTTGATCTGTAGATAGGTGATGGCATGCGTCTGTTCCTGGTTGAGCGGATGGAAGATCACGACATCATCGATACGGTTCAGGAATTCTGGCCGGAAGGTTTGTCGTAGCCGTTCTAGCAGTCGATCGCGCTGCATCTCTTCCGCAGTCTCTTTGATGCTGGCGCGGAAGCCACTGGGCATCGAACGTCCAAGCATGTCTGTGCCGACGTTTGAGGTCATGATCCAGATGGCATGCTGCGCATCCACGGTATGGCCCTGGGCATCTGTCAGGCGACCGGCATCAAAGACCTGCAGGAAGAGGTCGAAAACCTCTGGATGGGCTTTTTCCAGTTCGTCGAGCAGGACTACACAGTGTGGGCGACGGCGTAATTTGCCGGTTAACTGACCCTCCTGATCGTAGCCTACATAGCCTGGAGGAGCACCAATCATCCGTGAAACGGAGTGTTTCTCCATATACTCTGACATATCGACGCGGATCAAATGGTCATCTGAACCAAAGACCTCGGCGGCCAGGGCACGGGCCAGTTCGGTTTTACCGACGCCGGTCGGACCAAGGAACATGAATACGCCCGCCGGACGATTGTGTGGTTTGAGTCCCGCACGAGATACCTGGATGGCCTGGGCTACACGCTTAACGGCTTCATCCTGTCCAATGACACGTGACTTCAGACGGGATTCCAGACTGAGCAGGCGATCACGTTCCTCACGGCCCGGGGCACGTACAGGAATGCCGGTGCGTGCCGAGATGACCTCTGCGATCATGGCGGCAGTGATGACGGGCGAGGCCCCGATCTCATCCAGATCATCCTGTTCCTGTGAATCATCTTCAATTGAGAAGACGCGGGCCTGCGAGCAGGCTTCGTCCAGCACGCTACAGGCTTTATCCGGCAGACGCAGGTTCGGCAGATACTGGACCGAAAGGTTGACGGCCGCCTGTAATGCCTCCTCGGTAATCGAGGCGTGATGATGCTCTTCATAGAGGTCGCGCATACCCTGGAGAATAACCAGGGCGTCGGCTGGCGAGGGTTCCTCAATCATGATTGGACGCAAGCGGCGCTCCATGGCGGCATCTTTTTCGATCAGGCGATATTCCTGTGGAGTGGTGGCCCCGATACAGCGTAGCCGACCACCGGCCAGCGCAGGTTTGAGAATACCGGCGGCATCAATACTACCATCGGCCGCACGTCCGGTGCCGATTAAGAGGTGCATTTCATCGATGAAGAGGATGATATTGCCACCTGTCTCGGCTTCCTCTAGCACCTTAAGCAGGCGCTCCTCAAACTCACCGCGATATTTGGTGCCAGCTACGAGGGAACTGGCTGATAGCTCGATCAGTCGTTTATTGCGTAGCTCCGGTGGTACCTTGCCATCAACGATGCGCTGGGCCAGGCCCGCGACGATCGTGGTTTTACCGACGCCAGAATCACCGATCAGGATAGGGTTATTACGATCCTTGAGCATCAGGGTCTGCATCAACTGCCGGATCTCTTTTTCGCGACCGATCAATGGCGTCAATTGTTTGTTGCTTGCCTGTCGGGTCAGATCGCGTCCCAGTTTTTCAAGGGCGGAGTTGCCACCTTTCGCACTGATCTCTGGACTAATGGCGTTGGGAAGATCATTGAGCATGGCATCTGGATTTGGATTGGCCGAAGGGACCAGTTCGATCAGCGCGTGGGCGTTACTGGCCAGGATCATCTCGATCAATTGATTGGGATTGATGCCCAGTTTGGTGAGGAGTTCATGGGTAACTCCGTCGCCTTCGCTGAGAACTGCCTGCGCGATCGCTCGCTCATCAACCGAGGTGGAGCCAGCATTGATGGCATTATGCTCAGCGGTCTGGAGTATCTCTTTACAGCGGCGCGTGGGTAGGATCGGGGTATCGCTGGTGGCTTTGCCAGATCCCAGGGCCAGACGGATCACGTCGCGTACCTGCTTGGGTGAGAAACCTAGATTGCGCAGGGCATCTTGCGTACAACCACCGTCCAGTTTGGTCAGGGCGATAAACAGGTGTGGGGTGCCCAGATAATCCTTGTGCATGCGGCGCGCCTCACCCAGGGCGAATTCCAGGACCGCCTTCATAAAGCGGCGATCGGGCGTATTGCCTGAGGAGAGTAGGGGCGACATCAACTGACTATCATCGAACGGATCTATGTGTTGCTCAAACTGGCGCTCTTTGTTGGAGAGAGTGCTGACAACCAGACGCTGGGTTGGATCACCATAAAGGACAAATGAGAGCCAGGAGGTATCCTCGATATAGTGTTGTGCCATGGCGATACGTGCGCGGCGCATGGCTTCACCCAGTGCCACACCGTCCGCGATATCCTGGTAGAAAAGCATCATGAATTCGCGTGCACGGGCGGCTGGAATTGGCCAGCGCTCTACTACTACGGCACCTGCACCAGCGGCCAGAATAGCGCCTGCCAGTTGTTCCGTCTGCTCGTCTCGATCCTGTCCATTGCTTAGCGTGCTCGTAGCGGCACGCTGGGAGCGTTCCTCATCATGATAGCTGAGGAATACCAATGGATGTTTGGGAAGTCCCTGAAAGAGTTGCTCCAGCGCTGATCCATCCAGGCGCGCGTTGCCGCCCAGTGCGAGGGCGGGATCATTGTTCGAGTTGATAACCGGTAGTGGACCCGCGTAGTGTAATACATGTGGTGCATCGGCACTCATACGTACGCGCATCTCTAGCTGATTGGCTTGCTGGCGATACAAAATAATGCGTGTAACCGACTCAGGCAAACCTGTACAGAGGGAGGCAACTTCCTCTTCGGCGGCTGGACGATCGCTGGTTGGATTAACCAGGAAGAGTACTGAAAGTCCTTGCGTATCGCGTTTATTGGCTTTGTTGCGCGTCACACGATCCATGCTCGCCGCGCGCTGAGTACTTTCACGATCCTGGAGAAGTGAGCGACCAACACTCAAGGCCTGACACAGATAGCGTCGGGATTTCGTGCTATTATCGAAGAGCAATTCCCAGGGGATATCTGGCGTATTCGTGCTGATAAGTAGCGCGGAATCGAGTCGGCGTAGCATTTCCTGAAGTGGTTCTGGGAGCACCGAGTCGAAAAGGAAGCGGCCTAAGGAGAGCAGGGCCTCATTGGCTGGTCCAGTTTTAACGTTCTGACGGCGACCATCACCGGTTGATCCAGTATGACCGAGCGCCTGGAGCGCACGTCGTAGCCGCTCACGCTGTTCTGGTGTAAGGTCCGTGCTATATTCCTGGCCAGTTGGGCCATCGGGAAGATCAAGACGAAACCGATAATTTGTTTCTGTACGTATGATGCTTAATAGGGCTGGTTGTTCCATGAATACTTCTCTTCCACAATCTTCCCGTCGAATGTAATATCTACGACTGTTACAAAAACACACACGAGTTCTCGGCAAAAGCAGTATACGTGTCTTAACTGTGATGTGTCAATAGTTCGGATTATACGAGATTATTTTTGCTAGCATCGATATTAGCCATGGCGAAGAAGAATTATACTCTATTATATCATGTATATCTATATATAGCTTGTGTTCCCTATGGATAACTGATTGGTGGAACGTTGAGGTTAGCGATCATGCATATGAATTGTGGTTATTCAGGCATGATCGCTTTGGGGGTGGTTGGCTGTTAAAAGGATTTTTGGATGGTGATGGAGCCGCTGCCGGTGTGGAGTGTGAGTTGGGCGCGAGGATCGCTGCCGGCCTGGTTGTTGCCAAATGCGTTGTCGACTCTGCCTGATCCTGTATGGGCTTTGAGATTGAATGCGCTCTGGGTTGGTAGGGTGAGGCTGATGGAGCCGCTGCCGGTGTGGAGTGTGTAGTCTCCTAGTGGTTCGATGGCGCCGGAGAAGTTGATCTGGCCACTGCCGGTGTGGATGTTGGTATTGCCACTGAGTATGGAGCGGGTGAGGGTAATTCTCCCACTACCAGTTTTGATTTCGCCACGACCTGTGATGTCTGTTCCCTCGATGGAGCCGCTACCGGTTCTGAGCATGACTTCGCCATTGAGTTGATTGGCCGTCACGTGTCCACTACCAGTATTTAGTTCTATACGCCCGCTCAGGTCATCGACTTCAATGGAGCCACTGCCGGACTTTAATTGCATCTGGCCTTGCATGCCGTGAGCTATGATGGAGCCGCTACCGGTGCGTGCTTTGATGGCTCCACTGATGTTCTGGAGGTCGATCTTGCCGGAGCCATTTTTGAGCTGGATATCACAGTGTTGAGGAACGGTAATCTCTAGATCGATGCTGCGCAGGCCAAATTGTAATGGGGACCAGTGGATTTCGCTCTTGATTTTGAGCTCGTCTCCACGCTGATCATAATTCATGAGCATGTTTTTAGAGGTAATCCAGGGGCCGCTGGCGCGTTTGGTGCCTGTGACCGTGACTTCGTTCTGCTCGCCTCTACGGATCGAGACCGAGCCGACCGTATTATTGATGGTGAGCCGCGCATGTTCCTGGATCTGAAAGCGTTCCATGGGGAGTGGGATGGTGATCACGTGCCAGTTGCTATAGATAACAAAGATCGCGATCAGTGCCAGTACTGCGATACCTGGCCAGAAAAACCAGCCGCCCACGATGCCGACGAAATGTCCGATCAGCACACCCAGGAGTAGTGCTCCTAGCACCATGAAAATGGTACTGATACCACGCTGGGAGCCGGACTGAGGTCGTAGCTTTTCACCTGCATTGTCCTGAAACCAGGGATCATCATAGAAATTTTGATTGCTATAGCCTTCTTCATAGCTACGTTCCTGGTATGTATAGTTGGAAGACTGTTGGGGAGATGGTTGTTCACGGGGATCTGTATTGAGCATGTGCCCACTGGTGGGAGCATATTCTTGTCCTTGTGAGGACTGCTGGTCTTCCTGACTTTGCATGGCTCGGGCCTCCTTGAATTTCATCGGTCTGGAATAAATAATAGGAATAAAAACACTACCATAACATACGATTCAAGAGCATAAAAGTTCGCGCTTTCATCCAGAGGTCCCTGGATTTTGTATCATCTTTTCACCTGATGTGAGTGATACAAGGTATAAGTATTTGTTGAGAAAGGATACGCTGTTTATGGGCGAAGATTTATTATGGAAAATTACTAAGGGCGATAAGGTGGATCTCAAAAAATATGATCCTGCTTATGTGGCACCTTCTATCAAGCGTGAAGAAGTGGATATGCAACTGGCAAGGCTGGGAGCGGAACTGGGAGAGCTACAAGAATTATTGGCGGCTGCTCGGCATCATAGTATCTTGATGGTTCTACAAGGTATGGATACCAGTGGTAAAGATGGCACGATTAGCCACGTATTCGCGCAGGTAAATCCACAGGCGTGTAAGGTCAATGCATTTAAAATTCCTACTCCTGAAGAGGCGGCGCATGATTTTCTCTGGCGTGTGCATAAAGTAACGCCTGAGAAAGGTGTGCTGGGCATCTTTAATCGTTCGCATTATGAGGATGTGCTGGTGGTACGGGTGCATAATCTGGTCTCGGAGGATGTGTGGAGCCGCCGCTATAAGGATATTAACCATTTTGAGAAGTTGCTCACCGAGAATAATACAATTGTCCTTAAATTCTTCTTACATATCAGTCAGGAGGAACAGACTGAGCGGCTGCGCGCACGTATTAATGAGAAGGATAAAGCCTGGAAGATTTCGACCAGCGATTTTTCGGAGCGTAAGTATTGGGATGAGTATCAAAAAGCGTATGAGGATGCGTTGAGCAAGTGTGGTACTGATGATGCTCCCTGGTATATTGTGCCCGCCAATCATAAATGGTATCGCAATCTGGCGATTGCGCAGACGCTGGTGGAGACGATGCGTACCTATAAAGACGATTGGAAGGCGGAGCTTGAGGCTAGAGGTCGCAATGAACTTGAGTCTTTACAGCAATTGCGGGCCCGTAAAGAGGTTACGGACCTGTAAGCTGGCATAATTATAGCTTGCGTGTAAGTCGGCCACGGGCCCGTGCTGGTGGTGGATAATAGCTGGTCGGAGCGGTGGTAATCATATCGCCGATCCGCAGTTGTACCTGTAGATAGCGCATGCCGGAACGATGATAGTGGGCGAAGAGCATTAAGCCATGGTGGGCGATGATGTCAGCTGCGTCGGTATGGCGATCCAATAGCATCTGACCGCCGATGGTCTCATCGGCTATGGTTGTGGTTGCTTCTCCATTGTCATCGCGCGGCTGGAGATTGCGGGTCTCACGCGGGAGGCGGTTGGGCCAGAGGATCAGCGCGATGGATTGTCCTTTGAGGCGTTGTTCCTGTAAACGCTCGCTGAGATGGTCGGCTAGCTTACGTAGGGCGCTACACGTCTCATCCGCGTCGGCCTGATGGTGGAAGTGCACGCGAGCATTCTGGCTCAGCGGTGGCGCATCCGGTATCACCAGACTATCATCCTCCCCAATCGCTACACGATACAACCAGCTACCGAGTTGGCCCAGGCGGCGGACCAGTCCCTCCTCGCTTAATTCGGCTATTTGCGCAAATGAAGTAATGCCAAAGTCATGGAGATGCGCAACCATTTCAGCGACCGCGACGGCATCTACTTGCTGCTCACCCTTTGTCTCACCTTCATTATTTGAGTTACGCTCACTTGTCTCTGGTGTGCTTGTTATTGTTCCCATGCCGGTAGCACGCAGTTTTGGTAACAGGCTTAATGGGAGCGTCTGAACAAATGAGGCTTCACGGCCACGTGGTATATAGAGCACGCCATCGCGTCCGTCACGTCGGCTCATCAGTGCGGCCAACTCGGACGTGGATTTGCCGTTGGCGACCCCGATCATGGCATTCAAGCCCAGTTCGGCGATCTCGGCGCATAGGCGCTCCGCCAGTGCGGCTGGAGAGGTAAAAGGAAGTTCGCAGCCGCGAAGATCTATAAAGGCATCGGAGACAGGAAGCGTTTCAATGATGCGTGAGTAGGCGCGGTAGCGATCCTTGAGTTGTTTGAGGATAGGCTGATAGTGATTGTAGGACGCTGGTAGGAAGCGGGTGCGGGGAGCCATACGGTGGGCGCGTCGCAAAGGCATACCTACTACCAGACCCATGCGGGCGGCCGCTGGTGATACATCGATCACACGGCCTGGCTCATTAGGACGTCCAGTGCCGGTACCAACAATAAAGCTCTGGCCGCGTAACGATGGATCCAGTTGTTCTTCCAGCGTACAATAAAAATGGTCGATGCGCACATGCATGACCCCCTGACGGAGCCGGGCGCGTTCGGCCGCGCGTGCCGCCTCATCCAGTTGGCTTTCTTCCGCCGTCTGATAAAGATGTTGCTCGTTCGTCATAGCTTCCGAGTCCTGTGAAATGTGTTGTGTGGATGATGATCGCTGAAATTGTTGCATACTTATTTTTCTACACCTGCATGTGCGTATCTATTTCTTACTGCCGAAGATGGTGGTTGGCTGGATCAGAGAGTTCGGATCAGCTAGTTTTTCTATTATATACTAAATTTCCTGTTGTGCCTATCATGAAGTCCCTGCCCAGGACTTTGGAATTTTCGGTTTTGCTGCCTGCCCGTCTGGTATGTTGGAAGCGGGTATAGCGTAGGATTAGGGGGAGGTGGGTGGAGGGTATAGTAGGGCGAGGCGTGGCGGGAGGTGAGCTCATGGTGTGTGCGGCTACGCTCGTGGGCGGAGGTTCGCAGCCACGAGGGCAGCCGTTACGTTCGATGGGTACGTTCGTAGGGCCGTTACGGTTGTTGGGTGGCGAGCCATTTTTCGATGATCTGGGCGTGTTCTTCGTAGTGTTCGTATGTGTTGCCAGCGATCCAGGGCCAGATGGGGTTGGTGGATGTGCTCCAGGGGAGCGGGCTGTTTATCTGGTCGTCTGAGAGGCGCTCGACTGCGCTTTGAATCTCTTGTGAGACGGTTGCGAATTCGTTGCGTACTTCTGAGAGTGGGCGATCTTTGTTGGCCTGGTAGTAGAGTTCATTTTGTTCGTCTTCACTCATACCAGCGGTAGGATTACCGGGTTCGACATAGTTGTGGAGAGCGTCCAGGGCGGTGATGACACTTTTCTCCCAGGTGCTTAAATGGGCGATGTTGTCTTTGATGGACCATTTGCCGTTGACTCCTGGTGTGGTGAGTTGCTCGTCGCTGAGTGAGGAGAGTAAGGCGGTAAAGGCTGTATAGCCATCCTGCATACGGGTTAATAATTCAGCTTTTGTGACATACTCGGTCATGTGCTGTTTCTCTTTTCTTTTTTCTATGTGTCTAATCCAATGCCATGTTCAAAAAATACTGTTACCTTGAGTTTACAATCAAAAGAGGGTAAGATACGTCCTGATTAGATGGTCTTTTTGCGCTATGCAAATTACCAGGGGAAATGGAGCCACGGACAATGTATTTTCCGACCACACGGGTGCTGACAGTTTTGGAGTTACTGCAATCGCGACAACAGATCAGCGGACAGGAATTGGCGGAGCGCCTGGAGGTGGATCCACGGACGGTAAGGCGCTATATTACGATGCTGCAAGATCTGGGGATTCCGGTTGAGGGAATGCGTGGGCGCTATGGTTCCTATCGCTTGCGACCAGGGTTTAAGTTGCCTCCGCTGATGTTTAATGATGATGAGGCGCTGGCGATGACTGTGGGCTTGCTGGTGAGCCGTAAGATGGGTCTGACATTGGCTACGCCGGCTGTTGAGGGGGCGCTGGCCAAGATTGAGCGTGTGCTGCCTGAGGCATTACGTGAGCGTGTCCAGGCGATACAGGAGACGCTGGTGGTGGATGTAAATCCTTCGGGGGCGGTGCCACGGAGCGATATTGTGCTCACTTTAAGTGAGGCTGCGCGTCAGCGGCGGGCGATCCAGATGTGTTATCGCGCTTTTGAGGGGGCGGTAACGGAGCGTAGACTTGATCCCTATGGCCTGGTGTATCGTTCGGGCTACTGGTATGTGGTGGGCTATTGTCATCTGCGCCTGGAACTGCGTACATTTCGGTTGGAGCGTATTGTCACGATTGAGGCTGAGGAGAAGACTTTTGTACGGCCCGATAACTTTGATTGCCTGTCGTTTGTGTTAAAGGCGATCCCTTCTACGCCGGCCAAGTGGTTTGTTGAGGTGTTGTTGGATACTACCCTGGAAGAAGCACAGCGTATTGTGCCACCCGCCCTGGCTTTGCTAGAACAGGTCGAGGATGGTGTCGAGCTAAAGTGCTATGTTGACCACCTGGAATGGATGGCCTGGATCCTGGTTCGCTTGCATTGTACGTTTACGGTGCGCCAGCCAGCGGAGTTGCGCGGCGAGTTGTTGAAACTGGGCCAGCAAATAACCGCGCTAGCTGAGCGCACCTGATCCTGTTATGGAAGCAGTCGCTGCTCCCATGTGAAGGGGTACCTATTGTTCTTTACGTAGGAAATCCACCAACTCACGCAGGAAGAGTTCCACGTCCGTTACCAGTCCGGCGGCCTGGAAGCTACCACGATCGGCCAGTTTTGTGACGACCGACTGATTGATATCGACGACGACGGTACGTACATGCGCGGGCAATATATTGCCGGTGGCGATCGCGTGGAGCATCGAGGCTACGATGATGGACATCTCGACACCGTGAACTTCTTCGCGCATGCGGGCCTGTGCCTGCTGCATATCTGAGATCACGCCTGGCATTGGACCATCATCACGGATCGAGCCGGCGAGTACCATGGGAATATTGTGCTGGTGGGCCTCGTAGGTGATACCTTCGCGCAACAAGCCTGACTGAATGGTTTTCTCGATCGAGCCAATGCCGCGAACCGTATTGATCGCGCGTAGATGATTGCGGTGACCACCCACAACCTGTTCGCCACTCTCTAGATTGACGCCCAGCGAGGTGCCAAAGAGGGCCGACTCTACATCATGGGTAATGATCGCGTTCCCACCAAAGATGACCTGTATATAGCCCATACGAATCAACTCAGCCACATAGCGGCCCGCGCCAGTATGGATCACGGCGGGACCCAGGACGAAGAGGATCTTCCCCTGATGCGCCCGTACCTCTTTCATCTGTCGGGCGATGTTGTGGATAGCTCGTACTTTGACTTTTTCTGAGGATACATCGCTCTGCATGAACGCAAAATCATCATGGCCACGTGCGCGTGCATAGGGCTGAACGCGGATCCCGTCGTGTCCAACCACAACTTCCTCGCCGATGCGTACATCATGCATTGGACGGCAATAGGCACGTGTGTGCTCGCGATCAATCGCGATCGCCACATCCATTTCAATATTTTCGACCGTCACCCATTGTCCATTTAAGCGTACCTGGGTGGGTAGATTGGTGGTAGAGTAGAATTTATCGGGTAGCACCCCGTCTTGCTCAACCTTTGTAACATGCACATCATCGGCATGTAAAAGGACGGCACCGAGTTGTTGGAGTTGAGAAATAATCTGCTCAAGAACCTCGTCATTGGGGGCCTCTACTTTAATGCGCACATAACTGGTGTCATCTTTGGTGGCACCAACCTGTATCTCTTCAACATCAAAGTTGCCGCCGCGATCCATAATTGTGTCCCAGGCCTTTGGTAGCGTCCAGGAGTCAATGATATGGCCGCTCATTTCCATTACTTCATGTACTGTATGCATTGCTTGCTCTCGCATTTCTGTTAAACGCTCGTGACTGGAGCCATCTTCCTGTTGCCTAGTGTATGCGGCCCGTTCTGGAATGTCAATTGGCTGTGATCCATGCGACCGCTTGAGGAAATGGATTGCTTGTCGCATCTATTGTTGTATGGTTGATTCGGCGCTGAATATTATTTTGATTAGCCGGGGATCTCTCTCTGGGCGAGGTGATGATGGGGAGGGGGTTATTTGCTCTGGCCGACGGGGCAGATGGGTTGGTAGATGCAGGCGCGGCACTTGCTGGCCTTTTGTTTGGTGAGGGATGGGGGGAGTTGGGGGGCGCAGAGGTCCATTTGTTTGATGTGGCGCAGGATCTTTTTGCGTAGGGCGGGGGTGTATTCGATGGGGAATTCACGGTCGGTATAGCGGAGGAGGCCGTGGGTGGGTGGCTCTTCAGCGTATTCTTCGAGGATCAGGCAGTAGGTGGCGACCTGGAGGACGTGGTGGCTGTCGGGGGTCATGGAGTCGATGGCGATCGGTTTGATGTCGATGGGGAGTAGTTGTTTGTTGGGTAGTCGGACAATATAGGTTGGTTTGGCGCTGAGTGGAAATTCGTCTGAGGTGATGGCTTCGCCGAGGCCATCGGTATTCTCGTAGACGAGTTCTCCGGGAGGCAAGCCCAGCGCCTGATGGTGTTCTCGAATCAGGTTTTCGCGTTGGAGTCGGCGTTCATTGAAGAGTAATGAGAAGCAGGCTACGGAGAATAAGAGTAACCCGATGCCGGTCGCAAAGAGGGCCCCGCCTACCATAGTTTATACGTATCCTTCCGTTCCTATTGAATATATATTATTTGAGAATCATAGTGAGTATGGAAAAACCGACGAGTACGACGCCGGTGCCGAGGGCCAGTACTGCTAATCCAAGGAGACGACGCACTTTGGGATGATTATCGACCGCCTCAGTATATTCCTCATCCAGTTCTTCGTCGGCCTCCATTTCGGGCAGTTGCTTGGATCTGCGACCATCCTCATAGAAGGCACCACGGCGCACCAGGATCTGCTCGATGACCTGGTAATCCGGCATCTCGGGTGCCAGCGAGCCATATTCTTGTTCGATCTCTACCATCTGGGCGAACAGGGCATCATTGTCAGCGTGGACGGCTGGATCATATTGTTCATGCCACCAGACCAGTGGACAATATTCGTACTGGGCGACCTCTTTGGCGGTATAGATGCGTTGTGGCGTTAGTAGGTTCCTGGTTTTTTTTTGCTGCATGGTGCTCAATGTTACCTGTACTTAGTTGATGGCTTCCTGCTGTGTCTCTGGTGTTGCTGTGCCAGCCAGGCCCAATGTAGCGGCAACCCGGGTCATGGCCTGGATCACAAAGGCGATATGCTCGTTGAGATCCACCCCCAGTTCCTCGGCCCCCTTAACGAGATCCTCGCGGTTCACGCCGGCGGCAAAGCCCTTGGATTTCATCTTCTTACGCACCGAAGAGACTTCCAGGCCTTCAATGCTTTTCGTCGGGCGTACCAGGACGGTGGCGGTAATCATGCCCGTGATCTCGTCACAGGCATAGAGGCCCTTGGACAGAAGATCGGCGCGAGGATGGCTCTCCAGGTTGACATCATTATGGGCCAGGATGGCGTAGATGATGCGCTCATCATATCCCTCGTCACGTAGCCATTGGGCCGCGACCTGGGTATGTTCTTTCAGGTCGGGATATTCTTCATAATCACTATCATGAAGCAGTCCCGTCATCGCCCACAATTCCTCATCCTCCCCATATTTACGTGCATAGGCGCGCATGGCGGCTTCAACCGATAGCATATGTTTTTGTAGACTCTCACTCTTCACATGGCTGGTCATTAAAGCGTAGGCATCATCTCGTGTTGGCATGCTATCCCTCTCACTCCATCGATGTACGGCTGATTTTGCCTCTATTATAGCACAGGTGTTGCTTTTGGGGACACATGATTAAGAGACATTTCGTACGTGGAGGGTAGTAGGGGCAAGACCTGCCGTTACGGGGGGATCTCAGATGTGAACATTGAAGGGCGTGCTATGATGGTTTGTAGTTCCATTTCTGTCTGGATGATAGGTATGGGATGGTATTTCATTGGCCATTTTAGCACGCCTGGATGAGGAAACAGTATTATGCTACATATTGATGCGAAACCAATAGATCTTCAGTTGACGACGCCGTTTCGGATTGCGCGTGGTGTTCAGCATACGGCTTCGAATGTGGTGGTTGAGGTGAAGCATGAGGAGGCGGTGGGATATGGCGAGGCGGCCCCGAGTAAATATTATGGGGAGAGCGCGGAGACGGTGCTGGCCTGTATCGCTCTGTTTGCGGGCAATCTAGGGGATGATCCGTTTTTGATTGAGGAGATTATGCAGCGGCTGGATAAGGTGATCCGGCATAATCCTTCGGCGAAGGCGGCGGTGGATATGGCGGTGTATGATATTGTGGGGAAAATGCTGGGTGTGCCGGTCTATAAGCTGCTGGGTTTGAATTCCGCGCATACGCCACGGACCTCGTTTACGATTGGCCTGGATAGTCCGGGGGAGATGGCTCGGAAGACGCTGCTGGCCAAGGATTATCCTATCCTGAAGATTAAGGTGGGGACACGGCACGATCTCGAGATCCTGAAGGCGATTCGGGATGTGTCTTCGGCGGTGATCCGGGTGGATGCGAATGCGGGCTGGACTCCAAAGGAGGCGATCCGCAATATTAATGCGATGGCTCCTTATAATATTGAGTTTGTGGAGCAGCCGGTGGCGGCCCATGATCTGGCGGGCCTGAAACTGGTGCGCGAGAATGTCGAGCTGCCAATTATCGCCGATGAGAGCTGTGTGACGATCGAGGATCTGCCACGCTTGAGCGAGTGTGTGGATGGAGTCAATTTTAAGCTGATGAAAAATGGCGGCATACACAATGTGCTCAAAATGATCCATATGGCTCGTGCCTATAATCTGCGGACGATGCTGGGTTGTATGATTGAGAGCTCCCTGTCGATTACTGCGGCGGCCCATCTGACGCCACTGGTGGATTATGCTGATCTGGATGGACAGCTCTTGATTAATGATGATCCTTTTGTCGGCGTGGGTGTGGAGCGCGGGAAGTTGGTATTGCCGACCTATCCAGGACTGGGCGTGCGGATGCGTGCGGCGGCTGAGCAGCTTGAAGATGACTAATATTTTTGATGATTGAATATGGAAGTATCAACGAAAAGGGTGTATGAGAAGATGACGATGAAAGCCAATAAGCCGGAAGTGCAGGTGCGTCCGCCACGTTTGCCGAAGAGGGCACAGGGGCGCGATATTGTTGGTGGATATGTGCAATATCACGAGCGCTATACCTCGCTGGCCCTGGCAAATGTGGATCTCTCAACCCAGGTCGCGGCACGACCGGCCTTTGTGGAGTCCTCTTTTAATCAGGTGATATTCTCTACGACCGAGTTTGAAGACATCCAACTTGACGATATACGCTTTACCTCCTGCGATTTCGCGACCGCCGACTGGTATAAGAGTGTCTGGCATCGGGTCGAAGTCATCGGCTGCCGCATGACAGGCTTTCTGGCGGGCGAGGCCCATCTGGAAGATGTCCTCTTTAAAGATTGCCTGCTCAGCCTGTCCCAATTCCGTTTTACCACCTTGAAGAATGTGCGCTTTGAGCATTGTGACCTGCTAGAAGCTGACCTGCTGGAAGCTGTCCTCTCCAATGTCAGCTTTGAGGATTGCAATTTGCGCCAGGCCGAACTGAGTGGCACCAATCTGTCGGGCATCGACTTAAGTACTTGTTCATTAGAAGCTGCCCGTGTGAGCGCGAAAGAGCTCAGCGGGGCCACCCTGAATATCGCGCAGGCGCTGGCCCTGGTCGAAGCCATGGGCATCCGTATCCAGACGCCACCCGAAGCGTGATCGGATCGTTCCCCTGGCGATTTCATACCCCATCATGATCATGATGGGGTACTTTGACATGGGCCGAGGAGACGGCAACCCGCAAGGGGATTGCCCTACAATAATCATTTCCAGGTTATTTGGTCATATATTTGAAGTCTTAAGGGTATTTTTATTCGAGAGAGTAGACAAAGAAGAAACACGTTAAAGCGTAGGGCAATCCCCTTGCGGGTTGCCGTCTCTTCGCTTCACGTCAAGGTTCCTGGTCATGACCATGTCGGGTATGGGCGGGATTGGTCACATACGATATGGTGGAAGAGGCTGGATGAAATAACTATATGTGTATTGTGTATACAAAAACTATAAAAAAGGCTAGCTGCACCTCCTGATGTGTGCTTTTCGTAACTTTTGTCGGAAAGTGGTTATCAACTCCTCTGGTTAAATTGCCCTGCTATCGATGGGATCTTCCGCTGCTGTCGAGCGTGGCCGTTTGATGGCGGCTTTTTTGAAGAGAAGAGGCCCAATGCGCACCTGTTCATTGGTTAATGTGCACAATTATTTGTGGCGGATATAAAAAATAGCTCAATGAATGTTTCCTGATTATCAATAAAAGTTCAAGATAGTTGTCGTAATAGTCAATTCACATACGCGATACTTACGGTGTTTGTGCATTGTGCACAAATTAGTGGGTGTGATTTGAGATATATTGGACCTTATAAGAGATGCCACTTATTTCTTATACTCTACTCAAGTACGAAATATACAAAACCAGATACATCAACGCTGATATATCCACTCTCCAATTAGAAAATTAGCTGATGCTGATCTTTCTATCCTGTGCTCAGTGATGAGATTTGTCGCCTTCCTGCTGCCTGAGATATGTATTTGTTCTTATTTCGGCCGAAAGGACTTATTGACCTATGACGACACTTTTACGGGCTACATGGACACGCCTCCTCACGAACATGCGTGATCCTCAGATTCGACGGACCGTTGCCTACTACATGGGGGGCAAACTGCTGGGCCTAGGGCTTTTACTGTCGATTATGTATTGGGTGATTCCTACTGCGGTACATGCCGCGACCGGTGCGGCGACTCCAACTCCTGAGATCAATGCGGTCAACACCGTCTGGACTCTGGTGGCTGCTTTCCTCGTATTTTGTATGCAAGTGGGATTTGTCATGCTGGAAGCGGGTTTTGCTCGCTCGCGTGAGTCGGTGAATATTCTGGTTGAGGGTATTGCCGACACCTGTATCTGCGGTATCTTGTTCTGGGCCTGGGGCTTTGCCTTTATGTTTGAGCCAGGGAATGGCTTTATCGGTACGCAGGGTTTCTTTTTAAGCGGCCTGCCCGCTACCTACATGGGTACCGGTATTCCGCTGCTGGCCTTCTGGGTCTTCCAGTTTGCCTTCGCTGATACTGCCTCCACCATCACATCCGGCGCGATGATTGGCCGCTGTGGCTTCTGGGGCGACATTCTTTATAGTATCGGCGTGACCGGCTTTATCTATCCGATCATCGGCCACTGGACCTGGGGTCCGGACGGCTGGCTGGCGATGATGAACTTCAAGGATTTCGCTGGCTCCACGGTTGTCCATAGTATCGGTGGTGCGATCTCGCTGGCCGGTGCGCTGGCTCTGGGACCTCGATTGGGCCGTATCTTCAAGCGTGATGGCGGTGGTCCACCTCCAGCCCACGACCTGATCCTGGGTGCAGTCGGTGGCTTGATCCTCTGGTTTGGCTGGTATGGTTTTAATCCTGGTAGCACACTCTCGGCTCTGGATACCATCGGTATTGGACGCGTCTCGTTCAACACCACCCTGGCCGCCTGCTCCGCTGGTCTGGCTGCCCTGTTCTACTCTTACTTCCGCTCGAAGAATAAGACCTGGGACCTGGGCCTGACCGTCAACGGCTTCTTAGGTGGTCTGGTCGCCATCACCTGTCCCTGTTACTGGGTTGATCCAGTTGGTGCATTCTTTATCGGTATCGTCGCGGCCTTTGTGGTCGTGCTTGGTCTAGACCTGCTCGAATACCTGCGCATCGATGATCCGATCGGCGCGGTCCCTGTCCACCTGTTCGCCGGTATCTGGGGAACCCTGTCATTAGGACTGTTCGCCAGTGGCGCGTATGGCGCACCAACACCAACGGGCGCTGACACCAGCGCGGTCATCAAAGGCCTGCTCTATGGTGGTGGTGTTGGCCAGCTCGGCACACAGTTCATTGGATCAGCGGTAACCGTCGTCGCCACGCTGGCGATCTCGCTCGTACTGATGTATGGACTCAAATATGTAGGTGTCCTGCGTGTCTCTAAAGCTGGTGAGCTTGAAGGTCTGGATCTGCACGAGCATGGTGCCGTTGCTTATCCTGAATACGCCCTGATGGGTGTCGTACCTTCCCTGACCGGCCACGATGACACAACGGTCGCGGCAACGCCAGTCATGGTTGAGGACTAAGAGAGAGAAAGAACATCCCGTCCCCCTCCTGTCTCGATTTGCCATAGGAAAGGAGGCCGTCAGCTTCGCACAACGCGAACTGGCGGCCTCCTTTCCTTTGTAGCTCTATTGAATAGATAGCACCGTGATTCAGCCAGCGAAGTGGCGCTCAAGCGCATCCATTAGAGGCGCAACGCCAAAGCGCAGCGGATCCGTGACTGGTAAGCCAGTTTCATTCATCATCTGCTCAACCGCCTCACGTGCATGCGGCTCATCCAGATGGTTCGTAATCAACGAAATGCCCACCACCTTACTGCGTCGCTCTGGCCGTAGCCAGTTCACCGCTTCCTCATTGATCTCAATCAAACGATTCAAAGAAGGGAACAGGCACTGCTCATAGCCATCGATCGCCGTCTGGCCAGCCTTATGACAAAAGATCAGCGCGTCTGGCATCGAGCCATGCAGCAGGCTTAGCGTTACCGGTGAATAGCCCGGATGATTGAGCGCCCCCTGTCCCTCAACAAAGACCCAATCATGCGCATGGCTGAAATTCAGCACCTGCTCCTCTACCAGACCAGCAGCAAAATCAATAATCAGGCGATCAACCGGTAAGCCGTTGTTCGCGATCATCATACCAGTCTGGCCGGTCGCAATAAACGCACTCGAAAGGCCACGCCTCTGTGCCTCCGCATTCAGATCCAGGGCCGTAGACATCTTACCCGAACCACAGTCCGAGCCAACCAGCAAAACCGTATGGCTCCCCTCGCGGTGTGGGGTAAAATCGGCCACACGCGTCCTGGCGGGTGGCCGGCGTACATCCCAGATCGTCACCCCTTTTCTGGCCGCAGCCGTACGCAACTCTTCATCGTCCGAGACAAATGCATGCAGGCCACTCACAATATTCAGGCCATGCTCGATGGCGGCCAGCAGCTGCCAGCGCCATGACTCAGGCAGCGCACCCCCGCGTGGCGCGATCCCAATCAACAACGTATCCGGTTGATAGGTCAGAGCCTCAGTGATATCGCGCACAACCGGAATACCCTCTCCCACCGGCCCCTGTAATGCCTCCGCGACATCCATGCCAGTATGGGTACTATCAATTACAGCCACCGTTGTATCTGGCGCATAACGAATCACGCCGACCGCTGTCTTCGCAGCATGCCAGCCCAGAGCGCCCTCAGCAAGTATAGCGATTTTGCGTGTTGCCAATTTTACCCCTGTATCCTCTCCTTGTGTCATCAACAGAAAACGAAATAGTGCCGCTCCTATTATAACCGCTCTGGATAGCCGGCGATATGTGACCGCACTATTTTGCCCTGGGTCCGTATCCTAATGCTCAATACATCTCACGTAGCAACATTTTCGATCCGATCCCGATCATGGATGACGATCCGGTCCTGGGTGGGAAAACGTGTGAAGTGAACCTATCGTACGTGGAGTGGCGCCACACGCAAGGCCGGCATGCAGCATGATCAACGGCGATACATGTTAGAAAAGCATCGCATGCCTGTGGCGCCTACACCAATCATGGTTCTTGATCCGGTTCGTAATGGAACGTTCAGGATGGCGATCACGCATCCGAATCATGGTTCTTGATCCGGTTCGCAATGGAACGTTCAGGATGGCGATCACGCATCCGAATCATGGTTCTTGATCTGATGCGTACAGGGGCGGGTCCGGATGGATGGACATGGAATGCCAAACGTTTCCCATCCCTTCGGCACCATCCACCGCGATAGGTGTAGGCGCCACAGCACTGCGTCTCGTTCTTGCACGTTCGCCCACGAAAACCCAGCAGTGCGGCCTCGCGTGTGGCGCCCACTCGACGGACACTCGGTTGGCTTATGGCGCCATTCGACGTACACGACGTCACGCGATGGAGTCGGGGTTTATTACGTTTCCCCTTTAACCGAAAAGGATTGGGGGACAAGTCTTGCCGCTACGTGAGATGTATTGATCCCAATGCTCCTTATTTTTACTGAAGCGTAAGAACGTAAGAACGTAAGAAAGCAGTGTTGTGTTGTTTTTAGCATAAGAACATAAGAACATAAGAACATAAGAAAGCAGTGTTGTGTTGTTTCTATGTGTATGTTGTTTTTAGCATAAGAACGTAAGAACGTAAGAACATAAGAATGTAAGAAAGTAGTGTTACATTGTCTATGTTTGATATATTCGAGATAATTATAAAATTTATATATTATTATATTATTATTATTATATTATTATTATTATATTATTATTATTATATTATTATTATTATATTATTATTATTATATATATGTTTTTAGTTATTTATTGCAGGGATTTAGAGAATATATAGTAATATATTGCATTTACTATGATGATACATATATTGCAGAGAGAATAGAGAAAGTATCTTACTCTTGCAAAGTAATAATTCTTGCTTTCTTACGTTCTTATGTTCTTATGTTCTTATGCTAAATCTACATTGTAAGGAACTATTAATTCTTGCTTTCTTACGTTCTTATGTTCTTATGCTAAAGTTACATTATAAGGAAATACTATTCTTACGTTCTTACGTTCTTACGTTCTTACGTTGTGGGGGGTATTTATCAAAAGGATAAAGAGCTACTATTCCCATACCTTCTGCATATAGAAAATTTGATGAAAATTTTAAGGCCTTGAAATCCTCCAGCGGACAAGAGTTGGTATACAACTTTGGTTATGGTATGGCGTAAAAGAAAGTGTATTGCAAGACTCTCTTTTACGCTGTATTTGTGGCAATACCTAAAGAACATATCAGGAGTGAACTGAGCATGCGCTATCATTTAAAAGAACGTGGCCTGAATCTGAGCGATGACTTTATTATTCGTGATGAGACCGGCCAGGTGGTCTACGAAGTCAAGGGTGATTTTTTACAGATTGGCGACACCTTCTCCATCTATGATCGTGAGACCGGTAACGAGGTCTTGTATCTGAAGAAGAAGATTTTGTCTGATACTACCCACTATGACATCACTCAGAATGGTGTTGAGGTCGCGAGCCTGCGTCGGCGTGCGCAGACCTTGAATGCGGGCATCACCTTTGAGGTCAGTAGTAAGGATGGCATGGTCTTTTATGTGCAGGGGAATTTCAAGGAGTGGGATTTTAATATCGTTGATCATTATGATCGTTTGTTAGGGCATATCAGCCGTGAGTTTGCCCTGTTTGGTGATAGCTACACGGTCGATGTTGTGCCCAATGTTGATGGACCTTTTATCCTGGCCATTGCCATCATTCTTGACGAGATTCGTGAGGATGGCGGTAAAGATTATAGCGATTCGGGAAGATAACAAAAAGTATTTTATTGGCGAATAGTGGTAAATATATCGTCATCAGATCGTGATAGCTAGTGAGAAGCATGGTATAGTTCCGGCTAGCGATGTTTTTCAGCAGGTATGATCATTGAAAAAGGAGTGTTGATGACGATTATTATTACTATTCGCTCGTGCCTTGTTTCTGCTTGCATGGTGTCATAACTACTGGTCCGTGTTTCGCTTGAAAGATGCCTCACGGCTATGTTGGCAGATATGCGACAGAGCAATGGTTGATGGCATGGAGTAGAGAGGGCACTGTTTCTCTGGATGGATAGTTGAAAAGATGAAGTTTGAGTCTCTCTTAGAGCGCTACCACTTTGAGAAGTATATCCTTGAGATCTGTATTGCGACGATGGAACAAGGTGGTGTGACCTCCAAACTGGATACCCATCAGTTTTTATCACTTATTGATGCCTGGGCGATTCCTAAATATCCGGACAAGACAGTTATCCTTCCCCCACATGCGGACCTGCACGATGCGTTACTCTCTTTTGTTGCGCGTAACGAGAAGTATTTGAGGTATGCGGATTGTTGGTTGGGAACCTGGATTGAGCCTGAGACCCATAACTGTTATCTGGACGTTGTCTCGTTGTGTTTTTGTCTGGATGATGCTGTGCAGAAGGCGCAGGCTTTGAGTTTGAGTGCGCAGCGCAAAATAGTTGCGGTCTATGATTTTAAACGTGGTGAGGCGATTTATCTTTAGAGGATGTACGGTGATACCAGGAAATGAAGGATATGTGTCTATGCGGCAAGATGCAATTGCGCTGGTAATTCCAGCCTGGAATGAGGCGGATGCGTTACGGCACCTGTTACCTGAGATTCCAGGGGGATTGGTGCAGTGGACGATTGTGGTGGATAACAAGAGTACTGATGATACGGCCAGTGTGGCGACTGCGGCCGGTGCTGTGGTGGTACGTGAGGAGCTGCGTGGCTATGGGCGGGCCTGTCGCCGTGGTTTTCAGACTGCGCGTGAGCTTGGAGCCGAGATCGTTGTGTTTATGGATGGTGATGGCAGCGATAATCCGGTGGATCTGGCGGCAATGGTGGCCCCTATTGTGTCTGATGAGGCTGATTTTGTGATTGGCTCTCGTGTGGGCAAGCAGGCCGAGCCCGGTGCGGTCCCTCCGCAGGCACGTCTGGGCAATTGGATGATCAGTCGTCTGGTGAGTCAGATGTATGGAGTTGCCGTCCATGATATTGGCTCATTTCGTGCGGTGCGGGTGCAGGTGCTGGAGCGTCTCCAGATGCAGGAGATGACCTTTGGTTGGCCGGTTGAGATGCTGGTCAAGATGGCGCGTGCCCATTATCGTATTCGTGAGATCCCGTTACACTATCGTCGCCGCAGCCATGGACAATCCAAGGTTGCTGGTACCGTGGTTGGCAGCCTGCGGGCGGCATACGCGATGCTCAGTACTATGGCGCGCTATGCCAGAAAAAAGGACCTGAGATATGTCTGAGGTCGCTCTGGCGATTGTGGCACGGTATCCAGAAGTTGGTACAGGCAAGACGCGCCTGGCCCAGAGTATTGGGGCCCAGTTCACGTTCCAGCTGTATCGGTCATTTCTTCAGGATCTGGCCACGCGTTTCGCGGGTTGGAAGTATGATCTTGTCTGGGCCTATACACCGCCTGAACAAGATTTTCTGGCCTGTGTGCATGCGCTACTGGCGGAACCGCCAGAAGTGCCTATGCTGGCCGTCCCTCAGCGGGGATCAGATTTTGCGGCCCGCCTGCATCATGTTTTTCAGGATACGGCCCGGCGCGGATTCACACAGACCATCTTAATTAGCTCAGATTCGCCACAGGTGAGTCGCGAGCTGATTGTGCAGGCGCACCAGGGACTGGAACACGCCGATGTTGTGCTGGGACCGGCGGAAGATGGTGGCTACTATTTGATCGCTATGCGTGAGCCGCATGATGTTTTTAGTGGCATTCCTATGAGTACGGATGTCGTTTTAGCACAGACCATCGAGAAGGCGCGACACCTGAACTTGAAAGTACATGTATTAGCAACGCTATTTGATATTGATACCCGGCTAGATTTACAGCGTCTGGCGAACCTGTTGCAGGCTGAGCCTGCTCTGGCTCCTGCTACCGCTGCCTGTCTGGCTCTTATAAGTAAAAGGGGTTTACTTGCATGACAACGACGACCATCGCTACTCTGCCACGCTCAATTTATATCGAGCCGACCAGTCGCTGTAACGAGTTTTGCCAGCAATGTCCACGTACCTTACTCTCCCGTGAAGACGATCGGGACCTGACCTTTGATGATTTTCGTAAGATCGTCGATCAGTTTCCCGTCCTGGATCGCGTGGTGCTGCATGGTCTGGGTGAGCCGTTGTTGAATAAAGATCTCCCGCAGATGGTGCGCTACCTCAAGGATCGTGGTACGTATGTGTTGTTTAACTCGAACGGTATCGCTCTGACCCTGACCAAAGGCCAGGCCTTGATCGATGCCGGCCTCGACGAGTATCGGCTCTCGATGGATGGCTCTACCCGCGAGACCTATGCCCATGTCCGTGGTGTGGATGCCTTTGATAAGATCTGGCGTAACGTCAATGCCTTCGTTAAACTGCAACAGAAGCAGGATGCCAGCAAGCCAGCCGTCTCGCTCTGGTTTACCGCCATGCGTGAGAATCTCCATGAGTTGCCCGGACTGGTCGATAAAGCCAGCGAGAATGGGATCCGTGAGATCTATTTACAGCGCCTGGTCTATTTTGAAGAGGGCCTGGCGGCCTCCAAACAGGCGCTCTTCCATCGTGCTCTCCCTGAAGAATTGGCGATCATCCGTCAGACGCAGCAACTGTGTCAGGAGCGCGGTATCACCTTTAAAGCGGCCGGTGCCGCCTCTCCCGTGGAAAGTATCGTACGCGACTTCGGCGAGCGCCCCTGGTCTGGTTGTCAGCGTCCCTACACCCTGACCTATATCACATCCAGTGGCAACGTCCTCTCCTGTTGTTTCGCGCCCTTTGGGCATCGTAGCGCCAAAGAGTATCGTGAAGAGCGTGTGCTGGGCAACATCTTCCAGGAATCGATCGAGCAGATCTGGCATGGTGAGCGTTACAATCAGTTCCGCAATGCCTTTGAGAGCGATCATCCCGCCCGTCATTGTGCGCAGTGTGGTGTGAACTGGAGTTACTAGAATGCCAACGCTAGACCTTCCAGCATTGACGGACAGGCGCCATGTATCCTCCTCGTTTGGGGATACATGGCGTTTTCCCTTGTTATGCTTCCTGTTACTGATCGCGATCGGCTATAACATCTTTCTGTCGGTGGTGATTACGCCCATAGACACTGATAGCAGCCCCTTCATCGTTTTCTGGCTGATCAGCTTTCTCCCCTATCTGGCCGCCTGTATCTTGATCCTTACCACGCGTGCCCCCGTAGGGCGTCGACGCTGGCGTGAGATCGCGCTCATCCTGGTCGGAGCTCTGGTTCTGCGTGCCCAACTGGTGCATCAGGACCCCAACCTGTCGCACGATTCATGGCGTTATCTATGGGATGCGCGTGTCACGCTCAACGGCTTCAGTCCCTACGTCTATCCACCCAACCATCCTCTCTTCCTCCATTTACGCGACTTCCTGTACAGTAATAGCCGCTTCCGTGGTTCCCCGACCATCTATCCGCCAGCGGCCCAGGGATTCTACCTGTTCAGCTATCTCCTCGCACCGGGAAATCTCGTTGTTCTCAAGTGCATATTTATCCTCTGTGATCTGGTCTCAACAGCGGCCCTGGCGCTGCTCCTGCTGCGTAAAGGCATGGACCCCGCGCGCTGCATGCTCTACGCCTGGTGTCCCTTACCGATCATTGAATACGCCATCCAGGGCCATCTGGATGCCCTGATGATCACCTTTATCCTGCTCACCATTGTCTGTGCGCAAAGCTCACGCAAGGGGGCGCGTATCCTTACAGGCTTCCTCCTGGCCATCGCGACCATGACCAAGCTCTATCCCTTGTTGCTCCTGGTTGTCGTCTGGCGTGGGAGACGCGACTGGGGCCTGCTCGTCACCTTCCTGGTCACAATTGTTGTTTCTTATATCCCCTATCTGATCCTGGGAAATGGTCAGATCCTGGGCTTCTTTGCCACCTATGCCAGTGAGGTAGGCGCGACCAATGGTGGTCCCCTGGCCCTCTTCCTCCACTGGATCAGCGTACAGACCGGCATGCCGCTACAGGTTACCTATATTGTGGATCTCCTCCTGGTTGGTTCGGTCTCGCTATGGATCTGGCGCAGGCGCTTGCAAGAGCGCCTATCGATGGAGGCGGCGCTGCTCATCTTATTCGGCGTCATCTTCCTGATCTCTACCCATGTCTTCCCCTGGTACCTCTCCGTCCTGTTACTTGGCATCGCCCTCCTGATCGAGGCCCCCTGGACGCGTGCACGCGGCTGGAGTAGTCGTGGGCTTGCCATGATCGCGCTCTGGTATCTCTGTGTGACCAGCATCCTGGGCTACATCCTCGCCAACGCATCAGACTGGACCTGGTATTACCTGGCGGTCTATGGTGTAACACTCTTGCTTCTAGGACTGGCTGTATTATTGGCTTTCTTACGGCGGCGTAGCGATCGGCGAGCTCAGAATTTGTTGGCTCATTAAAATGTAAAAATCAGGAACATGTGACGTGACACTGATGGATGCCATGATAGAGATTGACAGGCCTGCAACTTTCTATCATGGCGGGGAAAAGAAATCATGTATTCACGATGGCAGAAAGAAAGTGAATTATGTCCGATATAAAGTCAACTCCGAGAAGGCAAGAAACGCCGGCGACTCCACCCGGAGGTTTCTCGAACACGCGGACGCTGTTGTTGTCCGCTGTGTGGGCCCTGATTGCTGGTCTGGCTGCCAGCTTATGTGCCACTTTAGTTATGGGCCTGCTACGCTTATTGGCTGGTATACCTACACCTGTAGAGATGTTCGGCGATTTTACACTCAAGCATATTAACGTTGACACATTTATTCGCCTGCTGGCAACCTACTCAAAGAAAACCTATCCGCTGGGTCTGGCCCTACTTGGCATGATCGCCCTCGGGACAGTGCTCGGATTGCTCTATGCCCTGGCCGTCCGCATAAAGCTACCAGCCAATGGCTATCGCCCTGGACGTCGTGAGTGGCTGGTTGGACTGGCTATTGCCCTGGCTATGACCCTCGTTGCGACCATCCTTTTCTGGAGGGAGTTGCCGCAAAACTTTCTCGGTTGGCCTTATACGACTGCCCGCATTTTAACCATCCTGGGATTATTGCTTGATTTTGTGGTCTATGGCCTTGTTTTATGTCTGGGATTCCGGGCCTTATTACCAAAGCGGCCTGTCGCTACGGCTGATGTCGCGGTGGCGCAGCGGCGGCAATTGCTGGCCCGTGGTGGTGTGGTCGCGTTAGGTGTTGGTGCGGGACTGGGCACGTGGGGGGCGATCCAGAAATACGTGAGCGATTATACCGCTTATGATGGTATGAAAACAGCGTTTCCCAAACATATCATCCCCCAGATTACCCCGAATAACGATCACTACGTCGTGACCCAGAATCCGGTTGATCCCGATCCCAACGTTGCTCTCTGGCGACTGGAGCTCACTGGATTGCTCAATAAGCCGGGAAGTTATAGCTATGACGAGCTCCAGAAGCTTCCCTCCACCTCACGGGCGATTACGCTGGAGTGTATTGCCAATGGTGAGAACGACCACCTGATCGGGAATGCCATCTGGCATGGCGTCTCATTGCGTACCCTGCTCGATCAGCATGGTGGTGCCCAGTCAAATGCTCGCTACATCGGCTTTTATTGTATTGACGGCTTCAATACCACCCTCCCACTGAAAGAGGTCCTCGATGCTGACCCTCTATTAGCCTGGAACATGAACGGTGCCGTATTGCCCAGACGCCACGGCTATCCTCTACGCATCCTCATTCCCGGTCGCTATGGGGAAGAGAATCCCAAGTGGCTGACCCGCATCGACTTCAGCCAGGAATTTACCGATGGACTCTACTCGGCCCAGGGCTGGTACAATGGCGTCCTGCATACCATGAGCCGTATTGACCTCCCATACCGCGATATTCCTATTCGCGCCGGTGACAGCGTTCCCATGACCGGTATCGCCTTCGCCGGTAACCGTGGCATCCAGCGGGTCGAAGTCAGTACTGACGCTGGAACCACCTGGAAAGACGCCACCCTGGAGCCCCCAACCTCCAAGGATAGCTGGGTCTTCTGGAAATCCACCTGGCAGCCAACCCGCGCCGGAGACTACACCCTGACCGTACGCGCCACCGACGGCACCGGAGCCGTCCAGACCTCGCGCCGTCAAGGCACCGTCCCCAACGGAGCAACCGGCTTCTCTCGCGTCAAGATTACTGTCATGTAAATATCATCGCACTAACAAGAAGGCATCCGTGAAGAATGTATCTCTCATGGATGCCTTTCTCTTATCTGGTTCGGGAGTGCGCAACTGACACGTTGGGAATCCCTTTGCCTGAGTATGTATGATATGTTTAATAGCTTCTTCCAATTTTCAATGCCTGGCAGGTTATGTAACGCAAAAGCTAAGAGCTTAATCACAGAGAAAGAGAAAGGAAGAGAGATGTCCATGCAGCCTGGCGTCCTTTTTGAAGCTATTTTTGCTTCATTACCGGACGCAGTCGTGGTTTGTGACCAGGAAGGAAGCATCCTACATATCAATGCTCCAGCTCTCAAGCTCTTGGAGCTGTCCTCTGAACTTCGCTGGCAAGGAAAGCCCTTACGGGAGTTGTTGCAGCACTATACGCTCAGTGACGAGCAGCAACACCCCATCGCTCTCGCGTCGTGGCTTCAGAGCCTCTCCCTTGATGAGATGGCTGTAAGCGGTGCGTGCGAACAAACAATTATGCTCCGCCTACCTTCCGGATGGACGTTCTCACTCAACTTATGTTGTTCACTCCTGTTGGATGCGCACCAGCAGCTAATTGGTACCATTCTGGTATTCCACCACATCTCCCCCCATTATCAAAAAGCGCTCCACCTTCAACGTGTCCAGCAAGCTGTGCGGGCTTTGAACACAGCTATTTCCAATATTCCTGCCAATATTGATTTTACCTTTTCTCAAGAAACGCCCCTTTTATCACCTCCCATGCTTTTTGTAGCCAAACAGCTGGTGGATATGATTCGCCAGGTGCTCAATTGTTGGCGTGTGAGTCTGCTTGCGCTTGAACCTCAGACGCTACGTATTTACCATGCCATAGGCAGTGGCTTCACTCCTGAACAAGAAGAAGGGCGTCGGGGCGTAGACGGACGCTTTATCTATTCAGATTTTACCGACAAAAGGATCCATGATCAGCTTTGTGCTGATCAGGAGGTGATTATCTCAACGGATCGTCTGCGTGTTCCGAAGGACTTCCCGCAAGATTTAATCACTCCAGCAACTATCCTGGGCATTCCACTATTGATCGAGCAGCAATTAGTTGGGGCGATCGTCATTTATAAAGCTGGTTGGGATAGTTATTATTCACAGGAGGAGGTGGAATTGGTGAGAGCGGTGGCCGCACAAGCCCTGCTGATCATCCAATATCTCAGCTGCTTGCATAGACGGACGGGGCAGCAGACCCGCACACTCGTGGAGCATGAAGTACATCATCTCATTAATGAATTACTGACCCTGGCCAGTCATGAATTGCGCACTCCTCTGACGGGAATCAAAGGCAATCTGCAATTAGCGCAGCGCCGCTTAGCGAAGGTGAAGCTTCAGATTTCCGGGCAGACTTCCCCCGCAAACGAGCAGATTGCGCAGGCTGAGGAACCCTTAGCCGAAGCCGTGGCCAGCGCTCGGATTCAGGAACGGATGATTCAAGATATGATCGATGATACCCGTATCCAGGCCAACACCCTGACGCTGTCTCTGAAACCATGTGATCTCTTGGCTCTGATCCAGGCAGTTGTGACGAGCAAGCAACAAGCTGCGCCTGATCAGACTATCACGCTGGAGAACCTGACGACAGCCGCGACGATTCCCATTATGGCCGATGCTGAACGCATCACTCAGGTGCTCTCTATCTACCTGACGAATGCGCTTACCCATTCTCCGGCGGGGCAATCAGTGACGGTACGGGTGCAGGTTGAGGATGCCGTGGCACGAATCTCAGTCCATGACGAGGGAGAGGGCATTCCTATAGAAGAACAGGTTCACCTCTGGGAGCGCTTCTATCGCGGCAAAGGAAGCGCTGTACAGCATGAACTGGATCTGAGCCTGGGTTTAAGCTTCTATCTGTGCCAGGCGCTCATTGACCGCCATCATGGTCGTGTCGGAGTCGAAAGCAATGTTGGACACGGGACGACATTCTGGTTTACGTTGCCCTGTTCTGCAAGCGGGTCACTGCCTACAGGGGAAGTGGAGTGATCAGAGGTTGCTGAGTCAATAGAATTTATGTTGATAATTGGTGTGATCAGGTTAAGATTATGAAAAAGAAACAAGAAGATACTCCTATTTTTTCACTATGATGAGCGTGAGCATCGAAACAATTCTATACTATGGAGAGAGAGGAGCAGAAGTCCTGTTTCTTTTTGATTGAGGAGTATATCAGGTATGTCAAAGCAGTTCAAGATCGCCGCAATTACATTGGTAGTAACCGCAGTCGCTCTCGGAGTGTTTGCGTTTTTTTGGGGACAATCGTTACGTGCATCTTCCTCTCCCACACCAGCCACAACCCAATCGGCTCCGGTGACAAGTCCAGCAGCGCCGACGCTTCCCGCCACACCGGCAACAGGAAAAAATCAGGCCCAGCCCGCCCAACAACCACAGCAACAGGCAGCGCCAGCCCAGCCCGCCCAACAGGCTCAACAGCCCCAGCCAGCAGCGCCAGCCCAGAAGCCCCAGTGTACGTGTACGCAGAAAGCAGTCCCGACACCTCCCGTTGTCGTTTCTGCACATCCCAAGCACTGGTAAATAAAAGGATAGGTATTCATCGCACACAGAAGGGTTGCCAACCAGGTCCATACATAGCACCCTATTTTTCAGGTATAGCCTGGCCGGGTGTATGATGGTTATAGAGGATTGCGCGCGTTTTGAGCAATTGGCCCTCTATAACTGTTGGGATAATTCGTGTATTTCGACGGTTATTAACTCTAGACGCATGCTCTTATCCATGCTATTATGGGTGGCAATCGTACTGTGTTGATACCTGAAGAAGGGAGTTGTGCTTTATGGGCACTAACTTGTTTCGGTGGCTCTTTGAAGATCCAATAACGGCTGGATCAAATGGCAATCTGCCATCCGCGGAAACCTTTCATTTTCTCTGGCCCTGGCTTATTTTTTGTCTTGTCGGCCTGCTAATCACATTCTATTACTCAGTTGAGGGTCGTAAGCGCTTCGTGCGTAGCAAGCCGCTCCTCAAATACATGTATGACCGCTACCTGGGTTGGTTTGCCGTAATCTGTTTTATTGGCCTACCACTTATCGGTGCCCGTGTCTTGCTGGATGGTTATTTCTTTTCCTGGCGTGTCTGGCGTTACCTCTGGTTGCTCTCACTGGCCATATGGGCGGTGACCTGGATTGTATACCTGGTCCGCAAATATCCGGCTGAGCGTGCTAACTACGAGGCCTACCAGCGCCGTCGGCAATACATACCTAAAGGCAGCAAACGTAAAGCTCGTACAGCATCACGCTAGTTCTAGCACCTCTCTTTAACAGGTATGATGTCTGACACGACAACAGGAATTATCCTCGCCGGGGGGCAGAGTTCCCGCATGGGACGTGATAAAGCGCTTCTGCCCCTACCTGGCGCACAAACTATGACCTTTGTCTCTCATCTGGCAACCTTACTCTCCTCAGTTTGCCGGGAAGTCATACTGGTTGCTCGTGACCAGCCGCAAGCGGATCTCTATCTCCCTCACCTCCCCTCTCCTATCCGTGTGATCACCGACCTCACTCCCCATGTTGGTCCTTTAATGGGACTCTATAGCGGCCTGCGCGCAATGACGACGCCTCAGGCTGTAGTGACCGCCGTAGACATGCCCTTTGTTCAGCCCGCCCTCCTGACCTTTCTCTTATCGCAGGCCCAGCCAGACAAGGTTGTGATGCCAATGGTAGACGATGTGCCACAGGTACTCCTGGCGCTCTATCCGCAGAGTGTCCTGCCATGGATTGAGCAGCGCCTGCGGGAAGGGAGACGCGACCCTCGTTCGCTGTTGGCACTCGTACCAGTGCTACCAATTAAAGAAGCGCAACTGCGAACTGTAGATCCGCAATTGCGCTCGTTTGTGAATGTAAATACTCCAGAAGAATTATCCTTTTATTCTTCATAGGCCGAGACCCCTCACCTGAACTATATTTGATTATAGCGATAGGCGATCGGCTCTTCTGGCGTATCCTGTTGAACCAGTTGCTGGATACGCCGCCAGCGCCGCTGTGCCATAGTCTTTAGCTCATCATCAAAGCCACGCAACGACAACCATTCTCGACTGGCCCCAGTGACCACCACATCGGTCTCACGTAGCTGGACAAGATTGCTAGCACCACTTAGCTGCATCGCCACCTTAAGCTGCGCTACCGTGCTCTCAATGACTTCACAGACCTTCTCATAACTCTCACTGGCCGCCTTCAAGAGCGGAAAACCAATGCCAACCAGAGTTGCGCCAAGAGCCAGCGCTCGTGCGGCATCCAAACCGCTGCGAACACCACCAGTAGAGATCAATGGTAGGTTGGCCGTACCAGCCTCGATCACCGAGATCGGCGTCGGAATCCCCCAGTCACGATAGAGGAGACCAATATTCATCGTACGCTCATCGCCCCGCGATTCAGAGCGAGCCGCCTCCATCGCCGACATGCTACTACCGCCGGCCCCACCGACATCGATGGCCGAGACCCCACAGGAACGCAAGAGTAGAGCCTGCTCACGACTGACGCCCGCCCCGGTCTCCTTTGCAATCACAGGCAACTCCATCTGTTGCACCAACTGCTTGATGGCTTCCACCTCACCAAACGCATTGCGATCCCCCTCAGGCTGAGCGGCCTCCTGCAAACTATTCATATGTATCGCCAGAGCATTTGCCTTAATCATCTTAATCGCGCGCTGAACCTGTTCAAGCGTAAACGGACTATGATCGGCCTGCTGGATCAACTGTGGAGCACCAATATTGGCGATCAAAAAAGCACTCGGAGCCGTCTCACGCACCACCGTATAGCTCTCAGCCAGATCAGGATTCAATATAGCGGCGCGTTGACTCCCCACCCCCATAGCCAACCCATAATGTTCAGCGGCCCGTGCCAGATTGCGATTAATATTCACCACATCCGGATGACCACCCGTCAGCGAAGACATAAAAATAGGATAGCGCAACGGCTGTCCCAGAAAAGTGGTACTAAGATCAATCGCATCCAGATCCACCTCAGGTAGAGCCTGATGGACAAACTG
The DNA here is from genome assembly GCF_003967575.1 of Dictyobacter alpinus. NCBI lineage: Bacteria > Bacillati > Chloroflexota > Ktedonobacteria > Ktedonobacterales > Dictyobacteraceae > Dictyobacter > Dictyobacter alpinus. Next base: position 3,342,488 of record NZ_BIFT01000001.1, read on the forward strand.
GACATCGCTCCAGCCAGCGCGCTGAGGTGCCGACACATCGCGCTCCAAAGCAATATTCACATGTTCAATTTTACGTTGTTTGACTTCGTCCGCCATAGGTGCAAACGGTCCTTTCTTCTAGCTACTTACTACTGTGACGTTCATGACCTCAACATAAGGTACACACACACTATGACGAACGAAATTCCCCGGATATTTTAATACGCTGTTGCTCTTGCCAAAGAATACATGGCATCCTCCCTCTCAAATGAGCGTAACAAAGCTGGAAATACTTTATGGCTGGTATTGCTGGTCGTTTTCGGTGAGGTAGATGGTAACGGGAATATCGAGCTGGTTGAGGTAACGGGCCATGAGAGGACCCACTTGTTCCCATCTGAGACGACCATAGCCGGCTCCGAGTTTGGGGAATGCGATGCTGTGAATATTGAGCGTATGGTAATGGGCAACGAGATAGTGCAGGCCTTTTTCAATATATTCAAGCTTAGAATTAGCACGCACGGCGTCTTTGGTCGGAAAATTTAAGATCCAGGGTGTGCTCTGGGTGTATAGTGTGGGCTGGCCGATACGTAACAGGCCGCTCTGGCACTCTTGTTGATAGGTGCGAAACATAGCTGGATAGCGCTGCTTAAAGGCTAACGCCAGTCCTTTTCCCATGATCCCCTGGCAATTCACAGGATTAACAAGCACCTGAGCCGACGATGAGAAGATATCACCCGTTGCATACTGAATGGTTGCCATCATAATCCCCCCTCATAATTGAAATACGTATAATTATAACGCGCTCCATCATAACATAGAAGGATATTAAAATTGATGACAATTTTTGAAAATATTTGACATTGGATGACGGTGCTTGTATTATTTATATCACAGGTGTAGGACAGGTAGGATTATTTATGTTTGGAAGAAGGTAGCATTTTCTATGATCCCTTATGTGAGGCGTGAAAAGATTCTTGAAATTGTTAGTCAGAGAGAGATTATTTATATTCCGCAGTTGCTGGAGTTGTTGGAGGATACGTCTGAGTCTACGTTGCGTAGAGATTTGAAGATGCTGGCGGAAACTGGCTATATCACGTTGCTCCATGGTGGCGCGGCCAAACTGAAGGTTGGCTCGACGATAGATTTGCCGATTGATGATAAGTTGACGCTGCATCAGGATCGTAAAGAGAAGATTGCTAGCTATGCCGCTTCGCTGGTCGATGAGGGGGATGTTATCTATATGGATTCGAGTACGACCGTGCTGCCGATGATCAAGGATCTGCGGGGGAAAAAGATTACGATCGTGACGTCGAGTGCCAGTCTGCTGACGATGATTCATGATGAGGGCATCACCTGTATCGTGCTGGGTGGGGAGGTGGTGATGAATACAAGCTCGATTGTTGGCTCGATTACGGAAAGTCTCCTCTCTTCCATGTCCTTCGACAAGGCGTTTGTGGGGGCCAATGGCTTCTCTCGCCAGGGAGGCGTCAATACTCCTGATTATAGAGAGGCGCGTAAGAAACAGTTGGTAAAACAACAGAGTAAGGAGATGTTTCTCTTGATGGATAGCTCTAAGGCGGAGGTGACGACGTTCTGTAAGGTTTTTGAGCTTCAGGAATGCGCGATTATTACTGATGCCTATCATGAACTATTGGAAAACTTTGCGCAATATACGGTGGTGCCTGCGTCCTGATGTCATAGGAATAACGGAGGGAGTCGAGTATGAAGAAGATCTGTGTGATAGGAAGCTTTAATATAGATATTATTACGACCACTGACCGCCTGCCAACAGTAGGCGAAACGGTATTTAGTAATACCTTTGATGTCTTTGTGGGGGGCGGAAAAGGCGGCAATCAGGCGGTTGCGCTGGGTAAGTTAGGTGCTGATGTCAGGATGATCGGTAAACTGGGGGACCGCTTTTATGGGCCAAGCTATCTTGAGGTGCTGAAAGCTCATCATATACACTGCGATAGCGTCGAGATCGAGAAGGATATGTTTCCGGGTACGGCCGTGGTGGCGGTGGATAAACATGGCGATAACCTGTTATTTGTCTACTCGGGTGCCAATGAGAAGGTAGATATCCCGATGATTGAGCGCCATTGGGAGGCTATCGCGGCCTGCGACATCTTTCTCTTTCAATTGGAGATCCCTTTGGAGACCAACTTATATGCCATGAAAAAGCTGAAGGCATTGAAGAAGACGCTGATCCTTGATCCTGCTCCCACAACCTACTATCACAAGGACATGCTGGAATATGTAGACTATGTGACCCCGAATGAGACGGAACTGGCACAACTGACTGGTATAGCGATCGAGCATCCTGACGACTTTCAAACGGCCTCTCTGTTCCTGGTAGGGAAGGGGGCCAGTACCGTCATTGCCAAGGCCGGCAAACACGGCGCGTATCTGTGTACAGCGGCTAGCTTTGAGCATATCAAGGGCTACACGGTCAATGTGGTCGACACAACGGCGGCCGGGGATTCTTTTAATGCCGGTTTTGCCTATGCGCTGGCTCAAGGTGAAAGTACGCTCGCCAGTATCAAGTTCGCGAACGCGGTGGCGGCACTCTCAACCACGGTGGTGGGTGCCCAGAACGGGATGCCGACACTGGAACAGGTGCGGGCATTCCTGACCACCCAGGGAGTATAGCGAGGGCGCGAAATCATGGATAGGACAGTTTTTAGAAAAAGGGAGAGCAGAACATGGATGTTACAGGTTTACTCTATTCGCAAATTGGCTATGATCTGAAAGATCCTATGCGAGCACTGATCCGTAGCACCAATCCTGCCTATGTACCTGAGGGCGCGCTCTTTGAGATTATCGATAATACCACGGGTAGGGTTGTACTACAAAAAAAGGTCAGCTATTGGGGAGAGCTCTGGCGGAGTACATGGTGGGAGCTGGATTTTTCAGAGCTGGATTGCGCGGGCGAATATCTGATTTGTGTCAAAGTCGGTACCGATGAACTATGTAAGAGTGAGCCCATTAAAGTAGCCAGAAATCTGCTGTGGGATGAGACCATCCAGACGGTCGCACTTGAACAGCTGGAGGAGCGGGCCCGCCTGGCTCGCAATCAGCGCGGCTGGAAGGATTGTGGCTCGGAATGGCGTGAACTCAATAGCCATGCCACCTGCGTCATTGGATTGTGCGATCTGATGAATACAGGCTTCCACTGGCTGAGCGCGCCTGATGTCGAACGGCTGGCCAGACAGTTGATGGTTGGCTGCGACTACATCGCGTCCTGTCAGGATAAAGCTGAACGGATCGGCCTGCCAAAGGGAGCCATCATCCATGAGATTCCTAATCATATGCTGGTGATACCCGGAGATGTGGCGCAATCCGTGGTGGCGTTAACACGTACCTCAAGACTGATCAGCGAGATCGATCCTGAGCGGAGCGATGCCTATCTTCAACGCGCCACCATGGCTTTTGAGTATCTCTTGCACACGCAACCAGCGGGACCGGAAGGATTTTCTCATCTCAATCATGGCGCGCCCGCCAATTTCCAGGTGCCCGATGAATGGATGACCAGAGATTTGTTGATGATGATCTGGGGAGGCGTTGAACTCTGGGCCTCGGGGATCTTACAGTACAAAGACGCGGTCATCCAGATGGCGCAACAGGTCCTCCAGAGACAGGTGCCAGCGGAGCGGCCTGAAGGAGACTTCTATGGCCATTTCTATACGTTCGAGCACTGTGATTTTACTGAAAAAGCCAATATCCACCATCATGTCGGCCACGATACCGGAGGAACGTTTCCCTCCTATCTTGTCGGGCTGATCGAAATGACCAAACGCTGGTATGACCATCCAGATGTCTCGCGATGGCGTGAGGCCATCAAGAATTTTGCCTATGGCTATTTTCTGCCGGCCTGTAGTCAAAATCCTTTCTATCTTTTGCCGGAGGGATATTTCAAGGACCAGGGACTACTGGTCTTTTGTGGACCCTGGCATGGCATCAATACCTCGATCGCCTTTGCCTCTACACTGGCCACAAAGCTAGAGGCGTTTACCGGTGATCGAGCCTTCAGAAATATCGCCGTGGGGAATATCCAGTGGATCGCGGGCCTGCATGCCGGGATCACGCAACAGTCCTTCGACGGCTGTACGTTCTGGCGGGACGAGATAGAGCCTGGCGTGGCCCTCCCCTATAGTCAGATCTATGGGATCGGGACACGCTATACGGGCTGCTGGGCCGAGATCAAGGGGAGTATTCCCAATGGTTTCTCGGTCAATCCGCAATTTAAACTGGCCGTCGAGCCGACCCGCGAGGCCGATGGTCCATGGCTCTTCACCGATGAAGACTGGATTCCCCATAGCGCGGGCTGGGTGAGCGCACTGACCATGCTACGCGAGAACAAGGTCTATAGCGACGGCTTGAAGTAAGAGAATGTTGTTATGTTATTTTCAGGAAAATAAAGAGGATGTTATGAGTCAGATCCAGATTAATCGCCATATTGATCAGATAAATCGCTACCTTGATCATGCAGTCTTAAAACCTGAGTTGACCCATACGGAAGCTATTGACGCCATCAAACTCGGCGTCGAGTATAAGGTGCGTACCGTCTGTGTCAGGCCATGCGATATCGAACTGGCCCTCGACCTGTGCGCGGGCAGCGAGACCGACGTCTGCTGTGTCCTGGGCTTTCCACATGGCGTACTGCCAGCCGTGCTTAAAGCCGAGGAGGCAAAGCACTACGTCACATTGGGCGTCAAAGAGATCGATATGGTCGTCAACTACAGCTACATCAGGTCCGCGCTCTGGAAAGAGGTTGAAGAAGATATACAGGCGGTCCACGCCATCACCAGTCCCGCCGGGGTCGTGCTCAAAGTCATCCTTGAAACCAGCATGCTCACCCTGGACCAGATCACACAGGCCACCACCAGCGCGCAGCGTGTCGGAGCAGACTTCGTCAAGACCTCCACCGGCTTTAATGGTCCTGGAGCCACGGAAGAGGCGGTAACGGCCATGCTCGAAGCCGCCCAGGGAAAGATCAAGGTAAAAGCATCCGGTGGCGTGCGCGACACACAGAAGGCCCTACGCTTTATCGCCATGGGCTGCCAGCGCCTGGGCGTCAATTATACGTCTACAGCCGCGATCTGCGACGGCATCACTGAGGAGAGTACCAGCACACCAACACATGAATACTAATAGCACCCACACATTCCTAAAAAAAAGAGCTCCCCATAATGGGAAGCTCTTTTCTGTTGGTTTCGTGTGAATAAACGGTATGGACCGCTCACCGACTAACCCACGCTACCGGACATCTCCAACTGGATCAGGCGGTTCAGTTCAACGGCATATTCCATTGGGAGCTCTTTGGTGATTGGCTCAATGAAACCGTTGACGATGAGTGAGTAGGCCTCGGACTCATCCAGACCACGGCTCATCAGGTAGAAGAGCTGATCTTCGCCGACTTTGGAGACGGTGGCCTCGTGGCCGATCTCGGTCTGGTTCTCTTCAACGCGGATGGTTGGATAGGTATCTGTTCGAGCGTTCTCATCCAACAAGAGTGCGTCACAACGGACACTTGACTTGGTGTGATGCGCGCCTGGATTGATACGGACCAGTCCACGATAGGAGGAACGACCTGTGCCCTTTGAAACCGACTTCGACAGGATCTGTGAGGTCGTGTGTGGGGCCAGGTGGGTGATCTTCGCGCCGGCATCCTGATGCATGCCATCGTTCGCGAAGGCGACCGACAACACATCACCACGGGCGCCTGGCTCCATCAAGAGGACGGCCGGATACTTCATGGTGACTTTGGATCCCAGGTTGCCATCAACCCATTCCATGGTGGCGTCGCGATACGCGGCCGCACGCTTGGTGACCAGGTTGTACACGTTCTTGGACCAGTTCTGGATGGTCGTGTAACGAACACGGGCACCTTCCATGGCTTTAATCTCTACAACGGCACTGTGCAGGCTATCACTGGTATAGCTTGGTGCGGTACAACCCTCAACATAATGTACATACGAACCTGGCTCGGCGATAATCAGCGTACGCTCGAACTGGCCCATATTCTGAGCATTAATGCGGAAGTATGCCTGGAGAGGCACCTCAACACGCACGTTCCGTGGCACATAGACGAAGCTACCACCACTCCAGACCGCGCTATTCAAGGATGCGAACTTATTATCAGAAGGTGGAATGATCGAACCAAAGTGCTCTTTAATGATATCTGGATATTCACGCAGAGCGGTATCCATATCAGTGAAGATAACACCGAGCTTCTCAAGATCCTCGCGCACCTTGTGATAGACGGCCTCACTCTCATACTGGGCCGTCACACCGGCCAGATACTTCTGCTCAGCCTGAGGAATACCGAGGCGATCAAAGGTATCTTTAATTTCTGGGGGAATATCATCCCAGTTCTTGCCCTGCTGAGCGACCGGCTTAATATAATAAAAGATATTGTCGAAATCAATACCCGACAGATCAGCTCCCCAGGTGGGCATTGGACGCTTCTCATAGAGATCGAGGCTCTTGAGGCGGAAGTCTCGCATCCAACTGGGTTCGCCCTTCATCTCGGAAATCTGTTCGACGACCTTGCGGGTCAGTCCACGCTCGGACTTGTATGTATAATTTTCTTTTACATGGAACCCAGCACTGTAGTTACCCTGTTCCAATTCAAATGCTTGACTCATGACTCACTCCACTTGCTGGCTGATTCTATCTGAGTACAAAGAAAGCCGCTTGCTTTCCTGGTTATTTAATCCTTACTTCTGAACTCGGATTTAATTGTTATTATAGGTGCTTTTTTCAGCTATGTCAAGGCGGAACACGCTCTCACTGAGCCGTATCCCCCTGCTTTGAGCTCAATCTGCCCCTTCTACCACCCCATATCATCGGCGCTGAAGAGAGCCAGAGCGGCACGATGAAGCTATGAGGATATGCGCAGAGGAGGCCCGTGATGATAATCGCTAGTATAGCACAAAGGAGCGCAGACCAAAACCACCCGTGCGGCGAGTCGCCAGGCGCAACCACCAGCCAAAAATCATGACGAAAAGTACTTGACAGTACACAATCATCCTTGTTATGATGAAACACACAGGATGACCCTCATCCTACATTGCACGCGCCCATAGCTCAGTGGATAGAGCAACCGCCTTCTAAGCGGTTGGCCGCAGGTTCGAACCCTGCTGGGCGCGCTTTTTTATGGATCCCCCTGTTAATCCACGTCACATTGGTTAGTTATTGGTCTCACAACTTTTTATGCATATCCTTATGTCGACTATATCCACTTCTTTTTTCACACCCATCCACACGTTAACGTGTTTCAGGCTCAACGTCCTTATGGGTAACGGTCAGATAGCCTACGAGGATCACGATCAACGCGGTCAGGACCAGGCTGACGACGCCGGTTCCGATGCCGATACCGCCCTGGTCAGGTGCTTTGCCGAGCCAGTCTGCGAATGAGGCTCCGAGCGGCCTGGTAAGGATGTAGGCGAGCCAGAAGGCGAGGATTTCGTTGAGCCCGAGGAGCCAGTAGGCGAGCGCGGGTAGAGCGATCAGGATGGCGAACAGGATGCCTGAGGATAGGTACCCCAGACTGGTGTTTGTCGCCGTCAGGTCGCCTGCGGCGGTGCCGAGCGCGAAGGTTGCGATGACGGTGGCCCAGTAAAAGAGTTCGCGGCGACGTGTGTAGATGCTATGGATGGATAAGGTTTTCTCGCTTTTATACCAGACGGCAAAGATGATGGCCAGGGCAATCAGGAATAAGGCGGTTGATGCAATATAGGGGACTCCGAATCCAACGTGCAGGACGTCGGCGGCCATGGTGCCGAAGACGGCGACCATGACGACGGCTAGCCAGTAGACCCATGGTATATAGCGGCGTACCCAGAACTGCAGGACCAGGGCGGCGACCAGACCGATGCCTCCGATGGCGACCGCGATGATTGGATCAAGCTGATGCGCTAAATAGTCTGAGGTTACCTCTCCCATGGCGGTGGTCAGTAATTTGATGATCCAGAAAAAGACGGTGATCTCTGGCACCTTTTTCAGAGCGCGCATGGCGGGATTGACAGGTTGAGCGGCACTCCTGCCAGCGGCCGCTCCGTCGGACATATTGGCTTCAGTATCTGTAACTGATTGGCGTTGTAAGATAGTTTTACGCATAGATGTATTTACTCCTCTCTATAAACAATAAAATTTTATGGTTAAAATGAAATGAATTTTGACAAAGGTACTAGCAAGCGGCCTGATAATAGCGCTTGCTCCCGCGCATATTCAGGAGATGAAAAGGAGGTAGGTGGCGACTCTCCGCGAGTGCCATCTACCTCCTCAAGGTGTTGTCGTTTCCTGGGATCTACCGTCGCTCTTCCACCAGCATATTAGTTGGTAAGGGACAGTTCGGCTGTTTTCACTTTGCGTTTGCCAAGATAGGCGTTGACGCTGGCGACTTTGATCTTGTTGCTTTCGTCGGTGACGAGGATGCCTTGACTGCGTAGCTCGCGGATCCGGCGCTCTGAGAGTGAAAGGGCTTCAGCGGCTTCGGCGACGCTCATGGGTTTGCGCCGGGTCAGTTTTCCGGTCGCTGACGATATTTTAGACATCGAGGCTGTATCACCGCTGGGCAGATAGGGCTGCATATCATCTTCAGTCAGGAAGGTGCCAACATCTTCGCCACCTGCCCAGGCCGGGAGAAATACGTCACTGGCCTGGCTGGCTGGACTCAATTCGTTGATTGGCTGGCCGGCTGTGGTATCCTGCTGCGCCTCACCCGCATACTCGTTAACATCTATGGATAGTGGTTCGGTGATCAGGCTCTGCTCGTCTTCATGCTGAGTGATCGGCTCTTCATTGGAAACAAATTCACTGATCTGCTCATACTCATTCGCAGGTAGCGGTGTGGTGATCACTGGCTCAAGCTGGGGAAGTTCGGGGAGCGCGCCATGGGCAGCTGACCGCTCATCTGCCTGTGGCTCGGCGATCTGGTTGATAACGTGCTGCGGAGCGCTCGTGAGATCCTCTACAGACTGTTCCGCGACGATGTCAGGTTCGATAGCCGGGGTTAACTGTTGCGCGGCGCTGGCGACCTTTACCTGCTGATTTTCGGCTGGGTCTGTGGTTAAGACTTCGTTGACCGCTTCACGGGCCTCGATGGCGGTCTTTTTGACGCGTTGAATGATGCTCGGCTGTTTTGTGCGGGCTCGATATTCAGCCAGGCGCACCTGTTGCGCTTCCAGCATCTCCAGCTCATCGACTTCGGCGGCCAGTTGGGCGGCGGTCTTATTTTTGGAGCTGAAGAATTCCGCGACCACCGAGTAGGCAAGATTCAAGAAGGCGAAGGATGAGGCCAGGATGGGATTAAGCATTCTCAATGTATCGTTGACGCGCAGGTCATTGCCCTGGAAGGTCATGGCGTATTCCCAGTTGACAAACCAGCTAAAGGCGGTCAATGCGACGATGAAGATCCAGGTAAATCCCTGGGCATACCAGGGCATATTGCCACGGAAAAACATGACACCGACGGTAAGGACCAGCGCTGTGAGGTCAATACTTACTGCCAGGGTGTACGGATTCACCCAATCGTTAGGGTCTGCTTCAAAATTGTGGAAGAATGTGGCGACGTGTCTGATGGATGCCGCCAGGAAAGCGATATACGCAAAAATAAAGATGACGCGAATAATAACACGAAAAGCGCCTTGCCAGTTCATCGGTGGTCCTCTCTCTGTAATAAAACGTGTGTTCAAGCCCTTCTATCCTACCAGCTAGATGCAATGCTCTTCTACTCCCTTGGATGTAATCGGCGGCGATTACGTTAACATCTGCAATCATCTGAATTCCCAACCAGAGAAACTATACCATGTTTTTCGAGCTTGGACAGCAAAAAATAGGGGCTAAAATGGGCCTGAGTTACCGTCTCAGGACGAATTAATCGTATTTTGTCGCCATTTGTAAATTTGTTCTCGAATAGCCTGAAGGTCATTGTTGACACTCCCCCTCCTCCCGCCTTCGGCGGGAGAGTGGGAGTGGTCGGGGGCACCCCGAACCCCGGCAGGAGGGCCTCGCCGGCCCTCCTGCACCTCCCGCTTTTTCGCCGGGGATGTGGTCTGGCGGGGGCGTCACTGCACCTCCCGCTTTCTTGCCAGGATGTGGTCTGGCGGTGGGTCTCGCCGGATCTTCTGCTCCTTTCGCTTTGTTGCTGTTGTCCTCATCTCTGGTTTTATCGGCTGATGTGGATGAGGGTGTTCCATAGTGGGCTTTTGTTGCTGGCACTGATGGCGTTGAGGGTGAGGTCGTTGACGGAGGCGATGTAGACGATGCCGCCGTCTATGTGGACGATAAAGCTGATGATTGAGGATTGGTCTTTGCCGCGCTGGGATGTAGCGTAGTGCCAGATGGGTTTGCCGGTGTGGGCGTTGAGGGTGTCGACGACGCCAGCTGAGAATGAGTTGACGTAGACGGTGCCGGCGTTGATGCGGATGTCGGGGTCGAGGTAGCCGGTTTCGTAATGCCAGAGGAGTTGGCCGGTCTCTACCCGTAGTGCGCTGATGCTGCTATGGGCGCTCACATAGACAATTCCGTCCTGGATGTCGGTGGTGGAGACATAGCCATAGCTGTAGTGCCAGAGGAACGCTCCATCCCTACCGCGCAGGACTTCAATCTGATTATCTTTCCCTTGATCGTAGATGTCCAGGTAGATGCGGCCATCGACGATGCGCGCTACGTTGGCGTTTGGGGGGAGGGTCTGTCGCCAGAGCTGCCGGTGATCTGAGAGTTGGAGCGTAAACATGATACTATTGGCCTGGACGACGTATGCCAGTCCGTTCTCAATCTGGATGGAGCGGAGATAGACGTCCAGCATGGTATAATTCGCGACTGTCTGGCCGTCCTGCGGCCGTAGCGCCAGTAAGTTCCAGCCGAGATGGCTGTTAGCAAAGGTATAGATCAGGCCCGCATCTACTTGCAGGAAGCTGCCGACGCGGGTACGGCTCCAGAGTTGTTTGCCTGTGTTTACATCATAGGCCGTGAGCTGCTCGCCATCGGACACATAGACTTGCTGCGCTAGCGTTCCGACTACCGTGGCCTCATTCCCTAGCTGCCGCTGCCATAATAGATGTCCGCTATGCGCATTCAATATGGCCAGAGAATAGGTACTGGTATAGATGTAGACATTATCGCCCGCAACGACGCCAAAGTCACGCACCGGCTGACTCACCTGCCACAGCGAATGGCCCGTCGTTGTCTGTAGCGCATACAGAAAACCATTATCCCCGGTATAGGATGGAGATTCTTTCACCAGTCTAACATCCCCTATTGTCAGCATTGATACCCGTGGGGGTGTCTGTGCCACCACGGTGGGGCGTGGCGCAGGTGTCGCCGCCGGCGGAGTAGCGCGTGTAATCGCCACCAGAGACGCTACAGCGGGCCAGAACAGGACCAGGGCCACTACGGCACCAATAGCAGTCAACACCCCCAGCCACAGCCGGCTACGCCGCGAAAAGGCCCCACTACCCGAGCGGGCCACATCATCGGGCGCATCCAGATCTACAATCTCAATATCATCATCGTCCCGCATCCCTGCACCTCCTTTCTCTCACGTAACATCGGCCGCACGGGCCGAAATTACGTTGGTTAACACTATTTCATACCCAATCATGATCATGACCAGGAGCTTTCACAGAGAGCGAGGAGACGGCAACCCGCAAGGGGATTGCCCTACACCTATCGCTTTTCTTGTTACATTATCTCGAAGATAATATTCTGTTTATCACCTCACCTGCATAATAAAATCACCTGGAAATGACTATTGTAGGGCAATCCCCTTGCGGGTTGCCGTCTCCTCGCCTCACGTCAAGGTTCCGGATCATGATCATGATCGCCACCTCCTCACGCTTTGCTTGGTGGATCAATACGATTATATTTAGTTATTACATGCATAAAAACATTACATGCAAAATATTGGCCGCACGGGCCGAAACTACGTTGGTTATCGTTATTCATGATAGGTAAGTGGCGTCTGCCAGAGTTGGGCCGTCTGGGGAATACTCAGGGCACGCAGGGAAAGGTTGTTCTTGACGACAAGATACAGGACACTATCCTCAATACGCACCACGGATGCCGGTTGACTGGCTGGTTTATTGTTGGTGCTAAAGACAGCATAATGCCAGAGGAGCTGGCCACTTCTGGCATCCATGGCATTGATGACCCCATCCTGGATAGAACTGGCATAGACGATATTATTATGGAGCTGGATCTCTGGCTGCGTGATGCTTGTCCCATAGCTCCAGATCATCTGGCCGTTGCGCGTAGAAAGGACTGCGACTCCCTGGGGGAGTTGGACATAGGTCCTATCCTGTTGAACACTGACCAGTGCGAGTCCTGTCTGCTGGAAGTTCCAGGCGGGCGCACCAGTCCGGCCATCGAGGACATCCAGGCGTTCATGACCGGCAAGTTCAAGATAGACACGGCCAGCCACAACCTGCGCGACAATATCCCCTGGCCTCAATTGTAACTGCCATAACGGCTGCTCGGTCCCCACGCGTACGACTACGAGCAGATTATTCATGCCTGAAATATAGACAATGTCTTTGTCCATGGCCAGCGACTGTGGGACCAGCGGCAAGGTATATTGCCAGACAATTTTTCCGTCGCTGGCATGTAATGCCTGGAGAATGCTCACGGCCCGGCTATAGACATGTACCACATAGACCATGCCCGCGCCAAACTGCATCAGCCGACCGACAGTGGCGGCTTTCCATTGCAGCGAGCCGTCGGCGATATGATAGACAGCCAGATCCAGGCGACTATTCTGTACATAAATCAAGCCGTCGCGCACTCCTACCACGATAGAGCCGGCTGGCAGGTCGCGTTTCCAGACCAGAGAGCCGTCACGCTCACTAATACCGTTGAGCGAGTTATCGGTCTCCTGCACCCATAGTTTGCCGTCCTCGACTCCCATGGCCAGGATCGTGGGCTGCGATTCCCAGCGCATCTGGCCGGTAGTGCGTGAGAGCGCCACAATCCTACCCGCCGCGTTCTGCACCTGGGGGGCCGTACGCACAATGATCAGATCTCCGAGGGAGGCCGTCGTGACCATAGAGAAACCCGGAACGTCCGCTGCTGGCTGTTCCTTATCAACCGCGCCAACGGTCGACACTGGCGTTGGAGCGCCCGCGAATAGTTGCCGCGAGACAAACGCCAGATTCGGGCCCAGCACCACCAGTCCAATTACCGCCACCAGCAGCGTCAGGAACAACAAATAGCGGCTCAGGCGGCGCGAGAAACGTTGTCCTTGCAAAACATGTGACCATGGCCAGACACGTCCCTTCCCCTCCTCACCCTCCAGATCCATGATCTCGAACTCATCATCAAATAGATCCTGCTCTTCATCATTATGCACACGGCACCTCTCAAGGGCGATCCAACATGCTCGTAACACATTCTTCCTATAAATAAGTCTAATAGCAGCAGCCCCATTTTGTAAAGCGTTGCCCGGCAGGCTTGCGTGTGAAGCAGCGTTGATTAACTTGAATCAATATGCTATACTAAGAAATCCTTAGTGCTGCTAGCACTATACCAAATTCGTCGATATTCGAAACATGTACGCCTGAAAGATGTCATTTGCTGCTCGATAGTTAGATATGCAATTGGTACGCCCTGTACTAAAGTGCGCATCTCCCTCGAAAAGGAGACCAGCTATGGTTGAACATTCAGCATCGGTTATCGTCAAAGCTCCAGTGCATCAAGTCTATGAACTCTTCACACATTTCAATGATTTTCCAAAATTCATGAGCTTTGTGAAGGAGGTTACCTATCATGATACTCAACGGAGCCATTGGGTAGTCAAAGTCGTAGGACAATATGAGTGGGACGCGGTCAACGAGGATTGGATTCCTGATCAGCAGGTTGGCTGGCGTTCAACGCGCGGCATGAAGAATGCCGGGCGCGTCAAGTTCCGCCCACTTGGTCCTGAGCGTACCAGTGTGGATGTCTATCTTCGCTACACACCGCCAACCGGCCCTCTCGGGGGCCTGGGTGAGAGTCTGGGTATTAATGCCTATTTTGATTCGATCCTACAAAAAGATCTACAGCATTTTGCCAGGATGGTCGAAGAGGCACCTGCCGGTGCACTTGATCCCATGTCCTCACATTATCTTTTCCATCAGGAAAGTTCAGCTCAGAAGGGTGATATTACTCCACGCCAGCGGGCCGCCATGGCGCACGATCCTATGATGAGTCCGGACGCGATGACCGCACGGCAACAGAAGTTGAGTCAGGAGCAAGAACGACGCAAATTACTCCAGGCTGAGCGCGAGGCTGAGCGACAAAAGCAACGTGAACGCGAACGCCAGATTCAACAGGAACGTGAAACCATCCTGGCACGTGAGTCGATTAAGAGACGTCAGGAGGAGGCTGAGCGCGCGGTCGCACAACAGAAGGCCGAAACCACTCCGCTTGATCCCAAACATAGCTATGCCGCCTGGGCGCGTGGCCTGGGTGATCGCGACGGCACCCGTGTGCGCAATCCCGATATCGGCCAGGATCCTATGACTGCACGTCGGCAGGCCAGGCCGGGCATCATCGCGAAACCACAACCAACCGAGTAGCAGTTCGCGCCAGGAGAACCTTTTTGGCCGCTGGTCCGTGTACATGATAGATATCATTGCACCATGCGGTCGTAGTAGTCGCTATCCTGGTAAATGTATGTGACCGGGCAACTCTCGCCACATCTGATCCAAACAGAGATAGAAGGCAGCAGAGTAAGGCCTGGTCACTTTGTTTTCTCCTATCCATCAGGAAGACACGCTCGTCTGGCTGGCAAACATATCTGGTATGTGGGCAAAGGAGGAGAAAATATGTCCGAACATCATGCATCAGTAACAGTTAACGCTCCACTTCAACAGGTCTATGCGTTCTTTACGCATTTTAATGATTTTCCAAAATTTATGAGCTTCGTGAAAGAAGTCACCTATCTGGATGAGCAGCGTAGCCATTGGGTGGCGCAGGTTGCCGGTACCCAGGAATGGGATGCCGTCAATGAAAATTGGATTCCCAATCAGCAGATCGGCTGGCGCTCAACCAGCGGCCTGGAAAACACTGGGAGTGTCCGTTTTGAGGCGCAGGGCGCGGATCGTACCCTGGTAGATGTCTTTATCTCATATACACCACCCGCTGGTGTCCTGGGCAAGATTGTTGATGCCCTGGGGGTCGAGGCCCGCTTTGAAACGGTGCTACAGCAGGATCTTGAGCATTTCGCGCAAATGGTTGAAAAGGCACCGGCAGGAGCGCTGGATCCAATGCAATCGCATTACCTCTTCCATGATGAGAGCGCGGTCACGCGCAACGCCACGACGGCCCGTCAATCACAGACCATGGAGAACGATCCGATGATGAGTCAGCAGTCTCTCCAGTCACGTGAGCAAGCTATCCAGCAGGAAGCGGCTCGTACGCAGGATCAATGGCAGCAGCAGCAGGCGGCCACGGAACAGCAACAGGCCCGTGAGCAGGCGGCAGCGCAGCAACAGTCCGAGGCACTCCAGGCCCAGGCCGAGCGTGATCGGGTGGCGGCAAACACCACACCGGACCAGTCACAAACGGCGCAACAACGTGATTTGGATCCTGTCCTTGACACCCTCGGTGGTCGCAATGCCTCCATGGATCGTAGCCCCATCGGTGACCAGGACGGCACTAGCCGTTATCCTCATTACCAGGAAGATCCGATGCTGGCCCGCTCACCAGCACAACTCCGAGGTTCACAAGAACCCGGCGTCGAAGAAATCCAGGAAGAATCACCGTGGAATGCCCATATACGTGGTACAACCCCGGTCGAAGAGACTCCCGAGGAACGAGCACGCCGTCAAGAAAACGCATAAGCTTCTTTATAGAAAAGACAGGACCTGTCCCTATAGTTGGGGACAGGTCCTGTCTTTTTCGATGCTCTGGATCGGCTATGCCAGCGGCAACATAAACCAGAAGGTTGAGCCTTCACCAACGGTACTGTCAACACCGATCTGGCCATTATGCAGCTCAATGATGGTATGGCAGATATACAAACCCAGGCCGAGGCTCATCCCCGAACCACTACGGATCCTGATACCTGGTACGCGATAGAAGCGTTCCCAGAGGCGTTTACGCTCATCTTCCGGCAGGCCAGGACCCTTATCATGGACCGAGACACGAGCATATGTGTCCTGTAGTTGAATATCAACATCCACCGTAGTATCCTCGTCTGAGTATTTGAGGGCATTGGTAAGAAAATTCGTGATCACCTGACCAATACGGTCGGCATCGGCCTGGATCGGAATCGATAGCTCAGGGGATACATTATGCAGCAGGATCGTTCGACGCGGTACAGAGAAACGTTGGTCTTCTACCGCCTCACGCGTAATCGCCGCCAGATCGCATTCCGCAATATTTAACTCCAGGCGATTGGCCTGAATACGTGAGACATCCAATAGATCGCTCACCAGACGATTCTGGATCCGCACCTGGCGCTCCGCACGACTCAGTAACTCCTGAATCAATGCAAGCTTATCCTCATAATCCGGCGGCCCACCCTCGGGTCTACTCAATCCTCTGACACGCCTCATGGCCAATTGAATATTGCCATTGATCGTAGTCATTGGCGTGCGCAATTCATGGCTGGCAATACTTAAAAACTCATCCATCCGCCGATTATCTTCAACGTAACGCATCTCCAGTCGCTTCCGTTGTGTAATATCGTGCAGCACAATCACCGCCCCGATCACATTTCCATAACTATCACGCAGCGGCGCCCCGGTAATATCAGCCTGAATCTCACGACCATCCATCGTAAAAAAGGTAATATCCGGTGCATTTTCACTGGTAATCACCTCACCACGGAGCGCGCGCCTCGCCGGCCACAACTCCTCAGGTAGAGGAACCCCATGCTCATCACTCAAACGCACCAGTTGACCACGCTCTTGTAGCGACTGATTATCATACTCCAATGGGTGTTCTATACCCATTAGTTGATAGAACGCCCGGTTAGCACGCACAATCTTACCCGAAGGCGCATAAACGGCCAGAGCATCCTTAATCGTCTCAAATATCGCCTCCAGTACCACCAGACGCTCATACACAGGCGCATCTTTATCCTCCGCCGTATGTGCTACTTGATCCTGCTGCAGACGCTCCAGCTTTTGCTGACCATGTGCCAAAGCCTGCTCGCGTTCCTGCTCTAACTCAGTCACCCTTGTCCGTAACATAGCCAATTCATTTAGAAGTTCTTGATCCGTACGCACTGAACCGCTCAACACTCATCTCCTTATCGGGGAGTATAATCAATATCTACATGCCATAGGCTACGCATCGCAAAAAAAGAATATACGGCAAGGCCTCTCTCTTTAAATAGCACATCTGCAAGCCGGGAGGAATAGTCTACCTGATCAGATTTACCGAAAAAATAGCTGTTCTATATTTACCATTATACATCATCCTCAACCATATCCATATATATCTTTCCTGATATGGATACAGGGCGATTTGATTTTCCCCATCCTACCAAACAGGACGCCTGCTTTTCGTGTTACTATAGTAGGAGCACTAGTCAAACACTAAAGGAGGACACAATGTCCACGCATAAATCCGCTAGGCAGGCTCCGGTGCGAGCAGCAATCATTGGCTATGGATTGGCTGGCTCGGTCTTTCACGCACCGCTTATCGATGCCACACCTGGTATGCAGGTAGCAGCCATCGTAACCAGTAATCCCGAGCGGCAGCAGAACGCACGCAAGCGTTATCCCCAGGCCAATATCCTGGCCACGGTCGAGGAACTCTGGCAGGACGCGCAGAGCTATGATCTGGCAGTAGTGGCAACCTCAAATGATACCCATGTCTCTCTGGGCATAGCGGCCATGCAGGCTGGCCTACCGGTAGTAGTAGATAAACCCATGGCGGCAACCGTGGCCGATGCGGAAAAACTGCTCACAGCCAGTCAGCAGAGCGGCAAGCTCCTGACCATATTTCAAAATCGGCGCTGGGATAATGATTTCCTGACCGTCCAGAAGATACTCTCCGCCCGACTCTTAGGACCCCTGACACGCTTTGAGTCCCGCTTTGAGCGCTATCGGCCCGCGCCACGTGCCGGTGCCTGGCGCGAATCATCTGATCCCAAACTGGCAGGCGGCCAACTCTATGATCTGGGCAGCCACCTGATCGATCAGGCCCTCTACTTATTTGGCAAGCCTGAACGCGTCTACGCAGAGATGGCACAGCGGCGGCCAGGAGCCCAGGTTGATGATGATAGCTTTGTCGCCCTACACTTCCCCAGCGGCATCAGCGCCCATCTATGGATGAGCCAGGTAGCCCGCATCTCAGGTCAGCGCATGCGTGTCAGCGGCCTACGTGGCACCTATGAAAAATGGGGACTCGACCCACAGGAAGATGCACTCCGCGCCGGCAAACAGCCAGGACAGCCCGGCTGGGGTAGCGAACCACGCGACCTCTGGGGTCGTCTCTCCACCGACCTCACCGATGATAACATCCATCTAGATGGACCCATTGAGACCGAGCCAGGAGCATATGAGAAATACTATGCCCAGGTCCGCGACGCCATCACACACGGCGCAAAAGTTCCGGTCGACCCACAATCAGTCATCGAAGTCATCCGTGTCATCGAAGCCGCCCAGACCAGCGCCCGCGAAGGCCGCACCATCACCCTGCCGTAGCGGCAGGGCTTGCCCCTGCTGCCTGTCCACGTACGAAATGTTTCTTAAACACGTATTTGTGTGAAGGCGAGCAGCTTCAGGCGCGTGCGGCGTATTGTTTGTGCATAGTTGTACGTGAGCTGGAGCAGGGGCAAGCCCTGCCGTTACGAATGTATGGATGGATTGGTTGAGACATAGCCGGCATACCATTGTTCTACCGCTTGCAGGAACGCTACACCATGGGTAAAAACGTCCAGTGCATCCTCTATCCCGGATTCGCGACTATAGTAGCTATTCAGACACTGATAAAAACGCCGGATATTGCTACCCATAGGTGTATGCAATGGGAGCAGATTGAGGGCCGACATCTTAGGAAGTTGCCAGATCGCCAGTGCCTGCTGGGACTGGAGGGTCAGGACACTATACAGGATGGGCCAGACATCGGTACAGAGATAACGCAGATTGCGCTCCAGCCGCCCACCACCATGTTCTAACATATCACCTGAGAGTTTAGCAATAATCTGCGGAATACGCTCAATGCTACGTTTTGAGCCCTGGATAAGTTGCTCGTCCGTCGCCTCCGGCACCGCTAGCCGACCATAGATCAGATGATAGGCACCAGGAATCGGCCCGACCAATCCCTCCTGTAATGTTTCACGTGGAGCCTTTACGTACGCCTGGATATACTGGAACGGAGCAGGATCAATAACAGCCAGGTCGCGCTGGATCGCCATACTCTGTTCAATTGGCAACTGTCCATTCTTCTCTAAAGCTGCCGCCTGCACATATAGCTGAAAATCCAGATCACTACAGCCAGGAATCAGCCCGCCCTTCAAGGCCGAGCCATGGATCAGGATGCCGATACACGAAGCTTGTAAGTGTTTCCAATAAACCTGGGTCGCCGCCAGAGCGACCGGACGAGCCTCTGGAAGTAAGGGAGTTACATCAAACACGTCTCCACCCCTTTCCCATTACGGAACCACAACGATCAATTAAGCAATATCAATCCAATAGCGCAACTTCTTAATGCGCGAGCCTTCAATAAAGACGGCATTCTCAAACTGCCCACCATTATATTCAATCACTTTTTTAGAGCCGATATTGGTCTCATCACACGTCACTAACGCCCTGGTAATCCCTAACTCCAGAGCCTTCTGTAAGCCTAGATGCAAAATCTGTTTTCCATAACCTCGACGCCGCCATGAGGGCCGGATCTGATAACCAATATGCCCACCCACCTTCAACAAAAAGGCATTTAACTCATGGCGCACCGTCAGATTCCCCACATACACCTCTTGTCCCTGTTCATCCACCTCCACCAGCCAGTAGCGAGTTGCGGGCACATAATCAGGAGGAAACGAAGCCCGCTGATACTGAGTCGTCAGTCGCCGCACATACTCTTCAAAGTGAGTAGAAAGAGCACGCAAATCCTCTTGTAGAAAGCTCCCCTCATCTTGAAATTCCCGCAACCCCTCCAGGAAACTTTCCTTATAACGAACTGTCGGCTCAATTAAAAACAACATCAGCAATCCTCTCGCTACCACAGGCTACAGCGACCGCTCAAACAATCGTATACCAACCCGCACTGGCCATCATAGAGCACCTGGCCCGCTCAATATATGTACGCCTTCCCAGTATATATTCCAACGGCATCATTGTATAGGTAGGTTCATTTCCTCACTGAGCAAACCATCCTGAATATGTATAAGGCGGTCAGCGCTATTAAAGACCACAGGATCGTGGGTGGCGATCAACAAACCGATGTTTTCTTCGTGGGACAGCGTACGCAGCAGTTGGGTAATGTCACGTCCAGTCAGGGAGTCCAGATTACCAGTAGGCTCGTCGGCAACCATAAAGCGCGGCTTATGCACCAGGGCCCGGGCCAGCGCGACACGTTGCTGCTCACCACCGGATAACTCCATACCACGGTGTTTGGCGCGTTTCCCTAATCCAACCCGCTCCAGGGCCTCGCTAGCCTGTTTGTTCCGCTGGGCCGAAGCCATCTTGGAGAGGCGTAGGGGGATCTCGACGTTCTCTAAGGCGGTCAGTGAAGGAAAGAGATGGGCGTTCTGGAACATCATACCGATACTCTCACGGCGCAGGCGCGCACGCTCGGTCTCATTCATCTTCAACAGATCCTTACCCAGAATATGGACACTCCCACTGGTCGGACTATCCAGCCCGATCAAAATATTGAGCAGGGTTGTCTTACCAGAGCCGGAACGGCCACGTAAGGCCACAAATTCACTCGGCTTGATCAGCAGATCAATGCCACGTAACGCATGTACGACACCGCCACCGGACGGATAGTCCCGTGTAATCCCGCTCGCCCGTACAATAGCCTCGGTTGCGATTGCTGTATCCAT
This sequence comes from Dictyobacter alpinus, assembly GCF_003967575.1. NCBI lineage: Bacteria > Bacillati > Chloroflexota > Ktedonobacteria > Ktedonobacterales > Dictyobacteraceae > Dictyobacter > Dictyobacter alpinus. Next base: position 3,363,453 of record NZ_BIFT01000001.1, read on the forward strand.
TATTTCAGCTCCTTGCCATTCTGACCATTCATTGTCGACAATACACCATGGCCATTACTGCCGTTGCCATTAACCTGATCCAGAATCGGCCAGAGCTCAACATGATCATCCACAATACGAACTTCCGCACGCCCATTAAATGCCAGGGTCTCAATGGCCTCTTTAGGTAGTTGCAACCGGCCCGCACGATCAATCAGGATCGATTCACGGTGCGTCTTGGAGGAGAGTCCAATCACAGCACTAGCAGCCGGCATATGCGCCTCTACATTCTCCAGCATCGTCTCACGGCGCACCGTCTCCGTGCTGGTCCGACCATCACGGATCGCGATAGTTCGATCTACGGCCGCCGCGATAGTCGCATCATGGGTAACCGTAATAATTGTCAGGCCCAATTCGCTATTCAGGCGACGGAACAGACTAAAAATCTCACCCGCCGTTGTAGAATCCAGTTCGCCCGTAGGTTCATCGGCCAGCAGGATTCTAGGATCATTAGAGAGTGCGACGGCAATCGCGGTACGCTGCTGCTCACCACCGGAGAGTTGACCGGGCTTCTTAAGTTCTTTACCACCCAACCCCACCAATTCCAGCAATTCACGTGCCCGTTTGGAGCGTTGGGAAGAGCCAACCCCACTCAGCATTTGTGGTAGCTCCACATTCGCCTGAGCACTTAATTCCGGCAAAAGATTCCGTCCACTCTGCTGCCAGATCTGACCAACCACATGACGGCGATAATTGATACGTTGCGCCTGCGTCAAACGCGTCAGATCGTTACCATCCACAATACCACTACCAGCACTTGGTATATCCAGACCACTCAGAATGTTCAGCAAAGTACTTTTTCCTGAACCTGAAGCACCAACGATCGCCATGACCTCGCCAGCCGTCACCTCCAGATCGAGACCCTGTAAAGCCACCACCTCCAGATCAGCAACCTTATATATTTTCACCAGGTTATCGCATAGCACAATAGAGTCGGGCATACTAACTCCTTTTTATCTTTAAAACCGAGCGGATAAAAAATAGTCTCTCATGTAGTAATGCATAGAAATACCACAATGTTTTCCCATAGATGATCATTTTACTTATTTTACTTGATCCTGTCTATATAGCTCCACCCTGCTCCTCTCCATAGCAAACAGCTTTTCACAAAGCCGGGCACACAAAAAACTATGAGTCATCCCTAATTTTTCAAAAGAAGGGCTAGGCAAAAAAGAAGGGCTAGGCAAAATGGATCTCGTCATTTAGACTGTTGAATATGAAAAGCAAACAATCACTAAATGAGGAGATCCATCGTTATTATGTCAGAATTGTCAGAAACCTTCAAACGCTTGGAACAAGATCCGCAGGGGGGATCACAGCATCTGCTTCAGTTGCTTGAACAGTTTTTGCAGCCTTTTTTGCTCAGGCTCGATGATGTCTTGGACAAACGGTTGGTGCGCACCTTGCTGCAATGCCTGGTCGCCATCATCCGCTTGCGCAATAACCCGCAAGCCCTGTGGATAAGTGAACTTGGATCCTATCTGCAAGGCTATGATGGCTACGCATGTAGTGCTACCGCAGGCACCAAGCGGGTCGGAAAGCTGTTGCGATCCGTGAAGTGGACGGTAGGACTCATTGACCACTATCTGCTGGAAAAAGCGGATGAGGAGGTACGCACCCTCAAAGAGCAATGCAAGCGGATCCTCTGCATCTGGGATGGAAGTGTGCTGGAGAAAGCCGAAAGCGAAAAGTTGGAAGGACTCTGCCCGGTTCTCTCGAGTAAAGCCAAGAGGCGGCAGCGGACAAAGCGGGGCTTCGTGTTCAATTGGCCTGCTGCTCGTCCGGTCAGGGTCATGGGAATGCAGTGGAATGCTGCACTCATTGTCGGAATGCAAGGGCTTCCTCATCTGGCAGTCACGAAGTGGTGGTCAACCAAAGGCGTCTTTGCCACCAGGCTCCGAGATGCGGAAGAAGAGGGATTGCGGATCTGTGTCAGGAAATGGGGTTCTTTGCTGGTTCATGTCTTTGATCGCGGCTATGCCTCAGGATATTGGCTGCGCGTGCTCGCCAAGTATCGGGCCCGTTTCATTATCCGCTGGGTCAAACATCACGTGTTTCTGACACTGGCCGGAGAGGAAAAGAAGCTGTGGCAAATTGGCCAGGGGAAGAAGTATCGCGCGCACAAAGAGATCTGGGATGGCAGAACGGGAGAAAAGATGGCCTGTGATCTGTGGTGGACAGCCCTTCGCCATCCTCAGACGCACGAACCATTGTTTCTCGTGAAAGCGCGGGTCAAAAAAGGCATCATGTATTTGATCACCAATGAGCCAGTCCACACCGAAGAGCAAGCATGGGATGTGTTCTTCAGTTATCGTCGGAGATGGCAAATTGAGGTGAGTTTTCGCTATGCGAAATGTGAATTGGCCTTGGAATGTCCTCGGTTGTGGTCGTTAGAAGCTCGACTCAAGTTGCTTGGTATGGTCATGCTCGTCTATGCCTTCCTGCTTTCCTTGCTTGATCCGAGGCATCACGAACTCGTGCAAGCGCTCTTGCGCTTCCGATGTCACCGAACCGGAAAGCGGTGCCTGCACGTGCAGGCACCACTCTATCGGATCCGATGGGCACTCAGTCGCTTGTGGAACGATGACCGTCCCCGCTTCGGTTGTTTCCTCCCACCTTCTGATGATCCCCTCACGGTTTGCTCACTCATCCGAGACCTTGAGCGATTTCAGAAAAATTGGGGATGACTCATGTGTCGCATATCCAAGCTATTTATGACGGTTATTTCTTTGTCGGTTTAAGCATAAATACATGCTAATGGTCCAGTGAGTGATCGATATGCGTGGTGCCGTCTTCGTTGCCTTGCAGCATTACGATATCCTTACCAACTGGATTGCCGTCAGACGCGAAATGGATCTCTCCACTCACCCCCGGGACTGAGATTGTTTGCAGGACCCGCTGTAGTTCCCGGCCATTGAGGTGTTGCTTGCCCTGCGCTTGCAATTGCTGACTGGCCCGGATCAGGACCAGCGTGGAGTCATAACCCAGAATAATATCGGCGTCAGTGGCATTATAGCCATACGTTCTGGCCCGATATTGTCCTTGAGGATCAAAATCTCTGGCATAATTGGCAAAGAATTGTGGATGGAGCGCCAGCGAGCGTTCCTCGGATGCGAAGGCGGTAAAACGTAGCCGTCCATAATTCTTGAAGGCCTCTAGCGAATAATCTCCTTGTACATAGAGCGCGTCCCCACCCAGGACGGTCAGGCAGTTTACTTTACTACACGGAGGCAAACCCTTCAAGACGACACTGGCCTCATTCACATAGCCAGCAAAATAGATCAGGTCCGGCTTCTGAGCCAGAATATCATTCATCTGTCGCGCAACCGTGCTGAGATCACCTTTGGTGTAAGCAAAAGGCTCATGCACCAGTTTATGCTGGCCATCTTGATAATGCTGCATAAATGCCTGGCCCAGACTATTACTATAGGTATCATCTGGATCACTTATGAGCACGACACGTTTGGCATGGAGCACATCTTTGGCGTAGTTGGCCGCCAACGTGGCCTGCTGCGTATCAGGTGGCGCAACCCTGAAAAAATAGGGTGAACGGCCCGTCAGAAAATCACTTGAGGCGGTTGGCGATACCATCGGCAGATGAGCATCGGTCAACTCCTGCAACGCGGATAGGGCACTACGGCTGGTAGACCAGCCCATCACACCAATAATTGTGGGATCTTTCTGTGCTGCCTGCACAACCTGGGTCGCGATAGTCGTAGGACTGGTCCCATCAACATCGGCAGAGGCAATCATCAAACGTAAGAGTGTCCCGTGTGTTTTACTGGCCTGGGCATTATATTCTTTCTGTGCGACATACGCTCCTTGCAAAATATCTCTAGCCCCGCCAATATGCTGCTGCGCGAAGACCGTCCCCACGACCAGCGTAAAATATGGCTGTAGCGCATCTTTGACAGCCTGATTCTCACGATAAATCAACAGCTCAGCATCATTGCTATCCAGTGTCAGCGCCTGTTTCCACAACTCTCTGGCCCCATCAATATCGCCGTCCTGAATCTTGCTGGCCGCCTGCCGTTTCAATTCACCATCCTGACGATTGGTATCAAAGACCCGACTACCATCCACACTGATACCCACGGGGGCACCACTGGCATCATCACTAAGCTTATGACTCGGCCCATTCAACGGCCACAGCCAGCCCGCCGAGATCGTACCAATCAGCAACAGGAGACAGAACATCACACCCCAGATCCACTTGTCTCGCCATAGCTGTCGTACACGCCTGCGCGAAGCATAACGTTTCTCCTGTTGCACCTCACCTGTGATCGCCGGCATCGGCAAAGAAAACTCCCGCCAGGCCAATGTACCTTGCTGCCGCGCTGAACGCTGCGAAGATGCATTGCGCAACTGCGCATTATTCAAAAATCCCAGTAAGATCAACATAAATGCCAGCAAGAGCGCCATGATCGTTACAGGCGTAACCCGGGTCCCATCCACCTCAACCTGAAAAAATACTGCCCCCAGCATAATGAACAGTAACACCAGGCCAGAGCCTTGTAAAAGCAGCGAGAAGGAGTGTTGGAACGCCACCATACGCTGCCCCAAGCTATGTTGAAGGGTATCCCAAAGATGATAAGCCTGACGCCGACTCCTGCGGCCAACCGGCAATGGAGGCGCCTTCATTGCCGCCGCTGGATATTCAGAGAGTAACAGGCGATAAAAATATTTGTCCACAACCTCATATTGACCAGCCAGTTCCAGACAACGCGGACAGGACTGTATATGCAGCTCAAATGCCTCTCGTTCATCATCAGAGAAGTGCTCAACACGTGTAACCGTGAGCTTTTCAGCCCAGCGGTCACACATGACGTGCATGAACAGATCCTCCATTGGATCATGCTCTGCTTCGTTTTGATTTGACATTACTTACCTCCTCCTCTGATGAATAGATCCCTTCGCGTAACTTGACGCGCGCCTTACTAATATATGCTTTCACTGTATCGGCCCCTAGATGGAGCCGTACTGCTACCTCTTCCATTGTCATGTTTTCCATGTAGAACAGATAGAGACATTCACGCTGTCTGGTTGGCATCGCATCCCACATCTCACGAATATGCATCTCGGCCAGTACCAGGCTCTCAACCTGTGGTGAAGCATCAGCCAGATCAAAATCTTGATCAATGGGAGTCGGAGGCTTCCGTCGCTTCAGTTTGCGGCCATGATCAAAGGCTACATTACGCGCAATCGTATACAGCCAGGCCTCAAAACGCCCACAATCCTGCAAGCTCGGCAGCTTACGCCAGGCCTTCTCAAAGGTATCCTGAACCAGTTCCTCCGCCGTCTCAATCCCCACATGCAACTCACGCAGAAAAAAGTGGCGAATTCTACGATAAAATGTGTCGAACAACCGATCTGCCGCCTGCTGATTCCCCTCACGCGCCTCCCTCACCAGCCATTCCAGAGAAATATCCTCAGGAAGATGCCGATACATAGCCGGACTCCCTTCACTGTATGCATATTGGTGAGGGTGGCCTATCCAAACCTCATTCGCCGTCTCAAACCGCAAACAAAGTCCCACAGTACACACTCCCCTTACTCTCAAGCATCATTGAAAAAAGGGACACCAATTAATACAGACGCTCCTAAATCCCATAAATAAACATTCCCTCTCTAATAAGCCTTTGCTCCCCACGAAATCTGTGGTTCACCAAACATTGTTTTCGCCCCCCGATACTTCAATAGTTTTTAATGGGGTGTGAAATTGTGCGCGATGCGCACAATTTCACACCCCATTAAAAAGAAGCATGGGCCCTTCAGGGCCCGAGTGCGGCTGGTTCTACCCTCACCGCTAAAAGTGGAAATCAAACACACTTTATTTAAAACAGTATGCCAACATAACCACCCCCGAGCACCTTTCCTAAAAAATATTCCAACCAAAAGGTAAATATCTACAAGAATATAAAAATATTTACCATAAAAGTATTGATTTTTTCATTTATCCATGGTATCCTACACACATCAATACAAAAAGCGCCAGGACAATAGTAAATATTAATCTTTGTAGCACAAAGTTTGGGTCCAGTAAAGACAAGGAGGAAGTTCTCGTATGCATCCATTGATTACCAGAGATCCTGTCAGCGGGGAAGAAATGATTGTAACCCGCCTTGAGTGTCCCGCCAGCGGCGTTACGATTGAAGGTCGCTTTAGCCTGGGTTGGATCGGACGCCTGACCCGCGAGCAGTTGGATTTCGTGGAATTGCTGGTAAAATATCGTGGCAATATCCAGAAGCTGGCGGCCGAGATGAATATCGCTTATAACACAGCCCGTAGCCGACTGGATGATATCGTGACCGCGCTAGGTGGTACCCCGGAATTTGATGGTCGCGTCGATCGCCGCGTAGTTCTGGATAGGCTGGCGGCTAAAGAGATCAGCGTTGAAGAAGCCATGAAATTGTTGAAAGGCTAACCATAATGGCGCTATCAAAAGATGAACGCGACCGCATCCTTTTTCTGGTGGAGGGCGGTCAGGTCAGTGCCATAGAGGCCGCGCAATTGCTAGACGCCCTGGAAACCGAACTGACCAGAGCACCAGAGCCCGTACGTGAGCGTACCCTGAGGATCCGGGCGACCAGCTTGCGTCCTCACCAGAAGCGCAAAAACATTATTGCCAGTATGCCAGTTCAATTATTGCGTACAAGTGCTCGCCTGGGCGGCCATCTACTCCCCCAGCTAAATTCACGCTTGATCGAGGATGTTTTACACTCGATTGAAGAGGGGGCCAGCGGCCGTCTCCTGGATATACAGGACCTGGAGCAGGGCGAGCGGCTGGAAGTCTTTGTTGAGTAACCATGCTATCTTCCACGAGGAGAAATAAAAAAGCTATGAAAAAAACAATCTCTGCCGAAAATATTCAATCCCTTACACTGAGAACTATCAATGATGCACTTACTATAAGTGGCTGGGATCAGCCGAGCATCGAGATTGAGACTGATAGCGAGTTGTTCTTGAGTGATCCTGAGGAACAGAACATCACCATCCAGAATTCCCAGGATAGTCTGACGATCAAGGTTCCTTATGAGACGAGCGTGTATCTCTCAGAGCTCAACGATGATGCCAGCATTGAGCAGGTGCGCCAGGTACAGGGCCGGAAGGTAAATGCTGATCTCAACCTTAAAGCTATTCAGGGCGATGTCAGTCTCAGCAATATTCAAGGTGATCTCAATCTGTTAGATATCCAGGGGAATGTCACTCTTGAAGATATCACTGGGGATGTCGCCGGCAAGAACCTGGGCGCAATCAAGGCCCAGCGACGCATACGCGGGGATGTGGCTCTTTCAGCCATTGGCCGCGTAGAGCTAGAAGCGGTCGAGAATGATCTCTGGCTCAAAGATATTGAAGAGGCAATCATTGGTAGTGTCGGCAATGATCTAGAGGTACAGGACGTCAATACGTTTCGCTGCGATAACGTTGGCAACGACTGTACGCTGGTGGGGCAACGTGAGAGTACGGTCGTCTTTGGGAATATTGGCAATAGCCTTTCGGTCCAGGAAGTCAGTAGCCTGACGGCAAAATCAATCGGCCATGAGTGCCAGATTACTAAAAGTCCACAGGCGCAGATCAAATTAGGCAGTATCGGCCATGATCTGATCATTCATGAGGGTGCCCAGGTTAACGCTGGCAGTATCGGCACCGATGTGGATATTCGTGGCATAAGCGGGAATGTCACGCTGGGTAGCATTGGCAGCGATGCCGCCTTCACGGATATTGGCGGCGATATCCGCACGGGCACAATCGGCTCGGATGCTTCTTTACAGGGTATTCACGGATCGGTCAATGTCGGTACAGTTGGATCGGATCTCAATCTACAGGCGGACTTCGCTACGGGCAGCACCTCGTTTGTGCGTGTTGGTAGTGACGCCATCGTGGTCCTGCCAGAACAGGCGAACCTGACCATCCAGGCTTCGGTTGGTGGAGATATCACAGGCCGCTCGGTTGTCTCTAATAGAACGGGTAATCGCGCTACCCTCGTCTATGGGGAAGGGGCTGCACGTCTGGACCTGGCGGTCGGTGGCGATCTGCACTTAAAGGGCGAGAAAGGTCCGAAGAGTAGCAGTAGCAACGATAATGGCGCCTGGTGGGATGAGTTCGCGAGTGAGATGGCCTCTTTTGGCCGTGAGATGGGCAATATGGGACGCGACCTGGGAGTCGAGATCACTTCGGCGATTGCCGATGAGTTCTCCTCAAAGGCACAGCAAAAAAACGCTGAACGCGCCCGTAAACAGTACCAGAAAAATGCTGAACGCGCTCGTCGCCAGCATGATAAGGCGGCCCGTTTCAATTTCCGCACGCATGATCGTGAATGGAGTATGGATCCGGAGCGTATCAATCGCCTTGTGGAGCAGGCGCAACGTGCGGCCTCCGAAGGGGTTCAGGGAGCAATGGAAGCGGTGGAACAGGCACTACGCAACATGAATGTGCCTCGTCCTCCAGCACCACCAACTGAACGGCCAGTGCCCCCAACACCACCAACGCCGCCAACACCACCAACACCACCGACGCCACCTGCGCAGCAACCATCAGCGTCACTTGATCCGTATGCGGCATATCCACAGGGGTATTCTCCGGAACAGGAACAGGCCAGAGTTGAGCGTGCTCAGCCAGAGGTGCCAGCGGCACCGGCCGAGCCAACGACAGCGGCCACACCACCGGTCGATGTTGAGCAGGAACGCGAAGCCATCCTGCGCATGATCGCCGAGGGGCGTGTTACTCCTGAAGAGGGCGATATGCTCCTTGAGGCCCTGGGCAATTAAGCCCGCTAAGTCATACGGGGATGTGCCTGAATACATATTCGGCACATCCCTGTTTTTGTGCCCGTCTCTAGTTAGCTTGCAACTGTTTGAGCACACTAATCAGTTTATCGATCTCTTGCGCGGTATTATAGTGGGCCAGACCAACACGTACAATGCCACCCTGGTTCTCAAGTCCCAGGCGTGCAATCGCTTCCAGCGCATAGAAATCGCCGCTCCAGACATAGATATCTTCAGCAGCCAGACGTTCCGCAACCTGGCGAGAATTCCAGCCTTCCAGCGTAAAGGAGAAGGTTGGCACACGTTGTCCGACACGCTCCGCAGCCGTAATTCCCAATAGCTTGAGTCCAGGTACCGTCTGTAGGCCCGCCAGCAAAGCTAGACTCAGCTCTTCTTCATAGGACTCAAGCGCCTGCATACCACGCGCCAGAGCCTCTCGACGCTCCAGTTTCTCGCCCTCACCTGTACCTAAGCCGGCCAGATACTCTAAAGCTCCCAGCACGCCCGCAATCGACTCATAGCTCTGTGTACCGGTCTCAAACTTATCCGGCGTATGCTGGCCCGCTGGACGCACTTTATAGGCCGTCAGGCGCTCAAGCAAGTCATATTTACCATAGAGGATACCCGTATGCGGCCCGAAGAACTTATACGCGGAGCAGGCCAGCAGATCACAATCCAATTCCTGTACATCGATAAGCTTATGCGGCGCATACTGGACCGCATCCACAAAACTGAGGGCCCCAACCCGCCGGGTCAGTTGTACCGCCTGACGCACGTCATTGATCGTCCCTACCGCATTCGAGGCATAGCCAATCGCCACCAGTTTTGTACGTTCGTTGATCGCCGCTTCCAGAGCCTGCATATCCAGTGTGCAATCCTCTGGTCGGAAATCCACCCAGCGTATCTCGCAACCCCGATCCTCAGCAATCAGTAGCCAGGGCGCGATATTGGCATCATGGTCCAGTCGCGTCACCACAATCTCATCACCAGGCTGGAGCAAACGAGCAATACTGCGGCTAATATGTAAGGTCAGACTCGTCATATTCTGACCAAAGACAATCTCCTCGGGTCGGGCAGCATTCAGGAAGGTTGCGACTGCCTCGCGTGCCTCCAACACTACAGCATCAGACGCCTGACTCGTCCGAAAGGCTCCGCCATGATTTGCATTTGCGTACAAAAAATAATTTTGCATGCGCATCATCACTTCACGTGCCACTTGTGTCCCACCTGGATTATCAAAAAAGATCGCCCCACTATCCAAACCAGGAAAATGAGTCCGCACCTCATCAATCTTAAACATCTAAAAAATCCTCTCCAAAAATATTCAAGGCATCCTGCAGTCAACTCACCCATTGTACCATCCACCCGATGCTGGCAAGCAATTCAACCGCTACCATCTCGGTTTATACTACAGATAGGAAACGCAAAAATGTCGCACGTTGTCTCTTGATGGCTGAGTGATACGTGTAACAAGAAACATATAAACCACTTACCCTTGAAATAGATGAAAGGATCTAGCATGCATACGCGCCAATTCGGCAGAACAGACATGGAAATTACCCCTATCGGTATCGGAGCCTGGGCCATCGGTGGTGGCGACTGGTCAGGTGGTTGGGGGAGCCAGGATGACACCCAATCTATCGCGGCCATCAAACGAGGCCTTGAACTAGGTATCAACTGGATCGATACGGCGGCGGTCTATGGTCTTGGTCATTCTGAGGAGATCGTTGGTAAGGCTATCAAGGGTCGTGAGAAACCCCTTATTTTCACAAAGTGCTCTCTCGTCTGGGATGAGAAACGTGAAGTTGGCAATAGCCTGAAGGCAGACTCGATCCGCCGTGAGTGCGAAGCCAGCTTGAAACGCCTGGGTATTGATACCATCGATCTTTATCAGATCCACTGGCCTAACCCGGAGCCAGATATCGAAGAGGGCTGGGAAGCTCTGGCCAAACTGAAAAAAGAGGGCAAGGTACGTCATATTGGCGTCTCGAACTTTAATGTCGAGCAAATGAAACGCGCCGAGAAGATCGCACCGGTTGAGACATTACAGCCACCATATTCGCTGGTTCATTCAGAGGCCGAAAAAGAAATTCTCCCTTACTGTGAGAAAAACAACATCGGCGTCATCGTGTACTCGCCAATGGCCTCTGGCCTGCTGAGCGGTCGCATGAGTAAAGAGCGCATCGAAAAGATGCCTGATAACGACTGGCGCAAACAGAATGACGAATATAAGGAGCCACGCCTCTCGCGTAACCTGGAGTTGGCCAACCTGCTCTCAGAAATCGGCTTCCCACACAACGTCACCGCCGGCGTCGTCGCAGTAGCCTGGACCCTCAAAAATCCTGGCGTCACCGCAGCCATCGTGGGCTCACGTAGCAGCGAACAGATCGAAGAAATGCTCATGGCCGCCGAGTTCCGCCTCAGCGATCTCGAACTCGACCAGATCAACAGCTTCCTGGCTGCACACCCCTAAATCTAGCACATAAAACAGCACAAAGCCCCTACAATCGATATGATTTGTGGGGGCCCTTTTTTGCCCTCACAAAAACCTCTCCCAGCGATCCCTCCTCTCATCACGACCACGTCCCCGTGGTGCTTTTCATGGGATGCATGGCACTCCTACATTTATATTTACTTGCTAATAATTACTGATTCCGGTATACTTAAGACATTACATATGTTTCAAGCGAAGAAAGGAGGTGCCATGGCAAAAAAAATTCAACGGGGTATTGCACTTCTCAGGTTAGAGGCGCCTTTCGCTGATTTGCTCGCATACACAATGATCAGCCTTTCTTTCAGCAACCTATCACAGCTTCCGCGCTTCTTTTAGAGTCTACATTCCAGCGCACACACGAGTCTGTAGCCTTTCTTCACACCTTCAAGTGCATTCCTCCTCTACATAAACATCTTTTAAGGGACCACTATGTCCAGTTTTCTGTTGTCTAATCCAAGAAGCCAAAGGAAGAATAATACCCATGCATCAACATGACTTTAAAGCGCTATTAATTCAGCTCTTACTTCAATCACAACGCGATCAGAATGCGTTTTTTCAGCAATTGCCACCCGCCGAACTGGCTGTCATTGGTGAACCTGACTACTGGTCCGCTAAAGATCATGTGTCTCATCTGACCTACTGGCGTCAGCGCCTTGTGCTTAGATTACAGGCCTACTTGCGCCATGAAGCACAAACACCATCGGGCGATTTTGAGCAGATCAATCCAATCGTCTTTGAGCAGAATCGCCATCGCCTCTGGCCAGATATCCTCGCGGAATCAGATCAAGCCTATGACGATCTCATTGCGCTCACACAGCAACTCTCAGATGAAGAGCTATTGGCATTCGATCGCTTCGATTGGCTCCCCAAAGGGATACCACTCTACCTGTCTTTTATGGGTAACTGCTACGAACACACCCAGATTCATCTGAGTTACTACCTGATTGATCGCCACCAGCCAGAGCGCGCCCTGGAAGTCTATGAAAACTGGTCCAATAGAGTCATCGAGGCCGAGGTACCAGATGAATTGAAGGGTAATATCCTCTATAATCTGGCCTGTTTTTACGCCACCCATGATCTGCTAGCGAAAGCAGGGCCCACCTTGCAAAAGGCAATCGCACTCTATCCTCCAGGCGCCGAATTTGCACAGACAGATCCAGATCTGGCGTTGCTACGTGAAACTTTGAATTAGAAAAAATGCGTACAATCAAAAGAGGAATGTGTTTTTCGTGCTCTCGCTATCTCTAGTTGAACCAGAGATGGCAGTCAAACAGGAGTGTATATTGCATGCAAATTAGTGCGCGTAATCAGCTTAAAGGAACGGTGCAATCGGTAAAACTGGGTAGTGTGATGGCGGAGGTAGTAGTAGCACTGACTGATGGTCAGGAGATCGTTTCAGCAATCACTCGCACCTCAGCCGAGTCACTACAGTTGAAGAGCGGCGATCCAATTGTGGCTATCATTAAATCTACCGAGGTCATGCTGGGTAAAGAATAATGTGTGTCCTTTGGTGATATAAAAGCTTAGAGGCATCCAACGGTTTAAGCGGTTGGATGCCTTTGTTTGTTGGTGCTCAGACAATCGGGACCAGCCAGTGGGAGAGCCAGCCTCCAACGAGGCGGATGACTTCGTTGACGCTATGCTGATTGGAGAAGAGATTGGATTCTCCGGCCACAACTTCGCTTTTCTTCTCGCCTGTCAGGAGGTCGAGTAATTGCTTGTGATTGTCTACGGCTACATTATCTCCTTCGGCCGCTAACAGCAGCGTGGGAGCCAGATCATGGGCAGCATATTGGCTAGCCAGTTCGCCAGCACTGCCAAGGACAACCACGGCTGCCGCGATATCTGGTCGTGCGGCCGCGGCGGCAATGGCTGCGGCCCCAACTTCGTTGATGCCGAAATAGCCAATGGAGAGATTCTCGGTCGAAGCATTTTCCAGGAACCATTCGGCGGTCCCGACCAGACGTTGCTGCATGATATCGATATTCTGGCGAAAAAAGTCGGTACGCTCATCCAGGGCAATTTCGTCGCTGGAGAAGAGATCTACCTGCAAGGTGGCCAGACCGTGCTCCTGGAACGCTGAGGCCAGCGCAATCACATTCTGATGTGGATTCTGCGCAGGATCTTCAATACCATGGGCAAGAATAACTAAACCACGGGCATCCTGGGGAATCTGTAAAATGCCATTGAGATATACAGCCTCCGCACCAATACGCACGAGTTGTCCCTGACTCTGCGTATTCTGGGCATTACTTACATAATTCTCATCATTATTATCGATCATCACACAACCTCTTTCCGCGAGAACGCTCTATTGCTAAGATAAAATAGACAGAGATACTACTCACTTGTAATACGCGGAGAAGTCGCTGACCGTGGCATAATACGATACAGTAGTCGGGGTATAGCCAGGAAAGCGTAACCTGGACTTGCGATAGACGTATATGAGTGAGAGAGGATGACTCTTCTCTCTGTGCAACTCATTCTATGCAGAAGGGGTAGGATAAACAACTTGGCCCGCTGTCTTAATCCACATAGCACGCATGATAATCCTAATGGTACGGTAAGCTGTCAGTATTGTGATTTCCTGGTACAGGGTGCACAAATCGGCATCTATGAGGTGATGGATTTCATTGGTGCAGGTAGCTATGGTTATGTATATAAAGTTCGTGAACCAAATCCACTCAGCCGTATCCTGGCCCTGAAGGTTTTGCGCCGGGATCAGTTTACGTCTAAATCTCAGGCCAATTTTTTTCAGGAGGCGCGCCGCATCGCGACGATGCAGCATCCGAATATTCTACCAATCTATAATTTTGGTCAGCTAGCGGGGAGTAACCAGCCTTATTTTGTGATGGAATATGCGCCACAGACGATCAGTGGTCTTTTCCGTCGACCCGATGGGACCCGTCGCCAGACCTTCGCGGAAGAGTTGATTCCATATGTGCAACAGACGGCGGAAGCGTTACGTTATGTCCATGAAAATGGCCTGGTCCATCAGGATGTGAAGCCGGGCAATCTGTTGATTGGGCGCAACGGACAGGTTCTGCTGGCAGATTTTGGTACAGCTTATTATCTGGGTATGCAGACCCATGCCTCGCTGGGTGAGATCACCGGGACCGCCGCTTATATGCCGCCCGAACAATGGCAGGGGGCTCCCAGACGCGATTCAGATCAATATGCGCTGGCAGTCTGTTGTTATGAGCTTCTGAGTGGTCGTCCGCCTTTTGTGTATCGCCAGTTGGAAGATATGTGGAAGGCCCATATCAAGGAAACGCCACCGCCACCGCAACAATGGAATCCACGCATCCCGGTCGAAGTCTGGGCCGTCCTGCAGCGAGCACTCTCCAAGGATTATCGCCAGCGCTATCCCAGTATTATCGAGTTTGCGGATCGTTATACCCAGGCCGTGACTGTAGCGCAACAACGCTATGTCTGTCAGCATTGTGGTCAACAGAACCGCACCGGAGCACGCCGCTGTACCCATTGTGGCGCTGAATATGATGATCGCTATTGCCAGTACTGCGATGCGCAGGTCCGCTTTGGACAGCGCTGCTGCTCCAACTGTGGCCGCCTCACCCAGCCTTCATTCAAGCTTGCTCATAGTCCTCTAGTTGGTACCACTATCCGCCAGGGCCGCTACACACTCACGCGTATCCTCAAGCAGACCGAGGAGACCGGGATTATGACTGCGGTCGCCCTGGATGCTCAGAACAAGGGACAGCGTGTGGTCTTGAAGCGCTGGGAGTGTACCGATAATCCTCTCGCCCAACGGGCTAAAGATGTCGCATATTATGATCAGGCCACCGAACCACTGGCTCGGCTACGCCATCCTTTGTTGCCCCGCATACTGGACCGTTTTGCCGAGGGTAGACACTATTATGCGGTCATGAACTATATTGATAGCGAAAGTCTGGCGGAACGGATCGAAAAACTCCTACGTCCCCTGACTGAACAAGAGGTGATCGGCTACATAAATAGCCTGCTCAATATCTTGCTGGCCCTTGAAAAGCAGCAGCCAATCATACGTCCCTATGATATATCGCCCGCCAACATACTGATCGAGGTCCAGCGTGGTCGGGTCTTTTTGACAGGATTTCAGATTCCACCTCCACCACCACCCAAAGGACCTCAGCACAGCACGCGTGGGCGCAGAACCACACGCAAACTCGCCATCTCGCCATACCTGCCCATTCAGGACAAAATGTATGACCAGCGCACATGCATCTATGCACTTGCTGCTAGCGTGCATCATGCACTCAGTAATGTTGCTCCACCTCACTATCCGACCTTTCCACCTATTCGCCTCCTCAATCCTAATGTCTCGCTCGCCCTTGAGAGTATCCTCAGTCGGGCACTCAGCGAAGATACGCGCTTACGCTATCAGAACTACCAGGAAATGAAACAAGAGGTGCAACGTCTACTTCCATAGACATTGCACCTCTTGGTGAAAGCGATGCGGTTATAGGGATCGCTCTGGCCTGCTTTATCAGGCGCGTTGATCCAAACATACATATGATGTATTTTTAGGACCCTTATAGTCGGCACGAGGGCGAATCAAACGATTATGCGCATACTGCTCGAGCACATGGGCGGTCCAACCAGCAACACGGCTGCAGGCAAAAATAGGTGTATCCAGATCAACGGGAATACCCAGCATGTAATAAACTGAGGCTGAATAGAAGTCTACGTTGGCGTACAAACCTTTTTGCTCTTTGACGATGCGCTCAACTACCTGTGAGATCTCAAACCAGGTACTATCACCGGTACGCTGCCCCAATTCCTGCGAGATTTCACGCAGATGGCTGGCACGAGGATCTTCGGTACGATAGACACGATGGCCAAAACCCATGATGCGATCTTTACGGTCCAATGCCCCTTTAATATAGCTTTCAGCCTTGCTTACCTCACCGATACGCAAGAGCATACGGATAACCTGCTCATTAGCGCCGCCGTGCAAGGGTCCTGAAAGCGTACCAACCGCCGAAGCGATGGCCGCATACATATCTGCCAGCGTCGCGGCAGTCACACGAGCGGCAAAGGTTGAGGCATTCAACTCATGGTCGGCATGCAGAATCAACGCCACATCCAGGACATGGGCCGTATAGCTATCTGGCAGTTTGCCCGTCAACATATACAGAAAGTTTGTTGCATGATCATGGTCTGTTAAAGGCATAATTGGCTCACGACCATGACGAATATGTTCCCAACTGGTCACAATCGTCGGCATCACAGCCGTCAGTCGTTCCGCCCGCACATGGTTAGCCTGTGGGGATGTATCAGTTAAATCTTTATCAAAAGCAGAGAGTGCGGAAACTGATGTACGCAAGACATCCATTGGCGTCGTTGTCTTTGGAAGTAGATGCATCAGCTCAATAATTTGACCGGGGAGTGCACGATGGGCATGCAAGCGTAGGCGCAGATCATCTAATTGCGCACGCGTTGGTAAAACACCATGCCACAAAAGATAGGCCGTCTCTTCAAAAGAAGAAGATTGTGCCAGATCATGAATATCGACGCCATAATACGTCAGCTTACCCAGCTTGCCATCCAGATCGCAGATCCGAGAACGGGTTGCTACGATGTCCTCAAGACCGTCTGTAGTGGTCGGCATAAAAGATCCTCCATAGGAGATATCAGCTTCGCTAGTGTGAGAACGAACACAGCCCCAGGCTTACACATAGCCAGAACGAGGGCTTATATTACTTCCACATCGAAGCATACATGTGTTTTATTCACAACAGGTATTCGTTGCTATTATACCGTATCACCTCTAACCATGTCATGTCAGCTAGCTAACGCTATGCGCATTCCCTTTTCCTCACGCCTCGCGCCCACGGCGCTCGCTTGTTTTTGATGTGGTTGTGGAGAGATTGGGGGTGGTCGCGACCACCCCCAATCTCTCCACAACCACATTGACATGCTGAGGACATGACGTCCTCGAATAGCACCTCTCTTCCCTACCGCAGCTTGACGTTTATCAAATAGAGTAAGAAAAGCCGGGAGGTGCAGGAGGGGCGGTGAGCCCTTCCTGCCGGGGTTGGGGGTGTCCCCGAATATTTCCCCCTCTCCCCTGCCGCCGCAGGCGGCAATAAAGGATGTGGGATAAACTTATACATATCTATCAAGATTATAGTCATGAGGGATAAAATATGATAAACTAGCGCAAATAGCAAGAAGTGAGGCCATCTATGGACAAGCTCGCACGTGACGACGAGGAACAACTCATCGCCCGTAGCCAGCACGGAGATGTCGAAGCATTTAATCAGCTCATCGGACAGTATCAACACATTATGTATGGTACTGTTTTTCGTATGCTTGGTGACAGTGATACGGCAGCCGATGTGACCCAGGACGCTTTTATCGCGGCGTTCAAGGCGATTCGCTCCTATCGGGGCAACGCTTCCTTTCGCGCCTGGCTCCTGCGTATCGGCTCTAATATGGCCTGTGATCACTGGCGCCGCGTTCAGCGCCATCCTACGGCCTCGCTCGACATGCTGACAGACGAAGATGAGTCTCGTAACTCCGGTTCCGCTGAGGCACTCATCCTGACTGATCGGGCAAACAATCCAGAAGAAGTGGTGCTGACCAGAGAACTCCAGGAGCTTATTCAGCATGGCCTGCAAGCGCTTCCCTTAGATCAACGTACAGTGATTGTTCTCTATGATATTCATGGCCTCTCGTATGAAGAGGTCGCGCAAGCCACACAAACCAATATTGGCACGGTCCGCTCGCGTATTTCGCGGGGGCGAGCACGGTTGCGCACATATCTACAACAACATCAGGAACTTTTACCACGCAATTATCGTCTGACTTAAGAACACTATCTGATAATCGTGGCAGGCAGCTTTCACGATTACGTTTTAATACTATACATAATGGAGTGCACGCGTGTCACAATTTGATCGGCATTTGACAACTGAACAGCTCTCGGCCTTGCTCGATGACCAACTCTCAGGGGGAGTACAGTCTGACGCCGATCGTGCACACCTGCAGACCTGCGAGCAGTGTCAGTTAGAGCTTGCCGAGTTGCGACAAACGGTACAGTTACTGCGGTCCTTGCCTGCTCCTACCTTGCCACGCTCGTTTGCTTTACCTGTGGACATCTCTCTGGAGCAATCCGAGCCAGAGCCATTACAGGATTTAGTGACAGATACACACAGAGAGCAAGAACGTCCCGCCCCTATCCCATTCACACCAGGACAAGCACGTCCTCGATTTGGGGGCAGGACTGTACAGCGGCGTACGCTCCAGAGGACGCTACGCATGGTGAGCGGATTGGTAGCAGTTGTGGGTATCTGCTTCATGCTTTCAGCAGTGCTCAGCACCTTTTCCTTCCCACATATGGGTGGTGGTGCATCAGGAACCGCAAGTTCGACAACCTCTAATCAAGCGCCTTCAAACACGAATAATCCTGCCGTATCAAATGGCGCAACCACCCATAGTGAGACAAGACCAGCTACAGGAGGGGGAGCGGGCAGCCCCACACCAACTATGCAACCCACTCAGCCTCCCAAGCTTCAACCAGCGACCCCTGCCAGGACGGTGAATAAGCCTGCAAGCTCGCCAACCTTCTTCCTCTTTGACCTGAGCAACAACGTGGCTCGTCTGGATCTGGGAATTATCCTGCTGATCCTGGGCTTGCTAGGATTTTTGCTGCTAAAACAAAGGTACCAGCGCTAAGCCTCTACGAGATTTTGCTGCTGTCGAAGCAAATAATTTATGCTATATTCTGTCTATAGAATATCCGGGAGCACGGAAGCAGGTTTGACGTACATATTTCGTGCTCCTTTGATCTTTTTTCAATGGGACCCTTCGATCTATGCTCAGGTGTTGCTTGCCTGTATCAGGAAGGAAAGGATCTCATGCAGGAAATGAGCATATTTTGAACACAACGTTATTACTTTTACCACCATTAATCAATGTTCTGGTAACCGGGATATTTGCATGGATGATTCTGCGCCAGTACCTTGGTCGGCGACGTAGTTATCAGCTTTACTGGTCGATCTCGCTATGCATGGCTTTTATTGCTACACTCGCCTATATGGCGATGCTGCTCGCCGGACCCACCTCAGGGCCGGGCGTGTATTTCTTTCGCCTCTACTATGCGCTGGGAGGTACTATCATGCCGTCCTGGTTGGGACTGGGCAGTATTGCGCTGGTGAGTAAGCCACGCTTCACACGGGTCTGCGTGGGCTTCCTATTGCTATTGAGTACGATCTCCGCTATCTTTGTACTGGATGCGACCGTTGATATGCACAAACTCAGCCAGATCGCCGGCACACCCGGAACCGGCACGCTGCATCCTGGTCCCTGGCTGGTAATGACTATTCTACTCAACACATTGGGAGTAGTGGCGGTCGCTGGCGTCGCCCTGCTCTCCGGCTGGAAATTACTGCGCAAGCAGGCCAACATGGGCGGTACACGCACCAGCAACATCCTCTGGGCGAATGTCTTTATCTTTATTGGCGCCATCCTCAATGCCGCCGCCGGAACCCTGGCCCGCTTCCTGGGAATTGATACTATCTTCTGGCTGATTATGGCGCTGGGCTGGATTATTCTGTTTATCGGCGTCGTCCTGGCCAGTCGCCGCTCCCGCGGCAACCAGTCCACTCCGATCTCCAATCCTGCCGCGGCTGATCCCGTCAAGGTTTCGCAATAAACCTTTATCTACATATACATGAGACATCCTCAGATATTGTTGGCAATTCGCCAACAATATCTGAGTGGGGTACTGCCCGTATACGTACAACACCGGCTTTCTATTACGTTTGTCGTCTCTAGTAAGAGAAACTTTTCTTGTTATGACAAACACGCATAAAGATCCAGGATAGATCCACCATTCACCTCTTTATTGACAATCCGCAAGTATACAAAAAAGCAATGCATCAACAAGGATTTAAATTGCGTATAAATATTCAAAGGGGCTATTAATTTGCTTTTTTATAAGGCCATCTAGTACATTACATAGATGAAATGCAATAGGAAAAGATGATTATTGCACAACAGTCATATCCTGTCCCTCTTTTCAGTAATTGACGAATGAGATCTGGTATTTAATAGTGTCCATCAGGTGTAAAGTGAAAGAAAACACTCAGTATAGTACTGACAATACAAGCTTGCATACACATACTTCAACAGACAAAGATACGCTCAAGCTTGAGCCAGTAATCCCTTCTACTCCTCAGGTTGAAGAGTTTCCCGAAAAGCCAGCCAGGTATAGTACCGTGTTTGCATACCTTGAAACTGGACTGATTCTGATTGGTATGTTCTTCATCCTCCTCATCATGCCGCGCACAATGCATGGAGATGGTACGCTACGTTATCAGTATATTTCAGATTTTTTCCATCATGGAATAGTCCAATCAATTCACAACAAATATTCATTAATTGGTCCATTATTTTCGCTACCGCTGTTATGGCTGGGAGAAAAAATAGGGCAGCCAAAAGAGACCATTCTGCTCTACAATTACATCCTCTTTGCATTTAGTTTGCTGATCACTTATCTGCTCTGTAAAGATCGGATGGATCGTACACTCTTGAGAAAATTCTTCTTACTCATGGTAACGTGCTCAATGTTTGCCGCCCATTTAACATCCTACTATGGAGAAATATTTACCGCCGTTTGTGTAGGATTCGGCATCATGGCCGTATTCATCCGTTTTACAGCGCCAGTTGGTTGGATTGCGATCGTGTTAGGCGTCGTCAATACACCGGCCACCATGATCAGTCTGGGCATTATGATCCTCAAAAGGATGTTCGACCAGAAACGGCTCCGTTACGTCCTGGCGCTAGCAGCAGCAGGTCTCCTCATACTCGCAGAGTCCTGGATACGCCGTGGCTCCCTCTTCTCTAATGGTTATGACAATGATGCTGGTTTCCATACTTTCATGCCATATTCAGGATTAGCAGGATTTAGTTATCCTTTCCTCTTTGGTCTCCTCTCCATTCTCTTTTCCTTTGGCAAAGGACTCATTTTCTTTACTCCTGGACTCTTATTACCTGTAGGCCATACATTGAAAACCTGGCAAAAAAAATATGCCTTAGATCTTTACCAGATTTATTCTTTGTGGATCTGTTTCACAGTTGGATTGATACTTGTATATTCTAGATGGTGGTCCTGGTATGGTGGACTTTATTGGGGACCAAGATTCTTTCTCTTTGCTTCTATCCCGGCCTCATTTGCTATCGCGGTACGTCTGCAAAGTAAAGATGGAGGATTACTAATTAATCTATTGACAGTACTGGTTTTGAGCTTATCAGCCTGGGTAGGTCTATGCGCAGTCCTCTTTCAGAGCGCAACCTACATTCCAATCTGTATGGCAAACAACTATACACTTGAAGCTGCCTGCCACTATATTCCAGAATTTAGTGTTCTATGGCGACCATTTGTCAGCCATCCACATCTGGAGTGGGGGCAAAAACTCTATGTGCTCTATAGTTTGCTAGTCTTTGTTTACTTTATCTTCCCACTACTATTTAGAATTTACCAGCAAGCCAGAGAGCCAATCACTTCTTTTCTTAAATCACAACTCAATATGCGCGCGTGGCGGATCTAATTTATCTCTACTGCTACTTCCCCAACCTGAAACGTGTAGATGGCGCGTAGTAAGCACAGGAACTCTTTACGGCGCGCTACCTGCACGTCAGGTTGCACTACAACCATGCCAGACTGGAACTTGTGACTCCTCGAGCCGGGTGAGATATTGGGATGACATGAACAACACCTCCTGGAGAGACTGAATGGTTGTCTGTTTTTTCCTTCAGTCTCTCTCCAGGAGGTGTTTTTTTACAAACTCGACCTTAAAGTTCGGGATGTCTCATATTATCATTATCCATCTATTCAGCCTGGATCAGATAAACGTTACTTGAAGCTGACTAACCAGGATTAATTGGCTTTAAGCTCACCCAGAGTAACATTGAAAGTGATCTGCTGTGTGCCACGATATACTTTGATCGATGCCGTATCACCAGGATTCTTAGCGATCAGGGCGTCTTCAAGCGATGGAATGGCATCAATGGCCTTGTTATCAATCTGTACAATGACATCGCCAACCTTCACGCCTGCTTTCTCAGCGGCCCCACCAGATACCAGTTGCGTGACATAAACACCATGGTCAACCGCCAGATTATCTTGCATCTGTAGGGTGGCATCTACGGCTGCTGGCATGATGCCGATGGCGGCACGACCAGTATGTTGTACCTGGCCAGTTGAGATCAACTGTGTCGCGATAAATTGTACACGATTTGAAGGGATGGCAAAGCCAACACCATTAGCAGGTGAGTTAAACTCCGGATCTACGGCGGTCAGGGTAGGAATACCTACCAGTTGACCTTGCAGGTCCACCAGCGCACCACCACTATTACCTGGATTGATCGGCGCATCGGTCTGGATCGCGTTAGGAATGGTGGCACCATTACCCTCGCTCACATTACGTCCCAGCGCACTCACAATACCATTGGTTACCGTTTGAGTATTACCCAGTGGATTACCAATCGCCAGCACATCCTGTCCCACACGCAATTTAGAAGAATCACCAAGAGTGATTACCGCCATATTGGTTGGTGGTGTAATCTTGATGATCGCCAGATCATCAGCGGGATCAGTACCAACTACCTGGGCATTACGAATACGGGTTCCGTCTGAAAGCACGACTTCGTCCACCACATTCGCGCCACTGATTACGTGATTGTTGGTGACGATGTAGCCACGCTTATCAATAATCACACCGGAACCCAGTGCATCACCTTTCTGGGTGTGCACAGTAATCTGCACAACCGCCGGACGCGTCTTGGCAATCACTGCTTCACGCACAGCCTGAACGTTATTGCCAGTGAGAGCTGGAATCGGCGCCTGTGGATTGCTCCCTGGCTGGAGGGTTGAGTTGTTGACGCCAGGCGCCGTCGGAGCGATCGAAGAAGATCGAAACTGCCAGCCGGCAAACAGACCAACACCAAGTACCAGCGCCATCATCAAGGCCAGGCCCGCGATAGCAGCGGCCCGCATGCCACTCCCTTTCTTACGTCCAGGACCAGGACCAGCCCCCGGGGTTGGTAGCACACCTGGACCATTAGGAGTATAACCGGCTTGATTATAGCTATTCGGATAAACCGCCCCCGGTTGTGGCATACTGTTGTTCGCTGTCGGACCCCAATAGCGATTGTCCGCAGGCTGCGCTTGCGGTCGTGACTGCGGAGGATACGCGGATGACGGAACAGCACCATAAACGTCCTCAGGCTGATTTACCGGCTGGGCGGATCCCGGTCGATATGCCCCTGGCTGCATATACTCATGATAGCGCTGTTCTTCAGTACCATAACTGCCACCTCGTGTGGGTGGAACATACGACAACCGCTCATCCTCCGGCTGTCCAGGCTGCGATGATGGGGCAGGCTGGTATGGCGTTGTTCTATCATTATGTAAATTATTTAGATCATTTGTATCTGAATTACCCATTCTGATACCTCCTCGTAAACCACTACAAACCTCCCACTACCAACATCGTCACCGTAACACATTTACAGCTCCCATGGAAATCATTGGAGCGTAATAAAACTTTCTTGTCTATACTGTATAACAAGAGCATGAAAAATCTTTATGGGATTTGTAAAAAATTTGTATGGAAAAAATTTCATCTTTTAACAGATCCCAAAGATCTATCCAACCCATTAGCAACGCACACATGAATAACTTCTATCCCACCATTATAACGATTCAGTCCATTTTGTACAAAGGGGTTGCTCATCGTAGTCGATAATGAGATAATGGGAACACTAATTGAGCAGAAGATGGAGCAGCCAAACATTGGATGAGCATACAATACAGGAGAGGGAGCAGGGAATGGCATCCCCGACTGCACAAAATACAACTATTTCTGAACATAAACAGCACACAAATTTTAAAGATAGAGAAAAGGATGCATCATTGGAGCCTGTGGTGGTTGAGCAGATACGGCGGACGGCCCATGAACACCTTCTAAACAGAAACTGGTCGCAAGCAGCCGAGGCCTTTATATATCTTCTCACTGAAGATGCTCAGGATATGGATGCATTGCTGGGGATGGCCGCAGTGTTAGATGGCATGAATCGTTTTGAGCCGCTCTATGAAATTGCTCAGGATATCCTGACTATCGAGCTGAATTCGGCGTCCGCTCTAGCATATAAGGCCCGTGCGCTCCAAAAGATGGAGCGCATCTCAGAAGCTATGATCGCCAATGACCAGGCCCTCCTGCTCAATACCAACCTTGGTCTGGCCTGGATGAATCGTAGCGGTCTACAGTTGCTCCAGGGCAAATTTCCAGAGGCGTTACGTAGTGCTCGACGCGCCGTCGAGCTATCCGACGCTGACGCTCGCGCCTGGGCTAACTATGGCGTGGCCTTACTCAATTTCAATCGGCTGGCCGAAGCATTAGAAGCCTTTGATCGCAGCCTGGAACGCGATGCCCAGCAACTCTTCGCCCTACAAATGAAAGCTGAAATTCTCTGCCGCATCGGCCGTATGCGCGAAGTCATTCCAATCATACGCCAGGCGCTCACCTTAAATCCTCAGGATGTCAAAAGCCTGACACTCGGTATACAGGCATTTCGTACCTTAGAGATGTATGAAGAACTCAAGGCATTGGCCCATCAACTGGCCGAGATGCAACCCAACGATATCCTGGTCTGGGAAAACTTTATGCGTAGCCTGCGTGGATTAGGACAATTCGAGGAAGCCAATGAAGCCCTTGACCACCTCATCGCCATGGATGCCTCCAATGTACGCTTCCTGACTATGAAGGCCGACACCCTCTTCCGTCTGGGTCGCTATCGCGAAGCCGTCATACCCGCCGACCGCGCTAAACGCCTATCGCCTGACTATGCCCCGGCCCGCCGCATCCACGAAAAATCCCTCCGCCTCATGTACCAACGCAAAAAGTAACGGCAGGTCTTGCACCTGCAACCAGTTCACGTAAGTAACGTCCTCCAAACACGTAGTCGTGTGACGGCGATCACAGCCAGACGTGTTCAGAATCTGGCCTGTGCATGGTCATACGTTGAACGGGTTGCAGGTGCAAGACCTGCCGTTACTGCTTCTTTATGCTTTTTGATCTTGTTTAGATCAGGTGATCCACGATGGATAGGAGAAGATCATCGGTTGGATGTTGATTGATGGCGCTACGCAGAGCTTCAGGGATCACGATACGGATACGGCGTTGATGTTGCTCGTAGCGGGCCAGATCGTCTGATTGGAGTCCGGTGGCTTCAACCCATTTCATAAGTGGTTTCATGCCGATTGGCGGATGCTCAAACGAGATCCAGACGTCCATTTCCCATTTCTCGGGACGTGGAATTTCCAGCAGGACTTCATAGTCGGTCACGGGCATCTGGAGGATTTCGGCGAGTTCCTGGGCCACTTTCTGCTCGATATAGCGGCGCCGATGGGCGTCCCAGAACAGCGCTTCCAGGCGGCGGAACAAACTGCCAGCGGCTGGACTCACTTCTAGGGCGACTTTATAAGGACGGCGCAACTCTAGATCGGCCGCCAGGGCTCGTGAGCTAGCGGGCATCTTGTCTCCAGCCAGCAGGGTCAGCAGGCCAGCATCGGTCAATCCCATCAGTTGTTCGGCAGTGAGTGCCTGAACGTCCAGGGCATCAAAAACTGCTCGTACCAGCATCACCTGGAAGGCTCGACTGGTGTGGTGCCAGTAAATGTTATCAAACATCTCCTGACGAGCATGCAACAGCGAGTGCAAAGGACTAATCCCTTTATGTGTCACGACCAGACAACGCTCGTCGTGTAGATCGCGATGGATGCGTAGCGAACTCAGCAGGCGCGACACATCAACGCCACCGTACGGCACGTTACAGGCGCGTGCATCACGGGGGAGATAATCCAACTTATCTATATCTAACGCTCCACTTAGTAGATGGCCGAGTAGTTCATCATCCGGTGGGAGAGGACTCGACTTGGGTGGATCGATAAAGTCAGCGACACGACCGGGTGAAAGTTGGTAGTCGCGTTCCAAAATGGTCGCGATCTCGCTTTTTTCGATAATCGAGCGTCCAACCTTCTCATGATGAATAATTGGATAACCCAGATCCTCAATGGTATGCGAAAACGGATAGTGGCCAATATCGTGTAGGAGGGCCGAGACAACCAGAGTTTGAATACTACTGATCGCGATCCCGTCGAGTCCTCCGTCCGGGCCACGTAACAGCAGGGAACGCAAAGCACGTACGGCCAGATGGTAGCAGCCCAGGCTATGTTCATAACGGGTATGTGTCGCCCCAGGCCAGACGCGATAAACAAATCCCAGTTGCTTGACTTGCTGAAGACGTAGAAATGGCGCGGTATTGATCAGTTTGAGCTCACGAGAGCCCAGTGGAATCAGATCATACAGGCTATCACGAACCGTCCCAACCGGCCGCTCATCAGGTAGGAGCGGATAACCGGCAGCATCAGTCCAATATGAACGCTCGATTGATTGTACAACGTCAGTATTATGGTTAACGGCAGGATTTTCTGTCAGTGGCGTTGCATCCAGCGCTGGCTGGCCTGACTGCTCCTGATTTAATGTGCCCTCAAAAGGCTCTTCTCGCATACTCATACTGTCATTGTATCAAAGGAAAAGGAATAATGTCTATCTTCCCAACTAGTAGGTGATGACATAGCATTTCCTGCTATGTCTGTTGAACTTGATGTATAATAAAATCAAATGATCACAGGGGTATGTGCGGCGGGCTGGTCTATGCTCGTCGCTTTTCGTATGCTATTCCACTTGGAGCCACTTGATGATAAAAGAGCCAGAGGCCATTAAAATGATTGCCATCGATATTGATGGCACACTCCTCACACCACAGAAACAGATTGCCCCGCGTACGCAAGCCGCGATCCAGGCTGCCCAGGCCGCCGGGATGGTGGTCACACTGGCAACGGCCCGGCGCTATGAAAATAGCCGCCAGTTTGCCGATATACTGGGCATTCAGATTCCGCTGATCACCTGTGATGGTGCCCTGATTCTGGATCATCCAGATGGTACGGTACTCCACACCCAACTGCTGCCTGCCCATCTGGCCCAGCAGGCCGTCGATATCCTGGTCGCCCACCAGATCCAGCCTGTCATTCACCATATCGCAGGTAGCATAGAAGAGACATGGAGTGGACACGCTGAGTTTGATAATACGGGGTTAGACGGCTATTTTCGAGAGTTCCCACAAGTCCTGCGCATGCCCCACCATCTCCTCTGTGTGGACCAGCCTGATCCTATACGGGTCGTGGCATTTGCGGACGAAGAGGCTATTGAACGTGTCGCGCCTGCCATCTCGCAGTTGCCCTGTTCCTGGAATCGCATTACACGTGGCAATTATGGTACCGCCGAGATTACGGTCATGCAACAGCAATGCTCAAAGGCGACCGGGATAGCTCTGCTGGCAAAGCATCTAGACATAGCTATGACTGAAGTCATGGCGATCGGGGATAATCATAATGATCTAGAGATGATTGAGGCTGCTGGCTGGGGTGTGGCGATGGGACAGGCACCAGAGCGTGTGAAGGCCAGTGCCAATGCGGTTACTGCCACCAATCTGGAAGATGGGGTGGCAGTAGCCATTGAGCGCTATGCTTTGTTGAGTACCCGGAACGCGGATTCAAACTCCCGTAAGCGGGCAACCTGTCTCTGATTTGGAGCCGCCTGCCAGCGCTTATCTTTGACCAGATCTAACGCTTCACTGGCATGCATACCACCATAGACGAGTGTGGCACAGGTCAGCAGAACACTGCGGCCAACGCCATGCTCACAATGGATCAGGACGTGCCCTCCCTGGCTGATATGTTCGTTGACCCAGGCTGCGCCTTCCATCAACTGCTCCACTGATAGTGGATATGTGTCGGGCGTAGGTAGATAGAGCAGGTCAATATGCTCACGAGCCAGAGCATCCTTATCATCACAGTACTCAGAGCGCGTATCCACGACATGGGTGACGCCAGCTCTATTCAGAGCCGGAATATCCTCCAGACGCACACGTCCACCAACCGCCAGGTGTTCGGTTACCCAACTCATATTTAACGTATCGGGCAAAGGAATATGTAATGCATGCGCGATCTGCTCCCCTTTAGAGTTCTCAGGAAACAGCCGGGCCGCGATACGCGTCCAGCGGCGATAGAGGAGCCGCAACACACCTGTAGTAGCCCAATGTACAAACGAAAACTTTACGCGTGGAGCCTCAGCCGCCGCGCTAGGAGGTGGCGTCCCCCCCTGCTTACTCTCATCAATTGGAGGTGGCTTTACTGAATCTGACGACATTCCTAAACTTCCCTCTTCTATGAATATGTCTGCTATTTAGTTTAGATCAATATATTTTTCTGGTATGTACACATTTAATATCTATAGCATGATCCACTACAGACTGCAAACAGCTACACGTTTGTGACTAAGTCCGAAGGGACAACCGACTTCTCGCCAGTGACAGCCTCGGTTTCAGTATCGCGGGACACAACCCGCTTTAGAGAGGCAATGGCACACTCAATCATACTATCATCGGGCTCACGGGTGGTCAGTCCCTGTAGGGCCAGGCCTGGAGCCAGCAACCAGCGTACCACGCGATAGCGATAATTGGCCGCACCCAGGCGCATCAGTTCGTAAGCGATACCCGCTACAACCGGTACCAGGACGATGCGCGCAACGATCTTGATCAATAGGGGAGGCGAACCAATAAAGGCGAATACGAAGATTGAGACTACCATCACCAGGAGCATAAAGCCTGTTCCACAGCGGGTATGCACACGCGAAGCCTGCCGCACATGAGGCACATCCAGCGGATCACCGTGCTCCATGGCATTAATGGCTTTATGTTCGGCCCCATGATAACCAAAGACCCGCTGGATATCTGCCACACGGCCAATCAAATACAGATAACCAATCAACAATACCAGGCGAATTACACCTTCCAGCGTAATGTTCAGCCAGCCATCACCGATCTGCTGGCGCAACAGACTGGTCAATAGGAGTGGACCCACAAAGAAGATGGCGATGGCAAAGGTCAGTGAGACAATCAATGGCAGGATCAGGCTGGCACCACCGATGGATTCCGGTGACTCCCTAGCTTCCTGGTCTCCAACAATAGGGGTCGGCGCACCGGCTGAAGCGGGACTGGCAGCTACTGGAGCCGCTGGATCCATGGCTCCTGAGGCGAGATTGGCTGAAATCGTCATGAGCCGCGTACCCAGCACCAGCATTTCCCAGAGGAGTACCATGCCACGTAGAAATGGGAGGCGCAAATATTTATTCTGATAAATCTTAGGCGTCAATGCCTCTTCGTATACATAGATCTCGCCCTCGGGACGCCTGACCGCCATGGCAACCGCATTGCGACCACGCATCATCACCCCTTCCATTACCGCCTGACCACCATAATAAAACTTTGCCATCTAGCAATCCTTTCGCTTCCTGTAGATCTAGATCCTATCTTTGATATTTCGACGTACAAGCCGCCTCACAGGCTTGGAGGCTTCATTGGAGATATCCTGTGTCTTCGAGAAACGACGTACCACAGAACTTCTAGTAATAGTCTTTGGTAAATGGTTATGTAAACGCCGAATACGAATCGCCGATTGGATACGTCCGGACATTCTATACTGCACCGGACGAGTTCCTTGCCTCTTCCAGACACTATCCTGTCCTGGAGCCGGTAAAAAGCTGAGAATTTTGTGGCTAATATCAAATGAGGAGGCTGGTCGACTAATGCTGCTGGCATTGGCCAGACGGCGGCGCAGTTCAGGTGAGCCAGGCTTGATGAGGCGGCGCAAAGCATCGGTCAACGTATGAGCATCGAGGGCCAGAACACCAACATCATTATGCACAACATAATCGATGTTACCCTCTTCCTGACCGGGCACATAGCCACTTAAAATGATGGGGAGATTACAGGCTAAGGCTTCACAGATGGTGCCAGGACCAGCTTTGGTAATGATCACATCGGCTGCATGCATCAATTCAGGCATATTATGTACGAAGCCAAAGATCTGGGCCGGCACATGAAGACGTGCGCGTGTACGCTGTAACTGGGCATAGAGTTTTTTGTTGCGGCCCGTTACCACCAGTAACTGTACCGGTAGGTGAGCCTGAGAAATAGCGCGTACCGCGGCATGCAGGCCGCCAGCTCCATCACCACCACCAACCAGCAAGACAACGGGTAAATCGTGCGAAAGGCCAAATTTTTTACGGAGTTCTTCCTTTGGAGCCACTTCACGTGTATATTTGGGATCAATCGGCATGCCCAACATATGCACGCGTCTAGGATCTAGCTTGCGCGACAGATAGAGCTGCTTTGCCTGCTCTGTTGGCACAATATAGGCATCAGCACCTGGCGCAAACCAGGAGAAATGGACACTAATCAGATCGGTCACGACCGTGATAAAAGGAATCTTCAAACCTAGCTGGCGCAAGGCTCGGATCGTGACAAAATTAATCATCGGATGGATCGAGACAACCACGTCCGGCTGAATAGTCGTAAAGAGTTTCAATAATCCATTAAAAATAAGCGGGGTTGCCAGGCTCGTCATCGCCATTACCGTGCCTTCACGATTACTGCGATGAAAAAACTCGCCAAACAATTTTGGATTATAACGTATCGTTGGTCCATAGAGTTTGACCGCCTCACGTAACGGGAAACGGCTGTACTCCTCAAACACATCAACAATCTCGATACGATAAGAGGAAGGTGGAAGCTCGCCTCCTGTTGCTGGTTGCTGTGCCAGCCATGCTTCCTGTTCGCGCTGCGAAATAAGACGGATGGCATTACTGATCGCGTTGGCCGCACTCCGGTGCCCCGCGCCAGTATCAGCAATCAGGAACAGAATAGTTCTTTGCGTTGGATCGCTCAGTTGACTCACCCCCCCTGCAATTTACAAAAAAAGTAACGCATAGCGAAATAGGGATAAAGGCATGTTTCTACTCACCTTTATCCCTATACGACTACTCCCTGGTAATGAACTACTCATCCTTAAGGTTGAAGCGTTTGCGGAAGCGCTCCACACGACCGGCGGCGTCAAGAATACGCTGCTGACCAGTAAAGAAAGGATGGCACTTCGAGCAAACATCAACCTTCAACACAGGCTTCGTGCTCATTGTCGTAAATGTGTTGCCACAAGCGCATTGCACCGTGGATTCAACATAATTTGGATGGATTCCTGCTTTCATAATATCTCCTGGATATCAACACTTATGGCTTCGCTGCTTGGAAGGCCTTGTTGTTTGCTGCACCTCTGCCTCCCTCACCTCTACAACCTGCAAAATGCTCATAGCAATGCAAGCATGATTGTACATGCAAGGCTCATCTTCGTCAAGATGTCACCCTCAATAAGGCAGGATTTTCGCCTCCCCAAATGCCTTATCAATCATGCTCTCACCTATATCGCGCACCAGTAAGGATCAAATCCAGCAGCATTACTAGTGCGTACTATTTCATTCATTCTGTTATAGATAACACAATCTATTGTCATTTTATGCCCACTTCTTCGGAGCAATCAAAAGATGAAAGAAAAGGTAAGGTACGTATAGGATAGTTCCCCAGATAGTTATGATGATGAGCGCGTCAAATACGATATGGACACGCATGTAGTCGCTCAGGTAGTAGCCACCAAGGGTGGTGAGGATCAGAGCAAACCAGACGGTGAGGACGATCAGTCCCATGGCTTGAACGCTCAGATGCTTACGGGTACGGGACCAGCACAGGAGGCTGATCCAGATGATTGAGCCATAGGGGAAGAGAACGTTGAGGGCATAGAGCCTGCGATGCAGCGACGATAGGACGCTAACGGCCTGCTCTGTCCAATTGTGCTGTGGAATATTCAGAGGCGAGGCTGAAATGCTGACCGGATAATAGCTGGTCAGTGACTCAAAGAGCAATGGTATGGTCTTGCCGATAAATTCAAAGGGGTGGCGCCAGATGATGGCGCGGGCGAAATCCCCCACTGGCTGGGCATTATTACGACCAAGTTCGGGATGTTTGCCAAGTAGTTGATAGGGAGAGAGATGGGTATGGGTCACATTGAAATCAATGATGCGTTGTATATGCTCATAACCCGGAGGGGCTTCGTTCTGCATATGGTATTGCATTACTTTGCCGATCAGGTTCATGTTTTCGACGCTGGTTAAGCCAAGGTAATGATGGATAAAAAAGTTGCAGCCGATATAGATCGCTAACAGTGCATAGAGAACGATGGCGACACGCACCATGCTCAATAGCTTTGAGCGAAATTCGCTACGCCGATAGCCATTCCAGAGGAGGTATGCAAATAAGAGGATGGGAAAGCTAGCCCACTCGGGTCGGGTAAAAAACAGGAGGGCCAGGAAGAGCCCCAGCCATTTTAAGAGGGCCATATTGCCGCTACGCATGATACAGATGGCCAGCAACAGGCTGCTCAGCAGCAACCAGAGGGAGAGTCCTTCAGTCATCAGAGTTTTGCTGTAGGAGATAAGGATAATGTTGGTTCCGACCAGTAAGCTAATACAGCACGCGATCCAACTTTGCTTGAAGAGGAGCAGAGTTAGTACATAGAACTCTATCACAGCACATATAAAAAGAATCCCCTGGACGATGCTTACAGCGAACAGATTCTGTGGGCCAACAAAAAGGCTGATGAGGAGTAGAAAAAGCGGGTATGTCGGTAGCCGAAAGACATTGATGGGATTTCCAGTTGTGCGTAATTGTTGGGCGAAGTTCACATATCCAGGGGTGTCAGCGGTCAGCTCAGCATAAGGATGATACAGATAGTAGCTACACACGGTAAAGACGGTGAGCACTACTACTATTCCTGCCGGGAGCAGGTTCTTAATGGTATATAAAACAGCCGCATTTCGTGTTAAGGCCGGAGAGAAGGATGAAGCGAAACTTTTCAACACGCTCGATCTCACTTCCTTGTAAGTAAAAAAATTAGACAGTGATGTACATTGGCATCTGTGGTAAACTAGGCATGACGCAGTACTGATTATCCCACTACGTAAACAAAAATGCGAGCTCATATTTATGAGCTCGCGCCATGTCATGTGCGAAGATCAGTTCACTTCCATGTTAGCGCATACATAAGGGAAATATTTATTCATGATTGAGCGATATTCAAGAGCAGAGATGGCCGCCATCTGGTCATCCAAACACAAAACAGATAAATGGCTTCAAGTAGAGCTACTGGCCTGCGAAGGCTGGGCACGCGAGGGCGTCATTCCTCAAGAGGCGATCGAGAAGATTCGTAAGGCCGAGTATAATGCTCAGCGTATGCAGGAGATCGAGCAGGAGACACATCACGATGTGATCTCGTTCCTGCGCTCGATCCAGGAACAATTGGGTCCTGAGGGCCGCTTTATCCATCTGGGTATGACTTCTTCCGATGTACTGGACACTGGTCTGGCCGCGCAGCTTAAAGAGGCCGGCGCGATTTTGACGGCTGGCCTGGCGACCTTGACCGATACCATCGCGAAAAGGGCCGTTGAACATAAATATACGTTGATCACGGGCCGCTCCCATGGTATCCATGCTGAGCCGATGACCTTTGGTTTGAAGCTGGCCCTCTGGGTTGATGAATTGCGTCGCCACCAGACACGTCTGGCGGCCGCCATTGAGCAGGTTACCGTCGGAAAAATATCTGGTCCGGTTGGTACCCATGCCTCAATACCACCACAGATCGAGGAATATGTCTGTGAACAAATGGGACTTGGCGTGGCTCCGATCTCGAATCAGGTTGTACAGCGCGATCGCCATGCTCACTTTATGACGACGCTGGCTCTGGTCGGTAGTTCGCTAGAGAAGATGGCCCAGGAGATCCGGCATTTACAGCGAACCGAGTTGAGCGAGGCCTTTGAGCCCTTTGGTTCGGGTCAGCAAGGTTCGTCAGCGATGCCGCACAAACGCAATCCTGAACTGTGCGAGCGCATCTGTGGACTGGCCCGCCTGCTCCGTGGCTATGCGGTAACGGCGATGGAGAATGTAGCCCTCTGGCATGAGCGCGACATCAGCCATTCCTCAACCGAGCGCATCATTATTCCTGATGCCTGCACATTGCTGGATTATACACTGCATATCTTCAACAATGTCATGAGCGGCCTGCAAGTAGATGCCGAGCGCATGCTGGCCAATCTCAATATGACCGGTGGCCTCGTCTTCTCACAGCGCATCCTGCTGGCCTTGATCGATAAAGGCGTAGGTCGTCAGGAAGCATATAAGATGGTGCAGCGCAACGCTAAAAAGGTCTGGGCGATGACCAGTGAAGGGGCGATCAAAGGGGCCGCCCTGGTCGATGCGCTCAATCAGGATCCTGAAGTTGCCAGCTACCTCAATCCTACCGAACTGGCCGAACTCACCAATACTGACTACTACACCAAGTACATCGATACCTCCTTCAAACGTATTGGCCTGGCCTAAGAGCATTAAACATGCCAGGATGTGTGGAAGAACGCATCCTGGTTTTTTGGACAATGCCACACAGGTCTAGCTCCTCGCTACCAATATTGTTCACATCGCGATATTTCATATCCGACAACACATGCCGCTGCAAAAAATGCATGGCACCTTGAGCGATATCTCGGGTTACATTTTGTTTCGTTTGCTTTTATACTAGTTATAAATAGAAACATATTTGCAAAGGAGCGATAGGTAAATGGATTTTTCTTCGCTGGTCAGCTGGATCTGGGATGCTGGTGAGGCTTCACCACGTAATTTTTGGTTACGTTTACGTCGGTCATTTGAGTGTCCCACGGCTATTCAGCGGGCGACGCTATTGATTACGGCCGATAGTCGCTATGAACTGTATGTGAATGGACATGATGCTGGCAATGGTCCTGTGCGCTCGTTTCCGTGGGCCTATAGCTATGATGAGTATGATATTACCTCCTGGCTGCATACGGGCCAGGAGAATGTCCTGGCGGCCCGTGTGACGCATCTGGGTGATCATAGCTTTCAATATATTCGGGGCCGGGGTGGCTTTCTGTGTGAGCTACTGCTGGAGTTTGTTGATGGCACAAGTCGCCGCCTGGTTAGTGATGCCACCTGGCGGGTGTCACCTGATCCCGTCTTTGTGCGTGCGGTACCGCGTATCTGTGTGCAGCAGGGTTTTGAGGAGCAGTATGATGCGCGTACCGAAGATGGCTGGCGCGATCCCTCGTATGTCCTGTCTGAAGACTGGCAGCCAGCCACAATCATTGGACCAGTGGGCACCTCACCCTGGGATGAATTGGTACCGCGTGGGATTCCTTTTTTGACACGGGATGTGGTGCAGCCGACGAAGGTGCTGGCCCTTGAACTGGCTCGTCAGAGGCCGGGCGTGGGCTGGAGCTTTGATCTGCGCCATCGTGTGCGTGACCTTTCGCTGGGCCTGCGCGGTGAGCCTCTGGGCACGCGTGGCGTCGCCTTTGTAACCGAACTGATCGTCCAGCAGCCATGTCAGGTTACGCTTGTCAGCGCCAGTTCAGCCGATTATGAGGGGCGCGGCATCAGTTGTAGTGGTCAGCGCATTCATAACAACATCTTTGACCTTCAGGCAGGCCATAATCTCTTTGTGATTGCGGGTACCGAATGGCCGGCACTCTCTTTTCAGACGACTGAGGACCTGACCTTTTCCGCTTCGCGACTGGTGGATGATCCAACGGCCGTCTGGGTCTATCTTGGCTCCTTTGATGAGCGCGATGATACCTATCAGCGTCTGTTAGCAGCGGCCACGCCTGACGAACTGCCAGCTAGCGAGCGCATAGCTATCGCCGCTGCTGAGAATATGGAGGATATCGCGCTGATTACGCGTGCCCAGCAGTTCGCGCTCCCAGCCAGTGGTTTCTGTGATGCCAGTATCGCCGGACCCCAGCCACGCGAATTCCTGGATAGCTCGACCGCCGTCCTGGCTGAGCATATATCCGCCTTCTTACACCAGGATGCCAATTACACCCTACTCTACCCACAGTCTAACGGTGACCTGCATATAGTCGTTGACTTTGGCCGTGAAGTCGTAGGTTTTCCCGTCCTTGAACTGGATGCGCCTGAGGGCACGATTGTGGATGCCAATTTCTTTGAGGGCATCGATGCCAGCGGCATCTTTTGGACCGATATGTTGCGTAACACGTTCCGCTATACTTGTCGAGCTGGTCATCAGACGTTCCGCTCGCATCAACGCCGTGGTTATCGTTACGCTTCACTCACCTTCCGTTTTCCTACGCCTGATAGCGCACCGATCCGGCTCTATAATCTCCATACCCTCCTCAACACCTATCCGGTGGAGCGCCGTGGCAGCTTCGCCTGTAGTGACCAGCTACTCACCTCGATCTGGGACGTTGCCGCCTACACGGTCCAGTTGTGTATGGAGGATACCTATGTAGACTGCCCGGCTTATGAGCAGGTCTTCTGGGTTGGTGATGCCCGCAATTCAGCATTGAGCAATGCCGTCGCCTTTGGTGCCTATGACCTCACCACGCGTTGCCTCCTCCTGACGGGACAATCCCTCTCGCGCCGCCTGGATGCGATCAAGCCGCCACACTTACAGGGGCAGGCTCATCTAACCACCGACCACGTTGCCAGTGGCTGGTTCAGCCAGATCCCCATGTGGACGTTCCTCTGGATCTGGAATGTCTGGGAGCACTATGAGCTTACTGGAGACCGTGACATCCTGGCGCAACTCTATCCAGCGGTCCGTGAATGCTTACAGCGTAGCCTGGCATTCCTCTCGCCGCGTGGACTGATCAACTTTCCTGATGTCTGGAACCTGGTTGATTGGTCGGCGATGGACTTGACGCGTGACGGTGAGGTCACCTCATCCAATGCTTTACTTGTTGAAAGCCTGCGCCGCGCCGCCCGCATGGCTGAAGTTCTCTCAGATAACTCCTCTCAGCCGCAACAGGAGGTCCAGCAATATCGTGAGGCTGCTGAACGTATCTATAGCGCCATCAACGCCTATTGTTGGTCTGAGGAGCGTGGAGCCTATGTTGATACCGTCCGTGATGAGCAGGGCTATCAGTATCACCAGGCCCTGAGCGCCGAGTATGGTACTCATCTCGATGATCGTGCCACCTTTCTGGCGCGCACCAGGATCAGTGAGCACACCAACACGCTGGTCCTGCTCTGTAATTGCGCACCTGTTGAGCGCGTTGAGCGTATCCTTCCCCTCGTCGAGGCCGCTCAGCAAGGCAACTTCATCGGTAGCTCACCTGATCAGGCCAGCAAATTCGCCGCTGACGCCATTGTTCCCGTTGGTAGTCCCTGGTTCCTCTTCTTTACCGCCGAAACCCTCTTCGCCTATAACAGGATCGATACCGTCATCAGCCTGATACGTGAGCAATGGGGCCGTATGCTAGAAAAGGGAGCCACCACCTTCTGGGAGACCTTCCCCAACCTGACCAGTCCACACTGGAGCCGTAGCCTCTGTCACGGCTGGTCGGCAGCGCCCGCCTACTTCCTCTCAGCCCAGGTCCTCGGCATCCAGCCCGCCAACCCCGGCTATAGCCATATCCGTATCGCCCCCCATACCAGCAAACTCCAATGGGCCCGTGGCACAGTCCCCACCCCCCACGGCGACATAACCCTCAGTTGGACTCATCAGCATGCCACCCTCGGCATCGAAGTCTCCCTCCCCCCCGGCACCACCGGAGAAATCATCCTCTCCAATACCACCTATCCCATCACACCCAACCAGACCCACTATAGCTTCCCTCTACACCCCGCATGAGCTCCCCCCAATTTGTTGAAGCAGAGCTCGACCCTCCTCCAGCCACCCGAAAAGCGAGGTTCGACCCTCCTCCAACCCCCCGAAAAGCGAGGTTCGACCCTCCTCTAAACCCTATGGAGGAGCGAGGTTAGATCCGCTCCAACCCCATGGAGAAGCGGGACTCGACTCTCCTCCTACCACCGCATGAAAAGCGGGGTTGCAAGGGGCAGCCAGCCCCTTGCCGGGGTCCGAGGGGGTGTCCCCTCGCTCCCCCTCCTCCCATCCGCCGCCGCTTGCGGCGGCCCACAAATAGGTGGCCATGCCACCACAAATAGATTGCCGTTTTACGCCATTCGTGAAAGAATAATAACGAAGTAAAGGATAATAAAGATACTCAGATCTTGTTGTTCTAAAATAAGAGTTAAAAGGGAAATGTATGCAGATAAATATTCCGCAAAGCTGGCATGAGCATCTGAACGATGAATTTGAAAAACCATATTTCCGGAAATTAACGCAGTTTGTTGATGATGAGCGGCAAAAGCATGAGGTTTTCCCGCCAGAGGAGGATGTATTTTCAGCCTTTCAGCATGCACCTTATGATAACGTGAATGTTTTCTTGTTAGGACAGGATCCTTATCATGATAACAATCAGGCTCACGGCCTCTGTTTCTCCGTGCGCCCAGGCATCAAGCCACCTCCTTCTCTGGTAAATATGTTTAAGGAGCTGCGTGAAGACCAGGGCTGCCGCATCCCCAATATCGGATATCTTGTGCCCTGGGCGGATCAGGGAATCTTGATGCTCAATGCGGTCCTGACCGTACGGGCCCACCAGGCGAATTCACATAAGAATCATGGTTGGGAGACCTTTACAGACCATGTGATTAAGGTGGTAAATGCGAAGGAGAGTCCGGTGGTCTTTGTGCTGTGGGGTGGTTATGCGCAGAAGAAAAAGGCCCTGATCGATACGACCCGCCATACCATTATCGAGTCGGCCCATCCTTCACCCCTATCGGCGCGTAATGGCTTTTTTGGCAGCCGCCCATTTAGCAAAATCAATCAGGCTCTACAGGCCGCCGGTAAAGCTGAGATCGACTGGCAGATACCGGATCTCTAGGCAAGATGGCATTGACTGGCTTGTATCTCAGCCGTAAGATGTGACGTGTAAAGAATATAAGCATATGGGGATGGAAGTAATACTCATGTATATCCATCCCCCACCTTTTATTTATGTCCTATCTTGCGACAGAGAAAGCAGTATAAATCATGACGCCAAAAAACAAAGGCTTCTGGATTCTTGTGGCAACTATTCTGGGTTCTAGTATGGCCTTTATTGATGGTAGCGTGGTGAATGTGGCGCTACCACGGCTCCAGGGGGACCTTAACGCTAGTGCCGCCAGTGTCCAATGGGTTGTCGAAGCGTATTCCCTCTTCCTGGGTTCCTTGATTCTGGTGGGAGGCTCGCTCGGAGATATTTATGGTCGTAAGCGTATGTTTGGTCTGGGTATTATTATCTTTATGCTCGCCTCGATCTGGTGTGGTCTGACCACAGATATTACCCAGTTAATCGTAGCTCGTGCCTTCCAGGGTATTGGTGGCGCATTGTTGACGCCTGAGAGCCTGGCTATTCTGCGTGCCTCCTTTAATGAAGCGGATCGTGGCAAAGCTATTGGACTCTGGTCTGCCTTCTCGGCTATTACCTCAGCCCTTGGACCCGTCATTGGTGGCTGGCTTGTCCAATATGCCTCCTGGCGCTGGGTCTTCTTTATCAATATTCCGTTGGCTGTGATTGTGCTGATCGTACTCTTCTTCTTCGTCCCAGAGAGTCGCGGTGAGGAAGCCGAGCGCCACCTGGATCTAGCCGGAGCTATCCTGGCCACGCTTGGACTGGGCTTACTCGTCTTTGGGTTGATCGAAGCCAACACCTATGGCATCACCAGTCCTATTGTGATTGGGTGTGTGCTGATTGGTATTGCGTCCCTGGTCGCCTTTATCCTGGTTGAGCGCCGTAGTCGTGCTCCAATGATGCCCTTACAACTGTTTAAGTCTCGTTCCTTTAGCGGCACCAACCTGTTAACCTTCTTCCTCTATGCAGCCCTGGGAGCCTTGTTCTACTTCTTACCCTTCAATCTGATTCGTGTTCAGGGCTACTCGCCTACCTTTGCTGGTTCGGCCCTGCTACCCTTTACAATCCTTATGTTCTCACTTTCTCGCTGGTCTGGTGGACTCGTCGCTCGTTATGGGGCACGACTCCCTCTGGTGATTGGACCAATTCTTGTTGGACTGGGCTATATCTTGTTTGCTATTCCTGGTATTGGTGGTAGCTACTGGACCACTTACTTTCCGGCTATTGTGGTGTTAGGTCTGGGTATGTCGGTTACGGTGGCCCCGCTAACCACAACCGTTATGGGTGCGGTCGAAGACAAATATGCTGGTACCGCCTCTGGCGTCAATAATGCCGTGGCGCGTGTGGCTGGACTGCTGGCCATCGCCGTCTTTGGACTGATCGTGCTATCATCCTTCAACCTTGCGCTGGATAATCGTCTGGCTAGCCAGAATGTACCGGCGGCTACCAGTCATTTGTTGGATAATGAGCGACCCAAACTGGCCGATGCCGTCGTGCCTACCAGTGT
This sequence comes from Dictyobacter alpinus, assembly GCF_003967575.1. Taxonomy (NCBI): domain Bacteria; kingdom Bacillati; phylum Chloroflexota; class Ktedonobacteria; order Ktedonobacterales; family Dictyobacteraceae; genus Dictyobacter; species Dictyobacter alpinus. Next base: position 3,404,034 of record NZ_BIFT01000001.1, read on the forward strand.
AGATGCGTCTATGCGCGCCCGCCTGCAGCAAGATATCTCGGAATCCTTTATTAGCAGTTTCCGTGTTGCCGCGATCATCTCGGCCGGACTCGCCTTTATTAGTGCTATCTGTGCGGCCCTGACCGTACCTTCAAAGCGCAAAGCTATCCTGAAAGCCAAACAAGAGCGACAATGTGGGGACAATGGTTGTACACTAACGTATGCCCATAGTGAAGTCGTTTCACCTTCGGATAAGGATGCACCTGTAGCAGGGAGTAGCCCGAAATCCTGACACTGTTGTTCTACGTTTGTTGTGTAGGAGAGTTTTTTGATGGCAGATACACAATCCATTTCGATTCTATCTCTGGATGTCGGTACATCCTCAACCCGAGCCTTGCTATTTGATAACACAGGCAAAGCTATCCCGGACATGGTTTCACAACTGACCTATCAACTGACCACATCGAGTGAGGGGGAAGTCTCGGTTGATGCCGACCATCTGGTTGATGTGGTGGGCCAGACCATCGATGAAGTCTTAAAAAAGGCCGGAAAGCTATCTGCTCCCATTGGCGCGGTGGCCATCGATACTTTCTGGCATAGCTTACTGGGAGTTGATGAACATAATCAGGCATTGACTCCCGTGATTACCTGGGAGGACACCCGCGCCTTCGGGACGGCCCGTGAGTTGCGCAAGCAGTTTGATGAGAAGACGGTACACGACCGTGTGGGCGTCCGCTTCCACGCCAGTTACTGGCCCGCCAAGTTACGCTGGCTTGCGCAGAACCAGTCTCAGGTCTTTAAACGCGTCAAGCAATGGATCTCCTTTGGTGAGTATCTGCACCGCAAACTACTGGGCAAATCTATTTGTAGCCTCTCAATGGCATCCGCCACTGGTATGTTAGCTATCAAGACGCGGCAATGGGATCCAGAATTAATGAAGGCGCTGGAAGTACAGCCCGAGCAACTGCCGAAGATTGGTGATTTTAAGGATGCTATCCAGGGTCTGCAAGGGGATTATGCTAAACGCTGGCCTGCTCTGAATGCCGTGCCCTGGTATGCGGCCATCGGTGATGGTGCCTCTGCCTGTATCGGTACCAATTGTGTCGCCGCCAAAAATTGGTCCCTGACCATGGGTACCTCCAGTGCCATTCGCGTTGTGGTCGCCCCCGATCGTATTTCAGCCCCGCCATTAGGCCTCTGGCAATACTATATCGACGAGAAGCGTGCCGTTTTAGGGGGAGCAATGAGTGAAGGCGGCAACCTGCTGGCCTGGCTCACAGACTCCTTCAAACTACCGGCCCTGGCAGATGCCGAGCCCCTGGCCGCCGCCGTCAAGCCCGATAGCCATGGACTCACCATTTTACCCTTCCTCTCAGGTGAGCGCAGCATCGGCTGGCACGCAGAGGCCCGTATGACCATCTCTGGTCTCTCCAATCACAGCACGCCCGCAGAGATATTGCGTGCCGGCATGGAAGCCCTGGCTTACCGCCTCAGCGTCATCCACGGCCAACTCCTGAAAGCCCTCGACATGAAGCCAGCCGATCACCATCTCATGGCCAGTGGAGGAGTGCTCTTCCACTCTCATCTCCTACGACAAATCGTCGCCGACACCCTCGACACCACCATCTACCCTTCGCGTGAGCAAGAAGCCTCCGCCCGTGGAGTCGCCCTCCTCGCCCTGGAAGCCCTCAACGCCATCCCCCACGTTGCCTCCGTCGAACCCGTAATCAAAGACGCCACCCAACCCAATTCCAACGACGGCAAAATCTACCGCAAAGCCGTCGCCCGCCAGGACGACCTCTACCAACGCCTCCTCGCCGACTAACAAACATCCCATACCGGACCATTTTCCCACAAATGGCCCGGTATACCCCCATTACATGCAATAATAAATAAACGAGCAGTAGCGGCAGCCCTCGTGGCTGCTCACCTCCCTTTACGAGCGTAGCTAGCAAGCACCATACGCTCACCCTCCTCCAAGCCCCGCTCAATGACAACCATCGTCCACCTTCACCTGCGTCAATGTGGATGGCATAAGGTCACAGAGGGAGGTGGACGATGGTTGTCATAAATGGAGGCTGGAGGGTAAAGTGCGCTCATGGTGTGAGCGGCTACGCTCGATGGGGAACGTGCGCAGCCACGAGGGCTGCCGCTACTGCTCGTTTATTGTTTCTTTGATTTTTACGGGTTTGTAATCGAGTAATTTTATTAGTGTCTGTTCTACGTGGGCGAGTTCGGAGATATGAAAGATACCCATACAATAGTGGTCGGGGCGGGCGATGAGGAAGCGGTCTGGTTGCTGTTTGAGCAAGCTAGCGAGTTGTCCGCTTTCATCGGTGATTGTATGGATGTTTCCTATATTCTTTGATTGGCGCTCTACAGATTTTGTGGTGGTGAGGCAGATATATTGGGTGGCTAGTTTGCTCCAGAGTTTGTGTGTGAACGGTTCGAATGCCTGGACTGGATTATCGGATATTCTTAGGATGGAGAAGGCGTTGCCCATAACCTGATCAAGAAGCAGGCGCTGGCCTGCGCTGTCGCTGACGAGTGGTTGTGGTATGAGTTTGCCGGTCCATGGGCCTCCATGGGGGAGTAGGAATCCTGAGCGATAGTGGGGCTGCGGTTTGACTTCCATGTCGGTGAGCAGGCGGCGCAGTGGGGGGATGCTGTGGATAGCATTTAGGACCAGATCACGCGCTATTGCTAGCGGTTGCCATGTGGGCATGATCAGGCTACCTAGTGTGGAGGAGAACATGATCATTTGGATAACATGCGGTAGTCGTTCCTGCTGATAGCTAGCGAGAATCTGTGGTGTGGTTTGCTGCTGGATGACGAGTTGAAGCTTCCAGCATAGATTGCTGGCATCGCGTAGACCGCTATTCATGCCCTGTCCACCGAATGGCGGCATCTGATGGGCGGCATCTCCCATTAAGAAGATACGCTGGCCGACTGAAAAGCGCTCGGCGATGGTGGTGTGGAAGGTATACATTGTCTTTCGTATAGTTTTGGTGGCCATGGATGATATGCTGGTCCGATCTTTTGGGGGGAGGCTGTGGAGTGCCTGCTGGATACAGTGGGCGATTGCTACTTCAGAGAGCAGGTCTTCCTCCTGTTCATCTGGTTTGAGCATAAACTCCCAGCGTCTTCCTCCATTGGGGGCAGGCACCGTGACAGCAGGCCGGGCTGGATTGCAGAAGAAGATAATTGCTGGGGCAGCAGCCATGGTATCAACCGTATCGACGACCAGCCAGCGTTGACTACGTTCTTGCCTGGACCTTTTACTGGATCTACGGCCACGCCCGCGTAAATCCAGCAGTTGCCAGAAGCGTACGGACCGCAAGGGAATCTCTAATTGCTGGCGAATAGCGCTACGACCACCATCGCAGGCCAGCACATAGGCAAACTCTAGCTCTTCTATGCTACCATCGCGTTTTTCAAGTTGTAGTGTTACGCCATGATGATTATACGCAAGTGCTTTGACGTTGACTTCAAAGTGGATCTGGACACAGGAGAAGCGTGCCAGTCCTTTAAGGAGGATCGCTTCAAAGGTTGGTTGGTGGAAGGTCGAGATCTGTGGATAGCCATAGGGGTGTTGCGCGGGCGCTATCTTGACCAGGTAGCGACCACGTGAAACATAGTGGGCCGCCCGATTCAGCAAGGCATGCCCACAAATCTCCTCGACCAGTCCAATTGCCTGGCAGATCCGTAATCCTTCATCATCGATAGTAATGGCCCGAGGATGATCTGTCAGGCCAGGATTACGCTCAAGTAGCACTGTCTCAATACCAGCCTGTCCCAGCAGGTTGGCGGCCAATAGTCCGGTTGGTCCGGCTCCCACAATAGCAACGCGCACCTTTTATCTCTCCCGCCTGAGTGCCAGCGCCACGTTAGTACCACCTGTGCCACGTCCACCGACCAGCGCGACCTGTTGATCTCTGGAGGCGGTCAGCGATAAGGGCTTATCGCGTACCAGATTGAGTTCATAGCTGGTGTCAGGATGATCACAATTGATGGTGGGAGGAATGCGACCATACTTGAGGGCCAGCAATGTGGTAATCGTATCAATCGCGCCGGCCGCCGCATAGCTATGTCCAAACATGGTACGCGGCACACTGGCCGGAATTTGCGGGAGGCGTGGTCCAAAGACCTGCCGCAGTCCATCGAACTCTCCCTGATCCGATTCAGGCCAGGCCCGTCCATCCAGACTAAGATAGTTCACATCGTCTGGTGTCATCTGGCCGGATTGGATCGCCTGGCAGAGCGCCCGGGCATAGCGTGTGCCATTTGAGGATGGAGGAAGAAGACCATGCGCATCATTGCTCTGACCATAGCCCGTAATCTCGCCATAGATAGTGGCCCCACGATCCAGGGCATGTTGATACTCCTCTAAAATACAGATGCCTGCCCCCTCGGCCAGTACCAGTCCTGAGGCGCGTTGATCAAAGGGGCGATAGCCGGAGAGATCGGTGCCAGTTACATATTGGCCCTGTTGGGAGAGGATGAGCAGGATAAAAGGATTGAGAAAAGCCTCGCAGCCACCGGAGATAATCACATCGGCGGCGCCACGGCGAATAGCTCCATAGGCCATTCCCAGCGCGTCCAGACCGCCTACGGTATCATTGACGGGCGTTTTACAGTAGCCTTGTATACTATGGCGGATCGCTGTCTGACCAATCGTGGCTACGTGCAGCCAGGCTATGGCGGTATACGCGCTCATAAAGCGTGGACCACGCGTATATAAAGCCTGTAACTGTTCAAGCACATAGTTCACGCCACCCATCGTATTGGCGATCACTGCCCCGACACGTTGTGGATTCTCCTGTGTCAGTGACAATTGCGCATCCGCCAGTGCCTCCTGGATGGCCGCAAAGGCAAAATGTGTCATGCGATCTGAGCGATTAGCCAGTTTACGCTCGATATAATCCTCAACCAGGAAATTCTGAACCACGCCCGCTACCTGAATCGGCAACTCATGCTCCTGTGGAAGCCGGATAACGCCAGAGCGTCCAGCCATATTGGCCTGCCAGAAGGCATTCTTACCGATGCCATTGGGTGCAACAACACCCAGACCAGTGATCACCACTCGTCTTTGTTGTATCTGTTTCATTCGCTCTCGTTCCAGTCTGCTTGTGCGAGCAGCAACGCACTATTCACTCCTCCAAAGCCACTCGAGTGCGTCAATGCTATCTTGACAGTGGCCGAGCGGGCAGTATTGGGAACATAGTCCAGATCACAACGAGGATCAACATGCTCCTGATTGATGGTGGGTGGAATTTGCTGATGGTTAAGTACCAGGGCCGTAACCAGGGTCTCGATCGCGCTGGCCGCCCCCTGGCTATGCCCGATCATTGATTTGGTGGCGCTGATCGGTATCTGCGTTGCATACTCGCCCAAAACCGCTTTATAGGCTGCGGTCTCCGCCACCTCATTGGGAGGTGTTGAACTCCCATGGGCATTGATATAGTCAAGCTGTTGCGGCGCTATCTCCGCCTGCGCCAGGGTTTGGCGCAATAATTGCTGCAAGGGTTGTCCTTCAGGAGGGAGGGATGTCATATGATAGGCGTTGCTATTAGAGGCAAAGACGAGGATCTCAGCGTAGATATGTGCCTTGCGTGCCAGGGCATGTTCGCGTTCCTCTAACAGCAGTACTCCAGCCCCCTCGGCCATCACAAAACCATCGCGGTCCAGATCATAGGGACGTGAGGCGCGTGTGGGTGTCTCGTTATATTTTGTACTCAGCGCCCCCATCACACAAAAAACATCCATAACCCCATAGCTCACCGCCGCATCGGTCCCTCCGGCCAGCATCAGATCCGCCTGGCCCTCCTGTATATGCCAGAACGCCTGCCCAATCGCATCTGCGCCCGCCGAACAACCGGTGGCGATCACCTGATTGGGACCATGGAGTTGATGGTGGGCGGCAATACTACTGGCGGCCGCATGAGACATCAGCAAGGTGGCGGGAAGTTGTTCTTGTGGCACAAGTTGGGGATGCCGGGTCCCCTTTTCTGTCATACGCGTCCACTGGCGCTCACCTTCTTCTAAACAGGCTAATGCCAATCCCATGATCACACCTGTACGCTCACGCTGCTCATCGTCCAGGTCCGGATAGATCTGCGCATCTTCCAAGGCCTGATTGGCGGCGGCCAGCGCAAACTGGGTTGCACGATCCATATGTTCAATCTCATGGGTGCTCAGGCCGAGGATAGTCGGATCAAAATCCGCCACCTCACCTGCGACCTGAGACGGCAAAGCAGTAGCATCAAAGTGCGTAATCTTACCTAGACCCGAACGACCCGCCAGACAGGATTGCCAGAACGACTCTTTTCCAATGCCGTTAGCGGCAATAACTCCCATGCCGGTGATAACGACGCGACGTAGTGGCTGTAATAGGGCTTCATCCATCGGCCTCTCCCTTTATTATTGTTGTAGCTGTTTGAGCGGACCTCTCCTTGTATCCCTAGCGGCGAGAAATGCTTCAATCAATGGTGTCACAGTCTCGTTACGAGAATACATAAAGAAACGTTCCCTACCAGAAACGACGTGGTAGCCGGAACAATTAGGTAAGTGTTTCGCCAGCCAGCGCGTCTTTGCTTCTGGTGAGAGCGCGTCATCGGTGCGATTAATCAGTAAAATGGGCATGGTTAACGTGCTGAGACGCTTGCGGATATCAAAATTGTGGATGATCGGGAGTACAGAGCATTTATAAACAAAGGGCCATTGAGAGATTTTGTTGAACTGCTCCTCAATCAAGTGACGAGGTAGCGAGGGTGAGGTGCGATTATCCATACTATGCGCCATAATATAGTTAATGACATTCGCCCGTAAAAATGAGGCTGGCAGCACATATTCAATCGGGAGGCGGTAGAAAAGCTCATGCAAGAACCAGATAAAAGGATGGGGGGAGATACGATAATCTGCCCCCTGGGCAATGATTGTCAGGGAGCGGCAACGCTGGGGATAGCGCAAAGCGAACTCAAACAGCACCATCGCGGCGTCCCCATGTCCGACCAGGTCGGGGCACTCTAATCCCAGGCCATCCAGTACCTGGCGTAGCTCTTCGGCCCGATCATTGGGACCAAATGGGGTCGTGCGCATCTCTTGCCGTCGATAGAGAATGACGCGACGTGACTCGCTCATCTTGCGCACCTGGCGTGAATAGACAAATTCCAGATGCTCAAGAATCGGAACAAAGACCAGCGGCTCCCCTTTGCCAATATCGATCAGTGGCAACTCAATTGTACCAATCGACCTCTGTTGCCAGAGCGATTCTATATAATCTACATCCTCATGGAACGTTGCATCATCGATCCAGCGATCTTTCTGAGTGGTCAATAGCTGCCTCCCTGATTACTTTTCCCACTGCGCTACATGGCCAGTTGGTATCAAATAATGCATAAAAATAACACCTGCGAGTCTGCGCATGCGCTACCCTCAGGTGTAACGAATGTGCTGTCTTACTACTGTACCATTTTGGCTGAAGAATTGTTGACCTCTTTTTCTGTAGTTGTGCTTAAAGATTTTTTTGTAGATTATTCCTATTCTCTGGTTATCATATTGCCATACATAAAAATCAGTTGCTACCTCTGAAAACACAAAAGTACCTGGAATTGAGTGCTGCTCATACCGATCCAGGTACTTTTGGCTAGATGTGTTAGATTTGCTGATTATTTGTGTTTTCCCGCGTTCTTTACCTTCTGGGCTGCCTGCTGGATTTCCTTCTGGGCCTGTTCCTTGGAAATAGTCTCGACATCGTCAAGTTCATCTTTAACTTTGGTATCGGCCCTGGCCTTTTTGGCCGCCTCCATCAGTTCTTTTTTTTCAGCCTGCTTCTCTTTACCAGAGATAGGCTCTACTTCCACCTTTTTCATCTTATCGTCTTTAGCACTCATCACATCTCTCCTTTATGCAACCAGATAGTAAGTCAGCTAGAGCTTAGCTTATCCAGACACAATTTCAGGAAATCCCTTCCACCGATCAAAGTCCTTCGTTACTAGAAATAGGGTCAAAAAACACGCATCCTGAATAATGACCCCGGGCCATTTTCTACCCATGATTATCCCCATCCCAGGGGCGGGAGACTCTTATTAGATACGTCTATTTTAACCTGAAAGTTTCTCAGCAAAAATGGAAAACTACACTTAGTATAAGCCGTAATAAAATAGTTGAGAGGAAGAAACCATAATGTCGATCAATGAGCGTCAGCCAGAGCTTATCTCTTCGTTACCTGGTAAATGGATTGCCGCTTTCAATGCCCACGATGTAGCGAGCATTGTTTCGTTCTATCATGAAGATGCCGAACTCAATGATGCCGGTATGAAATATCCGCGCCACGGAGAGAAAGCCATTGAAGCCTGGTTTACTCAACGTTTTAGCACCATGCCCACCATTACCTACACTCCCAGTGAATATATCGTCGTCACCGATCAACGTGCCGTGGTCACCTGGACCACCCACGGACGTAGTCCTGTACCGGGCAAGCGCACCTGGCTTAACTGGCTCTCGCGTCCCTTCCATGTCGATGGTGTCAGTGTCTTCATGATTGAAGACGGACGCATCCGTAGTCAGCGCGGATACTACGATCATCTCGCCGTTATCCAGCAGATCCTTCCCCCACTCCGCTGGCTGCTACCCGTACGCTTCTAGAACCGCGAAACGAGCACGCATCCTAGCCCTTGCAGCTACTACTTTTAACCTCAGCGAGTCGCAAGGGCGTGCCGTATTGTGTCTATTATAATATATCATCTGTTTGACTGGTGGCAGCCACGCGGCGCTGATAGTGTTGACGCACTCTGACGCGATTGCCGCAGTCTTGTCCATTACACCAGCGCCGACTTTGATTGCGACTCTTATCAAGAAACAGCCATCCACAGCCATCTCCGGGACACTCTTTCACGCGCCGCAGTTCCGGAGAGAGCAATAACTCCCTTCCCGAATGTGCGATCGACCAGAGAGGGAAGTCAAGTGCATGCTCGTTGTGTTGCCAGCTAAAAGTGAAACTATCGTCCTTTGGCACAATATGAGCATGGCTTATGGCTTCTATATATGCTTCCTGTAAAATCGCAAGATCCTCACTCTTCGGAGCATGACCTTGCACAACATAGGAAAAAATACGGTAGAGCGCCTCGCGCAGGTTGATGGCTCTTGTGAGAATTCCCTCCGTAAGGGATGGCTGCTCCCTGGCATCCTGGAGAAGTTGCTCATTTTGTTGCTCAGTAATAATCCCAGCGTGCAGACTCCAATTGAGAAGATCTGTATAACTGAGCAGCCATTCCTGCGGATGATCAGAAGCATGCCAGCCAACCGTATTGGCAAAGTCCAGGCACAGCCTTTCCCCTCTTAGTTCCAGTGTTCCCGCATGTTTGACTCCACTCATCAGGACTCTCCTTTCCTTTATCTCCATATTTCTTAAAATTATAATGACCAAAATGGCTTTGACTTATTAAAAACCAGATGATATTCTATTAATGACTAAAAGTCACATTACTCATTATATATCAAAGATAGTGTTTGTTTCTCACTCTCATCGAGGAGCGTGCAGCTAGCCGCACTCGGGCTCTGAAGGGCCCATGCTTCTTTTACGTGTGGTGTCAAATGTTGCGTATTGCGCAACATTTGACACCACACGTAAAACCCTTGGAGCGCCAAAGGCGCGAAAAAGATGCTAAGCAGGACATGGATTGCAGGCGAATCAAACACACTCAAAGATATATATGAAGCCAGTATTTGATAAGGAGTGTTTATGCGTAAGAAGCGAGAGATAGATACCGCGAAGAGAAGATCCTGGCCTTCGATTCTTTTGTTTGGCTTGCTTATGTTCGTGGGCTTCAACCTACGCACCGCCCTTCTGGGAGTCCCGCCCATTTTGCCTTTACTCAGGCATGATCTCCATCTCTCCTATGTCCAGACTGGTTTACTCACCTCGTTGCCGACGCTAGTAATGGGAGTTGTATCTATACCCGTTGGTCTCCTTATTGGAAAGCTAGGCGGGCGTGTGATGGTTGCCTTTGGCCTTCTGCTGGTCGCTCTCGGAACATACTTACGTGCGCTCTGGCCCGCGCTCATTCCCCTCTATAGCTTTACAGCATTACTCAGCCTGGGGAGCGCCTGCGCACAGACCGCGATTCCCTTACTGATTCGCCAGTGGTTCTCAACCCGGATTGGGCTGGCTACGGCACTGTATAGTGATGGTGTGGTCGTTGGTGAGACGCTAGGTGCTATGTTGACCATCCCGATCATGGATAACTGGCTGGGAAAAAATGCCTGGGGCAGCAGCTTTGTCTTCTGGAGCATTCCCATCGTGATTGCCCTTATCTTCTGGCTCTGGCTGGCGCCTGCCAATCAGCCGGAACAGCGCAGCGAAAGCGTTAGATCTCTTGACTCTCCCCCTCCCGTATCCCATAGTCTTATTCCAGTCAACCCCTGGACTCTCGGCCTGCTAATCGGAGGCACCCAACTCATCTACTTCGGTACCAATGCCTGGATTGCCTCCTATAATCAGGCTGTCCATGCTTCCAATCTCACGTGGCTGGCTCTGGGTGCCTTGAACGCGGCCCAACTTCCTGTTAGTCTGGGTGCCACCTTTTTCGCTCACAAACTGGTTGGGCGGCGTCAGCCATTTGTGGTTTGTGCCGTGCTTTGTTTGATCGCCCTGGCTGGCTGGATCTGGACACCAGCCTTTTTAGAGCCCGTCTGGGCTGCCTTAATTGGAGGTACGACTATCCTTCTCTTTACGCTGTCTATTGCTTTACCCGCGCTCCTGGCGAAGCAGGAGAAGGTTGCTGCGTGGACAGGGACAATGCTGATGGTGGGTTATCTCTTCTCATTTCTGGGACCATTCATCGGAGGCTGGCTCTGGGACCTGACCAGTGTTCCGGCGATTGTTTTTTTACCACTCGCCTTCGCCGCCACTGTTATCATCTTTCTTGGTCTGCTCTTACCACTGCATACCCACATCGCAGCACAAAATTCCTGAGGCAAGGTTCAATGAAAGCGTCAACCTCGCCGCAACGTGGTCATGACAAAGGAAGGAGATCGTGTCACGACTTAAGAACAAGAACTTAAGACGCATGAGACAGGTGATTTTTCACATATTGCTGAGAGTAAACATGTGGGGTAAAGGCACAGGCCCTATTACAACGCTGTAATAGGACCTGTGCACTATCCTATTAGTGTACCATATAGATCAAGTAATTAGCGAGTAAGCAGGCAATATTTTTTATGCTTCCCGGGCTAGCTGGCTGTTTTGATACCAGGCCAGTGCTTCGCCGACGTTAACCACCGAACCGATCACGGTCAGGGCGGGTGAAGAAAAGTTGGCGGCCGCGGCTTTCTCGGCAATCTCTTGAAGGGAACCTGAAATCACGCGCTGCTGTGGTGTGGTTCCTTCTTGAATAACCGCCGCGGGAGTCGCGGGATCAAGTCCACCAGCGATCAGGCGTCGCGTGACATCTGGAAGCGCCTTGACACCCATCAGTACCACCAGTGTACCATCCAGCGCGGCCAGCGCCTCCCAGTTTACTGCGGGAGAGGCTGTACGCCCTTTATGACCGGTGATGACGGTGAAAGAGGTGGTATAGTCGCGATGGGTGACCGGGATGCCTGCGTAGGCTGGTACGGCTATGGCTGATGTGATGCCGGGTACAATTTCATAGGGAATGTGGGCCTCTACCAGTGCCAGCGCCTCTTCACCGCCACGTCCAAAGACAAATGGATCGCCGCCTTTCAAGCGTGCCACCGTTAATCCTTGTTGCGCATGGCTGACCAGAATCGTGTTGATCTCTTCCTGTGGCATGGTATGGCAGCCAGGACCCTTGCCTACATAGATTAAGGTGGCATCGGGTCGGGCCTCTTGTAATAAGTCTGTGTTGATCAGGCGATCATAGAGCACAACATCGGCGCTACGTAGATAGCGTAGTCCCTTTACCGTCATCAGTTCAGGATCACCGGGGCCGGCTCCAATTAAATACACGGTACCGGGATGGGATGCGGCCCTGGCAGAGCTCGTCGTATTTTCAGCTATATTGGTTTTGTCGGTCTGGCTGTCAGACTCAGCGGGAACTCTCATGGTGTAACTCTGCCTCTTTCATATCATGGATAATGCTTGATACGGAGATCTCGACATTATAGCGACGGAGTAAGCGGACAGTGGTGGCGAGCGCCTCGATCTCATCGTGTTCGATCAGTAAGTTAAGAATATCAGAGGTGAAAAAATCGCCGAAGAAGGCATCCCGCTCATCATAGGAAAGGCCATGCTTGCGTAGATAGGCACGTACAATCGTTGCCAGGCGCATATAGCCTTCGTAGGCAGAGGGAAATATATCTTCCAGCCGTTGCCGAATCCGTTTGGCTAGCGCGGGACTGGAACCTTCGGTGGAGACGGCGATCGTTAGTTGGCCACGGCGCAGGATAGAAGGTACAATAAAATTACAGAGGGATGGTACATCCACGATATTGACCAGCTGGCCGTTTTGCTGGCCTTCCTGCCAGATTGCTTTGGCCAGTTCAGGCTCATAGGTTGCTGCCGCCACCACCACAAATGCACCCTTTAGATCTCCATGGGCATACGCCTTATAACGTAGCGTAACCTGTTGCTGCCGTGCCATATCCTGCAATTCTTCGCAAAAATCAGCATTCATCACGGTCACCTGCGCACCAGCTGCGCTGAGGGCCGCAGCCTTTTCTGCTGCGACCCTATTGCCGCCGACCACCAGGGCCGGGCGATTGCGTACATCCAACATAATGGGATAGTAATTTGGCATCGTTACTTATCCTATGGGAGATTTTTCAGCGGCTCTCTCTTTAAGTTGCTCGATGCCGATGCGATGGCAGTAATCACCGAAGCCCTCACCGTCCTGGCGCTCATCATGCCAGAGTACAAATAGTGGCTGTAGCGTAGCCGGGATATCCTTAACATTCACATTCTGGGCATAGATGGTATTGAGGCGTGTATTAGACCAGTCGCCACCCACATGCACATTATAGAGATCCCGCGAGCGACCAACGAAACCGACATCTCCCATATATGGACGGGCACACCCATTGGGACAGCCAGTCATACGGAAGCTGAGCTTCTCATTATCCAGTCCTAATGCGCGCAAATTATTTTCCAGGATAGTTACCACGTCCGGTAGGGCGCGTTCAGCCTCAGCTACAGCCAGGCCGCAGGTAGGAAGCGCGGGACAGGCCATAGCATAGCGATACGCTCCCGCATCTTTAGGATCAGTCGCGATCCCGAATTCCTGTAAGCGTGCCTCGATTGCTGAGCGTTGTTCCGCAGGAATATCTACCAGTAAGATATTTTGCTGACCGGTCAGACGGATATTGGGTTGGAACTCTTTAACCACAGTACGCAGACCAGTCTTTAACTGGCGGGTCTCAGTATCTTTCAAGCGTCCATTTTCAATGTGCAGACCCAGGAACCAGTTGCCGTCTGCCTGCTCATGCCAGCCAAGATGATGATCCACATCATGGAAATGTACTTCGCTTGGATCGCTTAGCGTATAGCCCAGGCGCTCCTCGACCTGCTGGCGGAACCAGGGGATACCGCGCTCTTCCACCACATATTTCATTCGTGCGTGGCGGCGGTTGGTGCGATCACCATAGTCGCGCTGGACCGTAATAATGGTTTCAGCGACCTGTAAGACCTGCTCAACAGTGACATCAGCAAAAGGATTAGCCAGGCGTGGGAAGGTTTCTTTCTTGCCATGGGTCGAACCCATGCCACCACCGATAACAGCTGTAAAGCCGACCAGTTCCTCATTCTCGATACGGGCCACAAAGCCAATATCCTGTGTGAAGGTATCCACACAGTTATCGCCAGGATACGCGACACCGATCTTAAACTTACGGGGGAGATAGGTCTGACCATACATTGGCTCGATCGTCTCCTCTTCCTCTTCGCTGGATGCGACCTTCTCATTATCGATCCAGATCTCATGGTAGGCCTTACTCTTTGGAGCCAGGTGCAGCGCCAGCTTATGGGCAATATCCTGGATCTGTGCCTGCGCACGTGAGGAGACCGGGGCGGGACAGGCCATAACGTTGCGGTTTACGTCGCCGCAAGCCGCCAGTGTTGAGAGCAGCGATTCATTGATGCTATGGATCGTACTATGAATATCACCTTTCAGGATGCCATGGAGTTGGAAACTCTGGCGTGTCGTGATACGCATCGTATGGTTACCATAACGCTCCGACAAATCATCCTGGACCAGATATTGCTCCGCTGTCAGTGCTCCACCGGGGATACGCGAGCGAATCATAAATTGATACGCCTTCTCGGTACCCGCCGCCTTACGAGCCTGGCGCGCATCGCGGTCCTCCTGCTGGTACATGCCGTGGAACTTAATGAGCTGCACCTGATCTTCTGTGAAGCGTGGAGTGTCCTGTTGAAGTTCTTCAACTATCTGTCCATGCAGATAATTGCTTTCAATCTTAATATGCTCAACCTTGCTACCTTCGCCAGGGCCAAGTCCCAAAATAGTTTTTTCTGTTGTGCTCTTATCTTGATCGGGTGTGCTCATGGCATCTCCTTTGAGATTTGCGCGACAATAGAACTTTTTTTACGCTTTTATAGTCGCTTTATACCGCCAAATATGGCGAATTTATCCCTTGCATTTTTAATCAATTTGTTGATATAGTAGATCAACAAAGTAGAAGTTATACTTAAATATAAGGCCAGGGGATCACTCTGTCAACCTTTTTCGAGCTATTGGACACTGGAATACGCTGAAATATGTGAGGACTAAACATAATGAATTTTCTCCTGAGTTGCATCTCGACCAGACATTCTTTATTGAAAAATCACTGGGCACAATCCCAGCAGTCTCAGCAGGAGCCACAGACAGAATGTCCCGTCACTGTCCTGGGTAGTCTGCAAAAGCCGAAAGAGGATCAGGGTGGTCTGCTCTGTTTACTCGATGATACAGGCAACGTCAAGGCCGAGCTGGATCTATCGATGCCGGCCGGGATCGTGCCATCCACCAATGGTTTTTTGATTGCTACCATGTATGATGTACAGCGTGTCTCGCGTGATCTATCACGGGTCGAGCCTGAAACTATCAGCCTGCCATCATTTAATCTGCTTCACTCGCTCTCACGCAGCCAGCGCGGCTACCTGGTCGCCAGTACTGGTCTGGATGTGATTGTGGAGTTCTCTGAAAGCGGTGAGCGCCTCTGGGATTGGTGGGCCGTGGAACATGGTTTTGAGCACACACCGAATGGTGAGCCACGCTTTCTCAATAAGAGCGAGGATTATCGTGGTGTTAAATTTGGAACGCTGGCCCAGACCACACACGTCAATTCTGTGGCTGAATTGCCCAACGGCACCATTCTAGCCACCCTGTTCCATCAGGGCACGCTTATCGCCATCGATCGCGAGAGCGGTAACTGGCAGGTCGTGCTTGATGGGCTGGATCATCCCCATTCGGTGCGTATCCTCAATGAAGACTATGTCACCATCGCTGACACTGGCCGTGGCCGTGGCCTGCTGGTCAATATTAAAGGACTTAAAGGTACGATCGAGGCCCAGGTTGATGCTCAGACCAACTGGCTCCAGGACTGTTCCTATGATCCTGGTAGTGATCTCTGGGTGCTGGTTGATGGGAAAAAGACACGAATTGTGTTGCGTGCCGGTACCTCTGGCGAGAAACCCTATGGGCAGATAGAGCTTGATCCAGAATGGCGGCTCTATGAAGCTTTGCTCTTGTAATTAGCACCTTTTCAGCATGAGCATGGATACTGCCGAAAAACACAGCATCCATGCTCATGGCTAGTGTACTAAAGAGCTCAGGCGTCGATCTGCCCATTTGCCAGACCAGCAGGCAGGGCCGCTGGACGAGTGCAGGTACTGCTCAACTCGATATGGCGTCCGGCCTCAGAGGCATCCAGGAATGACTGCATCGTATCCAGGACATGATAGGCCAGTTCACCATTGGCCCGATGTGGCCGACCACTCTGTAACGCCTGGGCCATATCTGCTACCCCCAATCCCCGGCTATTCTCGGTATAGCCATGGGTCAGTTCAACTTCTCGCCATTGTGGCTCTTTAAGCGTCCATAGTTTAACAGGACCGCCAAAACTATTTGGATCAGGTAGGCTCAGTGTGCCCTCTGTGCCATAGATCTCCATCAGCGGCATATTAGCCGACCAGACATCAAAGCTGGTGACCAGTGTCCCAATGGCGCCATTGGCAAAATCCATCACACCCGAGATATGGGTGGGTGTATTCACCTGAATCGTTTGTCCATATTTTGGCTTGCTGGTAATTAAACGTTGTGGAAACGTCACGCGAGCCGAGCCGGTTACACGGCGGATCGGACCCAGCATCGAGATCAATGCTGTCAGATAGTAGGGGCCCATATCAAAAAGTGGACCCGCTCCAGGCTGATAATAAAAATCGGGATCGGGATGCCAGTTTTCGTGTCCATGGCAGAGCATGGCCGCACTTGCAGCTACTGGCTCACCAATCGCCCCATCATCGATAAGTTTACGACAAGTTTGCAGGCCACCTCCCAGGAAGGTATCTGGCGCGCAACCTACCCGTACCCCCCGATCTTTAGCCGCCTCTAGAATCTGCAGTCCCTCCTCGCGATGTACCGCTAATGGTTTCTCACTATACACCGACTTACCCGCTCTGATAGCCGCTAGATCTACCTCAGCATGAACCTTTGGGATCGTTAAGTTCACCACAATTTTAATCTCAGGATCGGCCAATAACTCTTCAACGGTAAGGGCTCGTGGAATGCCATAGGCGGCAGCCTGGCTGCGAGCGCGCTCCATGTCGATATCAGCACACGCAGCAACCTCGATATTTTCGAAATTCTTACCGGACTCTAAATAGATCCCGCTGATCTTCCCACAACCAATTATTCCAATTTTGGTTCTTGACATTCTGGTCCAACCATCCTTCTAATGCTACAAAAGCGACCTAAAGTAGTTATAAAATCAGTTTACCTTATTTTTTGACTAACTTGCACGCTAACCTGCAAGTTAAGAGCTAAGAGTGTACGCAAGGTTCTAGCATTTGGAGTTCTCGCTGGCGTAACGAGCGGGCTGATCTGGCCTCCTCGAAATCAGCTAAAACCACTGGCCGTATGATTACTGTGGATGGTGGAGTTCCTGCCGCATTCACTCGTTAATCAGCTTCGTGTATAATTGTAGGCATAAAAGTGTTTTATATCTGCTTGCCTGCTAAAGCTGAAAGTGGGCAATACGCAAAGGATGGATATTTGTGTCACTAACCCAAAAAGAACTCTTTGCTATCTGGCCTATCACAGCAGGTGCTATTACAGACTTGCCTCATCCAGATATACCCACGCTACAAGTGTATCTTCCAGCGGCCGAACAGGCTACAGGAGCCGCTTGTATCGTGTGTCCTGGCGGTGGTTATAGGATACTGGCAGATTATGAAGGGGAGCCTGTGGCTGAGTGGTTGACAGATCATGGTGTGACCGCTTTTGTCTTGCGCTATCGTCTTGGAACAACCTACACATATCCTGCACAACTACAGGATGGACAACGTGCTATCCGTCTAGTACGTGCCAATGCCCAGCAATGGCAGTTAGATCCGGAGCGCATTGCAATGCTGGGTTTCTCGGCTGGAGGGCATTTAGCCAGTATGACCGCCACGCATCCCTCGTCGATGGGCGAGTCACAGATAGATACGCTCAGCCAGTTTTCCGCGCGGCCAAACGCGCAGATCTTGATCTATCCAGTTATTTCATTACGCCTGAGCTACTCGCCTGTCAGCAGCCTGTTGAACCATGATCCCCGGCCCTCTTATGCACTGCTTGATGAATTGGATAGCGCGCAACATGTATCAGCTGGGACTCCACCCGCCTTTATTATGCACTCAATAGATGATCGCGTGATTGGTGTTGAGCACTCAGATAGCTATGTGGCTGCCCTTGAACGAGCTCATATCCCGGTTACCTATATACGTGGCAACTTTGGCAACCATGGTGGTGGGCTCCAGGATTTCTGGGCGTATCCCTGTATCGATTGGTTAGGCACTTTAAATTTTGCCCGTAAATAACACTATTTTTAGCTAGCAAGCTATGTACAATGTTAGGGCTTGGTGCGATAATAGGAAGCCATAGAACTACTTACGATCGGATTTGCAGTTTCGCTGGGCGAGCAGTGTTCATATCACTACGCTGTTGCTAAGCGCTATCTCGCTGAATGCACTTAGAAAGATGTATTATCATGACATTAAAGGTAATCCAAGTGGGACTTGGTGGTTGGGGCCAGGCATGGGCTAGAGATGTTGTAGCAAAAAATAAAAACGTTGAGACAACTGCCTGGGTTGAGATTGATGCACCTTCGCTGGAAGCGGCGCGTAAGCGTCTCGATCTTCCTGCTGAGCGTTGTTTCACATCATTGAATGAAGCTCTGGATACGGTGGCCGCTGACGCTGTGCTGGTGACGGCGAGCCTGCCTGGCCATGTTCCTAGTGCGCGCACAGCTTTATTGGCGAACAAGCATGTATTGATGGAGAAGCCCTTTGCCCCTACCGTCGCTGAGGCGTTGGAACTTGTCGAACTGGCGGAAGAGCGTGGCCTGACCCTTCAGATTAGCCAGAACTATCGCTTTGCGCCCGCCGCCCGTGCCGCGGCAAAAGCCATTAGCGAGCAGAAAGTCGGCCGCCTGGGCAACATCAATATTGATTTTCGTCGTTATGACAACACTGCTCCAGTAGCTGAGAATCGTCACTACCACATCTGGGAGCCCTTGCTGGTGGATATGACCATCCATCACTTCGATTTGATGCGTCTGGTCATTGGCCAGGAGCCGGTACAGGTCATCTGTAAAACCTGGAATGCGGCCTGGAGTAAATACGATGAGCCAGCTGAAGGTGCGATGACCATCACCTTTGATGGTGGTGCCGTTGTCAATTATCGTGGTAGTTGGGTCAGCACTGGTCCCCAGACCAATTGGACCGGTGAGTGGCACATGGAAGGTGAAAAAGGCGAACTGCTCTGGACCGGTCGTGGTGAATTGCCTGAATCAGTTGAGCTGCGTCTCCTGGGCGAAAAAAAGACCGAGGCGCTGGAATTGCCTACGATCACCAACCTCGACCGTGCAGGTAGCCTGGCTGCTTTTGTGACCGCGCTCGAAACAAAGACCGTACCTGAGACCTCTGGCCGGGATAACCTCAAGACCCTGGCTTTGATGTTTGCAGCTATTGAATCCGCCAAAACGGGCCTACCAGTGAATGTAGAGTAAATTCTAAAGCATCAAAGCAAAGGGAGCAGGCTGGCCAGTGCCGCCTGCTCCCTTTGCTTTTTCGTGTAGCTAGCTTTTTCGCTTGCATCCCGTCTATGATAGTGTAATATAGGATGCAGCTATACTCAGAGAGGAAATTACCGGGGATGAAACAGCAGAGCAGCAGGCCACGGATCGTTAAAATATTTTCCGAGAACAACGACTTTCAGTATGCCGAGACTCTACGGCGCAAGCGTGAGAAACGACTGCGCCAGCGCGAATTCTTTGTTGAAGGTGTCCGGCCCATCAACCAGGCTTTACACTATCAATGGCCGGTGCGCGCCTTCTTATATTCTCGGGACAAGCCCTTATCTGATTGGGCTAAAAACATACTCAATAGCTCACAGGCCGAAGTCCACTACGAGCTGCCCTGGCACCTGCACGCAAAGTTAAGCAATAAGTCTGAACCATCCGAGCTTATCGCTCTGGTTACCATGCCCGATGACGATGTTAGCCGTATTCCCGTCAAAGAGGACATGCTGGTAGTCGTCTTTGACCGGCCCTCCAGTCCTGGTAACCTTGGCACCATCATCCGTTCCTGTGACGCATTAGGCGTCGACGGCATGATCATCACAGGCCATAGTGTCGACCTCTATGATCCTGAAACTATCAGTGCTACCACAGGATCTTTTTTTGCCTTGCCGGTTGTGCGCCTGCCTTCACAAAAAGAGCTTGTTAGTTGGATTGAATCCCTGAAGCGCCAGCTGGAGCATGTACACGTGGTTGGTAGTGATGAAAAAGGGGATTGTGAGCTCACCCAACACGACTTTACGTCGGCCACCTTTCTCATTGTTGGCAATGAAACCTGGGGCATGAGCGCCGCCTATCGCGAGCTCTGCGATACCGTTGTGAGTATACCCATGGCTGGCGGCTCCGCCTCCTCCCTCAACGTCGCCTGCGCCACCTCTATCCTCCTCTACGAAATCAGCCGCCAGCGCCGCCTATAGCTGTGCCCGTTGAGGTGAAAAGCATCCTTTTCTAATTGCTGAGATAGTGTTTGATGCCCACACTCACCGGGGAACATACTAGCAGCCGCACTCGGGCCCTAAAGCGCCCAGGCTTCTTTTAAGTGTGCAGTGAAATCGTGCGCTTTGCGCACGATTTCACTGCACACTTAACCTCCTCGGAGCGCCAAAGGCGCGAAAACAACGATCAGAGGGCCACAGATTTCATGGAAATCAAGCACTATCTTTAGATAATTTCCAATCCATTCAGATCTGGTAATACTGGATAAGAAATGTGGGGCTCGGTTTGATACCAGTAAGCTACTGAGGCGATATCATCTTGCAAAGGAAGATAGCGCCCGTCACTGCGCCAGCCGAGTGCTTGAATAGTGACGCGTAGATCATCTTCAAAGCGGATAGGATCCATGATGTGCCAGCGATACATACCGAAGCGCTGCTGACTCTTATAGAGTCCATCAGGTTTGATGACCTGGGGGAGGCCTAGAAAAGGCGTTGAATAGGTACCATATTGGCCCTGTGGATGTTCAAAGTTCCAGGCGCCGCCAAAATAATCCTCGGTCCCGGTTCCGCAGATGGTCGGATATTCTTGATCCCCATCCATGTAAAATTTGATCTCGCCCTCGCCCCACCAGCCGCGATTATTGACTTGCCAGGCCAGATAGGTGCCAACATAGTGACCGCGGCCCTTAACGTTATCCAGCAGCGTATACACCTCTTTATAGCCCAGGGGATTGCTACGTCGCCATTGAGTATGGAAATAGCCAGTATCCTCTGGTACAGTGGTGAGGGTATAGGTAACCTGATAGTAGAGGACAGCTTCCTCAGCACCCATGTTTTCGACCGTCAAGCACGCACCCTGGCGAAATGGCATCTCCCAATAAGAGTTCATACCGCCAGCCGGATTTACGGCGATAGGCATTGAATTAATATTGCAGCGCTCACCCCAACCATTGGCAAAGAAGTCGCCGACAGGACACTCTATGGAAGCCTGCTCCTCGCCATCCCAGTAAGCGCGTAAAATAAGCTGTCGCCATTGGGCAGGATAGGTTGTCAGCCAGATATGTTGGATTGCGCCAGATCCGGCGATCTCGGCCAGCGTAAAGGTACTACGGGGAGCAATCTTGACCGAAGGCGAGACCTTCCAGCCTTGACCAAGTTCACGAGCATGAAATGCGCCGGTACCCTCAGTAGCCATCCCGCCCTGGCCCTTTTCGCCACTGAAGTTCTCAGCACTGATCGAGCGTGTTTTCGCATGTGAGAGGCGGGAAAGGTTACCCAATCCCATTCCCAAACCATTGAAGCCATCGCGTGTCTCTGTCATTGTTTGAACTCCTTCTAGCTAAAAAAAACAATCGTGTGAGCATTGTCCACAATGAAGTGGCGCTCACACGATTGCAAGGCTACGAAGCCATAAAACTATGAAACAAAGGACTCTTCCTGTGCCGGTTCTTCTGCTGGTTGATCTGCATCCTGTTCAAGCTCTTCCTGTTTGGCACGTTTGGATAGCCGGGCCTTTTTAGGCTGGGCCTCAATCTGGAAGGGCATGAATGGTCCACTATGATTTTGAGGCATATGGCCACGGAGGTGGGTACCTCCCTCTTCATATTCCTCAAGCTCAATAGTGCCATACTGATGGAATTGCGCGACTAACTCACCATGATCATAGGGGATCAACACATCCAGGGCCGTGAATTGCGCGACCAGTGTTTCGCTGATACAGCGCAGCAGGCTATCAACGCCTGTGCCCTGCATGGCTGAAACCTCTACTTTTGGTAGCGTGGCGGCAACCCCCTTCAGTTCCAGTTGATGGTCCTCAGGTAGCAGGTCCGCTTTATTTAAGGCGAGTACCATTGGCAGGCCACCACCACCAATCTCTTCCAGCACCAGCTCTACCGCCTCAATCTGATGCTGTACATGGGGATGTGATGCATCGACCACATGTACCAGCAGATCAGCTTCCGCCACCTCTTCCAGGGTAGCGCGGAAAGCTGCCACCAGGGTCGTTGGTAGACGTTGTACAAATCCTACTGTGTCTGAGAACAGTATCTCCTGACCACCAGCCAGACGCACACGGCGCGTGGTTGGATCCAGGGTCGCGAATAGCTTATCTTCTGCCAGCGTTTCAGAGCCTGCCAGTCGATTCAACATAGTGGACTTGCCGGCATTAGTATAGCCAACCAGAGCCACTACAGGCGCACCGGCATATTTGCGGCGCTCGCGGTGCAACTGACGCTGACCCCGTACCTGTTCGAGCTCTTCTTCAAGCAGATTTTTCTGGCGGCGCAGTAAACGGCGGTCCACCTCAATCTGTTTTTCACCCTCACCACGTTGATTGGTACCACCACCACTCTGTCGAGAAAGGTGGGACCACTGGCGCGTCAGGCGCGGCAGATCGTATTCGACCTGAGCCAGTTCAACCTGTAGACGGCCTTCACGTGTACGGGCACGTTGCCCAAAAATGATCAGGATCAAGGCTGTACGATCAAGCACCTGAATATCTAGCTCACGCTCAAGGTTGCGATGCTGGTTTGGTCGTAGTTCGAGATCAAAGATGACTGCATCACAGTCATGAGCATGGAGTAGCTCGCCCAACTCTTTGACTTTACCAGAGCCAAGCAAAGTCGAAGGATGAGGATGATCCATTTTCTGAACAACGCGATCCACGCATTGTACACCAGCAGTAGACGCCAGCTGTTCAAGCTCATCAAGCGACTCCTGGAGCGGCCAATCCGTCTCGGCAGTCTCCACACTCACCAGAATCGCCCGCAGTGGTGCATCGGCCAGCAGGCCGCGCATAGGTTTTTGTTCATTACTATCGTTATTGTTTCTCGGTTGAGAAGACATGTGTTCCGGCAAAATTGCACTCCTTTTATGTATAGAGGCCATATGAATAAAGGTATCGGGTGTCGTTAATAACGCTGTAGTCTATATGCCGGCTATGTATATAGAGGAGCACAGAAACCTATGCTCATGCTGCTGCGAGTAGATACCTGATGATGGTGGCAGAAAATCTGCGTCTTTATCTTTGTTGGGGGAATAGTTTCTCAGTTGATCGGAAGCATACAACAGAGAGAGTCTTCATCACCAGATACCGCTCTACACCATATGTTGCCGGCCAGGATGCCAGAATGGGCATACCAAAAACAGCTGCGACACATGTTAAACGGTTGATCCATGGTTAATTAAAGACTATCACTCGTCATTTCTCCTCTAAGTTTGTGGTACTTACAAGTATACCCAAAAATGGAGCAAAAGTCAATGCATTTACTTCTTGGGGATGCACTTCATTTTTTTGCAACGACATGCATAAGAAGAAAAACCATACCTCAGTGATCCCTCCCCTTATCACGACCACGTCCCCGTAGTTACGGCCCTCAGCGGCCGTTTGTCACCCGCCGTAGCGTGGTGACCCGGTCTCCCCGCAATCCTGGAAGGAACAGACTGACTTGTGCCCTTACGCAGTGCCCAAAAGGAACCTCCCATGGATGATCTCACCCAGTGGTATCGCGGGGGAACTCTCTCTGCCGTAGGTGATAGAGGTGGGGGAGCCGAACCAGGAGGATAGCGAGCCACCACGCTGCGGCGGGTGGCAAGCGACCGCTGAGGGTCGCAGCTACGTTACATTTCCCGGGGGGCATGGATTTCATGAACATCAAATACTATCTTAAAAAAGGATATAAAAGCTCCTCTCATCACAGGTGAGAGGAGCATAGATCAGGAGATTTTTTTCTGGATGAGGTATTCATTAGTGAGGAGATTGGCCTGTAACAGGGTGTTTCCTGTGGTACGGCTCCAAACTTTGATATCTAGTGGCGCGGCAGGATCATTAGCAATGACGAGCAGCGTCTGGCCGGGTTCAAGGCCTACAAGAGCATCTTCGATGTTTTCCAATAAGCGGCTACATCCTTCTGTACCAAGATCAAGTATGCGATCTGCTCTGGTTGTTGTGTTTGAACCTTCCATGTTTGAAGCCTTTCAAGAGCAATTATGTTTATTGGATATCCAGTGAATTTTTTTGTTCGAACATATGCATCATGCGCCTGCAGAAAAGGCAGCGTGATGAGGTTTTTATAATTGTAACATACGTTGCAGACTTTTTGGGTGTCCATTTCTGACAATGTTGATCAAGTTTCTATGGATATATTGGTCGTGCTCCTTTAGTGACAGGGATTTTTCCTGTTCTCCCAGAGGCCGCAAATAGACGTATTCTATATTCTCCCAGAAGCCGCAAATAAACAGTAATTCATGTGTGGAGTGTGTGGTGCGCGGTCGCAGCCGCGCACCACACACTCCACACTCCCATCTGGCGCCGCAGACGCCCGGAAAAAGTTCTGCTTTTGATGAGTGGATGCTTGACAAATGAGAGCTATTATAGCTACACTTAGAAGAGACACCTTCGGGTATGGATTAGATATTCTTCTTCTGTTTTCTATTAAGCCTTTTTTGTGTTAGCGGGGTGAGATCACTTTGCAGCAGGCGCAGCGATTTTCTATGTCTAATAGTATGCGTATGTGCATGCCAATGCCTCAGATGATGGCTATGGCAGGCGGTAACGTGTCATGTCTCTTTCCTGATCGATCGCTGAGATCCCTGAAAAGGTGAGTACTACAGAAGTTTAGATACTGGGAGGAGCGCAGATGACACGATCTGCGCTCCTCTCTTTTTGTGTTGTTTGTGGCTTGATTTTATGAGGGGATTACTATGACATATAAACATTCTGAGGAGGATGAAGGTGGCGCGTCCCGCTATTATATTACGACGGCCATTGATTATCCCAATGGCGCGCCGCATATTGGGCATGCGCTAGAGAAGGTCGCGGCCGATATTGTGGCGCGTTACCATCGTTTACGTGGTGATGATACTTTTTTTAGCATGGGCATTGATGAGAACAGTTTGCATGTTTTGCGTGCCGCCAATGAGCGGGGCATAGAGCCGCACGAGTGGATCAATACGCTGGACGAGACGTTCCGCAAAGTCTGGAAGGCGCTGGATATCTCTTACGACTATTGGATTCGAACCACGGAGGAGCGCCATCAACGCGCTTCACAAGAGATGTTTCGGCGGGCGCTGGCCAAAGGCGATATCTATAAAGACAACTACTCTGGCTGGTATTGTCCTAACTGCAATACTTTCTATGCTACTGAAGAACTCGTGAGTGGCCGCTGTCCCAACCATCCCTCGCTTTCGCCTGAATGGTTGCATGAAGATAACTACTTTTTTGCCCTTTCAAAATATGGTGAGCGCTTGCTGGCCCATATCGAGGCTCATCCAGACTTTATTGTTCCAGCATCGCGTAAAGCTGAAGTTGTGGGACTACTTAAGCAGGGGCTGAGGGATTTTTCGGTGTCGCGCCTGGTGCGCCCAGGAATTGAGGGCTGGGGTATTCCTGTACCAGACGATCCAAAGCATATTATCTATGTCTGGTTTGATGCTCTGACCAACTATCTGACGGCGGTTGGTTTTCCAGACGATGAGCAGAAGTTTGCTAACTACTGGCCGGCGGATGCCCATGTGATTGGTAAAGATATTACGCGTTTCCACTGTCTGTACTGGCCCGCCATGCTCCTCTCCGCTGATCTGCCCCTACCAAAGCAGATTCCAGTGCATGGCTTTCTTTCCATTGAGAACCAGCGTATCTCAAAGACGCTTGGCAACGTGATTGATCCAGTGAAGCTCATTGAGAATATTGGTGTGGATGCCGTACGCTATTATCTGGCGCGTAATCTTTTCTTTGCTTCGGATGGTGATTTCTCACGTACTGGTCTGGTACGTTTTTATAACGATGAACTGGGTAATGATTTAGGCAACCTCCTCAATCGTGTCGTCTCGATGATCAAGCGCTACCGCAAAGGTGCGGTGCCGCAACCGGGTCCAGTGGGTTCACGCGAAGAAGAGTTACAGGCCATTGCCCTCTCTACGCGTGAGCGTGCGGCCGCAGCCATTGAGAACTGGGAGATTGGCAATGCGCTGGGAATCATCTGGAATCTGGTACGTAGTGTCAATCAGTATATTGAGCATAGCGAGCCCTGGAAGCTAGCTAAACAGCCAGAGGCCGAGCCGCAACTGAATACCGTCCTATATTCAGCCGCCGAAGCCACCCGTATCCTGGCTATCTTGCTCGCCCCATTCATTCCAGCATCCTGTAACCGTATCAACGAGCAACTTGGTTTGCCGGGTATCCAGCCAGGTTCCTGGGAGACCCAGACTGATTGGGGCAGTATTCCCTTGACCAAGGTCGTGCCAGGATCACTATTATTCCCGCGTCTAGATGCTGAGGTTGCCACGACTTTATAGTTGCCTTCAGCATCTCCTCGCTTAGAATGTGTGTCTTACTCCCATCCCAATGGCAGTGGTGTGTTTTCAGCCAGCCTGGGGAGCGCAGACGCCCCCATTCTTGTTTTCATCGTTGGTGCAGAAATGGCGCATTCGGCCATTTCTGTACCAACGATGAAAGAGGGTGTGAGCTGCTACGTTGCCGAAACACAGCGAGAGAAAAGACGGCCATCACGAGAGTCAGATACATTCTTAGAAGTGTCCGAATCCCATGAAATCCATGCCCCGTTATCGTTTTTCTCGCGCCTTTGGCGTTCCAACGCTTCTTTTACGTATGGTGTCAAAAAGTGTTCGGAGAACACTTTTTGACACCATACGTAAAAGAAGCGTTGGCCCTTTAGGGCCCGAGTGCGGTTGGCTGCACGCTCCACAATGAGAGTGGCAAACAAACACTATCTTTAAAAAGGACAGCCGTTTTTTTAGTAGAACGGCTGTCCTTTTTTGCTTCTCACAATAGTCTTTATTGATATGAGGGGATTCCACTAAAACGATATATCGTTCGCTGCAGTTTCATTTTTATCCATTGTGTTTTATCGTATGTCAAGAGATTTGATAAAAGCTCCACCTTTACGTTTGATATAGTGGAACTATATTCTCATTAAGATGGTTGGAGCCATCTCTAGAAGGCAAGGGATATTATATGACTACATTTCTGGTCGCGTTTTTGATTATCCTTGTCGTATTACTTATAGCAGTCTTTGTACACCTCTCCATTGGATTTCATCGCATTACGCGCTTGCATACAACGCGAAATGATAATTCGCAGCTTAAAGCTGGACGTCCACAGCTTGATGATATCATCTTTGATCAAACCCCTTAGTCTGTACGCATGCAAATGTTTTACTACTCCTGGTATGTAGGCTCCTCTCTATGTGTAGTGGAGTGACCTCTCAATCTCCTATGTATGTAGCGTGGAGAACCTGATTTATGGATAGGCATTTGGCGACATCCTCTCTATATCGCTCATTATACTAATGAGTACAGTAGAGAGGATGCTGTATTTTTGGATCACCCTGGTAGACTGGAAGTGTGGTACAGGAAATGTAGCATGCACTGGATTTTACTGCAATGTACGAGCTTCAAGGTCCGACATAAGCGTTTACTTTCATTGGTGGAAGGGAATGTGGGGCAATGGTGATGAAATTCTCCCAACGCGACCAACTCCATCTGTACCTGCTCACATAGGCGTTAGCGGGCCATTTATTATTGCTGTACATACGCGATTTGGAGAAGGAGGTTATCATGCGATGGGACTACGACAATTTTTTACGGAGTATGCTCAAGGAGCACCATTTTGTTCGCTAACACTGTGGCAAAAAGAGTCACTGGTAAGTCTGGCCACGGGACAATTAGCTATGTCTTCTCAAGAGGAGTGGTTGGTTCAAACCAGACCGCAAGGCGTATCCGCGCCGACCACAACTGAAGAAGCGCGTCTTGCACAGAGCCTGGCGGTAGTCTTGCCCGCTTACAATGAAGAGGCGGTAATCGAGAAAACAGTTTCTCTGGCGACTCTGGCACTACAGAAATGGACCAACGACTTTGAAATTGTGGTGGTAAATGATGGGAGCCAGGATCGGACGCGCCAGATTGTCGAGCAATTGATTATCAGTGAGCCACGGATCCGCTTAATCAATCATCCTGTCAACAAGGGGTACGGTGCCGCTCTGGCAACAGGATTTCATGCTGTAAGCAAAGATCTGGTCTTTTTCATGGATTCGGATGGTCAGTTTGACATTGACGATTTGGAGCGTTTCTTCCCATTGATTGAGAACTATGATGCCGTCCTGGGTTATCGTAATCCACGCCATGATCCTTGGATTCGTAAATTGAATGCCTGGGGTTGGAAGCAATTAGTCCGCCTCGCTTTTGGTATACAAGTACGCGATATTGACTGTGCCTTTAAACTGTATCGAGCGGATTTCTTTCAGTCCTTGAATCTGGAGACACGGGGAGCGATGATTAATACAGAAATTCTTTATAAGCTTAAGCGTGATGGCCGCACATATACCGAAGTCGGCGTCAAGCATTTGCCACGTGAGGAAGGGCAGGCCACCGGTGCAAAGCCTCAAGTAATTATACGCGCCTTTAAAGAACTTTTTATTTATGCTCGTAAGTGGAGAAAAGAGGAATACGCAAAGTTGCGTTACCCCATGGCACTCCCTAAATAGTCGCATAGTTTCCAAGAGAGCGGGTCCTCCCAGCAGTAGTGTTGTTTTTCTGTTGGGAGGACCCAGTTATCGTTTATTTATTGATCAACCTAACTTTTTAAGCCCCAGCGATTAGCAAGTCTACGAGCCTTCTGAGCCTCTTGAGAATTACCAAGGGATTCATAGACCTCCGATTTCAACAACCATGCGCGTGCATAATTCTTATCCATCTCGGTCGCTTCGTTTAATGCATCCAGGGCCGCTTTATTATGTCCCAGGCGAATAAGGCCTTCAGCTTTATTACACCAGGCTACCGCACTACGTGGATTGATGAGCAAGGCACGCGTATACGCATCGACAGCACCCGTAAAGTCATGAAGACTCGAATGGGCATTGCCAAGGCCGTTCCAGGCATGGAAGCTTCTGGCATCAATCTTAAGTGCCTGTTCATATGAAGCCCAGGCCTCCTCCGGTTGATTCATGTCCAGTTGGGTGTCTGCTTTCCCATTCCAGGCTGCCACATAGACAGGATCGATCGAGAGTGCCCGCTCGAAATGGACGAGAGCCTGTTGATAGCGTTGCAGTCGGTTAAGCGCGAGTCCAGCACTGACCCAGACGATAGCATTATTTGGCTCAATCTCCGTTGCCCGTTGATAGGACTCCAGAGCCTTGCGGTAGTTGCCCTGATTATAAAGTGCAGTGCCCTTACCATTCCAGGCATAGAAGTTACGCGGGTCCATGCGTAGCGCTTCCTCATATGCCATCAAGGCCTGAGAGTAGGATTGCTGTTTCAGGTATTGATCACCCTCACGGCACTTCTCGCGGATGCTGCCAGTACTATAACGGATACGTGAGCGTTGATATTGAGAACTTTGATCTGGTTCATAGCTACTACTAGGTACATAGCCCTTGTTTGTGTTTTTGATCTGGACCTGATTATCCCCTCCCTGGGCCGCGTTGGTTTCCCGGCGTGGCAGCACAATAATCTGCTGCTCCTCTGCAAGTAAACCGCCATGTGAGCTACGCGTCCGTATAGTGGGACGATAGGCATAATCAAAGGCGCGCATAAACTCCATCATATCAGCATAGCGATCCTCAGGATGCGAAGCCAGGGCACGCTGCATCACAATATCCATCCCTGAGGGTAGATCTGGATTCAAAGTAGTCACCGGCGGGATAGAGCCCCCTCGTGGATCAAGAGGATGATAGCCGGTAAGCAATTCATAAAGGACAACCGCGCTGCCATACTGATCGCTACGCGGGTCCACGATGCCACTACTTTGTTCGGGAGCCATATAGCCAACGGTTCCACGCACAGTAATTGTCTGGCCCACACGTGCCCCTGGTTCCAGGGAACGTGCGATACCGAAATCAGTAATCACCAGGCGATAATCTTCCTGATGGATCAAAATGTTTTCTGGTTTAATATCACGATGAATAATTGGGCGTTGACGGGTATGAGCATAATACAGGGCATGAGCGAGCTGATGGAAATCATGAGTAACTTCCTGTATTGGTAAAGGGCCATTGACCTGTGCCAGCCGTGTACGTAGAGAACCAACCGTGTACAAAGGCATGACAAGAAAGACGCTTGAGCCATCCTTACCATAATCTAGTATGGGAACGATGTTAGGGTGATCCAGCGTCGCAGCGATCCGTGCTTCACGCAGGAAATGATCGCGTTCATTCGGTGTGGTTTTACTGGGTAACAGCACCTTGATAGCAATGTGACGAGAAAGATTTTGGTCTATTCCACGAAATACCGCCGCGTATCCACCCTTGCTCAAGAGAGCCTCCACAACATAACGACCGGCCAATGCGGTGTCTAATAACGGCAGTGCACATGCTCTACAAAATAAATCGCTGTCCCGGTTGTCATATCCGCAGTCAACCTGATCGGCGCAGCGTCGCATTCCCTCCTCCGTGTAGCGAAACACCCTTCTTAGGTGTCGAGATCTAAGGGCACCTGGTCAGTGGCACCGACATTATAAACCTGTAGTTGGGATTAAAGTCCCTGTGCGTCTTTGGCCTGCTGATCGAGAGAGCGTGCCCAGTCCTGGCAAGTGACCGCTTCCTGCTTTCGCCCCAACTTTTCGAGGACGACCGCCTTGTTATACCAAGCGTCCGGTTCCTCTGGTGCAAAGGATGTTGCTTGATCTAAGGCTGCAAGTGCCTCATCCAGGCGACCCAATGCGAAAAGTGAAAGTCCTCGGTTATTCCAGGCGGCAATGTAATGGACATCGAGTGCGAGGGCACGATCGAAGGCCGCGAGTGCCTCCTGGTGGCGTTTGAGCTCGTGCAATAAACTTCCCTTATTATACCAGGCTGATATAAGTCCGTCATCATATTGCAGAGCATGGTCATATGAGTCCAATGCCTGTTCAAACATTCGGAGTGCTGCTAAGACGTTGCCTCGATTATACCACGCGCCAGCTAATGTTGGGTCAAGTGCTAATGCTTGATCGTAATCGGCGAGCGCATCGCGATAACGGCGCAGATCGCGTAAATCATTGGCTTTATCGAACCAACTGGTCGCATTATCTGGTTCGATTAGTGTGGCACGCTCATGTAATGCCAGGGCCTGCTCGGGTTGTTTTAAACGCCGTAGAATATTGCCTTTGGTATCCCACAATGAGGCCTGACTATCATCCAGGGCAAAGGCCCGGTCGATGGCGATCAAGGCTTCATCATAGCGTTGCAAGCTATATAATGTATCGCCCATAGCCTGCCAGATCGTACTGCGTTGTGGATCCAGGAGCAAGGCGCGGTCAAAGGCAACCAACGCTTCTTCTGGATAGCCCTGTTCGGCCAGCGCCATACCGCGTCCACTCCAGGCATAGACATAATCTGGATCAAAAGTCAGTGCCTGATCGTAGCAATACATCTCCTCATCGTAGCTCTGGAGATCATGCAGCACACTGGCACGTGATGTCCATAATTCTGGATCATGTGGGCTCAGTGAGATCGCATGATCATAGGCCTGTAACGCCTCTTGCGCCTGTCCCAGATGTAGGAGGGTCGCTCCTTTTCCGCTCCAGGCTTCAACCAGCGTGGAGTTCTGGCGCGTCGCCATCTCATAGGCTGCGAGCGCTTGTTCATAGGCACCATGTTCATAGGCCAGGTTACCTTCAGTTAGCCAATCATGAACTACTGGTTCAGGTGTCTGGCGGACGGGTGTGGGAGGTGGCATAGTACCAGTCGGGACCGCAATACGTACCTGTGTTGTCTCCTCATCGCTAATCGAGCTCCCTGCAAGTGGCATCTGGGGAAAGAAATCGCCCGAAATCCGGTTTACCAGCCGTGACAGGGTCGAAGGAGGCTGCTGGACTGGTGCTGGTGCTGTCTTCACCATAAACACCACCGGGCCATCTTGCCCATAGTCAACCACACGAATACTTCCAGGATCACTAACATGGGTAGAAAGCGACACAGCCAACTCGGCATCCTGCAAAAAATTCTCTTGTTCCTGTGTATTGGTATCCTTGGGAATTAACGCCCGAATCGTCACCGGCAAATATGTTTGTTGATCGGTTGCTTGAAAAGTAACCGTCCCGCGATCTTTTTGCTGTAAAGCCTCAATAGCATAACGGCCTTGCAGCAGGGTTCCCTTCGTCGGAATACCGCAGTGCGAGCAGAAGCGTGCCTCATCGCGATTATCAAACCCACAACTCTTAAAGTCCAAGCACTTCCCCATGACCGTCCTTCCTCCCTGTCCTACGCATGTATCGTGTGCATAGAATATAACGTTTCTCTACTGTAGCGAAAGTAGTGCTGCTTTGTCAATATAAGGTGTGTCCATATATTCAGTC
Source organism: Dictyobacter alpinus (assembly GCF_003967575.1). Lineage (NCBI taxonomy): Bacteria > Bacillati > Chloroflexota > Ktedonobacteria > Ktedonobacterales > Dictyobacteraceae > Dictyobacter > Dictyobacter alpinus. The sequence goes on from NZ_BIFT01000001.1 coordinate 3,436,530, forward strand.
TGTCATGCTACAAATCTGCAATCATGGACATCGCTCATGCATCAGGGCATAACAGTCTTGCACCAGTGTATCATCAGTGACAATGTATTGCTGTGTCTCTAAAGCACTTATCAGGCTTTTATTCTTTCTCAGCATATAGTCTATATTTATATAAAATTACTATTGACTTCGCTAAATGTTTCTTCTATACTGCCCAAAAGGCAGCTAAGTTGATATGCGAATGTTTGTAAACAAGCACTGCGCCTGTCTATTTTTACTATTGGGCAAAAATAAGTTCTTTGTTGTATATACGCTCATCATTGCGCTTTTGATCTATTTATTTGCGCCAGTGATTATGCTTCTTTGCTGTCTGAAAAAGATATGAAGATCTCCTGTATACAAAGACGGATTCAACCCCTCAAAAGGATGCAAAAATAACGTTAAAAGAGTAGAAGTTTCTTAGTATGTATGTGAAAAAGGGAGAAATGTATGGCTCAAAACATCATATGGGAAGGCGAGGTTGTCGCACTGTGTATTGCTCCGGCCGCTGATGAACCGATGCAGTTGATTGATGAAGCTCAATTGGTAGAAGGACGTGGCATTGTTGGTGATCGCTATTATACCAAAAATGGAACCCACTCTGTACCTGACGAAGAGGCTTACGAGATAACTCTGATCGAGAGTGAAGCCTTTGAAAGCGTGGAGACAGAAAACAAGCTTTCCGTTTCCTATGCAGATATGCGTCGTAACATCGTCACCCGTGGTTTTTCATTGAACCACCTCGTCAATCGTGAATTCCGCATTGGTGACACCGTCCTCCGTGGCATTGCGTTGCGCGAACCCTGTGCCCACCTTATGGAGCAGACAAGTCACAAGGTTGTCGTTGGTTTCATCCATCGTGGTGGACTTGGAGCCCAGATTATTTCCGGTGGCAATATCCGTCTCGGTGATACGATCCACGAATAATGAAGAGCCAGATGCTGGGGACAGCCATGTTCCCAGTATCTGTATGCATGCATCTCCCCACTTTTGATGATCCCTCTCCGCATTTCCACAAAGGTGTCACTATGCTATATAATAAGACTGAATGTTAACTATTTCTGATGTAGGCCTGGCTTGCACGGTAGTTGTGTGCAGTCAACTGTCCCCCTACAAAAAAAATTCCTAAAAGGACTTGATATGACGACGTACAAAGATGTATTTAATGCCCGTACAACATTAGAGGGCATTCAAAATTCCTCAATCCATTACTATCGTCTGGCTGCTCTAGCTGAACATGGAGTACAAGGACTGGAGCGCCTTCCTTTTACGATCAAAATTATCCTGGAGAATTTGTTACGCCATGCTGGTGGTGAATTGGTGACGAAGGATGATGTGCTTTCACTGGCTGGCTGGACTCCTGGTAAGTCGGCTGGCAGTGAGGCTGAATATCCATTCTTGCCCGGTCGGGTCTTGCTTCAGGACTTTACGGGTGTGCCAGCGGTTGCTGATCTGGCTGCGATGCGTTCGGCTGTCGCACGGATGCAGGGTGATCCACAAAAAATTAATCCTCTTGTCCCTGCCGATCTGGTGATCGACCACTCGGTCCAGGTGGATTCATTTGGCTCTACGCTGGCGTTTGCGCGTAACGTTGAACGTGAATATGAGCGTAACAGCGAGCGCTATGGACTGCTGCGCTGGGGTCAGCAGGCGTTCAGCAATTTCCGGGTCGTACCTCCGGGAACGGGTATTGTGCACCAGGTCAATCTGGAATATCTGGCGTCGGTGGTATTGACCAAAGATGATAATGGGGAGACCGTTGCCTATCCTGATTCATTAGTTGGCACAGATTCGCATACAACGATGATTAATGGTCTGGGTGTATTAGGCTGGGGTGTTGGTGGTATTGAAGCCGAGGCGGTCCTGCTGGGTCAGCCGCTCTATTTGCTCACACCTGAGGTTATTGGTATGCGCCTGATTGGTGCATTGCCCGAAGGAGCCACGGCCACAGATCTGGTGTTGACCGTGACACAGATTCTGCGTAAGCGCGGTGTGGTGGCCAAGTTTGTTGAGTTTACTGGTCCCGGGCTCAGTCAACTGGGCCTGGCCGATCGCGCCACCATCTCGAATATGTCGCCTGAGTTTGGGGCGACCGCCACACTCTTCCCGGTGGATGCTGAGACGCTACGCTATCTGCGCGATACTGGTCGCGATCCACAACTGGTGGAGCTCGTGGAGCACTATGCTAAAGCTCAGGGCCTTTTCCGTACTGATGACACTCCCGAGCCACAGTTTGATGATCTGCTCGAACTGGATTTAAGTTCGATTGAGCCCAGCCTGGCCGGTCCTCGTCGTCCACAGGATCGTGTGCCAATGAGTGCGCTTTCTCAGACGTTCCGTAACGCTTATGCCGATCGCTTTAAAGAAGCTCCGTCTGTGACTCAAGGTGGGGTCGCCGTGGCCGAAAAGCCTGCCGCAACCTCCAAGGGAATCGAAGTCGACCTGGGTGAGATGCAGACACACCTGAACAATGGCTCGGTCGCGATTGCCGCCATTACCAGTTGTACCAACACCTCGAATCCTTCGGTCATGATTGCCGCCGGTCTGGTTGCTAAACGTGCCGTAGAACGCGGCCTCTCGGTCAATCCGGCCGTCAAAACCAGTCTTGCTCCTGGTTCACGAGCCGTCATCGATTATCTAGAGAATGCAGAGTTGATCCCTTATCTGGAGGCGCTACGTTTCCATCTGGTCGGTTTTGGTTGCACTACCTGTATTGGTAATAGCGGACCATTGTCCGAGCCAATCGCGGAAGCTATTCAAGACAATGATTTGATTGTAGCAGCCGTGCTGAGTGGGAATCGTAATTTTGAAGGCCGTATCCATCCACAGGTGCGTGCCAGCTTCCTGGCCTCTCCTCCCCTGGTTGTCGCCTATGCTCTGGCTGGTACCGTCGACATCGATTTAACCACCGATCCTATCGGAACCGATGTGAATGGAGACAAAGTCTATCTGCGTGACATCTGGCCAACTCAGGAAGAGATACGTGATCTAGTCCAGAAGGCAGTAACGCCGGAGGTGTTCTCCAAAAACTACGCCCATGTCTTTGAGGGTGATGAGCATTGGCAGGCCCTCTCTAACTCGACTGGCCCCATCTTTGAGTGGGATCCAGCGTCGACTTATGTACAGGAGCCGCCTTTCTTTAAGGACATTAAGCCAGAGCCTGCACCTGTGAAGGATATTCACGGGGCACGTGTCCTGGTCATGGTTGATGACTCGATCACCACCGACCATATTTCGCCCGCAGGTAGTTTCAATGAGAAGAGTCCTGCCGGTCAGTACCTGGTTGAGCATGGTGTAGCCAGACGGGACTTCAATACCTACGGTGCGCGCCGTGGCAACCATGAAGTTATGGTTCGTGGTACCTTTGGCAATATCCGCCTGCGTAACCGTCTGGTGGGTGGAAAAGAGGGTTATTATACCGTACACCTGCCAGATGGTGCCGAGACCACCATCTATGAGGCATCTGAGCAATATCAGAAGGACGGCGTACCCTTGATCGTCATTGCCGGTAAAGAATATGGTTCCGGTAGTTCACGCGACTGGGCTGCCAAAGGTCCCTTGTTGCTCGGTGTGCGTGCCGCTATCGCTGAAAGCTTTGAGCGTATCCACCGCAGTAATCTGGTTGGTATGGGCATCCTGCCACTCCAATTTAAAGCAGGTGAGAGCAAAGAATCCTTGAACCTGACCGGTCGTGAGACATACGAGATCGCAGGGATCGAGCAGGGCCTGAAGCCTCGTCAGGAAGTTAGCGTTCAGGTAACCCGTGAAGATGGTTCTACCTTTACGTTCCAGACCATTGCCCGTCTGGACAGTGCTATCGACGTTACCTACTACGAGAATGGTGGCATTCTTCCCACCGTCTTACGCCGCTTGCTTCAAGACTAGTAATCTTTCAGACATCATGTGATAGAAAAGCGGGGATGCAAGGGGCGGCGAGCTGGGGGATCGGGGGCTGTGACCCCGGCCTCCCTCTTCTCTCCCGCCCGCGTAGCGGGCGCACAAATTATCAAACGAAGTTTGACAAGATACTTAGTTACACCGCTTTACAAAGAAACAGCCGAGATATCATAATAGAAAAGATATTCCGGCTGTTTCTTTGTAACCACACAGCTATAAATTTAGCAATCCTATGCATAAGCTGGATTTCCATTTTGGCTATCAGCTTGAATGTACGTCAAAACTCATCTATGATTAGCAAGATTAGCGTTGTTTATTATTGTATAGATATTGGTAGATGTCATGTCACAACGTTATTTTGATATTCCAGGGAGATAAAATAATCCTATAAAAGGGAAAATGATGATCAGGCGTATGAAAAGCATGAAATTTAAAATGAGCTGGCAAGGTGCAGCACTTGGCATTTTAGTATTGGTTGCAATCGTCATTCGTGCCTACCTCGCATACCAGAGCTGGCCTCTTCCGAATAGTGATGAATCTACTATGGGTGTAATGAGCATGCACATCCAGCGGGGAGCACACCCGGTTATTTACTATGGGCAGTATTATATGGGAGTTTTGCAGGCATATCTGGGGGCTTTCTTCTTTACTTTCTTTGGTTCCTCGCTTTTCGCACTCCGACTGGGTATGATCTTACTCTATGTTGGTTTTTTACTCAGCATATATTGGCTGGTTGCGCAGCTTTACACGAAACGCTTTGCCATCTTTATTGTCGCGCTCTTCTGCTTTGGTTCGGCTGCGATGTTAACACGACAGCTTACAGCCATTGGTGGTTATCCTGAGACCATCTTATTTTCTACGCTTTCTCTGGCCATTGGACTTAGACTGGCTCTGACAGCCCCAACAGGAGAATTAAAGAATCTCTTCATACGCTATGGATTGTTCTTTTTCTGGGGTGTGTCGATTGGATTAGGGATATGGAATGATACCCTTATTTTACCCTGGGTTGCCTGTTCAAGTTTGTTACTACTCTTTTCCTGGCGTGAGCTGGTTTTTAAAGGAGCCATTCTGATCTTGCTGGTTGGCCTCTTTTTAGGTGGCCTGCCACTGATCATTGATAACCTTCTTGTGCCTGCTAGAAATAATACTGTCGCTGTCCTTTTGGGTCAAGTGAATCCCGTGCCTTTAACCCTCCATACACTATATCAGCAGGCTCACAACGTCTTTACCGTCAGTTTACCAACCATGATCGGTAGCCCGACCTGCTATAAATCCGAATTCCCGTTTCTGCAATACTGGAGTTTTGGCACTACCTGGTATAGCTATTGTACGGTAACGAATACTATCTGGTCTGCTTGTTTTGTGCTGCTGTCGCTGATTGCGACTGGTATGGTGGTTTATGCTCTGGCAAAAAAGTTTTTACCTTTACGTCGGCGTACACTCTCGCTTGAAGATCGCCAGTTTCTCGTACTACAATGCGCTCGCCTGGTTCTCTTATGTGGTATTGCAGGCACCGTGTTGCCGTATCTGCGTAGTGGTGTCGCTATAGATGAAGCTGGTGTTACTGCTCGGTACTTAATTGGAGTCTGGATTAGTTTTCCTGCGCTCCTATGGCCTCTCTGGGTGGGTGGAACACGGCTTCAATGGTCGGCGGAGCAACAAATTAGTCTCCTGGAAAAAATAGGGAAGGTGGGCTGTCTAAGCTTGTTGGCCCTTTTTCTCTGCATCTTAATATATGGCACCGGGACGGCTTTAGCGCAGGTTCCGGCTGCACAGCAGGCTGTTAAAGATGAAGATCAGTTTATCGCAACATTGAAATCCCAGGGTGTTACCCATCTCTACGCCGATTACTGGATCAGTTATCGCCTCAATTTTACTACGAAGGAAGGCATTATCGGTGCATCTATACGTTATGATTCGCAACGTTCCAGCAAGATTAGCTACGTTCATAATAGATATGCACCATACTTTAAAGAGGTTGTGGCCGATCCATCTGCCGTCTATGTGCTCGATAAGACAGATACAAGATTACGGCAAGCCGTTGAGAAGAAGATTAAGGCCGATCATTATTCATATAAGATAACTGACATTACAAACGACTATATTATGATTCGCCCCATTCGTTCATAGGTAGTGTTTGAATAGCACTTTTAGTGGCGAACCATATAACCAGCCACATGCGGGCGCTAAAGCGCCATGCTTCTTTTAAATGTGCTGTGAAATTGTGCGCTAAAGAGCACAATTTCACAGCACATTTAAAATCCTTTGAGTGTTAAAGGTGCGCAAGCGGGAGTGGCAAAGGTGCGCAAGCGAGAGTGGCAAAGGTGCGCAAGTTGTAATATTGTGTATGGTGCCCAAAAAGCGCACAGCGCTCTTTTGGGCACCATACACAATAAAATTCGGGCGCGTCAGCGCACGTCTGCACAAGATTGGAAGTGATATCTACTATGTATATATCAGCGAAGCGACTTCACCAGATGAAACAGGTACAGCGTTTGCTTGATCAATTACAGCCAACGGCCCCGGCTGAAGTTGTGTGTATACCCGGTTCCCAGGAGCCAGAGGGTACCGTAATTGTTTTTACTGGCTCATTTAATCCACCCACGATTGCGCATATTGCCTTATTGAAGCAGGCCCAACACTATGCGCTGGATATTTATGGTCCAGCACACGTTTATGCTGCCTTTAGTAAGCGTACTGTGGATAAAGAAGGTGTTGAGCGCCCAGTGCTGCTGGATCGGATTATGTTGCTGCGAGATATACTGCGTAGGCGTCTGCCTGCCGTAGGCATCTTATTATTTAATCGTGGGCTGTATGTAGAGCAGGCTCAGGCTATTCGCCAGTCTTTTCCAAAGGTGAAACGAGTGCTGTTCTTGATGGGTTTTGATAAAATCATCCAGATTTTTGATCCCCATTATTATAAGGATCGCGATGCTTCGCTAGAGGAACTGTTTAGTCTGGCGGAATTGTTTGTCGTGCCGCGGGGAGATTCCGGCGAGAAAGAACTGGCTGAACTTCTAGCGCAGCCACAAAATAAGCGCTTTGCACGCTATGTCATATCCCGTCCTTTTGATGCCGCATATCGCAATATCTCAGCCACACAGGTTCGACAGGGGGGGGTCAGCTATGAGCACGAGGCTCCCCAGGAAGTACGCCACTTCATCCACCGTATCCGCCCCTATGCCCCTCCTGTGAAGCGTTTGGACGGAACAGAACAAGATATCTATCAGGAGCACCTTGCATATTTAACGCAACACATAGGCCCGGTCTCCTGATGTGCTCCACTCTCCCAGAATTGCTGCGCACTATGCAACACAATGCGCAGCAATTGCACTACATGCGGGATAAACGGAAGGTGAAGCTTGTATTCCCGATTTGCAGTAGATCGCCTTCCTGCAATACACTATGCGTAATCGGTTGCCCATTTACGAATGTACCCGTGGCTGAGTTATTATCGATCAGTTCATATTGACCTACGGCCACCTCTTTGATGGTCGCATGATGGCGGCTAACGGTTAGATCTTCAAGGAAGATGTCGCATTCGCGGCTCCGTCCAATCGTCATGCCAGGTAAAAGCTCGATACTCCGCATGCCCGTGCCAGGATTCAGCAATTGCAGCTGGGCAATAATCGTCGTGCTGGGCTCGGGTGTTTTTCCCTTATGCAATTCGCGACCGCGAGATGACGGGAGCTGGAATGGCCGTGTCCCCTCATTTGCAAAAAAGGTAATCTGTGTATTGCCGAATTGGAGCTCATCCCCACTATTGAGAAGCTGCTCAATGATCGAGTTACCATTGACAAAACAATCTCCACTCCCATGGTCATCACGTAAAATATAGCCATTATCCGTAAACAGGATACTGGCTTGCTTACGATGAACAGTGATATCCTCCAGGAAGATATCACTATCTCGGCTGCGACCAATGGTTGTACACTCTTTCCACAATTCGATACGCTTACCAGCCAGAGAGCCTTTCTGGATGACAAGGTATGCTCCCGTTGTTGGTTCTTGCGACATATGGCTCCACTCTATTTTGCTGCCTGATGTGGGCTTGCAAGAATTTACATAATGGATTTCTCTTCCATCATTGGACTGAGTATAACGAATGATATCTCGGTGTGTCAAGAATAAATCTGTTAAATGATTGTACATATTTGTTGGACATTCCTAATAGATGAACGCCAGTTGGCACACTTTTCTTATGCGTTGTATGATGGGCAGGTGTGCTCTTTCCCTATGGTAAGATATTGTAAAGAAGCAATTGTGTAAGAGAAGAAGGAGAAAAGCAACCATGCCAGTTCAATCGGGTTTGCAAGTGACGATCGAGTTTGACGTTCCTGCGCAGATGAGAGATGGCGTTACCTTGCGCGCAAATGTATATCGACCGGTTGGCGATGAGCGCTGGCCAGTGCTCCTGACGCGCCTTCCTTATGGAAAAGATTTCCCCAATCCGGGTGGTGTGCTGGATGCGGTACAGACAGCCCGTCGTGGTTATGTCGTGATCATTCAGGATACACGTGGGCGCTTCGCCTCCGAAGGTGAGTGGGTGCCGATGCGCCAGGAGGCCCTGGATGGAGTTGATACCATCGCCTGGGCGGCTGGCCTACCCTATAGTAATGGGGCGGTCGGTATGTATGGCGCTTCCTACTTTGGTTTTACACAATGGTCGGCGGCCGTGCATCAGCCTGAAGCCTTGAGGACCATGGTCCCCTATATAACCTGGAATGATCCTTTAAATGGCGTTACCTTTCGTGGGGGAGCCCTGGAACTGGGTACAACGGCCTCCTGGCAACTATCCATGGCTGCAAATGTACTCATGCGCCGACATCTGCTGAGTGGAGATCCCTCCCAACTGGGAACCGATATGTATGTCTGGTCAAAGACCCTTGATAGTCTGGGACCAGAGGGCTACTGGTCATTGCCACTCAAAGAATTTGTGCCACTGAAATATAAAGATATTGCGCCAGCCTTCTTTGAGGTCTTTGATGCTCCTATGAGCCGGGAACTGGTTGAGCCAATGACTATCCTGGGTAAGCACGAGCAGGTGACGGTTCCGACCTTCAATATCGGTGGCTGGTATGATATTTTCTTGCATGACACGTTAGAAAACTTCAGGATCATGCGTCAGGAGGGTACGACCGAGGCTGCGCGTCAGAGTAAGCTATTAATCGGACCCTGGATTCACGGCGGCAATACCAATCCTGTGGGTGAAAAGAACTTTGGCTTTGCTTCAACACCAGGCTTAATTAACCTCCAGAGCGATATTATGAGTATGCAGTTGCGCTGGTTTGACCATTTCCTGAAGGGCAATGATACTGGCATCCTGGCTGAAGCTCCTGTCAAGTTATATGTAATGGGTGCCAACATCTGGCGTGATGAGCAGGAGTGGCCGCTGGCCCGTGCGGTGGAGACGCGTTATTATCTGCACAGCGACGGACATGCTAATACGCTGACAGGCGATGGTAGTCTGAATGTAGAGGTTCCAGCAGCAGAAGAGCCAGATCATTATGCTTATGATCCAGCCCAACCAGTTATGACACGCGGCGGTGCCCTGCTGATGACACCGGAGTATCCTGGTGGTGTCTTTGATCAGCGACCAACCGAGCAGCGCTCCGACGTACTGGTCTACACCACACCGGAATTAACCGAGGATACCGAGGTTACTGGACCAATCTCTGTACATCTCTGGGCCACCTCCAGCGCTCCTGATACTGATTTTGTTGCCCGCCTGGTAGATGTATATCCAGATGGCTATGCTCAGAATCTGACCGATGGTATTATTCGCGCCCGTTATCGTGACTTCTCAACTGGCGCCGAGCCATCCTTGATTGAGCCTGGACAGCCCTATGAATATGTGATTGACCTCTGGGCCACAAGTAATGTGTTTAAGCAAGGACATCGTATTCGGGTTGATGTAACCAGCAGTAATTTCCCACGCTGGGACCGTAATCCCAATACTGGCCATGATCTGGGAGCGGATAGCGAACTGGTGGTAGCACAGCAGACTATTCTGCACGATGCCGAGCATCCTTCTTTTATCACCTTGCCCATCGTACCCGGTGTATAGTCCTATCTGTCAGGCAGACTCGATCTCTGCCTGACATCGAGCAGGAGCTACAAGTGTGGTTCCTGCTGGCTAACGTCCATGGAGCACGAGCAACATCGCTATGAGGATACCCACAGCAACCAGGAGCAGGAAGACCATGCCCAATAACACAAATGATAGGATTGGAGATAAGCGCACAAAGCGTAGCGGCATGGTTTTTTGCAATCCAGTAAAGGTTGGAAGTGCGGAGAGCAAGGCGGGATGATCCGTAATCGCCCTTCCTCTGATTGTAGGTGAGATTGGCACCTGTTTATGCTGTACATCAGGTGGTTGCTCCATGAGTGCAACCTGAAGACCAGCCCTTTGTGACTCCCTGGTGGATTGCTGATCCAAATGTCCCTCTTGATCTGGTTGAGGAACTGATAGGACCGTCGCATCACGTGGTTTCTGGGCCGCGAACGTCCTGGTCTCACGTGGATTTTCACGCTGGATCGTCGCAGGACGACTGGTTGTTACATTGGCCTGCCGCTTGCGCAGCGCTGTTTGCAGGGCCGCATCATATGTCTGCGCAAATTCCAGGATACTCGGATAACGCTGCTCTGGTTTCTTGGCCAGCGCACGTAGAAAAACCTCATCTAGCTCCTTGGGAATACTGGAATTGCAGAGGCTGGGCGGCTCAGGCGCGGTATGATGATGATGATGTAAAAGCTGGGCAGCCGTCCCTTCGAAGACCGCCCGCCCCGTCATCAACTGATACATCATCACTGCCAGCGCATATTGATCCGCTGAAGGACCCACATGGACCGAGGTGGCTAAAGAAGGATCATCAAACTGTTCAGGAGCCATATAGAGTGGTGTACCTACAGAGCGATGCAGCGATCGACCGGCCCGATAAAATGAAGCCAGGCCAAAATCAGCCAGTAGAAGATGTGGTCTTCCATGAGGAAAAATAGTAGCAAGATAAGCATATTGATCACTTTTTAAAGGGCCACGCTCAACGCGAATCAAAAAATTTGTTGGTTTAATATCGCGATGAATAATACCATGATCATGTGCATATTGTAGAGCTGAAGCTGCCTGTAACAGATAATAGCCCGCCTCTTCAGCTGAGATAGGCCAGCCAAAACCAAATTGTTGTGTGCGCTGCTGTAACCAGTTCCAGAGTGATCCCTCTGTGATATAGGGCATCACCAGATAAGTGATTGGACCAACACTGGTCTCCATATTTTCCTCGCCAAAATGATAGAGAGGTAAAATATGTTCATGTTCCAATTCGGCAACAGCACGCGCCTCGCGCTCAAAACGTTGGGCGGCCTGCTTGCCTTCAGGCGTATTAGGGACAGCTCGCAGGTCTCCGCAGACGACTTTGATCGCGACTCTTCTGCCAATACGTGTATGTTGGGCCAAGTAGATATCACCCATACCACCACTCTCGACAAGTCGCTGCAGGCGATACCCACCGAGATGTTTCCCCACCAACATATTCATCTTTTAGATTCCTCGTGATTTTAAGAAGGTGAGAGTATTGTAAATACAGAAAGAAAGATTGTGTTATGTGTATAACTAAAGCGGATCGTGAAAGAATGCTCGCCACGGCCCTCTCACCCTGCTTATAGTATACATGTGCTATCAAAAAAGTGTGGTGCTAAAGCAAACGGGTACTCTCAACCATTAAATCATATTCTTCCCTATTATCCAGTATACAGGAGGCACATAAATGTTTTGTGTTTGGTGAGACAATTGTGCTACTTTAAGTCTTTATAGATATGTGCTATTCAAACACGATAAATATAGGTGGATTTTTTTGGTAGTGTCAGATTCTCACCCTCATCGCTGGGGTGCGGGGTGTCCCCGCTCATTCTTTCTCCCTCTCGCGCCGCCGCAGGCGGCGCGCAAAAAGAGAAAAGGGGTTGCGGGGACACCCCGCACCCCGGCAGGAGGGCTGGCCGCCCTCCTGCACCTCCCGCAAAGAATTCTTGCATGGTGAATAGTTAGTCTATCAGTTGTTTGAGGGTTTCGTTGAGTGTATAGCTGAGTTCGGGGCGGTTGTCGATGACATTGCGTAGGATGGGGACAGCTTCAAAGTCTTTATATTGTAAGGCGAGCTGGCTGGCGGCACGAACAACTGATTCTCGGGGATCAGAGAGTGCTTCGCGGACAACTGTTTTGCTCAGGGCTTGCTCGCCGCGTGGATCTAAAATTTTCAGGGCATCGAGACCCTGGGTACGTACATAGGGATCGAGGTCCCGGGTGGCATCCCAGACACCGTGGATGATGCTGATATCTTCAAGCTGTCCACAGGCATGAATGACGGCGGCATAGACAATACTGCCAGGAATATGTGGATCTCCAGGTGGGAGTGTTTCGCTTCTCTTTGGCAGGTGCTTGCGTTGCTCGATGTCGACTGTACGGGCCAACAATTGGAACATTGGGGCGGCCGCACGCCGGTCGTTCAGCCGCGCTAGCGTGTCACAAAGGGTGCCCAACATGAGCGCGTGGCTGCGATCTTTGATAGTTCGAGTGGTCTCCAGACGCTCTATGATCGGAGAGGCCGCGCGTGGATCGCGTAACTCACTTAGCGTACGTGCAACCGGGATGAGTGGTTCTTCCTCTGGATTTGCCAGGGCTTGTAATAAGATATCACGACCAGGACCATCCATCCAGCGCTCGACTTCGTGCATGAGTGGGAGAACCTGATAGACTGGCTCAATGATACGTGCGTCTTTGATGTTATGCTTGTTGATTTCACTCCAATACCGGCCCATGAAGAAGCCGAGCTGATGCATCGCAATGGCGTTCTGCCAGGTCGGTTCTGTGGCGGCATTATTTATCAGTGCGCGCGCTACTGCTGGGAAATCACGTGAGAAGGCGGTTGGTAGCGTATCAGCATGATCTGTAGCAGTTGGAAGCTGGCGGCCGTCCTGTAACATATATTGAAAAACCAGGGCGGCATTGGCCTTCAAGAGTGGATCAGCCTGTCTATCTTCCAGATAGCGTTCCAGTGGAATGTTTTTATAGAGCGGGAGCGCGACATATGTTTCTAATCCACTGACATGTTCCAGACCACTGGCCAGCAGGATATCATAGAAGCGTTCCTGCTGAAATTCCAGGCAGCCTTCCACCACATCTACTTTTGCCCAGCCGTGCGCCTCTTGTAGGGCTCCGATCAACGCTTGCATTGATGCGGCCGTGGTATGTTGAATCAAGGCCTGGGTCGCATACATTGAGACATCGGGATCTGTTGCCAGTTTACCCAGATACTGGGCCAGATCTGTTGAGACCATGCTACCATCATCACGACGACTCGCAAAGCGCGTCTGAGCTCCCTTACCCGCGATCCCCATGGTCCGATAATTGCCCAGCATCAGAATCGCATAGCGCCGGGCCCGTCCCTGTTCCGTCTCACCAGGATTCGCATCCACCGGCAAATTTTCTGGATCGCCCTGCTCAATGATCTGTAGCCAGACTGGAATCAGGGCTCCGCCGCGATCGATTTCATACAAAAATGGAATCAGTGTATCTTTCCATTGTTTAATGGGACCTATATTAAGGAATGGCTGCAGGCGTTGTACCGTTTCTGCAACGGACTGGTTTTCCCAGCGCAGGCTGGTAATGATGCGGGTAATCTCTGTGCGTAGTGCGCTCAGGCGTAGCTTCATTTCTGGCGTATGCTTGTCCAGCGTAGGAACCGCTTTGCGTGCAGCGAGATGTTCGACCGTGCCTGTGCGCTCACGCGCCTGGGTGGAAAGTGGAGTGGCGGGATTGACCTCGACCGTGGCTAAATCTGGTGCCTGTAGATCGCGGTCTGTGTCTTTTTCGAGATGCAGAAAACCTTCTGAAGGATCGGCGTTTTCTGGCTGTTGGATAGGCTGTGCCCGTTCATTCTCTCTCTCAGACATACACTTGGCCCTCTCTTACGCTAGTATTGCATACTTACACAGTAATAGCTGTTGTTTAATTGTACCGTTCAACCTCATGCTGGTCAAGGGTATTTCATGCTGGTTATCTGCGTATCTCTATTGAGTGGTGTCCTTAAAATACCGTCTGCTTCTTGTTTTCGCCTATATACTAAAGGTGAATTCTAGCGAGGAGGTGAAAAGCAAGATGGTGAGCACGCGTGATATCCGATATTTGAGCGCTATAGCGCAGCAGATCTGTGCTTTGCTGTGTTGTGATGACACATGCATCCTCTTAGAGTGTCCAGAAGCATCGTTGCGACATCCTCTTTTAGAGCAGCTGCCCTCTTCTTTAGATCGGAGCATACGTTATAATAGTTCACCCTCCAGCGTTCCTATGCTAAAAGAGGAGCGCATGCGTGCCATGTGCGATATCGCTATCCAGAGCGGAACCATCTGGTCCTGTAGCGAGTCACCACAATCTCCCCCTTCTATGCGATTGATTGCACCTTTATTGCGTCCACACGGCATTGTTGGATTGATTATCTGCACCACTACCTGTGCCACAGGCTTTGGTCCGGGAGAGCATCGTCTCCTCTATCAACAATTGACCAGCCTGGCGCTGCAAGTCGAACAGGCCCTTGAATACACCTGTATACAAGAGGCTACCTGTCCGCGTACTGAAGCACCTTTCACCTCCATTGAAACCTCAGCTGAACACGAACTGGACTTATCTGAACAAGATGCTTTTTTTTCAATGGTCAGCCACGACCTTCGCATCCCCTTAAGTATAATCAAAGGCTATATTGAACTGCTGCAGGTATATGGCTGTACAGGAAAAGATGAGCTGTATGCACAACAGATGAGTCTCGAGTCACAGGCAAGCTATTTAAAGAACGTCATGGAGCAAGTACAGCATATGGAGATCCTGGTCGAAGATCTGCTAGATCTTTCACGTCTACAAGCGGGACAGATCAAGTTACGACCAGCCCCACTGGACCTTCTCGCGCTCTGTCAACGCGTCGCGCAACAGATGAAGGATCGAGTAGATCAACAGGCAACCGAACAATTCGTCATTCGCTGCATCGGTCCCATTGAACTTCCTCCTGTCTGGGCCGATGAACATCGTGTACGTCAGATCCTGGAAAATCTATTAGAGAACGCTATCAAATATTCTCCCGAGGGTGGCTTGATAGAAATCATTGTCTCTACCCTCTATCCATTTACCATCGACCGCCGGCTCCAGGTAGAAGATAACGCTGGATCTCTATTCCAACTCTCGATTACCATACGCGATCATGGTATTGGTATTCCCCCATGGCAACAAGCACACGTTTTTAAACCATTCCAACGCCTTGAGCAACCCGCGACCAGACAGATCGCCGGCCATGGTCTGGGATTATACATCGTCCGCAAACTCATTGAAACCATGCATGGTTCTATCATCCTCAAGAGCAACGAAGGCCAGGGTACCAGTGTCACCCTGACCCTTCCAATTGCCGTCGCAGCCCATCCATCCATTGCCCAAAATCAAAACCAACCAGACCAGACACTAAAACCAACCAGATTATTAAGCGCTGCCAACCCCTAAAAATAGCCCTCTCTTTTACAGAGAGTCAGACTCCTATCCCAATGAGAGAGGTGAGCTTCAGGCCAGGCTGGGGAGCGCAGGCGCCCCCATTCATGTTTTGTTGGTTGGTGCAGCAATGGCGCAAATGCGCCATTGCTGCACCAACGATGGAGGAGGATGTGAGTTGACAGGCTGCTGTAATACAGCAAGCATCAGCCTCCCTTTACCTATGCATGTATAGAATAGCAATACTCTCATTGTATGATGAAGTGGGTGAAAAAATGGGCTGTGCCATTTTTTCACCCACTTCATCATACAGGCAGGTCCCCGCCAGGGGACGAGTACGGATGCCTGCCATAAACGCGCTAAAACCTCTTAATACAAAACGCCAAGCTCAACCATGCTTAGAAAAAGATTAAAAGCAAGGAATCAAAAATAGCAACAAAAAAATTGGTCGTCTCATGTGTATCAAAACTATCAGATGAGTCGTGTTGTTATTAGTAGGTTGAGGAAATCCTACTTAACCTTAAAACGAGTACCAGGGAGAACGCGTGTGAAGGGAGGAGAGTCCGGGGGTTACCTGTACTCTTACGTCCTGAATGAGTTAAAGGTGTAAATTCTCACACACTTTTAGGAGGAGAAAGATAATGCAGACACAAAAAGGGCGTGGCCGCGGTTTTGCTTCGATGAGTCCAGAGAAGAAACGTGAAATCGCCAGCAAAGGTGGAAAAGCTGCCCACGCTTTGGGCACTGCACACAAATGGACAAGTGAAGAGGCGCAGGCGGCAGGGCGTAAAGGTGGTTCAATCAGTCGCCGACGTTCAAAGTACAATGTTCAGGCGTAGAAGTTATCTTAAAAAGAGAGGGAGGGCCGGTATATAAACGCTGGCCCTCCCTCTCTTTTTTAAGTGTTTTGAATAGACAACCTACTTTCAGGGATGCTCGTCCACTATGAGTAAGTAACTACTTAGCTCATATGGGCCAGCATCCCTGCTTTTTTTTCGTTTTTCTTTCCGACTCAGGTATATTCATTAGTAAGATAGTGTTTGTTCCTCACTCTCATCGTGGAGCGTGCAGCCAATCGCACTCGGGCCCTGAAGGGCCCATGCTTCTTTTGCATGTGATATCAAAAAGTGTTCGGAGAACACTTTTTGATATCACATGCAAAACCCTTGGAGCGCTAAAGGCGCGAAAACATGCTTAAAGCATGTATATGTAGGAGGATAACGATGAAAAATATTGAATTAAAGCTTGATGGCAATAAGCTGATTATTGAAGTGGATTTAGAACAAGAATATGGCCCTTCCTCCAGCGGAAAATCTATTACGATTGCGAGCACCGAAGGAAATATTGCCGTTCCTGGACGCGAAGAAGTCAAAATGGGCATCAATATTTACAAGCCACGCCCCAAAAGTTCATAGATAGTACGTTTAGTACCCACAAAGGCGTAAGTGTGTTAAGATAAAATCATTATTTATCTTCTATACACTTTCGCACTATGGAGCCACCACTATGGTAGAACTACCTTTCGTGAGTGTGGCTCATCATTTTGGCGAATAGATTGGGTAACATCGGCGACGTTAGAGCTGTGCTGTTCTTCGCTACGTCGAGAGGAGGGATTCTTATCTCGTACGAACCACGTAACACGGTTGAAAATTCATCGTCGGCACTTGCCAATGTCGAGCCGCACCGGGATGCAGTTCCTAATACGCCAGCTAAACCTACACCCAGGCGACGCCGGGTGTGGGGTGGACGAACGTTCCGCTTTAACTTGAGCAGTTTTCGTCTGAGTGGTGGCCTCTCACTGCGTCGTTTTAGCGTGGTTGAGGGTGCGTTTCTACTCATGCTTGCGCTTATGACTTCCCGTGTATTAGGGGTAGTGCGCCAGGTTATCTTTAATGCCCTCTTCGGCGCTGGTGCGGATGCAAATGCCTACTATGCGGCCGCGCGCCTGCCTGATACACTCTACAACTTGATCGCAGGTGGAGCACTGATTCATGCCTTCATACCAGTTTTTCTGGCCTATGAAAAGGAAAAAGGCGAGACCGAGGCCTGGCGTCTGACCAGCCTGGTCTTTAATCTGGTGCTGGTCCTGATGAGCGCAGTTTTGTTGCTGGGCGAGTTTGTGGCTCCTGCCTTTGTCAATCATATCCTGGTTCCTGGTTACACGCCAGCCGAGCGTGATCTCACGACAACCCTGACCCGTATTATGTTGTTTCAGCCACTAATCCTTGGCCTGGGAACTGTGATCACCGCGATCCTGAATAGCCGTCGCCAGTTTCTGCTACCGGCGGTGTCTCTGGCTGTCTATAATGTTGGTTTGATCGGTGGATTGATTGTCGCGAAACTGGTACCAGGTGTCGGTATTTATGGACCAACATATGGAACGCTGGTCGCGGTAGTATTACAGTTAGTAGTACAATTGCCGGGTTTATTTAAGCAGAATGTGCGTTATTCATTTGTCTGGAACTTTCGGCATCCGGGCCTGCGTCAGGTCCTCGTTCTGTTATTGCCAAATGCGTTGGCGATCAGTGTGGCCTATGTGGGAAATATTGTTGACACGTACTTTGTCTCTTATCTCCCTGATAGCGCCAGCCTGGCCGCCTTACATAACGCTGAGATGTTGCAGGCCCTGCCCGCGGCCCTGATTGGACAGGCAATTGGGCAATCCCTGCTACCACATCTAGCGGTTCAGGCGGCTGGCAGACACTATATACGTATGCGGCAGATGGCCTTAAAGGTGATTGGCTTCTCGATTGCCTTGACCTTGCCCGCTGCGTTGCTGCTGGTTCTACTAGGCAAACCAACCATTCACCTCTTGTTTGAGCATGGAGCCTTTGATCCCCATGCCTCGGATCTGACCAATCTGGCCTTGTTGGGCTATGCCTTTGCCTTACCAGGATTGGCAGCTGGAAACCTGTTATCCGGTGGCTTTTTTGCTCTCAAGGACGCCTGGACGCCTTTTGCCACCAATACCTATGCTCTGGTCGTACGTTGGGGTATGCTCTACTTCTTGTTCCAATTTATCCATGGAACTCAGGCCATTATGGTTGTGCCGCTGGCCCTGGCGATTGCTGCGGGCTCTGAAGCTGTGTTGATGGCTATTCTGCTCCTCTTCCGGCTGCGGCGCTATATCAAGCGGGACGCAGGTATGCAACGCCTTGAGAGGCGGCGACGTTACCAGAAAGAGCTCAAACAATCGTCAGTTCAGGTTTCCTCAAATTATGAATGATAAGTAGTCATTGGGCAAAATTCTTAGTGAATGCCCAAAAAATAACGGGCGAGAGTTCAATAGAGCGCTCGCCTGTTTTTCATTTTGGGACCTTTTGACCGCTTATTCAGTGACAAATCTCTCTACTGATGCTGAAAGAACTGAGTTATGCTCTTTATGTAAGTCGAGAGAGGACGGGGCGGGTTGGAAGATGGGCGATGGAATGATTTGGGGAAAGTAGTTATGGGGTGTTGGGAAAAATGGGAATCCCCGCTCCTACTCTCGTCTTGCCGCAACTTGCGTGTAGTGGGGATAGGGATGAGGATGTGATATAATAAAGAGAAGTAGGTGGAGGCCACCAGTTATGAATGTACAAAGACGCCATGTGGATGTCCTGGCATCCGCAAATCCAGTTCATACTCGTCATGCGGTGAAGCGTATGCTTGCAGATAGACCGCTAAGCGGGCAGGCAGAAAGCATTGCCTATTTAAAGGCACTCGTCATGGCGCGAACTGATGGAGAAGCTCGCATTGCTCTGGTTGAGCGCCTCAAAGCCGAGATTGAAGCAGGCACATATCAGATTGACACCGCTTTGTTGTCCCAATGTTTGCAGGCTGCTCCCGGGGCTATGGCCCTGATAGACCTGGAAGTCGCAGATACCTTGAACTGTGATGATCAGAACTCCGTATAAAGTCCACCGTCTATGCGGTGCCCGGCATTCAAGATTCCAGATCTCCTTGTGCATACCTTCTGCCCTTCCGATGAGATCTGGAATCTTTTTGTGTGTTGATAGATTGACTTGTTTCTATCTAAAAGAGAATTTTGTCTGGTTGTTATCAAAGGCCAGCAATATTCGTATTCATATTGGGAAAAAAATTTTTGTTGTATTTCTATATAAAGAAAAGAGGATACGTACTGAATTGAATCAAGGACTAACGCCTCAGGAGGATAGACGCATGAACCTCGAATCAGAGCAGCCGCAGACTATTGAAAATGCGTCATTACAAGATCTCACTCCAGTAGAGGGTGACATTATTATCCGGACCGAGAACCTCAATAAGTATTTTGGAGATAAACATGTCCTTAAGGATATCAATTTTGAGGTAAAAAGGCGCGAAGTGGTGGCCCTGATTGGTCCCAGTGGTTCTGGCAAAAGTACGTTGATTCGCTGTTTGAATGCTCTGGAGAAGGCTGATAGCGGCGAAATATATATTCAAGGCGAACTCTTAAATCCCAATCTGTCAGTGAAACAACTCAGTCCCATGCGGCGTGAACTGGGAATGGTGTTCCAGAATTTTCATCTTTTTCCTCATATGACGGTCCTCCAGAATGTTATCGAGGCACCTCTCCTGGTACGTAAGCTTTCAAAAGAGCAGGCGGTAGCCCTGGGTGAAAGTTTGCTGGCCAAGGTCGGGTTGCTGGAGAAACGCGATGTCTATCCCAGTCGTCTTTCTGGTGGCCAAAAGCAACGTGTCGCAATTGCGCGTGCCCTGGCAATGCAGCCGCGCGCCCTCCTCTTTGATGAGCCGACTTCAGCTCTCGATCCCGAGTTAGTAGGGGAAGTGCTTAAGGTAATGAAGGATCTCGCCTATGAAGGCAGCACCATGGTTGTTGTGACCCATGAGATGCAATTTGCTCGTGATGTCTCTGACCGTGTGGTGTTTATGTCGGATGGATCGATCGTCGAAGAAGGCGATCCCGATGAATTATTCCGGCAGCCAAAGGAGAAGCGTACCCAACTCTTCCTGGAGCGTGTTCTCTCGGTATTACCATAGACCGGATAATCATCCGTACTTTTTTTTCTTTTCATCTTTTCTTTTTTTGACTTTTTTATCTGCATATGAAAGGCACAAGAATGGCTCGTGATCTAAACAGGCGTGTATTTTTGCAGCGTGCGGGACAAGTAGGCGCCCTGGCCGCAATGGGTGGTGCGGTTGAATCGCTACTGGCGGCCTGTGGGGGTAACGTTCCCACTACACCGGCGCCAACGGGCAGTAAGAGTTCCAAAATTGCCAGTAATGGCTTGAAACTTCCAGGTATGCTCCAGTGGGGCGCGACCTCGGATAACGGGGCTCCTTATGTGTATCGTGATCCCAAGACCAGTAAATTGGTGGGATTCGAACTAGAGATTGCTGCGGCGATTGCTGGTCTGATGGGGATTGGCCAGAAACAGATCGAGACCGACTACGCCCAATTGGATCAGTCCTTACAGGCCAATGCCTTTGATGTGATCCTCAATGGTTGGGAAATAACCGATGATCGTAAGAAGACAGAGATCTTCTCACAGCCTTACTATCGCAATGGACAGCAGATCGTGGTGCGCTCGAATGATAGCCGCTTTACCAATAAAACCACGAAAGATAGCATGTCCCTGAAAGATTTAGCGGGACTGACCGTTGGCACCGGTGCGGGCTTCAAGGCTGAAGAAATATTATCTGCCGATAAAAACATCAAGTTGAAATCCTACGATCCTGATCTGCCCTTCAATGATCTGGCGCTTGGACGTATTGATGCGGTGTTGATCGATTTCTCGACCGTGACCTACTATGTGCTGGGTGATGGTCCTGGTGGTGATGTCAACAAGCAATTAAAACTGATTGGTAAAGCTTTTGACTCCAGCGATTATGTGCTTGCTTTCAATAAGAATAGTAGCAATGCCACGACTTTACAAAAAGAAATTGACCAGGCGCTGTCCGAGTTGAAGAGTAACGGTACGCTGAAAGCTATTTATCAACGTTGGGGACTCTGGACTGACCAACAGCCTGAGATTGGTATTAAGTAGTCTGGAGTGAGTAACGCTATGGATGTGATCTGGCCTGCCCTGCCAGCTTTTCTGGTGGGCGCACGTAATACGATCTTTTATTGTGTGGCAGCTTTTCCTCTGGCCTTGCTGCTGGGTTTGCTACTGGCATTGATGGATGAGTCACGCTTCATCTGGCTAAGTAATCCTGCCCGCATTTTTATTGAAGTTGTGCGTGGCACGCCGATCGTGGCACAGATCTTCATCGTGTATTATGGTCTGGGAGCAATCCTGGCCAGCCTTCATCCATCCTGGGCGCTGTGGATCAATAGTTGGACCGCAGGCATTGGGACATTGGCGTTAAACTATGCGGCCTATGAAGCGGAGATTTATCGGGCGGGCTTCCAATCAGTCGACAAAGGACAGGAGGAGGCCGCCTACTCGTTAGGACTCTCACCCAGCCAGAATTTTTTCCGTATTCAGTTGCCGCAGGCCATCCCGTTGATGATTCCGCCCTTTGTCAATGATTTTATCTATTTGCTCAAGGATTCCGCTATCATCAGCGTTATTGCCGGCACCGAACTAACATCGGTCTTAAACTTCTTTGTGCGTAAGAATGCCAGCAATCCACTGCCATTCTTTTTCCTGGCGATTGTGCTGTATCTGTTGATGAGCTTACCGGTCTCATATGTGGCGAAGCGTCTGGAGCGCCGTTTGCGGGCCGCATTCTAGTTTTAAGATAAGTGAGACTGATCAAAAGCTTATTGATGTTGTCACGAACAAGGAAGGAGTGGAGCGATGATTTCAGATACCCAGCGGCAACGCGACCAATTGTCCATTAGCAAACGGAACCTCTGGCCGCGTAACCGTTTCGTTGGAGCTGATTATCTGTATATTATTCTGTTGCTGATCGCGTTGGGCGCTTTTATCTATTATCTGTATACCTATCGAGAACTAGCCCTTTTGTACCTCCCTAGTCTGTTGGGTGGTACACTGGTGACCCTGGTTATGTCGGTGTTGAGCGCCATCTTCGCCTGTGTGTTTGGGCTGCTAGGAGCAATGGGCAGTTTATCACGGTTTCGCGTGCTCCGCTGGATCTCATTAGGATATGTGGAGATTATTCGTGGGACGCCGCTACTGGTACAACTGTTTCTATGGTATTTTGGCGTGCGCATCGTTCTTTCCAATCTCGGCTTCGATCCTTATATCCTGGCCTTTCAAGGTATGACCGTCTTACAGAGTAACAGCCTGGTACCGGATGCCTTTAATAGCTACTTTTATGGCATCCTGGCGCTAAGCTTTAATTATGGTGCCTACCTGACCGAAGTCTTCCGGTCCGGTATCCTCTCGGTTGATAAGGGACAGACAGAGGCTGCCTTAAGCCTGGGATTAGACGCGCGACAGACTATGCGGCATATCGTCTTACCCCAGGCCATACGGACCACCATACCGCCTCTCACGAATAATTTTATTACGCTGATTCAGGATAGTGCTTTTCTGGCGGTAATTGCCGTGGTTGAATTGGAATATATCACTACTGGACTGGCGTTACCTCAGACCGACCCGAACAATAAAATGTTCGTCTTTATCCTGGGTGCGCTCCTCTACCTGGCTATGTGTTATCCTCTCTCCTTGATTGCACGTACCACGGAGCACCGCCTGACGGTCAATCGTGACTAGCGCTATGGGGTAGTGAAAAGGTTTACATACAACAAGAGCGCCGCCACAAACATGTGGCGGCGCTCTTGTTGTATGTAAACTGTCCTGCGGCCGCGAGGGCTGTCGATATGGCTATTTGACGATGATTACGATGGGTAGGGGGGTGATAGAGTCTAGACTGACCTGTTGATCGCCAGAGCGCACGTAGAGTCCAGTTGATGAGCCTCCATCTAGATTAAGTGCCGTCTTCAGCGAGAGGTCCGATTGCACCAGCAGGTCAGCCAGTTCGTCTACGGAGAAAGATTGGGCAGGACTCACAATAAAGAGGAGTCGACCTTGATTATCCATGGCGACGACGCTACGCGGACTTGCGGCGGCGGTCTCTTGAAACTGTGTGCGTTTGCCATCCACCATCAGCATTGGTCGGCTCTGGGTGGCTTGCTGAATCTGCTGTGTGTTGGGATCATAGGGTTGATCATGTAAGGACTGGATCGCAACATTACCGGCGGCGTCAACGGCCAGCATGCCGCAGCAATCCTGATAAGAACTACCAAAGACCTGTCCATCCGAGATCAGCATGGCTGTAGCGCGATTCTGCTGATCAAAGTAACCACCATTCATGATAGCAATGGCGTTACTCTGCTTCATCCACTCCTTTAACTGTAGTGGTTTATCAGGCTGATAGCCAATACTCAGATGGACCTTCTTTGTATCAAAGCGCGTGATGGTCACGGTATCTTCGTTACCACCCGCGCTTTTCCAATGTTCCCGCCGTAGCTCTACTCCCGGCTGCGTCTGGATCCAGGTATCAAGGGTATCGGATCCACCAGCCTTAGAGGGAGCAGTCACGGGCGTTCCCTTATACGTAATACTCGGTACCACATCGCAGGCCAGCAATGAACAGACCAGGAGCGCGATCAGGAGCGTAAGCTTAAGAGCATGTCTTGCTGGCTTGCCATTCAATCGTGTGAGTGAAAGTGCCTGACTGCTTGCATCGGCCTGGCGAAGAAGATCAGCGCTCGGCTGCTGAGCAGCGGCGCTTTCACTAGCCGCGCGTAAGCGGCGTTCACGATTGTTGTTAAAAGGCATAACGATTTTTTTTCCTTGCTATGCTAGCTGCAGAACACTAGCGTTTCCAGGATGTGGCCTCAATGGCGGACATAGTACCTTTGAACTCCATCGCCAGCTTTAAGGCTGAGGCATGGGCAGCGTTCTCTGTACTATCATCCAATGGTAGCAACTTCACCTTGCCATAGCGGCGCTCAAGTGAGCGCTGGATCAGTAGATCGGTCAGCCAGGGATTCTTTGGCAGCACAGGTCCATGGGTATAGGTGCCAAAGGCGTTCTTGTAGAGCGCACCCTCAACCCCATCCTTGCCATTGTTACCCCAACCAGCCAGGACCTTTCCCAGCGGCTGAGCTTTTGATCCCAGATAGGTACGTCCACTATGGTTTTCATAGCCGACCAGAACCTTGGTACCGGTCTCCTCAAAATTACATTCAAGGGCCATATGGGTCATGAAACGAGTGGATCCACCTTCAGTATACATGTCGAAGAGACCGACTCCCTTTAATTCAGGACCATCGAATGGCTTATAATAGTGTCCGAGCAGTTGATAGCCGGCGCACACGCTCAGGAAGACGGTGTTTGCTTCAGCGGCTTCGCGTAAGGATGATGCTTTATGCTGAATATCCTTAGAGGCGATCTCCATCTCGCGGTCAGCGCCACCATGGAACAGGATCAGATCATATTTAGTGAAATCAGGCGTCTGCTTCACAAAGATTGGCTCCACCTCGGTGGCGATGCCACGCCATTTGCTGCGGCGCTCGATCGAAAAAAGATTGCCACGGTCCGCGGCTACACTCATCAGGGTCGGATAAAGATGCCCGATTTTAATAACCATGCCTGTATCTGTTTTATTCTCGCTCATGTGCTTCCCTATTCTTCCCAGAAGTGCTTGACCCAGCCGCGCTTCTGCATAACTCGACGTAACTCCTGGGTTGGAGTATAACCACTCATAATATACAGTGTGCCACCAGGCTCAACCTGTTTAATCGCGGCATCCAGGGCGGCCTCACGATCTTCAATCAGCGAAATCTTATCCGTAGAAAGCTCAGCATACTTCATACGCATAGCCAGTTCTTCGGTCTTATTGCCGCTACAGACGACATCCAGGATATCGGGGACCAGATCTTCAAACTCTACATCCCACAGCCAGGCAAAGTCCTGTCCATCTACGACAGTATGGCTCATGGCCAGTAAAAGATGTTTCTTTCCGGGATGCTGGGCGATCAGGCGCAACATCAGGTTGAAAGAGGTAGGATTTTTCACAAATGACAGATAGATGGTCTTATCACCCGCCTGGATCTTCTCCATACGGCCGAAGGCGGTGCGAATATTGCTCAGGGCTGTCTGGACGGTATCCAATGGGAAACCTGCGGCCATGGCGGCTCCGATGGCGGCAACGGCATTATAGATGTTATGGACGCCGGGCAGCGGGATCTCCAGATCCATCTCACCTTGAGGTGTGCGCAGCTTAATATGGCTGGGACCCTCACCATTCTCGGCCAGGGACGCTGATGTTACAGCGAGATCAAGGTCGGGAAGGGTATAGCCGCACTCTGGACAGCGATACAGACCCAGGTGGGACAGATATGCCACCTCATAGGTGAAGTCGCTATTACAGTGGATACAACGAATAATATCGGCCGACTGCTCAGGAACAGGGGTGCCGATATCCTTGGTCTCAAGACCAAAGAAGACGCGTTTGGCTTTGGCGTTAATGCCAAAGTTTGCCACCTGTGGATCATTCCCATTGAGCAGGATTGTTGAGGTCTCTGGCAGGCTCTCCAGCATCTCGTCCAGTGCTCGGGCTACCGCATATAATTCGCCATAGCGATCGAGCTGGTCGCGGAAAATATTTGTGATTACGACAACATCAGGCTGGATTTCCGGAACGGCCAGTGGAATCGTCGCTTCGTCAATTTCAAAGAGCAAGACATCGCTCTCCATGCGTCCAAAGAAGTCCGCAAAATTGACCGCCACTGAGGTGATACCTTGAATCAGGTTCGAACCTGTGCGGTTCTGTGAGACACGATGACCGGCTGCATCCGCGATAGCCGCAGTCATACGAGCGGTGGTGGTTTTACCATTACTACCAGTAATCACAATCTTCTTGGCTTTACTGGCACCGACAACCGATTTAAGCACATTTGGATCAATGCGGCGTGCGATCATACCAGGTAAGCTGGTACCGCCACCAATATGAAATAAACGCCCGGATGCACCAGCCAGTTTGCCGGCGGATATCGCGAATGCCAGGCGTGCTTTGCGTAATCCAGATGGCGTTATGCTGTCATTGTTTGAATTATCTGTTTGCATAGAAACCCATACCTTGACTAAAAATGCTGTAAGGCGTACCGATGGGAAATGTCCCGCTGGATCACGCCGCGTCAAAATGAAAAGGAGCGCAATGCCCTTACCGTCTGTTTTTATTATCAGGGGGCATGTAAGTAGTGATGTCCTTTTTGAGGTCCATGCTCTCTACAGGTACGCCGTTTGAAGTATAACAAACATGAGTAGTGCGAGCAAGTGAATTAGGCACATTGTCCGGGCGCACTGGTCTGGATTGTCCTTTCGTTGTAGTCATCTGGTATGAAGGGAGATTAGCTGGTACGTTTATAGGTAGCATACTAATAATAGCATGCTGCAGTATTCTTTGCAGCATGCTATCCTTGTGTTTGTTTACTATTTATTGGCGACCCCGGATGCCACTGGTCGTTCGACTTCACGCGAAGCCTCAATGCGTATCTGCATAAACTTCTGGAGTCCCAGTGCTCGCAATGTTCGCTGCACCGGTGCTGGTAGTTCGGGAAGTACCGCAGCGGCGTCAATGATCGTAGGTGCTACGAGTGTGTAGGCCACTTGATCCTTGATCAGCGTGCAGCGACCGGCTGCCATGACGTTGCGGCACCAATCGGTATTCGAGCCATAAGGGAGCGGAATGACGAAACTCTCTAACTTTTGTGCAAAGTCAGCCACTACTGGTGTCGTATATTCGTTTCCTGAGTGGCGACCCACATGGTGTAAAACCGCATAGGGACTATTCCGACGAGCTGCAATTTTTAGGACGCGAGGATTTGTGTAGTGCTTATTGAAAATACGTATCCTATCTAGAATTTGTTTTCTGTTGCTCCTGACGATGGCGACAAGGACGGTCAGCATAAGTATAATGCGGATGCCAGCTAACCAGCCGCCTCTCCTTCTGGAGGAGCGTTTTCGGGCTAATCTGGATGTATCCATAGTATCATCCTCCTTTTTACTTGTGTACTATGCCTGCAGGTAGCCACCATCTATCACGATCAGACTTCCGTTCATATAGCTTGCCATATCGCTGGCCAGGAAGAGAGCGGCCTTTGCGATGTCATCTGGTATACCCATACGGCGTAGCGGAATTCTGGCCGTAAACGCTTTTAGTAGCTCCTCTGAGGTGTCCGGGCTGCTCGCGCCAGGTGTCTGGATGCCACCAGGAGCAATGGCGTTGACAAGGATATTCTTTGGACCAAACTCCAGTGCCAGCGATTTGGTCATCATGGCTACCCCACCTTTTGAGGTATCGTAGTGAACGAGCATCCCGCTGGGATGTAACGCATCGATCGATGCGATATTGATGATCTTGCCACCATGACCTTGCTTGATCATTTCTCTGGCAGCGGCCTGGGTAGTGAAGAAGAGACCTTTAAGGTTAACACCCATGACCTTGTCCCACAATTGTTCGGTTACTTCTAGTGCGGGTGCGAACGGGAATATGCCGGCGTTATTGACGAGGATGTCCAGGCGTCCGAAGATTTTGATCGTCTCTTCAATGGCATGTTTCTCATCCCCCAGATTGGCGACATTCGCCATCATGCTAGCGGCCGTACCACCGGACTCTTTAATTTGCGCTACTGTGGACTGAGCCGCCTCCGGGTTGATATCGGTAATCATCACTGTCGCGCCAGCCTCGGCTAGCCGGAACGCGATACCCTGACCAATGCCCAGCGCTCCTCCAGTCACAATAGCAACCTGGCCCTTCAAATTAAACAAATCTGTAATGCTTTGGTGTGGTTGATATGTTGTCATTTTGTGGTGCCTTCCCTGAAATAGAAGAATGAATACGTACTACACGCATATTCTCTACTTCATAGTATTGCAGTGTGACAGCACAGCATACTCACAAATAGCTCAGCCACATCACATGAGCATCACAGGAATGTCCTGGGCGAACGTACACTATATTATGCGGTTTTACATTGTTGAGATTTTACATCACATTGAATGGTGGCACGTTCAAAGCGCTGGCTGATGGTGGTGGTACTGGCGGTTGTGACTTCGCTTATGGGATAGCCAAACTTTTTGAGTCCCTGGTTTTTGTCGAAGTAGCTCATAATCGGACCAGCGATTCCATATTGTGTGTAGACATAGTAGCGTCCATTGGTGCCCATTGGGATGGTGCGTTCGCGGGTGTCGCTGTGGAAGTAGGTCCACTCGGCGGCCCAGGGAATAGCATGGACGTTGGCGTTGATCTCACGTGGCGAGATCCAGGTGAAGGTGTTAAAGCCCCAGTTCATCAGATCACGCATATCGGTCCACCAGTCTACTGTATGCATCACGACGCCGATGAGATGGTGATTATTGCGGGTACAGGAGATGACCTGTAAGAAGTTGGCGGCTGCATCCCAACCAGTTTTGCCACCATTGACGCCAGGATACCAGTACATAAACTGGTTGCCGTTCTGCAAAAAGTGTTCCGCATGTTGTCTGGTGGCGGTAACATGATACTCTTTGGTCGCGCTGATCTGCTGGATCTGGGAGTTATTAAAGGCATGTTCACCTAAAATTGCCAGGTCGTGCGCGCTGGAGTAGTGTCCATCCTCCATCAAGCCATGGGGATTGCGGAAATGTGTATCACGCAAGCCGAGTTGTTGGGCACGCTGATTCATCTGATCGACAAACCTTGGGACGCTACCAGCGTCGGCATCCGCAATAATAATAGCTGCATCATTGCCCGATACCAGCATCAGACCATACATTAACTCACGTATTGTATAGGTCTCGCCCGGTTTGATACCCATTACCGAACTATCAGCCGATAGCTCATTGAGGTCCCGGCTCATCGAGGTATTGATGGTGACCGAGCGATCCAGATTTCCCTTCTCAACGGTAAGGAGAGCAGTCATGAGTTTTGTGGTACTCATCATCGGTATACGTGTGGTCGGATTAGCCGCATAGAGGGTTTTGCCTGTGTCCGCATCCAGCAGATAGGCCGAGCTGGCCAGTACCGGTGGAGCTGGATGGCCGTTGTTGGGTGGCGTGACCACGATTTTATTTGGATCAACCGGGATCGGAGTCTCGTGGGTGCCAGGTTGCCCAATTACCGGATTGGGAAAGTGCCCCACGGTCGTCTGGGGTGTACGTATTAATGAGCTGATCAATAATGGAAGAATCAGGATGGCTGCGAGGATGCCACCAATTGTGACTAGCAGTGGGCGATTTTGCAAAAAGTATTGGAATCTGTCAAATAACGCATGTTGGGTACGGCGCTCACGGCGCTCGATGCGCTTATGGGATTCCTGAATTGTGGGTACATGATAAGCTGCGACAGGCCTTCTTGGTCGTGGCTTGCGCAGGGTAGTTGTCTGCTGGACCCGTGGATGAGGCTCTTCAAATTCCTCGTCAGGGGCTTTATCATAGGTATTATCAATATAGACTTTTGGTTTGCGTACCGTGGTCTGACCGCGCTTAACGGGTGCTTTGCGAGGAGCAGGACGGCGCAGGGTTGTGTCTTCGCCTTTTGCGCGTTGCTCTTTACGAAGTTGGGCACGGCGGCGCATCAACTGATCTTCGTCAACACTCATATCCGTTTGAGGCCGCTCTAAGCGAGCTCGCTGCGCGGATTGGGGAGATTGGCGGCGTCTGGCTGAAGGAGCGACAGGATCCTGATAGCGAGAAGCTCGCCTTATTTTAGGAATCTCAGGATGATCTGCGAGTTGATTCTCTTCATCCTCATCCAGCACACGGCGGCGTCTCGACGGCGTCCGCGTGTTTTCTTCCTCAAACTGTTGATCTTCTTGCGAGGGCGTTCTTCGCATCCGCCAGTCCTCTCCATTCTAAATGTTTTCGTCAGCCTAATGGGATAATATATGAATGTATTGCTTTATTAGCTTTTCTGATTACAAATTACTTTTATCTATCTTACTCAGCCGCCCTCTCGATTGTCAACTTTCGGCGAAGTAGCGGTCATTATGGTAATAAACCGCATCTTTCCCGGCTTTAGTGGGCCTGCTCTGGGTCAAACTTGTTTGATTTTGATCTACTGCTTCATCACGAGCAAAAATTTTTTACAAATCTTACAAATCCTTGAAGCTTTTCTTAATTCTGTTTGCTATAGTAGCCGGAAGACTCTCTCTACGCATTATTATACATTGTTGGAAGCATTCGTATCATTCTATATAACATGCGCAGAACTGGCTGGTATAAATGGGAAGTGCTGGGATATCTTCCGCCTACTCTTTTTAGGAATCAGGATAAGTATTTATGTTCATGCAATACGATACATCTTACGCAGGCTCGGAGCTTTCTGATCGGGCGTTGATCACAGAAGCACTGACAGGCAACGAACAAGCATTTGCTGTTCTGGTTCAGCGCTATCAATTGCCTCTCTATAAATTTATTCGGCAGACACTGAAAGAGACTGAATGGGCCAGTGATGTCTTACAGTTTGTTTTTCTCCAATTATATACCTCTTTGCCCAAATTGCAGCATACTCTCTATAAGGACCGTGCTGGAAACTCCTTGAAAGCCTGGTTGTTTCAGGTGGCCTGGAATCGCTGCATTGATGAAAGACGCAAGCAACAGCCACTGCCATTCTCAGTTTTAGAGATGAATGATAGTGGAGATGAGTTCTCCTTAATCAGCATTCTACCCGACCATGATCCATTGCCCGAGACCATTGTTGAGCAGCATGAGCTGCGTACCCAGCTACGCCGAGCCATCCGCGTTCTTCCACCACGTTTTCGCTCTGTAGTAATGTTACGTTACACGCAAGAGCTCAGTTTCGGCGAGATCGGTCGGATACTGGATATGCCCGAGAATACCGCCAAGACCTACTTTCAACGCGCCCGCCCGCTGCTGAGAGAAGCACTAGCACATCCGACTACTTGACGCGCTGGCGACCACATGCTACCCTGCGGACGATATAGCAGCGGTCTGCGTCCCGGTCTCCTCTTTTGGCCGCAATAGGCGGTGTTTCAGCTGAAGTGAAACAATCTACTAGAAACAACAGGGCGCGGCATATTTCTTCTGAGAAAGGAAACAAAAATATATGAATCTTGCCGAGGTGAAACAGCTCATCGAGGAAGGGAAGATTGAATATATCAAGGTAGGCGTCCCTGATATTGACGGAGTTTTTCGTGGGAAACGTGTTGTAGCCCAGTTCTTCCTGGATTCCTTAGAGAGCGGTCTGGCGCAGTCGGATGTGCTATTTGGTTGGGATATTGCGGAGAATGTATTGCCGAATTTGAAGGTCAGCAACATTAATCGCGGCTTCGGAGATTTTGTGATGAAGCCCGATCTGGCCACCTTCGCTGCGGTCCCCTGGGAAGAGGGTGTCGCATCCTGTGTCTGTGATCTCTGGAGCGAGCATGGCGATCCAATTACGGTATCGCCGCGCTATGTACTACAGTCACTGATTGAGCGAGCACAGAAGCTTGGCTTTGTGCCGATGGCCGCCTCAGAATTGGAGATGCGTTTCTTCCGCGAGGATCAGGTTTCCTTGCGTAGCAAAGATTACGGTCCAGCACTGACGCCATTGAATCCGGGTACCAACTGCTATGTGATCAGCCATGGTACGGCTGATGATTATTTGATTGGCCAGATTGTGCGCCAGATGCGCGCCTATGGTATTGAGATCGAGGGCTATAATCGTGAACATGGTCCTGGTATGTATGAGATCAACATGCATTATAGCGATGTCCTCACCGCCGCTGATCGTACCTTACTCTTTAAAAATGGGGTCAAAGAGGTCTGCTACCAGAATGGCTTTATGCCAACCTTTATGGCCAAGTGGAGCGATCAAGAAGATGGGAGTAGTGGACATTCCCATATGAGTCTATGGGACGTGAAGCAAGGGCGTAACGTTTTCTGGGATGGATCTGCCGATAGCCATATGTCTG
Source organism: Dictyobacter alpinus (assembly GCF_003967575.1). NCBI lineage: Bacteria > Bacillati > Chloroflexota > Ktedonobacteria > Ktedonobacterales > Dictyobacteraceae > Dictyobacter > Dictyobacter alpinus. The sequence continues at coordinate 3,468,779 of NZ_BIFT01000001.1, forward strand.
AGACGATGCAGCAATTCCTGGCTGGCGTGCTGCAAAAGATGCCGGAATTTATGGCGCTCTATGCTCCTACGATCAATTCGTATAAGCGCTATATTGAGGGTACATGGACGCCGTTGAATACCGCCTGGGGTATGGATAACCGCACCTGTGCTGTCCGCGTGATCAATAATGGACAACGAGCGATCCGCCTGGAGAATAGGGTGCCAGGAGCGGATGCTAACTTCTATCTGGTCTTCGCAGGTATGCTGGCCAGCGGACTCTATGGTATCGAGCATACGTTGGAACTACCACCTCGTCTGGATGGTAACGCTTATAATCCTGAGCGTATCCAGCAAGCTATTGCCAGCGGGCAGATGCATCCACTGGCCCGTAACCTGACGCAGGCCACAGATCTCTTTGAGCGCAGTGAAGTCGCGCATGAGTATCTTGGCACAGATTTTGTCGAGCACTATGCCATTACGCGCCGCTGGGAAGTACAGGAGTACGAGAAAGCGGTGACGAACTGGGAGCGCCGCCGCTATCTCGAACTGATCTAGTGTTCTGGTTCTTCGATCCAACCATGATCCATACGAACGTCCAGTCCTTGTTCGGTTGCCTCCTCTGCCGTCAGGTAGGGGAGTAAGTGGCCATTCAAGGGCTGACGGTCCTTAAAGTGCTGGAGATTTTCCTCGGCGCGTTGTTGCATCAATTGTACTGCCTGATGAGGATCGCTAAGGGCGGACTCCATTTGTTGCCAGGCCTGTTGCGCACATTCCTGTTCATTCGGCTTGAGTTGTTCTTTACGGTAAAGCCGGGCTGCCACAGTTAGCTCATCGGGTTTGAGTAGACCTAAATGTTCCGCCTGAAGCAACAGGCGTAATCCACGGGCCAATGATTGGTCCAATGTGGCCACATTAATCTCGGTATCATCGCGCATACCACGGTTATTCAGATTGGCTGAGCCCACAGTAGACCAGTGATCATCGACAATAGCGGCTTTAGAATGTACATAGATGGGTCGATAGTGGATCAAGCCATCGCTCATCTTAAAATGTGAGGTGGCCAGACAAAACGCACGTATCCGGCCCTCCTCCACCGCTTCAGGTACAGATCTGCGGAGTGTATCCAGTCCCGCATCGCTAAAAGCGCGTCCCACATTGGGGTGGTCAGGTAACAGGATACTCATTGTGGCCCCACGGCGTAGCGCGGCGGCAATCTGCCGTAGATGCTCCTTCATCTCAGGACTATCTGGTCCCAGCAGTGACAGATCTACACCATAATATGCTCGTAACCAGAAATATTGATTCTCTATATAGATGAAGTGTTGGGCATTATTCAGGGCGTGATTATATAGCTGTGTGATACCCTGGATAGCATGTTTATCAAAGTTATAAGTATGTTTAGGAATGGTGCGAGCTATCTGTACGATACTCTGACTCTCGACGCGTGCAGGCTCTGGTTGATGGGGAACAAGCAGTTGTTCACCTAATTGATGGCGTGAAACCACATAATTCCAGCGCTGGCGAAAGTTCAGCTCGACATCAGCGGCCGCGGCACCCTCTATTTTCGCATGTGTATCGTGCCAGCCGTGAGGTGTTTTCCCTGAATCAGTGTGCCGTAAAGGCGTATCAAAGACATGTTGATTGGTATCCCAGCGATCAAAATCATCGCTCTTCTCAATCAGAGGATCCAGGCCACCCACAAATGCGATCCCATGATCTACCACCGTAACCTTCTGGTGGAGAGACTCAATCTGATGGTGTAGAACTCCCAGCGAGCTATCATCCTCAAGAGCGGCAACATCATACTCCTTCAGTTTCTCAACGGCCGCGTGTGAATCATAGACCGCGAAAGCCGGATTCGCTTTCCAGAGTAGTACCTTTACTGTAACACCCTTACTGACCGCATAGCCAAGTACTTCTTTCACCGAAAGCCGATGTGTCAGCCAGAACTGAATATCCGCCTCTTGCAAGCCCTGGGAACGTAAATACGCACAATACTCTGCGCGAAGGTCCTCATTCTCTTGCTCAACCAGTAATGCTGTTCCACGGACAAGGAGGAGATCCGGTTCCATCCCCCAGTTTGCCAGATAGATTACATGTTTGGCCCGCATAAAGCACAAACACATCTCCAGTAGAACCGCCTCTCCATCCACAAAATACGTCACACGTGAATCTTTGTTGTGTACTGGCGTATCCCCCTCTGCCCACCAGGTTCCATTGGTTGTGTTATCCATACCTAACGATCCTCTCTTCCTGCCAACAAAACGAGCGGGAAAAAATTTAATACTTCTGTATTGATACTCCCAATAATAGCACCTGGGAGACAAAGATTGTTCAATATAAAAAAAATTTCTGTATTGATGAGAGGTTTCGTTGTGAATGTGCGTATTAATTAATATCCAATCTTTTACCAGCCCACCCTTTTGACAGAGAAGCATGTTTGGATAAAAAATATGTCAAAAGTGAGACGCAAAAAAGTTAAATGAAGAGCTCTTTTTATTTTTACCGATCATTGTGTCCATGTGTGCTGTATTATTGTTCTACCTCTTTGGGTTTATACAAGGAGTATAATTGTGAAAGCCGGTAAGAAACTTTCTTTGCAGTTCCTCACCAGCCTCCTGTGCTTGATGGCCGTTTTCCTGGCCTCTTGTGGTGGTGGCAGTACCGCACCTAGCAATGGCTCAACCGCCTCGGATGATAAGCAGGTGTTGCGTTTCCCTGTTGTTGGTGATATCAACAGCTTCGATCCTGCTACTGTGCAGGATACCGACTCGAACTTCCCGATCCAGGCCGTATTTACTGGTCTGGTCACCCTGGACAAAGATCTAAAGGTAAAGCCTCAACTGGCAGCTGCTTTACCAACAGTTTCATCTGATGGTCTGACTTATACCTTTAAGTTGAAATCAGGTCTAAAGTTTAGCAATGGCGATCCTTTGACATCAGCTGATGTGGTCTATAGCATCAACCGTGCTGTTGCTAAAGAAACCAATTCTCCTGTTAGCTACTATTTGAGCTTGTTGAAAGACTTCGATAAAGTCAACACAGGCAAAATGCCAACCTTGATTGGCGATAGCCTGACAACACCCGATGATAGCACTGTGGTGATGAAAATCAGCAAGCCAGCCGCATATTTCTTGCAGACACTCTCTTATCCAACATCTTATGTTGTAAATAAGAAGATTGTTGAGAAATACAAAGGTGGCAAGAGCCCATGGACCGATCACCTGCAAGAGGGTGCTGGTGCTGGACCATTCAAAGTTGATAACTACAATCACTCTACTGGTATTAAGCTAGTACGTAATGACAACTATTACAATGCCAAGCCGAAACTGAAAACCCTCAACGTCGTCTTCTACAAAGACCAGGACGGTATGTACAAAGCCTATCAGGCGAAACAGCTTGACTTTGCGTATGTGCCAACCTCCAGTGTCAACGAGGTCGTTGGCAAACCCGATTACAGCGCAACCGACGTATTGACCATCCGCTATCTGAGCTTGAACTTCCTGGCGGCACCTTTTGATAACATCAAAATCCGTCAGGCCTTCGCACTGGCTATTAACAAAGATACCATTGTGAAGACCGCCATCAACAACGCTTTTGTGGCAAGCAACCACATCATCCCTAAAGGTATGCCTGGCTACAACGAGGCCCTCACCGGTCCTGAAGGTACCACTACCCAGGGTGATCCTGCGAAAGCAAAACAATTGCTGGCAGAAGGACTCAAGGAAATAGGAAAGAGCGCATTGCCAAGCCTGACTCTGACCTATTATCCACGTGAGCAGAGCTACAAAGATGCGATGGCACAGGTCGTGTCCATGTGGCAGAGCAACCTGGGTGTAAAGGTCAATGTGAACACCGTCGCTCGTCCCCGCTTGCTGGACCTGGAAAACGCCACCAAGAACAACGCTTCTCTGCCCATGTGGCAGGCTGGTTGGAACGCTGACTATCCAGATCCTCAGGACTGGCTGACCACCTTCTTTGACAAAGGTTCAGACTACAACCAGTTCAACTATGGTCAGAACAAATCAACTGCTGCCCCTGAGCAGGTGAAGGTACAGGAAGAGTTGCGCCAGGCTGACGTCACTCAGGACCAGACCGCACGTATGAAACTGTACAATGACGCAGAGCAGAAGATCATCAATGATGTTGGTTGGATCCCATTGTGGCAGGAGAAAGTTCACTCCCTGACCAACAAAAACGTTAACAATCTGAAGCTTAATTCTCAGCAGTTAATTCCGCCCGACGACTGGAGCAACATCTACATGTCGGCATAACTGAGTACTCGTACATTGGGATGTCTCATTTACGGCACTGCTCCTGGTAGTAGTGTGGTAAATGAGCTTCCCTATCAGTTATTGTAGGTATCCGCGACGTAAGGCTCTCCTTGTAGAATAATTCACGTTGCGGATATTTTCCTTTTCCCCATCTGCAAATACACACATATCCAATATATAAAGAAGAACCACACGGATAGAGTATATGGGTGACATCAAAAGGAAGCTCCGCTAAGCGTCCATTTCCAGTAAGAGATAAGAAACCTTGGAAAAAGGAGGACAGAGCTTGAAATGCTGAAATTCCTGATCAAAAGATTTATTGGGCTCATTTTTGTGATTTTATGCGTGACCTTCCTCACGTTTATTATTGGTTACTATGCCCCGAGTAATCCCATCCAGATTATGATGGGTGATCACCCCAACCAGGCTCTGCAAGCACAATTAATGCATGCGTATGGTCTGGACCAGCCCTTGTTACAGCAATATGCCAATTTTCTTATTCGCCTGTTGCACCTTGATCTAGGTACCTCTTTTAAAACGATTGGTCGGCCCGTCAACGATATTATTGCTGGTGGCCTGCCTATTTCATTAGAACTTGGTCTGTGGGCCCTGCTGATTCAGGTTGGCATTGGTGTACCGGTTGGTATTATTTCTGCTCTTCGTGCCAATAGCTGGACCGATACTGTCAGTATGGGTGCCGCGCTGATTATTTACGCGCTCCCATCCTTTATTCTGGCTATTCTGGTACAGTTTTTGATCATCTGGCTCGATAATACCTTTGGCTGGAGTTGGCCCAACACCCAATGGGGAAATCCCTGGCAGTATAGCTGGACCGATATTCAATATAAACTTGCCCCCATTCTGGTCTATGGTGCCACCGGTATGGCTTATTTCGCGCGTTTGTCACGAACAAGTATGTTAGAAATTTTGCGCCAGGACTATGTGCGAACAGCGCGTGCCAAGGGCCTGTATGAGCGTGCCGTCGTTTATCGCCATGCATTCCGTAATGCGTTGATTCCGTTGATTACTATCATCGGTTTGTCGGTAGGCTTCCTGGTTGCAGGTGCCTTCTTTATTGAGCGCATCTTCTCCATTCCCGGTATTGCTGGTATCACATTGGACTCAATTGATAACCTGGACTATCCTGTGGTGCAGGGCACAACTGTAATTCTGGCTATCGGTGTGGTGTTCGGTAATCTCTTATCTGATATATGCTATACACTGGTCGATCCCCGCATCAAAGCTGAATAAGGTAAGAAGGTGAGAATTTAAATGGAACAAGATAAAGGACCAAGATTTTCAAAGCCGCGATTTGTTCAGCCCGATGAAGCGATGATGCCGCCCGGATCTCCTCAAGAATTGATGATTGAAGAAGAAGCACCTGCTCTGGCGGCTGAAGTGGTGGATGGCAAAGAGATTCGTACATCTGATAGTGGTAAGAAATCGCCGACCCCAATGCAGGAATCGCTGCGCCGTTTGCGCAGAGATGTGCGGGCCATGGTGTGCATTGGTGTGATTGTTTTTTATATCCTGCTGGCTATCTTTGGCCCCATCATTTATAAAGCGGTTGGCCCCAGTTATAAAAGTAACATGACCAATACGGTGATCTCGGCCTCCGTTTATCGTGATTTTACGCACCAGGAGGCGGACCGTAAACATGAAGGTCCATCGGCGCAATACTGGCTGGGAACCGATTCTATTGGTCGTGATTTGTTTGCCCGTCTGATGCAGGGTATGTTGATCTCGATTGCCGTGGCCGTGGTGGTTGAGTTGATTGACATTATTCTGGGAGTGACCATTGGTGTGCTGGCAGGCTACTATGGTGGCTGGATTGATTTTGTGCTGGCACGTTTCACAGATGTGATTTTTGCCTTTCCCGGACTGCTCTTTATTATCCTGCTGGTGGGTATTCTGGGCTCCAGTACCGATGCATTGAATAATATCCCGGTGATCGGTGCGAATGGTAATGCCCGGCTTCTCTTAGTTTCCATCGGCCTGTCTCTGACCGTCTGGCCCTTGATGGCTCGTTATGTGCGTGGACAGACGTTACAGCTAAAAGAGCAACAATTTGTAGAGGCCGCCCGCACATCTGGCGCGACAGACTTCACGATTATTTTGCGCCACCTGGTGCCAAATCTGTTAAGTATTGTGATCATTGCCGCTACCCTTAATATTGCGAATACGATCATCAGTGAGGCTGGTATCAGCTTGCTCGGTCTGGGTGTACAACCTCCGGGCTCCAGTATTGGTTTGATGATCTCGGACGCCACCACCTTCCTAGAGAATCATCCATGGGAAGCTTTGATGCCCTCCTTTGTGCTGGTCATCATTGTACTGGCCTTCTCATTTCTGGGTGATGGCTTGCGCGACGCCTTTGACCCTCGCTCCAAAGACTGAGGAAGATAAACAGAGCAGAAAAAAGGTGGATAGAATTTTCTATCCACCTTTTTTCTGCTCTGTTTTTGTGCGCCGCCTGCGGCGCGCGCGAGGGAGAAAGAGTGAGCGGGGACGTCATGCCCCGCACCCCGGCAGGGAGGACCCTGCACCCCGGTTTTCTGCCATACCACACAGATTTGAATAGCTACCTGTGTTTGTGATTTACTCGGCGGGTTTTTGGGTTGGGGTCTCCTCTACTTTGGGGCCGATCCAGATGGTTTGAACGTTGACAAACTCCTGGATCCCAAAGTGGGAGAGCTCACGGCCATAGCCGCTATGTTTGACCCCACCAAAGGGTAGACTTGGAGCGGAGGCGGTCATGCCATTAATAAAGACACCGCCCGCCTCGATCTCTTTAGCCAGTTCCTGAGCACGATCCACATTGCGTGTCCAGAGATTGCTGCTGAGTCCATAGATAGAGGCGTTCGCCAGTTCTATGGCCTGTTGAGCATCACGTACGCGTATCACAGCGGCCACAGGTCCAAAGGTCTCTTCTTTAAAGACGGTCATCTCAGGCTGCACATCAACCAGGATGGTTGGCTCGTAGTAGTAGCCATTACCCTCAACCTTTTTGCCACCGAGCGCCAGCTTAGCACCCTGAGAAAGGGAATCCTGTACCTGTTTGTCCAGTGTCTCACGGAGATCTTTGCGGGCCAATGGACCAACTTTGGTCTCACGATCCAGCGGATCACCGATGCGCAACTGGGAAGTATACTTCACAAACTTTTCCGTGAACTCATCGGCGACCGAGTCCTCCACAAAGAAGCGTTTGGCAGCGATACAGCTTTGTCCGGTATTCTGATAACGGGCCTGGACAGCGGTTTTGGCGGCCGCATCCAGATCAGCGTCAGCCAGGACAATATAGGCGTCCGAGCCACCCAGTTCCAGCACGTGTTTTTTAAGCACACTACCACTGGTAGCGGCCACCTTGGTGCCTGCGGCCTCGCTACCCGTCAGGGTTACAGCCGCGATACGTGGATCTTTAATCAAGGCCTCAGTCTCCGCGCCAGGGACCAGGACGGTACGGAAGACGCCATGGGGGAAGCCACTGGCCTGAAACATCTTCTCGATCTCCAGTGACAAGCGTGAGACATTGGAGGCATGTTTCAGGATGGCCGTATTGCCAGCCATCAGGCTTGGGGCCGCGAAGCGCATGACCTGCCAGTAGGGGAAGTTCCAGGGCATTAAGGCCAGCACTACGCCCAGAGGCTGAAACGAGGCATAGCTTTTGGTGGCGTTGCTCTGCATCTCCTGTGGTGCCAGAAACTTCTCTGCATTATCCGCATAATAGTCACAGTTGAGGGCACATTTCTCTACTTCGGCCTCAGACTCAACGATTGGTTTGCCCATTTCAAGGCTGGCGATGCGGGCTAGCTGTGCTTTGTTTTCACGCATATAGCTTGCGAGACGATGAAATAGTTTGCTACGTTCCGCGAAACTGGTTTTGCGCCAGCTTTTAAAACTGTTGTGCGCGTCTTCTAGCGCGGCATCGATCTGCTCTTTATTATATGCTTCAAAGGATTCGAGGACTTCTTCAGTTGCGGGATTAATAGATTGAATACTCATATGTTTTTTCCTTCTCTTTGCTTCGCACTAACCACTTCATCTTGAGCGTAAGCTCACCATATACACAAAAAACTGTGGTAAAAAGTTGCACCTGAGGACTATGGTTGTGCTTTCACTGTGTTGAGTGCCTGGCAGATGAAGTTGGTGGCGTTTTCAAAGGAGAAGAGGCCAGTGTTGATGAGCAGGTGGTAGAAGTTTGGCTGATGGCCATCGACGCCGTAGTAGCGACGTAGATAGCTATCTTGCTCATCGTCGCGTTGTTCTAACATGTCGCGGGCCGCATTACGGTCCAGGTGATATTGTCGCATGACATAATCGATGCGGTAATCTAGGGGCGCGAAAATATAGATGTGCAGGGTACGGGGATTGTTGTGGAGCAAGAATTGGGAGCCACGACCGACGATGATAGCATTTCCCTGGGTGGCTAGCTCTAAAATGACACGTTGGGTGAGTTGGAAGTAGGCCAGTTCCTGGGATTGGTGCCGGGTGTTCTTGTGCTCGTACATATAGTGAACCGTAAACGGATTACTGGAACGCAGCGCTTCCAGAATATTGTTAGAGAGGCCAATGGTCTGCTCATCCTGGCGTGCCGCCTCCGCCTCATCAACGCCCAGGCGTTTGGCCACCTCGGCGATAATCCTGTTATCCATATAGTTGAGGCCTGCAACTTCGGAGACCATGCGGGCAATGTCTGAGCCACCGCTGCCAAATTGGCGTGAGATGGTCACTACTACAGAGCCTGCGGGTGGAATGCCAGTTGGCATCGGCTCGACGGCCAGGGCCGTCTCTGGAAGTACCCGTGTTTCTGTCGTTTTTGTTTTTCCGTGGAGATTTTTAGCAGCCCTGTGAAGTGTATCTTCCATCAGTATGATCCTTTTTATATAGCTTCGACCCTTACGGTCGATTGTGTTCCGTCACGATACCATCAGCCTCAACACGAATAGATGTTTGTGTGCGCTCTCTTAAGCTCTTATGTTCTCTGTTTCTTATGTTGTCTATGGTTAAAATGTTCTACCTAAATATCTTACGTTTAAGGTATGTCTGAATGATACGTTGGATTGGCTACATACCAATGAGATCTGCTTTGATGATGATATTGCGTACACTTCTGACAATGGCGGCATCGACCATTTTACCTTCGAAGGCGATGGCGCCCAGACCTTGATCCAGGGCTGCGGTATAGGCTGCATCCAGGCGACGTGCATAGGCTACCTCTTCAGCGGAAGGGGAGAAAACCTGATTGGCAATCTGCAATTGGTCTGGATGAATGGCCCACTTTCCGACAAAGCCTAGCGTTCTGGCGCGAATGCATTCACTTTGATAACCGGCGCTATCCTTGAAGTTGGCATAGGCTCCGTCGATGGCATCGATATGGGCGGCCCGGGCGGCGATCGCGATCTTGTTGCGCGCATAGTGCCAGAGATCGCCAGGATAATCGGCGTGTGAGCCCTCGATGCCTTTGCTGTCGACGCCCTGGGATGCGCTATAGTCACCTGGACCAAAGATCAGCGCCTCTAACCGTGTGCTGGCGCGTGCGATCTCCTCTACATTGAGCATCGCCTCCACTTCTTCAATCAGCACCTCGATCCCGATGCGCCGTGAGAGCCTTTTATGTTGTTCAATCTGTGTCAATAAGGTATCAACCCACCAGACATCACGGGCCGCCTTTACTTTTGGGACGATCAGAATATCCAGATACGCGCCAGCCTCTTCCACAATCGAAATCACATCCTGATAAGCAAACTCGCTCTCAAGGTCATTGATTCTGACCGCCCGGGTCTTCGTGCCCCAATCCAGGGACTTCAGACTTTTAACTACTCTGGCTCGGGCCGCCACCTTTTCATTGGGCGCGACCGCATCCTCAAGGTCCAGTAAGACCAGATCAGCGGTGCTGGCGACTGCCTTTGCCATCATGCGTTCATTACTACCAGGTGTGGAAAGTTCGGATCGTCTGAGGCGCATATATATGTCTCCTTTGATCATCTTTTTATCTGCGTTGCACGCTTCATTATATCAGAGGAAAAGGCTTGAAGTGTGAGATCGGTGGGGAGAGGGTTATCGGGAATGTGAGTGGTTTGGATAGAAGTTGTCAGTAGCGACAACCTCTATCCAGGCTTAGCCAATGACCTGGGTATAGAGATCACAAATGATGGTCGTGGCCTCTGTATCGCTGACATGGTGGGTAAGTTGCTCATGATAGTTATCGACCCGGCGCATACGTGCATCAATAAAGGCGTGCTGGGCCTGTCCGCTTGCCAATCCATTCAAGCCACGCTTCATGGCTTCATATTCTGTCGCAATCCTCTCACGCAGTAGGGCGACTTCGCTTTGACACATTGCTGGCTCCTGATAGGTAGAAGAAAGACTGTTCCTGGTGATAGGTGATGACTGTATAAGAAGGGGGCGCTATAAAATTCTTAATTCTACTTGAATAGAACGGAGTGCCAGAGCATTTTAACGGGTTATAACGGCAGAATTATACTCGCGTCTCCTGAATGGGCGTGATGGTCGTACCCTCTACAAATGGACGGTATCCGGCGCTATGGGCGAGCTTGAGTGAGGAGCTATTTTCGGCCATGGCGCTATAAAATGGGATCAGGCCCTCCTGCTTGATGGCGTTGGCCCAGAGGAGTGTGACGGCCAGCGCAAAGCCACGGTGTCTGGCCTGAGGAAGCGTTTCAACGCCCAGTTCACAGGCCTGTTTTGTACGGCGTGAGCTATGGGCGATACTCACCACGCGATGATCTTCCACCACGCCAAACACTGGCGCTACGTGCTCCTGAAGAAAATAATCTCCCCAACCAGCCTCAGAACTTTCCATGAGGGGATAATCGTCTCGTGTCAGGGGGCGGGCCAGGCTGCTGGCTCTCTGTAGATCCATAACGGAAGGCTCAGTCTGGACCAGTGCAATCTCGGCTTGCTTTTTGTAGCCGGGGCTATGGGCTAGATGCTGTTGTAGGTCGACACGTGTTTGTGCTAATACATCGGCACGCCAGATAAAGAGAGTATCGGAGTCCATCTGAGCACTATAGAGATGCCAGGGTGGCTGGAGTCCCGTTGCCGCCACATCATGGTGTGCCATCGTCAGGTCCGGTAGTGAGATACCCCAGACAGCCTCTAGATGGAGTCGTAAGAGTTCACGGGCACTGAACATCTTCATCGTTATACATCCTCATCCTTAAGTGAATGGCCAACCAGACATGAAGCTGGTTGGCCATTTCATCATTGTTCTGACTGGTACATGTCAGGTTTTATTAACGTAAGTGGTCCTTCAAGAAACCTACTGCGCGAGGCCAGGCATCGGCAGCGGCCTGCTCATTGCCCATGCCATGGGTAGGATTGATGAACGCATGACCGGCATCATAGACACGGACCGTATAATCCTTGCCCGCAGATTTGTAGAGCCGATCGATCTTTTGAATCTGTTCCAGGGATACGCTATCATCCTGCTTGCCATAGAAAGCCAGCACCGGCGCATTGACTTTGGCCACCTCTTCAGGGGTAGGATCATAGCCTGCACCATAGAACGGCACCACAGCGCCCAGATCAGGATAGCGTGAAGCCACGGTATAAGCCAGGAAGCCGCCGAAGCAGAATCCCATCAAGCCCAGCTTTTTCGGCTGCACATTAGGGAGCTGTTTCAGCGTATCGAGGGCACCAATGATCTCATTGGCCGCACGATCCACATTTTTCCGGACCAACATTATCATGCGCTGAGCATCATCAGGCTCGGTTGCTACCTTACCATGGTAGAGATCGGGGACCGCCACCACAAAGCCATCCGTCGCCAGCTTATGGGCCAGATCCAGGACGTGTGGCTCAATGCCCCACCATTCCTGAATCAGTACGATGCCAGGATGCTTCTGATCATCATCGGGCTGTGCCAGAAAGGCATAAGCTCCATCGCCATTGACTGGTAAATCTACTTTCGATGTACGTACTACCGCCATATATGACTCCTTTGTATTCAATTAAATATTTTTGCACGCTGCCTACATCATTATAGTCACGCAAAGATAGCAGCAAACGATGCATAGACGTTCGCTACTCTCATGGCGGGGCAAATCTGTTTAGCCGTGCCAGCGGTGCGCAAACTGCTGCGTCAGAGTCAGATATTGGTTGCCATAGGTAACGCTGGGCTCGATCATGGCTCCTTCAAACCACTCATTAAAACTGGTAATCGTAATCCATTCGGGATTGCTCGCAATGGCGGCATTCCAACTGGTTGTATAGGTTGTGCCATTGTTGCGTGGCACTGTAAAGGTACCTTTACGACCGGGGACGCGGGTATCATCATAGCCCGGCATTACACCGGCCGCCCAGATCTTCTGGGTATTGTTGGCTTGATTGTAGGCTGTGATCTTATCGCGAAAGCCCTGGTCTACCTGAGGCATTGTATTATTTTTGAGGCCCCAGTAGCCGGCACTAAAAAGGTGCAGGCCGTCAAAGACGCTCAAGAGATTTGTGTCCACGCCTTCCGCCGACCAGATCATCTGGTGGTTTGGATCGACCTGCTGGCGAATAGAGGCCCATTGGGCCAACGTGCGTCCATTACCCAGAGGACTCCAGAAGAAGAGCACAGGCTTGCCTTGCCAGTGGAAGAAATGGGCATCATTACTATAGTGATCCCTGACATAGGTCAGTCCACTCGCCATCTTCGCCGGAGTATTCAGGTTGGGTGCATCGCACTCCATATAGAGACTGGACGCAAAGTGATAGTTGGCTTGCTGCTCCAGGGTCGCGGCATGTACAAGGAGCTTGCCAAAATTGACATCGGTCTTATCGCCAGCTCCCCACCATGAACTGATGAAGCCAGTAATGCCAGCGCCGGCCGCGAAATTCAGTTGACGATCGATCGTCACATCATCGCCAGAATTATACTGAACCGAGGGCAGGTCCGACATCTGCTGTAAGGTCCAGGATTGTTGTATGTACCAGGGATAATAAAATGCCAGCACTGGATGTCCATGATCATTGGCCAATGGCTGGATATTCTGTGGATTATTGCCGGCTGGTACTGGTGTGCTGGTTGGTTGTGGTACAGGCGTCGGCGTTGGTACTGCCTGTGTAGGCTTCTGAGGAAAATGCAGATTATTATTGGTATTGGGTGCCGTCGCAGTCGCAGTTGCCGTTGGCGGTATTTTAGCCGCCTGTTTGGGTGGCGCCGTCTGAACCTGATCGCAGGCACTCAAAAAAAGCAACAAAATAAGGCAGAGCGAGCTTATGCGCAAAACCGAAGATCTCTTCTGTAGATGCATAGCAATCCATGCTCCTAACTATAGTGTACAAATATCTATCTTCTTATTACGAATAACGCTGCTATTGTGTTGCCACACCAGGACCAAAAACGCAGAGGTCCTCAGATTATGTGCTCTGAGGACTTCTGGTGGGTATCGCCAGTAACGTTTAGATCGTTGCGGTCGTTTTTTCAGGTTGAGGTGTCAACTGGTGACGACGCTGCCGATGACGGCGTGGAGTGATCAGTAGGATACTTAATGCTAGAAAGAGGAGGGCTATTGCGGCGCTAATGAACAGGTAAGCCGCCACATATGTGAGGTGCCACCCTCCCAATGTAATTGGTGAGAGCGGGTCCGTGCCACTACTATACGTTGCGCCATAACTAAAACCCTGGAAGAGACTAATGGCAGAGATGCCGCTGATGCTGTTGGGCATAACGCAACTTATCGCTACAATGGGATTCCAAATATAGAGCAGCCTGGCTTTGTTAGGATAAAGCTGGAAGATGTAATAACCTCGTCCCGAAAATGAAAGTATCCATGAGATTAACAGTGGAAAAAGGACCCAGAACAGGCTGACCAGATAGGCAAGGCCGGTTGAGACGGCTGGCTTTATTATCAGGGCTGAACAAAAAATACCCATGGCCCCCAGCCATAGAATGGTCACAATAAAGATCAGGAGTGCATTGGCGATCTGGGCAGGCCCGACCCCACCAAAGAAAAAGACCAGACTGAAGAGGGGGAGGGAGGCCGCGACTAATAGTAAAGCGTTTAGCAGGCCAGCCCCTAATTTGCCCATAATCAACGACAACGGCGAGAGCCGTGAACAGATCAGCATCTCATAGGTCTGGCGCTCTTTCTCGCCATTAATGGCTGTCGTGGTTAATGATGGTGTGATAAACACAATCAAAAGAAGCTGGACTTGAGCCAGTAGGGAGAACAGACTGGATCCTGTATTGCTAAGCTGGTTATTACTCACGCCCGTGTAGTCGCTATTCGTCTTGCTCAGGAATGTCCAGCCTAACAGACCTAATAGAAGTATATAGCTAATAATGACCCAGATTGTTCGTTCACGGCGTAAACGTAAGCGCATCTCCTTGGTCAGGAGCGAGAGGAATGTCATAGCAAGCACCTCTTCTTTGCCTGGCTTCATTCTGGCTACACTAACACTGTATATATTCGGCTCTTTGCATCTATACCTGATACCTGTGCTTCTTGAGGAACGGGGACGCTAATCTATTTATAGCATATACCGTGGCGATTTGTCTGCGCTGATTCAGGAGGGCTGTCCATAACAGAGGGCATTTGCGCCAAAAGAAGATATAAGTACAGTAGCGGCAGGGTTCGTCCCTGCAACCTGTTCACGTCTGATCTGCTGCCCAAACACGTGGTCTTGAGGCTGGCAGATTTATGTACATTCAGCCTCTGGCTTGGACGTGGTCGTACGTGGTACTGGTTGCAGGGGCAAGCCCTGCCGCTACTGTATTTATTATTTTTTTGTTGGGTTGTGCGTGAAACGTTCGCAGGGGCAAGCCCTGCCGCTACTTTTAGGCGCGTTCGAGCAGTTCGTCGTATTTGGTGTCGTAAGGGACGAGTCGGCCTTCGGGCATTAAGAGCATCATGGTTGGTTTGAGTAGACGCACAAATTCGACATCGTGGGTGACGGTCATGATGGTGCCACGGTAGTTACCAAGTGCTTCACCGATGATCTCTTTAGAGATCACGTCCAGGTGGGAGGTTGGCTCGTCGAGGACCAGTACGTTGGGACCTTCAAGCACCATCTTGGCGAGGGCGAGACGGGTCTTTTCTCCACCGCTGAGTGTGCCGATCTTTTGGAAGACGCGATCACCGCTGAACATGAAGCGGCCTAAGACGCCACGGACACGCTTGGCGTCGGTTGGTAGGACGTCGTTGGCTTCATTGAGTACGGTATTGTCATAATCGAGTCCTTCGCTCTCCTGGGCATAATAGCCGATCTGGACGCGATCGCCCAGGATGACTTTACCAGAGTTGAGGGGGACCAGACCCAGTACGGTACGTAAGAGGGTGGTTTTACCAACACCGTTGAGTCCAACGATAACCAGGCGTTCGCTGCGATCAACCTCGAAGCTGATATTGCTAAAAATCTCTTTTGTGCCGTAGCTTTTATACAGATTTTTGGCTTCAACCACCAGTTGACTGCTTTGTTCGCGCACCGGGAAGTCGATCTTCATGCGGCGGCTAGCCTGAGCAACCTGTGGCGTGCTCTCTTGCAGGCTCTCGATACGCCTATCCATGGCAATACGTTGTTTTACACGGGTAGCACCGAAGCCACGCAGGCGCTCGGAGGTCTTACGCAGACGAGCAATCTCACGTTCCTGTTGCTTCTTGGTACGTTCAATCAGGGCCTGAGCATCACCAATCGCATTCAGATAGTTGGTATAGGTACCCTTATACTCCTCCAGCTTATGGGTAAACTCATTGAGGCGTAAAACTTTATTAATACTGCGGTCCAACAGGTCTAGATCATGCGAGATGATCAGCAGAGCGCCCTTATAGGACTCCAGGAACTCCATTAGCCAGATGGTGGCCTCTACGTCCAGGAAGTTGGTAGGCTCGTCGAGGAGTAGGAGCTCAGGCGACTGGAAGAGTAAGCGAACCAGGGCCAGCTTGGTTTTTTGTCCACCGCTGAGTGTACTCACTTCGCGATCCAGGGTCACACCACCGATATTTAAGCCGCTAATTAATTGTTCACTGCGGGCATCGGCATCATAGTATCCCAGATGCTCCAGCGTGTTTTGCGCCTCCTCAAACTCAGCCAGCGCCGCCTCAAGATCATCTATTTCAGGATCGGCAATCTTCAGCGAAAGCTCCTCGTATTTCACGATCGCATCATCAAGGCCATTGCCGCTGAAAATGAAATCCCGGACCGTACCGCCTGCCTTGACCGGCGTCTCATGGGCGACATCCTGGGAAAGATAGCCATATGTTCTGGGGCGCATAATATTGCCACCATCAGGACTTTGATAACCGCCAATGATTTTCAGTAGCGAGCTCTTACCCGCTCCATTAATACCGATCAAGCCGGCTTTTTCGCCCGGGGCTACCGTTAACGAAATGTCATCCAGAATAGTGCGAGCGCCGTAAGCTAGTTTAATATGATTAACCTGTAGCATAGTGTCGTTTTTATCTCCCTGCGTGCTTCTTTTAATAATTGCTGTTTTGAATAAATTTCCTGTTTGTCTGTCTGTCCGTCAGACTGGTGAATAAATTGTTGTATGGGCAAGTGCAGCATTGCACGATCGCATACGAGTACTCTCGTACCTTAATGCAAACGGGAAGCACACAGTGCCGCAGGCAATCAGCAACGAGAGGATCGATGCTTGGCGACACACACGCAATCACAAGGGTAGGCGATAATGTGATGACCCGTTCAGGAAGGAAAAGAGGCGAAGAGGATGCAAAAGGCATACTTATAAGCACCCACACGAAACATAGTGTGAGTAAGCATCATAAGCGCCAATTCCTGCCGCAAAAGCCCAGGCGTGGTCGCTTATGCGGCGTTATAGACTGCAAGTGGTAATGCCCTTTTCATATAAACCTTAATTCCATGAATTTATACGTGTCCGTGAGAAATGGTACCATCCTATACAAAAGATGTCAAGTGCGTATGGAGGCAGGTGCAGCCGTATATCGGGTAAATTATACATTTGTTGCCTGCCTGTGCGCCACGTTTTGTGCTCACCTCAGTTATAGCCACCGCGACGAATCCTTATGTCCAATGTTGGATGGGAACCACCACAAAGTCATAGACAACAGAGACAAGTGTCTTCTCATCACCTGCAAATGTGTTCGCGAGTATGCAAAACAAAAAAATATGGTAAAGGAGCATTTGTCCGGTCATAAGGATTCGGCGCTCCAGGACGATTCAAATGGTAGTTTTGGATGGATATGATAAAAAGCAGCGTGTTTGCGATAGCTTCAAAGCAGCATGCCCTCACTAAAAATCTTACGTATGCCGATAGAATTATCGTAGCAGGAAATCTTTTTCACGCTAAATTATTAGTTGATCATTAATTAATGTGAGGCTATCTTTTATGACGTGAAAAAAATATTACTGGTTTAAAATATGAAAGAAGGACTATGCTATGTATCAAACAAAAGGTGCTAAAAAATTTATAGCACGGACTGGCTTAGCTATACGAGCTTTGCTATTGTTTATGCTTCTCCTGGGAAGTGTGGTGCTCTTCCAGGCTTCTGTCCGGGGTAATGTCGTTGCCGCGAAAGCAAGTTTACCTGTCGTTTCATCTACACCCTATACCTCACTCATGGGAACGGACAACTCGTCTCCCAAGGGTGACACTGACAGTTCAGCCCATCCCGAGCTTGACAACAGCAGTGCAGACAACTCCTACGGTGGTACTGACAGTGTGGCCAGCCCCCATGGAGATAATGGAAGCACAGACGGACTGCGTGGAGACAACGGTAACGTAGATAGCGCCCAGAGTGATCCAGGCAGTGGAGAAAACACTCATAGCGACACAAATAGTGTAGACAATAGTGTTGGTGACGCTGACAATGATGCCAATTCCAGCGGTGACGATCATGAAAATAATCGTCATGAAAATAACGGCGAGAACAATCGTATACATATAAATAACAACAATAACAACAACAACGCGAATGAAAATGTCAATATCATACATCACGAGCAACACCATCATCAGCAGCACCATCAAGAGGTCCAGGTTCATCACTATCCAGCATTGCCTTTGACTGGTAGTGATCCACGGGGCTAAGGTATGTGCCAGGTAGAGGAGGGGATCGAGAGGATGCCTGAGGCAGGCTGCTATTATGGTTTGCTTCAGAGCCTCCCTCTCCTTTACTGTTAGTAGAAAACAGGGAACCCTCAGCCACCACGAATGCGATTTGAGGGCTCCCTGTTTTCTTGTTTATTGAAGTTAAGGCTCATGGTTGCCAGACTGGACTTAGTAAGGGGCTACCCAGATGTCGACGGAGCCATCGCCGCCAGAGGCTACGTGCTTGCCATCAGGAGACCAGACAATACTACGAATATGGCTCTTCTGATGGTAGGTCATAACCTCGCGATTATTGGCTGTATCCACAACCCTGACATCGGAGATATTGTTATCAGGGATAAAGGCAATATATCTATTATCAGGAGACCACGTCAGCTGTGATGCGCCTTTATAGGTCATAACTTTGGTGGCGGTTGCGACATTCCAGATAGTGGTTGAGACAGTCCGGGAAGGAGCCTCCGTCTGGTAATCTGTCGTCGCCAACAACTTGCTATCGGATGACCAGTTTAATTTAATGGTTGTAATCGGTGGTTGATTAACTTGAAATGTTTTGATGCTGTGCCCGTTGGTGACATCAAGTATGGAGAGTGTACCTGTAAAATTATCTGCCGCGATATATTTGCCATCAGGAGACCAGGATATGCCTGTTAGATCGGTTTGCGAGAGACGAGTCTCGTGGCGTTCTCCCGTCGCGACATTATATGTCAGCAGGATATTGGTAGATTTTAGCGTGTTTTTAACACTGAATGGAGACTGTAGAACAGTGCTCAGGAATTTACCATCTGGGGACCAATGGAGCTCAGGTGAGTAATGGTCCGCGAGAGCTTTATCGCCTGCTGGCAAAGAAGGAGCCGTAAGAGACTTGAGTTGGTGGCCTGTACTGGCATCCAGCAGTACAATTTGCTTTACTTGCCAGACAGCTAGCATCTGATTATCTGGTGAAAGTCGGGAACTTAGAAGGCCTGAATTTTTAGCGATGACGGGATATTTTATGACATGGGCACCAGTAAATGCATCCCAACTGGAGAGTTGAGCAGCTGTTGAGAAAAGACGTTTACTGCCATGTGTCCATTGCAGGTCTCCAATAAGATCATTTTCGATTTGCCGGTAGACGATCGTTCCTGGTTTCGTGGCGGCTGCACCTGTACTGGATGATGGTTGATGGGCACGTGGATTTTGGGCACTCTGGGCGAAAAAGAACACTGAGCCACCCACAATAGTAAGGACAATAATAGCCACTGCAAGCGTGCTTAAAGCACGTCTGAACATACCTGGTTTGGATGGTGGGAGAACCTTTTGCGGTGAGCGTAGATCCATGAAAATGATACCGGTATCATCGCGAGTATATAGGTGTCCACGCATGGCGGATGCTGGCGTGCTGGCTGCCTTGATCCGAGTCAGGGCCTGTTGTAGCGAGGTTTTATCTTGCTGCATCTGTGTGCTCACGTCCTCGCTAGCGAGCACCCGGCGCAAATCATGAAGAAAGTGTTGGTCGGTGTTCGCGGTATGGTAGGTAGTATGATCAGAGGTCGAGAGCTGATCTACCTGCTGCTCAACATCATCACTATTGAATGGTTGCCTTGGATCAGCCATTAGTTCTTTTCCTCCTTTGATCCATAGGCTGAACGCATGCGGTCGATTACCCGCGCGGTCGATTAGCTTGCGCCATGATCAGGTTGGGGCCATATAGTATGTTATGAAGGGGGAGTGGGTTTATTTAAGCCAGCGGGGCATCTCGTCGTGATCGATGCCAAAGTGGTGGGCGATTTCATGCAGGACCGTGGCACGGACCTGTTTACGGATACGATTGGGATTTCCATGGCTATAGGTCTCAATCGGCTTTTGATAGATCGTGATACGTTCGGGGAGGAGACTATTGCTGTGTCCCAGGCTGGTCAGAGGATTGCCATTATAGAGTCCGAATAGCGTCTGGTTCGCTTTGAGTCCCATCTGTTTACGTAGCTCTGCATCCGGTTCATCCTCGACAATGACCGCCAGATTAGCGAGATACGGCTCGAATTCGCGGGGAATTTCATTGAGGGCTTCTTGCACCAATTGTTCAAAATAGTCTGTGGATAGTGGTAGCGACTCATCTATGCTATCCTCTGGTTGCTCAATTATTTCAGTGGCTTCCAGGTCCTCAGACTCGGCCAGTTCATCCTCAAATACTGGTGTCGCTGTACGCGGTGTCGTTAGCCAGATAGCGAGCAGGCCTGCACTGATCAAGGCCAGCATAAATAGCAGCTTATTGGTATCCGTTATTGGTAACTGGATGATCAGAAAGGTCAGGATACAAAAAGCCAGAAATACGCTCAGACCACGAAACAGGCACGATTTAGCCATAGCCTGATATGATCGGGCCCGTACCGAATTCGTCTCTTCATCGATATCTGTTTGTGCTGCTTGCGAATTATGATTCACGATAACCTTTCATCCCAGATAGTCTACCTCTACTCTAACATATTACGGAAATGCTTTATCATAGTTGTACTCTCCATGTTTTCTGTACTTTATCGCAGAGCAGTGTTGTGCCCGGAGCGAGTCGTACGTCGTGCTCTTTCCTATCCAGCATGGTCGTGATCAAAAGAAACTTTATGTGGAGCGAGGAGACGGCAATCCGCAAGGGGATTGCCCTACATCTGTCGTCTTTCTTGTTTCATGTCTTCAAGATAGAAGAAACATTTATGCTTGAAATAGAAGATAAAGTAACCTAGAAATGAGTATTGTAGGGCAATCCCCTTGCGGGTTGCCGTCTCCTCGGCCCTCGTAAACGTATCTGGTCATGAGCATGGATCGTGGTCCGGTTTTGGATGGGAAAACGTGTGGCGCCACTCGCCGTACGCCTGGCTGGCTTCACGCTACGTGTTTGAGGGGCATTTCGTACGCGAACGGGTAGCAGGGACAAGCCCTGCCGTTACGATTCGTGCTCCCATCACATCCGTTGGGGTGGGTGTGGGGGCCGTTGATTCTGTGGGGCATGGTGATTTTGTCTATATGGGGGGTGGTGGGGTTGTAGGGAATGTCATTATTTGGTGGTTGGGAGTGGATTTCATGATACAGGCATTGACTTTGGGAAATGGGCATGTTATAAATTTCAATAAGGAAACAAACAATCGCATCATAAAAAAGGCTGTGACAGGATAAGTAACGATCCATGGTTGCGAACAGAGAGTAGATAGTTGGTGAGAAGTCTACACGTATACTGATCGTGAATAAGGACCTGTAGCTGCGAGAAGAAATCGCGTTTCACGCGAGAGTAGAACTTCGCCGGTGACCACCGTAATCGGGTCTGAGTATGTATGACAGATACATACTTGCTGAGGTTGCTATCGTGAGGTGGCAACGAATGCAGGTGGCAACACGAGAGTTATGTGCTCTTCGTCCTGAGTAGTGGGATGAAGGGCTTTTTTGTTTGTCTTTTATCCACGTACAGATGACATAAGGTACATAGACAACAAAACAAAAGATAGAAGCAGTGTAGGGAAAAGTAACGGGTCCCTGGCGCATCCAGAGAGCGAACTGATGCTGGAATGTTCGTATGCCCATCCTGTGAATAAGACCCTGAAGCTACGAGAAGAAATCACGTTTCACGTGAGAGTAGAACTTTGTCGACTTACCCTCGTTACCGGGTTGTTACAGAAATGCGTATTTCTGTACACTGAGGCTTGTACCGTGAGGTATAGGTAAATGAGGGTGGTACCACGAGAGTTGATGCTCTTCGTCCTTACTGGGAGGATGAAGGGCTTTTTTTAGCGGAAAAATTTAGCGGTAAATACAGTAATAATAGATATAAAGAGGAGAATAAGAAGATGGCAGCACAGTGTCCCGAATGTGAAGCAAACGTTGAGGTTCAGGGTTTAATGGTTGGCGAGATCACCTTTTGTCCTGATTGTAACGCTGAACTGGAAGTCATTAATGTAGAGCAACCTGAAGTAGCCCTGGCCCCTGAGGTCGAGGAAGATTGGGGGGAGTAACCCTATGCGCCTGGCTATCCTGACATCGCGAGTTCGCGTGGAAGAGAAATTGTTGGTGGAAGCGTTGCGAGAGCGTGCGATCGATTTTGACGTCATCGATGATGGCGAACTGTTATTCGATCTGGCGCAGCCGCAGGAGCGCTGGCAAGCGTATGATGCCGTGCTCTGCCGTAGCGTGAGTCAGTCCCGTGGCCTGGCTGTTCTGCACGTGCTGGAACACTGGGGGATCCCGGTGTTTAATTCGGCGGCCGTGACCGCTCTCTGTAACGATAAATTATTGACCTCGCTGGCCCTGTTACGAGCTGGTCTGCCTGTGCCACGTACGCTGCTGGCCTTTGATGCCGATCGTGCGCTGGAAGGTATCGAGTCGGTTGGCTATCCAGCGGTCCTCAAGCCGATTAGTGGCTCCTGGGGGCGTTTGCTGGCCCGGGTCAATGATCGTGACGCAGCCGAGGCTGTGATTGAGCATCAGGAGACGCTGGGTTCATATCAACATCATATTCACTATATTCAGCAGCATGTAGAGAAGCCGAATCGTGACATCCGGGCCTTTGTGGTCGGTGGTCGCACCATCTGTGCCATCTATCGCAGTAGCGCCCATTGGGTCACCAACACCGCCCGTGGGGCCATCACCGAAAATTGTCCTGTGACTCCTGAACTGGATAGCCTTTGTGTCCGTGCCGCCCGGGCTGTTGGCGGCGGTATCCTGGCCGTAGATGTCTTTGAAGATCCTGAACAGGGCCTGTTGATCAATGAAATCAACGCCACAATGGAGTTCCGTAACAGTATTGCTCCAACTGGCGTAAACATTCCGCGAGAGATGATTGACTATATCTTCAGTCAGGTACGCGAAGGGGTTGTGCTATGAGTCGAGTACGCGTAAGTATCGTAGGAGGATCTGGTTATACCGGAGGCGAGTTGATCCGCCTGCTGCTCTTCCATCCGATGGTCGAGATTAGTCAGGTCGCCTCGGGCAGTCAGGCCGGCCATTTTGTGCATAGCGCCCACCCGAACCTGCGCAAGATCAGTACACTGCGTTTCTGTCATCCCGACGACCTGACAGCCTGTGACGTACTCTTTTTGTGCCTGCCGCATGGCGTTTCGTCGGGTGAGATCGAGCGTTATCGTGGACTGGCACCACGGGTCATCGATCTATCCGGAGATTTCCGCTTGCGTTCGCCGGAGCTCTATCAGCGCTGGTATGGCCATCAGCATCCAGCGTCCGACTTGTTGCCCAAGGCTGTTTATGGACTCCCTGAGCTCCATCGTGGTGAGCTAACCGAGGCTACCCTGGTCAGTGGTACCGGCTGTATGGCGACCACCTCGATCCTGGGATTAGCCCCGCTGTATCGAGCCGGAGTCGTGAATCAGGCGCTACCACTGGTCGTCGAGGCCAAAGTCGGCTCATCGGCCGCCGGAGCCAAGGCTGGACCTTCCAGCCATCATCCTGATCGTAGTGGCGCGGTCCGTTCGTTTGAGCCAACGGGCCATCGTCATAGCGCCGAGTTGATCCAGGAACTGGGACAACTGGATGGTGGGGCGGACCTGAAACAGATTGTAGCCTTCTCGGCCACCGCCGTTGAGCTGGTACGCGGCATCCTGGTGACGGCCCATGTCTTTTTGAATGAGGACCTGGAAGAGAAAGCCATCTGGCGCATCTTCCGCGAAGCGTATCAGCGCGAGCCATTTATGCGCCTGGTCAAAGAACGTAATGGTGTCTACCGTTATCCCGAGCCCAAGATCCTGGCCGGTAGCAACTATTGTGACGTTGGCTTTGAGGTAGACGTGGAGCAGCGGCGCGTCGTCGTTATGGCTGCCCTCGACAACCTGATGAAGGGCGCCGCCGGTAACGGTGTGCAAGCCCTGAACTGTATGTTGGGTTGGGACGAGACCCTGGGCCTGACCTTCCCAGGTCTGCATCCCGTGTAGGCTCGGTCCTTGCGCCCGATTTGCCTCTCTTGCGTCGGGGCGGTCCCAGTTTATGTGATGGCGATGGATATCGTGGTTTTTTGAAAGGATGTGTACGATGACATTGGTGGTAAAAATTGGTGGCGGTGCCGGGGTTGCGACGACGGCGATTGTGCGCGAGATCGCGGAGCTGGTGGCTGCGGGCGAGCGGGTGGTGCTGTTACATGGTGGGTCGGATCTGACCAATACGTTGTCTGAGCGGCTGGGTCATCCACAGCGCATGATTACTTCGCCGAGTGGGATGACGAGCCGCTATACCGATAGTGAGACGCTGGAGATTTTTTCAATGGCGGTGGCGGGCCAGATCAATACAGATCTGGTGGCTCAGCTACAAGGACTGGGTGTGAATGCCTTTGGGATGGCTGGTGTGGATGGTCGCCTGCTGGTGGCGCGGCGTAAGGCGTTGGTGCGCTCCGTGACGCCGGAAGGCCGAACTCAGATTCTACGCGATGATTATACGGGTCAGATTGAGCAGGTTAACAATACGTTGCTGGAGATGCTGCTGGACACTGGCTATACACCGGTGATTGCGCCTCTGGCCCTGAGTCATCAAGGGGAGCGCCTGAATGTGGATGGTGATCGGGCCGCGGCGGCTGTGGCTGCGGCTTTACACGCCGATGCTTTGATTATCATGACCAATGTTCCGGGTCTGCTGAGTGATCCACAGGATAGCTCGACCCTGATCCAGTCGATTCCCGCTAACCAGCTAGAGACTTTTATGGATTATGCCCGAGGGCGCATGCGTAAGAAATTGTTGGGTGCTCAGGAAGCTCTGAACGGTGGTGTGGCACGCGTCTGTATCGGTAGCGCATCACTGCGAGCCGTACTGAATGGAGCCGGCACCACTATTGCTACAACCACTATGAGTGAACAGGCACAGACAAATTATACAGTAGAGAATCACCACCTACCTATCCGTGAGATGGCGTCGGTGAATAAATAATCGCGAAAAGAAAGAGGAGGGGAGGTCCCAGATGGGCACAAATTTAGTAGAAATAGAGCATCAATATACGAGCGGTGTGTATGGGAAGCGTCCGGTTGAGATTGTACGCGGGCAAGGTGCCACATTGTGGGACGCCGATGGGAGGAGCTATATCGATTGCATGGCCGGACATGGCGTAGCCAACATCGGACATGGCCGGACCGAGATCGCGGCCGCCCTGGCTGCGCAGGCCCAGCGCCTGATCACCTGTCCTGAAGTGGTTTATAACGATGTACGCGCCCGTTTACTACAGCGTCTGGCGCAGATAACGCCTGAAGGATTGAATAACTTTTTTCTGTGTAATAGTGGTACTGAAGCGGTTGAGGGCGCCTTTAAATTTGCGCGCCTGGCGACCGGGCGTACTGGTATCGTGGCGACGCTACGCGGGTTCCATGGTCGTAGTATGGGGGCGCTCTCCGCTACCTGGGAGAAGCACTACCGCGAGCCATTTGCTCCGCTGATCCCCAATGTCTCGCATATGCGCTATAACGATCTGACGGCGGCCGCTAACGCGATTAGTGAAGATACCGCCGCCGTGATCATAGAACTGATACAGGCCGAAGGCGGTGTCCATGTCGCCCAGGAAGAATATGTCCAGGGACTGGCGGCCCTGTGTCGTGAGCGTGGGGCACTCCTGATCATCGATGAAATCCAGACCGGCTTTGGTCGTACCGGTACCCTCTTTGCCTGTGAACAATATGGCGTTCAGCCAGATATCCTCTGCCTGGCTAAATCCCTGGCCGGCGGTGTTCCGATGGGAGCGGTCTGTCTGGGAACACGAGTAATGGAGAGCGGGCGTATCGGGAAAGGTGCCCATGGGAGCACCTTCGGTGGTAATCCTCTAGCCTGCGCGGCCGCCCTGGCCACGCTAGACATCCTAGAACAGGAAGAGCTGGCTACCAGAGCCGCAGAGCTAGGAGCCTATGCTCAGCAGCGTCTGCGTGCCATACAATCACCTTTGATCCGTGAGGTGCGTGGACGTGGACTCTTGATAGGTATTGAACTTACCAAACGCGTTCAGCCCTATCTGGAGGCCCTCTGCGAGCGTGGTGTGCTGGCCTTGCCCGCCGGAGCCAATGTTCTACGGCTGCTGCCGCCACTCGTTATCAGCCGCGAACAATTAGACCAGGCACTAGACATCGTTCAGGAGGTCCTGAGAGGCGCGTCAGAGCCTCTGCAACCAATTAATGCCATAACTATCCATAATGATGGCGCAAGGCCTGAAATCACGCTCTTACAGCGAATGCTGACCATCGCCAGTCTTTCGCGTCAAGAAAGTTCGTTGGCCCACTTTCTCGTCGAGCAGGCGCAGCAGCTAGGACTCCATGCCTATGTCGATGAGGTTGGTAATTTTGTCGCCAGTACCCATGCTGAGCCAACTGAGCAAGCGCCTGTGGTCCTGCTCGGACATATGGATACCGTGCCGGGTAATATCCCTGTCCGTATCGAGGATGACCTGCTCTATGGACGTGGCGCGGTCGATGCCAAGGGACCTCTGTCCGCCTTTATCTGTGCCGTTGCTCGCATCGCCCAGCAGTCAGCCGGACTGCAACCAATCATTGTGGTCGGTGCGGTCGAGGAGGAGGCCGCGACCTCACGTGGGGCACGTGGGATCATCCAGCGCTATCAGCCATCCGCCTGCATCATTGGTGAGCCAAGTAGTAGTCGGGCCGTAACCATTGGCTACAAGGGCCGTCTACTCATCAATGGCTGCGTCGCCCAACAATCAAGTCATAGTGCCGGCCCGGCCCGCAGCAGCAATGAGATTGCTGCGGCATTCTGGGAACGCGTGCGCCGCCACGCTGAAGAATGGAATCAGCAGCACGCCGGTAGCTCGGCCTTCGCGGCCCTGCAACCCTCCCTGCGGAGTATCCAGAGCAGTCACAATGGCCTGGAGGAGCGTACCAGTTTCACGATTGGCTATCGCCTGCCACCAGCGTTTGAGATTCCCGCCCTGCGTGAGCAACTACAGCGCTGGGCCTATGAAGATGATATCCACATCCAGTTTTCCGGTGAAGAGGTTGCCTACCAGACCACACGCACCATTCCGCTGGCACGCGCCTTCATCGCCGCTATCCGCTCGACGGGAGCACAGCCGACCTTTAAAAATAAGACAGGCACATCCGATATGAATGTCGTCGGACCACATTGGGGACAGAATATCGTTGCCTACGGACCTGGAGATTCAAGCCTTGATCATACACCCAACGAGCATATCAGCCTCACGGAATATACCCATGCGATTGATGTACTCGAACATGTTCTGCATACGATTGCAGCACAAAGGGAAACAGCCTTATGAGATCGCTCGCTATTCTGGATAGCACCCTGCGCGAGGGGGAGCAATTCATCAAAACCTTTTTTACGCTGGAGCAGCGTGTGAAGATCGCACGCTGGCTGGATCGCCTGGGGGTGACGTTTATCGAACTGCCCTCGCCCGTTTCTTCGCCTGAGACCCGTGAAGCGATCCAGGCTATCTGTGCCCTGGGTCTACGATCGCATGTCGTGGCGCATGTGCGTTGCGTTGAGGCCGATGTCCAGGCCGCCTTAGATACCGACGTCTATGGTCTGAATCTGTTCTTTGGGACCTCCACAGAACTACGCTCGTATAGCCATGGGCGCCGCATTGAACAGATCGTCCAGCAGTCCGTGCCGCTGATCCAGCAGGTACGTGCCGCTGGCCGCTATGTGCGCTTCTCGGCCGAAGATGCCTTTCGTAGCGATCTGGTCGACCTGCTGACCATCTTTGACGCCGTAGTCGAAGCTGGCGTCCAACGCATTGGTCTGCCGGATACTGTTGGCATAGCAACGCCACGTCAGGTTGACCGGTTGGTGAGCCTGGCAGCAGCACGCTATCCCAATGTAAGTATCGAGTTTCACGGGCACAACGACACCGGTTGTGCCATCGCCAACACCATAGCCGCCTTTGAAGCTGGCGCCGACTGCCTGGATGTCACGGTCATGGGGATCGGAGAGCGTAACGGGATCGCCTCCTTGAGTGGGATCATCTCGCAACTCTATATCCACTATCCAGACCTGCTGGCACACTACGATCTGACCCAGTTGATGGAGTTAGAGCTATACGTGGCCGAGTGTCTGAACATCAATATCCCCTATAACATGCCGATCACGGCTCCCTGCGCCTTCACCCATCGCGCCGGGGTACACACCAAAGCCGTATTGAATAATCCAGGCGCCTATGAAATCCTCAATCCCACCGATTTTGGGCTGGTGCGCCACGTCGATGTCGGTTCCCGTTTCACGGGTCGCTATGCCGTGGGACATCGCGCCGTCACCTTGGGACTACAACTGACCTCTGAAGAGGTCGCGCAACTGACCCGGGCGATCAAAGAGCGGGCCGAACATGGCTCGCTCAACGATGAAGAGGTCAACACATTTATTCTTGCCTGGTATGAAGAGAAAGGAAGCCTCGTATGGGAACGCTAGCCGAAGAGATTTTTAGTTATAGATTGGGCCGTCCTGTGTCCGCGGGAGATACCGTTGTAGTGGATGTAGATCATGTGATGAGCCACGATACGACGACGCCGCTGGCCATCAAAGCTTTCCGCAAGCTGGCCGAACAGAATAAGGGCCGTGTCTTTGATCAGAAGCGCTCACATATTGTCTTTGATCATATCATTCCTGCCGCGACGATTCAGGCCGCGACCCTGCACCGCGAGGTACGCACCTTCGCCAAAGAACAGGAGATCCCGATCCTTCAGGAAGGTATCTGCCACCAGGTTATGCCAGAGAAGGGCTTTGTCCTGCCTGGTAGCATCATCGTCGGCGCTGATAGCCACTCCTGCACCTATGGAGCCTTCGGAGCCTTCGGGACCGGTATGGGCTCAACCGATATCGGTGTTGCCTACTCCACCGGACGTAGCTGGTTCCGCGTGCCTGAAACCATCAATGTGCATATCACCGGCCAGATCCCTCCTGGTGTCTTTGCGAAAGACATCTCCCTGGAGATCGTGCGCCGCCTGGGTGTAGATGGAGCCAACTATCGCGCCCTGGAATATACCGGTGAGGTCATTGAAAACTTCTCCATGAGTGAGCGCATGACCTTTTCTAACATGGCCATCGAGATGGGTGGAAAAGCCGGCCTGATCGCGGCCGACGAGACAACGCGGGAATGGTTACGTGGACGAACCGATAAAGACTATCCTTTGTTGCGTGCCCACAATCCACACTATGAACAGGTCATCGAGATCGACGTCACCAACATGAAACCCCTGGTCGCCTGCCCGCCGGATGTCAATATTGTGCATCCCGCCGAAGAGGTCCAAGACATCAAGATCGACCAGGTTTTCCTGGGCACCTGCACCAATGGTCGCCTGGACGACCTGGAGATCGCCGCTAACATCTTGCGCGGCCGCACCATCAGCCCCGATCTGCGTATGGTCGTCATTCCCGCCTCCCGTGAGATCTACCTGGAGGCCATGAGACGCGGCTACCTGGAGATCTTCGCCGAAGCCGGCGCATCCGTGGGTACTCCAGGCTGTGGACCCTGTATTGGCCGTCACTTCGGCGTCCTGGCCCCGGGCGAACGCGCCATGACCACCATGAATCGCAACTTCACCGGCCGTATGGGTGATCCCACCGCCGAAATCTATCTTGGTAGTCCAGCCACCGTGGCCGCGACCGCCCTGACCGGCCATATTACCGATCCAAGGACCGTACTCTTCGCTGAAAACCTGGCCTGAGCCGGTTGGTTGGACACCTGTACACGCACGAAACGAAAGGACACACACCCATGGGACGCATCTGGAAAGTCGGCGACAACATCAACACCGACCTGATTATACCTGGACGTTATAACGTTACCACCGATCATGCCCAGCTAGCAAAATACTGCCTGTACGAAGCCTATCCCGAATTCTCCCAGGGAGTACAACCGGGCGACATCCTGCTAGGTGGACACAACTTTGGCTGCGGCTCCTCACGCGAGCATGCCCCGACCTCCATCCTGGCCAACCAGGTCAAAGTCGTGATTGCCCGCAGCTTTGCCCGCATCTTCTACCGTAACGCCGTCAACATCGGCCTGCCCGTCCTTGTCTGTGAAGAAGCCGTCCTCAACAGCGAAGACGGCCAGCAGCTCGACGTAAACCTGACCACCGGCCAGATTACCAACCTGACCACCGGCCAGACCTTCCAGTCCGAACCGCTCGACCCCTTCGTCGCCCGCATCGTAGCCGCCGGAGGCATCATCAACTACATTCAAGCCAACGACGGCCAACTCGTCTACTAACCCTCAAACGCCATCCCCAAAATGACCAGACGGGATGGCGTTTTCAACCAACGGACCAGGCAAGTACACGAATCATAGTTCGTGTACTTGTTCTGGATGGCATAGCGCGTTTAGCGGGCCTTACGTACGCCGGGAGGGCGCGTTTAGCGAGCCCTACTTACGCCGAGTGGGCGCCACACGCGAGGCCGCACTGCTACGTTTACGTGGGCCAACGTGTTTGAACGAGACGCAGTGCTGTGGCGCCTACACGAATCACGTTGGGTGTTGCGGAAGGGATGGGGAACGTTTGGCATTCCATGTCCATCCATCTAGACCCGTTCCTGTACGAATCAGATCACGCATCATAATTTGGGTGCATGATCGCGAACCTGAACGTTGCCGAACGATCATGATTTGGATGAGTGATGGCGAACCTGACGTTGCCGAACGATCATGTTTGAAGAAACATGATTGGTGTAGGCGCCACAGACATACATGCTTTTATGCACATATCGCCATTGATAAAGCTGTATGTCGGCCTTGCGTGTGGCGCCCACACGGCGTACGTAAGGCCGGCTTCACACGCCGAGTTCCCACGTTGTGTAAGATGGCTAAATTGAATGTATTGTCCTTTGCGCATATTCTCAACCAATCATCGCGTACTTTTTTGGTCTCTGGTCTTCAATCCAATTATCTGTCACAACGTAAGAACGTAAGAACGTAAGAAAAATAATTTTTTACGGAAACGTAAGAATAAGAACGTAAGAAGCCTGAAATATCTGCTTATCTGTTAGTAAATAGCGTGAATGTTCGACACTTTTTGAGGTGAAGCCTGGAAAATCGGCGGCCCAATGTCTAGAGAACCTTCTTTTCCATCTGGTATACTTCTTCTTGGAGTTGGAAATGCTGTCTATTTTCCCACCTTCAAGGCGGCCATGGGGTTACTATTAAGAAGATAGAGAAACATACAAAAATGCAGTCGCTATGACTACAACGAGGTAAGATGGACCTATGGGTAAAAGGAATTATCTCATCGAGGGCGTTTCCGGCACCGGCAAAACTTCGGTTTGTACAGAATTGCAGCGGCGCGGCTACCAGGCCATTCATGGTGACCGGGAATTGAGGTATCAAGGCAATCCGGATGCCCTCACGTCTGATCTCCACCTATCCCCCCTTTGGGATATAGAGAAAGTCCAAGCCTTCATCGCGAACAAGGATGAGGCGGTCACCTTTTTCTGCGGTGCGTCGAGGAATTTCCCCCAATTCATCGAGTTATTAGACGGCGTGTTTATCCTTGATGTCGACCTTGACACCTGTCTTCGGCGGATTGATGAGCGAGTGGCACGGGACCCAACTGACTGGGGCGGAAGACCAGAGGAGCTGGAAACTATTGTGCGCTTGCATCAAACAAAAGGAGCCATTCCCACCAGCGGCGTAACAATAGACGCTACACGACCCCTTGTTCAAGTGGTCGATGATATTCTTACGCTTACCCAAACTAGTACTCTGTCATCCTTGATTTGATAAATGGAGACCAAAGGAGTATCCTTGAGTTACGAATAAAAAACCAAGCTCAAGGAGGCATCCATGAAGAAGTATACCATTCAGTTAGACGCAGAACAACGCAAGCTGTTAGAGAGTTTGCTCACAGGAGGCAAGGCGCCAGCGCGCATCCAGACCCATGCGAGGATCTTACTAAAAGCCGATCAGGGAGAGCAAGGAGCGGGTTGGGAAGATCAACAGATTGCCGAAGCCCTGGGAGTGGGAACGGCAACCGTAGGACGAGTTCGGCAACGTTTTGTGGAGGGAGGGCTGCTGGATGCGCTCGTGCGTCGTCCCCAACCGGAACGACCCGAGAAACGGAAAATGAATGGGGAACTGGAAGCGCAGTTGGTCACGCTGGCGTGTAGTCAGACGGAAGGAGGGCAAAAACGCTGGACGATGCGCCTGCTCGCGGACAAATTGGTACAACTGGGGTTTGTCGATCACATCAGTCATCAAACGGTGTGGGTGACCTTAAAAAAAATGAACTCAAACCGTGGCTAAAGAACCAGTATTGTATTCCCCCCGAGGCCAATGCGGAGTTTGTGTATCATATGGAAGATGTGCTTGAGGTGTACCAGCGTCCATATGATCCCAAGTGCCCAAAGATCTGTATGGATGAGGGGAGTAAACAGGTATTGGCCCATACCCGGGAGCCGATCCCGATGGAAGCGGGTGAACCCGAACGCATCGATTATGAGTACGAACGGAAAGGAGTGTGCAGCGTGTTTGTGGCAATGGAACCGGAAACCGGGGCTTGTCAGGTGCGCGTGAGCCAGCGGCGCACGAAAAAGGATTGGGCATTCTTTTTGCGCGAGATCATTGACGTCCAGTATCCCCATGCGGAGAAGATCGTCTTGGTGATGGACAATCTCAATACCCATACTCCCTCTTCGTTTTACGAGACGTTTGAACCAGCCGAGGCCCGCCGATTGACCGAGAAACTGGAAATCCACTACACGCCCAAGCATGGGAGTTGGCTGAATATGGCCGAGATCGAACTGTCCATCTTAGCGCGTCAATGCTTGTCCGATCGCTTTCCAACCAGAGAGGCGCTTGCCGCTCAGGTGGATGCTTGGCAGCGTGAACGCAACCAGGCAAACGTAACGATCAACTGGCGTTTCACCACCGCGGATGCTCGCATCAAGCTCAAACGCCTCTACCCATCAATTGAACAATGACAGAGTACTAGTTTCTCTAGACGCTCTGTGGCTGATTCCCATGACTGACACCGATTTCCCAGGTTTCTCCTCAAAAAGCGCCGAACATTCACGCTATTTACTATCTATTTTAGCGTAAGAACATAAGAGCGTAAGAACGTAAGAACGTAAGAAACATAGTTTTTAGGGGAACGTAAGAATAAGAACATAAGAAGCCTATAATCTCTGCTTAACTCTTGCAACGTAAGAATAAGAACGTAAGAAACATATAATACT
Source organism: Dictyobacter alpinus (assembly GCF_003967575.1). Lineage (NCBI taxonomy): Bacteria > Bacillati > Chloroflexota > Ktedonobacteria > Ktedonobacterales > Dictyobacteraceae > Dictyobacter > Dictyobacter alpinus. Next base: position 3,502,201 of record NZ_BIFT01000001.1, read on the forward strand.
TGTTAAATAATTTTATGATTATTTTTTATGCTTTAATTTGTTAAAGTTACTAAAAGCTTGACAAAACGAATACTGTTAATTATAATAAACAAAAAATACATATAATATATGAGTCATCCCTAATTTTTCAAAAGAAGGGCTAGGCAAAAAAGAAGGGCTAGGCAAAATGGATCTCGTCATTTAGACTGTTGAATATGAAAAGCAAACAATCACTAAATGAGGAGATCCATCGTTATTATGTCAGAATTGTCAGAAACCTTCAAACGCTTGGAACAAGATCCGCAGGGGGGATCACAGCATCTGCTTCAGTTGCTTGAACAGTTTTTGCAGCCTTTTTTGCTCAGGCTCGATGATGTCTTAGACAAACGGTTGGTGCGCACCTTGCTGCAATGCCTGGTCGCCATCATCCGCTTGCGCAATAACCCGCAAGCCCTGTGGATAAGTGAACTTGGATCCTATCTGCAAGGCTATGATGGCTACGCATGTAGTGCTACCGCAGGCACCAAGCGGGTCGGAAAGCTGTTGCGATCCGTGAAGTGGACGGTAGGACTCATTGACCACTATCTGCTGGAAAAAGCGGATGAGGAGGTACGCACCCTCAAAGAGCAATGCAAGCGGATCCTCTGCATCTGGGATGGAAGTGTGCTGGAGAAAGCCGAAAGCGAAAAGTTGGAAGGACTCTGCCCGGTTCTCTCGAGTAAAGCCAAGAGGCGGCAGCGGACAAAGCGGGGCTTCGTGTTCAATTGGCCTGCTGCTCGTCCGGTCAGGGTCATGGGAATGCAGTGGAATGCTGCACTCATTGTCGGAATGCAAGGGCTTCCTCATCTGGCAGTCACGAAGTGGTGGTCAACCAAAGGCGTCTTTGCCACCAGGCTCCGAGATGCGGAAGAAGAGGGATTGCGGATCTGTGTCAGGAAATGGGGTTCTTTGCTGGTTCATGTCTTTGATCGCGGCTATGCCTCAGGATATTGGCTGCGCGTGCTCGCCAAGTATCGGGCCCGTTTCATTATCCGCTGGGTCAAACATCACGTGTTTCTGACACTGGCCGGAGAGGAAAAGAAGCTGTGGCAAATTGGCCAGGGGAAGAAGTATCGCGCGCACAAAGAGATCTGGGATGGCAGAACGGGAGAAAAGATGGCCTGTGATCTGTGGTGGACAGCCCTTCGCCATCCTCAGACGCACGAACCATTGTTTCTCGTGAAAGCGCGGGTCAAAAAAGGCATCATGTATTTGATCACCAATGAGCCAGTCCACACCGAAGAGCAAGCATGGGATGTGTTCTTCAGTTATCGTCGGAGATGGCAAATTGAGGTGAGTTTTCGCTATGCGAAATGTGAATTGGCCTTGGAATGTCCTCGGTTGTGGTCGTTAGAAGCTCGACTCAAGTTGCTTGGTATGGTCATGCTCGTCTATGCCTTCCTGCTTTCCTTGCTTGATCCGAGGCATCACGAACTCGTGCAAGCGCTCTTGCGCTTCCGATGTCACCGAACCGGAAAGCGGTGCCTGCACGTGCAGGCACCACTCTATCGGATCCGATGGGCACTCAGTCGCTTGTGGAACGATGACCGTCCCCGCTTCGGTTGTTTCCTCCCACCTTCTGATGATCCCCTCACGGTTTGCTCACTCATCCGAGACCTTGAGCGATTTCAGAAAAATTGGGGATGACTCATGAGGGGGGGATATTATATATATTATAAGGAACGATAAGGGGTACTTAATCACTGTAAGGGAAATTAAACGAATAGGTACTTTTTGCTTTGCAGGAGAATTAACTGTTACGTAAAGGTACTTAATCTCTGCAAGGAAAAGTAGACAAAAAGATACGTTTATTTGTGCAGAGAGAAGTAGTTGTTACGTAAAGGTACTTAATCTCTGCAAGGAAAGTAGACAAAAAGATACGGTTAGCTTTGCAAGGAGAGAAATACAAAACAACTATCAAGCCTTCTTACGTTCTTATTCTTACGTTACTATACTTTCTGCCTGTAATAATATATTTTCTTACGTTCTTATGTTCTTATGTTCTTATGCTAAACCAGATAAGCAGAGATTGTTGGCTTCTTACGTTCTTATTCTTACGTTTCCCTAAAAACTATGTTTCTTACGTTCTTACGTTCTTACGTTCTTATGTTGTCACGCGTGGAGGTTGATGGTTGAGGAAAATGGCCCCCTTCTTGCATGTAAAAAAGGCTCTTTTTGCAAGTCCATCAATATGGTATCATTCCCAATGAACAAGAGCTATTGCTATCAGGCGATTTAACTACAGATATGGGAGCTATTATGACACGCAAGGGCTGGATACTCTTTATTGCTATTTCTGTCTTCTGGGGCATCCCTTACTTTTTTATCAAAATTGCTGTACGTGAACTGGATCCGGCGGTGGTGGTGTTTGCTCGTGCCTTAATTGGAGCTATGGTGTTGTTGCCGATGGTGGCACATCAGAAGGCGCTACGATCACTCTTCAAAAATTGGCCCATGGTCCTGCTATTCTCGATGATCCATATGGTTGGGGCGTTCCTGTTGATTAGTTATGGCGAGCAACATGTTTCATCCTCGCTCACCAGCCTGCTGATTGCCTCTAATCCGATCATGGTAGCGCTGATCGCGCTGGGTTTCGATAAAAGCGAGCGTGTCACTGGCCTGCGCCTCATTGGTCTCTTGATTGGTCTGGTCGGTCTGGTTGTCTTATTAGGTTTCGATGTTGGAGGAGACAGTCAGCTGTGGTTTGGTGCCATATTGATCCTGCTTGCGGCGGCTGGCTATGCGATCGGGGCCATGATGCTCAAGCATCGACCTCTGGTTGATTTACCCAGAACTGCTGTCGCGGCTGGTGAATGTAGCGTCACAAGTATTGTGCTGCTGCCCTTGATTCTGACGCGGCTTCCCAGTAGCGTGCCCAGCGCGAGTGTGCTGGTGAGCCTGCTCATCCTCGGCGTGATCTGTACCGCCCTGGCTTTGCCAACCTTCTTTGCCCTCATCGCCGAAGTTGGAGCCAGCCGTGGGACCGTGATTACCTATGTTAATCCCGCCGTCTCTGTCCTCCTGGGTGTCACCATTCTTGGAGAGCAACTCACCATCGCCACGGTGCTAGGCTTTGTGTTGATCATCGCAGGCTCCTGGATCTCCACCACTGGCTCAATCCCATTCCTGGTACCGCGCAAAACGCCGCAGCCAGAGATTGTCATAGCCCCACCGGTAGAAGATTGTACCTCGGCATAACGGCATGCTATTTTGCTCGCACCATTTCGTTTCACGATATATTGTACCTAATCATGACTGCCAGGGGCGTCATGAGCCAGCGTGACGTACGCCGAGTGGGCGCCACACGCAAGGCCGACATACAGCCTGGTCAACGGCGATACGTGCATAATGGCATGTATGTCTGTGGCGCCTACACCAATCATCTTTGGTGATGCTGGAGTTGAACAGGAACGTGTGGAATGGCAGAATCGCACCTCCATGGTTTACATGCATGGTTGCCAGCTAACACGTTGCCGAGTGATCAGGGTTGAAGAAATATGAATGGTGTAGGCGCCACAGGCATGCGATGCTTTCTAAACACGTATCGCCGTCGAAAAAGCCGCGTGCCGGCCTTGCGTGTGGCGCCCACTCGGCGTATGCTCGGCCCGCTGTTCACGTCGTTCCATCGCGCATAGGATCGCCACTCATGATGATGCCGAACGTACGCGGAGATATGGGCGTCGGCACCATCCACCATGAGGGGCGTAGACTTCATCTTAGCCCTATGCATGAATCTAAATTGTCATATGGACCGTAAAAATCCAGGTATCGGTTATGGATTATCAGGATGAAAATAAGGGTATGGGGCCATATGAATAAAAAACGATATACGCGGCTACAAGTTGTTCTATTTGTTTTTGCCACGCTTGTATTTCTGTCTGTTATAGGGATCATCATTTTTGACAATAACAAGCACATTCCAACGGTGACGAGTAGTTTGCTGATCGGCATTGGGTTGTTAAGTTCTGAGTTGCTCAGATGGGTGAATAGCAAGAAAACAATGCGGGAGACGGGTGTTTTTGTACCATGGCATAGACAGCCTGTTTTTTTCGTCTCATTGCCTGGGCTGTTGCTGTTGTTATGGAAGGTTTAGTGTTTTTTGCCTATTATTGGCATGTGGAAATTCCGGATGCGATAACTTTATCGTTGGCTTTTGTATTTTTGGGATTCCATCTCTATGCATTTTGGGTTGGCTACCAGGAACGCAAAAAGAAAAGCGCAGCATAGATGACGCCCTGTGAGGGATAGTATGGTGGTATTTGTTGACATAATATGGGGGGCGTGCTATAAATAGCTACAATAACAATGCTATATGGAAAAAGGCTTTGACAGGGAGAGTAGCGGGTAGCTGCGACGAACAGAGAGCAGGCGGGTGCTGAGAAGCTTGCACGTTGAGGTTCCGCGAAGAAGACCCTGGAGCTGCGAGAAGAAATCATGTGATGAGAGTAGAACTCGCCGGTGGTCCCCGTGATGGATTGGTGTATAGATGCCGGCTTGATAGGCTTCTATACCCGCTGAGGCTGTTACTGTGAGGTAGCAGTGAATACAGGTGGTAACACGAAAGTTTGCGCTCTTCGTCCTTATTGGGAGGATGAAGGGCTTTTTTATGTGTGCTGTACTTTATCCGATCCTATGCGCTTGAATCGTTGTTTGTTTGCTGATCCCTTGTGAAGAAGCGAAAGAGAGGGCATGCGATGAGTCGTCGAGAAGTACAGTCCCCGCCACTGGTGTGTGTGATTCCTGGTGATGACGCGGCTCCTGAGGTGATGCGTCCGACGGTTGAGATATTGCGCAGCTTGGTACCTGAGATACGTTTTGTGGAGGCGCCCTGTGGCCGTGAGGCGCAGGTGACCCACGGTACGCCGTTTCCAGATGTGACCCGCGAAGCGATCGACGCGGCCGATTGTACGTTGTTCGGTGCCAGTGGTGGTCCCAGCCGACCTATCCTGTGGTATCTACGCTGGAATAAAGAGACGTATATTAACGTGCGCCCGGTACGTTGGATTCCTGGTTATCGCAGTCCTATGCTCAATCCTGAGCGTATCGATTATGTGATTGCGCGTGACAACCTGGAGGGCATGTATCCTCCACGGGAAGGTGATGTCGCGGAACTGGACGCGTTGCCGAGCAGTAGCTCGTGGTGGCTGGCCCCTCCGGTCGATAAAGTGGGGGCCTACTCGCTCAAGGTCAGTACGGACGAGCAGATGCAGCGTGTGGCGACCTACGCCTGTGAACTGGCGCTGAAACGCCTGGCCGCCGGCTATCCTGGTCGTGTCACACTGGGCGCCAAATACTCGATCCAGCCGCGTACCGATGGCCGTTTCCGTAGTATCGTCAAAGAAGCGGTCAGCCAGCATCCTGAGCTAACCTATCAGGAATTTCTGGTTGATGACATGGCGCGCCGCCTGGTCGCATCGCCTGAGTCCCTGGACGTACTGGTATTGGGCAACGAGCATGGTGATATCCTGGCCGACGTATCCAGTGGTACCATCGGTGGCCTGGGACTCTCACCCAGCGCCTGCTATGGTGAGAACTATGCCTACTTCGAGCCAGTGCATGGATCGGCGCCAGATCTGGCTGGTAAAGGCATCATCAATCCAACCGCCATGCTGCTATCGGGCGCATTACTGCTTGATTACCTGGGGTATAATGAACAGGCACGAACACTAGAGTCCGCCATCCAACAAACCTATCAAGCGGGTACCCTGTTACCTGTCGACCAGGGTGGCCAGGCCGGCACCACCGAGTTCGTGAATGCCATCAAAACCCACCTGCCATAATATCCCTGATCGTATCGTAAGTAACGCAACCATCAACACGATCGTGGCTGGGCGAACACATATAAAAAAAAAGACAACATAAACATATATTCTGGAGAGAACAAATTATCATGAAAGCTGATTGGGTAACGAAAGTAGCTGACCGTGTAGAAGCAAGTGTGCGGCAGCGTAAGGGCGAGAACGCCACGATTGTTTGTGCCTCGGGCATTAGTCCGTCAGGTCCTGTCCATCTGGGAAATCTGCGTGAGCCGATGACGGTCCATCTGGTGGCGGAGGAGCTACGTGGTCGTGGTTGGAAGGTGGATCATCTGCATTCCTGGGACGATTATGATCGTTTGCGCAAGGTGCCGGCTGGCGTTCCGACTGAATATGCGAAGTATATTGGTATGCCCTATGCCGATATCCCGGATCCGTTTGGCGAGTATGATTCTTATGCCACACGCTATATCAGTAGTTTTGTGGAAGGCCTGGGCCGCCTGGGCATTCATCCGCGCTACATCCGCCAGTCTGAGGCCTATCGCCGTGGGGATTATCGCGAGCAGATCAAGGCAGCGATTCGGCAGCGCTTTGATATCTTTGATATTCTGGCTGAGTATCAGAACCTGGAAGGCCAGAAGGAGACCGTGGACGAGCGCCGCGCCGCCTATTATCCCTTTAAGCCATACTGCGACAATTGCCATAAAGACACGACACGCCTGACCTCGTATCGCGATGAAGATGCCGCATTGACCTATGTCTGCGATAACTGTGGACATGAGGGTGGTTATAGCCTGAACGAGCGCATTGATGGCAAGTTGCTGTGGAAAATCGACTGGCCGATGCGCTGGAGTTATGAGCAGGTTGATTTTGAGCCAGCCGGCGAGGATCACGCTTCACCGGGTAGTAGCTATATTGTCGGTCAGCGCATTATCGAGAAGGTCTATGGTGTCAAAGCTCCGTACTTCGTCGGCTACGCGTTTGTCGGGATGGGCGGTCGCTCCAAAATCTCTAGCTCGGTCGGTACTACCGCGACCATTTCTTCGGCCCTGGATATTATTGAGCCTGCTATCCTACGCTGGCTCTATGCCCGCCGCGCCAATAACCAGGCCTTTGACATCGACTATGGTCAGGGACTGCTGCGCATGTATGAAGAGTGGGATGCCCTGGTGCGCCAGATCAATAAGGGGACGGCCAATGAGAGCAACCAGCGTCTCTTTGAGCGTGCTACCAGGACCAGTACCGAAGAGGTTGTCTATACCCATAACGCGGTCCCCTTCCCATTGTTAACCTCGGTGATTGATGTCACCCAGGCCAATGAGGATCAGGTCTTGCGCATCATCTCACAGACCCTACCGGAGATGGAGAACCTGGAAGCTTTACGCAGCCAGCTAGAGCCACGCTTCACCTGCGCCTTAAACTGGGTTAATAGCTACCTGCCCGATGACGAGCGTACCCATATCAACATCAGCTTTGATAGTGAGTCCTTCGCTGAGTTTTCCGAACTGGACCAGGCCAGCGTGCGCATGCTAGCCGAGCACCTGGATGCTTCCTGGAACCTGGCCGCACTCTCCGAGCTTATGTACAGCATACCCAAAGTGATTCGTGGACTGGCCGTAGATACGCCACCCAACGAAGAGCTCAAGCTGGCGCAGCGCTCCTTCTTCATCGCGCTCTACACCCTGATCTGTGGTCGTGACACCGGTCCACGTATCCCGACCCTCTTACTCTCCATCGGACTCGAACGAGCCAAGCAGCTCCTGACGCCTCCAACCGCCGATGCGAGCCAGCAGACCCAGGACCACAAACTGGCCACCCGCTAAAGACAGAGCCTGTCCCTGGCTGTGCCGATACAACCAGGGACAAGCTATCGGCTGGATGTGCCTGGATCTGCCAGCCACAAAGGCACGTGTTTAAGCGGCGGGTCAGACGTGAACAGGTAGCAGGGGCAAGCCCCAATACTTTCAACTTAAGCACTTTTTGTGTCCGGGAGAGATGCGTCCTGCGTTCCCATCTCCCGGACATGAATGACAACAAAAGAGAGATAGGTGTCCGTTTTTTCGAAGGGAGCTGGCGCTGGCTTCCCTCGTTTTTTTGGCTTGTGTTTGTTATAGACCTGTTTGATTTCTCTTCGATTGTTCCGCAATATGGGGTCAGGCAAGACATGCGTACTCATCTCTTGTATCATTCGATCGAGGAGCGGTTCGCGATGCTGCTGACTCCATGTTGCGACCCGCTCGACCCGCAGGCGCAACTCCTCTAATGCGTGCTTACAACTCAACCTGCAGGGATCAATGCCTGCCTGCTCCCCCGCTTTGACCATCCAAAATCGCAGATTGTAATGAGCCAGCAGCAGAGCATACACTTCTTGCTTGACCCCGTCGGGCTTTTTCGCACGCAGCACTTTGACCTGCTCATGCAACACACTTTTGAGTTCTCGGATCATGAGCTCCACCTCCCAGCGTTGCTGATAGAGCTCGATGAGCTCATGAGATGGAGACGCTTTCTCATCTAACAACGTGGTGACCAGCCGATAGAGGCGTCCTGGCTTCCCGAGGCGCTCATCGGTGAGGGTGTATTCGATCACTCGCACGGTCTGTTTCTCTGTGGCGCGATACGTGGCTTTGCGATTGGGGTTGAGGATCGCCAGGTAGCTTCCATCAGAAAGCTCGGTATGCCGATGGCGTAAGCTCGTACGGGAAAGCCCACAGAGCACATGCGCATTCTTTTCTCTGGCCTCTTGTGCTAACATCCCACTGAAGATGCCACAATCGCCGAGCACGAGCATCCCTTGCACCACCGATCGCATGACCTCACGCACTCCATGCGCTTCAGCCCAATGGTAACCTCCTAATGCAGCAGCGATGACGGCATGACTGGCACATTCCATGAGCATCACGGCACGCACCTGAGGATAGGCTCCTTTGCCGTATTGGTTGCTTGATCGACCGAAGGCCGCATCATTGGCTGGGGTATCAGCAACATTGAAGAGCGTGCCATCAATGGCCATCACCCGTAATCCCTGGTAAAAGGCGCTCGGGGTTGTGAGGGCATCACCCAGCGGGCGGCAAGCACGCTCCAGCAATTGGCGAAAGGGATCAGATCCTAAGCGTGCACGTTGTGCGGCTAAGGCTTGAGCCGACATATGGTGCTCACGCATGGTGGGATGCAGATCCATCAGCCCATCGACAAGCTTTTTCCAGACCTGTTGCTGGCAAGAGCGACGCCAGTAAGAACAACAACATTGGAAGAGGATGATGCTCAGGCGCGTACACTGACGCACACGCCGAGGTCGACGCTTGGTCTGCTGGTGGGAAGGCACGCCAAAGATATCAGCAATGAGCGTGGCAGGGAAACAGGCCTCGAAAACATTCATATCAATCAAGGCGCAGATCTTGTCATTGGGGCCCACATGGCGTAAGCTAGGCATGAAGAAGTTCCTTTCATCAAAAAACAGGACGTAGATTCTTCTGTCTATGACGAAGTGAGAACTTCTTTTTCTCATCAATCCCTCTTTTTTCTCATGCTTAAGTTGAAAGTATTGGGGGCAAGCCCTGCCTTTACGATTTATTTGGTCCCATTGGATATGTTAAAAAAAAGCCCCTTTATGACAGATTTATAACATTCTCTTTATTATCTCTTCATATTCAGCTGGCATACTATGGATGAGGCCAGGTGCCTTCGCCCAACCATAAGGAGTATCCATCGATGAGTAATTACCCATTGCCCGCCCATGAGTTCTTCATCTATGTGCCGGCCAAGAACAAGCAACAATCATCCTCGTATGTTCTACCTGTGGAGTTGAAAACCGGAGAGACCACGTCCGGCACGCCTGAAAATGCTGATGTACCAGCGGCGTTGCAGACCTGGACCAAAATACAGTTGGCAGATACTTTGAATATCTATGCCTGCCTGCAATCAGAAGAACACCCCACTGCTGCCGTGAGATAAAAATTCTCACGGCCCCGGTCTTTTCCCATCTATTAACATCCTCCTATCGTTTCATTGTTTCTGACGCCTCAATTCTTCTCAGTACGTGCTATGATGAGAGAGAGTACCCTCTAAATGCTGCATAAATAAGCATGTGCATGTACTCAAAAACTGGAAGGTTGCCTCACCTGAACTGTGCTGTTTTTCAACACGATTTTCAGTGTGGATGGTTTGTAGAGAAGAGAATGTGAGGAATTGTATGAGTCGAGTTTTCGCTCGCGAAGAGCGCATTATTAATGCACAACCCGAAAAAGTCTATGCGATTCTTTCTGATTATAAAGTGCAACGTCCAAAGCTGTTAACTCCAAATTTCTTTGACTACACCGTAGAAAAAGGCGGCAAGGGGAGTGGCACCATTATCAGCTATCTCTTAAGGGCCGCTAACCGTGAACGCGTCTACCGTATGCATGTCGATGAGGCGGTCCGTGGCTCGGTCCTGACTGAGAGTGATGATAATTCATCGTTGATCACCACCTGGTCCCTGGCACCACTCAACAATGGTAGCAAGACTCGTGTCCGTGTCACCAGTGAGTGGGATGGTGCTACAGGCGTCAAAGGCTTCTTTGAGCGCACCTTTGCTCCCCTCGGCCTCAAGCGTATCTATGGTAGTATGCTTGATAGCCTGAGCGGCCTCCTGGGCGTCTCGGATGAAGAGGTTACCGCTGTACAAGGAGAAGAATATAGTCCCGGTAATAACGCCACCGCCTTCCTGGTCATCTTCGCCGCCGTGGTTGGTACTGCCATCGCTATCAGCTATATCCAGAAATCACAAAGAAGCTAACAAAAAAAGCGACCCTATGACCATCGTCACAGGGTCGCTTGCTACCCACCGTAGCGTATCGTGTTTCTTTTCGGGTTTGGTGCGTGATAGACTTATACCCAAATAGTCAGATTGGTTATCCGAGTACGTTTTCGACATCTTATCGAGGGGGATTTAAGATCATGGGTACACTATCAGGACAGGTGGCTCTGGTGACGGGGGCAGGCGTTGGGATCGGTCAGGCGATCGCGATTGAACTGGCTCGTCAGGGAGCAAAGGTGGCGGTGCATTACGCCAGTAGCGCCGCTGGCGCGCATGAGACGGTGGGGGAGATTGAGCGGTTGGGGGGAAGTGCGATGGCTCTGGAAGCCAGACTGGGTGTGGTAGAGGAGTGTCGGCATCTGGTGGATAGTGTGATCAATCACTTTGGCGGTATCGACATTCTGGTCAACAATGCCGGTGTGACGCGGGCTGATAAATTTGAGAATGTCACTGAAGAGATGTTTAATGAGGTTTTTCAGCTGAACATGCGTGGCTATTTCTTCTGTGCCCAGCAATCCATCAAATCCATGGAGGAACGGGGAGGTGGCAGTATCATCAATATCACCTCAGTCCATGGGGAGGCTGGCTTCACGCGCCATTCAGTCTACTCTTCCACCAAGGGCGCCATTATCGCCTTTACGCGTGAACTGGCCATTGAACTTGCTCCTAAGCGCATCCGTGTCAATGCCATCGGACCAGGCCTGATCGAGGTACCACGCTATCATGAGATCCCCAACTATACCACCGAGTTTGGCAATAGCCTGATTCCTCTAGGACGTGTGGGGCGTCCAAAGGATATCGCCCCGACCGTGGCCTTTCTGGCCTCAGATGCCGCCGATTTTATCACTGGTCAGATACTTTACATCGACGGCGGCACCAGCGCTAAAATGGCACTTGACTGGGATCAGGGCGATAAACCCCAATAAGACAGATGGGGACTAATGTGAATATCACAGTTTAAAACATTTCGCGCCGCTCACCGTGGCGGCGCGAATTCTTGCTTCATGGGCCAGTTTTGCCTCCGCCCGTCCAAGCTTAACTTAGCATCCTTCCAGTCCCATAGGTTAAACTTCTAATAAAAACAAATTATATCTCTAGTATGCCGTTCAAACCGCTATGATGCCAATACTTGTAATGATTTGTATAATATAATATATAATATTATCAATTTTCATAAAGTAATATAGTCTATATATCATATTACTTCTAATGAATTAGGGTTAAATCAATATATTGGGGATAGTAAGTGAGGCGAGAGACGTGGCTATTAAAATCCTACATACTGCTCAGGGAACAAAATACGATTTAGCAGGTATTAGCGTTGATCTCAAACGAAAGACCGGCGTTCTTATCCGGCAATCCCGAAAGAAATCCGACAAAAACCATTATGAAGGCCGTTTAAGGCAGGAAATGATGGTGAGTGTCGCCATAGAGATACGCGGGGATGAGGATAATTCCAATATCCTACTTTATGATGAAGGGGCAGGTATAAGTGGTACGAAAGGCTATGATGAACGTCCGAAGTTGTCTGAATTATACATCGATATCGCTAATGATCTGGTGGGCAGTTTGGTTATTGCTCGCGCTGACCGCCTCTTCCGTGATGAACATTTCCGCAATGTCAGTATGTTCATCGACCTGGCTGAGAAGAAAAAATTAAAAGTGATTGTGCCAGGGAATACAGTATATGATTTCGTGATAAAAAAGGATGTACAGGCATTTAGGAAAGAGATGCAGGATGCGTATAATTATCTGTCCACGCAGATCCTTTACCTGACTGAAACGCGCCAGCAGTAAGTGCAGCGAGGCCTTTATGGTGGTGGCCATTTGCCTGCCCCTTACGTGATTGATCGTACAGCATGTAAAGGCGAGCAGCGCCCGATTATCTATCGCTCGTGGCTTGATATGTCCCTGGAGCTTTTCAAGCAATTCATCACTAGTGATTTTTCCCTGGCATATCTTGCCCATTTCATTGAGACGCTTCCCCATCTTTTCCCGTATCCTTCGGCAGAGGATTTACAACGGTATAACTTCCTCACCGTTATGTCGAAAACGCAAACTGGATACACATTCTCAAGCCTTGATTCTGTTAAGCATTACATGAGTAACTTGACGTTGGGAGGATACGCCAAAATCGGTAAGGATGAACTGGGAAATGAAATCCTTTTGGCAGGAGCATTTGAGGCTGCAGTTCCAATGGATTTGCTTACCCCGTGCTATGCTGCCATTACCGGGCATTATCCTGATGGAACTCCCTTTGGCTTCAGGAAAAACAGTAGGCGTGCGCGTAACCACACCAAAAAATGGGAGTCGGAAGCTATTCTACATGGCTTCTTAAAAAGTGACAATGGGGCCGTAAGCTTCTCCATTGATAATCAAGAAAATAAAAATATAAAAAGCCGTTATGCCTGCGATCAAGGTGCAGAATTGTATGGTAGTAATAGAGTTGGGATTATTAAAACTAAATCAATATGGGCAGTATCTTGTGCGGAATTAGATGATATTGTCCTGAACCGTTTATGCGACCTTGTTCGATGCGATAGTGAAATGAGTGAAAGAATAAGGGTGTTATGGGAAAACCAGAAAACGGATTTGGTAGACGAAGTGCGGCTGTTCAATGAACAGATAGGAAGAGCGGAAGCACATATCGAACATTTGGATAATTTGCTTACGAACCCTGCCCGCCCTTTAAGTAAGCAAACGGAAGCCCGTTATATAGACCAATTGGTAGGTGCGGAAATCGCCCTGAAAAATATTTTAAAAAAACAAAAAGCACAGAATGAAAAGGAAGACCCTGAGACGGTCATTCCTAATTTCTATTATATATTGTCGCATTTGCCTACGGATTATAGAAAACTTGATAGTGAATATCAAAAGAAAATGATACGAAAAGTCATTAAGGAAATTAAGCTAAATATCATATCTCCCCATCTGTTTCTCCTGAACATTATATGGGAAAATGGGATCGCTACTAGTCCAGATGTCGCGCTCATCTGGAGAGGAGCTATGCCAAACACGAATGACGCATGGACTCCTGAAGAAGATAATTTATTGCGTTCTCTATATCCTACCGCTTCACAGATAGAGTTGATGAAAGCATTCCCGCGTTTTTCCTGGTATAGGATATACGATAGAGCAAAATTATATAGCACGCGCCGCGCTTTGCCCCGTCAAGGACGAGCACTCGTTAACATATACCACCGAACTGTGACCTATGAGGATTTAGAGTCCGTGGCGGACCTGGTAAGCACACCTCAGGAAAAAGAGCAGGTGCAAGAAATCACCAATACGCTTGCAAAAAGCACTCTAAGAGGTGAGCTTACTGCGTATTGGTGGCTTGCTTCAGATAAAATTAGTTACAGTGATTTTCTTAACGACGGTTCCAATCTAGACGGATAGCACCATCCAGGCGGATAACCTCGCCGTTGAGCATTTCATTCTCGATGATATGTTTGGCGAGGGCCGCATACTCTTCAGGGCGTCCCAGGCGAGATGGGAAGGGCACCTGCTGGCCCAGTGAGATCCTGGCTTGTTCTGGGAGTCCGGCTAGCAGGGGGGTATCGAAGAGGCCGGGAGCAATCGTCATGACGCGGATACCATAGCGGGCAAACTCGCGCGCAATCGGCAGTGTCATTCCAACAATTCCTCCCTTGGAGGCTGAATAGGCGGCCTGCCCGATCTGTCCATCAAAGGCCGCGATCGACGCTGTATTGATGATGACACCGCGCTCACCATTCTCCTCCGGCTGATTATTGCTCATAGTCATGGCGGCCAGCCGAATCACATTAAAGGTGCCGATCAGATTAATATTGATGACACGGGTAAAACTTTCCAGGCTTGCAGGTCCCTGTTTCCCGATCACTTTTTCCGCAGAACCGATACCGGCGCAGTTAATAACACCGTGAAGCGCTCCAGAAAGCTCTACGGCTTTTGTTAAAGCGCTTTGCACGCTCTGTTCGTCCGTGACATTAGTTGACACAAAGAAGGCCTTCTCAGGAAGCTCCTGAGCTAATTTTGACCCTGTCTCGTTGTTAAGATCCGCGATGATTGCCCTGGCACCTGAAGCCGTCAATAGACGTACGCAGGCCGCCCCCAATCCGGAGGCCCCGCCGGTCACAAAAAATGTTTTATCCTGAAGATGCATCTGGTATTCCCTTTCTTCGTTGAATAGAATAAATAGAGCAGGTGTTAGCTGGTCCTGAATGAAAGCTAATGGGCGTGTTTTCAATTATAATATGGATAGAGACGCCCTTTTTGATTTCGCAGCCTTCTCTGGTTTCATGATACCTCGTGGCAAGTGTTGCTTACAAGTCGTGCCCACCTGTTCTCTTGTCGATGATAGGGGGAAGTGTTAGACTGCTATGTAACCAGTTGTTGGACCATTAAAGGATAGACAATAGAGTGGATAAGAAACAAGAACGTATCAAGTTGCTTGAGGCGCAGATTGCCCGCCTGCAACGTCGCATAGATGCTCAGACACCCCGCAGTAATGTGTATTCATGGTCGCGGGTCGCCATTTTCTTCGTGGGGATCGCGTTGACCGTTGTGCTGTTGATCGCATCTTTATGGTGGCTGGCCATCCCGGTCCTTGTGGTCTCAATGATCTTATTTGGGGTGGTGGCCCACTTCCATGGCTTGATCGATCAAAGTATTGCTCGCTATACTCTCTGGCTACACATCAAGACCGCGCATATCGCTCGTATGCGCCTGGACTGGGAGCGTATCCCGGCGGTCTTCTCTGAACCCCCGATTGAGGGTCATCCTTTTGAGGTGGACATTGATATTACGGGCCAGCGCTCGATTCATCGTCTGGTGAATACCGGTGTTTCGCGTGAGGGGATGTTACGCCTGCGCGACTGGTTGCTCCAGACCTCACCCGATCTCTCCACCATTCAGGAGCGGCAGGCACTGGTGCGTGAGTTAACACCACTGACACGTTTTCGGGATCGCCTCACGCTCAATTCTTTACTGGCTTCCCGTGGGAAGTTTGACCAGTTAGAGGGCAAACGCCTGTTACAATGGCTTGAGCAGCCCTCAAGCTCCTCCTCCTCACTAAATACGTTATTCTGGATCTCGGCTGGACTTAACATATTGACTGTGGTGCTGCTGGTCCTCTTTCTCATTGGCTTGATCCCGATGTTCTGGCAATATGCACTGGGTGCCAGTGTGATTCTCTTCTTCGCCACCGCCAATCAACGCGGCGATATTTTCGAGGACTCCTCGTATCTACGTTATGGTTTTGGTACACTCAGCCTGATCTTCTCTTATCTGGAGAAGTATCCCTATGGATCACATCCCCGGCTGAAAGCGCTCTGTCAGCCTTTCCAGGATAAACGTGAGACTGGACCATCCGAAGTCTTAAGGGGAACCGCTCGTGTGGCTGCGGCCTCGACACTCAAGAACAATGGTATCCTGTGGCTGGTCGTCAACGCCTTTGTCCCCTGGGACCTGTACTGTGCCCGCCAATTGCTGCATTATAAAGCTCAGCTCCGTGCTCGCCTGCCAATCTGGCTCGACACCTGGTACGAACTGGAGGCCATCTCCTCACTGGCGGCCTTCGCCTATCTCAATCCCGAGTATATCCTACCCACTATCGAGGCTGCCGACCAACTCCAGGCTGCCGGTCGTCCACCGTTCGCGGTAGAGAAACTCGGACATCCGTTGATCGCGGTCGATAAAAAGGTTACCAACAGTTTTACCATGGATGAACTGGGAGAAGTCGTAATCATCACTGGCTCTAATATGGCTGGTAAGAGCACCTTCCTACGTACCCTGGGCGTCAATCTCTGTCTCGCGTATGCTGGTGGACCTGTCTGCGCCGACTCCTTTGAGTCCACGCTTTTCCGTCTCTTCACCTGTATTCGTGTCACCGACTCAGTCACCGATGGCTATTCGTATTTCTACGCCGAAGTACGTCGCCTGCATGCCCTGTTAGATGCGCTCAAAGAGCCGGGCCAACTACCCCTATTCTTCCTGGTGGATGAGATCTTCAAGGGAACCAATAATCGTGAACGCTTGATTGGTAGCCGCTCCTTCGTGAAATCGCTGGTCGGCCACAACTGCGTTGGACTCATCTCAACCCACGACCTGGAACTGGTCAATCTCGCCGAGAGCGTACCCCAGGTCAAAAATGAACATTTCCGCGAAGAAGTCATCGACGGACAGATGGCCTTCGACTATATCCTGCGTGAAGGTCCATGTCCCACCACCAACGCCCTCAAAATCATGGCCATGGAAGGTCTCCCCATCGACGGCTAAGGTAGGTTCGACCCGCCTCCCACGCGTAACGGCAGGGCTTGTCCCTGCCCCAGTTCACGTACGACCTGTCCCTGAGACACGTGCTCGTCGTGAGGCGAGCATGGCGAAACATGTTAGCCTTAGGTTTGTGCCTGGTCGTACGTGTTACAGGAGCAGGGACAAGCCCTGCCGTTACGCTGAGAGGCTAATTCAATTGAGCAATAACCTGCCGGATCTGTTTGATGTGGTTGCGAATCTCATAGCGATCCCTGGCCTGCGGATGTGTTACCAGATAATCACTCAGGTCGTGCATCGCTCGTCCATAATGCTTGAGTTCCAGGTGCAGGAAACCGCGATCCCGTTGTTCTACACCTGCCTCAGGTAGGAGCAGGAGCAAGAGATCACTGATCGCCAGGGCGTGCTCAAAATCATCTTTACGAATATAAATACTCTTCAGATTATTCAAGATCCGAATCAGTATTTTTTGTGGAGGTAGCGCCTCTAGCCAGCGTGGATTGATCGCGTTATGATGATGGGTGATCTGCTGGATACGTTTCAGGCATTCCTCTTCATTGAGCAAGAGTCCATTGGCAAAGGGATCAATATAGATACTGCCCCCGGACCAGCGGTAGCGCACCATAAAGTGATATGGGAAACCAATCCCTTCAAGCTCGATACCCGCCCGTTTGCCAACCTCTATATAGACTAAAGAGAGTGTGATCGGGAGTCCTGTGCGCTCCTCTAATACTTTATTCAGGAAGCTATTATCAGGATTATAATAATCGTGTTCATTGCCATGAAAATGTTCTTCTTCGATCAATACCTGATTCAAAGCCTCGATTAATAGGAGAGGATTATCCTGTTCAGAAGGAGAAGTTTCGGCCAGTGCGGACCTTGAACGTTCGACAAGCAAACGAACCCGCTGCGCAAGCGCATCGAGTTGAGTAAAAGGTGGAACTGGATCTAAATCTGGATAAGCTACACTTGCAATCAGAAGCGCTGCTTGTGCGAGGTCGATCGTTTTTTTATTCTCACCTACCAGGTCCGCAAATTTCTGGTATATTCGTTGTTGTGCTGTCTGTCGTGAAAAATTATCTGCCATGCTCCTGGCATTTAACCATAAAATGCCAGGCATACGCAAGTTGATCGGGTCATTTATCACGTTCGTGTGTAGGAGCACGAGCGCGAAATGCTTACGCTCTTATTTGTCGCGTACCCCACGCGAGCGTTGCAGTAGCGGCGATTCATCTGGCAGATCGTTGCCGCTTGTCGGATTGAGATAGTGATCCATCGCCAGCCAGAGGCCGCGACTGGGGCGGAAAAAGAGCAGTGGCAAAATCACCACAAAGGGCCCACCAATCAACAATACTGGTAGTACTGGAATCGTTCGGATCGCCGCCAGTGGCAAGACAATACCCGCCGCGATAAACTCGCTCACGACCAGATTGATCGCCATTGAACTGGTATAATATCCCTCTTCACGCTCAAAGCGAAAATGGCAGACGGGACAACGCTCATTCATTTTAAACACGCCACTAAACAACTTACCCTGTCCACAGACAGGACAGCGCTGAAGTAATCCTCGTAATAATAATGTGAAAAATCTATTCATGCTTTACGTCTCTGTAACTTTCCTGGTGGAGATAAGAACTATTGGTGTAGCCGTTCGTAGTTTGATTGATAGGTGTGTTGAATATTTACTTATACTATTGTACCACGCTGAGTCACGCTCATGTCGGCGTACCTCTTCTTCTGCTCGATGTATACGTCGCTGAAAATAGGCGGGAGATGATTACAGCCATTGTTGTTTCCAAAGGAGGAACACTATCATGATTCGGTTAGAGAGAAGCATCACCATTGCCCGACCCATCGAGGATGTTTTTGCCTATGTCACCGACATGTGCAAAGTTAAGACCTGGCTACCCGTGAAAGATATCCGTGCGCTCTCACCTGGACATATGTGTGTTGGTGCCACCTACGCCCAGATCGCAGTCTTTATGGGTCGCGAATTTGAATCCACCATCGAAGTCACCCAATACCAGCCCACCAGCCTGTTCGCCTTTAAAATGATTAAAGGCCCCTTCCCGCTATCCAATACCATGACCTTCGCCCCCACCAGTAGCGGTGGCACCATCCTCACCATCATTGGAGAAGCCGAACCCGGAAGTGCCCTCAGCTTTATCGGCCCCTTAGTCACCCCCATCGTCAAAAAACAACTGGCGTCCCAGAGCAACCAGCTAAAAACCGCCATCGAAACCCAATAGAAGTGCATTATTCCTGTAGTAGCACCGATATGTTCTCAATACACCCACCATTAAACCAATATAAGGTATACTTATGGATAGGTATGGCAGGAACGGCGTAGTTCCTACCACAAACACTGCTCACCAGAGCTCCATACTGCACCGTTTTGAGATGAAAGGCAGCATGACAATGGATACTCCATTTGGCGAAGATCAGCCTCTCTGGACCCCTTCTGAAGCCGCGATTCGTGAGGCCAACATATCACAGTATACACATTGGCTGACTCAGGAACACGGCCTGCACTTTGAGGACCGTGAAGCGCTCTGGCGCTGGTCCATCGAGCGTCTAGAAGATTTCTGGGCCTCCCTGTGGTCCTATTTTGATATCAAGGCATCCCATCCATATAGCGCTGTATTGACTGACCACACTATGCCGGGGGCCCACTGGTTTCCGGATGCGCGCCTCAACTATGCCGAGCACATATTTCGCAACGCGACCAGTGATCGACCCGCCATCCTTTTTCAATCGGAGCGCCAGCCGCTAACCGAGATCTCCTGGCAAGAACTGACCGATCAGGTAGGCGCGCTCGCCCATTCTTTACGTACGCTGGGGGTCCAGCCCGGGGACCGTGTGGTGGCCTATATCCCCAACATCCCCCAGGCCATCGTCGCATTTCTGGCCTGTGCCAGCATTGGCGCCACCTGGTCCAGTTGTTCACCCGACTTTGGCATCAGTAGCGTCACCGAGCGCTTTCAGCAGATCGAGCCCACGGTCCTATTCGCGGTGGACGGCTATCAATATGGTGGCAAGACCTTTGATCGTCTACCAGTCATCAAAGAGTTACAAGAGGCGCTGCCAACCCTGAAAAAGATCGTCGTCGTACCTTATTTGCACGCCGATGCATCCACTGAAGGCATCCATAACGGTGTGCTCTGGTCAGAACTATTGCGTGAGCCAGCCGAGCTACGTTTTGAGCAGGTCCCCTTTGATCATCCTCTCTGGGTTCTTTATTCATCGGGCACCACAGGACTTCCCAAGGCGATTGTCCAGGGGCAGGGTGGTATCCTACTTGAGCATCTCAAATCCTTAATACTGGATGTTGATTTAAAGCCTGGCGACCGCTTCTTCTGGTTTACCACGACTGGCTGGATGATGTGGAACCTTCTTGTTGGTGGTTTGCTCGCACAGGCCGTGGTCCTGATCTACGATGGCAGTCCCGGTTATCCCAATATGGAGACCCTCTGGAAGTTTGCCCAGGAGAGCCAGATGAGCTTCTTTGGGACCAGCGCCGGCTATATTACATCCTGTATGAAGGCGGGTGTCGAGCCAGGACAAAACTATGATCTGAGTCGGCTACGCGGTATCGGCTCCACCGGTTCGCCACTCCCACCGGAAGGCTTCCATTGGATACACGAGCATGTGCGTGAGGATCTCTGGGTGGCCTCAGTCAGTGGTGGTACCGATGTCTGTTCGGCCTTTGTGAGTGGTTCTATCATCCTTCCCGTCTACGCGGGCGAACTACAATGCCGCTCACTGGGAGCTAACGTTCAGGCCTTTAACGAGGCCGGTCAGCCAGTGATCGACGAGATGGGCGAACTTGTCATCACCGCTCCCATGCCCTCGATGCCGCTCTTCTTCTGGAACGATCCAGAGCAGCAGCGCTACCGTGAAAGCTACTTTGCGACCTATCCTGGCATCTGGCGCCATGGAGACTGGATCCGTATCACTGAGCGTGGTAGTGCCGTTATCTATGGTCGTTCAGACTCCACCATCAACCGCATGGGTATCCGTATGGGTAGTAGTGAAATCTACCGCATCGTCGAAGGACTCCCCGAGGTTCTGGATAGTTTGATTGTCGGTGTTGAGCGTCCCCATGGCGGATATTACCTGCCCCTCTTCGTGGTCCTGCGACCCGGTATAGAACTGGATGATACGCTAAAAGCCAGGATTAAAAGCGAGCTACGCACCCATGTCTCGCCGCATCACGTTCCCGATGAAATTCTGACCATTCCGGAAGTTCCACGCACCCTGAGCGGTAAAAAGCTAGAAGTGCCCGTCAAAAAACTGCTAATGGGCATCCCCCTAGAAAAAGCTGTCAGCCTGGACGCCCTCAGCAATCCTCAATCATTCCAATACTTCCTGGAATTTGAACAACAACGTAAATAAGTCCGTCTGAAGCATCTGGACCCTTACGCGGAGAAACGTGAACACAAAAAGAGCCAGGACCGTTTAAACAAAAACGGTTCCGGCTCTTTACTGTGCTTGTACTTAAGCAGTTGTTGTTTTGGGCTTGATCAGGCTTTGACGATATCGATGCTGATGGATAATCCAGAAGGCGATGAAAACCAGGGGTGAGGCACCAATCAGCCAGGCCAGCCAGGGAGGCATCGCTCCTGGTGCGCCGACCACCACCTGAATTTTGGCCTCGCCCGGTCCCTTGGGACCATTTAACTGCGTCACGATATCCCAGGCCCCCTGGACCGGAATATGCACGTTGGCCTTCAGGCTACCTTTACCATCTCCGACAGGTGTTAACTGGGTTGGCAGGTTGATACCATTGGTGCCCGGTCCTGGCCGCATGATGACTTTACCACTCAGCTTGAGCGAGGCATCCCGTGGAACGATCGTGATATCAAACTGCTCATCGACAAACGGTGGATCTTTCGAGAGATTCACCGCGATAATATAAGGACCCGCCGACACGGTATCCGTACGGGCCACTTGTAATCTATTCTGTGTATCAGCCGCCTGAGCGATCCCAGTCGTCAGGAGTAAGATGCTGAAGCCGAACATGCCGAGCAGCGCAAATAGACGTAATCCTTTGTACATAGAAACCTCTTTGCCTCTTGTTGGCTGCTTAACGCTTACTCCAGCGCCAGATATCGCCAAAATCTTCTCCCAACCACGCACCCAGCGCGCCACAACCCATCGCGATAAGTACAGAAACGATCACAATCGTAATCATCTGGCCTGGTTCTACAGGAATGCCTTTTTCGGGTAGGAAAACAGGAGCATAGGCTGTGTATTCACGCAATACCAGCGGAGTCAACAGCACAATCGGCAGGGCGGCTAGTGCTCCTACAATAACCGTCTGGCGCATTGAAGTGTTGGGACTGCCCGTCTTGCGCTTGTGGCGATAGGCCAGCACATCAATGATGATTGCGGACAATAAAAAGGCGATCGGCAGAAATGCATAATCCAGGCGAAAATATGGTATCTGATCGGGTAGGCGATAAGGAATACCCTGTACATCGGCCGCTGTGCGAATAGCCCAGGGCACAAAAAGTTCTACCACAATGGTATGCACGGTCAGAATAAAAATGAGCAAGGTAGCGGTCCCTACTTTTTGTGTACTACGAATCACCGCTATCATAAACAGCAGGCAGCCAGCCACCAATGGTAAAGGATACGTCGAGATATGGACGGTTCCAATCGTCACAATCGGAAACTGCAGGAAGCCGGTCAGCACATAATTCAGGATGCTTCCCATCGTCAGGACGATGCCCAGTTCAAGTGCGGTCAGACCAAAGTAGCGTCTGGGTTGTGTGGGTGACTCACGCTGAATAGCCGCCTCAGATGCGAAGACATAGACCATTCCCAGCATACCAATCAAGCCCCCGGTAACACCCATCATATGGAAGGGAGCCCAGAGCGCGATATCAATGCCATAGAGCTCATGCCAATAGTTGTCCAGTGGCGCAGAAATCAATGAAAGCAAGGCGCCAAAACCAAGCACACTAAAGCCAAGTGGAGCATGGAAGAAACGGAAAATGGCAACCGTGGATGTATCATCCACCTCTGGAACATGCCGACGATAGCGGAGCGTCTCCCAGAGCACAATTGCTAGAGCCAGTAGTCCAGCCCCAGAGACACAGGTATAAATCAATGTATGTGGAGGCGTCCAGAACTGATCGCGTCCCACATATGCATGCCATTCACGATCCCAGACCGCTCCCAGTTCACCTTGTAGTAAAAAGAAAAGCAAA
Source organism: Dictyobacter alpinus (assembly GCF_003967575.1). Lineage (NCBI taxonomy): Bacteria > Bacillati > Chloroflexota > Ktedonobacteria > Ktedonobacterales > Dictyobacteraceae > Dictyobacter > Dictyobacter alpinus. Next base: position 3,525,234 of record NZ_BIFT01000001.1, read on the forward strand.
AGCCAGGCGCTCACCTGCCGTATTTTGCGTTCCTGTGTGAGCGTGGTGCCTGGTGTCAATGCGTGTGCTTTCGTCGATTGCGTTGAATGGACCTTAGATTGAGCCATAAAGCAGACCCCTATCCTGATGATGTAAAAAAATAAAAATGAGCTCATGATATTTCGACAACAGGTATAAATGTGTTGTCGTGACTCCAACATCGCAGTGCCTCTTCCTGCCATTTTTACCAGGAAAAGTGGTTATCTATTTAACCTTTTGTATTTTATAGTACCATATGATTTTTTACCATGCTATAGCTCCCGTAATCAGCTCAAAGCTACTGAAATTTTCTCTTTGGTATCTGGGGCCAGATTGGAATGAGTCATCCCGAACTTTTGAAAAAGTTCTTAAAACCGGGGTGCAGGGTCCTCCCTGCCGGGGTGCGGGGTGTCCCCGCAACCCCTCCTTTTTCTCTTTTTGCACGCTGCCGTAGGCGGCGCGAGAGGGAGAAAGAACGAGCGGGGACGTCATGCCCCCAGCATGCCTGCCCCGCACCCCGGCAGGAGGGCTAGCCGCCCTCCTGCACCTCCCGCATTGGAAGAGTGGAACCCATTTTCAGATTTTTCAAAAATCTGGGATGACTCATTTAGAACAAAAGGTCAGTGGGAGAAGAAGCGCACCTTTAGAAGAATTGGCTGATCTGGTTATAGACTTCTTTGATATTTTGTGGATTACCAGCATATTCTTTACCACCGGAGGCCGTCGCGATATCCGTGAGAATAGAGGCATTCGCATCATCACCATAAGCAATGGTAAAGACCTTGACGCTATTACCCGCGTTTTCACCTTTCGCCTTGATCTGCTCGATCAGTTGATCCTGTTTAAGCTGGCTACTCGTGTCGGCTCCATCGGTCAGCACTACTATTGCTTTAATATGTTTGGAAGGCATATTCTGTAGCTTTTTAACCTGGTCCCCAATCGTATCATAGAGTTTGGTCGAGCCATTGGCCTCGATACCGCTGATGCGATTCAGCAGATCCTGACGTTTAGGTCCGAGTGTCGAGATTGGTGAGATTTCATCGCTATTATCGCTAAAGAGGGTCAGACCAAGTTGATCTTGATCGCCTACCAGACTTACGAACTCTTTGAGCCCATCTTTCGCACCATCAATCTTGCGTACATTATTGATGGGATCATTCATGCTGCCAGAGCGATCGAGTACCAATGATACATCAACCAGACGGCGTTGAGTCTGCCAGTTATCCTCGATCTGATTGATCAGATTCGCATTTGGCACTTGCAGCAATGTTTTAGGCTGGCTAATATCCACGCCATGAGCGCTATCCAGCGGCGCGGCTATTTTAACCTGAGAATTGGCCGGTCGGAAGCCATCCTGTAACGCCTTTTGTTGCTGGGCGGGATCAAGCAAGAAGTTGCGGAAGGCCAGTGCCGCTGCTTTCTTCGCCGCCGTCACATTCGGGGTTTGCAGGACTGTAAATGGATGGTCGCTATAGAACGTGCCTTCCTTGGGATAGATGGCTACTACGGGATACGGCAGGTTCTTATATTTTTGTCCACTATTGGCCTCAATCACCAGATTTTCATAGAGCACGGCCGCACTCAGATAGCCTGGTCCATTGTTGAACATCTTATCCGCAAAGAAGCCGGTGCTATCCCCATAGTGAATTACCGAGCTCTCCACGTTGGTCACAAATTCTTTGGTGCCGGCATTGGTGACATCGTTTGAGGTCAATGCGCGTGTCTTATTGACGGCCGCATAATTCATGGCGATAACGGCATCCAGACCCGAGTTAGAATAGCCTGGATGGGTATGACCAAACTTGAAATCACCAAATTCAGGATGCCCATAGGCACGCCAGCCCTGAGGATTGGTGCTTAATTTTGAGATGTCGGACCAGCCAATCGGCTTATTGGGCCAGCCTAACGCCTCGGCCTGTGGTTTCCACATCGCGATCACCACCGGACTACTGACCAGAGATGGCGTATCATTGGCGCCGGTTGCGATCAGGTTGTCGCTATGTTTCTCACGCCACTTGGAATTGATCAGGGTAATCCAGACATTGCCCGCCGGACTCCAGATATCCGGTTGAATGGTGCCATCCAGAATTTGTTGCATCGATTGGCCTGATCCCATGGGAGTGGCTTTGATGGTAATAGGACCATCGCAGGCCGTGAAACTCTTACTATTAAAATCGGCAACTGCGGCATCCATCCAGGTCTGTTTCTCGCTGCTATAGGCCATATTCAACGTCACAGGATTCTGGGTCTTCTGGCCACTGCAATTGACGCCTGGAGCAGCCTGTGGGCTAGATGCTGGCTTTGCGGGTTGTTGATTCGACGTCTGCTCATTACAGGCTGCCAGCACGCATAAACAGAGTAGACACCAGGAAAAAATTGTCAGGGTGCGCTTCATAAAAGGAGATCCTTTTGTATGATCGAATCGCATTTTACATAATCTTTCGTACATTAGGAGGCAACTGGGAAAGCGCCGATGGAGCGCTTCCATATTGTTTTGTCCATTGATTCAATAATTCATTGATGACATTACCACTGGGTGGTTGAGCCAGTTTTTGAATTGCCGGAGGAATGGTGAAATCAGTCGCATGGGCTTTAAATGGGTTGCCCTCTATTGGTTCCATGATATCGATATTGCCAGCCGCGGGTCGGAAACCACTGAGTAAGGCGTTACGCTGCTGCTGATCGGATAGCAAGAAATCCCGAAACTTCTGTGCGGCCTGCTTCTCTTCATCCTTTACCCAACTTCCATTAAAGATGGCAAAAGGATGATCACTGAGAATATTGAGATCAGGATAGATGGGTTGCAATATCTGTCCTTGTTTCTTGGCTGCATCCTCATTGGCCAATATAAGATTTTCATAGATGGGAATAATGTCATAAGAGGCTGGTCCACGGGCAATAACCTCATTAACGAGGTAGGTGCCACTACTACGTCCAAAGGTCTGGACCGCACTTTCAATATCCTGGAAGAATTGTTGGAATTTTCCATCGATAATCTGATTGGTGGTCAGACCGCGCTGGGTATTATAAAAGGCATACGCCATCAAGGTAATGCTCAGCAGGCCACTATTCGACTCATCAGGCCGGGTCTGTCCCAATTTGACCTGTCCCCAGTCTGACTGCCCTCCAATATCGGACCAGCTTTTGAGGAGGATCGCTTTATGGATACTTTGCCAATCGATGCTCCCATATTTCTTGAGGAGTAGCGCGGCCCGCTCTTTCCAGACTGCAAAGACAATCGGGGTAAAGACCAGGGATTTGGCGATGTAGTCTCCACTGGAATAGGTAATATTCTGACCATGCTGGGTATTCCAGGCCGTATTTAGCTGGTTCAGTTCCAGAAAACTGGCCGGACTCCAGGCTACTGGCTTTAAGCTCCCCTTTAAAATCTGATCCTTGGCATCAACCGAGCCCTGTGAACTCCCCTGGATCTGGATGACTTTGTTACCGGCTTTTTGATTGCTGGCATTAAAATCACTGATCGCCTTCTTCATCCAGCTTTCTTTTTCAGTACTATAGATGAAGTTCATCATGAGCGTGCCACCAGGCGTTACTGGTGCCGCTACTGGAATTGATTTCTTCTGGTTGTTCAGCAGGATAGTTGTGCCACCAACTGCCAGCGCGCCGAGTGCTACCACGCCACCGGCGATGACGGCCCGCCGCGAGATACGCGACGGTGCCAGAGCTGTGCTTCCAGGAGCACTGACGGTCTGCGTTGCCATCTGCTGTTGCTGTGGTTGTTGTTTTACCCGTGGCGCTGGTTGGGGTGCTATTGTGCTGGCCTGAGATTGTGATGTCGTAGTCGGGGCCGTTGCCATATTGGCGATGGCACCGCTGATCGACAGGGCGCTGGTATCGACGGTCGCAATCCCGCTGGCAATGATCGCCTGAGCCATCTCGCGCACAGACTGATAACGATCCTGTGCATTTATCTCCATCGCCTTGAGCACAATGCTTTCCGTTGCAGGTGAAAGCGCAGGATTCAACTGGCGGGGTGGCACAAAGAGCGTAGGATTCACCATGCGCGTAATCGAGTCTGTTGGCAGTTCGTGTGTTAAAAGATCAAAGAGGGTCGCGCCAAGCGCATAGATGTCTGAGCGCGTATCGCTTTGTCCACGGCCATGTTGCTCAACCGGAGCATAGCCGCGTGATCCCAACAGGGTCGTATCGCGACTGGCCGTCGTCTTGAAGATGCGAGCAATACCAAAATCAATCAATTTGATCTCGCCCTCATCGGTCAGCATCACATTAGACGGCTTCATATCCCGGAAGATAATCGGCTGTGGTCGTGTATGCAGGTAGTTGAGTACTGTACACAGTTGCACTGCCCAAGACATCACCAGGCGCTCATCCAGTGGCCCTTTCTTTTCGCTCTGAATATCCTCCAGGGTCTTGCCTTCAATGAATTCCATCACCAGGTAAACTTTATTATCCTCTTCAAAGAAATCACTGACATTTGGCAGATTCGGATGTTTTAATCTGATTAGTAGATCAGCCTCATTACGAAAATCTTGAACCGCACTGGCTTTTTCCTGCGGACTGAGTTGAGCATCGCTCATTTCTTTGATGGCGACACTATGCTTGCCTTGAAAATGTGTGTCGCTCGCCTCATAGACGGCCCCAAAGCCACCCTTACCAATCAGTTTGACGACGCGATAGCGACCTGCTAACAAAATGCCATTGGTGAGTCCACCCGTAACGCGCCGCGTGGCCGCAATAGTTGGCGGTACTCCTTGTATGGTTGCCGCACCCGTTTGAGCGTCCAGTGAAAAGCCACAATTGGCACAAAATTCATCACCGGGTGCATTTATCGTTCCACAATTGCTACAGATACGTGGCGAAGTTGTATTACCCATATTTTTTAGCTGGTCTGGTCATTGAGCGTGAGCTTATCGTGCTTCGTATTATTTACCAGCCCTCTCCTTTCGGAAGCCAAAATCTCTCTCAGTACAGTATTGGTCAAATAGATTATCTTTATGTTAAATAAACATTAAATGCATTTTAAGTTCAAATTCTCTGCTTTCTTCAATGTATATTGACGCTAAATAGCTGCTGTTATCAAACGTCAGCTGATCAAAACATGTCTTAGCTGATAAAGAGTACATTTTGGTAGGGGCAGGGTCACATAGTTGCTTAAATGCTCTTCTTAATGGTACTATGGACTGAGCCAGGATTGTATAGTAACTCTCTAATTCTATTTGCATTGATGTACGTACATCATTATTATTTTCACATCTGTTGCCATGTGAAAGCGTACACATACCTTTTCGGGGGCATGCAATGATTTACCAGCGCAATTGATTGTGGTTCATACAATTCAATATATGTGGCGTTCAGGATTGCTTTTTCAAAGCTGTGTTGCAAGATGCAAATAGCGAACAAAGGAGGGTGCATCCATGGTAACTACATCAAAGGTACTTATTATTGATGATAGTGCTACGCAATGTTTGTTTATGAGGCAGGCTTTGCAGAATTCGGGCTATCAGGTGGTAGTTGCCAATGACGGAAAACAGGGACTGCGCATGATAGCGCAAGAAAACCCTCAGTGCCTGATCCTGGATGTGATCTTACCTGGTATGAATGGCTTTGAACTCTGCCGCTATATACGTTCCCAGGAAGCCTGGCGAGCCCTGCCTGTCCTCATGGTTAGCTCAAAGAGTGCTTCATCAGACCGCTTCTGGGCTATGCGCCAGGGGGCAAATGCCTATTTAACCAAGCCCTTCAAAGCCAATGAACTGGTTCAAGCGGTCAGTGAAATCATTACTGAAAGCCCACGTTTACCCAACACATCTATACGGCCACCAGCGAACGGCACGACTGGTTCTCAGAGACCTATTGATCCGCACACGCCTCCTCCTGTTACCGGACAGACAACTGGACCTTATCGCCCGGTTGACCTGCAGCCACCATTTGCGCCGATTGGCAGCGCCGCGGGACAGCAACCCGCTAATACCATATTCTCTACGCAGGAGAAGCAGGCCGGGTATAATCAGCGTGATCAGGGGACTCCGCTCACCTCCAATGCACGTGGCTCCCAATTCGTTTTCCCACCCCAGGCTCCAAAGAGTTCTGGTTCAGTTCGCGAGACCGATCCTAGTACCCCCATTGGTAGCAATCCCATGTTTGCCCTACGGCTTTTTATCCCCAGACGTATTGAATATGTTGAACCTCACCCCATTGCGGATCTACGGGCGCGCCACCTCTATCAGTTTATTGATGGCCAGAGGAATGTGGAGTTGCTCAAAGTGCTCTCTAAAATGACCAGAGAAGAACTCGTGAACGCCCTACGCCTCCTTGTCCAGCAGCAACATGTCCATCTCTACGAACCCGGTGGCCGGCTCATGGACAGCAGCATTTAAAAAACAGTAACATTTTTTTCCACTTTCTTCACAGTCAGCGGAATACTGTTAATGTGGGCACTCTCATTACCTCACTTCATATCTGTGGGACCCGCTTTTCCGATTGCATAGTGTACCTGGTGAGCCCATGCAAGAAAAGATGTAAATAACTCCTTAAAACGTTTTGATTGTATATAGACAACTGTGCGATACTATACATTGTGCACTGAGAATGTACCTAAAGAGACGTTTCAAGTCGAGTTAATAAACGTTAAAACACCCTTTGCCGAGCGTATGTCGATGTGGTGTGGATAGAGAGAAACTAGTTTTATCAGGGAGCATATTAAAATTGTTGCATGTTGATCAAGCATTAAAGCAGTATTTTGGCTATGATAGTTTTCGCCCCGGGCAAAAAGAAATTGTTGAAGCAGTCTTAGCACAGCAGGATATGCTGGTCCTGATGCCAACTGGTGGTGGTAAATCACTTACTTACCAGTTGCCGGCCCTGTTATTACCGGGCTTGACCATTGTAGTTTCTCCACTTATTGCTTTGATGCAAGATCAAGTGAGCCGTTTGCAGGCCAATGGCATCGAGGCAACCTTCGTTAATAGTACGTTACCCTATGAGGAGGGGGCCCGGCGTGAGCGGGCGGCCATGAGTGGTCAGATTAAATTACTTTATGTTGCCCCTGAACGTCTCCTCAAGCCCAGTTTCCTGGCCTTTCTTGAACATGTCAATAAGACCATAGGACTTTCTTTGCTGGCGGTTGATGAGGCCCACTGTGTCAGTGAATGGGGTCATGATTTCCGGCCCGAATATCGTCAGATCGGTTCAGTGCGTAGCCGTTTTCCTGACATGCCAGTACTGGCACTGACCGCCACGGCCACCGAGCGTGTCCGCGAGGATATTCTGGTTCAATTGAAGCTACGTGAACCCATGGTACATCTGGCCAGCTTTAATCGCCCCAATCTCTCTTATGAAGTGCGCAAAAAGCACAAAGGTTCGTATGACGAACTGGTCCAGTTCTTGCGTGGTAAGGCGGGTGAGTCTGTCATTATCTATTGTTTGAGCCGCGCCGGTGTGGAGAAGCTCAGTGCTGAACTGGAGCAGGATGGTATTGATAATCTTCCTTATCATGCCGGTTTATCTCCCAAAGTGCGTACTGATCACCAGAACCGCTTTATTCGCGATGATGTACCCGTCCTGGTGGCAACCATCGCTTTTGGTATGGGTATTGCCAAGCCGGACGTGCGTGCTGTTATTCACTATGATCTCCCAAAAAACCTTGAAGGATATTATCAGGAATCCGGTCGTGCCGGTCGTGATGGCCAGCCAGCTGAGTGTATCATGTTTTTCAGCTACTCTGACCGTGTACGTACGCAGTACTTTATCAATCAAAAAGAGAATGAGCAGCAGCAGATAATTGCGCTGCAGCAGTTGCAGCAGGTTTTCAAATATAGTGAGAGTTCCGAGTGCCGTCGTCGTATTCTCCTTAGTTATTTTAGCGAAGAGTTTCCGGAAGCCAATTGTGGCAATTGCGATAATTGTCTGCAAACCGCGCAGCTTGAGGATCGTAGTGACGATGGCCGGACCTTCCTGACGGGGGTCCATCAGACCCGTGAGCGCTTTGGTCTGTACCATGTTGTAGATGTCTTACGTGGGGCCAACACCCAAAAAATCCGTGATTTCCGCCATAATCTCCTTCCCATCTATGGTCATGGGAAAAAATACAGCCGTGAAGAATGGTTCTTATTGGGTCAGGCATTACTGCAAGAGGGATTTTTAGCGGAAGATCGTCATGAGAACTATTCTACGTTCCGTTTGAATGCCAAATCGGTCAAATTACTCAAAGGGGAAACAGAATTCTATCAGAAGATGGTGGCGCAACCCACCAGTCGTCAGGCCGCCCCTTCACGTGTCAAGCCAGCGGAGGTTGCCACGTTTGATGCCGCCGACAGCCAGTTATTGCAGCGTCTACGTGCCGTCTGTAAGAAACTGGCCGATGAACGCAACGTACCTCCCTATGTTGTCTTCTCGGATGGTGCCTTGCGTGCAATGGTCCAACAACTTCCCATGAGTCAGTCCCAATTTTTGATGATCCCTGGTGTTGGCGAACAAAAGTTGAAGGCCTACTATAAACCCTTCACCGATGAGATTAAAGCCTACGCCGTCCAGCATCCTGAAAAAGTGAAGGATGCTCAGACTCCGCCTGACCTCAACAAATCTGCCAATGCACGTTCCGCTGTGCTTACGCGCCGCAACGTTACTAATCTGGCCCAGCAAGGATTTAGTATCCGTGAGATTGCTCAGGCCTGCGATCGCGCACCCGCTACGGTGATTGAATATCTCTCTACCGCCATCACCGTAGGCGAAATCACCGACGTTAGCAGTCTGGTCCCAGATGAAAAGTATCAGGCCATCGCTGCCGCGATCCATGCAGTTGGTGATGAAAAGCTCAAGCCAATCAAAGAATATCTGGGAGATGACTATGCCTACGATGATATTCGCCTGGTACGTGCCCACCTGCAAGCCAACAAAACAGAAGATGTGACCTCATAATTTGTAGTAGAGGGTGAGATAAATTATGCTCAGGCGCAATTTATCTCACCCTCTACTACAAAAAAGCTGCACGTCCGACATATGCCGGGCGTGCATTATAATATGTTTAGCGTACACCCAGAATGTGCTCAATCGCCAGTTGATCAAGCTTCTCATACTGATAGCCACGCTCACCAAGGGCAGTTGGATTAAAAGTAGTATCCCTCAGCTTATTCGCCAGTTCTTTACTATAACCACTGCGTACCTGATCCAATAAGGCGATATGATCCGCATCACCACCGTTGACTGTTGCCAGCAACTGCTGTACCTCAGGATCCGCATCGAAGTGGCGTGCCTTCTCACGCAGGATATTGTATGTGCGCATACAACCTGCCGCGAAATCCCAGACTCCCTGTGCATCCTCGGTGCGATAGGCATGGGCATCGAAGTGGCGCGGACCATCATAACCACTATTCTCAAGCAGGCGCACCAGGAAGAACATACTCTTAATGCTCTCACTACCAAAGCGCAGATCCTGATCGAAGCGAGGACCTTTTTGATCATTGAGATCAATATGGAATAGCTTGCCAGCCTCTAACGCCTGAGCGATGCCATGTACAAAGTTGAGTCCCGACATATGTTCATGGGCCACCTCTGGATTCACACCCACCATATCAGGATGATCTAGCGTATAAATAAAGGCCAGCATATGCCCGATACTTGGAAAGTATGTATCTGAACGAGGCTCATTGGGTTTGGGCTCCAGAGCAAAGCGCAGATTGTAGCCATTATCGATCGAGTATTCACAGAGGAAATTGATCGCATCGCGCATACGCTTCACGGCTTCAACTGGATCCTTGCTGGCCTCGCTATCGACACCTTCACGACCACCCCAGAACACATAGGTTTTTGCACCCAGTTCCACACCCAGATCAATGGCACGCATCGTTTTTTGTAGTGCAAACGCGCGGACACTTGGATCGACTGCGGTGAATGCACCATCCTTAAAGGCAGGATGGAAGAAAAGATTGGTGGTCGCCATTGGCACAACCATATCATAATCGTTCAGAGCCTGCTTAAAGTCCCGTACGATCTGATCGCGTTGTGCTGGTGTTGCATCAAAGGGCACCAGATCGTTATCGTGGAAATTCACACCCCAGGCTCCCAATTCTGAAAGCTTCTGCACACTATGGACCGGGTTAAGGACCGGACGTACAACATCGCCGAATGGATCACGGCCCTGGTTTGCCACCGTCCAGAGCCCAAAGGTAAATTTATCATCTTTTTTGGGCGTAAATTGATCGCTGGTGCTTTCCCTTGTCAACTTTGTGGGTAGTGTCATCGTTGCCTCCATGTATCATTATTCTACCTTGATTGAATTTCATTATAGACTTTTTATGTTGCTGTTGTAAAATAAAAAATTTCTTGTCTGTCATTTGTTAAAGCTATGTAACTATTCAAGACCCTTGCGAGCTAAAATGCCCCTGCTCTGCTTCGCAGAGCAAATGTTTATTATGTCGTTGCGGAAAAATGTCGGCACTGCCGACATTTTTCCGCAACGACATAATAAACATTTGTCGATGCCTACGGCATCGACCGGTCCTGAATAGTTACAAAACTACTTCAGAAAACACGAGACAAAAAACGCCCACGCTCATGATGGGAAAATGAGCGTGGGCAAATAGGACGCGTAAGCTAAACTGCTCTACAAAACCGTGTTCAATTATTGAATGATTAGCTAACAAACTCCGTCAATTTACCAGTTTGGAAAAGCCAGCGAATAAACTCCAGGCGACGGTGATTATCAGATGGTTGATCTAATTCATTGATAGAAAATTGTTTGCGAAATTTTGTGATGCGATCAATTTCTGTTTCTCTGAAGCCCGCTTTACGCAACATGTCAAATGCTTCTTTATGGTCCATATAGTGGAACATTCATGTCTCCTTTATACAATTCGTCACCTTATACTGAGCAGGGGCTCTTACTCTCATTACGAAATTTTTTGTTAAGTGGATGTGAATTCGGAGAGCAATTTGTGAAGGTAATAGAAATTTTCCTGGCTTTTTTTAACTGCTAGATAACTCTTCCATCCCTTACTCATCGGCTTTTTTTCAGTAATGCGAAGCAATAAGTATAATAAAAAAGAGTTGAACATGTCGTAACTACATGCATTGACTATTTTTTAATCTGCTAAGAGTGTTTACCCGATAGTGGTAGAGGAGGGGAATGTGCTAAATCGCCAAATCCGTATTACTTGTCTTATCTTGTTCTGTATCCTTAGTCTGGCTGCCTGCGGAGGCGCGCAGACTGAGAAAAGTAGCTCTACAACGTCCAAAATTGAGTCCACAAAAATAAATCCTATGCAGACTACCTCGTTTAATCCTTGTACATTGATTTCAAGAGAAGATGTGGGGCATATTCTTGGTGGTGTTGTGGATGTACGCCCCGAGCTTAGTGCTCCTTTATGTATGTATCGTGTTCATCCTAATGCTGACGCACAGCCACCGCACGCCAAGGGACCCAAAACCGCTGATGCTATGAATCCTGAGCAGCGTGAGGTTCTGGTAAGTGTAGGAACCAGTGATGATGCCAGTGGCTATCTCAATCTGGATCGCACTAATGCTGGTAAAGAGGCCAAAACGCAGGTCATCAAGGGAATTGGCACGAATGCGTTTAGCATTCCATTGAGTACAGGCAAAGCTATTGTGGTCTCGCAAGGTAACACAATTTATAGTATTACCATGATTTATCCACATATGAATGCTTCTTTGCTGGACACTTCTTTAATTAATCTCGCCCTATCGGCCAGCCACACAATTACAAAGAATGTGCGGCCGCTGTCAGTTCCTAATCCACATCCTTGCACCCTGTTGAGTGCTCAAAAGGCCAGCCAGCTTTTTCAGCAGCCTGTGAAATGGTATTTCTCTGTAAACGAAACGGGAGTTGCCAGTTGTGATTATATCTCGTCACAGGGAACTCCACATCGTGTGCAAATTATTGCCGTAAATAAGCCGGGTGTGGCCAAAACTCTGTATAATAGCGTTGATCATGAGCTCGAAAGTGGGCAAAAGCAAGTCCTCAAAGGCATTGGAGATGCCGCATTCTATGACAAACAGAATGCCACCTGGATCTTAAAGGGCAATACCGTGGTACACCTGATTATCATGGGTGAAACGCCAGCGGACAAATTCCTTCTCCCATTGTCCAGGGATGTGGTTAAACACTTTTAGTAGAGAAATAGCTCTAACCTTTCCTCTGTCTCGGCGTAAATACAAGGTAGAAAAGTTTTTCGTTAGGGACGGAGGAATGCTCAGATGAGTACAAATCCTAATCAAGGACAGCAACCCGATCCATCCAGGCCTTATGGTGGCTATGGTGGATATAATCCATCTAATCCTGCTGAGGACCCTTATGGTGTGAACCAGGCACAACCTGCACCTGGTTTGCCACCGCAGGGTGATCCTAACTATACGTATGGGCAAGGTGGTCAGCAATACGCAACTGGACAGCAACAACAACAACAGCAACAACAGCAGCAATATAATGCCTATGTACCACCTAGTAGTGTTAGAGGTGCGAGTGGTAGCCAGGGATCATCAGCAACTGATACAGGCTCCAGAAGAGCGGCCTTAATCAGCTATCTTGGACTATGTTTTACTGGTATTGTCTTCTTTTTTATACGGAGAAGAAATAGTTTTGTACGCTTCCATGCTGCACAGTCCGTTGTCGTGTTTACACCACTGGTGATTGTCTACGTGGTACTACAATTGATCGCTAAAATCTGGATCATCGGTGCACTTTTAACGCCGATCCTCGGCTGTCTCACCTTCCTTGTAGTTGCCGTTGGCTTCGTCCTCTGGATCTTCCTGATGCTCCAGGCCTATCGCGGCGTTCGCTTTAAACTACCGATCGTAGGAGACTATGCCGAAGCACTCATAGCTCGTTTTTCCAAATAGCATGGCTCAAGAATAAAAATCTCATAATTCGATGATAGTGTTTGTTTCCCCTTCTCATCGAGGAGCGTGCAGCCAACCGCACTCGGGCCCTAAATGACCCATGCTTCTTTTACATGTGGTGTCAAAAAATGATCTTTGCTCATGTTTTGACGCCACATGTAAAACCGTTGGAGCGCCAAAGGCGCGAAAAAACGATAAGCAGGTCATTGATTTCAGGCGAATCAAACACTATCTATGAGATTTTTTATTCTGTTTAATACACAGAGAAAAACATCATTGAAGATAAGAAACAGAGACCAAACACCAGATAAATAGTAGTAAAAATATAGCTTAATAAGAGACCAGTGGTGGCCGTACCCATACTTAATCCTCTTTGCACTGCAAAACGGCGCCCCCGGTGCCCTAAGATAATCCCGACAACTGAAGGTAAAAGCATTAGCGCAAAGATCAAAAATGTAAATGTGGCATGTACCCTGAACGTATATATGTATGATGAGCAGAAAAATGGTGGGATGCAGATACTCAGGATACCGAAGATGACGCTGAGGAGAGCAGCGTTATTACGTTGAGGTTGGGGTTGAAATGGTCGAGCTGAGCCATGATATATCTGTTGTTGCTGTTGTTGGACGGTTCCTACAGCATAGCCGGGAAGCACGCCCTGGGTAGAAGTGGTTGTATTAATAGTTTTATAGAATGATGGTTGGTAGTAGGAGGGTGCATAGATACCGGGATGCTGATAATGCAACCTGGATATCTCCTGTAGCTTGCCTTCCACCACCTTAATTGAGTCGGGCCGTTGCCCGCTATTAAGGGCTGTCATCTGTTGGATCAAGGCATGTAATCTGGCCTGTACCGGATGCTGAAGATTAGATAGAGGCGCAAAGGAAAATGGTGACTGACTGGGATCGTTGCCAGTCAATAATTGATGCAGGATCGCACCCAGACTATAAATATCTGAGCGGGGTGTGGTTTGAGCTTTGCCATACTGTTCAGGCGACGCATAGCCAGGAGAACCAAATGGAATTGTATCTTTTTGTTTGCCTGGTTTAAACTGGCGGGCAATACCAAAATCGACCAGAAAGAGCTGACCCTGACTTGTAATCATCACATTCGATGGTTTGAGGTCCCGAAAGATAATCGGTGGCTCATGTGAATGTAAATATTCCAATACGTTGCAGAGCACGAGTGCGCAATCCAACGCCTCTCCCACGGGGATGCCACCACTACTATGGCGTTCAAGATAGTTCTCTAATGTCTCGCCTTCAACATAATCCATCACAATATACCAGCATTCCGCATCTGAGAAATGCTCATGGAGCTGTGGCAGATTTCGATGTGTCAACCTGGTCAGCGTACTGACTTCGCGGTTAAATGCATCGGTAGCCTCAATCTTTTCCGAGGCATTCAGACCGCGCAAACTCACAGTTTTTAGTGCGATACGTTTTCTGGTCTGAAGATCTTCGGCCTGATAAACCACACTAAAGCCACCTGAGCCAACCCGTTTGAGCAAGCGATAACGTTGTTGTACCACTGATCCCACAGTGGGTATGAGATCAGGTATATCTTCTTGTTCAGAAAGTAGATGACCACAGGCAAAACACTGTTGCGCCTCTTTCTGATTGCTTGCTCCACATTGTGAGCAATACACGTTTAATTGCTCCATATATGTTAAACCTACTCTCAAATAGTGCTAAGACGGTCTTTCTTGATCGTATTATAAGAGTATAAATATGAGATTGCACATGTCAAATGACATATTTCATAGGAATAAAAAAGAGTGAGATTGAAATGGTGACAAATTTGCAGAGTATATACTTTTAAGATACGTTATATATACGTATGAGTTGCAAAAGGGCAGAAAAATAGCTACTGTAGTACTATTGTAAATGAATAGTGATTACAGTAGCCAGGAGGAATCTTACCAGTTATTCCAGTGGACAATCTGGTCAAGGGGCTTACGTGGACCGGCTTTAAAATCAGTGCCAAGGGTATAGGCGACAGGAATCAAGGATGTCTGGGTTATTTTTTCAAAAGGGATGCCCAGTATTTCGGCGGCCTCTTTTTCAAATGGCAGGTGTAGCGTGGTCCAGACGGTACCCAGCCCACGCGCCCGGGCTGCCAGCATAAAGCTCCAGGTTGCTGGCAGGATTGAGCCCCAACTGCCCGCCTGCGCCACGACAGGAGTTCCTTCTAAACGTCCTCGTATACAGGGAATGACATGGACCGGCACTTCGTGGAGATGCTCAGCCAGATAATCGGCTGAATTTGCAACGCGTTGCTGCACCGTAGCCGCTTCAGGACTGATTTCCTGCAGCTTTTTTAATTGCTCCATTGATGCGATCCTATATTGGCTATAACTTTTGCGATAGAGCTCTGCGATTCCCATGCGCTTATCCGCATCGGTTACTACTACAAAATGCCATTGTTGACTATTACCTCCACTGGGAGCCTGGGCAGCAATCTCGATGCACTCTCGTAAAACCTCAGTTTCCACCGGACGTGAAAAGTCGAGACGTTTGCGAACCGCTCTTGTCGTGGTCAATAATTGATCTGGTGTTAGATCCAGTTGCGTCATGTTTATCTATCCTTTCCTATATATATAAGTGAAGAGCATTTCTGTTGTAGATACGTTTTGTTCGCCAGTCAGGTATATCTGGAGCAGGCTGAGCCCGAACCAGGAGCCTGCCCATGTTTAGTGAACTGGCTGCGCGTTAACCAGAGTCGAGCTGTCCAACTGTGAGATAGAGGAATAGCCACTCAAAGCCAGGGTAAGGTCCAGGTCCGCCAGAATATTTTGCAGTACTGTCTGTACCCCTTGTTCTCCTTCCAATGCCAGTCCCCAGATATATGGCCTACCCAGCAGTACCGCCTGAGCACCCAGTGCCAGCGCCTTAAGGATATCTGAGCCTCTGCGGATTCCACTGTCAAAGAGGAGTGGGAGTTGTTTATTGACCGCCTGAGCGATCGCTGGCAGAGCATCCAGGGCCGCTATGGCGCCACCCACCTGGCGACCACCATGATTGGAAACAATGATACCATCCATACCGATATCGATAGCCTTACAGGCATCATCTGGATGCAAGATACCTTTCAGGAAGATTGGTAGGCTGGTATGCTGACGTAGAAAGCCTAGTTGTTCCCATGTCAGGGAAGGATTGAGGAAGATATCCGTGAAATAGCGCACGGCCGTCACTGGATTTTCCTCGGGAGGTTGAAGCAGGGCCTGACGGAAGACGGGATCACTAAAATAATTAGCCAGTCCTTCACCTAACAGGAAGGGAAGGTAGGCATTCTGAATATCCTGTTCACGCCAGCTAAGTAGCAGCGTATCCAGTGTAACTACGATGGCCCCATAGCCAGCCTGTTCCGCCCGCCGGACAAAGCTAGCATTCAGGTCAGGATTTTTGCTCCAATACAATTGGAACCAGCGTTGGGTATCTCCTAATGCTAGTGCAACCTCCTCTAACGTACGCGACGAGGCGGTACTCAGAATCATTGGTACATTGGTACTATGTGCCGCCCTGGCTACTGCCAGCTCAGCTTCTGGATGAATAATAGATTGCACGCCAATCGGGGCCAGTAGCAGCGGCACAGGCAACTGCATCTTGAGAATCGAGGTTGATAACTGGCGCTGTGAAACATCGCGCAGCATTCGTGGCACAATCCGCCAGCGTTGAAAGGCCTCCAGATTTGCCCGCATCGTATCATCCATACCAGCCAGATAACCACTGGCCTCCAGGCTCAACTGCTCGACCGCCCGTTGTTCTAAGACATCAGGACTCACTGGTAGAGACGGACGTTGTCCCTGTAATCCCTGTAAATAAACCTGCATCTGACGCGTCAGACCATGAGATGGAGAGATAGACTGTTCATCCTTCATAGAGCACCTCCTTTGTGCAGAACAAAAGCATAACGTTAAACTCATCTCCTCTGATTCGTCTAATTGTACCATTGTCTCTTACAACCTGTACTAAAATTTGACTGCATATAGAGAATATGATAGTGTTTCCATAGTTTGCTATTAGAGTCTTTTATAGAATGCCATGAGCGTTAGCAATTAAATAAATCTATAAAAAAGCATAACCTGAAAAAATCATCTTTAATTTGGATTGGAGTTATGGCATTGATTACACCCGCTAAAGCTTCTAAACAGAAAAATACGATCGCTGTTTTAGATGGTGTGCGCGCTTTTGCATGTTTTCTTGTTATTGGCTATCATATCAATAAATTTTCTCATGATACACATATCTGGAATTACGGGCAATACGGCGGTGTAACCACGGGCTTTGCTCTGGTCGGAGGATATGGAGTAACGCTCTTCTTTGTCCTTTCAGGCTTCCTGCTATTTATTCCTTTTACAAAATCCCTCCTATTTAAAGATTCCTGGCCATCGCCCCGCACCTATTACCTCCGACGTATCTTTCGTATCTGGCCGGGCTATTATTTTTCACTGGCTATTTTATTGCTGTTTGTGGCGCCAAATTATTTGCACTTTGATCATTTAAAGCAGCTCTTTCTCTTCGCCACCTTCTTGATGGACTCGTCGCAAAAGACCTATCAGGCTATCAACGGACCTTTTTGGACCCTGGCTGTGGAATGGCAATATTATATGCTGTTGCCGCTGATTGCCCTGGGCATACGCCTGGTTGTTTGTAAGACGGACGACCAGAAGAGACGTAGTGTGTTAGTATTTCTCTGCCTGTTCGCATTAGTCTTGTGGGGATTATTGACACGTGCCTGGGGTCGATCATTTGATATAAATCCTCATCAGCATCTGTGGCTACCTGCATATTTGCATAATCTGATCATGTTTTGTTTGTATGGGCAAAGCGGCAAATATCTGGAAGACTTTGCTATTGGTATGATGGTCTGCGTCGTTTACCAGTTAGTCCAGCGCCATCCTGAGACGCGGGCAAGTCTTTTCATCAAGCGAGGTAGCTGGGGCATCTGGTTGCTGGGTGTGGCTGGCTTCTGTTTTATGTCCCTCTGGTTTTTGACTCCTTATTACTCTATCCTGGCTCCCTACATAGGTGCCCACAACTGGCTGGTTGAATTAGGCTTTGCTATCAGTTTTGGCCTCGGGATTCTAGGATTGCTCTGTGGGCCTATGAGCCTGCGTTGGTTCTGGGAGTTGAAGCCTTTACGTTGGATCGGCATGTTATCTTATGGACTCTATATCTGGCATGAGCCGATCTTATTGTGGTTTAGAGACAACGTCTTTCCACAATTTTCCTCCTGGCCAAACCCGATCCGCTATAGCTTATACTGGGCTGTGGTTATCCTGGGTGTGGTTCCACTGTGTTATGCTTTCTACCGCGTTATTGAGCTACCATGGATTGAAATCGGCGTACAATATATCCGTTCCCGCAAGCGTGTAGATATCGCCCAACCAGCCGCAAAGGCTCAGATAGAGCAAGCTGTATAGTGATAATCCTTTTTGTCTGGTTCTCCGTGTATAAAGAACAAGGTGAAGTTTCTTTATATCCAATGGAGGACAGCTACCATGTCAAAGCTTAGCGAACACGATCGAGATAAGTTGCCGGAGAGTGCATATGCCTTTCCTAAGGAGCATAAAGAACCTTTGATTGATGCCTCTCACGTGCAGAATGCGCTGGCGCGTTTTGATCAGGTGCAGGGTGTTTCAGACGCGGAACGCGATGAAGCCTGGAAACGTATTAAGCAAGCTGCCAAAAAATTTGACGTTACAATTGAAGAAAACGATTGGCGTGATCTGACAAAGAAATAACAAGGGATATATATGTTTCCATCAGGTGGGGAATATACATACTTGACCATACACGGGCGCTAATGCGCTCCAATACTTATTATAGGGTGATGTGGAATAATGTGCATTAGCACATTATTCCACATCACCCTATAATAAGTACATTCTAGTTAACACCATGTGCAAGTTTTCCACATACCCACTCTTTTGAGGAGGAACATGGCGAGGCGGTCGCGACCGCCTCGCCATGTTCCTCCTCAAAAAACAAGCGAGAGCCGTAGGCACGAGGCGTGAGGGATAAAAATAGCACACGGCGTTCGCTATATCTGTTGACAGATAAAATCGTTAAAAATATGCGTCTTTATGAGATATAGCCAGAGAAATCGACCTTGTGGTATGATAGCGGATGATTTCGAGTGTGAATGGAATCCTACGTATGTGAGAATTGATAGCCAGCTAACAGTATCTTCTACCTATTGAGATGCCTACGTACCCATGACAGCATGGTAAACTTTTCAATACGTGTTACAATTATGTGGGATATATCTGTTGAAACAGTGAGCATTTGGGTACACACTCCAGACAAGTCAGAATTATCCTAGACAAACGAACATTCTCCAACTCCAACAAATAGTAAAAGAAAATCAGGAGACATCATGAGTACTGAGCAGCAAAAGCGACCGGATGGACGCGATGCCACCACTACAGATAAGCCTCGTGTCGTCACGCTGCCTGAAGACGAAAATCGAGAGACGCTGGTAAACTACTATCACCAGATGTTACTTGTCCGCCGCTTTGAAGAGAAATCGGATGAGATGTATAAGATGGCCCGAATCGGCGGGTATTGTCATCTAAACCTGGGTGAAGAGGCCACTGTTGTCGGATTCTGTGCAGGCTTGGAACAGAAAGATTACCTCTATACAAATTATCGCGAGCATGGGTATGCTCTGGGTCGTGGCATCACACCAAATGCAGTAATGGCTGAACTGTTTGGCAAAGAGACTGGTTGCTCTTATGGTCGCGGTGGCTCTATGCATATGTTTAGTCTGGAACACCGCCTGTTGGGTGGATATGGGATTGTAGGTGGACAGGTCCCGCTGGCTGTAGGTGCTGCCTTTGCGGTGGCCTATCGTGGAACAGATGAAGTTGTAGCCGTCCAGATGGGTGATGGAGCTACAAATGGTGGTCCATTCTATGAATCACTGAACCTGGCCAGAATTTATAATCTACCAGTTATTTTCTTTGTCGTGAATAACCAGTATGGAATGGGCCTGCCTGTGGAAAAGGGCTCGTCTGTGTCTGAATTATATCGTAAAGGCTGTGCCTTTGATGTTCGTGGTGAACGCGTAGATGGCAACAATGTACTGGCTGTGCGCGACGCTGTGCGCAGGGCCGCTAAAGTTGCTCGTGAGGAGCACTTGCCATATATCGTCGAAGCCGTTAGCTTCCGTCACCGTGGCCACTCCGTTATCGATCCTGACCGCTATCGCGATGAAGAACTGGTCAAGCAGGGCCGCCTGCTGGATCCTGTTCCTGCCTTTGCCCAACATCTTTTAGAGGCCCATCTTATTGATGATCAGGGCCTACAGGACATTGAAGAGCAGGTTGAGCAGGTCGTCAATGAAGCCGTCAGATTTGCTGAGGAAAGCCCCTTCCCGGCTGTCGAGACGCTCTTTGACCATATCTATGCGTCTGACGAACATTTACAGGAGAGTACGTACTAATGGCTGATATTAGCTTTCGACAGGCGCTCAATGACACATTGCGCGAAGAGTTGAAGCGCGATGAAAATGTCTTTTTGATGGGTGAAGAGATCGGAGTCTTTGAGGGTTCATATAAGATCACGGCCGGTTTGCTCAAGGAATTTGGTGCGAAGCGTGTCGTTGATACCCCGATCGCGGAAAATGGTTTTGTGGGTATGGCTGTGGGTGCAGCCATGCTGGGACTGCGCCCCGTGGTTGAGATTATGACCTTTAACTTCATTGCACTCGCTATGGATGAAATCCTCAATCACGCCGCCAAGATCCATTATATGTTTGGTGGCCAGACGCCTATCCCGATGGTTATTCGCACCCCTGGTGGTGGTGGACAGCAGCTTTCCGCCACGCACTCACAGAATCTGGAAGTCTGGTTTGCGCATATTCCTGGATTGCATGTAGTGGCCCCTTCAAATCCAGCGGATGCGAAAGGAATGTTGAAGACGGCGATCCGTAACAACAATCCAGTTATTTTCATCGAGCACCTGGGCCTTTATAATACCAAAGGTAGTGTGCCCGAAGGTGATTATCTGGTACCTTTTGGCAAAGCGAAGGTAACCAAAGAAGGTAGCGACCTGACTGTTATCAGTTATTCACGTATGGCTTCAATGGCCTTAGACGTTGCTCGCCGCCTGGAACAGGAAAATAAGTGGAGCGTTGAGGTCGTTGACCTGCGTTCGCTGCGCCCATTGGATAAAGAGACGATTGTAAACTCGGTGAAGAAGACCGGGCGCGCCATTATCTTTGAAGAAGATTGGCGTTCATATGGTATTGGTGCCGAGATTGCTGCAACCGTTCAGGAAGAGGCATTTGATTATCTGGATGCTCCCGTGAAGCGTGTCGCCAATGTTGAAGTACCGCTTCCCTATTCGAAGCCATTGGAATCGGCTGCCCTGACTGGCGCGAAGCAGCTGTTAGATGCCATTAATGAGCTTGCGCCCCGCCGGAGGAGATAAATATACTATGGCTGAAGTAAATATGCCACGTCTCAGCGATACCATGCAGGAAGGCACCATCACGCATTGGCTGAAGAAGCCGGGTGATGAAGTGAAAAAGGGCGAGGTGGTTGCTGAGGTTGAGACCGATAAAGCTAATATGGAGATCGAAGCGTTCAGCTCTGGTGTATTGGAGCAGATTCTGGTCGCCGAGGGAGAGACAGCTCCCATTGGGCAGCCAATCGCGATCCTGGGAACTGGCGCCAACGTGCAGGCACAAAAACAGGCGGCGACCCCGCAGGTTGTTTCTACTCCTGCTCAGCAGCCTGTTGCAGCTAACAATTTGAGTAGCAACGTGCAGTCGCGTCCTGCGGTTGAGTCAGCTCCGGAGCAGAACGGGCGTGTTAATGGTGGAGCGATCAAATCCTCTCCATTGGCCCGACGTATGGCTGAAGAGCATAGTATCGATCTGCAGCAGATCAAAGGTACCGGTCCAGGTGGCCGGATTGTGCGTGATGATATCGAGGACTATATTGAGCAACAGCGTAATACTGCCGCAAGCACACAGCCAACTCCAACTCCAACGGTAGCCGCTCCTGTAGCCGCCAGTGCACCCGCGCCAATCAGTCAGCGTGAGGTCGCTCCTGAGGATGCTGAGGTCGTCACGCTCTCAACTATGCAGAAGACTATCGCCCGTCGCCTGACCGAATCCAAACAAATGGTGCCTCATTTCTATATCGGTAGTGATATCGATCTGACCGAGACACTGGAGATGCGCCAGAAGTTGAATGCTAACGCTGGTGAAGGTGGCGTTAAGGTGAGTGTCAATGATCTGATCATCAAGGCCTGTGCCTTGGCATTGGAGAAATCGCCTGAGGTCAACGGCTCATATCGCGATGGCCAGTTCATCTTGCATAAGCACGTCAATATTGGTATTGCCGTCGATATTCCAGCCGGTCTGATCGTCCCGGTGATTCGTGACGCCAACCTCAAAGGACTGCGCACCATTGCCCGCGAAGCCAAATCCCTGGTTGCCAAAGCCCAGGCTGGTAAATTGACCCCTGCCGAGCTTGATGGCGGCACATTCTCAATTTCCAATCTGGGAATGATGGATGTTACGGACTTCTCCGCGGTAATCAATCCACCACAATCTGCTATTCTGGCGGTTGCTGCGGCCCGCAAGACATTTGTTCCCATAGATAATCAGCCAGTGATTCGAGACATCATGCATGTGACGCTCTCGGCCGATCACCGCATCCTCTATGGTGCAACCGTGGCACGCTTCCTACAAGAAGTCAAACGCATCCTCCAGAATCCTTACCTGCTTCTGGGTTAAACCATAGCCAGGTACTATTCGTTCAGGAGTGCTGTTTCATTTATTTGAAGCAGCACTCCTGTTTTTATGGCGGAAATAGACCGTATGAAATAGAGCTAACAAGTAGGTAGAAGATTGCAAAAAATGTATGACAAATATGCTATCATAAGGTAATTTTTATATTCTAAATGCTAAATAAATGCTATCCTTAGATCTACCGATACGGGAGTAGATGCAACGTTTTCCGGATGTGTTGAATAAAGTAGAGAGAGCAGGGTAGGATTACGTGGATAAGAATTTGGTTTTCATAAAAGAAGTTTAAAGTGTATAATGTGTTATAGTTCCCATGATTTCTGGTTTTTTGTACATCTTTAAATGTCGATCTTGTCTTCCTCATCACAAGTCAGCATAACGCAATCATTTTCCATGATCCATGGTCGGATATAGCTATAGCTAGTGTTCTGTCAGACTACATTGAAAAGGTTTTGCCTGCTATGCGGGTAAGAGAGAAGGCCAGGGCTATGCCCTGGAACCCGATCAGGAGATGTCATCTCCTGCACCCCAGCCTTTCGCATGAACTTTGACGAAGTACTAGAGCGTGTTTTTTACTGAGCGAAAGGAATTCGTATGTCGTACGACTCAGCCGCCCATCAATCACCGCAATTTGAACAGATTATAGCCACCATTTTTACCTGCCGTAGCATCGTAAAATATAATCTTGCTGTCAATGAGACACAGAAAATTGAATTATTGGATGACATTGATGAAGCATTGGAGGTATTGCGTAACTACCTGATCACCCATAATCAAAGCGGGAATGAAAATACCTCGCAACTAAAGCGGCAAAAGCGCGACGTATTGATACCTCTAAAAGATGATGAACCGGTTGTAGTGGAGAATAAAGAACAGATGGCAGCTGAGCAAACGCTTCAGGAGTTGTACCGTATGTATCGTTTGTATCTGGATACTCAGCAAACCAATAATATCGGGACATTTGTTACACGTTTCAATGATGCTATGACCACGCTCAATGATCTCCAACAGCTTTTAGAGACACGCTATGGCTCTTATGAGCGAGTACCAGTTGAAGATTCTTTGCAACGCATACGAGTCTTTATCGCTGATATCTACTCCATTTTTATGGAGTTTATTCACCTACTCTCCGAAATTCTGCAGCAAAATAATGTGGACCTGGATACCGAGAAGCTATCCTCGATGTATGGAGAGCACGCCATTACGGTTCCACTCTTGCAAACTATGACTGGTAGCCTGGATAAGCAGGCCGTTCATAAAGGTGTTCACAAAGAGCACAATAACTTTAGCCAGCTAGCTCAGGTCTATGCTAATCATCAGCGTTTAAATAAAATAAAGGGCCGTATGGCCAGTCGGGTGACTGATAGTACTGCCTTTTTGGGATTTATTAAGGGTGTCGTCAGTGCAACGTCTACTAAACGCGATGAGATCATAGCCAAGATCAATACTGTGGAGATGCTATTGGCTGAGATGCAACATCTTCTGGCCGATTATGAGCTTGCGGCCTCTTTTCTTCTGCGTGCCAGCTACTAGTTAGTCCTGTTAACCAGAGCCAGTGAAGCCAAAAGAAGGGTTGAGGCTTATTATATAAAAGAGCTTACTGTTTCATTTTAGGGGAGGAAAATTATGAATGCGTTTGCTATCGGCCACGCCGAATTATACATTTATCCAGAGAAAGTTACGCCGCACGATCGTATCGTGTCACCACAGCGTATCGATGTCACAGGAACGCAAGATCTCCTGGAGGTATTGACTTCGATGCCAGCCCAGACAAGCTTTAGTGTCCTGCTGGTCATTAATGATTGCGTCGTAGGGAATGGAAAATATTTTATGACGCATGAAACAGTGACTATTCTGCATGAGTATGGAGCTTGTATCGGCTTTTTAGTCAAGCCGCTGGCTATGTTACGTGAGGCACGTCAGTCTCACGCTCAACGCCATAACAGCCATGATCCTATCCAGGAACAATAACCCGTGGGTTATTGTCCCTGGATGAACTTTGATATGCTGTGTTTAATGCCTGTCTATGATCCTGAAGCGCTTAGAGGCTGGCTCGTTCATACTGCTTTGGCCAGGTGATAGCGTATCCCAGTTCGTGGGCGGCTCTTAGGGGCCAGTGGGGATCCCGCAGGAGTTCGCGGGCCAGCAAGACGATATCAGCTTGCTGTTGCTGTAAGATCTCATTGGCCTGGGCTGGCTCGGTGATCAAGCCAACAGCACCAGTTGGGATATCTGCTCCACGACGAATACTTTCCGCAAAAGGTACCTGGTAGCTGGGGCCGACAGCAATCTTTGCCCTTGCGACATTGCCACCAGACGAAACATCCATCAGGTCTACACCATGCGCTTTTAATACACGAGCGATTTCCACACTCTCCTCCACGGTCAGTCCACCCTCGGTCCAATCGCTGGCTGATACACGAACCAGCAGTGGTAGCTCGTCTGGCATAACCTGACGAATAGCATCAGTGACCTCTACCAGGAAGCGCATGCGATTTTCTAATGAGCCACCATACTGGTCCGTGCGCTTATTGGAATAAGGGGAAAGAAACTGGTGGAGCAGGTAGCCATGGGCTGCGTGAATTTCGAGAACCTCGAAGCCGGCTTTGAGCGCACGCCTGGCTCCAGCCTGGAAGCTCTGTACCACCTCTGCAATCTCAGCGACTGATAGCTCCGTAGGTAAAGGATAATTTTCTGAGAAACGCACGGCACTTGGAGCTATCGTCTGCCAGCCACCTTCTTCAGCTGGCACCTCACCATTGCCGCTCCATGGTCGATAGGTGCTGGCTTTTCTTCCAGCATGTGCGAGCTGGATTCCCGCCCTGGCACCCTGGGCCTTGATGAAGGTTGTGATGCGGGAAAGCATCTCGATGTGCTCATCTTTATAGATACCAAGGTCCTGTGGTGAGATACGGCCACGGGCCTCAACGGCGGTTGCCTCTGTGATTACCAGAGAGGCTCCTCCAACGGCAAATGAGCCAAGGTGGACAAGATGCCAGTCGGTCGCGAAACCATCAACTGAAGAATATTGGCACATAGGCGCAACGACGATACGGTTGCGTAATGTAATATTGCGTAATGTAT
This sequence comes from Dictyobacter alpinus, assembly GCF_003967575.1. Taxonomy (NCBI): domain Bacteria; kingdom Bacillati; phylum Chloroflexota; class Ktedonobacteria; order Ktedonobacterales; family Dictyobacteraceae; genus Dictyobacter; species Dictyobacter alpinus. Next base: position 3,550,935 of record NZ_BIFT01000001.1, read on the forward strand.
AAGGTTCAAATAATTTGACGGTTTTTTCTTCCTGTTTACCAGATGCGGTGTCAGTGGTTGGAAGAGTTGTCATGAAAAAAACTCCTTGATTGATTGGGGGATTTATCGTTCGTTTTATCTTTAGCTTCGTTGCTTGTGTGTTTTTTGATGTCTCTAATATGAACAGCTAACTATGGTTTGGTTATTCCAGAGCGTGTACATGTACCTCGCGCCTATGGCGCTCGCTTATGTTAGGGGAGGAAAATGGAGCGGCGGCCGCGGCCGCCGCTCCATTTTCCTCCCCTAAAGAGTTGGTAGTGAGAAGGCTTGTACATAGCGTTTGTCTATTAGCCGAGGATGGCTGTTTTGATGATGGAGGGCATTTTCAGCCAGGAGGGGGCTTTTTCGAAGCGGAGGAGTTTGGGGAAGAGTTTGCGTGCGATTTTGCCTTGATTGGTAAACCAGGGTGGGGTGAGTGGGCCACGGAATGGTCCATAGAGGACGCTTTTCTGGGGGCGGGAGAACATTAAGGAATTATGGACGACGTCGTTGCCGGACTGGATGGCATAGATATCGTGTCCGGGGAAGGCGCCCCATGTGGTGGTGCCGAGTACAAATCCGGCTCCGGCCCAGTAGTTGATGCCGATAGTGCCGTAACGTAGTTGGGCGATGGCTTGATCTATCGCGGCGGCGATGGCGGAATCTTTGAGCGAGCTGGGATGAACCAGGATGGTGATATTGAGTGTACCCCAGAGTTGCTCATTGGCGAAAGCTACGGCGCGCTCAATGTACTCCACAACGTTGCCGGCCTCTAGCGTGGTTTCAGCGAAAAGGCTACAGAAGGCTTCGGTCGTGAAGCAGATATCGTCTGTCTGGTTGGCATCAACGTCCGCGATCAATGTCCAGGGGAGATTCTGCTCGTCGCTGGTTCCGTACTGATCGGCGTCAGGATGCGCATCTAGAAAGGCCTGGTAGCGCTGACGGGCACCTGGATAATAGGCTTTGCGGGTCGGTAGTTTTGAGAGTACCTGACGCAGTTGCTGTAGGAGTGGCTGGCGTTGTGTCCAGTCTTTGTGCTGGATAATGACACGGGTGGCATTACAGTTGTAGCCGGCATTATTGGCCAGCATTGAAGCAAGGTGTTCGGCCTGATAGGCGAGATCCTTCTGGCTCCAGGGGCCAGGCACAACGATGACGGGACTTACGTTGCCCAGTTCGCCTGTGACGCGTTTGGTGACCAGTGGCTGGCGGGCCGCTTTCCGTGCCTGTCCCTCTGGACCAGGACCAAAGACAATGGCGTCAAATGTTTTATCGGAACCGGTAATATGAATTTCATCGATATTGGGATGCTGGCATAAATACGTACCTTCTTCAGCACCTCCATAGACGACGCGTAGGTAGCCGGGTTTGATTAATGCCTGGAAGCTTTCTTCCAGTAAGGGACCCAGATAAGCATTGACCGGATTGGCTTTGAATAGGACGACCTGATTGTCCATGAAGAGCTTATACAAAACATCCATTGGACCGATGCTGGCGACATTGCCTGCGCCTAAGACCAGTGCCACTTTCCCTGTCTGGGTAGAACCTTGATAGTTTACCGCCTGGGTTGAGGACAGCGTTTCTGCGGTAACCCCTGGCTGCATCCAGACTTCGGCTTTGAGGCCACCGAACAATACTGGATCATAGGAACGCCAGGGAAAGACCTGGGCTGTCACCTGGCCGTCTGGTCGGGTTTTAATGGGTCCTGGAATATGCGGATGTCCATCCTGTTGGATATCGAGCAGGGCTTTCTTGAGTTGGCTGAGACTATGTAAAAGCGTCCAGGCACCGGCCAACCACTCTTCGCCAGCATACAGCGAGTCCTCCTGAAGTCCTTTGGCCTGCAGGCTGGCAGCAACCCAGCGTGGCGCAACTTCAGAAAAATCGGCGATCAATGTCTCAACAAGCGCAATACGCGCAGCCACGCTGGTTTGTAGCCAGTCATCTTTGTGGGCTACTAGTTCCGCTATGGCCGCATCCATAGTCTCGCGGCTAGAGGAGGTTATCGTACTGCTTGCGGAAGGAAACTGTGGCGCTCCATGGCGTGTATCAATCGTCATTGTTTACTCCATCCCGAAAAGTAGCGGCAGGGCTTGTCCCTGCGACCGGTTCACGTATGACATGCTGCTTAAATACATGGTCTTGACGCTGGCAGATCGAAGCGCATCCAGCGTATGGCCTGGACCTGGTCGTACGTTGGACCGGTCGCAGGGACAAGCCCTGCCGTTACGCTGAGAGACCCGATCTTTTTATTTTATGCCAGAGGTTGATGGATAGCAAGCTTATTTGACTTTTACTCATTGAATTTTTAATGCATCTCATCTTGTTCCACATTATTATGAACAGGGACGTTGATCTGGGCCAGCGTGACGGCTGCGCCTTGTGGTGTCAAATAACTCAAAATGATCTCCATTCATAATTGGAGCTGTATGATACTGATTAAGCCGGGCCGCCAGACGGACATCTTCGGCGAAGCCTTTTTCATATAATTCCTGGCCGCTATCACAATCCCAGAGTAGCTCGGCTAGCCGATCCTGGGAATGGATAAATGCGTTAGTGCAGACCTGGGCATCAGGTGATTGGCGGTAGGGGAGCGCGGACAGGATGGCTCCGGCTCCGAGAAAATCTTCGAGGGCGACCCGTAATTCTCCATCTTCGGTAGCGGGACGCCAGCGCTCACCACAGGCAACCACTGTGACGTTTAGCTTATGGCGCTCCATGATCTCGGCTACCGCACTGGCTACCGCCTGGGCATTCAGCAATGAGCCAGCGAAGAGGAAGTCGATTTGTTGCGCATAACGGCTACAGGTCGCTCCATTTGGAGACGCTACGACGACTCGTGTGCCGGGCTCTATCTGTAAGAAGGTTGGTGGTGAGAGCGAGAAACGGCCTTTGTGGGGTACTTCGTTGCGCATCACCGCAACTTCAGCGCCAATGCGGGTCGCCAGTATGGTGGGATCTTCATTGTATGCGCAGGGATAAATAAAAGCTCCTTGTTGGATGGCTATCGCTGTGGCGGTTGAAAAGCTAAGGACATCAACTATGACAACAACATCTCCTCGCTGAGCCGCCTGTAATACACCATGACGTCCCCATGAGAGCGTGCAACGGTAGGCTGTGTTGGTGTTGGACATCAGACAGAATCCTTTCAAGTGTGATCCATACGCTTCAGGCTGGCGCAGGGACCACCATAATAGTATTTCAAATACCGGTACATTCGGTCCTGTGTTTTGGGTGCGTCAGCTTTAGACGATGGGGTGCTTCCTATGCTACAATATATCCCATTGAAATAGATGACGTAACAGGTGCGACCGCTATTTATCCACTCTCTAGTAGGCCGTGTACAAGTATACTATGCCTTCACGTACACTTCAGGTAAGGAGTTAGCATGCCATCACAGGGTTATGTACGTTTTCCAAATATTTTCCAGGATCGTATTGTCTTTGTGGCCGAAGATGATCTCTGGCTCGTGTCAAGCGAAGGAGGGCGAGCCGAGCGCTTAACGGCCGGCGTTGGAGAAGTTCGCTATCCACACTTTTCGCCAGATGGTGAATTATTGGCCTTTGTGGGACGTGAAGAGGGTCCAAGTGAAGTTTATGTGATGCCCGCCGAGGGTGGGCCGGCCCAGCGTTTAACTTTCCAGGCCGGCAATTGTCGTGTGCTTGGCTGGTCGCCTGATGGCACTGAGATCCTATATTCGAGTAACTCGGGCCAGTTCGCGGGCCGCTTTGAAGTGATCTATGCCGTCAAGCCAGATGGAGGCGAGCCCCGGCAACTGCCGATGGGTATGGCTAATGATATTTCTTACAGCTCTGATGGTGGTGTGGTCATCGGGCGCAATATTAATATTCGCGAGTTCTCACACTGGAAGCGTTATCGAGGTGGTACCGCCGGCCACCTCTGGTGTGACCGTGAGGGGAAGGGTAGCTTTACACGTTTGCTGCAACTCAATGGCAACGTCGCTGATCCATGTTGGATTGGGGAACGTATCTATTTCCTTTCCGACCATGAGGGGGTTGGCAATATCTATTCCTGTACGCCAGATGGAGAAGATCTACGCCAGCACACACAGCATACAGATTTCTATGCGCGCCATCTTTCAAGTGATGGTAAGCGCCTGGTCTATCATTCCGGCGCGGACCTCTACCTGTTTGATCCACAGAGCGAGCAACTTACGCACCTGGAGATCTCCTTACCCAGTATTCGCACACAGCGTAGCCGCAAGTTTGTGCCGGCCGCCAACTATATGGATACCTATGCCTTACATCCTCAGGGACATATGCTGGCCCTGACCGCGCGTGGTAAAGCCTTCACACTGGGTAATTGGGAAGGGCCGGTTCTCCAATATGGGGAGCCTGATGGCGTGCGCTATCGCTACCTGGAGTGGTTGAGTGATGGGAAGCGCCTGGTAGCCATTCATGACGCTCCTGGACATGAAGAGCTGATCATCTTCACTCCCGATGCTTCAACGGAGCCCCAGACCTTTCCAGAGATCGAATTTGGCCGGGTGACCAATCTTGTTGTTTCACCGACCGAGAACGCCGTGGCGATCTCCAATCACCGTAATGAACTGATCCTGGTCAATCTCGATAAAAGTACTGCGCAGGTACTGGATCGTAGTGATGCGGGAAAGATCCAGGGGATTGATTGGTCTCCAGATGGAGCCTGGGTGGCCTATGGCTTCGCGCTAACGGCGAATAAAGTCGCCATCAAACTCTGCCAGATTGCGAGCGGTGAAACCCACCAGGTTACCAATCCGATTCTGGAGGATACCCGGCCATCCTTTGATCCTGAGGGCAAATACCTCTACTTCCTGGGCCAGCGTATCTTTAATCCTGTCTATGATAACCTGCACTTTGATCTTGGCTTCCCGCGTGGCGTCAAGCCCTATGCATTGATGCTGCGTAAAGATCTACGCTCACCTTTTATTCCCGAGACCAAGAATCCTGATGAGAAGGAGAAGGAAAAAGAGGAGAGTCGCGAGAAGCAGGCCAGGGACGATACTGAGATAAGTCAGAACGGGAATGAAGAGGGTAAAGAGAAGAAAGAGGAGAGTGGGAAACAGACGCCTGCTATCACGATTGATCTTGATGGTATCAGTGAGCGCATCCTGCCGTTTCCGGTGGCCGAGGGCCGCTATGCCAGTGTGCGTGGCATCAAAGGAAAGGTCTTATTCCTGTCCAGACCCGTTGAGGGCTCGATTCAGCATAACTCGAACAGCCGGGGTACGTTGGAATACTATGATTTTGATACCTATAAAACCGAGAAGTTGTTTGATGGTGTAGGGAGCTTTGATCTCGCGCGTGATGGTAAGATGCTGGTCTATAGCGCGAATCATCGCCTGCGTGTCGTAAAGGCGGGCGAGAAGCTGAAGCCGGAGGCGAATAATAATGACCGTCCCAGCCGTGAGAGCGGCTGGATTGATTTCCAGCGTATCAAGATCTCGGTACAGCCATCAGCCGAGTGGAAACAGATGTTCGCGGAAGCCTGGCGTTTACAGCGTGAGCAATTCTGGGCGGAAGATATGTCTGGTATTGACTGGGAAGGCATCTATAAGCAGTATGCGCCACTGGTTGAGCGTGTAAGTTCGCGCTCAGAGCTTTCAGACCTGCTATGGGAACTGCATGGGGAACTGGGCACCTCGCATGCCTATGAGATGGGTGGCGATACGCGCCATGGCCCTCACTATCGACAAGGTTTCCTGGGTGTGGATTGGAGCTATGATGCGGAACAGGAACGTTATCGCATTGCTCGTATCCTGAAAGGTGATCCTTCTGAGAGTCAGACGACCTCACCGTTTACCAGTCCCGGCTTGAATGTCAATGTTAATGATGCTGTACTGGCCATCAATGGGCAGCGCGTCGGACCGGCGCGTGGACCTCAGGAGTTGCTGGTCAATCTGGCTGGTCAAGAGGTACAGTTGACGATTGAGGATGCTGAGAGCAAGGAGACGCGTGTTGTGGTGGTCAAGGCGTTGGCCAATGAGACACCGGCCCGCTATCGTGAGTGGGTTGAGAGCAATCGTCGGCGCGTCCACGAGGTATCCGATAACCGTGTAGGTTATATTCATATTCCGGATATGGGCGGCAACGGCTACGCTGAGTTCCATCGTGGCTTCCTGTCGGAATATGATTATCCCGCGCTGCTGGTCGATGTACGCTGGAATGGTGGTGGACACGTCTCAGGCCTGCTACTAGAGAAACTGGCGCGTCGCCGTATCGGCTATGATTTCCCACGCTGGGGCCAGCCTGAGTCCTATCCAAGTGAGGCACCACGTGGACCGATGGTGGCCCTGACCAATGAGCACGCTGGCTCGGATGGTGACATCTTTAGCCATAGCTTTAAGCTCATGGGTCTGGGTCCATTGATCGGTAAGAGGACCTGGGGTGGTGTGATTGGTATCAATCCCAGCCATAAACTGGTGGATGGTACGGTCACCACGCAGCCTGAGTACTCGTTCTGGTTTAAAGATGTGGGCTGGAATGTCGAGAACTACGGGACCGATCCAGATATCGAGATCGATATCGCGCCCCAGGATTTTGTGCAGCAGCTTGATCCACAATTGGACCGGGCTATTGCCGAGTGCTTACGCCTGGTTGAGGAGTATCCAACCCTGGAACCAAAACCCGGTGAGCGCCCACGTCTGGGTCGCTTGTAAGTGTCTTGTAGATAAGAACTGACTCTCGATCCTCCTGAGAAGCAGGGGTGTAGGGCAGAGTGCCTTGCACCCCGTTTTTTGTGATTTTTTTCAGGGTAGACATTGCGACAAAGTTGTGACACTTTTGCGATATTTTCTCTACATATTCAGCATATACTTTCAATAACCAATGTGTAAGAGACAAAAAAGAAAGGCACAATTTTGATGCAGCAACCATCGCATGTCTGGCCGGAAAATGCGCGCCAGCAACAAACATATAGACAGCCTGAAAATCCATCCGCCCAATTTGATCCCCAGCAATATGAGCGCGGCTACACGGTACCGCCAATGGGAATTCCTGTGACGGGTACGACCTATCAGTATCCACCACAACAGGCATATAGACCTGCCATGCCTGCTGGCTATGCCGATTTTGCGTTTTCACGACCAGAGCCAACTATTGAGACCAGATTGGCCGCTGTGGTGAGCTATCTGGTGGGTTGGTTAACCGGGTTAGTATTGATCTTGTTCGTGAAAAACAATCGCTTCTTGCGTTTTCACGCGATGCAATCTCTGCTCTTCTTTGGTGGATACACCGTCTTCTTTATTGCGCTGGTGAGAATTGCTGAAGCGCATGTCTTTCTGTTGAGTGGCTTTGCCATTTTCGCGTTTGTGATGATGAATATCATTGCCTGTATTGGCTGGTTCGTGGGGATCATCGGGGCAGTAAGCGGAAAATATGTGAAATTGCCCTTTGTGGGTGAGTGGGCTGAACGCTTTGTTGATGGCAATCAGAATGGAACCGTGAAGTAAAGAGCAACTATATTGAGATATCGTACGTTGATCAATGGCCCTCCTGGTGATACGTTTTATGTATCAACGGAGGGCCATTGCACGCTTAGATAGAGATTATACGTTGATGTTTTGCTGGCGAATAGTGGTGAATTCGGCGGCCGTATTGATGGTCAGCAGTCCAGACTGGGCGGGACGGGCGGGATCATTAATTGAGAGCATTTCGGTGCCGTCCAGATAGATGGTGGTCTGTTCAGGTTGCTGGACGAGGAGCAGGGTATGCCATGAGGTAGGATCAAAGCTAGCGGGCAATGAGAGGACATGATTGACGACCGGGCTGATACCAATGGTCTCGACTGCCAGGCCCCAATGCTCGTGTTGCTTGAGTAAGCAGACCTGCAACTCATCGTGTTCTGTATATTGTGTCAGGATACCGAAGGCGCGCATGGTCTCTTCGCTGCCCTGTCGGATGCGCATGGTGGTGCTAAACTCGAAGTGTGCAAGTGCAGAACTATTCAGAATTCTGTGTTCCCCGGCAGAAATTTCTGTTTGTACGAGTGCATCTTCCTGGATATGCCAATTTGAAATGACGGTTTGATTTGCAATCATCGGTGTTTTCTATCCTTATAGGGATTCGTGTATGACTTTGTTTGAGCTAAAAATGATTACGAACATGCTTGATCAGGATAATGCTCCTGAAGGCATTATTATTGCTATTCATTGGATTAAGAAATTTTTTGAGCAACGTCAAAAAAGCTATCTTTGTCGGGGTAAAACGGCTCCTGGTGGCGTTTTGCTCCCTGGAGAGCCTGGACTGCAGAAAACAATCTAGCGATCGACTAAAACTCTAGCATACTTCCTGCTCCCAGTCAATTATAACCCTACCACAATTTTTGCTGTGCTAGAGGCAGGCATGTGTGTTGGCAGGCCCCTCCAATGGTCTTATCTTTTCAGTAAATCCTTCCTACAAAGACATGACTTTTCTCCTGACTTTTGGGGGAGAGTCTCTACCTGGCTTCTACGTTTCTATCTTCTATCTTTCTAGATCATGCTTCTATGCTGCTTTGCTCTTGAAACGAAAAATGTAAACCATAAATGGTCAGTCTATATAATGGCCTTAGGGAGCATGGGGCACGTGCCTGGCCATGTTCACCTTTACATGATCACGTGTTTGAGGGACATTTCTTATGTGAACGGGCAGCAGGGGCAAGACCTGCCGCTACGTTGTGTGTTTTGTGGTAGAAAGGTTGTTGTGGTGTTTGAATTTCTGAAATATATTTCACGTCTAAACCGATCACTGCTATTTTTATTCATTTTGTTGAGTTGTGTGAGCTCTGTGACGGGTGTGTCTGTACGGCATAAAGGCTCTGGCCCTATTGGGGCGTTGACGCATGCCACAAAGGGTATGTATCTGGAGCGCTGGAAACTGAAGAGTCCTCCTGCTGATGCTGATTGTCGTAAACAGATGCAGATGTCCTGCTATAGTCCGAATGAAATTCGTACCGCTTATGGTATAAATACTGTGCTGAAGGCTGGCTACACAGGCGCTGGTGAGACGATCGTGATTGTTGATTCGTTTGGCAGTCCAGATCCTGTAAAGGACTTACACCAGTTTGATGTGGATTATGGTTTGCCTGATCCCCCCTCCTTTAAGGTGTTGCATCCACTGGGAGCCGTCAAATTTGATGCGAATAACACTGATCAAGTGGGCTGGGCCCAGGAAACAAACCTGGATATTCAGTGGGCACATGTGATTGCGCCAGGAGCCAATATTGTGCTGCTGACCAGTCCCGTTTCAGAGACACAGGGTGTACAGGGGTTGCCTGAATTTCTCAAGTTAGAGCAGTATGCGTTGAATCATCATCTGGGAAAAATCTTCTCTCAGAGTTGGGGCGCCACTGAAGAGACGCTCTTTACGCCGGAGGGCAAGAAAGTTCTTAATGATTTTGAAAAGTTCTATCAACAGGCGAGCAAACAGGGAGTTACCTTCTTAGCGTCGGCTGGAGATACAGGAGCCTCCAATCCTGATACAAATAACAATACCTATCCTTTCCCGACCATTGGTTTTCCGGCTAATTCGCCATTGGTAACCTCAGTTGGAGGGACCAGCCTGTTTGCCGATACCGCGGGTAACTATCAGTCTGAGATGGCCTGGAATCAAGGGGTGGGTAGCTCGACCGGAGGTGGCTATAGTCGCTATTATAAAGCTCCTTATTATCAACAAAAGTATTTATCGGCTGGCGCAAAAAGTATGGCCCGTGGCTTTCGAGGTGTGCCAGATGTAGCCTTTAATGGTGATCCGCTGACCAGTGTTCCTGTCTATCTGGGCTTTATGCCTCAGCCTGGCTACTATATGTTTGGTGGCACCAGCGCGGGTGCTCCACAGTGGGCCGGCTTGATCGCCGATGCCAATCAGATGGCCAGGCATCCGTTGGGAAGTATCAACGAAACGTTGTATAGAATTGGATCTGATCCTGTTCTGTATGCGCGGGCCTTTAATGATATTACCTTTGGTGACAACACACAGGGAAAGATCAAAGGCTATAAAGCCGGTGCAGGTTGGGATGCGGTAACCGGTTGGGGGACACCCAAAGCGAATATTCTCTTACCGCTCCTGGTTAATCCGCCTAAATAATCAGGGTATGGGTGCCTAAAAGCCGTCCTCTCTGTGAGGGCGGCTCTTTTTATGGAGTAAGATCGTTTTTGACGTTCCAGACCTGGACCGAGCCATTGCCGTTGGCTGAGACGACGTGCTTGCTGTCTGAAAGCCAGGTGATGGCATAGGTTGATGTGGTGCGCACCGGAAAAATTGAGGCATGGGTAGCGGTGGCGGCATCCCAGATATGCACTTTCAGGTCTTTGCTGGCTGAGGCAATCCAGTTGCCGTCGGGTGACCAGAGGACGGTGCTGACCCAGGTGGCATGGCCGCGGTATTGACAGAGGAGATGGCCTTTATTGAGTGGCTCCCAGAGGTGGACGACATTGTCTTCGCCGCCAGAGGCGATGGCTTTACCATTAGGTGACCAGTTGAGGGCTCGGACCCAGGTAGAATGGTTGCGATAGCCAGAGAGCTTTTTGCCCTGCTGACAATCCCAGATATGGATATCATGCCAGGCGCCAGAGGCGATGACCTTACCATTGGGTGACCAGGCGATGGAACGGACCCAGTTGGTATGGCCGCTATAAAGCAATTGTCTCTCTCCGTTGTCTGCACTCCAGATATGGATGGCGTTATCTGAGCCATTGCTGGTCGAGGCCAGAGAGCGACTATCAGGAGACCAGGCCAGTGCCAGGACCATGCCTTTGTGTTCATCGTAGGTTGTCTGGCATTGACCTGTGACGGTATTCCAGACATGGATTGACTGATCCAGGCCTGCGGAAGCGATCCAGCGTCCATCGGGCGACCAGACGATGGTGGTAATACTGCCCAGGTGCTCTTTATAGAGTAAGATACACTCTCCTGTTGTGGCTCCACGTACCTGAAGGATACGATCGTGTCCTCCATAGGCGATACGCCGTTTGTCGGGCGACCAGGCGACAGTATAGACGACATCACCTGTGGTTCTTCCAGGTGAATGATCAGGGCTTGTGTCGTTGCTGGATCTGGCGTCTGACGCTATTGGTGACTCATAAGACGTAACCGGGGGCAGGGCAGCGTTCCCCTGCTCTAAAAGGGCGGTCTCTTCCAGGTTGCGCGCGAACTCCTGCACGCTAGCAAAGCGTAGCCTGGGATCTTTCTCCAGAGCACGCATAATGACCCCTTCGAGGGCCGGTGAGATCTCGGGGAGCCATTCTCTAATTGAAGGTGGACGGGTAAAGGCGTGTTGGACTACCACTTCCTCATAGGTGCCCTGGAATGGACGTTTGCCGCAGAGCCATTCATAGGTGACGATGCCCAGCGCATATTGATCGCTGGCAGGCTGTGGTCTTCCTCGGGCCTGTTCAGGAGCCATATAGGCAATTGTCCCAGATACATCACGGAGTTCGTTGCGCGAGGAACTCTGGGCCATCACAGCCAGGCCAAAGTCGCTAAGTAGGAGCTCATTGTTGCGTCCCAGGAGAATATTCTCTGGCTTGATATCGCGATGAATCAGTTTGGCCTGATGGGCAAAATCGAGAGCACTGGCAATCTGCTTAATAAAAGCAACTACCTGTTGGAGAGGGAGGCGTGTGCCCTTTGGATAGCGTTGGCGCAAAGAGCCATTGGGTGCATAGCTCATCACCAAAAATGGCAGATCATCCTCGACCCCGAAGTCGAGGATACGGACAATATGAGAATGCTCTAGCTGTGCAACTATACGTGCTTCTTGACGAAAATGCTGGATCTCATCGAGCGAGAGACGCGTATCAAGTATTTTTATCGCGGCACAGGTGCCAAGGTGAATATGCTCGCCCAGATAGACATCAGCAAATCCTCCATGCCCGAGCAATCGGGTAAGCCGATAATGACCAATCTGTTGACCGCTATGGTCGGACATACGAAATCTTCCTAGAATAAACGCTGCTCTTGTAGCTGCTTTAAAAGTAAAATATCTTTAAGAAGAGTATAGACGGGATAGCCTGAAAAGAAAAGGTGCCACGCTAAGATTTCTCAGCAAGAGTCCACTTGAGCTTACCATGAATTAGAACCCTGAGAATGGATTTAAGAAATACTTAACCATTTTTGTAAAGCGCGAAAAACTGTATCCTATCTCCTCCTGGCAATCGTATATATCTCAGAACGGTGAGAACGGAAGTTAAAATAGCTCTCCCGAACTTGAATAATCATTTTAAGTACTGAACATTTCTCAGTAACATTTGTAAAGATAATTTAGAAGGAGTTCTAATCATGGCAGTTGCAAGCTTAACAACATTCGCAGCAGTTGAAGTTGGAGCCATCATCTGGTGGTTGGTTGTCGGTCTGATCGCTGGCGCTCTGGCTGGTCTGGTCATGCGCGGTGGCGGTTATGGTATCGTCGGCGACATCATCGTTGGCCTCGTAGGCGCTCTGGTTGGTGGTTTCGTTGCAGGCCTGTTCGGTCTTGGTTCTAGCGGCTTTGTTGGTTCAATCATCATCGCTTTCATCGGTGCTTGTATCTTCATCGCCATCCTGCGTGCTGTTAGCGGTAGCCGCACACGTAGCCGCTTGTAAGACAAGCCTCATAATAGAGCAAAACTTTTCAGCGATCCCTCAACTGACTGACAGTTGAGGGATCGCTGTTTTTTTTGTCTGTAGTTGCTTGTTACGATATGCTATAGTAGGAAAAATATTCATATGTGTAGATCACAAAAGATGAGAGCCAGTTATGTTCAATATGTATCCAACTGATCGCGAGTCTCTGGAGCGGGACTGCGATCTAGAATTTTTTATTGGTAGTGGTCCCGGTGGACAGCATCGCAATAAGGTGGAATCTGGTGTGCGCCTGACACATCGTCCTACGGGAGTGGTGGTTACGGCCACGGAACGTCGCTCGCAGCACGCGAATCGCGATGTTGCTTTTGAGCGCATGGCTGCGCGTTTAGAAGAGATGCAACGGCCACGCGTCCCACGCAAAGCTACCCGTCCGACCAGGGCCAGCCGCGAACGTCGCCTGGGTGCTAAACGCGTGCTGAGCCAGCGCAAGCAGATGCGTTCAAGTCCTCAGGAGTAAATTTTTCGCAGCTTCTGCGTGTGTATGTGGTGAAAACGAAGAGAATAAAATCCGATTCAAGGAGTTTACCGTGATAGTGTGGGAAATTCTCTCTCTTTCTGTATTTTGTGTTATTACGGGTGGCCTGTTGTGGGGGAGCCGTAAGCTACAGTGGCAGGCCAGGCCGTCACGCTATTTCGTGTTGAGTTTGCTCTGCCTGACAGCTTTTCTTTTTGCCAGTTGTGAGCGAGGCTCTAATACAGGTACATCTGCGTCGAGCCAGAGCAGTACGCCAGTCACTTCAACCTCTACTAAAGCGCAGTCCTCGACGACGAATACCTGGGATGATTGGTTTAGCTATCATCGTGATGCCATGCACAGTGGTTATATTCCTTCGACGCCAGATCCTCAGAAGTTGACGCGGGCCTGGAAGACGAAACTGGATGGTGCCGTCTACGCCGAACCATTAATGGTCAAGAACCATCTGATCGTCGTTACCGAGGGCGATACCGTCTATTCGATGGATCCTCAGACGGGTGCGGTGAACTGGCAAACCAACGTTGGCACCCCTGTTGATCGCTCGACCCTACCCTGTGGAAACATTGATCCACTGGGCATTACCGGTACGCCCGTGTATGATCCTGCTACAGGATTGATCTTTGCCGTGGCTGAGATCAGTGGTCCACAGCACATTCTGGTGGCGGTTGACGCCGGCTCGGGAAAGGTGATGCAGCGAAAGGTGGTTGATGTGGATGGGATGGAGCCAGCCGTGCATCAGCAGCGGGCAGCGTTAGCGCTGGCTAATGGTATGGTATATATCGCCTATGGTGGGCTTGCGGGCGATTGTGGCAACTACCGTGGTACCGTTGTGGCGGCACGTACAGACGGGAAAGGGGATCTACTCTCCTATCGTGTGCCTACGCCGCGTGAGGGAGGTATCTGGGCTACCTCTGGCCCGATTATAGATAAGGCGGGCAACGTCTTTGTTTCGGTTGGTAATGGTGAAGTAACCAGCGGTGATTGGGATCATAGTGATTCTGTCCTGCGCCTCTCACCACAGCTCAAATTGGAAGATGGCTTCGCACCCCAGGATTGGCAGGATGAAAATAGTCATGATACCGACCTCGGCTCAATGGGTCCGGCCCTACTCCCTGATGATCTGGCCTTTGTTGCCGGTAAATCTGGTAAGGGTTATGTCCTGCATGCCAATGCGTTGGGTGGTGTGGGTGGACAGCTATCTGAGACCAAGATCTGCGATACACTGGCTATGGGTGGTGGGGCCATCGTTGCTTCACAGGTACTAGTACCCTGTAACGATGGTCTACGTAAGATCACGGTTGCGCCCGATGGGAAGGTCACGGTTGACTGGCGTGCGAATCAGATACAGATGCCAGCGGTCATCGGTGGACATACCGTGTATGGATTGGATGGTGGCGGTAACCTGTATGCCGTAGATATCGCTACTGGCAAGCTACGCGCCAGTGCCGGTCTGGAAGAATCTATACCGCACTTCTCCACCCCAATGCTCTCAGGAAGAAGCCTGTTCTTTGGTACCGACAGTGGCGTGGGAGCCATTACATTCGCATAGATAATAGCAAGATAATGGCACGCTTTTTTCACACAATTGAAAGGCGTGCCATACTTTATTTTTCGCTCTCAATATTTTGTTCGACCCAGAGCATAACCTGCTTAAAGGAAACTTTTCCCTGCGACATCAATGGTTTGATCGCTGGATGGCGGGTGACCTGCTCAATAAAGCGATCTCTGTTCTCAGGTGCCAGGCTAGCTGGATATTGGGCATGCGCCGTGGCGATTGATTCCCGAATAGCCCGTTGCGCGACCTCCTGAGGCGTGCCCGCTGGCTGTTGTGGAGCAGGTGCGCTGGTCACCGGCGGATCTACTGGAGCCTCTACAGGAGCAGGTGCTACCTCAACTGGCGCAGGGACCGCCTCAGGCGCTGCGACAGGAGTAGGAGTGGTATTGCCCCCATAGAGGCCACTGAGCCAGCTATGGAGCTCCTGAGCCTGCTGTGGATCCAATTGCAGTGGGCGTAGGAGGGTTGGTGCCTGAATCTGCAATGCACCCTCCTCATCCACGCTAATTGAATACATTCCGATCTGTTTTTTACCCCTCATAATAAGGTCCTTTCCTTTTTTGCGTAGCGGCAGGTCTCGCCCCTGCTACCGGTAAAATTATGATATATTGCTTAAACACGTGGTGCTGAACCTGGTAAATCGAAGCGTGTCCAGCATATGGTTTGGACCTGGTCGTACGTTGGACCGGTAGCAGGGGCAAGCCCTGCCGTTACGCCAGGGGGCATGCGTGAGTTCTTATGCCCATTTCATCTGGATATTATCGTATCATATGGTTCCACACATTTCAAAAAGAGAGAAGCTTACGATCTGTGGTCCAGGTTGTAAGCTTCTCGGGTATGGATAGAGATGGTAAGGACTAGTGCCAGGCGCTTACTTTGTCGAGGGCCTGCAGGTCTTCCTGGGTGAGTTTCAATTCAGGAGCCTGGAGGAGTTCGGTGGTGTGCTCGACGGAGGTGGCGCTGGCGATTGGTGCGGTGACACCGGGCTGTGCTAGCAGCCAGGCCAGGGCTACCTGGGTGATGGTGGCGTTATGGGCCTGGGCGATCTTTTCGACCTGTTCCAGGACTTTGAAGCCGCGCTCGTTCATGTATTTGCCTTGAATTCCCTGGGCTCGTGGACTGGATGGCAATTGCTGGCCGCTGCGATATTTTCCGGTGAGGAAGCCGCTGGCCAGGGATGAGTAGGTGATGACACCGATCTGCTGTTCTACACAGAGTGCCTGTAGGGCCTGCTCATAGGTGGCACGATCCAGTAGGTGATAGGGTGGCTGCAAACTTTCGTAGCGAGCATAGCCATGTTGTGTGCTGACTTGTAGGGCTTCTGTGAGTCGTTCCGCGCTATAGTTTGAGGCACCAATGTAGCGTACTTTGCCAGCTTTGACCAGATCATTGAAGGCTCCAAGGGTCTCTTCCAGGGGGACCGTGGGGTCGTCGGCATGGGCCTGGTAAAGGTCGATGTAGTCTGTCTGTAAGCGGCGTAATGAATCTTCAACACCCTGAATGATGTGTTGGCGTGAGAGACCCTTCTCGCCGTTGCCCATCTGCATGCCGACTTTGGTGGCGAGGATGATCTGTTCACGGTTCTTGTGCTGTGCCAGCCATTTACCCAGTACTACTTCCGATTCACCACCACTATGGCCAGGGGCCCAGGCTGAATAGACATCTGCTGTATCGATGAAATTGCCGCCGCCGTTGATAAAAGTATCCAGGACCGCGAATGAGGTAGGCTCGTCAGTGGTCCAGCCGAATACGTTTCCACCCAGACAAATAGCGGATACTTCTAAGTTGGTACGACCAAGTTTGCGGGTAAGCATAATGTATTACTCCTTGTTGATTGGGAATGTAAGCCTCAAGAGGCTATTAACCTCTCTTTCCATAACACGGTTTGGTTGGCATAAAAGGTCTCCACTTGAAAGTTATAGGATATGGATAATGTATGTATTTGTGTATTGATGAAAGGAAATGTCATGGCCTCTTTAAGCGCTGACTGTCGGGAGTTTTTAGAGAAGGATACGCGTACCGGAAAGCTGGCTACGGTGCGGGCTGATGGGCGTCCACATGTGGTGCCGATCTGGTTTGTGCTGGATGGTGATACGCTGGTCTTTAATACTGGAGAAACAACGGTGAAGGGTCATAATATGCGCCGCACGGGACAGGCTTGTATCTGTGTGGATGAAGAGATTGTTCCCTATGCCTATGCGATGATCGAGGGGATCGTGGAGCTTTCTGATAATCTGACCGAGGTCAGGGATTGGGCAACCAGGATCGCGGCTCGTTATATGGGTGAGGATCTGGCGGAGTCTTATGGCGCTCGGAATGGGGTAGCGGGCGAGTTGCTGGTGCGCCTGACACCGACAAAAGTGGTTTTTCAAAAAGATGTAGCTCATTAAGAAGATGCTGCTGCGTCCTGTGTTGTTTTCGCTGTTAGAAACGAAACGTTCTCCTGGGTAGTAATATGGATAGAGGATATACTAGCGTATAAAGATTGGAGAATGTCTTATGTCAGCGACCGAAACGTTAGAGAATAGCCATACGAAGGTTATTCAGGCACTTGATGATCTACCTGAGGCAATGTGGGATATGCCAGGTGTCAGTGGTGACTGGTCAGCCAAGGATGTTGTCGCCCATCTGACTTCCTATGAATTGCTGTTGATAGATGTGTTACAGGCGGTACAACAGGGGACGCAGCCTTCTCCTTATGTGCTCAGGTGGAATGCTTCGCTTGAAACCTTTAATCAGGAGGCGGTCGAAGCGCGGCGCTATCATACGGCGCAACAGGTGATGAATGAGTATCAGGATGCGCAGGTGCGCTCCACGTCGGAACTGGCCTCGCTTCCTCCTGAAATGTTGGAGCGCAAAGGGACTATGCCCTGGTATCGTTCAGGCGAGGCCAGTGCCACGGAACTGGTGGAGCGCCTGGGGGCGCATATGAACCATCACAGTGAGCAGATTGTGCAATTCCGTGAAGCGCATAAGGATAGCGAGTAGGGACGGGCGGCGTTTAGCGGTGCTTCCCTTTCGGCATCTCATGGCCATTGTTCGCGGCCTCCGCCACTTCTTGCAGCGTGCTGCCAGCCGAAGCTTCGACGGCTGCCAGCACCGCTCCCTCGACCAGAGGGGCTGTACTGATGAGGACCCGTTCACGTTCTTGAGGATCCAACATCTCTAGAGCCATCTCGGCTACCATGACCGCGCTACCTAGATCCAGGAGAACCAGGGTCCCCTCAGGATTCGCGGCTTTCTGGAGGGCGGCGGTAACTTTATCGATCGAGGTTCCAATCGAACCATCATCGGTTCCACCCGCAACCGCGATGGTAACCTCGCCCATTGACATCTGTCCAGCTAGCTCAGCTACACCTTCCGCGAGGCGAGCGCTATGCGACACAATCACAATACCAACAGCCAAAAGAAGCCTCCTTTTTTATGATGCAACAGTATCAGCGAGCGCCTGTACGATGAGCCAGCTTGAGGTGGCACCAGGATCCTGGTGGCCAACGCTGCGTTCACCGAGATAGCTGGCGCGTCCTTTAGTCGCGGTCAAGCCGATCGTGGACTGCATACCGCTTGCGGCGCTGGCCGCCATACGCTTGAGTAGCTCTGGTATGTCAACCTGTTCGAGCTGTGCCTGTTTGCCAGCCTCGATAGCCGGTATCAGAGCATCCAGCATCGTCTTCTCGCCCGCCTGGGCTTTGCCACGGGCCTTCACGCCTTCAACAGCCGCTTCAAACATCGCAACGATGTCAGCGGTCTCCAGCGCCTTTTTCCCGGTTGTAGCCATACCAGCGCGCAAGAACGCCGTTCCATAGAGCGGTCCACTGGCCCCTCCAACGGTCGAGACCAGCGTTGTCCCCACAGTCTTCAGCAGTGTACCGATATCGGCTTCTTGCATATCCGCGATTTTGGTGATCACGGCATTGAAGCCACGATCCATATTACTGCCATGATCGGCATCGCCAATCGCTGAATCAAGCTCTGTCAGATACGCATTATTCTCATGCAGCACCTGCGCTGAACGTTGCAACCACTGTAAAATAGTTTCATTAGTGACAGGCATGGTTTCCTCCAGACCTTTCCTAATGCTTTAGCGCTATATCCCTCAGCATATGAGCCGTATGTGAGCGGCGTGCACGTATGCTTTTCAAGGGCATACCAATTTTGCTATCGCATCTCTATTAAAACACATTTAGCGCCCCCAGCGTAGCGCAGGCGTTTGAACTGGAGCATCCCAATATTTTGTGAGCTGCTCATCCAGCCGAACCAGGGTAATGGAGCAGCCAGCCATCTCAAGGGATGTAATATAATTGCCAACCAGTGAGCGACTGATGCTGATCGATTTGCCTTTGAGGATGCGTTGGAGTTCATTAAATACGATATACAACTCAATTAAGGGTGTGCCGCCCATGCCATTCACCAGTGCCAGTACCTCATCGCCGGCTTTGAGTCCCAGGTCATCAACCACAGGATTCGTTAGGATCTCGGTGATCTCGGCGGCATTGGCTAACTTCTCGCGGCGGCGACCGGGTTCGCCATGGATGCCGATTCCTATCTCCATTTCGTCCTCGCCTAACTCAAAGGTAGGTTTGCCGGCGGCCGGAACCGTAGATGAGGTCAGCGCCATGCCCATACTGCGGCCCTGGCTATTGACTTTGTGGGCCAGTTCGGCCACCTGTTTGAGTGGCGCGCCCGTCTCGGCCAATCCACCGACAATCTTTTCCAGCAGGACGGTAACGCCCACACCACGGCGACCAGCCGTATACAGGCTATCCTGTACCGCCACATCATCATTGGTAACCACGCTCACAACTTCAATGCCTTCGCCGGCCCCCAGTTCGGCCGCCATCTCAAAGTTCATGACATCGCCAGTATAGTTCTTGATGATGTGTAGCACGCCAGCACCACCATTGACCGCCCGTGTGGCCGCCAGCATCTGGTCAGGGACCGGAGAGGTAAAGATCGCGCCCGGGCAGGCGGCATCCAGCATGCCATAGCCGACATAGCCACCATGCATCGGCTCATGTCCACTGCCGCCGCCAGAGACAAGACCGACTTTGTTTTTGACGGGCGCATCTTTGCGCACAATAATTTGCTGCTCAACATCGACGTTGAGCAGATCGGGATATGCGCCAGCCATACCAAGTAGCGTATCTCTCACCACATCTTCGGGTTTATTAATGAGCTTCTTCATTCTGCTCCCTCTGGCATTTATGAGAGGATAGGCATAACTTGCACCTATCCTCTTTTTCTTTTTAGTATACGCGATACGTTCATGCGCATCTATACAAGCGTGTGGGCGGCATTCACGCGTGCTTCTGTATATCGTGCCGTGCCTAACGTTTTTCGGCTACGACTTGATCCTGGATCCGGGAACGATAAGTTTGGGTCAGGTCTTGTTGCTCTGTTGCTTGCCAGTTGATCTCGCGAGCCATCAAGCGAGCGACCTCCTCAACGACTCCCTGACCGCGTTCGCGATCTTCAAGCACGATAGAGGTGCGGCGCTCCAGGATGTCGGATGGTTTCATCGCCATTTCATAGCGGCAGGCATAGATGACCTCGGCTTTGATATAGGGTAGATCGCTGATCAATTGTTCTTTCAGGGAGGTATCCTGTTCGATCAGGTCCATGATCAGGTTAGCGTTTGAGCCATAAGCACCGCCGAGATGCTTGATGATCTCATTGCTCAGGCCAAGGCGAGCACCATGCCGTTGGATCTCATGCTGGGCCACCGGCCACGCGGCACTACCCTGAAGTGGGAGCGACTGGGTTGGATGGATTGGCTTGACGTTATCGCGTCGATTAATCAGATCCATCGTATCCTGCGCCATGCGCCGATAGGTGGTTAACTTGCCGCCGGTAATGGTAACCAGGCCGGATGGACTCTCAATGACGGCATGGGTACGTGAAAGCTTGGCGGTTGAGCGACCTTTCTGGCGTGGCTTGACCAGTGGGCGATAGCCGGCATAGGTACTGATAATATCGTCTTCGGTCAGGTGTACCGTCAGATAGCGGTTCAGATACTTGAGCAGGTAGGCAATGTCGTCCTGGGACGAGGTTGGATGATTGAGATCACCCGAGCCAGTATCAGTTGTGCCATAGATGACGCGGGATTCCCAGGGGACAAGGAACAGGATGCGCTTATCCTCGGTCTCCGGGAGTACGATGGCGTCATCTCCGATCTGGATGTCTTCGCGTGAAAGGACGAGGTGGACGCCCTTACTGGGCTCAACCTGGATCTGCGGTGTCTCGCCGGTTAACGCCTCAACCTCTTCAGAGAAGACACCGGTAGCGTTGATAATGTGGCGGGCATGGATCGTAAATTGCTGACCACCAATATTGTCTTTGACAATCGCGCCGGTGAGATGCTCACCCTTCTTGTCAAAGCCGGTGACCTCAGCATAGTTGGCCGTAACCGCCCCATAGCGAGCGGCCGTCTTGAGCAGCGTCATGGTCAGGCGCACATCATTGGTCTGGCCATCGTAATAGATGAAGCCCTCTTTGAGTCCTTCGGGATTAAGGGTAGGGGCGCGTCGCAGTACCTCTTCACGGCTAATGTGGCTATGATGCGACATATTGCGGCGACCAGCCATACCATCATACATCCAGAGACCGATATCGAGCAGACGATTGAGTCCAATGCCCTTAGGAGTGGTAAATGGCATACCGACAGGATGCATATCGCCTTCATAAATAGGCAAGACAAACGCTACAGGATTGACCAGGAAAGGAGCGTTTTGGAGCAAGAGTCCACGCTCAACCAGGGCCTCATGGACCAGGGCGAAATCAAAATTTGGCAGATAGCGAATACCGCCATGCACAAGCTTGGTCGATTTACTACTGGTGCCGCTGGCGAAGTCATATTTTTCGACCAGCGCGACCGAATAGCCGCGTGCGCTGGCATCCAGGGCGACACCCATGCCGGTGACGCCTCCGCCGATGACCAGGATATCAAACGTGGTATTCGCCAGTTCATTCAAGTTAGACGCGCGTTCGCGTGAGGATAGGGATTGCATAAGTTAGTATTTACGAAAATAGGGAGAGAGGGAACGTTTGCTCTCTATTTCCTCTCCCTCCATATTTTCGTCCTTTCTTTCATTCAGAAACTATGTTGGAGCACTAATCAACTGCGGGTTCACGAACAGCTTCACCACGCGTGAGCGTATCGCCCGATGGACGCAGGTTTCTCGCTGTAATCACTCGTCCGATTGTATAGTCATAGATGAATGCACCAGAAACGCCTCCAAGGAGTGGAGCGACAATAGGGATCCATGTATAAGATGTCAGGCTTCGCCCCCCATCAACCAGGGCGATCCAGAGCCGCGGACCAAAGTCACGCGCGGGATTGATCGCATAGCCTGTATTGAGTCCGAACGATATACCAATTGCAACAATCAAAAAGCCGATGATCATAGGATTCAGGTTTGCCTGTACCGGCTGGTTACGTCCATCGACGATAGCAAAAATCAGGCCCACCAGGAGCGCTGTCCCGACGAACTCATCGCAGAAGGCTCCGAATGTACCGACAAAGGGTTTGGGGCTGGTGTAGAAGACACCACCTACTTCACTGGTAATTGTACCACCTTTGGACGCGGCCAGTCCGACGACAAAGTCGATGGCACCTCGGTAGACAAAAAACACAATGGCGGCCGCGACGAATGCTCCCAACAATTGAGATCCCATGTAGGGCAGAATTTTATTGACGGGCAATTTGCCACGGGCCGCGAAACCCAGCGTCACCGCTGGATTGAGATGAGCCCCACTGATGGCTCCGGCGACATAAATGCCAAGCATCACGGCAAATCCCCACCCCAGCGCAACCACAATCCATTCATTGGCAAATGGCGTTGGTGTGGTCGGAGTTCCATTGGGACCGAGATTATTAAACAGTGCGAACGTTGCCACACAGCCATCACCGAAGAGAATCAGAACCAGGGTGCCAAAAAATTCGGCAACACATTCACCGAGCGTACCAGACAGTGCCGGCGTTGAACGAAGTACAGACGACCTTTCCATGAACTTTTTCTCCAATCATGTTGTTGATTCATACTAATGACCGTATATACGATCTGGATAAAACTACAAAGATTGTCGAAGACGGCATTGACTGCAGAATTACTCTTTCGCCCAACCAAGGGAACGCTCAACGGCACGCTGCCAGTGACTGAAGAGATCTTCACGCTGTTCTTTGCTCATCTTTGGTTCAAAGGTGCGGTCAATCACCCAGAGCCGGCTCAGTTCCTTCTGGTCGCGCCAGAAGCCAACGGCCAGACCAGCCAGGTAGGCGGCCCCCAGAGCGGTCGTCTCAGAAACTTCTGGTCGTTCAACTGGAATGCCGAGGATATCAGCCTGGAATTGCATCAGTAGATTATTGACGATGGCGCCGCCATCAACGCGTAACGTTTTGGCCTCAATATGACTATCGGCCTCCATTGCCTGTAACACTTCCCGCGTTTGATAGCACATAGCTTCGAGGGTTGCGCGCGCGATATGTCCGAGCGTGGAGCCACGGGTCAGGCCGATAATCGTGCCACGCGCATACGAATCCCAGTGTGGCGCCCCCAGTCCAACGAAGGCTGGTACTAGATAGACACCGCCATTATCGCTGACCGTTCTGGCCAGACTCTCTACTTCAGCGCTGGAGCGAATCGCCTTCAAACCATCACGCAGCCATTGGACGGCCGCGCCAGTCACGAAGATACTGCCCTCAAGCGCATAGGTGAGCTGTGTATTCTTTTTATCGCCCAGACCCCAGGCAATTGTGGTCAGGAGACCATGCTCTGATTCAATTCCCTTCTCACCAGTATTCATCAACATAAAGCTGCCGGTACCATACGTATTTTTCGTCATACCGACCTCATAGCAGACCTGGCCAAAGGTTGCTGCCTGTTGATCACCGGCAATGCCCGCAATCGGAATCGCTCCACCAAAAAATTCGGCGGCCGTCTCACCATAAACCGCGCTCGAAGGCATCACCTCAGGCAGCATCGAACGGGGAACGCCTAATTCCTCCATGATTACAGCATCCCATTTCCCTTCATAAATATTGAAGAGGAGTGTACGGGAAGCATTGCTATAATCGGTGACATGCACCTGGCCCTTGGTGAGGCGCCATATCAGGAACGTATCGATAGTGCCGAACAGCAACTCACCCCGCTCAGCCTTCTCACGTGCCCCCTCAACATTATCCAATATCCATTTAATCTTGGTGCCAGAAAAATAGGCATCCGTAACCAGGCCGGTGCGCTTACGTATCTCCTGATCAAACCCTTTGGCAATCAACGCATTACAGATAGGAACGGTTAGGCGACTTTGCCAGACAATGGCATTAAAAATCGGGCGGCCAGTGCTTTTCTCCCAGACAATCGTTGTCTCGCGTTGATTGGTGATCCCTAATGCGGCAATCGCGGAAGCCGAGGCGCCGGCCTTCTTGAGAGCGCTTTTCGCCACCCGTAACTGGGTCGACCAGATATCCTCAGGATTGTGTTCGACCAATCCTGGCGCGGGATAGATCTGAGGGAATTCTTCTTGCGCGCTACTTACAATCTGACCATCATGATTGAAGAGGATCGCTCGAGAACTGGTCGTACCTTGATCCAAACTTAATACAAAACGAGCCATTAAAATTTCCTCCTCTAAAGCGTTGTACTACACTGTCAACGCCTGGTTGCTTCAATATTATCTAGCACGTAAGATAGGTCTACAATGTTCCATTGTGTATCATGTTGTAAAATTTGAGCGCTTTCTATGCAGAAGGACCGCGTACCTGCGGTGACCGAGAAGAAAGCTGGAAGGACTCGGGCTCGCGCTTTTTTTGCTCGCATGGGGATGATATGCTTATAATAAGTAACAGAATGAGCGTCGAAAAAGGAGTATGCCGCATGACCATGTTTGCTCGCCGCGTGGAAACCTTTGGCACCACCATATTTACCGAAATAAATGTCCTGGCGCAACAATATAATGCTTTAAATCTAGGTCAGGGGAAGCCGGATTTTGATACTCCCGCTGATATTGTGGCCGAACTGGTACGGGCCGCCCAATCCGGGCAGCATAATCAGTATGCGCCTGGACCCGGTATCGCCTCCCTGCGCCATGCCGTCGCTGAACATGCCGCCCGCTTCTATGGTCTGGATATTGATCCTGATCGCGGTGTGATCGTGACCGCCGGTGCGACTGAAGGCCTGCTCTCCTGTATGCTGGGACTGGTCAATCCAGGGGATGAAGTGATTGTGATTGAGCCTTTTTACGACTCATATGTGCCCAATATTTTGATGGCTGGTGGAACTCCGGTCTTTGTGCCGCTACACCCACCAACCTGGACCTTTGATCCAGATGAACTGCGAGCCGCCTTTTCAGCCAGAACGCGCGTCCTGATCCTCAACTCACCACATAATCCTACCGGCCGCGTCTTCACGCGCGAAGAGTTATCCTTGATCGCCGAACTGTGTATTGAACACAATGTGATTGTCATCAACGACGAAGTGTATGAACATCTGACCCTGGGTGGCTCAAGCTACCTGCCGATTGCGACCCTACCGGGCATGTTTGAGCGTACTGTCACCGTGAGCAGTTCCGGAAAAACCTTTAGTGCCACCGGCTGGAAAATCGGCTGGGCCTACGGGCATCCCGCTGTTCTGGATGGAGTCGCGCGTGCCCACCAGTTCACCATTTTCGCCGTCCATCATCCCAGCCAGGAAGCCGTCGCCTATGCACTCAGGCAGCCCGACAGCTACTATCAAGAATTTCAGGCCATGTATGAAGCCAAAAAGCGCCTGCTGATGTCCTCCTTAGAAGGGAGCGGACTCAGCTATCGCGCCCCCGAAGGCACCTATTTTATTATGGCGGACTTCTCACCCGTCTTTGATGGGATGCCCCGCGACTTCACACACCACCTGATCAAAGAGATCGGTGTCGCCTGTATTCCGCCAGAATCCATGTATAGCCAGGAGCACGTCCATATTGGCCGCAACTACGTACGCTTCTCCTTCTGCAAAAGCGACGAAGCCCTCCTCCAGGCCAAACCACTGCTAGCCAGACTAGCCAGATAGCTCGACAACTTAAGACATTTAAGAACTTAGACACTAAAGACATTGGCAGAAATGTCTTAAGTTATGGCGCAAAAAGCTGAATGAGCTCATAACTTAAGACATTTAAGAACTTAGACACTAGAGACATTGGCAAAAATGTCTTAAGCTATGGCGTAAAAAGCTGAATGAGCTCGACAACTTAAGACATTTAAGAACTTAGACACTAGAGACATGTGCAGAAATGTCTTAAGTTATGAGGAGACATGTCATTTTTGTACATCAGGCTGTGCAAGAATGAGGTGGACTGTCTTGTACATTTACATTCTTCATTCCAGGTTACACATACGTATGTATGTTATAATAATATATTTATATATATAAATATATTATTATATATATTATTAATAAATTAATTAAAATAGAAAAAAGATAATTTTCCTATAAAAAGAAAATGAAACGCTTTCATACCATACTTTTGCAATGTTAAGACATTTCTACGAATGTCTCTGGTGTCTAAGTTCTTAAATGTCTTAAGTTGCGAGCTAAAAACAGAGTTTAACCAACAGCTTAAGATAAGACATTTCTGCGAATGTCTCTAGTGTCTAAGTTCTTAAATGTCTTAAGTTGTTGAGATCAAATTCTGGTGACGGGTGGAAAAAGAGGGAGCATCAGTCGCTGTGAAAAGCCAGAACGACAACTATCCAGGCATGTCGGACCACGTGAAAGAGCATGGTCTGAAGATGATATGAGATTCTGCTGCTGCTGTGAGGGAACCATGATGCTCTGACAGGAGTATATTTTTGTGGTGAAACGTATAATGCCGCTATTCGCGATTCTAAGGCCTATAGGAGTTCCTCTGGCTAGCTTAACGGTGAATTAGTAGCTGGTATCATGAAAGCTTTAAAAATTGATTGTAGTGTGTTTTAGAGCTTGCTGTGGAATTCATGATTTTGTGCATTGGTTTGATGTAGCTAGTGAGCGTCTCGTACGTGGAGTGGGCGCCCACGCGACGTACGCAACTCTACGCCATAGGGTTGTAGCATATCAATCTTCCCTCTTCATCGAAAGGTATTAGGGCTTGCCCCTGCTATCCGTTCACGTAAGAAACGTCCCTCAAACATGCGGTCGTTTTGAGGCGGGTGTGGTGAAGCGCGTGCTGCCTCAGGGTTGTGCATGGTCGTACGTGAACAGGTAGCAGGTGCAAGACCTGCCGCTACGTTGTATTATCCGTCGAAAAATGCTTATTAAGTGTATTGGGAACAAGCCGAGCCTTGTTGGTATGTTGTAGGGTTGTGATTCGCTTTAAAGGGTCCTGCTGTTAAAAATAGTAGGTGGCACAGCCAACTTGTAGTCCTGAGCCGACGTTGATGATTAATCCGATGTCTCCGGTTTGCGCTCTCTTCTGGTTGTAGGCGTGCTGGAGGCTATAGGCCAGGGAGGAGGTAAACAGGTCGTGTTCAGGCTGGACGTCGATCAGTTTGTTGGACTCTATTCCCAGGGTTGTTCCCAGGCGGCTGATGAAGCTACTTGAGATCTGTGGTGGCAGGATCACGCGGATCTGGGCCAGGGTGAGCTGTTCTTGCTCTAGTAGTTCGGCGACGGTCTCCTGGATGCAGCGCAGATAGAGATCCTCCAGCTGTGGATCGCTGACAAAATGCATGATTGTTTTGCCATCGCGTACCATTGAGTGGGCTGTGAGGGCCGTCAGGTGCTCGGTAAAAGATTTGAAGAGAAACTGACCGAAGCCGCTCTTGCCATCTGGACTCTCGGACAGGAGCAGGGCTGAGCCGGTCTCTTCAATTCCGACCAGTTCGGTGGGGGCATGCTCACGGTTATTTTCGATTTCAGAGGCGACAACCAGGGCTTGCCGTGCGCGTTGGGCCTTGATCAGCCCGATGGCGACATGGCAGGCGTTCAGGGTCCCCAGGCCACCATTGAGGACATCCAGCGCGAAGGTCTTTTTATCCTGTTGCGTCTCAATGTCGGCGTTGATCCCCAGTCTGCCCTCGACCAGCGCCGCTACCGCGGGCTCACAGAGAAAGTCATCACGATAGACGCCGGAGTAGATGAGCAGGTCAATCGCACTTCTATCCTCCTGCATGTCGGAGAGGCATTGTTCGGCGGCCACCTGGATTAACTCCAGGGTTTTCTTTTCTACCCCGGCGGTGGCTGGCACTGTACCGATGTGAGCGATCTGGACGCGTCCCTGGTCGGGGAGGCGCGAGATAAAGGGCTCAGCAGTAGTGATTTTGGTGGGAGCCTCAATCCCGGCCTCACGGCGACGGATGCGATCGGGCAGATCATCAAAGGTATAGATGGCGGTCCCGATCGTGGCGCCCGAGCCGGTGATGCCAAAGATGGCATTATCGCCAGCCTGGATGCGGTTAGAGCGGATATTGTCCATGAGCGCAATCATATGGGTGGTGGTGGCCGTATTGCCGCGCTCCGCGATATTGTTGATCACGCTCTCCTGCTTACAGAACTCCTCGCCAAAGTACTTATTGATCTCACGCGGCACATCGTTGATGGTCGTGTTGGAGGTCTGATGGACGATGATATGCTGGAAGGCCTCCTTGGGCCATTGTGTGCGCTCCATAATCATGCCGGCATGCGAGACGGCCTGTTTGAGATTGACGGCCGAGACGGTGACGGCATCGGTATACATGATCGCGCCACCATGGGGCTGATCGGTGGCCTTGCCAATACAGGCCTCGCTATAGTGGCCCAGCGTATACATCTCAAACTCGTGGAAGCCTATTTTTTGATCAGCAGCGCGCTCCATGATCAGGGCCGCGCCCGCGTCTCCGACTGTCAGACAGGCCAGACGAGAATCCATAAAGCTCTCGATCTCTTTCTGGGCCGTCTGCGCCAGGTGGCTGATATACTCGCCGCTGACCGCCATACCCCGGCGGATCAGGCCACTACGGATAAATGCATCCACAATATAGGCGGCGGTAAACAGGCCGGTACAGGCATTGGAGACATCCAGGACGATAGCATTGCTGAAGCCAAAGTGCTGCTTGATCTGGATGGCGGTACTGGGCTCAAAGGTAAACTGGAGTGGCGCATTGCAGCGTGAGATATTACCACAGACGATCAGGTCGATGTCCTCCGGTCCATATTTAGAATTGGCCAGACACTCGGCTACGGCCTGATAGGCAATCTCCAGCGAGAACTCGCTCTCTCCGGCCATACGACGCGATTTAATGCCAGTGAGTTTTGCCAGTGGAAAACGGATCGGACGTGTACAGCCAGCCAGGATCTCGTCGCTCGTGACGCTGCGTGGGGGCAGGTAGGTGCCCAGGCTCTCAATCAATGTGTTGCCAGTTTTAATGGCAGGCGCTGGAGCCGTGACGGGCGCGACACCTTTTCCTGGAATGGCGATTGGTGCCTGGGACATGGACTCGGATGCGGCCGATCTAACGGCCAGGGCTTCGGCCAGCTCGGCGATGGTTTGAAACTCAAACAACATCTCCAGTGCGATTGGGATGTTGGCGGCGTTCGCTTTGGAAATAATTTCCAGGCTCTGGATTGAGGCGCCACCGAGATCAAAGAAGTTATCATGAATGCCTACCTGTTTCAGGCCAAGTGTCTGTGACCAGATCTCAGCCAGGCTGGACTCGATCGCGGTCCGTGGTGCCACATAGGCTACCTGGAGTTCCGGGCGGCTCGTATCGGGCTCTGGTAAGGCTTTCCGCTCGACTTTCCCATTGGGTGCCAGCGGGAAGGCATCCATGAAGACAAAGGCGGCCGGCAGCATATAATCTGGCAGCTGTTTTTTCAAGAATGTACGCAACTCCTCAATGGTGGGCTGCGTGCTCCCTGCTTGAGGCATCAGGTAGGCCACCAGACGCTTATTATCCGGCGTATCCTCGCGGGCCATTACCACCGCTTCTATGATGGCGGGATGATGATTGAGCGTGGCCTCAATCTCTCCTAACTCAATGCGGAAACCACGAATCTTTACCTGATGGTCGATGCGGCCCAGGAACTCGATTGCCCCATCCTCCCGATAACGGACCAGGTCACCAGTTTTAAAGAGCCTGGCATTCTCTTGTTCGCTGAAAGGATCCTTGATGAAGCGTTCCGCCGTCAGTTCTGGTCGCTGATGATAGCCTCGGGCCAGTCCGACACCACCGATCAAGAGCTCACCGGGCAGCTTCACCGGGACCGGCTGTAATGCAGGATTTACGATATAGATCTGTGTGTTCGCTATCGGTCGTCCAATCGGGACCGTCACACTATGATCGTTGCGCTGACATTCCCAGGCAGTGACGTCGATGGCCGCTTCGGTCGGGCCATACAGATTATGGAGTCTGACAGTGGCGGGGAAGCGACTGAAGAAGCGTTGCTGTAATTCAGGTGTGAGCGCCTCACCGCTACAGAGCACCTGGCGCACCTGCGCGCAGCCCGTCAGGTCTGGTTCGTTCAGGAATGCCTGGAGCATCGATGGCACAAAGTGTAGCGTACTGATGCGCTGTTCAGCGATCAGGCGTGCCAGATAGGTTGGATCTTGATGACCACCGGGACGGGCAATGACCAGTGTAGAGCCAGCGATGAGTGGCCAGAAAAACTCCCAGACCGAGACATCAAAGCTAAATGGTGTCTTCTGGAGCACACGATCCTCGGTGGTTAGTTGGTAGCGCTCTTGCATCCACAGCAGGCGATTACAGATACCGCGCTGCGTATTCATCACACCCTTCGGCTTGCCCGTTGAGCCAGAGGTATAGATCATATAGGCCAGATTATCTGGTCCAGCCGCACTAACCGGATTAGCGACCACCTCGGTCTGCGCACTGTTCCATTCAGCGTCCAGCGATAGAACCTCGGCCTGTGTCTCAGGGAGTTGTGCTTTGATATGGCTCTGCGTCAGCAGCACCGTGACCTGTGCGTCTGTCAGCATATATGCCAGCCGCTCGGCTGGATATCCTGGATCCATTGGCACATAGGCGCCACCGGCCTTGAGGATGGCCAGCAAGGCTACCACCATCTCAAAGGAGCGCTCCATACAGACACCGACCAGCACATCTGGCTTGACGCCCAGTTCCTGTAAGCGATAGGCTAGATGATTGGCGGCATAGTTCAATTCACGATAACTCTTGCTCTTCCCCTCAAAGATCAAGGCTATCTGATCGGGAGTGTGCTCAACCTGCGCCTCGATAAATTGTTGTAGCGTGCCTTCAAGCACATAGTCCCGGTTGGTCGCGTTCCAATCCACCAGTAGTTGTTGGCGTTCCGACGCGGTCAGCAAGGGAAGTTCCAGCAAGGCCAGTCCCGGTTGTTCAACGATACCCGCCAGCAGCGTCTGGAAGTGTTGCTCCATCCGCGCCAGGGTTGTGGCGTTGAAGAGCGCGGTATTATAGCGGAAATCAGCGCTGAGCGCGCCTTCAATCTCAAAGACCGTGAGGGTAAGATCAAATGGAGCACCTTGTTGTCCATAAGCGAACGGCTCAAAAGCCAGTCCGGTTTGTGCCAGTTGTCGGGCCAGCGCCGTCTGCCCCAGGTGCTCAAGGTCCTGTATGCCGCGTGTCCGTGGACGATCCCAGATAAATAAGGTTTGATAGAGCGGTGAATAGCTGGGATCACGTCTGGGTTGTAGCCGCTCAACCAGCAGCGGGAAAGGAAAATCCTGGTGTTCCAGGCCATCCAGCACACCCTGACGCGTCTGTTGCAGCAAACCCTGAAAGGTTGGCTGATTGGCGAGATTGGCCCGTATCAGTATCGGATTGGCCAGATAATCTATTACGCGCTCCCATTCCGACCGTGTGCGGCCCAGGGCTGGTGTGCCCACCACGATATCTTCCTGGCCCGTATAGCGATAGAGCAGGGCTTGATAGGCCGTGAGCATCAAGGTGAAGAGCGTCACCTTTTCCTGGGCCGCCAGGGCCCTGAGCTTGTCCGTCAGGGCCGCAGGGAGCGTAAAGCTGTGAGATGCTCCCTGGTAGGTCTGGATCGGCGGGCGCGGTTGATCCACCGGCAGATTCAAGATGGGTAGCTCGCCTTGTAATGTCTGTTGCCAGTAGCTCCAGTGGTGCTCACCCTCAGCACCCGACAGCATACTCTTCTGCCACGCCACATATTCAGCGTGTTGTGGTCCAACCGTGCCGAGCGGATTGGCGATACCGGCTACCTCGGTAGCATAGAGGATAAAGAGCTCATCGACAAAAATATCCAGTGCCCAGAAGTCAACGGCGATATGATGGACGATCAATGCCAGCACATACTCGCTCTCTGCACACTGATACAGTTGTACACGCATAACCGGACCAGTCTCCAGATCGATTGGACGATTGCTCTCGCTGTGTAATTGCTGGCGTATCCTGTCCGGTTCCCAGTCTGTGGCCGCGATACGTTCAAAAGCAAGAGCCCGGCCAGGCATCAGCTTCTGACCGGGCTCTCCAGCATGCAGACCATACGTGGCTGTAAGCTGTGGATAGCGCCGTGCCAGTAGCTGTAAGGCCTTTTGGAGCGCCTGAAGATTGATTGCCGTACTGATACGTGCCGCATACAACAGATTATATGCCGCGCTCTCAGGAGCCAGCCGCGATAGAAACCAGAGTGCCTGTTGATTCTGTGATAGCGGCACCCAGGACTCCTGAGCTTGAACTTTCTCACGTAACAGTTTGGCTAGCAAAGCGCGTTTCGCCTCAGCTGAGAGATTGGCCAGATGTTTTGAGGAATCGGTCATAACGTAAAATCCTCTTTCCGTGCAATTTCACCGAGCAAGGCGTCCACCTGCTCATCTGAAAGTTGGTCGAGCTGCTCCAGTAGCGTGGCAGCATCTTGGGTTGTTATATCTTCAGCAACGGTACTGTGTCCGTTGGATGCGTGTAGCACTTCCTCGGGCAACATCTGGGCCAGGAAGGCATCAAGATCCTGGCTAGAGAGTTGCTCTACCTGCACCAGGGGCTGTTCAAGCTCCGGCTCTGGAGTCTGAATGGTTTGCTGCGGTTGTGCCTCGGCCAGTTGCTGTTGCAGCTGGTTTGCGAACTGGATAATGCTTGGACCCTGTAAAAAGGTCACAATCGGAATACGGATACCCAGTTCGCTCTCCATGCGGTTCTTCAACTCGATCGCCATCAGCGAGTCCAATCCCAGCGCCGTTAATGGCTGTTCGTTATCTAGCCGCTCCTCCGGTATGCGCAGTACATTAGTGATCTGGCTGCGTAAATAGGCTTGCAGTATATGCGGCCAGGCTTCAGATGGAGCCGCCTGCAGCGTCTCTATGATCGAGCTGCTGGAGCCTGTCTGTGCTGCCTCATCAGTCGTTGTCGCTGTGTCGGCCAGGTGGCGGACCAGTGGCAGAGCAGCAATTTGCTTATAGTATCGGGTCAGTAGCTGCCAATCCAGTTTGATCACACCAATGCGTGCGATATCCTGAGGGATCAGGAACTCTAGAGCCGCCAGCACCTGGCGTGGACTGATGCGCTGGATGCCACGCGACTCCCAATATTCATGCACCCGTAGTCCCTCACTGGTCGCGCCAAAGCCGATCTGCGAGATCGCGCCCCAGTCGATACTCAGGGCTGGCTGTCCCTGGGCCCGTTGATAGTGGGCCAGCATATCCAGGAACTCGCCGGCCGCCGCATAGTTGCCCTGGGCCGCAGAACCAAACAGCGAGGCACCAGACGAGAAGGCCACAAAGAAGTCCTGCGGATACTGCTTGAGCAGCTTATGCAGCAGCCAGCTACCCAGTACCTTAGGACGGAAGACCGCCGTCAATGCTTCAGGTGTCAGTTGCGCCAGCGGCCGTACCAGCGACTCTCCCTGTGCATCCTGCCAGACCGAGGCGGCATGGATCACGCCTTTGATGGCGGGATACCCCTGTTGCATATAGCTTGTCAGAAACGAGCGTAGCTGGATCTCATCTGTGACATCAACCGAGGCATAGTGGACCTGTGCCCCCATACGCTCCAGTTCGCGAATGCCCGCCGCCTGATAGGCCTGGCGACTGCCCACCGATAGATAATCCCAGGTATTGCGTGCGGGCAACTTGCTGCGTCCCAGCAGGATCAGATGGCCCGCGCCCTGTTCGGCAAAGCGCCGCGCAACCTCCAATCCCAGGCCCCACAGACCACCGGTGATCAGATAGCTGCCCTCTTTCTGTAATCTGATTGTACGGGCCGTGAGCGCCCGATTACGGACCAGGCGTGCCACATAGCTTTGTCCCGCACGGAAAGCCAGTTGATCTTCTTGTTGATACTGTTGCAGCGCCGCCAGCAGTTGTCCCGCCGCTGTGCGCGCCGTCTCCTCAGGATCCAGATCGATCAAGCCGCCCCAGAGCTCGGGATGCTCCATGGCGCACGTCTTACCCAGACCCCACAGGGGAGATTGGCTCAGTTCAAAGTGGCTCTGCGTGGGCGTGACCGCCTGTGCGCCACGCGTCACAAACCACACCTGTGGCGGCTGACCACTCACCGTCACCAGCGCCTGAATCAGCTGTAGCGCATGTCCGCTACTCACTACCTGATCCTCTTCAAGCGAGGCCACGCTGGTCGCCTCCGTTGGCGTGGTATCCAGGCTCCACAGGTGGATAATTCCCGTTAATGGCTGTCGTTGTAAGATCTCTGCCAGCACACGCTGTGTCTCTTCTGGCCGTGTAGGATCAATCTGATACTGTCCCTGGGCGAGCACGCGATAGTCAGCACCGGCCATCACACTGCTGTAGCTGACCCCATGGTGTTCCAATTGCTGAATTACCTGTTGCCCCACGCCATTTTTATCGCTAAAGATCAGCCAGTGACCCGTTAGTGGTATCTGCGCGTTATGCGCAAGATCAAGTGGTTCCCACTGAAGCCCATAGAGCCATTCCTGTAGTTCTATATCTGGCTGGATCTCTGGAAAAGCCGGAGCATTTGGCGCAGTGGGAAGTTTTGTCTGTTGAAGCTGCAAGCCGCTGGCCAGAGCCAGCAGGTGTCCCTGCTCATCAAATATATGTACATCACCTTCCAGCATCTCTGCTGTGGTGCTGCTGTCGCCAGTAAGTTGCGCGTGGCTCCAGACTGTCGTCCCGAGTGCTTGATAGACCTCAAAGCTGCGTATGCCAGTAGGGAGGTACAGGTTCCCTTCACTCTCCAGTAGTTCCTGAGGGAGAGCCGCGATCAGCACCTGGAGTGCCGCATCCAGCAAAGTCGGATGGATCATATAGTCTTTATCCTGGAGATCGGCGGCCAGTTTGATTTGTCCCAGCGCTTCGTTTGTGCCCTGCCAGAGCCGCTGGATGCCCTGGAAACTGCTGCCCAGTTGTACGCCGTGGCGCTCCAGACGCTGATAGAACGTGCCGAGATCGATGGTTGTCTGGCAGCGCTGGCGTATACGACTCAGCGAGTTTGTGTCGTCCACAGGAGATGTCGTGGCCGTCGCGATAGTCGTGGGAATATGTCCATTGGTAGTATGTTGTTCCGTTTGGAGCGCCATCGACGCAAAACGTGGCTGTTCACGTGTGTTTAGCCGGGCATTTGCCAGATCCTTTAACTGATTCAAGAACGGCATATTTTCCAGCACGACATCCACGTCCACCCCAAAATCCAACTGGCAGGCGATTTCAGTCACGCCAGCATCCTTGAGCTGAACCATCAGATCCACACATTGTTCTGGTGTGCCAAACAGGACGCGCTGAGTACTGATCAGGCGATCCATGACAAAGTGCAGATACTCATTGAGATCTTCCTCAGATAGTGTATTAAGATCAACCTGTTGACCCCGGCTATACGCGATAGCGTTCACCAGGTAGGAAGCCGACTTCAGATATTCACAGAAAGGCCCCTGCACCTGCTGCCGCACCGTCTCTTCATCCTGGCCAATGAACGTATGCAGCATCACTGAGACCTGTCCTGTGGCTGGATCATAGCCATGTTCGGCTCGCGCATTGCGATAGATGCGGATCTTCTCCGCCAGTTCAGGCACGCTCTGATTGTACATATGGGTCAGCAGGTTGGCCCCGATCTCGCCCGCCTTCGCAAATGTCGCGGGATTACCAGCCGCAGTCACCCAGTAAGGAAGTTCCGCCTGGATCGGCGTTGGATAGGTCTGGATCTCAACCTGCCGACCATCTCCACCGGTCACCTGGATCTTCTCACCGCGCCAGAGCTTTTTAATAGTTTCAATACCCTGATACATTACCTGCTGACGTTGTTCATAGTTCTCAGGTGCCAGCGAAAAATCGTTAGGATGCCAGCCAGAGGCGAATGCGATACCTACACGACCGCCAGAAAGATTATCCACCATCGCCCATTCTTCAGCCACCCGGATCGGATTATGCAGGGGGAGCACCACGCTACCCGCCCGTAACTGAATCTGTCTGGTCTCCCGTGCCAGCGCCGCCTGTAAGACGGCTGGATTAGGATAGAGCCAGCCATCTTTTGTGAAGTGACGCTCAGGGATCCAGACCGATGAGAAATCATGTTGATCCGCAAATTTAGTGCTCTCGATCACCAGGCGATATTTATGCTTGTGAAAAGGTGTTTCACCACTTGAAAAAAATATCAGACCAAAATTGATGTTCGGACCACCACTGGATGTCGTTGGTGATGCCACAATATCCTCCAGACTAGTTCCTAATGAGTATGAATTTTACCAGTTGCATGGAGCGTCCAGTGGTCATGTGGTTGCTCTGGTGCACCGACTGCATGGCTATAAATCGTGAATGTTGCCTGTTGTTGACCGTCAGAAGCGAGCACTACCTGGACCTTCTGGGGACCTTTCTCTGGTAAGAGCAGCAGTTTTTTCAGCTCTATCGCCTCTAAACGATACTTCTGGTCATCTCCCAATGCCTCCTTCGTGGCGGCCTGCGCCATCTCGATATAGACCGAGATGGGAAGAGCGGCCGAACCCTGAATACGATGATCCTTGAGATATGGCAGGTGTTGCGTATCTAGCGTGCTTTCCCATACATGGATACGCGCCGGATGTACCAGGGCAACATAACTATCGAGTAGCGGATGACGTTGCGTATCTCTGGTAATACGCTGTCCACCTGGATTGGCTTCCTCAGGCTTTTCCGTTGGCTCTACCTGTGACGCATCCTTGAGCGTTAACCAGTAAGACTGGCGTTCAAATGGATAGGTTGGTAGCGCGATGCGTCGCCGTGGATAGTCCTGATCAAAGCCAGACCAGTTGAGATCAATCCCAAGCGTATAGAGTTTCCCTGCACTATCTAGCAACGTTTGCCAGTTTCCCTGCTCTTTGAGGAGTGATGGCAACCAGTTGTTTCGCGTATCTGGCAGACAGCGTTTGCCCATATTCAGCAATGTCGCATTCGGCCCGATCTCGATAAATGTATCGTAGCCCTCTTGAGCCAGTGTCTCCATGCCAGCCGCAAACTGCACCGCCGTACGCGTCTGCGTGCGCCAGTAATGCGCATCAACCGTTTCACCAGCCTGTAGTAGCTCGCCGCTAGCATTACTGACCAGAGGAATACGCAACGCGGCAAAGTCTATCTCGCTCGCCGTTTGCTCAAAGGCATCCAGCATCGGCTCCATCAAAGGTGAATGGAAGGCATGCGAGACCGTCATCGCATGCGTCGTAATGCCAGCCGTCTCCAATTGTTGGACAAGTTGTTTGAGCGCGCTTGTATCTCCCGAGAGCACCGTGTTCTTCGGTCCATTAATCGCCGCAATCGAGACCTGTTCCTGGAATGGCCGTAGCAAGGGCTCTAGCGTCTCAGGGGCTGTAAAAGCTACTACCATACTCCCCTGGTGCTCCAGGTTTTGCATCAGGCGTCCCCGGGCGCAGATCAGCTTCAAGCCATCCTCCAGGCTGAGCAGACCCGCCACACAGGCCGCGACATACTCACCAACGCTATGTCCAAGCACCGCCTCCGGCACAATCCCCCAGGACTTCCAGAGTTCCGCCAGCGCATATTCCAACGCAAAGAGCGCAGGTTGCGTATAAGCCGTCTCATCCAGCGAAGTATCCTCCAGGGCTGGATAGAGCAGCGAGAGCAACGGCTGATCCAGATACTTCTCCAGAATCTGGTTGCAGCGATCCAGGGCGCGCTGGAACGTCGGCTGTGTCGCATAGAGTTGTCGTGCCATCCCGATATATTGTGAGCCCTGACCCGTAAACAAAAAGGCGATCCTATGGTTTTGTGTGCTCGACTTTCGTCCCTGATGGATGGTTGGGGCAGCCTTATCCTGAAGAAACGTCGCCAACTGGCCGCGTAAACGCTCCGCCGTCGTGGTCATAATCGTCAGGCGTGTCGCAAAATGGGTTCGACCCGTATTGGCCGTATAGCACAGATCAGCGATAGACGTGGCCGGATACGCCTTTAAGAAGTCCTGATACTGACGTACCACATGCTGTAATGCGCTCTCACTATGGGCCGAGAGTGTCAGCAGATGTTGTGGACGCTCGACTTCAGCCTTGATTTCAGCCAGGGCTGGTGCCGCTTCCAGGATCATATGGACATTGGTGCCACCAAAGCCAAAGGCACTCACACCAGCCAGACGCCGTTCTGTCGGCCAGGATTGTGGCTGTGTAGGAATGGCAAAGGTCGTATCCGCGAACGAGATATGCGCATTCAGTTTCTGGAAATGCAGATTCGGCACAATCTCGCCTTTTTGGAGACTGAGCACCGTCTTAATCAGGCCAGCAATACCCGCCGCTGACTCCAGATGTCCAATATTGGTTTTGACCGCCCCTAACAGACAGGTTTGTGCGGGTGCGCGTTGCTGCATCAAGACCGCTTTCAGGGCCGTAACCTCAATCGGATCACCCAGTGGGGTGCTGGAGCCATGCGTCTCCACATAGCTGATCTGATCGGGCGACACCCTGGCATTGCTGAGCGCCTGACGGATCACCGCCTCCTGGGAAGGACCATTGGGAGCGGTCAGACCATTACTACGCCCATCCTGATTCACCGCCGAGCCCCGAATCACCGCCAGTACCGTATCACCATCCCGTTGTGCCTCAGACAGAGGCTTAAGCAGGACCAGGCCACAGCCCTCACCGCGTACATAGCCATCGGCCGCCTCATCAAACGTTTTACAGCGACCATCCGCCGACATCATGCGCGCCTGTGAGAACGTGATCGTCAGTTCGGGCGTCAGGATCAGGTTGACGCCACCAGCCAGTGCCAGCGAGCACTCATGGTTACGCAAACTCTGGCAGGCCTGATGTACCGCCAGCAACGAAGACGAGCAGGCTGTATCCATCGCCATACTGGGACCGCGAAGATCCAGCGCGTATGAGATCCGATTGGCCGCGATACTATGGGCATTACCCGTTCCTGAATAGGCATCCACCCCATCCGAGGATTGCAGACGCGAGTAATCATCACTACTGATGCCGACAAAGACGCCCGTCTGGCTGCCAGCCAGTGTTGTCGGCGCATGGCCCGCGTACTCAAGGGTCTCCCAGGCCACCTCCAGTAGCAACCGCTGTTGTGGATCCATACTGGCGGCCTCGCGTGGTGAGATGCCAAAGAAGGCAGGATCAAACTGATCAACGTCCCGTAGGAAGCCACCCCAGCGCGTATTCATTTTTCCTGGTGTCGCGGGCTCCGGTGCATAGTAACGCCGACTATCCCAGCGCGCATCTGGAACCTCACTAATTCCATCAATCCCATTACGCAGAAGTTGCCAGAACTCCTCTGGATCTTTCGCCCCGGGAAAGCGACAACCCAGACCAATGATCGCAATCGCATCTTCAGCGAACGCGCTATGCTCTGTCGTCGTGATATCATCCGCGCTCGCCACCTGTTCTTCATTGGCAAGATAGCGGGCCAGCGCATCAATCGTAGGATAATCATAGGCCAGCGTCGGAGCCAGTGGACGCTGCAAAATATCTTCTAGATCGGCCGACAGGCTGACCGCCTGGGCCGAGTCCATCCCGTAGTAGGCAAATGGCGTGTTGATAGCAATCGAAGCAGGAGCAACCCTCAATGCTTCAGCCACATGCTCAACCAGCCATGCTCGCAGCATCGACGCATTCCAGACCGGCGTAGACGGCTTATTTTCTTCCTCTTCCGTAAGAGATGGCTCCGTGGTCTGATCCTGAACAGGACTCATCTCAGCCGCATCCTGTTTCCATGCATAAACCACATCCAGATCGCCATCCAGATAGTGTTGCTTACTACCCCGGCGCTGCACCTTACCACTCGACGTTTTAGGCAAACTACCAGGCTTAATCAAAGCCAGCGCATAGAGCTGAATTTCATGCTGTAAAGCCACCGCTTGACGCATCGCCGCCGCCACATCCGCCAGATTCGACGAGAGGGCCGTGCGCTCCACTTCATGCACCAGGACCAGCCGTTCCTCACCTTCAGCCTCAATTGAGAAGGCCGCCCCACCATTCAAGCGCAGGGCCGGATGGCAAGCCTCCACCGTCTTCTCGATATCCTGTGGATAGTGGTTGCTACCACGAATAATAATCAGATCCTTCAAACGACCCGTAATAAAAAGCTCATCGTGGTCATAGAAACCCAGATCTCCGGTACGTAAGAATGGTCCTTGTCCATCAGCCAGATGAGCCTGGAAGGTCTCTTTACTCTCAACCGGCCGTTGCCAGTAGCCCTGAGCCACGCTTGGGCCAGCGATCCAGAGCTCACCGATACGATCAGGTGGGCAGAGCGTATATGTCTCAGGATCAACTATCAGGAGTGTCTGATCATCCTGGCTCTGACCAATGCTGACCAATGTCCTGGCATCAGCCTCCTCAGCCGCGACCTCTCTAGCCTGATTTTGTTTCAAGCCCTCATTTTGGAACGAGCGCACCGTAGGGAAAACACCTTTCGTTCCGGCGCTGACGACCAGTGTCGCCTCAGCCAGACCATAGCAGGGATAAAAGTAATTGCGGCGAAAGCCACACTCAGCAAACGCCTCGGCAAAACGCTCCAGCGTATCGGCCCGCACCGGTTCAGCGCCATTGGCCACGATCTCCCAGTGGCTGAGGTCCAGACCCTCTTTTTGTTCCGGCGTCACCTTACGCACACAGAGGTCATAGGCAAAATTAGGGGCGCCACTGATCGTCGCCTTTGTGCGCGAAATAGCCTGTAACCAGCGATGGGGACGCTGTAAAAATGTGGCGGGAGCCATAATCGTTGATTCATAGCCCGCATAGAGTGGTTGCAGGACACCACCAATCAGCCCAAGATCATGATAGAGAGGAAGCCAGGTCACGCCATGCGCTGCTGCAGGATGCTGACAGTAGCGTTCCACCAATGACAAATTATGCATCAGGTTGCCATGATTAACCATGACCCCTTTAGGCACGCCAGTTGAGCCCGATGTATATTGGAGAAACGCTAATGTAGCGCTGGCGATATCTGGCATCTGCCATTGATCAGCAGTAGTCGTGGGAAGTGTATCGGTAACGAGTACATGGGCGCTCTGCAATTCAGGAGTTTGTGCAATGAGATTGGTTACTTTTGCTGTAAGATTTGTAGAAGTCAGTACGGCTTGCGCATCAACATTTTGTGCAATCGCTCGAAACTTTGTCAACGTACGATCTGAGCGTACAGCGGATGGTGGATACACTGGAACTGCAATAATTCCACTGTATAAGCAACCAAAGAACGCGATAATAAAATCTAACCCGGAAGGATAAATAAGCACGGCTCGGCTTCCGGGAGGAATATATTCTTGCAGGGAAGCGCCAACAATTCGTGCTCTATGATCAAGCTCCGCGAAGGTGAGGGCATCTTTTTCTTGTTCTCCGTCAGTCAGAAACGTATAGATGCGTTGTTCGGGCTGGTGGATTGCTCTCCAACGGAGGAGATTGACCAGAGTAGAAAACTCACGCGAGGGTGGTAAAATACGTGTTTCCAATTTTACTATTCCTGGTCGCAAAATAGCGAATGCAAATTGCTAGTATAAGAGCAAAGGGCAATCGAGTAACATATTTATTTATGCGTCTCATATTGATAATACATTTAAGTCCTGTGACTGTCAACCGTTTCCCTTAAGTATGTCTTAATCATGTCGTTGCCTCTATTCTGGCTGGAATAGCCATTATGATTCTGGTGTTGTACACGTTAGTTAACAATGTTTGGACACAGGAAACGAGCAAAAATAAAGTGAGCCCGGTTCCTCTTATAAATAAAGGGACCGGACTCACTTTAAAGGCTATCAATTGTCTTTTATTCGGAATGCTTCTATCTCTTTTTTTAAGGCATTTTCTCTGTAAGCATAAATTTATAACGATGCCATAAGGATGAAACGCCTTTGCAGGCTCTGTTTGCTACTAAGAGTACAACGTTCCGAATATATCAGCGCTACATAATGTGTGCATATCGCCGTGCTGGAATGAGTAAATACTTCTATTCAGCAACCAGCTGATTGGCGGCATCACCCAATACGCGGTTGAGGGTCTCGCGTTTAATGCGATACGCCTGACGCTCGTTGACGTGAGGCAGAATAACGGCCTCCAATGCACCCTGTTTTACCCAACGACGAACCGTCGTGTCATCTACGCGCAGAATTTCGGCAACCTCTGAAACTGTCAATAGCTCGCTCATGGTTATCATCTCCTATTTAATTATTAAATTTGTTATACTGGTATTTCCTATTTAGACTATATTTTGTCGTCTCTCTCATACAAATGACAGAACCCAGACAAATAGCTACTGCGTAATAGGAATACACAAGAAAACATTGTATGTGCATTGTACAACAATGTGTGATGCAAGTAAAGACCTAATGTAACTTTTGGTAGGCAATGTGGCTAGAACAAAAGAAAATAATTCGTTAATAATAACGTGTTCGGATATCCGGGGGAAAACCGGCACGAGTT
Source organism: Dictyobacter alpinus (assembly GCF_003967575.1). Lineage (NCBI taxonomy): Bacteria > Bacillati > Chloroflexota > Ktedonobacteria > Ktedonobacterales > Dictyobacteraceae > Dictyobacter > Dictyobacter alpinus. Next base: position 3,593,334 of record NZ_BIFT01000001.1, read on the forward strand.
TTATATTTTCCTACGCCGATAGGTTAAACGGGTGTTACATGTTTATACGAAACTACTTTTATTCAGGATACATATTTGTTTGTTTATGGGATAAAGTACCTATTTTGGCTATCTGTGATACACTTATCCCTGGATAATAAGGTGGGGCCAAAGACAACGCTTGTTTAGTTGAAAAAAAGGCTTACTTTTGGTACAGTGCAAGTGATAAAAAAATGCCTCTTCGCGCTCTATTCTTTTCTCTTGATTTTTTGTTGTTGCTATGGAGGTTTTGAATATGTCACTGGATACACACAAGGAAACACTTGGTTTCCAGGCAGAAGTTAAACAGTTGCTGGATCTGATGATCCATTCATTGTACAGTAATAAAGAGATATTTTTGCGAGAACTGGTCTCAAATGCCTCAGACGCGATCGACCGTCTACGCTTTGATGCCCTCTCAGATGCATCGCTGTATGAACATGATACAGATTTTAAAATCAGTGTTTCTTTTGATAAAGAGGCACGCACGATTACGGTCGCTGACAACGGTATCGGTATGAACCGTGAGGAAGTGATCGAGCATCTGGGCACAATTGCCAAGTCCGGTACGCGTGAGTTCTTCCAATCATTGACCGGAGATCAGCAAAAGGACGCCAATATTATTGGACAGTTTGGTGTTGGTTTCTACTCATCATTTGTGGTTGCCGATAGCGTTACCGTCTTGACGCGTCACGCCGGTCTCTCTGCCGATCATGGCGTACGCTGGGAGTCCGAAGGAAAAGGCGAATATTCAATTGAGAATATTGACAAGCCAACGCGCGGTACCGAAGTGATCCTCCATCTGCGTGAGGATGAGGACGAACTGCTCAGTGGTTATCGTTTACGCTCAATTATCCGTAAATACTCAGACCATGTTACATTACCAATTGTGATGAAGTCCGAGGAGAAGGATAAAGAGGACGAATGGGAAGTTGTCAACACGGCATCGGCCCTATGGACGCGTTCACGTAACGAGATCAGCGAGGAAGAGTATAACGAGTTCTATAAACATATCTCGCATGATTTCAATGATCCACTGGCCTATACCCACAGCCGGATGGAAGGTACCCAGGAATACACACTCCTGCTCTATGTACCAGCCCAGGCTCCCTTTGATCTGTACACACGTGAGTTCCATCATGGGGTTAAATTGTATGTGCGCCGCGTCTTCATCATGGATGACGCTGAAAAATTGATGCCTCGTTATCTACGTTTCATGCGCGGTATCATCGACTCCAACGATCTACCCCTGAACGTCTCGCGTGAGATTCTTCAGCAGAACCGCATGATCGACGCAATCCGTTCCAACTCAACCAAAAAAGCCCTGGGCCTGTTCACCGACCTATCCAAAAACTCGCCAGAGAAATATGCGACTTTCTGGAATGAGTTTGGTCGCGTCATCAAAGAAGGTTTGTTAGAGGATCAGAACAACCGGGACAGCCTGGCTAAACTGCTCCGCTTCGCCACCTCGACCTCGGGCAGTGAGACCCAGAATGTTTCCTTTGAAGACTATATTGGACGCATGAAGGAAGGCCAGGATAAGATTTACTATATCGTGGCAGATAGCTATGCGGCCGCCAAGGATAGTCCTTTGTTGGAAATCTTCAACAAGAAAGGTATCGAAGTACTCCTACTCTCTGATCCCGTTGATCATCTGGCCATACCTGAACTGAACGAGTTTGAGGGTAAGCAATTACAGTCAATTTCTAAAGGCGAAGTTGATCTCAGCAACCTTGAGGATGAGCAAGAGAAAGAGGAACAGCAGAAGAGCGCTGACGAGGCCAAAGATCTGTTAGAGCGCCTCAAGAAGGTATTAGGCGAAGAAGTCAAAGACGTACGCGTTACCAGTCGTCTCACGACCTCTCCCGCCTGTCTGGTCGTTGATGAGTATGGTATTGATCCCAGTCTTAAGCGCCTACTCCAATCGGCGGGCCAGAAGATTCCTAATGACAAGCCGATTCTGGAAATCAATCCCCATCATGCCATCGTTGAGCGCATCAAAAATGAAGCCGACGAGCACTTGTTTACCGATTGGGCACATGTCCTCTTCGATCAGTCAGTACTCAGCAGCGGTGAACAACTGGAGAATCCTGTCAGCTTTGTCAATCGCTTAAATAGCCTGTTAGCCCAACTCTAATTTTATCAGGAAAAATTCACAAGGCCAGCCCTACAATTAGTGGGGTTGGCTTTTTTCATGTTTTCACCTCCTGATTGCACCTTCCTGGATATCGATATGGCAATTTACACAAATATATTTATTTATATTTTTGTGCAATATGCACAAAAATGGTGTCATGTGCCTTCGTTTACTACGCATAAATGGTAAGAAGATGGCAGCATATTGTAGAGCTATCTATAGAAGTGCATAAAGATTTTTTTGAGCGCTTTTTTTGGCCTGAAAAACCTCCCCAAACGGCGATTTATACCGTATTATTAAACATGTAAGCGAAAGCGAAACACACAAAAAAAAATCTCGCTGGGACGGCAAGGTTCTACGCTGAATCATCTTCCCGGTTAACAACAAGTATAAAAATTTTACGTATTCGAAGATTTTCCAATTGAGGGAACCTCAAGGAGGAGCAAACATGAACACAGCACAGAATCATAAAGATCACATGAAAATTGGCCGCTACCAGTCCTGGTTAGAGGATGGTAAGTTGAAAATGTACTACCACGAGTTTGGCAATCCCAGCGGCATGTACTGCACACTGAGCGCTGAAGAGACCCGTGGCCTGTTAGAGTTGCTGAGCCGCAATAGCGATGGCATCAACAATGCTCTCTATGTCAACGAGCAAGAGTCCGCCAACACCTACGCTAACCGCTAATACCAGTTCCTTGAGGTTGAAGTTGGTGGCAGGGATGCAGCACCTATTGCTAGCTTACTAAAAGTCATCGCCCCTTTCCTGATAAAACAAGAGGAAAGGGGCGATGGCTTTTTCGTCTATCTTCTGTCAAATCAGATAGATCTAGACGAACAGTGGTTGCATACCAAGATTGCCAATCATGGCATCCATGTCGGCATTGCTGGTCTGCTTCTCAAAGCGACTGGCGGCATCTAGAACCTTTGGCAGGAGATGGATATCTCCGACCGTATTCAAGAAGACACCCTCATGACCCAGGACCCAATGGACGGCGCGATCAATATCGGCCTGCTCTTCGAGTGGAGCATACCAGGTGCTATGCGTCTGTTTCTCCCCTAGCCAGGGCTTATAGGCGATTGATTTGATCGTCTGGACCGCAACATTGCGCTGTTTACACGTTGCGACCAGCGCATGAAAGTTTTCTGCATAATAAGGATTTTGCAGCGTCACATAGTTGCAAGGAAGCAAGACAGAATCGAAATCAAAACGCTCAAGGCTACGGCGATGGGTGGCCGCGATCTGCAAACCATGACCCGTCACACCAATAGCTTTAATCAATCCCTGTTTTTTCGCCTCTATGGCCGCATCGATCACGCCACCAGGACTCAAAGCGATATCCCATTCAATGGGATCAGCCAGATTATGGAACTGCCACAGATCCACAGCATCTATTTTCATCCGTTCCAGTGAACGCTGTAATTCTTCCATGGCTTTCGAGGCCGTGCGTTCACCCGTTTTGGTCGCGACAAAGAACTCGGAGCGATGTTGGGCCATCCAGGGAGCAATGCGTAATTCAGCATCGCCATAGCTGGCCGCCACATCAATGTGGTTGACGCCATATTTCAGCAATACCTCTAATGTCTGGTCCGCCTCCGCCTGAGTCACAGAGCCCAGCGCTGCGGCACCAAAGAGAGTACGGCTACTCATATGTCCTGTACGACCAAAAGGCTGCTTTGCAATAGTCATAAATAATTATTCTCCATTACCTATCTACCCTTGATGGGCAACTCCTACATACTATCCATACAACCATTACGGATCAACGGCATGATCAGTTTTGCGATAGAAGGCGGTTGTCGTAGTATAATTTTACATTATACGTCTTAAAAAGCAATCCACGACGCCGCTTGAGTAGCCATAAGACAGTAGTACAAGGAGCTAAAGATGGATCTTTCTACCCAGGACTTAAAACGTATTCTCGCCGATGCGACAGAAAGAATAGAGGACGTGGTTATGCTGACGCAGCGTATCTGCGCTGTACCGGCTCCCACCGGAGAGGAGCATGAACGAGCGAAATTTGTGGCTGACCTGTGGCGTGAACGTGGCTACAATCCAGAGGTGGACGAACTGGGGAATGTGTATGTGCGGCGTGGAAAAAAGGCGGATCGTCCTGTATTGCTGCTCCTGACGCATATTGACACCGTCTTTCCCGCCTCGACCCCGCTCACCATTCGGCGTGATGGCGATCTGCTCTATGGTCCTGGTATTGGTGATAACAGTGTCAGTGTCGCCGCCGCCCTGACCGCCGTCGAGCTATTGGATACATATGGCTGGGAGACAGCCGTAGATCTGGTGCTGGTGGCCAATGTTGGTGAGGAAGGCCTGGGCGATCTCCGTGGTGCCCGTAAAGCGGTTGAGCGCTATCGAGAGCAGCTGGCAGGAGTTCTGGTGGTAGATGGCAATATAGGGAGCATTGTTAATGTTGCCGTAGGCTCAAAGCGTTTAAAAATCACCGTAAAAGGTCCTGGTGGACACTCATTTGGCTCATTTGGTGTGCCCAGTGCGATCCATGGCCTGGGACGCATTATCGCTGGCCTGGCCGCGCTTCAGGTACCGAGCCAGCCAAAGACCACCTTTAATGTCGGCATGATCGAAGGTGGAACCTCAATCAACACCATCGCCTCCCAGGCCACGGCCCTGGTTGATCTACGCTCCGTAGATGTCCAGGCCCTGGACCAGTTGGTAGAGCAAGCCCGTATGGTAATTCTTCAGCAGGCAGGTCCAGGTTTACAGACCGAGATCGAAATACTGGGTGATCGGCCTGCTGGTAGCCGGGACGAAAATGATCCACTGGTACAACTGGCGAAGCAGACGCTACAGTGGGTTGGTTATGAGCCACATTGCGTCGCATCCAGTACAGATGCCAATATCCCTATCAGTCTGGGCATTCCCACGGTCTGTGTTGGCATCACCAGAGGCGAGAAGGCCCATACGACCAATGAATTTTTGCACGTCTCCCCTATTGGCAAAGGCCTGGCGCAGATCGTGCGACTCTGTATCGATGCCAGCAATCTACTGGCCTGGCCATAGCGATCTCTGATCAAGCAATTGAAACGATATGCTTGATACCTCCAGGTTTTGCAAGCAGTACCTCTTTCGCCTGTTCCATTGGATAGCGGTGTGTAATCAATGCTGGTAGAACCTGGGGCCAGCGTTGCTGGAAGATACCCAGATGTTCAATCGCGGATTGAAAGGTTGCGGGTCCAGCATTGACCGTACCGATAATCGCCTGATTTTTAGAGGTGAGATGCTGGGTTGCGGCCGCCGTATCGATGTTAAAAGGATGATCAGGACTGGTGCCACTGGTAAAGATAAAGATACCATTGCGATGAAGGTTGCGGAGAACATCGATGGCCAGTGGTGCGGCATCCATGGCTTCATAGACCAGATCAATATGGCCAACGCGCTCTTTCAGCTGCTCAACGCTGGTAGTCTCGCTTGAGAGATAGGTTGCACCGATGGCCTCGACAATGGTGGATTTCTCATTGGGAGCCTGGGCGCGTGAATACACATAGGTCTCAAAGCCGGCAGTCACAAACAGCATCGCACCCAGCAGTCCGATTGGACCCGCACCCAGAACCACAGCCCTCAGGCCACGTCCCGGCTCATCAGAACTGGCTGCATTTGTGCGCCATGGCAGGCGGGCCTGAATTTGTAAGGCCTGGACCAGAGCCTTTTCCGCAATCGTGAGCGGCTCGGTCAGCACCGCTACCTCACGTAATTCCGAAGGCACAGGATGGAGATAGGAGGCCTCATCAACTACCATATTGGTCATATAGCCATGTAGATTTTGGATACCACGCTCCGTATATGTGCCGGTATAGCAAAAATCCTGATGTGCAGCCTGGCAGGCCCGGCAAGCTGGATCGCTACATGGCCGACGCACCTCTGGCACCACCAGATCGCCAGGACGGAATTGCGTCACGGCCTCCCCAACCTCAACTACCTCCGCTAATGCCTCATGTCCTAGAATAAGATACTCACTCTCCCCGGGCGGATTTCCAAATGCAAGTGCGCAAATATGGCGATCCGTGCCACAGACACCTACTTCTAAGATTCTTAGTTTGACCTGCGTAGGTTGTGTGATATGTGGCTCGGGATGTTCAATCAACCTGATCTCTTTCGTCCGTGGGAAGACCGCAATTGCCTTAACCATCAATCATCCTTTCAAAAACGAGCTAGCATTGTTTTGTCTTGCAACTATAGCACTTTTTTTTTGTAGATGGCAGCATTCTGGACGTTGAAATGCCACGAACACTGGCTCATGTTTATGATATGATACCCATAACATAGAGATAGCAGCACCCCTCGCGGGCAATACGTTTCGATTAAGCACATCCATGTTAAAATAAAAGCAGTAGCGGCAGGTCTTGCACCTGCGGCCTGTTCACGTAAAAACATGCACAAGCAGCACACAGCATGCAGCACGCGCCTGATCTATTCTCCGTTACACGATCATATGTTTGAAGAACATTTCTTACGTGAACAGGCCGCAGGTGCAAGACCTGCCGCTACACTGAAATGCTGGCTGACCTGGCGACGAAACATTTGAACTAAAAGGAGCACCCATGAGTTTCCTCTCGTATCCAACAACCGACGAACAAAAAAAGCTACTGGAAACGGCAGGAGCATTGGCCGATACCTTTGCGGCACGTGCACTGGAACATGATTGGGAAGGACGTTTCCCATTAGAGAACTTTCATGACTTACATCGGGCCGGTTATCTGACGCTCTCACTGCCGCGTAATCTAGGGGGCCAGGGCGCTTCCCTTTTGGATCTTGTTCATGCGCAATATCGTCTGGGTCAGGGAGATGCCTCGACCGCCCTTGTGGTTTGTATGCATCTGACGCATATTGGTCGCCTGGTTGATGGGCGCGCGGAATTACCGCCGGTGATTGTCCAGTTGTGTCAGGACATGGTCGAGAATGGTGCGATGATCAATAGTGCCGTCAGTGAACCCGCCACCGGTAGTCCAAGCCGGGGTGGTCGTCCTCAGACCACCGCTCGTCGTCAGGTCGATGGTTCATGGCATATCACTGGACGCAAAACTTTTTCTACTGGCAGCCACGCACTTAGCTATTTTATCGTAGGTTGTAGTATTGAAGATGAGACGGGTGAGGCCAGCGGTCTGGCTCCTCTGAAAGCCGAACGTGGGAACTTCCTGGTTCCCCGCAGCGCAGATGGCGTCAGTATCGTGGATACCTGGAATACCGTAAGTATGCGTGGTAGTGGCAGTAACGATTTATTGCTTGAGAATGTAAAACTGGGACCTGAAGCCTATATAGATGCTCAATTGCCACCGCTACCGGGTGCTCAGAAACGGCAGTCAGTCTGGGGACTGGTCCTGGCTGCTGGCTATCTGGGTATCGCCCAGGCGGCGCGGGACGAGGCGATCCGTTTTGCGCGTAGTCGCCGGCCAAACTCGCTCAAACAATCTATTGCCAGCGTGCCACATATTCAAGACAAGGTTGGTCGTATCGAGGTCCTTCTATTAGAAAGTCAGGCCACGCTATTTGGTCTGGCCGAGCAATATAGTCAGGATATTGAAAGTGTGGATCCTGCCCTGGTGGGGGCCGCCAAATATCTGGCCGTCAACAACGCCGTAGAGATCATCGACCTGTCTATGCGCGTTGTAGGGGCTGCCAGTCTCTCGCTCTCATCGCCGCTCCAGCGCTACTATCGCGACATCCGTGCCGGACTGCACAATCCTCCCATGGATGATGCCGCCCTTTCCGCGCTGGCCAAGCGCGTTCTAGGAAATCCTGATGAGCAAACCAAAGCCTGATGTGTGGACAGCAAAAGGGGACAGATCCAATACGCTGGATCTGTCCCCTTTTGCGTATATTCTTTTTGGACAAGAAGAAGTGGCTAAAAAACCTCGTGGAGGAAAGGTTGCAGGAGTGGGAACATGTGTTGCATGGTGGCCTGGAGTTCAGCGGATGGATTGCCCCAGTCGCGCAGTGAGAAGGTGGCCGGTTCGTTGGTCCCATAGATCAGCGAGGCGACTGCCTGAATAGAGAGTTCGCATTCGGCACTCTGGCTGGAACTGATCTGGAGCCGTCCATCGATCGTCTCGAAAAGATAGTCGCCATTATTCCAGGGGCAGTATTCATCGCTGACATGGGCAGTAAAGCGGCCGGGACCGGTCTGCATACCATTAAGTCTGGTGATATTAATGACACGTCCTAAAGGCGCCTCTAGCGAGGTTGTTTGCACATTCATATCGGGCCACCAGGTCTCGGGGCGCTCAAAGGATGGCAACCTGATTTCAACTTCTTTTACATGATCAATATGGCGCGCAAACCATTCCAGGAGCAGGTAGCGACCCTGGATATCGTCATACCAGAAGTGTGTGACCTGCAGATCATCACCGTTGCCTTTGATTTTATAGAGCATCATGCCCTTGATTTCACCATCAGTAGAACGGGCAATCGCCAACCAATGTGCATTCCGTTCACGCAGATTGCGCTCGACTTTCGCTGAGAAGCGACCAAAACCATGGATCGTACTATGTTGTCTGTGTAGATAATCTGCATAGAGCTCAAAGCCCTGAGCAATCTCCAGCATTTCCACCTCGCCGCCCAGATCCTTTTTCAGCAGTGGCTGCAACGCAATCGGTGAGAAGCGTACCAGTTTAGGCTGTGAAAATGTAGTATAGCCCAGACGTGTATAGAACGATTCTCTGAATGGATAAAGGACCGAGATGGCGTTACCATCCTCATTCATCCGGGCCAACAAGCTCGCAAGCATCGTTCTGGCGTACCCTTTGCGCCGTCCCGCGGGATGTGTTGTGACGCCCCAGACACCACCACCATGATAGAAGTGCCCACGAATATTTTGCTGGATTAACGAACTACTTGCACTGGCTACTGGTTTCCCGTCTTCAAAGGCAGCGAATATTGTCGCTTCATCCAGATATGAAAAATCTTTCTGCCATACCGCCTTCTCCGGAAGTGGGGGCGTTGCGCGAAAAGCATAGGATGTCAGGAAACGAACGATCTCAGGAATTTCGGCTGGTTGTAACTGGCGGACTGTCGATGTGCTCATAGAAAAAAACTTTCTAGTATATGATGGTATAGACACGAGGTTGGAGTTGTTCTCAAACTGAGGTCTGGCACAAATAATGCCATTCAATCGTGTGAGTGAAGTTGCCTGACAGGCTAGATCGCCTCGGCAGAAAAGAGCAGGGTTCACCAGGTGACCTGTGGCGACCTCACTAGCCGCGAGTGAGCGGCGTTCACGATTGCTTTTTAATAGATGCCGTTAGATATCAATGTATCGGTTTTAATCATGCCACGAAGAAGGGGCTCGTGTCCAGTTCCCTACCCCTCCTTCAGATGATTGAGTGGCTTAGCTCAGAGGTGTTTCTGTGACGCTACAGATGGCAATTGAGGCTGGATCTCCACCGAGTTCCTCAAAAAGGACCAGCGTATTTTTGTCCTGTAGCCATTCGTTGGGCAGGTGATAGTAGCGCTGGGTAGGCTCATCAGTATTCTGGGCGAAGATGATGTTTGTATGCCAGTGGTCAAGTTCGCCCGTAGCACGAGCGAGCCAGTAGCGACCGATGCAGCGTCCATTCAACCAGGCGATCCCTTTCTGCATGCCTGCCAGATCCACGACATAGGGTCCAGCTGCCTCTGGTCGGTCAAAGGTCAGGCGCCACCAGCGCAGGGGCTCTTGTGACGCCTCAGCGCCGACTAGTTGCCAATCAACAAGCGTACCACCAGCCGCAAAGAAGGCCGTCTGCTCTCCAACCAGGCCAGGTTGCATTGACCAGGGACCCTCCAGTACCGTACTATTCCAGCGTGCATGACCCCATAATCCCTTACGTTCCTCCACCATATTTGCATCAATCATCCAATCGCCCTTGATCAATCCCATGGCACAACTCAGGATCATCAGTTCATGATCTCCGACTGGTAATGAGAAACGAAAGGATTGGCTAAAAGCCGGACCCTCAAAGGAGCCGCGATTCTCGATCAGGGGTGTTGGCGATGTGGCATAAAACTTGCCATCGATAAAGATGTGCGCCACATCCGCAAAGCCGATCAGTGATAGGGTGCCTTCTTCTTCTTCCGCTGTTGAAAAAGTGGTTGAATACCAACAATAGTCGGTGCGGTCATGGGTCAGCGCAAGTTGTTCACGCGGCTTCTCTTCTGTTACCGCCGAGCGTAGTAATGCCGGCCAATGGGAGGGTAAAGGTTCTGTTGTCCAGGAGCGCTCATGGATTAGCTGCTCCTGTGGCTGATAGTCACGTCGAGCGGCGTGAACCGTGGCGATATCAGACGTATTAAACCGCAGTTGACCATTAACAAGGAGTAGGACTGAATGGGCTGGCAATGAGACCTGTTCCTCGTTCCAGCTACAATCGGCTGGAAGCGGTGCATCGTTACAGAGGAAGGTAAGCGTATAGGTGTTATTGGCATAGGTATAGGCCGTCTGTAACTCGCCCAGCGATTGGGGCTGGGCCCGTTCGTTGCTGAGGAGCAAATCCGCGTAATCGGTCAGGATAGAGTGGAGTTGAGCCAGATGGCGTAGCTTGGTAGTTGGTTGTCCAAACTCATCGAGGGGGGCATTGAAATCATAGCTGGTGGTCTGGAGATACATCGCCTCGCGCCCGAAGTTGGTGCCGCCATGCCACATATAATAGTTAACGCCAGTCCCGCCAGCAGCTATAAAGCGCGCCACACCATAAGCCACATCCTGCGGTGTGCGAATATGATGTGGATACCCATAGGTATCGTACCAGCCCGGCCAATCCTCGGTCCATATGGCTGGTTGGTCGGGATGTTGAAAGGTGTGCTGTTCTAGCATGGGATGAGCGTAGAAGCCATTCATGGTCTCGATCGCGCCAGCCGCCGCACCCACGCACATCACCAGAGGAATACCCAGATTCAAGGCTTGACCAAGTTCGCTCACCCAACGCAGATAGTGTTGTCCCTCTGTACCATAACGGCTGGCGATATTCTCATACTCATTTTCCAATTGTGCCAGGATAATCGGGCCACCATTCGAGGCCAGCAAGGGACGTATATAATCTACCAGGAAGCGCACCCAGCGTTCTTTCTCGCGCATAAATGGCTGGTTATATGTGCGAATTGCCATGTCGGGCACATCGCGTAACCAGGCAGGCAAGCCGCCATAATTAGTTTCCGCGCAAATATAAGGACCAATTCTCAGGATTACATGCAGGCCATAATGCTCAGCCAATGCGCAGAAGCGGAAAAGATCCAGGCGCTCCGAAAAATCAAAGACGCCGCGTTCACGTTCATGTAAATTCCAGAACACATACGTCTCGATTGTATTGAGTCCTGCCTCCTTACTCTGTCGCATTAACTCAGGCCACATCGCTGGTGTACTGCGCGGATAATGGATCGCTCCACTCAGTATTAATGTACGCTGCCCATGAATAAGGATCGCGCGAGAATCATAGCCAACCGCCGTAGAAGATGTCTCCATAAATAGCACAAACCCTCTCTTGCTCGTCAGAAGATGCTTGAACCTCTCCTGGCGATTTGTTCGTGGAAACCAGAAATTCAGTCTTTGTATCATAATTGATATGGCTGAATATGCAATAGGTATGGTTTATGCTTTGGCGATCATCCCTCTGACTAGTTTTGTCTTTTGGGATCTAACCTCGCGCCCGCAGTGTTCAGGATGGCTTCAGGCGCAGACCGCTACGGTAGGCACCTGGTAAGAGGCCGCAGGAAGCTTTGAAGACACTATAGAAGCGGCTTACTGAGCCAAAGCCGGCGGCCAGCGCTATCTCAGAGATATTGATATCAGTGGTAATCAGCAAGCGCTGGGCATGAGCCAGGCGATACTGAGTAATATATTCCATTATGCTCATCCCGATATGCTTATGGAACAGGTTCATGGCATAGTTAGGATGTAGGTGCGCGGCCTCAGCCACATCTTTGGTATGCAGAAGTTCAGTATAGTGTTCGGCGATAAAGCTGGCCATCTGATCGACCTTGCTCAATAGATGTGGTTCCATGGGAGGTGCGGTCGCGTTTTTCGTGTTAGTCGTGCTACTGCCCGTGGCCAGACGACGGACACAGGCCTCAGCTTCCAATAACACGATTTGATTTTGTTCCTCAGTACGTGCCTGTAAGTCGTTGCGCCACTGCCGAAATTGTGCTTGCATCAACGTGAAATCCAACTCACCGAGAATACACGTTCCACGAATAACCTGTTGTACAAAGGTGGGAGATAGACGCCAGCGCAAAAAGGCTGAAAATGGAATCGTCAGCCAGTGAAAGATCGTATTTTCCTCTACCTGTATCACCTGATGTGGCAGCGTGGCCCAGAAAAAGGCTAGCTGGCCAGTGCCGACGGTGATGCGATCTCCTCCAAATAAATAGGTAATCGTGCCCTGCTCAGTAAAATTAAGTTCTACTTCAGCATGTCTATGTGCCCGTGGCATCAATGATGGCTGCATATGTCCATGCGATAGTCCCATCATTGTCATATCAATGGTTAACTCATCCTGCAACGTCATCGCTACCTGACTCCCATCTATCAATCTTAGGATCTGAGAAAAATAGCACTCATAACAGGAAGATTATTTCTACCTGATCAAGTATAGTTTGCATCAGAAGTTACTGTATGTACAGGGCTGTAATCAGGAGGTCTATGTTTATGACGACTACTAATAATATTCAGACTGCTCCCTATCATTTGAATGAAGAGCAGATTCGCTTTTTTGACGAAAATGGTTATCTCATTCTACGCCAGTGGATTCCACAGGACCTGTTAAAGCGTTTGCAAGATTCAGGTGAATTCTGGATTAAGCAAGGTAATACTATTGATGCCAGTGATCCACTCTATGAAGATTATCTGTTTGCGGAGCGTGCCAATGGTCGGGTGATGTTTCGGGTAGACTACCTGCACAACAAGGGACAGGCTTCCTCGCTAGAGCTACTTGGAAGTCCTTATGTGCTTGGTGTGGCTGAAAGCCTTTGTGGTCCAAACTTTGTCCCAACCTATGAATCGATGGTCTTCAAAGAGAAAGGCGATGGCGCGGCTATTCCCTGGCACCAGGATGCCGTCCATCCACGCAAACACAGAATCTTCAACTTTGATCTGTACCTGGATGCCTCAAGATCCGATGCTGGCGCCCTGCATGTTCTCCCTAAAACACAGCGTGACCGTCAGGACCTCTGCGCCTTAACTGACAAGTGGGGCTGGAATCCACCTGAGGCGATTGTGGTTGAGATGGAACCTGGAGACGTGCTCTTGCATGATGTTATGGTCGTCCACGGTTCTGAGCCGGTTGAAGGTAAGAACCTGCGCCGCACCATTTACTATGAATTCCGGGCGGCTGAAGAGATCTTAGAAGATGGTCCCTGGGACCAAGAATGGATCGACCGCCGTCTGCGCCTGTTGCCGCCGGCCTTGCGCCATTTCGCTCAGGCTAATCCTGATGCTGCGCAATTCCAGTGGAATGTCACGCCGCAGTTCCGACCAGAAGTGACTGAAGATGATGAGGTCGCTCTGAAAGTAGCCCATATCAACCATCTGGCTGGTAGCTACTGTTCATCTTTGCCCACATCGAACGACGCGAAAAGTCAGAAGTAAGGCAAAAGCAAAAATGTGCAGAGTGGTCCTGGTTTGATCAACTTCCTGCATTGTATCAAAGTCCTTCCTATGGTATACTAGTGCCGTATTCTCAGGGCGGATCGTAGAAAGATTGGCTTGTGTCGACTTCCATGAGCAGAAAAAGCGCAGAAGTAGCATGGCCTGACCAATTGGTTGCGCACCAGGGAACAAATTGTGGACTACGTTTGTTCTAATCTGTAGAAGCCACAACACTTCTAAAGAAGACAACTTTAGGCGAAAGGGGATTTAATCAATGCCTAAGAAGGGTGAACTTTCAAAAACCGCTCGTGCTTCATTGGCTAACCGCGAGACTGTCAATCATCAGACAAACCACATTTGCGCTGTCTGTAATGAGGCAATCTGGCTGGCCGATCTTTATCCAGTTAAAGTACTAGGTAAAGGTATGTCCTACTATCACAAAGACCATTACAAAGTACAGTAAGCATAAGATGCACTGAGTCTGGTTCATATGAATCGGACCTAAAAAAGATAAAACAGGCTCCTACATTGTTTGTAGGAGCCTGTTTATTAGTTAACGCCATGTGCAATTTTTATCCCTCACATCACACGTAAAACTGTTGGAGCGCCAGCCGACTTGACAATCCAGATATTAACTGGCACAATCGGCCAATACTTATGGCAAAGATAGCTACCACATTCTGCCAGATAATTATGTCGCCCTTGAAGTTTTATTGTCAATGATGACATGGATACACATACTATTTTGCAGGGTGAGAGGAGTTGGTATGGGTCAAACAGCAAAAGATGTACATGTACACGATTCTTCAGCGGCGGCTGATGTGACCAGGGTTGCCTTTCAGGGAGAGTTGGGCGCCTTTGGAGATGAGGCGGTACAGGTTTATTTTGGGAGCCATTTGCAATCCAGGGCTGAATCAATACCGTACCGCGCTTTTTCCGATGTCTTTCGAGCAGTGGCAGCAGGTAAGGTTGATTATGGATTGGTGCCGGTCGAGAATTCTCAGGCGGGCAGTATCAATGATGTCTACGATCTCTTGAGGCAACATGATCTTTTTGTGATTGGTGAGATTGGGCATCCAGTCAACCATTGTTTACTGGCTTTGCCTGGACAACAGCTTGGTGATATTAAGCGTGTCATCTCCCATCCACAGGCCCTGGCGCAATCCGATGTTTTTTTGCGCGAACTGGGTGCTGAAATTGTCGCTACATATGATACCGCCGGTAGTGCCAAAATGGTGCGTGAAGAGCAGTTACAGGGTGTGGCAGCCGTGGCTGGTGCAGGCGCGGCCGAACTCTATGAGCTTGATATTCTGGCTCGTGGTATCCAGACCATTAAAGACAACTTCACACGTTTTATCGCTCTGGGGAGAGAGCCTGCGGCAAGACGTGACGGTGAAGCCAAAACCATGCTGGTAATGGCTACAGCCCACCAGCCTGGCTCATTGAACAAGTGTCTGGCCTTCCTGGCGGAGAATCATATCAACCTGCTCAAATTGGAGTCCCGCCCCTCGCGTCAACGTGCCTGGGAATATGTCTTTTACCTGGACTTTGAAGGTCACCGGGATGATCCAGCGGTGCGTAGCGCCCTCGCTGATCTTGTCAGTCACACCACCTTTTGTAAAGTTCTTGGTTCATTTGCTCGCAGTATCTAATATCGGCAGACAGCAAGAGAAGAGACCTCCATTGTTGGAAGTCTCTTCTCTTGTTGTTGTAACGCCATACAACAATACTGTTTTGCCTAGCGTTTGATGCGTAACGTGTTGGTGAAGTTTGCAGCCAACTCTTCGTAGTGTTCAGCATAATACTCTTCAACGCGGCCTGCATCACACAGTGTGGTCAGCGCAGAATCAATTGGCAACGTGCCCAGTAGTGGAGCACCAGTCATACCAACTAGCTCCGCACCATTGCTGGAACCAAATATCTCATAGCGCTCACCTTTGGGGGTCTCGAAATAAGACATATTCTCAACCACACCCACAATCGAGCCTTTGAGTTGCTGTACCATATTGATACATTTCATAACAATCATGGTTGCCAGCATCTGTGGCGATGAAACGATCACCACGCCATCCAGTGGTAGAGCCTGCATGACTGTCATTGGAGCATCAGAGGTTCCGGGAGGTAGATCGACCAGCAAGTAGTCCAGATTACCCCAGTCCACATCGCTATAGAACTGCTTGATCGCGCTTGAGATCATCGGACCACGCCAGACGACTGGATCGCTTTCCTTCTCCAGGAACATATTCATCGAAACGACTTTGATGCCGCCTTTACTGCGTAATGGCTCAATACCGCCATTGGCAGATTTTGTGGGTTGGCCTTTTGTGCCAAACATACGGGCAATACTTGGACCCGTGATATCACCATCCAGAATACCAACCTGTTGTCCCTGACGGCGCAAAGAAACAGCCAGCAGGCCAGTGACCAGAGATTTACCTACGCCGCCCTTACCGCTCATAATCGCGATAACCTGTTTGATTTTGCGGTCAGGTGCACCATTTGCCATAGTTAAAGGAACACCTCGGCCCACAGGAGCCTTCTTCGGTGTAATTGACGTTACCTCACCATTGGCAGCCGCATTCAAGTCCTTGATGAGCAATTCCAATTTCTCAGGTGGGAAACGGTGGGTTCTTGCGCCACCCGCCACACTTTCGCGAGCACCTACCGCACAGGCTGTACAGGGCAAGCCATGACCATGAAATACCTTAACGGTTGCGGGGTATTTAGTCACGACATCATGTATCACCATGTCGGTTGTAATTGTTTCCGCCATGTTTCGTATCCTCATTGCAACCCAGAACAGGGAGGTTTTGGGCTGTCCTTTTCTTTTGATAGATAATTAAGATAGAGCGCTGAAGCGCGCTTAATTCCGACTTGTGTACTCAGATATTATAGCACACCACTCCATACATTATTAGAGGGGCACTCATGTATAATGAAATGGTCTTGAATCTTTAAGAGTATACTTCTCAACCAGGAGGCATGCAAGCATAAAGCATTACTGAAATTTGTTACAAGTTATTTTGATGTTACGCCAATCATACTCTCAGTTCCAGAGTGTTGGCTCCAATTGCATGCGTTAAATTGTTATGCTATGATGAGCTCACTGTAACATAATGCATTATTGCGCCATAAAGGAAGCTGAGATGGAGACAGAGAACGAGTTTAGTTATTTCCAACAAGTAAACATATTTAACGGTCTGGGAGAAGAAGAGATCCGTGAACTCTCCGGGGCCGCCAGGAAAAGAACCTTTCGTTCCGGAGAAGTAATCTTTCATCGCGATGATCCAGGCCAGGTAATGTATGTAATCAAAGAGGGTAAAGTTAAAATCTGCCTGATTAGTCCTGATGGGCAAGAGATCTCATTGATTGTTTTTGGTAAAGGAGACTGCTTTGGCGAGTTTGCTTTACTAGACGGACTCCCCCGATCGGCTGATGCTATTGCCCTGGAAAAAGTTGAATGCTACACTTTACAACGTAGCGATTTTCATAATGCTATCATGAAGAATCCGAAGATTGCGATTCGCGTGATGGAAGTGCTGTGTGAGCGTCTGCGTAAGACGAATCAACAGGTAGAGGATCTCATCTTCCTGGATGTCTATGGTCGGGTGGCCAAGAAGCTGCTTGAGCTTTCTGACACCCACGGCAAAAAGGTGGAGGATGGCGTTCGCATTGAAGTCCGTCTGACTCAGCAAGAGCTGGCATCAATGGTTGGAGCGTCCCGTGAGAGCGTAAATAAAGTGCTGGGATATTTCACCGACAAACGATATATCAGTACAGACAAACATCGTATCACCCTTCATCGAGTAGCTGATTTAGAGCGACGCATCTACTAGTAAGCTGACCTGTACTTTTGGTCACGGTGTTACCTGCTCCTGTAACGGTACGTCCCATGATTTCAGGTACACATTTTCATGTATGTTGCGTACGCGTTGAAGGGAAATCAAACTCTTGGAGAAAGTTATCACTAATAGCGACAGTCAATATCAAGTAAAAGAGGATGAGCAGGCCCTGGACCACCCAGTAGTGGAAAAATCCCAACCAACGCCAAACGGCTTTTTCACGCGGGTAAAAGCTTTGATCGCATTGATGAGGCCTAAACAGTGGACGAAAAACGGAGCAGTTTTCATTGGTCTGGTTTTTGCAAGTCAGTTGTTTCACTTCTACCCTTTTGTGCGAGCGGTTCTGGCCTTTATTACCTTCTGTTTTGTTTCGAGCACGATTTATGTCTTAAACGATTTACTGGATATCGAGAAAGATCGTCAGCATCCGACCAAGCGCTTTCGACCGTTGGCTTCAGGTGCTCTACCTACCTCATGGGCTAAAGCGGCCCTGGTTGGCCTACTAATAATTTGCGCGGTATTGACGCTGATAATTTCCTTTATTCCATCACCTCCTGATATCTACAAATCGCTTGGTGGCGCCAACTTCTTGTTTGCCCTGAGTATCGTAGCCTATCTGGTCATGATGATATTCTACAGTTTCCGTTTAAAACATGTTGTGTTGATCGATGTCTTTTGTATTGCAGCAGGCTTTGTATTGCGTATCGTTGCCGGAACCGTGGTGATTCCAGTTGTGATCTCACCCTGGCTCTATCTGGTCACATGCTTTTTATCCCTCTTCATGGCGTTTGGCAAACGACGCAATGAACTGGTATTACTGCAAGGGCAGGCGGGTAGTCATCGTAAGATCCTTAAAGAGTATAGTATTCCTATGCTAGACCAGATGATTACCATCGTTGTTTCTGGTACACTAATGTCTTACAGCCTGTATACTGTACAAGGGCAAACCGGAAACCATCGTTTAATGATTACCGTCCCATTTGTACTCTATGGAGTGTTCCGCTACCTCTATCTCGTTTATATGCGTATGGATGGCGGAAGTCCTGATGAGATACTCTTGCGTGACCGTCATATATTGGCAGCCGTTTTGTTATGTGTCGTTACCGTGATTGCCGTACTTTACTTGCTGCCGCAGCCATAGTTACGGAGCGTATGTTTGTTTACTCGTAAAATGCGTACTGGTATTGCCTTATCATTGGTACTGGCTTTTGTCGTTATCGTGGCAATTGCACTCTATTCGGATCTTCCGCATATGGTGGAGGCGATCTCCCATTTTCAGTGGGTGTATATTCCACTTATTCTGGGATTCACCCTGGTTAACTATGGTGGACGTTTTATCAAATGGCAATATTACTTGAAACGTTTGCAGTTAAAGGTGCCTGTTCAGGAAAGTTTTTGGATTTTCCTCGCGGGTTTATCTATGGCCATTACGCCCGGCAAAGTTGGTGAACTGTTAAAATCGTACCTCTTGAAACGCTCTACTGGAGCGCCGATCAGTCGTACCTCACCTATTATTGTAGCTGAGCGCATGACTGATGGCATTGCCATGCTGGGTTTGGCATCTGCTGGTTTATTTCTTTATGGTATCGGGTGGGAGATTCTGCTGGCCTTGCTTGTTCTGGGGTGTGGCGGGATCGTGTTGATTCAGAATCGTTCACTGATGTTAGCCTTACTGGAAAAAGGTGAACGCTTGCCCCTGGTATCCAGATTTGCGCATCTGGTACGTGCATTTTATGAAAGCGCGTATACGCTACTCCAATGGCGGCCATTAGTCCTTGCCATTTGTCTTGGCCTTTTATCCTGGGCAGGAGAATGTGTCGCTTTATATTTTGTTTATATCGGGCTTGGAGTGGCTGCTAGCCCTGGTCTCTTTATTAAATCAATGTTCATTTTAGCCGTATCTTCATTGATCGGATCTGCCTCTGGTTTACCAGGAGGATTGGGAACTGCTGATGGAAGTATGTTGGGGCTTACACGTTTATTGGTTTCATCATCGGCAACCATCGGTGGCGCAGCGACCCTGCTGATTCGCCTTTGTACTCTCTGGTTTGGTCTTCTGGTTGGAGTGTTCGCATTATTGCGTATTCGTTGGATGCAACGCCGCCTGGGTTCCGAGTCAGTCATTAGCACGCTAGCAGAATCCGAGTATCCCCATGGAGCTACACAACCTATACATGATGACCTGACGTATGGAATTGATGCTACGTCGGCATCGACTAGTGCAGGAGAAAAGATTGTATGAAAACCTTAATTATCATTCCTACATATAATGAGTACGAAAATTTGCGTCCGCTATTGGATACCATATTCTCGTATGCACCTGGGTGTGATGTTTTAGTTGTTGATGATAACTCACCTGACGGAACTGGTCAGCTTGCCGACCAGATCCACGAGGAAGATTCCCGTGTGCATGTCCTGCACCGTGCTGGAAAATTGGGCCTGGGCACCGCTTATGTTGCTGGCTTCAAATATTCGATTGAGCATAATTATGATGCCGCTTTTGAAATGGATGCTGACTTCTCCCATGATCCAAAATATCTGCCTGATTTCTTGAAGGCCATTGAAAGCGCTGATCTGGTTATCGGGTCCCGCTACATTCCAGGTGGTAGCACACCCAACTGGTCATTCAGCCGTCGTTGTATCAGCGGATGCGGAAATATCTTCGCACGCTTCATGCTCGGCATCCGTGTACATGACTGTACCGCTGGCTTCCGCTGTTATCGTCGCGAGGTCTTAGAGAGCATTGATCTGGATACCGTTCAGTCACAGGGATATGCCTTCCAGATTGAGCTTGCCTACCGTGTCATGAAACAGGGTTTCCAGATCACCGAGATTCCTATCACGTTCATGGATCGCCGTGTTGGTCAATCCAAAATGTCACGCAAGATCGTTATTGAGGCCTTCACCTACGTTACCCGCGCACGTTTTGGTCTTGTTCCGATGCCATCGCCAGCCATGCGCAAGCAATCAGCCCGCATTGAAGAAGTTTCCACCGTCGCCCACAAATAATCGTACCTATTGGGCTTGTGCCAGAAGGTGATCTGCGGATCGCTTTCTGGCATATAAAAAAAACACCCGAACTGCCATGGGCAGCGAGGCGTCAAGAAAAACATCCCCCAAAAAACAAAAAAACGTGAGGTTACTTTAACGTTTTTCTATCTATTCGCAATGACTTATAACGGCGCGAAGACTTCCCCTTCTTCTTGATCTGAGGCTTCTTTGCTTCCTCATCATCCTGCTGATACTTGGCCTTAGGATCAACCCCATACACTTTACGCATCTCCTGTCGATGCTGAGAAAGCTGTTCCATCTCCTTGGGGGCCGCGTTCAAAGACGATACCAGTCCTTTGGTGGTTAATGCATGCCCACCCTGTTTGATAACGCTCTGCTTGACCTCGCCATCATCGCTATACATCATCACCTCTACCCCACGATCATTTGCCTCAACAGCCAGGCGTGCAATCACACTATCGGCGGTCTCTCCATAGCGCGAATAAATCACACAGATATGGTCCACATGCAGCATTTGTTCACGCGCACCCTTTCCGTCAAACACCACCACCACCCGATCAGTCGTATTGCGATAGCGATTCTTTAATTGCTTGATGAGCAGATTACGCGCCTCTGCCTGGCTCTTGTCTTCAACGTATTTGAACATAGCATTATTTTTAATAACATTATAGCCATCGACTAAGATATCGAACCCCATGCTGCACACTCCATGTCCAGGTTTTTTTGCGCTGTATAACAAATTAGCACCTACCCGGACAATGTCCTTCCTGTGTGCTCGAGCGCATACCCTTTCTTTCTTGGTGATCTGGAACAGGCCAGACCAGAAAAATTGTCTATTTATAATACAACGTATTGTACCGCACTTTTTCTAGTTCGCCAGTATGTGTAACCAATCAGGCTAATTCTCTCTTTGAAAAATCAGGCCTATATGCGCCCGTGAAGCCTTTCAGGGCAGCCTACGTGTGTATTTGTTTGATAAGCTGCCAGAGATAGCTGATTTCGGCGCGTATATCGATATGTAGTAGCTGTTGAACATGGCTATTCACTTCGGTAGATAAGAGGGCTATAACCACAGTTAGTAGCAGAATGAATAGCAGGGTAAAGAAGAATCCGGTAATGATCTGCTCAATACGTTTGCCTGTACTTTTGTCAGGATGGCGCGTTGGCTCTCGATCGGGTTGTTGAATAGAATCATTCAACGCTACTGTTCTGCGGCTGCGTGGTGGCCGGGTAGCGATCTCATCAATGGATCGGCTCGTGTTGGACCTCTCAGGTTGCTGAGCTGTTCTATATTGGCGAGCTGGCTGATCTGCCAGATGAGTATTGGTCGGCATGGCTTGTCGGGATTGAGGTGGTCGGGTTGGAATATGTTCGATGTCCTGATTAGCGTGAGATCCTGTCCCTGACTGTGGTTCAAACTGCTGTTGGATGGTGGATGGTGGCAGGACATTGCGCGCAATGGCGGTCTGAATGGGCATCGTTTCAGCGGTATCAATCGAGGCCATGCGCTGAAAACGACCGGGTCGGATACAGATCAGGCGTACTGGTAGCGCATGTTTGCGATGGAGCTGTGCCTGTCGGGTAGTTGCGAACAGCACGCCTCGTAGGGGAGCCGTTTGCGCTCTAAACGGTAATTGTGCTTCCAGACAACACTCGCCACAAACTCCATGAACATTATCCCAGCATTGCGGACAGGCGGGGCGGCGGCAACGGAAGCAGAAGTGACACATACTCATAAAGGCAGACTCCAAAGCCATTGGAGGAGCCTGTAAAAGATAATGATGCTCTTGTGATGGAGCGTAGGTTGCCTGGCAAATACGGCATGAGATGGTCACCGTGGATCCTTTTCCCTGCCCACGGTCAGCAAATTCAGAATTGTGCCTGGATACTGTGTCGGTCACAAAGGCCTCCCTAAACATACACAACGAGCGATTTAAATGAACTTCTGTTGTTATTATACCTTGTTTCTCACAAACTCTGTGCCTGAAAAATGGAGCTATAAAAGAGCCTGCCCTTTCAAAAGAACGTAGTGTTATCCTGAAACTGGCTGAAAAAACATTTGACATCCAGCCCCAATTCTGGTAATATCTATTTGCGCACGACGATACGAAGAGTACCGACATGCGAAGCCCACTATGGAGCCGTGGTGTAGCGGTTAACATGTCTGCCTGTCACGCAGAAGATCGCGGGTTCAAGTCCCGTCGGTTCCGTCAAAAGACACACGAACAAACTAGTTTGTTCGTGTGTCTTTTCTTTATGCAGTAAAAAGCCAGTAGCGTACTACGCTACTGGCTTTTTACTGCATATTGCTCAATGATACCTGATAATCCTCTACGTTCAAGCGCACAATTTGTGTAGGACTCTTTGTGTGCTTATACTTAGCGCTGAACTTTTGATAGAGGGCCAGCATTATCAACAAAGTTAGACGTATTTAAAACCTGAATGCCAGCATGTTGTTCTCCATTGAAAGGTGTAACCACTGGTGCAGTCTGCCCTGCTTCGCATCCTAGCTTAAAGGGAACAGTAGGATCATTAAACCAGAGACCAAGGTGAAACTGATGTGTTGGAGCAAACTTTGTGGTGGGACCACC
The DNA here is from genome assembly GCF_003967575.1 of Dictyobacter alpinus. Taxonomy (NCBI): domain Bacteria; kingdom Bacillati; phylum Chloroflexota; class Ktedonobacteria; order Ktedonobacterales; family Dictyobacteraceae; genus Dictyobacter; species Dictyobacter alpinus. The sequence continues at coordinate 3,616,519 of NZ_BIFT01000001.1, forward strand.
AGGAGAAACCGAAAAGGTCTCTTTATCGAAGATGCCACGTACCACCAGACTCCCGTTACCATGAGCATCAGTGTCCAGGTCACTCTGATACCAGGAGATGCCAAAGGGTTTATTGGGAACTTCTGTTACAAAGAGATCGTACTCAGTATTTGCTGCCAGCCCGGTCACATAAACCTTCATCTCATCATTTAACTTACCTGGCGTCACTGTGACATAGCCTGCTGCCTTGCTCAAACATGTTTTGATTCCGGGTGAAGGGACCATCGCAAAAGAGAAGCTATGCTTGGAAGCGTTTTGCATCAGGCTAGTCGGTGCAGTTGAGCTATACGTGGAGGCATATGATGAAGGATTAACCGCACAGGCGCTCAAAGCCGAAACTGCAACGAGAGAGAGGAGCGCTAATAGCCATCCTTTAGAAAAATGGGTGTACAACATTTTCATCGGTATGAGATCCTTTCCTTTGAATAATTTTTCAGAATAGCGAAGACGTTTCGTAACTACAATTGGCTGTGTCATCATAGTTTGTCCTGACATAGAGTGATTGTGTGTGAGTGCCATGTTGCATTCCTGACCCCCAGCACCTGTTCCTCACATGTCTAATGTATCTGAAAAAAGCCTGGACACTCATCGGTGATATTACCCATTTCATGCGGATTATTGATCCTGGTATGATTACCCATGCACTCATTTTCACGTGGATTAAGTTGAATGGTATAGTTTAGCGTATAATCAGATCTTGATGAGATATAACCAGGAGTGGAGAGATACTAGATTTACCTGCATTTCTTTTCGGCTTTAAACATCATCAATGCCTTATATAAAAATTCATGCCCGAGAGGTATTGATGTGTCTCGTTCATTTAGTGAAATGAAACGACAGGCACACTACAGTTTTATTAATGAGAGGAAGCGCAATGAATCATCTAGTATTTAGCCTGCCGGAGCGTATACTGGCATTAATTGCAGGTAGCATAAATATCGCCGTCGGCCTGGTCTTTTTCTTTCTACCAGAATTCCAACTCACTCTCTGGCCAGGAAATATTCCGTTTGTGCTTGCGCGTTTCATTGGTGCAATCATTATTGGTAACGGTGTGGGTGCAATCTGGCTTGTTAATGAGAGAGAATGGGCGCGTGTGCGTCCTTTAGCGTTAGTCGCTACTGTATATGGCTCATTAGTCGCGGTGGGATTACTTTATCACTTATTGTGGTTGAAGGCCTCGCCTTTATTCTGGTTCTATCTATTGTTTGATGTGCCCTTTCTACTGGTATTCTACGCCTTATTTATCTATCATGATATTGCCCCACGTTTGAGGAATTCAAGGATGAAGTACACCCGAACTAGTTAGGAGTGTAATGCAGGCCCCATTTGCTGATCCATTAGTAAAACTGGACCAATTCAGACCCGCCATCCCATTTGTAGGACGCGATGATGAGTTGCGCGTTGTGCGTACCCTGTTGCATACCATTGCCTTTGACGTGTCGCAGGGAGCACGTGCCCTTGTGATTACAGGTGAGATGGGCATAGGCAAGACACGGCTCCTGGCTGCCCTTTGTCAGGAAGCTCGACAGGCTGATTTTCGTGTACTAGAAGCAAGTACCTATGAAGCAGGCTGCCATTTTCCCTACTTCCCCTTTATTGAAGCGCTACGTCCTGTTCTACGCGCATCGACCCTGGAAGAATTGAACTACTATATAGGAAGCTCTACTGCTTTGTCTCCCACACACATAAGAGTGGGTAGTGATGAAGCGATTATTCCCTTGTCCGATGCCGCTATTATAGAGACATTGGCGCACCTGTTCCCTGAATTAACTGCCAGAATCCACATGGATCAGAAGCAACTGGTGCAGACAGAGATACTCTCGCCTGAGCAAGAAAAATTTCGCCTATTTGAGGCTATCGCTATCTTACTTGAACGTATCGCCAGCCAGAAGCCTGTCGTATTGGCCCTCGACAATTTACAATGGGCTGATAGTGCCAGTCTTGACCTGACCTTTTATTTGACCATCCGCTTACATCGCAGTCGGGTTGCGTTGGTAGGTGTAACGCGTCCTGCAGGTGTGCATAATGGCCATGATAATAAGGACGATACATTGGTAACAACGGCCGCTAATAACATAGCAGCCAGGACACTGACCGATCTTATGCGCAGCGGTATGTTATACTTGCTACCGCTTGGCCCCCTGGAGATTGGGGCAGCGACCAGGCACTTGCAGGCTCTTCTGCATGGCACACTTCCGCAAGACATAGCACAGATGTTGCTCACACGTGCCGAAGGCAATCCTTTTTTTCTGGAAGAATTGGTTCGTGCCCTGATCGCCAACCATCAACTTGTTTTACAGGATGGCGTATGGAAAGCGGCCGCCGTGAGTAGCCTGAAATTACCCAACAGCATTGTGCAGACGGTGGAGCGGCGCCTGGATGAACTGAGTGCAGAATGCCGTACATTTTTGCAGATTGCAGCGTTAGCTGGTCGTATCTTTCCCATCGATGTTATCATAACGTTGCTTGAAAAAAGCGCCGACCAGGTACAGATACTCATTGACGAGGCTGTAGGTTTCTCGATCCTTGCCGACTATTCAGATCAAGTTGAGGAATATCCACGAATTACGCGTTATATCTTTTGTCAGGGGATCGTATGTGAAGTATTACAGGCTGAAGTTCCTGCTTCCCAGGGGCGTCTATTGCATGCGGCAATGGGTGAGGCGCTAGAAACAATGTACGGTTTTGAAGCCAACGAACATGCTGCGGAGCTTGCCAACCATTATGCTTTAGGAGGAAAACAAGAGGCAACCCTGCGTTGGAATCTCATTGCGGGTGAAAATGCAGCGTGCCAGCAAGCATATCGCGAAGCCATTACGTATTATCGACGGGTGCTGAAATTCTTGGATGCGGGAAGTGATGATAGTGAGAAGCGTTTCGCTCATCTTCCCATGCGGCCAGAAATCCATGTGCTTATTGGTGAATTATGGTTTAAACTGGGTGAGCTAGAACAGGCAGGCAATATGTTCCAGCAAGCCTTGGCAGATCTACAGCAGCGATCACAAGATATCTCTCCCTTACTCATTGCGCGTACCAATCGCTTGCTCGCGGATGTATATCGTATCCAATCCAGGTATGAGCAAGCTCTGGCGCACCTACAGGCAACACGCACTGCTCTTGAGAGAGAAACGCAACTGAATGCACGCTCATTAAATGAAGGGACACCTACCTCATGGGTTCCTGGTCATAGTTTTCCAACCTATAGAGAAATTGATCCCGCACATAGCAGTAGCAGTGAACGTATCCAGTTCTTGCAAGCTCAGGCAATGCTTGATATTCTGCTGAATCATCCAGTAGAGGCTGAACCCATACTATGGCAATCCCATCAATTGGCGGTTGAAATGGGAGATCGCAATAGCCAGGCTTTCGCGCTTCAGATTATGAGCTGGATACGTGGTTGGGGCAAGCATATTCATGAGACCATTCGTCTTCAGAAGCAAGCAATGGATCTCTATCTGTCTATTAATGATCCATTCCGGACAGCATTGGTAGAGCAAAGCCTGGGCATTATTCATCAAGCGATAGGAGAGATGGAGCAATCAAGTTTATATACGCAGCGTGGACTTGAGCGTGCCCATCGCTATGGAGTGCGAGGTGTTATTGGCTGGCTATACTGGAATCAAGGAGCGATGGCATTCTGCCAGGGTAAATGGGATGAGTGCGAAAAGTCGCTACAACAAGCATTGCAAGAAGCCCTGGATACCAATAATGCACGCCTGAAGGCTATCACCTTGCAGGCCCAGGCCGAATTGCAGTTTAGACGTGGCAACTGGAGTGAAGCTGAACAACTCTTTCAAAGTGCAATCGTTGCCGCTACAAATACAGACTGGCTCGTCAGTACGACTGCTCTTTATGGACATTTTCTCGCGGTTACTGGCCGTCAGATGCACGCACGTATCCAGTTGATACGTGCCAGCGAATATCCTGCCCCATCAGGTCTTAGTGGTGATTTCTATATTCCATTCCTTGCAGAAGGTTTTCTGCATCTGGATATGTCAGAGCAGGCTACCCTATATATTGAGCGTATTCGGGAGCAGCACGGTTGTATGTACTATGGTAATGCGGTTGATCGTATCCTGGGTATCGTTGCTGCTCATATGGGGAATTGGGAAATGGCTAATCAAGCCTTTGAGGATGGTCTGGCTCTCTGTCAGCGTACGAGTAATCAGCCAGAAGAAGCTGCAATTCTTTATGAACAGGCACGTGTGGCGTTAATGCGTACTGCCCCTGTGAGTAAGATTGACGAAATTTGTACCAGAGCGCGTACACTGTTCCTTTCTTACGATATGCAGAGAGCAGTGACGATGGTCGTTGATTTGCAAAAAGGCGCTGAACAATTGATGCCAGCAACAAAACAACTGACGAGCAGCACACCTCAGAATTACGTTACAGGATCTAGTAGAGATATACAATCTAAAGAATATGAACTCGAACTCACTCTGACGAAGCGCGAACTAGAAGTTCTGCGGCTGGTTGCCGAAGGTCATATGGATCGTGAAGTTGCTGAGTTACTAGTGATCAGTCCACGTACCGTTAACCGTCATCTGAGCAACATTTTTGTCAAGCTGGATGTGCCAGGACGAGCTGCGGCTGTGGCTTATGCGATCCGCCAGGGATTGGTATGAAACTGCTCCGCCTTGCTGGCGGTGGTGTGATAGCGTGAGTGGCACTTGTGATTACCCTGTAGCGTTTCGTATGGTCGTCAGCGCTTGAGCAGGTTGCACCATATAATATTCATGATCTATTATGGTGTTTTTTCGCGTTCTATAAAATTTGGTCGATAAAGGGGTGTCAAGGTCCATTGAAAATGTCATCCTTTCTGTTCACTCAAAATGTCACTGACGAGATGAGACAACGGCACGCTTTCTCCAGGGATGATTCGCTGGAGGTGTGTGTCCTTTTTTCGGTTGTGCTTTTGTCTTCTCGACGGCTGCAGATGGTTGTGGTGGCTCCTGATGGCGATGATGAATCGGATCAGGAGGCGCTTGACGTGAGGGCACCGACTGTCCTTGGTAGACAATACGTCTTGAGCCATCAAACTGTTCGTGAACCATGACTTTACAGCGTGCCCAACTGCGTCGTTGCTCATCTGGCAAGAGTTGGATACGCTGTCCTTTGTAGGAAATGGTGTTGTCATTGCTGACTGAGCGTTGCTCTTGCAAACAGAAGCAGTCCTGGGATGAAAGCTCATCCGGCCAGGCTTGCCACGCGACGGTTGACTCTGCTGCGGCGATCGCGAAGCGGGCATTGAAGCGTGGAAGATACTCTTGCAGGACCGCATTGGCTTCTTCCAGGGTGCAGGCCTTGGCCAGACGCAACTCGCTCACGAGACGATTTTGAAACGTTCCCCAGAGCCGTTCAATACGTCCCTTCGCCTGAGGAGAACGGGCAGCAATGGACGTCATCCGTAATTGCGTAAATAATCGTCCCAACTGCGTTGGCGTTTTCGTTCCACGTAATTGCTCCTCAACGCTCTCGTGCTGGCTCGCATGGTGATCAGAAGCGGGAAACATGGTATGACGATCATGATAGAGGGCCAATGGACGACCGTAGCGTTCAACCATTTGTTGAATAACCTGAAAATAGCCGTGTTGATCTTCATGTTCACGAAAGATGGCTCCGACGACTTTGCCCGTTGCATCATCGATACCGCCAACTAAGCTCAAACGTGGACCACGTTCCTGCAGCCACGCATGAGGGCTCGCATCAATCTGGACCAACTGTCCCTCCTGCCGATATCTCGGACGCCGCAGTCGATGCTTGAGCTTGGGGGCTGGAATCGGTGTGAGGATGCTGGCCTCCTCCAAGATGCGCCTGAGGCTGCTGCGTGAAATCATCACTCCTTCACGTTCTTCAAGTAAGTCACGGAGATGATGTTGGTTGCACCCGGCATAGACCCCTTTCGCTTGCTGCACAATGTGTTCACGCATTGGGTCAGGAATGCGCCGAGGGTTTGCTTTCCCACGATTTTTATGAGCCATAGCTTCGACTCCTTTTTCTCGATAGCTGGCTTTCCATCGGTAGACTTGTCGTTCAGAAACCTGCATCAGTTCGGCCACCTGTTTGATGCTCAAGAGTCCGGCCATGTGCTCATTGAGTCGTTTGATTCGTTGTTGTTCTTGTGAGTTCAGTGTCACTGTCTTTTTTTCCATACTGACATTTTCGCTGAACTCGTCTCTCCTGACAATATCACTGATCCGTAACAATTTGGTCGATAAAGGGGTTGACAGGATGAGCCTGCTCTGGTATTATCTACTCACGCGAGCGGTACAGTGAGCGAAGTCAAGGAGCCGTGGTGTAGCGGTTAACATGTCTGCCTGTCACGCAGAAGATCGCGGGTTCAAGTCCCGTCGGTTCCGCTAATCTTTCGAAAAGCACATCTTTCAATGATGTGCTTTTTTTGTGTTTCGCACCTATCCCTACCAGTAGATGAAAGATCCTGCTAAAAGGGCCAGCCTGATTTGACAGGCTGGCCCTTTTTTTGTTTAGTTACTAGATGTTACCAGGCGTAAGCTTCGGGAGCCTGTCCACCTGGACCAGGGAAGATCTCATCGAGCTTTTTCAGGGACTCTGAACTCAACTTGATGTCCAGGGTACGCATGGTGCCATTGAGTTGCTCAATGGTGCGTGGTCCAATGATGGGAGCAGTCACCACAGGATTCGACTGTAGCCAGGCGAGGGCCACATGGGCTGGCTCTTCACCCAGTTCTTTACAGAAATTTTCATAGGCTTCTAATTTGGAGCGGTTCTTCTCAATCGTGTTCTGCATGCCAGCATCTGAGCGCCGACCCTGATCGGCTTTCTGCAGTGCGCCACCCAGCAAGCCGCCAGCCAACGGGCTCCAGGGGATGATGCCCAGGCCATACTCCTTACAAACGGGAACCACTTCTAGCTCAATCATGCGTGCGTTCAGGTTGTAGAGACTCTGCTCTGAAACCAGACCCAGGAAATGACGATTTTTGGCGATCTCATTGGCCTGGGTGATATTCCAACCTGCGAAGTTACTGCTACCGACGTAAGTAACTTTCCCTTCACGTACCAGTTGTTCCATCGCTTGCCAGATCTCTTCCCATGGCGTTTGACGATCGATATGGTGCATCTGATAGAGATCAATATGGTCGGTTTTTAAGCGGCGCAAACTGTCTTCACAGGCCTGACGGATATGGCGTGCCGAGAGGCGTGAGTCATTGGGCCATTCGCCCATATCGCCATAAACCTTGGTGGCCAGGACAACTTTCTCACGTCGTCCACCACCCTGAGCAAACCAGCGTCCTAGAATCTGTTCTGTGACGCCCTCGCCCTTTTTGCCACCGTAGACATTGGCCGTATCAAAGAAATTTATGCCTTGTTCCAGGGCACTATCCATGATCGCAAAGCTATCAGCTTCGCTGGCCTGTGGGCCGAAATTCATCGTACCCAGACAGAAGCGACTCACTTTCAGGCCAGTACGGCCAAGATAGGTATATTCCATTATTCAACCTCTTTCTTGCTACAATTGGGAAATCCTCTCATATCCTCTCGCCATAATGAGGCGTGTTCGTCTCTGGCGTGTCTGGAAAGTGGCCTCTCTCAGGACATTGCGAAGTGCCGCGGGCACTGAGGGGGTCAAAAAAAGGGTTTCTAACAGTAATTTTCTTGGAAAATGTTGTGTCGGCAGATGCGGAGGAAGCAGTAATAAACCCGCTTTCCTTTTTTTATCACGGAAAGCTGTCCAAAATAGATGCAATGTCACCTCTTAGTGTTTGTTTCCCACTCTCGTGGTGGAGCGTGCAGTTAGCCGCACTCGGGCCCTGAAGGACCCATACAATTTTTTATGTGTGGTTTCAAAACATGAGGACAGCTCATGTTTTGAAACCACACATAAAAAATTGTTTTTTTTACGCCTCAGGTCCTCCAACAGTTTTACATGTGGTGTAGTATTGTGCGCAATGCGCACAATACTACACCACATGTAAAAGCAAGATGGGCCCTTCAGGGCCCGAGTGCGGCTGGTCTAATGTTCCTTAATAAGAGTAGGAATCTTAAACAGAGAAAAAGGAGTCGGCGCAAACAAGCATGTTGCGCCGACTCCTGTGGAATGTTCTTTTAGTGATTTGTTAGGCAGGCCAGACATCGACCAGATAGCGACCATTGCTGGCCTGTTCATCCAGCCAGTGTTCGGCCTCCTGCGCAGAAACGCCAGCTTTTTCCTGGTAGATGGTGATAAAGGCCTGGCGTACATCTGGTGCCATGTTACTTGCATCGCCACAGACATACATGACCGCACCGGCCTGGATCAGTTCCCAGACGCGATCTTTATGGTTGAGCAGTTGATCCTGCACATACATTTTATTGTGGCCCTCCCAGCGCGAGAAGGCGGCAATCACTTCTGTAATGCCCTGTTCTTCCAGCGTGGTAAACTCATCTTTATACAGGAAATCCTGTTCTGGATGGCGGCAACCAAAGAAGAGAAGTGAGGATCCCACTTCAGTCCCTTGCGCCTTAAGTTCAGCCCGCTCCTGCAAGAAGCCTCGGAAAGGCGCCACACCTGTACCAGGACCAACCATGATCATAGGTGTGGCAGGATTTTCAGGTAACATGAAGGTCGAGCCTGTATCCTGAATGAAGGCATTCAGTTGCTCACCTTCCCGTAGCGTGCTCAGGTAGTTGGAGCAGACACCCTTGTATTGTCCATGCCCTGATCTGGCTGGCGCATCGACAACCGCGATGGTGATACTACCGTGTCGTGCATCCCGCAGTGGTGAGGATGAGATCGAGTAATAGCGTGGGCGCATCATCGAGAGGAGTTCCAGGTAAGCATTAAAAGGTAGCTCACAGGCTGGGAACTCTTCCAACAGATCAATGATCGATTTGCGTTTAGCCAGGATCTCAGATTTATACAGGGCCACACTGGCCTCATCATCGCCCGAGAGTGCCTGTAACTTCTTTTTGTCCGGTGGACATTGGGTGAAGTCTGCCAGCGCCTTGATCTGTTTGCGGGTCGCCACATCCTGTAACTCGACATAATCGCTGAGCAAGTGATAGACCGAGACTGGTATTTCAACCGGCAGGTTGGTCTTTTTATTATCGATTTTACTCAAAACAATATATGTATCTTTACTGAAGTTAAAGTGTCGGGCCACACGCTCAACCTGGGCCGCTGCATTATGAGGGATAATGCCCAGATGGGAGCCTGTCTGGTAGTTCACATCGGCAGGCAGTTCGATCTCAAGATGGCGTGCAGAGCGTCCAGCTTCGGCTGAGTAGAGTTCGCGATTAACCAATACCGTGGCTGGTTTAGCCCCGAAGGTATCAACCACGGGATGCGAGTGCATCGAGGGGATGACTTCTACCGCGTAAGCGTTGCCAATATTATTGGGCTCAGGCAAGTTTGCCTCAATGCCAAACTCTTTGAAGAGAGACTGCCAGAGTGGTTGATACCAGGACTCAAACTGTCCATCGAAGTCCTCGCGTGCATCGCCTTCGCCGCGTTGATAGATGCGCTGCGCCCCAAATTTTTCCAGGTTACCATCGATCAGCCGTGGAATAGCCTGGAAGGTTGCTGACCAATCCCGGTTTCCGCAGCCAAAGACCATGTATTTGACATCTTTAAGACTATCTGTAGCCAGGTCGCCAGAGCGGAGCCAGTTGCAGAACTTCGCCGCGTTATCTGGAGGCGTACCGTTATACGACGAGGAGACAATCATTACCGCGCCATCCGTTGGTAACTTAGCGGTGTAATCATCGAGATCAGCGATCGTCGTTTTAAAGCCATAATCATTGCCGTCCTCAAGGATACGGTTGGCCAGATCTTCAGCGGTACCCATGTTGGAGCCAAACAGGACTAGCAGTGGGGTATCGTGTTTAGGAACCTCGGGCTTTGGTGTGGTTTTGAGCGCAGCCATTTTGGCCGGGGCATTTTCCTGCTGAGGTTTCATGATAATTGAGCGATCTGCATCCGTGCGTTTGCGCAGTTTGATCTTAAAGTTATCAGGCTTGATGGTCAGTGTTTCTTTGATTTTAAACTGGTAATCGGTATGGTCAATAAATTTATAGCGCTGTAGCAACATACCCATAACCAGGATGGCTTCCTGTAAGGCAAACTGACGGCCAATGCAGGCACGCTGACCATTACCAAATGGCTTGTAGGCATCGCCTGGTCTGTTCTGTTCAGCTTCAGGTGAGAAGTGTTCAGGATTAAAGGTATCCGGATCATCGCCCCAGATTGAACGATCGCGATGCAGCATTGGGATCAGCACAGCCACATCGACATCTTTTGTGATCTTATATTTGCCGCCGATGATTTCTTCATCTTTAAGTGGCTGCATGGCAAAAGCTGGAGCTGTTGGCCACAGACGTAGCGTCTCATTTAAGATCTGAGAGACATAGCGCAACTGATTGATCTGGTTGAAGGTTGGTTTTGCCGTCAGGTCGTTGCCCAGTACACGATCCACTTCCTCATAAGCCTTAGCCAGGACCTCAGGATGTTGGAGCAATTCGTACAGGGCAAAGGAAAGCAGCCCGCTGGTGGTTTCGTGGCCCGCGATTAAGAAGGTGATGATCTGATAACGAATATTCAGGTCATCTAATTGCTCGCCGGACTGTTTGTCGACACCGGAGAGCATATAGCTCAGGAGATCTTTTTTCTGTGAGAAATCCTCACTACTCTCACGGCGCTCTTTAATAATGCGATCCACGACTGAGTTCATATACTCAGTATCGTTATGGAACTGACGATTTTTATGGATCAGCAATTTATCTTCAAGCGGTAAACGGCCACCGCGCTCCATCGCTTCTTGCAGCGCACGCACCATACTATTGACAAAAGGATGCATATCCTCGCGATAGAATGAGTTAAAGCGATAATCGAAACCACAAAGTCCAATAGTGTCCAATGTGAGGCGTGTCATATCCCCGGCGACATCCACCTCATCATCTGAGTTCAGGCGATCCCATTTGCCGACTAACTGTTCAGCAATATCGACCATCATTGGCAGGTAGCCCTGCATGGCTTTCATGCTAAAGTTGGGCATCAGAATATTATGGGCCTTATGCCAGTTGGGCTCATCGGTCCAGGAAGTGAAGAGACCATCACCTGAGAATGAGCGTACATTTTGTAAAGGCGCCCAGACTTTTTTATCGAAGCGTGTCTCATCGGAGAGCTCTTTGATCAGCTCATAGCCTGAGACAACGACCAGTGAGCGTCCCGGCATATTCAGTTGATAGATCGGACCATATGTTCGAGCCAGCTTCATCATATCCTGTACGCGGCGGCCCGCACTCAATTCAAGCAAGTTTCCGATCAGTAATTTTTCTTTAGGATGGGGTATAGTGTTTTCAACAACGTTATGGGTGGTCATTCGAAAGAAAACCTCCACGGATAATGAATTATGTAAGTGTGAATAAAGAGGCTGGTAGACCATGGGCCAGGAGGGCCAATACTTTTTCCGCCATCTCATCTGGTCCTGGTTCATCTTGATCAAACCACCAGATGATGCCCTGGGCGATTACGCCTGTCACCAGACAGGCCAGCAATGGAATGTCGTAATCTTGCAAATCGGCAGGACGAGAGGCTTGCTCAAAGACGCGGATAAGCCCTCGGGCGATGGTATCTTCCACCCGGATGGTGCGTGAGACCTGGGCTCCACTGGCCAGGGCGATACTAAACAGATCGCGTTGCGCATAGGCATGGCGAAAGATTGATTGTACCGTGACTGATAATGTGATTGCCTCATGACTGCGCACTTCAGCGATAACCTGTTCTTCAAGGATATGGAAGACTTCATCGATCAGTGTATTGAATGCTTCATCTTTATCCCTGAAATGAAGATAAAAGGTTCCCACGCCTACGTCAGCAGCCTCTGTGATATCCAATATGCTGGTATCATGGTAGCCTTTTTTCGCAAAAACCTTGCGCGCCGCTGCCAGCAGGTCGGCGCGTGTCTTTGCGCGCCGTTTGGCACCTCTATGTTGTCGAGTGGTGAATTCCTCTTTTGAATTATCTTTCATAACTGAATTATAATTCAGTTTAATGCAAAAGTCAAGAGATATGCGGACCCTTTAGTGTGTTCATCGGGGTTTGCAAGCCGAATGCCGTGTGGTAGGGAACAAAAAAAGTGGCATTACTGGCGCTTATGCTTTGATGCTGCTTACCAATAATGCCTGCTGTATGAAGAATGTGGAGATTGCTTATGATTTGGGTATGGCTTTAGGTGCCTGATGAACAGGTTGCCAGTTAATCCATGATAGGGCTTTATACAACTGGTCTGCCCAGACCTTCCAGGAGTGACCGCCATGTTCAGTCACCATCGTATAATTGAAGTGCAATTGGTGCAATACTTTTGCGAATGTCAGCATGCCAGGATAAAAGCGTTTGTCCTCAGTTGCATCACCCAGGAATATATGTAACTGCTGTACATGTGGCTGATGTGCAATCTGTATAAGAGGACTATTATAATGGCGATACACCGGATTGCGTCCCCAGACAGAGCCATCTGCCTGATAGTATCCACCCAGGGCAATGACCCAGTTAAAGACGTCTGGATGGTGGATGCCGATGTTCATGGCCCCGAAACCGCCCATGGACAGGCCACCGATGGCGCGATGATCTGCATCTGGAATGGTGCGATAGTGCTGATCAATATATTTGACCATTTCTTTCGCTACATAATCTTCCATCGGCTGTTTACCATTGCCACTATTTCCCCACTCGCTGGTTGCTCCAGGTGCACCATTACCATCTGGCATGACCATAATCAATTCGGGTATTTTTCCAGTATCAATCAGCGTGTCAGCCGATTCCGCTGCTTTGCCACCATCAATCCAATCGGTAATTTTACCGGGTGAGCCATGAAGAAGATAGATAGTCGGGTAATGCTTGTTCTTGCCGACAGGGGTATTGTAGGAAGGCGGAAGATAGATATCAAACATTCGTGGATGATTGCCCAGGAGTGTGCTCCGCATTGTAAGGACCTGGGTATGACCAAATGAAGGCACCCCTTTAATAATCGGAGGGATATCGGGTGCGCCGTGAATGGCTGTATCCGGAGAAAGAATAAAGAGATCGCTGGATTGGCCGACCAGGAAAAAGAGCACGATCATGATCACGAGGGCTGCCCAACGCTCGGGATGCCAGCGTTGGAAGACACCGGCGACGCTCATATTACGGGTCGTCCGATCACTCAACTCTCTCCGGTTGACATAATGTTGCCAGATATTACGTATTACTAGAGAAGGAGGCTTAATGAGCACTTCATTGAATGCGGCTCCTACTGCTACACCGATAAATGCGCTAATAATCGCTAATGCGCCCATTACTATGCTCGTATGGATGAGCGCGTCAGTTTGCAGTGGCTTAATATGACCTCCGGCATCAGTAACAGGAATTAGTTCGGTCTGAATAAAATTACTCATATAACATAGTATAAACACCACACTCGCACCGAGTAATGCACCGGTCTTACGATTTGTAAAGAGGGCACCGAGTAATGCTGCCAGCATTGTTAGCAAGAGGGCGCTAACTAATTGAGCGCGCATACTATCTAAACCTGTAGTAATAATGGCAGCTGACAGGCCATCAAAGATTGAGTGTTGAAAGAGGAGTAGCCCACTTAGTAAGGCCACGAGAAAGGAGACAAAAAACCAGAGAAGCGGAATAAGCTGCTTATTCCGTCGCCGGTTAAAGAATGATGGTTGTTTCTGTTTCATGATCGTTTATTTCTTCGAGCTCTCCAAAGAGCAACTCTTATGAGAATCAGTCTCGGTTACGTATTGAAGGTACTACTTATCCGAGTCAGGGAGAACAGCTGCTCTTTTTATTCTTCCATCGTATTATACGATAGAGGATTGAAATTTTCTCTATAAACTAATGTGGGGGGAAGAAATATCTACACATGGTCTTTGGATAGAAGGCTTTCCGCATGGGAGCTCCAAAGTGTTCCTCCTATTTATATGGCAAGTAGTGCGTATGACGCAAATTGAGTTTTGTTTGGAATGAAAAGTATTGAAACTGTGGGCATATACAACAAGAAAATTTTGTTGTTATATATGTACGAAAAACTGTTTTTATATTAGAAAGGTTGCGGATTTCTATGTTCAGATGGACGAACGTACGATATCGCCGCCCTTCATTGAAGAGCTTTTTATGGGGAAGTTTAGGTGGTAGTGCTGGAGTTCTGGCGGTAATTATCGGTGTTGGACTTTATATTGTTGAGACCTTGACGCGCCCGAAGCGCCTGGCGACTTTCGCGCTTTATACTTTTAGTCCCTTTGAGTTGGGGATTCCAGCGGAGGATGTGACATTTCCTTCGTTGAATAATGGTCACCAGGTGAATGGCTGGTACGTCCCTTATCCTGAGGCTACAACTACTATTGTTGTCTCTCCCGGTTATCGGGGTAGCCGTTCGGATGTGCTGGGTCTTTGTGCCATGCTATGGAAGGCGGGCCATAATGTGCTGGTTTTTGAGTACTATGGACATGGAACTGTAGTGGGTCAACCAGTCACGCTGGGGTATCGTGAGATTAATGATTTTATGGGCGCGGTAGCTTACGCAAAGCAACGCTCTCCTGAAGCCCGGCTGGGTGTGGTCGGTTATTCCATGGGTGCGGCCGTTTCGATCATGGGGACTGCGCGCTCTCCCGAGATCGAAGCCCTGGTAGCTGATAGCGCATTTGCGACCCATCGCCGCGTGGTTGAATTTGCGGTCCGTCGAACCTTGCATCTGCCTTTTGTCATCTTTGATTGGGTTACTGATCTCATACTCTGGTTACGTGCAGGTTACCGCTTCAATCAAGTTGAGCCTTTGCGAGATATTGCGCGTGTGGCCCCTCGGCCGATCATGATTATTCATGGTATGAAAGACAGCGTGGTGGATCCCCATGATGCACCACTTTTGTACAAAGCGGCTGGTGAGCCCAAAGAAATCTGGCTGGTCCAGGATGCAGAGCATTGTGGTGCTTACTTTGCTGATCGAGCCGAATATATGCGCAGGGTGAATGCGTTTTTTGATCGGTATCTGAGACAGCAGGCACCTGTCAATCAGAATACCGATGAGGGACCATTGTCGTTGTCAGAGGCCAGTTAATGTGTGTTATCAAAATCGAGTGAGACTATCATCCCATCTTTGGCGGCACGCGTGTTTGCAAATACGGTGCGTGCCGCTTTTTCTGCCTGCCGTGGATCATTGATCTTAGGACTGAAGTGGGTCAGGATCAATTGATGTGCACCCGCGGCTTTAGCGATGCCCGCACTTTCTTCCGCATACATATGGGCATTGGCTCGTGCCAGTGGTAGATCCTCGGGATCATCATACATGCTCTCACAGACCAACAGGTCCACATCTTGTGCCAGTTTGTTCATGGCCTGGGTTGGTCGTGTATCCGTGATATAGGCAAATGAGATTCCTCGTCTGGGAGCCCCGAGCACCTGTTCCGGATGGATCGTCTGACCATTATATTCCAGGATCTCTCCGCGCTGGAGTCTGGACCACAGTTGAACGGGTAGTCCCAGGCTCTGCGCTTTCTCGGCCTGGAAGGCTGGTCGTCTGGGGAGTTCGGCGCGATACGCCAGACAAGGCATGCCGTGTGAGGCCTGTGCGCAACTGGCCTGGAGTCCACCCGGTAGCTCAAAATGCTCATCACCTTTGAGCTCATGAATGAAAATTGGATAGGGCATTTCTGGCGCGATCCTGCGCAAACCCTCAATGACATAGCTCGTCCCAATCGGACCATAGATATGCAGTGGCTCGGTACGGCCCGCGTGTGCAACCATAAAAAGGACACCTGGTAAGCCTGCTACATGATCTGCATGCATATGTGAAAAGCAGATTGCGCCAAGTTGACGAAAGCCCCAGCCGACAGATTTCCATGGCACCTGCGTACCTTCACCACAATCGAACAATGTTAGTGTTGAACCATTTCGTACCAGCGCGCAAGAGAGCCAGCGTCCTGGAAGTGGCATCATGCCACAGGTGCCTAAAATACAGATATCGATCATGAGTTATCCTTCGTCTACTGTTAGAAATCATCCTTTAACAACTAGAAGCGACCACGCCTTACAGGGGGCAGCGGCAGTGCTTTATCCTCTTTCCCATCATATCATGGATAAGTGGAGAAGCAAAAGCGTCGGCTCCTGGCATATCATCTAATCCTTTCAGGTTGCTACGACACATTTAATATCGCCTGGTGTATATTCTTTGACATTTTTAATCTCATCTGCTATTATGATGCTGGGTGATGCTAGCTTTTGATCGTTTCTGAATCTTAAAAAAGAAACATTGGAGGAGAACGCCATGGACTGGCGTGAATTTCTAGGTAGTATTATCAGTAACGCATCTGAACGCGACCGAATCGCGACGGAGATAGGGGTTCATTCTGTAACCTTGAGCCGTTGGGTTAGTGGTGAATCTTCTCCCCGGCCACATAATATGCGTCAACTGTTGCGTGCTATCCCGAAACAGCAACGCAACCAGCTACAATCTTTGCTAGAGAAATATTCATCGGATGTTTCGGATTTTGATATTGATACATCCGAGCAAGAGATACCCTACAAATTTATTATGGAAGTGCTGGATGCTCGGGCAAGTATTCCCGATTTACTGCGTTTCTGGTCGATTACACGTATGGTATTGCAGCAAGCGTTGCGACAACTCGATCCCGAAGGTGTGGGTATGGCGATTACCGTGGTGCGTTGTATGCCGCCACGTGATGGAAAGATTCGTAGTTTACGTGAAAGCGTTGGTCTGGGTACTCCGCCCTGGGGTGGGGACCTCGAAGAGAAGGCCCTCCTGCTAGGAGCAGAGTCTCTAGCTGGCCATGTGACCGTTTCCTGTCGACTGGAGCATATTGGTGATCTTCAGGCCAACAAGACCTTTTTGCCTGCATACCAGGTAGAGCATGAGGTCAGTGCGGTGGCTTGTCCTATTATGCATGCATGTCGGGTTGCCGGTTGCCTTTTACTTTCAAGTACCCAGTTAGATTACTTTGGTCCGGAAGCGCGCCTCTCACTGGTTCGTGGCTACACCAACCTTGTCGCGCTCGCTTTTAATCCCGATGAATTTTATGATCCTGAAAAGATCGCGCTACATATTATGCCGCCACCAACGCGTCAGCAAACCTTCTTTGATGGTTTCCGTCAACGCGTCCTCAAACTGATGCAAGATTCATCACGATCTGAGAAGCGTCTAGCGAGTCCGGAAGCGGAACAGCTTGAATGGCAACAGATAGAATCAGCGCTCCTGGATCTGCCGCCAGAGAATAAGCCCGGCTAGATATGTACTGACTCTCTGCCCTGGCAGCTCTATTCTTCTCTCGCTTTCTGTCCTCTTTCGGGATTGGTGATATGATAGTATAACTGAAGCGAGAGGGAATTTTTTTATGTCATTGTTTCTTGTGGACCGCTTTAATCGCCAACTGCGCGATGAACAACAGGCCTTGATTGATGCTGGTAAGCTAGCTAAAACAGAAGAGCTTGCCTTGTTAGAGGAACCGCAGCTTCGTCCATTAGCCATCCTCAGTTTTCAGATGTTGCTAGGTGGCGGCCTCTTTTTTGTGGTGTTGGATCTACTCTCCTATTTCTGGCACTATCAGCGCTGGTGGTCTGACCCCTCTATTGGTGGCACTGTCAGCTGGATTATCCTGAATATTATTGGCTATGTGCTCATTCTCTGTGTCCATGAAATCATTCATGGTGCCGTCTTTGCCTGGTGGGGAGGATCGCCACACTTTGGCGCGAAATTGCCGCTAGCGTTGTATTGTGGTGCCCGGCAACAGCTCTTCCGGCGTAACCACTACCTGGCAGTAGGGCTGGCTCCTTTAATCGTTCTGACCCTGGCTGGCATCATTGTGATCCTGCTCTTTCCTGGTCCAGCTTCATATCTGTTATTAGCCTTGAGCGGCAACTTTTCAGGGGCCGCCGGTGATGTCATGGTCGCGCAGCATATCGCGCGCCAGCCAGCCTCCACCTTGATTGAAGATACCGAGGTTGGTTATACCGCCTGGAAACTTGACGGGGCCAGGGATTGAACATTATACTATGCCAGTTTCGCTTTAAAGTTATTGCCAACTTTTTGAAAGACTAGTGTCCGATCGTGTTAGATTGGACCCTTTTGTGGAGATGGAAACGGAAAATTATGCCAGAGTTACCAGAGGTTGAATATACCGCACGCCAGTTACGTGCATCAGTGGTAGGGGCGACGATTCAAGAGGCGCACGTTTTCTGGGAGCGCAGCATCAGCCACCCACCTGTCCCTGATTTTCTTGCCGAAGTCGCTGATCGGCGTATTGAGTCTGTCCGGCGGCGCGGAAAATTTTTGCTAGTCGATTTGAGCGGTGGACTGTTCCTGAGCATCCATCGACGTATGACTGGTAATTTCTTATTGCTAGCTCCAGGTTGGAGGGTGGATACCAGTCTACGCGAACAGGATTCTGCTACCTGGAATACCAAAGGCCCCACCTTCTATGTGCAGAGTGAAGATGGATCTCCCGTTTCCAGTGCTGAGCTAAAATACTGTCGTGTCAGCTTTATCTTTACAGATGGACGTTGTCTGCTCTTTACCGATCCCCGCAAATTTGGCAAAGTAGGGCTCTGGCCGCGTAAGCGTGAGCAGGAGGCTTTGAAAGGATTGGGACCCGAGCCACTGGAAGAAGACTTCTCCCTGGAACGCTTTAGCCGCTCCCTGGCTGGTCGTCGTACCGTTATCAAGCAGGTGTTGTTAGATCAGACCGTTGTGGCGGGAGTTGGTAATATTTATGCTGATGAAGCATTGTTTTATGCGCATATCCATCCGCTACGGCGTGCTGAAAGTCTGACGCTAGCTGAAGTACAACTCCTGCACGAGGGTATCATTACCGTTCTGAGGAAGGGTATCGAGCATGGTGGGACCTCATTTAATGATTACCGGGATCTGTGGGGGGAGGCGGGCGATAATTATAATCATGTGCAGGTCTATCATCAAGAGGGTAAGCCGTGTAGTCGTTGTGGAACGCCGATTGAACGTATGGTGATTGCGCAGCGTAGCGCCCATCTGTGTCCTACGTGCCAGCCAGCGCCAGTGCAGCCTGGAGACGTGGTTATCGCAGCTCCATAATTATAAAATACTGCTTGATAATCACTTTTATTGTTGAGCGTGCAGCCAGCCACACTCGGGCCCTGAAGGGCCCATGTTTCTTTTTATGTGTGTTGTCAAGTTGTGCGCATTGCGCACAACTTGACAACACACATAAAAAGAAAATTTTAGAGCGCCAGAGGCGCGAGAGCAACGCTACATGAATCATGTATTTCCTGAAATAGTTATTACATAGAGCAAAATAAAACGGCTCGTAGCTGCTATTATGGCAATCACGAGCCGTTTTATTTTGCTGGCGATGTTTATTGGGGCGCAAAGAACGCTGGTGTGCAACTGATAGTCTTGCCATTGACATTAAATGACACATCTACCGTGGCGGCTTGCTGACGTGGCTGTCTGCCCTGCAACTGTAGATAAAAAGTCACATAGCCACCGCTATCGCTGACAGGAGCCTGATCCAGATTGACGTCCCCATATTTAAAGTGGGCCGTCGCCTGGGCTGACATGCCGGCCACCGGTTTTGTATTCTGGGTCAAGCGAGCATAAATACTGATCACACTATAGGTGCCAGGATTATTCGCTGATGACCAGGATCCACATACATAAGACGGAAACTTGGGAACAGAAGGTACCCCTTGCTGAAAAGACTTTTTTATCGTCACTGTCGGCTGAGGTTTAGGTTTATTGACCTCGATCGTAGGGCCACAGGCCGAGACCGAAAACAGGATTGTCAGGAGCAGCGCGCTCATTATGTATAAATAATTTTTTTTCATAGCACTCTAAAAATGGATTTCTACGGTGTCCTTGAATACATTACAATACATTGTCAGGATAATTCTATGCAGCGCCTGCGCATAGTTATAGGCATGATGGGCTCCCCCTGGGAATCACCTATAGTATACCATAGCAGTGGTAGCATACCAGTACGTATGGCCTAGTGACATCTTTTCACACCATGCCCTGTATCTTTTATATACTCCTAATGTAGTAAACACAGGAATAGCTACTTATGAGTAAGAAATTACTACCGTTGGCTTGCTGAATAAGTTAGACTGTGCTACACTGTGATTGGTTGTAGGATGTAGATGAATAATCACTATGCAAAGATTAATACGAGGTGTTACTTCTGTGAATCACGAAATCGATAGACAATTCGAACTCTTTAATCAATTGCTCGGGAATGAACCATTCGGGCACAACACAACACACGCGGGACAAGCTGAGCAAGGATTGAATTCGGCAAGTTCTATTGATAACCCGGAGGCACAGTCAGCGGTACCACAGAATGGGCAAACTGAGCATTCTTCTGTCATCCATACCCGTCCTGATCCCGGACGCGAGCAAAGGAAAGGAGCCCCTGAAGTTATTCTAGGGGCTACCAAAGAAACGACGCAAATCATTTCAATGGCACATGGTCTCTTAGCCGGGACTGGTCGCGCCATCATTAGCCGCTTGCGTCCAGAATCCGTTCTTCCTCTCCAGACAGAGTTTCAAGCATACACGGTTCGTACGCTTGCAGCTGCTCGTGCCATGGCTATCTATCGTCCTGACTATATACGGAAGCAGACCGGTGGTCATATAGGTGTGATCAGTGCCGGTACTTCAGATATTCCCGTAGCAGAAGAGGCGGGTCTCATCGCGGAAGAGATGGGATGCCGGATCACAACTATCTATGATGTTGGGGTTGCAGGATTGCACCGTTTGTTTGGGCCATTGCGTGAGCTACTCACACAAGAGGTAGATGTGATTATCGTCGCCGCAGGTATGGATGGAGCGTTACCTTCAGTTATTGCAGGACTGGTACCAGTTCCCGTGATCGGATTACCAACGTCGATCGGCTATGGTTTGGGCGGCAATGGGGTTGCCGCTTTGCTTTCGATGTTGCAAACGTGTGCGCCAGGACTTTCAGTCGTCAACATCGATAACGGTGTTGGTGCGGGTATCACGGCGGCGCTGATTGCCAATCGTGTGGCGCAGGCGCGTGAACATCAATCGCGGTAGGGAAGCAGCGAGATGTTCTGAATGTTAGAATGTCTCACCGCTACAATGTTGGGTAAACGTGGGTACGAAGTTTAAGAGAGGCGGGACTTTCTATGGCAAATAATAAGCGTGGGCCTGAACCGGGATCACAAAAAGCCAAACATGGTGGTCAAGCTGTACGCGAGAAATATGGTCCGGAATTCTACTCAAAGATTGGGAAAAAGGGTGGAGAGACGGTGAAAGAGAAACGCGGACCACAGTTCTATGCCGAGATTGGGAAGAAGGGTGGCGAGTCAACCAAGCGTCAGCAAGGTTCCGAGTTCTACTCACGGATTGGGAAAAAGGGCGGCGAGCGTGGCCGGGCGGCTACGGACAACCAGGAGGAGTAAATGCCGTTATCTTTCCTCTCTTCAGTTCTGTTCTTTTCCTCTTGATGTTTATCTCGTTCTGCTGAGCAGGGAAGTTGTGTACTACAGATCTGGTTGTTTTCCCGCGAAGTAAAGACCGTATCCCGCTGCAGTTTTATCCTGCATACAGGAAGAAACAGGTAGGATACGGTCTTCAATTTTTATGGTTGTGTGCAATGCCAGAGGAAAAGCCTGGCTGGTGCCGCAAGCATCGACTAGCTGTACAGAGGTACACTATTTCTTATCCTGCTGACGTCTGATAAATGGTGGTGGTGCGATGGGCGTATCATGGTCCGTTGTTTGGTGATTGTAAGATGATATATCCTGCCGTCGACCCATGTCACGCATACCACGTATATTGCGTTGTGGCCGCCCTGGTTGTTCCAACGCTGGTGTTGCTGGTTGCAAGGGTGGTGGTATCTGTGTTGGTGGAGGGGCTATTGGCTGTGCTGGTGGTATAGAGCGTGCCTGGGCCGCCGTATCCGGAGCGAAGCCAGTACCTGAAAGGTTTGATCTGTTCTGAGGAAACATATCAGAACGAGGAATATGTCTCGACTGGAACGTGGATGTATTATGATGATGGTCCATGCGTGAATTATGCAATTCTTCCATGCCTGCCGCGATCAGGGTTACGCGAATAGTATCCTCAAGGGCTGGATCGATAACTGCACCAAAAATAATATCTGCGGTATCATCGATTGCTTCCCCAATACGTTCAGCCACTTCATTTACTTCAAAAAGCGTCATATCCTCGCCGCCACTGATATTGAATAAGACACGTTTCGCGCCCCGAATAGTGACATTCAGAAAACCACCTGCGATCGCCTCATTCGCAGCGATTTCCGCCCGATCGACTCCCGTTCCCTGTCCAATGCTCATCAAAGCCGTGCCTGCTTCTACCAGCACACTACGCACATCGGCAAAATCCACATTAATCATGCCAGGTACATTAATGACTTCCGCGATACCCTGAACGCCCTGACGTAACACATCGTCAGCAACCTTAAAGGCATCGGCCAGATTGCGATCGCGTGCCACGGTATGTAGGAGACGATCATTGGGAACAGTAATCAGCGCATCAATCTCGGCACTCAGTTCCGCCAGACCTTGTTCAGCAATTTTGCGTCGGCGTGAGCCCTCAAAGGTAAAAGGTAGTGTCACAATACCAACGGTAAGCGCTCCCATTTTTTTCGCGAGCGAAGCCACCACTGGAGCCGCCCCGGTTCCCGTACCACCACCCATACCAGCCGCGATAAAAACCAGATCCGCATTTCCCAGCGCCGCCTGAATCTCTGCTGAACTCTCCATCGCCGCACGCATGCCCACCGCCGCATTGCCGCCCGCTCCCAGCCCTTTCGTTTGATGCTGACCCAGGCAGATACGATCAGGAGCCTCGGACAATGCCAGAACCTGAGCATCTGTATTCAAGGCCACAAAGCGCACACCACGCACATTCGTATGAATCATTCGATTAATCGCGTTCATACCACCGCCACCGACGCCAACCACCACAATATCTACATGATGTGGAGCATCTTCCGGGGCACTAGATTCAAAAGTGGACTCAGGTGAAAGAACATCACTATCGGTATAACGTTGATTCCACTGTGGCTGTACCTGTTGTGCGTCCTGTCCTTTATATACGCCGGGTTCATTTATGGCCTGCCTCATGCGCTTTTCTGAGGCTTTATTGCGCTTACTGTATGCATTATCTGACGTTGGTTGCATGCACACCCCCATTTCCTCTCATTGAACCAGATGGCACATCGTTTAGCACTACGTACCATCCATCTTCCTGGCTTTTTCTTTGAGGCTGGTCAGGTTCAGGCCATGTATTATATCCTGTTGCAATGAAAAAATATATATATACTGGATACCTGTTTAAGAGCATAATACAGGCCCCGCCTTTGAGCGGGGGGTACCTGACGTAATAAAAGCATTCCATCCGCATTGTAACAAGAGTGTCAAGTATAGCGTTGGGAGTATTCTTATGCTACTGTAGTTGCTTGCCTCATATATAGAAACACGAATTAAGCAGGAAAAAAAATATGAACTTTAGTGACAAAAAGCCTGGTAGATAGATGATACGCAGATAAAACAAAGATGCGTAACACCAGCTATCTACCAGGCTTGATTCAAGAGAACTTAATCTTTCTTAAGGCTAAGAGAAGGTCCTGCTTTTGAAGCCTTCTTCTCACGCTGAGCTTCTTTTTTCTGTTTATTTGATTTAGGTGCAGCCTTTTGCACCTTCTTCTGTTCTTTATTTGCCACGATAGTACCTCCTGAACTGATTTACCTAAGCCATAGACATGTTGAATAGGATATCTCTATTGTATCAAAAATTTGGATGAGGTGGTAGCGCAGCAATCTTTAGGGATAATTGTACTGTTCTTGCAGACGTTTTTCCTCAAAGGTTGCCAGGGCGTGGGTAATCATCCGAATGACACTGCCGATATCCATAGGTTTACGGATCTGATAAATGCCGCGATGTTCCAATTCCTTGACAGGTAACGTTGCGCTCATCATGATTGCTGGGACACCTCTGGTCTCATCTTCATGCTGGAGGAGATCATAAAGTTCCAGGCCATTCAGTCCGGGCAAGCGATAATCCAATAACATTAAACAAGGGTGAATAGCCGGAGCCTTTTCTAGAGCTGTTTGACCATTATCAATAACCGTTGTATGGTATGGTGTCTCCTCTTCAATCAACTGCTGCAGAAATTCCGCGATGTCTGCATCATCTTCGACAATTAAAATTGTTGGGTTCCGTGGGCCCTGGGCCGCTGGCGGAATGACCTCTCGTGGCATGATGAACTCCTTTTCCGCATGCGATAGCTAAGATGCGAATATAGTGTTATACCTTAATGTAACGGTTGTCGGGTAAAGTTAGTGACGTGTGAGCGATGCATTTGCCGAAAAAACAATGCATCCCTCCTATTTACATTCTACCCGTTGCTATCTTCATTACCGTTCCGGTGGAAGCTCTGTCCATTTAGATTGCTGTTTGGGTGGTGTATACGCATCCAGGGCGTCTAATAGCGCAGCAGGCGTTTCTTGTTGAAGCAGTAGCTGCACATGAAATGGACTAATAAAACCTTCGTCAGAAGCATGGTTGACTAATGTAAGTAAAGGATCAAAAAAATGAGATACATTCAATAAACCAATCGGTTTATGATGAATGCCAATTTGAGACCAGGTTACAATCTCAAAAAGTTCATCAAATGTCCCGAAGCCACCTGGAAGCGCGATAAAGCCATCCGCGAGATCAGCCATCAACGCTTTGCGTTCATGCATGGTTTTAACGGTATACAATTTCGTTAAATTTTGGTGTGCAATTTCACGCTGAAAAAGTCCCCCTGGTATGACACCAATCACCTCGCCGCCTGCATCCAGGGTGGTATTGGCAAGTATGCCCATCAATCCCAGGCTTCCTCCTCCATAGACCAGACCTATATTACGGTTTACTAAATCCCGTCCAAGGTCACGTGCCGCCTGAGCAAATTCCGGTTGTACTCCCGGATTTGATCCAGCAAAGACACAGATTGTGATTTGACAATCGAAATGTCCTCGCTGGTGAAGCATATCCTGTCCAGCAGCCAGCCTGAGAAGCTGATGGAGAACTGCAACTGAAAGCAGTATTGCTCTGCTTTTGACGCATATCCGCGACTGTGGCACAACTTTTGACAGATTTATTGTCCATTGGTCCATTCGCGCAAAAGTTTGCGTCTTTGCTCGCTTTTGCATGGACTACCAGGACAAGAAATGGTTCAAACTGGACAGGATATGCTTCAAAATTGATAAAAACCAGTGTATGAGTCGGGATCTTGCTCAACTGGATGCCTTTGGCGTCGAGTGGTACCATTTACCTCTGCTTTGCCAATTGGCTTGTCAGGTGAATGAACTACTTATTGTTTTGAACCATAATCTGTCCAGACATCCATTGACCCATAAAGCGTCTGGCAAGGACAAAGAGATTGGCAAACCACACAGATGTACCTCATCCCAAGTTCCTTTCCTCACAAGTTATATGTATTTAGTTTAAGAGCACAGAATTATAGAATATACATAATAATAAAGACCGCTAATCTGGCGCGTTGTGAATATTTTATCTACTGGCCTGGATATTCATCTGGATAGCGATGCTTTATTGTACATGGTATTGATGATATTTGAAAGCTGCCTGGTATTGAAAATCAAGGCAGCTTCTCGGTTTAGTCTGTTTTTTTTGACTGGCTACTGTGACAATTTTCCTATCCACCTGTTATTTAATTGTGAAGGCTGTTCACACAATTGAAGGTGCTACCATTCAGTAATTGAACCATCGACATTGCGCCAGACTGGATTATGCCACTGATGACCAATACTGGCGGCTTCCCTTACCTTGTCTTCATTGATCTCTATACCCAGTCCAGGTTTTGTGGAACGTGGTACGAAGCCATCCTCATAGTGGAAGACATGAGGATCTACCAGATAGTCAAGCAGGTCGGTACTCTGATTATAATGGATTTCCAGCGATTGTTCTTGAATAAACGCGTTGGGGGTACAAAAGTCTAGTTGTAATGAAGAAGCTAGTGTGATGGGACCTAAAGGACAGTGGGGGGCGACGGCTACGTCGAAGGCCTCGGCCATGGCCGCGATTTTGCGTCCCTCCCATATACCGCCTGTATGGCTCAAGTCGGGTTGGATAATATCAACCACGCCGCTGGTGAGCAAGGGCTTAAAACCCCAGCGGGTGTAGAGGCGTTCGCCGGTCGCGATTGGAATACTGGTATGCCGGGCCAGTTCGAGCAAGGCCTCATTGTTCTCAGGCAAGACCGGCTCCTCAATAAAGAGCAACTTATACGGCTCAAGTTCTTTCGCCATGACCTTGGCCATACCACGGTGCAAGCGGCCATGGAAATCAACCGCCAGACCAATGCCATCGCCCACCGCTTCACGAACGGCCGCGATCCGCTCAACCGCCTCCTGAACCTTAAGTGCAGAGTCGATCCATTCAAAGTCTGCTGTCGCATTCATCTTTAAGGCCGTATAGCCAGCGGTGACGCGTTGTCTGGCATGTTCCGCTGCCTCCGTAGCCTTATCGCCACCGATCCAGGAGTAGACACGAACCTTATCCCGTACTGGTCCACCGAGCAGGTCATAGACAGGTACACCCAGACTCTTGCCTTTAATATCCCAGAGTGCCTGATCGATGCCAGAAATCGCGCTCGTCAAAATTGGGCCGCCACGATAGAAACCACTGCGATAAAGCGTTTGCCAGATATCCTCAATGTGTGAAGCCTCTTTCCCAATTAAATACTCACCCATCTCAGTTACCGCCGTCTTCACCGTCTCGGCCCGCCCCTCAACCACCGGCTCGCCCCAGCCCACGATCCCATCATCAGTCGTAATCTTCAAGAAGAGCCAGCGAGGAGGTACTTTAAATAGTTCTAATGTAGCAATTTTCATCGTATGTGTACGTACAGTATCTGCCTGAAAATAGTCGTTATCGCTGTGCAGATATGCACGAACTCCTTTCATGGCGTGAACACTCAACAGAAAACGCAAAAGCACCCATCATCGGAATGTGTTTTTACCAACGATGTGCTATCTCTATGTTACTTCATGGACAACTTGAGTATAGAACGCTCCTGTCATAAATTCAAGGCAAAAAAGGTAGGCATCTCGGCCATAATGTTGAGAGCTGCTATGGTCGATTCGGGATGATCGGGAAGCCAATTATGATATGATGAGAAGCAATCACATCAAAATAACTCCTATTTAGAGAGACATAGAGACGGAAGGTACTGGATGATACAGGCACTGATTTTTGATTTTGACGGACTTATTTTAGATACTGAGATTTCCGCTTTTCAATCCTGGCAAGAAATCTATCAGGAATACGACAAGGAACTGCCACTGGAGATGTGGGCTACCTGCATTGGTAGTGGACTCGACACATTTGATCCTCATGGCTACTTAGAAGAATTAATCGAGGAAAGCATTCCCCGCCACTCGCTGGCTGAGCGTCGCCTCAAGCGACACCTGGAATTAATCGAGTCCCAGGTAGCCCTTCCCGGTGTGGAGACATATATTGAAGATGCCCATCGACTTGGACTCAAAATCGCCGTGGCCTCCAGTTCTCCACGTTCCTGGGTGGTGGACCATCTCACACGTTTAGGCCTGCGAGATGCCTTTGATGCCATGAAATTTGGCGATGAAGTTGTCCACCGCAAGCCACATCCAGAACTTTATCTTAGCGCCCTGGACCTTCTTGGCGCCCGACCAGAGCAGGCTATCGCCCTTGAGGATTCTCCTAATGGCGTACGAGCCGCCCAGAACGCCGGCATCTTCTGCGTAGCCGTTCCCAATCCTATCACCGGTCAACTTCCACTGGACCATGCAGATCTGCGCCTCACCTCACTGGCCAGCCTGCCGCTAAAGCAACTGATCCAAAAAGTAGATGCCGGTATTCAGGCTTCATCCCTTGAAGCATAGCTCTCATGAACAGGCAGCGATGGATTAAATAGGTGTTGGTGTATCTAATCCATCGCTGCCTGGCTGCTTGTGGCTATTAGTAATATACATATTGACAGTGAAAAATGAAGGAAGCTACAATACAAGAAATATAGTTATCGGGTGGAGGTTATGTCGGATGGAAAGAAGAACGTCGCCACAAAATGTACCCGTGCAGGTCAACTCCCAGCACGAGAGGGAGGGTGAGAGATCTGAAGCAATAGTAGCATCTTCCAGGGAGTCTCTTCATCCACATCCAGAAGATTTTCTGGCTCACGTAATCCACGAGCTAAAAACGCCTCTGACCGTGATTAAAGGCAATATCCAACTCACCAACCGCCATCTGCAACGCCATCGTCGGCAACCCGAGATCATCCCCGACTATCTGGCGGAAGCGACTTTATTACAGGTCATTGATCAGCAGGTAGATCGCGTCAATATGCTTCTGAGCAACCTGCAAGATGTTTTCCGTATCCAGTCCGGGAAAATGGAACTATGTACCGTTCCATGTGAACTTGTCAGCCTGGTCAGGCATACCGTTCACTCCTATACAAGGAAATCCAACAATGCCCGCGAGATCAGGATGGATCTACCAGAGCACCAGGAATTCCATGTTCATATAGACCCTCTGAAGATCGAGCAAGTCATCAACCACTACCTCAACAACGCCATTCAATATTCACCTGCGGATACCCCTATTGATATTAGCGTACGACCAGCTACTACAGGAGTCTGCTGCTCTGTGAGGGATGCTGGCATGGGCATAGCCAGCCAGCAGCTTGAGAACATCTGGGATAATTTTGTGCGAAGAGACGGATCTCCCAAATACACGGACCGTAGTTCAGGTTTAGGCGTGGGTTTATATATCAGCAAGAGCATCATAGAGCAGCACCATGGGCAGGTTGGTATCCAGAGCAAGCCTGGTGAAGGCACCACCGCCTGGTTTACGCTACCCCTTTAGTCGGGACTAGCCTAGAACATAAGAAATTTCGCCTGAAAGCGTATAGCAGATCGCCTCATTATTGGGGAAATACACCTTAAAAGCATCCTCAACCAGACGGCCATATTTATCGCGGCTCGGCTCCTCATGAACATAATGACACAGGATAGCCTCAGAGCCGCTCACATCACCCTCATAGCTCCGAATCAACTGTAGCGCGCGTGAAGTAATAGTCGTGCAATAAAGAGTCTTCATATTTTTGTGAACCTCATAACTCACCGACTCATCCGGCTCATGATGACAAGCATCCTTTACTGTCATTAATGACACAACGTTTCAATAATAACGCAGTAAAAAAAGACCGCAGAGTTCAGCATTGAAGTGGGTCACACAGCCAGGAAGAGGACCTGGAATTGTTCAGTACCGTTCAGCAGATATTACCATGGAAAAGCTAAAATTACGAGTAAGCTGTATCAAAGCATATCAAAGCAGGACTATAGTCCTGGCCACCCCTTGTTAAAGCTCAGCAAAAAGGAGCTCCCCTGACTATTGACAACCAGGTAGAGGTATGTTACATTATCGGTGTTGCGCCCATAGCTCAGCGGATTAGAGCATCGGTCTTCGGAACCGAGTGTCGGGAGTTCGAATCTCTCTGGGCGCGTTTTATTTTGCCTACAATAGTGAAGTTGTTTGCCGCCTTTATTCTTAATTGTTTTCTGATATCTCATTAGAATATAATACTTGTTCGAGCTCTTGAAATTGTACAGTCAGGCCTTCTTTAAAAGTACTTTTCTTTTGTAATGCCAACTTATAATGCTCTTTTGCATGACAATTAGCGCAAAGAACAACGCACTTTGCTATTTCATTCTTTATCGTTTCAATACTATACCCCTGACGCACTGCATTTGATAAGTTAAAATCCTTTTTTTGAGGTTCGAGATGATGAAACTGTAATGTAGCAGGATGGTTTTCTCCACATTGATTGCAACTTATTTGTTCTTTCAGCTGAGTATAAAATTTCCAAAGCTCCTCTTTTCTCTCATAGATTTTAATGAGGCGACTTTCTTTCTTCTTTTGATGCCACCCTCTTTGATAGTTCCGCATATATTCGCGATATTCTTCAGTGTGATATTTCTTTTTATCTTTCCAGGGCATCAATTTCCTCCCATATTTACAATTGTAACGTATATGTATATTTTAATAAATGCTAAAAATGTGCTGATGCCCTGGCATTTTCGTAATGAAAGGTATCCTAGAGCCACGTTTCCAGAAAAAAGCTCATCTTTCATCTTTGAGTTGGTAGACGGTCCCTTCACCGTTTGCTCGTTTACCCATAGCGTGTATGGATCCTTTCTTTCTCGTGTTCGGCAAATGTCAGGGGATGTATTTGTGTGGATCAATGAGTGGCTTCATCACTGAATCTGCCTCTCCCTTGATCCACTACCGTCTACCAGATCTATTGCGAGCTCTGCTCTATAATACACGATGCATGCTATGTTAGCTAGTGGGTCATCTGACGATTAACTTGCTTGAAGCAGAGCGGCCCTAAGCCACCCAGATGATACAGGCAAGTGCGATCCTGTTGGCTCTTGCCACTCCAGATAAAAGGTATGGGATTAGTATTTTGGTCAGCGATGGTTTTCTTCAATCGACCGATCGCTGTTTGCTATTCATTTCTATGAGAAAATCCCGTCATTAGTGGTCATGGTATCTATTGGGTCCAAACAGGCGAGAGGAGATCGGAGTTTTCAGGACGAGCGATGTCACAATTTCACCATATACTCGGAGATGTTCAATCACCTCCGCAAGATGATCAAGTGACTCCACATAGACGATAGCAATATAGGTTTCTTCGCCCGTCACAAAAGAACATTCGTGGATTTCCGGTGTCTGTTGAGCAATCTCTAAGAAACGCTGCGTTTGCGTAACCGGAACACGCAGATGTAAAAAAGCTTTCACGGAAAGACCAACTGCTTCGGGACAAATATGGGCGTGATACCCTCCAATGATCCCAGCATCTTCATATCGACGAATCCGGTCTGCTACTCCAGCGGCGGATAAACCAACCAATCGACCAATCTCTGCAAGAGAGAGCCGAGCATTCTGTTGAAGGACCTCAAGGAGCCGCCAGCCTATGGGATCAAGTAGTTTTGTGGAATCACGACTCATTGTTCTCTTTTCCTTTTGATTCGTGAAAGAAATGGCAAAAAGATGAGCTATTCTCTCTATCTTTCCCTTAGATGATCAGGTAAAGTATACCACAGCACAAACAGAAGAGGTGAAGATATGATGCGTTCTATTTTACTCACAGGAGCCGCTGGTCGAATTGGTTCAGCGTTTTTTCAGGCAACTGCTCATCACTATACGTGGCGATGCGTTGATCGTGTCCCTCCTGCGTTTCCTCTTGGCACGGCCTCGTGGCATCAGGTCGATATGACCGATCAAGAAACCTGTTTTCACTTATGCCAGGGGATCGATACGGTTGTTCATCTTGCAGCCGACCCTTCTCCGGAGGCAGTCTTCTATCCCTCACTCCTCGAAAACAATATTCAGGTGACGTATAACCTGTTTACCGCTGCGGTCGAGGCAAAATGCCGTCGATTTATTTTTGCGAGTAGTGCCCAAGCTGTTGAAGGGTATCCTTTGGATGTGCAAGTTCATCCTGACATGCCCATTCGTCCGAAAAATCTCTATGGGGTCAGTAAATGTTTTGGTGAAGCGCTGGCATCGTATTATGCCTATCAACAAGGTCTTTCGACCGTCATCCTACGTATTGGGAACTACTCTGAGGAGAACCCACAAAGCATGTCTGCGCGTGATCGCAGCGCTTTTCTCAGTCCCCGCGATTTACATCATTTGCTTATAAAATGCATTGAGACACCAAATATTCCTTTTGCTCTGCTTCATGCTCTCTCTGGGAATCGATTTTCACGACTCGATACGACTCGAACGCGTGATCTGGTCAACTATCAGCCACAGGATGACGGATTTGCTGACTTGCTTCTCTCTGATGAAGCGGAGAGGAGATCGGGAAAGTAATGGTCGATGATACGGGAGAAAAAAGCGCAAGGAGAGACTTTATGCCATTAAGTATTCCTGGATATTTGGAGTGGTTATGATATTCAGACTTTGCAGCGGTTAGAAAGGAATGTCTCACATAGCAATGCCTGATTCTTGTTTAAGGAGTAAAGATGATATACTGCATAAAAAATAGATTCATTTCATATAAAGAAGGAACCTCATGTCCTCTGGCGCATCAGGATTTCTGGGTCTCCGTGGCACATTCCACCTTCCCGAGCTAACTGCACAGGGATTGTTGTACCGGCTTGGGGATGGTCGTATTGCTCATTCCATTCCAATTGATGAGGCCCATATTATTATCCACACTGATACTTCTGTATTTTTACGCTCGTTGCCTGCCCAAGAAACTCTCTGGGAAATCGACTGCCCTTCGTTTCATTTTGCGATTGATCTCCCACATAATTTGCTCGCATTGGTCCTTGAAGATACAACAATCATGCTCTGGAATTTGCGTACAGGCCAGCTTATGCACCGCCTCACATACAGGGCTGAGGATGCTGAATATCGAGTAAATCCTAATGGTATTGAGTTTAACTTCGATGGAAGCATCCTTGCAGTGGGAATGAGAGCGCATAACAAGTATGTGGTCGTGCTTTGGAGTACTACCGATGGACATCTTATTCGTGTGTTACCTATAGACGATGGCTATGCTGATATCACCACACTTGCATTTCATCCTGGTGGTAATCTCCTTGTAGGAGGAAGCTTCAATAATAGTAAGGTCTGGTTCTGGCAATTGAGTGATGGAAGCCTCTGCCATATTTGGGAACCTGAGTCACTTGAAGATGATAGTCACGATCGACCCTATGATCTGGCATTTAGCCATGATGGTGCCCACCTCTTTGTTGGTCGGGGAACCTGGGGGTTGCGTATCTGGGATGTTGAGAGTATGCAAGAGATAGCTGGTCCAGTTTCGCCTGGGGACTTGCAACCGAGTTGGCTCGCCGTTGATCCATGCGGGCGTTTTCTTGCTGTGACCCATGAGAGTGTTCGCGATAGTTCGTTACGTGTTTTTGAGATTGGGACCTGGCAGATAGCTTATGAGGTCCGTGGTTCTATGTCGCGTCCAAGTTTTAACTCGAATGGACGGTTTCTTGCTGTCGGTACTTCTACGACAGGGTGTGCATACCTCCTTGAAACTGCAACAGGGAAGGAGTTGTTGCAGTTAACCGCACACAATTTTTGTGGTATATCGCAGATGTTGTCATCTGACGGTCATGTATTGGTTGGAGCAGGAAATGGGAAAGCGTGCCTTTGGAGTACTGCAGATGGCACTTTGCTGCAGACGTTCTCGCCTCAGAAAAATTGGAGCGTCATGGATGTGGCATTTGATCCGGATACATGTTTATTAGCTGCTTCTGCGCAGTATGGTTTTCAACAATTCCTTATTCATCTCTGGAATACGTCTGACGGGAGATTGCTGTGTTCTCTGCAGGGACATACCTGGAGTGTATTGTGTTTAGTTTTCAGTCCTGATGGAAGGATGCTTGCTTCAGGGAGCACGGATAAGACGCTTCGTATCTGGGACCTTGAGAGAAAACAGGAACGTTACAACTGTGTAGGCCACCTACAGGCTATTAAAAGTATTGCATTTGCTCCCAATGGCGCTATAGTGGTTTCAGGTTCGTTGGATCAAACGCTTTGCCTCTGGAATGTTGAGGATGGCACATGTCTGGGCAAACTAATCGGGCATAAATGTGGCGTTCTTTCTATCGCCTTCAGCCCTGATGGATTGCTACTGGCTTCTGGAGATCAAGACGGAAGGATTCGCTTGTGGAGTGTCATAGAGCAAACACAGATAGGGCATTGGCAGGCACATACAGAGGGAGTCAATAGTCTGGCATTCAGCCCCGATGGGCGTTTTCTTGTTTCGGCTTCTGATGATCGAACTGCCCGTTTGTGGGACTATGCTCATGGGGAAGAGTGCTATTGCCTGTATCCTTACCAGGGACGTATTGAGAAAGTAGCATTCACGGTTAATGGGCAGACACTTATGACAGGTGCAATTAATTGTGTGCGCTTTTGGAGGGTAGGAGCTTTAAGCAAGTAAATAGAATCCTTCTGATGTTTTATGCTTGGACGCTTTACGAAAATGAACCAGGTCTACCATAGATGGGCAAGTGGTAGACCTGTTCTACATCAGCTCATCAGCACCTGCTTTGCTATCGTTTTGGTGCGAGAAGAGGAGCTCATAAAGTGGATATCAGGCCCTTTTAGCGCTAGCGGAATCCTGGATGGATATGTGGGTTATCTTCTCGTTTAAGAATGATCCTTACTTGCTTATTTGCCTGCTACGGACGGAAGAGATATGAGTAGTTCTTGAGCGTGCTCCAGCAAGATTGGTAGCCGGAGTCTCTCCCGCATTATTTGAAGCGATTCGAGGCTGAACCAACCATAGGCCATGAGTTCGTGGTCCTCTAGGACTAGGGGGCCACGTAATACACCGGTGAATGTGTTGAGTTCAAGCGTTCCGCCTGGTAGCTCAATATGGGTCACCTTGAACGGTTTGACTTGCATGAGTACTGTACCAAGCTCTTCGTGAATCTCCCGCACGACTGCCTCCTGAGCGGTCTCACCCGGCTCAAGATGCCCACCAGGAAAACCCCACAAGCCGTAGCAACTCTGTTGTTTCTGCTGTACTAATAGTACTTTGTTGTTTTCTATAACTAACACATCCGCAACTGACTCTATCATGTTATTCCTCACTTGGTTTTATGAGAGTGTGTCGTAACGAAGAAAAGGGCCGAGAGAAAAAAGCAAAGGAGGCTTGCTCCTATTCAAAATTACGAGATTAGGAAATAAGGAGTGAAAGTATGTATAGATCCAGGCCTTACACGTAGTGCTGATATTATATAATTTTTAGGCTTCTTTCAATCCGGTATCTATAAGCACCAGTTTCCAGGTGTCTCTAATGCCAAGGTGCTCTATCCATTGGTCAAGGAGTGAAAAATCAAGGAAGGGAGCTTGAACCTTAAGCATGCCCATAATGTCATTCCATTCTGCGTCGTTTATCATACCATCCTGGCAGGATACCTTATCTTGATAATAACGGTAGAGCTTGAAAAGGATCATTTCATAGGGAGAAGCAACGGGAATATCTGGATATTGCTCATCAAGCGTTTGTCTATCGATACCAGGCTTCCGTGAAGAGCTGAACATGCATGTATCTCCCAAAATGATATCAACTTTTGTGAACGAGTTGCGGTGGAGTATTGAAAACGATGTTTTTTTGTCTTTTGCCTTCTGAATTGCTCTTTCATCAAAAATGTAGTGTTGTTTGAGGGAAGGGATGAATAACGGGATATGTTGCGTGGAAAGGTCAACAATAAGATCGATATCTTGAGCGAGTTGTTGCATGCCATAGATAGAACTGGCAATAGAGCCACCGAGATACCAGGGGATATTGAATGCGTCAAACGTTTTTGCTAGATCGCTTATAATTGTGAGCAGATTACCTGGCTGTAAATGCCAGGTTTCACATGCTTCCAGATCAGCTTGTGCTTGTTGGGCAAGTTGAGAACCATAAGTCATCGAGACAAAATGTATGCCCGCTTCTTGTTCACTCGCTTCTGGATGGTTCTCTTTCCATGCATGTATATTTGCCAGAATGGTTCCCTGCGTCATTGATTGGACAAGTTTGAAGCGTTTGCTGATAGGCGCATGACGAATGAGTTCAACAAGAACCCGTTCAGCCTTAACGCTTGTATCTGGTGATTGTGTTTTCATCGTTATTTGTGCCTTGATATTCAAAAGACAAATAGATTTTTACTGATCATCAGGAGAGCTCTTTCAGCAGAATCTTTGTTTTGTTTCTGGGACATATTCGGCATGCCATCTTGACTTTGGAGCCCACTGCTCATACATCAGGGATTAGGGGATCAACCCTTTGTGGAAGGCGACCTCCTGGATCTCTTTGGGTGCATGGCGTATATCGATGATGAAGCCATTGACTAAGATCCTTCTTCGTCATCAAATACTAATCCTCGATACCAGGCTGCAACCTCGATGTGTACATCAATACTGACGAGATCAACGGTGTCACCAGGTCCATAGTGGCGATAGAGCCAGGCCTTAGGATTGTTGGGATCTTGTTCATTGCGCTGCCAGACTTCGACATACTGAGCAAACTGGCTGACCAGAACTATCTCCTGGATAGTTTCCTGGTTCTGATACGCTTTAAACTTTGCACCGCGATCTTTGGTTTCGGTGCCTGGAGAAAGCACCTCCACAACGACACGAGGTGATTCGATCAGTGTATTATCTGATCTGCTATCGGCCACATCACAAGAAACCGTGACATCTGGATAGACAAAATGAGGTTTTCCATTTTTCTTTCGGGCAAGATATACCTGAACATCTGCTCCGAAGACGGTACAAGCACGCGATTGAAGGTGTGAGTCTAACGCGAGTCGTGCATTATACGCGATCCGATCATGCGCGACACTTCCACCGCTCATCATGTACGCGATGCCATCGATGTATTCGTATTTGCGATCGGGAGAGAGGTGCTCAAGTTCGTGATAGTGCTCTTCGGTCATCTTCGTCCCAGGACGATGCCACATTGGCGGTGTCGGATCGTTGCGGAAATTTGTCGCCATTGTTCTCCTTTTCCAGGAACAACGCTTCGATATCCTCTCCTGGATCGAAACGCTTCTTCCAAAAGTCCTGTGAATAGGCTTTTTTACTCTACCATTGAAGCCCCTAATGGGAGATTCTTGCACGCCTTTTCTGTCAATATTGTAGGTATTACCCTGAAATGGATGAATTGAGTAGTCGCAATTACGCTTCTCAAGTATAGCATATGCAACAACTTTTCCACCATTATGGCGAGTCAGTCTATACTTAATATCATACACCTTTCAAAATCTTGCAACAAAGAAGGAGATCGAGCGGAAAGAGAGATGTAAGGGTGCTATGCCAGATTATTGCTTCTCTTTGATTGATCTGGATGGTTGCGTGAAAGGATGTGGTAAAGATACAATACACATACATATAGTGAAGTGAGAAATATTTGTTTTTATGGATGAAACGCAGGAAAACAAGGACGTCGAGCAGCCTTCTATTTGTATTTATGATTGTGCCTTTACCCAGGTTGCTGAGGGCAAGGATTATATTGTGTATCAGGCACGCGAACCGCGTGTGCTTGGAGAGATGAAGATTGACCTCTTTCTCGAGTATGTTTCTGATAAAGGATGGTGGGGAGCTATACGTTTGGATGGACGTTTTACCATTCAACTGAAGCTTTCCTCTCAAGCTCTTTTTCCCACCTCAGAGATTGCGTTTCTGGTAACCGAAGAATTTCTTGCCAGGGAACACCGTGTATATGAAGCGTTCAAGGATATGAAAGAGCAGAAACAAGCTCGACAAATCTTCTATCATGCCCCACCCAGGCCAGCCGACGTGGATCCAGAGCGTTATTTTTCTCCTTCGGTGCTGGAAGTGAACGGGATCATTTTTACCATGTATCATCTCACCAATACCGAGGTAGCCTATCGAGCCTGGGAACGTAGGCGCGTGGCAGAGGTGGCTATTGATCTGCGGTTGGCACATGTTTATGGAAAAGGGTGGGAAGCCATCATACGTTTGTCGGAGACGAAGAGTGTGACCTTTGAGCCAGCAGCCGATCAACTGTTTCTCACCCCAGAGCACGCCCTGGAAACGCTGCTTGCATTCTGTGCTGAAGAAGAGAGTGTGCGCAACCTTATCCAACAACTTGGAAAGATTGACCCCCAGGATTCCATTGTCATCACGCGTGGTAGTGTGCCATCCGTGCCAGCCAGGCCTCCTTTACGGATTAATCATAGCGACTTTGTGTGGCAAAAGCAGATGAGCCAGGGGCACCTCTATCAGGCGAAACAGGCGACGCGAGTCAATTTTCATAAAGTCTATGTCCAACTGATAGAGACGTGGCGGAAAGGATGGCTCGCCGGGGTGCAATTCCGCGATATCTCAGGCATCTATTTTGAGAAAGAAGAAAACGTTGGATTTGCGACCCCAGAAGAAGCGTTTGCCGAGGCCCACCGCTTTATTGCGTTAAAAACAGAAGGCTGGCGCATGTTGTACCATGCGCACAATGCAAGGATCGCGCTTCAATGCCGGATTGGTCGTTATGACCAACTCATATCGATTAGAACCACGAGGGAAGTCTCTGATAAGTAAAAGATAACCATGCCGTCACAATATAGTCCCACTTCAAGCAATTTAAAGGTAATTGGTTGAGAAGCTCGATGAAGTTCTGTCGCTCTCTTCATCTTGTGAAAGAATCACTTAAATTGCGTGGGCCAGACTTTTCTTTCACCTGGTCATTGTTGCGCTGAATATACTGAAAGAAAGCTGCAAAGCAAAAGATGTGTAACATATTTCGAAATGAAGCCAGGAGGAAGTGCTGATGGATGCGTTTGATGAGCTTGCAGGTCCTGATCTGTACTCCCTCGATCCGAATGGAGGCGTCCTGGTTGTCACGGTATATTGGCGACCATGTGCAAAAGATCCCAATCCTGATCAACCTGGCGAGAAACTCTTTGCTTTGAGCTACCTACCTACCGACGCCTCAGACCCGTGTCATGGTGGTAGTGGAAAGCATTTTGCCGCTTGTTGCCAATCCTTGTCCTATTGGCGTCCTGTCTGTCCGAATCCAGATATGCAGGGTTATAGCCTGATGCATTCACAATCAGCCTACTTCACGCATATTCCTGAGGATGTGGTCTATGCTTTCTTACAGAATGATCTGCGGCTTTTTGCTGTGGAAGATAGTCCGCCGCACGATTTTTGGCTTTATTTGGGCGATCCGGCATTCGATGCTCCCCTTGGAATACTTTGCTTTGGAGATTATCAGCTGCAAGAGAACTATTCTCTGACTGTTAGCGCTTTAAGTGATACGCGTATGAAGGTCTTGCTAGATCTTCTGAAACCACTCAATCTAGATGCTCCGCAGATTCATCGCGATCCTTTTCCGCGTGTAGCAAAGCCGCGACGAAGAGAATCAGGCAGAAAACGCCGGTAGTATTCATGGGATGAGACCGCCCCAATTGAGCACATTGCCTGTTTTTTCCTGCTTCCATGCGGGCTCTTTCTTTTTGTGCACCGATGATTGCCTTTTTTCAGCTCATTGACATCAACAGGCTTAGTGTCCAGATGCTGATGTCGTGAAGAGACCGTTCAGTCGTGTGACTGCCTGCGCTTGCAAGGATGGTAGGACATGTGAATAGGTATCCAGCGTCATCGTGATGGTGCTGTGGCCGAGCAGTTCCTGGACGATCTTTGGATGTACGTCCATGGTGAGGAGCAGGGTTGCGGCACTGTGACGTAGATCGTGAAAGCGAATCATGGGCAATCCCGCTTTTTGTAAGAGTGGTTTGAACGAGCGCCGCATGATATTGCTTGCTTCCAGTGGGTTGCCCAGTTGATTACAGAATATCCAGTCGTGATCATTCCATGCGGCCCCCATCTGCAGGCGTTGTTCATGCTGATGGACCCGATGGCGCTTGAGAGCATCAATCGCGATATCTGTCAGATAAATGTTTCGCCGACTCTTTGCCGTTTTGGGCTCATCAACGACGAAGCCCAGTTTTCCAATCCGAGCGATTGTGCGCCTGACCTGGAGCTTTTTCATGTCAGAGGAGAGATCCGCCCATTTAAGCCCCAGCAGTTCGCCCTGGCGCATGCCTGTGGTCAGGGCGAGAACATACAGGGCTTCGAGAGGATCTCTCTGTGCTATGCATAAGAAATGTTTCGCCTGCTCGGCATTGAGGACCTGCATCTCACTTCTGGGGACACGGGGGGCATCTACCGCGTCGCAGACGTTGCGCACCACCAGACCCCAGCGAAGCGCGTCGTGTAACGCACGGTGCAGGAGGCGGTGGACATGCTTCACCGTTTGTGGGGCATACCCTTTGTGCAACTCGCCGTTATACAGCCGGTATAAGTGCTGCGGCGAGAGTTGCTGCAGTTTGACGTTGCCAATAGCGGGAATGATCTGGCGCTGTATCATTTGCTGATAGCGAATATAGGTTCTGGGGCGCAAACGTGGTTGCGCTGTATCCTGTAGCCAGGTCTCTAGAAAAAAGGCAACCGTTTGATCTTTGCTGGCGAGTATGACACCCTGATCTTTCAAATTATTGATTTCTTTGATGGCTTTTATTGCTTCCTTCTGTGTTGCAACGTAGAGATATTTCCTCCTGCCCTGTCCTATAGTGATGCTGGCAGTCCAGCGTCCATCTTTGCGACGGTAGACGGTGCCTTCACCGTTTGCTCGCTTGCCCATAGCGTGTCTGCCTTCCTTTGTATTGTTCGTGTTAACCACCTATAGCGATGCATTTTCCTGCTCTTTAATCCACTTCTGGAGGGAATCGATAGAGATGCGTACGGATCTTCCAAAGCGAATCACGGGAGGCCCTTTCTGTTGTGCGAGCAGTAAATAGAGCTTGGCACGAGAAAGGCCAAGACTCTGGGCCGCTTGTGGAATGGTGAGGAGCAATTGGGGCACTTCAGGTGCTTGTGCTGATGACATGGGCTGAATCCTTTCATTGGTGTGATGGTTACGGG
Source organism: Dictyobacter alpinus (assembly GCF_003967575.1). Classification (NCBI taxonomy): domain Bacteria; kingdom Bacillati; phylum Chloroflexota; class Ktedonobacteria; order Ktedonobacterales; family Dictyobacteraceae; genus Dictyobacter; species Dictyobacter alpinus. The sequence continues at coordinate 3,657,048 of NZ_BIFT01000001.1, forward strand.
TTGTTTCTTCGGCTATTTTCTCTCCATGGATATGATCTCCTCACAGCGTACTTTTTTCCGACCCGGAGCACCGGGGCATGGGTGGTATGGATGGAGGGAGAGGTCTCGTGTTTGTCTACAGTACTGCCGGTGTGCCCCGCTCTTCTCTCCACCGTTGCCTCTCTGCTGCCTCTCCCTCAATGTTACGCTCGCAGTGTCTGATGATATGCTTTCTTGTTTTCATCAGGCTCAATGTAGAGATGTGTCAGGAAAATAGCAATGGAGCCAGCGTGTGGGCATAGATGCCCATGCCAGGTATGCGGGAGAGATGATGCTCAGTGCAAGAAACAGCAATGGAGATGTCCTGGCTATGAATGTCGACAAAGATGATGGGCCATTTTGTTGTCCAGCCTGCCGGGATGAGGTCATTCTGAAAAAAGGCGAAAAGAAGAGTCCTCACTTTGCTCATCGACCAGAGACGGTGTGCGAGTACAGCCATTCTGGCGAGAGTGAGGAACATCGACGTGCGAAGGTCGCCATCTATCAGTCCCTTCTTACTACCCCGGGCGTCACAAAATTGCAACTCGAACGCTTTCTGGGAGAGGTACGGCCAGATGTGAGCTTTGAGTTTAATGGTCACTATGTGGCAATTGAAGTACAGGTAAGCACGCTTTCAACAGAGAATATTGCACGGCGCACCGTGGCGTATGCCCAAAAGAATATCGCGGTATTGTGGACCCCACCCTGGAACAAAGAGATGATTTTTCAGAGATATGCCCCAAAAAGCTGGGAGCGATATCTGCATACGCTGTACTTTGGGAAGATCTATTATTGGGATCACGATATCAAACTGCAGCCCGTCACATTTGGTCCATATATGCTGGGACCGAGTCGCTTTGCACCAGAAAAACGTTCGGAACGATTTGTTACCACATCCTGGCTGGCTCCTGTGTCAATTATCGACCTTACCAGTGTCTGGCGGAGAGAGTGGAACACCTTTCCTAAGGCAAAACTTTGGATCCAACCATGGCAAGGAGAAATAGGAGCCAATAAATAAATAGTACTAAGTAGTGTCGTCCACTGTGAAAAACCAAACAGGTAGCAGGGATGGTGATGAACCATTTGAGCGTGGGCATTCGATTTATGCGTGGCATTTAAAGTTAATTTATTGACTTTTATTTTTCACGCTTTAGAGCTGTATTTTTTATATATTGATTAATATATTGATTTTTTAGTAAAAATATATTATACTTACAAGTGTAAGGAGTTTGGAGAAATTATCAAAGGATAGCATAGTTCTTTAAGAGGTGATACAAATGGGCAAGGATCAAATTGATAATGATGAGATCGTATATGTGCCAATCCCCAAACGTCTGTTACCTGCATTCTATCGGATGTGGCCTGCTTTGATGGTTGAAGATGTTAAGCAAGCAATGCCCGTTGAGGGAGATCCCAATGTTGTAAATCGTACCCTTATCGACCTTATTACCAAAGTAGCATTGGAGATTGGTGCTGAACAGCATGTTGTTTCCCTGGCCGACTTACATACTGCTTATCTGAGTGCTTATCCTGGTATTGGGAAAGGTGCGACACGAGGTAGTTTTGACGCTACTATTAACTACCATTGCATTAATATGCGTTCACGTTTTCCTGATAGCAAAGATAAAAGAAAGCCAGCCTATTGGTTATCGCATCCTGTATTCAAACGTGTTGCCCATGCTCGCTATATGTTGTTGTCTTCTCGTGAAATTGAACTGTTTCATCGATGTGTTGAGTCTAATAATCCTCTCATTTATACTGATGAGTATGACGTGGCTGATCTTGCCAATTAGATCTATCTGTCGTTTTTGTAACACTACATATTCTGTGTTGATGACACAAATATGTACTTTGCATATTGCCAGGGAGGTCTTTATGGGACCACAGATTTCGTCACATCTACTCTCTGATCCACTCGACCACTATCCCGTACTTGATCTCAGTAAGTTAAAATCTCTCAACACTAACCAGAAAACTTTTCGAGAAAGTTATGGTCTTGAATTGTATCGACAAACAGGACAAACTGGTTGTGCCTATTGTGGAATTTCTTTTGTTGATAGTAATAGCAACAACTTTACACATTGGCTTATGATGTCTGTAGATCATGTTGTCCCAAGAAAGACAGCACTCTTATTAAGTATTGATCAGAACATCTGGGACAGTATTCTTAATCTTGTTTTGTGTTGCCGAAGTTGCAACGATTATGGCAATAGAGATCGACAGAAAGTCCCATATCAGCCTGAAGTTGTCAATTCACCAGAAGCATTTCTTCATTGGCGCCGTGATACCTTTCGTTATCGGTTTCAAAAAATTAGTGAAAAGAGAGCACACGATTTAGGTACCTATCAATTTTGGGTACCCCTGCCTGATAGTACAGATTCAGATTAATACTATTGCATGTATTGTTTCGAATATGGCGTTTAGATGTTGCTACAGGCCAAGATATTCTTATATTCATGATTCTCAACAACCTCTTTTGTTGTAGCTGATTTTCTCGGGGAATCATGTTTTCGCGTGAAGTAGGATAATGACTTAAGCGTCTTCAGCTATTGTCATGAGTCATCCCCAATTTTTCTGAAATCGCTCAAGGTCTCGGATGAGTGAGCAAACCGTGAGGGGATCATCAGAAGGTGGGAGGAAACAACCGAAGCGGGGACGGTCATCGTTCCACAAGCGACTGAGTGCCCATCGGATCCGATAGAGTGGTGCCTGCACGTGCAGGCACCGCTTTCCGGTTCGGTGACATCGGAAGCGCAAGAGCGCTTGCACGAGTTCGTGATGCCTCGGATCAAGCAAGGAAAGCAGGAAGGCATAGACGAGCATGACCATACCAAGCAACTTGAGTCGAGCTTCTAACGACCACAACCGAGGACATTCCAAGGCCAATTCACATTTCGCATAGCGAAAACTCACCTCAATTTGCCATCTCCGACGATAACTGAAGAACACATCCCATGCTTGCTCTTCGGTGTGGACTGGCTCATTGGTGATCAAATACATGATGCCTTTTTTGACCCGCGCTTTCACGAGAAACAATGGTTCGTGCGTCTGAGGATGGCGAAGGGCTGTCCACCACAGATCACAGGCCATCTTTTCTCCCGTTCTGCCATCCCAGATCTCTTTGTGCGCGCGATACTTCTTCCCCTGGCCAATTTGCCACAGCTTCTTTTCCTCTCCGGCCAGTGTCAGAAACACGTGATGTTTGACCCAGCGGATAATGAAACGGGCCCGATACTTGGCGAGCACGCGCAGCCAATATCCTGAGGCATAGCCGCGATCAAAGACATGAACCAGCAAAGAACCCCATTTCCTGACACAGATCCGCAATCCCTCTTCTTCCGCATCTCGGAGCCTGGTGGCAAAGACGCCTTTGGTTGACCACCACTTCGTGACTGCCAGATGAGGAAGCCCTTGCATTCCGACAATGAGTGCAGCATTCCACTGCATTCCCATGACCCTGACCGGACGAGCAGCAGGCCAATTGAACACGAAGCCCCGCTTTGTCCGCTGCCGCCTCTTGGCTTTACTCGAGAGAACCGGGCAGAGTCCTTCCAACTTTTCGCTTTCGGCTTTCTCCAGCACACTTCCATCCCAGATGCAGAGGATCCGCTTGCATTGCTCTTTGAGGGTGCGTACCTCCTCATCCGCTTTTTCCAGCAGATAGTGGTCAATGAGTCCTACCGTCCACTTCACGGATCGCAACAGCTTTCCGACCCGCTTGGTGCCTGCGGTAGCACTACATGCGTAGCCATCATAGCCTTGCAGATAGGATCCAAGTTCACTTATCCACAGGGCTTGCGGGTTATTGCGCAAGCGGATGATGGCGACCAGGCATTGCAGCAAGGTGCGCACCACCCGTTTGTCCAAGACATCATCGAGCCTGAGCAAAAAAGGCTGCAAAAACTGTTCAAGCAACTGAAGCAGATGCTGTGATCCCCCCTGCGGATCTTGTTCCAAGCGTTTGAAGGTTTCTGACAATTCTGACATAATAACGATGGATCTCCTCATTTAGTGATTGTTTGCTTTTCATATTCAACAGTCTAAATGACGAGATCCATTTTGCCTAGCCCTTCTTTTTTGCCTAGCCCTTCTTTTGAAAAATTAGGGATGACTCATACCTTTTAATCGTTCAATCGTCAAGAACACGGCTGGCTGCTCGTGCCACCGTATTGGACGTTTTAGAGGTGGATGCCATCCTAGATGTGTTTAGCTGGTCGTCTGATTTAATGGCTTGCTGCTGAGGTAGCGTTGTTGGTATCCAGGCCCCAATGGATTGTCCCTGGCGTAGTTTGTTCCATTCGATCAATAAGCGACGTGTGGCTTCCGCTCTGCTGAGCCCGCCCCATTCGTGACGATAGGCATCCAGGGCCTGCAACGCCTCATGATCCTTTGGCAGACTGGTACTCCAATACACTTCATCTGCATTGCGCATTTACTGGCCCTCCCAGCGTTCTTCATCAAGGGCCAGGGCAAGATCGGCATAACCGCAGATGTTGGCGTCCTGTGGATCCGGTATGGTCACGATGTGACAATCCTGGAGCGTTGCGCGGACGATCTCCTCGAAGTAGTATGCGCCGCCGCCACCAAGATAGATGGTATCGAATTGTGATCCTGGTGGAGCTTCTTCCACATTCCAGCTTCCGGCGAGAAATGATGAAAGTGGACGAGCAATGCGTTGGATGGATTGTTCAATGGTGTCTGTAATCAGCTCATCAGTGATCTGTCCGGCATTGATGGTGATGATGGGGTAACATTGATGATGGGCATATGCCTGAAGAATGGCATGTGCTTTCTCGGTGGTGATTTTGCGACGATGTGCTCGTCCCATCTGCTGGAGATCTTCTACCAGTTGTCCCACTCCAAATTGCTCCCCTTTACAGAGGCGTCCTACCAGACGCTGTCCAGATGCGGCAACGAGATCGGTTGTGCGCTCACCGATGTCGATGACCGCTTGTTCACTCGTTTCATCTCCGTAATGGATGAGTATCCCTTGTCCCTCCATAGCAACATAGCCGCAGCGGACAATAATCTCGCGCTCCCGTCCATTAAAGGTACAATGGTAGGTCTGTGAAAGAGCATGACGAACGTATTGCCGTCGTTCCCGCTCATAGAGACTGACTGGTAAGGCTGTCACCAGACGAAGCTCAAAGCAACGTTCAGGGATGAGGATACAGGCCAGACAGAGCAGTAGAATCTGCGCATGCTCAGACCAGTAGCGGCGTTCATCATTAAAAGCATTGTCAAGATGGGTGCCATGGGCGAGCAGATTGCCAAGAAAGTAGGTTCGGTCCTGCCAGCTCATCACATAATCTCCAGGCTGGAGAACCGAGGAAAGTGTGGCATCACTATCACCACTCTGGAGTAGGAGTGAAATGTCCCCATCAGCTAGGAAGCTGGGAAGGGTGACAAGATCCTGACTCATTGGAAGGCCATCGGCCGGGATAACTTTGAGGCCAGCGATGCCAGAACCAACCTCAAAACCTGCATAGTAGCGTGGGTAGGAAGACGATTGCATCCCCGTATCCTTTCTGAAATTACGACAGTTACTGAAATGATGTATGTACTGAATAGTAGTGGCCCGTACCGGAAAAATTGGGACGGTGTGTGTTTCTACTTTACCTGATGCACCGGGGTAGCGAAGGGGCAGGGAGGGGGAGGGTAGGGAGACGTAGAGAGGAGTAGGGCATAGATGCCTTTTTTATGCAGTAATAGCGATTTTTATCCAGGTATTCCTCCCATCAGATGATGTAGTATTGTCCCCATTTTTCCTGTACACGGACGCACTTTCTGTGGATGTGTACAGCATTTCTGTGGACATGGCGCATGAAAGAGCCCGCGTCCCGTTATTGTCCATGAAAAGCTGGACTCTGTACCGTACAAACCTGTACGCGGCATTTTTCAGTATACCGTATCATTATATCCATGGCGCGTCCCGACCTCTGTACCGTACAAACCTGTACGCGGCATTTTTCAGGCTTCTAGTGCACACATATTCCCGTATCTCGTGAAAATATGGAGTGGGATCCTCCTGGTTGTACTGAGAGCGAATACCTTCCAGCTCTGTTGCCTCTTGGCTGCCCCTGTGTTACCTCTGTATTCTCCCACGGTGATTGGTATGCTAGCAGCGTAACAATCTGGCTTATGACTCCTCGTCTTCAGGAAAGGAGCTGGCCATATGTTTCACGATACTGTGCGATCTGTACAGTTGTACCACGTGGAGTTTCTCTTCCATCTTTGGGTTCAATTCGCTCCTGCTTTTGTATGCCTTCTGGGCATAGAAGAGATCATGTCGAGCTGGCTTTGGCACACAAAGAAACTGAGAGTGCTAACGGTATTGGCGGCGTCGCTCCCCGGCTCCATCTGGACGGTATGGTTGAGCGTGACGTGTCATGTACGGCACCATCTCCTGTTGTTCCTGGTAGCGCGTTTTCCTGTAGTTCTGTCTCTGCTGTCCTTCTCTGCTCCTCAGGAGGAGAAGATTGCCCCCGTTTTCTGGGGATATAAACAGCTTCGCTGCCAGATACTGTGTTTCGGGGCACCGATAGATGGCACCTGAGTGATGTCAAGACCTCGCAGAATTCCTTACCCTGACCATCGTTCTCGTGATGCGGAAAACGTGTATCTCTAAGCATAGCGAATCTCGTTGAGAGGAGTCGTACAGATGGGAAGTCGACCGAGTATCATCTACGAAACGCGTCTGTTACTGGATAGTTTGATGGCCACTGGCCAGAGTCGCTATCAGGCAAAGCAAGAACTGCGCCGTAGCCTGCCTGAGCCGTGCTGGCCCATGGTGACTGAGAAAATCTATTCCTATAGCACGCGCAAGACCTATCAACAACAGGTGTTTGCGTTCGTCAACTGGGCACGGGACACCTATGGGATCAGGCGTCTGGCGCACCTGTATGAGCGGCTTGATGAGGTGGCAATATGCTATATGAGAGAGCAGATTGCCGCCCAGAAGAGCCCCTATACTCTGGCGACACAGCGATCAGCCTTACGGAAAGTGTTCGGTAATCCTCAGTTGGCCGCCGACGTGGTCCTGCCTTCACGAGCCCAAAGCAGGATTACCCGGTCGCGTATCCCGGTCAAGCAAGACACGCATTTTCAACCCGCGAACTGGCCGGACGTAATCCTGTTTGCGCGTGCAACGGGATTGCGTCGTGCCGAGCTGCGCGATCTCCTGGTCAAAGAGGTACGCTGTCCAGAAGAGACAGGGCCAGTCGAGGTTTATGTCAGAAATGGGAAAGGGGGGAAAGCGAGAATGGTGCCCGTCCTGGCTGACTATGAAGATGCTATTAGAGCATGCATGCAGGGAAGAGATCCCAATGAGCATATCTTTGAGCATCTGCCGAAAAACATGGACGTGCAAAGCTATCGACGCGCCTCGGCCCAGCAGCGCTACCTGTCCCACGCGCCAGATTGCACGCTCCCACCAACGGGCAAGCGACTCAAGCCAACGGACTATGATCTGACAGCCACGCATCGGGTATCCCGTGCGTTAGGCCATGAACGCACGGATGTGGTGCTCAATCATTATCTTCGATGATTTCCATCTCCGTGTTGTCTACAAACAAACTGTGTGCGGGGCGTTTTCGTCGCTATCACTGTTGAACACGGGTAGCGGTTTCTTCCTGGATCGGTGAATGATCACTCTTGATCATAGGCCATACGGGCCTGCGAGACCTCCTGCAAATGCTCGTATGCCCAGTTCTGGAGCATGTGCACGGGTTCAACCAGTGTTTGTCCCAGCTGCGTGAGAGAATATTCGACGATTGGAGGCACGACGGGATGAACGACACGCTGGATCAGGCCATTGCGTTCCATCGCCCGTAAGGTCTGCGTGAGCATCTTGGTTGAGAGGCTCATTCCCCTTGATTTGCCTGAGTTTCAGGTCGTGAGCCAGACGTGGCTTGACGATGGACGTGTGAACGCCAAAGTGATCGCGAAACAGCAGACAGCAATCTGCCCTCACGTTGCCCACGCCTCGTTTTCTGGGGATTGACGATTTTGCCGTGTATGATAGGGCCTTGCCATACGCGTATCTTCTTTCTATTTCAATAAAGCAGAGAGGCGGTGTTGAATCCGATACCGTTGCTAAACCTCCTCTTGATCATCTGGATCCCTCGCAGCTGGCACGAGAGATCCAAAAGCGGTTTCGTCAACGGTATCGCAGAGTGCATGAAATGTCAGTTCGATAGAATGAACTGTACAATATACTCCTCAGCACTTCTCCTGCTTGGTGAGACGCGCCTTTCGCCCGCTCTGACAAGAGGAAAGGCAATCTGTCACTCTTGCACGAGCGCTTTTCATATGCCTACGCATTCTCCTTTCAAGAAGAGCGTGCAAAATGGTCTGTCAGTTGCTTGCCTTTACAACTGTCGCCTATAATACTAGGGTTCGATGGCACAACAAGCAATGAGCAATCACCCTGCTGTTGTTGAGTATTGAACACACGCGAGAGATTGTTGAGAAATAAGGGAGAGGAACAGAGGGCATGGCGACCCGGAAGAGACAGGAAGATCGGCGTATCCAGCGAACGCGCCAGGTGTTACAGCAAGCGTTCGTGGAAGTCGTACGAGAAAAGGGCGAGGCTCTTAGCAGTCTGCGGGAGATAGAAAAACGCTTTGTGGCGATGAGTATCCAGGAGATCACCGAGCGGGCCAATGTCAATCGAGGAACCTTTTACCTTCACTTTACGGATAAATATATGTTGGCGGATGTTGTCGTCCTTAGCGGTTTACCAGGCTTAGCTTGTCAGCCAGGATGAAAAGCACATCAAAGTGTTGCCGTCCTTATGATTGGCTCCAGGAGCGTTTCCTGGCTGATCACACAATTCTCCTGGGAAGAAAGGGTTATCATCATGCATGCTCCAGAACTGAAACCATGTCCTGAATGCGGAGGAGCACGTGTGCGAGTTTCATATTCAATGGGTGTTATTATGCTTGCACAGTTCAAAAGATCTGCCTCATTTTTGGGGAAAAAGTCACGTACTTCATCTACCCAACCGGTTACTTGTACGTCTTGCGGATATACAGTAGTCTACGCCACTGAACCAAACAATCTTATTCCTGATAACTCATAATCTTGGCGGCATATTGTTCTCACTGGAGTTGGCACCAGCTGGTGCCGCTCCGAATGCTGGCAGTTTTTCTGGCTGATCTGGCGCCTCACTTTTTCCCCTTTGGTCAGCGCAGCGCGGTAGGGGAGAGCCGGGTCGAAAGGGCATCTCGATCACAACACTATCATAGGAGTATCACCACTCGAGGTAGGCCCAGGATACGTGTAAAAGCCTTTTCGTAGCTTTGGAGGTGTTGTCCAGCACCCCGGAGCCCTTTGCTTAGAGAGCGCAAGAGTGTAGTACGCAATCATTATCTTCGATAAAACGCATCGTTTTGTTGTGAGAGAGATGGTGGGGTGAAGATGATGGAGACGTTGTGTGCTCTGCTTGTGCCTCCTCTTGACTTTCACCCTACCTGAACGTTGTATGCTTGTGACAAGCATGGGTTATGTATCTATACATGGGCAGGAAGAGATGAGAGAAGATGTTGAAAATTCGTGATTTTGCCAGGCTCGCCGAGGTGTCGATGACCACCCTGCGCTACTACGACGAGATCGGACTGCTCAAGCCGATCCAGGTTGATCCTGAGACGGGCTATCGGTTTTATTCGATGGATCAGTTGCCGTCCCTGCATCGCATTCTTGCGTTCAAAGAGCTTGGATTGGGACTCACCCAGATCGTTGAGATTCTGAACGACGGCATAGCTCCTGAGGCGGTACACGAAATGCTGCGGCTCAGACAGGCACAACTCCAGCAGCAGATCCAGGCTGAACAGGAGTAACTGGTGCGCATTGAAGCACGGCTCAGGTCTCTTGAGCATGGCACGTGTCTCCCGGCCTATGAAGTCGTGCTCAAAGCGGTCAAGCCGATCACAGGGGTCTGCCTGCACCTGACAACGACAGATGTGGCGTCTCAGGCGCACTGGATTGGTGCCATCGAGGCGATGTTGCAACGCTGCGGGGTCAAACCCATCGATCATCTGCTCGTCCTTCATGCCGGGTGTGAGGACGAGCACACTCCGGGTTCCGTGGAGATTGTCGTACCGGTTGAGGCGAGAGATGCCACGACGCTGATCACACAGAGTGAGGGACGGCTGACACGCTGCGAGTTGCCAGCGTGTCCCCGCATGGCGAGTACGTTCCATCATGGACATCCCTCACTGGCGCCGTTAGCCTATCACGCACTGGGCACCTGGATGGAACAGAATGCCTATACTATTGTTGGATCACGCCGCAAGCTTCGCCTGCGTCGGGGCGAAAATCTGGATGATGCGCTGACCGAGATCCAGTTTCCGGTGGAGAAACTGGCCTGAACGAGCGGGGCTCAAACACGTGCGTACCCGGTAGAAGAAGAACGAAAGGAACACGAAGATGGGAAGCTTAACGGGCAAAATTGCGATTGTGACAGGAGCGGGACGAGGAGTAGGGCGAGCGATTGCAGAAGCGTATCTGCAAGAGGGGGCAGCCGTGACGGTGACCGCAGCACGAGAACAGGCAGAACTTGAGCAACTCACACAACAGGGATGGTCTGAACGCCTGCTGCCCCTGCTTGCCGATGTGACGGACCCACAGGCGTGCGAACAGGTCGTCGATCAGACGATCCAACGCTTTGGGCAGATCGATATCCTGGTCAATAACGCCGGTCGCGGGATGAAATACGTCAATGCGTCGTTTCTCACCGAGCCTTCCCAGTTTTGGGATGTCGACCCTGCGACATGGCAGATGATTATTGCCACCAATGTCAATGGGCCGTTCTACATGACCCGCGCCGTGGTGACACGCATGCGAGAGCAGCAACGCCCAGGAAGTATCCTCAATATCAGCGTGAGCTATGAGACGATGAAGCGGCGTGGTTTCTCACCGTATGGCCCCTCGAAGGCGGCGCTGGAGGCGGCCTCGGACATCTGGGCGCAGGATCTTGCCGCTACCGGTATTCGGGTCAATATATTGCTCCCTGGAGGGGCAACTAATACTGGCATGCTCCCTTCAGAGGTTCCCGAAGAGATGCGAGCGCGGCTGCTGCAGCCAGAGATCATGCAGGCTCCAGCGGTGTTTCTCGCGTCAGATGCCTCAGCAGGAGTGACCGGTCGTCGCCTGGTGGCCACCGCATGGGATATGGCGAATCCCATGGGAACAGCGATTGCCGAAGGGATCGGGTAATGTTTTCGTCTCATCATCTCGCCTCCGCTCCCATAGTGACACGATGACTGCTTTGTGGCTATGGATGTGCGGATAATATAGAGACGACAGCGTGATTCTGCTCCATTTGACCCCACTTCAATCTCTGCTCGTCTGGAGCCAAACGGAAATGGAAGCGAGCAAAAGAGCTGTCATTCCAGCACAGTCATGTGACCTATGGATGTGTGCTGCTTTTGAACGTCAACTACCCTGTCCCATGACCACTTCTGGCCTGCGACTTGCCTGGTGGAAGCGTTAATACAGTTCCAGGCATTGATCATCGCCATTGTCTCGATCAATGCCTCAGGCGTTTGCTCATCTTCTATCGGTCAGATTTTGCTTCTTACTCCTCTGACGGAACGTGATGGTCGTGGCCCTACCCTTCATCAGTGTGGTTGTTCTCTGGTCTTACAACCATGCGTCTCGACGATCTTCGATTTCCCAGATGTGATCAACCACATGCCAGGCCATACGCCGGAACGCGTAACTGGCATTCCAGCCGCCGGGTACTAGAGGTTCGCCGGAGGCTGGCTGGCTCAACACGGTGGCGATCTCTTCTCGCATGGCTTTGAGCGCGCCCAGATCATTTACCCTGAACGGCTTGTGGCGTATACCGATTTTGCGCGCGTAAGCCCGTTCAGCTTCGATGACGTGGCGGCGGATCTCGTCGCGGTCGCGACCGCCGCCGCGTGGTCCCTTCCGGAGTTTTTCTGGCGAACGCGCCACGACCTCTTCCAGTGTTTCCCACGAAGCGCGCAGAAGTGCCACAGAACGCTGCGCGGTTGCTGCGTTGAGCGGCTTGCTTTCTCCAGGAGCCTGAACGGCGGGTAGACCCCAGGCAGTGTTCGAGTCGCCTGCCAGGCGTTCAACCACCACGAGATCGCCGGGCGTAAAGTCCAGCCCGGCCCGCTGCGCAATCAGCCGGTACCGTGGCTCGGTCTCAATCAATGCCTGGATGGCCTCCGCCTCATGTGTGCGAACCCGGCACCAGCCGGGCCACTCTAGCGACCAGGCAACGGCTTTCTTTCCAGCGAGTTCGAGATAAATGTCTGTCATATTCAGCCTGATCTTTCTTCCCACCTACCAGGCAGGCAAAGACGTAAAGATCTCGATCATGTGTCCATCGGGATCAGCGACATGGGCCGTGCGTGCTCGCCACGCGGGACGATCCCTCGGCTCTGAAACAGCGCTCGCGCCTTGCGTGATCGATTCAGCAGAGGTGGGGTCGACATCATCCACGCGCACCTCGATGACCACCTGGCGTCCCTGTGGCACTGGCACCGGCACTGGCACCGGCACCGGAGAGCCCATCGCAGCGGCGAACTCGTCGTGACGCATCAAATCCCGCACGACCGTACTCGTGTCAACGTACGCATAACCCGGCGTCTCATCCTGAACGTGTGGGGAGAATTTCAGCAGATCGCGCCAGAAATGAACCGCCGCGCTGCAATCTGTGACGAGCAAACGGAAGCCCAAAAGGTCCATCTCATGCTCCTTCTCTCTCTTCCGACAACACAGCTTTTCTTTGGATGAGGAAACATCCATCCCCTGCAGTTTACCCGAAGTAGCGGATACAATTGGTCCTGTATTCGCTGATTTTGCGGGGAAAGGGCACAAGATGTCCCATCCAACGACGCGCCTGCTGACCTTATTGGAATTGTTGCAAACGCATGCGCATGTGAGCGGAGAAGCGTTTGCGAGCCGCCTGGAGGGTGAGCCGCGAATGGTGCGCTGCTCTATTCTGATGCTGCAGAAGTGGGGATGCCGGCGGAAGGCATGCGCGGACCTGGTGGTGGCTACCGCCTGCGCCCAGGTTGTAAGCTATCGCCTCATCACCTTCTGGCCCTGGCCCGCTCCCTCATCAGTCTTGACCTCCCCTTGCCCTGTTCGGAAGGTGTGTGGGTCAATGACTGGCCTATGGAGCGGCCAGGGTCTTTTGTTCTGCACAAGCCATCGTTTATAATTTCTCCTAGAGAGACGTTGTTTCACTATTTTTATATGAGAGTATGGATGCATAATACTGATATGACTGCATTACAGCAGGCACGAGAGGCACTGGAGCAGGGGAATGCGCAGGAGGCTTTTCAGATCGTTCGTTCGGTGTTGCGGTATTCGGAAAAGACCTGGGAGCGAAGCGACTTCGTCGAGGCGTGGAGCGTTTTTGCTGAGATCTCCGCGATCCTGGCGGGCGAAGAGTTCACCAATGGTGTGCAGGCGGTTGTACGTCATCCTGACGATGTGCAAGCTCTGTATGATATAGGATATCAATTGTTTGAGCAGGGGCTTCCTGATCTGGCGGCAACGGCACTCGCCCGAGCACATGCCCTGGCTCCCGATTCAGCAGGTGTCCTCAACGAGCTGGTAAGCGCCCTGGAGACGATGGGCATGAACGCAGAGGCCTGCCGTCTCCTCAAGGCTCGCCCTGAGGTCATACAGCATAATTATCTGAGCCGTTATCTGTTGGCTTTTAACGCGATCATGAGCCGTGATCTGGAAACTCCACGTAAACTCCTTGCATCCCTTCAGCAAGGGTCCTATGAGCACCAGGAGGAACTGGCGAGTCGTATTGCGAGCATGTTGGCCCGCGCAGATGCGATCAAAGACGTTTCCTCACTGGACCAGCAGGATCTCCGCGGCTGGCATTATGTCGTAACGGGTGCTTTTTTACTTCATCTCTCACCGTATGGCTTTGATGAGGGCATGAATGGCCGCTATGCCTTTGTGCAGGATACCCGAGATCTTTGCCTGGAGGGCATCCTGCGTCTGGAAGCCACCTTGAAGGAAATGGACATTTCTGTCCCACGCATCTTTGCTTTACCTGAGCGTGGCAGCACTATTCTTGCCCAGGCCCTGGCACTCAAACTTCACGTTCCGCTGGTGTATTGGAGTGATGAGGGGCACACAGAGCCGGGCCTGATCGCCGCGTATGATCTGAGCCTGTTGGACGGCCCAATTCTGGTCTCGATTCGCGAGCATCACCCGGGACAGGTGCTCTGGAGCCATGCAACCTGTTGGACGGAATCATTCCCCGTAACCGCTGACGTTACCACCTTCTTCTATCAGGTGAACCATGCTCCCTGGGAGAGCCAGATGAGAGTGAATCCCGATACCAAACAGGTGGAACACACCCAACCAGATGAGCACGATGCAGCCAGTATTGCGGCAGAGCTGCTGCAAACCCAGCTGAAGAGCGAAGCATTAGCGGATGTGCCGACGTTACAAGCCCTGGTGAAGACTGCTGCAACCAGTCATGGAGCGGCTATTCCGGCTGCCTTGAGCACACAGGGGCGTCGTCAGCAGCTATGGGATAGTTCACCCGTCAAGAGTTCACGTTTTGCATAGGTTGCTGCCCTGGGAGGACTTCCTCTTCTTCTTGTCGAATGGCAAGGATGTGCTGTTGCGCACATCCTTGCTCTTGTCGTTTTATAGGGTCTGGTGCACACGTAAGCCGTTACGAAGGATAGGGTCGTGAACCCTTATCGAGGTAACCTATCAGGTATCCTTTGATCCAGAACAAGCCAGGAGGAGAAAGGCGACAAAGAGCATGATAAACGGCTGGGCTTCTCTCATTTCTGTGAAATGGCCCATATTTGTACGGATCCTTGTCATATCTTGGAATAGCACGCTAAGCGCTTGGAGTGCTATTCGCATCCGTTTGTACTCGAGGGCCTGAATTCGAGAGGGGAATCATTCAGCTGCGTGCTCCTGGTCTACTACAAATCCTCTTTGATACCTGGACTTGAAAGCTCTCCTGCTGGCGTTTTGAGTCCTCCTCCCAGGAGGGTGAATATTCTGAGGAGAGCAGGCAACCAGAGTAAGGCAAAAGACAGAGCCGTGGTTGGCGTGATCTGAAAAGCGATGGCAAGTCCTTTTGGGGCATTATTCCAGGTAATGTTAAATGTACGCAATACCATAATGATACCTGTACATAAAAACCCTGGCGAACTGGAACAATGTGGTCAGAAGGACCACGTTTTGTCACTTCTCCAAGGAGGTTCAAAGCGGCATGGGTATGCACCAGTGCCATCAGCCCTCTTTCAGTTCCCACAGAACATTCACCACAACCCAGACTTCATTCCATGTCGACAGATGCAGATACTCAACCGTATCAGGTGTTTCAATCTTCACGCTCGCACTGTGTCTCGATTGGTCTAACACCGTCACGCTCGTACGTCGTTCCTCTCTCGGTTTCAGACCAATCCCTCGACGTGTTTTTTGTACGAGGCCCAGAGCACTGATCTGGGAAAGCTGGTCTCCTCCATAGGGAGAGGTCTTTCGCATCACGATTCGTTTGGCCAGATCAGGATGAAGGCTCCGCTCCATCCGTTGCGCATCTCCTTCATGCCATCCCTCAATATAATCGAGGGCAGCCTGTATGATAGCCTGGTGCTCAATAGATCTCTCCATAAAGCAGTCCCTTTCGATGTATGTGACATTCAACCGCTGATGCAATCATTGGTCTCTCTCTTGCACAAGCGGGAAATGAAGCGTTCTTGACGCCAAGTCAGCCTGCGATGAAGAACCGAATGTACAACGTCTGAGGCAAGTATACCAGATGGAGAGCCTTTTTCCCTGGAACATCTCTACCAGTGCTCATGATCGGGGGCAGGTGCTCATGTTTGTTTGAAGGCAAAAGCTGCTGACATGCCGGGTCATTTACCACCAGTTTGCTGCTGCCTGATAGTGGGAAGCTTTGGCTCCATTCATACTATCCTCGGCTTGCTGGCGGCACGCCTGGACCACCCATTTCAGGACGGCCTGCTCTTTGCGTGCGGCGTCTACGACCAGTGTCACCAGCGTGTGCCGCCGATCCGTTTTCAGCACAGAAATGGCATCCTCAAAGTGATGCTCATGCAAAAAGATCTGGCGTAAGCCGTGCGCATTGGTGGTAGAAGGAGCCTGGTGTGCACTATCCAGGAGTCTGGTTTGAGAAGCATGCTTTCAACGCTGTTCTGACACGTGTATCCTTCCTGTTGTCTGGTAGCGTTGGAGCATATCAAACAAGGTGTCTTCATCAGGGGCAATGCCATCGAGTGGGACCCGGATCATTGGATTGAGTTTTGAACCCAGGAACGCTGCTCGGCTGTCGGTCTGGAAACCAAGCAGCAATTTCCGGCTGCGCTGGAGTGTTCTTTGGCAATAGGCGATCCCAAGTTCCACGCATGCTCCTTCATCAGGGACCCGGCCATCAAGCACAAACAAAAAGATATCGCAGGCCAGAATCTGCTGGGTGTCGAGGTCGAAAAGGGCTTGTCGGCGTTCTTCTGGTGGCATAGCGTCGTAGGGTGGCTTGTTTTTCTCGACACCATCTCGTTGGGGCAAGAAAACAGTGAAGCCGTGCGCTTCCAGGCGCTGTGCCAGGTTGTCGTTGAACAGGCGCTCCGCACGTGAAAAGAGGGGCGCCGCAAAGTACAGAAGCATCATATTTTCCTTTTCCCTGAACGTATCAGGCGTCCTGCAAGGTCACGACTGACGTTGTACCCGTGTCGTGGGTGACGAGCCTGCACGGCAGTGCAACGGTGGAAGACTATTCGTCAGATGGATGGTCGAGGCCAAAATGCTTTGCAAAGAAACGCTCGGATTGGGTCAGGCCTTCCTGGGTGAACTCGATAGATTTTGCTTTATTCCGGGGATTATCAATCCAGCCCTTCTCATAGAGCCTATTGAGGACCTCCCAGTCGAATCCTTTCCAGGCGCGGTAGGAATCATGGAGCGTCAGTTGTAGCAGGGCGAGGACTACTTCGTCTATTTTGTCCTGGTCGTAGGTATCCATGCGGGTGACTCCTCTCATTCTGAACGTGAATACATGTATGCGAAAGCTCTCAAGAGTGGCAATAATTTTGATTTTTGGTGATGCCGTTCTACCAGATCAGCGAGGTAGACGTGCCATGTGTCATCTTGTCCTAAAAGATTGGATGCAGGCGATACTGGCTACGAATTCGCGTGCGAATGGACAGGCGTTTCTGTTCTTCCATTCCTTGTGTCTTTGATGCTCATTGTATCACTCTGGCGTTGGTGGGTGGGGCAATCCGTAGGAGCGTAACGCCAGAGAGGATCTTCCAGGTTGTAGTGGCTGGAATGGATGTGCCTCAAAAAAATCCAGGGACAGTTTTTCTTCACAGCGCCCCTTTTGTGAGATGTCCTGGAATAGCGATATCGCCAATCAGGAAGCCCTCTGGACATGGCGTGAAGGAATGATGGGTGAGGTGTGATTTTTGGGATAACCATGGTCCAGCGAGAAGGGCTGCATGGTGCCGGTCGCGTGCATAGACAAACTGGTATTCATCGAGCAGATGCGCCTCTGTATCGTTCTGGTTTGTTTCGCGGCTTGCCCGCACAATCCAGAGAAACAGGTAGTCATCCCAGGTGATGATGTCCACCTGCTCAAAGGAAAGTGGGCGACCGGTATGCTGTGAGAGTGCGATCAGGATTTTTTCAGCGCTCTGCCGATAAATGGGTTTTTGCACCAGCGCGTAATAGACGGTGGCGGTCCCGACCCCGGCTTGCCGAGCCAGGGTTGGGATATCAAAGGGATAGCGCATGCGGAGTTGTTGCAGGGTTGATTTTGTTGGTTGGGCTTCCATCAATGGCCTCTCCTCCTATTCCTTGTGGAGTATTCCATCGCGATCATAGTGTCTGTCCTGTCGTCAGTCAGGAGCAGGGAGAACTTCGCTTGACGCAGAATGTCCAGCAGGTATCCAGGCTGGACAGACGCGCTCGTGATCGCCTTATTTTTGCCCATAGGCAATATAGAACTCATGGGTGGTATGGCAGGCTTCCCACTCCTGTGGGAGGGCTGCAAGGGTGGCGTCAAAGCTGTTGGGATGGACACCACCGACCAGACAATAAAAGTTTTTGAGCCCTTGGAAGGCGGCATACATATCTTTCGCATACAGGTTTCCTTCTTTTCCACCCCAGGCGCCAACGGGAAGTTGAAACGTTTTGGTCTGGATCTGTCCTACTCCCACACTGGCCAGCAGGTCTCCCAGGTATTTCATCAGGGTCAGGTCGATGCCTTTCCTGGTACTGGCAGTTTGTCCCCATTGCAGGAAGGTCTGTGTAGAGGTCCCGACATGCTGATAGCCGTTTCCCGCCTCCGCCAGTTCGATGTAGCCGCCTGATTTGGTCACACGAACAATTTCTTGGAGCACGGCGGGCCACAGGCTCGATGGGATAGCACTGACGAGGAGGCGTTGATGGACGAAATCAAAATGGTTGTCTGGAAATGGGAGGGGGGCCATGACATTGCCCTGCACGAAGTGATAATTCTCAGGAGGCTGCAATCCCATTGCCTGCGGCTGTTCCAGGTCCAGGCCATACACCTGCGTCTGAGGAAAGTGGCGGGCGATATCATGAGCCCATTTGCCTGTTCCTGAGCCAACATCCAGGATCCTCTGCACTGTAGTAGGATCAATGGGCGCGTGATAGTGTCCTCCCAATAACTTGTGGAGGGTATAATGCTGAAAATTAATGCGTTCCTCCTCACGCTCATCCTTTGGTAAAGCATAGGGAACATCCACGCGGTGCCTACGGCCTCGGATAAAGGCGACGGGACGGGTGAAGAGATGATCATGACAATCGTTCCGTATCGGTTTTTTTCTGCGCAAGAACGAAAAGAGACCCATTTTTTGTTGCTCCTTTACTCGTGAGCCAGCCAGGCTCCCGACAATAGTGTGAACAAGGTCGAGTGTTGTGTGATGGTGTGCGTGACCCCTGCTATCCAATGAATGACATGAATCACAAGAGCTTTGGTGGTTCTTCCTGGTTGTCGGAGCTATCCGAGGTATCACTGTGGGAAGCATCAATAGTTTGGGTAATCAGCATCATGGCCTGCTCGCCGACATGCGTACGCAATTCCTGATGGAGCAGTTCCATCCGCTCCATTTTGTTCGTAATAAACTGATGCTGCGAGACGCCCGCTGCTGTTCCCGACAGGCCACGCCTGGCGGCCGTGTATTCTGCATCAATAAGCTCAAGTAAGCGAACCACGTCGCTGGGATGCTGCTGCATGCTCTTTCTCCTGATATATACTATGGCTCCATGTATAAAATGACAAAATGATGTCCTGTCTACATATTGTCCATGTGAAAACATGTAGGTGCGTTTTTTAATAGTGTTCTATTGGTGTCTTTATGAGCACAACCATGGATATGGCCATACTATTATGTGGCGCGAAATAACCAGGAGATTTTTTATGTTTTCATCATGAGCTCTCTTTTCTTTATCCTTCTTCCTTTAGGATGCCCTCTTAGTATTGATGGTGGATAGTATTGTTTAAAGTTGTTACTCGAAAATAATCATTGCCAACTTCACGTTCTGTCTCGCTTGATATGCTGCCCTTAGCTGTACCATGTCCCTTGAGAATGCTCCGATTTTTAGTGGTAGTAGTAATACAATACTAGTATCAAAGTTGTCTGATAAATATACTACCATTACATTACGACTATTTTCAAGAGTAGTACTTTGTTACAATGTATCTAAAATGAGCTAAACTGAGGAATGGACATGCGTCGTAGAAGATTAAAGATTAAAGAAGTCGCGGCAGACCAGAAAATGAGCATGGGAAAATTGTCGCGTTCTTCAGATGTGTCTTATCGAACAATTAAGCTCATTTATGATGATCCATTTCGTGACGCCTCTCTTGATACATTGGATAAGATTGCAGTAGCGTTAGGCGTTGACATATCTGATCTCATCGAATACGTTGATGAGGAAAGCTAAATTGACCTCTTTGTTGCTATAATTGTAATGTATGAGATTATGGCGTTTACCACTACCCTCATCTATTGTGATCCCAGACACCATCCTCAGGTTCTTGCTACCAGTATGGACACTGAAGGTTATGTGAGTAATATTCGCAATCGATTGTATTTTCGTAATGTTGCTTACTCAGGTCGTCATTGCCCCGACCACCTCGTAGCATAATTGACCTCCTCTTCCACAGCTAAGTTATAACTTCTCCCCCCATATGAGAGTGGGATCACGCATAATGGATATTTCTGATCACATTCAGTCTTTCTACATATATTGCTTAGGTATAGCGTAACGTGATTGGTGCCCAAATAAAATGTCTTCTTTATGACAAAAGATGCCATGTATAATGGTAGTATGTTTCATGGTATAATTCATGGTGGAAATTTAAAATAGTAAGATGCGGGTGGAATATAGATATGGCAGGAGAGAAGAAGCCGAATACAAAACTCCGCTTTCAGAGAGAGTTGCGCGGTTGGTCCCAGAAAAAGGTGGGGCTTGAAATTGATACCAGTAAAGATATGATCAGTCGTTGGGAAACAGGCGAAAGGAGCCCAGGTCCTTATTATCAAGAAAAGCTGTGCAGTCTTTTTCGTCTTACAGCAGAAGAGTTAGGGTTCATTGTTCCCTCCCACCATAACCACACAGGGAATTCACATACTGAGAGCTCATTGTTGATGCCACAAGTTGACATACAAGGAGAGCTTCCCTATCTTTCACAGGCAGTTTCTCAAGGTATAATGACTGCAGTAAAAGAGCTAGAAGGAGGTATAAACTTGGATGCATTACGACGCCAATTCATTCAGCAAGCGTTTGGAGCAACCCTTGGTTCCTCGCTCTTGCCCGATGCTGATATCGTTGTGAGGCTTATAAGAGCGTTGAAAAAACCTTCAAGCGTTGATATATCATTGCTGGCGCATCTTGAATTAATCACAAAAAATAATCGGCAACGTTTTATCCGTTCCCAAAAATCCGTGTATCTTTTACAAGATGTTTCTAAACACTTAGAAATAATCACTCAACTTCTGGAGTCTTCTCTGCCTGCACATATCACTAGTTCTCTTTGCAATTTAGCCGCCGAGACAAGCCAGCTTATTGGTGACATTTTATTTAATGCAGGGAATAATACAGAGGCAGAGCGTTATTATGATGTGGCTTTGAAGGCATCAGAAGAATGTAGCCATGCTGTGTTACAGGCGGTCATCCTTGGCCGGAAGAGTTTTATCCCTCTTTATAGAGGAGATGCTGAGAATGCACTCCCGCTGTTGCAAGAGGCACGTACAAATGCAGCAGGAAAAGCTGCAGATGTCATTACTGCCTGGTTGTGGGCTGTGGAGGCAGAAGTTCAAGCGCACCTCAACAATTCAGACGATTGTCTTCATGCATTACACCAATCTGAGAGTTTAATAGAACGTGGACAAGATGGTGATGTTTCCTACACATTTTCTGATCTAGCATATGCTCCTTTCACCCAATCCCATTTGCTCGGTTATAAAGGCGCGTGTTATGTACGTTTACGACAGCCAAAGAAAGCGCAAATATTTTTGAATAAGCGATTATCATCGATGGATGAAAAGCGTCTCCACAAAAAATCGATTACGCTTGTGGATCTTGCAACAACCTTCGCTCAGTTAGATGAGGTCGAAACTGCATGTACGTATGCTGGACAAGCTCTTACCATCATTGAACAAACTGGCTCTGCACGAGTGTTTCAACGTGTCCTCGCTCATCGGCATCAGCTAGAACAACGGAAGAAAACAACACATGTGAAAAATCTTGATGCACATATTGAAAGTATATTGCCATATATCCAGTTTCAAGGAGCGCTATAACTATGTTTGATCGGCCGCATCCTCAAGTACTCTATGTGATTGCATGCGGAAGTTCATCGGCATTTCTGACACTGGCATTGGTGAAATGCGCTCAATCGGCAGGATGGACTGTGTGTGTCATCACGACACCCTATGGCAGGAATTTCCTTGATATTTCTGCACTCGAACAGCTTACTGGATATCCCGTACGAAGCGAATACAAAAAGCCGGAAGAACCAGATGTATTGCCACCAGCGGACGCCATTATTGTGTTTCCTGCCACCTTTAATACCATCAATAAATGGGCACTGGGTATAAGTGATACGCTGGCGGTTGGTCTGCTCAGCGAATATACGGGTCTCAATAGGCCAATTGTGGCTGTTCCCTGTTTTAGAACGGGGGGTGGTTTGGATACGAATCCAGCCTTCAAAAGAAGCGTACGCTTACTCCGAAAATATAAAGTCCATGTCTTGTATGAGCCACAACTCTATCCTCCCAAAAATCGCGTCCCACCTGAGATTATCCTGACAACGTTGAACAGCGTCATCCAGGAGAAGGTTCACGGCAACAACTAAGGAGAACTGGCCTTGCCATGTGGGAGCCATCAAATCGCGTTAGGGAGTATATCTGTGTATATGTGATATCTCGTTCCAGTGAAAGATGTCTGCCAGATTGGTAATCATCGTTTCATGAGGCCACTTAGATAGGGTCTGTTCGTAGCTCGTGGTCAGTTTATTGAAGTAGAGTCGTGATCCTAGTTTTCTGGCCAGGGTTGCAGCCTCCTCCAGGATACGTGTGCCGCTCTCAATATTGTTCTGGGCAACGTCGATTTCTGCCTGATAATAGAGCAGGTCTAGTTTGGTGATGGGTTCTTTCTCACTATCCTTATTCGTCTTTTGTAGCTGGATTAATGCTAGCTTTGCCTCTTTGGGTTGTCCCAGAAAGAGGTGAGTTTGAAGGTCTGCAAACACATAGAGAGCGTAATGGGAGGATCTCAGATGCTGGTAGGCAGGGTCATTCTCTGGAACCTCGGGATAGCAATCATAGGCCATGCCTTTGGCTCGCATTGCTTCTTGAAGATTGCCGCGCATGGCTTGAACTTCCGCCAGTCCTGCGTAGGCACGTCCTTTCGACAGTGCGGTGATGCGTTCATCGCTAAATAGCGAAACCGCCTGTTGATATGCGTGCAGGGCTGCTGTACTCCGTTTGCGGTGGAAACCAATATTCGCAAGTGCAATGAGGGACGATACCTGCAGGTTCGGGTCTGCCGCCAACTCTGCGAAGTCGTAGGCCTGGCGAGCGAGGTGTTCCCCTTGTCCGAAGTTCTCCCGATCTGTGGCGATCTCACTGGCGAGCTGCAGTGCCAGCGAGGCCAGTTGGCCTGCTGACGTCTGCTGGGGTCCTTCAACTGAGGCAAGGTGAGTCGTGTGCGTAATGAGTATGGGGAGCAGGTCCTCAACCTCTTGAGGACGGCCCGCGAAGTAGATATTCTGACAGGCGATAATACTTTTTGCATATTGAGCAAGTGAATCATTGCCCCAGAAGTGTTCCAACGTTTTCGGGACAGCACTGCTGGACAAGCTTGATAGCAGGAGCAGCCCACCAAGCACACCTGTGGCTATCTTTGTATTGACCTCTCGACGTGAAAATGTCACAAAGCCGAGATCCTCTGGTGACTTATTTAAGGCATGACAAATGCGATTGATCGTATCACTACGAGGCATGGCCCCATTCTCGGCTCTTTCAATGCTCGCCCTTGACACGCCAGCCAGGTTCGCTAGAAGTTCCTGGCTGAGTTGTTGGTTTACACGTTCTGCTCTTAGCTTCTCGTTCTTCATATTTGCTCCTTCCTTGGAGATGCTGTACCAAGATTACTATAGCATATCCATGCACTTCATATTTCTGTTCAAGTATAAAAATAAAAAGATATCCATGTTGTATTGGAAAATTGGGGGATATTTGAAGGTTTATTTATGTATTAATATAATAATTAAATTATTAGAATAGATTATATGGAAAAGGGCGAGTGCTCATAGAATGAAGGGCTCTCCATCGTGGAAGAAAAGAGGTAAGGTGACGAACATACCTCTCTTGTGATAGCTATTGAGCTGCAAATACGTTACTAGATCCAAGCAGAACAAGTAATGTACTTAATTGCGTATGGTGTAATTAAAGTTAATAATATGGTATGATTATAAAGAAGTAGAAATAATTCTATGACGCTCCTGATTATTACATTTGTACAATGTCGATGTAGTGCATATTTCCTTGTACATAAATATTTACGAGAAGGAAGCACTCATGCAAACAGATACTTCTGTAACTGTGCGCTCATTTGTACACAGCGCCTACAGCGTGCTCGATTGGAAGCATGCCGAAGTTCTTCTCTCCTATCAATTTTCTCAAGCCTATGTAGATGTCCTCAATGTATTATTTCAGTTTCGTTTGTACCGGAGTGATATTCTTGCTGAAGGTGGCTCCAGGTCTCCTATGAGCAAAGGGATTGAGACGCCTCTGACCTATTTGGGATGGGAAAAGCGAACGTTTGATATCCAATTGTTTGTGAATGAAAAGCCCCATCTTTCATATCAGCGGAGAATTGACCACTATAAAGATGGTGTGGCTTTAGAAGTCGAATGGAACAGTAAAGAAGAGTTTTTCGATCGGGACCTTGAAAAATTTCGCCTCTTGTACCAACTGAATCTGATTAGTGCCGGTATTATTATCACACGAGGAGATAGTCTGCAACACTTGTTCAAGGAATTGAGAAAGAGCCATAAGCTCAAAGGCACAAAGTTTGGAACGACCACAACGCAGATGGGAAAGCTAGAGCAAAAAATCCATGCAGGTGGCGGTGCTGGTTGTCCTATTCTTGTATTTGGGATCACAGAAGCACTCTATATCGACCAAAAGGAGGGTGCATAATGCTAACACCTCCATCTCTTTCATCTGATCTTGGACGATTTGGAACAATCCTTGTTGATCCTCCATGGCAATTTGAGAACCGGACAGGAAAAAATGCGCCGGAGCATAAGCGATTAATGCGTTATCACACGATGACACTTGCCGAAATACGCTCTCTTCCTGTGGCGTCACTAGCCTTGCCCCAATCTCATTTATACCTTTGGGTTCCCAATGCATTGCTGGCTGATGGATTGGCTGTGATGCAGGAATGGGGATTTACCTATAAGACCTATCTGATGTGGGAAAAAATTCGCAAGGACGGCGAACCAGATGGTCGGGGAACTGGCTTCTATTTTCGTAATGTCACAGAAGTCATTCTGTTTGGGACGCGTGGTCGGCTGCGGACGCTCGCACCTGGTCGAAGGCAAGTAAACGTTATCCGTACACGTAAGCGAGAACATTCACGTAAGCCAGATGAACTGTATGACGTCATTGAGCAGTGCAGTGCTGGCCCACATGTAGAATTGTTTGCTCGTCACCATCGTGCTGGTTGGACGCAATGGGGCGACCAACTGGATATCGTTCTCTTTCCATGCCTGGCATCTCCTTCTCGGCAAACCAGTATTGGCAAGGCTGATGATGCTATGGCTGCTATGGGCGACTAGTACGCACGCACCTATATGTGGAGTTGGCAGGAAGTAGGCTCACTTCCTGCCATTTCTGGGAACTCCTTGTTTGCGCATGGTATTAGCAATTGCTATGCATCTTGTTGGCCTCGCTGCTTGCCCCAGGTGTTTCAGTAAAATCAACAAGCTTTTGCTTGGTAACAAATTTGTGTTGGTTCGGCCCAATGGGCCTGAGCAAAAGAAAAAATGCTCGCTGTTGTACGGCTGATATGGGATGTGAACTCAAGCTGCTGAAATAAGCGATATGAATGACACATATCGCTATATAGTGAAATATTGACACCTATCCCTTAGTTTGTTATGTTTACTATTACCTTCTATTTTATGAAAAGTTAGAAAGAAGCTAATACTGTGGCGCTACTCTCTGATTTGCAGATTGGTACGCTTATTCGTGGTTTGCTTCCAGGAAATAATCCCGTCACCCTGATTAGCGTTCGCCCTCTGGATGCTATTGGTGTGGAGGTGGTGTATAAAGATGTTGAAGGGAATCTCGGGAGCGAGTTATTGTATCTGGATCGTGTCGCTGATCTTCAGGTGGTAACGAAGGAGCTTCCCTGGCGCTTCGATGCCGATGGTTTCCTTTTCCGCTTGACCTCTGAGGCTTATCGTATTCGCCTGGCTTATTTGTTTGATCCATTGATCGCTGTCCATACTTCTCAAGTTGAGCCTCTCCCTCATCAAATTACGGCTGTCTATGAGGCGATGCTGACCAGGCAGCCTTTGCGTTACTTGCTGGCCGATGATCCTGGGGCGGGCAAGACGATTATGACTGGATTGCTGATCAAAGAACTGTTGATCCGTGGGGATTTAAAGCGTTGTTTGATCGTTTCTCCTGGGAATCTGGTGGAGCAGTGGCAGGATGAGTTGCAGCGGCGTTTCCATTTGACGTTTGAGATCCTGACGAATGATCGGATTGAGGCTGCGGCTGGCAATCCTTTTGTGGAGATGCCGTTGTGTATTGCGCGCCTGGATAAGTTGTCGCGTGACGATCGGGCACGTGAGCGGTTGCAGCAGACGGATTGGGATCTGGTGGTGGTTGACGAAGCACATAAGATGTCGGCCACCTTTTTTAGTGGTGAGGTGAAATATACGCGCCGCTATCAGCTTGGTCAGTTGCTGGGCTCACTGACGCGTCATTTGTTGCTGCTGACGGCGACTCCCCACAATGGTAAGGAAGAGGATTTCCAGTTATTTCTGGCGTTGCTGGATCAGGATCGTTTTGAGGGTCGCTTCCGAACCGGGGTGCGTACGGTGGATGTCTCTGATATGATGCGTCACCTGGTGAAGGAGCAGCTCTATCGCTTTGATGGGACTCCGCTTTTTCCTGAGCGCCTGGCCTATACCGTGAATTATCAGCTTTCTCCTTTGGAGGCGCAGCTGTATCGTGATGTGACGGAGTATGTGCGGCGCGAGTTTAATCGTGCCGATCAGTTGCAGAATAATGGACGTAGAGGCACGGTCGGTTTTGCTTTGACCACATTGCAGCGGCGACTGGCTTCATCTCCTGAGGCGATTTATCAGTCGTTGCGCCGCCGTCGTGAGCGTCTGGAGCAGCGAGTGAAGCTCGAAGAGCAGGCTGGCAAGCAGTCGGATGATCATACTTCCTTAGATCAAGTGCCCGCCTGGCAGGATACTTTGCCGGATCTCTCGGATGAGTATCTGGATGATCTGGAGGATGCGCCAACTGCTGAGGTGGAGGCGTTGGAGGAGCGGCTGGTTGATCAAGCTTCGACTGCGCGTACGATTGCTGAGTTGGAGACGGAGATTGCTCTGCTGAGTACACTGGAGGAGCTGGCCTATCGTGTGCGCATGGGCGGACAGGACCGCAAGTGGGAGGAGCTGGCTGCGCTGCTGCAAAGTAATGCCGAGATGTTTGATGCGCAAGGACATCGGCGTAAGCTGGTTATTTTCACTGAGCATCGCGATACATTGAATTATTTGGAAATACGTATTCGTACCTTGCTTGGTCGTCAGGAGGCGGTAGTGACGATCCATGGCGGCGTGAGGCGTGAGGATCGTCTGCGGGCGCAGGAAGCGTTTACGCAGGATCGCGAGGTGCAGATATTGCTAGCGACCGATGCTGCTGGTGAGGGGATCAATTTGCAGCGGGCGCATCTGATGGTGAATTATGATCTGCCCTGGAATCCGAACAGGCTGGAGCAGCGCTTTGGCCGCATCCATCGTATTGGCCAGACCGAGATTTGCCATTTGTGGAACCTGGTGGCCCTGGATACACGTGAGGGCGAGGTTTTTCATACGCTGCTCAAGAAGTTGGAGGAGGAGCGCGACGCTCTGGGTGGTCAGGTCTTTGATGTGCTGGGCAAGGTTCTCTTTGATAGCCGTCCACTGCGCGACCTGATGATCGAAGCCATCCGCTATGGTGATCAACCAGCACAGCGCTCACGCCTGAAACGGGTGGTGGCGGATGCACTGGATCACCAGCATCTGCAGGATTTGTTGGATCAGCGTGCCCTGACGCATGAAGTGATGGATGTGGTGCGTGTGCGTCAGATCCGTGAGGAGATGGAGCGTGCAGATGCTCGTCGTCTTCAGCCACATTTTATCGGTTCTTTCTTCCTGGCGGCGCTGAAACGCTTTGGTGGTCGTTATGTGCAGCGGGAGGCCGATCGCTATGAGCTCAGATTTGTACCACCAGCTATCCGCAATCGCGCCTCACAGCTTGGACCACGAACCATTATCCAGTCCGGCTATGAGCGTATCACCTTTGAAAAGGATCTCGTGAATGTTCAAGGGCGTCCACCGGCCGTCCTGGTGTGTCCTGGTCATCCCTTGCTGGATGCCACGATTGATCTGATCTTAGAGCAATATCGCGTATTGCTTAAACAAGGCGCGATCCTGGTTGATGCCAAGGACAATGGTGAGCAGGCACGCGTGCTTTTTTACCTGGAGCATACAATCCAGGATGCGCGTGTAGATGCCAATGGACGCCGCAATGTGGTCTCGCGCCAACTACAGTTTGTGGAATTGGATGAGCAGACGCAATTGCATGCCGCAGGCTATGCCCCCTTCCTGGATTATCGTCCATTGACAGAAGAGGAGTTAGCCAGTGCTATGCAACTCACCACGCTGCCCTGGCTGGCTGGCGATCTGGAAGAGCAGGCCCGTAATTATGCTATGACGCAACTGGTGCCGCGTCACCTTTCAGAAGTGAAGCAGCACCGTGAGCAGCAGATCAATAAAACCCGCGAGGCGGTGAATGAGCGCCTGACCAACGAGATCAGTTATTGGGATAATCGTTCGGTGCAACTAAAAGCGTTAGAGGCCAGCGGCAAGGTGAATGCCAGGTTGAACTCGCAGAAGGCCCATCAACGTGCGCAAGATCTCTATGCCCGTTTGCAGCGTCGCATGCAGGAACTCGATCTTGAGAGTCGGCTCTCACCTCTGCCTCCTGTTGTCGTTGGTGGTGTCCTGGTGATCCCGCAAGGATTGCTTAACCGCCTGCAGGGCACTCAGCCAACTGACACTACCCCTGATATGTTTGCCCGCGATACTGCCGAGGTAGAGCAGCGAGCTATGCAGGCGGTGATGACTATCGAGCGCCAGCTGGGTTATGAGCCGCGCGATGTCAGCATGGATAAGTGCGGCTACGACATCGAATCCCGTGTTCCCGACACAGGCAAGTTACGCTTTGTTGAAGTCAAAGGCCGTATTAAAGGTGCCCGCAATGTCATGGTCACCCGCAACGAGATCCTGACCGCACTCAATAAGCCCGACGATTTTATTCTGGCGGTCGTCCTCATCGAAGGCGATAGTAGCGAAACGCATTATATTCGTCAACCATTCCAGAAAGAACCAGATTTTGCCGCCACCAGTGTGGCCTACGACCTCTCCCAACTACTAGCCAAAGGAGCTAATCCTGTATTATGACATACCATAAAAAGCTTATCGAAGTCTCTTTGCCACTGGAGGCAATTAACGAAGAAGCTGGACGTGAGAAGTCAATTCGTCACGGGCATCCTTCAACTTTGCATCTCTGGTGGGCGCGCCGCCCTCTGGCTACGTGCCGTGCCGTGTTATTTGCATCCCTGGTTGATGATCCAGGTGAACATCCTGAATTATTTCCAACTGAGGCAGAACAGGCTACAGAGCGCCAACGTCTTTTTGATCTTATTAAAAAGATGGTGAAATGGGAGAACTCCAACGACGAAAAATTTATGCAACAGGTACGAGAAGAGATCCACAAAGCGACCAATGGAAATCTGCCACCCGTTCTTGATCCTTTTGCTGGTGGTGGTTCGATACCTTTAGAAGCGCAACGCCTGGGCCTGGAAGCTCATGCGAGCGACCTCAATCCAGTAGCTGTATTGTTAAATAAAGCTTTGATTGAAATCCCCCCTAAATTTGCTGGTCTACCACCAGTAAATCCAGAGGCACAAAAGACATTACTACAGAGTCAATGGCATGGTGCTCAAGGATTAGCAGACGATGTTCGTTACTATGGTAAATGGATGCGTGACGAAGCGGAAAAGCGTATTGGACGCCTTTATCCGCAAGCACATTTGCCAAAAGAATATGGTGGTGGTCAGGCCACAGTTATTGCATGGATCTGGGCTAGAACTGTCAAATGCCCAAGCCCTGCTTGTACTGCTGAAATGCCACTGATTCGCTCTTTTGAATTATCAAAGAAAAATAATACTTATATACATGCAAGTATTGATAATACAAAATTTCCCCCGGTTATTCAATTTTCTATTAGAGTGTGTCTTAACCCAAGTAAAATGCCGATAAGAAAAGGAAAGGAGTTCACAAAGCACTGAGAAAGGACCAAACGAGATGTGTTACCCATCTGGCCGAAAACCGTATCCCAGCGACCTCACAAACGCCCAATGGGAGCTGCTGGCTCCCTTCATTCCAGAGGTCTCACCCACGGCGACCGTTCCAACTGTTGCGCGACGCGAGATCGTCAATGGGATCCTCTACGTCTTGCGTACCGGGTGTTCCTGGAGACAGATGCCCCATGATTTACCGGCGTGTAAGACGGTCTATCATTACTTCCGCCTCTGGCAACGCACTGGCGTCTGGGACGAAGCCATGGCCAGTTTGCGCAAGCAAGCCCGCCGGACGCTCGACCGAGAGGAAGAGCCAAGTGCGGCCATCATTGATAGCCAATCCATCAAAACCAGTGCGGTGCGAGGCATCGAGCGTGGGTTTGATGGCGGGAAAAAAAATCTGGGGACGCAAACGTCATATTCTGGTTGACACGCAAGGCTTTCTGCTGGCCGTGAAAGTCCATACGGCCGGTATCGCCGATTGTAAGGGTGCACCATTGCTCTTAGAGGAACTCAAGAAATGCTTTCCTCGGGTGAGCCATATGTTCGCGGATAAAGGATATCTTGGGCCACTGACCACATGGATCAAAGAACATCTGGGATGGGATACCGAAATCGTTCCGCAGGAGCAGAAAACGTCGCAGAGTGATTGGGTTCTCATTGATGGAAAACCTGTTCAGATCAAGAAACCCAAAGGTGGTTTTCAGGTGCAACGCAAACGATGGGTCGTCGAACGGACGTTTGCCTGGCTGTGCCGCTTCCGACGGTTGGCTCGCGACTATGAAGGGCTTCCCTCCAGTAGCGAGGCGTTTATCAAAGTGGCTGCCATTCGTCTCTTCTTGGTGCGTTTGGCTCCTTTCCGTTACTAACTCTGTGTGTTAAGACACACTCTTAAGGTCGATAAAAAATCTCCACAGGAGGGGACTGTCAACCGGCGTGGAGCAAAATGTATAGCTTGTGGGGAAAATGTACCATTCGAATATATTCGTGGTGAAGGCAAAAATGGTCGTATGGGCGAGCAAATGACAGCAGTGGTTATAGAGGGCAAAAGGGGACGCATCTATATAGCACCTGATGAAATACATATTGAAGCATCAAATGCTATGAATCATTATTGGCTTCCAAGTTTTTCTTTACCTCAAAATCCACGCAACTTTAATACCCCTATTTATGGCATAGATACATTTGATAAGCTTTTTACGCCACGTCAGCTTATGGCTCTTACCACCTTTAGTGACCTTGTTCTGGATGTAAAAGAGTGTATTTCTTCTAATATGGGTGATAGCCAAGGCAAGAATGAAAATGATCCTTTGGATAGGGATCAGTACATAAATGCAATTATGACATACTTGGCTTTAGCTGTTGATAAGGGCGCCGATTATTGGTCAAGCATTTGTTCTTGGAATACTGGCCGCGATACAATACGCAACACTTTTGCACGCCAAGCTATACCAATGGTGTGGGACTTTGCTGAGGTAAATCCTTTTAGTGATTCAACTGGAAATTTTCTGAGAGCTATCGATTGGGTTGCTGGAGTTATTGAACTTTCTTCTTGTGCTGTTCCAGGTGAAGTGGTTCAGCGGGATGCGACTGCTTCTGTGAATGGGCTGGTGAGGCCACTTATTTCAACTGATCCTCCTTATTATGACAATATAGGTTATGCCGATCTATCTGATTTCTTTTATGTCTGGTTGCGTCGCTCACTTTCAAATATTTATCCTGATCTATTTGGCACCATGTTGGTGCCAAAAGCTCAGGAGTTGGTAGCTACTCCTTACCGTTTTGGGGGAAGTAAGCAGAAAGCGCAGCAGTTTTTTGAGAATGGTTTATATCAGGCATTTGAGCGCATGAGAGCAGTACAACATCCTGATTATCCCCTGACTGTTTATTATGCTTTTAAACAGACTGAAGATGATTCAACTGAAAATAGTAACCTAATAAATAATGAAGATAACATGCAATCCCTTATTGCATCAACTGGATGGGAAACTATGTTAGCTGGTTTGATTCATTCTGGATTTACTATTACTGGCACATGGCCTGTACGTACCGAAAGAACTGGACGAACAATCAGTATTAGCGCTAATGCTCTAGCTTCTTCGATTGTACTGGTGTGTCGTCCCCGTCCTATAGATGCTCCTTCAGCCCGGCGTCGTCAGTTTATCAACGAATTGAGAAATGAACTAGAAGACGCGTTAAAGAAAATGAAACATGATGGGATTGCTCCCGTAGACTTAGCACAGGCTAGCATCGGACCAGGAATGAAGGTCTACTCACAATATAGTCAAGTTTTGGAACCAGATGGTTCGCCGTTATCGGTACGTGCCGCATTGCAGCTAATCAATCGCGAACTGGACAGTATCTTGGTAGATCAGGAGGGGGAATACGACATGGAGACACGTTGGGCTGTAGCATGGTTTGAGGAGTATACGATGGAGGCTGGCACCTTTGGCCGTGCCGAGACCTTATCGAAGGCGAAGAATGCATCTCTGCAAACTCTGGTAGAGGCTGGTGTACTGGAATCCAGGGCAGGTAAGGTACGTTTATTGAAGCGCGATGAAGTAGCTTCCATTTGGAATCCTGAGTCTGCAGTACATCGAAAAGTGACGACATGGGCAGTGATGCAGCGCTTAATCCACGCGCTGGATAAGCAAGGAACGCCTGGTGCAGGGGCAATTCTGGCAGATCTGCCAGAGTATGGTGAAAAGGCGCGCGATTTGGCCTATCGGTTGTATAACATTTGCGAGCGCAAGGGTTGGTCTGGTGCGGGGCTCTATTACAATATGCTGGTTTCTTCCTGGCCTGATATAGAGGTGCAGGCCCGTATAATTGCGCGTAGCCCACGTCAGGATACTTTATCATTTGATGATTAATAATCTTTGTCTAACCTTTTTTTGTCTTTCTTCTACCGTTTGCTTTTGTTTAGGGAGAGCGCTCTGGCAATGATGCATACACGGTATCCTATGGATTGGAGCACAATCGATGTCAATCAGTAATAGCGATCGGGTGGGGCGGGGGCTGGAACTTCTCAATAGCGGTTTGAAGCCATTTGTGGTGCGCGAGCTAGAAACGACCTATGGCCCGCGCTGGAAATATGAAGCTGTCAATGTACTGCAGGACCATCATATTACCGACGATGGTCAGGATCTACACCTGGATGTGCAGGCGTTGATGCTGATCATGTGGAATCTGTGGAATCAAGTCTTTAAGAAAACGCTGGGACATGCGGAGCGCAATTATGTGAGTGAGCTACGTATCGCACGCAACCAGTGGGCACACCAGGAACTTTTTACTACCCAGGCCGCTGGACGTATTTTAGAGAATGTTAGTCTGCTCTTAAAAGCCATTTCCGCTCATGAGCAAGCCAATGAGGCCGAGCGGCAGCGCATGGATCTTTTCCGTATCAGCTTTGAGGAGCAGGCTCGTACAATCACGCGCCGCAAGTCTGGCCCTCTGACGGGTAGCCAGTTCCCACATGGTTTGTTGCCCTGGCGTGAAGTGATCACACCGCACCCCGATGTGGCCTCCGGAAACTTTCAGATGGCCGAATTCGCCGCCGACCTCTCCCAGGTACGGCGCGGCGTGGCATCCAGCGAGTATGGAGATCCCACTGCTTTCTTTGCGCGCACCTATCTAACGAACGGTTTGCGGGAACTGCTACGTGGTGCACTCAAACGTTTAAGTGGGCAGGGTGGCGATCCAGTCGTTGAACTACAAACCAACTTTGGAGGCGGTAAAACGCACTCGCTCTTAGCACTCTATCACCTCTTCTCTGGCATCCCGGCTGCCGAACTGACGGGTGTGGATGCCGTATTACACGAACTTGGTCTGCAAACGGCCCCTGCGGCCCGGCGCGCTGTACTGGTCGGCTATGACCTCTCCCCGGCGCGAGCCGAACAAAAACCAGATGGCTGTGTCGTGCATACAATCTGGGGTGAGATGGCCTGGCAACTCCTTGGTAGGCAAGGCTATGCTATGGTCGAGGAGGATGACCTGCATGGGGTGAGTCCCGGTGCTGAAGTCTTGCGTCAGCTCTTTGTCGCCGCCGGTCCAGTATTGATTCTCATCGATGAATGGGTCGTCTTCGTGCGCCAGCTCTACGAAAAAAACAATTTGCCTGCTGGATCATTTGAGGCTAACCTGAGCTTTGCCCAGAACCTGACAGAAGCGGCCAAAGCTGCCCCCAAAACGCTGGTTGTTGCCAGTATTCCTGCCTCCAATACAGAACTGGGTGGAACTGGTGGACAGGAGGCTGCGATCCGTTTGCGCCAGATCTTCGGTCGTATCGAGTCGCCCTGGCGTCCTGCCGATCCTGAAGAAGGTTTCGAGATTGTACGCCGACGCCTCTTTGAGCCGATTCCTCCGCAACACTATGCCTCACGTGATGGCGTTGCACGCACCTTCTCCGAGTTCTATCGCTCACAGCGCCACGATTTTCCCTCGCAGTGTAGCGAAGCCGATTACGAGCGGCGCATCAAAGAATGTTACCCGATCCATCCCGAACTCTTTGATCGCCTCTTCAACGACTGGTCCAGTATCGAAAAGTTTCAACGCACACGCGGCGTACTCCGCCTCATGGCCTCGGTTGTCCATGAACTCTGGACGCAGCAAGATCATAGCCTGCTCATCCTGCCTGCCAACATCCCATTACATACCGCCACCGTACAATCGATATTTACGCAATACCTGGATGACAACTGGGTTCCGATTATTGAGAAAGACGTGGATGGCGCGAACGCTTTACCACGCAGGATAGATGGCAATAATCCGAACTTTGGCCGCTACTCTGCCGCCCGCAAGGTTGCACGCACCATTTTCTTTAGCGCCACCCCTACCCTTGGTAGTACCAACAAAGGCATTCAAGAGGCCAGCATCAAGCTAGGCTGTGCGCAACCAGGTGAAACGGTTCCCACCTTTGGTGATGTCTTGCATCGCTTAACCGATCAGGCCACCTATCTGTATCAAAACGATCAGCGTTACTGGTATGGTACCCAGCCCAGCGTGACGCGACTGGCGCAGGATCGTGCCGAGCAATACGACGAAGAACTGGTCTATGAGCGTATCAAAACCTACTTGAGAGTCGAGCAACGCCAGAAAGGCGACTTTGCCAGTGTGCACGTCTGCCCTGACAGCGGAGCCGATGTCCTGGATGACAATAGTGGCGTGCGCTTGGTCATTCTCAAGCCACATTATACCCATGTCACACGTGACATCACATCTACTGCTATGGAAGAGGTCAAAGCGATCTTAAATTCGCGCGGCAACGCTCCACGCATTAATCGCAACACCCTTATCTTCCTCGCCGCCGACCGTACACGCATAGATGAACTCAAGCAGGCCACACGCCTGTTTATGGCCTGGGAATCCATCGAGCAAGACCACGAAGAACTCAACCTGGATGCTTTTCTGCGCAAGCAGGCCACCACACGGCGCGCAGATGCGGAAGAACGCATTCACGCCCTGATTCCCGAAACCTACTCGATGCTTCTCTTTCCAGAGCAACCAAATCCCCGCAAGCCAGACATGATCAACGACCATCGCCTACAAGCGCAACGTGGGTTAGGGAACCTGGCGGCCAGAATCAGTAAATGGCTGCGTGACGAAGAGTTACTGATCACCCAATTCTCTGGCATACGCCTGCGACAAGAACTCGACCGCATCCCCCTCTGGCGTGGAGACTTTGTCACGGTCAAAGAACTCACCGAAATCTTTGCCCGCTACATCTATTTACCGCGCCTGAAAAGCACCGATGTTCTTATCGAAGCCATCCAGCAAGGCGCGCAATCTCCCAAATGGCAAAAAGAAACCTTCGCCTATGCCCTGAACTGGGATCCAGAAAAGCAGAACTATCTAGGCCTAACCATGGGGCAGTCTCTGACCGTGATCGTCAACAGCCAATCACTCGTCGTGAAATCAGACGCTGCATATGCACAATGGCAGAGGGAAGAAGAAGAGAAACGCCGTCGTGAAGAAGAAGAAAGAGGCCGCCAACAACCAGATACGGAGGGCGATAGGGAGACAAATGGACCTGGTGGCGGCGGATCTACAGGCGGCAAAGGTGGCGGTTCTATTGCTATGGACCCGCCCAGAATATACAATCCTGGACCACCACCTGAAAAAAAGCTACGACGCTTTGTCGGCTCCATCCAGATCAACGAGCGTATGATGGGTTCAGAGGCTGGTCGCGTCATGGACGAAATCGTTCGCCACCTGACCGCCCTCAACGGCTCAAAAGTCATCGTCACCATCGACATTGCCGCCGAAATTCCCGACGGCGTTCCCGACAAGACAGCCAGCACCATCAAAGAAAATGGTGGCACCATGCGCTTCGACACCTGTGAATTCTATGAAGAGTAAGTTTTTATAACGTAACCACGAGTAGTAATAATTTACTATACATAAATTACTACTACTCGTGGTTTTTTTGCTTTTGAATTCACATGAAAAATAATGTATTATTGCTTACAGGCCATATACGCATGCTTTGTGTTTACTTGAAATTGGGACATTGATCGTTTGTATTATTAGTTAAAAAAGGAAGAAAATATCTATGCAACACATTAAAATTCTTGAGCAAGGAGTAGAAGTATGGAATAAATGGAGGCAAGATAATCCGGCGATTCGTCCCAAACTTATTGGGGTGGATCTCAGTGGTCAAAATCTGAGTCGCGCAAATTTTAACTCTGCTGATCTTCAAAAGGCCAATCTTAGAGGAGCTAACCTTCTTTTTGGACATTTAAATGACGCAGACCTTAGAAAAGCAGATTTATCAGGTGCCGAATTGGGTTTTTTTGATGTACCAAATAAGATTAATTTAAGTCAAGCAATTATGCATAGATGTTCTCTTTCAAGCAATTTTTTGCAGAATGCAACTATTATTGGTACTGATTTAAGTAATACAGATTTAACGGGAGCATATTTGAGTGGAAAAGATCTTCGCGATACTAATTTCAGCAACACTACACTTCGTAAAGCAAGTCTTTTTGGCGCAAATCTCACTAATGCTAAGCTTGTAAATGCGGATCTCAGAGAAGCAATGCTTTGTAGAGAGGCTATTAGTGAGGTTGATTTAGAAGATTTGGAGTTTGAGGATAGAGAAGAAATCGAAAATAATATTAAACCTACCGATTTAACGGGAACAGATTTAACGGGAGCCAATCTGAGCGGTGTACATTTGAATCAAGTTATTTTTAGAGAAGCCACACTTTGTGGGTCTGATCTCAGCAGAGCTAATCTATTTGGTGCTTGTTTGTACCACGCCAATTTAACTGGGGCAAATCTGACCAAAGCTATACTCGTGGAAACTGATCTAACAAAATCTACCTTAACTGATTGTCGGGTATATGGAGCATCAGTTTGGGATACTAAACTAGAAGAAGCTAAACAGATTAATTTAATAGTAACCCCTCCAGATCGACCAGCGATTAGTGTCGATGACCTTGAAATAGCTCAATTTATGTTTTTATTATTTGAACATCAAAAACTGCGAGATGCCCTGAATTCAATAATTAATAGAGGCGTGTTACTTCTTGGAGGGTTTGATAACGGGGGCATTGAGATATTACATGCCATGGCTGATAAGCTAAGGCAGATGAAATATCTGCCGATAATATTTGAATTTGCAAGGCCCGAACATAGAAATCTGCGGGAAACCGTTTCAATATTAGCTGGTTTATCTAGATTTGTTATTGCTGAGATCAGTGGACCTTCGGTACCCGCTGAATTAGAGAATATAGCATCAAGTATACATGTTTCAATTGTGCCAATAATACAAGAGAGTGTACGACCATTTTCAATGTTTATTGATTTTTTAGTAGATTATAAGGTTACTGATCTTGTACGGTATAAAAATAAAGAACATCTGCTGGAAGTACTCGAATCAAAAGTTATTGATCCAGCTGAAAGTAAATTTGAGGAACGAAAGCAAAAATTATTAAGGATGGCAGAAAAAAGTTGGTAATTTTACATTTTTTGAATGTGCTTTAGCAAAGGCAACTCACATAAGGAGAAACCTATTGCGTGCTTTATTTTCTTATCAAAAAACAGTGTTTTCTTGGCAGTCATTTAAGAAAGCACTCTTGCTCTATTTCCAAGCATTCGGAGTTATAGCTTTAATTTTAGGTGTACTAGATATATTGTTCCCAAACACATTTATGTATCGCTATACTGGTATAGCCATTATATCTATTATATCTCTTTTGTGGGCAGTCTTTAATACTCTTCCCAAAAGAGAGGTGTCGCATCAATTAGTTGTACCAGATATGAAAATTACTATTAGGGTAGGTGATCTATTCCAACAAGATGCAAATATAGTCATTGGTTTCTCTGATACTTTTGACACAGAAAAGGGCGATATTATTAAGCCAGTCTCACTCCAGGGGCAGTTCTTGACTGCAATTTATCAAGATAACACTAACCAATTAGATCAAGATATCGATCGTGCTTTACAAGGTATTGCATCAAAGCAAGATAACCATAAAACAAGAGGGAAAAATAAGCGCTATCCTATTGGTACGGTTGCCACCTTGGCAGTGGGAACAAAAAAATATTTCTGTAGTGCATATGCCAGGATGGAAAATAATTTGAAGGCGGAATCCAATATAAAAAGTTTAACAGTTAGCCTGGAGAAATTGTGGGAGGAGATTCGGGTAAAAGGGCAGCATGATAAGGTTGCTATGGCTGTTATCGGATCTGATTTGGCCAGGATCGGAAATGCGTCGCATTCTGATTTAGTTAGACTTATTATATTGTCTTTTGTGCTAGCTTCACGTGAAAAAATGGTATCTCCAGAATTAGTTGTTGTTGTTCATCCGGCCAATGTTGGAAAACTAAATATGATAGAAATAGAAGAGTTTTTGCGAAGTTTCTAGATTAACCTTGTTTGTATTTATAAATATTTTGATGATGGCATATTTGTTTGTTGATAAACTTCGATGAAGAGACCACTGCATTATGATTATTTTTAACCGATACCGTGATCTCTTCATCATTAATCTTTCTTTCTTTACTTTAGTGGGTGCATTTTGACGACTGAGCCAACGCTCATCTCGGGTGTCTGGACATAGGCGGTGCCGACGCCGAGTTGCTCGATGCGGGCCGGGAGGTCTTGTCCGGGGAGACCACGGATGAAGCCAGAGACTTTTTTGGAGTCCGGGTAGTTCATGCGGAAGATAATTTTGGTCCCAGCGGTCCCCAGGATGTCGGGATGGAAGTCGGCCATACCCTGGCTGGCGACGATGACGGCAACGCCAAATTTGCGTCCTTCGCGCATGATCTTGGGGAGCGTAACATCTTTGGCCAGGCGGTGAGCTTCGTCCAGGACGATGGCCAGGCGAATGCGTTTGGCATATCCCCAACTGAACATGTCTTTGTAGATCTTCCTGAGCACAAAGGCTCCAGCGGCTTGTTGTAAGGTCTCTACATACAGGTTGTGAAGATCAACGACCAGTCCTGATCGTACCAATGAAAGCAGATCTGGCGCGTTCTCTGTGGGTCGGAACAGGTTCATTTCAAGCAGTGGACGACAACGCGCGGCGACGTTGGAGACTCTACGTGCCTGAGCTAGGCTTTCGATGTTTTGGAGCACCTCTGCCAGCGTTGGATAGCTGAGTCCTTTAATTGATTGATCTGGATCATCATTGAAGCCATGCGCTTTATAGGCGTCACGGATCGCTGAGAAGACCACGTCGCGCTGCATATCCCCTAGATCCACTACATGTGCGAAGATTTCCGAGATGGCATAGCTGTTGGCTTGCCAACCACCGCTGCCACCATCCTGGGTGCATTCAAATGGTGAAAAAGGGAGTCCTCGTGAGGCGTCAAGCACCGTGGGATTAATCGCCTGCACAAATGGTTCACTGGGATCGGCAAACTGCCCATGGAAATCCAGTACTAATGCGGGTACTTGTTGCTTCCCAAGTTCTGTTAGCAAGCGGGTAACCGTCCACGATTTTCCTTGACCTGGAATGCCCAGAACGAATAGGTGTGGACTGCCACTCACGGCTGGTTGCCAGTCAACATCCAGATTAGAGCCAATGGCCTGTCCCAGAGAAACCTGCACAGGTGCTTGAGGGTCGCTACTCTCTTGTACCGGTTCTGATGACACCTCTGGTTGAGCATACACCGATTCTGTATGGGATGATTGTTCGGGTGCGTATATGGACGACGTATTGATCGCGCTTAACTTTTGGGTTTTATCATTGGCATAATCTTCTTCTTCGAAGTCAGTATCGTTCTCAGCCTCTCCTGATTCGTTGTCTGGCTGATTCACTGAGATAACAGTATCAGTGGGGTCAGAAGGCTCATTTTTTGGAATGGTAACCGATTGATGTTCCTTTGTACCGGTCTTCACTGATTTCGGTGGGGGCGCATCATGATCTTCGTCGCTCTCATCCTCTCCTGGCACTGCCAGGTCCTCAATTATTTCGTCGGCATAGTCTACTGGCGTGTAGATTTGGGACGAGAACTCGGTTGCTTGCTCAAAATCTCTGGCGGTCAGAACAGTAATGCGTGCATCATCCATAGGGAATGGTTTGCGCTCATCCCCTTCAAGACTGACGATATATCCTTCATACCCAGGTCGGAAGTCGAGTCCGGTTTTCTCTAGGCGAGAGATATGTTCCAGGAAGGAGTGTTCGGCTTCTGGATCAAACAGTTTATAGCGTCTGGCACGTTCAAAGTAGAAGCGTAGCACGTTGGCGAGATATGAGCGCTGCAGGGCACCATCCACACGGCTATCATTGAAAAAGCGATTACGCATGATGGTAGCCGAGCTCTTCATCTGGAGTACCATATCACGCGAGAGATCTTCGAATGGGACCCGTCCACGCCTCCATTTGACTTCAATGAAGGTCGCATCGACGATATTTCTCTTCAAAGAAATGAGCACGAGATCACAACGCCGTTCGCCGGCAATAGTTTTGCCTGAGCTATCCACTGAGAAAAGACGTGGATACGTATCTACGGGTATGAGTACACTCTGCCTTAAGCGGCCTTTCTGTTGTAGCCAGGCGGTGACAACGCCCAGACCAACGGCGGCAGCAGCTGTGTTTGAAGATTCAAGCGCTTGCAAGGCCAGTCTTCCTGAGATCGTTTTCAAGTGATGGAGTAAATGGCTGACACTCTGGTCTACATGTGCAAAGCCGAGATCATTCATGGCCTGACTCAGGAGGGACTGTATCTCTTCGTGCCAGGCGGTCGTGACCATCATGCGATGTCCCAAGCCGTCGCTAAACTCGGGCGAGTAGTCCAATACATACTTACGTGCTAGTGTGTCTAGTTCTGGTTCATTGGGTGAATCGTAGTAATCCAGGGTAAAGAAACGATCTAAGGTGACGACCCAGTTCGTACTCTCGTGGAGGCGCTCCAGGAGCTGGC
This sequence comes from Dictyobacter alpinus, assembly GCF_003967575.1. Taxonomy (NCBI): domain Bacteria; kingdom Bacillati; phylum Chloroflexota; class Ktedonobacteria; order Ktedonobacterales; family Dictyobacteraceae; genus Dictyobacter; species Dictyobacter alpinus. The sequence goes on from NZ_BIFT01000001.1 coordinate 3,698,619, forward strand.
GCTGCTCGCTACCCAGGGTGACCTCTAACACAGGATGGGTACCAACGGTATTGCTGAGTACGTAGCCACCAGCATCAAGGATGGCTGTATGTAACTCGATGAGTAGCTCACTATAGCGTATACCTGCGGGATGGGTCTCTGGCTTGCGTACACCCTCTGTAATAATGCGATGTTGCCAGCGTAGCTCATCTTGCGCAACTGAGAAGCGTGAAACAAAACGGATGACCAATCCATAAAGCGAAAAGCTCGTCGTGGTTACATTATCCTGATCAGAAACTGTTAACGTTCTCATCTCTGGCCGCGTGATGTCTGTCACGACAGCGATATGGGCCTCTGGAATTGATTTGTCGAGTTGTTCCATTTTGCGCGATGTGGTTGTAATTCCAGGCAGAAAATGATCAGTCAGTTGCTTATATTGTTGTTGATCAACCTGCAATTGGCGTACCTGCTCAATTGCTTGCAGGGTGCTTTTATGGCGACTATCGGTATAAGCGGTAATCTGAAAGGTTGGAGCCTGATGACGCTGTGTCTCATCGTCTTCATTCAGCTTATGGGTTGGAAGCAGTTGTTTGATCGCTTCCGCAAAAAAGTCACCGCGATCAGGATTGACCAGGGTGGTAACCAGTGTATTCGTGTAAGGATGGAGCTCAAGGAAGCCTTTAAGATGTTCTGCCAGTTGTTCCGGATGGGTATTACCAAACTCACTCTGATCTACTGCCATACCAAAGATGAGTCCAACGTCGCCATAGCGGCGATGAGGATCGGGAACGCCAGCAGGTAGCGAGACGCCGTGAAAGAAACGCAGGTTCTGGAAAAAGGTAAAGGTCGTTGGTGTTTCTGCATGATAGGCAAAGGGCGGCACATTGATGGGCGTCAGCAGGCTTAAGGCCTGAAGATCCAGGTTATATTTGCGCTCTCGCGGCGTCTTAAGCGCCAGCACTTTCGTTTCCCAGGTCTGTAGGAGTTGTGTGTAGCTTACCATCCAGGCAACTCGCAGTGGATGAATTGGCAAGGTTACGATTGCCTCCTCAACGCTATTCTGGCGACCAGCGATGCGCACAAGCACTGAATCTATTGAGAGTGCTTCTTGAAGTGCCTGATGGTTTCCCTCGCGCTCTAATAAATCTTCAAGCAATTCTTTATAAGCCTGCGCATAGCGTAGGCCGGCGCTCACCAGATCTGGGGTCCACTCAGCTACTTCCATAACATCACGGTGAGAAGTCTTTTTTAGCCGTGTGAAGAAGCTATCACGTGTTTTCCAGAAGGCTGACCAGTCTGCGCTTCCACTTGTTGATAATGCTCGAGAAACAATATCGTCTGCACTGACAGTATGTATGTCGTTGACATCGAGCACAAAACTGGCATGTTTGCGAGGCTCTGCCAGGCTTCTGCGCTCTATGTCTAATAAGGGTTGACTGATGCCAACCTGTAACATATGGCGCTCATTCAGCTTGAGATTGAAGTAGGACAGATCCTTCGTACTCCATTGCGACTCGGTCTCAGTTAAGTCTGTATCTTTAACTTCAGCGCTGTATGCGAGCCGTCCATAGGCCAGATTAGGAACCGCAAACTTGCTATCGCGTACTGTAGGACTTGTCTCTGGCTTCACAATATCCTTGGAGAGATAAAATTCACCGCTCTCCTTATAGATTTCATTGCCATCACCATCGACGATCACCGTTCCGTCTTTATTGATAGGCATAATACGCACACAGACAGCAAAGTCGGGTGGTTCCTCAAACTCAATATCCATGCTCAGTGTAATCGTACGTCGTGCGGCTGGTAAATCCCGCTCTGGCAACTCGATGCTGCTATCGGCTTCAAAACTACCATCAGCTGGAACAATCGCTACGCGCCACCCTCCAAGGTTTTGAGGTTGTTCGGGATCACTGGTCCAGCTTACCGCCAGCTTTTCTTTTGGTGCGCATTTCGCAATCAAGCTGCCGCGGGCTCCATCGGGCTGAAGGAGCTTGCTGGCTTTTTCAACCTCTCCCTTTGCATTCACAAAGGACTTAATTTTTATCTCGCGAATGTCACTTTTTTCGGAGGCTGGAAATACCCAGGTATCAAAAGTCAGTTCTTGGGTTTTAGCCAGGGCACGCGACCATGATTGTACATTATTGAGGGAGCGTCCTTTAAAGAACAGATTAAGTTTGAACGCAGTTTGTTCGTCCACTTTTAAATTTTGAATACGGTCCCTTGTGGTTGCATCAATTTTTGTTGGACGGGCTAAGGCCAGCGTGCTGCGACGATTCTGTTCCAGTTTGTTATCAAGCTCCGAAGGGATTGGAGCATCGACTAATTCCCCAATCGTTGCATCACTGATTAATCCCACCCGCCAGAGCTCTAATCCAGCCTGTTGCAACTCCAGTTCCTCGGTCCTTTTAAGGACTGCCATGGCAAAATCAAGTTTTTGATTATCGCTGACATTTAATGAACCACGTAATTGCGAGAATGTGGTTCGCACGAATCGAGCTGCTTTGACCGGTAATTGATTCATCACACGTCTGAGCGCATGGGTATGCAGTTCCTGACCATTAATAATCGCAAAGGAGTTGCCCAGGGAACTATATGCTGCGTCGATCAGATCGGCTGGCACGAAGAGACAGAGTGACTCTTCTTTGCGGTTGCGTAATTCAATAGCTTTATCGACTGTAATTGAGGATGAAGTAAGCTGTGTGCTTTGTTTAGTCAGCACGTAGGCGGAAATTTTCTTGCGGGAGGTCGCGTTAATATATTCGCAAAGAGCATTTGCCTCTGCATTGGAAAGATAATTGACACGGGCGCAGTGTCCTGGCTGTGTTCCTTTGAATTGAGATAGGATGTCAGCTGCTAGCAGTTCAACAAGTTTTGTACTTTTTGTATCTATATTATTACTAATCATTATGCTTATGCCTCAACCTTCACATGCTCGGTACCAGCATAGGGAGCATGCAGGCGCTGTACTGTAAAATCATCGGAAAGATCGCGGAAAATCCCCATCTGCCGTAACCGTCCAAGCATGGCGCGCAGATTATCGCGTGCCGCCGCCGCATACTCTGCCCCTTCAAATGGCGCTGGCGGAGTATCGACCAGGATACCATAGCGTTCTTTTAAGAAATCCAGAAATTCCCGCAGCTTGATGGGACGTAGCTGGTTGGGACCAGACAGCCGTGCTGTAGCCACCTGCACTAACGCCGCTAAGAGGTCGTTTTCAGGCGCATAGCGCCATGTCTGGCGATGCGTCGTCAGACCGCGTAAGACGCCATGCGTTTTTTTTATGCCTCCAGTGCCATAGAACCATGAAATGACGTTCTTTGAGCCATCCCCACGTTGGGTTTCAGCAAGCAAGCTAATGACACGTTCCAGGTCTGTCTCCCCGGTGTTTGCAATGTTATCTAACATTTGCCATGCTTCAGAGTCTTCGCCTTCTTCTTTTTCTATATTTTCTGTACGAATACGTTCTTCATCTAATTGTGCAGCAGCTTCTAAATGAACATTAATCTTAGGATCCTCTTGTAGTAGCAATAATCCCTGAAGGTAATGAGCACCAGAGGTATCGATTGGTAAGATTTTTTCAATGTCTGCTTTTCTGCGTGAATTATTACGCAGTTTAGCGGTATAGATATCAATTTGCCGTAAAAGTAAATTAGAAAATGAGAATTGTTGATACGCTTCAATATCTCGACGCACACAGGCTTTTGACATTTCGAGGCTTCGCGGTGTAGACCCATTGGTAAAATCTACATACATCTGTAATGCAGAGGGTTGCTTATCATCTTGCATTGCAGCGGGTAACACTTCGGGATTAGCGACTAGTGCATTGATCGCATGCACTACATGTAACGTGTAATTGAAGAACTCAAAATTGATCATTGCGAGCAAGTTATAGGTAAATGCCTGGGTTGGCATTTTGTCATGAAATTCAAAGAGGTAGCGTAGTAAGTCCCTAGCTAATCCATTAACCAAGGAAGGAAAGGCATTTGGTAACTTTCTTTCACGGTTAAGTTGTGGACGTGTATTATTGAAACCATCAATAAAGGCAATGGACAATCGCGTAAGTATATCTAATTGTGTATGGTCATCATATGTACCGCCCAAATCTGGAAGTTGGCCGATTTCTATCCCTCGTCCAAATACCTGTTTGGCAAAACTTCGTAGTGCATCATCACCTTGTAGGTAGTCTCTAAGTGCCTGATAGATAAAAATATCGGCTTTCCGTTGACGGCTATTGTGAGTTGGAAAACCAGCTTTATGTGTAAGAATAGTGTAAGGGACTAGAGATAGGATTTGTTCTCCCTTTTGTGCTCGCCCTACACGGCCTGTGACTATTAATGATGTACGAACGAAGCGTTCTAATAGAATTCGACCGTTAGCATTATCGAAACCTTCTAACGCTTGATGTTTTGATAAACTTTCAATATATTTTTTTATGTCCTCTGGATTGTTTGTTTGTCTTGCTTTACCTTTACCTTGAGATAAAATGGTGAAAAAAAGTGATGGAAGGAATAAATCTATATCAAAGCCATTTAACTCTAAATTTAATACTCGTGGAAAGCTAGCTCCTCGCAAATCTTTAGGTAATTTGATTTTCATTGCAATTTCTCCTAGCCCCTATATCTGTTCGCGGACGATTTTTCCATGACGTTGTACGATTTTATGGATGCGGAATTCACTTTCAATAAGGATAAGGTCCTGGGTCTCACGCAACAGAAGGGCATTTTTGAATGGTTTGAGATCTTCAAGTAAAGGAGCATATTCATGCGCGGTGGGCTGTAATCCGCTGGCGAGTTGAATTAGCAATTCAAAAAGATCCAACGTAATTTCCATACGAGGCATACCGCTTTTATGCTGGAACACGACCACTTCAGGGAGTGTCTCAATTAATTGCGTGTTCAATGGTGTAGATACGATGAGCTCGAAATCTTCTAATGGAAGTTGCTTAAGGACAACCAGTTGTTGTTCAATAGATGCGCTAACTTTCACACTCAATTTGTTGTCTGGTACCTCTTCGAATATTTCATCTGAGCGCAGTAAGCCAATTGCAAGATTTTTGAAGACTGCATCAGGATCGACACTCTCGTCAAGTAAATCTATGAATCTAGTTGCATAGCGATATGGCAGCAGATTTTTCCATTTTATTTCCGGCAAGCCAGTCTCTGGTTTAGATGGAGCAGCCTCAAAGTAGAGGCGACGTTTGGTTGCCGCCATCCAATCAGCTGTACTCTTGAAACGTTGTGGGGCTAGATCCTGCTTATCGCGAAAGAGCTGTCGGCGTATAGGAGCATCACTTTCCAACTGGTGGAAGTGCAGAAAACGATCCAGATGAGGACGTGCAAAACGCGCGGGATCAAGGCTTGCAATGTCATCTAAGAGCTCATCATGGGTATTATTATCCATAAAGATATTTTGCCAGTAGGCAAGATTCGTCAAGGATGTCCCAATCTCTGTTCCTTCGTTGAGGTCATGGATATCCTGGCAGCTTTTATTTCCTGTGAGGATATAGGAGACCGCCGAGCGTAAGTCGCGCATCGTAATATGCCGTTGTCGGCGTAGGTGAATAAGAAGGAAGAGATACTCTAAGTGATTGGCTACTACCTTTTTCTTGAGTGCAATTGCGTTCTTGCGAATAGGGCAGATATCCTGTGCCGAACAACTTTCACAGATGGTCCAGTGTTGTGGCTTCACAAAGCTCGACAGCATCGGCTTGAAAATCGAATGCTCTTCTTCTCCAGGCAGGCTGACGAAGGCGCGCTGTTTCATATCGACGAGCCAGACATCATGATTTATCATTTCCTGCCGATCCGTCAATTGATCAACCTGCCTGGATAGCCAGGAGAATTGTTCGCGTTGGCGCTGGAAAAAGTCAAAGAGGCGACCATCATTGATGGCAACCAGCACAGTCACATTGTTGGTCGGAGGCGTTGATCCTTCCAGTCCTTGCAACTTCTCGCTTAATTGTTCATCAGCACTGAGATGCTCGTGTGATTCGGACGCATCATAGCAGCTACGGAAAGTGTGATCCTGGTAGCTAACAGTCCAGCCACTTGGATTTTTATTGATCACCTGACCACCACGCTGCTTGAGTGCCTCAAATACCTGTTCCAGAAAGGCTGTTTTGCCATCTCCAGGATTACCCGAGAGAAACAAAACATGCGGTAACTGCTCAAAGATAGCTGGCAAGAGCTGTTTATCGAGGGCGGTTGGGACATATGTCTCACGTACAAATTCGCTATCCAGACCACGATTATTCATATTGCCACCTTCGCTATTGCGATAGAGGCTACGAATATTATCGACCCAGGGATTGAATTGTTTATCAAGCTCGGGAGTTGGAGGTGGTTCTTCTAAGGTGAGAAAAGCCAGTTGCAGTTCTTCACGTAACTGAGCCACTGTGGTTGGTCGCTGCTCAGGATCATTGGAGATGGCTCGCTGTAGGACCATCGCTATACGTCGTATTCTGGTTTCAATAAATTGTTCCAAGGAAATAGGGGTGCGTTGGCTGTCTGGTGCTAGTGTAAAGGGAAGAAGCCCTGTGAGTGTTTGAAAAAGCACGATAGCTGCCGCATAGCGATCGGTAGATGCTGGTGTTGGTTCACCATATTTAGTTTCAGGTGGCAAATATAGCGGCGTTCCTGCAATACGTTCGGTTCCTCCGACCTGCATAGCGAAGCCAAAATCAATCAATACCGGACGATTATCACCTTCATGAAGCATAATATTGGCTGGTTTGATATCACGGTGTAGTAGCGCCTTTTGTTCCAGGACATCTACCGCACTTAGTAGATGTTGGGCAAAGGGCCACCAGCGCTCTAGCGACCAGGGAAACTCACTCTCAACCTGTTGCAGCGTAGGGCCGGGAATATATTGCATAAGGATGTGGGCATCATCAGTTGGAGCAAAGATATAGTCGATACGTGGCAGATAGGGACTGGCGATATCTTTGAGCGCTTTATACTCGGCTACAGCTTGTTTATTGACATCTTCAGCGCGGAGAAATTGTTTGAGCACATAGGAGCCAAGCTCTGGAAAATTTATATTTTCAACCAGATACGTGCGTGCCATCATTCCTTGTCCCAGCACACGTTGTACACGGAAATCTTTGCAGAGTATGCGTCCCTCATCGCCTTTGGTCGAGGTGCTTATATTGCGTGCGAGCTCTGATAGCTGGGTTGCAGCCGTTTTTGCCGTAAGTTGTGCCTCTTCTGGCGCTTGTAAAAGGTCGCTAAAGATGGATTTCAGTTGGTCTGATTGTTCCTTTGTCAGGAAAGAAGACCAGCGTGGTTGATCAGGAAACAGGATCTTATCTTCTACGGTTGCGCGCAACTTGGTAACGGCAGTACCTGAAAGACGCTCTAATAAGATCAGCGCCAGGCTAAAGGTGTCTGTTTTTGTGGTAGCGTACTCATAACCGATCGCGATATTTATTGGTGCATATGGATCTTCAAATGTAAGCGTATCAAGTGAGGGAGCAATCGTTTGCGTTCCCATGCGTGCGGCATAGAAGTTAGTAAACATTACCCTGGCAGGTTGTTTGCTCTGGACATAGATCGTATCAGGACCAAGTGCTCGATGAAGTACATTTTGTGCATGAATCTGATCCAATCCTTTAAAGCAGGCGGCAGCCAGTTGCAATTCCTGGATAAATTCTTCACGTGTCTCGGGAAGCGGCGTGGCTTTTAAGGATTTACCAGAAGGAGGTGTGATGGTGATAACCAGGAAATCCTCTGACCAGATAAATGGATCCTGTACATCAGGCACCAGATTAGTGGATTGTAGCTTTTTAATGGTTCTATATTCTTGTTTATAGAAATCAGCCAGATCTTTGGTTTCCAGAGGATTTTTGCCAAGGTCATAGACTAGTAAATGGCGAGGTTCCTGGGGCTCTTCATCGGTTGTCGCATAGAAGAGACGGACCTTCGGCCTGAGCGAGATTGCATCCTCGATCTTCAAGAAATTGATACTTTTCGGTACCTCTGGACGATTGTTGAAATGGACCAATGCTTCCTTGATTTGTGTACTCTTTTGTCCCACGATAGGATTGCCGCCTTGCCGGTCCAGCTTCTGTAGCCGCTGACAAACATCAGAGAGTAAAAATATCCCATTGGTCGCACGAGAATCATGGATTTGTGGATATAAATCCTGAGCTGATAAGAGCACCCCTCCACGGACATAATGTCCGCCCTGTTTGAGTGGCGTCACTTTATAGCTCATCTGGCTTGCAAAAATCTTAGCGGCATAATCGATTTTCGTTAAAGGACTTCGTTCAGAAGATCCATTGGCCCGTATCCACTGCTCATCATCGCCACGAATACGCCCATGCCACGATTTCTCATCCAGCAAGAAAATCCAATTTTTTCCAATAATAATAAAGTCAATTTCAAAAGAGCGGCCATCATTGGTTGGAAGAATTTTATTACAAATAATGATCCAATCATTCGGAAGCTCTTGTTGTAACACCTTTGCAGCCTGGCGTTCTCCTTCAGTCGCAAAAGAAGATGGCCCCGCACCTATTAATTCGGCCACGTTAAATGCTCCTTTAAGATTTTTTAATTACTCATCATGTGCTATAGCGTTTCACAACGGCGATACGCTACTTAAAATGGGAAGTGCATATTTTTTTCATTTAAAATAATAATATATATATGTAGTTAAAAGAATATAGCATATTTACAATGTACTTACAAGTATCATGTGCTGTAAGATCTATGCAACAACTACATTTATCATATGAGAATTGTTTTATGACGTTGTATTTGTAGTGTATTGTTGCTACCCTTTGTTCCGTTTCGTTTACACGTTGCACAAAATGTGGATAGTGGGCTATCTATAACGAATGGCTTGGGAATATGGCAAATAGTTTCAATTATTATTGCTCTGATTTGCCTTATTCTGGAAGCCTTAATTTAGAAATGTGCTTAGTACATCATTTATAATAGAAGAGTGGTTAACTTGTATGCATAGTTTTTCATCTGTGAGTTCAATGTGAGGGGGTAAAAGAAGGTTATCTTGATCTGATGCTATTTCTAACATCTGCGTTGCTCCTTCTGGCCAATTTTTTGGTGATTGCTTAATAAATCGCGTACGCAGATCATGATTTGCAACTATGCATGATATTATTTTGACCCCTCTCTTTTTCAATAAGTCTGCAGTTGCTACGACAGAAGATGATTGGAAAAACTCTCCGTCCGATATAATGATCAATACTTTTGCATTTTCTTGATATTGAGGATCAATAAAACGGATGGCTGCTTTGTCTAGAGCCAGAGCAAAAGGTGTGCCACCAAACATAATCTTGTCTGCTGTACTATGCTCTGTTTGGATGAGCGGTAGGATATTTGTAATTTGCCGTATTGGTCGCGTAACTTCTCGCATCGAGGCCAGTTGTATCCAGTATGGAAAATCTTGCTCTATTTGCTTTTCGAATTTTTCTAGAAAAATAGTGTAGATAGTTGTTTCAATTAGCGGCTGAATAATGTCCCATCCATGTTTTGCAATGCAGCGTTCCGTCAGGTTACGTGCCTTTTGATTGTTTATGTGTGCCCCAATGCTAAGTTTTGAGATTTCTAAATGTGCTAAGTGTTTTGCCATAATAAGGTTGATGTTTTTCTTAACCTCTAGGGCCAGTTCCGATTGCACTTGAGCAACAAGCACCATGGCTGTCTCCGCGTCCAGAGTTTCAACTAATTCTGAATTACCAAAACCAAGTGTCAGTGCCTTTAACGTTAAATGTGTATATTCTTCAATGAAGTTCTCCAAGCAATTTTGTATGATGTGTATGTATGTGCTTGCATTTTGCTCGAAATTATTTTTCGTGTCTTTAATGACATCATTGACGTAACTTTGTGAATCCTGGAACGAGACTTTTGCTATCTTTCTTTCTCTACCGACTGCATAATTCTGTGCATATTTGGCTAACCAATCTGGCAAGCTATTTTGCTGTTCGATTTGTGACAATTTGTATTGCCAGCCCCTCCGAAGTCTACGTATTGCCGATTGATACATTTCTTGCTGTATGTGAGATCGTAAGTTCTCCCCTACTGATTCGGTAATGGTGGAGTGCTCCATTATATCTTTCGCGTAATATTGCCACCGTTTATTTAATTGCTCTTGAAGATCAACGAGTTTATCTCTATCCGGCACTATATCTGCTAGGGCAAGTAGATCACAGACGAGATGGTGTACAGGTAATCTTTTGGTATTCGGTCCCATGCCATGTTCTCTTTGGTAGCTGATATCTTCGTTATTCATATGCATGAACGTTTTAAAGCCCATACCTAGGCAGAAGATTTCTGTATCATCTCTTTTTTCAGAGTCGTGCATGTCATTTTGAAATTCAAAAATGCGTTTATTTAGTAATTCTCGAATAATCTCGACTGGAGGTACTTTGCGACTATCATGATTGTTCCAGTTCCTTTGCATTGAACTAGAAACATCAAGAATGACCCCTAAAAGAATGTTGGATGTTTGTTTGGAATCGATCATGCTCCGTACTCCTATGCTTGTTAAAATTACTAGATAGTAGAGATTATTGATTGTGTGTTTGTCTATAGGCTGTTGGATTTTCTAAATGCCCCAATGTAATTCGTACGAACTCTTCTAAAACATCTGAGTGGTTTGCTTGTACAAAGAGTTTTGGTTGTGGATAGATCGTCCAACCTTTACTCAAGAGGAATGTCTCAATCCTTGTGCTTTCTTTTAATGGGGATGCCATTTCAAACATAATTCTCGCATCATCACTCCACTCAACTAAGGGTTGATTGCTCAATTGGCGAGGATTGATTACATCTTTATCTGTAATGAGGCAGGAGAGTATTGTGACTCCCATTGCGCGTAGTTTTGCTGCTAGAGGGAGTGGATTGGATGAGGAAAATTTCCCATCAGATATAAGGATAAGAATCGGCTGTGTTCCCTTTTCTTTGAGATTAAGTTCGCTCTCAAAGCGAGCAATAACTTTTGTGAGTACTTCAGTAACAGGTGTGGACTTGCCAAAGAGAAGGCCCTCTGCATTTTCTAGCATCTCTCCGCTATCATTCCACCATGTAGTGAGTTCATTAAGTGCTAATGTTGTGCTACCAATTGCAAGTGCACGAATTTCTACTTTTTCCTTTACTTCATCCCAGATCCGTTTACGAATCTGTTGCTGCATTGTTTTTTGAGCAAAACCTTCAGCTAAGTTAACTATACTGTTTATGCCTATACTTCGAATGAATTTCCCTAGCCCTTGATAGTTGTTCATTCTCTGCTGATTTTCCTGTTTAGCCCGTTGTATCGTTGTGTCAATGAGGTCAGATGTAATAATCTGTTGACTGGCTTTCCAGAGAGATAAAAGATCGCATACCCCTGTTGTTTGGAGGCCAAATGCATAGACAAACATATCTATCTCTGTTGCTGTATCCTCAGTTTGTATGGCTTGTATTCCCTGACGCGCTGATTGTGTGAGTTCTTTAAATGCTCTTTGAATACTTGTCAGCCGTTTGGTCTCATTGCCTGACTGATTAATAAAGCTTTTCTTCATAGAGGCTGAGAGATCAATGGCAACACCAACAAGCGCTTTTGTGTTTTGAATATAGATCGGCTCAGTGTTATCAAATTCTGTTTCTGAATTCTGGCGCTCTAGATCTTCCTGGAGATTTTCACCTTTTTTAATCAGTCGCGGAAGCGGAGACATGTTAGGGAAAATTTCTTGAAGATGTCGAATGCCTTCTCTATATGCTGCTTCTATATCTTTTCCGGCGGCAATTGCGTCATAGAAGCCTTCCGAAAATTTGATGGCTGCTAGATCGTCAAGAGCATCATCCATGGCAATAGTATAGGAGATATGTTGTGATATCAATGAACCTTGCTCCAAAGAATGGCAAGCATTGATGACGACACATTCAATAGTCTCATGATATTCTTGAAACAGATTTTGTAATACTGTCGGATTGATCTGACTGCGTCCGCCATACTCATCTGCTAATACTAATCCTTGTCCATGACCGTGACTAGCAATATGAACGATCTGGAACTTCTCATTGAGCAACGCTCTGCTTAAATCGCGAAATGTTGCAGCTGGTCGCGTTTCCAAAAGGATATTATCCCTATGCTTGCTTATCTCGATAGCGTTGTGTATAGTCCGTTCTTCAATATCAAGTCTTAGACGACTTGTTCCCATCGGGTTTGCAAAGACTGCCAGCACACGAATTTTATTGTCTGCTCTTTGTTCTCTGTATGAGGTATGTGGTGTTGATATGGTGGTTTTATTCGTTTGGAATTTTGCGAGAACTTCAAATGCGAATGCACTTGCATGCTGAGTGGCCATGAATTGATGAGTGATGTTATCCGTTTTTGGTGTATCAGTGATGATATTGGAGATTCCTCTGATGACAAGTGTGTCTACATGCTGGTTGGCATACATGGCTCTGAGGAAGCCATATCCCTCCATCTCTACTGCTAACGTATCTCCATAATTTTTTTGTAGAAACTGAACGGTCTCTGAGTGTAAAAATGCGATAACTTTTTCACCTGCTGCGATTGGTCCAACATATACCTGAGGTATTCTCTTACCTGTATCTGTTTTGATTCTCTCTCGCCAATCGTCTTTTTTGGCTTCCGCTAGTGCTCTTTGCTCTAGAGCATGTGTTGGGCTACCTATTTCAGGGCGTGGTTCAAATGAGATATTTGCCTTGCCAGACTCGTATCCGTAGATTTTATTTGCCGCTATAACATCGCCAATTTGTACATCTTTGAGTCCTCCAGCTGTACCAACATATATCACAACAGATGGTTGAAAATGAGTAACGGCTCTCTCTGTTGCTGCAGCGACTGCTGTGCTATTCGCTGATCCAACCTGCGCAATACCCACTAACCATGTTTGAGTCTTTGTTTGGAAGTAGCCCGATTCATAAATAGAACCATTATGCATTTCCTCTTGGTGATTATTGAGGTGATCTCGAACTGCCTGGTACTCAATAGCATGTGTTGTAAGGATAACTGCGCGATTAGATATGTGATGTAATGGCATAATATGCCTTCTTTCTTTGCTGATTAACAAGTGAAATCATTATCGATACTGAGGTTCGTAAATTAGTGTTTAAGCATTATCCTTTTCTGTCTCATTGATGATTGTCAATCCAGCTGTGATAACATTATTTTCTATATCCGCATGCTTTTGCCCTTGGAAGATTCCCAAGAGCGTAAAGTAGATATCAGCAATCTGATTAGGAGATTCACCCACAGCAAAGCTCTCTTGAATACGAGCTTGAAGCGCTTTAATCGTTTCTTCTGATGTTTTATCTCTAATTTGGCAACATATTTTGTAAAGCTGATCTTTGGTTCCCTCCTGGCGCTCAAATTCATTCTTAATTTCTTTGTTTAAGCGGTCTTGTTCATCCTTGTAGTCCAAAACGTCTTGCTCTGCTTGCATCTCCTCAAGTTTGATATCTCGGTTTCTGCGAATCGCGAAAATTTCCATATCTGGACCATTGTATCGTGGGTCTATATGGAATGATGCTTTGTCAATTTGCATGATAGAGAATCCATTCTGATCAAGCTCTGTGTTGCTCCAGTACAATAAGGGCATGTTATTGATTTGCACTTTGTCAAAAGGTATTCGAGATATATATTTTTCTATTAATTGCTGTAGCTGGATTATTGCTTGTTGTGCAGGATCCAAATTTTGGAAATAGGATCGAGCAACTGCTATTGCATCCCTTACAGTCAGCACTATCGGAATCTCGTATATATATTGATAGTTTTCTCGGGTGCGAACAGTGCCTGCTAATCTATAATTTTTTGGACTATGGGTTACTGCTAAGATCTTGCAACCATTTTTGACTTTTATCCGTGCATTTGAGGTTAATTTTTGCGGTTTTATATGATCTATCTGCATGGCATTTTCATCGTTAAAGATAACAAGACTGCGAATGGGGTCTGGTGTTATTGTTTGTGCTAAAAATGGTAAGCAGATGATGTCTCTTGTCTGTATAAGGCAGAGTTGATCTGTCACGAGATTAGTCATGATGGGTACCTCCTGGGTCTATTAATGACCTGATATTTGTTGAAGGACCGTTGATGCCATCTGGTTGAGAGCAGCATTACGGATTTGCCCTTCCTTCTGCCACTGTGTCAAATGGCGTCGATACATGTTGCTAATTGCTGAAGAATGTTTACCCGGCTGCTTCCATTTGCTTTCTCGCTTTTGTATATCTCGCCCTAAATGAATTAAAAATGATGTGTAGGAATGATAGATAAGCTCTGCCTGTGGATCCGACTCTTCTGCATGCATTCTGATAACTGTCTCAGCCCAGTTTCGTAAAAAAGATAATGCATCATCTACATGTGCTGTGACGATGGCATATTGAAAAAGTCTTGTAAGTATGTTTTTTATAGGATCGTCATGGAAGATCGCAGAAATGAAAATATTGCAGTTTAACTCTACAATTTGTATTCGTTCAGTTGGTATTTGTTGTGTATAGGATTCTGGTGAGGCGATATCTCCATTGGAATGGGTAGTTGCTGCAAGTGTGAGAAAAAAGGCATCATTGACATTCTTTATGCACCACTCCCTCTGTTGGCGTTCATACTCTCTTGCTTTGAGATTGTTTGTCGCAGACCATTGATCAATGGATTTTTCTGCTACGTCAGCAAGGCTGTGTAGCACTTTGCGGAGATGCCCTGACCAAACGAGGCTGATGTAAGTAGAGACACAGGCAGAAGAAAGAGTCTTTGTGCAATTGATATCGACTATTGGTAATCCTGATAGTAATTCATTCGTTTTTTTGAGAGCAATTTCTGGTGTTTCTCTACCAATAAAGCTATATGCGTAGGCAATTGTGCGCCCGAGATCGATATTTACTTGTACCTTTGTTTCATTATATTGTTCTTCATAGATTTTGCTTGTCCATTTATCGATGATTGTAAGAACTGAGCCATTATGGTTTCCTGTCAACTGCCTATACTGCTCATTTTCATAAGCTCCAGCAAGTAGTGATGCAGCTCGTCGATATCCAACTGTTGAGCTTTGTTTGGCGAATTCGTAGGCTTGTGCTTTCAGCTGCTGCACGTTTTTTATGTGTAGTATGGCCCCTAGCGATTTTGCTGCTAACCAATAGTCGTACTCAGCATCGCGGTGTTTTGACCAGTCTTTTGCTTTCCGGAAAAAGAAATCGCCATAGTCACCTTTATTGATAAATTCTCTGCTGAGGAATGTAATGACTCGTGTGTTGAATTGTGATAGCCCAAAATTATCTGTATCAAGCCAATAAATGCAAGCAACTCCATTTGATTGGCGCATAAGTGTGTGTGTGTGTGTGCGCAGATGACTTATTGAATGACGGTGCTGCTTCGGAAGTATCGAGAACGCCTCAGCTGGCGCTTGTGAGGATGTAATATAGTAGGATGTTATTTCATATTGCTTAAGTTCCTTATATAGAATTTCTGCTTGTTTAGAAATGATATGGGCAGGTGCTCCGTGGAGGATTGCAGTAGTAAATACATAATGTTGTTCATAGTCATCCAATTCATAAAACCAGGTAGCTATCTCGTCCTCTGTGGATGGCATTGTGCTAATTTGATCTTCCAATGTTGTGTCGGTGAAGGCTATTTGTTGCCGTTGTTCAAATGCTAAATCTTCCTTCAACGATTTTGCTGTGTCGCCTTCTATTTTGTTATCCCGCTTATTATCTGTATCACCTTGCTCAGCAATCTGATTGGCTCCATGGATGATATCGTTGTAGTAATTGCGATTGTAGTAATAATTATGATTGATGATGACATGTTGGTTATCTCCATTGGGCGCAATAATATTGCCCGATATGGTTTCTTGGCTGATAATTGTTTCCTTTGTAATCGGTTGGGAGGATTTTGTTTCAGTTGTATTTGTACTATACTCCTGAGATATCATTTCTTCTGTGTTCATTGTTGAATTGGTGTTTTGTTGCTCTTCAACTTCATTATTTGTATTTGTGTTTGCTGCCATCAACCTGTAATCTCCCAATTATGCGTCTTTCTCTCTACGTCGCTTTGAATGTTCTGTATAGTTGATGACGTTATGCCCATTATCTCCAATCGGTGCGATAATGTTGCCTGACGTTGTTTGTTGACGAATTGAAGATGTGGATGTTGGGTTTGATAGTACTGATTCTGATGAACGACGATCAAATGCCCCTTGAAGTTCTGGTGGGGTAAGCTTTGAAAGAATTTCAAAAGCAAAAGCACTAGCATGATTGGCGGCGATTTCCTGAGAATTGTTTTTGTCAGTCACATTTTTATTATCAATGAGATCTGATATTCCTCTAATGATCAGTGCCTCAACATGTTGGTTGGCGCGCGTGGCTTGTAAGAAACCATAGCCTTCCATTTCAACTGCAATGGCGTCGCTATATTGTTTTCTGAGAAATTGGTAGGTAGCAGAACGCGTTGAATCAATGACTTTTTCACCAGCGGCAATAGCATCGACGAAGACACGTGGTTGTGGAGTAACGTTTGATTTGATTGATCTATTAAACCATACTGTATCGCGAGCCTCCTTCTGCGCTCGCTGTATCATACGATAGGTTGATTGACCAATCTCGGGTCTAGGGAGAAACGTCTTGCTGGCTTTACCAGACTCATACCCATAAACTTTTGTGGCTGCAACTACATCTCCAATTAGTACATCTTTGAGCCCACCAGCAATACCAACGAAGAGAACTACCTGTGGTTTAAAGTAATCTATGGCGCGACCTGCTTCAAAAGCAGCGTTAGCACTACCTTTGCGCGTTTCTGCAATGCCAACCTCCCAACGTCTATTAGATGCGAGAAATACTCCTCTTTCATAGAGGGTCCCTTCTGGATGAATTTCCTCTTGTAGATCCTTGAGATGGGCACGAATAGCCTGGTACTCAAGAGGAATTGCTGTCAGAATGACCGCATTAAGATTTGTTTGCTTATCCAATGTTTTACTCCTTATTCTTCTCCATATAATGCATAACTCTCTGCTTGATAAAAAACCTACACTTGATACACATCCTTTCAGGAGGTTTTATGTGCCATACTGTTTTTATATGTGTTTGATTGTTACGTATAATGTTTTTATGTACCACATTGATAAGCATACCGTATGTGAATGTAAGTGTGAACTAGAAAGGATGGACATTTTCCAGACAGTTTCTGGACATTTCGCAGATCTTACTTTGTCTGTTTTATTGAGATGTTATGGGGGAATAGCATGAAGCAGAGTGAAAATTTCTCAACACGCTTAAGACAGGAACGTGAGCAGCGAGGTTGGTCTCAAGAAGTCCTTGCTGAGCGTTTGAAAACAAATGCAAAGACTATTTCTCGCTGGGAGCAGGGACGAAATCGCCCGCAGCCCTATCAGCGACAAGCGTTAAGCCAGCTCTTTGCAATGGATGTGGAAGAACTTGGTTTGGTTGATGAGGCTGCCTCCGTTAGTATTTTTGAGTACCAGGACTGGGGTGATGCACCACGTGGAGGCAATTTCTATGGACGTGCCCATCAATTGTATCTATTAGAACAAGCAATAGTGGATCGGCAATGCAAGGTAGTTACAATTCTGGGCCTTGGAGGAATTGGCAAGACCTCGTTGTGTACAAAGGTTGCAGATAAGCTAGGAGGTTCCTTCGATTATGTGTTCTGGCGTTCTCTACAAAATGCTCCAACCATTGATCAATTTATGCGCCAATGTATTCGATTTTTAACGCAGGAGCAATATATCACTGTACCTGAAAGTTTTGATGAGCAACAGCAACTCCTTTTGCGTTTTTTGAGGCACTCCCGTTGTTTGCTTATCTTGGACAATGTTGAGTCTATCATCGAAGAAGGACATTTAAACAGTCAATATCGTCAGGGGTTTAGTGCGTATGGAAGGTTGATACAAAGGATTGGTGAAACCCAACATCAGAGCTGTTTATTGTTGACCAGCCGTGAACAACCCAGGGAGATTGCTTTATTAGAAGGTGGTGCTTTTCCTGTGTATAAATTACACTTATCTGGGATTGCCTCTGATGAAGGTCAAGAATTGTTAAAGGAAAAGAAACTCGTAGGAACGCAGGAGGATTGGCATCAATTGACTGATTTTTACAATGGTAATCCTCTTGCGCTAAAACTCGTGTCAGATACAATTAGAGAGATATTTGGTGGTGATATTGCGCTTTTTCTAGCAAGCGGTGAATTTTCCTTTGGATATGTTGAAGATTTAATCGCAGTGCAGTTTGAGCGTCTGACGCATCAAGAGTGTTGTATTCTGTATTGGCTGGCTGTTGAGCGTGAGCCAGTTTCTTTAGAAACCATTTGTGATGATATTGTTCCAACTGTGACTCGCAAGGATGTTATTTCTGCACTGGACTCTTTGCGAAGGCGTAATTTCATAGAGCTACGCTCGACTGCTAAGTTTACGCTACAGCCTGTGATCATGGAATATGTCACAACGCATCTTATCGACGCTTTCTGTATAGCATTTACTGCTGAAAGCTCAGAGATGTGGAAGAACTATGTATTATTGAAGGCTCAGAGCAAAGATTTTATACGGGTAAGTCAGGAACATTTGATCTTTAATCCTCTTATTGAGCGCTTACTCTCTTTATTTGGAAAGAAGCAAGTGAGACAACGTTTATTGAGCATGGTCATGCTACAGCGTAGTGAAGCCCCTTTACAGAGAAACTATTTGGCGAATAATGTGCTGAGAGTGCTGGCTTACTTGCAAGATGATTTGCGAGATATTGATTTTTCATACCTGGCCTTCAAACAAACATACTTTCAGGATATCCTTTTGCATTATACAAATTTCTCTCATGCCCACTTTACTTCCTCCATTTTTAAGAGCACTTTCAGTAATATATTATGCATTGCATACAATCCTCTAGATGACACTTTTGCCATGGGAACCGCCACTGGAGAAGTATGGATCTATGATGCTTTGAACTGTGTTGCTCTTTCGCAATATACAGGACATACGGATGGTGTTTGGTCAGTTGCTTATAGCTCTGATGGCAGTGTACTAGCGAGTAGTAGTGATGATCAGAGTATACGCCTCTGGAATATAAGTACTGGGCGTTGTATCTGCGTGTTGCATGGGCATATGAATCGGGTGAGATCAGTAGCATTTAGTCCGGACCAACGCTATTTAGTGAGTGGCAGCGATGACCGAACCGTGAAATTGTGGGATGTTGATACTCGAGAATGTATAGCAACATTCCAGGGACATCGAGATCGTGTCTGGTCAGTTGCTTACAGCCCTGAGGGTCAGTCAATTGTGACAGGAAGTACTGATGGTACCATTTGTGTGTGGGATGTAAAAAGTAGAAAGTGTGTCACTACATTAGTTGGACACACTGGTTGGGTGCGATCGGTGGCATATAGCCATAATGGGAAGTTTTTGGTAAGTGGAAGTGATGATCAAACTGTTCGTGTTTGGAGTGTGAAAGATGGTTCTTGTCTCCATACTCTCGTTGGTCATCGTAACCGTGTTTGGTCGGTCGCCTTTCATGTGGCTGATCAGATGCTTATTAGTAGTAGCGAGGATCACTGCATTTGCCTATGGGATATGAATAGTGGTATGTGCTTACGAACATTACATGCTCACACAAGTGGTATACGTGCTATCGCCATAAGTTCTGATGGGAATTTGTTGGTAAGTGGTGGCGATGATCAGACAATTCGTATCTGGAATATGTACTCAGGGGTATGCCTCAAGACATTAACTGGATATGCTAATCGTGTTTGGTCAGTAGCTTTTCATCCAGAAATGCAGATGTTTATTAGTAGCTCAGAGGATCAGCGCCTACGCGTATGGAGAATGGTCACTGACAATACTGTGCCTGAGACGATGGACATTAAGCAGGGTAATGTCCATGGAGCCAGGTCGGTTGTGTTTAGTCCAGATGGCAAGTTGTATGCGAGCGCTGGGGAGGACCAGACTGTTCGCCTTTGGAATACCGATTCCAACTCTTGTGCGCATATTTTTAGGGGGCATACCAACTGGATTCGATCAGTTTCATTTAGTCCTGATGGTCAGTTTATCGTTAGTGGCGGAGAAGACAATACTGTAAAGGTATGGAGTATTCAGACCAAACAGTGTATCTTCTCGTTTGCTGAACATACGAGCTGGGTACGAACTGTTGCGTTTAGCCCATCTGGAAATGTTGTTGCTAGTGGAAGTGATGATAGTACAATTCGCCTTTGGGATCTGAAAACTGGCTCATGCAAATGGATATTCCAGGCTCACTCTGGTCGTGTTCGTTCACTTGTCTTTAGCCCAGATAACAAGATACTGGCTAGTTGTGGGGAGGATCAAAGGATATATCTTTGGGACCTTACTCAGGGACGCTTGCTTGCTGATTTGGATGGCCATAGGAGTTGGATACGAGCCCTCAGCTTTAATGTATCTGGAGCCTTACTGGCGAGTGCTGGTGATGATAAAGATATATTTCTCTGGGACGTTGCAACTCGTGCTTGCCTTAAAAAATTACATGGACATAGCGCACGTGTACGAACCATAAGTTTTCATCAGCATCTGCCTCTTTTACTCAGTGGAAGTGATGATGGGACTATACGTCTATGGAACACTGAGACAGTTGAATGTGAGAATATATATGCTTGTGAAAAACCCTACGAAGGCATAAATATCTCTGGTGTGACAGGATTAACGGATGCGCAAAAGGCCAGCCTTTTGCAATTAGGTGCTATTGAATAGCTCTTGAAGCTTTGTATTCCAGAAGCCAGTGTTAGAGGGAAGAATCTCTCTTGATGTACTACGATAGACGTAGGGGCGTTTTGTCTCCTCATACTATTACAAAGCTATTTCTAAAGATGCATCTTATTATCTTGCATCTTTAGAAATAGCTTTGTAATAGTATGGTGTCCCTCTTGGTAAAGTCTACATAAGCAATACGAACGGCCTCTCATGTATATGCTTGATAGCTCCACAGGAGCATATTGACCTTATGATTATTCGAACTAGTGATTTTCATTGCTTCATGTTTATGATTAAGATACTGTAAGAGACTACATTGAACGCGACAGGTAAGTGGCTTTATTTTTGCTAGTGATGTGTTTCTGGCGTAATATTTGTTACTATACATTTCAACAAGTTATTGGCACTATTTAGGAGCGTGTGAACTATTTTATATTTCTATGAATCTTCGTTTTGTGCTCAGGGTACAGCCACGCTAAACGGTGGATGAGCTCAAAAAGATTTTGCGAGGTTGTTCCCCTGGCCGTTTTGGCTGATTGGGCTAGCCAATGGTTTGATCCGTTTTCGTCTTCGTTTTTTTAGTTCTGGCACGATCTTGTACGTTGTTGATACTTTTCTTTTTTCTACAGTATAGTGTTCTGGTCTCCGCTAATGATTGTACTTTCAGATACATTACCACCAATGACGATATTGCGCTCACTTGATGAAGAGAGTAAATTTGCGTTGGGACGAACTTTCAGTGTAGCTGTTATTAGGTATTGGAGATACCCACGCCGATTTAGATAGGTGAGTAAGTTGTGACAACGGATTTCTTGTCCTTTACCTCCTACTATGTCAAGATTCACCTTCAAATCAATTCCGTCATTTTTCAAGTCTTGCTCGATATCACTACATAGAAGTTCCAAATCATCTATAGTGAAAGCATCTACCAGGACTTTTCTAAGTTTGTTAAGTTGAATATGAGATAGTTGGGACATAGTAGGCGATGCAGATTCTACTGGAATAGACTCAATCAAAGCTTTGGCATAGGCAGCAGCCACTGCGGCAGCGTATCCTTGCCATCTGTCATTTTTGTGTGAATCACTATAGTCACAGATACCTCGGATGAGAAGGTATCCGGTGCTACTACTCATCCAAGTGGCAGCGGCAATTCCAGAACCTTCCATTTCGATAGCCCGAACGTTGTACTCATCGCGTAGGCGATCTCGAAGTTGTGGCTCTTTCAACAACATATTCGAGGATCCGATCACGCCATAATGAAGCTTGGGTTGACCAGAAATACGCATTGTGTCTACAGGATGCGGTATAAGTTTATTTGGCTCGTGCGAATCATAGAGTCTGTCAGTTGTATCTGATGGCCGTGTTGCGTTTTCGAGGGTGGTAGTCAAAGCAATATATTGTTCCCAGGGGCGTTCATTGCGGATTCTTCTCGCTTCTAATAAGCGTATTGCTTGTTGCAGGCGTGCAGATGGCGGAGGATCCGAGGCGCGCATAGTAAAACGCTTTTGTAATGGTTTTTTGCCCTGAGCAATCCGTTCAAACTTACCAAGGTCAAACTGGATTACCCCAGCATCTGTAGAAAGGACAATATCGCCAAGTTTAACATGCTTCTCTGGGTGCCCTGGGTCTGGCACCCCTCCTGCGATTCCAACCATCAATATGTCACTTACCTTGGGAAAGCTACGGAGGAGATTGCTAGAAACCGCTGTCGCTAAGTTGTTTCCCATCTTAGGTAACAATGTCGCTACAACTGGATGTGGACCGATCATACCTACTGTGTAGCGTACGGGGTCATTAGGAATCGCTATATCAAAAGGCTGGTTAAGCATTACCTCAACAGCAGCGAATTCTTTTGGAAGAGCAGTGACGATAGCGAGTCGATATTGATTTACATTTATAACCATTTTCTCTTTAATCTACCTTAATAAGTTGCTAAACAATGAAGGGATTTGCTCTATCCGTGTGCAAGAATAATTGCATATTTAGATTCAAGATAACTCTCCATTAACTCTCGAATTTCTTCTTGTGTGCCTTGTCGAGTTCGTTCTAAACCAAAGCATGCACCAGCAAGGATAGCAATTATAGACGATTGATCTCTTGAATTTTCAGTTTGCCATTGAACAAGTTCTTTCTGTTCATCTAGCATCTTTGAGACATGATTTGCCATAACGCTGAGCCAGAATGCTTCCATAGAGAGAAATCGCTTTCTTTTGCTCAGGTGATTTTTGTCTTGAAGATATTCCGCGTTAGAATTGTCGAAAGGGATTGGCAAGAGCAGCTTATAGTTATCAATCATGCGATTGCTCCATTTAAACAGTTCCGTAAGTTCTCTGGCGAAATGTACATTGTCACTTGAAGTGAGCAGTCTATCAAATAACTGGCATAATTTATCCCAAATAACATCTCGGTGAGATAGCTCTTCTATATATTTCTGCTTAATGTATTCTAGTGGTACGTGACCTTGGAAGCGTTCAAGGTCACGAATTCGCCTTTCTTGCATCGTGACATTAGACTGGTATCCTCTGGGTGTTGTCGGTGTGGATTGAAGTGCGATTTTTGCCTGTTCAAGTAGGGCAGTTCCCAACTCTGGATTTTTATCAAGGTATGCGTCCAGTGCCTGTTTAAATAATTCCCGAGAGAGTATAGCATGAGCTGTACATATTATGCCTTGGTGGACAATTGCTGGACCATATGAAGAGCCCGAGGCCTCTCCAAAAATATGAAGGAACTTATCTGCAGTCCTCTGCGTTTTTGCAGATGTTGGCGTTTCGTATACCAACGCACATCGGAGCAGGTCTGTTGCCTGATTACTAATAAGTGGAGGAAATTCGAGGCGCAATATGAATTGCTCTTCTACATTAGTAAGAAGTTGGTTCGCTATTGGAAATGTTGCTGTGTTTCCTGCTTCTAAATGAGTTACTACTCCATTCACTTGGCTAATATGTGCAGAGTTCAATGGTTCCAGTTCTACGCGCAAATTACAGGCGATAACACCTGAATTTGAATGGAATGCTTCATGCAATGCTTGTTCTGCCTGGCTCACTGTATCTATGAAGTGAAGGCTGCCTCCTCCAACGGAAGCAAGCTCATTCAGTAAGTCAATGTTCCAATCTTCTCCCATTGAAATGCAAGTAGTTGCAATTTTTTCGGTTCTCCAGATGCTTTCCACTTGTTGCCTAAATTTAACTGGATTGGTCATACCTCGGTTCATGAGACCATCGGTAATAAGTACCACCCGGCGATCCCATGTATTATCTAATATGCGAAGTGTGCTAATTGCTGCTTGCCAAGCACCGAAAAGATCAGTATTTCCTCTTGGTACGATATTTCTTAATAAAAGTTTGTATGGTATTGAGTTCTTAATCTGTTGAAGTGGTACTGGAACCTCAATATAATCATCAAATGCCAGAACTGCAGCCTGATGATCTGGTTTTTGTGCACTATCTAGAAGGTAATCTGCTGCTGCACGTGCAACATCAGTTTTATACCCTTTCATACTTCCACTGCGATCAAAAGTTAGTGCCATTGCCTGACGTGAGGTGGATGCTATGGGTAGTGAACTACTTACCACCGGGATACGGACATATATGGCATGATTAGTGGATTTGTGCTTCTTTGAGGGGGAAACACTTCTTCGATCTGGTTCAATTACAAAGTAGAAATCAACCTCATCAGGACTTATGTCCACTTTTGTTCGTGATGATGTAGACGAAGGTGAGTCTGAATTGGCTGTGGGTATCGTTGACGGTGACACAAGTAAACTGCGTAGATCTATTGCTCCAGGATTAGTTCGTTCTAATTCACGCACAAATTCTGTTAAGCTTCTTTTGCGGTCGAAATAATCGATAACTTTGTGGACAATTGTTGTGAAACTTAATCCTCTTGGCTCGATAATATGGTCTAGGCGTATTTGAAAAGAGTCGGATAAAAATATTTCTAACTCATCCGTATTGTGAGTGTTAGCAACAACTTGAGCTAACTTCGGAATATTAATGTTAGATGGCATGGCCTGGTAGCCTTTCCGATACTTCAAGTCTATTCATAGTGATGATAAGACTGATGGTAGGAATGCCTAGCAATTCATCTGAATTGCCTCTCCTCAGTTCATATAGGATAATCCCAGGAATCAAATTTGCACTTTGGTGCTAATATTTATTAATACTTGTCATTCAAGTATTAAAAGTGGTTGCTTGGCGGATACATATAATAATTATTATATTGATGTTATTGTATGCTACCTGTCAAGTAGTAAATCTTAGTTGATTATTTGAACCGTAATAAAAAGTTCGTTTAATATTTTTAAGTTCGACCGTGCCAATAATCTGATTATGCCAAATAGTTCCTGTACAGTTCTCGGATAGGTTACCATAGAGAGAAGGAACGTGGCTGTGGTATGTCGCAGATCATGAAAACAGATGAGTAAAATGCCTGTTTTTCTGATATTAGCCGAAATGATCCATAGATAAGATCATTCACATGCAATAATTACTCGTTGGTGGTGCAAAAGATCCACATCCTTCTCCGCTTTTCCGTTCCTTTCGGACATTTCTTCGGAAATCCTCTATGAGAGATCCCGGGAGTATGCTAGAATTGGTCCACATAATGTTCTAATAGCATAGAATGGAGACAATATGGGTAAAATGAGCAATGCGGAACTCAGAGGTTTGTGAACGCCGGCGAGATGAATACGATTGAGCTTAAATTAGTCGCCCCTCGTGTTTTTGAAGGGATTCAATTTATGGAAACTGCTCTTGCTGTACCTTTATTGGAATCGCAGATTGATGTGGCAAATAGGTTGTATCAGCAATTACGGCAATGGAAAGATACAGATCAAGCACTTGAAGCTTTGCACATTCGCTTTCCTGGATTCGACATGGACGCAACGCTGTTAAAGGTTGTTGCGGTAAACCAACTGTATGGGACGCAACTCTATACGGTAGTCCCGATGGCCAGGCATGTCACTGAGGTCATGCGTGTGGCAGATAGGCGAGAGGAGACAGAACTCGTCGAGCAGATTGCCGCGTTTTCAGGCCCCAAACATCTCAGTTTTGCCTCCAAGTTTGCTCACTTTTTCATCCATATGGAACGTTTCCCTCTCTATGATTCCTTTGCGAGAAACATGGTTGCCCACCATCTGGGAGCATCACCTGCGCGTGCTGTTGGAACAACTTCACTGTATAAGGCTTTTGTAGAAGACGTAGAGCGGTTAAAGCAGCGTGCCGCTTTATCATGTTCGAACAAAGAACTTGATCGGTATTTGTGGCTGGCTGGCCTCTATCTGCTGTGGAAGAGATATACAGATGAGAAGGACGACACGAAGAAGAAACGATTGAGAATGAATGCAGAGGTTGAAGCACTCTTCAATGATGTGTCATTGCTGAATGCAGTTGAACTGGCTCAATTGTATTCATTTCATCAAGATACATGATAGGCAATCAGGGATTCTTCGCGTAAAATGTCGATATGAATAGTAATGAAATTCGCGCTGTGTATGACAGCCGGTCAATTACGGTCTACCAGGCGTATTCGAAGGCGATTGCCCTGCCTGCAATACAACACAATCGCTTTGTGCCCCCGTTTTCGATGTACCGTATGACCTGGATTAAGCCTTCTTTTCTCTGGCTTATGGAACGCAGCAACTGGGGACGCAAATCTGGCCAGGAAATGATTTTGGCTATTCGCATGACACGGCAGGGATGGGAGGAGGCGCTTTCTCAGGCTGTGTTGACCGCGTATGATCCATCGGTTTACCGTAGTTATGACGAGTGGGCCACGCAGTTTGAGCAGGCACGTGTCCATGTGCAATGGGATCCTGAACGGTCTCTCCGAGGCAAGAGCCTTCCTATCAATAGCATTCAAGTGGGTCTGAGTCGCTTTATTATTGAGCAGTATGTTCATGAATGGACCGTAGAGATTCGAGATGCAACTCCCTTGGTGAGAAAGATCTCTACCCTCTTGCAGGAGGGCAAGGAAGCGAAAGCGAAGGCCTTGTTGCCTGGCGAACGTGTGTATCCATTACTACAACCCCTTGCCCGGCGCATAGGTATGAGATCGGAGCATATACTGTGATATGGCTATGATCAAAGGTAGAGAAAGGTTACTGCTGATAGATGTATACTTGTTGCTTTGTACAAACTCTTGAAGATGATGCCTTGATGCTCGATGCGCTGCCGCTCGGGGATGTTCCACGCGGGCTTGGAACTCCATCACAATATTGTCTGGTGGAGGAGAACGGAGAACCCGTGATGAGGATTGATGTGTATGGAGACACGGGAGGATTCGCTGATATACAGATATGGCACAACTGGTTGGTCATCGGTTTTGCCGATATGGTCCATTTTGTCTCTCTTGAGACGCGACAGTACTCTTCTCATGCCTTGTGCGGCTACTTTGGACATCTCTATCCGCTTCAAGGGGCGCTTCTTGTCGCATCGGCCTCGGATCTGCTGTGCTTTGATGCGCAGGCCCGATTGCAATGGATCACGGAAGATCTGGGGATTGATGGCGTCGTCATCAGTCGCGTCGCAGGCAACATCATCTATGGTGAAGGCGAGTGGGATCCGCCGGGGGGATGGCGACCATTTCAGCTTGCGCTACACACTGGACATATTGTTGCAGAACAATAGTTCCTCAGACGCGTATGTATTGGGAGAGATCAATTTTATGAGAATTCAATCAGAAGATAATTTGTACTTCATTCAGTTGACCCTTCAAGAAGTGAATATGCTCTACTATCCAGGCGTGTGTGTCCAGATCGAAGCCAGCGCGCATGGGTTCTCTGCCAGCATGCATTCTGTCTGGTGGAGTATCGATGACATGCACGTTTTCCTCACCGATCTGGTACGTCTAGAACAGCAGCGTGCTGGGACGGCCGTATTAGTCAGCATGAGTCCGAGTGAAGCTATTCTTTCCTTCCAATCAGTCGATCGGGTGGGACATATGATTGCCAAAATCGATCTCACACGCAGCGTGCTCCTCTCTACTGCCGCTCAATGTATCGATCATCACCTCAGCGTCGCCTTTGATATTGATGTTTCTCTTCTTCCCAAATTGGTCAGATCGTTTGAGCAACTGATACCAAAAGACGAGGATGAGCAGCAAGCAGTATGTACATGAAGGCTGGTTTGACCGGCACATGCGTCCTTGTTCCTTGTTATGATGGAGGACATGTAATAGTGTTATGTTGTGAATGCACTACCTCTCTGCCTAAAAAAGAGGTAATTCTTGCTGAAAATGAGCATTGTAGCAACCATACTTTGATACAGCGCTTGCAGGCTTACTTCAATATACAATTAAGCTTTGAGTTCATCGAGTAAGCAG
Organism: Dictyobacter alpinus; assembly: GCF_003967575.1. Taxonomy (NCBI): domain Bacteria; kingdom Bacillati; phylum Chloroflexota; class Ktedonobacteria; order Ktedonobacterales; family Dictyobacteraceae; genus Dictyobacter; species Dictyobacter alpinus. The sequence continues at coordinate 3,726,592 of NZ_BIFT01000001.1, forward strand.
TTGAATACTTTTTGATAGACTTTGGGATCCTCCCACCCGGCAAAATCCAGTGGAGATCGTTCTTCTAGTGCAACGAATGTACTGCCCAGGAGTTGCTTGAGCTGATTTTTGAGCCAATCTGGAGCGTCCATCTCCTCCCATGGTGATTGATCAAGACACTGTTTCCAGTCTTGCATTTGTGGGCTTTGGGACTGATCTAGGCACAGGATGATAAGGTTCTGAAGGTTCAGACGTTTTGCTACTTGCAGTCTGAGAAGCAAGTCCCGGCCCATCTGATTCCATTTCTCTGGAGTGAGCTCTGGCAGTACGAGCAGGAGCTTGTCGCGAGGATTCAGAGCATCTAGCCAGAGATTGTGATTCGTTACAGCTCCATGATAGGTCATACCTTCATCCTCCTCATAATCAACACAAGACAACCAGCAGCGAACACCTGCGTGTTGCAGGTCAGCATGCAATTGGCTAGCGAATGTCTGATCATGGTTCTCATAGATGAGAAAGCACGTTGCGGTGGGAAACGGTGTTCTTGTGAGCGCCTGTGCATACTCGATTCCCCTTTCAGAGGCGCCCACTCCTTTGAGAAAGATGTCGGGGATAGCGCCCTGAGAGCGCATCAAGGTCTGTATATCAATGTAGGAGCGCCCGCCATGCCAGACACTTTCCAGACCCTTGACCTGGCTCAGGTCTACATTGCCCAGGTTAGTTCCCTGCAAGAGCGCCCGCGAGAAATTTGCTCCGGTTAGTACCGCCTCATTCAGGATTGCCCCTCTGAGGTGGGATGCAGTAAGATCGGCTTCTCTGAGCGACGCTCGCTCCAGTACGGCTCTCAGCAAACTGGCTTTGACGAGCCTGGCCCCATCCAATCTGGCATCCCGCAGATTGGCGTCATCGCAGTCCGCTTTTTCCATGTTGGCCTGGGTAAAATCTGAGCCCCTGAGATTGGCGCTAGCCAGACTGGCGAAGTACAAGTTGGCTTGTGTCAGGTTCGCGTACACGAGCTCAGTATGGCGCAGATCAACCCTTGAGAGATCGCTATGGTGAAAATTTGCCCCATTCAGATGAGCCTCGATGAGTTCGACTTCATGCAGGGTTGCGCCGGAAAAATCAGATTTCATCAAATTAGCTCCAATGAGGGCTATATGCGAAAGATGCGCACCTCGAAAGGATGCGTCGCTAAGGTTACTATTGCTGAGATCTATGTTTTCAAGGTGAGCATGATCGAGATCGGGTTTTATCTGAGGATGTTCACGTTTCCAACTATTCCACGCTTCCCCCCCTTGTTGTAGGAGTGCAAGGTGTTCTTGATTAGCCATAGATGTTGTCTCTCCATTCGTCATCGGGATCATACATCCTTGAATATTGTTGGCGTGCATCGTGTTTTTCTTTCCTCTTCTTAACATAGAGATGCAGTAATGTACTGTTGTGCCAATCCTATGTCAGAAAGAGATAAGGTTGATGGGTTACTGGGAGGGAATCCAGATGCTGGCGTCAGCAAAGGCAATATCGGTACGTTGTGATACATCATCGGAAAGAGCGATCGTCCCGATAAGACCAGTGCTATAGGTTGCGTCAGTCACGCTGGCGACGTGGTGCTGATTGATAAAGAGATCTAGCTTACTCCCATGTGCGACGACCGCGAGCAGATTGGCCGCTCCCCGCCGTTGATTGATGCTAGACGAGGCGCTTCTGGCAAGAACTGGCGCGTCAGTGTTCGCGCTCGAAAACACTATGAAGTCTCCCTTGTCGGACACGAGAAAGGCGTAAAAGTGTGCATGGGGACTTTGCCGGAAGATGATGCCGCCCAGATGGCCCTGTTGCACGCTCACTTTTACCTGATAGGTGAAATTGCTGAAGCGCGTCCCGCCGTTGAGGCAGTATACCTCTGTATGCGAGGACGATTGATCGCTGGTCGAGACGTGATACATGTGATCGGCAAAATAGCACCCCTTTGTCGCGGCTGATCCAGGGTCTCCATCATGGACATCGTCCATCCAATGATAGCCATGGGCATCACCAAGAGCGTTATCGTGCATGGGATCACGTATCACCAGTAATTCCTGCTGCTGTCTGTACGGGTTCAACGTCATCGGAGCCCCGCTCGTAAGCGAGGGTCGTGTGCTGCCGTGGTGAATTATGGTCTCTACTGTATAGAGCCAGAAGACCATCAGTGCCACCAGGAGTACTGCAGCCGCTCCCCCGGCAAAGAGGATGGTGTACAGCTTTTTCTTCTTGAAAGGGGCAGACCGTGAGGAGTGCGGTACTGGATGCAGTGGCGCGTGGTACTCGAACGTTGGAGTCAACCACTCCGGTGACGATGGTGTACCCTGGATATGAGCATTTTGCTCTGGCTGAGTTTCCTGGCATTGGGAACAGACAGTGCTGTCATCGGGGAGCCGGGTGCCACAGAAAAAACACGTCATGGTGATCCTTCTCCATTTTTTCAGTGAAATAGCCACGTACACGGTGGCTATCGTATTATAGAGGTAAATATATATGCGTGTAAATAATAGTAGGTCAGTCAGTGTGAAATAAGAGGTTTTGATGGAAATAGATTCATCTTACTCATAGTATTCGTGCAGCTCCGCACTGTCAGGTGTATGAGCCTGCAGTATTTCTAATTTTAGAGCCAAATCAGGTTGTACCAGAAGACGTAAAGCGGTGGTACACGCTCTGTGGAGAAGTCAGTCTGTTTGATGATCCAGGTAAGATGTCTTATTCGATAACTATTGTGTCGCCTCCTGCGTGCTCGTGAGAAAGGGACCGAGGCGGCACTCTCTGCGCTCATCATCTGCCGTCCATACGTGCCAGTTCGTCCTCGACATTCTCTTCTGTGATTATACAACGGAACATGATATATTTATCCATCCGTTGTATAAAACACACTGTATAATAAACACAAACTATACAACGGAGCAAGCTTTTTTCTGTCATCCGTTGTATAGATATCTGATGGAAAGGGAATGATACCAGGTGAGTAAGCAGCAGAAGCCGATTATGGACGCGAGGTTGGCGGCTTGCCTCCAACAGAAAAAGGCCAGAGTAGATGGATACCGGCCGCTAACAGCCGGGACCGTTGCCAGGCTCAATGAGGATTTGAAGATCATGTTGACCTACTATTGTGTGATTTCTGCACGGTAAACACTGGAGGGACATCAGAGTGGATGCGTCGTACAACCTCCTGGATGATTGCGCGCAGCTGCGGCTCATGTTGGCGGATAAGGCCATCACAGAAGCGTTCCCCACGGCAAACAAGAAAGACGACATCTAACAGGTCCTGTGTTGAGAGTTCCTCATAAGAAGCTTTCACCTTAACTTGACGCAAGATGGGATTGGCCCATTGCCCCGCTTCACTATGGCGGTTATATGCACCATCTACGCACATTGCTAGTTGTATAAAACCATCATATTGATCTTCGGGTTTTGGATCATCAACGTAACCAATCCCCAGAGCATATGTGGGTGGCCCCCATGATAGGGGGTTGTCAAGAAGCGTTTCAGCCAGTTCAACCGGCCAGCGCTTTATCCCCTTGCCTAAAAGCACTTCGTCTTGTCTTTCTTCCATCAGTTTCTTCTCTTCGTCGATGTATATAGCAGGGCTTCTCGGACATTCTTCCGCCATATTTCTGATTGTAAGCAGCTTATCTATGCTGTGAGAAACCGGGTTGGCTGCTATATTTCCTCCTGAAAAAGAGCGCGTAGCAACTCCCCCGATGCCCTTCTCACAAACGTACTTAACAGATCATCGAGCTTTGATTATATAATACATTTGCATATTTTTATGCATTGAAGTATCCAGAGCGTGTATCTGGCACTGCATTGTTGAAAGGGATTTTGTTCTTGTCACGTCAACACGTTGAACATCTGGCTCAAGAGCTGTACTCCTTGAGATCAGAAAGACGCAGGAAAGCAGCAGAGGCACTGCGTCAGCTTGGAGAACCAGGCGAACAGGTCTCGCTCGCGTCGTTTATTCGCATGATGCAGCTTGATACAACACCTCTGCGGGTGGCCGCGGCAGACATTTTGCGTGAGTGGCGTGAATATGTCCCGCTCGAGCCATTGTTCCTGGCGATGCAGGATCCCAATAAACGGGCTCGATCTGCCGCAAAATGGGCACTGGTAGAGGTTGGGGCGTATGCTCCGCAAGAGATCCTACTTTCCCATCTTACCAATACTGATGCAGAGGTGCGCGAAGCCGTCCTCTATGCACTTGGAAAGCGTGCTCCCGTTGCCGTAGTGCTGAAGTCGCTTGATGCTCCAGAGCAAGGACTATGCGCGGCAGCAACCTATCTGATTGGTCTCCTGGGAGAGCACGTGCCTGTCGAGACACTCATCACTATGCTGCAGAGTAGGAAGGCTCATATTCGCGTTGCGGCAGCCAGATTACTCGGGAATGTGGGAGAGCAGCGCATCCCTCTTGAGCCGTTGATCGAGGCGCTGCATGATCCAGAGAAAAGCGTGCGCTTGGAAGCCATCTGGGCACTTGCCAACTCGGGCGAACGGATGCCACAAACCGAGCTACGTGTATTGCTTGATGACACCGATCAATCGATTCAGCGTGAGGCAACGAAAGTGCTGGCCAGTGCTGGTGACCCGGAGGCTCTCTCGATCATTGTGGGCTGGCTGCATGCAGACCATGAATGGGCACGTGAAAATGCGTTAGTCTGGTTAAGGACACCACTTGGTGCTGTGAGCAATGCGATTGTCCGGCGCCTTCCTATTGAAGAATTGCTGCACCTGCTCAAGGATGCGTGGTGGCCGGTAGGATATATGACTGCGGGGATGATTGCGATGTTGGGCGTGGACGCACCATGGGCTGAACTGCTCTCTTTGCTGTCTGATCCCTTGCCTCAGGCATGCAACGCTGCCTTGCATGCCCTGGCACTACTAGGAGCAGAAATCCCTTTGAGTCGGTATATTCCCATCGAATCTGTATTGATTGCTCTGGATGCCGAAGAGAGCGAGACGCGTCGCCAAGCAGCCAAGGTGCTCAGCACTTTCGATATACCTGTGCCGGTAGAGAGGTTGTTGCCCCATCTCGAAGGTGAGAATGGAGAGCTTGCAGGTCTCATCGCCAGACAAGGACGGCAGGAGGGGATAGATATCCTCGTTGCCAATCTTCGTACGAGCTTTCGTGTCGATCATGCCCTTGCAGCTCTCGGAGAATTAGGCGAACAAGCACCTTCAGCGCCTTTGCTGGCTGAACTCCATGCAAGCGATATATCGGTGCGCCAGGGTGTAGCCGCAACACTCTATGAGACCCACCCTGAACTACTTCCACAACTCGTGCCAGAGCTCGTAGAAACGCTCGGCACCGGAAAGGTGGGACCTCTACTGGAGCCATTGCGAGACATTCTGGTCGCGCAGGCTCTGGCCGCGCTACGCAGTCCCCACCCTCATCTGCTCTCGTGGTTTGATCAAGCCCTGGACAGTCCCTCTTGGGAAGTTCGCATGTGGGCTATCATGGGGTCGAGTCAGATGGCACCACATATTCTTGAGATAACCATTGAGAAGCTCCAGCGTTTGCTCGATGACCCGGAATCCGCAAGTGTACGTGAAGCCGCACGCAGGGCGTTTGAAACTATTGCGCTACGCACTGCTACGGATGAGCATCGCGAGTAAGCCACAGGTTGTGAAAAGGTACAGAAAGTGAGGCTTTGAAAAAATTTTTGTGGGTATCGGCAAGAAGGGATGTGTAGAGCGCAATAGCACCTGGTTTTGTGCTCCATTACAAATGGATGATTTTTTCGTGCACTATATATACTCCTGATACCCCAGACCTAGATGTTCCCTGATGGGTATGCTTTTTCGCATATGTATGTCACCCGCGCCAGTTTTTACTGGTTGAGTTCTTCTTCTATCTTTCCCAGTTTTGTCTGGTTTCTTTCCTGCTGGTTGAATCCAATGGCAATGCTTTAGGTAGATGGTTGATCCCATAGAGCGCTTGTGAAGTTCGTTTCTGGTTGCAGAGTTATTTGCATAATGAAGAGCCAGGGAATGTTTCGTAGATCAGCCTCTTGCAAGTTTGTTCCGGTCAGTATGGCGTCGCTTAAATTGGCCTTCCTGAGATCTGCCCGGCTCAAATCGGCCCCACTCAGATCAGTATGGTCTAAGTTGGCGCCGCACAAATTGGCTTGTTTCAGGTCTGCCCCTTGTAAGTTGGCATGGCTTAATTCGATGTCACTTAAGTCTACCAGGCTCAAATGGGACCAGCGCAGATCAGCCATTCTAAAGCTGGCCCCAGATACATCTGCTCCACTCAGTTGTATCTCTATCAGGTTGGCTTGCGACAGGTTGGACATTCTTAAACGAGCACCCCTTAAGTCTGACCCGCTTAAGTCAGCTCGGTACAAATTAGCTCCACTTAAGTTGGCATTTCTCAAATCGGCCTGGTTCAGGTTGGCCTCTGGTAAGTTTGCTCCCTGCAAATTGGCCATGTTCAAATTAATCCAGAACGAATCGATCCTCTCTAGATGAGCACCGCTCAGGTTTACCTCAACCAGCTTCGCTCTGAAGAGGTTGGCTTCATTTAAGTTTGCCTTTCTGAGATTTGCCCAACTCAAGTCAGTTCCGCGTAAGTTGGCTCTACTAAGATCGGCAGTGCTGAAATTGGATTTTGACAGGTCTGCATTGCTAAGATCTGGAATGACTTCAGGATGGTTCATCCTCCATTGATTCCAGGATAGGGCTCCCAGTGTGAGTTGCTCAATATGTGTTTGATTGGCCATCAGGATTCCTCCTCAGGTTTTATAGACCGGCAGTATATTGGTCTACTGGGTTGTATATCTCACGCTATTAGCCATGCGTGCGCGAAGTGCATGAGCCTTGCACGGAAGATGACGGAGATCCAAGATTCGGGAACTATGATACCTATTCCAATTTTGATAGAGAATGCTCGTTTATAATATATTAATGCATATACATATTTTTTTTGTTTTTTGAACCGTAATATCTCTATCAGGGAGTAGAAGACTATGCTTGAGCCGTCAACGCTGACCCATAAACGCTATGCTATCTGTGTCGGAATCAACACCTATGCCCCTTTCTCAGAACTCAACCCATTACATTTTGCCGAACACGATGCTCAAGCTATGAATGAAACGTTAGGCACACTGGGCTTTGAGCAGAATGATCGCGTGCTCTTACTAGGTGAGCAAGCTACGCTGGCAGCGATCAATGAGGCGTTGAATGAGATGACTGATCGGGCCGATGAGAATGACCTGGTGGTCTTCTACTTCGCGGGCTATAGCGTTCCGCTTTATTTCGAGAAAGATGACACGCGTGATGTTTTCCTGGCCACCTATGACTTTGAACCTCAGAAATTAGAGCAGCGACGTTCGCTGCGCACGCGAGACGCTTTGGGTATGGAGCGGTTACAGCGCGAGTATTTCGAGGGCCAGGGATCACGCAAGCGCCTCTTCCTCTTTGATAGTTGCTACAGTGGTGAGTTTGCGGGCTTTCGCTCAGGGGGTGAACAGGCTGTCCAGCAGCCCATGCAGAAGATGCTGGGCAGCAGCAGTACTGGACGCGTTGCCCTGCTTAGTTGCCTGCCCGAACAGGTTGCGGTCGAAACCGCGAAGCATGGCCATGGCTATTTTACCTATTATCTGCTAAAGGCCCTGCAGGGGAAGGCACCGGAAGCGTTGCGACATGATGGCTGTCTGACCGTCAACACCCTGTTAGAGTACCTCTCCTGGCAGTTGCCAGAGACGCAACGTCTAGTGCTTAGCGGCATCGAGCATGACTCCTTTGAGATCGTCTGCTATCCCGATCTAGTCAGGCCAGCATTAGAGCATATGCATGCCTTTGGTACGTCCCGTATCTCTGAAAAAGGGGAGGATGTCCAGGCTATGCTGGCAGATCATACCGATTTGCTCCACGATCGCCTGGAGAGCTTTGTTGGTCGTGAGCAGGAAGTCGCCGAGCTACAACAGCGTATCCGCGACAAGATGCCAACGGGCGGCTATGTCATCATCACGGGTCAGGCAGGACAGGGTAAGAGCAGCATCATGGCTAAACTGGTTGATGCCTATGGTCGAGAACAGGTGCCCTTTCATTTTATCCCCTTCAATCCCGGTCCGGATCACCAGATAGGATTATTGCGTAATCTCATGGCTCATTTGGTCCTGAAATATCAGCTCTCGGAGATGTATGTCTCGGCAGAAAACCGGGCGACGCTGCGCGATTATTTTCCCAATGTATTGCGTGAAGTGGTGGCTAAGGAGGGACAGGAAATCATCTTCATTGATGGCCTGGATCAGATTGAAGAGGACATGAATGGTATGCGCGATCTTTCCTTCTTGCCCACTAATCCTCCGTCAGGTATTGTCTTTGTGCTGGCTACCCGTCCCGATGATACCCTACGCCCCCTGGTCTTATTGAAGCCACATGAGCAGTATCAACTGCCCAATCTGCGACACGAGGACTTTGATCTGATCCTGCAGCATCGCGGTGTGGCCCTTGAGCCTCACCTGGTGGATTGGTTCTACCAGGTGATGGATGAGAATGCATTGTATCTCGACCTGGTTGCCAAAGAACTGTATGATAATCCAGGTCTTTCTCCTCAAGAGCTTATGGTGAATATTGGGAACAATCCAGATAATATTTTTACTCTCGCTATCACTCGCTTCAAACAGCAACCGCTAGCGTGGCGTGAAGTGATTAAGCCTATTCTCGGTATCTTGTTAGCATCTCGAGAGCCGCTAGCAGCGTGGCATATTCAGCACATACTAGGCCTGGATGGGGACCGTTTGCGCGATGGTATCATGCGCTTAGGTGGTCTTTTATGTGAAAACGAGCAACATTGCTATAGCCTGTTCCATTTGAAATTGCAGGAGTATCTGTGCCAGGATGAGCAGCGACCAGAAAAAGATTTTGTGTTTACGAATGATGCGGTAGTGCAGTGGCATGCTATGTTTGTGACGTGGTGTGAGCACGGATCACTTATGCATCTATGGGAAGATACTCAGAATATAGGGGAGCAAGGGCGGCGCAAGTATGCCCGATATCATTATATCGAACACCTTTATGCGGCCCATCAATATGAAAAGATCTTTCAGATGTTTGATGATGGAATCCATGGTAAAGAAAAAGGCAGGTATGATTGTACCAATCGATTGTATATGCAAGATCTTGTTTTCGGACAGCGGGCTGCTATCGATTATGGTAAAGAGATTACTAATGATATTACTGCTCTTCCATTTCTATGGAAATATACATTATTGCGAGGGAGCTTGAGAGTCCGAGCCGATCATTATCCTGAAAGCATTTTTTATGCAATGTTATGTTTGCATCGTGAAAGGGAAGTACTTGGCTTAGTAGAACTCATCAGGGATCATCAGAAGCGTATTACCATAGTAAATTTGCTTGGGTTTCATTATGTGGAAGATTCAAGACAAGCCGAAGGTATGCAAATGTTTCTGTGGGCGATAAGTATTGCTCAACAGATGAAGTATACATCTGATCGTGCACGTGCTTTGAGTTCAATAGCCGAAGCGATGGCGCAGGCCCAGCAGTGGGAGCAAGCGGCAGAAATAGCCTGGCAGGCTATAGTGGTAGCCAGAGAGATTGACTATGCCTATTCTCGTGAAGAAGTTATGATTGGCATGGCAAAGGTGTTGGCGCAGGCGAAGCGGTGGAAACAAATGGTAGTAGTTGTTAGAGAGTTCAAAGGGGCATATGATCGTACAATCTTCTCGTGTCGGATTGCGGAAGCATTGGTGCGGATGCAACAACGCGACCAGGCTGTAGAGCTAGCCAGGCAGGCAGTAGCGATAGCCAGGGGGATCGAGGATGTATCTGCCCGTGCCAGAGCTTTGAGTGCAATAGCAAAGGTGTTCGTGCAGGCGCAACAGTGGGAGCAAGCGGCAACGATAGCAGGACAGGTCACAGCAGTAGCCTGGGAGATTGAGGATGCATCTGTGAGCGCAAAAGTTTTGAGTGAAATAGCAGAAGTGTGGGTGCAGGCTCAGCAGTGGGAGCAAGCAGCCTTGGTAGCTAGACAGGCTGTAGGGATATCAAGAAAGATTGAGGACTTATCTGATCGTGTATACGCTTTATGTAGGATAGTAGAAGTGTATGTGAAAGTTCAGAAATGGGAGCAATCGGCAAAAATAATGAAAAAGGCCATAGATATAGCCAGAGATATTGATGACGAGTATGATTATGTATATGCTTTAAGTGAAATAGCAGAAGTGATGGCGCAGGTGCAGCAATGGGAGCCGGAGGTAGGAATAGCCGGGCAAGCGATAGTAATCATTAGAGAAATCAAGAATGCGCCTGATTGTGCATACGCCTTGCGTGGGATAGCAGCAGCGCTGGCGCGTACGCAGCAATGGGAGCGAGCAGCAGAGGTAGCCAGGGAGATCGAGGATGCATCTGATTATGTAGAAGCTTTAAGTGAAATAGCAGTATTAATGGTGCAGGCCCAGCAATGGGAGCAAGCAATAGAAACGGTTGGGCGGGCGGCGGAGATAGCAAGAGAGATCGAGGACCCATATGCTCGCGCAGAAGCTTTAAGTGAAATAGCAAAAGCGCTGGCGTGTACGCAACAATGGGAGCGAGCAGCAGAGGTAGCCAGAGAGATTGAGGGCGCATTTGCTCGTGCCGAAACCTTTCGTAGGATCGCAGTAGTGATGGTGCAGGCTCAGCAGTGGGAGCAAGCAATAGAGACGGCTGGGCGGGCGGCGGAGCTAGCGAGAGAGATCGAGGACCCATATGCTCGTGCAGAGGCTTTGAATGGAATAGCAGAGGTGCTGGTGCATGTGCAACAGTGGGAGCAAGCAGTAATGGTGATGAACCAGGCAGAAGCGGCAATCATGAGAATGCGTAATGCATCTGGCCATGCAAGAGCCTTGAATGGAATAGCAGAAGCGTTGGTGCACGCGCAACAGTGGGAGCAGGCAACGGAGACAGCTGGTCGGGCGGCAGAGATGGCTAGAAAAATCGAGGATGTATCTGCCCGTATAAATGCTTTGTGTAGGATAGCGGAAGCATTGGTACAAGCGCAGCAGAGGAAGCAAGCAATAACGATAGCTGAGGAGGCAGCAGCAGAAGCTCAAAAGATCAAGGATCCATATAGCTATGTAGAAACTTTGAGTGGAATAGTAAAGGTGTTCGCGCAGGCCCAGCAGTGGGAGCAAGCAGCAACGATAGCAGGGCAGACGAGAGCAGTAGCCTGGACGATCGAGAATACGTCAAATCGAGCAGAAGCTTTGAGTAAAGTTGCGAAAATGTTCGTGCAGGCCCAGCAGTGGAAGCAAGCAACGAGGCTCGCTAAGCAGGCTGCGGATGTCTATAGGGAGACGGATGATTTACATAACCTTCTTAGATCATTACATAAAATAGCAGAAGATATGCTCTGTGAGCAGCAAAGCGACCAGGTAGTAGCGCTAGCCAAGCAGGCAGCAACGGTAGCCAGATGGATTGAGGATGCATCTGATCGGGCATACGCCTTACGTGAAATAGCCGAGATGTTGGCTCGGGCGCAACAGTGGGAGCAAGCAGTTGCGGTAGCTGGGGAGATCAAGAGTGCATTTGATCGTGTATACGCCTTGTGTGGGATAGCAAGGGTATTGGCACAGGCTCAACAATGGGAGCAAGCAGCAGCGATAGCTGGACAGGCTACCGTAGTAGTTGGGGAGATCGAGCGTGTATCTAATCGTGCCAGAGCTTTGAGTGAAATAGCAAAGGTGTTGGTGCGGGCGCGGCAGTGGGAACAAGCAACCGAAATGGTGGGACAGGCTACCGTAGTAGTTGGAGAGATCGAGGATGCATCTCATTGTGCAAGAGCTCTAAGTGGAATAATAGAAGTGTTAGTGCAGACGCAGCAGTGGGAGCAAGCAGCCGAAATGGTGAAACAGGCTACTGTGGTAGTTATGGAGATCGAGTATGTATTTGATCGTGTCAGTGCTTTGGGTGAAATAGCAAAGGTGTTGATGCAGGAGCAGCAGTGGGAACAAGCGGCTGTAATGGTGGAACAGGCTACCGCGGTAGTTAGGGAGATCGAGGATGCATCTGATCGTGCAAGAGCTTTGAGTGGAATAGTAGAAGTGTTGATGCAGGCCCAGCAGTGGGAACAAGCAACCGCCCTGGCCAGGCAAGCTGAAGCAGTAACCTGGGAGATTGAGAGTGCGTCTGCTCGTGTCTATGTTTTGATTGCAATTGCCAAAGCATTCGCACAGATGAACGACCTGCATGCCCTCATCGCATTAATACAGAGAGCTTGGCTGACTGTGGAAACACGGGAATATGCATTTGAGCTTTTCCCACTTGTCCATGGGCTGATTGAAAAAAAACCTCTTTTGGGAATGTCCTTGACTGAAACCTTTGCGCAAGTCGATACTTTTCTTCATACGTATTTGTAGAAAAACAAAGCTGATTTTAACCAATCCCCAGAGCATATGTGGGTGGCCCCCATGAAAGTGAGCTGGCAAGAAGCGTTTCAGCCAGTTCAATCGGCCAGCGCTTTATTCCCTTGCCTAAAAGCACTTCATCTTGTCTTTCTTCCATCAGTATCTTCCCTTCGTCGATGTACATAGCAGAGCTTCTTTGATTATATAATGTATTGTACATATTTTTGTGCATTGAGATACCCAGAGTGTGTATCTGGCACTGCATTGTTGAAAGGGAAATGTTCTTGTCACGTCAACACATTGAACATCTGGCTCAAGAGCTGTACTCCTTGAGATCAGAAAGACGCAGGAAAGCAGCAGAGGCACTGCGTCAGCTTGGAGAACCAGGCGAACAGGTCTCGCTCTCGTCGTTTATTCGCATGATGCAGTTTGATACGACACCTCTGCGGATGGCCGCGGCAGACATTTTGCGTGAGTGGCGTGAATATGTCCCGCTCGAGCCATTGTTCCTGGCGATGCAGGATCCCAACGAGTGGGTTCAATCTGCCGCAAAATGGGCACTGGTAGATGTCGGGGCATATGCTCCGCAGGAGGCCCTGCTTCCGCATCTCACCGATCCTGATGCAGAGGTGCGCGAAGCCGTCCTCTATGCACTTGGGACGCGGGCTCCCGTTGCCATGGTGCTGGAGACGTTAGATGCGCCAGAGCAGGGATTACGCGAGGTGGCGACCTATCTGATTGATCTGATGGGAGCGCAAGTACCTGTTGAGTTGCTCATTACCATGCTACAGAGTGAGGATGCTCAGAGGCGTGCTGCGGCAGTAAGAGTACTTGGGACTTTAGGGGAGCATATCCCTCTTGACCTCTTAATCGAGGCCCTCAACGATACAGAAGAAATGGTCCGGTTGGAAGCCATCCGGGCTCTTGCCCGTTCAGGCAAACGGATGCCACAAACCGAGCTACGCACCTTCCTTGATGACGTCGATCAATCGATTCAGAGGGAAGCGACAAAAGCGCTGGCCAGCGTTGGCGATCCAGAGGCTCTCTCAATCATTGTGGGCTGGCTGCATGCAGACCATGAATGGGCACGTGAAAATGCCCTGGTCTGGTTATGTACACCAATTGCTGATATGGGAAATGCGATTGCTCGACATCTTCCTATTGAAGAATTGCTGCATCTGCTCAAGGATGCGTGGTGGCCGGTAGGATATATGTCAGCCAGGATGATTGCGTCGTTGGGTGAGGACGCACCATGGGTTGGACTGCTCGCTTTGCTGTCTGATCCCTTGTCTCCGGCATGCAATGCTGCATTGCATGCTCTGGCACTACTAGGAGCAGAAATTCCTTTGAGCCAATATATTCCCATCGAACCTGTGTTGATTGTTTTGGATGCCGAAGATAGAGAGATGCGTCGAAAAGCAGCTGAGGTGCTCAACTCTTTCGATGTATCTGTCCCGGTAGAGAGACTATTACTCCACCTTGATAATGAGAATGTAGAGCTTGCAGGTCTCATCGCCAGGCAAGGACGGCAGGAGGGGATAGATATCCTCGTTGCCAATCTTCGTACGAGCTTTCGAGTCGATCATGCTCTTGCAGCTCTCGGAGAATTAGGCGCACAAGCACCCTCAGAGCCTTTGCTTGCTGAACTCCATGCAAGCGATACATCCGTGCGCCAGGGTGTAGCCGTAACCCTCTATGAGACCCACCCTGAACTACTTCCACAACTCGTGCCAGAGCTCGTAGAAACGCTCGGCACCGGAAAGGTGGGACCTCTACTGGAGCCACTGCAAGACATTCAAATCGCGCAGGCTCTTGCCGCGCTACGCAGTACACACCCTCATCTGCTCGCGTGGTTTGATCAAGCCCTGGACAGTCCCTCTTGGGAAGTTCGCATGTGGGCTATCATTGGGTCGGGTCAGATGGCACCACATATTCTTGAGATAACCATTGAGAAGCTCCAGCGTTTGCTTGGTGACCCAGAATCCGCAAGTGTACGTGAAGCCGCACGCGGGGCGCTTGAAACTATTGCGCTACGCACTGCTACGGATGAGCATTGGGAGTAAGCCACAGGTTGTGAAAAGCAACAGAAAGTGAGGTTTTGAAAAACTTTCTGTGGGATCGGCAAGAAGGGATGTGTTGAGCTGGAGGGGCATCAGAGCGGATTCGTTTTACAACTTCCTGAATGGTTGCACGCAGTTACGGCTCATGCTGGTCAACTTGACTTAATGAGGAGTTCCTTCTCGCAGCCTGTAGCGATCCTCTAATCGACTATGGTTTTCCTGACTGAGCATCTACTAGAGCCTGTTCGAGTTCGGCTCGTACTCCAAGCGTATCTGCCCACGCACGGAGATACGCCAGATCGAGATTGGGTTGCTGGTTGCTAATCACGCTGAGAATATCTATCCATTGCCGTTTCGAGCCTCCCATCGCTCTATACCACTTGAGTTTTGCTAAAATAGTATCTTCGGCTGACGACAATCGGATCGGAGGTGTGCCTGCGAAGAGGGACCGAGGTTGAGCTCGTCGCTCCTCTTCCTGCCGGTGAGCCGTCTGAAGGGCATCACATCAATTTTGGTAAAGGATCGTTGGTAAAAAATGTTGAATGCTTGTCCATGCCGAAACGAATCAATCCAGGCGCTGGCATCGATATCATAGTCCTGCGCAAGTAGGCTGGCTAACGCTCGAATCTGGTCCGGGCGAATAGCGAGTATCACATCCACATCCTGGGTTCGGCGCCAGCTCCCATAATACGAACTGGCCACAGATCCGCCTACATAGTAGGGGATACTAAAGCGGTCAAGCGCCTGCAGAAACGGGAGAAGCGCCTCAACGATCTCCCGGAAATTAGATTGCATCCTGCTTTCCTTCCTGCTAGTAGATAGGAGACTGTTCGTCTTCTGGGATGAGACCCGCATCATTCAGGGCTAGCGGAAGCAGATGCCCGGCGTTCAGGGCTTGCGTCCAGTGCGTGAGTTGTGCGATATCCAATTGTGTTCCCTGGACTTTCATCACACCAAGCACGTCGTTCCATTCCGCATCGTTGATCACCCCATCGGAACTCCTGGCGAGTTCTTTGGCACAGCGTGCCAGCTTCCATACCACCATTTCGAGAGCGGAAGCCATGGGGAATGGGGCATAACGGTCATCAATCAGCAAGGACTCAACCCTGGCCTGCATGGCCTCGTCAAAGTCGGGAGCATGAGGAAGAATTACATCGATTTTCATGAGCGTGTCCAAATGGATCAAAGACAGAGAGGTCCCCCCGTGAAATACCTGAGCAATTTCCTCTGGCCCAACAAGATACTGATCCTGGAGAGTCGCAAGTGCTGCGCCCACCGAATGGAAATTGTTTTCCTGCTGGATGAGCACCAGATCAATATCAGACGCACTCTGCTGCATCCCATGGATTGAGCTCGCGATGGAGCCGCCAATGTAGGAGGAGATGCCTCCCTCGTGGAGCGCCTGCATCACTGGGAGAAGTGCCGCTGTTAAATCCACTGGCTGTTCCTGCCACTGAGGTCGAGTGGCAAGTGCATCTTGCACACGCTGACCGATGCGCTGGCCATAGCCAATAGTAATGGCACGGATTGCTTCCCCCTGTATGCCTTGCTCACAATCACGCCCACTCAGCATCCGTTGCGAGAGAGATTGCACCAGGCGAAAACGCCTGGAAACAGGGACCTGACGAATCCGCTCAATCAGCGTGCGTTCGGCTTTAATGCTCGTATCGGGTGATTGCGTTCGCATCTGTGTTTCTCCTTCTTCATAAGAGTGTATTCCTTGCTCTTTCTCGTGTCAATACAAATGATCACTAGTAGACATTCCTCGAATTGCTTCCACAGCTCGTGCCCGAGCTGGTAGAAACGCTCTGTACTGGACAGGTAGGGCTTCTGCTAGAGCCCCTACAAGACATCCTGATTACCCAGGCTCCGGCTGCCTTGCGCACTCCACATCCAATCCTTGTCGCATGGTTTGATCAAGCTCTGAACAATCCTCATTGGGAAGTTCGCATGTGGGCTGTTGTTGGGTCGAATCAGGTAGCACCACAGGTTCTTGAGACAACATTGAGAAAGTCCAGCGTTTGCTCGATGATCCGGAATCTGCGAGGGTGCGTGAAGCCGCACGTCGTGTGCTTGACACTTTTGCACTACGTACTGTTACGGATGAGTATCGGGAGTAGTCTCTTACCCACTTGATTCATTCTTCTCTTCATGGTACAATTCCTTCAATGGAAACGATACCGTATCGTAACCATATTAAGAAGAAAAGGAACAAGCAGAGTGACGACTAAAGAGGAGTTAGGAGCGTCTAAAGGGGGACGTCCGCGCAGTGTGCAATCACAACAGGCGATTCTCGATGCCACACTCACCTTACTGGCAACAGAAGGATTTGAAGCGATGAGTATCGAAGCCATTGCTGCCAGGGCGGGCGTCGGCAAAAAGACCATCTACCGCTGGTGGAGTTCAAAAGAAGCGCTGGTTATCGATGCAATCAAAAATGTGCAACAGACGAAAAATCCAGTGATTGATACAGGATCCTTGCGCAATGATCTCATTGCCCTCTTCAGAAATACATTTCAGACCTGGAGTAACCCTGATGCAAGGCGCCTGTTACTTGAGTTGATCGGGCTGATGGCAACGTATCCTGACGTTTTCCAGGCATACTATGATCAGGTATTCGCATCTCGCCTTCAGCAGGCTCTTCAGGTAATTGAGCGGGCGCAAGCGCAAGGAGAAGTTCGACAGGACCTTGACGCAACTGAGATCATGAGTCTTCTCGCTGGCCCCATCTGGTCCCACCTGCTTTTCAACGCGAACAAGACACTTTCTCCACTCGCCCAACCCGAACGACTCATTGATGCTATCCTCCAGGGGATTGCTGGACAAAACACACGTGAAGAAGGCGGCGGTGTGGATGCTCCTCTGCGAAACACGTAAGGGCAATGAGCAGAGACATCAACATATGATGAAGGCGAGAAACAGAACAGATAACGGAAAGGAACATCCTATGACTCAGAAACGTGTCCCCGTTTTGATTGTAGGCGCTGGAGGAGCGGGCTTATCCCTCTCACTTCTCCTCCTCCAACAGGGGATTCACCCGCTATTGATCGAGCGGCGCACCGAGATCTCGATCTACCCGCGCGCGCGTAACCTCAATTTTCGCACCCTGGAAGTGTTACGTAGTCTGGGATTGGCCGCAGAGGTTCGCGGGGCTGGCACAAGAATCTCGCAGGTCGTCTTCAAAGAGACCCTTGCCTCCAAGCCTGAGCAGATACTCGATCCAACCACGCTCATGCACCATGAAGAGGCTCTCAGCCCAGACCCATTCGGATGGCATTGTCCACAAAGTCGGCTTGAACCACTCCTGTGGGCATCAGCGAAGCAACGTGGCGGTGATGTGCGTTACAGCACACAACTCATTTCTTTCATACAAGATGACAGCGGCGTGACTGCAACACTTGAAGACCGCACGACCGGAAGACAGTATGTCATCCAATCAGACTATCTCGTTGCTGCTGATGGTGCTCATAGTCACATTCGCGAGGCACTCGCCATCCCAACGCAAGGGGTTGGAGTGCTTCCCGAGCACTTTATCTTCGTCTACTTCCGTGCTCCCTGGCAAGAACTGATTGCAGGCCGCGAAGCTGACGGGTTTATGATCAAGAACGCTGATGTCGAGGGCATTTTCCTGGTCGCTAAAGGTGATCTCGGCATGTTTCTGATTACATATCGGCCCGCACTTGGAGAATCCTTTCAGGACTTTACCTCCGAACATTGTAATGAGTTGGTCCAGAAGGCGATTGGAAAACCGGAGATGGAGGTCTCGATAGTGGACATTGCCTCCTGGCAGCCTGCTGAGAGCGTCGCTTCGCAATTCCAGCAAGGGCGCGTCTTCCTGGTTGGTGATGCTGCTCATACCATGCCTGCTTACAAGGGACTTGGCGTCAACACCGCTATTCAGAGTGCACAGAATCTGGGCTGGAAACTGGCCGCGGTTATCCATGGACAAGCAGCTCCCCAACTGCTGAGAACCTACCAGCAGGAGCGGCATCCCGTTGGATGGTTTGCAGCCAGACAGTCACTCACTGGTCCAGGCGCGGCCTGGCTACCGAAGGGAACAAAGAGTGAACACCTACCTTTGGAGAAAGACCTTCCGCTCTTTTATCCCATTGTTGGCTACCGCTATCGCTCCCAAGCGATTCTCTCAGAAGATGCTGCCGTATCGTCGCAGGATGAGATCGTGCTTCTGGACCGCGAGGAACTCACCGGGCTTCCTGGCACACGTGTCCCGCATCTGTGGTTGCAACAGCAGGGACAACGCATCTCCACACTGGACTTGCTTGATGGCCGCTTTGTCTTGCTCGTCGGCTCCAATGGAGCCTTCTGGTGCGAAGCGGCGGCGGCAGTCAAAGTATCCCTGGGAATCGACTTGATGGCCTACCGCATCGGGCCCGATGCCGACTTGCCCGACCTAGAAAATGGTTGGACAGCTAAGATGGGCGTCTCGCCTGAGGGAGCAGTGCTGGTTCGACCTGATGGCTTTGTAGCATGGCACAGCAGGACCTTCACAGCCAGCGCTGAGTCTGTGCTTGAGCAGGTATTTTCGCATATTTTGGGCCGGTCTACCACCCTGTCCTAACGTCAGGTGGAGAGGGCAGACGAGGAAATGGAGAGGATAAACCGAATTACGTCCCTTTTCGATGGGGGGTCCAGTCTTTCGAGTTTCCGTCCTCCATTTTTCTGGCTCAAGACCACATCTCAAAAAACATATTGTGGTGCAGACAACCAATTCCAACCATGGACTGCCCATCTCTCACAATCTGTTGCAGGAGGTAGTGTTGGACGCGCCCAACCAAGCCTGGGTAGCTGATTTGTGTATCTGGCCACGATTCTAGATGCCTTCTCACGTCTGTGGGTAGGCACTGGAACGTGTCAATCGCTCTCGATGCCCAATTGCCCTGGATGCCTTAAATGGGGCGCTGGGCCAGCGCCCTATTCGTGCGAGTTTGATCCACCACTCTGATCATGGGGTGCCGTATGCGAGTCTGGCCTACACGCGCCGTTTATATGCACAAACACTGGTGACCCAAAATGTTCTTAGCTAGCTGTCTGGTCAAAGAGGTTCAGTCCAGGTTGTTTATTAATTTATTTATAGGAACTGGGCAGAACTAGCTTAATTTATCTGTGTATTCCTAGACAATAAAGTCTGAAAGAAAGCATTGTTCCTTATGTTCTTCCAAGCGGTATCGCTAATTGCCCAGTTAATAAGCTTTGCGTCTTGCTTTATTGACATTTCAAGGTAATTTAATGCTGTTGCTGTGTGCCCGCTTATGGCTTCTAAGCCTGCTAAGCCATATAGCACTTGAGCTTTGCTATCTTCTTCCTCTATTGACAAAAGCACACGTTTAGCGTCATCAATATAAGCTTGTGCTTGAGAAAGACCTTTCCATCTACAAATACTAACAGCAAGGTTATATATTAATGTATAATTTTCTCTCTCTTCGCTGTTTTTTGCGTATCTTAGGCCTTTTTTATAACATTCTACTGCTCTATTGTAAAATTCAAAATAGCTTAAGGTAAGGCCTTTATTATTGTATACCCTTGTTACTAAATCGATATCAATATCAGGTTTTGATAGATGATTTATTATATATAGGGTTTTATCGAAGTCTTCTAAAGCTTTATGATAATTTTTTGTCTCTTTGAAAAAATCCCCACGGCTGTTATACCAGCGTGGATCAGCAGGATCGAGCTCGATGGCTTTGTTGAAGTCGGCGAGTGCAGCTTGGAAGTCCTTACATTCTTGATAGAGATCTCCACGATTGCTATACCAGCGTGAACTAGTAGGATCAAGCTCGATGGCTTTGTTGAAGTCGGTGAGTGCAGCCTGGAAATCTTTGCGGTCTTGATAGAAGAGAGCGCGGCCGTTATACCAGTGTGGATCAGCAGGATCAAGCTCGATGGCTTTCGTGAAGTCGGCGAGTGTAGCCTGGAAATCTTTGCAGTCTTGATAGAAGAGAGCGCGGCCGTTATACCAGTGTGGATCAGCAGGATCGAGCTCGATGGCTTTGTTGAAGTCGGTGAGTGCAGCCTGGAAATCTTTCTGTGCTTGGTAGACGAAAGCGCGGTTATTATACCAGCGTGGATCAGCAGGATCGAGCTCGATGGCTTTGTTGAAGTCGGTGAGTGCAGCCTGGAAATCTTTGCGGTCTTGATAGAGATCTCCACGATTGCTATACCAGCGTGAACTAGTAGGATCGAGCTCGATGGCTTTGTTGAAGTCGGTGAGTGCAGCCTGGAAATCTTTGCGGTCTTGATAGAAGAGAGCGCGGCCGTTATACCAGTGTGGATCAGCAGGATCAAGCTCGATGGCTTTCGTGAAGTCGGCGAGTGTAGCCTGGAAATCTTTGCAGTCTTGATAGAAGAGAGCGCGGCCGTTATACCAGTGTGGATCAGCAGGATCGAGCTCGATGGCTTTGTTGAAGTCGGTGAGTGCAGCCTGGAAATCTTTCTGTGCTTGGTAGACGAAAGCGCGGTTATTATACCAGCGTGGATCAGCAGGATCGAGCTCGATGGCTTTGTTGAAGTCGGTGAGTGCAGCCTGGAAATCTTTGCGGTCTTGATAGAGATCTCCACGATTGCTATACCAGCGTGAACTAGTAGGATCGAGCTCGATGGCTTTGTTGAAGTCGGTGAGTGCAGCCTGGAAATCTTTGCGGTCTTGATAGAAGAGAGCGCGGCCGTTATACCAGTGTGGATTCGTAGGATCAAGCTCAATGGCTTTCGTGAAGTCGGCGAGTGCAGCCTGGAAATCTTTGCGTTGGTAAAGATCTCCACGACTGTTATACCAGCGTGGATTCGTAGGATCAAGCTCAATGGCTTTCGTAAAGTCAGCGAGTGCAGCCTGGAAATCTTTCTGTGCTTGGTAGACGAAAGCGCGGTTATTATACCAGCGTGGATTTGTAGGATCGAGCTCGATAGCTTTGTTGAAGTCGGCGAGTGCAGCCTGGAAATCTTTGCGGCCTTGAGAAAAGAGACCTCGGCTGTTATACCCGCTTGGATCAGCAGGATCGAGCTTGATGGCTTTGTTGAAGTCGGCGAGTGCAGCCTGGAAATCTTTACAGTCTTGGTAATAGAGACCTCTAAAAATATAGTTGCTTGGATCAGTGGGATCGAGATCGATAGCTTCCGTGAAGTCGGTGAGTGCAGCCTGGAAATCTTTGCGGTCTTGATAGAAGAGAGCGCGGCTGTTATACCAACGTGGATCAGCAGGATCGAGCTCGATGGCTTTGTTGAAGTCGGCGAGTGTAGCTTGGAAGTCCTTACATTCTTTATAGAGATCTCCACGATTGCTATACCAGCGTGAACTAGTAGGATCGAGATCGATAGCTTTCGTGAAGTCGGTGAGTGCAGCCTGGAAATCTTTGCGGTCTTGATAGAAGAGAGCGCGGCTGTTATACCAACGTGGATCAGCAGGATCGAGCTCAATGGCTTTCGTGAAGTCGGTGAGTGCAGCCTGGAAGTTCTGGCGGCTTTGGTAAAAATCTCCGCGGTTACTATACCAGTTTGGGTCAGCAGGATCGAGCTCGATGGCTTTGTTGAAGTCGGCGAGTGCAGCCTGGAAGTCTTGGAACTCTCGATGAATACCTCCACGGTTGCTATACCAGCGTGGATCAGCAGGATCGAGCTCAATGGCTTTGTTGATGTCAGCGAACGCACTCTGGAAATCCTTACGGTTTTTGTGGACAAGACCGCGGTTGCTATAGAAGCCAGGATTGGCAGGATCGAGATCGATGGCTTTAGTAAAATCTGCGAACGCACTCTGGAAATCCTTACGGTTTTTGTGGACAAGACCGCGGTTGCTATAGAAGCCAGGATTGGCAGAAACAAGCTTAATAGCTTTAGTGAAGTCGGCGAGTGCAGCCTGGAAATCTTTGCGAGCTTGATAGAAGAGACCTCGGCTGTTATACCCGTGCGGATCAGCAGGATTAAGCTCGATAGCTTTCGTGAAGTCGACGAGTGCAGCCTGGAAATTTTTACATTCTTGGTAGCAGAGACCTCTAAAAATATATCTGTTTAGATTAGCAGGGTCGAGATCGATAGCTTTCGTGAAGTCAGCGAGTGCAGCCTGGAAGTCTTTGCAGTCTTGATAGCAGAGACCTCGGCCGTTATACCAACGTGGATCAGTAGGATCGAGCTCAATGGCTTTGTTGAAGTCGGCGAGCGCAGCCTGGAAATCTTCGCGGTCTTGGTAGAAGAGACCGCGATTGTTATACCAACGTGGATCAGTAGGATTAAGCTCGATAGCTTTCGTGAAGTTAGCGAGCGTATCTTGGAAGTTTCTGAGCTTTTTATGAAAGAGACCTCTAAAAATATAGCTGCTTGGATCAGTGGGATCGAGATCAATAGCTTTCGTGAAGTCGGTGAGCGCAGCCTGGAAGTCTTTGCGGTCTTGATAGCAGAGGCCTCTAGAAATATAGTTGCTTGGAGCAGCAGGATCGAGATCAATAGCTTTCGTGAAGTTGACGAGTGCAGCCTGAAAGTCTCGGCGCTCTTGATAAAGATCTCCACGGTGGTTATACCAGCGCGAATTATCTGGATCGAGATTGATAGCTTTCGTGAAGTCAGCGAGTGCAGCCTGGAAGTCCTTACATTCTTTATAGAGATCTCCACGATTGCTATACCAGCGTGAACTAGTAGGATCAAGCTCAATGGCTTTCGTAAAGTCAGCGAGTGCAGCCTGGAAGTCCCGGCGATCTTGGTAAAGATCCCCACGATTGTTATACCAGCGTGGATTATCAGGATTAATATCAATAGCTTTAGTGAAGTCAGCAAGAGCAGCTTGAAAGTCATTGCGTCGTTGATAAAAAATTGCGCGACCATTATAGTTTTTATCATTAAGTACATCGAGATCAATAGCTTTATTGAAGTTAGTGAGCGCTGATTGATAATCTTTTATGTTATTATACATGTATGCAAGATCGGTATAAAGTTGAGATAGTATATGATGTTTTACGAAATCTTTGTTACTAAGCTTTGCTATTAGTTCATTGATATTTTTGATTTGATTTTTCTTGCTTGCTTTGCGAGAAAGATAATCCATGCATAATGTAATTATTTGTTTTGCATCTGGTGTAATGTACATATTAAAATTATGAGTTTCTAACTGGCTTAATAGCTTAATGACCTCTTGTTTATATTGGCTTGTTTTGCTTATCTGTAATATATAACTAATAGCCTTGATATAACTGTTCTGGTCAGACAGCAATAAAAGCTGATTTATAAATGCTAGGATAAGTTCTCTGGTTTCTGATTTGGAAAAATTAATTTCTTCATCTTCGAATATCATTTCATTTAATTTTTTTTCATAATATTTTGCTATTAATATTCTTGTTGAATAGTACTCTGCAGTAGATGATTGGTAAATTATCTTTATGAACATATTTTGGACAATTTCATGATAACTATGTTTTCCCTCATTAAGAGTGATACGTACGAAAGGCAGTTTAGTGAGCCAGCGGTAGAGTAATTCTTTCTCATCATGGTTATTTGAAACATAAGGGAAAATATCTAAATCATCTTGATTAAAAGCTTTAGTAAGTAAAGCTATATCAAGTGCCAATTTTCTTTTAATTTTTTCACTTTCTGGTATCCCGATCAAAAAATTATCTACTACTCCTGCTGTTGGATCGATAGTTACCTGTATATTGGAAGTTAGCAGACCTAGATAAAGAGGTAAGCCTCTAGATTCTTGCCAGATAGTTTCTATGTGAGATGAGTCTGAGATTCCCTTACTAAGTAAATATTGTATTGTTTCTTCCTTGGTAAAACTTTCTAAGTTTATTTGATATACATGACCATTGTTTATATAAGATAACCATTTTTTTGAATCTTCTATATGGGCTCTTTCTACCGAGGTTCTACCTGCAGTTATTAGAACAATATTTGTACTGATATCCATCTCTAAAAAACAATTTAGGAGCCACGGGGAAACTTCAGATGCTAATTGTTCATAAGCGTCGAAAATGAGAAAAAGTCGTTTTTTTCGTCTTTTTTTATCAAGCCCTGTAGTCACTTGATTCTCTACTAATTCATTTAAGTCTATTACAAATGCTTTTGTTAGATCCTTTATTGAATCTTCTAATCTTTTAATGTCTTTAAGCTGTTGCTGATAATGAATCTCATCTACCACATATCCAGTTGCAAGGCCTAACACTCCAACTCCTTGCTCTAACATATTACCTACGCCTGGAACATTTTTTGCTACTAAGCCAGTAACATCAGTTGCAGCTTTTCGTAAAGTCGCTTCATGAAGTGTGTTTCTCTCATTTTGTAATTTTCGTAAAGCATCCTTATAATGAGTGAGAGCATGCTCAAATTCCCCATTAATATTTAATTGTTCTACAAATCTTTCCATGATACTAACAATTGTTGTTTGTTGCTTATCTACCAAACAAACTACACAATAATCTTTAAATTCGTCTTTTTGTGTGAGCTCTCTAAATTTATCTGTTAATGTTGACTTGCCAACACCCCCTTGCCCTGATATAGATATTACATTATGAGAGGGATCCTCTGGCTTAAGAATATATTGAGAGAAAAATTCCATTTCATTTTGTCGTCCAATAAAAGTTCCGGCAACTTTAGGTTGCGCTTGAGCATGTTTAGAATTGGGGTTTTTCACAAATGGCATTTTGTATTAACCTCTGCAGATTTATTAAGCAAACAATAATCTTAGAATACTTTTAATGACGAATACTTATTTTAATGTAGAATTAAATAAATATCAACATGGAGTCAGCATATAGGTTTTAATCAATAGTACTTTTAAGTGGTTTTGATATAAGCGGGCATGTAGCTACTATGTAAAAATAATGAAGCCATGCTTTACATCTCTTCAAAAGATAATAATTAGCTAGCTCTGGCACTTATCCAATTAGAATAGGCGCTTATTTGATTTTGAACTAGTTTTAAGGTTTCGATGAGATAAACAGGCAGCGTTTTGAGAGTGTAAAATAAATTACTCACTGTTGTGTTTCCTATAAATTTATGCTCTTCAAATTACTTATATTCCTTATCCAAATCCCTCAGGGATATTATACTCATCATAAAGCAGTGAGTAACTGTCTTTTCGCTGGTGCTATCAAGCAGTATGAATTAGCTTCTTGGGTCATTTTGAAATAAGCAGGTTGTGTATGTGTAAGCATATGCCTTTTGAGCATGTCCTCTATGGCTTACCTCTCACTAAGTTTTTAAGCAACTCTAGCTATGTTCACGCAAATTGTATTATGCTCTACTTTTCTATAGAGCGACCAATTAGCTAAAAAGGTATTGACCAATCAGCTCATTGGCGCACACAAAAATTTTAATCACCTGGATTGTCTTCTAGAGCCATTTTATAGGAAGCTGCCTGCGTTTTTCGGACTGATCTCCTCATAACTGACTGGTCAGTACTGCGACTGGAGGCTTGGGATTTTTGATGTGATAGGGCTTGTCCACGGTGACAAGCACCGTATCAGGTGAGATCCCTGCCTGTCCGTCACGAAGAACGCCATCTGCTGTTCTTGAGATGTTACAAAGGTAAGCCACGCCTCTTCTCCTACAATGGGTCCGAGTCCTGTTACCATCGGCCATATATTCCCTCCCGTATTGCGCCTCAGGTCAATCATCCACCTGCAAGGATCGCTTTGGTCAATCTCGCGAATGAGCTGTTGAGCCAACTGGGCATACTCTATGGGTTGTTTTTAGGAAGGCTGGTAAGCTCTGCAGAGGATAGGTATGGGTCAGGTTTGCATGCTAATCTCATCATTGGGCCAGATTAAGTGCTATTCTCCAATGATGAGATATTTCAACATCGTTCGGTTGAGAGATATTTTCAGATACTGGTCATTTATTTGACTAGTTCAGCTATCTCTAAAATCTGGAAAACATCCAACTCCTCTATCATTTGCAGTCTTTGATTTTGACAGCAACGGTACATCAATCAGGGTAGATATTGTTCGATTTTTGTGTTTTTTGATAGACTCTGGTCGCGATTTTGAGCTCAAAATAGATGCTGGTAGACGGCTTTAGACGCCTAAAGGGGCGCTTCGGAACCGAGTGTCGGGGTTCCAATCCCTCTGGGCGCGTCACGCTGAATCCGCCTGAGAGGCGGATTCTTTGCTTTTTTTGTCCATGCCCGGGTCCCCTTACAATCCCTCGCTGACATCAACGGGTGTTTAGCGCCACGTGGTATGGTAAAAAGGGTGGTGAGAACTGTTGCTTTGTTTGTTAACCTGAGCGTACTACAGTTCTCTTTCTTTTTCACCCATGAGCACAATGCGTAGACATATATTCGTCAAAGCGCAGAAACATTGATGCTCTACGTTGAACTACCTATGCACTATAGTTCATACCTTCTACCATTTTCATTAACTTTTTCATGGAACTGCTATCCATTTCTACGTCCCTGAGAATTTTTCCCGTTTCGTAGGCAACAACGCCATCGATAATCATGTCTTCAGACATGTCCAGGCGCGCCGCAACATTCGAAAGCAGCGGGCTGCTATTGCCTGCAAGTATCTGCTCATATAAGAAGCTATAACGCTCTTTCACTATTTTGGCGAATGAATTCATCGATTCCTGCTGGCTCGGTGTGAGCTGTGGCTGATTGGCACTCATTGGTATTTTCCTCCCTGAATTAATGCGCTAAACAACGTTCAATCTTTTTGTCAAGATCCTTCTGCTACGGCTAAACATGTCGCTTGTAAGCTGGCCTGGAGGTGCCTGGCCATTATCTGCACATGTGGCTCATCCAAGATCGTATCATGATAGCCGGGAACCGGATGGGTCGTGATCGGCTGAGCCGAGAACCTTTGCCAGTCTTCATCCAGGTGCCTTTCAGGTGCAAGCCCATCATGATCTTGTGCCTGAAAGACGGTGATGCATCCTGGATAGACGCCTGCACGATACCGTTGAATCATCCTTGTTCTTGTCTGGTAAATCCGTAATTCGTGCCGCACCCCCAGTGGTCCGTTCTCCGGCGGATCAAGGCCCGCCCGCACCATCTGGTCCACAACATAGCGCAATTGCTCGTCCAGTGTGCGGGACCGCAGATCGGCATACACCTCTTCAACCGTTTTCTGTGTAGAAGTGCGTATGGCCTCCATGGTGATCACGGAAAGAAAGCCTGCGTTATCCTCGTTTTCAAATCCCTGCGTTGATAGCGGAGAGGCACTATCTAGCAGTGCCAGCAATTCTACATGCTGGCCGCTTTTCCGGAGCTGTTGCGCCATCTCAAAAGCGATAATGCCTCCAAAGGAAAAACCTCCCAGCGCATAAGGACCATGCGGTTGAATCTCACGTATAGCTGCAATGTAGCGACTCGCCATCTCTTCAATTGGAATCTCTGGAAATTCCGGCTTGTGAATATCAAGATCATGGATGGCATAGAATGGCTGATCATGATCAAGATGCTGGACCAGGCGATAATAGCAGAGAATATTACCACTTCCAGGATGAATACAAAAAAATGGTGTTCCTGCACCCTTGCGTAGCGCGATGACTGGCGACTGCGGCCCCGCAAGCGAGCCTTGCTGGCGGAGCACCTGGGCTAACTGTTGGACGGTCCCAATCTGCGCGAGGAGAGAGATGGGGAAACTTTGTTGAAATTCTTTCCGAATCTGGGAGGCAAGTTGTAAGGCTGAAAGTGAGTGGCCGCCCAATGCGAAAAAATTATCGCTAATGCCGATAGGATGAACGTGTAATACGGATTCCCAGAGCTGGATCAGCCGAAATTCTAGTTGATTATGTGGAGCGACAACTGGTGTCCGGCGCTGCATAGGAGCCATCTGCAGCTCTTCTGCATGCTTCTCTGGCTGGCCTGGATCTCCTTGCCAGTGAGCACATGCTGCCGCCACCTGTTCAGTATTCCGTAACAAGGCCTGTATTGGCTCCGTTGCGCTACAGGTAGCGACTGCCTCTAACAATAGTTGCAAAGAACTGGTGAGCTGCTCCATCGCTCCATGATCAAAGGCACGACTATCATACATGAGTTGCAAAGTCAGCACCTTTCCTGGCTCGACAATAATCGTCAGTGCATAGTTTGTCTCACTGGCACCATAGATGTTCTGTCTCTGAAACGGCAGAGCATCTTCCATCGCCATCGGCTGTTCCGCCGGATAGTTTTCAAAGACCAAAAGGCTATCAAATAGGGATTGATTCCAGGGAACCTCGCTCCATTGTTGAATGTGAAACAATGGTGTGGAGGAAAATGGCTCCAATCCTAACTGTCGCGCCTGGATAGCTTGCAGCCAGGTCATGAGCGCTGGAGTGGTCGTGGCTTCTGGCACCTGCACACGAATAGGCAGGATATTGATAAATAGCCCGACCATCTCATTTGATCCTCTGAGTGCCAGAGGACGTCCCGAGACGGTGGCACCAAAGACAACATCACGCTTTCCGCTAACATGATAGAGGTACAGGGACCAGATGCCCTGTATCAGGACATTTAATGTTACCTGACTCTTCTGAGCCAGTGCGTTGAGGGCCGCCGTCGTCTCTATCGAACAACAAAGACGCCGTTCTTCATGCTTCTCACTCCCCGTTTGCCGCGCCGCTGGCGGCATCATCGGCAATGGCGTTGGAAGCGTAAAACCTTGCAATTCTTGCTGCCATGCCTCCCTGGCTTTCTCACTATCCTGCTGCTGCAACCAGGCAATATAGTCCCGATACGGACGCACGCGCTCAATCTGTATATCCTGATGGTGGACAGCCGCACGATAGTACCGCAGAAAATCATTCAGAATAATGTCTTTGCTCCAACCATCTAGAATGATATGATGAAAACTCCAGACGAAGTAGTACGCATCATCAGCGATCTGAGCCAGATACAAGCGTAACAGTGGCGCTTTATCCAGCTCAAATCCCTGCGCTTGATCTGCCTGCAACAACGCTTTGAGCGCGTGCTCCTGCTCCTCTGCCGCTTGCTGACGCCAATCAACGTGCTGCAACGGGAGCGGGACCTGCTGACGGACCAACTGCAGTGGCTCATCGACCACCTTGCTGATAATCGCTGTGCGCAAGATCGAATGCCTCTGTATTACCTGTTGCCACGCCTGCATAAACGCGGGCAGTTGCAGTTCTCCTTTGAGCAGTTCACAGGCTTGCTCAAAAGAGACACGCGAGTCGGGCGCATAGAGTGCATGAGCAAGCATAGCCTGCTGCATAGGAGCCAGGGGATAAAGGTCTTCTACATTTTTCATTTTCATAATGTTGCTTCCTCCTCATCCAGTTCGCCAATAAGCATCGACAATGCGTCCAACTTCTCGTCCGAGAGCTGTGCCAGGGGGAAATCTGACGGGGTATAGGCTCCCTCATCAGGGATGAGACAGTGCTGAATGAGCGCACGGAGTTTGTCTCGATACATTTCAGCCAGGCGTTCTATCTGTTCGGGACGATGCAACCGTGCGCTAAATGACCAGTGCATGGTCAGCTGCCCATCGACGACGGCACCACCAATGTCGAGCACGTGGCAGCGCTTAGCCCGTGGACTACGTGTCAAACCATCTGCCTCTCGTACTCTGCCCAACAGGGTTTCGCCCGTTTGCTTTTGATCAAACTGCCCCAGGTAATTAAAACTGATGCTGGCCCGATTACGTAAACGCGCGCGTACCTCTTCATCTGGATGGAGGTACCGTAGCACCCCATAGCCGAGGCCATGATTTGGGATACGGCGCAACAGTTCCTTGACCGTACGCAATGCTTCTCCAGGCCCTTGCGCCTGCTCGATATCCAGCAACACCGGGAACAGCGTGGTAAACCATCCCACCGTATGGGAAAGATCTCCGTTTTCCAGGAGATCCTCGCGCCCATGACCTTCCATATCAACAAGCACAGAGCGCTGACCAGTCCATTCCGCATATGTCTGCACCAGGGCCGTGAGCAAGACATCGTTGATCTGCGTATGATAGGCTTCTGGCACCTTATGCAAGAGCAAATGCGTCTCCTCCTCATCTAACGAACAAGCAATGGTCTGTACTGAGCCCTCGGTGTTCAGGTCCATCCCTTCAGGATAATCCAGGGGCAGAGCGCTACTCTGATGCCGCGTGACAGCGATCCAGTATGGTATTTCACGTGCAACCTCATCTGACTGCGCATAGATGATAAGGTGCTCCGCATACCGCTTGAATGAGGTCGTCTTAGGGGTGAGCCGCACCGGTTGGCCCTGGACCAGTTGTTGATACGCCGTTTGCAAATCTTCTAACAGGATCCGCCAGGAGACACTGTCAATCGCAAGATGGTGCACGACGATCAGAATGCGGTTGGGGCGACATTTTCCCATCTCAAAGAGCGCCATCCGCAGCAATGGCCCTGACTCAAGGTTTAGACTTGCCTGGATTTCAGCCTCGGTCTGCCTCAGGCGTTGCTCTTGTTCTTCCTCGCTATAGGCTGAGAGGTCAATCGTCTGGAATGGCGTCTCGCCGTTAAACGCAGCGTTTTCTTGCCGCCAACCAGCGTGCCCGGCAACAAAACACAACCGCAATGCATCATGCTGAACAAGCAACGCGGTGAGCGCCTTCTCCAGGATGGCAGGTTGTACAACCTGCCATCCTTCTAACACCATACTCTGATTCCAATGCTGGCGCTCAGCCAGCTCCTGCTCAAAAAACCAGTGTTCAATCGGGGTAAGCGGAACACGGCCAGTGACCGCTCCCTGTTCAGTAAGCTGTTCCGGTGCTGCCTCGATCAGCCCTGCCAGTTCAGCAATCGTCGGGGACTGAAAAAGCTGCTTGAGCGTCAGGCGCAGGTCGCGCCGTCGTGCCTGATCAATGATTTGAATACCCTGGATCGAGTCTCCACCCAGTTCAAAAAAGTTCGCATGGATGTCAGGGCTTTGTACTTGCAGGACTCGGCTCCAGATTTCAACCAGCAGCTCTTCAACTGAAGATAATGTTTGTTCTGTTTCGTTGGCCGCCGGTACTGCATACACCTCTTCAGGTTCAGGGAGCGCACTACGATCGACCTTCCCATTCGAGGTCAGAGGGAACTCATCCATGACCACCCATATTGACGGAAGCATATAGTCAGGCAGCTTTTCTTTGAGAAACGCTTTGATAGCCTTGATTGCGCTGGTCTGATCGCCTTCAATGGTCACATAAGCAGCCAGGCGCTTATCCATCGTGCCAGCCTGAGCACGCACGACCACGACAGCCTCCTGAATAGCCGCATGCTGTCTGAGGACAGCTTCGATCTCCCCCAATTCAATCCGATAGCCGTGAACCTTCACTTGATGATCTATCCGTCCCAGGAACTCGATGGTGCCATCAACGCGGTACCGTGCCAGGTCACCAGTTTTATACATCCTGCTTCCCAGCTCCTGGCTAAAAGGATCAGCAATGAATCGCTCAGCAGTCAGATCCGGGCGCTGCAAATAGCCGCGCGCCAGGCCATCTCCACTGATATAGAGTTCGCCCGCAACCCCGATTGGCACCGGTAGCAAAGCGGCATCCAGGATATAGAGCTGGGTATTGGCAATCGGGCGTCCGATCGGCACCGGGCCCTGAAGGGACGCTCCATCCGCGACTTCATAGATACAACACCCCACCACGGTCTCGGTCGGACCATACTCATTGATAATCCGGGTTGCGGGCGCATAGGTTCTCCATAGCGTCAGACTATCGCCTTGCAGCATCTCCCCGCCAATCACTAGCGCGCGTGCGATGCCTGCCATCTCCTCCGGCTCCAGCAGACGATTCAGCAGTTCGAGATGTGCAGGCGTGATCTTCAAGACACTGAAGTCGTTGTGCTGCCGCAAGATCTCGCTCACAGCAACCATATCCTGCTCTTCTGGCACGAGCACCACACAGCCACCGCTCAACAGCGCGGGAAACAGACTGGTGACGGTCAGGTCAAAGGCCAGCGAGGAGTGCACAATCGAACCGGACCCGGCCTGTACATGGTAATACCGGTTGCACCAGTGCAGGTAATTCATCAGTCCCCGCTGAGAGATCAAGGTTCCTTTCGGCTGGCCCGTTGATCCTGATGTATAAATGATATAGGCGAGATTCTCTGGTTCTAGCTGCTGCATCAGGTTGTCGATGCCCTGTTGCTGGATCAGCGGCCAATCGACATCCAGCATGACTCTATGCGCAACAGTGACATCAGGAAAGCGCTCCACAACCTGCTGTGAGGTGAGCAGCACGGAAAGTGCAGTATCTTGCAGCATAAAAGCCAGCCGCTCACTGGGATAAGAGGGATCCAATGGTACATATGCGCCACCTGCTTTTAACACAGCCAGCAACGCGATCACCATGAGCGGGCCACGTTCAAGCGCCAGGCCAACCAGGACGTCTGGCCCAACCTGCAACGTTTGCAGCAAGTGGGCGAGTTGATTCGCCCGCTCGTTCACCTGGGCATATGTCAATATGCCCTCCTCTGACTTCAGCGCCGGCGCATGCGGTGTGCGCTCAACCTGAGCTTCAAACAGTGTGTGGACAGAGGTCGTGGCTGGATACTCTTCCCGCGTGTCATTCCACTCCACCATCATCTGTCTGCGCTCTTCCACCGTCAAAGGTGAGAGCGCAGCAACACTGCCGTCCATCTGGCTCAGCATCTGCTCCAGGATTGAGCAGAAATGGGTGAGTAGCGTGCTGGCAACCCGGTCATCAAAACGCTGCTGATCAAAAACGAGGCGGAGAGAGAATTGCAGCGCGT
This sequence comes from Dictyobacter alpinus, assembly GCF_003967575.1. Classification (NCBI taxonomy): domain Bacteria; kingdom Bacillati; phylum Chloroflexota; class Ktedonobacteria; order Ktedonobacterales; family Dictyobacteraceae; genus Dictyobacter; species Dictyobacter alpinus. The sequence continues at coordinate 3,759,632 of NZ_BIFT01000001.1, forward strand.
TGAAAGAAACTTCCAGGCTGAGAGGATAATTCGTCTGCTCAAGCGCCTGGTCAATTTTCATCTGCAATCCGCCGCCATCCTCACCGGCATGCGCTTCAACCGGATAGTTTTCAAAAACTAGGATGCTTTCAAAAAGCGCTTGACCATGCGGCACGTCACTCCAACCCTGTACCTGGGCCAGAGAACTATACTCATATTGCCGTGCCTCAATCTGTTGCAGTTGAATAGCTTGCAGCCAGGTGGCAATGGACCTGTCGGCGGCGGTCGAGACACGTATTCTGATCGGCAAGGTATTGATAAACAGACCAATCATCTGTTCGACTCCTTGCAGATCGGGTGGACGCCCGGAGACGACACCACCAAATACAATATCATTCGTCCCACTATAGCGACTTAAAAGCAAGGCCCAGGCACCCTGAACGATTGTATTTATCGTCAATTTGTACCGACGCGCCATCTGACGTAAGGTCTGGACGGTCTGGGGCAGGCAATGCTGCGTTGCTTCTCCATAGCCAACACCCGGCGACTTCCCGGTCCCGCTATCGACGGACAGCACAAGGGGGGTACGAAACCCTTTCAAGTGCTCACGCCAGAACGTCTCAGCCTGCTTTTGATCTTGCCGCTGCAACCAGGCAATATAGTCCCGATACGGACGCGGCGTTGCTAGTTCAGCAGGAACCTGTTGTACACAGGCGGCGTAGAGCACAAACAGCTCATTCAGCAACACTGGCATGCTCCAGCCATCAAGAATCAGATGATGAAAACTCACGATGCACTCAAAGTGGTGCGCGGCTAACTGAATAAGCGTTATACGCAGTAACGGCGCCTGCGTCATTTTCACCCCGAGCGCGCGATCACTGGCAAGCAATGTCAGAAACTGTTTACGCTGTTCTTGTTCATCCAGATGCTGCCAATCCATTTCTACCCACGGCAGATCAACTTCATAGCGCACAATCTGGCGCGGCTCTTTCAGATTTTCCCACATAAACTGGGTACGCAAGATCGAATGACGGCTCACCAGTTGTTGCCAGGCCTGCCGAAAGGCCGCAACCTCAAGGCCGGCAGGCATGTGACACTGCATTTGCTCAAAGTAGAGTCCTGCCTGTGGCTCATACAGATAATGAAAGAGCATCCCCTGTTGCATGGGTGAGAGCGGGTAAATCGCTTCAATCTCATGTTTATCCATTAGTAGCCTCCCTCTATGCGTCCAGGTTTGCGAACAGATCATCAAGTTCATTCTGGCTCAAACCAGCATCCATAAAATCGCCCGGTGTATACTGCGGCCGCTGGCCAGCCGAGGCATCATCAGTGATAATGAGACGCAACGCATCCAGGTAGAGCTGTGCCAGATGTTCAATCGTAGCTCTGGCGTAGATATTCTCACTATACGTCCACTCCACGGTGAGCACACCATCAATCGTGCCAGCATTCACACTTAGCAGATGACTGCGTTCACCGTCGAGCGCCACCGTCAAACCAGCTGAAGCATTTGAACGTGAGAAAAGACTTTCTTTCGCCAGGGCTCGCGAAGATTGCCCTTGATAATTGAAGATAATTTGTGCCTGAGGCAGTGCACGGATCTGCTCCGCTATCTCTCGATCCTGCACCAGGGATTGCAGGAGGCCAAAGCCGATCCCACCATTGGGAATCGCACGTAAGTGCTCTTTCACCGCTACCAGCACCTCGCTCGGACGACGATAGCGCGTATCTTGATTAAGCACAATGGGGACAATTGACGTAAACCAGCCCACGGTGCGCGAAAGATCAATGCCGTCCATGAGATCCTCTCGTCCATGACCCTCCAGATCAACCAGCAGCGTATGCTTGCCGGTCCAATCGCTACATGCCAGCAGCAAAGCGGCCAGCAGCACATCATTCGCCTGCGTACGATACCGCCTGGGCACCTCACGCAACAATGCCTGCGTCTCAACACTATCAAGTTCTGCGATCACCACCTGTGCAGAGGCCTGTATATTCTCACCTGGCGTATCCATTGGGAGCGCTGCCACTTCCGACCAGGGCTGCGCCATCCAGTAACTAAACTCCTGGCGTACCTCTGGCGATTGTGCGTACTGGAAAAGACGATTGGCCCAGTACGTAAATGGTGTAGAGGTATGTCTCACCTGCACCTTCTGCCCGTTCAGTAGTTGCTGATAGATGGTTTGCAAGGTGTCGAGCACGATTTGCCAGGAGACAATGTCAATTGCGAGATGATGTACCACCATCAGCAGACGAGACGGTTGATCCGCGCCAAAGGAGAACAGACCCACGCGCACTATCGGCCCTGCGGCTATATCCAGACCTGTCTGCAACTCGTGGGCCATCGCATCAAAGCGTTGCTCTTGATCAGCGGTAGCCAGGAGAGAGAGATCATAGGCTGCAAAAGGCAAGCGCCCCTCGTGCGCCACAACACGCTGCTGCCAGCCCTGTGGACCCGCAGTAAAGCGTAACCGGAAAGAATCGTGCTGTTGTATCAGGAGCTCAATAGCCTCTTCCAGTAATTCTGCGTCCGTGAGATCCGCTGGCAGTTCCAGAACAATCGCATGATTATAGTGGTTCCGATTGGGAAAGTCATGTTCAAAAAACCAGTGTTGCACGGGCGTAAGTGGAATGGCATCCGTCGGTACCGCTTGCTCTCCACTATTGGCAGATGCAGGAACAACGCTTGCCGCCGCCGCCAGTTCAGCAATGGTTTGATACTGGAACATCTGCTTCGGCGTCAGTTGTATACCGACTGCATGGGCACGCGCAATGATACGGATACTCAGAATAGAATCCCCACCAATCTCAAAAAAGTTATCATATCTGCCAATCTGCTTCAAACCAAGCACTTCACCCCAGATGTCAGCCAGCAGTTTTTCGCCTGGCGTCTCCGGCGCCACGAATGTGTCCTCAGTTTCCAGCTGCTTTTTCTCAGGGGCCGGCAACGCCTCCAGGTCAACTTTACCGGTAGCTTTTAATGGCAATGTATCCAGGAAGAAAAAGTGGGCTGGGACCATATATGCTGGCAGTTTCTGCTCCAGATAGCGACGCAACTCAACGATCGACACCTGCATACCAGGGACGATCACCAGATAGGCGACCAGTTGTTTGATACTGGGCAGATCCTCACGTGCCACCACAATCACCTGATCTATGGCATGATGTTCAACCAGCGTCGTCTCAATCTCACCTGGTTCTACCCGATAGCCACGAATCTTCACCTGCTGATCAATACGACCCAGAAATTCGATGTCTGCCTGCCGATCCGGCAGGTAGCGCACCAGATCGCCAGTTTTATACAATCGGGCCCCTGGCACCGTACTGAATGGATCAGGCACAAATGAGCACGCCGTTAATTCTGGTCGATTCAAATAGCCCCAGGCGACACCGTCACCACCAATATACAGTTCTCCAGCGACGCCAATCGGGAGGAGCTGAAGCTGGGTATCAAGAACATAAAACTGCGTGTTCGCGATAGGTAGACCAATCGGGATAGAGCCTGTGGCCGCCTGACCGGCCGGAATCTGATAGATACTACAGCCAACCACCGTTTCGGTCGGACCGTACTCATTGAGCAGGATTGTGTCAGGGGCATGCCGCTGCCAGTATTCCAGGACATCACCACGCAATGCTTCGGCTCCTGCGACCAGGGTGCGTACCCAGTTTGTGGCATCGGTCTCTGGTAATTGCTGGTTGAGAACCTCCAGTTGCGTCGGGGTGATCTTCATCAAACTGAACCCCCCCTTTTCTTGCAACACGGCCGCCAGCGCCTCAAGGCCATCCGATTCAGGTAACAGCACGACACTGGTCCCCACCAGCAAAGGCGCAAACAGGCTCGGAAAAATCGCATCTGCGGCAATTGAGGATTGGACAGGAGCACCGCGCCCGTGTGCCGCTCCATAGGCCTCCTGGCACCAGATCAGGTAATTGACCAGCCCGCGATGAGGAATTAACACGCCTTTAGGTTTGCCAGTCGAACCAGAGGTATAGATGACATAGGCCAGGAAATCAGCGGTAATCTCGCAGACGGGGACTTCGTCGCTTTCCTGCGCAATAGTATCCCAGTCACTATCGAGACATACGACATGAACCCCCTCAGTCGGCAGGCTCTCAAGCAGCCTCTGCTGGATCAAGAGCAAGGAAACATGTGCATCTTCAAGCATAAACGCCAGTCGCTCCTGCGGGAACTTGCGGTCCAGGGGCAGAAAGGCCGCGCCGGCTTTGAAGATCCCCAGTAGTCCTACCAGCATCTCAATGGAGCGTTCCATACAGAAGCCGACGCAATCACCGGGTTCTACGCCTGACGCCTGAAGATGGTGAGCTAGCTGGTTGGAACGCGAATGCAAGTCTTGATAGGTGAGGCGCTCGCCCAGATATTCCACCGCGATGGCCTGAGGCGTTCTGGTTACCTGCTCGGCAAAGAGTTCATGGAAACAGCTCTGGTGGGGGTAAGCAGACGCCGTATCATTGCGTGTACTTACTAACTCATACCGCTCTGAGCTCGTAAGCAGCGGGAGATCGGTCACGCTCTGATCGGGAGCAGCAACCAGACCATCTAACAGTACACGGAAATGGTCCATCATCCGAGCAATCGTCGTGGCTGTAAACAACTCAACGTTGTATTCCAGTGTGCCCTGTAACCCCTGGTCTGTCTGCATCATTGCCAGTGATAAATCAAATTTGGCCGTCCGGCTTTCTATAGCCAGAGGTTGCGCGAGCAGTCCAGTAAAATTCAGGTCTGTCCGTGGCGCATTCTCCAGTTCAAAGAGCACCTGGAATAACGGTGTGTGCTGTAAGCTACGTTCAGGGTGCAACGCATCCACCAGTTGTTCAAATGGCAACTCCTGATGTGCATAGGCATCCAATGCTACTTTCCGCACGCGTCGCAAGATCTCGCGGAAGCCTGGCTGTCCACTCAGATCAGTTGAAAACGCCAGCGTATTAAAGAAGATACCGATCAATCCCTCGACCTCGGAACGTGTCCGGTTAGCAATGGAGGTCCCCACCACAATTCGGTCCTGGTTGCTATGGCGCATCAGTAGCACCTGGAAGGCCGCCAACAGCGTCATAAACAGGGTCGTACCTTCCTGTCTCCCCAATTCCTGGATCTGGTCGGACAGTTTTTTCGGCAACGAGAACTCATACGTGGACCCACGATACGTAGGTAATGGCGTCCTGGGCCGATCGGTAGGCAGTTGCAATACTGCGGGTACCTGTTCAAATTGCGGCTTCCAGTACGCCAGTTGTTTCTCCAGGACATCCCCTTGCAGCCAGGCACGCTGCCAGGCGGCGAAATCGGCGTATTGGAGAGTCGGTATGGGTAACGGCGAGTCCAGCCCCTGCGTATAGGCGTTATAAAGCGAGGTCAATTCATGGAAAAACACACTCACCGACCAGCCATCGGAAACGATATGGTGCATCACTAGAATAAACACATATTCATACGGCTTCAATTGGACCAGGCATGTGCGCAACAGTGGCCCTCGAACCAGATCAAACGGACGATGAGTCTCTTCCACAATCATCCGCTGCACTTCCGTTTCTTGCTCCGCGGCCGCCAGTCCCTCAATATTGGAGCGTGCGAGCAGCCAGCGCTGTGACGAGGATACGACCTGCGCTGGCTGTCCATCTACGGTTGCGAATGTGGTCCGCAAAATGTCGTGGCGCCCCACAATTTCTTGCAGGCTCTGCTCAAAGGCGTCGACATTCAACGTACCTCGCAGACGGATTGCCCGCGAGATATTAAAGACCGGGCTCCCTGGTTGCCACTGATCAAAAAACCAGAGTCGTTGCTGTGCGAAGGAAAGTGGTAACGGTTGACCATCCCGCCTCTGGGGCATGATCGGCAATTGTGATACGTCCATCCCTTCTTGTTGTAATAACTGCTCAAGCAATTGGCGCTGCTTCGTGGATAATTTGGTGATATCTTCAAAGATGGTGCTCATGACAAGTTCTTCTTTCTTCGTTATTCCCACATCTTCCGATACACGATGTGCTGCCCGATCTTATCTGGAAAGGATGTTATCAATCGCCAGGTCTGAAAGCCCCTGCACTTTTTTCAAGAGGCTGGCAAACTTGTCGTTTTCCGGTTGCGTCGCATGCGCGGCAACTTCAATGTGTGCCGCTTGCCCCTCCACCGTTGGTACCTCAAAGAAATTGCGTAGAGTGAACGTTTTATGTATGGATTGGCGGATACGTGCCACAACCTGCGTCGCCAGCAGAGAATCGCCTCTGATCTCAAAAAAGTTATCATGGATACTTACTCGATCGATGTGGAGCACGTCAGACCAGATGGTCGCGATCTGTTGCTCCAGTTCATTTTCTGGTGCCACATATTCTCGCTCGACATCCTGGTGATGGTGATCCGGTGCTGGCAGCGCACGCATATCGACTTTCCCGGTCGCCGTGAGCGGGAGTGCGGGTAAGAGATTAAAGGCCGCGGGCACCATATAGTCAGGCAAGATCCGTTGCGCGAAGCGACGTATCTCTCTCACCTCAGGATCGCGATCTGGAGCAGCTACCAGATAGGCAACGAGTTGTTTGACGCCAGGTATGTCCTCGCGGGCGGCCACGACCACTTGCTCTATATCCTCATGCTCAGCCAGGACCGCCTCGACTTCTCCCAGCTCAACCCGGTACCCTCTGATCTTGACCTGCTGGTCTATGCGCCCGGAAAACTCGATGTTCGCAGCCTTATCGGGCAGATAGCGCACGAGATCACCTGTTTTATACAGTCGCGCTCCTGGCTTTGTGCTGAATGGATCGGGAATAAAGGCCGCAGCCGTCAGATCCGCCCGATTCAAATAGCCCCAGGCAACCCCATCACCACCGATGTAGAGTTCACCCGGCACACCGATGGGAACCAGTTGCAATTGCTTATCAAGCACATAAAATGTGGTATTGGCAATCGGCAAGCCTATCGGGACTGGACCCGTGGAGAGGTGCCCCTCAGGAATCTGATAGATGCTACAGCCGACTACTGTCTCGGTTGGACCATACTCGTTCAACAGAATCGTGCCTGGAGCATGCTCCTGCCAGAAGTGCAGGGTATCTCCTCGTAGCGCCTCTGCACCCACCACCAACGTTCGGACCCAGCCGCTGGCATCTGTCTGCGGAAGCTGCTGATTCAAGACCTCCAGTTGCGTCGGCGTGATTTTGATCATACTGAAGCCTTTTTGAGCGCAGAGGGCTTCATTCAAACTTTCCAGGGATCGCGACTCAGGGAGCATGGTCACACAGGTCCCGACGAGCAAGGGACTCAAGAGACTTGGGAAAATCGCATCAGCGGCAATCGAGGATTGGACGGGAGCACCATGCCCATGCGCCGAGCCATAGGCCTCGGCACACCAGACCAGGTAGTTGACGATGCCACGGTGTGGGATGAGCACGCCCTTGGGTTTCCCAGTTGAACCTGAGGTATACATGATATATGCCAGGTGCTCGCCTGTGACGTCAACCACTGGTCGCTGCGTTGGCTCACCGGAAACAATATCCGGGGCATTGTCCAGGCAGATGACGCGTAATCCAGCGGTCGGTAGCTGTGGTAACAGGTGCTCGTGCGTGAGCAACACCTTCACCTGCGCATCCTGAAGCATAAAGCTCATGCGCTCCTGCGGAAAAGCGGCATCCAATGGGAGAAAGGCCGCACCGGCTTTGAAGATCCCCAGCAATCCAGCCAGCATCTCCACCGAGCGCTGCATGCAGATACCGACATTTTCTCCTGGTCCCACGTCCAACTTTCTCAGATAATGGGCGATCTGATTAGCCCGCTCATCCAGCTCACGGTACGTAAACTTGTGCGTACTATCTTCAACGGCGCAAGCATCCGGTGTGCGATCTACCTGTTCTTCAAAGAGGTGATGGACGCAAAGATGTGCGGGATAGCTAGTTTCGGTCGCATTGCGCTCAATACAGAGCTCATTGGTTTCCGCCTCCGGCAAGAGAGACAGGTGCGAGATAGGTTGCTCGGCTGCCTCCACGATATGTTCGAGCAACGTACAATAGTATCCAGCCCAGCGCTCAATCGTCTCTGCGTCGAAAAGATCCGTACAGTAGGTGAAATCAGCAAGAAGCTCGCCATCCGCCTCAATCAGTTCTAGGGTCAGATCATACTTCGAAGCTTCAACGGGATTGGTGACCCCTTCACACTGCAAGCCCGCAAAATCAAGTTCTTCACGCGAATTTGAGGGACGATCAAAATTGAAGAGTGTGCTAAAGAGGGGAGAACGGCTCAAATCCCTTGGCATGTTGAGGGTCTGCAACAAGCGCAGGAAGGGATAGATGCTGTGGTCATAGGCATCCATCAGCTCTTTTTTCGTGGCATTCAGGTGCTCGACCAGGGTCATGTCGTGACGCACTCTACTCTGCAAGGGGAGAAGATTCATACAATGACCAATCAAGTTATTCCCTTTCACTCCCCACAAAGGCTGACCCGCCACTGGAATGCCGACCACAAAGTTTTCCTGGGTTGATAAGCGTGATAACAGCACTTCGAAACTGCTCAGGAGCGTCACATACAACGTACAACGCTGGCGTGCACTGAAGCGCTTCAATTGTTCGGTCAAGGCCTTGCCAATGACACGCTTTGCTTGAGCACCAGCAAAGGACTTGAGGGCTGGACGTGGATGGTCCAGAGGCAATTCTACGGCAGGTGGAACAGAGGCAAAATGTGCCCGCCAGTAATGCTCGGCTTCCTGCTGCATAGCTCCCTGCTGCTGTTGATTCAGCCACTGGGCATACTCGCTAAATTTGCCTGGCTCCGCCAGCTGCACTGGTTGCTCGCGACAGAACGATGAATACAGCTCACTGAATTCTCGCAGCAGTATGCTGATCGACCATCCGTCCACGATAAGGTGATGATAGATGAAGACAAGCATATGCTCATTGTTACGCTTCTTGAGGGCGAAGACACGGAGGAGCGGACCATGTTCGAGATCAAATGGACGCGCCATTTCACCCTTTAACCAGCGGTCAATCTGCTCATCAGGCTCTCCCCTATTTTCTTGTACAAGATCTAGCAGCGGAACTTCCAGCTGTATGCCCGGGGTAATCACCTGATAGTCACCCTCGATGCTAAATGTCGTACGTAAGGCTTCATGCCGCTCGGTCAATACCTGTACCGCGGCGCGCACAGCATCCATCTTGAGGGGGGCTCCGCGCAAGAATAAGGAGAACGATTCATTGTACGCACTGGCTGCATCATCTCCCGCCTGCAGCAAAATCCAGAGCGCCTTTTGTGTATCGGTTAGTGGTATGTAGCGCGTTGTCAAAGCACCCTGGGCGCTAGCCCTCACAGCAGAATGTGTGGCAGCACGTTCAGGCATAGGTGCGACATTAGGATCACCTGCAGCTATTTTGCGACGTGGCGCAACTTGAATCCCTTCATCCTCTGCCGTTGGGGGAGGCAGATTGGGATCTGAGAAGAAGCCGCCGCTACGCATCTCGACAATACTACTTTTGACCGCCTCAATAATATAGCGCCGATCCTCCTCCGTATGCGCAGTTGAGATAAAGCAGTTCCGTCCTTCAGAAAGGTAGAGACCTTTGGCGCGCAAATGATAGAAAAAGATATCAGCCGTGATGTTTTTGAGCTCATGGGGAAAAACGAAACGGAAGAGCGAGCCAAAATTCACCGTGAGCATCGGAACTTCTTGCTGCTCAAAGTAGCTATTCAATTCTTCGGTAATGTGATCTGTTGCCAGATTCAGCTGCTCTTGCAGCCGCGGACTCTGCTCCTTTAAGTGATTGAGGACATTCCAGACAACGGGCATGACCAGCGGATGCTTGAAAAAGGTCCCGGCAAAAAACGTTTCGGTCGTTTCAGGATACGAAGCATCCCCAAATGTCCAGGCACCACCATCGATCACATTCATAAACCGTGCCTTGCCCGCAATCGCCGAGATTGGGATACCACCACCAAGAGCCTTTCCATAGGTCGTTATATCAGACTGAATATCAAGCATCCCCTGCACACCACGGATATGTGTACGGAAACCAGTGACAATCTCATCAAAAATCAAGGCGATGTCCATGTCTTGCGTGAGGTTCCGTAACTCACGCAGAAAAGCAATAGGCTGCAAGTCCGGCCTACGGCTCTGCCTTGGCTCAACCAGGACAGCCGCCAGTTCATGTGCATGTGCTTTGATCAGCTGAAGCGCTTCCGGCGTATCAAATTGCAGGATGAGAACGTCATCAACAATATGCGGTGGCACACCAGGAGCCATGGGGGCCGCTGAGCCATCTCCTTCCGCCCCTTCTCGTGGCACGACGAGGATGCCATCAAATGACCCATGAAATGTACCAGTAAACATCGCGATCTTCGGCCGACCAGTCGCGGCACGGGCGATGCGCAGAGAGGTCATCACGGCTTCTGTACCAGAATTACAGAACGTCGCGCGCTCGTGGCCAGTAATATCACACAGCAATTGCGCGGTTTGTCCGGCGAGTGGGGATTGCGGTCCAAGCTGAATACCACGTTGAATCTGTTCCTCAAGCGCCTTGACAATAAATGCTGGTGAATGTCCAAAGAGCAATGCACCAAATCCCATCGCGGTATCCACATATTCGTTACCATCAATATCCCACAGGCGCGCTCCCCGCGCATACTTTACGGCTAGAGGATAGAGGAGTTCTTTCAATGGCAAACGGAAATTGGTGACGCCTTTATTATCTGCTAGCACTGCACGATACTGTTGCGCCTGCTGCTTTGATCGCCGGGTGCGTTCATTATAGCGCTCAATAAAGTCCTGTAGATAGGCTTGTTGCTGCTCGCTAAGTCCATATTTTCCGCCTTTCGACCTGGCCTTGTATGGTACAAAGGTCTCCTGTTTGATGTTTCGGCTAAAGACGAATCCGCCGGGATCTCCCACTTCAACCTGTGGTATCGCTTCATCAGGGGCGACAGGTGGCTGTGCACTGATCGGTGGCATCACTGGCTCAGCGGCTGGCGCAATCTGCTGCGTCTGATTGGATGGGGGCTGTGCCATTCTCACGGTCTGACTCAGACGCAAGACTTCAAGCTGCTGAGCCAGCACTTGCAGTTGTCGTTCCATGAACTGTGTCACTTCTGTCGAGCCAGCCATTACTTCTGGCGCTACGCTCGGGATGGAAGCAGGAACCAATGAGGGCATAGCCTCACGCACAACGGGAGCAGGAGGCGCTGGATGCTGTTGCACTGCCTGCGCTTCCACCGGTAGATGTACACTTTCCACCACCGCATCTTGCAACATAGTGACGGGTAACTTCTCATCAATAAAGGAGGCAAGCTCATCAATATCAGGGTACTCATCCAGCATCAGACGGAAAGGCACGGTCACCTGCAGCTTTTGCCGAATGGCCTGGTTGGCCTGGAGCAACAGCAGCGAATCAGCGCCCATCTCCAAAAAGGTCGCTTGTGGGTCAATCTCGGCAGGTTCCACTCCAAGGAGCCGCCCAAAGATCTCCAAGAGCAGCGCCACTATTTTGGTGTGCCGCAACTCAGGGCCCGCTGTAACACTCGTCGTTTCAGGCATAGATGTCACCTTTCCTTGCTCGTTTGAATCTTCATCTGCTAAAGGCACGAGGCTATGGGCTTCGACCCAATACCGTTTGCGTTCAAAAGGATAGGTTGGGAGAGGGATACGCTGATAACGTTCTTCCGCTCTCATGGCTTGCCAGTTGAGAGGAACACCTGTCAGCCAGAGCTGGCCTGCGGTCTTCAACAGCAATGCAACATCGGAACAGGCATCTTGATAGCGACGTAGCGAGGGGAACACGAACGCTCTGGCGGTTTTATCCAGCAGAGGTTTTGTCAGCAAGCTCAAAGCCTGCCCGGGACCAATCTCAAGAAAGAGGGCATCATGCTCCTGCTGCAGCGTCTGGATGCCCTCATAAAAACGTACACTCCGCAAGAGATGTTCACCCCAGTACTCAGGATTGGTCGCCTCTTCAATGGTGATCCAGGTCCCACTGCGATTCGAGATATATGGAATAGTTGGTTCGTGGAGCTGTATCCGCCTTACACGCTCAACAAAGGGTTCAACCACCGGCTGCATCATCGCCGAGTGAAAGGCATGTGAGGTATGCAACCGTCGACACAGCACATCTTGCTCCTTGAGGCGATGTTCTAATGCTGTAATCTCACTATCTGGCCCCGATACAACACAACGTTCCGGACCATTGCTGGCCGCGATGCTCAAGGCCCCGGTCAGTAAAGGTTGCACTCCCTCCAACGCCAGCGGCACCGATAGCATCGTACCGGCTGGCATAGACTGCATAAGTTTGCCTCGCGCCACCACAAGCAGCAGCGCATCTTCAAGCGAGATCACGCCAGAGAGACAGGCCGCTACATACTCGCCTATACTGTGACCAATCATGGCCTGTGGCTGCACACCCCAGGACATCCAGAGCTGGCTCAAGGCATACTCAATGGTGAATAATGCTGGCTGGGCCAGGGCCGTCTGCTGCAATTGCTCCGCTTCACCGGTCTCATCCACTGGATACAGGAGTTTGCGTAGATCCAATCCCAGGTGTGGAGCAAGGATCTCTGCACACTGATCTATCTGTGAACGAAACAGGGGGATGGTCTGATAAAGATCCTGCGCCATGTGCACGTACTGACTTCCCTGTCCTGAAAACATAAAGATGATGGCACGTGCATGCGGCTCTGCTTTTCCTTTGAGCACCCATTGGACGTCGGGTGTTTCCAGCGCATGCACAGCGTCCTCACGGTCCCGGCACACACAGATCTGCCGATAGGCAAAAGCCTTACGTCCCTCCTGGAGCGTATAGGTGACATTGAGCAACTGCTCATCCGCACTCTGCCGCAGATACGACAGCAGATTGGCGCTCATCTGCTCCAGGGCAGAGGTGGTTCGGGCCGAAAGAGGCAGCAGTTGCCAGCCAGGAGCGGGATCAGCAGGCTCTACTGATGGTGCCTCCTCTAGAATAATATGTGCGTTAGTCCCTCCAATACCAAACGAACTTACGCCAGCCCTCCGTGGTCCACCCTCAGTTTCCCACGGCACCAGACGGGTGTTCACATAAAAAGGGCTATGAGCAAAGTCGATCTGCTGGTTCGGCTCTTCAAAATGGAGGCTGGGCGGTAATTGTCTCTGCTTGAGTGCCATGACTGTTTTGATCAGACCAGCAATGCCAGAGGCGGTGTTGGTGTGTCCAATATTGGTTTTGACTGAACCCAGCGCACAGAATGCGCGCTCTTCAGTTGCGGAACGAAACGCTTGCGTAAGCGCCGCAACTTCAATGGGATCACCTAGAGGCGTTGCGGTACCATGAGCTTCAACATAGGTGATACTTCTGGCGTCCACCTCTGCTACCAACTGGGCTGCCTGGATCACCCGGGCCTGCCCATCGACGCTTGGCGCAGTAAAACTGACTTTTAAGGCACCGTCATTATTGATCGCCGAGCCCTTAATTACAGCGTCAATACAATCCCCGTCTGCAATGGCATCTGACAACCGCTTCAATAGCACAATGCCCAGACCATCACTAAAGACCGTCCCCTGCGCGTTCGCGTCGAAGGCCCGGCAGTGCCCATCTGATGAGCCGATGCCACCTTCCTGATAGAGGTAGCCTGTCTTTTGTGGAATACCTAGCGATACCCCTCCGGCCAGCGCCATATCACATTCCCCATTCAAGAGCCCCTGGCACGCCTGGTGCACTGCCACCAGTGAGGTCGAACAGGCTGTTTGGATGGTTATTGCCGGTCCCTTCAAATTACACTTGTAGGCCACACGACTCGCCAGGTATTCTCGGTCGTTGGCCATCATGACCTGGGCGTTTTCCTGTAATGTGCTCACTCCATACTCTGGGACAAGGTTCGCGAACAGATAATGGTTGGTAGCCGAACCAGCATAGATACCAATCAATCCTTTGTAGGAATCGGGATTATACCCTGCGTGTTCAAACGTTTCCCACACGCCTTCAAGAAACAGGCGATACTGCGGATCCAGCATCTCAGCTTCACGCGGACTACACTCGAAAAAGGCGGCGTCGAAGCTTTCGATACCATCCACGACGCCTCTGGCTTTTACAAAGGCGGGATCACGGAGCATGCTCACGTCAATCCCTGCTGCCTTCAGTTCACTATCGCTAAAGTGGGAGATGGACTCGACGCCGTTCTGTACGTTTTGCCAGAACGTATCCACGTTTCTGGCGCCCGGAAAACGGCAGGTCATACTAATGATGGCGATTTCCAGTCCATTTTCGTCCCGATCCGCTACAGGTGTCCCCATAAAAAGTGCTCCTTTTTCTCTGACTATTTGTTTCCTTGTCGTCGCTGCGTGAGTCGCTGGCGACTGCGGTTCTTGCCAGCAGCAAGTTGCTCCGTACGAGTGTCTTCTTGCTGGTTTGCAGACTTCGCACGCTGTTTCTGGGCAATACACTCGGCCAACGTATGGATCGTGGGGTTCTGGAACAGGTCAACCAGCGCAAGCTCGACATTCATGCTTTGTTTGAGCCTCTGGTGCACCTGGGTGAGTAGTAATGAATGACCTCCCAGATCAAAGAAATTGCTATGAAGTCCGACCTCCGTTGCTTGCAAGATGTCTTGCCAGCAGGCAACCAGGAACTTCTCGATCGTGGTATAAGACTGTGTGTACTCCACCTTTCTATCTTGCAGGTGCGCCTTTGGCGCTGGTAACTGACGATATTCAATCTTCCCATTGGAGGTCAGGGGAAATTTCTCGATTGGGAGCAGATAGGCTGGCACCATGTATACTGGCAACCGCTGCTCCAGGAAGTGACGGATCTCATGCATATCCGCAGCCAGGTCCTGGTGTACGATCACATAAGCGACCAATCGCTTATCATCCTGTCGGTCCTCTCTCATCATCACGACCACATCACGTACCGCTGGATGCTGGCGCAAGGCGTGCTCAATCTCGCCCAATTCGATCCGAAATCCTCGTACCTTGATCTGCTGATCATTGCGACCAAGAAATTCAAGGACACCGTTAGAACGATACCGAACCAGATCACCAGTTTTATAGAGGCGTGCCCCTGGTTGGGTGCTGAATGGATGCGGGATGAAACGCTCGGCGGTAAGCTCGGCTTTGTGTAGATAGCCACGTGCCAGACCAGCACCGGCGATATACAGTTCGCCAAAGACGCCAACCGGAACCGGCTGGAGATCGCGGCCTAAGACATACAATTGTGTATTGGCAATCGGACGTCCAATGGGCACCGGCCCGACTTCCAGGGGTCCAGCCGGAATTTCATAGACACAACACCCCACCACTGTTTCCGTTGGACCATATTCGTTAATAAAGCCAGTGTTGGGCGCGTGCTCACGCCAGAAGGCTAACTTCTCCCCGAAAAGCTGTTCCCCACCAATGACAAAGAGCTTTGTTCCCTCCATCTGTTGACGCGTATCGGCATGCTGACGCAAGAGATCCAGGTGTGATGGCGTTATTTTAATCAGGCTAAATGCATCCTGGGCCACGAATGCTTCACTTAAAGCCTCAACACTTCTCTCAGATGGCAACAAATGGACCCTTCTTCCCGCGAGCAGTGGTAAAAACAGACTGGTTACCGTCAGATCAAAGGCCAGCGATGAATGCACGGGTGCTCCCGTGCCTGCGCTCACTGCGTATCTTTGCCGGCTCCATGAGAGATAGTTCATCAAGCCACCATGCGTAATCATAGTGCCTTTGGGGACACCGGTTGAGCCAGAGGTATAGAGCACGTAAGCCAGATTCTCAGGATCGATCGGCACAATAACCCGCTCCCCGGCTAACCGCTCCAGTTCTGCCTCCTCACAATCCAGACAAATAAACTGGCAGTCTGGTGCCAGTTTTGCCAGTCGCTCGATCGAGGCATGCTGGGCAATCATTATCGTAATATCCGCATCCTGGAGCATATAGGCGATGCGTTCTTCGGGATATGAGGGATCGAAAGGTACATACGCACCACCAGCCTTGAGTATCCCAAAGATTGCGGCAGGCATGGCTAACGAACGCTCAAGATAGAGACCAACTCTCGTTTCAACGGTAACACCACGTGCCTGGAGCAGCCGCGCCAACTGATTCGCGCGTTGATCCAATTCTCGGTATGTCTGCTGATGCTCTTCATATATGATAGCTGTGGATTGCGGCGTTTCCTCAACCTGTAGCTCGAACATAGTAATCAGACTATCTAGTGCAGGACAGGCCGTAGAAGTATCATTCCATTCCACTAGAATTTTCTGTCGCTCATATTCAGCTAATAGCGAGATATCGGCGAGCGGCTGCTCAGCATCAACAACCACAGCCTCCAGCAGATTGAACAGGCAATTTTTCATGCGCTCAATGCTTGCAGACTCAAAGAGATCGGTATTGTACTCAAAGTATCCATCAATGCCAGACGGCGTCTCGGCAAAGGAGAGTAACAGATCGAAACGAGCCGTTCCTCGTTCGGCATTCAGCGCTTTGACAACGAGGTCTGGTAGCGCAAGGTCTTCCAATTGCGTGTCTTGCATCACGAACATGACCTGGAACAATGGGTTGACCCCCAAAATACGCTCTGGCTGAATTTTTTCAACCAGCTGCTCAAAGGGGAGATCCTGGTGGAAATAGGCACTTAAGCACTGCTCTCGCACATGCCGAAGCGCCTCGCGGAATGAACGTTCTCCAGGAAGTTGCGCACGTATGGCCAGGGTATTCACGAAAAGACCGATCAGGTTTTCAATCTCGCTGCGATTACGACCAGCTACCGGTGTCCCTACAACAATATCTTCCTGCCCACTGTAACGCGCCAGCAGGACCTGAAAGGCTGCCAGCAGCAGCATAAACACGGTGGCATTCTCACGTCGACTCAGTTCTTTAATTCCTTGAGCCAGCCGATCATCTACATTGAATGGCAGGTAGGCTCCACGGTGCGTCTGTATGGCTGGCCGCGGATGATCGGTTGGTAGCTCCAACTGCGGTGGTGCCCCGGCTAAGTGCTGCGTCCAGTAGGACAACTGTTTTTCGACGACCGCGCCTTGCAGCCAGTTCCGTTGCCAGAGTGCGTAGTCTGCATACTGTACAGGCAACGCGGGCAACGAAGGAGCCTCACCCTGATAAAAGGCACGATAGTTGTTCATCAGTTCCTTCATCAGGATGTTGATCGACCAGCCATCAGCCACAATATGATGGATGATGAAAAGCAAGATATGCTCTTCGGATCCTACGTGTAAGAGCAGGCTACGGAATAGCGGCCCGGCGCTCAAATCAAACGAACGCCTGGCTTCTTCAGTGACTACCTGCGCAATGATCGCCTGCCGGCTCTCATCGTCCATGTCAGTGAGCCTTGCTTGCAGATCAACACATGGCAGCGCTATATATGCAGGGGCGGCAATGAATTGCTGCGATCCATCGGGAGCAAATGTCGTCCGTAATGCGTCATGACGATGCACGATTTCGTTCAGGCTGCGTTCCAGCGCGTTCCGATCCAGTGATCCCAACAGATGCAAACCAACGTGCATATTGTACGCAGGATCCCCCGGCATCAACTGATCCAGGAACCAGAGACGCTGCTGCGCAAAGGAGAGCGGATGCGGTCTGTCAGGTGCAACGCGCTCGATTGGCAGCGCTTGCACATCACTCGTCGTGGCGAGCGCCGCCTCAATGTGCTCAGCGAGCCCGGCAATGGTTGGTGCGTCAAAGAGACAGCGGAGCGGAAGCTCGATCTGGAAAACATCACGGACACGGGAGATGGCCTGTATGGCGAGCAAAGAATGACCACCAAGTTCAAAAAAGTCGTCCTCACTATGCACAACGGGACGTCCTAAGACCTGCGTCCAGATAGCTATCAGCCTCTCCTGGACTGCTGTCAGTGGCATGTCTGGTTGCACATCTTGTGCCGTGGACTTCAGATCAGGGACAGGCAGCGCCTTGCGATCAATTTTTCCATTTGGTGTGACCGGAATCGCCTCAACCTCGATGAAGGCTGAGGGCAGCATGTAATCTGGCAAGGTGTGCTTCAAGTAGCGATGCAGGTCCCTGGTCGTTGTCTTTTCACCCGCCTGCCACACAACATAAGCAACCAGACGCTTATCGCCAGGGGCATCTTCGCGCATGATGATCAGGCAGTCAGCAACAGCCTGGTGCTGCCTCAAGGCTACATCTATCTCTCCAAGCTCAATGCGGAATCCCCGGATTTTCACCTGCCTGTCCATGCGCCCCAGAACCTCGACATTGCCATCAGGAAGATAACGACCGAGATCCCCTGTCCTGTAGAGCCTGTCGGATGCACTACCTGTCAAGGGATTGCCGATAAAACGCTGCCTGGTAAACGCTTCATCATGCAGATAACCAGACGAGAGATGCGGGCTCCGTACACAGATCTCCGCCACTTCTCCAACCCCAGCCAGCCCGGCTTCAGCAGTCAGGAGCAGTAACTGGACATCCTGAATACCACGGCCAACCGGAATAGTTGCCTTCGTCAGACTTCCTGTCCTCTTCCCTGTCAGCAGTACCTCATCACGAGCGTCCAAACTGGGAATGCGAAAGTTTGCCACAGCACGTTGTGTTTCAGTAGAACCATACGAATTGACACAGATGGCTCGTGGCGCAACACGCTGTATGCTCTGTACGTCCTGGAGGGTGACCATATCGCCGGTGATAAAAATAGCCCGTAGCGCTGGCATGGTCCCCTGCGAGGCTACCGGGGCCGCTTTTGACGCGAGCAATTGCAGCATGGCCGGGGTCAGGTGGGCGATGCTAATCTCCTCACGCCTCATCCACGCGGACAGCTTATCAGGGAAACTTCGTTCCTCGGCCGTTGGAATACAGATCATTGCCCCAAACCACAATGGCGTAAAAATTTCTCGTTGCAGTGGATCATGGGACAGCCCGGAGAGCAGGCTATAACGATCTCTAGCAGCAAAGCCATATGTCTTTTGCTGCCAGGACTGGAAATGGCTCAATGGACCATGTCTGCCCAGAACGCCCTTGGGTTTCCCGGTTGAGCCAGAGGTAAATGCAATCACAGCCAGATCATCCGGACCTATGCTCACCTGGGGATTATCCGTCGCGTAGCCTTTCAGGGCCGCGTATTCGGCTGGACCATCTGTGGCTGCAAACTCTAACGTACAGTGCTGCAATTCAGCTGCAATAGCGTCCCGTAGTTCATGCGCCAGAGGCCCGGCCTCACTTATCTGAATCCAGCCACACGGGGAGAGAGCATCCAGATAGTCCTGCAAACGCCCGCCGGGATACGCAGGATCAAGGATACAGAAGGCGGCTCCAGCTTTGAGTACTCCGATCAGGGCACAAACCAGGGCTGCACTGCGATGCCCATAGATGGCCACGACATCCCCTTTGCGTACACCATGCTCAATGAGGTAGTGCGCAATCTGATTACTGCGTTCGTTCAGCTGCTGATAATTCCAGGACCCGAATTCATCATGCATAGCCTCGCGCTGTGGTTCATGCTGTGCGTACAACTCAAGCGGAGCAAACACCGCGCCATACCAGCTATCGTCCAACACCTGTGTTGCGTCCGGCAGATACTTCCGCGCTGTCTCGGTAACAAGCGAGTAGCGCATAACCGGTGCATCAGGATGCTTGACAATCTGCTCAAGCAACAGGTGATATTGTTCAAGCATCTGCACCATGCGTTCCTGATCAAAAAGGTCTGGATTGTACAAAAGATTCACCTGGATCGTCTGCTGGTGTTCTTCGATATAGAATGTGAGATCAAACTTTGACTCGACGTCGGAAGGCGGGATCTTCTCCGCACGCAGCCCTTGCAGAGAGAGCTCGCTGCTGTCAAAGTTTTGCATATTGAAAAATACCTGAAAGAGCGGCGTATGACTTGAGGTTCGCTCCACACCTATTTCTTGCAATACCTGCTCAAATGGAACATCTTGATGCGCAAATGCATCTAGTGTAATTCTACGCACTTGCTGTAAGGTGGCAAGAAAACTGGCATCACTAGCAATAGTGCAGCGTAATGCGAGATTGTTCAGAAAGAAGCCAATTAAATGCTCAATCTCACTGCGATTGCGACCAGCTACCGGTGTTCCTACAACAATGTCCTCCTGCCCACTGTAACGCGCCAGCAGGATCTGAAAAGCAGCGAGCAGCGTCATGAATAAGGTGACGTTCTCACGTCGGCTCAATTCTTTGATCTCCTGAGCCAGGTGAGCTTCGATCTGAAAGGGGAGGTAGGCCCCCCGATGGGTCTGGACCGCTGGCCTTGGACGATCCGTCGGCAGTTCCAGCAGTGGTGGAACTCCCGCTAAGTGCTGCTTCCAGTAGTGGAGTTGTTTTTCTAAGACCGCACCTTGCAGCCAATTCCTCTGCCACAGTGCGTAGTCTGCATACTGCATTGCCAATTCCGGCAAGGATGCTGTATGCATCTCAGCAAGGGTATCGTGATAGAGCAGGCTGAGCTCACGGGTAAAGATGTCAATAGACCAGCCATCTGAAACAATATGATGTATGGTAAGCAAAAGCACATGCTCTTCTGCAGCCAGGTGCACCAGTGTTGCGCGCACAAGTGGGCCAGAAGCCAGGTCAAATGAGTGTTGCGCCTCTGCTTTCAGCAGAGATTGAAGCTGCTCTTCCTGTTCATCCGTATCCTGA
The DNA here is from genome assembly GCF_003967575.1 of Dictyobacter alpinus. Taxonomy (NCBI): domain Bacteria; kingdom Bacillati; phylum Chloroflexota; class Ktedonobacteria; order Ktedonobacterales; family Dictyobacteraceae; genus Dictyobacter; species Dictyobacter alpinus. The sequence continues at coordinate 3,780,160 of NZ_BIFT01000001.1, forward strand.
GCGGTCACCACAAGCGTGCTCAGGGTAAAATCGCTAGCGGGAATGATTACCTGAGCGGGCTCTCCCAGATGATCAACAAACACTGTCCGCAAGGACTCATGACGCTGAATAATCGTGGCAATGCATCTCTCAAGTACGGTGCTCTCAAGGTGCCCATACAGACGCCAGGCAGATGGAATATTGTTGACTGAATTTCCGGGGTCAAGCTGATCCAGAAACCAGAGCCGTTCTTGCGCAAAGGAGAGCGGAATAGTGTTGCCTCTCCGAGCCTGCTGAAGCGGTGGATCCTGTGCTCTACGAATCCCCTTCTCAGCGAGCAGAAGAGCCAGCAGTTCTTTCTTATGCGTATTGGCAGAAATTGTTTTATTCATACTACACCTCATTCCTATCACTTCTCTTCTGTTGTAATGCACTCAATGTTTCATCATCAGAGAGTGCATCCACCTGCTGATAGATCTCAGCAATCAGCGAGAACTGTCCAGGGAAGGGCTCGCAGCGCACAAGTTCTTCCGCTAATCCAGCTACAGTCGGGGCCTGGAAGATGATCCGTACAGAGAGATCGATCTCAAAAATGTCATGCAGCCGTGAGACCAGTTGTGCCGCCAGGAGGGAATGTCCCCCGATCTCAAAAAAGTTGTCCCAGATGCTCATATCATCCTTCTTAAGAATCTGCGACCAGCTAGCGACAAGAATCTCTTCCAGTGGCGTGCGTGGCCCCGTATGCTCTCGCATCTGTTCATGGCGTTTCTCTGTCTCTGTGGGAATCACCTTGTATGTTTGCGGAATAGGGAGAACAGGTGACGGTGAGAGCTCTGAAAGATGGAGGGATGGATTCCTGCTGATATGCTGCAAGAGCCGCTCGTAATCATCCAAGAAATGCTGCATCGTCTCATCATCAAACAGGTTCGTTGTATAGTTCGCGGTCACGACATAGCCCTCAGCCACCTCTTTCACTTCCACAGATAGGTCGAAAAGAGCATCCTCAAGCTGAATGGTCAGCGGCTCTACCGTAACCTGCTCAAACGCCGGCACAACTCCAGACGTATCCTGCAGGGCAAAAACAACCTGAAAAAGTGGATTATGATCAACGCTGCGTTGCAACTGTAAGGCATCAACAAGCATCTCAAATGGAAGATCCTGGTGCGCATAGGCCTCTAATGCGGTTGTACGAACCTGCTGTAATACCTGCTGATAGGTAGGATCTCCTTCCAACTTCGTGCGCAAAACAAGCATATTGACAAAGAAACCGATCAGTGGTTCAACTTCAATCATGGTTCTGCTGGCGACCGGCGTGCCTAGCACGAGGTCCGTTTGCCCTGTATATAAGCACAACTGCATCTTAAACGCTGTTAGTAACGCCATAAAGAGCGTTGCCTTCTCCTGTGTACAGACCCTGGCTAGCGCCTGCACCAGCGTCTGGGGCAGGAGCAGGGAACGTGTTTTCCCTTTCATTGCGGTTTGCTTGCCAGCATCGAACTGCTCTAAAGAGAGAGACAGCTGCGCTGGCGCGCCCTGGAGCTGCTTTTTCCAGTACTCCAGCTGGCTATGGAGCATTGCTCCTTGCAGCCATTGTCGCTGCCACACAGCATAGTCAGCATATTGAAGCGGCAGGGGCGGTAAATCCGGCTCGACACCCGCAGTCAAGGCTCGATAGTAGGCACCTAATTCATGGCAAAGTACGCCCAAAGACCATCCATCGGTAATACTATGATGCATGTTTACGAAAAATACATGTTCCTGCTCCCCCACCTGGACCAGCGTTGCCCGGAGCAGCGGACCTTGCACCAGGTCAAACGGTATGTGCGCCTCCCTGCTCACCAGTTGGATGGCCTGTGCCATGCGCTCATCGGCACTCTCCGCGCTGACTTCGTGCCGGACAAGAGAGATCGACAATTGAGGCACAATAGTCTGAACAGGCACACCCCCAATGGTACGAAATAGGGTGCGTAACACTTCATGCCGCGCGATGATCATGTTGAGGCTATCTGTCAGTGCTTCATGATCGACAGGACCACGCAGGTGGAACGCCACCGGTATATTGTAAGCATCACTCTGCGGGGCCAATTGATGCAGAAACCATAAACGTTCCTGCGCAAAAGAGAGCGGAGGAAGCTCCATGCTTGAACGCTTCGTCAGAGCAAGTCCAGGTTGGTGTGGCTCCGCTTGAGCATCATGCTCAACATAGTCGGCCAGACGTGCTATCGTTGGGGTGCGGAAGAAATGGTGCAAGGGCACCTCGACGGAAAAAGCCTGACGGATGCGCGCAATAATCCGGGTCGCCTGCAACGAATACCCACCCAGAGCAAAAAAGTCGTCTTCAACACTCACGCACTCGATATGCAGAACATCCTGCCAGATCTCTGCCAGGGAGCACTCCATCTCAGTGCGTGGTTTGATGCACTGCTCTTCCACCTGCTGCTGATGAAAGACAGAAAGCTTCTGCCGATCCACTTTTCCGTTGAGCGTCAGTGGAAATTGCTCCATCCAGATAAAGTCAGATGGGATCATATAGGAAGGAAGACGCTGGCGCAGATACGTTCGTAATTCGGATGGGGAGACATGCGTCGAGTGAGCGGACACCAGATAGGCAATCAGTTGCTTTTCGCCATCCTCATCCTCGCGCACAAGCACAATGACATCACCAACAGTGGGATGGCTACTCAGTGAGGTCTCAATCTCACCTAACTCGATACGAAACCCACGAATTTTGACCTGGAAGTCGATACGTTCCAGAAATTCAATGGTTCCATCAAGCCGATAGCACACCAGATCTCCCGTTCGATAGAGTCGAGCACCTGGTTGTTTCCCCAGATGATCAGGGAGGAAGCGCTCCGCAGTCAGATCCGGTCGCCCATGATAACCACGCGCGATCCCGATACCACCAACATAGAGTTCACCTGCAACCCCAATGGGAACAGGATTCATCCAGGGATCGAGAATATGGGCTGTGGTGTTATCAATTGGGCCTCCGATTGATGGCGCTTCCTCGGCGGTTTCACACTTCGGCAACACGGTAGATGTCGATACAACGGTGTTCTCGGTTGGCCCATAATTATTGACAATCTCGAAAGGCAGCATCGGTGATGGAAAGCGATGCAGTCGGTCGCCGCCAGTCAGCAAGCAGCGCAGTGGAGATGCCTGGGGCCATGTCAGATGCTGGACGCTCTCCATCAATGGTGTTGGCAGAAAACCAATGGTAATGGAATGAGCGATAAACCAGGCTTGCAACTTCTCAGGGGTAATCCGTGTTTCTTCATCAACAAAATGCACACTCGCACCGGCCGTCAGATACGGCCATATCTCCCAGCCTGCTGCATCAAAGTTGATACCCGCGACCTGGGATGCGCGATCATTCAACGTGATGGCAAATGCTCGCTGATGCCAGCGACACAGGTTCGTGAGGCTTTGATGCTCGATCTGAACTCCTTTAGGCGTGCCAGTTGAACCTGAGGTATAGATAATATAGGCGCTATTTCGACGACCAACGTCGCTTACCAGATTAGCACCGCTTTCTCTGGCATACACCTCATCTGGCAGGTAAAGAAGGGACCCGACATAATCAGTGAAGGCACCAGCCTGTTCATGGGTCGTTAAGACGCAGGGCACACCGGTATCCTGGAGTAAGAATGACAAGCGCTCGGGAGGGGTCGAGGGGTCCACTGGTACATATGCCCCACCAGCCTTCAGGATACCCAGCATACCAACGATCAGCTCGATCGAACGGGGGAGATAGAGAGCGACCAGCGTTTCAGGTCCCACGCCCCGACTTTGCAGATAGTGCGCAAGCTGATTTGCCTGCACATTGAGCTTGCCATAACTAAGAGAACGTGTATCAGACGTGAGCGCCAGTTGGGCTGGCGTACGCTCGGCCCATTGCTCAAATGCCTGCTGCACCAGCACATGTGCTGTGCCATCTACCGCCGTCTGCGTCGAGAATAAGCGTAGCTGTTCGCTCTCCTTGTCGGTAAGCAATGGAAGATGAGAGAGCAGGCACACCGGATTTTGTACCATTCCTTCCAGGATCCGTTGGAAATGTCCGGCCATACGAACAATCGCGGTTGCATCAAAGAGCTGCATAGTATAGTGGATTGACCCATGAATCGCCTGTTCGTCCTCAGTTAGCTCAAACAAGACCTCACAACCGGACGCTGGTTCAGAAATCTGCCGGGACTCATACTCCGTCGGTGGACAAACAACCAGACGAAATATTACCTGAGGCGAGGAGGACTCATGCAAGGAAGAAAACGCATCTCGCTCAGATACATCAAGTCGTGTTTGCACCCGTTGTACGAGGTCATCAGCACTCATTTCGCCTCTAAGATGTACCTGCATAGCTAGCTGTCCATCATCATCCTGCATCTCAAGACCGCAGATAAAATCTTCACGTAGTGTATAGCGATAGAGTAATGCCTGAAAGGCCGCAAAAAGAAAGGCCTGGCTTGAAACCTGGGCGGACAGACTCGCCTGCCTCAGTTCCGTAACCAGCTCTCCCCCCAGTGAATAAGCATACTCACCATCCAGAAAAGGTGAAGTTTGCGATTGTCCCCTGCTATAAGGGAGACGTAATGGGGCCGCAATCTCCTCAAGTGCTGATGGATGGTGTCCACGTATTGCTTGTACATTGCTCTGGCTTTGTCTCTGTTCTTCAATTTGAGTCACGTTTCATCCTCCTTCCACAATGGCTATGCCCCCACAAATACGGTTCTTGTCCGATCAGTCCCCTTATAGGGCACCTAAAAAAGGGGCCAGGTCATCCTTGATGAGCTGCAACACCTGTTCTTCAGCGTCGCGTAGAAAAAAGTGGCCACCGGGAAATTGATGCAATCCAAATGTACCAACCGTATGGCTCTTCCAGGCAATGAGACTTGATACATTGACTCCGATATCATCGCGCCCTCCAAAGGCAGAGATCGGGAACGTAAATGGTGGCTCAGGAGTATATACAAAGGACTCATAGATTGAAAAATCAGCCCGAAGGAGAGGCAAAAAGAGTTCCATCAACTCCGGATTTTGCAGAATTTCTTCATCGGTTCCATGAAAATGGCGGATTTTTTCAATAAACTCTTTGTCCGTCAGCCTGGCGACTGAACTGTCGTCACGAGGAATCTGAGGAGCCCGGCGTCCCGACACAAAGAGATAGAGAGGGCTTTTTTTACCTTGCCGACGTAAGTAACGGGCCAGCCCAAAACTCACCAATGCACCCAGACTATGTCCGAAAAATACAAAAGGTGTGCCCATATATGGTGCAAGGACATCTGCAAGCAGCTCTATCAAAGCATCAAATTGTGTCATCGGTGCCTCGCTACGACGATTTTCTCGTCCTGGCAATTGCAGCGGGCAGACATCAATCTCCTGGCCGCTGAGATTATTCCACCGGCGATAAAATGATGCGCCTCCCCCCGAATGCGGAAAGCAGAAGATGCGCAGACGTGCGTCTGGCTTCAAGTCGTTCCGATGTATCCAGGAACTTTGCGTGATTACAGATGTCTTCACCGAGCCTCCAAAGTTAAGCCTCTAAAAATGTCCAGGTTCACATGATCCATCATCACGGTATGCAACAATGTTCGTTTCGTGTCTGGCAGTATCCATTTTCTGTCGCAAGCTCAAAGGCCTCATATCAGTCCACACATCCTTGATATAAGCGAGACAATCATCCTTTGATCCGCTCGCCCCTGCTTCGCGCCATCCTATGGGTATTTCCTTGCCAAGAGGCCAGAGGGAATATTGCTCTTCGTGGTTGACAACGACGAGATATGTTTTTGCATCCTCTTGCTCATTTACAGTCATGAAAAATCATCCTTTCATCCTTTTTTCATTAGCTTCTGCCAGCAAGTGTACTCTGACGTGGATCAAAGGGCATCCAACCATACCCCAAAAAAGGGCTTAGGGATTCCCCTATAAAGACTCGCCAACTGATCGAGATCGGCTAGCTGCTACCGCGAGCTATCTACGCTATAGGGATTCCCCTCATTTCGTTTATAGGGTGATGATGGATGCCCAGGAGGGAAGAACACGGTATAGTGTGTTCAGAGTGCTAATGTAGCGACTCCAGTGTCTCATTCTGCTCTATTAGAGGACATCAATAACATGGAAAGTCTGCATGATAAATGTGGCGTTGTGGGCATATACACACGAAATCCCAAAGCGATCCATGAGTCAGAACAGCATCTGCTTCTTTCGCTAGCGGCTCTCCAGCATCGGGGACAGGAAAGTGCAGGCATAGCGATATATAACAATGAAGACACACTCTTCTATCGCTGTGGCATGGGAAAAGTACAGGAGGTGTTTTCTGATGGCTATCCAGATACATTTCCTCCAATGAAGTGTGGCATTGGGCACGTACGCTATTCGACAACAGGCTCAAGTTGTATCGAAAATGCTGGTCCTTTTGTTGTGAGGGACGACCAGGGCTCCATTCCACCGTTAGCGCTTGCACATAACGGGAATATCATCAATACAGATGTGCTACGAGCCTGGCATCCCCACTACTTTACCACGTCGACAACAGACAGTGAGATTATTGCCTCTCTGCTACTGCATGATACAGGCCATTCGATGCGTGAACGTTTGATGAATATTATCCCTCGCTTGCGTGGAGCGTATAGCCTCACGATCCTGGCCGAGGGCAAATTGTATGCCTTACGTGATCCGTGGGGCCTACGTCCCCTTTGTGTAGGCTACACAGATAATACCTGGATCGTAGCCTCTGAATCCTGCGCGCTTGACCGTATAGGCGCAACGTTTATTCGCCAGGTCGATCCCGGAGAATTAATTACGCTCGATGACGAGGGAATGCGTAGCGAAGTCATCGCCACTACGCCCATCTCACGTCTCTGTGTCCTTGAACCAATCTACTTCGCAGATGCTACAAGCCAGCTAAATGGGACGGTCACCTATGCAATCCGTCAGGAAATAGGCAGAGAACTGGCAAGGGAATATCCGCGACGTGCAGACTATGTCGTGCCAGTGCCCGAAACGTCCATCCCTATGGCGATAGCCTACGCAGACGCAACGAACATCCCCTATGAACAGCTCATTACCAGGAACCGCTACAGCGATCGTACATTTATAAAACCCACACAGAATGAGCGCTTGAAAGCCCTGGCTCAGAAATTCTCATTCGTCAAAGCAAAGATTCTTGGCGCTCGCTTGATCATTGTAGATGACTCTATCGTACGCGGAAATACATTAAAACATCTCGCATCCCATTTACGCCAACTGGGTGCAAGAGAGATTCACCTCCTCTCCAGTTCTCCCCCACTTCGTCATACATGCCACTTCGGGATTGATATTCCGAAGGAAACCGAGTTAATCGCAGCTGGACGCGATACGCAGGAGATCGCCGAGGAATTGCAGGTCGACAGCGTGGGATATTTGAGCCTGAGAGGACTCAATACGGCGTTGAAGAACGCGCACAGAACTCCTTTGAGTAGCGAGAGCAGCGTCGATTGTCTGGATGAGCAGTATTGCTTCAGTTGTATGGCACTACGAGGATGGCCATTCCGTCCGCAAAGCAGGATGAACACACCCTTACAAGCTGACCTGCTCCCCGTATTACCGACGTAATGTACCAAACAATCCCTCGGGATTTAGCTCTTATGCGATCAAAAAGAAGACGGAGGTGCTTATGAAACAGCTTAACCAGACTGCAGGCTTATTGCAAACCGACTCGATAGAGGTTGCCGATACGGCAAACACAGAGTTTTATAAAAGGTTCCCTTATCCCTGGCCTCCCATGAAATTCAGCTATCTCACCGATCCAGACTTTGAGACGGTGATGCTCAATCAAAGTATTGGTGACTGGCAACAACGTACGATCCCTCGCCATCCCGATATCTGGATCGCGGGATGTGGAACCAATCAAGCGATTTTCACCGCCTTGCGCTTTCCCAATGCGCGCATCATCGCCTCTGATCTCTCGCGCAACGCCCTTGATATCAGTGCAACTATCGCCAAAGAGCTTCAGATCTCCAACCTGGAATTGCGAGAAGAAAGTATTAATCAGGCCACCTATGTAGAAGCATTTGATTATATTATCTGCACCGGTGTCATTCACCATAACACTGATCCCGCCGCTTCGCTCAAAAAAATTGCAACTGCCCTCAAACCCAACGGTGTGTTAGAAGTAATGGTCTATAATGAGTATCATCGCGTGACCATCCGGGCCTTTCAAAAGGCCATCAGGCTGCTCACGCAAGATGAGAAGACGCACGAGAGAAATTTTGAGCAAGAACTGGCTATCGCGAGAGCCCTGGTCATGCATGCGACCACTGAAATTTCGCTCTACGATTCTCTGCTCGAATATCGAGATTGCCCTGAACCGATGCTCGCTGATACCCTTTTGCAACCAATCGAACACTACTATACTGTAGAGTCAATGGAAACACTACTGGATCAATGTGGTCTGCGTCTACAGGCTCCATACCTCAATCCCTTTGATAAGGCGAGCAGCACCTTCAGCTGGAATATAGAATTCGAAGATAGCAAGCTACAACACCAATATGACCAGCTACCCGACTCGCGACGCTGGCAAGTCACAAACTACCTCAAGCTCAATCACTCTCCCATGCTCTGGTTTTATGTACAACGAAAAGATAACGTCGCGCCTCGGAAAACTGAACAGCAGATATGTGAAGAATTCCTGGCTACCAGATTCGTTAAACCCACCACGACCCAGAGAAGCTTTATTCTTACACCGCAAAGCTCCCACATGTATGAACTCTCTGCAAAGGAAATTCCATTCCCAGCAACTCCTGAGGAGAGATCCCTACGCAGAATATATGACAATTTCGATCCTGAAAAAACGGCGCAAGAGAATCTCAATCGTCTTGGCGTAAAAACGACATTTCACATCGTGAACCAGTTCAGACTGAAACTCACGACCTCACTGTTTCCTTATTTACAGGCCGTTTCTTAGAGCGACTGATGCTTATCCCTTTCACCTTTTCTGTGCATACATATTGCACCAAAAGTGCTCTCATCTGTTTTCTGGTATGGGACAAAAATCAGCCACAATCTTAGCATCTCCCCACGAGCAGATGGCAGAAAGCTGGATCAAGCACCAGGAACGAACGTTTGAAAGGATACACACCATGCTAGCGACATTACGCCAACGTAACTTCACACTTCTCTGGCTTGGCAGCCTCATCTCACTTACTGGCGACTGGCTCCTGCGTATTGGATTACCAATCTATATCTATATACTCACCGGTTCAGCCCTGCAAACAGGAATCATGTTCATTGCCGGGAATATCCCGATGCTCTTCAGTTCTTTCGCTGGTGTCCTTGTCGATCGTTGGGATCGTCGCCGCACAATGATTGTGTGTACCCTTTTACAAGCTGTGGGGCTACTCCCATTGCTGCTTGTGCATAATCAAAACAGCTTATGGATTATTTATACTGTCCAGTTTCTTGAAGCATGCCTCTCCCTGGTCACACTGCCCGCTGAGAGCGCACTTATTCCACTCCTTGTCAGTGAAGATTTGTTGATACCAGCGAATGCGCTACGCTCAGTAAGCCAGAACGCCTCAAGACTCCTCGGGGCAGCCGCCGGCGGCCTTCTGGTTGGCATACTTGGTCTGGGCGGCATTGCGCTTGTTGACTCTTTGTCGTTCCTGTTTGTGGGTCTGATGCTCGTACTGATTCGTATGGCTGCATTACCCCAGGCGGAACATGCTCCTCCATCTACTATTCCGCTGTATTGGAAAAGCTTATTTCAGGAATGGCGCGAGGGTATACAGCTGATCTTCCAACAAAGAGCGTTAAAAGTTATTGTATTGGTGATCGCTCTCCAATCGATTGGTGAGGGGGTGTTTGGTGTGCTGATAGTCGTGTTTGTCGAACATGTCCTTGGCTATGGAGCCAGTGTCTATGGCTTTCTCAGCTCTATTCAAGCCATAGGCAGTCTGGCTGGGGGCGTTCTGATCGGGAATCTAGGAAATCGTTTCGCGCCTGCGAAACTCCTTGGTATATGTCTCGCTCTTTTCGGGCTCATTGATCTCATCATTATCGATATCCCATTTGTGCTCCCTGGCCTCTTTATTATCGGCCTCCTCTTTGCACTTGTCGGCATACCAGGAACAGGCATCGTGGTGGGGGCGAATTCATTGCTGCAGACGTTGGTCGAAAACAAAATTCGCGGACGCGTCTTCGGCGCATTCCTGGCAATTGAAGGACTCGCCAGCCTGGCCGGCATGGGACTTGCCAGCCTTTTCGGAGACCGCCTGGGCGCAACACTGATGTTGAACATCCAGGGGAGCGTCTATATCCTTGCGGGCCTCCTCGTGCTTGTGAATCTGGCTTTTCTCAGCACAACGTATTCCCTGGCCACCAATAAGTGATCGTGGTGCCCTTGAGTCTTCAGCGGTTCAGAAGCTCTTCTCTCTACCTGATCAATTCTGAGGGTCGCTCTCCGATTTTACTAACTGTTGATAGAAACTCTGAACCGTTGTGCTCGGTGAGGCCGAAAGCTCATCCTGTAATAGCTGGGCATAGTGCTGATACTGGCGCAAGGCATAACTACGTTGCCCCATGCGCGCATAACAACGCATAAGTCCATAATGGGCTTCTTCCTGGTAGGGATCTCTCGTTATGATCTGCTCCCACAGGGATATGCTTTCATTCCAACGCTCTTGCTGAAAGCACAACGTCGCGAGTTTTCCATAGGCATCCATGTTGATACGACCTAACACATCACGCTGGAAGAGGCACCAGTTGCTGTAAAAAGATTGTACATAATCCCCCTGATACAGTGCAATCATGGCCCGCAAGCATTTTTCAGCTTGTTCATAGTTATTACCTGAAAGCGTTGTTTTTACCTGCTCCTCATAGGTTAAAAACAGTTCGACATCATAAAGGACGTGGCGAAAAGAAGTGGTGAGATCGAGCGAATAGTGGCCCCCTCCTGACACGACACTTTTCTCTCCTACGATTTTGCGCAAGCTATGGACAGTTGAGCGAAATGCCTGATCATTGATCGTATCCCACTCCGGCCAGAGGTCATCAATAATTTGATCTTTGCGCACCGCTTTTTTCTTGTCTAGCAAATAGAAGAACAATTCCATGGCCTTTGCTCTACGCCAATGGGTGATCATAACATCATCCACGAAGATAGCAGGTTCCCCAAATGCTTGAATCTTGATCTGGTGATTGGTGTTCGTGAGAATTACAGGTGCAGTCGATGAAGATACAGTGCTTTTCTCCTGGATTCTCCATTGTAAAAGTTTCTCAACGGGGTCGCCTTTCTCTTGCGCCGTGATGCGAGCAAGGATATGCGGAAGATGCTTCAATTCAAAGCGCAATAGACGTTCATAATCCTCATCAGGGCGTATGTGCAAAATAACTTCCTGCAATAACGTATCCCCATTCACGTCATTTTGCAATCCGTACTGACAGTCTGCAAGTCGAAGCGTGGCACGTAACACATCTTGTTTGAGATGGGCAGCACTAAATGCTTCTTTGGCCTCATATAAAATCTGCAATGCTTCTTCATAACGCTGCATATATAAAAATATGGTGCCACGAGTGAGCATTAACTGCACATCTTCAATGGTATGATCTCTGTTTTGGTCCGAGAGATGTTCAGCTTCGGTTAAGATCAGCAAAGCCGTAGCAGCATCGCCCATAAACATATAGGTAATCGCTAGCGTTCGTAGCGACCCACGGGTCAAATACATGTCTTGAATCTGGCGCGATAAGCGCAATCCATCCTCTAGAATCTCTAATGATTGATGATACTGTTCTTGCTCCTGATACAATTCGCCTAAATTAACCAGTGTATAGGCTTCACCGCGCAAAAAACGAGCACCCTTGCGTGCGGCCGCAAGTGCCTGCAAGAATGACTCTTCTGCCTCATTATATAATCCCTGGCGCTGTTTGATTAAACCCATGCGCATGAGAAGAAACACTCTCTCGTATTCATCGGGAACATCCTTCCACAGGGTCAGAGCACGTGATAAGTGATGCTCGGCAAGCAAAAAATTTCCCATCAAGCTGTAAGAACTTGCAAGCATACTATGCAAATCAATAACATGGCGCGTTGCTTTCTCTCTTCCTCTATATTGGAGCGCATGCTGCAAATGCACAATTCCATCCTTGATATTGCCTTGCACGTTCGCGCTAATGCCCAGTAAGGTGTGTGCTTCTGCATGCAACGCGGACTCTTTCGCGGGTACGCTGGCTAGAATTTCCCGTAATCCTTCTCGTGATTGAACATATTCACCGGCTTGAAAGAGCGCTCGACTGCGCACAATCGCCACATCGGCCCGGAAGCGAACCGCCTGATCAGCAAACAGATGCAGCTCTTGCTCTAGTTCGGTCGCCTGTATGAGGACATCAAGTGCATGGGCTTGATCGCCCAGGATAGTAGAAACCCTGGCCTCAATTAAGAGAAGTAGTGGGTGAGAAGCTGTGACAGATTGTGGAAGTTTCCCTATCCAACGAGCGACCGTTTCGACGTTCCCTTCAGCAATCAGGCGTTCATGTATTTCGATAATCAAATTTATCGCAAAAGAGGAATCCTCAAGCGCAAGCGCATGATACATGGCAGATTCATAGTCTTGCATGGAGTAAAAAAGGTGTGCCGCTTGCTGATGAAGTTGAAAAAAACGCTCCGGTCGCTGAGTATACAATACCTTACAGAGGATATCGCGGAGCACCGGGTGGCAAAGATAAACAATCTGTCCCTTCTCCTCATAATGGGAAACGAAAAGTCCCTGAACTTCAAGCGAGCCTAAACGCTCAGTTACCTCTGAAACTTCGATGTCAAGCAGCGACGCACACAATATCGGGGACATCTGCTGAAGAACGACAGCTTCTCCCAGGAACTGATACATCTCCGGTTTTCGCCCAAGCACTTCCTGCACAAGATATTCAAACAGGGTTTCCTGATCAATAAGTAATTCTATCGCGTGAGGTGTTTCCTGATTTTGCTGGTATGTTTGCAAAAACTGCATATCACCAAGACGTGTCCCGAGTAATATCCCAACGATCCAACCATCGAAATAGGTAATGAATTGCTCTATCTCCGCTTCTGTAAGTGTAGTAACACCCTGGATCGCAGCAAGTTCTTTAATCTCTTGAGCCGTAAATTGAAAATCTATGGTACTCAATGCAAAAATCTGGCGTTGCGCAAGGAGAAAGGCATACTTGAGTGAGGGCGTGCCACGACTCTCGATGACAACAGAGCAAAATGTTGGTAACAATTGAATGAGTCGATCGACAAGTTGATTAATGGCATTAGCTTCATTCACTTCATGATAATTCGCGAGAAATAAAAGAAAGGGATCTGTGATTTCTCGCGTAATCGCTTCAACAATACTATCAATAATGGTGCCTGGATCCGACGCCCCTGCACCATAATGCATTCCATTGCGTGCAGAATGGGCAATAAGTTGATCCAACGTCGGGCCAAAGGAGGGAAAGCGGTAGCGAATACTGGCAACTAAGTTACGCAGAAAAGTGTGTTGATCACGATCGGTTTGATCAAGAGTGTACCAACAATAAGAAATAGGGGACTGGGATACAAAATCAGCGAGGAGCGTTGATTTTCCATACCCTGCGGGAGCGCAGATCAGGCTGAGCTTATATTGTGGCGAAGATTCAATCAGTGCATGATGCAATTTTTTTAATAGGGCTCTACGATGAAGCAATGCCTCAGGGACAATCGGAGCTATCAACTTCCACGTCAAATTACTCGGTTGCACGTTTTTTCCTCATAGCCGAAATAGACAGTCGCCTTTAATAGGACTATTTACCGAAAAAGATTATATGTTCAAATCTGCTCACATTTATTAGTATACTATGTTCATCGACGAAAAAACAACAGCTTCAGCAGGATTTTTGCTTTTTTCTACTATTTTTATCTTTTAAATACTTTGTATTATTTTTTATAATTTAATCTCTCATTAAACTTTATAAGCAGATATCATTGCATTAAAATCAGATCAAATGGAATGTTACACACGCCATGGCAACAAAAGCAGTACGGGTTCATCTCCTGTTTCCAAACACACCAGGTACAGATAGGCAACAGTATGGGAACATAGATAGGCTACTCTTATCTATACAAGACATTGAAGAGTACATACAAAACTTCATTCCTTAATTCGCTTCTCTTATGAAGAAAGGGGCATCCCATGGAAAGCAAAAATAAATCCAGACAGGTCCTTCCATCTATGCAAAAACTTGTGTCAGTTGAGACAAAGCAAAAATGCTTCAACTGGTTTTTTTGCTATCATAAGCAATTAGTCGTTATCACCATAGTAGGTATGCTTATTCTTAAGGTCGTGCATCCTGATATTGACCCCTGGACCTAGTAAGTAGGATATATATGCAAGACGTACCTGTCTCAAATACGATAACGAGAGGGGAGGAACATGTCTTGGTCGATACTAAACGAAATACTGGGATTAGCAATTATCGATCCAGTATTTCAAAAAAAACTCTTATCCTCCCCTCTTGATGCCATCTATGAACGCGAGTTTGTGCTCTCACCCGAAGAGATTCATGTCCTGCAACACATTCATGTTCATGATTTAGCTGAGTTCAGCCAGTGCATCATTGATAACCTATCGCCTAAACAATAAAGTTCAAATACGGGCACATATGGAGGATTCTTGATGAACACCATGCTCCCAGTAAAGGATACAGCTTTAAACTATCACAACAATGACTCGACGAACCAGCTAACATATAGCGCACTCATAGTCGAGAAATTTCTCTTGCTCCAGAGGCCTTTGCGTAAAACACTTGAAGAACTTCCTTATATCCAGTCCGTTCTGGCTGCACATACGCTGACGGAAGTAGGAGAGATAGTACACCATACACAACCGGAGATCGTTGTTCTGAGCACATCGGTTTCATTTAAAGAAACGCTCATGATCATAGAACTGCTGAAGCAATATGGTCGTCGAACAAACATTATTATCATCACAGATAATGTAACCCCAGAAGCCTCTCGTCTCCTCATCAAAAGTGGTATCCAGGGCATTCTCGATACATCCTCAACAGAACAAGATCTCAAAAATGCGATCGAGGCCAGCGTGACAGGAAATATTTTTCACGCGCGCGCAATTTATAACAGCCTGACAGTTTCCTCAAATAACATAGGTTCTTTGACTGCCAGAGAGACACAGGTATTAGCACTCATTCTCGAAGGTGCAGACAATTATTCCATTGCCAAACATCTCTATGTCACAATTAAGACAGTCGAAGCCCATGTTACCCGCATCTATAGCAAATTACATGTCACCTCCAGGGCACAGGCAATTCTACGAACACAGGAACTTTGTCTTTTATAAGTGCCCACAGACAATCGGAATAGCACCTGGAAAAGAACGATCCCATGATGTCCAGTATGGGCTGCTTTTCCATCTGAACAAGCCAATTCTTGAACGATACCCTATCTGTTACTGCTGTATTTACCTTGGAGGATCCTGACATGAAATATCAGGCGGTTATCTTTGACCTTTTTGGGACACTGGTTGATAATATTTCTTTGCAGCAAAGCCATCTCGTACTCGCAGAAATGGCCCATATTCTACGCATCCCAGAGCAAGAGTTTATTACCACATGGATTATTGACACCTGGTATGTACGTGCCTGTGGCAATTTTTCTTCACTTGAAGCCAGCGTTGAGCATATCTGCCACCTTCTCAACACACATGCCAAAACGAACCAGATCCAGCATGTATGCCATCTCTGGTCAAACTTCACGCTCAAGCTGCTCCATCCTCGTCCAGATGTTATTCGTATTCTGACGCATTTGCACTCAATCGGATATAAATTAGGGTTGATTAGTGACTGCGCGATAGAGGTTCAACTTCACTGGCCACATACATCATTGGCTCATCTCATTGATACATCTATTCTGTCATGCGCAGTGAAGATCAAAAAGCCTGATGCACGCATCTATCAACTGGCGTGTGAGCGACTCAATGTTGATCCCAAACACTGCCTTTATATTGGAGATGGGAGCAGCCACGAACTCAGTGGCGCAGCTAACGCAGGTCTCTATCCAGTGCTACTGACTGGTTCTGATAATGATAAGGATGCTATTCGCCCTGATGCAGAAATCTGGCAAGGTCCATCCATCTCACTTATCAGTGATGTTATGACCCTCATTTCATGAAAACATCAGGACCTTTCTTGATGGTTGTCTGAGGCAAGAAAGTATCTTTGCAGGTAGGCAAAGAAATGCTCCGGCTGTACAGGTTGGCAACGATAGGCAACAATGCCATCTGGACGCAGGAGATTCAGTCCATTGCGCTCAATATGACAGTGACCTTGCAGGCTCGATAGGGGGGTGCGACCGTCAAGCAGGACTGATCCTGCCCAGGACAGACGCTTCTGGACAGCGGGATGCGGCACGACCATATGGACAGCAATGCTCTCTCCATAGCGCTGCTGGACGCTGCGTCCTACGTCACACAAGTGATCGAGAATGGTTTGGTCTTCCTCTGAACCTGTAAAAATGAGCAAGATTTGTTTTCCTTGCCCCTCTTTGAGCACGTGGAGCAGACGTGGCCCCTGACCGAGAGACGATCCGCCGAGAAGGACATTGGGAACACGGCTCCCAGCAGCCCAGTCTTGTTGCATTGTACTCATGGACAATGATGCAGGCCAGCGCTCTGCAATTGAAGAGCTTACGGTATAGGTAATGTTCAACTGAAAGAGCGCCAATGCGATCTGGCGCGCGACTGCATCCGAGAGTGCCTGGAGTCCATGGCCCGCAGCCATGTCTCTCTGAACGCAATGTACGAAGATGTTTTATAAAGATTTTTTCTGGTGTAGATTCTACTAAAGCATCAAAAGAAAAGATGTGCAGCCTTTGATTTTGACAGCAACGGTACATCAATCAGAGTAGACATTGTTCGATTTTTGTGTTTTTTGATAGACCCTGGTTGCGATTTTGAGCTCAAAATAGATGCTGGTAGACGGTTTTAGGCGCCTAAATAGGCTCGTGGAGTTCTGACGTCACAAGTTCAAGCATATGTTGTTGAACCTGACCTATCTCGTTCTGGCCGCCTCCGTTGCATGGGGGTGTTGCTGATAAATGATCTGAAGGTTCGACCTCATTTCAGCGGCAAAAGGTTGTTGCTGTACATCAACGGTATGGAACGCAACTCATGCTGCCACACCCAGGAATACTGCCGACAGCATGGGCGCTCTCAGAATGAGGAGGAAACATGATGAAGCAGATGTAAACGGCTTTATCTTTGCAGTTTTTGGGTTATCATAGGAACAAGTAAACAGTTAATGCAATTCATTGGCCTGGATCGCTGGATACGATAATTATGCATTGATTTTTAGAACGAATGTTAAGCCGGGGTGGCCTGCTACGGCGCTTATAGCCCAACCCTGGCTCTCAACTAATTCTCTTACAATTGCTAAGCCGAGTCCAAGACCTCCTGTTGTTCTGCTGCGAGACTGATCTACTCTGTAAAAACGTTCGAACAGATAGGGGAGGCTTTTGGCCGGTACACCTTTCCCGTTGTCTGAAAACAAAAGTTTGTGTGCAGTGGCTTCAATAGTGACTTCTGTCGCCTGTGAATAGCGCAAAGTATTTTGCATAAGATTCGTAAGAATCTGTTGAAGTGCGCCATAGTTTGCATGGATGATATAGTCCTCTGCAATATCTAGCTTCGCAGTAATTCCTTTTTGCTTGAGATCAAGGCTATAGTGATTAATGAGTTCCTCGCAGAACGGTCTTAAGTGTATATCTTCAGGCTGGCCAGTATCGGGCATTCGGGCTTTTGTATAGGCGCCCAGCTGCTGTACCAGCTCTGCAAGTCGCTCCGCTTGATCCTTTAGGGTGGCTACTCGCTCCTGTGTCATAGGATATTTACCTTCCTGGATGGCAGTGAGTTGCCCGATCATTGTGGTCAGTGGTGTATTCAGCTCATGTGAGGTATCTGAAATGAGGTCTTTGCGGAGCTTTTCCTCGTGCCGTAATCGATGGATGAGATTGTTGAACCTCATAAAGACTTCGTCAAACTCGCGGATGCCCATTGACGGGAGTTGGACTTTATAATTGCTTTGTTCCAAGGAGGCTATAGCTTCGTTAAACTGGTGCAACGGCCGCCGTACGAAACGCGCCGCAAGTAAACCAAGCACCAGGGGAGTGCCGAGCGCAATCAGCACATAGATAGCAAGCGCAGCAAAGGACCCTTTTGTCGTAAAGGCATTTAGGAGTACCCGACCGATAAGTTCGTTTGAAACAGGGATTAAAATGAGGGTAATGGGTCCTGATGCAAGTATAAGTGCAGCAATACGAGTGCTTAACCGGTCATATGGGCTCCTTTTAAAGATGCCTAGGATCGCCATTATGGCGATAGCGACGATGACAGCGATCATAAAGATACATAAAAGGAAGAAGTAGAAACCTGGACCTATCATTTCTCTGGTTCTCCGATGAAGCGATAGCCGCTACCGAATACTGTTTCTATAAATTGTGGATGTTTCGGATCTGTCTCAATCGACTGGCGCAGTGCTTTTATGTGAGCATCGATGGTGCGGTCATAGACAAAATGACTTGAAGGATCGCTATAAATCTGGTTGACAAGTTGCGCCCTCGAAAGTACTGCGCGAGGATGAGAAGCAAGCGCCAGCAAGAGGTTGAATCGCGTGGTGGTAAGGATGATAGACTTCTCACCCTTCATAATCGACATGGTTTCAGGATCGATAACCAGACCCTTAAAGTGTCGTCGCCTTGTCCTATCGTGTCTGCGCAAGAGCGCTTGCACGCGTGCCACTAAGACGTTTGGGTTGAATGGTTTTCTGATGTAATCGTCGGCGCCCATGGAGAGCCCTTTGACCTCATCTTCATCACTATCGCGGGCGGTGACTATAAGGATTGGCATGGTTGAGGTCGTTCGGATAGCTTTACAGACATCGAGCCCACTCATTTTTGGCAGGTTAATATCAATGATTGCGAGATCGGGTTGATGTTCTACAAACAGTTCGACCGCAGTTTGTCCATCTACCGCTTCAATTGTTCTGTATCCAGCATCATGCAGATACGTCACTTCAAACTCACGAATCGGTGCCTCATCTTCAATAACCAAAACTTCCATATCTCGTGTACCTACTTCTTCATAGTTATAATCATAAGTGTAGCTGCAAGTTGTGAAAATGATATGAAACGGTACCACTGTTTGTCAACAGCGAGGAGTGGACGCAATCATGAGGCGCCGCTGATCGTGTCGTTTCCTCGCACCGTTGCGACCACAATCCTTGAACTGAGTGCGCTAGCCAGACCGATCATTCTTACCGACCGACCAAAATGCAAATCCTCTCCCGGCGAAGGCTGCCGCAAATCTGTCGTAGGGAATCACAGCATTTTCCTGGAGCTCTGGAAATCTTCCAGATGAATTGTGAATCAGCAGCGTTTGACACTCCTGATGTGACCATTCAAAGCCATGCACAAGCACAACATGCCCCCCTTTATGGGTAATAGGCGTGCCATTGCGTTCACCAATTTCGTCGCTAACGGAAGCAATAACGAGCGCTCCTGTCAGAAGCAAAGAGCAGATATCTTCAATAGAGAGCGTCTTATAAACGTGTCCCTTGATCCCATAGGACTGTCCTACGTCTACTAGTGGTTGATAGATCCATCCGAAATTGACCAACTCGCCCTGTTTATTGTGCATGATATATCCACCTGCAGCAAGACCCTGCTGAATAAGCTCGATCATGCTTGGAGGTTGTTTGGGCCTTGCCAGGGTTTCAATACACATTTTTAAGCACGCAATTGCGCAAGATCGAGAGCACCAAAAACAATACTCTTCAACGTCTTCAGTTCCAAACTCACGCCAACATGGATCTTGTCTTCCATCAAAATGCTCATGGCAATACGAATAAATGAGTTCAGGACTGGCAAATTGGGCGGTGTAAGAGATTTTTCTGGGAAAACAATACCTACCTGATAAGGGCACATCAGATACTGTGCCAACGAACGTATTCCGTTTCATTTTTGAAGCTACAACCTCTCATCTTTTATCTCTAAGGATAGATCTGTGTCAGGTGTGGTCTATCAACAAACATCTTCTAGTGGTGCGATAATCTCTGCGGGCCAATCCTCTACCAGTATTGGGTCGCCTGTTGCGCGAATAGCCGTAAGCATTTCAGCTTGTAAGGCTGTTCGAGCAACAGCCTGGCCTCCCGCTCTTTGCAGCTTCAGCGCCTCCTGACGAATTGCAAGACGTGTATTTTCATGTGCTCTATTGCTTTCATTAAGATCTACAGCCCCGAACGTTGCGTAAGCGTGTCCGGCAGTAGCTGCTCCCATTTGAGACTCGGGTGCGTTGAAGTGCCACCATTCTGCAAAGTAGGGCTGGAAACCAGCCTGCGTCATAATATCGAAGAGGAAGCGACGATTGTTGCAGGCCAGCATATCAGTATCGGTTAAGATTTCCCCGGCGGCACTTTTAGCCTCATAATATGCCAGAGCGGATTTTTCACCCCCATGATCGAATGCAGTACCAAAATCGAGCATTTTGGCATGGCGTCTCATGATTGCTGATAGCCGCATTTCCATACCAACCCGCTTGGCAATAGGTAGATGAATATCGGTCAGGTGGGAACGGATTTGAATCAACTCCTCTTCATGCGGCTGGTCAAGTTTTACAATCGCGACATCTACCGATCCGCCTGTGGTATGTGGAGAAGGTCTATTTGGATCCATCGATGGAAGCGACACATATTTGTGGGTTTCAGACTCCAGTGCCTCATTGTCCATCTCTGGATACTTTTCTCTGAGTTTTTGCTGATAGAAAGCATGCAGCGATTTCTGCACCTGATAAGACCTGTAAGCATCGAACACTAGTAGATGATGACCAATTGGCAAGAGTTGCTCCGCGACTAATAGACGATGAACGACTGACCGACGGGCAAAAAGCGTTAGCAGGCTCCCTTCTAATGTATTTCTATTCTCTGCATAAGGTGAATTACTATGTTCACCAAAATAGAGAGAGGAGGTCATTAAAATTTCAGCCTCCTGTGATAATGGCCCTAATGGAATTAATGGGTCGAGGCTGTCGTCCTCTCTGATAGGAATATCGCTCCATCCTTGAACCCGGCCGGCACCGAGAGGAATTGCTGGATATATTACATGTTCGGCTGTAACCATGAAACGTCTGCTCCTTCATCACGAAACGTCTGCTCTTTCTATCCACTAGCATGCCGTTTACGTGTGAAAATGATATGAAATTCCCAGATAGCGGTACTGGATGTGTAACTTTCAGGCATCATCCCGAATGGCGTTTTTGACCTTTGGGAGGAGCAAGCGTGACCTTTCTCTGATCAGTCATGGATCTGTTTTTGAGGGATTTTGTCTTTCCACAACGATCGAGATAGGGGTCATTTCATATCATTTTCACAACTTGCAGCTACGCTTACTCCTGCAAAGTTAATAAGAAGGTCGTCTATGAAGCCTTTTTAATTAGCTAAAACATCAATACAAAAAGCTTTAAACAGGGTGGGTGCATAAATCATGACAAAAATGGGAATTACTATATATGGATGCGGACAGGACGAGGCTGTTTTGTTCCGAGAGATGGCGTCTCGCTTTGACGTTATACCAACTATCACAGCGGCATCGGTATCTGAAGCGAATATTGAACTGACATCTGGGAATCAATGCATCAGCGTCAATCATAAGACTCACATCACCAAATCCATTCTTCGTGCGCTTGGTCAGGCTGGCGTCGCATATATCTCCACAAGAAGTAGTGGATGTAATCATATTGATGTAGATTTCGCGCAGAGTGTTGGCATCTCGGTTGAAAATGTTGTGTATTCGCCCGCCAGCGTGGCTGATTACACACTCATGCTGATGCTTATGGTGATTCGACATACCAAATCCACTCTCAGCCGTGTAGATATTCACGACTTCAGATTGCATGACGTACGCGGGAAAGAATTACGCGACATGACCGTCGGGGTAATTGGAACAGGATATATTGGCGCAGCAGTTATAGACCGGCTGCGGGGCTTTGGTTGCCGCATAGTAGCCTATGACCATCGTCCCAAAACCTCTGCCAATTATGTTCCTCTTGATGCATTGCTACAGCAGAGCGACATGGTAACACTCCATACACCACTTAATGCGGATACAAACCACCTCTTGAATCATCAACGTATCGAGCAGATGAAGCCTGGCGCGTTCATTATCAATACTGGACGTGGTTCACTTCTTGATACTGAGGCTCTTCTTCTAGCGTTGGAAAGCGGCAGGTTAGGCGGTGCGGCGTTGGATGTCCTCGAAGGAGAGGAAGGAATATTCTACGCTGACTACAGAAACAAACCTATTGAAAGCCAACTGTTGTTGCGGTTACAAAAATTACCGCATGTGCTGATTACTCCGCATACCGCCTATTACACAGACCACGCCCTGAGAGATACGGTTGAAAATACTTTGATCAATTGCCTGAAATTTGCAAGGAGATCATCCAATCTGGGGACACCATCTGGCACCACATTGGTCATTTAGAGAGGAAAAAAGAGTATGGATAGGTTGAACATCGCAATTCTATTCGGAGGCTGCTCCGAAGAACATCCCATCTCCGTTAAATCTGCGCAAGAGGTCGCAAAGCATCTCGATATCGAGAAGTATGAACCGTTCTATATCGGGATTACGAAGAGCGGAGCCTGGAAGTTGTGTGACGGCCCTGGTGCCAATTGGGAAAACAACAATTGTCGTCCGGCTCTGCTGTCACCGGACAGAAGCGTACACGGATTGCTTGTTCTGGAACAGGGACAATACAAAACGATTCGTTTGGATATGGTGCTTCCCGTTTTGCACGGCAAACTCGGCGAGGATGGTGCGATACAGGGTTTGTTAGAGCTTTCCAGCATTCCCTATGTAGGCTGTGATATCCAAAGTTCTGCTCTGTGTATGGATAAATCTCTTGCGTATATCGTCGTGAGAAACGCGGGAATTGCTACGCCAAATTTCTGGGTTGTCACGGTGGATGAGGACATTAACGCCGACCGGCTTCCTTATCCCGTTGTTGTAAAGCCGGCCCGTTCGGGTTCATCTTTCGGTGTCAGCAAGATATCGCGAAAAGAAGAATTGCTGAGTGCAGTGGAAGCCGCAAGACAGTATGACTCGAAGGTGTTGATTGAAGAGGTTGTCGTCGGAAGCGAGGTGGGATGTGCGATAGTAGGGAACGATCTGGATTTGCTTGTAGGCGAGGTAGATCAAATTTGTCTATCGCATGGCTTCTTCAGAATCCATCAGGAGAATAATCCTGAAAGCGGTTCCGAAAACTCAACAGTAATTGTTCCCGCTGACCTTTCTGCAGAGGAGCGCTTACTCGTTCAGCAGAAGGCAAAAGTCATCTATCACGCCCTGGGATGCAGGGGACTTTCGCGGGTGGATATGTTCCTGAAGGAAGATGGAACGGTAGTACTTAACGAGGTCAATACTTTGCCCGGTATGACTTCATACAGCCGTTATCCGCGAATGATGGCGGCCGCAGGGTTGCCATTTGCCGAAGTGATCGACCGGATGGTGTCGCTTGCATTGAACGGAAAAGATGATGAACGATGAGCAATGACGACAGATCAGTAACAATTCGCCTTGCCTCCCTCAGTGATGCAGAACAGTTGGCACATTTGTGTGAACAGCTAGGATACCCTGTTGCTGCAGGACATCTCTTGCTTCGGCTGACTTCTCTTCTGCTGCAAAGTGATCATGCGCTCTTTGTGGCAGAACGAGCAGATGGACATCTGCTCGGGTGGGTCCATGTGTATCACTGCTTCCTCGTCCATACGGACCCGGAAGCGCAAATCGGAGGACTGGTGGTGGATGCGGCCGTTCGTCGCAGTGGTACAGGCCACCGTCTCCTGCAAGCGGCTGAACAGTGGGCACGCGAGCAGGGATGTTGGGGCATGTATTTACGCTCGCGTGAGACTCGCATCGATGCCCACCAGTTCTATCACACAATGGGGTACGAGCCCGTCACTTCATTTGTGTTCCGAAAGCGTTTATGAAAGACAAACCACACCCAGGCAAGTCAGGTGAGTGCTGACATGCTGAGAGGCGTGAGCGTTTTGTAAACGATCCTGCATGGATATGTTATCAAGGTCTTGGCGAGGTTTGGGGACCTGAGTAGCTACAATACTGTCTAAAACAGTATTCACCTTTATACCTACGAGCCCGGCTATGGCTAGTTTGTTCAAATGTTTATTCTTATTTTTTAAGAGCAAAGGATGTATTAAGATGTTTACCCTTAATGACATATTACAAGGGAATGCGGATGACGTTGCCAGGCCCAATCTACTCAGTAGCACGTCGCCTGACCCTGAGCTTGTCTTTCGCTCGGCACACCATGATAGTCGCCAGATAGAGCCTGGCGATCTCTTTATTGCTCGCAAAGGAGCAAACAGCGACGGTCATCACTTCATTCCTGCTGCTGCTCGTGCAGGCGCGCTGGCCGCTCTTTGCAGCACACCAGTTAACGATGTGCCTCCCGACTTCCTACAGATCATCGTCCCTGACATTCTTACGGCCCTTCACGCTACAGCACGCGCACGCACTCAACGTCAGAAAGACACCATACGCATAGGCATTACCGGAAGCAATGGTAAAACAAGCACAAAAGATGCGGTGGCTGCTGTACTCAGCCATAAAGCCTCCACCCTGAAAACTTATGCATCATATAACCACGAGCTTGGCTATCCTATCACGCTCCTGCGCCTGGAGCCACAATACCGTTACGCAGTGCTGGAGATGGGCGCTCAATATGTCGGCGAGCTCACCTGGCTCTGCAATTCCATTGCCAGCCCCCACTGGTCTATCATTACCACTGTCGGCGCCGCTCACCTTGAATACTTTGGCACACAGGAACGCGTCGCCATCGCCAAAAGCGAACTGGTGCGGGTTCTCACCCCCGACGGCTTCGCCATTCTCAACTATGACGATGAACTTGTTCGCACGATGGCAGCGAAAACCCAAGCGCGCATTCTCTCCTATGGCACAGGTGAAGGTGCTACGGTACGTGCCAGCAACATCGGTGGTGATACCCTCTTCGGGCACAGCTTCACACTGCACTATCACGATCAACAGCGGCCCGTTCAGCTTCGCCTTCCGGGCAAACATGGTATCACCATCGCCCTCGCTGCGGCAGCAGCTGGTTGCGCGGCAGAGATGTCACTGGATGATATCGCCTCGGCTTTGGAAGATCTCTTACCCGCACCAGGACGCTGCGAAATCAAGACTGGTCCCAACAACAGTATCCTCATCGACGATAGCTATAACGCC
Source organism: Dictyobacter alpinus (assembly GCF_003967575.1). Classification (NCBI taxonomy): domain Bacteria; kingdom Bacillati; phylum Chloroflexota; class Ktedonobacteria; order Ktedonobacterales; family Dictyobacteraceae; genus Dictyobacter; species Dictyobacter alpinus. The sequence continues at coordinate 3,805,424 of NZ_BIFT01000001.1, forward strand.
AATCGCCAGTCGATTCTCGCCATTACTAGCGCTATGCACAACACAAGTCATTATCCCAATGGGAAGCGCTGGGCCATTCTGGGCGATATCTTCCAGCTTGGTACCTACGCACGCGCCGAACACTCCATGTGTGGTTCCTCTCTGGCTGGTCGTGTGGACTATCTCATCGCCATCGGTGATCAGGCCCGTTTCTACGTTGAGGGCGCTATCGCCGCGGGTATGCCCGAAAAGCACACGTACTATTTTAGTGCTGACGTGAACAACAGTGCGGAATTAGAAACCGCCAAACGTGCCGCCGCTGATCTCCTCAAGCATGAGCTACGGCCCGACGATCTCGTACTCCTTAAAGGATCACGTGGCATGCAGATGGAAACAATGCTTGCAATGCTCTAGTCTACATAGACTATACAGTGATGCTGCTCCATTGGAAGGAGCAAAAGAAGGGATAATCTCCTGGAGAGAGCATCCCTTTTCCACCAGGTGCGTACGTTTTTCACTCCATAGAGGAGGCGCTTGGTTTGAAGAGGAAGAAGGGGGGACTCATGGATGTCTGGCTGGATACTGTCTGTCTTCACGAAACTGCTCTGTTACAACAATCATGCGCCCCTGCTCCCGATCCATTTTTAGCGAAAGATGGGTTTGCTACGCGATCTACACGCTCACACACACATGCAAAGCTGAATGTATCCCCTCCCCATAAGCTGCCGACCCTTGTCCTCGTGGGGCAATACCATCGAGTGGGACCCGGATCATTGGATTGAGTTTTGAACCCAGGAACGCTGCCCGGCTGTCAGTCTGTGAACCAAGCAGCAATTTTCGGCTGTGCTGGAGTGTTCTTTGGCAATAAGCGATGCCAAGTTCCACACATGCTCCTTCATCGGGGACCTGGCCATCAAGCACAAACAAAAAGATATCGCAGGCCAGAATCTGCTGGGTGACGATCGGCTTTCTGCTGTTTCACTGCTATTCCCTCTTTCTTTGACGAACAATCAGGGCCAGTTGTTCGGTAGAGAACTGTTCCCCTCCTTTGTGCTTGCCGGGGAGAACGCTACCTTGTAATCTCTTTTCAGAATAGCATATTTGGTAGCAAACATGCTGTTCACATTTGAGGAACAGAGAAGGAGGAATTTGTTCACCAAAGCAATGTGAAAGGAACACACGATCATGACTCCCTCATCTTACATTAATGGATGGGCCTCAAAACCATCTGGGAACAGTTGTTCCTCACGGCGTCCCTTTGGGTGAGATGTCCTGGAATAGTGATATCGCCAATCATGACTCCCTCTGGACACGGTGTGAAGGAATGATGGCTGAGATGTGATTTTTGGGATAACCATGGTCCAGCGAGCAGGGCGGTATGATGCCGGCCGCGTTCATAAACAAACTGATAGTCATCGAGCAGATGCGCCTCTTGACCGTCATGACTTGTCATCGTACAGTGAATGTGAGTTATCTGCTTGATTTGGAATAAGCAACATCAATATCAAAAAATATAGTCTATAGTATTATAGTACATCTTTTTCTTAATCACTTGCCAGGATGTTGCTTTGATTGTTACTATTGAATTGAATGACCAGCAGATCACGATTTCAGTGCCGTTGGCATTTGTGAGTATATATGAATGGATAGGAATCTATGAAGCGGTGTGAAGAAATCATTGAGCATTTTGTGCCCACAAAGAGGATCACCTCGTTCTAGGCAGCCAGATTGGCGTACCTTGAATCAGGTGATTGTTCCAATGAGATCTCTCTGGACGGCTGAAGAGTACCTGAGAAACTGCTTATTGTTGAGCTCTCCTGAAAAATATATTACGGTTGTTCGATAGGGAAATCATACTTGAAGACAACTGATTGAGGAAACAGCCATGAAGCATTTTATCGAATTCAAAATAGAAGATGGTAGTACTATTATAGTAGAGGCCGATGGCCCGCAGCCAGAAGGAACCATTCGCGCTTCTCGTCACCGCAGTGAATTTGCTGAAGAAGCGAAAGATACCTTTGAGCAGGCGCTCAGTAAAATTCGTCCCGCCACGGAAAAGGTGATTCATACACTTCGCACATTGGCACATAAGCCCGATGAGATTGAGATGGAATTTGGATTTAATATGAGTGCCATCGCCGGGGTAGTGATCGCCTCTGCTAGTACAGAGGCAAACTATAAAGTAACGTTGCGCTGGAAGCAAGAGGAGCAGAAAAGCACTCTATAATGTGATGGACGATCTATTGAATATGTAGATGTATGTCAATTATATGGAGGAATTTCTTGCACGATAAGTTAATACGAGGTATTGTCCGTATTCTTGATCGCGAGAGGAAAACGGCTGGAACCGGCTTTCTAATCTCGGAGTCCGGCTTGATTGCAACGTGTTCTCACGTTATTCAGCGGGACATATTACAAGAACAGGGAGAACCTCGTCCAGAGAAGGTAACCGTTATTTTCCATGCAACTGGCGATGAGCAAGACGCTCGTATTTTAGTACCATGGTGGCTTCCCTGGAATATGGGTGATGTGGCTATTCTACAACTCGAAGGGACGCTTCCCCTGGGTGTACAACCATTACCATTAGGACCTGCTGAAGGGACGAGTGGGCACACTATTTCAGTATTTGGGTTTCCTGATATTGGTGACCGAGAGGGTTTGGGGGGAAGTGGCAGAGTTGTCAGAGTATCAAAAGAAACTGGAAGGCCCATTCTCCAGCTACAGTCAGGCGAAATTACCATTGGTTTTAGTGGAGCCCCGGTTTGGGATATTTTGGGGCGACGTGTAATAGGGATGGTTTCTGATATCACTAAACCAGATCAGTATCATCGACTTCAAACGACCGCTTTTGCCGTGTCTACAGAAACTCTGCGTGATGTGTGTCCAGTGCTCCATATATCCGATGTGTGTCCTTATCTCGGTCTGGCAGCGTTTAGTGAAGCTGATACTGAATTTTTCTTTGGTCGCCAAAAGTTTGTTGATAGCATCCTAAGCCGATTGCGCCATGAGCCAGGCTTTCTCATTATTTTGGGGCCCTCTGGTAGCGGAAAGTCATCTGTTGTGCAAGCAGGGGTTGTCCCACAATTGAAGAGCGGAAAGATACCAGGGAGTGACCAGTGGGGAGTTCTTGTGACCCGTCCCACCAATAGTCCTTTTGATGAGCTAGCGAACCAGGGTTTCTCAGATGGTGGAGATGATCTCATCCAAGGTGCACGAGCATGGCAACGTCAGCATCCTGAGCAGGAAAGGTTACTGCTCATCGTTGATCAATTTGAAGAACTATTCGTGAACTGTGCTGATCCTCTCCGCAAACAATTTATTGAGCAAATAATATCTCTTGTACAATCCCCTGTATCCATTTCTGTCATGCTCATCATGCGAGATGACTTTTACAGTCGTATCACACCGTATGAAACATTAATGGTATTGTTGGAACAACATAGAGGCCCTCTTCATGTTCCACAAACCATCAAGCAAGATGAGTTGACCGCTATGGTGCAAAAACCTGCAGAGGCAGTAGGGCTCCTATTTGAGGAGGGCCTGGTTGAGATTATTGTGAGAGATACGCTAGAAGCTTCTCTGGAAGATGAAGACAGAGGGCAGGTTGGACGAAGCGCTGTACTTCCCCTTCTGGAGTTTGCACTGTATGAACTCTGGAAAAGACGCCGAAAAGGGATGCTCCTTTTCGAGGAATACCGTAAAATAGGTGCGGTAGCAGGCGCTTTGACACGCTGGGCCGAGCAAACCTTTCGTGAACTGAAGAGTGAAGAAGAACGGCAACTTGCTCGTCGCATCTTTACTGGTCTTATGTATGTAGGAGAGAAAGAGCAAGGCGTGCTTGATAGCCGACGTCGGCGACCGATACTCTCATTCTATCAACGTGGACATGAGCAAGAACATGTCCAGCAAGTCATACAGCATCTCGTAGAAAAACGCCTGCTGACAACAGATCGCGATCTACAAAGCAACCAGGAAACGGTAGAGATCATCCACGATATATTGCCACGGAAATGGGGAAAGCTAAAGACATGGCTAGAAAACGATCGCCAATTTCTTCTATGGCATCAGGAACTTGAGAAACGTGTCCGTGCATGGACGAATTCCCATGATACCAATACGTTGCTCAGAGGGCGTGATCTCGCAGAGGCTAACGAGCAGTTGAAAGATCATGAATGTGACTTGAATCAGGAGGAGAGAGCATTTCTTCGCGCGAGCGTTCGTCATCATGCCCTCTCCCGTTGGTATGCTATCTCAGCTATTCTTGTGGTTGTACTGATTTTTGGGACATCTGCGGGACTGTTTCTCCAATTACAAAGAGAGTCTAATATCAACCAGGTGACGACACTAGACAATGATGGTGTAGGATCACTGCGACAAGATATTGCAAGGGCGCATACAGGTGATGTCATCACGTTTGCACAAGATATCAGTGGAATAATACGCTTGACAACAGGTGATCTCACTATTACCAAGAACCTGACTATTCGAGGACCCAGCACACGAAACATCACGATTGCAGGCTATGGAGTTGATATAAATCCTCAGGCCACCGTCACGCTATCGAACCTCGTGTTTGATGCGGCACCTATCAAAGCGCATGGCACAGGAAATATGAAGACCACAGGAATAGTGACGCTTACTGATTGTATCGTTACCCACAAACACCAATTTGCTGATGAGAATAGCGACGCAGCAATTAGCGTTACTTCAGGACACATGATCATACGACACAGTGCTGTATCTGGTAATGATCGTATCGGTATCTCAAGTGTAGGTGGCATAGTAGAACTGATGAATAGTGCTGTAAGTGATAATATATTTCATATGGTCTATTGTTTGGAAAATGGAGGAGGAGGTATTCATGTCGAGCGTGGTGGTACATTAGAAATTAACCATAGTGATGTTTCTGGCAACAATGTTATCAATAGTGATGGTGTATCCGCAAACTGTCTTACCAATAGATCATTAACTGGCTTCGATGCTGTCGCCACTGTCGGAGGTGGAGGCATCTATTTTGACAATCTTACTGCTTCTGATCCAGGCAAGCTTACCATTTCTAACAGTACCATTTCTAACAATACTATAAAGGGAGGGGATGGAGGCGCTATTTTTATCGCGAGCTGGATTGATCCAAGCACGTTTGTCACTATTACCAACAATACCATAACTCAAAATAAGGCACACAATATCCCCGCTCTGCCATTGTCCCCCCTGGGAGGTCATAGTGGTGATATCGCTTTTGAGTATCCAGTCTTAAGCCAATTACACTTAGGTCGCACAAATTCCTTCCACGATAATTCCTCTGATTGTGATTCACCACAACTGTATGGCTGCCGAACTCCATCGTCTGAGTACGGACAGAATGGGTAATCAAAGATTGTTTGTGGTACACTTAACCCTCTTTTCTCTGGCTTGTGGAACGCAGCAACTGGGGACGCAAATCGGGCCAGGAAATGATCCTGGCTATTCGCATGACACGGCATGGATGGGAGGAGGCGCTTTCGCAGGCTGTGTTGACCGCGTATGATTCATCGGTTTACCGTAGTTATGACGAGTGGGCCACGCAGTTTGAGCAGGCACGTGTCCATGTGCAATGGGATCCTGAACGGTCTCTCAGAGGCAAGAGCCTTCCTATCAATAGTATTCAAGTGGGTCTGAGTCGCTCTATTATTGAGCAGTATGTTCATGAATGGATCGTGGAGATTCGAGATGCAACTCCCCTGGTGAGAAAGATCTCTACCCTCTTGCAAGAGGGCAAGGAAGTGAAAGCGAAGGCCTTGTTGCCTGGCGAACGTGTGTATCCATGCAAGCGACACATCGGTATGCCAGGGTATGGCTGCCACTGACGTGCGGCCTCTCATCGCTGACACCCACAGATTGCGCAATGAGTAGCTCTTCACCTTACTCGTTGCGCAATTGGTTGGGAACACGATCCTACTTCACTTCTTCAGCAAGCATTTCATTGTCAGCTTTGTCGTAGTATGTCACCATCATGCGGTTGGTATCAAACGTCCATTTTGCTATGCCGCTCTCGGCTAGACCCTTTGACATTTCCAGGTAGTTTGTTTTCCCCTGGAGATGTCGGTCAAGATGTTCCATGAATTTCTCTCGATTGCTCGTGGTGGCAACGGTGAGTATCTCATGCGCTGGGGGAGAGACGACTTTTTGACCATCTTTCCCCAAGAATTCAGAATGCCCATCAGTTATGAATGAACTAAATGTATCTACTCCAATTGCATTCAGCGCCTGTAAGTAGATCTGAAGCGTTTCCGCGTTGCCAAGGCGATCGTGGAGTTCATTCATTTGTGCTAGAGTAAACATAATGGATAGTATAAGCCGCCGCACTATGGATGCGCAATAGAAGCATTGTGGAGCCAGACGCCGAAAAGCTTCTACCTGTTCTTGATGATGAGATGTCTCAACATCGTTCGGTTGAGAGATATTTTCAGATACTGGTCATTTATTTGACTGGTTCAGCTATCTCTAAAATCTGGAAAACATCCAGCTCCTCTATCATTTGCAGCCGTTAATTTTGACAGCAACGGTACATCAATCAGGGTAGATGTTGTTTGATTTTTGTGTTGTTTGATAGACTTTGGTCGCGATTTTGAGCTCAAAATAGATGCTGGTAGACGGTTTTATTGAGGTATTGTCAATGATGTTAAGTACCCATTTGCGACTACTCTTTTTGAGTCAAGCGAATATGCTCAAGCAAGTGCCGATTTGTACAAAATATTGAAGATGCTGGATGCGCTGCGTCTTGGGGATGTTCCACGCGTGTAGTACTATCCCAGCAAGCGTTGTGCGGTGTTGAAAAATGGCTGACCATGCTCGCGTGAACCATAGGCGCAAATATATAAACCAGTGGATACGCGCTCGATAAAGCCCCATTCCCAGATAGCGGCTTCCTCGAGGCCAGATTCCCTGGCAAGGAGCTTGCAATATTGGTGGGCTAAAGGAAGAGGATCGGCTGCTGCAAGCAACTCCTCATTCCAGTCACGCATGACTACCCCAAGGTCATATTCTGGCTCGCAGAGGAAGCTTTCTGGATCAACAAAGACATAGCCCGCTTCAGTTCCAGCACGTGGGGTAAGTACCTGAAGGGCGTTCGCTGGATGGGGGTCTCCATGGACGACGACACATCGTTCGCGGTCAAAAGCATCTATGCGCCGGGACGCGAACTCCAGGGCCTGAGCGATAATTTCCTCAGAGCATGGCCGTTCAAGTTTGACCCATAGTTCGCTTATGAGCTGAGCCAATGTCTGCGCTTTGTACTCCTGGGCATTCATCGTCTGATCCACACCAGATGGCACAAGCCATGCTTGTTGAAGGAGCTTGCACAGCAATCGTATGGCCTGCTCAGGTTCCAATTTCCTCTCTTGCATGGATAGTCCGAGCGGCTCTAGAAGCAAGGCACGTCGCTCGTAGTCAAACTGGAACACGCGAACATAGCCGTGGCCATTTGTCCGGATAATCGTGTCTATCTCTTGCTGAAAGCCGTCTGGTCTCGGCATCGCTATCTTTATGATAGCATTGCCGCTTGCAGTTTTTACGGGTGCGACGTATGCCGAAGATCCTCCGGAAAGCGGTTGGCCAATACTCAGCTCCCATTCGTGTTCAAGTTCGACAATAAGATCAGGCAGGTCTTTCAGCCACTGTCTTGTCTGGGCGCTTGATTGTTCGGCCCGCAGTCGAACTCGCTCAGGTATAACCATACTACGTCTATGATCAGCTTTATCCATAATGATAGTTTATCATATGGATTGTATGTTGCCTGAGTTTATGCAGCTGGACCTTGGGCTTAAGCATTGATGCCAACTTTCAACTTTTTGAATTTTGAGATGAGTCCTCATTCTTCCAAAAACGTGATATAGATAAATGAGTATAAGTAGACTTCAAGGATGAAAAGAATGAAAGTTGGAAATAATTGGAAAAGAGTCGTATTTGTTGCCCCTATTCTAGGAATCCTCCTTTTTGGTGTGCAAACTGTGATTAATGTAGCGTTTGGATATTCAATACAGAGAGCACTTGGTAACTCTGCATTCATAACAGTGGGTGTTGTCATTGTCTGGATTCCAATGTTCCTTATCCTGAACTTTTTTAACAACAAGAAAAAAGAGAAAGCAAGCAAGTAGTGATGTATTTTGATCGATCCGGTTTACTTACGGGACCACTCTGGTTACATGCTTAGACGTATATTGAGAAAGTAGCATTCAAGGCTAATGGGCAGACACTTATGACGGGTACAATTAATTGTGCACGCTTTTGGAGGGTAGGAGCTTTAAGCAAGTAAATAGAATACTTCTGATGTTTTGTGTTTGGACGCTTTACGAAAATGAACTAGGTCTACCATAGATGGGCCAGTGGTAGACCTGTTCTACATATGCTCATCAACATCTGTTTTGCTATCATTTTTGTGCGAGAAGAGGAGCTCATAAAGTGGATATCAGGCCCTTTTAGCGCTAGCGGAATCCTGGATGGATATGTGGGTTATCTTCTATTCCCAAGTCCCTTGATATGCGTTTTTCACTGTTTGTTCCAGCATATCTTGAAGACGCAGATTCCATTCGTATCTGTCTTCCAATACTAAGTCTCCTTATCGTGTTCTCAATCAAAAGCGATGTATTGTAAAATATGCCTGCTTTCTCCTTGATAGCAAAGCAGGCATATTTTTTATTTGCTGAGTAATTGTGAGAGGTCGTACTGGCGATCAGTACGAATATAGGTATCTGGAATTGTGATGGTGTGGCCACCAAACGGCTGCAAGATATAGTCAATGATGGCAGACCAGTGCTGAAATTTCATCTCAACATCACCGATTGTCACAAAAGTATCTATCAGGTTGGCCAGTTCATGGTTCCAGTGCCGCAGGTCTTCGGCCAACTGAAGTTGTCCCGGCCACCATCTTCGTTGTAATTGATAATGGAACATGAGTAGGTTCTGTAGATAGGTATGCATGAAGAGGAGCGCTTGTGTTGGCTTGCTTTGTATCTGGTGTTTCACGATATCATGAAAGTACAGTGCTTTAGATTTGATGTGGTAGAGATCTTCGGGGGAGACTGTGTGACGTTGGAGGCGTCGAGCCTTCTCTTGCATCGCACGGATCGAACCCTTTTTATCAAAGATAATCAGGCTTCTTGTTATTGAGAGCTTCAAGTGGCGATCATGCTGCTCAATTTCATCGTATATTACACTTTTAAACTTTTCCAGTGATAAAAAAATAAGAGTAAGTGTGATATCCTCTATTCTCATGCGGTGTCTGTTACGAGATGAGTAAGATGGGTCGACAATGACGATGGCATACATACTGGATGGGTTTTCTCGAAAGCTGCTCTCACTCATGAGTGCAGCAAGGCATCGTTCATCACTTTCAAGCTGTTGGATGGCCTGATAGACAGGGCGAAAGCGTTCGGGAATCGTGAGCGCCGCCGTATATGTGAGCTCGCCTGGCGGTTCTTGTGCTTGCCATTCCGGGATTTTCGCCAGGATCGCTTCTACTTCTTCTGTCGTAAAATTGGCTCTATAAGCACAACAGAAGACCGCCTGGTGCCCATCAGGTAAATCGTGACCTACACAGCCAGCCAGGACATGACAATGGAAGCAGCAATTGTCTTGAATAATGGCTAATTCGCGGAGATGATGACACTGAATGATCATTGAGGATGCTCTTTGGGGATGCGCTAGAGCTGGCGCATTGTTACAAACAAACGTATCTATATTAGAGTATAAATGATTCTTCTGCCTTTTGCAACCTTTTTTCGTCATCGATAATTTTTCTCCGCCAATGCGTTATTATTATTGAGATAATTTGTGGAAGGATCCAATACAGATGATATCGAGGCATTTGCCGTATGAAGTCTATCAATTAGCAGCAACATATACACTGGGCGAGCCGATCAGGGTGTATCGCACGACGAAACGACCACGGTTGAAATCACTTGGGTGGGCAATAGCCGTTACTTATGTCATTGTTATTATTGTTGTATATACGCAGACTCCTTTTACTTTTACTGTTTCTAATATTCCTTTCTATGGTATTATTCTGTCAATTATGCTTTTAGCTGCTCTCATCTTTATTATTCCTGTTCTGCTGCTTCACAGGGCGACGGTTTATATTTGCTCGGCTGGTTTTATTTTCCATCATAAAAGCATGTATAAGATTGTACGTTGGGAAGACATTGAATGGGTTTCTTCGAACCAGGAACGCTGTATCGTCTACCTGACCAATAAAGAGCAAGTGATCTTGGGCCAATTGATTGACCACTTAGAAACACTCGCACAAGAAATCGAGCTCAAAGCCCGATTGATTAAGCGTCCAGAGGGGCGAGAAACCTTAGAGGTACAATTTGAACATCTGGTGAGTCACCAGACGGTCAGAGAGCAAGAGAAATATGATCATGTTCAGAAAAAGAAGAGGTTAATCGAGAATGAGACGCCAGAGGAAGCCCTCAGACTTCGAGAAGAGTATCGTTTGGGTGGAGTAGTGGCAACATACCATGGTGGTTTTAAGGGAATTTTGCGCAGGAAGGCTGTTGGCCTGCCAATTCACTATCTGCTCTTGCTTGCTTTTCCTTCCCTGTTTATTGAAGGATTTTTTCATTTTCGTTTTCTCCCTTCATTTCTGGCTTCAAATACGACAGCACTTTTTTGGGTCTTGTTTATTCTCTCTTTACTATTTATGCCACGCTTCTATGCACGCTTTCTACGGCTCCATCTCTATACAGATGGCTTTGTTTATATTGAGGGTGGTTCATTTGAAGTTGTACGCTGGGAGCAGATTGAGAAGATCATCTACCACAAGTCTATGCCAGCTTTTTTGCTTCCATTTTGCCATATCTACCTGACGAATGGCGATACGCTTGTGATCAGTGGGTATATTCATGAGCGAAGTGCAGTAAAGCAGGCATTCGATGAGCATGTAGTAAATAAGGTGCAGATTGGCTAGAAGAATGAGAATAGTATCAGGACGATGATATCTCAATTTGGCTCTCACCTTATTTATAAACATAATTGGTTGATACGTAAACTGATGGTTGTATGAATGGATGTGATAAAGGTACAATACACATATTGTAGTAAAGCAAGAAGTGAGTATATTTACTTTTATGGATGAAACCCAGGAAAACAAGGACGTCGAGCAGCCTCATATTTATATTCATGATTGTGCCTTTACCCAGGTTGCTCAGGGCAAGGATTATATTGTGTACCAGGCACGCGAACCGCGTGTGCTTGGAGAGATGAAGATTGACCTCTTTCTCGAGTATGTTTCTGATAAAGGATGGTGGGGAGTGATACGCTTGAATGGACGTTTTACCATTCAACTGAAGCTTTCCTCTGAAGCTCTTTTTCCCACTTCAGAGATTGCGTTTCTGGTAACCGAAGAATTTCTTGCCAGGGAACACCGTGTATATGAAGCGTTCAAAGAGATGAAAGAGCAGAAACAAGCTCGACAAATCTTCCATCATGCCCCACCCAGGCCAGCCGACGTGGATCCAGAGCGTTATTTTTCTCCTTCGGTGCTGGAAGTGAACAGGATCATTTTTACTCTGTATCATCTCACCAATACCGAGGCTGCTTATCGATCCTGGGAACGTAGGCGCGTGGCAGAGGCGACTATTAATCTGCGATTGGCACATGTTTATGGAAAAGGGTGGGAAGCCATTATATGTTTTTCGAAGACGCAGAGTGTGACATTTGAGCTAGCAGCCGATCAACTATTCCTCACCCCAGAGCATGCCCTGGAAACGCTGCTTGCATTCTGTGCTGAGGAAGAGAGCGTGCGTAGCCTTGTTCAACAACTTGGAAAGATTGACCCCCAGGATTCCATGGTCATCACGCGTGGTAGTGTGCCATCCGTGCCAGCCAGGCCTCCTTTACGGATTAATCATAGCGACTTTGTGTGGCAAAAGCAGATGGGTCAAGGGCAACTTTATCAGGCGAAACAGGCGACGCGAGTCAATTTTCATAAAGTCTATGTCCAACTGATAGAGACGTGGCAGAAAGGATGGCTAGCCGGGGTGCAATTCCGCGATATCTCAGGTATCTATTTTGAGAAAGAAGAAAACGTTGGATTTGCGACCCCCGAAGAAGCGTTTGCCGCGGCCCACCGCTTTATTGCGCTAAAAACAGAAGGCTGGCGCATGCTGTACCATGCGCACACTGCAAGGATCGCGCTGCAATGCCGGATTGGTCGATATGACCAGCTCATATCGATTAGCACCACGAGGGAAGTCTCTGACACGTGATGGTGGCGTGGCCCTCGACTCTACAGGATATTCTCAGTTAGTTTGACCTCTGTTGTCCCCAGCCTGCTCCCTCAGGTTATGAAGAGCAAGATCCGAGAAGTTTTTTCAGGCCAGAGTGCTACACTGTTTTTATGTACAAGAGGGAAACAGCAGTTGATCCACAAGAGAGGACACACCATGAGAACAGTCATTTCTAAAGATGGCACTCCCATTGCATTCGATCAGTCAGGGCAGGGACCCGCACTTATCCTGGTGGCTGGAGCACTTTGCTCCCGATTATCCTGGTCTGGTCCGGAACTCGCCAAACTTCTTGCGCCATATTTTACGGTCTATAACTATGACCGTCGAGGGCGAGGTGACAGCGGAGATATCAGGCCATATGCCGTCATGCGTGAAATTGAGGACATTGAGGTATTGATTGACGAGGCTGGCGGATCGGTGTACCTGTATGGTCATTCCTCGGGGGCCGCTCTTGCTCTTGAAGCAGCCGCAACGCTTGGTGAGAAGGTCAAGAAGCTTACCATGTATGAGGCTCCTTACAATGATGCGAGTGAGGCGAAGCTTGCATGGAGAGCATACATCCAACACCTGACAGTGCTGTTAGCAGCAGATCGTCGTGGCGATGCCGTGGCGCTGTTCATGGAGTTAGTTGGGACGCCAATTGATCAGATTGAAGCCATGCGTCATTCACCGGCCTGGCCCTCACTTGAGGCGATAGCGCCAACGCTTGCCTATGATCACACTGCCATTTTAGGCAATGATGGGGCGGTGCCTATCGAACGAGCCGCGCAGGTGCGTGTGCCAACGCTGGTCATGAACGGTGGCGCAAGCTATCCCTTTATGTATGAGACCGCGCAAACGCTCTCGAAAACGATCCCTCATGCGCAGTTGCGAACCCTGGAAGGGCAAGGCCACGGCCTCGCTAACGACATTCTCGCCCCCGTATTGAGAGCGTTCTTCCTTGGATGAGGCAGTCCCAATTGAGCACATTGCCTGTTATTGCCCGCTTCCATGCGAGCTCTTTCATTTTTTGCACCTCGATGATTGCCTTTTTTCAGCTCATGGCTGTAACAGGGTTCGTGTCCAGATGCTGCGGTCGTGAAGAGACCGTTCAGCCGCGTGACGGCCTGCGCTTGCAAGCATGGTAGGACATGGGAATAGGTATCCAGCGTCATCGTGCTTCCATCAGTATCTTCCTTTCTCCGACATATTCCTCCCGAAAAAGAACGCGTAGCAATACCCCTCGATGCCCTTCTCGCAAACGTACTTAACAGGCCATCGGACTTTGATTATATAATGTATTGCACATATTTTTATGCATCGAGATATCTAGAGCGTGTATCTAGCGCTGCATTGTTGGAAGGGAAATTGTTCTTGTCACATCATCACATTGAACATTTGGCTCAAGAGCTTTACTCCTTGAGATCAGAAAGACGCAGGAAAGCGGCAGAGGCGCTGCGCCAACTTGGAGAACCAGGAGAACAGGTCTCGCTCGAGTCGTTTATTTGCATGATGCAGCTTGATACGATACCTCTGCGGGTGGCCGCGGCAAACATTTTGCGTGAGTGGCGTGAATATGTCCCGCTCGAGCCATTGTTCCTGGCGATGCAGGATCCCAATAAGCGGGTTCGATCTGCCGCAAAATGGGCACTGGTAGATGTCGGAGCACATGCTCCGCAGGAGGCCCTGCATCCGCATCTCACCGATCCGGATGCAGAGGTGCGCGAGGCCGTCCTCTATGCGCTTGGGACGCGGGCTCCCGTTGCCATGGTGCTGGAGGCGTTAGATGTGCCAGAGCAAGGACTATGCGCGGCAGCAACCTATCTGATTGGTCTCCTGGGGGAGCACGTGCCTGTCGAGACACTCCTCACTATGCTGCAGAGTAGGAATGCTCATATTCGCGTCGCGGCAGCCAGATTACTTGGGAATGTGGAAGAGCAGCGCATCCCTCTTGAGCCGTTGATCGAGGCACTGCATGATCCAGAGCAAAGCGTGCGCCTGGAAGCCATCTGGGCACTTGCCAAATCGGGCGAACGGATGCCACAAACCGAGCTACGTGCATTGCTTGATGACACCGATCAATTAATTCAGCGTGAGGCAACGAAAGTGCTGGCCAGTGCTGGTGACCCGGAGGCTCTCTCGATCATTGTGGGCTGGCTGCATGCAGACCATGAATGGGCACGCGAGAACGCCCTGGTCTGGTTACGTACACCACTTGGTGCTGTGAGAAATGCGATTGTCCAGCGCCTTCCTATTGAAGAACTGCTGCACCTGCTCAAGGATGCGTGGTGGCCGGTAGGATATATGGCAGCAGGGATGATTGCGATGTTGGGCGAGAACGCGCCATTTACAGAACTGCATGCCTTGCTGTCTGACCCTTTGCCTCAAGCACGCCGAGCGGCGTTGTACGCACTGGCCTTTTTAGGCGATGACGTCCCTTTAAGTCGGTATATTCCCATCGAATCTGTATTGATCGCTCTGGATACTGAAGATATAGAGACGCGTCGCCAAGCAGCCAAGGTGCTTAGCTCTTTCGATATACCTGTCCCGGTAGAGAGGTTATTGCCCCACCTCGAAGGTGAGAATGTAGAGCTTGCAGGTCTCATCGCCAGACAAGGACGGCAGGAGGGGATAGATATCCTCGTTGCCAATCTTCGTACGAGCTTTCGTGTCGATTATGCCCTTGCAGTTCTCGGGGAATTAGGCGAACAAGCACCCTCAGAGCCTTTGCTGGCAGAACTCCATGCAAGCGATATATCGGTGCGCCAGGGTGTAGCCGCAACTCTCTATGAGACCCACCCTGAACTACTTCCACAACTCGTGCCCGAGCTCGTAGAAACGCTCTGTACCGGACAGGTGGGACCGCTACTGGAGCCATTGCAAGACATCCAGATCGCGCAGGCTCTGGCCGCGCTACGCAGTACCCACCCTAATCTGCTCTCGTGGTTTGATCAAGCCCTGGACAGTCCCTCTTGGGAAGTTCGCATGTGGGCGATCATTGGGTCGAGTCAGATGGCACCACATGGTCTTGAGCCAACCATTGAGAAGCTCCAGCGTTTGCTCGATGATCCAGAATCAGCAAGTGTGCGCGAAGCTGCACGCGGGGCGCTTGAAACTTTTGCGCGACGTACTGCTACGGATGAGCATCGGGAATAAGCTATAGTCAGCTTATTTTTGTCTCATAGGAGGCGATTGTGATTCTACTGACAAAGTGGTTGTACAAGCTGACGGAACACTGCAAGAAACTGGTTCTCTACAGGTACGAAGCTCTGAATTTCCTATAGTTCTATTGAACTTTACCCGTATCGTTGTAGATGCTTGACGAGCGTACTTTGACGAAGACCTTAACAAAGTCCCATCTTCGCATTATGGTCAAAAAGTCTTCTGTAATCTGCAACTAATTGGTTGCAAAATGTGATCATCTCTGTTACAATAAATCTGCAACTAAATGGTTGCACTAGAAAGGAGCTCCTTATGGAAGCAGTCGTGATCACACAGAGTATCGTCATTCAGGCAGAGCGTTCGCGAGTCTGGCGAGCAATTACGATGCCTGAGCATATTGCGAAGTGGTTTCAACCGATCCACTTTGAACGTTTTGCCATTGGGGAGGCCGTGACCTTTGATCGTGGGGCGAAAGGTTCGATCGCCATCATCGAGCCAGTGGATCGCTTTGGTTTTCACGGGCAAATTGCCCTTTCTCACCCGGCGCAGACGTTGGTGATTTTTACCCTGGAGACAGTGCCTGAAGGGACCCGTCTCACTGTCACGGAGCAAGGTTTTGAAGCGCTGCCCGAAGAAATGCGAGAGAGCTATTTCAAAGGGAATATCCAGGGATGGGAAAAAGTGCTGAGCAATCTTACTGCCTATATCCTGGCAGGTCATCATGATTGAGAACGAAGATCGCGTGTTTACCGCCCTCGCAGATGGGAATCGGCGGCGCTTGTTGACGACGCTGGCCCGAAGCAGTCCCAAGACGGCAACGCAGCTTGCACGCGAATTTCCTATCAGTCGCCAGGGAATTATGAAACATCTCGATCTGCTTGTCCAGGCAGGACTGGCGCAGGTGCAAACGTCAGGGCGCGAGAAACAGTATGTGTTCGATCCTACTTCTCTCCAGTCAGCCAGCGTGTGGATCGAAGCCATCAATCAGCAATGGAACGAGCGTTTGCAGCGCTTAAAGGACCTTATCGAAAACGACGAATTGTGAGGGGTTTCAGCTGCCTATGCTGGAAAGCGAAAACAGAGACCCCAACGCGAATATATTGAAAGGAATCCATCGATGAGCAACCTCCAACTTACACAGATGCCAGTTGCGGAAACGGCCACGCTTATTCGTCGTCCGGTCGCCGAAGTCTTCAGGGCATTTATTGACCCAGCAATCACCTCCAAATTCTGGTTTACCAGGGGCAGTGGCAATTTGGAACAAGGCCGTCGGGTCCAGTGGGATTGGGAGATGTATGATATCTCCATCCAGGTAACAGTGCTCGCCATTGAAGAGCAGAAGCGCATTCTCATTGAATGGCCTGGCTATGGCACCTCGAATCTGGTCGAGTGGATCTTTACCGCGCGGAAAGACAACACCACGTTTGTCCGTATCACCAACACTGGCTTCAGCGGAAATGATGAAGGTGTCAAACAGGCTATTGATGCAACCCAAGGCTTCACGTTCCTCCTTGCAGGACTCAAAGCGTTCCTTGAACACAACGTCATCTTACATCTAATTGCCGATGCCCACCCCAAGGAACCAGAAGTACCCTAATTCAGACAGCAAAAGAGGTGTAGCTGATGCATCAGCTACGCCTTCAGCTGCCTTTCTTTATCTCACTAACGAACCACGTGCTCACGCCGATCCTTGATCTTTTGTTGTGATCCTTTCTTCCCGTCTCCATCGTTCCCCAGAGCTTTCCAGTGCTTGACTGCACTGTCGCAAGAAGGTAATTCACCTGATATGCGTCTAGAACTTGCCAGAAACATCTCCATCTCACAAAGATATGAGTAAAAAGGCTGGACAACAAGCGTAAAAAGGCGTATGAAATATCCAGGGGATAAAAAATTCGTATTCCAATTTGGAGAGGCATTCTATGAATAAAAGAAAAAGGCATGCTCTAAAAAAAGAAAAATTGGAAAAAAAGAAATTGGAGAAATTGGAAAAGGGGAAATTTATATGGTTTATCGCGACTGCTGTAATAGTTATTATCGGTTGTATCGCGAACTTTTATAAAGGTAAAGCTATCAATGATGGGAACCAGTTCTTCACTTTCTTGCCTCTGAGTATGCTGATGATTATATTTGCGGTTCTTATACTCTCGCTCATAATTCAGGTCATACGAAAAATGCTACGATAGAGATTGCAATGAAACAAGCAAAAGTGTAGATGACGAGCCATCTTTCAGAAATAAATATCAGTCTACGTGTGTGATCAAAGAGATTGGCGTGCGAGATGGCACGCACTGGAGTAAGCTAGAGGTGACACACGGGTATGTGCACTGGCAATGAAGCTGTGTTACTCTGGCATTCTGTTTCATCCGTATGTGTGGAACGATTATTATCATAAATAAGAATGGGATATCTATGTTCAAGGATAGCAATCATCAGCGCCCATGGCGGCGCTGGACGTTGTTTGGCTTGCGTTACGGTTGGATCGTACTTTCCCTGCTCGGCATTCTCTGGTTCCCATTTGATTGGTTGAGTGAGGTCTGGCCGACGTTTGGTGTTCCTTTCCGCCAGGTTTTCCACAATGCGCATGATCACTTTGTTGGACATACCATCTTCTTTTTTGTCATTGGGATGCTGATCCTCTCTCTTGTCCCTGCGCTCCGCCGCCATCTCCACTGGTATATCCTGGGGCTGATCATGGCGGCGCTGGTGCAAGAAACGATTCAGGCCTTCTTTCGCGGCCAGTTGCCAATATTTACAGATTTCAATGCATTGAAGGGTGATGCCCTTGGCGGTATGAGTGCCTGGATACTTGAGAAAGCTTTGAGGGCTATTTTTTCTTTTCAACAGAAACCTTTTCTTCCACAGCATTATCTTCATGGATCTCCCTCAAATCTTCAGGATGATCCAGATGATCCAGGTAGAGGACGCCGTTCAGATGATCGATCTCGTGCTGCAACGCCCAGGCATAATATCCATGAGCACTGACACGCAGGGGCTTGCCATGAATATCCTGTCCTTTTACCACAACGCGGGCTGCTCTCCGTACATTGACTCCGTTTACAATTTCTGGGTTCGCCATCGCAAGTTTGAAAGGCGTGTTCGTTTCTCTCTCCATCCCTTCGACTACGAACAAGCGTAGAGAAAGACCGATCTGCGGAGCCGCCAATCCAACCCCATCATTAGCCTGCATGGTCTCAAACATATCCTGGACGAGTTGAGGAAGCGAGGCATCAAAACGATGCATTTTTTTTGCCTTCTGGCGTAAATAGGATCTCCATGGGAGCGACGGTTTCGGATGCTCATACTTTTTCGGCTTTCATTTTATTGTATTATCACATCAGGATTGCCGCTGGTAGTGTCGTTTCCTGTGTCATTTCCCAGCTAAACAAATTGTCGATATGCACCGGATAAAAATGATTGAGGTAGGTGAGGGAGGAGCCGGTCGATGGTTGCATAATCAACGCGCTGGCTGCGTCCGGTATGAAGCGAAACCAGAACACTTTGAGCAATTTCACTCTCCTGAGCAATGCGACGCAAACTGATGGTAAGCTGCCCACTTTTCGCACGTTCAACATTCAGTTGAGCGAGCAAGAGACGAAGACGACACGAAACTGACATGTATTTCCTTCTGATCCCTCCTGTAGAGGGTTCTGGTATCTGGGGTTCACGTACTGGTGGGGTCAAATAATGTATGCGGTGAGGATGCGGAACATTAACTGTAGAGACAACAGCTTAAGGATGTTGCCTCTACAGGCCGAGGGTTCGATAGCGTGGGGGGCTTTCCTTCACAGGTGCTTGACAGGAAGAAGCGTTGGGTCGACATCCTCTAGCGTGCTGTCTGCTGTATCGTCCGATACATGCCTATGATATATATCAGTACAGCAAGGAATGCGGCAGCCGCCATGATTGTAGCCAGCAAGAATACTTCATTTTTGGGTGCAGGCGTATCGAGAGAGATGAAGAAAGAGGTACCTAGAATAACGAGAAGATAGAACTGGTAAAGATAGATTACCCCCTGCCATGATTTGAACCCTTGCACGCTTGCAAGCAAGGGTGACATTTTTGTCACACGGTTATAGAGACGCAAGAGCAAGAAAAAACCTCCGAGTAAGAGTGTTCCCAGAATGCCAACGCCATAGAGCAAGGCGCGCCCGCTTTGGAAAAACATTTCCTGTCCCGAAATGAGCTTGATATGTAAGGACACAGAGATTGGAATGGTAGAAGTCTGAAAATCGTTGAAGGACGACGCTCTGGGATAATCGATGGCACCAGTAACTGTACCGATGAGATCTTTTGTTTCGCTCACCGAAGAAGGAAGAAGCAAGGCTCCATCGATGCGAGTCGTATTCGCCTTCCCCTCGATGGAGTCACTCCAATCTTGTTCTCTGGCAGGAATGACGGTCAATTTTTGATTGATGCCTTGTAGTTGAGCAGTAATACCACTGGTGCTCCAATGGCCAGAGACGGCACTTGAAAGCGAGAGGGTAAAAAGAATGTATGCCCCCGGTGCCCCGGTAACGTTCAATTGTGCTTTACTCAAATCATAGCCAGCAGACATATAGGGGATGGCACTCAGGGCATAAAGCACCGGCAATCCTAGCGTAATAAATGCGATAAGTACGAGCCGCACTGCCGTGGCAATGGTACTACGGCTCGTACTCTGAGCAGGTGATCGAGGGGGCATATTCGTAGATGGAACATGAATAGACATGCACTATACCTCTATTCTCAAATTTCTATATATGAACGTTCAGCGCAGTCTTCATCAATAGAGAAGTACCTACAGCATTCGCTCCATATATTTTGTTTGGCTATTCTACCAAATCCGTTGGAAACTGGAAAACTGGCAGGACTCTGGTACTTAGGCTTCTAACGTAGCTGTCGAGGTAGCTAGACGTTGCGTGCCCGGAGCGTTCATTCCGTGTTGTATGGCCTGAAAGTTGGGAACGACCCCTCGCCTGGTTCGCTGTCACCTCTTCGCTTTACTTGAGACAACCGGGCAGAGCCCTTCGAGCTTTTCGCTTTCTCCAGCACGCTTCCATCCCAGATGCACAGG
This sequence comes from Dictyobacter alpinus, assembly GCF_003967575.1. Classification (NCBI taxonomy): domain Bacteria; kingdom Bacillati; phylum Chloroflexota; class Ktedonobacteria; order Ktedonobacterales; family Dictyobacteraceae; genus Dictyobacter; species Dictyobacter alpinus. The sequence continues at coordinate 3,825,863 of NZ_BIFT01000001.1, forward strand.
ATTCGCTTGCGTTGCTCTTTGCGTATGCGTCCCTCATCTGCTTTTTCCAGCAGATAGTCATCACGGTCCACTTCATCGGTCGTAACAGCTTTCCAATGTGTATGTTTCAATCTGAAGGTGTCTCTGACTGCAAAATATGGGAAGGGGGTTCTGATTAGAAAACGGAAGCGTGTGTTTCCTAAGGATCAGGCCAGATTGGCAAATTGTCTGGCAAAGACTTCAAAGGTTTTCGGCGGATGCGCGCGGTCATAGACCGAAAAAAGCACGTGGCGGAAGCAATGGCTGTACAGACCGCATGGGCCGAGATAGTCATGGAAGATACGAGCCACGGTGCGAGGATCGTTTTGGAAGACTCCACATCCCCAGGCACCGAGTATTAAGGTATCGCACTGGTGAGCCGCAGCCAGAGCGAGGATTTTGCTGGCACGTTCGGTGAGGGTGGGGACAATGTGCAGACGATGATCTGGCTCGTTCTGCAGTACGACCCCTGCATTGGGCGCAGGGCTGGTAATGATATCAATGACATACGGCTGTGCCAACCACTGACCCGCGTCATCACGGAATACGGGGCATGCTGGACTGTAAATCATGCGATCAGAATAGAGGCAGGTGTCCTGCGCTCGATGAAAGGCATAGTGTTCTGGGCATTGGCGTAAGCTGAAATAGAGGGCAGAACTGCGGGCCAGGCTCTCCTCCTGTGCCCTCGCTCCGCGTAAAAAGCCACCACCAGGGTTTTTGGCCGAGGCAAAATTTAAGACACCAATACGCCGGTATTGCTGGCTGGCAATCAGTCGGGCACATCCCTGGAGGGTCGTTTCATTCACGATGGCCAATGAGGTGGTTTGCTGGTTGACTGGCTGAGCCAGTACGCGCTCACGCAGACGCTCGAGATCGTGAGGATCATACGACTGCGTGCCACTCAGGCAGGCGGCAAGCAGGCTTGTGAGATCGATAGTGTTGCCCTCTGGGGTCGTGTACTGACCTTGTTTGAGCGCAGCCACCGTTCCTTGAGCAATAGCTTTGGTGTCCATTATACCCTTCTCCCTGTGCATCTGCACGTGTGATGTAGACAATGAATGACTACCAAAAATGGTAGAACGAGATCTATAGCCCTGTCAATGGGGAAAATCAGCTTGTGTACTCGTTTTATGTTTTACTGGCTCGTGCAGCGGCGGCGGCTAAAGCGGTGACCTATGCCGAATATGTCGAGATCACTGAAGGTGCGGCAGTCACTGTAGCTAACCTTCTGCCATCGGTTGCAACAGCGTTCATTACGACGTGTGCAGGAGGTTTTACTTTATTTTTCTACAAGGATTTGGCGAATAAGCTCTTTCCGGATAGACCGACCAGCGATGCGAATGGAGCCGCCTATGCCAATGAGCTCAGTCAGAATCTATCTGTTGCCTGTTCCTCAGGCTCTCCGGACGACTCATCGGGCCTGTGTTATGATGGAGGTCAAGACAGGACTCCAGGGGGAACAGCGCTTGGAGGCACCATCTGTGGAGCAGTGAGTCCTGGGGCATCATTTGATAGTGTATCAGGTCTCTGTATTGGAGATGATGGGTCCTACTCGCAGCCTGATGGAACCAACATGGGCAGTTGTATCATCGGCTTTCCGACTGGGAGAGGGAACTGCATTACTGGTGATAATAATCTGTATGATCCCCCGGGCAATCCCGGTGGGAACGCGAATACAGCTCCTGATGAGTCCTGTGTGAACTATCTTGCCAATGGCAATGCTAATCCTTGTTTTCAGGGATTTGTTCTACTTGATCCATCCGTAACTCCCACCCCACCTGATACTTCTGATATCTGGTGTGTGGCTCGTAGTGGTGTTGATTGGGCCAACTGGAAATATTATCAACCTTCCGCAAACTTTTTCGGTGGTATTGCCAGGTATCCAGTATACTGTGGAATCCACCCGATGGATGGCAGCTATTTCAGTTCTCGCTATATGCTGGACATGTTGTTGCAGAACCGTAATTTCTCTCTGCTGATACGCTGAACTATGTGTGCTCGGCTGCTTGCTTGCTTGCGTTTCTATTGATACATTGTTGCAGTTTGGTTCGTGTTACGGCATTTGGCGTGTAGATCATAATCCTCATATCGGGGTTATTGAGACTTTGTAAGGTAAAATGCTCAAATTCCAGGTGTCCCAGGGTTGCATGGTGTATGACTTTATGTCCATCCAGTGCACTACGTACATCATGCCGGGGCCACCACAGGCAAAATTCAGGACTCATCTGTTTTAAATCCTCAATCAACTCCTCAAACCATCTATCATTGGGATAGTGGGCGTGCGTCGCGCGAAACTCTGCTAACGTTGTGCGCGCAATCATTTCCCAATTGGGACGCTCCCGCATTGTCGGACTGGTGAAGATTCGCCAGATCAGATTCCGTTCATAAGGGGAGGATGCTTCAGAAATAGTGAAGAGCACATCCGCCGCTTTGTTCCACGCCAGGTAGTCATACCGTCTGCCCATGACATAGGCAGGAGTTGGGTTGAGGTCATCGAGCATCTGTTGGAGTGCTGGATTGATGCTCTCCTCTGAAAAAGACACCTGAGAAGGGAGTGGTTGTCCTGCGAGAAGAAACAGATGCCGACGTTCATTCGGCGTTAACCTGAGCGCTTGAGCAAGACTCTCCAGTACTTGCATTGAGGGATGCACATTACGTCCCTGTTCCAGCCATATGTACCAGGAGGTGCCAATGTTGGCAAGTTGTGCTACCTCTTCACGGCGCAGCCCTGGTGTTCGTCGACGGATGCCAGGCGGCAGTCCAACGTCAGTGGGAGAAAGGTGAGCTCTTCGCTGGCGTAAAAAGGTGGCCAGGGTTTGCCGTCGCTCACGGTCCTTCATGTCAGTTACTCCTTACCCTGGTAGTGAGAGACCTATGATCAAAAAAACCTGGTTGTGCGGTCATGAACAGAGTATATTCAAACAGAACATCCGCGTCAAGACGGGTTCTATAGGATTGTTTTACCAGGGCACGAATATCTTTCTTGCATTGTTACCAGAAGTGAGGGAATTGTTTATGACGTTGAAATTTGGTGTGTCTCTGCCGCAAGGCTGGACAATGGAACTGGCCAGGATCAAGGATCCAGTTGAAGCCTACGAAGCGATGACAGGTGTCGCCCAGGCTGCTGATGAGTTGGGTTTCGCATCTGCCTGGCTTGTCGATCACTTTCACACGATCCCGCAGCCATCGCAGGAAGTCACATTTGAGTGCTGGACCACTACTGCAGCCATTGCACGTGACACCAGACGCATACGTATTGGTCAAATGGTCACATGCAATGGTTATCGTAATCCTGCGCTACTGGCGAAAATGGCGAGCACGGTTGATGTCTTGAGTCATGGAAGGCTCAACTTTGGCATTGGAGCCGGTTGGCATGAGCACGAGTATCGGGCGTACGGCTACGATTATCCTGATGCGCCCGACCGACTACGTCTTCTACGCGAAGCTGTGCAGGTGATTCGGGCTATGTGGACTCAGGAAGAAGCGACATTTGAAGGCAAATATTACCACGTACGTGGTGCCATCAATCAGCCTCAGGGTGTCCAGAAACCGCACATTCCTCTATTGATTGGTGGCAGCGGTGAAAAGGTCACGCTCAAACTGGTTGCGCAGTATGGAGATGCCTGTAACGTGTTTGGTGATCTCAAGACCATCAAGCATAAGTTTGCAGTGGTCAAAGACCATTGTGAGACCATGGGGCGTGATTATGAGAGCATTCGCCGTACGGTAACCCTTGCCTGTTCCCTTGGAGAAACTGACGAGCAGGCAAGGGCAAAATTTCCCGCTGCACTCCTGGGTCGTCCTGTTGCTGCTGGCGCGTTGATTGGGAGCCCGGATACACTTCGTCAACGTTTGGCTGAATTGGAGGAAGCAGGCGTCCAGGAAGTCATACTTGGGTTCCCTGATGCTTTACACCTTGATTCCCTGCGTTTTTTTGCGCAAGAGTTTATTAAGTAAACCAGAGGAACAGAGACCATCCATAGAAGAGATCTCTTGACATTCTTCTTTCGCTCCCTTATGCTTACAGTGTAAGTATAAGGGAGCATGAGTATCATGACAAAATCTGGTGAGCCGCTCACACGGCAACGGATATTGGAAGCAGCCCTGGGCTTGATTGATCAAGAGGGTCTGGAAGGCTTTAGTATGCGCAAGCTTGGAGCTGCGCTGGGTGTCGAGGCGATGTCGCTCTACAACCATGTGGAGAGTAAGCGAGCCCTATTTGATGGGGTCATCGAATTGCTCATCAGCCAGGCACCGTTGTCTCTGCCCCCCAATACCACGCCACGCGAGGAATTATGGGCCTTTGCCCATGCCTTTCGAGATGTTCTCCGCGCGCATCCGCGTGTGCTTCCGCTGGTGGCCACCAGTCCACTGCGCACATCGGCCTCTCTTGCCATGTTGGATCATCTCCTTGAAACACTCCACCAGGCACAAATTACTGGTGTTCAGTCCATCTATGCCCTGCAATGCCTCGTCGGTTTTATTGTCGGCCATACCCTGCTTGGCACCGGCACGCAGGCGGTCGCGGGTCTGGAACCGGGGCCAAACGGTCCGACAGTCTGGCAGCACTTTCCCGCAGACCACTACCCCCGGCTTCACACGCTCTTGCCAGAGCTTGGACAGTGGAATGCTGATCAAGAGTTTGACTTTGGGTTGCAAGCCTTGTTTCAGGGCTTATTTGAGAGATAGACAGAGATGAGGGACAGCATGTCACGCACAGAGGTAAACACTACAAGGTTGCCAATGGAGAGGTGCAACTCGCCGTCAGCGAGACCGGGCAGGGGCAAACGCTCCTATTTTTCAACGGCGGTGGAGCAACACAAGTGTCCTGGAAGCGCATCATTGGTGCGCTCAAGGGGCAATATCGGCTCGTCACCTTCGATTTTCGTAACCATGGGAAAACCACCACCTCGCGCAGCACCTCCCTGGAGAGCTTCCTGACGGATGCTGAGGTTATGATGGATAAGGTTGCTTCCGATCGACCGATTCTGGTTGGCTGGTCTCTGGGGGCAGATCTGGCTGTCTGGTATGCCGCGAGCCATCCAGGAAGGGTGGCAGGATTGTTTCTCATTGATGGTGCGTTACCGGTCAATCTTGTCAGTGATCCCGATGATGTCAGACGGCGACAAAAACTGCCGGGGAGCAAGGTGAGCGTGCCAGACGAAACAAGGCGCTGTGGCGAACGGGCGGTGAACAGCTTGCGCGTCTGCATCTAGCGTTGTCTCTCCAGTGGTTGGATGGCACCCATCACCTTCCATTGAAGGAGCCGATCAGCCTTGTACCTTTACCCGTCTGTTCCACCAGACGACGGGAGAGAGTCCGCACCAATTTGTACTGCGTCAGCGGATCGAGCATGCACAGCGTTTGCTTAAAGAGAGTGATCTGCCTCTTATTTCTATCGCGTTAGAGAGCGGATTTGCGAGCCAGAGCCACTTAACCCAGGTCTTCAAACGTTATCTCGGCCTGACACCACGAATCTATCGACAAGCACACTCCATCTGAGCACATTTTTGACAAAAATCGCAGGTATCTGCAAGATTGCCTTCGTCCTTTCCATGTATCATAGAAGCACATTGTTTGGCACCCTCTGTGTATTGCGCTCCTCAATATGGGAGCCAAGGAAAGGAAAGGCAACATGGCACTCGAACTTTCTATGTTCGGCCTGATCGTGCAGGATATGCAGAAGTCACTGGAATTCTATCGACGACTTGGACTTGCTATCCCCGCAGGGAGCGAAGAAAACACACACGTTGTCCTTGACGTACGCCGGCCAGAATGAGGCTGGCAATCAGGATCAGAGCTATCACGATCCCAGAACCAGGCCAATCTAGCTTTAGGACCATCATCACAACGGCGCCCAATGCGGCCAGGATCGGGATGGGGACGTATGTTTGTAGCACAGGATGAGCGATGGCCCTGCGTAGCGCGGGAGAGATCTCGCCCACAGGTGCGGCGAGCGCTGCCACGTGAATCGCCTTCATGCGAGGCCCGTTGATCACCGGTCCCAGGATACCCAGGAGAACGAGTAACCCCAACGAAAACACAATCCAGGCGTGCCCCCATCCCCAGGCTGTCCATGCCAGAGCCAGGCCACTAACGAGAATGAAGACAGCAGAGGCTGGTAACACCAGATGAATCACAGGGCTGAGCGTGAGCCATTCATGGACTTGCAACGTTGTCTTCGCCACCTGTAGACGAGACATGATAATTACTTCCAGGCTGAGGGCGATAAACAGGCCGCACACGCCGACGATGTGGAGTAAAAGCAGATAAGGATAAAGCATAGTGTCTCCTCCATGAGTAACGTTGATTACCTTTGTTTTATTTATTAACCTTTGGTAAATAAAAGATGACAAGTGTTCTCAGGCTTGCTACGGACGAAATGGACCTAACGTGGAGCCCCACGTTCCGAAGGGGAAGCCGGGTGGGTGGTATCCGTCTCGTGTTTCCAGGCCAGCAGCATACTTTGAATAGCTTGCTCGATTAATTGCGTTGCCTGTGCCTGTCCACCGCGAATGCGGTCTGCCAATGTGAGTGTTACCAGCCCATGTGCTGTTCCCCAGAGGATATTTACCTTGTTGGCAAGGTGCTTTGTTGACCATCCATGAACATCAAGGATATCTTTGACGGTCAGCGTCACCACCTCCTCTATTTGTAATCCCTCTTTTTCTGGCTCTGAGATGCTAAACGTGACGCCGTCGAGACCATACATCAGGCGGTAGTACTCAGGATAGCGCCAGGCGAATTCGAGATAACCATGAGCGATGAGTCGCATCGCCTCCTCTGGATCATGAGCTTGTGCTCGGACTCGCTTTAGATCTGCTTCCAGCAGGCGAAAGCCTTCATGCACGAGTTCTAAGAGAAGCACATCTTTGTTTTCAAAATAGGCATAAATGGCGGCATGGCTGTACTCAATGCGATCAGCGATCTTGCGCATCGTCACATTGCTCCACCCATCGGCCAGAGCAATAGCGCGTGCGGCCTCCAACACGCTCTGTTTGAGCTCTTGCTGATCTCGTAGCCGTCGTTCTTTCCTATCCATGGTTTTTACCTTTGTTTTATTTATTTACCGTTGGTTATTAATAGTGTGCCAGAGAGAAAAAAGGATGTCAAGCCTTTCTTCTACATGATTTGTGACGCGCCCATCATCTCCGCCTTTCTCGCCATGCGGGTCAGAGTCTCTCTTTTCTTCCGGAACCTCCCCATGTGGTAAATCTGTGATGGCCAGCATCACGTCTTTCTGTCCCTCATACAGAAAATAATTTCTGGAGGCCGCGTTCTATCGGTTGAGATAGAACGCGGCACCATGTGCGGAGTTAGAACTGGTAGCGTGTCTGGCCGATGCCGATGGCGAATGTGAAAACCTTCGTGGGTTTGACGGAGAACACGAGGTTCGAATCTGTGAGAACTGTTTGTGTCTCTTCATCGTAGAGATAAAAATAACCGTTGCGTACCTGGTATGACCAGTCTCCATCCCACTTGGTTGCCCACACTGAGGCCAGACGTTCGAGCGCATCCTGGTCGGTGACCTGCACGGCATCGCCTTCAACTACTACGGTGAGTCCACCTTTCTGGTTGCTGCCGGTTGTCAGAATAACGTGCGCGTTTGCACGCAGGTTGACCGTTTTCTGTGCCGTGTTGGTCGCGGTAAAGTAGATGGCCTCGTCGTACCACACGGCCACGAGCGGTGTCACATGAGGACGACCGTCGGACCGCACTGTTGAGAGGCAAAACAGATCGGCTGTTTCCAGCACCCGCTGCGTCTCCTCCCATGGCGTGACCGCTCCGTCTGGTCTGCCCTGTCGTGTTGTGATGGGTTCGTTCATTCTCAGAACTCCTTTCTTTCGCTTCTCTCGCAGGAAGTGAGAAGCTATCAGCCTATCCTTTTTGCACGATAGCCAGATGGCATGTAAGACATTCTACCGTCTGACACCGCAAAAAACTTCTCCTGGCTTGCTTTTTTGTTCATGCAGAAGTAGCGCCGCCGCATTACAAAACAGGCTCTAAAAGTCTATCCAAATAATCTGTTATACTGGGTGTATGGACAAAAAGGCATCCAACCAGGAACGTTTGAATAGAAAAGAGGCGTACCATGACCGGCCCGGAGTACCTGGAACACATCGCACAGCTATTGCTCCAGTATGGCATCATCCAGAAGGTCACTGCGGAGATGAAGCGTCATGCTGGCGAAGAACTGCATAGGCACGCGACCGGTTCATACCTGCAAAGGTGGGAGGTATCGTCTGCCTGTCTCCTGGAGACACTGAGGCACTTTTTGCCTGAGGCGCCTCAACGCCTCGTCTGGTTTGATGCAGAAATGGATGACTCCGCCTACGAAGATCTGGTGCGGCGCTTCGCGGCTGCTACAAGTGGTGAGTGGTCACCTGAACAGGTGGAGTATAGCGTCAACGCCGACAAGAACGTGGGTGACTTTCATTGCACACTCGATGTTGACGTGCGCGGCGCAGCGATTCATGGAGAGTGGACTACCCCCAGCCTGAAGTGGGTTGCCAATGACTTCCTCGACCTGATCGAGCATATCGCTCAGACCCATCTAAGCGGCGGGTTTGTCGCCATTCCTATGCACGACCAGACCATGTTGTTCGCCTACTTGCCTCACTCCTGTGTTCGGGATCTAGCCGCCCTTCTCGATCTGCTTGAGCACCAGTACCCTGATTTCGTGACATTTGCCCACACGTTCTAACCGCCTATCCAGGCAACCCGGCGCTTTCGTGATCGCTCCGGCTAGCGCCAGCCAGTCCTACTCGGCCCTATAGAGTTGCCTGATGTGTTTGATGCCTACCAGGTATAGAAATCTTCTAGCCCATTGCTTCCCAGGGCCAGGGAAAGCTCGCCGCCATGATGGATCTCATGTTCAAGTACATGCCAGATAATCCATTGGCGGGTATGGGCTACCTCTTCTGGCTTCCCTTGATTTCGTAACCATGCCTGATGAGAGGCGGCAGGTGAAACAAGCTGTTCCAGATCAGCACTAGTACAGCGGTCCAGGACGGAGGAGATCACGTGCCAGCTCTTCTCAAACATCGCGATTAGTGAAGCTGGCCTGGACAAGGTTGGCTCGTCATTGTCGTCTCCATCGTTCCAATCGAGGGCGGGATCTCCTTCACCCATCCACAAGTAGAACCAGTTGAAGCGCGCGCCAATCATATGATCGAGAAGCTCGCCGATTGAACGCGTATGTGCTGCAATAGGGAGGGCAAGTTGTTCGGAAGAAAGCGCTGCGATCGTTTTGACAAGGGCCTGCTGATAGTTTTCCCAGCCTTGTTTGTAAAAGCTGACGAGGGGAGATGTCTGTTCTGTCATGACTGTCTACTCCTTGCTTCTAATGATGTGCTCTCACGAGTGAGAATATCATAGCAGAGAACAATGGCTAAAACTTCTTCGATCTTGCTCTTTCCCGAACCTCTCGCCCCCTTCCTCATCGGCCCTGGCCTGCCGTTGTCATTCGTTCAAAAATCTCCATAGCCTCTTGTGCGGTCGGAACTTTGAGCACATTCTCTTCTGCGAACTCCTGTGCCTGTGGATAGCCGCTGGTTCGTACCGCCTGTGCTGCCGCCTCCAGATCGTAGGGAGTTCTGCGGAACTCGCTTCCCTCTGGCCCAAGTAAAAGCCAGTACGCTCCCGGACGGTCTGCGTACGGCATTCCGACACTCCCAGCGTTCAGAACGCGCACGTTCCCTATCTGTAACTCAAATTGCATATGGGTATGTCCGCATACCACAATCGCTTGCTCGACATCCTGAAAAAGCAGACGGAGCCGGTCCGGTGTCGTGAGCGGGGTAAAGATCTCCTCATCATTGCGCGGTGTGGCATGACAGAACAATACCTCACCAGGCCCTTCCAAAGAGAGCGTGACCTGTTCTGGAAGGTGGGCCAGGAAATCCAGCTGATCCGCCTCGATGTGCTGGCCGACCCACCGGGTAATCTCGTACACTCTCTCTGGCAGGTCCCCAGCCGTGCACTGACCATTGAAAACCGCGACAACCTCCCGATCCCCATTGCCGCGAAGAGCAACAACCTTTCCAGCATACTGGCGCAGGCATTCCAGGGTTTGACCTGGCATGGGACCGGAGACAATATCTCCCCCGACAACGACTACGTCTGGCTGGATGCTTTCAAGTTCCTTGAGTACCGCCTTGAGCGCCGGCAGATTTCCATGAATATCGTAAAGGGCTGCAATTTTCATGCGTATGGTACCTTTCTCCTCAAAAAAATGTCAGGTGTTCCCCATGATAACAGCTCTGTGTTCTAGAGAGAAGGGCAAATCTATGCTCTTGGCATAGGCGGATCTCGATGTATGGGTGATATAGTTGTACAGCTTTTTGCTATCAAAATGCTCTCTTTGAGGAGAAAGGATGGTATAAGGCATCGAGCCCTCGATACGTTTCAGTTTGGAGGCGAGTTCAGTCCTCAGTCCACCGCTTTCTTGAGCAGCGCCATGAGTTTGGCTTCTACTTCAGCATTCATTTCCTTGAGCGCGAAGTAGACCGGCCACATCGACCCTTCGTCAAGGTTCGCGCTATCGTTGAAGCCGATCGTCGCATACCTGGTTTTGAACTTTTGTGCGGGTTGGAAGAAGCAGATAAGCTTACCATCCCTGGCATACGCGGGCATCCCATACCAGGTTTTCGGCGAGAGCACTGGTGCCCCCGCTTGAATGATCTCATGGAAGCGCGCGGCCAGAGCGCGATCTGGTTCTGACATCTCGGCGATCTTCGCGAGCACGTCGCTTTCCCCTGCCTCTCTGTCCTTGAGAGCGCGCTCTTCCGCTTTCCGCTCTTTCGCACGCTCCTTCATCGCGGATCGTTCCTCGTCTGAGAACCCCCTGGACTTCTTGTTGACCGCTTCGGCGTTCGTGGCGGATGCCAGTGTACCGTTCTTTTCAGACTGACTCATAAAAATCTCCTCATCTTTCCTCAGGTTAAAAGCTCACCGCAGTTCGATTGCGGACGCAAACTATGCTCATCATGGATCGCTTTACGTGACAGTGATGCCACATGCCGCTTGTTGCTACATCAGAGCCTTACTGGCTCTGCCATTTTTTTCGGATTGGCTTACCCGTATCAGCGTATGTCGTTGAAAATGCGCCTTCTACCGTCAACTCGAATAAAATGTAATGATCGTGTGGCTGATACCCATAGGTAGTAGCAAGCTCGCGCATGGCTGGATTCTCAGTGAAAAAAGCATGTCCTACCAGCCAGAACTCTCCTTCACCGCCATCATTGTTCCTTACCCAGCAATGGAGCGCATAGCCAGAGCCACGTTGTAAATCATGCCCCTTTGGAGAGTTTGGCTCCATGAACAAGAAAAGATGTCCCTCGCCTATAATTGGCGTCACAGGATGAACACGGGGCATGCCGTCAGCTCGAACGGTTGCCAGATAGGCTGGACCACTTTTGAAGTGAGCCTCACCAAAGGCAGAGAGTTCTGGTTCAACAAGCGCAAAATCTTGCCAGGACTGTTTCATACATTCTCCTCATATGTCTATTTCACTTCGCCTCAATTGGCGTGAAGCCTCCCTCACTTGTTCCCGTTTCACGCCGATGTGCTCAACAGTATACGCCAGAGCCTGTCTGCTCGCTCTCGCTTGTTTCAAGGGAGAGGAGCGTCAGACCAAGGCGGACAATCTGTAGCAGCACTCCATGCAGTGCAGCCTGATCTGGCAACGTCCCTGAGAGCAGCGTTGTTCCGGTCTCCTGCTGTGTGATGCAGAGCCCACCAAAGCGGTCTTGCCAGGACGAGTCCAGGTGCCCCTGGATGCGTATCGTGTAGAACATCTGCTTCCTCCGCATTCTGCACGTTTCACGGCCTGCGCGCCGTGGTTGGAAATGCGAACCAGTACGATCACCAGCATCGCCTTCCTGCGTCTGTGTAAAGAATAACAGAAAACCAGGCATTCCACAGTCGCCAAAGGGATACCAATGGGAGTAGGTGCCCGAGGAGTATCATCCCGTGTTGGGAGGAATCGCCTTAGAGCAGGGAGCGAGCCCGCGCCATGGCAACCGCCTGGATACGGCTGGTAGCCCCCAGTTTCCCGAGCAGGTTGCTGACGTGCTTTTTGACGGTAGGTAACTCTATTACCAGGGTTCGAGCGATGTCTTGATTCGAGGCTCCTATATTTAGCAGGCGTAAGACATCCTGTTCACGCTGCGTCAGGGAAACGCCTGACGCTGATAGACTGGCGGACTCCTGCCGGCCGGGGGAAGTGTCAGGCGCGAGCGCGGACGCCGGGACCAGAGAGCTGTTGGCATGAGCCTGCTCCTGGACACTTGTGGCCAGCAACTGTGAGATGTAGACCAGCGTAGAGTCGGCCAGAGCGTGCTGATAAGCATGTGAGGAAAGCAACGCCTCAAGGACCTGGCGCATCGGCTCGCCTTCATCTAGATATACGCGTAGATAGCCCTCGGTTTCAGTCAAAGCCAACAGGCGCATCCCAACCTCGTAGGCCTGCTCGCTCTGGCCTGTGTGGTAGAGCGCCACCATGTATTGGGCCAGATAGGTGAGGGTAATCCTGCTATTGGCAGAGCGACCCAGGCTCTGGCGAAAGCGCACGAGCAGTTCTAGCGCTTCCTCCCAACGCTGTGCTGCAAAATACACGCGTATAATGACAGGGAACGCAGCATAGACGCTGCGTTCCCATGCTCCTTCTGGAATGACCGTGCTTATCGCCCAGTTGATGGCTTCCTTCAGCTGTCCCTGGGCCAGCCACCACTGTGCGCGCATCATGGGAAGCCAGTTCCGGCGGTGATATCCTTCCAACTGCTCAAACTCCTGCAGTGTGTGCCGGCCGGCCGGCAGGTCACCTCTGGCCAGCTCGACGTGCAGCAAGCGGACGTATCCTGACAGCAGGAGATCGTTCTGTTGCCAGGTAGTTGCATCCTGAATGACCCTTCGTAGCCAGCCACGCGCCTCTTCCAGTCGATTCCACTGGTACAACACTATCGTCAGGATATCCCTGAAGTATCCTTGAAGCAGGACATAGCTCGCCGTCTGCTCAATCATGTCGAGGGCGGCCAGACTCTCCTGGTAGGCCAGGTGCAACTGTCCCGCCTCTTCTGCTGCGAGTGCCAGCCACTGTATGACTCTGGTCGCCGCAAATTGACTTCCCGACCGACGTACTCGTTGTCTGGCCTCTAGCAGGTGCGGCAAAAGCTTCGCTCTCTCTTGTCTGGCCGTATAGTAGACGACGTCACAGAAGAGTGGAAGCATGTGCCAGATGATCTCCTCGTCCCTGTCAAGCTCCTGCATCTCCTGATGGAGGGCAGGCAAGCGCTCAAATGCCGAGCTCTCTATTGCCTCATACAAGCTTATCCCCGCGCGTAACAGGTGCAGACGCCGCCGCAGGAGCGCTTCCGGTGCTTCACTAGCCTCGAGTTTGGTTGCCTGCACGGTTGCGTCTGCGCGCGTTGCCAGTATCTGCTGGTTGGCATCATTTGCTTGATGACGCAAGGCGGTTTCGACCCGCTCCATAAGCTGCCTCACCTGCTGACGACGACTTTCGCGCTGCTCGCGGGTTGCATAGGAGACGGGATGGAGCAGGTAGAGTGCTGTGGTGAGTGCCAGACGTGCGTGTTCATAGAGTTGTGGATCTGGCAGGGCCAGGATCCAGCGTGCCATTGTTGCTGCCTCCCCACGTACCCAGAACTGCTCGATAGTTTGCTCCATGAGTCGAGCTGCCATGGAGAAGGAGGTTCCAGCAAGCGCATGGATAATGGCCTCGGTCCATTGTCCCTCGGCCTCATAAAAGTCGGCGGCCCGGCGATGCAAGAGCAACGCCATCTCTGGCTGGCTGGTGTGCAGCGCCGAGAGCAGGGCTTCACGAAAGAGATCATGCAGCCGGTAGGTGCGCCGCTCCTCATCCAGGGGTACCAGAAAAAGGTTGGCTCGCTCCAGTAACGTGAGCATGTGCTGGCTGGCCGATCGGGTTGGCGCGGCAGTAACGGCCTGGCAGACAGCGGCGTCTAGCCGCGAGAGGATGGCGATGTGGAGTAAAAAGTCGCGTGTATCGGGGGCCAGACGCGCCAGGATGTCCTCCTGCACATAGTCCAGCAGATACCGCTGGCTACCAGTTACTGTCTCAAGGTATGCGGTACGATCTTCACGCTTTTGCATAGTGAGCACGATCAGGTGCAGACCAGCGATCCAGCCTTCTGTCCGACTCATGAGCCGTTGCAACTCAGCTTCCGAGAGCGGTGGAGAGAGGAGCCTGTCCAAAAACTGACTCGCTTCGCCCTCCTGGAAGCGCAGTTCGTCCGCGCGAACCTCGGTCAAGTGTCCGTGGGCTCGTAGACGAGCAAGGGGTAGGTCCGGGTCTACGCGGCTGGAGAGGATCAGGTGGAGATGAGCGGGCAGATGCTCCAGGAAGAAGGCTATGCCCTGGTGAATAGCAGATGCTTCGATGACCTGGTAATCGTCCACAATCAGGACGATGGGAGACGGATACACCTCCAGTTCATGGAGAAGTACAGAAAGACAGGAGGCAAGTGGTGGTGGCTGGGGCGATTGCAATTGTGTGATCACATGTTCTCCAAAGTTTGCCGCCAGACCGGGGCAGCGGCGCAGGGCTGAGATCAACGCGCCCCAGAAGCGTGCCGGACTATTGTCCAGTTCGTCCAGTGAGAGCCAGGCCACCTGCGCCTTTTTTTGCCGATGTGCCCAAACGGAGAGCAGGGTGGTTTTGCCCCAGCCCGCCGAGGCTGAGAGCAGGGTCAGGGGTGTCGAAAGTGCCTTATCGAGTGCAATGAACAAACGCTCACGCTTCACCAGGGTGTTTGGCTGTCGCGGGGGAGTGAGTCGGCTGAAGAACGGTATCATCTCCCGCTCGGTCATGGTCGCAGGCTGCTGCGTAGGCAAAATCGTCTGCGCTGTCTCCTCGAGCAGCGACAGCTTGAGGATCTCCGTCCGCCCAAGATACCGCTTGCGGGTGCGGCCCGCTTTCGTCAGGTAGGCATACCAGTATGCCCCTCCCCGTGGGCGCTGCTCCCGGTGGACATTAAGAGAGCCTCTTGCACCGTGGAAGGCAAAGGAAGATACACCCTGGAGCCAGTCCTGCCATGTGGCTTCCTCCGTTGCTTGAAAACGTTGCATAAGCTGACCGTGAGTATACAACTCGTAGAAATGCTGCTCTTTAGACCAGACCAGGGCGTGAAGAGGTGCTCTCGACATCAAACCTTCCTTGTTGTGTCTGTCTTGTTCCCAACGACCCTTCCATTCCTCCCAACATCAGGAAGTATACCAAATCAGAGAATGCCAGATCAACTATGGACTGACCGGCGTGAACAGTTGACCGGGTGCCAGCTGCTGCACTCCCACAACGAATTGCATGATATCTGGGATCGATCCAACTACGGTCAGTTCCACAGGATGATGCGAGGATGGTCGTACCGGGGTGCCTAAGCTTGCTGCTTCACTGGTCCAGGCGGACGTGACCCATGTCGTATAGGGAACGAAGGTTGCTGCTCCACGTCTGGCTGGACGACGGCGAGCATTCCCAGTATTGATTGGGGTAATGGCAATCTTCTCAGCGTAGGCAGCTACGAGCTTGCTCGCATCCACGGTCAATACCACCTGTGGACGGGCACCGCAGGCAGCCCGATGCCGATTGAGGCGCGTTGGATCGAGCCAGAAGAAGATGTGGGCATTGATGAGCGTGTACCATTCGGATGGAGTTATGCCGATTAAGCAGTTTGCGAGGGCCGCCGCAGGCATGGGCCGCTGATCCCGAATCTGAATACCGTTCGGTAGTTCTGTATGCGTCAATCGCTGATGCTTCTCTAATCGTTCCCGGTCCTTTCCGAGAATGCCTGCGAAATCCAGAAGGGTGCTGGCGCTGTGCAGACCGTCTCGCTGGATCGCAGGCCAATTAGCGGCTTCTGCCATATGGTAGATAGAGGTAAGTCGAATCATTCTTTATGTATTAGCTTTCTAGACTCAAGAATTCCTTTTGTACATTCTTGTTTTAAAGGTAGCTCAATGGTATGCTTGTGTCAATCTGACAGTATCACAGAGATAGCGCGGTAATGCTCTTTGATGAATGAGAGCATAGAGCAATAAATGAGAAAGGACTGTAGAGCATGACCTTTCAACTTCCCGATGGCGACACGCCCTTTGGGAAAAATGTACGGCGTCGCGTGCATGAAGAGTATCTTATGTGGCTTACCACAGTGAATATAGGTGGGATGCCTCAACCAGCCCCCATCTGGTTCTGGTGGGATGAGGCTGCATCCAATTTTTTGGTCTATAATCTGGCTCATGCCAAACGCCTGGATTTTGTGCGCCAGAATTCCCAGGTGGCGTTGCATTTCAATGGTGACCAGACCGGTTCTGGAATCATCGTATTTACCGGACATGCCCAGATCAGCCCCGCTGAATCTCCTGCTGATCAACATCCGCTCTATCTGGCGAAATATCACCACTGGATGACCAGCAAGTTTGGCTCGCCAGCACAGTTTGCGGCGGAGTATTCGGTAGCCTTGCGCATCTATCCCATAAAAGTGCGCGGCTCATCTTCATAAGAGAGAGTACGTGAAAAAAGCCGTCAACTAAAATAGACAGTTCCAGGGGATGCAATGCACCTCCTGGAACTGTCTATTTTATAATGAAGAGACGCTATGGTGTTGTTACGCTGACATGATCGAAGCTCGCTTTTTCAAGCACTCCATTATTGTGAGAAACTACTGCCATACCGATGTATGCATTTGTGGCCATAGTGATGGTTTGCGCGCTGACCTGTGACCATTGAGTGCCATCGCTAGAAATGTAACCAGTCAAGGTATGACCTTGCCGGACCAGTTTCAGCCAATAGGGTGCGCCAGCGATGGGTCCATTATTCCAGGAACTATCGCCACCTGAACTTGCTCGATCCTGCAGAACTGAGCCGCAGCAGGCGGTCAGGGCCATGAAGGCATGTGACGCATCTTTGTTGAGCGATTCACGTATCATCACTCCAGCCCTGGCATAGCCATTGGCGTAATCCATGCTGGCCACATGGGCAATAATCGTGCCATCACCATTGAGATCCTGATAGACATAGCGGAAGCTATCGGAGTTTCCCGCTATATCATCACCCGCACCCGCAATCGTAAAGGTGCCATTATTCGCGGAAGCTGAACCCGCAACACCGACAGAACCGATATCCTGGGTTTTCCAGGGAGCCGGCAGCGAACCTCCGGGGTCAGGAGTAGGAGTCGCTGTGGGATTAGGCGTCGGTGTCGTTGTAGGAGCAGGCGTCGGTGTCGTTGTAGGAGCAGGCGTCGGTGTAGGTGTTGGCGTACCTCCACCTGTGCCGCCGCTATTGCTCAGTTGGACAGTTCCGAACAGGCCAGGATTATGCCAATCATCATTGCTGGTCGCATTCCAGAATG
The DNA here is from genome assembly GCF_003967575.1 of Dictyobacter alpinus. Lineage (NCBI taxonomy): Bacteria > Bacillati > Chloroflexota > Ktedonobacteria > Ktedonobacterales > Dictyobacteraceae > Dictyobacter > Dictyobacter alpinus. The sequence continues at coordinate 3,843,265 of NZ_BIFT01000001.1, forward strand.
TCTTGCTATTAGTTGAACCCTGGATAATCGCGACATCCAGGCCAGCCAGAGCGTTAGCCGAAGGGGTCTGATTCAGGATAGACCATGGAATCGCCAGCAGTTGTGTATAGCTGCCAGATCCACCGAACTGCCCATAGCTTGGGAAACTTGAAGGATTCACCTGGCTACCATTCTGGTAGATTTTCATGGAATAGCTGCTCTGATCGAGGGCTATCTGCCAGTCATTTGCATCGTATCCTGAGCCTTTGTCGTTGTTCCCATCGACATATACTTCTATCGCGTCACTATCCTGACTATAGTTGCTATCGTTCAGTTTTGCCAGGATATAGAGATTGTCATTGTCCCATGCGCTCTGGAAACTGCCTGAGAAGCCATTTTGAGACGAGCCTTCTGTCTTCGTCAGATTGTAGGAAGGGGCCGTACTCCAGATTGCATCCGTATTGCTTTTGACCGGTGACGCCGTATAGACCGAGGTTGCTCCAGTAAAGGTTCCCAGTGTAATAGTCGCCGCCTGACTGGTTACCTGGCCATTGGCATTTTTCACTGTGACCGTGTATTGTGCGCCATCATCATTACCCGTTGACGAGAACGTATACTGTGGTCCAACCGCGTCAGCAATGTTGACGCCGTTCCGTTGCCATTGATAGGTAAAAGGAACAGGCCCTCCTACCTGGACGTTCAATGTTACTTGCTGACCAGCGCTGACAGTCTGGCTCTTTGGCTGGGTTACAATCGTGGGGGCGGCCTGCTGGTTATCGTCGCCACTGAAGGTGCCACTGAGGGTCGTGACACTATTGGCTGGAAGGGTAACGCTATTGGTGACCGTGCCTACATTCGCGACCTGTTCATTCGCCGATGTGCGATAGGCCGTAAACTGAGAAGGCACATGCTGACCAGTCAAATTCAGCGAGACCGTTTTCTCAGCGCTACTATTATTGATCAGGACAGTTGTTAGCGTGTGATTGGCTGAGTCATTGAAGGCGGTTGAAAGGATCCCTGAATCGCTAGATGATGCATCCACCATCACAGCGCCCGGGCGGATAAAGCGGAAGAACTGGGTAGAGACAGCAGAACGTTGGGTTGGCTGTACATTATTATCTAATAGCCCCTGTTTGCTATCGTCAGAGTCACTATTGAGCCACCAGACCCAGGCACTCAAATGACCATATTTCAGGGCCGTCTGCATATCGGTCGCCAGTCTAAAAGCGCCCGCCCACTGTGTATCATCATACCCGGACGTTTCCGTCATCCAATTCGACAAATTATACGGCGCCGTCATATCATAAATGCCCTGCCAGAAGTTCTGCGAATCCCCGACGGGGTCGACCCCATTGCCCGAATAGCCATGGACCACAAAGGTATTAAGATATTGCTTCGCCGTTGCGTCTTGTTCCGCACTCGACAAATAGTTAGCAAGCATGCCGGGGTTTGAAACATCCTCAGGATATTCAATCTTAGAAGGAATATTTGCTTGCTTTAATGCTGGTCCGACAACAGACAGCAACTTTGCCAGAGCAGGAGCAGGATAGTAGCAAGAAACATAGCTAAGTGCCAATTCTGGCTCGTTTTGCAGGCTGACCGCATAAGGATACACGCCAGACTGAGCTTTAAAGTCATTGAGGTAGTGGACCAGAAAATCGGCATAATCCTGTCGTGTCTGATCATCATCCTTGAGCCGATTCGTGCTATTATCGGTTCCAGACTGGCTATTATTCTGTTTCATCCATGCCGGCGGTGTCCATAGAGATAGAATAATCCTGACAGGAGGAAGTCCTAAATCACTGGCTTTTGCCTCTAGCGCTTTCACGTAATCGGTTGAGGTTTTCATGACGCTCGCATCGTACTGACCTCTTGATGGCTCATAATCAGGACTTATGGCCTCACGGTTCATACTTGCGCCTAGATCTTTCAGATAGTACGTCAGGAAACTATCATTCCAGCGATCCTGTTCAGAGGTGCCAAAATAGTCTGGATACTTGTTGCCGAACGTCCCAAAGCCCTCAATCTGTTGGAAGGCGACGTTTTTATTGATCGTGATCGTGGGGGCATCCGCATGCGCCTTTGTGGTGAAAGCGGCCACCGTCGATACGGTCAGGAGAAAGATACTGAGAAGGGCGAGATAGGTCCTTCGTCGCTTCTGTTTCAACGCTGAACGTTTGTTCTGCTCATGCAAGCCAGGGTTTGTGAACATCAATGTAGACTCCTTAATGAAGAGATCTTCTGCTATGAAGATACTGGTTGAAACGTACAGAATAAGATGTACGACCCGCTAAATGAAAAGATCGTGTAGGCATATGACTACATCCCTGGTTTCTGCCTCCCCTCTGCGAGATGAATGAGCACAAAACCCCACTATGGAGTGTTCTGTTCATCAAAATTATGATGTCTGTAACACATGATGACCTGAACTGCGTACTGGAATGAGTAGGATAGGAGAAAGAAACAGGGTCTATAGTGATTGCTTGTGTCTCTTTCTCTGTGCTAGTACAAGTATAGGGAAGTGGTTCATGGCTTGTCAAGACTTTGTCTGAAATTGGTGGAATTTCGGTACTTACTGCATGAATTGAGCATAAGATGTGAGTGTGTTGACAGGATCCACGAAATAGCTTATGATTGTGCTAGTTCACAAATGTTTTTGACCTGACTGATATGGAATAAGGCACGAGGAATAAGAAAACGTGGTACTAAAACAACCAGCACGAGAAGAAAGCAAACTTGAGGAACTCAGTAAGCGCCTGCGCACTCTTGCTTATGAGAGAGGGCCAGATGCGCAATTACCGTCTATACGTATGCTGTGTGATATGCTAGGCACTACGCGTGTTACTATCGGGGAAGTATTAAATCTGCTTGAGAAAGAGCATATTGTGTATAGAAAAGATCGTCAGGGTATTTATGTATCCCCCAGGATCTATCGAAAATCCATCTCCATTATGTTCGACTCGGCCAATCTCCAGGGCGACACCATCTCTCCTTTCTGGCCTTTACTCTGGGTACGTTTGGAGCAGGAGGCGCAAAGGCGTGCCCTGGTGAAGGATGAAAGTTATTCGTTTCATGTCGTCAATTCCATGCAGAATACTGTTGATACTATTTGTGAAGATATAACGAAATTGATTCAGAATGGTGAGGCACACGCTATTTTAGCGGTTGGTCTCAACACCCTAGCAAAAGACTGGATTGACAACCTGCATGTCCCGTATATCACTTTTGCGGGTCCCGGTCGTTGGATTGTGCAACTGGACGGTGTAGAGTTTGGTCAACTGGCAACAACCTCGCTCATTCAACAAAAATGCAAGAAGATTGGTCTCTGGATGTATAATAGTGGACATTCTCAGGACTGGGAGCTTGTCAACGAATGGCGTGGGTTTCGTGAAGCTCTTACCAGGAATATGATTCCCTTTAATCCCGATCTGGTGAGACAGACGCAACAATTACCACACGATCTGCTGGCACATAAATCCCTGACGCTGCAAGAGCAAGGCTATTTGCTGGCCAAAGAAGTCTTTGGAACATCCAACCATGCCAGACCAGATGGAGTGGTGATTGGTGATGACATGATGACCGATGGGGCACTTGTGGCGCTAGAAGAACTGGGTGTACGTATTGGAGAAGAGCTGAAAATTGTCACCCATGCGAACGTCGGATCATCCGTTTTATTTGGCCGAACCAAACGAATGACGGTATTTGAGTATGATGTACAGGATATTGTGCAGGCGATGTTTGCGATGCTCGATATTCTCATACAAGGTCAGCAACCTGCACAAGAGGTGACCTGGATCCGTCCCAGGCCACGTATCTCAAAATAGAGAAAAGCGTGCTGCCCATCGTGCTCCCTCGGTTGATTGAGAGAGCACGAACTTGACCGAGCCGGACAGGCATGCGGTGTTTGACGGGTGGCCGTTCGTCAGTCGTCGAGGACGGCAAGGTTCAACTGGCGCAGACGTGCAGGATCGGCGACCGCCTCGATCTCGACGATCTTGTCGTTCTTGATCGTGAAAGTGAGGACGAGGAACAGGTGGCCACGCGGTGCCACAATAGCTGCCACTGCGCCATCCACGAGAGCCTCTCGGGCACCTTGAGCACGTCCTGAGAACTGCCTGGCCACGGCTGACGCACCGTGGACCTTTCTTGATAGACCTTTGGGCGAGGTCGCTCCATCCAGGCGAAACACAACCTCCGGATCGAGCGCTGTGAGCAGCGCCTCAAAGTTTCCGGTGCGCGAGGCGGCAAGGAAGGCATCGACCACTGTACGCTGGCGTTCGAAATCGGCCGTCTTCGCCATTTCCGCTCCCCGTACGCGGCGGCGTGCGCGACTGGCGAGTTGCCTTGTTGCCGTCTCCGAACGCTCCACGATCGGCGCAATCTCGTCGAACGGGATCGCAAAGATGTCGTGCAGCACAAAGGCGAGCCGTTCGGCGGGAGGTAGCGTGTCGAGAACGACCAGCAGCGCAATCCCGACTGACTCGGCCAGCAACGCTTCCTGCTCCGGGTTGACCCCCTCTTCACGGCTCTCGATGGACTCGGATACAACCGCCTCCAGTGATTCCTCGCGTCGTGAGTTTCGCGAACGCAACATATCGAGGCAAATTCGCGCGACCACCGTGGTCAGCCATCCTCCCAGGTTGTCAATATCGCCTGTATCAGAGCGGTTGAGGCGCAGCCACGACTCCTGTACGGCATCGTCTGCCTCGCTCAGTGAGCCGAGCATACGGTAGGCCACCGCTTGCAGGTGGGTCCGGTTAGCCTCGAATTGTTCCGTCAGCCATTCGTGTTTGTTCATCAGTTCTATTCTTTCATGCTATTCTCTCATGGGTGAGACGTACTTTTAGCGGTCACATTCTTTCGTTGCGTTCCGTCATTGTAGTGACGAGGGAAATCTAGCCGATGTAACAGGGAAACAGACCCTCTTTAAAGCGTTGCATGGGCGTGGCCCCCTCGAGATTACACCTGAACGTCAAGAAATTTGTATGGTGCGTCCAACGGTCACATTTCTGCGCGCTGGTTCGTCAACCAAGTGACGCACGAAAACACCACTGAGATCTGGCTCAAAGAGCCGCCTGCGGTGAAATCGAAAAGGACACCAAACACGCTGTTTTATGGTATGTGAAAGGTAGGTTATAACTATGGCTGATGAAAAGATTTTAATGGTAATGATAGCGGTCACAGATATGGCGAAGGCCAAAACATTTTACGCGGAGCAATTGGGTTGGTCCGTCACCACTGACTACGGAAAAGGTGACCATCACTGGGTCTCTCTTGCACTGCCAGGAGGAGGCGCCTCTCTCACGCTGTCAACGATGCATGAACACATGAAACCTGGTACAATGACGCTCTATTTCTCGACTTCAAATATTGAAGCAGAGTACAACGAGCTTAAAGCAAAGGGGGTCCAGGTCGACGAAGTGAAGGATGATCTGTATGGTCCGGGTTCTGGTGTCAAGTGGTTTCAAATTGCGGATCCTGATGGCAACCGGTGGCAGGCGGTGCAGGCCTAGTCGCCTCTCACTCGGCGCGACGCTGGATTATGTAAAGCGTCGCGCCAATTGCCTTCATGCACAGTCAAAAGCGGATGCCTGGTAACGTCTGGTTAAGCGATGTAGAGGAAACAGAGATCACTATGGTTCAAGAATATATCGAGATTCGTGGCGCGCGCGAGAATAACCTTAAGGATGTCTCCTTGAGGCTGCCCAAGCGCAAAATCATCATTTTTACTGGCGTGTCTGGTTCGGGGAAGTCATCGGTGGTCTTTGATACCATCGCCAACGAAGCACAACGGTTGTTGTTCGAGAATTTTAGCATGTTTATTCGCAACCTCCTGCCACGCTATCCTCAACCAGACGCCGATGAGATTGAGAATCTGAGCATGGCCGTGATTGTTGACCAGAAACGTCTGGGGGGTGGATCGCAATCGACGGTGGGCACGGTCACTGACATCGCGCCTGTGTTGCGCATCCTCTTTTCACGAATCGGAAAACCATATGTAGGTTTGGCCAACGCCTTTTCCTTTAACGATCCACAGGGCATGTGCCCGGAATGCAATGGCCTGGGTCGTAAGATTGGCATTACCCTGGACGCGTTGATTGATACCACAAAATCGCTGAACGAGGGAGCCGTTATTGCTCCAGGGCTGGTCAAATTAGAAAGTGACATTTATGCGCAGTCTGGCTTCTTCGATAACGACAAGAAGATAGCCGATTATACAACAGAGGAACGGGACCTGCTTCTCTATAGCGAACCGCGCAAACATACAGGGCTGCCGTACAACACCTATGAGGGACTGGTGTACAAGTTTAATCGTAAGTTCGTTGCGCGTGACATCCAGACGCTCTCGCCTCGCATACGGCAAAAGGTCGAGCCTTTTTTGAAACCTGGCCCCTGTCCGCTCTGTAAGGGTGCCCGTCTCAACCAGGCCGCCTTAAGCTGTAAGGTCAATGGGTACAATATTGCCGACATGGCCTCGATGGAGATTGATGAGCTTTTGGAGGTCGTCAAGGGTATCATAGAACCGGCGGCGGCGCCAATCGCGCGCACGTTGATCCAACGGCTGCAACATCTGGTGGATATTGGCCTGGAGTATCTTAGTCTGGATCGATCCACTGATACCCTGTCTGGAGGTGAAGCGCAACGGGTCAAAATGGTCAAGCATCTTAACGGTAGCCTGGTCGATGTCATGTATATCTTTGACGAGCCAAGCATCGGACTTCACCCGCGCGATGTCCATCGTCTGAACGAACTGCTGGAAAAATTGCGCGACAAAGGGAACACGGTCATTGTCGTAGAGCACGATCCTGATGTGATTAAGCGGGCTGACTACATCGTCGATATGGGACCACATGCTGGAAGTGAAGGCGGCAAGATTGTCTATGAAGGCGATTTCTCCGGCCTGCTCCAGTCCGATACACTGACCGGCAACCATTTGCTGCGTAAGAGGCCGTTGAAGGAGAGCTTTCGCCAGGCGACCGGGGCACTGTCAATCGCCCACGCGACGGTGAACAATTTGCAGGATGTCAGCGTGAATATTCCCACCGGCGTGCTGACGGTCATCACCGGCGTGGCTGGTTCAGGCAAAAGCTCGTTAATCAATGAAGCCTTTCTCAGTCAGCACCAGGCAGCAGTAGTGATTGATCAAGCCTCCCTGAACACTTCCAGTCGCTCCAATCCCGCCACCTATACCGGTATTATGGATGATGTGCGTAAGGCCTTTGCGGCGTCCAACAAGGTTGATGCTGGCCTGTTTAGCTTTAACTCCAAGGGGGCCTGTCCTAACTGTCAGGGTCTGGGTGTGACCTACACCGACCTGGGCTTCCTGGAGGGCGTCAAGCTTCCCTGTGAAGTGTGTGGCGGCAAGCGCTTTAAGGAGGAGGTGCTGGCCTATACCTTCAACGGCAAATCAATTGCCGATGTCCTGAGCATGACCATCAGCCAGGCACGTTCGTTTTTTACCATCAAAGAAGTGCTGCCAAAGCTTCAGGCGATGAGCGACGTGGGCCTGGATTACCTGACGTTGGGCCAGCCACTGAGCACGCTCTCGGGTGGCGAATGCCAACGCATGAAGTTGGCCAGCGAACTCCACAAACAGGGGAGTATTTATGTCATGGATGAGCCAACGACCGGGCTGCACCTGTCAGATATTGGTCGCCTGCTCACCATCATGAACCGGCTGGTCAATAGTGGGAACACAGTAATTGTGATTGAGCACCATCTTGATGTGATTCGCAACGCAGACTGGATCATTGATATGGGACCAGAAGGCGGCAATAAAGGTGGCAAGGTCATCTTCGAGGGGACACCGCAAGAACTCCTTAGCGCCAGTCATTCGCTGACGGGTAAGTACCTCTAACAGGCCCGGTGGCTTGGTGAATGCTGATTTGAAATAGCTTTAGAAATACTATGGACAGCATAGACTGAGAGAAAAGAGTTGGTAGCAGTACCTTGCTCTCAGTCTACCTCTTGTTGTAAACTTGCTAAAAGTTTACCTGTACCTGCAAGATAAAGCGCACGTATCTATCTAAGGATACGTCCTCGCCGGCAGGTATCGAAAAACGTCTATGGATGCCAGATAAAAGTAACGCCTGCACCAGGATGGAATTTTCCATAACTGACCTGATTCCAACCGCCATCCCAGTTCATATGGCTGACACTTACGCCATTCGCATTGGCGCTTGCCGCACTCACACCTGACTCCACAACACCCACATGCCCGGCAGCACCGGCTCCCTGGGTATAGGCTTGCAGTACCACAATGGACGGTCCATTTGGATTAGGCATAGACGATGTAATCCAACCAGAGGCACCAGCCCCACCTGCCCATGCATTGGCGTTACCTGACCAGCCAACCCACCATCCGGTCAAATTGTGGTAATGGATGTTCGCCCAAAAAGTACACTGACCGACAAAAAAGCGTGCTGAACTATCAGTATTGCCGGCTACATAGGATGTCAGGGCAGGAGCCTGTGTCTGAACAGGAGCCTGAGTTGGTGCAGGAGCCTGTGCCTGGACAGGAGCCTGTGCTGGTGCAGGAGCTTGTGCCTGCACGGGGGCTTGAGCTGGCGCTGGGGCCTGAGTTGGGACAGGCTTTTGAGCTCTTTCTGCTGCCTTGAATGCATGCCTGGCATGAGATGTATTCCGTTTTACAGGCTTTGGTGTTGCCGTCTTTGCCGTAAGAATGGGTCTATGCTGCTGCTTCGCCGGAGCCTTATGCACGGTAGGTTTAGGAGGCGTGCTCGTTCCAAATGCCTCGCTCGAACGAGATGGAAGCACAACCATGAATGCTCCAGCGATGATCACCGCGAGCATCAATGCAATGCCGGTATAAATGAGCGCATTGCTTCCTTGTGGACGTACCATACTCAGACCCATTTTTCCATTGATAGGAAAAATGGCAGGCATACGTAGTGATGTCGTTGTAAGCTTGTTGCGCATTGCCCCTGATTTCCCCAGGGAGTTTTTAGCGGTTGAAAAAGAAGCAGAATTCGTTTTGGCAGGGGCAGCCAGCACTTTTTCAGTATCAGGAGATGACCCTTGCTCAACGAATTGACTTGTAGTACCTCCTGGTGTCTCTGCTGGAATAGCACTATCCTGAATATCAGTAACGATGCTACAATGACGATTTCTAAACAACATACGAATTCCCTCTCACTTTTTACAGTTGAACGATAGTTATTTACATGGAGATAGCGATGAGACTACACATCATCGTTATCTCCATGTAAATAAGCATTACATATGGTACATGACCATATGTAGTGACTATATTGGTAGACTTTAACCGATGGTACAGGGTGATGTCAAATGAATCACTAAAATACAGGAAGATATGACTACTCTAATTCTGCATTTTTTAAATTTAAAGAGATATAGGATTTATGGATGAGTAAAGAATTCCGAGTGAGACAGGGCAATTGAAGCGATGATGCGTCGAAAATTTTATCAAATACCGGTTTTACCACCATTCTCTGTTTGAGAAAAATGACCATGCATTTTTAGGCTGGAAAATGTTACCTGGAGTGATGCTGCAGAAGAAGATTTGGAGTTTTGGTCGCTGATCACCGGCCAATAGTGGCATAGCAGATCCTCAGAAGAACGCTTCTGAGGATTATCCGTCAGTTATTGATGATGAATTTTTGCTGCATACGCCTGAGCATACTTCCAATCGGCATTGAAGGTTGCAAGGAGGCTCGATACGACGTGTGGGTTCGAGATCATGATACCAACCTCACGGCTATAGTGGAGCGATTGATGACTGAGGTTTTGTGAACCGACAAATGCGAGTTGTCTGTCAACAATAATCATTTTCGCATGCATAAAATAGTGTGGTGTCACATTGACTGCGACCTCAGGTGCCAGGATGCGATAGGTTTGATTGTTATCAGCCGCTGGTGCCCCCATTGGCTGAGGCGACAGTGGAGGTAACATCAGTTGTACCGCAACTCCACTCCTGGCCGAATGCAAGACGATCTGCTTCAGATTGAGTGCACCTTCGCCAGGAGGATCGTTGAGATATTCTATCTGGATGGCCAGGCTGTGTTTGGCGGTCCGCAGTAATAAAGGCAACAATGAAAGTGCGTTGATATCGGAGACAATGAGATTGGACGTAGCAGGGATCATAGGTAGCGGATGACCGGCTTGATCCGCTAAGAAGATGGCTTTGAGGAGCGCAATATCATGGGGATCGGTATCACAGATGATGTATTCGCGATTGGCGTAGCCTGCATGATTCCCACCGAGCGCCTGGGCCGTAAAATTGGCGGTCATGATATATGCCTTCGCCTTCCCCGGCACATCTGCATCGACAAGTATGAATTTAGCATGGTGGACGGAGACAGGTTGTCCATCTGTACGAATAGCTCTATTGGGGATGGCCCAGGCAGGAAAACGCTGCTTGCCAGTGGGATCCAGGCTGAGCGGCAAGATTGGTTGATGATGCAGAAGACGGAGATCTAGCCCGGGATGGGCAGCTTTCTGTCTCAGAAGCATCTGTGCCACATGATCATTGTCGAATAGGTACATTTCGATCCACAACGATTTTGTGGCTGAGGCAATGATATCTTGAATGATCTTCATGCCTGCATCTGGCTGGATGCCAGCAAGAGAAATATGTGAGCCAGCGCCTGCGGGTAAAACTGGGAAATGAAAATGACTTTTTGCAGGAGCGTGGTGAGGCCAATATGGATCCATCTATTATGCGAACTCACTTTCTAAAATTTGTTTTAGCTCTTGCTGCCTCCAGATACAGCCTCAGAGAGCCAACCTTTGACTCTACTAGATGCTCGTAACCTCAAAGCAGATGGAGTAGATTGCTTTACTAGTACTATAACACGCTACAGATTAGCAAGGAATGTATTGATTGCAGCGTTGACCGCCTCTGGTTCCTCAACTGTTGAGGTGTGTCCCGCTTCAGGGATAACGATCAGTTGCGAGCCAGCAATCCTGCTGTGGAGTCGTTGAGCGTGTGTGAGTGGCGTGGCTATATCTTGTTCGCCAACGAGGATGAGCGTTGGGACACTGATCTTCTCGATCTCATCATAGACGCTCTGGCGCTTGGCCACACCTATGGTGGCGCGGGCACTGCCAATACGATTGTTGTTGATGAGTCGTTGCCGCCATGTAGTACGTTGCTCGTCTCGGGCTGGATCGTGAAGAAACTTCTGCCCAAACATTAGCTCCATTACTGGTCCGCTGACCATGCGTATACCCATCCAACGTCCGATGAAGGCAAGCTGTTTGTATTTGGATTGGTGTTCGACGGGCTCTGGATCAGCGGAGGTGTCTAGAAGGAGCAGTGACTTGAGTAGTTCAGGTCGTCGTGCTGCCAGGCGCATGCCTACGAAACCACCCATGGAGAGTCCAAGAAAATGGCATGGCGTGTTTCCCAATGCTTCAATCAAGGCGGCGGCATCCTCATAGAGCGTTTCCATATCGTAGCCGGTACGCGTCACTTTGCTCTGACCCTGGCCGCGATGGTCAAAGGCAATACAACGGTAGCGATCGCGCAGCGCTGCGACCTGCCCATCAAACATGCGACAACTCCAGAGCAGGCCGTGTGAAAAGAAGATTGTTTCAGAACCGCTGCCTTGTTCCTCATAATATAGTTCAGCGCCATTGACATGTATATAGGGCATACATTGCTCCTTTTCGGATAAAATAGTGCAAATCGCGTGTATTATACACCACATATAGCTTCACATGCATCTTTGCATCTGCCTTCGCATAAACAGACACTGCAGGCGCGAGATAGCAGATAAACAGGAGCACGTGGTAGTTATGATCATTACTACGTGCTCCTGTTTATGACGAGAGGACATGCTATGCGAGTGGTTTCCGTCCTTTCAAGAGGAGCGTATCCATCGTGAAATCCTTGAGGTGTCCATCTTCGTTGCTATGGACCTCGAAATAGTGCCGGGTGGATTCATCACTCTGTAAAATATAGTCCTCAAGCGCGGCCTTTTCAGAGGTCGCAAGCTGCGAACGGGCCGTCCAATCATCGTAGTTATGGGTTTTGCGGAAGGTCTCGGTGTGTTCGATCAGGAGCCCGGCCTGAGTGAAGAATGTCTCCCATTCCCTTTGTGTATAAGAGCGGCCATGAGAATGGTCCCGCCATTTCTCTACAGTGTTGTTAAAGGTATCTAACGCGGCATCATCTGGCGCGATGTTATCGATCAACAAAAACAGGCCGCCGGCTTTGAGCACACGAGCGACTTCTTGCACCGCTTTTCCCACGTCAGGAAAGTGGTGGGGAGCAATGCGGCACGTGACGCGATCAAAACTGGCATCAGCAAAAGGCAGAGCTTCCGCATCCGCTCGCTGAAAATAGGCATTGGACACTCCTTGTGAAAGGAGAAATGTCTGAGCGGTTTCCAGCATCGTTGGCGTGAGATCAGTGACCGCAATGCGGGCAACATAGGGGGCTACTGCGAGTGCGGTATGCCCGCCCCCGGTCGCGATATCAAGGGCATGATCTTGAGGTTCCCATTCTCCTAATTCAATCAAACGCTGAAGATCGTTGCCATAACGATGTGAGGCACTGGTAACATAGCTTGCGGCGGTGCGGCTGAAATACGCTTGAACCCGGGCTTTCTGATCCTGATCATCTGCTGGTAGACTTTGTCCCATGGCGTTTTTCTCTTTTCTATCGTATGTAGGGAATAGTACTTCACTTCATTCTATGAAACGCTACGCTTCTTTGTCCATACGTTTGAATTTTACCCTCTCTTTAGCAGGTGCTTAAATAGTATTTGATGCGTATGCTCACGCGAACGTTGCATCGCCTATCTCGCTATACTACATTTGACTTTCGAGCAAAGATAGATTATAATTCTTTTATCTTAATTTTGGAGGTTCAATTATCATGCGCTTATTCACCACGAAGGTGTTGCTAAGCTAAGTGAGCTGTGTCTATCAATGAATATGGTCTTTTGATGCGGAGCATTCGTATGATTTTGCTGATGCGTTGGCCATACTTTCTTTAGTCAAGCTACAGAGATAGATTCTTTTCTGCTGTAGGCTTCTTTTTACTCTTCACAATCAGCCCGCTTAGCCTCATAGGGCTACTTTTTTTGTCTGCGCATTGTATGCAGCAGCGCGTTGTTTCTCCTTCAGCATCACCGCTCTCCACTCTCTATAGCCATGCTCTATCGCAGGCTATCCACTCTTACTATCGAGCATATGCTACGTTCTGCACGCATTCTGTGCGCGACTATGTTCGAAAAAATGCATATCCAACGCCTTTGAGCGAAAGAAAGAAAAAAAGATTTTATGCATGTTCAGTTGAGACGCTCCTGGCACGTTCCGCCCATGTATCTCAAGCTGCGGGGAGAATATGCCCTCTCTTTTGCTGTCCTCTTAGCTGCCCTTTACGGTGAGACAAGGAGGTGCCTATGCATCCTTCTCACACACTGAATCGCTACCGGCGGTTGTTAGTTCACTATCTGCGCCCCCAATGGCTGTGGATGGTCCTGCTGGCTGTGATCTTGTTCTGCACGATCGGTGTACAGGTGATCACACCGCTGGTGGCGAGCCGTTTTATTGATCAGGCTACCTCTGGTGGAGATTTACAAGGCCTGATTATGCTGGCTGTGTTCACTATGGGTCTGGCCCTGCTGGGACAGGGATTGGCCGTTGCCGAAACCTATGTTGCTGAAAATGTAAGCTGGGCGGCCACTAATGCCTTGCGCACTGACCTGGTTGTGCACCTGTTGCGGCTGGATGCTACCTTTCATACTGCCCATACGCCAGGTGAGTTGATTGAGCGCGTGGATGGTGATGTTGGCACGCTGGCTCGCTTTTTCTCACGCTTTGTGGTCTACGTATTAGGCAATGGTATCTTGCTGCTGGGTGTACTCGGGCTACTCTATTACGTCGACTGGCGTGTCGGCCTGGGGATGAGCGCCTTTGTGATCGTGGCTTTTATCGCTATGCTGCGCATTCGTTCTGTGGCTACTCCATCCTGGGCAGCAGATCGGCAGGCCAGCGCTGATTTCTATGGCTTCCTGAGTGAATATCTGGCTGGCCTGCAGGATATCAAATCCAGCGGGGCTGGTGCGTTTGTGCTGCGTCGCTGTGCGGAGGTGATGCGCTCCTGGTTGGCGATCACACGCAAGGCACAGATGTGGGGCTACGCTATGGTCGCCACCAGTCAGGGGCTGTTCGCGCTCGGTACAGCGTTCGCTTTAGCCTTGAGTGCCATGCTGTTCAAGGATGGTACGTTAACCATCGGTACGATCTACCTGATCTTTCAGTGTACCGAGATGCTCCGCCAGCCGACCGAACAGATCCGCAATGAAGTGCAGGATCTACAGCAAGCGGATGCCAGTATGGTCCGTATTGAGAAGCTGCTGGCTACGATGCCGCGTGTGGTTGATGGTCCCGGCAGCGCGTTACCTGCAGGCCCACTATCTGTGGAATTGGATGATGTTTTCTTTGGTTATGGGGAGGACACGCTGATCCTGCGCAACGTCAGTATCTCGCTCGCGCCGGGTCGCGTGCTGGGTGTGGTGGGGCGTACAGGGAGTGGTAAGACGACGCTGACACGGTTATGCCTGCGTTTCTACGATCCTCTCGCTGGTGTTGTACGACTGGGGGGCGTGGATCTGAGAAAGGTTCATCTTGCGGAGGCGCGTGCGCGCATTGGTCTGGTCACCCAGGATGTGCACCTCTTCCATGCCAGTGTACGTGATAATCTGACCCTCTTCGATGATAGCGTGCCGGATGAGCGGATTCGTGCCGCACTGGAAACGATGGGTCTGGCCGACTGGCTAGGGAAACTGTCGCAGGGGCTGGATACGCAGATCTTACCTGGGAGTGCCGAACTCTCCGCTGGACAGGCACAGGTATTGGCCTGCGCACGCATCTTGCTGCGTGATCCCGACCTGGTAATCCTGGACGAGGCGTCATCGCGCTTGGATCCAGCCACGGATCGGCTGGTGCATACGGCTCTGAATCGACTGCTCGATGGGCGCACAGGCATCATCGTGGCGCACCGACTGGATACCGTCGCGTATGCCGATGACATTCTGGTTCTGGAGGATGGGCAGGTGAGCGAGTATGGATCGCGGCTTGCTCTTGCGGCTGACCCCACCTCGCGTTTTGCTGGATTGCTGCGGGTCGCTACTGAGGAGGTTACCATATGAAAAAATTACCAACCTGGCGCTACCTGCTGGAAATGTTTCGCTATAGGCCCTGGCTCTATTTGCTTCACGGAACCTTATGGAGCGTCGGCAACATCATAACGATTCTGACAGGACTGCTTGCGCGTACCTTTTTTGATACCCTGACCGGAAAGGCACACCTGCCCGGGGGCACGACGGGACTTATTATCGTCATGGTCATGTTCGCCGTCTGCCGGGTGTTTGTATGGCTTAGTGCTGGCTTTGCCGAAATCACTATGCGCTTCACGATGAGTGGATTTTTGCGCCGCAACTTGTTGCGACACGTGCTGGAGCGGCCGGGCGCGTATGCACTGCCCTACTCCATCGGTGAGACCATCAGCCGTTTTCGCGATGATGCCTATCAGGCTGAGGACAATGTCGATTGGAGCGATGAGATTGTGAGCCAGGGCCTGTTTGCCGTGGTGGCCTTCCTGATCCTTTTGACGATTGACGTTCGTATGACCCTGGTTACTATCCTGCCTCTTGTGATCGTGGCGGCCTTAGCACGGCAGGCCAGTACTACGCTGGGTCGCTACCGTGAAGCCAGCAGTCAGGCTACCAGTCAGGTCACGGGAGCCATTGGGGATATCCTGGCTGCCGTGCCTACATTGCAGGCTGCTGGTGCTGAAGAGCGCATCGTGGAGCGCTTCCGACGCCTGAATGAGCAGCGCCGTACAACGATGCTGGCTGATCGCGTGGCGACACAGGTTATGAATGCTGTCACGGCTAACACTGTGAGCATAGGCACGGGTCTGATCATGTTACTGGCTGCTGGCAACCTGCGCAGTGGGAGTATGACGGTAGGTGATTATGCCCTGTTTGTCCTGTACCTGAGCTATATTGCCGACTTTACCTCTGATATTGGCCAGTTTCTCGCTGTCTATCGACAGACGGGCGTTTCGTTCGAGCGTATGGAGAGCTTACTGGACGGCACCGCGGCAACCGCCCTTGTGGAACATACTCCCATGTACCTGCGCGGGCCTCTCCCTGCCGTGCCACCGCCAACGCGTAGTGCGAACGATCAATTGGATCTTGTAGAGGTGCGGGAATTGACTTATCGCCATCCCCAGTCCGGGCGAGGCATCGAAGCGGTCGATCTGCGTTTGTCTCGCGGCACCCTGACAGTGGTGACGGGACGCGTAGGCGCGGGCAAAACCACACTCCTGCAGACCTTGCTGGGCTTGTTGCCACGCGATGCAGGCGAGATCCGCTGGAATGGGCAACTTGTGGATGATGCGGCCTCCTTCTTTGTACCTCCTCGTGCAGCATACACGGCCCAGGTACCACGCCTGTTCAGCGAGACGCTCAAGCAGAATATCCTTCTAGGACAACCTGATGAGCCTGGTGTACTGGCAGCCGCCGTGCGCGGCGCGGTCCTGGAGCACGACGTGCAGACGTTGGAGGCAGGATTAGAGACCTCTGTAGGGACCCGTGGCGTCAAACTTTCGGGTGGACAGGTACAGCGTACCGCTGCGGCGCGTATGCTGGCACGATCTGCCAGTTTGCTGGTGATCGACGACCTCTCCAGCGCGCTAGACGTTGAGACCGAACGTGCCCTCTGGGAACGCATCTTTGAGCATCAAGATGCCACCTGTCTGGTTGTCACACACCGCCGTACCGCCCTGCAACGGGCCGATCACATCATCGTGCTCAAAGATGGCAAGATCGACGCCCAAGGGACGCTAGACGAGTTACTGGCCACCAATGAAGAGATGAGGCAGTTATGGCAGGGTAATTACGTCAACGAGCACCAATAAAAACAGTAGCGGCAGGTCTTGTATCTGCAACCTGTTCACGTAAGATATATTCCAGAGACACGTGGTCGTGTGAAGGCGAACATATCCAGGATTGTATAGCTTGTTGCTTGTGCATGGTCATACGTGAAATTTTCGCAGGTGCAAGACCTGCTGCTACTGTGTTTATTTTTTATTTTCATTGCTTTTTAAAAGTGGCCTTTTCATATTCGGGGTAAGTGGCTCTTTTGGCAAGGTCACTTGCACGATATCATAGAGGCCGTATATGATCAAGCTTTGCTATTACATGGAGGATATTGTGATCAACCATCGTCTTATTGTTGATGCTCAAATTTTTGAACGGTTTCCCGAGTATCAGGCTCTGATTGTCTATGCAGAAGGAATACGAAATTTTCCCAGTACCGCAGAAAGCGAGGCGTTGTTGCGTGCTGCTGAACAGGCATGTCGCGCTACCCTCACATCTGATACACTGCTTCAACACCCACATATTAATGCATGGCGCGAGGCTTATCGTCTATTCGGTGCCAACCCCAAAAAATATCCCAGTTCGATTGAAGCCTTGCTGCGCCGTACCCTGAAAGGGCAGGATCTTCCATCGATCAATGGGCTTGTTGATCTGTATAATGCAGTGAGCTTGAAATATCTCCTGCCAGCCGGGGGAGAGGACCTGGATACGTTGGTGAGTGATCTCCATTTGACGTATGCGCAAGGGAATGAGCCGTTTGTGACGATGCAAGATGGGCAGGAGCAAGCGATCTATCCAGAGGCAGGCGAAGTCATCTGGGCTGATACGGCTGGCGTTACTTGCCGACGCTGGAACTGGCGACAGGGACGCCGTACACAATTAACAGAAGGCACGCAAGCAGCCTACTTTGTATTGGATCGCCTTGCTCCTTACCCCAGTGAAACGCTTCTGGCTGCTGGAGAAGAATTGAAAGCTCATTTACTGCGCTGGTTTCCAGCGTGTACCATCACCATAGAAGTATTACAAAAAGTGTAAATGCTTCTAGCATTATCTCTACGAGCTTTTCGACACCCTCGGTAAATGTGGTATCATGAAAATAAGACAGCACAACGAAATTGTGCTGTCCTCCCTTTTTGCTCTCAGCAAAGAAGGACCGTCAAACGTTTCTGTTTGGGAAATAAAGTGCTCTCGTGGAATTTGCTCTTTTTGACAAGAGCCCGGGACTTCCTGAGCTTTCCCCATCCACCATCTTTTGGTCAGAAGAATATATGGCTGTGACCTTCTCCACATGTATGAAGTTCAAACGAAGGCACATCCAGGCTTCATATTCCTCTTTTTTATGCTACCAGCAAATTTTTTGTTTCATTGCATCAGGGCGTTAGTATGCTTATGGAAAGAGTGTAGCTATGGGAAAAGATCTCAAAGGGCTTTCGCTATCTGATGAGTCCAGGGATGTGCCCACTCATGGAGAGAGTAGCGATCAAGGCTTAACGAGTGCTGAAGCAGATAAGCGATTGGAAACCTATGGTCCCAACGATATGCTGGCCGTCAAGCACTCATCACCGGTGGTCCAATTTCTGCGTTTGTTCTTGAATCCACTAACTGCCATCTTGCTCGTTGCCAGTATCGTCTCAGTAATCCTGGGTGATGCCGTCGACGCCAGTATTATCATCGTCATTGTCCTGCTCAGTAATATACTCAACTTTGTCCAGACCTCACAATCCCAGAAAGCCGTCGAGAAATTGCGTGCGGGCGTAGCGCCGATGGCGAACGTGCGCCGTGATGGGGAATGGATCGATTTGCCGCGTCGCCAGATCGTGCCCGGAGATATCATTCGTCTGGCGGCGGGTGATCTGGTCCCCGCCGATGCACGCCTGCTTCAGGCTACCGACTTACATGTGCAGCAGGCCGCGTTAACCGGTGAATCGTTACCGGTAGATAAAAGTGCCGATGTTGGGGGTGAGGATACAGAAGATTTTGCTGATGCTCCTGATCGTGTTTTTCTTGGGACCTCGGTCGTGAGCGGTCTGGGAATCGCCCTTGTCACGGCGACGGGTCGGACGACTGCCTTTGGTGATATCGCTGTCCGTCTGGCCAGTCGCGCACCTGAAACCGAGTTTGAGCGTGGCATCAAGAGCTTTGGCATGCTCATCATGCAGACCGTGTTTTTCCTGGTGATCTTTATTGTCATGGTTGGCACCATTGGTCATCATAAGCCATTTGAGACGGTGCTCTTTGCTATTTCGCTTGCCGTCGGTCTAACCCCCGAATTTCTGCCGATGATCACGACCGTGACCCTGGGGCAGGGCGCTTTAAGAATGGCCAAAAAAAAGGTGATTGTGAAACACCTGGAGTCGATTCAGAACTTTGGCAGTATCGACACATTGTGCAGTGATAAGACAGGAACATTGACCAGTGGCGAGACAAAGCTCGAAAGCTTTCTTGATCTCACCGCGCAAGAATCCGAGCGTGTGCTCTTGTTCGGCTACTTGAATAGTACCTACCAGATGGGAATGAAGAGTCCCCTTGATGAAGCGATTTTGCGTCATGGCGCTGTGGATATGAGTGGATACACCAAAGTTGGTGAGATTCCATTTGATTTTGAGCGGCGCTGTATCTCTGTGGTTGTCCGCCATGGAGATGAAAATCTACTGATCATCAAAGGGGCCCCCGAGAGCGTCCTGGCACGTTGCACCGCCTATGAACGCAATGGTGTCTGCAAGCCATTGGACGATGTGAATGATGAGGAGCGGGCAACCTATGTGAACAAGTATCGTGATCTGAGTGCGCAGGGATATCGTGTGCTTGCCGTTGCCTATCGTGTCATATCGCCACAGGAGAAATACGAGAAAGTGGATGAGCAGTCACTGGTGTTACTGGGCTTCCTGAACTTTGCCGATCCACCGAAATCCGATGTTGCGCGGGTACTACAGGCCCTCAAGAATGATGGTGTCCAGGTCAAGATCCTTACAGGCGATAATGAACTGGTGACACGGCATGTGTGTGAACAGGTTGGCCTGAAGAGCGATAGGATTGTGCTGGGAAGCGAGGTCGAGCATATGACCGATCCGGCGTTGGCTCAGGTGGTTGAGGAGGTCAATGTGTTCGCACGTGTCTCCCCGGCCCAGAAGAACCGTGTGATTCTGGCGCTCAAGAGCCGGAAACACGTGGTTGGTTATATGGGTGACGGTATCAACGATGCCCCATCGCTGCATGCGGCCGATGTAGGCATATCAGTCTCTACCGGCGTTGATATTGCCAAGGATGCCGCTGACATTATCCTGCTCGAACAGAGCTTGCAGGTCCTGCACGATGGAATTTTAGAGGGACGCAAAGCCTTTGGCAACGTCATCAAATACCTGCTCATGGGTACCAGTTCCAATTTCGGCAATATGTTTAGTATGGCGGGTGCCTATATCTTCCTGCCATTCCTGCCGATGCTGCCATCGCAGATTCTGCTCAATACCTTCCTGTATGATCTTTCTCAGGTAACCATTCCCACGGATAATGTTGATGCCAGCTATATCAGAAAGCCGCAGCATTGGGATATCAGATTGATCCGGAATTTTATGATTTTCATTGGACCGGTCAGCTCAATCTTTGACTTCTTAACGTTCTTTATCATGTTACACGTGTTCAGTGCTGACGCGGTACTCTTCCATACTGGCTGGTTTGTCGAGTCACTGGCGACCCAGACCCTGGTCCTCTTTATTATTCGGACCGCCGGTAATCCATTTCGCAGCCGTCCGAGCCTTCCCCTCGCGATCACGACAGTTTTAATTGTTGTCGTTGGCTTTGTGCTGCCGTATACACCACTTGCCGGGACACTTGGTTTTACGCCATTGCCCCCTCTCTACTTTCTCTTTTTAGCCGGAATGATTGTAGGTTACTTGTTCCTGGTTGAACTGGTCAAGCGCTACTTAATGCGGCGCTATGCGTAGCGTTTCTTTCTCCCAGAAATAAGCAAGCTCGCTTCAACCGAGGCGAGCTTGTTTGCTTTATCGTAGGGAGCTTCCCCGTCCAACATCATCCAAAAGCATGATGTTCATACCCACAAGCTGTGATGAGCATGAAATCATCCATCCAGGGGATGCTAAAAGTGCGCAATAGCGCTTATGCTGAAAGGAACAGGGTGAATAGCAGTGCAATCGAATAGTCGGGTTTCTATGAAAAAGTGATGGAGGAAATGATGGGTGCCAACGTGAAAAAGCAAAATCAACCGGGAGAAAGTGAGAGCCAGCCTGCTAAAAAGCTTACGCGAAAGGAATTTGAGGACGAGTTAAAAAAGCTTCAAATTGAACTGGTCAAGTTGCAATCCTGGGTGGTACAGGCTGGATTAAAGGTGGCTGTGGTTTTTGAGGGTCGGGATGGGGCCGGTAAAGGAGGGGTGATTAAGCGTATCACCGAGCGTGTCAGCCCGCGTATCTTCCATGTGGTCGCATTGCCAGCGCCAACGGAACGCGAGAAATCTCAGATGTATTTTCAACGCTATCTGGTGCACCTGCCAGCGGCGGGAGAAGTTATTTTATTTGATCGTAGCTGGTATAATCGTGCCGGCGTTGAATATGTGATGGGTTTTTGTACCGAGCAAGAGCACAAAGATTTTCTGCGGCGCTGTCCCGAGGTGGAAAATATGATTATCCACAGCGACATCATGCTCATCAAATACTGGTTTGAGGTGAGTCAACCAGAGCAGGAGCGCCGCTTTCAAGCGCGTATCGACGATGGACGCAAGGTCTGGAAGCTCAGTCCCATGGATTTAGAAGCGCATCGACGCTGGTATGATTATTCTCGGGCCAAAGATGAGATGTTTGCTGCAACCGATACCTCTGAATCACCGTGGTATGTCGTGCCTGCTGATGATAAACGCAGGGCTCGTCTGAATTGCATCACCCATCTCCTGAATCAGATACCATACCAGGAAATTCCCTCTGAACCGATCACCCTCCCCAAACGCCAGTCTCCCAAAGGATATCAAGAACCAGCATGGTCCTATCGAGTTATTCCGCAAATATACTGAACTGTTGAGAACCACCGAGCATTGTTCAATGCTCGGTGGGGTAGATTAGTGCCGGGTGGTCCGCATCCAGGATAGCTGAGGTCGAGGTTCCGCCGGCATATTCTTTTAACAGGTTTCGCAGATCGTGAAGTGCGGCCTCGATATCATGGTGCGCAGTCGCGTGGTGCGCTTCGACGGTCACCAGACACTCTCGCGTCTGCTCGACTGCCGCACTCGATTCACTTTGCCGCCAGCACCAGCGGCGTGCGATGACCTGATCGCTTTCATCCGAAAATATGACCTCGTCTGGCTCTGGATGATCCTCATCGCTGGCCCCCAGTTCGCTATAGCGTTCTGATCCATCAGCAAAATGCACCGTTATCGCTCCGTGCAAGACGCGCCGCTCAATGACCGCCACCGGCAAGCCATAGCGGATACTCACAAGATTTCCCAGATCGACCAGTAGATTAATGCTCGGAATATTCCCCTTTTTGGTCAGGCGACGCAACAGAGCTTCAGCGGCACTGCGGTATTGGGTAGGATCCACCCCAAATGCACGAAAAGCACGTCGCCAGGCTGCCAGTGACTCGATCTGGCTCAAAGGGGTACTGCCAATGCGTTCAAGTACCTGTTGTTGTTCAGCCTGATAAAGAGTCTGTAAATGGATTGGGGTTGGACCATTGGTGACGTCCTGTGCCAGGATGGCTCCTCCGACGACCTGGGGATAACGTGCCAGGATAGCGGGGTGATATTGGAAAATATGCATTCGTATCTCCTTTTCTCGCAAGGCCTGTATTCCAGATATAGTGTTGTTCCCGTCTCAATATCTACAATACCACGGACTTGCCAGTCTGAGGTAGAGCCAATTCACATACTCATGGAGGGTACCAGTTTATAATGGAATAACTGCATATTACTTGACAACATTGAGTTTGCCCCATCCAACATTATCCTGATTTGCTCCCTGTTGCCGTCCATCAGCAGGGGCGCGAAAAACGCTATACCCTCACTCCTGAACCCCTCAGCGATATTGATGACTGGATCAAAGAGATCAGCGCAAAATGGGATGAACGTCTGTTGCGCCTTAAAGGTCTGCTAGAAAACGAAACGTCATAACTATCCTTAGACTACGTATGAGTGACCCCGAATTTTAAGAACGAGTGTTCTGTTTTTCTCAATGCGCCGGTGAAATAGTGCAGCAAAAAGCTTGACAAGCAGGTTAAACTCAGGTACATTGTAATATATTGACAAATAACAATGTAATAAAGAGTCGTCAGCTAGCTATAACTGATTATTCTTGATACAACGTAACGGGAGGGACATATGAGACGATATAAGATGTTGCCTTGTTGGCCATTATGCCCTATTCCAGCAGTTCCACAGCTGCAATAGCCCGTTGCGATCCTCTTTCGCCAGCTCACTGTCTGGTACTCCACTGGTCGTAGTATCGCTACAGAATATGTTTAAGATGTGCCTTTTCTTGACCCGGTTCAGAAAAGATATGAAATGTAGGCATAGCGTCTGACAGGTATACGAAAACCTTTCTCCATAGGTATCACGTCCATCCTGATGTTGATGGCGTCTTTTGCTGCTGTAAAAAATTTCGCATGTAAGAAGCCAATTTCAAGAAGAAGAGGGAATGACATTGAATCCTGTTGTGACCGTAACACAGAAGCAGCTGTATGATTTGCTCTTGAACGTAGCCATTGCACGCCCGGTCTTTATATGGGGACAACCGGGCATTGGTAAGTCAGCGCTGGTGCAGGAGTTCGCGGCGCAGGTTGGTCTGCCCTGCGTCTCGCTGTTGGGAAGTCAACTGGCACCAGAGGACCTGATCGGTGTGCCGCAGATTATTGATGGTACCAGCCGTTTTTGCCCTCCACGTATGATTGCGCGCTCGGAGCCATATTGTCTTTTTCTGGACGAGTTAAATGCCTGTTCACATGAGGTGCAGAAGGCTTTTTATAGCCTCATTCACGAGCGTAGAATTGGTGAGTATGTGCTACCGGCCGGTTCAATCGTCATCGGAGCTGGCAATCGGGCCCAGGATAGCGCGATTGTCAAGCCAATGTCGTCGGCATTGTTGAACCGTATGGTGCATGTGCATTTGAAGGTCTCACACCGTGATTGGTTGGAATGGGCGCGGGAGAGCGATATTCATCCGTTGGTAGTCGAATATATTCAGAATCGGCCGGACCACCTGTGGAGCGCGCCGCCCAAACATGAGGAGCCCTTCTCATCGCCGCGCTCCTGGCATATGTTGAGCGATTTGCTCAAAGAATATGGGAAAGGGATGCCCTCAGATGAGACGTTGCTGGTGCTGGCATATGGAACGCTCTCACCGCATCATGCCGGGCAGTTCAAGGCCTTTATCAAGCAGATTCATAGCAAATATCAGTTGACGGCACTGCTGAAAGGTGATGCGAGTTGGCCTTATAAGCCGGAGGATCGTGATGTGCTCTACTTCCTCTCACAGTCATTTCGGGCGCATCTCCTCAAGAATTTGCCGCAGGATAAGGGGATGGTCACGGGTCACCATAAAGAACTGTCCTATCGTGCCAAGGCGCTATTGAAAGAGTTGGCGGCTATCAATCTGGAGATGGCGCAGATGGTCGTGGCGAAACATGAAGATAGCGAAGACGGGGAGGGCGGCGAAGGATTGCCGGGCTGGTTTATGATTGAGGTCATCCGTGATTTACCGCGTATCGTAGATAAGCAAGAGCGTGAGGCCTTGAAAAGCAAATAAGAGGTAGTGCAGCATGGCGACGCGTAAGAAGGGCCTGATGCATAATGATCAAGCCCGGAACAATTGTGAGATTGGCGAGCGCATAATCAGGGGGAGCCGCATTTTTTCTGGCGTTGGTTGCTCTATGCATGTGGTGCCGAGCGAGATCTGCCCACGCGATGGCTGGGCGGTTGTTGCGAATACCGGCACAATCTATGTCCATCCCACACGGATAGGCGATCCAGAGGAGTGGGCTTATGTGTTTGCTCACTGTCTATTGCATCTGACTTTCGAGCATTTTCGTCCTGAATATCGACAAAAGCGGCAGCAGGAATGGAATACCGCCTGTGATTGCTATATTGCCAGTTTTTTGTATGACCTCCAATTAGGCGAACCACCGCTGGAACTGAAGGGATTGGCCGAGGATCTGCGTGCTCACGGTTATGCAGGCCGTTCGGAAGAGCGGCTGTTTTCCGATTTCTGTGATCTTGGTATTCCAGAGAGCCTGCAGGTGATCGGTACGGCCGGCACGCGGTCGGATCTACGCTATGAGTCGCTCAACGATCTGCCCGAATGGAAGAGATCTTTCAATTGGAGCAAAAAATTTGGCGAGGGATTGGTTGAGGCCATCAGTGAAGTAATTGAGGATGCGGGCCAGCATGCGTATTATGTGACCGGCAAGCGGCTAGATAGTCCCGCCCAGCGGGCACGGAACTGGTTTATCGGGCGCTATCCTCTCCTGGGAGCGCTGGCCGCCTCCTTTGAGATCATCGAAGATCCTTTGATCTGTCAGCGTATGCAGATCAGTGTCGCGGCGGTGAATATGAAGCTGAAGGAGATCTATATCAATCCGCATGCTGGCTTGAAGGATGAGGAACTGCGTTTTGTGATGGCGCATGAATTGTTACATGTGGGGCTCCGCCACGACGTACGCTGTGAGGGACGCGATCACTACTTATGGAACGTCGCCTGTGATTATGTGATTAATAGCTGGCTGATCGAGATGGAGGTTGGCGAGATGCCCAAAATCGGTGCCCTCTATGATCCATCTCTGAAGTCCGAGTCGGCCGAGGCGATCTACGATCGGATCGTGACGGACCTGAGGCTCTATCGTAAGCTCGCCACGATGCGTGGCATTGGGCAGAGCGATATTCTGGATGAGGCGGAGTGGTGGAAAAGTCAGGAGGGAAGGGATCTAGACGATTTCTATCGCAGTTGTCTGGCACAAGGACTGACGTTGCACCAGGACCAGAATCGCGGTTATCTCTCGGCGGGCTTGATCGAAGAGATTCAAGCTTTGAGTCAGCCACCGATTCCCTGGGATGTGCGCTTAGCCCAGTGGTTTGATGAGCATTTTCCACCATTGGAGAAGGTACGTACCTATGCCCGGCTAAGCCGGAGACAGTCAGCCACGCCAGATATTCCGCGTCCACTATGGGTGGCACCGCCTGATGACGATAATCGTACCTTTGGCGTCCTGCTGGATACCTCAGGCTCGATGGATCGTCACCTGCTGGCGCAGGCATTGGGCGCCATTGCCAGCTATAGCCTGGCGCGCGAGGTCCGGCAGGTACGAGTGGTTTTCTGTGATGCGGCAATCTTTGATCAGGGTTATATGGCCCCCGAAGCTATCGCGGGCAGCGTCAAAGTGCGTGGACGTGGTGGTACGGTGCTACAGCCGGGAGTAGATCTGTTGGAGCATGCGGCCGATTTTCCGCGTGAAGGACCATTGCTGATCATCACTGATGGTTACTGTGATCGCTTGCATATTAAGCGCGAACATGCTTTTCTGATACCACGAGGCAACAGATTGCCGTTTACCCCCCGGGGTGAGGTGTTTCATATCGTGTAAGCTTTGACGTGGACACAGATTCTTGTTCAGGCCGGGTATCGCAGTCGTACTGTGGCCTGTTGCGAGAGTAACTTTCTGCGGTATAGTGAGATTGTGATAACTCCCATGCTCTGGTCTTGTTTATCAATCTCACTAGTATTGATGATAGATGGAGGAAAATATGTATGAGTGAATATCAGCGTTACGAGTTTATGACGGTGGATCAGCCTTTGACTGCGGAGCAGTTAGAGGAGGTTGAAGACCTGTCCAGTCATATTGAGGCCTCTTCCAGCCATGCATTAATCGAATATAATTGGGGGGACTTCAAATACGATCCTATTGCAGTGTTACGTGAGTATTTTGATGGCTTTTTGTATTGGGCGAATTGGGGCTCACCACAACTGGCCTTTCGCTTTCCCCATGGTATTTTGCCAGCCAATTTACTTGATGAGTATGATTGCGATGAATTTGTCACATTCAACAAGGCAAAGGACTATGATGTGCTCCATTTTAGTTTTAACGATGAGGAGCCGCCAGATGAATGGATGGATTATGATCTGGGATCGATGATCGCGATTCGGGAAGAGTTGATAAACGGTGACCTGCGTGCATTGTATCTTGCCTGGTTGGCCAGCCAGATACGTATGCAGGACTATTATTATGACGAGGAAGACGAGGAGGAGGAAGACGAGGATGAAGAGGAAGATGTAGTCTTCCCAAGGGTTCCGCCCGGGCTGAAAAGTCTGAGTGCTGCACAGAAAGAACTTGTGTCGCTACTGCGCTTATCCGAGGAATTTGTAGCAGCGGCGGCTCAATATAGCGAGCCTATGGAAGCATCTCCCATGGATGATTTTGCTGCCTGGATCAAGCTGCTACCACGCGAACGTTGTGATGATTATCTTGTACGCTTCGCCCGCAATGAAGCGGGTTTGAGGCGTGTACTTATCAGAGAGCTACGCCAGGCAGGTCAGAGCGGGCGGCCAGAGCCTACTACCAAGGAGGAGCAGCGTGTCTCCTTTGCAACCCTGCTCACGGATGTTAAGGAGATTCAGGCAGAGCAGGAGCGTCGGCGGCAGGAACAGATGCGTCAGCTTGAGGAGCAGAATCGCCATGCCAGGCAGGTCCGTTTGCAATATCTCCACCTGAATCAGGATGATCAGTGGAGACAGATCGATGACATTGCCAGTCGTAAAATAGCTACTGCCTATGATCAGGCCGTTAAATGGCTGATTGAATTACGTGACATGGCTAAGGAGTATCATGAGTTGCCTGCTTTCCAGACACGCTTCAATAGCTGGGTTCAGCAGTATCGACGCCTGCCAGGTTTAACCAGGCGCCTGAAGGAACATAATTTTACTATCCTATAAGTATTACAATAGCTTGTCGTATCAAATAAGATAAAGAGAGTATTTTTTGATACGATAAGTGAAAGAATTTTATGGTTGTGATAAAGAAATTTACACATATATATACTATTATTTAAGAGCATGTGTAAATTTCTTATTATGACTTTTTGTAGGTGCGGCAAGCGAAAGGCGTTGGTAATCATCTTTCAACTGCTTCACCTACAAAAACTATGAGCTCAATAGGCGCGAAGCTTCAGGAGAAGAGCAGATACATGAGCGTTGCTAGATTATAAATCAATAGAGATGCGTTTTTTAATATAAATACATTTTCTGGCAGAAAAAAATAAATTCGCTAAACATGGAGTAAGTACTATCTTCTATACAAGTATGAAAACTGTTGACGTTATCGCTCTCTTTACTTACAATAGATAGCCTAAAGCTTTATTTATATATACTTCAGGAGGCCCTTGGATGGCTGATCAATTGGTTCTTGTTGGTAAACAGATAGGCGATTACCGTTTGGAGCGTTTGATTGGACGCGGTAGTACTACTGAAGTATATGAGGGACGGCATATACAGTCACAGAGGCAGTTGGCTGTGAAGATCTGGCATACACAATTGGTTGAGAGTGAGCGACAGCTTTTTCTGCATGAACTTCAGATGCTCTCGCAGCTAACGCACATCCATCTTCTCCGTATTTTGCAGTTTGATGTGCAATATGGCGTTCCAGTCGTGTATATGGAAGAATTGCCACATGGCTCGTTGCGCCAGCGACTCAGGCCGGGCCAGCGTGTTCCTCTTTCACTGGTAGTAACCTATATGAAGCAATTGAGTCAGGCCCTGCAATATCTCCACGATAACAGGTTGACTCATCTGAATATGAAGCCAGAGAATATTCTGTTAGATGGACAAAATAACGTCATGCTAACGGATATCTGGATTCCTTCTATCGCTCACCATTTCGCATCCTCTACCAAACAAATAGGTTTGAATAATCTGCCATACATGGCACCTGAACGCTTTCAGAAGCAGTCGCTTCCCGCCAGTGATCAATATGCTCTGGCAGTGATCGCATATGAGTGGTTGAGTGGGCGATCCCCTTTTCAAGGTGATCCGGCCGCATTGATTGAGCAGCATCGCTTGATGGCACCAGCGCCATTGCGTGGACAGGTGGAAAATTTGCCGGTAGAGGTTGAACGTGTCATCCTGACGGCCCTGGCGAAAGATCCTCAACAGCGTTTTGCCAGCATGGCTGCCTTTGCGCATGCTTTGGAGGCTGCCAGTTATCAGACGCAGGGCGCTAGAAAAACGTACGAGACTGCCCATGTGAATCCCGTGCATGTGCCCCCACACAATGCCGCGCCTTCCCACTCGAGCTCATCTCCATCCCAGCCAGGGGCGCAGCAAACCAGCCCGCATACGATGACGGTGGCACCCGTTAGCCCAATTTGCATGCTAAAAGAGCCGATTGTGAGCCTGGACTGGTCGCCAGATGGCAACTATATTGTCACAGTTGGCAGTGGCCGGGTCGTCTCAATCTGGGATGTGGCGGCTAAAAAGGCCGTACAAACCTACCAGCGGCATCGCGCAAAGGTTCAGCGTGTGGCATGGGGACCTCAAACGATGCGCAATACCATCGCTTCAGCGAGTAGTGAAGGACATATCCAGATCTGGAATGCCAATTCGGGTATGCAACTTGCTTCCTGGCTAGAGGATGCTCCCATTCAGCATATTGTCTGGTCGCCAGATGGTCAGTTTCTGGTCTCGATCAATATTGCCGGTGACAATATTAAAATCTGGGATGCCAAGACAAGTAAACTGGTGGCACATTATAAAAGTAAGATTCAGCATCTACAGGTATTGGATTGGTCGGCCGATGGCAAGTATATTGTGGCTGGCAATACTGAGGGTTCGATGCAGATGTGGTTTGTGGGCATTGCCATGGACGGAGATCGAGAGGCGTTCCAGCGTGAGCAGACGCGCGTCTATCAAAAAACCGCCGTCAACGCCATTAAAGCGCTGTCCTGGTCTCCCAATAAAGGCCTGTTAGCGTATGGTGGAAGTAGCAAGAGTGTCGATATCTGGAATCCGATCACGGGCATTTCACCGGTTCATTATGCCAAACACGTCGATCAGATCCTGGCTATTGATTGGTCGCCGGATGGCGCCGCTATCGCCTCAGCCAGCGCGGATACCTCTGTACAGGTGTGGGACTCCACTAAAGGAAAAATGATCTGTGCCTACCGTGGGCATAGTGAGAGTGTCAATGTTGTGAAATGGTCGCCCAATGGCAAGTGGATCGCCTCAGGGAGTAACGATAAAGCCATCCATGTCTGGAGTCCTGAACAATGATCTTCCAGCAAAGATGTCAGACACGAAAATGCGACAGGGTATAAACATAATCTGTCGCATTTTTGCGTTTCAAGACGGGTCTTAGATATTAGAAGACGCTAAAATATTCCTCAAAGAAACGTTCCTGATTGACGGCTAACGCAACTTCATGCCGTGGCTGGCTGCTATTCGGATGCCAGTCGGTTTTTCCTGCGAGTTCTGGCTGCTGTAATTCTACTGTCACATCTCCAGGCGTGAATGTGCAGATCGTATCGTTAAAAATAGTCGTTGCCGCCAGAGGATCATGGAAGGTCACGGTATCGCTCCCTTGAAACCAGACCTGCGCGAAATCCAGCACAGGCTGTAGCAGCGGAGTCGTACATTTTTCCTTGAACTGTTCAGAGCTCATCTTGACCTGGGTAGTCACATCCAGTCCAATCGAGCGATGCTGGCGTACCGCGGCTTGATACACGATATGCGTCGCGTGTGGATCATTCAAGGCATTCCACTCCCGTTCAGATTCTCCACGCGTAAAGACACCACACATCAAGACCAGGCTTTTTAAGAGCGAAGGTATCTCAGGATCGACACTGAAGAGCAGGGCAAGATTGGTCATAGGACCAATTCCCAGTAACACAATTTCACCTGGATTGGCTCGAATCGTCTGCCGTAAGAACTCAATGGCCTCACCACGTGGAAAGGTGGTCTCATGATCCCATTTGGCCAGAGCCGCAGCCTGGGCCGCATGAGGCTGGCGTGCTTTGATCAGTAAAGGCTTTTCAGTCCCCGGCAAAATAGGAATATCCTTGCCCGCAATTTTGCAGAGGGTACTCGCCAGCATCGCGCGTTTATCTGCCTCCCCTGTCACCGTGGTAATGCCCAGTAAATTACACGCCGGTTGGGCCAAGAGATAAGCCAGGCAGACCGCATCATCAATATCACTACCAATATCAGTATCCAGAATTACTTTGGTGGTCATACACATCCTTCCTTTTCTACAGCAGTTTAGCGCAAAGACACCTTTATTTTACCACTTTCTTTTTACTGGAAAAGAATAAGAAGATGTAAATGCAGAGGTACACTTTTAGCGGTCCGCAATTTTTTAAGTTCTTTCGTGAGGAGAGGGGTGATAGTTATGGATAAAGCGTTTGAAGATATGCCGGGCGATCTTGTTGAGATGTATGCACAACATTTGTTTGATTCGCTCCAGAAAATGGATACCTCTGCCGAAGTTACGCTGTGCCCAACCTGTGTGGGAGTGATGTGGTATGAGTGGTGGATCGCAGGCCAGCATGGCATGAGCCCTACCTTTGCCGATGCCGTCCAGGAGATGTATGCGCGTAAGCAAGCAACGGCAGCGTAAACTTGCGGCGTGGAAAGACTGGAGGTCCAGGGTTAAAGAGACCTCCAGTCGTGCCGGGTTATGGTAATAGTAGATGGAGATCTCCAAACTCGTGCCAGAGATAGCGCTGTTGCAAGGCTTCCTGGTAGGTGAGTTGAAGATGGCTCCGCGTGGCGAGCGCCTCTAGCATGGCCAGATGGGTCGCCTGGGGTTCATGGAAACCCGTGAGCAGGGCATTGACGCTATGGATGCCACGCTCAGGGGTAACGATGGTGCGCGTCCACCCTTCGCCGGGATGGGTGATGCCATTGGGAGTGGTGACGGTCTCTAGGGCTCGCACGACAGTGGTGCCTACCGCGATGACACGCCGGCCTTCCTGCCGGGCCGTGGTTACCAGGCTGGCAGTCGTAGCGGGAACGCGATAGAACTCCTCATACGGTGGCTCATGGCTTTCCAGGCTGGCTACCCCGGTATGTAGAAGCAGTGGAACAATCTGAACTCCTCGGGCTATCAATCTGGTCAGGAGCGTTGGCGTAAACGCTCGTCCGGCCGAAGGCATCTCGGCGCTCCCAATCTCGTTGGCATAGGCCGTCTGATAATATTCGATCGGCCAGGCATCTTTCACGTAACTATAGCGAATCGGTTGTCCGTGCTTAGTTAAAAACTCGTCCCGCGTGGTTACTGCTGGCAGGTTGAGTGTCGCAATCCAGAGGCGAGGATGCAGCGCGGCCCTGTCTAATTCGCGATAGCCCGCATGGTGGGGGGTATGCAACGTGACACTCCCACCCTCTGGTAGCTGGAAGACTTCGCCTGGCTGAATAGCGAAGAAAGGTAAGGTTGTTTTGTGATGGTGCTGGCGTATCTCCACAATCCATAGATCCGCGGGCAGGTGCGTCGAGAGATGAAGCTCTAGCTGCGTTCCCTGACTATTCGTCACCGGTAACGAGGCCTTCATCGTCGCACTGGTATTGATGACCAGCACATCACCGGCCTGCAAGACCTCCTCGATATGCTGGAACTGTGTATGGATGATGTGATTGTTGGAGCGATAAGAGACCAGCAAGCGCACCTGATCACGGGTCAAACCACGGGCCTCTGGTGGCATACTGGCCTCCAACTCGGCGGGGAGCGTAAAGTCTAGTAGACTCGTCAAGGCAATATCCACCGTGTCGGGACCAAAAGTCTCTGCGTTGAGATACATCATTATGCGTTCCTTGCTGGTAGCGCGCGGGCCGTATAGCGGCCGCTGGGATACTTCTGGCTAAACAAACTCAATATTCCTGGTACACTTACCTCTGGTAGTGGGCGATCACTGACATCCTCCGCTGGAAATGCCTCCTGTTGCATCTGGGTATTCATATCACCTGGATCCACCCAGTAGATAGCGAATTCTGGTTGCTCGGCTGACAGGATCGCGGAAAGATGTTCCAGCGCGGCCTTACTTGAGCCATATCCACCCCAACCCGCATAGGCTTCCTGTCCAGCATCGCTGGTAATATTAATAATACTGGCGCCTGCATGGAGATACTGTTGGAGATCCTGGATCAAGGCCAGTGGCGCGATCACATTTGTGCGGTATACTTGTTCTAGCACATCCAACGGATAAGCAAGCAGATTGGGCTGAGGACTGGGTCCCAGCAGACTGGCATTATTGATTAACAGGTCCAGCGAGCCTAGCTGTTGCACGGCCTGAACCAGATCGGCTCTGTGGGCTGCATTGGTCACATCACCGGCCAGCGCGATAACCTTTCCAGGGCCGGATAACTCTGTACTGGCCTGTGTCAATGCATCGGCGTTACGTGCATCGATCACCACATTCCAGCCATGTTGGATAAGCTCACGAGCAAGCTCCAGCCCAAGTCCGCGTGAAGCACCGGTGATCAGGGCATTGCCACGACCAGGAAATGTATGTGAAATAGGAGAAACCATCTTTCTAGTGTCCTTTCATTGCCATTACGATCTTGTTGGAAATACTATACCTGTAAAATGCTGGTGTTACATCGCACGAGTGAACAGGTCTGAACTGACCAAAAGGACAGCATGAGATGTTGAGTCGTTAAAGAGAGGATGATAAATTTTGAGTAAGCAGGATATGGACTTTGAGCACGAACAATTTCACAGGCAGCTGGAGGCAGAGCACGCGCACCACCATAATCATGATCATGGCGATAAGGTCACTGATATACAGCAAGCGCCCCCTCTGCGCCAGAAACTGGTGCTGGCGGTTATCTCACTGGCCGCTTTTGTGATCTTCGCGTTTACCGTGATTATCGCCATTGGCGTCGCGAACGTGTCGCCCAGTCCAGCCGCCCAGTATATCAACTATCTCTTGATCTTAGGACTGCTAATGTTTGCGGGCTTTGTGATATTTGCCAACATTTTGTTTAACCGGAAACGCTAAGGCCAATGACACGTACCGACTATTACAACAATCCCATGGCTCCAAAAGCCAATAGTGTAAAGCCTGCGACCTCAGCTATTGTGACCAATAGCAAAGGGGAGATACTCTTACAGCGGCGCGTAGATAACCAGCAATGGGGCCTGCCCGGTGGCACGATGGAACCTGGAGAGAGCATTGTCCAATGTCTTATCCGGGAAGTCAAAGAAGAGACAGGACTGGATGTCCAGCCCGCCTACCTGATCGGGCTGTATAGCGATCCAGCGCACGTTATCGCCTATACAGATGGCGAGGTCCGGCAGCAATTTAGCATGTGCTTTTATTGCATCCTGCAGGGAGGAACACTCAAGGCAAGTGCTGAATCGACACAGATTGGTTTCTATGCCGTGCAGACCCTTGACGCCTTAAATATACCTCCCGCTATCAGACTGCGTATCGACCATTATCTAGAACAGCGCGAGCATCCTTACTTTTGCTAGAGGGCATGCTGACCAGCCGTTGCATCACTGGCACTATCCAGAGTCGCTCCACCTGTCTTTGCCGTGGCGAGCAGGCGTCCGGCCAGAGCCAGCCAGAGTGGTAGTAATATGAGTGACGGAAGTAGCAGTATAAAGGATAATGGGATAAAGGCGATAAATGAATAGATGGCCAGATCCAGGGCGAGCAGGATACCAACAACGCGGAAGGCACCATTGGCATTCAAGGAGACAAACAGAATCCATAGGGCGGCAGAGATATGACCTCCATAGCGCAAGGGCAGATAGGTTCCTTTAGGCGTGCCATTCAACTGCATGATATCCGTCGCCATATCAACGACCAGCCAGCCATAGCCAGCCACACGAGCCCAATCTGGAGCAGCCAGGGCGGCAGCTACCGGAAATACACATAGATGCTCGGCCACCGCCAGGATCGTTAATGGTTCCGCAATGAGAGGAGCACTGAGCCCCGTCACATCCCTTAGCGCGGGAATCAAATACGTAATCAAATGGATAGCAAAGAGCATGGATGCCAGATATGCAGCCGTCACCACGCTAGATTGACGGCTCGCGAATGAAACTGGTCGTGACATAATACTGTATCTCTCCCTGCAAAATTATATTTAGCCTTAGTGTACAGTAAAATATGCCATATTTCCATATATGATAATAGAAATATAGTGCCAACGCTGAATAGTAGTATCACGAGGAGTAAATAGAGGCCAGATCTAGATAAAAACCTAACATTTTATTGCGTGGCAGAACCAAACCCGATCGTGTTGAAGCCACCATGATTGCTGGCGAAGGGAGGGCGATCATGGTCGTGGACAGAAGCATTAACGTGGGCCGAAGGGACGGCCCACAGCCGCAAGGGGATTGCCCTACAAATATCGTTTTTCTTGTTACATTGCTTCAAGATGTAAGAAATATTCATGCTTGAAATAGAAAATAAAGTAACATGGAAATGACTATTGTAGGGCAATCCCCTTGCGGGTTGCCGTCTCCTCGCTCTACGTCAATGTCCCTGGGCAAGACCATATTGGGCCTGAAATATCACTAAGTGAGTTGTATTGGGCCTGCGTATGGCGCCCACTTCACGTACGACATGCTCACTAAACACGTCGGACCATCTCTAGCAATATGTGCATAAGTGAAATATATTTGCCATTGAGTGTCTTCTGCAGGGTATTGCTGGCGGGTGTGTGCGCTGGGTCCAACAATTGAAGCGGGCATCGCCGAAACAGATGCCGAACTTGATCAGGTTAGCGAGGCTGCCATAGTAGCCACCAGTATGTTGCCAGATGCACTACAAAACAATTTTTCTAAAAAATAGTAAAAAGCTAAAAAGTAGCAGTATTAAACTTAAGCATAGAAAAAAGACCATAGTAACCAGATCTTTCAGCGACATAAAAGCAAACCTGGCTAAAAAGATGCTCCCAATTATGAATACTATTGATACCATTCTTTGTTTCTTCTCTTGTGCCAATTTGGCCTCCTGATTATTTGCCATGATCGATTTATAGGAGTAAATTTGGATTACTTACTATTATGCGTTATTTACGTAATAATGATTACTACTTCCTGTGTCTGTCTATTTGTAACGTCTACCTGCACGCTAAGAGTCACATCACCCTTTCTTGAGGCTATTAATTCCAATAAAAAGAAACATAAAAAATAGTACAAATCCAACTATTCCTAACACTTTGAATGATGTAAAAAATATTACCCATACAAAGAAAGCCAGGATGAGCAAAAGCAATAATAAAAAAGTAAGCAATGCAAAAATTCTTTTTCTCACTATTATGATTTCTCCCAAGGTAAAAATCTATAAGCAGTTCGCGTCATCTTTTTTTGTTACGTTTTATATCGTATTTAACAATGGCAAATAAAAACATCCAAAAGAAAAGAAGTCCTAAAATTCCTAAAAACCACAAGACCTTCAAAGTACTACAAAAAGGAACAGAAATTTTACATGTATAAAAGCTGGTTTCAAAGTATGGAACCATTTTATACGTCATTATTAGCAAAAATACACCAGCTATGATATATGCCAAAAACCTTACCTTCATAAATCTCCTAAAAGTGGTGAAAGTAGTAAAATACTTTTCACCGCGTACTAATTAGAAGCTATTCATCTTCTCGTGCAACGAAATGAGCGGCCGTTGGGGAAGTATTATTGCGCTTAATCGATCTATATAGGCGCACTGAAATAACGAAAGTAATTGCACCACTTACAGAGCAAAGCACACTCATTTTGAGCATTGAGACATCAGGAAAGCCCAAAAATTTTATGGCTGCAACTGTTTCCAAAACAACTGCAAGTACAAAAAGAATACTTGCTACTACAAATTTGGTATTCAATGATTTGCCTCCTTATGTAGTAATGCTCTCTGAGAAATTTTCAGCTGACAAGGTTTCAGGTGACTTACTATAGAACGCCCATAAAGACATGCTATTTTTTTCATCGCCTTCCAATTTCTATTAGAAAGTAGATATGAAATCTACATTCAGCTCAGTGACTTTAAGGAAAAGGCACGTTATTATGCTTGTGATGTCCCGGCTGGTTCATTATGGCCTGGCTATAGAATTAATGTTTCTTTTTAACAAGAGAAAAAACCAATATAGTCACAACAAGGTTCATAAATCCACCAATTAAGGTAAAGACACCATTATAATTTTTTTCAAGTATGTTACTCAATCCGATACCTATCAGCATAAGGCTACAAAGAGCCAATACAACGACTCCAACATATTTCATAGAGCTATTTCCTTACTTACTTTTCACAAACTTGTGGCATCCTGACTCTGATTCATAAACTTCGATGAAAGCTACTTAAAAGGATGTATATCCTGTCTTTTTTCTGCGCGCGAAAAGATGTAAAAGTATCAATTGTTAATACTAAAAAGTCTTTTTTCAGTGTGTAGAATGTGGGGTTCTACTGAATGTTATGTATTTAATTAAAACAATAAGCGACGATTTATAAACTAATAGTTTTTATCAA
Source organism: Dictyobacter alpinus (assembly GCF_003967575.1). NCBI lineage: Bacteria > Bacillati > Chloroflexota > Ktedonobacteria > Ktedonobacterales > Dictyobacteraceae > Dictyobacter > Dictyobacter alpinus. The sequence continues at coordinate 3,880,577 of NZ_BIFT01000001.1, forward strand.
CTCAATCTGCAAATTTTGAGGGATCTGCAAAAAATGAAGTATAGCCACATTGAGTACATACAAGCGCATCTAATTTGGATTGGCCTTTCGCATTTGGCGAAAGCCACATTTTTACTGGGGTACGAAGTATAATCATATATTGACTCCCAATTGCTTTTACGCGCTTTCCTCCACACTCTGGACATGGTTTTACCTGAGCATGCTCTGTTGATTCGCCCATTATTTATACCTGTAACTCTTTCTCTCCAATAAGTGCAGAATACTGTATTACTATTAGTATAGTATCCTATACAAGTTTTCAAAATTTGCTTACACCCATACGGATACCCTGTCCCCGGCAGGCTACAGAAACCATCGTTGTCAATACTCTCCGAATGGAGTTTTATCAGTTTATATCACGTTGCAGCCTGGACCTTAACAAAAAAGTTAGTCCAAGGAAAATAAGCCCACAACATATCACAAATACACCTATCACTCTGTAGGTGGTGAACAATAAAATCAAACCTGAGATAAAACTGACAAACGCCATAATCCTCGCTGCATAATAGAATATTCTCATACAGGTGTTCCTATTAGTCAGATACTATACTTTTTAGCAAGCTATCTTTATTAAAGACTTTTTTTACTCTCCAAGCATAAATGGCTAGAAGGAGAGCACCACAAAAAAATATAAAAGCCACATCGACAAAGAATGAATTACCACTTGCTGAAAGGATTAGCATTAATACCCCTAAGAAAAAGATGATGAGAGCCGTTGCCACTAGTTGACCAGGTGTTCGTTTCATAAGAGCGTAATCTCCTTACTAGAAAGGATATAGAATGATTCATCAGGCTAAATAAAGAAAATACGACTTTTCATGCATAGTTGACAAAAGCAAGTATACCCAAAGAAGCGAGAAAAAAGCAAGAGATTATGGCTCTCCACCTTTCGGTGGGAAGGGCGGATGGTCAATACATTCAATGTAACTACGTCGGACCATTTCTAGCAATATGTGCTTAAGGGCGAATATATTTGCCCTTAAGCGTCTCTTGCAGGATGTCGCCGACGGATGTGTACCTGGGTCCAGCGATTGAAGCGGACATCAAAGGAGCGAATACCGAATGTGATCAGGTCGGTGGTGCTGTCGCAGTAGCCACCAGCATACTGCCAGGGATTCGTGACGCCGGGTTGAATGACGCTGCCAGCTATGTTCCCAAAGGGATCGTAGTCGTAGCTGGCGGCCATGTTGCCGGCACTATCGGTCACGCCCACGATCGAGCCAAGGCCATCGAAGAAGTAGTAGTAGACCTTACCAGCGGAGGTGCGTTCACTGTTGAGCAGACCACAACTACAGCGGACGTACTCGTAGATGGTAACCCCTGCCTTCTTGCTATTCAGGTTACTATAAACGGCGGTGTTGGTAACCTAGCTCCTTGTACTGCTATAGACCATGAAATAAACACGCATTGTGCTCATGGGTGCAAAAGAAAGAGAACTGTAGTACGCTTAGGCTCGTAAACCAAAACAACCAAGGAGCATACTCATGATGCTTGACAAAGCAACAGTTCTCACCACCCTTTTTACCATAGTTGACGATACAATGAAAGGGTCAAGTATGATTCAACAAGCCTTACAGCGACCTGGAAGAGCGCCACAGCTCTCCGACAGCGAGTTGGTCACCATCGCGCTTTACCAGGAACTCATCGGTGAACTACGAGAGGACCACTTCTTCCGACTGCATGCAGCCAGTTTGCGCGTCTTTTTTCCTCGACTCAATGAACGTAGCCGGTATAATCGTCGCAAACGATCGCTCTGGTCGGTCATTCTGGCCGTCCGCACGAGCTTGCAACTGGTGCAAGATGGCCTCTGTTTCGAGAAGATAGCAGCCATTGATTCAGCTCTGGTCCCCTGTGTGAGCTACAAACGCAGTAAACGAGCCAGCGATTTTGTCGGTTATGCCGACTATGGCATTTGCAGCAGCAAAGCGCTGAAGTACTTTGGCTGCAAATTGTATACCGTCGTGAGCTTCAATGGACTCATTCTTGGTTTTGTGCTCACCAAAGCCAGTCCCTACGATAATCAGCCTGTGGTTGATGTGCTGGACTCGGCATCCCATCATCTGCAGCACCTGCTGGGAGATGGAGCCTACAATGATGCCGCTCTGGAAAGCTATCTTGAGCAGCATCGCTCTCTGGTCTCGTTGTCTCCGGCCAAAGCCAATCAAGCAGCCAAGCGGCCAGAAAACGAGCAAAAGCTGCTCAATCGGTTCCGTTTGATCTGCGAAACCGTCAATGCGCAATTGCAAGAACAGCTGCACCTTTCCAAGCATTATGCCAAAAGCACCTGGGGACTGATCACTCGCATTGCAAGCAAGGTCACCGCTCATAGTGTGGGCATGATGCTCAAAATGCTTTTCGACAGGCCTGCCCTTCAATTGGCTGACCCGGCTGTCTAAATCATTAGCACAAAGCGTAAATAATCAATTATATATCTTTGGCATTGGTACGTATACCTGCTAACAGCTACAACACAACTACCGTGTTAAAATCCAGAGCAAAATAATAATCGCAACTGCGATGACAACCATTGTGATAATGTACTTTTGGCGCCTAGCAAACATTTCTGTAAAACCTCCTAAGGATACAATAGAACCAAGATCAATTGACTCATCAATTTGACTTAGCGTTACTATAATCTTGGTCAAGCTTAATAAACAAGTTTTACTTATTTAAAACGGATGGGGGGATCTTCAATATGGTACCCATTATGTAATGATGTACCATATTGAAGATGGAGAGCATTAGAAACCTAAATTCTTCGGGTGCCCAGGATCAACTGTATGAAGAGCACAATACGTAAGAAATGCAGCACCAACCGCTATTGCGATCGGAATTAGAAATTCCGCAAATGCTGTTGCTCCTGCATATGCAGCTACCATTCCAGCAAAACCTAGAACAATACCTAAAGTCCCGAGAAAATTAGCCACATCATCATAGCCTCCCATGACGCATGAGGTGAAACGATTAATACCACCAAAGAACGACCCTAAAATTCCATCTTTGCCACTTGGATCGGTTTCATTAACAGGATCGTTGTCGGCGTAGGTATACGGATTGGCTTTAAGCGTCTCCTGCAGGGTGCCGCCAACGGGGGTGCGCTGGGTCCAGCGACCGAAGATCGGGTCGTAGTACCGAATGCCGAATTTGATCAGCCCCGTGGTGCTGTCAGCGTAGCCGCCAGCATATTGCCATGGGTTGTTGACGCCGGTTTGGATGATGCTTCCAGCAATGCCTCCGAAAGGATCGTAGTCGTAGCTGGCGGCCATGTTGCCAGCACTGTCGGTCATGCCCACGATGGAGCCGAGGCCATCGAAGAGATAGTAGTAGACCTTACCCGCAGAGGTGCGCTCACTATTAAGCAGACCACAGCTGCAGCGGACGTATTCGGTGGTGTTGCCTCCAACTTTCTCGCTACTCAGGCCCAGGCCGGTGTAGATGGTACTGGTGCCGTTATTGTTGACACGTTGTGTCTGATCAGTTCCAGTATACCCGAAACTATAGGTTTGGGTCGAGCCTGTTGCTGTTCCGTTGCCACTGACATCCTGATTGGCAACATTATAACTATGAGTCTGAGCAAACGAGAGTGCTCCACGACCAGAACTGCCATAGGTAATACTCTTCAGATTGCCATTTCCGTCATACGTATAGCTGGTGCTACCTGCGGTGGGTTGACCAGCGTAGGTACCGGTGCTGGTCGCGGTCGTGGGCTCATTGGCCGCATTATACGTACTGTAGATGGCGGTATTGGTTGACGCACCACTATAGGCCTTTTTGAGCAAGTTCCCGTTCGCATCGTAGTCCAAGGCCCAATGTTGCGTTGGATTTTTGACATCGCTCAAACGATTGAGGTTATCGTACTGGTAGGTCCAGGTGCCGTATTGGCTGTAATTATTGGCACTATGCTTGACCGCGCTTTGCAAGACCTCTTTGGAGGCTGTAGAAGAGCCATAGTTGTAGGTATAGCCCGTGTAGGGAGTGGGGATAGCGAGCGTGCTGCCACTGCCGGTGGTCTTGCCCCCTACGTTGCTCACCTGGCGACCTGCCGCATCATAGCCCATGAGCATACCCGTGCCATTGGGATATTGGATGCGGATCTTGCGATTGGCATCGTCATACCCATAGGTCGTGATGGCATTGCCTGGATCGGTCAGGGTGGTCATCAGGTTGATTTCATTGTAACCATATTTGGTCAATCCTGTTCCGTCATTCAAACTGGTCAGGTTGCCAATATTATCAAAGGTACTGACAATGTTGGTGCTACCTGGCAGCAGTTTGTTAGTTTGACGGTTGAGGTTATCATAGGTAAAGGTGGTGGTGCCGGTGCCATCTTTTTCGGTCAGGTTATTGCCGTCATTGTCATACGTGTAGGTGACGGTGGCGGCATTGGCGGTGCCGGTGCCATAGGTGATGGTGAGGATGCGATCAAAGACGTCGTAGGTGAAGCTGGTCTTATTGCCCACGCCGTCCGTTTCGGTGCTCACCCGGCTCAACGCATCATACGTCAGGGTGGTCTGACCCATTGGTGCCGGCGGCGTCACTGTACTCAGATTGCCCTTGCCATCATAGCCATAGAGCGTGGTATTGCCGTTGGCATCCTTGCTGCCAGATGGTGTGCCATCCGCGTTATAGGAATATTGCAGCTTGCTGCCATTGGTTTTGCCACCAGTAGTGTCGCTACTCGAGGTCAGATTTCCATAGTTGTCGTAGCCATTGGTGGTCACATTATTCTGGGCATCGGTCGCGGTGGTGGGCTGATATGGTACATTCTGTTGTTGTCCACCAGACAACGGAGAATACGTGAACTTGGTGCTCGCTCCCGTGGGATCCGTGATCTGGGAGACTTGCCCGTTGGTGGCATATTGATAATTGGTTGGTGTCTGCGTGGTGAGAGCGTCCGCATACTTCGTGACATTATAGGAGTTGGCATCAAAGCTGCTTGTGGTACTCTTGCCCAGGGCATTGGTGGTTTTGGTCACCTGCAGATTTGTCTGATACGTATAGGTGGTGGAGTGCCCGTTGACATCCTTGACGACGGTATTGCCACTGTTATACGTGAAGATGGTCTGCTTGTTATACGCATCGGTGATACTACTGACCTGACCGGTGGCGCCATAGGTGATGGTGGTGGTACGCCCCTGGGGATCCTTGATACTCAGCAGTTCGGAATCTCCATCGGGATCATAGGTGAAGATGGTCTGCTTGTTGTTGGCATCGGTAATGCTGGTCAGGTTGAGCTGCGCATCATAACCATACGTGATGGTACGTGTCTTGCCACCAACCAGGGTATTATCGGTGACCGTTTTGACCAGATGGTTCCCATCCAGTGTGGTACTCAGCGTACGCCCCTGAGTATCGGTTGTGCCCGTCCAATCTCCATTATCCAGATAATTATAATCGATCAGATTATTATTTTTGTCCAGCACCTCGTAGCGGGTCCCCCACTGATTGAAGATCCAGCGCTCACCGCTTTGATGAAAGCGCAGTTCATAGGTGGCGGAATCTGGATGGACGAGGGTGGCTTTGAGACTGGGGGCATCTTTGTAGCCGCCATTACCATCAGGAGCAAAGTAGGCTTTGAGTCCCGTGGGCAGGGTTAATTTGATACCGCCGCCGCTGGGCACATCATCCAGGTACAGGCTGGCACCGCGACCGGTGGTGAAGCCCCAGTTGGTCCCATGATCGGCCAACCACCAGTTGTTCTGGCTGTTATAGTAGCCACCAACCGTATTGTTGAGTCCGGTCCCGGTTACCTGTAACTCGACTGTGTGCAGGACCAGGTTGCCGTTGGCAACGTTGACCTTGAGGTCCAACCGATCGGACAACGGTTTGTCAACAAAGGTATAGAGGGAGGAATCACCCAGGCCATTGAGTGGGGTGGTGTCATTGACGATCACCGCTGCTTTGGCCTGTACTGTCTTGCCCTGGACTGTCTTAGTCTGGGCTGGCTTAAATGGTGAGACGTGTGAACTGGTGTCATGAACCTTGGTCGGGACCGGCACATTGCGACGAGGTGTGCGTACCCCGCTAAAGGTTGGTGGTAGATCTGTGCCTGGGGCTGCTGTGACTGCCGTCGCCGCATAGGCTGAAGGGGTCGCGCCCATAACTGTGGTTAAAATAGCTCCAGTTGTCAGGCTGATGACCAGCAGGAGACGCCAGAGAGAGGTCCAGGATGAACGCGTCACTTGTCTGGTGGGTACTACATTCATAGAAGGGGAGGTTTCATACGAATCCATCGATGAAGAAAAACGATCCATTCAGTGAAATCCATTTCTACAAAAAAAGAACACAAAGAGATAGGGCAGAGGAAAGGATCCTCTTTGAAAATACGCACAAAAAAAGAGCATCTGTCTGGAGAGATATATGGGTAGCAGAAAGACATGCTTGCGTCTATACACTCAAGCACGGCAAAAAGCATCCTTGCTAGATGAAGAGATGTATGAATCAGCGCGAGAATAAATAGCACTGAACGATTCATAGCACTCTTATAAGAAAAATGTTCCCTCCTACTAAAAAGGAATACATAGTGATCTATCTAACCAAATAAAGATAACATGACTTTTCGTGCATAGCTACCAGAAGCAAGTATACCCGAAGGTGCGACAAAAAAACAAGAGGTTTTTCAAGCAATTTTTGAATTTTTTCTACTTTTTCTTTATTTTAGTGTAAGCTCATCCATAAATAAAGGATGAGCTTACACAATTTTTCTCTTCTCTGGGTGGCATTCCTTGTTTTGTGAGCGCAATCATCAGGAGTGTACCCATCCCATCCCCCCAGCGATTCCTTCCCCTCATAAAGATCAGGTCCCCGTAGTTACGGCCCTCAGCGGCCGTTTGCCATCCGCCGCAGCGTGGTGGCCCGGTATCCCCGTGATCCGGATCCTTCTGTCAGACCCGTTCCCCCACGCGGTGCCCAAAAGGAACCCCCCCGAGTGTATCGAGGGGGATCTCTCTCTGGGCGAGGTGATGACGATGGGGGGAGCCGAACGAAGATGATAGCGGGCCACCACGCTGCGGCGGGTGGCAAGTGACCGTTGAGGGTCACAGCTACGATGCATGCCCCCGCCGCGTCATGATGGGTATGTGCTATTCGCGGACCACAATAATGGTTCTGGTGTTGAGCACCGGTTGCTGGTGCTGATTCAGGTAGCGTGTCTCTAGGGTCAGAATATCCATACTATAGCCGCCGCTGCCAGGGCGGGTCTTGCCATCTATCAGTGTGGTGGTACCGGTGAGAATATCATTGGGATAGATGGGGGCCAGGTACTCGTATTCTTCTTCACCGTGCAGGATGCGGGCAACGTTGATGCCAAGCTCTGCCATGCTGCTTCCTCTGCTGCGATTGCCCCAGAAGCTGAACATGGTGGGCGTGGTGGGCGAAATAGGAACGTCCGGAAAGCCAGCCGCCTGCGCATCCTCACGACTCTGGTAGATCGGATTAGGATCTCCGATGGCGCTGGTTAACTCTTGAATCTTGTTGCGCTGTACCTCATAGGTGAAGGGCGCGAATTTGTAGCCGATCTTACTTGTGTCGAACATCGAGGCATGCTCCTGTTTGAGGGCCTAACGTGGGCCGCCGGCGACATAAATAATCTGGCCACTGACATAGCTGGATTCTTCGGAGGCCAGGAAGTTGATGACGTTGGCGACGTCACGTGGCTGACCTACGCGCCGGACCGGAATGGTTTTGGATGCGGCTTCGATACGCTCCTCGGGATCAAAGCCCATGCGGCGCGCGGTCGCGCGGGTCATCTCGGTGTCGATAAAGCCAGGGGCAACCGCGTTGGCGGTAATGCCGAACGGTCCTAACTCAATAGCCAGGGTACGTGTCAGTCCTTGCAGTCCGGCTTTGGCGGTAGAATAGTTGCTCTGGCCACGATTACCGAGAGCAGACGTGGAAGAGAGCGAGATGATGCGTCCATATTTTTGCTTGACCATCTGGACCTGGGCGGCGCGACTGCATAGGAATGCTCCCCGCAGATGTACATTGATCACGGTCTCCCAATCATCATCGCTCATTTTGAATAGCAAGTTATCCCGTGTCACGCCAGCGTTATTCACCAGGATATCTAACTGCCCGAAGCGCTCGACCGCTTGTTGGATGGCGGACTCAACCTGTGCTTTCTCGGTGACATTACAGGAGATGGCGAACGCCTGTGAACCTGCCTGCTCTATTTCTGTAATCACCTGTGCACAATCATCGGTATTAATATCTGCCAGCACGACGCGTGCTCCATCTTCAGCCAGACGCAGTGCGGTGGCGGCCCCAATACCGCGGCCAGCACCAGTAACAAAGGCCACACGGCCATCTAATTTTCCCATAACATAATCCTCCTAAGCCTGTAAAATACGACTCTATAACATACGATTTGCGATTGGTCGCTTGATCCTTGTCTCTCCTAATCTTTACTCCTGCCAGGTGAGCAACACATCAAGTACCTCAATACGTGTTGCAGTGATGAGCAGCGGATTAATCTCCAGCACCCGTAATTGTGGTCCCAGAGCAAGAGCCAGATTGCTAATCCTGTAAATCACCTCACTCAGAGCCTGCATATCGACCCCCGGCTGTCCGCGTGCTCCCCTTAGTAGTACCGCGCTGCGTAATGTACTCAGCAAATCTGGAATGTGTTCTCGAGCCACGGGCAATAGCTGCACCACGGTATCATTGAATACTTCGGTCCAGAGGCCACCCAGGCCGAGTGTGAGGATTGGTCCCCAGAGGTGATCCTGCACGATACTCACCAGAAGCTCGATGCCCGCCGGACGCATCGGACTGACCAGAATACCCTCGATCGCGGCGTCCGGCTGGTACTCCTGTACACGCCGCATAATCGCAGCGAACTCCTGCCGTATCTCCTGCTCGCTGGCGACATTCAGGCTGACACCACCCACATCGCTTTTATGCGGAAGCGCAGCAGATTGTACTTTGAGTGCCACCGGTAAGCCAAACTCGTGTGCGGCCCGCACCGCTTCATCCGCTGAGTGGGCCAGCTGGCCCGGTACGAGCGGAATGCCCGCCTGTTGTAAGATCAGGCGCGCCTGTACTTCTGAACAAGAGCCTTTGACGGGTTGTTCTACATGGAGCGGTCGTGGCTCTGCTGATAATGGCATGGCGATTTTATCAAGCTGTTCAGACCACCAGGCGAACTTGCCCAGGGCGCGTACGCCGTGTTCCAGGCCGGCCATGAAATGTTGACCGGTACGCTCGATGACAATGTGGATGCCGGTTGGCAGATTCAGACAGGTATTGGTGGTCACCAGTACAGGACGTGGGGCCGCCGCAATAATAGCCTTGAGCGTCTCATATTGTGGGAGTAAAACTGCCAGCGTTTCCGCTGTAGGTTCTCGGCTACCTTCGACGGTAGCCAGATATAAGACAAAATCGCTATTGGGATCAGTCGCCACGACCTCAAGGGCACGCTGCTGGAGGGTTGGATCTACGACCACATAGCCCGTCACATCTAATGGATTGTGGCTGGTAGAGAATGGTGGCAAGATAGCCTTCAGGCGCGCCACGGTTTGTGGGGCAAAATCAGGAAGCTCAAGGCCAACCTCTTGCGCCAGATCTGAGATGATATCGCAGGCACCCCCGGATGGCGTGACGACGGCCATGCGTCGTCCGGCTAGCGGTGGGCTATAGCCGGCCAGACCTGCTGTGGTCAAGAGATCTTCCAGTGAGGAGACGCGCATGATCCCTAGCTGACGAAACGCAGCCTCATTGATCTCGTTGTCTCCGACCAGCGCACCCGTATGGGCCAGAGCGCTCCGTGAACTGGCTTCACTCCTGCCAATCTTCAGGACCACAATCGCTTTGCCCAGCCGTCGGGCCTTGTCCGCCACACGGCGCAATTCAGCGGGATGGCGTATGCACTCCAGAAAGAGCGCAATAGAGCGCGTGGCCTCATCGTCAAGCAGATAATCCACCACATCGGTGACCGAGATCATACTTTCATTGCCCAGAGCCACCAGCAAGCTCAGCCCGATGGCGTGCCCCTGCGCAAAGGCCAGTACCGCGCTGGCGAGCGCTCCACTCTGTAAGACTATACCCACCGGACCAGCCTTGAGTGGTGGCGCGATCGGCAGTCCATAGGGCGTGATCTGATCGGTGACATTGATGAAGCCGTTGCCGTTTGGACCCAGGATCGTCAGCTTATGCGCCTGGGCGAAGCTCAGTAGCTCCTGCTCTAACCTGGCACCCTCCGGACCAACCTCGCTAAAGCCAGAGGTGAGCAAGACAAAATGGGTGGTCCCTAAGGTGGCCGCTTCCTGGACAATCGCGAGGACATGGCGGGTCGAGACCATCACAAAGGCCAGATCAACCACCTCTGGGAGTTCGCGCAGGCTTTTGTAGGCTCGCTGCCCATGGATCAGCTCACGATTTGGATTGACCAGATAGATTGGGCCAGGAAAGCCAAAGGTGTTGAGATTGTCAAAGGTATAGATCGACCAGCGTGAGTTATCAGTAGCTCCGATGAGTGCAATACTATGGGGGCGGAACAAGCGCTGAAGTTGTTCGCCTGCGAGCGCAGCCATCAAAGTGACTCCCCAAGTTTGACATGTCCACGTAGCAGGTTCCGTGAGATAATAAAGCGTTGGATCTCATCGGTACCCTCGAAGATTCTCCACAGGCGTACCTCACGATACCAACGCTCAACTGGCAGCTCCTTGGTATAACCCATGCCACCATGAATCTGCAAGACCCGATCCACGACATTATTGACCATATTTGAGCCATTCAGTTTGGCGATCGATGACGCATGGCGGTTATCCTGCTTCTGTTCAGCCAGCCACGCCGCGTATAGGGCCAGCCAGCGGGTTGCTTCAATCTCGACATGTGAATCGGCGATCATCCATTGGATGGCCTGTCGCTCGGAGATGGGTTGGCCAAAGGTAACACGTGTCTGTGCATAATCGATTGCCATCTGTAGTGCCCGCTCGGCGACTCCCACCGCTCGACAGGCGATAGCCCAGCGTCCAGCGCCAATCCATTGCATGCCCAGATTAAAGCCACCATGTAGCTGGCCCAAAATATTTTGCTCCGGGACACGCACATTCTCAAAATATAGCGAGGCCGGTCCCCACTCGCCCATCGTGTGGATATAGGTGGAATGCCAGCCCATCTCACGATCCACCAGGAAACAGGTCACGCCCCCATGGGCGCCTTTCTCAACATCGGTCACCGCAAAGACCATGGCAAAGTCCGCCTCATTGCCATTGGTGATAAAGACCTTCTCGCCATTCAGGACCCAGTGATCGCCGTCCTTGATGGCACGCATCTGGATATTGGCAGCATCGGAGCCCGCGCCCGGCTCGGTTAACGCAAAGCAGGAGCGTCGTTCGCCATTAATAGTGGGGATCAGGTAGCGCTGTTTCTGTTCTTCATTGCAGTAGTAGAGGATATTATCGGCCGTGCCGCCAAAGGCAAAAGGCACAAATGTTCGGGCCAGTTCCATACTGATGACCGCCGTCATTAAGGGACCAAGATTGGCTCCGCCATATTCTTCTGGCGTATTAATGCCCCAGAAGCCCATCTCTTTGGCCCTGGCCTGGAGCTCACGAATCTTGCCTGCCTCAATCCCGGGTCGTCCTTCGCGCTCATTGCGCAAGACATCACCTTCCAGAGGCAGCAGTTCTTTTTTGACAAAGTCGCGAACGGTCTGTTGGACCATTTTTTGTTCGTACGTCAGGCTGAAATCCATGTTCTGGCTCCTTTGCACTATGGACTGGACTGAGACGCCGCCTTCTCGTTGTACTAGCGACCACCATGGCACAGGGTACAACGCGTTTATCACTATTGGGAACGTCAGAATCGCCTTGTGCACAAGCGTAGCATATTTTATTTGAATATTCAATAGAACACGCCTTGCTTGCTAGTTAGCTTGACTTTCGCCAGTTCAGAAAATACACTGAATAGATAACAACGATATGTTTTCTCGCTCAACCCCTTCTCGACAGCGGGTGTAACAGTGTGGTGCCCGTCCAATAGTCTTTCAAGGAGGAATAAGTATGCGTGTTGAAGCCGCGGTCTTATACGAACCAGGCCGACCATCCCCCTATGCTGAATCAAAGCCCCTGGTGATTGAAGAAGTCGAACTGGATGCGCCCGGTCCAGGAGAAGTATTGGTAGAAGTTGTCAGTGCCGGACTCTGCCACTCCGATCTCTCTGCTATCAATGGTTCGATGTATGCGCAATTACCCGATCCAATCATCCTTGGACATGAGGCCAGTGGGATTATCAAGGAAGTAGGTCCAGGGGTCAAAGATATGCAGGTTGATGATCATGTGGTCTTTTCATTTGTGCCCATGTGTGGACATTGTCAGTACTGCGCGATTGGCCGTCCTGTACTCTGTAAGCATGGTAATCGTGCAAACGCGCATGGCACCCTGATCAGTGGTGGGCGGCGTTTCCATACCCTCACTGGCCGTGAGATTGCCTATTTTACCGGCACCTCGGCCTTCGCGCACTTTACGGTGGTGGCGCAGGAATCGCTGATCGTGGTTGATCGCAAACTTCCGTTGGATAAAGCTGCCCTCTTTGGTTGTGCCTTGATTACTGGCGTAGGCGCTGTGATGAATACGGCCAGAGTTGCGCCCGGCGAGCCGGTAGCTATCTTCGGGCTGGGTGGTGTAGGTTTAAGTACCATTATGGGAGCAAAGTTAGTCGGAGCCTCACCGATCATCGCCATCGATATGTTACCTTCCAAGTTCGAGCTGGCCAGACGGCTAGGGGCCGATCATACGATAGCGGCAGGCGAAGGGGATCCAGTCGCCAGGATTCGTGAGCTCACCAATGGTGGGGTCGAGTATGCCTTTGACGTAGTTGGCAACACCAATGTGCTGGCCCAGGCCTTCAAAGCCACACGTCCCGGTGGTAAAACCATCGCCATAGGTATCCCCCCGACAGACAAATTTCTCTCCACCCACGCGGCCGCCCTGGTCCTGCAAGAGAAAGTTATCCAGGGGTCTTTTATGGGATCCGCCATACCGCGCCGGGATATTCACCGTTTGACCCATCTCTACATGGCAGGAAAATTGCCCCTGGATGAATTGCTGAGTCCAGCTATTACGTTGGCGGAAATCAACACAGGCTTTGATCGCCTTGCGCAAGGGCAGGTGATTCGTCAACTCCTCCATTTCGTATAGTATTTATTACTATCATACTGAATATAGCACCTTGTTCAAGTTGCAAGCAGAGTGTTTACTGTTCAGTGGGGGGCGTATTCTCCGTGATGGGCTCACCTGTGGGGGGTAGTGCTGAATATAATGGAATATGGAGCTGCTCGGCAATATCGGCCAGTGTACCGCTTTGTTCGTTGAGCCAGGACTGCCGCCCTTTTCTGGCAAAAGGACGTAGTTGCGCCTGGACTCTGGCACCTTTTTTCTTTCTTGGCATAAACTTCTTCAACCCTTCAATCATCCCCTGTCATCGTGATAATGTGCTTTCATGTAAAGCGTCTATTGCCTGATTGTAGCATAAGCATGCATATATGTATACAAACTGGCCATAAAGTTCCAGCGTATTTTAAACGTTAGGAGGATTGAAATGCGGTGTCTGATGATTTTCAAAGCCGGCCGAGACGTACGGCCGGCGATCATCCGGCTAAACACTCCCATGACTTTTCGAGGATGCTGCAGGGTAGTGTTCAGGATAAATCATGGCGGCGGCGCACCGCCTGCAAGAAGAGGCGTGTCTCTTTCCCCAGCGTCTGCGTCGGGGTTACATCTGTGACCTCACGGATATCATAGATCCCCGAACGATTTTCCACCATCTGTTTCCCACGGAACGGAACCAGTACACCCTTTATTTCACCTTCTTTTGTTTTCGCTTTAACAAACTTACCCAGATCGGCTTTTACTTTTCTTTTGAACATTTCCTGACCTCGCAACAATCTTTGTAGGCTAGCATGCGACAGAGCATTATTATTTTTATCGTCTCTAGTATCTTATAACAGTTTTTACAGAAGAAACAAGAATAGCAACAATAGTACGGGGTTCTACGAAAAAAGACCGCCTGGATGATGCATCAAGGCTGTCTTTTTAAATATCGGAACAGAGAAAAGTTTTGGCTATCGCAAAAGTAGAGGCCAGTACTGCTAGTCCTGCACCTCAACTGTCTGAGTCTCAGTTGCACCGTCAGTGAAGCTCACCACGAAATCCACTGAAGTTGGTGTATCTGGATTATTCGGAACAATCTCAATATTTTCGACTGAGTCTAGTGGCCGCTGTAAAGTCTGAGTAATCCATTCAATCAAAAACTGGATGGCTGGATTGTCTTTATTGCTACTAAGCCATTTTTGTGCATGTGGTAAATCTGTCATAATATAGATGTTTCTCCTTCTAAGGGGTAGTATATCAAAAAGAACACGCCCACTGTGTATAGATAATACATGAGCGCGCTCAAAAAAGGAGTGGTGAGAAGATTTTTGCGCTTAGTTAACGAGAGGTTTTCTCCCCTGCTACCTTGCGCTTGTATCACTTTATTCAAGTGAAGATCACGAAGGTAAAGCCAGTTTTTAGCGGTGGAAGTTTTTATCAAAATGTTGGGTTATAATAGAAGAAGGTAAAAATAGCCAGGGAACATTTTTATTTATGGAGACGGGGTATCAATCTTGGAAGATATACTGACACAGAATTTTATTATTGCGACTAGCGTAGCCGATATCCGGCACGATCCTGATCCGGAGGCGGAATTAGTCACACAGGCGTTGATGAATATGCCCGCGATCGCGGGTGAGGCGTCCGGCGAATGGACCCATGTGCAGCTTACCGATTATAGTGGCTGGATTCGCACAAGCGAATTAGATTTTCCGATTGTGCGTGGTGTCTGTGAGGGCGATGAAGGAACCTGTGGCGTGGCGCTCCCGTATTCGGTGGTGGTGACTGAGACCCATACGCCAGTCTACGCGCATGCCCAGGGTGACGAAAAGCTGTTTGATATCTATCTTTCGACCATATTGCCCTATATCGATCTCGCGCATCCTCAGCGTTTACGCATTGCTTTGCCCGGTGAACAAGAGGGCTGGATTGCGCGTGAAGCCGTGGATATCCGTAGCAATAGCGAGCTCTATCCCCGCAAGGACCTTTCGACGGTTATTGAGTATGCCAAAGCTTTTCTGGACATTCCTTATCTCTGGGGTGGTACCAGCTGGCGTGGGATTGATTGTAGCGGTTTCGTCCAGTTATGCTATCGTATGGGCGGCAATACTATTCCGCGCGACGCCGACCAGCAATATGATTTCTTACCACAATCTGTTGAGCGTCAGGATATGCAACCCGGTGACCTGATCTTCTTTGGCAGTAAAAGCATTACCCATGTGGGCATGGCCATCAGTTCCTGTGAGTTTATCCATGCTGAAGGACAAGATTTTAATCGTGTCGTCATCACGAGTTTTGATCCTCAGCACGCTGACTATCATGCACGCCTGGACTCCATTGTCTGGGGTATCAAACGCGTGCGCTAGTTTTGAGCCTCCTCTCGCGCTGTGTTGCTCTAGCTGTTTTGTTACCAGAATGGCGTTTTTTCGTAGAGAAACCCCTGCATTGTGGTATTATTGGTAATGATAGGACATCAAGCTGTATGCAAGGGGAGGCTTTTGTGCGTCTACCATCATTTGTAGGCCAGCGGCCCGAAACTTCATCTCTACGAGAACGCATTCTTTCCCAGCGGGTCTATCCGACTGAGGTTCTGCGCAAGATTGTGCGCAAGATCGATGCCCCCGCTGCCTGGCAAGCAATCCCAACAGAGGACCAAAGGCATTTTGTGCTCACCAGCTTTACACTCGGATGTGTGAGTATCCTGGCTGCATTTTTCCCCATTTGTGGTTTTCCTGTCTCTATTACCGGTCTTCTGTTGGGACTGTATGGTCGTCAGGCAACGCCGCTTAAAACAACCTCTGCCTGGGCTATTGTACTCTCACTGATTGGATTATTGCTCACGTGTATCAATACACTTGTTATCCTCAGTATTTATTTTCAAAATTATCTGTGATAACAATGTACTTATCGCGTTAACACAATCGAATCGTTGTGACAGGCTCATGCCACTGAATGGGTAGGCGTCTGCCACTGGTGCGCGAAACGTGAAAGCTGGAAGCGTGCCAGTGGCACGACGGATTCGTTGCGGGTAAGCAGTGAACTTAGCATTTCCCCTAATAAGATGCCGAATTTGAAGGCATGGCCGGTGAAACCTGTTCCCAACACGATGCGAGCATCACCAGGTAGATAGTCGAGAATAAAATCTTCGTCCTGGCTGACATCATAAATGTAGGATTCCACCCTGGCAAGTTCTGCGTCGCGCAAGGCTGGAATCAAATTGTAGAGGCGTCTGACAACCTGACGGATGACGCGTTCATCTACCGGTGGTACTTCTCCTGGCTCCGCTGGTGCGCCAAAGATGTGTGAGGCCGCTTTGAGCAGGGCTGGTTCGTTCTGGTTTTGGGTATGGATGGGAAAACCATACAGGTCATCGGCCATAAAAGCTGGAAATACATAACGACTGAATTGTTGAATTGGCAGATTCGCAAAATACAAGAGATATTGACGTGTCAGTCGTACTGGTAATGCCAGTTCTTCTCCAAGTAAGCGATGAACCCAGGGACCAGTCGCTACTACAACCTGATCCGCCTCCATTTTATGTCCATTGGCGAGCTTCAAGCGGATGGGACGCTGAGAATCGGCATGTTCGATGGCGGTAACTTGATGATGTTCCAGAATGGTCCCGCCCATATCCTGAATGCATGCACGCAAAGTCTGTAAGCAGGTTGAAGCGTGGAGCATACCCGCTTCCAGATTATACGTTAAAAAATCAAACCCTTGAGTATTGAACTGAGGGAAGCGTTGGGCGCAATCGTGTTGTGTCAGGCGTTCTGGTGAATGTCCTAGCTCTCTGATAGTGTAATAACTTTGTTTGGTAAAATTTTCTTCCTGATCGAAGCCCAAGGAGAGGACCCCCGTGGGCGTATACAGTTGTTGGTGTGTTCTCTGCTCCAACTGTTTCCAACGCTTCAGGCTTAATCGTACCATCTCTGAATAGAAGGCGTCATTCCCATATTCCAGGCGGAGTAGACGCGACATACCATGTGAGGATGCCTGGTTATGATCAACAGTTGCCTGTTCCAGCACCGTCACCTGATGGAAGCCCTGCTGGAGAAGGCTATAGGCTGTGGAAAGACCGATAATACCAGCGCCTACGACGATAGTACGTTGCTGATGCACGATAAAACTGCCTCCTGTCTATTTACTTGTATTGAAGGATACGATTATAACAAAATCTACACTAAATTTCAATAAATTAAACGAGTATTTTTAGGAATATTAGTGTACTTACAAATACTATCATTGAGCTATAAATGTAATTAAAGTGTAATATATTTGTGGATGGCTTTGTGTAAACTCATGTATATAAAAGTCAACGGTACTCGACTACAATGTTATACAAGCGAAAAAATGGACGCCACATTGTCGTAAAAAGTATGCTGCTAGTGTGTATGGAGCGCGTTGTGTCACAAGTAATAGCATTCAATGGCACCGCTATTAAAAGCAATCGTGAACGTTGCTGGTTGCGTTCACTCGATTGGATGGTCTGGTTTCTCTCGACGGAAGTTGTGTGGTCATATACAATTGATAGACACGTCGCGCTGGAATTTTTTATACCGTTAACTACTAGTATGACGCGCCAGTGTAATCACTTATCAATTTTAGCAAGAAAGTGGTAGCTGTAGACCTATGCATAAGCCTGATATATTACAAGACCCGATCTTTGTGGCTCCATCAAGTCTCTTGCCGGCCCAGCCTGAGGTACCATCCTCGAAATACTATACATTGCGCTATATCCTGGCTGCGGTGCTGGCTCCTGGTGAGAGTCGTATTATTTTGCCGGCGCTGAGTGATGATAGTGATGCCCTCTTTCGTGGTTGTCGCGCTCTGGGCGCAGAGCTACGATGGGAAGATGAGCAGCAGCATGTCTTGCTCATTCGTGGCATTGGCCGGCCACACGCGACTGGTCCTGTGACGATCAATGTTGGGAACGCCGGTGCTGTCCTGCGTCTTCTCCTTGGACTCGGGGCCATGCTGCCGGATGTAACCTTTGTCACCGATCATCCCCAATCTCTGGGTAAACGTCCCAATCGTGAGCTGCTAGAGGCCTTAACACAGCTGGGTGTTATGTGTGAAAGCACCGGTAGCGAGGGCTTTTTACCCATCACGCTGCATGGTGGCGCTATTCATGGTGGCAAGGTCACTATTTCTGGAGCACGAAGCTCCCAATATCTGAGCTCACTCCTTTTCCTGGCCCCACTGCTGCCGGATGGACTGGAGATTACCGTGGTCGATGGTTTGAAGTCCCAACCATTGGTACGTGCAACCCTGGAAGTATTGCAGGAAGCGGGTATTCAGGTGGACTATGCGGAGAACTTGCTCTCCTTCCGCATCGCTCCGGGACAGCAGTATCAGCCTCGCGAGTATACCATTCCCGGTGATTATCCTGCCGCGGCCGCTTTACTGGCTGCCTATGCCGTGTCGAATGATCCCTCCAGTACCTTGCGATTATCCAGATTGCGTCCAGGTGATGAGGTGGGAGAGGCTTTGCTGCAGGCTTTTCGCGCTATGGGAGCCGACCTGCGGGTAGATGGTGAGCAAGTGACGTTGCGCGGGGGACGGCGCTTACAAGGCTTTAGCCTGGATGGCGATCCCGTCATCGACTGTATTCCTGTGCTGGTTGCCGCGGCCTGTTTCGCCGAAGGGGAGAGCGTGATCTCGAATATTGAGAGTCTGCATTATAAGGAATCTGATCGCATCAATGACCTCTGTACTGAATTACGTAAAGCCGGCTGCTCAGTAGAGCCACAAGAAGATGCGATCATTATCCAGGGACAACCCCAGGGTGTGGAAGGCGGCGTGACGGTAGATGGTCATAACGATCATCGTGTGCTGATGGCGCTGGCAATCGTGGGACTACGCAGCCGTAGTGGGCTGATTCTCACCGGTGCCGAGCACATCGCCAAAAGTTATCCGCACTTTTTTGAGGAACTGCAACGCTGTGGAGCGGACATCCATCCAGTTGCACCACAGCAATAAGCAAGTCTACAAGGCAAGACAGGCTTCGGCCGCCAGCCAGAACAGTTTTTCCCGTACCGAAGTCTGCCTTGTCCAGTCCCGTCCATCCCACTGCTCACTGCCAACATCATCACCACCATATAGCAATTGGGCAAACTGTACATTACGGAACTGGGAGACCGCAAAAAAGGCCGCCGCCTCCATCTCAACCGTAATACAGCCCTCCTGGCGTCGTAGCTGGACCTTTTGTGGCGTTTCCCGATAGATAGCATCGGTGGTCCAGGTTTTTCCCAGTACATACGCGCAGTGGTGTTTTTGGAGTACCGCTTCAATGGCCTGCACACCCTCAGGATGGGCCAGCACCTCGCGGCCCGGTGGAAGATAGTGATAGGATACGCCTTCGTCCCGTATGGCGGCGGTTGGAACGACCACATGACCGACCGCCAGGCTACTATCGAGTACACCGGCACCGCCGCAGGCAATAAATTTGTTGCAACCCAGAGCGATCACTTCTTCCAGCAAGGCTGCCGAGAGCGGCGCGCCAATACCAGGATGAAAGACGGTTAATTTGCGTTGTTCGATCTCGACTTCATAGATTGGATGAGCCCCGATCTCACTGCTCAAGTTGTGAATGACACGGGCCTGATGTTTGTGGATTAATGTCGTGATCACATCCTGAAAAAAGCAGACTACCGCATGGGGCGAAATATCCATGGGCCTGATTAAGCGTGATGGCTCCAACATAGCTTCTGGTGTACGATCAAACTCAAGAATAGGATACTCTTGCTTCATTTGAAATCCCTTCATGAAGTGCTTGCGTTGGCATACCGGTGTCGTGCGCTATTGACGCAGCTAGGGTTAGCAACTATGGCAAATTTTGCAATAGAATGATACAATACTCTTCGGTCATAAAGGAAGATATTCTTGTCTGCGTGGTCAATGTGCTGTTTTTAGATTCAGCCGAAAGGAATACGCTTGTGTATAGGTATAAAGGCTTTGATAGCGCTCTCTGTGGTGGTAGTATGGCCGCGTTAGAAGCTATTGTCAATGCCTGGATGGAGGGGGAGAGGCCACGTATTCGACAGATGAGCCAGAGCGTTCGCGGCCAACACATCATTTTAAGTTTTGTTTATGAAGATACACACGAATTAGAGCAGCGGATCGCATTACAGAATCCAGCGACCGCGATTACTGGCGGGTATCCTCGCTTTTTTGAAGATGATACGGTTGAGGATCGGCCGACTAATCCAAGCATACCAGCGACCCCTCCTCCCATGCATTGAGTTTTGCTCTGCAGAAGTATCTATGTGCTTTAGCTATCACACCAATAAGGACTAACATGGCGACTCCATATCTATTATATGTCACTCCAGAGGGAGAAATTGTTGAAGAGCACCGTTTACAGGCGCTCTCCTTTGGGGATCGTCCCCTCCGGGAGAGCGATCTGATTCCATTGCCTGATGGCGTGACCCTTTCCATGATGCCAGATCGTCTGGCCGTTGGACAGAAGCGTTCTGGCGTGCGGCAGGTGCTTCCGCAGTCGCGTGGCTGGGCGGTCGCAGCCTTGCTGCCAATTGGGTATACACGCACGCTCTTGCCAGCCTACGAAAAAGTTCCTGATACGGAGCCGTTGCCCTTCTTTGGCTATAGCGCTGTAGCCGGCATGGACGGTAAGTTATATGTCGCGGCCGTCAAAACTGACGAGGTCAGGAAATGGCATCCACGCTCTTTCAATCGCCAGAAGCTTGAGCGCCTGGTCCATGAGAAGCAGGAAAAATATCCAGAGAACCGCATCATTGGTCAGCATGCCCACTGCGCGCTGGACTATTCATGTCCTACGGCAAGCAATCTGTTCTTTGAGCGCTGGGAAATGGCGATCGCCGTCTCTCCTGGCTGTAATGCTCGCTGCGTTGGCTGTATTTCCAAGCAGGAAGAAGAAGACCTGATCTCGCCACAGGACCGACTGGATTTTATTCCCAGTGTTGATGAAATCGTCGAAGTCGCCAAAGGACACCTGGAGAGCGCCGAAGATGCGATCGTCAGCTTTGGTCAGGGGTGTGAGGGTGAGCCGCTGTTGCAATGGCCACGTATCGGGAAAGCCATCAAAGCCCTGCGTCAACAGACTGATCGGGGCGTGATCAACATCAATACCAACGGTAGTAATCCGCGCTGGCTCCAGCATCTCTATGATGCTGGCCTGGACACGCTTCGCGTTAGCACGATCTCTGGCCATCCTGAAACCTATAACGCTTATTACCGGCCACTTGGCTATACCTTTGATGATGTCAAAGAATCCCTGCGCCGAGCCAATGCGGAGGGTGTGTATAGTTCAATCAACCTGTTAAGCTTTCCTGGCTTGATCGATCGTGAGCGCGAAGTAGAAGCCTTACTCTCCCTGGCCCGTGATACTGGCCTGCGTCTCATTCAGTTGCGCAACCTCAACATTGATCCCGAAGTCTTCCTGCCCCGCATGCCAGACTTTGAGACGATGGGTAAAGCAGTAGGCATGCGCAAACTGATCCAGATCCTCAAACAAGAACTGCCAGATGTCGAGATCGGTAACTTCACCCGCCCGATCCAGCGCCAGTCCAGTTCTGCACAGGTGTAACCTGAACACCATGGCCAGCCAGACGAGCGCAAAACCCGCCTGGCTGGCTCCTGCGCACCATTTCCCCAGACGCTACCTGTATGTGTACATGATACATTTATTTTTAGGATTTCTTGAGCTTCCTGCCATCTATAATGAGATATAATAGGTCACTGGTTAGCCTTTTGACAGAGGGTATAAGCGTTCAGGAGGAAGTGACGGATGAATCCACGCCACGCATCTGGAGATAAGCCTGAGCAGCAGCCAGGCAAAGCTCGGCAGGACGGATCAGCGGCGACAGATGACTTTGATGTTATCTTGTTTGGTCCAATGGAGGAACGTCAGGGCAGCAGGTTGGGTGATAGTCGGGTACGGATGGTTTTGCCAGCCAGACCCCCATTTCATCGTTTACGAGAAGGTACGCTGGAAGCCACCGAGTCGGCCGAGATTCCAGAGGGGCGTATGCAGCAGGCCACATACTGGCTGAAACGGGCGTTGATCGGTGTGCCGATCGCTACGGCGCGCTCTGATCAGGAGCGCCTGACTAAATTTAAGGCTCTGGCGGTCCTCTCTTCGGATGCCATTTCCTCAGTTGCGTTCGCTACTGAAGCTATCCTGATCAATCTGGTGGCCGCTGGCTCGGCGGCCCTGGCCTGGACACTCCCGATCAGCCTGGTTATCCTGGCCCTGTTAGTTGTCGTCACGCTCTCCTATCGCCAGACCATCCCAGCTTATCCCAATGGAGGTGGCTCCTATATTGTCGCGCGCGAAAACCTCGGCACCATCCCAGGACTGGTGGCGGCGGCCGCGCTGATGATTGATTATGTCTTGAACGTTGCGGTCTGTGTCGCGGCCGGTGTGCATAATGTTGTCTCGCTTTTCCCTTCGCTGCAACCGTATGTCATTCTGATGGATCTGGTCCTGGTCCTGGTGATGACGGTCCTCAATTTACGCGGCATTCGGGAATCTGGTACCATCTTTGCCCTCCCAACTTATTTTTTTATTGTCAGCGCCCTCTTGTTGATCGGGGTGGGCCTGACAAAAGCGTATGTGTTTCATCATCAGCCACTCATTGGACATTTCGTGCCAACTGTCCAGGCAATTGAGCCACTCACCATCTTTGTACTGCTGCGCTCATTTGCCACCGGTTGTTCAGCCATGACAGGAGTTGAAGCCATCTCTAATGGCATCCCGATCTTCCGCAAGCCGGAGACGCGCAATGCCACGATTACACTAACCTGGATGGCCTGTATTCTTGGTACGCTGTTCCTGGGTATTACCTTGCTAGCCATGACCTATGCGGTGCAGGC
Source organism: Dictyobacter alpinus (assembly GCF_003967575.1). Taxonomy (NCBI): domain Bacteria; kingdom Bacillati; phylum Chloroflexota; class Ktedonobacteria; order Ktedonobacterales; family Dictyobacteraceae; genus Dictyobacter; species Dictyobacter alpinus. Next base: position 3,903,562 of record NZ_BIFT01000001.1, read on the forward strand.
CGAGCCATCGGGCAACCCGACCGTCATCGCCAAAATCGCCAGCGACGTCTTCACTGGTCCACTGGTCTTTTTGTTTCCTCTCTTTCAGTTATCGGTGCTGGGCATTCTGACACTCTCTGCTGAGACCAGTTACGCTGACTTTCCGCGCCTGGCTTCGCTCCTGGCGCGTGATAAATTCCTACCCTCGATGTTCTCGTTTCGGGGTGATCGCCTGGCCTTTAGCTCTGGTATTATCGCGTTGGCCCTGCTCTCCGCACTCCTGCTTATTGGCTTCAAAGGCGACACCAACTCACTGATCAACCTGTTCGCCGTGGGCGTCTTTATTGCCTTTACCCTGTCACAATCTGGCATGGTTGTGCACTGGTGGAGACTGCGTGCCTCACAGAAAAGCTGGCTGCGCAGCATGATCATCAACGGAACTGGTGCCCTGACCACCGCCCTGGTCGCCCTGGTGGTGGCTACGATGAAATTTCTGGAAGGCGCCTGGATCGTCGTGATCCTGATTCCCCTGATGGTCTGGCTCTTCCAGAGTATTTCACGCCATTATCACCTGGTGGAACAGGAACGCACCTTTGATCTGCCACTGCATCCTCAGGACATTCATCACCGTATCGTGGTACCGATTGATCGCCTGGACCGCGCGACCATTCAGAGTCTGGCTTATGCTCGCTCAATCGCGAACCATGTGACGGCTGTGCATGTGGATATAGATGAAGAGCACACCAACCAGATGCGGGCCGACTGGGAGCGCTGGCAGAAACAGATCCCTGAAGGCGAAGGGATCCATCTGCTGATCATTGCCTCCCCGTTCCGTTCCCTGGTGCGTCCACTCCTCGCCTATATTGATGTCATGCACCAGCGCCATCCCGAGGAGATCCTGACGGTCATCTTGCCAGAATTCGTGGTTTCGCACTGGTGGGAATACCCGCTGCATAATCAGACCGCGCTACGCCTGAAGACGGCTCTGCTTTTTCGGCCAGGAATTGCTGTGCTTAACCTGCCCCAGCATCTGCAAACCCATATGCCATCCGGATCTGCCCATCACGAACGCACCTGAGCATGATTATAAGTGGGCGTATGGCTCGGAGCTATAGGTATTCTTGAGCATACGCCGGGCGGCGCTGGCAACAGGATCGACGCCGAGCTGCACGATGCAATCGCGCGTGGAACAGCCCTCGGGTGTCCCGAGCAGGTGGCCGCTATAGAAACAGGGCATACACGGCAGATCCAGGCGTACGACGGTGGCGCGTTTATTGTTGGGATCACCGGTATAGGGCCCCCAGGCTTTATGGTTGGAGAGGCTGAAGATGGCCACCGTGGGCGCGCCGACCGCGGCCGCCAGATGCATGACGCCAGCATCATTGCCTACAAAAAGATCTACCAGTTCAAGGACCGCCGCCGCCGTTTTGATACTGCCGCGACCGGCCAGACTACGGACGGGCATACTGGATTGCATCAGGCCAATGATCTGCTGATGGAGCTCTTTTTCCTCTGGACCGCCCATGAGAAGTAATTGCCCACCAACATCAGCATATAACCTATCGGCCAGCTGGGCAAAGCGTTCCGGAGCCCAGCGACGAGCGGTACTATAGCTCCCGCTACCAGGGTGCATAGCGATCAAAGGACGAGTTATAGCTGTGGCTTCCTGTTCTCCATACACGAGAGCATGAGCCTGCTGGCGCTCTTCAGCGCTGAGTGGCAGGACCAGTTTTTTATCCCGGACATGGGCACCCGCGGCCTCGGCAACAGCCATGGCATACTCGGCTTCATGCATCGCCCCAAAGCCACGATCCTTGACGCGCACATTTAGAAACCAGCCATGTCCATTATCCAGCCCGATGCGCCATTTAGCTCCTGTGGCCCGCATCAATAGCTGATGTTTCAAGCGTCCAAAGGGGAGTGTAAGATGGTGGAGGAGCAGGACCGCATCATAGTGACCGGAGCGCAGGGTCTGCCAGAGCTCTTGTAACTTGAGTAAGGCTTGTGGATTATGCAATAATTGTTTGGGCTGATCAAAAAGATATTTATCGAGTACGATCGTCTGATTCACCACTTCCCAGCCATTTAAGAGTCCTGCCGAGTCTGGTGTGACCAGCAGATCAATGCGTGCCTGCGGATATGTCTCACGCAAGGCACGTAAAGCCGGAGTCGCCAGTAAAAGGTCGCCAATTCCCGCCATCTTTACCACCAGGATACGTGCATTGGCGGGCAAGGTTATCTGTGTTTTATGCATAATTGCTTTATATTTCTTCGTTGCCCTCTTTGTGAGAGGCTATTCTGTAATGATGCAGATGACAATAATCCTGAAAGCCTAAACGGCGATAGATGCCGTCGCTCATTTCTGTTGGTGACAGACTGACAATACTATACCCCAGTCGCCCGACTTCCTGTAGTACATGTCCCATTAAGGCGGTGCAGATACCTTGCTGGCGTGCCTCGGGCAAGGTACTTACGCCATAGATGCCGGCTACACCTTGATGTAGAAGTACGGCGGCAACCGCAACGGGTTTATCATCTTGCCGGGCGATATAGTGATGCCAGCCGGCGGATGAGCCAAAGCCGCTATTGAGATAGGTCTGGAAATAATGCTGTGCCATACTTTCGCTTGCCCCAAACCCTATTTTTTCGATCTCACATTTAGCCTGTAGATCCTCAACCGTCAGCACTTCCTGTATATTTAGACCGGCAGGCATCGCAGTAGGAAAGCTAGCCTGATGGACGTCGAGCACCATGCAGTTCATGGTTGCCTTATGGAAAAATCCCTGATTTTCCAGATAATTCGCCAGATCCGGCGGTGTTGCGGTAGGGCCGATGCGCCAGCCAATCTCCTCTACCTGATGTTTTTTGAACTGCGCCAGCGTCTCCTCAATCCGACTATCGATATAGAGCTGATCATCCTGTACAAACCGGGTGAGTAAGATACCGTTAGGTCCTGCTGGTCCAGTGAGAAACCAGGTTAACTCAGCATCCTGATGCAGTATCGCGCCTGGTAAACTACGACCAAAGCAGGCCATTTCCTCAGCAAAATTGCCCTCAACGGCAGCCAGTACGCCTGGCTCTGAAAGACTATGAAAGATGGTGTTCATCGTGCAATTCCTCCACTGGAGGTGTTTGTTCCAGGGCAATGCTGTCTTGTTGTTGTAACTGGCCGTTTTGCCCTAATACAGTCTCCACAGTATTGAAAACGTGCTGAGGTGTGATATTTTTCATACATTGTGTGGTGAAGAAGCGACAGTCGGCGGGTGCTCCTTTGGCTTTATAGCAGGGACTGCACCAGATGTCATCACGCAGGACCGTAGCCTGTGGACTGACCGGACCGCTGAGCGCGGGATCAGTAGGACCATGAATGGCAATGACCCTGGTGCCGACGGCGCAGGCGATATGCATAGGGCCACTATCGCCGGTGATGACGATGTCTGCGCGTTGCAGGAGGGCGGCCAGCTGGGCCAGACTGGTCTTGCCAGCCAGGTTGCTGGCCTGTTCTTGCATACGTGCCATGATCGCAGCGATCAACTCCTGGTCGTCAGGTGCACCGGTAAATACGACCATGGCCAGACCGCTCTGGATGAGTCGATCAATCAGCCTGGCCCAATACGGGATAGGCCAGCGTTTGGCCTGACCATTATTGGAACTGACATGGCAGGCGATCAGTGTTTTTCCAACCGGGATCCCTTCCTGTTGCAGCAGGGTCTCGACCGCTTGCCGGGCCGTATCACTGACGGCTAGCGTGGGTATGCGATCTTCAGGCTGGATGGTGGCACCCGCCGCCTGTGCCAGCCGCAGGCAGTAGTCGACCTCATGGATATGATCACGTGGATCCCAGTGCTGACCCGCCACTGAGTCCGTGAGCAGACCCGGATATCCCTCTTTGCCAAAGCCAACCCTGCGCCGCGCACCACTCAGTACAGAGAGTATGGCGGCCCAGGGACCAAAGACGCTGATAGCCAGATCATAGTCCCGTTCCTGCAGGCGTTGGCGTAACTGACGGGCCTCGCGCCAATTCTTGGGATTGAGCAGACCTTTGGGGCGTCGCCAGATATTGGGATCATAGGTGAAGATCGTTTGAATATCAGGATCGCTCGTGATGACCCGGGCGCTGGATGGCAAGGCTAGTAAATCGATCTCAGCATCAGGATAGGTACGCTTTAAGAGGCGCACCACAGGAAGAGACAGCACCAGATCCCCGATCAAGTCCAGCCGGATGACGAGGATACGTCGAGGTTGGAAGCTCTGAGGATGGAGTGCTGGCCTACTTTTGCCACGTACCTGTGCCTGAATGATGAAGCCAGCCAGGCTCATGAAAATATAGATAGCCGCCAGGAGTAGCCGTTTGCTCCCACGTACCGCAGTATTGCGCAATTTTTTACGGGAATCGGGCCGGATTGGATAGCCATATTCATCTCTATTCTGTAATGCTTGTGCCATATTTTTTTTAATCCTATATCAGCCAAAGAGGGCTCTTTCTGTCATTATAGGAGGCAAGAATTGAAGTTGCAATCAAACGGGATTTATGTGGGATGGTTCGGCTGTAGTGGTAAGGGGGGAGGAAACCATGAAGAAGCATGGCTTCCTCATGATCAGGCTTGTTGCACTGGTTCTGTCTGCATCAATGTTTTGATGGCCTGCTCAACCTGTTGGTCCGGGATCAGGCGGACACAGGGATGGGCTGGAAGTTCTTCAGGTGAAAAATCCAGGCGGCCACAGGGAATAAAGGGACAACCAGGACAGGGCTGGGTGGCAAGCAGCACCTGTTGCTTGTCTGGCACGCCCCACGGGCCGAAGATATGTGAGTCGGTCGGACCGAAGAGTCGCAGGGAGCGTACGCCTTGCGCCGCCGCGATGTGGAGCGGCCCATTATCGACTCCCAGTACCAGATCGGCACGTGAGAGCAAGGCTGCTAACTGGCCAACGCTCATGCTGGTCATCATCAGTGGCTGTGTTTCCAGCGTACTGGCAATCTCCTCGATCATCGGCTGTTCACTTTTACTGCCCGTGAAAATAACATGGGCAGGAGCTGAGAGTAGTTTGCCACTGGTAAGCTGATTGGCAATCTGTGACCAACCATCGGTACGCCAGAGCTTGACCGCGCCTCCTGTGCCGGGATGAATAACCACTATCGGCGCGCCATCGTCCCATTGGGCCTCTTTTAATTGCTCATCGGCCCAGGCCAACTCGTCCTCATGTGGTTGGAACACCAGTGGATACTTCTCTGGCGTAAATGGCTCGGCCAGGGCTGGAGAGCCCAGCGCCTGGAGGCCTGCACTAGCCAGACGTAGATTTGATACGGTGGCGTGTTCCGCCTCCGGGAATGGGAGGGCCTGACTTAAAAATGGTTTATTTAGCCTGCTTGCGTACCCAATACGCCGGGGGATGCCCGCCAGATATATCAGGGCCGCGCCCCACCAGAAATCGGGTCGTAGATTGATGGCCAGATCATAGTGATTTTCTTTCAACTGCCTGGCGGTGCGGAACAGTAATTTATAGGGATCCAATGGCTTCTGGGAGGCGCGCTGAAAGCCAGGAAATGGACAAGTAAGCAGACGATCAACCGCCGGATGCCGTGCCACGATCTCGCTGGACCAGGGTCCAATCATCATGGTGATTTGTGCGCTCGGCAGTTGTTCCTTGATCGTTTGTAAGATTGGCGTTGTCAGCACCATGTCTCCCAGATGGTCTGGTCGTATCAGGAGAATGCGTGGGGCCTGATCGGACTGCGGTGATGACTTTTGATCTACTGTCCTGTTCTGGAAGCTCCCATAGATGCGCACCAGAAACAGGATGATTGAGCGTAGCAGGCGTTTCATCGCTGAACCTCTTCCTGCCGGATCTGCGGCAGCAGTTGCATGACGGCATCCCACACATCGTCGATTGTCACCGAGTGCATACAGGTGCAATTATCACATGCCTGCATCTTGCCCAGGAAGAAGCAAGGTTGCCCGGTGGGATGGCGCCAGAGCGCGATATGCTGTGGATCACTGAGTGGATAGGGGCCATATTCAGCAGGGCTGGTCGGACCAAAGATGGCAATGACCGGTGTGCCTACAGCCGCCGCTAGATGCATCGGGCTGCTGTCATTGCCGATAAAGAGTGTACTGGCCTCAATCTGGGCCGCCGATTGGCCAAAGCTGGTCTTGCCAGCCAGGTTCACCACCATCTCTGGTGGAACCTCTTCCAGACCGTCGATCAGCGTCTGATTCAGTTCTCTATCGCTTTCGCCGCCGATAAGCAGGACCTGCATCTTTAGTTCGCTTACGATGCGTCTGGTCAAGGCACGATAGCGGTCCAATGGCCAGCGCTTGGCTGTCAGGTCCATGCCTGGATTGCTCCCCCCACCTGGAAAGACCACCACCTGTGGATAGTCAGAGCGATAGATAGACTGACGCTCTTGCTCTGTCGGCACAAAGCGCATCGCCGGCTGCTCAATTGTGAGTCCGATGGCACGTGCCAGATCCAGATAGATCTCAGCCTGATGTTCTAGATGGGTGGGATCAACTGAGACCGGCACACGATCGGTTAGCGAGAAGCCACGACCCAGACTGTCTGGTCCCACCCGGCGTGGTACGCCAGCCAGCCAGGGGAGTAAGGTAAGGAGCGGTGAACGATCTAACACAAACGCCAGATCAAAGTGCTGGCCGCGTAATTGACGAGCCAGTTGTCCATATTCCTTCAGTGTATAGCGGCCAGGAATGCCGATAGTGCCGCAATCAATGATTGTATCTACGGCGGGATGATGTTCCGCAATAGCTTTTGACCAGGTACCCGTGATATAGGTGATCTGTGCCTGTGGATAATTTTGTCTGAGCACTTCCAATAAAGGGGTCGTCATAATGACATCCCCAATACAGCAAGGCTTGATCACCATGATCGATTTTGGATAGCGCCTGGCTTGCCTGGTCAGCGGCCTGCTGATGCCATCAAGGAAAGCAAACGGCAGGCGCAGGCCGGTACATAACGCTGTAATAAGTTGTTGACGCAGAACTGTTATCCTCAATCTTTCTCTGAAGATGGTGTATCTATTGATGGCTGAGGACTCTCACTACGCACGATACTCTGTTCTTCGCCGCCGTCTGGCAAAGTCGTCGTTGGAAGTTCTTCAATCGCTGGTGAAGATGACCTGGCCCGTACAGTTGGAAGATGATCTATCATGGGTTGTTGGAGTGCTTTACCACAGTTATGGCAATACATGTTCTCTGAATCAGCGAGTGAGCCACAGGCCGAGCAGCGCCGTGGCGGTGGTGGCGGAACTGGAGTTCCTTCACGCACAGTTTGCATATCCGCTGAATGGACCTCCGCTGGCCCTGTCTGAACATGCGGCACATCCATCGTATCTATGATAGTCTCCTCCGAATGGATTGTCAAAGGACTCATACCAGGTGGGGGAGGTGGAAGGAGCGAAGGAAGCTGTTCCCCGGTTGAAGCTGCCGGCTTATTATCCGCCGGAGGTGGTGTCACAGGAATAGTCGGACCAGTATAGGGTTGCTGATATGGTGATGTTGGTGCATATTGTGAGGCATCTCCCTCACCAGGAAGTGTTTGCGGTGGATAAGTGTTGGTATCTGCTGTGGCAGTCGGATTCTGATTATGTAGGGTCTGAAGTTCTTGTTGTGCCTGCATCAGTTGCTGGCGTGCCTGAAAGAGTTCCTGCGCAGGAGTAACTAACTCATTCTGGACCAATGCCCTGGTGACATAAAGATCTATTACTTTTTCTACTAACGCGCGTTCCTGTTCCGTAATTTGTCGCCCAAGCTTATCAATTTGGAAACGTGTACGCTGGATTCTGGCTATGCGTCCCGCCTCATTAGAAGCTTTCTCTAAACCCCGGTGAACTGAATCCCAGATGTTCATCACGGCCCTCTCTTTTTTGCTATGTGCCTCGTTCATACATCATGTACATTCAGCTTGATTATATCAAAACGGCAGAGCTACGTCGAGGTCGGTGTTAGCATCACCTTGAGAATGGTTGAGGGCTTTTTTTATGTGTCAGATAGTCTTTCATGTATGGAGGTGTCTGTGCCATGCGGCACAGACACCTCCATACTTTCAATCCGGCGCCGCAGGCGCCAGACAAGGATGGCTGGTTTACGCCTGGGCTTTTTTGGTGCTGAGAATAGCATTAACGGTGGTACCGCAGACCGAGCATTGACCTTTAAGGGCGGGCTTACCATTTTTCATGGTAACGTGTTGGGTATCCTTGAGTTCATTTTTCTTGCGACATTTAACGCAATAGTATTGCTCTGCCATAAGTGATGTTCTCCCCTGCAATAAATTTTTAGAAGTAGGTAATCGGGTTATTTCCCGGATGAATGGCGTGAGTAAGGTAAGCCTCGTAGCTCTGAGACTGCAGCTTTTGCTGGACAGCCGCCGCCTCAGTCAGTGTATCAAAGGTCGTGAAAAGTGTTGGACCACTCCCTGATAGACGAACATAATGCGCGCCAGCATCCAGCATCTCCTGGCGTGCCCGGGCAACTTCGGCATACTGTTCCAGTACCCCACGTTCCAGACTATTATAGAGATCGCTGGCTTGCAGTTTGCTCTGCGTCTGTAATGCTACCTCGGCCGCACGGCTCCAGCCACCATTAGTGTAATCGTCGGGTGTCAGATTGCGGTACACCATTGCCGTTGAGACACTGATGTCCGGTTTGACCAGCAGGAGCCAGCGCATCGTAGCGGGCCAGTGGGAAGCCAGAGGCGTAATACGTTCGCCACGTCCCTCACAAAGAGCCAGTCCGCCAGTCAGAAAGAAAGGGATATCTGAACCAAGAGACGCAGCGATCTCCCAGAGATCCTGCATTGATAGTGGCAAGTTCCACCATTGCTGTAAAGCCAGCAAGGTCGCAGCCGCATTGCTGCTCCCCCCACCGAGTCCAGCGGCAACGGGAACGCGCTTATGAAGCTCAATAGCCAGCCCCTGATGCAAACCTAGCTTCTGCCGCACCGCTTGTACTGCGCGCACCACCAGATTATAATCATTACTAAGCTCAGGCCGATTGCAGTTCATACTCACGCGATCTTCCGCCAGCCTTGTCAGACAAATGGTATCGTAGAGATCAATGGTCTGCATGATCGTTGCCAGCTCATGATAACCATCGGCTCGCTTCCCCAATACATCCAGGGTCAAATTGATTTTTGCATACGACTGGACAAAACACACATTGCCAGAAGTAGCCTGTTGCTGTAAGCCATCCTGTGATTGATTCATGCTTGCATTGTGCCTACAAAAGCACAACTTGTCAAGCTCAATACGCACGGAATTTAAAAGACGTGCTTTTGCCACCAACGGCAGCGGTGGGGGAGAGGGAGGATGAGCGAGGATACCTCGCGCTCCGGCAAAAGGCTATCGCCCTCTGAACTCTTGTTTTTGCGCGAACCACTTTCCGCTTTCGTATACTATGCTCCCATATCCCCATTTATCTGGTCCGTTGGAGGCGGCCGCAGCCGCCTCCAACGGACCAGATAACCCGTCTCGCGCCGCAGGCGCGAAACTATACATAAACAAAACATCTCCATCCCTACTCACGAGAAAAAGACCTCAACAAACGTTTATTCCATTGAATAGCCTAAAACTACTTGATTTTAGAATTAATGTAGACATGATGTTATACTGTAACGTATACATGCGTAAATATTACTTTTTTCACTCCTGTATTTTTTTTACAACAATTAGCTGGTAGGAAACATGGATATAACAGTCGCGTATTTTCATCCACTTTTTCATGAAGCCTCTGTCAGGCACGATTTTGAGCAAATTCGTGCCGCGGGCGCGAGTAGCATTGTATATGCTATTCATGAACAGGAGGAGCAACGCTGGCCGCGAGATTTGGAGCGAGGATTACGGATCGCCCAGGAGGTTGGACTAAAGGTATATTTGAGCCTGGGCCGCTTTGGCAATCTTTTCGCCGGACCTGCTTTTGTACCGAGCTGGTATACGTTCCGGCATCCACAATCTCTGGTCAAGGATCGACATGGGCGAGCCCATGATATGACCTGTTTCAACCATGAGTCATTCCGGTCATGGCTTTTTGGTGAAATTGAATATTATTTAAGCAATTATAATGTGGCTGGCATCCTTATCGACGAGCCGCGTATACCAGATATCACCTGCTTCTGCTCCGTCTGCCGCGCGCTCTGTCCTGATATCGCTGATCTCCAGCACTTTCGACGTCGCTCGCTGGTCGATTTCCTCAATGAGTTGTGTGCTTGCGTGAAGCGCGTCAACTGGCAAGCCAGAACAAACATCGCTTTATTGCCGCAAGACCTGAGCTTGATTGAGGAGCTTGGTACTATTTCTACCCTGGATACCATTGGCTGTCACCTATTCTGGCAATTATTGGGTGAGGATGTCGCAATGGTTGAAAGCTGGGGACATGAAGTTGCGGAGGCGGTCAGGCAAAGTGGGAAGCGTAGCCAGCTCTGGCTACAGAACTTTAATCTGGATGAACCAGATGAACAATCGTTAGAAACGGCCTTCTCAGGCTTGCTCAGGTCTGATCCAGACGAGGTCGCCTGTTACTATTTCTGGCGCAACAACACCAATCCTGAACATGTCTGGCAGCAGACCAGAGGACTGTTGCGGCGCATTCCACGTCGCCAGTTATTCTGGCAAACAACCCCACGTCTGCCCGTCACGCAACCACTGGGAGAAGAATAAGCCTGACCCGCTGCTTCCAAGGGGAAAAGGAGAGAAAAAAGAGGACAGCCGTCGGACGGTGTCCCCTTTCTACTCCTGAACTTATGCTTTAACTATTTGCGACCTGATGGGAGTGAAGGAGAGTCCTTATCATTCTCATCCTGATGGACTGTTTCCAGCAGTGTACGCAAGCTCTTGATCTGCTCGCGTGTCCCCTCTTCACTATCAGTTGCTGGTAGCACGACTGCCTGAATACCCAGCGTATTGATCGTATAAGCATCAGATTCGTTTATTTTTCCATTGACATAGATGAAAGCTGGAAAGCGTACCGCTTCACGGACCGCACGATAATCCAGTACCTCTTCAATGGACATTGAGCCAACTTTTTCACCCAGGTCGAAATCTAACAGAACGGCTGCGATATTATCGAAGGCCGTCAGATTCCGAATATAGAGTGGATAGTTTTCCTCTTTACGCATAGGCACAACGATGACTTTTTCCAGATCCTTGGTTTCCTGGGCCAGCAAGCGTGCAGGAGCGTTAAATGGCAGGATCACATACTGAACCCCCTGCTCTTTCAGTTCCTTCAGGCTCTCGGTGCTCAGCTTATTCAGGTTACCAGTGATATGGAGACCGGTGACTGCATTCGCGTTGTGAGCTTTGGCAGCCTCAATTTCTTGCTTCAAGACTTCTAACTGGGCAGTATCTTTTCCATCCCAGAGGAAGAGAATACCATCTGCACCAGCCTTTAACAAGGCTTCGGTACTTCCGGCGCTGATCTGATCCAGTTCAACAACGAGAGCAGCGGCACGAGCTTTAGCTTCATTTTTATTTTTGCCCAGGAAGCCCATTCCACCGCCATTTTGTGCCCGACGTGCCTGCGTAAACATATCTTGCAGTTTAGCCATTGCTACTTTCTCTCCTTATCATGAAACGAGTGTAATGATATTGACTCGCATATGCATGTGGACAAGTTATTATGGCTACAGCCACTCATCTCCAGGCCTGCATCAAGCTTTTTGAAGGGTAGCGTAGCGATATCAATTAGGTTAATCACGTAATTGTAGTGTGCAGAACGCACGAACGTGAGTCCATTATAGCACTTTCTAAGAAAAAAGGCGGAGGGCTCTGTGTGGGGGCGCAGATTATTGTGGAAAGCGGTTGATCTGCCTGGCGCTACTGTTTTTCTGGTGTACGTATGCTATCCTGTAGCCAGTATTTTTCAAGGAGGCAATCTGCTTTATGCTGTATGATCAAGTAGTAGAAGCCACACAGGCTATTCAAAAGAAGACACCTATCAAACCTGTGCTGGCCATTATCCTCGGTTCAGGTCTGGGTGATCTGGTCACCGAAATTCGGAATGCGGTCGCGATTCCCTATGAGGAAATTCCGCATTTCGCGCAATCGACCGTCGTTGGACATGCTGGTCGCCTGTTGCTTGGTACGCTGGAAGATGTACCGGTAGTAGTAATGCAGGGACGTTTCCATCTCTATGAGGGGCATGAACCGGCTCTAACCACCCTACCTGTACGCGTTATGCGCCTGCTCGGTGCTGAGACGCTGATTGTCAGTAACGCTGCTGGTGGCATCAATCCCGCTTATCAGCCGGGCCACTTTATGTTATTGCGTGATCATATCTATTTTCCTGGCCTGGCCGGTGCCAGCCCGCTGGTTGGAGCACACGATGAGCGACTAGGAGCGCGTTTTCCCGCGGTAGCCAAGGCCTATGATGCCGAACTGCGGGCAATAGCCAGGCGTGTAGCGCAGGAGCATAGCGACATTACCCTGCATGAAGGCGTCTATAGCATGGTAGCTGGTCCCAGCTATGAAACGCCGGCCGAGCTCAATTTCTTACGCATCATTGGCAGCGATGCCGTCGGCATGTCCACGGCCCCCGAAGTCATCGTCGCCCGTCAGGTCGGTATGCGTGTCCTGGGTTTTAGCCTGATCACGAATACCGCCACCGGTAACGAAACTGAAGAAGTCAACCACGCCGAAGTCCTCTCTACCGCCGACGCGGTTCGTACCAAATTTGCCCACCTCGTCATGGGCGTCGTCAAAGCTATCGGAACTCAGAGCTAGCAATCTAAAGCACAAACAAAGAAGAGGTCTTGCTTATGCCAAGACCTCTTCTTTGTTTGTGACGAAATGCCTTTAGAATTTCTCTTGTTCCTGGTGCGGCTACTTATTTTTGCTCGTGTCAAACAATCCGGACCAACTCCAGTTGTAGTATGTTCCCCAGTTCGTCAAGCCAACGACAAAGTATTTGCCCTTTGGTAAGTTTGGAGATAGGTTCACAGTCCAGTTCGCCTGACCCTGTTTGCACATCTGGGTTTGTGAAGCACCATTACTAAAAACAAGGCCATTAGGGACTTCGTTTGGAAATGGTGTGGCGAAACTCTCAGGCTTGTTAAAAAGCTTTTCATCATTCTCAATTACAGGATGTTTATCATCTTTGGCCTTTGCAAGCCAGATGCGACAAGTGACATTGTCATTGATCATATTTGGTTCTTTTGCTGGATCACATGTACCTTGCACTTTATTTTTAACTACAAGCGTAACTGTAAACGTCATACCATCAAGATTGCTTGCGGTAGTCATGGCAGGACAACCGACAGGCTGGGCAATAACAGAGGGTGTTGGTGTGGCGGTTGGTTTCACTGCCGTTGTTGGTTTCGCCGCTGGTTTATTATTATTATTGTTGTTATTATTGGCGACCTGCTGTGGTGCACGTGGATGGGTAAAGGCACCAATGGCAAAGCCAAGGATGGCACCTGAGAGGGCGAACAGCGTAATGGCTGTAATAATAAGTGAGGTCGCACCAGTGTTTTGTGGTTTAGCCGATTGTTGCATTCCGTCTAAGCTCTCTTCTTTTTCTTTCTATGTTGATTGTTTGTTGTTATCATACCATGTGGCCTGTTATTGAGCGGGTGAACGTGGCTATTGGTAGCCTAAATTGGTACATGTTTTATTATTTTTGATGGATGTTGATAAGGAAAAAGGGGATTTTACTATCAAGTACCAGGTATAGTTGCAAAAGAGGGAGACTGATCGGCGTTCTGGGGAGACGCGATCAGCACACTCAGGCGGTAGGTGGGGAAATTGTCTGAGCATGATAAGCAGGGGGGTGATATACATGGTTTATTGCTGGTCCTACCGTCTTATGGCAGGAGGCATTTGCCATTGTGTTCAGGTCCCTCTGTTTACCCTCTACATTGAAATAACTAACGTGATGGTGTTTTTTGGGCAAAACGCAGACATGAAACGAATCATCTATGCTATTTCGTTGCATATAAAAGACCACCTCTCTTGTGGTAAAATAACAATGTTGATGAACTGATCACCAAATATAGCTGGCAGTGGTGCCACTTGCGAAGGAGTACCTTGATGCACCTCTTAGAATTTTTAGTCCTGGCGGGCATTGTTCTGGCCTTGTTTGGGCCGAAAGCATTACAATCTATAGCTCGGAATGCAGGAAAAACAACCGGCGAAGCGAAGAATGCAAAAGATAAATTCATGTCACATGTGCCAGCTGAAGACATCTCAAAGTTGCACCAAAAGCTGAACAGTGTTCCCACAAATCCAGCTCAGGCATTTAAGATGCTGATGACTCCAGAGGAGAAAAAAGCGGCGGCCATGGGTGAGAAAACTCCTCCGAGCACCACGGAGACCCGCACCACAGAATAGAGATTATCCTGTTGGATGTTTGTGCTCTCTTCTTATGTGTCATGATAGAGATAATATTGAGCAAGAAAACAGCGCCATGACGCGGTTTTCTTCTTTCTGCTACAAAAGGTAGGTGGCATCAATGGATGAATTGACACAAATGAAATGCGAAGCCTGTCATGCTGGCGCGCCAAAGGTGACCGCTGAAGAAGTGGAAATCTATCGGAGGCAGGTTCCAAACTGGGTCATCATCGAGCGCGATAACGTGCAGCGTCTGGAGCGTGTCTACAAATTTAAAGATTTTGTGGCCGCCCTGTCGTTTACCCAGAAAGTGGGCAGGTTGGCCGAGGATGAGGGCCATCATCCCGCTCTGTTGACCGAATGGGGATCTGTCGGTGTCGCCTGGTGGACGCATAAAATCCATGGACTCCATCGCAACGACTTTATTATGGCGGCCAAAACGGATGAGATCTATCACGATTTCGCTGCCAGCTAAGTGAATTGCCACAGTTCTTGTGCTCCGCTTCGCAGCGCAAAAAATGATAGTGTGAGGTTGTAGAAAAGGGTCGGATCATCCGACCCTTTTCTACAACCTCACACTACTTCAGGTCTGTCGATGCTGTATGTAGCGGCAGACCTGAATGGGTTCTGCTACTTCTCAAGTAGCGCGACCGCATAACAGGCAATCCCTTCGCGACGGCCGGCAAAGCCGAGCCCATCGGTGGTCTTGGATTTGATACTCACTTGATCGAGGGATAACTGTAGATGTTCGGCTAGATGTGCGCGCATCGCCTCAATGTGGGGAGACATCCTGGGCTGCTCGGCAACAATCGTGGCATCCACGTTTCCGATGCTCCATTGCTGCTGGCGTAGCAGATCAACGGTATAGCTGAGAAAGACCGTGCTGGGTTGATCTTTCCAACGTATATCTTTGGATGGAAAATGCTGACCAATGTCGCCAAGGGCCGCTGCACCCAGCAGGGCATCTACAATGGCATGAATGACCGCATCGGCGTCAGAATGGCCGGCCAGACCATATTCATGAGGAATAGTGATGCCAGCGAGTACCAGCGGGCGCTCTGCAGTGAATGCGTGGACATCATAACCAGAACCAATGCGTATAGTCATACTTCTTGTCCTTTAATACATGCCTCAGCGAAGAGTAAGTCTTCCTGAGTGGTGATTTTGATATTGGTATAAGAGCCGGGGAAGATCGCCACGTGATGGCCCAGTCTTTCCAGTAGCAGCGCATCATCGGTGGCATCGCCGCTGGCCTCGGGCGAATGATGTGCCTGATGAATCAGCGGAAATGAAAAGACCTGTGGTGTCTGAATGGTCCATAGCTGGGAACGATCCGGGGTATCCAGGATCATGTCATCACGAACCACTTTAATCGTATCCTTTACCGGCACGGCCGCGATGGCTGCCTGATGCTCCTGGGCCGCGTGTAGACCTGTCTCAATTACCCTGGGCGAGACAAAGGGCCGTGCGCCATCATGAATCATCACCCAGCGGCATTCAGGTTGCAGGCGGGCGATCGTATCCAATCCCTGACAGACAGAATCCTGTCTGCGTGCTCCTCCTGGCACGATGGCCAGCACCTTGTCCCAGGACTCCTGCTGACGTAGCTGCTCGATATCGGCCAGGCGTTCTGTGCTGGTTACGATGATGATGCTATCGATCTGTGGAGCATGCTGGAAAGCATCGATCGTGCGGGCCAGCGTGATGCGTCCGGCCAGGGGAATCCAGAGTTTATCGCGACCCATGCGCCGACTGGCACCTGCGGCTACGATGATAACGGCTGATTTCTCTTGCATGACATATGTGGAGGTAGGTGACTAACCATCCTCCTTCTCCATAAAAAATAAAGAGCACCGCAAAGGGTGCTCTGTGTTTGGATCTCAGTAGGAATTAAGCTTGCCTTTGCTTCAAAGACGATTGTGGAGCTGGAGCCGGGTTACTGGCATTCAACTGCTGTTTGGGATGGGCGAAAATCATCCGACCGGCTACGGTTTGTAGTACCCGTGTCACGGTGACCTCAATCATCACATTCATAAACTGGCGTCCATTTTCCACCACGATCATCGTTCCATCATCCAGGTAGCCAACACCCTGTCCAAGTTCTTTACCGTCTTGCATGATTTTAATGTGAATATCTTCTCCTGGCAAGAGGACTGGTTTGATTGCATTGGCCAGTTCGTTGATATTGAGGACTTTGACTCCCTGCAATTCAGCCACCCGGTTCAGATTGAAGTCGTTGGTGATAATGGGACAATGCTGATCGCGGGCCATCTTCACCAGTTTGCCATCGACATCAGCAATCCCTTCAACATCTGTATCCACGATTTCTATGGGGACAGTCGCATCTTTTTGTAAGCGGTTCAGGATTTCCAGTCCGCGACGGCCACGATTGCGGCGCATCGTATCAGCGGAATCAGCGATGCGTTGTAGCTCATTCAAGACAAAACGGGGGACCACCAGCGTACCCACAATAAAGCCTGTCTGGCTGATATCGGCGATCCGGCCATCAATAATGGTGCTGGTATCCAACAGAATTGGCAAGACTGGGCCGGTAGGGACGGCTGGTGTCGCCTCCTTCTCCTGATCGCGTTTCTTGCCACGATCGCGATCCTCATCGCGATCACGATCACGACGGCGGGCCACGGTCGATTGAAACAGATGGGCGATATCACTTTTACGCAGAACAGCTGTGGTCAGGCCAATATAGCCGAAAATCACAGCACCCAGAAATGGTGAAATCTGTCCGAGTCCAAAGGGGAGATACTGTAAAGGAATTGCCAGTAAAACGGCAAGGATAAGTCCGATAGCCAGGCCAATTGCAGCCGCGACCAGATCACTGGCGGAGGCAGCGCGGATCTTGTGGCTGATCCATTGATAAGGAATGACAGTAATATACGGGGTGATAATAAAAGCGGCAATGGCGCTGACCGTAGCAATAATCGCAATTGTCCACGGCACAGGTAATGGTAGTGTCGTTAATGTTGCGGAACGATACAACGAAATACTGATCGCGGCGCCTATCGCGACCAGCGCTCCTATGATGCGGGTAACGGTGTTCACTGACATCCCTGCATCCTCCAAAGCAAGCACATGGGTATGTGCTCCTCAAACGCTCAAGAGGTCAACGCTACTTCTTTGTACGATTGGCAGGTCCTATGGTAAGAATAAAAAATGATAAATGATAATTCCAGATGAAACGATTATCAGGCCTGCTATCCCAGAAAGAACGTGCCTTTTGAGCAAACAATCTTCAAAATATATACGAACTAACGAATGTTTTTGTTGCGATGATTATGAGACCTCTCTTCGAGACAAAGAGTACGTTTCATTTTCATTGGCAGTAACAGCATAGAAAAATGTAATTCCTGCTGTGTCATCAAGCTATGCCATACAAACTATTGGTGACAGTGCCTGTTGAATATGCAGTATACACCGTTTACGTGCTGGAAGCAATAGACTTATCATTGATTCTGCGTATGTTGCTTGTATTACAGATACAGGATGAAATAAGTCCTGCTCTTTCCCGCTTCATTAATGAAGTGCAATCTCAAGTGCGACGGCTAATGAGCTAGCGGTAACCACTTTAAAATCGGATGGAAGGTTTGCATCGTTTATTTCATTACGTAACCTGTTTCCCTGTCCTGCACTTGGAATCAAGCAACGTTTAAAGCCTAATTTGGCGGCCTCGCGTACACGCAATGAGAGGCGACTGACGGCGCGCAATTCTCCTGAAAGTCCAACTTCACCTATCAGGACCATGTCGGCTGGAATCAGCTTCTCACGATAACTGGAGGCAATCGCTGCCGCAACCCCTAAGTCGATTGAGGGTTCCTCAATCGTAAAGCCACCAACCACATTGGCGTAGACATCATGGCCACCAACGGCCAGTCCGACACGTTTCGTTAGAACCGCCATCAGCATCACCAGACGATTATGATCGATACCATTGGTCGTGCTGCGTGGATTGCCAAAGTTGCTGGGTGTAACCAGTGCCTGAACCTCGACTAGTAGCGGCCGTGTGCCCTCCATGCTCACCACAACGGCCGAGCCAGATGCATTGACAGCCCGATCAGATAAAAATACCGCTGAAGGATTGGTGACTTCAACCAGACCTTCGCCCTGCATCTCAAAAACGCCGATCTCATGGGTGGCCCCAAAGCGATTTTTTACGCCACGCAAGAGTCGATACGAATGATAGCGTTCACCTTCCAGATACAGTACCGCATCCACAATATGCTCAAGGACTTTTGGTCCTGCCACGGTTCCTTCCTTGGTAACGTGACCGATCACAAAGATGGGTACCTGTGTGGTTTTGGCCAGTTGCATTAACTGGACGGTACACTCACGCACCTGACTGATACTGCCCGGAGCTGCCGTCAGATGTCCTGCCAACACCGTCTGAATCGAATCCACAATTACCAGGGCAGGCTTTAAGCGATTGACCGCCTCGATAATGACATCTAGTTCTACCGCGGCCAGCAGGTAAAGTTGTTCGCCCGTAATATCTAAGCGTTCGGCCCGCATCTTAATCTGCTCCATTGATTCCTCGCCGGAGATATAGAGGACAGGGCCAACGTTTTTAGCGATCTCACCTGAAACCTGAAGAAGCAACGTAGATTTACCGATGCCGGGCTCACCGCCAACCAGGATTAAGGATCCAGGTACCAGGCCACCACCCAGCACACGATCCATTTCGGCATAGCCAACAGGAATACGTTCTTGTACGAGTGGTTTAATCTGTGGAAGCAGAATCGGGGTATGTGTATTATGGGTAGAAGGAGAGATACCCAGCATGCTTTGTCGCCGCTGCTGTGCAGGACTTTGTGGCACATCAACAACTTCTTCTAACGTATTCCATGCCCCGCAATCGGGACATTTTCCCATCCACTTGCTATGTTCCCCACCGCATTGCTGGCAGATATATTTTGTGCGAATTTTTGCCATGTATGAATCTGCAATCTATTGTCTGCCAAAAAAACCAATGTTTGTGAACCTGAAATTTTTGACAGCGTTTTGTTAAGAGCGAAATGAATTACTGATCTGAGGGTAGAAAGAAAAAGGGGGACGTGAAATCTTCACGCCCCCCAGGTATTGACTAGGATTCGGTAGTGGTCGTACTACCACCCTCGCCGCCAGCCGAGAGGGCTGCTTCGGGGGTTGCGGATGCCGGTGGTGGCAACTGCTCAATGCGGTTGCGAACCTGCAAGGCAAGATCGTCATCGACAATGCTTGCCTCAACCAGATCACCAGGATGGAACTTGCCTTGCAGCAAGCCTTCTGCCAACGGATCTTCAACCATACGCTGAATGGTGCGGCGCAATGGACGGGCACCATACTGCGGATCAAAGCCCTTGTCGATCAGGAAGTCCTTAGCGACCTGTGGAACCACCAGTTCAATCTGCTGTTCCGTTAACTGTGTACGTACGCGGTTCAGTAACAGATCAACGATAGAGTACATCTCTTCCATACGCAGGGAATGGAAGACAACCACCTCGTCGATACGGTTTAAGAACTCTGGCTTGAAGGTATTCTTCAGTTCACCAAGTACTTTACCCTTCATGGCATCATAATCTGCCTGGTTGGCTTTCGTCTTATCTTTCGAAGCCTTAAAGCCCATTGAGGCCTCTTTGTTTAAGAGGGAAGCACCGACATTGGATGTCATGATGATAATCGTATTGCGGAAGTCGACCGTGCGTCCCTTGGCATCTGTCAACTTACCATCCTCCAGAATCTGGAGCAGCATGTTGAAGACGTCTGGGTGAGCCTTTTCGATTTCGTCGAGCAGGATCACGCTATAGGATTTGCGGCGGACCGCCTCGGTTAACTGACCACCCTCTTCATAACCAACATATCCGGGAGGGGCACCAACGAGACGCGCAGCCGCGTGACGCTCCATGAACTCTGACATGTCAATTTTGATCAAGGAATCCTCACTGCCAAACATAAATTCGGCGAGTGTCTTGGCCAATTCTGTTTTACCAACACCAGTGGGACCCATAAAGATGAAGGAGCCGATAGGGCGCTTCGGATCTTTCAGGCCGGCACGGGCGCGGCGTACAGCGCGTGCAATCTTTTCAATGGCTTCATTCTGGGCGATCACGCGAGAGTGCAGCGCGTCTTCCATCTGGAGGAGTCGCTGTGACTCTTCCTGAGCAATCCGCATTACTGGGATGCCGGTCCACATCGAGACGATCTGCGCGATCTCCTCTTCGCCAACCGTTGGCTTCTCATTGCCACGCTCTTTATGCCAGCCAGATTCAAGCTTTGCGATACGATCGCGCAACTTCACTTCACGATCACGCAACTCAGCGGCCAATTCATATTCCTGCTGCTGGATAGCGGCCTCTTTCTCGCGCAGTACCGACTCAAGACCCTTCATGGCCTCTTTCAAGTTCAGAGGAGCCAATGAGTTCTGCATACGTACACGACTGGCAGCCTCATCGATCAAGTCGATGGCTTTATCCGGCATGAAGCGATCGGTGATATAGCGGCTAGCCATATCGGTCGCGGCCTTAAGCGCCTCGTCTGTAATAATCAGGCGATGGTGTTGCTCATAGCGTTCGCGGATACCTTTGAGAATCTCAACGGTCTCCTCGACGGTTGGCTCGCGTACAATCACTTCCTGGAAGCGGCGCTGGAGTGCAGCATCGCGCTCGATATACTTGCGATATTCATCGAGAGTTGTTGCACCGATACACTGTAACTCACCACGAGCCAGGGCTGGCTTCAGGATATTCGCTGCATCGACAGCTCCTTCAGCGGCACCGGCACCCACCAGGGTATGTACTTCATCAATAAAGATGATGCAGTCGCGGCTATTACGGATCTCTTCTATAATCTTTTTCAGGCGCTCTTCAAATTCACCACGATATTTGGTACCCGCGACCAGCGAGCCAACGTCAAGCGTAAGCAAGCGTTTGCCCGAAAGTGTTTCAGGAACCTCGCCGGAGATCAGGCGTTGAGCCAGACCTTCAACGATAGCTGTTTTACCAACACCGGGCTCACCGATGAGAGCCGGATTGTTTTTGTTACGTCGGGAAAGGATTTGGATGACGCGCTCAATTTCTTGATGACGTCCGATGACTGGATCGAGCGTGCCTGCGCGGGCTGCTGCCGTCAGGTCAATGCCCATCTGGTCAATGGTGGGGGTTTTTGAGTGCTTGGCGTCGCGTTCATGTGGTGTGCCCGACTGGCTCAGCACCTGAATGGTCTGCGTACGCACTTTTTCGAGGTTCACACCCAGGCTTTCAAGAACGCCGGCTGCGATACCCTCACCCTCACGAACTAAACCCAGTAAGAGGTGTTCTGTCCCGATATAATGATGATTCAGGCGGCGAGCTTCATCAACTGCTAGCTCGATCACCTTTTTGGCACGTGGTGTCAGGCCGATTTCGCCAAGAACAATGCGATCACCACGACCAATGATAAATTCGACGGCGCTACGAACTTTATTCAGTTCGACACCGAGATTTGCAAGTACTTTAGCAGCAACACCCTCGCCTTCACGTACAAGACCGAGGAGGAGGTGCTCTGTCCCAATATAGTTATGTTGGAAGCGTTGGGCTTCTTCCTGGGCAAGGCTCAGAACTTTTCTGGCCCGCTCTGTGAACTTATCGAATCTGTCTCTATCATTCACCTGTTTGTCACCCCCCTTTCATTGGCAGAGGGTGGAACCGAGCCCTCTGTGTCGCTCAGGTAAACTATTTGCTTCATCATACAACACCCATCATACAGCGTCAAGGATAACAACTGTAGCCTCCCGTCTGTCAATAAACGCTCAACCTTCTTACTGAGAAACAATCGACCTCCACACTGCATTGGCATAGATGCACACAGCGGAGAGGTCGCGAGATCATCTGTTCAGGTACGATGTGCTCAAACAGCCAAGAAACCTTGCCTATTCAGCTGTCTCCGTATCTTCTTTGATGCGTTGACAAGCGAGCGGCTGTGCGGTGTGCTTCAGCCATGATCGTTGTCCCTTCATCGTTATTGCCATTGGTAAACACGCGATTTCGATGATCCTCTATTGTACAACAAAAACATGGAAATAGCATCCTGGATGTTGGCCTGTTGCTTTACACCAATTTAACGTTGAAGAGAGACCCTCGAGTGCCTCATAGCCTGTGCCTTTCATCATACTACAACTCTTTTTATAGCGTCAAGAACAATTTTCCGCTCGAGTGCATAAGAAGGCCTATTTTGTGCGGAAAAACTGTGAGATGAAGAAGATGAAAAGGGAACCTCCCTGTACTCTTTTTTGGGAAAGACTACAGGGAGGTTCTCTTACAGATTACATTTGACGCATGGAACTGCCAGGGAATTTACTGTTCTGAAGAATCAGTATCATCCTTGGATGAACGCTGACGAGCAGCTGCGCGGAAGGCTTCAGCCATAGCTGTAAGTTCGCCCTCGTCATGCTGATTATTCGTCGAGCTATCACTTGTGCGATCCTGGCGTTCACGGCGCTGTTCGCGCTTATTGGTGGAAGTCTGCTCTCCAAGTGCTGGCAGAGACTCCAGAGAAGGAGTGGCGGGAGCGGCTGGTGTTTCTGCCACTGACGCGACACTCTCCTGGGGAGCAGCACTGGTAGTTTCAATTTCTTCCTGACCAGGAACTTCGGTTGTCTCTTCTACAGCATCGACTTCATCAGCTTGACGTAAGCTGAGGCCAAGGCGTCGGCGCTCGGCATCAATGCGTAAGATACGTAACTGAAGTTGTGCACCCTCATGCAAGATAGACTTGGGATCTGTTCCAGGTGTCAATTCAGACAGATGAATCAAACCCTCTATGCCATCTTCAATCCGTGCGAAGGCACCAAATGGTGCAATCTTGGTCACGGTTCCGGTGACAACCTGTCCAGGTGTATAGCGCTGCTCGACAGTAGTCCAGGGATCAACCTCGGCACGTTTGATCGAGAGTGCGATTTTCTTTTTCTCTTTATCGACACTCAGGACCTGTACTTCGACTTCCTGACCGACGTGTAGCACTTCACTTGGATGGTTAACACGGCTCCAGGCCAACTGGCTGATATGAACCAGTCCGTCTGCGCCGCCCAGGTCTACGAAGGCACCGAAATTAGCAAGATTGCTAACAACGCCCTTGCGGACTTCACCCGGCTTCAACTCATCGAGCAATTCCTCGCGACGGCGCTGACGCCATTCCTGGACTGCCAGACGCTCCGAGAGGATTAAGCGATTGCGCGCTCGATTGATCTCGATAATTTTCAGCTGAAGTTCTTTGTCCTTCATGCTCTGCAGTTTCGCTGCAGTTTCCTGGTTTTCACCACCGGCGGCAACTTCTTCCCGCTTGAGGTTCAAGATTTGAGAGATCGGCACAAAACCACGAATTCCTGCTACGTCAACAATCAAGCCACCTTTGTTATAATCAATGACTTTAGCTTTGAGGAGCTCGTTGTTTTTGTACTGCTCTTCCGCGATACGCCACTGGCGCTCGGTGTTAGCCCTCTTCAGTGAGAGGACTGCATGGCCCTCCGAAGTTTCTGGTTGGATAACATAAACCAGAATTTTATCATTGAGGTGCAACTCGCTAAAAGAGCCATAGCCACTTGACGGCAACTCTTTTGTTGAGAGGACGCCCTCTGATTTGAGGCCGATATCTACCAGGATTTCGTCCTGGTCAATGCGCACGATAACGCCCTCGACTACATCACCTCGTTTGATGCTGATGGGGTTTGCTGATTCTGCCAGCAGCGCTGCCATCTCGTTCTGGTTTTCTTCCATCTCTTCGGGGTTGTTGTTTTGGCCTTGTAGGTCATTTCCTTCGATCATCGTCTGTACCCGCCCGCTGTTTTGATTTTCCGCTGGCATTGTCGAAAGGTCGCCGTGCTTTTTTTCGCATGCATGGGTAGTTAACCCCCTTCGATCCACGGTTTGTGCCTCATCTACGATACTACACTCATCCCTACCCATTTGATTGTGTACTGGTTATGTTGTCGGCCATGCCTAACCGACCTCCGCATCGTTGTTCTTTAAACAGTAAGAACAACGAAATGGATTGCATTGCAGCAACATTGGGACCCTGGGGAGTGTACCATCGGACTTGGGCTTAATCGGAGGAGGTGCTCAGGCGGTCTCGTTTCGGTTTCGATATCGCTAAATCATGTCAGGATATCGTTATAACCAATTGTTTGCTTTACAGAACGGTGATACGAAACGATACTCGCAGGCAGCACGCCATCATAAAAAATATAATGAGCGCCTGAATGTAAGCATACCCCCACTCGATACTCTCTATTATACCAAATGCTCTCACCGATTGCAAGACAATATATAACCTTTTAGCAAATCTCTCCGATGTTTTTCCTGACTCAAATTGTATCACAGTGACGCAAGCCCTACTGGATATGCTACAATACACCTATGGATGGGTTGAATTTAGCAAACAATACAGAGGTAATCAATCGCCTGCGCCAGCGTCTGGCGCCAGTTGATCTGGCAGAGTCCCTGATTGATACGATCGAGGGGCAGCAGGAAAAAGCGCGCAAGGCCGCGGTGTTGTTACCATTTTTTTTGCAAGATAATGAATTGCACCTGGTGTTGATTCGTCGTGCCAGCACATTACGATCTCATAGTGGTGAGATTGCATTTCCAGGAGGGAAAGTCGATCCTACGGACCACTCGGTGGTCATGACGGCGCTACGTGAAGCGCATGAAGAGATTGGACTGCAGCCAGAGCTGGTTCAGCCTCTGGGTGTGCTGGATCCTGTATTTACAGTTGTCAGTAACTATCTGATTACTCCTGTGGTGGCATATTTACCGCAAGGTGTGGGGGAACTTGTCTTACAGGAAAGCGAAGTAGCTGAATTAGTCATTGTCAGTCTGGCTCGTCTGGCTGATCCCTCTATTGCCCATACCGAGCAATGGACACGCAATAATCAGACACGGACAGTGCATTTTTATGACTATGGTCATCATCGTATCTGGGGAGCCACTGGCCGTATCATCGCCTCCTTGTTTGACCTCCTCACGCCTCACGACTCCTAGTTTTTACCGTACCTCTTTTACCCAATAGTCATAGGCCCCTTGCGAAACTCTGACATATCACTACAATTAAAAGTAGTCGGACAAGAATGCTGTAGTGCGTACGTTGTAAGCTGTTCATGTTGCTGCGGTTGGTTTTATGAAGCCTGAAGTGGAGAAAAGCTGTGACGTTGCCTGGTCCTGATGCGCGATCCAAAAGAACGGTCCCTCGCCGGCCACAAATGATCTCACCCGATCACTCGATGCCCGCAAACCCTACGGGTTCCCCCTCTTCTCTATCCCCAAAAAAATCCTCAATGGTGGAACCGGCAAGTTCCCATTCTCCGGATCACGAACATGCCCTGGACTTTGCAACCCACTCCTGGGATCTGGCCACTGGTGGCTTGAAAACCCTGACCGCGAAACGAGAGCTCCCTAGACGACCTGAGCGACGCCCTGCTAGCGTCGTGCCAGATATTGTAGCTACCTCACGTAGTTATATGTTTGCTCTGGTCATTATGGGATGCATCCTGCTCATGCTATTTGGCGGGGGCATCGTGTTATTTGTAATGCTACAACCATGACTTACAGGATTGGAGTTCGTGCATATATAGCGATAAGGTTACTTTTCTGAGATTACAATAAAGAACTGGCTGCTGGAATATTGTGTAATTCGCTTGCCTGGCGTACGGCCTTGACTATTGCCCGCGCAAGTGTATGAGCTGCTGCTGCGCCTAACGTACTTACATGTTGTGCAGCGGTTGCAGTGTCATGCTGTATTCCTGATGTCTTATCTCCCAATGCCAGTGTAAATACTGTATCACCATCAAACATTGTATGGGCAGGTCGGATGACGTGCGCCATACCGTCATGTGCCATTTGCGCGACCTTCGTGGCTTCGGCTTTTGTCAGGGTTGCATTGGTAGCGATGACAGCGATAGTGGTATTCCCAAACGGATTGTTCGTTGCTGAACTCTTGCCGGCAGCGTTACGTGTACCTGCGACTACCTGTTGCGTCTGGAGATCAATGATATCTCCCAGGGCGTTAACAAGCACGATCGCGCCCACGATGATGCCTCCAATGAGTTCTTGACTGGCAGATCCCACACCACCTTTCATCGCAAAATCCGGGCCCAACATTTTGCCTACGGTCGCACCGGTGCCGCCGCCGATTGTCCCCTGTTCAAGGGGCCCTGTTGCCGTTTCAGCGGACTTACAGGCTTGGTAGCCAGAAGCGCTATCGGGTCGAATTGTGGCCGAACCAAATGGCAGATCAAAAATCGCGGCTGCAGGTACAATCGGTACGCGCACCACACCTGTATCATAGCCCACGCCCCGTTCTTCAAGATAGCGCACCACGCCACTGGCCGCATCCAGGCCAAAGGCGCTCCCGCCCGTCAGGAGTACAGCGTTCACCTCGTCAACCATACACAGAGGATGCAAGAGATCGGTCTCACGGGTAGCTGGTGCCCCACCACGCACATCTACCCCACCAACTGCTGGCGTCTCACAGAGCACGACCGTACAGCCGGTTCCAGCCTCCAGATTAGTATCGTGCCCGACGCGGATCCCGGGTACATCCGTGATATCATCAAACATGTAGAATGCCTCCTTTTTTGGATCTACACCATCCAAAATTATGTAAGCAACAGTATAAACAACACTATACGCCATCATAAGCACTATTTGCTCTCCTATTATGTGTGCTTCCATATGTGATAGACAACAAAAAGGCTGTGATCATCTGGACCACAGCCTTTTTTGTTACTTATGAGATTATGTGTAGAGAGCTTCAGGATTCATTAGGAATGGCTTTGCGCAATTTCTCCATGGTCTGCTCAACACTTTCTTTGGTATTGTAGAAGGCTGAGCCTGCTACCAGCAGGTTGGCTCCTGCTCGTACGACCTGGGGAATAGTCTCGGCATTAATGCCACCATCCACTTCAATATCGCATGTGAGATTGCGCTGTTGAAGCATGCGGTGGAGCGTTTCAATTTTTGGCAATGTTTCTGGAATCAGCTCTTGTCCCCCAAAGCCAGGATTGATCGTCATCACCAGGATCAGATCGCAGAATGGCAGCATGTCCTGCAACATAAAGACCGGGGTCGAAGGATTAATGGCCACGCCGGCTTGTTTGCCAGCCGCTTTGATCTGCTTGAGGACGCGATGCAAATGGGGCGAGACCTCTTGATGGACAATGATGACGTCCGCACCAGCTTTGGCGAATGTCTCAATGTACTCCTGAGGATTGGTGATCATCAGGTGGGCTTCAAGCGTGGCCTTTGTACAACTGCGCACCGCCTCAACGACCATTGGTCCCATGGTGATATTGGGCACAAAGTGGCCATCCATGACATCAATCTGGATGCGGTGGGCTCCAGCGGCCTCAGCGTCTCGCACTTGCTCGCCCAGGCGCGTAAAATCGGCAGACAGAATGGATGGGACGATCTCTACCATGAAAAAATCTCCTAGCTCTGTTTGCGCAATTTTCCTGCGGCGGCCGTATCAAGCATCCAGGTGACTTCGCCATTGGTTGGGCGTACAATCTGGGCTGGATACTCTTCGGGTTGATCCGGACCTTCCAGGACCGCCTGGACCGCCTCGTCTTTTTCTGCTCCTGTAACCAGGAAGAGGATGTGGTTGGCGGCATTGAGTAAGGCTGGTGTAAATGTCAGCCGTGCTGGTGGTGGCTTGGGCACTGTCACCGGTATTATCAGTCGCTCGAACTCCTTCAACGAAGCCTGATGTGGGAAGAGGGAGGCGGTATGACCTTCAGGACCCATGCCAAGCTGAATCAGATCGAAGCGTGGGGTACCATTGGTCCCGATGGTGCGTTGTATATCTTGTGTATAAGCCTGTGAGGCTGCCTCACGATCGGCCTCATCCGCAGGCATGCGGTGAATGTGCGCTGGTTGGATGGGTAGTTTGCTCAGCATGACCTCATTGGCCATGCGATAATTACTTTCAGGATCATCAGCGGGCACGCAACGTTCGTCGCTCCAGAAGATTTCGATTTTCGACCAATCAATCTGGCTGCGATATGGCTCGGTTGCCAGTAATCCATACAACTTTTTCGGTGTGGAGCCGCCCGAAAGGGCCAGGCTGAAGCGGCCATGATCGGCGATCGCTTCCTGAGCGACGCGCACGATATACTCGGCGGCGGCACGGCTAAGTTGTTCTCCATCTGAAAAAATGGTAACGTTCATACAAAGCTCCAATAGAATAAGTGTTAGTAACGTTTATTGTGCAAGAAGCGCGAACACCTCATGGAGGGTTTGCTCATAAAGATGATCGCGTCCCATGATCTCTAACTCGTTATGTAGCAGATCGCTTTCCTTATGGGTCGCTGCAATACTCACGGTTCGAGGGGGGCGAGGAATTCCCGGTACTTCAGCTGTCGTGATCACGTGCTCGTCATCATCACCACGTTCAATGGTAAAGATTGCCTCTTTTCCCTCTACTGTCCCAACCATGCGCACCAGACAAAGTGTGCCTGGAGCTGATTTTACCGGTTCACGTGTCTGGATAGAGATGGTAATACCACCCAGGGGGATGCTGGTGTTTTTTCCATCGCTCGTGACCATAAGTGGTTGGGTCACAACCTTACTCATATCCCGATCCGACATATGCCAGGAGTATGTTCCTGCTCCTGTATCTCGATAATTGTCATTCTCGTCCTCTGACAATTTCCAACCCAGGCGTGTTTTTAACCAGGCGGCTAATAATAAGGCTCTAATTGGATTCATCTGGCTTGAATGATGATCTAGTGCCTGGCTGGAGGTGGAAATGGCATGCTCTATCGAAATAGTGTCTAATGCCATCAGATAAGGACGGTATTCGGGAATATCAAAAAATTGTGCGATCAGCTCACGCCATGCGGTAACGCGCCCCCAGGTCAGGTCGCTAAGCGCGCATTGTGGTGCCTGCTGCAAAATGGCTGAAGCGGCACTAATCTGTGCTTCAGGCTGAGTAAAATGGCTTGAGTCGATAATCACCCGACTACTGAGGCTAATCAAGCGGTGGAAGATATCATGATCTGTCGGCAGGTCATTTAACCACCACAGATAGACGGGAAGATCAGGTTTGAGCAGAGATTGAACGATATTATCTACATATTGAACAGCTTTGCCACTGACAGTGGCCGTAACCTGTTCAAAATGGTGGCGCATAATATCTGAAATGATAGGGAAGGAGCGCAGCGTGATCCAGGTGGAAACTTCAGATGGACCATCACTGCGCGTGTCAAGAATTAAAAGGGTAACTCTAGCGATATGGGTACTGGCTAAGTCTCGTAGAACTGCACTGGCTTGGCGCGCTGTTTTTTCGTCCTGAGCACAGATAACGAAATTCAGCACACTGGTACGCACATTCATATTCTGACTGATACGCATGTTGTCGGAAGCCAGACGCCAGAGAGTCGACAACTCAACTTCGACTTGTTCCGGGCTGACCTTTTTGCCTGCCCAGGGCAATTGCATTCCTGGGGCTGCGGAGTTATCCATTACCATTCCTACACCCTTCATCAGTGAACCTCATCGTTCTAAAGGACAACATTGTGCTATTGAGTTCTGTGTTTGCTCTTAACGCTTGCTCACTATGGGCGGCGCCAGCGGCGACCATCACGCCAGATGAATTCATCTGCGGCCTGTGGTCCCCATGAGCCTGACTCATAGGTATGAATAGTATCGCGTGGAGCTGCGCCCCATTCGTCCAGAATGTTCTGTACGAAGGCCCAGGCTGCCTCGACCTCATCACGGCGTGTGAAGAGCGTTGAGTCACCATGCATAGCGTCAAGCAAGAGGCGTTCATACGCTTCTGGCTGCTCACGCACAAAGGACGAACCATAGAAGAAGTCCATATTCACCGAGCGAATCTGCATATCGGTGCCTGGTACCTTAGCGCCAAATTTCAGTGAAATACCTTCATCTGGCTGGATACGTAAGGTAAGGACGTTTGGTTCTACCTGTCCCTGGGTGTCGTGATCCTTGAACAGCATGAGTGGTGGCTGCTTGAACTGAATAGCGATTTCACTTACACGCTTGGGCAAATGCTTACCGGTGCGTAAGTAAAATGGTACCCCGGCCCACCGCCAGTTGTCAATAAAAGTTTTTATAGCAACATAGGTTTCAGTAGTAGAAGTAGGGGATACTCCTTGTTCCTGTAGATAGCCAGGAACCTGTTTGCCGCCGACCCAACCCTGACCATACTGTGCGCGGATGGTGTTGTTTTGTACTTCACGTCCAACCAGAGGTTGTAGTGCATGCAGCACTTTTACTTTTTCATCGCGTACAGAATTGCCGTCAAAGGCGATTGGTGGTTCCATCGCTACCAGGGTAAGCAACTGCAACATATGATTTTGAATCATGTCGCGGATCGCGCCTGATTCTTCATAGTAGCCAGCACGCCCTTCCAGGCCAAGGTTTTCCGCGACAGTAATTTGAACATGATCAACATAACGTCTATTCCAGACCGGCTCGAAGATGCCGTTGGCCAGGCGGAAGACCAGAATGTTCTGAACGGTCTCTTTACCAAGATAGTGGTCAATACGATAGATCTGATCCTCTTTGAAGACTTTACCGATCTGGCGGTTGAGCTCGCGTGCAGTGGCGAGATCATGGCCAAAGGGTTTTTCAACAATGATCCGTGTCCAGCCCTTGCGATTCCTATTTAAACCGGCATTGCCCAGATTCTGAATAATTTCAGGATACTGGCTGGGTGGGGTTGATAGATAAAAGATTCGGTTGCCGCTAGTACCACGCTCCTGGTCAAGTTTGTTGAGCAGTTGATTAAGTTTGTTATAGCCCTCAGGATCATGGAAATTTGACTGTAGGTAATGAAGACCAGAGGCAAAACTCTCCCATACTTGAGGATTAACTGGCTTCTGGCGGGAATATTGATTAATTGATTCGAGGGCCTGCTGGCGAAATGATTCGTCGGTATAAGGGCGTCGTGCAAACGCAACGACTGAGAAGCCTGCCGGCAAAGGATGCTCCAGCGCTAAATTATATAGGGCGGGCAGCAATTTACGGTGTGTCAGGTCGCCTGTTGCACCGAAGATGACCATAACACAGGGTTCAAGGCTCTCTTTAATGCGTAATCCTTCGCGAAAAGGATTAGGCGCCTCGACGACGCTACGCTGAGGCATGTGATATCTCCTAAATGACTTGTTTTAGTTTTCTTACAACTAATGACGTTTTTTTAAAATGTTTGATGAGTACTCTTGTGTCTGCCTGGTAAAGCTTTCAAGGGTTTGAATTTTTTACCTTCGGTTTGCATGATACCATATTCGTTATTGTTATGGTTGGTTGATGAGTATGGGGTCCTGTTTATGGTGGTCGCGTATATTGCTTTGGGACATAAACAGGTCTTTTTACTCGTCCCCTATGATGGAACCTGTGGGTAAGTGTACTCAGGGTTATCTCCATCTCGGCGCATGATTCTCATGTACTGAGATGGAGATACAATTAGTACCTGGTATTCTGACGCACCTTTTTTGTTCCGCCGCCTACGGCGGCGGGGGAAGGGAGGGGTCCGGGGCGCAGCCCCGGACCCCAGGTTAAGAGCGGCTGCCCTTAACAATCCCGCTGTTAAGGCGAGAGGGTGCAAATCCCCAGTAGTAAGGGAGATGCAGACCGGGTTCTCGCTGTTGAGGCGAGGTATGTCAGTTCACTGGTATTGATTGTTTATAGTAAAGATTTTGTCTGGGTGGGCGTTTTAGTTGCCGACCTGGGTTTCTTTGATGGCGTTTTTCTTGCTTTCGATGCCTTCAAACAACTGGTGGAAGGAGTCGGCAAACTTCTTTACGCCTTCGTCCTGTAGCTGCTGGGTTACCTGGGCGTAGTGGATGCCAACTTTTTCCAGGGCATCCAGGGCCGCTTTGGATCCAGGAATGTCATCCTCGATGCTGTTGCGGACCTTACCATGATCGCGGAAATTGACGATTGTTTCCAGGGGCATGGTGTCTACGGTGTCAGGACCAATCAGTTCTTCTGCATAGAGAACGTCGCGGTAGGCAGGATTTTTGGTGCTGGTGCTGGCCCAGAGTGGACGCTGGACATGGGCACCGGTGTTTTTCAGTGTCGCAAAGCGTGGTGTACCAAAGATGCGTTTGAAGTCCTGATAGACGACACGTGCATTGGCGATGGCGGCTTTGCCTTCCAGTGCCTTCAGCTGCTGCTTTTCATTCTCGTCACTGCTGGCTTTGATCTTGTCCTCAAGCAGTTTGTCGACCAGGGTATCAACACGGCTGACAAAGAAGCTGGCGACGGACGCAATCTTGCTGATATCCTGACCACGGCCATTGAGATCCTCAAGGGCGCGGATATAAGCATCAGCTACATCTCGGTAGGAATCCAGGGAGAAGATCAGGGTCACGTTGACGTTGATGCCGCTGCGCAGAACCTCATAGATGGCGGGAATACCGGCTGGTGTAGCAGGAATCTTGATCATCAGGTTAGGGCGCTCGACCATGCTCCAGAAGCGTTTGGCTTCTGCGACGGTACCTTCGGTATCATTGGCCAGTTCAGGGGAGACCTCAAGGCTTACATAGCCGTCCTGACCCTCTGTGCGATCATAGATTGGGCGCAGCAGATCGGCGACAGTGCGGATATCTTTGATCACGACAGCTTCGTAGATATCACTGGTGCTTTTGCCTTCTTTAATTAACTCGCTGATCTGCTCGTCATACGCATGGCCTGCACTGATCGATTTCTCGAAAATGGTTGGATTGGCGGTAACGCCCAGTACGCCATCTTCGTCCAGCATCTTTTTGAATTGGCCGGAAGCGAGTTGTGAACGATCGATATTGTCATACCAGACGCTCTGGCCTTCGGAATGCAGTTGGGTTAAAGGATTTGCCATGGAATTGTACCTTCCTTTTACTATTGAACATTTCCAGCAGGCCCGACCATCCAGTATTCTGGATAGCCAGGCATCGTTATTGCTCTTTTGGATGTGTAGCACTTTGTCAAACGTCGTTTGATGGGTTGTGCACCCGCTACGCGAGTGGAATGGGGCGAGATGACGGGGGTACAGCCCCCGAAACCCCAGGCAAGGGGCTTGCCGCCCCTTGCATCCCCGCTTTCCCACCAATTGATGTGTTGGCAATGACTATCCTGTAAAAATGATCTTTATTTGTTTAACAGAGCTTTTGCTTTCGCTACAACATTCTCAACTGTGAAGCCAAATTCCTGGAAAAGGGTCTTCGCAGGAGCGGATGCGCCAAAGTGATCTAATGCAATGATATCACCATCAAGGCCCACATAGCGATCCCAGCCCATTGACCGTCCAGCTTCAATTGCAATACGTGCACGAACATTTTTCGGCAGGACGGTCTCTTTATATTCTGCACTCTGCTCTTCAAACAGTTCCCAACTAGGAACACTTACTACACGGACGGCCACGCCATCCTGATGCAATTGTTGGGCAGCATCAACGGCTAGTGATACCTCAGAGCCACTGGCCATCAAGATAAGATCGGGTGTACCTTCACTATCCATTAGCACGTATGCGCCCTTGGAGAGGTTACTTGCACTGGCATATACTTCCCGGTCCAGCGTTGGCAGATTCTGACGTGTTAAGGCCAGGGCGACCGGACCCTTGTGGGTGATGGCGACACGCCAGGCTTCGGCTGTCTCGTTGGCATCGCCAGGACGTAGCACGGTAACTCCAGGAATGGAACGGAGTGCGGCTAACTGCTCAATTGGCTGATGGGTAGGACCATCTTCACCGACACCAATGCTGTCATGTGTGAATACATAGATCGTCTTGATTCCCATTAAGGATGCCAGACGGATCGGTGGGCGCATATAGTCTGAGAAGATCAAGAAGGTGGCGCCGAAGGGGATCAAGCCACCGTACAGGGCCATACCATTCAGGATGCTTCCCATGCCATGCTCGCGAATACCAAAGTGCATATTGCGACCGGACTCGGTGCCGCTGAAATCTCCCAGGCCCTTCATGTTTGTGTTGTTGGAAGGAGCCAGGTCGGCGGAACCACCGATCAGGTTGGGCAGGTTGGGCGCGATCGCGTTGAGGGTCTTGCCGGAAGAGACGCGGGTAGCGAGTGCTTCACCAGCTTTAAAGACAGGAATATCTTTATCCCAGCCCTCGGCCAGTTTGCCACTCAATTCCTGCTGCCATTGTGCAGCCAGTTCGGGATTGGCGGCGGCATAGGCATCATACTGTTGCTGCCACTCTTGCTCGAATTTTGCGCCGCGCTCGATGGATTGGCGGAAGAAATTCAAGGCTTCCTCAGGAACAAAGAAAGGCTCCTCAGAAGGCCAGCCCAGGTTACGCTTGGTCAGCACAACCTCATCGGCACCCAGGGGGCTACCATGAGCGTCGTGGCTGCCCTGTTTGTGAGGGCTACCATAGCCAATTTTCGATTTGACGATGATCAGCGAAGGTTTCTCATGCTCAGCTTTAGCAGCCTCAATCGCCTGGTCAAGAGCGGCCAGATCATTGATATCGGCCACGCGCTGGACATGCCAGCCATAGCTCTCGAAGCGGCCGCCAACGTTCTCCGTAAAGGCGATGCTGGCATCTCCCTCAATGGTGATATTATTATCATCATAGAAGTAGATTAAGCGATCTAGTTTCAGGGTTCCTGCCAGTGAAGCGGCCTCCGACGAGACACCTTCCTGCATATCGCCGTCACCAGCAATAGCATAGATATAGTGATCAATCACTTCATGGCCAGGACGATTGTAGCGGCTGGCCTGGTAGCGCTGAGCGATGGCCATGCCAACACCATTGCCCATACCCTGTCCCAGAGGACCTGTGGTGGTCTCGATACCTGTGGTATGGCCATACTCAGGATGGCCCGGGGTCAGGCTATTCCACTGGCGGAAACTTTTCAGATCATCCAGTGTGAGCCCATAGCCGGTTAAATACAATAAGCTGTATTGCAGCATTGAAGCATGACCGGCCGAAAGCACAAAGCGATCGCGGTTCACCCAATGTGGATTCTTCGGATTGTGGCGCATGTGACGTGTATAAAGTAAATATGCTAAAGGAGCTAGCGCCATAGGGGTGCCAGGATGTCCTGAATTTGCTTTTTGTACGCCGTCCATGGCTAGTGTGCGAATCGTATTGATAGCGAGATTTTCTAAGGCTTGTTTGTCATCTACAGAAACGTGTTGTTGGGTTGTCATTAATCCTCCCAATTTGGATGTTTAATATTGTACACAATACACTAACCACCATAATCATATCACATCTGGTGGTCGGATGTCGTGTTTATTGTCAGCAAAACCCATAAAATCAGCACGGAAATCAGGAATTTTTCCTGGCTTTTTGTTGGAATTCATAGAGTTTGCTGATGGCTTCGATCGGCGTCAGTTCATCGACGGCCAGCGTTTTCAGCTCTTCGATGAGCGGGTGAGATTCGGGTTCCATTAAAGTCATTTGCCATGCGACTGGCATGGTCATATCGCGCATCGTTTTGCGGCGTATCTTGGCGTCACCTGTACGCTCTAATTCCGCCAGGATTTCTTCGGCGCGGTGAATAACTGGACGTGGAATACCAGCCAGCTGGGCCACATGGATGCCATAACTTCTATCAGCGCCTCCTGGTACAATTTTGCGTAAGAAGATGACCTGACCACCTTCTTCGGTGACTGCGACATTCAGGCATTTGATACGCGGTAGCAGTTGCGCGACCTCAACGAGTTCATGATAGTGGGTTGCGAACAGGGTACGAGCGCCGCTGCGCTTATTATTGTGCAGATACTCCACGACCGCGCGGGCGATGGCCAGACCATCATAGGTGCTGGTACCACGTCCGATCTCATCGAGAATAATCAAGCTGCGTGGCGTGGCGTGATGTAGAATATTGGCAGTCTCGACCATTTCAACCATAAAGGTACTCTGACCGGTAGCCAGGTCGTCCTGGGCGCCAATACGTGTAAAGATGCGATCGACGATACCAATGATGGCCGTCTCGGCTGGCACATAACTACCAATCTGGGCTAGCAAGACGGTGAGTGCTACCTGACGTAGATATGTTGATTTACCAGCCATATTGGGACCAGTGATAATACTGATCTGCGCTTCATGGTTTGAAAGATTGGCATCATTAGGGATAAAAGGAATATCGGGTTGCGCCTGTTCCACCACAGGATGGCGTCCGGCCACGATATGGATGGTATCCTCATTATTTAAGGTTGGCCGACAATAATTCTGTTTGGCGGCCACCTCGGCCAGACTCTGATAGACATCGATTTCCGCCAGCGCATGGGCTGTATCCAGAATACGTTCGGCGGCATGGATAGCGATATCCGAGCGTAACTGCACAAAGAACTCATTCTCCATCTTATTGACGCGTTCCTGCGAGTTGAGAATAAGCGTCTCATATTCCTTCAGGTCAGGTGTGATATAGCGTTCAGAATTCGTGAGTGTCTGGCGACGAATATATTCTTTAGGAGCCCGGCTGAGATTAGACGTTGTGATCTCAATAAAATAGCCTGTGGCCTTATTAAAACCAACCTTAAGATTATTGATGCCGGTGCGTTTACGCTCCCGCTGCTCCAGATCCGAGATCCATTTCCGTCCATTCTGTGAGGCGTCGCGCAATTGATCTAATTCAGCACTGAAGCCAGCGCGGATAATATTGCCCTCGGTAATACTCATGGGTGGATCATCGGCAATGGCTTTTTCGATCAGCTCGATGATATCGTCGTTATCGGCCAGTCGCTCCACAATACGTTGGAGTGAGGGTTTGCTGGTGATCTCTTCCTGGGTCAGGCAATTGCGCACCTCCGAGGCGGCCCGCAAGCCATTGGCTAGGGCGGCCAGATCGCGTGGTGAGGCAATGCGCTGCTTGACGCGATTGATCAGGCGCTCCACATCGCCGGCCTTTTTCAATCCTTCAGTCAGGCGGGCCTGTAAGAGTGTATCGCCGATCAGCTCACTAATAGCTTGCTGGCGCTGTTGCAGGATACCAATATCCAGCAGGGGTTGTCCAATCCAACGGCGCAGCAGGCGACCACCCATAGGGGTACGCGTGTGATCCAGTACCCAGAGCAGAGAGCCCTTGACCGAGCCACCACGTCCGGTCTCAAAGAGCTCCAGATTGCGGCGCGTATACGGATCCAGGGTCATAAATCCATCGGTAAAGTAGGTTTCCAGGGCATTCAGTTGTTGTAGTAAGCCTTTTTGGGTTTCCTGTACATAGGCCAGGACCGCACCGGCGGCACGAATGGCAAAGGGGAGATGGGCGCAGCCAAAACCCTCCAGCGAAGCCACATCAAACTGGCGCAGGAGGCGGTGGCGTGCATCATCCTCACTAAAGTAGCGCGTATCATAGGGTGTCACATGTCCTGCTACCCCTTCAAGCAATTTTGCCAGTGGCGCTACATCATCCTCTTCCTCTTCCTCCAACGCGGGAATTTCCGCGTTAGGGTTGCCATTGCTGCCGACCTTGGTCACTTGTTTCTCGTTCATGACAGCGGCCAACCAGCGCCGTTTGCGGCTACCATGGCGGCTATAATTGGCCTCCACCAGTACCTCAGCCGGACCTACACGCGCGATCTCCTGCTGCGCAGCCACATCTGGTTCTGTGGAGCTAAACTGTGTTACTGCAAACTCGCCTGTCGTGATATCTACATAGGCAATACCCACCGCATCACGACCAACGATCACCGCCGCCAGAAAGTTATTGCGTTTGGCCGCCAGCATCGCCGGATCAATGACGGTACCAGGAGTAACGATACGTATGACCTCGCGATCAACCAGGCCTTTGGAGAGGGCGGGATCACTGGTCTGTTCCGCGATCGCTACACGGTATCCTTTGCCTACCAGGCGAGCGATATAGCCATCGGCGGCGTGATGGGGGATACCGGCCATTGGAGAGCGCTGGCCACGGCCGAAGTCGCGCCGTGTCAAAGCGATTTCTAACTCGCGCGTCACGATCTCCGCATCATCATCAAACATCTCATAAAAATCGCCCATGCGAAAAAAAAGAATCGCGTCAGGATTTTGACGCTTAATATTCAGGTACTGTGCGCGTACCGGACTGTGGACAGGATTATCTTTCTCATATTCTTCAAATAGCACGTTCTGCCTCCCTAATGCTCCACCCAAAGTATAAGCCTATTGCCGTGTGCCGTCAATTTGCCTAACGGCAAAGAGGATGTTTCGGGGTTGAAGGTTAATTTTGCTTGCTTGCAGGTTCTGTGAGTATAATATAACAGGTTATTCGTATTATTTGTAAGTCCAATAATCAGGCGTAAGTGATTGCTCATCATCCGCGAACATTCGTGGACCCTGGAATTATTTTCTATTTTGACGCTATGCGAAGGAGGTCATTATGTTCTACCTCATACTACTACTATTCTTATTGGTATGCGGCGGACTGGCAGTACTGACCGTTTTGAATTTTTCAACACAGGTCCATGTGGATCTTTTCTTCTGGCAGTCTCCAGATCTTCCAATTGGTATGTGGATCTTGATTGCTTTTTTTCTTGGCGCGCTCATGCTGTACCTGGTTTCAGTGGTTTCCGCCTGGTCAGATAAGCGACTGATTAAGAAATTGCAGCAACGTATTGCTACCCTGGAGCAGCAGAGCGTGTCAGCCCAGCCTGCCCAGCCAACTCCTGCAGTAAGCAATCCTACGAACATACCTGAAAATACCTACCATCAAATCATGCCCATGCCCAGTATTACCTCTCAGAGTGGTAATCTAACGCCCAAAAATCCTCGCTAACCAACGTTGCAACGGGCCCCGCGTTTTCTGCATCGTGTCAGCGTGAGGCTCGTCTGCTTTTTGCTCCTCTACATCTTTTTGTTCCAGTTGCTGTTCATTGGATTCAGCGGGTGTCCCTGTCTCGACAGGTGAAGATTCATGAATAGGATCTGGTATTTCCTGGTAGACATAGGGCCACTGCATGTGATTTGTCTGTTCTTCGCTAGATGTAGCTTCCTGTGTTGGAGCGGTTGCTGTTTCTTTCGCCAGAGGCTCTTCTTCCGTAACATCTTCAGCATTAGCTATGGACACGTCAGCCTGGGGTTCAACCTCTGTCGCCTCCTGAGCGTTATCAGTAGCTATGTCTGCCGCTGCTTCGGCTTCTGTGGCTTCCTCGACAGCGCTCGCCGTAGCAGCCGGATCTGCGATATCCTGCACCTCAACAGGCTCATGATCGACGTCCTGTGTCTTTGCTGGCACGTTTTCTTCTGGATCCTCGTCCGGTTCCGCTGTGGTTGATACCTCTTCTGGTGATTGAACTCGTGGCTGTTCGTCGGAGTCCGAAGCTGGTTCGTCGGTGTTCTGTTCGTTTTCATCTGTTGAAGAAGGTAATTCTGTGGCCGGAAGTGATAGCTCTTCCTCTGATGCAGGCTCAACTGTTTCAGGCCGGTCAGCGGGATCACTTTCAGCGTTGACCGCCTCCTCTTCGGCCAGTGGTTCAGCCTCAGTTTTGTCAGGCTCGTTGTCTGGCTGCTCAACCGGAATGTTGATAGCTATTGCTGATTGTTCAGTGGCGGCGATTTCCGGCTGTTCAACATCCTCAACTATGCTGTCTGTGGACTCTTCGGCTGGTTCGCTGGTGGGGGGGGATACTTCATCCTCTGTCTGCGTTCCCAGCAGTTCCGCCAGAGCAGGGGGAATCTCTGCCTGGGCTGCTTCTGTGCTGGATGGCTCTGGCTGATCCATGGTGATAGCTGGCGTGGTTGCTTCCTCGTTAAGCGATGGTAACGGTCTGGTCTGTCTGGATGCGCCGGGATCGCCTGGTTCGCTCATCAGCTTTCGTAATAGCTGCTCTTCGGTAGCTGCTGGCGCACTGGTTGATGGTTGTCCTTCAGGGAGATCAACTTCAAAATAATTACTCAGTCCCGCGTCGTCCATTGACCACATCCATTCGTATGCGCCTTCTAATGCATGCTCACACCACTGTGTGTAGTTGCCTTGAATCACGTTGAGGGCTTCACAGCGGCTCAATAGCTGCATGGTATTGTCCAGCCAGTCCTCGCCACGTTCCAGCATACGGTCCAATAGATCAATATCTTCAACTCCACTGGCTCGTAGCTGGGCAAGCGCAGCCAGTGAGATTGCTGAGGGGGCTACGGCCTGTATCTGTTCTGCATTTTGAACTTGTCTGCTTTGCAGATGGTGGATTTCCGCTTGTAGCTGCGCTGCTTTTTGTTGCTTCTGCCACAACTGGTAGGCGGCATAAAACTGTTCAACTTCCTGCATACTTAACTGCGAAAAAAGCTGATCGATCTCTGCGCGCTCGAGCCGTCCGGCTGGCTGCATTTTACCCTCGTTCATGCCGCTTCCCTTCTTCCGTTGGACCTGTCTGCTCTGTTTGTTCGCCCCAGCGTTCAAACCAGCGCTCGACCAATTGATTGGTGCGGATACTTTGCTGGTCGATCGGACTGGTGCTTTGTGGATTTTTTTCGGCTGGTTTGCGTGTATTACGGAGCCACCAGGGAACCTTCAGTTGTGGATCTGTCTGACTGTGTGCTTCAACAAATGCATTCAGGTCGCCGGGTAAGAGGTCGTCTGATGACGTATTGGCATGTGGTACTGGACTCTGGGTGGTAGCGTTCACGATGGGTTTCTGCATCTCTTGCGCATCGAAATTTGGCAACTGGCTCCAGGCAAAAAGTGCTGGAGAGACAGAGCCACCTGATTGTTCAGCCGCTTTCTGCTTTGGCGCAGGCATAGCTCTCTCTGGCGCTTGATGAATGTCCGGCCGTATATGCTGGACACCAATCAGTGTTTGTAAAATACTATTTTCTGAATACGTTGTATCATTTTCTAAATGGCGTATCTCGGCTTGTAATATTGCCAGTTCTTGCTCAAACGTTTGAATCTGCTGTGTGAGCTGCTGATCAATATTGCGGTAGAATAGCCATTGCCTGTATTGGCCCATTGTTTCCCCACGCATTCTTACTGTATCTGTGCAAGCCTTATTTCATGGGCAGTATAACATGTGCCATGATCACAGACAAGCAACCATATCGAGTATCCTATTCCTTGTATCGTTAGAATGGGCTGAACTATCAGCTTTATTACCATTTGAAAGTGTCAAATGGTAATAAAGTTTGATCTCGCATAAACCAACATAAAAAAGCAAGCGTGACTATTATATGTGTCCGCTTGCTTTTTTCATACTTTTGCAAGGTCAATATTTGCCTTCGCGCTCCACCGCCGAGTTGTGCGAGATGCGCAGCAGGATACCGACGATGATAAAGTTGGCCAGGATGGCGTTACCACCATTGCTCAGGTAGGGAAGGGGTATACCAGTCAAGGGCAGTAACTTCAGGTCACCAGCGGTAATAATCAGCGTTTGCAAGGCGAAAATCGAGGTCAGTCCAGCGGCTAGCAACTTGCTAAAGGAATCAGTGGCTTCTGCGGCAATACGGAAGCCACGGTGGACGATCAACAAGTAGATACCAATGATGGCAAAGAGGCCAACCAGACCGAACTCTTCCGCATAAGCGGTAAAGGCCATATCCGAGTCAATGACCGGTACCCCGACAGGAAAGCCCAGGCCTAAGCCACTCCCGAGAATACCGCCACTGGCCACATTAATGAGCCCCTGATAGACCTGATAACCTTTATCCTGAGCGAACGTATTTTCTGCATCGGTAAGATGGGCCCAATCAGCCGGATTGAATGCCACGGTCGCAAAGCGATTCTGCACATAAGGTAAAAGACTATAGCCAATCACTGCTAGCACCACAAATGTCAGCAAACTGACAAGCACATATGATTTCTTGCCGGTGGCGACATAGGTCATACACAAAAAGAGACTATAAACCAGCAGGGCCAGTCCCAACTCACGCACAACGAGAAAGCTGAGCAGTCCAATGCCGAGCATAAAAAGCATTGGTCCCAGTTGCCTGAGTGGAGGTAAACGTAATGGACCCAGTCGATAGTGCCCCTCAGCTAACACGTCGCGATTATCATTGAGGTAGCCCGCGAAGAAAATCACCACACCAATTTTCAAGAACTCGGACGGCTGTAATTTTAATGGACCAAAACCGAGAGTGTCGCGGGTGGGATCTGCGTTTTTGAAGGTCAGAATACCTCTGATCACGCTGGGAAGAATGACGGCAAAGCAGAACAGCAGCCAGGTGTATTTATAGCGGGAGAGCCAGCCAATATTGCGCAAGATAAACATCGTGCCCAGACAAATGGCCAGGCCAATGATGACCCATATTAATTGGCGCGAGCCAAGGGTAGGAATAGGGCCTCCAAAGCGTTTCAGCATATCGGGTCCCAGGCGAGTCAACATCACGACACCCAGGCCGCTGAGCAAGGAGACCAGGGGTAACAGCACCTGATCGGCTTTGCGGAAAAAGATATTTAAGACGACATGGACCACCAGAACCGCCGCGATAAAGCCCAGAATGGGGATCAAGCCATCCAGAATCGGCAAATTCTTCAGGTTGTTCAGGGTGGTGGTATCGTTGCTTGAGCGAATGATGAGCAATTGGGCCATCAGTAACAGTAATATAAGGCCTGGGAGAATCAGTAGACCTAATTCTTTCCAGCGATATTGGCGGAAGGCTCCTGTTGCTCGTTGCGACATGCTTTGTTCCATAGTATCAGACCTCATATACATTATCCTGATTGTGACTAATCACATTTTAAATGATGTTCAATATTTTCCTTCCCGCTCTACTGCCGAGTTATGTGAGATGCGCAGCAGAATACCCACAATAATAAAGTTGGCCATGATCGCATTACCACCATTGCTCAGGTAGGGCAATGGAATACCAGTCAAGGGTAGTAACTTCAGGTCGCCAGCCGTAATCACCAGAGTTTGCAGGGCGAAGATTGAGGTCAACCCGGTTGCCAGCAATTTGCTAAAGGTATCAGGCGCCTCAGCCGCGATGCGAAAGCCACGGTGCACGATCAGCAGGTAGATTCCAATAATCGCAAAAAGACCAACCAGGCCAAATTCCTCTCCATAGGCAGTAAAAGCCATATCTGAGTCGATGACTGAGACTTGAGCAGGCAAACCCAGGCCGAATCCACTCCCTAAGATGCCACCGCTCGCCATATTGATCAACCCTTGATAAACCTGGCCGCCACCTCCATTCCTAAGAACAAAATCGTCTTCTTGGGGAGTCAAATGAGCCCAATCAGCAGGATTAAAGGCAACGGTCGCAAAACGACTCTGGACATAGGAAAGCAGACTGTAGCCAATGAAGCCGAGCAAGAGAAAGGCACCCAGGCTGACGATGACATAGGATTTCTTGCCGGTAGCGACATAGGTCATACACAGAAACAGGCTATAGACCAGTAGGGCCAGTCCTAGATCACGCACCACCAAGAAACTTAGGAGGGCAATGCTAAGCATGAAGAGCAAAGGCCCAAGCTGGCGCAGGGGCGGTAGACGTAATGGTCCCAGGCGGTAGTGACCCTGAGCCAGGATGTCGCGGTTATCATTGAGATAGCCCGCGAAGAAAATGGCCACGCCAATTTTCAAGAACTCAGAAGGCTG
The DNA here is from genome assembly GCF_003967575.1 of Dictyobacter alpinus. Taxonomy (NCBI): domain Bacteria; kingdom Bacillati; phylum Chloroflexota; class Ktedonobacteria; order Ktedonobacterales; family Dictyobacteraceae; genus Dictyobacter; species Dictyobacter alpinus. The sequence goes on from NZ_BIFT01000001.1 coordinate 3,947,311, forward strand.
TAATTTTAACGGTCCAAAGCCGAGAATGTCACGGGTTGGAGCACCACTCTTGAAGGTCAGAATACCCTTGATGATACCTGGAAGGAGGACGGCCATGCAGAAGAGGAGCCAGGTATACTTGTAGCGTGAGAGCCAGTTGATATTACGCAAAACAAACATGACAATCAGGCAAAGCGCTAGTCCAGCTAAAACCCAGAGCAGTTGTTTTGAGCCTAAATTAGAGATAGGTCCACCATGGAATGTAGGGATGTCTGGTCCCAGGCGGGTTAGCATCACGACGCCCAGGCCGCTAAGCAGGCAGACCAGTGGCAACAGCACCTGGTCTGCCTTACGGAAAAAGATGTTTAAGATAATATGGACCACCAGAACCGCCGCGATAAAGCCCAGAATGGGGATCAAGCCATCCAGGATTGGCAGATTTTTCAGGTTGTTCAAGGTGGTGGTATCGTTGCTTGAGCGAATGATGAGCAATTGGGCCATCAGTAACAGTAATATAAGGCCTGGAAGAATGAGTAGACCTAATTCTTTCCAGCGATATTGGCGGAAGGCTCCTGTTGCTCGTTGCGACATGCTTTGTTCCATGTTACCAGACCTTATATACAGTATCCTGATTGTGGCTAATCACATTTTAAATGATGCTCAATACTTCCCTTCGCGCTCTACCGCCGAGTTATGTGAGATGCGCAGCAGAATACCCACAATAATAAAGTTGGCCAGGATCGCGTTACCACCATTGCTCAGGTAGGGTAATGGGATACCGGTCAAGGGTAGTAACTTCAGGTCGCCAGCCGTAATCACCAGAGTTTGCAGGGCAAAGATTGAGGTCAGCCCGGTTGCCAGCAATTTGCTAAAGGTATCGGAGGCTTCGGCCGCGATGCGAAAACCACGATGCACGATCAGCAGGTAGATACCAATAATGGCAAACAACCCCACCAGGCCGAACTCTTCGCCATAAGCGGTAAAGGCCATATCCGAGTCAATGACCGGTACCCGTGCTGGTAGACCCAGGCCAAAGCCGCTCCCGAGAATACCGCCACTGGCAACACTGATTAATCCTTGATAGACCTGGTTCCCATCACCAAGGGCAAATTCATCCTCTTTTGGGGTCAGATGGGCCCAGTCGGCAGGATTAAAGGCGACGGTTGCAAAGCGGTTTTGCACGTAGGTGAGTAGGGTGTAGCCAACCAAGCCCAGGACGATAAAGGCGGTCAAACTCACAATGACATAGGATGTTTTGCCGGTGGCGACATAGGTCATGCATAGAAACAGACTATAAACCAGCAGGGCCAGTCCCAGATCGCGCACGACCAGGAAGCTTAAAAGGGCAATGCCCAGCATAAAGAGCAGAGGTCCAAGCTGGCGCAAAGGGGGCAGGCGCAGTGGTCCCAGGCGATAATGGCCCTGAGCCAGGATGTCGCGGTTATCATTGAGATAGCCCGCGAAGAAAATAGCTACGCCAATTTTCAAGAACTCTGAGGGCTGGAGCTTTAACGGTCCAAAGCCGAGCACGTCACGGGTGGGAGCACCACTCTTGAAGGTCAGAATACCCTTGATAATACCAGGAAGGAGAACGGCCATGCAGAAGAGGAGCCAGGTATACTTGTAGCGTGAAAGCCAGTTGATATTACGCAAAACAAACATAATCGCCAGGCAAATAATCAAGCCAGCTAAGACCCAGAGTAATTGTCGTGATCCCAAATTAGAGATCGGCCCGACTGGGCGAGGGATATCGGGACCCAGGCGCGTCAGCATGACGATACCCAGACCACTGAGCAGGGCGACCAGTGGTAGCAGGACTTGATCAGCCTTGCGGAAAAAGATATTTAAGATGAAATGCACGCCTAAAATAGCTGCGATAAAGCCCAGGATGGGGATCAAGCCATCCAGGATCGGTAAATTCTTCAGATTGTTCAGGGTGGTCGTATCGTTACTTGAGTGAATGATGAGCAACTGAGCCATCAACAACAGTAATATAAGGCCTGGCAGAATCAGTAATCCTAATTCTTTCCAGCGATATTGGCGGAAGGCTCCTGTTGCTCGTTGTGAAATTGCTTGTGCCATCGAACAAAACCTCGTGTATCTAGCAGCAGGAATGTGTGCTGATAAGAAGTATGGTTGAATAAGGGAAGGCAACCTTTAGCGGTTGCCTCAAGATTATTGCGTGAGTTTGAATTGAATATATCCGACGCGGACAATATCGCCAGATCGAGCTGGCACAGGTTCACGGGCCGGCTGATTATTGACGTATGTACCGTTGACACTGCCTGCATCTTGTACATACCAGACACCATTACGGAACCAGAGTCGCGAGTGTTCTGATGAGATAAAGTTATCCGATATCTGAATCGTATTGGTGGGACCGCGCCCTATAGTTGTTTGCTGCTCCAGATCAAAACGCATGCCTGGTTGTACGATGGTGCTGGGACCACTGTCGACCACAATCAGGTGACCGAGGGCCTGCGCGATACGACTCGCATCAGGATTATCTCCGATCGCGGCCGTCTTGCGCAGGTCGCGTGTAATGGCGATTACTACCTGCATTAAGAAAAGATAAAGCAGAACAATGAATAAGAGACGCAATATAAGTAAGAATACTGGTAGTTGCATAGAGCGGAGATCTCACCTTCTCTCGAAGTAAAAATCATAGCTGCCTATGGTGAATTGATCACCATTGCGCAGAGTATGTTGGCGCATATGCGGCGTATTATTGATTGTAATTCCATTTGTACTGCCGAGATCATAAATGCCAAATTGTCCATCTGGCTGATATTTGATTTGTGCATGATAACGAGATACACGTTTATCTTCAACGATGATATCATTGCTCAGTTGTCGACCGATATTGACGAGTGGTTTTTCGATGCGATAGGTCTGTTGTCCTGCCTGCGGCAAACGAATAGTAAGCCAGGCCTGCGGCATAGCTGGCGCTTGCTGGGTAGGTGGTATGGTTGGCACCACTCCTGAGTTACCCTGATGACCATGTCCGCTATACTGGTTGGCGCCAGAATGGGAGCCTTGCATATTCTGGTTAGGTGAGCTGTTGCCCCCAATACCTGGAAGTTGCTGATTAGGTGCTAGCTGAGCGCGTATCTGCGCTAATTGCTCAGCACTTAAGGCCTGCGTTGACATTAAACCTTCGCCACTACCATTGTTACGTGGATCAGCCTGTTCCGTCTCAATGCGTACTGAGCCGGCACGTAGAGACGTATCGGAGTGCAGACGAATAATCGGCACTGTTTTCAACGTATAGTGTCGTCGGCGTGCAAACTCCACCAGATGATTTTGCCAATCCCGGATAAGGGCGGCCTGGCCAGGTGCCATCTGTTGATGATCATTTATACTGAGATAAATATCATACACATTTGGTGATAAACGGCGACCCTCACCTTGCAACATCGTATTGTCATCCATGGCCCGCTCTAATTTTCGTGCCACCTCAATCGGTTCCATCTTGGATGGGAACAATCGATTGAACGGACCCTCAATCATGCGTTGCATAAATGCTTCTAATTTTGCGAATGGGTTTTGGCGAGCGTTCAATGGCTCACCCTCCTGCTCACTAAAATCTGACGTGCTTGTTGCGCGTCGATAGAAATCTGATTTTTCAAAGCATCAATTCCTGAGAAACGTTGTTCCCCACGTAGATGTTCAATGAACTCGACTCGCAGGTAGCGGTCATAGAGATCCATAGTTACATCCAGTAGATGAACTTCTACAAGACGTTCTTTTCCATTAAACGTAGGACGAATACCAATATTGGTTACACCATTATAGACGGTAGAAGAATCTTCCGGGTCACTTGTCTCACTGTCATGAATAGTAACCCTTACTGCATATACGCCGTTGGCGGGAAGAAGTTTGTGATTATCGGGACGAATATTGGCGGTTGGGAAACCCAGCAACCTGCCACGTTCATCACCGTGAACAACTGTCCCCCCCAGAATGATGGGGTGGCCGAGCAAGGCATTGGCTTCAGTAATACGTCCCTCACTGACCAATGACCTGATACGTGTACTGCTAATGCGCATCTGGCGGTCCTGTTCTAGGGCCAGTGCGCGTACCTCGATCCCGTGTTGTTGTCCATATGCTTCCAGAAAGGCCACATTTCCCATGCGATTATGACCAAGGCTAAAGTCCGAGCCCACGATCAGCCCTCGAATAGAAAAACGTGTGCAAAGGTTATTCATAAAATCCTCTGCCGACTGCGCCGCCACTTCGGGTGTAAAATGGATGACGATCGAGTCTTCAATCTGGCCATATTTTTTGGCCAGAGCTAATTTTTCTTCTAGCGTGGTTAGATACAACACATTTATATCTGGTCGCACAACCATCAATGTATGTGGCGCAAAGGTCACCATCACAGGTGTACACTGCAGCGCCTGTGCCATCGCGCGAACCTCGTGAAGCAAGCGTTGGTGTCCAAGGTGGATGCCATCGAAATTTCCGATCGTAATCGCGATAGGAGTCCGTTCTGCTAGGGTTGTCTGGTATTCAGTCATGTTTGTAGAGGTCCTCTTCCATGGCTACCTGTTTGGAAGTGCCTGTTCCTTGTTAATCTCTCGTTTATAGTACCACAGCCGGTGCATGCTCGCAATAAAGGCATGATTGTACAGGACCATGCTTTAAACAAGAACTTTTTTAGGCTTCCAGAGTTGTTGTTCAGCATCCCAGCTGGCAATGGCTAAAAATTGTCCATTGACACTATAGACACGTCCCAGTTCGGGTTGTTCAGCGTTGGGGAGGTTTGGATAGGCAAAGGCATTGCCATGTGTGACGCGCCGGGTAAGTTGTTCATCGAGGTGAAGGGCTGGATAATTCTGGAGCGCGAAATCGGCGGGAAAGAGCCGTTGTTGTAGCGTTCCCTCCTCCTGTGCGGCGGCTAGTTGTGCCAGGGTGACACTCTCGGCCAGCATAAACGGACCACTGCGGGTACGGATCAAGCCGGTGAGGTAGGCCCCATAACCCAGGTACTCGCCCAGATCGTAGGCTAGTGAACGGATATATGTTCCCTTGCTACATGTGACGGCCAGCGTGAGGTGTGGATTTTCCCAGGCCACAATCTCCAGCGATAAGATTTTTACTTGCCGGGGCTGCATGACAACCTCGGTTCCCGCCCGTGCAAGTTTATAGGCGGGCTGTCCTTGAATCTTGATGGCGGAGTAGCGTGGGGGCATCTGCATCTGTACGCCCATAAAGTGCGGAAGGACGGTGGCGATCTGTTCACGGGTCAACTGGGATGCATCCGTGCTCCGTAACACCGTCCCCTCAGCATCATAGGTATCGGTCACTGTCCCAAAGGTAACAGTTGCCTGATAGGCCTTGCCACTTTCGCTCAGGTATTCCGCTACCCGCGTTGCCTGTCCCACACAGATAGGCAGGACCCCGCTGGCCTCTGGATCCAGGGTGCCAGTATGCCCGACACGCTTTTGCTTCAGGAGCTTGCGTATCCTGGCGACCACATCATGGGAGGTCATATGCAGATCTTTATTGATATTCAGAATTCCGTCCACCACGCTTTATATCTCTCCGCTTTTTATTTATGCTTCCACATTATTTATGGCGTTTTTACTCACCCGCTTGCATGGCAAGCTGCTGATCTGTTGTACGCATCTCGCGCTCAATCTCTGCCAGGACCAGGGGGATCGCCTTGCTCATCGGCTGCTGAATGGTAGCGCCAGCCGCGCGTGGATGTCCACCGCCACCCAGACGCATACAGATGGCTGCTACATTGTATGGCTCGTTGCTACGCAGACTGATACGCGTCTCAGCCGGATTCCCATAGTTTTTAAAGAAGGCGGCCACCTGGACCCCCTCGATATCGCGCAACATGCCTGAAGCGTTGGTATCCATATCGTTGGTCGCCCCAGTGGCTTGCAGGGTTTCATCGGTTGCAAAGGACCAGATCAGGCGTCCATCTAAGGCTGTCTGCGCGTTGTTGATAGCCGCGGCAGTAAAACGCATCTGTGCCAATGGATGGGTGCGGAAGATTGGTTTGACGATGACATCAGCGCTGGCTCCGGCTTCAATCAAGGCCGCACCAACCATCATGGTACGTGGTGATGTGCTGGGATATTGGAATGAGCCTGTATCGGTGATCAGACCGGTAAGCAGACAGACCGCAGCATCTTTTGAGAGTGGCAGGCCGCCCTGCTGTTGAAATAAGACGATGAGTTCTGTGGTAGAAGCTGCCAGTGGCTCAATAATATTGACCTGCCCACAACCGTTACTACTGATATGGTGATCGATATTGAGGATTGTTGCCTGATCTAGAAAGGCCTGATGCTGCTCATAGAGCGCGCCATAGCGGCTTAACTCACCGGCATCCAGTGCGATCACTAGATCAAAGTGTTCATCGCCCAGTGTCGTTTGCAGGGTTTCGACGCCAGGCAGAAACGAAAACGATCGCGGCGCAGGGTCAGCACAGGCGGGAACACATGTTTTTCCAAGCTGGCGTAAGATATGAGCAAAGCCGAGTGCGGCCCCCAGGCAATCCCCATCTGGATGCTCATGAGCGAGCAACGCAATACGCTCTGCTCGCTCAATCAATGCCATCGCCTGTGTGAACTGGGTAGGATTTAATTGTTCTGCCAGAGAATCGGTTCCTGGACAAAATGATGCGTTCATTCCACCTCTTTTTGTAGGCTGGCTGCCTCTTCTTGCAGGCTGGCGGCTCGTTCACGATCCTCTTGTTCAACTCTGCTGATCAAGCCCAGGATACGTGCGCCCTCTTCAATTGATGTGTCGAGTTTAAATGAAAGGTCTGGCATATAACGTAACGTCAGGCGTGTCGCAAGCTCATGGCGTAAGTAACCACTGGCATTTTTCAGCCCCTTCATGGTCTCCGCCTGTTCTTCAGGCGTACCCATAACACTCACAAAGACGCGTGCGTGGCGCAGATCGCCACTGACCTCGACGCGAGTAATGCTAGCAAAACCGACGCGTGGATCTTTGATCTTGGTGCGAATAAGCTCACTGAGGTCTGCCGTCATCAATTCGCCTAGTTTTTCTTGTCGATGAATATTTGGCATGGTCATTCCCTTCAACAATGCCGGGGTGGCTAGCGTACCAAAGTGCGCTAGCCACCCCATCCACTGCATATTATGCTCCAGGTGCTACACGCTCCTGGGAGTATGCCTCGATGATGTCGCCAACCTCATAGGCATTGAAGTCTTCCAGCAGGATACCACATTCGTATCCAGTCAGTACTTCACGTACATCGTCTTTACCACGACGTAAGGAGGCAACTTTACCATCCAGGACTTTCTCATCTTTACGCATCAGGCGAACCTGCGAGCCACGTGTAACTTTACCATCCAGTACACGACAACCAGCAATGACGGTCTTACCTGATTTAAAGGTCTGCATAATCTCAGCATGTCCGTCGACAACCTCGCGGAAGGTTGGCTCCAGCATACCGACAAGGGCGGCCTGAATATCTTCGATCAACTTATAGATGACATTGTAGTAGCGGATGTCCACGCCTTCGCGTTGGGCCTCGCTGGCAGCGGCACCATCAGCTTTGACGTTAAAGCCAATAATAATAGCTTTAGACGCGGCAGCCAGATGAATGTCGGTCTCACTGATATTACCGATACCTTCACGGATCAGGCGTACCTTCAGGTTTTCCTCACCCAGTTTGGAGAGGGAACCCTTGATCGCTTCGAGTGAACCCTGGACATCGCTCTTGATGACCACGTTCAGCTCTTTGACCTTACCTTCTTGCATCTGCATATACAGTGTATCCAGGCTGACCTGACCCAGTGGTGTGGCCTCGCTCTTACGTTTCTCGCTCTCATTCTCGGCCTGTTGCTTGGCTGTGCGCTCGTCTGCGGTCACCTCCAGACGATCACCAGCGTTTGGTACCTCGGGCAAGCCCAGGATACTGACTGGTGTGCTTGGTGTGGCCTTCTGGATACGCTTACCACGATCGTTGAACATGGCGCGTACTTTACCAGAGATCGAACCAACCACGATATTGTCACCCATTTTCAGGGTACCCTGTTGGACCAGAACGGTGGCGGTAGCACCACTGTTTTTCTCCAGGCGGGCCTCGATGATGACACCAGTGGCCAGACGATTCGGATTGGCTTTGATGTCCTGTACCTCTGAGACCAGCAAGATGTAATCGAGCAGCTCATCGATACCTTCACCGCGACGGGCAGAGATCGGCACACAGACCGTATCACCACCGTACTCTTCGATGACGACCCCGATCTCGGCTAACTGTTGTTTGACGCGATCAGGATTGGCGTTGGCTTTATCAATTTTGTTCAGGGCGATGATTATGGGCACTTTAGCGGCGCGTGCATGATCGATCGCTTCACGGGTCTGTGGCATGACACCATCATCTGCTGCGACAACAATGATGGCCAGGTGGGTAACCTGAGCACCACGGGCACGCATGGCGGTAAAGGCTTCGTGACCGGGTGTATCCAGGAAGGTGATCTTCTTGCCGTTGACCTCAACCTGATAGGCACCAATATGCTGGGTAATACCACCGGCTTCACCGGCAGCTACCTTTGTTTTGCGGATCGTATCCAGCAGGGAGGTTTTACCATGGTCGACGTGACCCATAATGGTGACGACCGGCGGAATGGTAACCATATCCTCTTCGTCACGTGTCGCCATCATGGCTTCGTTAGCGGAGAGTGGTCGTTCGCCACGAACAGCAGGATTCTCCACGGCCGCGATAGGGCTGGGCTCAAAACCTAGATCCTGTGCGACCAGTGAGGCCTTGTCATAATCCACAACCTGGTTAATGCTGGCAAAAATTGCATGCTTATTAATCAGATCACGAATAACTTCGATGGGTGTGACTCCCAGCATTTCAGCCAGGTCTTTCACCACGATCTGTGGTGGCAGAGAAATCGGACCGGTTGGCTTCTCTTTCACTGGTGCTGTGCGGCGTTCCTGTGTGCGCTGTGCGCTATGCCCACCGGGACGACCACCTGGGCGTCCGCCACCTGGGCGTCCACCGTTTGGACGAGGTGCTCCAGTACCCTGGGGCCTGGATGGTCCACTGCCCTGGGTTCGAGGTGCTCCACCTTCACGATCGCGGCTACGATCACGATCGCGATCACGGCTGCGATCACGTTCTGGTGCATGTGGTGCCGGGGTAACGACCGCATTATTTGTGGCTGGTCGAGGACCCGAGGCATTGCCTCCGCGATAAGGAGGACGTGCTCCACCACCGGCAGGACGGGAAAATCCACCCTGTCCCTGGCCACCAGCAGGACGAGGTCCACCCTGTCCCTGGCCACCACTGTATGGAGGACGAGGTCCACCCTGTCCCTGGCCGCCATTATATGGAGGGCGAGGTCCTGATGGCTGATTGGGATTGCGGTTATAACCGCCTGGACGAGGTCCACCCTGTCCCTGGCCACCGTTATTATTATAAGGGCGATTACCCTGATATGGAGTTGAAGGACGAGACGCCTGATCACCATCGCGGCGAGGCGCGGCGGGACGTGGTGTCGGCTGATCGCCATCGCGGCGAGGTGCGGCAGGACGTGGTGTCTGCGGTTGATCTGCCCCTTCACGACGTGCTGGAGCTGGGCGAGATGTTTGCTGTTGCGGCTCTGTCGTTGGAGCTGCATCAGTTGGCGTTGCTGTACGACGCCGAGGCGCTGGTCTTGTCTCCTGTTCCTGGCTGCCCGTTGTTTGGTTCTCTGTTTTTGGGCGTGGGGCGGACCGAGGTTTCGGTGTGGCTGGTTTAGCCTGCGTCTGTTCGGTGCCCTCTGGAAGTTCTGATATATCTCTCATGAAGAAGACTCCCTTTCTTATAGATCATGCGCCACAAGTGGCGGCGGAATCTCTCTTCACAGCCATAAAAAAGGTCTGCCCCCCGTTCCTAAAGGAAAACAGGGTGACAGATCCTCGTTGGTGCAGTGCCAGGCGAATATCAGTCTGCGCTCTCTGGCGTAGAAACTATGGTTATATAATCATAGCTAATCGCTCCGCAAACATTCGCTTACAGCTGCCCTGTGTACGAGGGGCTGTGTCTCTGTCAAGAGTAGAGAAAAAACGAAACATTGTTCAATCCTCATCTAACCCGGAGATCAGATGCCAGTATTGAAAGATCTATCCCCCCATCGGGGATAGGAACAATATACATTACTAGGTCAGTATAGCTTACTGGATAGATCCTTGCAATATCATAACATGCATTCAGCTCAGCTGCAGAGCAGCGGTGTGCGTCAATAGCGTGTATGGACGTTTTTTTATGCCTGATGTATGCGATAAGGATGGGTCTACCCACTAAACTGTTGATATTATGCTTTTGTCTCAGCTGCATTCTTACGACTTGATGGTACTTTTGTCGTTTTTGCCGTAGATGGCTCGGGCTCATCTTTTGGCAAAGTAGCGACATACTCATCAAGGGCTGCACGATCTTCAACTGAGATTTGTGTCTCGAAGACCTGTTCCAGGCGATGATCTTTGAGCGCCTTCTGCCAGCAAGAAAGTTTGGCGCAGAGGTAAGCTCCTCGGCCAGACTTCTTGCCGGTGGCATCGATCATGACTTGCCCTTCAGGTGTACGCACCACGCGTAGCAGCTCGCGCTTAGATTTATTTTCTCGGCAAGCGATGCAGGTACGCAGTGGCAGATGTTTTTGTTTCTTGGGTTGTTTGTTTGCTGTTTTCACCAGACACTCTCCCCTCCCTAATCGCGATCATATCCATATCCAGAGTGACTATGGCGGCTTCCCCGTTCTCCACGGTCGCGGCCACCACGGCGAGACCCTCCACCATTATTGTCTCGATCATGACGTCCAGATGAACGCTCGGAACGTTCGCGGCGTGGATATTGGCTACCCGCGCTGCTGGTCTGCTCGGCCAGTTCTGTAACCGGTTCCTCAAACACTTCACCTTCTGCTGGCTTGGTGACATCTACCCGCCAGCCGGTGAGCTTGGCGGCCAGGCGAGCATTCTGCCCATCTTTACCAATCGCCAGTGAGAGTTGTTTCTCCAGAACCGTTACCAAAGCTGTATGATCTTCCTCACGCAATTCAACTTTAAGTGGTTTTACCGGACTTAACGAATTCGCTACAAAGGTAGCTGTATCAGGGCTCCACTGGATAATATCAATTTTCTCATCATTCAGCTCACGCACAATATTATTGATACGCGACCCACGTACACCGACGCAAGAGCCGATCGGATCAAGTCCTTCCTGGCGTGCCACTACAGCTACCTTGGAGCGACTTCCTGGCTCACGTGCAATACCTTTGATTTCGACGGTCCCTTCATAGATTTCAGGAACTTCAGACTCGAACAAGCGGCGTACCAGGTCCCGATGCGTTCGTGAGACAAGAATCTGGAGCATGCGACCCTGAACGCGACGTACGTCATAGACAAACACACGAATACGCTGGCCGTGACGATAGTTCTCGGTCCCCACTTCTTCACTGGGTGGCATATAGCCTTCTACTTTATCCACCTGGTCAAGGTCAAAATCAAGTGACCAGCCACGAACAGGATCTTTGCGGGTGAGGGTACCCAGGCGGATCTCGCCGATCCAGTTTTTAATTTGATCATAGAGGTGCTCATGTTCAGCTTCGCGAATACGTTGCAGAATCACCTGTTTGGCTGTCTGGGTTGGAATACGGGCGAAGATAAAAGAAGAGTCAACATCCACAAATTGTCCAAGTGCTGCATTTGGGATGAGGCGTTGGGCTTCTGCCAGGGAAATCTCTTCGTTAGCGTCCCTTACCTGGGCAACGACTCTTTTGGATGCCCACACATGGACTTCCCCGTTTTTGTCAACTTCGATACGGACATTTTCACCGCCGCCGAAGCTTTTACGGTAGGCCGCTAACAGGGCGGTGGCTACGGTTTCCATTACCACTTCGCGGGGTAGTCCCTTTTCGGCAATCAGCTGTGCGATAGCCGCTTGAAATTCGCTCCTCATATGCCATGTTCCTCCCGCTGGCGCCCGGTAATCATACATCATTTTTTCGAGTGCAATAGAAAAAAGGTCTCTAGCAAACAGAAAAGTGGGGGATCCCCACTTTTCTTTACATGTTTACTTAATTCTGTAGCTATTATATCACGGAATTCGCCGTATGTAAATGAGATTATAAGCTCCCAACATCCCATGAGATATGTGTGAATAGCTATTATAGCATAGTTATGGCCTGGTCCTCTAGAGCGGCATTTATCCAATCTATGCAACCGCTATTCTGCTTCACCATGAGGACGCCATTGGTTCAACTTGATGATGTTGCGGAGCCGCAAGCTCTTATTTTGGGCGTATCGGTTGAATAGCTATATATTCACCATTAATATCGATTATCTTGACTGAGATCTTTTTGGCTTTGAACTGCTTTTCAACTGATTGCTGCAAACTTGTATAACGACGAGAAATCAAATATGATGCATAAGGATCTTTATTCACTATCTCCATATAAGGCTTATATTTGTTATTGTTCCACTCAATCAAGCCATTATTACGATAGTTATAGCGGTAGGATGCGCAGATAATGCTTGCCTGGGTCTCGAAGTTAAGGCGATAACTCACCCAATAATCTGCATAAAGATGGGTGATCTTATAATATTTGAGTTTTTCAATAAGTTGCTGCTCAGTTTGTGTGGCAGCCTGGGCAGTCGGAATCTGTACCACAGTCAAATATGTACCATAAAGAGAGATACATAGCAGGAGCGATAGTATACTTATACAGATAGCTTTACCTGCTTTTTCAAGTCCTGCCTTGTTGGGATTGACTGAAGACGTGAGGGCAGTGGCGCCAGACCAGAGTGGCCAGAGGAGTGCTGGTAGACCTATCCAGACGCCAAGCAAGTAACGAGCATTTGCACCTGGACCATTGATTACCGTGGCGCTCCGTAGATATGGGAGGAGTGTGCCCAGGATACCGGCTATGAGTATCAGGCGGGTACAGTTGAGTATTATTATTCGACGCTCTTCAGGCGAGCGTGTTCGCCAATGGAATGGGAAAAGCATTTTTATCAGCGCCCAAGCTGCCAGACAGGTTGCAATCACAGCGAGGAGTACAAAACCAATAGACCAGATACTGTTAGTTACAGTGCAATAGCTATGCCAGTAGGTGCCAAATCCCCAATAGCTCAAAAATGAATACTCAGATTTATAACAGGTTGGACTTCCCGAAATAGTTGGTAAACTGACTATGAACGTATTTTTAATTTGTAAGAGCAGGGTTTGTATGTTCAGGGGTACGTGTCCCAGTTGGCCTACAAGTACAGAAATGGTATCGTGATGGATTGGTGCATTGAGATTGTAAATAATAAGGGGAATACCGCCACATAGGAGACCGATAAGAAAAGCCAGAATCGTGCCTTTAAAGAAAAGCTCGCGTAATGTGAAGAGTAAAAGCAAGCTGGAACAGGCTACCCAGGGTAAAATAAGGGTATCGTTCCATATTCCCAATGTTATTGCTAATCCCCAGAGAAAGAAAAGGCCATATCTTCTTACTTGATACCAGAAATCACCGCCAGGTATTGTGAGAGCCAATCTGAGTCCGATTGCCAGTGATAAGGTGGCGAAAAACACTGTTTCTGCATAGCCACCAATCGCGATGAGTTGTCGTGAAAGCATTGCGGCCGAGCCAAAGCTGAAGAGTGCAACCACAAAGAGCGCAAAACGTTTCGTATAAAGTTGCGCAACGAGAAAATACATGCTGAGTAAGAAGCCTGCATAGAGGGTGACCATGCCCAGGCGCAATGTGAAGACTGAAGGACTAAGAAATGTAAAGAAAAAAGCACCAAGATATGCCTGTAAAACTCCCATGTAGTCCTGGTCATAGAAAAGAATTGGTCGGGCCCCTTGCTGGATATGCATTCCCATCAAACCCATTGTGCCTTCATCACTATTAGGCAGAGGCCAATTGTAATAGGCGAGAAAGACACGTAAGGTGATGGCAACACAGAATAACACCATGAGTATTGCCATTTGCCAATTCAGTTTAAACTTTTTTATCTTCATGTTCGTTATCAATTGTGCCTCTTTTAGAAGTAAATATTTTTGACACTTTCTCAAAATACAATAATTTAAATATGCTTGGTTTTTTTATCATAAGTGAGTAGCTATTGGCTTTTCAAGCGAATAGCAAAAAAGGCTAATTTCAACTAACACTCTCTCCTCTAAACACAATTATTTGCCGCATATTAAATCTGGCAGGCCATATGCTATACTTCTATATAGATATATGAACCTCGCTATTGAGCAGTAAAAAGGAGTCATAGTTATGGCGGTATCTCATGTCATCGAAGACGAACAGGCACTGATAGCAGCAATTCGTGAGATTGCTCAGGAGCGCGTTGCTCCTCGTGCGGCAGAGATAGATCATAGTGGGCAGTTTCCCTGGGATATGAAAGAGTTGTTGGCGCAACAGGATATTTTAGGGATGCCTTTTCCTGAGAAATATGGTGGCATTGGTGCCAGTGAACTGGCGATCGTGATGGCAATTGAGGAGCTTTCTCGTTGCTGCGCCACGACCGGCTTGATTCTGGCGGTACAGCAGCTAGGTAGTCTGCCAATCTTGTTAGGTGGAACTGAAGAGCAGAAGCAGAAATATTTTCCACGCCTGGCTACTGGCGAATGGCTGGCAGCCTTTGGTTTGACCGAGGCAGGGTCTGGTTCAGATGCTGCCGCGATGACGACCCATGCGGTCCGTAAGGGCGATACCTATATTCTCAATGGCTCCAAGCGCTTTATTACGAACGGTGGCCTGGCTCAGGTTAATTCTGTTTTTGCCCAGACCGATCCTTCTAAAGGCACGCGTGGGATCAGCGCCTTTATCGTAGAAAAAGATTTTCCTGGTTTCTCGGTTGGCCGTATCGAAGATAAAATGGGTATTAAAGGTTCCCAAACCGCGGAACTGATCTTTAACGACTGTGAGGTGCCTGCGGAGAATCTATTGGGACGTGAAGGAGATGGTTTTAAGCTAGCGATGATGACGCTGGACCGGACGCGTCCTGGTATTGGCGCGCAGGCGGTGGGTATCGCGCAAGGGGCCCTGGATCTGGCCGTTGCCTATTCCAAGCAGCGTGTGCAGTTCAATAAGCCGATTGCGGAGAATCAGGGCATTCAGTTTATGCTGGCTGATATGGCGACCCAGGTTGAAGCGGCACGCTTGATGGTCTATAACGCGGCTGAAATGATTGATCAGGGCAACAAATCCTTGAGCAAATATTCCGCGATGGCTAAAATGTTTGCCTCAGATGCCGCTATTTCGGTAACCAACGACGCCATTCAGGTGCTTGGTGGCTATGGGTACATGAAGGAATATCCGGCCGAACGTATGATGCGTGACGCTAAAATTACGCAGATCTATGAAGGAACCAATCAAATTCAGCGCCTGGTGATTGCCCGTGCCCTGCTGACGGCGCAGGCATAACGTGTGCTGCGCACGCTTGCAAAAGGAGGATTGGTCGCGGTACCGCGACCAATCCTCCTTTTGCGTTTAGACATGTTTGATCAATACCTTGTCGATACGCCTGCCATCCATATCAACGACCTCAAATACGAAATCCTCAATCGTCACTTTATCGCCGGCCTTTGGAATACGTCCCATCTTCGACAGTAGCATACCGGCCAGGGTATGATAATTGCGGTGTTCTTCCTCATCTACTGACATCCCAATTTTCTTGCGCACCACTTCATGATCAGTCATGGCATCAACAAGCCAGCTTCCATCTTCACGTTGGACAATCGCGCTATCCTCTGGCTGATCATACTCATCATTGATCTCTCCAACCAGTTCCTCCAATACATCTTCCAGGGTCACCAGTCCGGTGATCTGGCTGTATTCATCGATGACCAGGGCGATATGAATACCTTTACGACGGAACGTGGTCAGCAGATCATCCACATGTTGGAATTCCGAGATAAAGAAGGCTGGACGGGCCAGGGAGCGTAGATTTATCTCCTCCTCCTTTTGATTCGTCGTGCGTGATCGCAGCAAATCTTTGGCGTAGAGGACACCAATAATGTTATCGAGGGTCTCTTCATAGATGGGAAGGCGCGTATAGCCGGAGCTCATGAATGTTTCGATGACCTGTGGGAATGGTGTTTTGACTTCAACAGCCACGATTTCGGTGCGTGGCATCATGACGCTACTCACGGTACGATCGGTAAAGCGGAAGACGCGATTAATAAACTCTTCCTCTTCAGTTTCAACGGTACCACTAACCGTACCTTCACGGGCCAGATAAACAATATCCTCTTCAGTGACCCCCTCCTTTTTATGTTCGTATTGTCCCACCAGACGGAGGATCAAGTTAGTTGAAAAGGTCAGCAGGCCGACGACTGGCCTGGCGATTTTTGATAAACGATCCATGAAAGGAGCCACAGCCACGGCGATTTTTTCAGCTGACTGAAGGGCCAGACGTTTGGGGGCCAGTTCGCCAATGACCAGTGAAAAATAGGTAATCATCATAACGACCAGGCCAAGGGCAATGGTATTCGCGTATGGTTGCAAAACTGGAAAGGTTGAGATCCACCTTGACAGAGGTTCACTGACACTGGCGCCACCAAAGACCGAGGCCAGCGTACTGATCAGCGTCATACCGATCTGAACGGTGGCCATGAAGCGATCCGGATTTTCGGACAGCTGTAGGGCCTGTTTGGCGCTCTTCTTGCCTGCATCTGCCTGCTGTTGCAAGCGACCGCGACGCGAAGAAACAATTGCAATCTCAGAGGCTGCAAAAAAACTATTGGCGAGAATCAGAACAAAAATAATGATGACTTCAAAGCCGGGAAAACCACTCATTGTGTATCACCTTTTTACTTTTTACTTTAATATACCATTCCTGGCGATTGTGCCTATCACTCAGAGATAAAATATTCAGGGTAGTTCTTATAATACGGCTTAAGAGGGGATAGAGGAAACAGATCAATCCTTATGGTTAAGGGGAGGGTGGAGGAGAGAACAGCTGTTCTCTCCTCCACCCTCCCCTCAGAGATCCGTAAACGCTATGGGTGCGGAGTGTCAGGTGCTGAATTATAATCCTATTGAGCAGGACTTTCAATCGCACGGGCGATGATTTCAGAGATGTCTTCGACCTTCATTTTCTCTTCGGCCTCGACGCCTTTGATGCCATCTTCAAACATGGTGATGCAGAAAGGACAGCCAGCGGCTAGAACTTCGGCGTTGGTATCCAGGGCCTCATTAACACGGGTCTGGTTAATACGTTTGCCAACTGTTTCTTCCATCCAGACGCGACCGCCGCCACCGCCACAGCAGAAGCTTTTATTGCGGTTGCGTTCCATCTCGGTAACGCCCTTGTCATTGATGACCGTCAGGACGCGTCGGGGCTCGTCGTACGTGTCATTGTAACGGCCAACATAGCAAGGATCATGATAGGTCAACTTACGTTTATCAAAACCAGTTGGTAACTTCAATTGCTCGGCGGCCATCAAGTTATCAATAAACACCGTGTGGTGGATCACTTCATAATCACCACCTAGTTGTGGATATTCGTTTTTGATGGTGTTAAAGCAGTGTGGACAGGCCGTAATGATGGTGCGATGTCTGGTTGCCGTCGCGGTTGCCATCTTTTCTACTGCCCGTGCTGGCTCGGTTTTTTCCGCACTCTCGGTTGCAGTATCGTCAGTTTTTGCACTCTCGGCTTTCGTATTAAAGCCATAGCCATTGAGGGTCTCAATGTTTTGCATGGCCTGCATCTGCCAGAGATATTCATTGCCGATACGGCGGGCTGGATCACCGGTACAGGTCTCCTCAGGACCAAGGATGGCGAAGTTGACATTAGCCGCTTTTAATACCTTGGCAACCGACGTTGCTACCTGTTGGTTACGGCGATCAAAGGATCCCATACAGCCAACCCAGTACAGAACTTCGGCCTCAGGATTCTCTGCCAGCAGAGGAATTTCCAGGCTGGCGGCCCACTCGGCCCGCTTGTCGTTGCTGATCTCCCAGGGATTACCGTTGCGCTCGATATTGTTGAAGAGCGAGGTCACTTCTTGTGGAAAATCGCTCTCTTCCATCACCAGGGAACGACGCATATCTACGATCTTTGGCACATGTTCGATTGAGACCGGACAAATCTCGACGCATGCCATACAGGTCGTACAGGCCCACAGAGCTTCTTTCGAGATGATGCCACCGATCATAGGCTCATGATGCGCCTCTTTTTCCGCTGGTGTCTTATCGGCTTTCAGACCAGCAATGCCCAGTTTATTGTAGATTGAGTTCTCTCCCAGGATCTCGCCACTGCGCACAAATAGAGCCTCTTTAGCGCCCAGGATAATCTCTTTAGGATACAGTGGTTTGCCGGTATTGAGCGCGGGACAGACCGTGTTACAGCGTCCGCACTCGGTACACGCATAGCCATCCAGCAACTGCTTCCAGGTAAACTGCTCTACTTTAGAGACGCCATAATCTTCACGCTCTTCCAGATTCTCGATTAAGGGGAGTGCGCCTTTAGGTTTATAGCTACGGAAAAATACATTGAAGGGCGTGGCCATCAGGTGCAGGTGCTTGGAGCGGGGGAGATAGACCAGGAAACCAAGCACGGTGAGCATATGCAGCCACCAGAAGCTACGATAGGCTATGATATTGGTCTGTTGACTGGCCTGACCCAGCAATGGATGGAAGAAGGCTCCGATCGGTGTCCATGCCGCGCCATTGCTGGCTGCGTATTCAAAGCCTTCAACCAATGCCAGGGTAAGAATGACCAGCAAGATCAGTCCTAGAATAATAAAACCGTCCCATGGACCATGGAGTGCACTGTTAAGCTGGCGTGGACGAACGATACCACGTCGAATGGCGAAGACCACCAGTGCGAAGGCTACCAGGACTACAAATACGTCGAGTATAATGGCGAAGACATGGTTATCGCCAAGAAATGGCAATGAGCCATTAAATGCTCCCAGGATCAGATTCAAGAGTCCAAATTGGATCAGGATAAAGCCCCAGAATGTAAAGAAGTGGGCAATACCTGGAATAGGATCGCGTAGTACGCCGCTCTGTCCCAGCACAACCTTAAAAAATGCGCCGATGCGCTCGTTGAGATGATCGGTGCGGTCCTCGGGCTGTGCTTTGGTCAGCAGGGTAACCAGTTGACCGGCACGTATCCCAAAAAGGACCAGGGCCGCCAGGAATAGCAACACAAAGAGCGTGGTACCGAGCCATCCCCCGGTTGGTGAAATTGCAGGGGGAGTCATATGTAAACCTCCATTGGTTGGGGCGCAGTTACTGTGTGCCCTGTTTGAGGATGCGTATCTATGGATGCATTCAGGTGAAAGCGGCATACCATAGACGATCACTTGTAGGTGTCTATGGTATGTTTGCTATTCACTTACTGCTACTTACGCTTTACGGCGTTTGATCTCATTACTGAGCTGTGGCAGGATGCTTACCGCGTCTCCGATCACACCCAGGTCCGCTGAGGCAAAGATCGGTGCATGCTCATCTTTATTGATCGCGATGATATACTTTGAGCCCTTCATGCCTGCCAGGTGCTGAATAGCTCCGCTGATACCGGCTGCAATGTAGAGTGTCGGCTTGACCGTTTTGCCGGTCTGACCGATCTGATAGCTATAGGGTAGCCAGCCAGCGTCTACGATAGCACGGGTCGCGCCAGGAGCGCCTTCCAGGATAGCTGCGAGCTCTTCAACATAGTGATAGTTCTCAGCCTTGCCTAATCCTCGTCCACCGCTGACAATGACCGCGGCATCTTCAAGGGCAGGACCCTCGCTCTTGACTTCGACCGTCTCGATGACTTTGATTGTCTGTGACTCGGTGCTAATCGTTGTGTTGATATTTTCAATTTCAGCTGTCCGCCCATCATACTGCTCAACCGAGAAAGCTTTGGGCCGGGTAAGTACGATACCTGGACGCTGCTGCGTGAGGGTGGCCGTCACCACCGTCTCGCCGCCCCAGGGAACCGTCACTTTAAGTCCATCATCTCCAAGGGCCAGATCCGTGGCATCTGTGATCAATCCCATGCCACTACGCATACTCAGACGGGCGGAGATATCACGCAGATCGTACGTTGTAGGTAGGAGTAACAGGGTCGGCTGATGTTCCGCAAACAACTTGCTAAGTGTTTCGACCGCTGGCAGGGTCAGATACTGATCATAAGCGGCATCGGCATGGACATAAACTTTTTCCGCGCCATACTGTCCCAGGGTAGGAGCAACCTCGGCGGCGCCATTTCCCAGTACGATAGCCTCGGCTCGTCCCAGTTTGGCGGCTTTGCCCAGCACTTCCAGGGATGAGCGCACAGGCGCTCCACCTTCCAGTTCTACCAGAACCCAAATAGTGTTTGCCATTGTAAACCTCCTAGAGTAACTGGTAACGCTGCAAGAATTCCGCAATCTGTTGCGCGGCGTTGCCATCGTCTTTGATGATTTGACCGGCGGCGCGGGCTTCCGCGGTCCCAATACTTAGAACTTGTTCACGTGCTCCAGCTTCGCCAACCTGAGATGCCTCGAGACCAAGATCGGCCAGGCCAACCTGTGAATATGGCTTCTTTTTGGCGCCCATGATACCTTTCATGGTTGGGTAAATGGCCTCGAATGAGCCACTGGCAATGGTAATCACCGCTGGCAGTGAGCTTTCGACGGTCTGATAGCCCTTGGGGATGACGCGTTTGATGATGGCTTTCTGACCTTCAATGTTTACTTCGCGTGCGAAGGTCAATTGTGGGATACCCAACGACTCTGCAATACCACCGGGCACCATACCAGTATAACCATCGGTGCTCTCGGTTGAGCAGAAGATGAGCTCTGCGCCCTCTTTTTTCAGCAATGCGGCTAAGACGCGAGCCGTCGTGCCAGCATCCGAGCCGGCCAGAGCAGGATCGCTGATCAGGATCGCACGGTCAACGCCCATGGCTAATGCTCTGCGCATTGCTTCCTGAGCGGTGGTTGGACCCATGCTTATCGCGACCAATTCGCTATTGCCAATTTTATCACGCAATTTGATTGCTGCTGAAATAGTGCTCTCATCGCCTGGATCTAGTACAAGCGAAACGCCATTGCGTACGAGCCGTTTTGTATTGGGGTCAAGTTTACTGACAGTAGTATTAGGATCAGGTACTTGTTTTATACAAACAAAGATCTTCATTGCAATATGCCTCGTCTTCTGTTGTGGGGGGACGTAGGATATACGAGAAACTACATTGTTTCCCCGAGCTATCTTATTGTACCTGTCAAAAAAATGCACTGTCAATATAACTGGCTAACAGATCCTCAAACTCGCTGCTAAGAGAGTGTTGTTTCGTATGAAATCCATGCTTCGCTTAACGTTTTTTTCGCGCCGTTGGTGCTCCAACGGTTTTAAGTGTGCTCTTCAGGGCCCGAGTGCGGCTGGCTGTATGCTCCAAGTTGAGAGTGGGATAGAAACACACTCTCAAAAAATCGAGGTAACTCATGTTTACTTGGGGCTGCGGCGTGCCATAAAACTGCCTGCCACGGCCACAAAGCCTGCAATGAAGAGCGGGGTACTGACAGAAGTATTGTGGGTAGTAAATAACACGCTCAAGCTAATGATTTCCAATATGATGCCACCAACCATTAGCAGTACTGCAGCTAATGACGTATTCTCAAAAGGACGCCGCACTTCTTCACGATTAAAGACCGGGCCTGACTCTTCAGCGCTGGATTGTAGCTGTCCCGTTGAAGTACTGTCTGGTTGATCCACTGTAGTTTCTATGGTTGGCTCGGTTTCGCCTGGTGTGGGAATCGTTTTATAGGTTGTGCCCACCGCTGCCTGTAATGCTGCATATAAAGACTCACTTTTCTGGCGTGGAGTACGAATATATATGCTGCGTTTGTCGTCTTTGACCTGAATCTCACGGAAGACCGGTTCATGATTCTTGTCACGCCAGGTTACGGTACGCAGATCGGCCAGATTCAATGCGTCTACAAAGATGCGTTCACGGGGAAAACTTTTATAATAAAAACCAAGTAGGCGTTGATTCGTAATAATTACATCGCAAGGCGTACTATGGCTACTCTGTCCACCATCCCAAATAGCAGGCAATGCCAGCACAGGCTCCTCACCAGGCTGCATCTGTGCTCGTAGCCCTTTCAGGCGATTAAGAATGTTCTCCGCTGTAGTGGTTGTATTCGGCATACGTACCGGAACCTTTCTTCTGTTCTGCGAAGATTATAGCACATAATATGAGGGGAGACCGCAGTCTCATGGAAACGATCAGGCAGGCTACTTTACAGGATGCTTCGGCTATTGCCCATGTGCACGCCATGAGTTGGAGGAAAACGTATCGTGGTGTGTAAGTATGAGTTATCCCAAATGTTAAGAACTGGAGTTTGATCCTCCTCAATGCTCCTGAGAGGCGGGGTTGCAAGGGGCAGCCAGCCCCTTGCCGGGGTTCGAGGGGTGTCCCCTCGTTTCTCTTCTTCACCCGCGCGCCGCCTGCGGCGGCGCGCGAAAAGGGAGGAATGGGGTTTTTCGGGGGACTCCCCCGCACCTCCGGTTTTAGTAAACGTCCCGATTAATGGGTATGTGGTCTGAGGACCTTGTGGAAAAGACCAAACAGCAAGAAGGTTGGTGGCCACTGGCCTACAAAAATGCTCCAGTCCCGTTTATTGGAAATGAACAGAAGCGCAGACGCAACAATAGAGGCTAATGCTGCCCAATACCAGATCTCCTCTGGCACTTCGTCTGTAATACGGAAGTATTGTTCCTGCACATTCTGTGTGGCATCTCTTGTATCTGTCATGAAATGAATAACCCTTTCTTTACTATCTATCTAATAGGTAGTTGTGTGGGTTCGTCGCGACGATGCATCCGTACATTAGATGTTGGCTTTTTGAAAAATGGGTAAAAATTATGCTATTCCCGTTTTGATAGTTGAGGTATGTGTGCATAGATATGCAGTCACTCATCGAGTATAAAATGAATGACTGCCTAAAGAGGAAACTATGCAGGACGTTCAGCATAGTGGGTAGCTGGTCGCTTGATCATATTGATGAGCGATTGTTTTACTTCATAAGCTCTACAGCTACTGCATCTGGGACTACCAGGACATCTTGTCCATAACGCACGATTTGTTGGATTGTGAAGGTTGGATAGCGGTTGCTGAAGCGTTCACGCAGGCCACCAGTCAGCTCATAGCCTGTGACCATAATGCCTTGCGGCAGGTTAATAGATAAAATGATATTGCCAAGGGTTCCCACGACTGTTCCACCTTCGCTCAGCACGCGATAGCCCAGAATATCCCGACCTTTGAAGGCTGACTTTAATATTGGCTCATCTCCCTCTTTGATCAGGGCATCTTCATTGGTAAAGGTCAGGGCATCGTCACCAATACCCTGGATGGCGTTGGTGAGCATGGAGCGATGTCCGATAAGGCCAGTTTTTACTACGAAGCCAGGGACAATATGCGTTTGTATATCCAGATAAAAATCATCAATTGTTCCGACTCTCTTGCCCATATCCATGGTTACTGCGGCCAGCCCCTTGATGTCTGACCATTTTTTCGTTGTAGGTGTTGCCTGCATAGCTTATCTCCCTCTTTTCTCGCTCTTTAAAGAGAATATAAAAAGTGAATGATGACAGATTGTTCCTGTACATTAGTGTACCTGTTTGTTAAACGGAACAAGGTGGTTATTTAGCTATGTTTGTCGTAGACCATGATGAGAGTCTTGTGGCATGACGGGCTGAACATTTCCCCCTTTTTGAGATATACTAATGACGTTATCCTTTCTATATAGTAGTCTACTTTGAGAGAAAAAATTATGAGAGACGCTCACACAATAGCCGGGGAGAAGGCACGACCAGTTGCCTGGCAGACCTGGGTCAAGACGAGTCGTCCTTTTACCTTGACTGCGGCTGTGAGCCCGGTTCTGGTAGGGACGGCCCTGGCTGGTTATGAAGGAACTTTTCATCTCTGGACTTTTCTGGCCACGCTTTTTTCATGCCTGTTTTTGCAGATAGGTACGAACTACTTTAATGAATACTTTGATCATCGCTATGGTCTCGATCATGCTGGCTCGTTAGGTGCGATGACAGTTATCTTCAAGCAAGAGATGACGGCTGGCCAGGTGCTGGGTGGCGGTATTTTCTGCTTTGTCATTGCGGCCCTGCTGGGTATTGTTTTAATCTTTGTTGTGGGACCCGAAATCATCCTGTTCGGAGTGGCCGGAATCCTGATTGCTTACTTCTATAGTGCCAAGCCTTTCAAGTTTTCCAGCCGTGGTCTGGGCGACATCATGGTCTTTCTGGCCATGGGTGTCTTGATGACCTGGGGATCTTATTATGTACAGATTCAGCAGTGGTCCTGGAGCGCGTTCGCGGCCAGTGTGCCCGTTGGTTTCCTGGTGACGTCGATCTTGAATATGAATAATGTGCGCGATTACCAGGATGATCTGGCGGTCAATAAAAAGACCTTACCAGTACGCTTTGGACTCAAGTTTGGTCAGCGTTTCCATGCGGCTCTGCTGGTGGGAAGCTATCTTGCTACCACCATTTTTGTGCTTGTGCACTTGCTACCCTGGACCGCACTGCTCGTCTGGTTAACTTTCCCTCTGGCCTTCATCAATGTGCGTTCGGTTCTCTACGCCACAGAGCGCCTGGCCTTTATTAAGGGCATCAAGAAAACCTCGCAGCTACACCTCATCTTTGGCGTCGTCTTCGCCGCCTCCATTCTATTAGCTACCCTCATTAGATAAAATGGAGGAGCTATAACGATTAAAATCAGTTAACCTGCTATAGCATCTATAGTGATCAACCATAGAATAAGATGTTTTTTGTGTGTTGCCAGGTATCACACAAAAAACATCTTATTCTATAAATTACGGGTAATTTAGTGCCTGAGTATGGTCAAAGGCAACGCTCCTGGTACGCGTGACCAAGGGCCAGCCGCCATCGAATTCTTCACCGAAATCAAAACAGTTGGAAATCTGCCGATTTTCCTCATTGACAGGCATTTTTGTATCTGTTATGATTTATATAAGTTTTACTTGTTATGGTTGCTGGAAGCCTTGTTGGCTTGCCAGAAAAAAGAAAGGAGCGTGCCGCATGCAGAACTTTGTCATATATCAGCTGCATCACGCATCCAGGCAGGCCATAACAACTCAGTACGCTGGTGGAATGATACCCGCATAATAAAAATACATCATCCACTAAGAAACGATACCGTTCTGGCCATCTGCTAACAAGATGGCTTTTTTCATGTTCTGAGATAGGCTGGAAGCGTGATGCTTCCAGCCTTTTTTTTGTTGTGTCAGCGTGGGCTGATAGAGACGAAAGAGAGGTGCCTGATGGAAGAGATTGTATGTGCGCGTTGTGCTATGCCGATAACCTGTCATGTTTCATTTCAATT
Source organism: Dictyobacter alpinus (assembly GCF_003967575.1). NCBI lineage: Bacteria > Bacillati > Chloroflexota > Ktedonobacteria > Ktedonobacterales > Dictyobacteraceae > Dictyobacter > Dictyobacter alpinus. The sequence goes on from NZ_BIFT01000001.1 coordinate 3,972,598, forward strand.
TCAAAGGAGTATCACTTGTCGAAGAGAAAAATGTTCCGCGCTATGGATGAACTGGAAGAGCAAGCTGCCTTAGAGGCTATGGAAGAGCAACAGAAAGATCCGATCCTGTCTACCCTGGATAGCTTTTTTACCGAGGGCCTGATTACTGAGGTCTTACATACCGTCAAAAGTGGTAAAGAGGCAACCGTTTTTTGCTGTCGGGCCCATCCATCGCAAGGTGTGCCATATCTGGCGGCAAAAGTATATCGGTCACGCAATAATCGTGGCTTTAAAAATGATGCAGTCTATCAAGAGGGCCGTACCATTACTGATCAACGTGCCAGTCGCGCCGTCAAAAACAAGTCCAGTGCAGGCCGTGAGATGCAATTTGGTATGTGGGTAGCCCATGAGTTCCAGACTCTGACCACCCTCTACCAAGCTGGCGCCACCATTCCTCGTCCCATTGCCAGTAATAGCAATGCTATCATCATGGAATACCTGGGAGATCAACAGGAACCAGCATATGCATTGCAGGGTGTAGAGTTAAAAGAAGATGAGGTCTATCCCGTTTTTGAATTGCTGATGGATAACATTCAGCTCTGGCTCAAACACGATGTGATCCACGGTGACCTCTCGCCTTATAACATCCTTTACTGGCAAGGTAAAATTACCATCATAGATTTCCCTCAGGCGGTTGATCCGCGCTTTAACTCGCACGCTCTATCGCTATTGACGCGTGATATTGATAACGTTTGCAAATATTTTGCGCGTTATGGTTTGAAGCGGGACTCCAGCCAGCTTGCCAATCGGCTCTGGTATCAATTCAGGAATGCCCGCTTATAAAGCTTTACCCAATCTACACAGGAGATTTGCCCTGGCTTATAGGCGCATCTCCTGTGGCTTTTGCTGGCCGATTGGTCGTAAACTCGATCACATCCTTGTTCAGTATCTGCCAATCAACCTCGCTTCTGGCAAAGATACTGATAAAGGTGGTGAGCGCCAGTAAGATGATGGTCAGGCCTCCGACCAGGTAAACCCATTGAGAATCAGGGAGCAGATTGGTCCAGGAGAATAAGAGCGTGTCGATAAGCATGACGCCGCAACTTAGCAGGCCCGCAACAACACTGATCCAGATCACCGGCAGGGAAAAGTGACGCTGGCTGATAAACGAGTGTGGATTTTTCGTATAGCATAAAATAATACTGATAAAAAGGAAGGCCGCTGAAACTGCCCAGACCAGTGAGGCGGATGCCTGGCTGACGGCATAGATCTGGGCTGCGATGCCACTGGCAGTGTGGGCCAGATTCAGAAATGGCGCGAGATTGAAGAGGAGCAGGGTAATGATCATTGCCAGGGTGGTTTGTACTACTGCGGCGTTGCCGGGTACGTGCCATCTATTCAGCTTGCTCAAACCCTGAGGTAGCCGCTTATCGATGCTGGCCACGAAGAGTAGCCTGGCATAAAGATAGTTATAGACCAGAATCGTTGCCAGAAAAGAAGCCATCAGGCATACTGTTGTCGCGCTGGCGTAGCCTTTGCCCAGGACGATGGCTACCGTATTCACCAGCGCAAAAGGATCATAGGCCGCCCGTGGTCCCAGGACAATTAAGACTGCCATGGTATTGCTGATATATATCAGCACAAGCAGTATGCCTCCCCATATCAGATGGCGCTTGATCACCGACCGTCCAGTAAACTCACCTGCCAGATTCAAGGGACTCTCCGTTCCCAGATAGGCAAAAGCCACCAGTCCAAACATTACAACATTGTCAGTTCCCGGTCGCCAATTGGTCCAGTTTGTGAAGATTGTTGCAGAATGATGACCCCTTACCAGCCAGAGAATGCAGGCGACCGCGATGAGCAGGGTGCCCATGAACATCAGGATGACGAGGAGATTGATCAGGTTTTGTAGCCAACGAAAATGACAGAGTGTCAGCATGCCACTCACTGCCAGAACAAGACAGGTGGCGATACTTTGTTGCCAGGGTTGTGCAAGCCAGGCTGGATTGATCAGCGGGGTGGCATACACTACAAATAGATTGGCCAGACTGCCAGAGATCAACACGCCTGGAAACCAGGCGCAAAAGCCCGCAAAGAAGCTCCAATAGCCACCAATGGCATGATACACCCAATTATAGAGTCCACCTTCATGGGGATACATCTGGCTGAGCTGAGCCGTGGCAATTAAACAGGGCACAAAAAAAGTTACTCCTACCAGTAACAGATACGTCATGGCCGCCGGTCCACCTGCCGCAATCGTAGAGGCGCACGAGGCCAGATATGTGGACACCACAAATGTTGTAGTCATATCCCAGCTATTCAGAATCCGTGGCATCTTTTGCGGAATATAGACTTCTGAATATAAATTCGCGGTTGGTATCGTCCCTGCCTGACGGCTTTTCTGTACAAGTTTCATCACCCTTTACCTCACCCCATCCACATAAGCGATATTTCACTATCTATTATTCATTGATTATCTATATTTTGCAGTTTATAAAATACCTAGCATGAAGTTTTTGTCAGTTTTATGGCGAAAATGGCAGGGAAAGTAGAAAGACATGTTACGCTCTGGCTTGATTTTCCTATCAGCGCACAATGCGGTGTATAATGGTTTGGCAATTTGAGTGTTATGCATAGCCATGATGTGTGCGGTTAAGAGATTAAAAGGTCCCGTAATGAAAGCCATGATGATTACCGAGCCGGGTGAGGCTCATGTTACTGAATTGGAGCGGCCAGAGATCCGTGCTGACGAGGTTCTGGTTCGTTCACGTGTGGTAGGATTGTGCGAGAGCGATGTAGAGCTTTATCAAGGCAAGCGTGCTGATGGCTATTTTCGCTATCCTATCATCCCGGGCCATGAGTGGTCGGGAGAAGTCGTGGCAGTTGGTGAACTGGTGCCGGATATACTGCCAGGAGCCAGGGTGGTGGTAGAGAGTTTGCGTTTCTGTAGTAGCTGTCGGAATTGCCGGGCGGGCGCTACAAATCTGTGTGAGCGTGGTTACGATGAGCTTGGTTTTACCAGTCCTGGTGGCTTAGCTGAATATGTAGCAGTCCCGGCCCGACTGGTACATGTGTTGCCTGATCATGTGTCTTTTGAAGAGGCGGCCTTATTAGCACCGGTAGCGGTTGTGGCCCATGCTTTTTTGCGTGCCCAGCTACGTCCAGGTGGCGTAGTCGCCATTATTGGAGACGGACCCTCCAGCTTACTGGCCGTCCAGATTGCTCGCTTGTACAGTCCGGCCATCATTATCGTCCTGGGTTTTCGTGCCGAGCGCCTGCAACTGGCCGAACAGTATGGAGCGACGCATACCATCAATATGAGTCGCGAGGATTCACAGGCGGTAATGAAAGAGATCGTTGGAGAAGGTGGCGTCGATCTGATCTTTGAAGGAACCGGCCATGTGCAGGCGGTAGAAGAGGCTCTGAGCGACATCCGGCGTGGTGGTACTGTGCTTCTTACCGGCCTGGAGGCGTCCATTACGCCCCTCGGTTTTGCTAGTAATCTCTTTGTCTTAAATCAGATTACCGTTCAGGGTATTTTTGGGGCCAACGCGGCTGCCTGGGATTATACCCTCCAGTTATTAAAAAATGGTTCTCTCCAACTAACAAGCCTGATATCCCATCGCTTCTCCATTGATGAATATGATAGCGCCCTGGATGCCCTGATTCTGCGACATAATCGGGCTGTAAAGGTTATAATGGTACATAGTTAGTCAGACTATTTTTGGCGTGAAAGATCAGCTATATCTTCCAGGATCTATTGGGAGGGAAGGATTATGTCTACAAGCTTAAAAGGCATTGCGGTTATGGGTGGGATTGCGCTTGGCCCATGGTTTGTGTATGATCCTACACCGCCGGTCGTCTCGAAGGTGCGGATTGAAGGGACGGCTGTGGAGAGCGAGAAAGCGCGTTTCCAGCAGGCAATCGAGGCTTCGATTGCTGAGGTGACGCAGTTACGTGATCGGGTCGAGCTCCAGTTAGGGGAAGAAGAGGCGGAAATCTTTGACGCGCACTTACTGCTGTTCGAGGATGATACGTTGCTGGATGGAACCTATCAGCGTATCGAACAAGAGCATAAGAATGCAGAATGGGCGTTGTCCGAAACAACTGACGAGATCGCTCAGATGTTTGCTGAAATCGAAGATGAGTATCTGCGAGCTAGAGGTGCGGACATTCAGGATATTCGTCTGCGCTTGCTCAATCATTTGCAGGGCCGCCCGACTGCCCAGCTCGACCATTTGCGTGAGCCTACGATCGTGATTGCCCGTGATCTTTTACCTTCCGATACGGCGGGACTCGATCCAAAACTGGTACTTGGGCTGGCTACTGAACAGGGTGGGCCGACCTCGCATACCGCTATCCTCTCACGACAGCTACGCATTCCCGCTGTGGTGGCTATCCCTGGCTTGTTGGAACATGTCTCTGCCCTGCATCATCATGATGATCATAAAATGGTGTTGGACGCACGGACAGGTGAGCTGCTTTTAACGCCTGATGCAGCTACCCTGCAACAGTATCAAGCTGATCAGGTCGTTTACCAGCAGCAACAACAGCAGCTAGCGCTTTTAAAAGATCAGCCGGCGATAACTCCTGATGGGATACGTGTTGAGGTGGCTGCCAATATTGGTCGATCGGCAGATGCCGGGCCCGCAGTTGAGGCCGGGGCTACTGGTGTTGGTCTGTTCCGGACCGAGTTCCTTTTTCTCGAGCGTACAAGTGCCCCGACGGAAGAGGAGCAAGTTGCAGCCTATAGCACTGTCCTGCAAGCATTTACAGGCAAGACGGTGATTGTACGTACCCTGGATATTGGTGGAGATAAAAGTGTGCCCTATCTTGATCTCCCAAAAGAAGATAATCCTTTTCTGGGCCTGCGTGGTATTCGCTTGTGCCTGGCTCCACACTATCAGCATCTCTTCCGTACCCAGGTTCGGGCCTTGCTTTTAGCGGCCCAGGAGAACTCCTCGTCAACGCTCTGGCTTATGTTTCCGATGATCTGTGACGTGCGTGAACTGCGGGAGGCTAAGGCGTTTGTGGCTGAGACTGAACAGCAGTTACTTCAGGATAGTCAGCTCACCGCACCAGTCCTGGCACGTATCCAACAGGGGATTATGATTGAGACGCCTGCCGCAGTCTGGTTGCTTGATCAGCTGGCTAAAGAAGCTGATTTTTTTAGCATCGGCACCAATGATCTGGCTCAATACATACTGGTCAGTGATCGTCTGAACGCCAATCTGGCAGAACTCCATCGCCCCTTCCATCCGGCTGTAATGCGTACTATCGCCCATATTATCCGCACGGCACGGCAATTAGCGTGCTGGGTTGGTATGTGTGGTGAAATGGCGGGAGATCCACGTGCCAGTGCTTTCCTGCTAGGTCTGGGTATCAACGAGTTGAGTATGGAAGCCAGTTCACTGAACGCGGTTAAGCAGGCCATCCGCAGCACTTCAGGAGCCCAGGCTCAGGATCTTGTTACACGTGTGCTGGCAGCCGAGACTGCCACGGACATCGAAGCTTTGTTATCTTAACGCACACCTATTTTTTGAAATTCCCTTGAATCAGTCCAACCAGAGCATTAATGGCTTCTTTTTCATCGCTGCCTTCAGCGGCAATCTCTATTTCAGCATCTTTACCGGCTCCAAGTGTGAGTAGCCGGACAAGATTTTTAGCATCAGCGGTTTTGGTATTGAATGTGACCGTAATCGTGCTGGTAAATTGTCTGGCCAGTTTAACAAACTGGGCGGCTGGCCGTGCATGGAGACCTACTTCGTTCTGAAATCTCACCCGATCTTTTTGCATAGAAGCCTTTCTTTCTCTGGACGTTGGAACTGTATTAATCTGTTTATAATAACATATATCATCCAGATTGATCGGCTTAATCAGTTGTTCGTGGTGTGTCGAGGGCGGTTTGACCATAGCTTTCGCGCCAGCTGGCATGCAGTTTCGCGACCTCTTCGGGTGGGATGGGAACAGGGGTACCGAGTTGTCTGGCAATGGTATAGATGCGGGCCGTATCTTCGAGGGCGTGGGCGATCGAGAAGGTAAGTGCCAGATTGATGCCTACGACCATCGCTCCATGGTTGCCCCAGATTACCGCCGACCTATCACCAAGGGTCTGCGCGACCAGTTCGGCGAATGCCTGTGTTCCAGATTCCTGATATGGCACAATTGGTACATCTCCACCCAGGCAGGCGGCGGATTCCTGCAAGATCATGGGTAATGGTTGATAGGCCACCCCGAAGGCTGAGGTGTAGAGTGGGTGGGTGTGCATAACACAATTGATATTCTGGCGCTGCTTGAGGATATAGGTGTGTAGTGGCGTCTCTACCGATGGCTTCCACTTACCCTCTACGATGGTCCCTTGCTCATCCAGCACAATGATGTCCTCAGCGCTCAGGCGTTGATAATCTGCTCCGCTGGGTGTAATACAGATCAAGCGAGTTTCGGGATCGCGGGCACTCAGGTTACCCTGAGTGGCGCGTACCAGCTGGCTTTCATACATCTTTCGCGCATAGTGGGCGACATCGGCTCGTAAGTCTGCTAACAACATAGGTAAACACTCCATGTTTTCATATTGTTATTATGCTTCAGTTTTGCTCGAAGCTAATCTTTATTGGTTTGTGTGCGCCGACGTTTGGCTTCCACCAGGCGTGACGTGGTTGAAGGACCCGCCGGGGCAGGTGGGTTGGTGGCCGCCGGTACCGGTTGGGTTGGCTTTGGTGGCGTGGCTGGTGCCTCTGCTGGTCTGACCGTTGCCTGCTGTGGCTCAACCTTCCTGTCCTGTCCTGCTGCTGTTACGCGTGTCTTATTTTGTTTGACCGGTGGAGCCTGCTGTGAGCGTTGCCTGGCACGCTGTGCGCGCATATTGCTCAGAGAGGCCACGCTTGGACTTGTGTTTGTGCTGTCACCCTGAGCGGTAGCCAGTTGTGGCGCTTTGCCTTTTCCAAACAGTGCCAGTAACCACTTATATCCCTCCGCCAGGAAGTCCAGATTGGACAGACGGCGGGCGGCAATATCGATTGGAAGCAACAGGGCTGCCAGCATCAAGAGCCAGAATGCCAATGGGATCGATGCGTTGGTTGGAAGCAGGTTTTGATTGAAGGCTGATTCCACATCGTTGGCATTGAGCAGAGTTCCACCCCCAGTCTGGGCGAGCAGGCGCAAGAAGCGCAGGTCTGTCCCTTGCTGATGATACTCAGGTGAGTACGGGACGACCATACCTGTCGTTGAGGTTAACCGGCTCTCGTTTTTGTTGGCCCCCTGCCAGGTAACCTGAAGCAGATAGCCACCAACTTGTTCAGCCGGAAAACTCCCCTCCCAGCGTTCAGGGGCCGTTGGCTGCAAATTGACATTCTGTTGTGAGAGATCAGGTCCAATAATATGCACCTGAACTTGCTGCTGACCACCGCCCGCCGTCGTACCGGGTGGAAGATCCACCGTCAGTTGTCCTGTCCCATTGGTGACCTTGCCATTAATATTCATGCCTCCATCATTGGCAGCCGGTAGGGTCCATGTCACCAGATTAGCCCACCATTTGGGCGCATTATCCCATGCCACCCAGTTCTTTGTCCAGAGTCCCAGGTCGTCACTGGTCCAGGCTACTACACGGCCCAGGCCATATTGCCAGACCGCCAGTACCGGATCATCCAGATGACTGACCAGCACCATCTGCGCGGACGGCTTGGGGGTGGTTGCGACATAGCCACTTAGCGAGGGTAAACCATTGATGCCACTCAAGATTGGATGAGCGCCAACCACAGCCGGATTAAAGTTTTCATTGATCAATGAGCGCTTGGAGGCTCTTTGCGTCTCTTTGAGCAGTATTTGTGGAATGACACTGGCATCATCGGCGCGGTAAAAGCGTCCCTTACCCCATTGGGCAATATTTTGCATGGTGGCTAGATCTTCGGCACTTGAGGCATTGGTCTCGACCGTTGAAACCGTAATGTTTTCATTCGCCAGCTTCGTCACCTGTGGGGCATAGTTATCATAGGCGTCCCCATCACCCAGGAGAATAATATGCTTGATCTTGGCATCGGTATGCAATAGTTCCTGCTCGGCATTGGCGAAATCTGGATTATAGCTGGGAGGATCGACCGGATTGAGATTGTCGATGGCTTTGGTGATGGCTTGCTTGTTCGTGACATGTTGCATCTTGATACTGAGTGTCCCATAGCCACCCGAGATACCGACCTGATCGCGTGGTGTGAGGAGTCCGATGACGCCTTTTGCGGCCTCTTTGGAGATATTAATCTGTACCTGGGACTCCAGATTTTCCACGATCAAGACAACCGCGATTGAAGGAGTCTCTTTGTGCTGTGGAATGTCCATACGGACCGGCAGCGTCTGTTCCAGGGGCGTATCAGTATAGCCACCGACCCCATAGCTGTTCTGACCGCCGCTGACCACCAGACCATGGCCCAGGTCACGCACAAACGATTGGAGGATCTGCATGCGTGTATTGCCAAGAGCAATGGCAGGCACATCCGCCAGGATCACGCTGCTATAAGGCACCAGTCCATCCAGTGTGCCTGGTACATCTCCTGGTGTGCCTACCGTGACATTGATATGGGAGGCCTGGAGCGCGTTCACAATATTGCGGCCATTGCCAGGTTGACCCTCAATCACGAGAATCTTAGGCGGCCCCTGAACATTCACAAAGGCTGCGGCCTCATCATTCTGGACAATGGCATCTCTGGGTGCCTCCAGAGTAATGCGGAATGTGTGGAAGCCAACCGCGGGCGCCTGCATTGTAAAGCTAAGATCTTGATCACCTCTAACCAGGTTCAATTTTTGTTGTGTGATCACCGTTGAATCTAGATAGATACGTACCGTGGCTTCCTGGGCGACACTACTAGAGATTCTGGCGCGCAGGCTAAAGCGCTCATTCGTATGCAGGTTATTGGGCGCATCAAAACTATCGACGCGTACATCTTCGCTATTGGCCGATGGCAAAGGCACGATGTCCAGCCGAATCCCTTGTTGTTGGAGAAGTTGAGCTTCCTGGAGCGCATCCTCCATATTTTGTTGACCATCGGTGAGTAGCACGATATGGCGCTGACTATCGGAGGGCAATATCGCTGATGCCAGTCGTAGTCCAGCGGCCAGATCGGTATAGTTGGTATCTGGCGTAGACTCGAAGCGTGAAAAGTCTATCACGGAGGACTGGATTGATTGCTCGACGAGTGCGTTACGCCCAACCGCCACAATGCCAATCTGGTCATCCGCACGCTTGTGCTTGATCGCTGAACCGATCCATTGCTCAATAAAGGTACGTTGTGGTCCTGTACTGGCTGAAATGTCTCCTACAAAGATAGTGGCCTGTCGCGAGACCGGCATTGCCCAGGCCGTACCAGCCAGGGCAAGAATAACGCAGATAAATAGTAGTAAGCGACATCCCAAGATCAGCCAGCGCTGTTTGTTAGGGTAGGGTAGCGACATGCGTTTCCAGGTCAAATAGACCAGGATGCCGATAGGAATCAGGAGCAAGAGTAGCAGTGGCTGCTCAAATGTTAACACGGCGCTCCCCTTTCGCTTGTTTTTTGGCTTGTATATTCAGACGTTTCTTGATTTTTTTACTGTGCTTTTGGGCCCGCCCCCAACTTTTCTGGACCTGCTGCTGTAAGTTTGCCAGTGGTGGATATCTGGTCAGGCGTGATCTTGATTTTCCACGCTGTGTGCTGGTACGGGCGTTGATCGTACCTGTTTGTCCACCCGCTGGCGCCTGATAGTTGCGACTGAAAAGCCACCATTCGGCACACAGAATTAATAAGAGGATCGCGGCGATCCATGGCCAGATCTCGCGTAACTGACGTGAGATGGTATTTTTATCGCCAGCGACATTGGTACTGTGGGCCACGGGAATGGTTTTGGCTGGTGCCAGATTTGATTGTATCGGATCAAACATATTGACAGTAAATAATCCATTCAGGGTCTGACCGTGTACCTTCTGGTTGACTTGATAGATGCCTACAGGATTGGTGCGTGCATAGGGGGTTACGGGAAATGGTGGTCCGACATTGACCGCCTGCTGATCGGGTCCTGTGACCGTTACCTGTTCGGCACCCGGCCAGGTTTGGATAGACACTGGTACCCCGGGTGCCACCTGTCCATTGCCACTTACGGGTGATGGCAGAAACCAGTTGACCAGATTGAATATCAGGATGGGAAAGGATGGTTGAAGTGGCAGGTCGGTTTCGTGCAGATCAAAGCCAAAAACCGCGATCCGTCGATTATTGCTTTCCCCAGCCAGTATCAGCGGTGTCTCGGGTGTATTGATGATTGTCTGGGCCCAGATGGCTGGTTTTAATTGATGGCTGGCATGCATGGTATGAATGCTGCTCAAGTCAACGCTGCTCAGTAACTTCTGTGGATCATTACCAGTACTGATATGTGTGACCGCCGTCAATGGACCAGAGGTGCCAAAGGAATAATTGTGGTCTGGTGGATCCACATAAAGTATATTTCCCGCTGGCTCTCTGGCTGGCAGATAGCCATCGAAAATCGTCAGATCATAGTTACCCGTGGTGCGTGTGTATTTATCCGGATCGATCGTGTAGAGGATGACATTGGATTGCAAGCGCAGGGCGGTCTCCAGATACATATTGCCTTTACTGACCAGCAGGACGCGTCCGCGAATGGAGCTTCCAACCAGAGACCAGGCCTCATGATCACTGGTCATCGCATCCTGGGATACCAGACGGGCATGCAGCATGCTGGTCTTGGCAGCCAGTGGTCCCCACTCGATTGCTCCGCTACTACCCGGATTGAGCGTCACCGTTTTCACGCCAAACAGTTTCCCATCTGTGTAGAGTTCTACCGGTATCGAACGCTTTTCATGGCTGTAGTTGCTGACCTGCGCAAATCCAATCAGTTTGCCCTGGATAGAGCGGGCCGACAGCGCCATTAATGCGACATTGGGTGCATCGGTGCCAATCGGCATATACTGCACTGGAAAAGGGGCATCCAGAGTCTGATTGCTATTTAGTGTATGCCCATCTCCAAGTACCAGGACCCGTGCGTTGCTTTGTCCTGCCGCCAGAGAGCCTGCCAGTGAGATCGCCTGCTCCAGATCAGCATCCTGATTTGTGACGTGCGTATGCTGTAAGGCGTTCGTGAGTTGTCCTTTATTCTGTGAATTCGCGATCAGGACCTGTGGGGTACGTGCCATGGTTATCAGAGAGAGATGGTCGTCAGGTCCAAGGGCACTGATAAAGTCATTAATGGTATCTTTGGCTTTGTCGAAGCGCGTAGGGGCAACGTCAGTTGCTTGCATGCTGGCGGATGATTGCAAAATGATGATGGTATTCCCGCTGATAGGGCTATTCAGAAAGATAGCGGGACGGATTAAGACGATGATGATTACGATAGCGGCCAGCAATTGTAAGAGGAGTAGTGGCGTAATACGCAAGCGCTGCCATGGTCGGCTGGCCTGAAGATCCTGCATGGCCTGTTGCCAGAGCAGCGTGCTTCCAACCACACGTTCCTGACGTTTGGGGCGCATAAAATAGAGCAGAAGGATAATAGGAATAATCACACTAAACGCGAGGGCTGCCGGGACAAGTATACTCATAAGCTGTATCCTTCTAGCGCTAGCGAACCAGTTCTACTTGTCGTAACAGGCGTTGAACGACGTCTACAATATCGGTATCACTGGCAATCAGGGTATAGGTGCCCATATGATTATGGGCGAAGGCGGCCAACTCCTCGGTGAAGCGTGACAGGCGTTCCCGATAGGCATGTAGAATGTTGGAAGAGGCACTCACCTCGACACTCTGACTACTCTCACTATCGCGCAACTGCCAGTCGCCCTGAATCTGTGGATCCAGTTCGTCCGGTGACAATATCTGTAGGAGTGCCACTTCTTGTCGTAGCTGGCGTACCGCGCGTACACCGGTCTGGTAACCCTGGGGCGCTAGAAAATCCGAGATCACCACGGTAAGTCCCGGTGCCGTAACGACGCGCCCGATATCATATAATGCTCGATTAAGATCTGTCGTACCCGCGCGCGGCAGTTGATGCAGGAACTCACCCACGCTCCAGATGGCATGTTTTCCGCCAGTGATGCGCCGATACGAGACCAGCCGATCCGTCAGCGCACCCAGGATCACGCTATCTTCATTTTTGAGGGCGATATAAGCCATGGCTGCAGCCACCGCGACCGCCAGTTCGTTCTTTTGAGGTGTTCCGTGGTACATCGAATCCGAGCAATCTATTAAAATGGTGACGGCAATGTTTTCCTCAGCCTCAAACACGCGTAGGAAAAGCCGTTCCAGGCGTGCGAATGCCCGCCAGTCAATGCGCCGGAAATCATCGCCTGGAGAATAGCGTCGATAATCCGCGAACTCCATGGAAGAGCCAGCCAGAGGTGACCTTCTCCGGCCTGGTCGTCCTGTCGCCATCGGATGGCGTGTCAACAGAGCGATATTGTCCAGGCGCTGCAGAACGCTGGCATCCAATGGAAAACGCGCTTTGTCGGAATCAGGCATGAGCTTTCTTTCTATGTTTAGGCAGCATCTATCTCTGCGATAATGACCTCGATTAATTGCTCAGTAGTAATGTTATCGGCCAGCCCATCAAAGTTTAAGACCAGGCGATGGCGTAAGGCAGGAAAGGCGACGGCTTTGATATCTTCAAGCGACACATTATAGCGGCCCTCAAGAAGTGCACGTACTTTGGCTGTCATGATCAAGGCCTGTAGCCCACGTGGACTACCACCATAGCGCACATACTGGCGGATCTTCTCTGGCGAATCCTCCTGATCGGGATGGGTTGCCAGCAACAGACGTACCGCATATTCTTTGACGTGGGTAGCAATCGGTACTGCCCGTGCCACGTTAATCATATGGGCCAGATGTTCGCCTGTCGTCACGGTCTTTGCGCGCAGGTTCTCGGTTCCCACGGTTGTATCAATGATACGCATCAAGTCAGCCGCTTTAGGGAAGTTGACGATGATCTTCAACATAAAGCGATCCAACTGTGCCTCTGGCAAGGTATAGGTGCCTTCCATCTCCAATGGATTTTGGGTTGCCAGTACAAAGAAAGGTTGGGGGAGTGGGCGTGTCCGGTCGCCAACGCTGACTGTACGCTCTTGCATGCCTTCAAGCAAGGCAGATTGGGTTTTGGGTGTGGCGCGGTTGATCTCATCGGCCAGTACGATATTGGCGAAGATCGGACCTGGTTGGAAACTAAATGCGCGTTTGCCACCGGTTGTGCCCTCGCTTTGTTCAGAGACAATATTGGTACCCACAATATCGGCTGGCATCAGATCAGGCGTAAACTGGATACGCGCAAATTTCAGCTCGAGCGCATCCGAGAGGGTACGGACCAGCAAGGTTTTGCCCAGTCCTGGCACGCCTTCGAGCAGGACATGGCCACCTGCCAGCATTGCCAGTAGTAGTTCACGAATCACACGGTCCTGACCAACCACGATGCGACACAATTCCTCCTCCAACTTCCGGGTTACTTCGATGAACTGGGCAATATCTTCTTCATCAGGCTCCTCGGTTGACGTGGCTGGTGTTTTGGTGGCTACCTCAGAGTGTGCTGGTTGAGACAAGCGCTGAACAGGCGTGTCATCATATGGGTTAAAATTAGCATCTACATTTGGCATGGTTTACTGTTGCCCTTCTAATGTATTAAAGTAATCGTGAACCAGATCCTTTTGATTGGGAGAAACATTGCTGTTATCGATGGCGTCGTGCGCTTTCTGATTATATTGTTCGATAACCTGTGAATAAGGCACATCGGATCCTGGTTGTACGACTCCTGTATTGTTATCGTTGGATTGAGTGCTTGAGCCCTGCCCATTTTGTCCCTGCACATAAACGCGTTCATTCTTGTGGTTGCCTGTGCTATTCGTACCACCAGCGCCACCAGTACCACCAGTACCGCTAGAGCCACCGTTTCCCTGGCCCTGACCCTGTTGTTGGCCTTGACCCTGACCTTGCTGACCCTGGCCTTGTTGGCCTTGACCCTGTTGGCTTTGATCTTGTTGACCCTGGCCCTGTTGACCCTGACCTTGCTGACCCTGGCCTTGTTGACCTTGACCCTGCTGGCCCTGACCCTGTTGTGCTTGGGTAGGTGTATTATCTGTAGAGGAAGCCAGATCAGTGGCTGAGTTTTGTAAGCCCTGGTTAGCTTGATTGATGGCGTTCTCGCCGGCCTGATCGGCTGCCGCTTTACTGTTCGCGGCTTCAACTGCTTTGGTGGCATCAGAGATTTCACCGCTACTGCCATCGGCCAGTGATTTAGCAAGCTGGTGTAGTGATGAACTGAGCTCAGGATCTTTACTGGCTTGATTGGCGGCTTTCTCCATATCTTGCGCAAGTTGCTTGCGTTGATCCGGTGTGAGTGTATTCGCCTGTTTGGCCAGATCCTGTAAGGCTTTCTGCAGGCTTTTACTATCGTTATTTTTTAAGGCATCGCCCGTGGCTTTGGCATTTGCGTTTGAACTGCTTTTGAGGGCATCTCCAGCTGAAGAGCGGGCTTGATTTCTATTGGCCGCCTGCGGATTGCGCAACTGGTCCAGTTTGGCCTGGGCTTCTGAGAGCGCCTGCTGCGCTTCGGTAGGATTCTTCGCCTGCTGTAGTTTGGCTTGCAGGTTATGTAATACCTGATCAATCTTTTGCTTTTGATCCTGGGAGATAGATGGTTCTTTCGCAATAACCTGTTTGAGCTTCTCAATATTAGTAACTTGTTTGGCGAGCTGTGTTTGTAGGGCTGCCTGTTGCTTGAGTATGGCTGTCATGGGATTGGGCGCGAAGATGAGTGGAATGAGCAGTAACAGTAATACGACGAGCGTAATGGTGGTTGCACGCTGCAGGCGTAGAGAGATGCTCCTGGCCGGCGTATGAGCCTGCAACTTCTTGAGCGCATCTCGTCGTTGTAATCCGGCCAGTACCGATGTCTTGTCGCGTAATTCCCAGGCAGTCCCAATACGATCATGTAACTCAAGGCGCTGATCGATGCGTTGTGCTGTGGCAGTTAACGTTGGCCGCAGCCAGAGCGCTAACGCGATCCCAATGAGCGGAAAGGCGATTCCCAGTCCCAATGCCCAGTAGGGAGCCTGCGCCCAGGGAATAAGCCGTGCCACAACCAGCACAAGGCACGCCAGGCCCAGTCCTACAATCAGGCCTGTGATGCCCCAGAAAAAAACCTTCTGGGTCCAGATGCGTCTACGCCAGGGAACGAGTACGCTTTGTAATGTGCTCGACGTACGCGGTTCCCCCGTGGTCGTTGTCGGTGTATGTGACGACGGTATGAAGGTTGTCATGCTACACCCTTTCTCTCGTATTATCTGCTGGATTGATGTCCTTATTCATTTCCACCGTCTTCTTTGAATTACGCTGTAGCTGTTGCCTTTGTTTCTTGTTTTTTGGGCAATGTGTGCTTTTTCTGTGTACGTTCTTTCAATCTATCCCAGGCATGTGGTTTTACTAACCATACACTTAACGCGATAAAAATGAGTGTTGCAATGACACTAAAGATACAATAACTTTGCCAGAGAGCCAGTTGAAACAGACCCGGGATATTGATGCCGCCATTCAAAGATCCGAGGGCGTTAATAGTACTCAACAAAGCCAGCACCGGATGCCAGGTTAGATAAGCGGGTATCGCGGGTTGAGTTGTGACTCCTGTTGGACTAGTGGTTGGTCTGAGCGGCATTAATACGAGCAACAAAAGTGGCAGTCCCAGCCAGAGAAGGATCATGACGTAAGAGAGGGCCGTGGAAATCGCAGGACGCGCGATCAGCGTTGAGCAAAAGATGCCCAGACTAGCCGCCAGGATCGCTGTAATGACAAAAATGAACAACGCCTGAAGTGCTTGAAGAGGAGAAACTCCTCCAAAGAAAAAGACCAGACTGAAGATGGGGATTGAGGCCGCAATCAGGAGCAGGGCGTTGATCAGTCCTGCCAGGAGTTTTCCTATAACCAGGGATGCGGCCGAGAGGTTTGAGCAGAGGAGCAGATCAAAGGTCTGACGTTCCTTCTCACCATTGATCGCGGTCGAGGTAAAGGCTGGTGTGATAAACAGGATCAGAAAGAGCTGCACAATCATAAGCAGGATATATAAGCTAATTCCAATATTGCCCCAACTGTTACTATTATTGGCATTACTACTATTTACACTAATGTCCAGCCAGCCCAATAACCCCAACAGCAAAATGTAGATAACAATCAGCCAGATGGTGCGTTCACGGCGCATGCGCAGGCGCATCTCTTTGATCAGAAGTGAGATAAAGGTCATGACTGACTGTTCCTTTCCGTAATATTTAAGAAGACTTCTTCCAATCGACCGCCACCAGAACGTGGTGCAAAGGAGACAATCGGCAGACCAGCGTTGATCAGGGCAGCCAGAATATGATGGAGTGCCTGATCATCGCCGCTAAAGTCCGCTTGAATCAGCCTGTCTTCAGGCGTTGTGAGATTCTGAATATCAGTAACGTTCTTCAAATGCTGAACGGCGTCTTCCACCCGAGCGTTGTCCAGCAGACGGATCTCTATTTGTCGACCGCCCCCTAACTGGCGGATGACCTTTTCGACATCACCTGCGATGATCAGTTCGCCATTTTGTAGAATCGCAATATCTGTGCACATTTCAGCCAGTTCAAGCAGGATGTGTGAGCTGATTAAGACGGTTTTTCCCATTCCCTGTAACGTTCTTACCAGTTCACGTAGCTCCACACGGGCGCGTGGATCCAGTCCTGAAGCTGGTTCATCCAGGATAAGAATCTCTGGATCATGGACCAGCGCGCGAGCCAGGCAGAGGCGCTGTTTCATACCACGCGAAAGGGTCTCAACCATCGCATCCCGTTTGGATGAGAGTTCGACCAGTTCTAAGAGGTCGTTGACAATGCCGGCGCGTTTCTGACGTGGGATGCCATGGATACCGGCATAGAACTCCAGATATTCAGCTGAAGTCAGATCGGGATAGACCCCAAAGAAGTCTGGCATATACCCGACTTTCCGCTGAATGATCGCTGGTGCGCGTGTCACCTCTTGTTGCTCAAACCAGACCTGACCATCGCTAGGAGTGAGGAGGGCCGCCAGAATTCTGAGGAGTGTGGTTTTGCCGGCGCCATTAGGGCCAATCAGGCCAAAGATGGTGCCGCGCGGAATCTCAAGGCTGATATCTCGTAACGCATTGGTATTGCGATAGCGCTTCGAGACATGCTGTATTTTTATCAACGGCTCTGTGGTTACCGTGGCCGGAGATGGTAGAACCATTGGTTGCATAGCTGTCCCTCTCTACTGTGTGATCGTTCCTTGTACCACTAAGGCAGGTTTATCAAAAACAACATTGGTATCATGGTTGCTCAAATGGAGCAAGATGCGGCCATTGGGGCCAATGTAGGCCTGGGCGTTGTTCACTGAACACGAGAACTGGCTGAACGTAATCGCGTCCCAGGATTGTTTTTGCCAGTTATAGAGATACGACTGGATATGATTAATATCTATGCTTGGACCAATGTTTATAATTGTGTTCCTATTGGCAACTGCCGATGAGGTCAGGTTTATCGCACTATCTTTTAGTGTTCCGCTGACTGGCAAGGTATATTCCAGGGTCATACTCCCTGTGGTGATCATATAGGTTCCTGGGGCCGGTTCTTGTACATTGCCGGGGGCGTTCTGTTGCACACTTACTACCTGACTGTTAATAAAACTTGCAGGGAATGTGATCGGTCCCGAAAAATTCACATCTAGTGGCGCCTGTACTACTGTCTCTTGTGAGCCATTGGTGGTTTGCCCATTGACAGTGATAGCTCCATTATTATTGGTTAAATCTTTTGCCCAACCGATAAGCGTCGCGCCTGCCCCTGAAAGGAGCAGTGGATCTCGATTGCTGGTACCATTTCCATTGTTCTGGATAAAAGTTTTGGTAATGTTTCCGTTATTATTGATACTCTGCACGTTTTGATGATAGCAATTGTTGCTATCGCAGTACCCCCCACCGAGAGCCTCAAGCACCATGACATGGTGTTGCAGGACATCACTGGATTGGATAGCACCGGATGTGTAAACGTTACCGTTTGGATTGCTCTGCAGGCCACGACTGTTGGCGATCTGATCTGCGATGGTCAGGCTATTTGTGGCAGTGGGATCCCTACTTTTGAGATCAAGCGTGATCTGCTTGCTGCTATTAGATGGCAGTTCGCCGATCGCTACATAACTATCCCCAACCAGCACAAATGCATCGCTGAGCGCATATGGTAGCGTGTTGGTGACGGTCCCGCTCACCTTATCCTGCTGGATTTGCAACTGACCCTTAAGCCCGCCAGTGGTATGGGTATCGCTTTGGGTCATTAAGGTCCTGGTGGTCCAGATATCGACACCTTGTAAGTTAATATCAGTGCTGTTGGTGCCCGTCGTGAAAATTGCACGTTGGGTACTGGCAGAAGGGCTACCATTATAGGAGGAATAGGGCATATTATTCTGATCAATCGGCTGCACCAGACTTGCGCCGGGAACATGCACCTGGAAATCGCCTTGACTGGGTACAAATACCCCTAAAAAGGTGGTGGCGTGACCACTGGTACCCGTTTGGTCCGGGGCGTTAAGCTGTAGCAAGGTGATGCTACTATTGATAATCGCCGACCCTTTTTGCTGGAGGGCCAGACCATAACTGAGAAATGTGAAGACCACGATGGTTGATAGGACGATGCGCCAACTCCAGGTACGACGCTTCAGGATACGCACCAGCAGCAGTCGCAGTGGACCCAGAATGGCGACATAGCTGAGCAGGAGTGCGAGAATAAGCCAGATGGAAGGAAATGCATTAGGAAAAAGTGTTTGGAGTACCTGGATCATCGTACCGAAATAGTCATTGTTGCCTTGCATGGACATATTGGCGTTATTGTTTCTGCTTGTACTCATCAGTGCCTGATCACCCAGTGAGCGCAAGAGGAGCGTTGACCATAATTGATTGGTCTGTTGCCAGCTAGCCAGTGGCTCAATCGTTGGATCATAGGCTAGATAATAGACGGTACCCTGTCCCTGGACCTGCTGGACAATCAGCGGTGTCTTTCCATCAGCTAGAATGGTGGTGCTATTGGGCGCTGCTTGCGCCGTGCTGATGGGGATAGTAGATTTGACTGTGTCGGCGGTAGATTGATCGCCTTTGGTCAGGGTCCTTACAGGAAGAAGCTGTTTGCCCGCGGCCAGTGTGCCAGTGCCTTTGATTGTGGCTGGCATCAGACTGGCAGGTAACGTATTTAAGGTGCGTTTCCATTCGGGGCCACCCGCCAGTATCAGGTTTCCTCCTTGATTAACCCAACTCTGTAGGGCATTGGTTTGTTCTTGAGAGAGATTGCTACTGGTGAAATCATCGATGACGATGGCATTAAAATTCTTCAGGACCTGTGCTTGCTTTGGTAGTGTTGCCGCGCTCAGGTTCTTTACCTGTCCCGCTGGGCTAAACAAGTTTGAGAGGGCTAAATTCAATTGTCCAAAGTTATTGGGGGTATCGGTCAGGACCCCGACCAGGGTCTGGTTATAGGTGTTAGTATTGGTGTCGATAATGCGATGGGTGATACTGTGTCCTGTACCATCAAGGAGATCCATGGTGATGTGGGCATTGAAGCCCTGAATCTTTAAATTGATCGGGGCAGATATTGTAATGTGCTTTTTTGCGCCTGGCGGCAGATTAATGGCTTCTTGATACATATTGGCGGTCTGCATCCCATTCTGACCCGAAGGTGATGATGATGGTACATTGATCGAGACTTTTCCGGTAAAATCGTTACCCGTGTTGCTTAGATCGATCTGAATCGGTGTCCAGTTGCCATCTTGATACATACCATCAAAGCCAATACTGACCTTATCAATGGTGGGACCGCCTGCCATTGGTTGTAGTGAGTGGGCAGAAGCCGTGGGGGCGAGGAGTAGTGCAATGACAAAAATGATGATACTAGCCATAAGAAGCGTTGCCGGCCGTAACACGCGCCGAGGCTGTATCTGTAACATGAGCATATCTCTGAGCCTCTCTAGTAAATGTATGATTACATCAATCAGGTCCTTAGAAATGTGTTTTGCTCAATTAAAACATACTGTTCTACTGATATAGAGTGTGTTGTTCACCAGTTTTTCCAGATATGTCGGTGTCGGATTTTGAGTACTATCAGTACATTAGACGTTTTATGCTGGCCTTTTGTTGCACTTCAAAAATTTATAGGTCGTTTTTCTCTTTTGTGTAAGAGAAGAGCAAAAGAGCAGAAGAAATACTATAAACCGATGATGAAATCTTCCTGCTCTTTTCGCTATCTATGTTGAGGTTGCACTTTTCAAGAAACGCTAGTGCTGTGAATGCTTGATATAGGATAACAGATTATGCCTACAAATGCTACGGTAGCATTTGACGCATGTGCTTTCCTACCGCTTCAATCTGATGAGCTGCATCTTTTCGGCGCAGCGCCTGCAAAGTGGGGCGACCAGCCTGATTCTCCAGGATCCAGTTACGGGCAAAGGTGCCATCTTGAATCTCATGGAGAACGTTGCGCATCTGTTCCCGGCTCTGCTGGCCAATGATGCGCGGCCCGGTCAGATAGTCGCCAAACTCGGCGGTATCGCTGATCGAGTTATGCATGAAGTGGATGCCACCTTTATAGAGGAGATCGGCGATCAATTTGACTTCCTGTAAGCAGCAGGTATAAGCCACTTCTGGTTGGTAGCCAGCCTCGACCAGTGTTTCAAAGGCGTTACGAATCAGCGAGGTGAGACCACCGCAGAGGACGACCTGTTCCGCAAAAAGGTCTGTCTCGGTCTCCTCGGCCAGTGTAGTCTGGATAATACCTGCTCGAGTGCAGCCAAGGGCACGTGCATAGGAGATCGTCAATTCTCTGGCGTGGCCGCTGACATCCTGATATATGGTCCAGAGTGCTGGAATGCCTGAGCTCGCAACATACATCTGTCGTAGCTGTACACCTGGACCATTAGGGGCCACCATAGCCACATCTATATTGTCAGGGGGCACGATCTGTCCATAATGCAGGCCGAAGCCATGGGCGACCAGGAGCAACTTACCCGGCGCTAATGTCTCTTTGATGCTCTCGCTATAGACCTGGCCTTGATATTGATCGGGGACGAGTAGCATAATACAATCTGCCTGGGCCGCCGCTTCGTGGGGAAGTAGCGGTGAGAAGCCATCCTTTTCGGCCCGGGCGCGGCTGCGGCTGATCTCAGGGAGGCCGATCAGGACCGTGCAGCCGCTATCACGTAAGTTAAGAGCATGGGCATGGCCCTGACTACCATAGCCGATGATGGCGATACGTTTCTGTTGTATGAGCTCAATATTCGCGTCTGCGTCATATAAAAGGGTTGCCATGGATGTGTTTATCCTTCGTTTCTCGTGTTTGAAGATTGGCACATAGTGATCTAATGCTGCTCAGACTCGGGCTTATCCAGCCCCTGAGGCTGTTCCTCTTGTAATACCCGTGCCACGTCGGCGTGTGTGTGATATGTTTCTTGGTCGGACGGAAATGTTCCGCCTTGAACATCGGTCTTGTATTGTTGTAGTGCCTGTGTGGCTATCTCTGCCAGTTGGGCATACTGGCGCACAAATTTGGGCAGGTGACCGCTGCTAAGCCCAAGGACATCATGAAAGACCAGCACCTGTCCATCGCAGTATGGGCCAGCTCCGATACCGATAGTTGGAATCGCAATCTCTTCACTGATCCTTTTGGCCAGAATATCTGGAATCCCTTCGAGTACCAGGGCAAAGACGCCTGCCTGTGCCAGCGCACGGGCATCCGCTAATAGCTCATGTGCGGCCTCAAGCTCTTTGCCCTGTACCTTATAGCCTCCCATGGCATGGACAGATTGTGGGGTGAGACCAAGGTGGCCCACAACAGGAATCTCCGCTGCCAGTAATGCTTCAATCATCGGGATACGCTTGCGCCCGCCTTCCAGTTTGACGGCCTCAGCCTTGCCCTCACGTATCAGGCGGCCGGCATTGCGGATAGTCTCTTCGGTCGAAATATGATAGCTGAGCCAGGGCATATCGGTTACGATAAGCGCGCTCGGCTGTGCCTGGGCTACGGCGGCGCTATGGTAGATCATTGTCTCTACCGTTGCCGCCAGGGTATTGGCATGTCCCAGGACGGTGGTGGCCAGGGAATCACCAACCAGAATCATATCGATCCCGGCCTGATCAACAATCCGGGCCATGGGGGCATCATACGCGGTAACCATCGTAATTTTGCTCTGGTGTTTCCGGGCTTTGATGGCAGGAACCGTTACTTTATCACGCATTGTGTATTCTTTCTCTCTTCCAGGTTATTTCGCCGTGGATGGCTGGTGTAGGATTGTGCCGGTATCCCATGTTCCATCCGCGTGCAGGACAAAATTATCAATTAAACGAATATTTCCCAGGCGGACAGCCAGGAGTAAGAGTGCCGGCTTGTGGAGAGTCTCAAGTGGCTGGAACGTATTGGCGTCTCGCAGCTCAAAATATTCTAGCTGGACCGCCTGTTCTTGCTGTAACACCGTTATCGTGGCTCTGGTCAGGGGAGTGATATCTGCCTCACCTTGCTGTTCAAAGGCATTCCTGGCGGCTTGTAGCGCCCGGTAGACCACGTTTGCGCGGGCACGGTCCGCCGTACTTAAATAGCTATTGCGACTACTCATGGCCAGTCCATCTGGCTCTCGAACGGTAGGGAGCACATGCAGGGTGACAGGAATATCCAGATCCAGGATCATGCGATTGACGACCGCGACCTGCTGGGCATCTTTCTGACCAAAGTACACATGCGTGGGTTGCACAACATGCAACAATTTTTGTACGACAGTCGCAACGCCCCGGAAATGGCCCGGACGAATGGCTCCTTCCCCTTGTTCCGCCAGTGGACCCTCGGGATGTACAAAGGTAGAGAATCCTGTGGGATACATCTCTGCAGCGCTGGGAAGAAAGACGCTCTCTACATCGAGCTCCCTGAGTAATGCCAGATCGTGCTCAATATTACTTGGATAGGTCGCAAGATCCTCTTGCGGTCCGAATTGGGTTGGATTAACAAAGATACTGACGACCACATGTTCGTTCTCGCTGCGTGCTTTGCGGACCAGCGAGAGGTGACCCTCATGTAAATATCCCATGGTTGGTACCAGGCCAACGCTACCCGTCCACTGCTGATGTTCATGCCTCATTGCCTGAACGGTGCGGACTATGCGCATAGTTGCAGAACTCCTCTTTACTTGAAATTGATTATTGCTGGAAAACTTGCACACCGTCGGGACCACCCACGATGACCTGCTGAGCCATATCGATGAAGAGTCCGGTCTCAACCAGACCAACAATTGCGTGCAGGCGTGCATTTAATGCTCCTGGATCGCTAATACCCTGGGGGAAGGTGCAATCGAGGATAAAATTATGGTTGTCAGTGATAAAAGGAGCCGCACCCGCATGGCGCAGTTTTACCTGAGCTCCCAGGTTGGCGATTTTGCGGCTAATAGGCGTGAGGGCCAGGGGGATGACCTCTACTGGCAAGGGATAGTGATGTCCCAGTTGCTCGACGCGCTTGGTGGGATCCGCCACAACGACAAAGCGGCGGGCGGACGAAGCCAGAATCTTTTCGCGTAGCAGGGCGCCACCGGCCCCCTTAATCAGGCATAGTTGTGGATCAATCTCATCGGCGCCGTCAATATAAATATCCAGTTCAGGATGGGTATCCAGATCAGTGAGGGGGATGCCCAGATCAGCGGCCAGGGTATAGGTCGCTTGAGAGCTGGCGACGGCTCCGGTAATATGTAAGCCTTGCTGTATGCGTTGCGCCAGGGCCTGCACAAAATGGCTGGCGGTTGATCCGGTTCCCAGTCCTACAACCATACCTTCTTCAACCAGCTCGGCGGCGGCCGCGCCTGCTAACTGTTTCCATGTATCTTGTGGATTCGTTGCTGATGACATGATAATGCGTACTCCTTTTCTGCGAGGTGCCCATGGCTGCGAGAAGAAGCAGTGCAGCGAGATGTACGCCGGCTCTTTTTCGCGGCAGGGTACCGCTTGTTGTGTCGAGTATAGCACTTTCCATAAAGGTGCTACAAATATGCTCGCTACGTTGCCTGGTACCTGATCCTATTCATCTTGCCATCCCTACAGTGTCGTGATACACTCTTCGAGTAATTAAAGAAATTTTGCAGAAAAGTCCTGCTCCTCCTTTGGCTGTTCGATGCAGGCTGTTGTTCTTGTTGGCGCTGATGTGGTTGGAATAGCCGAATCTGTTTCAGGTGGTAGTAATAATGTCTGATGTTTGGCGCGTTATTGTGGTTGCGAGCGATGACACTCTCAACCAGAATCTGGTCAACTCTCTGCACAAAGATGGCTATATTGTACAAGGAGTTCTGAGTGGGGCGGATGCCGTGCGTGTTCTCTGGACAGAAGAGTGTGATGTGCTCATTTGCGATGTGAAAACGCCTGGCACTGATAGCTTTGAATTGCTTCAATGGCTACGTGCATATCGACCGGGCATACGTATGATTATGCTTGGTGAAGCGAACTCTGAACCATTACGGATACAAGCATTAGAGAGTGGAGCGGTTAGCTATTTAGAGAAGCCATTAGATATCCGTTCGTTAAAAGAAGAGCTGCGGCGTCTTTTGCAACAAACGGGGTTTTCTGCTAGCCTGGACTCATTCGATTTGCTGGATGTGATTCAGATTATTACCATGAGTCGCAAAAGTATTACACTCCTGGTCAATACTGGTTTGGAAGAGCGCGGCATCCTGCGCTTTCAAAATGGTGATCTGAGCTGGGCCGAATATGGTGTGTTGCGTGGAGAAGAAGCTTTTTTTGCTCTGGCTGCCCATAAAAACGGGACCGTTATCCAGCAGCCCTGGAGCGATCAGGTGGCTTCAAATGTGACGCAGCCGCTTTCGCGCTTGATTTTTCAGGCGCTCCAATACCGTACAAAATATGCCAATCAGCAGCAACTCAGCGGTGAGATCGAGCCCGTCCATGCCTTACCTGCCTCTTCCTTCAATGAAATAGATGATACCCCATTTGTGTTTGCTGGTGATACCCAGACTACAGAGGATCACCTGGATGATGTGTTGACCGAGTTTAACGATGATCAGGCGGAAAAAGAGTGGTGGGAACGTACCGGTCACATGCCTCGTGCAGAGACCGCTGAGCCAGTTGAACAGGATAGCTCTCCGTCCCTTGCTCCAACTGTGGCGATGAATGGGCATGAGTTGATGAACTTATTGCGCAAAATGGGGAATCCTGGTCAGCCTTTGCAAGATGCACCTGATCCAGCGCCGGCTCCACCGGCGGATCTTCCTGGTTGGCTCACCGATCAGCCAACCTCAGCGCAGCGTGCCATCCCTAAATCTCCAACTGTATCCCAACAGACAGGTGGACATACTATTCCGGCCACACCCGATATGAAAGCCAGATCTGGTGAGTGGCCGACGGCGCCTGTCTCTTTTCCCACAACTGATAATCTTGCTCCCGAACGGGCAAGCAGCCCGTCCAATTCTCAGTTGCAGCAGAGCGGACTACGCCAGCCTTCTGGCCAGGATTGGGGAGAGCCAGCCCCGGCCGATGGACAGACTGATAGGAAGAGAACCACGCAACTATCAGGGCCCCTCGATGCTGCTCCGCTGACGCCAGGGCAGACTACTCTTAGCGGGACAACTCCAACCGAGCAAACCGTGGATAGTAGTAATCCACAGTTATCGACTGGTGTTATGCGCGCCCAACAGGCTGCGCGCCGCAATTATGCCTCCCTGGTCTCGGCCCTGCAAACGCTAGGATATTCAGTATCTGGTTTTATTGCGGCCGCCGTCGTAACTCTTGACGGACAACCGATTGCGCAGGTTGCGATTGATGATACAGATATCTCAAAATTATGTCGCTACTTCAGCATTATCCAGAAAAGCATCCTGCAAGCAGTCTCTGCAGAGCAATCATGGGGTGATTATGAAGATACTGTGATTAATAGCGGGGGAAGACAGATATTTATGCGTATGATCGGAAGCGACAAGAAAAACTTTCAAATTTTGATCACAACGCGCGAAGCCGATGCTACCGAGTGCTCAGAGATCATGGCCAATGTTGCAGAAACCATTCATCTTGCGTTACGCTAAGATTAAAAAGGAGAAATAAAAATCATGAACGAGAAGCAGCTGGAAACAAAAAAAGAAGAAGCCCCAAATAAGGGCTACTCTTTCATTATTGGTATCTTTATCGCGCTGGCAATTATTATACTCTTTGCATTCTTGTTCCCCAACTAGCGTAATTGGGGTGGTCCCCCTTTATTCAGGGTTTTGCGATGCTTCGAGCAACTTTTTAAGATATTCCAGATCCAGATCTTTTTCTGTACTTGTATCTTCAGCTTTGCTGGTATTTCTGGGATTAATCTTGATACGCCTGCGCGTTGTCGTTTCTTCCGAGGATGATGCAGAATGCAGTGGACCCGTTTTGGGGGTGCGCTCTTTTGAATTTGCGCGTTCTTGTTGCTGATATTTGATGGTATTGAGTTGATTTTCAACCGTTTGTTCGGCACTTAATGCATCAAGCTGATTGGCAAGCGTGCGTCGATTCAGGTCTGCCAGTGCCTGGGCTCGTGCTTCGGCGTCCAGAAGCGTCTCGCTGGCATTGGTATGCGCGCTATTGGCTCCGGCGGCGCTGGTTTTTTGTAAGGCTTCATAGACACGTTGCTGAATGATGGCGTTGCGCTTGCGGGTCGCCAGGAGTTCTATCGTGGTATCAACCTCAGCTATTTTGGCCTCTAACTTATGCAAGAGATTGCGCATTGTCGACACCAGTTGTTCCTGCTCTTGTTTCTGCTTTTGATAGCGCTGGACAACCTTCTGACCCTCATTATACTGTGTAAGCGCCTTACGAGCGGCCGCATCATTGTTTTGTTGTACCGCCATTTCAGCTTTCTTCAGCCAGCTATCTGTCTCCGTTTTGCGGGCCTGGATGCGTTTTTGCAGAACATGCCCCTCTGCAATGGCCTTGGCAACCTCTGTCTTAACCTGGACCAGCTGATTACGCATATCCAGTTGCAGTTGCCGCAAGGCCTTTTCGGGATCCTCGGCCTTCTCCGCGACCGTATCGAGGTTTGCCCGCAGCAAAGTGAGTGCACGTTCAAACAAATTCATGGGCGATCTCCGTTTTATTGCATTTGTGTAGTCGTATCTACTGTTTGTTTGTCTGATTACTTATTCATACGTAGAACGACGATGATAGGGAGTAGGTTTGTAGAAACAGACCTACTCCCTATTGATACTAGATTTTACCTGAGGTCGACTCAACCGAGGCGGTACCATTGACACGGGCACCATCTTGATTGGTTTTCGGCTTTACTTCCGGATTGCTGTTCAATGCGGGTACATTGCTCATCAAGTCCCCAATGCGTGTGCCACTGAGTAGTTCGAAGAGTGCAGGAACCTGGGCGACCATGTTCATGACATCTCCGGTAAGACGACTGGCGCCTACGCCGTTGTGGTTGCCATCGCCGCCTGTGGAGACAATGGTGACCTTGTCGACTTTGCTTAATGGCTCGGCAATCGCACGGACGATCTCTGGCATACCTGTCAGCAATTTATCCAGTACGGCAGCCTGGTTGTATTCATGGAAGGCAGCGGCTTTCACTTTCATGGCATCCGCTTCAGCTTCACCTTTGGCGCGGATAACTTCGGCTTCCGCCAGACCACGGGCACGAATGACTTCAGATTCAGCCAGACCACGAGCACGGTTCGCATCTGCTTCACCGATACCACGTGTCTTGGAGGCATCTGCCTGACCTTGAGCTTCCAGGATCATGCGCAGGCGCTCGGCTTCAGCGACCGTTTCGATACGGCGGCGCTCAGCTTCGGCGGCCTTCTGGATTGTGGCCTGCAGTTCCAACTCACGGCGTTGAATTTCAGCCTGCTGCACTTTGATCTGCGCGTTTTTCTCTACCTCTGTAACACGTACAGCTTCGGCAACGACTTGCTGCTGAGTCATATTTGATTGGATATCATACGCTTTATCGGCAGACGCCTGCTGTTTCTTGACCTCGGCATCAAATGAAGCCTTTTTCAATGACAGGTTACGCTGGGATTCCGCCTGCAGAGCCATGGATTCTGCTTCGGCTTTTACACGCTCTTGATCGGCCAGTGCGCGGGCAACCGCAGCCTGACGTGAAGCATTGGCCTGCTCAATCTGGGTGTCTCGCTGGGCCAGTGCGGCGGCGATATCAGCCTGTTTACGAATCTGGGCGATCTGTGGACGACCCATATTGACGATATAGTCGTTCTCGTCACGAACATCTTTAATGGTAAAGGAGATAACTTCCAGTCCCATCTTCTGCATATCCGGTGTGACGGTCCGGAGCATCTTGCCGCCAACGCTTTCAGGATCTTTCACCAGATCCTCAACGGTTAGCTGACCAACAATACCACGTAAGTGACCTTCCATGACCAGACGGATCAGGTTCTCACGATCTTCCTGGCTCTTACTCAGAAATTGTTCGGCGGCTGTACGAATGCTTTCGTCATCCGAACGTACTTTGATCTGAGTAACTGCCTCGACATTGACGGCCACACCCTGGGTTGTATAGAGTGCCTGGCGTGGGGCGACATCGAAGGACATTAATTCCAGTGAGAATTCCTGGGCACGATTAAACAAGGGGATGACCAGCTTGGCGCCACCGGTAATCACATGGGTACCACCCTGACCATAGACAATCAATGCCTGGTTAGGACCCACTTTGCGTAAGAGAGTGCCCCATATACGTACAAAGATGGTTACAATAATGAGGACAGCGGCAACACCTATGCCAACCAGAAACAAGATAGGCATAATGGATTACTCCTTTTTTGAATCATTGCGCATAATAATTTCAGATTCATTTTTATTGGGTTCTTCAAGTAGAGCTCGTAATGTGGCCATATCATCGGTCTCGGCGGTAGAAACGCTGGCGGACTCTTCCTGGTTGACAAAATGATCCCAGGTATCAACCTCGGCGATCCCACGCTGATAATTGACGACAACAACCTCTTGATCGCGTTCTAAGCGACGACCATCGATGCTGCGAGCGGGAATACTTTTCCGCATACCACCGGGAGAGACATACAAAATCTCACCCAGGCTGTCTTTTTGAATGGTTGTGCTGACCTTACCCAGCAAGCCAGTGCGATCCGAGATATCCTGTATCGTCGCTGCTTCGCTGTTGCCAAACATGCGCGAAAACAGGGAAAGCATGAGTGCCGCTACCACAAGTCCGATAATACATGCCAGACCTAAGATGATGGGTATCGTAAAAGAAGTGGTGGTGTGTAAGGCATAACCAAAGAAACCAAATCCAATCAGAAACAGAACGATGCTGGTTGGATTCAGAATACTGAGAATGGAAAACTCACCGTCATCACCGTCACTATTATTGCCATGATGCTGCCCACCGCTATGGTGACCATCAACATGGATGTGGTGGATATGATGGCCTCCATCACCACCATGATGGCCAAGATTGCCAAAGAGTGCTGTGATGATCAGGTAGAGCATTCCAAGGAGAAAACAACCAATAAACAATAGGGAAAGCTGATCAGTGGCGATCATAGATATGCTCCTTTAGCTTTGGACATACTATGATGTATACTCCTCGTTGCTCAACATGCTCAATAATGTTGATAATACTGGTGAGTATACCGCATGTCCCCAGCACACATGCCAGTAACAGGCAGGGTAGTGCCAGTGACGCTCCGATAAATGTCAGGAAAGGAAATAGGGTATTGGAAAACTCACCGACCATAGCCAGTAAGCAGGCACTGATGAGCAGTGATAATGAAACAAGGACTGGATGACGTTGCAGCACTGGATGACGTCGTTGCCTGTGTTCAATCAGGCGAGACTGGCCAGACAAGTGATACGGCTCCCGAAACATCGTTCTGCTTTCCTTCTCTTTTACACTATGATTCGTCGTTTGAGGTGCTTCTTAATCCTTACTTCCCCTACATGTTCTTTTTCTGTCTTTAAATTGCCTTGAACCACTTCATGCATAACCATATATATAATAGACGATACATTGGGCTCAAAATACAATGCCTCATTCAACTTCTTCATGCATATCGAGGGCATCGATAATTGCTTCAAGTTCTTCAATAGATAATTCCATAAAGGTACGAAATACCGCCAGATAGCGTCGTGGTTCCTCAACTTCGGCAAGCAGGTGCAAAAGTTCGCTCAAGACTGGCTCTTTGCGCCATTCGGCCGCACTGGCTAGCAGCCAGGTAGCCAGCCTGTCAGTATCTTGTCCGACTTCTGTGGTCAGGTCGGTACTATAATCCGGCGGATCGTTGACCAGATACCCGGGATGAACTTTAAAGAAACGTGACAGTAAATCTCGGCTTGAGGCGGTCAGATGCAATCTTTTTGCACTCTCGAGTTGCGAAAGATAGGCCTGACTGATACTTTCCCCGAGCTCCTGGTGCATCATTTTTACAACTTCCATCTGGGTCATCGGGCGATTGAATCCTCTGATATCACCTTCAATTGTACGTAAATGTTTAATCTTCTCCGCTAGATTCATGGCAACCTCATAGCTATTTGCTATATAGAGTATAGCTAAACGCTATGTACTTGTCAAGGGAAAAAAAGGGGTTTACTGGTATGATGGGTACTTTATCAAAATTCGTTTGATGGGTTGTGCGCCCGCTACGCGGGCGGGAGGGGGAGCGTTGCCGGGGGCACAGCCCCCGAACCCCCAGTTAAGGGGCTCGCCGCCCCTTGCATCCCCGCTTTCATATGACATGATGGCTGGCACACTACTAAGTACTGCTGATAACACTTAAAGAGTCGAAAGAGCGGAGCTAGCGACAATGATCAGACCTATCTCTTCTAGTATAGCGGTTGTGACGAAAAAAGTGTGTAACGTAGGTTAAAATAACCAGAGCGGTACATCTGATCAGGCTAAAGCCTGGATGACCGCTCTGGTGGGAAAGGACAGGTAACCAGAAATCGCCACACCATGGAACTGAAAGAAGGGTAAGGGTATATGGGTTGTAAAGAAAGGGATTCCATGAAAAGGGTGAGGCTTGCACATGCGAACAAGCCTCTCATCAAGTGATGCAGAGCCTGTGACTCACTCTTGCTACTCACATGTCCCTAGTATAAACGCAATAATTCAAGAAACCATCACGGATTTGTAAAGTTTGTTTAGGGATTTCCTTACAGATTTTTTGGTTCTAGGCGCATCTTTTCCTCGCGGTGTTTTTCGATTTCTTCCTGTTTATAAAGCATGGGATGCGTCTCACCGTTGCGCCAGAGTTCGATAAAGTCATCGTAGTGTTTACTGGCTGGATGCCCCGATTGTCCAGGTGCATGGATTGAGCGGCTGGCTGAAAAATCATGGAGATCGATGATCTGGCGATAGGAGGGAACGACCAGTACGTTTTCTGGTGTGGCTGAATTGGCTGAGCCGACGTTGATGGTATCGCCATCGCCACCGACCGGGAAGGGGCCGCGATTGAAGAAGGACTCTAGCGCTTTGACCGTTCCTAACGGGTGGGCATATTTCATACTATGGATGGCCCCATAGCGCCAGCGCAGGATGTTGCCGCCCAGTTGCACTTTGAGCTCCTCCAAAGTGCCCTCAAATGCACGCTCCAGCGCGATTTGCCAGCTGGTTGGTCCATTGGGCAGTATCGAGTTGGCGAACCAGCTATCCTGCTGCTCACGCAGCAAACGGATCAGTAATGGCCGGGTGCGGCCAGCGTAGCCATTCAGGGTTCCCATCGCGCTGAGGCTCTGTCCCAGGTAGTGTTGTAGGAGTACTTCGTCATCTCCCAGGATGGCATCCAGTACAATCCGTTCCAGCTTGCGCACAAAGGTCGTGTAGAGGCTGGCGCCGATACTGTCGGGCCGCAACTGATAATCCCAGGTCTGCAAGATCTCCTGTGCCGCGCGTGCGATGCCGCTTGTCGGCGTTATCTGGAGCATGTAGGGCACGATTTCAGTAGCGGGCAAGCAATATTGATCGTATTGAATACTGGCCATGTCTGCGACGGTCAATTTTTTCTGCTGCTTTAATAGATCTTGAATACGCTGGGCGCGATAACCATTCAGCCACTCATGAGTAATATAATAAGGATACTCATCATTTACTACCCGGTGGTTGGCCGTCACCAGAAAATGCTGCTCAGGATTATAGGTGCGGGGTAGCTCCTCAAACGGAATGCGGCCCGTCCATTCGTATTCGCCGGTCCAGCCAGGTACAGGCACGATGGCCTGACCTTTGGCGCGGATCGGAATATTGCCGGCCATGGTATAGCCGATATTGCCCGCATTGTCGGCGTAGACAAAGTTTTGCGCGGGCGTATCCCAGCTACGCAATGCAGACTGGAATTCCTGCCAGTCTGAGGCGCGATTAAGCTGGCGAACAGAGGTGAGCAGCGTGCCAGCCTCCAGGCTGGTCCAGCGTAAGGCCAGCGGCAATTCGGTTGGTTCACCTTCAGTAATTTGTGCCTGCGAGATGGCGGGGAGGTGCGTAATGATTGGACCATGGCGTGTCACGCGCACCTCTTCCACGACCGGTAACTCCTGTCCTTTGACCAGGATCTCCTCACGGATAACCTCGGCCTCCAGCCATTGACCCTGAAATTCATATTGACGCGGATTGTCAGGATTAAACTTCTCGACATAGAGATCCTGTACATCTGAGACTGCGTTGGTGACTCCCCAGGCGATATGTTGATTATGTCCGATGATGACGCCGGGAGCTCCGGGAAAGGTAGCTCCGATGACGTCCATGTCACCTGAGACCAGATGGCACTCATACCAGATAGAGGGAGCGGCCTGACCCAGGTGCGGATCATTGCAGAGCAGGGGCGCACCATTTTCGGTCATGCTGCCATCGACGACCCAGTTATTGCTGCCACCCATGATACTAAAGCCGCTCAGGGTCTGAATTTGCTCATATTGCTCTAGCAGGCCCAGATTGATGCCTTGATAGCTGACACCTGGAGGGATGATCAGTGGATGTTGCGGATCATAGCCCGCTTCCAGTTTCGCGGCCCGCTCGACTCCGATCTTGCCGACGATACGCGCGCGAATCAGCTCGGTTTCCCAGTTCCCACACAGGCTCCAACCCTGAACCTTTCCCCATTGTAAGGTATCGGCTGGTTGCCAGGCTTCGGGCTGATAGCCCAGGATCGTGAATTCGACTGAGAGCTTGTTTTTATGCTGATCGATAAAGCTGTTGACCCCTTGCGCATACGCGTTGAGGATGCGCAGGTCTGGTTCGGGTAAGGATGCGGCATCCGTGACGGCGGCGCGGTGCATGCCGATGCGGCGACACAGGCGATCTATCTCTAGAGTCACAGGCCCCAATATTTCAGACAGGCGACCAGAACCAATGCGGCGGTTCAGATCCATCTGCCACAGGCGATCCTGAGCGTGTACATAGCCTTGGGCGAAATAGAGATCATCATCATTGGTGGCATAGATATGTGGAACGCCATACGTGTCTGTGATAATCTCAACTGGCTCATGTAATCCCGTCAGTTGAAAGGTGCCACGTTTGGATGAAAGTTTGCGGTGTGTCAGCAGGGAATACATACCGCTGACAAAGCCCGTTGCGGCGGTGGTTTTCGTCAGGTTCTTACGCCATCTGGATGCCATAAATGTGTCCTCCTTCGTTGGAAACGGACCATAAAGCAGTGCTGGGTAGCAGCGAATAAACTCTTAAGGCGGATGGCTACCTGTCTGGTAAACCATCCGCCTCTGTATTTTACACCAATTGGGTTCCTTTTGGCGTATCACGCACTTCGAAGCCCATATCTTTCAAGAGATCGCGTAGCCGGTCTGACTCCTTCCAGTTGCGACCAGTACGTGCCGCATCGCGTTGGCGTACCAGTTCCTGTACCTCTTCGCTGATCGTGACTGGCGCCTTGGGTTTGACCGTATCCAGGCGTAATCCCAGTACACGATCGAAATCCAGGATCAGGTGGCGGCGCTCGGCTGGCTCGATCTTATGTGAGCGTGCCGCCTCACGCGTAATGCTGATGGCGATGGGGAGATCCAGGTCGTTATTGATCGCGTCATGGAACGCCTCCCGTGTACGTTGTGCTTCCGCCGACCAGCTGGTAGGAGCATCAGTCACAGGGAGTTCAGCGATATCCGCGCGCAGATTGTTCAGGGCATTCTGCGCGCCCGCAACCGACTCATCGGTGAAATTCAGCTTTGAGCGATAGTGGGCCGTCAGCAACAGGTAGCGATAGGCCATCGGCTCAATGCCGCGTTCTTTCAGGGAGCTCAGTAAAAGCACATTGCCAACTGAGCGCGACATCTTGCTATTGCCAAAGTCCAGGAACTCATTATGCACCCAGTACTGCACCGGCT
This sequence comes from Dictyobacter alpinus, assembly GCF_003967575.1. Taxonomy (NCBI): domain Bacteria; kingdom Bacillati; phylum Chloroflexota; class Ktedonobacteria; order Ktedonobacterales; family Dictyobacteraceae; genus Dictyobacter; species Dictyobacter alpinus. The sequence continues at coordinate 4,006,888 of NZ_BIFT01000001.1, forward strand.
TTTTGCCTGTCGCACCCTGGCTCTGCGCGATTTCATCCTCATGGTGTGGAAAGACCAGATCGATACCGCCCGTGTGGATGTCAAATTGCTCGCCCAGGTATTTGGTCGCCATAGCGGAGCACTCAATGTGCCAGCCAGGAAAGCCAACGCCCCAGGGACTCTCCCAGTTCATCTGACGAGACTGGTCGCCGTTTTTCCAGAGCGCGAAATCCTCTGGATTCTGTTTATCTTCCGCAACCTCCATCTGGGCACGGCCATGGCCGCCCGCACGCAGGTTATCGATGGTATTGCCGGAAAGCGCACCATAGCCAGGGAACTGGTTGACGGCATAATAGACATTGCCATCACTCACATAGGCCAGACCGTTCTCGATCAACTTTTTGGTGATCGCGATCATCTCCGGGATATGCTCAGTTGCCTTTGGCACCATCTGTGGTGGTAGGATATTCATCTCGTCGCTATCCTGCAGATACTGCTTTGTATAGCGGGCCGCAATCTCATAGGCCGAGATACCAGTGGTGCGGGCCTCATGTTCCAGCTTATCTTCTCCGCCGCGTGCATCATCATCCTCATGGAGATGACCCACATCCGTGATATTGCGGACCAGATACACATCATACCCGTTATACTCCAGCATGCGGCGTATCCAGTCCGTGGTCGTAAAGGTGCGTAGATTGCCAATATGAATATCTTTGTAGACTGTAGGGCCGCAGCTGTAGATACCTACTTTAGGTGCATGCAGGGGCTTGAACAGTTCTTTTGTGCGTGTCAGTGTATTATATAGATAGACTGGTTTATTGGCTGTAGTTGCCATGAGCTAGTTCTCCTCTAACTGAGTCATATTCTTTGCTTGTGCTTGTGCTTGTATCCTGGGCATGGATATTGCTTGTATTTGTACGAGGTTGTAGCTCAGACAGAAGACGTGTGGGGGGAGCAAGGTATAGAGTCTGGTTGGAGGACACGCCAATACGTTCACAGAGGGCTGAGCTACCGTTTGATGCTGCCTCTATGAACGCATAGACAGGTGCAATTGTGCATTCTAATGTCCACAAGTCACTCCAACATACTCTGAAAATTTCCTGATTGGCTTGCTTCTAGTATAGCACACAAACCCACATGAGTACAGGCACCTACGAAAATTGCAGGGCTTTTTAATTTTCAGCCGGGAGTAACTGTTAGGCAAATCATCTACAGAGTATTTCTGGTGTGGTGCGTGTTCTGTGGGCGGCCGCAGCCGCCCACAGAACACGCACCACACCAGACTCCGGCGCCGTAGGCGCCAGGAAGAGGAAAATTAAAAAGCCCTGCGAAAATTGGGTGGCATGCATTTTACGTAGCAGCATTTTCTATCCGATCACGATCATGGATGACGATCCGGTCTTGGATGGAACAACGTGTGAAGCGAACTGAGCGTACGCCAAGTGGGCGCCACACGCAAGGCCGGCATGTAGCATTATCGAAGGCGAAACAGGTTAAAAAGGTATACATGCCTGTGGCGCCTACACCAATCATGTTTCTTAATTCATGGTCGTTGAGGAACGTTTGGCAGGTACACCAATCATGTTTCTTCAAGCATGGTCGCTAGGGAACGCTTTGATTGGCGATCATGCACGAGAACCCTGAAGAGGAAACTTGTCATTCCAAACGCCCCTGTTCAGCCCCAGCAACATCCACCGTGATTCGTGTAGGCGCCACAGCACTGCGAGTCGTTCTTGCACGTTCGCCCACGTAAACCCAGCGGTGCGGCCTTGCGTGTGGCGCCCACTCGACGTACGCAATGTTGGCTGGCGGCGCCACGCGATGTACGCTCGGCTGGCCTGGGTGTAATCGACGATAGGGTCGATTACACCGCGATGAGAGGTTGTTAGACGCTGACGGCTTCTTCATTTTGGACGCGAATGGAGAAGTAGACGGATTGTGGATGGTGGACAACCATGGCGGCTGTGGATTGTTCAGGGACGAGCTGATGGCCCTCGGTGAGTGCCACGTTGATCGTTTGCTCCACAGGGAGGAGTTTGAAGACTTTTTCATGGTCGGCCAGATCAGGGATGGCGGGATAGCCCCAGCTATAGCGGCGACCCCGTTCACCATCCAGTTTGAGTTCCTGGCGTATCACGCGATTGGTATATTCGGCCAGTCCCTCGGCCATCTCAACGGCCAGTCCATGCAGGAAGTAGGATTCCGAGTAGTTGCCTTGATCCTGGAGCGCCTGGATGGCGTTGCTGGCTTCATGACCCATGGTGACGACCTGGAGTGGGAGTACATCCACCAGTCCACTCTCGACTGAGGCAAAGTAATCGGCCATACAGAGCCGGTCATGTTCGGTCTGGCGGCGATAGACAAAGCGTGTGATTTCGTGTAGCTCTTTTTTCTGCTGATAGAGAGCTGGATCATAGATGATTAATTCGTTACCTCGGGACTGACAGGGATAATAGCCATATACAGCTTTGGGATGTAAGCTGCGTTGCTGACGGGCTTCACGGAGCATGCGCTCCAGGCGTGGCTTAAAGTCCTGCTCAACCAGGCGCGTGAATTCTTCGCCGTGTGACTTTCCACCCCAGTGCAGGCGATACAGCGTCTTGTAGTCCATACAGGCCGCCACATCTTCCAGTCCGATCCGTTCCAGCACGCGTGCGCCCCAGAAGGGAGGGACTGGCGTGGCGCTCACGGGTGTGACGCTGCTGGATGGGGTGGCCAGTTCCTCCGCGCTGGGTGTGGCGATCTCGACAGGTTTGGCGTTCTTCTTCTGGCGCTCACTCAGCGCTTCCTGCTGGATACGCTGCACAATTTTTTGATGCTCCTCTGGTGATTTGGTCAGTTTATCGACGATATCTAGACCTTCAAAGGCGTCGCGCGCATAGAAGACTCCAGGTTCATAAGGATTGGGTGTCGAGTCGGCCTTCTGATCATCCACAAAGAGGATGCGGCGTCCAAACGAGCGATTGATGGCGGCCCCACCGATAATGACGGGGAAGGAGAGGTTGCGTTTGTGCAGCTCTTTGACGCAGAGGGGCATCTGCTTGGAGGTGCTGACCAGTAAGGCAGACAGACCAATGACATCAGCTTTGACCTCGACGGCTTTTTCCAGGATCGTATTGAGGGGCACTTGCTTACCCAGATCATAGACGGTATAGCCATTATTGCTGAGGATGGTGTTGACCAGATTTTTGCCGATATCGTGGACATCGCCATAGACCGTGGCCAGGACCACTTTGCCTTTAGTATAGCCTTCCTGCTTCTCCAGATAATTTTCCAGGTGCGCCACGGAGCGTTTCATGACTTCGGCCGATTGGAGTACAAAGGGGAGGATGAGCTCGCCGGCCCCGAAGCGGTCGCCGACATCTTTCATCGCCGGTAGCAGGACTGTATTCAGGACGTTGACGGCGGCATCATTGTTGGGCACTTCCATACTGGCGGCCCGCTCGGCTACCACCTGATCGATCAGTGGTTCAATGCCCTCTTTTCGGCGATGCAGGATCTGCCAGTGGATACGCTCGGCGGCCTCCATGCCTTCGGTGGGATCAACCTTGTCGTTGCCTTCGCTTTTCTGTGGGCCATGGTTCTCAAAGTAATTGATATAGCGTGGCAGGGCATCGGGCCGATTAAAGATCAGGTCATCCGCAAGCTGGCGCTGCTCGGCATCGATTTCTGCATATGGGGTGATATGGGTTGGATTGACGATGGCCATATCCAGGCCTGCTTTTACGGCATGATACAGGAAGACGCTATTGAGGACTGCGCGCGCATGTTGCTTCAGACCAAAGGAGCCATTACTGACGCCCAGAATGGTCATCACACCGGGTAGTTCCGCTTTGATGCGCTTGATGGCCTCCAGCGTCTCGATCGCGGCCGTCTGTAATTCCTCCTGGCCGGTCGTGATGGGGAAGGTCAAAGGATCAAAGACAAGTGAGTTGGGTGAGAGTCCATATTCGTTGACGCAGATATCATAGATCTTATGGGCGATCTCGACTTTACGCTCGGTTGTCTTACCCATACTGATCTCGTCGATGGTCAGGGCGATGACTGCCGAGCCATGCTCGATGGCCAGCGGCACCACACTATCGATACGCTGCCGACCCATCTCCATGTTAATCGAGTTGATCAGGACACGGCCAGGCGCGATCTCAAGCGCGGCTTTGATCACATCGGCTTCAGTACTATCAATGACCAGCGGCGCTTCGTTGCCCATTGAGAGCTTTTTGACCAGGGTGGCCATCTGCACATCTTCATCGGTACGCTCGGTCAGGGCCACCTGTACATCCAACACGTGGGCTCCACCCTCGGTCTGTTCGCGACCAATGGCCAGCAGGGTATCATAGTCATCGGCCAGCAGGGCCTGCTTGGCTTTACGGCTACCAGTGGCATTGACACGCTCACCCACGATCAGTGGCGCAGGATCTTGTTGCAGGGAGACCGCGCGGATACCGCTGGATAAGAAGGATGGGGTGATCTGCTGGAAGTCTTTCTGAACAATATTATGATCGGCGATTGGTCGTGGCTGGCGCGGAGCGTTGCGACAGGCCTTGACGATGGCGCGCAGGTGCTCATGGCTACTCCCACAACAGCCACCAATGATATTCACACCAAACTCGGTCACAAAGTCCAGCAGCGCCTGGGCCATTGGTTCTGGCTCCATTGGATAGACCGCTTGCCCATTGACGTTCATTGGGATACCGGCATTGGGGATCGTTGAGATCGGCAACGGACAATTTTCGGCCAGGAAGCGCACCGGTTCGCGCATATGTTCTGGTCCGGTGGAGCAGTTCATCCCGATGATATCCACACGCAGTCCAAGCAGCGTAGTCATCACGGCGGCGATATCGGTACCCAGTAGCATGCGCCCACTGGTGTCCAGTGAGACCTGGGCTTGAATGGGCACCTCACGGCCAGCCTCCTGCATCGCCTGGCGCAGTCCGGTGATCGTTGCGCGCACCTCTAGAATATCCTGGCTGGTCTCGATCAAGAAGACATCGATGCCGCCTTTGAGCAGGGAGACCCCCTGTTCGCGGAAGATGGCGACCAGTTGCTGATAGGTGATGGCGCTGAGCAATGGATCATCTGAGGATGGGAGCATACCGGTCGGACCCACGGAACCGGCGACGAAGCGTGGCTGCTCTGGTGTGCTATAGCGATCGGCCACCTTACGGGCCAGTTGCGCGGCCGTGAAATTCACCTCGTGGGTCAGATGGCCCAGTCCATATTCATCCAGTTTCAAGCGGCTGGCGGTAAAGGAATCCGTCTCAATGACATCGCAACCAGCTTCCATAAAGCCCGTATGGATTTCTTCGATCACGGATGGCTTTGTCAGGACCAGGTATTCGTTACAGCCTTCGGTCTTTTCGCCGCCATAGTCCTCGGCGGTGAGTTGGTATAGTTGAATATTTGTGCCCATGGCGCCGTCATAAATTAAAATATGCTGGGCCAGTGTATCGAGAAATCGGCTCATTTGTCCTCCGTCTAGCTATGGGGATAAATAGCGGTTGCTTTATGTCCCTGGAGAATTCCTGCGGTGACAATATACCCGATGATTTTTCTTTGTAAACGCATAGCAAATATTGCCTCGGTGTATAGGTGTCAAGGTGTATTATAACATGTGCTGTGCGTAAATAAAAATCCCGTTTCCCTGTGCTACGTCTTTCTGGTTATCATACGCGCTTTTGAGAGTAAAACATTCTGGTGATAAAGAGTCGCAACTTTCTTTCTATGCGTACCAATAGTAAAACTATGAACTGGATTTCCAGGGAGGTTGTTAGCATATGGCTCAGCGTTTTATGCTTGGTATTGAGGAAGAGTTCCAGCTCGTCGATGCTCGTACAGGGAAACTGGCCTCACGGGCACAGAGTATTTTAGATAAAGGTGCTCCGATCTTTGAGGAGCAGATTAAGCCAGAGATGTTGCAGTCGGTGCTGGAGTTTGTTTCGCCTGTCCTGGCGGATATTGGCGCGGCCCGCATGGAGCTCTATACATCGCGTTCATTACTGGCCCGTATTTTAGAGAATGAAAATCTCGCCCTGATCAGTGCCGGTACCCATCCCAGTTCTTCCTGGCATGATCAGAAGCCAACTCCTGAGGCGCGCTATCAGAGTCTGGAAGAGGAATATCAGGACGTGGCCCGCTCAATCCTGATTTTTGGTATGCATGTGCATGTCTCGGTAGCATCAAAAGAGCTGGCCGTGAAGATTATGAATCAGGTGCGTACCTGGCTCCCACATATTCTGGCACTCTCATCCAACTCTCCATTCTGGAATGGTCGCATGACCGGCATTAAGTCCTATCGTTCAGTTGTCTGGAAGCGTTTTCCACGCAGTGGCACCCCGGATGTCTTTAAAGATCTGGCCCACTTTGATGGCTATGTCAATGATCTAGTTGAGATGGGCTGTATCGATAACGGCAAGAAGATCTGGTGGGATATTCGGCCGCATCCGTTCTTTGATACGATTGAGTTCCGCATCTGTGATATGCCTGGCACTATCGAGGATACACTGGCCCTGGCCGCGCTTTGTCAGGCCCTGGTTGCCAAACTCTCCACGCTGGCTGAACAGGGGAAAGAGGTTCCAGTGCTCTCGCGGGACCTGATCGACGAGAATAAGTGGCGTGCCATGCGCTATGGGCTGGATGCCGAGGTGGCTGATTTTGTAGGTCGTCGGCGCCTCTCTATGCGCGACTCTATTCGTGAATTACTGGACTTTGTGGATGATATGGTAGATGAACTGGGGAGCCGCAAAGAAATCACCTATATCCGCTCCCTGCTGGATGATCCACAGGGAACCGGAGCCGATCGGCAGATGGCCATTTTCAAGGAAACAAATGATCCCGATCAGGTCAGTCAGTTCCTGATCCAGCAGACCATGAAGGGCGTGCATTTGGACGATGCCAGCCTGTATGACAAGTTTATTCGTTTCAAACCTTTTGAGCGTATGGGCTAAAACGAGAAGGAGGGCAGCCACTATATTGGCATGTCCTCCTCTTTCTCTGCATCCTGAAGGTTACAATTCTGCCAGTTGGGCGATCGCGGCACTGAAGCGTGTGAGCTCTTCCACTGTATTGTAATAGTGTATCGAGGCTCGGACCATCGTATGCAGGCCGCGTGCCTCCATGTCTAAGAGGGTAGAGGTGCGCACAGCCACCGACACATTGATCTGTTGTGCGGCCAGTTGCCGTTTGATTTCCGCGGGATCAACCCCATCGACGGTAAAGGTCACAATGCCACACTGTGTAATGCCACGATCGTGTACGATGACACCTGGAAGCGGACTCAGTTGGGAGCGCAGGGAATAGGATAGCTCTTTGATGCGGCGCCAGATAGTGTCCAGGCCCCAATCCATAGCATAGTCGATAGCCTTCGCCAGTCCGAGCTTGCCGGCGTAATTGGTTTCCCATGTCTCGAAGCGGCGTGCATCTTTCCGCATCTCATAGCTATCCCGTGAGGTCCAGGTGGCGGCATGAAGATCCAGAAAGACTGGTTCCGTTTGCTCAAGCAGTGCGCGGCGTACATACAGGAATCCGGTGCCACGGGGACCGCGTAGATATTTGCGGCCAGTGGTTGAGAGCATATCGCAGCCGATCTTCTCTACATCAATTGGCATCTGGCCCACGGACTGACAGGCATCCACCAGATAGAGGATGTTCGCTGCACGGGCAACCTTGCCGATCTCCACAATTGGATTGACGAGGCCGCCGCTGGTTGGGACATGGGTGATGGAAATAAGTTTGACGCGCTCATCGAGCATATTGCGGAGCGCCTCGACCGACACCTGGCCATAGGCATCATCTGGAATCGCCTCGACGACCGCGCCAGTCCTACGGGTCACCTGTAAATAGGCAATGTAATTGCTAGCATATTCTGACATCGAGGTTAAAATACGATCTCCGGCTTTAAAAGGCAATGAGTAAAAAGCCATATCCCAGGCTCTGGTCGCATTCTCGATAAAGGCAATCTCGTCGCGAGAAGCATTGATCAAGGCCGCGGCCGCATCATACGCATGCTCAAAGGCCGCCTGCTGCTGCTCAGCGGCTTCATAGCCACCGATCTGAGCTTCTAGCTGTAAATGAGCTACAGTCGCCTCTAAAACCACCTGTGGCATCAAAGATGAGCCAGCATTATTCAGGTGCAGAACATGCTGGCTTCCAGGAGTCTCCTGACGCGCCCGCTCAATATCAAACAAAGGCATAAGTTCCCTCCCCTTTTTTCTGTATTGTAGCAGACGTTCTATGCATTCTCCAATGTAGGACGTGTGTGCCGGCTAGGGTAAGCCGACAACACGGAGATTCTGGGGATGTTCGACAATAAAGCGATACTCGATGGTATATTCTCCGTTGGCCGGTAGGAGCTGTTCCCAGGTTAAGAGTTCTAACTTGGTATGTTCAACCGGCTGGGGAGTGATACTTTGGATTTTTACTTTGATGCGCTCGTGTTGCGGGACCGGAATATGGTCTTTGATCACGACTTTGCGCGGGCCGGTGGCGTAGTTGTGGATGGTGATCTTATACGCATAGGTGCTACGGCGGATATCACCCTGCAATAGATTGCCTTTATCCACGGAACGTTCGATAGGCTCGCGCTTGATTTTCAGGCTATCGTCGATGCCCAGGAAGATCTTGAATTCCTCTCTGACCGCCGTAAAGGCCAGTTTGGTGGTGCCGACATATTCAGCATCCAGGAAAATGCTGGCCTGCCCATCCAAGAGGATGCGCTCGGTGGTATTGGTGACGGTGGCCCGTACATGGGCATTGGTCTCCAGAGCGGGCGCGCTAACATAATCAAAGTTGCCAGGGAGATCATCGCGCGAAATGGTGGTCTTGTGCGGTGAGTTGTCCGAGGGAATATCGATCGAACGCCCAACGCGGAAGACCAGGGCGGTGCCGCTGCGCTCAACGGTCGCGGTGGCAACCTCGGCCTCAATGGGTGCTGGCATAGGACTGTCCGCGAGACTTTGCAGATCCATGTCACTATTGATGGTTGACTTGGCGCGCATATGCATAGTTGGTGAGGCACTCGCACTGGCAAACATTGGCGCGGCCCCTGGGACCGCCAGAGGGCGTGGTGGCGGTGGATTATATTCTTTCAGGTACCAGGGTTGTAGCTCTGGTAGGACTGCCGCCTGGCTGGGACGTGCGGTCGAGAGGGCCAGTTCCACTTGATCCCAATTTTCTCCGGTAGATTGCTGGACCATGCCGATGTAGGTCAGTTCAACCTGCCCCTTATTCTCCTGCTCATCCATATGGACGCGGATATCGTATTGTGGATACCATGAGGCATTACGGACGAGATAGGAGATCTCTACTTCAAGTTCGCCTGCGCTGGCCAATTCGACCAGGATCACTGCGGCCTGGCGATCGGTGCCGGTATCATCGCCCCGACGCTGATAATATTCGCGCTGTTTGGCGTCGATCTCCAACTGCAATTGTTGCAACTGCGTCTCAAGTTGGAGCGCGGCCTCGGCATCCTCGGTGGCCTGTGTCGACATAAAACTGAAAAACTCGCCACAATCCTGTGCTTTGATCTGACCACGAGCCAGGCCACGCGCGAAATCTCTGGATTGTTCTCCTAGTGAGCGTAACCACTGCCGACGATCCTGTAGTGCCTCCTGCCGGGCCTGGAGTAACCTGTGCTGCTGCTGAAGGTCCTCCAGTTCCTTTTGCAGGTGTGCGAAGTCCTCTTCCGGTGGGCGTGGATAAAAGGCCGTCGTAATATCCACATTCAGAATACGTGTGCCTGCCGGGCCTCGACCCGAAGCACGGAGCGAATCACGCAAAAATTGCGGCAGGTTATTCACACGAATCTCATGTTCGCCCGCTTCCAGCGATATTTTCCCCTGCCGCGTGATCAGCGCTCGATCTGAATAGACGGTAACAGCTGTAATTGCTGCGGTAATATCGTTCATTCTATGGTATACCCCTTCCTACCGATGAAATAGATGCAGCGCATTGCGTGCAGCGTTTTAGGTTGGTGTGAAGAAATAGCTTTTTCAGTTATCTATTCTATTTCAATAGCTACACTATGAAGTACGCTGTAAAGCATGAAAAGTTTTGGCCAGTCTTGTCTTCCTGGACCTGTTCAGACCCTCTACTCATCTTGAGACATATCTAGCACGTGTTGCTGTATAAACAGTACCACTTTTTGACAACCTGAAAAGAATGCGGTAATGTACAGACGTTCAATAGAAAATTTAGCGTCTATCTTTGCCTGATGTAGAGGGGTGCTTGCCCATGTCCAGTCCGAGTCCTGCCCGCAAACAATATCTTGAATTCAAACAACAATTTCCCGATGCGATTTTGATGTATCAGGTGGGGGATTTTTTTGAGACATTTGATGAAGATGCGTATATTACTGCCCGTGAGCTCCAGATTGTGCGTACGACGCGTAGCTATAGTAAGAGTAAGGAGCGGGTCCCGCTGGCGGGTATTCCTAAACATGCTTTGGATAATTATGTGGGCAAGTTGATCCAGCGCGGGTATAAAGTGGTGATTTGCGAGCAGGTGGGGGAAGTTCAGAAGGGGCGCGATGTGGTGGAGCGGGCGGTGACGCGTATTTTGACGGCGGGTACGCTCTCTGAACCGAATCTATTACCGGTACGCCAGAATAATTATCTTGTCTCTATTGCTCCTGGTCGCACACAGACCGGTCTGGCCTCGGTGGATGTCAGTACGGGCGAATTTCAGGTGACCTGGTTTACTCCTGATGAGTTACCGGTGGCTCTGGATGCCGAGTTGCAGCGCCTATCGCCTGTTGAGTGTCTGCTGGTTGAGGGTGGCCATGCCGAAGCCTATCAATTTCCCTCTAAAAATGTGACGATCACACATTGTCCCGCGTATTTTTATCAACAGGAGGCGGCCCAGACGCGTCTGTGTCGGCAATTTGGCGTGCAATCATTGGAGGCCTATGGCTGTGCCAATGAGCCTCAGGCGATTGCTGCGGCCGGAGCTATTATCGCGTATGTTGAAAAGATGAATAGCGCGCTCCTGACGCTCCTGACTGCACTGAACTCGTATAGTACGAAACATTTTATGGTATTGGATGCCCATACGCAGCGCAACCTGGAGTTATTACAGGGAACCCGTAGTGGCTCACTCCAGGGGAGTTTGCTGGGTGTGCTGGATCGTACGATTACGCCGATGGGGGCGCGGCACTTACGCCGTACCATTACTCAGCCGCTCCTGGATTTATTTGAGCTGAATGGACGCCTTGAGAGTATCGAAGAACTCTATGAGAGTCCGGCTATTCGGCGCCGCTTTACGATGTCTTTACAGGAGTTGGGTGATCTGGAGCGCGTCTCGGGTAGGATTCGGCAGGGGACGGCGGTACGGAATGAGGTGCTGGGGTTGCGCGATTATCTGGCGGAGTTGCCGACGTTACGCGATCTCTTGCAAAGCTGCGAGGCCGAGCAACTGCTAACGATCGCCAGCGAGCTTGATCCGTGTCCGCAGGTAAGTGAACTGATCCAACGCGCTCTGATCCGGCCGGATGAAGAACAGGATGAAGGCGATAATGGCCGGCTGATTCGTCCGGGCTATCATGCCGAGTTGGATGAACTGTTCAACTCGATCCGTGATTCGCGGCGCTGGATGATCTCGCTGGAGACACGTGAGCGCCAGCGTACGGGGATCAAGGCTTTGAGGGTCGGCTTTAATAAGGTATTTGGCTACTATATTGAAGTCAGCAATGCTAATCTTAAACTGGTGCCCGATGATTATATGCGCAAGCAGACACTGGTCAATGCCGAGCGCTTTATTACTCCCGAGTTAAAGGAACATGAGGCGCGTATTTTAAGCGCGGTCGAGAATATTGAGGGGTTGGAGCGCAGTATCTATGCCGATGTGTTGCGCCAGATCGCTGTATTTTATCCTCAACTTATGACTACCGCGACGGCTGTGGCCAGGATAGATGTTTTATTGAGCCTGGCCGAAGTGGCGGCCCATCAAGGCTATGTCCGTCCGGTTTTGGAGCAGGGACATCGGCTGGAGATTATTGGTGGCCGGCATCCAGTGGTTGAATATACCCTGGATGGCGATATCTTTATTCCGAATGATACCCATCTGGAGGCTACTGATGGGGAGCGGATTGTGCTGTTGACCGGTCCAAATATGGCTGGTAAATCCACCTATTTGCGTCAGGTGGCCTTGATCGCTTTACTGGCCCAGATCGGGAGCTTTGTGCCGGCCCGTAAGGCTCAGATTGGCCTGGTGGACCGTATTTTTACCCGTGTAGGTGCCGAGGATGATATTGCTTCCGGCAAGAGTACTTTTATGGTCGAGATGGAGGAGACCGCTACGATCATCAACCATGCGACCAGCCACAGTCTGATTATTCTGGATGAGATTGGACGTGGCACCAGCACCTATGATGGACTGGCCATTGCTCGTGCGGTGGTAGAGCATCTACACAGCACTGTGCTGGCGCGTACACTCTTCGCGACCCATTACCATGAGTTAGCGGCCCTGGCCACCGAATTAGCCCATTTACGTGTCTATACCGTTGCCATCAGTGAAGATGAATCCCAGGGGATCGTCTTTCTGCATCGTGTGGTACCTGGGTGTGCTGAACGCAGCTTTGGGGTCCATGTCGCCAGATTAGCCGGTATGCCCGATTCAATTGTACAGCGTGCCGAGACCGTCCTCGCGCAGCTAGAGACCAGTCGAGACGGGGAGCATATTGCTTACAGCATCGATAGCCATGGTGTACGAGAATCCAGGATCGCTGAGGTGGGGGATAGCAGTTACGCAACGGGAAATGGACACGTCCCCCATGTGTATTGGCAGAGCGAGGCGGCCCGCCGCATGGCTGAGTCTGTCGAGCAGAATGGTCATCAGCCCTCTCTGGATGAGATTGATGTCCAGGCGATCACGCCATTGGATGCGCTGAACCTGTTGTCTTTATTACAGAAGAAAAAGAATATTTTGCATAGATGAGCCAGTTTTTGCATGCGTTAATTGAACGGCCAGCCTTTGTGCGTAGTCCGCTGCACGCTTTACCGGATGCGGTCGCGGAGCGGATCGCGGCTGGTGAGGTGATTGAGCGGCCAGTTTCTGTGGTCAAGGAATTGCTGGAAAACGCACTGGATGCGGGCGCACAGGATATCCGTATTGAGGTGCGTGGTGGTGGACTACGCCTGATCCGTGTGATTGATGATGGCTATGGGATTCCCGCCAGTGAATTAGCTGCCGTGTGTATACGACATACGACCAGTAAAATTGTCGCCTTTGAGGATCTTGACCATTTAGCGACGCTAGGATTTCGTGGTGAGGCATTGGCCAGTATCGCGACGGTTGCCGAGGTGACCATTCAGAGCCGGGTACGCGGTACCAGTGATGAAGAGCCAGCCTCCTGGGCCACATGGCGGGGAGGAAAGCTTGAAGAGCGTGGGCTGCGCGCACGGCCCGAGGGTACGACCGTGACGGTGACTGACCTCTTCTATAATGTGCCGGCGCGTCTGAGCTATACACGGGCGGCCCGTACGGAGAATGGTCATATCGTGCAACTGGTACGGCGCTATGCGTTGGGCTATGCGGGCGTGCGCTTCTCGCTGGCACTTGATGAACATATGGCGGTACAGACCAGTGGAAGCGGTGATCTGGCGACGACCCTGACCGAGCTGTATCATCTTGCCCTGGATGAGATGGTTCAGGAGATCCAGGCTAGTGATGGGCAGCATTATGTGCTGCGTGGTTATATTGGTAACCGTGTGCTGGCTCAAGGGAGTCGCCAGTATATCAACCTCTTTGTGAATGGACGCTGGGTGCAGTCGCGTACTCTACAGGATGCACTGGAGCGTGGCTACCGTAGCTTGCTCCCTAAGGGCAAGCATCCTCTCCTTGTGCTGGCGATTGAGGTTCCACCTCATGAATTAGATGTCAATGTCCATCCGGCCAAAACGGAAGTTCATTTGCTACAAGAGGCGATCATTACTGAGGCGATCACCCAGGCCGTCAAAGCTGTGCTGGAACGGAGTCCGGCCCTGCCAGAAGCTGTGCAGTTTCCTGGACCTGTCCTGGCTACGCAACGTCGGCTGCCTGGGCCACGGCGCCGTGGGTTGCATGTCGCTGAATCAGCTGAAGGCTATCGAGCTGAATCCGCTCCCCCTGGTACCGCAGAAGTTATCGCTCAGCTCCAACCGCTGGCCCAGTTACAACAAGCCCTGATTCTGGCTGAATCCACCGACGGGAGTCTATATCTGATCGACCAACATCGGGCCCATGAGCGCGTGATCTATGAGCACCTGCGCAGTACTTATGCGGGTACCAGAGCTGAGGATCAGGAGGTGAGTTCTCATCTTCTGTTGGAGCCAGTGATTATTGAAATGAAGCGCTTTGAAGCCGAGTTGCTGGAGCAGCGCCTGCCTATGTTGCGTGGCCTGGGCATTGAGTGTGAGCGCTTCGGGGGCCGTAGCTTTGTGATTCGTTCTGTACCTGCTGCCGAGGGCAGCGAACAGCTCGCCAACCACCTGCAAGAATTGGCCGAGATCGCCGCTGAAGACAGTACCGATTGGCAGGATCATCTCCTGATCGGCCTCGCCTGCAACTCCGCCTTACGCCGTGGCCGTGAGCTCAGTGCCGGCGAGCAAAGAAGCCTGCTCAAAGCCCTATCCAGCGTCGCCGCGCCCGCTGTCTGTCCTCATGGTAGTCCGATCCTGCTCCATTATAGCCGCACCTTCTTAATCGACAAATTTGACTGGTAACCATCCAAAAGTGTGGAGCTCCTAGGGGCAATATTTTTCTGTTAAGGGAAAGAGGAATGTCCCAGGCTCCATGACGCGACATCGTGTCCGTGTAGTGACTTCATGAGCCAGCCGAGCGTACGTCGAGTGAGCGCCACACGCGAGGCCGCACTGCTAGGTTTTCGTGGGCCGACGTGCATGAACGACTCGCAGTGCTGTGGCGCCTACACGAATCACGGTGGATGCTACCTGATCATGTTGGAACGTGTGTGAGGCAATATCTCATTATTGCCGCCCCTTGATGAGCAAGATCACTCACCATGACTATGATCGCTCACCAAAACGCTCCAGAGCAATCATGTATGAAGAAACAAGATCGGTGTAGGCGCCACAGGCATGCGAAGTCTTTTCTACACGTATCGCCCTCGATCATGCCGCATGCCGGCCTTGCGTGTGGCACTCACTCCACGTACGTAACGCCGGCTTATCACGTTGTCCACTCGACGTACGATTCGCTGCATTTTTACAGCATCTTTCGTCGCCGTAAAAATGCAGAACCGAAAAGTATTGAGGCTGGGGCTTAATGTCGGACGAGGCGGACGAGGCCTTCGGCGATGACCAGGAAGACGATGTCGAGGGCCAGCAGGACACAGAGCGCGAAGTCGATGCGTGACGAGATGAAGGTTGCCAGGATCAACAACTCGTTGAGGCGCTGGGCATACCAGATGGCGGCCAGGAATATGCCGATGATGATGAATATGCCAACCACAAACCAGCGTGCCCCATGCCAGTCCTGATGGCTGGGCCAGAGTTCGGATGTCACTGAGAGAATCAGGTAGGGCGCAAAGATCAGGGTCCAGAGTGGCCAGCCGGGCCGGATGATCTGCCATTGTTGATGCAGGACATCAAAAGGGATATCCCAGATGGTGTAGCCGGTGCCGACCCAATACAGGAAAATGAACATGGCAATGCCGCCGAAGAGGGGAGCCACACCACTGAAGCCGTCGCCAATATAGCTCATCAGGCGGCCCTGCGGTCGGACGTACTGTACTTCGCCCAGTTGGAGCGATTGGGGGCCATTGCGGCGAATGACACGCCCATTTGGCGTACGTGGGGTGACAGGTTTGATGCGGAAGAGCGTGATGCTGGTGATACGGAAGCCAAAGGGCGAGAAGAGCAGGACGACCAGGGCATGACTGAGTTCATGGATCATCACACCAGGGGCGTTCAACCAGAACCAGATCAGCAGGCCTTTTTCGCGCATAGTACGATACCCAAACTCATCTACACGTCGGCGCAAAGCCTTGCGCGTCACGCGCAACAAGGCAAAGAGAACAAATACTCCAGCAATAATAAGCCAGGGTTGGTAGGGAGCAATTTGATCCATCAATCGGGTCTCTGGTGACATTTCTTAGCTATCCTTACTTTGTTCTCGATGATCTTTCTGTCCGAATTGTACGCACATTTCTATGTCTCAATCAATAGTTTGTTGGTGACTCAACTCTTTTGGTTGCTCGGATGAAGCGTCTGGCTCCTCACCCTTTTGAAATTTTTCCACCAATGGATGTTTACGCTCATAATAAATGCTCCAGATAGTGAACACCAGGATAGTGGCCGACATCAGATAGAGCACACGATCAATATGTAACAGGTCGGCCAGCGCGCCGATTGAGAGGATAATGGGAATGGACCAGGCATTATACAGTACCAGTTGGAGGGCCAGCACACGGCCTTTGATCCATTCGGGCGTTAACTCTTGCATGGCGGTCTGCGCTGGAATATTCACAAAATCCAGGGCGATACCGGCGACAAACATACAGGATCCCATTGCTACGAGCAACAGTGGATTGGTGTTCCAGTCTTTGGGATTTAGCCATTGCGCATAGAGGGTGATCAGTGGTAGTAACAGGGTTGCCAGTACCAGTCCCAGGTTGCCGATCAGGACGGTACGTGGTTTGCCCAGTCTGTGGGCCAGTCCTGGCATGGCGATGGAGCCGAGTACCAGGCCAACTCCGGCGGGCGCAAAGACCAGTGCCATAAGATTAGATGGGAGGTGCAACAGGTCGGTCACGATCGGCGTTGCGACCTGCCCGATAACCAGGATTAAGACCCCGACAAACGATAATTGAATAACCGCCAGTAACAGCGATTTGCGCTGGCTAATAAAGCTCCAGCCCTGCTGCATCTCGGCTTTCATATTCTGGATAATCCCAAGCGTCTGGCTGGTGAGATCCGGCATACGCTCCGGCTTGTGCTCGTCGCGTTGGATAAAGCCCGTTTGCGGAATGGATAAGATGAGTCCGGCGCAGATGAGATAGAGTAGCGCGATGATGCCGTAGAGCTGGAAATAGGAGTCGAACTGCATATGAAACAGGGTGATGGTTGGCAGCAAAGCGATAGCGACTGGTGCTAATATAACGTAGCCCACGGCCTGCGAGACCATGAAGGTGATGTTAAATAATGACAGGGCGGGCATGAGCTCATCTTCATCGACCAGCATCGGAATCGCCGAACCTTCGGCCGGCGTAAAGAATTGTCCGATGGATGATGTGATAAATGTCAACAAATAGAGTAATACCAGCATGCCGCTGCGATTGGCGAGCAGGAGGACCGCAAAGAGAATCGTCACAATCGCCCGTAGGCAATTACTGGCCCAGAGCACACGGCGCTTATTCATGCGATCCACAAAGACACCGGCCGGTGCGCCAAAGACTACGGCTGGCACACTGAAGCAGATAACAGCTAGTCCGATCATGAATGTGGATTCGGTAATGCTGTGGATCAACATAATTAACGCATAGTTGGTGGCGTTGAAGATGGTCATCGAGATAAGTTGGGCCAGCCAGAGGCGCAGAAAATTCTTCTTTTTTAAGAGCGTTAAGAAACCTTTGTTCGAGTGGGCGATTGCCATATTATGCTCTATCCTTGTACGTCATGCGCTTCAATCGCGTGAGTGCAAAGTTAGCCGCCAGCCAGCGACATTCACGATTGCATTTTAAGTGCATGCAAAATAATTCCTTCTATAAAGCTGAGTATACAGGGATTTGGCAAGAAGATGCAAGTGCTTATTCATGTTTGAGCACCGATTTCACTTGCCAATCCAGGCTATTATTCCTCGTCAAATGGATCAAGTTCGGTGGGTTGGAGGCGTGGAAGAACCTGTTTGACCCTGCGTTCAACCTCGGACCGTGGTAGGAGGATACGGCGACCACATTTTTCACAACGCAGTCCAATATCCGCTCCTAGACGGACGACTGCCCAATCGAAGCTACCGCAGGGATGTTTTTTGCGGAGCCGTAGACGTTCTCCTAATTCAAAGCGCATTGGTTGCATAGGTCACTGGCTTTCTGTTACTGTCTGATAGAGGTTGTGGGTCAGGATATATTCTTCGACCGCCTCGGGTACTTGATATTTGATCGGTCTGTGCTCGGCAATACGGCGGCGTATGTCGGTTGAGGAGATGTCCAGTTGCGGAAACGGAATCTGACACACCTTTTGCTGTAATCCGGGTAGACGTGCCTCTAGCTGTTGATCATAGGCGGGATTTTCCTCATAGCCTGGACGGCGTACAACCACCAGACGCTTTAATTGTGCTAAGATCTCAGCGGGCTGATACCAGTCAGGGAAATCCTCAAGGCTATCCCAGCCTATAACAAAAGAGAGCTCAACATCTGTTCCCCATTCTTTCCGCAGCAGACGGAGTGTATCCACCAGATAAGATGGTCCGGGCCGATCCAGTTCGACCAGGGAGATGCTAAAATGGGGATTGGAGGCGATGGCCAGTTCAACCATTGCCAGCCGATGGTGCGGAGCAGCCTTATGGCGCCCGGCTTTATGGGGGGGCTCGGCGGCAGGAATAAAGACCATCTCGCTTAGATTCAAAGCGGCACGCACCTCCTCCGCCATGATCAGATGCGCAATGTGAATAGGGTCAAATGTGCCGCCCATTAAGCCAATTGATCGCATATCCCTTTATTGCTCCCCGTTAATTGTTACAACCTTTTGTTTGCTGAGTGGATTTTACCATACGGTCAGCGTTTCTGATAGAGTTTAGACCGGTTCTTTAATGCTAATATTCGCGGTCGGGAAAAGATTATGCAGCTCATACACGACCTGTGAAATATCAATCATTTGTCCGGTCGCGACCCAGAAGCGCGCCTGTAAGGAGATCTTCCCATCCTCATAGCCATCAACCATGACTGCCGGCTCAGGCTTTGACATAACTTCAGGATATTCTTTGAGCAGGAGTAAGATCTTGCTAGTGGTCCCGTCACGATCAAATTCCTCTTGTGGCATCGTCAATACCAGGATTGAGCGGCGCTCACCGAAGTGGGTATTGTTGATGACCGCATTACTGAAGATAAAGAGATTGGGCACACTGACCTCCTCGCCGCTTGTCAGGCGCAGAAGGGTGGCACGCAACTGGATATCCTCCACTTTCCCGACGTAAGTAATCATGCCGGAGGTGATATTGATCTGATCGCCGATATAAAAGGGGCGCTCCATCAGAATATAGAAGCCAGCCACCAGGTTCTTCAGGATATCCTGGAAGGCGACCGTAATCGCTACGGTGAACGCACTCAGGACCGCCACCGGGACGGCAACTGGAATATTCCAGACCGAGAGAATCAGGAAGCCGGTGATGCTCAGTACGACGATATAGAGCACACGCGCCATCAGGGTGCGCATGTTGATATCCATGCGGCTACTGCCCAGGCTGCGCATCATCATGGCGCGTAGTGTGCGTGCGATACCATTGCCCAACGCCAGGATCAGCGCCGTCTGGATCAAGCTCCAGGAGAGATTGATCGTAGGCTTAGGATCTTTAAAAACATTCTGTTGTAGTGCCGCCACCACAAACGACGCATTAAAAATGGCGATCGCGCCAATCAGTCCCAGGATTACAGGAACAATAATGACCAGCGCACCCAGCGTCTGTACAATCCAATTATCCAGTACCGTCTTTTGTAAACGACGGACCAGCAGGCGCCGCAGCAAAATACCAAGGACAACGGAGGCGGCAATGGCGATAGCACCAAGGATAATATTGATAGTCATATTGACATTGTTTACGGTTTGAGGCTCTAAAGCAATACTATTGATAACATGTACCATACGCGATAAGAAACCAACCCTCTATAAGATGGTGAATACGAGCTCAACTATGTATCTTTGCGCGCATTATACCATACCTCTTTTTTCTGTTGGTCCCCACAAGCCGTTTAGTACTGATCACCTTTTAACAACTTTATCGTATGTACCTGTCAATCTACGTTCTATCTTTTACGTTGTGAGGAGACGGGGGGATCATGATCGTAAATAGGGAGTTTGCCGTCTCCTCGCTCCTCGTTAAAAGTATCTGAGCATGACCATGTCAGGTACGAAATGTCGCGATGTAAGATAGATTGGGAATTGTACGTGCTCACGGGAGATCGGAATAGGCTATTCTGGTCGATTGAATAATAGAAGGCTGGTTTTTGCTAGCACATGCATGGTGGCGCTCATGGGGAGAAGGGAGTAGGGGTATGGCTGAATTGAAGGTACATGATATTGTGGTCCACCTGAATGATATTCATGAGCTGTTTGTGCTGCCACAACAGGATCCTTTTTCGGCTCAGGTGCGTTTTCTATCGGGCATTGATGTGATCAAGAGTCAGGTCAAGCCGCAGATGTTGCGTCAGGCTGATAGGACACGGATCGTCATTGTTTTGCCTGCGAAATGTAATGAAGCGGACCTGGTGGGTAAGATCAAGAGCGCGCTACGCCGTTATTGCGAATTCAAGATCTGGCAAAATCATGAGGCCTCCACCACCCTTAAACAGGATTCGTTACGGGCCCTGGTGGTTGGCACCCTCTTTATGGGGATAGGGCTCTTCCTGCTCAGTTATCTGGAGGTCCTGCCTGTCTTTCTCAGTACTTTCCTCAACGATGGCTTTAACGTCGCCTTCTGGGTTATCTTATGGCGACCAGTCGATTTCTTGCTCTTCGATCTTACCACCACGCTACGCGAGAACCGTATCTACAAACACATTGCCCAGATGGATGTGGTTGTCCGCTTTGAGTAATATCTGAATCTTTCAGGATAATAGCGGTAGCGGCATCCCTGGTGGTTGCGCACCTCCCTTTACGAGCGGAGCCGCCCACACCGTGAATGCACCTTCCGCCACGCCCCGCTCCATGATCATCTGCGGCCACCTACCTCTGTGACCTTATGCCAGACCTATTGACGCAAGGGAACGTGCGCAGCCACGAGGGTTGCCGTTACTTGTTGATATGGCATTGTTCCGACCATGGGCAGGCGCTATTGGCGAGTCCGGCGTTGGCGAGTCCGGCGTTGGCGGGCTGGACATTGAAGCGGGCGAGTAGTTGGACCAAGGTGCAGAGTGGGAGTCCGACAACGTTGAAATAGCAGCCGTCGATTTTTTCGGTGGGGCGAAAATTGGTGTGTTGAATACCGTAGGCTCCCGCCTTGTCCATGGGATCGCCGGTGGCGATATAGGCGTCGATCTCTTCATCGCTATAGGGACGCATGAGTACGGGCGTGCTACAGCTTGCGCCCTGCATATGGACCTCTCCATTCTGGCACGCGGTCACAGCGACGCCGGTGACGACGCGATGCCAGCGACCACGGAGTGAGCGTAGCAGTTCGCGGGCGTGCTCCTCATCGCGTGGTTTGCCCAGCACTTGATCATCCAATATCACCGTAGTATCGGCGGTAATCACCAGATTCTGCGGAAGCTCCGCCCGCGAAAACATCATCAATGCTTTATACGAGGCGGTCCATTGGGCCATGCCAGCGGCCGGTCCACGATATTGGGCCTGGGCCGCATCTTCATCGCCAGGGGCGACCGTAACCTCGTAGGGGAGTCCTAGATTGGCGAGAATCTGCCTCCGCCGTGGTGAGGCAGAGGCAAGCAATAAGGGAAGTTGTGTCGTGGTCATAAGGATGCGCGCTCCAATACGGCTACATTTTCGATGTGGGCGGTTTGTGGGAACATATCTAACGGCTGAACTGAGCGCAGACGATACGCCTGGCTGACATTACAAAGGATATTCAGGTCCCGCGCCAGTGTCGATGGGTCACATGAGACGTAGACGATGCGGGCTACTGGATGCTGGATCAGGGCATCTAAAACAATGGGTTGACAGCCCGCGCGTGGCGGGTCAATCACAAAGCCATCGATCTGGTCTGAAAGGCCTGGCAACATATCCTCAACCTTGCCCTTGAGTATCTCGACGTGTTCAACATCGCGCATATTCCACTGGGCGTCTTTGATCGCGCTGGCCGATTCTTCGATGGCAATCACCTTGCCAACGTGGGGAGCCAGTAAGGCGGCGAACGTACCCACACCACAATAGGCATCCACCACCGTCATTTGACGGATCTGGTCTGGCGCTTGATCTGCCAGTAGGCCCTGCAGGACCATGCTGGCCATCTTCTCAGCCTGCGCACTATTGGTTTGGAAAAACGAACTGGGACGAATGCGGAAGGTTTGTCCACCCAGCACTTCTTCCATCGTATCCGTACAGACCTCGATCCCCTTCTCGGTCAATTCCTGCGTAACCTCTTCATTCTGAATGGGTTGCAAGAGCATCTGTGGGCTGGCGGTGGCGCAGCGAATCAGGACCTGTGGGCGAGGATTGATGTGCTGGTTGACCACCTGGAGGGCCAGGTTGATCTGTGGATGGGCGATGGGACATTCGGCCAGTGGTAGGACCCAATGGGTGCCACGGGCGGTCAGGCCGGCCCGACCTTCACGATTGACGGAGAAGCGCATATGGTTGCGATAATTCCAGGGAATATCGCAGGCCACGGTATCCAGTAATGGTGGATCGGCGAAGTTGCCAATTTCGTTGAGGAGTTGGCGTACAACCTCACGTTTCCATTCCAGTTGAGCGGGATAGTTCATATGCTGGAGCTGACAGCCACCACAGGTCCCAAAGACGGGACAGGGGGCTTGCACGCGCATGGGCGAGGTCTCATGCAGCTCGGTAATCCAGACACGTGGTGGACGTTGCTTCCAGTGGCGGCGTTTACGACCAGGTTTTGGTGCGAGTGGGGCCTCCACGGCGATGGTCACCCGCTCGCCGGGAAGTCCCGCGGGCACCTGAAGCAGGCGAGTGCTTGTCTCGCCTGCCTCATTCTGCTCACTGATCTCGGCTGTCGCGTGCCCATCTCTGGTGAGCGCGCCCAGTACAACGGTATGATAGGTAATTATGCGTTCTTGTGCGTGTGTTTGCGTCATCGTTTCTTTGCTTTATTGTGTTTATTTTTGTTCTGTCCGCGTGGTGGCTGTTGCTTTTTCTGCTGCTTGCTCTCAATATTGTAGCGCTCACGAGCCTCCTGTAAAAACTCATCATCGCTATCAATGGCCTCACCCTGTGTCAGATACTTATGGGCGCTACGGAAATCTCCGCTATGCATATAGATCAGAGCCAGGGTCGCATACATATCAGCCGACTCAGGATTCTCTTCCAGTCCAGTACGGGCAACTTCGCGCGCCTTTTTCTCATCTCCCTGGACCAGATAGATGCTGGCCAGCTCGCTATAGGCCTCAGTTAGCGAGCCATCCAATTGGATGCTTTGCTGTAAAGCCTCAGCCGCCTCTTTAAGATGTTGCAATTGATGTTGCAGGTAGCCGATACGATACCAGATCTGAGGATCTTCAGGTGCCAGATGTGCAAGCTTCAAGAAATGCTGCAGTGCCAGTTCATGGTCCTCACGCTGCATCGCCAGTTCTGCCAGTCCCATCGCCACATCGATCGAATCTTCCTGACTCAAAGGACCGCGCTGAGCTTTGTGCAGATACTCTTCCGCCTCATCCAGGTCCTTTTCCTGTTGGATCAGGATGGTTGCCAGTAAGATCTGATTTTCAGGACTCTCGTCGATGGCCAGGGCCTGACGGATCGTAGGCTCGACCATGGCTTCAAAGCGCTCTTCTTGTTCATGCAGATCTTCATTATGGAACTTGGCGGCCAGGGAGTGATAGCTAAAGGCCAGATTACGCAAGGCAACACCACGCTCGGCGGGCACCTTCTCAGCCAGTTGTTGCGTATAATACGTGGCACGCTCAACATCAAAGATGCTGCCAGAGATATTGAAGCCTTCTTTGTAGAGGTCCCCACTCTCTTCAGGAGCGCGGGCAATCAGCACGTCATAGTAGTTCAAGAGCTGCGACATCAGTCCGACCATCGAACCCATATGACCAAGCGCATTGGCTAAGAGGGCTTCCTGTAACTCTGCTTCCTCATCGTCCTCATCGTCCTCATCAAACTCCTCATCATCCTCGTCCGCATCTAAATCCTCGTCCTCGTCCTCATCCTCATCATCGCCGAGCTCTGACTCAATGATTTTTTCTTCGGAGCCGATACGTGCATCAAGCTCTTGAATGCGCTCTTTGATTTCATCGGACGAGAGTGTGTTGACCGTGTCGAACTCATTAGCGACATCCTGGATCACCCACTCATCATTTTCCTGGATGAGTGTAAAGCGGCTCCAGAACCAGCGGCGTCCGGTCTCTTTAAGGGTGATCAAGGGTTGGGTGAGCTCTGGTAAGAAGGGTGTCGTCGGCTCGTTGCCCAGCCGCATTGACCAGCCCACAATGACCTGGGTGTTTTCCTCTTCCACCGGTTGGACAAAGGCAATCTGTATGTCTTCGGGGTCGGTCGCTTCTGCCCACTCGACGCGTCGGGTGATCCACTCATCATCTGAGAGTCCTTCACGTAACGGACTTGATGTGGAGAGGTACTGATGAGCCGCCTCAAGATCGCCATTGGCCCAGTCTTCTAAGAAGCTACTGGGGAGTTCCACAAAGTCTGGCTGCTCTATGAGCGCTTCAGCCTGACCGAAGAGTGACTGCAACTCGGCCACAAATGGATCGATCTCTGTGTTTTCAGAGTTTACGAGATCGGTCATCGCCTCAGTTAAGGATGGACCTGTTGGGATGGTCCAATCGGCGTATATATCGTTGCCCTCAAGCTGGATCAAGCGGCGGCGTGCCTCTTTACGGATAGCTTTGTTCTCGCTCAAGGTGTAGACCGCTTGAATGATGTCGGCCGCCTCACTATTATTTTGTTTGGCTAAAAGCTTTAAGATGTCAACCTGGATATTTTCCGGTTGGACATGAATGGGCTCAAGGGCGGCCTTTGCATCGGCGACACTCTCGCTGCTATTGAGCCGGTGGGCAATATCGTGATAATGTTGTAACAGATTTTCCTCGGTGTGGAGCACTATCTTCTGTTCATCCTGATCTGCCATGGTAAATATTTTCCTTTCCCTGTTTCCTGGTGAGGAATGGCACTCTATCTTCTATCTATATTCGTTTGCGGCTACCCGCGATTTGTTGGCGTACGGCTGGAACAAAGTCTGATTCTGGATCAAGGCGTTCCGCCTCTTCTAAGTGTTGTACGGCCTGACGTTTATCTCCCGCTTCAGCCAGGACTGACGCGAGCAGGGCATGCAGGTTGGCGCTTCCTGGGTTTTTGCTGATTGCTCCTTGTAATAAGATTTTCGCCTTATCTGCCTGTGCGCGTTGCATATAGATGGCCGTCAGTTCGCTATACGTACGTACGTCGGTATCATCCTGGGCCAGAGCTTGCTGATAATATGACTCCGCTTGATCCATCTGTCCAAGTTGACGATGAGCGAAACCCAGACTAAACCAGACGCCTGGATAGTTAGCATCAAGTTCAGCCACCCGTTGATAATGCGGTATCGAGTCCGCAGCCTTTTGCTGACGCATAGCCACATTACCAAGTCCAGCTTCGATAGCGGCCTCTGTCTTAGGATCTGGCTTACTTTTGTCCAGTAATTCACGACTCCTCAAGAAGGTTGCGCGCGCCTCGTCATTGCGGTTCAGGCTCATCAGGAGCTCGCCAAGTAAGGTATAGCTCGCCGTACTATTATCCAGGGTAGCGGCCTCCTGTAGGACCTCTTCGGCCCGTTGGAGGAGATGCCGATGGCGCTCACCAAGCTGTCTCTCATCGTACTTAAAGGCCAGCTCGGCCAGGGTTGATCCCAGCCGGCGTAGCGTATCGGCCCGATGCTGTTGTGGGAAACGCTGCGCGATCCGATCCAGATAGACCATGATCCGTTCTGGATTGCCGGTTAAGACGGCGCGACCATATGCCTCTTCATAAGCAGTATAATCGAGTGGCAAATGAGCGATCAGCGCATCCTCAAAATGGAGGAGCTGACCTAGCCGCCAGGACATCTCTTCGATGAAGGTCTCTGTATCCCTCTCCGATGTTTTTATGGCCGCATCAATAGCATCCTCGTATTCTTTAATACGGTTTTGCAGTTCATTGATGGAAAGACCCTGTAAGGCAGCACCTTCATCCTCGATCTGTTGAATACGCCAGACGTTTTGCTCTCTGGTCAAGGTATAGTTATTCCAGAACCAATAGCGACCGGTTTCCTTATTGATGGCGGTCCCCATCGGCATCTCTTTAATCGTGCCGTTGAGCGGCGTCTCCAGTAGCTCGACGGACCAGCCAACTTCCAATATTTTGGTATTGTTCTGGGCGCTGGTACGTCCGCCGGGTAGCCAGATGGCGCTCTGCTTTGGTTTTCCTTCATGGATAAAGCCCAGTTCCATACGTGTAGGATGTGCCTCGTCAAACCAGGCGCGATGCAGGGTGACCCACTCATCACGATCCAGATTATCGCGTGCAGGACTATTGGTGGTCAGCAGATCATAGGCCAGGCCATAGTCTCCAAAGGACCAGGCGCCAATGAAATTAGCCACAACCTCTTGCTCTTCCAGCTCTGGCGTGACAAACGTTTGACCATTATCCGTGCCCGGCTCGGCAGCCTGGAAGATCAATTTTTGGAGCAGGGGCAATTGTGTCCGGTAATCCTGCGCAGGTTGCGTTTTATGCCAGTCATTGACGGCGAGCGCCTCATCAATCAGGCGCTTCGCCTCGGCCAGCGAGCAGGAAACCAGTTCGACATTCGCTAACTGCTGGCGCATCTCTTTGACGTGATTCTCAACATGTCGTTTGGTGCCCGTCTCCATGTAGAAATCTTTGACGCCATCATTCCAGAAGTCAAGCAAAAATCCACAGATGCGGGCCTCGCCATAGTCATAGCCATATTCCCAGTTCAGGACCACTTGGATCTCGCCTTCTTCGCGTGATTGGGTGGCAAAGCCCTGCACGAAACGCGGGGGATTGCTGACACTGAGCTTAACGGCGGGAGCCTGGCTGGTCGGGGCGACCCATTTAGGAGCAATTTTTGCGCCTTCCAGGCGCAGCAGTCCACGTCGAGCCTCTTTGCGTACCTCTTTTTGTGGGCTCAAAGCATTGATGGCGACCAGCATGTCAGCCGCATCTACTGTATTGGCTTTTGCCAGCGACTTGACCAGACTGATCTGGGCAGCCTCCGATAAGGAAAATGGTTCCTGGAGTGCTGCCTCTATTTGTGTCTGATCCTGGCTGGAATGGAGTTGTTGGCTTATCGATGGATAACGGGAGAATACCGCTTCAACCTGTGTATTCTCCTCGGATGAAAGCTGAATATCCGACTGTTTTTTTGATGACATGGTCGCTCTTTACTCCTCACTTCAACGGTCTTCCTGTCGATTGTACCACGAAGTGTTAGAAGAGTCGAGCAGGACGAAGCTCGTAGGTATCATGCATTTTGCTGCCGTGAAAGATAACACGAAGGCTATTTCATACCCGATATGGTCGTGATCAGGAATCTTCACGTGGGCGGAGGAGACGGCAACCCGCAAGGGGATTGCCCTACATGAATCATTTCCAGGTACTTTGTCATAATTTGAATTGGTAAAAATAATACGTATTTGATATGATCATGCAATAAGAAACACGATTTGTGTAGGGCAATCCCCTTGCGGGTTGCCGTCTCCTCGCTCCATGTAAAGGTTCCTGATCATGGTCATGATTGGGAATCCGGTTTTGGTTGGGACGGCGTGTGAAGAGGGCGTATCATACGTGGAGTGGGCTTCAAGCATGGTCGTTAAGGGAAGGTTTTCGTGGTGAGGGGGTGTTTCTCGGTATGATCTTTACAGAAGGGAGCTTCTGAGAAAGGCCTATCAACATTGATCAGGGCTTTCTCAAGAGCTTCCAGTCGGTGGACGTGTCGATCAGGGCTAGACATGCAACGTTGATGTCAGACGCCGACCGCTCGTTTCCCGATTGCGCAAGTATTCAATGACGCGCTGTCTGGCCGGTTTCGCCTGGGCTGAGAAGAGCACGAACATCGGAAAGGCAACGCAGTAAAAGTACGATGAGAGGCTACGCCACGCCAGGAAGAGTGGCAGGACCGCCAGGAGCATGGCCGCCTCTGGTCGCGCGCGGCAGATGCGCCAGTACCAGACAAAGGTTGCCAGCATGCCGCCCAGTTCCAGGACCGTATAGACCCAGGTTGGGAAGTATGGCAGTAGATGGGAGGTACTTAAACTGATCAGGCCTACTCCCATTGGGAACATCGGATCCGCGATCGGGGCCATCACGCCCGCGAACCAGGAATGGTAGTCCCACATGATAAAGGGCAGGTTGAGCGCTAAGCCTACACCCCCCGCGATCGCCAGGCGATAGGCGGCATCCTTCCAACCATAGTGTTGCAAGGCCATGATCATGTAGAACGGGACAAAGTACCAGGCAATCTGTTTGGTGGCCAGGGCCAGACCAAAGAAGATCGCTGATACCCAGCGCTGGTCTCGCTTGAGCCAGGATACCATCAGGAGCAGGGTATAAAAGATGTCCAGATTGCCACCAATGGTTGAGGCCCACATGGGAACATTCGCGATCGCCAGTAGCACAACCCAGGGACGCAACTCGGGTCGGACCGCCCGCCAGGCCAGTATAATGATCATCAAGTACGAGAGCATGTAGAATGGGAGCACATTATAGTTTTGGAAGAGCGCAAAGGGCACCAGGGTCAGGAATGAGAGAGCCGGATAACTGACCTTGGCCTCAAATTCTGGCACATCACCCGATTTCAGGGACGTATTGAGAATCGATTGCAGTTCCGACATACTGGGATAATCCAGGCGATCTGCGAACTGTCCCTGGCGTAACGGGGTTGTCCAGTTGGCATTGATCTCAAAACGGCGGAACAGCTCGGGGATATTTGAATCACTATAGGGATTGCGACCCTGAACCAGCAAAATGGCGGCATTGGTGTCCAACGACGTTCCATCATTTGAGAACTGGGGAGATGAGAAGCTAGCGATCACACCCCGGCTAAATTGGAGCGCGCCAGCAGTAGTTACCAGCAACGTCAAAATGAGCACGACGCGTTTCCACAAATGCGTTTGCTGAGTCTGGCGCAATGACTGTTCTTGCAGCTTTTTCGAACCAGGACGTAACGCCATCCACAGAGCCCAGAAACTCCCCAATAACAGGAAAAAAGGAATCAGCGCACTGACATTCCCAATATATGGAATTTCATTGCAGGCCTGGAAAAGAATAGCTACCGCGATCCAGGCTGCTCGGTGTTGCAGTTCCACGACGGAACTTTGCGCATGCGATGTGTCTTCAGTAAAAAAGTGTCGCATCCATCGGTAATGAAAAAGTTGTTTATCTGTTTTTTTATTTAGAACTTGTTCTTGTACAGCTTGCAGTGCCATATACTCGCGCTGGGCCTCATGGATAACGCGTGCAGTTGTTAGAAAGCATAAGTATCAATTCATACGTGCACGATTTACGAGATGAGTGTGAGGCGACGCGCTTTACCTCCCATCAAAGTACCGAGAAGATGAGTGAGCGAAGCGTCCAACTAAAAGTGATTCAGAGACGTGTTCTCTCGGTCCAAGATTTAAGACGAAGGAAAAACGAAATTCGTCACAACTTGTTGCATGCTGTTTTGAATCGTGTTGAAGTGTAGCTCTCTTCTGGCTCTTTTGTGTTGATTATACTAGTTACTTATAATGATAGCCGATAATAAAGCTCCCGATGTTGCAGTTCAAAGCCGAGCTTTTCATAGAGTCGAATCGCTGAAGTATTTTGATCCCAGACATGCAGATCAATGGCATCAAGCTTCTGCTCTGTCTGAGCATAGATGATGATATGCTCAATCAGACTCTGAGCATAGCCTTTGCCGCGATGATCGGGATGAGCGATGACACGCTTAATATAGCCGATGGGATTCAGGGCATCCATAGGGGGAAGCATCAGTTCCGCTTTCGCAACAATGACGCCATCGAGTTCCATCAAAAAAATAATCGTATGTTCATGTGTTGAGGGGTCAACCGAGCCAAAATACTTGTGCATGTCGCGGTGTATATCACGGGTAGGAGATGCACTGAAGCTGTCGAGATGATCGATGTGGATGATATCTTCGGGATTGGCCATGCGGATGACCAACGTCGTTGTTGGTTGATTATCTGTCATACGGTGTGTCCTGGTCTCTAGCAAACTACTTGTTTACGAATTTCGTTTTTTGGGTAACATTAAAATAGCGACGAGGGCTACCAGTGAGCAGCCAAGGATCATCACGGCATAGACGATACTCTCGCCATCTTTAACCGATGCAGTAACGCTACTATAGAGCATCGAGCCACCCCAGATAAAGAATCCTATAAAAACAGCAAACAAAAGAATTGTGCTGGTATATTTCTTGCTCATTGTTTGGATCAGTCCCTTGAAAAGTGCAATCGTGCTGGCGACTAACTTGTTACGCCTACACGATTGAAGGTAAACCATTTTGTAGAATTATACCATACCTATCATAGCTACGCTTAAAAACAGGACGGTTGGCTGATAAAGATGAGTAAATCAGGCTAGCGCTGTGTCAAACTTTGTTTGATGGGTTGTGCGCCCGCTACGCGGGCGAGGGGAGAGATGCCGAGGGCACAGCCCCCGATCCCCCAGTCAAGGGGCTCGCCGCCCCTTGCATCCCCGCTGGAGGGCCGTTGCATTCTCGCTCTCCTGAAGGATGATAGGGTGTTAGCTATGCTCTTGTACAGGCTTTTCCAGGGCTTGCCAGACCAGGCGATGGATAACGGCTCTGAAACGCCCCCAATCACCCCAGCGACCCTCAAGATCCGGACTATAGTTTGCTCCCAACTGCTCTAAACGGTCCGCTAGCGGAAGTAGTTCGGCTGGCGTAATTTCATGGAAATCGTCCACCTGCTCATGTTCATCTTCTACCGTCAGGACACCACCGATCTCGTCAAGGAGAAAGGCGAAGGTATAAAAAACGGGTGTCTGATCCTGTTCGGTCAGGTGGTAGGCGGCCACAGCCAGAAATTGTTTGACCTCGACTTGCAGGCTGGTTTCTTCCTGGGTCTCGCGCAGCAATGCATCCAGCACATATTCACCATGGTTAATGCCGCCCGTGAGCAGGCGATACGCCCCCTCAGGATAAAATGTCTTGATCATCGTGAGCAGGCGACCATTTTTGCGGCGAATGACCATGCAGACCTCACCATAACGATCCTTCTTGCTCACAGGATCAAAGCTCTCATTGGTGTGTAAGCGGGCATACGCAACAATGGGCTGCCCATAGCGTGTGCTCAGGCGAGCGAGTTCATCCTGGATATTTTGCGGTAATGTTGAAAACATAAAACATCTCCATAGAGTAGCTTTTATTTTTATTGTATGACATGCGCATACTCTTTGCCCGCCGCATCGCGCCCAGCCCTTTTCAGATACATCGAAATCCACATCGGGTATGGAATAGCAAGATGGATTGCACCGCTGCGTGTGCTATTTCTGTTACCATATCCTTTTCACCAAGATGGAGCGTTTGCCCATACATGGTGCCTTCAAGAAAGGCACCATGCGTAATCTCTTCGTTTATGCTTCGACCACAATTGGTGTGTGCATGCCACCTTCGTAATGGCCAGAGTAACTACATTCAATTTCGAGCGTGCCCGCCGGAGCGGGTTTTTTGAAGGTAAAGACATCAAGCGTTTTACTTTGCCCGCCCGCGATCTGATCGGCATCAAGCAGTGATGCTGTATCCTCATCTTTTTCGTTCTGCCCTGCTTTACGAGGAGGTGCAATAGTGAACTCGTGAGGATTCTTTCCCTCATTGACTATAATGAATTTATAGGGCTGACCAACTTTAAAGGTGGTGAAGGGAAGCTTAAAGTACATCTCTCCCATCACTATGCGTACTTCCTGGGGATCCTTTGATGTGCTGGCATTGCTACTGTTTGTACCAGACGTATTGGATGCGGTGCTCCCGCTGTCCCCACCACAAGCACTAAGCGTGCCAACGAGTAGGAGGAAAAGGATGCTTGTCCAGAACTGGAGTCGTCTCATACGTACCTCTTTCTTGAAAAATAGCATGTGGTTGCTCTGGCTCTTGATGCTCTGCGCTCTTTATTTCCACTGCTTATAAAGGCGTACCTCTCTGACTAAGCTATGAGGTCAGAGAAACGGTATCAAGAAGTGAAACAGAGCTAACGTGACATATCGTGCATTATAAAGCATGCTTTATCTTGTATCACGATCGCTATACTCATGCTTGGCAAAGAAGTACTATAGGGTGGTTGAGAAGCAATTCACGGAGAGAGGCCGTGCTTGCCTCAATACGGGAATACTTCATACATGAAACGGTAGCAGGGGCCAGCCCTGCTATCACGTAGAGAGAAACGTAGGACGTAGAACGTAGAAGCATAGGGGTTTAGTGGTGGGCGATGAGTTGTTGGGCGACCGTGATGCCATTTTCCAGTGCAAGATGGAGGCGGCCACCGACAAAGGCGTCGCCACAGAAGGCCAGGCCATATGGAATGGTCTGTTGGTTGAGTGGTTCGGCCCCGACTTTTTGGGCTGGCAGTGCATAGTGCCAGCACTGGATATCGCTAAAGACTGGTTCGGGCAGCTCTTCTTGAATCAGGGTCGCTACCTGCTGTGCTACCTGCTGCACAATCAGCGCATCGCTGCTCTCCATGTGTTCACGGCTATAGTCGGGTGCCATCTGGGCCAGGAGTAGGCCACTATTGGCTGGAGCGCGTTCCTCTGCCTTCTCATGTTCCCAGGCCAGCCAGGAGATAGCATGTTTTTTATCGCTATTGACCAGGGCATAATACGGCCGTGTCTGTGGGCGGGGATGATAGCCGAGCATGACTGAGATCAAGGGATTATAGCTTGCGGGGCTAAGGTGTTGCATGATCGCCTGTTGTACACCAGGGTCCAGCATACTATCCTGGATCAGTGCTCTGGCCTGGGGGGAGGGAATAGTGATTACCAGCAGATCAAAGTTTGTATGGCTCTGGCCGCTCTGGTCAAAGAGCTGCCAGCCTGAGTTCGTGCGTTGCACGCGATCAATGCGTGTATCGGAGCGGATGGTCAGTCCCTCGGCCATCTTTTTGGGTAGGGTATTCAGGCCACTGCGGTAATTCAGCTTCTGTTCCGCATTCTGGTCCTGGTCGCCTTCCTGGATCGTGCCGCTTCCCGTAAAGGTCCAGACAGGTTTTTTGATATCAAGCAGATCGGGTGCGCGGAAGCGTTGCGTAATCCATGCCAGGCTGGTCGGTGTACCTTCTTTAATATATTGAGCCCCATGGTCATAAATAAAGCCGCCCCGCTTGCGCGTAGCCGCTCGACCACCGACACTGTGGCTCTTCTCAAAGAGTGTCACCGTATAGCCTGCATCCTGAAGAGTGTGGGCCGCAGCAAGTCCACTTAATCCTGCACCGATAATAGCTACAGTTGGCATAACAATCCTTTATCGCTTCGCTTCCAGACACTCGATTTCTGCTCTGCTCTGCTTTACTCTGCTCTAAGGGTTAGAGTCTGGCCTGTTCAGGCTGACTTTTGGTGCGTCGCCAGTTATCTTTCCAGAGATTGGAACGTCCAAGCATCTCTTCTGCGCTCTTCATGGCGATATCCGTTGCATTGCCACCCATGATATGGGCGATTTCGCGGACCCGCTGTTCCGGGCGTAGTTCGTTGACAATCGTCATGGTTCGATTATCAAAGATTTGCTTATTTACATTGTAGTGGGTATCGGCAAACGCAGCGATTTGTGGCAGGTGAGTGACACAGATCACTTGATGGTTCCTGGTCAGTTGCCAGAGCTTCTCACCTACAACCTGTCCACTACGACCACTGATACCAGCATCAATCTCGTCAAAGATCAAGGTTGGGGTCGCATCAGCGTCTGCCAGGATGGTTTTTAAGGCCAGCATCAAGCGAGACGTTTCACCACCAGACGCGATTTTTGTCAGTGGCTTAAATGGCTCACCAGGGTTTGGCGCGATCAGGAACTGGACACGATCAATGCCGGTCAGGTCGCAGCTATAGTGTTGTTCGCTCTGACCATCCAGGCTGACCGGAACGCCCTGCTCATCGGGTACCTGGAGCATTTCAACCTGGAAGCGGGCGCGGCGCATGTTCAGATCATTGAGTTGTTCTTCCATGGCTGTCGCCAGCGTCTGAGCCGCCACCGTACGTTGCGCTGATAATGCCTGTGCCAGCGCACCAATTTCGCGCCGGAACACGCCATCTCGCTGCTGCAACTGCAAGATCAGCTCATCCCGATTATCGATCGTCTCTAGCTCGGTCTGATCATCCTCCATCCTTTGCAGGATCTCCTCGATGGTGAAACCATATTTCCGTTTCAGCTTCGTAATCAGATCCAGGCGTTCCTCAACTTCAGCCAGGCGATTAGGATCATCCTCGATATCGGTCTCATAGCTACTGATCGAGGTCGCCACATCTTCCAACTGATAAATCGCGCCTGCCAGCGTCTCCTCGTATTCCTCCATAGATTTATCGAGGCGAGTCAGCTCACTTAACGAACGTTGGGCCTGGCGAATCTGATCCAATGCGGACTGAAAGCCATCACCCCCGAGATCTGAACCTTGAATTGAGCCATAAATATGGGCGCATAACTCGCGTAAGCGCTCAGCATTATTCAGGATCTTGCGCTCCTCTTCAAGTTCCTCAACCTCGCCGGGCTGCAAATTCGCCTTCTCAATCTCCTCGATTTCAAAGCGCAAAAACTCGGCACGCCGCTCCTGCTCCCGGATATTTTGTTGCAGCGAGTGCAATTTTTTGCGTGCATCGCGCCATTCCGCCACCTTCTCACCCAGGCGTTCGCGCAGGGGGAGCGTCTCGGCATAGCGATCCAGGAAATTAATATGCTGATCTGGCCGCAACAAACTCATGTTCTCGCTCTGACCATGGATATCCACCAGCCAGCTCGCGACCTGCTGTAAGATATGCAAGGAGAGCGCACGCCCGTTGATACGGGCAACCGTACGACCGGAACGAAAAATATCGCGGGTAAGGATCAGTTGACCATCTTCCGGGAACAGATCATATTCGCGCAGAAGGGCAGCCAATGCGACCAGCGCATCGGCACTATGCGTAGCGGCATCAGAATTTGAGCCTTGCTCCGCTTGCTCTATCAGGTTCAGGAGCGGCGATTCCTCAGAACCATTTGCTGCTGAACCCTCTTCAAAGGGAAGCCAATCGGTGGGGAGTTGGGGGAGAGCCTCGACCGAGAATACCCCTTCTACCGTAGCGCGTTCGGTGCCCGCACGGACAAATTCAGCGCCAATTTTGCCACCAAGCAATGCATTGACTGCATCAATGATGATTGACTTACCCGCGCCTGTCTCGCCGGTAAACACATTAAAATTATGGTTCAGGCGTAGTTGCAGGCGATCAATAATTGCGAAATCTTTAATCGTTAACTCAATTAGCATGATTTGTTTCGTTAGCAGATAGGTTATCGTTTCTTAACTTCGCGTTGATAATTTGATAAAAGTACGTTGGTGGTCGGCGTCTGAGAAAGCGGGTGGCGTACTGACTTTTATGGACCGTCACAATGGCGCCATCTTTAATCTCACGGTTCAACTGGCCATCGGCAGAGAAAACCCCATTTTGAGAGCCAGTAAAGATTTGTAGCTTGATAGTTGCTTCTGGTTGGATAATCAGTGAGCGATCAGAGGCAAGGTGTGCTGCAATCGGTGTCAGGACCATACTCTGGACCTGAGGATGCAGCAGGGGGCCTCCTACCGCCATATTATACGCGGTCGAGCCGGTTGCGGTAGAAATAATCATGCCATCGGCATAACTCGTATTATAATAATAATCATCCACCCAGATGCGTACCTGGACCACCCGTGGCCAGGTGCCGCGTGCAATGACGATATCGTTTAATGCCAGGAAATCCTCGCGTTGACCATCCTGTTCCAGTACCGCTTTAAGCATGGCGCGCTCATCAACCCAGACCGAGGGATCTCCATTCAAATAGTGCTGTAAGTCGGTAGCTATGTCGTCTGGTTCCATCTCGGTGAGAAAACCCACCCGTCCGAAATTGACCCCTACGATAGGAACGCCCGTGCTGGCGCACATACGGGCCGCATGAACAATAGTACCATCGCCACCGAGTACCAGAACCAGGTCCAGCCCTTTGAATGTCTGGGGATCATAAGCTGCCTCGGATTCGAGGCCTTCTTGATGGATATCAATGGCGCGAACGCTATGTCCCTGCTTTTCCAGGCTGGGTACAAGCTTGGCTGCGAAGTCGGACGAAGCTTGCTTACGTCCCTGGTAGAAAATCGCGATCGTCTTCACAAACACTCTCCAATTGGCAAGTGAGGGCGAACACGATGTGCCGCCCTTACATGTTTAGCCTCAGTAATGGTACGCTATGGGGCGCGTATTGTCAACTCTATTTGTAGTATGAATGTTCTTATTTTTCGCTGTCCGGCTGTATTCGCTGCAGTTTCTCTTCGACGAACCAGAGCACCTCTTCTTTAGAATGGAGTATTCCTTCGGCCTGTGCTTCCGCAATGGATTCGAGCAGTTGTCCTATGAAGGGTCCGGGCGTGAGATTAAAGCGCCGCATTAATTCTTCCGCCTGAATCAGGCGTGGCGGCAGAATTTGTTGACGTTCGCGAATGTAGCGCGTCAACAGGATGCGGACGGCTCCCCGGTGTCGCTGCCAATGCACGGTCAGTGGATCGGGTCCACGCATCGAGAGATGATCGGCAAGTGAGGCCAGCGCGACATAGATGCCCGTAGGACCCAGATCCACAAAGAAGCGCCGAATCGCGCGTGGCGTGATCGTACTATGACTGAGCTGTCCCGGCCGCATATGATGTGCCGCGACCTGTTGGATCGCCCGACTCTCATGGGTACTGATCTTTAAACGGCGCGTAATCTGCTGGACCAGTGGCACGCCGGCCTGAGGATGATGATAAAACGTGATGTTTCCTTCTTCATCCACGGCATGGGTCGTCGTCTTGCCGATATCATGTAAGAGGGCTGCTAGCTTCATCTCAGGCGAGGTTAGTCGGGCAAATGAAAAGATCCGCTGCTCCTCCGCCTCCTGAAGTAACTGCTGTAACGCCAGCATATCCCCCTGTCCGCCCACCTCTAAATCCGCTTGTGCTAACTCTGCTGGAGTTTGTTGGAGCAGGCGGGCCAGCTTTTCCAGCATCGTCACCGTTTCCAATGAATGCTCAAACACATCCCAATGATGCAAACTCGGCTGTTGCATACCGCGTGCCGGCTCTAGCTCAGGAATGATGATGGTCAGCAGGCCATACGTGTCCAGAAAACGCAAACGCTCGCAGGCGCCATCTGAGCGCAGCAGGGCATAGAGTTCATCATGGATACGTTCAGCGGCAACCTGAGGCAGTAGATGCGCCTCCTGTCTGATCAGGCGTGCGGTCGCCGGCTCAATCTTCAATTGATATTGGAGCGTAAAACGCATCGCCCGGAGCAAGCGCAGAGGATCTTTTTGCAATGCCGTCTCACTCGTAACGCGCAGTGTCCGCGTCGCCAGATCTGCAATCCCATGCAGGGGATCAATCGCCAGGTCCGCAATACCCTCCAGGCTAGCTCGTGTCATCAGGAGATCGACAACGGCCCCCAACGGAGCGGCGATCGCATTGATCGTAAAATCGCGTGTAGCTACATCTTCCGCGATCGTACTTCCCTGTAAAGGAGAGAGATCGATCGCGACCTCATATGGCTCTTGCTTCACAATAACGCGGCAGGCCTTCTCATGCATAGGCGCATAGAAGCCACCCAGGCGATTAGCCAATTGGCGAGCCAGCAGACGAATATCGCCAGCCAGCGCAATATCCCAATCCACGCAAGGCTGCTGAAGGAGAAGATTGCGTATAGACCCTCCCACCAGATACGCTGACTGGCCGTGCTCAGCAAAAAAACGGCTACTCTGTTCAAGCACATACAGCACCCAGGAGGAGAGCATTGCTTCTTGTTTGATCATAACTGCTCACAAAATATACACACATAGAAAGTATAGATGATCGATATAACCCTCAGATCTCAGCACTATAGTATCATCTCTGTCTACCTATGAATAACAGCAATTCAAGATGTTCTTATCGCTCGAATAGACGATAAATTAACCTGGAAACGACTCTTGTAGGGCAATCTCCTTGCGGCCGTGGGCCGTCTCCTCGACCCACGTCAAGGTTCCTCACCACGACCCCGTCCCCATAGTTACGGCCCTCAGCGGCCGTTTGCCACCCGCCGCAGCGTGGTGGCCCGGTCTCCCCGCAATCCGTTCCCCCTTGTTCCGACACGTTCCCCCACGCAGTGCCCAAAAGGAACCTCCCCCACGGATACACCACCCAGACGTGTTGCAAAAAATACAAGACGTCGGTATATATCTTGTCTTTCTTTGATCTCCCATGTATAGTAATGATGTGTTTGAATATAGGCTCATAATTGACGTATAAATGCCAGGCAATACATATTTTTTCAAGCCAGCCCATGGTACAATTTATAGCAACGGGTAGTGGATCACCAAAATGGAGGAAACAACAAACCATTCAGCTTTGGCCTATGTATTGATGGGCTAGACAAAGAGTCACGTCCATAAAAGAGAGAGGGACAAGCGGACACTGCTCTGCTTGTTTGTTTGTTGGGGTAGATACATGAGTGTAAGTCGCAATTATGGAGTGTTGCGTGTCATACGTGTGCGTCGATCCGCCCACAAGGCCAGGCACCTGGAAAAAAATGTGCCAGGACTGCTGTCGGAAGAGCATCTGGTACACGTATTAACGGATCGTGAAACTACCATTGGACGAGCCCTGAGCAATGATCTTATTTTGATGGATCCAACGGTCTCGCGTGAGCATGCACGCCTGCTGCTAACGGCGGAAGGGTGGTGTATTCATAATATTTCCGAACAAAACGAACTACAAATCAACGGAAGTGCCATTAAGCCTGGATCCCAGAGCCCTATCCAATCTCAAGATTTCTTGTTACTTGGCAATACCATGCTACAACTCGTCGC
The DNA here is from genome assembly GCF_003967575.1 of Dictyobacter alpinus. Lineage (NCBI taxonomy): Bacteria > Bacillati > Chloroflexota > Ktedonobacteria > Ktedonobacterales > Dictyobacteraceae > Dictyobacter > Dictyobacter alpinus. Next base: position 4,045,747 of record NZ_BIFT01000001.1, read on the forward strand.
CCCCAAACAGATACCCAGTACTCCATTACCGCCTGCTCGCGAGCAGCACCCTGCGGATACATCAGCTTCTACCCTGTCTGTTACCGATCCTCATCTCGTCTCTGTCGATCATGCTTTCGAGAGCTTGCCATTGCTGCAGCCAGAGCGGCCCGCTGCACTCAATGGCAGGCATGCACCCGAAAATTTGCACACATCGATCACGCCTATAAAAAGACCGAAGCGTCACAAGCCGGAGGCACAATCCTGGGATAATGATAAGGATGGCAGTATCACGCTCCAATTTGCGCTCCCCCAGAGATTTCAGAAACAGGTGCGCTGGGCCCTGATTGGCATCATTCTGATCTTTTTAGTACTGAGCGCGCTTACCGCTATCATCCTGAATAACCTCCTGGGCATTGTCTCGCTGATCCAGGAAAGTCCCTTAAACATCTTCTCGGTCCTGGCTATTCCTATAGTTACCGCGTTAGGCATCAATCTATTGGTCAATTTTATTGACCGCTATGAGCGTGAGCCCTGGTTTCTGCGTCTGGCGGCCTTCCTCTGGGGTGCTGTCATCGCCATTCCGCCGACCACCTTTATCGAAGGCAACGTAGACGCTCTACGCGCCACCATTTTGGGGCCGCAGGCGGGAAAAGCCCTGCACGCGCTCTTCTCAGCCCTCAACGCCGGCATCACCGAAGAAACCGTCAAAGGACTGGGATTGCTCTTACTCTTTGTCGTGTTACGTGATGAGTTCGATAATATTACCGACGGTATCGTCTATGGAGCCCTGATTGGAGCTGGCTTTGCCATGCTCGAAAACATCTTCTATTTCGCCGGCAACCCCAAAGCCTTTATCTTCCTCCTGATTGGCCGTATCGTGCTGGGATGGTTAAGTCACTCCACCTTTACCATCTGTCTGGGTATCGCCCTGGGCTACATCCGCCACACCCGTGTACGCTGGCAACATATCGTCATTCCCTTGATCGGCTATCTCATCTCAGTTGGTCTGCATACCGCCTTTGATTTTATCAATTTCTTTGCCAACGCCCTGGTCCTGGCCTCGCCCGACAATGCCAGCATCGTCACCTTCTCCGTCGTCGCCAGCATCGGTGACTACATCCTCCCCTTTATCGCCCAGATGGTCATCATCTACTGCCTGATCAAATCGCTCGCCCACGAAGCCGCCGTCATCCGTGAATTCCTGGCCTCCGAAGTCAGCAGCGGCATCGTTACCGTCGACGAATACGCCCTCTTACAGCACTCATTTCTACGCACAAAAATCGAGCGCCGCATCCTCCTGCACCACGGCTTCAAGCAATGGATACGTGTCAAAGCCCTCTACCAGACCGAGATCGGCCTTGCCTTCCGCAAATGGCATGTCAGCATGGGCGACAAACCCAAACTCGGCTACGTCCAACCCGAAGATGCCTACCGCAAACGCATCCAGCGCCTGCGCCACCAGATCAAGCTCGCCGAAAAAACCACCCCGCCCCACTTCCTGTAACGGCAGGGCTCGTCCCTGCTACCAGTACCACGTACGACCACGAACGCATAAGAGGCTCGACGCACTCGCCAGCCCCAATGCGAACACGTGTTTGAGGGACATTTCATGCGTGAACTGGTAGCAGGGGCAGCTCTAATATTTTTCGGTTAAGCACGTTGGGGACCACGAAAACGGCGTGAAAAGCAGCGAATCGTCCATCGAGGAGTGAGAAGCCGGCGTACGCAACGCTGGCTCATACCCCTACTCGACGCCACGCTATGGAACTGGGCAAACCGAAAAGTATTGATATTTGTGACTCCTCGCGTACATCTCCACATCAGAAAATAGAGACAGGCGTCGATAATACATACTATAGAAATCTCCATGTGGTAAAGTGTACAATGAGAACAAATAACAGCGAGCAAGAGGTAAAAGAACAGCATTGCCGCAATCTTGACACCTCTTCTAATCGCATGTTAGCATGAACGAAAATGCACCTGAGACAGAAAAGGATGGGTGATTATGGAACTGGAGCGGGCAAACCTGCTACAGATCTACCGTTTTATGCGCCTCACCCGCGTTCTGGAAGACCGCATCCGTACACTCTTCTTACAAGGGCGTATTGTGGGTGGCGTCTATACAGCGCAAGGGCATGAGGCCACTACCGTCGGGGCAGCGATGACGCTTCACGATGGGGACTGCATTGTTCCGCAGCACAGGGATCTAGGGATGCATATTGTACGCGGTATCTCGCCTCGTAGTATTATGTGTCAATGGCTCGCTCGTGGTAACTCCCCCACCTTAGGTCGTGATGGTCAAATGCATATCGGTGATATGCATGCAGGCGTTGTCCCAATGATCAGTATGTTGGGAGAATCACTGCCAGTGGCATGTGGTGTCGCATTAACCATGAAAATGCGTCAACGTTCGGGTGTGGTCCTCGCCTCCTGTGGAGACGGCGCGACCAATACCGGTTCCTTTCATGAAGCACTCAATTTTGCTTCCGTGCAAAAATTGCCACTCGTGCTTGTGATTGAGAACAACGGGTATGCCTATTCAACTCCAACCTCTAAGCAATTCGCTATTCAGGATCTTGCCGATCGTGCGGTCGCCTATGGAATACCAGGGCAGAGCGTTGATGGCAATGATGTACTGGCGGTGATTGAGGCCATTGGAGAGGCAGTCGAACATGCACGTAGCGGCCAGGGACCTGCGCTCGTGGAATGTAAAACGTTCCGAGTGCGCGGTCACTCCGAAGCGGATAAGGCCGACTACGTACCAGAAGAACTACGCGCTGAATGGCTTGAGAAAGATCCTATTCGGCGTTTTAGCGCATATTTATCCCAACACGACATCTTGACGGAAAGTATAAACGCGCAGATCGAAGCAGACATTAAAAATATTGTGAATGACGCTGTAAGCTTTGCTGAAAGCAGTCCTGATCCGGATGGGGCAACGGTTTCAGACTATGTTTTTGCCCCGGACGGACCAATAGCAATCGTTGGCGAACCAGATGCGGACGATCCTCACTATATCAATGCATTCGATAGCCGTACCGGTCAGCCGTTTTCCGCCGTGCGCAAGGCAGAGGAGGCCGTTGGACGACGATGAATGATAGAAAAGTAACCTACTTAGAGGCAATCGGTCAGGCCATCCGTGAAGAGATGCTGCGTGACGAGGCCGTGTTTCTCCTGGGCGAGGATGTGGGTTCGTATGGTGGGGCATTCAAGGTGAGCGCGGGCTTGATCGATGAATTTGGAGCTGAGCGGGTCATTGATACCCCGATGTCTGAAGCGGCCATTATTGGCTCCGCGGTCGGTTCGGCCTTGATGGGCATGCGACCCATCGCGGAGATGCAGTTTATCGATTTTATTACCTGTGGCTTTGACCAGATCATCAATATGGCCTCAAAAATGTATTGGCGCGTAGGCATGCCGGTACCGATGGTGGTACGTGGCCCCTCAGGCGGCGGGACCAAAGGTGGACCATTCCACTCTTCAAGTCCAGAGGCCTGGTTCTTCCATTCGCCGGGCATGAAAGTCGTCGTGCCATCTACCACCTATGACGCCAAGGGCATGCTCAAGGCCGCGATTCGTGATAACAATCCGGTCCTCTACTTAGAGCACAAATTGCTCTACCGCATGCCTGAACTACGCGAGGAACTGCCCACCGAGGACTATATTGTCCCCCTTGGCAAAGCCATCGTGCGCCGTGAGGGCGAGGACATGACCATCCTGACCTATGGTGCCATGGTCCATCAATGCCTGAAGGCCGCTAAGATCTTAGAGGAGTCCGATGACCTGGAAGTAGAGGTCCTGGACCTGCGTAGTCTATCTCCCCTGGATCGTGAAGCCATCATGGAATCGGTCAAGCGCACCAACAAGGTTCTGATCGTGCACGAGGATACCCTGACCGGTGGCATTGGCGCCGAGCTTTCCGCTATCCTCTCGCAGGACTTATTTGAATATCTGGATGGTCCCATTACCCGCGTTGCTGCACCTGATGTGCCGTTCCCTTATGCGCCTCAACTAGAGGCTGCATTCCTGCCCAATGCAGACAAAATTCTTGTAGCCGCCAGAGCATTGGCCGCTTACTAATACTAGAGGTACTATTTTTATGCGCTATTCTTTTGTATGGCTTCTATGCCCATGCATTCATACCATAGACGAAGGGATGTATTTATGCCAACTTCAGTAAAGATGCCACGCCTGGGTGAATCGGTGGCTGAAGGCACCATCGGTGCCTGGTTAAAGCAGGAAGGTGATGTGATTGAGCGTGATGAATCACTCGCTGAAGTGATTACCGATAAAATTAATGCTGAACTTCCCTCACCTGTGGCGGGACGCCTGGTGAAAATCCTGGTCCAGGTAGATGAGACGGTGCCGGTTGGTACCGAGATTGCTGTGATTGAAGAGAGCTCCGATGTGGCTCCCGCAAGCCATCCCGCTGGTCCCGATGCGGCCCCGGTTGAGACGGTACAGGAAGCCAGAACTCCCATAGCCGAGCCACAATATGCTGCGAGTGCCAGCCATGCGAATGGTGCGGTAGAGCAGGCAGCCAGGAAAGAGGATGAGGAGCGCCAACGCATCTCTCCGCTGGCCCGCCGTCTGGCCCGTGAACATGGCATCGATCTTAACGAGATTACCGGAACCGGAGCCGGCGGTCGTGTGCGCAAAGAAGATATCCTGTCCTATGTGGATCAGCGCCAGAGCGCCAGCGCACCCGTCAGCTATACTCCCGCCGCCACCGTTGCTCCTGTGAAACCAGCGCCAGCACCATCTCAGCCTGTTCAGGCGGCGGCACCCATGATCGCCTCCAGTGAGTCCACCGAGGCCGGTGACGAGGTTATTGTCCCGAGCCGTATGCGTATGGCCATCGCCGAGCATATGGTGCGCAGCAAACGCACCTCGCCCCATGCCACCACTGTCGTCGAGGTCGACATGACCAACATTACCCGCTGGCTGGCGAAAAACAAAGAAGAGTTCAAGCGCCGTGAGGGCTATGGCATCAGCTACGTCCCGTTTGTGATGAAGGCAGTCTGTGAAGGCATTCGTAAATTCCCTATCATCAACTCCACCTGGACTGAAGATAATAAAATTATTATCAAGCGCCATATCAACCTGGGCATGGCTGTCTCCACCGACACAGGACTGGTAGTACCGACCATTTATGATGCCGATCAATTTACCCTGGCTGGCCTGGCCAAACAGGTGAATGCGCTCGCGCAACGTGCTCGTAGCAATAAATTAACCATCCAGGATATGCAAAATAGTACGTTTGTAGTGAATAATCCTGGCGTATTTGGTACAATTATATCTATGCCAATTATCAATCAACCTCATGCTGGTATTCTTAGTATGGATGCGGTCGTGAAACGGCCTGTAGTAATTGAGGATGATGCTATCGCTGTACGTTCGATGATGTTTCTCTGTTTGTCATTTGACCATCGCCTCCTGGATGGTGCTGGTGCCGGTGGATTCTTGCAAGCTGTACGCACCAAATTACAAAGCTATGGACGTGACATCGACGTATACTAGTTATACCAGGTATGACTGTACAGACAAATAAAAGAGAACGGCAGTAATGAGTGATCCCAGATTTTTGAAAAATCTGAAAAATAGGTTCCTCACTTCTCATGCGGAGGGTGCAGGAGGGCGGCGAGCCCTTCTGCCGGGGTGCGGGGTGTCCCCGCAAACTCCCCTTTCTCTCTTTTTGCGCGCCGCCGCAGGCGGCGCGAGAGGGAGAAAGAATGAGCGGGGACGTCATGCCCCCAGCATGCCTGCCCCGCACCCTGGCAGGGAGGACCCTGCACCCCTGTTTTTAAGAACTTTTTCAAAAGTTGAGGATCACTGATTACGGCTGTCATACTGTTGCAGATCTAGAGCAAGGAAATTTTCCATGACGACCATTATCCCAGAGCGCCGTCCCGAGTGGTTACGCGTGCGTGCCCCCAAGGGAGAGAATTATCAAGAACTCAAGCAACTGATGCGCGGTCAATCGCTGCATACGGTGTGTGAAGAGGCTCGTTGTCCAAATATTGGTGAATGTTGGGGTCACAAGACCGCGACATTTATGATCCTGGGTCGAGTCTGTACCCGAAGCTGTGGCTTTTGTGCGGTTGAAACTGGCCGCCCAATGGGACTGGACTGGGAGGAGCCGAAGCGTGTGGCTGAGGCGGTGCAGCAGATGGGTTTGCGTCATGCGGTCGTTACTTCGGTGAACCGCGATGAGCTCAAAGATGGCGGCGCCGGCGTCTTCGCTTCCACGATCCGCTGGATCCGTCGCTTGAATCCTGAGTGTAAGGTTGAGGTACTGACCCCGGATTTCAAAGGTTCGGCCGACGCTTTACGTGTAGTAATGGACGCCAAACCAGATATTTTTAACCATAACGTAGAGACGATCCCCCGTTTGTACAAGCAGGTTCGTCCTCAGGCCGTCTATCTGCGTTCCTTGCAGGTACTCAAACTGGCCAAAGAGATGTATCCTGGCACCCGTACAAAGTCTGGCTTTATGCTAGGTCTGGGTGAGACCTGGGACGAGATCCTTGAAGTCATGCGCGACATGCGCGAGTACGACATCGATATCCTGACCATTGGTCAATATCTACGCCCATCATTCCAGCACCTGCCCATTCAGCGGTATGCATCCCTGGAAGAATTTGCCGCCTTAAAGGCTGAAGGCAAGAAACTAGGCTTCCGCCACGTTGAGTCTGGTCCCTTTGTGCGTAGTTCATACCACGCACACGAACAGGCCGACGGAGCTACAGATACCGCTACAGATGGAGCTACAAAGGAATAGGTAGGAAGATATGGCGCTGAAAGCAAGCATAAACTCCGTGGATCTAGCCTATGAAGATCATGGCATCGGAATGCCTGTCCTATTATTACATGCATTTCCGTTAAATCATAGTATGTGGGATGAACAGATCACCGCCCTACTCAATGAGCAGCGTTATCGTCTGGTCGCGCCAGATTTCCGTGGCTTTGGTGAGAGCGGTATCAACAATGACATCTCAACCATGGACCTCTTTGCTGACGACCTGGCGGCGTTAATGGACGCCCTGGGCATGCAACAGGCGGTCCTCTGTGGTCTCTCCATGGGAGGATATGCTGCTTTCGCGTTTTATCATAAATACCCACATCGTGTTGGAGGCCTGATTCTAGCGGATACCCAGGCAGGCGCGGACAATGAGGAGGTGCGAGCCACACGGGAAAAGGTTGCTCTGATGGCGGTGCAGCAAGGTCCCGATGCTGTGGCTGACCTACAACTACCGCGTCTGATCACTGCATCCACACGTGCCAATATGCCTGAAGTAGAGACAAGGATTCGGCAAATGATCCTGGCGGCACAGCCCTCGGGTATTGCCGCCGCGGCGCGTGGTATGGCTACACGCGCCGACTTCACCGCTATGCTGGACACCATTACCTGTCCCACGCTGGTGATTGCTGGTGAACACGATCTACCGACGCCGCCCGCTGTAGCCCAGGCCTATGCACAACGTATTCCCGGTGCGCAATTTGCCGTCATACCCGGAGCCGGTCATCTCTCCAACCTGGAGCGACCGGACGCCTTCCAGCAATTAATTACTACATTTCTACGTAGCAACTTTTAAATCGTACCTGTTGCATTATCAATCGCATCTATAAGGGGGAAGCATGCTCCAGCCGGAGTTTCCCGATCAGAATCGCTTGCCAGTCGTACTCGTGGTCGATGACAATCCCGCGATCAGGGATATGGTATCCTGGGCACTGGAACTAGATGGTTATGAACCAGTTGTGGCGGCCGAAGGACAGGAGGCCCTGGATTGGGTCAAGAATGCCGCCCGTGAGGGTCGCTATCCCTCTGTCATCTTGCTTGACCTGTCCATGCCAGGTATGGATGGATCAACCTTTCTCGCACGCCTACAGGAATACTGGCATAGTACGTCCCACGCTTTTCCGCTACCCGCAGTTGTCGTGATTACCGCTAGATCGGGCAACATCGAGCTCAATGATTCAAGTGTTGAGCGCATAATTGTCAAACCCTTCCACGTCCGTGATCTCCTGGACGCCGTGCGTGTACTCATCAACTAATCTTCACCCTTTCCGTCCAGCCGGAAAAAAAGAGCAAATCATTATCCCATCTTGACTTTTCCTTAATAACTTTCTGCTACAATTCCCTACAGATAACACAGAAGAAGTAAAGTAAAATAAAATACATATATACATTCTGGTATCTTTGTATTTCTCTCTACCTATATATCACTCTGTCAGCCCTTTAATCGTCTGAGCTACCCCTGACGTGAATAAGCGGAGTAGCATTCACGATTGTATTGCAATAACCCTTGAGGAGTTTGTAATGGATATACACGACCAACCGACTGAGCCATGGATGAATAGGGATAATGAACCAACCAACGTTGTGCCGGGAACGGTGGTTACTCCTCCCTCCAAATCCGGACGTATCTCGCGCCGTGCCCTCTTTACCGGATTGGCTGGAGCCGGGGCGGCTGTAGCGGTAGGGGGAGTTGCCCTGGCTGAATGGCAACAGCAGTCCCATTCCAGTACTAATGCGATTCCTGGTTCGCAGTCTGGCTCTGCCGCCAATGCGCGGATCGGACATCTCCTACGCCGTACCGGCTTTGGCGTCCATCCCGATGATCTGGCTTCCTACACTAGCCTTGGCTATGAGGGTGCGGTCAATAAATTGTTGAATTATCAGCAGGTCTCTGATCAGGCTTTAGAGCAACGCTTAACTACTGCCAAACTGGACCTGAATAAGGCTCCCAGTCAGCAGCAGTGGTGGTTGCTACGCATGGCTGGTACTCAGCGTCCTTTACAGGAAAAAATGACGCTTTTCTGGCATGGCGTGCTGACGACCAATTATCAGAAGATTGGTGGCCCCAGCGTCTATACGCGTATGATTGTACAGAATAACTTTTTACGCACCCATGCCTTTGATACTTTTGATAATATCTTGCTGGGCATTACCAGTGATCCCGCCATGCTTTTCTATCTGGACCTGACGCGTAGTCGCAAAAACGCACCCAATGAGAATTATGCCCGTGAACTCATGGAGCTCTTTACCCTTGGCATCGGCCACTATACTCAGGCGGATGTTACGGCGGCGGCGGCGGCTCTGACCGGCTGGCATACTAAAGGTGGAACTTCAGTCGCACAGTACAATCCGCGTGATCATAGCAATAAAGAGGTAACCTTCCTGGGCCACACGGGTCAGCTGAACTATAAAGATGTCATCCAGATTCTCGCCAATCATCCGGCCGCCGCCGCATTTCTGTGTCGCAAGTTGTTTACGTTTTTTGCCTATGAAAATCCTAGCAATGACGATCTGGCTCCGTTGATCGACACATATAATAAGAGCAATCATAATGTGGGTGCGGTCATGAAAACCCTGTTGCTCTCCCCACAATTTACATCTGACAAAGCCTATCGTGCCCGTGTGAAGTCACCAACCGAGTTTGTGGTTGGCTCTTATCGGGCGCTGGACGCTCAAACCTCTGGGAAAGAGTTGCCCGCCCAGACCACGATTCTGGGCCAGACCATCTTTGGGCCTCCCAACGTTGCTGGTTGGCCAGGAGATAAAGTTAGCGCCACCTGGCTCAACGGAGGCACCTGGCTTTCGCGCCTGAACTACCTGAACCTCTTGATCGCTGGCGGTCGTAGCCGCACCTCGGTCTACAAGCCCTTTGATGTTCAGGCCGCTATCGAAAAATATAAAATCGACACGCCAGAGACGTTTGTGACCCATTTTTCCAGTTTCCTCCTGGATGGTGTGCTTGATGAGCAACGCAAAGCGCAACTGGTCAGCTACTTTACCACTCCTGATCCACATTCGCGTAAGGGAAATGTGACACTCAGCAACGGAAAAAGCTATCCCTTAAGTAAAGTTCGAGGTACCCTCTATCTGCTGATGGCCTCGCCAGAATACCAGTTGAATTAAGTTCCCGGCCAGACCGGTCTGAGATGAGTCCTTTGAGAAGGGAAAAAGAGAGATATGAAACTTTCGCGTAGAGCCATGATCAAAGATGGCATGCTGGTAGTGTCCGCGGGCATGGTGATGCCGGCAATTTTTAGTCGCGGTGTGGCTTCGGCCAATGCCCTTAGCCAGCAGGGTGAGCGCATCGCTCAGGTTGGCAATGACCATACCCTGATTGTTGTACAGTTAGCGGGCGGTAACGATGGGCTCAATACTGTCGTGCCCTACGCCGATGGTACCTATTATCAGAAGCGCCCAACTATTGGTCTGAAGGCCGACAAAGTTTTGCGTTTAGATGATCGTCTGGGTTTGCATCCAAACATGGCCCCGCTCAAAGGTTTATGGGATCAAGGGCATCTGGCCATCGTTGAGGGCGTTGGCTATGAAAATTCCAGCCTCTCGCACTTCCAGGCCATGGATGTCTGGCAGACCTTAGATACCACCGGCAACGGCAATGAAGGCTGGCTGGGCCGCTTAGTCGCAGGCATGGTTGATAAAGACGGCCATCCATTCAAGTCTATGGATATTGGTACCCAGACGGCGCGCGCCCTTTCCTCCATCAGTGCGTCAGTACCAACTTTGACCACTCCCCAGGCCTATCGCCTCACCACAGATCCCAGTGAGTCCGATGGTGGAAACGCCCGCCTGCAAGCCCTATTGAAACTGTACAACACCTATCCTCGTTCCTCACCGTATGCGGCGTTACTGGACACCACCGCCATCAATGCCAATGAAGGTGGAAAACAACTCCAGCAGGCCGAAGCCGCCTATAAAGCCGCCGTCACCTATCCCCAGGGTCCATTTGCTACTGGACTCAAAACCTTAGCCGAAGCTATCGTCCAGAACCTTGGCCTGCGTGTCGGTTATGTTACCCTGGGAGGTTTTGACACCCATGCGGGCCAGACCACAACCCATGATGGCCTGATGAAAACCCTATCCGAGGGCCTCTTAGCCTTCTACACCGATCTCCAAAAGCACGGCAAGGCCGATAACGTCGTCATCATGACCTGGTCCGAATTTGGTCGGCGCGTAGAAGAAAACGGTAGCCTGGGTACCGATCACGGAACGGCCGCCCCACTCTTCGTCCTCGGCAATGGTGTCAAAAAAGGCATCTATGGTGAGCCACCAGACCTCAAGCAACTGGATCCCAACGGCAACTTGAAATATACCACCGATTTCCGTTCCATCTACTCCACCGTCCTTGATCGTTGGATGGGAGCCTCCTCCAAAGACGTCCTCAAAGGCACCTATCCCAACCAGAACTTCCTACCCACCATATAGCCATACTTTAGCCGAGACCGGCCTGACTTTCCTGGAGGCCGAGACCAGCCTCCAGGAGAGTCAGGCCGGTCTCGGCCTCTCAACCACCAGCTTCTCTTCTATGCTCTGCTTCGCAGAGCCAAAAATTTATGTGTTGTTGCGGCAAATTGTGGGCATTGCCCACAATTTGCCGCAACAACACATAAATTTTATGGTGGATGCCGCAGGCATCCACTAGTCCTGAAGAGTTACCCGGCAACCATTATTTCATGTGTGGAGTATTGTGGTGCGCGGGCCGCGCACCACAATACTCCACACCCCCAACCTGGCGCAGCAGGCGCCAAAAAGGGAAATTACATAGCCCGGTATAGGGCCTACACACTTGAGATTTAGGCCAAATTGTGATAAATAACATAGAGAAATCAGTGCCACTATATGGAGAAAGCGGGGTGCAGGGGTGGCAGCCCATGACGGAGCACGAGGTGTCCTTGCAACCCTCTCCCCACACCCTTCCCTTAGAAAGAGGGAGAGCCTTTAAAAGCGCAAACGTATACATAATTCTAGAGATAATGGATGAGTATGAATCAGTTTAATAAGGACTATCCCATAGACGTAAAAAATCCAACTAAAATTATTGATCTTACAAACTGTGAGCGTGAACCGATTCATATTCCAGGCTCTATTCAGCCACATGGTGTTTTGTTTGTGCTCAATATCCCTTCACTCCAGATCACACAGGTGAGCAATAACACACAGGATCTATTGGGTATCGCTCCTGAACGGCTATTACAGCAGGATCTGGCAGCGTTTCTTCCAGCCGAGCAGATTACTGAACTCAGGGATGCCCTCCAATTAGCCGAGGTTGAAGCGGCCAATCCATTATTGATTACTCCCCAGATTGGTCATGGAGAGGAGCAGGCCTTTGATGGTGTTATCCATCGTGTAGTTGGTCATGAACAGGAATTACTCCTGTTAGAACTGGAAGTTGCGCCAGATAAGCACAAACTGCATGTCCCCAATTTTTATCAAATTATGCGTACCTCGACCACTGTCCTCCAGGGCGCATCCAGTTTATTTGATCTGTGCCAGTTCTCGGCCGAGGCCGTGCGCAAGTTAACCGGCTTTGATCGCATCATGATCTATCGCTTTCACGAAGATTGGCATGGTGAAGTGATCGCCGAAGCCCGTAACGAGGACATGGAACCCTATCTCGGTTTGCACTATCCCGCTTCGGATATTCCCAGTCAGGCACGCGAACTGTATCGCCATAACTGGCTCCGTTTAATTGCTGATGTTGCCTATCAGCCGGCCGCGATCATTCCAACCGACAGTCCTCTAACACAGCATCCCCTCAACTTGAGCTCCGCAGTTTTGCGCAGCGTCTCGCCGATGCATATTCAATATTTGAAAAACATGGGTGTGGCAGCCTCTATGTCGATCTCTATCCTCAAAGACAATCAGCTCTGGGGCCTGATCTCCTGCCACCATAACCAACCAAAATTTGTCCCTTATACTATTCGAGCCGCCTGTGAATTTCTGGGTCAACTGCTCTCTCTGCAGATTGTTGCCCGTGAAGACGTGGATGACTATGCATATGAGATGAAGATCAAAGATAGACAGGCTCAGGTACTGGCAGCTATGCGGGGTGAGCACGGCCATTATCAACAATTGTTAGAACGCCCACAACAATTGCTGCAATTGGTTGGCGCGCAGGGAGCGGCCTTCTTTTTTGATGATAGCTATACCGCTGTCGGTAAGGCTCCGGATGCAACGGATGGTAGACGTATCGTTGCATGGCTGCAATCCAATATTCATGCTGATATCTTTGTGACAGACTCTTTGTCCCGTCACTGGCCTGAAGCGGAGCAACTCAAAGAACGCGCAAGCGGCTTGCTGGCAATTTCTATTCCCTCATTACAGTCCAGTTATGTTCTCTGGTTTCGGCCAGAAGTAATCCATGAAGTCACCTGGGGCGGTGACCCCCATAAACCAGTACAAACGCAAGAGGGAAGTCCTGTCCTGCATCCACGTACCTCCTTCGCCTCCTGGAGTGAGACCGTGAACTTGCAGTCGCAGCCATGGAAAGCCGTGGAAGTAGATGCGGCCCGCGCCATCAGGAGCGCCATCATCGACCGTGTCCTGCAGGACCTCGTAGAGCAGCGCGCTCGTGACTTGCAGGAGATGAATAAGTTCCTGGCTGATAGCAACGAGGAGTTGGATGCGTTTGCTTATATTGTCTCGCACGACTTAAAAGAACCGTTGCGCGGCATTACGAATTATGTTCATATCCTGAAAGAGGATTATGCCGAATATCTGGATGCAGAAGGTGTGGGCCGCTTAAATACACTGCTCCATTTGACCCAACGCCTGGATATTCTGATTGATTCCCTCTTACATTATTCACGGGTGGGTCGTGTAAACCTCGCCTTTGCGCAGACAGACCTGAATGCTGTGCTAGAAAACGCGCTGGCAATGGTGCAAAATAGGATTCAGGAAAAGCAGATGATTATTCGCATTCCCCGTCCCCTGCCCACTGTCTGGTGCGATCGCGCTCGTATTGGAGAAATTTTTACGAACCTGATTAGCAATGCATTAAAATATAATGACAAGCCAGACAAGTGGATTGAGATAGGTTATCAGCAGTCAGCCGCAGATCCACAAGCGCCTCTGGTCTTTTATGTGCGCGATAATGGTATTGGTATTCGTGACAGGTATTTTGATCTCATCTTTCAGATTTTTAAGCGCTTGCATGGTCGCGATAAATTCGATGGTGGCGCCGGTGCAGGTTTAACTATTGTGAAACGTATTGTTGAGCGGCACGGAGGAAAGATCTGGCTCGAGTCGACCTATGGGGAAGGGACGACATTCTACTTTACCTTGCAGGAGGGATAGATGCATATGCTTAACCGTTCAGATTATCCTATACTTATTGTAGAAGATACTGATGAAGATTTTGAGATGATACAGTGGGCGCTCAAGAAGTTGTCGATTAAAACTCCCATATATCGCTGTGAGGATGGAGATGAAGCGTTGGACTTTCTTTCTCATCGAGGGAAATATGAAGATAGAGCGTTATCTCCTCGCCCCGCGTTGATCTTGCTGGATTTGAACTTGATCCTGCTCAATGGACAGGAGGTCTTGACCCAGATCAAACTTGATGACGAGCTTAAGATGATTCCGGTTATCATCTGGACCACTTCAGACGATCCCAAAGATATTGATATCTGTTTTAAGCAGGGGGCTAACAGCTATATCCTCAAGCCAATGTCGTCTGACGAAGTCTTGCAGGCCGTTGATCTGCTCAATCAATACTGGTTCGGGGTGGTCAAGCTTCCTGGCGTGGCAGAGATGTAAGCATGGCGGAGAAGAACCCTACAATTTGTATTATTGATGATAATCCAGTTGATCGTGAAGTTTTTCGCCGCTATCTGCTGCAAGATACCCGCTATCACTATCAATTTTATGAAGAGGAGACGGGTGAAGAGGGTATTGCGCTTTGTCGGCGGGTACAGCCTGATTGTATTTTGTTGGATTATACGTTGCCTGATATTAATGGGCTGGAATTTTTAGCCGGGTTAGTAGATAGCTCCGGTTCCATTCCTTTTGCGGTAATTATGCTGGCAGGTATGGGCGATGAATCTATTGCGTTACAGGCGATGAAGAGTGGGGCACAGGATTATCTGGTGAAGAATGAGATGACACCCGGTAATCTGTTTCGTGCTATCCATAATGCCATTGAACGCTCAACTATGCGTCGCACGCTGGAGAAGCATCAGCAAGATCTAGAGCAGAAAAATCAGGAAATCCAGGCGTTTGCATATGCGCTGGCCCATGATTTGCGTGCCCCCTTACGTGCGATTACAGGTTTCTCCCAGATCGTTGCGCAAGATTATAAAGACGCACTGGATGCCGATGGCCGCCATTATGTTGATAATATTGTTGATGCCTGCACCCAGATGGATCGCTTGATCGATGATCTGTTAAGTTATACACGCATCGAGCACCGTGCGATCCACTACAAACCGGTGGCGTTGGGTTATCTCGTGCAACAAATCATTGAGAATATGGCTGAGCGCATCAATCAAGCGCAGGCCCTGATCACCGTTGCTGAAGATCTGCCAATGGTCTATGGTGATACTACCCTGATCAACCAGATTTTCGTCAATCTGATCGATAACGCCCTGGTATATCGGAAACCTGATGACCAGACCAGGTTGAGTTTAAGTTGGTACCAGGACGGCGATTTTGCGGTCGTACGTCTGGCTGATAATGGTATAGGTATCGCTCCTAAACACTATGAGAGGATCTTTAATCTATTTCAGCGACTGCATGGTGATGAATTGTATCCCGGCACCGGTATTGGTCTGGCTATTGTCAAAAAGGCCACCGACCTGCTGGGTGGACATGTTTGGGTTGAATCCACCCCTGGTGAAGGCAGTACATTTTTTGTGAAATTACCCATGAATATATCGTAGAACCGTTTTTTTGTGAGCATATGAGAAACTCTTCTGCTTGTGAAACCAATGACTTCATATCAGAGTATAATTTTGTAATGGATGGTTGTGGTTACCTGTAGATCAGAGCGCATGATATACGTTGTATGAGCACAAACAATTATGTTGGAGTTAGCCTGTGAGGTTTCTTATAGTTGATGATAGTACCAATGATCGTGAACTTGTTGTACGGAGACTGAAAAGAGAGTTTCCGGACGTGGATTATGTGGAAGTGGGCTGTGAAGCAGATCTGAATGTGGCGATTATTCGCGATCACTTTGATATTGTGCTGACTGACTATCAATTGAATTGGGCGAATGGTTTACAGATTCTGAAGATCGTCAAGCAGCGCTATCCAGATGTTCCTGTGCTGATGGTGACCGGAACCGGTAGTGAAGAGATTGCTGTTGAAGGCCTACGTTCTGGCTTGAGCAATTATATTCTGAAAAGCCATCTAGAGCGTCTGCCTCAGGCTGTGCACGAAAGCTTAGAGAAGGAGCGCTTGCAAAAGCAATACGATGAAGCCATTTTGCAGTTGCGCAATTCAGAAGAACGTTATCGAGAAATCTTTGAACAGGGTCTCACAGGTATTTTTGTATGCACATCTCAAGGAAAGCTCCTCACATGTAATCCTGCCTTTGCGCATATCTTTGGCTTTTCCTCAGAAGAGGAGGCCTTGCAGACCAACATGTCCTCACTCTATCCATCTCCAACCGGTTATCAGGACTTCCTTTCTCTATTGGAACACAAAAAGCGGCTTGAATATCACGAACTTGATATGGTGCAGCGTGATGGTACGCCCATCTATATTGTTGAGAATGTGGTAGGCACATTTGATGAGCAGGACAAACTGGTAGAGATCAAAGGCTATATTTTTGATACCACTGAACGTAGAAAATTAGCCGATCAACTGCAACAGGCGCAGCGGTTAGAGAGTGTAGGACTTCTGGTCAGCGGTATTGCGCATGATTTTAATAATATGCTGGGTGGCATTCTTGGCTATACCAGTCGTGGCCTCAGTCGGGTGACGCCGAGCCATCCTCTCTACGATAACTTACATCATATTCAGGAAATCGCGAATCGGGCCGCGAAGATGACCCATCAGTTGCTGGCCTTTTCACGGCGTCAGGTATTGGAGCCGAGAGATGTAAATCTCAATGGTGTCGTCGAAAGCCTGCTCAGTCTCTTTGGCAAAATACTGGCGGATCACATTGAGATTGAGTTTTTGCCGGAGCCAGATTTGCAGATCGTCCATGTGGATTATGCTCAGATCGAGCAGGTCCTGATGAACCTCTGTGTTAATGCCCACGATGCCATGCCCGATGGTGGCACACTCGTTATTAAGACCGCCAATGTTCCATATGAAGAGGCGTATCTGCACAGCCGTGGTCAATTGGAGCGCGCCGATTATGTTTTGATCACTATCCAGGATGATGGCATTGGCATGGATGAGCAGACCAGGGCGCATATCTTTGAACCTTTTTTTACCACTAAAGAGATTGGAAAGGGAACTGGCCTGGGTCTCTCGATGGTCCATGGTATTATTGGTCAGCATAATGGCTTCATCGATGTAAAAAGTGCGCCCGGCCAGGGCACAGAGTTTTCGATTTATCTTCCCACCATCGGCAGTCATATCGTTGAATATTCACCAATCAATGATACTAACGCTGTACCGCCAGCGGTACGCGGAGGGGATGAAATGGTGATGGTGGTAGAGGATGATCCAGATCTGCGCTGTCTGATGGAAGAAGCTCTGGCGGAATATGGCTATACAGTGATGAGCGCAGCCGATGGGGTAGAAGGGCTGAAAATCTTTCAGGAACATCAGGGCGAGATCGCTCTGGTTGTCTCAGATCTGGTGACACCCAGAATGAAAGGGAAAGAGCTTTATGACGCTATCCATCTTATCAATGAAGATATCAAATTTCTCTTTGTCAGTGGTTATCAAGCCAACCAGATCAGTCAGAACTTTGTCTTAGACAAAGGTTTTGCTTTCTTGCAGAAGCCATTTGATCTGGATGAGTTGGCCGCCAAAGTTCGCGAGATTCTTGATTAGCCTTCCAATACGACAAATATATGTGTGGCCTCATGCTTATAGACAAAGATGAGGCCACACATATATTAATCCTCTTCATAACTGGCCCCGATGCGCTCAATACGATTTTGCACCTCGTAAAGTGCCTCTAGCCGTGGTGTTGCTACCTGGTCGCTTTCCGCCAGACCAGTTTGAATGAGCTCTTCGACCTGGAGATAATATTCGACCATCAAGCGTTCGCTGACCGTTGTGTGATTAACACAGTCTTCTAGCATATCATCCGCCTCTTCATACGCGGCCATGCGTTCCTGTGCCTGTTGAAAGGCGTTTTGTTTGATCTGTAATTGCTCCTGCTGCTCCTGATAGGCGCGGCGTCGTAAATGCGCCGTCTCGCTGCTCACCTGCAGATCCTGCAAATCCAGCGCTGCCGTACCCATATCTAGATTGGCTTCCTTCTCTTTGCGCTTTAGCCATGAACGCATAGCATGTAAACGCACCAATGGATTGGCACTTTCTGGTAAACGTAAATCATCAGCCGCAAGCAAATCATCACTACCGATTTTATCCTCTTGTTCAAACAGTTCGTCGTCAAAGTCCATTCGATGCTTTTCCTTCTTTTTGATACAACGTTTTGATGTAATCGTAGCATAGTTTTGCAAGGTCTTTCCAGATGTGATTTTGTTGATCGCCACGAAAAAGAAAGATACCAGGTTCATCCGGTATCTTTCTAGACGATTAAACACGTATTTTATTGCAAAGCTTGTTTTACGAGTTCAGGACTCTCAACCGGCGCTTGCTCCTCTTCGTAATCAGTTGTCCTGGTGATATCGTTGCCATTAGCCAGGCCAAGCGCTTTGAATATGGGAGTCAGGACTACCGCGAGTAGCAGGTTGAGTAGCAGTACCGAGACAGCGGTGTAGATGGGGATATTGAGAATGGCCATGGTAGGTTTATTGCCAGCGACAATAAACATTGTTGTGCCTGCGATCATACTTACCGCCCAGGCGACTAACAATGCCCAGCGATTAAACCATCTGGTGTAGAGTCCCAGGAAAACTGAGGGGAGCGTCTGAAGGATCCAGATGCCTCCTAGCAATTGAAAGTAGACGACCTGGGCTGGATTGATGATGACGATAAAAAGTAACGCGCCAAATTTTAACAGCAGTGAGGAGATTTTAGCCGCCTGGGCCTCTTCGCGATCACTAGCGGCGGGCCGGAAATATTCTTTGTAGATGTTGCGCGTGAACAGGTTAGCGGCGGCAATTGACATCACGGCCGCTGGTACCAGGGCTCCAATGGAGAGTGCCGCAAAGGTAAAGCCAGCAAACCACGGAGGGAAGATCGCATTAATCAAAGCAGGGACCGCGCTGTTATTGCCAAAGCCTCCAAATGGCTTAATCTTTTCCGCAATCGCCATATATCCCAGCAATGCAAGAAAGCCCAGCATCAGTGAATAAATGGGTAACAGGGCGGCATTGCGTTTGACAACTCTGGTACTGTTACTGCTCAGTACGCCGGTTAATGAGTGGGGATAGAGGAAGAGCGCCAGTGCTGAACCCAGTGCCAGGGTTGAGTAGGCAATGGCCTGATTGGCGGGAATGATATCAAAAAAGGTTTTTGGATTTGCCAGCGCCTTCTGGTGCGCTGCATCGAAGATGGGACCAAAGCCATGGAAATGGGTAGGAATGATGGCGATAATGGCGAAGAGTACAATAAAGATCATCACATCCTTCACCAGAGCGATCATCGCCGGGGCACGCAGTCCACTTGTATATGTGTAGGCTGCCAGAATGACAAAGGCAATCAGCAGCGGCACATCGACCTGGAAGCCTAGTAGCGGGACAGTAATAGGAATTCCCAAAGCCGCGAGTGAAATTTGGATGCCATACATCTGCAACGCTATATATGGCATGGTCGCCAGAATGCCGGTAAAGGCGATGGCCAGGGCCAGACTTTTACTACCGAAGCGATCTTTGACAAAGTCTGAGGCCGTCACATAGCCGCGTTGCTTACAGACCGACCAGAATCTTGGCATCAACACAAAGACGAGTGGATAGACGATGACGGTATAAGGAATAGCAAAGAAACCTGAGACGACGCCGGCGCCATACATCGCGGCGGGAATAGCAATAAAGGTGTAGGCGGTATAGAGATCTCCACCCAGTAAAAACCAGGTAACAACGGTACCAAAACGTCGGCCTGCCAGGCCCCATTCGTGTAATAGATTAAGATCACCTTGCCGCCAGCGTGCCGCGACGAAGCCCAGCACCGTAACAACCACGAAAAAAAAGCAAAACACAGCAATCGCTGTAGCGTCTAATTTCATCGGAGATTCTCCCTTATCTAAAAGATTGCCAGAAGTCGTGTTTGCCAGCGCATTACGGCTTTATCTGGCTTGCAGGCGAATGCGGAACGTATATCAAGCTCCGACAAAGTAGACAAAGGCAGTAATAATAGACGTGATAATAATCCACAGCATCTGATACCAGTAGAAGAAAGGCATCCCAAACAGTGGTGGCTGTAGCGAGTTGTAAAAGGGTGGTATCAGTAAGAAGATGTAGGGGATGATCAATAGCAGCAGGATCCAACGACGTTTTTTTCTGACGGGGCGAGTTACCATACAAATGCTCCTTTGCTCTGTCCAATGGAAAACCAGCCAAAACAGGATTCACCAGCCCTTGAGAAATGCCCGAACCGCATGATAGGTAATTCTGCATGTGTAGCAAGCATTAGAGTGGCTTATGTTAAGACTACGGTATTCAACATCAATTGTCAATTGATATTTGAATACAGACTAAATGCTACAAAGGAGTCCCAGGTCGTATTGGGCAGCCAGTTTGATGATTTGCAGAAAGATACTTGCATGTTCTGGCAGCACTTCATCAATGGTGCGTATATCCCGCATAGACTGTCGATGCAAGCGAAATAGTGCATAATCCTGACGCGCCTGGATAGGATCTGGTGGTTGTACATGCTGCAGACAAGTGGCAAGTTGGCTGGTTTCGGCTGGTGTCAGGTAGCCAATATAGTTCTCATAGGGTTCACCCGAGCGGTATCCAAATGGCATACTTCGGCGTCCGCACGCCAGTAGTTCAAAAAGCGCCATCGCCCGCACCGAAATACCGGCCAGCCAGCCTCGCAAATGTAACGTGGTAGGCTGACGACCAATCTCAACGCCCGCTAACTCTGTATAATTGTCAGTACTTAACAGGTCTGGTGGTGATTGGACAGTGTGATTTTTTACTTCGAGTGCCAGCGTATTTAAGTTGACTGAATGGAGTAGGGCTATAAAATCCGCCTGTTTTGTTTCGTCCATGAATTGTCCAGACGGCTTTGTAGCGGGTTCCTGAGCATCAGAAAATCCCAATGGAACCAGACAATATTCCTCGACCAGAGCCCCCCAGATTGCGCGCAGCGTGTCAGCATTTTGATAAAGTCGGGGCGCATGTCTATGCACATAGAGATCGCTCACCTCAGTAAAATCGGTTGCGCTACATAATAGCTGGTATGCGTGCCGTGTCTGTGAGCCCTGTGGTAATTGCTTCACCAAAGTCTGGGCCCGTGTCCAGGTACAGAGTGGAAGCATCGCAGGTGGAAGAAATTGTTCTTCACGCGCGCAACGTGTCTCCGTGTAAAGTTGATAGAGTGAGGATTCATTACCATCGCCGAGCCACTGTTTAAAAGCCGGCATTATGCGCTCAGCATATGTATCCCAATCAAAACCATGCAGGCGTACTATCATGCACCCATCCCCTACTTATCATCCATATCCTCGGCATATCTTATCCTTTTACATAATACTGCTATTTTTCTCTATCTCCAAATGCCTAGTGCTAGAGTACCATCAGCTCATATCGTGATCATCTCTTACAATGCAACTACCGCCATGTTATGAGTCATCCCAGATTTTTGAAAAATCTAAAAATGGGTTCCACTCTTCTCATGCGGGAGGTGCAGGAGGGCGGTGAGCCCTTCTGCCGGGGTGCAGGGTGTCCCCGCAAAACCCTCTTTTTCTCTTTTGGCACGCCGCCTGCGGCGGCACGAGAGGGAGAAAGAATGAGCGGGAACACCCCGCACCCCGGCAGGGAGGGCCCTGCACCCCGGTTTTAGGAACTTTTGAAAAAGTCAGGGATGACTCATAACCTTTTAGGAGAGGAACGAATCGTCTGGTGTGTTATTTGTTCCTTCAGAACTCTGGTCTGGAAGTGCATACAGACCCATTTGTGCCTGACGCATAATCGTTTCCAGAACTGGATCATCCTGCACATTTGGTGCAACCAGCGGAGAGAAAGAGATTGGTGTCTCTCTCTCTTTCCCAGAAGCATCCCGCTGGATGCCATTATTCCCTTTTCGTTCAGGCAGTATTTGTGAGAGATCGAAGTTGTCTAAGGGCAATGGACTCATATCGCTGGTACTGATAGGATTTTTCTGCGTCGCGGCTGTTACCTGCTGTGGTAAGGCCGAGGTAATGGGACGCAGATCACTAGGCATATAACCTGGTTCAGCTGCCGCCGATGCAATCGCTTGCTGCGGG
This sequence comes from Dictyobacter alpinus, assembly GCF_003967575.1. Lineage (NCBI taxonomy): Bacteria > Bacillati > Chloroflexota > Ktedonobacteria > Ktedonobacterales > Dictyobacteraceae > Dictyobacter > Dictyobacter alpinus. The sequence goes on from NZ_BIFT01000001.1 coordinate 4,068,009, forward strand.
CCGGTGACCATAGGTGGTGGTGGTGTAGGTGTAATCGCCTGCTGAGGGCCAGTGAACATCGGTGGTGGTAGTGGTGTAGGAGGCGTCATCTTATGGGTACTGGTGGGCATGGCAATAGCTGGTCCAACGGTCTGGGCCATATTCATTTGCATTGGACTGGCAAATGCTGCCTGTTGGGGCTCCGCTCCAGGCAAGGCAAAGGAAGCATTAGGATCAGGACGATTAAGCCAGGCGGCTCCTCCGGCTGTCGCTCTTGGGAAACGTGAGTAGGCGCGTGGTTGGGATTTGGGTTTGCGTAAAAACATAAAGCTAATCAGACCCACAATCAGCAATAGAAAAACAGTACCACCGATTGCCAAAGGGACCAGCGCTCCACTCATGCCACTCCCCTGTGTTGTTGCTGGATCCGCCACATGCCCACCTCCAATGGCCGGGGTAGCGGTTGGCGTTACCCCGGCTTCAGGCGTTGGGGTAGCAGTCGGTTTTGGCGTAGCAGACGCTTTTTGGGTTGGCGTAACGGTTGGTATCACATTCCCACCGGTTCCCGCATCTACTGGAGGTGCCGTTGGTTGCACTGGAACCGTTGGAGGTATCACCGTTGGAACCTGTGTAGGAACAGGTTTTTGAGTAGGAACAGCCGTAGGAGGCACTGGCGTAGCCGTAGGCGGCACGGGAGTAGCAGTGGGCGGTACTGGAGTATCCGTCGGCGGCACTGGTGTTGGTGTATCAGTTGGCGTTGGATCCATGATTGCCAGGGTTGATGTAGCAATAGTTGTCGGGGCGAAAAGGGTAGCATGGGCATGGGTTTGTACAATTATGAGATTTAATCCAATAAAAAAGATGAATACGCTACCGATTATTGCCCTCTTGAGCTGCTTTAATACTTTTTTTTTCATACTTCTATTCACTTACATCAATCTCCCAGCAGATTTGTGCTGTTTTCTGAGCTTGCCTCTCCACTCTTGTATCATCGTGGTGGAGTAGAATTTATAGGGCGCTTTTGCGTTGAAAAACACGGATCGAATCAAGTGTAGATGGACTCTCTATGTATCGTCAAGCCGACAGAAAAATGTACTAGTATCTATCTATTCTTGCCGGATTTGACTGCGATCTCTACACATGATTAACCTTAAAGGAAGTGTGTGTCGCATGCCTCTACTTCTTCTTGTTTCATTGTAATTTATTGTGTAACAGAGAGCCAGTTTTGGCGTAGTAATAAATATGAAAGTTATCGCATCTTTAGCCGCCCACCTCAAAGAAGGAGTAGGGAATATGCTCATGAACGGCACGGCTACTTTGCGTTGCAAGGATTTTCTGCAGTATAACATTGGTCATTCATTAGAGCGCTATGGGTGCACCAGTACTTTGTACCATAAGGATGATAGTATTGCCACGGAGAATCTCGCCTATCTTTTATATGCTATGGAGATGGCGGTGATGGATACACTGGCAGTCTGGTGTGATTTTGCCACCAACATGCATGCCCAGCGTGTGGTACGTTTAGCCGAGGCAGTCGGCACAGAACTGCAGCTATCCAGGCACGACCTGATGGTATTACGTCTGGCGGCATTATTGCATGATATTGGCAAAGTTGCTATTCCTCCTGCTATCCTGCATAAGCAAGGTCCACTTGACTCGCAAGAATGGACACTCATCCGTTTACATCCAGAAATGGGTTGGAACATACTCCAGGGCGCGGGAGCGATCCTGGAGCAGGTGGCCTCATTAGTGATTGCCCATCACGAGGCCTGGAATGGCAGCGGCTATCCCAGGGGTCTGTACAAAACAGATATCCCCTTTTTAGCACGCATCCTGACCGTAGTAGATTCCTACGATGCGATGGTTTCCGACCGTGTGTATGGGAAACCGCTGCCTATTTTAAGTGCTTGCCAGGAGCTAGTTCAATGTGCTAGCCACCAATATGACCCTCAGATTGTACTGGCTTTTCTATCTGTACTGTTTGGTAAAAAAACCACACAACAGCATGGATACACTATGTTCAGGCGTAATCCCGTAATAAATGCACCTGAACTGGCTGACGAAGAGTGCGTAAGGCTTTTACTTCAATCTGCCGAATACGTTCGCGTGTCAGCTTAAAGTAACTGCTAAGCTCTTCCAGGGTGTGGCAGTAGCCATCCTGCAATCCATAGCGTAACTCAATCACCTGTCTTTCACGCTGGCTTAAGATCTCAAGCGAGCGTGAGATTTGATCACGCAAGACCTGATGGGTTACGATATCGGCGGGGGCCGCGGCATGTGGATCCTCGATGACATCGGCAAGGTGATACTGCTCGTCGTCGCTGAGGGGTGCATCTAGCGAGATCGGAGCTTCGGACATACTTTGAAGTTCTACCACACGTTCCTTGGTCAGATGCAAGGCCTGAGCGATCTCCTCTGGAAATGGATCACGACCCAGTTCTTGATAGAGTTGGCGGGTGATGCGCTTCATCTTATAGATGAGCTCAACAACGTGGACCGGAATATGAATAGTCCTGGTATGTTCCGCTACGGCTCTACTGATTGCTTGCCTGATCCACCAGGTGGCATAGGTACTAAAACGAAAACCACGGACAGGATCAAACTTCTGGGCCGCTCGAATCAAGCCTAGATTTCCTTCTTGAATTAAATCAAGTAGCGAGACACCATGGTTATTGTAGCGTTTAGCGATGCTGACAACCAGACGCAGGTTAGCCTCAACCAGATGCTGCTGGGCTCTCATCTCCCCTGCAATGATGCGTCTGGCCAACTGCATCTCCTGCTCCGCCGATAAAAGTGGATAGCGGCCAATTTCCGCCAGGTATTGGCGAATAGCGTTTTCCGCCTCCAAATCCCCTTCTTCAATCTCTTCTTCCTCATCTACATATTCCTCAGCTTCACTGTAGCTTGAATCGCCATAAGTGGTGGTATTTTTCCCTTTTCTGGTCTCATTCTCAGCTTTATTTGATAACGGGGAAGATTGTTTTTTAGCGTCCATGGTAGTGGCATAATAAGTCATATTTTCATCATTGGTTGGATTATTTCTTTTCCTTTTCTTAGACGTGAGTGTGCTGGTGTGAGTCGTTGGTGTTTTGAGATCTCCCTTTGTATAAGAGAGTCCAGTCCTTTCTGTTGCTTCATATGACGGTACTTCGGTAGGGCCGCTAGAAAGTGTTTGCATGTTTCTGGTTATGGCTACCATATACCTACTCCTCCTTAAACCTCAAATCCCATTCCACAATTTGGTAACCGGAGAGATACGTTGCGTGTGTCTGAATAAACAATAGCTTGTCCATGAATTTTTACGAACATAATCCCCCTCATATACTACTACTGCAAGATATGTGCCAATATAGAGGTGTAGAGATGTACGCGCTTCCGGCCACGTTCTATGGGGTAAATGAGCATTAATGGGGAACATAAAGGGAGATTTGGCACCTGAACATGCCGAAATTTTTTCCAGGCCCTGAGGATTTTTACGCAGCGTTCCATAGCCAGCAGGAGAAATTTTATGGCTTTATTTCTTTCCTCTTTGACTTCATTATACTCCGACTAAAAAGGATTGGATTGCCGTTTATTTGCACAGAAGGATGATGCGAAAAATCATGTGTACGTATATTCAATAGAGCGGGAAGAAAAAATATGGCGAAGTCGATCCATTCTACAAATAGAGAATTACGCGCGTATGGTGGACATTTTCTGGTTGGTGATTATAGCCCTGCCCGCAGGTCGCCAAAGTTACCGACGATTCCTGCTCGCGCCTCGGCGCATCCAGCAGCGGTGGTGAAAATACATCCGCGTTATCCTCGTGGGGCGGGAATGTTAGCACAAGCTGATATGACCCGTGTTCCCACCATGCCACAGACACGGGCGGTCTGGGAATATGAGACACCCCACTACGCGGCCTCTAGTAGTTTATCTGCGTTGACCCTGGCAATTACTGATACAGTAGCTAGTATGCGACCGGCGAGCCAATCTGTGCAGTTTCAGCAGGAGACACAGGAGGAACCACAGGTCGCTCCTCAATACTCTATTGTCGAACGTTTACGCAGACACGATTACGCGGAATTTGATACTGTGCCGCCATTGATCACGTCTCCATTAAAGGCATGGTCAGCCAGTCCCCATCCGCTTGAGGGCGTGCGTTGCTGGTTATTACATCCAGGTCGCCTGGAGTTCCTGATCTGGTTCCTCGGTACGCTCCTCTTAATCTGTTTTACGGTCATTTTTATGTTATTGCTTTTATCGAATCTTGGCTACCTTACGTTTCATTAATAGCCGCTGTATTCACCGCTCTCTATTTTTTGTTCATAAGGATTAGAAGCTGGAATTCTTACATTTTGCGCTATCAATGCCGCTGCTATGAATAATTCATACCACTGCTATATCCCCCGACCTTTCAGAGTATTGCGTAAGCCAGGACAGAAAGCATAAGAGGCGCTATTAGCTCTTCCCGGCATGGTAAAGGAGCATCGCGTCTGGCTGCCTTGCTATCCGCCCTGCGAGCGCTTCACTTGTCGTGCTTCTATCTGGTGAAGCGAGTCATAAGGGTCAGGCGTTCTTTGAGAGAGGATTGTATAGAGAGAAACTGTAAACACGCTTCTGGTGAGCCATGAGTGACGGCATCAGATGCTATGCACATCTGGGGGGGAATCTCGACGCGTATGAGCCAACGTGATACAATTCTTTGCATTAGTGCTCGCCCAGCAAGGGTGTGCGATAACTCACATAAAAGGAAGGCGAACGCTTATGCCAAGAGGACGCAAGGGGTCTCCTCAAGAGAGTGTGGATAGCATTTTACTGGCGGTAAGTCGGCGCGAAGATATCGATTCCGAGACCATGTCCCATTATCTGGATCGGTTGGATCAGGAGTGGGCTGAGGGAGCTCGGGAAAAAGTGCTGCATTTGCTGCGTAGTAATGATGCTATGGCCCAGGCGGCGGCATTGCGCATTCTGGCTGAACTAGCTACCGATTTTGATCTTGAAGGACTTGAAGACTTTGTTACCGATCCAACGGTTGGTGACCTGGCCAAACTTTCTCTTTCCCCGATTTTAAAAGAATTAGGGTCAGAGATGGCCGATGATGGCATTATCGAGTACTTGAATGATCCTGCTGGTGCGATTCGCCAGATGCAGATGCGTCTGCTTGAGCTGGTTGGACAAAATGAGATGGGTGTTGAGACAATTCTGGAAGATGTGGTTTCGATGCCCGTTGAGAGACGTTTCGCCTTTATTAATTGGCTAGGTAATAGCAATGATCCAAGGGCAGCGAATCTGCTGGTGCCTTTGTTGGAGAACCAGACCGGTAAGGTGGTAATGGCAGTAATTGAAGCACTGGAATTGTTAGGTCCTATTGCCATCAATCAGACTATTCCGGCTTTGAATCATGTGATTTCGACCACTTCTAATCGACAGCTAAAACAACAGGCGCGTACAACGCTTGGGCGTTTGACGATGCAGTCGATGTTAGGCTCAGAGGATGCTGCGTTACTTGAGGCACGTCAGCAGCAGTATCCTGCTTATCAGGCTCGTGTCAGTTCTATTGATGGCTCTGGTACCCAATTAATCATGTTATCCTGGCTACGTCCGGACGGCTTGATTAAGGGTGTCAATGTCCTGTATCAGGATCAGAAAGGCATCAAGGACTGTTACGGGGTTGATGAGATGGATATGGAGCAGTGGGAATCCCTGGTGGATGATTTGGATGAGCAAGGTTTTAGTAGCTTCAAGGTTCCATTTGAATATGCCTGTGCGGTGATTATGGAGGCTCGTGCCTTGAATAGACGGACGCGTACCAGGTTGCCTATTGCGTATTCGATCTGGCGTCCACTGACAGAGGCTGGTATCCGTGATAAGAAGGCTTTGAGCAAGTTGCCCGCGACGGCCCTCACACCCGTAGAGCTTACTGCAGAGAGCCGTGCGCTGGCTGCTCGGGCGGATGAAATCTATCAGCTTAAAGAATTTTCCTCCTGGCTGTATGAACCAATTGAACGTATTGAGCCATTTATTACTCGCTATTGGGCGGCTTTAAATGTGTTTGAATCTACTAATAATAAGCGTAAAAAAGCCAGATTACAGGAACAACGTGAGCTATTGAACTCATTGGCAACCGAATCTCTGCATGATTTGATTGACGATAAGTGGCGTACCATCTATGCTTCGCGTTTGCTGCGACAGGCAGCATTACTGCAGCAGGCGGGGCAGACTGAACATCTGGAAATGCTACGAGCAACGGCAACGCTGTTAGATCCAGCTTCAAAGGTGCCTATCCAGGAACAAACTTTTCCTCGTACTATGATCAGTATATCTATTGAACAGGGTCCACTGCGCTTAATGGTTGAATCTTTGCGTAGTGGCAGTTTGAGCTCTTTTCCGGTAGAGTTTTTACAGCAGGATTAGCCAGGGGCCCAGGCTTCTTTTTCTTGAGAATGCTTGAGCCCTTGCTGGCTTTTTTTAAGCTTTACTGGTGACCAATGGCCGCGCTTTTAAGAGTTCACGCGCTGCCACTTCCCCACTGCGCATCGCTCCTTGAATGCTGCTCGATTGTGTGTATTCGCCTACCACATACAGGCCGGGCATATCGGTCTGATTGGTTGGTAGCGCATCAAAGGTACCAGGTGGTTGGAAGAACTGGGCGAATGGAATACGGTAGACCGCCAGCAATTGCCAGTGACTTAAATCATGCTGGGGGAACCAACCTGCGATCTCTGTTTTGCTACGCTCGGCTATCTGCTCATCATCCTCACCGGGCTTTCCCAGTACGGTAGCTGAGAGCAGGTGCTTGCGCGGCGGCGCATAGGTTGGCGCGATATTGGTAAGCAGGACGGCATTATTGACATAGGCATGCGGATCAGCATTGAGGAGAATTTTGCGCTGATTATACAGACGCTCATTACCCGCAAAGTATAAGCAGACCGCGCTAACTCCCTGGGTAGGCAAAGGCATATTGGTGAATTTTGCCGCAATCGGACTTGAGGTTGCCACCACGACTGTATCGGCTTTGATCTGTTCACCATTAATCAGGCGTACACCCTTGATCTGACCATCGCTGTTGAGTAGTTCGCCCACGCGTGCATTGCAGCGTACCGTTCCTTTGGGTAAGCTGGCGGCGAGTTGTTCGGGGATCCTCTGAATGCCTTCAGCGGGCAAGATAATGTCCCCGATCGCCAGCATTTTAAAGGTAAATTGAAACATGCGGGCGCTGGTCTGGAGTGAACGATCCAGGAAGATGCCGCCATAGAAGGGCCGGAAAAAATTGTCAATAATTTTGTCTGAAAATCCTTCGCGGCGTAAATAGGCTTCCGTCGTCTCGTCCTGACCCTCTGGTTGCTGGGCACCCGAGAAGATCTCCTCAGTCGAGAGGCGCTGTAGCTGTGTCCTTAATTTAAGGACACGTAGCTTGTCTGTCGTCGAAATTAATGGATTGAGCAAGCTAGAAAATGCGTGTGCTGGCTCACGAATAGGATCCGTGATTTCGTAATGCTTGCCATTCTTCTCTAAAATCGCGCCTGGATCAAATTTGCGTTGTTTGAGCGTACTATAATTCAAGTGGCGCGCGGCAGCCTCATACCCTGTAAAGAGCACCTGAAAACCGCGATCGAGACGATAGCCATCTTCGTGGTAATCGGTGCGTACTCGACCACCTACCTGATCGGCTGCTTCCAGCACAACAACTTTTTGTCCTGCTTCGGTCAATAATTTTGCGCAGGTTAAGCCAGCCAGACCTGCGCCGACGATAATAATCATATTTCTCTGCTCCTTACCATAAAGGATTGATCACCAATCCGGTGATGAGCTTTGGATAGAGGTACGTAGATTTCTGTGGCATACGATCGTCGGCCAGTGCCACATCACGTACCTGGTGGAATGGAATCCCATTAAGTAATATAAGTGCTTGTGCCTCTTGCGTGTGCAGGGCTTGTAGTACCTGTCTGGTATCATGCATATACCGCACATGTTTACCTGCGGCAACATCTTCCGCCGTGATCTGGAGCACGCTCTCAAAAATCAACCTCTGTACCATCGCAACATCCAGAGCATTCCAGGCTTCAGAGTGGCCGCTCTCTTTCATCAACTGCTGGCCTTGTTCATTGATCGTCAGTAGCAACGTCTGCTCTGCTGTTTTGACTACCAAAGCTGGCTGCGCTCCACTGGCTTGTGCCAGCCGTTCTAGCAGCGCTTCATCGCTTGTAGCCTCTAATGCTTGTACGGAGAAATAGGCCGAGAGTTGCTCTCCTGAGAGTTTTTGTAACTGCTCTGATGTAAGATCAAACAACAGGCGATGAGTGGGTAATACGAGCATGCCTGGATCATCCATATCGATCAAGGCCATGAACATAAAGTTTGCTCCATCCTGTGGATGCAGGCCACGTCGCTGTTCCGCTATCTCATCCCGGTATGCTAACGCTGTTGTATAACGATGATGTCCATCGGCGATATAGAGCTGACGCTGCGCAAAGAAGTCCTTCATCAATGCCACATGTTCTTGATTGGTAATTGGTTGAAGGATATGCTCTTCTCCATTCTCATCGACAAGCTGTACTTCTGGCTCACTGGCATAGGTAGCGAGCAGGCGGCGGATACGTCCTTGAGGATCGTCATACATACACATAATTGGACTAAAGTTTGTCGCGCTGGCACGCAGAAGCTGCAGGCGGTCTTCTTTGTCTTTGTTGCGGGTATGTTCATGCGGCAGGACTACACGTGCGCTCCACGGCTCCAGGCGGATACGGGCCAGTAAACTGGTGCGTGTATATGGTTTTCCCTCATAGGTAAAGCGTTGCTGATAAAGATAATAGCAGGGATCAGTTTCCTGGTGTAATACGCCTTCTAAGCGCCACTCAGCCAGTGTTGTTGCCGCGCGCGAATACGCATTATTCAGTCCATTGTCGGTGGGATAGGTTTTGCCCAGTTCTAGACGAATAATGTTATAAGGGTTCCGTTCGTAGTAACTGTTTTGCGCTTCCGGACTAATTACATCAAATGGTGGCGTAATGGTATCCGCTTGATTGCCAATAATTTCCGGTACAAAACGTAGCCCGCGTAGTGGTTGAACATCTGCCATGCAACGATTCTCCAATCCCTTTTGTTCCCAGTAGGAACACAACATATAAAAAAAGCTTGATGTCAGGCAAGCTTCTCATTGCTTTTCTGGATGATTTCATTAAAGATCTTTCGCGCTCATTGTACCATTTTTATGGAAGGCGGGTAGTGTTGATGGGACCACTCGCTGGTTAAGGTCACAATGCTTTTTCATCCACAAGTCCTAATTATTGCCTGACAAATTGACTCATGTTGATACAAAGTGTAAATTCAAGATTGTGGATGAGAAAAACCCATTATTGCCACATCATGGGTGCTGATTCAGTATGAAGCGGTCCGGTATCGATAAATAGAGACCTGCATAAACTTACCGGCCCCTATGTTTTACAAATAGATGGTGTTCTTTCACGTACAACATGTCATTTGGGGATGACATGAAGGTATGCAGGTTGTTTGTTGTGTGTAGTTTGTACTTTGGAGAAATATTGGATGCAGACACAATCAGAGGACCAACTCGTTGGCCATGTTCTTGGGCAGTATCGGGTAGAACGTTTTGTTGGAAAAGGACGTTTACAGACTGTTTATCTGGCTCGACACCAGGCTTTGCAGCGTGTTGACGCGCTGGCACTGTATCATTTGCCCGAGCACTTTTCAAATGAGGCCCGAACATTTTTCTTGACGCGTTTTCGTAAGGAAGCCTCTTTAATCACGACATTAGATCATCCACATATTTTGCCAGTTTATTCATATGGTGAGGTGCTCGGATCTCCATATTTGATTACGTCCTACACAACTAATGGTTCACTGGCTGATATTGTGAAGCACCAGGGACGTTGTGAGCACACGTTTGTAACTTCTCTCCTGAAGCAAATTATAGATGGGCTGGCCTATGCTCACACACGCGGCTTTATCCATGGTACTTTGAAGCCCTCTAATATTGTGGTCCTGGATGATGAGAATATTCAAGTTGCCGGATTTGGTTTGATGCATATCTTGCAGCGTTGTGGCATCGACCAGGCTGCCGTTCCCTATGCCCATCTTTTGAGTGTCGCGGATACCTTTTTAGCGGCCGCTGAATATGTTGCTCCCGAGATTGTTCAGGGTCAGTCGGTTGATCAACGTTCAGATATCTATGCACTTGGATGTATAGTGTATGAACTGTTGAGTGGACGTCCGCCATTTAGTGGTAATAATCCACTTGAAGTGGCCCAGATGCATGTCCAGCAAAACATCCCAGCTTTGCGTAAATTGTGTCCCGATATTCCGATTGCTCTGATTTCGGTTGTCAATCAAGCGCTGGCCCGTGATCCCGAGGCGCGTTTTCAGAGTGTGAGCGAACTCGGTGAGGCCTTTACCCAGGCTTCTATTGGCGCGACCCAGAGTATTCCCGCGGTACGTATGCGACCACTGGATGTGAATAAGAAAGTGGCCTCCAACCAGCAGGATATGCCTCGCTCTGCCCATACTTCTGGTAACTGGCAACTGCTTCCTCCTATCGTAACAGGCCATATTCCAGCAATAAAATCCTCCAAACAGGATCTTCCTGACGGTATCCAGGCAGGAATGCTGACCAGTGGAATACGCCGTACGAAACATCTGGCGGAGACGGCAAGACCTGCTGTTGTTGCACCTCCTACGATTCCACCAGCCGTGCCACTGCCTGCTCCTATCGCTACAAATACGAATAACAACCAGCCGATAGTTGCACCTGCTAAAAGTCAGCCGGAGGATGATGAGATTGTGTCATTACCGAAGGCCGGCGTGACCCTTGCGGGCACCCATGCATCTGATGCAGATTTGATGAAAGCGTATGAGTGGTGGTCACCTGTGGCCCCAATTCAGCCTCTACCTACGGCTATCCCTCAACGACCCAATAATGTGCAGGCGCCTGCTGAGCCTGTCGTGCTTCCTGCCACCGATATGGTGGATTGGGGACTGGAGACCCCTGTCTCAACCGGGGCTGCACGCCAGAAAAAACGCTCCCAGCCTGCGCCTCTTTCCCGGCAGCCTGAACAGAAGAATGTTAGCCGCCGGAACGTGCTGGCTCTACTGGCCGTCGGAGGCGTGGCCGCTGCCGGCGTAGGTGTCGCCTTTAATCTGGGAAAATTGACTGCTCCACCGGCGGCCCCCCAACAGGTAGCGCAAAATCCCCAGCCGAATCAGCCTGCTAATAATCCTGCCCAGGGGCAACAGCCGAAAAATCCTGGTGCGGCCAACCCGGCGCAAAAGCCTATCGCTGGTCACGTTGGGACCGTTGTTAGTTCCAAAAATCAGACGGTGAATACCGCCATCGCTTTCACTAATCCTGCTGATCAGCAGGCCAGCCTTATGATTCACCTTCCTGATGGAAACTTTGCAGCTTATGAAAAAGCGTGCACCCATGAGGGAGTCAAAGTCAATTATGATCCGGCCAAAAAATTGCTGGTCTGTCCGGCGCATGGCGCCATTTTTGATCCCGCTAATGGCGGAAAAGTTGTGCAAGGTCCGGCAGATACCCCCTTGCCAATGGTCAAGGTGAATGTTAATGGTGACGGTACAATCACTGTCGTTTAGATGTGGGTTGCCGTTACTGTAACCTGAAAGCCCTCACGCAAGCAAAATAGCCTTGCTGACGTGAGGGCTTTCAGGGAAGTGACGGCCGAGCGGGGTGCGACCTTTATTTAGTAGAGCTACTATTCGGTATGTCTACCTAATAAACGGGCCACCTCTTCAAGGACTTCATTAACGTCCAGTTCAGGTGGCTCTTCCTGATCCTGAGAGGTCGTGGTTTGTAATGGCGTCTCGGTTACTTGTGCCATGGATGCCGTTAAGCCAAAATCGCTCTCATCAGGAGCCTGAGCAAAGAACTCATTCTCACAGGCCTGTAAGGCTTCCTGGGGGGATTGGTCACCATCGGTAATACGGTGAAGCAAATCATGGTAAATGGCAACGGTCTGCACAAGGGCGCTAAAAGCCAGTCGGAACTGCTCAAAGGTAATTTTTTGGTCTGCCAGAGGAATACTTTCTTCCAGGCGTACCTCGCCATCTGTCAGATCCAGGCCAAATTTGCCCATCGCGATACGATAGTTGACCGCAAGTAATGCTTCGAGACACTCCAGACGTTTTTGCTCACTGATAATCCCGATTTGTGGCACGATCAGCATTAGCTTGCTTGCATTTCCGCTATGATGAATACCCGCAATCATGTGCCATTGTCCTTGTTCGCCCCGGAAGGTCAACTCAATGGTATTTTGTGAGCGATCAACCTGCGAAATCTTTAATCCCAATCGTTTCAGGTATTCTGCAACGTGGAGTATGCTAAAGCTATTAGTCATGAAGCTCTGCTTTCTCTTGAAGGTGATAAAGGACCAAAGGGCTGGTAACCCATCCGTGAAATTTTTTCAAGTATAACATATCGTTGAGAATAGAGTGTGGAGGGGGAGAGGTTTCCCATTCCGTCACTCCATATGTACTAGCCCGTAGGATTGTCCAAAAGTATGATCGGCTGGTGAGGATGTTACCTCCGATTTGGCAGTTCGTATATTCGATTGTATTTGTAGAAAACTCTTGTATATCTGGCGATATTTGCGATAATGTCTTGAGACGAATTTGTTTGCTGATGGGCAGTATTCTATCAATAGAAACAAGCGATCTGGAAGAAAATAATGGACGTGTTCTATAAAGGAGCATCTAGTGATGATAGATAGAAGAGAACTGGCACAACGTTTAGAGACGTTAACTTTTGATGAGCGGATGCAGTTGGGGGCCGAAAATGCTTTACACTGTATGGGGGTGAATGCACAGGATCGTGTCTTTATTTTGACTGATTTTGCGCGTGCGTTTATTGCGGAACGTGTAGCGGCAGCCGCGCTGGCCCGCGGTGCTGATGTAGAGATACGTTTTCTTGAGCATTATGGTGAGCGCCCGTTGACAGCGTTGCCTGATAAATTGCGCAATGATTTTCTCCAGGTCCGTCCAACCGTTTCGTACTATATTGCAACGGCACAACCCGGTGAGATTGCTTTCCGTATTCCTTTGTTGCCTTTCCTGGTGAATGAATTAAAAGTGCGCCATGGCCACATGATTGGTATCGATGATACCTTGATGACCGATGGCATGTGCGCGGACTATGATGAAGTTTTTACTATTACCAATCGTATTTATGAGATGGTGAAACACGCGAAAACGATTCATGTGACCTCTGAAAAGGGCAGCGATGTAACCGCTACTTTCCATCCCGACTGGAAATGGATTCCCTGCCATGGTCGCTATACCGAACAAGGGAAGTGGGGTAACTTGCCTGAAGGAGAAGTCTATACTGCTCCTGCTACGGTAGATGGCGTTCTGGTCTGCGATGTCCTGGGTGACTATTTCTCTGAAAAGTATGGGGTGCTTGAACAACCTCTGGTGATTACAGTTAAAGATGGTTATATCACAGACATCAGCGGCGACAATCAGAGTATTGTGCAGGAAGTGCGTGACTATCTTTTCTCGGTTCCCAATGGTAATCGAGCTGGTGAATTTGCGATTGGCACTTTGACCAGTTTGAAGCAACTGGTTGGCAACCTGCTCCAGGACGAAAAACTACCAGGCTTGCATGTTGCCTTTGGTAACCCCTATCCCGAATTTACTGGCGCTGATTGGGACTCAACTGTCCATGTTGATGTCATCCCCACTAATTGTACGATTGAGGTTGATGGGCGCACAATCATGCGTAATGGACAATTTGTGCTCTAGTTACGACCAGTAATGTAGGAAGATACATGGGCCTACCCGGCCCTGCTATCTTCCGATGGATGTAGGAACGAAGTGGATCTTTTTTTATAAAAGCCGACTGAAGCAATCTAGTAGGTGAAAGATGTGCATTCGAATTTCTCCATATATTTAGGCTTAAGAGTTGACAATAGGTATCAGCCATGATTAAAATACAATGTATGCCTGGGTGTGTTATGGCAAATCAAAACGTTCCAATGAGTACGCAAAGACCCAAGGTGGAAGCTAGAGAGGAGCTTGAGCGTGGCTTCAAATAGGGGGCAGCATCTGATTGGGAAGATGCTTGGTTCATGTGTGCTGGAAAAGCTGCTCGGGTATGGAGGGTCGAGTGCTGTCTTTCTCGCGCAGCAGCAGGATCCACAGCGTAAGGTTGCGGTCAAAGTCTTCTTGCCGCGTGCAGGCATGGATATACGGATGCAGCGAGATTTCTACCTGCGTTTCTTGCGCGAGGCAGAAGCGGTCAGTAAATTGGAGCATGCGAATATTCTGCCAATCTATTCCTATGGTGAACAGGACGGTTTGCCCTATATTGTGATGCCCTATATGCCTGGTGGAACCCTCTCTGAATATATGGTGAAACGGGGTCCGCTTTCTTTGAAGGAAGCGCGCTGGTATTTAGAGCAACTGGCGGCGGCATTGGATTACGCCCATGCTCATGGTTGCGTGCATTGTGATGTAAAACCTGCCAATATTTTATTGGATAGCGAAGGGCATGTAGTCTTGTCCGACTTTGGTATTGCCAGAGCCATGCAACCCGAGCTTGTCTCTGATAAGAAGGATGCCAAATCAGCGGAAGCGGTAATGGGGACTCCTGATTATATTTCGCCTGAACAAGCTTTGGGCCGACCTTTAGATGGTCGGTCAGATGTGTATTCTTTAGGAGTCACACTTTTTTTTGTGTTAGTGAAACGTTTGCCATTTCGCGCCGACTCAACTATCGCACTGGCATTGTTACATGTGCATGAACCGCCTCCATCTTTGGCCCTACTCCGGGCAGATGTTTCGCCTTTGTTGGATCGTGTGGTACGTAAAGCCCTGGCGAAAGAGCCTTCAGAACGTTTTCAGTCGGCGGGTGATTTAAGCCGAGCTTTTAGTGCCGCCATTGACGCAGGTGAGAAGCGTTCACAGCCGGCACGTTCGCCTGAGCTGACTCCCTTTGAGTCCGAACTGGATTTCACCGGTCCCCAGACCGCTATGACTCCTCCAAGGCCAGTCGTACGCGTCAAGCCGCTGTGGTCCAGCCCCATGAAGCCTTCTAAAGGGAAGCGTGTATTGTTGGCGTTGGCAGCGGTACTGGTGGTGGTTGTTACCGCCAGCCTGACACTGATATTTATGCATAATAATAGTGGCCCCACGGCCCCACCAATTGTTGTGCAGCATTCTACCGCAACGGCTATACCCACACTGATGCCCAATAATCCTTTGCAGTTGATTAAGAAGTGGCCCCAAAGCCAGAACTTTTTCTTTGACGACAACCATCAGTATCATGTGAAAAACACCCAGGTGAAGTCCGCCATGTTTGCCCGCTTCAGGGATTACCAGGTGCAGGATTTCAAGTTGTCTGTGACCATGCTTGAGGTTGGTGGTAAGAAAGATGGTCCTGATTTCCATGGTGTCATGTTTCGTACTGCCATTGATCAATCATTTTTCTATTTGTTTGAGATTTCCCCTTATGATGATCAACAGTATGCCTTCTTGCGTTTTTCAGATACTGATAAGCAGCAGCCGTGGAAAACAATCACGAGCGGCAGAAGTCCCGCTATTATTGGGGATGAAGGGAAGAGCAATACCATTATCATTGTGGCGAAAGGGAACGCTTTTTCCTTTGTGATCAACGGGACACCATTAATGGAAAAGCCCATGGTGGATCCTTATGCTACTACTGCAGCCCAGCCTGGTTCGATTGGACTTTACGTTGAGAATCAAGGTGTCGAAGTGACGTTCTCTAATCTTTCGGTCGATAGTTTTAAATAAGAGCAGGCTTACGTACTGTCAGTCACTCTCTAAGAGAGGGTCTTACTCCCATGAAATCCATTGACCGCTAAGTGTTGTTTTCGCGCCTTTAGCGCTCCAAGGGTTTTACGTGTGGTGTCAAATTGTGTTCGGAGAACACAATTTGACACCACACGTAAAAGAAGCATGGGCCTTCAGGGCCCGAGTGCGGCTGGCAGGTGCTTCTCCAGGAGAGTGGGATTCAGACACACTCCAAGACTTTAGAGACGCCCCGGGCCACCGGCAAGGACAATTGACATCATCTGGACAACCCACTATACTGAAGTTGGCCCAAAACAAAACATTCCTACTGTATAGCTTTCCAGCTATTGCAGTATGTCTAGAGGAGGATGTCCAGAACTATGACCTATGTAATTACACAGCCATGTATTGGCGTTAAGGATGCATCCTGTGTTGATGTATGTCCGGTAGATTGCATTCACCCTTCATCCGGTGAAGCGGGATATGAAGAGGCAGAGCAGCTCTATATTAATCCTGATGAGTGTATCGATTGTGGTGCCTGTGAACCCGCTTGTCCGGTGACGGCTATTTTTGAAGAGTCGGCAGTGCCTGATGAGTGGAAAAGCTATATCAAGATTAATGCAGACTTCTTCAATGGTCAATAGTCCGGGTGAGAGCAGACGATAGCTCAAAAGAGGTCTCTTTAAGTAAGGTGAACTCAATGGGCGTGTAAAAGGGTGGGGCTCCTGTTTTTCATCGGGAAAGAGGAGCTTGCCCTCTATCTTGCCTGGATATTTTTTCTCTTCTCTTTACAATGTGATATAATACATGTGCTGCGCTTTACTTTGCACACACACATAACTTCTTTTCTTATGGAGTGAACCTCTTATGCCAATTACCCGACGAAGACGTGCTACTAATCCACCAGAACAACCAGAGCAGACAAATAGTGTTGCTGAACAGCAGTCAGAGCGAGCTGTTGAGCCAACGGCTACGAAACATGCGTCTGAGGCTGTCAGGGAGACCGAGAACCAGGCGCCAGTAAGTCCAGAGGCCCCGACGACTTCTGCGACTCCGCCGTCTTTTGCGGCTGCGCAACCTCCAGTGACACCTGTTTTAAATGGTGAGCGCGCAGAAAATTCAGAGGCTCCAGGCTCTCAACGGCCAGAGCGTACAGAAAATTCAGAGACTCCGGGTCCTCGCCGATCAGAGCGTGTAACGCGCACGGATCGTGGAGAACGCCATGAGCGTCCTGAATATACGCCAACGATTGAGGGTGGACGCCGAACTTCCCGTGGCGAATTATTCCGCCGGCCTCCGCAGGCACCTGTTGCTGCGCCAGTCCAACCGCCAGCGGCCGCCACTCCCGCGCCATTACAGCCACCATCGCATGAAATTAGCTTGCCACTGGGCAACCTGTTACATCTGGCATACAATCCTGGCTATACAGGCTCTGATGAGGCCCGTAGCGCTTTATTGCAAAAGCTGGAGAGTGAGAGTAAGGCTGGTGGTCGTGCCCGCTGCTGGAGCTGTGGCTCGCTGGCAATCGTCTATGATCGCTGGAATACACGTAGCAAGACCTTTGGTGAGGTTGGCGTGGCTTTTTGCGAAATTTGTGGAGTATGGAGTGTCATGTAGTCGTCTCGGCGATTACCTGAACGTTACACGTTGAAACCTTTCATTTTTGATACTGTAGAGATGGTTCTGAACCAATGTCAGGGGTGGTGTGAAGATGGAAGTATGGTACTGGTTGGGGACCTGGGATTCATTTCACATAAGATCAAAATGTGTGTGATCCACCTGCAACCAGCACTCGGCGTTACACGTATATACGTGATGAAAGAGTCTTTTTAGTAAGGCACTCTTCAAAGATGACGTTGATAGTGTTTCAAATAGAGGTTCACGATGTTTAACCAGAATCCAAGAAATAATTACTCTTACGGAAATAGCCCCTATGGTAATAGGGGAAATAATTCGTTCGGTTCGCGATATCAGTATCAAACCTTACCTTATGGATACCCAGAGACTGGCGTTTCAGCGAGTGGCTTGATCAGTAAGGTGATGGGTCTGCTGGCCTTCTCCTTCATTTTTGCTACCCTGGGCACTCTCGTTGGCGTTGTGATGAAACTGAGCTATGGTGGTTACTGGGCAGTAGCCATTGCAGGCTTTGTGGTGCTGATTGCATTGAATCTGCTGATTCAGAAGCCAGGCATCAATCTGTTTTTGCTCTATCTCTTCACATTCCTGGAAGGTTTGGCGCTTGGACCACTGGTTTCGATCTACCTCTCTTCAGGACTAGGGAATATCCTTGGCCAGGCGTTTGTGATCACGGCTCTTACCTCCCTGGGATTAGGCTTGTACGCATGGACTACCAAGCGAGATTTTTCGCGCATTGGCGACTATCTTTTCTTTGGTGTGATCCTGTTGATTGTGACAGGACTGATTGGTATCTTCTTCCATAGTACGTTGTTTACGCTGCTGGTATCCTTTGTGGGTGTTGCCATCTTTTCTGGCTATGTCCTGTTCTATGTACAGCGTGCCAAGTATATGGCTGATACCCTACCAAATGCCATTGGCCTGACCGTTTCGCTGTTCATCACTGTGTTGAATCTGTTTCTTTATATCCTACAGATTCTCTCCATTACCCGTGATGATCGCTAAGAAAAACGTGGCTTTCCTTTTTTTAAGGACACAAAAAAGCGCGGCGGATGGAATAAACAAAATCTTATGCGTGTTGTCTTAGATGTAGTGAGTAAAATACCACAAGCTTTGCTTGCAGATAATGGTCATAATAGATTTAGTTGGAAAGTGAGTGAGAAGTATAATGGAAAATGCTAATCTTTTTCATGTTGGAGATCAGGACTTTGATGCCAAAGTACTAAAATCTTCAGAGCCAGTGATTGTGGACTTCTGGGCTGCCTGGTGCGGACCCTGTCGCAATATTGCCCCTGTTTTTGAGCGCTTGAGCACAGAATACGATGGTAAGCTCAAATTCGCTAAAATGGACATTGATGAGCATGGTCTGACACCTTCCCGCCTCGGAATTCAGGCTATCCCTACTTTGTTGATGTTCAAAGATGGCAATGTTATTGGGCGTTTAGTTGGCCCACATCCTACCCGCCTGAAAAGCGAGATTGATCGCGTTTTGACCGAAAATGGCGTTCAGGTTGCCTAAAAAAATATTGTATGACCTGGTATATGATCAAATTTACCAGGTCATATTTCCTGTTTATTCAAATTTATACTCTTAACCCCTCGACTCTCTTCTCTTTTTGTGATATATTCTTCCCATAATGTTACATATCCAAAAATTTGTTGTATGGACATAAGGGGAACCGTATATGCCAATATTAGAGCGCTCAAATCCTCTACCGCTTTACTATCAATTAAAAGAAGTGCTGAAGCAGCAAATTCGTGCCGGGCACCTCGCCCCTCATACCGCTATACCCTCAGAACCAGAGTTGGTCACACAATATCATGTGAGCCGTGCAACCGTACGGCAGGCTCTGACAGAACTAGTCCATGAGGGTCTTTTGTATCGCCAGCATGGTCGCGGCACATTTGTCTGTGAGCCACGTGTACAACAACAAACTATTAGTGAACTTACAAGCTTTTCTGAAGAATTACGTCGCCGTGGGAAGCGTCCTGGGGGAATGCTATTTGTGAGCGAACTAGTTCGTGGATCACAAACGGTCCGTGAGCAACTGCGTTTGACCGATGAAGAACAGGTTATTCGCCTGGAACGCTTACGTACTGCTGACGATGCTCCCGTTGCTTATGAAGTGGATTACTTACCCTATCCCCGTGCTGCTGGCGTGTATCAACGGGCGAAAGAAACCGCTGATGGCTCTCTCTATAATTTAATGGCCTCAGAAGGACTGCAGCCCTATATTGCTGAACAATCGATCAAAGCTGATAGCGCTTCAGCTCGTGAAGCTGAATTGTTACGTGTCTCGGAAAAAGACGCAGGTTTACGCATGTTTTGCACTGCCTTTGACGAGACTGGAGCCCCGATCGAGTATACCGAAGCCTTTTTCCCGGCAACTTTGTATGACTTTCATTTAACCCTGCGTGTTACAAAGTAGAAACACGCAGCGTCTCGCGTCGTCAGGAAGCACTACAACATCCGCAGTGCTTCCTGACGACGCGTTTCGTTTTTGTCAGGTGCTATACTGTTCTCACTTTCGATCAAAAAAGGGGCCATGAAGGAAGAAAAAACCTTGATGGCTATTCGTGTTAGATCGTCTTCCTGCCTTGCTTCATGGATGTTTTATGGGATGGTTTCTATGATGGTGATTGGGCCCATATGTGCTATACTACGCAACTATCCAATAACATGAATCGGCTTCTTGAGCGGCTTCAAGCCATTTCATGGCTATTCATGTGTTATACTTCCTCATGTTGTTCTGTCTAAAAATAAAAGCACCTGGATTATATTTTTTCCAGGTGCTTTCTGCTTTTTTGGCACAAAAAATGATGCTTGGATAATATCCAAGCATCATTTTGTTTTAAACCACTTAACTTATGAATTTCAATCCCAGGCGGGATGTGTTCACCTCTGCAAGATTAGATCCTCGTGATGGCAAGTTGTATCGTCTTAAGTTTCAATCCCAGGCGGGAGGTGTGAAAGTAACTCATTTGTGAAAATCAGGAATTTTCCCGATTCTGGATCGAGCAGCATTTCCCCAAAAGCAAGAGCAAGTAACTTCTCAGTGGAAACCTCTTGATTTTTCCGACCAGGACACACATCCGTCATGTATTGCTTGACCACGAGGTCGAGTACCAATCGAGCAAGTAACTTCTCACTCACACAACTCTCACTCCGGTAGGAAAAACGTCCCTCATCCCTTGCGCAAAGAAAAACTCCTCGTGCACTGTATAAAAAAACTCATCCTACATACACGAAGGAGTTGTTTCTTATGATACCTGCATCTGTTCGCTTTGACCAGTCCACCCTTACCACCCTGCTCGATATTGACCCGCTTGTCCAAGAGTACCGCGCCTTCTTTTCTCTTTTCGACTGGTCTGTCGTTGATCACTGGCTTGCCCGTCGTTCCAAGTGTTGCGGGTCCCATGGTCATCCCCTTACCGCCTACCTCAAAGCCTTTCTGCTCCGCATCAAAGAAGGCTTGCTCTACGCCAAGCAATTGCGCGACTTTTTGTGCCGCCATCCCTTGCTCATCATCGAACTGGGCTTCCACCTCCAGCTTGATCCGAGCGCTGACTACGGCTTTGATGTCGAGCGCACGCTTCCTACACGCTATTGGTTCGGTGAGAAATTGCGCCAGTTAGACCATACCTTACTCACCGACCTGCTGGCCGCCACAGTTGCCGCTCTCAAGCAAGAGATTCCTGGATTGGGCGAGGTGGTAGCCTTTGATGTCAAGCATATTTATGCGTGGGTGAAAGAAAACAACTGGCGTGCCTACGTTGGCGAGCGCTATGACAAAACGCGCATTCCCGTGGGTGATCCTGACTGCAAACTCGGTGTCAAACGCAGCACCAATCAGGAACAGGATGATGGCAGCACTCAGGAGAAGAAGGAACTTCTTTGGGGCTATGGTTCCGGTGTTGCCGCTGCCACCACCCCAGATTATGGCGATGTCGTGCTGGCAGAAAAGACGCTACCTTTCAATGAAGGCGATGTCACCTACTTCCGTCCACTCTACCAACAAAGCGTCATGGCTCTGGAACAGTTCCCTACTCACATTACCGCTGATGCCGCCTATGATGCGTGGTATGTCTACGACACGGTTGCTCGTCGTGGTGGCATGGCTGCGGTCCCGCTCAATGCTCGGAGCACCACCACCTTTGACCCTGATGGTACTCCGCTTTGTCCTATCGGGCTGCGTATGCAACCGACCTTCCACTATGCTCATCCTAACGGCTATCGCGCTCGACGCTACCGCTGCCCGCTCCTTGTTCCTCACGCAACAGGAGGCACCTGCGATCATGAGCAATTTCGCAAAGGGAAAGGGTGCCACAAGGAAATCAACGATGAACCAGGAGGTCGTACTCGTCTGCTTATGGATCGCGCCAGTCCGCTCTACAAGGCTATCTACACGCAGCGCACGTCGTGCGAACGCATCAATAGCCAGGCCAAAGAGCTTGGCATCGAACATCCTCGCGTCCACAATGGCCGTTCGGTCGCCAATCTCAATACCCTGATTTATTTGGTTATAAACGTGCGAGCATTACTCCGGGTGAAATCGATCAACAGAGGACTTCTACAAATACGTTAGTTGCACCCCTCAGACGGGAGGGGTGCAAGTAATTCATTTATTGAAAACGTTCTTTTCCTCGATCAAAGATCGGATCAGATTCTCAAAAAACGAGAGCAAGTAATTCATTTGTCGATTTTTCGAAAACAATCGATATACAATCGTCGTTCACTTCGATAAAAACAAGAGCAAGTAATTCATTTGTCGAACCCTTCCTCCTTTTCTACCCAAAAGTCTCTGTTGCTTGACTGAAGGGAAGCTCCTTTTGCAGAGTATTCATAACACAATTCCACCCAGAAAAGGAGTTCTCCGTTATGATACCTTCATCTTCTCTTTTTGACCAGTCTACCATGATCACTCTCATCGAACAGGATCCCGTTGTCCAGGACTATCGTGCCTTTTTTTCTTTGCTCGATTGGTCTCTCGTCGACACGTGGGAACAGCAACGATCATCTCGCGGGCGACCACTCACCCATCCAACGAGTGCCTATCTCAAAGCGTTCCTTCTCCGTCTGCGAGAAGGATTGATCTATTCAACGCAACTCCGGTCTTTTTTGCTCAAACATCCGCTTCTCATCATTGATTTCAACTTTGAGCTCGTCTACGATCCTTGCGCTCCCTATGGTTTCGACGCCGAAAAGACGCTTCCTTGCCGCTACTGGTTTGGAGAAAAGCTTCGTACACTGGATCCAGCGCTTCTCCAAGATGTGTTGCACGCCACCGTCTCTGCACTCCAAGCCGAGATTCCTGGACTCGGCGAGACCGTGGCCTTCGATGTGAAGCACTTGTATGCCTGGGTGAAAGAAAACAACATGCGTGCCTACGTCTCCGAGCGCTTCAACAAAGATCAGGTCCTGGCTGGAGATCCTGATTGTAAGCTCGGCGTCAAGCGCAGCACCAATCAAGAACAACCGGATGGTTCCACCAAAGAAAAGAAAGAGCTGCTCTGGGGCTATGGATCTGGAGTGGCGGCGGCCACCACATCCGACTATGGAGATGTGGTCCTTGCCGAATATACGCAGCCCTTCAATGAAGCAGATGTGACCTATTTTCTCCCACTCTACCAGCAGTGTGCCCTGGCACTTCACCAATTTCCAACCCATATCACAGCTGATGCTGCTTTTGATGCTTGGTATGTGTATCAACGTGCCACCATCCATGGTGGTATCGCCGCAGTTCCGCTCAATCAGCATGGGCATCTCATCTATGAACGTGCCTCAGATGGGGTCCCACTGTGCCCGAAAAAGCTGAGGATGCATCCAACTACTCAATTCAATCATACTTATGGCTATCGATCGCAACGCTTCCGTTGCCCTCTACTGTTCCCTCAACCAACGGGAACTCCCTGTGATCACGCACAATTTGCCAAGGGCAAAGGCTGTGTCAAGGATGTCAACTGGGAACAAGGAGCAAGAATGCGCATCTCACTTGATCGCACGAGCCCTCTTTTCAAGAGCATCTACACGCAACGCACGAGTTGTGAACGTATCAATAGCCAGGCGAAGGAGCTTGGAATCGAGCATCCTAGAGTGCACAATGGCCGCTCCGTTGCCAATCTCAACACATTAATCTATGTGATTATTAATGTACGTGCTCTCAGTCGAGCCATTTCGATCAACAGAGGACTTCTACAAATGAATTAGTTGCACCCCTCTGACGGGATGGGTTCTCCTCTACAAGGGCACCACTTCTAGTATAGCCTGAGAAGCCAGTAAAATCTAGTAATTGCGAGGCACAGGTATTTTTGGCTTTTCCAAGGAAGGCAAATATGTATCAAATCTTGCTGACCTCCCTTCTCAAGCTGTGCGAGGCATTGAGCTTAGTATTTTTACCACTGCGTGCCTCGCAAAATCTTACAGTTCTATTGGCTAATTTGAAAAGCATCTGTATCACATGGAATATAAAAAAGAAGAGCATTTGGGCAGTATCAATCCAAAAGCTCTTTATCGATTTGAATTTATTCAGTAGGTCTTTTTGGTAAGTTATCAAGTATCCTGGTAAGCAATGCTTCCATCTGGTCAAGTCGATCCAGGCGGGTTTCAATGCGGTCAAGTTGCTTTTTTACTTCGCTTACGTCTCCTCTTAGTTCTTGAGAAATACCTGTTTGGTCAATGATGAGTCCTTTGACCATTGCTAACTCATACGCGAAATTGTGTAAGACTGGCCGGTATTCTTTTGTTGTTTGTTCTAGCGCTGCAAGTCGTTCTTCTTGTGTTGGCATCGGATTTTCTGCCTTTCTTCGGCCACTTCGATTTCCACTCGGCTATACAGGTGATTGTACCATAGAAATTTTCTTTCTATGGCATAATCTAGATCTGTTTTATTTATTTCTCATTTGTTTGGGGATGTCTTCGGCGTAAAGAGGGAATGAGTACTTTAATCTGTATAAATCTCCTCGGTCTGTTAAGAAATCAACACTCAGCACTTCTCCATCATCGTTGTATACTTTTCTGATTATTTTGATTAAAGGGGATGGATCATCGGGAGACAGTTTAAAGGCGACACGTTCCGGACTGCTAGCCTGGGTGATATCTATTGTCTCTGTGCACCATGTGGGTTTCTTACCAAGTTGACGCATGGTTTGGTATAAGCTTGTAGTTGGTTTCTTGAGTTCTGGAAGCGCTTCAACTATCCAGAATGGAATATAAGTATCGCTAATAGCAATTACCGTTTCCTGGTCGAGCTTTTGAATAGTGCGATAGAAAACTACTTTTTCACCTGGCTCTATATTTAGAAGTTCGGCAACTTCTCTATCCGCATATTCAACTTCGATTGCTTGCACCTCTTTGATTGCAGACTGTTTCTGTCCCTGAGAAATATCAACCGTGAAGCCTCCCTGTCTATTCGAAAGTATTCTGTGTCTTATATTCATATCTGCTATGCGGTATTCGTTGATAGCTGCATTGTTAGGCCATGATCTTTCTTTTACAGGACTTACTTTTATAAGCCCTTCCATGGCTAATCTGAGTATCAGTAACTGAGTGCTGTTATTATTGATATGATAATTTTCCTCGATATCTTTAGGAATAATTATCTGATCGGTTTGATAATGACCACTTAAAATTTTTTCTCGCATATCCAGGTATGCTTTAGTTGCCTTTGCTCCCATACGTAGCTCTGGTGGTGCTGTGTTTAAGATATCTTTTGCTAATGGGCCTCTCATTGCCTCTCTCCTTCATCCTGGCTTATCAGTTGTAAAAGCTTTTTGACTTGCGTTGACATATTAGTACTGAGCTGCTCAATAAGTTCTTTTCCTTTGTTGGCATCGGCTTCCGCTGGTGCACCCCATATGCCAGTACTACTAAGATGATGTATTCCTATGGCTTGTAGTGCTGCTTGAGTATTAACTGGTTGTATAGCAGGCTCAAAGTTATCTTTATCTTGTATCTGCTGGTGAATTAGATCAGGCCAGTAGGCTTGAATAATTGATGTTTCTACAGCTCCGGCGTGTACCTCGTGCGCTTTGGTGATGTCGATTGTTCTCCAAGCCTTACCTATGTCAGATGCTGACGGTATAACAGCTGTTGGAAGATTTTCCCTGGCAGTGATTTCTGTTGCTAATGATCCAAGGATGCTATTACCTCCATGCCAATTTACAAGGATAAGAAAACTGTGAATGCCCCATGTCTGAATACTGTACGCGATGTCATGTAAGACAGCTGCCAGGGTGCTTATATTTAAAGCAATAGTTCCTAAGCCTTTATGTTCCCAGGACGAACTAAAGGGAATTGCTGGAAGTAACAGGGCTCTCTTATCACTCAATGAAGCTGCCAGGTTCTCTGCAAGCATTTGAGCAATTCTAAGATCGGTATCTATAGGTAGATATGGCCCGTGTTGCTCTACGCTTCCAATTGGAAGAACAAATATTTTCCTTCCTTCTGATAAAAGTTCTGATATTGGAAATCTGGTATTCATTTAGCCTCTCCCGATGTTCTTTTTATCCTTTACCATTTACTTGAATTATATCAGAATTTGATATTCAAAATCAAAGCTTGAAAGTATTGACATTCAAAGTTATTGGAGTGTATAATTCGAGCAGGTTGATATTGAATAACAGATTCTGATAAAGTTTCATATTGAGGGGGTGAATTCTTGCAGGATAGACGATCGCTTCGTTTCACATTTTTACTCGTGTTATTGATCTTTGGTGCTGGGGCTGTCTATTGTCTCTTTGTTGGGAATGTTATTGGTGGGGTCATTAACGCGGTTGGTTTTCTGGCGATTGTAGGGGTGCTGGCTAGCGGTTGCCGCCACTAGTCCAGCGTATGAGATTAGTTTTTGTGTTGACTGTGACCATTTCTCATATTTCAAGTATGCGGGATGGGATCGGATACGTCAAGAGAGGAGCTTTCCTATGACGACATTCATTCTGTCACCTGTACAGGTGCTTATGGTTCTCGGTGTCCTGGTCGTGTGTTCGTTGATCTTTCGCGCTCTGAAATTGCGTTCCTTACTGCTGCTGGCCGTCGTCGCATTTGCGGTGCTGTTCTTTGTGAAATTTCAAGTTCCTGTAACTCAGTTTATCGCCTTCTTTTCACATCGGTAAACAGGTGAGCCAATGAAAAAAAACAGCACAATTGTCCACACTGTGGAGTCTATACGCAAGCCTTTTATAGTGTCATGTTCAATCATCACCCATTTCTCGTGTGTCGTTCTTGCGCCAATAAGATCAACCCTCCTATTCGGTCGAAAAACTCTCAGTGCCGTTTGGTGGGACATCAGTGGAGAAGTACAACAGCTGCTAATTATCGTCGGTGTGATCGCTCACAGTGTGGTGCTGCGCAACGGCTAGTTGGTTCTGATTGGCAAGATGTTCAACTGGTCACGCGTAAACGATCAGTTAAAACCTGGGAAGAGCTTGAATATGAAATGCTCAATACCAGTTATGAAGTCTCTTTAGTTGATGCTGATCGGATGCGTGATTTGAAAAACTACTGGAGGTGATGATGACACAGTACGCGTATTGTTCTGCCCAGGGCGTCCGGCTCCATCAAGTCAAGATGGGTCCTTACCTGGTCAAGCTTTGTTCTGCCTATGCGAAACGGCGCAAGGAAAGGAAGTAAGATGGGCCTTTCCATTTTTAGCAGTAAACAGACCTGGTCAAGCCCTCGCTCTAAGGAGCTGGTGCGGACGGATGTGGAGAATGAGCGACAAGCTCAACGCGAGATAGATCAACTGCTCCGTCAGGGTCATACGATTAACGGCGTGCTTCCGAATGAGAGTGGTCGCTCCTCCTCACGAGGTCGGCGATCTTCACGATAGGTTGTTTTGATGTTCGTTTGTTTGGCCTGGGGTCCAGTTCTTCAGGCCATTCAAAAAGAAAGAGGTGTCCCATGGCTTTTGAATTAACCGGTACCGTCAAATATGCTCGTCGCATGAATGGAACTGCAAAAGGTTCTGGTAAGGCCTATGATTTCTTTTCCCTGATTGTTCTGGATACCGACGAGGGCGAACGCATTCCTCTTCAGATGAGTGCAGACAATCCCCAGTTTGAAGATCTCTGCAAGCGTGATCAATCCATGCTCGATCAACCCATTAAGGTCGTTATTCGTCGCTGCCTTCCTGGCACCAAAAAGGATAAAGACACGGGCAAAGAGACTCCGACCGTTCGCTTCTTCATCAAAAAAGTGTTGTTTCCTGCTGCTCAGCCTGCAACCCGTTAGGGCTGGAAAGGATACCGACTATGCGTTTAGCGATTGGGTTACATCTGCTCTGGAAACGGCTTGAAATTGCTTTATGTGCGCTCGTGGTGCCTGGACTCATTTTTGAGTCCAGCATCGCGAACGGGTGGGTCTATGGTGGGACCTTCGTGGCGTTTCTCCGTGGCCTTTTCCTTGATCTGGTTATCTACATTTGTGCTCGTCAAGCCTTCCTCCTCATTGGCAAAAAAAAGGTGTTTAGCGCGGCCATGATGGCCTTTGTCGCCTTAAGTATCACCTATGTCAGCGCCATTAATAATCTTGGGTGGGTCTTGTCTGGGCATGAAATGGCGGGCATGCTTGGTTCTCTTGGTGCCGTCCTGGGCGCGAAAAGTGCCTTCTATTCCGCCTATGAATTTACGCTGGCTGTTTGTCTGCCGCTTTCCTTGCTGGCTATCGCTCTGGTCGATCTGGATCACTTCTTTGAACACGGTGTCAATCAAGATCACCTGGATAATCAAGCCATGCTCTCCGATGAACGGCGTATGCATCGCACTGCCTTTCTGAAAGCTCAGAGAGTGCAAAAAGGGACGATTCAGAATCAATATGAAGAGGTTGCAGAAGATCGGGCACAGAGATTTGTGGACAAAGCGCGTGATGGAGATTTGACCTTTGGTTCTCAAACGGCTACCCCTACTACCGAACAATTACCTTCTCCAGATATCAAACAAATTGAACAGCCGGTACAAGAAATTAAGGGTACCGTCTGGCCGGCGGATCGCCCACATCCAGCTCGTCATGTGGAGCAAGAAGAGTGGCCGGGGATGCAAACCCAGGTCGTGTCGGATTGGCAGTAGGTCGACGGTTGATGATCTAAGAATGACGCCAAAGAGGCAACGCCTTCAGCCGGACGCCAACACACGGTGTCCGGCCTATCATTGAAGAGGTGAAAACGATGGTTATTGCTCCTTCTCTCTACGCTCGGTTTGCGGCTTTGTTTGTCGGTCGCTCAGATGATTATGCGCTCCAGGGGGCCAACGGCTTGTATCGGCGTGCAGGTCGTCCGTTAACTCATGATGTGCTCTATGCCCATTTGCAAGGAGATTGCACCATTGGCACCTATGTCATAAACACTCATGGGTCATGCACATTTGCAGTGATGGATGCCGATAAACCAGGGGGCTTGCAGCTTCTCGGCCAGGCGCAACAAGCATTGGCTGCGGATGGGATTCCTTCGTACCTGGAGCAATCACACCGAGAGGGACATTTGTGGGTCTTCTTCCAACAACCAGCTCCCGCGGCAACGGTTCGGTGGTGGCTGCGCCCCTATTGTCCAGAGGGCATGGAATTTTTTCCGAAACAAGATCAGACGGATGGGTATGGATCATTGATCCGGGTTCCCCTTGGGATTCATCAGCTCACGGGGCGGCGCTATCCCTTTATCACCCTGGAACAAGGTCGTCCGGTGCCGGTGGCTCCCACCCTGCATGATATGTTGCACTGGCTCTGGCATGTGAGCCAGGTCGAGGCCCCAACCTTCGATGTCACGGCCGCTCGCTCACAACGATCAACGCACGGGGCCGTGAACCAAAAAAGATCGATGACCAAAAACGATGCTCCACGACCCAGCTCGCCGCACACGATGATAGCCGATTGGTGCGCAAGCCAGGACTCTTTTGTGTTGATTGGTCACTATGTCGAACTCAATCAACGAGGGATGGGACATTGTCCCTTTGGTGCTCATCATGACCATGGGCAAGATCGGCGGCGCTCCTTCAAAGTGTTTCACCCGACAACTCCTGGTGGCATGTGCTGGTACTGCTATGCCTGGGGAAAAGGTGGCAGTGTCTTCGATTTCTTCCGCTTGTACTACGGCCTGGATGCTCGTGATTTGTGGGCGCGTATTCGTGCGGGTGCTCAGTTTTAGGAAAGGGTGGTCACACAATGGATCTGTTTCATACCTACTGTCACGAATGCCGACAGAAAGCCCACTGCAAGCCCTTCACCTGGCAGGATCGGCGGGGCAAGTGGAATGTCCTTCTGCTCTGTCCAGCCTGTTGGAATGTGTTCAAACTTCTTCAGGCAGGTGGTCACGTCTAGGCATGTGACCTGAGCGGTCCCGTAAGTAAACCGGACCGCTCAAAATACATCACTGGTTGTTTTCCTTTTTTTTCTTTTCTCTGATTTTTCTTTGTTTTTCTTGTGCATATGAAATTGCAAAAGAAAAAACAGTTATTACTAAGGCTTTGAGTAGAGATTGCAGAACAATTTTATACGTAATGTTATGGGCAAAAGACACATCAATCAAAAGCAAAAGTAAAAATGTGAAAATAAATAGAGCAAGCTGAAATGAGAAGCGAAAAACATTTTTCACTGTTAACATCCCTTCTTTTGAAGAATAGCAGTTCTCTTTTGATCTATATTTAACTCTTCATTCACAGCTATTGTCCAGCTTTATAGTCGTTTTTTTCAAGATTGGAGATGCCTATGAATAGTCCTGTAAAAGTACTTGGTGCCTTTCTGGATACCTTGTATCTGAATGTCTACCAGACGGATAGCAGTTATCAGGTGGTTAAGAAAAAGCTTTCTGATGAGCTGAAAGCGGAGTTGCAGCTATTAAAGGATGAGGCACAGGAAGAAGAGGAAAATATTCCGACGCGCTTTGTCTTCGATGGTCAACCATTGCTAATGATGATGAAAGGTGGTGAGGGCTTCAACTGGATTCTGAAAAATGAGAGTATCAATCTTTGCGTCAATCGTAGCTCAAAAATGAATTTGTGTGCCCAGGTCCGGTGTTCCTCTGAATACCTGTGGAAGCTGCGTGATATTGGGCTGATCGTGAACAATGTCTTTTGCTTTCTCACACACGTCTTTGGAGATTTTATCTGCCTCCAGGTGTCGGCGCTTGACCTGGCTGTGGATACGGTCAATTTCCATTTGCCATGTGCAGATGACATCAAAGAGCGATTTATCTCTCGTGCGCAACTTTCAAAAGAACGTCCTGGTTGCCTGGATGATGGTTTTGTTGATGGTCCTGAAGAGATTAACCGTCGCTGGGGCCGTATTACTGGCTTGCCATTTGGGGCTCGTGGGGCTGCCATTTCTGCGCTTATCTATGACAAAACGCACGAGATTAAATACAAGTCGCGTGCAAAGTCCTGGTTCTTTGATCTCTGGAGTGAGTCGGCGCGTGTTCAGGGCTTTGAGTATAGCGAAGATATGCAGGTCATGCGGACAGAAATGCGCTTCCGTCGTCCAGCTCTGCGGGAAATGAAACAGTCTGTGACCACAGTTGAAGATGGTGTGGAACATGAAGAGGTCTTGTTTCATGGGATCGAAGATGCCTTCATGCTGGAAAGTTATATTGCTGGCCTGTGGGGATATGCCGTGGGACATGTTGATGGTGGCGCTGATGGGTTGCCTGATGGCTGGCTCCGCTATGTGATTCCAAGTGACACGGATGTGAACCGCTCACGATGGGATGTGCATCCAGACTGGCAAGTTATTCAGACTGCCTTTGCAGTGCCTGCGGTGGAAGAGTCTGACTATGAAGCGGAAGAGAAGGAACGTGAAGACCTGCTGTCTGAAGTAGATGCCTACCTGGAAGAACATCCTATGGACACCTCAAAAACACCTGTGAAGAAACGTAAACAATCAGCACTGAAACAGCCTAGTTATGTGGTGCCTCTTGTGAATCCTCTGCTCTTCAATCTGGCTCCGTACATCCGTAAGAGGAAGCGCCAGGTCAACATGGATCGGATGGTTGCACAACTGACGGGCTGCCTCTCCACTTTTGAGGCGTGGCGTGCTCATTCTGATGATAAATTGCCTGCTGATGTGGAAGCAGATTTCTCGGATACACTGTCTGTCTACTACCGCTTAGCAGAAGAATATATGCAGCAGCGGAAAAAAGACTACTCTAAAATTGTGCGCAAAAAGCGTGTGCTCTATCACATTGCTGAGTCTGTAGCATAGGGGGGTGTTTTCATGAAACTTGATGAGACCGTCAAACATTACTTAAGAAGTCTTGTGACCAGGCGTCTTTCTCCACATACTCAGCTAGCTTATAGTTATGCTCTCAATCTTCTGATGCGTTTGTTGGCTGATATCTGCGGTGTGACCGACCTGGAACGGATAACAGTGCTTCATCTTCGGGAATGTGTTCAGTATCTTTTGACTGAGTCTGTAGAGGTTCAGAAGTCGCGTCGACCACCTGAGAACGGTTCAACTCTATCAGCTGGTAGTGTGTGTGATTATATTCGTCGTTGGAAGACTTTCTTTACCTGGTGCCAGCGAGAAGAGTTGATAGAAAAAAATCCTGGTACACGTTTGGAATATCCGAAAGTAGATGAGCGAATAATCGATGCTTTTTCTGTAAAGCAGATAGAACAGATGCTTAGCATTTTCGATCTCTCGACTAATGAGGGGTTCCGTGATTATGTCATCTTGCTATTGATGTTAGATACTGGTCTGCGGCGTTCTGAGGTTGCTACGATCCGTGTAGAGGATGTCCATGATACTTATGTGACTGTCTTTGGTAAGGGGCGTCAGGAACGTCAGGTAGGCATTCATCCTGAAATAAGTAACCTCCTTTGGAAGTATATCCACAAGTACCGTCGTCCGGCCCGTGCTGATGAGCCCATTTTGTTTCTTTCGCTTGGTCGTGGTCGGGTTGGTTTGCCTTTTGGGCGAGGTGGAATGGGTGGATTGATGAGCTACCTAAAATCCAAAACTGGTATTGATGACGTACGTTTGTCCGCTCATACGTTCCGCCATACTTTTGCTTGCATGTATCTAGATGCAGGGGGAGATGTTTTCAGCCTTTCCCGTGAAATGGGACATAAAGATATAAAAACTACTGAGCGTTATCTGAGAAGTTTCACAAGCAAGAATGCGCGTCTGCAACATGATTCGCACTCACCTATCAATAGTATAAAATTGCGCTCCCACAAGAAGCCGAAAAAGTGAAGTATAGCACTTGTGAGAGGGTTCACAAGTGCTATACTGTTCTCATTTTCGATCAAAAAAGAGGCCATTAAGGAAGAAAAAACCTTGATGGCTATTCGTGTTAGATCGGCTTCCTGCCTTGTTTCGTAGCTGTTTTATGGGATGGTTTCTATGATGGTGATTGGGCCCATATGTGCTATACTACGCAAGGATTTACCGAATATTCCTGCGTACAGTACAATATAGAGTATAGAGGAGAGTAGGCCACGTATGAGTAATATGCAAGATGAGCCCGATACCAATACTAATACCAATCCTAATACAAGTGTGCCCATGCATTTTGTGAAGCGCAGTGAGCTTGCCCGTGATGAGCAGTCGTGGACTGATCGCGGCAATACCGCGGCCCAGGAAGGTGATTATGAGACTGCCGCTGAGGCTTTTGCTCAGGCGGTTGAGGTGAGCCCTAATAATGCTCGCGCTCGCTATAATCTGGCATTGGCGCAACAGTATTTAGGCGATGTTGAGACAGCGATTGCTGGGTATCGACGTGCTATAGATCTGGATCCACAGTTGATTGATGGCTATATCAATCTTGGCAATTTGTATGGTGAGCTAGGTCTGTATGAGGAGTCCCTTGAGACTTTCCAGCAGGCGATTGAGTTGGATCCTGAGAATGATGAGCTTTATCTGAGTGTGGGTGATGCTTATCGTACCCAGAATCTTTATCAGGATTCTATTCAGGCGTATCGTCAGACCCTGATGTTGAATCCTGATAATGCTAATGCCAGTAACAATCTGCTGGATGTGCGGGAGCGTGTCAATGAGCAGTGGCGACGGGTAATGGATCAGGAACATAAGATTGATGAGGACCCAACTGATCCTGCTCGTTATGCTGAGCTTTCAAGCATTTATCTGGATATGCGCCGTTATGATGATGCTCTTTCAACCGCCAATCAGATCCTGACACTGGATCCTGAGGGACGCGTTGGATATGATGCCCTGGCCGCTATTTATGAGCAGATGGGTGAGCGCGATCAGGCGGCTGAGATTTATCGTCAGATTGTGACGATTGATCCAGATGATGCTGAGGCCTGGGAGCATCTGGGTACCTGGCGTTCGATCCAGGGAAACAGTGAAGAGGCGATTGAGGCCTATTCTCGTTCTACTCAGATCGATCCTCAACGCATCACCACACGCTTTAGCCTGGCTGAAACCTATTTGGAGTCCGAACGTTTTGATGAAGCGTTAGCGCTGTATCAAGGTCTGGTCGAGAGTGCAGATCGTGGTGATTTGCAATTAGACGATCTGGCCGCAGCCTATGCGGGTCTGGCTGAAACCTACAACTCTCTGGGACGCTATGAAGAGGCTATACAGACCGCTGAGAAACTGCTAGAGCGCTCTGAAGATGATCCAGAGGGGTATTACCAGCGAGCAACCGCTTATGACGCTCTAGGGCGCTATGAAGAGGCGATTGATAACTACCAGAATGCTATCGAGAGTGATCCACTCAATGCGGATTACTACAATGATCTGGCAGATACCCTGCGTGAAGTCAAACGCTATGACGAGGCCCTGGATACTGTTCAGCAGGCGATTTCGATGGATCCTTCGATGATCCTTGCCTATGAGACCATGGCACAGATCTATGAAGCGACCGGTCGTGCAGACGAGGCTGCCCAGGCGATGAGCCAGGCCAATGCACTGCGTTCTGTTGCCGAGTAATGGTTGCCTGCCAAACCAGAAGCGGTGAGGTGTCCCTGGCAAAACAGGGACCTCGCCGCTTTTGATATTTATGCCTGTTTCTGCTCTATACTGTCTGCGAACTCTATGAAATCTTTCAGATTGTGTTGGATATAGTCATAAAGGAGATCGTGGCTGAGCGAGGCTGGCTCGTGGACGAGCATATCACGGATATTTGTTAATACTTCCAGCCGATAGGCCAGGGCACGTGGAATAAGCTGTTGGCTGGCAATGATACTCAGTAGTTCATGATAACTCTCAGCCCGACGCAGGCCAAAGGCGGCGATCAATGTACTACAGATGGAGAGGCAGGCCTCAATAACCAGTTGCATATAGCGTTCGGCCAGGCCATAGTAGTGATAGTCGGTCGTAAATTTCTCCCGTGACTCTTCTCCTAATTCTTGCAGAATGATGATTGCCGAGCGTAATTGTTGTAGAAAAACCTCTACCAGGCTTTTGTCGATCGGCAACATATTGCCATTGAGTCGTCGACTTAGCGCCTGATGCTGGATCTCATCAAACTTCTTAAAGTCCAGATAATCCATAACTGCACGCGTCTCAAAGGTGACCCGTTGTTTCTCATTGCGACTAAAAACGATCTGACCATATTTAATTACTTGTAGCTTTAAGAGGAGCGAGGCTTGGTTTAAGATCACAACATCAATGGTATCAGATTCCAGGCGACGAGCCAGTTCGCTCAAGAAGTACAACTGGTAATCGAGAAACTGGTCTGCTTTGATCTGATCCATCAGGAGGACCGCGATATCTACATCACTGAGTTGACCAAACGTGGCCCGATTGGAGAGAGCACCTGCGAGGTAGGCGGCGTTGACAGGGCTTTGGGCAAAGAACTGATTAAGGCGGGACTGTTTTTCGAATAAGTTCATCAACGACCTCCGCGAAAAACCCTGGATCTTTCCCAGATCGCTGGCTTATGCAAGGTAACGCACTTATTATGGATAATACTTCGCTTACTTGCAAGTATACCATAAAGAAAAGCGCGAGTTTAGGCTTTGTGTATCACCTTGTTATGGTTGAGGCTATGTAAGAAGGGGCAGTGAGGGCGTTTGTTTAGCCCTCGACCCACTCTTCACCGTTTGTGGCAACTTCCTTTTTCCAGATAGGGACCGTGCTTTTGAGGGTGTCGATAAGATAGCGACAGGCCTCAAAGGCTTCTGAGCGATGTGGTGTGGCGACGACAATGATCACACTGGCCTCACCAATTTCTAAGCGACCAAAGCGATGGGCGACCGCTACACGCTCCACGGACCAGCGCTGGCGTGCCTCCTCGATAATGCTGGCTATCTGCTGGCGTGCCATCTCCTCATACACATCATATTCCAGATAGCGTACATTTTTGCCGCGTGCGTTATCGCGTACGACCCCTTCAAAAACCACAATGCCGCCAACGCTGGGATCGCTCACGGCCGCAACCAGCGCCTCCCGATCTAATGGCTCGCGTGTCAACTGAATAATAGGCTCCATCTTTAGCGTCCTCCTCCTGTCGGTGGAATAAAAGCCAGTTCGTCTCCCTCATGGAGGAGCGTTTCAGCCGTAACATAGCGATGGTTAAGCGCATTTACTGACCGTTCCATGGTCGGCTGTACGCGTGGATAGCGTTCTACTAAGAGTGCTCGTATATCAGCGATCCGTGTCGCATCGGCTACTGTTAACACCTCTTCGCCTTGCCCGATGATCTCACGAAATAAAGCAAAATAACGTATTTTAATTTTCATGGTTTGAGTATAGCACAAACATTGCGAGGCTTGCTGTACCTCTGTTGGTAGCATAATTGAGCTTGTAGAAACGCGTATTTTTGTCCAATAAGACCTCCTGCGACTATCTTTAAAAGTTGTTGATTATCAACAACTTTTAAAGATAGTCGCATTGATCGTCTCACCAAAAATTTTGTCATGGATAGAAATTTTGCGCTCGGGATAGACAATCATCACATCCCAGCCAGGCTGTGATTGAAAACGTGCAATACTATACTTATAATGTTCTTTATCGAGCAGCGTCACAAAAGGTGGTTTTTTCTCCGAAGCGGCGACAAAGAATAGGAAGGCATAGCGACTTGCATTTTCAACTTTTTGCTCGTTGACCTTGATCCGTGTGGAAAAAGGGAGAGGCGAGACAAGAATAGAGGCATTGGTTGTAAACGTAATTGGATCAGCAATCCAGTTATTACCAAAGGCATAATGGATATTATTTTGCTGCATATACTGATTGATAGCTGTTTCATCTTGTACCATTTGCAAACAGCCAGAAGATTTAAACACTGCCTCGGGATGAGATGCAGCATAGGCGTAGGCTTGAGTGGCAAAATATACAACCAGGACGAGCAAAAGGACAATTTTGATTGGCCGACCCAATAAACTCTTTGAATGACGTCCAGCGTAGGTGTTGGGCCGTGTACCTGATGGTATAGATTCTTGTGGATTCTGGGATGGTGTCTGCTGGTTTGGGCGTGTGGCTAGAAATTGCCAGCAGAGCGTTATGATGGCAGCCAGGATAAATGGGAGCACAATGCAAAGAGGCGTTGCATAGCGTCCCGAAGCATCTATTTGCGTACAAGTGGTTGCTCTATTTTCTACCGCTACAAAAGTGGAGTTGCAGAAAATCACTGTAACAACAAGCATAAATACAATGGGCATGAGGGTTAATTGACGGGTGCGCACTACCGCAGGATGATGCCAGAAAAAAGAGAGTCCGATAGCGATGACCGCTAGTGCGATACAGACGCCACTGATTACAAGACCGGGAGTTACAACGGCTGAATTGCCTAGCCTGACATAAGGTTCGGTGGGTAGAGAGCCACCAATAACGCGTGGTGCTGTGCAGCGCGCATATAAGCTGAGCATTTGGAGCTTTTTTGTGAGGGTTGGTGCATGGCTTGAGTTAGAATAAAATATAAAAATGATGTTTGCCCACTGATTTTTCAACCCATAAATGATACCTGGTAGAAAACCAACTAAGACACCAGGGATAGCGACCAGAGCAAAAAGTGCTTCTGTAAGTAAAGTACGGCGAGCATTGGGACGTTGGATGGGATGTATCAATCCGGTAATAAACGTTCCTCCCAGCCAGAGCGCCGCAATCACTACTGCATATACGACAAGCGGATCGATCCAAAAGCCCAATCCTACGACGAACCCGAATCCAAGCCAGCGCAGAGTAAGCTCACGGTGTGATGCCCCCGCCTGCCAGCGTTGATTTAGACGAAGGGTGCACAGCAATAGCCAAAGCATAATAATCATGGCTTCGGTATAGCCACCCCAGGAACGTAACTCAAGAACGGTATCATAAAGGGGAGGGAATGCCGCGATCAGTGTTGCAATAAACACAAATAGTCGCTTCATGCTCCCTTTTAAATGGGCTTGATCAGCGAGAGCCGAACCAAGGAACCAGGTAAGAACGATCATCAGAAGGGAGATACACATCATAGCAGTGCGTGCCACCGTCACCGACGGACCCGCGATAGCAAAGAATATAGCGAGAATGTAGGCTTCCAGGCTACCCAGATACGGTTGGTTATAGTAATAGATGGGATGTAGACCACGTAAAATATTCTCGGCCTGAATGCCAGTCAAGGCTTCATCGCCAGGGATCGTAGGTGATGAATGGACAATAAGGAAGATGCGTACGGCGATACCAATGAAAAGGCAAAGAAGTAGTGGTGAGCAGAGTATTCGCAACCATCCTGGTTGCGAAGCAGAATCATGAGCTGTTTGTGACAAATCATGTTGTATTACAGCAAGCATAACAAAAAAAAAGCCTTTCTTGCAATGTCAAAATAGTGTCTATCGAAAATAGAAATGGTATAAAATAAACTTCATAATATCAGTAGAGAACTCATTATACTTTATAGTGATATCAAGTACCCCTTGTTTAATAAAGTATAGGAGAAAAGTGTTAAGTATATGTAATTGTTTTACGTATTTGAAAGTTAGAGATTGTCGACTCTTACAAAGAGAGAGGTATCTATCAAGTATTGGCTCTTTCGCTCCATTTTTTTCTAAGAAGATGGTTTGCAAATACAGCATGGAAAGTGCGGAAGAGCCAGATATTTGACACTTTCAAGACAGGGCACTTCAGTACCCATGTGCTTTGTGTATATATTGTTGTATATTATACTTCTTTGTATGCTTTATGAGACTTGCTATAGAGTATGTATGGTCAAAGTGTTGTTAATGTAGCAGATAAGCCAGTTTACTGGTAGTTTTAGCAGACGAAATGCGTGGAATTTATGGGAAGACAGCAAACGTATGATGCTATTGTGATTGGCTCAGG
This sequence comes from Dictyobacter alpinus, assembly GCF_003967575.1. Lineage (NCBI taxonomy): Bacteria > Bacillati > Chloroflexota > Ktedonobacteria > Ktedonobacterales > Dictyobacteraceae > Dictyobacter > Dictyobacter alpinus. The sequence continues at coordinate 4,106,569 of NZ_BIFT01000001.1, forward strand.
ACCTAATGGATTGGCGGCGGCGGTCGAGTTGGCGCAGGCTGGTCAGTCGGTGCTGGTGCTTGAGGCGAAGGACATGATTGGTGGAGGTGCACGCTCAAAAGAGTTGACCTTGCCTGGCTTTGTCCATGATATCTGCTCGGCGGTCCATCCACTTGGTCTGGCCTCGCCTTTTTTTCAGACGCTACCCCTGGAGCAATTTGGACTTGAGTGGATACAACCAGAAATCAATCTGGCCCATCCTCTGGATGATGGCTCCGCCGTGATTTTGCATCGCTCTATCGCTGCTACGGCTGCGACGTTGGGAAGTGATGAGGATGCCTATCAGCGGTTGATGATCCCTTTTGTGGACAATTGGGAGACGATTATCCAGGCTTTCCTTGGTCCTCTGCGTTTGAAGCCACTGTTGCATCCATTCAAGCTGGCTCCCTTTGTACTGGCTGCCCTTAGTTCGGCTGAGTTGTTGTCTGATGTGGCCTTTCGAGGTCCACAGGCACGGGCGCTGCTGGCTGGTATCGCCGCCCACTCTATGCTTTCCTTGAGCCAGCCTACCAGTGCGGCTGCGGGTGTCTTACTGGCTACGGCCGGCCACGTTTCGGGCTGGCCCGTGCCGCGTAGTGGTTCACAGGCTATCGTTGATGCTCTGGCTGCCTATCTACGCTCTCTGGGAGGAGAAATCAGAACCTCTACGGAAGTCAAAAATATTGATGATCTGCCAGCCGCTGATGCCTATCTCTTTGATGTTACTCCGCGTCAGCTGTTAAAGATTGCTGGACATCGCTTGCCAGAGGGCTATAAGCGTCAGCTACGGCATTATCGCTATGGTCCGGCCGCGTTTAAGCTGGATCTGGCCCTGGATGGTCCCATTCCCTGGACGGCGCAGGAATGCCTGAAGGCTGGTACCGTCCATCTGGGTGGAACGTTTGCTGAGATTGCGGCATCGGAGCAACAGGTTCAGCGTGGCCTGCCTCCTGAGCATCCCTATGTATTGATTGCTCAGCAGAGCATGTTTGATCCTACACGGGCACCCGCTGGTAAACACACAGCCTGGGCCTACTGTCACGTGCCCAATGGTTCCAATTTTGATATGACCGCGCGTATTGAGGAGCAGATCGAGCGCTTTGCCCCGGGCTTTCGTGAGCGTATTCTGGCGCGTCACGTCACCAATCCTGTGGCCCTCGAACAATATAATCCCAACTATATCGGTGGCGACTTTAACGGTGGTAAGCAAGATATCTTGCAACTCTTTACTCGTCCCACTCTTCGCCTGGATCCATATACTACTCCTGCCCCGGACATTTTTATCTGCTCGTCCTCAACGCCTCCCGGTGGTGGCGTGCATGGTATGTGCGGCTACTTTGCCGCCCAATCCGTACTTAAACAGAAGCGTTAAGCGGCAGGCGTCCGGCAAGAAACAATCCTTATATTTTACCTGTGCCCGGTTTTAATGTATACTCGTTTTAATATATTTTGTGGTGTGTGATATAGAAGGGTAGGGAGCGTACCTGCCACACATCATGAGCGGGCAACGCAGGCGCGAGACTGTAATTAAAGAACTTGCGCAACACATTGTTTAGCAATAATCGTTCTATAATAGAAAAGGGAGATAGTGGAAATCATGGATGCTAGTGCTATCGCAACGGCAAATCTAGAGCTTCTCCGGAAAAATTCATATCCGGGAAGAGGTCTGGTCATCGGCCGTTCCTCTGTCGATGATGCCTGGTTGATGATCTATTGGATTATGGGTCGTAGCGCCCAGAGCCGTAATCGTAAGTTTGTCGCAACTGGAAACACCTTACGTACCGAGCCTATCGATACACATCTGATGGATAATCCTGAACTGCTGATCTATGATGCCATGCTGGAACTGCCAAGTATCTACCTGGTCAGTAATGGAGATCAGACCAGAACTATTTATGATGGCTTGCTGGCCGGCGGAAGTTTTGACTCTGCACTGGAGAAGCGCGAACGTGAGCCAGATGCGCCTCACTATACTCCACGTATCAGTGGCATGCTCGATCTTCAGAATTATCCTGGTGTCGTTACCTTGAGTATTCTCAAGGCCAATCAGGCCAATCCTGCTAAAACGGATCGCTTCACCTATCGGCCCGCCAGACCACCGCGTGGCTTTGGTGTTGGCCTGACAACCTATCGTGGTGATGGCAACCCATTACCAAGTTTTAGTGGTGATCCGTTGTTCTTACCATGTTCAGGCAAGGCTGAGGCTGTGCTGGATGCGTATTGGAACATCTTGAACGCTGAGAACCGTGTGGCGATTGCGGTGAAACAGATATCCGCCCAGGAAGGAACCAGTCGTATCCTGGTTCGCAATCGTTTTATTGCTCAGTAAAGCTCTTGCCGCTATGAGCCTGTCGGGTTGTCTGCTTGCCAATGCATGCCGGACTCTTCAAACAGGCGCAGAGCGATCGCATACTATCGTGTGTTATCGCTCTGCCTGCGTGCCTGTTGTATCTCAGCTTTACGTCGCTGGAGGAGCCGAAGGCGGGCCTGGCTGATCTCCTCATAGGCCAGTTGGCGAATTTTTTCGTGACTGAAGCGATAGAGTAATGTCCTGCTGACCAGTGGTTCTTCTCCATCCGCGATCATCTCCAGGATCAGGCCCTGGCTGATGAGTTCTTCGAGCGCAGTGATCGTTTCTTCTTCGTGCGTGCCGCTGGTCTTGCTCAGGGTGTCAAAATCAAATGTGCGCCCGATGGTGGCGGCCGCTCCTAAGATCTGTCTGGCCGTCTTGCTGACCGCTGCTATGTGCAGGATCAGCAGGTCACGAGCCTGTGCTGGGATCGGCCAGTTACTTGCTTCAATGGTGAGCTGACCTTTTTGCAGGGCCAGCAAGTAGGCCGTCAACAAGAAAGGCAAGCCTTCGCTCTCTTGGTACAGGCGTGTCGTGAGCGCGGGTGAGGGCGATATATTACTTTTTGTGATCAGCGCGGCGATGGCCTCGGATGGTAAGCGTGCTAGCGTCACCAGGGTCGCCTGACCAATATGTTGCATCTCAGTCAACAGATAGTGTAGCTGATGATCCTTACTACGCCGGGGTGTACGATAGGTGAGCACGAGGCAGACCGCTTTTTCCGTGCTTCGGCGCAAGCAATAGAGCAGGAACTCCAGTGAGTATGCATCGATCCACTGTACATCCTCAAAAAAGATGATACCTGGTGCCGTGGTTTTCATATTCTGGCATAAAAACAGAAAAAATTGTCGCAGGCTCTCAAAAAAGTGATACTGTGAGCCCGGCTGCTCGATCTGAGGAAGTGGCTCTTTCCGATAGATACTCAATTCAGGGAGCAGGCGGGCAACTTCTGCCAGCCATTGGGTGGGTACGCGCTTGAGCGCATCTTGTTGCTGTACCATCGCGGCCCTGAGTCCCGCGACAATAGAGCTATAATCTAGTTGCTGTTCTGCGGCATAGCAGCGTGCCATCAGGATTGAGGCATCTTGCTGGCGTGCATAGGCCAGCAACTCTTCGGCCAGGCGTGTCTTGCCAATGCCCAGCTCGCCTTCTAGAATCAGAGCCTGTCCCTGGCTGCGGGCTTTTTGATAGACGGAGAGCAGGATCTTCCACTCGGCACTACGACCCACCAGTGGATATGGTCCTGGCGGTATGGCCTGCGCGTTTGGCCCTGGACTTTGTGCCTCCGGTGGCAGTTGGGAGACAGGTCTGGGGGTGTACTGGTTCTTCTCGCTTAGCTGCGGTGGTGGTGGTACACGATTATCTTTAATAGCTTGATAGAGTTGTGTTGTGGCTTCAAGCGGCTGTATCTCAAGTTCTTCTTGTAAAATGCGCACACATTCTTCATATTGCTGCAGGGCCGCAGTCCGTTGTCCTGACCAGGCATAGATCTGCATCAGGATACGATAGGCCGGTTCATGTAATCGATCTAATGACAGCCAGCGCAGAGCATAGGTGAGTGCATCATCGAAACGAGCCTGCAGGCAATAGCACTGGACCAGCCGTTCCAGGGCATAGGCATATTCTCGCCGTAAGTGATCGGCCTGAAAAAATTGCCAGCTCTCAAAATTCGTGTTGCCATGGAGGTGGAAGCCGGTTAAAAAATCAGCCTGATATAATTCTACTGCACGTTTGAGTGGTAGCAGGCAATGCCGACACACTTCTGTAGACGCGTGCCCATGCTTCTGGCAGGCCGCTAGTTGGGTATGGAACTCTTCAACGTCGAGCCATATCTGTGCATGTGCATCGATAGCCAGGGTATCGCGATCGATCTGTAGCCATTGATTGTCCAGAGCTTTATTCAAGGCAGAGAGCGTCCGCCGTAGCGTCGCCCGTGCATGAGCCTGATCATAGTCCGGCCATAATAAATTTGCCAGGGCATCCCGCCGATGCCGCCGCCGTGTCATGGCCAGATAAATTAAAAGAGCACTGGCCTTGCGTGTATCTACGCTGATGCGCTTCCCATTATATTCAATATTTGGGGATCCGAATAAGAATAATGTGAGTTCTGTCATAAAAATAACACCTCCACCCAATTCAAAAGTATAGCCCCATTTATGTAGAAGTCAAAGATGGCATATATATTTCATTGACGTGGTTTTATGGCGATGCACAAACCAATTTTATCTGGAATTGCTAAGACAGGAAATAAATCTGGTTGGAGTTGTTGGTGGCGTATTTTTGTAGATAGTGGCTGGTAGGCGGCTTTGGGATAATAAAATTACCCCAAAGCTGTATATAAAAGTGCTTATTTTTTGGTGGATTGTGCGAGGCGTTGGGCTAGCTCGGTCAGGGTGCGTACACCGACGCCTGTGCCGCCTTTTTCCTGGTAGGCTTTGACACTATCGACATAACTGGTGCCTGCAATGTCGAGGTGGGCCCAACTGGCGTTACCGACAAAGTTCTCCAGGATCTTCGCCGCTGTGATCGATCCTGCTTCGCGGCCACCGGTCTGTTTGATGTCGGCGATTTCGCTACGGATATACTCACCATACTCTTCGTCAATTGGCATTGGCCAGTATTTCTCGCCTGCGACGCGGCCAGCGCTGATGATGTCCTGCGTCAACTGTTCGTCGTTACTGAAGACACCAGTCATGGTATGACCAAGGGCGACGACCATGGCACCGGTCAGGGTTGCCAGGTCTAGAATGGGTGAGAGCCCTTCACGTGAGGCAAAGGAGAGGGCGTCGGCCAGGATCATGCGTCCTTCTGCATCGGTGTTGACGATCTCGATGGTCTTGCCATTCATGATGCGTACAATATCGCCGGGAACATAGGCGCTACCGCTGGGCATGTTGTCGCAGGTTGGGACCAGCGCGGTAACATTGATGGCGGGTTTGATCTGTGCAATAGCCTGCATCGCGCCAAGAACTGCTGCGGCACCGCCCATATCGCCTTTCATCTCATCCATACCAGCACCAGGCTTGAGCGAGATACCGCCGGTATCGAAGGTGATGCCTTTGCCAACCAGGGCCATACCTTTGTCCGCACTGGCGCCACCGCGATAGCGCAATACGATAAAGTGAGGAGGATTGACGCTGCCTTTGGATACCGCTAGCAGGCCACCCATGCCAAGTTCCTGAATTTTGTCCTTATCAAAGATCTCGCATTCCAGTCCGACTTCTTTGGCCATGCTACTGGCACGGTTCGCCAGTTCGCTGGGCGTGAGGACATTGGGGGGCTCATTGATCAGACTACGGGCAAAGTTGGTGCCTTCTGCCAGAGCCTGTGCCCGGTGTAAGGCCTGTTCGAACTCGGCTTTTTGTTCCTTGCTACTCACCAGCAGTACCTGGGAGATACTGGTACCGTTTTCTTTACTCTGATAGGCACGGAAGTTATAGATGCCTAGCAGTACGCCCTCGATGGCTGCCTGAGCCTCTTCTACGGCCTGAAATTTGGTGCTGCTAAAGCCGCCAGCGATGGCAATTGTCTGTGCGCCCGTTTTCTGTGCATGGCGAGCGGCGACAGCCGTGGCCCGTCGTACGGACTGTGTATCTACCTTCTCCTGCGCGCCCAGACCTACTACAATTACGCGCTTGGCCGTAAGTTTACCCTGAGGATGGATGGTGAGGATCTCGCCGCTATTGCCTTTGAACTCGCCAGCTGTGGCGCGCTCCACGATCAGTCCCGCAAGGGTGTTATCGATAGTCGCGGCTGGAGCAGAGAGTTCTACACCCCCATTCTTGCGGGCTGCTCCCACAATCAATGCATCGCAGGCAATATCTTTTACTGCCTGTGTCGTCAACTTTATATCCAATGCCACATCCGCCTTTCATTACGCTTTCATCAGGTCAGTCACGATGGTACCTGGCCTCTTAATAAAGCACAAAAATACACCAACCGATCGAAGCTGGATCAGTCAGGAACACGTTTTGTGTAATCTCTCTTCAGTATGGCACATTGACAGTAGAGAGAACAAGCATATGTCTGCAGCTATCGATTGAGCAACCTTTCAACGACTTCGAGCAACTGCCGTGGCTTGAATGGCTTGGTGAGGTATTCGGTACAGCCGATCTTTCTGGCGGCCTCGCCTTCGTCATTGAGGGCAAAGGCGGTAACGGCTACAATTGGTACGTTCTCCATCCCCGGTCGGGCGCGAATCAACTGGGTGGTGCGATACCCATCCAGTACAGGCATGGAAAGATCGGTCAGAATAAGATCGACGTGCTCCCGTTCGAGCAGCTCCAGGGCTTCTCGTCCGTTGGAGGCGGAGATACAGCGATAGCCACGGGTCGATAAGACGCGCTCAATTAAAATGCGATTGGAGACTTCGTTCTCAATCACCATAATAGCTGGTTGTTGTATGGTATGTGCTGATGTATTCATACGGCACTCTTTCGTTATAGTAATACGCTCTGCCTGTCACGTCTGTCCGCCAGATAGCACGCAACGAAGGCGGAGAAAGTTTTGTCTTCAGGGAGCAGGGATTGTGAGCATTATGTTCAGACCAGAACGATTGGTAATGTGAATGAGAAGGTTGATCCCTCCCCAGGAATACTCTCTACCGCGATCTCACCACCCTGTAACTCAATTAACTTTCTGGCAATGGTTAAGCCAAGTCCGGTGCCGCCAAAGCGACGTGTCGTGCTGCCATCCGCCTGTCGGAAGGCCTCAAAAATGTAGTCCAGAGCGGCCGGTGAGATACCGATACCTGTATCGGTGACTGAGATCCGCACCATGCCCTGTTGTTTGAGATGGTGGCAGCGTACGGTGACGCTCCCCTTCTCGGTAAATTTAATCGCATTGGATACCAGATTAATCACGATCTGCCGTAGCCGGTGTCCATCCGCAGCCACCATTGGGAGCGCGTCCGGAATATCAAGGTGCAGGTGAAGATCCTTATTATTTGCCAGGGGTTTGACCTGCTCAAGCACGTCTGCCAGGTTTTTCGTCAGTTGCAAGGGTTCCAGCTTTACTTCGATGTGGTCGGCCTCAATTTTTGAGAGATCGAGCATATCATCTACCAGATGGGAAAGATCCTCTGCCCGACCGACCATAAATTGGATATGTTCTTCTTGTTCCGCTGTGAGCGTGCCATCAACGAAGCCTTCCAGGATAAGCGCTCCATAACTAATAATACTGTGTAACGGTGTGCGCAATTCATGCGTAACATTCGCCAGAAATTGTGATTTTAGCTGGTTGGCGCGCTCAAGGGCGGCATTTTTATCCTTGACCTCGGCGAATAACAAGGCATTTTCAATAGCCATGGATGTTTGCAATGAAGCTGAACTGAGCAAGAATGTATCGCGCTGGCTGATTGGATACGATTTTTCGGTGTAAAGTATAAATGCACCGATTGCCTGATCTTGCAGGAGGAGCGGAACCGCGATCGCGGAATAATAGCCCGCTTCAAGTGCCAGGCGGGCCCAGTGTTCCTGCCGATTCTGATAGATACTGGCGATATCTTCCCCATAGACAATTTTCTGCCTCTGGATCGCCATACGCGCCAGCATCATATCCAATTCACGTAAGGCATGATTGGGTATGCGCGTTGCCTGGATCGACTTGGACTGCACCGGTATCCTGGCTCGTAGCGCTCCCGGTTGCGCGTCTGAATGAGCCGTGCGTGTATTTGGCATGGCCGCCATTTTTTTTGTGACCACCATGGTGATGTCGTTATCGGGATCGATATGGACCGCCACCGGGCCATCCTCGGCTGGCGTGGTCAGGAGCTCGGATGTTTCACCTTCAGCAGACCACTGTGAGACGGCCCAGGGAGCAATACTTTCTCTGCCATAGAGGAGGAGCGAGACATGTTTGACGTTCATGATGTGTCCCATGCGTGAGACAAATTCGCCCAGCAACTGCTCAAGATTGAGGGTCGACATCAGTGCATCGCTCATAATCAATAGGTTGCTCATCTGGTCCAGTAGGGCCTGACTTTCATTTGATTGCGTCTCGTGCAAGAACTGGAACGATTGCTCCAACATCGCAAATTCGTTGGTACGTGCCAGAGTCATCTTTATGTCCGTGTCCTGTGTCACCAGAACCTGGACATGGGCCTGAAGTCGGCGCAAGGGTCGGATTAACAGGACACTGACAAAGAAGGTATACAGAATGATGCCCAGCGCCAGGACAAATAATCCTGTTCCGATCAACAAGAGTGTTGAGCTCTTTGGATATGTATTGATCTCGTATAAGGGCTCAATGGTGGCCAGTTGCAGGCTGGTTGAACCTGCTGGTTGTTGCGTGAGGCGCGCAGGTTGGATTTGTAGCAGGTAGCTATGTTGAGAGCTATTCAGTACTCTGGGTGTATTGGCCTGACATAGCTTGCCATTGGTGTTGCCCGCGGATTGCAGAACGTCCAGCGTGGTCGTGCCTACAAGTTGATTTTGTATGCAGAGCAATACCTGTGTGTTCGCCTTCTGGCTCAAGTCTTGGGCGAGAAGGGTGTCAATTGACTGAGACGCCATCAGGATACCAGTATGCCGGGGAGTAGCGGGCATCAGCACGAGCAGCATCCATTGCGGCCGGGCGTCCGAGCCAGGTCCAGTTAAAGGTAGCGGTTGGAGCAAGGCCACGGTTTCGCCCTGGCTGGCTTTCTTGAAGAGTGGTTGCATCGTGGCGTTAACAGTCGCGCTCCCCGGTAGTAGAGCCTGCCCCGCATCGTTGAAGAGGTCCAGTGAGTGGAGGTGTTTGTCATTGGCATATTGGTCTAAAAGGGTACGAACCGCGCCATGTGTATCTGCTTGCTCCGGGTGCGCAAGGGTTGCGGTAATACGCGCATCCTGTGTTACCTTTGCAACGCTTTGAATTAAAGCCTTTGTGTGTTCTTGATAGGCTACTTGTAATTGTGAAAGATGTGTTTGCGCGTCTCTCCTGGCCTGATATTCGGAATAAAACCTGAATATGCCCCAGGATGAAACGTAAAAGAGGAGCATACAAAGCAAAAGAGTCAACGTCGCAACAATTATCAGTTTTCCACCCAGTGATCGGACTGTGAATTGCATGCGACCCTTTCTATGCATGGTAAGAGTAAAGAGAGAACGGGGTGCCAGCTCGTTCCCTCCTTACCGCGCGTCTGCATCTGGCGCGACGCGAAACGTCAGGAGGTGCGCGTGCCAACCCCATGGGGAAAAGGTTGCACGTAGATCTTAGATGTACGGTACAAGCTGCTCGTCGAGGTGGATCTGCTTGCCAGCGCACATCCCGCCATCCATCCCAAGCCTATGTATTATAACGCATGAGCGTGCATTTTGTTAGCGTTTTTTGGGGCAATTTTCTGGGCATGAGGAAATTCACTGAATTTTAATGCGATATGGTGGTTTGCTGCTTTTATTTCTCATTTTTTTGTTTTTGTCTGAAGCTTCGCACCTACGGTGCTCGCTTGTCTCTTAAATATTGTAGAGTGGGCGACCGCGGCCGCCCACTCTACAATATTTAAGAGAGGAAGGATGGATCTGGTGGGTCTGGTGTGGTGAAAGGGGAGAAGGATGAGGTGTGTGTGTGTTTATTCAGACGCCGGGGGGTGTTGGCGGTATTTTGACCAGAGGTAGTAGCTGCTGAGCAGGCTGGTGCCAATAGTTACCAGGCAGATGAGGAGTTTTATATTGGGATATTGATCGCCAGTTTTCCAGGCTGTCTTTGCGATCCAATGGGGAGTGGTTGTGGTCTGGTGGTAAGTACAACGGTAGTGGCCGCGCGTGCCGGCTAAATGGGTTGGAAAGGAGGAGGGGCGGCGGCGTAATTTCGCGGGCGTTCCTGGTTGGATACTTTGGATTTCACAGAGCAGCAAACTCTGGCTAGAGCTGAATGCTTCTTGTGGCTGAACCAGGAGCGGAGCGAAGCGTGGAAGCTGGGATAGGAGGGCGTCAAAGCGGCGGTAATCCGTCAGAATGGTGCAGCACATCTCGCAGATTTGTAGATGGCTCGCAACGCTTTGACGCTCTTGTACTGTGAGTTGATCGTCAAGGTAAGGGCTGAGCAAATCCTTGACCTGCTCACAGTTCATTTGGTGCCTCCTCCCTGTTCCAGGGATCGATAATGTTCTCGAAACGATTGACGGGCACGTGAGAGATACATTTTGACACCGCTCTCAGCAATGTTCAGGGTATGAGCGATCTCGCTGTAGGAGAAGCCCTCCTGGGTGTAGAGTAGCAATGCTGCCCGATACTGCTGAGGCATGCGACGAAGTGCGGCTCGCACCATCTCCGTTGTGCCATAAATTTCTTGTGGATCGGCACTTTCAACGTCGGCGGGTTCGTGGTCGAGATCTTGCCATGGTAACCAGGCTATGAGCTTACGACGACGAAGCGCATCGTACGCGGTATTCGTGGCAATACGATACAACCAGGCCGATAGTTTTAAGTTTGCATCCATTTTCGGTAATGCGCGAAAAGCCTTCAAAAACGTATCCTGAGTCAGGTCGTCGGCCTGTTCGCGATCGCCCACCAAATGGTACACATAATTATAAATAGGTGTCTTATATTCGTCGTAAATTTGTTCGAAAGACCAGGAGTTTTCCTTGGTTTCCACCCGGACCATGCGCTACAATCCCTTCGATAGCTACTGTGTTCTCTTGTCCGTTCCATACAAGAGAGATTGGTAGCTGTCTCCGGGCCTTTTTCTGGTGGACACACATAATAATGCGTGCGTGTGTGCCCACGGCTCTCAGGCGGATACGGAAACGCTTTTTCCTTCTGTCTAGTGGAACGGACAACTAAGGCTATCAGTAACATGATAAAGTAGTCATGCATACTTGCTGTTGAGTGATGTATCGTTTATCATGGTAGCATACTCTGGTGGATTTACTGCAATCATTAGCCGATTTGTTAGTACTATTGGGTTAATAATGCGCAGGTCGCGCTGCCCCTTCGTTACATACCGGGGGATTATGCCCAATGTATCTTTCCTGTCTTACCTGGAAAGATGTGAAGGAGGCACGGCTCCCTTGAATGATTATAACTTCGATCCTAAGGTACGGACGGTGTGGTGGGAAGATGATGGTGATGGTCGTGCAGTTGTGCATATGCTGGATCAGTCTCTTCTTCCACAGCAGGTGGTTTACCTGCATCTCACCCATGAGCAGCAGGTGGCTGAGGCGATCGCGCAGCTACGGGTCCGGGGTGCACCTGTGATTGGTGTTACCGCTGGATTTGGCATGGCGTTGGCCGTGACGCGCTTCCTTGCGGAACGGGATGCGGATCGATTGGAGACGACTCCAGCAGAAATTGAGGCTCATCTTGCTCAGGTTGGTCAGCTGTTGGGCCAGACGCGCCCTACGGCGGTCAATCTGTTCTGGGCCATTGAGCGTATGCAGCGCTCCACTCGACAAGCCTGCCAGGCTGGCCTCTCAAGTCAACAGCTTGCTGAGGTATTGAAGGCAGAAGCACACCAGATAGCGGTCGAGGATGTACAGGCCTGCTGGCAGATGGGACTCCATGGGGCCGAGCTGATTGCGGATGGTGATACAATTTTGACGCATTGTAATGCTGGTGCGCTGGCAACCACTGGAATTGGCACCGCGCTGGCTCCTGTCTATATGGCGGCCCACACTGGTAAGCATGTGCATGTATTTGTGGATGAAACCCGACCAGTCCTTCAGGGTGCTCGCCTGACGGCCTGGGAATTGCAGCAAGAAGGGGTGCCATTGACGCTAATCACTGACAATATGGCCGGCTATTTTATGCGTCAGAAGCGCATACAGGCTATTTTTGTTGGTGCGGATCGTATCGCTGCCAACGGTGATGTGGCCAACAAAATCGGCACCTACAGTGTGGCCGTACTGGCTCATGTACATCAGATCCCACTGTATGTGGTTGCTCCATGTTCCACCATCGATCTTGCACTCCTCAGCGGTGAACAGATTCCGATTGAGCAGCGCAAGGCAGAGGAGGTAACGACCCTCTATGGGACGCGCATTGCCCCCATGGATGTTGCCGTGGCGAATCCTGCGTTCGATGTCACGCCGCATGCGTATGTGACGGCGATCGTGACAGAAAAAGGAATCATGAGGGCCCCGTATACTGAGACATTACGCGCCAGGTGTATGCCGAGCAGGCAGAATAAAAGCGAATAAATAGATACAAGGTAGATACATGGATAAAGAGATTGTGCCAGCGGTTGCCCAATATGCTGAAGAAGTCATGGGGAATGAAGGCTTCCGCTATGTGAGTGCCGTTGTAGCAAACTGTAAGATGCTGGCCCTGGAATTAGAGGTTCAGGAGGATGAAGCGTCACCGAACATTGATCTTGATGCTTTGAGCATTGCAGGGTATCTGCACGATATTTCGACCGTGGCTCATGGCTTTCAAGATCATCAGGTGAAATCGGCTGAAATGGCGGTTGAGTTCTTGCGTGCTCGGGAGGCTCCTGAGGAGTTGATCCAGAAGGTGGAGCAAGCTATTTTAACTCATACGACGGTGGCTCAGCCTGATCAACGTGATAAGACGGTGACTGAGGGGCGCATCTTGTACGATGCTGATAAACTAGGAAGGTTGAGTGGCCTTGCAGTTGTCACTTCCCTGATCGAGTTCGGGGCCCGTTATCCTAATCGGGCTGTGACCGGTGAGGTGTTGGCAGCCATCTTGCGCCATGTCGAAGAGCGTTTTATTGAGCTCTACCAATCCTTAAACACCGTTCCCGCGCGCAATATGGCGCGAGACAAATTTAATAATGCCATTGCATTTCTGGATGGTGTCATTGAACATCTCAATGATGCTACACCCGTGTAAATGGATGTGTGTAAATCCGGTGGCGAGTAATGAAACTTTTTAAGGGTTTCCACTCTCTTACCTTTCAGAGACATTTTTAATGGAGGCGAATTTTGCCTATTCTTGTTGTGGGCTCCGTGGCCCTCGATACCGTAGAGACGCCCTTTACCAGGATGGATAGTGTTCTAGGTGGAGCGGCATCGTATTTTGCAACTGCTGCATCTCTTTATGATCAGGTGAACCTTGTGGGGATTGTGGGAAGTGATTTTCCTCGTGAACATCTTGACTTCTGGCGTAGCCACAACATCAATCTCGCCGGTCTGCAGATTCAGGAAGGCAAAACCTTTCACTGGCATGGACGTTACCATATGGATATGAATACCCGCGACACGCTGGATACACAACTGGGTGTCTTCGGAGATTTCCATCCTGTGGTGCCAGAAGAGTATACACAGAGTCCTCTGGTCTTTCTGGCCAATATTCAACCCGAGTTGCAGCTAGAGGTGCTTCAGCAGACTCCTCGTGCCCAATTCACGGTGCTGGATACCATGGATTTGTGGATCAATATCGCTCGTGATCCTTTGACTGAAGTCATGAAGCAGGTGGATGTGCTTTTAATGAGCGAAGAAGAGGTTCGCCATTATACCAATCAGGCCAGCATCCTGACCGGAGTCCGTCACTTCTTTAGCCTTGGCTTAAAGTACGTGGTGGTAAAACTGGGAAGCTATGGTGCCTTGCTCTTTGGCGCGGATGGTACCTATTTCAGTGCCCCGGCTTATCCTCTGGAAGAGGTCGTGGATCCAACCGGTGCGGGTGATTCCTTTGCTGGTGGTTTCCTCGGATATCTCTCTTCGGTACAGCCCGATGCTTCTGGTCGCTATGCGGTTGATGATCTCAAGCGCGCCGTGGTCCATGGCAATATCGTTGGCTCTTTTGCCTGTGCCAAATTTGGCATTGGTGGCCTGTCTTCATTGTCGATGAATGATATTGAGACTCGCTATAACGAACTGGTAACCTATTCGCATTTTGATCCAAACTGGAATACACAAAAGACGAACTAATTGTTTGTATGAGGAGACCGTCGTGGGTGAAGAGCATTCACGACAAATCTTGTTGTGTGTATTATGCACGTTGTGTGCCATAGTCATACCTCAAGAAATGTTGTAGAATATGCTGAGGCGCTCTTTGGAGCGTTCCTTTGTTGCCCTGCGCAATCCTACTTCAAACGGAAGGAAATAATAAAATATATGACAACTTCAACACGTGGAGATGTGAAAGATCTCTCCCTGGCCCCTCGCGGTAAAGACCGTATCGAGTGGGCTGCCAAGGAGATGCCGGTGCTACGCCTGATTCGAGAGCGCTTTGCTAAAGAGCAGCCCTTGAAAGGCTTGCGCATGTCTGGCTGTCTGCATATCACAACTGAGACCGCCAACCTGGCCATCACCTTAAAAGCCGGCGGTGCCGACCTGGTGCTGTGTGCCTCAAATCCCTTGTCCACTCAGGATGATGTGGCGGCTGCCCTGGTGAGCGAGTATGGTATTCCTACCTACGCTATCAAAGGCGAGGACGAGAAAACCTACTATGAGCACATCAGCGCTGTCCTGGACCACAATCCAGAGATGACCATGGACGATGGTTGTGATCTGGTTTCGACCTTGCACACCAAACGTACCGATCTGATTCCTGCCATCATCGGTGGACTGGAAGAGACCACCACTGGCGTTATCCGCTTGCATAGTATGGTGAAGCAGGGTGTCCTGCGCTTCCCAGTGCTGGCCGTCAATGATTCCGATACCAAGCACCTGTTCGATAACCGCTATGGTACTGGTCAGAGCACCCTGGATGCTATCATTCGCTCAACCAATATCCTGTTGGCCGGTCGTACCATCGTTGTCTTTGGTTATGGCTGGTGTGGTCGTGGTGTCGCTTCACGCGCCCATGGACATGGTGCCAACGTGGTTGTATGTGAGGTCGATCCTACTCGCGCCTTAGAGGCCGTTATGGATGGCTATCGCGTCATGCCTGGCGTTGAGGCTGCTGCCATTGGTGATATCTTCATCACCGTAACCGGCGACATCAACGTCATCGATCAGGCTCATCTGGAAAAAATGAAAGATGGCGCTCTGATTGCCAACTCCGGTCACTTCAACGACGAGATCAATATTCCTGCCCTGGAGAAACTCGGCGTTAACAAACGCCGCGTCCGTGATTTTGTTGATGAGTACACCTATGCCGATGGTCGTCACGTCCATCTGCTCGCCGAAGGCCGCCTGGTTAACCTGTCTGCCGCCGAAGGCCATCCAGCCAGTGTCATGGACATGAGCTTTGCCAACCAGGCTCTGGGTGCCGAATATGTGCTCAAAAATGCCAAAGAGATGAAAAACGAGGTATACACATTACCTCAGGAGCTGGATAAAGAGATTGCCAGCCTCAAATTGCATGCCATGGGTATCAAGTATGACAAACTGACCGAAGAGCAAGAGAAATACCTCAGCTCCTGGGAGTCTGGTACCTAAGTCATAGTGCCTACTGACGGATAGCTGCCGACCGGTGCTATCCTCTCCTACTGGCTACTGGGTGCTATAAAGTAGCCAGCAACCAGTAGGAGAAAAGTAGTTCATTCCATTGACATCAGGCCAGGCTATAAAGTACAATCAAGAGTGATAACAGACACAGAGATGATAACAATTCATCTCCATACATGGACAAATAAATACATGAGTGTAATCACTCTCATCAAGAGAGGTGGAGGGAAACGGCCCGATGAAGCCCGGCAACCCGCTTGTTCCGACAAGAAGGGTGCCAATTCCGGCGGTCTATGCTATGCCGCAAGATGAGGGGAATGTGCAAATGTCACACCCCCTGATGAAGAGGGGTTTTTTTATGCCTTAACCCCACATAATAAATTCTCATTGAATCTTCAGCATAGATGATATGTAATCACCTGGCCATACATATGCATGTATCATAATGTTCTTTGTAAGAAAGGAATGGCCCATGACAAGTTTCATGCGCAGCCCTAAGACATTTTTTACCAGTGAGTCGGTGACCGAAGGCCATCCCGATAAGCTGTGCGATCAGATCTCAGATGCCATTTTGGACGCCATCCTGGTGCAGGATCCAATGGCTCGCGTTGCCTGTGAGACGGCTACGACTACTGGCCTGGTGCTTGTGGCTGGTGAGATTACGACTTCGGCCTGGATCGATATGTCGGCTGTGGTTCGCCAGACGATCGAGCAGGTTGGCTATATCAATGCTGATTATGGTTTTGACTATCGTACCTGTGGGGTGACCACCTCCATTGGCAAGCAGTCACCAGATATTGATATGGGTGTCAGCAAGTCATTAGAATCCAGAGATGACAATAAGGTTGTCGTCCTGAGCGATGATGAACTAGAGCGCATTGGTGCTGGCGACCAGGGTATGATGATCGGCTTTGCCTGTAACGAGACCCCTGAACTGATGCCAATGCCCATCAGCCTATCCCATAAGTTGACTCGCCAGTTATCCCAGGTACGCCGTAAATCCTGGAGTGGACAGGGCCCAATGACGTATTTGCGCCCCGATGGGAAGGCTCAGGTCACCGTTCAATATGAGAATGGTGCACCCACCCGTGTCGATACCATTGTGGTTTCTACCCAGCATGCTGATTATGTGGACCGCGCACAGATTCGCCAGGATGTGCTTGATTATATTATCAAGCCTGTGATCCCTGCGCATTTGTTGGATGCTGAGACCAAAATCTATGTCAATCCAACCGGACGCTTTGTCACTGGTGGCCCAATGGGTGATGCTGGTCTGACTGGTCGTAAGATTATTGTCGATACCTATGGTGGCATGGCCCGTCATGGTGGCGGCGCCTTCAGTGGTAAAGATCCCACCAAAGTGGACCGTTCTGCCGCTTATGCTGCTCGCCATATCGCCAAGAATATTGTGGCGGCCGGTCTGGCTGATCGGGTTGAGTTGCAGATCGCCTATGCGATCGGTGTAGCTCGCCCACTGTCACTTTTCGTGGAAACCTTCGGTACCGGCAAAGTCTCTGACGAAGAGATTATCCGCCTGATCAACGAACATTTTGACCTGCGTCCAGCCGGAATCATTCAGGCCCTGGACCTGCGCCGGCCGATCTATCAGCCGACAGCTGCCTTTGGTCACTTTGGTCGTACTGATGTGGATCTCCCCTGGGAGGCCCTGGATAAAGTACCTATGCTGCGTAAAGGTGTAGGCGCTAACGTTTCAGGCAACGAGGTTGTCTCACAATAACAGGTGAACATCCTATCGCAGTGCTACTGTCGAAAAGACAGTAGCACTGCTTTTTTTATGTTTTGTGTTCGCCCACAGATCACACGCCAGGGGTGGAGTATATGGTGCGCGGCTCTGCGCACCATATACTCCACCCCTGGCCTGGCGCCGCAGGCGTCAAAAAAAGATCATGAAAAAGCCCTGCGTAATCCTCGCTATTGATTGCCTTGATCGACTATAATGGTAACGGACAGCCATGGCTAGGCTGTTTAAAATAACATGTTATAGTGCAGAAAGGCGGTCCTTCGAAATGGACTTTTCACTCAACGAAGAGCAGATGGCCATTCGTCAGACGTGTAGAGATTTTGCTGAACAAGAAATTAAGCCTATTGCTGAACAGATAGATGCCACAGGTGCATTCCCTTATGATCTGGTACGCCAGATGGGGGAGCTAGGTTTACTGGGACTCCCGTTTCCTGAGGAGTATGGTGGAGCTGGCGCTGACTTTCTTTCATACTGCCTGGCAATTGAAGAGATTTCACGTGGGGATGTGTCGGTTGGTATTACTATGGAAGCTCATACCTCCCTTGGCGCGACACCATTCTTCCTCTTTGGTTCACAGGAGCAGAAAGAGCGTTTCCTATTGCCGCTGGCCCGTGGTGAACAGCTCTGGGCCTTTGGTCTGACCGAGCCTGAAGCTGGCTCTGATTCCGGTGGAACGCAGACGCGAGCTGTGCTAGAGGACGGTTCCTGGCGTATCAATGGCTCAAAGTCCTTTATCACGAACGCTGGTACTGATCTCACTGGTGGTGTGACCATTACAGCCATCACCGGTAAAACCCCCAGTGGTCGCAATGCCATCTCTAATATTATTGTTCCTAAAGATACCCCTGGCTACGTGATCGGAAAGCCCTACAAGAAGATGGGCTGGAAGGCCTCGGATACGCGTCCACTCTCTTTTGAGGACTGCCGCGTACCTGAGGAAAATATCCTCGGACAGCCAGGCGATGGTTTTAAGCAATTTCTACATATCCTGGATGCTGGCCGCGTGGCCATTGCCGCCCTATCTGTTGGACTGGCGCAAGCCTGTCTGGACGAGGCATTGAGCTATGCTCAGCAGCGTAAACAGTTTGGACAGCCGCTCAGCAAATTTCAGGCCATTCAGTTTAAGTTAGCGGATATGGATATGGAGATTGAGCTGGCTCGCTTGATGTATTATAAAGCCGCCTGGCTACATATGCAGGGCAAGCCCTATACCCGTGAGGCTTCAATGGCCAAGCTATTTGCCTCTGAAACGGCCAAGCGGGCTGCCGACCAGGCCGTACAGATTCATGGGGGCTATGGATATATGGATGAATATCCAGTCTCGCGCTACTGGCGTAGTGTCAAAATCAACGAGATCGGTGAAGGCACGAGCGAAGTACAACGCATGCTGATAGCCAAGCAACTCGGCTGCTAATAACCTCTGAGATAGTGTTTATTCCCACTCTTATCGTGGAGCTTGCAGCCAGCCGCAATCGGTCCCTGAAGGGCCCATGCTTCTTGTAAATGTGGCGTCAAAAAGTGTTCGGAGAACACTTTTTGACGCCATTTAAAACCTTTGGAGCGCCAAAGGCGCGAAATGTTTTATTTCGGCCATTTCAATGTGTTGAAAACCACATTAGACGCATCACTTGTAGCCTGTGAGGCATCAGGGGTGACATATTTTGTCCAGATCACTGTGGTATTGTTGACCGAGACAAAGGCAGCGCTACCTTTGGTAATGTTATTAATACCATTGACCATAACTTTGGCGCGGGTATCATACATTTTGAAATCTTTGGCGCTATTTTGCCAGATCAAGAAGGTCCCACCACTCTGGAGTCCTGTCAGGATCTCATTATCATTGATATTGGTTGTCTCAGGTGTTGCGCCGCTGGCTGAAAAGGCCAGCAACTTACCTGACACATTGGCATCAATCTGTGGTGTTTGTACCGTGGGATCAACCTCGGTTGGATTGAGCAACAGCTTATTCAGGTCCTGTGGGGTAGCTGTAGGGCTGGCCTCAACAGTAGGTGTCGCACTGGCCTGTGCGCCAGGCGTCGCCGTAGTGGTTGCGGTAGCTTGCACCGTAGGGGTTGTGCTGGCTGTTGCTTGATCGCTGCCTGTATCGCTGTCAAGCAGGAAAAGGGTGCCATTCACCAACTGTGGACGGAATGAATGTTCATCGTCGCGATACAGATACGTATGATTGCTGGCATGCGGAGCCCAACGACCAGTCTCTTTTGGTTGAGCATCCTCGGCCTGCTGTGTCCAGATATTACTGTTGAGCTTTTGATCCTGCGACAACCACTCATCAGCCCAATAGATACTATAGCCATCGGTTGTAGCTGTTGGGGAGGTGAGCACATGCTGATCTTTCGCGGTCGCCAGTTCCGTTTTCTTCTCAATGCTGTTCTGAGTAAATTGATAATTCAGCAGATGCGATACGCCTTTGTTGTCTAATAAAGCCACCAGGGCATGATTATGATAAAAGCTCAAACCTTGAATTGGTGATGTCACCCAATCCGCCACTCTGGCTTTATTAAATGTATCTGTATAGAGAGTGAGCGGTTTGGTCGTATCGCTATTTGCGTTTTTCTCTGTTGTATCCTGGCTTTTATCCAGATAGAGGGCTTTAAGGCTCCAGCTACCTTCAAAGGTATTTGTAGGTGTAGCTGACTGCTGCGTTTGTTTGTTATTCGCATTCCTGGATTGCTCTAGTTGCAGCCAGAACAGCCAGTCCTCATTGCTACCCAGCACGATCAAC
Organism: Dictyobacter alpinus; assembly: GCF_003967575.1. Classification (NCBI taxonomy): domain Bacteria; kingdom Bacillati; phylum Chloroflexota; class Ktedonobacteria; order Ktedonobacterales; family Dictyobacteraceae; genus Dictyobacter; species Dictyobacter alpinus. The sequence goes on from NZ_BIFT01000001.1 coordinate 4,126,718, forward strand.
GGACGTGTATTGGGATGGGTCAGCAATTCGGTGCTTGCACGACTGGTATTGGGATCTCCGCTCGTATCCAGTTTTTGCAACATCCAATTTGAGCTATTATCGTACGCTGAATAATAGATCGTATCATTGCTGGTGCTCGCACTAACAACATGATTATAGAGTGTCTGTGTGGCCACGATAGCAGGATCAGCCTGCGCAATCTCGGTATGACCGAGGCTGGCGGGATTAGATGGTAACGAGACCACTTGTTGTCCCTGATTGGCCAGGAAAAGGAGCGAAATAAGTCCACCTAACATGACGACAATCATAAAGGAAGCAGCCAGACCGATGATCGCAAAATGTTGTGTTTGCCGTAGCCGCCGTGGGCGTGCCGCCTGAATGGCAGGCAGAGGTCCCGTATCCGCGGTTGAAAAGGCTGCCAGGGAATCAGCCCTGGCTGGTTGTTGAGCAAGATCTTTTAAATAAGGGCCAAGAAAGACTGGCGTTGGAATTGAGGTAGTTGAAGCCGGTGCGTTCTGTAGGAAACGCACATGCTCAACCGCTAACGCCTGCAACAGTTTTTGACGAGCATCTGGGGCTGGCTCGATTGCTGGCATAGAACGTATGCGCTCTCCAACTAATTGGTATTGAGCGTATGCTTCTTTGCAATCTGCACAATGCACTAGATGATCTTCTAATTCGGGCACTTTCGTCGGATCTTGTTTTTGTTCACGATATATGGCGAGCATTGCCCGCGCCTGACGACAGTTCAATCTTCACCGACCTCTTTTTGATACAAACCAATAAATCGTTCTCTTGCTCTCATTAAACGCATTTTTACTGCTGATGGACTAATACTCAGTACTTCGGCAATTTCCGCGCAAGATAAACCATCATTTTCGTAAAGCCAGAGGCACGCTGAATATTTCTGTGGGAGTTGTTGAAAGACGCGTTCCACAATTTCACGATCCGCCACCCTACTTTCAAAACGTCCACCATCATATCCATTGCGCTCATACATCGAGTTGACTGAACTGGAACGGGGCTCAGCATGCTGCTCTTCGCCCGTGTTAAAGCCGTCTCCTGTGTTGCCACCCGAATCTGAAACCATGCCAGCGCCAATACCGCGATCTTCATTAAATAATGAGAGCGGTAACCACGCAATTAAACGTCTACGCCGTAATGAATCAGTTGTGGTGTTGGCCGCGATGCGATAGAGCCAGGCCGAGAGCGCCCCTGGTTGGACAACTGTCCCTCCTAAGAGTGCTTTGTAGGCTTTTACGAATACATCTTGAGCAAGATCATAGGCCTGTTCTCTATTTCCTATTAAATGATAGATGAAGTTTGTAATCGGACCCTGAAAGCGGGTGAAAATAGCTTCAAAGTCAGCCACATTTACCTGTTCAGGTTGTGCCGCTATTTCTGGCTGAGAAGGTTGCAACGTCTCATCAACTTCAACGACTGCCTCTTTATTGCCAGTTTCATCTTCAGATATAGGAATAGTTGAATGGCCTTGCTGTTCATCGTTTGCGGATGAACCCAATTTGCTATTCGCATTGTAGAAACGTATAGAGGTATCCATCGGTTACATCGGCCTTATATAATGCAGAGTTTTCATATTTTCTACGGGAGCATGTAGGTGTAACAGTCGCTGTACAAACGAACCAGCGCCTGGATTGCTTCGCCTTGTACCCTCTCATTCTTACTACTTTTCGGGTTGAAAGATAATTATATATACATAAGAACCGTGAGCCCGATAAGCTCACGGAAAAGCGTTGACTTTACTCTTGTGGTCTTGAAAGTGCTGTTTGTGAGATTTTGTTGGCTGAAACGAGCACTCTTACGAGCTAGTATACCATATTTCCCTCTAGATTGATGCAGCTTATGCAGTTTTTATGTGAAGAGATTGGTGCTCTCCAGCAATCCTAAGCATATTCTTAGCTTTTTTTGAACAGGCATAAATCTCCTATCACATATGGTACTCACTTGCACATGGAGTTTGCTACTTTACATTTCAATTTCTGCTACCATTGTACAATCTCTTTGAGGACTGCTGGCATGCGGCTTAAGATTAAAAAAACGTGCATATTTTACTTGCGAAGGTAGAGCAATTCTGCTACCATAGAGGGTATGGGAATCCCGCAAACACAAGCACCAGGTTGGAATATTGTTGGCCATGAACATGTAATAGATATTTTGCGCCGTACATTAGCCGCGCAACAGATTCGTCATGCCTATTTACTCACTGGTCCGCCCCGGATTGGCAAGAGCTTGCTGGCCCACCGCCTGGCCCAAACCCTGTTGTGTACCGGTGGTCCTGATCCAAAGATAGCTCCTCAAGAACCCTGTAATAATTGCCTCGCTTGCCGTAAGGTTCTCCATGGAAATCATCCCGATATCCATGTTATCAGTAAGGCCGCTGACAAGCAATTCATTGTGATCGAGCAGGTGCGTGCCTTACAGTCCGATGCCTCCCGACGTACGATGGAGGGCCGACGCAACATCTTCATTATTGAAAACGCGCAGGATATGAATGTGCAGGCAGCCAATTGTATCCTGAAAACACTGGAAGAGCCCGAGCCGGATGTAGTTTTGTTGCTGACAGTCCCAGATGTAGGTGTGCTCCTACCAACGATTATTTCGCGTGTACAACTGCTATCAATGCAGCTATTGACTTCATCACAGATCCAACAGGCTTTGACTGAACGCTGGGAGGTTGAGCCTGAGGAGGCTACCCTGATTGCCGCCCTGGCCGCAGGTCGCCTAGGCTGGGCCGTGGAGGCGGTAGAGGATGAAGATCTCCTGGACGAACGCAAGGCCCAATTAGAGCTCCTGACAAAAATTCCGGTGAGCACTACTATCCAGCGCTTCGACTTTGTGCAACGTCAGGGAACGGATGGCGAGAAACTGCGCCAGTTGCTAGAGTTGTGGTTATTATGGTGGCGTGATATGGTATTGGCAGCGAATAATTGTCTCGACCTGACCGTCAATGTGGATATGCGCGATCTACTCAAAAAGCAATCCGCAAAGGTTGGGACGCGAGAGGCTGAGCGTATGGTGCGTGCTATCTTGCAGACCCAGGAATCCCTTGATCAAAACGTCAATGCCCGTGTGGCCCTGGAAGTTTTGATGCTGGATACCCCAACCATCAAGGCATAGCATTGCCCGCTAACCTCTGCTTCTGCTTCTTTCGCCTTAGAGCACGATTGATAACTAATCAAGGAAGAGGAGTTATGCTATGCGAACCGATTTTCAGCATGTCCTTATCAACTTTGAGGCCGGTGTTCTCACCATCATCATGAATCGTCCAACGGTCTTAAATGCCTTTAATGAGCTTATGATCCAGGAAATGACCGAGGTTGTTGAAGCTGCGGCACAGGATGAAACTATTCGCTGTGTTATTCTCACTGGAGCCGGCCGTGCTTTTGGGGCTGGTCAGGACCTCTCCGCTTTTGCTGGTGAACCTTCTGCCAATGACTCAGAGGCCGCTCAAGAACACCTTGCTGCCTACCATCGTCTGATTAACAGTATCCTACAACTACCCCAGCCCATTATTGCCGCCATCCATGGTGTCGCCACAGGTATCTCGCTCAATATTGCCCTGGCCTGTGACCTGCGCATCGCGGCCGATAACGCCAGATTATCTGAAGCCTTTGCTCGTATCGGATTAGTACCGGATGGAGGTGGCGCGTATTTCTTGACGCGTCTACTGGGCGCCGGTAAAGCGTTAGAGCTGGCATTATTAGCTGAAGAGATCAGCGGTACAGAGGCTGCGCGTATTGGCCTGGTGACAAGCAGTGTCCCACAGTCCGGGCTTGAAGAGACTGTCAGGGCTCTGGCTCTACGTCTGGCCCATGGTCCAACGCGCACCTATGGTCTGATCAAAAAGCTATTCCAGGAAGCGCAGGATAAAGATCTCGCAGCCGTGCTACAATTAGAGGGTAAATATCAGTCAATGGCCATTGAAACCGCCGATCATCGTGAAGGTGTGCAGGCGTTTATGCAGAAACGGCCACCAAAATATAGCGGGAAATAGCAAATCGTGCGTATTGATACACTTTCTTCATATAATAGCCAGATGCAAGGCAAAGAGCGGCGCGAATGGTTTCGCCAGCAAGCGCCGCAACACCTCAAAAATTGTGCCACCTTTGTTTCGCGTGGCTTGATGCAACGCTCCGTGGGCACCTCCAGAAGCAGCCTTATACTGGGCGCAGGCGCCTGTACCGAGGTTCCGCTCTCCGATGTGGGACGCTCTTCCGAAGAGGTTGTGCTGGCGGATCTGGACCTGAATGCTATGCAGCGCGGTCGGGATGAACTGCTAGCTGCTTCGCTGCGTAAACGGATACGCCTGGTGCAGTGTGATATTACTGGCGGTGTTAGCACCAACCTGACTCGTCTGCTCCGACGGCAGGATTGGACAGCCCTGGCTGCGGCGGGCGGACAAGCCTTTTTTGATGCCGCCGCCCAATGTCTTGAGCAATGCCCTGTCCCCGATCCACCAGAGATTTACACCCTACGTACTGCTGACTTTGGCCTGGTTGTCAGCTCACTTGTGCTCTCACAACTCTTCAGCTATCCACTCCTCGATGTACTGGATCGTGCCCAGCAAGCCTCACCTGAACTGTTATTGGAGCAAGAGCGCCATCGTCGCTACCAGGATGCCGCGCAGAATTTCCGCATCAAAGTCATCAATGCCCACCTGCACTTTATGCGCTCCCTGCTCGACCTGGGTGGCATCGCCGTCCTGCTCACCGACATCCGTGGCTTTGCCTTTGACGTCCACGGAACCGACCATGACGCCACCCATCGGCGCATCCTCCCCCTTGTCCCACGCACCTTCCCCGACCTCATCAAAGCCACCTTTGACATTGTCGAAGAAGGCCAATGGGAATGGCTCACCGATCTCCCCGACAACGAACGCCCCGGTCGGGGCTACGAAATCGGAGGGTATATCCTCAAAAATCTATAGCTGCTTGACTTTTTTTAGGGGGAGCAGGTATACTCAAGGTATCATATGCAGAAATCGTCGCGAGGGACGAGTACATGTTACTCTGAGTGACAGCGAATCGGAAGTGGTGAGAGTCCGATATCTCAGCAAGTAGCTGGAATGCCCCCCTCTGATGTGGATCACCTGTTGTGATCTGGATCGCGATGCGGAACGAACACAACCTGTGTTGTCAATAATTCTTGCCGGTAGCCCTCCGTTATCCTGGGGCAGGACATCGAAGATGTCGCATTGTGGTGCGCATGGCTTCCGTGTCTGATAAGTGGGAAAGCGCACATTCCAGCGTGGCTTCCAATACAGGTGGTACCACGGGTATTGATAAAAAAACTATCAGCCCGCCCTGAGTTTTACTCGGGGCGGGCTTTTTGTATGTTCGGATCTTGCGTACGATTGTTGTTTTACCCATCAATAGCATCATTACAGGAGAAAATTATTATGCAGAGCGATCAAATTCGGCAGACTTTCCTTGATTACTTTTCACAACACGGCCATCAAATTATGTCCAGTAGTCCGCTTGTCTTGTCATCAGATACCAGTTTGCTGTTTGTGAATGCTGGTATGGTACGCTTCAAAGATGTGTTCCTGGGCTTAGCGCCAGCGCCATCTGCGCGTGTCTGTAGTAGCCAGAAGTGTTTGCGCGTCTCGGGCAAGCATAATGATCTAGAAAGTGTCGGCGTGTCTCCCCGTCACCATACCTTCTTTGAGATGCTTGGCAACTTCTCTTTTGGCGACTACTTTAAGCGCGAGGCGATTACCTATGCATGGGAACTCCTCACAGTGGTCTTCAAACTTCCTGTCGAGCGAGTCTGGATTACGGTGCATCAGGATGATCTGGAAGCGGTCCGCTTGTGGAAAGCGCTTGGCGTCCAACCAGAGCGTATCCTACCATTTGGTGATAAAGATAACTTCTGGTCGATGGGGGAGACTGGTCCCTGTGGACCGTGTTCGGAGATCCATTATTATCAGGGTGATCTGCGATTACAACGTGCGGAAGGAGTCAACTCAGAGGATGATGATTACATGGAGCTCTGGAATCTGGTCTTTATGCAATATGATCGTGACGAGCATGGAGAGCTAACGCCGCTGGAAGTCCCAGCGGTCGATACTGGTATGGGACTGGAGCGCCTGGCGATGATTTTGCAGGGTGTCAAAACCAGTTATGAGACCGATCTTTTTCAACCTATTCTGCGCCGTATTCGAGAATTGACCAGCCACGATGAGCAGCAGCGTGTCACTTATAACCGGATCGCGGATCATAGTCGCGCGATCGCGTTCTTGCTTGCGGACGGTATTGTGCCCGGTAACGGTGGCCGTGAGTATGTCCTGCGCCGACTTATCCGCCGTGCGGCCTACTTTGGCCAAACTCTCGGGTTAGCGCAGCCATTTCTCGCAATGCTACTTCAAATAGTCATTGAGCACTTTGCTCAGGCCTATCCAGAACTTCAGGAGAGAAGCATGGTTATCCAGGAGATAGTGACCACCGAAGAAAAGCGTTTTCAGCGTACCTTGACGAAAGGGCTACGTTATCTGGAGGATATTAGCGGCTACCTCTCAGAATCCGGTCAGCGTATCCTGCCAGGTTCAGAGGCATTTAAACTGCACGATACCTTTGGGTTCCCGCTAGACCTGACCCAGAAAATTCTCGCTGACCATGGTGTGACCGTGAATACGACTGAATATGCAGTTGAACGCTCCAGACAACAGCAGCGCTCACGTCAACACGCGCTGTTTAAATAATCTATCAGCCCATCTTATGTGGTGCCCAACGTATTTGGGCACCACATAAGATTTCTACGAATGACTTGTATTTCTGGAGGAAATAGAAACTCTGTTTATGTTGTTTGTAACTTAATATGGGATGTTTGCTGGTCTGCAATCGAGCTTTTGATTGCGAGATTTTTTTGTTGCCGGTGATTGGTGCAAAAAAACGCATGTAATCCCTTGATTTTTGCGTATTTATGCGGGTAATATAAGGGTAGTTCTGCAATATATTGCGTTTTTTTGCGCAGCGCTGGCGTGGTTAGGGTTTAATCGCTGAAAAGTTTTGCGCCACTGGAAGGTCGACATGATATCAACATATACACATGTAGATAAGCAGCATCGGTTCCGTATGGCTCGTATAGCCGTTATTGCTTTATTTTTTATTAATGGATCTTTTATTGCTAGCTGGGCGGCTCGTATTCCGGCTGTCCAGTCGAGACTTGGTCTGGAACCGGGTCAACTGGGTATCGCTTTACTGGGATCAGCGGTCGGCGCGTTGGTTGCTATGAATATTGCCGGGCGCGTCTCCATACGCTTTGGCAGCGCCATTGTTACCGTATTGACCGCTATTGGCTTATGTATTTCGCTCCCGTTATTAGCTCTGGCTCCCAACCTGTTATGGCTTGTACTGGCGCTTATCTTCTTTGGCGCTACCAATGGATCAATGGATGTCACTATGAACCTGCAAGGTGCCGCCGTTGAGCGAGGCTATGGTAAACCTATTTTTAATTCATTCCATGCCTGTTATAGCGTGGGAGCGTTAGCTGGAGCATTCATTGGTGGTATTGTCGCGACCTATAATATCAGTCCAGTCTATCATTTTCTGGGCATCTCAAGCATTGGCGCGCTTGGTATTTTGATTGCCTCTCATTTTCTTTTACCTCCTGAACCTAAGACTGTCAGCGAAACGGAGGCAGCCGCATCCGAGAAGAAGCCCTTATTTACGCGCCCATCGCGTACGCTGGTTGCCCTGGGCGCAATCGCTTTTTGTGCCTTGATCAGCGAAGGCGCCATCTCTGACTGGAGTGCGTTGTATTTGTCCGGGTCAGTTCATGCCACTGCTGGACTGGCTGCTGCTGGCTTTGCGGTCTTTTCGTTATGTATGGCAATTGGTCGTGGTGTTGGTGACTATCTTGCCGTCCGACTTGGCTCCGCTGTGCTGGTTGGTCTGGGAGGACTGCTTTCAGCCGTTGGATTGGGTCTGGGATTGATCTTTCCCTGGACTCCGGTGGTGATTGTTGGTTTAGGCTTGATCGGCCTTGGTCTGGCGGTCCTGTTTCCTCTCGTCCTGAGCGCTGCCGGACAGAACTTTGCTGGTAGTGGCGAGGTCGCGATCGCTACCGTTTCAACCTGTGGCTATCTGGGATTCCTGGTAGGGCCGCCGCTGATCGGTTTTGTGGCGGATAGTTTTGGCCTGCGTATTGCTCTCGGCGTGGTTGTGCTCTTAGGCCTGATTATCTTTGCCTTAAGTCGGACCGTTCGCTCTAAGCCATCCAAACCTGATGAGGCTACGCTGACTTCCGCTAAGCTTGATGAGGCTGCTGCCCCCTTGTCGTAATCCTTCTTATAGTTTTTTTAGCTACTCAGCGTCTCAAGCTATAAAAAAAGATCCAGGTTGTTCATGATCGAACAGCCTGGATCTGGTTAGTGTAATGGGGAGGGGGAGATTGGTTTAGTGATGGAAGAGGCGAACTCCGGTGAAGGCCATTGCCATGCCATAATCATTGCAGGCCTGGATAACATTATCATCGCGCAATGAGCCACCAGGCTGGGCCACATATTTGACACCATACATTGCCGCGCAATCGATGCTATCGCGGAATGGGAAGAAGGCATCTGATCCCAGGGCAACGCCGGTCAGGGTCTTGAGCCATTCCTGCTTCTCTTCGGCCGTCAGGCGCTGGGGTACCTCTTCAAAGTTTTCTGCCCATTGTTCCAGTTCAATTGGTGCCACATCGTCGCGCAGATAGAGATCGATCGCATTGACACGATCCTGGCGCTTGATGCCAGCTTTCCAGCGCAATTCCGAGATACGTGGATGCAGGCGTAGATACCAGATCGCAGCCTTCGAGGCCGCCAGACGTGTACACTGGATACGGGACTGCTGACCTGCGCCGATCCCAATACATTGTCCATCAACCGCGAAGCAGACGGAGTTCGATTGGGTGTATTTGAGTGCGATCAATGAGATCAACAGATCGCGCTGGGCGGCTTCAGGAAGGTCTGTATTGGTGGTTGGAACTGTAGCGAACCAATCAGGACTGGGAATACTGGTGTTGCGCTTTTGCTCAAAGGTGACACCAAATACCTCGCGCTGCTCTACATCAGCGGGCTCGTAGTTTGGATCGATTTGGAGGATGATATAGCGGCCCTTCTGCTTCTTTTGCAGGATTGCCAGGGCCTCAGGCTCATAGCCGGGTGCGATCACACCATCCGAGACCTCACGGTTCAGCAGCCGAGCGGTCGGTACATCCACAATATCGCTCAGCGCGGCCCAATCTCCAAAGGATGCCAGTCGATCAGCTCCGCGAGCGCGAGCATAGGCACTGGCCAGCGGTGACAGTTCAAGATCATCGACATCATAGGCCTTCTTAAGCTCTTCGCTCAAGGGAAGTCCCACGGCCGCACCGGCCGGGCTAACGTGCTTAAAGGAGGCGGCGGCTGGTAACTTGAGGACCGCTTTGAGCTCTTTGACTAATTGCCAGGAGTTAAGGGCATCCAACAGATTAATGTAGCCAGGTGCTCCATTAAGGACCTGAAATGGTAACTCACCAGTTTTAGCCAGCACACGAGCTGGTTTCTGTTGAGGATTACATCCATAGCGTAGTGTCAGTTCTGTATTTGTCATGGTGAAGTTCATTTCCTCTATATATAAGCAATGGTATCAACAAAGCCATGGCCAGGGCGAGCTACTATTGTATAGCAGCTTGACCTGGCTTTTTCTTTGGAAGCTTTACAGGGATGCATTGGTCAATGTAGCGGCTTGAACCAAATTTAGATCCAGTTCTGGATACAGGGGATAGTTGGCCAATAGGGCCTCGACGCGTTTTTGAGCTTCGGCCAGGATCTCATTGTCCAGGATATATTTGTTGAGGCTCTTTTTGCCGCTGGCAGTTTTGGCTGCCGTAACATTGGATAGGACGCGCTTGATGATGTTGGCAATCTCACGCATCTCGGCTGTACCCATGCCCAATGTGGTGATGGCCGGTGTGCCGATGCGCAGTCCACTGGTATACCAGGGTCCATTAACATCAAATGGGAGTGAGTTGCGGTTCAAGGTGATTTTGCACTCGCGCAATACCGATTCAGCCTGGCGACCAGTCAGACCAAAGGTTTTAGCCACATCGATCAGCAGCAGGTGGTTGTCGCTACCGCCAGTCAAAACATCCAGCCCTTCAGCCACGCAGGCTGCGGCCAGCGCCTGTGAGTTCTCGACGATTTTAGCCGCATAGGTCTGAAATTCGGGTCTGGAGGCTTCGCGGAACGCGATCGCTTTAGCCGCCATCACATGTGGTAGCGGTCCACCCAACATTGCGGGACAGCCCTTATTGACCCACTCGGCAAATTCTTCTTTACACAGTATCAGACCACCGCGTGGTCCGCGTAGCGTCTTGTGGGTCGTCGAAGTCACGATATGGGCATAAGGAACCGGATCAAATTCACCGCTAAAGACTTTACCCGCCACCAGGCCAGCAAAGTGGGCCATATCCACCATCAAGACGGCCCCGACTTCATCTGCCAGTTCACGCATACGCGCAAAGTTCAGTTTGCGTGGATACGCACTATAGCCAGCCAGCAGGATCAATGGTCGTACTTCGTGTAACTGCTGCCGCAACTGATCCAGATTGATCAAGCCAGTCTGGCGATCTACCGAATACGTTGAGACATCGAAGAGATGGCTGGAGATATTGTGGCGATACCCATGGGTAAGGTGGCCACCAGAATAATAATCTAAGGAGAGCAGGCGCTGATTATGTACCACCTCACGCACCTTATTCCAATCTTCACGTGAGAGTTTGGACGGATCTTCCTGTCCCAGTTCAGCCAGTACTGGTTTCTGAGCCTTTGCAGACAAAATGGCCAGGAATGCGACCAGATTGGCATCGGCACCAGAATGTGGCTGTACATATGCGTAATCAGCTCCAAACAGTTCCTGAGCCAGCTGGGCCGCTTCGGCCTCAATAGCATCCACATTATCACAGCCAGCATAGAACCGATGATGGGGATAACCCTCAGCATATTTATCGGTTAGCAGGTTACCCATCGTCAATTGTGTGGTAAGTGAGCTGTAATTCTCACTGGCAATCATCTTTAGATTGCCACGTTGATCTTGCAATTCTTGAATAATATTGGCTGCAATAGAAGGGGAGACTGTTGTAATCTGATCCAGAGAAGCATAAAATGCTGCCGCTGCAGAGTGAGGGGTCTTTCCATTGAGGGTTTGCAGATAGCGAACCAGGTAGGATGGTTCAGTCGTGGTTGTAGATATCATTGCTACTCCTTTGCTGTCGATATGCCAATAAACGCATCAAAACGTTCTTCGGTATGTCCAGCCCAGGCGAGCGACTGTAGAAGTAACATCTCCAGGCTTCCTCGTGGTTAATCCACTGCATCGCCAGTTGCCAGGAGAACTCTCTATATCTTGTAAATAATATTCGTCTCACGACGATATAGCTATTATTAGTATAACAGCCTCGCAAGCACAGTCAAGTAGTCTCGAAATAGAGACAAGGCTTCTTAATATTCGCCCAGAGATCGCAGATAGACAGTAATTCATGTGTGGAGTGTGGAGTGTGGTGGGCGGCCGCCCACCACACTCCACACTCCACACTTCCAACCTGGCGCCGTAGGCGCCAAAAAGGAAAACTAGCAAGCCCTGAAAATAACAAAATAAATACTATTGACGAGTTTATTTATTCTATTGAGACAAATTTTGTGAGGGGATAGTAGTGAGATGGCGTAGTGTTAGTAGAAGTTGTTACGATGGAACTTCTTGCAAATTGGCAAATTGGCATCAAGTAATTTGTGCTTCTTTGCCAGGTAAAGAGAAAATTTAAGGACATTATGATAGATCTAGAGCAGTCTTTAGATCAGCTTATTGCCGATCTAAGAAACGAGGAAGATGTTGTTCAGGTTCAAACCGGTGGGGAACAATGGGAGAGAGATGATGAGCAAGTCGTGGAACCTTTGACAGCTGCTCACAATTTTGAAGCACCGTTTATAAAATCTACTTCGTTATCACGTGATCACGAATTGTTCCATGATTTGCTAGCGACCCTCGATCATGCTCATCCACAGAAGCGCCTGGAGGCCATTCGGCGTCTGGGTGAGTTGCGCGATCCGCAGGCGATTGAACCGTTGCTGGCACTCTTTGAAGACGAATCCGGCGAGATCAGTCTGGTGGCTGCCAGAGCCCTGGCTACCATTGGAAGTCCAGCCTTAAAGCCATTGCTGACCGCGCTGGCTGATACTTCGTCATCTGATATGCGCTATTGCGCGATAGAAGCGCTCGGCGAACTGCGCGATAAACGTGCCGTCATTGCCTTGCTGCTTGCTACACGCGACAAAGATAAATATATTCGTGCCCAGGCTGCCGAGGCGCTGGGAAAAATTGGTGACGTACGTGCGTTGGCGCCTTTGCTTGCTCTTCTGCATGACAAATATACAGAGGCGCGTAGTAATGCTGCGCAGGCCCTGGGACTTCTGTGCGATCTACGCGCGGTCGTGCCACTGCTACTGGCATTGAATGATCCAAAAGAGCGTGTACGCGTGGAGGTTATCCATGCCCTCTCGTTGCTGGGTGATCGCCGTGCCGTAGGATTTCTGGTGGCTTTGCTACCGGATTCCCTGGGCTATGAGCGGGTTGAGATCGTTGAGGCGCTAGGCTATCTAGGTGATGAGCAGGCCGTTGATCCTTTATTGCATCGTGCCTTTCATGACGACGAAGAGCGCGTTTGCCAGGAGTCTATTATGGCGCTTGGACGCCTGGGGATTGAGCGTACGCTTGAGCCGCTCTTGCATGCTTTGCCTACTACCAGTGATAATATTTTACGCTCCTGCATTATTAAGGCCCTGGGTCAACTTGGCATGAAGCACGTTCAACATATTTCTTGCCTAGTTATTACCTTGCTGCCCTGGCTTTATGAGCGCCATTATGAGCTTTCTCATTATGTACGAGCTGCGACTGCTATGGTGCTGGGCTGGCTGGGCGATCATCGTGCGGTAGAGCCTTTGCTTACCCGTTTACAGGATGATAATTTCTATGTGCGCGAGCATGTCGCTAGCGCACTGGCCGACCTGGGTGGTGAGTGTGCCGTCATTCCACTTATTCGTACTCTAGCGGATCCGCATCCAGTCGTACGAGCAAGAGTTGCTGAAGCCCTGGGTCAATTGAGAGATGGTCGTGCTATTGCCCCGCTCCTAAGCGCTTTGAGCGACGAAAATAGCGAGGTACGCGCCCGTGCCGCCGAGGCCCTTGGTTTTCTCAACGCCACCCAGGCCATCCCATTATTAACACCCTTGCTCAAGGATGATGCCCTGGCCCGGCCTGGCAAAATGGGCACGCAGCGTCAACGGGTACAAGACATTGCCAGTATAGCGATTCAACGCATCACTATGCGCAATTGAGCTGCTACCTGATTACCCATAACAGAAAGAGCGGGCCAATAGGATATTCCACTGACCCGCTCTTTTCTGTTGTCATTACGGTTGCTAAACGTCCATCTTTAGTTGGCTTCAGCATATTCAGACGATACTGTTTCTGTGGTGACCACTGTTTGTGCTGACAGATCTTGCTTCTGTTCGCGTTTACCCCAGTAGTAGAAGACCACGGTCAGTAGTATAACCGCTCCCAGGGCGGTTAATTGGGTGGCCTCATAGATGAAACGTCCAACTCTGGCCTGCTTGATCACTTCGTCGGTGGGAAAGAGCATAAAGAAGACCGCGATGGCGGCGTAGCCTGTCGTCAGGATCGTAACCAGCCATGCGCCAAATTTGCCACCCGGTACACGATAGGGACGTTTGACCTCGGGATATTTGTAGCGCAATATCAGGTAGCTTGGATAAATCAGCAGGTAGGCCAGCGTATTGATCGAGACGGTAAAGCCCAGGACCAGTGCAAACAGGGATTGGACTGAACCATCTCCAAAGGAGGTGATCAGGACGGCGGCGATCATTGCGATCGTCGCTATCACGCCACAGGCCAGCGTAGCCATGATAGGAGTGCCATATTTACTACTAAAGCGACCCAGCGCCTGTGGAGCCGCGTGATCCAGGGCCGTAATCGCATACGTACGATTTGCGCCACCCATCCAGGTAGAGCCGCTTGAAGCCATGGTGATAATGATCGCCGGTACCAGAACGATTTTTAAGGTGATAATCAACGGCTGTGGCAAGACAATGAGAACGTTGCTAATGGCCTGTAAGAAGCCGCTGGAGTTAGCAATCTGCTGTTTATTGAGCGCGAGCAGAATAACCGCAATGGGAATGACATAGGCAATCAAAGCCACACTGCCAGCCCCGAGTAGTGAACGAGGAACATCGCGCTGTGGATTCTGCATCTCTTCTCCGGCACCACTCTGAACCTCAAAGCCGGTCCATTTAAAGATCAGCAAGGGCAGGATACCGCTGATAATCAGGCTCCAATCGTTAGTCGGCAAGAAATCTTTGAATTGTAGATGATTGCCTGTTGCGTGGCCTCCCAGCAGTAACATCAGGGCTAGAAGCACAAATAAGCCTAGCAGGACCAGTTTCAGGATCGAGCCAACGGTGGAGAGCCACTTACCGATACGCATTGGTAGGAGCACGCAGACGATGGTGCCCCAGATAAAGGCGAGCGAGATCAAGATCGTAATGATCGTATCGCTAACTTTATTCCCCCCCAGAAGTGTATTAATATCCCCAAACCAGAAGAGCTTGATCGAGGTTATCACCGTCACAAACATGGTGCCACCGATCCAGAGCGGATTAGAGATCCAGTAGAACATCGAGGTCAGGGCTGCATAGAAGCGTCCACAGGCCATTTTGCCCCACTCGTAGACACCACCTTCCTGTGGGAAGGAACTGCCCAGTTCTGCAGTCAGAAGACCGTAAGGAAGAAGAAATGTTAATGCTGAAAAGAGGATCCAGAACAATGCCTGTCCGCCATAAGAAGAGACGGCTCCTAATGTATCGATGCCGAGGATGGCTGCGATCGTATAGAAGATCATATCTATAAAGCGAAAGTCGCGTTTGATTTTCTTTTTTTCCCGGGTTAATAATGAGGGGACGATAGAAGGTGATTGTTGATTATTCACCGCAAACTCCTGCTTTTTTTTCTGATTATTTTTGCGTATAAAAATTGCGCGCTTCTTAGCGCTTGCAGCAGGAAAAAAGGATGATTATTTATTGAATAGTTGGCTTTCCCACCCACATGTACACTACAGTGTGTTACATCCCTGGAATACCTGGATTTGAGATATTGTTGAGGAAATTCTTTGTTGCTTAGTATAGCATAGCTTGAAATAAGGTGTCAAAATCTTGAGCATCCTGGCGCCTGCGGCATCAGAGGTGGAGAGTGTGGTGCGCGGTCGCGCACCACACTCTCCACGCATAAAAATCAGGCTTGCGCAGCGGGTAGCTCGGCTACCTCGGCCAGGGTAGCGTCGAGGAGCTCTGAGGCCTCGTCGATGTCCGCGGTAGTGAGAATCAGGGGTGGAATCATGCGTAGGGTTTGTGGATTGGTGCTATTGAGCAGCAGTCCATGTTCCATGGCTTTCTGGACGATGACTGGCCCCAGGCCGTGCTTGATGTTGATGGCACGCATCAGACCAATGCCGCGAGGGCTGTCAATGAATGCATATTTCGTACACAGCTGTTCCAGTTTCTCTTTCCAGTACTCACCCATTTTGGTGGCATTGTCGAGTAGATTTTGCTCGGTGATAGTTCTGATGGTGGCCACACCTGCAGCACAGGCGATAGGATTACCACCAAACGTAGTACCATGATCACCAGGCACAAACAGGTCGGTACGTGGACCGGTCAGCATGGCGCCAATCGGTATACCGCCGGCCAGACCCTTGGCCATCGTAACAATGTCTGGACGCACATAATGCTGCCAGCTAAAGAATTTGCCGGTGCGCCCGGAGCCTGCCTGGACCTCGTCACAGATCAGGACCAGATTCTGTTCATCACACCATTCGCGCAGACCCTGCATGTATTCCAGGCTGGTGGGCCAGATGCCGCCCTCTCCTTGAACCGCCTCAACCAGAATGGCCGCAGTCTTCTCGCTAGTGGCTTCTTTGACTGCCTGGAGATCATTAAACGGAACTTGCTTGAAACCATCTGGCAGGGGAGCCCAGGTGGCCTGGTAGGTGGCCTGACCCGTTGCGGCGGTGGTCGCCATGGTTCGACCATGGAAGCTGTTCTCCATACTGATGATCTCGTAAGCACCATTGCGATGCAGGCGACCATATTTACGGGCCAGTTTGAACGCGCCTTCATTGGCTTCTGCGCCGCTATTAGAGAAGAATGAGCGCATACCATCACTCTGAATGCTGAGGAGCTCTGCCAGTTCAATCTGACGTGTATTGTAGTAGAGATTCGATACGTGTACGAGCTGGGTCACCTGCTGTTGTACGGCTTCAACAATGGCGGGATGGCAGTGGCCCAATACATTGACGGCGATACCTGCGACAAAATCCAGATAACTTTTGCCTTCACTGTCCCAGACTCTTGGTCCCTCACCACGTACAAGTGTGATAGGATGGCGCTTAAACGTGCCCTGATAATATTTTTGTTCAAGGCTAACCCAGTCGCGTTGATTCAACTCTGTTGTTGTCATAGACCGCTCCTCTTCATCCAATTATGCCTGTATGGCTTTAACGGTGTTCTCGCAAAATACTGTATTTCTCTGCTTGCGTCCGTGCGTGACCAAACTGTAGCTGGCTCGGGGTGGTAGAACACCTGATTTCAATCAGAAAAGCTCCAGGCTCTGGTTTCGCTTTCCTTATCTCTTTTTCTCTGTATACAAAGATGCGAAACACCTGGAACTCTTCTCTCTTTCCATTGTACTATGAGGAATCTGTCTGGACAACCCCCTGCTTGCGCCCGTTTTACGCCATGCCTGTGAAGCGTAGTATGGTTGAGATTGTATCAACCAGACCATGGGCGATGACGCAGGGCCAGAGGTTGCGTCTGGAAATGAGATAGAGGAGTCCAGCCATCACGCCGTAGGCGGTGGTTAATAATATACCGGCTAAGCCCTGGTAGATGTGGGCCAGGCCAAAAATTATTGCCTGTCCAAAGACAGCGATCGTCCAGCCAAGTCCGCTGTCATTAAAGACATCGGCGATACGATTAAACAGGTAGCCGCGATAAATCAGCTCTTCTCCAAAGGCCACGGATGTCCAGATGCTGATTAAAGTGGTGGCCAATTCTATGGGATTGCCTCTGACTGTGTCTAGAAGCTGGGTATTTGGTGCGCTATGGACGAATGTTTCGATGATAGGGGAAAAGACCAGTGTACTCATGAGAAATAAGACTAGCCCTCCGATCAGGCCGGTTAGCAGCGTTGATCTCCAATGGAGAGGTGTACGCAAACCCATCTGGCTCCAGCTACTACCACGTAGCCAGAGTAAGGCCATAATCACCAGGAAAACTGTCAGTAGACTTACCAGGTTTAATGGTGTGCGGGCAATGTTGAGCAATATAATACCTGCAACCTCCAGCGCAATGACAAATTTATTGTCACGTAACAAGGTAATGCTGCGGCCCCGGCGCGAGTTGATCGAGACATAGGTCGTTGCTCGTCCCGGTTGTGAGGTTACTTTTATTGGTTGCTGTGCCTGCTCATCGCTACTTTCCAGCGAAAAAATATTACCCTCAGGATCTTTGCCATCACAGATCAGGAGCCCGTTCTCAGGTGAGCGTATCTCTCCCATCTCTATCTGTTGCTCTTGGAGTAGTTCCCGACTCTGGCGTAGATCCGCCACGCGGAAAACCAGTTTAGGTGCATGCTCGCTGTTGCTTTCTTCGCCCCTGACCGTATGGAGAACTAGCATACAGGTACCTGTATACAGCTTCACATCATAGAAATCGCGAAAATCCTGCACAGCTTCCGGCTCATAGACATGCAGCCCCAGCATATCCCGATAAAAAGCCACCTGCGTATTCATATCCCGGACAGGTAGAATAATCTCTACAAGCTCTCCCATGCCTGCATTGACCATGTAATCGCGTCCTTTCTCTAGCACCAGTTGCAATGCATCTCATGAGAAAATTGTACCAGAATTAACAGATGGCTCTCAAGAGGTCTCTTGATAGTGTGCGGTCAACATACTATGGCATGTTGACCGCACACTATCAAGATCACCATTGCTAAGGATGTGGTGTGTTCGTCTCGTTATTGTATGGTGGCTGCAGTTGTTGTGGTAAAGGGTAAGACGATCGGGGCAGTGGTAGACTTTTCTTTTCGCCATTCCCTGTGGGAGGATTCCCCACATAGCCTGTCAGGATGGTTTGTACTTCTTCCTGTGCATCATCACCCAGGGGCTGATTGAAGAGTGACTCAAAGATTGGACCTTCGAGGGTCTCTTCTTTAATCAAGCGCTCGCTAATCAAGATCAGGCGACTTTTGTTTTGTTGCAAAATGTTATATGCCTTGTCAAAGGCCTCCTGAATGATGCGATGGATCTCTTCGTCTATTTCACGGGCTGTCTGCTCGCTATAGTTGCGCTGCTCACCAAAGTCTCGACCCAGGAAGACCAGTTCCTCTTTATGGCCGAGAGCCATTGGGCCAAGGCGATTACTCATGCCATACTCTGTGACCATCGAGCGGGCAATTTTGGTTACGCGCTCAATATCATTAGAGGCACCCGTGGTTACCTCGCCAAAGGTAATCAGTTCGGCGACATGTCCACCCAGGGCGTAAGCCAGCATATCTTCAAACTGTGGCTTACTCCAGAGATAGCGATCTTCAGTCGGCAGGAGCATGGTAAAGCCACCAGCCTGTCCTCGCGCGACAATAGATACTTTGTGGACTGGATCTGTGTTGCGTAACATACGAGCAACCAGGGCATGTCCGACTTCATGGTACGCGGTGATTGATTTTTCGCGCTCACTGATGATGCGACTCTTGCGGGCAGGTCCAGCCACGACGCGGTCGATGGCTTCTTCCATCTCGCTCATGCTGATCTTACGCTTGTTGCGCCGGGCAGCCAGGATCGCCGCCTCGTTTAAGAGGTTCGCGACATCCGCGCCCGAGAAACCGGGGGTCTGTTTGGCCAGTACATCCAATGAGACATCAGTGTCCAATGGTTTGCCTTTGGCGTGTACTTGCAGGATGGCAATACGGCCACGAATATCTGGTCGATCCAGTACAACCTGACGATCGAAACGACCGGGCCGTAGTAAGGCAGGATCCAGTACATCGGGTCGGTTAGTGGCAGCGATGACAATAACGTTGGTATTGGTATCAAAGCCATCCATCTCGACCAGGATCTGATTGAGGGTCTGCTCACGCTCATCGTGTGAGCCGCCTAGACCCGCACCTCGCTGGCGACCAACAGCATCAATCTCATCTACAAAGACGATACAAGGACTATTGCGTTTGGCCTGTTCAAACAGATCACGCACACGGCTGGCACCAACGCCCACGAACATCTCAACAAATTCAGAACCACTGATGCTGAAGAAAGGTACACCAGCCTCACCGGCCACGGCTCGTGAGATTAGTGTCTTACCGGTTCCAGGCGGTCCCACCAGGAGTAATCCCTTGGGAATACGCGCACCGAGCGCGGCAAACTTCTCAGGATATTTCAAAAACTCAACAATTTCCTGAAGTTCTTGCTTGGCCTCTTCTACGCCAGCCACATCGGTAAAGGTCACCGACGGCTTATTGCCCATAAAGATACGGGCGCGGCTCTTGCCAAAGGACATGGCTTGATTATTACCGCCTTGTGACTGTCGGAACATCAGTAGCACGATGACTGCCAGTAATATAAATGGGAGAAAGCTTGCCAGTGTGCCCAGCCAACCCCATATCGGGCTGGGGGACTCAAACTGTAGCTTGATAAGTTCAGGATTGGTGTAATCGATGTTGTTCTCTTTGAGAACTTGCGTAACGTCAAAAGTACTATCGAGGGTCGCTGCTTCCTGCTGAGCATTTGCTGTTTGCCCTCTGACCAGCGTAAGTGTTCCGTTACCAACGGTGACTGTATCTAGTTGTTTTTTTGCGATATCAGCCTTGAGATGGCTGAGTGCAGTCGATACTGATACCGATTTCACGTATGTTTGTGGTCGGAATATAAAAACGATGATCAGAACGGCGATTGGCAAGATCAGGAGCCAGAAAACGCTCGTTCTGAGCCATTTTCCATTATTTGACATGAGGGCTCCTCTCTAAAGATGAGTAAATGCAAGTAATACCAGAGAGAGCTGTAACATATGCATGGTGACTACCTGGCATTGAATTTGTGACTCTTGTGTGCTTTATTATAGCACACCCCGTCTGGAATCTCTTTATAACATGTATAAACATAGCTGAATAGAGCTTCTGCTGCTTCTTACGTTGGGCGCTTGCCTTTTGTAACAGTCGGTCGAGCCAGGACTAATCCCCATACGGACTGCGCTCCTGCTGCAAACAGTGGTGCCGCGCATGCCTCAAGGGTTGCTCCTGTGGTGCTGACATCATCAATAATAAGGATTTTACGCTTGAACACTGTTTTAGTTGTAGAACCAGGCATGTAATAGAAAGCGTCCTGTAGATTCTCTCTGCGTTTTGGTGCCGTCAGGTTCACTTGCGTTGATGTGGTTTTTTCCCGATATAAGAGATCGGTTTGTAGTGGTATCTGTAGTGTGTCGGCGCACGTTTGCGCTAATAATTCGGCCTGATTATACCCACGTTGTTCTAATCTGGTCTTATGTAGTGGGACAGGAATAATCAGGTCTGCATGTAGCTGATAGTGTTGATAGGCCTGTGCCAATAAGTTTCCCAACGGACCACCTAAGCGTGTCTTGCCTGCATATTTGAATGCGTGAATGCTTGCGCGCAGTGGGTTCTGGTGGTAGCTACTGATAGCTCGTAGTCCGCTTAGCTGTAGAGGATGATAGTAGCAGGGTTGGCAGGGCTTACCAGGCAGTTGTGGTAATCCGCAGTGTACACACCATGGTGGTTGGAACCATGAGATGCTTGCCAGGCATTGCTTGCAAAGGATGCTACCAACTCTTCGACAGTGTACACACTGTGTTGGGTAAAGTATGTCTAGCGCTTCTCTGAGATATCTCCGTATGATCTGCATGTTTGATTCCCCCCTTTCTATTGAGATACCTCTAAGAAGGGATGCTATACGTGTGATTGTCAGAAGTCCTATGTTCTGATCGAGAATGTGCCTTCTCGATCAGAACATAGGCAATGCTTGTCGCGTACGGGGGATTATGATTGTTCTTCGGCGGTTTTGCGCATAGTGGGAAAGAGAATTACATCGCGAATGGACTCCTGGTCTGACATGAGCATTGCCAGGCGGTCGATGCCGAGTCCAGCGCCACTGGTGGGAGGCATGCCAATTTCTAGTGCTTCTAAGAAATCTTCGTCCAGTAGCTGGGCTTCATCATCTCCATGGGCGCGCTGGCGGGCCTGGTCTTCAAAGCGGGCGCGTTGATCGAGTGGATCGTTAAGCTCGGTATAGACGTTTCCACATTCCAGCCCGCCGATAAATGGCTGGAAGCGCTCGACCAGTCCTGGTAGGGAGCGATGCCGTTTGGTCAGGGGTGAAACGTCTTCTGGATAGTCTAGCAGGAAGAGGGCCTGACGAAGTTCTGGATGATTGAGGCGGAACATTTCGCTCTTCAGATCATCGATCAGGCGGCCACGGCCAAGCTTAGGATCGACTTCGAAGTGTTTTTCCCGCATCGCGGCAGCTAGACTTTCAGTATCAGGATAGCGTTGGACATCAATGCCGGTGAATTCGTGGATAGCGTCCAGCAGTGAGTAGCGTTTCCAGGGAGGCGCGAGATCGATTTCGGTACCTTGATACACGATGCGGGTACTGCCTTTGACCTGTTGGGCGATAAAGGCCAGCATATTTTCGATCAAGACCATGGTGTCGTTATAGTCGGCATAGGCCATATAGAACTCGATCATGGTAAATTCTGGATTATGGCTGCGATCAATGCCCTCGTTACGGAAGTTCCGTCCAATCTCATAGACACGCTCAAAGCCCCCAACGAGCAGGCGCTTATGATAGAGCTCAATGGCGATGCGTAAAAACAGATCTCGATCCAGTGTATTATGATGGGTGGTGAAGGGACGTGCATTGGCGCCTCCGTAGAGAGGCTGTAGAATTGGGGTCTCGACCTCAATAAACTGCTCGTTATCCAGGAACTGGCGCATCGCTGTAATCAGGCGACTGCGGATCACGAAGATCTGTTTGATCTCGTCCCCATTGGCGATCAGGTCTAGATAGCGTTTGCGCTGGCGTGTATCACGATCTTCCAGGCCATGAAATTTTTCGGGCAAGGGACGTAATCCTTTAGCCAGGACCCGGATCGACTTGACATGCAGTGTGCGCTCATCTGTGCGGGTACGGAACAAGAAGCCCTGAACCTGTACAAAGTCACCCAGATCCAGGAGCTTGATGAGTTGGTAGGTCTCTGGACCAAGATCATTGACGCGCATATAGATCTGTATGCGACCAGTGCCATCCTCGATCTGCGCAAAACTGGCCTTTCCCATCTCACGTAGCAGGCGGATGCGGCCAACCAGCGTATATGCTCCTTCGGGTCCGACGAACTCGTCAAAATTCTTGAGGACATCGGCAATACTGTGCGTACGCTCAACAGAATTGGGATAAGGATCAATACCCAGATCGCGTAAGGCTTGTAAGTGTTGGATACGTATATCTCGTTCTTCAGTCATAATAAATGTAACCTTCCAAACTTGTATCTACAATGCATGCAAGAGCTTGTGGTGGTGGCTGGCATATGCCTGACGTATTGTAACATCGTTTGGTTTTCCTGGGTAGGGAAGCTAATGGATACCAATCCAGGCGGCTGGACAAGCAAAAAAGACCTGATCATATTACGCGAATATGGTCAGGTCGTCGGGATCTGGTTAGTTTATGGCATTGGTCACTGCGATGGGGGGAAATTTTGTTTACTCGATGCTCATAATCGTGTATTCTTTGACACCGCCGGGGGTTGAAACGATCACCATGTCGCCCGCTTTATGTCCAAGCAGGGCTTTTCCGACTGGCGACTCGTTGGAAATACGTCCGGAGCCAGGATCAGCCTCAAAGGCACCGACCAGTTGATAGCGGTATGTGCGGCCATTGCTTACTTCCAGATTAACAAAGGAGCCGAGCGAAACAACGTCTCCATGCACATCATTGATTAATTGTGCACGAGCCAGCATTTCTTCAAGTTCGGAAATGCGACCTTCGAGACGAGCATACTGACCTTTAGCTTCTTCATACGCCGCATTATCGATAACATCGCCTGATTCCTTGGCGTCATGAAGATACTGGGCAATTTCAGCACGCTTAACGGTACGTAAAAACTCAAGCTGGTTAGCTGCACGTGCGATACCGTCATTGGTGAGGAAGATTTCTTGTGACTCCATGTTTAAATTCCTCTCGTTTGTATAATGGAGGGGGACCTCCGAATATCTGTTTCATCTCTCCAGTGAGCCTGTGCAGGATATATCAAACTGATAAGTTATTCGATATCTCCCCAGGTAATCGTAATACATTCACCAGAATGACTGCGGAGTAACAGCTCTCCATGATCATTCACATCCTCAGCTACACCGCTGAGTCTTTTCGCCCCCTGATGTACGTGTATAGCACAACCAAGTGTTGAAAGTCGAGCACGCCATTGCTCTCGTATGAAGCGAGAGATAGGCCCATTAGGATGGGTCTCTTGTGCTTCTTGCTGTAACGCTAGATAGCGATTCTCAATATGAGACAGTAAATGGGCGATAAACGTTTCGCGACTTACTACATGACCGCTCTCTGCCTCGAGTGTGGTGGCTGTCGTAACAAGCCCCGGGTTGGTCTGTAGGTTTGTCTGAGTGGTATCGAAACGTGTGATATTCCCATTAATATTGACACCGATGCCCAGGATAGCCACGAGACGGCCAGTGCGATCGTGGCTGGTCTCGATAAGTATGCCAGCAACTTTGCGATCCCTGATCAGGACATCGTTTGGCCACTTGATGGTTGCCGTAACATTACAGGTATCAGCAATCGCGTCGACAACTGCCAGTGAAGCGATCATCACGAGCTGATATGGCGGAAATAATGGTCGGAGCACAGTAGATGACAACGCATTCCACCCGGCCACATCCACCCACCGTCGTCCTTGTCTGCCCTTACCGGCTGTCTGACTATCGGTAAGTACCACTACCCCTTCCTCTGACCCGCTCTGAGCCAGTTGCATTGCCAGGGCATTTGTCGAATCAACTACTGGTGTATATACAAGATGATTGCCAGTTCCAAGTATTTTAGTATCCAGAAGATGTCGTATACGCTCGACATCCAGGTTTCTGGATGGTGGATTGTCTGTTTTGTCCAAGCTCTACCACTTCTATCTATCAATGTAGCTTCTTCCCATCGAGCATAGATCTGAGATCGGAAGGGAAACATGCGCCTGACGCTTCAATTTTTGTTCTGCACGCACAATTATATGTGCTATCTCTGTTTATACTATCTTTAAAAACAGCCGGTGTGCAAGCAAAAATACGTCCTGGCATGTTTTGGCATTGGATGAGTTGTGAGTATCTACAAAAAAACCAGAGCAAGGCAAGTAAGTCTTTTCGCCAATGCTCTGGGGGTGCTGCACGGGCAGGGGGAAAATTTCACCACCTGCAGTGTGTGTTTGCTTTAAACCCTCACCAAGCTCCAAAGCCTAGTGCTAAGAACGTGGCTTTAACGCCCCATTCCTCTCTGCTGGAAGGTGTGGGATTCAACACCGCTGCCTGTGCAGCGTATACAATCGTTCATTACACACCACCTCCTTTCGATGTCGATATTGTACCATCGAGATTTAACTGTTGTCAAGCTTTATCTTAAAATTCATTCAGGGCATGGTAGAGATTGATACGCACAAATGGCTTGTCATGTGCCTTCAGGCTCTACTATGCTTTGTGAATATTGTGTGAAAATACTTTGGTCTATATCTTTGCACCTGCTTATAAGACTTCTCTTCCATTAGATGATTGTGGGCTACTTTACCTGGTTCTATCTTCTCTAAGCTGCTCTATTACTGGTTGGTACGTTGGGGGGTCAGGGCTTTTTCATTTTCAGCTAGGAGTAACTGTCAGGCAAATCATATACAGAGTATTTCTCGTGTGGTGTGTGTTCTGTGGGCGGCCGCGGCCGCCCACAGAACACACACCACACGAGACTCCGGCGCCGTAGGCGCCAGGAAGAGGAAAATTAAAAAGCCCTGGTTGGGGGGTGGATGTAGCGTTGTCAAATGATCATGTGCTATACTAGTGTAAGTAACAGATAAGAGGGTAGTGTGGAAAGATGATGATATGGGATCTGTTTCTGCCTATTCTGCTGCATGCCATCAATGTGTCACTGTGAAGCGGTTCTAACATAGTGTGATCGGCATTTGCATCCTCCCGGGATTTTCTCACGTGCCGAAACATTTGTGCCTGTACCAATCTGGTTTTTTTGGATCTAGCGGGCGGTGATATTCGTGATGAGTATGAAGGCAGTAACAAAGTAACTGCATAAGCAGAATATTCTGTCTGTTTCCAATCTATCATTTATTCGTGAGATCATCGAAACTCATCTGAATGGAAAGAGATAGCGTTCTGTATTCCAACCGACAGTGGCACTTCATACTTTTTCGCTTGACTGATACGGCCAGGATGTCTGTGTATCCAGGCAGTCAGTTTTCGATGCTGAAGCTTGTACTGCTGAGAGCCGTTGGTCGGTAAAAAAAGTGTCCGGTGCTTCGCGTGTGTTGGCTGGAAGAGTAGTAGAAGCGAAGGAAGGAGGACTTTTTATGCAGCAATATATGGACCTGCTCGTCGACGCCCTCCTGGATGAGGGTTTTAGTGTAGAGGAAGCTCAGCGACTCATTCAACTTCAGCAAGAGTACGAAGAGCGCAAAGCCACTGAAGAAACAAATCATCATCGTTTTGTACGCTGGCTTGTGGAACATGGACGGTTTAGCGAGTGGTAGGGTGTTTGAAGCTTGCAGCGTTCTTCGTGGATGTTGTACAATGAGAATAGCGGAGCATATGGGACGGCGTGGCATTGCTACGCCGTCCTTGTATTTCCTATAAAAGCCTGGGTGACTATGCAAGTTACCCTTGATACAAGGGAGGCCTCTATGAAAGCGGTTGTAATGGCCGGCGGGGAAGGATCGAGGCTACGACCATTGACAATTCGACGTCCAAAGCCGATGGTTCCTATCGTGGGTAAGCCCGTGATGGAGCATATCCTTAATTTGTTGAAGCGTCATGGCATCACCGAGGTCGTCGTCACGGTTCAGTATCTGGCAAGTAATATCGAAGATTACTTTGGTAATGGCTCACAATTGGGTATGCGTATTACCTATTCGCGCGAAGATGTCCCTCTGGGTACTGCGGGTAGTGTAAAAAATGCAGAAGACCAATTGACGGAGCCATTTCTGGTAATTAGTGGGGATGCCCTCACCGATTATGATCTGACTGAACTCATTAAGTATCACAACGAAAAAAAATCTCTCGCTACACTTCTTCTTGCGCACGTCCATAATCCTCTTGAATATGGTGTCATCATCACGAATGAAGATGGCCATATCACTCAGTTCCTGGAGAAACCAAGCTGGGGAGAAGTATTTAGCGATACTATTAATACGGGTATATATGTTCTTGACCCCAAGGTATTTAGCTACTTTGAACGGGATAAACAGTTTGACTTTAGCCAGGAACTTTTTCCAATGATGTTGAAGCAAGGGGACCCAATCTATGGCTATGTGGCCCCTGAAGGTTACTGGTGCGATGTTGGTAGCTTAAGCGAGTATATGCGCGCAAATGCTGATATGCTCCAACATAATGTGAATCTGGAAATCCCTGCTCGTCATATCGGCAATAATATCTGGTGTGAAGAGGGTGCCGAAATCCATGAGGATGCGCAACTGTACGGTCCGGTTTATTTAGGACGGGATTCTAAGGTGCGTGCCGGTGCGATTATTCATGGTCCTAGCATGATTGGTAGTTATTCGATTATCGATGAACGAGCACAGGTTGATCGTAGTATCGTCTGGAATAATTCGTATATCGGAGATCGTGCTGAACTGCGTGGGGCGATCGTTGGTTCATCTTCAAATATCAAGAGTAAATCGGTGATGTTTGAGGGTTCGGTGATCGGCGATAATTCCATTATTCAGGATGGCGCGATTATTCAGCCGAACGTGAAGATCTGGCCTGACAAAGAGATTGAGGCTGGCGCTGTCGTCAATACCAGCATTATCTGGGGCTCACAGGGACGCCGTGGACTCTTTAGTCGCTATGGTGTTACTGGCCTGGTGAATGTGGATCTGACGCCAGAGTTCGCGACCAAACTGGGTGCCGCCTATGGTGGAATCTTACCCAAAGGCTCGATTGTCTGCCTGAATCGTGATACACATCGTACTTCTCGTATGATCAAACGTGGCATTAACGCTGGCATGCCGTCAGCGGGTATTAATGTTCACGATATTAATCAGGTTCCGCTGCCGGTGGCGCGCTACTTTATTCGTACAACTGAAGCAGCTGGAGGCGTCCATGTCAGTATGTCTCCTGTAGATCAGCGCGTAGTGGAAATTAAGATTTTCGATCAAAATGGTTTGGATATCAATAAAACAACCGAACGTAAGATTGAGAATTTATACTTCCGCGAAGATTTTCGTCGTGTTTATATCGATGAGATCGGAGCGATTGATGTCTTAAGCACGGCCTCCATTGAGAGTCATTATCTTGAAGGTTTTAACCGTGTGGTCGATTTCGAGGCTGTACGCCGGCGTAAATTCCAACTGGTTGTGGACTATGCTCATGGCAGCACCACTGCTATGTTCTCGAAGATTTTGAGCGATCTGGGTTGTGAAGTCATTGTCTTGAACTCAGGTTCATCAGAAGAGTCTAATGCTGCGCGCACACCGGATGAGTTGGCCAAGGATATGCAGCGCCTGGCCACCATTAGTTCGGCGTTGAATACCGATATGGGTATTCGTATTGATCCAAGTGGCGAGCGCATCTCGGTTGTGGATGATCGTGGTCGTATTCTTGATGGCATGAAGATTCTGGCCGTTATGACCAGTCTTTCCTTACGCCGACATCGCAATGGAACCGTGGCCGCCCCGGTAACGGCTCCCAGTGCCTTGCAACATATTGCGCAGCGCTACGATGGCAATATTCAACAGACCAAAGTTCTGCCTCATGCCTTGATGACGGCCGCAGGTCGCGAAGGTGTGGTACTGGTCGGTGATGGGAGTGGACAATTTGCCTTCCCTGAACTGCATCCAGCCTTTGATGGCATGCTGGCAGTCGCCAAGCTGCTGGAATTACTCTCCACCTTTGAGATGCGTCTCTCTGAGGTCGTAGATGATCTACCAGCATACTATATGAGTAGCACGCGTGTGAATTGTCCCTGGGAAAACAAGGGCAAGGTCATGCGTATCTTGAGCGAGCAGTATCGTGAGCGTCGATCCAAGCCAATTGATGGTATCAAGATCGATCTGGGTAAAGAGTGGGTGTTGATCCTCCCTGATGCGGATGGTCCCTTCTTCCATGTCTTTGCCGAGTCTGTTTCTAACGAACAAGCTCAGGCTCTGGCGGAAAAATATGCACGTGTCGTGAGTGGTCTACAGCAGTAGACGCGCTCAAAAGGAAAAGGACTGGTTTGGGGTATACCCGACCAGTCCTTTTTGCTTGTTCTCTATGCTCTTGACAAGGTAGCCTCGGCGGCGATGACAATCTGTGGAGCGCGATATTCCCTCAATGTAGCTGGATGTTGCTCTGGCAGCAGGCGCTGTACCGACTGGCGTATACCCTCCGAGAGGGGAGTGCATGGTTGCCAGCCCAATGCATGCAGCGCACGCGTATTATCCAGAATAATCGCGGGTGTCTCTAACTGTGAACTTGATAGGTAGATGGGTTCATGTTTGCTCGCCTGCATAATCGCCAGCATATGGTACAGTTGATTCAAGGAATGGCCCTGCCCGGTACTGATATGGAAGGTGCGATTTTCGGCGTGAACCAGTTTTTTTAGCAATTGCATATTGGCCCGGATCACATCGTCGATAAAGATGTGGTCGCGCACCTCATTGCCACTGCCACGAATGATCGGGCGCTTTTGCTCATTGAGCATATGCATAAAGTAGCTCAAAGGATGGTGAAGCGGATTGGCATTGGTCTCACCATAGATATCTGCATAGCGTAGAATCGTATGTTTGAGCCCATATTGTTGCGTATAGTAACGTGTATACCATTCGCCCGCCAGTTTGCTGATATCCTGCGCGCTACGGGGTTGTAAGCAGGTCTCTTCAGGTAATGGTAACTGTTCGGCTGTAACACGCCCGTACAGATTATTGCCACCTGACGCAAAGACAAAATGTTTTACTGAGGCACTAACACAGCTATCCAAGACATTGATTAATCCTCTCACGTGGACATCAGCGTCCGTCAGGGTGTGTGCTCCCGTTCCCATTTCGTGCTGTTGAGTTGCATGGTGGCTAACGATATCTGGACGTTCAGCCTGAAGTATCTGCCGCAATTTTCCATCGCGTATATCTACATGATAGAAACGTGCACGCGGATCTATCGTCTCGGCTGATCCTGCGACCAGGCTATCGAGCACAATAACGTCGTGCCCTGCATCCTGATATGCTTTCGTTAGATGGCTTCCGACGAAACCAGCTCCACCGGTGATAGCTATTTTCATACTGGGCCTCTCCATGTATTTTTTTAGTCTTTATCTATTGGATATCGTGTGCGTTGTGTTAACGTACGCCACATGGCGCTGCTGAGAGGCGAATATGCAGAGGACATCTTCTTTGTCCTTCCTCCATTACATGACAGGCGTCATAAAAGGCCGGACCGTCCACGCTGCACGGTACGAGAGGATATCTCTCGCTATCCCTCTCCCTTTCAGTGTATGTGTTTCCCCTATTGATATCTGTGCATCTGTTATAATTTAATATATTGTCCCTCTTTATAAAAGAAATGCAAGCAATAAAAACCCGTAGCTGAAGGCCTGTTTACTGCTTAATTTATAATGAGCAGCTACGGGTTCAAACTGGTTGATATAGGTTGTAAGTATCTTTTAAAAAGAAGACGAGATGATAAATGATATATCAAGCTTCGGGAAGAGCACCACCAAGGAGTGATTCTAGCGTTGAGCGTTTGATACGATAGGCTTGCCGCTTCGCACGGTGAGGAAGGGCAATTGCTTCCAGTGCTCCACTTTTGATCCAACGTCGCACCGTCGTATCATCGACGCGCAAACGGCGTGCTACTTCGCGCACCGTCAGCAGCTCATCCTTTTCCTCCGCCATCTTTGGCCTTTTGGCCTCGGATTGATGTTTATCTAATACAGCATTACTCTGTGGCATAGCATCCCCTTTAATATTTTTTTGTGATTGGAAAGACAGACCCCAGCACATACTGAGGTCTAGTCATACTAACAGGGAGCGCTGATGCCCGGAAGAGAATTTGTTCTCGCAATGCTTGCGTTGAAATGTTTTAGCGTGCAGCCTCTTGATACGCTATGAGGAGGCAATAACACTGCCTGCCAGTTAACTATACTATACATCTCGACCTAAACATATTAAAATACAGCAAGAGCAAATGTCACCTGCAAGAAAGGGTGCCTGCTATTACCGGGTTCAGGCATAAGGCTTGGAATAGATAAAGAAAAGATGGTTTTAAAATAGAAATGACGGCAGAGATGAAACGCAAAAAACTGATTTTGATAGATGGGCATGCTATTATCCATCGCGCATTCCACGCTGTGCCAGAGGATCTTTCTACCAGTGCTGGTGAGCCGGTAAATGCTACTTTTGGCTTTACTTCAATGCTCATGAAAGCGCTGCTTGAAGAGAAGCCTGATTATATCGCGGTAACCTTTGACCGCCCCTCACCGACCTTCCGACATCAGGAATACAGCCTGTATAAAGCGCATCGTCCAGCGTTGCCTGACAATATGAAGCCGCAATTTGCACGCATTCGAGAGGTCGTGGAATCATTTGGCATCCAGATCTATGAGAAGGATGGCTTTGAGGCCGATGATGTGCTGGGCACGCTTTCAGTACAGGCACACAAGCTGGGAGTAGATACGGTTATTTATACGGGTGATATGGATACGCTGCAACTGGTCAATGATCAGGTGCTGGTGAAGGTTGCCAAGCGTGGTATTACAGAGGTCACTGACTATGATGAAAATGAAGTCAGGCAGCGCTATGGCTTTGAGCCCAAGATCCTGCCGGATTTCAAAGGTCTGGTCGGCGATAAGTCCGATAATATTCCTGGTGTGCCTGGTGTTGGTGAGAAGACGGCCAGCCGCCTGCTAAATGAATATGGGGACCTGGAAGGAATTCTGGCCCATCTGGATAGCTTGAAGCCAAAAGAACAAAAGTTGATCGGTGCGGCATCCGAGCAGGCGCGGCAGAGTAAATATCTGGCCACCATTGTGCTGGATGCTCCGGTCCAGCTGGATCTGGAGGCCTGCAGGATGACGCAGGTGGATGGCGATAAGGTGATGACGCTCTTTCGGCAGTTGGAATTCCGCTCCTTGATTGAGCGGGCCCTGGCCCTCTTCCGTGAGCTCCATATTCCTGTTTCAGACGCTCATAGTACGCCCTCTTCCTCTACACCTGCCGCCCCCGCTGAGTATGCTACCAGCGTTGATAGTGTGGATCTGGGTGAGAATCCACGCTTTGCACCTCCCATGGGTGTGGTACCCATTGTGTTGCCGCCTTTGCCTCCAGGTGAGGAAACGGTCGTGCCGCAAGATGTGCTGGAGCCGTTATCATTGGGACATGCGGAAGTTGAACAGCCATTGAACGGTCAGGTAGCGGTGGCTATGCCAGAGCCGAGTCCCGCCCAGCTTAGTTTGTTTGAGGTAGAGGTACCCCATGAAGAGGTGGTGCATAAGTTGCGCCTACCCGGTATGGTGAGTACTGATAGCCCTCTACCCGCGGATCTTGAGCAGATCAGGCAGACCAATACCATGGTTGTGAATAGTGAAGAGGCCCTGCGCATCCTGATTAAGAGCCTGACGGATGCGGGACGTTTTGCCATCGATACCGAGACCTCTTCAGATGAGCCACGACACGCGGAACTGGTCGGCATCTCGCTTTCTATGGCACCCGGCGAAGCGTATTATATACCGGTTGGCCATAAGCAACTGCCAGATGGACAGGAGCCCGATACGCAGTTACCCTGCGCATATGTACTGGAGAAGTTGAAGCCTGTCCTGGAAGATGAACATGTCCTGAAATATATGCATAATGCCAAGTATGATCTGGCCATGATGTTACGCTATGGTATTGATGTGAAAGGACTGGCGTTTGATACGATGCTGGGTGCCTACCTGGCTGAGCCTGGTCGGCGTGGTGTTGGACTGAAGGATCAGGCGTTTCAGCGCCTGGGTATTATGATGACACCGATCTCTGAATTGATCGGTTCAGGTAGCAAGATGATCAGTATGACCCAGGTTCCCATCCGTAAGGCTGCCGATTATGCTGGCGCGGATGCTGATATGACCCTGCGCCTGGTCGAGCCGATCCAGGATGAGTTACAGCAGCATGGTCTGATGGATATGTATCAGCGCATTGAGTTACCGCTGATCAATGTTCTGATGCAGATGGAACTGTATGGTGTCGCCCTGGATGAAAAGTTTTTGCGCCAGTTTGGTCAGTCTTTAGAGGAACAGTTGGAGGCGCAGGAAGATGCGATCTATGAGGCGGTTGGGCACCGTTTTAATATCAATTCGACCAAGCAACTGGCGGATGTGCTGTTTGTTGAGCTCCAGTTGCCCACCGGTAAGAAGACCAAGACCGGCTATTCGGTCAACGCCGATGTGATTGAGGGCCTGCGTGGTAAACATGAAGTCGTCGATTATCTGCTGGATTATCGTCAGCTTAGCAAGTTGAAATCCACCTACGTGGATGGCTTGTTAACGCTGATGGAGCCAACCACTGGTCGCGTGCATACTTCCTTTAATCAAACTATTGCCTCTAGTGGCCGTCTGTCTTCTAGTAACCCAAATCTGCAAAATATTCCGGTGCGCACCGAATTAGGACGCCAGATTCGCCGGGCCTTTATCGCGGATCCCAGCTATGTGTTGCTTACCGCTGACTACTCGCAATTTGAACTACGCATCCTGGCCCACATAACGCATGAGCCTCGCCTGGTGGAAGCATTTACCAATGATGAGGATATCCATACAATTACGGCCTCCACACTCTTCGCTGTTCCCGTTGAGCAGGTGACAAAAGATCAGCGCCGATTGGCTAAGACGGTCGTCTATGCTGTGCTTTATGGACAGTCCGCGTATGGATTGGCCATGGTGACTGGTATGACCAATGCCGAGTCGGCTGAATTTATCAAGCACTATCACGAGATTTTTCCGAATGTCAAAACCTATGTGGATAGTACCTTGCAGCAGGCGCGAACCCAGGGCTACGTCAATACGCTTTATGGGCGCAAGCGTTTCTTCCCTGATATGCATGCTCTCTCCCATACCGAGCGCCAGGCGCTGGAGCGTGAGGCAACCAATATGCCGATCCAGGGTACCAATGCGGACCTGATCAAAATCGCGATGATTCGTCTGCACCACGCGCTGAAAGAGAAGCACATGAAGACGCGTATGATCCTGCAGGTACATGATGAGTTGGTGTTTGAAGTACCTGTCGAAGAGCTTGATCGTGCTAAAAGGCTGATCCGCTCGATGATGGAGGGCGTCGAGACACTGGATGTGCCGATCAAGGTTGAAATGAAGATGGGTAAAAATTGGTATGAAGCCGAACCCATGGTATAACATAAAAGAGAGGGCACTGTATGGTGCATCTCTGTTTGTTTGCTACCTGGAGGAGGAATGTTGCCCGTGCGTTTGTCGAAACTGATTACTAGCTTACCCCCATATCATTTTGCCAATGCCAAACAGAAAATATTGGATCGTCAGGCGGCCGGAGTAGATGTGATCTCCCTTTCAATGGGAGATCCCGACCTCCCGGCCCCAGCGGCGGTAGTTGAGCGGCTCTGCACTGCAATGCAGGATATGCAAAATCATCGTTATCCCGAGTATCGTGGTATGCGTGCGCTTCACGAAGCGATCGCTGACTGGTTTGCGCAACGCTTTGGTGTGCAGTTGACGCCAGAACAGGATATCTTGCCTCTGCTGGGATCTAAAGAAGGTCTGGCTTATGCCGCTACCTCGGTCCTGAATGCTGGTGATATTGCTCTGGTGCCAGATCCATATTATCCCGTCTATGTTTCAGGGACGACAACGCCCGGCGCTGAACCCTACCTGTTGCCATTGACCGCAGAAAATCACTATCTGCCCGATCTGGATAGTATCCCATCCGAGGTTATCGCCCAGACTCGATTGCTCTGGCTGAATTACCCTAACAATCCTACCGCTGCCTGTGCCGATGGTGACTTTTTCGAGCGGGCCGTTGCTTTTGCGCGCCGCCACGATATTGTGATTATCCATGATATGGCTTATGCCGAAGTGTATTTTGATGATTTCCGTCCTATGAGTATCTTGCAGATACCAGGTGCCCGTGACGTGGCGGTTGAACTACATTCTCTCAGCAAGACCTATAATATGGCTGGATTTCGGATTGGCATGCTGGTCGGTAATCCCGAACTGGTGGATGCCGTGGGACGTTTGAAGAGCAATATTGATAGCGGTATTTTTCGGCCAGTCCAATATGCGGCTATTGAAGCCCTACACCTTCCACCGTCCTGGCTTGCGGAACGTAATGCCATTTATCAGCGCAGGCGTGACATCCTGGTTGATGGCTGTAACTCCCTTGGCATGCAGGCGGAAAAGACGCGCGCCGGTCTCTACGTCTGGGCCCATGTTCCTGCTGGCTACACCTCAAAAGACTTTACTGATTGGCTCTTTGATCAAGCTGGTGTCTTTCTCACGCCTGGTACCAACTTTGGTGCCCATGGCGAAGGGTATGTTCGCATCTCCATGACTGAATCTGAAGAACGCTTACGAATCGCATTACAAAGAATGAGTACAGTTCTCCGTGTAGAATAAGATAGGGCATAAATGCAGGCACCTCTTCTCTCATGAGGAAGGGATGCCTGCACCTGAAACTTTCAATGTATGGCTTGCTACCACTGACGAAGTACGCCTGTTTGCTTTAACAGCATATCTATGTTGCAGTCAATGTTTGTGGAACGTTTCTTCATTTGCCTATCGTGTATGAATAGTACCTTTCTATTGTGTAAGCTGAGGATAAAAGGATAGAGATTATGGCCCTGAAGCAAGATGCATCTACACCTTATCGTGTACAGGCGAATCCCTGGTATGTGAGGGTAAACAAGAACCTGGACCAGGATGACCGATCTGGACTTGATCGTGAGTGGCTTGTCACCAATGGATTGGGCGGTTATGCCTCAGGTTCTCTTTTCGGTGCGACGACGCGTTGTTATCATGGTCTGCTGGTTGCTGCCTTGCATCCACCTGTGCAGCGAACCGTGCTGGTGGCGAAAGTTGATGAGGTTGTAACTCTTCCGGACGGGGAAAAGCTGGCTCTTGGAGTGAATGAATATTCTACAGGTACCATCGCACCACAAGGATATTCCTATTTACAATCTATCTCGCTGGATGGTGATATTCCTTGCTTCTTTTATACCCTATCGGAAACGCTCACCCTGGAGAAGCGTATCTGGATGGAGTATGGACAAAATACGACGTATGTTCAGTATATATTGCATGGAGCCTTTGATGAGCATAGTGAGCAGACCGGTAATGGGGCGGAGCCGTTTGAGCCTGCTTCATTAATCCTGGATATTGCTCCTTTTTGCCTCTCGCGAGACTACCACGCCACAACTGTCGGATCTGTGAACTGGCAGTTTCAAGTGGAGAATTCCACGAATCGCTGCCGTATTCAGGCGTATGATGGGGCTCCTGCCTATCATATTATTGCTGCCCCAGGGGCGACCTTTACCTCCGATGGCTTCTGGTACTGGCATATCTGGCATCGCCGCGATCATGAACGGGGCTTGCCTGATCAGGAGGATGTTTATCAGCCAGGCGTGTTTCGGCTGCACCTGGTACCAGGGATGCCGGCAACCCTGGTCTTGACCGCTGAGAATGAGACGACCTGTACCTCTCTTGGTTATGGGGGAGCGCGCCATGAGGAACTGGCGACCCAGGCGCTTTTGCGTCATCGGCGGCGCATACAACAATTATTGAATGTTGCTGATCGTTCCAGTGTTGCCCTGTTCGAGCAGGATCCTATGTTTGCGCGCCTGGTGCTGGCGGCTGATCAATTTATCGTGGCGCGCCCCGATTATACGCGGCCCGCCGATGATCAGCAGATGCTGCGCCTGGCGCCCGATCGTAAGACGATTATCGCTGGTTACCCCTGGTTTACTGATTGGGGACGCGATAGCATGATCTCCTTGCCCGGCCTGCTTTTATGTACGGGCCGCTATAGTGAGGCTCGCGGCTTGCTTAAAGCCTTTGCCTCTTTTGTTCATAACGGCTTGATTCCCAATCGTTTCCCCGATGACGGCTTTGATCCCATCTATAATACTGCCGATGCTACTCTGTGGATGTTCCGGGCTCTGGACTACTATCTCACAACGACAGGTGATTGGTCATTATTGAAAGAATTATTCTCGACCTTATGTGAAATTATTCAATGGCATGTGAATGGGACCGAATATGGTATTCAGATGGATCCCGCCGATGGTTTATTGAAGGCGGGTGTGCCTGGAGCACAATTGACCTGGATGGATGCCAAGGTAGGGGACTGGGTGGTAACGCCGCGCTCTGGGAAGCCGGTAGAGATTAATGCGTTGTGGTATTATGCCTTGACGGCGATGGAGGGTTGGGCGGTACGCCTGTCAACTGACGCAGCCCAGTATGGCCAGTTGCGTGCCCTGGTACGTCAACATTTTAGTAGCCGTTTCTGGTATGCCGATGGTGGTTATCTCTATGATGTGGTGGATGTAGCAGGTGTAGCGGGACAAAATGATACCGCATTACGTCCCAACCAATTGTTTGCTGCATCGCTGACCCGTGATTTGTTGTCTGAGCAGCAAGTAGAGAGCCTGTTTCAGCGTGTCACAGAACATCTTTTCACACCAGTTGGCCTGCGCTCGCTTAGTCCAACAGATGCGAACTATCATGATCATTTCATCGGTAATCGCGAGCAGCGGGACGCAGCCTATCATCAAGGGGCAGTCTGGCCCTGGTTGATCGGACCATATGTTGATGTACATCTCCAACTCTATAATGATCCTGCGGCCTTGCTGCCTTTGTTGGAGCCTTTTGTGCAACAGTTATGGGGAACCTGTCTGGGCACGATTAGCGAGTTGTCTGAGCCGGAACCCCCATTTATGAATGGCGGTTGTTTTGCTCAGGCCTGGAGTGTCGCAGAAATACTCCGTTGCTGGCTCTTTATTCGCACTCAACATAATCAACAGGGCTAATTTCATCCTATTCTAATGTAGAGCCGATACACTACATCACGTTGCATTGATTGTTTGTTTTCTACTGGAGTCGTAGGACAACGATCAATGCACTGCATTTTTTATGGATAAGCACCACAGGAGGGGCGTATGCGTATTCTGGTTGTTGAGGATGATCCACGCCTGGGGCCAAGTTTAAAGAAGGGACTGGAAGGCAATCATTATGCTGTTGATTTGATTGCTAATGGTGAAGATGCCTATCTGGCTGCTCTGGCAACCGCCTATGATCTGCTGGTGTTGGATATTTTATTGCCTGGCCTGAATGGCTTTGAGGTCTGTAAACGCTTGCGCGAAAAAGGGCGTGCCATGCCGATCCTACTCCTGACCGCACTTGGTGAAGTGGATCATCGTGTCAAAGGCCTGGACCTGGGAGCCGATGACTATCTGGTCAAGCCCTTTGCCTTTAGCGAACTGGAAGCGCGTGTGCGCGCGCTGCTGCGCCGTAAAGGACCCACCAGAGCACCTGTCTTACAATTTCTGGATATTAAACTGGATACCCGGACCCATGATGTGTATCGTGGGGAGCGCTTAATTGCTCTGGGTAGTAAAGAATATTCTCTCCTCGAATTCTTTATGCGCCATCCACATCAGGTATTGAGCCGAACCATGATTGCTGAGCATGTATGGGATAGCGATACCGAGCACCTTTCAAATGTGATTGACGTCTATATTCGCTATTTACGTCGCAAGTTGTGCGAACAGAATGAGCCAGATGTCATCGTTACGATCCGTGGCGCCGGTTATCAGCTAAAGGAACCGCCAGCGTAAATGCAGGTTTTGACCCTGCCAACTGTTCACGCAAGAAGTATTCCCAATCACGTTGTCGTTTTGATTCCCGCCCAGATTCTCATTACTGTACGCGTATCACAATGGCACTGGCGTTTCCGCCATCCCCACCAGAGTTGGCGCTATCTACCATCATCATGGCTAGCCTTTGTGGATCATCTTCCTGAGCCAGAAATTGTCCGATACGCTGATCAGATAACATATGCCAGATGCCATCGCTACAGAGCAGAATGACATCATCTGGCTCGACACTCAATTGAAATATATCGATGGGAATAGTGTAGTTCTGGCCCAGATAGCGATAAAGTTGGTTCCGCTTCGGACTTTTCGCCACATCATCGGGATGCAAGAGATTGGCCTCCACCAGGTTGGCGGCCATTGAATGGTCTCGGGTAATGCGCTTTAAGCCTTTCTGACGATTATAATAATAAGCACGGCTATCGCCCACACTGGCGATATAGACCCGGCGCTTATACATCAGCGCCATGGTGATGGTGCTGGCCATGGTGGCGTCATAGTCGGCATTGCAGTGATAAATCACCTGATTGGCCTGTCTCACCGCGTCGCGCACCCATTGTTCCATAATAACCTCATCAGGTTGTACCGGCCGCTGGAGGGAGCGACTGGTCTGACGGTTGCCTGCAGGTGTGCCATAGTTATGCTGGGTCGAACTCGTTAAGGGAGTGGTTAAGAGGGGCAACAAGATATCTGCCAGCGTATCTACCGCTAACCGACTGGCTTCCCGACCCTTGTTTAATTTGTTTGTGGTACTACGCAAGCCATCGGCGACCGCAAACAGTCCAAATGGTCGTGGGGGCGGTGCGAGATTAATACATAATCCCTGCACGATGAGCAGCATATCTTCATTGGCGGAAGAACTGCCCCCTATATCGCTGGTATATCCTACTTGATAAACGTCATGCACCATGGGGGAAGTATCGCTCAGGCTATGGCCGCAGTGACGACAGAAGCGCGAGACATGCCGATTCTCCCGCCCACATTTAGCGCAAGGATTTTCCGGAATGATCATACGCACTACGACGTTATCGTTAACCGTATCCATCATGGTTGCTGCCATATCTGGAGCGATAGGAGGGCTACCCATCGTGATGGTTTCCTCTAACCAGATGCCTTGCTGTGGTAGGGCTGCGTTCAGTGCAGCGAGAAAATCTTGACCGCTCTGATAGCGCTGTGTCGGATCATTGTCGATCGCTTTGAGGATCACTTCACTGGCCGCTTCTGGTAGGCCTGGATTGATTTCATCTGGTCTGGGAATCCCATTGGTACGATATTTGACCACAGCCTGAAATGGCAGCAGGCCGGTAAACATCTGATAGGCCACCACTCCCATCGCATAAATGTCGCTGGCTGGCTCCGCCTTGCCCTGCTCTTGTTCAGGAGCGATATAGTGTTCGGTACCCAGCGACCAACCACGTTGTGTCAATGGTTTTTCCTGCTGCATGGCCCGCGCAATACCAAAGTCTGCCACCATCAGACGCTGATCATCCTGATGGATTAACAAGTTAGAGGGTTTAATATCGCGATGCACGATCTGCTGTGGATGTTGATGGATCACATCAATGGCGGTGGCTAATTCGCTTATATAGCGCAAGGCCAAATCGGTAGGGAGTGGCTGCTCCGGCTTCAATAACGTTTTCAACGTACCACCAGTAATCAGTGGCATGGTCACATAGAGCAGTTGACCATCCTGCCCAAAATTCATTATCGGCACAATATTTGGATGCTGCAACTGATGTGCATAGCGAGCCTCGCGGCGAAAGCGCTCAATCGAGACATCAACATCTAATGTATTCGCGGATAGTGTCAGTACCTTGAGCGCGACCTGTTGACCTTCAAACGTATCGCTTGCCCGATATACCGACCCCATGCCGCCGATTCCGATGAGCGTTTCAATACGATAGCGGCCAGCCACCAGCGCTTCTGGCAACAGGCATTTACAAAAAGGATTCGTACACTGTGTCGTTCCAGGCGTATAGACAGTCTGACAACGAGGATTCAGGCAAGACGGCATACTTTTTCTCTCAATGATCTTATCCAGTAACTTTGGCAGGTTGACACAAGCGTGTGCCCATTAAGTGTAGATGAATGCCTTACATCTGTCAATATAAGCGAGTTGTGTATCAGGGCTTTTTAATTTTCTTCTTCCTGGCGCCTACGGCGCCGGAGTCTGGTGTGGTGTGTGTTCTGTGGGCGGCCGCAGCCACCCACAGAACACACACCACACCAGAAATACTCTGTATATGATTTGCCTGACAGTTACTCGCGGCTGAAAATTAAAAAGCCCTGGTTGTGTATCCAGGTTTTTTCATATTTGATATGGATTGTGTTTGGATGCGCGGTCGCACACCCAAACACAATCCACACCTCCAACCTGGCGTTAGAGGCACAAAAAAGTTGTCGATAGACAGAGACAGCGCTATAATCTGAATGGTCATAGAGATTTCATATTTCAGACACTGATTGACGCACTCAAAGGATAAAAGGATATCATGCTACAGACGTTACCGTTAGTTCTCTTTATAGTGATGGCTGAGGTCTCAATCGGCGCAGTAAGCGTGCTGGTTTTTCTTGATTGGCGTAACGAGGTTAAGCGTGGTTTTCTGGTCTCGTACGCCCTGATTTATCTGGTCCTGGCTGGCCTGACGTATTGGTTCCAGCAGGGTTTTGCGACACCAGAATTGCTTAATACATACTCCCAACTGGATAAGGCCTGGACTGGCTATCAGTCACTGCCATTATTGCTTTTTTTCCTCTTGCTCATTCCTTATAGTTTCTTTTTGTTACTGGACAAGTCGGCGGGCGTGCAGGATGCTACGCTGAAAGATGGTGACGCGACAACTGAACAGCCGCTTGCGCGTAAGAGTTCTCCAGTCCGTATTTTGCGCTTGCTCAGTGGCGTGGCTACTGTTGCGGCAGGCATGGTGACGCTCTTTGTGATGGCGATGATCTATCGCCCAATGGCTGGTAGCGAACTCGGCGGCATCATTACTGTAGCTGGCTTCTTTGCCGCAGCGTTTGCTCTTGGAGGTGTCCTGACGGCCATGTGGCTCGGACACTGGTATCTGGTTACGCCAGCGCTTTCTGAGCGTCCTTTGCAGTTCTCAACGACCCTGGTCCTGGTTGCGGTTGCGGCTCAGGTACTGCTTTTCATTCTGGCCGGTGGTAATGCCAGCGACGCAACCAGGGCTCATTCTGCCAAGCCTCCTGTGACTGCCCAGGCTACCCCTGTTCCTGCTAATCAGATCAAGCCGGCAAACGCACCACAGGCTACGCCACTGGGAACAGAAGCCATTGGCTGGATTCGTGTGCTGGTTGGCTATGTAATGCCGCTGGTCCTGGGTGGATTATCCTGGAAGTTGATTCGTGACCGCTCATTCCAGTCTGCTACTGGTATGCTCTATCTGGTTGTGGTCTGTTCACTGGCCGGCGAAATTATGTCTCGTGGCCTTTTTGTGGGTGGACTCTAACCTCAAGACCGTCATCAAAAGAGGGCATCTCATAGAGACGCCCTCTTTTTTCATGCGAAATGAGCTACGCTTGTCTGCGCGCTCTCTCGCGTTCCGCCAGTTCGCGCCGCAGGATCTTGCCCGATGCGGTCTTGGGGATGGCATTGATGAACTCGATAAAGTGCAGACGTTTATAGCCAGCCAGTTTTCCGTTAGCAAAGGTGAGAATCTCCTCTTCGGTGACGGTCGTACCTGGCCGCTGGACCACAATGCCTTTGATCAGTTCGCCGGCCTCATCATCGGGAATACCAATGACGGCCGTATCAATGATGGCGGGATGTTCAAGGAGCAGTGCCTCAATCTCGGCAGGAGCTACGCCGAAACCGTTGTATTTGATCATCTCTTTCTTGCGATCCACAATATAGGTGTATCCATCTTCATCGACGTAGGCAACATCCCCGGTATGCAACCAGCCATCCTGCAGGGCATGTTTTGTTTCTTCTGGAGCATGCCAGTAGCCCTGCATCACCTGAGGACCACGTACCAGGAGCTCGCCCTGTTCCCCTTGTGGTAAATCCTGGGTGCCTGTATCAATATCCACAATTCTGCATTCAGTATTATGGATCGGGTAGCCGATACTACCGAGCCGTATTAACTCGGGATCGCGTGGCTGCGAGTGGGTTAGTGGTGATGCTTCGGTCAATCCATAGCCTTGGACGATATTGCCAGGAATCTTTTCCTGTAATCGTCGTGCTGGATCAACAGGCATGGGAGCCGCGCCTGAGAAGATGTATTTGACCGATGCCATTCTGCCAAGATCAATGGGTGCATTGGCAAGGCCTATGATAATGGGTGGAACCGCAAAATAATAGGTGACTTTGTGCTTCTCACAGAGTTCTAGAGACTTCATCAGATCAAAGCGTTCCATCATAACCTGGGTGCCGCCACAGGCCAGGAAGCTACCTGTGAGCATGACGCCATAGATATGGTAGAACGGCAGGAAGAGCAGTGCCACATCGGTGATGGTAATGCCCAGGCATGTGTTGAACTGTAGATTATTGCTGACCAGATTACGGTGGGTGAGCATCGTGCCTTTGGGCAGTCCCGTGGTTCCGGAGGAATATGGCAAGGCGAGTAGATCATCGCCACTGATATCAACATGGGGTGGTGGTTTTGGTGAGGATTCGCGCAGCAACTTGCTGAAAAGGATTGCGTCTGGCAGATTGGCGGGCTGCTCTTTGCCGGTCACAATAATATGCTTTAACTCTGGAAATTCCGTCTCCGAAAGTGCCAGACTTAACATCGGCACCAGTTCCTTTTGAACGAGAATACCTTTGGCTTCCGAGTTGGCCAGCTGATAACTGATCTCGCGTTCCTTATATGAAGGATTCATTGGACTGACTACCACGCCAATTGAAGCGGCAGCGATAAATGTAACAATATATTCCGGCCGATTGGTTGTGAACAGGCAGAGGTGGTCTCCTTTGCGCAAGCCTAATCCGTATAAACCATTAGCGATACCATTGACCATTGAGACAACTTCTCGATAGGTAAGATTTAGATCATGATAGATAATGGCCAGATGGTCTGGATTACGTTCAGCTGCCGCGCGTAACAGGTGATCGTAGGGAACATCTGGAAAATCCATGGGTGGGCGAAAAAGTTCAGGGGCAACCATTTTTTTCGACATGCCAGGCGTCCTTTCTGTACGAACTCGACTATGAGCTTCAGAAAATTTCTACAGGACAGTGGGTCTACCAGGATGGGAGTGCTTTTGAGCATACAGCAGTTTGCTTGTATAGTGTAGCATACTCTCGTTTTTCAGGAAGGTCAAGCTTTGCTGGAAATAGAACGGAAATTACGTGCTGGTGAGGATACCTTGTTAAGTAAAGGAATACAGGAGTATAGTATGTCCAATCACGTAGCTAATTTAATCGGTTCTCAGCCATGGCTGCTGCCAACCTTTGCGGCTCCTGCTCATCTGCAGGTCTATGATTTGCGTGGCGCTTCACGCGATGAGCTGCATACTGCTACGGCGGCGGCAGGTATTATCAATCGTTCTCAATGCCAGATCTATCTGGTTACCAGTGAAGATGAGCTCTTCTGGCTTGAACAGGTTTTTACTGCTATCCCTCATACTCAAGTCAATATGCAAGGGTCGGCCGCGCTGCATGAGCTGCTTGCCAACCATGTAGCTATGTTCAAAGGTCTGATTGTCTATGATCCTGCATTGCCTGATACGATTAACGTTGCGACCACCATGGCCGGACTGCAGGATGGTCTCTGTGTTTCGCCTGCCCTGGCTGAAATGTTGCAGACAAAGCTGGGCTTGCCACTCTTAACCGATTTGAGGCGCTATGGCTGGCGTAATCGCCTCCAGGCCTATCAGTGGGCCCAGGAGCATCTACAGCCATTGTGTTCAACTCACGTGATTGCTGGCCTGGATCCGGGTGCCTTCTGTGGTCTACGCTCGTTCCTGGTGGCTTGTCGAGCCTTCATCTACTGGCTTGACTCCCGTAAATACTTGCCTGCGTCCAATGCAAAAATATCCGAGCGTAGCCTGTTTAAACGTATCTTATCTTTTTATCCTGTGGGCTCGGTGCATATGGGCTGGGTAGTCCATGAGCAGAGCGCGGTCTCCATGGCCTCACACATTGGCATGACCGTCGTCGCCTCAGACTATGCATTGAATATGGAAGTCTGGAGCGCCATGCAGACCGAGCGCACTCCCCGGCCTCCCAGAAAAGTTGAGCGGATCCAGCCGCACAAAGAGAAAATCTACCTCTCACTAACTATGAGCGACGGTGATAATATCCAGTATTGCCAGCATCGCTTACGCCAGCTCTGGCAAGATCCTGCTCGCGGCTCGCTACCGCTTG
The DNA here is from genome assembly GCF_003967575.1 of Dictyobacter alpinus. Taxonomy (NCBI): domain Bacteria; kingdom Bacillati; phylum Chloroflexota; class Ktedonobacteria; order Ktedonobacterales; family Dictyobacteraceae; genus Dictyobacter; species Dictyobacter alpinus. The sequence goes on from NZ_BIFT01000001.1 coordinate 4,171,265, forward strand.
GCTGGGGTCTGCCGCCTGTCTTACTGCAGGCTGCGCCAGCCATGGCCGACTATTATCTGCGTACCGCCACTGAAAATGATGAAATCATGGCCGGACCCAGTGGCCTCGGCTATATATATCCTTCCTGCTGGCCTAAATCCCATATTGAACCCTTTGTACAGCAGACTGGTAGCCTGATGCAAGATTTTGGCATGACCACCCTGGATATATTGGATGTTGATCCTGTCTTTCGCACCGGACTGCCATTGATCGCCAGATTCAGCTTTAGAGGTATGCAGTTCACAAATGCAGCCCTGCAACGCCTCTTCGCGCAGCAACTCGCAGACTATGGAGTTACAGGCATCCTCAGCGGTTCAGGCTATACCGGGCGTCCCGGCCATTGGCGCTATCAAGGAGACTTCCCCATCTACCATCACCTTGGCTTCACCTTCAGCGTTGACCGCACCGTTAAAATGATCAAATTCGCCTCCCGTATATTCCGTCAGCGCCCACTCTTTCTCAGCGTTTACCTCATCGCCTGGAACATGACCCCCTCAGACGCCAAACAAGTCATCGACCAACTCGGCGCTGAATATGAACTCGTCCTACCCAGCACCCTGCTCTCTCTCCTGCCCAAATAATCCAACCAGCCGCCTCCCTGGTAAAAGTTTCCTCCCCATTTTAATAAGGTGTGGTGGGAGCCGCAGCCCCCACCACACCTTATTAAAACCAGGCGAGCGCCGTAGGCGCGAGGCGTCATACAAACACGCAGTCCCCGCACCAAAGAGAAAGAAGGGTATTCCCAGCAGGCTGTTGCCGCTGGAAATACCCTTCTTTCTCCGGCCTCTTACTTCTTGATGGTAGACTTCATAGCTGGCTCAACGATCTCTTCCAGATTTTCAGCCTCAAGCTCTTCTTCATCTACATCATATGTATATTCATCGTCGTCATTTTGCGGATCAATCCAACTTGTATTACGTTGATCACGCTTATATGGACGACGAACATCGCCCTCACTACGACGAAATGTATCTCGCCTATTTGTCGAGCTTTTATCTCGTAGCTTTCCTCTCATGCTTCACCTCCTCTCCGTTGAGGTAGGTATATGCATCCATTCAGGAATGCATAAATGATCTATCAGCTGCATGTATCTTTCCTGCAGAATTACAATCGTATTTGTTGTACGACGAAAAAAACATTGTTCATGCTGAAGTACTGACTAATCAGGTAAAACATACGACTTTTCTCTATCAATGAAGTAACGTTTTCTTTTTTATGGGGAATTCCTGGCATGGTGAGGAAGAGTGGAGACGTGAATGGGCGCCGGGCTGAGCCCGTTTTATAATGGCTGTATGCATCGATTATGCCTTGATTGTATTGGTCCTATGAGTTCCAGCTCTTTGCTCACACTGCATTACATAGATCGGTGTGTTTTTCATAGAACTCACCTCCAAAAATTATGTGTCAACTAAAATCTACTATATACAGACTTCGAAAACACCTGCTAACTGCTAATGAGTGTACTTGGCAACGCTATAATTGTCAAGCCATTTTTTGACCATATTTGTTACTGCTCATAGCTTTAGCCGGATCTGGCTATATGGGGGAATAGTTGAGGGACTTCTGCCTTATCCTATCATGGACGTTTGATGGGTTTATTGTGTTGATACTGGCTAATTTAAGGGTGAATGCTTGCATGCTTTCAGGCAGCATGTTACACTGCGAGCACTGTGTATAGAATAGTGCCGCTGCTATTTATAGTTATCAAAGAGGTAAGTATGGTCGCGATACACGTGCAATCTCAGGTCTTATATTGGAGTCGGGTTTCTTCTTTTATGGGTGAATGTGTGCTTATGGCTACAAATGATGGCATTTGCTGGGCGGGAACACCTGGATCAGCTATGGAGAATGGACTTTTGCGCACAAAACGCTGGATTGATTTTGAGCGGACAGTGGAAGATGAAGCGGTGCCGGTGCTACGTCAGGCAGCCGAAGAACTGCAGCGCTACTTTTCTGGAGAGGCGGTTCATTTTTCCTGTCCTTTAAACTTGCGTGGCACGCCGTTTCAAATTTCTGTCTGGCAGGCGCTGCGGGATATTCCCTATGGGGAGTCACGCTCTTATGGAGAACTGGCGGCCTCCATTGGACGCCCTGCCGCTTCACGTGCTGTGGGAGCCGCGAATGGGGCTAATCCTGTCGCGATTATTGTTCCCTGCCATCGCGTTATCGGCAGTGACAAGACGTTGACCGGTTATGGTGGTGGACTATCGACCAAAGCCTGGCTGCTCTCATTAGAGGGGATTGGTTTCAAGAGCCGTATTGCCAGTGTCTTGTAGCATACAAAAGGTGATGGGGTGGTAGGGAATAGTCAGAATCCTTTCCCGCACCCCTTCTCAAGCAGATGATCGTTAGCGTGAGTGCTGATAATTGCCTGCCTGGGTCAGAAAAATTCTCATGATGCCCCGAGCAATTAGAATAAATAAACCTACCTCTATCACAATCATCGTTACCCATAGCCAGATCAGCTGTCCTTCGATGCGGTGGGTGTTGAATGCCTGAATAGAGTTGTAGAGCAAGGGGATAAGAATAATCAGGGGAATAACCAGCAGAGCCCCACAGCTGAGGATAACCACAGCTGGTAGCAGTGTGCGCCAGAGTCCTGAATCGCGTAAGTTTTCAGTCTTCGCTGTACCATAGGCTTGCCGCTGTTCACTGTCGGCTCTCTCCGTTGAGGCTGCAGCTGGTTGTATGGGTGCCTTCTCAGAAGGCGTTTTTTGTGTTGGTTCCGCCATGGAACCTAAAGTCTTTTCGTCCATAGGTATCTCCAGAAGAACGTGTATTAGAACTACGTCCCTCAGTATATCATACGGCGGAACCACTTCTCATTCTGTTTTAGAAGCGTTTGTCGATTTGTTCAAAGATGCGTTTTTGTAAGATCATGACCACGGCGGGCAGGACTACAGCAGTAACGATCCATTTTGCTACCATCTTTTTCATTTTTGTGGCTCCTTTTCTTTAATCATTTCTTGTCTGCATTGGTCGAGCGGTTGTTTGATCGACATAGACATTTTTTGGTGCTGGACGTGGTGGTTGCTCGCTTACCGGGCGCGTTGAGGGCCGTTCGTGAGTTTCTTCAGCCTGCTTAGGCAAAGATTTCAGGAATGGCTCGATGATATCCATTGGCAATGGGAAGATGATGGTTGAGTTTTTCTCAACCGAGATCTCGGTGAGCGTCTGCAGGTAGCGCAACTGTAGTGCACTGGACTGTGAGCCGATCACACTTGCGGCCTGAGCCAGTTGTGTGGAGGCCTGTAACTCACCTTCAGCATGAATGATCTTGGCGCGTTTCTCACGTTCGGCTTCAGCCTGCTTGGCCATTGCACGCTGCATCGTAGCAGGTAGCTCGATATCCTTGACTTCAACGGCTGTGACCTTCACACCCCAGCGCTCAGTGTACTCATCAATAATAGTTTGCAAGCTCTGGTTGATACGATCACGATGGGCCAGGAGCTCATCCATCTCAAATTGACCCAGCACATTACGGAGTGTGGTCTGCCCGATCTGCATAGTGGCATCAATAAAATTGACGACATTCGTCACCGAAGCCTCGGGATTGACCACCTGGAAGTAAACGACCGCCGTCACACGAATAGTGACGTTATCACGTGTAATGATCTCCTGGGGTGGTACCTGCATCGTTACAATACGTAGGTCAACCTTTACCATACGTGTAATCAATGGCGGTACCCAGAAAATTCCAGGGCCCTTGGCACCTTGTAAACTTCCCAATATGAAGATCACGCCTCGTTCATATTGTTGTACGACCCGAAAGCCGGGCAAAATAAAAAAGAGGACGAGAATTGCCAGGATAATGCCAATCGCAATGAACATAATTTGTCTCCTTCGAACAAGATGGAATGCACATCATTCACCTATAATGAGAGACGGGAAATTGACGACGAAATCAAACAATGACGGCGCTGAAATTTCCGTACATGAATGCTTGACAATCTAATGTACTTGGTGTTATAGTTATCCCCGTCAGTAATTAGGGCGCTTAGCTCAGTGGGAGAGCGCTTCGTTCACACCGAAGAGGTCACTGGTTCGAACCCAGTAGCGCCCACCCTAATCTCCTGAAGAAGTTAATTCCACATCCTACTGTTTATACGAGTGTGCCTCTGTTGTAGTTGTCGATTAGTTCCATAAATTCCTGATTTTTTGAGTTAGCAGGCATTGGATGTGTATGACGAACGATTTTTCCTTGCAGCGTCAGCAATTGATTACGCAACTCCAGCAAACCGGTATTCATGATGAACGGGTTCTTCAGGTTCTGGCTACTATTCCACGCGAACTGTTTGTCGATCAATCCTTCCACGAGATGGCGTATGCCAATCAAGCACTCCCCCTGCTTTTGGGTCAGACGATTTCTCAGCCGCAGATGGTGGCGATTATGACCCAGGCTCTGCAATTAAGCGGGCAGGAGCGTGTGTTAGAGATTGGCACTGGTTCAGGTTATCAGACTGCTATCTTATCCCGCCTGTCCCGTTTTGTCTATAGTATTGAGCGCCATGCAGAACTTGCCGAGCAAGCCATGCAGCGTCTGGCGCGGCTCGATATTGAAAACGTCTCTGTATTGGTGGGCGATGGCTCCATCGGTTGGGAGGAGCATGCGCCTTTTGAGCGTATCCTCGTTACAGCGGCCGCTCCCCACATTCCGAATCAGCTGATTGAACAACTTGCGCCTGGTGGCCTACTTGTTGTACCCGTTGGCGATCAATCTCAGCAAGAACTTCAAGTCATTGAACGTCTTGAGCAGGGGAGAACGCATATCAATTCCCTGGGTCGCTGTGTTTTTGTTCCTCTTATTGGTGAAGAAGGTTGGCGTTCACACCAGTAATCTCATGCAGGTAAATCGTGCGTAGAGCAGGTGTGGCTATACATGATGGCGTATCGAGAGTAGCTAATCTATTTGGGCTGTTCAATTGCGTGATCAGCAACTGTTGCTTTATAATAAGAATATAACATGTTCCCTGAAGCCAGTTGTTGCTGTGGAGGAAAATTTGCATGCCAGATTTTTTAGTCGGTATCTCTATTCCAAATACGTTGAATTTTATTCTGTTCCTCGTGCTTTGGATTATCCTCTGTGAATTAACTCACGTTGTTGTACTACTCTGGCGGCGCGAACCCCTTATTGGTTGGGCTGTAGGCCCGTTCGGACTTACCTTTATGGCGCTACGCGAGCCTTCGCTCCTTTATATCTGGCTTGATGTTCTGGTGCCTGCCCTGGTCTCTGGTAGTATCCTTTTTATTGGACTCTTCACCTCTTTGAGTCCAGTCATCTTTCCCAGTACCCTGTTTAAGGTTATTGTGATGATCTGTGGCATGCTCTTTACCAGTATTCCCGATCTGGTACGGGCCGTATCGGACCTGCGTTATCCGCTCTGGGGGGAGGCGCGTATCCTACGAACCATGCAATTCCTGCGTGCTAACTGGTCGAAGATCCATTTTACTTCATTTGGTCATTCGTACCTGCGCACGCATTTTGGCTCAAATCCAGCTGAATTGTTACAAATTCTTCCGTAATGTGGCTGCGTTTTGTAACTCGTGTGTGGTTGATTGTTGTTGTTCAGGCGGGATAATTGGTAGGGTTACGTGGAATGTGCATCCCGTTCCTTGATTGTTTTCTAGCCAGATTTTTCCACCATGGCGATCCACAATAGCTTTAGCTACATACAGCCCCAAGCCAATCCCCGCATAGTGCTGGCTGGCAGTATTTTGAATCCGGTAGAAGCGTTCAAAGATATGCTTGAAATGCTCAGGATTAACCCCAATTCCATAATCCTTGACGCTGATATGATAGTTGCCCGCTTGCGCCTGCAGGCTCACGATGACCTGCCCTCCATGGGGAGAGTATTTTACAGCATTATCCAGAATATTGCCTACCACCTGTTCTACCCGCGCACGGTCCGCAACCACTTTCGCCTCTTGTAGTTTGTTTTCCAGGATCAATAGATGCTGTTCAGCGCTGGCCTGGACTGAATGCACCAGCCTGCTCAGGAGTTCTTGTAGATCAAAAGTATCATATTGCAGGTGAATCTGCCCCCATTGTACTTGAGAGAGATCCAGCAAATCATTTACCAGACGTTCCAGGTGTTCGGTCTGGCTCTGGATAATGCTCAGGCTGCGCAGGTCCTGGTTTTCTGGCAAGTCTGTTGCCAGTTCCTGGTGATCGCTGCGTAGTTTGCGCAGCCTGCGCTCGATGCGCCGTACCAGATGCTGGGTGTAGCCTTTGATGGCGGTCAGGGGAGTACGCAACTCGTGAGAGACAACCGAGACAAAGTCATCCTTTAGCTTTTCTACCTGTTTGCTGGATGTGACATCATTGACCACGGCTACGACCCCGACTGGTTTGCCAGGATATCCACTGGCATCATGTAAAGGGGCCGCGCTGATATTCAGCGTTAAAGGGACGCGTACATCTTCCTTGCCAGCGACCAGTTCTTGATTGGTAACGGTATGACCATTGAGGGCTTGATTGATAATATCGGCCAGGCGAGGGAGCCATGAATCCGCTTCGCTGGCCTCTGCCAGCACTTGTAGTGGTATACCAGGCATAAAGTCGGTCTGCGTCTGCATGAGCATCTGTTCCGCTGATTTGTTCAGTGACGTGATGGCTCCATTGGCATCGGTAATTACCAGACCTTCAGCCATGCTCCCAATAATCAATTCCAGGCGCATACGTTCAAGTTCTGCCTCGCGCCAGAGTGCGTTCTCGCGTTCGCGTAAGCGCACATTATCCAGCGCGACCGCCGCATAGTCCGCGATCATTGTGGTGAGTTGGAGCAGGTCAGCATCAAAGGTCCCTGGCTTCTCATCAAAAAGGCTGAGCATACCAATGATGCGATTCTCAACCGTCAATGGAATATTCAAGCCTGAACCAATGGTCGTACTGGATATTTCGCCGGTACCGCGCCGCTGGGCGAGCTCATCGGGGGCATCAAAGTAGGCACTACGGGCCAGTTGTTCGGAGGTGATATTGGGAAAGTTCAGCGCATTGGCCGCGCTAGCGATGCGTTGAATCATCGACTCTAAAAAGGAGGCATTGAGTGGATAACAAGGAATGATAAAGAGGTCGAAAGGCTCTCCAACCATCAGGATACAGCAAGCTGAAAAACTATAAAGTTCTTGCAGAGCCGCCAGGAGGGCACGATGAACTTGAAAACGATCCAGGGCAGCGACGAACTGTTTCCCGATGGTATTGAGATATTCCATTTCCCGTTTAAGCGCGCTTAAGCGGTCCGCACTTGGTCCGTGTGGAGAGCGATAGGAGATATCTACCATTTGTGACTCGGATTGAACACTGCTCTCCATGCGGCCCCCTTACTGCAACTGTTGTAATTGCTGCGCTACTTCTTCATGAAGGGGTGGAACGATTAGATCACCTGTGAGTTCACGCAATCCAGCAAAACACTCGTCTAATAAGGCATTAAGCCCTTTCGACAGTTCATGTGTCGTAATACCGCTAAGATGTTCATGGATAATAGATGGAATAACATCTGTATAAGGACGATTAATTAAACAACTGAGAAAGGGATACGCATCTTTGATTCGTTTAGCGGCACCTTGTACGACAACACGAGTGGTTGCTTTCCCTAAGTAGGGGGCGACTCGCTCATCTATCAACCCAATGGCCTTCAAGTACGCCTCTGTAACTTGCTCACGGGAGACGGAAGAGGAGTTATCATGTATGGGTAACACTGTTTCCTCCCTTCGCTTATTGCTAATGTGCTCCGATGTTTATTATAGCATAGTCACCTATATATTGTAAGTGGATAGTACCTACAACGATATTGCGGCTAATCAATATAGTTTATCTACTCTTGTAGACTTGAATTGTCCCTATTGATAAAAACGTCAGATATTGTCCTCTGGTGACATAATATGTGCGGGATGAAATTTATGAGGAACACGAAAAAGCTCGGCTTTATGTAAAGCCGAGCTTTTGTCGCTATTCAGGATTGTGTCAAACTTCATTTGGTAGATTGCTCTTATCGCCCGCTACGCGGGCGGTAAAGGGGAGAGAGGCCAGGGGCACAGTCCCCGAACCCTCAGGCAAGGGGCTGGCGGCCCCTGGCATCCCCGCTTTGCACATGAGCCGGGTCAGACTACTGGTGTTTACACCAGCCCAAAGAGCCGGGCCAGCCAGAGGCGGAAACCGCGCAGTGCTGGTTTTTCACCAGGATTGTCGTAGTCGGCGGCCATATCGATGAGCCGCTGACGCCCGCGATCTTGTCGTTCACGTGCTTCTTCCGTGGCTTCTTGAATTGAGTAGCGTTCTTGCTGCTCGTCGATGGCGCGCGCAAAATGCTCAGGCCGAATCAGGAAGCGCTTGGTAACATTCTCCATCGTTTCTTGTTGGGCTGCGGCATTTGCGGCTTTCTCGTTGGCTGGATCGATTGGGACTGTCTTGCCATCGGCGCTCTCAATGACCGGCGTGACTGAGACGTGTCCCAGCGTGAGTCGCGGGGCGATCCATTCGCGTAAGGCGAACAGCGCGGCCCGGCGACAGATGGCTTCAATATCGGCACCGCTCCTGCCCGGAGTAAGTTTGGCTAGTTCTTCAACGGTAATCTCTGGTGCGATCGGTCGCTCACGCAGATGAACTGCGAAGATAGCCTGGCGCTCTTCTTCGGTTGGATATTGCATCTCGACGCTCAGATCGAAACGACCTGGACGAAGTAGAGCGGGATCGATCATGTCTGGCCGATTGGTTGCGGCCAGCACGATAACGCCCTCACGGCCTTCGATACCATCCATCTCGGTCAGTAATTGCGCAATGACGCGATCACCGACGTTACCATCGTTGCCACCACCACGGCGCGGTGCCAGGGCATCCAACTCATCAAAGAAGACGATGCAGGGTGCGGCCTGTTTAGCGCGTCGGAACACTTCACGAATACCTTTTTCTGATTCGCCGACCCATTTGGAGAGTAATTCAGGTCCCTTGATCGAGATGAAGCTGGCCTCACACTGATTTGCCAGCGCACGCGCAATCAATGTTTTACCGGATCCTGGAGGGCCTGAAAGGATAACTCCACGTGGCGGTTCAACATGGGCATTGCTATAAATCTCTGGATAGCGCAATGGCCATTCAACGCTCTCGGTCAGCATGTTCTTCGTATATTCAAGTCCACCAATATCATCCCAGGAGGTATCGCTGACTTCGACGTAGACTTCGCGGGTAGTGGACGGCTCAATTTCTCGGAGTGCTGCCTGGAAGTCGGCCATAGTGATATTTAGATTAACCAGTGTCTCGTAGGGAATGTAGCCGCGTTGGTAGTCGATATGTGGTAAGACGCGGCGTAGGGCGATCATCGCGGCTTCACGGCATAAGGATTCCAGGTCGGCTCCCACAAAACCAGGGGTAAGCTGGGCCAGTCGCTGTATATCTACGTCGTTGGCCAGGGCGGCGTCGTGACTATGAATCTGGAGGATCTCTATGCGTCCGCGCACATCTGGGACGCGTAGTGCGATTTCACGATCAAAGCGTCCTGGTCGACGGATCGCTGGATCAAGCGCGTTCGGCTGGTTGGTGGCGCCGATAATCACCACCTGTCCGCGTGATTCCAGGCCGTCCATCAAGGCCAGTAGCTGTCCTACAATACGGCGTTCGACTTCTCCTCCGCTTTCCGCGCGTTTAGGGGCCAGGGCATCGATCTCATCAATAAAGATGACACTGGGTGCTTTGCGTTGTGCTTCCTGGAAGACGGAGCGCAGACGAGATTCGCTTTCACCATAGAATTTATTGATGATTTCAGGGCCATTGATAATGAAAAATGCGGCCTTGGTTTCAGCGGCAACCACGCGTGCGATCAGGGTCTTACCCGTTCCAGGAGGTCCATAGAGGAGGACTCCTTTAGGAGGCTCAACGCCTAAACGATCAAAGACGGCTGGATATTTTAGTGGCAATTCGAGCATCTCTCGAATGCGTTGTAGCTCTTTGCCGAGTCCGCCGATGTCTTCATAGCCGACTCGTTTGGGGGCTCCATTATTGGCCCCGCGTGCCTGGGCTCTGACAATTGTTCCAGGTTGGACCAGGACTGCCTCAACCTCGGTCGTGGCGGCCGGTGATGCTACGATTGGCAAATCACCAGTTGGCTGACGGTTTTGCAGGGTATAGGCCGGGGTAGAGGGAGTGGTGCCAATGATCAAGAATTCACGGGCCGCTGTACCAGGTGTACCGACGCGTAGCAAATCTCCAATGGTGACTGGCAAACCCACCAGGTAGCGCGCGATATATTGTAGATCACTTTCCTGAATCGGTGCTCCTCCACTCAGTGGGAGTAACGTAATTTTTTCAGCGGTGCTAACCCTGGCTTTGTGTACATGAACATGCTCGCCCAGCCCGGATGCGCTATTCTGGCGCACCTGGCTATCCATCTGGATAGACTGTTGGCCGCGATCTACTAGCGCGCTTGGGACGACTTTTGCGGCAGTGGTGCGCGAGCCTTCGATCATGATGATATCACCGGCCTGACAGCCAAGGCGGGCCATATCACTGGGATCGATGCGAGCGGCGCCACGCCCGACCTGGAAACCTTCGACGACGATTAACGACAAGCGATCTTCGGTGGAGTCTACCGGCTGGCCATCTGACGATCCACTGGTCGCCTGCTCTGCATCCTCCCCGACCAGTTTGGTCGTGGTATGCTTTGGTGCCTCCCCGTTAAGTTTAGCGGTAATCGGTGTTGGTTCGTCGGAGCTATTGTTTGCTGTATTTGTATTGGATGTTGTACGTGGCTCCTGCATATGTCCTCTCTTTACATCCACGAAGAAATTTGCATCGTGTTGGTGACGTTATTTTGGATGCTCATTCTATGTACGAGGCAGGGGAAAGAAAGTTAGAACAGAGATTTGCAGCCGCCTATCCTGGCTATGCAAACCTCTGTTCTGTGTCTGGATTGTTGCAGTGATTACCGGCGAGCATTCCACAGGGTGGTGCGAGCGTCGGCGCTGGATACATGACCCGCCTCGACAACGGTTCTACGCAGGAAGTAACCTCCTACCAGTACCAGTAGTGAGATGATCAGACCTACGCCACCGCGTTTCTTTTTTCTGGGTGAAACTGGTTCTTTCTTAAATAATAACCAGGTTTGCAAGAGCCATGGTAAGACCAGGCCTCCTCCAAACATGACACTCCAGAAGGTTGGCCCTTTTTCCTGGGGTCCGCTACCAACCAGGGCTTTGGCGGCCCGGCCAGATGTGCGTAAAAAGGTCAGCAGACTTACCAGCTCAATCAGCATATTCATCCACTCGATGCGCTCCAGTTTGTGCAGCGTTTTGACCGGGGCACCCAGGATGCGCAGGACACATGAGATAAGGGCTGTACTGGTTGAGAAGGCGGATGAAACGAACACAGCACCAAGCAGGCGACTACGGGACCAGACCGGGACGCTGGTGGCGGCCAACAGGACACCTGTATAGCCACCGAGGAAGATGGCAAAAAGGCTGCCTGGTACTGCAATGAGCCTTTGTGGCAATCTGGTCAGTAGTCTGGCTCCCCACCATCTTCCCAGTAGTCCATCATGGGCGGCTTGTAGCACAGCGGTCAAACTACTGAACAATGAGAAGGTCAGCAGACCCCAGACACCCATCGACATGGGTGACTTAAACTTAAAGACACGTAACATGTTTAAGAATTTTTCGGGTCGCCCCAGATCCTTGATCAACAATGGTGGACAGGGGAGGAGCGCCAGCAGAGAAGCATAATAGCCAACGCGGGTTACGATGCGATCTTCTTTGGAGCCAAAGAATGAGGCAATCGTCGCCATCACATAGCAACCGCCAGCCAATCCACCCATGAAGAAGTACCAGATGATCTCCCAGCTCCAGACCGGAGCCTTGATGGCTGGATAGTCATAATATGTTTTTTCTTGTAGTTCCCGTGCTGGATCTGGCTGATAGCCGGTACTCCAGGCTGCCAGCTTCTCCAATAGCGTTAACTCTGGCACCTTGCTATTGTCTTGCTGCTCTTTGTGGGCCGGTAGCGCCGCATCAGCTGATCCTGAGACATGCGTATCGTTCATAAAAATGCCTCAACCTATTCCTGTTTAAAAAAGAAAATACTCATCAGACCCATAAGTAGCGCTGCTATAATCGTACCCAATGATGTCGGGAGCACATGATTGCTTGGCCGCGCTGGATTGGCTGGCAAGTTATATACTTCCGGTTGGTCTAACAGCAAAAAGAAAGAGTGCAGGCCACCCTCCAGGATTTTGTCGTCTGCGCCATAGAGCTGTGCCTCGCTAACACCGCGCTGTTGCAGGTGTCCCAGACGTTCTTGAGCCTGTGCTTTGAGGGTCTTCACCTCACCGAATTGGATCGAGTCGGTCGGACATGCCTTGGCGCAGGCAGGCTTCATACCGTCCTTCAGACGGTCATAGCAGAGGGTACATTTGTGGGCTTGCCCATCACCCTGTGTATCGCGGGCAATGACTCCAAATGGGCAGGCGACAACACAGTATCCACAGCCATTGCAGATGTCCTGTTGTACATAGACCGTATCGTACTCAGTATGGATGATAGCTCCGGTTGGACATGCTTCCTGGCAGGGAGCATTGGCGCAGTGTTTGCAGACATCACTATGCATCAGCCAGCGGTCACTGTTAAAAAATGGCAGGGCCGTGCCTGGCGGTGTTTCAGGAATAGCGTCAGCCCTATCCATTGGCTGGTACACTGGCAGCTCTGGTAGTGGGACACTATGCTGTTGTAACATGGGTAACTCTGGTCCGGCTGGCACACGGCGACCGATCTGTTCAATAAATTGAACATGGCGCCAGGTAGTTGCGCCCAGTTTTTGCGTATTATCGTAACTGGTGCCACTCCAATCCGGTTCCGTCGCCGGTAATTGATTCCATTGTTTGCAGGCGATCTCACACGCTTTACAGCCAATACACAGACTGGTGTCGGTAAAAAAGCCAAGTGCAGGCTGCTCGGGTGGTGGCGTCTGTTTTTGTAAGAGGGTTAGCAGCTGTGGTAGCTGCTTAACCCCTTGCGTAATGGACGAAACGCTTTCTCGTCCACGTTGTTCTAACATTGCCTGTGGGTCCTCTCTCATCATGAAAGGCGTCCAGGACGCACGTTACAGGTAAAAGCCTTGGCCTCTTCAATACTGACATTGGGCTCAAGCACGGAATGGGTCAGGTCATTGGTGATACTACCGGTACTCTTTCCCTGGAAGCCCCAGTGGAAGGGGAGTCCGATCTGATGCACCACACGACCACGAATGCGTAGCGGTTGTATACGCCGTGTAACCATTGCCCGTGCCTCAATCTCGCCACGTGGCGTATTCAGTACCATCCAACCCCCATGGACAATCTGTCGCTCGGCTGCCAGCTCTGGACTGAGCTCGGCGAACAGGGTTGGCTGGAGGGCGTTGAGCCAGGGCATCCAGCGTGTCATCGGACCGCTGACGTGATGCTCTGTGAGCCGGTAGGTGGTGATCACAATTGGATAGTTTGGATCGCCCACCGGGGACAATGGATTGTCTTTTCTATCTTTATGATACTTGGCTGCAGGATTGCTCTGTTGCATGTAGAGCGCATTGTGAACCGGAGATTCAATAGCCTCATAATGGGTTGGCAACGGACCATCCTTCAGTCCCACTGGTGCATAGAGCCAGCCACGACCATCGGGTTTCATGATAAATGGATCTGTACCCGAAATTGCCGCCATTCCGCTCGCATCGGGCGCGGGACGATAATCTGGCGCTTTATCCACGGGAAAATCAGGAATATCCTTCCCCGTCCATTTTTGTTGTTGCTCATCCCACCAGATATACTTCTTACGCTCAGACCATGGTTTTCCCTCTGGGTCTGCCGAGGCCCGATTATAGAGGATACGTCGGTTAGCAGGCCATGCATAACCCCAGTCCAGGTTCGTTCCACCATCACTGATACGTGAGGCGGCCCGATTTTTGCCTGGTTCTGGATACACGCCACTATAGATCCATGAGCCACAGGCGGTGCTGCCATCGTTCTTCAGAGCGGTAAAGCTAGCCACATGGGGCGCATCATGGATGCCATAGGTAGTGGTTGTACCCTGCTCATCCTGCTTGCGTACATAGAAGCCATTGAGTTCTTTAAGTACCAGTTCAGCATCGGGCTCATCCAGCAAGCGCGATCCGGGTTCGGACTCGGCCCGCTCATAATCCCAGGTCAGGGCTTGTAGTGCCTGATCTCTTGGCTTGGTACTATCAGCATACAAGGTTTTCAGGCGTTTCCCCAGATCGTAGATGAACCAGAGATCTGAGCGCGCATCTCCAGGTGGATCGACCGCTTTATCGCGCCACTGAATCAGGCGCTGGGTATTGGTAAAACTGCCTTCCTTCTCCGTAGATGCGGCGGCTGGTAGTAAAAAGACTTCGGTCTTAATCTGTGTAGGATCCACTTTTTCAGGACCCTTATACCAGAAGGCCGCTGATTCCACTTCATAGAGATCGCGTACAACCATCCAGTCCAGTTGGGCCAGAGCTTTGCGTTGCATACGTGCATTTGTGCTGCCGGCAGCTGGATTTTGTCCCAGCAGGAAGTAGCCTTTAACTTTGCCGTCTAGCATGTCATAGCTGGTATTGATATGCGAGTGATCTCCAATAATTTTTGGCAGCCAGTGATAGCCCCAATCATTTTCAGGTGTCGCCGCATCGCCGTACCAGGCTTTGAGTAAGCTGACAATATATGAGGGTACATTTGACCACCAGCCAAGCTTCATACCAGCGACATCGATATATTCCTGCAATGTCTGCTGCGTACGCTTATGGACATGTTGATCTTTGCGCTCTCCCCAGGTTGTGGCATTGGGACTATGTTGTGCCTCTGGCTTTGAGTGCAGCATTTCAGCGGGTTGAGGCATATAGCCCGCGAGCAGATCATACAGAGTTGGTACATCGGTTGAACCCTGAATAGAGGCGTGTCCTCGTAGCGCCAGTACGCCGCCGCCCGGTCGACCGATATTACCCAATAATAATTGGATAATGGCCCCCGCGCGAATAATCTGTACGCCTTTGGATTGCTGGGTCCAGCCAACCGCATAGCATAAAGCTCCGGTTTTCTCGCGTCCCGAATTCTCAACCAGTGTTTGTACTACCTGCAGCCAGGTTTCCTGTGGTACGCCGCACTCAGCCTCAACCATTTCTGGAGTATAGCGTGCGAAATGCCGGCGCATAATTTGAAACACGCAGCGCGGATGCTGCATAGTTGGATCTGTTAGAGGTTTGTCGTTCTCATCACGCTGATAATCCCAGCTACTCTGGTCCGCATAGGTTTTGCTCTCTTGATCATAGCCGGAGAATAACCCGTCGAGTTCTTCAGTATCCTGAAAATCCTCGCGAATCAGCATAGAAGCATTTGTATAATTGACTACATAGTCATGGAAGTAGGCGTTATTTTCCAGCAAGTAGCGAATAATCGCCCCCAGAAATACGATATCTGATCCAGCGCGTGTGGGCACATAAAGATTAGCCAGTGCTGAGGTACGCGAGAAATGTGGATCAACATGAATGACCTTAGCGCCTCGCTCCTTGGCCTTCACAACATTAGCAAATCCGACCGGATGTGCCTCTGCCATATTACTACCCATGATCAAAATACAGTCGCTATTGACCAGATCTTGTGGAGATGTTGTGGCTCCGCCACGTCCTACCGTTGTACCCAGACCGGGCACTGTAGAACTGTGTCATATACGGGCCTGGTTCTCAATCGAGACAATACCCAGACCGGCGTTAAAGAGTTTTTTGATCACATAATTCTCTTCAACATCCAGGGTTGCGCCGCCCAGAGAGGCCATAGCTAACGTATGATTAACTTCTCGTCCATCATCGAGGCGCTCCACAAAGGACTCATCACGCACTTTTTTTACACGTTGCGCAATCTGTCCCATTGCCCAATCCAGTGTCTTTGTCTCCCAATGATCACTATAGGGGGCCCGATAAAGTACCTTTGTCAGGCGGCTCGAATTAATCGTATATTGAAAAGTAGCTGAACCTTTGGGACAGAGAGTACCATGATTGATAAAGCTATCGGGATTACCCTCGATATCAATAACCTTCCCATTTTTGACATAAACGT
This sequence comes from Dictyobacter alpinus, assembly GCF_003967575.1. Classification (NCBI taxonomy): domain Bacteria; kingdom Bacillati; phylum Chloroflexota; class Ktedonobacteria; order Ktedonobacterales; family Dictyobacteraceae; genus Dictyobacter; species Dictyobacter alpinus. The sequence goes on from NZ_BIFT01000001.1 coordinate 4,187,368, forward strand.
TCAGGCTACAGCCAACCGCGCAGTAAGGACAAACACTATGCACAACTCGTGCATCCCGAATGCGTGGCGCCTTCTCCTGACTCTCACGACTAAATGGTTGGACCCTGGAACCAATCTCCATCACATCCTCCAGAACCCTGGAAGTTCCCGATGGCCTATTTTTTTGTTCCTGCATCGCAATATCCTCTTCTCTTAAGTGTCTGACTCCCATGGACCGCTAAGCGTTTTTTTTCGCGCCTGTGGCGCTCCAATGGTTGTAAGTGTGCTGTCAAAAAGTGTTCGGAGAACACTTTTTGACAGCACACTTACAACCATTGGAGCGCCACAGGGCCCGGGTGCGGCTGGCTGTATGCTTCCCCAAGAGAGTGGGGGTCAGCCACACTCTTCAGCCACACTTTAAAGAAAGCGGTAAAAGCCGGAAGGTGCAGGAGGGCCGGCGAGGCCCTTCTGCCGGGGAGCGGGGGTCCCCCGCTTCACTCCCCTCACCCTCCCGATAGGGCAAAACAGTGCTATCCCATATAACAGAAATCAGTCTCTTTACCTGTGTTAACTCTGTGGCCATATTGTAGCATGCCCATAAGGAAGATAAACCAGAGATAAGAAACATCACCCTTTTAGTTAAACAAAACTACCCGCTCCCTGGTACTTTTCTCCTCTTGAATGCAGCTACCAAAACAAATAATGCACTATTCTAATACGAATACCCGAACCATTATAGCTACAAGCCTTTTTACAGCTCCCAGAAACAGAGAAAAGGCGTAAAAATAAACAAACTATCTGCGAGATAAAGCAATTTACCATACCATGTACCTTAGTACTAATTCTAAGCTTTCTCAGACTTCTAAGCTTATACTTATCTTGCTAAACATTTTCTTATAAGTTATACTAGCCTCAAGTATCAACAATGAGTAGGAAAAGTACATTTCGATACACGCTGATACAGGCATGGTAGGAAGTACATTAGAAAGATATAGAAGGGTCTAATGTTATCGTATGGAAATGCCTCCAAAAGAAAATCAGAAAACAACGAAACCAGATACACATAATTCTACCCCTAAAACAACGCGCAAGCGTAGCTTTGCCGCGCGTTATGGGTTGCCCATCGCATTGATTATCGTGGGCGTACTCCTGCTAGGAATTGTGGGAGCGAGGTTTGTTAGCCTCTCAGCGGGTAGAGCAGCGGTGCAGGAACAATCGATCAGTGCCGTTTTAAATATGGCTGATCAGCATCAATTGAAATCAGTAAGCCTTAATGGTAATGATGTTACAGCGACAAGCGTTACGGGCCAGCAGTATCATACAGTCAAAGAAGAAGGCCAGGCAGTTACCGAGCTATTTAGACGAGATAAAGTGGACGTTAGCATTGATACTAATCAACCAGGTCAGTGGTTGCAAGGTGTCATGGGATTGCTGTTTGTATTGTTAATTGTAGGCCTGACATTTCTTTACATGCGTCGTAATGGTTTGGGTGGACAGGCGATGCCATTTGCTCGCTCCAAGGCCAGACGCTTTTCTGAATCCCGCCCAGCGGTCATGTTTAAGGATGTCGCCGGGGTTGAAGAAGCTAAAGCTGAGTTACAAGAGATTGTTGAATTCTTGAAGAACCCTGAGCGCTTTACTGCCATGGGTGCTCGTACCCCTAAAGGTGTGTTGCTGGTTGGTGGACCAGGTACTGGTAAAACTCTTATTTCTCGTGCCGTGGCCGGTGAGGCCGGTGTCTCTTTCTATAGTGTCAGTGGCTCTGAGTTTGTTGAGATGTTTGTGGGTGTTGGTGCGGCTCGTGTTCGTGATTTGTTTAAAGAGGCCAAAGATCACTCACCCTGCATCATCTTTATTGATGAGATTGATGCCGTCGGTCGCCAGCGTACAAACTCTGGTACTGGTGGTAATGATGAGCGCGAACAGACACTCAACCAGCTACTGGTTGAGATGGATGGTTTTGATAAACACGCCAATGTGGTGGTCATCGCCGCGACCAACCGACCAGATGTGCTTGATCAGGCATTACTACGTCCGGGCCGTTTTGATCGTCGTGTCATGTTGGATAATCCAGACATTCGTGGCCGTCAGGCAATTCTGGAAGTACATGCCGCAGATAAACCAATCGCTGAGGGTGTGACCCTGACCGAACTGGCTCGTCAGACCGCTGGTTTCTCTGGCGCTGATCTGGCTAACCTGCTTAATGAGGCCGCCTTGCTGGCTGCCCGTAAGGGACAAAACGCCATCGGTAAATTTGAACTGGAAGAAGCTATCCTGCGTGTCATGGCAGGACCTGAGCGTAAGAGCCGAATGATCACCGAAGCTGAGAAGGCGATTATTGCTTATCATGAAGTTGGTCATGCTATCGTGATGCGCTCAATGCCTAACGCGGATCCTGTGCAAAAAGTTTCTGCGATCGCCCGTGGTATGGCCCTGGGTATCACCGTTCAGTCTCCTTCAGAGGATCGTTACCTGATGCGTCGCTCTGAATTGATCTCTAAACTGGCTGGAGCAATGGGTGGACGCGCGGCTGAAGAGATTATCTTTGGTGACATCACGACTGGTGCCAGTCAGGATATTGAGTACGTGACCGGCATTGCCCGGCGCATGGTCTGTGAGTTTGGTATGTCGCCCCTGGGCAATGTCTCACTAAAAGCTGACGCGGACGGCAATATGTCGATGGGTGCAGAGATGGCATCGCGCATCGATAAAGAAGTATCAGCCCTGATTGCTCAGGCCTATGAGACTGCCCTGAAAGTTTTGCGTGAGAAACAAGATAAATTGATGTTGATCTCAGAGCATCTGATTCAGGTTGAGACCATCGATGGAGACGAACTGGATCGTATGTTATTTGCCGCATGACCAGAACCTTTATCGCCCTTGAAATGAATGCAGTATTACAAAGCCACCTGAGCGGATTTATCCATCAGGTGGCTCCTGTGCTTCCAGGCATGAAATGGGTAAATCCTCAAGGTATTCATCTGACGCTGGCCTTTCTGGGTGAGCTAGACGATGAGCAACTTGCGGATGTCTCCGCCGCTGCTCAAGAGACTGCCTGGCAGGCATCTTCTTTCACCTATCATCTTACCCGGCCAGGCATCTTTGGTCCTCCCCGTCAGCCACGCGTGTTATGGATGGGGATTGAAGAAAATAGTGGCTCTCTGGTACAGGTGCACCGCTTTTTACAACAGCAACTGAGCCAGCGTAATTTTTCTCTCGACACACGTCCTTTTTCCCCCCACCTCACTCTTGCCCGTGGTAAGATGCCGCTCACTCCCCAGGAATATGCCAGCCTGCAAAAACTGCTCGCCAGACCTCAACCCTCTGCGCAGACCTATCCCGCAACCTACCTACACGTCATGAAAAGCGAACTCACCAGTACCGGTGCTCACTACACTGAACTACAAAAATATAGCTTTAAATAAGAAAGATATTAAACGCTCATCTTTTCTGCACCCCATCCTAAACAACGAGAGGACAGTTGGTGTGATATCTCCATGTATAGAAAGTAAGAAAAGCTCATCAAGCAAGCGCGGGTGAGTGGCAGGGCTTTTTCATTTTCAAGTAGATGTTGTGTGGAGGTCACTATCAAACCATCGACCTCACAATATTTCATAGGTGGAATGTGCCACCTATGAAATATTGTGCCGCAGGCGCCAAAGGGGAAAATTACATAGCCTTGAGATGAGTGACACTCTCTCTGAACAAATATAAAAAATTTTGGGGCTAGTATATAAAAGTAGGAGATGACCTTTGGTTGAGAATAGAAGATATGTCGAGAGAATTTGATATTCCTATTTGGGACTATATCTGTTTAGTATAACATAGAAACATCCTCTAATTCAAGTCTTTGAAACCCTATTGTATGTAGTAAACATACATAGCTTGCTACCTTGACGTGTATGCTTTCTCCAAACCTCTCTCTAGAGGCGGTATTAGGGGTTGACAACTATTTACCAGGTGGTGTATTCTCGAAAACAACAAAGACATGTTACGGAATGATCTGGCAAAGTTGCTTATGGTGTATCTGTAAATATATGGACTTGTGCCAAAAGAGTTTTAACTATGTAGATGCGCATATTGTCGTATGTGTGAATGGAGAGAGAAATGATGGCAATGTCAAACGGAAAGGCGATAGCAATGAATGCTTATCAACACCCGTCTCGACGTATGCCCTTCTCTATGCCTGCACAAGATATGTGTGCTTGTGGAGCAGCAGCAGCAAGCGCATTGGCTCTAATGATAAAAACCGACGTGATTACGTCGGTTTCTTTGTTTGTGCTTGCTCATATCTTAATCCCTGTTTTTCTCCTTCCAGGGCTTGTGGTCATTATTATTAGCCTTCTTCTTACTGGACTCGTGCTTATCGGCCTTATCAGACTAACAGGGCATGAGAGTCTGATAGGGCAAAACAATAAGCCAGCCACAAGAAATGCACGGGGAGATTAAAAGGGAGCAAAGAAGCCACCCAATCCAAAGAAGGTATCCTAATGAGGACCTCCCAGTATGGGGGGTCTTCTTTTTTTTATCATCGATTTATTCGGGAGGAATTATGGCAATCGCTACAAAGGATATTCAGCAGACGAGCAGGGCTTATCAGACCAGTCAACATGGGGATGAGGTTCGTGAGTTAACTGGTAGTGAAATCATTTGTGAAGTTTTATTGCGTGAAGGCGTCGATCTGATGTATGGCTATCCCGGTGGGGCTATTATGCCTTTCTATGATGCGATTACGTCTTATCCTGCTCTCCATCATGTGCTTGTTCGTCATGAGCAGGCTGCGGCCCATGCGGCCGATGGTTATTCTCGGGCAACTGGTAAGGTGGGTGTGTGTGTGGCGACCAGTGGTCCAGGTGCGACGAACCTGGTAACTGGTCTGGCGACAGCGTTTATGGATTCTGTGCCGCTGCTGGCGATCACGGGACAGGTGGCTCGCAATTTTATTGGGCGTGATGCATTTCAAGAGACTGATATTCTGGGTGTAACGCAGCCAATTACCAAACATAATTTTCTGATTCGTAACGTTGAGGAACTGGCTTCTACCTTACACGAGGCATTCTGTGTCGCTCGTAGCGGCCGTCCTGGTCCTGTTCTGATTGATGTACCAAAGGATGTACAGTTTGCCAGAACTGCCTATCGCGCTTCTGAACATCAGACTTCTTCTGAATATCTGGATGCCCTTGCAGCCCAGACTGAAGCTCCTTCTGAATTTATCCTGGGGCGTGCCGCCGAGTTGATTGCTCAGGCAAAGCGTCCTGTAATTATGGCGGGACATGGTGTCATCCTATCAAATGCTTACGCTGAGTTAAAGGCATTTGCTGAAAAGGCCTCTGTTCCGGTAATCACGACTTTGTTGGGCCTGAGCTCTTTCTCCGATTCTCATCCATTGCATATTGGTATGCCGGGTATGCATGGACCAGCCCATACCAATCATGCCATTGGGGCGGCTGACCTGATTATCGGGGTGGGCCTGCGCTTTGATGATCGTGTGACTGGCGATGTCTCTAAGTTTGCTCCTCATGCACAACTGATCCATATTGATGTGGATGCCTCGGAGATGCACAAAGTGAAGGTCGCTACTGTTCCTATTGTCGCGGATGCGCGTGTGGCGCTGGCGGCCTTGACGGAGACGATTGAGGCTGGTGACCATCGCGAGTGGTTACAAGAGATTCGTTCCTGGGAGCAAGCCAGTGAAGAGCGTGGCAAGCAGGTACAGCGTAATGATGATCTGCCAGATCCTATTAGTATCCTACATGCGATCCATGAGATTACTGATGGTGAGGCGATTGTGATCTCTGATGTTGGTCAGCACCAGATGTGGACTGCGCGCTTCTATCAGTGGACGCGTGAGAATAGCCATATCACTTCTGGCGGCCTGGGGACAATGGGATTTGCCTTGCCGGCTGCTATGGGCGTGAAGATGGGCGTTCCTACCGCGCCTGTCTGGGCTGTTGCTGGTGATGGTGGCATCCAGATGAATATTCAGGAACTGGCAACGTTGCAGCAAGAGGGGATCGCGGTCAAAGTAGCGATTATGAATAATGGCTATCTGGGTATGGTGCGTCAGTGGCAGCAGTTCTTCCATTCCCGCAACTATTCTGAGACTCCAATGACTGGACCCGATCACGTAAAGCTGGCGGATGCTTATGGCTTGAAGGGGATTCGCGTCAAGCGCCGCGAGGATGTTGAGCCCGCGATCCGTGAAGCTATGGCGACCGAGGGAAGTGTGGTTGTCGAATTTATTATCGAGCCCGAAGCCAATGTATATCCGATGGTGGCTCCTGGTAAAGCTATCACTGAGATGATTGAGGAGACCGCGCAGGAGAAAACAAATAATGACAAATAATACTGCCACCACTGTTCGCGCGCATCATTCAAATGCCCAGCAGGGGACCGAAAAAACGCATACGCTGATCATTACCGTTGTTGATCGGCCCGGTGCGGTTGATCGTGTGGTTGGCGTACTGCGCCGGCGCCGCTCGATGCTGCAATCCTTTTCGCTGGCACCTGACACGCAGACAGATATCTTCCGCGTTACAGCCCAGGTGAAGGATGCCGAGGTTGTCGTTGATCATCTGGTCGCTCAGATTCGCAAAATTATTGATGTGCAGGAAGTCACCAATGTGACTTCCACCCAGGCCATCCAGCGTGAGCTGGTCCTGATCCAGGTTGCCACAGCGAATGTCAATACCGATGAGTTGATCGCCATTGGACTGAAGGCTGGTGCGGCTGTGGTCGATACAACTCCTGCAGCGATGACCTTTGAGGCCACCGGTAGTCCTGAAGAGATCAATCTCATTTTGACGGCCTTTCAAGCTTATACACTGCATGATGTTGTTCGTTCTGGTTGCGTGGCCATGGCGCGCATGGCCACTGAAAAGTAGGGTGCAGGGACTTTTTTTTAAAAGCAGGTAGTGGAGGTCTTTATTTTAAGACCATGTAGAAATGTTTAAGGAGTCACATACTGATGCCAAATATTTATTATGATGCCGATGCAAACCTGGATCTTATCAAGAGCAAGCGCATTGCGATCATTGGTTATGGTAGCCAGGGTCATGCCCATGCTTTAAATCTCAAGGATAATGGTTGTGATGTTGTAGTTGGTCTGGCACCTGGCAGTAAGAGTCGTGCTAAAGCCCAGGCCGATGGCCTGCGTGTTCTGACCCCCGCTGAGGCTGCTCAGCAGGCTGATGTTATTATGATCCTGATTCCAGACGAACTCCACCGTGAAGTTTTTGAGCGTGATATCCGTCCGGGCCTGGCGGCAGGAAAACTGCTGCTCGTCGCGCATGGATTCAGCGTTCACTTTTCACAGATTGTACCACCAGCTGATATCGATGTCGCCATGGTTGCCCCTAAGAGTCCTGGACATATGGTGCGTCGCGTATTTGAAGAGGGCGCAGGTGTTCCTGCACTATGGGCGGTTTTCCAGGATGCTACCGGTCAGGCTGAGGCCTTAACGCTTTCGTATGCCCGGGGTATTGGCTCGACGCGTGCAGGTGTTCTGCATACGACCTTTGCGGAAGAGACCGAGACAGATCTGTTTGGTGAGCAGGCCGTTCTCTGTGGTGGCGTCACTGCCCTGATTCAGGCTGGCTTTGAGACCCTCGTCAACGCCGGTTATCAGCCTGAGGTTGCCTACTTTGAGTGCTTGCATGAGATGAAGCTGATTGTTGACCTGATGTATCAGGGTGGCATGAGCTACATGCGCTACTCCATCAGTAATACCGCCGAGTATGGTGACTATGTTACGGGTCCACGTATTGTCACCGATGAGACACGGGCCGAGATGCGACAGGTGCTGAAAGAGATTCAGAATGGCACCTTTGCCAAAAACTTCATTTTAGAGAATCAAGCAGGCCGTCCAGGCTTCCAGGCAATGCGCCGTGCCCAGTCCGCCCACCAGATTGAAAAGGTTGGCAGTGATTTACGCGCGATGATGCCCTGGTTGAAAACAAAACAGTCCGAAAAAGCTGAAACAACGAAGTAAAGGTTGAGGCGTTTATGCCTCAGCCAGAACATCATGGCCATAGGGAGGGAACAGAACCATGGGAGATCCTGCAGTAGTAAAAATTTTTGATACGACCCTGCGTGATGGTGAGCAGTCTCCTGGCGCAACTTTGACTATCGCTGAAAAGCTTCAGGTCGCCGAGCAACTTGGTCGTTTGAATGTTGATATTATCGAGGCTGGCTTTCCAGCTGCCTCACCTGGAGATCTTACAGCGGTCAAAGAGATTGCCCAACTGGTCCGCAATGTCGCCGTAGCCGGGCTTGCCCGTGCCAACAAAGATGACATTGATGTGGCCTGGGAAGCTGTCTGTGCTGCTGAACAGCCGGTGATCCATGTGTTCCTTGCTACCTCCGATATCCATCTTCAACACAAGCTTTTTCTGAGTCGTGAGGAGGCGCTTGCCTCTGTGCGTGCCATGGTCGCTTATGCGCGCAGCCTTTGTCCGACCGTCGAGTTCTCGGCCGAGGACGCCACGCGTAGTGACCATGATTATCTCTGTCGTGTCTTTGAGGCTGCCATCCAGGCTGGTGCAACCACCGTGAACGTACCGGATACCGTGGGATACACCTTCCCCCACGAGTACGAGGCGCTTTTCCGTATGTTGCGCGAACGCGTCCCGGGCATGGACACTGTCACAATGAGCGCCCACTGCCACGACGATCTGGGTATGGCTACGGCCAACACTCTGGCCGCTATCAGAGGTGGAGCGCGCCAGGTTGAAGTTACCGTTAATGGATTGGGTGAGCGTGCTGGCAATACGCCTCTGGAAGAAGTCGTTATGGCGCTGCGTACCCGCACGGATTTCTTTGGAGGTATCGATACCCGTATTAATGCCCATCAACTCCTGGCGACCAGTCAAATCGTCAGCCGTTTGACTAGCGTGCCCGTCCAACCCAATAAAGCCATCGTTGGGAATAATGCCTTTGCCCACGAAGCCGGAATTCATCAGGATGGCATGCTCAAAAATCGTATGACCTACGAGATCATGACTCCTCAGTCTGTTGGCTGGAACGACACAAATTTCGTGCTCGGCAAACATTCAGGCCGTCATGGACTCGATGCGCGCCTGCGGAAACTGGGTTATACACTTGACGCCGACCAGCTACAAGCCGCCTACAACCGCTTTGTAGCCCTCGCTGATCAAAAGAAACTCATCAACGACACCGACCTGAACTACATCATCGAAAGCGGCAAAGAAACACCCGCCGCCGTATAAATATTGTACTCGCAAATAAATGAGACGGAAGGTGCAGCAGGACCGGTGAGGCCCGCCTGCTGGAGTGGGGGAGCGCTTTCCAGGTACAACTTGACGCCCTGTAATCCGGAAGGTGCAAGAGAACTAATGAAGCCCCTCTGGCAGGGATGTATGGGGGCATCCTGGATCCACCCGCCGTTGATAAGCCGGGAGGTGCAGGAGGGCCGGCGAGGCCCGCCTGCTGGGGGCGTGGGGGTGTCCCCCCACGCATCCCCCCCTCCCTATTGCCGCCGCAGGCGGCACAAATTATAGAATACTCTAGCGTAAAAAAACTCCATTCTATCCACAAAATCTGTGCATAGATGAACAGGATGACTTTTGTCCCCACAAATAGCCTGAGCATAACAGAACATGATAGAATAGGTAGATTGAAGAAAGGATGAACTATGCACTCATCGTCAGAAAGGCAGGTAGCCGGCGATGGCACTGGTATTACCTGTATCGGTTACAGTCTTAACCCCAGCAACATCAGCTAACCTGGGTCCAGGCTTTGATAGCCTCGGCTTAGCATTACAGCTTTATAATCGTTTTGAGGTTGAAGAATGGGGCGATGATCCAGCCCACCCAAACATCGAGGTGATTGGCGCGCTCGGCACAGGCTTATCGACTGGACCAGACAACATGTTCTTCCAGTCCTTTATGCTGCTCTTACAACGATTGGATGTGCCCATTCCCTCGGTTCGTATTCGTATGACTATCAATATTCCTCATGGGTGTGGTCTGGGTAGTAGTGCAACGGCAGTTATTGGTGGCCTGATGGCTGCTAATGAATGGGTTCGTCCACTAGGCCTTGCCGTGCCAAAGGAAGACTTGTTAGAAATGGCCGTGGAGGCAGAAGCTGGCAATCATCCAGATAATGTGGCTCCTGCCCTGCTTGGCGGACTGGTTGCGACAACCCATGTCGATGGCAAGATACACGCAATCAAGACAAAATTCCCCAATTCATTGAAGGCGGTTATTTTTACCCCTTCATTCCCAATGGACACCGTGGCGGGCCGTCAACTATTGCCCGCGAACTATTCGAAGGCGGATGTGACGTTTAACACTGGACGCGTCGCATTGCTCTTGACCGCATTACAGACTGGTCGTTATGAGCTGATTGGCGATGCCATGCAAGATAGGCTTCATCAGCCCTATCGCCAGGTACTTTTTCCAGCTATGCCCGAGATTATCAACGCTGCCGTTACTGCGGGAGCGCATGGCGCTTGCCTTTCTGGAGGCGGTTCATCCCTTATCGCACTTGCCAGTTCACATTTTCATGATATCTTGAATGCTATGCAGCAGACTGCTAATGCTGCTGGCGTCCAGGGAACTGGTATGATTTTACGTGCGGATCAGAATGGGGCACGGGTCCTTAATACATCTCGTAGTCGCATACGAAAGGAAGTTAGTGCACGTTATGGCGATCAATTCTACTGGTCTCCAGCCAGACCGGGAAGCGGACGATAATCATCACGCTTCGCTCCCTACACTCGCTCCCGATGTGGTTGAGGCATTGTCCTCAACCTCGTTGCGGTGCGTCGAATGTTCTACCCTTTATCCTGCTATCGAGCCCGGTCAGCCTCCGCGCTATCGCTGTGATTGTGGTGGGGTGCTTGATGTGGAATGTGAGTTCAAGCTTCCACAACAGACAATGCAGGCGGCGACAGAAGTGGATAGCATGCTTTATGGCTTTGACGCGGAACCAGATGGTGGAACTCCGTCGGCGGGCTCACCATGGCGTCAGATCTTTGATGAGCGGGCCGCGAATCCTCCGATCTGGTCGATCAGCTCAGACAAAATGTTGCTGGATGGTAGTGGCGTCTGGCGGTATCGCGAGCTCATTTTACCGGCTCCAGAACGTTTTGTCGTGACGCGACCAGAGGGTAATACGAACCTTTATCCGGTTGGTATTGAGAATTGTGGCTCAGGTCGGGCAGGGCATCGCCACATTGGTGCGTATGCAGGCCTGGAACGTTTCTTTTTGAAGCATGAGGGCGAAAATCCTACTGGCAGCTTTAAGGATCGTGGTATGACGGTAGGCGTGACGATGGCTAATATGCTGGGTGCAAAGGCCGTGGCCTGTGCTTCGACTGGCAATACATCGGCTTCGCTGGCCTCGTATGCGGCCCAGGCTGGATTGCAAGGGATCGTCTTTTTGCCCGCGACAAATGTTGCCGGTGGTAAACTGGCTCAGTCACTGGCATATGGCGCCAAAACCGTCCAGATTGAGGGCGATTTCGACGATGCTATGCGCCTGGTTGAGCAGGTCTGCAATGAACTTGGCATCTATCTGTTGAACTCCCTGAACCCATTCCGTGTTGAAGGTCAGAAGGCCATTGGCTTTGAGTTGTTGCAGCAATTAGACTGGCAGGCACCGGATTGGTTGGTGTTGCCGGCGGGTAATCTGGGCAATACATCCGCGATTGGTAAGGCTTTTCGGCAGGCCTATAACCTGTCCTTGATCAGCCATATGCCGCGCATTGCTTCGATCCAGGCTGCTGGAGCTAATCCATTCTACAAGAGCTTTAAACAGGGCTTCGCCAGACGCGAATCGGTGCAGGCGGATACGCTGGCTACCGCTATTCGTATTGGAAATCCTGTGAGCTATACACGTGCGCGTCGTGTCATCGAAGAATGCGATGGCGTGGTGGAGCAGGTAACCGATGAAGAGATCTTGGCCGCTAAAACGGTGATCGATCGTGCTGGTATTGGATGTGAACCAGCCTCAGCCGCGACTCTGGCTGGTGTACGCAAGTTGGTGGCGGCCGGTATTATAAAAAGAGATGAGCAGGTTGTTGGTATCCTGACAGGTAATCTGTTAAAGGATAGCAAGACAGGCATTCCACAAACCGTTGGTGGCGGGTCCGTCAAAGCAACGATCGATGCTGTGAGGAGAGTGTTGGCGCAATGAGTCTGGACATGCAGAAAAAATCTTCTTTTGTGGCACCTGATGAACAAACTGTTGTGGCGCCCGGGTTTTCCTGGGCAAGCCTGTTCAGATCGTGGGAACTCTATCTGATCTTGCTGGTCGCTGGATTCTTACGTCTATATCAACTTAATACCACCGAGTTTGATGGGGATCAGGCGGATATCTTTGCCATGGCTCACAATGCTGTGAGTCATGGCCATCTTGTCGCAACCAGTAATATTGCATCAATTAAAATTTTTAATCCTCCTGCTATCATTTATGCTTTGATGGTTCCGGCCGCCTTTAGCGCTAATCCCTTGTGGGGCGCGGTCCTCACAGCGGTCCTGGCGATTGCTGCGGTAGTGCTAACATATATTTTGACGTGTCGCTATTATGGTCGCCTGGCTGGAACGCTGACCGGAATGCTTTATGCGGTGGCCGCCATACCGATCTTCTATTCCCGTTTTATGTGGAACCAGAATATGCTTTTGTTTTTTGTTCCACTTTTGATCTGGTTCCTATTTAGAGGAGCAGTAGCACATCGACCAAATTGGCTTTTTCCCTCTGTGATTCTCGTGGCCCTGCTGGTACAGTTTCACGCTTCTAGTATTGTGCTGGCCGCTCCACTTTTGGTGGCTCTACTACTGGCTCCTCGCAAAACCCTGCGCTGGTATGATCTCCTTTTAAGCGCTCTTGGTGTTTTATTTCTCTACTCTACCTATATTGTCTGGCTGTTTCAAACCCATTTTAAAGATATCTCTACGCTGCTTAATACGGCTAAAGGACAAAGCTTAATTGATGCGCAGGCTCTGATTTTCTACCTGCAATTCCTTGGACCCTTGCCTGATCCTCTGACGAATAATAAATCGGTTCTCTTTCCATATCTGACAGCGTTCTCCTGGATTCTGCCACTGATGGTGCTGTTGCTTATCGCTGGTATTGTGCTGGCAGTGATCAAAGTAGTGGTGCCTCAACCGGATAGCTCGAGTGTCTCCTCTCAGTCCTCGACCACTTCTGGTCGCCAGTGGGGATGGTGGAAGCGCTTGCGTCAGTCGCCCCTAAGCTGTGGCCTGCTGATCCTATTGGTCTGGCAGATTGTGCCACTGCTCTATTTGACACGTCATGATATTGTCTTGCATTTACATTATTTTATTATGTTTATGCCTGGCCCTTTTATCCTGATTGGTGTCTTTCTAGCGACTCTGTTAAACTGGTTACGTATACGTGTGCTTGCCTGGTTGCAAGGTTTGCGCATGATGCTGATCTTGCTGTGTGCCGTGTTGATTGGATCTCTGGGCCTGACCTCACTTGGTTATGTCTATGACGCTTCTCATGGTCGTTACGTTGATACGACGTGGGCGGGTCAGTATTATAATGATCTTGCTTCATTGCAGAAGGCCCTGCATACCGCAGATCTTATGGCACAGCAACGCCATCTTAATCATATCTATGTAAGCGCGGACCTGGCAACACAATCGGCTTTTGCATATCTGGCGGGCCAGACCAACACACCTACGACGGTAGTGGATGATACCTGCCTGGTCCTACCCGGATCTCAATATGGTGCGGCCATGTTGCTGACTGCCCCACATAGCCATCGCCTGGATCTGGTAGTCAATTATGCGCATGCCCCACAGGTTGGAACTTCTCCACATCCCGGTGGCCCTGCTTTTAATCTGTATGTATTACAACCAGGGAAGGTGGTGACACCGTTGCAAGATGATTTTACGCAGGGGCTCAGTTTCGTCGACGCGCATTCATTTAATAATGGTAAGCAGGGCGTGCTAGCTACTCGTTGGAAATTACCACAGTCGGAGTCAGCGGGACAACGGATCAGCTATAACTATAGTTTTGCGGCTTATAAACAGGATACTAATAGCGCTCCCATGCAGCAGCGTACCTGCTCTTTTAGTGCATTGCGTGCTGGTGATGAGATCGTTGTGCCCCTGGGTGATCCCGCCCAGGCGAAGACCTCAATGCAGGTAAAAACCTTTACAACCTTGCCAACCACCCTTTCGTATAATGTTATGGGTGCCTTTCCTCTCCAGTTTGATACATTTCAACAGTACGATGCACCCGGGCAACAATTGCGTACTAAAAGTGGACGTGCGTATATTCCTATTTTAGCAGGCAAAAAATGACGGCTGATGCTCTACTGAGCAAAGCTAACCAGGAAGAGGAGGCATTCACGGCGAATGCTTTCTCTTTTTATGTATGATGAGTGTCGCTAATAGATGTGTATATGCCTCTTGGCAGCAGAATTAATGCTTGCTACAATATATGTAGTATCTATGTAACTCAGCACTCAATCCCTTATGAAGCGCTGTCTTTGTAGCAGGAAGCGATTAGTGGAATGTTGTTGGTTGAGTGTGTTCTTTTATCTACCTGCCACTCAAGCCTACTGGCTAAAGAAGGTCTCTTGTGAATAGAATCAAACGTTTGCGCTTATCGATCCCACTCTGGAACATGCCCTCAGATCCAGTAAAGGCCATCTGGTGGTTCTTTCACTGGTTATTGCAGGTATTGGTCCGTTTCTTCTGGTTGCCCATTCTGATTATGGCCATTTATGAGGCATATAGTAATGGGTTAGTTGGTGGGATCTTCAATGGATTGGTTAGCGGGATAGTTACAGTGTTTGTTGGTCTGTTCGTCTGGGCCGTGTTGTATGGCGTATTGATCGTGGTGAATGTCACCACTGGTATCTCAAGGGCTGTTTCAGATGTGAAGCGTATGCAGCAGCAACAAAACGACTTTCTCCATCAGACGTATGCACCGTTTATGGGTGGTGGTTCTGGTCCCGCGCGCGAGGACCGTGTGGTTGAAGGAACTATTACGGATCTGGATGAGGAGCGGCAGCGACGGCGCCGCGAGTAAATTGGGAGAGTGCTCTAATGAGCACTCTCGGGATTGGCTATTTTCCAGGCTTGCCAGGCGGAATCGTTGGAAGCGGGTACATACGAAAAGAGCAGCGAGCCCTCACCTTCAATACGGAAGTCTCCTAATGTGGCTGGCAGCACCACGGTCTGACCACGGTTAAACGCTTCACTCTGGCCCAGATTTTCTCCATAGGCCACTCTGGCATCTGCACCCAGCGATGTCAGGATAATACAACTACCCTCAGTGGTCCCGTTGCGGGCTCCACCCCTGAGTTGCACTTCGCGGGTCACGAAATAATTACAAGCCACCAGGCAGCGTTCGCTATATTCGGGTGTGTTGCTGATCTCAACCGGATGCATCTTAATCTGTGGTGAGACCGTATAGTCAGAAACGTCCAGTGAGCGCTCAATATGCAGTTCACGTGGTTTGCCAGAGGCAGTTAAGCGACCATAGTCATACATGCGATAGGTCACGTCAGAATATTCTTGTAGCTCATACAGAACGATGCCACTGCCAATGGCGTGCACCGTTCCAGCAGGTACAAAGACGATATCGCCGGCCTTAACTGGCTCATTGTGCATCAATTCTTCGAGTTTCACGCTTTCAATGGCCTGGCGCACCTCATCAGGATTGGTGGCGGCTTTGAAGCCATGGACAATGCTGGCACCGGGTTCCGCATCGAGGATATACCAGAACTCTGTTTTTCCCAGTTTGCCGCCCTCAAATGCATGGGCATACTCATCCTTTGGATGAACCTGTACCGAGAGTTGGCCATTCGCATCAATGAATTTCGCGAGGAGAGGGAAGCGCTTGCCAAAGATGGCGACGGCCTGGGTTCCTAAAAAGTCCTCACCAGCGTCCTCAACTACTGCTGCCAGCGTTTTATTTTCATAGGCACCATTTTGTACAATGGTGCTGACCTCAGTTTCCCAGGACTCTCCAATGAGGCTATTATCTGCTGGGAGGGTTTTCCAGTGATCTCGTTCTAATCTGCGTCCCCCCCAGATGGTTTCGTGTAGTGATGAATGTAAACGGATAGGATAGATATGTGCCAAAATACAACTCCTAGTAGTAGCGGCAAAATGCTATGTGGATGTCTAACCTGCGAGTAAGACACCCTCGATCTGGCGACGTAACTTGTCACGCATAACGATACCCGTGATACGATGTATCTCGTTGCCACCTTTAAAGAAGACCAGGGTTGGAATGCCCTCGACGTTCCATTGTTTCGTCAATTCTTCTTGTCCGGTGACATCCAGGCGGGTAAAGGTTGCTCGTCCTTGATATTGCTTGCTGATCGCTTCGATTTCGGGCTCCTGTATTTTGCAGGCATTACTTTGTTCGGCCGAAAAATGGACGACCACCAATTCAGAAGACTGGAGTACCTTTTCTGTGAAAGTATCTGGTGTTACTTCGTTATAATTATCTGCCATGCCATCCTCTTGTCGTCTGTAATAAATTATGCTCTCGCCTCTCAAAGTATCACCCTGTACAGGTGCATGTCAAGCGACTCAATCGTATAGATGTTCACCGGCTTTTAAGCTAAGCACGGCTAGTATTTCCACGAAAAAATGCTAGCATTGTTCTTATTATGGCTGAGGTGTCAAGAGCGCTTCAGCATCTTCAATTAAGTAGCGATAGCCCTGTTCTGTCAGGAACAATTGCCGATTAGCTGAGAATTCCTGGTCCCTGGTGTCACGGGTCACAACGGAATAGAAGTAGGCATTGCCACCATCAGCTTTAGGACGCAAGATACGGCCCAGGCGCTGTGCTTCTTCCTGTCGTGAGCCAAAGGTGCCTGAGACCTGAATAGCGACGTTAGCATCAGGTAGATCGATGGCGAAATTGGCGACTTTACTGACCACGAGCCGTTTGATCTCGCCTCTGCGAAATTGCTCATAGAGTTTTTCGCGCTGTGCTGTAGCCGTACGGCCCGTCAGGACAGGGGCTTTGAGCTCTTCCGCCAGGATTTTGAGCTGATCAATATACTGACCAATAATCAATATTTGCGCGTCCTTATGTTTGTCGATCAGGTGACGCACAACGTTTAGTTTGGCTGGATTTTCAGCGGCTAGCCGATATTTTTCGCGCGTCTCGCCCATGGCATAATTCAATTGCTCATCTTCACCAGGAAAACTGACGCGGATCTCATGGCATTCGGCTGTGGCGATCCATCCCTGGTGTTCCAGTTCACGCCATGGTACATCGTATTTCTTGGGGCCTATTAAGCTGAACACATCTGCCTCACAGCCATCCTCGCGTACCAGTGTGGCCGTTAAGCCTAATCGGCGCCGGGCCTGAATCTCTGCGGTAAAGCGGAAGACAGGTGCCGGTAGCAGGTGAACTTCGTCATAGATGATCAGTCCCCAGTCATAGTTGGTGAAGAGCGAGAAATGGGGATACGCCTCTGGTCCAGTATTGTGCTCGGAATCCTCTTGTGGTCGACGATAAGTTAAAATCTGATATGTACTTACCGTGATAGGGGCGATCTCTTTTTTCTCACCAGTATATTCACCGATCATCTCGGGTGGAATATTCGTCTTGTCCAGAATTTCGTGGATCCATTGGCGGACGGCGACTGTGTTGGGTGTGAGGATCAAGGTGGCGCGTTGCAGGGTAGCGATGGTAGCAATGCCGACAATGGTTTTTCCGGCACCACAGGGCAGAACGACGACGCCACTGCCTCCACTGGGTGCTCCACCTGCGTAGAAGGTTGAGACGGCGGCCTGCTGATACTGGCGTGGCTCAAAGTCTTTGCCCTGTAGTGTCACATCGCGCATCTGTATGGGGAGCGGTGAGCCCTCCGTATAGCCGGCCAGATCCTCGGCAGGAAAACCGATATGGATCAGCGCCTGCTTCACATGTCCACGGCGGACAGCATCGATTTGTATGGTATTGCGATTCAGTTGTTGCTGGATATAGGGCTGCATCTTTTTATGGTTGATGATCTCGGTCATCAAGGCACTATCATCCGAGTAGAGAAGCAGATTATCGCCCTCGCGAATAAGTTTGACGCGTCCATAACGGTGCACATAGGTCTGGATCTCGGTTGTGATATTGGCGGGTAGTGGATATTTACTATAGGTTGTCAGTAGTTCCAGGATCTCTGGTGCATCCATGCCGCCGGCGGCCGCATTCCAGATAGAGAGTGGTGTTAAGCGATAGGTATGAATATGTTCTGGTGATTTCTCAAGCTCGGCAAATTGGGCCAGTGCGTCACGGGCCTCGTCATGAAGCGGATGATCAACTTCTAATAAGATACTACGATCACTCTGGACAATAATGGGGTTTCCTGGATTCATAACTGTTCCTCTTCTTCCAACGTCTTCTTGCCACAAGCGTTATACCCCAGGCATAGTGGCCCAGGCTTTGACATATTTTACAATTGCTTCCGTGGCTGGACCTTCATAACCGCGCATCAAGTGTCTGGCACCAATAATTACTTTGATACCTTTGGGGCCCTTCTGCTGCTCCACAAATGGTTCAAGTTTGAAGAGTGGGCAGATTTCGTCGAACTCACCGGTCACAAATAATTTTGGTCGCTCAAACTGGCGTGGAAATCCGCTACCGGCTCTGAATAAGGGTAAGCTGATGGCAACAATGGTGCGAATGCGTGCATCAAATGGTCCATAGAGCAGGGCTGTATGCGCTCCAAAGCCATGACCAATGACACACACTTTTGCGGGATTAACGCCAGGAAACGTAAGGGTCGTATCAATAGCCCCTGCTAAATCCAATGGCTCGAGCCGACCCTCTGTTTGTTGACCCTGGCTGCGACCGACACCCCGGAAATTGAAGCGTAAAACTACCATTCCTGCCTCGGCCAGACTCTGGGCCAGCGCCACATTTAATGGATCCTGCATATTACTACTGGCAGGTTGAGGATGACAGAGAATAATAATCGGTGCTTGTTCCGCCTTTGTGGGAGTATGCACAACTCCTTCCAGAAGAAAGGCTGGCTGGCCTTTACTGTGAAATGTTATTGGTCGTTCCACTTGTACTGATAAGGTCATCGCTTATCCTTCTGCTTCCCTGGTGTGAATTCCTGGCAATCGTGTAAGCGAAGTGAGCTGCGATCGAGCGCCATTCACGATTGGTTTTTTTACTATGTTCTTCTGTCTAAATAGTATCCCAGACAGGCTCATGCGTCAATATTCACCGCCTTTTTATGAAATTACATCTCATTCTTGCCCATAGTTAATCGTCTCTACTAATATATGAGATCATTTTGTTGGGCTTACATTTCAGGCTTTGGAATATTTTTACGACATGAAAAGGTATGGTGGATGAGAGATAGGGGAGAGATCGCTAAAAGTCACAGTTGTGTGAGATTTTGGCAACTCACGACGAATTGATTCGATTTGTTCAACAAAAGCTTTGCATGTGGGTCGAAGGATGTTATACTAACTGTGACATATGTATACTTACTTTTATCCAGGTAGGTATGATGTGTAAGCCTGTTCCTATATTTTTTTCTCATATCAGGTGTTGCGCTGCAGTGGCTTCTCGTAGGGCACAATGCCCCGCCCTCCCATTTGATGGGCTCGCATCAGGAGGTGATTTTGTCCTTTTGATACGCATGCCGCGTATTTTGTGCTACTTATACACTGTTAGTCTTGGAAATACTCTGTTCTATGCATGTTGTATCTTTGTTGGTACCCTGTGCTTGACATAGATGTTCATGGCTACGGTGGTGTACCTATAGCAAACGGCGGATCACAATTATTTTGACTCATGGAAAATTGATATACGTGCTGAATAATTCATCCGTATAAAAAGCAGGTGGGTCTTCTAAAAGGTATACACGGTGTATATAGTGAAACGTAGAGGTAGGAGCATATATGTCCAGCATTCTAGTAGTCGAGGATAAAGGAGTTATCACACAATTAGTCAGGGAACACTTTGGGGATGAGGGATATCAAGCCGTTATGGTGTCAGGTGGTGAGGAGGCGGTACAGTTTGCTATGCGTGAGATGCCCAGCCTGGCTATTCTAGATGTTGAGCTTCCTAATGTCGATGGTTATCAGGTTATCCAACAATTACGAGATCACCCCAAATGTATGCACATTCCTATCATTATGATCAGTGCATATACATCTCTGGTTGATAAAGTCCGTGCTTATGAGCTCGGCGTGGATAGCTATATTACAAAGCCATGTAGCTCTGATGAACTTCTCGCCCATATCCGTAGACAACTTCGTCGTATGCAGCAAAGTACGCTGTCTCCTCTCACGCGTCTTCCAGGTGGCCTTCAATTAGAACGTGCGATCGATTATAAGTTACGTGGGTCAGATCCCTGGAGCATTCTTTATCTTGATCTCGATAACTTTAAAGCTTTTAATGATGCCTATGGTTTTGTTACGGGCAATGATATGATTCTGCTGGTTGGCCGCATCTGCCAACGGGTGGTCTATGAATATGGCAATGCTGATGATTTTGTGGGGCATATTGGGGGAGATGACTTTGTCATTGTAACGACCCCTGATCGTGAGAAGTTGCTCTGCCGACATATCCTGGCTCGTTATAAAGAAGAGAGCCTGGCCTTTTATCGGCCAGAAGATGTTGCGCGTGGTTCACTTCATAGCGTGGATCGTAAAGGGCGTCCCCACCAGTTTCCACTGGTTACGCTCTCAATTGGTGTGGTTAGCGATCAAATCAAATGTTCTCACTCTATGAATGAGGTCAGTTCCCTGACTGCAGAAGCCAAGCGTCTGGCGAAACAATCCTCGAATAACGTCTCTCGTGTCTCTCCTCAATGGGGCATCCCCCCACAGGTTTCACACACGCCAGCAACGTTTAACCTTGTCGGTAACATTGGTCGGAACCTTTTCCACTTTGCCGATGAAGATATTTTGGCCAAGTTTAAATAAGCGCTGCAGCAGTGTCGTATGCGTGACCTCTTGCCTCTTTGTGCTATGCTGAGAGTATTAGCTTATTATTATTGTTGTCTGGAAGGTTACCATGTCTACGAGCCAGGATAAACAAGATTTCTCATTTGAGTCAGATGAAGCTCTCCATAAGCAGGAACAGGAAGCGCGCCGTATTGCTACCCGAGAGAATGCCAAGCATGTGCTACGTGAAAGTGGCCTGGCTGAGATGCTGCAGAGCATCAATAAAAATTTGTTGAAGGGGCGCGGCCATTTTGAAGAGTACGATAACCTTATCCTTTTTCGCTGGGGAACACATTCAACCCGCCGTCACATGTGGATGGAAGTTCGTGGCAGTTCTATTCTGTTCCGTTTGCACCCCCATCGTGTCTGTGCCCATAGCGCTCCCATCTGCGATGGCGAGTACCATACTTTAACCGCCCCTATGTGGGCCGATCGAGAATTCCTCAAAGCTGAGCTGAAAAAATACTATGATCGCCCCGTAGCCGAAACCTCTGCCGATTAAAGAAACACACCCCATCCTGTAGCGGCAGGGCTCGCCCCTGCTACCCCTCCACGTAAGAAACGCCTCTTAAACATGCATTATCGTTGATGATGATGGGTACGGGTTGATACAATTTTTTCTGGTCTTACGTGAAATGGAGCAGGGACAAGCCCTGCCGCTACTGCTGGTTTTCGAGGGGAAGTAACATAATGGTGCCTTCTTTTTCGGTGCTTTTTTTGAGATTCTGGTAGATTCTTTGCGCATAAAAATCTTCGCGTTCGATTTCGTCGGACCAGCTGAAGAAGCAGAGGAGGAGTGAGCTCCGTTGAGAAAAAAGCTCACGGTAGCTGGTGGACGGGGAGGTTGTGGTTATGCGAGTGGCAGTTGGTGTATCATTGATGCCTCGTGCGAAAAAGGCGAAGGTTAGCAGGGACTGCAGCTCGGGTTGTTGCAAGCCAGTCAGCCAGGTTTGTTGTACCTGTTGGATGCGTTGTGGTGTAACCCCCATCAACTGTACGGCGGCAAATTGTGGCGGTTGCGTTGGTTTGCTATAGCCCCAGAGATAATACATCAGCCATTGCTCAGGCGGGACCATGAGGAGATCTTTCATATGCACTGATAGCAGTTGCCTGGGGGTATGGCGTTCCTGCGCCTTTAACCAGCTCTCCTCGTCGTCCCAGGTAGTGAAGAGCAGATAAAACAGTCCATTGCTCTGTCCGGAATACATACGTGTTGAAATCAGTCCTGGCGCGCTCCGTAATGTCTCAACAATCGAGCGTATACGTCCACGAGCTTCAATATCTTTTCCAGACTGTATGCGGGCCAGTGTAACTACCAATAACTCAGAACTATGCTGCAAAATTACCGCCTCAACTTTACTTACATGCATCAGCGCGAAAAAGAACGCAAAGCAAAAGTAACCTGCTCCTCCAACGTCATCGGCTTATCCTGAGGAATCTTTGCCAGCGCAGTCTGTGCTTCAGCGGTTGAAAAGCCTAATCCCATTAACGCCTCCAGTGCCTCCGCCTGGATCTTGCCAGCGGCTGGAGTCGCATCACTGCCACCCAGAGCAGCCAGAGAAGGTAGCTTACCCTTAAGCTCGAGGATCAGGTGCGCGGCCAGTTTTTTGCCAACACCCTTGGCCAGTCCAAGGCGTTGCTGATCCTCTTCGGCAATGGCTTGATAGAAAGCACTGGCATCCATTATAGAAAGGATTGCCAGTGCTACCTTTGGGCCAACGCCGCTCACACCAATAAGCTGTTCAAAGGCATCGCGATCGGCTGCCTTAAAAAAGCCATAAAGCGAAATACCATCCTCACGCATATGAAAGTGTGTTGCTAACGTTACTTCCATACCTGGCTCGCTTAAGCGATTCAGGGTGGATGATGGCGCGAAAACTCGTATTCCGAAACCACCCACCTGTATAATTGCATGATCGGCCCCGGTTGCTTCCAGGGTTCCGTGAATACTTGTAATCATCGCCCCGCATATCCCTTTTCTATCATCCGGTTATATTTGAATAGAGCAAATTGCAAGCCTTACGATCGATTATATCGTAGGAGATTGGCCGCGTAGGTTGCCGTATTTAAATGACAAATTGCGACAGCCGCGGCATCGGCGGCATCATCGGGTTTGGGAATCGCTGTCAATTTGAGTAGGATACGGACCATCTCTCCTACCTGATTCTTATCGGCCCCGCCATATCCGGTAACGGCCTGTTTGACCTGTTTCGGCGTATATTCGGCGACGGAGAGACCGCCATTAGCCAGAGCAAGCATTGCAACTCCACGCGCCTGTCCCACGGTCATCGCGGTACGTGCGTTTTTCGCAAAGAAGAGTTCCTCCATCGCCGCTTCCTGCGGTTTGTAGGTTGTAATTATCTTGCTCAGGCTTTCATAAATAATTTGCAGGCGTTGTGCCAGCGGCATTTTGGCCGGGGTCGTAATTACATCGCATGCGAGCATGCTGAGTTCACTACCCCGCGCCATAACCACTGCATAGCCAACAATAGCTGTACCTGGATCAATGCCGAGCGCAATACGCGCATCTGAAGGTGGAGGCGGCACAAGATCTTTTTGCATCTGCCACTTTCCCTTCTCGTATCGGCGACCTCTACAAAAAAAGTTACATGTTACTTACGCGTTGTAGGAAGCCGCAAATTCTTCTGGGAAATCAGCATTCGTGTAGACGTTCTGGACATCGTCCAGATCTTCTAGCTTCTCAATCAGGCGGATCGCCTGGTGGGCCGTTTTCTCTTCATCCAATTCGATTCTGGTCTTTGGTACCAGGGTACTCTCGGCCTTTAACACTTTATAGCCGTGCTCTTCAAGTGCATTCTGTACTTTTTCCAGTTCAGTGTGCGCTGGATCGGTATAGACTGTCAGCGTTTCATCGCCTGGATTGGCAGGCTCAACATCCTCTGCACCCAGATCAATCGCTTCTAGCGAGAGCTCATCGGCATCATGGCCATCCAGTTCAACTTCGATGACCCCTTTATTTTCAAACAGCCAGTCCACGCAGCCATTCTCACCCATGTTGCCTGCATTACGATTGAATGCGTTACGTACCTCGGCAACCGTACGGTTCCGGTTCTCGGTCAATGTTTGTACCAGAATCGCGGTACCGCCAGGACCATAGCCTTCGTAAGTGATCTCCTCAAGGTTGTTGTCCTCACTACCACCGAGTGCACGCTTAATATTGCGCTCAATGTTATCCATTGGCATGTTGGCGTCGCGTGCTCGTTGTACCGCAATACGCAGGCGGAAATTTGCAGCTGTGTCTCCACTGTTGCCCTCACGTACCGCGACAACGATCTCGCGTCCTAGTCGAGTGAACAGTTGGCCCCGGCGTGCATCATTGACGCCTTTTGAGCGGCGAATCTGTGCCCACTTTGAATGTCCTGACATATCGTTGCTCCCCTAATCTATTCAGAAGATTCTCTCTATAAAATATGCCGTAAGCATATATTACATGTTGCTGTGTGTTATCAATAGCTGTCGGGCCTATTTTAACACGAACGGGTATAGAGCGTCGAGGGGGCTATGCTGTGAAGTTCGCGGATTTGCGTCCCCTCCATGTTCCCTCCTTTCATTCTAGCTCGATCGCCAGTATCGATCCGCCATGGCTTTATATTCGCTGGCAGGATTTTTTTGCTTGCTACCGTCCAGCTTTTTTGTGTTAAAATGAGCATAGCACACGCTATTTTGCGCTGCCGAGACGAAAAATTCGCCTACGCTCATTTTTATGCCCAATTTAAGCCCGACCAGGGATCCTCAACAGGATCTGTGACCTATCTATACAACACAACGGCTAACAAAGCGTACATAGATACAGAGTAGTTATGTGGTGGAGTTTGAGAAGGAAGTATAAAAATCTATGCACCTATCTGGTCATGGGGCACGTCAGGGGCTGGGACGAACCGGTGAGCGCCTGGCTGCGGCACAATTAGTACAATCAGGTTATAGTATTCTGGAACACAACTTTCGTTGTCGTTATGGAGAGATTGATCTGGTTGCTGAACATGATGCTGACCTCGTCTTTATTGAGGTCAAGACCCGACGGGGGGTAAGCCATGGTTTGCCAGAAGAGGCCGTCAATCGTCGGAAACAACAAAAAATTATCCAGGTAGGTCAATACTATCTGTTGCAACATGATTATAGTATGCGTGCCTGGCGTGTTGATGTGGTGGCTGTCCAACTGAGTGTGGCTGGCCGTCTTGAAGAGATCCGTATCTATCAACATGCATTTACTGAATAAATCAATTTCAGCTATTATATTCGGATGATCTATCTCGCAAGGGATTTATGGAGGCAATTTAAATGAGTGATTTTCTTTCATCGGCCAAAAACTTTGTGAATTCGGCCGTGAGCCGCACCAGCTGGGAAGCACAGAAGCAGATGCGTGTGCGCAGTAAACAGACCGAGATTGATAAGTTATTGGAGCAGCGCCATCAATTGATGGATGAATTGGGCCAGGTTGCTATGAATCTTTATCAGCAGGGCTCGCTCAGTGATTCTCAGCTGTCGCGTTTATGCGCCAGTATCTTTGAGTTGGACCATGATTTGCGTTCACGTGAGACGCAGCTTCAGGATGCTAAAAATGAGGCGTATCCCGCAGATCAATTTGGGCCAGAGCCAACTATGAATTATGCTCCACCCACGCCTTCATCTAATGCCAGCGCGCCCGGTAATCCACCTAACAACAACTATAACAATGCTAATGCTGGTGGCTATGTACCGCCAACCTCAACCCCTAACGCAGCTCCAGATGCTCAGTCGCAACGTTGTCCACACTGTGGCAATCCCCTGCGCCCCAATGCCCTCTATTGCCGAAATTGCGGCACCAAACTGCGCTAATAACAGCAAACACAGGTCTTTTGCGAAGATGTGGTGGGTATCTAGCAATTAATATCACTAGATACCCACCACATCCTCATCTATTCTGCACCAACCAACAAAAAAAGGAATGGGGGCGCCTGCGCTCTCCAGGCTGGCATAAAAACTTTCAACCCGGTTAACGCCATGTGCAAGGTTTCCACATACCCACTCTTTTGAGGAGGAAAATGACGAGGTGGTCGCGACCACCTCGTCATTTTCCTCCTCAAAACACGCGAGAGCCGTAGGCGCGAGATGTGAGGGATCGAACTTGTACATGGCGTTGGTTAAGAACCACACACGCCCATACTTCATTATATCGAAAAACACCTATACTACAATTGTCTATGTAGTATAACATACTATGTAATATAATACTATTACATATAGCACGCTAAAAATGTGAAGCACCTCATGGATTCATCTACCTTTCCAGACTACAATTCCCCCATAAGAACCGCACGTGCTACGTGCTACGGAGTGGTCTCTTACAGGATAGTGAAAGCTATCACTACTATTGATACATACGGAAAGGGAATTTATTCATGAACAATACAATTCAAAAGAACACCGAAATGAATGCAGAAGTAGCCAGCATCGAGCTCAATGATCAGGAACTTGCCGAGGTCGTAGGCGCCTTTGGCCCTTGCTGCGGAGTAGACCTGGATGCTTGTTGTGGAGGTGCCCATTTCCTCCATCATCGCCATCACCACCATCATCATATCCATCACATCCAGGCTAGCGATCCCTGCTGCGATCCCTGCTGCGATCCCTGCTGCCGCTAATCCACTCTATTCCAACCCAACCTTCCATTTAAAATGCCTGCGGTCCCCGTCCATGCACGACGGGGACCGCAGGCATTTTTTATTTTCCTCGTTCAGCCAGATTGTCGTACCAAGTTCCTTGTATGCTATAATGGTATTCACTATTCTCTCTGTGTGTTTGGGGCGTTTGGCTTTTTTTATTCTGGTGTGTGGGGTGGGAATAGCTATTTGAAACCGTGAACTCGGTTGTATGCTACTAAACGGTAGGGAGGCTTCCAGTGCGCGAGGAGCGTGATGCAGATCTGTCTGTTCAGGATGGGTCCTGTTCTCTTGAGGTGGTGAGTCAGCGGGCAAGTCAGACACAGCGTTTAGGGATGGCTCTAGGCGCTTTATTGCAGGCTGGCGATCTGATTTTGTTGGACGGACAACTCGGGGCGGGCAAGACGACGTTTACCCAGGGTCTGGCAAAAGGGATGAATGTAACGGATGTAGTGAATAGCCCGACCTTTACACTGTTAAAGGAATATATGGGGTCGTCTACGGTATCTCAGGCGCAAGATCAGAAGAACGCGGCTGGCGCAAAATTGGCGCTTTATCACTTTGATCTGTATCGGCTGGATGATCCTGATGAGATTATCGATCTCGGTTTTGAAGATTACTTTTATGGTTCAGGTGTGTGTGTGGTTGAGTGGGCAGGTAAAGCAGATGAACTCTGGCCTGTGGATCGACTATATATTCACTTGAGCTCTGTGGATGAAACGAAGCGCCGGTTGTTATTTGTGGCAACTGGTGCCCGCTATTGTGAACTGCTACAACAGTTACAGAAGAATATGTATGCTATTACTCGCTCTTGATACTTCAACTCGCTTTGCGAGCGTGGCTTTATGCTCAGAAAATGAGTTGTTCAGCGAATATACCTGGTATGCGGAAAACAATCATAGCGTTGATTTGTTGGAGCGTATTCAAAGTATGACGGCTAAACGACAAATTTCTTTGCAGCAGCTTGATGCGATTGCAGTGGCGACGGGGCCCGGCTCGTTTAATGGAGTACGGGTTGCTCTGGCTGCGGCTAAAGCTCTGGCTTTTTCATTGCAGAAGCCGTTGATAGGTGTTGGGACGCTTGATGTGATTGCGGCCCAGCAGCAGCAGTGGCGTGGTCCCATCTGTGCGATTTTAGAGGCTGGTCGCTCTGAACTCTATGCAGCCTGCTATCTTTCAGAGGAGCAGGGCTCGACTGATGCCGATGTGCGCTATCGTCAGCAACAGGTTGGAGATTATTTTCTAGGTACGGCTCCGCAGTTGCTTGAGCATCTTCAGTCCCAAATAGCCAGATGGCCTGTCCCTATCTCAACGCCGGTGCTTTTTTGCGGAGAGATTAAGCCCGCATCGCGCCAGGCTCTGCAGCAGGGTATGGCAGGGCAGAGCCGGATAAGGGATGGCCTCCTCTCGACCCGTCATGCTTCGGTGCTGGCTTATCTGGCCATGCAACGTTTGCAGGATGGGAAGATCGACGATCCTTTGCTACTGGAACCATTATATCTGCGCCGGCCATCTATTACGAAAAGTTCGCGCAAGCAAGCATTGCTTGGAGCAGAATCACCACAGGCTATCGATCATGATACGAAAGAAAGGGAACAGGGTGCGTTACGCCATTGAACGAATGACGATGTCGGACGTGCCTCGCGTTATAGAGATTGAGCGTCTGGCTTATCCATCAACGTGGCCTCCGAGCGCCTATCGCAAGGAACTACAAGATAATCGTTGGGCGCACTATATCGTTTTACGCGATAAGCACATCTTTGAGGAGCAGTCAGCGGTAACTTCGGAACCAGAAAAGGTTCGTAAGACGCGTCCGTTTCCGCTTTCACTTTTGCCTAGTCGGCCAGCGGTAACTGCACCATCGCCGGACCTGGCAGCTATTATTGGCTTCTCTGGCCTCTGGCTGATGGTCGATGAGGCCCATATTACTACCATTGCTATGCACCCGGACTTCCGTGGGAATGGCCTGGGTGAATTTTTATTGGTGAGCTTGATTGATATTTCATATAATATAGGGGCAAAATGGGTTACATTAGAGGTGCGTGTCTCCAATCATACGGCCCAGAATCTTTATCGTAAATATGGGTTCCGTGAAGCTGGTGTACGGCATCGCTATTATAGCGATAATCAAGAAGATGCTTTAATTATGTGGACCGATGAGATCAACTCTCCTGCTTATAAACAAAAATTTCTAGAATTAAAGGCGGCATTGTTACAAAAACTAGAGGCAAAATAGTCGTCTGTGTGTTTGTGTGTGATAGCTGCGTTGCCGGGGATATAATCTATGCTTGTACTGGGTATTGAAAGTTCATGTGATGAGACCGGGGCCTCGGTCGTGCGAGATGGGCGTTATCTGCTCTCCAACGTGGTGGCCTCACAAATTGAAATTCATAATCGTTATGGTGGTGTTGTCCCCGAGGTAGCCTCGCGCCAACAAATTGCGGCTATTATTCCTGTGGTGGAAACGGCGCTGGCTCAGGCTTCTTGTTCCTGGGAGGATCTGGATGCGATCTCAGCAACCTATGGCCCTGGCCTGGCAGGTTCATTGCTGGTAGGCTTGACGGTTGGTAAGACGCTGGCTCTGGCCCGCAATAAGCCGTTCCTGGGCGTCAATCATCTGGAGGCTCATATGTATGCCAACTGGCTGCGCAATGAGCCTGCGCCGGTTGAGGCCGTGGCGGAGAGTGCTAAACGCGATCAGCCAGGCGATCCGCTTTTTCCGTTGATCTGTCTGGTGATCTCAGGTGCGCACAGTGAAATTGTGCTGGTACGGGACCATGGAGACTATCAATTGCTTGGCCGTACGCGCGACGACGCGGCTGGCGAGGCGCTGGATAAGGTTTCTCGTGTGCTGGGACTTGGCTATCCAGGTGGACCAGCAATTCAGCGAATGGCGCAGCAGGCAGAGGATGCGTATGTAGCGCAGAAGAAGACCGTTAAGAAGGCGCGTAATGCCTATCGATTGCCACGCGCATGGCTGCGTGGCACCTATGATTTTAGCTTTAGTGGCGTCAAGACTGCGATGCTGCACCTGGCCGAGGGAGCTACTGACGCTGCACGTACCCTCCAGAATGGGAAGCCAGCGACCCAGTACACACGTTATACACGTATGGGTGAACAGGCTGCCCAGGAGGGAGCACCTGACGTAGCGCTGCTGGCATCAGGTTTTCAGGAAGCGATCGTTGATGTCCTGGCCGTCAAGACACGCATGGCTGCGCAAGAATACCAGGTGAAGCAGGTGATTCTGGCCGGCGGCGTGGCTGCTAATCTTAGCCTGCGCGCGCGTATGCGCCAGGAGCTAGATCCACTTGGCATTCGCCTGAGCTATCCCTCCATTGATTTTTGTACTGATAATGCCGCAATGATTGCGAGTGCAGCCTTTTTCCATCTCAGTTTAGGTGAACACCATGGCATGGAACTGGATGTTCAACCTGGATTAAGTCTGCCATTTAGAAAGTGAGACGCATAATGCCAAAGTCAAAGGCCTATGCATTGGGAATTGATCTGGGCGGTACCAAAACTCTGGCCGCAGTCATTGATCTTTCCTCTGGAAGCGTTGTGGCTTCTGCGCGTAAGCGCACACGTGCGGAACGTGGACAGGATTTTGTATCGCAACGCACAATTGAGTTGGCGAATGCTGCAATTACAGCGGCGAAACTACCTGAAGATGCTGAATTGTTGGCTATTGGGGTGGGTGCGGCCGGCCAGATTGATCGTGCGGCTGGCGTGGTGCTGGATGCTCCAAATCTGGGTGTACGCAATATGCCGCTGGGCGAGATTTTAAGTAAACGCTTTAATCTGCCTGTGGTGGTTGGTAATGATGTTGAGGTCGCAGCCATGGGTGAAAGCCTCTATGGTTCTGGCCGTGGCTATAATAACTTTGTCTGCCTCTTTGTCGGCACAGGTATTGGATCCGGCATTGTGCAGAATGGCCGCATGTATACTGGCCTGACCGGCACGGCTGGTGAAGCCGGGCATATGACCATTCAGGCGGGTGGCCGTATCTGTGGCTGTGGCTCGCGTGGCTGTCTTGAGGCCTATGCCTCACGTACAGCCATTACTAAGGCGATCATGGGTGAGATTCATCACGGCCGTTCATCGATTCTGGCTGATGAGGCATTAGGGCAGCTGAAAGAGGGCGATACAATTATTCGCTCTGGCATCATTGCTAACGCCATTAATCAAAAAGATGAGCTGGTTACTGAGATCGTGACCGAGGCCGCCAATTATCTGGGCTATGGCCTGGCCTCGATCATGAATTTTTATAATCCTGATTGCATCATCCTGGGTGGTGGTGTTATTGAAGCAGTTGACCTGCTCTTTGAGACAGCAGTTAACCGTGCCCGCAATGTGGCCCTTTCCTCTTCGGCCAAGAAGACTCCAATCGTACGTGCCAAATTGGGCGATTTCTCTGGCGTCGTCGGCGCCGCCGCTCTAGGAGCCATGAGCACCGGCTATAAACTTGAGCCCAAAAACTAACACCCCCATCTAGCGCAATAAGAAAAGACGGACGTATCCAGATACGTCCGTCTTTTCTGTATTTTCAATATCAATAAATACACAAAAATAGCAAAAAACCATAAAAGAATAAATAAATATAGTAGCGGCAGCCCTGGCGGCTGCGAACGTCCCCCTCACGAGCGTAGCCGCACACACCACGAGCTCACCTCCCATTACGTCTCGCTCAGTGACCATCTCCGCCCACCTTCCCCCGAGATCATGTTTATGCACGTAAACGCAAGGGAAGGTGGGTGGAGGGAATCGTGAAGGGAGGCTAGAGGGTACGTGCTTTTAAAGTGCTTGCTAGCTTCGCTCGATAGGGGACGTTCGCAGCCGCCAGGGCTGCCGCTACTGCTCGTTTATATTCTTTTTGCGGCATTATTTGAATTTTGTGACCAGTATGTTTCATTAAAATATACTGGTCACAAAGGGATGCTTTTATGCGTTGTGTTATTCGGTGGCGGCCACGGCCTCTTCTAGTTTGGGGAAGAGGGGGGCAGGCTTGGGTAGGGTGATACCAGCTGGAATTGTTTGTGGCTCCCATGCCTGGGTGGCAACATCACCCTCAAAGCCCAGATAGCCATGCAACTTTTGGGATGAGAAGGGCAGGTAAGGACAGAAGAGCAGGTGTAAGCCACTGAGTACCTGTATTATGGTGTAGATTGTGGTTCCGGCTGCCTCACGATCGACCTTGATCTGTTTCCATGGAGCCTGTTCATCCAGGTAGCGGTTGGCTGCGCGTGCGACGATCATGGCGGAGTTCAGGCCTTCTTTAAAGTGGCAGTGGGAGATCTGCTCGCCAACGACTCTGAAGCCGTTATCAAGCTCATCCAGGATGGCCTGGTCGACAGGACGCAGGGTCTGTGGCTGTGGAACAACCCCACCAAATTTGCTCTGTAAAAATGTCAGGGTGCGATGTACCACGTTGCCATAGGTGGCGACCAGTTCGTCATTATTGCGGCGAATCATTTCGTCAAAGGTAAAGTCACTGTCACGACCCTCAGGGGCTGCAGCCGATAGATAATAGCGTATCGTGTCTGCCCCATATTTTTCCAGCACATCTTTGGTCCAGATGGCATTCCCGCGACTACTCGAGGCCTTGGCTCCGCTCATGGTCATAAACTCATTGGCGGGCACATCATAAGGCAGGTTGCGGTTGCCGTAGCCCAGGAGCATGGCGGGCCAGATGATCGTATGGAAAGGAATATTATCCTTACCGATAAAGTAGTAAGGTTTGACTGGCGGCTCAACCTGTCCTGGCACCCACCAGGTTTTCCAGGCTTCTGGATTGCCGTGCTTTTCCGCCCATTCGACAGAGGCTGAGTAATAACCAATGACCGCGTCAAACCAGACATAGATGCGCTTATCCTCATAGCCTTCCAGCGGGATCGGCACACCCCAGTCCAGGTCGCGAGTAATGGCACGGGCACGCAGTCCCTCTTTAAGCCAGTTCATGGCAAAGGCCAGTGTATTTGGACGCCAGTGTTCTTTACCGTGTTCGAGCCATTGCATAAGCGGCTCTTGCAATTTTGGGAGATCCAGGAAGAAATGCTCGGTCATGCGCATCTCAAGCTTGCTATCCTTACTGCCACACAATTTGCATTTTGCATCGAGCAGATCGATCGGATCAAGCGTGTGCCCACAGTTATCACACTGGTCGCCACGGGCGCCCGTATAGCCACAGAGTGGGCAGGTGCCTTCCACATAGCGATCGGGTAGGAAGCGGCGGTCGGTTGGACAATAAGCAGACTGCATACTGTCTTTAAAGATATAGCCTTTATCGTGTAGGGTCAGAAAAAAATCTTGCGTGATCTGATAATGATTCTGGGTTCCGGTCTCGGTATAGAGGTCCCATGAGATGCCGAGCCTCTCCCAAACCTCGGTGATCTGACGATGATAGTTGGCGACAAATTCGCGGGGTGAGATGCCGAGCCGTTCGGATTCAACCATGATCGGGGTGCCATGCTCATCACTACCTGAGACCATTAACACCTGGTCCCCCGCCATGCGATGATAACGTGCAAAGGTGTCTGCCGGTAGATAGGCACCAGCGACCTGCCCAACGTGTGTCGATGTTTTTGCGTATGGCCAGGCTACGCAGACAAGAATATGCTCATTCATAAAATCTATGTTCTCCCTTTATAGGTTTGAAGGATTGTGTGGTGAATGGGGGGAGGATCTTCTATTCAACCTTCTGCGTATCTCAACGTAACCACACCAGAGAAAAACAGGAGATGAACCACGGGTATTATAACAAGTGTGGCGGATGAGTACAAGCACCATTTTGTGCGGCTGCCTGTACTCACCTACGAGCCCTCCTCTTTTACATACCAATGTAGCGGGTGTAGACTGAGCGTGCAACTTGCTGGTCGTCGGTTCCTTTAATGATGGCGCGTGCATCGGGAAAGACGGTGAATTCATAGCCGTCGACCTGGAAACGTAACAGGTAATTATTATACTGAACCTCACCGATGGGTTGTAGGCGTTCGGCCAGTTCCACAAAATTCAGTTTTACTGGCTGGCCCGGATTGGTGTTGCGTACCTGGACCGCGTTGCGCCCGCAGAGGCTGGTGCTGCTGGTGCCACGGGCATCCAGAAAGGTAAAGCGCTGCTCACCACAGGCAGGACAATCCGGTTGGCGTGGTATCTCGATGCGCTCAAACGTATTCTCCCACAGATCCAGCCAGGTCATATCACGGCTGACCTTATCGCTATTCAGTACTATTTTCAAGGCTTCCGTGGACACAATGCCGGTGATGGCTCCTACGATACCATTCAGCACGCCCGCTGTATCACAGGTTGGGGTTGCGCCAGGAGGAGGAAGTTCTGGGAACGCACAACGCAGGCAGGCTGTCTGGCCCGGTATAATATTCATGGTCACTCCGTAAGCGGCAATGACCCCGCTATAGATCCAGGGCTTCTGGTGCTTTACGCAAGCATCGTTGAGAATATAGCGCGTCTCAAAATTGTCCGTGGCATCCAGTATTAGATCGGTCTCGCGGACCAGCGACTCGATGCCATCGGCAGTAATATCATCGACCAGCGCTTCAACTTCAACCTCGCTATTAATGCGTGCCAGCCGCCGTTTGGCGGCCACCGCCTTTGGCAAATGTTCCGCCACATCGTCTTCATCAAACAGAATTTGTCGCTGCAGGTTATTGAGTTCAATATAATCTCGATCAGCAATCACCAGATGTCCCACACCCGCGCGACACAAATTATTGGCCAGCACCGTCCCCAGCGCTCCACATCCGATAATTGTCACCTTCGCCTCGCCCAGGCGCTCTTGCCCCTTTTTTCCAATCGGACCAAACAGCGTTTGTCGTGAATAGCGCTCAAGCATCGCGTATCTTCCCCTTCTCAGTCGTACAGCCAGATAGTTGTCCTTTGTATTGTAGCACGCGCTCAATCATAGTGTCTCTCTCTATCCTATAATTCGGACTCGTGGCCGCTTACATCGTGGTCGATGCTCATCTGGCGGACATTGGTTGGCCTGCTGGTAAAAGTTGGCAGCACTGTACAACTGTGCTACAATGCGAGGGGTAACAAAACACTTTTTAGGAATGTGTAACCAGTACATTGTGCGATTCTTTGCGAGAGGCATCTAATCTAAATGAGCGGCATCAATGCAATAAAGAAAGTATTGGTTATCGATGACAACCCAACAATTGTTGAGCTCATCAAATATGCAGTAAATTTGCAGGGCTCATACGAGGTCGTTGTCGCATATGATGGAGTTCAAGGACTCGAGCGCGTGTATGCTGAACAACCGGATTGTGTCATCATTGATGTAAAAATGCCTAAGATGGATGGCTACCAGCTGGTACGCTGCTTACGCGGTGATGCTAACACTGCGAATGTGCCGTTGATCATTTTAAGTGCCATGACCCGTGAAGAGGATCAGATGACGGGGCTGCTTTCAGGTGCGGATGAATATTTGACCAAACCGTTTAAACCGACCGCCTTAAATTCAGCCATCGAGCGCGTGCTTCGCCTGACTCCCGCTGAGCGTCAACGCCGCACTGATTCCCTGGTACAAACGCAATCCGAGCGTGAATAACAGCATTTTTTTTGCGTATATAAAGTGTTCGATTGTTTTTCTTTAGAATGCCTACCAGGCATGTCCGGTGCAGTAGTGCGATCAGACGTGCGAAATGGGTGTTCGCCTTTGTCGTTATAAATCAGCGCTGGTGCGCATGTGAGCTACAAACATTGCGTAGGTTACATATTCTTTTTGTGGACCATGATCCACACATACAGGACAGGATGAAACATGCGCTGGGTGGCGAGTTTGCAGTACAGTGTGTCGGGTCTGTCCCAGAGGCTCAGTTTAGCCTCTCACAATCTCCGCCTGATATCCTTATTTCAGAGGTGGTTGTGGGGCAGGAGAGCGGCTTAGATCTGTGTCGCTTTGTGCGTAGTGTTTCTTCTCTTCAGCATCTTCCAATTATGTTGTTAACCTCAATGGCAACCTTACAGGATAAAGTTGCTGGTTTCCAGGCTGGAACCGATGATTATGTGGTGAAACCATTTGATGTTCATCATCTGGTGGCCCGTATCAGGTTGCTGGCAAGAATAAAGCGTCTGGAGCGGCGTACAACCGTCTAGACGCTTTATTCTCGTGTGCAATTTTCTGCTACCAGGGCTAATTAGCCGGGGAAGTGGCAGGCTGCATAGTGGTTGGACTGCTTTTCTTCCAGTTGTGGAATAACCTCGCGACAGATAGCCTGTGCTTTCCAACAACGAGGATGGAAGTTACAGCCACTGGGTGGATTGACCGGGCTGGGAACGTCACCTTCCAGAATGATACGCTTACGACGTAGCTCAACCTCTGGATCAGGCACTGGAATAGCTGAAAGCAGGGCCTGAGTGTATGGATGCAGTGGCGTCTCATACAGGCTCTCACTTTTCGCCAGCTCAACAACACGCCCCAGATACATTACAGCGACACGATCGCTGATGTGTTTTACCACTGAGAGGTTGTGGGCTACAAACAGATATGTCAGGCCGAATTTTCCCTGCAAGTCTTGTAGCAGGTTCAGAACCTGTGCCTGGATCGAAACGTCAAGCGCTGAGACCGGCTCGTCGGCAACCACAAAGGATGGATGCAAGGCCAGGGCGCGGGCAATACCGATACGCTGACGCTGACCACCACTGAACTCATGGGCGAAACGATTAACATAAAACGGATTGAGTCCCACGGTCTCCATCAGGTTGGCAACCTCTTCCTGAATCTGTTTACTGTTGCCACGATGGAAGTTTTCCAGGGGCTCAGAAATGATCTGACCAATGGTATAGCGTGGATCCAGTGAGCTATAGGGATCCTGGAAGACCATCTGCATCTCTGCGCGCTTGCGGCGAATATCGTTTGACGAAGCTGTGGTGAGCTCAACGCCATCCAGTTTCACGGAACCCTCGGTTGGTTTGATCAACTGCAGAATGGCGCGGCCAGTGGTTGATTTACCACAACCACTTTCACCAACCAGACCGAGTGTCTCACCACGACGGACAAAGAGATCAACCCCGTCGACCGCCTTAACCTGTCCTACGGTGCGCCCAAGGATACCGCCCTTTACAGGAAAGTGAACCTTGAGTCCTTTGACATCCACAAGTGTGGTTCCAATGGCTTTTTTATTCTGAACTTCTTGTACCATAGTTTTCCTCTTGCGCTAGTTTGGATAGAAGCATGCTGCAGTTTGTTCACCACGACCAACGAGCTGGAGCTCTGGTCTCTCCTGGCGACAGCGTTCCTGCACTTTGGGACAACGTGAGGCGTAAGGGCACCCCTTGGGAATATTGACCATGTCGGGTGGCTGTCCCGCGATAGGCGTAAGCCGTGAACCACGCACATCATCTACGCGCGGAATCGATTGTAGAAGTCCCACGGTATAAGGGTGAGCCGGAGACTCAAAGATCTGTTTAACAGGAGCTGATTCCACGATGTGTCCGGCATACATGACATTGACGTATTGACATGTGCCGGCGACAACACCCAGGTCGTGGGTGATCATCATCACTGCGGTGCCAAACTCCTGTGATAGACCCTTCATCAGCTCCAGAACCTGGGCCTGAATAGTAACGTCCAGGGCGGTGGTGGGCTCATCGGCAATCAACAACTGAGGATTACAGGCCAGGGCGATAGCGATCATAACACGTTGACGCATACCACCACTGAATTCGTGGGGATAGTTTTTGGCGCGTCTCTTCGCGTCAGGAATACGAACCAGGTCCAGCATTTCGACCGCACGACGCCATGCCTGATCGTTGCTCACATCTTTGCGGTGTCGCTTCACTGTTTCGGCGATCTGATAGCCGACCGTAAATACTGGATTCAGCGAGGTCATGGGATCCTGGAAGATCATCGAGATTTTGCTACCACGTAGCTCGGTTAGCTCGTCTCGGCTTTTGTCCAAAATATTTTCGCCGTTAAAGAGGATCTCTCCACCGGCGATTTTGCCAGGAGGTGTCGCGATCAGCCGCATCACGGAGAGGGCGGTGACGCTTTTTCCGCTTCCGCTTTCGCCTACAACGCCCAGGGTTTGACCTGGTTTCATAATAAACGAGACATCGTCAACGGCTTTGACCACACCTCCTCTCGTGTAGAAGTAGGTCTTTAAGTTATTGACTTCCAGCAAATTTGCTGCCATATATCTATCTCCACTTACTAGTCTTTTGAATGAGGATCGAAAGCGTCGCGCAATCCATCACCTATAAATGAGAATGATAGCACGATGATGACAAGTGTCAAGGATGGGACTAAGAGCTCCCAGGGATAAGCCGACAGGGACTGTGAAGCATCGGAAATCATCAAACCAATACTTGCTCCCGGTGGTTGTACACCCAGGCCAAGGTAACTGATACCGGCTTCACCGATGATTGTACCTGTGATATTCAGGGTTGAGGCAACCATGACGATGCTGAACAGGTTGGGCACGATGTGTCGGGTTAAAATGGTGAAATCACTGGTACCTGAGGTTTTTGCGGCTTCAATGAACTGTTGCTCTTTGAGTTGCAGTGTCTGTCCACGCACATAGCGTGCCATTAATGGCCACGCAGTAAGGGCCAGCACAATTGAGATTAACAACAGGCGGGCATTACCACCTGGACCCACAATAGGAATAACGCTCAGGTGATCATCGGCCCAGTTGCCCAGGATACCGGCGACCAGGATGATGAAGAGCAGACCAGGAAAGGCGAACAACAGGTCGGCCAGACGGGCCAGGAACTGATCGATCCAACCACCATAATAACCTGCCAGTACGCCGACCGTGATACCCAATGAGATATCAACGACTTCAACGACGACCGCCAGAGTGATTGAGATCAACATACCTTGCATCAGGCGGGCCAAGATGTCACGGCCAATACCATCTGTTCCCAACCAATACTGGGCTGATGGCCCTTCATGGGCTCGATCTAATTCTTGATGATCAAATGTATGGTAGAGATCAGGACCTATTATTTTGGTACTCAAATCCCCTTTATATGGTCCTCCAATATGATGATAGATGAAGGGACCAAATACGGCAATTACAATCATCAAGACAATAATTATCAGGCTGGTCATGGCGCGTTTATCGCGGCGGAAACGACTGAGCGATTCCTGAAAAGGTGTGCGTGGCTTTTTGGCTTTAGCCACTGGCTCGCTATCCGTTATCAGCGCATCTTCTGCCAGGGGGGCTACATTTTCATGCCCTGGTGTGGTGCTCAGTTCAAATTCAGGCTCAACAGAATTTGATGTAGGTGCGATAAATCCGGACGCATTTGTTTCGTTATTGCGATTGCTTGAATCCATGTCTTCTCCTATGAAACTTTAATGCGAGGGTCTACCACTGTATACAGCAGGTCAGATAAAAGATTCCCTAACACGACTGCCGTTGCCAGCAATACCGTTGTAGCCTGGATGACTGGATAGTCACGTGTCGTAATAGACTGAATGGTGATATAGCCAATTCCTGAGATGTTGAAGACGCTCTCAGTGAAGAAGGCACCTGAGACCAGGAAACCGAGCGAGACACCTAACACGGTGATGATCGGAATCAATGCGTTGCGCATCGCGTGGCGATAGATAACGATACGCTCTTTCAGTCCTTTGGCACGTGCGGTCCTGATGTAGTCCTGACGCAGAATTTCCAGCGTACTGGTACGCGTGAGGCGGGCAAAATATGCTAGACCGATCGCTGCATAGATAAGGATTGGACCTATTTTCGCCTGGATATCACTTGGTGAATATTGCCAGGTATTACCCCAACCCGAAACTGGCCAACTCAGGCCTATCGAAAGGTGTAGATAGACAATTGCCACCTGGAAGAGAGACGCAAGGATAAAGGATGGAACCGCAAACAGGAAGATTGCAATTCCCATGCTGGTGGTATCGATCCAGGTACCAGATTTCAACGCACTCAAAATACCCAGCGGGACACCAATAATCAATTGAATAAATAATCCCCACAAACCTAATTCCAGAGAAGTAGGTACGCCATCCGCCAGAATTTCCGCTACAGGACGGTTCATAGTCTGGAAGGAATAGCCGAGGTTACCTTGTAAGAGACGAAAAATGTAGTTGAAATACTGCTGATACCAGGGCAGATCTAATCCATAAGCATGCTTGAGCCGCATGTATTGATCAGCGTTGAAATGTTGCCCTAACATTTCCTGAATAGGATCACCCGGGGCCGCATATCCAATGATGAACGTGATAAATGTCACGCCAGCAAGGACAAAAATCAGGCCAATGAGCCTTTTAATGATAAATTGAGCCATCTTGAACCTTCTACTCCCTTGTTTAAAGCATCTGGGGTTACAATGGTCGTACCTGTGAAACGGCTACAAAGTAGACAAAAAATGGAATCGGATACACTTTAGATTGCAGCATCCAGGCTTGAGCTTCGTACGCCAAATGTTTCTCGTTATCCTGTAACGGAGTCACGCTAAGGGACGTTGCTCGTGTATCCTTTGTACTGTTGTATGCCAGCTGTATCTATGCGAGGCACCTTTCGCTAGATCTCTGTCCAAA
This sequence comes from Dictyobacter alpinus, assembly GCF_003967575.1. Lineage (NCBI taxonomy): Bacteria > Bacillati > Chloroflexota > Ktedonobacteria > Ktedonobacterales > Dictyobacteraceae > Dictyobacter > Dictyobacter alpinus. Next base: position 4,227,444 of record NZ_BIFT01000001.1, read on the forward strand.
TAACTACAACAGGTCGTCATACATGAGCTGATTTTTTGCTATTTTATGTGAGGGCGCTATTATTGTCAAGGTAACTGGCTATCATATATGTAATTTTGCCTATGGCCTTGATGGTAAATATGTATACCCTTTGACACTCCACGTGTCTGAGCAGAAATAGGATGCTTTTGTCCGCCCCTTTGCGGCTAGCTTTGCTCATACGATCCTGTATCCTGCGCAATAGGACAGGGATAACGTATGGTTGCCCATCCATTATCCCTGGTTCTGTGGCAGGCTCGCCTGCCACAGTGTGCACTATTTAGTGATTGGCGATATAGACTTTTGCCCACTCGAATGGAGGGGTAGCGTCACCAGCATTGAAGGTACGACCTACGACATAGCTCTTCAACACCCGTGAGCGAGCCAACTGGAAGATTGGCAGCCAGACAACGTCGTTGACCAGAGTCTGCTCAGCGTCGTTGTAAGCTTGCATGCGCTTGGTGTTGTCCTGCTCAACGTCAGCAGCTGTCAATGCACTCTGTACTTTGACCTGATTAGCTGCATCTGCAGACTTATTCTGGCCCCAGTTGGTAGCATTGTTGGGGGAATCTTTGGTGAACTGCAGGGTCAGGAAGTCCTGAGGATCTGGATAGTCATCGCCCCAGCCGGTCTGGAACATCTGCAAGCTGGCATTACCAACAGTTTTAGGCTGAGCGGCACTCAGTGTCTCGAAGTCGGTGGGGACAGCCTGAACGTTTGCGCCCAGTACATCTTTCCACTGTGCAACGGCGACGGCCATTTCTTTGTCGGTGTCAGGGCTACCGCTTGCGTACTGGAATTTAATCTTTGGCAGTGCGGCAGCGTTGGCATAACCGGCTTCTTTCAAACCAGTATCGAACAACTGTTTGGCCAGGGTTGGGTTGCCAGCTGTACTGGTGGTGCCATCCGGGCCTTTCAGGTTCTCATTGTAACCAGGCATACCTTTCGGTACGATGTGGTTCGTTGGGGTATAGACGTCTTTGTAAACGGTTTTGATGATCGCATCTTTATTCAGAGCAAGAGCGAAGGCTTTACGGATGTTGATATTGTCGAATGGCTTGGCCAGGTAGTTCATTCCATAGTAGAAGATGGAGAGAACTGGTACTTTGTGATACTCTTTACCGGCCTTGGCTTCTGCCAGATAGTCGGTTGGTACCGCAGCCTGGTCAATCTGGCCATTTTTGTAGGCCTGATATGCTGTTGCCGATGTTTTGTAGAAAGTGCTGACGACCTTGATGGTTGGTTTGGCTTTGTTGTAGTTAGCATTTGGTACAAAGACAATACGCTTACCATGGGTGTACTCTTGTACCTTGAATGGTCCTGTGCCGCCGCCTTCATTCAGGTGGTCGGTGAAGTTTTTGCCATACTTGGTGACTAGATCTTTATCAACCACAAACGCGGTCGAATAGGTCAGAGTAGCCAGGAAGTAGCTAGCAGGCTGATTGATCTTAATGACAATGGTGTCCTTATCTGGTGTGGTGATGCTGTCATTGATGATCGTTTTGATTTTGCCGGCCAGGAGTTTATCTGAATCCTGAATGAGGTTAAGATAGCTAGGAGCAGCTGGAGAAGCCAGATCAGGTTGCAGTGCGCGATCCAGGCTATAAGCCACATCAGCTGAAGTAACTTCGCGGCCGCTGCTAAACTTCAAACCGGGGTGCAATTTGAATGTATAGGTTTTACCACCATCGGTAACATTCCAGGAATCGGCCAGTTCTGGTACGACCTTCTGGTCGTTGTCCAGAGAGACCAGGCCAGTGAAGACCATGCCGATGGCCTGCAGGGAGGTCTGTGTGGTTGCCATTGCAGGATCAAATGTTTTGATATCCTGAATTCCGACTAATGGCCAGTTAAATACTTGTTTGTCGGCCGGGGCTTTGTCTCCACTGGGTTTAGCAGTTCCAGCGTCGCCGCCGCCACAGGCGCTCAGCACGGTTGCCATCAGGATCAGCATGGTTGCAATGATACCTAATGCCGATTTCTTTTGCGTTCGCATCAAGGCTTCTCCTTATAAAGGAATAAAGATGAGTGATGGAAAGTCTTTTTCGCTTTAGTGATATGTGGCAATACCTGGATCAGGTTTTGCTGCATCACATGTTCCCCATTTGCGAAAGAGGCTACTCCTGTTCTTTTTTTCATGGAATACTTTTCATTCTACTGGTGAAAAGATTTATATTCCATGGTCATACATACATTAACCATTCACAGTAGACGTATATGAGCTGTCCGGATTAGAAATAGAGACGGCTCGGTGTTAAATGGAACTGTGATTATTGGTCTTTGTATAATAATTACGTCATGGCCTGGGCAAATCTCACACAAACTGACCAAATAAAATAGAGAATTATAAAAAGTCTTTGAATATTTAGCTTGAATGTCTGATTTTTGCTTCAACTCACACTCGTTCCCTGACGGGAACTTGCTTTATTTTATTATATATTGAAAAATTGTGCCGTGCACAATTTTTCAATATATAATATTAAGCACTGTTGGTGCAAAGTAGCATGAAATGCTAAGTGTGTCGCAGCTGTGTCGCATTATTGAACGCGATAAATTTTTGCCCAATCATCGGGTGAGATGCTATCCTGGCCATTATCCACTATGCCCACAATTGCGGGGGTGCGTAGAAACGTCTCGGTAACCTGCTGCATTGGCAGCCAGGCAACATCATTAATAAGCTGCTGCTCGGCACTTTGATAACTTTGCTGGCGTTCGCCAGGTGTGCGATTGGCATCTGCATCCAGTAATTGTTTCTGTACCAGTTGCTGTTGGGCGGCTGTACTACTGGTATTCTGGCCATAATTCATATTGTTGTTTGGAGAGCCCTTGCTAAATTGCTGCGAAAGCCAGTCCTGCGGATCAGGATATTCTCCTACCCAGGCCAGACCCCACATCTGGATTCCGTTGGCGTTGCCGGTGGCTGCGGTAACTTTATCCAGCAAGGTATTATAATCTACTGGATCTGCTATGACCTGGATGTTAAGGACTTTTTGCCACATCTGGGTCAGCACTTTCACTTCCTGGTCAAAGGTGCCAATGCCGGATACATAGGTGAGGTGGATAGGTGGTATCTGCGCGACTGTGGTCCACTTCTCTTCCTGTAAACCTTGTTTCAGTAGCTCCTGGGCTTTTTTGGAATTTCCTTGTAGATTGTTTGTACCATCGGGGCCAGTAGTTTTTGTGCTATAGCCAGGCATACCTTCAGGCACGATATGGTTGGTGGCCCTGGCGGTCCCCTTCCAGACATCGTTGGCGATGGTTGTTTTGTCGATGGCCAGAGCAAAGGCCTGACGGATATGGATGTTGTCAAAGGGTTTGGTCAGATAGTTCATGCTATAGTAGTTGATCCATTGCTGCGGGATCTGATGGAAATCTTTGCGCTTCTTGTCGTTGGTAAAGGTGTTTATGGGCACACCAGTCATATCGAGTTGGTTGTTGGCATAGGCCTGGTAGGCCTCTTGTGACGTATTGTAAAAGATATAGGACACTTTTTGGAACTGGGGTTGGGCATTATAATACTTTTTGTTTGGCACAAAATCGATACGTGAGCGATGGGCATATGTATCAACTTTGAAGGGGCCGGCTCCTCCGCCTTCGTTGAGATGGTCGGTAAACTGGGACTTGTATTTGTCGATCAGGCTTTTTTCTACGACATAGGAGCAAGGATAGGTTAACATTGAGGGAAAATAGGCGGCCTGCTTATTGGTCGTAATGACGATGGTCTGTTTATCTGGCGTCAGGATACTATCGTTGATTAGTGTAGGAATGCGTCCAGCCAGTAATTGATCGGAATCTTTGATCAGACGTAAATAGATGGGTGCGATGGTTGATTTTGTCTCAGGTTGTAGCGCACGATCCAGGCTATATGCTACATCAGTAGACGTCAATTGAGTACCATCGCTAAAGGTGAGATGGGGTTTCAACTTAAAGGTCCAGGTAATACCGTCACTTTCCTGTTTCCATGATTGGGCCAGTTGCGGCCGAACCTGTAGTTTATCGTCCAGCTGTACGAGTCCTGTAAACATCATCTGAATTGCTTTGGTTGAGACAGGATCGTGGGCGAGCGCTGGATCCAGGGTATCGAAGTCTGTGACTCCTACCAGAGGAGCGGTAAAAATTTGTTTGTTTTGCGGTGCTTTTGTGCGCACTTGATTGGTGGTGTCATTACCACCGCCAAATGGACTGCTACAGGCTGCCAGGAGCAGCGCTAAGAGACAGCTCAGGAGCAAGAGCCTGGGCTGACTTGCCATTGAGCCTCGTCTTCCAATTGACATCAGGGCCTCTCCTTCAAGTTCACGGACAAAAAAAATATATCTCTGCCATGTCTGATTGATGGTGGGGAGTGGTCATGCAATCGTGTGTGCACGATTGCCGTTTGGATTGTATGTTTTAGCTGTGAGAATTGTCAGTACCATAAGTAAAGCAGTGGTACCAGACTGGTTTTTCCTTGTCACCATGATGCTTGAGATACATGGTGTATATGAATGTCCAGCCAGGAGGCCACTGCTTATGATAAACAATGCGTGTTTATGGTCTTTTCGCGTTACCAGCCATTACAACTGTGAAATGAGTCCATCGCGCTTACCCAGTGCGGCAGCTCGCAGAGCGATGTGCAGGTAGCCTTCGATATGTGTACTGGCCAGATCTTTTGGCCAGCTGATAAACTCATCACTAGCTGCCTGGACGATTTGCAATGAATGGCCCTGATCGATCGTGGTATCATTCATGGCGGCTACCAGACTGATGGTACCAAAGAGTGCGCGTGGATCATGTCCCAGTCTCAAATAGCGTTGGGCCGTAGAGAATGCACCACGGAGATCTTTGTCCTGCAACTGGCTCTCCAGGGTCTCCAATTGACTGACTGCGATCAACCCGCCGCCTGTGCCAGCGTGAGCCTCTGTCTGTGGCAGGGTGCTTGGATTGGTCTGTGAAGCCAGTTCTTTATACAGACTATTCACATACGATGCCGCCGTAAAGAGCAGATTGTAGACCTCTTCATCCTGTACCTGGCGGAAGACATTGTGGGCTGCCGAAGCGTACAGTAAGCCATGTGAGGCACGAATAAACAGATCCCGATCCTCGTCGCCGATTTGCTGAAGAATGGTGGCGGCCGCCAGTGAAATTACTGCGGCTACTGCGCGGGGAGAAGCTTCACCTTTGATCAGGACATCGTAGACATTTTCACAGACGCGTGTGGTGTCCGCATCGCTGAGAATGATCTGCTGTAAGGGCAGGGCACTGGCATTTTTGGGTGCTGAGAGACGTGTACGCAGGCTGGCAATGCTATGTTTGGGTTCAGCGATATAGTTACGCACAACCGGTGCCCAGTCTGCTTCGGGTTTCTGTGGTTGCAATGTCAGGTGTGGAGCCAGCCAATGCAACATTGTTGGTGTCTCGTTACCCCACTCAACCGCATCCAGAAGTTGGAAGCCGCGCTGTGTATAGATCAGTGGATGTCCGCCATTACCAAAGTTGGTGGCAATGGCCTCATAGGTTCGTACCTGTAAGGTGCGATAGTCAGCGCCGGTACCGTAGAGTCCAAGCAAAATACGTTCCGTCAGACTCACGTCGTTCTCTGTAATGGCGCGATTCATGACGTCGTTGACGCTCTCATTCGTATCAAGTAACTCGCTTGGGAAGAAGGCTTTAGGCTTCTCATACCTAGCGTTCTGGCCATTGCGAACCGCGGGTGCCGCCGTGATCAGGGCGCGTACAAATAGTGGCAGGGTACGGATCTGTGGTGGCAGTTCGGTATCCAATGGTGCTGGTCGGACACGTAAGGCGCGTGCCAGCATTGCCGCTGCCGCCAGGGTAATGGTGACATGGCCTTCGGGATCGCCTTTGCTGGCGAGCACACCGATCCGACCGATCAAGACATCGGCATTGCGATCTTGCTCTAATAGCGCACGTGCGCTGGAAACAATGCGTGTATTATCTCCGCTGACTACTGCATCAATCAGCGTTGAGAGATCCACTCTCAGTTCTACTGCAGCCATATATGACTCCTACATATGTAAAATCTTATTCCGAAACCCAACGCTGCTCTCGCAGTTACTGCTGAGCAGTCAGGTTTTCGGATAAGTAGTAAGCACGTATTTATAAGAACGTGCATAGAGATACTACTCTTCTTTAAGTTCGCGAATAGCATTTTCTATACGGGGAATTTCTGCATATTCTTCGTCGATCAATTTATAAGCTCGACTCAGATAAAGCTCCGCTAATTTCGCGCCACGCTCGTCAGGTGCGATGGCAGCTTTCGCAATTTCGGAGCCACGATATTTATCGGGTAGCAGACGAGCCAGGCGTTCAATGCGTTGTTGTGTATCCTGGAGTGCTGCTTTATCTTGCCCCTCAACCGCATAGCGAGCCATACCAACAAGTTTGCCAACTTCGGCCAATTTTTGCCGTTCGGACATGCTTTGGAGCAGGAGCCCTTCAGCATCTAGATCCTCGATGGGAGTTGCTTCTGGCAGTGTCGTTTTGGCAGGTTGCTTGGAGATTTGGCTGGCCTGTGAAATGGTGTCGGCATAGAGTTGAGCATATTCCTGGCTGCTGGTTGCGGCCATCTGCATACGCTCGACTTCCTCACTTGAGGTTGTCCCTATATCACAGAGATCGTCATCGCGGCGGTCGGCTAGTATTTCTAATTGTTCCAGGCTCATTCCTTCTTCAAGCATAGGTGGAATGGGCATACCTGCGATACTCTCGGCTCCCTGTAACTCCTCTGAAGGAATCTGGGCTGCAAAGAGAGGAGGTAGATACTTCGCGATCGACATGGGTATGGGTGGTACGAGACAATAGGTACTATAAACAACTCGCGAGTTGCTTCTACTTCTTGCTATGAAAATAGCATGCCCTTTGGGGGCTTGTGGATTTCCACGTAAGAATTGTATACCCATAACGAAGTGTCCCTTCAACTTTCGGGGAGAAAGGCGATCATTGATCGCCTTTCCCTTAATTGTAATAGTTTTTTTTCAAGGTAGTAATAGCTACTACTTGAGCTAATTTTGAGAAGGAATGGTTTTCGGCTGCTTTTAACCTTCAATAGGCACGCAGCACGCCTTCTAGTATATCATTGATTGCAATATTTCTGCTTTAGAGACTGCGACGAAGTTGTGCCAGGCGTTTGACCAGATCGCTATTGCGCTGAATTTCTTCTGTCGTGAGTTCTTCCCCGCCGATGGGAATGTCAGCCTCATAGTTCTGGAGCCGTAGGACGACTTCCTGGGATCCGGCAATGCGCACAAAATTTGTGAGCAGCTCTCGTGCCTGAGCATCATTGTTCTGGCGCAAGTCAGTAACGGCCGTCTGGGCGTATTGTTCCGCATATTGGCGTAAGAACAGTGACCAGCGTTGTGGTGTACTGATACTATTCATAACGTTTTCAACCTGGACAATGGCTTTGCTTTGTTCGTCGCGAGCACGTTCAAAGTCACCACGTAGTAGATAGATGGCGCCTCGTGCGAAGCGCGTATCAGCAACCCCGAGCGGACGACGTTGCTGATGATAGCGATGTAAGGCCTGCTCAAAATCCTGGAGCGCCTGATCCTGTTCATCTTTCGCACGATTGGCCAGCCCACGGGTGAGGTAAGCGTCGGCCTCGTTCACTTGATCGTCGGTCTGGCGATAGCGAACCAGGGCGGCCTCACAATTTTCCAGTGCCTCATCCCACTGTTGCTGCCCAATGTGTGCCTGGGCCACTCCAAGCACGGCCGAGCCATCACCATCGGTATTTTCGAGCAACTGATATTGTCGGCCTGCTTCATAGAACGTATTGAGCGCGGTTTCTAGCTCACCTTTGGCCAGCAGTGCCTGTGCATTTCCTAGCACTGTTTCGGTTGCCAGAGTGGCCTGCTGCAAGCTTTCAGCCTGTTTGTGGGCCTGGGTAAAGAGCTGTTCCGCTTCGCTAAAATCTCCTTCAGCCAGCCGCAATTGACCACGGACGGCCAGGATTTCTGGCTGTAATTGTTTGGATAGCTCGTTATGTTTGCTGTGCTCCTCGGCAGTTTTGAGTTGGGTTTCAGCATCACTTAGATTACCGTTTAAGATAGACAAGCGTGCCAGTCCGATCTCCGCAGCAATTATGACCGGGATACCGATGGCTTGATCCGTTCTCTCTCCTTGTTCATGAGCATCGGTGAAGATTTTTTTCGCCTGGACCAGTTCACCTTTTTGTTTATGCACCAGTCCTAGTGTCAGCAGGGCTCGACCCTCAACATCAGGATTATTCAGGGTATTGGCTTGTTTGAGTGCATCTTCCAGCGTTTGTTTGGCCCGGCTCAGGAAACCACGTTGATATTGGATTGCGCCCAGACCAACCAGCGTTTCTGCCTGTCCCAATCGATATGAGACGGCCTGATATGTGCGTAATGAGCGCTCCATGATGGCGTTCGCGTAGGAGATCTGACCGCGGCGCAGGTTAACTTCACCTAGCAAACGACCGGCATTGGCGGTACCAAGTGCGTTATGTTGATCGCTATAAATTTGTAGTGCTGACTGTGCGGCAATCAAGGCTTGATCGATCTGCGATTGCAGGAAGTTGATCTCGCCCAGGCCCAGATTGGCGTCGGCCTGACCTAATTCATATTCGATCAAGCCGGCGCGATTAAGTGCATCGGCCAGGATATTGCTGGCTTCATCCAGCAGTTCCTCACCGATATAGATCTGGCCCAGCCCAACCTGAGCATCGACGATCCCATAGTTGTCACTATTTTGCTGGTAGATTTCCAGGGCGCGCTTATAAGCGCTCTCGGCAGCGCTAAAGTCGCGGTTCATGCGCTGGATATCCGCCAGGCTACGGCTGGCATCCGCCTCATTGGTTGTTTCATTCGCTTCTTTAAAGAAGCGGATTGCATCCTGATAGTGTTCCGCCGCATAAGTAGTGTTGGCCCGCTGTAATTCAATATGTCCCAGCGCTAGCTCAACATTACCCAGACCCTTGGCATTCTGCTGCTTACGATAGATCTGTTCCGCTTTTTGGTACGCATCCTGGGCCCGATCTAAATGAGCCAGGCGCCGCTCTACATGTCCCATTGAGAGCGACGTTGAAGCCACGAGCAGTTGACGTTCAGCCTGTTCATAATGTCGAATTGCACGTTGATAGCTGTTAATCGCTGCTTCAAGGGCATTATTCTGATCTTGAATATCAGCGACCATCGCCCGGCAATCGCCGGCCTGCTTAAAATCGCCAATCATACGAAAACGAATCTCAGCGTCCCCGAAAGCCTCGGTCGCCTGATCTAACTTGCCATCATTATAGGCAGTAAAGCCAGCCTGCAGCCTCTGTTCCGCAAGCTGGCGATCCTTCTCTTTTTTTTCGTTTTCTGATGTCGTCATAACTTATATATTCCTTAACTCATGTTTTGCTGAGTGTAGACGGTGAGTTCTTTAAGTTCTGTTCTATTGTATATTCCCTGGCTTTGTAAAGTCAAAGAAACGCACACTCCTATTTTAGGTGGACACGTTGGAATGGTGCAACCTATAACTTGCATTGCCGCTTGCTCGCTTTTTTGGCTGAAACCCTAAAAAATGCAGACAGGAACCGGTGGGAGTGGTATAATGGTAGAGTACAGGATAGCCATATGCACATGCTTCTGCGTTGGCCACTGCTTTCTTTTAAGAAATCTCTTCTGCGAATAAAGCAGTATTTTGACAATCGCTATGTGCTAGTATTTTTGAAAGGCAATTCTCATTATGTATGAAGATGCTCTTGCACGTGTAGATCTTTTTTCCTCACTCGATAAAAAGGAACTTCAAGCCCTTGCCAAAAGTTGCCAGGAACGCTCATATAGTGCTGGCTCAGTTATAATTGCTCAGGGTGATACAGGTGTTGGCCTCTATATTGTGACTGCTGGTAACGTGCGTATTACCAGGAATAAAGATGCGGACCGTGGGGATGAGGATCTAGGCACTCAGGGACCGGGTAGTGTACTGGGTGAGATGTCTTTGCTGGATGATTTACCCCGTTCGGCTACTGCTACTGCGGTGGATGATGTGACGGCTTTGCTGGTGCCTGTCTGGGAGTTCCGCAGCTTCTTGCGCAACCATCCTGATGTGTCATTAAAGCTGCTTTCTGTTTTGAGTCGCCGTCTGCGCAAAGCAGAAAATATCAAACCCGAATAGGCTTGTTGCGGGTCGTGTCATCCTCAACGTGATGCGCCTGAAAGAAGACACGAAGGTATTCCACACAGGGCGAAGCCATCTTGTGCTCTTTGTTGGAATACTTTTTTTATGTGGGCACTGTAACCGAATTAAAGATCTTCTGACTGATGCGTATCGGCATCGGTACTCAGGGCCATCTGGTCAAGGGAGGTTGCATCGGGTTTCTCGCGATTGAGCAATTTTTGAATCTCTTCGAACATCGTCTCTACGTCCCCGAAGCTACGGTAGACGCTGGCAAAGCGGATATAAGCGATCTTGTCCATATGACGTAAATGTTCCATAACGAGTTCTCCAATTACATCACTGGGAACCTCTTGTTTGCCAAAGCGATAGAGTTCCTGTTCAATCTCTTCAACCGCTTTTTCAACTTCCCCGGCCGGGAGGGGACGCTTCTCACAGGCTTTACGAATGCCAACATAGAGTTTTTGCCGGTCGAAAGGCTCACGTCGCTGATCATGTTTAATCACCATCAAGTGAAACTTTTCGACCCGCTCATAAGTGCTAAAGCGACCTTTGCACTGCTCGCATTCTCTACGCCGGTGAATAGCGTCTCCAATATCCCGTGAATCCTTTACCCGGGACTCTGCTCCTCCACAAAAAGGACATTTCATTTTAACGTGCCAAATCCTTGCTCTGAATGTTGTATAGTAGCACTATTCTATCACACGTGTGCCTCTTCCATTCAGATGATTCGATTTCTGTTATGGCAGGGCAGGGATGGCAGTGGTAGCGGTATGTTCCTTTGTTTTTGCTGTTGACGCTTTCCGCTTCTTCTCGGCGGCGGTTTGCTTACACCCTGCTGGTCTAACTTTGCCAATGTAGCCTGAGCGCAGGCGTGATCCCTGACGCCAATAGGCATACCAGTAGGGACCGTGCCCCTGTCCAGTGCGACAGGTGCTACATGATGGTTTCCCACACTTACGAAATTGTAACTGGTATGTAATATGTTGATCACTTGGTATGACTGCCATGAATCACGTACCCCTTCCACAAAGCTATACTATAACCGTGACCTTTAACTCTGTTCATATAATACCATCATTGCATGAACATTTTCTGAATATGTTATAGCAAAATATTAAACAATGTTAATATTGTGTCTATTTTTATGCGTGCAAATGTACTTTTATATAACACATTTTTCATATGGAGATAAAAAGGGATTTTCGTCTCCTTTTATGAGGAAGAATAGGCGGTCTTCTTCTTTTTCGCTGGTATTCTATTGATGTTTTTTTGTCTGCGGCCGCCGTTGTGGCTTGCGAGGGGGGATCTGCGCAACGCTCTGGGTGCTTATCTGTGCGCCGGCATACGTTTGTGGAATGGTGATATAATAGTGTCTGTACCCGTTTTTTCAGCGAAGAGTCATCTGTTTTGTTCGTTACGCTGTGTTGTTGGATTGGAAAGAGAGCGAACTATGCAAGTGATTATTAAAAGCAGACAGATGCAGGTTACACCACAGTTGCGCCAACGCATTGAGCGCAAAACTCAGCGCCTTGCTCGCTGGCTTAATGACGATGCGCGTATAGAAGTAACTGTATCAGAAGAACAAACCCGGAGCGCCAATGATCGCTATTCAGTTCAGTTGGCCCTGGCCGGAAATGCTCATGCTATTCGCAGCGAGGTAAGCGCCTTAACTGCAAGCGCAGCCCTCGATCTGGTGCTTGATAAGATCATTGCTCAGCTTGGGAAACAAAAGGATCGTTTAACTACGCGACGGCAACATGCTACTCCTATCAAAATCTTATCTTTGTCTCGCCTGGGGGAACTTTCATCTACAGATGAATATGAGGAGGCGGAAGACGTGTCAGCCTCGGTAAGTGATGAGCATAATGAGGAGATCTGGTCTCGAGTTATGGAAATTCGTCGCCTACCAACCAGGCCAATGACTGATAATGAGGTGATTGAGGTGATGGAGCAAAACGGCAACGCATTCTATCCATTTTTCAATGAAGAAACCAACAGTGTGAACGTAATGTATAAGCTGGAAAATGGTGGGTATGGATTGCTGGTTCCAGCACAAGAATAAACAGGTTTGACTCGCTATTCGCTGAAAAGAAAGAAAAAGCGGAGTCCCCTGTCTCTTGAAGAGATAGGGGACTCCGCTTTTGTCTAGAGGGTTATTTCAAATTGCCATGGTTGGGATGGCGGTGTTTCAAATTGTCCGAGCGGGTCGGCGGCACGAATGGTCAGGGTACGGGTTTCGGGTGAAGGCAATGGTCGGAAACGCGCGGTCCCTTGATAGACGGCATTATTAGGTCCACTGGCAAGATCTGGTCGCGCCAGAATCATCCCGCCACGATCTCCAGTCCATTGGACGCCGGTATTATCTTTGACGAAAAAGATGATGCGAGGAACAAAAGCAAATCCAGCGTTGAATGGTGGTCGTATCCACAGATATTGTAGCTCGAAAAATTCTTGATAATACTGGAGTTGATGCAAGATCAAGGTCATCCCTTGTTGCTTTTGTTCTAACTCAATAGTAATGGTGCGCACAGGACTTTGCGCGCCCGTATGTGCGCTGCGCTCCTGTGGGGTGAGTGGCTGAGGTGCCGCGACAACCACAGGTGGTCGCGACGCCAGTTCCAGAGCTTGCGGCGAAAAAGGTGCAGGGTCATGAAGGATATCATTGCACAATTGCAAACACTCATCACAGATGTAGGCTGCACCAGGACCAGCAATCATGCGCCGTACATCTGAAGAGTATCGACCACAAAACGAACAGCGGGCCATTGACCGATCAAAACTCATAGCAAAATCCCCATCAGTTAAACCAATGAATCAGCTTCTGTGAGTGCGCAGGACGTTTGCAGCCTCACTATACAATCCTAGACGCTCAAGGATGGAGGCATGTGCCTCCCATTCTAACGAATCTTCCAATGGTGTAAGTAATGGCGATACAATTGTTTTTTGTAATTCTAACACAGTTGAACCGATTCCTGCAGCGTTATCTGCGTGATTTCCGTTGAATATGCCAGTATCAGTAAAAGATTGATCTGCAAATTTTCGCTGAAGTGCCAGTTCGATTAAGTAGTCGGCGAAATGTGGATTCTTTGGGAGCAAGGAACCATGTAGATAGGTGCCGTACGTATGTCGGTAGACGGCTCCCTCGGTCTGATCCTCAGCATTATTGCCGTTGCCTTTGATAACTTTTCCTAGTGGTTTGGCGGTTCCTAAGTAAGTACGACCCCCATGATTTTCAAAACCTACAAGGGTTTGTCCATTCCAACTGATGGCGATATTGCCAATACAGCGCGGAGATTTTGGTCCTTTATGTTCGGTCCAGGCGTCGAAGACTCCTAATCCGCGCATATCGGGTCCTTCAGCAGGACGATAATAATGGGCTAATAATTGATAGCCACCACAAACGGCGAGCACAGGCATATCATCTTCGATCGCGGCCCACAGGCCAATCCCCTTCATCTCATAGAGATCCTGTGCGACGGGTGCCTGCTCTTTATCTTGTCCACCACCAATAAACAACATATCGTATTCGTCAGGTGCCAGGGCATCCCCAACGCCTAACCCTACTACTTTGAGTTCAATGCCACGTAATTGACAACGTCGGCGCAGGGTTAATATATTTCCTCGATCACCATATAAATTTAGTTGATCTGGATACAGGTGGCCCAGGGTAAGTGTGAGCGGCTGCACGGCCATATTTTGCGACATCATTTTAGGCATCTCTTCCTTCCCAATAATGTGGGGTAAAACCGCGCTGTTCTAACTCTCGATGTACTTCCAGTAAACCTGTATACGTCGGCACCACGAAGAGAGTTTCGCCTGCAGGTGTTTGCTGCAGAGCACTATCTAACGCATTTTTGAGGCCGTACACGCGTTCTGTACTCTCATCTGGCTGTACTTCTCTGCCTCTCTTCTTCTTGAGACGTTTTTGTTGGGCGGTTGATATATTTTTATCAGCTCTTAAACGAACTGCTGGTATAATGCTCATGTTATTTTCATCGATACCGGCATATTTTAGCCGCAAGGCCAGGTCCAGGGCGCGTGTTCCACTGACGACCAGTGTTTCCGTCTGACCCAGGGCACGCTCAAAATCCACATCCCAGATCCAGGAAATATCTTGTCCATCGGCGATGTTGTCATTAAGGACAAAGAGCAGATGGCGTGGAAGCCCATCGGCAAATAGGGTACGCAGTACTTCATTAAAGCCGGTCGGATTCTTTGCCAGCAGCAGACGCATAGTTTTGCCGTCCGCCTGGATGCGTTCGCCACGTCCAAAGACTGGCTTGGATTGTTCGATACCACTGATGATCGGTTCCCAATCAATTCCGAGTGCCATTGAGACGGTGGCGGCTGCCAGGGCATTGTAGATATTATATAGTCCTGGTAATGGAACGATAACTTCGCGTTGCTCCTCGTCAGATACAAGCTGGATACGGATGCGATCAAAGGTATCTGTCTGTACATGGGTTACGCGCACATCTGGTGTTGGTCGTTGCTTGCCACAATTGGCGCAGCGGTAGTGACCCATATGGCTGTAGAAGTGCATGGTATATTCGTATTCGCTACCACAATTGCTACAGGCGCGTGTATCGATAACTTGATGACGCTCCGTTTCCGGACCTGTTGTTTCGTCGTTGAGTGAGAGGTCTTCAATTCCATAATAAAGGATACGACCGGCGAAAGAATCACCCAGTTGGGCGATAGCTGGATCATCGGCATTCAGGACCAGGATGGTGGTGTCTGGCAGCTGTGCAATGGCCTCTTTCCATTTAGTGACCACGCTATCCACTTCTCCATAACGGTCGAGTTGATCGCGGAAAAGATTGGTAAAGACGACGACGCGAGGCGGAATGGAGTGTACCACCTGTGGGAGGGCGGCCTCATCGACTTCCAGGATGGAGATGGCCTGACCTGCGCGTCGGAGGTGTCCATTGGGTTGCGCGCGAATTACTAGTGAACTGGCTACGCCGCCAACCAGATTTGAGCCCTCACGATTGCGCCAGACGCGTAGTCCGTCGTCGCGCAAGATGGCCGCGATAAAGCTACTGGTTGTGGTCTTGCCATTCGTGCCTGTCACCATGATGCTACCATGTTCAAGCTCGGTCGCCAGGTGCTCAATAATATCGGGGTAGACACGTTGAGCCACAACGCCAACAATGCTGGTACCTCCACCAAGATGCAAGCGGCGGCTAATCGCACCAGCTGTGCGACCCGCCACAACTGCTAAACCCGCGCGCATTGCCGGTGGTTGTTTTGGACGTGGTTTTTTTGTAGCCTCTTCTTCCGCAGCAGGCGGCGGTGCGGGCTCCAGTGAACTCTCTGGAGGTGACTGATTATTTTCAGGCGAGAGTGGCTGAGATGGTTGTTCGTTTCGCATGCTGTTCCTCCGCATCGGCGCTTCTGCTTCTATCCTTTATAGTAGATGAATGCAGCATAGCATGCAAGCCTGATGGGGTCAAGTCTATGGCAAAGATAGACATATTTTATCAATAAGCAGGCATAATTGCTGGGATACGACATCCTGGACACTCCTGCTTTCGCCTGGGTGTATGCCCTTTCTTTTCTGGATAGTTTGCTTTATTATCTCGGATACAAGAGCTTTGGGAATGAAGATGTTGCACATTGTGTTAGATAAAATACTACACCACAGTTGCGAAACACTTGCCAGAATGTGGTAATCGTGATAATGCTTATATGAATGTACTCTTGCCACGTATGGTATGCTTCAAAAGAAATTTTTGCTGCTTACCTGGCATTTCTCCTTAAGCATCCGCAAGCGGCATTCAAAAAGATATATTTAAAGCGTTAGTTAGAGGGTAGATAGGTAGCAGGGGTGAAAGGAAAGTACAGCCGTAAATTTTGAATAGCTATAATCCAGGATAGAATACCCACTTGTCACGATATGCTATTCTATCCTTTAAGACGAAGACTCATAACTATAACAAGGTTTTGTTCAATAACGAAGGTCAGGTAAAACTGAATGGCAAAAAAGTTAGTAATTGTCGAGTCACCGGCCAAAGCAAAGACTATTGAAAAATTTCTTGGTCGCGATTATGAGGTCCGTGCATCTATGGGCCACATTATTGACTTGCCTAAAAAAGGTCTTGGCGTTAATACACGGAAAGACTTTACTCCTAAATACGAGATTATCGAGAAAAAAGATAAGCTGATCGACGAGCTTAAAGCAGCGTCTAAGCGTGCCGATGAAGTGTACCTGGCCCCAGACCCTGATCGCGAAGGCGAATTTATTGCCTGGTCACTCAAAAATATCCTGGAACTTAAGAATCCGCATCGCGCTGTCTTTAATGAAATCACGAAGCGTGCGGTCCAGGAGGCTATTCGTAAGCCTCGTCAAATTAATGAGGACCTCTTCAATGCTCAGCAGGCACGTCGGGTACTCGATCGCCTGGTGGGTTACAAAATCAGTCCTTTGCTTTGGCGACGTATTCAGTCCGGGACGAGTGCGGGGCGTGTTCAATCGGTGGCCTTACGCGTAATTTGTGATCGCGAGGCGGAGATCCGTGCGTTTGTGGCTGAAGAATATTGGAGTATTGCAGCCACACTCAGCAAGCAGAAACACAAAGAACGCTTTGAGGCGACGCTGATTTCACGTCTTAATGATGTGGATTCCATGAATGGTGATGATTCTGCTACGGATGGGGAGGAGCCGGCGGCGGTGGAGGCTCCGGGGGCTAATGGTAGTAAGCCGGCAAAGGGCGGTAAGGGGCGCATTAAGATTTCCTCGCAGGCTGAGGCGGATGCGATCCTTAAGGATTTGCAGGGGGCGAGCTATAGTGTACTGAAGTATGAGGAACGTGAGCAGCGGCGGCAGCCACCTCTGCCATATACGACCAGTACATTGCAGCAGGATGCGTCTCTGCGTCTTTACTTTAAGCCGAAGAAGACAATGAGTCTGGCACAGCAGTTATATGAAGGTATGGAATTGGGCGAGCGTGGTCAGCAGGGTTTGATCACCTATATGCGTACCGACTCAACGCGTATCTCGGATGAGGCGCAGGTGAGCGTAAAAGCCCATATTGAGCAAGAATTTGGTAAGCCTTATGTGGGTCAGGGACGTGTTGGAAAATCCAAGGCGACAACCCAGGATGCCCACGAAGCGGTCCGACCAACGGAGGTCTCGTTAACTCCGCAGATCGTGAAGCCGCATCTCTCTGCGGACCAGTTTAAGCTCTATAATCTGATCTGGCGTCGCTTTGTGGCGAGCTTTATGACGGCGGCGATCTTTGATACTGTCCGTGCTGATATTGTTGCTCGTCAATATGTTTTCCGTGCGACCGGTTCAAATCTGAAGTTTCCAGGTTTCTATGCTGTCTGGTCACGTGAAGAGGATGAGAAACTGTTGCCGACCATGCAGGTCAATGAGCAGTTGGATTTTCATGGCCTGAAGCCAGAGCAACACTTTACGCAGCCACCTCCACGTTACTCTGAGGCTAGCCTGATTAAAGAACTGGAAGAGCGTGGCATTGGTCGCCCAAGTACCTATGTTCCGATTATCAGTACGATTCAGGATCGTGGGTATGTGGATCAGGAGCAACGGCGTTTTGTGCCGACCTGGTTGGGTGAGACAATCAATGAGGTCATGAACAAACATTTTCCTGATATTGTGGATACCGGCTTCACAGCCGATATGGAGCGCAAGCTGGATGATGTTGAGGACGGGAAACGCTCCTGGATTGAATTCTTGAGCACGTTCTATGGAGACTTTAAGTCCTCTATGGAAAAGGCTGAAGCTGAGATGAACCGGGTGCAGAAGCCGTTAGAGGAGACCGACGAACTATGTCCCGATTGTGGTCGTCACCTGGTTATTCGCACGGGTCGTTTTGGCCGCTTTATCTCCTGTTCTGGTTTTCCTGAGTGCCGTTATCGGCGTTCAGTGGTCAATAAGACCGGTGCTCTCTGTCCACAGTGTGGGGGAGATCTGGTTGAGCGTAAGACGCGGGTGAAGAAGCGTATCTTCTACGGATGTGGTAACTACCCAACCTGTAACTTCGCGATCTGGGAACGGCCGGTACCGGAACTCTGTCCAAACTGTGGTGGTTTGATGGTTGTGCCAAAAGGCGGCCAGGAACCTGTCTGTTATAATGAGGTGATTGCGGTCCAGCGTAGTGCTGAGGACAAGCCATTGCAAGATGGCGAGAAGGCTCCTGCCCGCGCGACGACAACTCGTAAACGCAGCACTGGCGCCACCAGTTCCACCACAACTGCGAAGCGTACCACCACGACGCGTAAAAAGGCCACTGCGAGCGCGGATGGTGAAGTGTCCACCACGGTGAAGAAGCCAGTCAAGCGTGCTACAGCCAGCAAGCGAACGACTAAAACCACCACCAGGGCAACTGTACGCCGTGCTCCGAGTGCCACGAAAACAGCAGCCGCGACAAAGCGCACAAAGGCTACAAAGTAATCAAAAAAGCAGAACTACTGGGAAAAAGTGTGATATAATCGGGAAATAATTACTCTCTCCAAATTCCCGAAACACGGGGAGTTCTGCTTATTATGGAGGATTACATGCCGCATGCAGTGACGCTGATTCCCGGCGATGGAACCGGGCCAGAAATTGCAGAGGCGACTTGCCGCGTCCTTGAAGCGACTGGAGTACAGTTTCATTGGGATGTGCGACAGGCGGGAGCGGGAACGCTGGCAAAGCAAGGGACCGTTTTGCCAGATGATGTGATCGAGTCCATTCAACGTACCAAAGTGGGCTTGAAGGGACCGATTACAACGCCAATTGGCAAGGGGCAGCGCAGTGCCAATGTAACATTGCGTAAGAAACTTGACCTCTATGCTAATTTGCGGCCCGCGAAAACCTATCGTGGCTTGCGTTCTCGCTATGAAAATATTGATCTGGTAATTGTGCGTGAGAACACGGAAGATCTTTATGCCGGCATTGAGTTTCAACGCGGCACCCCTGAATATGAGGAACTGATTGAGCTGATTGGGCGTACTACTGGACACCAGATCGATCTGAACTCTGCCATGAGCATCAAATATATCTCAGTCCTCGCTACACGGCGCATTGTCAAGTTCGCTTTCGAATATGCGCGTGCCAATAAACGGCGCAAAGTAACAGCTGTCCACAAAGCCAATATCATGCGCCTCTCCGATGGCTTGTTTTTATCGACGGCCAATGAAGTTGCCAAAGAATATCCCGATATTCAGTATGAAGATCGCATTGTAGATAATATGTGTATGCAACTGGTGCAGAAGCCTGAGCTCTACGATGTGTTAGTCCTGCCCAACCTTTATGGTGATATTATCTCTGACCTGTCGGCTGGCTTGATTGGTGGATTGGGTGTGGCGCCGGGAGCGAATATTGGCAATAATTACGCGGTTTTTGAGCCAGTGCATGGCAGCGCGCCTAAATATGCCGGTCAAAACAAAGTGAATCCTATGGCCATGATGTTTTCGGGGGTGATGATGTTACGCCACCTGGAAGAAAGAGTCGCCGCCCAAAGGCTGGAAACGGCGCTGATACAAGTACTGGCCGAAGGCAAGTCTGTAACCTATGATTTAAAGCCGCGACCAGATGATCCCACGGCCGTAGGGACATCGCAAGTGGCCGATGCAGTTATTGAGCATCTCCAAGCGATTTCATAATGAGCCGGCAGGCCGGACAGCGTAAGAAGACACGTGTTGTATCCCCTTACGCTGTCCGGCCTGCCGTGGGCGTTTTTAGTCCTGAGCGACGCCTTTGCGCCATTTGTGGCGGGCCTGGATGTAGCGCACCGTGCCAGAATGGGCACGCATCATAATCGACGATGTGCGGGCGCCCCAGCCAAAGTACTGGACTCCATCCAGCAGTTCACCGCTGGTAATGCCAGTGGCAGCAAAGCTGACATCGTGACCACTGACCAGATCGTCTGTACGATAGACGCGGTTGAGATCGATGCCGTCTGCTTTGAAGCGCTCGCGCTCCTCGTCTGTGCGTGGCCAGATTTTCGCCTGGATCTCGCCTCCCAGACATTTCAGTGCGGCTGCGGCCAAAACTGCCTCTGGCGCGCCACCAACACCCATCATCACATCGATACCACGGTAATCTTCCATCGCAGCCTGAATCGCGGCCGCGACATCACCATCGGTAATCAAACGGATACGAGCACCAGCCTCACGAATCTGACGTATCATGTCCTGGTGACGTGGGCGATCGAGGATTGCCACAGTCAGGTCATCGATATGGGATTGACGTGTGCGTGCAATTCGATCCAGGTTGACGGTCACGGGGGCGTTAATGTCAATGACATGTTTCATCGCAGGACCAACTGCGATCTTTTCCATGTAGTAGACCCCGGGAGGTGCCGAGTACATGGTGCCACGTTCAGCGGTCGCGACGACGGCCAGGGCACCAGGCAAACCTAAAGCCAACAGGCGTGTACCATCCACGGGATCAACCGCCACGTCTACATCAGGCTTGTTGCCATTGCCGATCTCTTCGCCGATATAAAGCATTGGGGCTTCGTCTTTTTCACCCTCACCGATGACGACGACTCCATGCATATCGACACCATCGACTGCGTGACGCATCGCGTCCACGGCTGCCTGGTCGACCATTTCCTTGTTGCCCTTACCCATCCAACGGCCTGCGCTCAAGGCTGCGGCCTCAGTTACACGGATAAGTTCCATGCCAAGATTGCGCTCTATTGTGCGTGACGGTTCAAAACGTGCCTCTTCTGGTGACATTCTTCTAATCCCTTTATATTAATTTTGTATTTGTACATAGCGTGGCTTGGAACGACAATGTTCTGCATGCATGATTGCTTGCAGCTTATTGACGGCTTCTTCAAGTTGACCTTGTCGGTTCACAATAATGTACTCATAGTGTTCTTGCTGTGCCAACTCGTATTGGGCATCAGCGATTCGACGGTTAAGTTGTTCTTCCGTCTCTGTCTGACGGTGATTTAGACGCTCTACAAGTTCTTCAACAGAACCGGGAACGAGGAAGATGTAGATCGCCCCTGGGACCTTCTCTCTGACTGTGGCCGCCCCTTGAACGTCGATTTTGAGCAGGACATCGCGTCCTTGCTGCAAATTGTCGGCGATCGGTTTTCGTGGTTGTCCATACCAGTTTCCATGGACCTGGGCGTGCTCGATGAGCTCGTCTTTTTCAATCATCTCTTGAAATCGGACCTGACTGACAAAATGGTATGGATTCCCTTCGCTTTCTCCGGGACGAGGTGGGCGCGTGGTCACCGAGGCGACAACATAAAAATCAGCGCCCCTTTGTTTTAAGGCGTTGATGACAGTATCCTTTCCCGTTCCAGAGGGTGCTGAAAGCACAAAAAGGAGTCCTGGCCTGGTGATTGTAGTTTGACCAGATGGTGACAACGGCGATGACGTCTCAAGTTGCATGCTATTCTTCCTGCGGTTACTTAATTAGAGAGAGGGTTAGTATACGAACAAACATCTCTTTGTTATACTTTATGGTATGTTTGCGAGCACCATGGTAAATAAAAGCCATTGAGAACTCAAAAAAACTTGAGTTGGTGCGTGCTTGCACTACTATTGTACAACACTGACAGGTATCTCGAAAGTCGCTCAGCTTGTCTTTTTTCGCTTCGTCGCGCCTTTGAGGCGCACTGATCGCAAAAAAATTTGAAAAGATGAGGATATTTCGTGCATCCGCATGGAGGGCTTGCTTCCCTTGTATGTCAAGTCAGGATAGTAGATTGGGAATAACTATGTATGTGGATGCTATGACGCTGGCGGCTGTGGCCGATGAATGGCGTAAACTGTTGGCGGGTGCCCGTATCGATACGATTATTCAGCCGACGGAACATGCGGTGGCGTTGCAATGTTATGCGCCAGGCTCTGAGGGTGAGGGTGGCAAGAACCGTTGGATCTATCTCTCCGCCCATCCGCAATTTGCGCGGGCGCATATCACGGCTCTGAAGCCACAAAGAATTGCCAGTGAACCTCCCGCTTTTGTGATGTTGTTGCGCAAATACCTGGAGGGAGCGCGCATCGAGTCAATCAGTCAGCCGCGCTGGGAGCGTGTGCTGGAGATTGTGGCCGGCTATCGTAAGAGTCCTGATAGCGATGAACGTATCCGTTTTCGCATAATTATTGAGATGATGGGCCGACTCAGCAATATTATTTTTTGTGATGAGGATGGCCGCATCCTGGGCAGTTTGAAGCGTGTGGGGGCTGATGTTAATCGCTACCGTGTGGTGGCGACTGGACTCCCCTATGTGCCTCCGCCCCCACAGCAGCGTCAACTGGCGGGTCAAATGTTGCCGCGTTTAGAGCCGACGACGGTGACTGCGGCCCAATTGTCGATCAGTGCCGCTGATGAGACTCCTCCCGATGAGGTTGCTCCCCGCGATAAAAAGCGTAAACGGGCGCCAGAGCAAACGAAGCTATGGCAACTGCTTTCCCGCCATGTGTTGGGTTGTAGTCCTCTACTGGCACGTGAGGTAGTTTTCCGTACGACCGAGAATGCTGAGACGCCGCTGAAAGAGGCAAATCAAGCGGTCTGGGAGGAGCTGGCCTGGAATGTGAATGATCTGACTGGCGCCTATGACAGCCATCAGTGGCAGCCACAGCTACTAGAACGCCACCTGACAGCCGAGGAGCAGCAGAAATCGTTCGCTACCTCCGGTGAGGCCAGTTATGTGCCACTGGCCTTCGCAGCGTATGCTTTGGAGCAATATGCTGGACGGGCCGATATACGCCTGCGCCAATCGCCATCGATTAATGTGTTGCTGGATGATTATTTTGCGCGGGCCGAGTGGAGCGATGCCCTGGATTCGCTACGTGCGCCCCTGCGTAAGATTCTTCAGACCAATAGCGAGCGCTGCAAGCGTAAAAATGAGCTCTTACAGCAGGAGATGAACAATTCAGCCGAGGCTGCGAATTATCGCCTGTACGGTGAGCTCTTGCTGGCCCATCAACAAGAGGTAGGTCAGGGTCCTGCAAGTGTGATGTTGGAGAACTACTTTGATCAGGACGGGCAAGGGGAAACACAGGTGAAGGTGCCGCTGGATCCACGTTTTGATGCGGTCACAAACGCCAATCGCTACTTTAATAAATATCATAAGTTGCGGCGTGCCCTTGAGTTGGTGCCAGCACAGATTGAGCAGAATGATACTGAGCAAGCTGTCCTGGATCAGTTGCTGACCGACCTGAAGCTGGCCGAGAATGCGGGTGAAATTACGCATGTGAAGGCTGAGGTGCAGGCGGCCGGCTATATTCGTGGTAAAGCTCTGGTAGATAAGAAGGCGCTCAAGGCTGCCAAGAAAGGCAAAGGCAATAAAGGTGGCAAGCAGGCCAAAGGACGACCTGCGGGTCCTGGTGGTGGCGTGCCGTTGCATATCCAGAGTCGCGAAGGTTTCACCTTGCTGGTCGGCAAAAATAGTCGCCAGAATGAGGAGGTAACCTTCCATCAGGCGGCCTCGAATGATATGTGGTTGCATGCACGTGGAGTTGCCGGCGCCCACGTCATTATCAAGGCGGCTGGACGTGAAATTCCACGCAGCACCATCGATCAGGCCGCCAGTCTGGCGGCATATTATAGTGAGTCACGTGGTACCACCAGCGCCCCCGTCGACTATACGCTGCAACGCCATGTGCGGCATATGAAGGGTGGGGGACCAGGCATGGTGATCTATGAGCGTGAGCACACCATCTATGTTGAGCCAGACATGGCTATCGCTCTACTCAAGTCCTGAGTTTGTCTGTCCGTTAGCCGCGTTCGCGCGATGACCCGATACCCATCTCTTCACGGTATTTGGTGATCGTGCGTCGCGCTAACGGAATATCCCGCTCAGCTAGCATGCGGGCCAATTCTTCATCACTAAAACGATGATCAGGACTCTCCGTCTGTAAGAGTTCACGCAACACATCTTTGACGCGCAGCGAACTATCAAAGAAATCAGCAATTGGGATCAAGCGACCATTGGGGAGGAGCGCATATTTGTTAGCGGTGGCACGACTGACTGTTCCCTCGTCGAGATGGAGCATCGAGGCAACTTCAGCTCGGGTGAGGGGATATAGATAGCGAATACCCTTCTCCAGAAAATCCTTTTGCTGTCCCACCACAATCTCCGCGACACGTTTCAAGGTGCGCCAGCGGCGATGAATACACTCGACAAAGAACTTTGCCCGGTCACGATGCTGATACATGTATTTCTGGACATCATTATTGCTCTCACAATACCCTTGATCTGGTGAGCCGTTATACTGAGTCTCGATGCGGAAGTTGTAGCGTTTCTCTTCCATCAACTCTACCTCAAAGCCGCTCTCGCCTGGACGGATAATCACATCTGGATGAATATACGAGGTGCTGCTCCCAAGCGGACTCTCATTGAGTTCTGAACGATAAAGATGGCTGGGAGAAGGGTGGAGCTTGCTGCGGATATACTTGCTAGCCTCGCGTACTTCGTGTTCTGGAACTTTCAATTGCCGTGCGATCTCGGCAAAGTGGTTGCGAGCCAGCAGGTCCAGATAACGATCAATAATGGCATAGGCCAGTGGATGTGGCTGGCTCTGTTCGCTGAGTGCCGTTAACTGTAGAAGTAAACACTCGCGTGGGTTACGTGCCCCAATTCCTAACGGTTCCAGCGTTTGCAGCTGACTGAGCACATAGATGACGCGCTCAAGTGGTACCTCCAGATGTTCCGCGATCTCAGGGAGACTGATCTCTAGATAGCCGCGCTCATTGAGATTGCCCACCAGCTGTTCCGCAATTGAAGCATCTTCTGGTGGTACCAGTGTCTCTAACTGGGTCAGAAGATGTTCTGCCAGGGTCTCTTCAGTTGGAATATGGGCTATGGCATCATAGGCATCATCGGCATCGACCTCATTGAAACCATAGTTATCGCTATCGTAACAGAGAGATTGTTGTTCCCACTGGCATTCAGAACTGATCGCATTACGTGGAGTTTCAGGAGTAAATGACAGTTGTGGCGTATTCGGGGCGATGGGGCCACAGACTGTGCAGGTTGGTCCATAGAGTGGTGTTGAGCAGAAGAGGCAAAGGTGCTGCTCTGTCACCTCAAGCGCAGGATTCTCTGTTTGTTCTTGATTAATAGTCCGTTCAAGTTCATCTGCTGAAAGATGTAATATCGTGCTCGATGTCACCAGTCGAGCACTGATTCTGACGGCCTGTTCAGTTCTTGGCGTTTGTTCCAATCGCATACACTACCTCTACCTGATCCCCTGTTAGCGCCTCTACTGGTACTTGTACTAAGTGGTTTACATCCAACCCCGGCTCACAAGAGCGTTGCGTGCGGCTTCTTGCTCTGCCGTTTGTTTGTTGCGACCCTGGCCCTGACCGGCAACGCGATCACCTAGCATAACTTCAACGGTAAACTCACGATTGTGTGATGGCCCTTCCTGGCTGACCAGGCGATAGGAAGGGGTAATACCTTCATGTGCCTGTGCCATTTCCTGGAATAATGATTTATTATCTTTAAAAAGGCGTTTCGTAATAATCGTATGGGCCAGTGGATCCAGGCGTGGCAACAAAAAGTTTCGTGCTACATCCAGTCCCTGATCCAGGTAAATGGCTCCCAGAACGGCTTCAAAGGCTGATGCTTGCACACGCTGCCCACCCCCACTGTGTTGTTCGCCCTTGCCCATCAGCAGAAACTTGCCCAGATTGATCTCATTCGCAAATTTTGCCAGGGTCTCGGTCCTCACCAGGACCGCGCGAACATCGGTCAACTCACCCTCACTGAGATCAGGGAAGGTGCGATAGAGGAAGTCCGCACTGATCAATGCGAGAATTGAATCGCCCAGAAACTCCAGCCGTTCGTTTGAGCTTTGTCCTACGCCAGGAGTTTCATAGATATATGAGCGATGTGTCAGGGCTAACCTCAGGAGTTTAGGGTCCTGAAATTGTACCCCTAAAATCTCTTCCAATTGTTCGTGCATGAATATACCTCTATAGTTACACTGATCCCATTGATGGATTGTTTGTCTGCCAGACAAGTAGTGGCTGTATATATATGTCAACATCCAGCCGCCTTGAAGGCTGTGCTGGATTGAATACAAATGACAGCCTGTTCTTGTGCTTATCATATCACAAAAGAGTTCTGATGAAGCTCATTGTAACGTGTTTTGCCTGGAATCGCAACGCTACCATGTAGGAATATTCGGCTTTCACTGTATACATACAAGCAATTCAATGGCCAGCCTGAATCTCTGTTGTATTATCTCCCCAGAGCGAAGCCACTGGACTGTTCTTTTAAGATATGGTACTATGGCGTGGGTTTGAGGAAGACAGGTAATCGCGGACCTTTGGGTCCGAGGAAAGTCCGAACTCCATAGAGCAGAGATGCTGGCTAACGGCCAGTGAGGGTGACCTCAAGGAAAGTGCAACAGAAACATACCGCCCGGGCTTTTATGTTCGGGTAAGGGCGAAATGGTGAGGTAAGAGCTCACCAGCAGCCAGGTGACTGGTTGGCTGGGCAAACCCCATCTGGAGCAAGACTAAACAGAAGATTCTGATCTTTGATCGGGCAGGTTGCTCGCCTGTTTATCTTCGGGTTGGTCGCTTGAGACTCAGGGTAACCTGTGTCCTAGATAGATGATTACCGCCTGTAGCTGCGTAAGCGGCCGCGGGTACAAAATTCGGCTTATGGCTTCCTCAAACCTGCCCACACAAAAATATTCCCATCACTAAGATAGAGCTTGATGCCCACTCTCAACGATGAACGTACTCCCAGCCGCACTCGGGCCCTGAAGGGCCCATGCATATTTTAAGTGTGATGTCATATTGCGCGCAATGCGCGC
Organism: Dictyobacter alpinus; assembly: GCF_003967575.1. Taxonomy (NCBI): domain Bacteria; kingdom Bacillati; phylum Chloroflexota; class Ktedonobacteria; order Ktedonobacterales; family Dictyobacteraceae; genus Dictyobacter; species Dictyobacter alpinus. The sequence continues at coordinate 4,254,333 of NZ_BIFT01000001.1, forward strand.
AATATGACATCACACTTAAAAGAATAAGATGCGTGCAAAACCGTTAATTATGCTGTTATTAAAATGCGTGTAAGACCGTAATTATGCTGTTATTAAAATGCTCGTAAAACCGTTAATTATGCTGTCAAAAAGTGTTCTACGAACACTTTTTGACAGCATAATTAAAATCCTTGGAGCGCCAGAGGCGCCCGAGTGCGGCTGCTGCACGCTTCCCAATGAGAGCGAGAGCCTGACAACTATCTTAGACAGACACAAAAAAAGAATGGAAATGTTTCCATTCCCATTCTCCTGATTTATAATTTATAAACAGTACACCTTCTAGTGACTGATACGATCATGGTCAATGAGCCAACGGATAAAACCCAGGCGACGGCTCTCTTGTAGCAGCTCCCGGTATTCGGTTTGCTCGGTAACGTGATCTCTCATATGCGTGAGCCGAGCGGCTTCGCTTTCTGAAAAACCCATGGAAAGCAGATTTTGAAAGTCGGTACCTTCGGCCGTATATGAATGTTCTGGCATGATGAACAAACTCCCTTTGATGATGAACCGAACAAACTACATGGCTAAGTTTTGGAGGAGACCTTTTTAATGCTTTGCGAGGCGTGTATATGCGTGAAAGCCTCTCTCTCTATTATATATAACGTGTTCCTTTCACTATTTATTCCAGTGCTATGAACAGGTGTACTAAGAGATTTCCAGAAAGATGCTTTCTGCTACTAATTACATAGACGCTTGATAAGGATGAGAATAACACTTCAATCTATATGAGTCTCCCTTTGTATTGTAGCCCCATCCTAAAAAGCTGCAATGCGCGTTCGGTTGCCTCACTCATCAATGGTGCTGCATGCTCTATAGCATAGACTAATGACATAGGCTCGGAGGGTAATACCATAAGCCCATCTATGCCGAGGTCGTAAATACCTTTATAATCTTTTCCTAATCCTCCTGCCAGTGCCAGTACTGGCAGACCGTGCTTTTTGGCCAGGGCTGCGATGGCACCCACACTTTTTCCATAGGCTGTCTGTTCATCGAGCCGGCCTTCGGCGGTAATCACCAGATCGGCATTTTTCATATATTCATCTAGTTGTAGAGCTTCCAGGATAATCCGGGCACCTGGGCGCAGTTCTGCGTTCAAGAAGGCCAGCGTGCCGGCTCCCAGTCCCCCAGCGGCACCTGCTCCAGGGATATTTGCGACGCTGCGCTGGAGGTCGCGCTGAATGATAGAGGCATAGTGGGCGAGGGCCGCATCGAGCTCGGCGACCATCTCCGGGGTAGCTCCTTTCTGTGGACCATAGATGGCGGAGGCACCGCTGGGCCCGCAGAGGGGATTATTAACATCGCAGGCAATTTCGAAATGACATGCTTGCAGGCGTGAATCCATCTTCTCTATGCTAATTCTGTCCAATTGTGCCAGGGCCGCTCCTCCGAAAGGGAGGCTTTGTCCCTGTTGATCCAGGAGATCGGCACCCAGGGCTTGCGCCATGCCAGCCCCACCATCATTGGTGGCGCTCCCGCCGATGCCGAGGATAAAGTGACGTCGTCCCTGGTCCAGGGCAGCCTTAATCAGCTCCCCAACACCATAGGTTGTGGTTGTGAGTGGATTGCGTTGTGCAGGACGTAGCAGGGGCAGTCCAGAACTGGCGGCCATTTCGATGACGGCTCCCTGACCATCTCCCAGCAGGCCATATTGAGCTTCGACCGCTTCGCCTGCAGGACCTGTGACGATCTGGCTACGTAGTTCTCCATGGGTGGCATCGATCAGGGCCTGAACCGTTCCTTCGCCGCCGTCGGCTATGGGAATGCTGGTAATCGTTGCTGTAGGGAAAACGTTGCGTACACCCTGTGCAATCGCTGCGCCTGTTTCGGCTGCGCTCAGGCTCCCTTTGAGGGATTGTGGGGCGATAAGAATATGCATAGCGGCTGCTCCTTTTTCGCTGGTTGAGTTGTGGTCATTATATCAAATTGAGGCACATATAATTTGCACGTTGGCTCCTCCTGCCTTATACTACGCAATGATATATTTTGTCTTTACTAGCTACATTTTGTGGAGTCTATCTATGCCAACTGGTCTTTCGCTTGCCTGGTCCTGGAGTCCAGGTGCTCTGGTATGTATGGTCGTGCTGGGATTACTCTACCTGTTGAGGCTGTGGAGTGTCCAGCGCCTTCATCGGCAAGATCCGCAGGCTCCTAGCGTTCATCCTGTGCGCGTTATTTCATTTTTTGTTGGACTGCTGTTGTTTGCCGTGCTGCTCTTTTCGCCGCTTAATACCATCGGGCGCACGCAACTCTTTTCTGTCCATATGGCTGTAGTAGTGACGCTGACCACGGTATGTGCTCCTTTATTGTTGCTGGGCTGTTCCGAGGTGATCTTACGTCCAATATTACAACTGCCACTGGTGAATTCCATCGTGCGCTTTGTCACCCATCCAGTAGCGGCCTCAGTGATCTTTAATGTCTCGTTCCTCCTCTGGCATGCACCGAAAATATATAATAACGCGATCCTTAATGTCCCCCTTTACGATACTATGCTCCTGGTGATCTTCCTGACCTCGCTGCTCAACTGGTGGCCGGTCATTGGATCGCTATCCGAGCTAAAAAAGCACGGTTATCCGCTACAGATGCTCTATGTCTTTTTAGATGGACAGCCGGTTGATATCTTTGCCTTTATCCTGGTCTATACGGGCGTGCCCCTGTATCATTATCCATTGAATGCCTTAAATCCTGGAGGAGATCAGGGCATCGCGGGTGCCATGTTGCTGGTTCCCGGCCTGGTCGATCTGGCGGTGATGTCGCCACTCTTTATTAGCTGGATGAGACAGATGGAGCATAAGACCCGCGTGGCCGATCAGCGCCGTATGGAAGATGCGGAAGAGGTGTACTATGACGATGATGAGGAAGATCTGCAAATACAGACGCACTAGTTGCTTCTTACCACTGGCAGTGGAGTTGTAATGCTTGCTGTAGCCGCCGCTCATACTCCAGGCGCGGTATCTCTATCACGCCCATACTGGCCAGATGGGGCGTGATAAACTGGGTGTCATGGAGGATATAGCCACGGCTACGCAAATGTTCTACTAGCGCTATCAGGCAGAGCTTGGATGCATCGGGGGCGCTAGAAAACATACTCTCACCCATAAACGCGCCTCCCAGTGCCACCCCATAGAGTCCACCTACCAGTTTATCCCCATCCCAGGCCTCGACACAATGGGCCAGACCTTTGTAATGCAGATAGGTATAGGTAGTAATAAACTCCTGATTGATCCAGGTATCTTCACGTCCACCGCAACAGTGCATAACCTGCTCAAAGACTGTGTCCATACGTATCTGATAGGGCTGTTTACGCCATGTGGCGCGCAATGAGCGCGACACATGGAACCGTTCATGTTCCAGGATCGCGCGTGGATCTGGCGCATACCAGTTGATCTTGCCACGTTCGTCCGCCATAGGAAAGATGCCCTGCGCATAGGCCCGTACTACTAGTACAGGATCAAGTTTTTCTGGTTGTCTTTGTCGTATCACTTCTTTTAAACTCCGCTTTTTCTCAGGCCTGACGGCTGAAATAGACGAGATATTTGGTTAGTCGTGGATTTAAGCCATGGAGCATTCCCAGGTCGGTTCGACTGAGTGGTTTGATCCATTGGAGCAAGAGCAGGCAGAGTACGATAAAGATGGCGCCTGAGACTCCTAACAAGATGCGATCAGTTGGATGCCAGAGCAGTGATGGAATGGCGGCAATTGCCAGCGCGACCATAAAACGTAGCGTGAAAGTCAGCAGGTCGCGGCGATAGGCTCTGGGAATTGAATGTAGCAGGAAGAGTAGCAGGAGTATGCCCACAAATGTTTTGGCCAGGCCATCGGCGATCAGGGCACCCGCGGCTCCGAAGATGGGGATAAAGATAACACCCGCTCCCACCACGATTACCAGTCCCAGCCACTGGCTGAGTACGACGCGTCTGGGTTTGCCAACTACGTACAGGCTGGCCTGATGCACGGTTGTGCCCAGGATGCGTACAAGCAGGTTGAAGAAGAGAAAGATGGTGAGTAGCGGCCAGACAGGATCAAAGCGGCTGCCATAGAGAATTGAGGTAATGTTGGCGGCGTTAAATAGACAGAATACTAGCACTGGCGCGGCCAGCAGGGTCTCAACTTTGATCAGGGCTTGCCAGGTCTGACCGAGCCGTTCATGATCCTGGCCGACAAATGCGGTCGAGAGGGCAGATCCTCCAACGCCCGCGAAGCCTGCGACCAGAAGCAGATTGGCGGAATCCGCCAGTTGAAAGGCGAGATTAAAGTAGCCGATGTTCTCGACTGAGATCAGGAAGATCCCCAGCAAGATGATTGAGAGTTGCTTGAACAGGGCACCTGAGGCCAGATTGGTTAACCAGGCTGAGAAACTGAGTTGTAGGATCTCTTTAAGCGGTAGGCTATATTCGGTTGGACCTTTGACCAGAAATGGAGCCTGCCAGCTGACAAAGGCCAGGGCGTTGAAGAGGGCAACCAGCGCCTGTAGCCACAGGATACCATCGATACCCCAACCTGCTCTGAGCAAGAAAAAGCTGATCACGAGCATAATCGCCTGCGTCAGGCCACCAACTACCAGGACGATCTGCATGCGCATCTGGGCGGCACAGCAGGCGTTGAGCAGGTTGCCGATGCCATTGCCAAAAATATACAGGGCGATAGGGATGCTGTATTTTACTAATAATGGATTCTGTAAGCCCTGGCTGATGGCGCTACTTTCAGGAAATGGGAGCAGGGCGATCCCTTTTGAGAGCAATGGTAGCCCAAACATCAGTATTGCGATACCAATACCAAGGAGTAGCAGGCGTAAGATTAATAGATAGCGGGCCAGTCGGGCGGCTGCGGCTACTCCATATTCAGCCAGGATGCGTGGTACAAAAGTGACCGTCGCATCTTCTAGTCCTAACGCGATCAGATAGGTGAGCGTATTCAAGGTCGTCTGGATAATCGCATACACACCATACTGATCGGTAGCGACCGAGCGTGTAATCAGGACCGTTAAAAGAAACGACGATACATAAAACCAGAGATTATAGATCTGGTTGATGAGATAATTATTCGGTGTACGCTTTAAGAGACGCTGCGCCTCGGCATCACCAGTTTGCGGCTTCTCATTCGCTAGATTTTCTGTTGGCATAGTTGTTAAAGTTTCTGATTTATATTTTAACTCATTTTAAATAAAAATCTTGCTAACCAGCCAATAGATCCTAGCGCGGCAAACAACTCTAACAGGCTAACGTTGGCCGTAATATGATCAGGTGAGACCAGATAGAAGGCACCGACTTTAAATGTTGCCGCCACCAGAAAGAGTCCCAGTCCAATCCAGGCTGGCAAGGTTGCATAGAGCAGGGCGCGTTGCCATTGTTGACAGCTAAGGCCGATCAGGGTAGGAATAGTATATAACAGTAACGTAATTAGTGGTGCGATACTGGCGGGATAAGGACCATTTAGTGGTGTATTGGCCGAAAGTGGAAGAATACGTGTCCAGAGCTGTGCCGGTACGAGTGCGGTCGCCACCAGCAGCGTTTCCAGGACAATAGCGCTAATGCGCAGTGGGTTCTGATACTTGACGGTCTGCTTATGCATAAGGCGCAAATAGATCATGCTCTATCCTTCTATCTATTAATTTGTTGGAATTGCTAATAATCCCATTTGATATTTCAGCAATAAGATGCGGCGTACCGAGGCATCGATACGTGAGGTTGAAATGCTGCCGTTAGAGATGGCTTGTTTGATCCCCTGGATCATTGTAGCGACATCGTTGGGACTGCTTGCCCCCATGATCATGTCTGAGCCGGCTTCAATTGCGATTGCGGCTGCCTGATCGGGTTGATAATAGGCGGTAATACCTGCCATTGTCAGGCTATCGGTCATAATCACGCCTTGGAAACCCATTTCATCTCTGAGAATGCCTTGAATCAGTTTGGGGGATAGCGATGCAGGTAGATTAGGGTCGATGGCTGGCACAATCTCGTGGGTCACCATAATGGCGTGTGCCTCGCCTTGCTTGATCAGAGTTCGATAGGGTGCCCAATCCAGATTCTCTAACTCATCCTTTGAGCGCTGGACACTTGGTATGCCGAAATGTGGATCGGTCGTTACATTGCCCAGACCTGGAAAATGCTTGAGCGTGCCGACTACCTGCTTGCTTGCTTGCAGCCCTTGCAGGTAGGCCGTAGCCATAGTGCTTACAGTGGATGGAGTCGTCCCAAATGTCCTCAGATCTTGATGCAGTTCTGAATAGGGTGATGTATCTACATCGACCACAGGCGCCAGATTCAGCGTAATTCCATAAGAAGATAGATCCTTTGCATCCTGTACACCGGCTGCTCTGGCCTGTTGCGGATCATTGGTGGCCCCGATCGTTGCCGCCGCAGGACGAGGTCCATCCAGGTCTATTAAGCGATCTACTGTTCCGCCTTCTTGATCGAGCGCGACACTGATCGGTAGATCAGGCCGGGCACGCCGCAGTTCCTGAGTAAGATCTTTGAGCTGTGTTTTATCGATAAGGTTGCCATTAGCATAGAATAATAGCACCGATCCAACATGATATTGATTTACCATTGTCTCTAGAGGCAATGAATATGATGCTCCCACAAATTGAACCATCATCATCTGACCAATTTTCTGGTCCATAGATAACTTACCGACGAGTTGATCGATATAGGCCTGTGGTGTTATGGCTGTATTTTTAGGATTCTGGGAAGAATTTGTGCCTTTGACTGTCGTTTGTTCATGGCCACTTTTCGTCGTCGATGCGGTTGAGCTATTAATCTGATCGGGAGCAAGTATACTGGCCCACCCCTGTGATCCAATAAACTGTTCTTGTCCAAGACTCATCGCCTGTGCGACCAGTAACAGAAGCACCACAATCAAGACGGCTGCTCTTTTACGGCTGAAAGAGATGGCAGGTATTGGTTTGCCCTGTCCTGCCTGAAGATTTGCTCGTGGCTCACTCGCCTCTCCAATTTCATGCTGATCAGCCAATGTCAGCTTTTTGTGCCCTGACTCTTCAATAGATAGAGGAGCGGTTGGCTCCATGCAAGAACCCCCTTATAGAAAGAAAATTGTCAGCTTGTAAACCATAGAAAGGACATCGACATCCTGAGATTCCATCCTCACTACCACATTGCATTTATAATCCGTACAAATAATATATGTATATTTCAATGATAATCTTCCCAAAGTAAAACACATATCCCACAAAAAAACCAGTGACATTTTCGGCTGTGAACCTGGTAATTTGACCCATCTCATATGTAAAGCGGGGATGCAAGGGGCTCGCCGCCCTCTGCATGGGGGATCGGGGGCAGTGCCCCCGAAACCTCCTTCCCCTCCCGCCCACGTAGCGGGCGAAGAAAGAACCGGTCAAACGAACTGTGTGACAGTGTTTGATTACCATGAAATCCATGCCCCGCTGATCGTCGTTTTCGCGCCTCTGGCGCTCCAAGGGTTTTACGTGTGGTGTCAAAAAGCGTTCTGAGAACACTTTTTGACACCACACGTAAAAGAAGTATGGGCCCTTCAGGGCCCGCGTGCGGTTGGCTGCACGCTCCCCGATAAAAGTGGGAAACAAACACTATCTGTCAGACCACTAGGAGTTATCTGGTCAATATTTATTATTGCTTGTTTAGATGGATTGACTGCGATATACTGTTTTTATTATGTGTATAAAAAGAAATCCGGGGTATCCTCAATGAAACAGGTGCAAAAAATAGATATTCCCCTGGTCACAAGCGGAGGGCAGCGGTCAGCTATAACCCCGCAACGTATCCTCTTGTGTTCCCTGGTGGGACTGGGCATAACCTGCCTGCTAACTGTAATTCTTGTCTTTGGTATTCTCTTTCCTTTCCATCTTCTTTCGCAACTGACTCTTATTCTTATACTTGCTTTACCAGAATTATGTATCTTTACTGGCCTGGCTTTATTCCTGGCTCGCCCGCTGGCGATTATGCGTTATCTACGTGCCGTCCATGCCGCGCAAAAAGACTATAATGATTTATATACTCCTTTGACGGCCCTGACTAATATTCGGCAGACCGCTGACCTGGCTCAGTTACCGGAACAACATGGGACGATACAGCGCGATGAGCAGGTTTCGATATTGCATCTGGTGGAGAATCAGCGTAGTCATCTTTTGGTTTTAGGCGTGCCGGGTGCTGGTAAGACGATGGCTCTGCGCGTATATCAGTATATTTCTTCGCAAAAAACTTTTGGCCTGGCACTATCGCGTAATAAGATTCCAGTTTATGTGCCGATGAAAAACTATAGCCTTTTCCTCAAGCAGCAGCAGTTGAGTGTGCCTGTGAGTGATGATGAGGGACAGCAGCCAGCTGTGGATCAGCCTTCGTTGCTTTCTTATATCACTCAGAGCGATCTACCCGGTGTGCGCCAACTCCGTCCTTATCTGGCTTCATTATTTACTCAAGGGCGATTGTTGTTGCTCTGTGATGGCTTAAATGAGATCGATAGTAGCTATCTACCTCAGGTGAGTAGTGAACTGGTGGAGTTGATGCGTGGGAGCCAGAATCGTCTGGTGATGACCTGTCGTGAGGTGGATTATCGTGAGCAGCCCGAGTTTGTGCAGTTGGTCGAAGATGGGCAGGCGGCACGGGTCGTGGTATATCCACTGCAACCGGAGCAGGTGACAGAGTTTGTGACGCGCTACGTGGAGAAGCAGGATGATCAGTGGCAACATAGTGCCGAACAAATTATGACGGTGATCGATCGTAGCCGCTTGCGCTACCATTGTACCAATCCGATGATGTTGTTCACATTGATGGGTATCATCGATAAGATTGGTATGGAGCGTGGTAAGCAGGTGGATACACGTGGACGCTTGCTGCGTGAGTCGGTGCGCCAGCTTTTACGGCAGGAGATTGTGAAGTGGGGGAGTGGTGCTCCTGAAGAACATGAGGTGGTGCGTTTCTTGAGCGAAGTGGCGTGCGCGGCACGCTGGGCCCAGGACCGCAATGCGATTCAACTCTCAGTTTCAGCGGCCGGGGCAGCCAATAATGCCCATGGCGCGCGTAATTTTGACGAGGTGCGCGACGAACTAAAATTCTGGCTGGATGATCATCCCGCGCAGAGTCCTTTTATGTCAGAGGGTGAGCTTATCAATGATCCTTATGATGATAGCGCGCTCCTGCTGAACTTTGCGCAGAAGGCTGGCCTGATTGAGATCAGCGCGGATGGTGTGTTGAGTTTCCGCCATGAGTTGATCGCCGAATATCTGGTGGCCGAATATTTCGCGGCCTGTGCGCCACGCTCGCTGGCCTCCTTGACGATTCGTGAGGATCTGCTAGAAGATGTGGGCCGTTGGAGTGAGCCGGTCGCGATCTGGGCTGGTCTGCTGGATAATCCTCTGGAACTGGCGGAAAGCTTTGGTCTGCTGGGCTTGAATAATCAGGCCTATGTGTTGCAGGCTCTAACCCTGGGACTGGTCTGTGTCGGTGTACTCTGGACACCGCCGCAGGCAGAGAATCAGCAGCGGGTGGTGTTGCCTCCAAGTATTGAGGAGGCACTCTCGGTAGCGGTACGTAATAAAGCGGCCCGTGAAGAGCTAGCATTAATCTTTACCCACTGTGCTGAAGAAGGTGGACAGGAAGTATATCGTTCCCTGCTCCCACTGATTACGGCCGAGGGCGTCGATGAACTATTGACCTTGTTGGATCGTACGGTCGTGCCTGACCTTCTGTTTACCCAGTTGCAGGATGCCGTGGATGATATGGCTTACGAGCAGCAGGTCAAGCGTATCGTGCGCGTGCTGGGTCGCTTTGGGGATACCGTCGTTGAGCGTGCGGTCCTCTTGAGTCTTCCAGCCCCCGAGCGCTCTTTGCGTCTGCGTGCGGCGGCGGTCAATACCCTTGGTTGGACCAGCGAGAGTTCAGCGGTCGAGCCTTTGATTGAGCGCTTACGTGATAGCGATATCTTTATTGCTCAGCGTTCTACTAACGCTTTGATCCGCCTGGGACCACAATTGATCCTGAATCGTGCCTTGGAGGAATTAGAGCAACGCAATAGTGGACCTTTTCAGGAGCGTGTCCATCAGGCTTTGCTGACGATTCTGGATCGCTTTCTGGATGAGCAGGAGGGTACGAAGTATCAGATGACGCTGATGCAGTATCAGCATATCCTTGAGCATGTGGTTCCGATGCTGACCTCGCAATATCAGGGTGAGCCGGAGACCCAGCAGGTGGCACGTGAGTTCCTGGTGCGCCAGGGGAAGAGTTTCTCGCCGACTGGTGGCCGTGAGCGGCGCTGGGAGAAGGCGATTGATGCGCTATTAGGCCTCCTTTCTTCTCAGGATAGTAGTGCGGTCCAGCACGTGGTCCAGGCTTTACAGGAGATTGGTTCGCCGGCGGTGCCGCGCTTGATTGAGCGCCTGAATAATCCATCCGAAGTCGTGCGTTTCCGTGTGGTCCAGATCCTTAGCGAGGCGCGTGATTTCCGTGCCCTGGAGCCGCTGCTGCGCTTACTTGGTGATCCACAGGCATCGGTGCGCCAACAGGTTTTCCAGGCCCTGAAGATCTATGCACCTGAGAGTATTCCTGGCCTGATCGAGCGTATTCTGACTGATGCCGATGATGTTGTCGCCGAGCGCGCGTCTACCGTGCTGGAAGCGATTGGCGAGCCCGTTGTTGAGCCAGTCATTGATGCTCTTTCAACCGGCGTCTCTGGCCGTACACGCTTCCTGGTCCAGATTCTGGAGCACCTGCACGATGCACGGGCCATTCCGGCCTTAATCCATTTATTGGAACATCCACAACTTGAGCAGTTAGTGATCATCGCTATCATTCGCGCTCTCTGTCAGTTCCAGGATGTACGTGTAGTCAAGCCTTTGCTACAGATCCTGGCAATGAACAATACCATGGTCTATGAAGCAGCCATCCAGGGCTTGAGCCAGTTAGGGATGGTCGCCTTTGAAGGACTTGTGCTGGCCCTGGATACTCCAAATGATAATGCGGTAACCCAGCGCGTGCGTCGTGCTTTGATGATGATGACACCTTTCCCTGGTGAGGCTTTGATTGGTCGCTTAGAGCAGCGTCAGAGTGCGGCCCAGGCCGATCAGATCGTGATGGTCCTGCGCGATAAAGGCCGGGATGCGGCTCCGGTATTGGTACAGCATCTTTTGCATCGCGATGAATCGGTGCGGGAATATATTCAACAGGCGCTTGAGCAGATGCCTGGTACAACTGTCGTGCCGGCGCTGTTAGATGCCCTGTATCAGCCAACAACCCGCAACGCGGTCTCGACCTTGTTGCTGAAATATCCAGACGCCGCCATTCCTCCACTGGTAAGCCTGTTAGGAGAACATGAACGTGGTCCTATTATCGCGGATCTCTTGCCGCGCTATGGGGTGACGGTCTTGCGTCCCCTGGTCCAGGGCTTAAACGATCAGCGGGCCACGGCTCGTGAGATGGCGCAGCGCGTGGTAATTACCCTGGTTCGTCAACGTCAGGATCGTGAGCAGCAAGAGATTGTGCGCGAGATCGTGCGCCTCTTCCATCCAACCCTGCCTCCCTATGCGCGTGAGTCCTTGCTGGATCTGCTCTCAGAAACACTCTCTGATATCAGTATTCCAGCCCTGTTGGATGGCCTGGAAGATGCGCGCTTGATCGAAGATGTGGCTGAAGCATTTGTGCGCCTGGCTCGTAAGCCCGCTCTACAGGAAAGTGTCTTGAATCGTCTGGTGGATGCTTTGTTTAATGAGGAGCAACGGCGGGGCGCTGAAATCGCCTTGATCAGAAATGGTGGATTGGTGGTCTCGCGGGTAGGTGATCTGATTGTCAACAGCGATCCTGGCGTGGCCAAGTCGGCACAATTTATCCTTAGTGAGATTGGTGTACCGGCCCTTTCGTTTATCTGGACGGCGCAGAGTGACCGTAATAATGTACCCCGACGTGAAGCGGCGATGAAGGTCTTCCGCAGCATGGCGCCAGAAGTTATCAAGGACGAACTGGTCTCGCTGCTGGTAGGTGACGATCGCGATGATATCGCCATGGCCGTCTCGCTGCTCTTAGAGCGTATCTATGAGGAATCCAAGCTGGATTATCAGGAACATGTGATGGTACCTGAACTGATCGATTTTGTCGAGCAGAGTACAGCCCAGGAGACCAATCTACGTGTGATGGCTCTGTTGCTCCTGCTAGGTGAGCAGGCAATTATTGATCATCTGGTGCAGTCCTTGATTGATAATCCGCAGCAGCGTAAGCAGTTGATCTATCTTTTCTTACTGCTTGGGTCCAAGACACAGCATCTCTTGCTGGAGGTCTTTGATGATCCTGAGTCGCCTGCGGCCCTGCGTGCCGAGATCGCATCCGTGTTGAGCATGACGATTGCGCCAGAGGATGTGAAAGAGTACGTCTATCATATTGATCGCTACGGGATCGCCAATCGACGGCCGGGTGCGCCATATCCAGAAGAACTCTCAGTCGCCTTGCGTGCCCTTGGTGGTCTGCTGGCCAGTGGTCAGTGGGACGTGCGTAAGTTGCAGGAGTTGCGTGAAGATAAAACGGATGAGGGGGCTCTGCATGAGGTCTCTAATGTGCTGTTGGGCTGGCGTTATGAGCCACAGATGGCCAAGCTACAGCAGGACATTGATGTGCAGCGTGAGACCTTTAAGAAGGAGTTGCTGGCCTCAGCTATGAAGATGGCGGAGCAGCAGAAGACGATCAGTGGCCTGGAAGAAGAGTTACTCAAAGTGCGTGAAGAGCAAGGCTTCAACGAGGATGAGATCAAGAAGGCTATCAGCGACAGGGATAAACTTAAGAATAGTGTGGATCAGTTGACCAAGGAGCGCAACCGGCTACGCATCGAATTTGAACAGCTTAAGAGCGTCAATGAAGATCTGGCTGAACAATATCAGACCCTGCATCGCCAGCATACAGCATCCAGGAATCAAGGACAGGGACAGGCCAGTAGTCCCTCGCAGCGTATACGCTAAGATCAACTTTTCATAGGGAGGAACCATGGGCGCTGAGCGCTATACGCTGAAGAAGACCTTGCCCAGTGGACATATGAGCGAGGTCTGGTTGGCACAGGATCGTGAGTCCGGGCGGGATGTGGTGGTGAAGATTATGAAGGTGCATGAAGGCGATGAGAAGCGCAATCAGAAAACTGAGGAGCGTTTCGCACGTGAGATCACTATCCTTCAGGGTCTGAGCCATCCACAGATCTTGCCCTTGCTGGACTCTGGTTATCGCCAGTATAAGCAGCGCCGTGTGCCTTTTCTGGTTTCTCCCTATATTGAAGAGGGATCACTGGCAACGTTGATGAATCAGCGTCCCCCCTGGCAATCCTGGTCTTTGCGCCAGGTGGCCGATGCAGTAATGCAGGCAGCCGATTGCCTCTGGTATCTGCATAATCAGAATCCACAGATTGTGCATGAGGATGTAAAGCCAGGTAATTTCCTGTATCGTTCGATCAATACTCCTGAGCGGGCAGTCTATCTGTATCTCTTTGACTTTGGTATCTCTCGTTATAAACATCAGTCCTTTGAAATGGCCAGTGAGATCGTGGGCACGCCTGCCTTTATGGCACCCGAACAGATTGGGAAGGAGGTGGATAGTGCCTCAGACCAATATGCATTAGCGGTAATGGCCTGTGTGTTATTGACAGGCAAATTTCCTATCCAGAATACTGATCAAAATCAACAGCACTATCTGCTGGCCCATCTTAATACACCGCCTTTGCCCCCCAGTAGTCTGTTACCGGAGCGCCTGCAATCGCCAGAGATCGACGCTGTCTTTTTGCGGGCCCTGGAAAAGCAACCTGAGCAGCGTTATTCTTCGGTGATGGGCTTTGCTCATGCCCTCCAGCAAGCGATCTATGCTTATGGGGAAGAAAAAACCGAGCCGAATCCAGGTGCCATCTCACATGAAGCCCGCTTCTCACTCAGCCTGGACTCCTCAGATGTGCAGGAAGTACGCACCCTGGACGATCCTTTGCCGATCAAGCCCCCGCGTGCAATTGTGCCTGAGCGTCAAGAAGGGCTGATCCTGCAACCTCTGTTGTTACAGGGACCCACACGTGTGGCTTTCGCCTCACGTCCCAAGACGCTATCCTGGTCGCCTGATGGTTCGTCCCTGGCCTGTGTCCTTTATGGTACCGTCTATATCTACTGGCCTGGCAGTGGGGCGCTGAGTCAGGTTCTAACGCCAAACGCAGCACGAGCCAGCGCCGTCTGCTGGTCTGCTGATAGTCAGGTACTGGCGGTAGCTGGTAACCATAAAATCTGTTTCTGGCAGGTAGGGGACGCGCGCCTGCTTCCTCAGGTATTGCAATTGGCACTGAGTATGCCGCAAGGCCTGGACTGGTCTGTGCGTGATCAGTTGGCTATCTGGGTTGATACCGAACTCTGGATTTATCATCTACCTTTATCCCGCCTGCAACAGGTGCGTGTGCAGGCTCCTCAGCATCTCTCAACCGGTGGTATGCGCTGTGATAATCCTGGTACCCTGCATTGGTCGCCTGACGGTACACAGCTAGCCATTGGTTCCAGTCAAGGCAATATTGCCTGCTGGCCCGTTGGAGGTAAGCAGGCAGTATGGCAGGTCGCCAGCCTGGGTCACAAGATTCAGGGCCTGTGCTGGTCGCGAGATGGCGCGCAACTGGTAGTGGCGACCAATGATCGTCGTGTGCTTGGCTGGCAGGTGCAGGAGCGCACTGAACTGTTGCGCTGGGAGAAATTGCCATCTCTGATCCGCATGCTGACCATCTCGCGTCAGGGGAGAATCACGCTGGCATCAAGTGAGAAACGCTTGCTACTTGGTTCGCCATACGATCCTGCCCCAACTCTGTCCGCTCCTGGTCAATTAATGGCTGCCTGGTCACCTGTGCGCGATGAACTGGCGACCCTCGACGACCACGACGCCAACACCTTAACCGTCTGGTCCGAGTAGGCCTGAAGCTCTACCACAACGGATCTCAAAAGGTTTCATATTGCATCTTTCAGTCCGTGTATTGCGTGTATTATTGGTATTCACGAAAACGAGAATGAGTTGGATGTGGTTGTTGATGAACATAGATTGGAGAAATTCTTATGAGTTCACAGACTGAACATAAAAGCGATAAAAAACTTCTGAGCGAGAAAATTAAAGATGTGCGCATCGCTATGATGACCACCACCGAACCAGATGGCACCCTGCGTAGCCGCCCAATGGCGACCCAGGATCTGAAAGCCGTCGAGTTTGATGGAGATCTCTGGTTCTTTACCTATGCGACCGCTCCCAAAGTAGGTGATGTGGAGCAGCATCAGCAGGTCAATTTGAGCTATAGCAAGCCTGGTGACAACCTGTACATCTCAGTCTCCGGAACGGGACAATTGGTACAGGATCGCCAAAAAATCAAGGATCTGTGGAATCCCATCTACAAAGCCTGGTTCCCAAAAGGCCAGGATGATCCAGATCTGGCATTGCTGAAAGTGCACGTTGAGAGCGCGGAATACTGGGATGCACCTTCGGGTAAGATGGGGGCACTCTATTCCGTTGTGAAGGGCTTAACCTCCAAAGGCGAGCAGCCTTCCGGTTCCGATGTGAAACTAGATATGCACTAAGTTTTAGTTTAGCTTATCAACCAATCTTTCGTCAAAAAAAAGCCAACCATATATCACACGGTTGGCTTTTTCGTGTATTCATTTCTATTGTTTTGGATTGGTCGCGATCTTTGCCTTTTCTGGTATAGATTTATGGTTTGGATCTGATGGGGGAGATAGCCGCACCGAGCGCGTAATAATACGTACACGCCGCTTTAAGAGGAGGTATGACCAGGCCCATTGGAGTAAGACGATGGTGCGATTTTCATAGCCGATCAGATACACGATATGCACTGTCAGCCAGATGATCCAGGCGATAAAGCCGGAGATGCGTATGGGGCCGATGCTGGCAATCGCGTAAGCTCGTCCAACTGTGGCAAGATTCCCTTTATCATGATAATGGAACGGCTCAGGGGCTGGCTCTCCGGAAATCCTCTGCTTGATCACTGAGGCCACATAGCGACCCTGCTGCATTGCCACCTGCGCGACACCAGGCAGTGGTGGTCCATCCTGTGAAGGATTCGCGGTATCTCCCAGTACAAAGACCTCTGGATAATCGGGGAGCGAGAGATCGGGCATGACTTTAGCGCGACCGGCGCGATCTGTCTCCGCGCCCAACCATTGGCCCGCGGGAGACGCCTGTACACCAGCGGTCCAGATGATCGTAGTCGAGGCGATCCATTGTCCACCCGCAACGACACCATCCTTGGTAATCTCTTCTAGTGGCGTATTGGTTCTGACATCGACTCCCAATCGTTCCAGCTTTTTCTTTGCCCTGCGTGCAAGCTTCTCCGGGAACGCATTCAAGATTTTGGGTAGCGCCTCAATCAAGATGATATGGATCATGCCAGGATCAATATGGCGGTATTCTGGTGTCAATGTCTGGTAGGCCAGCTCGGCCATCGAGCCAGCCATCTCCACACCCGTGGGACCACTGCCAACGACCACAAATGTCAGTAACTTTTTTTGTTGCTCGGGATCAGTTTCTATTTCCGCCTGCTCAAAGGCCACCAGGATCTTGTTGCGGATCGCCTGAGCATCTTCAATCGACTTCAATCCTGGTGCGAGTGGTCCCCAACTTTTTTGATGCCCAAAGTAATTTTCATGAGCCCCCGTTGCAATGATCAGATAATTATATGGGATACTGAGATTGTCCGCCATCATAACACGCTTTGACTCTATATCAATGCCTGTCACCTCAGCCATAATCACCTCAGTACGCTTCTGCTTACGCAAGACATGCCGAATCGGCGTACTGATATCCGCCGGCGAAAGCGCCGCCGTCGCCACTTGATACAGCAATGGTTGGAAAAGATGATGATTTGTACGATCAATAACGGTCAAATCAACCTCAGGTTGCTGCTTACCAATAGCCAGAGCCGCCTGTAGTCCACCAAAGCCAGCGCCAACAATTACAACCCTGGGATGTCCCGTCTCTGATGTCCTGGCTTCTACGTTCATAGTTGCCAAACCTTTCATTTATCTATACTGATCGTCTAAATACACTACCAGATGATAGCCCGTTTGATTTACCTATCAGTATAATACTAAGCGTTTCCCCTGGTTTCTGCCAGGCTCAAGCTCACGTGTTTGAGCGGCAAATCGTACGTAAAGCGGTAGCAGGGACAAGCCCTGCCGTTACGATGGGGCTGCATGCCCCTTTACATTTGGAGCGGTTTCCAGCGTTGGATGAGGGTGGCGAATTTTGCCTGGAGTTTTTCTCTTGGGAGGACGACCTGGGTGGTTTGTCCTATGCCAATGATCTCTTGTAGTTGGCTGCTGGCCTGACACTGGACATAGATGCGGTTCTTTTCTGTACGCACATATTGTGTGGTGAATTCGATCCACATGCCGGGGAGGGCCGAGGCCAGGTGCCGTACCGTGACCTCATAGCCGATTGCTTCTTCGCCTTCTTCAAGGAATGGCAGGATAAGACGGCGACCTGCCAGTTCCATATGCCTGGTGAGCCAGTAGGTGGCATAGACTGGATGTACTTCGCCCATTTCCTCGAATTGCGCCGTCATCTCTGCCGTCACCACAATGCGCATCTTTGTTTCATGGTCCGCCGGAATTAAACGCATATAATCCTCAGCGCATATGTAAGAGCAGGCGTTGTGGCTGCTCCAGGGTCTCTATCAGGGTATTGAGGAAACGCATGGCGAGCTCTCCGTCGATCAGACGGTGGTCAGCTGTGAAGGAGAGGGGGAGGACCGGTCGGACCTCCAGGCTATCTTCGACGACCCAGGGACGTTTGGTGATGCGACCCAGTCCCAAAATTCCGGCTTCACCTGGATTGATGATCGGCGTGGTGAAAAAGCCTCCGATATTCCCATAGTTGCTGATGGTAAAGGTGCTACCACGTAGTTCGTCAAGTTGGAGTTTTTGTTGTCGACCAGCTTCTGCAAGCCGATTGATTTCACTGGCTAGCTCCAGGAGTGTGAGCCGATCAGCATGGCGTATAACTGGCACCAGGAGTCCCTCTGGTATGGCGGTGGCGATACCGATATGATATTCATGCTTGAGGACAATTTCCTGACGTTCGTTGTCGATGCAGGCGTTGATATAGGGATACTGTTTAAGGGCCTGCACGAGGGCTTTAATCATAAATGGCAGATAAGAGAGCTTGATGTTTTGAGCCTCGGCTGTGGGCTGTAACTGCTTACGTAGCGCAACCAGTCCACTGGCATCTACCTCGACCATGGACGCGACCTGCGGAATGGTGCTCACGGAGAGCAGCATATTCTCGGCGATCTTGCGTCGCAGACCACGCAGGGGGATGCGTTCCTCTGCTATCTTCTCAACCTGATTGCTGGCGGCCTGTTGGAGCGGTTTTGGTGTGCTTGTGTTCCCGTTGCTGACGTTGGCAGGCACGCTGGCACTAG
Organism: Dictyobacter alpinus; assembly: GCF_003967575.1. Lineage (NCBI taxonomy): Bacteria > Bacillati > Chloroflexota > Ktedonobacteria > Ktedonobacterales > Dictyobacteraceae > Dictyobacter > Dictyobacter alpinus. Next base: position 4,272,771 of record NZ_BIFT01000001.1, read on the forward strand.
CTTCGGCGTTTGATGTAATCGTTTCCTTTGGAGCGGTCAGACGCGCGATCGCTTGCTGCACATCCTCGGTACGGACGCGTCCCGCGTGGCCGCTGCCGGTGATCGTGGCGATATCGATGTTGAATTCGCGTGCCATCCGGCGAGCCACAGGCGTGGCCTGTGTGCGGTTGGGATGTGGTGGTCGTTGTGTATCGCTGTGCCGGCTGCCATTGTGTTGTGGAATCGAAATGGTATCAGTATAGGCTGTGGCTGCCTCCGGTTTAGCGTGTCCATTGGTGGAGCTACTACCGACACCGGCCATCTCCTGCTTGTCCTCATTGAATCTCAAGAGGACGCTTTTGACTGGCACAACAGCGCCTTCCGCCACCGCCAGTTCGAGGACGGTGCCGGATACAGGCGATGGTAGCTCCACGACCGCCTTATCCGTCTGGACCGCCACAATCTCCTGATACTGGACCACGCTATCTCCAGGTTTGATTAACCAGCGGACAATCTCTGCTTCTGTAATACCTTCTCCCAGGTCTGGAAGATGGAACTCTACTGTCATTTTTGGCTCCTCCGGGCTGCTTAGCAGTGCATAACGTGTCTGCTAGATGATCATACTGGCTCTGGTGGCCTGGATAATGCGGGCGGCGCTCGGCAGATAGTAGTCTTCCAGGATGACGGGGGTGACAACGTCGTAGCCAGTAACGCGTACGACTGGAGCTTCGAGCCAGAACAGAGCTTTTTCGTTGATGGTGGCTACGATCTCGGCTCCCACACCGGCGGTCTTTGGTGCTTCATGCACGACTATGGCGCGTCCGGTCTTTTCGACTGAGTGGATAATGGTCTCGGCATCAAATGGTGAGAGGGTACGTAGATCAATGACCTCGGCTGAAATACCTTCGTCGGCTAGCTGCTCGGCTGCCTCCAGCGCGGTCGCGACCATGGCGCTCCAGGCCACAATCGTGATATCCGTCCCTTCGCGTACGATGGCGGCTTTCCCCAGTGGCACGGTATAGTGTCCGTCTGGCACCTCTTCGCGTTTGGCGCGATAGCCGCGCAAGGGCTCCAGGAAGACTACGGGATCGGGATCAGCGAGCGCTGCCAGGAGCATCCCTTTAGCATCATATGGGGTAGATGGTGCGACTACTTTGAGGCCCGGGGCATGGACGAAATGAGCCTCCAGGGCATCACCATGGAGCTCGAAGGCGCGTACGCCTCCGCCGAAGGGTGCGCGTAGCACCAGTGGACAGGTGAAGCGTCCTCGTGAGCGACCACGAATACGGGCTGCCTGTAAAAGAAGCTGGGCGAAGGCCTGGACCGAGAAGCCGAGAAATTGGATCTCAGCTACGGGTCGCATACCATAGGTTGCCAGCCCGATCGCGGTCCCGACGATACCAGCTTCGGCCAGCGGGGTATCTACCACCCGCTCCTCACCGAAGCGCTCAATCAAGCCGTCGGTGGCCCGGAAGACACCGCCATTACGCCCGACGTCTTCACCCATCACCATGACACGCTCGTCTTCGAGCATAGCTACCTTCAGCGCATCATTCACTGCCTCGATCAGATTGCGTTGAGTCATGGAAATGTGACTCCTCTCTGTGTTGCTTTTAGGTGATCCAGTAGCTCTTGCCTTTGTTGTTGCAGGATCGGTGTGGGCTCGGCATAGACTTGCTCGAACATGCTTTCAGGAGCCGGAATCTCTTCGGTCAGGGCGTTGCTGATGCTGCGGGCGATATATTCGCGTAACTCTTCTTCTAGCGCTTTCTGCCGTGTTTGATCCCATAGCTGTTCTCGTTCCAGGCAGATGCGCAGGCGTGTGATTGGATCACGTTGATCTTGCCATTCGGTGAGTTCTCCCGCTGGCTGGTAGCGCTGTGGATCATCGGCGGTAGAGTGTGGACCAAAGCGATAGGTTACGGCCTCGATCAAGGTTGGCCCCTGACCACTACGGGCCCGTTCCAGTGCGGCCCTGGCTTCGCGGTACATTGCCAGTACATCGTTGCCATCTACCAGGCGGCCAGCAATACCATAGGCGACCGCTTTCTGGGCCAGGGTTTCACTGGCAGTCTGACGGGAGCGCGGTACTGAGATGGCCCAGCCATTGTTCTGGCAGACCAATACAACCGGAGCTTTGAAGACGCCCGCGAAGTTTGTGCCTTCATGGAAGGCGCCCTCGGACGTGGCGCCATCACCGAACATGGCGAGCGTGGCCGTCTTTGCGCGTCGTAACTTCATCCCCCATGCTACTCCGACCGCATGTGGGATCTGCTCAGCAATACCGATCTGCAAGCCAAAGACATTTACATCGGCCGGGATCGCGCCAGCCTTAGGATGGCCACGGAAGAAGAGTGGGACATACTCGGGGGGGAGTCCATGGACAATGCTCGCCAGGCCATCGCGATACGAACTAAATAGCCAGTCATCCTGCTGTAGTGCCAGCCCGCAGCCAATCTGGGCCGCTTCCTGGCCAGCGACCGGAGCATAGGTACATAGCCGTCCCTGGCGTTGCAGATGAATTAAACGTGTATCAAAAATACGCCCGAAGGTCATCCAGCGATACATCTCCAGTAACAGTTCCGGAGTCTCTTCTAGCTGCATCCCTGGTTGTAATGAGCCATTGGGTGCCAGCACGGAAATTGGCTCGGGTGGGCGTATGTCCTGCTCATGTAGTGTGCTCGTCATGGTCTACTTCCTGCACTTACTATTCATAGTATCTTCAGAGAAACCGCTCCCTTGCGGCCAAACCGGGCATATTCGGCTGTTAGTCTTATACGTATAGACTTTGAATATGCCCTGGCTTTTCTGACTGCATAAATCGCCATGGTGATGAACCATTGGGTATCTGGTCTGGATCTTTACTTATATGATATCGGCAAAAGCGATGGTGACGCTAGTTGGATCAGCGAAGTTGGGCACATCGGCCGTGGTTGCCTGTCCTTCTGGCGAACCCAGACCAGCTTTGCGCTCCTCTTTGCTATTGAAATAGAGCGTGGTCATCAGATAATAAGGAGCGTCTTTACCAGTGAAGCGCCTGACCTCTACCTTTTGCAGACCTGGAATCTTTTCCACCATGGGAATATGCGTCCCAAGATAGTGTTGCTCAAATTTCTCACGGTCGGCTGGTTCTTTGTAGAAAACGATCGCGGTGACTGCCATTGTCATTAATCTCCTTTGTCTATTTTTACCACATGGTAAAAATATATCCTACTACTCCACTAAAAGTCAATATTTATCCCTGTCTACTTTACGCTATGGTAAAATAGCAAGACTTAAGGTGACAATCTCTCATAATTAACATACAACAGGAAACAAATTTTATGAAGCGACATGAACAGAAGCTTTCAGTCAGTCAGAGAGCGCGTAAGCAGGATAGCCAGGGTGAAGTCTTGAAGCGCATCCGTTTAACCCAGAAGGTGATTGTGGAGGTTGCCGCCGAGCTTTTTGCGGAACGTGGCTTTGGCGCCACTAGCCTGAATGATATCGCCGACAAACTTGGGGTAACCAAGGTTGCCCTCTATTATCATGTCAAGAATAAAGAAGAGATTCTGCGCCTGGTCTATTTGAATGTGCTGAATAGTGTTGAGGAGCCCTTGCGCCGTATTGTCGAGTCCGATGTGTCGGCCCGGGAGAAATTACAGCAAGCCATTGAACATCATATTGCCGTTACCGCCAATTCCTCACCCGCCGTCACCGTCTTTTACCGTGAGCAGGCCCATCTCACCGGACCCTTTGCACGTGAAATCGCGCTGCGCGAAAAAGATTATGAGCGCTATTTTGAGCGGATCCTGCAAGAGGGAATTGCTCAACATAGCTTTAAAGCCGATTTCGACTCTAAAATCATTACCTTTGGCCTGCTCGGTATGTGCCATTGGCTCTCTCACTGGTATAATCCCGCCGGCCGTTATACCCATCAGCAGATTGCCACTATGTTTATTGGTATGATCGAAGGTGGTTTGCTCTCTCAGATGCCTCTAGCAGCGTCTCCCGAAAGCCTATAAACCGTGTATTTTTTTTACCCATCGTTAAAAAATATGTCTGCTGTTCATTGACATTTATATATTTCTCCTTTATATTTTTACCAGGTGGTAGAATTTCAGTACATACAATGATGTTAACTAGTAAGCCAGCGCCTCAGGGAAGAGAGGGAAAGAGATTTATGATTCAGGATAACGTAGAAGCTCGGACTGAGCAGTTCCAGGATTATCTGGCCGCGGGAGGCAAGGTTGAGGCGACTGATTGGATGCCGGATGCTTATCGGCAGTCGTTGATCCGCTTTATTGAGATGCATGCGAACTCAGAGCTAATGGGGGCGCTCCCTGAGCGGGATTGGATTATGCGGGCACCGTCGATTCATCGTAAATTGGCTCTGACTGCGAAGATCCAGGATGAGGTTGGGCATGCGGAGTTGCTGTATCGGCTGGTTGAGGATCTGGGTAAGCCACGTAGCGCCTGCCTGGATGATCTGATTGCTGGCAAGGGCAAATTCCATAATACCTTCCACTATGCTACCTATAGCTGGGCCGACGTTGGTATTATCGCCTGGCTGGTGGATGCGGCGGCGATTGTTTCGCAGCACGCTCTACGCGATAGCAGCTATGCACCCTATGCGCGTACGATGCAGAAAATTTGCTGGGAAGAGTCGTTCCATATGATGCATGGTCGCGACATGATTATTACCATGATGAATGGCACCGAGGCGCAGCGCCAGATGGTACAAGAGTCGCTGAATCGCTGGTGGCCGGCCCTGATGGTCTTTCATGGTCCTGCAACCCCGCCCGAAAAAGATAAAGATTTACAGTGGCGCATCAAGGCTAAAGCGAACGAAGAACTACGCCAGGAATTCTTGAATCTGCAGGTTCCACGCTTGCGTGAGGTTGGCCTGGTGATTCCTGATCCAGAACTGCGTTTTGATGCAGAACAGGGACGCTGGCTGTATAGTGAGCCACAATGGGATGTGCTACGTGCTATCTCGCGTAACCAGGGTCCGGCATCCGCTGAACGCATTGGCTTCCGTCGTCTCTCTTATGAAGATGGTCTATGGGTGCGCCAGGTGATGCAGCAGCGTTCCGCCGCCACACCTGTCAACATCGCCTGAACTTGAGAAAGAGAGAATGACAATGCTGGAGCACATGGGGAATGAACAATTCCAGGCTTTCTCAGGCGCAAAAGATGAGGGCGAGATCTTTGAAGTTTTTCAACAGGCCGCCCGCGATCCCTTTCCACATCATGGTGGCAATTTACGTGCCCCGGATCCAGAACTGGCTCTACACTATGCCCGAGAATTTTACGCACGCCGGCAGGAGAGCCAGAAGCTGTGGATTATTCCACGTCGCAGCCTGACTGAAGTCCTTCCAGATAGTAGTCATGTCGTAGTTGATGAGTCATCCACTGAAACTATGCTGACCTATGCCGTCTTTGCGCAGCAGCAGGCGGGCCGACCCATGCTCTGGCTACACAATCTAGATGCGGCAAGCATTTCTCAGGCTGAGGCGGCCCTGATCCAACTGGCCAGAGATCACGCAGGCCTATATCTACGCTTCTGGCTCTGTCCATTGACCGCCATTGTGCTCCTGGATCAGCCGGATCTGCTCCAACCACCATTGGACCGTTCGTATCGCCGCCTGGATGGCTATGATATCCGTGACAAATTAGCGCAGGCCCGCCAGCGTGTGAAGGCCGAGGAAGAGAGTCGTCGATGAGTAAGATGACTGATGCCAGCGGCGTACCTGTCCAACTCAGGCAGCCGTTAAGTAATTTTCTGCTCTCCCTGGCAGATGATGAATTTATCCTGGGCTACTGGGACTCAGAATGGACCGGCGTGGCTCCGATGCTGGAGGAGGATGTGGCCTGTAGCTCGATTGCCCAGGATGAGATTGGCCATGCACGCCTCTTCTATCAAGAGGTGGCGGCCCTGACCGGGGTGAGCCCGGATCATATTGCTTATGGTCGCAAGCTTGAGGATTATCGTCAGGCGCAACTGGTAGAGCATCGGCGTGGCAACTGGGCCTTTACTATTGCGCGCCGTTTCTATTATGAGATGGCCGATCAGATCAGACTGGCCAGTTTGCAGGATTCGGCCTATGTGCCGTTGGCCCAGGCTATTGCCAAGATTCAACGTGAAGAGGTCTATCATCAGATGCATATTGGCACCTGGCTGCAGCGCCTGGCACGTGGTACTGCTGAAGCTCGCCAGTTATTAGAGCAGGCATTGCAGCAACTCTGGCCAGATGCCCTGGGTCTCTTTGAGCCCTTTGCTGCTGAGGCGCTTCTCCTGGAGGCTGGCATCCTCTCCCGCCCATCTTCCGCATTGGAGCAGCAATGGCTCACCAGCATTGCTCCTATACTCGGACAATTCAATCTATCGCTACCCCTGGAACCTGTCCCGCATAATTCCCAGGATAACGCGGCCGGAGAAGTATTCCGCTCACTCGTACCAGCCCGCTATGGTGGCCGTCAGGGACAGCATATAGCAGACTTCGCGGACCTATGGGAGCAGATGACGATGGTCTATCGCCTTGATCCCCAGGCCAGTTGGTAGGAGGCGCGCCATGTCCGAGTTAAATCCATCCACAACCAATCACATCGTTACCGAGCAGCAGATCTGGGATGCTCTTCGCACTGTGCCTGATCCAGAATTGCCGGCGATCTCGGTGGTGGATATGGGGATTGTGCGCCATATCGAGATTGATAATGAGCACACGGCGTTACGCATCACCATTACGCCCACATTTGCTGGTTGTCCCGCCCTCAGCCAGATCCAGACGACGATCCGCGAATGCTTATTAAACTTCGCATCGACCGTTGACGTTGTGGTCACAATGGAGCAGCCCTGGACCAGCGATATGCTGAGTGTAGAGGCGCAGGAGAAGCTCAGGGGTGTCGGCATCGCGCCACCACCAAAGCTCGGTCGCGGTCCCCTCTTGCCGATGCTGATGCAGCAGAAGCTCACCTGTCCCTATTGTGGTTCGCAGCAGACCAGTCTGGAAAATGCTTTTGGTCCCACACCCTGTCGGGCGATTGCTTACTGTGCGAACTGTCATCAACCCTTTGAACAATTCAAGCCCATCTAAGACAGTTGTAGCCTCCAAATAGGCAGGAAGGAAGTCATATTTATGTCACAGGAGTCAGTGATTCTGGCGGCTGTCCGTACTCCGATTGGACGCTATAATGGTGTCTTCAAAGATGTTCGTCCCGATGATCTGGCGGCCCTGGTCATCCATGAAGCCCTCAAGCGGGTTGAGGTGCCGGTCGACGAGATTGAGGATGTGATTCTAGGTTGCGCCAACCAGGCGGGAGAAGACAACCGCAACGTGGCGCGTATGTCTCTGCTGTTAGCTGGCCTGCCGGTTACGGTGGCCGGTCAGACCGTCAATCGGCTCTGTGGCTCAGGCTTGCAGGCGGTCAATGCAGCCGCGCAGGCGATCTGGTCTCAGCAAGGTGACTTATTTATAGCTGGTGGCGTTGAGAGTATGACGCGTGCCCCATTTGTGATGGGCAAAGCCGAAACAGGCTATCCGCGTGGCAATATCACCATGTATGACAGCACCCTTGGCTGGCGCTTTACTAATCCACGCCTGGCCGAGCTCTATTATCCCTATAGTATGGGCGAGACCGCTGAGAATGTGGCTGAACGCTACAAGCTTTCCCGTTCTGACCAGGATGAGTTTGCCCTGCGTAGCCAGCAGCGGGCCGTAGCCGCTCAAGAGGCTGGTCGCTTCGCGGACGAACTGGTCGCGGTCAGCGTGCCGCAGAAAAAAGGCGAGCCACTCAGCATCAACAAAGATGAACATCCGCGTGCTGATACTTCGCTGGTCGCCCTCAGCAAACTCAAGCCAGCCTTTAAAAAAGATGGCACCGTTACCGCCGGAAATTCTGCTGGCATCAATGATGGCGCGGCCGCCCTGCTTATCTCCTCCCAGGACTATGCCCGGTCCCATCAACTCCAACCACTGGCCCGTATTGTTACTACCGCCGTGGCTGGCGTTGATCCAGCGTATATGGGACTGGGACCCATCCCTGCTGCCCGCAAGGCCCTGCAACGGGCCGGACTCTCGATCGCGGATATGGATCTGGTTGAGCTGAACGAGGCCTTTGCCGCCCAATCCGTGCAGTGTATGCGTGAGCTGGAGATTCCTGTTGAGCGGCTCAACGTTAATGGGGGAGCTATCGCGCTTGGTCATCCACTTGGCGCTTCAGGTGCACGCATCCTGACTACTCTCCTGTATGAACTTCGCCGCCGCAATGGGCGTTATGGGCTGGCCTGTATGTGTATTGGTGTCGGCCAGGGGATTGCCACCATCATTGAACGGTTATAATATAGCTCTGATATCTATTGGAGCTACAATGATGTACTAGTTCATTCACAGAAGGGAATGTACACATATGACGATTGTATCGCAACTGGAAGAAGGGGTGCTGACGCTGACCTTGAATCGTCCCGATGCCCTGAATGCCATTACGACCGAGTTGCTGGTTGAATTGAGTGGCGAGCTCGAGAAAGCTCAGGATCCAGCTGTACGTGTGGTTATGCTCACCGGCACTGGACGCGCTTTTTCGGTGGGCCAGGATCTTAAAGAGTTCCAGGGTGGCAACGTATCGTTTCAGTCGCATCTAGGCCATTATAATAAAGTCATTAAGCAGCTACAGCACCTGGAGAAGCCAGTACTGGCGGCGATCAATGGAGCGGCGGCTGGAGCAGGATTCTCGTTAACGCTGGCCTGTGACCTGCGTCTGATCGCTGACAATGCCTTTCTTACGCCTGCCTTTAGCCGTATCGGCCTGGTGCCGGATAGCGGCATGAGTTATTTTCTGCCGCGTATTGTCGGATGGAATAAAGCTTTTGATCTGATGGCTTTCTCGCCGCGCATTAGTGCTGAAGAAGCTTTCGAGATGGGCCTGGCCGATCGCATTTTTCCCGCGGCCGATTTTCAGTATGATGTGAGTTTATTTGCTGTGGATCTGGCCCATGGACCCACACTGGCTCTCGGCCTGACCAAACAACTCCTGCGCCGTAGTGCCAGCGCCAGCCTCGATGATCTGTTGGATTATGAGGCCGAGCTGCAAGAGATCGCTGGCCAGAGTGAGGATCATGCCGAAGGACTTCAGGCCTTCCTGGAGAAGCGTACCCCCCAATTTCGTGGTCAATAACAGAGAAGAAGCGGGGCGGTGAACTTGGTGCAAGTTCACCGCCCCGCCGGTCTATCTATCCTCGTGAGAAGACTGCTACACTACATTTTCCGGTATCTGCATGGCACTGGCAGCTGCTCCACCCGTAAACTGGCTGTTATACAGATCTGCATAGAAGCCTTTTTGGGCCAGCAACTCTTCGTGTGTGCCTTTTTCGATAATACTCCCGTGATTCATCACCAGGATCAGATCGGCGTCCCGAATCGTTGAGAGCCGGTGGGCGATCACAAAGCTGGTGCGGCCCTGCATCAGATCGCTCATAGCTTTCTGGATATAGATCTCGGTACGCGTATCTACACTACTTGTCGCCTCATCCAGGATCAGGATCGATGGATTAGCCAGGATGGCGCGGGCGATCGTCAAGAGCTGTTTTTGACCCTGTGAGATGTTGGTGGCTTCTTCATTCAGGATCGTGTTATAGCTATCCGGCAAGGTCCTGATGAAGTGGTCGGCATGCGCGGCCTTTGAAGCCTGGATAATCTCCTCTTCGGTTGCCCCTTCTCGTCCATAGGCGATATTGTCGCGGATCGTACCGTTAAAGAGCCAGGTATCTTGCAGCACCATACCAAACATACTGCGTAAGTTGCCACGCTTCAGATCGGTAATATCGATACCATCCACCAGAATGCGGCCACCATCAAGCTCATAGAAGCGCATTAGCAGGTTGACCAGCGTTGTTTTACCGGCACCGGTTGGACCAACCACAGCAATGGTCTGTCCTGGTTTCACATCGATATTCATATCTTCCATCAGCGGCACATCAGGTTTGTAACCGAATTTGACATGTTCAAACTCGACCGCGCCATGTGGTGCCGCGATAACTTTGGCTTCAACAGCCTCAGGAATTTCCTCTTGCTCATCTAGGAGCTCAAAGACGCGCTCGGCTGAAGCAATGGTCGATTGAATGATATTGGCAATATTTGCTAGCTGCGTAATCGGCATCGAAAACTGCCGTGAATACTGGATAAATGCCTGGATATCACCGATCTGGATGGCGTTCTGGGTTACCAGAATACCACCGATGACGCTGACAAAGACATAACCCAGGTTGCCAATAAACATCATCAATGGCATGATTGTGCCCGAGATAAACTGTGCTTTCCAGCCGGACTCATAGAGTTTCTCATTGAGCTGATCGAATTCCGCGACCGAGCGCCGCTCGAAGCCAAAGGCCTTTACGATCTTATGGCCCGCGTACATCTCCTCGACGTGTCCATTCAATTCACCCAATGACCGTTGCTGCCCCACGAAATAGGTCTGGGAGCGCTTGGCCACCACGACAGTCACGACCAGGCTCAATGGAATGGTCAATACCACTACCAGCGTTAGCAATGGACTGATGGTCAGCATCAGCACAATCACACCCACAATGGTGACCAGTGAGGTGATGAGCTGGGTCAGGCTCTGCTGTAATGTGCTACTGATATTATCCATATCATTGACAGCACGGCTCAGGATCTCACCATGGGTACGTGAGTCAAAGAACTTTAATGGCAGGCGGTTCAGCTTTTCCTCGACCTGTTTGCGCAGATCATAGACCGTGCGCTGGGCCACACTGGCCATAACATACTGTTGGATATACCCAAAGGCGGCACTGATCACATACAGGACGGCCAGGATCATCAAAATGTGCAGGATGGCATTGAAATCCACACCGGCGCCCGGCAAACCTTTATATTTGGCGATCAGACCCTCAAACAGCTTGGTGGTTGCCTGACCCAGGATTTTTGGGCTGACAATATTAAAGATTGTACTGATAATCGCGGCGATAAAGACGACCGTCAGTAGAAACTTATGTGGCATCAGGTAGCCAGCGAGCCGCTTCAAGGTGCCTTTAAAATCTTTGGCTTTCTCCACAGGCATCCCCATCCCCATTCCAGGGCGAGCGCCAGGACCCATTCCCATACCACCGCCAGCAGGTGGACGTCGTACTCCACGTTCTTGGCTCATGCGATTTCCTCCATTGAGAGCTGTGAGGAGACAATTTCATAGTAGACCTTACTGGTCTCCATCAGTTCGCGATGCGTGCCGATGCCCACAATTTTGCCCTCATCCAGGACAATAATGCGATCGGCGTCCATCACTGTACTGACGCGTTGCGCCACGATCAGGACGGTTGATGCGCGTGTCTCTTCTTTGAGCGCGGAACGTAATCTGGCGTCTGTCTTGAAGTCCAGGGCCGAGAAACTATCATCAAAAATGTAGATCTCAGGATGGCGGACCAGGGCGCGCGCGATTGAGAGGCGCTGCTTCTGACCACCGGAGACATTATTACCGCCCTGGGCAATCGTAGAATCGAAGCCATCTTTCATATCGGAGATAAATTCTGTGGCCTGCGCGATGCGAGCGGCATGTTCGATTTCTTCGCTGGTTGCGTCCTCTTTACCATAGCGGATATTCTCAGCGATACTGCCCGAGAAAAGTACGGCCTTCTGTGGTACAAAGCCAATCTTGGAGCGCAGATCCTCCTGTGCCAGTTCACGCAGATCTACACCATCGATCAGGATACTGCCTTCATCGATATCGTAGAAGCGCGGTATCAAGCCAACCAGGGTCGATTTACCGGCACCGGTACCTCCAATAATCGCGGTGACCTCACCGGGATTGGCCTGAAAGGTGATATCTGACAGGGCAGGCTGTTCCGCACCAGGATAGCTGAAGGTGACATGCTTGAATTCCACATAACCTTTTTGTTGACCGGTACGCTGGAGTTGTTTGGCATCGACGATTTCAGGATCAATCTCCAGCACTTTATTGATGCGCTCGGCGGACGCTGAGGCACGTGGCAGCATGACAAACATCATTGAGACCATGATCAGTGAGAACATAATCTGCATCGCGTATTGTAGAAACGCGATCAGTGCGCCAACCTTCATATCTCCATTGTTGATGCGGATACTACCAAACCAGACAATCGCGATCGTGGTAAAGTTCAGCAGGAGCATCATTAGTGGCATCAGGGCCGCGATGGTGCGGTTCACTTTGATCGCAGTATTGGTTAGATCCGTATTCGCGGCATCAAAGCGCTGCTCTTCATGTCTGACACGATCAAATGCACGGATGACGCGTACCCCGGTCAGTCCCTCATCCAGCACCAGATTCAACTTATCAATTTTCAGCTGCATGATCTTAAACAGCGGGATCGCTTTGCCGGTGATAATCAGGATCGAGATGATGATGACAGGTATCGCCGCCACGAAGACCCAGGAAAGTTGTACATCCTGCGAAAGAGCCATAATGATGCCACCAATACAGATCAGCGGCGCACCGATCATCATGCGTAACATGATAATCAAGATCTGCTGGACCTGAGTCGTGTCATTGGTGGTACGTGTGATCAGTGAGGCGGTACCAATCTGATCAAACTCATGCAGCGAAAATTGCTCGACGCGATGAAAGATTTTGGCTCGCACAATACGACCAAAACCAATGGCGCTTTTCGCTGAAAAGTAGCTGGCGATAACTGAACAGCATGTGCCGCCGATCGCGATCAGCAACATCAAGCCGCCGACACGTATTATATAATTCGTATCCCCTTTAACAATACCTGTATCCACAATATCGGCCATCAGTGTGGGCAGATAAAGATCGGAAAGGGACTGCAAAAGGACCAGGATCACGACTAGTGCCACATACCAGCGATATGGCTGTAAAAATCTGAATAACTTGATCATGCTTCCTCGCTCGTGTGCCAGTATGTATGCTGCATACTGGTGTCTTTCTCGTTGAAGTATGTATATACGCTGATTAAAAGTTCAGCAAGTTGCTTGCTCTGCTCCTCGCCCAGATATTCAATTAATCCATTGAATGAGGCAAAAAAAGCCTCGGCCGCTTTTTTTGTGACCAGTTCACCTTTCTCTGTCAACCTGATGCCAACGGCTCGGCGATCTGAAGGATCTGTCTTGCGTTCGATCAGTCCATCTGCCTCCAGACGTTTCAACAACTGCGTAACCATTGGTGAGGTGACATGTAAAAGTTTACTGATTTCTGACACCTTTATCTCGTGATTAGGAGGTGCGACATTCCTCTTGATGCACATTAATACCTTAATCTCACTCGGCTTACATCCCTCAATTGATCTTTTATGCCATTCCGCTCGATCAAACTGCATGAAGGACCGCATGAGTTGTTGCGCCACTGCATTGTCCTGTACGTGCATGTGCGCTCCCCCTTTTTGCATATGTACCTATTTACCTGAATGTGCAAATAATTTTGTAGTTAATTCATTTGGTAACCTAATTATATCGGCAAAAAACTATCCTGTCAATCATGCTTTGCCTTTCTTCCATCAGTGATAATGATTTGAACTATACTACTCTCAGTAGCAGTAGATCTTCGGCAGAGAGCATATTGAAACACTTTCTTAGTATACAAGGAATAGTTGAGGAAAAAAATCGGCCATTAGAACAGTGCGCATAACCAGAGCTTGTAGTATAATAAAAGTACAAGAGATAGAGGATTTTTGAGGATATCAACAAAAAATTCTAGTGTGATTGCAGAAAAGTGTCGGCTCAGCCGACACTTTTCTGCAATCACACTAGATGCTCTTTTTCAAACGTTTGCTTTGAGCTATGCTGTCTTGACTTTAGATGCGCTCTAAAGCAATAACTGGAATTTTGCGGGTGGTCTTTTTTTCGTAATCTCCAAATCCTGGTGCGATGCTAACCTGCCGTGCATAGAGTTCATCACGTTCCTTGCCAGTAATCTCGCTCGCCTTTGCCTTAAACGTCTCCGTGCCGACTTCTACCGTGGCTTCTGGATTAGCGCGCAGGTTGTAGTACCAGTCAGGATTGGTTGGGGCACCCGCTTTAGATGCGAAGATAAGTATGCGCTCACCATCTGGTAAATAAACCAGTGGTGTGGTGCGAGGCTGGCCGCTTTTGGCACCGATGCTGGTCACCAACACCATATAAGCGCCTTCAAATGGGCCGCCAACTTTGCCACCATTGGCACGAAATTCATTAATAACCTGTTCATTCCAATTATTTGTATCAGCCATTAAAAGCTCCTTCTCATAATAGAGATGTTTATTTCTTAGCTCTGGGTTCGTTCAGTTCTCCACATAGTATGGAAAATCTAACGCCCGGGAATAGATATGCGGGACGAAATAGTCACTTATCCTATTGCGTAGTCCCATCGTATTCATGTGTGAAAACACCAATGATCAGTATTTAATTCCCTTCACGCTTACTTTCATGTCTACGTTTTGTCAGAGCTTTGTATAAAAGGTGACTAATGCATGTATCTAGACAAAAAATTAGCAATATGTTAGATTGGTGATTCAGCGAGATAGATAACTTTAAAGATGATACATAAGAAGATCTATACAAATGGATTATAAATTTATGTATGGAGTTAATGTTGATGGAATCGAGAAAGAATGCAGCGACACAAATAGTATTTGAAGAAAAATCTACTGCTTTTGAACGTCTGGTTATGCTGTGCGATGGCATATTTGCTATCGCTATGACCCTACTCGTACTTGACATCAAATTACCTGAAGGCGCGGCAGATGGTAGTTCTGCGCAATTTACTGCGGACCTGTTTAACTTGTTGCTTAAAAGTGCCTTTTATGCGCTGACATTTGCGATAGTGGCTAGCTACTGGGTAGGACATCGTCGCTTGATGACCTATGTTAAGCGCCAGGACCGCCTGTTCACCACACTGACCTTTGTATTTCTGGTCTTCATCGTTTTTTTTCCAGTCTCATTTAATGTGATAGTTGCAAGTGGAAAATTCCCCCAGGCTGTCATTTTTTACACATGTGTGTTGATTGGTTGTAGTCTTTCCTCCTTCTTTCTTTGGGCCTATGCTTCATGGAAGCATAGATTGATTGATCCAACTGTAAGCAGCCATGAGATTGTGACGCGTTCGATTGGCATTCTTATCAGTCCGGTCTATTATTGTCTTTCGCTCTTGCTATTGCTGATACCGAACATTGAACCATATATGGTTTTCTATAGCTGGGCGTTTATTCCAGTGTTTGTTCGTATCATTCACAGCATTAGGGATCAAAGTGATAAACAGCATCAGCGCTCTCAAGAGATCCCGGCAGAGAGCGATTCACCTATCATTGCTGAATAAGCAATCATGCTTGAATCACAGGAATATGTGGCTCTTTATGAGGTGCCTTTAGTAATTTGCAATGATCAATGAAGATGCTTGGATTGAGGCGCAAGTCAGAGGTTGATCCATTTTTTGTCGGCGTGACTGGCGGAATTGAGTCCATTGACTGGTTTTAACATCCGCCATCGATACGCCATCAATCTCTAAAATTGTGCTGCAAGGAGTGCAGCCTCACTCTGTGGTTGTTCTACTTTTGAAGCTTCAATACTGGGGTTAACGGTAGTTGCGTTCATCTGATGAGCATACGTGTAGGCGTCATGGCGTATGGTGAATGACTGAATTACGCGGTCGTTTGGTCCTGGACCTTTTTGGACTGAGATACGTTCACGAATAATAAAGGCTTGCTCTGAAAGTGGCTGGACATAGTAGCGGTTTTTCATGATGAAATCCTCCAATCTTTTCCCTGTAAAGGGCATGTTTATTTACACCCATATATTTGTTTTATCGCTGCTCATAAACTTTAGCTCTAGTATTTGCTAGTTTATGAGAATTCCTAACGCATACAAATACACAGTATGTAAGAGTGAGTAGAAAGTATTCTGAGTATACGCTACTTCTAGTGGGAACACAATGCTTTTAATAATTTGCCTTATATTATGTTTGTCCAATTCATGTGGAACTATAGTCTTTCTCTAAATGTAGTAGCTAAATATTCATGGATCGAGCGTTGATAAAGGGGAAGATAATGCTCAGGAATGTAGATCAGCCTACTTTCCTGTTATTATATTATGTGAGGAGTTCTATTCTTGGAAAAAGTGCAGAAGCCTCCGGCTGAGGCGGCCGTGCGTTTTTTGGATGGTCCACTGGCAGAAAAGGTCATTTTTCTCGATAAGCCGATGATTACGATTGGCCGTGATGCGCAGAATGACATTGTGGTCTCTGATCCTCGCGTCTCAAGGCATCATGCTCGTATTCGTTGGTTTGGCAATGCCTGGATCATCGAAAATATTTCGCAAAATAATCAGATTACCCTTGATGAGCAGCGGATTCAGCAGGGGCAGCTTTACCATAATGGCGTTGTAAAGCTCAATCCAACGATTAGCTTTGTTTTTTTCTTGCGCCAACCAGATATCCAGACGCCAGCGCCGGTCTCAATGACGCCCAATCCCGCATCTCAACTGCCTCTTTCCCCCCCGCCTCCCCCAGTTGCGGGCCCTACCTATATGCGGACAGAACGGTTGGGTGGAGTGATGGTACCTCCGGGCTCTCCATCAGGGACAATGTTGTCAGGTATGCAGGGGAGCAAGGGACCTTCTCTCTTTGTGAGTAGCAATACGAATAGTGATCGTCAGGCCTATCCACTCAATCAGAAGGTTATTAATATCGGGCGCACCCCTGATAATGAAATTGTTATTAATTCTCCGATTATCTCTGGCAATCACGCGCAGATTGTGCAGGAGGACGATAAGCTCTTTTTCATTCATCCTCATCCGCGCCGGGGGCGTACGTTGAATGGCTTGTGGTATCAGGGCCAGCATATTTTAGGGGATCAACCATTTCGCCGCCAGTTACAGGCCGGCGATATTTTCCGTATCGGGGATGAGCATGGGTCGCTGGTAACACTGGCATATGATGCAGGTAGCGATGTTCAGGCAGAACAGTGGCCTGAAATGCCACCGATTGTCTTGCAAGAGGGGCGACTCACCATCGGACGCACCCCCGATAATACTGTTGTGCTTAATCATCCACAGGTATCGGCGCACCATGCCATGGTGGAAAAGGTCCCTGGCGGTTATCGCTTGTTTGATAACAATAGCACCAACCATGTCTATGTTAATGGTGAGCCTGTTAATAATCAGTTGTTGCGTACCGGTGATGAGATCAGGATTGGTCCCTACAGATTAACTTATACGGGTACTGAACTCCGGCAATATGATGAGAGTAGCCATATTCGTATTGAGGCCTTTCACCTGAAAAAGGCTGGTACGAATAATATTGTGCTGCTCAATGATATCTCGCTGGTCATTCCACCGCGCAAGTTTGTGGCATTGGTGGGTGGTTCGGGGGCTGGTAAGTCGACCTTGATGGACGCGTTAAATGGTTTGCGACCGGCGCAGGATGGTGTGGTGCTTTATAATGATGTGGATTACTATAGCAATTTGGCCGCCTTTAATACACAACTTGGGTATGTGCCCCAGGATGACATCGTGCATCGTGATCTGACCGTTGAGCGTGCGCTCTACTATGCGGCTAAGTTACGTTTGCCGGGTGACTTTACCAGGGAACAGATCTCCTGGCGTATCGATGAGGTGCTCGAAGATGTAGAGATGACTGAGCGGCGTAGCTTGCTGGTCAGTAAGCTTTCAGGAGGACAGCGTAAGCGTGTCTCAATTGCTCTTGAACTGCTGGCCAATCCTGGTGTCTTTTTTCTTGATGAGCCTACCTCGGGCCTGGATCCTGGTCTGGACCGTAAAATGATGACCCTCTTACGACGGCTTGCTGATCGTGGTCGTACCATCGTTCTGGTGACGCATGCAACCAACAATATCAATACCTGCGATTACGTCTGTTTCCTGGCGCAGGGAGGACGCCTGGCCTACTTTGGTCCACCCAATGAAGCCAAAGATTACTTTGAGAAAACAGATTTCAGTGAGATCTATAGCGCCTTAGAGCCGACGAAGGACCATCCTGATATCCCACAACAGGCGGAGGAGCGTTTCCGTAATTCTGCTGACTATGTACGCTATGTGGCAACCCCGCTGAGTGAAAGTCAGGCGCAAAAAAAGCTGGCCGAGAGTGCGGGCACGCATACCAAAAAAGTTCATCCACACGTCAAAGCAGGTAGTGGCTGGACACAGTTTATTCTGCTCTCAACGCGTTATCTGGAACTACTCAAGAACGATGTTGGCAATCTCCTAATCCTGCTTTTACAGGCTCCTGTTATCGCGATTATGCTGGTACTCATGGTGCGCTTTGAGGTAGGAGCTGGCGTTTTTGATGCCAATAAACTGACCCAATGCCGAACACAGATTCTCACCAGTTCTGGACCATTGGCGTTGCCCCAGGCTAAGCAGGTTGAGTTGATTGATTGTCAGAAAGTCATGGATTTTCTGAGTAATGATACAACTGCCCAGACCTTTGTGCACCAAAAAGGGAGCGTGGCCCAGGCGCTACAGTCCTTTCTGATTCAGGGACCCGGTGCGGATGCGCAAAAGGTCTTGTTTATCATGGCCTTTGCTACCGTCCTCTTTGGTTGTATCAATGGTGCGCGTGAGATTGTCAAAGAAGCCGCGATCTATCGGCGTGAACGCACGGTGAACCTTGGTATTATGCCCTATATGTTCTCCAAAGTCGTTGTACTCGGACTCCTCTGTCTTTTTCAAAGCGCCATCCTCACGCTGGTCGTGCAGATTGGAGAACCATTGCAGCAGGGCATCTTTCTTCCACCTATCCTTGAGACCTATATCACCTTGAGCCTGACATCCCTGGGTGGTCTGATGATTGGATTAACGATCTCGGCTATCGCGCCCAATAACGATCGTGCCATCAGTCTGGTGCCAATTATTCTGCTGCCACAGGTCATCTTTTCAGGTGCGATCATCCCGCTCAAAGATTGGGTGACGCAGATTATGTCGATGGTCTTTCCCACTCGTTGGGCCATGGCGGCCCTGGGATCCTCAATTGGCCTGCATGCTGATACTACAGGAGGCGATAAACTCTTTGGGGATGATTATACCTATCATGGCACACTCTACTCAATATATAGCCATACCGAAGCACTTCAGCGTTTGCTCGTCTCCTGGGGGGCTCTGGGTGGTATTGTGATTGTGCTTATGATTGTGATTGGCATCTTCTTGAAGCGCAAAGACGCACGTTCATAAATAGTATTCTGATAGGGTGAAAAAATGTGCCTCGCACATTTTTTCACCCTATCAGAATTTAGCGCCTGCGATTTTGCTTACGTGATTTTTTTGCCATCTTGATTTTAGCTTTCTTATTTGCCGTCACACGAGCGCGATTGGCTGGTATGGATCGTTCCTCAGCATGTTCGTCATGTGTATGCGTATGGGTATGTTCATGAGCATAAGGAAGATTATGCGCATGGATCGGCGCGCTCTTCGCCGCTGGTTTGGCTGGAACTGACGGCAGAGCAGTTGCGATTTTAGCCCTCTCTTCGAGCGCTTTTTGATTATATTCTTCCTTTGTAATCAGGCCTAGCGAAAGCTGTGCATCATCCCAGGTTCCTGCGATCATCGTGTCGACAACGTTCGCTTCAAAGGCACTTTCCATTAAGGGAGCTGCCTCTACTGCATGCATCTCATTTAATGTCTCAATCAGAAATGCATTGAGCTCAGGATCATTTTCCGTGAATTTCTCTAATTGCTTGCTGAGGATGTCAATACCTTCTGCACGTGTTTCCGGCCACTTATTCGCGATCTTGAGAATTGCGGGAACGGCCATGTAGCGAGCTTCATTATCCCTGGTCTCGTCTGCGATAAAATTTTTGAGTATCGGTAGCGCAGCTGGACCAATCAATCCCAGGGACTCAGGTATTTCTTCGATAAACCACTCATCTACTACATCAGGTCTTGAAAAGATGGAAAGTAACGGCTTGACCGCTTCCTCAGCACGAAGTTGACCCAGGGCGCGTAACGCATGGATAGGAGCCCAGGCTTCTGGCCTTTCTTCATCAATCTGCATGAGTTCATCGTCGGTTGCCATCTGGATGAGCTCAGGAATATGTTCTTGCTTGAGTCCCACGGCCAGATAATCCTGCCACTCATCGGCCTCAATGTCAGGCTTGCCATAGGTTAATAATTGATTTACTGGAGCTGTATATTTGCTGGTATCAGTACTTTTCATTAGAAGTTCCCCTTTTCACTTGCTTTGTATCTTACTTACTTCATTATAGCCGTATCAGCCTGGAAAGCAATACTGAATAGTGAGTGGCGTGCAGAGGAGATGAGCTTCCAGCAGTTTGTTGCTGGAGAGAGGAGGCTGACCGCCACGGCTTACGTTGATAAGATTGGTAGGCTATGGCGGCTCATGTAAGTTCTATCTGTGTGATTTTGTGTTATGGAATGGACTGCCAACAAACAGACTATCAAGACTTATATATTTTGACGGTAAAGCTGGATAGGTGTTGGATATGATCATATACCCAGACGGCACCACCCACGCGGTTGCCGGTAGCGGGATCGAATTGACCAAGGTAGGCATCGGTGCTCTGAGTGTAGAGATCATTGAGGCTATTCGTGTCGTTGGGATTGGCCAGAAGTTTGGTGGCATCGGTACGGACCATATTTAACCTATCCACGATGCCGTTAACCGAGGCATTGATCTGGTTAATCTGCTGTTTCTGGTCCGCTGTAATGTTGGCGGCTTCGCTCAGACCGCTTAGATGGTGTCCCATTAGTCTCTCAAAGCCGGCTGGATTCTCATGTTCGGAGTCAAGTGTCAACAAGCCGATGCGGCCGACCCTGCCATCAATAAGGAATTTGGTGCCTCCTGGGATATCCTGGGATACATATTGTGATCCATCAATATAATCCAGGATTTTAATGGCGTCTGATCGGGTGGTGGCGGTATTGTTTTTATCGCGTGCGTCCTTTGCCAGTAACATCACTTTTTGGATATTTTGATGGAACCAGAAGGCGACTCCACCCTGGAGGTTTACATTCAGGTCTTTGTTTTGTAACGTTGGATCCAGGTAGAGGAGATGGCGCAAATGATCCAGCTGCGAGCCACCCGCCATATTCATTGAGCCATTGTTATTGTTCATTGGCATGCCAGGGCCATTTCCCTGTGGAATTTCTGCATAGTAGCGCCACATGCTTTTATCGGTCGTCGGGGTGCTAGGAGCGATGGCACTATTTTCCTCGGTTATCAGGATGCGGCTCCCCAGTTTTAGCAGGTTATTATGGGTTGGACTGATATAGGACAGCGTGGCAGTACTATCATGAATCTCTGAAAGCTTACCCATTGGTATGGTATTTGCTTCACCTGCTTGCGTATCGGGTAGAAGCCAGACATAATAGCTCTTATCAGCTTTAGGAGAAGTAAGATTATTTAAAATTACATTGATGCCGTCGTTGGCGCCTTTTTGGCCATCTGTATCAAATAATTCCGAGCTGGTAAAATAGGCATTGCCGACAACTGGATTAGGGATTTTTGCTGGCGGCTGTGGACGAAAAACATTAATGAGTACAACACTAATGAGCGCAATTACGATCAGAGAGGCCAGCGCAATGGAGCCGATCAGCATATTTTTGCGACCAATTGTATAGGGCATATCTCTGAATACAGCCTTCCTGGGTGGAAGGGCCAGTGGTCGATCATAGGTTGGTGATGGAGTGCTGAAATTGCTAATTCGTTTGGGCAGGCGCGAACTCTCTGGAGCCTCAACTTGTTTTAAGCTACTGGTGTCTCCAATTGAAAAAAGGAAGAGCATCTTTTCTAGCGCTTTTGGATAATCCTGCGCAATATTAATGGTGTTGAGATCGGTCCACTCATTGGGACCTTGAACAGTCCCGGTTGATGTAGGAATAATGCGTACTAGTTCGGTATCTTGTTGCTCGGCAAGCTTAAGGGCAACCGTAAAAATCGTACGAGTTCTGGCATTTTGTAACGTTTCGGCCGTCTGCACGAAAATTATCCATTGGCAGCCAGGCAGTGCGCGAGCGATATACTGAGAAAATTCCTCATCTGAATTTCTGCCTGCATCAGTGATGACCTCTGCGCCAGCAGCACGGAGATCATTAAAGAGTTGACGCAGCAAATATTGTCCTTCATCTGGAATTTCGCCTGGATAATAGCAAATGAAGACTCTCGGAACGTTCATGTATCGTCTCCTAGAAGTACTGTGTAGAAAATTATTTGGCAAGCATCGCGACTGCAAGTATAACAGAGTGTGGTATGCTTATTCAAGTAGTACTAGGATATAGTTGCATTTTCGTTTAATACCTTAAAAGGTAAGGTCAGTACAATTTATATGACTGGTCGATGCCAGAAACGAAATACACTGGGAGTTTTGTAGGTATGAGTAATAGTAGTATGTTGTATACACGACCGGCGACTTCATTGACGCCTGCACTGATTATTTATTTGATTGATGCCAGCCATTCTATGAATGATTTATGTGGTTCGGTAACGAAAATTGATCTGGTGAACCGCGCATTGCGGGATGTGTTCAAAGATATGGTACGCCGCTCTATGCGTGATGGTATTGTCCAGCGCAGATATAAAGTTGCTATTCTGGCATACAGCACCGAGGTTGTGGATGTGTCAGGGGGTATTCGTGATTTACCTGATCTGGTGAACGGCGGTACGCCGGTGTTGAGCGCGGGCGGAGAGACAGATACCAGTGCGGGTTTTGCGGCTGTAGAGTCATTGTTGCAGGAAAACCTTGCCCGCTTCCAATCCCACCCGGCCCCTCTCGTTTGCCATCTCACTGATGCCCTCTTTACTGAGAGCGATCCCACCAATCTGATTAGACGCATTCAAGCCATGACGGTAGATGATGGACCTGTGCTGGTTGAGAACGTCTATGTAGCGGATAAGATGTTGCGTTCTTCTGTTGGCGATTGGCATAACTGGGGTGGGGTGGTCAAGCCCGGCCAGCTAACGAACGAGTATGCACGTGTGCTCTTCCATCTTTCCTCGCCGTTGCCTGAGACGTATCGGCAGAATATCAACAATTATGGGTATCATTTGCAGAGCGGAGCCGCCCTGTTCTTTCCTGGCGTGCATACAGACCTTGTACGACTGGCTTTTGCTGTTTCGTCGGCAACCCAATTGAAATAAGAAGGAATGGAAGTCTCTATGCCGCCAGAAAATGCTGCAAATATGTTTCGCGTCTTGGAAACAGACCAGGTGATAGATAGTTTTACGCGTACCATGCTAGGCTCTTCCATTAACGCGCGGGTGCTCTCGTTCCGTTGTCGTGAGGCACAAGAGCAATCGTTACCTAATCAAGACTATGCTACCGTATCTTATTGCAAAGATGGCTCATCGCTGATTTTTTGCATCTGTGATGGCGTGGGTAGCTCCTACAAAGGTGATTTTGCCGCTTGCTGTCTGGCCTCGTATCTGGTGAAATGGCTACAGGCGCTGCCAGCGCGCCAGGAGCGGCCAACCAGATTAGATGCTGCACTGCAAGAGCAACTCGATCGCCTGGCACCGGTGGCTCAAGGTCAATTGATCAAGTTGGAAATGCCAGACGATACTCCTGCTCTTGTGCGCGAGGTATTAGAGGACCTGTGCCGCGATTATGGCAGCGAGGCGGTCTTCTTATGTGGACGTCTGGACTATGAAATGAGTGTAGATGGACGGCCTGGACAGTTGAGCGATGCTTTATTTTGCTGGATGGGGAACGTCACGGCTCGGCTCTTTTTAGATTCTCAGCAGTCTATTTCGCTGGGCGAGAAAACTGATAAAAATGGACGCTGGTCAACCCGTCGTGGTTGTCGTGGCGAACTGCATACCTGGAGTCGCTCGTTGCCAGCTCTGGAGCGCCTGGTCATACATACTGATGGATTGGATGAAATAGGAACATCTCTGGCAACCCTTGATGATGATGCATTGCTGGCAGAGATTCAACATTTATTAACCCTCCCCAAAAGCGACGACATGACGTTATTAGACCTTTACTGGCAGGATGATGTATATGAGGCAGAGGTGAACTGGCGGTGAGCATATTCCAACCAACGCAAGAGATGCTTTTACCGATCGGTCGAGCCTACTATCGCTTTTTGCCACATCCCTATTTTTTGGATGATCGGCAAGAGGTCTTTGTCCTTGAGGGGGGTGAAGCCTTTGTTTATAAAATCCAGCACATGGGTGAGAAAAGGGACTATGCGTTGAAGGTCATGAAGAGTGGATTCCGTGATCGCTACACCCTTCAAGTTACACAGACTCTGGCACAATATATGCATGCGCCAGGACTTTTTCTGGCACGCCGTACCTGTCTGACTCAAGAGGAATATCCTGAACTACTGCGACGCTTTCCAGCGTTGGAATACGCAGTTTTGATGCCCTGGATTGACGGGCGCACCTGGGCAGGCTTGCTCCTTGATCCTGCTGCAAGTGTACGCTATACGCCATCTCATGCACGCCAGCTGGCTGCCGCGACCGCCCATGTACTATGGAGCCTGGAAGATCGTGCCATGGCGCATACTGATATCGCGGGGGGCAACGTCATTCTGAGTCCTGATTTACGGCAAATTCAATTGATAGATATAGATACCATGTACATAAAAGGTTTGAAGATGCCGAAAAAGCACAGTCGGGGCTCACCAGGTTATCAGCATCCAAATCAGGATGCGCGCGGGCAGTGGCGTGCCGATGGTGATCGCTTTGCAGGGGCGATGCTCCTGACTGAAATGCTCACCTGGTGGAATCCCGTGGTGCGTGCCGAGACGCCTGAAGGTGCCGAATCTCTTTTCACGCAACAGGAACTACAGCAGCCAGATCTGCCACGCTGGCGACGTATCCGTAGAACCCTGGAGCAGATGAATCCAGCTTTACGCGAATTATTTGATCAGGCCTGGTACGCTCAGCGCATCGAAGATTGTCCTGATTTTAGTGCCTGGTCCATGTCTCTAGTTACATCTTTCATATAGACTCATTGCAATTTATCGATGAAAGTCGTAAATTAGATATCGAAGGATTTACACGCTGAGTAACCTGATGTTAGTAATACTAGCATGGAGAGATTTCCAGTAGTAAATTAAGATCTGAAGTCTCTATCGTTTGTTTGTACTTTATTCTCCCCCATTCGAGAAAGGTTTTTTATGAGCGGCAATCAAGTAGCAACAGATTTCGGAGAAATGGACGCGGCGGTAAAAACATTTGATACCAACGTGATCCATTTAGAAGAAGCCATTTCCAATGTGAACACAGCTGTCCAGAGATTGGGTGCTGTTTGGAAAGGGAGTGGATACGAACAATTCCTGCTCGCCTCACAATCCTGGGAAAAAGTCTCGAAAGAGATGAAACAGATGCTTCATGACATCAACCAGAACCTCAGTGCCAGTAACCAGGAATATCAGAAGGTTGAGCAGGCAGTTTCAAAATCTTTCCAGGGTTTTCAGATCTAAATTTTATAGCTTTTACAGCTTTAAGGTGCATCTACCAATAGAGTGGCAGGTGCACCTTTACAATTTATAATGTGTCCTTATTCAGGATCCTGAATCTGTGTGGCGGGGAATGAAGCCTCTATTACATCTTCTTGAATGGTATTGAGTATACGTTATGCAAACTCTACTGGTAACTGTTATTGGGCAGCCGAATAAAAAGTCATTTGATCTTGAACTGCCCGGAGATTTACCGATCAGTGACCTCCTGCCCTTTTTATTAGAGCTGTGTGGCTTACAGGAAGAAACAGCCGAACTTTCGGAAGCTGAATTGTGGTGCTTGCGGCTGGATGAACAGACGACGGCCTTACAACGTACACATACACTGATTGATGCAGGCGCATTGGATGGTGCGATCCTTTATCTGCAGACCCTGGCATCCCTTGAAGTAAGCAACCAGCCGAAAAAATCCATTGAGACCAGGCAAATCGTACCAGGACCGGGAACAGGCGGTATTGGTGTGCGTTGGAGTAAAGGGGACCTCAACTTTTAACGCTTTTGCGGCTATCTTCAATGTAAAATGCCCCTGCTTCGTACTGAGGTACTATTGTTGAAGGGATGTACATAGGCTTATGCATGGCATAAAATTTTATCGACCAGCCAGGGCTTATCCTGCTGTTTTGTCTTCAGAGGAGATTGTGATCCAGGCTCCTCCCGTGATCCAGGTGGCCCAGACAGGGGTGATGGCCTGGATGCAGTATCTGCTGCCTATGTTTGGGTGCATGGGATCGCTGGTTTTTATGTTTGCCTATCGCACAAATGGACTGATGGTGGCTGCTGGTTTTCTGATGATCGCGGGCTCTATTGGTAGTGGTGTGGGCATGGGCTTTGTTCAGCGCCACATGCTGAAGAAGCAGAACCGGCTCAATAGTGAGCTTTATCGCGCTTATCTGGCGAAATATCGCACAAAATTGCGTACTATTGCGTATGAGCAGCGGCAGGTCAGCGAGCGTTTATATCCGTCCTACGACCATTTAATCGAGCAGGTCAAGGAGCATCGTTATTTATGGGAACGTCGTCCCGATGATGCAGATTTTCTGCGCGTACGTATTGGTGTAGGGCCGGTCCCTCTTTCCGCGCGGGTGTGCCTGGATCTTGGTGATAATCCAATGGTGCAGTTTGTACCAGAGTTACGCTCGCTGGCGGAGTCGCTGGTGAATGAATATAGCTATCTGGATGATATGCCGGCCCATATTCCGTTGGGAAAGATTGGCGTGCTAGCTATCAGTGGTCAACGTGCCCGTACGCGTGCATTAACCCAGGCCATGCTTTGTCAGTTGCTGGCCTTCCAATCGCCTGAAGATGTACGCTGTCTGGTGTATTTTCCTGAGCATATCGCGCCGCAGTGGAGTTGGATTAAATGGGCGCCACACCTGCGCCGCCTCCGTCCCATCAAGGCTGAAAAACAAAATGCTCCCGATCACCTCTGTATGCTTGCCAGTAATCTGGAGAATATACGCGATCTCCTCAAAACCCAGATCCAGCCAGAATTGGATCGCCGCCGTCGTTTGCTCTCGGATAGAAATAAGCAGGATGAGCTCAAAAACCTGCGGCGACCACACATCTTTATTGTGCTGGATGGTTTTACCCCCTATGGCCCGATTGGACAGCTACCAGAACTTGATGATCTGCTGCGTGATGCCGCTCAATTGGGTGTGACCGTGCTCTGTCTGGTTGATGATACCAGCCAGGAGCCCACCCAGATCCAGGCCAGGCTCTCGATCTCAGCCATTGGCAGGCTGAATTTTGAGGAGATGCATTTTGGGGGCCGCCGCTTAGAGGGCCTTCAACCTGATACGATTGAAAGAAAGACCTGTGAAAAGCTTACGCGTAGCCTGGCGGCGATTACCCTGATCGAGGCAAATGCGCAGCAGGATCTTTCCCAGGATGTACGCCTGTTAGATTTACTCGCTGTGCCATCGGCTGACGCCATACGACCTGAAGAGGCCTGGCAGCCACGGCTGCGCCAGGATCTTTTGCGGGTTCCCCTGGGCATTAAGGCAGATGGTGAGCCGCTGATTTTGGATTTCAAAGAGGCGGCGGATAAAGGTATGGGGCCGCACGGTCTGGTCGTAGGTGCGACCGGTTCCGGTAAAAGTGAGCTCTTACGAACAATCGTGATTAGTCTGGCGGCCACCCATGATCCTGAGACTGTGAACTTTGTGCTGGTCGACTTTAAAGGTGGCGCCTCTTTCGCCGACTTTGCTGCGCTGCCGCATGTGGCTGGTATTGTTACCAATCTCGAAGAAAATGTCTTACTGGTTGATCGCGTTTACGATTCGTTATTAGGTGAGCAGCAGCGTCGACAGCGTATGCTACATGATGCGGGCAACCTGGATAACATCAAGCAGTATCGTGAGAAATGGCGCTCCAATCCAGATATGGAGCCGATGCCCCATCTGGTGATTATCGCCGACGAGTTTGCTGAATTAATCAGAAAGCGACCAGATTTCCTGGAACTTTTTGTAACCATGGGGCGCGTAGGTCGTAGTCTGGGACTGCACCTGTTGTTTGCTACCCAGCGTATCGATGAAGGGCGTATCAGTGGCTTAGAGGGGCACCTGCGCTATCGTATCTGCCTACGCACGTTTAGTGCCTCTGAAAGTACCGCTGTCCTGGGCAAGTCCGATGCCTATTACCTGCCATCTGCGCCGGGCGTAGGCTATTTTAAAGTTGATACCGATACCTATCATATGTTTAAGACGGCCTTGATCTCCGTACCTTTTGTGCCAGTACAGGAACAGGTTTCACCACTAGCCAGAATTCGTGATTTCACCTCGACCGGTGCATTGGTAAAGCATCAATATGCATCGCTTACTACTACTCCCACCCTGCTACTGCAGGAGGAGGCGAGTGAATTACATACTGAGATGGATGTTGTTATCAGCCATCTTACCCTTGATCGTGAAGCGGGCGGTCGTGCCCATCAGGTCTGGTTACCGCCACTGGGCAATAGTCTGCCTTTATATGAGGTGCTGGAACACTGCCAGCGACCGGATCTGACAGGACGTGCGTGGGATACGACGCCAGCCTTTGGTCCGTTACGCCTACCCCTTGGCCTGGTGGATATGCCTCTGTTGCAGGCTCAGGAGCCAATGTGGTTGGATTTCTCGGGATCTGGCGGTCATCTTGCTCTGGTGGGCGCGCCACAAACAGGTAAGAGTACCTTTTTGCGCACCCTGGTTACTTCATTTATGCTGACCCATACCCCGGCTGATGTACAGCTCTACTGTATTGACCTGGGTGGTGGCCTGTTACGTGTGTTTGAGTCCTCTCCACACGTTGGTGTCGTATGTGGTAAAGGTGACCGTGATAAAGTGCGTCGCGTGATTCGGCAGATGCGCAAGATCATCGAGGATCGGGATTTCCTCTTCCGTGAGCATGGCATCGATAGCATGAGTACTTTTCGTGCTCGCCGCCAGGCTGGTGAGCTACAGGATATTCCTTTTGGTGATGTCTTCCTGTTGATCGACAACTTTGCATTATTCTGTCAGGAATTTGATCTGGAAACTGAGGTCACTGAAATCATTGCCAGTGGTCTGGCCTATGGGGTGCACGTTGTGCTGGCTGCGAACCGCTGGCCTGAGATACGTAGCAGATTGCGCGACAACATGGGGATGCGCCTGGAATTGAGACTGAATGATCCACTTGACTCAGAATTTGGTAAAGTGGCGGCATCAACCATCCCGCCAGGCGTGCCCGGACGTGGTTTAAACAAAGATAAGTTGCATTTTCAGGTCGCACTGCCTCTAGCTGATAAAGCAGCAGTGGAGGATCCTAATCAGCATAAAAAAGCTATGCAGCAAATACTGGAAAACTTTGTCCGTCAGGCACGCATAGCCTGGGAAGGCGAGGTTGCCCCTCCGATCCGTTTGCTACCATTGATGGTACGTGCGGAAGAGCTATTAAGTCCGGCGGCCGAACAGCCTCTGGGTGTTCCATTGGGACTTGAGGAGTTCCGCCTTGAGCAATTCCATGTAGATCTATTATCGGCTGGACCTCATTTCCTGGTGCTTGGTGATATGGAATGTGGGAAAACCACCCTCCTGCGCACCTTCCTGCGCGGCATTGAGCAGCGCTACACACCGGCTCAGGTAAGATTCGGCATTATCGATTATCGCAAAACGCTCCTAGACTTTGTGGATAGTAAACATTTGCTCATGTATGCTTATAATCCATCAACCCTGACTGAGTGTATCGGCAACTTTAAAGCTGATCTCGATAAACGTATGCAGACCGGGGCGGACCTGCCGTTGCACCAGTTGCGGAGCCGGAAGCGCTGGGATGGTATGCATTATTTCCTGTTTGTGGATGACTATGATTCCATCTCATCCTCACCGAGTAGTAGTCCTTTAGGCCCCCTGGTAGATTTCCTGTTATCTGGTAAGGATATTGGTTTTCACCTTATCCTGGCTCGTCGCGTTGGTGGTATGGGTCGTGCCTCTTTCGAGCCTGCCTTGCAACGACTGCGTGAGATGGGTACCGCTACCTTGATCATGAGCGGCGATCCCCAGGAGGGACGTATCATGCACGGCTATGCCGCATCACAGCAACCAGCTGGACGTGGCTCACTGGTGCAGCAGAAAGCGCCTCCCACCCTGATTCAAGTTGCCTATACCGAGCCTGACTATGCGTATAGTGTAGAGTAGTAAGTATCGACAAAATGAAAATAGTGCTGCATTATTGGATGCAGCACTATTTTCATTTTGTTTGGGGGCGTATACATTGTTGATGTGTTTAACCAAGTGTTTCCAGGTATTGTAGGACCGGGAGCGCTTCCTCGGCTCCTGCCTTTGCGTGGTTGATTAGTGGAATGCCATGGGGACCTTTCGAGTGTCGCAAGTGCGGATAAGCTGAGAGGATCGCTTGCACGATCTCTAATTGTCCAAGCATGGCCGCGGAGAAGATATCGGTGCGCGCACCATTTTCAATCAGGAAGAGCGCTATATCTCTGCGACCCATATGCGAGGCCGCTCCTAACCCGGTCTCCCAGTCGCCACCGCCCCAATCCCAGGCGGCATTTAGTAGTGCTGGCTCTTGTGCCAGCAGCTCTTGTACGCGTTTAAGATCACCATGGGCATTGCCAACAAAATCGCTGACCAGGGCTGGATCAAGTGTTTCTCGTTTTTCCATGATGCTTCCTTCCTCTTGTCTGGTCTCTCAATACGTAAGTGTTTGATTTCCATGAAATCTATGCTCTACTGATCGTTGCTTTCGCACCTCTGACCTCCAACGGTTTTACGTGTGGTGTCAAAAAGTGTTCTCCGAACACTTTTTGACACCACACGTAAAACCGTTGGAGCATGGGCCCTTCAGGGCCCGCGTGCGGCTGGCTGCATGCTTCATGATAACAGTGGACAACAAACACTCTCTCAAAAAAGAACTTGATTGTTATTGCGTCGCATGTAACAGTATACATAATATAATATCTCCTGCCAATCCTTTTTTCATTGTTGTGATTGTGTTTGCGTGGACCAGAGCATATACTGGTACATGAAGCTGGCTAAAATAAGCCTCTCTTATTCAAATAGTTGCTATGAGCAACATACATGTCTTTTGGGATCGCATAGTATGCTGAAAAGGGCTTGATTTATAGTATGCATTGTCCTACCTGAAAGGGGGATAGTTATGATACAACAAGACATTACCACCAGATGTGCTCATTTACGCCGGTTACGTGAACGTATGAATGAGGAGATTCGTCTCTTGCAGGAAACACTGCAAGAAACGGAGACCAGAGGTTTTGATAATCCTATTCAGACGGTTGAGGTGCTCAAAAGCCTCCAACATGTATGCCACAACGTAGAATTAGAACTAGAAAAATGTCCTGAAAATGGTGCGTAAATATCGTTGAAGGCGTGAACAAGCAACGATAGAGGACCCCAATTGACGGGGTCCTCTATCGTGTGACACCAGGTTTGAAGTAAATAGTTCCATTGCCTCACTGCAGCCTTTTTAATGATTATACTTGTTTATAATATATTCTTTCTTATATCTTACTCTATTATGACATTGCATGCTAAAATTCCATAAATAATATCTAGTGCCAGAAATATTTTTCTATACGAGTCCTATTGATTACTTTTGTCAAGTTGCTTGTTTTAAAGAACTAAAAATGCTATTATCAATAATAGAAGAAGGTTGAGAGATCTGTAGGTATAATATTTGAATATATCTATAGTTTTTATTCGTTACTTGCATAAAAGAATAAAAAGAGGAGCATTGGTTCTCGTATACAGATGTATATAAGAGAACTAAATCCATTTTTGTGTATAGTTTGGATCTTGAAACGCTCATAGGCGTATTACAGCATCGCCAGATTCAGGGGGTCCTCGAAGCTGATCTTGCAACTGGTCAGGTTTCTGAAAAATTACGGAAGGGATCTGCGCGCATAGAACTGAGTGCGGGGAAAATCATTTCGGCTTCTATCTATGATAAAAATGGTCGCATCCTTTACCAGGGGAATGAGGCCATTCAAAAGATAAGCCGGATTGTATTTAGCTGGCAATTAACTGAGGCTCCATCTGCCACAACCTTAACGGTGGACAGGGAGCCAATCAGTGGTCGCCTTCCGTTGCCTGGATCTCTTGATACCGATCCTTCATTGAGGAGAGCCACAAATACCGACCCTTTGCTGAGGAGAGCCACAAACACTGACCCTTTGGCCTCCTACTCACCGGATATACGTTCTGACTGGGAGGGACTTCGCCAACAGAGTCCTATGACTACGCAGCCATTGAGCAACTCCGGGGTACATGCCGGTGCTGAATATGGTGTGCTTATTCCGATAAGGCATCAAAATCTCTCACCAGTGTACTTACGTAATATGTCTCGATCCACACGTAATATTTATGCTCTGATCAACGGCAAAAACTCTATAGAACGTATCGCAGGCTTGCTCTCTCTTCCCATCAACGTTGTTTATTTTGAATTGTTAGGATTGCAGCGCGAAGCTATTATTTATTTGGCGAAAGATGCATGAGTGGGAGCATATATTTCTGCTCATGTACTTTTTTTGTAATTTATAGAGGCATATTGACTTACCATGAATAACATGAATATGCAACCATCGACGAACGATATTTTGATGCCTGAGCCGCGGTCAGCCCGGTCGCGCCAGTGGTTGGGGGCGCGGTTGTGGTATGGCTGGTCCTGCATCCCAGAACCCCCACCTGATGCGCCATTGATGCAGCGCGAAAAATTCCGTCGCGCTCGAATCGCCAGTATCTTACTTCTTATTCTCCAGATTTACGCTATTACTTCTTTACCTGCTGGCTTCTCTGGTACAAACAAATTTCTTGCGGTTCTGCTCTTTATTGCCATTGCTGTAAATTTTGTTGCTATGCTTTTGAACCGCAGTAACAAACTTACGCTGGCTGGTATCCTTATTGTGGTCAGCATCAGCATGACCCCAATTACTAACATCCTGACGACTCCTGAAGGTTTAAGCCTTTCAACGCTGCCACTCTTCGATTTGTTGGTAATCAGTCTGGTCATTTGTGCATCGGTTCTCCCTGGATACTATGTGTTCTTGTTCGCGTCTCTTAATAGTGCTTTTATTGCGTGGGGTATTCTAGCGATGCCGCACAAAGCTGATCTGACTGCCGCATTACAAACTTCTGGACCTGGACTTGTCTCTTTGCCGATCGCAATTCAGTTTGTGACGGCCTTTGTGGCCTTTATCTGGGTGCAAAGTGCATCCAAGGCCATTGTTCGTGCTGACCGGGCGGAACAGATTGCTCAGTTGGAGCATGATATCGCTGAATCAC
This sequence comes from Dictyobacter alpinus, assembly GCF_003967575.1. Lineage (NCBI taxonomy): Bacteria > Bacillati > Chloroflexota > Ktedonobacteria > Ktedonobacterales > Dictyobacteraceae > Dictyobacter > Dictyobacter alpinus. The sequence continues at coordinate 4,305,910 of NZ_BIFT01000001.1, forward strand.
GGCAGCAGGTTGCGCAGCAGAAGGTGCAATTGGATGCCGCCATTCAAGAGATCACACATGCTCTGTTAAGTTCTAACAATGAGAGAAACTTCAGCAGGATCAGCACCCAGGGGAATCCGCTCTGGACAATTATTGGTCCAATCAATAATATCCTTGCGCGTATGGAGCGTATGCGGCACTCTGAACATGAATATCAACAAATATCAATGGAACTTGAGCAGTTGCTTGAAGCGGTCCGTGTGGCGCGAAGAAGTAACCAGCCATTACGTCCCCCTGCGTATGGTAATAGTGCCCGGTTAGGGATTTTGTATCAAGAAATTGCTAGCTTGCAGGCTCGAGATAACAGGCTGAAGAACAGCGGACTGTTGTCGCCATATGACCGCGGGTAGGCATACGTAGTGCTTATAATGCTTACCTGGATAATAGAGAAGGGAAAATAGAGGTGTCCACAATCCTTATTACCGGTGCGACCGGTACCGTAGGTCGTGAAGTTGCAAACGCATTGAACAAGAGCAATGTTCTTTTTAGGGTCACCACACGTCGATCTGAAGGAACCAATCATGAGCAAGAAGTCTACCTGGATTTTCGTCGTTCTGAAAGCTTTTTACCTGCGTTAGCCGGCGTGGAGAAGCTTTTTCTGGTTCGCCCATCAGATGTGGTTGATGTAGAAGAGACGTTTCTGCCTTTTGTGCAGGCTGCGCAAAAGCAGGGTGTGAGACAAATCACATTTCTTTCCGTGATGGGTGCTGAATACCAGCCTATGATTCCTCATGCGCGTATTGAGCGAGCGATAGCTGAGGCTGGTATCGCATATACTTTTCTGCGCCCGAGCTTCTTTATGCAAAATCTGGTTACTTCGCACCTCAATGAAATACAGCAGGAGCAGACACTTTATATACCTGCTGCCGATTCAAAGACGAGCTTGATTGATGTGCGTGACATTGGTGAAGTTGGCGCTAAAAGCCTTTTGGATGATCAATACTGGAATAAAGGCTATACCCTGACTGGCAGCGAAGCCCTTACGTACTATGACGTTGCACAAATCATGACAGAAGAACTGGGACGTCCGATCACATACGCGAATCCTACCCCTGAACAATTCAAAGCACACATGTTGAGCAAGCATGTGCCACCCGCTTTTGTGCAGGTCATGCTAGATGTCTATGGCATTGCCGCCGCAGGTCTGGTTGAAGCGGTTACCCCGGACCTTGCCATTATGTTGGGACATGCGCCAAAGACGGTACGCGACTTTGTACATGATTATCGTAACCAACTATAAAATTTCACTACGGATTGTTCCTCTACTCATTCAATTATGAATAGGTAGTATCTTTTTTTGCTATTTTTCTCGATTTGAAAGGACAAAGTAAGTATGTCTGAGTCACGTTTAACTGACGAAAGTACAACTTCACCAGCCGAATCTTTGCCTCCTGAAGCGCAAGTGTCAGCTTCAAAGTTGGCGGAGAATCAGTCTCCTCAGGTTGCTGAATCTTTGCACACCACAGATGTGGGAGAAAATCAGCCTCCACGGGTGAGTCTGGGCTTTCAATTGCTTCTCTCGCTGGCAAATATGGCGATGTGGTTAGCTATTATCCCATTGCAACAGATCCTCCAGCCTTTGCAGGTCTCAATTATTGATCCTGTCAACAAAGTATCGGGCCTTTCATTTGTGCTGGCAGTGACAGGTATCACGAGCGTTATCGCGCAGCCTGTCGTGGGAGCGCTCAGTGATCGCACAACCTTCCGTCTGGGTCGTCGTCGTACCTGGATCCTGGTCGGTATGATCTTTTCTGTACTCCTGTTATTATTGCAGGCCAATGCCCCCAGTATCCTTATCCTGGCAATTGAGGCCGGCATATATGGTTTTGCCATTGGCATGATCATGACACCGGTACTGACCATTATTCCAGACCGTGTGCCTTTAAGTCAGCGGGCTACAGCTTCAGCCTTTGTTGGACTGGCTCAACCTATAGGTATTGTTGTTGGTAGCATTCTTATCGCTGTCATTATCAAGTCTGTGCAAGGTTCATACTATGCTATCGCAGGTATCTTATTTGTAGCGGTAGCACTGTTTCTCTTTTTTGTACGTGAAGAGCCAGTTGCGAAAACAGATCTCCCAGCATTCAACCTCAAAGATTATTTGATTTCCTTCTTTGAGCCTCTGAAAGAGCGAGATTTTACCCTGACCTGGGTTGGACGTTTCCTGATTATTTTTGCGCAGATTCTCTTACTGGAATTTATGCTGTACTATCTTAAAGACGTCATTCATTATGAACGCCTTTTCCCCGGCCAGACTGCTGAGCAGGGTGTTTCTATGTTCCAGGTGATCAACACCGTTTTTGTGGTCATTTCTACGCTTGCCTCGGGTATCATTTCTGATAAGCTTCAGCGCCGCAAACCATTTGTAATCGCGGCCGGTTTGATTATGACCATTGCATTACTCCTGATCGCATTTACGCAATCCTGGATCCTGGTATTGGTAACCGCAGCTATTTTCGGCATTGGCTTTGGCATCTTCCTTTCAGCCGACGTTGCCCTGGCAACCCAGGTCTTACCCAAAAACCACAATCTGGGCAAAGATCTAGGACTGATCACGGCAGCCAATACCTTGCCACAACTCTTTATTCCGCTGGTATCGTTTCTTGCCTTCAACGTCTTGCAGGGATATCCAGCCCTTTTCAGCATTGCAGCCGTCTTCACAATCCTGGGCGCATTAGCAATCATCCCAATTCGTAGCGTACGCTAAAGTCCCCACAACCTGAATAGGTGTCATCAAGGCACCCATAACCCAAATAATAATGTTAGTGGCAAAAAATGTGCGCCGCACATTTTTTGCCACTAACATTATTATTAAAAGGTAAGTTCCCTTCAGGGAACGAGTGTGCCCTCCACTTATCATCCCAAGAGATATTGAGCTCAGATGACATCCTCAACGGAGATGAGGCCGTATCCATGTGATATTCCCGGACGCATCCTGACCGCTCATGAGCATATCAAGCATCGAAAACATCGCCTGCGTAATATCAACCGGATTAAACTCTAGCGCGGTTAGCTTACGTAAGTGACCAAATAAAATTGGCGAACCGGTGTTTCGCTGCGCGACAACCTTGAGCTCTTTGCCAACACGGATCTCTAATTCTTCTAACGCAGCCAGGGCTCCGTCGGCGATCAGGTCATCGCCAATAAATAAACCATCAGGTTTATGATTATTGTGTTCTCCAAACACTTCTTTGGCCAGGAGATAACCCTGCTCTTGCGCGGATAGTGCATTCATCGTCATAGGAAGATGAGGCTGACGCATAAATTCAGGATGATATGTCATCTTTTGTTCAAGCAATGTCTGGCGAAAACCAGTAAAGCCTGATATGTGCTCCATGTCAAGATGCGGCACCTCTCGGGGATTCCAGCCGGGAACATTAAAATAGGCGATATTTGGCATCCAGCAGGCCAGCCGTTTACAACCCTGGCGTATCAGTTCTCCTGCTGCCAGGCGTCCTGCTTCTTCCGAATCCATGACAACCAGCTGATCTCCACCACCCGCAAATGTGATGCATGGGAGGGGGGGATCCATATCTTTGCCAACTCCCTGTGTGTGTAGGCCTACCGCTAATATGCCATCAACCCTTCTGGTTTGCAACATATGCCTGACCTCTTCAGGCAAGGAATTTTTGGTGTCTGCGATCTGCGTCACAAGTTGAAATGTATATTTTTCATTTTTAAACCCCTCTCTCCTGTGTGCCTCTTGCTCGAGATGGAGCCATATTAAGGCCCAGAATGGAGAGAGTAACTCTGAAATCAATTTATCGGCCGCAAATAAGACGTGAATAGATTTTCGATGGATATTGGGCGAAACAAAAATCCCCAGACTGCGCTTGCGGTAGATGATCTGCTCCATTTCCAAATGGTCTAAGGCATCCCTTAAAGTGACGCTGGAGACAGCTAACTCTTTACATAGTGCGCTTACAGTGGGGAGTTGGGCTCCTGGTCCTCTTTCAAAGGCCAGTTTCCGTAAACTGTTACAGACCTCCTCTACACGCGTGTCGGCCCGCAATTGTCGTGGTGTCATAATGATCTTTCCTTTGCTTCCTCGCTAGCCTCTCACAGGAAAAAAACTTCTGCATTATATTAATATATATAATTTATAGGACTATATATTTTGGCATTATGCTTAGCATCTGTATCATTTTTCCTTTGAATCCTCCTCGATTTCCTGTTTGATGAGCTTATATGTGTCCTATTCTACGCTATAAGCATGTCAAATTAATCCAAAGGAGTGATATTCGTACCAAATATCCTACTAGAGCTTGACAGAAAAATCTCCTCTCCTTATACTTATATTAACATAAACAGAGAGGAATAATAAACTTATATATCTCTCTCTTATGGAAATTATCTCTTTTTTCTTCATTAAACACAATGTGTCTAGCGTTAATGCGACCACTATTCTTGCTTTGTTGTATTACCTGGTTCACTTTGTTGATAGGAGGTGATGGTACTTACAGAATTTTCTCACATGTACATGTTACAAAGCAATCTCTATCTGTATATTGCAATTGATGCAATGACGCAGATGCAGATGGCATCTAATCTACACTGATATCATATTAAGGAGGATCTGATTATGCACAATGGACGTGCAAAGTTTCAAAAGCCTGCTTTGCTGGTCGCCTTGTTGGTACTAGTAGGAGGCGCTCTCTTCTTTACCCTCAGGTTGCCTGCGCAAAATGCCCATGCGGCAGACGTCTCCAATAATTATAACTGGAAACAACTCAAGATTGGTGGTGGTGGTTGGATTACGGGTATCGTAGCGCAACCTACAACCCCTGGTCTTTTGTACGGTCGTGCTGATGTTGGTGGTTTATATCGATGGGATGAGACGACGAAGACATGGACCCAACTGTTCACTGCCAGTTCCGTGCCCAATCCCACTGCTACGGACTACAATGTGGAGAGTGTTGCGGTCAGTAAAACCAATAGCCAGCTCGTCTATGCGGCCGTGGGCATGACCTACAATTTCACGACCGATACTCCCTCCGGTCGTATCCTCAAGAGCACTGATCGAGGGCGCACCTGGACCGATAATGGTCAGCGCTGGAAAATTGCCGGCAATGCTGATAATCGTCAGGAGAGTGAGCGCCTGGTCATCGATCCTAATAATGAGAATATTGTCTACTTCGGTTCGCGCAACATGGGACTCTGGCGCACGACCGACGGTGGCAATACCTGGTCTCAGATCTCTACCAATCAGGTGCCTGTTGTCTATAAACAGGGCGATAATAGTCCTGCTGGCATCAAATTTGTGGTTTTTGATCCAACCAGTGGTACCTCCAATGGTGCGACAAATATCATCTATGCCGGTGTCGCCGGTTCGGGTGTCTATCAATCCAAAGATGGTGGTAATTCCTGGAGCAATATCTACCCTACGAACAGTGATATTGAGGCTGCTGACGTGGGTAGTGATGGCAATGCCTACTTCTCGATCACCGATGGCCATCTACAACGTTTTACTCCTTCCTCAAATACCTGGAAGGATGTCAGCCCAAGCGGTAATCCGAACTACCTGACGGTAGCTGTTGATCCCTTTGACCCAAAACGCTTGATTGTCGGCACAAGTCCGGTTACTGGCGGACACCTCTATCGCACCACAAATGGAGGCGATAGCTGGAATGCCATCGATGTTTCCCTGACCTCCGCTGACATTCCCTGGGTGACAAATAGTGATGAAAAGAACTGGTTGAGCGTGGGCAATATTATCTTCGATCCACAGGTTCGTGATCGTCTCTGGTTTGGGCAAGGTGTTGGTGTCTGGCGCGCCGATGGTCTCAGCGGCTCGTCGCTTACCTTCGACTTTGTCAGCAACGGTATTGAAGAGATGGTTGCGAACGATATTATCGCTCCACCAGGTGGTCAACCTGTCAACGCAAACTGGGATCGTCAGGGCTTCTACCATGCGAATCCTGATCAGTATCCCCAGAAAGAACTGACAAACGATAAGTTCTCTAGTGGATGGAATCTAGATTACAGTGGTAAGAATCCGCAGTTCCTGGTTGCTACCATCTCTGATCACCGTTTCCTGAATCCAGATTATAGTGGCTATTCAACTGATGGTGGAAAGACCTGGACTCCTTTTAGCGCGCAAAGCACTGCAAATGATCGTTTTGCGGGCGATATCGCGGTCTCGGCGACTGATACCAATAATATTGTCTGGCTGCCAACCTATGGTCGTAATCCTTATGTTTCGACTGATCGTGGTGCTAGCTGGCATGAGGTTACCTCTTTCAATGGCGTAACAGGTTTACATGTACAGTATTATCTTAATCAGCTGAAACTGCTGGCTTCTGATAAAGTCGATGGGACCTTCTATCTCTATAGTTCGAGTGGTGCTTTTTATCGCTCAAGCAATAGTGGTCAGAATTGGGAAAAGACAGCCAGTGCTCCAGCTGGCGGCAGTGATGGCTGGGTCTTCAGCCAGATTCACGCGGTTCCTGATCATGCTGGCAGTGTCTGGTCCTCAACGGCACAGGGTGGTCTCGCCTATACTGAAGATAAAGGTGATACCTGGACAAAGGTCAGTGCGGTACAGGAATCCCATTCATTTGGCTTCGGTGCAGCTCTGCCCGGATCTTCTTATCCAACCGTCTATGCCAATGCCAAAATTAACGATAAGTGGGGCATCTGGCGTTCCAGTGACAAAGGAGCTACCTGGGATCTGGTCTCGACCGCTCCCCTTGGTCTCTATGACAATGTCACCGTGGTTAACGGTGATATGAACATAGCGGGACGCGTCTATGTGGGCTTTGGTGGCAATGGTTTTGTCTATGGTGACACATCATCCGGGCCTGGCACACCAACCCCGACCTCAACACCAGTATCCAATCCAACCTCAACGCCGGTGCAAAATCCGACACCGACGCCAACTGGATCACAACCTATAGCCAATGGCAACTACAAATTGATCAACCACTTCAGTAATCTTGCGGTGGACGATCCGGCCGGAGGTGGTGCTGGTACACATCTCGTGCAATGGGCCGATAACAATGGCAATAATCAGCACTGGAACTTTACGGCTGTTAGTGGGAACTATTATAAGATCACCAATACTGGCAATGGCCTGTCGCTTGACGTCGATGGGGCCTCAACGAGCGATGGAGCGGCCGTGTTATTGCAATCTTACACCGGGGCTGACAATCAGCTCTGGCAAGTGGTGAAAACCGATAATGGTTACTATGACATCATCAACAAGAAGAGCGGTAAGCTTTTAAATGTTGATAGCTGGTCGACGGATAATGGTGCCGCTATTATCCAATACTCCCACACAGGTGGTTCCAATGAGGAATGGACACCAACCAGGGTGTAATTCCGCTATTCTTAAATAGTAGCACAGCATAAATAGTTTGCTCTGCCTATGGTACATACCGTAGGTAGAGCATAATTTATGTTGTGTCCTGTCCTCCTCCTATCATCATTGAAACGATAGTCCTGTTGTTGCTGCCGTGATTGCATTGAGAGATCGGGTTGTGCGGCTGTGATGATAGTGTGATAATAAAAAGCTATGCTTGCTTCATAAAGCCAGAAAAGATCGCAACAGTGCGTGTGCAGAAAACTGGAAAGGAAGTAAGAGCATGGAACGTCAATGGGCCATGATTGATGGCAATGAGGCGGTCGCGAAAGTTGCTCATGCCTTAAGTGAGGTCATCGCTATTTATCCTATCACTCCATCAACGCCCATGGGTGAGTTTGCTGATAGCTGGTCAGCCAGCGGACAGGCAAATCTCTGGGGAACTATCCCGTTGGTGATGGAAATGCAGTCGGAAGGTGGGGCGGCGGGAACACTACATGGAACGCTGCAAACAGGCGCCCTGGCTACCACATTTACCGCCTCCCAGGGCCTGTTACTGATGATCCCAAATATGTATAAGATCGCGGGCGAACTGACTCCGGTCGTTTTTCACGTTGCGGCCCGCTCCCTTGCGGCCCAGGGACTCTCTATCTTTGGCGATCACTCAGATGTGATGGCTGTGCGCTCGACTGGCTTTGCACTCTTGTCCTCCAATTCTGTGCAGGAAGCGCAGGATCTGGCATTGATAGCCCATGCCTCCACACTCAAGGCGCGTATTCCGTTTCTGCATTTTTTTGATGGTTTTCGCACTTCGCATGAGATCGATAAAATCGAACTCATCGATCATGAGGATATACGGGCGCTGATCGACGATTCGCTGGTCCAGGCTCATCGCCAGCGTGCCCTTTCTCCCGAGCATCCCGTTATTCGGGGTACGGCCCAGAATCCAGACACGTATTTCCAGGCACGCGAGAGTGTCAATAGTTTCTATCAAGAGTGCCCGGCTATTGTACAGCGCGCCATGGATGCCTTTGCGACTCAGACGGGACGGCAGTATCATCTTTTCGATTATGCGGGAGCCATGGATGCCGAGCGCGTGATTGTGATGATGGGATCAGGAGCCGAGACCGCGCAGGCTACCGTAGATTATTTATGCGCGCAAGGCGAGAAGGTCGGAGTCTTGAAAGTGCGGCTGTTCAGACCATTCTCGGTCCAGCATCTGCTCCAGACGCTTCCCGCTACGGTCAGGAATATTGCCGTTTTAGATCGCACCAAAGAACCGGGCAGCGCAGGCGAGCCTCTCTATCTTGACGTGATCACTGCTTTGCATGAGGGATGGACCGGAGCCAGCTTTCCTCGTGTCATTGGTGGGCGCTATGGACTTTCATCCAAGGAGTTCACGCCCGCCATGGTTAAGGGCATCTATGACGAAATGCTTTGTGAGCAGCCTCAGAGGCATTTTACCATCGGAATTCATGATGATGTGACCATGACCAGCCTGGATTATGATCCTGCCTTTGTGCTTGAAGATACTGGTTTAGTCCAGTGTCTCTTCTGGGGATTGGGCTCTGATGGAACGGTGGGCGCGAATAAGAACTCGATTAAAATCATTGGTGAAGAGACGCCCAACTTTGCCCAGGGATACTTTGTCTATGATTCAAAAAAGTCCGGCTCAGTGACTATCTCGCATCTGCGTTTCGGCTCCCGTCCATTCTCGGCTCCTTATCTGATTGGCGATGGGCAGGCCGATTTTGTGGCCTGTCACCAGTTTGCCTTTCTAGAAAGATTTGATGTGTTAAAGCACATCAAGGCAGGCGGCGTCTTCCTCCTTGATAGCAGGTATGCTGCCGACGAGGTATGGAACTTCTTGCCGCAAGAGGTGCAGCAAGTGCTACGCGACAAGCAGGTTCGTTTCTATGTGATTGATGCGCACAAGGTTGCCGCCAGCGTTGGGATGGGAGGGCGCATCAATACTATTATGCAGACATGTTTCTTTGCTATCAGTGGTATTTTGCCACGGGAGCAATCGATTACACAGATCAAGCGCAGTATTCAGAAAACTTATGGTAAGCGCGGAGAAGCTGTGGTTCAAAAGAACTACCAGGCCGTAGATGAGACCCTGGTGCATCTGCATGAGGTCCCCCTGCCTGTAGAAGCCTCTCTGGCGGTAGAAGAGAAGCTGCCATTAGCCTCTTCAGTAGGAACTATACCCGAAGTTCAGCCGCAACGCCGGCATGCTGTGGCCTTACCTATGCTCACGCGGCGGCCGCCCGTACCAGCAGAGGCCCCTGACTTTGTACGTAGCGTGCTTGGACCGATGATTGCTGGAGAAGGAGATAGCCTGCCGGTGAGTGCGCTTCCCTGTGATGGAACCTATCCTGTTGGGACGGCTCGTTGGGAGAAGCGCAACATCGCCTTAGAGATTCCTGCCTGGGATCCAGATATATGTATCCAATGTGGCAAATGTGTTATGGTCTGCCCGCACGCAGTTATCCGCATGAAAGTGTATGATCCAGCAGCCCTCAAAGACGCGCCTGCCAGCTTCCAGGCGACAGATGCTCGCTTTAAAGAGTTTCCTGACATGAAATATACCTTGCAGGTTGCACCAGAAGATTGTACCGGCTGTGGCTTATGCGTCGAGGCCTGTCCTGTGAAGGATAAACACCAGGTTGGCCACAAGGCAATCAACATGGTTCCACAGCCGCCGCTGCGCGAGCAGGAAAAAGTCAATTGGGACTACTTCCTTACACTGCCCGAGGTCGATGATACTCACCTGAACGTGGGCGCGATCAAAAATTCGCAGCTCTTGCAACCCCTCTTCGAGTTTTCCGGTGCCTGCTCAGGATGTGGTGAGACCCCCTATATCAAGTTCGTCACGCAACTCTTTGGTGATCATATGATTGTTGCCAATGCCACAGGTTGTTCCTCGATCTATGGTGGCAATCTACCGACAACGCCATGGACGTCAAATGCCGAGGGCTATGGTCCAGCCTGGTCGAACTCGCTGTTTGAAGATAACGCCGAGTTTGGCCTGGGGATGCGCCTATCGCTCGACAAACAGAGCGAATATGCCTCTGAACTTCTTTTAAAACATGAAGAGAGTCTGGGCAAAGAACTGGTACAGGATCTATTGCACGCTGATCAGTCACATCCGGCCGGTATTCGCGCTCAACGTGGGCGGGTAGCAATGCTCAAACAACGCCTGCCACAAAACGGACAGGCTAGCGCAGAGGTTCGGCAACTATTGAGCCTGGCCGATAACTTGATTCGCAAAAGTGTCTGGATCATCGGTGGCGATGGCTGGGCATACGATATTGGCTATGGTGGTCTGGATCATATCCTGGCATCCGGGCGCAATGTAAATATTCTGGTTCTGGATACAGAAGTGTACTCCAATACAGGTGGACAGGCATCCAAGGCCACACCCAGGGCTGCGCTGGCCAAATTTGCGGCGCAGGGTAAGGGAACGCCGAAGAAAGATCTGGGTATGCTGGCCATGGCCTATGGACATGTCTATGTGGCGCGCATTGCCATGGGCGCCAATGATCAACAGACGCTACGAGCCATTCTGGAAGCTGAAGCGTACGATGGACCATCGCTGCTAATCGCTTATAGCCATTGTATCGCGCATGGAATTGATATGCGCAAAGGCCTTGAGCAACAAAAGCTCGCCGTACAGACTGGCTACTGGCCGCTCTATCGCTATAATCCAGCGCTACTTACTGAAGGAAAAAATCCGTTCATGATGGACTCTAAAGAGCCGTCACTGCCGCTTGAGCGCTATATCTACAATGAGGCGCGCTACCGGATGTTGGTTCAGAGTAATGAGGAACGGGCCGGAAAACTACTACAACTGGCGCAAAAAGATGTGCAAGAAAGCTGGAGCCGCTATCACCAGATGGAAACTGAGTAGTATTTTCTTGCAAAGAAGAGAGGAAAGTATATGACACAGCTTGATTTGCACACAACGTATCTGGGCCTTAACCTGAAAAATCCTCTGGTTGCCTCTGCTTCGCCGTTGTCAAAGAAGCTTGATACTGTTAAGCGACTGGAAGACGCAGGGGCAGCCGCTCTGGTGATGTATTCGCTCTTCGAGGAACAAATCACTCATGAGAGCTATGAATTGGATCATTATCTTACCCGTGGCACCGATACCTATGCAGAAGCTTTGAGCTATTTTCCAGACCTGGAACACTATAATAATAAAGGGCCTGAGGCCTATCTGGAACATCTAGCACGCGTGAAGGCGGCGGTGGATATTCCGGTAATTGCTAGCTTGAATGGTATCTCTACGGGTGGCTGGCTTGAGTATGCACGCAAGATTGAGCAGGCCGGCGCTGATGCGCTGGAACTCAATATCTATTATATGCCAACGCATCTGACCGTCAGCAGTGCGCAGTTAGAAGAGAATTATATTCAGCTTGTCAGAGATGTAAGGTCCATTGTATGGCTGCCGCTGGCGGTCAAACTGAGTCCATTTTTTACGGCGTTGCCAAACTTTGCCATGCGTCTCGTCGATGCAGGTGCCGATGCCCTGGTGCTTTTCAATCGTTTCTATCAGCCCGACCTCGATCTGGAGACGCTTGAGGTTGTTCCCAGCCTGGAATTAAGCACATCCAGTGAACTCCGGATGCCGTTGCGCTGGATCGCCCTGCTTTATGGACGCATCCAGGCCGATTTCGCCCTCACCAGTGGAGTGCACACGGCACAGGATGTACTCAAAGCCATGATGGCGGGTGCGAATGTTGCCATGATGGCATCGGAGCTACTTGCACACGGTAGTGGCAGGCTAACGCAGATCCTATTCGACATACACACCTGGATGGTTGAGCACGAATATGAATCGATCCAGCAAATGATAGGCAGCATGAGCCAGCGCGGAGTAGTAGAACCTGGCGCGTTTGAGCGTGCGAATTATATGAAAGTACTGAATTCCTTTGACGAAAAGTTAATCTAACCACTCTGTAGCGCGCTAAAACCACGATGTTACGGTATGACATGGACTCATCTGTTATTTGATACAGGTGAGTCCATTTTACATTGGGAATATGCATATTTCCCACTTCACCACAAGCCAGGGTCACAGACGTGAGGGGCCAGAATCAATATTTTGTATATGGGTGTCAGGTTATAAAGTTTAAAAAGAGCTATATACGGGTGCCATGCATTTTTTGCAGCGGCAAGTGCCGAATAGGAGCCTCCCCCGAGAAATGCAACGTAGCTGCGACCCTCGGCGGTCGCTTGCCACCCGCCGCAGCGTGGTGGCCTGGTATCCGGCCGGTTCGGCTCCTCCAACGCTATCACCTCCAGCAGAGAGAGTTCCCCCGCGATACCACTGGGTGAGACCATCCATGGGGAGGTTCCTTTTGGATACCGCGTGAGGCAACGAGTCAGCCTGGAAGGAACAGGATTGCTGGGATACGGGGCCACTACGCTGCGGCGGGTGGCAAACGGCCGCTGAGGGCCGTAACTACGGGGACGTGGTCGTGATGAGAGGAGGGATCGCTGGGGTATGGTTTTTCTTCTTATGGCTGCGCTGGCAAAAAAATGAGGTGCACCTGCTATATACCTGGTAATGGACAATATATTGATTTTTATGTTAATATTGCTATGTATGGTTATATTTGAGTACTTAAAAAGATAATCAATATAATTAATGCATGGACAGTAGAGTTAGCTTAGAAGGTTTTATATGTACGCTATAGAATGTCTTGAATTGACAAAGGTGTATAAATCCCTCTCCGCTTTGCAAAATCTGACGCTTCGTGTTGAGTATGGCACGTCTTTTGGCTTACTTGGTGAAAACGGTGCGGGTAAATCGACACTTGTGCGTCTGATCATGGGATTTATTTTTCCTACCTCGGGTCAATTGCGTGTGCTTGGTCAGGAGCATGTGGCACTGGCTCATGCGAAGATCGGATATGTCCATGAACGGCCAATTTTTGATCCCCATGTCTCTGGTAAGAGATACCTCATACATTTAAGTCGTCTGACTGGCATCCGAGGCGTGGATGGGGTAAAGTGTGTTGATGAGATGTTAAGGCGCGTGAATTTACAGGATGTGGCCAACCGCTCGATTGGTACCTATTCAAAAGGCATGCAGCAGCGACTGGCGCTTGCTCAGGCACTCTTAGCAGATCCTGAATTACTTATCCTTGATGAACCGACCAGTGGTCTGGATCCTCGCAGCCAATGGGAGATCCGTCAAATTATTCAGGGATTGCGTCAAGAAGGTAAGACGATACTTATTTGTTCACACTACCTGTCGGAAGTAGAGGCATTGTGTGATGCTATCGCTATTATGGATAAGGGCCGGGTCAAGCTTTCTGGTAGTGTCAATGACCTGCTGCAATCCAAACAGGTGGTCGAAATTGTGCTGGCAGAGCACTTGAGCGCCTGCGACGTTGTGTCTTCACTTGCTATTCCTGAAGAATATATTGTTACCATGCAAGCGCATACATTCGAGATCCAGGCCAGAGCACAAAGCATCGTGTTGGACAAAATCGTTCAAGGGCATATTCCTCTTATCTCGTTAAACCCTTTGAATCAATCGCTAGAAGATCTCTATGTACACGCGACAGATCAGGAAGCCAGCAGTATACCCCCTCATTCGCTGTCAAACGCAGGAGGAGCCTCGTAATGCAGACGCAAGTTCAGAAGGAATATAAATTCAAACGGATGTTTACATCTCCCAGCCTGGAAATAGCCCGCTTTACTCTTTATAACTATGTGCGTAGTGGATGGATCTTATTCGATATCGTGCTGGTCTGGCTTATTTTTGCCACATTTTTTTATGCCTACAGTGTAAGAGCCAGCGAATTTTTTGGTATAGCAACTCCCTCTATGGTGGTAGAGACAATTTTAGGTACCGTGATTATGGTACGCCGTGCAATGAGACCGAGCATCTATCTTCCACTTTCCCGCCTTTCCTCCCGTTCTCCATACCTCTATGGAGTAATGATCGCGACCGGTATTTTACGGATTCCCTTATATCTGTTATTACTGTTGCTGATAGTGATCAGACAGAATTTTATCGATATGAACTGGGACCTTTTTTTGAGTGGCTCCCTGGGTTTGCTACTGATCTGTATCTTATGTGCCCTCCTGGTTGTTGCGCTTTCAAAGCCGATCGCAACGCGTTTGACTTTGATTATTTTTTTAGCCTGGATCGTCCTCGCATTATATAGTAGAACGCTTAATAGCCCGCAGTTTCTCACGGTCTTCCAGGTGCCATTACAGCCAATTGCTATGTGTTATCAATTTGCTGTGCAAGGAGAGATTACTGGCTGGGATTGGTTTTGGGCTGCTATTATCATCCTCTATATGGTTGCTACGATTTTCATCGCGCGCTACGCTTTTTCACGCCGAGATATACATCTTATATAGAACATTGTGCACGATCATTTTTGACGTTCCGCTTCGATAAAGCCATAGCGCTCCGTTTGAGTCTGCCGACTGGTAATTGCTGCCATGCGGACCGCTTGTTGGCGAATTGCGGTGAGAGATTGATGTAGGCCACCTTCATTTTGTCAGAAATACACCAATCTCCTCTTTTATGTATTATTAACGGGCTGTATTAGGCTGCGGTGTGAGATAGAATTCCCAGGCGATGCCGTCAGGATCATAGAAACTGATGTAGCTGGTATGCGTCATCTGGTCCTCTTCTATACCATGATTGGGTATATTATGCTGATTGAGTGTTTGCAATAAACTGTTTAGATCTTCCTTATCGGAAATGGCTAGTGCGAGATGATCGAGTCCAATCCGGTATGGATCAAAACGATCTTCAGGCGCGGTATGGGCATCGTCGCCGATGAGTGCGATGGCTAATCCCTGGACATTGACGAGTATGCGGCCAGGGATTTCTAGCAATAGAGGAAAATGGAGCGTATCCACATAGAAGGACTTTGCCCGAGCTAGATTGCTGACGCGTAAGGCTAGATGCCCTAAGGGATATGATGTTGGATGCATTTCTTTACCTTTCTTACTCAAGTGACATTCTTTTATTGTTTGTAAGTAGTTACAAACTAAAATCGTAAAAAAAAGAGAACACTCAGATGCTACAATCATCTGGAACATATTGTTTGTAAGTACTTCTAAACCACCAATGCAAAAAAAATTCAGGACTCTTTATGAGTATTCGGAAGTTGTTGTTCCGAAAGCATGCTCAGGTCAGAAATCCCAATCGCCATCAGAATCATTGAAAACATGCTGTAAGCAAAGAAGGTCTGCACTTCTTGCGGCATATTCACTTGCTGTGAAACGTAGGTATACATTTCACGAAAGCGTTGATTGATGATGCGCTGAATATCTTCATCATGGCAGGCTACATATGCCTGGAGCAGCAGCAAAAGTTCATCCCGGGATACCGCGCTCTTCATTGCCGCCTGAATAGCCTCAAGTGGATGAACTGGATGGTTCTCCAGCACGGATCGGTACAATGTCATTACGTGGGTATGGACATGCTCAACGACAGCTAGAAACAACTCTTTCTTGGTGCCAAAGAGCCGAAAGATGTAAGTTTCTGAAATGCCAGCATGCTCAGCAATGGTCAGTGTTGAGGCTCCATGCAGGCCATACGTTGCAAAGACAGGAAGTGCCACCTCCAAAATATGCTCACGTCGCTCCTGGGCAGACAGACGTGTAGTGGACTCCGAGCGTTTCCTTTTCATGTTATTAGTATGTACTTACAAATAATATTTGTCAAGGTGAATCTATGCTTTGTTGGTTGTTTCGCAGAACCAGAGAGCCACTTGATCAACTGATGTGTCACCTCAAAAGAGGTTGGTTTATTGAAAAATAGTATCCAGCGGGTTGATTAATAATGCATATCTGTTCATAGCTTATAATGTTGTTTCATTGTGTAGCTTCGTGCTGCTGCTCTAACCTGCTGTTACCCTATGGTGTAGGGCACCTGTTCTGTGATATATAGTGGTAATTTTTGAGCAAAGAAGGCATAGAATCGCATATTGATAAAGCGTTAGCAAGAAAGGGCTTCTTGCTATAGTTAATATCCGTTGTGTCGATAAAAGCAAAAATAGAGCTTAGACTATTTACTATCTTTTCCTAATACTGTGATCATATATTCAATTCTATCAGATTATAAGGTATACTAAAAGAAAGCGTGTAGTAAGAAACTAAGGGTGCAATCGTGTCTGATACAAGTACACCAGAGCAACACAATGTACGATTATTGGGACGGCATGGATCGACAATTGCCTATTGTGAGCCGTTACCTCGCTCGGGGCGCGAGGTAGTTCTCAAAATATGTTTTACGCCATTTATGACCCCCGAGCAACTACAGCAAATTTATCAGCATATATGTCAGGAAGTTAATCGTCGTCAAAAAATAAAACATCCGAATGTATTAAATCCACTAAAAGTTCGTAAAACCTGGCAGGGCATGGTTTTTGTTAGTTTATATGCTCCCGCTGGTTCTTTACAACAATTTCTTGGTAAGCCAATGGCGCCGGCGCGTGCGCTGGCTATTATTCGTCAGATTGGTGAAGGGCTACAAGCTGCTCATGAGCAGAAGATTGTGCATGGCAATCTGATGCCCAATAATGTTTTATTTCTGCGCTGTGAGGCAGAGAAAGAGGAGGTTAGAGAGGGACTGCTTATTAAGACTGCGGCGCGTGATCACGTGGCGATTACTGATTTTTATCTGCCATCGCTGGTCTCGTTAGATACTATGAATCGTGACAATGAGCATCCGCAACTGCGGCATTATATGGCGCCTGAACAATTTCGAGGCGAGCGTAGTGTGCTGGCTGATCAATATGCATTGGCCGCCATCGCGTACGAATTGCTGACGGGCCAGACTCCTTTTGCCGGTTCAGCGCGTAAGACTCTGCGCCATAAGCACGAAAACTCGCTGCCAGTTGCTCCCAATGTCCTGAATACAGCAGTGCCAGCCACTATCTCGCAAGCTATTATCAAGGCGTTGGCTAAAAATCCCACCCAGCGTTTTGCTTCGGTCCAGGATTTTATAGAGGCGCTTGAAACCTCTGACCTGATGGCTATTAAGTCACCTGACCTGACGGCTATTAAGGCACGGGTTGAGACAAAGAAATCGCTCTTACCAGTTCTTTTGCTGGAGGAGAGTCCTGTCAAACTGCCGGAAAGCTTGTTCCGACCGCAGTTGACGCGCAAGCGTTTGTTGCTGGCGGCCATGCTTTTCGTTTTGCTCATAGCAACGAGCACCTTTTATCTTTCAGGTGTATCTACCCCTCTTTTAAATGGTAAACCTGCCAGGTTGCCAGTTGTCTTTCATCCAACTGTAACGCAGCAAGTGGATATCGAGACGCCTGCCAAACCAACCATGAGCGTTACATCAACACCAACGAATCTCCGTTTGAAGGCGGTGCCTACTCCTACGCGTGCGCCTATAGTCGCAACTCCTACTCCTGTGCCCATAGCAACAACTCCTCCACAGGTTACACCTACCAGTATCGCGGTCGTGCCTGCTGTTGGCCCTGCTACCGTCAAACCAATCCTTGAATGTGTGCAACCAAACGGATCAGGAGGATACATGGCCCGGTTTGGTTATATCAATACCGGAAGTAGTGGTGTGAGTATTCCCGTGGGTCCAGACAATATGATTTTTCCGACGCAATATAGTAGTTCACTACCCACGTATTTCGCGCCGGGGCAGAATGATGACGCCATGGAAGTGTTTGTCTCCGGCAATGGTGTCGCTGCCTGGATGATTAATCGCACCTCGGCAACGGCGTTACCTTATGCGCCGCAATGTTAATTGTATATGCATATAAAATAAAAGGGACCACCTTTACGCAGAAAGGCGGTCCCCATCTATAGTGAATTTCGTCAGGCTTGATCAGGCTCCTCTATTGCCCCGGATGGTTACTTGCGATTACTCAGTAATCCCCGTACATAGGCGGCCTGTCCGGCATGTTGAAGGTCGTCAGTAATCACACTGACTAGCCGTGCCTCCAGGGTTACGGGCGGGTCCCAGCGCGTATCGACTACTTTAGCGTAGTCTTCATCCTTGAGGCTCTGGAGATAGTTGACGGTGGCCGTATGGACCGCATCATAGTAGCCGAGCAACAAGTCCGCACTCGTCTTTACCGCGGCAACTTCATTGCTGCTATGACCGTAGCCCGTGTCATCGGCTCCCAGTGATAATGCGAAGCGCTGTGACCATCCCGTGTGCCAGACTTGCTTTGTATGCGCTACGTCAGCGATATGGTCGTCTTGTACGCGAGTTAAGTGCCACACGAGCCAGCCAATCGAGTTTGCCGTTCCATTCGGACGGAAAGCCAGATCTTCCTGACTAAGATCCTTGAGTACCTGATGAACAACTTCCTGAATGCGTCCGAACGCATCAACGAGCAATGTATTTGCTACCATTTTTTTTCTCCTATATCATCATTTATCATTATGGGTATTTTTTCGTTTCGCCTGTCTGCGTGTTGCCTGGAGATCCATTCCTCGGTAAAGTGTATCAACGGCGAACTGAATATTGAGATGTTCGAGCCTGGCAGTGCCGCCAGGTCCATATGTGCGCAATTTCCATCCATCATCTTCAGGGTGGTATACCTCAATCCATATACTGAGGGAATCAACGAGGGTGAAGAATGGAATTGTCGAGTGTATGATCGCTGTCTTCACAACTCACACTTAAATCAGGATAGACATAGTAAGACGCTGACAACTCCAGGCGGATATCAGAATTATAAGTCCAGCAAGAGCTATTTTCTAAAGCCCGTTCCAAGATCGATCCCAGTCTTGAACTAAGCGCAGAATGGTAGGTACTTCTACCCGCAAGCATCCTGACTTCTCCATCGAGATATTCATAGTGTGCATCCTGGCTGTTATTATGGAGTGCCAGATAGTCTTCTCTACTCATGAATAGATACTCTGGAAGCGCCATAGTTGCTCCTTTAATGCTGCTACTTGCTGATATAATGGCCCTGCTCTTCAGCATATCATATTTTTATACCTACTGTTTATAGCTTCGCTGCACGCTTGAGTAGGGTGGTGCTGCCGAGTAGGCCCCTTTGAAACTGAGCACGTTTCTAGCGCGTATCCGTTTCAAGGATCAGTTATTGCTTTGTAGAACGGGAAAGAAACACATGGGAAACAAAAATGCTTGTATCATCGTTGATCTTAGATCAGGGGAACATCTGGTACACGTTCCTGAGATCGTGACCGTGTTAGCCGCTGCGGGCTGGAAAACCGAGATCGCCCTGAAGGAGTATGGGGGCGAGACGCTGCAACTGGCACAGAAGGCCGCCAAAAAGGACTATGAGCTCGTGATTGGCTATGGGGGCGATGGCACCTTGAATGCCCTGCTCAAGGGTACCATGTATGCCCAGGGGAAAGGTACCATTGCAGATATACCAGGAGGCACCTTCAACGTATGGGCAAAGGCCATCGAGATGCCGGAAGATCCCGTAAAAGCTGCTCTGGCCCTGGTGGATAGCGAACCCCGCAGCCTTGATCTCGGCCATTTTGAGGCAACCGGTCTGACCCCTATCAAAGATGCCAGAGACGCCCGGCAAGCAGCTTCCAATGGGAAAAAATCGAAAAAGTCAAAGGAATCGACCGACACCAGGCACTATTTCTTGCTAAACGTTGGCTTTGGCCTGGATGCCACAATGATGGCGCATATGTCCAAACCGCTAAAGTATCGTGTTGGACCGCTGGCCTTTGACCTTGCCGCCGCGAAAGAGCTTCCCAGCCAGCGCCCGTTTCCCGTGGAACTGCAGCAGACAGACGACAAGGGCCGTGTCATCGATCGCTGGCGTGGAGATGTCTGGGAAGCATATGTCAGCAAAGTGCCACTCTTCGCGGGAGCGGTCAACATAGAACCAGGTTCGCGCGCCGATGATGGATTGCTCTATGTCACATTGATTACCGCTAACGGACCGCTAAAGACGGTCGGACAGGCCGTTTCATTACTTACGCAGCACAAGCCAGACAGAAATATCACCACCTATTTCCACGGCACCCATTTTTCGCTGCGCCTCCCCGCCTCGATCGACATCCAGGTGGACGGGAGTACGGTCGAACCCGAAGATCTTCTATTGGAAGCGGACCAGCGTGCCTTGCAGCAAACCAACGATCCAGAACAGATGCTGGTCGATTATCACTTCGATGCCAGACCACAGGCGCTGCACGTCGCCGTTCCCCGCACCTATGCTGGCCCACTGTTTGAGAAAACAGCGCAGCCAGGAAACAGCGTACCCCAGGAACACCTTCCGCTCGCTAAACCGCAGCCAGCGCACGCGCAGAGCGAGGAGCACACCCCAGGTCGGCATAAACCAGCCTATAACATAGAAGTTATTGGAAGTATTGCACATCAAGGCAAGCAGCCAACCATCATTGTCGCCGGCAAATTCAAAAAGCCAGATACCGACGAGGTCCAGGTTCTCGCGGTGCGCATCAACAAGCGCACACAGGTACTCAACAACGCCGGGGAGCCCATACCACCCGCAAAGCTCCTCGAACTACAAGAGGGCCAGACCATCCTGGCCGAAGGAGAGAAAACGAAGCGCAGCGTCATCAAAGCCACGAGCGTAAGGCTAGCCAACTAAAACGGTTACTGTGAGCCCGAAACTTCTTCGTCACTCACAGTGAATAGCACCGCCTGGCAATGATTCGGCTGTAAATTCCAATAAAACATAAAATAAAGGCGTCTCAACTGGCTTTTAGCCTGCGTTTGAGACGCTTCGCTTAATAACTGGTTTCTGATGGAGAGAGCCTATTTGAAAACGATAACAATCGTATAAACTATCCCTAGTAGTGCAATAAGAAGATTTACCACTGCCCAAATATCATGGGCATGAATTTTCAAGAGAAGCTTATGGTTTTTTTCATATTCCTCACGTGTAGTTCTATGCGTATCTCGGACTTTGAGTTCGGGAATAAATTCGTCTAATTGTCGAAAGAGTTGGGCTAGCATATGGTCATGCCATGCACACTTTTGGCTCAGTTTTGCGCTCGCAATCATGCCAAATATGCCAAGTATGATTAGCGTCAATGCTAGCGTGAGTGCATTTTTATTAAATCCCATCTGTGCTAAAGCACCCTGGATTGCTGCTGCTACGACGAAAACAACTCCTGTTATAGCTGCGCGCTGATCTTCGTGATGTCTACGTTGAGAATATCTCTGGTCTATAAATCTTAACAGTACTTCGACAGCCTCATTCATTTCTATCATCTCCAAGTCTCGACGACATCTTTTTATCAATATAAACGCATCAATATGGAAAAATATCAAAAACTCATCATCGCTGGTATCGTATCATTAGATTTAGAGGATAGATCATAACTTATATGTAGTATTTGATTGATGATATTTTTGATTCAATATATATCTAAAGAGGGATCAGGCAGGTGAAAAGATAACATTTGAAGCTTTAAAAAATAATTTATGCGCCTCTCGTTATTGAACCTGGAGAGAGATTTTCAGCTCATCGACTGCAGATAAGAGCGGGGCATATTGATCACTATGGTATACTTTGGGTGTTGCGATAGATGGCGAGAATGGAAAGGAGCTATGGTGGTGGCGATAAATCCCCAACATGAAAATGGAAGTAGTTCTCTTCATGGTATTCCTGTGACGGAAGAAGGTTTTGAGCAGCTGATCAGCCTTGAAGGTCCGTATCGGTATGAATTTATTGCTGGGGTTATGTATGATATGACTGGATCTTCTCCAGAACATGCTGATATTAGCTCAAACCTTGAATACCTGCTGAAAGAGCAACTGGGAAGAAGTGGGCCGTGTCGTGTCTATCGAGAGCAGTACGTGTTTATTCCAGGCCAGCCATCAGTGGTGCCTGACGTTGTTGTCACCTGTGATGTTGGTGATCGAGATAAAGAAAAACGCATGCGACCCTTCAAAATCCGTTCCCCACTGATTGCGATCGAAGTTCTTTCCCCCAGTACTGAGGCCTATGATCGAGTCGAGAAGTTTGCTCGCTATCAACACTCTCCCACACTGGAAGTTTATATACTTGTCAGCCAGGATGAAAAGCATGTTGAGATGTACCGCAGAGCAACTGGTTGGGTACAAGAGCGTTTCCAGGAAGATCAAATGATTGAACTGGACCAGTTGGACTTAGAACTGCCGTTAAGTTCAATTTATGAAGGTGTATTATAAAGGTCAAGCAATCTGCGCAATGGGAAGCCTATCTTCTGTTTACTTTCCATTGCGCGCGACGTTGGTGTAGTATTTCATCTTAACCATTTGTGAGGCGTTTGTCTTCTATATGTACAATCCTCAAGGAGTGGGCGTCCTGGTCACGATTTCCTCTACCGAGTAGCCCAATCATGAAATCAGGAGAGTTTGGATTGGTGAGGTCCTCAGGGGAGACGTAGTTGAGCATATCGGGATGATGTCCAGTGACAATCCAGCCACCAGGCGAGTTTGGGAGGGAAATGATGTCAAAGTCGCCAGCTGGAGTTCCTGCAACGACAGGTCCCCATTTGGACATGATCTGATGAGCTTGTGCGGCCATATCTGTTTCTGGCTCCATTAAGATCAAACAGGTATTATGCTCAAACAGGACCCAACTTTTCTGATCACCTTGAATAATGGTGCGCCAGAGGGTAACACGAGGGTCAATCTCTTGCTGGTTTCCATCCATCGGGAGTTTCCTTTCCACTATCGTTTGAACTTTGGGTCACTGGCAAATAACAGTGCCGTACAAACCTGTATGCGGTTTTTTCAAACTCTTAGCGCTATCGCTGTTGAACACGGCTAGCGGTTTCTTCCTGGATCGGTGAATGATCACTCTGATCATAGGCTATACGGGCCTGGGAGACCTCTTGCAAATGTTCGTATGCCCAGTTCTGAAGTATGTGCACGGGTTCAACCAGTGTTTGTCCCAGCGGCGTGAGAGAATATTCGACGACTGGAGGCACGGCGGGATGGACGACACGCTGGATCAGGCCATTGCGTTCCATTGCCCGCAATGTCTGCGTGAGCATCTTAGTCGAAATACCATCGATACGTTTGAGTAGCTGGCTGAACCGCAGCGTACCTTCTTCCAATGCATAGACAATCAAGGGCGTCCACTCATCAGCAATCAATCGGAGGGTTTGCCGCGACAAGCAGTCGGAGCGGAAAATATCAGGTGATTGTTTTTTTGTTCCCATGAGGTAAGTCTATCACTTTTTGGTACAATCTTACAAGATGCCTGTTTTTCAACTATAGTAACTATCAGTGTTTTTCATTGCTATAAGTGTGATCTCCTCACATCGTACTTTTTTCAGACCTGGAGACCGGGGCATTGAGGGGACTGGTATCCATTGACACCAATGCCGTCTCCATGCTATTATCCGGATGATGAGTAAAAGATATCTATTCCCCTCAGGCGGTGTGAAACCGCTTTTGACCACATAAGCCCGGCACTTTCGGCTTACGTGGCTATTTGTGAATAGCGACCTCCTCACGCGCAGCGCTGATCGCGTTGGTGCGAGGATATGCGTTGCCTTCATTCTGAGATGTATCTCAGCCCCGTATTGATTGAACCCCTCCTGTGTTTCCGGGCTCCTTTTGCTTTCTTCCTTTCTCGCAGAAATACGTCGAACGAAAGGATGTTTCATGGTCATTACTAGCTTCAACCACCGGAAGATTGAGTCTATTTACCATAGAGAAAGCGACCAGAATGTATGGACACAAAAGTCACTCCTCAACAGCCCGTTTCCCTTTGGCGCAATCGTGATTATCTTTTGCTCTGGTTCGGCAATGCTGTTTCCTCGCTCGGTACTTCATGCACGCAGTTCGCGTTTCCACTGCTCATCGTGGGACTGACGCATTCGATCGCTGCTGCCGGGCTGGCGTATAGCCTGGGCCAGCTTCCCTACGTCCTCCTGAGCCTCCCCGCCGGATCGCTGGTGGATCGCTGGCCGCGCAAACGCGTGATGCTGCTCTCTACCTTCTGCTTGATGATGTGCGTGGCGAGCATTCCCCTGGTGCTGTTCCTGACCAGCGGACCACTGCGGCTGCTTCTCCTCTACGCCATTGCCTTTGGCGTGGGAGCCACTTCGCTTTTCTATGAGCTGGCTGGATTTGCAGCACTAACATGGATCGTGCCAAAGAGCCAGCTCCCCACAGCAATCGCACAGAACGAGGTGATCGTTGGCTCGAGCGCGCTTGTTGGACCCGCCCTGGGCAGCTTGCTCTTTAGCATCAGCAGGCTGCTCCCGTTCGTCACAGACGCGCTTTCCTCTCTGATCTTGCTCAGCTCATTGCTCTCGATCCGCTCGCCCATGCAAGATGAACGGAGGACGGAGCGTCACCACCTGCTCTTAGAAGTGCGCGAGGGACTCACCTGGCTGTGGGGGCATGAGATCGTGCGCTCGATCTTCCTGATTTCCAGCTATGTCAACCTTGCTATAACAGCCGGCGTGCTTCTCGTCCTGGCCATTGTACAACAGCAGCATATCCCGTCCGTGCTCTACGGTCTGATCGGAGCATGTGGCGGCGTCGGGAACCTGCTCGGCGCGGCACTCTGCCCGCTGCTGCTTCGGCGCATACGCATGGATCTCACGCTTCGCTGTGCCCTGATCGTGTTCGTGGTGCTCTTCCCTCTCTATGGCTTCATTACGACGCCACTGCTGTTGGGAGCCTTATACGCTGCCATCGCTCTCTCTGACTCGATCCGTGCGATCTTCATGGATAGTTATCGCTTCGCTGTCGTCCCAGATGCCCTGCAAGGCCGCGTCAATAGCATCTATCGCCTGCTCTTGTTCAGCGTCCTCACCATCGGCTCCTCCGCACTCGGGCTGAGCCTGGAGCATCTGGGCATTTTGCCGACCGTAGGCATTGTGTGGAGTGGCCTGCTTCTGATCACCGGATTTCTGTTTCTCTCTCGGCACATGCGGCAAGCGACATTCCCACAAGCGTAAATTCCAGCGAAAGAAATCCGAGCGCAAATGGAAATTCGTTATCTTTTGGGGTTTGGGCAGGAACGCTTGATATTAGGGCAGATTATCACCGATTTTAGTGATAAGCTGTCGAGAAAAGAAGTAACTGAGTTTACGGAGGCGTAAGTGGTTTACCCAAGCCCCGCTTCATCGAACCTGGGCGGATGCCAGATGGCTACAGCGAGACAAAATTGGTTTCATGCAAGTGAGTTCACTATCAGTGTCTTTTTCACCAAAGGAAGGAACACCAGCAGATGTCGACACATTTACCCAAACGGCAAGCTTTGCAGCCAACGAGTTCGGCCATACGTTGGCTGCTTGATTCTGATCCTTCGATCCGTTGGCAGGCGATGCAAGACTTGACCGATGCATCCGATGAGGAGGTCGCGACCGAGCGTACAAGGGTTGCGACCGAGGGCGTGGGCGCCCGACTGCTCTCCCTCCAGGCGCCAGACGGACGGTGGGGCGGCGCGGCGTGGAACCGCGGATGGGATTCTACCATGCACGTCCTATCGCTGCTGCGAGAGATGGGTCTCGATCCCGAAAGCTCCGAGGCACGGCGCGCCGTGGGCCTCGTCCGCGATCACGTGACATGGAAAGGATGTGGTCCGCAGGAAGCGGACGACAATCCCTTCTTCGCCGGCGAGGTTGAACCCTGCATCAACGGGCAGGTAGCGGCGAGCGGTGCCTACTTCGGCCAGGACGTTCGGAGCATCGTCGACCGGCTACTTAGCGAACAGCTAGTCGACGGCGGTTGGAACTGCGAGGCACCCAATGGTTCGATGCGGTCGTCGTTCAATACCACGATCTGTGTGCTTGAGGCCCTGCTCGAATACGAACAGGCGAATGGGGGCAACCCGCTGCTGACCGCGGCCCGCCTTCGTGGGCAGGAGTACCTCCTCGAGCGCCGCCTCTTCCACCGACGGTCGACCGGCGAGGTGATCGAGCGAGATCGTATGAGCGACGCCGCGTGGACCCGCTTCGCCTTCCCGACCTGGTGGCACTACGACGTGCTGCGGGGGCTTGAATACCTGCGTCGCGCTGGAGTCGCGCCCGACGAGCGCGTAGCCGAGGCGATCGATCTGGTTGTGTCGAAGCGCGACAGCGAGGGCCTGTGGCCGCTCGAGACCCGCTACCCCGGCAAGATGCTGGTCGAGACGGACGAAGGCGAAGGCCAGCCAAGCCGTTGGAACACCCTCCGTGCCTTACGAGTGTTGGATTGGTATGCAGCACGAGACTAACGTAGATGCCGCAGGAAGGAGACTTACTATTATCATCGGCTGCATGAAAATCAGTCTTACGAAACGAATCATTGTCGTTTGACTCATAATTTGGTTCCGCCCACGAATTGCGCAACGAGCTCTTTTCTTTATGAAAAGAACTCTCTTGACATCCTTCTTCCTCTGTCCTAAGCTTACAACGTAAGTATAGGACAGAGGAAGAAGGATGGCAAAATCTGGTGAGCCGCTCACCCGGCAACGGGTGTTGGAAGCGGCCCTGCACTTGATCGATCAAGAGGGTCTAGAAGGCTTTAGTATGCGCAAGCTTGGAGCTTCGCTTGGTGTCGAGGCGATGTCGCTCTACAACCATGTGGAGAGTAAGCGAGCCCTATTTGATGGGGTAATCGAACTACTCATCAGCCAGGCACCGTTGCCTCTGCCCCCCAATGCAACGCCACGTGAGGAATTGTGGGCCTTTGCTCATGCCTTTCGGGACGTCCTCCGCGCTCATCCGCGTGTGCTTCCGCTCGTGGCTACCAGTCCTCTGCGCACATCGGCCTCTCTTACCATGTTAGATCATCTTCTTGAAACACTCCACCGGGCACAGATTACTGGTATTCAGTCCATCTATGCGCTTCAATGCCTCGTCGGTTTTATTGTTGGACATACCCTGCTCGGCACCGGCACGCAAGCAGTTGCGGGCCTGGAACCAGGGCCAAACGGTCCGACGGTCTGGCAACACTTCCCAGCAGATCACTACCCCAGGCTTCACACGCTCTTGCCAGAGCTTGTACAGTGGCATGCTGACCAGGAGTTTGACTTTGGGTTGCAAGCCCTGTTTCAGGGTTTATTTGAGAGATAGAAAGATAGAGATAGAATGTCAAGAACAGAGGTAAAACACTACAAGGTCGCCAATGGAGATGTGCAACTCGCAGTCAGCGAGACCGGGCAGGGGCAAACGCTCCTATTCTTCAACGGTGGTGGAGCCACACAAGTGTCCTGGAAGCGCATCATTGGCGAGCTCAGAGGGCAATATCGGCTCGTAACCTTCGATTTCCGCAACCATGGGAAAACTACCACCTCGCACAGCACCTCCCTGGAGAGCTTCCTGACGGATGCCGAGGTCATGATGGACAAGGTTGCTTCCGATCGACCGATTCTGGTCGGCTGGTCTCTGGGGGCAGATCTGGCTGTCTGGTATGCATCGAGCCATCCAGGAAGGGTAGCAGGATTGTTTCTCATTGACGGTGCGTTACCGGTCAATCTTGTCAGCGATCCTGATGATGTCAGACGCCGACTCAATACGCCAACGATGCGCATTGGACCTTTGCTCATGTACCTGGTTGGTATGGGCTATCGCCTCACGCCTGACGAGTATGCAACCCTCACCATTGAGCTCAATAGACGCCGCGAGCAGCTTCTTTCGGCCTATGAAAAGCTCGACTGTCCAGTTGAGCTGGTTCTTGCAGCGAAAACAGCCGGGGAAAAGGGAGCGCGCGCTGAGCGAAACAATGCACTGTGGCGGGCGGGGGAGAACAACTCGCGCATCTACACCCAGAGTTGTCTCTCCAGTGGTTGGACGGCACCCATCAACTCCCATTTAAGGAACCGATCAGCCTCGCGCACTCCCTTGACACGTTTGTCGAACGTATTCAGACTGGCTTGCCAATCCCAACTGGCGACGAGCGACCATCACAAACTGCCCCCGCGCTGAAAACACTGCAAAGGGAAGGTAATTGAGCGAGACCCACATACCTCGGCGACCTGGTAAAAGAGCGTGAGGAAGAAATAAGGGATTTTTGTGAGATTTGTCGTAAATCGGAGTAAAGCACAAAAAGCAAAGCGCCTCAACTGTTTTGTAGTACGTTTGAGACGCTTCGCTTAACAACTGAGTGCCGGTGGAGAACCTCTGAACAGACCATGTACTTTTTGGTCAAGCGCTTCCGTTTGGGGATTGTTCTCTGTGCCACATCACTCCTGGGGAGTGTCGAAGCTGGGATCAAAAAAATGTGTTGACTGTAGGAAGAGAAGAGCAAGATCGGAGAAGTTTTTTTCGAAGGGAACGGGTAAGATTAGGAGAAGGAAACATCCATGTATGCTCTGGCAGTATCTATGGTCGCCAAGTGTATGAGGCTATGCGTTCCTGGGATGACGATCATCCTGAATGGGATGCAGAGAAACACGGCGTGGCGGAGCCAGCCGAAATGGGTCGTCTCTCGTGACCTCAGAGCAACTGAGGCTATCTTTTGCCAACAGTTTTTGCTGAGAACTCTGGCATAGCTCCTGCGGGCATATCAAAGGAGCCAGGACCAACAGAATCTCGGTGGCATGATAAACCTAAGGAGGCATATATGAGTGAACAGTATCCACGGGCAGCCTTGTTTGGCACAGAGGAGCGAACGCTCTTCTCTACTATCCGTGGTCGGGAATATCACTTGTCCGTCGCTCTTCCGGACAGCTACAAGACATCTACACAGGCGTATCCCGTGATTTATGTGTTAGACGGTGATTATAACTTTGGTGTGGCGGCTGGGTTGACGCGCTTTAGCAATTGGTTCAGGAAAGTACCTGAGCTTATCATTGTCGGCATTGGCTATGACATGGAAACCTCTGATGAATTCGCTGCGTTACGAGACCTTGATTTCGATATTCCCGGAGTGCCCGGCGCCTCTAGCGAGAGTGTGTCGCACCTCTTTTTAGATGCCCTTACGCAGGAGATGATCCCTTTTATTAATGCAAACTATCGCACCATTCCCTCGGATCGCTGCCTGCAAGGCTATTCGTCGGGTGGCTTCTTTGTGCTCTATACGTTGTTCCGTCAGCCGGATGCCTTTCAGCGCTATATCTCCGGCAGCGCGATTCTGAAATCCACCTACGATTATTGGATTCATCACGATACGCAGTTGGCTGCCCACAATGGCAGCAATCCGATTCAGCTTTACCTTTCCGTAGGCGAGTTGGAGGAGGATGACATTCCGAACTTTCGGCGATTTGTTACCTTCTTAGAGCAGGGCAACTATCCTGGTTTGACGGTGAGCAGCGAAATCTATGCCGGTGAAGGTCACGGTTCCGAGGGGATTGCACTTACCTACCTGCATGGAATCGCCATGGTGTACCCACAAGTTGAACGATAGCAGCTTGATGGAGAATCCTTTTGTTAAGCGAAAGGGGCTGCCGTCCAAAGGCAGCCTCCTTGTATAACCGAAGAAGATACTGCGTCACCTCGTCATATTTTTGCAACGGGAATTGGAACCTTGGTGGGATGCGTGGTCTACGCATCCCACCAACCTTTTTGCCTCCTTGCGCTAGATTTCACCCACCCATAAACGCTGCATCTCCTCGCATGTTGCCAGCAATTCAGCCAGCGTGCCCTCAGCCTCTACATACCCATCCTTCAGGACGAGAATATGATCTGCGCGGCGTAGCGCTGCTTCGCGGTGGGAAACTACCAGGCAGGTGCGCTGCTCGTCCGCGCAGATACGTTGCCAGAGCTGCCGTTCTGTTTCGACATCGAGGGCGCTGGACAGATCGTCAAACACCAACAACTCAGATGGACGCGCAAACATGCGAGCCGCGGCCGTGCGTTGAACTTGCCCACCAGAGAGCTTGATGCCCTTGGGACCGATCACCGTCTCCAGGCCATCGACCAGCGTCTCCACGTCCCGTTCCATCACCGCCGTATGGATTGCCTGCTGGACCTGGCTCTCGTTGAGCGGCAGGCCGAGGGTGATGTTCTCGCGCAACGTCGTGCTGAGCAAGGTAGGCGTTTGCCTAGTATAGGCGCTGTGTGGTGGTAGAAAGAACACCGTTGGATCGTCCACCATAGCACCATTCCAGCAGATTTCACCCTCCTGCATCGCTAACAAGCCGAGCAGTACCCGCAACAGCGTCGTTTTGCCGGAACCGATGCGCCCGGTAATCACCATAAACTGACCACGCTCCAAACGTAGATCAATGTTCCTGATTCCCCGCTCAGTACCCGGATAGGCATAGCTTAGATTGTGGACCTCCAGTTGTTCTAAACGCTCTACGATCTGGGGCATCCTCATTGGTGTATCGAACGTTGCCGCCTGCTGGTAGCATGATCCAGGAGTAACAAGCGTGGCCGGCGTGGCTCCGGGCATGAGTTCGGTTAAACGCTCCTGTGCCACTGCAAGCTGGCGGTATCTGGTCATCTGTCCAATCACCTCATCACTGAAGCGGCTAATCGTGTCCCCCATATAAGCCATAAACAAGGTGAGATCGCCGATGGTAAAATGGCCGGTTCGCAAGGAACTGCCAGCCAGCAGCAGGATCAGGCCCGTACTGATGCCTGCAATGCCTGTGCCGAACACGCCGAGGACCACATTGCTAAAAAGATTCTCGCGTAACGAGGCCACGCGGCGCTGCTCATTCAGGGTATGAAAGCGCCTGATGATATTGGGAGCCGCACTGGCCACCTGAATGGCCTGGACCACGCCAAACATTTCGACGAGGTAGCTGCTGACTGCGCTGAACGCCTCGCTGC
Organism: Dictyobacter alpinus; assembly: GCF_003967575.1. Classification (NCBI taxonomy): domain Bacteria; kingdom Bacillati; phylum Chloroflexota; class Ktedonobacteria; order Ktedonobacterales; family Dictyobacteraceae; genus Dictyobacter; species Dictyobacter alpinus. The sequence continues at coordinate 4,336,874 of NZ_BIFT01000001.1, forward strand.
TCTTGCGTCGGTAGTCTTCAACGCGTTTGCCCAGCGTATTGACGATGATATTTCCGAGCAGCAATGGGAGAACGGTGATAACTGTGATCTGTATATTGATACGCGCCATAATGAACAGCGCAACCAGCGTCTCAATGCTCATGCCAAAGACAAAGGCGCACATTATCAGAAAAATGCCAGGGCTTCTACAATCCTTCTGAAAACGGTTGATCATATCGCCGCTATCACGAGGCAAGGCGGCGGCTCCCGGCTGGCTCAGCAGATGTTCCAGCAGATTCGTACGCAAAAGCGTCTCCGTTTTGAACATGGGGAGGCGCTCGGTGAGCTGGACCGCCATCAGCACGGTCACCCGTGCCAGCAGATAGCCCAGCATCAAGCCAAGCAAGCCCCAGATAGTGACGTCGAGCTGCCTATGCTGCGTCAGGTGATCAATAATCTGTTGTACCAGCAGTGCTGGTGCCAGTGGCAGGAGTCGGCGCGGCAGTTGGAGCAACACCGTCCAGAGGTAATTTTTGCGCGTGAAGCAGAGAAGTCGCCAAACAAAAGCGTGCGTTTTCATGCCAACATGTCCTCCGCGTTCATCATTCTTAACAAGTGGTTGTAGTGAGATGTCGGGTCGCAGGCAAGCGCTGCCCGCGTGTTGCACTCCAGGACGCGCCCATCTTCGAGCACCATGATGTGATCCACGCTCTCGACTGTACTGAGGCGGTGGGCGATGACAAGCGTCGTGCGCCCGGCCATGAGGCGCCGTGTGGCCTGGGTGAGGATCTTCTCGGTCGCGGGATCCAGGCGCGAGGTGGCCTCATCCAGAAGCAGCAATTGTGGTTGTTGCAGAAAGACCCGAATACACGCCAGCAGTTGGGCCTCGCCCGCAGACAGCCCGCCGCCATCACTGCTCAGTTCTGTATCCAGACCTTGTGGTAAGCGCTCGTACCACGTGCTCATTCCCAATTGCTCTATTGCCTCCAGGATGCGCTGGTCAGGGATCGTGTCCGCAAAAAAGGTCACATTGTCGCGCAACGTGCCCTGAAAGAGCTGCACTTCTTGCGTCACCAGCCCAATGCGTGCGCGCAGATCGTCCAGGCGCGCCTGGCGAAGATCCTGCCCGCCCAGGCATACAGATCCAGATGTGGGATCGTAAAAGCGCGTGAGCAAACGCATGAGTGTTGTTTTGCCGCTGCCAGTGCGTCCGATCAGTCCCACCACTTCGCCTGCTGCCAGTTGGAAAGAAATGGTATGCAGCACAGTTTGCGCGGCCTCGTAGGAGAAGGAGACATTCTGGAAGGTGAGAGCCAACGCGCCTGTAGGAAAGGTCACGCCCGGACCATCCTGGACACCGCTTTGCGTCTGGTAGATTTCGTTGATACGCTCGATGCTGGCGCTCGCTTGTTGCAGCGTCCCGAGTTGCTCAGCGATATCAAAGGCATGAGCAAGCAATTGAGCGGTATAGGTCAGAAGCAGGACGAGCGTGCCGAGCGAGATCATACCCTGTACAAACAAGGAGGCGCTCAGGATCAGCACAATCAGCATGCTGATCACGTCCAGAATCAAACCAGTGCATTCAAAGCCTGCCCAGAAGACAATGCTCTTGATCTCAGTCGTATTCTCCCGGCGTTGCAAGTGGAAATAGCGGCGCATCATATAGTGGGCCGCGCCACTCGACGTGACATCTTCCAGGCCATGAAACAGCTCACCCCAGAAGCCGCTCAGCTCGGCCTCCGCCTGCCAGTGTAATGTGTAGATAGAGGTCGCCCGGCGTTGCACGTAGACAAAGATGATGTTGCTCAGAATGAGATACACACCCAGAATCGCGCCAAACCAGACATTCTCGCGTGCTATCAACACCAGTATACCCAGCATCAAGATGCCGCTACCCAGGATGCGAATAACAAATTGCGAGAAAAAGGTGACCAACGTTTCCACATTGCTATCGACCCGTTCCAGCAGTTCACCAGGTGTGTGAGCGGCATGGAAGGAGCGATCCAGGTTCAGACAATGTCGTGTCAGATCGGCGCGCAACTGGTTGGTGGCGTTCCAACCGACATCTTCAGAGAAGTAGGTGGCGAAAGCTGCGACCAGCCTGCTGCTCAGGGCAACACCAAGGTAGAGCAGAGCGATGATGCTGAGCGCCTGCATACGACTGTCGCTTTGAAGCGTATCAATAAATGTTCGAATAATCTGCGGTCCCAGCAGTTCTAACACGATACTGCCGATGAGTAAGAGCGCCATAACGCAGGCCCGGAGCCACTGCGGTCCCAGGTAGGTCGCGAAGAGTGTCCCATACTGCTGCAATGTGACCCGCGTTGGTGAATGACGGGCCTTGAGGGACTGGAAGACGTGAGAAAGTTTCATCGGTTCCTCTAACTTTCCATGTTCATGAGAAAGCAGCAAGAGCAACCGCTGGGATGCATCCGAGAAAGATGTGCTTCATCCAGGTAGGAGGGAAGGGAGGATGCAAAGCAGTGTCTATAACACGCAAACACCCGCACCGGTTGCACTGCTGCACACGCTGGTGAGAGTTGCGGTCTACCGTTCGTTTAGGGAGGTTATGGACCGCACAGAATGGAGGCGCACGCAGGCAAAAAGGGCAGAGTAGCCCCCTGGGCCACGGCTGCGACTTTGCCATACGAGCTTTGTGGCAGAACGCGCTTCTGTGCGATGAGCATTGATGCGTCTCCAAATTGGGTAGAAAATGGTTAAACAGGAGTATAGAAGTGAGTATACACGATCATTTCTCCTATTACAATACGAGACGATATAGACACTTATGCGCCCAGACCGGGAACAGGAGAAATGGGGAGAAAGAACTAACGCTCCAGGTTATCACGCTGATAGCTGAGACAATGAGAAGAGCTTTACGCTGTTTCCTCTCATAGAGGTTCACATACGAACTATAAGATGAAAACAAGAAAATAGCCTGTGTGTGAACCTCTATGAAAATGCTACATTAGCATGTGAGAAGATTTAATAGTTGAATACTTTTTGACCGGCGAGAAAAGCTCCTACATATTCTCGACCCCAAACTGACGGAGGAGATGGGTTGAACCTGGGATCAAAAAAGTTACCAACGGTAAATGACATTCCCCATTCCCAAAGATCCTCCGTTTCATAGATGGCGGTTAGCGCGTCCTTCTGAAGATCAGAAAGGTCAGTTACAGTCATCGTGTGCGTAATTTTCTTGCCCTCCAGGGCAAAGAAGAGAAGGTTGTTGACAAGCGTTTGACCGTTCCACGTATCACTATGTCGAACATTATGGATAAGGATAGGCGTGACGAGAGGAGCGATAGATAGACCGATACGGCGCAGGGCACTACTTACGTAAGCGCCTAGATTAACGTTTGCGAAGGAAAGTCTACCGAAGCGTTGTTTCACTGCCAAAGGGAGCTCATAACTTTGGATGAGCACTTTGAGTGCCTCTTGACTCGTCTGTTCTCGCAGACAAAAAGTACTGCTGATCGCGGTCGCAATCTGTAGCAGGGGATCCGTTTCTTCCTGGAGTGTGTTGTGAAAAAAGAGCACCGCTTCCTCATCATTGCGTGAAAGCATGCCCAGACTCAAGATGAGGCTGGCCTGTACAGAGGAATCCTTTTCTCTCGTGAGGTGTTCTTTCATGATTGGTATGACTTGTTCTGCGTGCGATTGGCAACGTGAGAGTGTATGGGCTGCGCTTTCCCTGATGGTTGGATCAGGATCATGTAACAACCATATATATGTTGGATATCCATCGCTCACGGCATTGCTGGCTGCTTGCACCCATCCGAGCTCTTCCGTGATTTGCTTTTGCATCTCTGGTGTTTCTCGTCGTGCTGCTTCTTTCACATGAACATCGGCATAAGAAGCTCCACGTGCAATGGTGGCGAGGTAATAGAGTAATTGATCCCTATTGAGTACATCTGGTGCTTTTACTAATTCACAGAAAAAAGGAACGACGAACGCTGTCGAACTATACACAGTTCCTTGATGGATGACATTAAACCAGAGTTGCTCTAATGTATCATCGCATACGTGTTGCACTGGTGAGGCAAGAGCCCGAATTAAATCGGGGACGTTACTGGCTTTCCCATAGGCATGCTCTAACGTGTCCCATGGAACGGAGTTGAGGGTTTCTAGCATCGCTAGACTCTTTTCTTTGTTGTAGGAAAGAACGAAGAGAGGAAATTTCTTCGTTCATTGCATATCTCTATTATAATACAATTATTATTGTTAAGATACAATACGTTCCATGACTATTAGTGGCTGTTATGAGTATGCACATACGTATTTATCTGTACATAATCATTAACGAGCTTGTTTTGTAGCGTATGGGAACCGGACTTTGTGAGATTGGAGACATGATGCAACTTCATTTTCGTAAAGATGAACAACACGTGCGTTGGGTCTATACAGACGGCTTACGCATGCTTGGACAGCGCGAGCTCGCGACCCAGATTTCCTGGCCTGAGCACGATCCGCGAGAAAAGCTCCTTATTGATCTGCTTCGATTTCTTGAAGATTATCTGAGAAGTCAACCCAGGCGCATTTTGCCGGGACAAACGCTTCGCTATGGCTGGACGATGTTGCGTTTTGTGAATGACGAGTATCAGCTGAGTGGCGCTGGCGCGGATACGTTATTGATTGAGGAAGAGAAGCATGCTTTCACTCATGATGATCCATCGTATGGTATGGGTGTCGCTCATACGCTGACATTACTGCAACTCCAACACGAAGTGATGCGGCGCAATCATATCACTGGCCTGGGAGACCATCCCTCTCCTGCGCATATTGCCCTCACCTGTGCACGCGTGAATCCTGAGACGATCGCACATCTTCGTCCCATTATGGCCCATCGAGCCTGGGAACCTACTGCCCGTGAGAGTGGTTGGTTCATTGGCTGTTGTGACCATGATCATAACCATGACGATCCCGCTGAATTAGCCACCATTCACCTGCGTCATCTGGTGGAGTCTTTCCCAGGCTTATTTCCATATATAACGATGCCAGTTGGTTACCAAATTTTCTTTGAGGAACATCAGGCCGTCATCTTCCATCCTGGCGAACAATATGGTCAGGTTGATCCTGAAGGTCTTCTTACCTCTCTTTCTTTTTCATAACAATGAGCGAAAACGTATCACAGGTATACTTCTCCCATTAACTTTGAGGCATTTCCAAGCTTTGACTGAGGGAGATCTATGGTTAGATGTCGTAGGGATGTAGTACCAATATAATTCAGCTCGTTCTCTCGACAACCTTTACCCACTGCGTCCCGAACTGGAAGAGCAGTCAGACTGTTTGGGGTTTCCCAGTCGTTTGCTGATCATCTCGGCCCGCTCTGTCTTTGAGCATCTTGCCCTTGCTATAAGCACGCTCCAGGCAAGAGAGCAGGTCTCTTGCTGTAATGGGCAGGTGGGAAGCTACCAGCCCAGGGCGAAGACTACATGTTCCGTATCCAGATCCGGACGCCGGATCAATCCCGCTCGTTCAGCAGTACGGATAGAGGGGAGATTGTTTGCTCTTGTGCGAGCGACGATAGGCCACTGGGGAAGATAGGTTCGGGCCAGGCTCACAGCCGTCTGCGCTAGTTCGGTTGCGTATCCCTGCCCCCAGGCACTGGGCGTAAACCGGTAGTAGAGATTGAGCACGTCTCGATCACGCCAGACTCGATGTTCTACTCCCCCAAAACCGATGATCTTTTCCTCTTGTTTGGGGGTAACGGCCCAGTACCCGAAGCCAAAAGTTTCCCAGTCGCACAGGCATCCTCGCAACATCTCTTCGCTGGTCGCCAGGTCTGGATGCGGACGAGCCGGGCTGCAGTGGTAGGTGGCTGGATCACCATGCACCGCAAACATCGCTGATCCATCGGTCGGCTGTAAGCGACGCAAGGTCAGCCGCGTTGTTTGTCGCCAGGACCAGATGGATGTCAACTCGCTCGGGGCGTGTCCCAGAGATTCACCTGAGGCTTTGTCCGAATCCTGTTCGTTTGTCTCCCACTGATCCATCCTCGTTCTCCTAAGTATTCTTGTTCGGATTTTCTTTGAGAAATTCTATCCCTTTTTTCTTCCCAGAGCAAGGGTGTCGCTCCAATCTATCCGGTCTCCTTCTCGGTCATTCACCTCGCAGCTCGTTGCGCATCCCGTGGGAAAGCAAAGCTATATTATCGTAGAAAACAGTCGTTTTCTCTGTCTCGAAATCAGCCGGCTTCTGACATACATAGTTCAGCTTTTTCTTCAATGTGGCGGGTCAGGTTTGTGAACATGCATGTTGGGATGTGATCCGTCTCAAAAAATGTGTCACCGTCAGAATCTCACGTTTTTACAACGGAGATAAGTATCTTGCATATGCAGAAGAGGTGGATGGTATCACCAGGGGTGCTCGCATGAGTCTCTTCTTTTCCTGACAGTTACTCTCATTTCACAAAACATTACTTGAATATACCTGGTAGATTATCGAAGTCTTTTATGCTATTATATGGCTGCATATTGATTTTAGTTCGATGTACTAATTTTATGCATTTAAAACCCCAGTGGCTATTTTTGCTCAAAGATGTTACAAAACATGTCATTCTATCCTGGCTTGTAAAGGAGGGATATGGATAAATTTACTGTTTCTCCCGCGATGCTACGCGAAAAGGCACGGCTTATTCGTACACTGCTTGAAGAAAGTCAAGCGAACCATCAGCAACTCTGGACACAGATTTCGGCAAATGCTGGGATGCTTCCTCACAATTTAGCTGCCAGTCATTCCTCTGCCAATAGTTCCTGGCACACGGCTGTTCATGCACACTATGAACACTATCATCAACTCGCATTGAACATGGAAAAAGCTGCTGATGCCTATGAAAAGGGTGATCATACGGTGAAAAATCTTTTTGACTATTCTGGCTAAAGAAGCAGCAACGTAGTCCTATTTGATAAATTGAAATGAGTCAATTTGTATAGGGAGGCATGATGTCTCTATTCAGTGATATTGCGAATACGATTGGGCATACGGTGGAAAGTCTGGCGACCTCTGTGGGTGTGGATGCCAGTATGCTAGAAACCATCGTGAACGAGCTTGATGGAAATGGTGTTGATGTCTTCTCCTTTTCGGCCAGGCTCGGACTTTCAGTAGAAGCATTTTTGTCTGGCATTGTAAACCTTATGAGGGGTGATCCGCATCAGCTGTTGTTACAACGTCTGACGGGACCAGCCAAACCTCTGGACACGACCCTTTCGCTGCTGGCCCAGCAATGGGCGCAGGCAGCCTCTCTGCATCAAGATACCGCACAGGCCATCGATGCCCATATGAAAGAGCTCTTTCAAGGAAGTGGAACCGCTTCCTCCTATGATGGACCGGGTGCGGAGTCCCTCTTAAAAACGCATCAAGATTACCATAAGTATTTTACTGTGCTGATAGAACATGCGCAGACGCAGCATATGTACCACGCCACGCTAGAAGGCCACGTGAATGCGTATCTCAGTCAGGCACCTGGTAGCGTGTACAGCCTCTCTGCGCCTATGGCAGCGTTGAGCGTATTAACCCTGGATACTGCGACGATGAGCCCTCCACCTTCGGTGTTGGACGACCCGGTAGTGCAAGGGGTAGAGCAGGCCATAGAGTGGGTTGCGGTGACTGGTGAGCAAGCAGAGCAAGAAGATGGAGACCCGACAGAAGGCACTCAATTCATCATTTTTATTGTGCTCGTAATTGTGCTCGTTGTGCTGGTCATTGTGTTGGTGCTTGTTGTGCTTGGGAGTATGCTCTACGATGAGCTGATTGGATACCAGACCCAACAAAAAAATACCTTGCCAACACCAGTGCCTCCCCCCGGAGTGGGACCAGGACCGAGCCCATTGAATTTGCTTACACCGGAACAACAACGCTTACATAATGATGTTGTATCGCGCCTGGGTTATACAACACTCGAAATTGATGAGCTCATTAAAGCAGGCTACCTGGACCCCGATGCGATTGCCGCTATCATTAAAGGTGGCATAGGAACCTTTACTGTTTTCAATGATCCGAACACTGCTAAGATGATGAATGAATTGACGACTGCGCAACAGTTAAAATTCATTGGCATTGCTGAGCTGTATCAGGCAACTCATCCAGGGTTGACATCAGCACAGGTACAAAACTATCTTAGTTATATGAAGATGAAGGGTCAGGGGCAGCAAATATATAATGAACTCACGAGTACAGATCCAAACTCTCTTGCTCGGCGTTACGCGGTAGATACGCAAAGAATGTTAGATCGGTTTAACAAGGATTTTTGGAACCCCATTACCTCTGTGACTGATCCTTTTACATTCACAAATGCACAAATAGAAGGAAGTTATAAATATTTAGTCGGCTTCTGGGGGGAATGGGCATCAGTCAAACTAGCTGATGCTAATCATCAACTAGTACATTTCGGAGTTCCAATTGCCGGTGGAGAAGTTGATATTCAAGAAAAGGATGGCAGTGGAAATCCATTAAAGTGGATTGAGATAAAAAATGGTTCAGTAAAGTCTAACTGGCGTTCAGCGTTAAAGCAAGTTCAAAATTATATTAATCAAGGTGCCACTGAAGTCGTCATTCAACTTCCACAGCAGGGCAAACCAGGGTATCCACTTCCAGGTGCGCAACAAATACAAAACATACAGGATATAAAAAATGTACACCCTGCTATTGTATTTGATGTAGTGGTGGCTACGCCAACTGATGCGAAGTCATTAAAAGATCTACAATACCTGGAAAATAAATTTAAAGATATCCACTTTAAGTTGATACCGCCAGCCTCATCAATTCCTTATGATCCGCCTGCTGGTGATTGGGGAAGTCTGCTGCCGTAAAATATGCGGAATAGAAATCTGATAAGCGAAAAAGGAGTAACACGTGAATTACCTTGGAGGATATCTCCTCTTTCCATCAACCCAGACGTATGCCGGCCTTGTACAAGCAATACTCCAAGCCATGGAACTGACTCCTGTTGATATTGAAGTGTTGCTGCCTCGTGAAGGATATGCCGTTCCTATTGCGACCAGTTTACCAATTGAGCAGGCACTCGTGGAGTTAGGTCATCGCGGCGGTGGAATCAATGTCCTTGATGAGACACGCCCAGAGACATATTGGTTGGAGCCTGCGGCTGGTCCGTATAGTCTTTCGAATCTCTGGGTAGAGGATGAGCCGTGGTTTAAGCCAGTGACCGGACCGTATCCTGTCATGAACATTTCTATAGCTGAGCCAGCTTTACGGAATCAATCACCGTATACATCGATTGATCAATTAGCGGAACGTTGGCTTAGATTATGCGAACAAGGCCATGCGATCTATGGGTATTTTAGCCGTTTTGAATTGAGGACTGAACGGGATTTCCTTGACGAGCACATTTTTCCTCATCTGCAGGCTGATGATTTGTCTCAACTTCTTGAGGACAGTGATGAGAATTGGCTAGTCTATGTTGGACCAGAACTGGCCAAAAGGTGGCAGCAGGAGCACATCCGTTGGCCTACATCATGGTCCAGTCCTCAACCATTTCTCACACATGAACAACCTTCTGGAGCACAATTTATTCGTACCAGTGAAGGCGTCTTTGGGGAAAAATGATTGGATGATCACGCCCTGTAAACAAAGCAGGGATGATCAGTAATAAAAGCTTGGGATGAGATTGAAGAGAGCCTTTCTCATCCCGTGTACTGCTCTGTTTCTTTGTGGTGTGATGCGTAAAGCATGCATTACTAAAAGAGAAAGGAGCGACCTTATGAGCGATTATGTTGGCAGTTGCCTCTTTTTTGAGTCGAATCAGACAAGGGATGCGTTGATTACGGCCACATTGAATGCTATGGAGCTCTTGCTGGATTCCTATGATGTGCGGCTTCCTGATGAGGATGGTTTTCCACGTTTTGCTGGGGAGGGATATCCTGTGAGGACAGAAGCAACTCCTGAATTGTCACTTGCTGCGCTTGTACGTTTAGAGAGTGGCATTATTGAGGCGGAGGGACCCGATCAGCGAGAAACAATTTGGTTTGACCCTAAGGTTGGTCCATACCCAGTAATAACAATCTGGGTAGTCGATTCGGCGATGTACTATGAGGACTGGCCTGAGTATAGCGAAGCCTTTGTCAAGCGTTGGCTCCAATTATGCGAACAAGGTAAGGCAGTTTTTGGTTATTTTAGCCCATTTGAGCATATGTTTGAACTAACGCTCTTAGAGACGCAATTCTTGCCATTAATACAGAGTGGAGATAGTGCACAACTTCTGGCACCATCAGATGTGTATTGGTTAGCCTACTTAGGACCAGAACTGGCTCAAAACTGGCGACAGCAGCAGATGCCGTTGCCTGAAACCGTTCACCCGCGTATCTTGCAAGAATTGCCTTCGCGTGCCCATTTTCTCAGAATGACAACTTCGGTCTATGGAGATTAAGGCCATGAGCAAGTGCGATTGGTTCCATATAGCTCCAACGGTTTCATCACGTTGCTCAACGAAAGGTTGAAATGTGGCATAGACAAACTAATGGATATCATCTCATCTGTGTGTATCATGATTTCAATCCTTGCTTGTGTTTAAACGATTGATGGATATAAAACATACTTGCGAAGGCTAGTATCTGGAAAGAAGCAGCAAACATACAGCGATACTAGCCTTCATCCTGTGGTCAAGGCCGAAATCTCGTTATGATCTCTTGCAAGCGGCCCCTATCCACAGGTATCTAAAAGCGTCAAGCGAAATATGCGAAAACGCAGGTCTGTTTGAGTCATAAAAGTATACTCTCTTTCAAAAGGGGAACGTTTTCCTTCACGCCTCAGCTTCAACGTTCAAATACCATGTAGCGATCTCGTCGCTTGTGGTCAGCCAGACATCCTTCTGCTGAGAGATATAGGCAAGAACCTCTTGCAGATACCGAATACGGAAAGGCTGACCACTGATGAAAGGATGCAGACCCAATCCCATCACACGGGCAGTGTCTGCTCCTTCAGCATAGAGTACCTTGAACTGGTCGATGAGCATTTGTGCGTACTCCTTCCCTGGGAGGGTCTTGCTTACATAGATGGCAGAATCGTTGATTTCGAGAGAGTATGGCACCGAGAGCAGACGACCCTGTAGAACGTTGAGGGAAAACGGCTGGTCATCGCACCCCCAGTCAAGGAGATAGCTATATCCCAGTTCTTGCAGAAGACTGGGGGTATTGAAGCTTTCGGTGAGTGCTGGCCCAAGCCACCCCTTCGGTTGCTGTCCCGTTGCCTCTGTAATCACCTGCGTCATCTCTGTCAGGTATACTCGCTCGTCTTCGCGTGTCATCGTCCCAAGACGCACACTGTTATTCTTTCCATGTGCGATCCAGGCCCAGTTTCGTTTCTTCCCTTCTTCTACGATTTCCGGGTAATACGTACACGCATCAGAATTCAGCAGGCAACTCGCTCGGATGCCAGAGCGGTCAAAGAGATCCATCAAGCGCCAGATGCCCACACGTGGGCCGTAGTCCCGCCAGCCCGTGTTTAAGGGGTCTGGTTTGAACATGGCTGTGGATGGATTGAGGCTCATCCCAGGCTGATCCAATGGCATGTGTTCAACGGCCACTCCTACCCAGAATGCGACACGAGCATTGTGGGGAAGGTGAAGACGTGGTCGTCTGATGATTGGTGAGTACGAATACAAATGATTTTCCATGAAAAGGATCCTTTTGTCACAAACAACTTTTTAGAAACCGCTTCATTTTTTTCGCGCCTCTTCTCTCATGCAGCATCTCGTCTCTGCATGGTAAATGCAGGAACTGCAGCGATCAGTCCAATGAGGACGGCTCCCAGCAGCACACCGATGCAACTCCACCAGCTTGCTGGTTTCACGACCATAAGCACCACGATTCCAACCGACAGCAGGGTGAGTGTTCGAACACAGATTAGCAATATTGGATCACGAGTCCGGTGCTTCAATGATGCAGGAAGTGGTCCTCCAGGGAGGGATGCAAGATGCCGACGAATCGCCTGGAGACGAGGCCCTCCTATTGCTGTGTCTATGACTGCGAGGGCGAGCGTTGCCCCTAAGGAAAGGTCAATCCATGCATGAGACCATCCCCACGCTGTTTGAATCAGGAAAATGCCCGTCGTGAGCAAAAGGATCTCGCGACTGCGTAGATCAGTGCCAGGGGCTGCATGACGGTCGCCCAGAGTCGCGCCAGTTCGATGGTCTGGACACGTCGGAGTTGCGTTGTGCTGAGCCAGTCAAGGCCAATGGCGAAAAACAATCCTGGTGTCCCAAGTTGATGAAACAAGAGAGCGATGATATGCCAGGGAAACATGGTGCAATCCTTCTTACTTCTGCCCTTGCTTCGCGAGTAACGCCTGAAGACGCTCCAAAGACGAAACCATCGTGGTGGCGATGACCTGGCGAACGAGAAATGTGAGAACGGGCGGAATACCATCCAGTTCGAGTTGGAAGGAGAGACGACATTCTTGCTCAGAGAGTGGTTTGATGTGATAGGACTCACGGGCCCTTGGTCGTTCATTGATCGGAGTCTCCAATGTCAACTGGCGATCCTGCACATACTCGCTGATGATAAGGGTCGTTTCATTGCGGCGTCCTCCATACGTGCGAGCTTGAAAAACACTTGCTCCCTGTTGGAGCAAGCCGGGCGAGACCAGATATGCCTCAAGCACATCGGTTTGCCAGGAAGATTTTGTCTGGAAATTCGTTATGACTCGAAAGATAGCGCTTGCAGGAAGGGCAAAGGATGCACTTTTCTCGACGTTCATGATCGTTTTCTCTTTTCTTGTGTTGGTGTCCAGTGATTGGGAAGAGGCACAGAACTCATTCCTTCTCCTCCAGGACGGCGTCAATAAAATGCCCCAGGTGCTCAAGTGCTCTTTGTGCCTCTGGAAGCGTGGCCGCCATCATCTGCCACACATGAAACATCCCTGGCCACTCTTCCACCTGCACGGTGACACCAGCCTCCTCAGCGTGTCGCGCAAACGCGTGAATATCATCGAGTAACAATTCGTTGCCGCCCACCTGAATAAACAAGGGAGGCAACCCATGCAGATCGGCATACACTGGCGAGGCAAGCGGCATGTGTGGCGAGTGTGTTCCCAGGTAGTGCAGCGCACCTCTGTGTAAGCTGGAAGGGGTCAGCAAAAGATCAGAGGCCTCCCGCCTCTCCCACGACCTCTCTGTATCCGAAAGGTCTGTCCAGGGTGAGAGGAATGCCGCTCCTGCGGGTTGGGGAAGGTGGGAATCCCGTAGCGTCACGAGCAAGGCTGCGGCTAACCCTCCACCCGCCGAATCACCTGCAATCAGAAGGTGGTGAGCGTCAACGCCGTGCGTCAACAACCATTGATAGGCACTCGTCGCATCTTCTAGAGCAGCTGGATAGGGATGTTCGGGCGCAAGACGGTAGGAAAGATTCAGCACCTGTACTCTGGAGGATGCTGCAATGCGACTGACTAATCCTCGGTGTAATGTCAGCGACCCTCCAATGTAGGCACCCCCATGCAGGTAGAGGATGGCTCGATCAAGCAGGGCATTTGGTGGGATCACCCATTCAGCTGGACAGTCACCAACAGCCAGAGGAATGAATTGGACGTTGGGAGCCAGTGGCAGATGGGCACCAAAGGCATCCTGGGATGCGCGTTGAACCGAGAGGTCCTGAGACTGAAAGCGTGTCCACACGCGATACACGCGTAACGAGAGCGCGAGCACATGAGCTTGCCAACTCCTGCGCGACGTAATTATACTCCATGAGGAAGCACGGGGAAAAGGGGTCTCAGTCATACTGTGTCTCCTTGACAAAAGGAGAGCGTGCGTGTCTTCTTTGCACACTTCCACTCGTCTTTTTTCGTTTTGGCTCTTTGGGACTCTCACGCCGCAACAAAAAGAGAAGCCATGCGATGGTCGTGGTACCAATGAAGAGAAGCAGGCTGATCATTGGGATACACATACTCTTTTGTCTGCTGCATCTGTAAGGAACGTTCAATGCCGTTTGATCCCATGAAGTGACGCATGGATGCATCGTTCGTCTTCTTCTTGTATCCAACTAGAAGTGCTAACCAATTGGTTGACATAGCTAGTATACATCTCTCGCAGAAACATGTCAACCGACTGGTTGACGATTCAAAAGATGAAGAACGCAAAGAACGGAGTGAGCAGACAAGAGATGATGTGAAAGACGAAACAAGGAGGATCTCGTTGAGTATGTATGGACGAGCGAAGTTCGATTTACTTCGAATACGAGTGCTGTGTGCCACCTGATTGTAATGAGATGGATAAACTCGTTGAAGGCAGAGTGAGAACCTGGTAAGCGGTGAAATACGTCGCAGAAAGAGTGAAGACCCTCCATTTCAATGAGCACTTTGTACTCAATATAACGTAATACTGTTAAAAGGAAGGGTAGGTGTTTTAAGCGTATGAAGTATAGTCTCTTTCTTCCCCAGGGTTGGTTGATGGACCTCTCAAGTATTCAAAGTCCTGTTGAAGCCTATGAAGCGATGACGCATACAGCTCAGACCGCTGATGAAGTCGGATATGAATCTGTCTGGCTTGTCGATCATGTGCATACAGCACCTCAGTCTTCGCAAGCCCTCATCTTTGAGTCTTGGACCAGTACGGCGGCGCTGGCACGTGATACCAAACGAGTACGCATTGGTCAAATGGTCAGCTGTAATGGGTATCGCAATCCAGCATTGCTTGCGAAGATGGCGAGCACCGTTGATGTGCTCAGTCATGGACGACTGACGGTTGGAATCGGAGCAGGTTCCGGTCAGCAAGAGCATTATGCATATGGATATGAATGGCTTGAAACACCTGAGCGCTTGAGTCAACTCAGCGAAGCAGTTCACGTGCTTCAGGCAATGTGGACGCAGGAAGAAGCCATCTTTGAGGGCAACTATTATCAGGTGCATGGTGCAATCAATCAGCCCAAAGGGGTCCAGAAACCTCACATTCCGTTACTGATTGGTGGCAATGGTGAGAAGGTCACGCTCAAACTTGTTGCCAAGTATGGTGACGCCTGTAATATTGGTGAGGATGTGGAGACTATTGGACACAAGCTTGCGATACTTCAACACCACTGCGAAAATGTTGGACGGAACTACCAGAATATTTATCGCACGGCGGGAACGATTTGTATGGTTGCCGATACCGATGAAGAAGCTTTGGCAAGAGTTCCTGAAAAAATGAAAGAAGTGCTTGGAACGATGATGCACTCTGTCCTTATTGGGAGCCTTGATACGATCCGCCGACGAATTACTGCGTATGAAGCAGTTGGTATCCAAGAACTCGTCATCCGTTTTCCTGATCCTTTTCAATTATTTGAATTGTACATAGATGTGCCCCTGGTGAGTCGCTATAGTAGATGGGAAATGTAAACAGCTTCATAGTGAAGGTGAGATGTATTCTATGTCTAAGAAGCGGTATGCTCTTGTTGGTACAGGTTCACGCGCGGGAATGTTTATTGATGCTCTCACAACGACGTATCATGATTCATCTAAGCTTGTCGCTTTGTGCGATCTGAGTCAGATACGAATGAATTGGTATAATCAACGCATCCAGAAGCGTGCTGGATTGTCCGCTGTCCCAACCTATCATGCTGAACAATTTGATGTGATGTTGAGAGAAACACATCCTGATGTTGTGATTGTGACGACTGTGGACGCGACTCACCATATCTATATTACACGGGCGATGGAACAAGGCTATGACGTGATTACAGAAAAGCCCATGACAACAGATGTGGAAAAACTAAGTGCTATTATGCACACTATTGACCGTACCGGCAAATCGTTGCGGGTCACATTCAATGCACGTTACGAGCCTATCCACACGCGCTTTCGTGAATTGCTCTTGCAAGGCGTGGTAGGCAAGCCATTGGCCGTTGATTTCTCGTGGATGCTTGATGTTCGTCATGGGGCTGATTATTTTCGTCGCTGGCATCGAGAAAAGCAGTATAGCGGAGGGCTCTTAGTACATAAGGCGACCCATCATTTTGACCTGGTCAATTGGTGGATTGATTCGTATCCGCAAGCAGTTTTTGCTATGGGTGCACTCCAATTTTATGGCAAGAAGAATGCGGAAGAACGTGGTGAACGGTATTCTTACGACCGCTATACCGATGTTCCAGAAGCGACTCATGATCCATTTGCCTTGTCGCTGCATGCCAAAGAAGAAAATCGTGGTTTGTACCTGGCAGCAGAGGAAGAGACAGGATATTTGCGTGATCGGAATGTCTTTGGGGAACCAATTACCATTGAAGATACCATGTGTGTTATGGTGCGCTATCGCAATCGTGTGTTGTTATCATATTCTCTCGTTGCTTATTCCCCCTGGGAAGGATTGCATGTCGCGATTACAGGCACTAAAGGGCGTCTTGAAATGGATGTTGCCGATACTATTCCCGATCTTTTTTCTCATGGAGAAACGCCTGCTGCCGTTCAGAAGCCGACGCCTTCATCTAAGGCCGTGCGGATTCGCGTCTATCCAACCTTTGGTACACCCTATGATAGTGCTGTGACTGAAGGTGAAGGAGAACATGGGGGTGCGGACACGGTTTTATTAAGCCACTTATTCTCGCCTCATACTATTGAGGATCCCCTACAACGGGCGGCTTCACATATTGATGGCGCTGCTTCTATTCTTGTCGGTATTGCTGCCAATGAATCCATACAAACAGGCCAACAGATGATTATTGATGATCTATTTCAGCTTCCAGATAAAGGGATGCACAAACAGAAATGATTAGTTCATGCTGTTTTTTGCCATGCCTGTAAACCTGAGCAGAGAAATTTAAAATCTATAATGAAGCCGTTTTCTATTATAAAATTGTTCAATGAAGAGAAAAATATCTTGCCGAGCCTCAAGTCGAGTTGGGTAAGACTGACGATCGACGCATTCGGCTTTGAGCGTGGCAAAGAAAGATACTGCCATCGCATTGTCGTAACAATCGCCTTTTTCTCTCGTTCGAGACGACGCAGTTTTTCTTCCAACTTTGTTTGATGCCCTTTTCCTGGAAACGCTTGATTCCCATGGTCAGCTCCCGAAAGAAGTGGTCGAGACAGCACGCCAGAAGCTGATCATTGGACCAGGGTGAACGAGAACCCAATCATTGGTGTTTCAAAACCGTTCGGTTTGTTGAAACACCAATGATGAAAGGTAGCGATGGACGTAAGATTCACCGCGACGCTTCAAGCATTCATCCGCCACGCGATCCGGGCCGAAGGAGACAGAACCACTCCTCACCTCAAACTCCGACCAACCCTTCGCTTTATTGACCAAGAAGGTCTTTATGGCGTAGCAAGGAGAGAGGCGATGAAAGTTCTATCATTTTCCCCCTGTAAAGTGCAAAATGGGTTCTCTATGTGGCACTGATTCATGCAAAATAAACATGTGATCCCCTGGAACGCTAGCCCAATGGATATTGGGGTAATTTTGGGAGAGGGATTCAAACTCCATTTGAACTCCTTTTCTCCAAAGATACATACTCTCGGCCATCTCATCGCCGCCAGGAGCCTCGCCACTCTGTTCTCCCGCGCCAATAAAAAGCAAAGGGCAACGAACCTGATGCGTCACCGCGAAAATATCAAAATCCACGATGGCATCAGAAAGTGCGGCCAGAGCGATGGCCGAGGGATTGTCCTGGTAACGACCGTCTGGATATCTGAAGAAAGAGCGTTCCGTAAAAGAGACAGCAAAGGACACGTCATGTCCTTCTTGTGCTCTGACTGTTGCCACTTTTGCCTCAACATCTGCCTGATGAAGATAGGTTGGAGGAAGATCCTCCGCTGGTCTCGCAGGATCTGCCATCGCCTCGATGAGAGCACGAAGTTTTTGTCGGGCCCCTTCGGGATCCGGACCAGGAAAAGTGCTTGGGAGCGAGACCCCAATCCCATCCAGATTGACCACCCCTCGGCAATCAGGGTATCGGGCTCCATAGAGGGTCGCGACGAGGCCGCCCAATGAGTGACCAATGACAAATGGGTTATCCAGGCCAACGTGAGCAATAACAGCTTCAAGGTCGTTCACATCATCTTCGAACTGTCGCCGCCCTTCGTAGGGGGTTGAATATCCATGGCTACGCAAATCCAGAGCAACCACTCGATGATAGGGGTGCAGAAATGGGACCGTGCGGTACCAGTCACAGAGATTGCGTCCTCCGCCATGAAGCAGGACAACTGGCGGACCACTTCCTCCAAAATCACGAACCGCAATGGATATCTCACCAACTTGTACGCTACTATCAATATAGTCATCCATGATACATTCCTCGTTTCTGTTGTTTCAGTTTCCTGAAAAGGGGTTCCTGAATTCTAGACACCATCCGCTCTTTTGGAGCATCATGTCAAAATTCTGAGTAAAAAGAGCGAGAGCAATACTTCTCTGATGCGCTGAGAATATGATCGTTTAATTGGCTTTCGTGTCTGTTTAGATTGTTGCATGTCTCAATGTCCTTAGCGTAATTTGGCGGGGAAAAACGTAGCGACTCCCAGTTGAAAAGTTGTCCACAAGGCCAGCCCTGCCCCCAAAAAATACCAGTGCTTTTGCCTTCCGTCTCCAGGCTGATCGATCTCCCTGATCTGAACACCGATGTGACCACCTGCCACATCGACTCTTCGACGTCCTACAAGGTGATTGTACAGGGGTGATATGATAAAGTCCAACGATTGATAGTGATCAATACCATCAATGAAAATGATAGAAGTAGGTAGCTATGGAATTACGCCAGCTCGCCACATTTCGCCAACTTGCCAGAACCCTCAATTTTACGCGCACAGCCACGGCCCTGAATTATGTACAGTCCAACGTTACGGCGCAGATACAGGCGCTGGAAGAGGAACTGGGAGTGCGTCTCTTTGATCGGCTGGGCAGGCGGGTAGCCTTGACGGAGGTGGGAGAACGTCTTTTGCGTTATGCGGAGCAGATCCTGGATCTTAGCGAAGAAATGTATGAAGTGGCTTCGACGCAGGAAGATCCGAGAGGGACGCTGGTGGTGAGTGCACATGAGCCGCTCTGCACCTACCTGGTGCCGAGGTTGTTCTATCACCTGCACAATCGTTATCCACATGTGAATCTGCAATTTCGGCCCGCTGCAGCTGCAGAGATCTCGCGCCAGGTCAATGAGGGCACGCTGGATATCGCTATTATTCTGGAGCAGTCGGTGCATTCGGCCAAACTGGTTGTACAACCTCTGTTCCCCGAACCATTGTGTGTGATTGCTGCCCCCTGGCATCCACTGGTCGGGATAGAGCAGATAAAGCCTGTTGAAATGGAGAACGAAACCATTTTGCTGACAGAGGGGCGGTGCAGCTATCGTTCACTGTTTGAGCATTCCCTAGCCAGGGCAGGGGTGCAGCCAGCTGTAGTGATAGAGGTCACCAATGCGGAAGCGGTAAAACAATGTGTAATGGTGGGGATGGGAATATCCGTTCTGCCGCAGATGGCCGTGCGGGCGGAAGTGGACCAGGGCAAGATAGCTGTGCTGCCCTGGGAATTGCAGGATGCACAGCTTTTTGTCCAGATGATCTGGCACAAAGAAAAGTGGCTTTCGCCCGCTATGCAGGCGCTCATTGCTGCCGTCGAGCAGGTGGAATGGCAGTAATGGACCGCTACTAGTATTACAGTGACAGAAGAGGAGAAAAGCTGTTCAGAGTAATAGGAACAATCTCCCTTGAACAATGAGTTTGTCTTTTGCTCTCACATGTAGTTTGATCTGACTGTCGTTTCTCAGATACGATGGCTCTTGTCCACTTCGGCCAGGCTCACTTGTTTTATCAAAATGGAACAAGCTTACCAATATAAGCCTTTATCGCTGAACAGCTGCATATTTCACGCCGGGTCGTTTGCCCATGATGACCTCTTTTCTGTTCTATAACACATGTAAGAAGGACAGTAGGAGAGGTGAGAATTTTCCGAAGCGTGTTGCTTCCATAGAAAAGGATGACGCTCCTCGATCATATCTTTTCTCCCTTACCTGTTTATCCGTACAAACCGTGCTTCACTCTCGTGAAGGAAGTTGCAGTACAGATGTTTGATAAGCATCCGGATGAGGAATGGGAACGAATCTACAGTGGATGATGTACGAGGGTGATACTACAGGGCTGTCTTCCATTCCTGGCGGCAGACTCTCACCGGCGCCAGGCCGCACGAAAAGTGAGGCGTTACAAGAGGGCATGACAGGAATGATATAAGCTGATCTTTTTTCTGCGTAAGTGGATTCCTATAGTCGTTAGCGTGCTTATTATGGGAGCCCAGATACTTTCTTCGGACACCCCCTATGAGGGACCCCCATGCGTATGCTAGAATTGGTCTACATAAGGTCACAATAGCGTGGAATGGAGGTATTATGGGTAAGCTGAGTGATGCGGAACTCAGGAGGCTTGTAAAGGGCGGTAAGACAAACACGGTTGGGCTCAAATTAGCGGCTCCTCGTGCCGTTGATCTGGCGGAAAGACTGTGTGGAATGGCCAATGCCAAAGGAGGGGTTGTGATTATTGGGGTGGAAGATGCGACTCGCAAGGTGGTAGGAGTCCCTGACGAGCGGATTGGCGAAACGATGGATGTTATTTTACGTGCTGCCCACTAGGTGATGGCAAAGACGTTCCTGGCATGTCATTGTCGCTGATCTGGGTAGTGGGAAGAAGATGGGGATTCGCGACATGGTGAAAACGGCAGGCTCCAGAGCGATTCTGGCGGTAGTGACGCCGAAAAACAATGAAGATGAGCAAGCCTTGGGCGACCAGCTCTACACAGCGCTTGGCGTACCGTCGAAAGGACATTGGAGCACCCGTAAGCCGAAACTCATGGGACACCTGAATCAGTATGGGACGCAGTGTATCATTGTTGACGATGCTTATGATCTTTCACTGCAACACCTGATGTTCATCAAGGAAATCACAGATCAAGGGCGATTGCAGTACGATCATCCTCTGGGCCTGTGCCTCGTTGCAGCAGCACGCTGCAACACCATTCCGCTCAAAGAAACGTTAGATCAACCTGATCTCACTTGGCTCCAATGGCGTCGCCGCCTTGACAAGATCCAGCCTTTCGCAGGACACACCAGCGAAGAAGTCCGCGAGATCCTGGCAACCCTGGAAACAGTGCACCGCGAAGTCTTGCCGCAGCTCAACTTACGGCAATGGACCAGCTCCATTTATGCCTGGTTGACACAACCCGTTCTCGATCCGACCCACTCTGGTCGCGTCACAATGGACTACCTCATGAAGCTTGTCACAATAGCCTTAGAATGGACGTACTCTGCTGGAGAAACCGACGTGCGAGCAGAGACGCTCAAGGAAGCGGCAAGCTTCTCGTGCTCCGTCGAGATACGTTTCGAGTCATTGATGGTGCAGGTCCTAATGATCTGGTCCTTGACAGGGATAGAGCAGCATCAGCACGTATCAATGAAACGGTACGAGAGCAGGAAACAGTTCAGGAAAACGAGCAGCAGCCTACAACGGAAACGGTGGAAACGAGCGAATCGTCTCACTGTACGTTTTTTGGAGTGGTTCCCATCGATATCAAATGAACACATGTATATGGGGAAGATTTCTTAAATTTCGAGGATAAAGCGACCTTCTTCCTATACGTTATGTTTCTCTTCTCATACCCAACGCTTAACGGGGAGTGAACAAACTACAATCGACTTGCCAAATCCTTAGCGGGGATTTGGGGGTAAAAATGTTGAAACCCCTTTTCTGAATGGTTCCTTTCGGCTTGCTGAGGGTGATCCCCTGGCTTTTCTTAGCCGCCAGAGCTTCCCTGGTTCTCATGCTGATGAAGTCGCGTTCTAGCTGGGCCAGCAGAGAAAAGACCGTGACGATAATGTTGGAACTCATATCGTGCTCGGTGAGATCAAGATGCTGTTTCAAAGCGACGAACCGGACACCTCGTTGTACGAGGGCATTGACCAGCAGGATGATCTCAGAGGTATTGCGTCCCAAGCGCGAGAGCTCCGTGACCATCAAGGTGTCTCCCCACTCCGGGCGGGCAAGAATTTCATCAATGCGGCGCTCTGGTGAACGAACTAGTCAAACGTGGCATCCGACTGATTGCTTTAAAACAACATATCGATCTAAGAGCGTGTTTGGGAAATGGGTTAGACGCTCCGACCTAGACGGGCTACGAGCAGCCGAATCATTGCCACTTGTATGAGCGTCTCGCTGGTCTGGACTGATGCCGCTCATAGTCTTTGCTCAATCGACGAGAACGGGAGAGCCAACCCTGTCCAATTGCATTTATCGTTTTTGCTATTCCACCACTTGCTCTCGCTATCCGACGTAGACGAGCACGCTATGCTCTAACGCAAGAAGATGGACAAGTGTAAACTCGTCCATCTTCTTTTAATCGGAGGGAACAGAGGCGACTATGAGTTGCTTGTGTCCTTCACTATATTGAGCGCTTCGGCTATATGCTGCTCAGGGGCAAAAATTGCAGAAAAGACGAGGCGCACAATCCCTTGCTTATCGATGACGTATGTCACTCGTCCAGGGAGCAGCCCATACTGCGTGTCTTCATTAGGGACACCGTAGAGCTTCCGTAGAGCACTATCGGGGTCACTAATAAGCATAAAAGGGAGACGATGGTGCGAGGCAAACTGCTGATGGGACTCTTCTGAGTCAGAGCTGACGCCAATGACTTCAGCACCCGCGTCTTTAAAATCCTCATAACGATCACGGAACGCGCATGCCTCTGCCGTACAACCAGGGGTCTCGTCTTGTGGATAAAAATACAGGACGACGGCCTTTTTCCCCTGGAAGTCTTTTAAACGCTGCGCACCATCGACCGATGTGGGCAGGGCGAAGTCGGGAGCCTGATCGCCCACTTTCACGCTGCCCTCTGCCGCTTGTGTACTCATTTATCTCTACTCCTTGTTCCATATCTCGTACATACTGTTTGTCAGAACCTGTTGGATATTTGCTTCCATGCTCATCCATTACGCACATGATGTTGTCGCGTATGCGACAACATCATGCCCATTCTATGCTCTAGTCCCATTCAACAATGGGGCGGATTTCGATTGAGCCAACTTTCGCCTCTGGAATCTTGGCTGCAACTGCTATAGCCTCATCCAGGTCTTTACATTGTAGGATATAATACCCCCTCAATTGCTCTTTCGTTTCAGCGAAAGGACCATCGGTTGTCATTGTTCTGCCTTCGCGCACACGCACAGTTGTGGCAGTACTCGTTGGGTGAAGAGCCTCGCCCCCATTTATATGCTCGGCTTCTTCCTTTCCAAAGGTATTATATGCAGTCAGCTCAGCCTCCTGCTCAGCCTTGCTCATTGTAGCGGCTGCCGCTTCACTACCGTAATTTAGTGCTAAAAAACGCATGGTGTCAATCCTCCTGTATGCTTTCCTCTATTTTGTCCAGCAACCCTTTGTCGCTTTCATTAAAACGACGAATGAATTGTACAGGAATCGACATTTTTAAGAGCGTGTTTGGGAAATGGGTTAGACGCTCCGACCTAGACGGGCTACGAGCAGCCGAATCATTGCCACCTGTATGAGCGTCTCGCTGGTCTGGACTGATGCCGCTCATAGTCTTTGCTCAATCGACGAGAACGGGAGAGCCAACCAAACGTACGCTCCACGATCCACCTTCAGGGCTGAACGCTGAACCCGCGTGTGTCTGGAGATCGCCCCACAACCGTCAGGTCCCAGTTGCCCTCAGCGCGGGCACCAGTCGGCTCAGTCTTTGCCTCGATAAGCAGCATCCGCCCAGATTTTCGCGGATTATGTGGCACCAATGGAGCGAGCCCTGCCAGGAGGCAACGAGCACCTCTGGTATCATGTACGTCCGCAGGGGTCACAGAGATGGAGAGCGGCAAGCCGAGTGTATCAACGAGAAGATGCCTTTTACGGCCCTTGACGTGCTTGTAAGCGTCAAAACCGCTGATGGTGTCCGACTCCTCGACAGTTCTGACGCGGATGACGCATCGATGATTGCTGCACTTGGTTGCGCATTTTTGCCTACTCGTTCGCGTTCAGCAACTCGAAGAGCTGTATACACCTGGTGCCAGCTTCCTTTCAGGTGGAAGCGTCGAAAATGGGAATACACTGCTTGCCAAGGCGGAAAGTTGCAAGGAAGGGAGCGCCAAGGACAACCAGTTCGCAGAACATACAAGATGGCATGACAAATTTCTCGTAAGGAATGGGTCCGAGGAAACCTCATCACGACCGTGTTAACATAGGTGTTTCATATCTCTTGGACCAAAACGATGCGTAGGAGAAAACCATGGAGTTAGCCGAGTGCGGAAATTTCCCAGAGTGGAGGTTGGATCAAGACGATGCGACCTCGGCTCTTGCGCCGCCGCACTGGTGGGTCAGTACAGTAGCCCGCAACGGTGCGCCTGAAAAAGAAGATGGCAGCGAGAAGAAAGACCACAAAGACGAAGAGCAGAATGGATATCCCCTTTGCCTGCGCCAGGAGGGTGTTGGGATTGTCGTAGAGATGAAGGGAAGAGGGGACGTGTGCGATAACGTTCGCAAGGATCAAGAGAAAGAGAACAAGAGACTGGATTTTCAGGTTTTTGTTTTCCACGCGTGGTTCTTTCTCTCGATAATCCGAACGTGTCTTTTTTATGAAAGACGTCTTATGAGATGTATGTAGTGGGCGCGGGTTGCAGTTTTGAGTCCATCACCGCAATTTTTGGGAATCTCAAAAACTCGTCGCCTGAACTGTCGAATTCGTCGATGGCCGTTCGTCGTTAAGGTGAAGCGGAATTGACTGCTAAGAATTGACAGAAATGCTATGCTACAGGAGGTTTTCACTATGCGTTATATGTTACTGATCGCTAGCAATGAAGAAGTGGCGCGGCAGAGAAGCCAGGCTGAACTGGATGCGGAGTTTGCTGCTTACACAGCATTTAGCAAAGAAGTTGCAGATCGCGGTGTCTTTTTGAGCGGCGAGGTGCTGCATCCGGTCAATGCGGCGACGACCGTGCGTGTGCGCGATGGGAAAGTCTTGACGACCGATGGACCCTTCGCCGAGACCAAGGAGCAGCTGAGCGGTTTTTATGTGCTGAAATGTAAGGATCTGGATGAGGCCATCGACTTCGCCGCGAAAATGCCGGGCGCACAGATCGGCTCTATCGAGATTCGCCCTGTAATGGAATGGGACTAATCTGCAGTTTGCTGTCTCACCTTCAGCCTGGTCTGAGGGTGAGATGGGGCAGATGAGAATTGTATGACAGAGACGCAACACTATATTCATGATTGCATCGAGCAGGTCTTCCGTCATGAGGGGAGCCGTGTGCGTGCAGCGTTAATCAGCAGCCTGGGAGACTTTGAACTGGCTGAGGATGCGCTGCAAGAAGCCTTTCTCGCCGCACTCGAACACTGGCCAGACGAAGGCGTTCCACAGAATCCCGCTGCCTGGCTGCTGACCATAGCCCGGCGCAAGGCCATCGATCGCCTGCGCCGCGCTCAGACATTTGCGCGTAAGCAAGAACTCTTGCAGACGCTCGTTGAGATCGAGGAGCAGAGCGTCCCCTCTCCGCCTGAGACGTTTCCCGATGATCACTTGAAACTCATCTTTACTTGCTGCCATCCCGCACTCCACATGGAGGCGCGGGTAGCCCTGACGCTCTACACGCTGGGTGGTCTGACGACTCCAGAGATTGCGAACGCTTTTCTCGTACCCGAAGCAACAATGGCTCAGCGCCTCGTGCGCGCCAAACGCAAGATCCGCGATGCAGGTATTCCCTATAGCGTCCCCTCGCCTGAACGTCTGCCCGAACGGCTTGATGGCGTACTGGCCGTACTCTATCTCATCTTCAACGCTGGCTACAGCGCCAGCATCGGGGATGCTCTGATACGGCAGGAACTCTGCGCTGAAGCCATTCGTCTCTGTCGTGCCCTCTCCACCCTGCTCTGCGAGGAACCAACACTCCAAGAGGAGCCAGAGGTTCTTGGCCTGCTTGCCTTGATGGTGCTGCACGACTCGCGCCGCCACGCTCGTTTAAGCGTTCACGGTGAACTTATCACTCTGGAAGAGCAGGATCGTTCGCTCTGGGATCAAACGCAGATAGCAGAAGGGATAGCGGTGTTGGATCGTGCTCTCGCCCTGCGCAGACCGGGAGCATACCAGATTCAGGCCGCGATCAGCGCGCTCCACGCTCAGGCAACCCGCGCTGAAGAGACCGACTGGTTCCAGATCGCGCTGCTCTACAGCGAACTGGTCCGGCTCAATGGCTCGCTCGTCGTCAGGCTGAACTGGGCCGTCGCAGTGGCGATGGCAAGCACACCCGCGCACGGTCTTACCTTACTTGCCGAACTTGACGCTGACGGTGGGCTCAAGAAGTACCGCAACTTCCACGCTGCACGCGCGGACCTCCTCCGTCGTGCTGGCGACTGGCAGAGCGCGTGTGAAGCCTATCGTACCGCGCTCACCCTCACACAAAATACGGTCGAACGCGCCTTCTTGCAGCGCCGCCTGCTTGAAATCCAGACAAAATGCGATGGCTAGCTGTTCCTCTCCCAGCCTCTGGCTAACCGCCAGCGCTCGATAGACGCCTTCGTATTGATTTTCCGTTGCATCCCACTTCGTCCAAGAGATATGAAACACCCATGTCAACACGGTCGTGATGAGGTTTCGGTCCGAGGTCTGCCGCGTGAGGGTTCGGAGGGGAAATGCTGTTGCAAGCACTCCCACTCAGCATCGGAGAGGTTGCTTGGATAGATTGTACTCATACTTCATCGTCTACCAAATGTTGCCTCTCGTTGCATTCCCAAACACGCTCTTAGCACTGGTCAGCATGATATGAGCTCAAAGATAATCGTGACGGTTTTTTCTCTCCTGGCAGAACTGGAGCGCGATCTCATGAGTATGAGAACAAAGGAAGCCTTGAGCGCCAAGAAAAGTCAGGCCGTTATGCTCGGTAAGCCCAAGGGAACGATCCAGAAGAGCCAGTTTGAAGCTGACCTTCCACGCATCAAGGAACTCCTCTCACTGGGACTCTCTGTCCGTAAGATTGCCAGTTTGCTAGGGTACACGAACCATTTCGCTCTCAATACCTACGTGAACAAACGAAAGCTTCGTGAGTCGCTCTAGCATGGCATCCTCATTGGAGTCATAAGAGATCAAATTCCTTAACGTGGTTTTTCGGGCTCTGACTCAATTTTGATGTATTCTTAACGGGCAATCAGCTATAATTCGGTCATAAGTTGAAAGTAAATGGAAGGAACCGACTCATGACCAATGTATTGCGCTCACCCGCATAACCTTTGAGGATACAGAAAAAAGAAACGCACACAGAGATCTGGCCAAAACTATTTTGGCCAGACCTCCTTTTAGGATACAAGCTCGGGTATCAGATATCCACAATCTGGCAACATTTTTCACAGCCAACAGGTTGTATCTCCTTGGCAGATGATCTCTCAGGTTCGAACAAAGATACTGGTCATCAATTCAGGAAACACGTTCAGATATTTGGACATTGTAAATATGATTACTAAATGGCGTAGTTTTTTGATAATTCCGTGGCGCTTCTTGCGGAGGAACTTCTCAGCAAACACGTTCCTCAATCGGCTTTTCAAGCCTTTACACCACGATGGGAAAGAAAAAGGCAACCTTAGCAGGCCGCTAGAGAATTGTCCAATTTTACCGCCATCAAGTAATCACATTTACATCAAGAGTAAGATAAACATTCGCAGATGTTAGGTATTTTTACTTAACATCTGTTCATATCTCTATTATTACTGTTAAAATGGTTTATGGGAGCTAGAATGAAGCCAAACATGTCAAAAAGAGACGGACCAAAGCAATCTGGATGAAAGCTTCACTGCTGAAAGGTAGTTCTTCATAGTTACGGACCCATTGATGGATCGTATCAGATGAAGGTACATGTGACGACCTTGCGTTTGCGTTGTGCCTAAAAACCCTTTTTAGGTTTGAAGATTTGCGCCGAGAAATGATCTCGAACGTCACTTTTGGAAACACAGTTAGGATCAATGGTGCTAATAATTTTCATTGATCATCAGTAAGATCCGTTACATATCCTTTGTGATGTACTGATCGAGGCATCGACTTCGTTCTTTTCATTTAATGTGTGTTGAGTTCTTTTCCTTTATTCTATTAGAAAAACGAACATTTTAAGAGTGCGTCTTAAAATCGCAAGCAATATACTGTACAGAGAGAGATAGAAACATGAATAGTGCGCTGTTTTGGTTTAGTACTACTCGAGCAGAAAAAAATTTTCTTTGACCATAGCTGCTTTTATATCAATATTACTTGGTATATTAAATGTAATTATATTTGGCCTCACTCTTTATGATTTATTGCTTATACTGTTATTCGGATTTACCCTCTTCATAGCACTACTATGTTCTATTGCGTTGATAAAAAATAGATCTGTTTCAAATATACCATTATATGTAAAGTCAAATTTTTATATATTACTTCTTTTTATATGTTTAGTTTTATTACAAATTTTAAATTTTTTACAGTTAAGATATTTATTAAACACAAGATTTAGTAATATAGTAATATATTTCTTAGTTTCTATTTCAATTTTATTGTTTTTTTATCTTATTTATCGACAACTAAAATACAAAAGGCTTAGTTAATAAACTTGAGATGAGGTAGGCCCAGGATACGTGTAAAATTCGTAACTGTTCAGTAGGGCTATGTGGTTGCAAAGATACGCTCCAATCTGCTAGAGTAGCCCCATGACGAAGGACGAAGAACTGAACCACCTCCGACAAGCGAATGAGGCGCTTCAAACAACCAACCAGACCTTGCGAGAGGGGTTGCGGGAGGCGATCCATGCCATTGAATCCCTCCAACAGCGTGTCAAGGATTTGGAAGGGGTGGTTGCCTTTCAACAAGAGCGTATCAAGACACTTGAGGGGCAACAGGCCAAAGACAGCCACAACAGCAACTTGCCACCCTCCTCTGATCGCTTTGTGCGGGTGCCCAAATCGTTGCGCCAGAAGAGCGGCAAAAAGGCCGGAGGCCAACCTGGGCACGAAGGGCATGCCTTGCACCAAGTCGAGACGCCAGATGAGATGGTGACCCATCGGGTCGAGTCCTGTGCCCACTGCCATCAGAACCTCGACGCCTGTGCTGCAAGGATTGCTGAACGCCGACAGGTCATCGATCTGCCTGCCAAACGGCTGTGGGTCACGGAGCATCAGGCTGAGGAGAAGCTGTGTCCAGCTTGTTTGCATCTGAGCCGTGCCTCCTTTCCTGCCAATGTGCTTGCGGCAGCGCAATATGGGACGGGCATTCAAACCCTCGCGGCGTATCTGGTCGCCGGTCAGGTCGTTTCCTATGCACGTGCCAGCCAGCTGCTCCAAGATCTTTTCGGTGTCCAGCTCTCCAGAGCTTCCATCGCTCGGTTTGTAACCCGTTGTCATCAGCATCTGGCCGAGTGGGAAAGCATCCTCAAAGCCGCGTTGGTGAAAGCCCACGTTCTCCGTCAGGATGAGACCGGAATGCGCGTCGGCACAAGCGGTTGGTGGGTCCATGTCTGTGCAACCGAGCAGTTGACCCACGACGGGGCAAACGCGAGCCGGGGGCGCGAGGGCATGGACGCGATTGGGATTACTCCCCAGTTCACGGGCATCTCGGTGTATGATGCCCTCCCCAGTTACCAGGGCTATCGGTTCACCGAAGCGCTGTGCAACGTGCATCACTTGCGCGATCTGACTTTTATCGAAGAGGAACTCGAGCAAGCGTGGGCAAAAGATATGAAGGTGCTGCTGCTGGACATGAAAGAGGCCGTTGAGCACGCTCGCGCCCGAGGCCAGCCGGAACTGGAAACAGCCGTTCTTGCTGGTTTGCTTACGCGCTATGATCAGATTGTCTAGGCTGGGTACCAGATCAATCCGCTCGCGGTAAAACCGAAGAAGTCGGACCAATACAAGCGGATGACGGGACGACCGAGGCAAAGCCCCGCACGTAATCTGCTGGACCGCTTTGCCCAGCGCAAGTGGGATGTGCTTCGCTTCCTGCTGGACTTGACCGTGCCCTTCGATAACAACCAGGCCGAGCGCGACCTGCGCATGAGTCATCCGTCCAGCAGAAGATTTCTGGTTGCTTCCGCACGGAGGAAGGGGTGAGGAGCTTTTGCCATATTCGCAGCTACCTCTCCACGCTCCGTAAGCAACGCATTCCGCTGCTTTCGACACTGGAACAGGCCCTTCTTGGTCATCCGGTTCACCCCTTCTGAACAGTTACGAATTTTACACGTATCCTGGGCCTACCTCGCGTGGTGATACTCCTATGATAGTGTTGTGATAGAGATGCCCTTGCGACCCGGCTCTCCCCTACCGTGCTGCGCTGACCAAAGGGGAAAAAGTGAGGCGCCAGATCAGCCAGAAAAACTGCCAGCATTCGGAGCGGCACCAGCTGGTGCCAACTCCAGTGAGAACAATATGCCGCCAAGATTATGAGTTATCAGGAATAAGATTGTTTGGTTCAGTGGCGTAGACTACTGTATATCCGCAAGACGTACAAGTAACCGGTTGAGTAGATGAAGTACGTGACTTTTTCCCCAAAAATGATGCAGATCTTTTGAACTGTGCAAGCATAATAACACCCATTGAATATGAAACTCGCACACGTGCTCCTCCGCATTCAGGACATGGTTTCAGTTCTGGAGCATGCATGATGATAACCCTTTCTTCCCATGCAAATTTTATTTTACAACTATTTGCTGTTCTTACTAGATGTTGAACATACAGATATGTTGTTTGTCGAATAATGGTTCAGTTTTCCGACGAATATAGGATCTTGGACACTTTCGGTGTGCCTCCTTGACAGAGAGACACCTATGAACAAAGGTGGTCAGCCCACATGATGGAAAAATGCTTGTCTGACTGAACAATTGTGCAGATTTACGGGTGTTTTCTGGAGATCACTCCGTTTTTCCCTGGTGCGTTGTCCGTTGATTCTCCTCTCTTTCCAGTTTCTCAATGGTTTGCATCATTGGTTGCAGCATCCCCTGGAGGGTCGCTGCATCAAAAGCAAACTTGACTCCAGCAGCCTCGAAAAGCTTTGGAACGGTTCTTGTTGCTCCCAAAGAAAGTGCGTAACGATAGTGTTGGAGCGAAGTGTGCGGATCACGCAGATAGTTGTTCCAGACCTGGAGGGCGCCCAAGGCTGCAAAGGCATACTCAATATAGTAGAATGGCCATCCATAAAAATGCCGTACCTGCTGCCATTCTGACCACCTCTGCGCCTCCAGACCGCTCCAATCGATGTCTGGGACATAGCGAAGAGAGAGTTCTACCCATTTCTGACCGCATGCATCCAGGTCCATGGCCTGCTCAGGGTTTTCGTAGACCCAATGTTGGAAAGCATCGCCGCGAACAGCAAGCGGGAACAGCTGTGTCACGAAGCGCTCGAAATGTTGGATTCGAAGCCTTGTTTCTTCAGCCAACGTACACAATCCTGATTGGTGAAGATACATTACTCCTAGCAGCTCCATGGTCGTCGAAGCTACTTCAGCGAACTCTAACGGGAGAGCATTTGCCTGCCGTTGTTGGATGTAGGGAAGATGACTCATCTCAAAAACCTGAAAAGCATGTCCTGCTTCATGAAAAATGGTCACCACATCCCACAGCGATTTCGTCTGGCCAAAAATGAAGGGACGTCGACGAGCTTCCAGATGCATGTTATATCCTCGATTCGCTTTCTGTGGCCGATCCTCCAGGTCGCAGAGACCCTCCTGAATCATCGTTGCAAAATAGGATTGGAGGTGTGGATCAATATACCCAAACAGCGTCGTACATTGTTGTAATAGCACGTGTATATCGGAAAATTGACGTGGGGGAACACTTCCCTGTGGATCAACCCACGTATCCCAGGGACGCAAGATATCCACTTCCAGTTTCTGACGCCGTTTCTCCCAGATGCGACTAGCGGCTGGCACGATCACCTGTTCAACCGCCTCATGAAACTGCTGGCAATCAGCCGGAGTATAGTCAAAACGCAATAACTGTTGCCAGCGATAGTCACGATAGTTGTCATAGCCAGCATGGTGAGCGATTTGCTGCCGCACTTGTATCTCTTCCACCCAGAGTCTGTGGAGTCGCTCTCGATCTGCAAGTTGACGCTCATTCATCCTGTGCCAAGCCTGCTCACGCCGCTGTCTCTCTGGGTCAAACAACACACGTCGTAACGAATTGACGCTCACCTCTTTGCCTTCCCAAGTGACCATTTGCGCCCCATTCACTTGCATGTATTCGTTACTCAGCTTCTCCTCTTCATTCAGGAGTGGCAGGTTGGTTTCACGGAACAGTGCTACCTCCGTGCGTAGATTACGCAAGGGGATCGAAAAACCTTCTGGAGAGAGACCACTGGCGAGCAACTGCTGTTTGAGCTGCTGGTCATACGACTGCACCGGAAGGGAAATATCATTCAGGAAGCGTTGTTTGCGTTGGACAACCTCCTGGTCTGCGGTATTTTGTGTACAAGCAATTTCCAGTCTCGCCAATGTTTCATCAACCAGTTCACTCAGACGTGACCACTGTGCGAGCCAGAACGGCACGCTCTCTTGTGAGAGCGTTGTCGCTGTTAATTCCTCATACCAAGGTTGTATCTCTGACCAACTCAATTGTTCAAAAGACTCGCTGGAGGGTGGAAGTAGAATATCCATTGATCAAACCTTTCTTCAAATACAGAAAGAGAGGTGCATGTCATGCTGACTCCTTAAAGTACAGCTTTCGCCTTTCGATACGCTGGCCCCGAGGAGAGCGCTCTCTCTCATCCTTTCCCAACGATGCATGCGCAGTCGGATGGAGCAGCACGCGGCGTTGCAGCAGCGGAAAGCCTGCTTGCCCATACGAACTACGTTTGATCCATTTCACTTTATTGACAAATCCCTCGACCATGCCATTGCTCCAGGTCAGACTGCATCCTTTGGCAACTGCCTCCTCATCATCGGCCAGTCCATCAACAAAAGTAATCAGTTCCGCGATTCCACTGGCTTGGACAGCAGCTTTCCATTGCTCCAGATGTATCCGTCCCTCGTGTCTTCGTAGGAGGCGACCAAAGTCCTGCGCAAGCTTAAACACGAGAGCAATGCTCACGTCGCACTGTATGAGCTGATCTAGATAAGCCGCTTGCTCTCTCGTACGGTTTTGTGCTGGCCTTATCATCATGAGCGCAACACCTCTGGACGAAGGAGGTTTATTCCAGATGACTGTCTGCTTGGAGACAGGGCGTGCGACGTTCTGACGAAAAGGACGAAGCCGCATCTGAAGCGTGCGCTGCGTCCCCGTGTATCCCCGAGTGACAATTTCCTCGTACAGCTTGGCGACATTGTGGCACCCCTGGTTCCATCTCGCAGTCAGATAAGAAAGGTAGGGATCAACGATGGAAGAAGAGCGAGATCGTCGTCGCGGAGGCGGGGGCGTTTCTTGTTCAAGGACACGGTAGACTTTGCGCGAACTGACCCCGACAAGCTGGGCAATCTGCTCTTTATGGCATCCTTGCCGATACAGTTTCCAGATCCGCTTATGCAATTGTACTTGTTGGCGATGACGCGCCTGCCGCTCTTGTGCGACTTTTTCAGGGACTGCCGTCCTCGCAGCCGGACGTGTTTTGCCGATGATCCCTTGTATCGCCTTTTTGAGCGCACGTTCTTGCTTACGAAAGAACTTCTCCAGCGCTTCGGCAAAGTTCTTCTGTAAGTGAAAACGATCGACAACCTGATTGGCCTGAGGAGCACCGTCCGTGGCGGCTGCACGAAAGATTTTGCCGCGATCGCGTGAGACGAGATCAATTTCGGGATGCGTGCGCAACCATGCGGTACTCGTTTCGACAGAACGCTCGGCTAACAACTGCACGACCCGTCGCTTTTCCAGGTCCACGAGAATGGTTCCATAGCGCTGGCCTTTTTTCCACGCCCACTCGTCTATTCCCACCTTCACGACCTCGCCTTCGCTGGGTAAGGGAAGCTGCAAGACGCGACGGATGATGGTTTTGGCGGTGGTGGGCATGCCAAGGGACGAAGCGATCCGAGCCGCATCGGTTCCATTGGTGGTCACTCCTAGTGTCTGAAGCGCGTTGACGAGCCGATCCATCATCCGTGCGTAGCGCTGGACCAACTCTGGGAAGCGCTCGGCAAAGATATGTTGGGAACAGGATACCTCGCGACAGATCCACTTGCGCACCCGTAACTTGAGCACGAGGCATCGCCCGCCAAAGGCGACATCGGCAATGGTGCGCTGATAGTGGCTATGGACCCGAGAGCCAGGCGTCCCACACCGTGGGCAAAGTGCACTTGCCGAGATGGCATGAAGATGGACAATGATGGTCTGATTCTGGACCTCGATAGTCTCAAGACGCACCATTGAAGGAAATGCAAAAACAGGGGAGAGATCAATGGAAATACCTCCAGATGACTGAAATGATGAGAACTGATGCTATTCTAGCACATAATTACGCGACAGGCACACCGAATATGTCTCAGAGCCCACATAAAATTTCGCTCTGTATGCTGGTTCCGCCTGGAGAGCGGCGTGAATATTCTGACACATAAAATTTCCAAGCCGTTAAAAAGGTCCTTTTTTATAGATCTACAGAGTTAAAAAGTTGCAAGCGCAACCTAGAAATTTTATGTGTCAAAGTATGTCTGTATTGCCTCCCAGGCATCAAAAATCAATGAAAAGATATTTGTCGGACGCGAAAATTAACTCGACAAATGACAAGATAGATGTATTTCGCGGACTAATTATGCATTTGTCTGTATGCTCAACATCCAGTGTGTTAAAAAAAACCTACTTTATGAACGACCTCCATCTTGAACACTAGCCAAACAAGCTCCGGTAAAGAGTGCAACTGAAGCTCCTCCTAAAATTGAACCAATGAGACCCCAGCCAGCTGCAGTTCCTAAAATTGCTGTAGCTGCCTCTCCAGCAATCGCAGCTGTAAGTGCACCACCTGCTAGTACGGGTGCTAATATGGGAGCAAGAACTGCTGCGAGCGCAGCAAAAGCGATGGTAGCAGCTATTACAGCAGATGCATCAGCTATGAAATATGCAACTAATTCCACAGGTGTGCAAGCACCACTCACATCAGTCTCATTCACTTGATTATCATCAGCATACTCATACGGATTGGCCTTCAGCGTTTCCTGCAGGCTGCCGCCGACGGGGGTGCGTTGGGTCCAGCGCCCGAAGATCGGGTCGTAGTACCGAATGCCGAATTTGATCAGCCCAGTGGAGCTGTCCGCGTAGCCGCCAGCATACTGCCAGGGGCTGTTGACGCCGGTTTGGATGACGCTGCCAGCGATTGCGCCGAAAGGATCGTAGTCGTAGCTGGCGGCCATGTTGCCGGCACTGTCGGTCAGGCCCACGATGGAGCCGAGTCCATCGAAGAGATAATAGTAGACCTTACCCGCGGAGGTGCGCTCACTATTGAGCAGACCACAGCTACAGCGGACGTATTCGGTGGTGTTGCCTCCAACTTTCTCGCTACTCAGGCCTAGGCCGGTATACACGGTACTGGTGCCGTTGTTGTTGACACGTTGGGTCTGGTCAGTTCCAGTATACCCGAAACTATAGGTTTGGGTCGAGCCTGTTGCTGTTCCATTGCCACTGACATCCTGGTTGGCAACATTATAACTATGCGTCTGGGCAATGAGAGTGCTCCACGACCAGCGCTGCCATAGGTAATACTCTTCAGGTTGCCATTTCCGTCATAGGTATAGCTGGTGCTACCTGTGCTTGGTTGACCAGCGTAGGTACCGGTGCTGGTCGAGATCGTGGAGGGCCATATGCAGAAGCAGCGCGAGAAGCTGCTCCACAAGCCATTCAAGTGGTGGATCGCTATCATTTGGCACACAATCTTACAGAAACGCTGGAGCGCATCATGCGCAGACGCTTTCCAGATATTCAGAAGCTTCTTACCCCAGTGCCAGCAGTACCCATTGATGAAGATCTTCCGTTCAAATACCATGATGCAGCACGAGAAGTCACCTATCAGAAAAAATGGCAACCTATGAGCAGGTAATCGCACTCCAGCAACAGGGGCATACTGTGAGTCAGATTGCCGATCATCTTCGTATGGGCCGCCAACGGGTGCGCCGGTTGCTCAAGGGGCCGCCAGAGCGGACTATTCACAAACATCCTTCCCCGAAACTGAGTCCATGAAAGTCCTACTTGAGAAGCCGCTTTTTCGAGGATGGATGTCGCAATTCGCTGGAACTGTACCGGGAAATCCATTCTCAGGGCTACGATGGCTGTATGACGATTGTGGTGAACTACGTGACGAAACTGCGCCAACAAATTGGAGAACGCTCAACCGCAGGGCCCGTGACGCGAACTCAACCAACTCTCGCTAACGATGCGCTTCCTACACCACGGCAGGTTGCCTGGTGGTGTTATCTTCCCCATGAGCGCCTTCGAGAGAAGCAACAAGAACAGTTGCAGAAGCTGCGATCTCATGATGGAGAACTCAACACAGCGTATGAACTGGCACAGCGCTTCAGGAGCCTGCTTAACCAGCATGTCTCGGCAGGCTTTGATCAATGACTCCAGGAGGCTCTCGCCTGCGAAACTGCAGAGATACGCAGTTTCGCAAGAGGTCTACAACGTGATGAAAAAGCCGTGCGGGCTGGACTTGATCAACCCTGGTCTCAGGGACAGGTCGAGGCTCAGGTCCACCGCCTTAAGCTGATTAATTCGCCTCCAACGCCCTCCCCTTTCTGGCTGGTCCACGGTGGTTCGGCAGGTCGCCCTCACCTACACCGCTACCATCATCGTCGCTTTGGCTGCCCAGCAAGCTGGACGCCCCGATCTCATCCGCTCTCCTAAACGCGTTTTAGCTCATACATGGGAGGGCTTCTGAGTTAGGAAATGCCCTCGAAGTATTTTGAATTAATACGAATAGAATGGATTAGGAATAAAAGTGGAGAGGATTTTTTTTCGTGTTGCTACAATGTTCACCTTTTCTATCATAGTGTATAGAAAAGGTGAACATAAATATGGTGCCAAGAAGGCCGTCGCAAGATTACTCTTTTCGCGACGGCTTTCTTGTTTGTCTGCTAGCTGATAGTGGGCTGTGTTCTTACCTTAATTTATGCATGTCTCACGCTCCGAATCCTGACAGGAAAGTTGACAGGAAAAGGGGGAGACGATCAGGGATTTTCGTGGAAACCAGTAGAATTTGGGAGGGAATTTGAGCACAGGATAGATCTCGATGGACTCCAGAAGAGGGGTTATGCCGGTGGAGAGATTCGCCTCCTGTTGTTTTTTGCCGTTTATTCTCGTCCCTCATGCGCTCAAAATAAGGCGGCTTATTTATGGCTGTTTATGTTTATTGGCTCTTATTTGTCCGGGTCGCTGTACACGTTGCTGTATCCTAATGTAGCGGAAGTAGTTGACAGATGCCGCTAATATGGCGATAGATGGCTCAAAATAAGACAGGCCTTTCTAGAAAAAACGAGACCTGCCTTATTGTAGCCTGGTCATTGGTGAGCGGATTTGAACTACCCACAGGCCCATTTTCTAATGGCTTGCCAACTGCCTCGATTGGCCTCTCAAACGATTTAGCCTATTAATTTTGTCCAATTGAATCGAACGTTCATAACGTGCGTTGAACCGTTTTGCTCCCTGTTTTGTGGCTGCTAGATATGTTATTCATTTGATTTCTGTGGAGAGTTTCGCCCCCTTTATTTTTGCTATTTCTTCTCATCCTTCTTAAGCCCAAAATAATTTGGTTTATTTGTGTTTGCTTATGTTTATCGACTCTTACTTGTCTAGGTGCTGTACTTGCTGTATGGAGTAATTTCTCTGATTGATGGGTAAAGGATCTAATATCTAATAATATAGGTCTACTGTATTTTTATGACAAATTCTCTAAGTAAATTCCTCATGTACATATTTGGGTTTTGTCCTTCCTGCTTGAGAGAAATCATCTGTTTAATGTCATTATCTGATAGAATTAAGATGGTTTTTGGAGGGATTTCTCCACTATGGTTACACACAGCGTATGTTTTAAGGACTATGTTTTGGCCTGGTTGTTTTCTTGTAATAAGGAAACCGATCGAGCCTAAGTGTTTGCCGATATAAGTGGCCACTTGATCAATATCTTTCATCGTAAGCTCTTGAACATTTTTAGTTTCAAACATTACAAAGTAACCCTTATAGTAGTTCAGTACATGTCGCCAAAATGAGTTTTCTCCTTCATTTATAAAAATAATATCTCGTCTTTCAGTATAAAAGATAGTTGGCTCTTCTAATTTTCCATCAACTAAAGTATCTTCAAATAGATATTTTAATATTTGGAAGATTAGGCGTTGATATTGGTATGCTGTGCTGTGTCCTATTGATAAGCTGTCCAATTGTCTTATTAATCTGATACTTGTTGGTTCTTGGCTAGAAAGGCGCTCATAGTCGTCTTGCGCCACAGATATTGCTGTCAATTTGATTTTTAAGAATTCGGCATGAATAACAATAGCAAAGTTCTCTAAATCTACCTTTGGCATTTTATCTATCTTTTTTACTAGTTCAACAATTGCGCTTGGAACAATAGGATCTCTTTTGCCACTGATCCATTGTTCATCGATTCTATATGCTCCTTTTGCGATGTTTAATATTCCCGATTGTCTGTGGGGAATACTATTTTCACTCAGTACGGAACGTATTGGCCCTTCATATATTGATCGTGGATGGCATTTATGGAGTTCAATGCTTGCTTTGTAATCTTCATCTAATAGCCTGCCAATAACTATAGTTAGGATTAATTCTCGATATCCCCAAATTTCTGATAAAAAAACTAGCTCTACTTTATCTGAAGTGTCTTTGTCTAAATGGTGGTAGTTCTCGTGTTTAGCTTTCTCTAAAAAGTTATTCATCAGAGAAATCACTTTGTTAGAACGCTCCTGAGGCGTTTGTTCTGAACTATTATTCATATATTTGCCCTTTAATGGAAGCTGGTTCTTGGCTATACCAGGGAGATGACATTTTGCGCGGTACCCATACCGTAATCGCAGGGACATTATCTGCAACGACGTTTTTTGTCCCTTCTTCAAGTACTCGCAAATACTGAATATGGATAGTTAGTTCATTTTCTGCATGAATATTTCGATCTCCTGGGTAGATTTTACCAAAGCGATCTGGATATGCGCCTTGGAATAGTGTTGGTATTTCTCCTTTTTTTGCATCTTCAGACCTTTCTCGGATGGCAGAGGGATTCTTTCCACGGCTCAGCACATATACTCGGCACGTATCGTTGGGATGAGTTTCAAGATAGTTTTTAATCTGGATCATAAGACCTACGAATTTTTGTGAGTCGCTCGGTTTTGCAATTCTAAGTTGGGTGAGCAGTTCTATATAAGCCATCTTAAGCGGTATACAATCGGCCATCAAATGGCGCTGCATATCTGTTCGGCCCTCGTGTCCTACGTCTGGTTGCATTTTTTCTCTTATTCCAGCCAAGAATTGTTCTACTGCTATACGATTGTTTTGAGTTGCTTGTTCTGATTCGTGCGGTGCTTTGGGAGCATACCAATCATCACTGAAATTCCCCCGCATATAATCTAAATCTAATACATTATCGCGAGTTGGCTTTAGCATTGGAGTAAGAAAAAACGCTCGTTTCCACTCTGAGAGAGGCTTTCCCGTATCTCGATGAATCAGTAGTTGTCGCCGAATATCCTCTTCGTGTTCTACATAATGATGATAGGAGTCTCGAACAACATTTTCTAGAAATACTCGGCAGTAACCAAGATAACTCTTTTTATATCCAAAGAAGCGTGCCCTTTGTTGAACAGTATCGGCATTCCCCACGCCTATACCTCTCGACATGTACGTAACAGTCAGCCCTTCTATTGTAAATCCCCTATCCATTGCCTGGCCTCCTACTAATATGTAAGAGTAATTTGCTTTCCAGTCTATTTGTGGTGTTTTGCCTCTGGTTGAGTTGACTTCTTCCACTCGTGTTCTGCGGACAGCATGTAACAAACGATGAGTAAGACTTTCAAACGGGGGAAGATCTGAAACAGTGGTTAGAAGATCTTGGTAAGCAACATGAAAATCACTAAGTAAGTCTTTATGATCTAAATCTTGCTCATTGAGTTCAAGTATGCTTTTCCAGAGTTCTTTTGCATGCATGACCCAGGAATAATACTGCTTGTGTCCCATTGTTTTCAGCGAAGGATGAACTAGCATAGATCTATTACCTTTGCCGCCATCTTTGACTAAACCTGCTGCAACACCTAAAAGGAAGATTCTTATAGCATATAGTAGGCTCTCTGAAGGTTCAATAATTTCGTTATGTTTTGTCGAAATTTCACTCTCAGGGATAACTGAGATAAGTTTATTCGGTTCTGAAAAAAAGTCTTGACCGCCGACGTAATCTGCACCTGGAGTGAGTACTTCTGCGAAATCTGGGGACAACATGTCAATAAGGTTAATTAGTAAAGGTGCTTGTGGTGTAGCTGTGTATTGTAGAAAAGTATGATGAGGAAGACTTGCTTTCAAATGGAGCAGACGTTGGTATGTGGTGCTCTCCTCTCCATCTTTTACAAGCGTATTTAAACCTGCCTGATCTGCTTCATCATCTATCACAATTGTTGGTACTCGTTGGAGGTCGAGTTTTGAAAGAACTTGGATGAGGTTTTTCAAATGTCTATGATTTTTCATTACGGTTATTAATACTGTCTGTTGTTCTAATATTGGTACAGTAGGATCTTTCCAATCTCCTAGAATATCTCTAATAGTCTGATCAGCCCTACCTTTTAATGATGGGTTAGAGAAGTGTTGCCACTTACGATCGGATCTTGTATTTAGCTCAAGGTCTTGTTGTAATCTTTGGGTAGATTGTCTAAATAGAGGAGCAGAAATACCAGTAATCACAATGATTATTTGATAGCGGTTATCTAAAGCGAGTGACGAAACGGTTGTAAACGACATCGTTTTTCCACTTTGTACATACCCAACCACTAAACCTGTCACGTCGTCCTCTGTCTGCGTTGGAGGGGTACAGCGACTTAGTATAGATATGGCTTCCTTTAGGATAGTTTCTTTCCCTTCTTTAGGTATTTCCAACTTATTCAATAGCTTTAGAGTTTCAGATCCAACATAAGGACGCCAACGGGCAAACTGATTAAGAGATTGTGAAGTTATACCAATAATTTCTGAGGCTAGAAAATCGCTCATGAAATACTCTTCCCCTTTTCTACTTTGTTAATCTATCTTGAATAATGCGTTTCTTAGCAACTCGTTAATATTGCGCCTTATTGTTCCTGCCATTTTTACTCCACTATCACGTGCAGAAGTTTCTGCCAAAGCTATAGCTACTGCAATACGTAGTAAGGGTTCAATACGTGCTGACTCAACACCGCCAAAGCTCTCAGTGAATGGATGTGCTAACGCCAAACGAACTCCAAGCCGGCGAATACTGCTTCCGAATAGATCGATTTCGGCAATCAACTGATCATAAATACTTACCCAGTCGCCGACAGATGGGTCATTTGATAATTCGAGTATGATCTGCCATTGGTTGCCATTAAGTTCTATGTTTATCACCCTTTGAGAGGCTTTCGTTACAGAAGGCAAAGATATAGGAGGGTTTTGCGTATCAGGTAGAGCCTTAATCTGTTGCTCAAGAACTTGAGGTATCTCTTTCTCTATGACATCCGCAGTTCTGGCTGTGGCAACCTCAGCTCCTGGTATGATTTCTTGGGGTTTGGGGCGCGTTCTATGGCCTTCTGCCTGGTCTAGTAGAGGTAAAGGTTCTTCATTAAGTGCTTTTTTTAGATATTCAAGGAAGATTTCTTCATGTTCCTCCCATCTAAATCCGTCTTTTGTGTGGCTAACCTCGAATCCCTCGATGTGCAACTCGCCGAATAGTCTTTGATAAACAAAACTATTGTGATGACCAAAAATATATTCTGGGCGATAACCTTCATCAGCGCTTCCCTCAATGATGCGATCACGTCTAAATAACCCAAATCCTGCACTTGAAGTACTCCCCCTCTCTCTTAATGCTGCAAAACCATATACCCGAAGTCCTAATCCAAAATCGAAATCCAGGTTTTTCTTCCATAATCTAGGTGATTCATGAAGGTTTTTGTAAAAAGGGGCAGATAGAATCACAGGATCAGTATACGTTAACAATTCACCATTGAAACGTAACTCTAAAACATTCTCTCTGATGAAAATTCTGTAGATGCTTGCAAGGTGTTCCTTTATTTTTGCAATAGTACGTTTCTGTGGCTTTTTATGTAGCTTAGAAAGGGTAATTTCGGTATAATGGGTATCTGATCTAGCCATTTGTGATTGAGCGGTTAATTCCTCTATGTCATCATGGACAATTTTTCCGATATCGAAAGTTATAAGCCTTTCTGTCTCTTCGTTGAGGGCTGATGTCCTTACTGTCCACTGATCTGCAAACCAGCAAGCGGCGCTTTTCATTCCCATACCAAATTCTGACAACCCATTTTGATTAGGTGGAATTGCTGCTGGCCGAAATGCTCTTGTAAAATCTTTCATGTGTATTCCTGCGGCATTATCCCTTATGATTATCTGTCCCTCATCTGCCGGATCTAGCTCAATACTAATTTTTAGTTTGAATTGCTTATCACTAACTTCCTCGAGTTCTTGTCGATAGTCAAAAAAGCTTTGTAAGGAATTATCAACGAACTCAGCCAACGCAAACCATGGCTTATAGTTCAAGTGGCGGAGGACAGATAAAATGCTTACTCCAGGTCTGATATTTATGCGTTGTGTGTTATTGTTTTGATCCATTATCTGTTTTACGGATCTCTTTCTACAGAGAGTTACCATCTGTTTCAGAATACTATTTGATGAAGTAGGATGCGTCGTTACTTTAAGCGTTCCTATTTGCGGCTACAAGTGAATATTATACAAGGTAAGAACAATGATTTCACTTTACGATATAAAGATAGTTATATGTGAATTAGCTATGCTTAAGATTATATTGTGCTGTGTATGCGAAGTCAATAATACTTCGTACATCTACGTCTGATTGCATTTTCGAATTATCGTTTGTGGCTTGTGCAAGGAGCATAAACGTTAGACAAAACAACAATAGTTTCTGTTGTATAGCTATTTTTCATAAGCTAGGGTTTGCTATCGCTAAATAAACCTAACACCTGCCCCAAGTATTCTCTTCAAGGCAGGTGCTTCTTTAGAACAGAAACTAGGCTCGATTATTGAAAACTTCTTTGAATGCCTCAGCGTGATGATATGTTTGTAATGCTTGATCAATAATTTTGCGATAAGGTAGGCGATGTATTTCCCCTGGATTATTCTGTATTAATGCTAACTGCTGCTCTATTCTTTCGACTTCAGCTCTAAGCACGCGTACATCTTGCTGAAGTTTTTCAAAATAACTACGCATTAAGACATCCGCAGCATTTTCATTTTGGCTATTCATCTACTCTCTCCTTCCTTCTTGTTGGTGGCTGCCAATTTGCATGTTTCACTTGTTAAGAGTTACAATACCAGGTTTAAATATAACATATAAATTTATATAGTTCGTAACTAGCGTCATTCTCATACAAAAGGCTGACTGTTATAACTGACTTTTACTAAGGCTTCCTAGCTAGGAAACAAAAAATGGCTTGCTGTTAAGTATATAATGCTTTATACAAAAGGCCCTAACGGTTAAAGTTAGAGCCTCTCCTCAGAGAATAAATACATCTTTATGCTGGATGGCGCCGCTAGGAACAAAGAGCTTATCGCATAGACTTAACTTTTT
Organism: Dictyobacter alpinus; assembly: GCF_003967575.1. Taxonomy (NCBI): domain Bacteria; kingdom Bacillati; phylum Chloroflexota; class Ktedonobacteria; order Ktedonobacterales; family Dictyobacteraceae; genus Dictyobacter; species Dictyobacter alpinus. The sequence goes on from NZ_BIFT01000001.1 coordinate 4,380,471, forward strand.
GCGGCATTTATTCGTGTAGGTGTTTCCAGTGCACTCTTACCTTCGGAGACGTGTTTGCTCTTTGAATATAAGCATCAAGCTTTGTGTAAAAATCTATGCGGGCGGCAGGTGGCATTCTCAATAGCTGTGATAATACCCACTCGTAGATATCTTGATAGTAGAATGTTAAGCTATTATATTCTAATTTGCCGAAGTAACCACTTGCATTAGTTGTGGCAATTATACTTGGATGGATGTCTTGCTGTCTACATAAAATGATGATCTCTTTTGTTTCCGTCCCGCTCTCTCTATCAAATTCGCTTACTGATGAGAACGCATCCCTTATCCGTTGTTCGTCAAATTTCTTGACAGTCACTTCGTATATGTTATGAGTAACTTTTGTCCCATCATTATCAAACCCTTCCTCTACAATATCCCCTACTTTTTTGCTCGTTCTGTTAGTAGTATTTGCACTATCTTCATGACCGGAAACAATGATGCCTGTTTCTAGCACCTCATGGTAAGCTTGCAGCAAATATCCCGCAATCCTCTGGGGTGTATTTCCTGCGTCTGGAACCTCCATAATGAGCTGCTTACAAATTTTGTAAAGAAAATCGGGATCTGCTTCAGGCTGAACCTCTACCTTTAGAAGTGAGGATGCCTTTTGCTCTCTTAGAAAGTATGCATGAACATGGATCGCAAAATTTTCCACCTCTTCTTGTGGCATTTGTTCAATTTTTTTGACTAGTCTAACAACGGCATCCGCAACATTTTTTTGATCTTTTCCTGCTGCCCACTGTTCATTAATCTTTTGTGCAGCTTTTGCAATATTTAACACGCCTGATTGCCTGTGGGGTATTTCTTTTTCAAGCAAAATGGAACGTATTGGCTGTTCGTATATACTTCTAGGTTTACATTTATAGAAATCTTCGCTTGCTCGATATTCTGGATCAAGCAAACGGGCCATCACAATTGTGATGATAACTTCTCTAAAGCCCCAAACGTGAGTAGAAAATAACGTTTTTAAATCCTCCTCCAAAGCAGTATCCAATGGCAAAAAGTTATTGTTTGAAGCTCGATCAAAGTATACTTGCATTAACTCTGTAACTCTAGTATTCCGTTGCTGTGCGCTCAATTTTTTTGCTTTTTGTTTGATGAGGGGTTTAGAGGAGGGTATGTTGGTAATTCCATCATCCCCCCATAGACTCGGCAATTTATCCACTGTAAGCTCCTTCCTGGTTCAATGCGAATTTTCATCATGCTCTGAAGAGGCAACAATCTTGTCCAAAGAGATAGAAAGGATTGTTGCTAGTGCCAAAACTAGCTTTATGCTAGGATCCTTACGACTACCTGCTTCTAATCGAGAAATGTAGCTTTGGGTAATTTCAATGCCACATTCGCATAGAAGATGTGTAAGGTCTGCTTGAGTTAATTGGAGGCTTAGCCTTCTATATTTAACTTCTTCACCAAACAGAGATGTAAAGTTATTTGTAATGCTGTGTACTTGATTTAGCTTTTCAGCAGATAGCCCTTTTGGGTTGTTCATCACACCCCTCACTCTGATGATTTTGTTGATAACAAAAACAGATTATACTTGAAGTGGACGCTTTTAACCTCTTGACATATGTACATGATCATGGTACATTGATCATGTACATATGACTGACAGTCATATTTTAGAGATTCATAAAAAACTGGTCGTCCAAGGAGTGCTTATGAATGAGTCTATACAACCCAGAGCCATAGATATTTTTTCAGGGGCTGGTGGTCTTTCATTAGGCCTTCATATGGCTGGTTGGAATGTTGAAGCAGCCTTAGAAATTGATAAGTATGCTACTAAAACTTATCAGCAAAATTTCCCTAATGCTACTATTATGAATGTCGATGTCTCTGAGATAGATTTTAAGCAATTCCAGGGTATCGATTTATTAGCAGGTGGTCCTCCATGTCAGCCTTTTTCAGTTGCGGGAAAGCAAGAGGCTGCAAAAGATTTACGCGATATGTTACCACAGTTTATTAGGGCAGTAAAGGAGGCTCAACCTAAAGCATTTTTAATGGAGAATGTCCGAGGCCTAATTACTCCTAAACATCGGACATATGCTTTACTAGCAATAAACCAACTAGAACAATTAGGGTATTCAGTCCATTGGGCTGTGTTAGATGCGGCATCATATGGTGTACCTCAGCATCGAGAACGAATTTTTATTGTTGGAGTTCCTAAAAAAACACCTTTTAAATTTCCTAACCCAACTTATGGACCTCAAGCGCCTGAACCTTATGTTACAGTACGAAGAGCACTAAATGGGGTTCCAGCAGATATACCAAATAACGCAATTATAACGTATGCTAAAAACCCAGTACTTCGTCCCAGCCCTTGGGCCGGTCTGTATGTCAATGGCCAAGGAAGAGCTCTTAATATGGATGAGCCAAGCCTTACTATTCCAGCATCAGCAGGCGGAAATAGGACTCATATTCTAGACCCAGACGGTATTTTGCTTGAGTATCATAAGCATTTGATGAATGGTGGAGTTCCCCGATTAGGGATTGTCGATAATGTTCGACGCCTAACTGTACGTGAATCTGCTCGCTTGCAATCATTTCCAGATACCTTCGACTTTACTGGACCACGATCAAAACAATATGCTCAAATTGGTAATGCCGTACCGCCATTATTGGCTGAAGCAGTTGGAATGGCTATTTTTAAAGCACTATTTGTCACGGAGATAGTCAAAGGCAAAGAACTAGAAGTGGCACAAGCTACCTTATTCTAGGGACATAGATTGCTCTAATTTTTTAGCTCTTGAACTGCTAATTAAAAGTATAATTGAAAAGCACCTCATTTAAACAATAAGTGAGGTGCTTTTCAATTTAAAACTTTCAATTAGGAATGGTTTTCGTGTTAGTTATAGACTACTGTGAGATTACTTATGATGAAACTTTTGCCATTCTTTAACGCCCCGCTTGTATTCGTCTACGAGGAATGATTTTGATGTGTTTGGATCTAGCACAAATGTGAGTCTCTTACCTAACTTATTTCCAAATTGTTCCATACCGACATGTAAAGCCATTGCGATGCCTGTGGGTGTTTCGCTTGTTGCATAGACTTTGGATAAGATAACACCTCTCCTCCCCAACTTACCCAGCTCATTAGTAAGACCTCTAATTAAAACGCGAACATAGTGTTTTCTCGTTGTCGCATCGACATCAGGCTCACTGGCGATAATGGCAAGACATTCAACTGCTTTTCCTGGCTCGAACGCTTCAACATTCTCTGCGTCTATTTCCCACCCACGAATTTTACCGTTCATAAAATCCATCAAGGTTTCATGCTTTAAAGGGAGTAGATGGAAGAAGGCGACAACCTTATCCCCATGCTTAACCACATAACAGCTTTCTGGGTTTTTCCTCAACCAGCTTTGTCGTAGTTGGCTGCTCATCGTGTTTGGTGAAATGGCTCTTTTTGAGATTTGATACACAGTTTCCATATCTTCTTCTTGTGCTATCGCGAAATTGGTTTTTGGTGGCTCTTCTGCTGTGAGAAATGCGAGCCACTTCTCTGCGTATGTGTCCACTTCTTCTTTGAGATAAACGCCAGTCTTTCTTCCTGGGGGAGTGATCTTTCTGAGTTTTCTTTGGTTAACCAGGTTTCTTAATGCTGGCTCTGTGATTGCAAGTTTCCTTTGCACCTCTCTACCGCTGTAATACCTATCACTTAATTGCACCATTTCAGGCCTCCTTTTCTCTATGTGCTTCCAGTGCTACTTTTAAGATTATACAGTGTCAATGTGAAATAGGCAAGCAATCAATAGTGTGAACATTAAGATTTCATTAATATCAATAATGTGAATGTGAATTAATTGACAAGCTGGATTTTCTCAGGTATTATTAAAGCATCGAATGTGAATGTGAACTTTGTGAGTGTGTAAAATGTTATCGTTTAAATGGCAAGCCGTAAGGTTTGAGTATGTAGGAGGTGGCCTATGAGTCGAGATATTCGTCGGACGGAACTTGAGTATGTCAAACAGCCGAAGCATGCTCGTGTATCATTTCACGCGGCCCAGTGCCAGGATTGTGGTCGTGAACTTCGGATCACTCATGTAATACGTCGGTTTGGTGGCCGCTGCCGCGCTTGTTGGTCTACCCTGCACTTTGGCGTGGCTGATGTTGAGGTGGTGAGCTAATGGCGATTTTGCGGGCACAAGTATTACAGGTCCATGTTTTCTGTTCTCCTTCGTTGCTGGATGTCGAGCCAGATGTCTCAACGGAAGAAATGGCGGTTTCTGTGAGTGGCGCGGTGTCTGCGGTGATGCGCCGCTATGGCATCAACCTGGCGGCGGAGGTGTATGTGCGCTCTCAAGAGCGTGAGATGTGGTTGCACGATGTGATCCTGTGCCAGAGTGGCATTACCTATGAATTTCCTGTGGAGCGGTCTATCAGTCTGTGAGGAGGTGGCCTATGCATGGAATGCGCCGTCGTCTTGGTCAACCAGTCAATCAGTACTCACATGAGTATCATTTGTCTCGAACGGTTCAGTGCGTGGAATGTGGTGTGGAACTGCACAAGGATCATCATTTTGTCTTGCGTGGTCGTCGGTGTGTGGGCTGCTGGCAGCGGTCTGAGGTCAGTGAATGTGGTGTCGTGGTGTATACGGCAAGCCATTAGGATATGTTGGTGTTGTTGTGACGCCTGGGAGCAGGCGGGAAGGAGTCGGCCTATGAATACTGTCTACATTTTTGCGATTCTGTTGGTACTCGGCATTTTGTTCGCCTTTGGTGTGCGTCGTCTGCGTATGGTTGGAATTAGTCTGCTGACTGTGGTGGCTCTGGCGTGTGCGTATGTGTGGTTAGGTCATCTCCATATTCCGTAGGGGGTGGCTATGAGTCGTGGCAAGTGGATGCGGCATGCGTGTGGTTATCGCCTGTGGTCGTATGTGCAAACGGTGCTTGGTGGCAAGGTGATGGTCAACTATCGGGATGGGGTGAGGGATGAGCCGGGTTTGATCGTGTCGTGTTGTCCTGGATGTGGGCAGGCGTTGCAGATGTGGTGGGATGATCCGACGGGGGATGTGGTTCGTGCGTGGGAGCAGCGATTTCAGCGGATGATTGATGAGGCAGTTGGGTAAATAAATGATCAGTGGTTGGCGGGCCGGATACATGGCGGGGTAGGCGGGTAGTTGGGGTGCGTAAGAACAGAGTGTGGTGGGGATGTGGCCCGAACTCTGTACGTACGCACATTTTTACATACAGACAACATGATGAATTGCAGTCGAGGTGATGACTGATTGGAGGTTGCCCATGAATATGAATGCGATTGTGTTAAATGCTGACGTGCTTGAGAGCACTTTTTATGATCAGATGACGGGTGCACCGCGTCAAGGCCATTCGGTCAAACTGACCGTCATTGATGGCGATACCTTTGAGAAATACGAATGCCAGTTCTCTGGCGGTTTTGCTGAGCTTGAAGAGTTGAAGCAGTTGCGTCAGATGAATGCGACGCCTGAGCAGTGTGATGAAGTGGTCAATCGGCTGCGTGCGAATCTGCCTGCGACCATGACCACCTTGAATTTTGATGTGGTCAAGATTAAGGGTAAAGGCTCGTTCTTGACACTCGTCTGCCGTTTTGCGCAGGTGACTGCTTAAGTAGGAGGTGCCTATGAAATTATGGCAACAGGCCAGAGGGCAGCAAGAAGCCTGGATACGGGGTGCAGAACACGTGGTCTTGCGCATGGTGTCGTTTGTGTTCTCGGTGGTCTCTGCACATGCGATCCGTTGGATTTTCTCTCCACTGGATACCACAACCGGGGCTGATATGCTTCAGCCCTATGTGACCTGGGCGGCGGCTGCGGGCTTTGGTATCCTGGGCTACTTTGTCAGTCGCGGCCTCGCCTATCGCCTGATGAAAAAAGAACCATTTTGGGCCTATATCCCGATTTGTCTGGTGGTGGAACTGGTCGAAATCTTCGCCAATTATGCGCAAGCAGCGGATGTGATCCAGCATGCGGCTTGGATACATTCAGCACCAGAAGGACAACAAGGGGTGTTGATCGTGGCGACCTATATTGTGCTCTCGATTATTCCGTTGGCGTCGGTGTTCCTGGCGGTGGTCGATATGGACCTGGAACGCAATAAGCAAAAAGCCCCCGGCGCTCAAGCTCAAGTGAGTGTGATCGGTCAAGGTGCCAGTGCTGCACCACGGCGTCCACAGCCGCAAGTTCCAGCACCACGACCACAGCCACAGGGGCCAGTACAGGGCGCATCACGTCCACAGGTGGCTCCTGGGGCACCACCACAACGAGGTGCGCTCAACCCTTCTCCGGGGGTCCGTCCACAGCCCCAGCCAGTGGGGGCGACCTCCTAAGTGTGGACCCGGTGACTGGTGCCTTGCTGGTGGCCGGTGGGCGGCGGTTATCACGTGAAGAGGCTGAGATGGTCCGGCAAGCGTTGGCCGATGGGCAGGATGTGCAGTTTGCGACTCGGCACCAGTGGCGACATTTTCAAGTTCGATCCTTGTAGGTTGGCAGATATGTTGAGAGTGACCTGGGCGCGTGTGGAGGCTGTGCAGACGGTCGAAACCGCGCCTTTTTGACAGATTGGAGGGAGCCTATGAGCTACACCTTTGAAGAACAGCGCATCGATTATGGATGGATCAAACAAATGGCGAAACAGCAGGGCGTGTCCGTCAATGACTTGATTGTCTTGGCTCCGCAAAACGATCCTTTTTATACTGGGACGCCGACGGATGTGGCATCTGGTCAGTGGTTCGCCGAACTCTGGCACCATATTGGGGATGAACGGATGCATATCCGACGGGTCCATTACTGGCTGGTGTCACAGGGGACGGCGAAACTGTCTAATGGCAAGCCATATGAAAATACCGTGGAATGTTGGGACGCGCTCAACGCCGCTTCTAAGGCGGCTCGATACTTGGAATTAGTTGATCCTGGGGCCTTTAATGATCGCCGCACACCTGAGACGATGATCTATGCGACGGACCGCAAAGCAGAACCATATGTGGCCGTGAATGGCTACCTATCGCGTGCGGGTATCACGCTGCCGCCGTTTCCTGAACTGCCGGATTATTCGGTGTATGGCTATTATCCTGAACAGGCCTATCACCTGGAAGTCTGGTGCGAAAAGTCCACCATGAATGATGTGCTTGGCCCGTTGTGTGAACGATATAACGCGAACCTACAGACTGGCATGGGGGAGATGAGTATCACGGCTACTCTGGCCCTGGTTCATCGTTTACAGCAAGCCAATAAGCCTGCACGCATTCTCTACGTCTCGGATTTTGATCCGGCGGGCCAGTCGATGCCGGTGGCGATGTCGCGCAAAATTGAGTACTTTGTGCGGCGCTTCGGGCTTGATCTGGATATTCGCGTCTTCCCGGTGGTGTTGACATTGGAGCAAGTCCAGCATTACCAGCTCCCTCGGACGCCCATTAAAGAGACGGAACGGCGGCGCGGTGGCTTTGAGGCTCGGCATGGAGAAGGGGCGGTGGAATTGGACGCCCTGGAAGCGCTCTACCCTGGAGCGCTGACGGCGATTCTTTCTGAGCATATTGAGCAGTACTATGATGTTTCCCTGGCCGAGCGGGTCAAGCAGCAGCAGCGGGCGCTTGAGCAGCAACTCAGTACGCAATGGGAATGGGTGATTCGGGGCTATGAGGATCTCATCCAGGCGTTTCGGGATGAGTATGAAAGCATCCAGGTCGATGTCGAGCAACGCCTGGGCGACTTCAGCGACCGGTTGCGCGGGGTCTGGCATGATATCCGGCTCGAACTGGAACGTGATCGGGATTTAGTGGATCAATATCCGGCTCCTGGTCCAGAAGAGGCGGTGGAATTGGGGGATGGGCTCTACAACTCTGAGCGCATGTATGTGGAGCAGATTGAGGCCTATAAACAGTTCCAGGGCCGTTCCTAGCTGCATGAAGAACCGGCATCTGTACCCGGCCAACTGGGAGGAATTGGCCTGGGACTGCAAGGAACGTGCCGGGTGGTGCTGCGAACACTGTGGGATTGCGCATGGGGAGCTGGCGGTGTCGGAACGGACGGGCGTGATCTACACAGTGTACCTTGCAGCAGCGCACCTGGATCATGATCCCTGGAACCCGGAACCACGATTAGCAGCGTTGTGTCCTTCCTGTCATGGTCGCTATGACTACTCCTGGCAGGAACGCCAGCGCTGGCTTGAGTTAGAAGTGTATCGTCATCGTCTGAGCGTCGAGGCCTACCAGGGCGACAGGTCAGATGATTGGACTGAGGGAGGTGTCTATGGGTGACTATTCTCAAGAAACTGATATTACCGTGTTCGGACATACTGTCCAGGTTACGCAAGAGGAGCTGAGTGCTTTTCTGTTTGGTGAGGTGATGGATGTGTGGACACGGCATCATGAATGGACGTGTGAACAACTCACGACTGCATTAGTTGAGGAACAGTGGGGCGTATATGAGGAGGTTTGGCAGCTCGTGATTGCGGTGGATCAAGCAAGGGGGTAGGGATGAATGTGTCTCGTCCATTTCAAATGGCAAGCCGTAGAAAGTTTGGGCGCAAAAAGCAGGGGTTGATGGCGCTCCAAGCAGCAAAAGAATTGTTGCGCATGATGGGTATCGAGTCCGAAACGGTTGATGCTGATGCCGCATTTGGTGCGCTGGATGAGTTGGCGTATTCTCAACCACAGAGTACCGCCTATCTCTGGTGGCAGTCTGCCAGTGAGCGGGAAATTGACTGGTTTATTGATGCCTGGGCGGATTGGCGTGAGGAAGTGATGGGGCGTTGTTCCTTTTGTCTGTCCCGCCTGGTCGAAGAGGAGGTGGCATTGTGCAGTACGTGCCAGGATTTCTTTGGCGCACGATCATGCTAGCTCACGGCGTTTTACCCAAGCATCCTTGGGAGCTTGAGGCACAACGTCGGTGGGCTGTTCGGCTTGCACATGGCGGGTAGCGGGAACAAGCGATGCCGCCAGGCCCGACCCTTGACACAGGCGGTTATACTCTCCCGTCAGAGAGCGACCGGCTACTGCTCGGTTCCAATGCAGTACCAGGTCGCTCTCGGCCCTTTCCGACCAACCGCCAGAGTCAAGGGCGGCATCGCCCCGCTACCCGGCTACGAGCATGCTGACGTTGGCGCTAGCCGCACCGCCGGGACTCTGATCGGCTGGCCCGTTCCTGGGGGCTGGCTTGTACGCGGCGGTGGGGTAGGGGCCCCGCCGAACGACGTACAAGCCTCCGGGCCTTCCCTTGACCCTTATAAGCATATATCACACAAGTAAGAAATGTCGCGCAAAACACCAGAAAGTAGAGGTGCTGTCTATGGGGAAAGCAATCACCATCAAAGCAGAAAAAAGACGCTGGGAACTGCCTCCAATTGAGCAGCAAGCGGATTTAGTCGAGGACTATGGACTAGACACGCTCCTCTACTGCCGTGACCCCTGGGCAATACGTCACCGCTTTATCAACCATGAGACGGGTGAAGAGGTGCGAGCGCGTTGCAATCGTTGGAGCTGCTTACACTGTGGTCCTCGGAAAGTCGATCTCTGGCGACAACTGGTAAAAGCATCTGAACCCGTCTTGTTTCTCACGCTGACGAAAGCAGGGCAGACGGTAGAAGAGGCAGCCAGGGCGCTTACCACCTTTATGCAAGCTTTACGTCGTGGGTCAAAAGGACGGGGTAAGGGTCATGTCGGCGCTCGTCCAGCCTATCCTGTTGAGTACTTTGCGGTGATGGAACGACACTCCAACTTTGAGGAAAACGGCTTTCACTGGCACTTATTGATCAAGGGCGTTGACAGTATCCCGTATAAAGAGGTGATCCAGCCATTATGGCGCTCCGCTCGTCATGGGGTCGCTGAGATTGGACACATTGAGCGTATTCGTAACCCTCGCGCTATTGGGTACGTGACTAAGTATCTCACGAAGGCCCTGACCACGGGTGAGAAGGGGACACGACAAGTTGAGCGTGAGCGGAGAGTCCTGGCGCAAGATGAACAGGGGCATAGTGAGTATGTGACAGAAGTAGTTGTGGAGCAAGCTACCAGTAAAGCACATCGGGTCCGTTACTCTCGTCAATTTTTCCCTGAGCGCGTGGCCGCTATGCGGGCAAAATTGTTTGAGGGCATGGAAGAATCGATGGAACAGCCTGTAGAGGTCGTTGAGGCGGTGAGTGTAGTAGATAATGGCCTGCCATTAGGGCAGGATGAGGAGGAGAGTGAGGAGGTAGAAGAAGTTCCTGTGCGTTCTCCCTGGCATTTGGTTGAGCGCTATGAGTTTACCAACGACATCAAGGAATACAAAAAGCGCAAACGGAAGGCGCTTCTAGATGTATTGGAGGATGTGCGCGAAAACAGGAAACAGTTATCCAGACGGGTGATTCATGTGTGGGCTTATCAGCGCAGTGAACTGCGGTCTACTGATTGGCAAGTAGCATAAGGAGGTGTGCCTATGGCTGTAAATATTGGTGTTATTGCTGGTCAAGCTGAAAATGTGGCTGTGAGACCTTTGTTATTGACGATTCCTCAAGTTATGGCATGTTTAAACTTGGGGCGTAACAAAGTTTATGACCTGATTAATAAGGAAGGTTTACCTGTTCAGCGATTTGGCCGTGCTGTGCGGGTGTCTCGTATAGATCTTGAGCTATGGTTACAGCGGCGTGGTCAGAGTCTTTAGCTGAAAGGGGTAAGGGTTATGGGTAAACGTGCGAATGGTGAGGGCTCTGTCTACAAACAGCGTAATGGTTTATGGGCTGCTAGCCTCACGACAGAAGACGGTAAGCGAAAGTACTTTTATGGCAAGACACGTAAAGAGGCGTCTGATAAACTGACTAAGGCTCTCAACGACAGAAAAGATGGCGCCCTGGTCGCGACTCCTAAGCAGACTCTTGAACAATTCTTGCGGGATTGGCTAGAGCATTCGCAAAAACAGAGCGTGCGTGAACGTACATTTGAGCGCTATGAGGAGATTGTCAGGCTTCATGTGATTCCCGTATTGGGTCGACATCAACTACAGAAATTATCGCCGCAGCATTTGCAAGCATTCTATACAAAGAAGCTCCAGGAAGGGCTTTCACCTACTACCGTCACTACAATCCATAACGTGCTTCATAAGGCTCTGGATACGGCATTCAAGTGGGGTCTTGTGAATAAGAACGTTAGTAAGCTTGTTAGCCCCCCTCGTCGTGAGCGTTTTGAGGGTCATCCGCTGACGTTAGATCAGATACAGACACTTCTGGAAGTTGCAAAAGGACATTCTATGGAAGCTCTTTTGAAGCTTGCTCTTGCAACAGGTATGCGTCGTGGTGAGCTGATGGGGCTAAAATGGCAGGACATTGATTTTTCATCCGGTGTGTTACAAGTACGTCGTGTCTTGACCCGCATACCTTCTAAATTAGAGGGTAAGGGATATAAAGAGTCTGAGCCAAAAACGCGTAAAAGTCGCCGTAGCATTACGGTAGCGTCCTTTGCATTAGATGCACTCAAGCAACATAGAAAAAAACAGCTTGCCATTAAAATGAAAGCTGGTGCTTCTTGGCAAGAACATGACTATGTATTCTGCACTTCTATTGGTACAAATCTTAATCCTAGTCGTGATATGCTTGATCCTCTAAAAGAGCTACTTGAAAGTGCCGGGTTGCCTGATATCCGTTTTCACGATCTTCGTCACAGTACTGCAACTCTCCTGTTTAGTTTTGGCGTGCATCCGAAAGTAGTACAGGAATTGTTAGGTCACAGTCAAATTAGCATGACCCTGGATGTGTATTCGCATATGTTGCCTAGTTTACAGGCTGATGCCACTAGTCGCTTGAATGATGCTCTTAGTTTTCTGGAAGATGAGAGCGAGGAAACTGACATCTAGCACCTTTGGATGGGTTGATGTACCGTTGCTGTACTGAGACCGTTGCTACATTAAATAAGAACCCCTCAAGTGGCTTTAAACCTAGCTTGAGGGGTTTCTTTATTTTATTAAGTGCCGGTGGAGAGATTCGAACCCTCAACCCTTGCGGGACTTGTTTTTGAGACAAGCGCGTATACCGTTCCGCCACACCGGCTTATCTTGACGGGATTTATAATACCGCATCTATATGCAGAAGTCAATAGTTTTTTGTGGCTCTTTTGGATGTGGTTGAGATTTTCGGCTCGAGGGTCATTTTTGCTGGGTCGGCCTGCTCGTCTAGTTTTGTCTTCCTATAGTTTAGCATTGTGTTTGCTTGTCTTTTTTTGTGTCGGGTAAATCAATGGTACTATGGGACGGCTTGATTGGGGTGGTGAGCACGTGGTTCCGGTCTTTTTCGATTATACTATTGGTGGGTGATCTATGATCTGGCGGATGGGTCAGGGGCATGCTGGGCGCCTGGGGAGGGTGGATACGCCCTTGCACTTTGGGAAAAAGTTCTGTTATACTTTCCAATATCTCTTCCCCGTGTCTGTGTTGGAAGAGGTTAAATTATTTATTTATGGATCTATAGAGCTACGGCTGAGCATTGGGTTTGGCGTGGCTGGTTGAGATAAGGCTTGAGTTTTTGAGCGGAGGTAGGTTCCTATGTTTAACAATATTTCTCCGACAGCTACGACCTCACAACAGCCCGGTAGCAAGTCGCTTGGTTCTCTCGATGCCGATATTATTATTAAGAATGCGCCTGATCCGATTTTTATTTCTGACCTGGAGGGCAAAATTCTTTCGGCCAATGATGCGGTCTATGAGTTGCTTGGCTTCCGTAATGATGAGGTGTTGGAGCAGTCGTTGTCTCGCTTTATCAGTGCTGAGGAGACGCGTGAGTTTACGGCTGCTTTGCGCGAGGTGATTGAGCGTGGCGTGACCCGTAATGCGCGTCTGAATCCTCAGAGTGCTTCGGGCGAGGTGATTCCGACGACGTTGAATGCTTCGGCTTTGCGTGATACAGATGGCAAGGTGATCGGCGCGATCGGTATTCTGCGCGATATGCGTGAGCTGGATAAGGCGCGGGCATTGGCGGATAGCTTGATTAAGAATGCGCCGGACCCGATCTTTGTGTCGGATCTGGAAGGTAAGATTCTGTCGGCCAATGATGCGGTCTATGAGTTGCTTGGCTTCCGTACCGATGAGGTGCTGGAACAGTCGTTGTCTCGCTTTATCAGTCCGGCTGAGACGCGTGAGTTTCTGGCGGCGCTTAAAGAGGTGATTGAGCGTGGCGCGACCCGTAATGCGCGCTTAAATCCGCGCTCGGCCTCTAATGAAGTTATTCCGACGACGTTGAATGCTTCGGCTTTGCGTGATCCAGATGGTAAGGCGATCGGCGCGATCGGTATTCTGCGCGATATGCGTGAGCTGGATAAGGCGCGGGCACTGGCGGATAGCTTGATTAAGAATGCGCCGGACCCGATCTTTGTGTCGGACCTGGAAGGTAAGATTCTGTCGGCCAATGACGCGGTCTATGAGTTGCTTGGCTTCCGCCCTGATGAGGTGCTGGAACAGTCGCTGTCGCGCTTTATTAGTCCGGCTGAGACGCGTGAGTTTCTGGCGGCGCTTAAAGAGGTAATTGAGCGTGGTACAACCCGTAATGCGCGCTTAAATCCGCGCTCGGCCTCTAATGAGGTAATTCCGACGACCCTGAACGCCTCGGCCTTACGCGATCCAGATGGTAAGGCCATTGGCGCCATCGGTATTCTGCGCGATATGCGTGCGTATGAGAAGGTCTTGCAGGACCTACAGGAATCCAAGTCCGAGCTGCAGGAGAAGATCCTGGATCTGGAGAAATTTGAAGAGGTGGTGGTGGGACGTGAATTGAAGATGATTGCGCTGGAGAAAGAGATTGAGAATCTGAAGCGTGATCTGGAGAAGACAAAGGGCCAGGGTAAATGGACGTAACTCTTCCACTTACTCCATCTTCTCTTAAGAATTATCAGGATATGGACCTTGAGCAGTTGCGCGAGGCGTATGAGCATCTGTTGGAGAAAAATGCCTCGCTTGAGATGCGCATTGCGAAGAGCGAGGAGCGCCGGCGCGCTTTTATGCATATCCTTGGCGATCTCAATATGGTCAATCATAAGTTGAATGATCAGCGTAAGGCGATGATCCATATTCTGGCGGATTATGAACATGATCGCAGCCGCCTGGCGAAACAGACTGAGCGATTGGATAATTCACGGCGGGCCCTGATGCATATTTTGCAGGATGCTCACCAGTCAAATTTGCGCCTGGAGAATAGCCGTAAGGCGATGATTCATATTATGAGCGATCTGAAGGAGACTTCAGGTGAGGTGCAGCGGCGTGAATTGGAGCTGCGTGAAAAGCAGGAACAATTGGTGCAGGCGGGGAAGCTGGCTACGTTGGGTGAACTGACGACTGGTGTAGCTCATGAGCTAAATAATCCTTTAAACAATATTGGTTTGTTTGTGGGAAACGCAATTGACCTGATCGAGCTGGGTATGGCTGATACAGATCCTGAGCGCATTCTCCAGGAACTACACAATGCTATGCAGCAGGTGCGAAAGGCAACTGAGATTATCTCGCACCTGCGCACCTTTGGGCGCGCAGCTTCGGTGAGTCGTGAGCCGGTAGTGCTGACTGAGGTCATTGAGAACTCGATCTCATTGATGCAGGAACAATTACGTCTCCGCCAGATTGAGGTCAAGATAAATTTTCCCGACCAGGATGTGGTAGTCATCGGGAATGCGATCCAACTAGAGCAGGTCTTTATTAATCTCTTGACTAATGCACGCGACGCCTTGAACGAGGTGTCCTATAAGCTGATTTCGATTGATTGTATCATTGAAGATAAGATGGTGCTCATCAATATTCGTGACACCGGTCCTGGTATACCTGAAGGCTTAGAGCAGCGCATATTCGATCCATTTTTCACGACCAAGGATGTTGGCGCCGGTACTGGATTGGGCCTATCAATTACCTATGGCATTATCAAAGAACATCAGGGAACCATCATGGTCGATAATCGCCCTGGTGAAGGCGCCACATTTTTGATCCAATTACCTTTTGATGTACATGACAGCGAGTAATTTACAGTATGACCGAAGCATATATTCTTATCGTTGATGATGATACTGCTTTGTTGCAGGCACTGCCCCAGGCGCTCTACCTGCGTATGTCTGGCTGCAAAGTAGATACATCGGATACCGCGGCTGATGCGCTGGAGCTGATTAAGGCCAATGATTATGATGCCATTGTCAGTGACATTAAGATGCCTGGCATGGATGGTCTGACGCTGTTATCAAAAATTCAAGAACTTCGACCAGACATCCCTACGTTATTGATTACCGGCCATGGAGATCACAATCTTGCTATCCAGGCATTGCGTGGTGGTGCCTATGATTTTATTCAAAAGCCGATTGATCGCGAGTATTTTGTGGCGGCCCTGCGGCGTGCCACGCAGACGCGTCAGTTACGTCGTCAGGTCACGCAGCAGCAGCAGGCGCTAGAGCAGCACGCCAGATCGCTGGAAATGACGGTTTTGGAGCGTACCAAAGAACTGGTCAAGGCCAATGCAGCGAAAGACGAGTTTATCAGTATGGCCTCCCATGAGTTGCGTACACCCCTGGCCAGCCTGAAAGGCATGACACAATTGTTGCATCGCCGATTGATCCGTTCCAAATCTCCCGAAGTACCTAGCCTGGTCAGTATGGAGAACTCGATTCGCCGTATTGAGGTTCTGGTCAATGATCTTCTGAATATTTCATCAATTGAAATGGGCTTGTTTGATCTGCATCGTCAGAAATGCGATATTGTTGACCTGATCCAGAGCCTTGTCGATGAATATGTCTTTGGCACTAACCCCCATCCAGTCATCCACACCTACCTACCACCCGAGCCGATTGAAGCTGAGGTTGATATTGAACGACTGGGGCAGGTGGTTATCAATCTTCTCTCAAATGCACGCAAATACTCTAAAGTCGGTTCGCCGATTGAAGTTATTTTGCAGAAGCAGGAACAAACCTATTGCCTGATTATCAAAGACGTTGGTGTGGGCATTCCAGCGAATGAACTGCCCATGATTTTTGATCGCTTCTACCGTGTGCCTGGCAACGATGTCCAGACCGGCTCCAGTACCGGCTTTGGGCTGGGACTCTATATCTCTAAACAGATCGTCGAAAGCCATGGCGGCCGTATCGAAGTTGAAAGTGTTCCCAAACAGGGGAGCTCCTTCTCGCTTATCCTTCCCTTACCCATCATCGCTGCGCCAACCGATAGCAGCACCATCCACACCACTACTCCCTGAATACGAATAGTAGCTAATACACGAGCGACATTAGCTACTATTCGTATTCAGACGAGCTTATGGTGCCATGGTTGTGGGTTCCAGCTCGTGTATCTCTCCGCCGAAGCGCTGTATAAACCAGCGATCATGTGAGATCACAATCACGGGTCCTGCGAAGTTCTGGATTGCCGTCTCAAAGGCTTCAAGCACATTCAGGCTGATATAGTTGGTTGGCTCGTCGAGGAGTAGTACATTGGGTCTGGCCGCCAGCAGGCGGGCTAGCTCCAGCTTTCGCCGTTGTCCAATACTGAGTTGTCCGGCTTTTTTCTGCATATCCTCCAGGCGAAAAAGGCCGTATCCCAGCAGCCGCCCAATCAGCTCACCTTCAAAGCCAATCAGCCCATACTTATAATTCTCAATCACCGTCTTTTCCAGGTCCAGCGACTCTGGATCTTGTGCCAGGTAGCCCAGGCGTACCCCTTCCACAATCTGGATCCTACCACTATCAGGCTCGATCTCCCCCATGATCATGCGCAACAGAGTGGTCTTACCCGTTCCGTTAGGACCTGTCAACAGGATGCGCGCCCCGGATCCCAGGATCATGTCCAGATTATCGATGAGTTTGCGCTCTCCAAAGCTTTTACTGACTTTCTCCAGCCTGATAACACTGTCAGATTGGATCTGTTCGGTCTGGAAATGCGAGTTGACTGGTAACAGCTCCGGTGGTTTGGGAATAGGATCGGCTTCGATGCGCTCCAACTGTACCTGTGCGGCCCGCACGTTGCGAGCCACGGCACTCTGGACGTTTTGATTAAAGAAGTAGCGCGCGAATTTGTCATTGTCCCTGGGCGCACGATAGGTGTGGCCTACCTGGCGACCACTGACCTTGATCCTTTTGTGGAGTTCTTTTATCTCTTCTTGTTGTTGCTCATATGCTTCCTCCCAGCGCTTGCGTTCGGCCTGCTTGGCTTCTACATAGGCATCATAATTGCCATGATAGATGTGTAGCTGATGGCTATGTTCGTCGAGCTCAAAGATGGCGTTGACCGTTTTGTTCAGGAATTGTCGATCATGCGATACCATCACGATCGCACCTCGATACGAGGCCAGATACTGTTCCAGCCATTCCATTGTAGCGAAGTCTAGATGGTTTGTTGGCTCATCCAGGAACAGCAGATCTGGTGAGCGTAGAAGCAAGGTGGCCAATCCCACGCGCTCTTTCTCTCCACCTGACAGCGTTTCAACTACGCGTGTACGTGGCAGATAGCTCAGACGCAGGCCATCCATAATCATATCGATTTTGTGATCCAGATCATAGCCGCCGCGATCCTGAAAACGCGTCGAGATGGTTGTGTACTCTTCCATTAAACTGGTCAACTGTTCGCCCTCAGCCCTGGCCATTGCAGCCTCCAGCGCATGCATCTGCTCCTCAAGCTGCTTAAGATTGCCGACCGATTCCAGAATCAGATCCTGAATCGTCTGACCATAAAAGTTGGGTGTTGTCTGGGGTAGATAACCAAACTCGGCACCCGGCCCATACGTAATCGTGCCACTATCAAACTCCTCCTGACCCACCAGGAGCCGTAGCAGCGTGGATTTGCCGACACCATTTGGTCCGACTATGCCGATACGATCGCTCGCATTAATCACAAAAGAGATATCATGCAGGATGGTATGTATACCGTAGCTTTTTGTTAGCTCTTTACTGTTTAATAACATAAAGTGAGCACCTCGCTTCTACCTGTATATGACAAGCGGAACAGGAAGTACCGCAGTCATCAAAAGAAATTATGGTGGCTGTGCTCATGTATGTGAACTGTATAGTCATGGTGCCAGGTAACACCAATAGCTACTCTATAGCAGGCAAAAAGAGATTGCTGAAAAACAGAAATGTCAGAAACATGAGCACAGAATGGGGGGGTAGCATTGAAGAAATGAGAACACCAAAAACACTCTATTTATAGTGAGTAATTTGTGGTGTTGTGCTACCGAATGTTTGTGTTGCTCATGTTACAAGTAAAAATCTCCTTGGGGAAAAAACGTATATATAAAGTATACTTAAGAGCTAATGAAAAGTCAAGGCAAATGACACCCTGACACCCTTAAGTGCCATTCATTTTTTTGCAGCGGCGGACCCCTAAGAAAAAGCAACGTAGCTGTGACCGCCGAGGGTCACAGCTACGTTGCTTTGCTTGTTTGTCTGGCGTTATTGTTCGGCGCGGGTGGCGACGATCTCGTTGCTGGCGGCCCATAGATTGAGGTCCTGGCGTTGGATCGCGGCTGCCATCAGATCTGGGAAGAGCTCTGGTGTGCAGGCGAACGATGGGATGCCCAGTTGCGCCAGCGCGGCGGCATGCCGTTTGTCGTAGGATGGCGCGCCTTTATCGCTCAGGGCGAGCAGGCAGACTACCTGGACACCCGAACTGGCCAGTTCAGCGGCCCTCCGTAGCATCCCCTGGCTATTTCCGCCTTCATAGAGATCGGTGATCAGTACCAGGATGGTTTGCGCCGGTCGGGTGATGATTTGCTGGCAGTAGGTGAGTGCCCGGTTGATATCGGTTCCTCCGCCAAGTTGTGTTCCAAACAAAAGATCGACAGGATCTTGCAGGTCGTCAGTGAGATCTACGACGGCCGTGTCAAAGACGACCATACGTGTGCTGACAGCTTTCAGCGTGGCTAATACCGCTCCAAAGATGCCGGCATAGACTACGGACGAGGCCATGGAGCCGCTCTGATCGACGCAGAGGACGATATCACGCAGCGATGAACGCTTATGTCCATGTCCCACCAATCGTTCGGCGATAATCGTGCGCTTCTCTGGCAGGTAGTTCTTGAGATTGAGGCGAATGGTGCGATCCCAATCGATCTCATTCTGTCTGGGCCGGTAGTTACGGGTGGCTCGATTCAAGCTGCCGCGCACAGCTTGTAGCAACGGTTGCGCCAGTTTGCGTTCCAGTTCCTCGACGACTTTGCGTACAACCATGCGTGCCGTATCTTTGGTTTTCTCAGGGATGACCCGGCTCAAGGTGAGCAGTGAAGCCACAAGATGGACATCTGCTTCGACCTGTTCCAACATTTCTGGTTCCATCAACATCTGGGTCAGGTTTAAGCGCTGCAAAGCGTCTTGTTGCATGACGCGTACGGTTGAGGTTGGGAAGTAGCTACGAATATCACCAAGCCAGCGACTGACATTCGGCGCTGAACTTCCGAGGCCGCCTGTACGCTCATTATCGTAGAGCGCCTCAAGTACCTGATCCATACCAAGATCCTGCCCCTCTAGCGCGCTGATCTCGACCTCACTGCCCTGATCGGCGTCTTGTTTGCCTAAAATCAGTCGCCAGCGGCGCAGCCGTTCTTTTTCATCAATGGCCATGAGTAACTCCTATCAGTTGTGCCAGTACGGGTAATACATGGGCGGCGTTCTCGGTATCGATGTTAGCGGCCTGTATACCAGCATCTGGTTGAGCCTGTTTGGGCTGATGCAACTGTTTGACTTTTTCTCCCATATGTCGGCGCTCTGGTGGCTGGAAATTTGCGAATGCGCGGCGCAGGATGGGGAGTAGTTGAATAAAGTTGTCTGGACTCAGCTGGCTTAACCAGGCATCCAGTACATTCCAGAGTTCGTCTTGATGCAGGATCAGTAGTCCGCTACCGCGTAAGACACCTTCAACCCAGGCGGCAGCCTGGAGAATTGGAGCACCGGGGGATAGAGCCAGACGTACAAAGCGCTGCATCTCATCCTCGCCCAGTGCCTGTTGATCTAGCAGCAAGCGACAGCAACGACCTCGGATTAATCCATGGATAGTATCGCGTTGCGCCAGATTCTTTAATGTCTGCTGCCAGATTTGTCGCTGCTCTGGCCAGGCCAATAACTGCAGACTCTCCTGTACATTCTCGATACTTTTAAGCATGGCCTGAGCCGCGTCATCGTCTAGTGAGGAACAGGCTCCGGGGAGTCCGATGACACTGCGCTCAAACAAACTCTCGATGATCGGGATGACTCGCTCGGCTTTGGTCTGGCGCACATCGCCGTAGCGGGCTACACGGGCCAGCGGTGGCAAGGCATCCATCAAGTGGCGTACATCGGATGAAACGGCGGCGCGCTGCTGTAGCTCACCGAGCAACTGCTCGATCGCTTCTGGCAGCTCTGCCAGTACGACCTGCTGTAAGAGTTCCGTGAGCGGTGGTAGCTCAGTCTGCTTTTTAGCAGTCGCGTAAGCATAATGGCTGGCGGCGGCCTCGACCGTGTTGCCCCAGACATTGGCCTCGATCACTGCCACGGGAAAACTGACCTTCCATTTGAGCTGCCAGTTTTCATGAAACGTGCCAGACTTGCCTCGTACATGTTCCTGTTTTCCCCAGGGAATGGAGAGTAACTGCAGGCGATGCAATAATTGACTGCGGGCACGGTCAGTCTCTTTACGCAGGTCAAGCTCTAATTTTGTTTTTTCAATTGATGGCTTCATGCGCAGCCGGCGCTGTAGCGTCTCCAGATCCTGTTGCAGTGGGACGGTTGGCGCTTCTTTGGGAACCTCTCCCAGCTTTTCACCGATCTCTAGCTGCTCACGAATCAACTGCATTGGCGCTATCTCTCCGTGGCAGAGCACCGTCAAAATGGCTTCGCTATGCTCCTCGAGTCCTGGCTGTGACATATCACGCATCGCCGCCAGCGCTTCCGTCAGACGTACCGCCTCGATCACGCTGGCCGATGAGGCATCCAGCCCCTGTTCGCGCAAGAGATGGGCTGCCCTGGTGATCCAGTGTGTCGTCATGTTCTTTGGTGAGTTCCACAGATGCGCATACCAGCCTGGAGCCGGCATGCCCGCCCCATAGCCGCTACGTGAAGAGAGTCGCGAATAGGTCCAGGGAATCCAGGTGCTCGAAACTTTGAGCTGTGGCAAGCCTTTGAGTAGTTCGCTATCGGCATTGGCGGGACCTGGCTCAACCAGAACCGGAGCATGCCAGGCCCCGCAGATGACGGCGATGCGCTGGAAGCCCTCTTTTTGCGCCGCGCGAATCGTCTGGCGCATATAGGCCTCACGCTGTTCCTCGTATTGCGCGACCTCACTATTGCGTGGCTTGACCTCATTCCGTAGCGCCGTCATCGCCTCCAGAATCCCCTCAAAAAGGTTGACCACATTTTTACGCTGCTCGATCTGGCGTTCCCACCACATCTCATGGTCCGCATAGCCAGCCGCCTGAGCCAGCATCGTCAAAGGATCTTCCCGTAACAGCGTCTCTTCCTCACTCTCCTGCGGTTTTTCGGCGACGACACTGTTGCGAATGCGTTTACTGCGCACCTGTTGCTTATTGGGCGCCGCTGCGTCATCGCCGTTCTCAGTGTCCGCAGCGGGTCGGGCGAACTGAAAGGCCTGTGGTAGATCCATAAAGCGTGCCGGAATCTCCACCTTATGCGCATATTTCAGTGCCTGCCATTCAGGCGAGAATTGGGTGAAAGGATAATAGACGGCCTTCTGCGGCTGTTCCGTAGCGTAGATCAGCAGGGCCACCGGCGGCTTCATTTTGGGATCAGCCAGAAAAGGCAACACTTCTTGCGCATCCGGTGGACCTTCGACCAGCAGGATATCTGGCTTGAGCTTCTCCAGGGCGGCGCGCAGACTACGCGCACACCCCGGACCATGATGGCGAATGCCAAAGACGTGTATACTCATCTATAATACCTCATTACAGGCGCGATACAGATCTTTCCAGTCTTCACGTTCCTTCACGACGGTTTGCAGGTATTCCAGCCAGACTACGCGATCCTGGACCGGATCCTTGACGATGGATCCGGTCAGGCCAGCAGCCAGGTCACCAGCATGGAGCTCTCCATCTCCATAATAACCGGCCATCGCCAGGCCATTGTTGATCACCGAGATGGCCTCGGCGGTCGAGAGGGTGCCGCTGGGTGATTTGAGTTTGGTTTTGCCATCCATGGTCACGCCTGAGCGCAGTTCACGGAAGATCGTAACCACCCGACGGATCTCTTCCAGGGCAGGCTTTTCAGCGGGGAGCTCCAATGCCTTACCCAGACTGGCCACGCGGCGATCCACGATCTGGATCTCTTCATCAATGCTGGCAGGCAGTGGCAGAATTACCGTATTAAAGCGGCGGGTCAGAGCGCTGGAGAGCTCGTTCACGCCTTTGTCCCGGTTATTGGCGGTGGCGATGATGTTAAAGCCTTTTTTTGCCTGGACCTCCGTATTTAATTCTGGTACTGGCAGCGTTTTTTCAGACAGGATCGTGATCAATGTGTCCTGTACTTCGCTGGGAATACGCGTCAACTCTTCAATGCGGGCCAGTTTTCCATCTTTCATCGCCTGCATCATCGGACTGACGACCAGCGCGCCCTCGGTTGGACCCTCGACTAGCAAACGCGCATAGTTCCAGCCATAACGAATGGCGTTTTCATCGGTGCCAGCTGTACCCTGGATCAGCATCGTGGAATCGCCAGCGATAGCGGCCGCCAGATGCTCACTGACCCAGGATTTGGCGGTACCAGGTATGCCATAAAGGAGCAGGGCGCGATCAGTAGCCAGCGTCGCAATGGCGATCTCCATCAGGCGTGGATTGCCAACATATTTGGGACTGACCACAAAACCACTCTCCAACTTACCACCCATCAAGTAGGTGCGTACCGCCCATGGAGAGAGTTTCCAATTGGGAGGACGCTGACGCGTATCAACCTTGATCAGCTCGGCCAGTTCTTCCGCATATTGCTGCTCGGCGTGCTGACGTAAAATGGCCTCGATTTTTGTATCTGTTACGGCGCTTGTTTGAGTGGTCATATTAATTGAGCTCCTTTAAAAATTGTTTACGTATATCAATAAGTGCCAGAAATGCCTGAACCTGTTGTGCGCGGTGGGTAGTATACCAGCCAGCCTCTTCTGGTAGTTCCCAGGGTCCTTGTGCCAGTTCTAGCGTGTCTGGATGCAAGGCACTGGCAACCGTTGGTAGGCTGTCTGTCCAGGCTGTATAATTGGTATTGTTTTTCTGCGCATAATATTTTTGTAGCGTTTGAATGAAATGCTGACTATACTTTCTTGACCACGGAGTAGGTAATAAGTGTACTGCCCGTGCCCAATGATCCGGATGTTCCACGATTGGCATGACCAATGCCTCGGCCTGTTCCTGCGGCAGAGCTGCCAGCATTATCGGATAAGGTGTGTTTATGCGTTCCTGTCGTGTTCTTAGTATTACATGTTCAATAGACCAGTGTAATAGAGGCTCATACCAGTTGAGGCTATGGTGCCATACTGCTGCTAACGTGAGGTCATTGATGATTTCGTCTTTTCGTTCAAGTTTTACCAGGAGTTCAGTTATTTGTATGGGTGAGAGTCTGAGGTGTTCTTCCCAATGCGGTGGTGGAACCAGACGCAGAATAGAGTGGAGCCACTCAGGTGGGGAGGATTTCTCTGTTACATCCGTTACGAATTCTCCCATCCCTTTCCACTGCGCATCCTCAAGGTTTGGTAGCGTGATCTGCAGCTCATTATTCTTATAGTTGAGGATGCTATCTGCACATAGCAGGATGCGTTGCATGGGTGCTGTTTCTGGAAGATAAGAGAATAGTTTTGCTGCCAGGGCGCGGACGTGCTGACTCCGGTCGTTTAATGCCTGTT
Organism: Dictyobacter alpinus; assembly: GCF_003967575.1. Lineage (NCBI taxonomy): Bacteria > Bacillati > Chloroflexota > Ktedonobacteria > Ktedonobacterales > Dictyobacteraceae > Dictyobacter > Dictyobacter alpinus. Next base: position 4,404,256 of record NZ_BIFT01000001.1, read on the forward strand.
CCAGCAGAGGCGTGTCGGCAGAAGTGATGTTAGTGGCAATGACATGCAATAAATCCTCACGGATCTCAGCTTTTTCTTGTTTCCAGACGCTCTGTAGCCAGTCCCGAGCTTTTGCTGGATCTATGACACGGAGTTGCTGCAAGATTTTTTTGCGTTGCGCAATAGTGCCTTCTTGCCACAATATTTCTTGTTCTGCTATTGTCAGCTCCTCAGGTTGGCGCTGGCTTATCCAGTTCCATCTGGGGTTGAATTGACTGAGCCAGGAGCCTCGTTTACCTAGCATTGGTAGGAATGCCTGCTGTAAATTTGGATTGTCAGTAGCGACGCTCAGACTTGCTGGTAGTAAAGTATGCGGCAGGCGCAGTTGGGCGGCCTGCAAGCACTGTAATGCTTCAGGTAACAGGATCTGGGCGTGTAGCTGTAACAAACCCTCAAATTGATGGGCAATAGCATCTGAGCAGGCAGGCAGGATTTCTGGTTCAGCCTGCGCTAGAACTGCTGGAGCCTCTGGGGCCACAAAGCCAGCCTGACTATAGATGGCATAGGCACCTGCGGCTAACAATAACGAGCGCTCTTTCTGTTCAGCCGGTAGCTGGGTGATAAGCGGATCCAGTTCACTATCCGTTGCAGGTAGTGGGGCCGCATGCCGATCCGTACCCACCACCGCGTTTTTGAGAAATGCGTCCATCTTTATCCTCTTCTACAGCACATGATAGTGCTGATCTACCACGATGCCCAGGGGAAACAGGGTTTCGCCATTCCACTCACCACTAAAGTCCACGGGATGGCCTCCAGAGAGCGCCAGGAGTTTCCAGTGGTCGGATGCTGTGAGTGGTAATGCTTTTCCCAGTTGATCGCGCAGATACCAGCGATCCCTCTCCACATCATAGATGGGAATTGCCTGGCGTAGAATACACAGAAAGCGCTCCTGCCACGGTTGTTGTGCGAGCTGGCTGGCAACTTCCGCCAGAAATTCAGTAAAGCTTTCCTTCCCTGGTAAGGCTGTTTGAATTGGCTGAATAGTGCTCTGCCGTTCGACGAAGAGTGCGCGTTGCGCCAATGCTCCCGGCCAATACGCCATTTCAGCTTCTTGATGAAAGCCAGTGGGATAATGCTCGGTATAGGGCGCACCTGCGAAAGAGAATTGCAAGATGTAGGCGCTCTGCTGATTTCTGGCACCCCAGAGCCATGTACGCTGCAAGCGACCGCGTTGCGCGCTTTCCTGCCTCTGGCCCAGGAACAGCCAATCGTCCGTGATGTGTGTCCCACGCGCCAGCACCTCTGGCTCTTTTACCGTCCAGCCAACCAGCTGACGAATCTCCTCCTGAAGATTGGAATCCACGCGTTCAAGATGCCGATAGGCCTCTGTTAGCAGGGCAAGCTTGCCAAGTTGAGCTAGTAGTCTGGCTGTCCATGTTTTTGAAGCATTGGGAATATCGGCCAGGATACGTACCCGAGCCGCCAGTCCTGATGCCTGGGCATCCACCATCTGCGCGGCCTGCTGTTCCCAGAAGGTTGCGGGCAGTGCCTCCACGCTTCCCAGGCCATTGCGGACCAGATCATTGAGCCAGAGATCTAATTGCTCAATGCCCAGTTGCACTTTGGCCTGACGTTTATCTATACTCTGGCTGGCTTTCTTATTGGAAGAGGTTGGTTGTGTTTCTTTTGACGCCAGTGTCTCCTGACGTTTCTGAGCGGCTGCCCGTTTCTGTAGCCAGCTGCTCACCCATTCAGGTGGCTCGGCCTCGGAAAATACTCCCGGAGTACTGGCGGCTAAGAAGAGCAGGCCCAGACTATGCTTACAAGGCAGTTTGCGGCTAGGACAACTGCATTGGGTGGTGAAACTGGTGAGGTCAACGCGTACCTGGTAAAGGGCACTACCCTGACACTCTCCCCACAGTGCCTGGGTATTCTGCCCCAGGTTCTGCCAGTGCTTTGGCACGGCAAGTTTTTTTCCTGCCTTTTCCGCACTGGCATCTAATGCCATCTTACTGACTTGATCGGTGGTGATCGTTAATTCCATGATTGCATCCCCCGAAGAAGTTTTTTTTGTGTTCTACACTCCTATTCTTCCTCAGTGGCCTGGATGTGGCAATCTTTCAGTACCTTTAGCAGCAGTTTTAAAGCCCAGACAAGCGGATAACTTGAAACTTCATTCCCGATCAGTACGTGAGAGTGGTAGCACTCACATTGTATTTAAGCACCTATTTTTCATGGGAAACTGACCGATATGGTCTCAATGCATAGAGTGTATCTTTCATTCAGAATGGAGGCATCACGATGGATAATCAACACGAAAAAGAATATAGAGATAATGTGCAGGATCTTAATAAGGAAGCAATAGAGAAGGGGACCACCCCTGAAAAATTGCGGCAGGAGCGCTCACAAGAGGTAAAGCCTGTTCCTGGTCAGCAGCCCTCAGACCGCCTGGTAGATGGTTATGAGCAGACCGAGGGCGAAGATTATGCAGATCCGCAGCGAGATGAGCGCGAGGGCTATGATCCCGCTCATAGTGGTGTCAGACATCCTCAAAACAAACCAGGTGCTCCTACAGAGACTCCTGGCCGCGAAGAGGGCACCGCCTGGTCCTCACAGGAACAAATGGGGAAACTGCGCGATACCTACGACAAGAAAAATCCTTCTATATAGCAGGTTGTAGTTCTAAAAGATATGGGATTAGTGTCTCAGGAACGCTGAAAGGTTGATATTATGCAAGAGCAGGCCAAAGTCCAACACATTCCTATCAAAATGTATCGTACAACTGATCGTTTGATGATTGCAGCCCCCATGCCGGGGCTACAACCAGAAGATATCACTGCCCAGATCTTTGAGGATCAGCGTCTCGTTGTCAAGGGCGACCTGCGCGGCATGCTCAAAGATATTAAAGAGCTCCTGATAGACGAATGGAGTGTCGGAGGCTATTATCGCGAAATCGAACTCCCTGTCCCCGTAGATGGCGTCAACGCCAATGTCAACTATGGCAACGGAGTCCTGGTAATCGCCTTCCCTCTCAGTGCACAAACACAACCCGCCACCCTGAAATTGCACAAAACTGGTCCCGATCGCGGCGAACACGCCGGAACCTCCGGCCATCCAACCCAAAAAACCAACTAACAGCCCTATAACGACTTAATGGTTCTGCAAACTCTTCCTAAACAGCAAAACTTGCAGAACCATTGACACCAACCACCATACCCTCTGCTTACCTACCTCCGATTTTCTGTGTCATTGTGTGTCTTGCAGCATATAGAGAAGACACAGATGTGTTGTGCTGAAGAATCAAGCCCCGACCATAGTATTTATGCTTACCGTAACGATCTCGTAACGATCTAACTGTACAATAATGAAGTATCAAAATACGTGGATTTGTGTTTACGGTGGAGGAACTATGAATAAAGAAACCCCCCTTCTTAAGCAGATCTTAAATTGTGTACGCACAGCCAGATATGTCCTAAATATTGACGAACGCTTTTTTCTTTCTATGCAAAATGAGGTGTATGTGTGTCAGTAGAATATGCAACAGCTAGGGCTGATTTAACCTCCCCGGTACCTCTTGCCACCCGTGCTGTACCGCCTGTCGCCACCATGACGTTGCACGAATTAGCGCAGCACAGTCAGGAAGAGATGAGAAACTATTGTCAGGGTAAGGTCGTGGATGATTGTTACGCACTAGAGATTTTTCGGCGTGCCATGCGTCTGCATGATGCACAGGCCTGGGATGTGTTATACCAGTGTTTTTCCGGTATCGTGTATACATGGATGCGTCGCCACTCCAAGCGTGAACGAGCCTATGCGTTGGATAGCGAAGAAAATTATGTCGCGCAAGCCTTTACGCGTCTATGGCAAGCCAGCATGAATAACGCGGAACTTCATTTCACTTCAGTCGCGGCCGCCTTAAATTATTTACGCGCCAGTTTGAATGGCGCCATTATGGACACCCTACGTGTCTACAACCATCCCAACGAGGTATCTCTGCCGGATGATAACGATACCATGTATAGTGCTGAACCCGTAGCCGAAGAGCCAGAAGACACCAATGAAGTATGGTATGTTGTACGTTCCCTCCTCAGTGATCCACGTGAAATCCGTCTGGCGTACCTGTATTTCCATTGTGGACTCAAAGCCCGCGAAATTGTCCATTTTTGTCCCACTGAATTTAATGATGTACAGGACATCTATCGTTTACGCCACAACATCTTCAAACGCCTCACCCGCAACGCCGACCTGATCCGCTGGCGTCTTAGCTAGGTTGATACAAGCCAAGATGCGTACAAGGGACAGTGTCGTCCCTTAACTGGAAAGCGGGGATGCAAGGGGCTCGCCGCCCCTTGACTGGAGGATCAGAGGCTGTGCTCCCGTAACCTCCTCCCCCTCCCGCCTGCGTAGCGGGCGAAGAGCCAGGCTCATATGCAAAGCGGGGATGCAAGAGGCGGCGAGCCCCTTGACTGGGGAATTGGGGGCTGTGTCCCCGACATCCTTCCCTCCCGCCTGCGTAGCGGGCGAACCACCCATCAAACGAAGTTTGACAAAGTACTAAGCGAGCAGTGTCGCGATACTCTTACAGACATGATTAATAATACTCTGACCCCCTTCAGATGTGGGCTGTCCTCGTGTATACACCGCGATAATATAGGTCTCATTCTTGATGGTGACGATGCCAGAGGAGTTCACCGCCCACAGATTATCCTCATCGATCAGCCAGCCATTCTTCATGGCCACGCTTGCTCCAGAAGGCGCGGTATCACCGACGCCAAAGCGTTGATCTGGGTCTATATGGCGCATCAAATCTAGCGCGATGGCACGGTGAGGACGCGTAAGCATGCCTCCAGTTTGTAACAACGTGAGTAGATCAACCATCGCCTGCGCTGAGATCTGGTAGGAGCCCCAGGCTTCTGGATCTACTGTGAAATCTTTGATCCCGTATTTTTGTAAAAATGTGGTCAGACCCGGGGCCGCGCCCATTTTTTCATAGTAGAGTATGGATGCAGAATCATTATTAGAATTTTCAATCATCGTTGTGAGCAGATACATTTCCTGTTCATCTGGTTCACGCTGCTGTTGCTCCAACATATCAAAAAAGGCCAGCATGATTGGCACCTTGATGGAGCTTGCCACGGTGAATTGTTTGTCTATATTGTAAACATAGGTGCGCTGGCGGCTCAGATCATGCACACTCACACTAATGTTATCTCCAAGAGAAGCCAGGTAGCGCGCGAGGTCAGGTGATAAGGCTTCGATGGATGTCCGAGAAACAAGATTAACCGGCGCATCAAATGTGGCATCTGTCGACATGATCCAACCGGTATCCGTCCCTCTCTTCAACGTCGTCCATTGAATATGATACCAGAGTTGACCTTTGAACCACACGGTATCACCAAGCAACTTGAGTGGAAAATGAGGACCAATGCTGGTGCTATCTCGTTTGATGGCCAACTGTTTCATCAGTACCGCGTTTTGTTGGGTCCAGATTTTTTGATTTTTTTCTAACACAATTGTTGGAAAATTGAAGGTACGCAGATAATCGCGACCCGTCGTCAAGCGTTGAATGGTTGGTTGACCTGAAACGTTTGCTGTATCCAGATCAAGTAGCAGACCATCCTTTAAGAAGGCCTGCGTGAGCATATGGTGTGAAAGACCATTCTGTTTCGTGATGAATGATAATGGTTCGGTCAGTGGTAGCCCAAAATCTTTTTGCCAGCCATTGGGCGCAACCATCGGACGATGCAGATAGTTCCAGAAAACCTGAGGGACATGATGTCCAATATTGGTTTTACCACGCTGCCCAACTGGAATAATCACATCTTGCGTGCTGAGCGCAGAAAGATAACTGGCTTGATCCTTCGTCGGTAGTGGAGTAGCAAAACTGGGAGCACTGGCTCTACGTAGATCAGCATAAGTCGCCGTACTGGACTGTCCACCAATTGGTACCAGGCTCCCTGCCGTCAGGAGCGCCTGGAGCAGGGGCAGACGTAAAATGCCTGTCTGAGTATCTTGCGTTCCCATCCGTATCATTTCATTCAAGTTTATTGATGAAAATTGCACTGGCAATCTATGTTTAAGCGGGTAAAAGAGTGCGCCATTATCAAAAAATTGCAGCCACCCCTGTTGAACTGGAAATGCATCTGTCAGGGGATTACCCAGACTATGTTCACCATCATAAAGCTCGTAGTAGCGTTGAAAGCATGGAGCTATCATTTCATTTTGCAGCAGGAATGTAAAATTAGTATAGGGAGGAGTTATGTTGCTGTTATGTTCCCATTGTTCTGCTCTATTGGCCATGACCACTTTTTCATCCACCAACCCGTGTGTCATCTGTATGGTGTTTGTGAGGAGTGTGTCTGCATCTGTTATGAGCAATAACACGAAAAAAAATACAACGATGCCAAGACAAACCATGAGTTTGCCCGTCCGCTTGATATTGGCTTGCTGCCGTTTTTGCTGAAAATCCATATTTTTCTTCTTTAATATTCGTGCCAATGGATGTTTCGTCTCTACAGAGCTTGCAAATCCGCGTCCGCAAAACTTGACGCGCCGCCCTGAGTTCTACCGCTAGAACTGCTCAGTATAACTACCGCAGCTCATCCTTTCCGCCCTCCTGACACTTTCCCTTCTATTGTTATCGGCAGCCTTCTGTCTTTTCAACACCTATTTCCTATGATATAATTTCCAGTAGAATAAATAGCTTTGGCGATGGAGCTCGCCAGGTCATAGATCTTGTGGCCGAACCGCACGCTGCTGATAGCTCCTGACAACCCCGAAAAATTCTATGGTTGTCAGGGGCTTTTTTTATGGAATATTGGAGGTAAATTTCTGTTGCAGGTAATCTTGATCGGCCTGGCAGGCGCTCTCGGTGCCGTGGCACGGTATATGCTAGGACATTTTATGACCCATCTGCTTGGCTCAAACTTTCCTTATGGAACACTCATAATCAATGTCAGTGGCTCTTTCTTTATAGGTCTGGTATTTGCTTTAACTACCCATCATCTTCTTAGTCCTGGACTCCAATTGATCCTGGCAACCGGCTTCCTTGGTGGCTATACCACCTTTAGCACCATGTCCTGGGAGAGTGTCCAGTTGGCGCGTGGCAATGCCAGACTCAGCGTCCTATACCTGGGAGCCACCACGCTCTTTGGCCTGCTGGCCGTGGCGGCCGGAATCGCGTCAGGTTGGTGGTTATGATGGTGAAAAAAGCTGACTACCTTCAGCGCATACTACTGGTTTTCGCCGGCGGTTTTCTGGGGACAATCACGCGCTATCTATTAAGCCAGGCAATACAGGGAGCCTGGGGCAAAAGCTGGCCGTACGATATTTTCCTGATCAATATCACCGGTGCCTTTATCCTGGCCCTCCTCTCAACCCTCGCTGATGCCACACTCTTCATTGGCCCTCGCCTCCGTCTGCTCCTCAACGTCGGCTTCCTGGGAGCCTATACCACCTTTAGCACTCTGGCCCTGGGTGATATAACCCTGCTGACAAACCAGCAACTCATCCCGGCCCTCCTCTACCTTATCTGTAGCCTCGGTGGCGGCCTCATCGCCGTCCTCCTTGGACAATTGGCCGGCCTCTGGCTCATCCGCCTCAAAAAACGCCCAAAGCATGGATAACGTAAGCGCTCACTTCCAGCGAGCCGCCCTCCCCAACATAACGGCAGGGCTTGTCCCTGCTACCGTTTTACGTAAGAAATGTCCCTTAGACACGTGGTCATGTTGAGGCGGCACAGCGAAGCGCGTTCGCCCTTGGGCTTGTGCTTGGGCGTACGTGGTACAGGCCGCAGGGGCGAGCTCTGCCGTTACGCCTGGGGGGTGAGCGCTTATTTTGAACGTATTAGCCTCAATATCCCCATAATCATAAGAGGATGGAACAAGGAGGGCGGTCGCGACCGCCCTCCTTGTTCCATCCTCTTATATAAGACGCGCGCCGTAGGGGCGCGCCTTCATCAAAATCAGTGCAGAACACCAATCAAATAAACGCTGCTTTGCGTTTATTTGATAATTCCATACTTAAGTTTCATCAGCAAAATGCGAGAGACCGATTGATCAACTTGCGACTGCGTTAATGACCCATTCTGAATCGCAGCATTCAATGACGCCAATATACCACTGACTTCATCTGGTGTTGATGGACCCTCAATCATATCATTGCCGGCTTTGATCGCCTGTACACAGACCTGTACGAACTGATCAGGAGTAGGATTCACCCCATTGTATAAGCCATTCATATATAAGCCATCAGTAATAATTACACCATTATAATTGAGTGTATGACGTAAATAATCAAGTACTTTAGGTGAAAGTTCTGCCGGTGTATTGGGATCCAGCGCTTGGGTTACCACGTTTGTGGTCATAATCATGGCTGGATTATCCTGCTGAATTATTTTCTTATAAGGGACAAAATCGCTCTTCTGCAAATCATCCAGACTTTTTGTCACCACCGGTAAGCCAGAGTGAGGATCGACGGCATCCGAAGAGCCCAGACCAGGGAAGTGCTTTAGCGTTCCTGGTATGCTATTATCCTGTAAACCCTTGATAAAGCTGCCGGCATAGGTCGCGACTGTATTGGCGTTGGCACTAAAGAAACGTGATTCATAGAGCGTGGTATCAGGACCGACATCGACAACCGGGGCGAGATTTGCATTAATCCCTAACTGTTTCATTTCACCCGCATCTGTTTTTGCCTGATCATATGCGGTCTTTGGATCACCTGACTGCGCTAGCTCTTCAGCAGAAGGCTTAGGCCCAAAGAACGCGGACGTTTTGCTCACCGTGCCACCTTCCTGATCAATGGCGATCAGTGGAGCAGTGGCTGCATCGGCGGTCGCCTGAGCAGAAAATGTATGCAGGGTATCGATAGTATTCACTGGCCACTTAAAATTACCGTCACTCTCCTGATACAAAAAGCCGCCTACATGTTGCTGGGCTACCATCTGTTGCAGTCCGCTATCCGCATAGCTACTACCGAGATACTCAACCACGATCATCTGTGCGAATTTGTCATTCAAGCTCATCTTACTGAGCAGCGCTTGTGCCCGACTCTTCATTGGATCTGGCGTTGGTGTTGGTGTTATGCTCGTATTTTCAGGCTTGGTAATTGAAGAATTGCTATTGGAAGTCGAAGTGGAATCGGAAGAAGAAAGTAAAGAACATCCACTTAATAGGCAAATGCAACCAAGTAGAAATAAGGAGTAGAGGATTTGCCTCTTTTTATGCACTGCATCATCCCTTTGCATTGTACAGCTCCATAACGATGTATGTATGTATGTAGCAACCAATAAATATAGTTAATCAACCTTAGCCATTATAGAGCACGAATCGCTCTACTGACTATGCATTCACTAAAAAGTAGCCCTTTCGGAGAAGGCTCATCAGTTCGTAATCTCTCAACTGGATTGTCAGGCTCTCTCCGAAATACTTTACAGTTACCTCCAGGAGGCTACATGTACTATTTACGCTGTAAAGAACAACTGCTACCCTGCTTTGTCAGCTTGAACATGCTATCCTGACCATTCATCGTGCCCGCGAAATGATTGTCCCCAGCACTACACGCCGGAGATTTTACCGTCAAATCCAGCTTTGGAGCGACACTGGCCTGGGGTTGGAACATCAGGCTATAATCATTTTGACCCATCGCAGGTACCGTCCACGACAGCGTGACCGTCATCTTACAATTGGGTGGAATAACGACCCAGCCTCCAAACATGGCACGCCCATCTTCATCGCTCGTCGTATTGGGAGGATCTCCAACCTGGCCCAGGTAGGCTCCACCAGGTCCCAAATTAGGTAAGTAACGGATTGGACTATCAACATTGACCGTTGGAGAACTGCATACAAGTGTGCCATTATTATAGACATCTTGCGAGCAGGCCTGATAAACGTCTGGTGATCCACAAACTGCTCCCAGGTTTGGTTGAAAAAAGCCATTGCCCTTTATCAGGGTACTATTTTTCGGTGCATACACGCGTACATAATCACGGTAGGTATCAGGTCCGTAGATATCGCCTTTTTTCTGATAATCCAGTACCATCGTCATAGCGTGGGTAGCATTCCCCTGCTGATCCAGTGTCACTGTATCTTTGATGGCGGTTGAGACATATTGGGATGCTTTGTTGGCACTTATATTTGACTGCACCACATACAGACCATCATGCGAGTTTGAGCGATCCATTGACACCGTCGAACCATATTTCGCGATCAAATCCTGTAGTTGTGGATTATTCACATACACTTGAAGATCTTTGGTCTTCATCGATTGGAACATCTGAGCGCCCATAGGAGCCAACTGAGCCACGGGTAAGTGCATCACACTTGCCATCAGTGCTTGCGTTACGCGTTGCGTGAAGGCTTTACGCGCAAGTTCAGCGTCTTTTATATGCTCAATGATTATCTCACGACCAATACCCTTATTATCCAACTGATAAAAATGCAATTTGTCTTCAAGGTTTTGTTCGGTTACCGTCTCCCCATATTCAGCGATTTTAATCGGGCCTATGACATGTAAAATCTGCTTGATTAATGTAGGTGTAAAGAGAATTACGCCACTGAGTGGTGTACCAAACTCACCCTGGTAATATTGCATAATGATTTTTGCCGTGGTTGGAAAATCAGCCGAGACAGTAGCGTCACGCACTCCAAAATTCTCAATTGGCCACCAGTTTTGATAGCCATCAGGGGCACTTTGTTGTACGACTTTTGCGTACAATTTCTCGTCAATTGGAGCTGAGCCACCGTCAAGCTGTGAGTGGTCTTCTTCGTAGGCGCCGATATTCTTCATTTTGAGTTTGTTCATATGGCCACCGCTGAAGGTGAGCTCACCAAACTGGCCGGTGAAGCCGCCGGTGGAACGCAGTTCGGCACTATCCATTGGTTCCAGCAGAAATGTGCGTGGTTGATCGACGCCGATCAGCCAGCCAAAGGCATTGCGTACGCTCGGTCCCTGTTCCAGGAGCATATTAATGGTGGGCAGGAGCGCTAATGCCGATGAAATGGTATGACTCTGGCTCTCGCTGATTGGTAGACCATCTAGCGATACGCCTTGCGAGTAATTACTCATATCCCGAAAGACTGGCATGAGCGTGTCCAGATCCTGGTTGAGGGCGGTAAATACTTCCTCGGTAATATAGGGTTTGGGATGGTCGGTGTCTTTATTGGCGGCACTTTCATTCAATGTTTTTACTATTGAGGGAGAATGCTTGATTGCGGTCGAAATTAGTTTATCCCCGACTACCGTTGCATCCGTGGCGATATGTGTTAGTGAACGGGCAGCATGAATCTGGCTCGGCAGTAATGAGCCGACAAAGCCAATGGAGCCATCATGATCAAATTCATCGCTCAAGGTCGCAAAATCACTATGCGCAGCCTGGATCTCGGTCTGCGCCTGCCGGAGCTTTTCGGGCTCAAAATATGCTGCGTAATCATCCTTGTTTGCGCCGCTAAAAATAGTCTGTACAGCCTGCAAATGGCCAAGCCCGCTTCTCACCTGACTATAGAGGATGGCTCCATTAATTACTTCAAAGACCGTCAACAGCGATGGCAATAAGAGCGCAATAATCAGGACAAGGGCAATGATTTTTTTGGGCATTGAGAGCCGTTCATATCTATTGCGGGCCCTCTGAATCAATCTTCTCTTTTTCGCGCGGGTAGCTACCTCTGGCGGTAGACCCCAGTTCTGCCTGGGAGGCGTATTGGGCGGCGATTGCGGAAAACTCGCTCCTGATGCAAACCCATTATTCGGGGTAGAAGGTGGCTGCGCACCATTGCGTCGATCTAATAGCGGTTTGGTTGCATATGGTGATAGCGCCTTTGGTGACAGTGCGCCAGTGATGCGTTTATTATTATTATTATTATTGTATCCTGTACCTGTATTGGGATAGTTTCCCATAATTGGTTGTTGGCCAGGTACAGGCTGGTCTGGACGCTGCGCTAGCTGACCAGATGGATAAGGTGAACGGAAATTGTTTTGCCCAGGTGGTTCAGGCATTCACGCCTCCATAAGAAACATTGAGGACAATAAATGTAAGCATAAAATATCTATATGCTATTGGAAATAAAAACTCATGACCTACTATACAGTAATATATCGCGTTAGCACTGTCAAAGATTGCGCCTTTAGTATTTATGGGCTTATGGAAGATAGCCCGATTATCCTGACAGTAACGTGCAGCGAAATAAATTTTAGCGTACAATCAAGCTAAGCACTTTTCCTTTTGTGCGTGCTCAAAGCAGCACCGCTGCAAACCAGATAATTCTGGTTAGTGTTCATTGTAATTGTAAAGGAGCCATTTATGCAAACACTTCTGGGTATCGATCTGGGAACAACAGGTGTTAAGGCAGCCCTCTTCGCGGCTGAGGATGGGCGAGTTATCGCTGATGCATTTTTTGAGTATCCCTTATTTCATCCTCATCCCGGTTGGGCTGAACAGAATCCGGCTGATTGGTGGGAGGCGACCGTAGCAGCGATTCGGCTGTGTTTGCAGCAAGGTACTAAACAGGGAGCCACTGCAGAAGATGTGCGTGGCCTGGGTATCTCGGGGCAGATGCATGGCGTCGTGTTGCTGGATGCTAACCAGCAGGTCTTGCGGCCCTGCATTATTTGGGCGGATCAACGCAGCGATGAGCAGTGCCGCTGGATCACCGAGAAGGTGGGGGCCAGTAAACTGATCGAATATGTCAGTAATCCCGCGCTTACCGGCTTTTCGGCTCCGAAGCTACTCTGGGTGCGCGATAACGAGCCAGAGATATTTGCTCGTGCCCAGACCATGTTACTGCCAAAGGACTATATCCGCTATCGCTTGACAGGCGTGCTGGCAATGGAGATCTCGGATGCCGCAGGTACCTGTCTGCTGGATGTCAAACATGGATCCTGGTCCCAGGAGGTGCTGGCGGCGTTAGAATTAGATCCAGGCCTGCTTCCGCCTGTGGTACCTGCCGATGCTGCCAGTGGCTCGATAACGCAAGAGGTTGCTACCCTGACCGGACTCCACGCAGGAACACCGGTCGCCGGCGGTGGGGCTGACAATGCCTGTGGTGCCGTTGGGAATGGTGTTGTGGAGCCTGGTCTGGTCCTGGTCTCAGTCGGGACAAGTGGGATTGTACTGGCCCACGCTGACTCGCCGCAGGTTGATACCTCGGGTCCTGTTCCCCGCGTTCATACTTTTAATCATGCCGTGCCGCATGCCTGGTATCTTATGGGTGTCACGCAGGGGGCTGGACTTTCCTTGCGCTGGCTGCGTGATAACATCGGCCTGCCCGAGCGGGCCCTGGAGCGCTGGACCGGCATTGATTCTTATGAGACCCTGTCGAAAGAAGCTGAGGGCGTGCCCGCTGGCAGCGAAGGCCTGATCTTCCTCCCCTATTTGCAGGGTGAGCGTACTCCCCACCTGGACGCCTATGCCCGTGGTGGTTGGATTGGCCTCACGGCTAGCCATGATCGTCGCCACCTGGTGCGCTCCGTCCTGGAAGGTGTCGCCTTTAGTTTGAAGGATTGCTATGGCATCATTCGCGAACAAGGACTGCAACTCAATCAGGTACGCGCCACAGGAGGTGGGGCCAGGAGTCCTCTCTGGCGACAAATCATCGCGGACGTACTGGAGGTTGAGCTTGTCGTCACCAACTCCGCTGAAGGTCCCGCCTTTGGAGCCGCCTTGCTTGCTGGTGTAGCGGGAGGAGTCTACAACTCCGTCCAGGAAGCCTGTGCCCAGACCGTCCGTGTCACCCAACGCACAGAGCCCAACAGCCAGCTTGCTCCCGCCTATCAACAAGCTTATGCCGTCTACCAGGCCCTCTATCCAGCCCTGAAACCCATTATTAGTCGTCCTCTATCATAGCATCTATTAGATTGCTACCGATCAAAACTGACCTGTAAATAATGCTTGATGCTCATCCTTATCGAGGTAGCGTGCAGCCAGCCACACGCGGGCGCTGAAGCGCCCACCTTTCTTTAAAATGTGCGGTAATATTGTGCGCAACGCGCACAATATTACCGCACATTTTAAACCCTTTGAAGCCTAAAAATGCCAAAAAACACACGTTAGACCAGGGATTTCCCGAGAATAATGCTTTAACATAATAATGAATTGTTGTTTATTCCTTCGCTTGAAGGCACAGGATAAGATAAAAGTAATAATGGCTTCTTAATGGGTTTCCATCTGCTTGAATTTATTTTATTCTTCATATGAGTATACTTATGCTTTTATGGATAGAAAGCATATAAAAGGTAAGGAATACAAGTAATGACAACACTTCCCATCAATCCTTTTCGTTTCAGTCTCATTGGTAGTGCGACCTCTCCATCACAATGGCGAGATCTGGCGCGGCGGGCAGAGGCGTGTGGCTATTCAGCTCTGCTGGTGCCAGAGCATCTTGACACTCCATATTCCACTCTCAGTCTGATGTCTATTGCCCTGGAGGCTACGACCACCCTTCGGGTTGGGAGCCACGTGCTTTGTAATGACCTGCATAATCCTACTATGCTGGCGCGTGACATCGCCACGCTGGATGCGTTCTCTCATGGACGCGTGGAGCTTGGCATTGGTGCGGGCAATCGTCCCCAGGATATCGCGTTGGCTGGCGTACCGTTCTATAGCGCTGGACAACGTATTGAACGCCTGGAAGCTTCTGTGCAACATATTAAAGAATTGTTTAGTCAGCAGAAGGGTGGCGGCGAAAATCCTGAAGGTATTTCACATGCTGATACATTGGCATTTCCTCCGGTGATACAGCATCCACATCCTCCTATTTATATTGGTGGTGGTGGTAAAAAAATGCTGGCCGTTGCTGCCAGACAAGCCAATATTATTGGGATCACGGCTAAAGCTGGTGGTGCTCATGGGCATCTTGATCTTAATGACATTACGCCTGAGTTGCTACAAGCAAAAATTGGTTGGATACGTGAGGCTGCTGGAGAGCGATTTTCTTCTCTAGAATTTAGTATGCCTCTCCTGGGTATTGCACTGACAGAACAGCACCGCCAGGGATTCAACTGGGCGGCCCGCATGTTTGGTTTTACTGTTGAACAACTAGAAAAATCACTGCTCAGTGTTAGCGGTACAGTTGATAGTATTAGTGATGAGCTGTATCGCCGCCGTGAACTGTATGGCATCTCTTACTTTACTATGGGGGCCATCAACCTTGAGCGCTTTGCGCCAATTGTTGAGCGTTTGAGCGGCAAGTAATCATTATGTAGCACAAAGAACATACGGCCCGAGCGTTCGGGCCGTATGTTCTTTGTGCTACAGGCTGTGAGGATGATGGATATTTATATGTGCTCAGTATGATCTTTTTGTTTGGCTTTGATCACGTTGTGGTAGTAGTCGCAACGATCGGTGATGGGACATTTATGGCATTGTGGATCATAGCCGCAGATGCGCTGACCATGCCGTAAGAGTGCTTTGTGGAAATTGTAGATGCTCTGGGCATCCTGTGGCAGGAGTGCCTGCAAGAGCTGATGGGCATTGTCGGCCGTGACTTTTTTGCCGATCAAGCCCAGGCGTCCCGATACGCGATGGACATGGACATCCACGGGGAGGATGGGCATTCTACAGCTAAACAATAGGACACAGGCCGTGGTTTTGGGTCCAACACCCTCAAAGCGATTAAGCCAGGCTGCCGCCTCTTCCACTGGCAACTGGCGCAGAAAATTGAGGTCCAGGTTGCCACGCTCCTCGGTAATCTGCCGCATGATCAACTGTATGCGTGGCGCCTTTACTTCAGGCCAGTTCACATTCGCGATCGCATCCTGTACCTCCTGCGTTGGCGCATCCCGCACCGCCTCCCAATTCCCAAATGTTTTCAGCAACATAGCATACGCCGCCGCAGTCTGCTCATCTTTGGTTCGATGTGACAGCAGGATATCGACCAACATACTCATTGGATCCTTTTTTGACCAGGCAGATACACCATAGTATTCGGTCAGACGTTCCGAGATTTCTAGCGCTTTGGCTGACAGTGCCACGATATCCGGTGAAGGATACCCATAATCCGCATTATTCCGTCCTTGCCGTGCAGGTTGCTTCACCATAGAGCTCCATCTTTCTACTTAAATAGCGTGAAAACTGAGGTTGATATTCTCTACACGGACTTCCCATGGTAAGACGTTTCCATTTGTTTGTCTGGTGGGTATTCCTTCTCCCTCCGCCTTGTCGTGCTAGCTGATCTGGAAGGCATAAATTTCGTTGGAATTGATGAAGAGCCAGCCGTTGTCAACATAGGGACGGCTGATTCTGTCGCCGTGCATTTTCTTGGAATATATGAGCTTGCCGTGCTGAGAGTCCAGCATATAGAGTTCCTGGTTGCGTGTGGTCAGGTAGACGATGCCATCGACAACCAGTGGGGTGGCATCAATCTCGCTTCTGAGGTAGACCCCCCATAGTTGCTGTCCTGTCGCCAGATCAACGGCCAGCAACCGGGTACGCGCTGAACTGTTGGCAAAGTTTCCTTCGATACTGATATAGGCAACGCCATTCGCGATCTCCATTTCGTTGGTGATCTGGTTTTCGAGTGACATGGACCAGTAGGTGGCTCCGCTTTGCATATCCAGTGCGTAGAGCTGATCATTATAGACGCAGATACAGACGACATGTTCGTCAAATGTGACGGTCCCATAGACCTGTCCAACATCGGCATAGGTCGCCAGTTTCTGGCCGCGTTCAGCATCGACTGCATAGCAGTGACCACGTTCTGTGGCGATATAGACGACATTATTGCTGATCATTGGTCGGCCCTGGAGTGGCGCTTTTAAGGTGACATCCCAGTATTGCTGACCGGTGGCGGCGTTCAGTGCATAGACCGCATGCTCTGAATGCACATAGACGATGTCATTGAAGATGCTCGGAGCAGCTCGGAGCGGCTCATCGGTCTCGACGATCCAGTATGCCTCGCCAGTATCTGCATCCAGCGCTGAAATTTTGCCGCCACCCCCACTATTGCCTGAGCACACATACAAGTAGCCATTGCTTACTATTGGGGCCTCATAAATGCCACCCTGGGTTTTATAGGACCAGAGATGTTCACCACTTGAGATGTCCAGGGCGCGCAAATGGCGTGGACTGTTTGTCATATAGGTGTCAGTGGTATAGGTGCCAGCATACACCATGCCATTGGCCGCGATTGGCTCGGCATAATAGACGTTCTTCAGACCGCTGGTTGTGCTCCAGATCGGGATGAGCTGATCCATTTGCCTGGTTGGCTGGCGCGTATGATTTTGCTGGTGTTGCTGCAAAAACTTGGGCAGGGTTGCCGGATTATCTGGACCCGCAGTTCTGCGCTCGCTCGTCGGTGGATTGGTCTCAATGACGTTTTGTGGCGACTCGTCCGGCTGGCTTGTCTGGGCTGTTTTTTGGGTCGCCTGCCTGGTTGATTGGCGTTTAGTGGTCGGCTTCGGGTTCGTTGCCGGGCGTTTCTGCGTTGATGCCGGGCGCTTTGGGGTTGTCCCTTTACTACTCAGTGTGTTCTGGAGAGCCTGAATGAAGTCCGAAACGTTTTCAAAGCGATCGTCGCGCTCTTTTGAGAGTGCCTTTAACAGCGCATCCTCAAGGGCAGGTGAAAGATCAGGGTTTAATTCGTGTGGCGGGATTGGTGCTTCATAAATATGTTTATAGCCAATAGTATAAGGATCATCGGCGATAAAGAGTTGCTGGCCGGTCAGCATTTCATAGGCAATACAGCCCAGCGCATATTGATCGCTTTTTTTGCTCAGCTTACCCTTGAATTGTTCGGGCGACATATAGGCTGGCGTGCCGATCTCATCGACGCGACGCGTTTTATTGATCTGGAGGGCAATACCAAAGTCGGCCAGCAAGGCGGTTTCTGTGCTACTAAATAAGATGTTAGCGGGCTTGAGATCGCGGTGGACCACATCCATGTCGTGCGCATGCTGTAGACCAGCTCCCACCTGTGACAGGATCTCTATCGCTTCTTCAGTGAGCATTGGTTCACCATCAAGTTGATCCAATCGATCTCTTAAAGATCCGCCTGGCGCATATTCAGCCACGAAAAAAGGATACCCCTCATATAAATTTGCGTCTAGAACTGGCAAAATATTTGGGTGGGTCAGGGCGTCGAGTATGACGGCTTCCTGGAAGAAACGATCAAATTCTTCTTGCGAATTCAACACAGTATTCAATACTTTAATGGCCACTGGCGGCTTCTGAGTTAGCAGAAAGTGTTTTCCTAGATAGACACTACCAAAAGCTCCTTGCCCCAGGGATTCTGTCAGTATATAGCTCGCTAACTGCTTGCCTAGTAATTCATCCTTCACCATATGCATCCTTTGCGCCGAGAAACTATCTTCTTTATGCCAAAATAAAAGTATATACGATGTCGCCTTTATTATAAATAGCAGGCCACTCAATTATGTGCGTGAGGTCGCCTGACAGGCTGTGATGACTGTACGCGTCGTGCGTGAGCGGCGTTCGCGATTGCTTTCCAGGAGTTTCCTCTCGAAGAGCAATCGCGAATGTCGCTCATTCGCGGCTAATAGTTTGTTACCCTCTATATATTGGCACACATCGCCTCCACTTGTATAGCACATGCCAGCATTATCTGGTTCCTATCCAAGAAATCCACCAAATAGTTCCACCTTTGGATGGATGTCAATACGCCGTTGTCCTCATTATACTATCGTAGGCATATGTTGCCGTATGAAGCAACGTATCACGAAAAGGCCATTGGACGGGCTGGTTACTTTCCTATGAAGCGGGAGGTTCTCTATGGAGAAATCGTACAATCCTCATGAGAAGAGAAAACTCTCTATTTACTTTATTACATCGGTGGCCGCGCTAGGTGGCCTCCTTTTTGGTTATGATACAGGCGTTATCTCTGGTGCCCAGCTTTTCCTGGTGAAAACATTCGCGCTTGACCCTCAACAACAAGAGCTGGCCGTGAGTTCCGTTCTTATTGGTGCGATTATTGGTGCGATTGTGGCGGGAAAAATCAATGATGCTCTTGGCCGCAAAAAAACTTTGTTGCTACTGGCAATTATTTTTACGCTCGGCGCTCTATTAACTGCATTCTCGCCAAACTATCAACTCTTCATCTTCTTTCGCGCGATTGTTGGCCTGGGTATTGGTGCCGCCGCCAGCGTGGTGCCGGTCTATATTTCTGAGATGTCTCCGTCCCAGATGCGTGGCAAACTGGTAACCTTTAACCAGCTGGCTGTGACTATTGGAATCGCGGTTTCATACTGGGTTGATCTGGCCTTTGCCCATGTTGGTATGGGCTGGCCCCCGATGTTCGCGACCGCCGCCATCCCAGGATGCCTCCTCTTTTTGGGGATGTTGATCAGTCCTGAAACGCCTCGCTGGTATGCGGGTAAAGGACGCTGGAATGAGGCGCGCAATGTGCTTGAACGGATTGAGGGGGCGCATCCTGAGACTGAACTGGCTGAAATCCGTACGTCATTAAGCCTTGATCGTCAGCAGGGTCGGTTACGTGATCTGTTTGCACCGGGTGTATGGATGGCTTTGCTCGTCGGTGTGGCCCTGGCCGTTTTTCAGCAATTTGTTGGTATCAATACCGTCATTTATTATGCGCCAACCATCTTCCAATCGGCTGGATTTGCCTCCGCCAGTAGCGCCATCCTGGCTACCAGTGTTGTTGGTGTGGTCAATGTACTTGCCACTATCGTTGCGCTTTTTCTGGTGGATCGCAGCGGCCGCCGCACGCTATTAATCATCGGTACGATCGGCATGATTATCGGATTGGTCTTGCTGGGAGCAATCTTTGCGTTCGGTTCCTCACAGGCTGGTATTCTGACCCTGCTGGCATTGATCCTCTACATCGTCGCCTTTGCGATCAGTATGGGGCCTGTCTTCTGGCTCATGAGCGCTGAGATCTTCCCTACGAATGTCCGTGCCGCCGGTGCCAGTGTCTGCTCATTTGCCAACTGGGTCGCCAATTTTATTGTCAGCATTACCTTTCTCTCCCTGATCCACGCCATTGGCACCTCGACCACCTTCTGGCTCTATGCTGTTGTAGGTGTGATTGCTCTCATCTTCTGCCGGCGTCTGGTACCAGAAACGAAAGGCAAGACCCTGGAACAGATCGAGGCCTACTGGAACCATGGCCGCCAATGGTTGACCCCATCTGACTCATAACGTCATCGCTACAATCGTATTTCTCCCCGCACACACAGTGGCACGGAACTTCCTCCTATATTTCTGGCTTGACGATGTTTTTCTCGTATGGTACTATAAATTTTAGCTTGCTAAAATATTATTTTTAGGGGGAGAGGAAAGTGCAAAAACCTATTCAGGAGCTTGCGCCGCGCATCAGTGATTGTCTCAAGCTGATTTATACGTTGCAGGAGCAGGGCCAGAAGGTTTCTACTTCTGTGGTGAGTGAACGTTTAGGGGTGAGTGATGCGACGGCAACGATGCTGTTTAAGGATTTCGCTGCTGCTGGTTGGGTTGAACATATGCCTTATCGTGGTGTGCGTTTGACACCTGAGGGTGCGCAGAAGGCGATAGAGGTGATTCGCCATCATCGTTTACTTGAACTCTATCTGGCACGTGAACTGGGCTATAGCTGGGATAAGGTGCATGCTGAAGCGGATAAGTTAGAGCATGTGATCTCTGAAGAGTTTGAGGAGAAGTTGGATGCGCTGCTGGGATATCCAACCGTCGATCCCCATGGTGATCCTATTCCCAGTAAGGATGGGGTTATGGTGGTGCGGCAGGGCATTAAACTGTCTGAATTGCCGGTAGGACAGAGTGCTCAAGTGGTGCGTGTCAGCGATCAGGATCCTGAGAAGCTGTGCTATCTGGGGCAACTGGGCTTATATCCCGAATCTTTTCTCCATTTGCTATCACGGGCCCCCTTTGGTGGTCCTTTGCATGTTCGTGTCGGTCAGCCTCCGGACGAGGTTGAGCATATGTTAGGACTTGAATTGGCAGATGAGATAATTGTTACTCCACCATCTCTTTCCTCACAATAAATCTATATGTCTGTGAAACCATTTAAATAGCTCGGAGAGTGTTAAAGGGTAACCATCTTTAACTTTAGATTGATATGCATAAATCATTCTGAATGCACTATATATGTTGTAGCGAGGTGAGTAGGTATGGCTTTGTTGTCAAAATCACGGGATAAAGTTGACTATGGACAGCCTTTTCATGTAGGTTTACTGGCACGGATGAAGCGGATCTGGACGGGCAATAATCGTCGGAAATTAGGTTTGCGCGAGATTTTGCTGGCGCTGGGCCCTGGTTTTTTGATTAGTGTGGGGTATATGGACCCGGGCAACTGGGGCACAAATCTGGCGGCCGGTGCGGGTTCTGGCTATCAACTGCTATGGGTAATCCTTGCAAGTAATGTGGTGGCGATCTTTTTGCAAATTGCTTCATCGAAACTTGGGATTGCCACTGGCAAGGATCTTGCTCGTCTGGTTCATGAGCAGTTTCCGCGTCCTGTTGTCATCTTCTTTGCGTTTACCTCGATCCTCGCTATTATGGCAACTGATCTGGCAGAGATTCTAGGTGGTGCCCTGGGCTTTAATATTCTCTTTGGTATACCACTCTTCGCAGGAGCTATCCTGACCGGACTTATCGTGATGGTGTTATTGGGTTTGAGCCGCTGGGGTTTTCGTAAAATTGAGTATGTTATTATTGGCTTTGTTTCGATTATTGGCCTGGCATATGTCTATGAAACGGCCCTACTCCATCCTTCATGGAGTTCAATTGCCTTCCATGTGGTTGTCCCTCAGGTCTCATCAGGTAGCTTGCTGGTCGCGGTAGGTATCCTGGGCGCAACCGTTATGCCGCACAACATTTTCCTGCATTCCTATCTATCCCAGCACCGTCTCAGTGGTCTATCTGCGTCACTCTCTGAGCGGCGTAAAGTCTTGCGTCTGGCCAAAATTGATACCATTGCGGCCCTCAATGTTGCCTTTTTTGTCAATGCGGCCATGCTCGTCGTCGCCGGATCGGTCTTTTATCAGCACATCAATCCTGACAAACTGGACCTGTTGACCGCCTATGTATCCTTGATTCCCGTCCTGGGCGTGTTTGCTGGCATCGCCTTTGGCATTGGTCTGCTCGCCTCTGGCCTCTCCTCATCCATGACCGGCACACTCGCCGGACAAATTGTCTTGCAGGGCTTTCTACAAAAACAGGTGCCCGTCTGGGTCTGGCGTATCATTACCCTGATACCCGCCCTTATCGTCACCCTGCTGAACTTTTCAACCGTACAGGTACTGGTCATCAGCCAGGTTCTGCTCAGTCTGCAATTACCCTTTACCATCGTCGCCGTGATTGTACTCTCATGTCGCCGTGACCTGCTCGGTGAATTCACCAACACTCGTACCGTCACCATCATTCAAACCATCATCGCCGTGATTGTCACCACCCTCAACATCTGGCTCATCTTAAGCTACTTACCCCTATAACAAAATAACAACATTGCCATTGGCACTCCAAGAGTTTTTTTATCTGTGCTGTCAAAAAATGAGCAACACTCATTTTTTGACAGCACAGATAAAAAAAGTACGGGCCCGTCAGGGCCCGAGTGTGGCCAGTCAGATATTCCTCACCAGGAGCAAAAAGCAAATCCCAGCACCGATAAAATAGCACCACATAGGAAATTTTCAACATAGCCCATCGCACGATGTGGCCTACTCAACCATAGTATTTCATGGCTGACTGTGCTAAAATTTTGCTAAACCAGGAATATACATACGACCTCTCATCATCCGAGCGATGATATTCTGTATAAGGAGAGACTTTTTTGGCAACTCACGAGAAAAGATATGTAATCATAGGCAACGGCGTCGCTGGCACCACTGCGGCCGAAACGTTGCGCAAGAATGATCCTACTTGTAGCATTCATTTGTTGACAAATGAGCGCTATCCACTATATAACCGTGTCTCATTGCCGCGTTTTTTGCAGGGTGTAATTGTGGAACAGAAAGTCATGATCCGCGATTTTGCCTGGCATGAGAAGCTCAATATTAAGTTGGTGACAGAGACACTGGTGAGCGGCGTCAATACGGAAGAGCGCGTGGTGCGCACCGAAGATGGCCGGGAGTTCCCCTATGATGCCCTACTGGTCGCCAATGGTGGCTGGGCCAATCCACTGAAGGTTCCGGGTGCGCAGGATACGAAACATATTTATAATTTTGTGACCCTTGATGATACGCGCACTATTGTTGAGCGTATGCTGGAGTCTAGGACGGCGCTGGCATATGGTGGTAGCTTTATTGCCTATGAGTTGTGTGATGGTTTCGCGGTACGCAAACTGAATACAACCTGGCTGATGCGTGGTCCATACTGGCTGCGTAATTCTTTGGATACCGATGGTGGTGAGGTGGTGGATAATATTGCCAAGAAATTTGGGGTTGAGGTTATCCATGGCGATGAGATCGCTTCAATTATTCCTTCCAATGGCGTACCCAGTTATGTGAAAACCAAAACGGGTCGCGAGATCCAGGCTGACATGGTTGGCGTTGGACTAGGCATTACCCTAAATACGCAGATCCTTGAGGGGTCGCCTATTGAGGTAAATGGTGGTGTGGTCGTGAATGAATATCTGGAGACCAATGTGCCGGGTGTCTATGCAGCCGGTGACGTTGCCAACTTCTACGATGCGACCGTAAAGCGCCATCATACGATGGGAACCTGGGATAATGCCAAGTCTCATGGTCAGGTTGCGGCCGTGAATATGGCTGGCGGCCACCAGGCTTATGTCGATGTGCCCACCTACACCAGTCCACTCTTCGATGTCAATATCGCCGTGGTGGGTAGCGCGGAATCGAACAATCCAGAGATGGAGACGATCGCGTTGCGTGAGCCAGGTGAGAAAGGCAATGAGAATTATCGCCGTCTCTTCTTCCTGGAAAATAAGCTGGTTGGTGTCCTGATGATTGGCAGTCCAAAGGGCCGTAAGAAATTGGTCGAGATCGTCAAAAATCAGCAACCGTTCGCCACCGCCACTGAACGTGAGGCCTTGTTGACGCTCAAATAAGATTCTTGTGCATTCTGGCTATGCTTAGCTGAAAATATAAGACATTCTGGATTTTAAGAATGATCTTGCGAATGAAGCAGGCACTTTTCCACTTGAAGTGGAAAAGTGCCTATTTTGTCGATCTCCAATATTCTTTTCTCTGGGTAGCACCATGCGAAGTGTAAAGCCACGAGTCAGCCCAGCCAGAAACGTACCCCTTTTCTAGACCATGACCAGACCAGCACTTACATTGATGTCTTCACCGGTAATAGACTGTGCTTCATCTGATGCAAGGAACGTGGCTACGTTGGCAACATCATCGGCTTGTATAAAGCGTTTCAGGGCTGTATCCCGTGTGGCCATGCTTCGTACTGCATCAATAGATACTTTCCTTAAAGCAGCTTGCTTTTCAAAGACGTGCTGTAGCCGTTCTCCTTCAACTGGACCTGGCGAAATGACATTGACACGTATGTTTTTCGGTCCTACGTCATGAGCAAGCGTTCGTGCTAGTCCAACCAGAGCTATTTTACTGGCAGCATAAGGGGTTCGACCAGGTAGCGGATGCTTTCCAGTTCCAGAACCGATGAAAATAATTGAGCCTTGTTCCCTGGCAAGCATAGAGGGTAGGGCAGCAGAACAGAGTAAAAAAGCGCCAGTTAAATTTGTTGAGAGTACCTCATCCCATTGTTCTGGATGTATTTCCCACAATGGTGCCGTTGGACCGGCAATCCCTGAATTAAAGACAACTGTATCAATGTGATCATACGTCTGAACTGTTTTTTCAACCAGAGCTTGAATACTTTGAGCGTTTCTAACGTCGGTTGGAAGCACCAGCGCTTCCTGATTTTGTGCCTGTATCAAACGCTGTGTTTCCTCTAGATTCTCCTTGTTGCGAGATGCCAGCACAACTTTAGCGCCTGCATCTGCAAAAGCGAGCGCAATGGCTCTCCCGATCCCCTGCCCACCACCAGTGATAATGGCGACTTTATTTTTGAGGTCCATCGTTTATCCTTCCTGATGGCGCTGTTCCCATTGGTCCATCCACGCGAAAATAGTATGGACATTTTCTGGCTCAGGTGTCGTAGATAAATCACGATACACTGCCATGACATTTGGAATCATGCGTTCGGAATTTTTCCATGATGCAAACATATCATAATTGATCTCGTATGCAGCATCTAATGCACTCATGCCAGCCTGGTAACGTTTGCTTGCTTCGTCAAAAATATAGAGAAAGTAATTTTTTAGTTTTTCTACAGCGGAAAGGTCGGTAATCGGACCATGCCCTGGAACTACTACATCAATGTCCAATGCTAATATTGTGTTACAAGCGGTAATCCAGTTTGAGATGGGGCCTGCCCATACAACTGGATGTGCTTCGGCGAAGACAATGTCTCCTGTAAAGATTACCTTCTCTTTGGGAAGGTAAGCCAGTGTATCGCCCAGGGTATGGGCGGGCCCTACCTCAAGCAGCCTCACCTGTTTCTCTCCCACCACAATATTTTTTTCTCTATCAAACGTCTCAGTAGGGAAACGTTGGCTAATGCCATTAAAATCAAATGCTCCCAGGCGTTTCCGTATGGGAGCTTGTGGTGGTGCTTTTTTGAGCATGTCAGCCATGACTTGTGGTGGAACAGCATGGCGCATTTCTTCTGCTGTACTTTTTGACGCTATAATAGTAGCTTCAGGAAATAGTTGATTGCCATTTGTGTGATCTCCATCGCTATGAGTATTTATGATATTCCCAATAGAGAGATGAGAAGTCACTTGTTGCTGCATTGTTTTATACATTTCGTGGGTAAGCTGTAAATCATAGAGCGTATCCACGAGGGTGTTGCTATCATCGCCAGTGATTAATCCAGCATTGCTCCATCCCCATCCTCCATCTGGTTGTAGATAGGCATAGATGCCATTGCCGATTTCATGTAATCCTTTAGTGTATTGCCATTTTTTTATGCCTGGCATAAATCTTTCCTTTCCATTTTTACCTGTTTCTATTCAGTATTATCGTTGCCCATTGTGAGTTATCTCATCAGGCAATTTGTTTGAAAAACCATATTTTTTATGTGATGTGTGTATGCATTCTGAATAGATCCAATAGTATCTGAGCTACAATCATAATTTTATGCTACTACAAAATATAGAATGTCGTCAACTAACTAATCTTTGTTGGAAATAGTAAATAACATTATGTATATATATTTTCTCTTTTCAAAAGAAAAAAACTGCTATACAATATCGTATGT
This sequence comes from Dictyobacter alpinus, assembly GCF_003967575.1. Lineage (NCBI taxonomy): Bacteria > Bacillati > Chloroflexota > Ktedonobacteria > Ktedonobacterales > Dictyobacteraceae > Dictyobacter > Dictyobacter alpinus. The sequence continues at coordinate 4,430,429 of NZ_BIFT01000001.1, forward strand.
AAACAACGCCTTTTTGATTGTTTGCAAAGCTGAGACTGAAGAAAAGGGAAGTTTTTCATGTTATGGAGATCATTTCAAGTATAATGGCAATGTAGAAGATAGGTTGAAGCAATAGCGGGCGATCCTCTCATCTAAAGATGTAATGTTTATCATGATACCAGGATTCTAGGACCACCTTAGTTCTCTTTTCCTATAATCTATGTAAAATAGGAAAATAAGCCTACTTTGATATTTTTGCCAATAAAATTATGTCTATTGATTTAATAGGGGTTAAGAAAGAAGGACTTACCAATAGATTTAAAGATGTTATTTTAAGTCTTTCTATGATAAGATGTTATTTATATTTGTAACCACCCGCTGAAAAGCGGGGGCTTGCACACGGACGAAAGGCTGTTTGCACGCCGAACATGACCAGACTCAGGCTTGAAACACAGCCTACGTGAAAGGAGAATGATATTTTCGCCTAAAAGAAAATATCAAACAATGCGTATGAACCTTTTTACTCGCTGGTGGTATAGATTTGCCTCTGTGGTGGAGACACAAACCGATCTTTCTTTTAAGGAAAAGAACGCTATCCGGCGTTCTCAAACCAGTAGCTGGATTCTTCTGGTGGTCATTATTTTAGTGCTTATTCCGATTCCCAGTCTTATAAGTAAGCCGTTTGCCCTCATTCCAGTACTTGTAGCTTTCGTTCTTGATGTTGTAGCTTTAATCCTTAATAAAAACAAACAGACGACTCTTGCAGGCGTTATTGCTATTTTTACGATTGAAGCTGGTTTGATTGGTACTATTTTATCTGTACCAGGTGGTGCGACTGCAATCAATATTCCCTTATTTGCCCTTCTGTTTCAGAGCATCATTGTTGCGGCGTACATGCTCTCACCGCAATGGTCATTTATTGTTATGGTATTCAATTTAGTTGTGACCTACATTATTTTTCAGTCGAAATTTCTTTCGCCTGCATTGAAGACGTTGTATGTAAACAACCCAACAATTCTCATTGGACTTTTCGAGGTTCAAATTATTGTGGCTGTCTTCTCTTTTATCATTGTCTCAAGTTCTAATCAGGCGATTGCTAACCTTGATCGATCGGAAGAGATTATTCAACTTGAACGCCGTGAGATTGCGCGTCAGGAAGAAGAGTTGGGATTAAAGCAGCAGCTAGAAAATGGTATTCAGGTTATCATGCAGACACATACACGTGCTGCGAACGGGGATTTTACCGCGCGTGCCCCGTTGAGTCAGGATAACATCCTCTGGCGTGTTGCCTATTCATTGAACAATCTTCTGGCTCGCTTAGCCAAGAATGCCAATCTTGAACAAGAACGTTTCAAGGAACAAAATGCGATCCATACGCTTGCACGTCATTTGCATGAGGGAACATTACCTACCCAGAGAACTGGTACGGCCGTGGATGAAATTATTGTTGCCTTGAGTTCTAAGGTGCCTAATCAGCAGTTCTCGCCTAAACCAGCATCACCGAATCAACAAACGCCACCTCCACCATCGGCTCCACTGCGGGATGGGAGGACTCGTAGGACTGTACAAGATGCTCCGCCGCCATCCCCTCCTCCCTGGAGATGATTGCAGCAAGGAGTTGACAACAGAAGTAGTTCTAGTTAACGCTTGAGCATTCAACCACGCACCGAATAGATAAAAGCATAATCTTCTTATGTTTTAGCATCAGCCTCTGGCTGATGCTTTTTATTTCTATGTCAATTGCTTTTTCGAGCTTGAGTTTGCGCGCCTGCGGCGCGCGAGGAGGAATTTTGTGCGGTGCAAGAAGTGCGCACTGCGCACTTCTTGCACCGCACAAAATTGGTATGGCGTGGCTGTGGAAGGGTGAGACTAAAAAATTGTGTATGGCGTGGCTGTGGAAGGGTGAGACTAAAAAATTGTGTATGGTGTTAGCTACGAAATGTTATTGTGTATATGTATAGTATTGTATATATGTGCTATATGTGGTGTCGTTACTTGACTGTTTGCTGCTTTTCAGCTACCGTAAGATCTGATAAGAGCTAGATAATAGGAGATGCTCCGTGGCGATAGTATGCAGTCATTGTGGGAAAGCGTTACCGCGAGATGATGCACGGTTTTGTACGAATTGTGGAACGCTGGTCTCAGATCATCCATTAAGCCCTCAAGCAAGCAAGGCAGCCAAGAGCGAAATGCCTGCAGAGCATGTACAAGAACAGGTAGCCCAACAGCCTGGTAAGGCGAATAAACCTGATACGACGAATGTGACTCCCTGGCTGGGCATTCAGGGACATGATGGGTCCAATGTAACTCCGTGGTTGGGCATCCCAGGCTATGAGGCGTCTGATGGACCGGTTGCTTCAGTGGCTCCGGTTCAAGAGAAGCATGAGCCTGCACCGGAGGAAAGCAAATCACAAAGTGATGTCACTCCTGCCGCTGGACGTGAGGTGGAGTCCCGTATTCCCAGCAAGCCGACTTCAGGTTCGCCCAGTAATCCTGGTTTGCCGAATGGTCCGCGTAAACCGGGAGGGGTCAGAATGCCACGTCCGAGTAGTGGTACCTCCTCCAATGATATTGCCTGGCCCCAGCCAATGACGCATGTGATGACGGGCAATGATACAGTGATAGAACGTAAGGATGCTGGCCAGGCCGAACTGCCTGTGCTCCCATCCACCCCTCAGCCGGAGCGCGACCTGCGTACGACGGTCTGGGATGAAACACCGGCCGCCAGTCCGGCGAAGCCAGGACCGGAGACGCAGGAAGAGCAGGTTGAAGAACTTCCTACGGGTCCTTTAACTGACTATCCACTTCCTCACAAGGGAAGCGCTGAGGAATCATCTGTTCCTGATTTACCAACGACGCCCCTTAGCTCGGTCTCGGCACAAGAGCAGCTGAAACAGCATGAGCAGGCACGTGCTCGGGCGGATCGGGCAGATATTGAGCAGATGCCGACAGCCCAGTGGCAGATGCAGGATGTAAAGAAGCCAGCGACTTCCAGTCCCTCGCATCCCGGTCATCCAGATGCGCTCAGAGATCACTCGGCACCGGGTTTCAATGAAGGACAGGCTGCCGCGATTGCGCCCGTGCAGGCGCGACCTGAGTCATCGGCGCAACCATTGACCCCGATGGCTCCAGCTCATGCTCCAAAGAGCAAGAAGCGTACGATCTTGATCGCAGCTATTGCACTGGTGATCATTTGTGTACTGGCGCTTGGCAGCTGGATTGTAGTGGCGCAACCGTTCACCGTTTCCGCGGATACCAATCCTGTGCAGGTTGCGACCAATAATGGTATCGGCGCTACCATCACGTATCCCACCGGCTGGAAGTCGCAAAATACTCGAACGGCCATGAATCTGGCTGATAGTAGCAATACAGCTCAAATCACCTTGACGCAAGGTGATAGCAGTGATGCGACCAAATATCTCCAGCAGCAGGCGACTCAACTAGGGATGACCAATGCAAAGGCTGGTGCCCCTATCTCTTTTGCTGGTCAGAGTTGGCAGCAGATCAGTGGGGATTTCCAGTTGTCTGGTGCTAACTATACAGGTACGCTCTATGCGACTACCTATAATAACCATCTCTATACCTGGAAACAGATTGCCCCTAAAAATGTTTTCCAGGATGAAGAACGGCTTGTCTTTGTTCCGGCGCGTAGCTCTTTGCATCTGCGCTAAAAGGTCTCACCAATATCTTTGAGGACTATCATACATAGTGTATGATAGTCCTTTTCGTGTCAGATAGGGTTTGATTGCCATGAAACCCATGCCCCCGCTGGTCATTTTTTTCGCGCCGCTGGCGCTGCAACGGTATGTGGTGTCAAAAACTGAGCAAAGCTCAGTTTTTGACACCACATATAAAAGAAGCATGGGCCCTTCAGGGCCCGAGTGTGGCTGGCATCACGCTTCTCGGTAGGAGTGGAAATCAAGCACTAGCCTGGTTGTAATTCATGCTGCATAGGTTCCCGGCCGAAGGCCATGTTGGTCACAGTTCGAGTGGGGTGTTTGAGCGGATATGTATGGTATAATGACTGTTAGTTCTACACACGTAGGCTGATACTATTTTGTCGCTGTTTCAATTGTATGCAGGTTGACGCACGGTGCCATTCAAGCGTGTGAACTGTATAGAGTTGTAAGATAAAATCTGCTAAACGCATTGGAGAAAGGAGCGCGTAGCTAGCTTGTCTGCTGCGCACACATACAGAACTACATGGACGATATACATTTCGAGCGCCATTTCCGCACTCCTCATTCAGAGGGGTATTATATTATGCAGGGAAATAACCTGCAGAGTAATAATCGTCTGGGGACGGTGGATATTCACTTCACGACCACTGCGGTCCATGGTACGCTGATTCTGGAGCGTGAGCTGGAGGAGGCTGACCTGACGAAGTTGATTGAGCAGATTGATGAAGATCTTGTTTTGTCGGCCGATATGCCGCGTGATGATTTTCTCGTGAGCGTGTATGTCGGTAAAGACGTTGGTTTCTATAGCGATGAATATTTTGCGGAAGAGAATAGTGATTCTCTTGATTTTGATGATGATGATGATCAGTCCATATAGTGAGGATTGGTCACAAAAAGAGCAGAAGAGGTTGCCTTTGCTAGTGTATGGCGGGCGCCTTTTCTGTTTTTTTATTTGCCGCCTACGGCGGCAGGGAGAGGGGGGAGAACCGGGGCGCAGCCCCAGACCCCAGGTTAAGGGCGGCTGCCCTTAACAATCCCGCTGTGTGAGCGGGGGCATGGACGATGTTGCTGGTTGGGGTTAGTCTTCGAGGAGGCCTCGGCGCATGGCGTATTTGACGAGTTCGGCGCGGCTGTGCAGGTTGAGTTTGTCCATGATATGGGTACGGTGGGTGTCGACGGTTTTGGGACTGATGATGAGGCGTTCGGCGATCTGGTTGTTGGTGTGACCTTCGGCGACCAGTTTCAGGATTTCGCGTTCGCGCTCGGTGAGGCTGCTATAGCTGTCGCGCTCTTCTCCGGTGCGTACACGTTGCAGGTAATCGCCTACGACGACTGATTGGGCCGTGGGCGAGAGGTAGAATTGTCCGCTTTTAATGACGTGGATGGCGGTAATAAGTTCGGTGTCGGCGGCCTCTTTGAGCATGTAGCCTGAAGCACCTGCGCGTAAGGCCTGGAAGACATATTCGTCATTTTCATGCATGGTCAGTACCAGGATTCTGACATCTGGTATCAGGCGCTTAATTTGTCTGGTGGCTTCGATGCCGTTGATGTCTGGCATGGTGATATCCATCAGAATAACATCCGGCTGAATTCTTTGTGCCTCCTGGATCGCTTGCCGTCCGTCCTGCGCTTCTCCCACAACGTCCATGTCTGGTTGGGCGTTCAACATCATTTTTAGACCGGCCCGTAGTATGGTATGATCATCCGCCAATAATATGCGTATCTTCATATTTTCCTAACCTTCATGCTATTGAAAAGCGATCGTGAACACTGCCCACGCCATTGAGCGGCATGCTTTCCGGGTAGCATGCATGCCAGTAAATGAATAAAGTTTTTTCCTATCAATAATAGCTGATATGCATCAGGTTCAATGTGTCGCAACCATATCAGATTGGGACGATGCCAGTTGGATTGGGATGTGGGCGCGTATGATTGTCCCTTTGCCAGGTTGTGAATCGATATCAAGGGTGCCATCCAGCAACTGGGCGCGTTCATACATTCCCACCAGTCCCCAGCCGCGTTCTTGTCCGATGCTGGGTTTCTTCTTCAGTTTCTCTACATCAAATCCATCACCATTATCTGAGATTGTGGCGTCGATGGCTTGATCATGTTCTCTTAAAATGACTTGTACTTTTTGCGCATGCGAGTGCCGTGCCACGTTCGTCAGGGCTTCCTGCACGATGCGATACAGGACGGTCTCGATTTCAGATGTCAGGCGATCCTTGAGGCCGGTGGTCTGGAAATCTACCTCAATGGCGAATTTCTGTTGATATTCCTTGATATACCAGCGGAGCGCGGGTAGCAGGCCGAGATCATCCAGGGCGCTTGGGCGTAGATCAATGCTCAGGCTACGAATAGCACGCAGGGTCTGGTGTGCCAGTTGTCGGGTCTCAGCAATGCGTTCACGGGCCTCTGGCGAGGTAATGGACTCTTCAAGGACGGCCAGACTAATCAACAAAGATGTCAACACCTGTGAGGTTTCGTCGTGGAGCTCGCGCGCCACGCGTTTGCGTTCTTCTTCCTGCGCGTTAATGATCTGAGCAGCGCGTTGGCGGTTGGCCTCATCGATGGCTTCCAGCATCATATTAAAGGTGCGCGCCAATTGGTCTGCCTGTGGATCGGTTCCAGTGAGCGGGGCCCGCATCGTGCGATCGCCGGCCTGTACCCGATTCATCACCTTTCCCAGATCCAGCAGTGGCCGAAATGCGAACTGCAAGAGTACAAAATTCAGCGCAATACTCACCAACCATCCCACTGCCACAAAGATGATCAGGGGGACGTAGGAAAACGTATTGAGTCTGGTGGCTAACCAGGTTCCTCCGGTTGCTCCCACAAAGATGATGGCACTATTGGCTAGCAGTACGCGGTTAAAGACTGATAGCTCGTTCATTGCGCCCAGGAATTTGTTGCTTTTGCGCGTATTTGACGTCATGAGTTCGGCATCGGGCATGGTGAAATCTCTTTTATCGACACTTTTTTTGAAGATAACAATTGAATATATTGTAATTGTATCGGTTATTGTGCCGAACGTCAAACCAGGATTCTCCTGTGTTGATCTGTCTAAGGGGGTCCTGGTGACATAGGACCCCCACTGCAGGGAAAAATCTTGTCTGTGACCAGTTCCAAAAAAATCAGGTATACCGCATAAAAAAATCAGGTGAGTACCTGATGCTTCTGCTTAAAGCGGGGAGTATCTTAGGTTTACATGTCTAGCGGAAGGTGTGAGATATCTGGGATAATCATCCGTCTCTCTTCCACTTAGTCTAGACAATCCATTATAATCTATAGTAAAGAGGGCAAAAATTCTAACTTCTACCATATGTTGATCTGGCTGGACATGAGAAAAAAGCCAGGCTAGATCAGGATGCTGACCCAAAATGTTAGCTAGAGGGGTACCAGTGTTGAGGCTCGTATGCTATAATCAGCGTCACATTGCAACAAGAATTTTGGCGATAATATCTTTCCAACCTGAGCAGGCCTTTCTCCCTTTTTCAGGCCTGATTCTTTTGAGGAGGCACAGTGAGCTCTACTAATAAAAGCTTACTCGACGTAGCCACGCAGAAGATCGTCGAGAGCCAAGTTTGGCGTTCCATCTTCCGCCATGGTTATCCAGATACTCCATTGAACCAGTCACTGGTAATGATGAGTAACGTATTTTTGCACCTTCATCCCGTTAAGGTTAGCCGTCAGGCGATGAAGATTACTTACACCTGGTGTATGGGCGGTATCTCATTTTTCCTGTTTTTGCTACTGACTATCACCGGTGTCTTTCTTATGTTCTATTATGTTCCAGACACCAACGTTGCTTATCAAAATATTAACCAGTTAAGTAGTGCTGTTTCATTTGGTCACCTTGTCCGTAATATGCATCGATGGGCGGCCCACTTGATGGTTGTGTCGGTAACCCTACACATGATTCGTGTGTTCTACCATGGTGCGTATAAGCCACCCCGAGAGTTCAACTGGGTGGTTGGCGTATTGTTATTCTTTGTAACGCTGTTCTTAAGCTTTACCGGTTATCTGCTGCCCTGGGACCAGATTGCGATCTGGGCTATTACTGTGGGTACCAACCTGGCTCCGTACACACCGTTGCTCGGCAACCCTGTCTACAAAGTTCTGGTTGGTGGCGGTGCTGTTGGTCAGGCTACGTTGATCCGTTTCTATGTTGGTCACGTGATCCTGTTGCCACTAGCCGGTGCTATTCTGATGGCTGTTCACTTCTGGCGCATCCGTAAAGATGGTGGTGAGGCAGGACCTCCTCCTCCTTCCCGTCGTGAATTGGAAGCCCGTGCTGAGCGCGATCAGGCTGTCGCTGGTACACGCGGATAATGAGGCGTACCGCAGTATGTGCTGCGGTACCATGAGAGGATACCTCTATGTCGATTGAACAGAAAGAACCAAAGGTACAGGCGCCAGTGGGGGCAACTCAGCGGCGTTATCGTACCCTGGCAGTTGTGAAGCAGGAAGCTATTACGCGTGTAGAGAAGCCACTTGAAGACTCTGTCTTCGTGTGGCCTCACCTGCTCGTTCGCGAGTTTTTCGCGGCGACTGCATTGATGGTCATGATCACTCTGCTCTCATTGGTTATTGATGCTCCTTTGCAGGAACCGGCGACACCGAATTCAACGCCGAACCCGGCAAAAGCGCCATGGTACTTCCTGGGCTTGCAGGAACTCTTGCACTACTTCCCACCGACCACGGCCGGTGTGCTGGTACCAGGTTTTACATTGGCCGCCCTTGCGGTGCTACCTTATATCGATCGTAATCCTAGCCGTGCTTATGCGGATCGTAAAGTTGCAATTGTAACATTCACTATGTTTGTTGTCTTCTGGGCGGTGATTACGCTAGCTGGTAGCTTCTTCCGCGGACCTGGTTGGCTCTGGGTCTGGCCATGGGTGCATGTCTACTTTGATTTATAGGCTGAGGAAAGAGGATTACTAACTATGAGTATTGATACACCTCCCATTTCACCGCAGCAGTATGAAGTACTGCATGGTGGTGGTGCGGAAGCTGCCGAGCTTGCCAAGCAGCGTATCTCACGCCGACGTTTCCTTCGCCGGTCAATGTTGGCAGTATGGGGTGTTTCGGCTACAGCTTCGGTTGCAGGCGCGCTCTACTATATGTTCCCTAATCTGTCGGGCGGTTTCGGTTCGGCGATTACCGTGGGAAAAGCCAGTGAGTTTAAGGCTTCAAAGCCAGCAGATTTCAAATTAGAGATTCAGGGCGTCTACCATCGTCCGACCGCACGTGCTTATGTCATTCACCTGGATCCTTCGACAGCCTTCCTGTTGAAGGGCGATGTCTTGAAAGAGCAGTTGACGTCGGAAAATGTGGTTAAAGATCCTAAGGATGGCTCCTATTGGATTGCTCTGTACCAGAAGTGCGTGCACCTGGGTTGTACCGTGCCGTTCCGTGACAATTGTGTGAGCTTTAAGTGCCCTTGTCATGGTTCCCACTATAACGTCACCGGTGAGTTCCTGGATGGTCCGGCTCCTCGTAGCCTTGACCGCTTCCAGATGGTGCTTCAGGGCGATGATGTGGTTGTGAATACGGGTACGATTAACTCGACTGTTGCACACCCGGATGCCACGACGAAGTTGATTGCTGCACCAACGGTGGAGTGTTCAGCGTAGCGCTGTGCATGATAAGTCTGACATGTGTCAGATATGCATTCGTAAACCAATATCTCATGAGCAAAGCTGTCTCTACAGGTCGTCTCGCTCTAACTGGCCTGGATGGACCTGCAGAGGCAGTGTGCTTTTGTGACAAGATAAAGATCGGTGAGAAACACCTTGAGGTTGACGCTCTCCATGGGCGAGGGACTGATAGGATGCATATCAAAAGGTGTGTATTATGGGAAATTTAGTACAAGCTATCGTGGGTATCGTCATCCTGCTGGTAGTCGTCGGTGGCTTGCTGTATATATTCTACTCAAAGACGAATACCGTCGAGAAAACGGGCTTTGGCTCATTGATTATGCTGGGCCTGGTGGCTCTGATGATCCCTGTTTTCTGGATCGTTGAGGGTGGAAATCAGGTTGAGGCTACGACGAAGCAGCAAAATCTTGCCATTGAACGTGGCATGCAGACGTATGCCCAGGTCTGTACAGACCAGTGTTTTGCGATTGACAATGATAAAGTCAAGGATGTGACCTATAACGGTTATACCATGGATTATTTTAAGACGGTAACCGATAATGAGCTGCGGCGCATTATCTCTGGTGGCGTCTATAATCCAAAGGCGGTACATCAGCCCGTTAACCCGAACGCGGTTCCGCGTGCGGAAGAGTATGGCGGTGGACTCTTAAGCAATGATGTTGATTATTTGATGGCTCTTATCCGTTCTAGTGATCCAAAAAACCACGAGAAGAATGGTTTCAATGATTTACCCGCGTACCTGCAGGCAAACAATACGAGTCTGTATAATGCCGCGGTAACCTATGGGAAACAAGGTCAATTTGGCGCGGCCAAAGATATGACCAGCCAGACAAATATTACGGTGGACATCGTAGATAATGGGTCCAATGGTGTTACCTGTCAGAGCCAGCAGGGCTGTTTTAGTCCGATTAACATGCAAGTGAAGGTCGGCACAAAAATTACCTGGGTGAATAAGTCGAAGCTTGCGCACACAGTCGTTGCTGTGCAGGGCCAGGATATTGCCAGTCCAAAACCGGCCAGCAATATCTTTGACTCCAAGAAGCAACTGGCGACAAATGATACCTTCACCTATACCGTGACCGAAGCGGCCTATAATGCCAATTCTGACACGCATCGCCTGCTGTACTACTGCTCGATCCACCCGGATATGGTGGCTCAACTGGTTATTGTGAAGTAAATGTTTCCATCGCGCCTCTCAAGGGGCGCGATGTTATTCCTGATTCTGATCGCTGCTCATGCTGTCGCGATGGATATGGACAGCATGTCGAAAGGAATTGCGATTCATGCAACAAGTGACGCAACAACGTGAGTTGCCAGAGCGAATATCGTGGGCACGTGCGATGGTTTTTGCCATTGGCTTTTTCCTGCTTGCCGCGATCCTCGTCGGGCAAATTCCCGGCTATGTTTATAATGCGATGACTGCATCCAGTCTGGTGGAGTTTGAGCGTGGTTCTTTGAGCCTCGGCTTGATCTGTCTGGCCTGTTTTGCTGTCGTCATGGTGATCGAGCTTCTGTTCGATCCCAAACCGCTTCTGCCTCCTGCGCTACTTGCTGGCGTTGGTGGTATTGTGACGGTGGTTGGCCTTGCTGTGACCATACTGGTTTCTGTGACCGGTTATCGGGATTTCCCCCATGCGGATACCAAAATTTTGCCTCTGCTCGGTGGGTACTTCCTCTGGTTCCAGCCAGACGCCATTGACCTGGTGGCTATTGGACTGATCATTCTCTTTGTGGGTGTGGCAACGGTCTTCTATAGTGTGCTGGCTATGGGCGAACTGCGCAATCCAGATCGCCGTGACCTGGGCACAACTCCAGCTATCCGTTGGATGATTATTATCTCCAGCCTGCTGCTGATTGTGTTCCTGTATTGCTACAACTATGATGTGGCCGGCGCTCTTTTCCAGAATATCGTGCTGGGTATTGCCGTCTTCCTGGCCCTGGGTGCTTTCGGACTGCGCTTACATTATTTGATGCGCCCGGTCCGCAAACGTGTCATGCCTGGTCTGTACGCGATTGGTGCGCTGGGATTAGCCCAGACCGGCGCTGTCTTTGTCCTGCTCTGGATTATTGCGTATCCTCTGCTGGCTCTCATTCATCCCTTGCCTGTGCTTGGACCTTACCTGACCAACTGCTTGCGTGCGACCGCTGTTCCAAACAGCTGTACCTTCTCGCAGGATGCTGGTTATATCGTGGATGCGATCGTTACCTCCAGTTTCTTTGGCGCCATGCTGGCTGCCGTCTGGGCCTGGAAGTCTAATCGTAACCTGGTTGTTGTTGGTAGTGTTGTGATTACTGCGGTCATCGCTTTGACCGCTCTGGTCATGCATACTGCTCCTACTGCCTTGCCAACGGCTATGATGCTGTGTGCCGGCATCTTGATTGTTGCCACCGTCTGGACCATCACGGCTCGCCGTGAGTTTGCCGTCGTTGGTGAGAACAATCTGGGTTGTCTGGGACAATGGTTAGTGATGGGCACCTGTCTGTTCGTCTATCTGGCCTCTTTTGCTTTCTTCTCGATGGCAAACTTTGCGGCGGAAGAGACGCCGCCCAATATTCCGAACACCATTCCTGGTACCCCCGCTACCGCCAAAGATGCATTCGTTATGCTTGCCCTGTTCGCGGTCCTGGGTGCCATCCAGTTCTTCTTCCTGACACGTAATCGCTATCGTGTCTAGACACCATTTGACAGTGAAAGCAGGGATGCAAGGGGCGGAGAGCCCCTTGACTGGGGGTTCGGGGGCTATGCCCTCGGCTTCCCCCATGTCGCCCGCGTAGCGGGCGACCAACCCATCAGTACCAGACTAACTTAAAAAAATGGGAGTGGAGATCAACTTGATCTCCACTCCCGTTTTTTTTGAGTCAGTCTTTCATTACTTTTTTTGCGCGATAGCAATACGCATAGGAGCTGAGCAGGAGCCCTTCGGGGCAGATAATTCAGCCTTCGCCCTGGAAAGCATCATATCGTAATCGGAGGCCGTAGCGATTTTCAGTCCAAGAATGGGGGCACGGACCGCTTCCAGCAGGATCAAAATATTTTTACCGGCCAGATGCCCTGACTGGCCTGCATAGTCACCCAGTGGAAACGTCACCTCTTTATACGAAATATTGGTCAGCCCTGCGTCTTTAAGGAACGTATCCAGGCGTTTCTTCGCCGCCAGATCGATATTACGCTGATTGCCAAACTCGATCAGCCAGCCCCATAAGGTTTGCAGCCCAACCCCGGCATTAATGATCATGCCAGGTTCAGCCAGCTCAATCCAGCCACCTGGTGTGGTCACGCGACTCATCTCATTGACCACATTCTGAAAATCAGTGACCGGCAAGGCACCAATCAAGAAACGCATATGGGTATAGTCAAAAGTCTGATCGGTAAATGGTAAACCCTTCAGGACATCGCGCTGTAAAAATAAAACGTTCGCTGGTCGCTGTGCCGCATCAAGCGTCGGTTTCACGATATCCAGACCAACAATATCGGCCGAAGGAAAGCTTTTCGCGATCTCAATTGCCCAACGGCCGGTCCCACAGCCAATATCCAGAACGCGATTAGGATGTTTAAGGGGAGCCACGTAATTTTCGCGCAGCATATAGCGGAAAACATAGTGTTGAAGGTCGAGGCGATCGATTTCCTGTTCGTCTTTGGGGAGCACGTAGGGGGCATTCTCGACATAATCGCGATCTCCAACTTTGACCAGGCGCTGATCGGCGTGTTCTACGAAGGAACCTTTAAGGCCCTTCCATAGCCACTGAAATAGTCCCATTGAGATGAACTCCTGCATCGTACAGATTGCTATCACCGCCCTCTGAAGTTCTATGGATAAGCTCCAAACTCCAAAAGGCATGGCAGAACCAGAAGAATGCATCAAGACTATGCGTACTTCTGGTTCTGCTTGATCATTTTGGATATAGTAACATACTTCTATTGGAAAGGTAAATATTTATCCATATTGCATGTATTTATGTTCCATATCCCCAGAATTGTGCCATAGAAGTATGGATAGTCGCACCTGTCATATGACCCATTTTAGAACAGACGAGATTGGCGTGGAGCGTGTCATTCTGGTCTGGGTACAATGGGGGAAGTTTGCTGAGGGGATGCGGCGCGGCCAGCGGTACTTTCACGTACAATGAGTTCAAATGAGGCTTGCGTCTGGCGTGGTTGTCCGGTATAGGTTTTCGCGATGCGATCAAGTAGAAAGGCCACGGCCAGATCGCCAATCTCCTGTTTATTGGGCGCGATGGTGGTTAACGAAGGCATGGAGAAGGCGCTCTCTTTAATGTCATCAATGCCAACCACGGCCACATCTTCTGGAACACGGTATCCAGCTTCGTAGAGCGCGCGCAGAGCTCCCAATGCCAGCAAATCATTAAAGCAAAAGACGGCATCAGGAGGCGTGCCAGAGGCCAGTAACTGGTGCATTGATTGAATGCCATCAATGCGATCATACGATAACGAGCGTGTGACCAGATCAGGGTTGTAGGCCAGGCCCGCTTCTGTCAGTGCTTCTCTATATCCTTGTAAGCGCAGACGGGCGGTATCACCGGCGCTAATTTCTTGCGCGCCGATAGCCGCAATGCGGGTTCGACCCAGGCTGATTAAATGGCTGGTCGCAAGGCGAGCTGCGGCTACATTATCAATTACCACGTGGTCATAAGGAACATTGAACAGGCGCTCGCCTAACAGCACAATGGGTACGTCCACACGGCGAGACAGAAGATCCTCTGCCTCTAACGCCAGAGGACTGAGTATGACGCCGTCGATCAGGTGGGGATACATGCCGTTGATTACCATCATTTCTTTGGCGCGCTCTCCATCTGTGGAATCAATCAATACGGTATACGCGCGTGCGTTTGCGGCGCTCACGACGGCTTTGCCAATATCGGAGAAATAGGGATTGGTGAGAAATGGGATCGCGAGGGCTACTATGCTTACATGACCCTGACGGAGATAGCGGGCTGGTAGATTGGGCTGGTAGTTTAATTCTTCCAACGCTTTATTTACGCGCTGGCGCATTTCAACCGTGACATGCTCATAACCATGGACCACATTCGAGACTGTTTTGATCGAGACGCCTGCCCTTCGCGCCACATCTTTCAATGTAACTCCCACATGAGGTCTCCCCTCTAAAATTTATTCTTGTGTTTAGTAAAAAGACTGTAGCATAGGCGTGCTGAGCTGTCAATTCATACCAGTTCTTTCATAAAAAACCACTATTGACAGATAAAGAATGTCGGTGGTATAGTATTTACAACGTTGTAAATACTATACCACCGGGCTCAATACACTACGCGCAATACATAGACGTGTGATGATGCATGAACATGATTGTCAGAGCAAGCGCCCATGGATGGTAATTTGGATTTATGGCGTTCGATGGCATATCAACATGACGACATGTTGTCATTGCTATTGATATCTATCTTACAGAAGGTAGGCCAGGCTCGAAGAAGAGATACTTGTATTTATGGAGGACAGAATATGCTTTCCAGGTCAAAGAAGATGATGAGTGTACCTGCACTCATGTTGACCGTGCTTGCCGTTGTGCTTTCAGCATGCGGTGGTCCAGGTGCGACGAATACGAACACAGGTAATGCTAGCAATGGCAACTGTTCAAATGTGCAACTCACCTTTTGGAATGCTTTGAGTGGCCCTGATGGCCCCTTTATACAGCAACTGGTGACCCAATTTAATACTGCTCATCCTGAGAGTAAGGTGAAGATGAGTATTATTCCTCTGAACAACTTCGCTACCAAGCTTGATACAGCGGCGGCGTCCAAAACACTACCTGATGTCGCGATCATTAATGAAGATCAGATTGCAACCCAGGCGTTCCGCAATGTAATTTCACCCATTGATGACGTTATGTCAAAGATCGGCTACACGCAGAACGATTTTCCAGATCGTGCCTGGTCGCAGGATGAAGTAGCGGGCAAACGCTATGGTATTCCACTGTTCATTAATCCCATGACCGCTTTTTACAATGAAGATCTCTTGAAAAAAGCTGGCCTGAGTAATCCTCCCACTACCGATGCAGACTTCCAGCGTGCCGCGGCCGCGATGAATGCCGGCGGCAAGCACGGTTTCCAGATTACCACTGGTTTCCCGGTCCAGCAGATCTTCCAACAACTCTTGCACCAGTTTGGTGGCAACGAATTCAATGCTGACAATACACAGGCAACCTGGAACAGTCCTGCTGGTGTTAAAGCATTACAATGGATGAAGGATGCCCAGAGCAAATACTCGCAGCCAAAACTTCCTGTTGATGCAGATGTGAACTCCTTCAAGACAGGGAACGTTGGCATGATCTGGAATGGTATCTGGCAGAATAGCAATGTGACTGGCGATGCTGTTGAATTCGCTGGTAAAGCGGCGGCTACCCCTCAGATTGGCTCGCAGCCCGCGACCTGGGCTGGTATGGGCTCGTTGACCATTCCTGCTAACAAGCAGAGCAACACCTGTACACGTTCGGCGGCCGCTACTTTCATTAAATACCTTGTCGATAATTCAGCCAAGATGGCCCAGGGTGGTGACCTGCCCGCTTATCGTAAGGCCCGCAACGATGCATCCGTGCAGAGCATTCCTCTGATGAAGTCGCTCTCACAGTCCGTCGAAAATCCTGTTTTCCCACCTTCTGTACCAGGTATCTCTGACTCCTTCGCTCCCTTGAGCAACGCCATCGGCGCCATCATGGCTGGAACCAGTCAGGATGTCAAGAAGTCCCTTGATACTTCTGTCAACCAGGCCAACCAGATCCTGAAACAGAATCAGCAGAAATATGGATCAGCACCGAAAAATTCATAAGCATGTGTCTGACTCCCATCCCAATGGGAGTGGTGAGTTTTTAGCCAGCCTGGGGAGCGCAGGCGCCCCCATTCTTGTTTTATTAGTTGGTGCAGAAATGGCGCATGCGCGCCATTTCTGCACCAACGAGAAAAGAGGATGTGAACTGCTACGCTACTGAAGCACAACGAGAGAAAAGATGGCCATCATGGGAGTCAGACACACTCTAAGCTTAAAGATGTATATTGCGTTCTACCACTATCTTATGAGTCATCCCGTCTGGGAGGTGCAGGAGGGTGGCTAGCCCTCCGGCAGGGAGGACCCTGCACCCCGGCGAGAGAGCGCGATAGAACCCCTAGAGGAGAAAGGCGGCATCAATGGCGAGCATACTACAGCCGCAGCGTATCATTCAAGACACGCCCAGAAGAACATCCCGCAAAATCAAAATTACACCATACCTGTTCATCTTGCCACATTTACTCTTTTTTGTACTCTTTATTGGCTATCCATTCTTTAATGGACTCTACTTAAGTCTGTTTCGTTACGACTACTTGCAGCCTGGTACCAATGCGTTTGTTGGACTGCAAAATTATATCGATCTCTTCACACAGGGAACAGTCGTGTTTCAGGAATTCTGGAACTCTTTGTGGAATACGCTGCAATTTGTGGTCTATAGTGTGCCGTTGCTGGTGATCATACCGTTGCTACTGGCACTGCTCTTAAACGCGAAGATCCCAGGCGTAACGGTCTTCCGGACGATCTATTTTGCTCCATGGGTGCTCTCAGTCTCGGTTGTCGGACTCCTGTGGTGGTGGATCTTTCAGAGTACGGGTGGGCTGGTCAATAATTATCTTGCCCTCTTTCATATAGATACGCCGGAATGGTTATCGACGCTCCCATGGGCATGGGTGGCGATCGTTGTCGCGACTATCTGGTGGACAATGGGCTTCAATATGATCATCTTGCTGGCCGCCTTGCAGAATATTCCCAGTGAGTTGTATGAAGCCGCCAGTGTGGATGGCGCGAACAAATGGCATCTCTTGTGGCGTATCACCTTGCCGCTCCTCAGGCCAATCCTGCTGTTCATCGTGATTACCTCAATCATTGCCTCATTTAATCTGTTCGGGCAGCCATTTATCATGACCCAGGGTGGACCAGCAATGCCTTCGGGTGGTGGCGCAACGACCCCGGTGATGTATGAGATCTACAACAATGGTATTGTTCGACACTTTGTGGGGAGCGCGGCGGCCATGTCTTTTGTGGTGGCCATTATTATGATTGCGATCTCATATACGAACTTCCGTCTCTTCAGGGAGCGCACCTGATGAACGCCGCCGTTGCGCAGTTGCACTGGATAGACGAATAGAAAGGGAGTAAATCAGGATGGCTACGAGTACTCATTCCCGCGTGCCTCACAATAGACTGGATGCGCGTCAGGATGTTGATCTGAAAAGAAGGCGTGTACTGAGTATGGTCACGCAGCGTACATTGATCTATATTATTCTGGTGTTTATCGCACTCCTCATCATCCTACCGATGTTGTGGATGCTTTCAACTTCATTTAAGCCCAAGGCGGAATGGTTCTTGCAGGATATTCGCTGGATTCCGAAGCGTTTTACCTGGAAGAACTATAGCGATCTCTTCAGTAATCCAGACACGCCGATTGTGCGCTGGTTCCTGAATAGTCTGGGGATCTCGGCGATCAGTACTGGACTGATCTTGTTTTTGGATGCATTGGCTGCCTATGCCTATGCTCGGCTTGAGTTTCCTGGTCGGAAGCTGATCTTTACATTGATGCTGGCCACGTTGTTTATGCCAGGATTGATGTTTTTGATCCCTAACTTTTTGACGATCTACAATATGGGACTGCTGAATACCTATGCCGGTGTTATTCTGCCCGGTCTGGCGGGTGTGTTTGGTGTCTTCTTTTTGAGTCAGTTTTTCCAGTCTATCCCTAAAGAACTGGAGGAGGCGGCGCAGATCGATGGGGCTACGACCTTCCAGATCTTTTATCGCGTGGTGCTTCCTCTTTCAAAGCCAGCGTTGGCAACGCTTGCTGTGATTACCTTTCTGGCTAGCTGGAACGATTTCCTCTGGCCTCTGCTGATCTTGCAGGATCCCAATATGTATACGCTTCCTCCCGGCTTGAGCACCCTGCAAAGCTCGTATGTGACACTCTATGGACCAACTATGGCGGCGGCTGTAATTGTCGCGATCCCTGTGTTGATCATTTATATCGCGCTCCAACGCTTTATCGTCCAGAGTGTGGCTAACGCAGGCTTGAAGGGGTAAGTGATGAGTATGTCGCTGTTGCGCTCTTACCTCAAAGGTAAAAGCGTACTATCAACCTTGCTGGGATCGCTCCTCGTGCCGGTGATACTCTTGAACGGTATTACCGGATGCGGTCAGCAAAGTCAGGATACACAGTCAAAGAATAAGGCGGGAACCATGCAACCAACATTTCAGAATCCGGTACTTGATAGTGATTTTCCCGATCCAGGCATTATTCGCGCGGGCAATTTTTATTATACCTACGCCACGAATGCCGCAGGCAAAAATATCCAGGTTGCTCGTTCCAGTGATCTGGTTCACTGGGATATGCTCTCGGATGCGCTGCCGGCTCTCCCTGCCTGGGCGCAGGCGGGCGGCTCCTATGTCTGGGCACCGGATGTGATTCAACTGGGCAATACGTATGTGATGTATTATACGCTGCGTGATGCGCAAACGAATGTACAATGTATCAGTGTGGCCGTGAGTGATAAGCCGGAAGGTAAATTCAAGGATAGCAGTACAAAGCCGCTTATCTGTCAGGCTGACCAGGGGGGAAGCATCGATCCAGCGCCGTTCCGTGATGGTGATAAGCTTTATCTCTACTTCAAAAATGACGGCAATAGTTTGCATCTACCAACCTATCTCTGGGCCCAGGAATTGTCTGCCGACGGTCTGCATGTCACCGGCAAGCCGACGCAACTGATGCATAACGACAAAAGCTGGCAGGGAGATCTGGTTGAAGCCCCGAATATGTTTAAGCACAATGGAAAATACTACCTCTTCTTTTCCGCCAATAACTATGCTGATCAGACCTATGCCGTTGGTTATGCCCTCTGCCAGAGTCCAACCGGACCCTGTGAGCAAGCTGCTGAGAATCCTATCCTGGCCAGTCAAATGAAGCAGTCGCCTTTTGTCATTGGTCCTGGCGGACAGACCGTGTTCCAACTTGGTGATCAGACCTGGATCATCTATCATGCCTGGAATACCAATTCCGATGGATCGCGTGGCGATAGCCGCACCATGTGGCTGGATCGTATAAGCTGGAAGGACGATAAGCCACAGGTGCAGGGACCAACAACCCATGCCCAGCCTGTCCCAACGCCAGGCAATTTTGGCAGGTAGACCGGGTGAGCACAATGCACGCCAATTGTATTGAAAGCAATCGTAATGACAGTAAAGCAGCAAGCAACATGGAGCAATCCATTCTGGCATCAAGGTTTTGCCGATCCATTTGTGTTAAAAGTGCGCGGACGTTATTATGCGTACGCCACCGAAAATATAGCCCATCCAACTGAGCAGGCGCGGGTCTTTCCTATTTTGACCAGTACTGATATGGTTTCCTGGCAAGAGGTGGGAAAGGCCATGGCCCACCTTGGGGCGCCACACTTTTTCTACTGGGCGCCCGAGGTGACGGTATCGAATGGGCAGTTCTTTATGTATTATGCGGTCCATACCGAAGAATTCGCGGGCAGTATCCGTGTCGCCGTTGCGGATCAACCGGAGGGACCCTTTGTGGATAGTGGTCATGATCTCACCGCTGGCCTTGTTCCCTGGGCCATTGATCCGCATGTGTTTAAAGATGATGATGGTCAATGGTATCTCTACATGACGATTGAGTATCTAGATGCTGAGTCTGGCCTGGTTGGCAGTGGGAATGCCGTGGCGCGCCTGCTGGATCCATTTACTGTACAGGGACCCATTACGCGGGTGACGCGTCCCACACAGGCATGGCAGATATTTGAACAGCGACGCGCATCCAAGGGGGGAGTGGATTGGTATACGGTGGAAGGACCGGCCGTATTGCGCCAGCGCAGAAACTATTATCAGATGTACTCCGGGGGATGTTACTATCGCGACAACTATGCCATGAGTTACGCCAGTGCGGAGAGGCCAATGGGGCCGGGCGGCCTCCAGGATACCTCCTGGCATGATTGGTCCGGTCGGCAGGGCGATCCTCGTCTGGTACATGGTGATGAATGGATGATTGGTCCAGGCCATAACTCAATCGTGCTCGGACCCAATAACGTGGACCACTACATAGCGTATCACGCGACCCAACCAGGGATGACTGAGCGCCAGCCCTGTCTGGATCGCCTGTTTCTCCACGGCGATGAATTGTGGACCCCTGCCGCGACCCACACGCCTCAGCCAGTTCCCACGATGCCACGTCTGCGTGACCTTTTTGCCGCGCCTGCATTATCGTCCAACTGGCAGGCAACCTCGGGTGAGTGGAAGGTTGTAGTAGAAGAAGGGGCGGTGGTGCAGCATGATCAAAGCCTGAAACGGTCCATATTATGCCAGCAAACACGGCTCAGTGCTAACTGGCTCCTGGAAGTGAACCTTAAACAGGAGAGTGGACAAGGCACTTATGGCGTGTTGCTCCAGGATAATAACAAGCGTGATGCCATCCAATGTACCATTACAGCCGATAAGCAGTTGGTCTGTACGAACCTCCAGACTGGAAGCACGCAGGCCCGAGCCTTACCGGCCAACACCATCCTTGAGCGCTGGCATCAACTCCTGCTCTCCCAATCCGGCCATATCCTTACCATCCAGTTTGACGGCCTACCGATGATGGACGTAGTCCTGGACCATGTTATGCATAGCTTTGCCTTAATCACAGAGCAGTGCAGTGCCGCATTCAGTGCCATCAGCCTCACCGACCATTATCGCGACGAATTTCTCAGCGCCGACCACACGCCCGCCATGCTTGGCTGGAGCGCCGCCACTGATCTACAGGATTGGCAGATCCACGACGACGCGCTCCACCAGACAAGTTCAGCTACCGGCACGCATATGCTCTACAAAGGCCAGAGCTATAGCCAGAGCGAGGGGAGTGCCACCATGAAACTGACGCAGCGCGCGGAAAACGCTGAAGCCGCCCTGGGCCTGGTCCTGCACGCACCGGAGCGCGCACCGATCACCGTCTGGTTTGTCCAGGAGCCGACCGGCGTCAGCCTGCGTGTCGCAGGCCTGGCAGATCCCATCAAGCAGCAGCTACCCCAGGGTAGTGACCTCCATGATTGGCATACCCTGCGCCTACAATGCCAGCCCGCGTGCCTGCGCATCTTCCTCGATGGCCCCGAAATAGCCTCACTTCCTATATCCATGGAAACGTCCCGTATGGGCCTTGCCACCAGTAATGCCGCCGCCGCATTCATCAGCGTCTGGCAAACCGGCCAATCCTTTTCGGTTAAGGGGGAAGAATGATATCTCTGGCTCCATGACGTGACGTGGAGTGGGGGCATGAGCCGGCGTTGCATACGTCGATTGGGGGTATGGGCCGGCGTTGCGTACGTGGAGTGGGCGCCACACGCAAGGCCGGCATGCGGCATGATCGACGGTGATACGTGTTAAGAAAGCATCGCATGCCTGTGGCGCCTACACGAATCATGTTTCTTGATGCATGGTCGCTCCGGAACGGTTTGGTGGGCGATCATGGGACATTGCCTCACACATCCATGTTCCAACATGCTCAGGCAACATTCACCGTGATTCGTGTAGGCGCCACAGCACTGCGAGTCGTTCTGACATGTTCGCCCACGAAAACCCAGCAGTGCGGCCTTGCGTGTGGCGCCCACTCGACGTACGCAACGCCGGCTTATGGTACCACTCGACGTACACTCGGTTGGCTGATGGCGCCATTTGACGTACACGACGTCACGCCATAGCATAGGGGGTATTCCTTTTCCCCTTTGACCGAAAAGGATTGGGGGGACAATTCCTGCCTGGCTAACCTTAAAAGGGTAACCTATGTGGTTAGTACAAAAGGTTAACTCGGTAAGACCAATGTTGTCAAGAAGGGAACGCTGATATATTAGTGCGATGGAGATACAATTAAAGGTAAAAGAGATCGCGACGCAAAAAGGTTTTAATCAATCATCTTTATCGCGTGCTGCCAATGTAGACTTCAAGACCGTTAAACGCATATTTCAGGATCCAACTCGGGATGTCTCATTAAGCACGATAGTGAAGATTGCCTGGGCGTTGAACGTTCCACTAGACGATCTGATGGATGTACGCGGAGAGCCCCATTCTCGTCCGGATGCCAGTAATCCTGAAGCATAGCCTGTACCCATATTTCTTTTCTCTCATTGCTGTTTTCATAGGCGTCTTATCTTTGCAAGGAGTGCTATGAGTGCCAACTGATACATTCGAGTTGTTCTATGCATATGCAGATGAAGATAAACAACTACTGAAGAAGGTAAATAAACATCTTTCGCTCCTCGTGCGACAGAATTTGATTTCAACCTGGTCTTCTCAAGATATTAGCGCTGGAACGTTGTGGGATCAGGAGTTGCGCGCTCACCTCATGACCGCTGACATTATCCTTCTGCTTGTGAGTGCGGACTTTATCGCCTCCGACTACTGCTACAGCGTTGAAGCGCAAGAAGCCCTGAGACGCCATGATGCAGGCGAGGCACGTGTTATTCCGATCCTTCTGCATCCCTGTGACTGGGAAGATGCGCCATTCGCAAAGCTCGCACCTTTGCCTAACAATAGAAAGCCTGTTAAAATGTGGTCAAATGAAGACGCTGCACTCACCAATGTCGCTAAAGGTATCCGTAAAGTTGTCAATCAGTTACATGGAACCGACGATCCTGACACCGAAGCAGAGACGAAGAGTAATAAGAAAAATGCCAGGGGTGGGGAAGCTGGGAGAAAGAATATGGCACGTACACCACAGAATATTGATCGCAATTACCTCAAGAAGATTGTCAGGCAGTATTATACCGAGCTAAAAGATTACCAGGAAGTTGCTAACTACGAACTAGGCCTGCGTGCCGCCTTCCAGAATATGCTATCCGCAGTCGCCAGGCATTGTGGCTGGTCCCTTGCTCCTGAAATGACCATAGATAGAATTCGACCCGATGGTGTTGTCCTGGACGAGTTCCGTATCCGTCGCGGTTACTGGGAAGCCAAAGGACCAAAGGTGAACTTAGACGAAGAGATTCGCAAAAAGATCGCCACCGGCTATCCACTCACCAATACCTTGTTTGAGGATAGTAAACGGGCCGTCCTGTATCAAGGGAAACGTAGCACCCCGAACGAATATGACCTGTTAGATGCCAACCGTGTCATTGACCTCCTCCGTGATTTCTTCACCTATGTAGAGCCTGATATTGAGAACTTTGAGGAAGCGGTTGAGGAATTCAAGGAACGCATTCCGGAAAACGCCCAGGCGCTCCTCAATATCATTAAAGATGAGCATAAGCTCAATAAAAAATTCCAGGACTCATTTGCGACGTTCGCTGAAGTCTGCCGTACCTCGCTTGATCCTAAAATGAATGATGCCGCCATTGATGAGATGCTAGTGCAGCACCTGCTAACGGAGCGCTTATTCCGTACCGTCTTCAATAATCCTGATTTCGTCAACAACAACATCATCGCCTCTGAGATCGAAAAGGTCGTGCGCGCCCTGGCCAGCCGCTCCTTTAACCGCAATGAATTCCTGAAGACCCTGGACCGCTTCTATGTCGCCATTGAGCGCGCCGCCATCGAGCGAGAAAGTTGGAGTGCGCGTCAGGAGTTCTTGAATACCGTCTATGAACGCTTCTTCCAGAGCTTCTCTGCGAAACAGGCCGATACTCACGGCATTGTCTACACGCCCCAGGAGATCGTAGACTTCATGGTTGAGAGCGTTGATGAAGTATTGAAGCGAGAGTTTGGTAAGTCAATTGAGACACCAGGCGTCAAGATCCTTGATCCAGCCACCGGTACCGGCAACTTTATCGTCAACATCATTCGCCGCATCGACGAGTTCAACCTGGAAAAGAAATACAAAGAAGATCTCTTCTGTAACGAAATCATGCTGCTCCCTTACTATATCTCCTCCCTCAACATTGAGCACGAATACTATGCCAAAATGGGCCAGTATGAGCCGTTTGAAGGTATCTGTTTCGCCGATACCTTGGAGTTGGCAGAAGGCCAACAAATGGCGCTCGAAATGTTTGTTGAGGAAAATACAACAAGGGTTAAACGAGAAAAAGAAGCTGATGTTATGGTAGTGATCGGAAACCCTCCATATAATGCGTGGCAAAAGAGTGAGAACGACAACAATAAAAATCGCAAATATCCTATTATTGATGCGCGTGTGCGAGAAACATATGCGAAAGATTCACAAGCAAGTAATAAAATTGCTCTAGGTGATGTTTATGTCAAATTCTTCCGATGGGCAGTAGATCGCTTAGGAAATCGTGATGGAATCGTTTGCCTGGTTACCAATAATTCTTTCATTGATCAGATTGCTTTTGATGGTATGCGCAAGCATTTACAAAAGCATTTTACTCAAATTTATCATGTGGACCTACATGGTAATGTAGTGAAAAACCCTAAACTTTCTGGTACCACCCATAATGTCTTTGGCATCAAACTAGGAGTAGGCATTACACTTGCTGTACGTAATTCCAAAGCTGTTCAATCTACACTTAAATATCACAGAGTCCCAGAATATTGGCGAAAAACAGAAAAATTAGCATCCCTGAGTAAAAGCAAAAGTATTAATGGTATTAATTGGTTAGATTTACATCCGGATGAGAGAAATACGTGGATTACAGAAGGCATGAAAGTTGAATACTCTTCGTTTCCTCCTTTGGGGACGAAAGATAGTAAATCATCTTTGGTGGAAAGCGAAAACACAATTTTTAAAACATATGGAGGGGGTGTTAAGACTAATCGTGATCCTTGGGTGTATGATTTTGATGAAGAAAACTTAGAAAAGAAATTACAAACTATTATTGATACCTACAATGCAGATTTAGATCGTTGGAATAATAAAGCAAGAACTGACTTAGAGATAGATAGTTTTGTAACTTCAGACGATAAAAAAATCAAGTGGAGTGAGACTCTAAAAAAGTCTTTATTGAATGGTAAGCGCCTTTCATTTGTGCGGCAAAATATCAGAGATTGTATATATCGTCCCTTTGTAAGGCAGTATTTGTATTTTGATTCTTTGCTCAACGAGAGGCAATATTTATTACGGTCTTTTTTTCCAACCCAAGAAAGTAAGAATACTGCTATTTGCACTATTGGGCCTGGAGCAGATCACTTAACCTTCTTGGCCGTTAATACTATTGTCGATGTTAAATGTGGTATAAATGGCAATTCCACGATACAATGCTTTCCCTTTTACACTTATTCAAATGATGGCATCAATCACCGTGAGAACATCACAGATTGGGCGCTCAAGCAGTTCCAGGAGAAATATGGCTCCGAAGTCTCAAAGTGGGATATCTTCCACTATGTCTACGGACTGTTGCACCATCCACAGTATCGCGCGCTATACAAAGAGAACCTGAAGCGTGACTTGCCACATATCCCATTGGTGCTGAGCCAGGAAGCGTTTGAGGCGTGCGTGAGTGTCGGCAAGCAATTGATGGAACTGCATGTAAATTATGAGCAGGCAGAAGAGTATCCTCTAGAGCTTGTAGCTGATAAGAATATCCCATTTGTCCAGCGTCTACGGGTTGAGAAGATGAAGCTTGCAGCAGATAAACGATCCCTCGTATATAGCCAGGGCCTGACCATAGCAGGTATTCCCCAGGAGTGCTTTGAATATCGCTTAGGCAATCGCTCGGCTCTGGAATGGGTGATCGATCAATATCAGGTTTCGACCGATAAACGCAGCGGCATTGAGAGTGATCCCAATCGCCTGGATGATCCTCAGTACATCCTACGCTTAATCAAACAAGTCATCACAGTAAGCGTGAAGACGGTTGAGCTCGTCAAAGAACTCGCTGAAGCTGTAACGGCTGAAGACTGGTTAGGCGAATCTGTTAATGTGAGTGAGAGTCTGTTAAGTACCGATGGAGTGGTACAAGAGTAACAAAAGACAAATGCCTGGTACGGTTCGGTTGCTTCAACACGATGCGGTTTCTCCGTTCCAGGCGACACCCTTGATGTAACATGAATTAGGCCTGCGAATTTTGCAGCGAGATGTGGACCATGGGATTCATCACCCAGAGACAAACAAGGTAGTTACGACCTTCAACGGTCGTTTGCCACCCGCCGCAGCGTAGTGGCCCAGTATCCCCGCGATGCAGTTCCTTCCAGGCTAACTCGGTGCCTCACGCGGTGCCCAAAAGGAACCCCCCAAAGGTATCGCAGAGGCCCTCTCTCTGGGCGAGGTGACGGCGGTGAAGGAGCCGAACGAAGATGATACCGGGCCACCTCGCTGCGGCGGGTGGCAAACGACCGTTGAAGGTCGTAACTACGTGGGCTTGCTCGTGATGAGGGTGAGGGATCGCTGGGGTATGGTTGGGTATCATTCAATTTTTGCAACGACATACATACCATCGTGGACATGCTCAGGGGCTTAGATATGGGGCGAGGAGACGGTGATCATAATCGTAAACAGGGGCTTGGACATGGGCCAAAGTGACGGCCCACCATTGAGTTCGATTATCGCCGCTAGCATGATCATTAATTGCTTTATTAGCAGAGCTAGAAGCGCCTGCTTGCTCACGCTCGGCGAGGAATTGATATACATCCATCACATAGCGCCTTGGGACAGGGACATTCACAAAGTATTGTACACCCTCAAAATAGAAGGCCCATGGGCTAATATCACCTTTAACGAGATTGAGGACTTCATACAAAAACGCGGTAAGGATTATGGAGCAATAAAACGAAGAGATTATATATACTTTCCTGATGATTGGAGCCAATATTGGGCATCTCAAGGCTTGCTCTAGGGCTTGCTCACAAAAACTGGTACCATACTAACCATTGAATGTTGCTTATAGTTATTTGTGCACATAATTTTATCTGGAGAGGTTGAAAGCATATTGCGGAAGGTAGTAAAGTCATTCTGTAAATTTCTTATGAGGTACAAGTGCTCATTGATGATCAAAGGGTAGATCGCTATCTGGAACTGCGACAAGAAATACTCTCGCCTCTTGTTATCTGGATGTTGATTCAGAGGCTCAATTTCAGGCTGAGAAGCCTTTGATGACTTTCTCACCATCCTGCCTGACCACTCGATTGTTTTGCGCTTGCTGCAATCCTTCAATCACGTATTAGTGATCTTACTCATAGCTGACAAACCGAGGTGTAGAGGCGTTGGCTGATATGTATTGCTGGCAGCCAATTTGACATCCAATTGCACTGATTACAACGGAGTTCTGCCGACCACAACAGGCGCATCGCGATGAGTTTTGAGCACGTGTGGACGTGGTTACCTTTCTTCCAACCATGCCAACATGCTATAATGGGGTACATTTCGTGAGTGGGAGGGAACTAGTATGCAGTCTGAACAACCTCTCAAGGTACTGATCCTTGCTGCTGAAATTGAGCCGTTTGTGAAGGTCGGTGGTATGGCGGAGATTGTGGGTGCCTTACCAAAGGCTTTACAAGCTCTTGGGCATGATGTACGCCTGGTGATGCCGCGCTACCGTCAGGTTGATGCCGAGCATTTTCAGTTGACGACGAGCCTTGATACGATTTCTGTGCCGATGGGCAATTTCCAGGTTTCGGCTTGCGTACGGCAGGCGGAGATCGGGAATCATATTCCTGTCTATATGATTGATGCGCCACGGTACTTTGATCGTGAAAATATTTATGGATATACCGATGATGGTGAGCGTTTTATTTTGTTTTGCCGGGCAGCTCTGGAGGCTGTGCGGGCTTTAGGTTGGTCACCGGATATTGTACATTGCAATGACTGGCATACGGGCATTGTGCCTAACTGGCTACATACTTTGTATCGGGAAGATGAGTTCTTTTCCCATACGGCGTCGGTCTATACGATCCATAATCTGGCATATCAGGGTATCTTTGGCTATCGCTTACTTGAGGTGGCCGGCGTGGCCGCGAACGGCTTTGTCTATCCGCAGATCGCTGAACTGGCGAATGTGGTGGATATTATGGGCCGGGGAATCCTCTTCGCGGACGCGGTGACGACGGTGAGTGAGCGCTATGCCCAGGAGATTCTGACGCCGACTTTTGGGGAGAAACTGGATCATATGTTGCGCTCCCGGCGCGATCGCTTGTTTGGTATTTTAAATGGAGTGGATTATCAGGAAAATAATCCTACCACCAATAATCATATCCATACGCAATATGATGCAACGAGTCTGGAGAAGCGGGCAGAGAATAAAGCGGCTCTTCAGGAGCAGGCTCATTTGCCGGTGAAGCCGGATGTGCCGATGCTGGCGATGATTTCACGGCTGGCAGACCAGAAAGGCTTTGATTTGCTGGCGCAGATCATTCATCCTTTACTGGCCCAGGGCGTGCAGTTTGTGCTGCTGGGCGTGGGCGATCAACATTATCATGAGATGTTCCAGAATCTGGCGGCGCGCTATCCGGATCAGGTGGCGATCTTCCTGACCTTTAATACGGAGGTGGCGCAGCGCATCTATGCTGGTAGTGATATGTTGTTGATGCCATCCCGTTTTGAGCCGTGTGGCACCAACCAGATGTATGCGATGCGCTATGGCTGTGTGCCCATTGTGCGCCACGTTGGCGGTCTGGCCGACACGGTTCAGGAATATAATCCCCATACCAGTGATGGCAATGGCTTTGTCTTCCAGAATTATGATGCCTGGGAATTCTTTGCCGCGATTGTGCGTGCGCTGGCCCTGTACCCTTTTAAGAATTTCTGGCATACCTTGCAGTTGCGTGGCATGGCGGCCGATCATTCCTGGAACGCCTCGGCTTTGCGCTATGTTGAAGTCTATCGTAACGCTCTGGCCTATCACCAGACTGGCAAATAGCGCCAATCAACCATCTATCGTCACAAGAATGGGTAAGAATAGGAAAAGATCCTCTGGTCTTTTCCTGTTCTTTGTCTTTGCTGGGTATTGTATAAGTGGCGAAGAATTCTACCTGATAAAGCTATTGACGTTTTAGCGGTTGCAGTCTATAATAGTGCAATTCATTCAAAGCATCACAAATAATGCAGGGATTGTTTGGTTGGGGCTTGCCTGTAAAGCAGGTCCTGTATCAGTGGTTGTGGAAGGGAGGAGGCATTGGTTTCCAATTATTATGCTGATGTTAACCAGCGGCGCTCACATTTATTAAAGGTGTTTGAAACACTTCCCGCATATGATTCACAGGATTTCTGGTCTACCGTGGAACAAAAGGATTTCCCCCGCGAAGTTTTAGTAAAGTCCTTACGGGCGGCTCGCCAGATGCAGCAGGATGCGGTCTGCGAGGGTCTGGCGTCCATCATCGTTGCTCGCTCCCTGGCGAAAAACGAGTTCTGGGCCAAGGGTATCGCGCAAAAATGTTATGAGTTGGGTTGGGATGAGCAGCGGAATATGAGCCTTGATTTATGCGCTGATTTAAATGAAGCAATCCTCAAAGCCATTTTTGATCCTCAACGTCACTTCTGGGAAGAGAATTTTGTGCATTGCCTTGGTTATGAGCGTATGCATGTATACCGCTCCTTTATGTTACGTGAAGGACGTTTAAGTTCCGCGCACGTCGAGAAGGGGCGCCGCATCCCTCGTAGCCTGGTTTATCGTCTCGACGATATGGTTGTCCATGCCGATGTTTTACATAACCCCTACGAAATCGAGGATGAGCGTGCCTACGCCATCCTGCACGCCATCGACTCCAGTTTTTTGATGGATATTGTCAAGCGCCTCCCCCAGCGTCTGGCTGAAGTTGTCCACCTGGTTTACTGGGAAGACAAAACCGAGAAAGATATTGCCACCATCCTTGGCATTTCTGATCGCACCGTACGCAATCGTTTACAGATGGCCATGCGCATCCTATCGCAGTCCTTGATCTGTGAGCCTGATTGCATGGCCTATATCCCCCATGGCTTGCGGCCAGATCCAGACAACTTGTAGCTATCATCTTGTCTTCATATTGGCATATTAGTACCTACAGATCAAAGCCTGCTTGCGCTTGCTCCTGTATGGCCAATATGCCATACTGAACGCAACGGCCGCCCCCGTGGTCAACACGTTTCGGTTAGGCATTGTAGCGGCAGGTCTTGTACCTGCAACCTGTTCACGTACGAAATGTTCTTCAAACACATGATCGTATGACGGCGAACAGATCAGGCGCGTGCTGCGTACTGCTTGTGCATGGTTATACGTCTACAGGTTGCAGGTACAAGACCTACCGCTACGCGCTGTTATGAAGCGAAATGTATTGGTTCTCTGGGTCGAGGTTGCAAGCAAGAGGAGCATTGAAAATATGACGCGGAAGATGGCGTTTATAGATTGTTCGCTGGGGAGCAGTGGCTCCTTGTGGTTGTCTACCCTGATGGATCTTGGCTTGTCCGTAGCTAGCATCCGGCGCGCTCTGGCCGCCGTAGACCTGGACATCTATCAGGTTGAGCCACTTCAGGTGTTTGAACGGGGGGCCTCTGGCATCCGTCTGGCCTGGACATCACTGGATCAGGTTACGCTGCGTTCGTTGGATGCGTGGAGTCAGCAGCTAAAAAGTTCCGCTTTACCTGAGCCTGTGATCGCCCGTGTGCTGGCCTGTCTACGCTGTCTGGCTGAGGCTGAATCTGTTGTGCATGACACCCCCCTGACTACTATCCAGCTTTCTTCCGTAGCGCTGATGGAACTTGTCTGCGTTGTATCTGGGCTGCTGGAACTCAATATAAGCGAACTGTACGCTTCACCCTTGCCGCTAAATACAGGTTTTGAGGGAGAGCATGACCTGGCACCATCGCCAGTGACGCTGGAGATCCTGCGTGCGTCGGGGGCTAGCTGGAAGCCCGTTTCTTCGGGCGGTGAGCCTGTCACACCGGTCGGAGCCGCGCTTCTCGTCACCTGTGCACGCTTTGAAGTACCGGTCTTCTCAATCGAGCGCGTTGGCTATGGCTTTGGCAGCACGAGCCAAAATCCGCCTGCTGCCATGCGCCTCTACCTCGGGACCTCCACTGAGGTAGAGGAACCTGCCAGTATCATGGATGCTGATACCGATTGGGTCGCGGTAATCGAGTCAAACCTGGATACCATGACTGGTGAACTGCTGGGTGGTCTGATGGAGCGGCTCTTTACGCTCGGCGCCCTGGACGTGACCTACACCCCTCTCCAAATGAAAAAGAATCGGCCCGCCACGCTCCTGACCGTCATCTGTCCCGTCTCTCTGGGAGACCAACTGGCGCTCATCTTATTGCGCGAAACCCCCACCCTTGGTGTACGCATCCAGCATATTCGCCGCCTGAAAGCGCAGCGAGAGCAGGTACGCATCGACACCGCTCTCGGCCCGATGCTGGTCAAAATCAAGCGCCTGGGAGCACAACTCATCAGCGCATCTCCCGAATACGAAGAATGCCAGCGCATCGCCACCATGCGCCAGCTCCCCCTGATAGAGGTCTATGAGGTTGCACGAGATGCCATCAAAAACGTTATAATAGATAAAAAGGATCGTATAGATACTACAACGCAGGAAAATTAAGGAGGTTTTCCGATGGATTTTGTTGATTGGCGTAAAAGAATGGATAAACCTTCAACCGAGACCGAAGAAAATAAGCAGAGCTACCGTGGTCGCCGTATGGGGGATTATGTTGAAGAGCAGATCCGTAGCGCCCAGGCCCGTGGCGATTTTGATAATCTGAAAGGTATGGGTAAGCCCTTAGAGCTAGAGCTGAAGCCAGATGATGATAATCGTATGGCTTATGGACTGCTGAAGAATAACGGCTATGTGCCATTTGAAATTGAGTTACAGCGACAGATTGATCGGGCGCTTGAACGCACCAACGCCAGAGTCGCGCTCCTGATTACGCGTAGGAAGAAACTGTCCCACCGCCGCATTGCTCCCTTCGAAAGCGAGAAGCGCAGCTTCAACGCCTCTGTCGAAAAAGCCGCCATCCAATACGACGAAGAACTGCGGCAGATCAACAGCAAAATACTCACCCTCAACCTCTCCACCCCATCCGCCATGCATCGCCCGATCCTCAAAGTTGGCGAACTGGTAGAAGCCTTCCGTGAGGCCTGTCCACATATAACATGATCATCATGCCCGGAGGAAGCGTCAAGATAGCGCACGCTTCCTCAATAGCTAAAGGACCAGCGCAGCGAGCTCTTTTTGCGGACGCGAAAAAACATTCATATCAACATAGCCGGACACACCGGGAACATGGCCACGATTGTTGTATTGCCAGAAGCTCCAATTCTGGACCTTGTTCCACTGGACTGGCGTATAGACATCTCGTATCCAGATCGTATAGTTCGCAAAGTTGCCTTGAATATATTCGGTATATCGATCGTGATCGGTATAAATAATTGGCTTCACGCCATAGTGTTGCTGCAGGCGATTAATGAAACGATTGAGCTCACGCAACATCATGCTATGGTCATTACCAGAGACCTCTAGATCCAGCACAGGTGGCAGCATCCCGGCTTCTTTAGGCACCACACTAATATAATTGTTGGCCTGCTCAATGCCAGTTCTATAGTCAGAATAGAAGTGATAGGCGCCACGCAGAATATTCTGCTCTTTAGTCCCGCGCCAGTTCTCCTGAAAATAGGCATCTTTATAATTCTTGCCCTCGGTCGCCTTAATAAAGGCAAACGAAAACTGGCCCGATTGGGCCACGCTCCTCCAATCAACATGCTCCTGGTAACTCGATACATCGATGCCGCGCACAGGATAATCCGCTACAAACCAGGCATTCGGCCATATCGTCCCCGTATACAATAGCGTAGCCAATGTCGACAGCCCCAGCACTACAAGCGCCATCGGCAAAAATACACGTACCCACGCTTTCCGTCTCTTACCCAATAATCTCACCCTCTATCGGAAATAGACCACTATAGTCGTGCTTATCTATTTATAATAACACAACCAGCCCTACTTAAAGCGAAGCGCAAAAGAGGTCAGCGCGATCTCCGTGTAACGAAGTTTGCATCGAAGGTAAATAAGGAGGGGTACCTTTTTATTATCTGTATATCCATCGTGCTTTGTCAAAGTTCATTTGATAGGGGAGCGGGGATGCAAGCGAGCATGCCGGGGCATGATCAAGCGGCGAGTCCCTTGACTGGGGGCGCGGGGGGGCAGTGCCCGCGGCAACTCCCCCCCTCTCGCCCGCGTCGCGGGCGAACAATCCATCAAACAAAGTTTGACAAAGCACTACGGCTTGCAAAACAAAAGGATTATTTGGATAGCACATTCAAGCTATTAGTATTATCATTGGTGAAGTAGACCTTGAGGTTCCCCTGCTGATCTTTCGCCGCCGCGACGCCAAACAGGGCCGAGTTGTTGCCCTGAGCATCGACCATGGCCGGATCGACCTGTTTTACCCCAACCACAGTCCCCTTCTGCAGATTGATCTCAACCAGATTATTGTTATTCAGGTTTACCACCAGCGCGTCACCATTTAAAGGATTGATCGTCATGCCGCCGGGGTTATTCAATGGTCCACCTTTGAAGATGGTCTGCGATTTTACCGAGTGCTTGAGCTTGCTGCTGAATGGATAGCCAGCGATGCGGTTGGTTGAAGGATCAACGGCCAGCAGGACATCTTTCCATTTGTCGTGGCCAACTTTAAGCTCCGGCAGCCAGCGCAGCTCAATCTTCGAAATCTTATCCCGCAGTCCGAACTGGCCGATCTGCGTTACCTTGAATTTGACAGGCTTACCGCGCTCCTGCTGCTTGATATCGACGCGCAAGATCTTGCCGTCAAGTTTGTTGCTGGTAAAGAAGGTCGCGATATTGTCCATATCTTTATTGTTGGTTTGACCAACCGTAATGCCCCAGGGTCCATTGAAGAGGGGACTTTTCAGGGTCTGGAAAATGGAGCCATTGGCATTAAGGATCAACACGTCATTGCCGGCCGAGTTTGCCACCAGCAGCCTGCCGCCGTCGAAGGCCATCGCCGAGGGACCCGATACGCCGTTGGCGGCTGGCATATTAAAGACGCGTCCCTTGCCCGCAACCGGAGCGAACTTTACCAACGTCATACCCTTGTCCTCATTACCAATATTAGAGACAAGTACATCGCCAGCCTTCAGCGTTGATGATAGATTGGCCGGGGTGATCACGATCTTGTAAGGGTTAGGATCAACCATGGCTCTTTTTCCAGTGAAATCGAGCACGTTAGCTGTGCTCCCGATCTGCGAGATATTTTTCAGCCCATTGATGTTGGTGATGGCTGGAGCGTGCCATTGTTTATGTTGCTGATATGCCGCGTGTGAGGTGCTCAATTGCTGTAAAGCAAAAAATATGATCGCACCCAACAGTACTACAATCGTCGCCATGATACCCAGACGACCACCACGTGAAGATAAAAACTTTGTGGAGCCTGCCGTAGCGGGCTGAGTATGCGCCGTGTTAAGAAGTGACATCTCTACTTCTTCCCTTCTTGTCAAAGACAAGTTAAATACATAAACACAAATATATCGCACAATTTGCGACCTTCTGTGCTTTTACACGAAGCGATAAAGTCACATTTTCTCAATAACCTAAAAGTCACCTCAAATGCCTATTGCTTTTGTCAAACTTCTTTTGATGGATTGTTCGCCCGCGACGCGGGCGGAGGGGGAGGAGGGAGTTGCCGCGGGCACAGCCCCCGAACCCCCAGTCGAGGGCAAGAAGAGCCAGGAGACAGCAAAAGGTGAGTCTCAACCGTCAGAAGATGATAAATCTGAGCAATAAATAAGCGTTGCTACAGTAGGCCTTGTAGCGATAAATAAAGAACCCTCATAAAGCCAGTACTGAAGCGGCTTTATGAGGGTTTTGGTCATAAAAAAGAGCCGAAGGTCGGATTTGAACCGACGACCCACGCTTTACGAAAGCGTTGCTCTACCCCTGAGCTACATCGGCGGGTATTGTCGCAGGAACCAGTCCATAATGATTTATGTCCGCTCCTCTTAACACTGCCGATTATACCTGTAAACCTATGCTATGTCAAGCGCTTTAGAACACAAATTTTCTCCCCTCCCAAAAATACTACTCCCCCATCCCACTATGTTGTGTGAGGATGGTTACCAGTCTGCATCCCACATGTTGTGTGAGGATGGTGCGCGGCCGCGGCCGCGCACCATCCTCACACAACATAGGCGAGCGCCGCAGGCGCGAGGCGTGTGCCCAGGCGACAAGCATCAACCAGGCGATTATAGTCCAAGTGTATTTTCTTATTTGCAATTGATGCATCTCGTAATGATTTCTAGTGCTTAAATACAGAAATGTTCATCTCGACAACTCTACTATGGTATGGTAAAATAGAGTCCAACGTTTCGATCCCGTCTAGTTTGGAGTTTTGTATGCGCGTCCTACTGGTTGCAACCACAAATCGTCATAAGTTGGAAGAGTATCGAGCAATATTTCAGGATCTACCTTATCAATTGCTCTCGCTAAAAGACCTCGCTATCGATTTTGATGTAGAAGAGACGGGTACGACCTTTCTGGAAAATGCGGAACTAAAAGCTCTGACATATGCTCGTGCAGCAGGTGTACTTACACTGGCTGATGACTCTGGTCTGGAAATTGATGCCCTTGGAGGGGAACCTGGAGTGTATTCCGCTCGCTTTGCGGGCGTTGATACCCCCTATGAGCAACGTTTCCCGCTTCTCTATGAGCGCTTACGCAATGTTCCTGCAGATCAGTGGACCGCCCGTTTCAAATGTGTGATTACGCTCGCTGAACCTTCCGGGTATCATCAGAGTGTTGATGGGGCGATTGAAGGCGTCATTACTGATCCACCCCGTGGAGCCAACGGGTTTGGCTATGATCCTATCTTCCTGGTTCCAGAACTCGGAAAGACAACCGCTGAACTTCCACCAGCGCAGAAAAACCAGATTAGCCATCGCGGACGAGCAGCGCTTAAGGCGCATGCTTTACTGGAGAACTGGTCGCCATCCCCCTTGTCTCCCCAATAGGTACGGGGATGTTGTTTGTTCAATGTAGTCGAGAGAGCTGAGGACAGAGAATTTATGGCGAAAAGACCAGCCATTCGTGTTGCCCTTGATTTAGAGACGACCGGTTTACATCCCGAGCAAGATACGATCCTGGAGATCGCTGCTGTAAAGTTTCAAGGGACTGAAGTCATCGATACATTAGAGACATTCGTGACTCCCGGACGTCCTATTCCTTATCGGGTGCAGCGCTTGACTGGTATTAAGCCAGAGCATCTGGTTGGCGCACCTCCGTTTGCGGCTGTCGCTAAGGATTTGCAGGCTTTCCTGGCAGACCTGCCGATTGTTGGACATAGTATTCCTTTTGATGCGAGCTTCTTACGGATGCGCGGCATCGCTCGCTCGAATCCTCTCATCGATACTTTTGAGATGGCAACTGTTTTATTGCCGTCACTGGTTAGCTATAATCTGGGACAGGTCGCGGAGGCTCTGGGTGTGCGGGTGCCACATGATCGCCATCGTGCTATGGTGGATACGGTACTGGCCATGGAGGTCTTTAATGTACTACATCAGCGTCTGCAGGAAGTGGACCTGGATGTGCTGAATGATCTGGCGAATCTGGATGCGCCTCGGTCCTGGCCTTTGTTGCATTTCTTTCGGCAGGAGTTGCGTGATCGGCAGGAGCGTGATGGGTTGATGGGTCGCCTGTCCCGTGGCAGCCTGGGTGATCGCTTTGCTGCTCAACTGGGTATGGATCCACGGGTCCTTTCTTTCGCGGTTGGTCGCGATGTGGCCAGTGCCGCCGAACCCGCAACTCCTGCGGTGATTCCGGCTATTGATCCTCCCGTACACATAGCTCCTGATGGCCAGCAGCCGAGCGCCCAACGTGATAGTGCCAGGGCCGCCGTGCGCCAGTCTTTAGAGCAGCGTGCGCCATTGTTGTTGGAGCTTACGCTGGGTGGACATGATTATGATGCTGCTTTGCGGCCTGTGCTTGAATGGTTGGCTGAAGAACCTGGGCCTGCTGAGCCTCCACGCCGTTTAGTGATCGCTTGTGTGAATCAGCAGTATGCCCGCCGTTTAATTGATATCATTCTCCCCACCCTGCAGGCCCAACTTCATGCTCAGATCCCTGTCGCGTATATGGCTGAACATGGCGGTTACCTCTGCACCCATCGTTGGTTTGGCGCGGCCATGCGCCGTACCAGTGGTGAACTCACGGCCGAGCAGGCGCGTGGTCTGGCCAAGCTGCGGCTTTGGACCCATGAGACGCTGCAAGGTAATCGTAGTGAGCTGACACTCTTGCAGCAAGAGATGGCAGCCTGGGATAGAATTTCGTCCGATTTTGAGCAGAAGCGCTCGCTTGATCCACGCTTTGAGAAGAGTTATCAGAACTGCACATATCGCCGGAAAGGCTATTGTTTTGTCGAACTGGCCGAGGAGCGTATTAAAGCTGCTCAACTGGTGGTGACGACCCATACTGGACTCTTCGATGACCTGTGTCTGTCCCATCCTTTGCTGGCCGATGTTGATCGTCGCTTGATCCTGGATGCTGATTTGCTGGAGGAAGAGAATATTCGCTGGGGAGGCTCAGAGTTTGATCAGGTACAGGTGCTACGGCTCTTGAATACGATTGGTACCGAGTTGCCGGACGGACGCTATCAAGGCTTATTGGCGCTGGCTGCTCCGGTTTTGCGTGAGAATGGTCCTGGTGGCCTGTCGACTACGCAGACGGTGACGAAGGCTGAACTGGATCAGCGTTTATTACAGTGGTTTCAGACCTTGCGTCAGGCACGGGCGTCGGTTGAGCGTTTATTCGCGGCCTTTCTCGCGCTGGTTGAAGATTCTGCTCAAAGTGGCAAGGGACGTTCGGATGCGGCGCATCGCGCTCATGCTCGTGGACATGAACGGGCGGATCAGCCGTTGCGCATCAATGGAAATATTCGCCAGCTTGGTTCCTGGGATGAGGCCAATCAGGCCTGGCAGCAGGCTTCACAGCGTTTGCGGGCCGTCATCGATATGGCCAATCTGGCCGAAAAAACCATTCTTTCTGCTCAGAAGGGGCGCCGTAAGCCTGAGAAGGGGAGTGGTGAGGATAGTTCCGTGGCCTCAGAATTGGTGACTACGGCCTATCAATTGGGTGAGTTGGTACAGAAGGTGCAGCAGGCGATGTCTCTTGAGGAAAGCGATTCGGTCCACTGGCTACGGACACCGCCGATGCCTGCGACCCAGCAGAATGCGGCCAGGAATGCGGCTGACCCCGCTACACGTTCTTTAGCTGTTGAGCATGCCCCAATCTTACATTCTCAACTGGTGCAGACTTCGGCTATCTTCAAACGGTTACTATTGCAGGAACACACTGGTACGATTTTTGTTGGTACCGCCCTGTCGGTAGATGGTTCTTTTGGCTTTGCCCGTCAGCGTCTGGGACTGGAGCAGGAATCGATTGCTGAGACTTCCCTGACAGCCAATCACGCTGAACAGACGCTGATCTATCTGCCAAACGATGTGCCTGAGCCGAATTCGCCACAGTATCAGCGTCATGTTGAGGAGTCCCTGATCAATATCGCTACGGCTCTCGAAGGCAAAGTTGTCGCCCTTTTCACGTCCCATGCTGCTCTACGTAGTACCTATACGGCGATAAAACCCATCCTGGAGGCGCGTGATATCCTGGTCCTGGGTCAGGGAGCGGACGGCTCTCCGCGCCAACTCTGGCAGGTTTTTCAATCGCAGGAACGCGTGGTGATCCTTGGTACGGGGAGCTTTTGGGATAGTGTGGATGATGTTGCGCGCACACCCACCTGTCTATTTATTGCCCGCTTGCCGATGCCGGTCCTGAATGATCCTCCCCTTGCGGCGCGTGCCGAACAATATTCTGATCAACTCCGCCAGTTGACGGTGCCGATGGCGACGCAGCGTGTGCGACGAGTCATTGATCGTGTTATATGGAGTGGCCGTGAGCGGAATACTGTGGTCTTATTCGATCGCCGTGTGACTTCCAAAGAATATGGTTCTACCGTCCTCCATAGCTTGCCCCGTTGCTCACAACGTCAGGGTTCTGTCTCGTTGATGCCTGATGCAATGTTGGACTGGTTGACTGCTGAAGGGTCCTGGGATGATAATAACTCCTGATGTCAGGAGTGTGGGCCTCCTCAAACCTGAGTGCCGTTACACGGTTTATGTGTGCTAATTCTATTATGCTTGTTCTATCTACAAGGAGCTGGAAAGAGAGCTGGATGTATGTCGCTGAATACCCCTGCGAAAAGTGCTGATGGTCGCCAGTTGCGTGTTGTGTATGGTGCCTGCCCCCATGATTGTCCCGATACCTGTGCGTTAGAGACGCATGTGGATGAACAGGGTCGTGCCGTACGGGTGCAGGGACGCTCGAACCATCCGGTTACGCGTGGCTGGTTGTGTGCCAAGGTCAATCGCTATCTTGAACGTGTCTATCATCCAGAACGTCTGCTGTATCCTCTACGCCGCAGTGGACCCAAGGGGAGCGGCCAGTTTACGCGTATCTCCTGGGATGAAGCGATCGCTGAGATTGCTGGCCGCTGGCGTCAGTTAGCAGACACGCATGGCGCGGAAACTATTTTACCCTATAGCTATGCCGGTACGCTGGGATTAGTCCAGGGAGCTGTGACCGACTCGCGTTTCTGGAATCGCCTGGGTGCCAGCCAGCTTGAGCGTGCGATCTGTGGCCATGCCGCTGAAGAGGCTGTCTTACTGACTGTTGGCGGCCGTCTCGCTGCTTCTCCAGAGTCCCTAGCTGAGAGTAAGTTGATTCTGATCTGGGGTAGTAATCCTGCCAGTACGGCGCCGCACGTCATGCCTTTCTTGCGCGAAGCTCAGCGCAACGGCTCACGTGTCATCGTCATTGATCCTATTCGTACTTTGACGGCTCGTTCGGCCGATCAACATATCCAGCCCCTGCCCGGAAGTGATGCCGCGCTGGCCCTCTCCATGATGTATGTCATGGTCAATGAAGGTCTGCATAATACTGCCTGGATCGCCGAGCATACGCTTGGTTGGGAGCAGCTACGAGAACGCATCCAGCAATATCCGCC
The DNA here is from genome assembly GCF_003967575.1 of Dictyobacter alpinus. Lineage (NCBI taxonomy): Bacteria > Bacillati > Chloroflexota > Ktedonobacteria > Ktedonobacterales > Dictyobacteraceae > Dictyobacter > Dictyobacter alpinus. Next base: position 4,470,623 of record NZ_BIFT01000001.1, read on the forward strand.
AGAACGGGCCGCGGCGATTACCGGATTGGCCGTGGAGACAATTGTCACGCTGGCCCGGGAATATGCCACGACCGCGCCTGCGCTACTCAGGATCTCTGATGGCATTAATCGCCATACCAATGGCGGTCAGATGGTACGTACTCTGGCCTGCCTGCCTGCTGTGGTGGGACAATATGGTGTGGCCGGTGGGGGCTTGATGTATAGTACCAGTGACTGGTTGAAGTGGGATCGCGCGACTGTTGGCCGTGGTGATGACCCCGCCTGTCCGCCAGCTACCCGTAGCTTGAATATGAATCGCCTGGGCGCTATCCTGACCGGTGAGGCCGATCCTCCCGTTTACTCGCTGTATGTCTATAATGCTAATCCCGTAGCTTCAACGCCCAATGCGGGTAAGGTCGTCGAGGGCTTGATGCGTGAGGATCTCTTCACGGTTGTCCATGAGCTTTTCGAGACCGATACTGCTCGTTATGCCGATATTATTTTGCCGGCGACTAGCCAGCTGGAGCAGGTGGATATCCATAAGCCCTATGGGCATCTCTTCCTGCAATATAATACGCCTGCCATCGAGCCTCAAGGTGAGGCGCGTAGCAACTGGGATGTCATGCGCGCCCTGGCTGCAGCCATGGGTTTCCAGGAATCCTGGTTAACCGCGGATGCTAATGAGATCATTGACGAGGTGCTAACAACAACGGCGGCCCGGCAGCCGCTACTGGCGGGCCTGACCCTTGAACGCTTCCAGGCTGAAGGCTCGATCCCATTGGCCATTCCCGAACATGAGCGTATTCCCTTCAGCGATGGTAAATTCCGCACCCCTTCAGGCAAAGTTGAATTCTACTCAGAACAAGCGGCCGCTAAAGGCTATGATCCAATGCCCGGCTGGGTCCCTGAAGTCGAGTCCCGACCAGATCCACTTCGGCCTGCGACAAAAGGTGAGGCACTCCCCTTACTCAGTTCTGCGGCCCATCATTTTATCAGTTCTACATTCGCCAACCAGCAGACCTTGATGACCAAAGAGCACGCTCCAACCCTGCGTATCAATCCCGAAGACGCAAAGCTACGGGGTATTCGCTCTGGTCAACTGGTGCATGTCAGCAACGAACGTGGCTGGTGCCGGCTCGTCGCCGAAGTCTCAGAAGTTGTCCGTCCTGGTGTCCTCGCCACCACCACCGTCTGGTGGCCAAAATTCAGTCCCGACCAGCGCAACATTAACTGGACCACCTCGGACCGTCTCGCCGACTTCAACGGTGGCAGCACATTTTACACCAATCTCGTCTTTGTCACTCCCGAAGAAAGCAGCCAGCCGCAAGAAAGTCCAGTCGGCGTTTTTGTCGAAAACAAATCTTAAGTGTGTGCCTTACTCTCGTGATGGCCATCTTTTCTCTCGCAGGGTCGTGGCAACATATCAGTTCACATCCTCTTTCATCGTTTGGTGGCAACATATCAGCTCACATGCTCTTTCATCGTTGGTGCAGAAATGGCGCGAATGCGCCATTTCTGCACCAACCAATAAAACAAGAATGGGGACGCCTGCGCTCCCCAGGCTGGCTAAAAACACACCGCATGGGAGCCAGACACACCCCCAATGAATTGTACTAACCCGTTGCGTTAATTTGACGGGTTTTATGCTCTATGTTACCATAACCTTAAGTGGATTTTTAAGGTCTGCTATTCTTGAGGAGAGTGTCACAATGAACTTATACGAGCAGTTATTGGTGGTGAGACAGCGGCTCGAAGGTATTGGAGCGCATGATGATAGCATGGAGCAAGTTGAGAAATTGCTGAAGAAGGCCGAATCTGCCAGAAATGACCGTACGAGTATTTCTCAAGTACAAGTTTTGCGTCACATGTTGCGCATGCCTGAAACGCAAGATAACTACAACGTCTACAATGATCTACAAGAGCTGATCAGTGAACGCGATGAGACAGAAATCATGGCGCGTGAAGATTCCGCTCCCGCGGCCTATGTAGACACTGAGCGTCGTCCTAAGCCGAAATCCTATTATAAGGATAAGGCACGTAAAGAAAAAGAGCAAAAGAAGGGCTAACTACAATTCTGTAGCTGGCCCTTTAATTTGTTTTTGTTGCACATTCGGACCTTCGAGTTGCAGTTGTTGTTTTAAAGCCTGCAATTGTGCTTCAACATTTTGCTGGGCGGTAATTTGCTGCAACTCTCGGTCAAGTGTATCGCTACTTCCGGCCCCGAGTAGTCCTTGCTCTCCTAGAGCACCTTGCTCGATCAGGCTATCCATAGCGTTGGCCCGGGCCTGCATGGTCAGTACTTTATCCTGTGCCCGCTGCATAGCCAGATTCATCTCGGTCATTTCCTGCGAAATACCGGTGAGCGCCTCATTAATCTTCACCTGAGCCTGGGCGGCGCCATACTGCGCTTTGACCATTTCCTTCTGCGTCCTGAACGTCTCAACCCGGGACGAGACATTGCGCTCCATGGTAATCAGTTTCTCTTCCTGGGCCTTGAGCTGCGCAATTTGTTGCTCATAGCTCGTTAATTGGACGATCAGTGTCTCTTTGCGCTGCAAGGCCAGGCGAGCCAGATCTTCTCGGTTAGCCTGTAGGGCCTGCTGAGCCTGTCTATCCAGCGTCGTCACTTTATCTGCCACCTGTTTTTGCTGGAGCTCAAGCCGCTTCTCCTGGGTCACCACATCAGCAATCGATCGCTTTAACTGCTGTAACTGCTCAAGCTGCTTTCCATAAGAATAATCCATGACCTGACCAGGATCTTCAGCTTTATCCAGGGCAGAACTGGCACGGATGCGAAAAAGGTTCATAAATCGACTAAAAAGTCCCATATCGTCCTCCAGAGGCTATGAATAATAAAGAATAGTAGGCCCTGCAATAATATACGCCCTATGTAGAAATTCGTTGCTTTTTGCTTGTATCATATCATACTTAAGGCGACATCGGCCCCTATGAGAAATTGGGAGAAAAGGGAAAAGGGGAAAAAATGCCTTGACTTTTGTATGGATATCAGGTATACTTTTCTATGTCAGTCAAGGACAGATGCGGGTTTGGTGTAGTGGCTAACATGTAACTTTCCCAAAGTTGAGATCACGGGTTCGATCCCCGTAACCCGCTTTTTCAAAAGCCACCTGGATATCCAGGTGGCTTTTTTGTATGCCTGTGTCTGCCAAAGAAATAGCCGCCGGGAGAGTGCCAGTTTCTCCCGGCGGCCGTTTTGCCTGTTTAGGAGGCGTTGTATTCTTCGTTGAGGTGTTTGCGCATCTTTTCCATATCTTTAGGGACAGTTTTGACACCGATAACACAGATCAAGCCGGCCAGCAGGAGGCAGGTCGGACCGGTAATTTGCAGGGCAAAGCCGAGCGAGTGGGTGCTATCACTAATGAGGCCCACAATCAGTGGTGAAGCCGCATCTCCCAACAGATGTCCTAGCAGCAGGGCCAGACCTACGGCCGTGGAGCGGATTTCCGGTAGGGTGATATCCTGGATGATGGCCTGGATCGGTCCCAGGCAAAGACTGAGACAGATGATGGCAAAGGAGAAGACCGCAATGAAAGCTGCTAACTGGTGCATGGAAAGAGCCACCCAGGTTAGTGGTGCGCCAGTCAGGAAGGCGATGGTGGTTATGATCATACGCCCCTCTGGCATCTTGCGCTGCAGGAAGTCGGAGAGCCAGCCGCCAATCAGTGTTCCGACCAGACTACCGCCGGCTAGGACGCCACCGGATATTGTTCCGGCCTGACTGATGGACAGACCAAATTCGCGGCTCAGAAAGGTTGGAACCCAGGAGAGTGCGGCCCCGATGATAAAGAAGCTACAGATAAATGCAGCTACCAGTACCCAGTAGGTTGGTGTTTTCAGAAGTTGGCGGATGACCTGAAGGATATTGCCACCAATACTGCCATGTGCGGCCGCAGCATCATTGCTACTATTGTCTCCTTCACGGTCAAAAGCTCCACGCTTAGGTTCTACGGCGCGCCAGATAAAAAAGGCTGCCAGAAGTCCTGGTATACCGACCACATAAAAGACCCAGCGCCACCCCAGGGCTTCAGCAATAATGCCACCCACGATTAATCCAATCGCAGTACCAATCAGATTGCCAATGGACCAGATGGAGAGCATCAGGCCACGTTTCTCTTTGTGGAAGTAGTCTCCAATCAATGAAACGGATGCCGGTGCATAGCCAGCCTCTCCGATGCCCAGGACGGAACGTGTCAGGAAGATCTGTATGAAGTTATGGGTCATACCGCTCAGGGCTGTGGCGATACTCCAGAGGGTAACACAGATGGCCACAATATTCTTGCGTACTCCTCGATCCGCCCAGATGCCGATGGGCAGTGTTGACAGTCCATAGATAAACAGAAATGAGGAATTGAGCAGGCCAAGCTCAATATCTGTTAATCCGAACTCTTTCTGGATGAGGATCTGGACCGCTGCGAGGACGGAACGGTCGGTATAGTTGAGAATATTTATAATGAGCAAAATGACGAATGCAAAGCGTGCCTGCGTTGGCGTTGGCTTGGTGAAATATTTTCGTTGAACTGAGGGGGTGGCAGTATTCAATCCCTGGTTCCTTTCATTGACATGTTTCTATTGTCACAGTTAATCAAACTGATAGGCTCTTCTTTAGATCCTACGTAGAACATAAACCTTCTGTTGTACATTGTACTATGCCTGTCCCAAAAGTAACGTCAGCTATAAGCTTTTTCATGTCATCAGTTTTTTGTGCTCTTTCTCGAAACTTTATAGTCGTGCTAAAACGTATAGATAGGGAGAAGCATATTTGCCGATTGCACGGTTTAGCTGTTTTTTTTATTTACCGGCCTTATGGACTTTATTATCGTGGCAACGTGCGTTTTCCTGGCAAAAACTGAGAAACGACGTAAAGGAGAATTCTATGCTGGTTCTTGCAGATGCTGTGAAAATTCAGATTGGTTCCAATGTATGGACAATTGGTCTTGACTTGATCATGTATATCGTGATCGCTGCAGTTGTTGGTGTGATTGCAGAGTTCATTGTGGGATGGAGAGTTCCCCTGGGAATCATCGGCGCGATTATTGCTGGTGTCATCGGCGTCTGGTTGATGACTCGCGTTATCAACATTACGGGCATTGGTGATATTTATTGGTTCGGTGTGCCTTTGCTGCGCGGGTTGATTGGTGCTATCATCATGATTGGTATCTGGCACCTGCTCACGCGTGGCCTCGGTTCACGTCGCCGCCGCTATCGCGCAGGCTAATACATACCTGTACTAGAGCTTCGATCCCCTTCAAGTAACAAGAAAGCGGGGATGCAAGGGGCGGCGAGCCCCTTGACTGGGGGCTCCGGGGCTGTGCCCCCGAACCTTCTCTCCTCCCCCGCCCGCATAGCGGGCGCAGATCATAGGTTAATCTGTAAAACAACAAGCAGCGCCGCCGAAAAAAATTTCGGCGGCGCTGCTTGTTGTTTTACAGATTAACCATCTTTACGCCATAAATGGTGCCGGTCTGGTTGACTTCGTCAAGGGCCCATTCGGGAATGGGATTATCCACAGAGATGACCATCAGGGCTGATTCGGTTGGGCGGGCAAGCTCATAGGAACGAGCTTTGCGCTCGCTGGGTCCAACATCCATGTGGCGGATATTGACCTGGGCTTTGCCCAGCACGGTACCAACGAGTCCGATCATGCCTGGCTGGTCGATGTTGCGGCAGAAGAGGATTGGTCCCTCTGGCACAAACTCGGTCCAGTAAGGTCCGACCTGGACGATGCGTGGCTCGTTGTGCATAACGGTTCCGCTGATAACGTTGACATAGTCGTCTTTGTTGGTATTGCTTCCGCTCTCACTACTGACACGCAGGGTAACCTGATTGGCGAATTCGGCCGGGGTCGTTGATTTCTGTTCAACGATCTCGATACCCCATTCTTTCGCCAGCACCTGGGCGTTGATCATGTTGACGTGCGCTTCTGAAACCGACTCCAGCAGCCCTTTGACCAGCGCAGCCTGCAGTGGGCGCAGGTCGTAGCTGGCAATTTCGCCACTATAAGTGAGCTCGATTTTGCGCAATGGCTCGGGCTGTAGCTGGGTGTATAGACGTCCCATCTTTTCAACCAGAACCATATAAGGCTGCAGAATTTTGAGTGTTTCTGGTAGGATCAGTGGGGCATTGACGGCCGCGCGTGGGAAGCCACCACTAAGTACTGATACGATCTGCTCCGCTACGTCGGTGGCAACCCCGACCTGTGCCTCTTCGGTAGATGCTCCCAGGTGGGGAGTCGCAATGATATGCTCGTGCGCGATGAGCTGCTGTAAGAGGGCATTATCGCGTATCGGCTCCTGGCTGAAAACGTCTAGTGCCGCGCCCGCGATATGTTTTTCGTTCAGTGCTTTGAGTAGAGCCTCTTCGTCGATCAGTCCACCACGCGCACAGTTGATCAGGCGCGCGCCAGGCTTCATCATTGCCAGCTCTTTCTCACTAATCAGGCCGCGCGTGCCATTGGGGCCACTGGTCAGGGAGGTATGCAGGGTGATGAAATCAGCTTGCTTTAAAACGTCCTCCAGGCTGAGCATGGTGACATTAGACTTGCGAGCCTGCTCGGTTGAGACAAAAGGATCAAAGGCGATGATCTGCATCTCCAGTCCCTGTGCCCGTCGCGCCACGGCCATACCTACTTTACCCAGGCCAATCACGCCAAGTGTTTTGTTGCGTACTTCGATACCCAGGAAGCGGCTCTTCTCCCACTTATTCGCTTTCATGCTGGCATCGGCGGCTGGCACATGACGGGCCAGCGCCATCAGCATCGCAATCGTATGTTCTGCGGCGGCCATAATATTGCCGGTTGGCGAATTGACAACGATAATACCCTGCCGGGTTGCCGCTGCGGTATCGATATTATCGACGCCCACGCCAGCGCGACCCACAATCCTGAGATTGTGCGCCGCCGTTAAAATATCGCTGGTCACCTGTGTCTCACTACGTACCACCAGCGCGCTATATTCACCAATAATCGCTTTTAACTGCTCCGGTTTCAGCCCAGGTCGCTCATCGATCTGGGCATCCGGTAGCTGCTCACGCAAAAAGGCCACACCCTCGTGTGCAATACGATCTGTAATCAGAATCTTTACAGGCCCTGTCTGTTCCTGTGGATTTTCGACCTCAGCACGTACGTCTGCCATGGATCTGCTCTCTTTCTCGCCGTCTGGCTTAACCCTGATAGCCAAGTTCTTTAAGATGGCGCTCTACTGCATCCAGTGTTTGTTCAAGATCGCTATCTGTGAAGTAGCCCAGGTGTCCTATGCGGAACATTTTGCCCTTCATATGATCCTGCCCATCGGCCAGAACGATATGCTCGCTTTCACGCAGCTTCTTTAATAGCGCTTTTGTTTCAATGCCTTCAGGAGCTTTAATTGCAGTCACCGTATTGGAGGCATATCTGGCATCAGTTGCCAGCAATTGTAGTCCCAGCGCCTGCACACGGCCACGCACATACTCGCCAGCTTTCTTGTGGCGTGCAAAGATCGCCTCGCGTCCCTCGGCCAGCATCATTTCTAACGCGACATCCAGGGCATAGAACAAGGAGACGGGCGGCGTCGTTGGATGCTGCCAGCTGGTCTCCAACTGCTTCCGTGTCGAGCTCCAATCCCAATAGAAGCGGGGGAGTTTTGACGTTTTATGTGCCTGCCAGGCGCGCTCGCTGGCCGCGATCATCATAATGCCAGGAGGAATCATCCAGCCCTTTTGTGATCCGGTAAAGACCACATCCAGATCCCAGGGATCCATTTCTAAGGGCAAACTACTCAGTGAGCTAACCGCATCCACTACAACCAGTGCATCAGGACTCAGCTTGCGCACAAGCGCGGCCAGGGTTTGAATATCATTGGTGACGCCTGTCGATGTTTCGTTGTGCGTCATCAATACACCCTTGTATGGAGCCAGTTCTTTGAGCCGTGCTTCAACTACTGCAGGATCGGCGGCCTCACCCCAGGCGAACTCGATACGCGAGACGTTCAAGCCATAGGCCTCAGCGATTTTTGCCAGCCGGGTACCGAAATTTCCAATAATAATTGAGACAACATGATCGCCAGGCGAAAAAACATTCACCACCGCGCATTCCTGCGCACCGGTACCGGAGGCTGGATAGGTTAACACGGGCGATGCTGTCTGGAAAAAATATTGTAGACGTGGGGTAACACGTTTCATAATGGCGGAAAATTCAGGTCCACGATGATTAATCATCGGAGCCGCCTGAGCATCCAGTACTTCCTGGGGTACAGGAGTAGGACCAGGTACACGCAAATTCTGGGGAGGGATAGTCGCTCGTGGCTCGACCTGTGGTACTGGAATTGCCTTTCGTTCCTGAGTGGTCATTGCTTTATTACTCCATCTCTCTCTATCTTGTTGAATGCCAGGATCTACATAATCATGCCATTCAGTGCCTCATTGCAATGACATGCGGCGGCTAACTGCACTGTTATCCGCCGCGGTCCTTAAGGGGTATTCTTCTCAAAGTATAGCATATATGCTTGAGGGCCGGGTAGGCAAAATTCTTAAACCTATAGATAAGCACTACGTATTGCGACTCCTCTTTTCATAATGCTACAATTGCCATACGATGGCTTGCATTATCAGGCAACCTGCATTCCATCAGTCAAAGAAGGAGGCAAGGAAAGCCTTGAAATATTTTATTAAATGAGGAATAAGTATATGCGACGCACCAAAATAGTCTGTACTATTGGACCCGCAACTAATAGTGATGAACAGCTTGAAAAACTGATGCTTGCAGGGATGAATGTGGCTCGCTTGAATTTTTCCCATGGGACACAGGAAGGCCACGCGAAGGTCATTGAAAGTGTTCGTAGTATATCGAAGCGCTTAAATATTCCGGTTGCTATCTTACAAGATCTGCAAGGTCCGAAGATTCGTACAGGACTCCTCCGGGACGGGCAGCCGGTCCGCCTTGTGGATGGGGCTCAGCTTACGATTACATCGCGTGAGGTTGTAGGCACCTCCGAATGTGTAGCGACGACCTATAAGCAGTTACCACAGGATGTTAAGATTGGTGATCGCATTTTACTCGATGATGGACTTCTTGAGTTACGTGTGATCGACAAAAATGCGACCGATGTGCATTGTGAGATTGTGCATGGCGGTCTGTTAAAAGAGCATAAGGGTATTAATCTACCAGGGGTTGCTGTGAGTGCTCCTTCTTTGACGGAGAAGGATTTAGCCGATTTACGCTTTGGGGTGCAGCATGGGGTTGATTATGTTGCCTTAAGTTTTGTGCGCAGGCCGGAAGATATCCTGTCGGCCCGCCAGCAGATTGAAGCGATTCAGTCCGAACTGGGTTGTGAAACTGCGTATGGACCTATTCCCTTGATTGCCAAGTTGGAGAAGCCGGAAGCTGTGAAGCGCCTTGATGAGATCTTGCGCGTTACCGATGGGGTCATGGTGGCCCGTGGTGATTTAGGCGTAGAGATGGCCCCTGAGAGCGTTCCGCTGATCCAAAAACATATTATTTCGCGCTGCAATGATCTGGATCTGCCGGTGATTACCGCCACCCAGATGCTTGAATCTATGATCAGCAATCCACGTCCAACGCGTGCTGAAGCCAGCGATGTCGCAAATGCTATTTTTGACGGTACCGATGCCGTAATGTTAAGCGCTGAAACCGCCGCCGGTTCCTATCCCATTGAAGCTGTGAAGATGATGGATCGCATTGCGCGTCAGACCGAGAGCGAAGGTTTGATGAACTATCAACGTCATGTGCCTTTATTGACTCAGGATCGCGCGGTCTGTCATGCCGCCAAAGCTCTGGCGGAAGAGGCCAGTGTGAAATATATCGCTGTCTTCACTAGAAGTGGTACTTCGGCGCAACTGGTCTCCAAAGATCGTCCACGCACACCAATTATGGCCTATACACCTTCCAAAGAGGTCTATCATCGCCTCTGCCTCTGGTGGGGTGTCTGGCCACATATCATCCCCCTCACCGGCTCAACGGAAGAGTTGATTGAGATCGTGGAAAAAAAGCTGCAGGCAGAACATGAAATTCTACCTGGTGACAGCATCGTCATCATGGGCGGCATGCCCGTCGCCAGCCGTATGCGCACCAACTTCGTTCGCCTGCACCATATCGGCGAACTAGGCTAAAAATCTTCGTAGTAGAGAGGATGCCGGATTGCGCGCAATATGCGCAATCCGGCATCCTCTCTACTACTGTTTGCATAATGAAATATATCTTAAGAACAGCTTGAGAGCAATATCCTTTGACATTGACAATTTGGCCGCTCCGTGCTATTCTAATCAAGCCGTAATTTAGGGGCACTTTTAGTGCTATGTAAAACGTGGCGCTGCTGAAAATACAGCCCCCTTTGTGTGGGGCAGAGGTGGAAATAACAAAGCATGACTGTCAAAATTCGCTTAAAACGTACGGGGATGAAGAAAGCCCCTAGCTATCGTGTTGTAGTGGCTGATGCACGTTCTCCTCGTGATGGCCGCATTATCGAGAATATCGGCTGGTATAACCCACGTGTCGAGCCTTCCGCGATCAACATCAATGAGGAAAAAGCTCTCGGCTGGTTAAAAAATGGTGCGCAACCCACAGAGTCCGTTTCTCTGCTCCTCAAGCGCGCTGGCATTCTAGAGCGTTTCACTCAGGAGAAAACTGCAGCCAAAGCTGCGACTGCTGAACAGAAAACATCTAAAGAGGCTTAGTTGTATCTGCAGTAAGGATACTATATGCGGAAATTGATTGAGTATATCGCTCAGTCGCTGGTAGACGACCCCTCGGCCGTCGAGGTGCGTGAAGTTCGCAATGACCGCAATGCGCTCGTGTTAGAACTCCACGTGGGGGCTGATGACTTTGGTAAAGTGATTGGTCGTCAGGGGCGTGTTGCAAAAGCTATGCGTACATTGATGCGCGCCGGCGGAACACGTGAAGGTCGTCATACTTCGCTAGAGATTCAATAAGTTTATTGTGTACCAGCTCGCAGCACAAGCCTATCTGCCCGGCACATATCATCTGACCTCTGGGCCAGGTATATCGTGTTGGTGCTCTCTCAGGCTGGTCAGACAGAAATAGAGCAAAGTGCCAATGAAAAACACGACAGAATGGGCTACTATCGCTAATATAGTGGCCCCTTTTGGTATCCGGGGTGAGGTAAGGGTTTTCTCACTAAGTGATGTCCCAGACCGCTTTTTCAAACTGAAGGCGGTGTATCTTGCTCCCGACCATACGCGCTATGAGATTGAAGGTGTACGCCCCCATAAAGGCGACCAATTGCTGATCAAATTCAAGTCCATTGATGAACCTAACGCGGCCGAAAAATTGCGTGGCCGTGCGATTATGGTCCCCCTTGACGAGCTTGCTAAACTTCCCCCTGATTCTTACTATCAGCATGATATTCTAGGTCTGCAGGTTTTACGCATGGATGGACAAGAGGTCGGCACGATCACCGATATCTGGGCTACCGGCGGAAATGATGTCTATGTGCTCAAAGGACCACAGGGTCAGCAATTTTTGATCCCAGCCATAAAAGAGGTCATTAAACAGATTGACCTGATCCGACGAGTGATGTATATTGATCCTATGAGGGGTTTGTTGGATGATGATGCGGTGGTTGATGATCCTAATCAGGCAGACGAAGAGTAATTACCGGCAAATATTCTGAGTGGTGGCGGATAGTGGAGGGGCTAAACGTCAGAGACCGATAGGTGGCAATGGGAGATCGTGATGCGGTCAGCCGATTGCCACATCAAACAGGCGCTTAGCCAGTGTCCTGAGTAGAGAGATACGGTGAAACCAGTTCATACGTTTAGCCGTGTCAATAATTGGTACTGAATGTTTTCAACTGTTGTTGCGTCGATTGTCAAACACGCCGCAGTATATTTGTAGGGGAGGAGTCTCATGCCCGACCATATCCCGACTCTTGCTGATGTTTGTAGCGCAATTGCTGAAGGACATCTTATCGCCGCCTCCGACGGCTCTATGTATCAAGTAAGTGCATTTCAACTGCGTCGTCACTTCAACAAGAGCCATGCTTTTCCCACTATTTCATTCCTGGATGACCTTCTCGCACCCACTTATCCCGACCTACCCAATGAAAACCAATTAGACCTCTGCAGCTACGGCCATTGATGGCCTTTTTTTTATATGCGCGCAAATATGTAACGCTGCGGGTCCGCCCTGCAGCGTTACTTGTTTTCTATAAGTTGCGCTGATGGGGATGAACGACTATAATATGATTTGCAATAAAGGAGGCCGCCCCAAAAACGGCCAGCCTGCAGATATTATCTATCATGTGCTTAACTCGACATATTTCATATCGCAAGCAAGCCAATAAATATGTCATCCCAGTCATGAAGGAAAGGTAACATATGGAGCCACTAAATTCAGACTACGAAGTTGTTGCCCGTGAACCCAATCCACGTGCACGCTTCAACTTTTTATACATTTTTCCGGTCCTGGGAGGACTGTGGTTGCTTTATTTACTTGTAGCAGCCGTTTTCCAACTTCCAATCACCGGCGTTGTCGATCCCATTATGGGTTTCATGCTGGTCCTGTTTTTTGTGCTGGCAGGATTGCTCTTCTGGGCACTGGCCCCAAAAGCCAACCGCTAATCCAGCCAGGCCACACATGAGACATACACAACTGATCTAACCACGGCGGTGTGTATGTCTCATAATTTTATCTCTAGTCTTTTCACCTTTTGTGCTTTCTTTGTCTGCGTACTGAAACTATTTCTTCGCGTCAATTCGTGTTAGAAGATGTCCAGACTGCTTTATGCTGGATACAGAGCCCCGGCTTCTTCCGGTTTATGACTGGGAGTCGATTAAAACAGACAGGCCTGGGCTGCTATGGAGAGAATACTGCAGCCTTGTTGGATTCTATACAGTAAGAAGAGGGAGTTGATATTTCTTACTCTCAATAGTGAGGGTAGTGGCTTCAACTGTTTTTTTCTCCGCCTTTTTTGTGAAGGTGCTTAGAAGACATTTGTTGCGTTATTTGCTTATTATTTGCAGGCGTGATAAATTCCCAGTTATACGCGTAAGATACTCATTTAGTTAGGAGTGCATATGACAACGGCAGAAAAAACTTCTCGAGTGCAGCAATGGACGAATCTTGCTCAGCAGTTACGTGTTGATAGTATACGTGCGACAACTGCGGCAGGTTCAGGACATCCCACCTCATCTATGTCGGCTGCAGACTTGATGTCGGTTCTGATGTTAAGCCACTTCCATTACGATTTCGACGATCCGAAGAATCCTAATAATGACCATTTCATTTTGTCGAAAGGCCATGCCTCTCCCCTTCTGTATTCTATGTATAAGGCAGCAGGCGCGATCACCGATGAAGAGTTGCTAACCCTGCGTAAGTTTGGTAGCCGCCTGGCCGGTCATCCTACACCTGAGATTCCCTGGGTTGATGTCGCGACTGGCTCCCTGGGACAGGGCCTGCCCGTTGGCGTGGGTATCGCTGCTGTTGGTAAGTATCTGGATAAGCTTCCTTACAAAGTCTGGGTCTTGCTGGGTGATAGCGAGAGCGCTGAAGGATCTAACTGGGAGGCGTTCCACCTTGCCAGCCACTATAAACTGAATAATTTGATTGCGATCATCGACTGTAACCGCCTGGGACAGCGTGGCGAGACCGAGTTGGGCTGGAATACTGAGGCCTATGCAGAGCGTGGTCGCGCCTTTGGCTGGAACGCTATTGTGATTGATGGCCACAACTATGAAGAGATCGATAATGCCTATCGCCAGGCTGCTGAAACCGCTGATCGCCCAACCTTGATTGTGGCTAAAACCATGAAAGGTAAAGGCGTCTCGTTCCTTGAGAATAAGGAAGGCTGGCATGGTAAGGCCCTGGATGCCGAGCAGGAAGAAAAAGCTATCGCGGAACTGAATCCACAGGTACGCAGTATGGTCTTCCCGGTTCAGAAGCCAGCAAATGATAAGCCAGCTCCAGAAGCTGCCAAACAGCCAATCAAGCTGCCACGCTATGAGCTCAATTCCAAAGAAGCTACCCGTAAAGCTTATGGTGATGCGCTGCTCGCCCTTGGTGCGGCAAATCCTGATGTCGTAGCGATGGATGGTGAGGTTAGCAACTCAACCTATGCCAACGAGTTTGCTAAAGCCTATCCTGATCGCTTCTTTGAGCAGTATATCGCGGAACAGCAGATGGTGGCCTTTGCCGTTGGCACACAGGTGCGTGGCAAGATTCCGTTTGCCTCCACCTTTGCGGCCTTCATGTCACGCGCCTATGACTTTATCCGCATGGCGGCCATCTCACGTGCCAACATTCGTCTCTCCGGTTCGCATGCGGGCGTCTCCATTGGTGAAGATGGACCATCGCAGATGGCCTTAGAGGATCTGGCCATGATGCGTGCTGTCTTTGGCAGCACCGTCCTCTATCCATCGGATGCCAACCAGGCCGCCCAACTGGTCGCCCAGATGGCTGATCACGGTGGTATTATGTATATCCGTACTACCCGCGAAAAAACACCGGTCATCTACAGTCCTGACGACACCTTCTCCATTGGTGGTAGTAGGGTTGTCTATCAGTCAGATAAAGACCAGGCAACCGTTGTGGCGGCCGGTATCACGCTGCACGAAGCCATTCAGGCCTACAAAGAACTGCAGGAAGAGGGCATCACTATCCGTGTTATCGACGCCTACTCGGTCAAACCTATCGATGATGAGACCCTGCTCGCCGCTGCCCAGGAGGCAGGTGGCAAGATCATCACCGTTGAAGACCACTGGCCCGAAGGCGGACTTGGCGAAGCCGTGTTGGAAGCTTTCTCCCAGGCAGATGCTCCAATGCCTCAGGTTGTAAAGCTCGCTGTCCAATCGATGCCTAGCTCCGGTAAGCCCGCTGAGCTGATCGAAGAAGCCGGCATCAGCGCCCATGACATTGTTCAGGCAGTCAAAGTACTCGTCAAATAACCCATCCCATATTCAAGAGAAGCCCCAGCAACATTTTGTCGCTGGGGCTTCTCCTATTTGAGCTCTTTTTTTTGATCGAATAATTCCTATGTTTGAAACTGGACTCTTGATTTTCGCGTATCCTATGAGAAATAGTTAACATTTTAAATAGAGTCATAAGGGGTATTCTATGTCTGGTAAAAATGCATCATTTCTTATTAACCCCAGGGCTGGCGAGAACACAGCGAAATTACCTGATATCCTGGCTGTTCTGGCAGCTGGTGGTTGGAAAACTGAGATTGGCCTGAAAGAATATGGCGGCCATATCATGGAGCAGGCTCGTGAAGCAACCGAGCAAAAGAAGAATCTTCTCATTGCCTATGGTGGCGATGGCACACTGAATCAAGTGGTCAATGGCGTAATGAGCGCCAAGGGAAAGCGTCCGATCGTTGGCCTGATTCCTGGTGGAACCGCTAATGTGTGGGCGGGCGAGATTGGTGTTCCTGCCGATCCTGTCAAAGCTGCATTGACCCTGCTCAATAGCGATGTACGTAAAGTGGATGTGGGTTGCGTTTTTGTGCGCTCTATCGCATTTCCTGGCGAAGACCAGCCATCCGGAGCCTCTCTTGAGAAGTCTCGTAAGAAGGCAGCCGAGGAGAGCGCTAAGGTACGCCATCATTTCTTGTTAATGGCCGGTCTCGGGCTGGATGCGGCCGTGATGGGCAATGTTTCCAAGCCCTTGAAGTATCAGATTGGAACTGCTGCGGTCGGCCTGGCGGCGGCCCAGGAGCTACCCGAACAGCATCCTTACCCGATTGAGATTCAGTCAGGTGAGGCCGGTGACTCTCTTTGGAAGGGTGAAGCGATACAGGTTGTGTTGGGCAATACCCGCCGCTACGCTACTGCTCAGCGTATGACTCCTGAAGCGTATGTTGACGATGGCCAGATCGATGTTTGTGTAATTACCGCTGGAAATCCATTGAGCACCCTGCAGCAGGTCACATCGTTGTTGTTACGTCAGAAACCCGATAATACGACGGCTCAATACTTCAAAGGATCCCATTTACGCATTAAGGTTCCCGCCACTATTGCCTTACAGGTAGATGGTAGCGCAGTCAAGCTGAAAGATTACTTGAGCGCCGCCGATTATAAAAAGTTGTCTAAATTGGATAAAGAGGCGCAGGAACAGGTGTTTGTTACCTATCAGATTGATACCCTGCCTCAAGCTCTCCCTGTCGCTATTCCTCGTGCTTATGACGATGAGTTGTTTGAGCATGGCTATCATCCTGAAGATAAGCAAGAGCAGATCACCAATGCGGAGAGCGCTCCAAGTTCCGGTCAGAAGCTGAAACGTGGCCTATTCAGCCGTTTCACGAAGGAAGACGATCGATCAGTTGAGACTTCATCGCAGAAACAGACTGCGGTTGAGGAGACCCTGGCTTCTTCAGAAATAAAGCAGGAAAAGATCTCTGAAAAGCGGGAAGAGCATCAGAAAGAGCTGAGCCGCGAGTTGCCCGATGTAATGGAGTCGCTCTCGCAGCATGGCCGTAAAGTTGCTGTCTTCGCTAAAGCTCCAAACGCCGCTGTATCTGATACCTATGTTATTGCTGGTGCCGTCCAGAAAAGTAGCGGCCAGTCTGCTCCTGGTGCTGTGGTCGTCAATGCGAAGACCACGATCTTTGATCATCATGGTCACTATGTCAACGACCTCAACGCCGCTATGCAGGAATTGACAGAAGGCGCGGTCGTGATTGTGGAAGGTAAACGTAGCAAGCGTAATGTCGTTCAAGCCAAGCGGATCGTGCTACCTTAACTGCTTGGAACTCTATGAACGCTTTAACGCTCGATTGTGAGCATTAGACACGCTCTGAAAGGCAGATAGAACCATGCGCTATCATCTGAGGGAACATGCCTGGGGTTTGACTGATACTTTTACGGTACGTGACGATGCCGGTAATGCGGTTTTTGAGATTCATGGAAAGTTTTTTCATATTGGCGATAACCTGATCATACGGGATAGCTATAGCGGTCAGGATTTGATCCAGATCAAGCAGCATATGCTTTCTTTAAAGCCAAGTTATGACATTTATCGTAATGGTGAGCATTGGGCCAATGTCCATGAGCAGTTTCATCTCTTTGGTGAGCGTTTCAAGGTTACAGGTGGCAACGGTATGGTCTTCCATATTGATGGTAGTGTCTGGAACTGGAACTTTACCGTGAGCGATGATGCTGGCAATCTCATGGGTCAGGTGGGTCGTGAGTTGTCGCTCTTCCATGAATCCTATGCGGTCGATGTTGCGCCTGGTGTGGATGTTCCTTTTATGATCGCGCTCGCGGTGGTACTTGAAATGGTTCGTGATCACCACGAAGACCACTAATGACACGTAGCTGAAAAGCACTTTGGTTTGCCGCTCAATTATATGAGCGGCAACTGTCCTATCCGAGTCGATA
The DNA here is from genome assembly GCF_003967575.1 of Dictyobacter alpinus. NCBI lineage: Bacteria > Bacillati > Chloroflexota > Ktedonobacteria > Ktedonobacterales > Dictyobacteraceae > Dictyobacter > Dictyobacter alpinus. The sequence continues at coordinate 4,487,945 of NZ_BIFT01000001.1, forward strand.
TTTGGTAACCAGGGTCTGGATCCAGGTATTTTGTTTCTCGGATGGGACAAACGTGTTTTTCTGGCAGCGTTTCGCCATCTCGTCGATGAATTTGCGTTCTTGTGGCGTGATGCGAGAATTATCGACATCCATGGCATCAAAGTAAGTTTTGAGGTTTTTGATATTCAGGCGCACCCGTGAGACCTGTGGACCTGAGAGCCCGCTACGTGCTTCAGGGCTCTGGGATTCTTGCCATTTCTTGAAGGCACCCTCGTCCTTATTCCAGGCACCCAGGCCGGCCAGATAGTCGGCGCGCTCGTTTTGTTGATGTCCGGCGTGTCCACGTACCCAGTTGAATTTTGGTTTGGTTTTACGATAGCTGAGCATCTTACGATAGATCTCCCACAGGTCAGGATTGGCCTTCATCTGGTATTCCCCGGTTGCGACCTTGATGGTATATTCGCTATCGCTATGGATGGTTAGTGGTAGGGCAGGTGGTGCTAGTGAGAGAACGGCCAGCACGGCTGAGATCTCTGCACGATTATTTGTCGTTGTTTTTGCGCGTGGAATATGTCCATAGCACTCCAGGCACTCCGCATGGGACGGCAGTTGGCCATTGACCGAGTCGCAGGCGGCCCACAATAGGGCGCTCCAGCCTGCCGGCCCACCTGGATTTTTGATACAGGCTCCATCGGTATACGCTATAATGCCACTTTGATCCAGCCGAGATAGTGATGCCCGCACATCCAGATCCAGGACCGCTTGCAGGATAGACATCCACTCTAAAGATTCTTGAATTTCGCTCACCACACACAAGCCTTTCAATGCCTGATAACTACAATTGATATAAATGCACAGGCAGTGTAACATAGTTGCCCACACGCTTTCAATTTTCAGGCTGGGATTCTTATGATAGAATTGGGTTAGCTATCAGTAGATTAAGAAGCTCTTTTTTTGCGGTGCGAGTTCTTGGGAGCGTTGTGAGCTTCCTCTTATGGGACACAAAGCATTAATTGGAATTTAGAGGTTTTGCATGAAGACAATAGATGTTGAACGTGTGTGTACCATGGGAGGGTTGGGCAAGCCACGTGGTGAACTTCAGGCTGTGGCTGGTGGGCTGTTACATCATGTGTGTCGGCTAGAGACCAGCCAGGGAGTATTTGCCATCAAGCAGTTGAATCCGGCGATGATGGGTGAGCCAGATACTCTGGATGCCTATCGTATGTCTGAAAAAATCGCTCACCTGATGGCTGAACGGGGTATTCCTGCAGTGGCAGCGCTCCCACTGGCGGATGGAGATGTTATCTACAATCTGGATGGCATGGCGCTGCTGGTCTATCCATGGATTGAAGGCCCGCTGCTGTCTGCCAGCAGTCTGGACCTGCATGCTGCCAACACGCTTGGAGGCTTGCTGGCCCAACTGCATGCGCTCCAACTGACGATCCCCGAATTGCCTCCATTTGTCTGGAAACATTTGCATGATGAGGATTGGGATATTCTGACCTTTCAAGCATCTGACCTTAATCTGGCCTGGGCTAATCCTGTGCGCTCACTCTTACCTCAATTGCTTGAGTGGACGCGTGCCTATGAGGAGGCAGGGACCGTGCTGGGACAACATATGCTGGTCAGCCACACCAACTGTGAGCCCGGTAATGTCATCTGGAGCAGCGAGTCTAGCCCCTGGTTGATTGACTGGGAGGCGGCTGGCTGGATTAATCCAACGATGGAATTGGTCCGGACGGCTCTGACCTGGAGTGGGATTACTACGGGCCAGCCACGTGAAGAAATATTTTCTGCCATTCTTGCTGGTTATACCGCCGCCGGTGGCGTGATCCAGGACACTGGTCGGGACGCGCTCCATGGCTGTATGGGAACCTGGTTGGGATGGTTGCTTTTTACTATGCGTCGATCGCTCGGCGAATCCGTGACGAGCGAAGAAGAAGAACAGATTGGTATACGGGAGACATCGAAGATGGTGGCGACGTTGCGTTTGCTGACCGCCCATGAAGCACACTGGGTGGAACTGGTGGAGCGCTGGCGTTAGTCCTTTATTATATTTCTTATAGATACGATGATGTTGCTGTGTATACCACCAAAGGAAAAAAATTCATGACCACGACAAAATCGCGTGCCGCGTCTGTGGCTGGCTCGGAGCCGGCAAAGACCGAGGCCCTGGTGCGTAATCCGGGCCTTTTGCTGGATATGGGATGGGTCAATCGCGTCCATATCAATCGTAGCGCTATTGAGCGTCGCGCCGCTACGTTGCCAACACGACGTACGGTAAAAAAGGATTGGCAGGCGGCCTGGCTGCTACGGGCTGTGACCTGTCTGGATTTAACGACCCTGGCCGGTGATGATACTCCTGGTAATGTGCTGCGCCTCTGTGCCAAGGCACGCCAGCCTGTGCGGCAGGAGCTCCTCTCAGCTTTAGGCTTTGAGGAACTGCATGTCGGTGCCGTCTGTGTCTATCATAACTTTGTCGCTACGGCCGTCGAGGCCCTGAAGGGGAGTGATATTCCCGTAGCCGCAGTCTCGACTGGTTTTCCTGCCGGCTTGAATGGCTTTGACCAGAAGTTGCAGGAGATTTCAGCTTCTGTGGCGGCTGGCGCGCAGGAAATCGATATCGTGATCTCGCGTCATCATGTCCTGACCGGTAACTGGCAGGCGCTGTATGACGAGGTTAAGGCGTTCCGTGCGGCCTGTGGTGATGCCCACATGAAGACGATCCTGGCGACCCATGAACTGGCAACCTTACGCAACGTTGGCATGGCCAGTCTGGTCTGTATGATGGCTGGAGCCGACTTTATTAAGACCTCGACCGGTAAAGAGCCGACCAATGCCACCTTGCCTGTTGGACTGGTCATGGTGCGTGCTATCCGTGATTATTATGAGCAGACCGGCTACAAGGTTGGTTTCAAGCCTGCCGGCGGTATTCGTGCTGCTAAAGCTTCGCTTGATTGGCTGGCACTGATCAAAGAAGAGCTCGGCAACGAGTGGTTAAATAATTCACTGTTCCGTTTTGGAGCCAGTGGTCTGCTATCGGACATTGAGCGCCAGCTGGCCCACTATGTTACCGGCCAGTATGCGGCCGCTTATGAAAATCCAATGGTTTAGTTGAGGGAGGCGTCAAGTATGAGCGTTATGGAAATTTTTGAAACAATGGAGTATGGTCCAGCTCCTGAATCGTCTTCCCTGGCTCTGGCCTGGATTAAAGAGCATGAGCCGTTCCAGCTGTTTATCAATAACCAGTGGGTCAAGCCGGATCAGGGCAATTATTTTGAGAGCAACAATCCCGCTAATGGTAAGACCCTGACGAAGGTCGCGTCTGCCGATAAAGCTGATGTAGATACGGCTGTGGCGGCGGCACGTCAGGCATTTAAGTCCTGGAGCAAGACACCGGGCCATGTGCGTGCGCGCTATTTATATGCCATTGCCCGCCATATCCAGAAGCATTCCCGCTTGCTGGCCGTGCTGGAGGCGCTGGATAACGGCAAGACCATTCGTGAGACCCGCGATCTGGATATCCCACTGGTGGCCCGCCATTTCTATTCTCATGCCGGCTGGGCGCAGTTGATGGAGAGCGAGCTACCAGATTATCAAGCGGTCGGTGTGGTTGGTCAGATTATTCCCTGGAACTTTCCCCTGCTGATGATGGCCTGGAAGATCGCGCCCGCTATCGCCATGGGCAATACCGTCGTCCTCAAACCGGCCCGTTATACCTCGCTGACCGCGCTCAAGTTCGCTGAGATCCTGCAAGAGGTTGGGCTGCCCGCTGGTGTCGTCAATATTGTAACTGGCGAGGCCTCCAAGGCCGGTGATGCCCTGGTCAATCATCCTGATATCGACAAGATTGCCTTTACCGGTTCCACCGATGTTGGGCGCAGTATCCGCAAATCTACCGCGGGTAGTGGTAAGAAGCTCTCGCTGGAGCTGGGTGGCAAATCTCCCTTTATCGTCTTTGACGATGCCGACCTGGATAGCGTGGTTGAAGGTGTCGTGGACGCCATCTGGTTTAACCAGGGCCAGGTCTGCTGCGCCGGCTCCCGCTTACTGGTCCAGGAAAATATCGCCGAGCGTCTGATTAACAAACTACGTGCCCGTATGGAAAACCTGCGCATCGGAGATCCATTGGATAAGACCATGGATATCGGTGCTATCGTCTCACCGGGACAGCGTGCCGAGATCCAGCAGCTGGTCGATATTGGTGTGAAAGAGGGGGCACAGCTCTGGCAACCGTCTACGGCCTGTCCTACAGACGGCTCATTCTTCCCACCAACCCTCTTCACCAATGTTGCCCCGGCCTCCACGTTGGCGCAGGTCGAAATCTTTGGTCCTGTGCTGGTCACGCTCACCTTCCGAACACCATCTGAAGCGGTTGAGATCGCCAACAATACCCGTTATGGATTGGCTGCCAGTATCTGGAGCGACAACATCAATCTGGCCCTGGATATTGCTCCTAAGCTCAAAGCGGGCAGCGTGTGGGTCAATAGCACCAATCTCTTTGATGCCGCCTGTGGTTTTGGTGGTTATAAAGAGAGTGGTTATGGCCGTGAAGGTGGCAAAGAAGGACTCTATGAGTATGTCAAGCCGGCCTGGCTTGCTCGCTCGCAGCCGAAAAACGCGACGGCTCCAGCTGTGGTAGCAGACCAGGATGCTGACGAGGGCACCGGCAACGGTGTTGTGCATACCGATGCTTTAGAGGCCCTGACAACTGAGGATCAGAGCTCATTGCCGTCCATTGATCGGACCCCAAAACTCTTTATTGGTGGGAAGCAGGTCCGGCCAGATTCTGGCTATAGCCTGACGATCACCGCTGGCAACGGACGTATCATCGGTGAAGTCGGCGAAGGCAATCGCAAGGATATCCGTAATGCGGTTGAAGCCGCGCACAAAGCCAGTTCCTGGGCTGGTGCTACCACCCATAACCGCGCCCAGATCCTGTATTACATCGCCGAAAATCTAGCTGTACGTGAAGCCGAGTTTGCCCGTCGCATCGTCGAGCAGACGGGACGTGAGTATGCCGATGCCCTCGGCGAAGTCCAGACCAGCCTGTCGCGCCTCTTTAGTTATGCCGCCTGGGCCGACAAATACGAAGGCAGTGTGCACCGTCCACCCATGCGTGGTGTCGTCCTGGCCATGAAAGAAGCCATTGGCGTCGTCGGAATCGCCTGTCCCGACGAATATCCATTGCTTGGCTTCATCTCACTGGTCGCGCCAGCCATCGCCATGGGCAATAGTGTCGTCGTGGTACCCTCCACGCAGGCACCTCTGAGCGCCACCGACTGCTATCAGATCTTCGAGACCTCAGACCTGCCCGCAGGTGTCGTCAACATCGTCACCGGTAACCGTGAAGAGCTCAGTAAAGTGCTGGCCGAGCACCACGACGTGAACGCCATGTGGTACTTCGGCACAGCCGAAGGCTCCAAAACCGTTGAGCTCGCCTCCACCAGCAACATGAAACGCACCTGGGTCAACTACGGTCGCAGCCGCAACTGGCTACACCGACCCCAGGGTGAAGGCCAAGAATTCCTGCGCGAAGCCACCCAGATCAAAAACATCTGGGTCCCTTACGGCGAATAAACTTACCCATAAAGAGAAGGACTGGAATAGTCATTATTCCGGTCCTTCTCTTCTTACTGGCTGTTGCTCAGGCCAGTCTCTATGCAGTCGTCAATAGGAACCTGCTGGCCTGCATACATTGTTTGTTTTCAAGCCACCCAATAATGGTTCAAGAACAGTAAGACGTTTAGCGCAAAAATGGGAAGGGTTAGTGCCAGATAGATATGATCGAAGCGCGGCCATTTGATGCTGGCAAAAATGATCGTTACCGGGAAAACGACTGTCATAAAACGTGGTACCGATGTCAGGGCATTTGCAGTTCCCATTGGGTAAATAGTTGCGAATAGAATCAGTATAACCGCGAAAAGACTGTAGTGGAGCGGGATACGCTTCCAGCCAATAATCAGGGTCACAATCGGAATAAGGATGCTCACGAGATTCAATATATTCAGTATTTGGAGGGAACCTGGAGTCTGATAGGCCTTGATGACATAGCGAAATGTATCAATTGGAGATGTGAGTGATAAGCGGCTCCACTAACTTAGCATAAAATTGCTTTTCAGGAATAAAAGACTATGGCATAGACTTATAATCCTGAAATTTGTAAGTGGTATGGTGAAAGATGGTAGAAGTATTGAGGAGGAGCATGAGAATTGCTATGCTTCAAGAGTTCTGTGATATTCGCTAACCTTAGCAAATATCACAGAACTCCTAAAGTAAAGGCTATAGTGGATTTAGCGTCCGACGACGGAGCGTAGTTCTTGCACAACCTGCTCTAGCTGTTCGGCGGCCTCGGTAGCTGAGGTGGCGCCTAGATGCAGCTGTTCGGTCACCTGGGTCGCGACTTTGAGGGCTGTGGCCAGTTTCTGGTTACTGGAATACTGATATTCGAGCGCATTGGAGAGATACTTCGAGGAATTCATAATATCGTCCAATGCCTGCTCGGCTTGATGCTGGGTGACATAGCCCCATTGCTGCTTGAGTCCTTGCGTGGTGTTGACCAGTTTCTTGGAGGCGACCTGGGCTGCATCGGTATAGTATTGCACCGATTGCAATCCAACTTGCGAGGAATCTACCACCCAGATCTGCTCGCCAGCGGCGTCCTGCTGGTTCTGGGCCAGGGTATTCAACGATTGGCTATTGCCACGTAGCTGTTCGACCGCATTCATGATTGGACGTGAAATACTCCGACTGGTGACATAGCCTGCGATGGCGACCAGCAATGAGGCGAACGCGGCCAGCAGCATAATATTCAATGTTTGCTGATTAGCGATATTGGTGACACTATTAATTGGGCTGAGCACAAAATATTGCCAGGGGACGCTGCTTGCCGCCTTGCGTACCACCTGAAAGTCTTCTTGCTGACCTTGAGGACGGGTCTGGAAGTTATCTGCTGTCTGGCTGCTGATATTAGTATCCTCTGGAGCGGTGATTTCAGACTGGCTGCCATAGCGCTGCTGGTCCATGATGTCCTGTTGGACATTATCCGGGAGCTTTTTGATGGTGGTAAACAGGCGATCGGGATTGGTATCTGCGATGCGCACGCCGTTTTCGTCCGTGATAAAAGCATAGCTATTCTGACCATTCGCATTGAGATCCTTCTTTACGATCTCATTCCAGATATAATTGAGCCTTAGTGTGGCGCGCATAAAACCCAGGAATTTTCCTTTGACTTTGGGATTTAAGGTCTGCGCATTGACTGGTGCATAAATATCAACGCTGGCCACTTTTTTGTCTGGAGCATAAAAGACGGGCGAAATAAAAGCATTACCCGCTTTGACGCTTTGAAATTGCTCGGTTGTAAAATAACTGTTACCGTGCCTGGGCACTCCATCTGGCACTGATTTGATCAGGTTGCCTCTGGCGTCAAACAGGGACCAGTAGGTATAGTCAGGATTACGAGATAAGCCGGCTTGCAATGCGAAGGCAGCATGCATTTTGCTGTCCTGGTAGAATGGGTCTGTTGGTGGCAGTGCCAGAAACGATTGGACGCTGGCTACCTGGGTCAGGGTTAATGCATCCAGTTTGCGCTCACGAAAATAGGTGTCAATCAACTGGACACGTGTTTGCGCATCGTTGGTCATCGATGTTTTGGCTTGATCAACCAGGGTCGGACGCGTCTGAGTCAAGACAAAAGCAAGTACCAGGGCGAGTGGAATAAGCGCGGCTAATACATATCCGAAGGAGATGCGTACTGGTAAAGGGAACCAGCTACGTTTGTTTGCTTGTATATCTCTTTGAGCCATAGATAAAATATCCTTTATTACTATTAAGGGATTTGGATGATGCCAATACGTTCCAGATCACGAAGGATCTGTTGTACTTCTCCAGGTTGTCGGCCCATCAAGCGCACCAACTCGGTGAAAGGTCGATTTCCATCGATTAGAAGATAAAGATGGCGATGAAGGCGTGAAGCGTTTGCCTGCGCTAATCGTTTTAATCCTTCATCCGCGGCACAGGTACGTTGTGGCCCATATAAAGTAGGTGGTTGTTGCTGCATTGCCTGCAATGGTCCTGTTATCGCACGCTGTTTAGGATCCGTTGTGGAGGATATGGCAGGAAAAGATGGCCGGGTGGTTGGAAGTGTCGATGGCGTTGACGGTGACATTTGAATATTTGTCATAGGGCCTGTGATCCGATCAGTCTGGGTATTTACAAAAACAAAGCGACAAGGTCCCCAGGTTTTCAGCCAATCCAATGCCATTCGTCCATCGAGTTGTCCACTTTGTGCAGCAGTAATATGGCCGTTCGCAAATGTTATTTCGCCAGTTTCTCTCTGTGTGCCTTCTCCGCGCTCAACAGAAAGTTGGCCTGTTCTGCGTCCAAGCTGAATTACTTGCAATACATTCGTTAACTGATCAGTCGGGATACCCCGTCGTAGTGACATCGGCATCATGCTCCGTCCTAGCCTTGGCATTTTTAGCATCTTCTATCGTGGAAATTTATACAAGCATAGCATAAATGACGGTATTTGTGATGATTTTGCTATTTTACTAAGCAAAATACCCTGATAAGCAGTACCATTCTCCTTTATTCGCTCATTGATTTAAGGCAGATCGGTTATGTATTTATGATTCCTTGTGTCAGAATGAACGTACTGCTCTTTAAAAATATAGCACAATAAAATTCAGTTTGTATATGGTAATGTTATGTGCTGAAAAATATATGGTATTTGTTTATGTTTATGTTCAATAAGTGTTCAGGTGGGTTCGCTGTCTGCCTGCTACGCGGGCAAGCGAGAGGGGAGGAAGGAGACCAGGGCACAGCTCTGGAACCCAATCAGGGGATTGCCATCCCCTGCACCCCTGCAAAAAAGAAGACATGAGTCACCTCGAATTTGTGGAACAAAAATCCAAAACCGGGGTGCAGGGGCGGAGCGCCCTGCCGGGGGGGCGGGGGTGTCCCCCGCAACCCCCTTTTTTTCCTTTTGCGCGCCGCCGCAGGCGGCGCCCGGGGAAAGAAGAGAAACGAGGGAATACCCCTCGAACCCCGGTAAGGGGCTGGCTGCCCCTTGCAACCCCGCTTCTCAGGCGCATTGAGGAAAAGAGAATACCCGCTCTTAAAATTCGGGGTAACTCATGTTTTCGCGTTTACGTGGATTATTTACAGACGCCAGCGGTACAGGTACCTGAACAGCACTCGATGTTGTTGGTGCATTTGATGCCATGCTTCTTACAACTACATTTTCCACTGGTGGTGTCGCAGGTGTTGGTGCAACACTGGCTATCAGCACTGCATTTTGTTCCATTCTGGCGGCAACCGCAGCGACCGCTATCACAGGTATAGGTACAGCACTCGTTGTTCTGTTTACAGGCTGATCCAACGGCTGCACAACCGGCTGCCTGGGTGACCTGCATACTACTCAGACCCACCACGCCTCCGACCACACTGGCAAAGAGTATTTTGAAGGTCTGTCGACGCGAGGTTGTGGTACTCAGAGCTCTGGTCAAATCATCGAAATGGTTGCTTGTCATCTTCTTTTTTCCCTCTCTCGTGTTATTTGAGCTCATATAACTTCGTGGGTAGGAATTATGCAGGATGGTTGCGACCTTACTTTACGGTATTACTTACAAACTCCCAGCGTACAGTTGCCGGAGCAGCATTCAATATTGCTGTCACAACTCACCCCACTCTTCCTACATCCACATTTTCCAGTAGTGTTGTCGCAAGTATTGGTGCAGCATTGACTACTATCGCTGCAGTCGATCCCATTCTTGCGACAGCTACAGCGGTCGCTATCACAGGTATAGGTACAGCACTGGTTGTTTTGCTTACAGGCTGATCCTATATCTGCACAACCTGCGCCATAGACAATGGGTAGGTGACCAGAGCTCAGTATACCTCCGGCTACACTGGCAAAGAGTATCTTGAAGGTTTGCCGGCGTGAGGTGGTCGTACCCAGCGCTCTGGTCAAAGCATCGAATGTGTGAGCCTTCATCTTCACTCCTCTTTTTTGCCAGAGATTATTTATGCGCAGATGGTGGTGTTAGCATGTCCATCGTAAAAACAATGTTTCGAGCAGCATTCGTTGTCGTGGTTACAGTGTTTTGTGGGCCCCAGACAGGCGTCTGCCCGAGCAGTTTCGAGGTGGTTTAGACCGAGTAGTCCTCCTAGCCCTGCTAACGTTCCAGTAAAGATAACTCTGATCGCGCGCCGACGGGAAGTTGTGTGGGCTAACGTTGTGGTTAATTCTCGAAAATTGTGCGCTGTCATCTTGTCTCCTTTGTTATTCAGAGCCTGAAGTTCTGAATAGTGTAGCTATGAACCATGTTCTTCGGAGGCATGTCTGGATATTTCATCCATTGTGGAGAATTTGTTATTAATTGTCGAAAAATCCTTACAGCTATATATAATATAAAAACCTTTAAATGTCAATATTGCCATAAATCCATATAAATAGAGGATAGACATTTTGCTACTCATTGTGTAGAGATTGCCGTTGAAGCAAGCCTACAAGCAGCCTATACATCATGTCCGGCGTGCTGAAATTGTGGAGTAAATAGTCGTTTAATCAGCATGTCCAGAGTAGGAAAAGGTAAGGATATATAGCTATCACTCCGTAAAAGTGCGATAATAGGTGAAAACAGCTTAGAGATGTGCTTGCGTACATATAAAAACGTTCATCATTCTCTGTCTAATGCTATACCATCAGCACGTTCAGCCATCTTTAGCCGAAAATATGTAGTAGTCTGGAAGCAGGGAGCATGTCGATGGAGTCTCACAACCCAACTCAATCGTCTGGATTATCGCACGATCGAGGAGGATCGGGTGACAGCACACCACAAACTGAACTACTTTCAATCACTGAATTGGCCCGTTGTTGTTCTGAGGAGACCAACAAATTTCTGAAACAGAGCGCCTCAAATGATCGTTTTTGCCTTGAATTATTTCGTCGCGCTATTCTGTACCGCAATGATGAGGCGTGGGGAAGTCTTTATCAGCAATATGCGCCGTTGGTTCTGACCTGGGTGACGCAGCATCAAAGCGCGACACCAATTCTGGGTCAGGACGGGAGCGCTCCCCTTGTGAATGCCGCGTTCGCTAAATTTGCGCAGGCGCTTACTCCGACGAAAATCAGCAATTTTGATACCCTGGCCGCCATATTGAAATATCTCAAGATGTGTGTCCATAGCGTGGTGGCCGATGAAGTACGTGTACGTCAATCTCGCCAGTATGAGGATACATTGGAATCCATTGAGCATGAGCCTGCCAGTGCTGATCCCGCCGATGATGTGGTGTCAAATCTTTCTGCGCAAGATCTATGGAAACTCATTTTGGAGGAGGTACGTAGTGAAGATGAGAGAGTTCTGATTTATGAAGCATATGTGCATGGTATGAAGCCGGGAGAGATCTGTCGCCAGCATCCACGCTATTTCGCTTCGGTCGATGATGTGTATCGTATCAAGCGTAATGTGTTGGAGCGTCTACGCCGTAATCGCCGCCTTCAGTCCCTCTTTTGGCGTTAAGCTATGCTAATAGTAAGCAAAATACAAATAAACACGTCCTAAAATTGTGAATGACCTCGTTTATTTTGGAGAAGAAGAAAGATACTGGGCTGGCTGAACGGTATTGATGCGTGGAATAGATAGATGAGGGGATGCTAGTGCCCTTTATTTTCAATTCTTTGTCTGGCTGCTGTACTTATCCAAAACGATTAGTAGCACGATTACTTGTTGAGTGTATGCACAAAGAAGACTGGTGCTAAACCTGTATCCTTTGTTGGTGTTAGAGGATTTGTCATGGAGTGTAGTGAACCAGGTGCGATTCGTAATGAGGAACTCATTGCCTACCTTGAGGGCGAAAAAGTGCGGCCCGCGGTGGTTGAGCACCTTGCGCGCTGTCAAAAATGTTCGTTTCAACTTGCCTCTTACCGCCAGGTAGAGGGTAAGCTTACTCGCAGACTCTATCGTTGGGATTGCCCGCCGAATCAGGTGCTGGGTGAATACCTGCTAGGGATGCTTGATGGTAATGTGGCTTCATCGGTGCAGTTGCACTTACATATGTGTGTGCTCTGTAGTGCTGAAATGGCGATATTAACCAACTTCATGGCTGTAGAGCCGCTGGTGTATGCTCCTGTCGCTGCCGGACAAGAAGTGGGGCAACCTGCTGTACCCGTTAGCGAGCAGCCATTGCAAGAGATTAAACGTACGATTGAGCAGGTTCGCGATCAGGCCGCGTCAGGAATCCGGCGTATTGCTGCGCTCCTCCTGCCTCCACAGCCTGGACTTGCCTATCAGCGTAGTGCTGGCGGCCAGGATCTTAACTGGCCGCGCAACTATATGGCAGATGATGTCATGATCTCTTTGCAACTAGAGCATAGTCCCAAGTCCCGAGGGGCTCTACAGTTGATTGGCTTTGTCACGCGGCAAGGGACCGCCGTCAATGCTTTGCAGGGAACAACGGCCCGCTTGCTGACAGATGCAGGTGTGGTGCAGACACAACATATTGATGAATTAGGGAATGTCATCTTTTCTGCCCTTGATCCCGCCACCTATACCATGGAAGTGCAGTTGCCCGAAGGTATCGTTGTTGTGGATCAATTGCCCCTGAATAAGCAAGAATAATAAATACTATAAGTTGATAAACATATGACCCCTCAGGATCTAGTGGCTGCAGTGGTTGGAATGAATGAGGAGCAGGGTCGGCAATTATTGCAGGATCATGTGCCTTTCTTTAGTTCCGCCGCCCTTGATCGGCTGGTGTATGCCTTGAAAAAAGAGGCCGATCACCATTGGAATATTGATGCCGAGCGTTCACTGACGCTTTCAGGGTATCTTTTGCTGATCGGGGATCTGACCAAAAGTGTCTATTATCATGCCCTTGGCTTGATGGCGCGTGGCGATGCCTTGCGGCGTCTGGGGCGCAACCAGGAGTCCTTGCCGTTTTTTGACGCGGCTGGCGATGAGTTTCTCTCTATTAAGGATGAGGTAAGCTGGGCACGGACGCGTTTTGGACGTATTAATGCTTGTCTGGGACTTAACCGTACCAGCGAAGCGTTGCAGGATGCTGAGGCGGCGCGGACAATTTTTATGCGCCATGGCAAACTGCTACGGGCTGGCCAGATTGATGCGAATGCGGCGATCTTTAATTACGAGCTTGGTCACTATGAGCAGGCATTACGATTATTTGATCGCGCTATTGAAACCTATCTTTTACATGGACAGGATGTGGACCTGTATCTGGCACGGGCTCAGGGAAATAAAGCGCTGACACTGGCGGCCCAGGGGAAGTTTCGTGAGGCCGAGGCGCTTCATGAGCAGGCCCGGGCAACGTTCGCTCGCTATGGGGATCAGGAAGAGATCTCGGTGGCGCGTGAAGAGCTCAATATTGCTGAGATCTCGGCGTCGCAGGGTCATTATAGCCGGGCGTTGCTGCTATATAATCAGAGCCGTGAGCGCTTTCAGCGCCATGCCATCATCTTTGCGGCTTATGAGGTAGCGCAGCAGATGTGCCTCTGTCTGGTGCGCCTTAATCGCGCCCATGAGGCCTATGATCTGGCTGGCGAGACCGTCGAGTATTTCCGTACCGCGCCCGCCCAATCCCACTATCTGGCCCGTTCTCTGATGCAGCAAGCTGCCGCGGCAATCTTATTGGATGATGTGCGTGGCTCGGAAGAGATGCTCCGTGAGGCCAGTAATCTCCTTGAGGCCGGTGGTTTTAATCGCCTGGCAGCCCTGGCTCGTCTACAGCGGGCCGAGCTCTATTTCGCGGACCAGCAGGTTGAGGCCAGTGCGGTTGAGGTCGAATATGTCGCGGATATCTTTGCCGAGCAGGAGGATCTGCCCCGCCTAGCCCAGGCTATCCTGCTTCAGGCCCGTATCGCCGATGCCCATGGCGATATCCTTACGGCACAGGATCTCTGCGCGCAATCCCTGGATGTTGCTCAGGGACAGGGTTTGCTGGATCTGCAATATCGCTGCTTTGATCTCCTGGGCCAACTGGCCGAGCGGCGCGATGATCTGGTGGGTGCCGCCAGCTATTATGATCGTGCGATCCAGGGTATCGATGAAGTCCAGAGCCGCCTGGTGTTGGATGAACGAACCAGTTTCCTGGAAAATAAAGGTGGGATCTATCAGCGGGCAATTACTCTGGCGCTACGCCGTCGAGAGGTGGCGCAGGCGTTGACGTATGTGGAGAAGGCCAAGTCGCGTGTATTGGGTGATTATCTGCGCCACAACATCGATATTCGTCTGCGGGCCGATGATCGTATGAGTGAGGATATCCTGGATGCTCTGGTGAAGGCTCGTGAAGAGCAGGCCTGGTTTAGTTCGATTGTCTACCATACCGAGGACGAAGCGAATTTAAGTGATACCGCAATCATGCGTATCCGCTCGGTTGATCCTCATACAGCCCGTCAGGAGATGCAGCGTCGTGAGCGCCGCATCGAGCAGCTATTTGAGCAGATCCAATTGCGTTCCGCCGGCTCCCTGGTTTCGCGCCCCCGTTCCAACTGGTCCGATTCCAGTGCTTCTACCCTGGGTAGGCAACTAGATACGGGAACGCTGCTGGTTGAGTACTATCTGACGGATCAGGATCTCTATATTTTCCAGTTGACGCGTGAGTCTGTGACGGTGAGTAGCGTGCCAGGTGCGGTCCCTCAACTGGAACGCCTGTATTCTCTCTGGCGTACGAACCTGGATCTCTCGGGCCGGGCCGCCATGACCAGTGATCAAGGTCAGGCTTTTCATAGTCTACAGGGCAATAGCCTGGGTCTGCTTAAGCGCCTCTATGATCTGTTACTGGCACCCATTTCAGCACAAATCCAGCATTGTCGGCACCTGACCGTTGTGCCCTATGGTATGTTGCACTACATCCCATTCCACTGCCTCTATGATGGTACCCAGTTTGTGATCGAACGGACCGAGCTTTCCTATCTGCCATCGGCCAGCTTGATGGACATCTGCCGCAAACGCGGTCAGTCTGTGCTATCCCAGCACGTGCCCCTCTACAAATCACTGGTGATGGGCTTATCGGATAATGGTCGGCTCGCCTATGCCATTCAGGAGGCGCAGACGGTGGCGCAACAATTACAGGTTCCTGCTGCCTTCAACGAGGCTGCTACCGCCTCGCTGTTATGGAATCGTGGACCATCCAGCCCGATTGTGCATATCGCGGCCCACGGCCTTTTCCGCCTGGATGCACCGAATTTTTCCCATATCCAGCTGGCCGATCGCCAACTCAGTACCATCGAAGTCTTCAACCTGAATCTGGCGCGCTGCTCACTACTCGTACTCAGCGCCTGTGAGACCGGACGGGCCGTTGTTGGGGGTGTTGATGAGGTTATGGGCCTTGGTCGTGGCTTCCTCTATGCGGGTGCCGCCTCCTTGCTGCCCACCCTCTGGAAGGTCGACGATGCCAGCAGTGCCGAGCTCATGGAGCTTTTCTACCAGGTCTTACTGCAAGGAGCCAGCAAAGCCGCCGCGCTCGCCTACGCCCAGCGCATCTTTATCGCCCGTGCCCGCGCCTCCGATCGTTCCTATCGCATCCACCCCTACTTCTGGGCCGCCTTCCACCTCATTGGCGATGCCGGTCCCTTAACATAGTCCTCTTCCTGGCGACCCATTCTTTTCCTCTGCTATACGGATGAATGCAATTTTGTTATAATGCAGGCAGTTTTTCGCTCTAAAACAGCATACCCATCACCCGTCAGACATTACATTTTTTGTAGAAATGGGTCAGCACAGCTATGTTATTGACGATTTCGACCACACATCAGCCAGCCACAGATCTTGGCTATCTGCTGCACAAAAATCCTGCGAGCCTGCAGAGCTTTTCTTTGAATTTTGGTCAGGCCCACGTGTTCTATACGGAGACCAGCATCGAGCGCTGTACCGCAGCGTTGTTACTGGATATCAATACTGTTGATCTGGTACGTAGCAAGGATAGCAGTATCTCCATGGATCAATATGTGAATGATCGGCCCTATGTCGCCTCCTCGTTTCTGAGCGTCGCCCTGGCCGACGTGTTTGGGGCGGCCCTGAATGGACGTTGCAAGCAGCGACCGGAGCTGGTTACCTCAGCAATCCCTCTGGAGGCTAAAATCACGGTTATCCCTTCGCGTAAGGGGGAAGAGTGGCTACGAAAACTGTTTGAGCCACTTGGCTATCAGGTTGAGACGCTACAACATGGCCTGGATGCGGAACACCCTGAGTGGGGGGACAGCCCTTACTTTACGCTTACACTCAGGGCCACCTGTCGTCTGAGTGAATTGCTCACCCATCTCTATGTCTTGATTCCGGTATTGGATAATGCTAAGCACTACTGGATCGGCAACGACGAGGTCGAGAAGCTGTTAAAGCGTGGGAGTGGCTGGCTCCAGGGTCATCCCGAGCGTCGGCAGATCGCTTATAATTATCTGCGCCATAAACATAATTTGACCCGTGATGCTTTGGAGCGCCTGCTAACTGAAGATGTGCAGCAGGAAGAGGATACAGCCTCGGCAACTGAGGCCGAGGAAGCAGATGTAACTACGTCCGGTAGCATTATAGATGTTGAGCCTGCCGTGGAGAGCGTACCTGCCGTTGAAGAAAAGCGTACCAGTCTGCACGAACAGCGTTTGGATGCGGCACTGGAGGTTTTGAAGCAGAGTGGAGCCAGACGTGTGCTTGATCTGGGTTGTGGTGAGGGTCGCTTGCTCAAGAAGTTACTACAAGAGAAAAATTTTGAGCATATCCTGGGACTGGATGTTTCTTATCATGCTCTGGAACTGGCGCAGAAGCGTTTGCATATGGAGCGCATGGCGCCTCGTCAGCGTGCCCGTATTACCTTGCTGCATGGTGCCCTGACCTATCGCGATAAGCGTCTGGCCGGCTATGATGCTGCCGCTGTCATTGAAGTTATTGAACATTTGGATCCAGCGCGTCTGAGCGCCTTTGAGCGTGTGCTCTTTGAGTTTGCACATCCTGCTACGGTGATCATCACTACGCCGAATGCCGAGTATAACGTCAAATACGAGACCCTGGATGCCGGCACGTTTCGCCATCAGGACCATCGCTTTGAATGGACGCGGACACAATTCCAGGATTGGGCCGCACAGGTCGCTGAGCGCTCTGGCTATCAGGTACGCTTCGCGCCTATTGGGACTGAGGATACTGAGGTCGGAGCCCCTTCACAAATGGGCGTTTTCTCGCTTAGAGCTGCTAATGCAGAGGATGAGATATGAAAGTAACTATTCCAGAACTCTCGCTGGTCGTCCTGGTTGGTCCATCCGGCTCAGGTAAGTCCACTTTTGCCCGTACCCATTTTAAACCGACCGAGGTTATCTCCTCGGACTACTGCCGTGGCCTCGTCTCTGACGATGAGAATGATCAGGCGGCCACGGAGGATGCCTTTGCGGTCCTGCACTTTATCGCTGCTAAACGTCTGGCGGCTGGTAAATTAACCGTCATCGATGCGACCAATGTACAGCCAGAGTCGCGCAAGGCCCTGATCGCGTTAGCCCGTCAGTATCATTGTTTGCTGACCGCGATCGTCTTTGACCTGCCTGAAAAGCTGTGCCAGGACCGTAATCGGGAGCGGGCAGATCGCCAATTTGGACCGCATGTGGTGCGACACCAGTTGATCCAGATGCGTAAGTCGCTACGTAATTTGAAAACCGAGGGCTTCCACAATATCTATACCCTTTCTAGTCCTGAACGTATCGCAGATGTGCAGATTGAGCGCGAACGGCTCTATAGTAACTTGAAGCATGAGCATGGTCCATTCGATATTATTGGTGATGTGCATGGCTGCTTTGTTGAATTGTCTGCACTGCTCCAGGAGCTTGGCTATGACATCCGGCACGACGAGCAGGCGATCCCACAATTTCAGGTCTCGCATCCAGAGGGGCGCAAAGTTGTTTTTCTTGGTGATCTGGTAGATCGTGGTCCAGCCACGCCGGCCGTTTTGCGTCTGGTGATGGATATGGTCGCGGCAGGTGTGGCGCTGTGTGTGCCGGGCAATCATGACGTCAAGCTGTTGCGCAAGCTCAAAGGTAAGGATGTCTCGCTAAAACATGGTATCGTCGAGTCCTTACAACAATTGGAGCAGGAACCGCCGGACTTCAAACAGCGCGTGGTCGATTTTATTGATGGCCTGACCAGTCATTATGTGTTGGATGCTGGTAAGTTGGTGGTGGCCCATGCTGGCTTGCAAGCCGGCATGCAGGGACGTGGCTCACGCGCTGTACGCGAGTTTGCGTTGTATGGCGAGACTACCGGTGAGACCGATGAGTTTGGTTTGCCCATTCGCTATAACTGGGCCGCCGATTATCGCGGGAGCGCCATGGTTGTCTATGGTCACACGCCTGTCCCCGCACCTGCATGGCTCAATCATACGATCAATATCGATACAGGCTGCGTTTTCGGTGGAAAATTGACCGCCTTGCGTTATCCTGAACAGCAACTGGTAGAGGTAGAGGCCCGGCAGGTCTATTGTGAGCCTGTGCGCTCATTACATCCTGTCGAGACGCCGGATGTCCTTTCGGCCCAGCAGGCTAATGATGAGGTGCTGGATGTTGAGGATGTGATTGGGAAGCGTCTGGTGCAGACACGTCTGCAGCACAAAGTCACGATCCGTGAAGAAAATGCCATTGCTGCTCTGGAAGTTATGAGCCGCTTTGCCGCCAATCCCAAATGGCTGATCTATCTGCCGCCCACGATGTCGCCGAGCGAAACCACGCAGGAACCGGGCCTGCTTGAATATCCCGAGGAGGCGTTTGCCTATTATCGCCATGAAGGAGTCGAGCGCGTCGTCTGCGAAGAAAAACATATGGGGTCACGTGCCATCGTTATCGTGTGTCGTGATGAGCAGGCGGCCCGGAACAGATTTGGCGTGATCAATGAAGGTATCGGTATCTGTTACACGCGTACCGGTCGCCGCTTCTTTGATGATCAGCAACTGGAAGCCACCCTCCTACAGCGTGTGCAGCAAGCCCTGACCGCCACCAATTTCTGGGAACGCTTCGAGACAGACTGGGTCTGTCTGGACTGCGAGCTCTTGCCATGGTCCGTTAAAGCGCAATCCCTGGTCCTCAAGCAATATGCCGCCGTTGGCGCGGCCTCGCGTACGGGCCTGGACCAAGCTTTGCAGGCCCTTGAACAGGCGCGTAGTGATGGCAGCGAAAATATTGATGCGGTCTTGGAGAGCTATCGGCAGCGGCAGGGACTGGCCCGACGTTATGTGGACGCATATCGCCAGTATTGCTGGCCCGTCAATAGTATCGACGATCTAAAGATAGCGCCATTCCACCTGCTGGCTACTGAAGGCAAGCTCTACATCGATAAAGATCATGTCTGGCATATGCAGACCCTGGCCGAGATCTGTCGCGCCGACGAAAAGATCCTGCTGGCCACCCCCTATTTGATTGTGGATGTCAATGATCCCGCCAGCGTCGAGCAGGGAATTGGTTGGTGGAAGCAGGTCACGGCCCATGGTGGTGAAGGCATGGTTGTCAAGCCCTTTGACTTCATCGCCACCGGCAGGCGTGGAACCTTACAGCCGGCCATTAAATGCCGTGGATCAGAGTATTTGCGCATCATCTACGGACTGGAATATGATGTGCCTGAGAATCTGGCCCGCCTGCGCAAACGTGGTCTGAGTGCTAAACGCTCGCTTGCCATGCGCGAGTTCGCCCTCGGTATCGAAGCCCTGGAACGCTTTGCACACCATGAGCCACTGCGCCGTGTCCACGAATGCGTCTTCGGCGTCCTCGCCCTCGAAAGCGAGCCCGTTGATCCCCGCCTATAACATCAGTAAACCCAGGCATACCGCTCCCCTTGCAGTTGGCCAACTGCAAGGGGAGCGGTATGCCTGGTGGTATATCGTGCTCCGCATACTTAATCATCAGGGGGGACGTATTTTTGCACTTGCCTCTTGCGGGAAAACAAGCCCTCTGAACAGGCTAGCACAGCAGTCATGATTGGTATACTTTTCTGGCAGAACACTCATTCGTGAGTGCTCCTTACGAGAAAGGAATCATCATGCTTATCGTTACTGATGATCACCTCAAAGCAGAGGAAAACAGGTACAGATCAGGAGATGGCATTATTGGGTCTTCGCCTTCTGTTTGACATGTTCGACTGACTCTTCGATCAGACGTTTCAGCGTGGGCAGATCAACATCGTCAAGACGCTTAATGTAAAGACACCCCCCGCCTCTGGTGTGTTTGCCCAATTGCTTGAGCAGGTCGTGAGACGGTTCAACGCTGCCCATGTTGTAAAGCGTCAAATTTTGCTTGCGAGGCGAGAAGCCAGCGAGGATCGTATCACCCTCGCGTCCACTTTCATACTTGTAATGATAGCTGCCGAATCCAACGATACTGCTGCCCCACATCCTGGGTTCCATTCCAGTGACCTGCTTTATGAGTTCCAAGAGTGTGAAGCTATCTTTCCGCTTCTGCTCATCAGAGATGCTGTTCAGAAATTGTTCAACATCCTGGTCGTTGGGAGTGGTTTTGTTTTCTGCCATGATTTCCTCCTTGTAGGCCTGGTAGGCTGATTCTACGCGCATGAGACGCATACCAGTACAGTTAAAATGAGATCAGGGTAGTACAAGGGTTCTAGCTCTATTCTACCACAAAGGGGTATTCCAAGTAACGTATAAGTGCGATTCTATATAATTTTGCCACGCCTGCCGCTATCCCAGTTTCTTTGGCACGCTCGGCTGCTGTTTCCCCGAACAGGACAATGGGCGCAGACGCTCGTAGACCTCCTGTTCAGGCCAGAGGGTTGCTTGCTGAATGTCTTGCCAGTTGTGGGTGCGTTCGCGGCGTTTCCGCTTGCGGGTAGGCATGGTGCCCCCTTCTCGTCGTGGTTCCTTTCCCCTGTTCCTATGTTGGTTTGTCCAGACAAGAGTAACGCCCACCACTAAGAAGGCTAGGAAATAGCCATTTCGAGCTAGTAACTGCTTCTGCCTTCTTGCCTCTTCTCAGCATATGCTCCCGTTGTACCCGCAAGAGGCGAATGCAAAAATACGTACCCCCCTGATGATTAAGTATGGTGCCTCGTGCAGAGATGCGCTCAATCGAAAAGTACCGCACTTATGTATGAAACTACAAGCAAGACCAGCAGCACCGCCATGATGATCGTAACAACGCGATAAGGTCTACGCACTAAGGTCAGATACCCGATGGTAAAGACTGCAGCCGATGGAGGGCTACTATGCATAAAAGTCGGTATATAGCGGCTGCCGGGGAAAAAAATGATCCCGACAAAGTAAAGTATGGTGATTATCAGGATGGAGATGATCCCAAGCGTTCCTCTAAGGAATGGTTTGGGTTCTTTTATATATGTATACATTGCAATGAAAAGGAATATGAAAAAACAGATGTAGATAAATACTTCTCCACCAACATCTAGCGCTTGTCCTGTAATGGTTGCATGAATTGCTGCCATGTTCTATCCTCGTATTTATAATAGGTAAATATATGGTTATTACGTGGAAGAAATGTTGCTAGATTCTATATAGAGAGAAGAGGGTATGATGAAGCTGGCTATTGTGCCATTAACGCTGGCGGTCTGTCGGCTGGCAGCGGATGAGCCGCTTCCTGGCTGGGCTGTACAGCGGCATGGCTTCTTTTCGATTACGGCTACCGGGGATGAGTTGTCGATTGTCTGTGCGGCGTCGGCTGTGCCTGAAGGCATACGGTGTGAGCAGCCATGGCGAGCAATCAAGATTGTGGGGACGCTGGACTTTTCGCTGGTCGGCATTCTGGCCTCACTGGCAGAAGTGTTGGCACAGGCACAGATCTCCATTTTTGCTATTTCGACCTTTGACACCGATTATATCCTCCTCAAAGAGCCTCAACTTGAGCGGGCCAGAGTAGTCCTGGAACAGGCGGGCCATGACTTTTTGGTGACATAATATGCAGCTAATACCTGTATATTCTCTTCTGCGGCTGACATTGTATCCAGATGAGTTCAACAAAACGTAATCTATGCAGATAGATTTATTCATCTTAAAAAAGAAAAATGAGGATAACAATGTCTTCAACAACTGATCCTAAAGGAATACAGCGCCCAACGGCCCAGACAACGGCCGGTGGAGAAGATCGCCAGGATGCAATGCGGCGCTATCGCATCCAATTTATTGCCTGGTGTATTGGACTTATTGTATTTATTATCACCTGTTTCATTGTCCATGGCCATCCTAAGCCCTATCCCATTGATTTGACCATGACACATGCGATCCAGGGATTTCAATTGCCGGCCTTCATTACTGCCTTATTGATCTTTCCTAGCACTCTCAATGATCCTTTACCGTCTGAGATTGCTCTGGGTACCTGGCTGACCTTTATGTTAGTTATGGCTCTGATCTTCAAACTGCGTGGCAAATCGCCGCTGACCTGGCTGCAATCAGTCGTTTTCCTGGTGGTGACCGTGATGAGTTCCGCAGGACTCAATGTGCTCGCCGACGATCTGGTTGGCCGTCCCCGACCAAATCCAAAGACTGATCACATCCACGTGGCTGGAGCGATTGTGCCATTTCCCACCTATCCATCTGGTCACACTGAGCACGATATTGCCTATTACGGATTTCTGCTTTACCTAAGCTTTCTGCGACCGGTTCGCGAATGGCGCTATCGCTGGTTCCTGCTGCCTCTGCAAATCTATGCTGTCTATGACATCTTAGTCATTGGCTATTCGCGCATCCTCGAAGGTGATCACTGGTTTACTGACGTGCTTGGAGGGTATCTGGAAGGGGCTGTCTATCTCTTCTTTTTCATTTTCCTTTATCGTTGGGTCACCAGTATGCTTGCCAAACGCCGAGCGGCTAAAGAGGGGCATCCTGTCGATAACAAAAAAGCTACCTTGCAAGTTCAATAGCAACAGGACAGAAAAAAGCGCGGCTCGATTGCGGCCGCGCTTTTTTCTGTCCTGTTGCTATTGTGGGGTTAGATGTTTAGAGAGCAGGAAGGCGCTGAAGTTGGCGACGCTCTCGATCTCTCCTTCGTCGAGCAGATTGACGATACGCTTGACCACTGTACGGCGTGGCTGGTTGGGTGTGGTAGGAATGGTGAAGCCGATGACACGGGTGTATTCTGGCTCGCGATCCTTTCTGATCTCTTCTGCCATCAGTTCCAGTAATTCCGCTAGATCCAGTCCCAGTGCCTGGGCCAGACTTTCCAGCACTTTGGCGGACGGATACTTTTGGCCACGCTCAATTTCGCCGACATAAATTTCTGACAGTCCGGCTTTTTCTCCCAGTTCTTTGATCGTCAGGCTGCGGTATTGCCGTTCCTGGCGTACAACACGTCCGATTGTTTCTTGTAGGTCCGCCATAGTTTTCACCCTCATTTTCTTATAAATATACTTCTTTATATTAAAGCATATGACCACCACAAAGATTTTGTCTCGACCTATGCTTAGAGCATTGCTCAGAATTCGACCTATGCTAACAGCATAGATATACCCTATCAGTATAGGCTATGAGCCTGCTATATTCAAGGTGTAGCAAGAAGTGTCGCGAGATGTGACATGTACGCTACTCGTGAGCTATGAAAAAGCTTAGTTGATTGCTAAAGAAGAGAAAGGACCATTCTATGTTTTTTACACCATCTGTTGGACGTTCACCTATGTTATCTGGTCCTGAAGTCCGTTCATCCTTACCAATTCCTACCATCTATGAGCAGCCTCCTGTCAAGCAGGTGCAATGGGAATACCATCTGCTGACCATCAATACCAGAGAGGATGCATTGCCCGATGCGGAGCAATTGAATGCTCTGGGAAGCGAGGGCTGGATTCTGGTGAGTGTGGTTGATGAGCGTGCGACTGGCAATGGGTCTCGTGTCTACTATTACTTTACACGTCAAAACATTCATGCATAACCTATTGGCTTGAAAGGAGCTTAAAGATATGTCCAGTTTATTAGTACCAACCGTGTTAGAGAATACTGGTCGTGGTGAACGTGCCTATGACATTTATTCGCGCTTGCTCAAGGAGCGCATCATTATGGTCAATGGTCCGGTTGAGGATACGATGGCCAACCTGATTGTGGCCCAGTTATTGTTCCTGGCCTCTGAAAGCTCGGAGCGCGAGATCAATCTATATATCAGTTCACCTGGCGGTGTCATCTCGGCAGGACTGGCCATTTACGATACGATGCGTTCGTTGCCTTGTCCGATTGCTACGACCTGTGTTGGCTATGCGGCCAGCTTTGGTACCATCCTCTTGTTGGCTGGTGACAAAGGTCGCCGCCGTTCACTGCCCAATGCTCGCATTCATATGCACCAGCCTCTGATCCAGGGTGGTATTGGTGGACAGGCCACAGACATCGATATCCATGCTCGTGAGATCCTCTACACCCGGGATGTGATCAATGGTATTATCCATAAACATACCGGACAGAGCCTGGAGCGCATTCGCAAGGATACTGAGCGTGACTTTTTCTTGAGCGCTCAGGAAGCTGTCGAGTATGGCCTTATCGATGAAGTTTTGCCTTTGTCAGACAAAGAATAGTGTCTGTACATTGGTCCTATAAGTTCAGGTTCGCCTCTCGCCAGGGCGAACCTTTTTTTAGTTGGTGTTGATATTGATGCTATCAATGGCGAACCATTGTTCAGGTGTGGCGATGGCCCCGAAGCGCAGTGAGCCCTGTGGAGTTGCGACCGCATACTGGTTATCCAACCAGGCGACAAAGCCGAGTGCGCGTGTGGGTGGATTGGGCGCGGTCAGGACATGGATACCATCGACCCAGAAGCGGGCGACTTTGGGATACCATTCAAGAGTATAAGTATGCCAGCCGGTCATATCAACGTCCAGAAGCGCTTCCCGGGTGCCGCTCAATCTTTGTAACCAGCGGGCTGCTGGCGCTGTATCTCGACTTAAGCGTCCCCACCCTGTCGCGAGCGCCGTTGGTAGGGTTGCTAATAAGGCGCCGGGACGCATGCTATGGACAACCTGGGCCTTCCAACCCCAGCCGGGTATACCTGGAACCAGGGCCATATTTGAGGGGGGCGAGGCATAGAAAAACCAGACCGCCTCTGGTAACATCAGGATATCGCCCCGCACTGAGAAAGGATAATTCCAGAAACCGAAGCCGGCCGTCCCGCGCAACACACTCAGGTCCTGAGCCGTTGTCTCCGCATTGGCCGCAGGCGCCGATGAGCGTGCTCGTACCTCCATCCGCAACGGTGGACGCCAGGGGAATTGCGAGCGTGCTAGCTGTCCATAGTCATCGATCTGTGCATCCGCATAGGCACCGTCCGCCGTCTCTGCCAGCTGCATTTGTAGCGCAGAATCCTCAATTCCTAATGTACCTGTGCCTACACAGCGTTGGGTCCAGCGTGGATCAATGTGTTGTTCGAACTCTTCGAAGAAACTGGTCGATTTCGTGGCTTTTTCCTTCTTTCAATAGCTAGCAAGAACATTTCAGGAAAATACAGAGCTAAGAATACTGAATTGGTGCTTTTGGATACAATTCACATACTCATCTGATGGAAAGCTCTAACAGAGCTTCTTCCAATTTTTGCCAGACCAGCAGGTCGGCCTGCAGATTACTTAGAACCTGTTGTTGGGCGGCCGCCTGTAGAATAGTTTCAGAGACCATCTGCCGGAACCTGGTAAAATAGGGTTTCTGTTGAGCGTGTGGCGGCATGACTGATAGGGCAATATCTTCTGGAGGATAGAAATCCTTTGCCTCAAAGGCCAGTGCTACCAGATCGGCATACCCTTTAACCAGATTGACGCGTGCAGATGGCAGAAAATAGTTGATTTCTGCGCTTGAGACCAGCAGTACCCCACCGACGCGTCCAGCATTAAGGATAGGGTAAATTGCCGCGCTTTTCTCATGTTCAACGTGCGTTGCTGGCATCAGATTGTGCTCGATCTCTAGATTCTGGATAATGCCTGGTCGACAGAGCGTGACCACGTTGCCGGCCAGGGATTCAGCTCCGAGAAACATGGCATTTTGTTCGAGATTGTTGCCCCAGGGGGGTGTACCTATTCCGACACTCTCACGTAGACTGCGCACCTTATAATAGGGTCCAGATGGAGGCATGCAGCGCACCACCCAGATAGACATGCCGCGCCGTTCCGGATCTAAATGGCCCAGGGCCTGTTGTAAGATAAGGTTGCAGGTAGACCAGAAGCGCAGATTCTCTGTGGTTGAGGCATGGGCTGCCAGGACTCGGGAATAAAATTCTGACGGAATAGTTGTAATCATCGGCTCCAGGATTGGAGGGGTAAAGTCTCCAAATCCCTGTTCCTCTTTGATTAACTTGCGCATCAGTTCTTGATACTTTGGTGGTAAGGCATTCAGTAATTGTCGCAGATTTTGTGGGCGTGGATCCGATTCGCCATTGATCCAGCGGGTGAGTGTAATAGGAGTAATCTTTAACGTTTCTATTAAATGTTGTTTTTCTTTATTATCCTTGATAATTATTCCTAATAATTCGCGCCATGTACGTGCTTCTTGCATATTTTTTACCCTATCGCTGAAATTGCTATGTAAAGCACCCCAGTATTCATCATCATATCAGCTAATGCTCATAACGTCAACTTGTGCCATTGATGCTTAGAGCAGGGATTTGCAAGGGTAAAAGCAAAAAATTGTAGTGTGAGGTGGCAGGAAATTGTCGGCTCAGCCGACAATTTCCTGCCACCTCACACTACAAGACTACTAGTCATTGGGATTTTCGTTGTAGTCGCGTGAGGCTTGTTGACCCAATCCTGTGAGAAAAGACCGAGTGATGATGTTTTCGCTTTCGCGACCGGTATAGGCTGTATTGCCTTTCCCGTCTCCTTTGGGAAGGAAGCGTGTAGAGATGCTCATAATGCCGGAGACGAGCTCGGGAAAAGCTCCATTAAGGCGAGCCAGGATCTGGGCGGGCAGAGTAATAATGATTTCTCGGCTGCCTTTGCGGGTCGCTTGCACGATCTTTTTGGCCGCATGCCTGGCGCTGGTAGAGAATGGTGGCAGTGTATCCAACAAGGTGAAGAGCGTATATTCTGTTTCATGGCTCTCACCTTTCATAACTGTATTGACCTGTGAGCCGGTGCGCATCAAACCAGGAATAACCGTCGTGACGCGTACACCATCCTGTGCCAGTTCAGCTTGCAGTCCTTCAGAGAAGCCAACGATGGCGAATTTGGCACTGGAATACGCCAGCAGGTGCGGCACACTGACGCGACCACCGACCGAAGCGATATTCACAATGCGTCCGCTCTGGCGTGCGCGCATCTGAGGTAGGACCGCCATCGTCATATTATATGTACCCCAGAACATCGTATCCATCGAGTTCTTAAAATCCTCGCGCGTCAACGTCTGCCAGGGACCGGCACTGATAATACCGGCATTATTGACCAGCACATCGATACCCCCAAACTGGGCCGTCGCCTGCTCTATCGTCCTCTCTACTTCCTGTGGATTCGACACATCGCAGGTAACCGTAAAAACCTCCGCCCCCAGACTCGCGATCTGTTTGCGTGCCTGATCCAATTCTTGTCCATCGCGTGCACACAGAACCAGTCTAGCACCCTCGTGAGCAAACTCCTCAGCGATCGCCAATCCCAACCCGCGCGAACCACCAGTCACCAACACCACCTTCCCATGTAAATCAATCAGATGACGTCGCTGCAAAAACTCACGAGCCACGCCTGCCCCCACCACAACCGCCAGCACCTTCCAGTTTTTTTGGAACATATTCATAAGTATTTGTAGTTCCCCTCTATTCTCAATCTTCACGCATACTATCGTTACAGAAATGAATGAACTACTATGTACACGGTCAATCCACTATTTTAGGCACTTTAGTTAACCCCGATCCAAAAATATTACGTCCTTTAGTTAACCCTGCTCCAAAAATATTATGCACTTTAGTTAACTCTGCTCCAAAAATATTATGCACTTTAGTTAACTCTGCTCCAAAAAGTAGGGAGTGTTGTCAGGCATCCCAAATCCCCAAAAAGTAGGGAGTGTTGTCAGGCATCCCAAATCCCCAAAAATAGGGAGTGTTGTGGAACAGGCTGCGCGGTGCGCAGCCTGTTCCACAACACTCCCTATTTTTTAAAATGCCGGGCACTTTAGTGCCCGAGTGCGCCCAAAGAAAAAACAGAATTAGTTCTTAATAGCCACCATCTGCAGCCACGTGCGCGGCACCTCTTTAAGCCCCATCTCCTCACCAGCCTGATAAACAGCCACATCCAACGCCTGAGCACCAAGCGCCAGCGGAATCCCCGGCAAAGCACCCTCAATAAAGAGCCAGTACTGACCCAGATCGCGCCAGCCGTCCAGCGAAATGATCGCATCAGTCTGCTGCGTCTCAACCTTCTCAAAGCCGCTCTGCTGCAAATCCTGAATATACTGATCCTTGGTGAGCCACTGCATCGCCATCGCCTTAGCCTCGCGGGACAGATGGGCCTCCGGATGCTCTTTTTTCAGCCAGCCAACTGCTCGTCGTGTCCATAAGCGATAGAAGCGCTCGGTACCAGGAACATACGTTCCTTCATAGAAGGCACTATTACAGCCGAAAATACCTCCGGGTGCCAGGATAGAGGAGACCTGCTGGAAGGCGGCCAGTTTGTCTGGTACCAGGTGGATGGCGTTACAGAAGAAGGCAGCATCAACATTCTGTACGATCTTTGGCAGATCTTCAGCCTCACCTTGCAGGAAGGTCGCAGTAATAGGCAGGCCTGACTCTTCCATTCCCTTTTCGGCACGGCGCAAAGCTTCGGCCGAAGGATCCACACCAACCAGTTTAATATTGTCAGTACGACCCTGTCGGACCAGTTCTTCGGCGATAAGACGTGTTACCGCACCGGTTCCGCAGGCCATATCTACAATAGTGAGCGTGGCGTTGTCCGCCGCTGGTTTCAGATGGGCCAGCGTCTGCTTGACCAGCGCCCGGTTTACCTCTGTATAAAATTCATGAGCCGCAAATGGCTCAAAAGTATAAAGATTCGTTTCATCAGTTTCAATAAGACCCATAATATAATAAGCCCTCCTTAACAAATTCTTGTTAAAAAGTTAGATGGTTTTCAACGCCAACTTGTTTCACTAACTTTGTTTCTTATAATTCGGCGTGCTGGCATGCAAACTACATATGTATTGACATTCCACCGTCCACTGCGAGAACCTGACCTGTGATATAGCCTGCTTCCGGTGAGCATAAGAATGCGGCGGCGGCAGCAACTTCTTCGGTAGTACCAAAGCGGTTAAGTGGCGTATTATCCAGCATATATTGGCGTTGTTGTTCATTGACGACTGATGTGAGTTCAGTTGGAATGAAGCCGGGGGCCAGTGCGTTGGAGGTAATATTGCGGCTCGCCATTTCGCGGGCCGTGCTCAATGTCAAAGAAATAATTGCGGCCTTCGATGCGCCATAGTTGGCCTGGCCAGCAGGACCCATCAGGCCGGCAACTGAGGCGATATTGACTATGCGTCCCCAGCGGGCCTTCATCATCCCGCGTAGCGCGGCTTTTGTGCAGAGAAAGGCTGCTCGTAGATTGGTATCCATCACGTGTTCAAAATCGGCCAGCGACATCTGAATAATCAATTTGTCGCGGGTCGTACCAGCGTTATTCACCAGGATTGCCACCGGACCAAAAGCTTTTGTCGCTTCCGCGAAGAGTCGGGTGACGTCTTCTTCCTTGCTGACATCTGCCTGGACCGCGATACAGCGCCGGCCCAGCGCCTCGATACTTGCTTTTGCCTCTTCAGCCGCGGCGGCATTACTGCGATAGTTGATCACGATATCTGCTCCTGATTGGGCCAGGCGATAAGCAATAGCCCGGCCAATACCTTGACTGCTGCCCGTGATCAAAGCAGCCTTTCCTGCCAGTGGAAGAGGATGTTCTTGTGACATATATTTTGTTCCTTCAATAGAAATAGAATGTATGGCTACAGCGCTTTTTGTAGTATAGCATAGCACGCTAGCATCCTCTCCTGATTCAAAGGATGCATTTATAATGCGCGTATAGTATGTAGATCTCCACCGCTAATTTTAATGGAGGGCGATCCGTGGAATGCGGGGAAGCGTGATATCAATTTTTTTGTCTAGCTCGGTTGTGCGGTCAACGATGGCTCCCCGGATCTGTTCATTGGTCAGGTTGCGTGTATTGCGCAGGTTGGCTCCAACCAGAATAGCATCGTAAAAGTCGGTGACCAGGGTATTGGTTTCGCTAAGATCTGCATCGGTCAGGTCGGCATGCATAAAGTTCGCGGCTGATAGGTCGGCCCGGTTCAGCTTGGCGCCGCGTAAGCAGGCTCCTGTGAGATCGGCCATAAAGAGATTGGCCTGGGCCAGATTGGCGTTACGCAGATCCGCATAGCGTAAGTAGCGATATGAGAGATCAAAGCCCGCTAGATTCGCTCCGTGGAAACTGCGGGGCATTTGTGGCATCGCATTCACAGGATCGGCAATGTGAATTTTTGTTGGTAGTGGTGTATCTTCGATGCGTGGTAGATGTGAAAGCTCATAGATTGCCCGATCCGTCTCCTGGAGCTTGCGGCGGCGCTCTTCAAGTTGTAGATGTTCAATATGCGCCATCAACCGAGCCTCCATCATAGCCCGATCTTTCTCTTGTTGCTCCTCCCAACGTTTCCTACGCACCTCTTGAGCTTTTATCCAGCCCTGTAACTGACTATAGAGTTTTTCAATACCTTGCTTTTGTTGCCGTGTTGCTGTTAATGCTATCCAGAGCACTAGCATGCAGGTAACAGTCACGCTAATAATTAAGATAATATCCGTCATCTTCATCACTTTCCCCCAATGGTTTCTATTTGCTAAAACGTCGCTACGCTGAGAGAGTAACGAAGATATTACCGATAGACCGTAGTATATTTCATGTTATTTTGTATACAAGGGGTTTTTGTGTGCTGTGTCTGGGTCCTCGGGATGATATAAGCTTGTTGACACTGTTTTCTTTTATAGACCTATGTAGCGTGAAAGCACTATAATAGCATTGCATCAAAAAAAATTATTACACCACGAATAGAAATGGTTTAAGAGGA
Source organism: Dictyobacter alpinus (assembly GCF_003967575.1). Classification (NCBI taxonomy): domain Bacteria; kingdom Bacillati; phylum Chloroflexota; class Ktedonobacteria; order Ktedonobacterales; family Dictyobacteraceae; genus Dictyobacter; species Dictyobacter alpinus. Next base: position 4,518,911 of record NZ_BIFT01000001.1, read on the forward strand.
GCCTCTATGTCACAATATAGCAATGTTTCGCCGACTTCATTTTTTCTCGATGAGGAGAACCGGGTACTCTACTTATCGTGGACTGACGAGCACGAGAGTAAACACGATTGGGAGCGCTTGCGCTGGGCCTGTCCCTGTGCCTGGTGTGCTGGTGAAGGTGGCGTTCCAGGTGTACTGGCCAGCAAGAAGAGCCTGAGTCGTGAAGAGACAACGTTGATTAATATCGAGCCGGTTGGCCGCTATGGACTAACCCCGGTCTGGGAAGATGGTCATAAGACGGGCATTTATACGTACGAAAAATTGCGTGCGATGTGTGATTGCGATGAGTGTAGGAAGAAAAGATCATAGAAAACAGTAACTGTTAGGATTCAATATCCCCCTCGTCTTAGGTAGTGGAAAAGAATAATATGATAGGAACAGTAAGGCATATTTTTTGTAATGCGCCCTATCTTTAGCAGTAGGCTACCAAAGGCGATGGAGGATAAAAAATGGGCATGAATGGGCGGCCCCCTATCTCAAAACGTATTGGTCCGAGGGCATCGCGGGTGCTCTTGCGTATTGTATTTGCGCTTGTTGTGAGTGGTATTCTTGTCCTGGCGTTTTTTGCTACGAATGCGCTTTCTCATTAGAGTTTTTAGCGCTGTGCTGGATTTTTGCCCTTATTGGGGAGCGTATAGCCCTGCCACACGCGGGCACTAAAGTGCCCATGCTTTTTTTAAATATGTTACAAAATCGTGCGCAATGCGCACGATTTTGTAACATATTTGCTGGTTTGCGCAGCATAGCAAAAGCTGGTTTGCGCAGCATAGCAAAAGCTGGTTTGCGCAGCATAGCAAAAGCTGGTTTGCGCAGCATAGCAAAAGCTGGTTTGCGCAGCATAGCAAAAGCTGGTTTGCGCAGCATAGCAAAAGCTGGTTTGCGCAGCATAGCAAAAGCTGGTTTGCGCAGTATAGCAAAAGCTGGTTGCGCAGCATATTTAAAAGCTGGTTACTCCAGGTGTGCTATTTCTTGTAGGGCTGCCTGGATACCAGCGAGAGCTTGATCGATATGTTCTGCTTCAATGCCGTGATGGGTGACGGCACGGATATTTTTTTCGCCCATGGGTCCTAATAGAACTCCATGTTCGCGGGCCTTATTGAGGAAGAGGGCGATCTGATTGGTGTTATATTCCTGTCCATCGGCGTTGTGGAGTGAGAAGAGCAGGATGTTGGTGACGACCTGATCGGTCTGGATTGAGACCATGGGCAGGTCGGCCAGTCCATAGGCGAGGCGTTCACAGTTCTCGTGATCTTCGGCGAGGCGCTCAACCATTTCTTCAAGGGCGACGATGCCGGCGGCAGCCAGGACTCCAGCCTGACGCATGCCACCACCGAGCAATTTACGGGTCCGGCGTGCGCGGCGTATAAACTCGCGGGAGCCGACCAGCATTGAGCCTACAGGGGCGCTCAGGCCTTTTGATAAGCAGAACATGACCGAGTCGACATCGCGTACCAGGTCGCGCACAGGAATCCCCAGGGCGGTGGCGGCATTAAAGATGCGTGCTCCATCCATGTGGACCGCTATGCCATTGGTATGGGCCAGCGTCGCGATCGCTGCGACCTGCTCCTGGCTTAATACGGTTCCTCCGCAGCGATTATGGCTATTTTCCAGACAGATCAATGCCGTGGCAGCCGTATGCTCATCGCTCTCATCGGCGATGGCGCCCCGTAAGGCATCCATATCCAACATGCCGTCTGGATGTGTCGGCACGACATACATTGGTGAGCCACCAAGCGTGGAGGCACCACCGGCCTCATAATGATAAATATGCGATTGATCCCCAACGATCACCGCCTGCCCACGGCCCGCATGCGTCAACTGCGCAATAGCATTCCCCATCGTCCCGGTTGGCACGAACAGAGCTGCCTCCTTACCCGTCAGCTTAGCGGCCAGTTCCTGCAAACGATTAATCGTAGGATCCTCCCCATACACATCATCGCCAACTTCGGCCTCATACATCGCCTTACGCATAGCAGGAGTTGGATGGGTTACTGTATCACTACGCAGATCAATATACATATTTTTAGCCTTTCAATGTAAAGAAGTGATTTATCATACTCCTGCTAGTATAGCCCATATTTACAATGGCTTGAATTTCTGCTGGCTCGCAAGGTGGTAACTCCCATGGTGTGCATGCTGCTGCAAATATATGACATTTGTCATGCCAGGTTTATGATGCCCTTCACTACAAAACGGCTCTGCTTCGGACTACACTAGAAACAACGAAGAACGTGCAGGCACACAACAAGAGCCGTACTTCCAACAATGAAATTTTCGTTTTATCTACTTTTAAAGGAGAAAAAAGAAATGTCATCACGTTTATATCGCATTATGGTCGCTATCTGTGGTATCCTGGGAGTTGTAGCTTTAATGGCCTCTTTCTCTATTAATCCAGCCCCGCCCGCCGGTGCAAGCATCGCTCAGATTGTTGTCTGGGGGAAAGAACATCAGGTGTTGATTGAAGCTGGGGCATGGTTACAGGGGATTGGATCTTTACTAGAGGTCATTTTTATGCTGGGTCTGCTGCAGTTGGCTGGTGCTACGCGTACGTTGGCCGGTCTGGTAACCGCCTTTGCCGCTACAGTCATTGTGGGTATCAGTTTTGTCGAGGTCTCATTCTACCTCAGTGCGATTGCTGGTGGTGTCAGTGGCGATATGGCGACGTTGGGAGTCAGCCTGAACCTGATCAAAGCCATCCAGCACGCTTATGTTATTGCGCCCGCACCAGCGAATCTGATTGCGATTGGTATTGTTCTCTACCGTACACGCCTGGTGCACCGTGTCTTTAGCTACATCGCCTTTGTCCTGGGTGTCGCGCTGGTCATCCTTGGCTTTATCGGTACCTTTACACCCATGCAAAACAGTATCGATATCGTACTGAGTGTGCAGGAAGTCTGGTATCTGGCCATTGCGATCACCTTGATCGCCACGGCCAGAGCCGTTGCTGCCAATGTAAAGCCTGTCCAGTCGGTCACTGTAGGAGCGTAAGCAAGCCATATTCCAACCATTCAGGCACAAAAAATCATGCAAGAGGAAGCAGATGGATACAAAAGATGTAGAGAGCCCGAGCATGATCTCCTCTTCACCCATATCACGCTACTTAATCTGGCTGGTATGGGTGATCTGGTTACCATTTATCATTCCACCCATTGTGGATACGTTACAGGCAGATAGGACAACTCCTTTTCGGCTTATCATCATACTTGTCGTGGCCGCTCTTTTTATTGCTCTCTATCTATGGGCTACCTGGCAAATAGCAGGGTGCATAATGGCTGGGATCGCGCCACGGGAGGAGGGTGAGCGAGCTATCTGGCTGAAGATAGTGGGTATGGTGGTACTTGGCTTTGTGCTGGCCCTATCCGGTCCGGCTGATAAATGGTTGTCGCCGTTCATTTTTACCAGTAGCTATATCGGTGGTAGTCTGCGTACAAAGCCGGCTATCTGGAGCGCAATTGCGCTGGCGATCTCGATTATTTTGCTCAGTCGCTTTGTGACTATTAGCTGGTTGGAGTTGTTGCAGGCGACTGTATTTATACTGGCCGTTTGTTTTATCGTGATGATCGTGATCCGCGCCATCAAAATGAGCCGGGAACTACGCATTGCCCGTGAAGAGATCGCGCGCCTGGCTGTGGTGAATGAGCGCCTGCGTATCGCCCGCGATCTGCACGATGTACTCGGACATAGCTTGTCCTTGATTGCGCTGAAAAGTGAGCTGGCCAGACGCCTGGTTGATAAGGTGCCTGCACGAGCGATCAGTGAGATTGCTGATATCGAGCAGGTTGCGCGTGCGACTCTACAAGAGGTGCGTGAGGCGGTAGCGAACTATCGCCAGCCTACTCTGGAAAATGAGTTACATGGTGCCAGTGAACTTCTGCTTGCAGCGGGCATCGACTATCAGCCGCCATTGGATGCTGAACTCCATATATTGTTTCCTACGACCATCGAAAGTGTGCTGGCCTGGGCGGTACGTGAGGGGGTCACCAATATTATTCGCCATAGCCGCGCGCACCACTGTACGATTGCCCTTCACCGCGCAAATGACACGGTGACGCTCACCATCAGTAATGATGGCGTTGTTCCCCGCTCGGAGATGCAGTCCACTAGAGGTAATGGGTTGCGTGGACTCGCTGAGCGCGTTGAGGCTCTGTCCGGCACCTGTGAGTCTGGGTTATTGGCTAATGGTCTGTTTCGTCTGACGATCACCCTACCCTATAGCCACAAGTTACGTCCTGCGAGCGCGCTTGCTATCAGTTCTGCAGAAAGGAGCCCTTCAGAATGATTCGTGTATTGATAGCGGAAGATCAGGCGATGGTACGGGGCGCGCTGGCCGCTCTATTGACCCTTGAAGGTGATATCGAAATTGTGGCGGAGGTGAGCCGTGGCGACGAAGTCCTGGTCATGGCACGTGCGGCCAGACCAGACATTGCCTTATTGGATATTGAGATGCCTGGGAGTGATGGTATTACGGTGGCGGGTCTGCTGCATACCGAACTGCCAGCCTGTCGTATCCTCATTCTCACTACTTTTGGGCGCCCCGGTTATCTGCGTCAGGCAATGGAGAACGGAGTCGTTGGCTTCCTGCTCAAAGATGCTCCAGCCGAGCGACTGGCCAACGCGATTCGCCGTATTATGGATGGTGAGCGTGTCGTTGATCCAACCCTGGCCTTGAGCGCCTTAAGCGAGGGCAACAATCCACTGACAGAGCGCGAGCGAGCCGTCCTGGCTGCAGCCACCAAAGGCAGTACTATCGCTACTATTGCCAATACCCTTGCGCTCTCTGAAGGTACCGTACGCAATTATCTCTCCGTCGCTATCCAGAAATTGGGGGCTCGTAATCGCATTGAAGCCGCACATATTGCTGAACAAAAGGGCTGGCTCTAATAAAAGGATAGAGAATTTATTATGCGTTTTGTCTATCTGCAACGTCTAAATAGGGGATAGTATTTTCTTTTATCTGTAAAGCGTTTATCTGAAAGGCTCAATGTTTATGGCTATTATTGGTCGCATCCCAAGGTTGCCGCGTGACGAGGTGACCGATTTAAAGTGGAGGCGCAGACGTGATATCGCGCTGGCGATTCTGGCATGGGTAGGTGTTGTGGCGGTCGTATTCTGGGGCGCCGCACATATTATACGGGCGCTTTTGTTGATTGTGATTGCGGCTCTACTCGCTTACGCCCTGGCACCGGGTGTACGCTGGCTGGAAAAATATATTCCTCGTCCTTTTGCGATTGTCGCGATGTGCCTGTTATCCCTGGCTATCCTGGGTGGTATCTTCTATTTTGTGGCGATCACGGCCCTGCACCAGTTTAGTTCGCTCTCACGTTTTTTTGATTTCTTGTTATCGCCAAAGAATGGTAACAGGTCGCCATTGGAACAGACCTTGATTTCGCTGGGTATTACACCGGACCAGATTGTGCAGGTGAGACAGCAGGTCGTGACACGTGCGGAGGGGGCAGTCGGAAGTGCCTTGCCCTTGATTACCGGTGTGCTGGATTTCCTGTTGGATATGGTAGTGGTGGCGGTATTTACAATTTACTTCTTGATCGATGGCGCCAGAATTGAAGGCTGGGTGCGCTCGAATCTACCCGAGCAGTGGCGTGCTAACTTTTTAGTGGATACACTGCAGAAAATAGTTGGAGGCTATATCCGTGGTCAGTTGCTCCTGGCGGTCATGGTAGGACTCCTGGTTGGGATTGGCATGGCGCTCTTTCACGTTCCCTATGCGCTCCTGTTGGGCGTGCTGGCCTTTATCCTGGAATTCATTCCTATCCTGGGAACCCTGGTCTCTGGAGCTATCTGTACCCTGATTGCCCTGACACAAGGCTGGTTGATTGCTCTTTTTGTGCTGATCTACTTTATTGTCGTTCACGTACTGGAAGGTGATATCATTGGCCCCCGCATCGTTGGTGAGGCCGTAGGACTGCATCCGATCGTCTCGATTGCGGCTTTGATCGCGGGCTCAGAACTTTTTGGTATCTGGGGTGCTCTCCTGGCCTCCCCTATTGCTGGTGTTCTGCAGGCCCTGCTCATTGCGTTCTGGATCGAGTGGCGGCATACGCATCGCGACCAGTTCACCCTGACCGATGACAATGGGGCGGTTGCTATAGCTCCAACCAACAAAGAGGAAATTGAACCAGATCGCACCACACGCGATCTTAATACATAGGCATGGTTCTTTTCTGGTAAAGACTTATTCCTGTTCAGCCAGTGTTCCAGCTGGAACAGTGTTGATCTTATCAGTAGACTTTTTCGACTGTTCATCAATCTTTTTTGTTGGGTGTGCTGGCTGATTGTCTTGCTTTAACATAGAATAGATGATTATACCTAGAATAATAAAAAACAGCGGAATCAAACCATACACGAAGTATACTTCTAGCATTACTGTAAAAACTCCTTTCCTATAAAGCAACCATCTAGATAGCCCGATCTATGTGTGGTTGCTTTGAAAATAGCTCTCTTTATACTACTACGTTTTTAATTTGCATGAGAGCTATACGGGATGGTGGAATTACGTTTGATGAGCATGGCCGGTAGGATTTCGGTGGTTGGCTCTGGTTCCTGCTGCTTGTTTTGGAGGAGCGAGAGCACCTTCTGGGCTCCGGCCTGACCTAACTGGCGCAACGAAATGCTGACGGTTGTGAGGGATGGCGTGACCATGCGTGCCATCGGGATATCGCCAAAGCCACAGATCGAGATATCCTCGGGAAGCCGCCAGCCATGCTGGCGCAGGCCGTTCATCAGGCCAAAGGCGGTCTCGTCGTTACAGGCAAAGACGGCGCTGGGACGCTGCTCAGTCGGTAGCTGGACAAGTATTGATGCGGCACTTTCGCCACCTGCCTGGGTGAAGTTTCCGGGGATTATCAGTTCGGGTGAGAGTGGGATGCCCGCCTCGGTCAGGGCACGGGTATAACCTTGCTGGCGCTGTTCAGAGACTGCGACTTTATCAGGACCGGTCACGAAGGCGATTCTCCGATGACCTAGCGAGATTAAGTAAGCTGTGAGTTCGTAGGCTCCGCCAATGTTATCGCTCTGGATCGAAGGAGCTTTGATGCTATGAGGCGAAAGCGTGACAATCGCGGCCCCACGTTCCTGGATCTTCTCTACCAGCTCATCGATCTGGACCTGCTCTGGATAGTCAATCTCACTGAGACCACTACTGCTAAAAATGATTCCATCGGCCCGATAGTCCTGCAGTGTCTGGAGATAGCTAAGTTCGCGCATAGGATCACGTCCGGTATTGCACATGATGGTCAGGTAGCCGTGTGCATTGGCCACTTCTTCAACTCCGCGCGCGACCTGGGCAAAATAAGGATCGGCATTATCTCCGACCAGGACCGCTATCAATTTGCTTCTCTGGATCTTCAGGCTACGTGCCAATGAATTAGGGACATATTTTAGCTCCCTGGCTGCGCTGAGCACTTTCTCACGTGCTGTTCCACTGACTGGATAGGTAGAGCTACTCATCACCCGGCTGGCCGTCGCAACCGAGACACCAGCCTTTTTGGCTACATCAACAATCGAAGGAAGTTGTGTTGGCATCTAATTTCTCGCTATCCATTTACCGAAGCAAGCCCCCGCCTTCAGGCATGGGTCCCTGATACACACAAACTGCGTTTTGGATCCCCACTGTAACAAAGTTTCAGCACCTTGTCAATTTGCTGCTTTCTTTCCTCGTAAAATACTTCTCCTGCGTTTTTGTGCTCTTCCATCTGATCATCATCTTGACTTGTTTATAGCTTTATGTTATATACATAATTACAAATAGCTATATTATGATAAGGAAGTCTCTTGTATTAGGCGATGGTGTGCTTGCTTATCACCTGGACTGCCGTTTTTTCTTTTTAGCACATAAAACTATGGAAAATGTTATATGTTGTTTAAAGCTTAGGAGGAGCAATGATCACATATAAGCGCAGCCTTTGTCACTTTTTCCCTTTTCTCTTCAGTCTTACCATTATGCTGGCTGCCTGTTCACAAGCGCCAACAACCAATAATCAGAGAAGTATTCGCCAGTGCCAATAAGCCGCTGTATAGCCTGGACCTGCGTACCACCCCTGCAGGGCCAGTTAGCAACTGGTTTAATGGGAATCACGTGTATCAGAAATACGGTCTTGGTAGAGAAGATTTGTCTACTGCCGGTCCAGTCAAACAGTGGTTTGATCTCATCGTGTTTCTACGCGATACCACGCCAGCGCACTCGCTTTTAAAATAAAGCGGATTTAATAGTCATCATGTGTAGTGTGTTGCTGCGGCGGCCGCAGCAACACACTCAGGAAAGCGCGCGCAGCAGGCGCGAGGCGTGATATAATAGTTGCGTCTATTCATAGCGCTTAAGGCATGTGGAGGAATTTTTTAGCAAGAAACGTAGCGAGGAGTTTTTATGGTGTTCCAGATAGGACAAGAGATTGGTAATTACCGCATTGTAAGTGAGATCGCGCAAGGCGCTTATGCCTATGTCTATAAGGCATCCCATACCACATTGTCGCAGCGCATTGTCGCGATTAAGATTTTACATCGAACCTTTGTTGATCCTGAGGCGAAACATGATATTTTATATCAAGAGGCCCACATTCTGGAGCAACTTCAACATCCCCATATTCTCGCTGTGATCGATTTTGGTTCGTACGAGAATGCTCCTTATATCGTGAAGGAGTTTGCACCACATGGCTCGTTGCGTGATTACTTGCAGCATAAGCGTAACCGTCCTCTACCAATCAATGAAGTTCTTTTTCTGATCCGTCAGATTGGTGAGGGATTACAGTTTGCCCATGATCATAATATTGTGCATTGTGATTTGAAGCCAGAGAATATTTTATTTAATGCCGAGGATCAGGCGTTGATCTCGGATTTTGATATTGCGCGCGTCCTGAAATCGACGAGTGCGCAGGGCAAAAATATTGGTGGCACTCCCTCCTATATGGCGCCGGAGCAGTTTCATGGTAAGGTGCGCCGTGAGAGCGATCAATATGCGCTGGCATGTATGGCCTATGAGATGCTAACGGGCCGGCGTCCCTTTGAGGGAGACGATGTAAAGTCCTTACAGCAACAGCATCTCCATGAGCCACCGGTTCCTCCTACGCAACTGCGGCCCGATCTTCCTCTCCATATAGAGCAAGCTCTATTGCGAGCATTAGATAAAGAGTATCAGGATCGTTATCCCGATGTGGCGACGTTTGTGGCTGCCATCGATCCTGTCCAAACAACGGGTGTCTCTGGTGCCGAGTGGCCAACGGCCGCGCTGGTGCAGCAGCGTGGTCCACGTCTGGTCCTGCATGCTCCTGGCAAAGCTGGGAAGCAGGATGAGAATATCTTCTATGAGGACACGATCTCAATGCACAGCGAGGCAACCGTGGCTGAGGTCGATTTGCCCGCTCCACGCAAGCGCCGTGCAACAACGACAAAAAAGCCCGCCATAGGCGAAAAGGCCGTCCGACCAGCGCGTAGTCGCACCAGTGCGAGTACTGCAAAGGCCGCTCCAACTCGTCCGACCAAACCCAGGACTGCCAGCGCCGCCGCATCTTCAACCGCCAGGCCAAAAGTCTCACGTGCCCGGACGACCGAAAAGGATGCACCCAAGGCTGCCGTGCCACGTAAAAAGGCCACCACTCCAAAGACTACGACCGCTAAGAAACCCGCCGTCAAAAAGCCAAAGACACAGGAGGGAGCAGCGACCGCCGCATCAAAGCCGAAAGCCGTGCGTACTAAACCAGCAGCGGAGAAGAAGCCAGCCGTTGCTCGTAAGCCAGCCACCGGTAAAAAAGCAGATAGCGTGGCGCAAACTCCAGCCGAGCCGCGATCCATGCCCGCCTGGCAGCAAGCCGTAGCCCACCAGCGCGCAAGATCCACCAATAAAAACAACCAACCGTAGCTTCGACAACGGTGGAAAAAGCAACGCATTGTGCATCGAGTGGAAGACGTGAGAAGCCAGCGGAGCGTACGTGGAGTGGGCGCCACACGCAAGGCCGACATATAGCTTTTTTCGAAGGCGAAACATGTAGAAAAGCATATATGCCTGTGGCGCCTACACCAATCATGTTTCTTCAAGCATGTTTGCTCAGCAACGTGTAAACACACGAAGCATGGTTCGCGATCTGGTTTGGATCGGGATGGGACCAGATCTAACATATCGTATGTCCCTGTTCCGCCCGGTACCCCCAACCACGATTTGTGTAGGCGCCACAGCACTGCGCGTCGTTCATACACGTTGGCCCACGAAAACCCAGCAGTGCGGCCTTGCGTGTGGCGCCCACTCCACGTACGCTCGGCCCGCTTATGGCGCCATCCGACGTACATGACACCACTCGATTGGAGTCGGAGGCATTCCTCTTCTACCGTTTTACGTAATAAATGTCTCTTAGGCACGTGGTCGTGTTGAGGCGGCGCAGCGAAGTGTGTTCACCCTCGGACTTGTTCCTGGTCGTACGTGGTACAGGTCGCAGGGACAAGCCCTGCCGTTACGCCTGGGGAGCGGCTCGCTGGGGGTGGACGCTTTGTTGACATGGTTGGCATTCATTACTACCAACCATGTCGGGTGCGTTTAGGCTGGATCGATCAGGCGTCCCATGATGCTGTAGATGAGCAGGATGATCAGGCTGACGATGATGTTGGCCAGAATAATTATGCCGAGTTCGGGAAAGAGTCGCAGCGCTTTAGCACTGTACAGGATATAGCCGAGTGCGGCGGCCATGGCAATCACTGCTAGCAGGCTGGCACGAATCGATGAGCCAATACTTGGAAACTTTCTTGGACGCAGCATAGAGAGTCCTGTGAGCAGTCCGGCAAAGCCATAAAAGGCTAGTGGGAACCACCAGTTATGCAGTGGTGCGAAGCTTGCGGTATGGGTGAGTGCGTTGACCAGGCTGTCATTACCACGATACATAAAATCGGCGACCAGCGCTCCACCAACACCGACGAGTATGCCAACTATTGGACCAAAGGCTGCCCCAAAGAACAGTGGAAGGACCAGGACCATTGGGATGGCACGGTAATAGATGATTGGCCGGAAATTATGCAAAAAGCAGAAAAGGATAATACCCACGACCGTGGCGATAATTGGCCATTTCAAACTATTCAGTGGTCCCAACCACTCGGCCAGCGATTCCTGTGGCTCTGGCGCGCTACGTGAACGGGCGGCGCGTGGCTCGTCCGCGACCCGCGCACGCGACTGTGGCCGCTCCGGTGGATCATCATAGTCCTCATATTGACGAGGTGGCGGAGCTGGCCTCGGAGCCGGCCTCTGTTGTTCAAACTGAGAGGGCCGGTTGGGGTGTTGATATCCCTGCCCCTGCTGAGGACCGCCGAATTGCTGCCCCTGTTGCTGTTGAGGACTCCCAAACTGTTGCGGTCGCTGCTGATAGGGTGGTTGTACCGGTGCATGTCCCATATTTGGATAGTGCTGTTGTGGAGGTCGCTGACCCTGAGGGCCTCCAAACTGCTGTCCCGGCGGTCGCTGTTGCTGTGGACCATTGGGATAGCCGGGTTGGGGTGGCTGACCCGGTAGAATCATCTTTTGCGGACCAAACTGGCCGCCTGCATTTGGCGTTTGATTGGGCTGCTGAGACTGCTGGTAGGGAGCATTATTTGGATTGCTACCAACATTAAAACCAGTCTGGGCTACTGTTGTCGATGAATACGCCGTATTGGCAGGTTGGTTTGTCTGATTCAGCAAGTTTGGCTGTTGCGGCTGTGATATGCCAGCCTGTGCCGATCTCTGCTCCTGCTGCGTCTGCCTGGAATTATTTGTGGCATTGCCGCCAGGCTGACCAAACGGCTGAGACTGCATGGCTGTATATGGCGCCGCCGTTATTGGTGGTGTCATGCCTGGTTGATTGTTGGTCTGAACAGGATTGGTTGTGTTGCTTTGCATCGCGACCGTGCCGTAGCCTGCACTTGAGGTGGTTGGCGGCATCAACTCTGTTTGATAGGATTGGCCAGCCTGTTGCAGGGCCGCAGCAAAATCCTTGATATGCTCAAAGCGTTTCTTGGGATCCTTGTCCATTGCCCGCATCACGGCCTGTTCGACCTCGGGAGCGATATTGGGCAGTTTCTCACGGATCGGTGGTGGCGCGGCAAACATATGCTGTGTACACATCTCCGTAAATGAACCATGAAATGGACGATTGCCCGTCAGCCACTCGTAGACGACAATCGCTAGTGAATACTGGTCGCTAGCCGGTCGAGGCTTACCTTGGATCTGTTCAGGTGACATATAAGCCACCGTTCCAATCACATCCTGCGTCCCTTGATAGCGTGAGCTCTGGGCCACCAGCGCGATGCCGAAGTCGCTCAATAGTACCTCGTTGCGCTTGCCCAGCAGCATATTCTCTGGCTTGATATCGCGGTGAATAATATGCTCATCATGGGCATACTGCAATGCATCCGCGACCTGCTGCACATAGGGAAGGATCGTTGCCAGCGGTAGCGGATTCCCACGTGCGTGGCGTTGCCGCAACGTCCCATTGGGTGCATAATCCATCACCAGATATGGCGTCTCACCATCAATACCAAAATCCATTACACGCACAATATTCGGGTGTGATAACCGCGCAATGGTCTGTGCCTCTGTCAAGAAACTATCTGTATCATCAGAACCAGACAGCCTCGTCTGAAGTATCTTAATGGCAGCCAGTGACTTCAGGTAGAGATGCTCGCCGAGGTACACTTCGGCAAAGCCGCCCTGGCCCAGGAGTTGTTTTATTGTATAGTTTCCTAGTCGCTGCCCAATGCGATCCGCCATCCTTGCTCCTTTATATTATGCGTGATCTAATCGCATGCTTACCTTGCTTGCTCAATTCTAAAGAAATAGCGCACGAACGTCAAGTTTTGCGTTGTGAGTCACCAGATAGGGCTTACGACCCATCTTTAAAGCAAGGCAAAATTGACAATAGATTGCCTTCTATTATAAACCATGGAGATAGTAAAAAATCCACAATTGAGCGGTGTGTATGGGCAAAGATCATTCCTTTGAGGGGTGACAATCAGGCTGGCATGTCGAATACTATCTGTATAGGAGTATTGGTGCTGAGCCAGTGGTGTGTTGGAGATGGAGAGAGGATCTGTTATGCGCGCTAGATTGTCCTGGATACCGGTGAGTCGGCTATTGCGCTGGTTGCTGGCTGCCCTGTTTGTTCCACCCACAATTGTGAGTATTGTGCTGGTGCTGGTCGATAGTGTGCGCAAGCATGGTCGCTCGCAAGGACATTTCTTAAGCCTGCGTAATGAGCCTCCTGTAGCGGTGGATGATAGTGAGGTACAACTCTATACGTACGGCAGCGATCTCTATCAGGCCATGCTGGCAGACATCAAGCAGGCTCAGACGCGTATCTTTTTTGAGACCTTTATCTGGAAGGATGATGTGGTCGGCAACAAGTTTAAGGATGCCCTGGTACAGGCTGCACGGCGCGGGGTTGACGTCTATATTATCTATGACCAGTTCGCCAATCTGGTTGTCTCATCCAGTCTCTTTCAATTTGATCCCACCATCCACGTCCTGCGCTATCCGTTTATCTCGTTTCCCTTTCGTCCTTTTACGCTCAAGACGTATGCGCGCGATCACCGTAAAGTGCTGGTTATCGATGATCATATCGGGTATATTGGTGGCTATAATATCGGTGCCCTCTATGCGCGCAAATGGCGTGACACGCATGCCCGCATCAAGGGTCCGGGGACGCTGGAGATCGAAAATACCTTTATTGATTTTTGGAATGAACATAAAAAGAGACGCCAGCCGGAACTCCCCGATCTGGCGAAACGGGACTGGAATGCCGACCTGGTTGTACAGCGTAATGATCCGACGCTACTGATGTTTCCGATTCGCTCGATGTATTTGGAGACCATTGATCGGGCGCAGAAAAGTTTTTACCTGACCAATGCCTACTTTATTCCTGATCGTGCGATCCTGCATTCACTCTTGAAGGCTGCTCATCGTGGGGTCGATGTCCGCGTGTTGGTTCCTGCCAAGTCCAATCACATCATTGCCGACTGGCTCTCGCACGGCTTTTATACCCAATGTCTCAAGGGTGGCATTCGCCTATTGCTGTACTCGGATGCTATGATACATGCAAAGACCGCGACCGCGGATCGTGTCTGGTCGACCGTTGGAACCGCCAATCTGGATCGTTTGAGCATGGTTGGCAATTTTGAGCTCAATATTGAATTTTATAGTCCTGCAGTCGCTCAGCAGATGGAAAAGATTTTTGAATACGATTCATCCCAGGCCTACGAGCTAACCCTCGCCCAATGGGAGCATCGCCCATTCTACTGGAAAATTGCAGAATATCTCCTCTCCACGTTCCGCCCCTTATTCTGAAAACCTGAAGATATTCTGAAGTCGTACGGAAAGGATGCCATATGGAAACTCTACTGACCCGTGCTTTTGCGCTGGCGGCCCAATTGCACGCCACGCAGACGCGTAAAGCCTCGCTTGTTCCCAATACACCATATCTGGGGCATCTGATGGAGGTTGCTGGCATTGTCCAATCCAATGGAGCCTCAGAGGTGGCGGTGGCTGCGGCCCTCCTCCATGATGCTATTGAGGATCAGGGTGCGGCCACGCGGGAATTGATCCTGAACCAACTCGGTCCTGATGTGCTGGCGCTGGTTGAGGAATGTACCGAGCCAGGAACCGGAGGAGCGACGAAAGCGCCCTGGCGTGAGCGTAAAGAAGGGTATCTCCAGCAGGTTAAGGTGGCATCAATGGAGGCTCTGCTCATCAAGTGCGCCGACAAACTACAAAATGCTCGTGACCTTCGTAAGCAGGTCTACATTGAGGGCGAGGCCGCCTACGCTGCTTTTACACGTGGCAAAGCCGACAAGCTCTGGTTCTACCATACCTTCGTCCAGACAGCCCGTGAGCGACTCACGGTTCTGCGCCAGGATCAACCAGCCCAGCCACTCCTGACCGCCATCGACTACCTGCTCATCGAAATTCACCAGACCCTTACCGAGCTTGATGCTGACAGCTAGCCTATCCAATAAGCCCTTGCTAACCAGATAATACTATTGGTTTGCAAGGGCCTGCTGCTCTGACCTGGCTCATGTGCAAAGCGGGGATGCAAGGGGTGGCGAGCCCCTTGCCTGGGGGATTGGGGTCTGTGCCCCCGAAACCTCCTCCCCTCCCGCCCGCGTAGCGGGCGAAGAGCGTATCACATGAAGGGGGTCAGTCCATTAGTGAGACGTGGCCGGTGTTATGTCGGGAGCGGGATAGGACAGATAGGGATGGAGACGCGCGCGTGGGGAGAGTTCGAAGGCGTTATAGGCCTGAGCCATCGCCGCGATGCAGGCGGCGGCATTAGATAGGATGCGTTCGCTGACAGGATTGAGCCCGTGCATCTCTACGACTGAATACATGACCGAGATATCCATGCTTCCAACATAGGGTCGTATATCTCCAGATCCTAATGGTGAGACAAGCATTTTGGGGACACCCAGTGGTAGGCAACGCATGGCGGCGGTGGCGAGCCGTGATCCTCCACCTCCACCCAGGGCCAGGATGCCGTGGAGACGACCACGGGCGAAGAGTTCTACAATGGTTCTGGTTACTCCCTTTGCCATCAGCGCGATCGCGGCATTTTGATCAACCGTAGCGAGTTGGGAAATATCAATATGGGCTGCACGAGCCACTACTTCACGTGAGATATCAGGGTGGATCGTGGGCTCACCTTTGATGCCAGCATCGACTAGCAGGACACGACAACTCTGCGCCACAACGCGCTCACGCACATACGCATACTCAGGTCCTCTGGTATCTAACGTCCCAAGTAATACAACAGTCGTCATTTGCGCACTTCCTTACTTTGTATCACACCTTGTTACCAACAAAGAACAGACCAGTAAGTGTTTGACATATCCCTGGAATGTAATAAGTATACAGCACATTATGTCAGTCCGCATAGTATCGCTTGATTTGGGGTAGCTTTTCTCTAAATAGATGATCATGTATATGATCATAGCAGGAATTGCCACGATGACCCGATTATCTATCTTGACAACATAAATCCTACAGCCATGAAATCATTCACATCATTGCTTGTCTCCAGGAGGCAGAGTGGCCAGCGGATAGCTATGCGCATTGTGAGATGACTTCATCTATTACCTTCGAACCATGGGAAACGTGGTTTGAGTAGAAAAGAGGATAGATAGTGATGGGTAACTCCAGAAAAAAACTGGCCTTGTTTGTGCTTGGACTTTTCATTGCCGGTCTGCTGGCGACAGTGGCTGCGTTGAATGTGCCCCGGTTACTGGCTCCGCAGGTGCATAAGCCAACTGTTGCGCCCAAGACAACGGGTACGCTTGCCGTGACGCCGCGTCAAGAGACCCAGAAAGATATGCTCTTTCCATATGATCAGACACCAGGAGCTGTCAGGAGCTCGATTAAAGTGATGGTGGATGGTCAGGAGGTTTTTGTTGAGAAGTATAAAGATGTGAACTATGCTCGTTTTGCTTTTCAGGGCACGGCCAACATCGCAGTTACCTCTCCAGACGCGGCCAGCTACACCATCAGTCCCAAAAGTTATCAGATCCATCCTGCCGTTAAGCAGAATACCCTGACTTTTTCTATCGACCAGCCGCGCAAACTTATCCTGCAGGCGAATGGTGAGAAGCTGTTCATTTTTGCGGATGCGCCTGAGGAGAATGCGCCTGCGATCGGTGATCATAATGTCCTTGATGTCACGAAGTATGCCACCGATCGCAGCGGTAACAAGCTACAGACCGAGCAGATCCAGCAGGCTATCGACGAAGCAGCCAAAACGCAAGGTATTGTCTACTTTCCCAAAGGCAAATATATTACCGGCACCCTGACCATGAAAAGCAATGTGTCCCTCTACCTGTCCAGTGGCGCGCTCCTCTCAGGGAGTGGCAAAGCGCAAGATACCCATGATCATTTCCTACTCTTCCGGGATGTCCAGAATGTCAAACTCTATGGTCGTGGCACCATAGATCTGCGCGGCATGGAGCTACGTCGGTCAGGTGGCTCAGAAGGACGCGTCAAGATTATTCGCACCATCAATGCCAAAGATATCGTGCTACAGGACCTGATCCTGCGTGACTCAGGATCCTGGACAGTGCATCTGGTGGCTTCAGATGGGGTGAAGATCAATGACCTGAAACTCCTGAATGATGCCGATAACACCAATAATGACGGCATCGATCCCGATGGTTCGCGTAACGTAACCATCGATGGAGCCTTCATCTATACCACTGATGACTGCTTCGCCATCAAGACCAGTGGCGCCTTCCACATGATCCGACCGACCCAACATATCCTGATCCAAAACGCCGTTTGCTACACCAAAAAGTCCGCCTTGAAAGTTGGTACCGAGACCAAAGATACGCTCTCCGATATCACGTTTTCCCACAACAACGTCGTGCACGCCGATCGCGTGATCGCCCTCTATATGGCCGACGGCAACACCATGGAAAACATCACCTATAGCAACAACTGGTCCGAAAGCGTCGGAGGTAACTCCAAGCAACGCCTGATCGACATCGCCATCACCAACCGCTCAGGCATCGGACTGATCAAGAACGTCGAGATCTCCAACTTTACCGCCTATGAGGCCAGCAATAATCCCTCAGTCATCCAGGGTATGGACGACCATATCGTTAACGTCACCTTCAAACACCTCGATATTGCCGGACAACTCAAAGACAACCTATCCGCCGCCATGATCAAAAGCTCAAACGCCAACATAATCTTTACCCCATAGCTCCCATTGCGTGCGAAAAGAGGGTTGGGTCCCAGTGGCCCACCCCCTTTGTTGAAGGTGTGGGGACAGGCATCCCAGCGACCTACCCTTCCTTTTGTGGAAAGTGTGGGGATAGGCACCCCAGCGGCCCACCCTTCCTTTTGTTGAAGGTGTGGGGACAGGCATCCCAGCGACCTACCCTTCCTTTTGTGGAAAGTGTGGGGATAGGCACCCCAGCGGCCCACCCCCTTTGTTGTATGTGTGAGTCTGGGCGCCCGCAGGCGCCCAGACTCACACATACAACCCACAAACCGGCGCCGCAGGCGCCAGAGAGAAGCATTAAAGAACAACACAGCAACAATAGTCTCTATTGTTGCGTGTATGAAGTTTCTTTTGTAGAATAATATAAATTAATTCAAATTTTCAAAAAATATCTTATTTAACTCCATGTGCAACTTTTTCATGAACAACTTTGTGCGCGGGACAACTGAGAGGCTATCTGTACATGCAGTTATGTATATTTTAAGTCTGTAGAGGACATCTGTGTGGAAAAAGAAACGGTAGAGATAGAGACTACGGTAGTGACGGCAACCTATATAGAGATGCCAAAGGAGGAGGAGCAGCGGGGAGCAGAACTGGATGAAATTATATTTTTCTCAATTTTTATGGCACTGGGCTCATTTGTCATTTATGTGCTGCTCGCCTGCATCGAGGCCTTGAGCCGCCTGTGGAATCCTTTAAGTATTGCTTGCTATGGATTTCTGCTACTACTGGCCTCCTTTATCATGTATGTCTATCTGATGGAGGGAGAGTTTACAAAGAAGGAGAATGCGCCATTCCATCTTTCAATGACGTTACTGGGTGTCATCGTAACCCTGGTCTCGTTTTCGCAGGTTTGCCGCCACGTGGCCATCGAGTTTGGCGGCTTCGCGGCTCATCAGAATGGCTACTGGCACTGGCTCCGTTTTGGTCTGGCCCATATGCTGGATTCCTCGCTCTTCAATATGCCAAGTAGCTATGATTGGAGCATCTCAGAGATCGAGCCAACGACCGTGTGGACGCGGACACTGGTCTTTTTATTTGATCTCTGTACGCAGGTCTTCATTGTTGCGGTCGTCCTGCAACGTCTACAGGTGACGCGCAAGCAATGGGGGAAGCGCAAGGCTACAAAGAGAATCCAGTATGGGACATTTCTATTGTCACATGCGAAAACCTGGATTCTGATTGTAACCTGGGGATTACCGTTGATCTTTTTCCTGGGGGTGATTGTGCACGATGGCTTTTCCTGGCTGGGTGCCTGGACCGCTATGACCGTTAGTTTGCCAGTCTGTCTGGCCTGCTGGCTGATCTGGTATAGTCTGATGGCGCTCACGTTGCGCGGGAAACGCAATAAACTGCTGGCATTATCTGTCATCCTTATTAGTGCAGGCCTCTTAAGCATGACCCTGCCACGTTTTATCGCTTTTCTTGCTCCATAGTACTCCAAGAAGCTCATCAGGAAGAATGTTAGAGCATCTGGATGGCCTCGATATGGATCTCGATAATCGTTTCATTTCCTATAGCTGCGATTCCATCTGTGATCAGGCGGTTAAAGCCCATGCCAAAGTCTCGACGATCAATCTTTGTCGTGGCTGAAATACCGATACGCCAGGCATTTGTCAGGGGATCGCGGTTCGTGCCGGTATAGGTTACCTGGAACGTAATTGGCCGTGTCACGCCATGCATTGAGAAGAGCCCTTCCATATAGCAGCGTGTTTGATCCACGAGCCGCATCTGTGTGCTCTCAAAAGAAATAGTTGGATATTTCGCCACATCAAAAAAATCGGCTGACCGTAAGTGTGCATCGCGTTGTGAGGCACCCGTATAAATACTCTCAGTCTTCACCGCCGCCTGCACCGTTGTTTTCTCTGGTGTATTCGCGTCCAGTTGGATCGTCCCATGCATCTCTGAGAAACGCCCTTTGACAATACTAATCTTCAAATGCTGTACCCTGAATTCAACCAGACTATGTAAAGGATCAATCGTAAAAAGCATTAGCAAGCTCCCTGAAGTTGGCACATAATCATTTTATTCGTTGTCTTTCATTTGTATCCCTTGACCATAACAGTAAAGTGGCTGCCAACTTGAATACATTACTCAATAATATAGTAGCAGCCTCCTTGCTTTCAGGTGATCTGTCATTAGACGCTAGAAAAGCCATAAAAGGGTCTTTTTAGACCCGAAAATCCTGCTGGTTTGTTGTTACTGCGACACTCAAACGTTTTTTATACGCTGTTGGATGATGCGCATTGCGATTATCCAACAGCGTATAAAAAAAGAGGGTTAACCAACAGGCTAACCCTCTTTTTTGTATCTTTGATACGCTTTATCCTACCTGGCGGTAGAATTTAGTAGCGGCTATTGCGTGAATAGTTGTCTCGGCTCTGGAAACCACGATTGTTACTTGCCTGGCGCTCACGTGCCTCGTTAACAATAATCGTACGATTTCCCAGCAAGGTTCCATTCAACTGTGAGATAGCGGCCTGAGCCTCCCCATCGGAAGCCATTTCGACAAAGCCAAAACCTTTACTGCGACCAGTATCACGATCGGTAATAACCGAAGCCTGTGTGACTTCGCCTACCTGTGCAAAAAGATCGCCAAGGTCCTGCTCTGTTGTCTGATAGGGGAGTCCCCCAACATATAATCTCATGTGTTTATACTCCTGTGCGAACATCTCTCAAACATTGAAGCCCGGAGAAACCATTTCCCACAGAAGCAATCCAATTTCTTTTTGATGTCATACACTTATATTAACATGGACCACCAACTGTTTATTCCCATTATTTCAAATTCTCAATAAATTCGAAAAACTCGCCTTGAAATTCATCAAAAAGCTTTCTCATAACTTATCGATAAACATCAAGTGCGGGGGTGTCATGCATTTTTCTGCAACGGCCTGCATACCATCATAGACAAGCTCAGGGATGTTCACATAGGGTGAGGAGACGGGGATCATGATCGTAAACAGGTGCTTTGACATGGGTTGCTGTCTCCTCGCCTCACGTGAACGTCCCTCATCATGATCATGCTGGGGATGACATATCGCGATGTGAGATATATGAGGGGATGGGTCCCTGGTCCATGGCTGCTCTTGCAAAAAATGCATGGCACCCTCAAGTGCGCTTTCGATTGACGATAGCGTCATACATGCATAAAATAGGAAGGAATTTATTATTGCGCATATAAATATGGAGGCCAGAATATGACCCCAGACGAGTTGACTACGCTGCTTTACCAGGCAGGCGTTCTTCAGGATGGACGTGCGGTTGAGGTACAGGTGACTGAGAACGAGGCGTTTAATTCGCATGTCCAGCATCTTGTGGTGACGTATTCAATGGATACTATGCCACAGTTACCGTCGGCCCTGGTTGTTAAGAGGAATGTGCAGGCGGATTGGGGAAGGGAGGATGGTCGTCGGGAGGTGGAATTTTATCGGTTGATTGATCGGCAGGCTGAGCGATTGCCGATGCTCATTCCACATTTTGTTGCTGAATATGATCAGGCTACTGAAAATTCCGTGCTCCTTCTACAGGACCTCAGTGCTACCCATCAACCTCCCATCACCCGCCAGCAACAGATCTATGGCTCGTATATGCCTGACGAGGCTCTATTGGGTCAGATTGTGGAAACTCTGGCGGCCTTCCATGCGACCTGGTGGGACGATCCGCAGCTAGGAACTTATCCTCTTGTGCTGGATACTATTTTTCAGGATGAAGGACATTTCCGTGCGTATTGTCAGGAATGTCAGCAAAACTGGCAGTCCTTGCTTACCGCTGAAGAAAATTGGTTACCACTCGATGTCGTTCACGATATCAATGAGATTCAGCGCTTACTGCCAGCGCTGTGGGAACGCTCTCTTTCACACCGCTTTCCAGGCAGGCAGCATTTGACCGTGACCCATAACGATGCCTATTTAGCGAATTTTCTGGTGCCGCGAACCGGACAGGCGGGTTCCATTTATCTGCTGGATTGGCAATCTCCCTATGCTGGCATTGGGGCATATGACCTGGTCATCATGTGTGCCTCTTTTTGGACATCGGCCCAGCGCCACGAAAACGATCGGGAAATAAACCTGCTACGTCGATATTTTACGACGCTACAGGCATCCGGCATCATCGACTATAGCTGGGATCAACTGCTTGAAGATTATCGTTTGATGATCCTGGTCTTTCTACAAGTGGCTATCTGGGACCAGACAAACGGTTCATCTCGTAGCTACTGGTGGCCCAAACTTCAGTGCTTGCTCAATGCTGCCCGTGATCTAGATAGCTTGAGCCTGCTCAGGTAGAAAATAGCATGCTGCGCCTGGATAACGTGCAATCCAGCTACAAACTATCCAGGCCATTGTGCATGGCAGATCAGTGCTGACAGATGAAGCGCATGGCTGCAAAGGCGATATTTCCTGTGCCGCCATCCGGTTTAGCTGTGACACGTACCTTAGCCGGGTCGCCATCTACATTCAAGGTGGTGGCTATCGAGAACCATCCTACGCGTGTTGTATCCTGATTTATATCATGACCGGGCCAGCCGAGCCATGTATTATCACGCCAGAAGTCATACCGTGTACTCGTACTGGACGCTTTATCCCCTTTGGGCATCCAGGCGTCAACCTGGCAACTCGTCACATATGATGTCACTGGATGTTTAATGATCCAGGTCGCCTGGGCACCTGAATCTTCTGACCAATAATGAAATCCTGCCATGACCTTTATACAACTGCCAACATTGCCATCGGTTGATTGGTTGCCGCCCATATCTGGCTGCTGGGATTGTGGCGCGCATTCAGTATCCAACCATGGGGCTGGATCATTTGAGGTTGGTGATGGCATGGAAGTAGTATTGATGAGCGGGTTTGTGGCTGAATGTGGCGCCATGGAGATAAGGGGCGCAGGTGTTTTAGTAGGGGTGCTGCTATGGTTGGCGGCAGGTATAGCTGTGTTATAGGATGCATATCCAAATACGATGGCAAATACGATGCCAATCAAGATGAATGCCAGCCGTTTCTTCTTTTGTGCTGAATGCTTCACGAAGGCTGTGATTACTTCAAATGTTTTAATGATGCTATAGAAAAGGGTAAGGCCAGCACCGATCGCCAGCACTAAACTTTGTATGCTCATTCAAGATCTCCTATGTATGACCATCATTTTGATCTCACGCGCGCATATTCGATGTATATCTCCTCAGTACATATGGGATAAAGTGTCTTGAGCATGCTTGCTGTCTCGCTATCTTCCTGTAAAACACTTATCACGCTTTCAGAATTTATCCAGTCATATCTATTTCATCAACAAATCGTAGGGGAATAGGTAGAATATCTCATATCTCATAAGCAAAAAAGCGTTGGATCTGATCAGATCCAACGCTTTTTTGCTTATGAGATATGGGATAAGATGAGCTATGATCACTTAAGCAGTTTTACGCTGTATTTCATCATAGACCAGTCCGATTGCGCCCGGAAAGCGCTCGTCATGGCCACGTGGGGCGATTCTTTGCATTTCGGCCGGAATCTTTGCGATAGCGGTCTCTTTGTCCCAACCATTGTCGATGGCGTTCGTTACCTGTTGATAGAGTTGCTTGATCCAGCTTTGCAGGTCATCGAGTGCCTGTGGGGTTTTGAATGGACCATGGCCCGAGATGACATGTTCGGCCCCCAAATCTTTTAATGTGTCGAGTGCCGTAATCCAGGCAGCCGCGTTGCCGCCAGGAGGCATGGCTGGCACGATGTCGTTGAAGAGGAGGTCGCCTGCGAAGAGTGTCCTGGATTGTGGTAGCCAGGCTACACTATCGCTGGGACTATGGGCGATCCCGATGTAGATTAGTTGTACTTCGATCTCTCCCACGAAGATGGTTACCCTATCCTGAAAGGTGAGGTTGGGTGGCGTAATGATTACGTCACCGAGCTGTTCGGCCATCTGTGGATTGTTCTTCTTCATGCCTTC
Source organism: Dictyobacter alpinus (assembly GCF_003967575.1). NCBI lineage: Bacteria > Bacillati > Chloroflexota > Ktedonobacteria > Ktedonobacterales > Dictyobacteraceae > Dictyobacter > Dictyobacter alpinus. The sequence goes on from NZ_BIFT01000001.1 coordinate 4,542,616, forward strand.
CAGGGTGGCTGCGGCTGTCGTGAGCATGTTATCGCGTACACCCTGATGCGCGATAATGGTCGCATCGGCGAATGCCTGATTGCCAAAGACATGATCCAGATGGGGATGGGTATTAAATAAAGTTAGAGCTCTCTTCTGATCGCGTAGATTATTGACTGCAGCCCGTAATGGTGCAGCCTCGGCTACGCTGATACCAGAATCGATTACCAGTACATCTCCACCCGCAGCGATGATGCCGCGATTGCAGATCCCGCCCGAGATAAATTGTACACCAGGGACGATATCCTGTTCGATAAATTCTGCCATAAGATTTTTCTCTTTCCACTAAATGAACATGTTCTGCTGCTAAAGGTAGTGGATTGAACCTTGCATCTATCATCCACCACCTTTAACTGGATGTTTTCAATCAGCGCTCTGGGTAGCTGTGCCGCGCTTATCTTTCCGCACGAGATGCATCTAGCGGGGCGGCCGTGGAAACTTCTTGCGCCGTCACATCTTCACCAGTACTGGCCGCTACGGGCTTTGCCGTGCTCTGGTGTTTACCGCGTAGCAGCGAAGCGACGGCGGCCACCAGACACATGGCACAGGAGAGATAGAAGACGCTATGAATGCCATCCATAAATGGTGTCGAGATCAGATTCGGGAAGAAAGTATGCCCGAGCAGATTGTGTTGATCCGCGAGCGGCAAGGCTTTTAGTACCGCTGGCGGCAACAGCGTGCCCATTGGATTATACCCCAGGAATGCGGCGAACAGGGCCGACGTGGGTGGCAGGTGCGCTATTTTATTGGCGACTTCCGCTGGTACGCCCGCTCCGGTCAGTCCACTGGATAGAGATTGTGGGAGCGCGGACGCCAGACCAGCGGTAATCAGACTGAAGAAGACACCAATACTGACAATCGAGCCCGAGTTCTGGAAGGTGGCGCGCATACCGGAAGCGACACCACGCTGATCCGCGGGAACACTGCCCATCACCGCCGAAGTGTTGGGTGAGGAGAACATGCCTTGTCCCAGCCCCAGGAAGAAGATCAGGATGGCGAACCAGATATAGTCGAAGTTGGCGGGCAGCAAATTCAGGAGCAGGAAACACACTGCCTGAATGACCATGCCCAGGGTTGAGAAGAGGCGCGCTCCAAAGCGGTCTGAGAGGTAGCCACTTAATGGTCCCATTAACAGGAAGCCTACCAGCAATGGGATCATATAAATGCCGGCCCATAATGGTGTGACATCATAGTTATAGCCGTGTAGCGGCAACCAGATGCCTTGCAGCCAGATCACCAGCATAAACTGCAGACCACCGCGAGCGATACTAGCCAGAAAACTACTGATATTACCGGCGGCAAACATACGGATCTTAAAGAGGTCCAGCCGGAACATTGGATCTTCCATATGTAGTTCGACCCAGACGAAGATGGCCAGCAGGATGATTCCCAGGGCCAGCGCCCCGAGTACCAGCGGATTACCCCAGCCAGTTGGTGAGTCGCCATAGGGCTCGATGCCATAGGTGATGCCGATCAGCAAAACGGTCGCGCCAACGGCGAAGGTGATATTGCCAGCCCAGTCGATCTTTTGTTTGCCTTTGATCGTAGCGACCTCGCGCAGCATGGTATAGGCCCAGATGGTGCCGACAATGCCGACTGGTACACTGACCAGAAAGACTAAGCGCCAATCGAAGTAGGAGAGGACACCACCCAGAATCAAGCCAATCACCGAGCCAAGGATGGCCGCTACCTGATTGGTGCCTAGCGCGAAACCACGCTGATGAGCCGGGAATGCGTCCGTCAGGATAGCGGCGCTATTCGAGAAGAGGAAGCCCGCGCCAATGCCCTGCACAAAACGGAACAGGATCAATTCAAGGGCGCCCGTGTTGCCGGTGCCCGGTGTGAGCCAGAGTAAAATACTGCCTACAGTAAAGATCGCAAAACCAAGATTATAGAGGCGTACCCGCCCAAACATATCCGAGATACGCCCAAAGGTCACCAGTAACGTCGCCGTCACCACCATATATCCCAGTAGCATCCAGAGAAAGTAACCAGTTTCTCCTGGTGCTAGCGGATTAATGTTGATGCCTTTGAAAATCGCAGGCAACGAGATCAAGACAATACTCGAATCGATACTTGCCATCAATACACCCAGCGTCGTATTGGTGAGCGCAATCCACTTATAATTTGGTCCCACTGGCCGCTGGGCCCTTGCTTCACGCCCCTCCACATGCCGTATCGCAGTTCCCATGAGTTCTCCTTAGTTACAAAAAAAGGGTTTTTGCCAATCTCCGTATAAACGTATTTAAACGTTCCACTAGAATGATATTCTAGAATAGAATTCTAGTCAAGGTTATGATAAGATACTTGCAAGAAAAAAGTGAAAGAAGCATGCTGTACGAAGATATTGCTTGTAAGCGCAACAATGAAGTTGCTTAAGCACATAGGAGCAGTGTAATTAAAAGGAGTTTTACCATGGTTGATAGTGTTTCCTACCGAAGTACCGCCACCGCCCAGCGCCGGCAGGCCATCCTGCAAGCGGCGCTACAATCTTTTCTGACCAAAGGATACACCGACACTACCATGGAGGATATTCGGCAGTTATCGGGTGCCAGTACTGGCAGTATCTATCATCATTTTGAGAACAAAGAGACACTAGCCCTCACTTTGCACGTTGAGGGCCGTAATGATCTGAACGCTCAACTCTTGGAAGCATTTGTCAACAAGCAGCCCGAAGAAGGCATCAAAGCCCTGATCTCTACCTATTTTGATTGGATGGCCCGGCATGTGGATCTGGGCCGTTTTATGATTCAGGCCAACAGCATCGAATATCTTGGCGTTGAAGTGCACGCTATTCACCAGGCCGCCGAAGTACTTCCCATGCGGATCTATGCATGGCTCTCACCGTTCATCGAAACTGGTCTTGTCGCCCGCTATCCTCGGGAACTCTATATTCCCTTGATCTTTGGTCCCAGCCGTGAACTGGTACGCCTCTGGTTGCGTGATCGCCGCGAGATAGATTTCTCGGTGATCAGCACATCCCTGGCGAACGTCGCCTGGCAGACCCTTTGCGCCCCATAAGTATCATAATGTTTTTTTTGATTATAGCTATGGGATGTTTTCTATAGCATAGATAGAATACCGCCGGACCTACTGCTCGGGTTGATCCCACTTCGTCGCTTCATTATGTTGAATAGCCAGTGCGCGTAGCAGATAGGTCTTGAACTCTTCATGCTGTACCCTATCGATCATACCTAAATCTCTGATCAAATTGAGGAGAGCAATAAGTTGATCAGTAATCAATTCATTGGTGACCACCGTCCGTATTGTGTCATCTGTAATATGCAGCGTTGCATTGGTGGCGGTTGTACGATAAAGCAGCATATGGTGCATAGATTCCTGGACATTACTGGATATGCGATCGTGTAACTCCTGGACGGCCTCCGAGAAAGTTTTGTCTTGCATTTATTTTTCTCCTGCGAGTTTATATGCATTCGTAATAAATCATTACCTTGGAATTCATTACGTTAAAAAAACTGAACTCGTTCTATGGCAAACCAGATAGTCCTATACTTTATATGTGGGTGCAGAAAATCGTCGGCACAACCGACGATTTTCTGCACCCACATATAAAGAACCTGGTCCATGCCGCAGGTATGGACCAGGTTTGAATAGTTACTTACTATTGTTGTTGTGGTCAGTGCCCAGTGCTGGTTGTTTTATAGCCATGCTAAAAGTTCACTGACATTATTGATGATGAGTTGGGGGCGTATCAGGCCAGAGGCGAAATGCTGCAGGTAGGGATCTTTCCAGTGTTCAGTGGGAATGGTTGGGGGCTCTATGGTTGCATGCTCTTTGAGCAGGGCCAGTTGGCGGTGGTTATACTCATTGACCGTCATACCTTCGGTATCGGCCAGATATTGACTGACTTCTTGATAGCGTGATGGCTTCCAGACAGAGAAAATGGCCAGCTGTTGCGCGCCGGCCACGTCAGCGATCAGTGAATCGCCGATCATGATAGTCTCGCGTGGATCCGCCTGACATGCGGTGAGGGCCAGCGCAAAGATCTGTGGATTCGGTTTGCGAATATGTTCATCAGCTGAAACGATGGTCTGATGCGGCTCAAAATAGTTAGTCATGCCCATAATCTGGAGATCTTTTTGAAAGGGTTCGCCTCCCCAGTAGCGATTGGTGACTACTCCCAGTTGAAATGAGCGTCGCTGCAATTCCTTTAAGGTCGCTATTACATCAGGAAAGAGTTCACGGGATTGAAAAATGGGGACGCGCAGCGCCTCAAAAATATCTTCAAAAACCTTGTTGTCGCCTTGTGAGAAGCTCAGGGCCAGGAATGCCTGCTCGACCATAGCGGCTCCCGTTGGTTCAAAGCCTGGCCGTTGTGCGATTGCAAGGTGGAATTGTTGTAGCATTTCCTCGCGCAACTCTGTTCCTAAGTTGACATCATCATACTGTGCCAGCGGAGTTGACGCGCTAAAGCGCCGTGCGATCTGGGCCGCCTGTTGAATTGTTGCCTGCTCCAGTTCCGTTAAGCGCGGTATATCGCGTTGCCAGAGCGTATTGCCAAGATCAAATAATAAGCAACTGAATGTCCGACCTGTGAGTGTGGATAGCTTGTTTTCAGAGATCATTTTTCTTTATACCATTCTAACTAAAATTGATTGTATGCTTTATAGGATGCGCTCTGTTTTTATACTTTAGGCCTGGCGCGTCGCGATATGCAGTATAAGTAATAGAAACACGATTGCCGCCAATAAGGCAAGTGCGCTGATGGCGAGATAATCATTTTTCTGTAGCCGGTGCTCGTGCAGGAACGATCTTTTCTGCTGTGTCCCAAAGGCGCGCGCGTCGACGACCATGGCGGTCGTGGAGGTGGAGCGTAGCGAGCCGATGAGTAGTGGTACCGTTACAATAGGAATGACGGCGAAGATACGGCTCAGGTAACCGGGCCAGGCATTGAGTTCGCGCCAGCCAGGCCGGCTCAGATCATAGCCTCGTACCTGGACCACTTGCAACAGGACCGTTGTGCGCTCAATCAATTGTGGCAAGAAGCGTAGCGCCACCGTGAATGCAAGTCCAACCGCGGCCGGCATGCGAAACTTATAAAAAGCCCAGATGACCTCGGATGGTTTGGTGGTCAGTAACAGGATAAGTGTGGCTGATGTTGCTACCATGACGCGTCCGGCTTGCTGTAAGCCGTTTAAGAGACCTTCTATGGATAATCCTGGCGTTCCTAGCCAGCTTAAGGTTGGCGGAAAACTGTAGATCATATGCAGGCTGGTTGTAGATATGGTATAAAACAGACTTTGTGACCAGATCAGACCCAGCGCTGGCGTCATCACCATGGTCAGTACGACACGTGCGCGTGCCGAAGAAGGTCGAACCAGGATCCAGGGAATAAGGGTAAAGAGCAACAAAGGATAGACAAAGTTCCAGTTGAGCAGGATGCTCAGGGTGCTGATGATAAATGGATACAGGACTTTAATGCGCGGATCGAGCGTGTGGACAAATGTTTGTTGTGGCTCGTAGGAAAACATGTGACGCAGGCCACGTGCCCCTACCAGCGTGATAAAGATCACGGGTAGGATTAATGGCACTACAAACATGAGCAGGTAACCAATGATGGTACGCCCGAGCAACGATTGCCAGAGAAAATAGTGTAGCCAGTTGATCATAACAATGCCTTTACCGCCTGAAATGCTTTTACCAGTACATCAATATTCAGTGCGACCTGTTGCGCATCGCCTTCACATAAGCGTGCATGGAGCCGTGAAACGGGCGGTGGGAGAATCCCATAGCGTGCCAGTTCCTCGCCATGTGCAAAGACGAATGAGGGTGCATCATCCATTACAATCTGCCCGTCGTTGAGGACCACGACACGGCTCGCATATTGAGCCACGGACTCCATATTATGTGTGATCATCAAGTAGGTTAGCTGTTCTCGTTCACGCAACTGTTCCAAAAATTGTAAAAAGGCGTGTGCGTGCCCTTCATCCTGTCCTGTGGTTGGTTCATCCAGGATAAAGACGCGTGGATAGCGGGTGAGCAGGGCGCCCAGTGCCAGGCGTTTGCGTTGACCATGGCTGAGATGGAACGGATTAAAGTCACGGTATGCGCTGAGATCGATAATCTCCAGTAGTTGGTCGATGCTATAGGGCATGGTTGCCTGTTTGTTTTTTTTGCGTTGATGCTTGAGTCCAAACAAGAGTTCTTGCTCGACGGTTGCCGTAAAGAGCATCTTATCGGCGGCCTGAAACAGATAGGCCATGTGCTCGGATTGTCGTGAGATGCGACCGGGGATGACCTGTCGGCCCTCATACTGTATCTGTCCATGCGTCGGTGCTTGAAAGCCCATCGCCAGTGATGCCAGCGATGTTTTGCCCATGCCATTAGCGCCGATCAATGCCACCCACTCCTGCTGATAGACATTGAGATCCACTTCATCAAGCACCCGTTTGGCGCCATAGCGCAGGCTGACCTTTTCCCAGGAGAGGATGTTCTTTTCCTGTCTGCTTGCCAGCGGATGAATAGCGATAGCTTGCCGTGCTTGCTGCCGGAGTACTTGCGCATACGATGTGTTACGCAGTGCCGCATAAACTTCATCCACGGACAGTGGGAGCGTAGCTTGAAAGACCTCTGGTAATGTATGTGCCAGGGTGATCATTTGTGGAATGGAGACGCCCAGATGTTGCCATGCTGTGGGGTCAGTGAATGCCGTCCGTGCTGGCGCGTCAATGGTAATGCGTCCCTCATCCATCAGGAGCACACGATCGACCCAGGGGATCACTTCGTCGATTTTATGTTCGATCAGAATAATCGTCCAGCCGTACTCTTTATTTAAAGAGCGCAGGACTCCCAGTACTTCCTGTGTGCCGACCGGATCAAGGTCGGATGTGGGTTCGTCCAGGATCAAGATACGGGATTGCATGGCGAGCGTGGCGGCGATCGCCACACGCTGTTTCTGGCCACCGGAGAGCGCGAAGATTTCCAGTGTACGCAATTGTTCCATCTGTGTGTAGGCCAGCGACTGTGCCACCCGGCGTTCGATCTCCTCGTTTGGTAGCGCCATGTTCTCCGGACCAAAAGCGACCTCTGACTCCACATCGAGATGGACCAGTTGCTCATCTGGATTTTGAAAGACGATGCCGATGTGTTGGGATACCTGGTGCAGTTCCATCGCACTCACATCATTTTTATCCAGATAGATGTGTCCCTCGAATGCACCCGCGATGCGTGTCGGGATCAGGCCGGCCAGGGCCAGGGCGAGAGTAGATTTCCCGCACCCGGATGGCCCTGCCAGCAAGAGGAATTCACCCTCTGGAATGGTTACGTTTAGTGAACGCAGCGTGGGTTGCACCGAACCAGCATACGTGAACGATACACTATCCACATGAATTGCAGGCATAATTTATTTTTGTACCTCTTAACTTCGTTCTGGCTGTTCACCGGCAGCACTGGCTTCCGGTGTGACTCCTGCAGTACTCGTGTCGGCCAACGCTTCACCGGTTGTGTCGACTTCCGGTGTGACTCCTGCTGTGGCTACCTGGGTCTGTGGACGCCGTGAGAGCATAAAGGCTACGACCGTCACAATTAAGAGTATGGCCGCCGCAATCAGGACCGTTGTTCCGTCTGACATATGCAGGGGATGATCACCGGCATCATCGGGCTGATAATTGCTGACAATCATATAAATGCCATCTAAGGCCAGCAAAACGGTCAGGATCAGTCCCGCGATCGCCGTACGTCTGAGAAAAACTGGATTCATAATGCGCTCCCTCCTTGTAGCGTGCTATCTACTGGAACGGTTTTTTCACGAGTCAGGGGACGTTCAGCACCTGGATTGACGGAACGTGCAATGCGTACGGCCAGTGGACCCGAGATCGCGGCCTCAACGCCATTACCAATCGTGTTTAACAGGGTGTAGAAGAAGATATAACCGAGTGTTTTCGTTGAACCTTCCAGCAGGGGACCAAGGAACGCGCTCTGCACGGTGACCGCAGGGAATGCGCGCAGGGCGCCCAGGATCAAGCCATCGATGACTGCAACCCAACCGCCACGGCTAAATACTCGACCACCACGTTGTACAATATAAATATCCAGCAGCAGTCCTTGCAGCAGTCCATAAGGCCACATCAAGACGTTAATACCGCTACCACTGTAGAGCAATTGCATCAAAATAAAATTGAGGAAGACCATGGCGGTGGCGCAGCCCGGCTTACGGATGAGCGCGATACCGACCATGAGCAAGAACATGTAGGGCAGATCATTTAAGGCCAGCAGATGACCAAATGGAATGAGCTGAATGATCGGTGTAATAAATTGATCGCCCAGCAAATTATCATAAACTTCCAGGAGCACGCCCATAATCGCAACAATCAGAATGTCCTGTGTGGTCCAGCGGACAAAGCCAGCCGAACGGCTACGCTGATAGACAAAGAACAGACCAGCGATGACTGCCGCCCAGATGACAATGTAGACAATCAAGCTTGTTGGATATGGTAAGTTAACGGTTGTGGTGCCTTCCCAGGCTTTTGGAATCATGAAATGACCTCCTGATGCGGATAGAACATACCATGGCGCTAAGGTGATGGTTCAATAAAATAAAGACCGGAAACGTGAGGCTTCCTGTATGCAACTTCACGGATCTGCTGATAGCATACGATCCCACTTTTAATGTGAAGTAATGCCAGGGTTAAAGTATCGTAAACAGGTGTTACATATGCATTTTTGTTATAATTAACACTTGTTACAAATCATTGATGTTACATAAATGAGGGGATGTGTTGTTCAGGAGGAATGTCAGGCTGGCTAAAACGAGAGAAGCGGACGGAAAAACACGTTCCGTCCGCTTCTCTCTTGTTGTATGGAGTGATCTTATGGGATCACGACGTCTTGTAGCACTATGGGATGTTTCGTGTAATCCAGTTCGTCGGACTGGTTTACGCCGGTTGGGGTGAGGGTATCCATGACTTTAGGAACTGTATTGGGATCAACCGTACAATGGGGATCACTGCTGGCCACTGCACAGACGCCAAAGGAGTATCCTCCTGGTGTGGCTGTGAAGGCTCGGGCCAGGTCTGGACTGTATCCGTCCTGTCCGGTCAGGGTGACGGTAAAGCCCCAACCAGAGGCCGGTGTTCCCAGCGTAGCTTTCGGGACGCTAAAGGTAATGTAGCGCGAGATGGCATTGGCGTTGATCTGCACGGTTCCCAGCGATGTGCCCTGCGCGTCAACGTAGCGCTGGCCAAAGCCCTGTACCTCGATCAACTGATTCCAGGCCGCTGTTGGCGCGATGCTATAGTTGCGTTGCGGATAGGCCGCCGCCGTCGAGGTGGCGGTCGCCGTGGGATTATGTACATAGACATCGATCAGTTGCGCGCCCAGTGGACTCCCAAAGGTTGGGGTGAGGTCGCGTGTCTGCAACTTGAAGATGATATTGGTGCCATCATCATAGATGCGGAAATTCTGGATATCGTAGGCGCCGGCATGGAAGTCCGAGGCCGTTGGATAGGCATAATTTCCTGGACCATTATCATCATTGGCCGGATCATTGGCATCATAGACCAGTTTGCCGGGGGTAAAGTCATAGACAACGGTGCGCTGATCATGGGCTGTGGCGCCAGTCGGACTGACCGCGACGGTATTGAGTACCGTGGTGCCGCCAGTAATTGGCAGCGAAGCCGTAAATGTACCGTCCGCCGCGACCTGTGCCTGGATGGTGCTGGTCTGGTTCTGTTGATCGGTATTGGTCGCCGCAACATAGACCGTATTTCCCGGTGTGGTTTTTCCAGTAACTACAACCGGTGAGGCGGTCACGGCCGAGAGATCCTTTGGTGCTGTGACGCTCAACTCGGTCTGCCCGACTTGATGGGCAACGTAGCGATTGTAGGTATTCTGCGGCTGCTCGATCAACTTGTTGGATAATGTATCGTTGAAGAGGCGTACATATGAGGCGACGGCCCAGGTGAGTGGTGAGGCCGAGCCATCAGGTTTGCCAGTTTGAAAGCCAATCGAGGCTTTGGTTGGATCGGTTCCATAGGGAGATGCTGGCAGATTTGGTAACTCCCAGATCTGTTCTGGCAACAAGCCAACGCCCGAAGTGGATTTCTGTAATGTATCCAGTAGCGAGACCGCTGTGGGAATATCACCGGTCGCGAGTTGATACTCGCCACGCTCAGCACCCAGTACCGGCCAGGGATGACCTGTACCCTGTCCACTGGGTGCCCATGGATGCCCGTCTGAGGCGCCATCTCCATAGCCATCGCCATTATAGCGATACCAGGCCGGACCATTGGGCGTCTGTACTTTGATGGTCTTATCCACTACCGCGAGCGAGTTTACAACATCTTTATCGGTGGCCGACAGTTCGCCTAGGCGTACCAGGTCCAGGAAGCCTGCGTCAATCACCGAGCGCTGATCCAGGGTTGGACCACCATTGCCCAGATTATAAGAGATCGCGGCATTTGGATCACCCGTTTTAGAGAGGCGGATAAAGTAGGGCTGTGAGGAGAGTGGACCATTTGTTGTCAGGGTCCATTTTTTGATTGAACGCTGCATATCGTCCGCTACGCCCAGCCAGATATTCGCGCTCGCCACATCGTTGTTCTTACGCGCAATATCAGCGGCGGCTACCAGTCCCGCGATCTCGGCTGAGATTGTAGAAGGCGAGTAGCCTCCCTGCTCTTCCCAGCGCTCCACACCAAAGGCCGGACCATGACTGGCCACAAAATTCGCTGCTGGCTTGATATGGTTTTTATAGAGCGTGCTATCCGTCATGCCCATCTGATAGGCCATCAGGATAGGATAGCTGTTCTCGTCAAGCTGCGTATTGAATGAATCGGGGGCGAGCTTCCCATTTAACAGGCTATTACGTGGGAACGAGCCATCTGCCTGCTGCTGGCGATTGAACAGGAAATTGACCGCGTCACGTGCTGTCTCCCGATCACCATCGGTATACAGGGCGGTCCAGGTTTCATAGAGGTCGCGCGCGAAAACCTCGCGATACGAGCCAAAGTAGGTGTTATTAGGATCACCCGCCGAGGTGGCCTGTCCCCATGGAGAAGCCAGTCCCGCCACGAGCGCGCCAGGATAGGTCTTGTCCTCTGAGGCTTTGACCACGTTGACGCTCAGATAGTATTCATTGATCAGGCGTGCGAAATCTATGCTGGAGCGTGACTTCGCTGCCGGCATCAGGCGTTGTAACGTCAACTTCGCATCATATTGCAGCCAGCCAGCCGTATATTTTGCCAGCACCACATTGAAGTTTTGTGCGACCGCTCCCTGTACCGTCTTCACGGCCTCGGCCTGGGATTGCCCGAAGCCCAGTCCCAGGGTGAACTCACCACTATGTGAGAGATCAGCCTGCGCGGTCTGCACAATATTTCCATTGGAGGCCGCATTATAAAGAGATGTGAGTGTATGTGAGGCATCAAGTTGTTTCAAGCCATCGCTATCTGTGCCCACAAAGCCATTTGAAACCTGAGTAAACGCCGTCGAGGCCGCCAGCGCGCTATAGACTGGAACCCCATAATCACGATTGACCGCGTTCGTCTTTGTCTGCGTATCAAAGGCCACAGGGAGCACATGCCCGGTCGTCGTATCCACGGTCGCATTGTCCGCGCCACCATTGCCGCTGCCACCACCGCCATTGCCATTGATCGTCGGATCATAGCGTAGATAGAGTTTATAGCTTGAGAGTTTTCCACTGAGTGGCTCAAAATGCATGCGCATCACCACCGCATTGCGCGCGGGATCGGTCACATAGTCCGTCACCACCCGATACTTGCCACTCTTCGCCGTTGTCGTCACACGACAGGCCAGGGTTGGACCATTGAGTTCCTGCACCGTATAGGTCGTGTCACGTGTCTGAAGATCAGTAAACGTGCTGCCATCGGTCACAATAAATTGCAGCGACTTTACATTGGTATTATCGATCGTGGGATAATAAACATCGCTCAGCACCCCATCCGCCAGCGTGAACCAGACCTTCGAGGTCGTGTTTCGGGCCGTGCCCACACAATCCTTACGAGCCTGATCAAAATAAGAGAGATCTCCAGGTCCAGATGGAGCCGCGATAGAGGGGTTTGCACTTGCTGCTGAAGAGGAACGTAAAGCTTGAACGAATAGCAGTAATAGTAGACCAAATACTAACAATAGACGCCAGGAAAGTGTACGTGGGCGCGTCATCGCCCCCAGGGTGTCCCTACCGAATTTCCTCATACAATTATCGATCCTTTTTTCATAGTGGACGACAAAAAATACTACAAGATACAGCAGTGTATTGCATTCAACAGGGCAAATAGGCAGTAGTAGCAACTGAGACGAAGGGAATGGCACCAATGGGTAAAAAATACCATCGCATAGTATATAACGGTTGATCGTATATAGATAACAACTGATTTTTGGCTTTAGATATGATGTGCCACCCGGCCTGATGTGTACCATTACTCCTCACGGGTGTAACCGGGCGGCACATGTCTATGCGCTATTGTTTCTAGTGCTTTGTCAAAACTTGTTTGATGGGTTGTTCGCCCGCTACGCGGGCGGGAGGGGGAGAGTTGCCGGGGGCACAGCCCCCGAACCCCCAGTCAAGGGGCTCGCCGCCCCTTGCATCCCCGCTTTTCGAGTCAGGATGCAGGCTGCGCCTTGCATTCCTGCTTTCCCATCAAATGATGTCTGATAGACTACTATAGCGCGACTGTATAGAGTGAGTACGTAAGGAGGCACGCACATAAGGTGGACGGTAGTTAGTAGCCGGCAGTCTGTTCAAAGGCATTAGCTATGACCCTATAGCCAGCCGATTTTGCGTGGATGTCTTTAAAGATGCTACACATCCAGGTATCGCTACAGATATTGGGATTGGGGGTGGCCGCGCCGCCGAAGGGCGTAAATACATCAACGATAGTTGCATAGCCGCTGGCATCTGCCGCCAGATGCTGGTTGAATAGCTGGATGTATGGCAACAGCGTGGGACAGAGATTCTGGTAGGGGTAGTAGTAATTCATCAGGAGCAGATCGCCTGTGCGCTGACCGTTCACCGTCATGGCGGCGGACAACTTTGGCAATATAACCTGCTGCAGATTCGTATCCATCTGTGCCAGATCTGTGGGCCACTTAGGGTCGACCGTACATGACGATTTGTTGATGTCAGGTAGCATGTCGTTGGCCCCAATATCCAGGGTGACTGGACTTACCCTACCTGGATTCAATTTAAGGTAGATAACCGCGGCATTAAGCTGCGAGCCAATATACGGGAATTTGCGTAACACTGAGAATGTGCAACCGCCATTGATCATCGACGTTGAGGTCTCACCAGGACATCCTAGATTCGCGTAACTGGACGTGCCGTGGTTTTTGAGGTCAGCGTAAAAATCTTCAGCGTACCCATGACTGAAGTCGAGATCAGGTTGAAATCCATAGGCTAACGAATCACCAAGTGCCAGATAATGAGACTTAGGACCAACCGTAGCGGCGTGTGCTGATGGAGCAGAGAAGAGGAGCAGACTACCTACGAAAACGACTGGCGCAACGATGCGAAGAAAATGTCGTAACATGTTTCTGGGCATATTTTCCTCCTTGAAAAACATACCAGTCTGAACCTTATTTGATGATTGTACAAGTGGCACTAATCCTAAGGAGGAGAAAATAAAATGTACACATCTCCTTTATAGTATAAGTATTAAATGGGAAAATTACAAGCTTTTATGATATATACATTATGTTGTTATACTATAACACTATGCTATCTATTTACACATTCATAGATATTTTCAGTGTATTTGCACAGCCCAATAAAGCCAACAATATCTAACCTTACAAAAAGTACTATATTTCCTTGTTTTATATGAAAATATGTAGGAAAATAACTATGGCATACAAAAAACTATTTTCTATGAAAATAATAGATGAAGGCAGAGCCTTGTGGCGTGAGGAGCTAATTTGCATGGATAGCAGGAATTCATCCCGCTTTGCAGAAAAAAGTAATGATATCTGGAACCCTACTCCCTCTCAAACAGCCCAGACGACCAGTTCAATGAAGCCATTGAGATTATGGTATAGTGTTGCGACCCCATCTGATGCCGAGGTGAAAGCTTCTTTCGCTGTACAGGACAGGCTGCGTCGTTTACGCCTCGCTAGCATTATCCTTCTTCTGATGCTTGTTATCCTCGTATCTTTTATTCGTCTCGCGCTTCTGAGCAAGAATCCTTTGTTATTTCCTATTATTGTAGCAGGGATCGCGCTTTGCCTGTTCTCTATTTTTCTTAATCGCCTTGGGCATGTGAACACCGTTGGAATTATCAGTGTTATTACTGTGAATACAGCTATTCTACTCAACCTGATAACCTCGCCAAGCGGACATCTGTCTATGGACGGCTTCCTCACCTTTGACTTACTTGTCTTCTCAGAGCTACTCGCAGTATCCTTGTTGCCACCGAGCAGTGTCTTTTTTGTGGCGGCCCTCAATATAGCTTGTATTTGTGTTGATGTCTTCCTGCAAGCGCACGCTCCCGATCTCGAACATTTATGGCGTGTGGAGTCCTATACCTTGCTTGTGCGCCCGATTGCCTTGCAGATTGTCGTTGCCGTCGTCACCTTTTTATGGGTGCGTGGAGCCTTGCGAGCCTTTAAGCGCGTCGACCGGATCGAAGAAGTTGAGCGGTTACAATATGCGCTAGCCGAGCAGAAACGCGACCTGGAATTTGGTATCCAGCAGATCCAGCAGGCTCTGGTTGAGGCGGCCAACGGCAATTTCTCCGTGCGTACACCATTGGCGCAAGAGAATGTACTCTGGACGGTAGCTTCCTCACTTAATACCCTGCTGGCGCGCCTGCAACGCTCCAACCAATCCGAGCAAGAGCTGCAGCGCATCCGTAGCGAAGTCCTACGCCTGGTAACCATCGCCAGAGAGGCAGAGGTCAAGCGCGTTCCTCTACGCCTTATGCCATCCGGCACGCTGCTCGACCCGCTCTTGAAAAACCTGTCTGGCCGCTATCTCTTACAACCTTCTCCCGGCCCTGACCGACCCTCACGAGCTTGATGCCTTACGTACTTTGATGAGAGGTGGTCACGACCGCCTCTCACCGGATTCGGTATAGTATCAACTTACCCCTCTATCGAGACGCTTCCTTTTCTATCGTATCGTCAGGGCTTGCTTCCAATACCTTTCGGTTAAGGGGGATGAGGAATGCCCCTGACTCCATGAGCGAGCCGAGCGTACGTCGAGTGGGCGCCACACGCAAGGCCGCACCGCTGGGTTTTCGTGGGCCAGGCTGTCAGAACAACTCACAGTGCTGTGGCGCCTACATCAATCTCGTTGGATGTGGCCTGAGCATGTTGGAGCGTGTGTGAGGCAAGATCCCATGATCGCCCACCAAAACATTCTGGAGCGATTATGCCTGAAGAAACAAGAGTGGTGTAGGCGCCACAGGCATGCGATGCTTTCTCAACACGTATCGCCGTTGATCGTGCCGCATGCCGGCCTTGCGTGTGGCGCCCACTCTACGTACGTCAAGCTGGCTTATCACACTCTCGACATATGATACGTCCCTTAAGCACGCGTTTTAACGTAGACCGTCTCCTCGCCCTACGTTAAGGTTGTTGTTTACGATCATGATCGCTGTGCCTTCGCTATTTTGGACGGTAGCTTCAAAATGATCAGGCTTGCCTATCCTCGCTTAATATATCCTGTAATATTTATCTGCTTCTGCCTGATTCCTATAAATGTGGTATGGACAGTGGATCTTCATGTGAGTAAAGTCACATGATTCTTGTGATACGCTAAATTTTTATCTCAGCAAAAATCATTTATACTTCGTTTGAAGATCAACGATATCCATTAATTCAGTTACACTAAAACAGATGCACGGAAGCCGCTCTTTACATATTTTTTGATGCGAATAATTTTATATTGTTCATTTAGCTGTAAAATAGTAAAGAAGGGTATAAAATCATGGGCGGCGAACCCCAGGAAAACGATACTGTTTTTCAAAAAGGCCAGCACTTTGGGCAGTACTATATCATCGAGGGACTTAACCAGGGCAAGACAGCGCATAAATATCTGGTTCAGTCAATACATAACAAGACCTCTATGGTAATGGAAATATTCCATCCTCAACTTACAGTCGAGTTGAAGGAGAGTTTTCTGGCACAGGCACAGGTCCTTATGAAGCTGGATCATCCACATATTCTGCGTATAGCGGACTGTGGTGTTGAGAATTATTATCCATTTCTTATCACCGAATATGTACCACATTTAACCTTTCAGGACATATATTCAGCGAGCAAGAAGCCGTCGCTCACAGTGCTCTTGCCTTACCTTAAGCAGATTGCTTCGGCGCTCCAATATGCGCATGGTCAGGACATCAAGCATGGAGATATCCGGCCGGAAAATGTGCTGCTCAATAGAAATAATGCTATTCTCCTGCAAGGATTTGTGCCTGGGGCGATCATGAAGAACCGGGATCGACTCACGCATCAGGGTATCGAGGATGTTAATCGGACGATTTTCTATACCGCGCCGGAACAGATACGAGGGAAAGCTGTGCTGGCCAGTGATCAATATTCGCTGGCAGTTATGGTCTATAAATTGCTCTGTGGACAGTTGCCGTTTAGCGGTTCATATATTGAGGTTGCCAATCAACAGCTACATACACCGCCGCCCCCATTGCGGGTGAAGGTACCAGCGATCTCTGCGCGCATCGAGCGTGTTATCATGACCGCGCTGGCAAAAAATCCTGCGGAGCGTTTTAAGACGGTTGAAGCGTTCGTTGGCGCACTGGAACAGGAACACAATGAGAGCTTTAAGAGCTCTGGCGGCCGCCGGACGCCGCCACCCCCGCTTGCGGCACCACCAGTTATTCCACCGGTGCCTATCTCTCCACCGGTGAAGCCTGCGCCTGTACCAGGGATGGTTAAATCTTCCACGGCACCACCGCCGACACTGAGCGTGCCAACCTGGTCTCCACCCCCGGTTGCTCCATCACCAGTGACGGCCAGGGCACCCCAGAGTCCACCGCCATCTCTACCGGTAGCTCCGCCATCGCTTCCCCAGCCAGTGAAAGATAGCCCACTGGCACGGCGGCGTGACAGTAATACGCTGAGCCGACGCGTCTTCGCCATGGGGCTGGTTGGTCTGGCGGCCTTAGGCGGGGCTGGCGGCTGGTATGTCCTTTCCAAAAGACTGGTAACCGTATCGCCATCTCCTACGCTCGCGGCTGATGCGACCCCACCAGCGGCACCTGTGCTGGTCAATAACAAGAACGTCCTGGTCTTCAGTGGTCATCTGGCCAGCGTGAATGCGTTGTCCTGGTCGCCCGATGGCAAGTTAATCGCCTCCGCGAGCGACGATAAATTTGTCCAGGTCTGGGACGCGAAAAGTGGGAAGCGCAAGCTCATTTACTCCGGCCATACAGAGGAAGTAGCGTCGGTCGCCTGGTCGCCTGACGGCAAACATATTGTCTCAGGTAGTCAGGATGGCAGCGCCCAGGTGTGGGATGCGACCACCGGGAAAAAACTCTTCACTTATAAAGGACACAAGGATCGGGTGAATGCGCTCTCCTGGTCAAGCGATAGTCAGCAGGTGGCATCTGGCAGTGAGGATAAGACGGTGCAGGTCTGGAACGCAGCCGATGGCACCCTGGGCTTCAACTTTCTCGGACATACTGCGGGTGTGTTGTGTGTTGGCTGGCAGTTCGGCAATAGTAGTGTCGCCTCTGGTTCCTGGGATGGTACGTTGCGGGACTGGGCGACCGTGCAGCATGGCGATCACTTTAACGCGGGCGATCAGATTTTCGCCTATGCCGGACATGGCAAGAATGAAGTCTATGCACTCTCCTGGTCACCGGATGGAAATTTTATCGCCTCTGCCGGCGCCGATCAGACGGTCCAACTCTCAAATGGTGATGATGGTACACCCAGACCGGTATTCTTCACAGGCCATCAACGGAAGCAACATGTCAATCCGGTGCGCTCGGTTGCCTGGTCGCCGGACGGAAATTTCATCGTCTCTGGTGATACGGATGGGAATGTGTATGTGTGGAAAGTTGCCGGCCGCAAGACGGTTTTCACGTACCAGGGGCATAAGAAGGCTGTCAATGCAGTGGCATGGTCACCTGATGGTAAAACGCTGGCTTCGGCCAGTGCGGACAATACCGTTCAGGTCTGGCAAACGAGCTAAATGGAGAGGGATACGATGAACGCAAAGCCACCTATGCCGCAGCCAGGCAGTTGGATGAACGCGCAGCCAAAGACAGCGCCTGGTGGGCAACGACAGAAAACGCGGAAGTCGCGCTGGCAGCTTGTTTTGCTCCTGCTGGTAATTATCTTAATTGTGGTCGCTGTCCTCGCGGCAGCCGACTTTAAGCGGGGTAGCACCACCCTGAGCATGCAGGTCGGAGGCCAGCCAGACGTCGCGCTAGATCTTGGTCAGAGTATTGCGATCAGCCCTTACCTCTATGGGAGCAATGTCTTTCCACAGACCGGAACCACTGCACAGGACCAGGCGGGGCAAGGGATGATGAGCTATGAGCAAGCGGTCATCTCGGGATTACGTTCCGCCAATATTAAACTGCTCCGCTTTCCAGGTGGCAACTGGGGCGAGCAGCACACGCCCTCGACCGAGCAACTGAACGACTTTAGTGGCTTGCTGAATCAGGTGGGAGCTGAGGGCAGCATGCAGGTTCCACTCTCAGATCCCGATGATCTGGTACCGGTTCAACTGGAAACCCGAGCGAGTCGCGCCGCGCTGCTGGTCGATTATATGAATAATCGTCAGAGTATTCAGCGCACAGATACGCGTGCTCCATTTCATGCTATCAAGTACTGGTCTATTGGTAATCAGCCGGACCTGCTGACCGATCCGGATACACAGAAGACTTATACTGTGGCAGGCTATACACAGGCATTTATCACCTATTCTCTGGCCATGCATCAAAAAGATCCAACCATTAAGATCTTTGGACCTGAACTCAGTCAATATCTGGGACAGGCAGGACCAAAGGATGCTGCTGGACAGCTATGGATGGAGAAGTTTTTAACGGATATTAGCAACTATCAGCATACTCATGCGCTCCCATTCCATCTTCTCGATGGGGTCTCATTGCATTATTATCCATTTGACCATCAAAAGGAAGAGCCCGACGCGCTATTGAATAGTTCCGCGCAATTAGATCGCCTTTTGCCACCATTGCGCCAGTTTATCAGGCAGAAGTTTGGCGCGGACCTGCCGTTAGCCATTACCGAGATCAATAGCAACTCAACGAAAAACGTCTCGTCGCCAGCCCTGGCCGCGACCTGGTGGGCTGATACTGTTGGAAAACTGATGGCTAATCAGGTTGAGTATGTGGCTTTCTTCTCGACCGAAGGTGTTGATGCACCCTATCCGCTCTTTACCCGCACGGGCCTCAAGGAGACCGCGATGCTGCGCAGCATGCAGTTGTTTACGCGGCTCCAGCAAAATCTTATTCCCACTCAGGGGAACGCGGGACCAGTCAGTATGTATGCCACCCAGAATCAAGCACAGACGGTCGTCAGTGTACTGCTGATCAATAAGACCAACCAGGACCAGCAAGTCAAGCTGCATGCCGCGACCATCCTGCCATGGAGTCCGTGGCGTGCCGCCACGCTCACACTGCATGCCTATGGCCTGCTGGTCGTAACGCTCCACCAGGGTGGGAGTGACGAGGCCTTTAGCTTTAGTAATACCCAGGATACGCAAAAAGCTGTTCCAGATGTACAGCATCTTGTCTGCCAGAGCACCACAGACGCCACGCTCGTCTGTTAGGGGGGAACTCATGCATCATTTGTTTCATTTGGATAATCCGGTGGTGATCGTAATTGCGTATACCTACCTGGTTATTATGATCTTGATGACCGTGCAGGCCATCTTTAATATTCGGCTCTTCCTCTATATTTGGGAGGAACCGGAGCAGGCCTGGCTGAATAGTGCCCCGACGGTCTATCGGCCACCACAACTCTCCTTTACGATCCTGTTGCCCGCCTATCATGAAGAGGATGTCTATGCCGACACCATCCAGAAGGTCTACGATTTGAATTATCCCAAGAAAATGGTACAGATCCTGGCCCTGCTGCGTGAGCACGATACAGGCACCATCAAGGTCGCGCAGGAAAAGCTGAATGAGTTGCGTGCACCCAATGTTCAACTGCTGGTGACCAATGATAAGCATGGTGGCAAGCCGCATCAACTGAACCTGGGCCTGCGTATGGCCAAAGGCGATATCGTGACCATTTTTGATGCCGAAGATGGACCGCATCCCGACATCCTGCAAGTGATCAATACCACCTTCCTGAACGAGCCGGTGGACGTAGTGCAGAGCGGAGTCCAGTTAATGAATCATAATTCCAGATGGTTCAGTTTTCTGAATGTGCTTGAATACTTCTTCTGGTTCAAGTCCGCCCTGCACTTTTTCGCTCGCTGCGGCATGACGCCCCTGGGTGGCAATACCGTCTTTGTGAAGCGTGAACTGATGCAGCAGTTAGGTGGCTGGGATCACACCACCCTGACCGAAGACGCCGATCTGGGGATCCGCCTGTGTATCGCTAAGTCCCGCGTGCGTATCCTTTACGATGATGAGTTTGTCACCAAAGAAGAGACGCCGGCCACGATTGATCAGTTCATCAAACAGCGCACCCGCTGGAATCAAGGCTTTATCCAGATCCTCTTCTCTGGTCGTTGGATGCAACTGGAGAAGCTATCGCAGAAACTGCTGGCCCTCTATGTGCTGATCCAGCCCGAGTTACAGGCCCTCTTTGCCTTGATGATACCGCTCTCAATCATCATCTCTATTCTCATCGAGATGCCGGTATGGATGGCCATTCTGACCTTTATGCCCCTCTACTGTTTGATCTTTGGACTGTTCATCAGTGTGGCCGGCCTGCATGAATTTGTGAAGGTGCACCATCGTCAATGGAAATGGAGCGAAGCTTTAACACTGCTCATCGCCTTTATTCCCTACCAGTTGTTGCTAGACATTGGAGCGGTACGAGCGGTATGGCGCCAGCTTCGCGGCGCGTCTAACTGGGAGAAAACGGCCCATACGGGACAACATAGGGGTCATTAAGCTCACGCTTGTACTGAGAAAGGGTTGAAATACCATGATGGGATCGTCTCAATCAAATCAGCAGGGGCCGCCTTCCCAACCTGTTCAGGGCGGGCAGCCCGCCGGCAATCAGCCGCCGCAGCCTCCAATTGTGCCTGGATCTGGATCTCCTGGGAGCCGATGGATTCAGTCGGCGCCTGAGCCGGAGGAGAAAAATGAAGGCAACGTTACCCTGTTCCGTACCGGCAACTTCTTTGTCCATATTGTGTCTCCTCTCCTGAACACGATCCAGACCGGTGTACTCAAGACCGGAGCTTTGCGTACTGGTACCAGTGCGCTGCGTAAGCCAGGCGGGGGTGGTGAAACTATTCTGGAGCGTATCCGTTGGACCTCGGTGGAGAAGGATCGCTTGATGGCGGCGCAGACGCGTCTGCTGCCACAGGCCGAACCGATCAATACGGCGCAATGGCGTGAGATCGCCGTCCCTACCTGGTTGGAGCTGCTGGTGGTCCTGGTGATCCTGGCTCTTCCTCTCTTCCTCCAGGCCAGCAACATGTTTAATTATCCAGCCTATACGGCGGATGAAGGCTCACTGATGTCCAATGCCTGGGCTATCCTGCATGGAAAAATTGAGCCATATGCCTATAGCTACGATCATCCTCCTATTGGCTGGCTGCTGATCGCCATATGGACGCAAGTCACGGGCGGGATCACCAGTTTCGGGAACGCGATCAATAGTGGGCGTGTGCTGATGCTCGTGCTGGCCGCCGCCAGTTCGTTGTTTCTCTACCTGATTACCAGTCGGGTCAGCGGCAGCCGCAGCGCGGCACTGTTAGCCATGCTCATTTATTCCCTCTCGCCCTTAAGCCTGCTCTATCGGCGTGAGGTCCTGCTTGATAATATTGGCATGTTCTGGCTGCTACTCACCCTCGCCCTGATCACGGCTGGAAAGAGCCGACTCAGTACATTTGTGCTGGCCGCCGTCACCATGGGCCTGGCTGTCCTCTCACAGGAGGCCATGCTCCTCTTCCTGCCGGTAGTATTGTATGCGGTTTGGCTCTATGCGACAGAATTTCAACGGAAGTTCTCGATGCTCACCTTTCTCTACATTGCGCTGGCGATCTCCTCTGTCTATGTCTTACTGGCGCTCTTGCAGGGACAGTTGCTGCCTTCCGGCCTCTGGCCCGGGGACACGAATCCACATCCAGACCTGATTACCGCACTACTACAAAAGCTGCAACCGCCTCTGATTGGTGGACAGTTTCGTGCCAGTTGGAACATCTGGGTGCAGACCGACTGGCTGATCCTGGCCGCAGGCATTGTCGCCATGTTCATGAATATTCTGGGGGGCACGGTGAGGCGCTTGCAACTACTTGCGGCCCTGCTGGTTGCGACCTACACAATTTTCCTGCTCGTCCTGCCTGTTGTCTATCCAACCTCGATTGTGCCCTTGCTCCCATTCCTGGCACTCAACATTGCCATGGCGCTCAACGCTCCACTGCGCTGGCTAACGACGCGCATCGGTTTCGATCTGGCTCGCGCGCTACTCTGCTTCATCATCATCGGAGCCTTAATTCCGGCGAGTATTCAGCAGGCGTTGCCACTTCAGACCAGGAATACGGCCCAGCCTCAGCAGCAGGCGATGCTCTGGATCCGCAATAATGTGCCACGTAACGCGGTCCTGATCACCAATAGTTATATGTTCACCGATCTACGCGAGCCTGGTGGTGTCAGTGTCGGCAACGGAACACCTTTTAGCCATGCCCAGATCTATTCCAGCATCGCCCTCGATCCCGAGGTCGCTAATGTGGAGTTGAAAGGAGACTGGCAGCAGATCAACTTTCTCGTAGTTGATAGTAGTATGCTCACCCAGATTAGAGCCGATCAACGCTATGCGCTCCTGAATCAGGCGCTCCACCATGGCATTGTAAGACTGGCAGTTGGTTCCAAAAATGATGGAACACTTCTACAGATCTATGAGGTTATCCGTGCATAATCTCCACAAAAGAGGTAATCATGTCACA
This sequence comes from Dictyobacter alpinus, assembly GCF_003967575.1. Lineage (NCBI taxonomy): Bacteria > Bacillati > Chloroflexota > Ktedonobacteria > Ktedonobacterales > Dictyobacteraceae > Dictyobacter > Dictyobacter alpinus. Next base: position 4,565,690 of record NZ_BIFT01000001.1, read on the forward strand.
GCATAATGAACCGACGGCGCCGTTGCTGCCACCAGATCCCCCACAAGGGAAACCCGCACAGTCGCCGCGCCGCTTTTCGCGAGGCATAATCATCCTTAGTGCTGTCCTACTGCTCGTCGTGCTGGGAGCCGTCATCTTCTGGATCCAAAGAACCGCGACTCCTACCAATCCGAATGGGGCCGCCACAAAGTATCCCTGGCATACCAATGGCGCTCAGATTCTGGATGCCAACAACCAGCCGGTGCGCATTACAGGCGTCAACTGGTTTGGTTTTGAGACAAATACCTTTGTGGTACACGGACTACAAAATCGCAATTACAAAGATATGCTGGATCAGATCAAGGGCCAGGGCTATAATACTATTCGGCTCCCTTACTCCAACCAGCTTTTTGATCCGAATAGCCAGCCAACCGGCATCGACTATAGCAAGAATCCCGACTTACAGTCACTTCGGGGTATACAGCTTATGGATAAGATCATCGATTATGCGGCCAGCGATGGCTTACATATTATTCTGGATCAGCATCGTCCGGACGCCGGGGCGCAATCGAACTTGTGGTATACAAATGCCTATCCAGAGACACGCTGGATTTCCGACTGGCAGATGCTGGCGGAGCATTATAAAGGCAATGCGGCGGTCATCGGAGCGGACCTGCACAATGAGCCTCATGCGCCAGCCTGCTGGGGGTGTGGCGACAAAGCTACCGACTGGATGCTAGCCGCCGAGCGTGGCGGCAACGCCATTCTCGCCAAAAATCCTGACTGGCTCATCTTTGTCGAAGGCACCGATTGTTATGGAGCGAATGGTATCGCGCAAGCCAATAGCGCCGACTGCTACTGGTGGGGAGGAAATCTCCAGGGTGTCAAAACCCATCCTGTTGTGTTGAATGTTCCCAATCGACTTGTCTACTCGGTCCACGACTATCCATCATCGGTCCACCAGCAAGCATGGTTTAGTGCCGCAGATTATCCCGCCAACCTCACCCAGGTCTGGGATAGCAACTGGGGCTATATCCAGAAGCAGAATATCGCGCCCGTCTGGATTGGCGAGTTTGGTACAAAATTGGAGTCGGCACAGGACAAGCAATGGTTCAGTGCGCTCATCGGCTATCTTGGCACAGGCGCCAATGGCTTCAACTGGACCTACTGGAGTTGGAATCCTGATTCAGCCGACACAGGTGGACTTCTAAATCCTGACTGGCAGACCATCGATACCGCGAAACAGGATCAGCTAAAACCGATCCAATTTGCCATCAATAGCCCGCAGAGTAGTCCGGCTCCTCAGCGAGGTTCAATCTCACTGGCTACCCCAACTGCCACATCTACCCTCAGTCAAGGCATACTCACACTGGAGTACCAGAACGGCAATCCAGCGGCGCAATCCAACCAGATCCAACCCGCCATCAAGCTCACCAACACAGGGAATAGTACAATCAATCTGACAGATCTCACAATTCGCTACTGGTATACCGCAGACACCGCCCAGGAACAAGTTATCACCTGCGACTATGCCACCGTTGACTGTCAGAACATCCAGGACAAAATCGTACCCATGCAGCCTGCCCGCTCCAAAGCCGACACCTACCTTGAGATCAGCTTTAGCGCAGGCTCTCTATCCGGCGGAGCCAGTACAGAAATCAAGCTACGCATACACAAAAGCGACTGGTCAAACTACGATCAGAGCAATGACTACTCATTCATAGGTGCAGCAACCAATTACAGCCCAACCCAACAAATTGGCCTCTACAACCAGGGAAAACTGCTCAGCGGCAACGAACCCGCCGCCTGACCGATCAGAGGATAACAGCAGTAGCGGCAGGGCTTGTCCCTGCTACCTGTTGGCGTAAGAACAAGCATAAGCAATACATGCCTGGATAGGTTATCTTTATTGTTCGAACATTTTTGAGGAACATTTCATACGTGCACAGGTAGCAGGGACAAGCCCTGCCGCTACTTTGGGACTTCGTCCGTGTTGTGTTGTTCATTGTATCAATGGGGCAATTCATTGATACAATGAACAATACAGTGGAGGTTTGCCCATTTTTTTTGCTCGTGAACAAAAACTGAATAATTATTGCATACAATATCACCTTAAATAGCATTGACGGTGAAGGATATATGGATGTATAAAAGTATGCATAGAAACCTGTATCGTAGTTCATGGACACAAATATTTTTCATGAACACAATCCTGCCAGTGCTGTATTTGGTTCAATGAACGAACTGAGAATATACATGAATAATTGGAATGATCCAGCACGGCCCAAATTTTCAAAGGGGAGAAGTGATGAAAGATAGACTATCTATTCGCTTCATTGTCCGTACCCTGGCCATCCTGCTGACCTGTTGTCTTGTGGGTGTCTCATTTATAAGCCTCCAGGCCACACACGCTGCATCGCCATACTGTCAGGTCACCTATACTGTGACCAATCAGTGGTCGGGTGGCTTTAGCGCGAATATTAACATCCAGAATACCAGCAACACGGCCTGGACAAACTGGACCCTTGGCTTCGATTTTCCTGCTAGCAACCAGAGCATTACGCAGGGGTGGAGCGGCACGTTTACCCAGTCGGGGCAGCATGTAACGGTTGTCAATGCCAGTTATAATGGCAACGTTGGCGTAAATGCGACCGCCGTACCGGGTTTTAATGGGAGTAACGGTTCCAGCAATCCTATTCCTACCGCTTTCAGCGTTAACGGCAATGCCTGTAATGGCAGCGGCGTACCCACACCAACGCCAACACCCGGAACGACTCCAACCCCGACACCTGGAAATACACCAACCCCGACACCAACACCTGGAAACACACCGACACCAACTCCGACTCCCACACAGGGCTCCTTTGTGCCAGTCGTTGCTTCCACCCCATTGACGCTCACGGGCAGCCATACCGGTAACGCGACCTGGTTCTCCTCGCTTGGTAGCCCTTATGGCGGGTGTGGCATACCCCAGGCTAACCTGGATACGCAGAATTTTGTCGCCATGAACGTACAGAATACACCGGGAGATTACAATACCTATCTCACACGTCCTATCGGGTCGCAAAATGCCAGCAAGATTAGCATGTTTAGCAATGGACTCAATTGTGGTCGCTGGGTGCGTGTAACTATCAGCGATTTCTGTACTGGCATCAATGATGGCGCCCAGAATATGCCATTTTGCCGCAACGGCAGTTGGGTACAAGATAAATATAACGGTGCGACCCTCGACATGCTGGTAGCCGATAGCTGTCAGGATGGCAACGCCTGGTGCCGTGATGATCCTAATCACCTGGACCTGGCGCAGGACTCGCTGAACAAGTTTGTCCTTAACGGGCAGCCAGTTGGTGATATGTATCCTAATTCCTGGCAGAATCGACATGTCAACTGGCAATTTATTCCTGCCCCCAACTATACCGGTGATATCCAGATTGGATTCTTGCAGGGAGCCAGTTCATACTGGTCTGCTATCTCTGTTAACCACCTGGCCAATGGTATTCATGGCGTAGAATATTATCAGAATGGTACCTGGGTCAACGCTCCCATGGATAGCGATCTGGGCCAGGATTACATCATCCTCCCGACCACCTCAGGTGGCAAGGACTATCAGATCAAAGTATTCGATGCATCCAACCAACCGATCAACAACGGTCGCATTTATAACTTCTCATATCCCAGTAGCTGTGGTTCATCGTGCTCGGCACCCCTGGTAAACGTTGCTTATACAACGTCGTAATGGTTGCCTTCATGGCTGCCTGTACCCACCAGCGTAGCCATGAAGCATCCAGCGCTTTCTGGCCCTTTACGAAAACAGGCGCCCACCGACCCCTGTAGCAAGGGCAGGTGGGCGCTTGTTGTTGCTCACTGCTGCCTATGCTACAATAGTTGTGTTTACATAGGAATATCAGGTCTGCCCAAAAGGATATACATAGATGTCCCTGCCACAAGAAAATAGTTCCTCATTGATGGCCAGTATGACTGACCAGCCTGCGATTGATGAGGGCATAGCTGCTAAAGTTGCCGCCCGCCGTGGCTTACTCCTCTTCTTCATTCTCTTGATCGTCTTCTCGACATGTGCCGTCTGTTTTACCCTGGCTACCCATAGTGCCATAAGTAGTTTCTTCTGGATGTGGTCCCCGGGCTGTGCGGCCCTGGCGACGCGCTGGATCTGGCATGAGGGATGGCGCGACATCTCTTTTCAATGGGGAGGGCGACGCACCTGGTATGCTATAGTTGTAGCGCTCATAACCCCACTTGCGGTCGCGCTGCTAGCTTATGGACTGGCCTGGTCGACCGGACTGGCACAGATCGTTCCTTTTCGAGCATCTGCCAGCCTGGGCATTGCGATTACCCTCTTTGGTGCCCACGCCGCCTGGCCGCTTACCTTTCTCTTGATTGCAACCTTTTTCGGAGCCGAACTGGTCAATGCCACGGGCGAAGAGCTTGGCTGGCGTGGCTACATGCTGACCCGTCTGATCGATGCCGGCGTACCGCAGCCGATCCTGGTCAGTGGCCTCATCTGGTCCCTCTGGCATTGGCCGCTGATCTTTCTGACCGCGCCCTCCATCGGCTGGCCCGTCGTCTTCTCCGCCTGTATCTTCCTGCTTACCATCACCAGCCTTGGCTGTCTGGAAGCAAGGTTGCGCCTGCAAACCGGCAGCATCTGGCCCTCAGTAGTTCTGCATGCCGCCTGGAACAGTTTTATCGTAGAGATCTTTAACTCACTCAACCGCGATGGCGATGCCTCCCATTGGACAGGCGAGTCTGGCATCCTGGTCGCGGTCCTGATGATCGCCTTAGCCTACCTCTTCCTCAGCGGTCATTGGGAGAGACGTGCTATCTAGCATAAACCTAATCTAATAGCCTGCCAGCCATCATGTGATGACCAGGCAGGGACGCAATGGGCGGTGGGTGTAATGCATTATTTTCAAGCGCACAACCATGAGAAGAAAACCCATCCATACCCCAACGACCCCCTCCCTCATCACAAGCAAGCCCTGCGCTCCTATTGGGCACGTGCCGCTGCAAAAAAATACATGGCACCCAAATAAACGGTAATTTGAGTAAATCTTTATCTTTCCTTGAGGCTAAACCGCTATAGTTACGTACAGAGGCGTACGGACACAGTGATGAGAGACGCCTTAAGAAGGAAGGGATAAAATGCCGCACAATCGTGGATATCTGCTAGGAAGACTCTTTGTATTGCTTGCACAGCAAGAGGTGCTACAAGAGCAGCCCGAACATAGTTATCGTCTAGCATCCACCGTACCGCCACAGATTTTGCCAGCCGCACTCGCACTGGCTATCGAACGGGGGAGAGAAGAGCAACTCTATCCATTAACACAATTGCTTCCCATTGATGCTTTTAATGGTCCCTTAAATCGTCGTGAGCAGGGCGCCTTCGCGCTCGGTTATCTCCATGAACGCTCAGGTTTTCCCATGCCTGTAGTAGAAGATGAAGATGATGAACCCGATCTCACCGAACGCTATGAGCTACGTATCGATCCATCTCTAAAGGAATGGATCAAACTTCATGGTGGAGGCCCCTTTATCCGCGCACTGCTTCGCGCGGAACGCTTAAAGCAATTCCAGGAAAAAACAACTGAATTGGCGCAAGAAGCCTCTCCAAAGGAAGCTTCCCAGCCATATGAACAATAAAAAAAGAAAGGATCATTGTCGATGCAGCACATAGGTAGATTGTCGCGTCGTGTCTGGCAGATGGGACTGGTCTGTCTCATTATGGCAACCGGTCTGATGGCGTGTAGCAGTCAGGCGACACCATCCGCGTCCAGCACGCCAACCAGTACTACGGCTACTAGCGATATTCATAAAATCAAGCATGTGATTGTCGTCATGCAAGAGAACCGTTCATTCGACTCATACTTTGGCACCTATCCAGGCGCGGACGGTATTCCTATGAAGAATGGTGCCCCCAGTGTATGTATCAACGATCCAAAGACGAATCAGTGTGTCAAGCCATATCATGATACCCAGGACCTCAATCATGGTGGTCCGCATGGTGAGGCGAATGCCGCGAATGATATCAACCAGGGAAAGATGGATGGCTTTATCGGGCAGGCAGAAAAAGGGAAAGGGAGCTGTAACACGCCTAATGATCCAGCCTGTAGTGTGAAGGGTCAAACAGATGTGATGGGCTATCATGATGGTAATGAGATCCCTAATTACTGGTCTTATGCCAAAAACTTTGTGTTGCAGGACCATATGTTTGAGCCAAACTCATCCTGGAGCCTGCCCTCGCACCTATTTATGGTTTCTGGCTGGTCCGCTTACTGTAGCCGACCAGGCAACGCGTCCAGTTGTACAAATAATAACAAGGGACCTGTGACCCTGAAGCAGGCCAATAAATACACGGCGGACTACGCCTGGACTGATCTGACGTATCTTCTGCATAAGGCCAATATTGGCTGGGCTTATTATGTAGCGCCGGGCACCGAGCCCGATTGTGAGGATAATGCGGCCTCCTGCCAGAGTGTCAAGCAGAAAGCCGCGACACCAGGTATCTGGAATCCACTGCCGGACTTTGATACTGTCAAGCAAGATGGTCAGCTGAAAAACGTGCAATCGCTCGACAATTTCTATAGCGCCGCCAAACAAGGGACACTTCCAGCGGTATCCTGGATTACGCCTAACGGCAAAAACAGCGAGCATCCACCGGCATTGGTCAGCACTGGTGAGTCCTATGTCACCCAGTTAGTCAACGCCGTCATGAGTGGTCCAGATTGGGATAGTACCGCCATCTTCCTCTCCTGGGATGACTGGGGTGGTTTCTATGATCACGTCAAGCCGCCAACCGTCGACCAGAATGGTTATGGCCTGCGTGTACCTGGATTAGTGATCAGCGCCTATGCGCGTCAGGGCTATATCGACCATCAGACTTTGAGCTTCGATGCATATCTGAAATTTATTGAAGATGATTTCTTAAATGGCTCACGTCTCGACCCCAAGACCGATGGACGACCAGATCCACGGCCCGATGTACGGGAGAACGCAGCCATACTAGGAAATCTTGTTAACGATTTTGACTTTAAGCAAGCTCCGCGTAAGCCACTGATGTTATCTACCACTCCCAAAACCAGCTAAGCAGAGACACGTTTCAACCCGAGTTTTAAGGGGCAAATTGAACTGTAGATGAAATGACCCATCGTCACATGTAGGATGATGGGTCTGCATTTTCGCTTAAGCAAACGCTTTGGCCCGATTATGCCTCTTATGTGGCCGAAGCTTCAGCTATTGCATCTTCATTCTGTTCAACCGGAATACGACCAGCCTTTGCCGCCTTGGTGAGCGCTGTATGATCACTATCAACCTGTTTGGCATAGAGAAAGGCAAAATCTGTAACCGCGTTGTCAAACACATCATTTTTGCCGAGATAGCCACAGATGTGGGCCGGATCACCTGAGCGTGCATGCGCGCGTGCCAGGGCCCATCCGCATAAGCCCACGTAGGTGATAAAGTCACCTTTCTGCATATGTTCAATACGTGGAGAGCTCGACATATCACGTAGTTGCCGAACATAGAAGGTACGCGCTTCACTACTTGCCCATCCTAGAAAGATATCGCTGGACCCCTGAATAAGCTGTTGTCCAGCGACCACGCGTTGGGCATGATTATTGTAACGGCTGGATTCGAGGTAAGGTTCCAGTACTGATGCCTGAGCTTCCTTGATTTGCAAAAAGAGCGGATCCGTGTCATCAACCCCTAATAATAAGGCAATATAGCAACGTGTCCCGACGCTGCCAACCCCTACTACCTTTAATGCATAATCCACCAGACGATAACGACTGAGCAGGATTTTTCGATCATCGGCCAGCGAGGTCGTATAGTTTTGCATGATCTCGTCAAGTTGATGAATGACTTTTTTGCCGGTCTGCCGCATCGTATAGGGAGGCTCATCCTTGATACAATAGTGTCCGCGTATCTCTTCAGTAAGTTTGGGGAAAATTTGTGTGCTTGTGCGCTGCCGTGCTTTGCTCAGTTCTTTCCCCATATAGGTCTGCGCCCTTGGATGCATACGCTTGAGCGTTTGCTCGACCCGTATTTGTGTATACCACATATCCAGGGGATGCATAAAAGCATAGGTCCACAAATGTTCTCGGTATGCCTGTATACTCTGCAGCGTCGCATGCCTGACAATCTCCTCAGAAAGGCCGAGTGATTGACCGGCGACAACCACGCTGGTGGCGAGCCTTTTAATATCCCACTCCCACGGACCAGGCAGCGTTTCATCAAAATCATTCACATCAAACACCTGGCGCCGTTCCGGTGTGGCATAGGTGCCAAAGTTAGAGAGGTGCGCATCGCCACATAATTGTACTTGAATGCCAGTATAAGGGGTAGTAGAGAGATCAAGGGCCATAATGAGTGCCGAGCCACGCAAAAATGCGAATGGTGAGAGGAGCATCCGACTATATTGAATCGGAATAAGAGACTCCAGGCGAGAACTATTGGATTGCTCAAGCACAACGACAGGATCAGGTCGTTCAGGTGCCGGCTTCCATTCCGCATGGCTTGTACGTGGAACACGCTGCCGCAGAGCTTTTCCCTCGGCAAGACGCTCCTCCAGAGAGGGAGCATCCTTTGCTTTAAATACCACACTCATAATTTTGTCCTTTCTTTGCCCATCATTGATCGCATCTTAAAAGTTTCTCGCCTACATACCTGTGTAACAAGCAAATCATTGCGACAATGCTCCTTCTTATAGCCTGGCAAGCTATCAATACTATGTCATATCCAGATTATACTCTTCCATTCTGCTTTTTATCGTATGTCCTATACCACAGAGAAGGCGAAGAGTGAGGTGCATTAGCTTATACCTGCTTCTCTTTTTGTAGGCGAGGGCATAAACTGAATAAAAACCGAAGAGAAAACTACTCAAGATCTCGATCTGCTTATGCTAGACTGAAAAACGAGATAGCTGATATTTTTATCTCTTATTGCTACAAAGTTGTATATTTTCTCTCCAGGAAGGGGAACGTGTCATGGCAAGGAAGTTCGCAGGCCACTTGTCATCCTATGATCGCGTTGGGGGGATCTGCTGTACAGTATTGCTGTGCCTGCTGGTCTCTCTTATCGCGATCGCTTTACCGCAAAGTGGCTCACAGTTTAGCGCGCATGCCGCCGCATCGGCAGGCACGGCTCAAGTTACGGTCAACACGGCGCAGTCCGCAGGCAAATTGACGGATATAAGCCGAGGCCTCAATACGGCGGTCTGGGATGGCAATCTGCTTGATAGCGCCGCTGCTAAGGCGATTAAAAATACCAACGTACAGGTTTTACGTTATCCAGGTGGTTCAACCTCAGATGTTTATCACTGGCAGTCCAATAACACTGTGCCGAACCAGGGCTATGCTAATCCTGCCAATACCTTTGATGCCTTTATGAAGGTTGTGCAGAAAACCGGTACGCAGCCGGTGATTACGGCCAACTATGGTTCGGGTACTCCTGAAGAGGCGGCCGCATGGGTACAATATGCCAATAAAGGCGGCCATGGCTACAATGGACCGGTCCCGACCTATAGCGGAGCCTCTACAAGTGGGCATCGCTATGGTGTTAAGTATTGGGAAATCGGCAATGAGCTGTATGGCAATGGCACCTATGGGGCGACATGGGAATATGATACGCATGCCATGGGGCCCGCAACCTATGCCAGTAATGTTGTGGCCTATAGTCAGGCCATGAAAGCTGTCGATGCCGGTATTCACGTTGGTGCGGTGCTTACGGCCCCCGGCAACTGGCCGGATGGTCAGGTGAGCGCATCATCACCACAGCCATGGAATGATACCGTATTGCCAGCAGTCTGTCCTTCAGTCGATTTTGTGGTGGCCCACTGGTATCCACAGGGTCCGGGCGCGGAAACCGATGCAGGATTGCTGTCCAGCACCAGTCAGATCGCGAGCATGACCGCAACGCTGCGTGCCCAAATCAATCAGTATTGTGGCTCACGTGCCAGCCATATCCAGATTATGGTCACAGAAACAAATTCGGTCTCTTATAATCCAGGCAAGCAAACGGTTGGACTGGTCAATGCCTTGTTCCTCGCGGACAATTACATGAGCTGGCTGGAAAATGGGGTTGCTAACGTTGATTGGTGGGATTTGCATAATAGTGCAAGTGGTGGCAACAACAATAGTGCAGCTCTCTATGGCGATGCTCAAGATGGTGATTATGGTGTTCTATCCAATGGAACCTGTATCAGCGCCACTTCAAATATCTGTGAGCCGGCGGCCAATACGCCTTTTCCTGCATATTATGGCTTACAGATGCTGAGCAAGTTGGGCAGGCCAGGTGATACCATGGTCTCCGCCTCTTCAAATCAGAGCCTGGTCGCTGTACATGCGGTCAAGCAGCGTGGTGGCAAACTGGCCATATTACTGATCAACAAAGATCCAGCGAACAGTTATACCGTCTCTCTAGCGTTCAATGGTTATCATGTTTCTAAACATGCCACCATCTATACCTACGGTCAACAGAGTAGTGCCATTACCTCTCAGTCAGGATCAGCGTCCAGTGTCACGCTTGCTCCATATTCGCTGACGACGGTCGTATTACACTCTGGTGATGACGATGCTTCTACACATTAAATAGGATAACTTACGTTACTGAACGTTACTGATAATAGGTGAGAAGAGCCATGCTGCGGTTGTAGTTGCTTTACAACCATAGCATGGCTCGCTTTCTTTCTATTCGCCTTCTCCTGTGCTTGCTAACTGAGAGCTCGATGCGCGCCGACTATCAATGCCAGGCTGTGGGACCTCTTTGTTGAATATTCTGTCGAGATACGCTTCCAGGCGGGCGCTATCTTCAGCGCTGCCACGATAGGCGATATGGCCGTCTGGCCGGACCAGGAACAGGGCCGGGGTGTTGGCCTCATAGCGTTGATGCAGGCGGCGGTTGCCAGCCTCCACAATATGCACATGGATCGGGGCGGCGTAGGTGCTAACAAGTTTGCATACTTTGCTGGCTATCTCTTGCAGATTGCTAGATGCCGTGCCAGGGTCGCTGCCCGCGAAGAGGAGCAGGTGATGATCTAGTCCACCAAGCGTGCTAAAGATACTTTTTCCTGTGTCCGGTCCGATCTCATAGATGCCATAAGGGGCGCGGTCACCAGCCTGCACGCGTTTTTTTTCGGGTGCTGCCGACTGCATGACGGCTGAACTACTACGGTAGCTGGTCCAGAGCTGAGAGAGGAGCCAGAACGCCCGTTGCCTGAGTGCTGGCACACTTGACACGAAGCGGAAAAGGCGGGGTAGCCCGGATACCTTGAGTTGCTGTACAAGTGGTTGGGACATGGTCATCAATTCAAAGCCTTTGTCTGAACCATTCAAGATGGCACGGGCGAAAGGCATGCGTTCATCCTCGTAGGAGTCGAGCAGTGTTGTCTGGGCTTGTCCTTTGATGACCAATGCCAGTTTCCAGGCCAGATTATAGGCATCGCCAATACCTGTGTTCATTCCCTGTCCCCCCGCAGGACTATGAATGTGGGCCGCATCGCCAACCAGGAAGACGTTGCCGACGCGGAAGCGTTTGCTCATCCGATGGTGGATACGGTACACAGAGATCCAGTGTGCTCGCTTGATCGTAATATAGGGACCTCGGTAGGTATTGATGACCTGTTGAATCTCATCGGGGGTGAGGGTCTCCCTGTTTGTAAACTCCAGGGGAAGTGTGCTCACCACGCGGAAGCGTCGCTCTCCATGCATGGGAAAGAAGGCGAGGAAACCCAACTTTGTGAAGCCAATGGAGAGTTGGTCCTTATTCAAATCTCCTTCCAGCTCTAAGTCCGCCAGAAACAGTGCCTGTTTGTAGCTTTCCCCCTCAAAACCCAGAGAGAGCGCGTGCCGCACAGGACTATGTGCGCCGTCCGCGCCAACGATCCAGCCCGCCTCGATGATTTCCTCGCTACCATTGGTCTGACGAACGGTGGCTCGTATGCCATTTGATGTCTGTTCCAGGTTTAGTAGTTCGGTGTTCCACTCAACCCTGACTGTGGTTTTCTCTAGATTACGCTGCAGCAGATGTTCGGTCTGGTCCTGAGTATAGATCAAGGCAAAAGGATAAGGCGTACGCTCCTCCTCGCCCTGGAAAGAGAGTTTTCCAAAACGCTTGCCCCTGGCAAGGAGCTCGGCCGCTCTGAGTTTTTGCCCCTCATTAATTGCCTGCTCGGCCAGCCCCAGTTTGTCCAGTAGTTCCAGGATTCTGGCATGCATCACCAGCGCACGTGTCTCCTCGGTGGGGCCAGCCCTTTTATCTAGAATTCTAACGTTTATGTTGTGGTAGGCCAGCAGGTTCGCCATCGTCAGGCCTGTGGGTCCTGCGCCAACCACAAGCACATCGGTTGTAGATGCCATCATGTTATTCTGCCTTTCTGGTACTTTCATCTGCCGCAATTGCCTTTATATACAGGTCTACTATCTGCCGGAGTTTCTGCTCCTCGGGTGGCTGTGGCTGGCTCAAAGGTCGTAACAGGCCATCGAGCAAGGGATAGCTGAATAGCGGTCCTAAATACATACGCGTCATGACTTCTTTATCACCAGGAACCGTCAGACCACGATCCTGTGCTCGCTGGATCACGTCTCCAATCTCTTTGAGAGCCAGTTCAGGAATCGTAGAGCGCACTACCTCGATAAGCTGGGGGAAGCGGTGCGAATCGGCGATGATTGTACGCATCAGGGCCAGGTATGTTGGATTCATGGTGGCCGCGATAATCCTTTTCGCTAGCATGACAAGTGCCTCATGCAGTTCTTCAACCGTATCTGGACGTATGCTCCGTATGAAAGCAAGCACACGTGTCTCTGGTTGCTCAAGCGTCAGTCCACGTATCGCATCGACAAAAAGTTCCTCTTTACTCGGATAATAAGCGTAAAGCGTGCGCTTGGAGACACCAGCCTCGCGGGCCAGTGTGTCTGTGCTTACGGCCGAGAAGCCCTCGCGCAAAAAGACGCGCTGAGCGCCCGCCAGTACCTGCTCACGCTTTGCCCGTGACCGAGCATCCTCCTCCTTTAATTCCATCTCCATCATTACACCTTCTAAGTAAACTAAACCGTACCGTTTCATATAAAGATAATAGCATGGAAAGAACAGAATAGTCAAGGGTTTCGCCGCCTCTGGATATCATTCATTTTTTCACAAAGCCATGCGTCCCATGAAAAACACCACGTAGATGCGACCCTCAGCGGTCGCTTGCCACCCGCCGCAGCGTGGTGGCCCAGTATCTGGCCGGTTTGGCTCCCCCACCGTCGTTACCTTGCCCTGAGAGGGAGCCCCTGCGATAACGCCGGGTGGTTCTGCAAGGTGCGATCAGAGGAATGTCCCGTTTGGGCACCGCGTGAGCTAACGAGTCAGAGGAGGGCAGCGAAATCGCGGGGAGACTGGGCCACCACACTGCGGCGGGTGCAAACGACTGCTGAGAGTCGTAACTACGTGGACGTGATCATAATAAGGGAAGGGATCCTCTCTTCATATTCATAGATGTGTTTGCCCCTTGCATCCCCGCTTTCCCATCAAAGGATGTCTAACCGATTATTAGAGGACCAGGATGGATTGAATGAGGTTGACTCCGAAATGATAGCCAATCTCATGATAATCGTGGATTGACCAGAGCGCCAGTTCACAGCGTTTCCCAACTTCGATGCTACCAATCTGGTCCTGGAGGGCCAGGGCGCGGGCACCGTTGATGGTGGTGGCAGTCAAGGCTTCTTCCAGGCTCATGCCCATGGCAGACATGGCGAGGCCGAGCATCATTTGCATGTTTTCGCTGTATGAGGTGCCAGGATTATAATCGGTGGCCAGGGCGACTGTAAGTCCGTGGTCAAGCAGGCGGCGCGCGGAAGGATAGGGACTGCGCAGGGTATATGAGCAGCCGGGCAGCAAGGTAGCGATTACACCAGCCTCGCGCATTGCATCCAGGTCGGCATCGCTGGCATGATCCAGATGATCTGCAGAGACTGCCCCCAGTTCAGCGGCCAGCCGGCTACCGCCCGATGGATTGAGTTGATCGGCATGGACCTTTAGCTGATAACCCAGATCTCTGGCCCGTGTCAGGATGCGTCGGCACTCCTCCACCGAGAAGGCTTCGTTTTCACAGTAGACATCGCAGAAGCGGGCCATCTCGGCAAAGGCTGGCAACATCTCTTCGACCACCAGCTCTACATAGGCTGCGCGCTGTGTACGGTATTCAGGAGGAACACTATGGGCGCCCAAAAATGTTGGTACGACACGGATATGCTCATGGGGAAGAGAGGGATTACAGTTCAGACTGTTGATGATCTGCAAACAACGCTCTTCGACTTCCATGTTCAGTCCATAGCCAGTTTTGATCTCAACGGTGGTCGTGCCGTGGGCGCGTACAGACGCCAGCCGTTCGACCGCCAGGTCCAGCAACACCTCCTGGCTGGCATTGCGCGTAGCATTCATAGTCGTCAAAATACCGCGCCCCTGCCGCAATAGCTCACCATAGCTCATGCCCTGGCGGCGCAGATGGAACTCTTCGGCCCGATCGCCCGCAAAGACCAGATGCGTATGCGAGTCTACAAAGCCTGGTGTGACCACACACCCATAAGCATCTACAATATTCACCGTTTGCTGTTCAGAACAGGCCAGCAGTTCATCAATTTCATGATCCGGCCCGATCCAGCTGATCGCGCCCTCATTATCGACTATGATGGCCGCGTTCGTATACACCTGTAATGAGCCACTGGCCCCCACAATAGGAGCCTGAGCTATGCTAACCAATTGCCCAATATTGCGTACGATAGCTCTGGCTTGTAACTGCTGTTTTTCCACTTATATCCCCCTCAATAGCGTAGCGGCAGGGCTCGTCCCTGCGACCGGTACACGTCTGATATGCTGCTCGATCACGTATTCTTGAGGTTGGCAGATCTGAGTGCGTCCAGCCGATAACTTGTCCCAGGTCGTACGTTGGACCGGTCGCAGGGACGAGCCCTGCCGTTACACTGAGATGATTGCCAGCCTGTCTTTTTTATTCGATTGCGGCTATCTGGCCGGATTGAATGAGTTGGACGAGTGCCTCGATGTCGTGGGAGAGCACGCGGTCCTTTGTCAGGGTTTCGACATGGATGCGCACCAGTTGTCTGGCCTGCTGGACTCCTGTTCCGGGTAGGAGTGGGAGCCGGAAGTCGAGGAGCTGGGCTGCGCAGAGGAGTTCGATCGCGAGTACTTGTTGGGTCTGTTCGATGACGCGACGTAGCTTGTGGGCGCTGGTCACTCCCATGCTGACAAAGTCTTCCATGCCGGCTGAGGTCGGAATCGAGTCGATACTGGCAGGATGGGCCATGACCTTGATTTCGTTGACCAGCGAGGCGGCCACATACTGGGCGATCATCAGGCCTGAGTGCAGGCCGGGATGTGGCGTGAGGAAGAGGGTGGTTTCAGAGCCTTTTTCTTCCCAGTCGTGTGGACCAATGACGTTGTAGACGCGGCGTTCGGAGAAGCTGGCTAACTGGGCCAGCGCGATGGCCAGCATGTCCAGTGCCAGGGCCAGTGGTTGCCCATGGAAGTTGCCGCCGCTGAGTACGTCGCCTTCGTCAGGAAAAATAAGTGGATTATCGGTGACGGCATGTAGCTCGCGCTCAAAAATAGTGGCACAGTACTCGACGGCGTCGCGTACAGCCCCGATGACCTGTGGGGCACAGCGTAGCGTATAGGGATCTTGCACGCGTGCGCAGTTTTGGTGGCTGGCATTCAGCGCGCTCTCTCGTAGCAGGTGGCGCAGCCGGGTCGCGCTGACGATCTGCCCTACCTGTCCCCGGCGCTCGTGGATACGTGCGTCCAGTGGGACATGGCTGCCCAGGAGTCCTTCCAGGCTCATGGCACAGGCGACCTCGGCGCTACGCACCGCGACCTGCGCATCAACGATGGCCAGGACCGCGATTGCCTCCATCAAATGTGTGCCATTGATCAGCGCCAGACCTTCTTTTGTGTGCAGGCTGACCGGCTTGATTCCTGCTTGCTGGAGGGCCTGCTCACCACTGAGCTTGTTTCCTTGATAGATAGCTTCTCCCTCGCCAATCAGGGTCAGGGCGAGATGTGATAATGGAGCCAGGTCGCCACTGGCCCCGACCGAGCCGCGTGATGGGATCAGCGGACAGATGCCTGCGTTAAGCATCTCTGCCAGTGTCAAAACGATTTCGGCATGTACGCCGGAATGGCCACGGGCCAGGCTGGCGGCCAGCAGGACCATCATGGCACGTGTCACCTCTTCTGTAAGTGGTTCGCCGACGCCAGCGGCATGGCTGCGGATCAGGTTGTATTGTAGCTCAACCTGTTGATCGGAGGAGATACGCATCTTGCTCAGGTGTCCAAAGCCTGTGGTGATGCCATAGACCTTCTTACTATCGTCCACAGCCAGGCGATCAATAACCATGCGCGCAGCCCTGATCTTCTCCAGTGCCTTGTTGCTGATAGTGACTGGAGCATGCTGTCTGGCGACCGCCACAATATCGGCAAAGCTCAATGCCTGTCCACTGATAATGACCTGAGTTGGAATCTCTGAAAGATAATCTACGCTCAATGTAACCATATCCTTTCTGACACCTTCGTGCTAGAAGCACACCAGGGGCACCATAACTGGTAGCCCCTTAACGATGAGTAATCGCCACTGACCGGAAGATTATCCTTGCATGGGGATCTTCACATTATATTGTTGCGCGTGTGTCAATGCTTCTTCATAACCCGCATCGACGTGTCGAATGACACCCATACCGGGATCATTGCTGAGGACACGGGCGAGCCGTTCCGCCGCCTCTGGTGTACCATCCGCTACAGTGACCTGTCCGGCATGCATTGAGTAGCCGATTCCGACGCCACCGCCATGGTGTAGCGAGACCCAGGTGGCGCCAGATGCGGTATTGACCAGGGCATTGAGCAGCGGCCAGTCCGCGATGGCATCACTACCATCCTTCATGCCTTCGGTTTCGCGATAGGGAGAAGCGACCGAGCCACTATCCAGGTGATCCCGTCCAATCACGATGGGTGCCTTGACGATGCCTTTGGCCACCAGTTCATTAAAGGCCAATCCTGCCTTATCCCGTTCACCATATCCCAGCCAGCAGATGCGGGCGGGGAGACCCTGGAACTGCACCTTCTGGCGCGCCAGGGTCAGCCAGCGCTTGAGATGCTGGTCTTCTGGAAATAGTTCTAGTAGCGCTTCATCGGTGCGATAGATATCTTCTGGATCACCGGAGAGCGCGACCCAGCGGAATGGACCTTTGCCACGACAGAAGAGCGAGCGAATATAGGCTGGCACAAAGCCCGGGAAGTCAAGGGCATGCGTTTCACCGGCCTCCAGTGCCTGACCACGCAGGTTATTACCATAGTCGAACACAATAGAGCCGCGCTTCTGTAAGTCCAGCATGGCGCGTACATGTGTCACCATCGATGCTTTAGCACGCTGAATATAGTCCTGTGGATCCTGTTTGCGTAGTTGCTCGGCCGCTTCCAGTGTGAGTCCAGCCGGAATATAGCCATTGAGGGCATCATGGGCCGAGGTTTGATCGGTTACCATATCTGGAATAATATTGCGCCGTACCAGTTCAGGATAGATCTCGGCGGCATTGCCGATCAGGCCGATGGAGAGTGGCTGGCCCTGTGCGCAGGCTTCACGTACCTGTGCCAGTGCCTCATCCAGTGTGTAGGCGATCTTATCACAATAGCCGGTGGCGACGCGGCGCTGGATATGCGACTCATCAACTTCTACGGCCAGGCAGACGCCTTCGTTCATGGTCACGGCTAGTGGCTGGGCACCACCCATACCGCCCAGGCCAGCGGTCAATACAAATTTACCTTTCAAGGTCGTCCCAAAATGCTGGCGGGCCGCCTCCGCAAAGGTCTCGAAGGTTCCCTGTAAGATGCCCTGTGAACCAATATAGATCCAGGAGCCAGCGGTCATCTGCCCATACATTGTCAGGCCCAGTGCTTCCAGGCGCCGAAACTCATCCCAGTTGGCCCAGTGCGGCACCAGATTGGAGTTCGCGATCAGTACACGTGGCGCATTGGCATGGGTACGCATAATCCCAACCGGCTTGCCTGATTGTACCAGTAGCGTCTCATCGCCCTCCAACTGTTGTAAAGAGCGTACAATCGCCTCATAGGCCTCCCAGGAGCGAGCGGCCCGGCCAGAACCACCATAGACCACCAGATCCTCCGGCCGCTCAGCCACATCGGGGTCCAGGTTATTCATCAACATACGCATAGCCGCCTCTTGCGGCCAGCCCTTACAACTGATGGTCGTCCCGCGCGGTGCGCGAATCTGTGTTCTCTGTTGCATATTCCAAATTCCTTTCGTTGGTGAAATATCTGTATTCAGGCCGACCAGACCTTCTGGCCCTGGACCCATGTGTGCTTGATGACCTGACTTGCAGAGGCACCGAAGCAGAGGACATCTAATAAATCTTCAGGCGTCCAACCAGCCAGCGCGGGTGCCTTGAGATCAAGCGCGATAAAATCGGCGGCCAGACCGGGAGTGATCAGGCCGGTTGGTAATCCCAGGGCCTGAGCACCGGATTGCGTGCCATACGAAAAAAGCAAAGGACCAGGCGAACCCAGATCATCAGGGATCAGCACGCGTCGGCGCTGGTAGCGCATCCGAGCGGAATATTCGGCCCAGCGTAACTCTTCAAAAGGATCCAGGCGTGTATTGCTATCCGAGCCGATCGTGAGGGGGATGTTTGCCTTGATCAGTTCGGCATAGGGAGCGATACCATCACCCAGATCGCCTTCAGTGGTAGGACAGACACAGACGCTGGCGCCGGCCTGTGCCAGCAGTGCGATCTCTTGCTCATTGGCATGCGTGGCATGCACTACCGTTGTCAGGGGACCGAGAGCCGCGCTGCGCTGTAGCAACTCAATTGGCGTACAATGCTCGGCTGCCAGGCATTGCTCGATCTCGGCTCGCTGTTCATCTGCATGGATATGAAATGGGATGTGGTGTTGTCGGCTATAATCCGCAATGGCCTCAAGCCAGTCAGCAGGCACGGCACGCACAGAATGGGGAGCTACTCCGAAGGGAATGCCGTTGACACGCAGTGCCTCGGCGCGTTCAAGATAAGCACCAAGCGAGCGATCACAGAAGCGGCGTTGTTCGGGGGAGGGAGGTTGTTTAAAGTTGCCCTGCGCATAGGCCGTCAACAACAAGACCACACGGATACCCGCGTCCCGGCCGGCCTGGACGACCGCTTCCGCCAGGATATTGGGCTGCTCATAAGGCTGACCGTCGGGCTGATGATGGATATAGTGGAACTCGCCAACGCTCGTATAGCCGGCGGCGAGCATCTCGCGATAAACCTGCCGGCTCTGCTCATAGATCAGCTCTGGATTCAGGCGCCCGGCCTCTGCATACATTGCGTTGCGCCAGGTCCAGAATGTATCGTGGTTGGACAGTCGACGCTGTGTATGTCCACGCAATGCCCTTTGAAAGGCATGGCTATGCGTATTCACAAAGCCGGGCAGCAGCACCATATCAGGTAGCGCCTCCGTCACCTCCACGCCGTTCTCGCGCTCAGTGACCGCCAGGATCACACCTTCATCGGAGATCTGCACAACCTGGTTGCGCAACAAACCTTGAGGCGTATAGATATAATCAGGGGCCAGAACCTTCATACAACAACTCCATGTGAGAATAGTGCCGTTGCCCACTTAAAAATTTCACTCAGTGAAAGTAAATATCATATAATGAAAATGTACCTGAAAAGAAAGCCCCTGTCAAGGCGGCGTATAGCGTGGGAATATAGCTCACTGGTGGGGAGGATGGCTTCCTTGACGCTGAACGAGGATATATGCTATATTGCCGGGGCTAAGATTTTCTTTTCACTGAGTGAAAATCGTGATATGGTACATGTCTATGTCTACTACAAGCAGACATGGTGTAATCTGCCGCAGGCATCCTCTGCTTGCGTAATGAACAAGGAGCGCACATTGAAAGAAGCTCTGGACATGACCCAGGCCGTAGGTCCGGTCGAAAGAGTTCTGCATCTCCTGATCTGTTTTCAAACGCATGGTGATGGCATATCCCTGACCGAACTGGCGAAGATGACAAATTTGTCGCCGGCGACCGCGACGCGACTGCTGAGGGTTCTGGAGCGCTATGAGTTTATTCGACGTGGACCTGATCGCCTTTATCGTCTGGGCCCGCAGGTCATGCAGCTAGGCCTGACCGCGCTACAGGAGATGTCGCTGTACGAAATTGCCCGTCCATATCTGCGTCAACTGGCTGAAGAGAGCGGCGAAAACGCCCATCTCGGTATCTTGCTGGGAGAGAGTAGTGTGCTCTATGTAGATCAGGTGTCCAGCCGCCAGGCGGTCCAGGCCGGTGTGTGGATCGGTCGCACTGTGCCGGTCAGCAATACCGCCATTGGGGCTGCCATCCAGGGTCGTGTTGAGCGCGCCGGATATGTTGCCCGTCGTGATGCCGTTGAACCTGATGTCTCATCGGCTGCCGCCCCCATTTACGATCAGACTAATACGATCGTTGGAGCTATTAACATTATTGGTCCTACCTATCGTATTTCAGACGAACAACTCGCCCATCTGGGTAGCCTTGTCGCCGACCACGCTCACCAGATCTCCCTTGCCCTCGGCGCTCCCATCAACCCGTAATCGATGCCACACATACGAGAACATCAATCAAGGTACTGCTCGCAGCACGCGAGGATGATAACTCATCCTCGCGAACCGGTCACAAAAAGCCGCTTACTAGTCGTCCTTCTTTGAAGAAAAACCGGGAAGTAGCTGTGTATTCTCTATACGTACTGCTTGCAATGATCGTGGGTTCAGATCTAAGATCTGTAAGATGCTGGGGGCGATCTGTGTGGTGGAGACTGGGGTATAGACAGATGTCGCCTTTAATTTAGGATTGGCAACCAGCAGAGCAACATGTGTATCATCATCACTGAAGCCACCGTGCTCGGCAATTTTTGTTGCCGTAGGTTTTGTATAGATCACACCCTGATTGGGCAGAACCACAACATCAGGTGTGCGTGAGTCATGCAGCGGATCGTTGTAGAACTGTTTGAGTTGATCACCGCTGATAATCTGACCAATATTGGCTTGAGCCGCATTGGCACTCAACTTTGCCACGACCGCATTGGTCTTGCTAGAGTCTGTCAGCCAGATCAGGCTCACGTCATCCTGTGTTGCCTGTGCCAGCAATCCAGGCTGTACACTGTTTACCAGATAATGAGTCTGATGGTTTAGAGGTGGATGTATTTGTGTAGGTAACTCCCATCTTCGACAATTTTGCCAGGGCCGAAGTGGGATTTAGACGGACGTAGCGTGCCAGATCTTGTGCATGAAATCCATCAATGCTTAACAGCAGAACATGATGTTTGTTGTTATGGTCATCATTAGAAGATGCTCGTACATTGTTTTGGATAAAAGGAATGCTGGTCAAACTGATTGCAAGCACGGTTGCCACAATCAATGCTATTCCCCAATACTTTTTCATAGTGCTCCCTTTTGTAGAAACTACAGATAGATATAAGAGATAGGGTGCAATCTATCCACCTCATAAGCGCTTACTCCATGTTGCCAAATGGCTCTTCATATGAAGAAAAGTATTATCTAACCATTTTACATGCTAAGTGCACTATACGTAAGCATAGAACCTATATATTAATAATCATGGATAAAAATATTAAATAATTGTTAAATAACGCCATGTGCAATTTTTATCCCTCCACCTCGTGCCTATGGCTCTCGCTTCTTTTGAGGAGGAACATGGCGAGGCGGTCGCGACCGCCTCGCCATGTTCCTCCTCAAAAGAGTGGGTATGTGGAAAAATTGCACATGGCGTTAAATAGGGAAAATCGAAAGTGATCCAGGGGAGCGTTTCAGGTGATTGGCTTCAGAATCATTTGATAGTGTGTGGACACGCATTGCAACAATAAACGAGAAACGCAGCAATGTTCTACATGATCAGTGGGAACTTTTTTCCTGGTAACCACGTCATGTAAATGTTCGCAATTATTTGCAGCTTACCTGCGAAGTATATGAAGAAGCGTTCATTGTAGTACTAGTTGCGTATCGGTAACGTAGAAAAAAGACACCATGCCTGGCAGAACATGAGGAAAAATAATGAAGAAGAAACATCTTTCCCCGTTACGTTTTGTTTCGTTGCTGTATCTCGTGCTCATGTGCACAATTGGCCTGACCGCTTGTATGAATAAAGACGATACAACGACCTCATCGACAGCAGCAGCAAAGCCTTCGCCGACAGCACAACCTTCGCCGACAGCACAACCTTCTACCACAGGTGGTCCTATGTCGAGGATCATTGCATGCGGCAATATCACTAAAGCTGAAAGTGCCAAAGGTCCAACGACGGGTGATCCAGCTAAAGCCGGGGATTGTTTCTGGAATGCCTATCAACAATGTCAACCGGCCGTTCTTGACTATGTATTGACCAGTGTTGATACCGTAAAGACCCACACCTTTCGGGTACAAAAAGGCGCGTCCGGATGTCAGGTTACCGAAAGAATGCAAACACGTGTCATACCACGTCCCGCGAAAGTAAATGCAGTGTATATCTGCGCCTCATTTACCAAAACGCAAAATATGTTGAACGCGTTTAACTGTCAGGCTGATGGGACAATTTCCATCTTAACAGCCAAAAGCAAAAGCTAAGCGACTGACTTTGCAGAAGAAAATAGCGAGGCGATCATGGCCGCCTCGCTATTTTCTTGTCACAAAAAAATTCAGCACCTGAAAAAGCTATATATATTAATAAATCTAAGTATAAACAGCCACTGGTAGAGATATTTTATTTATGGCAAAATAATTGTAGATGGAATTTATCATGAGCATTGATGCTTGGACCAACAAAGGAGGTTATTTTGCATACATCGTTGGTGAAGGTACAGGCTATCCTCTCCACGACTCCTGAGCGCTGGCAGAAGTTGGTTAGCACTCTTCCTACTGAGCTATTAACACGTGCACCTGCCGCAGGAGAGTGGTCGGCGCTCAACTGTTTACAGCATTTAGTTGACGCGGAACGCATGCTCTTTCCTGTCCGCTGCCGTGCCTTGCTGGTGGGACAGAATTTTAGCGATTTCGATCCGCAGCAGCAGCATGCAGAGACCGTTTCCCAGACTCCTGAACAACTTGCCGCTACGTTTGCGCGTGATCGTCAAGAGAGTCTGGTCCTGCTCCGAGACATAAAGGATGATGATCTGGAACGGAGCACACAACATCCAAACTTTGGCACCGTACATCTGGGCGAACTCCTGCATACATGGGCCGCTCACGACTTGAATCACACCATCCAGGCCGAACGAGCACTCATGCAACCATTCATGCAGGCCAGTGGTCCCTGGCGCACCTTCTTCCGAGACCACGAACTGGAAGCGCCAAAGCCATAAGTAACGGCAGGTCTTGCACCTGCCACCTGTTCACGTAAAAAATATCCCTTAAACACGTGTTCGTTTTGAAGCGAGCCTACCCGGGCGCGTCTGGCCTCTGGCTTGTGCCTGGTCAGACGTTGAACAGTCGCAGGGACAAGCCCCAATACTTTTCGGTTAGCCCAGTTCCATGGCGTGGCGTCGTGTACGTCGAGTAGGGGCATGAGCCAGTGTTGCGTACGCCGAGTGGGCGCCACACGCAAGGCCGCACTGCTGGGTTGACGTGGGCCGAGGTGCGAGAACGACTCGCAGTGCTGTGGCGCCTACACCAATCTCGTTGGATGTGGCCTGATCATGTGGGAACGTGTGTGAGGCAAGATCCTATGATCGCACGCCACACCATTGCGGAGCGACCATGCCTGAAGAAACAAGAGTGGTGTAGGCGCCACAGGCATGCGATGCTTTTTTAACACGTATCGCCGTTGATAAAGTAGCATGCCGGCCTTGCGTGTGGCGCCCACTCGACGTACGTCACGCCGGCTTCTCACTCCTCGATGGACGATTCGCTGCTTTTCACGCCGTTTTCGTGGTCCCCAACGTGCTTAACTGAAAAGTATTGGGGACAAGCCCTGCCGGTACGTGGGGAGACGTGTTAATAGCAGCGAGCACCTCAGCCAGAGGTTAAGATGGTGATATTTACTTTTATCTTCATCTCCTGGTCGTTTTTGTTGTCTCCTGCGAACCAGATATATCAGGTGTAAACGTAGGTGGGATGGGCGTTCATCCACTATAAATATCTGTCAAGCATAAAGATAAATTGGTCAGACCTTAGCGGATCTGGCTTTTTTTGCGGCTTTAAAAGCATATTCTATACTATTTTATGCCATAAAAGATGCAAGGATGTCATAGTTATATAGTCCTGTATTTTGGTAGGTCATTTGACTCATTATCAGGTTATTGATTAAAGTTGGTAAATGTAAATACTAACTAGTGTCATTTGTCGTATGTTGTATTTCTTTGCATTCAGATTACTGAGAGGTTGAAGTGAATAGTCAACTGAATGTGAATAAGTAGCATCTAACTGTGTAGGATTGAAGGTAATTCGTATGATGTTTAGAGATCGTAATCGTAAAGTCACTACTGAAGCTCAACATAGTGCTGTTCCAGCAGAGAAAACAGGAGGGGATGAGAGCTTGCTAGTTGAGCAACTATCATTCCCTGATACTGATGCCGCGCTGGCCGTTCCTGCTAAGGCGAAACCAGCCTCTGTTTCTACTGCTCTAGACTCTTCGAAGATGCCGAGTACGACACAGCACAAGCTTACGACAACTTCGGTACGCATGCCAGTCGTTATTCCTGGCAATGGAAAAAAGAGTTCAGGTGCGATGCGCCCACCAAAGGGACGAAGTGCAGTTATTTATGCTGGCTCTGCACTGATCCTCATTGTTGTGGCCGTTGGAGCCTTATTCGCCCTGCTTCCGAATGGAAATAGCCAGGCATTTCGCATGAATTCGCCCTTTCAGCCGGCGGTGAGTGGGGGGACTTCAAAGATAAACAATACAGCCTTGATCGCGGCACAGTCTGCGACCGCAACGGCCGTGACCCAGGATGGATTTGATCCAGGTAATGTGTCCTACGCTGGTGTGGTGCAGACCAAGATTCCGATCGAGCCGGCTCCCGCTCCAACACAAGCGCCGGTACAGCCAGCACCAGTACAGTCGGCCCCCGCTCCAGTTGTGACGAACGTTCCGGGAAATGTTGATAGTTCGGCTCGCTTCTTTACCGGCCAATGTACCTCATGGGCGAATATCCACTATCATGGATTAAGCGGATGGTGGGTCCCCTGGTTAGGAAACGCCAATGCATGGGCAGGTGGAGCCGCGTCTTCAGGTTGGGTCACTTCTGCTGAACCTAATCCAAATGGACCTTCAATTATTGTGTTGCAAGCCTATACACAGGGTGCCGGCGCCTATGGGCATGTCGGCGTTGTCGAGTCAGGTGTGAGCGCGGCCAATGCGAATGCCAATGGTGTAAGTGTCAGCAATATGAACTGGAATGGCGGTTGGAACCAGGTAAGTTACTGGACATTTCATCCCGGTGCCGGCGTTACTTTTGTCTGGCATCCATAAAGCTCATGAAAGATATTTTTCTGAAGCTGGAATACAGGTAGTACTTAAGCATCTACGAGATCACTAAAAAGGGCCCTGAAGAACGTAAAATGGTTGATTTGACTCCATTCGATGTATCTTCAGGGCCCTTTTTCTTTGCTGATTATTATCCATGTGCTAGCTGTCTGGCTGCTCCCTGGCTGCCTGTAAGATTTCATGTAAGCGGCATGGATGTAGAGGCATCTCGCGGATGCGTATCTGCCATGGTGAGAGCGCGTCATCGAGGGCTGAGGCAAAGAGGGCGGCAACAGGAATAGTACCGGCTTCACCGACTCCCTTCATGCCTAGCGGATTGAGGGGCGATGGTGTCTCGATATGCTCGACGGTGATGTGGGGGATCTCAACAGCGGTTGGGAGCAGATAATCCATGAAGGTTGAGCTGAGCAACTGCGCTGTCTCGTCAAAGACTAAGCGTTCATAAAAGGCACCGCCGATGCCTTGTGCCACACCACCATGGACCTGTCCTTCGACGACCAGTGGATTGATCAGTCGTCCGCAGTCGTGGACCGCGACATACTTTATGAACGAGACCATTCCGGTGGGCAGATCAACCTCAATGATCGCTCCATGCACACCGCTGGCAAAGCTTCCATGGGCTGGACTGTAAAATCCATCGGCCTCCAGTCCAGGGGCACCACGTTCCGGTGGGAGGGCTGGCCCTGGTCGAGCGGCAGCCAGGTTCATGGCGGCCAGCGTACGCGCGCTTTCACCGTATGTGTAGCGCAAAGGATTCGCTTTAATCGCCATCTGTCCCAATGTCAGCGAGCGCTGAGGGGCTCCCCTGACAAACACTTTGCCTTTAGCCAGCTCTATATCAGCGGCTGAGGCTTCAAACAGCTCTGCGGCCAGCGCCTTTACTTTTTCACGCACTTTGACGGCGGCCAGATGTACCGCTGAACCAGCCACCGTTCCGGCACGACTGGCAAAGGTGCCTACACCCCAGTTGAAGGCCTGCGTGTCTCCGGCTGTTACCAGCACAGCCTGTGGCTCAATCCCGAGCTGGTCGGCCACAATCTGCGCGAAAACCGTCTGGTGGGACTGTCCCTGTGACGTCACTCCAGTAGCAACCAGGACACGACCATCGGGCTCGACACGCACACGGGCTCCCTCGTAAGGACCAATCGATGTTCCTTCAACGTAATAGGCTATACCAATTCCAAGGTAGCGTCCCTGCAAGCGAGCCTGTGCCTGTCGCGTTGCAAAGCTGCCATAATCAAGGGCCAGCTTGAGTTTATCCAGGGCCGCCTGGTAGTTTCCACTATCATAGCGTGTAGGTCCGCCATCCTGGTAAACCAGCCCAACGTCCCAGGGAAACTCATCGGGGCGAATAAAGTTGCGTGCGCGTACCTCCAGGCGATCCAGCTGCAATTCAAGGGCGATACGATCCATGATACGCTCCATCACAAAAACAGCCTGTGGGCGACCGGCGCCGCGATATGGGCTGACCGGAACTTTGTTGGTATAGACGACCCGGCAGTCGCTGGCATAGTGCTTGAGGCGATAGGGACCTGGCAAAGAGCAAGCAGTAATAACGGGCACAATAATGCCGTAAGGAATATAGGCACCCGTATCGTGTAGAAATATGTCGCGTACCGCCAGCAATAATCCCTGCTCATCAAAAGCGTATTCCACCTCGTGTCGTTGACCACGTTCCTGGTTGGTCGAGATAAAGTTCTCCCGCCGATCCTCAATCCACTTGACGGGCCGCCCCAGGCGCATGGTAGCAAATGGAGCCAGGATCTCCTCGGGATAGAAGAGCATGATTTTCGCGCCAAACCCACCACCAACATCGGGGGCAATCACGCGTACTTTGTGTTCTGGCAGATGGAAAATTGCGGACAGGCCATTGCGAATAGGAATGGGGGCCTGCGTGGATATCCAGCAGGTAAGCATCTGCTCATACTGGTCCCAGCGTGCCACGATGCCACGACACTCCATTGGCATGGCCGCGCCCCGCTCTATCTGGAATGTCTCGCGGATGACATGGGGAGCATTGGCCAGCACTTCATCAGGCTTGCCCACGCTTTGTACCAGGTGGGCCGCGATATTACCCTGAACACCTTCGTGCACAAGTGGAGCATCAGGAGCCGAGGCTATTGTCAGACTATGAACCACCGGCAACGGTTCGTACTCTATGTCGATCAACTCCAGTGCATCCTCGGCAAGATAGCGGCTATCCGCCACAATAAAAGCTATGGCTTCTCCCACATAGCGTACCTCGTGAAGGGCCAGCGGAAGCTGTGTCCTGGGCTGCGTTAATGCTTGATGTGGTATCAGCAGCGGCGATGGTTCCAGTACATCACCCAGATCAGCCGCGGTCAGCACCAGATGTACACCCGGCAAACTGCTGGCCGCCTGCGTGTCGATACGCGCAATCCTGGCGTGCGCATAAGGACTACGTAACACTGCCGCATGCAGCATCTCCGGCAAGTCAATATCATCGACATAGACGCCCTGCCCACGGAGAAGCCGGGGATCCTCATTACGCTGAACAGGAGCGCCAAACCAACGTGTAGCCATGTTTCCCTTGCCTTTCATCACAATCTACGGGTTTTCGCCCGGCTGCTTATTTTCATGCTCATTGGAATCCATTGTTTCTTGCTCCGCCATAGACGCGGCCGCGCATTTGACTGCCGCCACGATATTTTGATAGCCGGTACAGCGACAGAGATTGCCGGAGAGTCCATGCCGAATCTCTTCTTCTGTTGGCATCGGATGTTCACGTAACAGTGCATGTACTGAGACAATAATGCCTGGTGTACAAAAGCCACATTGCAGCCCATGTTTCTCCTGGAATGCCTGTTGGATCGGATGCAATGGTTCTTGTGGTCCGGCGAAACCTTCAATGGTGGTGAGTTGCATATCATTGGCCTGCACCGCTAGCATCAGGCAGGAACGGACAGGCTCGCCATTGAGGAGGATGGTGCAGCAGCCACAGATACCATGCTCACATCCGACATGTGTCCCGGTAAGGTGCAGTTCGTGGCGCAAGAAATCCGAGAGCAGCAAGCGAGCGGGCACAAGCCGTTCATAGCACCGACCATTCACGGTCAGGCTAAGTGGGCACATATCACTTAAAGCTGCTCTGGGCGTTTGCTTGATCGTAACCATAATACAGACCTCCTCAAACATAATTCACAGTAGCGGCAGGGCTTGTCCCTGCTACCTGCCCAACGTACGACCAAGTCCAAGCCATACACGGGGCGCGCTTCGATCTGCCAGCCTCCGGAACACGTGTTTGAGCGGCAGATCATACGTGTACCGGTCGCAGGGACAAGCCCTGCCGTTACGTTTTGCGTTGCCAGGCGCTTTTCAGGACGCGTCTGGTTGCCTCTGCTGTCAGGGCGCGACGATATGTAGAGGTCGCATGGATATCACTGAGTTCATCATTGACCAGGTCTTCGGCGGCCTCCGCGGCGGCCTGCACTATTGTGTCATCAAGTGTTGTACCTGCCAGCATCTGCTCAATCTCATAGCCGCGCACAGGTGTTGTGGAGATGCCAAAATAGCTGATGCGTGCCGATTGGCACGTTCCCTCGGGTGTAGGTATCACGACGGCAATAGCGCCTGCGAGTGCATAGTCGCCAGCACGGCGCGCAAACTCGATGCAGGCCCAACCCGCCTGTGGCGGTAGCCAGGGAAAACGAATTTCCGTGAGGATCTCCCGGGCATCCAATGTGGTTGTGAGATAATCTATAAAAAATTGCTCGGCTTTGATGCTACGCTCACCAGCGCTACTACGGGCTACCACCTCACCATCCAGACAGCCAAGGAGTGCCGGCAACTCTGCGGCAGGATCGGCATGGGCAATACTGCCTGCCAGGGTGCCGCGATTACGGATTTGCATATGTCCAATATGTGCGATGGCTTCTATCAGGAGTGGATGTCGTTGCCGCACCAGTGCCGATTGTTCAACGCTGCGTTGCCGCACGGTGGCCCCGACCGCGAGATGGTCCTCTCTGGCGCTAATATAATCCAGCGCGCTAACACGGTTGATATCGATCAGATAAAGCGGGGCGGCCATGCGCATATTCAAGAGCGGGATCAGACTCTGTCCGCCCGCTAACACCTTTGCATCCGTGCCACATTGGTCTATCAATTCCAGCGCCTCATCCAGTACACCTGGCGCGCAGTACTGAAATGGTGGTGGTTTCATGTTGTGTATTCCTCGATGTATAACTGGCTGGCCAATATATCCGCCATGGGCGCGACCCATGCTAATAGCTGCTCATCCGTCATGGCCGCGCCCACGCACTGTAATCCAAGCGGCAACTTATTCGCCGCCAGTCCGGCCGGAACAGTAATCGCAGGTAATCCAGCATAGGTCCAGGGCAGATTCATCATTGGACTACCGGTCGATGCTAATCCCTCGGGTGCCGGGCCCTGCGTTGCGGGACAGACCCAGAGATCAATGTCTGCCTCCTTCATCTGAGCCTCTAAGACCTCGCGTAATAGCGCACGACCGGCCCGCCCTTGCGCACGTTCTTCGTCACTTACCGTCTGCCCTTCATGAAGCGCGGCCAGCGTTCGCGGTCGATAGAGCGTTTTGTAGCGCGCGAGCCATGGCGCATGTACCTGAGCCATTTCAGCGAAAACCATACGCATGTGTAGACGCTTGATCCTCTCGATATCGGGGAAAACGGATACACGACAGACGCGATAGCCGGCGTTTTTCAGGAGCGTCAACTGATCCTCGAAGGCCGTCAGAGCCTCATCTGAGGCCTGGGCAAGATAGGGTCCTTCAGGGACACCGAGTACAGGTACACGTTCAAGCGGGAGGCTATCTTCACCGCGCCAGTCACGGCACAGGATCGGGGCAACCAGGGAGCAGTCGGCGACGCTCTGCGTAAAATATCCGACATGCTCGACGGAGTCAGCGCATTGTACCAGGCCATCAATAGGAATGCGGCCGTACGTTGGCTTGAAGCCCACAATACCACAAAAGGCCGCCGGCCGAATCGTTGAGCCAATGACCTGGGTTCCCAGCGCCAGCGGACACAATCCCGCGGCGACCGCTGCCACCGAGCCACTACTGGAGCCACCTGGAGTATGTTTGAGGTTATGAGGATTGCGTGTCTCTCCTGGCTCAAAATAGGCAAATTCAGTGCTGACAGTCTTGCCAAGGATACAGGCACCGGCCGCTTTGAGCATACTGACACACGAAGCTTCGGCTCCTGCGAATAATTCTTCCGGCAATCGTGATCCTGCTCTGGTCGCAAAGCCATCGACACGAAAGGTATCTTTGATGCCCACAGGAATAGCATAAAGTGCCGGGCGGCTACCGGGATCAGGGAAACGCTTTTGCAAGGCAGCTATGTCAGCTTTCAAGCGACCACGGCGATCCTGCTCAGGCAAGAGCGCGTGTATCTGTGGATCAACCTCATCGAGCCGTTCGCAGATGGTAGCGATATACGCAAACGCATCCAGTTGACCACTACGAAGTGCAGCGGCGGTCGCCGTCAGTGATGTCGGAAGAATCAAAAGCTAACCTCCTCTTTACTACTACATCTAGCATACAAAGGCAGAAAAGCGCATAGTCTACGCACGTTTCAATAGTGTTTAAATACGTAAAAATGCAATATATTATAAGATAAGAGAATTAAAATAATGGCTGAGATGATATAATAAAAAGTATACCACTCATGCCGAAAGATACAACAGTAAAAAACACTGCTATCAACGTAAGAGCTATGGCGTTCAATCATGTAGTAGGGGAGGACCCGAGATGAAGCAGCTTGATCTGAGTAACATGCGTGTGCTTGATCTCTCACAGAACTGGGACATGCATACACCTGGCTTTGCAACCTATGAAGGCCCAACGATTAAATGGATCAAACGGGTTGCCTTTGATAAAGTAGGCGGTCAGCATATCTCATCCACACTGCACGTGGGCACACACCTGGACGCGCCGCTGCACTTTCTGACAAATGGACAGGATATTGGCAGTATTCCCCTGGATAAACTGGTTGGTCCTGCGGTAGTAGTGGACCTTGAAACGCTGGGTCTTGGTGATTACGATATTTATACCTCGGCCCACTTTGAGCAATGGGAGCGCAAAACCGGACTACGTATTCAGCCCCACGATATCGTGGTTGTCCACACCGGTTATCACAAATACTATCCCAGCAACTGGTATGGTGAAACGCAAGCGGATGAGACCCGCTACTTCATCAAGCATCCTGGCCCAACCCGCGAGTTCGTTAACTGGGTCCTGGAGCGCCAGATCTCCTGGTTTGCCATTGATGCCGGTTCAATGGATCATCCAATGAACACCGTTATTCGCAAGGTGCGCCCCGACCTGGCCATAAAGTGCGCGCAGAAACTGGGCCAACCCCTTGAAGAGATCTGGCCCGACGACGATCTGCAAATCATGCACTATGCTATGTTTCCCCATGGCGTCTTCCACGTAGAAAATGCCGGTGGCATGATCGACGAAGTCCTCGACCAACGCGTATGGATTGGCTGCTTCCCCTGGAAATTCAACGGCGGTGAAGCAGCCTTCTGTCGCCTTGTCGCCTTCGTTGAGCATCAGCAATGAACCCAATAAGTGTTTGTTGTCTACTCTCACCGTGGAGCGTACAGCCAGCCGCACTCGGGCCCTGACGGGCCCATATTTTTTTTAACTGTGATGTGAAATTGTGCGCGGTGCGCACAATTTCACACCACAGTTAAAAATTTCTGGACGCTCCGAAGGAGGTCTAACGCTTTTGCGTGTGCCCGTCAGGGCCCGAGTGTGACTGCTTGTATGTTCCTTACCGAGCATCGCCAACAAACACCATTTAACAGCGCAGCAGCTCAGCACTATGTGGTAGGATACATGGTGTAACGAGATATATTTTCTCTTACGGTGAGATATATTGAGCAGCAGGTCATCTATCCGTGCATAAGGAGTGTTTGCATGAATGAGTATAAAGATTTCAACAAGCAATTGATTGCTGAGTTCCGTGCCAACGGCGGGAAAATAACCTCGGGCCAATTTGCCGGAGCGCCCTTGATCTTGCTTACCACCGTAGGCGCCAAAAGCGGCCAGCCACATACATCACCGGTAGCCTATATTCCAGATGGCGACCGTATCCTGATCGTGGCCTCTAAAGCGGGGGCGCCAACTCATCCTGATTGGTATCACAATCTGGTCGCCAATCCTCGCGTTACTGTTGAACTGGGGAGCGAGCGTTTTGAGGCGCAGGCTACGGTACCCCAGGGGGAGGAGCGGGATCGCCTCTTCAACCACATCGTATCGCAGATGTCGGGCTTCGGTGAGTATCAGAAAAATACCACACGTATCATTCCAGTCGTGGTATTGGAGCGTATAAAATAATCCTGCTCGTGAGGACACATTCGTAGCCAGCAAAACATATTGGTCGGCAGATAATACAAAGTAGCGGCAGGTCTTGTACCTGCGACCACTTCACGTACGAAACGCCCTCAGACACGTGATCGTGTGCATGATCGTACGTCTACAGGTCGCAGGTACAAGACCTGCCGCTACTGCTTTTTTTGTTTTTACGTGCTATAACTTCCATATTCTGGCATTGCGGAAGTTTACTTGCGTTGCGACATTGTTGTTATTTGACATGTAGAGGCCCAGGATGCCAGTAGTCAATGTGGCATCCTGGACCGTCAGCATGTATTTCTTATTCAAGTAAAGATAAAAAGCTTGCTCATAGGCAACGATGGTAAGCAGATTATACGTATGTGCGTTGACGGGTGCAACGGTATCCTGCAAATCTTCTAGAAGATTTTGATTGTTATTATCATGATAGATGGCCATATCCAGGTAAGATGA
The DNA here is from genome assembly GCF_003967575.1 of Dictyobacter alpinus. Classification (NCBI taxonomy): domain Bacteria; kingdom Bacillati; phylum Chloroflexota; class Ktedonobacteria; order Ktedonobacterales; family Dictyobacteraceae; genus Dictyobacter; species Dictyobacter alpinus. The sequence goes on from NZ_BIFT01000001.1 coordinate 4,598,992, forward strand.
TGAACCATTTGCTGTCAATATTGCCAGATAAAAATGATTCCCGGCGTTATTCGAACGGAAAGCAATACCGGCCATATTGCCTTTGATGATATTCATTTCGACTTCAAAGGCAAAATTATGCAACGTATTTTGGCGTTCAGTGCAGATGAGGTCAGAGTAAACGCCCGAGTTCTGCATATGATAGGTGCCGTTAGCAAAGGTGCAGCTAGAGGTCTTTTTCTGTGTATTTTGCCATGTACTTGTGAGTGCATTGCTAATGAATGGACTGCCACTGGTCGCGGCTGTGTAAATTCCTTGTGGCGATTTGGCTGTGAAGGTGGCAACCGCATGTTGTGTGCCTCTGACACTCATGGTCTGTGTGGCCGCTCGGCTGGTGCTAAGCGTGGAGGTAGCTTGTCGGGTAAAAGGGAAGAGCCCGGTATTGTAACTGAGGATACCTCCACTCGTGAGCAGGACAAGCAGGATCAGGCTAATGGTCAGCCATACAGTAAGGCTGCGTTTTTTGCGTGTTTGCTGATCTGGTGATAGTGGCTGTGTAAGTGCTATCTGGTTGACGTTATTCCGGGTAGTAGTATCCGGTGATGGTACTGGCTCAAGGACTTGTTCTAATGCGTGGGCGAATGCCGTTACACTACTGAAACGGTGTTCAGGTTCCTGGGCCAGTGCAGTTGTAAGTATCCTTATGACCTCGGTTGAGACGGAGGACATTTTTGTGTCCAGTGTGATTGGTGTAAAGGTTGTCTGTTGCGACAATTGGCCGGAAGTGTCCTGAAAAGGAAGCTCTCCACTTAACCATTCATAGACAACCACGGCCAGGGCATATTGATCACTAGCTGGACCGGGATTTCCCTGACGTTGTTCCGGTGCCACATACATCAATTCTCCGGATTCTTCTTCGCGGTTCTTGAGATCCTGGTCCAGGGTATCAATGGACAGGCTGAAGTCGCTGAGTAGCACACGAATCCTGGATGCGAGCCACATATGCTCTGGTCTGACCGCGCGATGGCTTAAGCCTTGATCGTGAATGTATTGTAGTGCCGTGGCGATTTGTTTGACATAGGAGCTAACATGGACCTCTGAAACGCGTGTGCCTCTGGGATGGATCTGGCGTAATGTGCCGTCAGGTGTATAATCGGTGACCAGGAAAGGAATCTTGTCCTCCACGCCAAATTCCAACACACGCACAATATTAGGATGCTTCAACTGTGCAAATCTGCGCGTCTCTGCAAGGAACTCTTCTAGCACTTCCGGTTGGAGTTGTGCGCGCAACACTTTAATCGCGGCTAATGTTTTTAGAAAGATATGTTCTCCCAGATACACATCCGTCGCAAGATTATGACGCAACAGACGGAGTAACCGGTAATTTCCAAGTTGTTTTCCTATGCGCTCTTCTACCAAATCGGCCATAGCTGTAGATCCTTTACAATGCTTGTGACTGGTGGAAAACCTGTATGGCGTTATAGATTCCATACCTGCAGATTTTTAAACGTGACCTCAAGAACCTGGTTGGCCGCATTGCCCTGGCTAAACAGGCCGATGGTGCCAGATAGGGAAGTTGTGTCTTGTGCGCTACCAACGAATTGTTTGTTGATATATAAGGCAATCGTAGAGCCGCGTGCAATGACCGTCAGAAGATTGGTCTGATGCAGGCCCGTCTTAATGGCCGTGCTCTGATGCTGGAGCAATGTCTTCAAGGGAGAAGAAGAGAATTGTCCATCAATATAGGTTATCTTTCTCACACTCAGGCTGAATTGGCCTTGTGCGGTGACGGTAAAATAGTAGACGCCACCGTTCGGGTCAGGTAATAATTCGTTGCGAAAAATCAGGCCGCCATTGGTCCCCTGAATAATGGTCATCTCCGCCTGATAAGCGAAGTCGTTGAGGTTTGTATAGGCTGTGTTACAGAGTGCAACCCCCTTGTTTGCTACGTGAAGGGTATTGTCCTGAAACTTGCAGGTATTAGCGGTGCCATTCTGCCATGCCAGGGGGCCCTCTGCGCGTAAAGAGTCCTGTATTTGCGGCTCTCCCCGGGTCGCGTTACTATACAATGCATACATGTCTGGTGGTGTGTTTGTCTTCATGGGCTGGTTGTTATGCAATAACGAGAATGCCAGAATACTTCCAATGACCAGAAGCAGAGCCACAACAGGCAATATAATTTTGAGTTTGCGTGCTGAAGATTGAACGTGTGATTTGCTGGACGCATACCCTTGCTGCTGAACCGGTGCTGTCAGCACCGGTGTTTTATAGGCCGTACTTGCGCGTACAGCGGTAGAACAAGTTGCGTCGGCACCATCGTTGCTGTCACCCTGCGCAGCGGCCTCCAGGGCATGCGCAAAGTCCTGGACGCTGGAGAAGCGCTGTTGTGGGTCTTTTGCCAGGACCTTTAAGACCACGCGATCGACGCTAGCTGGAATGTCAGGGTTGCGCTCTTTCAATGAAGTGGGAGGCGCAAGCATATGTTGGGTAGCAATAGACGTAAATGATCCAGTGAAGAGGCGCTGGCCGCATAACCATTCATAGACAACCACGCCAAGTGCGTACTGGTCGCTAGCCTGCGTCGGCTGTCCCATCAGCTGTTCAGGGGCCATATATGTGACCGTCCCGGCGACCTCCTGCGCATCCTGTCGTTGTGACCCCTTGATCATCAGAGCGATACCGAAATCGCTGAGTAGAACTTCGCCATGCGTACCTAGCAGCATATTTTCCGGCTTGATATCGCGATGCACCAGATGCTGCTCATGGGCATATTGTAATGCCGCGGCTACCTGCTTAAATGAAGGTAAAATGTGTGTCAGCGGCATGGCGTTTCCCCTGGGAAAGCGTTCACGCAGCGTTCCATCAGGGGCGTATTCCATAACCAGGTAAGGAATATTGCCATCCTTCAGACCAAATTCCAGCACGCGCACAATGTATTCGTGTTGCAGATGCGCCACTGTACGTGCTTCAGCATAAAATCTTTCCTGTTCGTCATCTGATAAGCGGGTCTGCAAGATTTTGATGGCGGCCTGAGTCTTCAGATAGATATGTTCACCAAGATAGACCTCGGCAAAGCCTCCTCTTCCTATCAGTCTGGTAAGGCGATAGTTGCCAAATTCCTGTCCTATGTAGGTATTTACGCTGACCTCTTCCGACATCGCTATAAACTCCAAACTGTCAGGTTATTGAATGCCACTTCTGTGGATTCAGGCAAGCTTCTTGCCAGCAGGCCAATGTAGCCGCTTGTCGCGGATGAATCGACAACACTGGCAATATACTGTTTGTTTATATAGAGTGCGATTTGTTTTTCCTGCGCAATCACACACAGCAGGTTGGGTTGATTCAGACCAGTTTTGATGACTGGACTACTTCTATAGAGCAGGGTTTTATAGTGATGGCCATTAATGGCCCATAGATTATAGGATCCATTGCGATTTACACTAAAAATATACATGAAGACCTGTTGATTTGCGGCACTGAAGCGGAAGTATAGTCCACCTTCATTACCACGTAGAATGATCATCTGGACCTGATAGCCAATGTTGTGGAAGCTGCTGTTCACACTGCTGCCACAGAATCCCTCGGCATATGGGATCAGCGCGCTTGTATGATAGGCGCCTTTTGCAAACAGACAGCTACGATCTTTCCTTGTATCATTGGCCCATCCGTTTACATTCTGCTTGAGTGGATCTGTAAGCGCTGGTTTGCTACTCGCTACCTGCTCATACTTGCGCTGCCATGCTGCTGCATTGGGTAGGGCATTATTGGTCAGGATTGGCCCTTGAGGATGTACCTTGCGATCTGGTTGGTTGGTGCTGATGTTTACATAGGCAAAAGTAAGTCCGCTGACAACTATCAGTAGTGCGAGAAGAGAGAGCATTATCAGCAGAGCACGCGATAGCCGCCGCTGGTTTTTTACGATTTTTGTTGGTGGCTGTGTGATAACCTCCATTGATAATTGAGACACGTGCTTTTGTGCTGGCCGATGATCAGTACGCAGTGTTGGTTGTTCCTCTCTATACGTTGGTTGTGGCTCTATGGGAGAGGAGACAGGTTTGATCTGCTGGTAGGCGCCGGATGGGCGCCAGCCTGAGGGGGCTCTGAAGGTTCCTGCTACATCCAGTATGGCCTGCTCAAAGGCATCTGCGAATGCTTGTACGCTCTCAAAACGTTGTTCAGGACGCTTGGCCAGAGCACGTAGAATAACCGCCTCAACTTCGGGAGAGACGGCGGGCGTTTTTATGGTTGGTGGTGGGGCCATAACCTGCTGGCTGGCGATCTCGGTGAAGGTACCGTGAAATGGATAATCTCCGCTAAGCCATTCATAGAGCACGATGCCTAAGGCATACTGATCGCTGGCGGCCACAGGTCTACCTTGCAAAACCTCTGGCGCCATATAAGCAACCGTGCCGGCGATAGCTTGCATATTTTGTGCGCGCGAACTCTGTGTTCCCAGTGCCATACCAAAATCACTGAGCAAGACCTCACCATGAGTATCCAGCAGCATATTTTCTGGTTTTATATCGCGATGCATGATATGCGCCTGGTGGGCAAACTGTAGTGCGGCCGCCACTTGCTTGATCGCAGGTAAGACTGTGATGGGTGTGAGATGGGTATGTCTGCGATAACGCTCTCGCAAGCTCCCATTGGCTGCATAATCCATGACCAGAAAAGGAGTTCCCTCCTGCACACCCAACTCAAGTATTGAGACAATATTGGGATGTTTAAGATTAGCGATGGTACGTGCCTCGTACAGAAAATCTTGCTGATCTTCTCTGGCAAGTTGCATCGATAAGACTTTGATCGCTACCAACGTTTTGAGATAAACATGTTCGCCAAGATACACTTCCGCGAACCCGCCCTGCCCTATGACCTGTTTCAATTGATAGTTGCCGAGTCGCTGACCCGTTAGATCTCCAGTTGAACTGGCCATCAAAACCTCTTTTCCTATTACATATGAGGATTTCAAGGAAACAGAGAATTACAAGTTTTCTGGCGCAAGGAACCTGCTATGTATGAAAAATTCCTCTACTCTTATTGTATGTCTGCACTTTAATCCCGTCAAGACTTCTGCGCACACAGCAGGGTTTTTTAATTTTCCTCTTCCTGGCGCCTACGGCGCCGGAGTCTGGTGTGGTGTGTGTTCTATGGGCGGCCGCGGCCGCCCATAGAACACACACCACACCAGAAATACTCTGTATATGATTTGCCTGACAGTTACTCCCGGCTGAAAATGAAAAAGCCCTGCGCACAAAGAGGCGCCTCATCCTACTTTTCAGGATGAGGCGCCTCTTTGTGCGCGATTCTGTACTACGTTTGGGCTTGTTATATTGTGAGCGTTCAGGCAAATGATCCTGTTTGTATTTTGCCTGCGCGTTTGAAGGTCGCAGCTATCACTCCATGTGGTGACATTTGAGAATCAGTCAGGGTGTAGGATGCTGGCAGCGTCCCGCTGTGAAAGAGGCGTTTTCCTGTACCGATTGTCACTGGAAATATTTTGAGCCAGAATTCATCGATCAGGTCATAACTTAATAAGGTCTGGATGAGATCACTACTCCCATGTACCTGTATGTCTGGACCATCCTGTTGTTTGAGATGCTTGATTTCATCTACGATGTTATGTTTTAAAAAGACTGATTTATTCCATTCATGTGAGGTAAGTGTATTTGAAGCCACATATTTGGTGGCTTTATTGATGCCCGGGCCTTCTTCCTCATGATCTGGCCAATATGAGGCAAATAGCTCAAACGTTTTTCTGCCTAAGAGCAGATCAAAGGGCCGGCCCATTTGCTCTTCCATGATCTTGCCAAGGAACTCATCAAAATAGGGAACTGTCCAGCCGCCATAGCTAAAGTTTCCACTGGTATCTTCTGTTGGACCGCCAGGTCCTTGCATGATGCCGTCAAGTGTGACGAACGTCAGGACGATGATTCTTCTCATTTGCCATATTCCTCTATGAATTGATCTAGCTGCACAATAAATAGGCTCTGGCAACGTATTCTTTGTCGTTCTTGCAAATATGGTAAAAGCTCAACCTCTCTTTTTGCGCGCGGGAAAAGAAGAGCTACGAAGCGCAAAACCTGGCAAGAGGTAGCCTGTCTCTTGCCAGGTTTTGAGGGTGGATAGAGGATGGTTGAAGAATTATCCTTTGACGCTACCAGCACCCAGGCCGCCGCGCCAGAAGCGTTGCAGGAGGATACAGCCGATGAGCAATGGGATTGAGGAGACCAGGGCCCCGGTTACGATCAGGGGATAGAGGAAGTTATTCGCTCCACCCGTGGTGATATTCCAGGTCTCCAGGCCGACCGAGATCGGGAAGAGATTTTGATTGCTTAGCATGATCAATGGCAGGAAGTAGTTGTTCCAGATCGCTACGAACTGGAACAGCAGGATCGTCACCAGTGCAGGGACCATGAGTCGCATCGCTACCGTTAAGAACGTGTGAAACTCGCTCGCTCCATCGATGCGGGCCGCTTCCAGGAGTTCATCGGGTACGGACGACGCTACATAGATGCGTGAGAGATAGACCCCAAAGGGACTGACGAGGCTGGGTAAGAGGACCGACCAGATGGTGTTGGTCAGGCCTACTCCGCTCATCATCAAGTATAATGGCAACGCCAGCGCTGTTGCCGGAATCAGGATAGATCCCAGGATCGCCGCGAAGATAAGGTCGCGACCATGGAAATCATATTTTGCCAGGGCGTAGCCAGCCATGGCCGCCAGGAACGTGCCGACAATCGAGCCTACTCCTGCGTAGAGCAAGGTATTGAGTAGCCAGCGTACATAGAGGCCATCGCTGTAGGTGAACAACTGCTGCAGGTTGCTCCACAGATTAAAGCTGGAAGAGAACCAGAGGCCAAAGGTGTTGAACAGATCTCCCGTGTTCTTGGTTGCCGAGACGATTAACCAGAAGAAAGGAATCAGGAAGTAGAGCGCGCAGATGATCAGGAATGTCATTGCCCCTATGCTGCTGCCAGAAAACTGGCGCGAACCCGGGCTTTTGACCTGCGTGGCTGCCTTTTCCTGACCGATGGACACAGGAATTGAAGAGGTTTGTTGACTCATTTTACACTCCTGCCTGGCGTCGTGTCACGCGCAAGAAGCCGAAAGAGAAGACGAAGGTTATCAGGGCCAGTATTACCGATAACGCGGCCGCATAATAGTAATTGTTGTAAGAGAAAGCGGCATTGTAGGCATACAGTACCGGCGTGAAGGATGTTGAAATGTTAATTGAGATCGCCGAGAGTACCTGTGGTTCTGCGAAGAGTTGCAGGGTGCCGATGATCGAGAAAACGCCCGTTAGAACCAGGGCCGGGGCTACCAGGGGGACTTTGATGAACCGGGCGATGTTCAATCCCGAACAGCCATCCAGGCGCGCGGACTCATAAATCTCCTGGGGGATGGCCTGCAGGGCCGCAAAGATAATCAGCATATTGTAGCCGGTCCAGGACCAGATGGCGATGTTTGCGATTGACCAGAGCACAGTGCTATAGCCCAGGAAGTCCGGTGCCGGTAAATTCAGCGCCTGCAATCCTTTGACAATGGGTGAGAGGGCTGGATCATAGAGGTAGCCCCACAGCAGGGCGGCGATAATGCCGGGTACCGCATAGGGTACGAAGAAGGCCAGGCGGAACAAGGACTTGAGGCGTACCACCGTTGAGTCCAGCAGCAGAGCCAGCACAAGTGCTAAAAGCAACATAATTGGGACCTGGACAATGCCATAAAGCAGCATGCGACCGAGGCTGGAATAGAATTTTGTGTCGCTGAGCACCGCCCCATAGTTGCTCAAGCCGCTGAAGCCAACGCTGGCCCCGCTCAGTCCCAGTCCGGTACGTTGGAAATGGAAGGTACTCTGGACGATGGCATAGAGGATAGGGACGATAAAGAACAGGATAAAGAGTAGTCCGAATGGAAGTATAAACAGGTAGGGTGTCAGTCGTCGTTTCCAGGGGGTAGCATGTGCCGTTCCCCGAGTGGACGCACGGGAAGTTGTTGCGAGTGCCATTGCTTTTTTCTCCTATCCTTTGCGTGCCGCGCCTTCAGCTCAGAAGGCGCGGCAGTTGTCTATGAGATAGCAGCGTTCCTTGCTCAGGAACGGACATTAAAGCCCTGGTTTTGCATGAACAGAATTGTGCTCTGCTGAACTGAATTCAGCCCGTTCGGCAGAGTATCCTGATCATTGACAGCACCAGCAAAATTATCACCGAAATCGTTGTACACCTGGTTAATGGTTGGTCCCCACTGATAGGTGGCATTCACATGTTCTGAGGCACTTTTAAACATAGCACCAACGTTCTGATTGCCAAAGAAAGCCTGGGGGCCGTTCACGAGGGGCGAGTCTAGATTTGCTTCGCTGGCGGGATAAATGGCATTTCCCTTGATCATCTCTTCAACGGCCTGTTTATTGGTATTGAGCCACATGGCGAACTCGGCGGCCTCTTTCGGATGTTTGGTGTTATTGAACACGGTGGTCGTTGACCCGCCCCAGTTGCCATTGGCATACTGGCCTTCCTCCCACTGCGGAAGGGGAGCTACGCGCCATTTGCCCTCCGTCTGTGGAGCATTAGGCTTGATGGTACCCGCACCCCAGGCAGCAGAAATCCAGGTCGCCAGGGTGCCGGTTCCCAGATCGTGATACCAGGCATCCGCGAAGTCCGGCTCGGTCTTGATGAGTTTCTTGCTGAGCAGACCCTGCCAGTAAGATGCGACTTTCTGGGCCTGGGGATTATTAACGGCAACCTTCCAGGACTGGCCATCAATGCTGAACATCTGGCCGCCAGCCTGCCACACAAGCCCATTGAACCATCCAGGGTCCCTGGCCGGGAAATCGGTAATATATGCGCTGGGGTCGGCGGCATGGAGTTTGACGGCGTCATCGGCATACTGAGCCCAGGTGGTAGGCACGGGCAGGTTATATTTTTGGAAGAGGTCAGCCCGATAGTACAGAACCAGAGGGCCGGTGTCCTGCGGGATGGCATAGACTGAATTGCCTAGCGATACCTGATTCCATGTCCAGGGCACAAACTGACTTTTGAGCGAGTTCGCACCATATTTGGAAAGATCGATCAAGGCGCCAGTTGTTTCAAAGGTTGGTAGAATCTGATACTCGATCTGCGCCATGTCAGGTTCGTTATTGGCTTTGATCGCTGTATAGAGCTTATTGTATTCGTTTGCACCACCGCCTACATTGACCACATTCACGTGTATATCTGGATGGAGCTTATTGTACAGGGCGGCCGCCTTATCGACACCGGCAACCCAGTTCCAGAACGTCAGGGTGACCGGGCCTCCAGACGTGCTACTACCAGTAGAACCTGATCCCGGACTGGTACTCGGGCTACTATCACACGCAGACAGTATTCCGAGCAGTAACGCAGCCAGTAACACTAACGGTACAACTTTCAGCTTTGAAAATGCAAAATGATCTGGCATGGTGATTTCCTTTCACCTTTGAGCGTATGGGCAAACTGAATTACAACCATAGTATGGATGAAGATGGGGGGTTTTTACTGGAAGGGTACCTCAGAGAGAGAAAAGATACCATTCACATGATGAGAGCGTGGTTCGTCGAGGTAGTGCTGAACCGGACACTTATTGTGGCAGGAGGCGGTTGCAAAGATATGACCACCAACCAGCACTGTACAGATCGTCGTCATGTATACCTCCACCAGTAATGGCCACCGTGGATGAAGCGACGAAATACGTAGACAACAACATTGTTGAACATGAAATACAGAATATATAAATTATACCAGATTAAGATAAATGAGTCAATGTTGGATTTTTTAATGCATTGATGGGTTTATGGTATGTACATAGAACAAATGAGTTGCTTGAACGTAGCGTTCATTGAGATTACTTTGCTGGATGAAGTTGGCGATGTCTGAGTTTAAGGGCTTATCGTTTGGGGTGACCAGCCCTTACCATTGGACTGGCCAATGTATGCTTACTGTTTGGGAAGCCGCCATGGATGAACCTGCCCAAAAGATAGCCAACGTATATCCATTCCAGGATCTCTTTGCAATTTACATCCCAATGTACTGCTCTTGTATTTTTTTGCGGCTTTTGTTATACTCATGGCAGTCTAAATAGGGAAGGAGGAAGGTTTAAATGATGTTAAAGCAGAAAAGGCACCATGCACCAAATTTGAAGCTGCGCCAAGCACGTGAAGCACGCAATTGGACGCAGCTAGAGGTGGCAGATGCTCTTGGAACCACAAAGCTCGTCGTAGGGCGCTGGGAACGCGGAGAACGTACCCCTCGGCGTTTCTATTGGACTCGCTTGTGTGAGTTGTTTGGCAAAACTGCTGTTGAGCTAGGGCTGCAGGTTGAGGTAACGCAAGCAACTATCCCACAAGATGACGCAGAAGTGGCGAATTTACCTATCTGGAATATCCCTTACAGCCGCAATCCATTTTTTACTGGTCGAGCGGAGATCTTACAGACTCTTCATGAACGGCTCAACCAGGATCATACACTGGCACTTACACAATCCTGGGCTCTTAGTGGACTAGGTGGCATTGGTAAAACTCAGGTAGCGCTTGAATATGCGTATCAACATCGCCAGGATTATCGTTTCGTATTTTGGGTAAGTGCTGCGACACAGGAAAGCCTTCGCACTGGTTTGGTAACTATTGCAGAGACTTTGCAACTTCCAGAGAAGGAAGAGCGTGATCAAAATCGGGTAATTCAAGCGGTCAAGCAATGGTTTGTTTCCCATAAAGGATGGCTGTTAATTCTGGACAATGCGGATGATATTACCGCTATCTATGATGTTATACCAAGCGGACAACCGGGACACCTGCTCTTTACTACCCGCGCACAAGCGTTAGGATCATTGGCACAACGGATCGAGATTGAGACGATGGGGATGGTCGAAGGAACGCTATTCCTATTGCGTCGAGCCAAGTTCCTGTCTTCTGAGGCTTCGCTTGATCAAGTGGCTGAAGCAGACCTTGCAGCAGCCGAAGCTATCGTCATCGAAATGGATTTTCTTCCGCTCGCGCTTGATCAAGCTGGAGCTTATATTGAAGAAGTTGGATGTAGCCTCGCTGCCTACCTGGAGCTTTATCGAGTACATCGTAAGGAACTCCTGGGGCGGCGAAGTCACATACCAACTGATCACCCTGAGTCGGTGACAACGACGTTGTCTCTCTCTTTTCAGAAAGTTGAGCAGGCGAATCTTATTGCGGCTAATCTATTACGCCTCTGTGCTTTTTTGGAGCCTGATGCTATCCCTGAAGAACTCGTTAGCGAAGGTAGAGATCCCGCTTTTTCAGCCTTAAATCCGCTGTTGTTGGATGAGGCTATCAAAGAATTGCGTATATTCTCTCTGCTACGAAGGGATGCCGGAACCAGGACATTGCGTATCCATCGCCTGGTGCAAGCGGTTCTCAAAGATGGTATGGAAGCCTCAGAACAACAGCAATGGGCAGAGCGAGCGATAAGGATGACGAATGCCATATTTCCTGCGAGTGTGGAGGCGACAAACTGGTCACATTGTCTGCGTTATCTTTCCCAGGCTCAGAATTGTGCAGGCTTGATCCAAAGCTACCAGGTTATGTTAGAGGAGGCGCCATCTTTGCTCCTTCGTACTGCAAACTATTTACAGGATCATGCGCTTTATGAGCAAGCTGAACCCTTGTACCAGCAAGCCCTGCGTATTCAAGAGCAGAGTTTAGAGCCGAACCATTCTGAGATCGCTCAGGTTTGCCACTTTTTAAGCAGCCTTTACAGCCAAAAAGGGCAATACGAGCAAGCAGTGCCACTTTGCCAGCGAGCCTTACAGATCCGAGAAAAATGTTTGGGGTTGGATCATCCTGATGTAGGAGCTTCACTCAATCGATTGGCAACACTTTTTGCGATGCAGGGGAAATATGAGCAAGCAGAGCCCTTGTTCAAGCAATCCATACACACGTTTGAACAGGCGTTGGGATCTGACCATCTCGAACTGGCAATTCCTATTGATGGATTAGCAATCCTTTGGACCACCCAGAAGAAATACGAGCAAGCAGGCCCCCTTTTCCATAGGGCCTTGAATATCCGTGAACAAGTTTTGGGAACTGAACATCCTGATATGGCTGCTTCACTTAATAATATTGCTTCATTTTATGAAGAGCAGAATCAAGATGAGAATGCAGAGGTATTCTTTCTGCGGGCACTGCACATTTGGGAGCAATCATTAGGAGTCAATCATCCTTACCTGGCCTACCCGCTGAATGGGTTAGCAAATATTTACCGTAAACAGCAGAAATATCCGCAAGCGGATTCATTCTATCTACGAGCTTTACGCATTAAAGAAAATATTCGAGCACAAGATTCCCCTGACCTGGCGCAATTATTGTGTGATTTGGCGGCATTGCGGCAAGAGCAAGGCAATCTTATGGAGGCGAAATCATTGTACCAACGTGCTCTGACCATAAAGGAGCAGATCTTTGGTATGCAGCATCAGGAAACAGTAGCTACTCGTGCTGACTATTTTGAGGTACTTCAGCGTATGGAATAAGAGCAAAAGATTAAATATATGTAAAAGCGGCAAATATATCTAAGGAATAAAAACAGCATTTACCATCTATGTTGTAAATGCTGTTTTTCTTTGTATTTTTGGATGGAATGATGAATGAACATGGAGAACAGAAAATGAGAATATGTTATGTATATACATCCCATTGGGTATCCATTAATGGATCCATTAATGGATACCCAATGGCTATTTGTTTTGGATGGCTGAGCGGGCATACTGATGGAGTAAGACATTAGCGTGTCGTACGCCTCTTGAGCATTTGTGAATGCATATATATTGATTTAAAAATATATACAGTGAAAGAGGCAAAAATGTAAAGGGCATGTAGATGAATAAGAGTATCGTTACAATGAAGCGGTGCAAAGCAGGATTATTCACGTTTTTATTAGGTTTACTTGTTTTGGGCAACATCTTTGCCGTCCATGCACCAGCGCATGCAGCTTCAGCCTCAGTTAAATCAAGTGTCGTGCCTCACTACTCTGTACAGGTCCCTTATTATAGCCAGTATCAGCGACAATTGACCCAGAACAATGATTGTGGGCCGGCCGCAGTAGCTATGGTTGAAGCAGCTTTTCATAAGGGTCCCCACACCAATATTGCTGCGGTGCGCAGTGTTATCGGTGGCTCTGGTGACACTGGCTTTGCGGATCTTGAAAGAGCGATAAGTTACTATAAATCGTCTTATACAGAGATTACGAATGCTAAATCACCCCAGCCGGCTGCGCAGATTCTGCAGATCCAGAATGCGACAAAGTCAGGTCATCCAGTAATTGCCTTAATCAATGCATATGATTTTGGCCGTAACTACGATGGGCATTGGATCGTTATTACTGGCTACAATCCCACCAGAAATATCTTCTATATCAATGACCCTGATGATCAGACTGCAAAATCTAGCAACTGGATTGTCGGTGGCCCCATCCAGGTAGCTTATAATACTGTTAGTCAAGCCTTATATGATGCTCCTACAGGTTCTTATGGGATCATTGTGAATAACTAGCAGAAACGCTACTATGAAAATTTTGATGATCTGAAGTCCTTAGCGTACAAAACATTGTGGACGGTTCCCGGCATGCATCCCTTGTTATCCATCTTTCATGACGAAATACCTGGGAGATGAATAACAAGGGATCTGTATATTCTTATCTACAGCTAGTTTAACAATGTATTCTTTATCGCTCTTTCAAATCCAGCAAAAGCTTATCTTTTATGCAGGATAAGGAAGGGATAATCCACTGTTTCGAGCCAGAGATCACAACATACATGATGGAAGCAAATCACTGAGTGAGGGGTTCTCACATCGAAGCAGGGATGCAAGGTAAGGCGGATGCAGCTACATAGTTAGAGCCGCTTCCGCCTTGCCACAGAACGGTGGCGCCACGAAATTCGCCGTGGGCTTTTATTTAAATGAATTCGCGGTGCAGGTTGCCGCCGACGGCGACGCACCAGGTGTTGAGATCAACGTTGCCCAGAGGCAGGATGAAGTGCATCAACTGCAGTTTGCGCACAGCTTTGATAGTGGCCTGATCAAATGTGCCGCTCACGGTCACGTCATAGCCGTTGCGCTTGAGCAGACTCTGCAGGGCGGTTACCAGGTCCCCGGTGCTGCCAAAGTGCAAAGGCTCGACCAGCGCCTCCCAGGTCTGGTTATTGACGTGTCCGTCAACCGCGATCTGTTGATCGGTCTGGAACTGGCGTACAACCGTATCGGTGTCGGTGTCGAAGTCTCCACTGACATCGAGGGTATAGCCCTTATTTTTGAGCAGATATTGAATGGTCTGGACTACCACTCCGCTGGTGCGCTCGCGATGATCGGGCCAGGTGCGCGCCGGAATATTCTGGATCTGCTTCAGGCGCCACGCGATACGTCGGCGGAACGCGGGCAGCATCGAATAGAATCTCTGGCCAGGGCAGTCGGTATCAGTGAAGTCCCAGTGTCCGAAAATATTATTGGCGTTGAGGCCGTATTGTTGGCAGATGTATACGCAGAGATCTTCGAGTGAGTCCAGCAGCGCGTCCGGTGGAGTTTCGGTAAAATAAGTGCCCTCGTTCTCAATACCGATGGCCTCCGTGTTCAGTCCGGGACAGTGCGCGCTGACGATGTGCTCGTTGCCGTTCTGCAGGGCCTCCAGACTGCGATGGCGTCCCTCCAGGATATAGCCGCCACGGGTCACCGTAAAGTGTTGGCCCGTATCGATCCATCCATTGGTATCCATGTGCAGGTCCTGAATATCATGCGCCAGCTTGTAGGCCTGCTGCATAGAGTAATCGGTTGTATTAGGGAATTCAGTGTGGTGGATGATGATCTCTTTACTCTTAATATTCAGCACCGTGACCGGAGAAACTGGTGGGCGCGCTCCCCAGGTATCGCAACCGATGATCGAGGGAGTTCCGTGGGCCGCCGCCTGTGCCACCTTTGGATCATGTACCAGGCTCCAGACCTCGGTTCCACCCATTGCTAACGAGGTGGCAACACCAACACCAAGTTTGAGCACCGTGCGCCGCTTCACACCATCATTGTGTGATCCATCGGCGGCTATTACATCCTTGTCCATGCTACAAAGTTCCTTTCCAACATGCGATGAAATAAAACTGCTAGCCACATCCAAATGTATAGTGGTCTATATGACTTAAAGTATATACTATAATATGTATGTGTACAAGCTATTTGAAGAGCAGATCGCATAAAGGGTGCTAGCGAGAAACGAGTATGTTTTTAAAGCATGCAGCACTCGCAGGTTTTTTTTGTAACTGGCCAAAAGGATGAAGCAATCTCCGGCGGCGAACCCTATTCACATATAGAGGTGAACACAGGAAGCTCCGTGTTCACCTCTACATGTGATACTCAAAAAGTCCTATCCTTTCTTTACTATAAAGAATGTACAGGTGAAGTGGTGACCAGAAATGTACCGCCGACAGCTTCGGCTAGCTCCGGCCCGAAGAGCGCTCCAGGGGTATATGCTCCTGGCCGACCTTTGTCCTGAAGCAGCCGGTCAGCAACTGTGGCTGCCACCGCGGCGGTAAACGCCTGGCCCTCGCCGGCGCGCAGCCAGCCTTGCTGCTCGGTCCCGTCGGACCATTGCACAGAGGCGTGTCCCCATGAGTATTCCCGCGGACGTTCCCGCGAGGAGAATTTGAGGCGGGCAAGCTGGTGTTTGGCGAAGGTGCGTAGCAGCTTTATATGTGATAGCGCGATTACCAATGGCAGAATCACACGGACAGCAGGACCCATCGGTGCCTCGCTGGAGGCGGACAGTACATTGGGCGCTCCGCTGGCTCGCTGTGCCGCGATCAGTTCGCCAAATGGCACGCTGGCGGTGGCGACACTTGAGCCATCAGGAAGGGTAATGTTAAGCTGGTTGCTACTAACCTGGTTACGCACGAGGCGGCCATGCTTGTAGCAGCGTCCTCCATAGGGCAGGCTATCAATGATGGTTGCGGCCAGGGCTTCACCAAACATTCCTGCCTCAATCTCAACTGAGGCCAGCGCGTCTGTGCGCACGCGATCAGGAGTCGGACGATCCTGACACAGTTTCAAAACAACGCTCTCGGTAGCCAGCACGCCGAATCCAGCTCCTGTTACCAGCGTGCGGCCAGCAGCGACCGCTTGCTCATGCAGATCAAGTAGCGCGGATACGGAGATCACATCGTTTGCCAGATCGATGTAGTGACTGTAGGGCAGGCAAGCGCGCGCAATCAGTGGTGTCGTTTCAGTGAAAGGACCGATAGTGTTGATGACGAGAGCTGGCCTCTGCCGGCTTATCTCAGTCGCAACGGCCTCAGGTGAAGCGGCGACAACAGCCCTTGGCTCTGTATCAAGGCTTGCGGCCAGCTGACCCAGGCGCTTTTCGTCCCGCCCAACCAGCGTAGGTGTAACGTTTCCCTCAACGAGACGAGCGGCTACGGCGCGTCCTACGCGACCGGTGGCGCCCAAAATCCATACCTCGTTTGTTAAGCGACTCTGTGACATATTTCACTCCTTGTGGTATGACCACACCATATGCTGTCTATCATAGCAACAACTTGTTGCAAAGACATCAACTTGTTACAATAGACAGTGTAGTTTGGACAATAGTTACAGAACAAGCATCAATGTTTGTCACTTGTTACTTATGCAACAAAGGGGGAAAAATGTCGCACACAGCACAGACCGACCTGCGCATTCGGCGCACCCATAAATTCTTGCAAGAGGCGATGATTGAACTGATCGCCGAGAAAGGCTTCGAGGCCATCACAGTGGGCGATATTGCCGAACGGGCCATGATCAACCGAGCCACCTTCTACCGCCATTATCAGGATAAATATGATCTGGTGGCTGGGATCTTTGAGGAAACAGCCAACTACCTGATGGAGCATATGAATCCCATGCACAAAGATCCTGCTGAGAAAGAGGCAGAGATTCCACCAGAGATCTGGGTCCAATTCTTCGAGCATGTGGCTGACCATGCCCGACTGTACAAAGCGATGTTGGGGAACAACGGGAGCCCGTGGTTTGCGGCCAGGATGCGTGAGCACACGATAAAGCTCATGCTTGAGAAAGAAAAATCCATGAAACAACTGGTGGCGCCAGATACACTGACTGCTTCAGCCATGCCCGAAGGACTGGCTCTTACGCAGCTCTCCCATGTCCTGATCGGTACCATCGTCTGGTGGCTAGAGAGCGAAAAGCGCTATACGCCTAAACAAATGGCCACCTGGTTCCACCGCTTTGCGTTCTACGGCTATCTCTCCGCACTCGGCTCTGAAACTCCGACGCCCCGGAAGAAGTGACGGTCCCCAGTGTAGACCAGGGGAGAAAGGGCATGGCGATCACGATCCTGGTCGTTACGTTGAAAGTATTGTGGGTAGCCCCACACGTATATATCATGTTTTTGGGGCTTTCTCCTCATTCCCAAACAGTGGCTTTGCGTTGATCAATACCGCATTTGACAGCCTGTCTCGCTTTTGGTAAAGTCTCTCCCAAAGAGGAGGGTCGCTCAAAGCAAGCGGTTGCTTCGCCAGGTTGCTATCAAGTAGATATGGGGCCCTGTAACCACTATTAGTAAAAGATTATGACAAAAAAGGAGTATAAAAATGAGCATATTGATTCGATCTATGACCGATAAAGATATAGAACCTATTGTTCAGCTATCACTATTAGCCTGGGCCCCCGTGTTTGAGTCATTCCAGCAAGTACTGGGTGAGCGTATCTATACATTGATGTATCCTGATTGGAAAAAGCAGCAGCAAGAAGTGGTTGAAAAGTATTGTCGTGACGGGCAGACCAGCGTCTATGTCGCGGATGTAGACGGGCATGTGGCTGGATTTATTACCTACACAATCAATGACGAAAACCAAACAGGGGAAGTTGATCTGCTGGCCGTCCATCCCGACTATCAAAATCGTGGTATCGGGACCGCATTGAATACCTTTGTGTTTGAGAGGATGAAAGAACGCGGGGTAAAGCTCGCCGTCGTTGGGACGGGTGGCGATCCAGGCCATGCGCCCGCGAGAAGAGCATACGAGAAGGTTGGCTACATCGGCTTACCATTAATGCGCTATTATAAAGATCTATAGCCTCAATGGTATACTCAGCTTATCTGTTAGGTAAGAGCCATACATAGCAAGGATTGTGAGGACTATGGCCAAAGCTCCATTGCACCTGTTGATCTTCTCTCCACAAGAGCAACGTTATATCGTCACTAATGGCTCTCTTGTCCTTATGCCTGAGATTACTGCTTCTCAAGAAAACTGGGTGCAGTGGCTCAACACTATTTCGTCTTTCGCTTTTCAAAACCTGGCAGGTGAACGCTATACGGTACGGAAGGAGCGGCTCCAGCGTGGCGATGCTTATTGGTATGCCTATCGTTCTATCCAGGGGCGCACCAAAAAGCGTTATCTTGGCCGTACTGCTGACCTCACGATTGCGCGCCTGGAAGAGGTTAGTGCCCGCTTTACACTAGCGGAACACGATGTTCCCAGATCCGTCCCTGTGCATGCGCAGCTTCAGATTTTGGAAACCAAACTGCATCCTCCCCGCCTTCCCGCTATCCTGATCGATCGTCCACGCTTGCTGGACGTACTGGATAATGGGCGTAGCCAGAAACTCACCCTGCTCTGCGCTCCAGCTGGTTTCGGCAAGACCACACTTGTTCTCCAATGGATTGCCCGTTTAAAGGAACAGGTCAATGTACAGCAGGATGTCTCAACTGTGGCCTGGCTGGCGCTGGATCGTGGTGATAATGATCCGGCGCGTTTCTGGTTCTCACTGATTCGGGCCTGCCAGATGGTTCATGCGCAGTTGGGACAGGCTGCTCTGGCACAGCTTGTTCAGGTTCCGCAATGGCCTTTTCCACCACTGCACCTTGAGATGATCCTGACCCTCCTGCTCAATGATCTGGCGCGCTCAGATTCTCCGACGGTATTGGTCGTGGAGGATTATCACCTTATCGAGTATGCGCGTCTCCATGAAAGCATGACCTTTTTTATCGAACACCTGCCTGCTTACTTGCATCTGATCATCCTCACACGTAGTGAGCCACCCCTTCCGTTGGTACGCTGGCGTGCTAGCGGCGACCTGCTAGACTTACAGAGTACCGGCTTGCGTTTCTCGGTGGAGGAAAGCAGGCTCTTCTTTCAACAAGCAATCCCCCAGTCCCTCTCCTCTGAGGTGGTAAACCGGCTTGATAGGCGACTAGAGGGCTGGGCCGCGGGACTGCGCCTGATCGCACTGAACTGGCAGCATCATCGGTCTGCGCAAGCAATCGAGGAGGCGCTCTCGCACCTGGAACTGGGATTGGCATCCAACCAATTTATTCAAGAGTTCTTCTTGCACGAAGTCCTGGCTTCTGAAGCAGCCTCTCTCCAGCTCTTCTTGCTCCAGACCAGCATCCTGGACCGTCTGACTGGTTCTCTCTGTGATGCAGTGACTGGTAGACGAGACAGCGCCGAGTACCTGGAGAGAGTTCTTCGTTCAGGTTTTTTTATGGAGGCATTGGAGGGTGACGCGCTTGCGCAGGTGTGGTATCGCTATCATGGTCTCTGGGCCTCGACAATGCGGTCTGAGGCCGCCCAGCGCCTGGGCGAAGATGCATTGCGTGAGTTGGCTCTCAAAGCCAGCTATTGGTATGCAGCGCACGCTATGCCAGTCGAGGCGATCGAGGCTGCCTTATCCGCACAGGCATTTGAGCAGGCCGCATCCTTTATCGCACAACTTAATGCGAGCACATATTTTTCTGAGCACGACACCATGTGCCACTGGCTGGAACAGTTGCCTGAGGAGACATTACGTACGCATCCAATCTTATGTTTCCTTTTCGTCCAGGCTCGGTTCTTCTCTGACCCTCTTCAATTGGGTTGGGAACAGGCTGATCATCATCTTCAAGTGGTGGAAGAGTGGGCACAGCAGCAAAAAAATTTAGCATTGCTCAGCGCCATTGCCTCTTTACGTGCAACTTTACGTATGAATTATGGTCATAGCTATCTTGCCTCTGCTGCTGATTACGCTCGCCATGCGCTCCAATTTCTGCCAATCGACGTAGCGCAAGGAAACAAGACTATGGAGCGGCAACCCGGTGTGTGGATCGACTGGCGTATTGGTAGTCTCATTGTTATTGGTGGCGAATGTATGCAAGAGGGATACTTTGAGCAAGCCCGACAACATTTTCTTGAGGCATACATCCAGCGTTCGGGTAGCGGGGATGGCATCTTTACCAACGCGATCGGGATGATGCTTGGCGATACTTGTATTGAAGCAGGTGAATTGCATCAGGCAGCCTCGTACTATCAGCAGATGCTCGTGGAGAGTGATGGGCCAGAAGACGTACTGTATCAAGCCGCAGCCACCTGTGGATTGGCCCGGATCTCCTATGAGTGGAACCAGATAGATGCAGCGTGGAAGCAGCTTGAGGCATCAGAGCAATTGGTGCAAAAGACCTTTGAATACTATAGTGATCACCTCTGGATCGAGGAAGCACGCACAAATGTGGAAATCTTGAAAGTCCTCTTACTCCATGAACGTGGAGAGAAAGTCCGCGTGCAGCAGCATCTGAGTACTCTTTTTGTGCGCCTGCAGGCCGTTTCATCCCCTAATATCCTCCTTCTTATTCCGGAAGTTTTGACTGTGCAAGCGCGATTACAGATCAAGGATGATGATCTGACTGCCGCTGCGCGTACACTTGATGTACTCGCTGGCTATGAACAAAGCACATTTACCCTGCAGCAAGAAGCGCTACACCTTCTCCATGTACGCCTGAGGCTTGCACAAGGAGAGGGAGAAACAGTCCTGCCTATCCTGGAGCAACTTCTCACCTCGTCTCGAGAAAAAAAACACTCCCGTCGTGCCTTTGAAATTCAGCTTCTGTTAGCACAAACATATTTTGTTCTCAAACAGAAGAAGCTGGCTCACCAGCAACTTTCCCTGGTTCTTGCACAAGCGCGACATGAGGGTTTCATGCGCCTTTTCCTCGATGAAGGCAACCCGCTAGCCCTTCTCCTGCGTTCTCTGCTACCCACCCTTACCGAGCAACCTCTACGAAGCTATGCACAAAGCATTCTGCAAGCTTTTATAGCCTCACGCCGTTTTACCACAGATCCAGCTAAGCCATTTGATGCCCTTTCAGCCCAGGAACAGCGGGTTCTCACTCTGCTGGTGGCTGGACGGAGTAATCCAGAGATTGCTGAGATGCTCATAGTCTCTGTCAATACGGTCAAAGCTCATATCAAAAGCCTTTATCGCAAGCTTGGTGTCACCAATCGTGTAGAGGCGGGTGAGGTTGCCCGCCGCGACCAACTTATCTAGCAATTTACCCTCATAATTACCCGGTTGGGGAATAGGCAGCCGCACATTAGTTACGTATACTCTGGACATAGATTTAAACAACACTACCTGCCAGTAAGCTATCTGAAGGTAACATCTCATAGAGAAGGGGTATACAATGAATAGTAATAAAATTACTAAAAACAAGAATATCTTAATTTCTGGGGCTAGCGTCGCGGGACCTGCACTGGCGTACTGGCTCAGTCAATATGGCTTCAATCCTACTGTGGTGGAGCTGTCATCAGAGCTTCGTAAGGGTGGCTATAAAGTGGATATCCGTGGGGTCGCGGTCGAGGTGGCTGAACGCATGGGGATTATGCAGGATATCCGCAACGCCAGCACGAATATGAAAACATCGACATTCGTTGATGGAAAAAGCAAGCCGTTGGCTACTGTCTCTGCAAACTTCTTAGAAGGGCGTGCGGAAAAAGACGACGAGATTATGCGTGGTGATCTGGCGCATATCCTTTACGAGCGCACCCAATCAGCCGTGGAATATCTTTTCGGTGACTCTATTGCAGCTATGGAACAAGATGATGATGGGGTTACTGTAACATTTGAAAGCGGTACAACGCGTACTTTTGATCTGGTCATTGGTGCTGATGGTCTACATTCCAATGTGCGCCGACAGGCCTTTGGGGATGAGTCACAATTTATCCATCATCTTGGCGCCTACATCTCCATCTTTTCTACCCCTAACTTCTTGCATCTTGATCATCAGGAGCTATACTACAATAGTCCAAAGAAACTCACCTGCATCTACAGTGCCCGCGAGAATACTCAGGCTAGAGCACTCTTTATCTTTAATGCGCCGCCATTATCTTATAATCATCGTGACAGCGAGCAGCAGAAGCAAATTCTGACCAGCACCTTTGCGGATACAGGCTGGCAGACCCCCAGATTGCTTGAGATGGCGCAGGAAGCTTCTGATTTCTACTTCGATTCAATGAGTCTGATCCAGATGGAACACTGGTCAACTGGTCGAACGGCGTTGCTGGGTGATGCCGCTTATTGTGCTTCACCAGCCTCGGGACAAGGAACGAGCATGGCATTGGTGGGTGCCTATGTATTGGCTGGAGAACTCGCTGAGGCTGGTGGGGACTACCATACAGCGTTTGCTCGCTATGAGAGTGCCATGCGCTCATACGTTGAGGCGAACCAACAGTTCGCGCTCAGAGCGATCAAGGGCTTCACGCCACGCACCAGTGCCCACCTCTGGTTCCAGAACCAGATGTTGCGTCTGTTTACTTTTCTGCCATTGGAAGGCCTCATTCTTGGACAAATCGTAAAGGCTATGGAGAAAATATCCACAACCATCACGCTCAAAGACTACCATACCTGTGAGCAGGTCCAGCATTTGGGAGCTTAATAAGTCCGGACATGTGATGTCTATGTTCTGATGGGATTCGGCATCGCATAGGTTCGGCCTTTTCCCGGCAATGAGATTGCCACCCATTGCCGGGCTTACGGAGGGCAGAAGTGGCTCTGCTCGCTGGAGTCTGCCCTGAGTGGTATACCCGGCTTGAGTAGGGACGGGATATGCACGTTTCCGTACAAGCGTTGGAAATTCTGATGGAGTCCGGGCTCTCTCGATGAGGAACTCCAAGAAAAGGTGGAGGAATAGCCGCGAGGTTCCTCCACCGACCGACGGCCTAACGCACAGGCGGAGTGTCTTCTCCTTGCAGCGGCGGCCCAACCTCGATGATCCCATAGCGCTCATCGACGTCATGGAGCGCTTGTCGGTCGTCTGGCTTAGTCCGTAATACGACGCCGACGGCCTCAAAGTACTGGCGCATCTGTCCTGCTGGCAACGCCTCGATGAGCAACTGACCATCTTCCGTGCCCACATTGCGGAAGGCATGGGCTGTCCCACGAGGAATGAAGATCCATGCACCCTCAGAGGCTTTCACGATGCGTTCGACGACTTTGATCAAAAAGGTTCCTTTTACAACCCAGAAACACTCATCGAATTGGGCATGTTTATGTTCTGGCGGTCCCATCTGCGGTGGGACTACTTCAAACCATGTATCCACCATCCCATTCGTCGTCTCTCCCGTCGTTTTCCACACCTGATACCAGTTCTCAGAAAGAAACGTTCTCTCCCCCTGCTCTACTTCTCGGATAATCGGACTTATAGCATTCTCTGTCATCTGATTTCTGCCTTTCGCTTTATACAAGGGAGCAAACACCTGCTCAAAAATGTTCTCGAGTCTGGACACGACGCATTATGAAGCACAATACGGCCTCTCCCTTCTGTACCGACCAATAATTATGTCTGGGGTGCCTGCGCTCTCCAGACTGGCAGAAAACTCAGCACTTCCCTTGAGACGAGAATTAGATATTATCTAAGTATAAAAAGTGTTTCAGGTAAAGAGCGCATCTTGTGAGAAGTGATTAGTACCTGCCGAAACAACCTTTTAATCATATCTTGACGAGAGAGAGAAGAACAAGACATAATGAGACATGGACCCATAGCCACAAAGCTATCGTTACGAAAGGAAAGAGTAGATAGATCTTCTTCAATTAAGATATTTTCGCGTGGTGGCACGCAGAGAGCATATGACGAAAGCGGCTGAGGAACTCTCCATTGCTCAACCTTCGCTCAGTAAAACGATTCGTCGTTTGGAGAAAGAGGTTGGCGTTCCTCTTTTTGATCGGCAAGAAAGATCTCTTCAGCTCAATCAGTTCGGAAAAGCATTCCTTGAACATGTTGAAGCCATCTTTTATGAATTGGAGGAGGGGCAGCGCAAAGTCCGAGATATGGCCGGGCTCGAACAAGGAGAGGTTTCGCTGATTGCGACTTCACTCCCCTGGATTCCTGACCTGTTACAACACTTCAAAGCCTTACACCCTTCCATTCGCTTCCGCTTATCCCAATGCCCATTGACCCAAATATCCCAGCAGCTCGAAACTGGTGCCTATGATTTCGGCTTCTTATCCACACCGCTCGTCAAGCCTGGTATCCAATGGAGAACCTTGCTGACCGAAGAAATTTTTTTGGTTGTTCCCAGTACGCATAGACTTGCCGGGCAGAAGCACATCGCTTTGCGTGAAGTAGCCCACGAAGCTGTGGTGATTGAGAAGGTTGGCAGTGGTCTGCGTGACCTGATCGATACATTTTGCCAGCAAGCAGGCATCACGCTTTCCATTCCTTACGAAATAGATGAGCCTGCGACCCTCTATGGATTCGTCAAAGCTGGACTTGGCGTGGGATTTACGCCGGCACTGATGAAGAAACAAGCCAATGAGCAAACCTTAGCATGCATCCATCTGACGAATCCTACCTGTGAGCGTACTCTTGGCATCGCCTGGCAGGAGAAACATTATCTCTCTCAGCCAGCCCTGGCCTTCCGTCAGTTTGTCATGAAATATTTTACCAACCTGGAGCAAGCCGTCTCCCCCAGTTCTCTTTCCCTTGCTTCAGAATGAATCAAGCCACCTGCGACTAAAATCAGTTATACTGGCAGATATAAAATCAGTTATACTGGCAGATATGGGAACCGCATATGCCGGGCTTGGTGAACTTATTAGAGCCGCGAGGAGTAACATGCAGCCAGTTGAACCTATTATGGTTATCGAGCTTTTTCCACAGGAGCGAAAGCAGTTAGTGGAGCTTTTTTCTCAATTGGAAGCTGAAGATTGGGAACGAGCAACGATTTGTCCAGGATGGACTGTAAAGGATATCGGGCTTCATCTGTTAGGCGATGATATCGGGTATCTCTCTGGCAAAAGAGATCATTTCAGCAATCCTTTTTTTCGCGACAAAGATATGCACGAGTGGGCAAATCTGGTTACAAATATTAATGAAGCCAATGAACTATGGGTAAAGGCTTTAACACGCGTCAGCCCACGGCTCCTCTCGGATCTCCTGGCATGGACCGGACAACAATTTTACGATTATGTACGCTCCCAGGATCAAATGGCTATGGGTGGCGTCGTCAGTTGGGCCGGACCCGATCCTGCTCCTGTATGGCTTGATACCGCCAGAGAATATACAGAGAGATGGTTGCACCAGCAGCAGATACGAGACGCAGTCGGGCGGCCAGGATTCAAAGAGAGACGCTTTTTTCACCCTGTCCTCGATACCTTTGTACGAGCATTGCCATATACGTATAGAGATATTCCTGTTTCTGACATGACGGTCGTTAAGTTTGTCGTGACGGGTGATGCTGGCGATACATGGTATCTGGTGGGGAACGAGAACAAGTGGTCTCTCTCGAAAAGTGTTGAGTATCCACCAAACACGACCGTAAGCATGGATCAAGAGACCTGCTGGCGATTATTTACGAAAGGCATCAGTAAAAAACAGGCGAAAGCACAAACCACCATCGAAGGTGATCACCAACCAGGAGAAAAACTCCTGGAAACCGTTTCGATTATTGCGTGATCATGAGTAAATAGTTCATATACATTGTGCTGAAAGACAATGTATATGAACTATTCTTTTTTCTGCCTCTCAAAACAGAGCCGCCATTCCAGGAAATAACAAGAGTTGCTCACGTCACTCTTTAGTGGTTTTAAAGCCCAACCTTTCCTTCACCCCACTTCCCATGAACAACCTGTCCAGCCGTTCCATATACTGCCGATTTTGAGTCAGCTCTATAGTGTTATCTCATGAGAAGTAAAGTGAGATCTGATGAGTACTGACATCCTCAAGCGCCTTTGCTATTGTTAAGGCATTGGATTGATATGCCAGGAGTCCTTTCAGATGGCAAGCAACTGCGAATGATTCCAGGTGCTCTGGCTGCCGCTGCCCTTTCTGCTTTGTGACAATGGATACCTTTATTTATGATTGCCCGAACTAAATAGCGACTGGTGTTTGCCCCCAGCCAATTAACCAGCCATATTGAATAGTATGCAATTCATGCCCGTGCCATCGGCCCAAAGCTGCCAATTGCGTTCCAACCAGGTTTGCGTA
This sequence comes from Dictyobacter alpinus, assembly GCF_003967575.1. Lineage (NCBI taxonomy): Bacteria > Bacillati > Chloroflexota > Ktedonobacteria > Ktedonobacterales > Dictyobacteraceae > Dictyobacter > Dictyobacter alpinus. The sequence goes on from NZ_BIFT01000001.1 coordinate 4,625,208, forward strand.
TCTGTGACCACTTCCTTGGGGAAGTACTCCGGATAATTTGTCGCAACCTGCCTGACGGCCAGCAGATTGAACAAGTGGTAAAACTGCGGTGGTCTCTCCCTTTGATAAAAGAGGAAATGCTGAAATTGGGTATGTATTATTTGTGCCGCTTTCCCAAAGGCTTCCAGCGGGAAGGCTGCAAGCATATGCGACTCAAACGCTATCTCGGCTGAGATGCCAACAGCACAGCGCTGCACATCCATAAACTTGGCTTTGTTGCTGCCGCACCAATAAAAATCTGCTTCGCGTCCTGCGGGAGTTGGTGTAACAATATAGCGAATTCGGCACACCCTTCCCGCGCAATATTGCTATTTGTGGAAGGTTTATATAGCGGGTCAAGCTCCTGGGGAGTAACCATTTTAGCCTCCAGGTGTCAGAGAAAACAAAATAAAAAGGGATACGGATATTCACCTCCTCTGGTCGTGTTTGCTTAGTCAGGTAAAAACAGTGGCAAGGGGGACAAGGACCAGAGGCGATGTGATGCGGCACAACAGCGAGACAGACCTAACCATCACGGCATTGGGTGAGGTAGGTCCGCAAAATAGTCCAGTAAGAGACGATGGGGGAAACTGTAGCCACCACTGATGCGCCGCAGCAAAACACGTGCGGTAGCTTCCTCCAGAAATTGTGGCGCATGCCAGGGGAACAGATGGGAATGCGCAAGCAGCCCACGGATGATGTAGTGACGGAGGACTGCCAGTCCACCACGTGAGGCACCTACCAGCAGTGCACCACACACGATCATGAGAACGATCCGCACCATGTCATCGCTTATTATGCTGAGGATTACCCAAGGCCTCAGCATAACGGCTATTCCATAGTTCAATCCAATGCTCAGCACGCCGGTCACGCCGATTAGGAGACTGCTGACAAATGCCATGCGAACACTATTCTGCAACGAACGTCGGATTCCTTGATTGGGAAGACGGCGCGTATGATCCTCAATCTGTGCGCTTTCGACTCCCTGAAACAGTCCGAGGAGCATCCAGTAGAGGAAACCATAGCTTAACCCATAGCTTAGCCCATAGCTTAGTCCGCTGATTAACCCGCTGATTAACCCGCCGCTCAGCCCATTGATTAACCCGCTGATCAGCCCATTGCTCAATCCAATCATGCTGGCTGTCAGGAGCGTTTCCCTTCCATGGTTGGCAGTAAGCAGGCTTCTCACCAGACGTTGCCAGGTCCAATGGAGGTGTTCAGTGAGGACAATACGCTCAGATTGGGCGGAGAGAATGGCGTCGGCCAGGATGCTGCCGAAACTGAAAACCATCACGCAATGCAGCCCACTGATTAACCCAGCGCTCAACCTAGAGTGCAGCCAGTAGCTCAGGCCATCGCTAATTCCTATCATGACAATCACCAGCCAGATGCGTCGTGCATGCATTGTTTGGATACGATGCATCAGCAATGGCCCTCTCTGCATGGCCTGAGGTGGAGGAGAGGCACTTTCAAGTGGAAACCTGCCAAAGATCCGACTGAGCACGAGGCTGCAGCTGCCAAAGACAATGCCAAAGATCATCCCATCTCGTCGCCATTTGTCGAGACTATACTGGTGGCCTAGATACAATCCCCAACTCAGCCCCATGAGCAGCCCGATGATGATGCTCACAGGGATGTCTCGGCTGAACAGCTTCCAACGCCTAGGGTTGTAGTGCTCTGTCGGTGGCACGAGTAATGCGCCGCCACGGGATAAAGTGGTGCTTACAAACCATCCCACCAATCCTCCCAAAGTCACAGCATGCACCAGAGATAGTAAATCAAGGTTTATAACGAGCCAAGCAGTGCCGAGGCTTGCAAGGATGCCAATCAAAACCCCAGGCAATCGGACGGCGAGCAATTCATACCAACATTGTTGCTGGAAGTCCAACCAGTCGGATTGCAGATGCTCCAGGTAAAAAATCGTCTGATTGCGACTGCGCATCTGGCGCGCCAGAAAGGTCAGCCAGCCAATCAGATCATGCGGCGAACCACAGGTGAGCGTGCCCTTGCGGGCTACCATCCGTTCCACGTACCGAGCGAAGAGTTGACGTTGCAGGTCAGGCAAGGACAAGGCCACTGGCAGATCGTGGACCGATGTGCCCTGGTACGTCAACAACACGATGTTGAGCATCAACGGCGTCATCACGATCTCTTGCAGCGCCTCGTTCGTTCTGAGCGCTGCACGCAACGCGATCACTGGCTTGCCACACTGCTCAAGATAGGTCTCCACCTGCTCTCTGCTGAGTGGTTGCACGACTACCGCGCTGTGTAGCGTCAGCCGGGTGTGGGTGGTTGCCGCTTCATATTCGGTTGTTCGGCTGGTCACAACGAGGGGATGCAAATGCTGGCGGTGATAGGTGTTCAAGGCCTTGATACAGTCACCACGGACCGCTTCTTCCATCTCATCAAGGCCGTCGAGAAGCGGAAAGAGGCGCTCTTCCCGGACCCAACGGTCACAGAGGCGTCGGGGGAGGTCATAGATCAAGGCGACCTGCTCGCTGAGCCACCGTTCAATCGGGTGTTGGTTACTTGCCCAGGAAGAGAGGGGGACAATGACGGGCAACACCTGGCAGGGATCTTGCTCAGCCTGCTTCACGAGATCCAACGCGAACGCCAGGAGCAATGTGGACTTCCCGGTTCCAGGCTCTCCCAGCACCAGCAGTTCGTGCCCCGCATGTCGACAGACCTGTGTCAGTGTGGTACCTACAGGCAACAGGTGTGGAGGCCGCTGATCAGGTTCATAGAGCAGTCGTACGGGAGGCGTGACGGCTTTGGGATATTCCCCCAGTGTGAGGGTCATGTGCAACACCCCATGTAACGATTGGGAAAACTGCTCACGATAGCGTGTGCGTAGCCGGTCCAGGAACCGCGCGCGATTCTGACCCTCCGGGGATGAGGAAGCCGCATACACATTGACGGTCGCATTGGCTTCATGCGTCGCCTGAGCGATATAGCTGCCATGCGCTCCTTGTGAGACGCCAGGTTTTTCTCGTTCCTCTGCCATCGACGGATCATGCCTTTCGGGTGTGGGTGGATGAGGGAGGCTGAGGTGCGAGAGGAGTCCCAATGTGGACCGAGGCGTTGCTTGCTCGATCAGCCTGGGCAATGTAGTTGCCAGTGGCAGTTTGATTAGATGCTGCATGTTCTGAGGACGACTGAATCACCTGAAGCATTGCTTGCGCGATCTGGAGGAGCTCGTGATCTTGATCGGCTTTGACAGCCGCGATCTCTTCCGCGAGTGCGGCTTGGCGGGCTGCAGATGTGGGCTTCGCTTCGACGTGCGTTACTGCCTGCATGACATCACCCTCTTGCCCAAACTTATTGACTAACTGCGTTTTGAGCTGATGATAGGCATCGGTGAGCGCGGTTTTTCCCACCTCGGTCAGCCCTGCGTTGGCGCCAGTAGAGATGGCGGCCACAATGGCCGCTGTAATCAGGTCTAGCATGCATTTCATCTCCTGAAAAGTATATATGATATAAAGTGAAAAAATATGACTATATAGAGTATACACTACTATTGAGTTTATGGAAAGATATAAATGGGATTCTTGAAAAAATTACATCTAGATGTATTTATATAATAATAAAAAATTTTATGTGTTAGATGCATGGGGCGAGCAGCTTTTTGTGATGGCTTGACAAATGAGACGATGCAAAATGCTCAAGGAGCAGGCGGTGGGAGAACATATCAATCAGATCATAGGATTTGTTGAAATCACGCCTGCTGATGACCGGGGAAACAATTGCTAAGAGAGGATAGTCTATCTTTTTGCAAGAGAGATAACTCGTTTTTTCTGTTTTTACTCGTATTTTGGCGGAAGCTGTGTAAATGTGGTTTCAAACTCATTCACCTTTATAAGATAATCAATCACTTCCTCAATTCGTTGGCGCGTCACAACATCAATAAGGACCATATCACTTGCCCAAAAGTATGCTCCAGAAAAGCATTCACCTGTCTTCTTGTTCTTTTCTGTGAGTGTCGCAATATTCTGATAGGTGAGGAACGTAGCAACCCAACGGCGACCATCCTGGTAGGTAACAATTATATCGGTGTTATCGTCCTCTGGCTTCCATGTTCCAGGTGACCATTCTTCTGCTTCGATCCAAATTGTATAGCACTGCTGTTCTTTGTTTATTGCCATGTTCAATCTCACTGTGTTGTCCGACTCATATGTTGACCTGCCAGAGTATTAGGAACTGCGTGTTTACCAGTTCCTTGACGTGTAGGGCAGGCGCGTGCTTACTACATGCGCTTGCCTCTTTCCATCCTCTGTCAGTTTTCTTGTTTTAGGTAATATTTGCGTACCTTTTCAGGGTTCTTTGTATAGAATGTCGTGTATCCGCAGTTTACACAACTTACTGGAATAGTTTTTGTGGAAGATACCAACCCTGTCCTGAGGTACACTTGATAGCGTTCTGCGCCTTGGGCGACAACACGTTGCCCTCCACATTCGGGGCATGGTCTGTTTGCCGCACGTTCAATTGCCGCAGTCATATCATACATATACGTTTCCCCTCTCAATTAGTATTTTCTTACAAATGATACAATTTGTTTTACACTCTGCAAAAATATAGAAAATAACCAGCTTCAAGCCGATCATGTCGCACTATTTTTGAAAATTCAGCAAGGAAATCGAAGCTCACATTAACAGCTTCTTGTTTCAGAGATGGATCGGATTTGAAATCACCAATTTCGGATGACTGTGCCTCGGGGCTTCGGGTAGTTCGTTCCACAGTGTTTGTATCCTCCACAGAGGGTTCTATCTCAAAATACCTCTGTATGGCGTGACGATAATGCTCCAGATTGTGTAAGTCTCCTGTTTGCTGGCATTCTTCGTTCTTTCGGCTAGTAAAGCACACTTATTCGGACCAGGTGAAGCCGAAGAGGTTCAGTGTTTTCGTACCGCTAGCGAGGTGTGAGGGCGGAACTGTTGCTGCTTCTGGGATTGGTTCTTGCTCAGGCAGGGATGCAATATGTTGTAGCAGTACCTTCGCCTCCTCGTATTTTTCCTGTCTGATATAGAGATTGACTAGCCCGGTCAGAGGATAGCGGATACCAGGGTGTAGCGTATCTGAGTACTGCTCGAAAAGCTGAAGAGTACGCTGATAGCTTGTTTCGGCCTCGGCATATCTTTCCATTTTTAAATACAGCATTGCTAGCGTATCCAGGTAAAAAGCGAAGCGTAAATTTTCTGTCCCACATATACGCTCCTGAATATGTAATGCACGCAGTAGTAATGTTTCAGCCTCACTATATCTTCCTGTTTCGATATAGACAGCCGCCAGGTTGTTGAGAAGCGCTGCAAGTTCAGTTGTTTCTATCCCCTGGGTTTTTTCTTGGAGGGCAATTGCTCTGAGGAATAAAGTTTCGGTTTCTCGTGAATTGAGCTGACCTTGCGCCCATGAACTGAGTGCCAGTGTACACAATAGCGCAGCCAGGCAGGGGTGATCAGGTCCAACCATCTGTTCTTGCAATCTGAGCGATCGCTGAGCCAGTTCGCGCGCCTCTCCATACTTTTCAGCTCTGAAGCACAGGACAGAGAACATTTCTAGTGGCATGGCGAGATCACTATGCTCTGCACCCAGGGCTTGCTCTCGTTCGTGAAGGATGTACCGAAAGAGTCGTTCAGCTTCCTCATAACGGCCAGACTCGGTTAAGACGCAGGCCAGACCGCATAATGGCTGCGTGGCTTGTACACTATCCGGTGGAATCAGCAACTGCTGATAGTGGACGGACGCGCGCTGGTAGAGCGTTTCGGCTTCCACATATTTTCCCTGTTTGCGCTTGCTATCCGCTATGCTGGTTAATAGAACTGCGACATCCATATCCAGGAGTGCCGGCGTTTGTTCCAGGAATAGCAGGGCTTGCTGATAAAGTGCCTCGGCCTCAGCATACCGGTCGCGTTGGGCAAGGTAGCTGGCTGTTTTTGTGAGCAAGGCGTAACGGGTCGCAGGAGTGCACGTTCCCTTATCACTCTGCCGGATCAGGAACAAAGCATGCGGCAGTAGCTGCTCGCACCATGGCCAGAGCTCCATCCCGGTCTGATTAAGAGGGAAAGCTTGATTCACCATCTCGAAGACGCGTGTGGCACGGTGCTGACGTATACCCTCATCTAATCCTGTCTTGAGTATAGTCTGTACCAGGCGATGGATCGTCAGCGTTTTGGTTGGGGCATGACGGCGAATGAGCGAGTAGGTCAGTAATTCTTTGAGAGCCGTATTGAATTTTTGAGGTTTGACTAAGCTCGCTTGTGCCGGTACATCCAGATAGGGGGCTCCTTCGGTGAATAAACGCTCTGGAATTGCATCCGGGGCAAGGAAGCTACAAATTGTCAGGATATCGATGGCTTCTGGTGAGGCCGTGCGTACTTTTTCAAGGGAGAGATGAATGGTTCGTTCAACTGAAAAGGGATGATCGGCATACACATTGCGCTCTCTGAGCATTTGTAGCGGTGAATCCTGGAACAGGTGCAGAAAATCGTCCAGGCTGCATTGTGTTTCTTCTATATAGCTGCCAGCTTGATCAAGTGCCAGCGGCAGTCCCCCCATAACTTCCGCGAGGATACGCGCTGTCGCTACATCTGGTAGTTGATCAAGCTGTGTATTGAATGGTAAGTGAGGATCGATGCGTCTTGCGCGCTGCAACAAGAAGAGCACACTTTCCTCCAATGACATCTGTGGTATTTCTATGCTCAGCGCCAATGTACCGACCGTACTGCGCCTGGTAGTTAGCAGCAGGGTACCGCGATTAGCTGTAGGCAGGAATTCTTTCAGCATCTCAAGGTCTTCAACGTTATCCAATATCATCAGCCAGTCGCAGTGGGTATCGAGCCAGTTTCTCACGGCGGTCACTACCTTATTGTGATCTGACCCCTGGCTGGCGGGTAATTGTAAGAACGTGGCGATAGAGACAAAGCTGGCGATGATTGTTTCAGGTTCTTCCGCCCCTACCCAGAGCATCGCTGTGTAGTCTTGCGCATACTGGTATGCATATTCGAGAGCCAGCTGCGTTTTTCCAATTCCGCCTGGACCACTTAATGCGCTGGATCGAGTGAGGGCAGCGATCTTCTGCTGGGAAAGGGTCTCATGCAGATGACTCAGCAGCGTTTCCCGTCCAGTAAAAAAAGGATTGCGTTGATATGGTACGCACCAGGGCTTTTCAACGGACGGCACGCCGCTGATATTACCAAACAATGTCTCACGAGACACATGCAATGCCTGACAAAGCAATTCACGTGATTGACCCTGTGGAACGGCTCGATCGCGCTCCCAGCGCTGAATACTCCTCGCCGATACACCAATTGCCTCCGCCAGTGTCTCCTGTGAATGATTAGCATACACGCGTGCCGCCAGCAAACGTTGACCTAAAGAAATAGCATCTGTCCTGGGTCTTGATTCCATTCAATACTCCCATTAAATAGAGAAAGGTAGCTAACCAGCAGGTATTTCCCGATTGTTATTTCTATACATGTATAAATACGCTTGCAGCTATAAAAATTTTACCATTTCTGATTCATATTCCAGAAACATTAAAGTGTCGTTAGATTGTCGTGTCTCTGTCGTGGTGAAATAGACCATGTTCGAGCATACTAAATAAAGTGATGTGCGGGTTATTTAAAATCGTGAAGTGCTTAAACCGAAGCCAATAAAACTATCATCTTGATTAAAGAAAAGTAGTCTATATGCATCGGTACTAAAGCCAGATAAGTCTCTCACATGAATAACTTGTCCAGAGCGTTAACTAAATTCTAATGCTATCTAGTAAGCTAAGCAGGAGAAAAAAACATGCATTTGTTCTCACGGAAAAACCTGGTGATCAGTGCACTTATGATGATGATGCTCTGTGCGCTGATGCTATTTAATGGCGGCAGTTCCGCTTACGCAGCCACTGCGCATGGAAATTTAGTGAATTCTCAAGCTGTGATAAATGGTACTGTCGGGCCACCGGAGGTTCCGGATAACTGCTTATCCGGCTACGTCTGCATCTACCCAACTTCAAACTGTGCACTATTACCATCGAATACCTACTTCCATTATGGTACCTATAAGCTTTCCAACCAGTACGACAGGCACTGCGTCTTTAATAACCAGACCGGTAATGCCCGTGTCTGGTTCTGTACTGACAGCTATGGCAAGACCTGTCCATTGTCCTATTCGGCTCGTGGCTGGGGAATTGTTAACCTTACTCCGATCAACTCTATTAAGCTCACTTCATAATTGTAAACCAGTAAACGCCAGAATTGTTGACCCTTTCCTTTCATCGGGAGAGGGTCGGCTTGTGCATTCCAGAACTTGAATAGTGGTAGTTATGCTTGACCCAGGGAGGCCAGGAAGATGGCTTCGGCGAGGGCAGTGCGCTCGATTGTGGCTGCCAACCTTTTTAAGACGCACCCGTTTCCTGCGCGTTCACACTACCAACATAGGCGCATTCCTGGTACAGTGGGCACTCCCCACACTTGGGCCGCTGGGCATGGCAGACCTGGCGTCCGTGGCGGATCATACCGACGTGCAGGCCATAGACCCAGTCGGGCGGCGCGATCTTCGCAAACACGGTGTGGGCCTGGTTTGCGTTGACCTTGGGGCCGATCAGACCCAGACGTTTACTGACACGATGGACATGGGTATCGATTGGCATGATGGCCTCATTCATGTTGAAGAGCATGACACAGGCGGAGGTTTTCGGCCCTACTCCTGGCAATTTCTGGAGGTATTTCCAGCCTTCTTCGGGCGTGAATTTTTGGATCTCGTCGTAGAGAAATTCGGCGAGTGCTTTGGTGCCACCCTGGTCCTGTTGTTGTTCGGTGAGGGTATGCAGGACATCCTGGATGCGGGGCGCTTTGACGTTGGCGAGTCCACCAGAGCGGATGGCGTCGGCGACTTTGTTGGTGGGGGCGTCGCGTACCTCTTCCCAGGTGGCATAGGTGTCGACGAGTTGACGATAAGCTCGGCCAGAGTTGATGTCGGATGTGTGTTGCGAGAGTATGGTCCCGATGAGTCCACCCAGCGGATCATAGTTGGGCTCGTTGTGCATTTCGCCGTAGGTTTCGATGAGGGTATCGTAGATGCGTGTTAAATGAATCGATGGTGTGATGGTTGCCGTCATACTGAATCCTTCTCTATCTTACTACGCTTTCTTCTGTCTATAATAGAGACGGTTGACCAGGCAAAACAGGTGCATATTCGAAGAGAAAAACATTTTTGTCCTTCTCTTCGAATATGCATAGATAAATAGGGCGGACAGCTCGTGTTTGCTTAGAGGAGACTGCTGCGTACGCTGCCACCTGTGGCGGCACACCATGTATTGATATCTACCGATCCTGACGCCGGGAGCTGGTGTAAGAGTTGTAGCTGACGTACGGCGGAGGCTGTCGCTGCGCTGAATGTACCTGTGATGCCTACCCCGTAGCCGTTGCGATTGAGCAGGCTCTGCAAAGCGCTGACCGGGGCTCCCGCACTGCCTGTGTGTAGGGATGTAACCAGCTTCTCCCAGGTCTGATTGGTGACATGACCATTGACTGGAAGCTGATTGCTGCTCTGAAACCGTCTGATGGCGGCATCGGTGGCGCTCTCGAAGGTGCCGCTGACACCTACGGCATATCCTTTATTGTTGAGCAGGCGTTGGACGACCTGAACGCCTATGCCACTGGTCTTTAATCGCAGCTCAGGCCAGTTGCGTTCGGCCATGCTCGCTCCACTGCCGAGACGTTGCGCGACCCTTCTGCGTAGTGCGGGCAGCAAGGCATAGAATCTTCTACCAGGACATTCGGTTGAATGGAAGTCCATATGCCCAAAGATACTATTCGCTTGTAAGCCATATTGCACACAAATATAGGCACATAAATCTACAAGCGCGGCCAACTGGGTCTCGGGTGGTGTGGCGGCGGTATATGTTCCTTCGTTTTCAATACCAATAGATTCTTGATTCATGGCAGGACAATGGGTGCCCTCAACTACCTGTTTGCCACTCTGGAGGGCCGCCAGACTCTTATGGCGTCCTTCCAGAATATAGCCACCACGCGACACCGTGAACTGTTGGCCGGTATCAATCCAATCGTTGCTATCCATATGGAAATTTTGGATCTGACGCGCCAGCTTATAAGCCTGCGCCAGCGTATAGTTGGTTGTATTGGGGAACACAGTGTGATGGATTAGAATCTCTTTGGCGCTAATATTTAACACTTTTACAGGGACATCTGGTGGACGTGCGCCCCATGTGGCACAACTGATAATGGAAGGTGTGGCTGCTGCCGCCGCATGCGCCGTTTGGGGAGAGTGCGCAAGCCTCCACACTTCAGTACCACCTAACGTAAAAGTGGTGATGAGACCTGCACCAAGTTTCAACATCGTTCTACGTTTCAAGCGTTCTGGGAATCCTGATCCTCCTGACAACATATCCTTTTCCATAGATTAAAGGTCCTTTCCATCGCCGCATTAAACTCAAATGACGTGGACATCCATGTTCCCATTTCTCTACATCAATGAATACAAGTGATTATATATAATCAGTAGCATTATGTATAGAATGATCCCCCAAATTATCTACTCGCACTCATGTGGTTTCATCAATAAAATAATTTTGTGCCTCCTTTTTTTGCTTAAGTTTGCCATTTTCCTTGTATCTGGAAGGCTTTCTCTTGCTCTTGAAAGTACTTTTGGAAATGTGGCCTAAAAGGCTTGACAGAAATGGAGAAGCTATGGCATAATCATCGAGCTGCAGAAAACGACAATCACCGAGCTCTTTGAGTGCCGGTGCTCCTGTCCCTTTCGCTCCATGTGTGCCACGTTAAGGTGGCTCCTCCGAGATGGCATGTATCTCATCACTCGTATCAACGATAAGTTGTGTCAGTGGGAGTTCCAGCTCTTTTTTCTCAGTGGCTCATCTGGCTTGCCAGGCGGGCGGGTAAGAAAAAACGAACTTTCGGAGTCAGTCAAAAATTGGTTGAAAAACCGCTTGACAAAGCCCAATGGATCTGCGATACTACAGCACGTGAGACAAGCAAACGAAAAAACATTCAACGCTTGTTGCACATGAAACAAACGTTTCACATGGTACCTTGACAACTGAAGAGTGGAAAGCAGAACAGCAACTGGAACACATGAATAAGTTTCACGTTCCTGTCAATTCGATCCCGGACGTTCGCGTTCGGTGATCACAACAATAATCTGCGAACAAATTACAGCCAATGTTGGAAGACTTGGCCTTGATCGCAATTCTCATGCAATTTCTTCCTGCTCGTTGAGTTGGAATGAATCATAAAAATTGGATGGCGAGTTTGATCCTGGCTCAGGATAAACGCTGGCGGCGTGCCTAACACATGCAAGTCGAACGCTCTGCGCAAGCAGGGAGTGGCGGACGGGTGAGTAACACGTGGGCAATCTACCATCAGGTGAGGAATACCGGCGAGAAATCGCCGACAATACCGCATAGGCTCGCAAGAGCAAAGCTCGCAAGGGCGCCTGAGGATGAGCCTGCGCTCGATTAGTTTGTTGGTGAGGTAATGGCTTACCAAGACGACGATCGATAGCTGGTCTGAGAGGACGATCAGCCACACTGGGATTGAGAACGGCCCAGACTCCTACGGGGGGCAGCAGTGAGGAATTTTCGTCAATGGGGGCAACCCTGAACGAGCAACGCCGCGTGCAGGATGAAGGTTTTCGGATCGTAAACTGCTTTTCTCTGGGACGAGAACGGACGGTACCAGAGGAATCAGCCCCGGCTAACTACGTGCCAGCAGCCGCGGTAATACGTAGGGGGCAAGCGTTGTCCGGATTTATTGGGCGTAAAGCGCACGCAGGCGGTCAGATCAGTCTGGGGTGACAGTCGTCGGCTCAACCGACGAAGTACTTCGGATACTGTCTGACTTGAGGGCTTCAGAGGGACACGGAATTCCGGGTGGAGTGGTGAAATGCGTAGATATCCGGAGGAACACCGATGGCGAAGGCAGTGTCCTGGGAAGTACCTGACGCTCAGGTGCGAAAGCTAGGGGAGCGAACAGGATTAGATACCCTGGTAGTCCTAGCCGTAAACGATGACCACTAGACGTTGGGGGTATCGACCCCTTCAGTGTCGCAGTTAACACAGTAAGTGGTCCGCCTGGGGAGTACGGTCGCAAGATTAAAACTCAAAGGAATTGACGGGGACCCGCACAAGCAGCGGAGCGTGTGGTTTAATTCGATGCAACGCGAAGAACCTTACCAAGGCTTGACATGGATTTGCACCAGCCGTAACTGGCTGTCCCTTCGGGGCGGATCCACAGGTGCTGCATGGCTGTCGTCAGCTCGTGTCGTGAGATGTTGGGTTAAGTCCCGCAACGAGCGCAACCCCTGTCGTTAGTTGAATTTCTCTAGCGAAACTGCCATTTTAAAATGGAGGAAGGCGGGGATGACGTCAAGTCAGCACGGCCCTTACGCTTTGGGCGACACACACGCTACAATGGTCAGGACAAAGAGTCGCGAACTCGCGAGAGGGAGCCAATCTCGTCAAACCTGGCCTCAGTTCAGATTGGAGGCTGCAACCCGCCTCCATGAAGTTGGAGTTGCTAGTAACCGTAGGTCAGCACACTACGGTGAATACGTTCCCGGGTCTTGTACACACCGCCCGTCACACCACGAAAGTTGGCAACACTTGAAGCCGCTGGGCTAACTCGCAAGAGAGGCAAGCGTCGAGGGTGGGGTCAGTGATTGGGGTGAAGTCGTAACAAGGTAGCCGTACCGGAAGGTGCGGCTGGATCACCTCCTTTCTAGGGAGCTTTGGTGGGTGTCTTTCTTTCAAAGAAAGACGTTTATACTCATCACACTTCCAGGTCGAACAGGACGACGAAAGTATTCATCCAGCAGTTGGGCTGGTTTCCACTCTTCAGATGTTGGGGTCAACAGGGCCACGCTACGGCGTTGTACCTGCCAGCATCGCACCTTGACAACCAAATACCGTATATCTTCAATTTTGCTGAGCCATGATAGGTCAGCCAGAGTTGAAGCAGAGGATCGCTGTTCTTTCTCGCAAGAGGGAGAATGGTAAACAAGCATTCACAGATCAAACATGATGAAGAGAAGAGAACAAGCTACACAGAGTACGAGGTGGATGCCTTGGCGCTAAAGACCGAAGAAGGACGCGGAGACCGGCGAAACGTTTGGGGGGAGCTGCATACAAGCGATGAACCCCAAGATTCCGAATGAGGCAACTCCTCCAGAGTGATGTCTGGAGACCGCCTGCTGAACACATAGGCAGTGACGGGGGGCAGCGGGTGAACTGAAACATCTCAGTAACTCGACGAAAAGAAATCAACCGAGATTCCCGTAGTAGTGGCGAGCGAACCGGGAGGAGCCCAAACCAATCATCTTTCGAGATGGTCGGGGTTGTAGGACTGGCAACACAGGAGAGCATTTTACTTGAACACGTTGGAAAGCGTGACCAGAGCGGGTGAGAGTCCCGTAAAGGACGGAAAGCTCAAATCGGCCAGGATCCTGAGTACCACGAGGCACGTGAAACCTTGTGGGAAGCTGGGGGGACCACCCTCCAAGGCTACACATCTTTAGCGACCGATAGCGAACAAGTACCGTGAGGGAAAGGTGAAAAGCACCCCGAGAGGGGGATGAAACAGACCCTGAAACCACGTACTCACCAGCAGTCAGAGGCCACTGTTCCGTTGCGGAACTAAGGGCTGATGGCGTGCCTTTTGTAGAATGATCCGGCGAGTGCATCGTCGTAGCGTGGTTAACCAGCGCTAAAGCTGGGGAGCCCCAGGGCAACCGAGTCTGAACAAGGCGGATGTTGCGGCGATGCGACCCGAAACCGTGTGAGCTATCCATGAGCAGAGTGAAGCGGATGTGACAGTCCGTCGAGGCTCGAACCCACCAGTGTTGCAAAACTGGGGGATGACTTGTGGATAGGGGAGAAATTCCAATCGAACACGGAGATAGCTGGTTCTCCCCGAAATGTATTGAGGTACAGCTGTATGAAACACTATCCTGGAGGTAGAGCACTGAATGAGCTAGGGGCCAAGTGCTGGTTACCAAACTCAACCAAACTCCGAATGCCAGGACAGTATGCATGCAAGTGAGACGGCGGGGGCTAAGCTTCGTCGTCAAAAGGGAAACAGCCCAGACCATCGGCTAAGGTCTCCAAATCCTTTCTCAGTGTCAAAGGGGGTCACAACGCCCAAACAGCCAGGATGTTGGCTTAGAAGCAGCCACCATTTAAAGAGTGCGTAATAGCTCACTGGTCGAGTGTCGTGGCACCGACAACGTATCGAGGCTTAAGAGAGGTACCGAAGCCATGGAATCCTGTTTAGGCAGGATTGGTAGGGGAGCGTTCTGGAGCAGAGAAGCCAGACCGTGAGGACTGGTGGAGCGATCAGAAGTGAGAATGCCGGAATGAGTAGCGTCATGTCTGTGATAACCAGACACACCGAATGCCTGAGGGTTCCTGGGCACCGTCAATCGTCCCAGGGTGAGTCGGGTCCTAAGCCGAGGACGTCATAGTCGTAGGCGATGGCAAGCAGGTTGGACATTCCTGCACCGGAGAAATTTGTGATGAGCAATGGGGGGACGCGGTAAGGAAGGTGAGCCCATCGATTGGACAGGATGGGTCTGTACGGCGAAGTGCGAAACCGAGGAAAATCCCGGTTTCCTGTGCATGACACGTGCAGCGAGCGGACGCAAGTCTGCGGAAGTCATTGGCCCCTACGCCGCCGAGAAAAGCCTCTCGCCAGAATCTTCTCCGCCCGTACCGCAAACCGACACTGGTAGGCAGGGGGAAATCTCCCCAGGTGATCGAGCGACCCTCTGTTAAGGAACTCGGCAAATTGACCCCGTACCTTCGGAAGAAGGGGTGCCCTAGTAGCGATATCCTTCGGGATGGCGTGAGGGGGTTGCAAGAAATTGGCTCAACCGACTGTTTACCAAAAACACAGGTCTCTGCGAACGCGAAAGCGGAAGTATAGGGGCTGACTCCTGCCCAGTGCCGGAAGGTTACGAGGAGCGGTGTACGTAGCTGCGAATCTAAGCCCCGGTGAACGGCGGCCGTAACTATAACGGTCCTAAGGTAGCGAAATTCCTTGTCGGGTAAGTTCCGACCCGCACGAAAGGAGTAACGAGTTGAGCGCTGTCTCGACAGAGGACTCGGCGAAATTGAAGTACCCGTGAAGATACGGGTTACCCACGACAGGACAAAAAGACCCCGTGGAGCTTTACTACACCTTGACCTGGAAACGAGTTGAAGCGTGCGTAGCATAGGTGGGAGTCGGAGAACCCTTCCCTTTGGGGGAGGGGGAGACAACAGTGAAATACCACTCTCGTTGCGGTTTGTTTCTCATACGTCACCGTGAGCCGGGACGTAGACAAGATCAGGCGGGTAGTTTGACTGGGGCGGTCGCCTCCCAAAGAGTAACGGAGGCGCCCAAAGGTTCCCTCAGGGTGGATGGACATCACCCGCAAGAGTGCAAAGGCAGAAGGGAGCTTGACTGCAAGACGGACAGGTCGAGCAGGGACGAAAGTCGGGCTTAGTGATCCCACATTCCCGAGTGGAAGGAGTGTGGCTCAACGGATAAAAGCTACCCCGGGGATAACAGGCTTATCTTGCCCAAGAGTTCACATCGACGGCAAGGTTTGGCACCTCGATGTCGGCTCGTCGCATCCTGGGGCTGGAGTAGGTCCCAAGGGTTGGGCTGTTCGCCCATGAAAGCGGCACGCGAGCTGGGTTCAGAACGTCGCGAGACAGTTCGGTCTCTATCCGTCGTGGGCGTAGGAAAATTGAGGGGCGTCATCTCCAGTACGAGAGGACCGAGATGGCTCGACCGCTGGTGCGCCAGTTGGCCCGCCCGGGCCAGAGCTGGATAGCTATGTCGAGAAGGGATAAGCGCTGAAAGCATCTAAGCGCGAAGCCGCACCCAAGACGAGTTTTCCCACTTTCTTCGGAAAGTCAAGATCCCAGGAAGACGACCTGGTAGATAGACGACACGTGGACACCTGGTAACAGGCGTAGCGAAGTCGCCCTAATGATCGTACGGCTTGTTTCACATATGTATCTTCATCGTGGACCTCGCGTGAGTGCTTCTCAGCTTCAATCATGGCTGACCAGTGACTCGGCAAAATTGAGGATATACCGTATTTCGGTTGATCAAGAACACAGGAGACCCTACTCAGCACGAGTAAGGTCTTTTTTGTTTGTCGTATAGTTACCCCATTGGTCATTGCTGCTGCTAAACATGACCTTTCAGGCCCCTCTTTGTCTTTAACGGCAAGGTCCGTTATAATGGTCTCAATAGTTTGCTAATCCAAAAAAACGTGCTTATAAAGAGAGGTCCAGGAATGTATTATCGTTCCCCATATATACGTGTACGGCGGCTAAGCGCCACCCTGCTCATGCTCTGTACAGCCCTTCTATTATTGACATCCTGTGGTGGCCCTGCCAGCGGAACGATAACGCTCACCAATGGCCAGCCCACCCTGGCCTCAGATCAGGTCCTGACGATTCCGCTGATCGGGACCGCGGATGTCCCTTCTTTTGATCCAACGAGCGAGCCGACCGCCAGCACGAAAATCCTGTACAGTATGCTCTATAGCGGACTCGTGCGGACCGATAATAATTTACAGCCAGTGTCTGATCAGGCAACCTGGACAATTTCTGCTGACCAGAAGCAGTATACCTTTCATTTGAAGCCCGATCTGACCTTTGGTGATGGCTCACCGGTTACGGCCCGTTCCTATGTGGATTCCTGGACCTATGCGGCCCGGCCCGCTAATGCGTCTTCCCAGGTGGCTACATTGATGTCTATCATCAAAGGGGCGCGCGAACTGCATGCAGGCCAGAGTAAAACCCTATCAGGCGTGCAGGCCAGCGATGATCATACCTTGCGGGTGAGCCTGACGAAACCAGCCCCTTATTTTCTCGCCGCCCTGGCCAGTCCGCTCTTCGCTCCGGTTAACCAAAAACTCATGGCAGCCTATGGTGAGCAGCCCTGGTCCGTCGAGGGTGCAATGCAGGGACTTGGGAGTGGTCCTTTTGTGGTTAAGGATCTGACACGGGCTGTGAAGATGACGCTGGTCCCGAGCCCCCATTATGCCGGCAACAAACCAGTCCTCAAGCAGGTCAATGTTTATTTTGTCAATGACCCTCGGGTAGCCTATACCGCCAATCGTGCGGGCCGCTACGATCTGGTGTGGGATCTGGCGCCGCAGGATCAGTTGCCGGCGGCAAAATTGAAGGGTTTCTCACGTCCCGAGCAGTTGCAGACGGATGCTTTCTTCTTTGATACCAGCAAGGCTCCATTTGATAATTTGGCCTTACGCCAGGCATTTGCGCATGCGCTGGACAAAAAAGATTTCGCCCAGACGGTGCTGAACTCGTCGGTCTCACCAGCCGAGACTTTGCTACCAACCGCGATGCCGGGTTATCAGCCCCAGGCAGACACGTTTAATGCTACTAAAGCGAAGTCTTTGCTCAAATCAGTCGATCCCTTGCCAGCTATTACTTTTGCCTATCCCACTTCGCGGGTGACTCCGGCCATGACAGTAGCCTTGCAGAGTGCCTGGAAAAAGAATCTGGGCATCCAGGTGAATCTGCGTCCGCTTGAAGATCAGGCATACCAGCAGGCGCTGGCCAACCATGACGTGCAGTTCGGCATTATCTCCTGGCAAACCACGATCGCCGATCCATATCTGTTTACCTCGCCATTTCTATCTTCCTCGGACCAAAATGTGTCCCAATGGCATAATCCCGACTATGATCGCTTGCTAGCTCAGGCCGAAACCCAAACAGGTTCCGAGCGACTGGCCCTCTATCAGCAAGCGGAACAGCAGTTGCTCTCCCAGGCTGTAATTGTGCCCCTGGATCATCAGCAACTGGCGGCCCTGCTACCAGCCTGGTTGCGCGGCGTATCTGTCAATGCAGCCGGCCTCTCCTTTGGCGACTGGTCGCAGGTGGCAGTCCTAGACCATAAAGCCTGACCACAATCTTTCACTGTGGAGTGTGGTGTAGTGCGCCGGGAGAGATGAACTCGACAGTACTTCAAGCGTGGAGTGTGTGTGGGGCGCGGCCGCGCCCCACACACACTCCACATCCCCAATCTGGCGCCGCAGGCGCCAAAGAGGAACTAATATAGCCCAGACTCGACGCATGTCCAGCCTGGGTGCTAGAATGCAAGCATAAACGAAAGACCCGAAATTGGAAATGGAAGTGTGGAATATGTATCTAGACAAACCCTTACAAACCTACCTTGATGATCTAGCCTCATCGAGCTCTACTCCGGGCGGCGGCTCTACCGCGGCCATCAGTGGCGCGATGGGCTCGGCCTTGGCCTGTATGGTCTCACGTTTGACACTGAGTAAAGCTGATTATGCCGCAGTCCATCCTGAAATTGAAGGCATTCTGGCGCAGACGGAACAGTTGCGCACGCGTTTTCAGGAATTGATTCAGGCTGATATAGATGCGTATGGCAAACTCTCGGCCAGCTTTAAATTGCCACGTGCGAGCGCTGAAGAGAAGGCTACACGTACCCAGGCCATTCAAGAAGGCCTGCTGGCCGCCGCCCTGGTGCCGCTTGAGATGATTGAACGCGCGGTCGATCTGGTCCGACATTGTCAGCGTATCGCCGAGATTGGTAACAAGAACGTCCTGAGCGATATCGCTACGGCCGCGATGATGGCTTCGGCCGCCGGTACAGGCGCGGCCTGGATGGTGCGGGCTAATCTGAACTCATTGAAGGATGCTGAACAGGTGCGCTCCCTGAATAGCCGCTTGAATGCTGGCCTGGATGCTATTTCGGCCGCGGGCCAGGAAGTGGTTGTGATTGTAGGAGGTAAGGCGTGAGCGCAACACTCCTCAATGGTCGTACACTGAGCGCTACATTGAAGGCCGAGCTACGTGCCGACGTTCAGCGCTTTCTCGACACGTATACGTATGCTCCTGGACTCGCTATTGTGCGCGTTGAGGGGGATGCGGCATCCGGCTTTTATAGTAAAGCTCTCATGAAGATTGCGCGTGAGGTTGGGGTTGAGGCTCGCTTAGAGCTGCTACCTGAGCAGACGGCCGCCCAGGAATTTTCGGCCCTGCTGTCCAGCCTTAATCAGGATCCTCGTGTGCATGGCATTATCGTGCAGATGCCTCTGCCCGCTCATCTGCCCCAGGATCTGGTAACGAATGCCATTGCGCCTGAGAAAGATATTGATGGCATCAGTCCGGTCAGCGCGGGCAATCTTGCTCTGGGACTGCCCGGCTTTCAGCCTTCGACCGCGGCCGCTGTGATCGAGATCTTGAAGCGTAACGAAATCGAATTGACAGGCAAGCATGTGGTCGTACTTGGACGCAGTAATGTCGTAGGAAAGCCACTGGCATTGTTGCTATTACAGCAGAATGCCACGGTCACGATCTGCCATTCTCGTACTCCTGATCTGGCATCCTTTACGCGCCAGGCCGATGTCCTGGTGGCGGCGGTTGGACGAGCCAGGCTGGTGACTGCCGAGATGGTGCGGCCCGGTGCCACAGTTATTGATGTGGGTACTAATGCGCTGCCGGAAGGTGGCATGGTGGGGGATGTAGACTTTGATGGTGTCCAGCAAGTGGCTGGTGCGCTCACACCTGTCCCCGGTGGTGTTGGACCTTTAACAAATGCGCTCCTGATGCGACAATGTGTTGAGGCAGCCTGGCGTCAGGCTGAAAAGTAGCTAACAAAAGAGGAGAGAGAAGACGATTGCCGTCTTCTCTCTCCTCTTTTATTTTGCTGCCAGTTCGTTCTCTTCTTGATGATTGAGTGTGAACCAGAAGGTCGTGCCATGGCCTGGAATGCTGTGCACTCCTACTTCACCACCATGTTTTTCAACGATCGAGCGGCTAATGTAGAGACCAATGCCAAAGCCGATCCCCGAACCGCTAACCACCTCTGTCTGCTGTACACGATAGAAGCGTTCCCAGATATGCTCCTGATCTATGGCCGAGATACCAGGACCATAGTCTTGTACCTGCATACGTACCTTGCCATCTTCATGTTTGATCGAGATCTGGACTGGATGTTCCATGGAACTATATTTGAGGGCGTTCGACAGATAATTGGTAATTACCTGCTCGATATGATCACGATCCAGTAATACTAGCAGATCATCATCAGGCCGCTCGTTAAAGTCGATCGTTCTATTCGGATACAACTGGGTGTGCAGGTCGACCACCTCCTGGATGATACTGGTCAGGTTGTGCCGTTCTAGTTTGAGCTCCAGTTTTTGTTCCTGGATACGTGAGATGTAGACAATATCATTGATCAAATGAGTTAAACGACGTACCTGGTTATCTGCCCGGTTGAGGAGATGCTGCAGTGACTCTAGCGTATTTTTGTATTCTTCCAGCGTAATACTGGTCTTTTTGAGCTCTCGTCTGGCGGTGCGCAACAAAATCTGGATGGTGCCCTTGATGGTTGTGATCGGCGTCTTGAGCTCATGGGCCGTAATACCCAGGAAATGATTGATGCGCTCATTCGTTTCCTGGACTATGTTTATATTTGTTGGATCTACGTCCGTCTGACCCTGGTCCGCTAACTGCTGATCTTTTTTGATCTGCTGTAAACGTTCCTCAAGCAAGATAGACAACCGTGTTCCTTCGCCAAAGTACCTGGTAAAGTATTCGTCCTTGCTTTTGAAAGCTTCTGGATAGGCCTGCATCCAATTGTGGCAGGTATACATATAGTTGAAAAACGCTATCAAAAAGACGTAATATTTACCGAGCAGGCGCTTCAACTCCTTACGACATTGTCCCGATTTTTGTTTTTGCATAAACATATAGGCCACGCAGGAGAAGAAGCGCGTCTCCAGGGTTACATCTTTGGTTGGCCAGGCATTGAGTGGTTCGGCAATATTGCGTAATTTTTCGAGATGCTGGGTTATTTCTTGCTCATTTGGCACCGGTGCATTGAGTAGTGCCAGGATCTCGTTTTCACTCAAGCTATAGGTCGTATGTAAGAGGACGCAGTGGTAGTGTAGATCATATGGAATACGGCAAGCGTAGGATAGGTAGAGAAAAAGCTTTTCTTTGAGCAATGCTGGCAATGGATTCTCGATGTAGGCGGCGCGTGTCTGCCTCCATAGTGAATGCAGCAGGGAAGTATTGACCTGTACCGCATTAAAAAAAGGAGGAATAAAGCCAAATTGCTGCCTGATTTCTTGAAGCAAAGATGCCGTTGTGATCTGGTTTGCATCAGACATATGCTAACCTCCCATTTTATTTGTATGCCTTCAAGCAATACATATAGCAAATTTATGAGATTTTAAAGCGACCCATATATTCAATATTTTATAGAATGAAAATACATAGGTACTTCTAAAAGAAGTGCAGTCCATTATAATAACTTATGCCGATACTTTTTAATCTCTCTGTATGTTCACGTTTCAGGCGCGTAATTTAGATGCATGCTCGACTGAAGTAGCGAGCATGCATTGAGGGGAATTTGAAATGTGTTGAGGAAAATTGCTTTGTGGTTAGCACTATTTAAGCACGACCCGATTGGCGCCGGCGGGCGGCTGCCGCTTTTTTGCGTCGATCACGACGACGACGCTCCTGCTCGGCTCGTTGCTGTGGGTTTAACTCTTTCTCTACACTACCTGCTACTTCCTGTGGGGTTGTGATAGGTGCTTTTGCGTTCTGTGAGCGGCGTCGTGAGGCTGTGATGCCCTGGAAAAGAATTAATAGCAGCACTGCCGCCGCCAGAACCAGAACTATCGTGTAGAGCGGCACAATCACCGCCGCCAGTGAGTCTGGGAAGAAGCCAGTTGAAATTCCTAAATTGAGTAGCAGGACAATGCCGAGCAGGCTATATTCAATACCCGTTAGGAGTCCGACTTGCTTATACCACGTCGTTTTATAGCCTCGCGCCCGCAAGGTTCTCAGCCGTTTCAGTCCCACATACAAATTGAAGAGTCCCATCACAATGAACAGGACGCTGATGATAGCAGTAAAACGCGGATCAAGATGAATCATAGATAATTTGCTCCTGCATGACGGCTCGGGCCCAGTCCACCACTTTTTACACGAGCCGTCAACGTGCCAATGAATTTTTCTATATCATACAACTTTTTCTCGCTACCTACGAGCCACTATTCCTCTATAGTTATGGTTCCCTGTTGTATCTGGACTGGTCTCCTTCTGGCTATATCTTTTTTACAGAGGTGGTGTGTACTAGCGTGATGGTGCGTGTCTGCTCATGGGGATAATAAACCTTTGTGCCATGGTAGGATATAAATATATAGATGCCAAGCAGGCCAATCAGGCCGATGATGATGGCAAAGAATATCCAGAAGTCTGCGTGCTGAATATGCCTGGTTTTATAGCGGGTTCGCACAACTGATTTGGTGCTGGCGATATAGGCTGGACGTAAGATACCCTGGATGGCTCTGGCCTGGGCCGGAGTCAGGATTGGCTTTTCTGGCTCTTTTTTCCATTCTGGTTGAGGTGGAATCTGCTCAGGTGTGGCTGCGGCTACTACTGTGGTTGACTGCTCGGCAACATAGCGCTGTGTCAGCGTCAACTTACTGGCAGCAGCATCAGGAGTAGCTGGCGTATTGGGTAGGGCCACCGCTTCTGGGATCGCTGGCGTGTCAGGTATAGAGGCCATTTCTGGGGCCGCAGACGTGTCAGGTAGAGCCGCCGCCTCTGGGACCGCAGGCGTATTGGGTATAGACGGTGTGTTCGGAACCGCTGGCTTTTTAGGGATCGCTGGAATTTTAGGATTGGTTGCATTATCCTGTTCAATCGCTGGCTCTAATTGTGAGGCTGCCGCGACCATTTTAGTTGACTGATCGGCGCTGTAGCGCTGTGTGAGCGTCAACTTATTCGCTGGCGCTTCCGGCTTCTCCACATTTTGTGGCTGGATTGGAGTTTCTGCTTGCGCTGACTGTTCAGGCGTGGCTGCTTTGTCTGGTGCTACCCGAGCAGCTTTAAAACCATTCAGGCGGCGTAGTGGCTGACTGGTTGTTGACACGCCCCTATTTGGACGTTGAGGAGGACTGACAGGAGCCCTATTGGGCGCAGGAGGAAATAAAGACTGGTCCTGATTTGTATAAGTATGTAGAGATGGTTGTGGATTTTTTTGGGGAGGCATTGTCGCAGGCTGATATGATTCTCTGGCTGGTGCGGCCAATGTACTGGTTGTGTTGATCGGGTAAAAACCGCAGTTGTGACAAGTACGCGCCTTGTCTGGTACTTCTGTCTGACATTTAGGGCAGAAAAGCATTTACCTCACCTTTGTTGTGCTGGCTCCCTGATCTTTTTTAGCATCGAATCAGGGTTGGTACTGAATAGCGTCGTATAATATTTTTCATTAGAAGAGAGAACATTGTAGCATATTACTGTAATCATATCCGAAAAAAAGGTATGTTGCTACTAGTTGCTATCTTTATTGGGAAATATGGATGCACTTACCAGTACTTTGTTGTTGTGCTGTGGGTGGTTTTGTTCGCCTGCTACGCAGGCGGGAGGAGGAGAGAGAGGCCGGGGGCACAGCCCCCGAACCCCCAGTCAAGGGGCTGGCCGCCCCTTGCATCCCCGCTTTATGCGTCGTCAGGTTAGGGGAGAGAGGCTGGAGCACAGATCCTGATCTCTTCTCAAGTGAAGCATGGCAGGCTGGTAGAGGAACTTGCTAACCGCTAAGGTCACAAATAACATTATGTTGTGTGGTGGGTGGCGGCAGGGCAGGCGCGCGCCTGCCCTGCCGCCACCCACCACACAACATAACATAATGGTGCACTTTAGTGCCCGAGTGCGGACAATAGCAAAGGATAATACATAGGATGAAATTAAGAGGCCATCAGCCCGAGCGCGTACCACAGGAGGCATGCTCTTTTTTTCCCTCCGCGTCACCCTATGCACCTATCTTGATGTTCGCGAAACAGAGAATGGGTAATAGCATTCTCATCCTTTCAAACAACCTGTGCAACCCATATCGGTCCAGCTTTCAGGAGGCCTGAGGTAAATAGGTACTGGTACTGGCTACATCGAAAATTACCCCCTGGCCTGTGTGGATCTTCAGCTTGTTTCACGGTATACCAGGATATATAGGGTGTTCTCCTGATAAGATATCGGGAAATTCAGCCTTGACTAACCCAAAAAAAACGCTAAAATCTCTATAGACTAAAAATTATTTAGAGGTTTATGAGGTTTGCATGCATATCATTGTTATTGGCGTCGATCATACTACGGCCCCTATTGCATTGCGTGAGCGCCTCGCTTGTTCTGCGCGTTATATTCCCCAGCAGCTTCAGGCGACCCGAGAGGTAGCGAGCGAGTGCGTTTTTCTTTCTACCTGTAATCGTGTTGAACTGTATGCTGTATGCTCGGATGCAGTCCAGGGGCGCCTGGATCTGTTGCGTGTTTTGAGCGAGACGCGACAGGTGCCGTTGGCTGAACTTGAGTCACATTGCTATTGCTTTCTGGATGAGCGGGCGGTCGCGCATCTCTTTGGGGTTGCGAGTGGCCTGTATTCTCTGGTTCCAGGTGAGCCGCAGATTCAGGGTCAGGTGGTGGATGCATTAGAGATTGCGCAGGGCAGTGGCCATGCCGGACCTGTGACCTCTGCTCTCTTCCGGGCTGCTGTAGTAGCGGGGAAGCGAGCTCGCAGCGAGACAGCCATCAGTCGCAATGCGGTCTCTTTGAGCCATGTTGCGGTCCAATTGGCCCGTCATCTGCTGCCAGATTTCCATCAAGCGAATGTGTTGCTGATCGGTTCGGGTAAGATGAGCGAGCTGGCGGCCCGTAATTTAAAGGATAATGGGGCCCAACAAATTGTCATTATTAATCGTACCCATGCCCATGCTGTTGAATTAGCTGAATCCTTACAGGCCACCCTGCGTCCTTTTCAAGAAATTTCTGAGGCATTATTGGATGCTGATGTGGTGATTAGTTCTACTAAAGCTCCCCATGCGATTATTACACCAGATATTATCGAGCCTATTATGCGGCAGCGCGAGGATCGTTCTTTATTATTAATCGATCTTGCCTTGCCGCGTGATATCGATCCCGCTGTCGGCGACATGACTCATATACATTTATACAATGTGGATGATCTGCAATCCGAGGCTGAACGTGGTATACAGCTACGTCTACTGGAAGTTGAGCATGTGCAGTCGATTATCGCGCAGGAGGTTGAGTCCTTTGAGCGCTGGCTGAGCTCGCTAGGTGTGGTGGATACGATCAGTGATCTAAGACGCAAGGCGGACACGCTACGTCAGCAAGAGCTGGCCCGTACGATGCGTCAGTTATCTCCTACGCTCTCGGAGCGTGAGATGGCGGCGGTGCAGGAACTTACGAATCGTTTGATGAATAAATTATTACATACTCCCATGCTGCGTTTAAAAGATGCGGCGGCGGTCGGCCAGGGGCATATCTATGCTGAAGCTATGCGCTATCTGTTTAATTTAGAAGAGAATAATCATGCGACTGACGATAGGAACGCGAGCCAGCAAGCTCGCCATGACCCAGACCCAGTGGATTGTCCAGCGATTACGCCAGCAGTGGCCAAGCCTTGAGATCGTTGTTGAACATATTCATACGACCGGCGATCGTGTAACCAATGTTCCTCTTTCTCAAATTGGCACAGATGGAATCTTTGTGACCGAGATTGAGCGGGCCTTACATGAGGGAAGAATTGATCTGGGCGTGCATAGTTTAAAGGATCTACCAACGGTCCAGCCTGATGATCTGCGGCTGGTGATTGTGGGACCACGCGAGGATGTACGTGATGTCTTTGTGTCGCGTGAGCCGTTCCAACTGGAGGATCGCCGTTTGCAGCCCGTTGCGGCCACGAATTTTTCTCCGGCTTCCTTGCGCATCGGCACCTGTAGCCTGCGCCGTACCGCGCAACTGCGGGACTTTGCTCCCGAGTCGAGTATTCTTTCTTTGCGTGGGAATGTTGATACGCGCCTGCGTAAGCTGGATGCGGGCGAGTATGATGGGATTGTGCTGGCGGCGGCTGGCCTGCACCGCCTGGGTTTACAGGAGCAACTGGCTGATCGTCTGACCTACTTACCCGTTGAGCTGATGTTGCCGGCTCCCGGTCAGGGGGCGCTGGCCCTTGAGTGCCGGGCCGATGATCGCATTCTGGAGCTACTGGCTCCCCTGCGCGATGCTGAGGTTGAGGCGACAACGACCGCTGAACGTATGTTTATGCGCCGCCTGGGCGCTGGCTGTTATCTACCGGTGGCGGCCCATAGTACTATTGCCAACCAAACTCTTTCGATTGCAGGTATCGTCGCCAGCCTGGATGGTCAGCGACGCATTCGAGTGCAGCAGGCTATTTCCTGGAATGAACATTCGACTCTGGCTGAGGCGGATCAACTCGGTGTCTCACTGGCCGAGTCGGCTCTGGTTCAGGGTGCACAGGAGATTATCCAGGAGCTCACGCTGCCTCGGGATCGGGAGCGTCTCAATGTCTAGGAATTCTGTTGCTACTTTAGCGGGCCAGCGCATCCTGGTGACGCGTACACGTGAACAGGCCAGTGCGCTTAGTGAACGTTTACGTGGCCTGGGGGCTACTCCCATTGAGTTTCCAACCATCAATATCGTTCCTCCTACGGATTGGACTGAGCTGGATGCAGCCTTGCGCCGTCTCTATGCTCCTACTGCGGCTGAACACTATGACTGGCTGGTGTTGACCAGCACCAATGGTGTCCATATCTGTATGCAGCGTCTGCGCGACCTCGGCTATGAGCCCGCGGCCATGCAAAATGTACGTATCGCTACGATTGGACCAGCCACGGCGGCGGCGCTGGTTGAATATGGCTTACATGCCGATCTGGTTCCTGATGAATATATTGCTGAAGGCGTGATCAGTGCGTTGCTGAATGATGCGCAGGAGCGTGGTATCTCACTGAAGGGACAGCGTGTGCTGCTGGCCCGGGCCGCTGAGGCGCGTAAGATTCTGCCGCTGGAGCTGCGCGCAGCTGGTGCGCTGGTTGATGAGGTGCCTGCCTACTATACTCAGACCGTCGCACGCGACGATGAGCGCGGACGTGAGATCCTGCTGCAACTCCAGCAGGGCGAACTCGATATTTTAACCTTTACCAGTTCTTCAACCGTACGCAATTTTGTTTCCTGGCTGAACAGCTGTGCCCCTGACGCCCTCAAACTGGTGCGGCAGCAGGTACTCCTGGCGAGTATTGGTCCCATTACATCACAGACGGCTTGCGAGCTTGGCCTCAACGTTGATATTGAGGCGACCGAGTTCACTATCGAGGGTCTGGTGCATGCACTAGTGTTATATAAGGAAAAGAAATAATGGCAGATCAAGTAACTTCAATTGCTGACAATGCTACCCCACAGTCTGATGCGCAGCCAGCCGCGGCTCGACCAAAGCCAAAGCAGCCTCGTCAGTTAGTGCGCTTTAGCTTCTATAAATTGGATCCACAGTGGCAGTTGTTGCCTGAAGATGTACGCGCCAAAGGCAAGCAGCAACTCAAGCAGCTCTACGCCGATTACGCGGCCGATGATGAGCTGATCCGCAGCTTCTCGCTCTATGGTCTGCGTTCAGATGTCGATTTTATGATCTGGCAGGCGACCTATGATGTGGATAATCTGCGCCGTTTCAGTAGTCTGGTGCGCCGCAGTCTGATGGGACCCTACCTGCGTGAGGAACGTTCGATGCTGTCGATGACCAAGCGCTCGGTCTATGTAGGTAAAAACGCTCGCGGTGCCCATGATCCCCGCCTGGTAATTACTCCTGAGGATCGCAAGTATCTGTTTGTCTATCCCTTCATCAAGACGCGTGCCTGGTATGCCTTGCCGATGGAAGATCGCAAGCGCATGATGGGTGAGCATATCCGTGTCGGCCTCACCTATCCGAGTGTCTCGCTGAATACGACCTACTCCTTTGGTATCGATGACCAGGAGTTCGTGGTGGCGTTTGAGACTGATAATATTCATGACTTCCTGGATCTGGTGCAGGAGTTACGTGAGACCGAGGCCAGTATGTATACCTTACGCGATACTCCAATGTATACCTGTGTGGCCGAGCCATTCGATCAGATACTGGAGTCGCTTGGGGCGTAGGTTAGGATTTTGAGGGGATAATTTATGCAGACATCACATTCTGGCGCGTTTTCGCTGGCTCGTTCGCAGGAGCTTTTTTCGGAGGCCCAGCAGTTGCTGCCAGGGGGCGTGAATAGTCCTGTACGTGCTTTTCGTGGCGTGGGTGGCGAGCCTGTCTTTATTGAGCGCGCCAATGGGGCCTATCTACATGATGTGGATGGCCACCGTTACCTGGATTATGTGCAGTCCTGGGGTCCGATGATCCTTGGTCATACCTATCCTTCGGTGGTTGAGGCGGTCATCAATGCCAGTCAGCGCGGCTTTAGCTTTGGGGCTCCCACAGAGGCTGAGAATGTACTGGCTCGCCTGGTTATCGAGTCGGTGCCTTCGGTTGAGATGATCCGCTTTGTCAATTCGGGGACCGAGGCGACGATGAGCGCTCTCCGCCTGGCCCGCGCCTATACTGGTCGCGACAAGATTATCAAATTTAGCGGTTGCTATCATGGACATGCCGATATGCTGCTGGTGCAGGCCGGCTCTGGTGTGGCTACCATGGGACTCCCCGATAGTCCTGGCGTGCCGGCTCAGACGACGCAGAATACACTGACCGCCGAGTATAACGATACTGCAGCCGTTGAACAACTCTTTGCGACCTATCCCGATGATATCGCCGCCGTCATCGTTGAGCCAATCGCGGCCAACATGGGACTTGTCCCGCCCACCCCAGGCTTTCTGGAGTCCTTGCGCGAGTTGACTGAACGCCATCATGCGGTCCTGATCTTTGATGAGGTGATGACCGGTTTCCGCGTCGCGCTCGGCGGCATGCAGGAGCGTGCGCAGATTACGCCTGATCTCACCTGCTTTGGTAAGATTATTGGTGGTGGCCTGCCGGTTGGTGCCTATGGCGGACGCCGCGAGATTATGTCTCTGGTCGCCCCCCTTGGACCTATGTATCAGGCCGGTACGCTCTCGGGTAATCCTTTAGCTATGGCCGCGGGCATCGCTACCCTGACCGAGTTGCGTAAGCCTGGACAATATCAGGAGCTTGAGCGTAAGGGTCAGGTGCTTGAAGAAGGCTTTACAAAGGCGCTCCAGGACCACCATATCCAGGCCAGCTTTGTGCGTATCGGCGCCATGTTCTGCCTGTACTTTAACGCAGAGCCAGTTGTCAATTATACCGTTGCCAAACATTCAGATACGGCGCGCTTTGCGCAGTACTTCTGGAACATGTTAGAGCACGGTATCTATCTTCCACCATCCCAATTTGAGTCCTGTTTCATCTCGCTTGCTCTTGAGGATGCTATGCTCGAAGAGACGATCCGTGCGGCGTCCACCTGCCTGGGCGCACTTATATCATAGAAAGAAAGAAGTGGAGTGAGAGGATGAAGATGAATACATTTCCCCATGTGCGCCTGCGCCGCTTGCGTCAGAATGAGAAGATCCGTGGCATGGTTCGTGAGACGCATCTACGCGTCGATCAGTTGATCTACCCGCTCTTTATCGCGGAAGGTCTGACCGAGCCCAGCGAGATCTCCTCGATGCCTGGTATTATGCAATGGCCCCTGGACCAGATTGGTGGCGAAGTCAAACGCGTCGCTGACCTTGGCATCCCGGCTGTCCTGCTCTTCGGTATTCCCAATGAGAAGGACGAAGTGGGCTCACAGGCCTATTCCGAACATGGTGTGATCCAGGAGGCGATTCGCCGCATCAAAGTGGAGTCACCTGAGACCTTGATCATTACTGATGTCTGTCTCTGTGAGTACACCAGCCATGGTCACTGTGGCGTCATCCACAATGGGACCGTACAAAACGACGAATCACTGAATTTGCTAGCCCAAATGGCGCTCTCACATGTCGAAGCTGGCGCGGATATTGTGGCCCCTTCAGACATGATGGATGGTCGTGTCGGCGCGATTCGGCTCCTCCTTGACGAGCATGGTTTTAACCAGACCCCCATAATGTCCTACTCGGTCAAATACGCATCTGGCTTCTACGGACCATTTCGTGAGGCCGCCGGATCCACCCCACAGTTTGGTGATCGCCGTGCCTACCAGATGGATCCCGCCAATGTACGCGAAGCTCTACGCGAGCTTGAGCAGGACCTCAGCGAGGGAGCCGATATGGTCATGGTCAAGCCAGCCCTATCCTACCTCGACGTCATTCGTCAGGTACGGGACAACTGTGACCTCCCTGTGATTGCATATAACGTCAGCGGGGAGTATTCTATGGTCAAGGCCGCAGCCCAGAATGGTTGGATCGACGAACAACGCGTCGTCATGGAGATCCTCACCGGCATCCGCCGTGCTGGTGCCGACATGATCATCACCTACTTCGCACCAGAAGTCGCCCAATGGCTACGTAGCTAACCCTTGCAGACTGTGTTATAGTGGCAATAAATGGCAGCGCTGAATAACAACAATCAGCGCTGCCCTCATTTATAACCTGGTAGCCACATAACGGCAGGGCTTGCCCCTGCAACCGGTGGACGCACGACCATGCACAAGCAGTACGCAGTACGCGCCTGGATATGTTCGCCTTTACACGATCACGTTTTTTGAACAACGTTACGTACGTGAACGGGTTGCAGGGGCAAGCCCTGCCGTTACTTTTTACATTACAAAGGAGATCACCTAACGCGGAGAATGCATTTTCCCCGCCAGAAAGCGGCAAAACCCAGCAAACAACAAAGCCTTACCAGCCTCACCCATCAAAGTAGCAATAAACCCAAAAGTAAGGCCCAGGGTGATCCCAATTCTACCCGCGGGATGTCGCATAACCTGTTGTAGTACGTGCATGTATGCCTGCCCTTTATACTGATAATAGCTGCCCTTAAAACATGGATAGTTCGGCTTTCCAGTAGGAACCAACGTCGAAACCTACAAAGGTAACGTAGCATATATGGGCTACCAATGTCTATAGGGGAAAACAGCAAAAATGTCTGGTGTTATCAGAAATGTGAGTCTTTGTAAGTACCTTAAAGAACCAAAAGATTAAAAAAAGAAATTCCTTTAAAATCCTGTTACCATTCTATTGCCTATTGCGTTTTTCTTTGGTATAAGGGAACTACATTTCGAACTAAGGTTTTTCTAATATAAATTTTAAGGTTTTTCTAAGGTTGTCGTTATCACAAATTATTAAAAAAGAGAGAAGTGTTGTGTAATGGTTGGGAAAAACGAACTCAATCGCACATATCTGCCGATTAATTCGTATGGCGTCATTGGCGATTGCCATTCGGCGGTACTCGTATCGCCGGACGGGTCAGTAGACTGGGGATGTCTACCGGACTTTGATAGCCCGGCCATCTTTTGTCGTTTGTTGGATGCTGAGCGGGGCGGTTTCTTCCAGATTGCTCCGACTGAAGGAAATATTCCTGGTTCTCAGCGTTACTTGCGTGGAAGTAATGTGTTACAGACGCGCTTTGCCAGTATTGCGGGTGAGGTGGTGCTGACAGACTTTATGCCTGTTGAGACCCTGAGCGCATGGCCGTATAAGGCTATGAATAACAATACCTGGACTCGTGAAGATGGTTCTTGCCACTGTATGGTGCGCATCGTTGAATGCATGCATGGCGAGATGTCGGTGACTATGCGCCTCAAGGTGACACCAAATTATGCTGGCGATGCCAGTGATGTTGAACTGGTTCCTGATCACCTGGGAGCTTTGATTACCAGTGGTCAGCAACATGTGGCTCTGGCGATTGTTGGCGCGGGCCTGTTGCCATCGTACTCTGTACAGGTGGTAAAAGAGGCCGAGGATACACATGCGACGATAGTTGCACAGGTAACGTTGCGCGAAGGTGAGCGTTTATTGTTTGCGGTTGGCATGGGGCGTACTGCTCGTTCAGCACGTCGTCTGGTACAAGAAGAGTTGCCGACCCGTAACTTTGATGCTGAACTGGCTCATACGTTACACGCCTGGCGCAAATGGGTCGCTGGTAGCAGCTATCACGGTCCTTATGCCGAGTGGGTTGAGCGCAGCGCGCTGGCCCTGAAGCTGATGACCTATGCTCCTACGGGTGCGATCGTTGCGGCTCCTACGACTTCTTTGCCTGAAGATCTGGGTGGTGTACGCAACTGGGACTATCGCTTTACCTGGTTACGTGATGCGACCTTTACGCTCTACGCGTTCAATGTACTGGGCTTTACTGAAGAGGCACGCGCGTTTACCCATTGGCTGCGTCGTCTCTCTTACGCCAATGGTGAAGATCTACAGATTATGTATGGTATCCGTGGTGAGCGTGATCTGGCAGAATTTGAACTTCATCATTTAAGTGGATACTACAATTCAAGTCCTGTCCGTATCGGTAATGGTGCGGCCGAGCAGAAGCAGATGGATGTGTTTGGCGAGGTACTGGATTGTATCCATTTGTACCGTCGCCAGGGCAGCTTTGAGCGCTACGGTGAGACCCTGGATGGTCCATTGTGGTCCATGATGCGTATGCTGGTTGATCATGTTTGTAGCCACTGGCAGGAACCAGATAGTGGTATCTGGGAGGTCCGTGGTGGCCTGCGTCATTTTGTCTATTCCAAGGTTATGTGCTGGGTTGCGCTGGATCGTGGTATCCGGGCCGCTGAGCAGGAACACCTGGAGGCCGATCTCCCACGCTGGATCGCTGTGCGTGACCAGATTCGGGCCGACATCTTGATGAATGGCTATGACACAACCCTGGGTGCATTTACACAGTCCTATGGTGATGGCACACTTGATGCTTCAAATCTCCTGTTGCCGCTGGTCGGTTTCATCGCACCTGATGACCCGCGTATGCGTTCAACGGTTGATCGTATGATCGAACAGCTGACCGATGAGCATGGATTCCTTTATCGCTACCACGCGGAAGACGGTCTGGAAGGCTCGGAAGGCACATTCGCGATCTGCACTTTCTGGTTAGTCGATAACCTGGCCATGCAGGGCCGTGTCGATGAAGCTCGTTCTTTGTTTGAGCGTTTATTGACCCATGCTGGCCGCTTAGGATTGTTTGCTGAGGAAATTGATTCCGAGAGAGATATGGCCTTAGGCAACTATCCACAGGCGTTTACGCATATTGCTTTGATCAATAGTGCGAACAATCTACGTAAGGCAGAGATCCGTATGGGAGAGCATCACACCGATCCACTGGTGGCCGCGATCCGCTTGCAGAAGCAATAGTACTCAACAGGCGACTGGTCTTTATTATCCCGCAATTATTCATCTTTTTGATCGAGGGGGCGCTATGAATGGCGCCCCCTCGGTTTTTTTTGTGTTTTTGCGCATCTATGCGATAATAAGCCGATATCAAAAAGCACAAGGACCTTTTTCCCTTGCTTTCCTACCGCCGTGAGCGGTTATACATAGAAGGAGTACGTGGTATGACGTCTGCTATCCATTATCCTGCCACTAGTCTAAAACCTCGTCGTGATGAGAGTTTACAAAGTGGCCATCTCTGGATCTTTTCGGGTGCGCTCCAGCAGGCCCCGCACTGGGTTGAGAACGGTGGTATTCTGGATGTAAAATCTGATACCGGCAAATTTATTGCGCGTGGTTATTATAATGCCAATACCGATATCGCGATTCGCATCTTGACCCATGATCCCGATGAGGCGATCGATAGTGACTTTCTGCGTCGCCGTATCCGTAGCGCGATGCAGTTGCGTGAGGTCTTTGAGCCCGAAGTCACCAACGCCTATCGCTTGATCAACTCTGAAGGTGATGGTCTGCCGGGTCTGGTGGTGGATCGTTATGCTGACATTCTCGTGGCCCAGATTCATACCGCAGGCATGGAGCAGTTGCGTCCACTGGTCATTGAAGCCTTAATGCAAGAGACCGGTGCCCGAGGCATCCTGCTGCGTAATGACAGCCAATCCCGCCGCCGTGAAGGTCTGTTTGTCCAGGAACCTGTCGTCGTCGCTGGCGAAGTACCAGCCCAGGCCGAAGTACGCGAGAACGGTGTCTCCTTCTTTATCGACTTCTGGGAAGGCCAGAAGACCGGATTTTTCCTGGATCAGCGTGATAAACGCGAGTCCTTGCGCAAATATACCCGTGGCAAGCGTGTCCTGAACTGCTTCAGCTATACCGCTGGCTTCTCCGTCTATGCCGCCCTGAACAATCCACCGGCCCAGACCACCAGTGTCGATATCTCTGAGCCCGCCATCGACGCCGCCAAACAGATCTTCGCCATGAACGGCCTCAATCCCGACGATCACGAGTTCATCGTCTCAGACGTGTTTGAGTACCTTGAAGCAGCCTGGAAACGTGGCGAACTTTTCGACAGTGTGATCCTGGACCCGCCCGCCTTCGCCAAAACCCAGGGAGCGCGTACCCATGCCCTCAAAGCCTATCGCCGCCTCAACTACCTCGGCATGCAAGTCCTCAAGCCCGGCGGCCTCCTGCTCACCTGCTCCTGTTCTGGCGTCATCGGCATGGACGACCTGCTCGGCACCATCTCAGTCAGCGCCCAGCGCCTCCACCGGCCCGTCCAGGTCCTCGAATCCTATACCCATGGCCTTGACCACCCCATCAACATCGCCATGCCCGAAACCGCATACCTCAAAGCCGTCTTCTGCCGCATCTCATAGTAGCGGCAGGGCTTGCCCCTGCAACCTGTACACGTACGAACACGATCGTGAACAGGAACCTTGACGAGGGCCAAGGAGACGCAATCCCCTTGCGGGTTGCCGTCTCCTTGGCCCTCGTCAAGGTTCCCAATCATGATCATGGTTGGGCATGAAAAATTGTCACGTTGAATGTATTGGGACACGTCTCGCCGCTACGATTGAATTTCGGCGGGCCGTTGTACGATCATGGTGCCGGGAACGAGTTTGGCGGCCTCTCCATGAAGGTGGTCAAATGAGGCCCAGACCTTGACGGTTCCGCTGACCTGGTCGTTTGTGGTGAGTAGCTCGATCTCTGTAATCGAGCAATTATAGTTTTCGGTCGCAAAGAGTACGGCGAGATCCAGATCGGGACAAATGTCTTTGATGGTGCGCGTAAAGATACCACCGTGTCCGACGACGATGATATTTTTGCCGCTCTTGCCTGTACTCACCTGCCGAAGTCCATTGCGCATCCTACCGAGCAGGGACGTATAGTTTTCGCCACCGGGAAACGTTCTGTCATGCTGACCATCCACCCAATCCTGTACGATGTGATTGTGGAGTTGCCAGTTCTCATCCGAAGGAGCCTGTCCCTCCAGATCGCCAATATTAATCTCGCGGAAAGACTCGATCAACGTTATCGGTAACTGCTTGACGTCAGCAATAGCCTGAGCGGTCTCCTGCGCACGCTTGAGGGGTGATGCATAGATTTCATCAATCTGTTTATGCTGAAAATACTCCGCCGTCTGTTGGGCCTGTAGCCTGCCTTTAGGCGTGAGTGAGTAATCTACTTTTTTATAAGAAAATTCATGGTTGATATTCGCAGGATTCTCGCCATGGCGGATAAGATAGATAGTATTGCGATTTTCGTTGTTCATTACAAAATCCTCCACATTTATTATTGTTGGGATAAAGATCTATGTCAATCTCCCTATGGGGATAAGTACTGGACTGGCGAAATAGTGGTTATGTCGCTCTTAGGGCTGCTTATGATATGATGAAGTTGGTATACGTTCAATATTTTTTTGCGAAAGGTAGTTATTTATGCAATTTTCTGGTTCGCAAACAATCGCAGCCCCAATTAAGAAGGTCTGGGCATATTTATCAGATGTCAGTAAAGTGGCGACCTGTGCGCCCGGATTTCAGAGCCTGGAAGAACTGGGGCCAGAACACTGGAAAGCCCTTGTATCCGTCGGCATTGGTCCTGTGAAAGCCAAATTCACCCTGGATGTGACCCGACCAGAGATGGTCGAGCCCGAGAAAATGGTCGTTAAAGCGCGCGGCAAGGCCCCTGGCAGTACCGTAGACCTGAGTGGCACCATGCACCTCTCAGCAGTCAACGACACCGAGACCCGCATGGACTGGAACGCAGACGTCATGGTTGGAGGCACCCTCGCCAGCATCGGAGCCCGCCTCATGAACAGCACCGCCGAAAAACTCACCGGCCAATTTTTTTCCTGCCTGAAAACCAACCTCCAGGCCCCCGACGCCAGCAACTAAAGCCTGCCATCTTTCTATGTTGGCATTGCATTTCATGGCTTTTAGTTATTGCCGGATATGACGCAACTGTGCGCCCACAACGCACAAATTATTTAAGATGTGGTGTTGAATACTGCGCACCGCGCAGTATTCAACACCACATCTTAAATAAAAGTATGGGCACTCTAGTGCCCGAGTGCGGGTGAGCGCAATGGTCCCGGTAAGCGGGAGCTCCAAAAACATAAGGGGCATGGATGTGTGCACCCACACATCCATGCCCCTTATTTACATCCTGCAAAAAATTAGAGATTTTTCTCCAGATTTTTGAAGAATGAGCTCAAAGAGCTCTTTACAATACCCTGACCAATTGGATTGTTAGCAGAAGCAACAAGACCTTCCAGTTCAGCATTGGTATTGTACGTCAACAAAGCACCATCGGCCTCATCAACAAGGCTGATCTGAGCCAGAGCGTTGATAGATCCACCCTTACCTTTGCGCAGCAACTGCAGCTCGAGGTAGCTTGGATCCTGGCGGCGGACGATATTCAGATTAAGACCATATGGGCCGCGGAGGCCGGGCAGGCCTGTGGTGATCTCAACAAACAGGGTGTTGGGGTCCTCGTAACGGACACCGTTACAACCTGGGATGCTTGCTTTGAGTACTTCAGGATTGAGAATAGCGTTGAAAACCTGTGCGCTATTGGCTTTGAACTTGTGAGTTCCGTTGAGTTTCATTTAGGAAAATCCTTCCTTAACTGAGTTTTTGAAATATTGACGCCCGCCACGTCAGTTGACGAACATGAATAACTATGTTCGTATTGATCTATATGATCAGGCACTATTGTAGCGGTTTCTGTTCCGAGTTTCAAGTAGGAACATGCAATTGTACCAAATTTCCTAGCCTGCCCTTCCTGCCCTTTTAGCATAGGCGTTTTGAAGCATATCAATATTAATAAGGAAAATGTGCTATATACACTGGTCATATATTTTTTATATGCTATAATACCTCTATATACTTTAACATGTATAGAATGTCTGAAAATTGTGTTGTGTTGGGAGCTGTTATGGTGTTGCATCAAGAAAATGAGGAACAAAATCAGCATATATGGCGTTCGCGTGTGGCGCGTGAACGTCGCGGCCTCTCGGTCTCGGTTGAGGAGACATTAGAGGATGGGTTGTCAGATGAATTTAAGTGGGATGAGGATGAGCGTGGATCGACCAATTTTACGCGTTCCGCGTATGATGCCTCCATTGTTCCACCGCGTTTTAGTTTGCAGTCGCGTACGATTGAAGCGATCCAATCTGAATGCATTGCGGCTGCTGACGCGACCCCATATGCTGTTTTTTCTGCGGGTGAGGTGGGGGAGAGAAAACCCAATATCACTGCACACAATTCGAATATCCTGTTGCGTTTCGCGCAACGTTTAACGTCGTCTCTGGGCTCTTTTAATGCTACGACCGACTCATCCCATTCCGGGGAATATATGTCCGGCTCGGCTACGCTTGAGCCCGCTGCTCGTGAGCTTTCCAGGAGCCTGAAAGCATCTTCACTGTCATCTATTGCGGATATAGAGGTCTGTACCGCCTCGACTATGACTGGACCTCTACCAAGAGATATGCGTAAGAGTAGTTCGGCCTATCCAACGTCCAGAGACCCTCATGGGCGTCAGCGCCTGGCTGGCAGGTCTACCCGGATCCGCCTGGAGGTAGTGCCCGGTGTGGCCTCCCAGAAGGCAAAGGAGTGCCCGCTAGTGGCGTCCCACGATGATCTTCTGGTGGCGGAGACCAGGGAGGACTTCAGACCTCTAGAGGCACATCCGGTAGAGGCCAATACGACCGGCATCCATCTGGCTGCGATCTCGCCGTTGCGCGAGGAAACAGGTTCAACCAGTGTACATCTACCGACCATACAGAAAACTTCACCGGCAGAAATCGGGACCATCCAGAGCGATTTTCCTATAGACAAAAATGCTGCTACTGAGTCAGCTCAACAGCAGCCCGCCATTCTTAACGGTACGCTGGAGAAGGCGGCACAGGGAACGCTATCTGGAAGTGGGTTCTTTGAGAGTGGACAGCGTGACACGACCATCGCTAATCCATGTATCACCTCAGCCAGTGTCGTTTTGACCACACTGACCAGTAATCCAGGTCCGGTTGTTGTCCAATACATCACGCTCCAGCCCCAGGTTGGCTTCACCGTGCACCTGACGGCTCCGACAACCATGCGGGCATCGTTCAACTATATCATCTTGCTCGGAGAACTTTTTTAAGTGTCCATGATGGGTAGAATAAATGGGGTTAGCTGACGGCGACTAACCCCTTTGTTTCCTTTCACTGAATCAGAACAGGACATCGCGTGTCAGTAATCGGAGCCCATCTCTCTATTCCTGATCAATAGTTGAAGTTTGCATGCGCCACCAGAGAACTTTGATACCTGTGGTGAAAAACAGCCAGCCTATATAGGGTAACATCAGCCAGCCCGCCGCACGTGAAATGCGTGCAAACACCACGTTTGTCAGTAATCCTGAGAACAGTCCGATCACATCCATCAGCACATAGACCGATCTTCGTTTGAAGTGATAGATCACCGCGAAAAATGAGAAATTATGGAGCAGATGCAGGGCAAAGATCACGAGTGATCCCGCAATATTGCTCTTCTGTCGCTGTAGCCATATCTGCCAGAGTGCGAGCCCCATCAAGATATAGTTGCCGATCCATACGGTGGGGAAGAACCATTGAGGCGGCCACAGCCGAGGTTTAGCATTATCCTCATACCAGGATTGCCTGGTGAATCCTCCTCCCAGGTAACTACCCAGGAAACCCGTGGCAATACATCCACCTACAAAGGGTAGCGCCATCAACCAGGATCGTTTCCTTTGTTTCTGCATTACTTTTTGTGCCTCTTTCTTTTTTTGTCATAACTATTCAGTGCCCTTTCGGACTCACATGCCTCCTCTGCTTCGCAGAGCAAAAAGTTTTCTTGTGCCGTGGCGGAAAATTGTCGGCAGTGCCGACAATTTTCCGCCACGGCACAAGAAAAATCTGATTGATGCCGGAGGCATCAATCAGACCCAGATGCTTACTTTTTGTCATATGCAATGCGTTTCATCTTTTTGTATTGTGCTAGATATCCCCATATCACATCAACGCTAACCACGTGGTTGACTCTGGCCATTATACGCAGTTTTCGCTGCGATGTCAACCACGTGGTTAGCGTTGATGTGTAAAACAGTGCTAAGGCTCTAAATTTAGTGTGTGACTATCTGGATGGTAGAATCGAATTGAGGAGCCAGTGCTCAAGTTGGTGGATAATGTTATCAATGTCGTCAGGGCGAGCATTGAGCAGCAGGCTAATGCCCTGACAAAAGGTGATGACCATGAAGGCCGCACTTCTAACATCCAGGTCGGCGCGTAGCCGTCCCTGGGAGACTTCATCCTCAAAGTTTTGGATTAAGAATTGCAGCCACATATCCATGGCTTCGGTGAAGATGTGATTGGTGAGAGGATCACGGCGGGCATGCAGGAGCAGTTCATCCAGGACGAGGAAGAGTTCTGGTGCTGTGCGTAGCTGGTAGGCAAGGTCGGCGAAGTAGCGTTGCTGAAAAAGCTCGTTGCTGGTTGGCTGTGATGAGGCATCCGGCTGCTGGTGTACGACCTCAAACTGTTGAATGCAGTAGTCGATGACGCCGCGTATCAATGCTTCTTTGGTCGGGAAATAGTAGAGCAAGGTAGCATGATTCAGATGGATGCGCGCAGCCACTTCACGAATGCGTAGTCCTGCCATGCCCTTTTCCGCGATCAGTTGATAGGCGGATTGAACAAGCTTCAGACGTCGTTCATCATTTTCAGCTGTTTGTGATGCGAAGCGCCGCGTGGTTGCAGCCATAAATAGTGGAATCTCCTTGTACTACTGCTAAGTCGCCATCAGTATACCTTGCTGGAAATTACACTGTCAACCAGTTGGTCTGTATGAACTATTTTTTTCATACTTTACAATAGAATTAGAGTAAATTGCTGACAGATAATAAGGATGGTGGTTGTGATGTGGAGATGGAGTATAAGGACTCAAGAAATATATCGTAATTTGCTTGTGCAGATGCAGGTTTTTAGTCAGTCAGTTACACATACATTGGAGGATGGCAAGCATAAAAAGAGTATTCGTTCTCTGGATGGGGTTCGGGCCATTGCCTGTCTGGGTGTGGTGAGTTTCCATTTAAATCTCTGGTCCCTTATCGGCCATGTCTGGTCGCCAGCTCTGGATGATACTGGCGCGATCTTTAGTTCGCTGGCACTGATGGGGGAGAGTGGTGTCCTGTTATTTTTTGTGCTCTCAGGCTTTCTCTTATTTTTACCCTATGCGAAGGCTATGTTATTTGATAGCGAGTGGCCCTCTCTACGCCGCTTCTATATTCGTCGTGTTTTCCGCATCCTGCCCGCTTATTACGTTACGCTCTTCCTGATGCTGCTCTATCTGAGTCCTGATTACTTACTACCACAATACAGAGATAAGCTCTGGCTCTTCCTGACCTTCCGCATGGATCTGCCGGCGACCTACCAGCAGCTCAATGCGCCTTTCTGGACCCTGGCGATCGAGTTTCAATTTTATCTCTTGCTCCCTCTCATTGCCTGGCTGATGGGCCGACTGGTGCGCTGGGGCAGCCTTAACATGCGTCTTTTTAAACTGACCATTTGTCTGCTTGTCATGTTTACCTGGGGTATGGCCACACGTTACTGGGGCTTCAAACTGGCGGATACCAATCAGTTAGATTACCTCATTCCTCATAGCCTTGCGGATACGCTACGTCCCTTTATCTTTGGCACGGTCAGCAAATTCTTTGAATCTTTCGCTATCGGCATGTTCGTTTGTATGATCTATATCTATTCCCAGCATGCGAGCCCAATTGCGAAAACCAGGCGTAGCCTGCGTCTACTCGCGCCCTTCAGTTTCCTATTTGGCATCACGCTCTTATGTGTGGTCAACCTCTGGCATTACTATGTCATCTACATGATTGGTCGTAGCCTGCATTTCCTGGATCCCTACCACGAATTTCTGGAAGGCTATCGCGACATCTTCATGCAGGTTGGTTTCTCGCTCAGCTATGGCTTTGCCCTCTTTGCCATCCTCTTCGGCCCCCGCTGGCTCCAGCGTCCTTTTGAATGGTCCCCACTACGCTGGCTGGGCTTCATCTCCTTCAGCCTCTACATGTGGCATGATCCATTAATCCTCTATTTCCTTGGCAGCCTGCTTCCACACTTCCAGGCTATGGAATGGAGTGGACCCGCCAAATACGCCGCCTACGTCCTCTGGGTGATTGTCACCGCTATTCCGCTCTCCTTCATCTTCTATCGCCGGATCGAGCTACCCGGCATGCGCCTTGGCGAAAAACTCTGCCAACTCAGCGCCGCCCGCAAACCAGCTATTGCCGCCACTCCCGTCACCGTACCCGATTCCCGCACCCTGCGCACACCCAAACCATCATCGTCGTCGTCATAGATTCGGTCCTTGCTGCCGATTGTGCTCACATCCATTGAGCCGCTACGGTGTTTTTGATGTGTCCGTGTGTTCCAGGATGGGGAGGGTGATGATGAAGCGGCTACCTTCGCCGGCGATGCCGCTGCTTTGGACTTCGATGCTGCCGCCATGCAGGTACAGGAATTCGGCGACGATGTAGAGTCCGAGGCCGACACCACGGGCCTGGCTGCTGTTAATATTGGGGGCGCGATA
Source organism: Dictyobacter alpinus (assembly GCF_003967575.1). Taxonomy (NCBI): domain Bacteria; kingdom Bacillati; phylum Chloroflexota; class Ktedonobacteria; order Ktedonobacterales; family Dictyobacteraceae; genus Dictyobacter; species Dictyobacter alpinus. The sequence goes on from NZ_BIFT01000001.1 coordinate 4,666,995, forward strand.
GAAGCGCTCGAAGAGGTGTTCCTGGGCCGTGAGTGGGACGCCAAGGCCTTTGTCGGCAATGGTGATTTTGATGCTGGCGGGCTGATGTTGCGCCAGCGTAATGGTAACAGGCCCGCCATCGGGGCTGTATTTGATGGCGTTCTGGAGCAGGTTGGCGAAGATCTGTTGGAGCCGGGCGCGATCTCCTCTCAGGTAATAGGGGAGCGGCGCGGGCTCAATCTTGCAGCTGATCTGGTGGTTGGCCGAGGTGGCGCTATATTTAGAGACCATCTGGGTAATGATCTCGGCGATATCCAGTTCCTCTGCATTGATCTCGATCTGGCCACGATTGAGGCGCGTGACTTCCAGGAAGGTGTTGACGATATTGGTGAGCTGGCGCGCCTGCTCCTCGATGTAGAAGTTGCTCTCGTCGAGCCGCTCCTTAAGATCCGGGGCGACCTCGGCGGTACGATTGAGGATACGTGACATCATCTGACTATGGGCCAGGATAACGGTGAGGGGGGTGCGGAACTCGTGGGCGGTAATGGCTAAGAATTCGTCTTTGAGGGCGTTGGATTCACGCATACTGGCTTCATTGGTACGGGCAATCTCGGCTTCTTGTTGCCAGCGCGTCTGCTCGATGGCCAGTCCGGCGAATTGGGCGATCCCTTCGATGACGGCCATATCCCAGGTGTTGAAGCCCAGGATTGGTAGGGGCTGGGTGGTCTGAGGATCCTGTTCGCTGGGAACCCTGGACTGCGTTGAGCGGTCCAGGAGCATGATGCCGAGGAGTTGTTTGTTATGGGTAATTGGTGTAGCCAGGACCATGCTGTGGTCGATGATGCTACTGTGATCTTCCTGGTCTGTAGGTGTTAACCGCTGGGTCTGCTTTGCCAGCCAGGGGCTGATTTCTTCTGCACTGAAGCCAATGGAGAGTAGTGGATTAAAGCTTTGTTGCTGATCATTGTAGAGCAGTATCGCGCCGCGTTCGCTGTTGAGTGCGGTCAGGGTCATGGCCAGGACTCGATAGAGGATTGTTTTGATGTCGGTCAGTCCTGAGACGGCTTCGGCTGCGTGGAGCATGGTATCGAGGGCCCGGCGTATCTTTTTCTCGACCCGCACCTGTTCGGTGATATCACGGAAGGCACTGACGATACCGATCTTGTTTTTGTCATTGTCCAACAAAGGCTCGATATTGACCTCGATAGTGCGCTCACTACCATCGCCGGCCTTGCCTACATAGCGTTCACCACGGATGCGCTCGCCTTTGAGTCCGCGCGATATCGGAAAGTTTTCGGCGGCCAATGGTTGACCTGTCAGCGTGTAGACCGGATTTTGGGCCAGATAGGTGGCCAGCTGCTTCTTTGTTTTGCGCGATAGCCCGATGAAGCGGGCCGCGTTGGCGTTGCTCAACATGACTTTTCCGTTGGCATCAAAGACGATCAGTCCTTCGCTCATGGCGTTAAAGACCGCGTCCAGTGTGTTGGCGCGTTGATTGGCCAGGGCCTCGGCACGCCGGGCTTCGGCTAGATTATGGGCTTTCTCGATTGCCAGCGCACAGTGGGCCGCGATATCCTGGGCGAATGCCAGGTAGCCCGATGATGGTGGCCTGGCTGTGGCGCGATAATTAACAAAGGCAAAGCCGACACAGTGTTTTTCCTGGCCCTGTATGCGGCCCTTTGTCTTGCCTGCGGACTGCTGTATGCCACCGGCCAACAACGGGATAATCAACACATTTTCCATCTGTAGATACTGGAACCAGCTTAGCTCATCTGCGGTGAAATGTTCTTTCTGGACAAACTGTGGGGCCAGTGTATTGACGGCGCTATCGAAATGGGGAAGTTTGTTCAGGATCGCAACAGGTTGTGCCGGACTGTGTCTGGTGAGCAACTTGAGCTGATTTTTCTCCAGCAGCGCGATTGCGGCATGTTCGCTATGCAGGCCACGGGCCAGATGCTCGGCGGCGATCTGTAGGACCTGTGGAAGCTCCTCGCCTGAGTTTACCGCTATGGCCACCTGATAAATGGATTGTGCTCTTTCAATCAAGCGCTCGGCCCGGCGCCGCTCGCTACGAGCTTCCTGGTATAGTCGCGCATTATCAATGGCGACCGCCGCCTGTTGCCCGATGGCGCGTGCCAACTGCTGCTGATCCAGCGTAAATTCCATGGCCTCGCCAGGATTATCCAGGCACATCATGCCGACGATCCGTTCTTCGCGAATCAGCGCCACCACCAGCACTGAACGCACAAAAAACTTTTCTGCCAGGGGTTGCAGCGTACTCTCTGTTGCCAGATCCTTGAGGGCCAGCACACCTTTTTCCGTCAGGAGCTGCCCAATAATTGGATTGCTAAACTGGATCGAGCTATGGTGCCACATACGGTCCGCGACCTGCAACACCTTCCCACTGATATGCTGGGTTGACATATGATAGGCCGAAGGCCGAAAGGTACATTGGGCCTCATCGAGTAGCCAGACCGCGCAACGCGAGACCTCACAGACCTCCGTTGCCCTTTTCACCAATACCTGCAAAATGCGTGTTGTATCCAGAGAAGAGGCCAGCAATTCTGACAACTCCCGCAACAATTCGCTTTCACGCAACGCCTTGAGCAGCCGTGTGTGCTCCTGGCTGGTCGTAGATGCTGGACTTTCACTTTGCATAAATCGGACCTCGTATGGAAAATGCGTTTGATGCATAGATGGCGCAAATCTTCGTTGCCAGCAAATTCGCCAGGCATATCAGTAGAGGTTATTTTCTCTAGTTGAGTCAAAGTGTAGCAGATTAATCTACTTCACGTCAAGAAAGGCGCCACACCCACAACAAGAATTTCCCCGTAAATGTGCTCCTGAATGCCAATAAAAAAGAAGCAAAAAACAACGTGTATATTCAAATCTTTGCGGCCAGTACGTTTCTCTCAAGATAAATGAAACCTGGATGGGACCGCGTGAGAAGCGGACCGATCATACGTCGAGTAGCGCCACACGCAAGGCCAGCATGCGGCTTGATCAAAGGTTAAACGTGTTTAGAGAGCATCGCATGCCTGTGGCGCCTACACCAATCATGATTTGTGCGCATGATCGCTCAGCAACGTTCCCGCTTGGCGATCATGCCTCCGAAGCATGTTGAGGATCCTATTCGTCAAGAGACGGGTCCGGATGGAAAATATGGTCCGCCAAACGTTCCCTATCCATGCGGCCACATCCACCGTGATTTGTGTAGGCGCCACAGCACTGCGTCTCGTTCATGCGCGTTGGCCCACGAAAACCCAGCAGTGCGGCCTTGCGTGTGGCGCCCACTCGGCGTATGTTCCATTGGCGCAAGGTGCCCACTCGGCCTACAAGACGACACGCTTAGGCTCCAACGTCCCTGGCATGGTATAATGGCGGCACTCGCGTGGAGTGACGCGAAATATTTTGTCTGCATCTATGGTTATTGGAGTTTTCTTTCTATGGCTGTCAGTATCGGTATTGAGTATGCCACCAGTGCGTGGCGAACCTGTCTGGTGGAGGATGATATGGTGCTGGAGTGCCGGTCCTTTGATGAGGTAACGGTGCTTGAACATTATTTGCAGCAGACCTGTGGCTGTTATCCCGAGATGAGTATCGGGCTTGCAGCCCCTTATGAGACGAGACTATCGCTGGTTTCGCGTGAGTCGCTGGAGACTTCTCCGCTACCAGCATTCCTGGCTACCCTGTCTTCTCTTTCACATCGGGTCTTTGTCTTGCCTTCGCTCCGCTATCTGCCAACTGTTCCGCCGTATCGTTTGTTGATGAGGCCCCGTCTGGGTCTGGCGGATATGCTGTGCGTGGTGGCTTTGCTGCTCTATCATATGCGTCGGCAGGATGCGGGCTGGTCGGAGCTGAATTTCTGTTGTCTGGAACTCAGGGAGACATCCTATCGTCTGACAGTGTTACGCAATGGTCAGATCGTTGATGGCTATGGGGAGTGGGTGGCCCTGGATGGTCCAGCGGATCAGATGGAGCAGGCTCTGCTTGAGCAATTGACCAGAGATCTGGCGGCGACCCTGGCCCTGCATCAACTGGAGGATGTGGTCCTGCTCTCTCGTGCTGCCCCTGAACGGAAGGAGCGGGTCCTGGAGTACTTTGAGGATCGCTACCAGTTTTTTCTGTTTCCACATAGTGAGACCGAACCAGCTGGCTTTGAGGTCGCCCGGGGCGCGGCTCTGCTCGCCCACGGCCTTAGCTGGTCCGGTCTCACTTTAGAGGTGGCTCAACGTTTATTTGCCACCACGGCGCATGCGTATGGACTCAATCAGCACGGTCAGGGCTGATCCGGCTATGACTCCAATCGTGGCCGACATCTTGCCTGGCTGCTTATCTTTCTGTTTGTCCAGCGCTTGTTGGCGATCCCGATTGATGTGGGGGCGCATTGTGCGCTCCTGCTTCTCCTCGTTTTTGCGCTGATTCTGCTCCTCCTCGTGCCGTGTATGCGCGATATGTGTATAATCGGCCTGCTCGGTTGGTTTCGAATCCACATGCGCATCCGACTCGGCATCGGGTCGATCGCGATTGAGTGTGCCGCCCATGGTACTGACAAAGGTGCCCAGATCGTTGGGAAGCGGCTGCACGTTCTCGAAGAAGAAGGCGTTGACTTCGGCGCCTAACATCAGGATGACTGCGAAGTAGTAGAAGAAGGCTAGCAGCACGATGACCAGACCGATCTGACCTGTATATGTGCCCAGTAGATTGTTTGTGTAGATCGGGAAAAGCGCGAGAAAGACTTCCAGCAGGACTGCCGCCACGATGGCTCCCTGCCAGCTGTTACGTGGGTTGATGCGTTGATTGGGTACGATTACATAGATGGCCTCAAACAATAAGAAGGCGGCCAGTAAGCCTCCAGCATAGCCCCCGATCTGGACGATCACGGCATTGGCGGCTACCGCTGAGAGAAATGGGATGGACTTCAGGGAAGGATTATGACTGAGAATGTTGAGTATTGTTGCCGGTAATGTGCCTGCGAAAACCATGATCGGCGCCAGGACGATAAAAATGAGCATCATCCCGATCGCGATGGCGTTCTTTCTGATCAGTGGGCGGGGGCGCACGCGATAGACGATATCCAGGCTGCCCTCAATGGCGACGAAGAGTCGTGAGCCACCAAAAAGGGCCAGCAGCACAGCGATGATTGCCAGAAAACCAGCCGATTTGGCCAGCTTGTCCGTAACACTTTGTACGAGATCACCCTGAACTGATTCTAGTCCTGGAATGGCTTTCAGAGTGTCAAGGACGGCAGTGCTATGTTGTTGACCTGGAATCAAGGTCAGGGCAAAACCCAGGATCGCTACGATCGCGATGGCGATCGGCACCATCGCCGTTAGCAAGCTATAGGCGAGTGCGCCCGCGAATGTTGTTGCCCAATCAAAGCCAAATTTTTTAAAGAAAAGTTGCAATGTTTTGGTCTTTTTTGGCGCTTCTGAAATTATTTCAGTGGCTTTATCCTTCAAGGATTCGTTTTCTGTATGCGTCTCACTTGCCATGAAAATACCTCTTTACTCGTGTCTTTTACGTGAATTATGTATTAGTGCCTGTAAGGATTACTTTCTGCTCCCAGAAAAAATGACTTATTATAATGACTGGTAATCTGTCAGACATATAGAAATTTTGTTTCTAATACATTGTTCACGGACAATAGCATAGGCGCGTTTCATTATGTGGCGGAATAGCGTATAGTATAGATGTATGTAACTGTTATAGCTAGCATTGAGTGGAAAAAGAAGAAAATGAGCTCGCGACCACCTAAACCGTTTGTCTATTTATTGTGGGATGCGGTCCGCCTTGGAGTGCGGAGCTTCTGGCAAAGTAATGCTAATCCTGCGCGGCCGCTTTTACAGCGCCAACAGGCCCTGGCTGTACTGGGACTCCCGGCGAATGCGACCCCGGAACAAATTAAGCGGCGCTATCGCAAACTGGCGAAACGCCACCATCCTGATTGCGGTGGCGATCCCAAAGAGATGCAGCGTATTATTGCTGCCTATGACTATTTACGCAAAGAGCAGGCCCACTAACGCTTGCCCTTTGCCTACGGTAAGCGCGCTCCACAAATATTGCAGAAGCGTTTTCCAGGCCGAATACGTGACCCACATTGATCACAAAACAGCGTCTCAACATGTCCCGCTGGCTGCTGCTGTACCGGAGGCTGATAAACGGGCGTTGCCGGCTGCTGTTGTGCCGGAGGCTGATAAACAGGCGTTGCCGGCTGCTGCTGTGCCGGAGCGCTATATTGGGGCGTTGAGGCCGGCTGCTGCTGTGCCGTTCCCGCTGTCCCTGCAGCTGGCTTCTGCTGCGCGTTCGTTTCCTGGACCGATTGGATTGTTCCCTGGATCGTTTTCGCGGCCTTTACCGCCATTCCACCCAGTGTGGTTGCGATCTTAATGCCTTTCGCGATATCATCCATATCTTTCTGCAAGCGATGCGTTGGTGGCAGCATCGTCGAATCCGAGACCTTATTAAAATGGTTCGGACCAATCTGCAGGCCGGACCCATCCGCGTCTAACTGCGCTTTTTCGAGGCCACCATGATCAAACTGTAGCTGCACCAGCATATTCTGCTGGCTATAGCTACCTTCCAACCGTGTCTCCGGAGCCGCCGACGAGACCTGTTGTCCCTTCATCAAGGACTGCGCAGCATTCACCGCTCGGCTGCGATTTTGTGTCGTCAACACAAAACGACTATTTGCCTGTAACACCAACCGATCTATGCGTGACGTAAAGTAATCCAGGCCAACACCAGAGCTATGTATACACTCATACTGGCCAGTTATAGGTTTCATTGCAAATTTCTCCTGCTTCCAAAGGCACATAACTTATATATAATATAGCATCAATTCGCACATAAGTTTCAAAATTCCCAGCCCGATATCGTGAAGGTTGCGCACGTTCTCCTCCAACCATACCACCAGATTTTTGACAGAGAACCTGGATGCCGCTCTTGCGCGTTACGCTTTCTTCGCGTATGATACGTAGCGCGTTGGCCCAATGGAATAGTTTTTGACGATCCGGTGTTTATCACCTATGCTGTACCAATTGGATATGTAGTGGGGGAGTGTTACATGGGAGCTCAGAGCTAAGGGTTTTATAGGCCGAAAGTATGGTCTAACCCGGAAATCTCTTCCCATGTGCGTCTATCAAGAGGTATTCTGTACGAAAATTAGTGTGTTTGATCAAAGATTGCCCGCGAGATTGCTGAATTACGCCAGGCGGACGTGTTAAATCCATAGAATGATCATATTTCCGCTTTCATTTTTGAGGATCGGAATAAGTCAGAACATACTTTTGCGAAAAAGTGGCTTATTGTCAGTTAGAACTTTTGGTCTAATTGCATCTTGACTTTCGGGAATGAAGGCTGTATGCTGAATAAGCAATCAAAGCATTCTGAAGAGAGGTATAAGGGTAGATGTTTCGTTCCCCCAATGCACTCCCTCCTGTACAAGATGAGTCGGATGCTACACATGAGCAACTTTCTCTCTTTGCTACGAGGGGAACAAGTGAACATTCTGAAGATATGATTTCAAATAAAGTAGAAGTGAAGCAAGCAACACGCACCAAAAAAAGTGCCTCGACCTATTCATCGGCGGATATTCAGGTACTTGAGGGTATTGCTGCCATTCGACATCGCCCAGGAATGTATATCGGTTCCACGTCTACCTCTGGTCTGATTCATCTGATCTGGGAGGCATTGGATAATGCTGTAGACGAGGCTGTGGCGGGATATGGCAAGAATATTTGGGTCCACATTGATCAAGAAGGATGGGTGACGGTACGGGATGAGGGGCGCGGTATGCCGTTTGATCCTATGCGCTATCAGGGCGAGTACTTGCCGGCGGCGACGGTGATTTTGACGGTTCCTCACTCGGGTGGTAAGTTTGCTGAAGGTGCGTATAAGACGGCTGGTGGTCTCCATGGTGTGGGTTCGACGGTCATCAATGCTTTGTCCGAGAAGTTGGAGTTGACGATCTGGAAGGATGGTCAGCAGTTTTTTCAAACCTTTAGCCGGGGCGTGGCGGAACCACATGAGATTACGGCCTGTGATCCCAAACTCCATGGCACCCAGTTGCGCTGGCTCTATGATCGCACGATCTTTGATCCCGATGCTTATTACTCTCTGGAGTCATTGGAGAGTAGGCTGAAGGCGGCAACCTATCTGAATCGTGGCGTAACCTTCCATTTGAATGCCTGGGATGATGCGACGAGCGAGCAGGTTGAGCATGTCTTCTATTCACGTGATGGTCTCCCCGACTATGTACGTGATCTCGCGACCACGACCAGTACGCCGCTCTTCAAAAATGTGCTTAATATTGTGAAGGAGCGGGACGAGGTACGGGTTGAGGTGGCGCTGCAACCAACCACGGGCTATAAAATCTCTATGTACAGCTATGCGAACGCGGTCCGTACACGCGATGGTGGCGTTCATGAGACTGGCTTTAAGGCGGCTCTGACCAAGGTTATCAATGATTATGCTTTGAAGTGGAATATTATCCGCAATCGTGAGCGCGATGGCTTTCGTCCCGAGGTGATTCAGCAGGGTTTGAATGTGGTGATCTCGGTGAAACTGACCAATCCTCAATTCCAGGGTCAGACCAAGGATCGCTTGAATAATGCGCCGGTTGAAGGTATGGTGCGCTCGGTGGTGGATGAGGGACTCAAGGATTGGTTTGAGTCGAATGTTGGCATCGGCAAAGAGTGGTTGAAGCGCATCCAGCAGATGCAGAAGGCTCGTAATGAGGCGCAGTTGGTGGAGGAATTGGCTCGGGCTGGAACAAAGAAAAGCGGCGAGCTGATCGATACGACGCTCTCGAAGAAATTCTTGCGCTGTAATACCAATGATCCTTCGCGCGCCGAACTCTTTATCGTCGAGGGTGACTCGGCTGGCGGTAGCGCTGGTCAGGGACGTTTCTCAGAGTTCCAGGCGGTGCTGAAGTTGAAGGGTAAGCCGCTCAACGTCGCCAAGGCTGATCTGAAGAGTATTGTGGAGAACGAAGAGATTCGCACCATCATCAACGTGCTTGGTACCGGGACGCGTGACTTCTTCGATATCAGTGGTTTGAAATTTAATCGTGTGATTATTGCTACCGATGCTGATGTGGACGGCCTGCATATTCAGTGTCTGCTGCTGACCCTGTTCCATCAGGAGTTCAGCGATCTGATCGATCTTGGACATGTCTATATCGCTTGTCCGCCGCTCTATTCGGTAAAGTATAAAAATAAGGTGCATTGGTTGCTGGATGATGATGCCCGGATCCAATTTGTGCGGATCCATCCCGATGCGCAGAATCTTGAATTTAAGCGCTTCAAAGGTCTGGGTGAAATGAATCCGAAAGAGTTGCGTGATACCACGCTGGATCCTGCTCGCCGTATGCTGAAGCGTGTCACCATGGAAGATGGTATCCTGGCCGCGAAACTGGTTGCGGAACTAATGGAAGATAAAAATGCGGAGCGGAGGCGCACATTCCTGGCTGAACATTCCCGCAAAATTAAGGAACTGGACGTATAAAATAGATGGCTCGTAACACGACAGAAACAGATTCTTCAGGAACTGGCATTATTCGCGAGGATTTCTCTGTGATTATGTCGCAGGCCTTTGCGACATATGGACTTTCGGTGGTGACTGACCGTGCCCTTCCTGATGCTCGCGATGGTCTTAAACCTGTGCAGCGGCGTATCCTGGCTGGTATGTTGAATGCGCGGTATCTTTCGTCGCGCCCAACGGTCAAAAGTGCTGAGGTGGTTGGCCTGATTCTGGGTAATTATCATCCTCATGGTGATACCTCGGTCTATGATGCGGCGGCCCGTATGTCTCAGCCTTTTACGTTGCGCTATCCCCTGATCGAGGGACAGGGGAACATGGGTAGTGAGGATGGGGATGATCCGGCGGCGTATCGCTATACCGAGATGCGCCTCTCCCCAATGGCTGAGGCTTTGATGGCGGATATCGAGCGTGAGACGGTTCCGCTCCATCCAACCTATAAGCAGGATCCGCGTGTGCTGGAACCCGATTATTTGCCGGGCCGCATTCCTCCTATTGTGAATGCTTCCAGCGGCATCGCGGTCGGTCTCTCTACGAATATTCCGCCCCACAATATGGGCGAGGTCATGCGGGCCTGTATCGCTTTGCTCGACCGACCGGACATGACGGTTGAGCAGATCATGGGCTATATTCAGGGCCCTGATTTTCCTCAGGGTGGTCGTGTGGTTGGTATCGAGGGTATCAAAGATTATTTCACGACCGGCAAGGGTCGTATTATTGTGCGGGCCGATGTGCGCCTGGAAGAGACGCCACGTAGCCGCTCATTGGTCGTGACGCAGATCCCTCCAATTGGACGTGATAAAGTCAAGGCTTCGATCGTCAAAGCGATCAATGCTCGCAAGCTTGAGGGCTTGATGCCGGAGATGCGCGATGAGAGCGATACCGAAAAGGGGACTCGTATCGTGCTTGAGCTGCGCAAGGATGCCGAGGCAGGCCAGACCTTGATGCAGTTGTTCAAGGAAACTGATCTGCAGATCGCGCAGTCTTTCCAGATGGTTTTCCTCTTCGGTGAGCCAATGCAACCTGGTCGCCAGCCAAAGCAGGTTGGTGTGCTGGAGCTGCTCAATTACTGGAATGAGCACCAGATTGATGTGATGACGCGTCGCGCTAATTATGATCTGCGTAAGGCTCAGGAACGTCTGCATGTGGTTGATGGTCTGGTAATTGGATCCGCGAATGCTGAGCAGATCGTCAAAATATTCCAACAGGCTGAAGATCGGGCGACGGCACGTAAGCAGGTTGAGGAGCGCTATCAGCTGACCGCGATCCAATCCGATGTGATTGCCTCGATGACCCTGTCCCAGGTAACACGTCTGGATGCTAACAAGTATGCGAAAGAGCGCGAAGATCTCTTGCTGCGTATTCAGGAACTGGAGTATCTGCTTGGTGATCGTAAGGTGCTGATTGCGGCCCTGAAAAAAGAGATGCAGCAACTGATCAAACAGTTTGGCGATGAGCGTCGGACCGTGATTGACGCTGAAGGAAATGTGCTAACCCCGATTGAAACAGTTGAAAGTTTGCATGAGCGCGAGCCAATCATGATCGGCCTTACGCGCGCGCAGACGCTCAAAGCGCTGCCCGTTGATACCTATAAGCCGCGTGGCAAAAATGCTGCGATTGCCACCTACACGCCGGTACGCGGTGATGAGCAGCTACGCCAGTTACTGCCAGCCACGACCCAGGACTACCTGCTGTGTATCTGTTCCAGTGGTCGCGTCTGCCAGATCGCCACCCACCGCATTCCTGTTATGACCCGTTCAAGCAAAGGTGAGGCGCTGAGTGAGTTGCTGCGCCTGGAGCCGGGTGAAGATGTGGTGACGATTTTGCCGGTCGATGCGTATGATGAGGATCGCTATCTGGTACTCTTTAGCACCCTTGGTAAAGTCAAGAAGTCTCCGCTCAGCGAATACAAAGCCGCCGATGTAGACGGCATCCAGGATATGAAGCTCTCGGATGGAGATAGCGTGGCGACCGCTCTGGTCTCCTATGGTCGTGGCGAATACTTTGTGACGACCGATACCGCGCTAACCCTGCGCTTTAGCGACGAGCAACTACGCAGCCAGGGTCGTGGTGGACAGGGTGTGGCCGCCATCTCTCTCAGCAAAGGTGGCCAGGTCGTCAGTGCCAGCTACCTGGACAGTGAGCCCGCCATTGAGGCCGATCAAGACATCTTTAGTATTACCAGCCTCCTGGTCCTTACCGAGGGTGGCTGGACCAAAAAGGTGCCTGTCAGCCAGTTTGTGCCCAAGGCCCGAGCCACCAATGGTGCACCCACGACCGAGCTTTCAGAATCCGATCACGTTGTCCAGACCCTGCTTGTCCACGAGGATGATACCCTCTTGATCATCGCCAACAATGGCAAAAATGATCAGGCCATCATCCACAAAGCCGCCGACATCAAAACCTTTCCGCGCACCCACAAAGGCGAGCAGAACATTCCCGGACAAGCCGTGACCGCCATCAAACTGTAACGGCAGGGCTTTTCCCTGCCACCGCTTCACGTAAGAAATGTCCCTAAAACACGTAATCGCTTTGCAGTGAGCACAGCAAAACTCATAGGGATTTTGCCCAATACTTTCAACTCAGCGATGTTTCATACCCAACGATGATCGTGGGTGGCGAGCCGGTCTTGGGTGGAAAAACGGGTGGCGCCACTCGACGTACGCAAGGCTGGCTCATGGCTGTCCTCCCACAACGCCATCCCACCATGATGTACAAAATTACGCTTGGTTGGTGGCGTTTTCTTCAGTGTTCATGGGATCGCTTCTATTGAGTATTTGTCGTCCCAACGGTGTCAGATAAGGAAAGACTATTGAGCGTAGCTGCTCTATGCCTTCCTGGACACTCTGTTCGGTAATCTGTTCCTGACCATTGCGTGTCTGGCAATAATCGATCCAGTAGCGATTAATAATCCACAGGTTGGTCGCTACAATCGGGATCTGCCACTCCGGTATGGCCAGGATACCGCTCTGGCATAGCAGTTTCAGTGCATTCTCAATAAAGATATGTACCTGATTAGTGAGCGCGATTAGTTGTGCATAGACATCTTGTTGTGCCACGGCCCAGTTGATATTGTCGCGCAAAAGAAAGCGATATTCCCACATCAAGTGGAAGCCCCGTGTTAGCAGGTCCTGTAGCTGGCTCACCTGGCGCAGATCACCAACGTCACGTTGCTGGTTCGCCTGGACCTTTGCCTTGAGCTCCATAAAAATCGCTGAAATGACCGCGTTTTTGGTGCGGAAATGATACCAGACATTGCCTTCACTGATCCCTAGATGTTCTCCTATATGGGCCAGCGTTACATTGGCTTCACCATGTTCATTAAACAACTCACGTGCCACCTGCAAAATACGGTCGCGCGTCTTTGGGCGCGTTCCTTTGGTACTTTGATCCACCTGATCCTTCGTTGCCTTTACCATGTGCCCTTGCTTACCTCCACCTCTCGAAAAATTAGGGTAATGCACCTGAAACAATGTCACATCACATATGGACAAATCTTATGCATCCTTGTACAGTACTGACGCATATCATAACACGTTGATTAAGCTCATACAGTCATTTCGGGAGATAAGTTCAGATGGTGCAGACAAAATACCCAGAGCAGAAAGACGTGACATCTTCTTCGGTATAACTCCCCACGGGTAGTTGGGCTTGATGTCACCTTTACAATCGTGATAGGATGTCAATATACTGCCACTAGAGTCTCATGCTTGACGTGTAAGCTCCCTAGATGGCTTCTCTTTATTACTGCTGTGAAGAGAGGAGAGCAGGTGTATGCCCACCACATCAGACTCCGGTGCCCACGATGACCAGCAGGCACTTGCCTTGCTGCAGCAGGAAATGTGGCAGAATGAACGACGCTTTCAAGCGACCTTTGAACAGGCGGCCGTCGGGATGGCTCATGTGAGCCTGGATGGACGCTTCTTACAGGTCAATCAAAAGCTGTGCGACATTGTGGGCTATCCTCGTGCCGAGTTGCAGCTCCATCGCTTTCAGGACATTACCTATCCCCCGGATCTGTCGGCCGATCTGGCCTACGTTGAACAGTTACTTGCCGGCAAGATCTCGACGTATTCTATGGAGAAGCGCTACATCCGTGCTAATGGAATGCTGGTCTGGATTAATTTGACGGTCGCGCTTGTCCGTGATCAGCAAGAGGCTCCCCTTTATTTTATTTCTGTGATTGAAGATATTGATGAGCGCAAGCAGGTCGAAGAGGCCCTGCAACAAGAACGGCGGGCGCTGTCCATGCTAACAGAGAACGCCACAGATGTTATCGCACGCTATGATCGTTCTCGGCGCCTTGTCTATGTGAATCCAGCTATTACTGCTGTACTTGGACTACGACCAGATGAGGTTATTGGTAAAACTATCTCAGAGTTAGGGATGTCGGCCGAAGCACTGCGGTCATGGAATGATGCATTCAATCAGGTGCTGGCCGGCGAAGTTCGCAGCCTGGAATTTTCCTACCCTTCGCCCACCGCAGGTCTATGCTGGTATCAATCTCGCTTGAATCCCGAACTCGATATGTGTGGTAATGTCGTCTCGGTACTCGCGATTAATCGTGATGTGACGGAGCTTAAAAAGGCGCAGGTGGCTCTCATTCAGAGTGAAGCTCGTGCCCGCCGCTTGATCGATTCTAATGTGATTGGTGTTATCATCGCTGATGTTGACCACATCTTCGAGGCGAATGATGCCTTTCTTGATCTGCTTGGCTATAGCCGTGAGGACCTGAGAGCGGGCCGCATTAACTGGCGGGCGATGACACCAGCGGAGTATGTTTCACGCGATGAGCATTGTTTGCAAGAATTGCGTGAGCGTGGTGTGTGTACCCCCTTTGAGAAAGAGTTCACGCGCCTGGATGGTAGTCGGGTCGCGGTTTTGCTTGGGGCCGCCGAAGTGCAGGCTGATCCGCCGCAATGGGTCTGCTTTATCCTGGATATCACTGAGCGGCAGCAGCAAGAGCGACGTCTCCAGCACGCTTTAAACGCTTTGCTGACGATTGCTGAAGTGTTGGATACACGTGAGGAGCCGTTAGATAATCTTGAGCGCACAAAGCCTTCACATGACGAGGTTGCGCGCCGGGTATTGGAGGCTATTTGTCAGGTGCTCTCTTGCGAAGGCGTGGTTATGACTAAACTTATGCCTGCCAGCGACATCATTGATACGCTGATTATGGTTGGCTTTGATGGTCAGGTTCGGCAGACGCTGCTTGATGATGCACAGGGCAAATCCCTGGCGGCCCGCCTTGAGAATGATGCTCTCGTGGAGAAATTACGGGCTGGTGAAGTGGTCTTGCTTGATGTGAGTAAGCCGCCCTATTATGATCGCCAGCCACGCCCGTATCTTAAACGGTCTGTACTTGTGCCTATGCATCTGGGGGACGAGCTGGTGGGATTGCTCTCTCTGTATCCGCAAGATGAATGGATGGTCTATACGAGAGAAGATCGTGCGCTGGCGCTGGCTATTGCCAGGCTTGCGGCCCTGCTGATTGAGCGCGAACGTTTGCAACTTGGCCGTGAGGAGGCCTGGATGCGTGTCTGGGCTACCCAGGAAGTTATGCAACAGATGGATGAGTTTCTGGGTATGGCCAGCCATGAGCTTAAGACGCCTCTGACCAGCATTCAGGGCAATCTGCAGCTTGTCCGACGACAGCTTGCTCGTTTTGGTACTCTCGAAGGAGATAGTGCACCGCTCCTCAATCAATTGTCAGGCTTGCTGGAGCGCGCCGAACGCCAGTTGAAAGTGCAGAATCGTCTAATCAATGACCTGCTCGACGTTTCCCGTATTCATGCGAATCGGCTGGAACTTTCACCCAGACTTATCGATCTGACTCAACTTGTACGCGATGTCGTCGAGGATCAGTGTAATCTGGTGCCGACGCGCCCCTTGCACTTTGAGTCCTCGGTCCTTGAGATTATGGTCAATGCGGATGCTGAACGCATCGGACAGGTTGTTAATAACTATCTTTCCAATGCCCTCAAATATTCCGAGGCGACCAGTCCTGTCAATGTCTGTGTCTCGGTGCATGAGCAGATGGCACGCGTGGAGGTTGAGGATCAAGGGCCAGGACTTACAGCGGAGCAGCAGGAGCGTATCTGGCAGCGTTTCTACCGGGCTCCTGACATTATTGTGAAAAGTGGTTCGGGCGTGGGCCTGGGGCTTGGTCTGCATATCTGTCGTACCATCATCGAGCGGCACTCAGGACAGGTCGGTGTCAAGAGCACGCCGGGTGTTGGTTCAACCTTCTGGTTTACGCTTCCCATCGCCCCAAGCCTTGCGACCGATTGTTCTGCCTCCATATCCTGACGATGGCATGGAGGCTGCCTCACCTCAGGCTTTGAGGCGTTCGATCTGTTGTAGATGGATCTCTCCATGCTCGACATACATACGGAAGATCTCGTAGAGGCTCATTTTGCCGCGTTCCGCGTGGATGCTGGTAAGCTCCCAGGCCTCGGCTGGCAAGAATTTGAACAGGCTGGCATTGGCGGCCCGCAGATCAGAGAAGAGGCGCAAGGCCAGGATGCTATCTTGCTGACGATAGTACAGGGATTTGCTCCAGGCCTCTTCATCATAAAGAGCCAGGACGGAGTCACGCTCGGCCAGTGTTTTACGCAGTCGCCAGTAGCCGACGGCCTCGCTATCAGCCAGGTGTATTAATACTTCATGGATGCTCCATTCTCCCTCAGCCGGCGTGTGCTGTAGCTGGGCCTCGCTCAATCTCTCGATGGCCTTCTCGATCTGTATGGGCATCGACGCATATGCCGCGATCTCTTCCAGGGTTGCAGCTGTCATGGTAAACCACTATTCCTTTCGCTTTACTCAGATAGTGTTTGTTTCCTACTCTCATTAGGGAGCGTGCAGCCAGCCGCACGCGGGCCCTGAAGGGCCCATGCTTCTTTTAAGTGTGGTGTCAAAAACTGAGCTTTGCTCAGTTTTTGACACCACACTTAAAACCGTTGGAGCGCCAAAGGCGCAAAAAAATGCTAAACGGGACATGGATTTCATGGTAATCAAACACTATGTCACAAAATATGGTTGCTTTGATCTGTCATATTATATGACATGGGCTGCCAAAAATACGACCGGCCTGGAAGTTACTTCCAGGCCGATATATGTATCTACCTATTGCGCTTGAATGGGGAGCCCGATCCTTAGAGGGTTGCGCCGCCATCCAGTTTGATTTCGTCAACACTATGTCCGAGATCGGAGGCGGCATTGGCTACATCGGTGGCAGCCTCGTTGATTGGACTATCTGTGCGCACAACTTCGATCGAGCACTGCCCGAGCAGGGCACCCAGGACGCCGACGGCGGCCCAGACTGGGGCGATAGCGATGCTGGCTACACCAAGTGTCAATGGGAACTCGATAAGCGAGCGACCGTCCTGTTTGATGATGATGCGGCGTACATTGCCCTCGTGGACCAGTTCTTTGACTTTGGCCAGCAACTGCTCGCCAACAACCTGTAGCTCCTCTACGCCATAGACTGACTTCTGCTCTGCGTTTGGATCTGTCTGTGTCATAAGAATGATTCTCCTTACTTAAATGAAGTAAAACATTAGAAATTTCAAAGAGCGATTGTACATTTTTACAGTACATCCTCAACGCGCAATTGATCGTTGCTTGCTGATGGATGTGCAATATAGCATCTTAAGTAGTTATTTTTTACTACACTTAGTATACGTAAGCAAACCTTTTTTGGTTAGATAAATTAGCGTCAATTTGGCTGAATCTGTATCATTTCTATGCAAATTCATGAAAATACATTCTGGGCGTTTCACCTATTGTGTCGGGATGGCTTTGTTTGTTATGATGAGAATATCTTGATTGAGGTGTTGTACATGGCGTATTTTTTAGCAAAAACGGATCCCGAGACGTATTCGATCGAGCAATTTGAGCACGATAAAAAAACGGTCTGGGATGGTGTGCGCAACGCTGCGGCGTTGCTGGTAATTCGCTCGATGCGGCCGGACGATCTGGTGTTTATTTACCATAGCCTGGGGCAGTCGGCCATCGTTGGATTGGCCCGCGTGACCTCGGATCCACGGCCAGATGAATATGAACCTAAGAGTTGGGTGGTCGATATGGAGTTTGTTGGTCGTTTAGCTCAACCGGTGACGCTGCGCGCGGTCAAAGAGAGTCATTTGTTTGATGATTGGAGCCTGGTGCGCCAGAGCCGTCTTTCGACGATGGCGATGCCGGATACCTTTGTGGCCTGGATGCGTGAGCAGTATCCACAAAATAAAGGCTTCTAACGCCTGTTCGCTCCTGTGTTGAGGCGTTATTTCGATAGCGCTGGGAAAGGATTATGTCGCATGGATACAAATGCCTGGTGGTATGTCAATGGGGACTGGGTGCATCCGCAGGATGCTCGCATCTCGATCAATGATGTTGCGGTCCTGCGCGGTTATAGCGTGTTTGAGTCTTTACGAACGTATCATCGCCGCCCGTTTCATCTGGATGAGCATGTGCGCCGTCTCTATCGATCGGCTGACATGATTGAATTGCCGGTCTCGTATTCGGCCACTTTTCTCGGGCAAATTATCCATGAAATCATAGAGCGTAATGCCTATGAACATGCATCTATCCGCTTGCTGGTAACGGGTGGTGTCAGCGAGGATGGCGTTCTGCCGGCGGCCGATTCCGGTCTGGCGGTATTAATTACGCCGCTGGCCGAGCGTGACATGCAGCGTTTTGCCCGTGGTGCTAAACTGATCACGACCCGCCTGACCCGTTCGACCCCGGAAGCCAAGACCTCGAATTATGTCTCAGCGATCCGTGCGCTCAAGGTTGCAGCCCAACACGATGCCACCGACGCGCTCTACGTCAATGAGCACGACCACGTCTTAGAGGGAACACGCAGCAACTTCTTTGTCTTCCGTGGGGATACGCTGATTACGCCCCGTGCGGAGGTCCTGTCTGGTGTGACCCGCGATGTCGTCCTGGAATTGGCGCGAGGTCGCTTCACCATCGAGGAGCGCCCCATCCTGCTCAGTGAACTCCCACAGATCGACGAGGCCTTCATCACCTCATCCTCCAAAGAGATCACCCCCGTCATCCAGATCGACGACCACATCATCGGATCCGGCCAACCCGGTCCCCGCACCTACGAATTGGAGCAACGCTTCATCAACCTTGTCGAGTAACACACAACCGTACCGGCAGGGCTCGTCCCCCAATATTTTTCGGTTAAGTACGTTGAGGGCCACGAAAACGGCGTGAAAAGCCACGAATCGATCGAGGAGAAGACGTAAAAAGCCAGCCGAGCGTACGTCGAGTGGGCGCCACACGCAAGGCCGGTATGCGGCGTGATCAAGGGCGAAACATGTTTAGAAAGCATCGCATGCCTGTGGCGCCTACACCGATCATCTTTCTTCAACCCTGATCGCTCGGGAACGTTTTGACCGGCAACCACATGTTCCTCATCACTGCCGCATCATCACCGTGATCGGTGTAGGCGCCACAGCGCTGCGCGTCGTTCTGACATTCTGGCCTACCAAACCTCAGCAGTGCGGCCTTGCGTGTGGCGCCCACTCGACGTACGGAACGTCGACTCATGTCGCCAGCTTAGCGTACCCAGCTCTATGTGACAACGTTGGCGGCTATCACTTTTCCCCTTGAAACAATATGAATTGACATCTTTTGTTAGAATCTAGCTGTTTTATCTGGTAACACTAATCTTATTAGCAGAAGGCTGGTTTATTATGTTTATTGTAGTAGAATAAGAGTGTGCAGGGTATGATAAACGGTACTTAGCATCTCTATCAATCACTATTCTGGACTGTTGCAATTGATGGAAAAGGCGAGGGAACGCACCGAATGTCAACTATCCAGCCAGGAAAATTGTGCTTGCTTCGCCACGACACTAAGGAGGGTGCAATGCTTGGTGATCCAAATGTGTATGATGGCCTAAAAATACTTTTGGCCGCCCTTGGGGAAGCGGTTACTGAAAAAAGTTTAGATGAGTTCGAGCGATTTCTTAAAAAGTTGCACACCAAAAAATCTGAATCTGCTAAACCAGAAAACGAAGAGGCGCGCATATTGTCACTTGCGTTGCTTAAACTGCAAAGGGGTGGTACCTATCCTCAGATTGCTGTAGTTGGGATGGTCTCTGCCGGTAAATCAACCCTGGTGAATACTTTGTTTGGTCTTCCAATCGCAGAAACCAAAATCACTCCTGATACAACCAAAGGAGTGCTGAGCGTTGGATATCAAAGTGGCCTGACTATCTATGATACACCTGGTATCTTTGGTGATGATAAATATCCTTATCATAATATAACACGGCTCTTCTTGAGCCTTTCTGAGGATAGTGACTATCCTCGTCCTATGGCTATTCCTCTACAAACCGTCCAATATGGTCATTCGCAACCGTCTGATGTTGACCAGATTGCACTTGATAATATTAAAAAGTACGCCCCCATCACGAACGTTCTCTGGGTGGTAAATGCCTCTCGCACGCTCACTGGTCCTGAAAAGAAGCTGTTAAGAACATTTTTCAAAGAACTTGAAGCTCAATATAAGGGACGCCTGGTCGTGGCAGGTACGCATTTAGATACACTGAACGATAAACCTCTGGATGAACGTAAGGAGATGCTACAACAGTGGTCGGAGGTTTCCAATGGTCAGCTTATCCCTATATCTTCAGTGACTGGAGAAGGCTTAGATCAATTAGTTAGGGTCCTCTTCGCGAGTCTGCCAGATCATACGCCGTTGAGTAAATTGCAAGAGTCGCTTATTGGGGCGCGCAAATTGAATCGGCTCTCCTTTGTGTTGGTAGAGATTAGTCGTATGCTGGCGTCAATTATGTTGCTGGATGGGACACAAATAGAGACGATACAGGTCACTTTGATTGAAATGTTTATCCTGATCTGCGATCATTATGGTGTAGATCAGGATACCTGGCAGCGATATAGTGGAGACGCAATACGCATTGGGCGTGAGGTGCAAAGTATTGGTGCGAATAAAGCCCGAAAGTTGCGCGATCCCAAAGGATTCTGGGAGCGCCTAAGGTTTGTCTTTGGGGCGAAATTCTTTGATACGGTTACGGAATTCCATGCACTGGGAGTAGATGGTTTGAAAGAGTTACTTCCAATGGTGTATCTTACCATTTATGACTTTGAAAGATCTTCCCAGGCGGCGTTCTCTAAAGAAGATATTCAGAAATTGGTTGAAGTGCATGTAATGCCTCTTATTCAGGATCATGATGAGGGAAGGCTGACTATTATTATTAATAGGCTCCTTATATCCCTGTTCGAGACTTTATAAGTTTTGGGGGAGACCACTGGTCTCCCTGTTCAAACGAGACGCCGCACTCATGCTGCACCGAGGGGTATCAGGTGTGAGGCCAGTTTGCTCTTGGGCATCATCTGCTCGGCGGCGGCTTTGAGTCGGGCCTCGCTACGGATGCCAAAGCCTGCTAGCTGACGAATCTCATGCTGGTTCGCGGCCATCCACAGCTTCTCGACGCTATCGATGCCAAGTTCCTGGTACAGGCGAATCGCGGTATAGACTCCGATATGTTCCACGGCCATCAGGGCGCGTACACCCTGGGGTAGGGTATCCATATGGAAGCCATTGTTGATGGTCATCGTACCAAACTCAACCAGTTCGGTGATTCGTCCACGCAGCCGCTCACCCAGTCCGGGGATCTGCAGGCGTTCGCCACGGGCGAGAATGTCGGCCACAGGCTCCTGGAGGTCCAGAATGCCACGGGCGGCATTGCGATAGGCCTGGATCCGGTAGACGTTGCCGCTCTGGCTGGCTACCATATCCGCGATATTTGAGAGCACCTCGGCGATCTGCCGATTGGTGATCTTTGGTGCCTGCTCAGTCTCAACCTCCATGCCGGGCAACGTAGGTTGAGCTGCCCGCTTGCTACGTCTGGGCATAATGGTTGGCATAATCTGCACGGTCTGGGTAATTTGTATTATACTCATGTGTACGTTGCTCCCCTTTTCCTCAGTGTGGTATCTGTCTTATATGTATAGATATTCTTTTTCAGGCTAACAAAAATGGAGAATATACGGGGGTATCTATCTACGAGGAAGCTTGAATTTTTAGGGGAATAACCTCTTGAAATCTTGTTCTAATTATAGCATAAAAACAGTGCTCGCGTCAAGAAAATAGCGCCTTCGCGCCACATTGACCGGCCAGCAAATTGAGGATAAATTATGATCATTGATGACCAGCAGCCAGTCGTTGCTTTTACCTTATCTCGCTATCCCCGTCGCTATAGCGGCAGCCATGTTCTGGCCCACCTGGGACTCGATCGCTGGCCGCTCATGCATACTGAAGGACTGACTTTCTGGCGCTTGCTTGGTGTCGGACAGGGCCGTGTGTTTGATCCTCATGCCGATCTACAGCGTTCAGCCCTCTTTACCGTCTGGCGCTCTCTTGCCGACCTGAAGCGCTTTGAGGCCCATTCAAAGCTCATGCAACGCATCCACCAGCGCTCCGAGGAATCCTGGACCGTCCACATGTTGCCGGTAACCTGGCACGGAGAGTGGGGTAGCCGTGATCCCCTGCGCGCCTTCACACCAGCCCCTGCTCCCCAGGAAGGTCCCTGGATCATCCTGACCCGTGCTACTATCTATTCCTCTAAGATCAGAGCCTTCCTTGGAGCTGTCCCGGCCGTAGCGGAAGAGCTACTGCAACAGCCGACCCTCATCAACTCAGTCGGCGTTGGAGAGGCCCCCCTGCTCTACCAGGCCACGCTCAGCCTCTGGACATCCCTCCCTGCCATCAAAACCTTCGCCTACGGGCCAACCACCCCCCACAACCACGTCATTCGCCGTACCCGCCAGGAACACTGGTACCGTGAAGAACTCTTCGCCCGCTTCCGCCCCCTTGCCTCCTACGGTACCTGGGACGGTATCAACCCGCTCCCATCCTTTGCCCCGTGAATGGTTGCTAGCGAGCATACGAGGTGAGAGCGGCTCGACAGGATTATCCATTATGGAGGTGGGCCACTGGGGCGGTCGCGACCGCCCCAGTGGCCCACCTCCATAAAAAAAGCGAGCGCTGCAGGCGCGAGGCGTATGCCATTGAAGCAAACAAAGAACTAGACAGTATGCTGCAATTCAACTATACTTAGCTCGATAAGAACGAGAACGAACCTTCTCCGATTTCTTGCAATTCACAAGAAATCATTGCTGTAGTTCTACAAATTATGCATCATTCTCCTAAAGAAGGACTTCCATGTCAGACGATTATAATGTGCTCGTGGTGGGCGGCGGACCCGCTGGATTGGCGGCGGCTGAAGCGGCTGCTAAGCGGGGCGTACGCACACTGGTCTTAGAGCGCCAGAACGAAATTGGTTACCCCATTCATACCAGTGGGGGGAGCTGGGTCAAAGATATGCAGACCCTGGGCATCCCTGAACACCTGTACCATCCCGTGAAAACGGTTTATTTCTTGACCCCACATCGCGAGGTACCTTTCCACTATAATCCTGCGGTGGCCTGTGTGGTCGATATCCGTGGTCTCTATCAGCATCTGGCTGCCCGTGCGGTAGCCGCTGGCGCTGAACTGCGTGTACGCCATACGGTTGAGCAGGCCTTACAAGAGAATGGCCGCATGATCGGTGTAACGGCCAAATCACATGTGAGCGAGCGCCTGACGATCAATGCGGATGTGACTATTGATGCTTCCGGCTTCGCGCGCCATATTGGTGTGCGTACAGATATGGGTGGCGCGTTCCATCGCTATGGTTTTGGGGCGGAATACGATCTGTATGCTCCTAACTATCCTCAGGATGAGCTCTTTCTGATTATGGGTAGTGCTTATGCACCTCAGGGCTATGCCTGGGCCTTCCCACGTGGCAATGGCCGCGTACGCCTGGGTGTTGGCGTCATCCATCCTGATAACGATGCGGATGCCCGCGTCTATCTGGATCGTATTATGCGTGAGATTCCCCAGCTGGCGACGCGCTTCAAGGGTGCGAGTCCATTGGAGTACCATACCGGCCTCTTCCCATCCGAGGGCGCTCTGCCCAGCTTTTCGCGTGATGGCTTGCTGCTGGCCGGTGATGCTGGCGGCCATGGATCGACGTTGGTCGGTGAAGGGATCCGCTTCGCGATCTATTCGGGCCAGATGGCCGGTGAGACGGCTGCCGATGCAGTGAAAGCCGGTGATACCTCGGCCGCCTTTCTGTCGAGCTTCGATCAGCGCTGGCGCTCACGTTTCGCGCGCGATATGGATATCGCCTATATGATCAATAAACATATCGCCGCCTATAGCGATGCTCAATGGGATAGTTCGTTGGATCTACTCAAGCGCCTGACACCAGCCCAGGCAGCTCAGGCCCTGCGTGGCGATTTTACCGCCAGCCTGGTCATGGGTGTCCTGGCCCGCAACCCCTCACTGATCGCCACCGGTGGCAAGCGCTTCCTCGACAAGATGCTGGAGCGCATCAATAAGCCGGTCTCGGTAGCTGTGGAATAGGCTCGCAGATAGATAAATAATGTATGGGAATAAGTGCTTTACGCGCCGTGTTAGAAATAACAGATAAGCAAAATTTCCATTCTATCTGCTAGTATTCGAAGGAGTAAAGTGGTGTCAGAAGTTACTAATGAGACTCCAAATGCACAAAATAAAATAACTATGTATGCAACAACATGGTGTGGTGATTGCCGCAATGCCAAACGTTGGTTTGACTCTCACGGTATCGCTTACGATTATATCAACATCGAGGAAAACGAGCAGGCGGCCGAGTACGTCGTCAAAGTAAATAATGGTGCCAGCTCGGTTCCAACCATTGTTTTTCCTGACGGCTCCATCCTGGTCGAGCCCAGTTCCCGCGAACTGGCTGCCAAGTTCCCTGAACTGGCCAAATAAGCTAGTTGTAATACCCCTTAAAGCTCCTGCACAAACATGCGTGTAGGAGCTTTTTCTCTTTCTATTTCGTGCTCTATACAGGCGCGTTATGCTGTAAGTATGAGGAAAGTACATCCAGCGTATTGTTGTTAGTTGGAAGGGATTTACACCATGACTCATCCTGGTTTACAAGACGGCCCGATCTACCTCGATTATAATGCGACTACGCCGATTGATCCAGCGGTGGTGGATGCGATGTTGCCGTATTTAACTACGTACTTCGGCAATCCATCCAGTGCCCATGCCTATGCTGAGACGACGCGTGCCGCGATGGCTACGGCGCGTGAGCAGGTGGCGTCCCTGCTAGGATGCGCGCAGGATGAGATTATTTTTACGGGCTCGGGCACTGAAAGTGATGCCCTGGCTATTCGTGGGGCGGCCCTGGCTAATCGTTTCCATGGCAACCATATCATTACCCAGGTCAGTGAGCATCCCGCCGTCCTCAACGTTTGTAAGTCCCTGACGCGGCTCCACGGCTTGCGCGTGACCTATCTGCCCGTGGACAAGTATGGTCGCATCGATCCCGCGGAAGTTGCGGCGGCCATCGAGGAACAAACGACGCTGATCTCGATTATGTATGCCAACAACGAGACCGGCACGATCCAGCCGATTTCTGAACTGGCTGATCTGGCCCGTCGTCATCGCATTCTACTGCACACCGATGCCTCACAGGCGGTCGGCAAGATTCCGACCGATGTCCAGTCGCTTGGTGTGGATTTCTTGACTATTGCCGGCCATAAACTCTATGCGCCCAAAGGTATTGGTGCCCTTTATGTGCGCCGTGGCCTGCAATTGGAGCCGCTCCTCTATGGTGGTGGACAAGAGCATGGCCTGCGTGCCGGGACCGAGAATGTGGCTTATATGGTTGCACTGGGCGCGGCCTCTGTCTTGGCCCGTGAACAACTGGCGCTCAGCCAGCCGCGCCTGCAAAAGTTGCGTGACCAGCTCCAGCAGAAGCTTGAGCAGCGCCTGCCCCATTCCGTCCACCTCAACGGACATCCTACTGATCGCTTGCCTAATACGCTCAATATCAGCATCGACGGGATTCTGGGAGAAGAAGTGTTGGCCGCCATGCCTGGTATTGCTAGCTCGACCGGCTCGGCCTGCCATGAAGGCAAAACCGATCCTTCGGCCGTCCTCAGCGCCATGGGCCAATCCCGTGAACGTGCCCTTGGTGCCCTGCGCCTCACCCTGGGCCGCTGGACTACCGCCAAAGAAATCAATGCCGCCGCCGACCAGATCGCCCAGACCGTCCAGACCCAATGGAAGAGCCGCGACGCCTGAGTGCTATAAGCACGTCTTCTGCCAATAAAAAAAGCCGGGCCTCTTCTAATCAGAAGAGGCCCGGCGCTTGTGGTGGTGGATAGAAAAACTATCGCTCGTGGTGTCCACCGAACTGGAAGCGCATGGCCGATAGAACCTTGTTGGCGAATTCGGCCTGACCACGGGACTCGAAGCGGTCGTAGAGGGCGGCGCTCAGGACGTGAGCAGGGACGCCTTCGTCGATGGCGGCTTTGATGGTCCAGCGACCCTCACCGGAGTCGGCGACACGACCGGAGAAATTGGAGAGGGTTGGGTTCTCCTGGAAGGATTGCGCGGTCAGGTCGAGCAGCCATGAGCTGATGACACTACCACGGCGCCACAACTCGGAGATCTCTGGCAGGTCCATGTCGTACTGATAGTGCTCTGGGCTCTGTACCGGAGCGGTCTCGGCGTCGACCATGTGGGTGTTTTTGCCGATGTTTGCGTTATGCAGGATGTTCAATCCTTCAGCATAGGCAGCCATGACTCCGTACTCAATGCCGTTGTGGACCATTTTGACGAAGTGGCCGGCACCGTGAGGGCCACAATGCAGGTAGCCTTCCTCAGCTGTACCCTTGTTTTCTGGACGGCCAGGGGTGCGGTCAATCGCACCAACGCCAGGTGCCAGGGTTTTGAAGATGGGATCGAGGTATTTTACGATTTCGTCTTCGCCACCGATCATCTGGCAGTAACCACGCTCCAGGCCCCATACGCCACCGCTGGTTCCGCAGTCAACGTAGTGGATCTTGTGCTTCTCAAGCTCGGCTGCGCGGCGGATATCATCCTGATAATTGGAATTTCCTCCGTCTACGAGGATGTCTCCCTCTGACAGGTGGGGCAGCAGTTGGGCGATGGTGTCATCAACCGAAGCGGCAGGAACCATCAGCCAGAGGATGCGGGGAGAGCTGTTGAGCTGTTTGACGACATCTTCTAATGAAGTTGCGCCGCTGCTGATGGCACCTTCCTTCACGCGCTGCTCAACGGTCGAAGCTGTACGGGCATAACCCACAACCTTATGTCCAGCACGCAGCAATCTCTGGGCCATATTGGCACCCATGCGGCCAATTCCAATCATTCCAAGTTCCATTGTAAGATGTTCCTTTCTTTAATTGCATATGTTTACATCTTTGCACGAAGATCTCTTCTCTTATGCAAACACAGCAGAAAAATATCATGCTTTGTTAATCGTTAGCCATAGCTCATACGATTGTTTTATCATCGCATGTCCACTCAATCGAAGGGCCGAGCCGCTTACGGTGAACGCTGACTCTGCTTCTACCTTGAGTATGCTTGTTCTTTTGCGCATATATTTACCAAGCAATACTATACCACGTTTGAGAATTACTCGCAGGCAATTCTCTGGCTTTTTGCTGTACATGCTGAAGCACCGATCAGCTCCTGGAGACGCTTCAGCCTGCTTTGTCTTTTTTTGTAGACGCGTGAAAATGGGCTGAAGGATTGTTTGGGGCAGATCGGTTTTTCTGCTCTTGTCAATTATGTGTTTTTTGCGCTTGCTTGCTTTGCTTCTTGAAAGACGCGGATCCACTGCTCAAAGCGTCGGGCGATCTCGGCGGCTGCGTCCTTTTCTGATATTTTGTGCTCCTCTACATCTTTGATCGGTTGCCAGAAGCTGGTGCGACCGACGGCAAAGCCGATAAAGCCAGGCACGGCGGCGGCCGTTTGTAGCCATTGAACGACGTGCTCCTCCTCGGCACCACGTCCAAGTACGATCAGTCCGACATTGTCCCGACCATCGCGCCGCGCGACCTCAACCGTCTTCTCGCAGTCCTCGCGTCTATCCAGTCCCTCGATCTTCCAGACATCGGGCTCGACACCTGCATCCTGGCAGGCGCGGATCGCCTGGCGTACCAGTTGTGGGCGCAACTCTAGATCATAGGCGGCCTTGTCACCATGAAAGCGGGCCAGTTGTTCTTTTTCTGCTGGTACCAGTAGTTCAAACATAAATAGGCGCTTGCTCTGTGTCAGGTAGTCCGAGAGCTTTTTGAGCCGCTCTAACTGGCGTTTATTCATCTCTACATCGCCCTCTGGATTAAAGCGTACCAGGACCTTGGCGAAGGTGGGTGAGAATTGTTCGATATGTTTGGGAAAGTCATCTCCATAAATGAAATCGAATTCTTCCTGTCCGCTCTTCTCGACTGAGACGGCGGTGATAAAGCCATGTTTGACGGCGTCACGTAAGACGTCGGTCCCGAATTGCTCGTCGACCAGTACGCCTACGTTCTCTTTGGCTACATGGTCCCCGATGGCGTCCTGAAAACCTGTATAGATGATCCATTTGCTATGGGCGACCTCGGCCGTCTGTTCAGGTGTCAGTGGCTCATGCCAGCCGAAGAGTCCTGACTCATAGGAGGCACGATGATCGAATGGAAGTATGTATAATGGTTTGGTGTACCCTGTAACCATGGTGTGTTACCTTTCTTTATCTGGAGTGGTTGCATAAAAAAGAACCCTCGTTGTGTATCACGAAGGTTCTTTTCATTGGTTTCAATGCCTGAATTTATGTGGTCTGGTTGCCACGTTCAAGATGACTTGCTCGTCTGCTATATACAAAGTAAACAACCAGCCCAATCGCCAGCCAGACGAAGAAGCGTAGGATGGTGACCCGGGGCAGGCTCACGATCAGCACCAGTGAGGCGATGATTGAGAGGATCGGGAGCACCGGTACAAATGGCACACGGAAGCCGCGCCTCAGATCGGGCTGGGTCCGCCTCAATACCAGGATGGCCGCCGATACCAGCACAAACGCGGTCAGGGTACCGATGTTGGTGAGTTCCGCCACGATATCGATGGGGGTCAGGCCTGCGACCACGGCAACAACGACTCCAATCAGGATACTCGACAGGTAGGGAGTGCTAAAGCGTGGGTGGATGCGTGAGAAGAGGGCTGGCAGCAGTCCATCACGTGACATCGAGAAGAAGATGCGGCTCTGCCCGTAGAGCAGGACCAGCAGGACGGTGGTGAGTCCACACAGCGCGCCGATCGAGATGATTGCTCCAGCTGCATTGAGTCCTTGCAGGATCAAAGCATGCGAGACGGGAGAAGGTACATCGAGCTTTGTGTATGAGACCATGCCGGTCAGGATGCCGGTAACCAGAATGTAGAGGACGGTACAGATGATCAGGCTAAGGAAGATGCCCAGCGGTAGGTCTCTGCTAGGATTGCGTGCCTCTTCGGCTGAGGTCGAAACCTGGTCAAAGCCGATATAGGCGAAGAAGATGATACTGGCGCCGCTGAACACGCCGCCTGGTCCAAATGGCAGGAATGGATGCCAGTTGGCAGGATTGACATGGAAGATACCTATGCCAATAAAGAAAAGGATCACTGCCAGCTTGACGCCGACCATAATATTGTTGAATTTTGAGCTCTCGGATGTGCCGCGTACCAGTATTGCGGTGAGGATCAGCACAATCAGGACCGCCGGGAGATTCACGATGCCGCCGGAGAAGGGCGAGGCGGTCAACGCATGCGGGACCGTGATGCCAAACAGGCTTTTCATCAGGTCGGTAAAGTAGCCGGCCCAGCCGATACTGACCGCGGCCGCGCCTACTGCGTATTCCAATATCAGGTCCCAGCCAATAATCCAGGCGATCAATTCGCCTAGTGAGGCATACGAGTAGGTATAGGCGCTACCCGCAATCGGCACACTACTCGCGAATTCCGCATAGCAGATGGCCGCCAGACCGCTGGCGATACCCGCCAGGATAAACGAGAGGATCAGGCCAGGGCCTGCGTATTTCGCGGCTGCCACGCCGGTCAATACAAAGATACCCGTGCCAACGATTGCCCCGACGCCCATGGCCGTGATACTCCATGGACCCAATGTTCGTTTAAGCGATGTTTTAGATGATTCCTCGCTTTGTTTTAAAATAAGATCGACTGGTTTTACGCGCCAGATACTATCACGTGTTCTAGTTGCCATAAATATTTCCTTTACTACTTTAAAGTATGCCAACGACATAAAAATGGCAGAAGGATGTTTTGCAGAACATAGCTGCTACATAAAAAAAAAGCGAAATTTATTCTCTCCTTAAGGATACGTTTGTGAGCGGAAAAACGTGACAGCCCTTGCTCGTGCCTCAGAGGCTGGTCAATGGTATACTGAGCGTGATCCTGCCGTCCCCATCGCGATGATTTTGCAGCCTGCTTGTGATACCCTGCATCTTGTTTGCTGCTGGCGAGATTGCCGGTTTTGTACCACCGTTTTAGAAAAGGTAGAGGTATCTACTTTTACGCATGTGTTTGTTTTTTTTTTAAGGAAGCTCCATTACGAGGAGCGTGATTACGAGGAGAAATTATGCGGAAGATCATTACCACTATGTGGGTTAGCCTGGATGGCTTTATTGCTGGTCCCAACGGCGAGATGGACTGGATTGGAGAGCTCTACGATGAGGCCATGGGCGAGTATCAGTTTGCGTTTGTTAGTTCAGCTGATACCCTCTTGCTTGGGCGCGTGACCTATCAGAGTTTTGCTGGCTCCTGGCCCCATGTTCCTGACAGTCCTACCGTCTCAGAGGGAGAGAAAGCCTATGCTCGCAAGCTTAACGCTCTGCAGAAAGTCGTTTTTTCCAAAACGCTCGATAGCGTGGAGTGGAACAACTCGCGCTTGCTAAGAGAAGTTAATCCAGCCGACATTGAGCAGTTGAAACAGGAGCCGGGACGCGACATCATCATCTATGGCAGCGCCACCCTGGTGCAAACGCTTACAAATCTTGGCTTGATCGATGAATATCAGATCCTGGTCCATCCAGTCATTTTAGGTGCTGGCAAGCCCCTGTTTAAAGATATTACCGACAAAGTGAAGCTGAAATTGGTCAATGCCACCACCAATCCATCCGGGGTCATCGTCCTTTCCTACCAGCCGCGTGCGGAGAGCGCCTCCACCCATTAAGCTGGAATGCACTCTATTTCATGGCAAGCTGCTGTGTATGCAGCTTGCTCGCACAGATCGGAAACCTCGGGTGCCATGCATGTTTTGCCAGCGTACCCATGAAGAGAATCCCCATCCTCCAACGATCCCTTCCCTCATCAAGACCCGGTTCCCGTAGATACGGCCCTCAGCGGCCGTTTGCCACCCGCCGCAGCGTAGTGGCCCAGTATCCCCGCGATCCAGGTCCCTTTAGCCAGACGCGTTCCCCAAAAGGAACCTCCCCATGGATGGTCTCACCCAGAGCGTATCGCAGGGGTTCCCTCTCTGGGCGAGGTGACAACTGTGGGGCAGCCGAACCGGTCAGATACAAGGCCACCACGCTGCGGCGGGTGGCAAACGGCCGCTGAGGGCCGTAACTACGTTGTGTTTTTCTGGGTTGTGATGCCCATGGTGCGCATGCCGTTGTAAAAAATGCCTGCCACCTGGAAATCTCATGTCCCATGTAAGTGGGAAGCAAAAAGCCGCGTAGCCGCCGATGTTCCTTAAATATGATTGTGTGGCGATCATAGTAATGCGGCTATGCGGCGGGCGGCGGCCAGGACGCGGGGGGAGACGCGGGCTTCGTCGATGGTGCCGAGGACGATGACGCCGATGCTGGCTTCGATCGGGCTACCGTCGAGGATGAGGGGAACGGCGAGGCCGCTGGCTCCGCTCTGGATCTCGTTCTGGCTGACGGCGTAGCCACGCTGGCGGGCCTGTCTGATCTGACTACGCTCGGCTGCCTGCGCGGGTCGGCTGGCCAGGATGGCGATGCCGGAGGCGCCCTGGTCGAGTGCGTGCCGGAAGCCGGCGCGATAGACGACATGCATATGGGTGTGGCTCGGCTCGATGGTGGTGAGTACCACGGCCTCGTCGCCATTGGCGGTGGTCAGATGGGTGGTGGCCCCCAGTTCCTCGGCGAGCCGCTTTAATTCCGGGGTGGCCGCGCTCTGCAAACGGGGAGAAATCCGCCGCGCCAGCTCGATTAATCCTGTCCCCAGTTTATAGCGACCGTCCTGCATGCGCTGTACCAGTCGGTGTTCAAGCAGTGTGTTGAGTAGCCGATAGCTTACAGTACGATGGATCGCTAAGCGCTTCGCCAGCTCCTGTACGCTAAGTCCTTCTGCTTCGGTTGCCAGGATCTCCAGCAGGCGTAATCCACGGTCCAATGTCTGGGAGGTCTCGCCACGCGCTGGTTCTGTTGGTTGTTCTGACATATTTTCCTCAATCCTTTATTGCTGCGCCTGCTTGATCTTGACATTCTATCACAGATCATGTACACCTAATATTGTAACTATTATCGGATTCAATGTTCGATTATCGAACAAAAAGACACGCTGCTGTGTCGCAACGTCTCTTATCAGCTCAGAAGGAGTCGATTCAATGGCCGATTATGATTTTATGCCAATCCAGAATTTTGATCATCTTGAATTTTACGTGGGTGATGCCCGGCAGGCGGCCTATTATTTCAGTCATGCCTGGGGTTTTGTGCCCGTTGCATATGCTGGCCTGGAAACAGGTATACGCGATCGTACGAGTTATGTGTTGGAGCAGGGCAATATTCGCTTTGTGCTGACATCCGCTATGGGACCTGAAGGCGAGATTGCGTCCCATGTGTATCTGCATGGGGATGGCGTGAAGGATGTGGCGTTCCGTGTTGAGAATGCGGAGCGGGCCTATCAGGAGGCTACCAGCCGGGGGGCGGAGGGTGTTATGGCGCCGACGGTGCGCAGTGATACCTATGGCTCGGTCAAGCTGGCTTCGATCAAGACCTATGGCGAGACGATCCATACCTTTGTGGAGCGTCAGGATTATAAAGGGGCTTTCCTGCCTGGTTTTCGCGCGGTGGATGGGAAGTTGCCACGCCGTGCTCGTCCCGCTGGTCTGGCTGGCATCGACCATGTGGTTGGCAATGTTGAGCTTGGTAAGATGAATGACTGGGTCTCGTTCTATGAGCGCATCATGGGCTTTACCCAGATGATCCATTTTGATGATCGCCAGATCAGTACCGAGTATTCGGCCTTGATGTCCAAGGTGATGCAGAATGGCAGTGGCCGTATCAAGCTGCCAATCAATGAGCCTGCGCCGGGACGCCGCAAATCGCAGATTGAGGAGTATCTGGATTTCTATCGTACTCCTGGTGTGCAGCATCTGGCTCTAATCACGGACGATATCGTTGCGACGGTGCGTGACCTGAATGAGCGTGGTGTTGAGTTCTTGCAGACCCCTAAGAGTTATTATGAGGATGTCCTGGATCGTGTCGGTAAGATCGATGAGGACCTGCAACAGCTGGCGGACCTGAGTATCCTGGTGGATCATGATGAGGAAGGCTACTTGCTCCAGATCTTCTCCAAGCCGGTGGTCACTCGTCCGACGATCTTTTTTGAGATTATCCAGCGTAAGGGTGCGCGTGGCTTTGGTGAGGGGAACTTTAAGGCCTTATTTGAGGCTCTGGAGCGCGAGCAGGAACTGCGAGGCAATCTGTAGATGAAGCTGGTAACCGTTCAGGTTGGACAACAGACCTCGGCCGGCGTACTGCGGGGGGAGCGGGTGCTCCCCTTACCCTATCCTACTCTGCTGGAACTCTTACAGGATCCCGCTGGCCTGACTGTTGCGCGGCAGGTGTTAGACGATGCAGCTGACCCTGGTGTGGCGCTGGCTGCTGTCTCTCTGTTGCCACCTATCCCTGCTCCACCGACGCTGCGCGACTTCTATGCCTTTGAGCAGCATGTCAAGACTGCTCGTGCCCTGCGTGGCGCTGAGATGAATCCTACCTGGTATGAGATCCCGACCTTCTATTTCTCCAATACCAGCGAGATCTATGGCCATGACCAGCCTATCCTCTATCCTGTGGGTAGCCAGGAGCTGGATATCGAGCTAGAGATTGCCTGCGTGATTGGACGTGCCGGGAAAGATATTCCTGTGGATGAGGCGGCAGATTATATTGCGGGTTATACTATTATGAATGACTGGAGTGCCCGCGATTTTCAGCGGCTGGATATGCAGTTGAATCTTGGTCCTGGTAAGGGCAAGGATTTCGCGACCTCGATCGGACCCTGGCTGGTGACTCCTGATGAACTGGCTTCGCGCCGTACGGGCCATGGTGCCAGTGAGCGCTATGATATGACTATGCTGGCGCGGGTAGATGGGCAGGAGCTTTCACGTGGAAACTTTCAGCAGATCTACTATAGTTTTCCACAAATGATCGCGTACGCCTCGCGTAATGCGCGTCTGCGACCCGGTGATCTGATTGGCTCGGGTACCGTCGGCACCGGTTGTCTATTAGAACTCGGCACCAGTGTACATCCCTGGTTTCAACGTGGAGAAACAATCGAATTAGAAATTGAAGGTATCGGCGTATTACGTAATACGATTGTCTGATAATGTTGTGAACGGGCACTGAACGTGCTTTTCAGGAGGTCAAAGATGCCACCCTATCATCGCCTGGGGGAGATACCGCCCAAGAGACATACGCAATTTCGTAAGCCGGATGGCTCGCTTTACTCCGAGGAGCTATTTGGGACTGAGGGCTTCTCGAATAATTACTCGAACATCTATTATTATCATCCACCGACCCGTGTTGCGCGTGTGGAGCCATTCCAGCGCCGTAAACTGGAGAGCTGGCAGGAAGAGACGCATCGCCATCATCATCTCAAGACCGCTAACTTACAGCCGGGTGGAGATGCCGTGGGGGGCAATCAGATTCTGATGTATAACCATGATCTGACTATCGGCATTTCCCTGCCAACTGAGGAGATGAAGTATTATTACCGGGCTGGCGATGCAGATACAATGTACTTTGTACATGATGGTCATGGAACCCTGGAAACGACCTTTGGCCTGTTACCGTATCACGAAGGCGACTATATCATCATTCCTCGTGGCACTATCTATCGCTTCGATATTGCTCCGAACAGTGTCCAGAGCCGTTTCCTGGTTGTTGAGGCCCACGGCAGCATCGAGCCGCCGCGCCGCTATCTCAGTCCGAACGGTCAGCTACTAGAGCACTCGCCATACTGTGAACGCGATATACGTCGACCGCAAGAACTGGTCACCCACACCGAACAGGGCGACTTTGAGGTACGCCTCAAGGTCGGCGACCTGGTCACCAGCTACTGGTACGACTTCCATCCCTTCAACGTCGTTGGCTGGGACGGCTGTGAGTATCCCTGGATCTTCAATATCGCCGACTTCGAGCCTATCACTGGCCGTATCCATCAGCCCCCGCCAGTCCACCAGACCTTCCAGGGACCCAACTTCGTCGTCTGCTCCTTTGTGCCGCGCAAGCTGGACTACCATCCGCTCTCGATCCCTGTGCCCTACAACCACAGCAACATCGACAGCGACGAAATGCTCTATTACGTCAACGGCAACTTCGGCAGCCGACGTGGCATCGAACGTTCTTCCATCTCCCTGCACCCCCGAGGCATCCCGCACGGCCCTCATCCTGGAGCCGTCGAAAAGAGCCTTGGAGTCCAGCAAACCGAAGAACTCGCCGTCATGATCGACACCTTCCATCCACTCAACTACGCCGCCGTCGCCCAGACCATCGACGACGCCACCTACCCCTATAGCTGGATCCCCTAAACCACCGCAAAGGCCCGCCCTGTCAAAACACAGAGCGGGCCTTTCCATCCAATCTGTATGCTTTTCATCCCTCGTCTCCCGCACGGATCGGAAACCTTGGGTGCCATGCATTGTTTTGTTCCCCGTAGATACGACCGCTGAGGGTCGCATCTACGTCGCGTTTCTCTTGATGGTTACGCCCATGATACGCATTTCGCTGCAAAAAATTATAATGCCCGAGGGCGAGGCATCAAATGTACCCACCACGCCATAAAGTCGGAGTACCCGTGTACCGAAACGTATTGCGCCTTGTGGTTGCCCTTTAGCCTTATCTTACCCATACCCGTAATGGTCCAAGTGTGGTGAAGCCAGCCTGCAGGGCTTGCATAAGGCTCTCATCTTGCTCATAGCCCACAATGGGCAGGCCTGGATAACAACTGGCTAACATAGCCACTATACCTTCCCAGTAGCTCTGAGCCTCCTGTTCGGGCGCGAAAAGATTGGAGAGGCCAACCACGCCGGTTGTCCGGTTGCCGATTGCGCCCGCCACGATCTGATCTCCCTTATATGCCGCTACAAAGCAAATGTCCGCATCAGCTAAAAGCGCCTGGCCAAAGAGCCGCTCATGCGCCGCTACCTCCGCCTGGGACCATGCCATTTCCCATTTACGTAACTCATCCTCGGACACGATTTGCTTCCATTGTAGATCGCCCTTGGTCAGATGTATGCTCGCCGTTGGCGCTGGCCGCATAATCCATTGAGCCTCAAAGAGTTGCTGAAATCCAAACGCCGCCGGGTCCAGATCGGCAAAACTATCCTTGACCGACACGCCATAAGCTTGCTTCTCCATCAGAAATGCCGCCAGTTCCGCCTGCTGAAGATTCAGGGCTGACGCGGGTGATAGCGTTACCAGATTAGGATAATAGCGCGGCGTCGGCCGTTGATGGATCCAGTATCCTTCATGGAATTCTCCCGGTAGACCATGCGCCCGGCAGATAGTATCACACCAGATGGCATTATTTTGGATTGCTAATGTTAGATACTTACTCTCATGCATATGCATATTTTTCCTCTGGTTTTCTTTCATTTTATCTTCTCATGTCATAACGACGAACCATTTCTTTTATCGGATATCAACTGGATTTGGTTGTGCGGGCACTACGTCCCAGGCCAGCGCAACCGCTATGAGCCCGATGCCCCCCATGATGCTCCAGCAGAGGAGTGGTGAGAATTCAAGTAAAATTCCGCCGAGAGCCGGTCCGAGCGCGAATCCCATACCGGTTGCGATCCAGAGGAAGCTCATATAGCTACCCCGTTGCTTTGCCGGTGCGATCTCTGCTCCAACCGTATCATAGGGAGGAGAGAAGATCATATTGCCAAAGACGAAGGCGATCAGCGGTAGCGCCAGCCAGTAAGCTGTAGTGATCACACTACATATGCCGGCCGCCACGGCTAAGATGAGGCTGCCAAGGGCCATGATGCGCCCCACTGGCACCTGTTGAAAGAGCGCGGTCAAAGGAACTTCCAGTAGAATTACGAGTAGGCTTCCGACCGCCATCAGGCCACCATAAAGTGCTGGACTTCCTCCGAATCTGGTGAGATATATGGCCATGGTTGTGGTCTGCTGGCTCATGACCAACGTGGTGCAGAAACCTGCCAGCCAGATGCGGCGAAAGGTTCGATTCTGCAATGGGGCAAGCAGTGCTCGCGGGCGACGCACAGACTGGACATCCTGTAGGGGCAGGATGATCGGCCGAGGAAACGTGAGTAGCATGAAGAGGGCAAAGAGCAATGTTGTCCCGGCGTCTGCACCAAAGAGTGGCAGAAAGGCATGGGTCGCGATCAGACCACCAACTGAGGCGCTCACCATACTCCCGATACTCATTGCCATGCGTAATAATGAAATGCTTTGCCGGCGTTGTTCTGGTGGTACTAGATCCATGACGAGCATACCCGCCAGAGGCCGCTGTGCTTCGCTGGTGATACTCCACAGGAGAATGATGATTGCTAACCAGACAAGTGAGCTGATAAACGGCATTGCTAGCAAGAAGCATGCTGAAATAAATAGGCAGCCAACAAAGATATATTTGCGTGGCAGGCGATCCGAGAATGCGCTCATTATAAGGGACGCAATGATCCCTCCAAATCCTGGCAGAGCCACGATCAGGCCCACGATTTGGGATGGCAGATGGCGTTCGCTGGTGAGATATATGGCCAGGAAGGGCAGTACCAGCATCCCTATCCGATTGAGCAGTGTTCCTGTCCATAAGAACCAGTAGGAGCGGGGAAGGACCAGAAGGTTTTTTCTCAGATAAACACGTAACGAATGCATACACCGATCTTTCTATGGGTGTGTCTTGCTCTGGTGATAGCCGTCTTTTCTCTCGCTGCGTTTCGGCAGCGTAGCAGCTCACATCTCTTTCATCGTTGGTGCAGAAATGGCGTAACCGCGCCATTTCTGCACCAACTACTACAACAAGTATGGGGGCGCCGGCGCTCCCCAGGCCCGGGTGATTGGTAGATGTATCCTGAACTAACGAAGCAGGTCGCCTATGGCTGTGCATAAAGCTTACCTGATTCAGTTTCTCAGCGCAACCGCTCTGATTCATCTATTCACGTCGCACGTTGCCGAGATTCGAACAAAAAACGCTAGAAGCCATAAATTCGTGCCAAATACCCTTGACTCATCTAAATTTATCGGTTATTATCTGTATAGACATTGAGTACTTGACAAATAGCAGTCCCTATGGGGATTGTCAACCACAGCATATTTAGGGAAGGAGATAGCCATGGCACAACTTGCACAGCAGACAGTTCACGTGCGCGTCAATGGACGCAGTGAAGAATTACCGTTCGCGCAGCTCGGTATAGCACAGAACTCGACCGATAGTCAGTTTAAAGATGCGGTCGCCCGCTATCTAGACCTTCCAACTGACTCCCTGACAGACCACGTGATCGTACGGACCACTCAGGCCATAATTATTCGCCCTGAGGCTCTCTACGGCTAAAGGCTAAAAAGAGTAGAAGCGGGTCCGGGGCGTACTCCAACTGGGAGGGCTTACATACGACTTGGGATCGTTTTTTTGTGCCCTCACGACATGTACGTCCCGGCTTGCGCTCAACACACAAGCATAAGAAAAATATTTCTGCTCTGTACCCTGACACAATAAACATACAAACTGGTTTTCCTGTCCTTTCAGGAAACGTTGGTTCGATCCCAACACCTCTCCTCTCACGAGGAACTCACCGTCCTTCGGGACACTTGTTCATTGGATTTGTACAGAGCAGGCTTATCAATCGCGTAAGCGGCGTTGACGCTTGTTTTTCAATAGCCGACCAGATCTTTTTTCTTTACAACATGTCTTTTTTTGGCTGGGGCGCGCTCTCACGGTAAGAGCTTACAAACTTTTCGGACTTCTAATCCGGTGGTCGCAGGTTCGAATCCTGTCGGGGTCTCATGACCCCGTAGCTCAGTGGTAGAGCACCTGTTTTCACAGCTCCTGCAACTCGCGCGCCCTGGCCTGGAAATATAATTGCCTGTACCAGTCTGTCCTGTGCTCCCATCAGAAGAGCGTACATACGTTTACCTTTTCTCCTTTAACTTCTGGTTTGGATGCGGGTCGAATCCTGGGCTCTGATCCTGGTTGTAGCCATCATGCGTATGGTGCCGGCAGAGCAGCCCGCTCTTTTTACTTGCACAGGACAGGCTTTTTTTGTTCTTTGATTGTTTGCTTGAAAAAAACTTGCATATGGCCCTTGCGGCTTTGTGCCCCTATGGTGATGCGATGACACAGAAGCCCCCTGATGAGCTGGATGTGCGTGTTTCGATCCTCAATTCGTTTCTGACCACACCGCACCGTAAAATTGAAGAGCTCGCGCCGCTGCACACGAGCGCGCTTGAGCATGATCCTCTTTTCTATAGCCACCTGGCTGCCTGGTACTTCGCTAAAGGCGAGGTGCGCGACCATAAGCTGCTCTTCGTAGCGCACCTGGCGACCTGTGAATATCCGGAGTTCCGTGAGGGTGCCTGGATGTTGCTGCAGAAGCTGGCACCATACGAGGTGTCCCGCGCACTAGATCATACGAAAAAGGTCATCGGCAAGACGCCACGTTCATTTAAGGGGGCGATCGCGCATTACCTGCAGACGCGTGAGGAGAATCCACGCCAGTTTGATGGCGCCGCCCTGCGTGCGCGTAACGATTTGAAGCATCTCTATGCTAGCTTGCGTATCAAGCCGGGACCGCGCGCGCAGGCGATCCTGTTTGATGAGCAGCCGCCCGTCGATAGTCCGCTCTTTGCGCTCAAGAAGCTGGCCCGCGCCAGCACGTCCGAGGAGCAGGCGCGTATCATCATGGACAACAAGATTCCCTATACGACGGTGGTGGGTGCCCTCAAGCAGATTACGCCGGTCATTCTGGTGGCGCTGATCAGCTCGATGTCGCCGCAGGAAGTTATCAACAACATGGCCTCACTCAAGAAGCGTGGCGCCATGGATCATCCTGAGGTCAAGTCCTTGATCGACGAGAAGTTGCAGGCGGCCAAAACCGATCAGCGCGTCTCGACGATGAAGGCGAAAAAGGCTATCCAGTCGGCCCAACTGGACGCTGAGACAGAGCGTACTCTGACGGAGGTAATGGACCAGCGGGTAGCGGCTAAAGTTGAGATCAAGCGTCCTACGGCCCTGTTTGTGGATAAGAGTAGCTCAATGTCTGACGCGATTACGGTTGCCAAACAGCTGGCCGGTCTGATCAGTGCCGTAACCACGGCCGACTTCTTTGTCTATGCCTTTGATTCGGCGGCCTTTGAGATCAAGGCTCCTGTTACCACCAACAAGCGTGCAACCTTGAGCGATTGGGAGAAGTCTTTCCAGTTTATCAAGGCCAGTGGAACCACCTCGATCGGGGTGGCTCTGGCCCAGATGACGAAGAAGAAGCAGTATGTAGAGCAGATCCTGATTGTGACCGATGAAGGTGAAAACTGTGCACCTTACCTGGGCGATGCCTGGGTGGCTTATCGGGATGCTTTGAAAGCTACACCTGCAGTCATCACCGTCCAGGTTGGTGGAACCTATGAGCACTTTGCCAAAAGCCTGCAGGATCGCGGCATTGAGCTGACCCGCTATCGCTTTGACGGTGACTACTACTCGCTGCCAAACGTGCTGGAGCTCCTGGCCCAGCCGTCGCGAGCCGAGCTCGTCGAACTGGTCATGAGCTATGAACTACCCAGGCGTCCGGTCCTTGTACCTCACGGCGCGTAGCTAACCCATCAGACACAGGAGAAATGCATGCGCTTTTCTCCTGTTGTTGATCATTTGGAGGCCGTATCAAGATGATCCAGGCATTGATCCTTGATTTTGATGGTCTTATTATTGAGACAGAACTGCCAGATTTTCAATCCTGGCAAGAACTCTATCACCAGTATGGAGAAACATTATCCCTGGATAGCTGGCTTCCTTTGATTGGGACCGGTAGTTCAGCGCGCACGTTTCATCCACACGATCATTTAGAAGCTCAGCTTGGACGCTCCCTTGATCGTGCGCAGATTCGTGTACAGCGCAGACGCCGCTATGCTGAACTGGTTGCTGCACAGCCGCTCCTACCTGGAGTGGAAGCGCTCATTCTGGCTGCCAAACACGCTGGTTTAAAGCTCGCGGTCGCCTCAAGTTCATCCCGAGAGTGGGTCGTCGGCCATCTCGTGCAGCGAGAACTCGAAGCATACTTTGACTGTATTGTCTGTGGAGATGAAGTTGTGCATGCCAAGCCATTTCCTGATGTATATCAAGCCGTCTTAACCCAACTACATCTTCAGGCCAATCAAGCCATCGCATTCGAGGATTCTCCCAATGGATTACAAGCTGCCAGACAGGCTGGCATTTTCTGTGTGGTGGTCCCTAATCCTCTGACGCAAGGTTATCCTTTCGAGCAGGCAAACTTACGCCTCAATTCGCTCTTAGAGCTATCATTAGCCGCCTTGCTCAAATCTTTTTCTGCTGCTAAATAGTGGAGTAGAGATCTTGTTGCAGGCACAACTGTACGTATTTGCGTGGCGCTACCAGGGGTTCCAGATGTGGATGTATAGAAAGCAGAAGGTTATTTCTATGGATGCAGAGCTCAATCAGGTTGACCTGGCTTTTGTGGTCGATACCACAGGCAGCATGGGCCCATTAATCAGGGCGGCGCGCCAGCAAATGGTGGATATGCTACGTCAACTGGCGAGTGCCGCCGATATTCGTTTGCAATTAGGGATTGTTGAGTATCGCGATCATCCGCCGCAGGCGAAGATTGTCTATCGTGTGTATCCCTTTACCGCCGATCTTGCACAGGCCCAGCAAACAATCGAGTCATTGCAAGCTGATGAAGGTGGTGATGCGCCAGAGGCGGTCCTGGATGGGATTGTGGCTGCCTGCCGTGAGTTATCCTGGCGCCCACATGCTCTACGCCTGCTGATCCTGGTTGGGGATGCTCCACCGCATGGTGTTGGCTCGGCTGGAGATTCTTTTGCGGCTGGCTGTCCGTGTGGCGAGACTGTTCTGAGTGTCACACGTCATGCGGAGGAGGGGCGTATCACTATCCATGCTCTTGGTTTGACTTCCGATACTAACGCATCCTTTGGGGAGATCAGCACACTGACTGGTGGCCGTTTCTTTGAGTCAAAGCAGGCCCAAAAGGCGATCGAGCATATCGCGGAACTACTTCAGATGGAGTTTGCTGCTCTGGAGCTGGACCGGCAGGTTCTGGCCCAGTATCATGATTTATCAGAACTGGATGTTGAGGCCCTGGCTCAACGCCTGGATGTGCCATATCATGTGGCTTCAAACTCGCTGCTTCGCCTGCTGTCGCGTGACTTGATTGAGGTTCCTGTGTTGGAAGCATAAAGAATTTAGGGAATATAAAGGATGCCTGATAAACGTAAGAAGCGTCCAGTAACGGGGAAAGTGGATCCACGTGAGCTGATTGCTCGCCTGGGACAGCAGAGCCAGCGCTTGCTTGAGCGTGAGTTGGTGGCGCCATTGCTGCGCGGCGGCCGTATCCGTACGCGGGTGGATGGTCTGGTGTATGAGTTTCGTGTACGTGAGCGTTTCCAGGGCTGGGGTCGCTTCCGTCCTGGTAGTGAGCATGAGGCAAGTCTGATCGAGGAGGCTCTACCCTGGGAACGTGGTACCTACCTTGAGGTCTTTCCGGTTCTGCGTATGTTGCTGCTCTGGCCCGACAGTAGTGGTGCCCCACCCGGAACCTGGCTGGCGCTTCCCTATAATGAGAGCGATGCCCGTCAGCGCTTTGGCTTACCCATGGAGCCTCTACGTGTCTATCTCTGTGATCCCACCGCTGGCGCTGAGCGCTTCGAGCGCATTACCGTCCGTGTAGATGGTCGTGCCCTCTGGTTTGAAGGTCCCGATCTGCTGGCCGACCCTCAACACGCCGAGTGGCTACGCGCCGCCACGGCCCAGCCTGCGAGTCGTCAGCCCTTCCTATCTGGTCTGGCATCCTCTGAACGTCACGCGTTCCTGCTCTGGAATATCCATCAACTGGAAGGCCAGTTGCCTGCTACTCTGCAGCATCCACCCCTCCGGCGCGACGAGCAGCGTGACTGGCTAAAGGCTCAAGTACGCCAGCAGGATCTACAGGAGCGGTTGCGCTATGAGCTCGCTAAAGCTGACGCCACGCTCCACAGCTATAGCGAAGTGCCCGCCGCCGATGGCTCTATCAGCCAGCTTGTCGTAGAATGGAGTGAGCACGGACAACTCCATCGCTACCGCTCCGTGCTGGATCCACAGCTTACCGTTGTCTCCAGTGGTATCTGCTTGAGCGGTGAAGACAACAAATTTGACCTGACCAGCCTGGTAAATGTCATGACCACATCGCCTGATTGGGCGGCCGATGATTATTAGCAAGAGGACTAACCGATGAGCCAACACAATCTGAATCCCCAGAGCCCTTTCTTCCACGAGGAGCGCCACGCTACGCTGGCTCCCTATGTTGGACAGTTAATCACCATCTGCGGGGCCGGCACGCTCGGTGCCAACCTCGGCGAGACCCTGGCCCGCATGGGTTTTACCCGTCTGCGTGTCATCGACAAGGATCGTATCGAAGCCCGCAACCTCTCTGGCCAGCCCTATAGCCGAGCCGAAGTAGGCGCGCCCAAAGCGCGTGCGCTGGCCAACCTCCTCTACCGAGCCGTCCAGACCAGAGTCGAG
This sequence comes from Dictyobacter alpinus, assembly GCF_003967575.1. Taxonomy (NCBI): domain Bacteria; kingdom Bacillati; phylum Chloroflexota; class Ktedonobacteria; order Ktedonobacterales; family Dictyobacteraceae; genus Dictyobacter; species Dictyobacter alpinus. The sequence goes on from NZ_BIFT01000001.1 coordinate 4,710,381, forward strand.
CCCCAGGCCATTGAATTGACCGCCAGCAATGCCTCCCAACTGCTGGCAGGTAGCGTCCTGGTCATCGACGCCTTTGACAACGCCCCCTCGCGCGCCATCGTCAGCCAGACCACACGGGACGCTGGCCTCCCCTGCCTGCACATCGGCTTCAGTCCCGATGGCCTCTATGGCAACGGCATCTGGGAGCCCAACTACCAGATCCCCCAATATATCCCTGGCGACCCCTGCGACTACCCGCTCACCCGGCCCCTCGCCCTCGCCCTCACCTCCCTGGCCGCCCGCGCCATCACCGACTACCTGCGCCACGGCCAGACCCACCACTTCGAACTCACCTGGTCCGACCTCAAAATCCACTACCACCCCCAAATATAGTACACAAAAGAGAATGAACAAGAAATAACAGCAGTAGCGGCAGGGCTCGTCCCTGCGAACCTCCCCCATCGAGCGGAGCCGCACACACCATGAGGATACGTACCTGCCAGCCTCCCATTACAACTATCTCGGTCCACCTTCCTCTGTGACCTTATGTTCTCCTCATTAACGTAGGGGGAGGTGGGCGGAGATAATCACTGAGCGAGACGTGAAAGAAGGTGGAATCCGGTTGCGGTCGGCTATGCACGTAAAGGGAGGTTCGCAGGGACGAGCCCTGCCGCTACTGCTGTTATTTCTTGTTCGTTTTTTTATATTTGCGGAAAATTTAATATATTGAAATAAATATTTTTGTGTGTTACGCTACCTCTATGTTATAAAAAGTATTACAGCTGTACAGGAGTTGTCCTATGTTGAGAAGGACCTTGACGTATCGGACCATTTTGCGTGTTTTGGGCATCGCATTTGTGATCCTGGGTATGTATTGGACTGTCCAGGCTATCTTTTTCTTCAGTAATTCAGCTGGCTCTCTATCATTGCTTCTGTTCGACATAGTAGCGTATCGTATTGCATTGATCGGGGATTGGTATAGCTTCTTCCACTTCGGCGGCGTCTTAACCTATTATGGCGTCGGTATTCTATTCCTTGGTATAAGTACAGAGAAGGTCGGCATTTCTTATATCAGTTTGCATCTCTCCATATGGTTGATCGGCATCAATACATGGTACCAATCCGCTGGCCCCTTTGGCTCCAATCTCTTTGGCGTGATCACTGCCCCCGATAATTTTTTCTGGGCTATCATGACAGTATTGTGTTCATTACTACTATTGATCCTGTATGTACCCACTACACGGCTGCTCAATAAAATATATAATCCTCAACCCCCGGCGTTAGCATCTGTCCTCAATAGAGAAGTAGTCCAATGATAACCATATGAACTCAGCAGTAGTTTTCGGCACCCGCGACACAAAAGCAACATATTGCCAATTGATTTGACTCATAGGAACCCATATTTTTAGTGCGCAGATCAATCGATCTGCGCACCAGATATAGATCAAGTCTTTAATTATAGCGAGGATATGGCACTCGTCTATTCGTCGTCTACAATCACAGTAGAGCTACACCTTTTGTTATTGCTGCTTCAATTCCAATCGCCTCAAAGTAGCAGCTTTTTGATCGTACATCCAGTCCACAACCAGGCTAGCATCTGCATTCTTGAATGAGCTCTGGCGACGTACTATGCCGTTTGTGTTGAAGATGCGTCTTGCAGCCCCAGTTCATCGATAGAGGTCTGGCGCATTAGATACTTTTGGATCTTGCCCGTCACGGTCATTGGATATTCCTGGGTGAAACGGATGTAACGTGGAATCTTATAGTGCGCGATCTGCTCCTGGCAATATGCCCTGACCTCATCTTCACTGAGTTGTGCGCCGTCCCGGACCTTGATCCAGGCGACAATGGCCTCTCCATATTTGGGGTCAGGTACACCGATGACTTGCACATCGGCGATACTGGGATGGGTATATAAAAACTCTTCGATTTCACGTGGATAGACGTTTTCGCCGCCGCGAATGATCATGTCCTTGATGCGACCGACGATATTTACATAGCCCTCTCCATCCATGGTTGCCAGGTCGCCGGTATGCATCCAGCGCGCCTGGTCGATGGCGGCGGCGGTAGCTTCAGGATTATTCCAGTAGCCGAGCATGACGCTATAGCCACGTGTACAGAGCTCGCCTGTATTGCCCAGTGGCACGATCTGGCCGCTGGCGGGATCGATAATTTTGATCTCCAGGTGTGGTCCTACTTTGCCAACGGTGCTGACGCGTTTCTCAAGTGGGGTGTCGAGGGTGGATTGACAACTTACCGGTGCGGTCTCGGTCATGCCATAGCAGATCTCGGTGTCCTGCATATGCATTAATTGGATGACGCGTTTCATGACCTCAATGGGACATGGTGAGCCCGCCATGACGCCGGTACGCAGGCTGCTGAGGTTAAATTTATTGAATTCAGGATGGTTGAGCTCGGCGATAAACATGGTGGGGACTCCATAGAGTGCGGTACATTGTTCTTCCTGGACGGTTTGCAGGACGGCGAGTGGATCAAAGACTGCTGATGGATAGACCATGGCGGCCCCATGGGTGATGCAGCCGAGGTTTCCCATGACCATGCCGAAGCAGTGGTAGAGCGGTACAGGAATACACAATGTATCTTCATGGGTCAATTTCTGTAGTTCAGCCACAAAGTAGCCGTTGTTGAGGATATTATGATGGCTCAGCGTGGCTCCTTTGGGATAGCCAGTGGTGCCACTTGTGTATTGAATGTTAATTGGATCATCAAATTCTTGCTCACGCTGGCGTGCGGCCAGTGCCGCGTCGTCCACGTGCTCGCCCTGCGCCATCAACTCGTCCCAGGTCAGCATGCCCGTCTGCTTTTCTGGTCCCAGGCGTACGATGTGTGTGAGTTGTGGTAAGCGGGAGGACTGGATCTGTCCGTTCGTGCCATCTGTAAGTTCGGGGAGCAGTTCCAGGATCATCTCGGTGTAATGTGAGCTCTTGAAGTCAGCGGCCAGAATCAGCATGCTACAGCCTGAGTCTTTGAGTCCATATTCAATTTCGTGCAGGCGATAAGCGGGATTCAGGTTGACCAGGATGGCCCCGATTTTGCTGGTGGCGAATTGGATGATGCACCATTCTGCGCAGTTAGGTGCCCATATGCCGACGCGTTGTCCCTTCTGGATGCCCATCTCCATCAAGGCTTTGGCGCATAGGTTGACCTGATGTTGCAGTTCACGGTAGCTCAGGCGTATCTCCTGGTGGCGCACAATCAGGGCTGGCCGCTCTGGATATTTGGCCACCGTCTGATCAAACATATCACCGATTGTCACTCCGAGCAACGGAATAGGGCCGGTGGCGCTGGCGTAGCTCCAGCGTAATGTGCTCGCTTCAGGGAAGGCTGGCTCTTGCATCTTATTCATCAAAAACTCCCTTGAAATTGATGCTGTAGACCACACTCAAATAATGCACGTCCTGTAGTGTAGCGTACTGGATCGTTGCCCAAAAATCAAGCTGCCCGCATATTTCCTGCCCGCCACACGCCGGACTGTACTATCTTCCCTATAGAGGCCGTTTTACGGGACTTAAGGCCTGTGAGGTTGTATAATGGAGCTAACGTAGCAGCGGAAACGTATTCTAAAGAGGATGTCCGCTTTTCTGGCGAATGCCATCTTTCTCAGTCAGACTTGACAGGTGTTTTATCGTAGAAGACGAACTTTCGTGATTGGCGCTTGACGATACATTTCTTGATCCCTGTGCGTCATTGGATATTCCGATCGGTACTGTATTCTATCTCTATCTCCATTCTCGTTCATTATCATTATGGAGAGAGGATTCTTGTTGTTCTGGTATTATAGATAGAGCGACCGATATATACATACTCACACGTAACTATACTATGAGCGAGCGCATTTATTGGAGGAATTTACTTATGCAATGTCCTAATTGTCATGCCAGATACGCAGAGGATGATCAGTATTGCCAGAATTGCGGTGCCGATCTGACCAGGAAATCTACTAGTCTTGTTCCCTTACAATCGAATTTGCCATCGCTTATTTATAATTCTCCGGTGCCACGTAATGTCGCGGCCAGCGTGGGAGCCTTGGCGGTCGGTGTGGGTATTGAGCTGTTACGCCGTAACCTGCTGGCTCGCTTGCAGCCAGATCGACGCGGTATTGAGCGTGCTCTGCCAGCGTTAGGTGATATGAAGGATCTGGCTTTCCCACAAAAGAAAACGACGAAATTGCCCAAGGGCTATGAAATCGAAGAGACCGTTATTGCCGTACGGCGCGTTATCCGTCGAACACGCTAGCTGATTGAATAATCTGGCGCCGCACCTCGTGATGCAAACAATTTTTTCGTCATGAGGTGCGGCGCCTTTTTTTGGTCTATCCCGCATAGCTGCATCTTGCCGCGATATGCTATGATGATTTCAATCGATTCACTAGAGCAAGCTTTCATGATCCACTATCAAGGATACTATAAAATATGTATTGGCTGGTAACAAAATCTCGTGCTGCCCGCATCCTTCCTCTGGGCGGTATTTTTCTTGTATTCATGGTCCTCTTATCTGCCTGTGGTAGCGATACGGGTATTTTTAGTGCTGGCGGCACCTGGCAGCAGGCGGGTATTAGTGGCCAGCGTTTTCTCTCACTGACCGCCGATCCCACGACACCCAAACATATGTATGCCGGCACGAAGCAGGGGGCGATTTTTGTCAGTCTGGATGGTGGAGATCACTGGGCACGCACGAAAGCTGATCTGCCTCGGCCCGCTGCGGTGCATGCGCTGAACTTTGGTGTCTCTGGCAAGCAACTCTATGCCGCTACAGATAGTGGTCTCTGGGTGAGTAGCAATGCTGGCCAGCAGTGGAGCGCGGTTGCTGGTCTGCCACAGGATGGTTATACGGCGCTGGCCTTTGATCTGAAAACAGCCAGTAATCTCTTTCTGGGTAGCGCGACCCATGGTGTCTATCGCTCCAGCGACGCCGGAAAATCCTGGACTCTGGTCTCACAGGGCTTGCCCGCCAATGCCAGGATCAATGGTCTGAGCTATGATACTGACCAGCACCAACTCTGGAGCGCGACAACGGCTGGTGTCTATCGCAGCGATAACCAGGGAACATCCTGGAAATCCTTCAGTCAGGGACTGCCTACCACCGCGCAGACCAACGTAGTTGTGCCTGCTCTACTGAACGGTGGCGACCATCTACGCGTCTATGCCGGTACGGACCAGGGATTCTTTATTTCAGAGGATAATGGGGCCCACTGGAAGAGTGGACGTGACACGCTCTCCGCTGTGCCTGTAACCTCGATCCTGCTGGATTTCCATTCCTCGGATGCGCGTAAACTCTATGTTGGCACTGGCGCGGGCACATTGCGCAGTAGCGATGCCGGCGAGACCTGGCAGGCCGTGGCCCCAGGACTCCCCCGAGGCATTACGGTTGAGGCGTTGGGACTGGGCGGAGAGGGCTATAAAGAGGTGGTGGTGGCCATGACCGATCTCTATATCTATCCTGGCATCAGCAGTGGCGGTGGTGGTGGTGGCTCCAACCTTATCCCGATCGTACTCTTTGTCGCATTCTTTGGCCTGCTCTACTACATGACCCAGGGCCGTCGCAAACGCCGGCTACTCGCGGCCTCAACCCGCAAACCCCTTACCGCCGAGCAGCCAGACGCGGCTCCACCCACCGAAAAACCATCCGCCACCACGCCCTCGGACGCCTCCCGTGACCCCGATGCCAACCCGTAACTTCGACGTGTGGCGCCAACGTTCATATGCTGAGTGCGGCACGACGTGTGGGCCAGCATTGCGTCCGTCGAGTGAGTTCATGAGCCGGCATTTCGTACGTGGAGTGGGGTCATAAGCCGGCATTTCGTACGTGGAGTGGGCGCCACACGCAAGGCCGCACTGCTGAGTTTACGTGGGCGAACGTGTTAGAACGACTCGCAGTGCTGTGGCGCCTACACGAATCATGGTGGATGTTGCCTGATCATATTGGAACGTGTGTGAGGCAATATCCCATTATTGCCGTCCCTTGACGAGCAAGATCACCCATCATAATCATGATCGCCCACCAAAACGTTCCGGAGCGACCATGCCTGAAGAACCAAGATTGGTGTAGGCGCCACAGGCATGCGATGCTCTCTTAACATGTATCGCCCTTGATCATGCCGCATGCCGGCCTCGCGTGTGGCGCCCACTCGACGTACGAAATGCCGGTTCATGACCTATTCGACGTCCGCTCGGCTGGCCCCACACGTCGTGGCGCCCACGCGACGTATGATTGGCCCACTCTTCACGTCATCCCATCTAGTTTATGTAATCGATCACGCTGGTTTTTCTGAAGCGAGCTTTTCAAGGATACGCAGGATATTCTGCTCATGGGTCTGGCGGTAAAATTCGTGGTCGATCTCTTGTTTTGTCTGGCCGATGATTTCTTCATAGGGGTACGCAATCAGCTGAGAGGGATGGGCCAGCTCGCTTTCCTCTGGCTGTCGGGTTGCTAGTAGGTTGCGACAGCGCTCTTCGATGGTGTGCAGGTAAGCAAGATTCTCGTCCAGGATGTCAGGGTGGCTGGTCTGGCCGTGTGAACAGAGGACCTGGAGTGGTTGAAGCGCGCGTAACTGCTCCAGTGAGTTCCGCATGGCGTCTACGCTGTGCTGGCCCTCGATAGTGGGTAGTGGCCATTCGGCGGCATCAAAGGCTAGCAGGAGTTTGAGCTCGGGTAGCCAGAGCGAGCAGTGGTCGGCACTATGTCCCGGTGTGGCCAGCAGTTCCAGTTTCAGGTTGCCGCCATCGATGGGGAGCGACTGCTCAAATGTCAGCAAGGGAGGGACGATGCGCACCTGTTTGAATAAAGGAAAGTGTGCTTGATAGTTCTTCAGCAGCGTCTGGTTCTCTGTAGCCTGCATCCGTGCAGCGCACAGGGCCTGTCCAATTAGCAGTAACTTATGCGGGCTATCCGCGAAATAGCTATTACCCCACACATGGTCCCAGTCTGCATGGCTATTGATCACCACCAGTTCACGGCCAGCCAGACGGTCCTGGACCTGATTCAGCATCCATTGTGCATCCTCTGGACAGAGCAGGGTGTCGCAGACGATCAGAAAAATGTCTGTGACAATCACATAGGCATCGACCTGCAACTGCCCAAACTCGTCGGGCGCGGAGAAGAGGCGCCTGAAGACATGTATTCGCTCATCCAGTCCCAGATCCGGTACTTGAAAAATGGTGTCTTTGTGCATCCAGACAGACCGCCTCTCTCAGGCTACATCTTAGTGATGCAGCGAACCAATAAATGTCACGGCGAGATAGAGAAGATAGACGAGTACGCAGACCATGATGCAGGCTACATAGCACGTAATATTCCAGGCTCGTTTATTATTCAGGGCCTGACGCAACTGCTCCGCCATATCCGGAGGATCAAGTTCCAGATCAGGACAGAGCTCCGTCAATTTGGGCAACATTTCACGAAAATCTCTGGCATTCGTCATACCTTCAGCAAGTATAACGGTTGAGTCATCATCCATATCAGCCATCAAGACTAATTTGGAGGGCGTTGGCTCACCCGGCATCAGTGTCAGACGGCGTAGGGCCTCTAATTGCACCCGCAGTTCCTGGTCCTCTTCTATGCCGGTCACGACCAGTTCGTCGTAGTATAGCTGTATTTCTTTACCCATGCCGAAGCGCACGACGCTGATTGGAAGTTTGCGCTTGTTCTCGTTTTCACTCATATGTTGTTCCGTTTTTTCTTTAATTAAAAGTATTCAGATAGATTGTACACTAACTTCAATTGCCCGTCGAGTAAAACAGATAGTGAGCGTGCTGCGCGTGGCATAAATAAAGAAAAGTAGCGAATGTGGCTAGCCGAGATGGGGGGGAGGCCATAGATATCCTTGACAGGCTTGTATAGAAGCATTAGAATTTGGACCAAATGTGATCCAGACAAGGAATACTAAGATTTTATGGTTCAGGTAGGTTTACTTGAAGATAATGCACGTATCGCAAAACTATGCGCTACGATGCTACAATATGCAGGTCATCATGTTACTGTGTATGAACACCCGCGTGAGTGCCTGGATGCGCTTTTAACAGAAGTGGTAGGCCGTCACGTAGTGTCATCTCGTTCAGTTATGACCAGGCAGTCTGCGACCCTGCCCATTGATGTGCTGATTCTAGATTTGCATCTACCCGACATCACGGGCATCGACGTGTTGCACTCCTTGCGCGCCGATCCGCGCACCCGATCCTTACCGCTGATCTTCTGTACTGCCGCCACGCCGACTGAAGTGGCCAGTGCACTCACTATTGCGCCCCAGGGCCGTTTTATCGAGAAACCGTTCACTTACCAGGAACTGGTAGCAGCCATTGACAGCGTCCTGCATAGCACTCATTAGCTTTCAGGATGGTGTGTCGGATTATCCATGTATGGGTAAGAGCGAATTTTGTATCCCTGGCCGGGGTTCGCTATTGGTCGCCCAAAATCCTGACAAAGACACATGTGACCAGTGTTATTCGCGTCCTGCATCTCCCTCGTTCCATTGCCGTTCAAGCTCGTCATGGAGATCTTCCACACTGAGATCCAATTGCCGTGCGGTCACCAGTAGTTCTGCCACCATCTGTTGCAGGCGCTGCTGGCGTTCCTCTCTACTTATCAATGGTGGATGCGCTGCGACCATGATGCCTTTACGCATTGAGGTTACGACCCAGCCATTACGCTCAAGCTCCCCATAAGCGCGCACAACCGTATTTGGGGCCACCCCCAGGTCACGTGCCAGCTGGCGCACCGAGGGTAGCCGCGTTCCCGGGAGTAGCTGTGATGATGTAATCAATGTCTGGAGCTGCAAGTTAATCTGTTCATACGGAGGGACAGGACTATCCTGATTGAGAAGCAAGAGTAGTCCGCTCATTGTTCAAGCCTTGTTTGCTCAATACGTTTTGGTTGCCAGGGCCAGCCAGTATGGTTTCCTCCAAGCGGACTATAAAGCGCTGCCAGTCCACCGCCACCCACCAGGGTAAGTACAAGCACAAACATGAAAATCTCAGGCATCGTCTTGAAAGGCATGTTCCCATCCGTCCAATAGTGGGAGGCCCACAGATTACGCATGATCACGTTAATTTGTATCATGCCAAGGGAAAATACAGTTGCCAGTGCATATATTTGTACCATACTTATCACATTTGCTCGTAGCATATCATCTGCATGCTGCGATACTTTAGGATCAGCAGTGATCAGCAGGCGTGACATCCTGGTAACAATCAGCATCAAGCATTGCGCGACTATTGCTACCAGTATCATGGCGGCCGGCACGATATTAATTACCCATAGATTATTCGGTAAGGTTACTATCGAGTCATTCCACTGGACCTGCACTGCTTTTCCTATATGTGGTGCGAACAACCAGTTGAGTAGTAACGTTTCGACGACAGCCGCCAGTGGAATCCAGGGTAACAATGTCCCCTGATAATCAGACAACTGTCGCTGACGTAGTTCCGCATACGTGACCTTACGTCTGGCTACCCTGCGCAAATGCCATACCGCGAACGCCCCTCCCAGGCCGAATCCCACTACAACGTTGCTGTAAGTGATGGCTGTAAAAAACATGCCATCGTTAACATAATCGCCAATTATGGTACCAGTAGTGAGCAGCGAAAACGCTACCATAACGATCAACAACAGCAATAGGCTTATGCCTCCGCCAATAACCGTCATCGCACGCAGATAGCACCAACTCTGCTTAATCTCCTCTAGCATTTGTGGTGATGGCGAGGTGACATCACTTAAAACATGCCATCGTAACATACTCTTCCACAACTGATCGCTCGAAGCAACCGTAGAGAAGTCACGTTTAAGCCCACGCGATCCCATATACAAGAATGCCAGACTTAAGCACAAAATGACGCATATTTCTAATATACTCATCAAAGGATCCTTCCAATCTGTGTATGCCCCCACAGCAATTACATTGTTTCCTACAATCGTGTTTCTGTATTAACTATATGATACAGTTTAAAGCTATCTGTGTCAAGTCCTTGATACAGTTCAGATGTCATTCATTTTTTGCCCAGGTATGCGTCCCATAGAAAAGATCACGTAGCTGCGACCATCAGCGGTCGCTTGCCACCCGCCGCAGCGTGGTGGCCTGGTATCTAGCCTGTTCGGCTCCTCTATTGTTGTCACCTCGCCCAGAGAGGGGACCCCTGCGATACGTTCAGGCGAAGGTCTCGTTTGGGCACCGCGTGAGGGAACCCGTTGGATTAGAAGAGACCGGATCGCTGGGATACTGGGCCACTGCGCTGCGGCGGGTGGCAAACGACCGCTGATGGTCGTAACTACAGGGACGTGCTCGTGGTAAGGGGAGGGATCGTGGAGAAATGGGTCTTTTGCTTATGCTTGCGTTGCCATAAAATGCATGATGCCTGTGATTGCTGCTGGCGGGCCGAAAGTGGTTAAGGTTGTGGGAGCTCGGTGCTCATTTGATAGACACATAGTCCTGTTATCTAACTATGTTATTGCTTAATACGAGTATATTTATATACACTTGTATTATTATTACACGAAAACAATACGATGTATTCACGTATATCAATATTTCTTAGGGAAGGTTGCATAAATGTTGTCGAAGGAAAGAGTCCATCCAATATCTTCGATAGATTCAGATACACATACCTCTTCAGCTCCTGAAACAGATCATCAAGATAACCTATCGGCACAATCGCCAGAACATGTTGAGCCAGCGTCGATGGCGGTTGCCACGACTACACATGCGGATCAGCAAGGATCTGTTCCGGCAACTAAATTATCGGCTCAACAGGCGCCTATCCTGATTCCTTCCACTGGCAAAAAGAGTACGGGGACCATGCGCGCACCGAAGGGTCGCCGTCTGGTTATCAATATCGGTGCGGCCTTTATGCTCCTGGTGGTAATTATTGGCGTATTGGCTGCCGTCTTGCCGACACAAAATGGGCAAGCAAATGTATTTTTGGGCTTCTTTCAACCGAAATCGAATTCGGTTTCGATGCATAATAATCAAAGCGCTCTGATTGCGGCGCAAGCGGCCACCGCTACGGCGGTCATGCAAGATGGCTATGACGCTGGCGGTAATGTTGTGTATGATGGTGTGAATCGAGATTATACGCTGAACAATGGCCAGAGTACGCTGGATATCGCCTCTGGTGGTGCTCAAAGTCCGGCGACGGCCTCTGCGGGCGGCCAGGTATCGGCCGCCAATCTGGTTATTCGCGCCACGCCTGGTCAATGTACCTGGTGGGCGCAATATCGCTACTGGCAGCTCACTGGCTATGAAGTACCCTGGGCTGGTAATGCGGCTACATACGCCTATCAGGCTCCCGCATACGGCTGGATCAATACAACCGTTCCGGTGGTGCACTCCATTATCGTCTTACAGCCTGGTGTACAACATGCTGGTGCATCCACTGGCCACGTAGGTATCGTTGAAAGCATCAATCCTGACGGATCGCTTAATGTCTCTAGCTGGAACGTGGTAGGTCCTGGTATCTTATCCTATAACACTTATTATGCTGGTCCTGGTGTTAGCTTCGTCTATCACCCTTAGTACCTGCTGATCCACCTTTCATATCCGGTTAGGTTTCCTGTTATAATTGATAGGAAACCCAACCGGATCTTTTATTGCCTGTATGCTCACCGCTCTCATCCTGTTGGATATGTATAAGCAGAGTCTGGAAAAGATCGCTAATGAATATTCTGTAGCAGGCGAAAAAAACCTCAGCAGGGAATTATTTTTGATCGAGATTCGTCATATAATATAAGTAAGCCGCTCGCTCACTGTTTTCCTTTCTGATGTACTTGCGGAGACGTGATTAGAGCGGCCCCCTTTTTCGCTGGTGCTTTTTGGCTTATGATCTGCTCTTGCTACTATTTGTGTCCTTCATTATCGTCTTTTTGTGTATTGTCTAGACTCTCCTCCTATCCCTGCTTTAGAAGAATGGATGTGGATGTGGATTGATCTCTGACGCGCTAAGTGGCTGGCCGCGATATCCCATGCTGACAGGTACCTGCTTGAGGCGGGGGAGATCGGTGCGTCGGTTGCACTGGCCAAAGGACATGGGGAGCATGCCGGGCATCAGGACTTTGACGCAGCGTAGTCGGCAGGGGATGTGTTCGGGGGCGGTCTGGTCGACGACGATGGTGTCTATGTCGCGCTTGAGATAGGTGTCGATCAGGTCTACCAGGTCGTCGCGCAGGTCCAGGTGTTCATAGAGTTTTTGTCCGGGCGCCAGATTGTCCTGGAAGGTTGCGCGTTGTGGGCTATCGTAGAGGAAGTGTAGCCGCTCAAAGGCTTCTGGGAGATGATAGATGAGGGGATGGTCTGGCATACTGCGGACCAGCATGGGGTCTGCGAGCATTTTGAGGCCCCACTCTCGATGTTGTTGATAGAAATGTGTTGGCATGGCCAGGGCTGTGGTTAGTTCGCGCAGTGTACGGAGCAGGGCCTGCTCTGGTTGTGGATGGGAGCCTGCCATGACGTGTGCCCTCGGCATGCCTTCGCGCTGCTGTTCATCGATGGCGAGCAGGCAGAGGCAGGGGAGCGCGTGGTCCAGGCTGGCGTTGAAGACCTGGATGGTATAGCCATATTGTTGCTCCAACCGTTTGATTAGCATGGGGGTCGTTGGATCCTGGATCGACTGGAGATCTAGCCGTGGCAGGCTGAGTTGCGCGTACCAGGTGAGCAGGAAGGCGTCGCGCTCGATGACTTCCATCATGCCATGGAAGATGGCTTCTTCCAGATTGTTTCCGAGCGCGCAGCCATTTGAGACCTCATAGACAAAGGCTGGATTCTCTGGCGTGATGGGACGGCCATAGTAGGCGCTATGTTCTGGGACAAGAATGGGGGCTTGCTGCTGGAATGAGTAGCCCCAGACCCAGTTGAAGACCAGATCAGGATGATAGGGGACCAGCGGCCGCTGTGTTTGTTCTTGCTGGTGCATCCGGTAGTGTTCGGGACTATGCAGTCCCAGGGTGGTTGGATCCAGTGCCAGCTGTTCGTCCTGTATGAGTTGTTGATAGCTTGCTCTGACCGTGGAGCGCTTGCTTCTCGGGTTCAGACCCCCATAGCGTTCCATGACTTCTAGTAGCGAGACGACCATGCTCTGCTGCTTGCGTAGCGCACACCCTGTGCCCTGGGCCCGTTCGTTTTCGTCTTCGGTTTCAATATGGAGATGCGCTGAACCGATCGGTAACACACTCTCTTGCTCCAGAGAGAGCGAATAGATCATGCCGGTTTGTTGCTCGGCATATGTCGTCAAAATTTCTTTGGGGCTAGCCGTAGCTCTGTTGGTACGATAGGTTGAGACGTTGGCCTTAGGACATGGTTGTAGACTGATGGTGGCCAGTTCTGGACTATCGTTGGCCAGTTTTCCACAACTGGGACAGGTTGGAAGCGGGAGGAATGGCTGTCGGTTACAGGCCAGGGTTTCCAGGGAGACTGTGAGCAGGGCGCGTTGGGTCTTTTGTTTTCCGCTCTTTTGCAGGGAGGCGCTGATCTCTTCGATGCCCATCACTGCCAGCATGCCACTACTCAAGGGGGTGAGCCAGGGTTGCGCGTTTTCACTAGTAATATGGGTGATGGCGATCCCTTCGGCCGCGACATATGCCTCATCGTATTTGAAGAGAGAGCGCCTGTATAGTTCGCGCTCAACCTGTGAACTGATTGCGCCTAACCTGCGTGACTCGGCGCAACGCGCGCAGCCCTTTTCGTCCGGCGTGACATAGGGTCCGATGATGCCTTTATCAAACTGGGTATAGAGCGGGAGTAGTGCTACGCCCGCTTCCAGGCAGCGACCATTGATCTCCAGCAGTGTTTGTGGTGACCATTCATCGCTGCAAAAGACGATCAGGCAGCAGGGCGTGAAATCCTGCAACGAACTCCCCATGGACAGTGGGATGATGCGGTAGAGGCTCTCCAGGGAGCGCTGCATCTGTTGATAGATGATGCCCTGACCCAGTAGACCAATGCGATGTTCATTGTTCATATGCCACCCATTCTTCCTGCCTGTCCTGTGCTGTCTGCGTCAGGAGCAGGCGTACAATAAAAGGTGCTAGCTTCGACAGCACAGGATCATGGTCCAGTGGTATGGCCAGTATCCGTAATCTATGGGCTTGAAACTTTTGCACGAGCCATTCCAGCCGGTCCGACCATGTTTCTGGCTGTGTCGTTCCCTCGGACGCATAGCTCTCGTCTCCACGCAGGTTCAATGGTAGATCGCTGACCGCCATCGGAACATCGGCAGATGGATCTAAGCGCGTGAGCTGATAGTGCAGCAATGCTCGCCGCATACCGTTCTTCAGTGCCTCGACCAGGGTGCAATGGGTCCCATACGCCATCACCTCACTATCCAGGCAGAGCGCATAGGTTGGTATTTGTAGGACTCCGGTGACATCGTAGGCGCTAATCTGCTGGCCAGTTGCGCCGAGTAACTGGTAGAGTTGTCTGCCCTCTGCGTCCAGTGGGGTACTGGTAAGATCGATCTGGTTATAGGCTTGCTGTGTCTGTGTCAGTTGTGTCAGTGTGAGATACTCCGACCAGTCCAGTAATGCCTGGCAGACCGCCTCATCCCAACTCATTCCGGCGGCCACGCCTCGTCCTGGTCCAGCTTGTATAGTGGAATTGGTGAAGACGCGTGCCGCCGGTACGAGGTACGGTCGTCGTGTCTGGATATCAAGGGACCATGTCCAGGTCGTATCGTTTGCGTTCAGGTTGGCTGCTGTAGCGCTCATCAGGACAGGTAAAGGCGGTTGTTGGTGTAAGGGATTTGTGAGCAAGCGGCGTGGATCCATCATCCTGCTGGCATAGCTGGCACAGGCCCGCAGGCCGGCCTGGAGCAAGGCTTTACGTATCTCTAGATCCGCGCCAATGACGCTGACCCGTTCACCTTGTGCCGCTATGTCTATGGATTGTAGGTTCAGGGGCATCTGAATACAATCGCTATTATCGTTTTCTACGAATAATCCTAATTCTGTATCAAAACAGCTTCGTAGCTGCTCCACGAATGCCTCTGGCTGTAGTGGCTCTTGCTGCTGTAGTCGCTGAACCTGGGCGAGAAATTGTTGTTCTGTGCGCATGTCTGGCTGCTGGCAGGCTGTACAACATGGATGTGGATGAATGGTGTGGCTTTCGCTGTTAAAGGTGGGCAGGTCCAGTGTGGTCATCTGCGCTAAATGCTCTCCCCGACCGGCCTGTGTACAGGCGGTCAACAGGCTAGCCGTCAATTGATAAGCCAGCATCATCGCGACTGCTGGCGTGAGGAACTGGCTGGCTGTCCTGGCCAGTTGATCATCAAAGGCATAAAGTGGATTCTGCTGCCCCCGGTGTTCCTGCAGCCGTAACCACGCGCACTCCCAGCAGCCTCCCCGTTCCAGTGTATCCGGCCGGATCAGCGGGCCGATCCAGGCGTGCTCGGACACAATCGTGGCTTGCAGGAACGTTCGTCGCTGCTCTACACAGAGCTTGTTTAATGCTCTGCTCTGTGCCAGCAAGGGTCGATCAGCGATGGCCACAATTGTATCGTATGCCTGAATTGTGTCCAGGGTTGCCGCCTGATCATCCCAGGGAAATCCATCCAGCAAGCGCACCGTTTGCTCTGGATCAGATGGAGAAAAGCTGGCCTCTATGCCCGGCTGGGACGACATGCCATCAATATGTCTGATCCCGCTTTGCAGGCCGGCCTGGATCAACGCGGCAAAGGTCATTCCTGAGCCAATGATCAGTAGACGCTGATTGCGGAACTGCTCAAAGTGATAAGCCGCATTATCTTGAAAGGACGCAATAAAATTCACCGTCGAGGCATACGTGGCCAGTTCTGCTGGACGCAGGCTAGAGGGCCGTTGCTGGCTCATATCCTGCAAAAAATGGCGTACCAGCAACTTATCTACCATCTTTATGACCATACTCTTCTGGTCCGGCTTCAAATCCTCGGTCAGCGTATGTAATGTCGTATTGCCATTGAGCAGGGGAGCCAGATAGACCAGCAGGCGATACAAACTTTGCCCTTTAAGTAAGAGCCCCCCATGGTTACCGCGCAGATAAACACCATCCGGCACCTGCATATAGCAAGTATCCGCTTTAAGCTTTGGTCGCATATCCTCTGACAACATATGTTTTGGCTCCCTGACCTTCAATAATCATCCCTGAAAAAAATATTTGCCGCAAAAGCACGAGTATATGATCAATTGTAGCGTTATGCCAATGGAATTTACAGTCGTAGTATTACTACCTATATATGATACTGATCGTAAGAAGACAGATGCATCAATATGCACAATTTATGTAACCTTTACTATCGGTGGCAGAGAGGAAATATGCCAGCAACCTCGATCAACACGCGGACGATTTTTCCATTCGCTAGCGAATCCTGAACGATGGTTACGTTCCCGGGCCTCTTCTCGTATCTGAAATAGCAGGACTATGCTGTAATTGTTATTTAGCGGGAGGATACTGAGAGGAATATGAAACCAGTGGTCGCAAAAGTGGAGCAAGATGGTGAAGTTGAAGCGCGTCGTCCTAAAGTTGGTTTGCCGGTAGCAACGGCGCTCGTGGTTGGCAATATGATTGGATCGGGTATTTTCTTATTGCCGGCTGCGCTGGCCCCCTATGGTGGGATCACTATCTTTTCCTGGCTGCTGGTTGCCATTGGCGCTATCTGCATGGCGTTGACCTTTGCTCGCCTCTCCAGTTTGATCCCACGCACTGGAGGTCCCTATGCCTATACCCATGAGGGCTTCGGTGATTTTGCTGGTTTCTGGATCGCCTGGGGCTACTGGAACTCACTCTGGATCAGTATGGCCGGGATTGCGGTGGCGCTGGTGAGCTATCTGCGGATCTTTTTGCCGTTCCTCAATCAGAATAGCTGGCTATCCGCGCTGGCGGCCGTGCTGGCGATTATTGTGATGGCTCTCTTTAATCTGCAAGGCATCAAACAGGCGGGCGCGGTGCAATTTATCACCATGGTCCTGAAGCTGATCCCGCTGGTAGCCGTAGCAACGATTGGCTTATTCTGGTTTCGGCCCGCCCATCTACTGCCTTTAAATGCCAGTGGTCAACCCCCCTTTGTGGCCATCTCGGCCGTTGCCGCGCTCATCGCCTTCTCCTTTCAAGGCATGGAAGCCGCCACCGTACCGGCCGGCGACATCAAGAATCCTGGCAAGACGATTGCCCGTGCCACCGTCTTTGGTGTGATCTTTGTCTCGCTCCTCTATCTTTTAAGCTCCACCGTTGTACTCGGCGTCCTGCCGCGCAACATCCTGCTAGGTTCGCACGCCCCTTTCGCGGACGCGGCCGCAAGCATGTGGGGAGGCTGGGCCTACTATGTCGTTGGACTGGGAGCCTGCATCTCATGTCTGGGCTCCTTGAATGGCATCATCATCGTCTCATCGCGCATCCCCATGGCCGCAGCCCAGGACAACCTGTTCCCACGGCGTTTCGGTCAACTCTCCCGTAACGCCGTTCCCGCCTTCAGCATCATCATCTCCTGCTTCCTGGCCAGTATCATCCTCGTCCTCAACTACAGCGGAGCCCAGGCCCTCACCGACCTCTTCACCATCCTCGTCCTCATCGCCACCGTCAACGCTGTCATCCCCTACGCCTTCTGCTCGCTCGTCGAACTCATCATGCGTGCCCGTCAGCAAACCCCTCAGCGCATCACCCCCATCCAGCACATCACCATCTGGATCGGCTTCATCTTCGCCCTCTGGCTCATCTACGGAGCTGGCCCCCAGCCCGCCCTCTGGGGCCTCCTCCTCCTCATCATCGGCCTCCCCATCTACATCCAGGTCCAAAAAGAACGCCGCCCCCTGGACCCCCAATCAGCCGCACAAAAAACCTAACCCGCATGCCAGGATCCGATCATACGCGGGGTGGACATGGGACACCAGCGTTGCGTACGTCGAGTGGGCGCCAGACGCGAGGCCGCACTGCTGGGTTTCGTGGGCCGGCGTGTCAGAACGACTCGCAGTGCTGTGGCGCCTACACGAATCATAATTGGCGTTGCCGGGTGGTCGAAGCACGTGTATGAGAGAATGTCCGACCACCCCCGTCCCATTGCGAACAAGATCCCCAACCACGATTCTTGTAGGCGCCACAGGCATGCGATGCTTTCTTAACACGTAACGCCTTTGACCACGCCGCATGCCGGCCTCGCGTGTGGCGCCCACTCGACGTACGACCTGACCGCGTCTCATGCCTACCCGGCGTATGATCGGCCGGCGTCTCACGCCTGCACGTCGAGCGCCCATGGTGCATCGGATAAAAATACATTAGCCTTTCGAGGCCACGAACTCCATCGCTTCTCTTGCCAGGGGTAGCCACTCCGCTGGAGATGTTGGTTCTATGCAGACCCATTCCTTCATGAACTGGCCATTCTTTCTGGGATCAAACGGCTCACCATCTCCCGAGGCGATGAGCGTATTCACGCGCGTCCTGGGAAGTTTGACAACCAGTTTATCTCTGCTAAGCATCGCAAAGATCTTCTGCCGTACCTTCAACTCTGCTGAGCCGAATCCCTTCCCATGTGATGGCAGGGTGACATCGGGCTGGCCAACAAACTCCTCAATCAGCCTGGCAAACCGCTCTTCAGGCGTAATTGCTAGATCATCCATCAAAAAGAAATCCTTTCCGTTCAGCTAAACCTGCTCTCTAGACAACTGTTCATTAGTAGACAAGCTTTGAATATACTTCATATAAGGCCTGTTCCCCCTTAACACATCATTGATGAAGCCAATTGTCAGGCCTATTTCTAAGAACAAAGCAGGCAGCATAAAGACTATCGAAATAACGATCCGTAGAATATCGAATATATCGAAATTAGCGGTTTTTGGAAAATATTCTGTGCCAGCAAATTGCCTCACCATGCCAAATAGAACGGGCAATATCATAGCTATTCCTCGCACGATCAATATATTCGTGTACCAGACAACTTTTTGATTTTTTCTTCGCATCTTATGTATTTGTTTGATGCCTACAACAGTCAGTGGTATTCCTATCAGGAGCATCCAGAAGCTTGCATATATCAGAACAATATTCACTAAAAGTTCATATTGTCCGAAATACAGGAAAAGAGCTATCATCATCATGCAAAACAACAAAATGAGCAGAAGCAACCAATAATTCCAATTTTTAAACCACATATCAAGCCCTCTCTGGCTATCAATAGATAGGTAGTAGACCTCATTATAACTCATCTGCAAGATATTTTGTATTAAATACCACAAAAAAGTAATAAGAAACGATAGGTGTGGATGCGGCTACTCTTTTCTTCTTGACCTGCGGCCTCGTATGGATTTATACTAATTAATATACCGACGTCGGTATATTAATTAGTATAAACTGCTCATGTTCGTGAAATGGAAAGGACGGATGACTGTGAAAGGAAAAACCTATCAAAAATGGGATGTACATCATCATGTTGTGCCGGATTTCTATGTAAATGAATTGAAGAACCTTGGGATTGCCGATGTGAGTAAGATCAAATGGCCGCAATGGAGCCCTGAATATTCGGTGAAGATGATGGAGATGTTTCACATCGAAAAAGCGTTTCTGTCGATCTCATCTCCAGGTATCTTCTTCAAGGATGGGGCCTATAGTCAGAAGCTTAGCCGTAGATGTAATGAATATATAGCGCAAATGGCGCAGGATTATCCTGGCAAATTCGGGGGCTTTGCATCGACGACTCTGCCTGATGTATCAGCTGCACTTAAAGAGCTGGAATATGCGTTAGATACGTTGAAACTTGATGGTGTTGGTCTGATGTCTAATGTCGATGGGAAATATCTTGGGGATAAGGCTTATCGTGAATTTTATGCCGAGCTTGACAGGCGCGGCGCCATTATCTATCTCCATCCCAATGGAAGAGCCCGGCAGGAAGATCATCGGCTCCTGAATCCTTTATATCTGTGGCAAAATGACACGACCAGGACGGTTATCGACTTTATCAAAAGCGGCTATCACAGGGACTATCCACATATCCGCTGGATTTTTTCTCATGGAGGAGGAATATTGCCACCTCTCTATAAAACGCTCATTCGGTCCCTGCAAGGTGAACATTCGCATATCGAGGCGGAGCTTGCACGGTGGAAGTCGCAGCTTTTTTTGGATACTGCATCCAAGGCTTTTGATGAGCAGATTCCTCAACTTCTCAATTTCTCTGATGAAAGACATGTTGTCTTTGGGAGCGACCTGGGCTGGGCTAACAAGATGGCTGTGGCTACCCTTGTGAAGAGTTATAGCGCATTGGATAGCAAGTCTGGCCTGTCGGAAGCGCAGATTGAAGATATCTTTATCGGTAATGCCCGGCGCTTATTTGGTCCGGACATGGTGGCTGTAGAGCAAACAGAGCGGCCCGTTGTTATTAGCAGTCAATCCAGGCCAGCCAGAGCAGTTGGAAACGTCGAATATCACTATCACTGTGTTCCACAAAAGGTGATCGATACCGTACAAGCTATCGATCCCTCCTTTGACTTTGCTGGTGTGAGCGCGTGGGATGAACGACAAACATTGGAGTGGATGAGGCAAAATGGATATGATAAGGTGATGGTATCTTTGGATTTGCCGCAGGTGTGGCAGCTGGGCGGCTATGACCTCGTGCGTATCTTGCGCGTCTATAATGAGGAGGTGGCGAAGGTTCGTCAGAAGGACGCGCAGCAGCTGGGTGCCTTCGGTGCAGTCGATGTGCAGCAGCCGCTGTACGCGCTCAGTGAGATAGATTACTGCCTGAATGAACTGAAACTGGATGGTATTTGCCTGAGCATCGATATTTCAGCAACCCCATTTGAGAAGTTGCTGGATGAACGCATTATGGCAAAGCTGTCCACACTGCATGTTCCAGTGCTCATTCATCCGGTGGATAGTACAGGTATTCCTCTCCTGAATGAGAATTATCTTGACGCGATTTACTTTGTGGCAAAAGCATTTTACCTGGGAGCCTATAAAAAGTACTTCAGCCAGTCGCAATTGATTTTGACCCATACTGGTGGTGTGCTACCTTACCTTGCCCAACCTTTGAATATCTTATTCTATCTAACTGTAAAGCATCCTATGTCAGGAGGATCTCGGTATCTTTGGGACTCTATGGTCATGCATGATCCCAAAGGCTACAACATCCTGATGAATACAATCGTAGACGAGGAGGAACAAACGTGGCCAGACCAGCCGATAATCATGAAAGCAAGAAAAGAGAAATCCTCGCAGTAGCAGAAAAGCTTTTTCTCGCAAAAGGCTATGAGCAGACGAGTATTGATGATGTACTAAAAGAGTGTGGTATCTCGAAAGGCGGGTTTTATCACTACTTCAAGTCAAAAGATGAAATGCTGTCTGAAAGTATTAAGAATATCATCGATGACGCGCTGGCCTATCTCCAGCCGCTGGTTGATGATGAAAAGACTGGCGCTCTAGAAAAATTCAAGCTGTTTATGACGAAAAAAGCGGAATTTCAAAGTTCTAGAATAGAGTATGCAACGCTTTTGGGCACGCTGATCCAATCTGATGTGATGCAATATAAATACTATGTGCTCATGGCACAAAAAATGGTTGCACCCTTTGCTCAAATTATTGAGCAAGGGGTCCGGGAAGGGGTCTTCGACGTTGACTTTCCCCAGGAGACGGCAGAGATTTTGATCAGAGCCGTCGTGAGCGTGGTACAAAGCGCGTCTTATGATCAATATTTGCATGAGGAAACGCAGCGCTACCGCTACTTGCTCTCCTTGAGAACGGTTATCGCCAGAACTTTGGGTATCTCTCCAAAAGAGTTCAGTATTTATGATGAGGATTTGGCGAAATAAAAAATGGCGCTGGTAGTGTTATCTGTGATAACATATATATCAACCTTGTTGAGTCATGACCTCGCACGTGCATACTTTGACCGGGTTCCACAAGAAAGTTAGCGAATTTATGAGTACATATGAGCGAGATGCGCTGGCTATGGATGCTTATTCCAACGCTGTTACCGCTGCCGCCGAGCGTGTGGGCCCGGCTGTTGTACGTATCGATATTGAACGCGATATGGCTCCTCGCCATGGTCGCTATGCTCCTCCTCCGGGTGGTGGTGGTCTGGGATCGGGTTTCATTTTTGCTTCCGATGGACAGATTTTAACCAATGCTCACGTTGTTGATAAGGCGCGTCGTATCTATGTGACGCTGGCCGATGGTCGCAAGTTTCCGGCCGGATTGGTCGGGAGCGATTCAGATGTCGATGTGGCGGTCCTGCGTATTGGGGCCGATCATCTTCCGGTGGCCGAGCTTGGTCGCCAGCCACTGCGGGTGGGCCAGCTGGTGATTGCGGTTGGTAATCCCTATGGCTTGAACTGGACGGTTACGGCTGGTGTGGTTAGTGCGCTCGGTCGTACACTGGATGTGCCAGGTTCACGTAAAATGGTGAATCTGATCCAGACCGATACCTCGATTAATCCTGGTAATTCGGGTGGTCCACTGGTCGATAGCGCGGGCCGGGTGGTTGGTATCACGACCGCCATGTTGCCGATGGCGCAGGGACTCGGTTTCTCGGTTCCTCTGGATACCATGAAGTCGGTGGTGGCTCGTATCTCCCAGAAGCGTGCGGCGGCGACTCCTGCGGGTGTGTCAGTCGGTGTTGGTGGGATGCGTGTTGAGTTAGATGAGGCTGTACGCCGCAGCCTTGGCCTGTCCCAGCGTCAGGGTATGGAGATTCTGGAAATCCGCTCTGGCAGTCCTGCTGAACTGGCGGCCTTACGGCGCCAGGATATCATTCTGGCCGCCGATGGCGCGACGGTGACGGAGCCACGTGACCTGCAACGGGTGGTGCGCCAGCATGCCGCCGGCGATAAACTTATCCTCACCTTCTTGCGCGGTGGCACACAACGGAAAGTAACGATTGTCCTTTAGTGCCTCTTTCGTTGTAGACTATAGAATAGCGATTGCTTTTTCCAAACCGCGTGCCTGTTCCTCTTGTGTTCAGGCATGCATATTTTTGCTTCTATGAGAAAGTGGGTGCTCGTCTATGTCTATGGTGCCAGAGAAGATGCATACGCGTTTCACGGAATTACTGAATATTCGTTATCCAATTGTGCAGGGTGGTCTTTCCCATCTCTCGTATTCAAAGCTGGCGGCGGCCGTCTCGAATGCGGGCGGACTCGGCCAGCTTGGTTGTGCTTGTTTTGCGACCCCCGAGGAGCTGCGGGCAGATATCCGCCGTACAAAGGAGTTGACGGATCGACCTTTCGGTGTGAATTTTCCGATTGGTCATGTTCCCCTGGATGGTTTCCTGGATGTGACGCTGGAGGAGGCTCCGGCGGCGATCAGTATTACTGGCGGTAATCCGGAGAAGCTCTTGCGTAGTATCCAGCAGAGTGGGGTGGCGGTGCGCACGATGGTGCTGGTTGCCGGTGTGCGCGCGGCCCAGAAGGCCGAGAGTCTGGGCGCGGACGCCGTGATCGCGGTTGGTTTTGAGGGCGGTGGACACCTTGGCCGTGACGATATCGGGACCATGGTGCTGGTGCCACGTATCCTGGATGCTGTGAAGATTCCGGTGCTGGCCAGCGGGGGCATCGCGGACGGACGTGGCCTGGCGGCGGCCCTGGCCCTCGGGGCCGATGGCATTGAACTCGGCACGCGCTTTGTGGCGGTGCAGGAAAGTAATGCCCATCCCGCCTATCAGCAGGCTCTGGTGGCGGCTAAAGAGACCGATACCGTCATCATTGAGCGCGCCATTGGGCGTCCTGCCCGTGTGCTCAAAGGACCGAAGGCCACGGAGATCCTGGCCATCGAGGAAGAACTTGAGCGTTCACAGGTGACCCCCGAGGAGCGTTTACAGCGGCTCCTCCCGCATATTAGCGGGAAGGTCAATACTCGCGCCTCGCTTGAAGGGGCCCTGGATGAAGGCTTTGTCTGGGCCGGCCAGATGATTGGTCTGATCAATGACATACCCGATGCTCGGGAACTGATCGAGCGCAGTGTGCGCGAAGCCTACGCACAGTCCCAGCGGCTCCAGCATATGTTTTAGCCATGGTGCAATGCGTGCCTGAACCACGATACAAAATTATTGATGCAGCCATGGCGCATTGCGCCATGGCTGCATCAATAATAAAAACATGAATAGGGGCGCCTGCGCTCCCCAGGCTGACGTATGCCTCACCTGTTATTCTGGAGCGTTGGCCAGGAATTGGCCGATCTCTGTCAGGGCGGCCATGGCCCGGCAGGTGATCTCGACGGATTCGTAATAGGGAATCTTTTCTTCGCGCAGGAGTTGCAGGGCGGGTATGTCGTGGCGGGCATAGACGGTCTGCACCAGCACTGGTTTCTTATATTTTTGGACCAGCTGGCCGAGCATGCGGGCCGCAGCTTCTTCGCGGGCCCCGAATTCTTCTGAGAGTAGCATGCGATAGCCGCCGAAGAGGCCGGTGACGATGACGCCATCAACTTCGGGATCTTGCAGGCAGACTTCGGTGATGGTGGCGAAGGAGAGTGGATCTTCGTCTGTGGCTCCAGCTACATCGATTGGATTGGCGGGCGTGGCGCGATCTGGCATGAGTTTGCGCAGCTCTTGCTGTGTTTCTTCGGCCAGTACCTGGACTGCCAGGCCGGCTCGTACGGCTGCGTCACCGGTGGCAACTGAGCTACCACCACCATCTCCGACGATGGCGATGCGCCGTCCACCTTTAGGGGTGGGGGGCTGGACTGCCAGGGCCTGGGCGACTGGAAAGAGTTCGTCTGAGCGGATGACACGTACTACTCCGCTGTTCAGGAGTCCTGTGTCATTATCGGGTCGAACCATGGCCTGGGTGCCGGTATGGGCTAGCGCGGCCCGCACTCCGACTTCGGTGGCTCCACTCAGGAAGATCACGGTCGGCTTGTAGCGTTCCTGCTGATACATCTCCCTGGTCGCTTGCCGCAATGTCTCTTCCTGAATGGCCTCAACATAACCGGCGATGACGGTCGTGTCGGGATCACGTGAGAGGTAGTGCATACACTCGGGAAACGAGACATCGGCGGCATTTCCGACGCTCAAGAAGGTATTAAAGCCAAGTCCATCCAGGTGGGCCTGCGCATACCAGTACATACCCAGGTTGCCGCTCTGTGAGACCAGTCCAATTGGACCAACCGGCAAGGGAAAGACCATACCCAGGGCATTCAATTTGGAGCGATGGACATAGAGTCCCATGCAGTTGCTACCAATCACACGAATGCCATGTTCACGGCAACGTGCCACTAAGGCCTGCTCCAGTGCGCGCCCCTCAGGACCTGTCTCGCTGAAGCCGGCGGTAATGATCACAATACCCTTGACGCCATGGGCGATACAATCATCTACGCCTTTTTGCACATGGGGGAACGCCGTCGCGATAACCGCCAGATCCACGGGTCCGGGCACATCGCGCAGACTGGGATAGGTAGGTCGATCGAGGATCTCCGAGACCGCTGGATTAATTAAATAAATATCACCGGCGAATCCTCCGGTGATCAACTGTTTAGCCGCCACGTGCCCCCACTTCTGGGGGGCACGTGACGCGCCCAGTATCGCTACTGAGCGCGGCTGAAGTACTTCTTCTAATGGATAGGGTGAAATACTCATTCACTCTCCTTGTTTTCGTCGTCGTCTGAATCTTGGCCGGTCGCTCGCTGTTCGCGTAATAGTGCTTCAACATCGCGAATCAAGCTATCGGCGCTGGGAAGGGGACCGCTGCTGGGAGCGCGATCCGGATCCAGGAGGATATCATCCTCATCGTCGTCGTCGTCATCCTCATCCTCATCGTCCTCAATACCATTCGCAACCTGTTCTTCCAGCCGGCGCACATACTCGCGGGCCTCAGGATCCTTCGCGACCAGTGCCGAGACCTGCTCCTCAAAGCGGACGGCGTCCGATTGAATCTCATGCAAGTCCAGCCCCAATGAAAGGAACTGATTCAGATAGGTCAGTAGCGCGGACGTTACCTTAATATTGGGGGTAGCCGCCAGATAATGCGGGGCCGCCGCCCATATTGTTGCTGATGACAGGCTCACCCGCTGACAGGCATCATGCAGGATACCCACCATACCGGTAGGACCTTCATAGCCTGAGTTACGAACCTCCATCTCGCGTAAGCGTTCCATAATTTCATTATCGGCTGAAGCCCCCGTAATGGGAACCGTCAATGAATGAGGAACATCGGCCAGCAAAGCTCCCAGGAAAACCACTTCAGAGGCATGAAATTTCTGACATATTTCAATGAACGCCTCACTAAAAGTCTTCCACTTGAGCTGTGGTTCCGTACCGAGAAAGAGGATCACATCACGGGTAAGTTCGGGATCCGTGTGGGCAAAGAATTGATTATCGGGCCAGCTAATACTGCGCTGTGCACCATCAACATATTTGACCGTCGGGCGTGTTTCCGTAAAAACAAAAAAGTCCTCCGCATCAATTTCAGCAATTTTCTCTGGTGACCACCGATCGACTAAAAACTTAATAGCTGTTGTAGCAGAGTCCGCAGCATCATTCCAGCCGCCAAAGGCCACCACCACCACCGGCTCGCGTAACTCTTCCTGCTGATCATAATATCGTATTTGTGACATGTCCATCCCTCTTTATCTGCCCGTTGGGGGTTTCTTTCCCAAGCAAATATGTTGTTAACATTCTATCACATTCATACAATCCCTTATCCACATAAAACCGCTTCTCAAGCCATATTAAAGCATTTTATACGACCAATTGTCCCATACCCACACAAATTCCCGATCCCCCTGGCCACAATCCATCTCATGAAGATTAACCACCCGAAACGGATGGACACAATCATGTTTGAGCCCCCGCACAAAACGGCCAGGAGATGAAGATCATGATCGTAAACAGGGACCTTGACGTGGAGCGAGGAGACGGCAACCCGCAAGGGGATTGCCCTACACTTTTACGTGTTTCCTGTTCATTTTTCTTCTGGAATATGTATTGATCTTATCAATTTTCATGGATGATAAACGAACCTGGAAATGACTATTGTAGGGCAATCCCCTTGCGGGTTGCCGTCTCCTCGCCCTACGTCAAGGTTGCTGATCATGATCATGTCAGGGATGCAATTTCGCGATGTGGGATGTATGGGGTATGGATCCCTGGTCCATGGTTGTGCTGGCAAAAAATGTATGACATCTCATCTACATTCCATATATTGACGTTAGGCCGAGAAACACCTATACTCACGGCATGGATATTGCTGACGTCTCATGTGTTTATGAAGATCATTATCTCCTGATTATGAATAAGCCTGCCGGCCTGGTCATTCATCCCACGTATAAGCATGCCGATGGTACCATGTGGGATGCGGTGCTGGCATATCTGGCGACCCAGAATGGAGATAATTGGGTGCCACCCTCTCTTCCGGATGATCCGGAGTGGGCGGGTGCGCCTCCTGCTATCCAGACGATGTTGCGTGAGAAGCGCCTGCAACGTTTGTGGAAGGAAGATGGTTTGTTGCTGCGTCCCTGTCTGGTCCATCGCCTGGATAAGGATACCTCGGGGGTGGTGGCGCTGGCACGCACGGAGCGTTCGCGCCGTCATTTGATCAAGCAGTTTCATGATCATACGATTGATAAGCGTTACCTGGCCGTGATTACACGTGGTGCTGGCTCCTGGGCAGAACCTCGTGCGCCCTTCACGATCACGAAACGCTCGCCTGATAGTGAGCCACAACAGGTTGATGGCAACAGTTTCTACTCGGCTACGCCCGCAGACGAGTTTCTGCTGGATGGTCCCCTGGACCGTGATCCAGATGAGCGTCGGCGCTGTATCGTCATTCCTGGTGGGCAGGAGGCACAGACCTCTGTTCGTGTGCTGGCAGTCGAAGAGCCGTTCGCCCTGCTAGAAGTCAGCCCGATTACCGGTCGCACCCATCAGATCCGCGCCCACCTGTCGGCATCCGGTAATGCGATTATTGGAGATCAAATGTATGCGCCCCCCGACCACGGCGCAACGGCGCAACTCCCCTTAACCCGGCAGTTTCTCCATGCCTATCGCCTGACCCTGCGCCGTTACCCACACAACGATCCCTATACATTCACCGCACCATTACCCGCCGACATCAACAACTGGCTTCGTGCATGTTGTCCCAACTTATGGCATACTCTAAATAAACCAGGAGCCAAAAAGTGAGGGTGCAGGGAGTGCATCACCCCCGCCAAAAGCGAGGGTGCAGGGAGCGCAGCATTCCCGCCAGGAGTGCATCACCCCGCCAAAAGCGAGGGTGCAGGGAGCGCAGCATTCCCGCCAGGAGTGCATCACCCCGCCAAAAGCGAGGGTGCAGGGAGCGCAGCATTCCCGCCAGGAGTGCATCACCCCGCCAAAAGCGAGGGTGCAGGGAGCGCAGCATCCCTGCCGGGGTCTGGGGTGTCCCCAGAAATTACCCCTCTCTCTCCACGCCGTAGGCGTGGAACAAACTGAAAAAAAGGTTCATCATAACTATGCAAACTGAATCCTATCCGCCCAATACCGGTCCGATGGCCCAATTGAGCGCCGAGGACAAAAAGAAGCGCCTGGATGCGATGGTCAAAATCTGGCAAAGTGATACCGAGAAACGTTGCCAGCCAGAGCGCCTGCCCACCTTTATCACCTCAACCGGCCTGGATGAGTATCGCTATTCAATCTGGCTGCGCTTCCCCGAATGGGAACGGAGCGCCGTCGTAGGACAGGTGATTACGCTGCAACGTTCCCCACAGGGACAGCAGGTGCCGGTCTTATTTAGTCAGTGGCGTCATGATCCTTTGCTACAAAAGATGCCAGATTGGAAGCAGCGGCTCCCCGCTGAGACGGTCTTTAATATTTCTGTACGTTTAACGCCGGCTGGCCTGGGTGAGGGCAGCAAATGGGCGATTGTGATGCCCCGTGATCTGGTCTCACGTTACAAGCCCGGTTGGCCGACCCAGCAGGAATGGGTGCAATGGACACAGTCCTTTGACTGGCTCGCGGTCGGCATCGGTTTTGTCCATGCGCTCTTAAATGCCCTGTAGTTCCTGGTTTTTCTCATTTGGTTAACTCTGACTTTAGCATGTCACAGATAGTGATCCTTTGAAGGAAGAAGAATAAAGCATGGAGACGATGTCTGAGCAGCAATCAGCAATTGATCGGCAATATGCACGCATCCAGCGGCGGCTGGCCAAAACGCAGGCGCTTGATCAGAGTAATAAGATGCGTACCCTGAGTGTGATTGGTGCGGGTGTATTTCTGACTATTATGGGCCTGGCGACGTTCCCTGTACTGGGATTTGTCTTTATCCTGCTGACCTGCCTGGCATTTTTTATGCTGTCCCGCTTTCAACCTAAAGTCAATACGAGCATGTTACGCTATCAGGTCTGGCTGCGCTTGCTGGATGAGCAGCGGGCACGCCTGAATCTGAATTGGGATGCCATGCCGCCGGTGCCACCACGCGAAGAACAGGAAGATATGGATCATCCCTTTGAGATCGATCTGGATATCAGTGGGGAGCGTTCGCTCCATCGCTTGCTCAATACTGGTGTCTCTCTTGAGGGCATGCTACGTCTAAGGGACTGGCTATTAGAGCTTGAGCCTGACATTGATACTATTCGTTCCCGCCAGGCACTGGTGCGTGAGTTGATCCCGATGACGCGTTTCCGCCATAAGCTCCAACTCTATTCTTTGTTCGCGACCCGCTTCACCGAGCCCGTTGATGGTGATCGTTTGCTGGAATGGTTAGAGTCACAATCGGCATCCAAACAAAAGCTCTCGACACTGGTGATTGCGCTCGTCCTGTCTGGCCTGCTCGCCCTGACGGTCCTGTTCTATGTTTTCCAGCATACCTCTCCGCTCTACTGTGTTGGCGCTCTCCTCGCCTCGTTGATCTGGTATTTGACCACTAAGAAGGAGCAAGGCAATCTGGCAGAGGATACCTATCAGCAGCGCCGGGCCTTTGACCAGTTGAAGCAGATCTTTGGCTATCTGGAAAACTATCGCTACGCGCGTAATTCACAGCTCAGGAAGCATTGTGAGCCTTTCTTTGAACATGGTGATCGCCGACCCTCGCACCTCCTCAGGCGGTTAGAGAGTATTACCGGCCGGGCGGCGATCTCGCGCAGTGCTGAAACGTGGTTGGTTGTCAACGCCCTCTTCCCCCTTGGCGCGATTACCGCCTATCAACTGGATCAGTGTAAGGCCTTGATTGCCCAGTATCTGCCGATCTGGCTGGATGTCTGGTATGATCTTGAAGCCACCTGCTCCCTGGCCAATTTCGCCGAGATGAATCCCGACTACACCTTTCCCGAAATCGTAGCGGCCCGCAAATCTGGATCCAGCCCTGTATTTCAGTCCCAGCAACTTGGACATCCCTTGATTAAGAGGAGCAGCAAGGTCAGCAATGATTTCAATCTGGCGGATGGAGGTGAAATTATGCTGATTACCGGTTCCAATATGTCTGGTAAGAGCACCTTTTTGCGTACCATCGGCATCAATCTCTGTCTGGCCTATGCGGGTAGTGTTGTAAGTGCCAGTTCACTACGCACCTCAATCTTCGAACTCTACGCTTGTATCCGTGTGACCGACTCGCTGGCCGATGGCTACTCCTACTTCTATGCTGAAGTCAGACGCCTGCGAGGCCTGCTGGATCGTCTGGAGTCCGACGCCCCATACCCCATCTTCTTCCTGATCGACGAAATCTTCAAGGGTACCAACAACTACGAGCGCCTCATTGGCAGTGAAGCCTACATCCGAGCCCTCGTTGAAAAGAAATGCGTCGGAGCCATCTCCACGCACGACCTTGAACTTGTCCGTCTTACCGAACTCTTCTCCTTCATCAGAAACTATCATTTCAAAGAAAACATTGTCGACGACCAGATGATCTTTGAATACCGCCTGCGCAAAGGCCCCAGCCCGACCCGTAACGCTCTGCGCATCATGCAAATGGCCGGCCTACCCGTCAAATGGGACGCCATCCCCTCGTAGGTTCGACCCTTGCGGTTAAGTACTTTTGTGTTCACGAAAATGGCGTAAAAAGCAGCGAACCATACATCGAGCGAACGACGCTATAAGCGAGCCGAACGTACGTCGAGTGGGCGCCACAGGCATGCGATGCTTGCTCAACGGCGATACGCGTTGAGCAAGCATCGCATGCCTGTGGCGCCTACACCAATCATATTTCTTCAAGCATGATCGCTCCGCAACGTGGAAACACACGAATCATGGGTGGTGATCCAATGCGTACGGGCACGGGGCCTGTCAATCGTTCCCCATCAATGCGGTAACATCCACCGTGATTCGTGTAGGCGCCACAGCACTGCGTGTCGTTCTGACACCATGGCTCACATAAACTCAGCAGTGCGGCCTTGCGTGTGGCGCCCACCCGACGTACGCTCGGGTGGCTCATGGTGTCACTCGACATACACAACGCCACGCCATGGAGTCGGAGGCATTCCTCTTCCCCTTTCACCGAAACGTATTGACCCTTGCGGTTGATTAACCCCACAACGCAAAACAGGGACGAGGCAGAGAATTCTCTGCCTCGTCCCTGTTTCACGTCGATTAGATTACAGGCCGAGCGGACCGGTATGGGGTTCACCCTGTTTGCCGCGCAGATAGTCAGCACACCTGCGATACGTTTCCTCAGTGATGAGGCTCCTTGACATATAATGGGTGAGCATAACATCCAGTTTCAAGATGCTTATCAAATTATATCCATGACGGTGTAAGCGCTCGGCGGCGCCATGTTCACGGTCAACAAGGACAATCACATCTTTTACTTTCAGGCCATTTTCTTCAAGGAGCGCTGACGTTTCGAGGATACTTCCTCCACGTGTAATCAGATCGTCGATAATAATCGCCGTATCGCCTTGAGTAAAATGTCCCTCAATTCCGCGCTTGCCCGTACCTTCCGGACGGCTCCGTGCGTAAATAAGGGGGATACCTGTTTCCAATGAATAAGCCGTCCCCAATAAGAGTCCACCAACCGGCACTCCCGCGATCAGCGAGAAGGGGTGAACACGCGGACGACGCAATGATTGAGCTAAATCGATTTCTTGTTGCATCAGCTTGCTGGCAACACGAAGGGCGGTTGGGTTACTAATTAAGACCTTTGGATTTACAAAAACCGGGGAACTTACAGTTGATTCGCTCACTGTAAAATTGCCAAATTGTACGCCCCCAAGGTCAAATAATGTTTGGGCCAACCACAAATTATCCAGAGACTGCTCTTTCGCCACCTCAGCATCCTTTCTCTCAACAGAAGGATTTGTTTCCTTAGTATAACATAATAGCATATGTTCAGCCAATGTCGTCAAATCTTGACCAAACTATGACCTTCTGGACCTCTTCCCACCTGGAAAATAACTACACTAAATATCTTGTACGGTTCAACCTTAACTTTAGTTGTGCCCACTTTTTTTCTACCTCATGCCTATAGCGCTCACACGCAGGTGTGTGGCTTGCTACGACAGGTCCCAATTACACACTTGCACTGGATGGGTTGTTATGGTACGCTAGTCCAAATGTGTATGATGAAAATTGCTTGAAAAAAACTGGGTGAAGATATATGCCAGTCGTAAGTGTAATACATCTAGGGAAATCTTTTGGGGCGGAGCGGATTTTTTCTGATCTGAATTTCCAGATTGATCCACAGGATCGCATTGGTCTGGTTGGACCTAATGGGGCAGGGAAGTCGACGTTGTTGAATATTCTGGCTGGTCGCGAGGAGCCTGATGAGGGCTCGATTGCGCTTGCTCGTAATACGCGCATTGGCTACCTGACTCAGGTTACTGATTTCGATCCCGCTAATACGTTGCGCGAAGAGATGCTGTCTGTCTTTGCTGAACTACGGCAATGGGAGCAGGAACTGGGCGAGCTGGCGCTTAAGATGTCTTCGGATCAGGCTGATCCTGCTGTGTTGCAGCGTTATGATCAGTTGCAGGTGCGCTATGAGCATGCCGGCGGCTATACCTATGAGAATCGTGTTGAGCAGGTGTTGGATGGCCTGGAGTTTACCCGTGAGCAGCAGCAGGCTCCAGTAATGCAGTTGAGTGGTGGCCAGCAGACGCGTGCCTCGCTCGGCAAACTGCTGCTCCAGGAACCTGAGCTGCTGCTGCTTGATGAGCCGACGAACCATCTGGATCTGGCGACCCTGGAATGGTTGGAGACCTATCTCTCTGCCTGGAAGGGGGCGATGGTGATTGTGGCCCACGATCGCTATTTCCTGGATAAGGTGGTTTCGCGTACCATTGAGCTGGCATTTGAGCGTATCGAGGAGTATCCAGGTAACTATAGTAAGTATCTCTCGCTACGTGAGGAGCGCATGGAGCGCCGCCGTCGTGAGTATGAGGCTCAGCAGGCCTATATCGCGCATACCGAAGATTTTATTCGCCGCTATAAAGCGGGTCAGCGTAGCCGTGAGGCGCGTGGTCGTCAGACATTGCTGGATCGTATGGAGCGTGTGTCGCGTCCACAGGATATGCCGGAGCTGACCTTTGAGTTTAATTCGGTGACCAATAGTGGCCTGGTGGTGATCTCGACGCAGAAGCTCGTTGCCGGCTATGGTAAGGGTGGCGCCGAAAAGGCGCTGGTGCAGGTCTCGGACCTTGAGATGTTGCGTGGTGATCGCGTGGGCCTGATTGGTCCTAACGGTGCCGGCAAAACGACGCTGCTGCGCACATTGATCGGTGAGCTGACGCCACTGAGTGGACATGCCAATATTGGTCATGGTGTGCGCATCGGCTATTACTCACAGACCCATTCCGGCCTGAACATGGAGCGTAGCATCGTTGACGAGATTCGTCAGGTCAGCGTGCTGAGTGAAGAGGGCGCACGTAGCTTTCTTGGTCGCTTCCTCTTTTCTGGCGATGATGTCTTTAAGCAGATCGGCATGCTCAGTGGTGGTGAGCGCAGCCGTGTTGCGCTCGCCAAACTGACCCTGCAAGGCTCCAATCTGATGGTGCTTGACGAGCCCACCAACCACCTGGACCTTGGCTCGCGCCAGTTCCTGGAGGAAGTGCTCAGCGATTTCGATGGCACCCTGCTCTTCGTCTCGCACGACCGCTACTTTATCGACAGCCTGGCCACCAAAGTCTGGGCCATCGAGGACGGCGTGCTGAATGCTTATCAGGGTAATTACACCGAATACCGTACCCGTCATCAGCCGATCACAACTGCAAGCCAGGGGAAAGCTGCTCCCAAGGCGGCCGCACCCGCCAAACCCGTGGCACCCACCAAAGGCAACAATAAGAAGGGTGGCAAAACCAAAGCCAGAACCCTTGAAGATGTCGAGCGCGACGTCGAAAAAGCCGAGGCCCGCGTCAAATTCCTGGAAGAAGAACTCTCCCAGGCCGCCCTGGAAGCCAACGCCGAGAAGCTCACGCAGCTCTCCGCTGACTACGACCAGGCCAAAGCCCGCGTCGACGAGCTCCTCGCCGAATGGGAACAAGTCGCCGACATGGCCAGCTAGTAGCTTTGCCCCCCAGCGGGCGTTTCGTTTCATGCAAGCGATATGTGATGTGGCTGGCGCGACATGTTTAGCTTGCCAATCGTACGTGGAGTGGGCGCCACCAGCCAGCGTGGCGTACGTGGAGTGGGCGCCACACGCAAGGCCGCACTGCTGAGTTTACGTGGGCCAACGGGTCAGAACGACTCGCAGTGCTGTGGCGCCTACACCAATCACGGTGGAGGTTGCCGAAGTGCTGGGGAACCGTTTTGGGTGGCGATCATGAACTATGATTCGGGGACACGATCGCCACCCAAAACCTTCCGCAGCGATCACGCCTGAAGAAACAAGAGTGGTGTAGGCGCCACAGGCATGTATGCCTTTCATTCACGTATCGCCTTTGAACATGCTACATGCCGGCCTTGCGTGTGGCGCCCACTCCACGTATGATCGGCTGGCATCTCACGCCCACTCCACGTATGATCGGCTGGCATCTCACGCCCACTCCACGTACGCCACGCTGGCATTCCATACCCAATTCACGTCGCAACGTTGGCGTTCCATACCCATTTGACTCATGCTCGGCTGGTATTCCATACCCCGTCTGTGGCTCCAATAATAAAAAGGCTCTCCCATATGTAAGGGAGAGCCTTTTTATTATTGGTCTGGCTATGAGCGTTTCTTGTTTCTCATTCGGGCCGGGATGCCACCGAGGAAGCCGATGAGGGCGAGTACAAAGGGGACTCCGGCCGCGATTGCGAGCCAGATGCCTAGTGTGATGACCGGCATAAACAGGCTTGGGCGCAGGTTGATCTGGCTGATGACAAATCTCTGGCCAACTATGCCGAGTCCTCCCAGGATGGCTGCGAACAGGATCGAGAAGATGGCGGTCTCAAGCAGGATAATGAAGCCATAGCGGAATGAGCCGCGAGCAGCATTGACGCAGAGAACTGCGATACCCATACTGATGAGCAAGAGGCCAATATAAGGGATGCTGGCCATGAAGGCCAGTAAACCTACACCAACGAATCCCAGGACGGTTCCCAGGATGCTCAGGGCGAGGCCGAGCATAAAGGCCTGACTGCCCTTGATGGCTGGCCCGGCCGATCTGGCCGCTCTTAATTTGCTGGATGTATGTTCGCCTGTCTGCGTCTGGACGACGGCCAGGCTGCCCATGATGTTGTTCTTGATCACATAGGTTTCTGGATTCTGCGCATCCAGTTCCAGTGAGCGCTCGATGGCGTTCAGGGCCTGTTGATGCTGTCCCTGGTTACTGAGCACGACGGCTTGCATGCTCCAGCCCATGGCGTTATCTGGCTCCAGTTGCAGGATATGTTCAATGGTCTGCTGGGCTTCAACATAACGACCGGCTGTGCCCAGTAACTGGCCTTTCAGGATCAGGGCGGGCAGGTCGTTGGGCGAGCCTTGCAGAACCTGCTCAATCAGGTTGAAGGCTTCCCCATAATTCTGGGCCTGGAATAATTGCTGTGCCTGGGCTACCACCTGCTGGTTCTGCTGGTCGATGTGTGGATCCAGAGCCGAGGACATTATGTGTCCCGACGTCGATGGTGCGGGCGCCTGTGGTGGAACCGCCGTTGCCGTTGATGCGGAGGCTCCAAAAGGCAGACCTCTCTTTAACAGTGATCCGCTGGTCTGAGGACCAGTTGGATTTGTAAGTGTATTGGTCTGTCCCATCTGGGGAAATGCCCCGGTTACACCGCGCGGTCCTACGTCTGGCAGGTCGCCAAGAATCATAAATGGTGTCTGCTGCTGCCCAAAGAGCTGTGGGCGGTGCTGCTCATCGAGTACGCCAAATAAATAGGCATGGAGTTTCGAGAGGGTAGCTGTGCCCGTGGCTTCATCAACGGCCGGACCAGATAATCCCATAATCATGCTACGCATGAGCTGGCCAATGCCCTGTGGACTGCTCTCACCTGTAATCTCATTGCCGCGACATGAGCACATAAATAGCCGATTCGGTAGTGACTGCAAAAGACCCAGTACCGCATTGCCAAGTAGTGGCTTTGAATCATATGCGGACGTGCGGCGCATACTCCAGACTGGCCCTGTTTGGAAGCAGTCGAAGATACAGAGAATCTGTGCGGCTCGACTTTGGGTTAAAACATGCTGGGAGAAAGAATGAAGACTCAAACAGGTGGATGGATCTTGATAGCGGGAATTGGTAAATGCCAGATATCCCTCACCTGAGCGTTCATCCACAAAAGCGTGGCCTGCGAAATAGAGCAGGATTGAGTCACCCTCCTCTGCTTTATGGAGACATATTTGTGTGATCAGTGATTCTATAAGTTCCCTGGTGGCATGTTGACCCTGTACGAGCTGCACATCCGGGGGAGACCATTTTCCCCCTTTATTATTTACCAGCCACTGGGCCAGGGCGCGGGCATCATTTTCGGCGCTTTGGAGTGGACGAAATGTACTGTCCTGATACTGATTCATGCCGATAATGAGGCCGATATGCCGTGGCAGTCCTCTCTGTGGTGGCGTTTTTGTCAACTCTCCAGAATACATTTTGTTCCTTCCAGTTTTGATTCCGTGGTCTATCGACTGGCTTGCGTGTTCCAGACGCATATGTCAGTGACAGTTATATGCATCCATTGTACCCGTGTTTATATGAACTGGCAACGAAACTACTCATTCGTACTTCTTTGATCCTCTATCAGAACTATCCAATTCACCCCCAACCCTATTGTGCGCGATGCCCCTTGCAGATAGAGGTTTTTCAGGGACATTGCCCCTGGACTGGACCCCGCTTTCAAAACCTCTACCTGTAAGGCGCGACCCTCTCCAACCCTATTGTGTGAGCGGGGAAATTGAGCGGCGGTCGCAACCGCCGCTCAATTTCCCCGCTCACATAAAAACAGCGCGCGCCGTAGGCGCGCGGCATCAGGCTAGCCAAAATCATTTACCAAAAAAATAAACTACCGTAGTACTTGTATCTCTCTTGCAAAATAAGAAGTATATATAATAAGAAAGATCTATATGTGCGTGCCACCCAATGGCACAAACTTTGTAATTATACCAGTTTACCTGTACTAATAAACGACCAATTTTATTGTTGTTCTATAATACCCTGTAGCTATTAACAACAATTACTATGCACTTTGCAAGTATACACCATCAGCTATTGCGCTAATAAAACTATGAGGACTTTTGGCTTGAGATAGACACATGTGCAACCTTTCAAGCCACCAAGATATGTTAAACTATTCCGTGCTGCTATAATGACATGGGAATATCGTATTATTTTCTGCTTTATCTCTGCCGTATACTGTTTACTATATGAGTAAAATGAGGTTTCTCTCTTATGGCATATGTGCTTGGAATAACTGGTAATATTGCTTGTGGCAAGACATCGGTGGGACAGATGGTGCTGGCACTGGGGGGTGAGCGCTATATTGATGCGGACGCGCTGGTACATCGTTTGTATGAGCCGGGCCAGCCGATTGCGATACAGGTTGGCGAGCGCTTTGGCCAGGCAGTCGTGGCGGCGGACGGTAGTGTGGACCGTAAGGCGTTGGGCACGATTGTCTTTAATGATCCTGAGGCTCTGAAGGCTCTGGAACGGATCGTGCATCCCGCGGTCCATGCGGTGATTCGGGCCGAACTGTCCAGGATCAGCCGGGATGGCATCGTGGTCCTGGATGCGGTGAAGTTGCTGGAGGGCGGCTCGGCAGCTTTTTGTCAGGCCAAATGGCTGATTATTTGCCCTGTCGAGCAACAGTTGCAACGTCTGATGCAGCGTAATCATTTGAGTCTATCTGAAGCACAGGCACGTTTGCGGGCACAACCTGACCCTAATGTTCAACGACCTCTGGTCGATGAGGTAATTGATAATGGGGGAACGCTGGAGGCAACTCAGCGCCAGGTTTCCGCAGCATTTGATCGCTTTCGCGCACAATTTGTGCATAAATGATTATTTGGTGGAGATCTGAGATGCAGCAATTTTATAAGTGGCGATTAGGACTCGCTCTGAGCATGATGTTTGTGCTGTCAGTTTCCTGGTGTTTGCATGCCGTCTATGTGTCTCCTGTAAATGGTGCCGCCGCCAC
Source organism: Dictyobacter alpinus (assembly GCF_003967575.1). Taxonomy (NCBI): domain Bacteria; kingdom Bacillati; phylum Chloroflexota; class Ktedonobacteria; order Ktedonobacterales; family Dictyobacteraceae; genus Dictyobacter; species Dictyobacter alpinus. The sequence goes on from NZ_BIFT01000001.1 coordinate 4,748,753, forward strand.
GTTGCAACAGGTGGCGCGCCAGAATACCTGGGCGCTAGAATCTGATCCGCTTATTTCGTCGGACACGCAGGATACGAACAATGCTTCGACTTTAAATCAATCGGAGAAGTCAGAGCTTTTTCAACTGACCCAGGGTCTACGTCCGGGCCAGAGCACGCCTATTCCTCCGGTCCGAGATATCCATGTCATCCCGGCCTTTGATGTTTCTTTTTACAATGATCGTGGTAATTTGATCTCTGGCTGGCTGGCTGTACGTGCCCCTCAGGCTCCGATCGTTATTTTAACCCACGGCACACCTGGGGATCGTGCCGATATGTTGCAGCGTTCCGCTTTCCTATATAACCATGGCTATACCGTGCTCCTCTTTGATTTTCAAAGTTATGGTTTAAGCCAGGGCATCATGTCTACTCTAGGTATGGTGGAATCAAGCGATATTCTAGCGGCCATCGATTTCTTGCACGCCTATCCAGATACGACTAATAGTAAAATTGGTGTCCTCGGTTTATCGATGGGGGCTACAGCCTCCGTGCTGGCCGCGGCCCGCAGTAATGATATCAGTGCGCTGGTCGCCGACAGTTGTCCTGTGGATGCTACGCGTGTGCCGGGCGATGTTCCCAACGACCAGGTCCGGGACGCTGACCGCCAGCTTGTCGAAGAAGTCTATGGTGTTGACATTACGCAGGCGCGCCCAATCGACGTTGTCAACAAACTCGCCGGCCGCACCGCGCTCTTCTTTGTCAACGGAGATAACGATAGCCAGACTCCGCTCGCCGGTATGAACAATCTCTATCAGGCTGCCGGCTCCCCCAAGCAATCCTGGGTCGTTAGCGGAGCCGGACACGCCCAATCCTACTCTATCGCCACCTCCGACTACGAAAAACGCGTCAACCAATTCTTTGACACCTACCTCCGCGACTAACCCCAGCCTGGACCGGCTCTTTGACGCCGGTCCATCTTTGTAATATATTATACCCCTATTCATTGTGGAGATGCCGGGTGGAATGGGCGACCGCGATCGCCCATTCCACCCGGCATCTCCACAAGTCTCGCGCTGCAGGCGTGAGACCGGTAGCCGCGACCCTCTCTTGACAGACCGCATAACTGCCCTTATAATCCCCTCAATCTCTTTCCCTTGCTTATAAAATAAAAACGGCGGAGATGTAATCGCTCTTTTCAACACAATTTTAACAATTGTGGCTGCTTGCTTTCAAAACAGGCGGGAAGACTGGTGAGATTTGCTTTCTCCATGACGTATTTATTTTTGTAGGGTAATAACGTCCTTACTATTAGTACAGCAACCTGTGACCCCTCTTATGCATTGTTTTTTTATTAGCTATTTGAAGGTGGAAGGTGTTTCACGGTAAAACGGTGGACACTCAGTGAAAGGCAGGCTGACTACATTATGCGACGAAGTCCGTCTCGTATTTTAGCCTCAATGGTAGGCTTCACACTCATTCTCAGCATCCTGGCCGCGTGTGGTGCTGGTACTCCGGCTCCCTCAAATCCCGGTACAGGTAATACCGGTACGAAAGAGACCATTACTATTAAAATTGGGACTGAACTCCCCACGACTTCCGGTGATGCTTCAACCGGTTTACCGGCTCAAAATGGCGCGAACCTGGCCATTAAAGAGGCTAATGACTCCAATTTATTGCCTGGTTATAAGTTTGTGGCCGTGAACAAAGATGATGTTGGTGCCAGTGGTACCCATGATCAGACAGTGGGACAGAAGAATGTCACCGATCTGATTGGTGATGCTCAGGTTGCTGGTATCGTGGGCCCGATCAATAGTAGCGTGGCTCTGGCTGAGATGCCAACCACCAATCAGGCGGGTATTGCTCTTATCAGTCCTTCAAATACCAATGACTGTCTGACCAAAGAGACCCCTGACTTCGAGTGCGGTGGCGCGAATAGCAAGGTAAAGCAGTTGCGCCCAAGCGGAAAAGTAACCTATTTCCGTACCGCGACGATTGACCAGTATCAGGGTGCGGCTCTGGCATCATATGGGTACAAGACCAAGGGGTATAAAACCGCCTATGTGATCAATGATACCGAGGCCTATGGTGTTGGTCTGGCCAAAAACTTTACCACTTATTGGGAGAAACTTGGTGGCAAGGTTGTTGGTAATGCCAGTATCAAACAGACGAACTCATACGAGAATATTCTGACTGAGATCGCTGGTAAGAAACCTGATGTGATCTTCTTCGGTGGTAATGACTCGACTGGTGGTATCACCATTCGTCAGCAGATGAAGAGCGTCTCAGGCCTGGCCAATACGCCTTTCCTGGCTGGTGATGGTGCTAAAACTTCGGCCCTGGCCAAGGCTGTCAAGCCTCTGGGCGGCGGACCAGTTTTCTCATCTATCCCTGGTATTGATCCTAGTCAGTCTCCTGCTTCCAAAACCTTTTTTGATACTTATACCAAGGAGTATGGCGCTGATAAGATCGGTGCGTATAGTGCCGGTGGTTATGATGATGCCAAGATCTTGTTGCAGGCGATCAAAACAGCTGTAACTGACAAAAAGGCTGTCGCTCCAAAGGATTCCGGTGATGATGCCGCGGCTTCCAAGTTCCGTCAGGCTGTCATTGATGCTGTTCAGGCGATCCAGTATGATGGTGTTACCGGCCATCATAGCTTCGATCAGAACGGCGATACCTCCAACCACTTCGTTTCCCTGTACACCATTGGTGATCTGGGTAGCGGCGATGGCTGGAAGTTCCTTGAACAGGTTGATACCAGTAGCTTGAAATAAGTTGCACTGGAAGGGCATTAGCGGGATGAATTCTTTTTTTCCGTCTGATGCCTTTCCAGGCTTTTCTTTTTCTCTTTCCCCCTTTTCATTGTCCTTGTAGTCCATTGACTCGCGAAGATAAGGAGTAACCAGCTTTATGGCTACTTTCTTAAACCTGTTGATCGTTGGCCTGGCCACAGGTGCTATTTATGCCCTGATTGCGCTGGGATACACGATGGTCTATGGTATTATCGAGCTGATTAATTTTGCTCATGGCGATATTTTTACGCTTGGTACCTTTGTTACGATTGCTATTCTGAGCGCGCTGGGCGTGACGGCGGCTAATCCTCCTGACACGATGAGTTGGGTGCTGGTCAGTGAGCTTGCTCTGGCCTGTATTGGCTCATTTCTCTTTTGTGCTGTACTGGGTGTGCTGATTGAACGTGTTGCCTATCGTCCGCTGCGTAACGCTCCCCGCCTGGCTCCATTGATCTCAGCCATTGGTGTTTCGCTGGTTTTGCAGGACGTTGGTAAGTTGTGGTTTGGTAACACCAATGTTTCTTTTGTTTCGTTGCCAATTGGTAGCGTGGCGCTTGGTCCTTTGAATGTTGATGTGATTAACATTTTTGTGCTGGTGGTGGCGATTGTCTTGATGATTGGCTTACAACTGCTGGTGACACGGACGCGCATTGGACGTGCGATGCGTGCGGTGGCACAGGATCGTGATGCGGCGGCCCTGATGGGCGTCAATGTGAATCTGGTTATTGGTATCACGTTCTTCATCGGTGCTGGTCTGGCCGGGGCTGCGGCCTTCATCTACAGTCTCAAGTTCCCCAATACCTATTTCTATCTTGGCTTTGAGCAAGGCTTGATCGCATTTACCGCTGCGGTCCTGGGTGGTATTGGAAATCTGGTGGGCGCGATGTTTGGTGGCTTGATCATCGGCTTGATTTATTCGCTGGTGACCTTGATTCCTGATACGATCCTACCCCATGGTGGTAATGCCTGGAACAAGGCCGTGATTTTTGCGATCTTAATTTTGATCCTCGTCTTCCGTCCTTCTGGCCTGTTTGGACAAAATACACCTGAGAAAGTGTAGTGTCGCACTCTATAATAAATCAAGCGTCAAAGCGAGGTGATTAAACGTGGCTGTATCAGAAATCCCCCGTACTTTGCTCCCAGGAACTGAGACGCGCAAGCTCTTGTTAAAGTGGCTGGTGGCCCTGCTTGTGCCAATTCTGGTATTTACCTATGTCTGGGTGGGCGAGCAGATGGTGAATAATGTGCTGCTCGGTATGTTGTATCCGGACATTTCTTATCTGGACCATGATCCGTCGTCCTTGATCTTTCAGTCGCTGTTCCTGCTCTTACTCTATGGATCGGTGATTGCGCTGGCCGGCTATCTGGTTGCGGCGGATAGTGGTCGCCGTAGTATACTGGAGGTCTGGTTAGATGTTGTGTTTGCGGCTGTTGTGCCTCTGATATTATTGGCCACGACCGCGAATCTCTTGATCAGTATTGGTCTGGCTGTGGTGATCTGGGCGCTCTATATGTTTGTGCGTAACCAGGTTCGTAAGTCGATGCACTATACACCGCCCGCTCCTCTGGATAGTCTGCATGTGATTGATGATAAGGAGAGTGGGGCGCGCCTGCGTCTGGCCCAGCAGGCTGGACTCTGGTTTGGCATCATTTTTGCGGTGATTACGCTGGTGGCGGACCTGATCTTTTACGCGACCGATCAGTTAGCTCCTTTGCTTATGATCTGGGTGGTGGCTCGCACCATTCTGCTGCCGCTGGCCGGTTATTTCCTGGGTCGCCTGGGTGGTCAGTTGGCGCTGCGCTATGCAGTGAAGCCGGATGCCGGCGTGGAGGTCGCTCAAGTCGAGGAGAAGCAGCGTGGACGTCAGGGTTGGCGTGCAAATGCGCGTAAGGTGAGTCGCGAGCAGCAGTTGCAGAGTCTGTCGGCCGGCCGTGCTAAAGAAGAGGCACGTGATGTGGTGCCGAACGATAAACCGTTGCAGAGCCGTGGCGCGGCCCGCGTCTATCTCATACTCTTAATGGCCTTTGTGATCCTGTATCCAGTTCTGGATCCGATCCTGTTTGGCTCGGGCACTAAGGGTCGCATTACCAGTTATGGCGACCTGGGCTTTTATGTGATTCTGGCCCTGGGTCTGAATATCGTCGTGGGTTTCGCGGGCCTGCTGGACCTGGGCTATGTGGCGTTCTTTGTCATCGGCACCTATGCGTGGTCGATGGTGGGCTCACCCCAGTTCTATAAGTTGACCGGTATCATTGCCCGGCCAGAGCTGTTTTCCTGGTTCTTCTGGCCGATGATCATTATCGCGGCCCTGCTTACGGCACTCTGGGGAGTCCTGCTGGGTGCACCGACATTGCGGCTACGTGGTGACTACCTGGCGATTGTGACGCTAGGCTTTGGAGAAATTATCCCGATTGTCTTTACGCAGATGGATAAATACACGAACGGTACCGATGGTATTGCCGGCGTCTATCCACCTGCCACACCCTGTATCGGCTCCTTCTGTGTCAACTGGATCACCAGTCCGACCCCATACTACTATCTGATCTTGATCTTGATCGGTGCCTGTATCTTCGCCAACGTACGCCTGCGCGATTCCCGTATGGGTCGTGCCTGGATCGCGATTCGTGAGGATGAGATTGCGGCTTCGTCGTCTGGTATCAATCTGGTCAATACCAAACTGTTTGCCTTTGCGGCCGGTGCGTTCTTCGCGGGTATTGCCGGTGTCTATCACGCCGCTAAACTGGGAACGGTCGCGCCTGGCGACTTCAATTCGACGGACTCGATTATCTATCTGGCCATGGTGGTTATCGGTGGTCTGGGTAGTATTCCAGGTGTGCTGGTCGGTGCGGTCGTGGTGTATGCCATCAACCTGCTGATCTTGAACCAGTTAGATACGTATGCCAGTGATCCTACTAACTTCCTGCACTTCCTGCCACAGTTGATTCACAACTTCACGTTCTCCAATGTGCGTAACCTGCTCTTTGGTATCATCCTGATCGTGATTATGATCTTCCGGCCTGAAGGCTTGATTCCGAGTGCGCGCCGCCGCCGTGAATTGCATCATACCAAAAACGAGGATGAAGAGGCCGAGCCTTCCGCGTTGGATCAACCTCCCGGGACGCCTGAGTTTGAAGCTGAGATGCGTGTGGAGTAGTTTCCACGAAGGAGGTTATGAAAGATGAGTTCTGAAGAGGTAAAAGTAAATACTCAGACCCCAACCGTCGTTGCCAGTCAGACGGATGCCTTGCTTGAATTGCGTAACGTTACCAAAACCTTTGGTGGGTTGACCGCGGTCTCTAAAGTGGACCTGATTGTGCGGCCCCGTGAGATTGTGAGTGTAATTGGTCCGAATGGGGCGGGCAAGACGACGGTCTTTAATCTAATCACGGGTATCTATGAGCCCTCATCCGGTGAGGTCCTGATGGCTGGCCGTTCGATGGTTGGTCTTTCGCCGGACAAGATTGTGTTGCAGGGGATTACGCGTACCTTCCAGAATATCCGTCTTTTCAACAACATGACGGTGCTGGAAAATGTGCTGGTGGGCCAGCATACGCGTTTGAAGGCGACGGTGTTGGGATCGCTTTTCCGTACGCCACGGGTGGTGCAGGAGGAGCGTATGGCGCGTGAGCGGGCGATCGAGCTGCTGGGCTTCTTTGGCACCGGCCTGGTGGCGCGACAGGATGAGTATGTGATGAATCTCTCATATGCTGATCGTCGCCGTGTCGAGATCGCGCGCGCCCTGGCCGCCGACCCTAAATTGCTCCTGTTGGACGAGCCAACGGCCGGTATGAACGAGGCCGAAACCCTGGAGGCCGTCAAATATATTCGCCGTTTGCGCGACGAACTCGGTCTCACGATCCTCTTGATTGAGCATAAACTGGCGGTTACCATGGGCATGTCTGATCATATCGCGGTCCTGGACTATGGCCAGAAGATCGCCGATGGCCTGCCCGATGAGGTTCGCTATGACGAACGTGTCATCGCTGCTTATCTGGGCCGGCAATCAGAGACAAAGGCGGACGACACAGACGAGTCGGACGATGATGCAGTTTAGATGAGGTCTAAAGGAACGTCTACCATACTACATACAAAGTAAATCAAGAGGTCTAAGATGTTACGACTCACCGATGTCAACACATACTATGGTCCGAGCCATGTGTTGCAGAATATATCACTTGAGGTTGAGAGGGGAGAGATTGTCTGCCTGCTAGGTGCAAATGCGGCTGGTAAGACAACGACCATGAAGACAATCTTCGGCCTTGTGCGCGCGACCAGTGGTTCCGTGAACTTTAATGACGAAGCGATTGAGCGCAAAATGACCGGTGATATTGTCAAATCAGGACTGGCGCTCGTCCCTGAGGCGCGCCGCATCTTTGGACGTATGACGGTGCGTGAGAACCTGGAAATGGGGGCCTATAGCCGCTCCAATAAACAGGAGATCACCCATGACATGGACCATGTCTGCCAGATCTTTCCACGCTTGCAGGAGCGTCTCAAGCAGGTTGCCGGTACCATGTCCGGTGGTGAGCAGCAGATGCTTGCCATGGCCCGCGCCATGATGTCGCGTCCAAAAATGATCTGCATGGATGAGCCCTCCATGGGACTCTCACCCAAGCTCGTCGAAACCGTTTTCGACACCATCCTGCGTATTCGTGATGAAGGCATGACCATCTTCCTGGTTGAGCAAAACGCCTCGATGGCCCTCAACCTCGCCGACCGTGGCTATGTCCTCCAGACCGGAAAAATCGTGCTCAGCGACACCGCCAAAAACCTCCTCACCAACGACCTGGTCCGCCAGGCCTATCTTGGAGGCTAGTAACGGCACGCCCTTGCGGCTGCGCACGTAAAGGGACGTGCGCAGCCACGAGAAATAAGAGTTGTAGCGGCAGGTCTTGCACCTGCGACCAGTACACGTAAGAAATGCCCTTCAAGCAAATATTTGTGTGCAGGCGAGCAACTTCAGGCGCGTGCGGCGTATTGTTGATGCATGGTCGTACGCCGACTGGAGCAGGGACAAGCCCTGCCGCTACGACTCGTATTTCTTGTTGCGTTACTTGTCGAGCTGGCGATGGAGTTCACTGATGCGTTCAATTACCTCGGCGAGTGTGGTCACCTTGAGGTCTTCCATGTCTTCGCGCAACGATTCCAGCTGCTCAAGCAGTTCCATTTCGCTATATTCGTTCATCTCATCGAAATCGTCCTCTTCGGGCTCATCGTTATTGCTGACAAGGTGTAATTTGGTGTTTTTCTTGTCCATTGTATGCTCCAATCTTCCGTTGTTTGCGCCTGTACCCATGGTATCCTGGACCATGTGCGCAACCCTCTGGTTCTTACTGTATCCTATTTCGTATCACAATAGCAATGGGCAATGAGTCGCGTGACCATTCTGTGAGGTCGTCGCTGCTGCGTGGTACATATTTATCTGCCACGAGCTGGCGTGCTAGCGTATCCTCAGCACTGTCTGCCTCGATAATATGGGCCTCCCCCTGATAATGCTCATCTCCCAGCTTGATCTGTACCTCTGACTGCTGCTGAATATTCTTGACCCAATCAGATTTATCCCGACCACCGGAGAGCAGGTAGAGTGTCTCATCCTGTGCCGCAAACCAAATCTCTATCGTATGTACTCTACCCGATTGACGGCCGACGGTACTCAAATAACAAAAATCATCCTCAGCAAATCTCTGAATATTTACACCCATAGCTGTTTTCCGCTCTTTCTATTATTTAGACGTATCAGTATCTTCAGGTATCATATCATGCTGAGTGTAGGCCAGTTCGCCGGCCCGGATCGCTACGGGGAGCCGATTCTCAAGTGGCGCTAGCGGACAGACCCAGCGGCTATTATAGGCGCAGGATGGATTGTAGGCATAGTTAAAATCGAGCGTGATCTGCTGCTTCTCTCTATCCAGTTGCGTATCGCTGCCCTTGATGGTATCGAAGAGGTAGCGCCCACCGCCATAGCTCTCCGCGGGACAGGTGGTGTCGCGGAATGGCAGAAACAATCCACCGCCGTAGATATCGAGCCAGTAGATTGAGAGCTTTACATCCGTACCATCGACGCTGAAATGGATGTTGCCGATGGTGGTCATGCTCATGTTTTCGTGCCCGTTCATCGCTATCTGTTGCTGGACCGGCTCGACATCCGTATCAATCGGAGCCGTCAGGCGCAGGGTTGGATTATAAGGAAAGTAGCGCAGACCCTGGAACTGACGGCGCTGCTCTGCATCCAGCGCGGACTGCGGATGCTGCGCGAAGAGCGCATCTTTTCCCGCGCGAAAGCGTTGCAGGATTGCCTCCGCATCCTCACCGGCGCTCAATGCCCGGTTGCGCTCCTGATAGAGGACCATCACGCGGCCGCGATAGTCATATAGATCAAGATAGTCAGACATGCTCTATTCCTCCCCTTAGTCGCAAAATCTGATCATATCATCGCGCTTCCTGCCGGGTCAAGGCAAGCGTCCGACCCAACATATTCACGTCAGTATAAAAATGATGTGTTGGGATCCTGGTGGGTCCAACCGGGCTGGGTGATCTGGCCACTGGTGATCAAGCCGGGTTTGCCTTGGATCTCTCCTTGCGCGTTGATGCTGACAACGTAGAGGCCTTTGTCGTCGGACAGGGTCTGGTTTTGCCAGTTGAGCCGGCCATGGCTCAGGAAGATAAAGCGCTGGCTATCACTGGACCAGGGGCTGTTGCCAACGGGTTGGAGCAGGGTGTTGGTCTTGCCCAATGCCGCCTGCTGCGCCTTATCAGGGCTGCTGTTGCCTGCGCTGAGTAGCTGTGTGTGTGTTTTGCTGGCTATGTTGACGAGCGAGAGCTGATGGCTGCCGTCGAGGAGCAGAAATTTGCTGTCCGGCGACCAGGATGGTACTGCGCCATCCTCTGCGTTGATGGTGAAGTGGCTACTATTCTGGACATTATAGAGGGTGTACTGGTTGCCACTATTGTAGAGGATCGTGTTGCCGTCCGGCGACCAGGCGAACTGGGTGCAGGTGCAGGTGGCGATCGGTGTAGCTGGACCTTCAAGGGTCTGCCAGATCAATTGGACGTTGAGCTGGTTTTTTGCTTCGCTCTCCTGTGTCTGTTTTTCGCTGGCGTAGAGAAAGCTTTGATTTCGGTGTGCTGGCCGCCAGAGCAGGCGCTCTAATGTAGCGGGTAGGGGATGTCCTGCCAGAAATTGACCTTTGTTTGTTTTGTCGCCAGCGGTTATGTTGGTAGTAAAGACTTCATTGCTATTATTGCCCAGGATCATGTAATTTTGGGGGGCATCTGAAATAGAGGGGATAGAGAAGGTGGGGGCGAACGCTTTGGCGGCGATCCCTCCAGGCTGGTCGTTCTGGGCGATCCACCACTGGACATTTGATGGGTTGGCGGCGAAATTCTTTGGGGCCTGCCGATACATTAAACGGCTGCCGTTGCTGCTCCAGAATGGATCGTTGTAGCTGACTTCGGGACTGGAGAAGGCGATGGTGATCGGGGAGCCTCCGTCGACTCCGATGGTGTTGAGGGTGCTGGGGGCGTCCGGGATAACGGGGGCGTCGTTCTGACTGACCAGTGTTTTGGCCTCTGCTGTTTTGTTGTAGTCCGGATCTAGCATGCGGAAGGCCAGAATCTGATGCGTTGGTGACCAGGCGTAGCCAACCACAGGCTGGCTCTGCGCGACTATCGCGAAGGCATTATTGCCGTTGGCATCAATAGTCCAGAGCTTGCCATCGCGTATAAATGCGACCACCTGCTCCCCTGAATGTCCTGGTGCGCATGCCGCCAGTAATCCCAGACACAGGAGCAGGAGTATGCATTTCTGTTGCATGTGTCGTGTATAGTGTTGTTGATAGCGGTGCCTGGTCAAGCGACTGAGCATAAAAAGTGCTCTCCTTTTTTTTCTCTATCTTGTGTGATATCCTCATGAGGAAATATCAAATGTGTCTTCTTGAACTATCTAGTGTTCTCTAAAGGACCCGAAGAGTGTAATGGAAAAAATTCAGCACTTGCTGTTCCTTGGCGTTACCGAGGAGCAGCGCCGCCAGCGTTTTGTGATTGATGCCGTTCTGGCTTTTTTGCTACCGATGCTGGTGACTGCGATCATTTATCTGGCCGGCCTCTATCCGTCTATCCCTAACATTTCGTTTCTGTACCTGCTGGTCGTGTTAGGGTTGGCCACGATGCGCGGGCTTTATGCGGCCGTGATTGCTTCGTTGGTCGCCTTTATGAGCTTTGATTATTTTCTGGTGCCACCATTCTATACCTTTACGATTAATAAGTCGGAAGAGTGGTTGGCGCTCTTCATATTTTTAGTTACTGCGATTATTACGGGCGAGCTTGCCTCTGCGTTGCGTCAACGGGCCGAACAGGCGTTGCTCCGTGAGAAAGAGACGCGGGCACTGTATGAACTGGTCAACGCGACGACCAATGAGAATGATCTGGATCTGCAACTGGATATTGTGTCGCATGCGATCGTCAATAATTTCGCCACGGCTGGCGTGACCGATTGCGCGATCCTGTTGCCGGATGTGCATGGTAAGCTGACCCTGCAATCGGACGCGCGCCAGGATGTGGTGCATATGCAACTGTCGCCGGACGAGATGCGTACGGCGGAGTCAGTGATGCGGGAGGGGCGTATCTTTGATTTTTATGTCGATGAGGCCAAAGAATTGCCGTTCCGCTTCCGCCGTATCCTGAGTGTGACTCCGACCAGGCAGAATTATGTGCGCCTGGTACCTCTCCACCAGGGACCGCGTGTCGTAGGTGTGGCGCGGCTCTTGCTGAACAATGGTCTGCGGCGTTTTCCCGTTGAGCGTGCGCTACTCGACCCGCACCGGGATCTCAATCATCAGGCGGCATTCTTCTGGACCTTTATGGATCAGGCGACGGCGATGATTGAGCGGGCCCGTCTGCATCAGGAGGCGTTGCAGATTGAACTACTCAGACGTACGGATGCGCTGCGTTCAGCCCTGCTCTCCTCGGTCTCCCATGATCTACGTACCCCTCTGTCCTCGATCAAGGCGGCGGCCAGTAGCTTGCTACAGCAGGATGTAGAATGGGATGAGGAGGCCAGACGTAGCTTCGCGCTGGCTATTGAGAAGGAGGCTGATCGCTTGAATCGCCTGGTTGGTAATATCCTGGATATGTCACGTATCGAGGGTGGGGCACTACAGGCCGAGAAAGAATGGTATCCGCTGGATGAGTTGCTCCATGATGTGCTAGGCCATATGCGGGCCGTCCTACAGGATCGTGAGGTGCATACACACATACCCGAGGACCTGCCACCGGTGCTCTTAGATTATTTGCAGATCGATCAGGTGATTACCAATCTCCTGGAGAATGCTATACGCTATACGCCGCCAGATTCTCCTCTGGATATTACGGTTGAGGTCGTCGCGGATATGGTCCAGGTCAGTATCGCCGACCACGGACCCGGAATTCCTCCGGACGATCTGGAGCGTATCTTTGATAAGTTTTATCGTGTTTCGGGGGCGCAGCGTCGGGCGACCAGTATTATGGGGACTGGTCTGGGCCTGGCGGTCTGTCGCGGCTTGATTGAGGCGCATGGTGGTCGTATCTGGGCTGAGAATCGCCCTGAGGGTGGCGCTATTTTCCGTTTTACCTTGCCGCTAGAGAATAAAGAAGAAGAAGAAGAAGGACAGAGTCATGAGTAAGAGTGGTGCTCGTATTCTTATAGTTGATGACGAGATTGAAATATTGCGGGCCTTGCAGCGGAGTCTGTCGGCCCACGGCTATGATGTCTTTACCGCCGATACCGGGGAGGCCGCGCTTGAAGAGGTGAGCCAGCATCGTCCTGACTTGATGCTGCTGGACCTTGGCCTGCCGGGCATGAGTGGACTGGATGTCTGCCGTAAAGTACGCGAGCAATCCAACCTGCCGATCATTGTCCTTTCTGTGAAAGATACCGAGCGTGATAAGGTCCTGGCCCTTGATCTGGGCGCCGATGACTATGTGTCTAAGCCCTTTGGCATGGATGAAGTACTGGCCCGTGTGCGCGTGGCCCTGCGCCATACCGCCCAGATCCAATCGGGTACCGAACCTATCTTCACTGCCGGACCGCTCAAAGTTGATTTTGCCCGCCGTAACGTCCAGGTTGATGACAAAGAGATCAAGCTCACACCAACTGAATACGACCTGCTCAAGGCTCTGATCAAGAACCGGGGCAAGATCATGACGCGTCAGATGCTCCTGACCCAGGTCTGGGGAACCGGCTACGGCACCGAGGCCCATTACCTCCATGTCTACGTTGGCCAGTTGCGCCGCAAGATCGAGCCTGATCCTACCCATCCTCGCTTCATCCTGACCGTCTCCGGGGTCGGCTATCGTTTCACCACCGAGGATTAATCCTTCCAACAAACAAGAGAGCAGCGCCTCGGCATCATAGCCGTAGCGCTGCTCTCTTGTTATTGTGTGTTACCCTTTTACCAGCGTTTCAGCAGGTGGGCAACCTTCCCTTCGGGGGTGAGTTCGTAGCGTACGCGGTCTGGATTGATATCTTTGAATTGAGCGTCGTCTTCGATAGCAACCAGGGTGTCGCGTGGATGGATCGATTGCCAGATCTGGGTGGCCAGTTCGGGCTCTTCCTGGAGATAGACATAGGTGCGGTTAGGCACTTTAGCTTTGATGGCCAGGGCCTCGGCCTTACTAAATGTGTCCTTGGCATCCTGGTCGTCCAGGTAGGGGTCGATAATCTCCATCATTCGTGGCGCGACTTGCCGTGGTCGCTTGCCGGCCAGGTAGAGGAAGATGATAGGCGTATGTTCGTCTGCGTTGTTGATCGCCGCGCGGATTACTGCTCCGTTATGCGGGTTGCCGGCGGTCAGCACGGCCAGAGTGGTATCGGGATAGGTGTCGCGTATGTGCGTGACCACAACTGGTACCGGTACTTTGCCCTCTTTCTGATGACGAGTGTGATTGTAGTAGGCGATACTCATACCGATCGCGGTTACGCCAAGACCGAAGGCGGTGGCGAGCGGTTTGGTAATCAGGTTTGTGCCCCAGGCAACCACAACCAGGACCGTCGTAAGAATACCCAATCCAAAGTTGATTTTGAACCACAGGGTGCCGGCCTCATCGACCTCACTGACCTGCCCACCAATATTCCCATGTTCGGTCGTGACGGCTGGCTGGACATTTGACTTCATCAGGTCATGGACTTCGGTCGCTTTATGCTCCTCGGCCGGTAGCGCGGCCACGATCCTGGCCGTTCTTTTCTGGCTGCGCGCACGTCTGAGTTCGCGACCACGTACGATGTCCAGTCCCAGACAGGTCAGGGCGAAGGCACCCAGCAAGCCAAAGGCATACATTTCACCGAGAATGTTAATCTGTCCCCAGACCAGGAAGAGAATGATAATCGGAATACCCGTTGCCAGGGCGATTGAAATGTGTGGTGTGCCACGCATCTTGTTGCGCTGTAGAATGACGCTCGGTAAAAACTCCATGCGTGATAGCGCGATAAAGACGTGATAGGCACCAATGATGGCAGTGTTACTGGCAAAGATCAGCAAGGCGCTGGCACTAATGGCTACCTCTGTCTGCAGGATTTGTCCGCCCCAGTGGCCAGCCAGTAGCGAAATAATTTGCGCGGATTGTACCTCACTTCTCGCGGCATCTGGCAGTAAGAGGGTCGAGAATATGGTCAGCATGGGACTGGTCAGACCAATCGTCAGGACCACCAGTGTCAGGGCGATGCCGGCCACTTTTTTATGGGGCTGCTTCATCACCGGCGATAGCTGCGAGATACTCTCCAGACCCGAGAATGCCAGGAACGAGCCTGCGAAGCCGGCTAGAAATGAGAGAGGGGTCAGGGTATGGCTCTTAAACATCTCTGGAATGAGCTCAAAGATCTGACCGAGTGACATATGGGTAAAAACTGTTACCAGGATGGCGATATTGCTGAAAAAAGCAACGACGGCACCAACCAGACTCACCTTGGCGCTCTCACTAATGCCAACCCAGTTTAGAACACCCAGTAATATCAGTACGCCAACGGTAATAAACAGAGCGAGGGGCATGCCGCCAATGGCAGGAAAGACCACGCTCAAGTACAAAATACCCGATAAGCTACTGATCGCCGCGGTGAGAAAGTAGTCTACCAGAATAAACATGCCGCCAATCGCACCAAACCAGGGATTGATGGCCTGAGCCGCTACGGTGACGACACCTCCACCCTGGGGAAAGCGGTGCGTGACTTCCGCGTATTTTAATGCGAGCAAGATAAAAACTGACATTGTCAGAAACACGAAAAAGCCCGCTAGTCCCTGGACTGTCTGATACAGAATGCCCGGGGTGTAATACACAGAGGTTCCGATGTCAGCAAAGACAACTGCCCAACAGAGCAGAGGGCCGAGCATGTTTTTACTTGATACATGTTCGTCCTCGTGGCCATCCATAATGGTTTGCGTGTTTTGTGTCACAGATTCCTGTGCCATACTATTTAATCGTCCTTTGAAAGGGGAAATTCTTCATGTTCCTACAACGCTCGGATTACCTTTACCACATTCGGTAGTCCTACAACAATATACGTAGTCGAAACAATGTATGCTTACATAGTGTAGCACAGCTAGATAGGACAAGTAAAACCCCCCAGTGGTAAATTTTGACGGGATTTTTAGGATCTTTATGTGGCTTTTGACTGAATCTTGAGTATTGATGCTTTTTTCTTTATAGCGTGTTTATAGAATTCGTTTGTGCGTGGTGTTTGCGCCTGCCTTGCGCCTCCTCGCGGCCACACTCGTCCCCTGACGGGGACTTGCCTATTTTATTCAGGGGTGCCAGCAAGGTGCTGCGGCACCTTGCTGGCACCCCTGAATAAAATGGGATGGGACCTGCTGAATAAAAGAGGTTGGCACCCCTGAATAAAATGGGATGGGACCTGCTGAATAAAAGAGGTTGGCACCCCTGAATAAAATGGGATGGGACCTGCTGAATAAAAGAGGTTGGCACCCCTGAATAAAATGGGATGGGACCTGCTGAATAAAAGAGGTTGGCACCCCTGAATAAAATGGGATGGGACCTGCTGAATAAAAGAGGCTGGCACCCCTGAATAAAATGGGATGGAACCTGCTTACTGAATTATAATAGGATGGGACCTGCTTACTAAATTATACTGTGCGAAATAGGCGCCGCAGCGCCTATTTCGCACAGTATAATTTATTTAATGATTGGGGGCGTCAGCGCCCCCAGGCTGGCATGAGCTAGCGCGCGGCCAGGAAGGCTGCATACCAGCGACCACTGTCTTTGATGACACGCTTCTGCGTAGCGAAATCCACATAGATGATCCCAAAGCGCTTACTATACCCTTCGGCCCATTCGTAGTTGTCCATCAGGGACCAGGCAAAATAGGCGGTGATCGGTGGCGTCTTTTTCTGGGCGAGGGCGCTACTGATAGCTGTGATATGGCCACGGAAATACTGGAGCCGCTGCTCATCAACAATGCGTTCTTCACCGTCGATGCTGGTGAGTTGATCAACATAGGCTGATCCGTTTTCGGTGATGATCAGTTCGGGAATCTCATAGCTCTGCTGCAACCAGGCGAGCAGATCCATCAGTCCTTGAGGATAGACTTCCCAGCCCATTTCAGTGGTTGCGATCCCGGGGGCGGCATTCAGGACTTCGAAGGTGGTCTCTCCTCCTGCTTGCTGCTCGCTTTGCAGGCGGAGCGGATTATAGTAGTTCATGCCGAGGAAATCAATGGGGGCGCTAATCAGTTCCATGTCCCCGGGCTGGATGTCTGGCTCCTGACAGCCGAGGTGTTTGAACAGGTGCTCGGGATAGTGACCTTTGAAGACTGGATCCAGGAACCAGCGATTTCTGAAGTCCAGTTCGCGCTCGACGCGTTCCAGTACGGCCGGAGAAGTTTCGGTGCTATAGACTGGAAAGAGATTTGGCGCGATACCGATTCTGGCACCGGGCTTGAGTTGCGCGCGCATACGCGGCATGGCCAGTCCGTGTGAGAGCAGCAAATGATGGGCTACGATGCCGACCACCGAAATATTCTTGATGCCCGGTGCATGGACGCCATTGCCATGGCCCAGATAGGTTGCGCACCAGGGCTCGTTATGGGTAATCCAGTTATCGATGCGGTCACCCAGGTGTCTGGTCATCAGTTCAGCGTAATCTGCGAAAGCCTCGGCCGTGGCGCGGTTCTCCCAGCCACCTTGATCTTGCAGGGCCGTGGGTAGATCCCAGTGATAGAGGGTGGCTAAGGGCTGTATATTGTGTTTGAGCAGGCAATCGACCAGGCGGGAATAGAAATCCAGTCCCGCCTGATTTACTGCGCCTGTGCCGGTTGGTAGGACGCGGGACCAGGAGATAGAGAAGCGGTAGGCGCGCAGGCCCAGTTCAGCCATTAAGGCGACATCTTGCTCCATCCGATGATAGTGGTCAGTCGCGATCTCGCCGGTCTCGCCCTGGTAGGTTTTACCAGGGGTGGCGGCGAAGCGATCCCAGATGGAGGGGCCTCGACCGTCTTCTGCGGCCGCCCCTTCGATCTGGTACGCGGATGTAGCGGCTCCCCAGAGAAAATCTTTGGGGAAGCTGGTCGCCAGCGCGGCGTCCGTGCTACTGAGTATGTGTGTCTGCTGCTCTTTATTCATGGTGGTCTCTTTTTCTTATTTCGCTCGCTGGATGGTTTCAGCACTGATAATAGGAGTCCGTTGCTGTTGTTGTGAATTTTCGCCTGGTTGATCATAAAGGAAGCAGTGGGTCCAGTGTCCCGGTGAGACCTCTGTACGGGCGGGTTTCTGCTCACTACAGATCGGCATGGCGTGTGGACAGCGTGGATGGAAGCGGCAACCAGTTGGTGGCTTGATCAGGCTTGGGATCTCTCCCCGTGTGGGGACAGCTGTGTTCCCATGATCGATCACTTGCTGGACACGATCAGGATCAGGGGCGACTGAGAGCAAGAGCTGGGTATAGGGATGCTTGGGTGTCTGAATGACCTCATCGCTGGGACCACCCTCCACCATCTGGCCTGCGTACATGACCAGGGTGTCTTCGGCGAAGTAGCGGGCACTGGCGATATCATGGGTGATGAACAGGAAGGCGAGCTGCTCTTCGTCTTTGAGGCGGGTCAGTAGATTCAGGATGTCCAACCGGATCGAGACGTCGAGCATCGAGACTGGCTCGTCGGCCAGTACGACCTCTGGACGCGCGGCGAGGGCGCGGGCGATGGCGACGCGCTGGCGTTGACCACCACTGAGCTGGTGCGGAAATTTCTCGATGAATTGCTCGGCGGGACTCAGGCTGACCCTTCTGAGCAAGCTCAGGACCTGTTCGGTAACTTCCTGCTCTGTTTTGGCGTGTCCGTGTACTCGCAGTGGACGGCTGAGGTGATAGCGGACATTGTGAACCGGGTTCAGCGACGAAAATGGATCCTGGAAGACCATCTGGATGTGACGGCGATAGGCGCGCAGCGATGATGCGGCCCGGCGGCCTTTGTACTTGACTTCTTCATCGCGGAAACGCATGGTACCAGCCGTTGGATCATAGATGCGGGCCAGCATACGCGCGACCGTGGTTTTGCCGCTACCGCTCTCACCTACCAGCGCGGTGGCTCGTCCCGGATAGAGTGCGATTGAGGCGTCCTCTACGGCCTTGACTGAGACCGACGGTGTGAAGGGATTCATCGAGTGAATGGGAAACTCTTTATAGATGTGTTCCGCTTCGAGAATGGGTTTGTTGGTGGAATTCATCTGACGACGTTCCTTTCTGCCTGCATCTCATAGCTGCGACCTAAATCTGAGGGGGCAGGAATGCCGGTGCGACCGGTGATCTTGCTATCATAGAGATGGCAGGCGGCAATCTGTTCTGGCGCACTGGCAACCGGTGTACGCAGGACGGGTATGACCTTGTGGCAGGCATCAAAGGCCATGGGACAGCGATCATGGAATGGACAACCGGCGGGAATGTTTCTCAGGTCCGGTGGAGAGCCGGCGATGCCGACCATTTTACGCCGTGGTCCATGCAGGGTAGGGAATGAGTTCATCAAACCATAACTATAGGGATGGCGTGCATGGGCGTAAAAGTTATTGCGGTCCGCGACCTCGACCAGTTTGCCGGCATACATGACCGCGACCCGGTCCACGAGCTCCAGGAGCAGTGAGAGGTCGTGGGTGATAAAGATCAGGGCGGTGCCGGTCTCTTTACATAGTGAACTGATCAGATCCAGGATCTCGCGCTGTACCACTACATCCAGGGCGGTGGTGGGCTCGTCCATGATGATTAGTTCCGGTTGCAATGCCAGGGCGATGGCGATGATTACGCGCTGGCGCATACCGCCACTAAGCTCGTGTGGATAGCTCTTGATACGATCCGGTGAGATACCGACCAGCTTTAACAGTTCGCGGGCCCGATCTTTACAGGCCTGCGCGCTCCGTTCAGGCTGGTGGGCATGCAATACATCGGTGATCTGGGTGCCAATATCCATAACAGGATTCAAGGCGTTCATGGCGCTCTGGAAGACAATTGAGAGCTCATTCCAGCGAAATGCGCGTAACTGGGCTGGCGTCAACTTTAAGATATCGACGCCGGCCTGCTGCTGTTGATAAACAGGATCCGTGACGCGACTGATGTTGGCACGGTCCAGGGCGGCCGTGAATGCTGTACGGCGTTCATCGCTTTGGATATGTGGATAATACATCACCTGGCCGCCAGTGATGGCTGCCGGTGGCCGTAGCAGGCGTGAGATCGCATACGCCAGGGTCGACTTACCACTACCACTCTCGCCGGCCAGTCCTACGATCTCACCATGCTTCAGGCTCAGGTTCACGTCCCGTACAGCGTGGACCGCGCCATTGGCCGCGTAATAGTCAACGCTGATATTTTTGATGTCTAGCAGCAGATTGCTTGTATCTTGTGTCATCATTGCACGACCACTTCTTTTTGTGTTGGATTCACGTTCTCGATCTCTGCCTGCTTTTTACGTGCCAGTTTCTCTGTCTTGGGTTCTGTACGCAATTTAGGATTCGCGACTTCATCAATACCCGAGTTCAATAAGGTGAGTCCAGCACAGACCAGGGCTACACATAGACCAGGTGGAATAAACCACCACCAGCCGCCGGCCAGCAGGGCCTGTCCCGCCTGTGCCCAGTAGAGCATGACGCCCCAGTTGGTCTTGGTGACATCACCGAGGCCCAGGAATTCAAAGACCACATCGGCCAGAATTGTATACACAAATGTGCCAATAAAGCTGGAGGCGACCAGAGCGATTTCATTCGGCAGTATTTCAAAGAAGATGATACGTAGCGTCGTTTCGCCTGATGAGCGCGCCGCCTCTACAAATTCTCGGTTACGCATCGACAAGGTTTGCGCCCGCAGGACGCGTGAGCCATAGCTCCAGGAGGTGAAGATCAGTAGCAGGGTAATTACCACCGAGCCTCTTAATGGTGCGAATGAGGCGATTACCAGACCCAGTGGAATACCTGGCAGTACCAGGAAGACGTTGATGATGAATGAAAGCACATTATCAATCAGACCACCAAAGTAGCCTGCGCTCAGTCCCATGATGATCTGTAAGATGATAGATCCCAGGGCGGACAGGAAGCCGACCAGCAGTGAGACGCGAGCACCATAGACTAGCTGGGTGAAAACGTCTTCACCACTTTTGGTTGTGCCTAACCAGTGCGCCAGGGATGGCGGTAAGAAGATATCATTGGAGGTCGCATCCGGCGATTGGTGCGTCAATAATGGTCCAAAGATGGCCAGTAGCACGAAAAAAGTGATGATACTACTACCAATGGCCATTTTTTTATTTGCGGTCAGGCGCTGGAAAAGGGATCGTCCACCTTTGAAGAGGGCGCTCGGAAAATTATTTGGCTGCAGTGTTTCGGATGTTGCTTGCATGTTCTATGACCTTTCCTGCCGTACTCGTGGATCGAGCAGGGTATAGACCACGTCAGCGATCAGATTGGCTGCCAGTACGGTGATGGCGATGACCAGGAAACAGCCTTCAATCAAGCTATAATCCTGATGTCCAATAGCAGTAACCAGTGCATATCCAATGCCTGGATAGTTAAAGACCACCTCGGTGAGCAGCGAGCCACCGACGATCGATCCCAGCGAGATGGAGAAGCTGGTAATACTTGGCAGGACCGCGTTACGGGCCGCGTAGTTGAGGATGACACGACGGGTGGGGAGGCCTTTGGCCTGTGCCATCAGCACATAATCTTCGGAGAGCGTGGTGACCATACTATTACGCATGACCAGGATCCAGCCGGAGATCGAGCCCAGCACAATTGTAAAGGCCGGCAGAATCGCATGGCTGACCACACTTGAAATAAAGTCAAAGGAGGTCCAATCCACGTCCAGCATGTCGTCAAAACCCCCCCCGATGGGGAACAGGTGCAGGATGAAGCCCAGGAAATAGACCAGTGCCAGTGCCATCCAAAAATAAGGAATAGCGGAGATAAAGGTCATGATTGGTGGTAGGAGTGAGTCCAGCCAGGTGCCACGCCTCCAGGCGACCAGGATACCTAACAGGGTACCAATGATGAAGCTGATAATGACCGATAAACCTAACAGGGCCACGGTCCAGGGGATCGAGGTCGAAAGGATCTGGCTGACCGTTTCTGGATAGTTGGTGTTTGAGATACCCAGGTCTCCATGCAAGAGTTGATTCAGGTAACTAAGATATTGCTGCCATAATGGTGCATCGGTAACACCAAATTGTGCCCGTAGTGCCGCGAGTAACTGCGGGGTCACGGATTTTCCCTGCATGCCTGCTAAAAATGCCTGGGCGGGATCACCCGGCATCAGTCGTGGTAGCAAAAAATTTATGGTTACGGAAGCCCATAATGCGACCACATAAAAGCCAATACGGCTAAGTAGACGACGCATCTTGCTCCTCCTCTTTCTCATATTTTTGGATAGTATTTGCTATCGTTCTGTTTATTTATGGGGTTGCACGTAGTAGATTGATTTACGGTGGCTTGAGGATGTTTGATGGACTCTTGTCTACGCCCCAGTGGGAGAGGAGCGTAGACAAGAAGACTTACAAGGCAGTGGAAGTCAACGTAAGCTCTAGGCGGCTTTCAACTGCAGGATAATGTACTCGTTGTCCGGTGTATTGGTTGGCGCACCATAATCGTATGGGTTCTTCTCATCCGGCCAGCCGGTCACATGGGTCGTGGTGTACTCATCCCAGGTTACGTTGTAGTTCAGCGGAATAGCTGGGACTTGCTCTACCATGATCTTCTGTAGACCTTCCAGAGCGGATTTCTGTACGGCAGGATCGTTTGAGGTTTCGTACTGCTGCAACAATTTGTTGGTGGCAGGATCGTCCCAACGCTCCCAGTTGACGGTTGCGGTCTGTCCGATTGGTGCGGTCTTACGGCCGTCCAGCAGGTCGGAGAGCTGGTAGTAGGGGGTAGGTCCAGGATTGGTCCAGGAGATACCGGCTTCGAATGAACCTGACTGCAGGGCATTGATGTATGGTGTGAAGTCACCAACGGTGTTGATCTTGGCGTCGATACCAATCTTCTTCAGATAGGTTGAGATCAATTTGGTTGAACCGACCCAGTCATCCCAACCGGATACGGCGACCATGCTGAAGGAAATCTTTTTGCCGCTCTTGTCGGCATAGATGCCATCGCTACCTTTGCTGAAACCAGCCTTCTGTAACAGGGACTCCGCTTTGGCGGTGTCTACGGTGAACTTGCTGTCAGCATACTGTGAAGCGATAGTTGACTTCTGTGAAGGCAGGACACTGGTTGGGCTAGCAGGCTGCGCGAATACTGCGGCCTTCTTGTAGATGTCATCACGGTCAATCGCCAGACTGATCGCTTGACGAACCTCCAGGATGTTGAATGGATACTTCTTGGTGTTCATGTAGAACATTACTGCGTTACTTGGGGTGAACCAGTGGTGCAGGTGGGTCGGATCTTTCTGTGTGTAGGAGGCATCCAATTTTGGATCCCAGGCTACGCCCAGCCAGTCGAGCTGACCATTGGCAAGCATCAGGACGGCGCTTGAGTTGTCTTTGATCGCAGGAACACGAACCTGGTCAACATTTACTTTGCTGGCCTGCCAGAAGCTTGGATTCTTTTTGTAGGTCACCAGCTGTGGTGTGTTTTTGTCCAGCAGATATGGACCGGTACCAACTGGTTTCTGGTCATTGGCGAATTTCACAGGATCAGCAACGCTCTTCCAGGCATGCTCTGGTACGATGAAGGTGCCGCCACCAAGCCACCAGATGGCAACTGAGGAAGGCTGCTTCAGGGTAACCGTGAATGTGTTGGCATCGGGGGCCGCTACATCCTGGATGAAACGTGCCCACAGGCCGTTGCCGTCCAGACCTGGATTCTTCTTCATCAGATTAAAGGTGAAGAGTGGGTCTGCGCTGGTGAAGGGCTGGCCATCATTCCATTTGACGCCATCGCGAATCTTGAAGGTGATGGTCTTCAGGTCAGCTGATTGGTTGTACGAAGATGCCAACCAGGGATTCTTCTCACCGGTGTAGCGGTTGATGAAGAGCAAGGTCTCGTACAAGAAGCCCTGTGCACCTGTACCAGCATTTGGACTAAATGGATTGTAGTTGCTGACATTGTCACCCTTTGGTGAGGGCACATAGGTAATGGTGACCGGCTTTTTACTGCCAGGCTGGTTCGACTGGGTCGCCGAACCGCCACAGGCAGAGAGTACAAGCATCAAGATTGCGAGCATTGAGATAACTGTGGTCCCAACCATTTTGCCGGGACGGCGTGTGTGCTCTGCAGAATTCTCGAAAGCCTTCTTAGCTCCGAATAACATGCAAACCTCCTAAACATAGGAAAAAAACATCATCATTGATCGATAAATACAAACCTATAACACCAATAAAATGGAAGATGAGCGCGCTTTTTACTGAACGGGCTGTATCG
Source organism: Dictyobacter alpinus (assembly GCF_003967575.1). Taxonomy (NCBI): domain Bacteria; kingdom Bacillati; phylum Chloroflexota; class Ktedonobacteria; order Ktedonobacterales; family Dictyobacteraceae; genus Dictyobacter; species Dictyobacter alpinus. Next base: position 4,772,388 of record NZ_BIFT01000001.1, read on the forward strand.
CTCCACACGATGCCCGTACGACCAGATTGGTTGATAACTTGATGTGTACCGGTGACATAGGCAAAACAGGTGCGGCTATATCACTCTGTGGACGTAACGCCGACTTATGATTCCAGGATCGGACCTTGGTTTCCGGTGGATCAATCATCCTTAACAATAATTCGATTGAGCACTTTCCCATCTCATAAAAAGGCTGCCGGACCGTTGTGAGGGCGGGCTGCGCATGCATGGAGAATGGGATATCATCATAACCAATCAGCGCGATATCGTCGGGGACACGTAGGCCGCATTCGGTTATGGTTGATAGTGCACCATAGGCCATCAGGTCGCTCGCCACAAAGATCGCGGTGGGGCGCTTCCCCAACGCCGTGAGCAGTTGAGTGGTACACTCCTTTCCACCTGTAGGCATGAAATCACCCTGTAACACTAGTTCGGGATCCAGTTCGATACCCGCTTCCGTTAAGGCATCACAATAGCCGTTGTAGCGATCCAGTGATACTTGATATTTCAGTGGACCCTGGATATGCGCGATGCGTCGGTGTCCCTGTTGTAGCAGATGGCGTGTTGCCTCATAGGCACCTGTACGCTGGTCCGCTCCAACCCAGGAGATATCTTCTGGTGGATTGACCTGATCATCGAACATCACCACAGGAAAACCCTCCCGGCAGAGTTCTGCCAGGTGCGAAGCCGACTGTCCTGGATAAATCGCCAGTATTCCGGCCGTCAACTTGGTCGCTAAAATGCGATCAATGACCTCACTAAAGTCTTTTTTGTCGTTGCTGGCATTCACACTATAGAGCACCAACTCATATGGACTCTGATCAATCACTTCTGTGATTCCCTTCATGATTTCAGGGATCAACGGCCAGTGACTGACAGATACCAGCGCACCGATCAAACGGCTCCGCCCGCCGGCCAGTCCTGCGGCGGCCAGGCTTGGAAAAAAGCCCTGCTGGTCCATAATTTGTAAGATACGCTCGCGTGTTTCTGGATTGACATCTGGTCGCTCGTTGAGGACGCGAGACACAGTTGTCTTGCTCACCCCGGCCAGTTGCGCGATATCTTGTATAGTGATCTTGCCTGCCATCTACGTCCTTCTTCGACATAAAAACTCAGTGAAGAAAATGTTCTTCGCAAATCAGTGACTACCGCTGAAACTTTCCCGCTTGCGTCATTGTTAGCGGTTTCGGAAACGATTTCATAGAGCAAGTGTAAAGCGTCCAGGGATAAAAGAAAGATAACGAAAGTAGTATTTTCGGGGTTTATTTTTTCTACTCCTTTTTTCTCCTTTTGTGGTTGTGGGGAGTTTTTGCGGTTACCTAACAGGGGTTTTTGCGTGTGTATCATGGTGTTTATTTTTTACTCTTGTCGAGGGATATTTGATTAGCCGCACGCGGGCCCTGAAGGGCCCACCTTTCTTTTAAGTGTAGGGTCAAATGGGGCGCAGTGCGCCCCATTTGACCCTACACTTACAACCGTTAAAGTGCCTCTGGCCCTTCTCCAATGCAGGAAAATAGTGCCGTTGGCGCTCCGACAGCTTTATGGGTGGCGGTCAAAAGTGAGCAATGCTCACTTTTGACCGCCACCCATAAAGCTTTATAACGCCTTTTGCGCTCTAAGTTTTTTGTACATGTGGTGTGAAATTGTGCGCAGTGCGCACAATTTCACACCACATGTACAAAAATGTTGGGCCCTTCAGGGCCCGCGTGCGGCTGCCTGCACTCTTCACGATGAGAGTGGAAAGCAAACACCGCATGGAATGCGTTTGTGTGCCCCTGGCGGAAGAAAATAGCTGCTGAAATATAGCTATAGAAAACGATCTATTGTATACTATAACCAGGCAACACCATATGTAACTTTTTTAGTAACAGTTGTTGTACTGGGAAACAGCTCTCTAATCGCGACCGATGGGCCATGTTCGCATATAAAAAGCAGGTGAATCACGCACACTTGAGCTATCCCAGGCGAAAAAAGAGCGATGGTGTTAGGTAACTTTTTAGGTGGCGCTAAACCGCGATTTTGTTGTAAGAGGATGAATATCCTCGAAACTTTTTGGGTTTCTCTTTCGTATCCGTCATTCTGCTTACAGCAGTTGTTTCTCTTTAAAAGTTACCGAACAAGTACACCTGGCCGACGGAGGCCGTGTGTAACTTCTGAGGCAGTTCTCTATTTAACAATAAGAATGGTAGCAATGACACGCTCGACACCCACTGTACGGAACGACACACTCTTTTATCAGGAGCAAGATCAGTCCTATTGCGTGCCCGTAGGGAGCGCGGACTGGTATATCTGGCTGGCTGGCGCGACAAGTTTTAGCTTTACCAGTGCTCCGGGCTCTTTTACGGCTCGTAAAGAGCAGGCCGGTAATAAACGCGGCGGTGATTACTGGAAAGCTTATAGTAAGCGCAAAGGCAAGTTGCTCCATGCTTATATTGGGAAGTCTCAACTGCTCTCGCTTGAACGCTTGCAGGCTATCGCAGTACAACTGGCCCAGAGTGCCGAGGAGCAGCAGCATCTTCCTGCTACGGAGCCGTCTTTTTCCTATAATCATAATCTGCCGATGCAGCCAATGCCGCTGATTGGACGTGAGAAGGAGACGGCCCAGATCTGTGCTTTGCTTCAGCGCAGTGATGTGCGTTTGTTGACGATTGCGGGTCCAGGTGGGGTGGGCAAGACGAGTCTGGCCTTAGAGGTGATGCGTGCGCTTAGAGAGAGTTTTCCCGGTGGCATCTTCTATATTTCTCTGGGACTGATCTCGGATGCTGATCTGGTGCTACCGACGATTGCGCAAAAGCTTGGCTTTGTTGAGACGAAGGATGAGCCACTGCTTGAGCGTGTCGCGGCCTATCTCCACGATAAACATAGTCTGCTGGTCCTGGATAATTTTGAGCAGATCATGCCGGCGGCCCCTTTGCTGGCGGAATTGCTGGTGCTGTGTCCTCAATTAAAGATTATGGTGACGAGCCGGGAGATCCTGCACCTGCGTGGTGAGCATGAGTTTGTGGTCCCCTGCTTGAGTCTGCCGGACCTGCAAAATCTGCCAACCGATGGTGATTTCTCGGCCTACCCATCGATGCTGCTCTTTGCGCAACGGGCGGCGGCCGTCAAGCACGATTTCCAGATTACGCCGGCCAATGCGGCGGTGATCGCTGAGATCTGTACCTGCCTGGATGGTTTGCCCCTGGCACTGGAACTGGCGGCGGCCCGCAGCAAGCATCTTTCTCCTACCATGTTATTGGCGCGTTTAGAGCAACGTCTCGTGGTCCTGACCAGTGGTGCCCGCGATCTTCCCCGCCGTCAGCAGACGTTGCGCGATACCCTGGACTGGAGCTACGAGCTCCTAAATCAGGATGAGCAGAAGATTTTTCGCTATCTCTCGGTTTTTGTACGCGGCTGTACCATGGCTTCGGCCGAGTCCTTCTGTACTGTTCTGCAAGACGACCAGATCGCGTGTAATGCCGCGATCCTGGATATTATTGCTTCCTTGATCGACAAAAGTTTCCTCCAGCAGCGTGAGCAGGCGGATGGGGAGATGCGGCTGAGTATGCTGGAGACGATTCAGGAATATGGACAGATGTGTTTGCAGGCCGCGGGCGAACAGGATAAGGCTGCGCGGACGCATGCTTTTCATTATCTGGCGCTGGCCGAGCAGGCTGAACCGGAGTTGCGGCGGGCTACGCAGGCTCAATGGCTGCAACGCCTGGATCAGGAGAATGATAATTTGCGCGCTGCGCTACAGTGGTTTAGTGCCCAGTCGGATCCCGAGTCCCAGGAGGCGGCGCTACGCTTGTGTGCCGCGCTCTGGCGTTTCTGGCTGATCCGTAATCGTCAGCAGGAAGGCTATCAGTGGGCGGAAAAGGCGCTACTGCATAGTGCCCATGTCTCTCCGGCCTTACAGGCTAAAGCGTACTTTGCCACGGCGACCCTGGCGGATAGTCAGGAGCACTATGAGCGTAGTGTGGAACTCTGGCAGCGTAGTCTGGCCATCTATGCGAAAATTGATGATCAGGTTGGTGTGGCGGCCACGCTCAATAAACTGGGTACGGCCACGGCCCGCAAGGCACCGGTGGAGTCGCATACGCTTTTCGAGCGCAGCCTGAGTCTGGCCCGCCTGCACATGGACGACTATGGGGTTGCCGACGCGCTAGAATCGCTGGCCCAGGAATCCTTTGCCTTTGGCTTCTTGACCGAGGCCCGTGCCACCTTTGAAGAACGGCTGGTGATCTGTCGTCGCCTGGAGGATCGGCGTAGTATCGCCTATTGCCTGGAGAGTCTGGGACAGATCGCGGCCCATCTTGGTGATTATCCTCAGGCGAACCAGCACTTGCGCGAATGTCTGATGTTGCATCGTGAGATCGGCGATCGCATCGGTCTGGCCTTTGCGCTCTTGCCGCTGGCCATTGTGACGCTCTATCAAGGAGATTACAGTACGGCCCACTCACTACTAGAGGAGTTCCGTGTCGTGATCCGCGAACTGGGCAATCAGCACAATCTGGCCCGTTCCGGCAGTACCCGGGATCTCCCGCAATTGCAGTTCACGGAACGTACGCCCATCAGTCAGATCCTGACTGAGACCTTTGCGATCTTTAAAGAAACCGGTAACGATGAAGGTATTGCCAGCAAATTATTCGCGCTCGGTTGCATTGATTTTTCGCAAGGAAACTTCAGCGATGCGCGTAAATCCCTCTCTGAGAGCCTGACCATATTTCAGCATCTTGGTAACCGTGTCATGAAGGCGGCGGTCCACAACATGCAAGGACAGGTGGAGGCTCATCAAGGCAACTATGATCGTGCGCGTATCCACCTTGAGGAATGTCTGCTCATCACGCGCGAGATCGATGATCACTGGCATCTTGCCTCACGCTTGGGCCAACTTGGCTTAATCCTGCTCAACCAGGGCAATATTCCGCGTGCCCGTATCCTGATCGAAGAGAGCATGCAGGCCGCGCAAGAGAGTGGTGACCCGCGCTATATCGCCCAGACGCTCCACATCCACGGACTCCTGAGCCTGCACACCGGCGATTACGCCATGGCCCAGCAGCGCTTCACCGAAGGTCTCAACATCAACAGCGAGATGCGCAGTGGATCGACGCGTGCCTATTTTCTGGCCGACCTTGGCCTGTTAGCGATCCAACAAAAGAATCACGATCGAGCCAAAATTCTCATAGAAGAGAGCCTGGCCCTCTGCCAGCGTGTTGGTGATCGCTGGTTTATCCCCTCCTGCCTCGAACGCCTTGGCGAGGTTAGCGCCATGCAAGGCCAACCCCTCCACGCCGCCAGACTCTGGGGGACCGCCTGTACCATGCGTGCCATGATCGGTGCGCCTATGCCCCCGATCGAGCAAACCCTTTACCAGCAGACGCTCGCCCTTGTACGCCAGCAACTCATTCCCGAACGCTTCAGCGCCGAATGGAAAACTGGAGAACTCATGACCCTCGAAGAGGTCCTCGACTCTATCCGCACGCCCATCACAATCGAGCAACCATCCATCACCCCCATCGCGGAGACCCCTGAAGGCCAACCAGCCAGACCCATCATCGCGCCACCCACCCCGAACGCCACCCTCACCAGCCGTGAAAAAGAGGTCCTCCAACTCCTCGCCAACGGCCTCACCAACATCCAGATCGCCGCCAGACTCGTCATCAGCCCGCGCACCGTCCAGACCCACCTCAGCACCATCTACGCCAAAATTGGCGTCACCACCCGCAGCGCCGCCACCCGCTACGCCATCGAACAAAACCTCGCCTGACCACCCCACCATCCGCTCATAAACGTCAGAAGAGATAAAACAAGTCGTAGCGGCTGCCCTCGTGGCTGCGAACCTCCCCCATCGAGCGTAGCCGCACACACCACGAGCTCACCTCCCACCACGTCTAGCTCAGCGACCATCTCCGTCCACCCTCCCCTTATATGCACATAGATGCCGAGTGAGCGGCTCAACGGTGTCAGTTCAACGTTGTATCAGCCATTGTGCGTACGCTCCGTGGCGGGTCATTGTTGAGATTGTGCCGGGCACGGCCCAAAAGTACGTTTTTTCGCGGATGCAGGGGAGGGCCTTGATCAGGTACATTTATGGGACACGTACTTTTCATTTCGATGGAGAAAGAGGAGAGGATGATGCCCACGATTCGCAAACATATTCCAGTCGTCGTTGACGAATATTTATATATACCAGATCAGATGAGTAGCGCCACTCAGACTGTTTTTGTTGGTTCGCCTGATTGGTATGCCTGGTTGGCCGATGGGCTGCATCCATCTTTCTCTTTTAAGCATGCCGGTGGTACGTTTACGGCCCGCCAGGAGCGTCAGCGGCGCGGGTGGTATTGGTATGCCTATCGTAAGCGTGCCGGCCAGGTTTTGAAGACGTATCTGGGTCGGCCAAAGGAGTTGACGAAGGATCGACTGGCACATGCGGCCTCTGTCCTTGCGCTCAAAGAAGTCAAGCTACCGGCCGATAAAAAGCCGACCACGCCCCTGCACAGTCCGGTCCTGGATGAGAAATTCTCTATTCCACGTTCGGCAATCGAGTCGATTGAGCGCCCACAGCTTCTCCAGCGCATCACGGCGGGCGTAAAGGGAAAACTGGTATTACTCTCGGCGGCCGCCGGTTGGGGCAAGACGAGCTTGCTTAGTAGTTGGTGTAGCAGCAAGTATGCGCCCAATTGGCCGCTGGCCTGGGTCTCGCTGGATATCCATGATAATGAGCCGCGCGACTTCTGGACCCATCTGCTGACGGCGCTGAACATAGCCCATGCCGGCACATTTGATGAGATCCTGACTCGTATCCGTCACATGCATGATGTACAGGATGAGCAGTTTCTCAAGTTACTGCTAAGCGCCTGCCAGCAGATCACGACAGATAGCGTACTGATTCTCGATAACTACGATTGTATTCAATCCACCGAATTAAAAAAGCAACTCACCTTTATGCTGGAGCATCTGCCCGTCAGACTGCACTTGATTATCGCCAGCCGCACAAACCCATCCTTTCCGCTCTCCCGCCTGCGGGTCGAGGGCGCGCTCACCGAGCTGCGCAATGCCAACCTGCGCTTTACACCGGAGGAGACAACCCGACTCCTCCAAAAAATGCCTGGACTGGCAATCTCTGCGGAATCCTGCGCGGCCATCGCCGCCCAGACCGAGGGTTGGATCGCTGGTATCCAGTTGTACGCGCTGCATATCAAAGAACAAGATCTGTATGATAGCCGTGAGCAGACAAATACTACCCGTAACCGCTACATCATGGACTATATCTGTGAAGAGATCCTCTTCAAACAGAGCGACGAGCTGCAGGAATTCTTGTTACAGACCAGCATTGCGCACCGGCTGAACGCCTCGTTATGTAACTCGCTGCGTGAAAAAGAGGATGGCCAATCCTGGATTGACCAGTTGCTGCAGCTCAATTTGATCAGTGAGGACAAGCAAGAGCACAGCTATCAATATCCCCAGTTACTCAGAAACGCACTCTACCAGCAACTCCGGCGTACTCGGCCCGCCCTGCTAACCGACCTACAACAACGTGTCAGTAGCTGGTATGCTCAGCAGGACATCCATCGGCCAGCTCGCCCTGAAGCGCCGCTAACCCTCCAACTTGTCTCGCCCGCACTCCTCAGGGAGCAACAACCGACCAGCGAAGAGAGCCGTGTTAGTAACGAGCCACAGCTGCCACGCCAACCCAAACCCCAGGACATGCCAGAAAATCTCACCAGACGCGAACGCGACGTCCTCCATCTCCTGGTCAATGGCGCCTCCAACCGCGACATCGCCCAGAACCTCATACTCAGCGAAGGCACCGTCAAAAAGCACGTCTCCAACATCTGCAACAAACTCGGTGTCCAGAGCCGCACCCAGGCCGTAGCTAAATCGCTCGCCCTATCCCTCGTCAACCCACACTAGTCCACCCATCACTGCCCTGGTCCAACCCAACCTCAGGGTCCGCCAGGGCAGCAATCAACCCCGCGCTAACGTTGCCGTGGGATGGGGAGTTATCTTAAAACGTCCCATTATCCCCGTTCTTGGACGAACCTGATCACGAAATATGACGAGTGTAGGCGCCACAGGCATGCGATGCTTTCATGCACGTCCCGCCCTTGATTAAGCCGCATGCCGGCCTTGCGTGTGGCGCCCACTCGGCGTACGCTCGGCTCGCTTTTCACGCCGTCCCATAGCGAACAGGATCGCTATCCATGATTGGTGCTGAGTGTACGTCGAGTGGGCGCCACACGCAAGGCCGCACTGCTGCGTTTTCGTGGGCCAGCGTGCATGAACGACTTGCAGTGCTGTGGCGCCTACACGAATCATGGTTATTGGTGCCGCGTTATCCTGGAACGTGTATGAGGAAAAGGAGCTTGAATTTTCTTGAGCATATATTGAGGAGTAGCTTTCTTCTCTTTACAACGTGTTGAGCTAGAGTGGGGTATATTTTGGTGGTGATGAGAAATGAAAAAAAGTTCTGGATAGCTTAGTAAAAAAGGGTGTTGCTGGTATGGCTGGAGCACGAATTCTGTTGGTTGAGGACGATGATGTTCTGCGGAATGTGGTTGAGCGTAATCTGCTGGCGCGTGGACATGAGGTGTTCAGTGCGCCCGATGGGCAGCGCGCTCTTCATTATCTGCACACTCAGCCAATGGATCTTATATTGCTGGATATCAATTTGCCGGATCAGACGGGCTGGGATATCTTGCGGGCTATTCAGAGTGATGCGGCGGGGTGTGCCTGGCAGAATGCTGGCTTAGAGGGGAAGTTACCGGTGGTGGTGCTTTCCGCGGTCCGCGTCAGTCCTGTGCGCCTGGCTGAGTTTCATACTCTTGCGTACTTGCCTAAACCGTTTCCGATGGAGGCGGTACTACGGCTGGCAGCGGAAGCTGCGATCCGGCGCCAGAATTGCGCTGGAGAGGAGAGTTTTCATGCTTGATATCTTAATTATTCTGGTGAGCATTGCATTTTTTGTTTTGTGCATTGGTTTTACCGCCGCCTGTGAACGTTTGTAGGAGTTCGCACGATGAATACGCCCATTGAGTATATATTGGTCGGGATTGTGACCCTGGCCATTCTGGTTTACCTGATTGTTGCCTTGCTGGCACCTGAAAAGTTCTAATATTCTGCATTCTTTATAGCTTTTGAAATCGAGGAAGAGAGATGCCTATTACGCCAAATAGCGTCATTCAGATTCTGATCTACCTGGTAATCCTGTTGTTGATTACTAAACCCCTGGGACTCTATCTGACCCGGGTGTTTGCGGGTGAGAAGACCTGGTTGACCCCCGTTTTTGCTCCGGTTGAGCGGCTGTTTTATCGGCTGTCTGGAGTGGATGCCGCTGAGGAGCAGAAGTGGACTGGCTATGTTGTTTCGATGTTGTTGTTTAGTCTGGCGGGCATGTTGTTGCTCTTTTTGTTTGAGCGCACACAACAGTGGCATGGATCACTGTTCAATCCGCAGGGCTTAGGTGCGGTGGAGCCGCAGCTGGCTTTTAATACGGCGGCCAGTTTTACTACGAATACGAACTGGCAGGCTTATACTGGCGAGCAGACGATGAGCTATCTGACACAGATGGCTGGCCTGGCTTTCCATAACTTTGTTTCAGCTGCGACCGGTATCGCGCTGGCACTGGCCTTTGTGCGCGGCCTGACCCGCCGTAGCGCGCAACATCTGGGCAATTTCTGGGTTGATGTGACACGTTGTATCCTCTATATTCTGTTGCCGATCTCGATTATTGGTGCGCTCGTCCTGGTTTCGCAGGGTGTGGTGCAGAACTTTAATGCCTATACTCAGGTCGTGACGCTGGAAGGTGTCAAGCAGGTAATCGCGCAGGGCCCGGTGGCCTCGCAGGAGATTATTAAGGAACTGGGTACCAACGGTGGCGGTTTCTTTAATGCGAACTCGGCCCATCCTTTTGAGAATCCAAATGTGATTACTAATATGCTGGAGATGCTGGCCATCTTCGCTATTCCGGCGGCCCTGACCTATGTGTTCGGCAAGATGGCTGGTAACACAAAGCAGGGTTGGGCCATCTGGTCCGCGATGGCGATCCTGTTCTTGATCGGTGTCTTTGTTATTCTGCCAGCCGAGCAGTCTGGCAATCCTTTCCTGACACAGGCGGGTGCCAACCAGGCGGTGACACAGTATCAGGCTGGTGGCAATATGGAGGGGAAAGAGGTACGTTTCGGGATCACCCAGACGGCGCTCTTTAGTACGATCACGACCGATGCATCCTGTGGTGCGGTCAATGGTTTCTTTGATAGTTTTACGCCGATCGGCGGCATGGTGCCGATGTTGAATATTGCGCTGGGTGAAATCATCTTTGGTGGTGTTGGTTCTGGCCTCTACGGTATGTTGATCTTCGCGGTCCTGGCCGTCTTTATCGCCGGACTGATGGTTGGCCGGACGCCTGAATACCTTGGTAAGAAGATCGAGCAAAAAGAGATGAAGATGGCCGCGCTGGCAATCCTGATCTTGCCTGCGTTGATCCTGGGCTTTACCGCCATCGCCACGGTTATTCCTGCCGGCACAGGTTCGATCCTGAATTCAGGGCCACACGGTCTGTCTGAAATACTGTATGCCTACACATCCGGAACTGGTAACAACGGCTCGGCTTTTGCTGGCTTGAGTGCCAATACGCCATTTTATAACTGGACGCTGGCGATCGCGATGTTGTTTGGACGCTTTGCCTTCGTGGTGCCGGTGATGGCTCTGGCGGGTGCGCTGGTCAAGAAGAAGGTTGTACCAGTCAACGCCGGTACGTTCCCGACGACCGGACCCCTGTTCGTGGTCTTGCTGATCGGTGTGATTTTGATTGTAGGTGCCCTGACCTACTTCCCAGCCTATGCGTTGGGTCCAGTGGTTGAACATCTGTTGATGCTGGCAGGAAAGAGATTTTAACGCGATGAGTACTGATACCTTAGAGACAAAGTCCTGGAAGACACGCCGCAAAAGCGACAATTCTATCTTCAATGGACCCATTTTGCGCCGTGCGCTGCTGGACTCCTTAAGGAAGCTGGATCTACGCTGGCAGTTGAAGAATCCTGTGATGTTTGTGGTTGAGATTGGTAGTGTGATTACGACGGTAGAGTTTGTGCGCTACCTGATTACGGGCCCTGCCAGTGAGGCGTTCTTTGTGTTTGGTGTCGCGGTCTGGCTCTGGTTTACGGTGATCTTTGCCAATTTCGCTGAGGCGATGGCCGAGGGTCGTGGTAAGGCTCAGGCGGATGCGTTGCGTAAGACGCGTACAACCACGCAGGCTAAACGCTTGAAGCAGCAAAATCGTCGGGAGGACTACGAGGAGGTGGCCGCGCCAGATCTGCGCAAGGGCGATCTGGTCCTGGTTGAGGCCGGTGATGTTATTCCGGGTGATGGTGATGTCGTCGAGGGTGTGGCCTCGGTCGATGAGTCGGCGATCACCGGTGAGTCTGCTCCGGTGATCCGTGAGAGCGGCGGTGATCGCAGCGCGGTAACCGGTGGTACCCGTGTCCTTTCGGACTGGGTGGTGGTACAGATTAGTGCCAATCCTGGTGAGACCTTTCTGGACCGCATGATTGCGCTGGTCGAGGGTGCGGCTCGTCAGAAGACGCCAAACGAGATTGCGCTGAATATCCTGCTGGCCAGCCTGACGATTATCTTCCTACTGGCCGTCGTGACGCTGGAACCATTCGCGATCTACTCGAAGAATCCGGTCTCGATCACGACGCTGGTGGCCCTGCTGGTCTGTCTGATCCCGACCACGATTGGTGGCCTGCTCTCCGCGATCGGTATCGCGGGTATGGACCGCATGGTACAGCGTAATGTGCTGGCGATGAGTGGTCGCGCCGTTGAGGCGGCCGGTGACGTAGATGTCCTGCTGCTGGACAAGACCGGCACGATCACGTTAGGTAACCGTATGGCCAGCCGCTTCGTACCGCTGCAAGGCGTCGAAGAGAAATCCCTGGCGCAGGCCGCACTGCTCTCCAGTCTGGCCGACGAGACACCTGAAGGACGCTCGATTGTAGTCCTGGCCAATGAGCGCTATGGCTTGCATGATGAGGCCGCTGAGAACGCGACCTTTGTGCCTTTCTCGGCCCAGACGCGTATGAGTGGTGTTGATCTGAACGGCCATGCCGATGGCTCTCTCTATAAAGTACGCAAGGGCGCGGCCGACTCGGTCAAGACCTATGTACAGGAGGCCGGCGGTAGCGTTGGTGAGGAACTGGAGAAGTTAGTGACCACGATTGCCAGTAGTGGTAGTACACCGCTGGTCGTGGCTGAGACCCATGTCCAGGGTCAGGATGGTAGCCACCAGGATGCCCGGGTGCTGGGTGTGATTGAGCTGAAGGATATCGTCAAAGGTGGTATGCGTGAGCGTTTCGACCAGTTGCGTAAGATGGGTATTCGCACCGTGATGATCACGGGTGATAATCCCCTGACCGCAGCCGCGATTGCTCGTGAGGCTGGCGTCGATGATTTCCTGGCCCAGGCCACACCTGAGACCAAGATGAGCTTGATCAAGGAGCAGCAGGCCGGTGGCCGCCTGGTGGCGATGACCGGAGACGGTACCAATGATGCTCCCGCGCTGGCGCAAGCAGATGTCGGTGTAGCCATGAATACCGGTACCCAGGCGGCTAAAGAGGCTGCCAATATGGTTGACCTGGACTCGAATCCGACCAAGTTGATTGAGGTGGTTGAGGTTGGTAAACAGCTCCTGATGACGCGTGGGGCGCTGACCACCTTCAGTATCGCCAATGATGTTGCTAAATACTTTGCGATTATCCCGGCCATGTTTATGGTAGCGTTCCCCCAGTTGGAGGCGCTCAACATCATGCACCTGGCCACACCACATAGCGCGATCCTCTCGGCCGTTATCTTTAACGCCCTGATCATCATCGCCCTGGTCCCGCTGGCCCTGCGTGGTGTCGCCTATCGTCCATTGGGAGCCGGACCGCTACTGAGGCGCAATCTGTTGATCTATGGATTAGGTGGTTTGATCGTTCCCTTTGTCGGCATTAAACTCATTGACCTCCTGCTAGTCATATTACATCTGGCTTAGTGTGGATGGAGAAGAATATATCATGAAGACTCTGCAAAAAAACATTCGGCCAGCCATCGTATTGACGCTGCTCCTGACCGTCCTGACCGGCTTTATCTATCCTGGGGTTGTGACCGGCTTATCCCAATTAATCTTTCCTTATCAGGCCAATGGCAGTATCCATACGACCTCGGATGGTAAGCAGATTGGTTCCGACATCATTGGACAATACTGGACCTCGGCGCGGTACTTTCATGGTCGTCCGTCTGCGACTGTCTCGGAGACGGACTCAACCAAGAGCCAGCCATACAATGCCCAGAACTCGGCGGCCTCCAACCTGGGACCAACCAACGCGACCTTGATCGATAGAGTTAAACAGAGCACTAAGGATCTCCAAAAAGAGAATCCCGGCACCCCTGTCCCGGTCGATCTGGTGACCACCTCTGGCTCTGGCCTCGACCCCGACATCTCGGTGGCGGCGGGACTCTTCCAGGTTCCGCGCATTGCCAAAGAGCGTAATATGAGTCAGAATGATGTCAAGAAAATTGTAATGGATCATGTACAAGGCCGCTTCCTGGGTATCTTTGGCGAAGACCACATCAATGTCTTCGACCTCAACCTTGCCCTCGATGCCGCCAAAAAGTAGCTTCGGGCCTTGTTGAGATAACAGCGAGTAGCGGCAGGTCTTGTACCTGCGACCTGTAGACGTACGATCAGGTAGGCACATAAGCTACGCAAATGGGTTTGCCTTCGCACGATAACGTGTTTGCAGGACATTACGTACGTGAACAGGTTGCAGGTGCAAGACCTGCCGCTACTCGCTGTTACGAGGGGATAGGGTAATCATGGCAAGTCAACATCCGGAAAAGCAGGTGCAGGCAGATGGACGTCCGGATCCTGAGGCTTTGCTGGCACGTTATAATTTGCGGGACCGGGATGTAGAGACGGAAAATTCTCAGGATCTCTATAGTAAGCCGCGCCGGGGCCGCTTGCGGGTCTATCTGGGGGCGGCCGCCGGTGTGGGGAAGACCTATGCGATGTTGAATGAGGGCCATCGCCGCAAGGAGCGGGGGTCGGATGTGGTGGTGGGCTATGTGGAGACCCATCAGCGTGAGCAGACGCAGGCTCAGTTGAAGGATCTTGAGATTGTCCCACCGCAGATCCTGGAGTATCGTGGGGTGAAACTCAAGGAGATGGATACCGCCGCCATTATTGCGCGCCATCCGCAGATTGTGCTGGTCGATGAACTGGCCCACACGAATGTGGCGGGCTCAAAACATCCCAAGCGCTATCAGGATGTCATGGATATTCTGGATGCGGGCATCGATGTGGTCTCTACGCTGAATGTGCAGCATCTTGAGAGCCTGAATGATCTGGTGGCGAGCATTACCGGTGTCCAGGTGCGTGAGACCTTGCCGGATCGTATTCTGGATCAGGCTGATGAGGTTGAGCTGATCGATATCGCGCCCTATGCTTTGCGCCAGCGTATGAAGCATGGTAATATTTATCCGCCGGAACGCATTGAGCCGGCGCTCAATAATTTTTTCCGTGAGGGTAACCTGACGGCCTTGCGTGAACTGGCGCTGCGTCAGACAGCGAATAAGGCGGAGTCGCAGCTTCAGCAGTATATGACCGAGCACGATATCAAGTCGCAGTGGCCCACCAGTGAGTGTGTGCTGGTCGGCTTTGATCATCGTCCGCAGAGTCGCGTGATTATCCGCGATGCCTGGCGCCTGGCCCACGGTTTACACGCCGATTTTATCGCGGTCTCGATCCAGCTAACCGGCTATCCCGCGTTCCTGCGCCGCTGTATCGCTTACCTGAAATACGGCGCGGATGTCCGGCTACGCGAGGAAGAGATGCGCAAGAAGCTTGATGAGCATGCCCTGCTGGCCGAGGACCTGGGCGCGGAAGTTATCCAGCGCAGTAGTAGTGATATCGCCGGCACCCTGGCCGATCTGGTCAAGCAGCGCCACGTCACCCAGATCGTGCTCGGCCAGCCTGCCCATACACGCCTGGAAGTGCTGCTCTATGGCTCGGTCACGAACCGCATCCTCCGGCTAACACCGGACGCTGATATCCATCTTGTACCTTTAAAGCGACAGGCTATAGTTAGCGAAAAAGATAAATAAACGCTCGCATGGAATGGAGTTGTAGCAACGAAATGTTCTTGTAGAAGTAGTGACTATTGATTTTGTAGTAACAAGACAAACTGTGAACTAGAGTGGGGGACGCTCTCGATGAGACGTTTGTTACTTCCCTTTACCCATGGTATTGATGGCAATGCGATCGATTTTGCTCTCGCCATGGCGCAACAGGAACGGGCGATCCTGGTGGTGATTTCCTGGCTGACGCTCCCTATTACCGCTTCGGGCTCGTGCTCAGGCTCGGGTAAGCATGTACGCCTGGGTTTTATTGAACAATCACAGGATTTCCTGGCGCTGATACAGCATAAGGCCAGACGTTTTCAGGTGCCGATCGAGTGTATCGAGCTCTATAGCACCGACGTGGTTAAGAGCATGATGGCCATGGCCGGTGAGATGGATTGTGATGCGCTTTTACTATTTCAGCGCAACCATAAAACGGTCCTGCTGGACGAGCGTGAGCTGAAACAGCTCCTGGTCACCAGCCGTATCCCATTATTATTTGTGCAGATGAGCGCCGGCCCACGCTTCTGGCATGCCATCACGGCCCGCCTGGGCTGCTGGGTGAAGCGTATACGTAGTCCACAAAAAGTGGCTGCGATCCAGGTCAACGAGCATCTTTCGCACGTCTAAGGCTAAAATCACCCTGATAGGGATGTGTATCCCTGACAGGGAATCTTTGCGTGTTTTTTTAGGGATTTGTGTATTTTCTTTAGACCTTCTTGAGAATCCATGCCATATAATGCATCAGTTATGTCAGGACGAGCTGAACAAGAAATATCAATGAGCATCGATATTTATCTGCGGGTGGCAGGTCCACTCGCGCTTCTGGCATTATAGGAGAGCAAAAGCAATGGATCAAAGGGATTCACAGATTCTCATCCCTGAAGAAAATGGTAATCAATCAGCACAAATGTCCAAAGGTTTCATCGATGGCGATGATCCTGCGCGCATTGCTCGTACCGAGGTTATTAAGGGCAGCAAATATCCCAGTCATGAACGTATTCGTACCATTCGTCCCAGTAGAAAAGCTTTGGAGAGCGTTAGCCCTGGATTGTTGAAGGCGACGGATGCTATGCTGGCCCCACCTCATGGTGGTAGCCGCATCTGGTTTTATACCAAGCGTGCCTTAATTGGTGCGCCACTGGCGACTTCGCAGGCCGAACATGAACGCCTGACCAAAGTCAAGGCTCTGGCAGTGCTCTCCTCGGACGCCATCTCGTCCGTGGCCTATGCCACCGAAGCCTGTATGGGTATCCTGATCTTTGCGGGTCTGAGCTCCCTGCATATGATCCTACCCATCAGTATCGCCATTATTGTCTTGCTGGCCATCGTGGCCGTCTCTTACAGCCAGACCATTCCGGCCTATCCTGGTGGTGGTGGTTCATATATTGTGGCCAAAGATAATCTTGGCACCAACGCAGGACTGATCGCGGCGGCGGCTCTTTTAATTGATTATGTGCTGACCGTCTCGGTTTCTGTGGCGTCAGGTGTGCAGAACCTGTCCTCGATTCCCTTCTTCCACTTCTTGAATGCGCCGCATCTGGAGGCCTTTCTGGATGTTGGCCTGGTCATTATCATTACGGTAGTCAACCTGCGTGGTGTGCGTGAATCTGGCTCGATCTTTGCTATCCCGACCTACTTCTTTATTGTGAGCGCCTTCTTTATGATTGCGGTCGGACTCTTTGAAGCCTTTGTCCTGCATCATCAGCCGCTGGTTGCCTCGTTCCATACCATCAACAACCAGGCTGTCCACGCGACTGAAGGTATCTCGGTCTTCCTGATCTTGCGTGCCTTTGCCTCCGGTTGTTCGGCCATGACCGGTGTTGAGGCCATCTCTAATGGCGTGCCGGCCTTCAAGAAGCCCGAGGCCAAAAATGCCCGCACGACCCTGTTCTGGATGGCTTCGATCCTTGGCTTGTTGTTTGGCGGTATTACGATCCTGACCCTGACCAACGGTATCGCGCCCGATCCATCCGGTACCCAGACCGTGATTGCCCAGTTAGCGGCGCACATCTTTAGTGGACCGCTGGCCTTCTTTTTTCCGCTCTTCCAGCTTGGCATCCTGTTGATCCTGACCCTGGCCGCTAATACCAGCTATGCCGACTTTCCGCGTCTGGCCTCGCTACTGGCGCGTGACAACTTCTTGCCGCACCAGTTCGCTTTCCGTGGCGACCGCCTGGCCTTCTCGATCGGCATCGTCAGCCTGGCCATCATGGCCAGTATCCTGCTCCTCGTCTTTGACGGCAGCGTTGACCACCTGATCGACCTCTACGCGGTCGGCGTCTTCCTATCCTTTACGCTCTCGCAGAGCGGCATGGTGCTCCACTGGTGGCGCTTACGTACCGAGCAGAAATCCTGGTTACGCAGTGCCATCATCAACGGAACCGGCGCCCTCACCACGGCCCTGGTTGCCATCATCATTGCCTCCACCAAATTTGTTTCAGGTGCCTGGATCGTTGTGATCCTGATTCCTTTATTAGTCCTGATGTTCATGGGCATCCACGCCCACTATAAGCGCGTCGAGCGGGAACGCACCACCAACATCCCGGCCCGACCAGCTGACATCAAGCACCTCTTCATCGTTCCGATTGCTGGTATGGACCGTGTCTCCATCCAGAGCCTCTCCTATGCCCGCTCGATCACCGACAACGTGATCGCCGTCCACGTCGCTATGGACAGCGATGACGAGCAACGCGTCCGAGCCGCCTGGAAGCAATGGCGACCCAACATCGGAGTCGATGAAAAGACCGAGCTCATCATCATCGAATCCCCATACCGCTCACTCACGCGGCCCCTGCTCACCTACATCGACACCGTCCACGAACTCTACTCGGACTACACGCTTACCGTCCTGCTACCCGAATTTATCGTCGGCCATCTCTGGGAGCACATCCTGCACAACCAGACCGCCCTCAGCCTCAAAGCCGCCCTCCTCTTCCGGCCCGGCATCATCGTCACCAGCGTCCCCCAACACCTCCCATCCCGCATGCAAGACATGCCCGAACCCCTCCCAACGCCATAAACACCCTCTTCGGCCGGTGGGCGTTCCCACCGGCCGAAGGGGGTGCCGGGAGACGGCAGTCCCCATGCGGGGAGGGTGGAATGTCCCCAAAGTTTCTTATTATCCACGCCCGAATGCATAGCAGGGGGTGCAGGGGGACGGCAGTCCCCATGCCGGGGTTTGGGGTGTCCCCAAAATCTCTTTTTATTCTTTCCCGCCGCCGTCAGGCGGCGCACAATAGTGCAAAAAAAGTGTGCATGGCACATCTAACCCTTGCGTTTTTGGTATGCAGGCTGTAGAATCAAGTATGGTTCCACATGTTTTTGGTCCCGTTGGATCATGCCGGATCGGTTACTCGCCCTCAATCCAAGACATGCATCTCACGAGCCAACCCCCCAAGAAAGGTAGCAGTAAACTGAATGACCATCACAACTCGACCGCGCACTCTTGGAGAATTGCGTGATACTGGATATCAGGTTCTTTCGGTAAAAGAAGAAATGCGGAAAAACTTGATCCAGAAGATTCGTGACGGAGAAGAGCTATTCCCAGGGATCATTGGCTACGAGGATACCGTGATTCCTCAAATAGAAAACGCGATCCTCTCAGGACAAGATATCATTTTCCTGGGGGAGCGGGGACAGGCTAAGACGCGTATCGCGCGTAGTCTGGTCAATCTTTTAGATGAATATGTGCCTGCGATCGCGGGCAGTGAAATTAATGATGATCCGTTTGAGCCTATTAGTAAGGCCGGTCGCGATAAAATTGCTGAATTTGGAGATCGTACAGAGATTGAGTGGATTCCTCGGGATCGCCGCTATGGTGAAAAATTGGCAACCCCCGATATTACGATCTCTGATCTGGTGGGTGAGGTTGATCCGGTTCGTGTGGCCGAAGGCCGTTATCTTTCGGATGAACTGACCATTCACTATGGTATGATTCCTCGTACGAATCGTGGTATCTTTTGTATTAATGAGTTGCCGGATCTGGCGGAACGTATCCAGGTTGGTCTGCTCAATATTATGGAAGAGCGTGACGTGCAGATCCGTGGATATAAGATTCGCTTGCCTTTGGATGTCTATGTGGTGGCCAGTGCCAACCCTGAGGACTATACCAATCGCGGTCGTATCATTACTCCTTTGAAGGATCGCGTGGGTTCTGAGATTCGTACACACTATCCTCTGACGATCGATCATGAGATTACGATCATGGAGGAAGAGAGCAGTAAGATGCTGACCGATGGCCTGGATGTTACGGTTCCTCAGTTTATGAAGGAGATCGTGGCGGAAATTACGCATCTGGCCCGCCGTAGCAACGATATCAGTCAGCGCTCCGGTGTCAGTGTGCGTGTCTCGGTCGCCAACTATGAGAACGTGCTCAGTAATGCCAGTCGCCGTGCCCTGCGCCTCAAAGAGCGTCAGGTTGTGCCACGTGTCAGCGATCTGGATGCCATCATTGCTTCGACCAGCGGTAAGATCGAATTGGATGCCGTTGGTGATGTCAAAGAGGAGCGCGTGGTGCGCAAGTTGATCAATGGCGCGATCATGAGCGTCTTTGGTGAGTACTTTGAGCCCAAGGAATTTGAGCAGCTGGTCGCGGGCTTTGAGCGTGGCCTCAATGTCCAGGTCGGCAATGATATGCCCTCAATGGAGTATGTCACGCAGCTCTCCAAGGTTGGTGGCTTGAGTAAAGCGATCGACAAGCTCAATGGCCGTGGTAATCCCGCACTGATCGCCTCAACCATCGAGTTTATCCTCGAAGGGCTCCATCTTAACCGTCGTCTCAATAAGGATGAAGTAGGTGGTAAGACTCGCTATCGGCGCTAAAGGATGCGTACCATGTTCAACCGTTTTAATCGTAATCGCTTTGGCTACACACGCTGGGATGGCACGCAGAAGATCGACGGCGTAGATGCGGATGATATCCTCAACGCATTGGCCGATGATTATATGGAAGATGGCAACCTGCAGCAGGCGCTCAAGCGCTTGATGCAGGACGGCATCAAGGGCCAGGATGGGAAGCGTGCCATGGGCCTGCGCGAAATGATGGAGCGCATGCGCAATAGTCGCAAAGAGCAGCTCAATCGTTATAACATGGCCTCGGGCGTCATGGATGACCTGCGTGAGAAGCTTGAAGAGATCAAGCAGATGGAGCGCAATGGCATCCAGCAACGTCTCGATGGCAAACAACCATCATCCGACGAAAATCAATCAGGCCAGCAGCCTCAGGACCAGCAAGGCCAATCTGGCCAACAGCCTCAGGGTCAGCAGGGTCAGGAAGGCCAACAGCCTCAGGGCCAGCAAGGCCAATCTGGTCAACAGGGTCAAGAAGGCCAGCAAGGCCAATCTGGTCAACAACAGGG
The DNA here is from genome assembly GCF_003967575.1 of Dictyobacter alpinus. NCBI lineage: Bacteria > Bacillati > Chloroflexota > Ktedonobacteria > Ktedonobacterales > Dictyobacteraceae > Dictyobacter > Dictyobacter alpinus. Next base: position 4,792,889 of record NZ_BIFT01000001.1, read on the forward strand.
CCAGGGCGGTGATGCGGATGGCCTGACGCCTGAGCAGAAGCAGCGCATGCTGGAAATGATTGCCAAGCGTAAGCAAGATTTTCTGGATGGCCTGCCACAGGATGTTCCGGGCCAGATCAAGGGCCTCTCTGACTATGATTTTATGGATCAAGAGGCACGCGACAAATTCAATGAGCTGGTGCAGAGTTTGCAGCAGCAGATGATGCAGCAATATTTTCAGGGCATGCAGCAGTCGTTGCAGAATATGAGTCCTGAGGATGTTGCGAATATGCGTGAGATGATTCGGGACCTCAATAAGATGCTGCGCGAGCGTCGCGAGGGCCTTGAGCCTGATTTCGACTCGTTTATGCAGAAGCATGGTCAGTATTTTCCGGGCGTGAATTCGCTGGATGATCTGATCGAGCAGATGCAGATGCAGTCGGCGGCCATGCAGGGCATCATGGATAATCTTTCGCCCGATCAGCGCCAGGAGCTCCAGGATCTGATGGAGCAGATGATGGGCGATGATCGGATCCGCGTGGATCTGATGGAGCTGGCGCAGAATCTGGAGGCGATCGCGCCTTCCGAGCAGATGCGTACCCGTTTCCGTTTCCGTGGTGATGAGACGCTGCCACTGAATGAAGCTATGCGCATGATGGGTCGTCTACAACAGATGGATGGCCTTGAGGAGCAGTTTCAGGAGGCGCGCCGCCTTGAGAATCTCGAAGCCATCGATAGTGAGAAGGTCAAGGATCTACTGGGCGATGATGAGTATCAGTCGGTCGAACAACTCAAGGAACTGATGAAGACCCTTGAGGAGGCGGGCTATATTCAGAAAAAGGGGAGCCGCTGGGAATTAACGGCCCGTGGCATCCGCAAGATTGGCCAGAAGGCGTTGCTGGATATCTTTAATAAGATGAAACGTGACGGCTTCGGGCGCCATGTTAGTGCCTTCCGTGGTGTGGGTGGCGAGCGTACCGATGAGAGTAAACCCTACCAATTCGGTGATGCCTTCCTGCTCGACCTGGAACAGACCTTGATGAATGGTATTCATCGCAACGGCGTCGGAACTCCTGTGCAGCTGCAAAAGGAAGACTTCGAGGTCTACCGTACCGAGTTCACCACACAGTCCTCAACGGTCCTGATGATCGATATGAGTCTGAGTATGGTGTATAATGGCTGTCAACAGGCGGCCAAAAAGGTCGCGGTAGCACTGGAGAGCCTGATCCGTTCGCAGTTCCCACGTGATAACCTGTACATCGTTGGCTTCTCATTCATGGCTCGTGAATACAAATCCAACGAACTGATGGATCTGAGTCGTTACGACAACGATCGTGGCACCAACATGGCCCATGGTCTGATGTTGTCCCGGCAGTTGCTCGCCAGGCAGCGCGGCACCAACAAGCAGATCATCATGATCACCGATGGTGGTCCCACCGTCTGGCACGAGGAAGAATACGGCTGGCAATTCTCCTACCCGAGTCCTTTGGCTGAACAGCAGACCCTGTTGGAGGCCCAGCGCTGTACCCGTGAAGGTATTACCATCAACACCTTCATGCTCTATGATGATAGCTACATGCTCGCCTTTGTTAACCAGCTGGCCGAGCTCAATCGTGGCCGTACCTTTTACACGGACAAAGACAACCTGGGGGAATATCTCCTGGTTGATTACCTGAATAGTAAGCGGAAGTTAGTATCGTAATTATGTCTGAAGAAGTCTCACCTGTCTTCCAGGCCGGACTGGCGCAACTGGGTCTCTCCCCCCAAGTGGGAGAGGCCTTCGTGCGTTATCGTCAAGAGCTACTGGAATGGAATGCTCGTTTTAATCTGACCGCCATCAAGGATCCCGAGGAAGTGATGCTCAAGCACTTTCTGGATTCCCTTTCCCTGCTGCAAGTCTATGCTCGGCCCCAAAATGTACGCCTGCTCGACATCGGCACCGGACCCGGTTTTCCGGGCCTGCCCCTCAAGATTGCGCGTCCCGATTGGCATGTGACGCTGATCGAGGCGACTGGCAAGAAAACACTCTTTTTACAGCACATGGTTGATGTGCTCCAACTCAAAAACGTCGAGATCATCCATGGTCGTGCCGAAGAGATCGCTCATAAAAGCGCCTACCGTGGAGCCTATGACCTCGTCACCGCCCGTGCCGTGACCGCCCTCGCCGGCCTGCTTGAGTGCAGCGCTCCCTTCTGCAAGGTCGGTGGCACCATCCTGCTACCCAAAAAAGGCGACATGACCGACGAATTCACGCAAGGCAAACGCGCCGCCAGCCAGCTCGGCCTACGCCTCAAAGCCGACACCCCGGTCACCCTCCCAGGCCTCAACGACGGCCGCCGACTCCTGCACTGGGAACAACAAAAGCCCTGCCCCCCCCAATACCCCCGCGCCTGGGCCGTCCTCACCAAAAATCCCCTCGGCTAAAAAAGCAATAAACGCATAACAAAGCAGTAGCGGCAGGGCTTGCCCCTGCTCCAGTCCACGTACGACCATGCACAAACAATACCCCGCACACGCCTGGATAGGCTCACCTTCGCACAAATACGTGTTTGATGGACATTTCATACGTGAACAGGCTTCAGGGGCAAGACCTGCCCTTATGAGGTGGCGCTGGTGTAGCGGCGCAGGCTTATCTGCCAGGCCAGGTGGACGAAGAGAATGGCCAGCGCGCTGACGATAATGCCTATGAGTAGGAGGCGCGGACCGCTCCGTCCGGTGAGCATACCAGCGGGGAAGGTGGCGAGAAAGGCGAAGGGAAGTACGTAGGTCAGAAAGAAGCTTAAGGGCTGGCGATAGACATCCACGGGATAACGTCCGAATTGCCAGAGGGCGGAATAGAGTACGTCGAGGTCCATGGATGGTGTCCAGAGGCTGAGACAGGCGAGCAGGATGCGGGCCGACCAGGCTATGATTAGTCCGACGCTTAGCAAGATCAGCCAGCCGAGTATTCCCCACCAGGTAGGCGTTGTACCTAGATTATGCCAGCCGATGCCTATGGCGAGCAGGCCCAGCATAACCTGGGAAAGTGCCAGCGGCGCGCATTTTCCCAGGCTGACCATGAACAGGCTCGCTATGGGCTGGACCAGCACGCTATCCAGTTTGCCGGCTCGGACCTGGCCTGTAAACCAGCTCAAATTTGGTTCTACAAAGGTTGAGTATATACCGCTAACCATCTGGAAGGTGCCGAGTAGGATAATGGACTCTCCAAGGCGCCAGCCTCCCAGGGTCCGGGTCTGGGTGTAGACTGCATTCAGGACCAGGAAGCTGGAGGCGATATTTACGATCGTTAATAATAATTGGAAGACCAGGTTGGCGCGAAAGGTGAGTTCTCGTCTCAATGAGAGTGAGAAGCTAGCCGCCAGGATTCTGATGAGTCTCATCTTCTCTTAACCTCCTATTGCTGTATAACGGCGTAGGCCGGCCCGCCAGGTGAGTTGGAGGGCCAGCATGAATACGAGGATCCACAGGATTAGCCAGCCGTAGCCGCTCAGGATCTGGCTCTGGTTGAGCCCGGAACTCATGATTTCGGCGGGAAAGCCCAGCAGGGCGTACATAGGGGATATTTCTCCCAGGTTGCGCAGGTTGGCGGGAAAGAGCGCGATTGGGGCCGCTGAACCTCCCAGCAGGAAGATCAGGGTTTCACCAAAGCTGACGATGGCGTGCGCCTGCTCGCTCCAGAAGGCTGAAAGTGCCAGCAGGTACGTGAAGAGAAAGCGTAAGATGGCTGCCAGGATCAGCGCCGGTAGCGCCAGCAGGATCATGCGTGGATCCCAATTGGTTCCCGTGGCAATCCCGACACCGATCAATAGGGGGAGTCCGAACAGCAGATGCAGGCTTCTGAGCGCGATATTTGTGCCCAGCGGCCCTAGTATGACCGGTTGCGGCTTGAGCAGCTGCTGGCTGAACGTTCCGTCGTAGATGCCGTTAGCGAATGTATGGTTTTCATAGGAGACCGTCATCAATTGAACGGCCAGTAGCGCCACATAATAGCTTGAGATCTGGTGATTGCCGGGTAGTGCAACCGACCAGATGGCGAGTCCAATCAGGGGCGATACCATCTGATTGATGATCAGGGTCAGCAGAAAGGCGCGCCATCCCAGCCATTGCATGATCTCGCGCCGGGTTGAGATGAAGAGCAAGTGTAGTGTGCGGCTCATGCGATCCCCTCCCGATAGACTTGATCCATGACACGCTCCAAGGGTGGATTTTCGATGGCCAGATCGCTAACCGCGCACTCGGCCAGCAGCCGCGCCGTGACTGCGGCAACCTGCTCCCGTTGTACACGCAAGGCGACCTTATGTTCCTCAACCTCCACCACCTCACCATAGCCACTCCAATCGGGATCAACCTCATCGGCGATGGCGACTTTGAGCAGTTTATAGGATGATAATGTGGCTGCTAGCTCCTCCAATTCACCGTCATACTGTAATCTACCCTTATCGATCAGCAGGATGCGCTTGCACAGCGTCTCTACATCGGCCATATAATGGCTTGTCAGCAGGATTGTTGCCCCCGTCTCACGGCTATACGTTGCGATAAAGCGGCGCATCATATTGATCGCGGTTACATCTAATCCCAATGTTGGTTCATCCAGAAACAGGATGCGTGGTTGATAGATCAAGGCCAGGGCCAGCCCACAGCGCATACGTTCACCCAGGCTCAGGGCGCGAAGCTGTCGTTGTAGGAGACGCTCAAGATCCAGCATCTCGACCAGCAGCGCCAGATTCTTCTTGAAGTCTGGATCTGATACCTCATAGATCAACTGCTGGAAGCGCAGCGAATCCAGTACCGTCAGCTCACCCGGACCACTGAGCGGCTGGCTACCACGGATCAAGGCGATCTGCCTTAAAAAAGCTGATTCACGTCGCCAGGGGATATAGCCAAGCGCCCTGACCCCACCACTGGTTGGATGCAGGATCCCACTCAACATCTTCAGCGTCGTCGTTTTGCCGGCACCATTGGGACCAATAAAGCCCACCACCTCACCGGACTCTACCCCAAACGAGACCTCCTGCACCGCATAAATCTCACGATACGTACGATGAAACACCGAGACCAGCGCCGCGCGCAAGCCCTCTTCCCGCAGCGGAGCGCGATAAACCATCCTCAGATCCTTGACATCAATCACAGAAACCATCGAAAAATCCTTTCTCATAAATGAATCATTCCTATTAGTTCTGTGCATGCATGCTATCAAAGTGTTGCCCGAGCCGGCCCTGCTCTTTCTGGACACAATACTACTGTATTACACTGACGCAAGAATTGAGGGTTACTAGCGATCTTATCGCCCCATTATAGGGTGAAGGTGCGATGAATAAAGTGTAAATATCCTGATTATGTGAGCAAAGCTCCATCCGCACTTGAGGTTTATACTTGAGTGGTGTGGTCTCACCAGTTGGGTCCAGCAATAGTGCGCTCGGGCATAATGAGGATGGCCCCGCCAGAATGACAGAAAAGTATGAAGGGACCACAGATTGCCGCGATAGATTGCACAATGCGCACCATGAGATGGGGCTCCCCCCTGTAAAAGTATAAATCACAGGGTTGGTCAGCCATAATAGGTTCGCCCCTGACCTCATGTGTGATCCAAAGAATGGCTTGTGCATACGCCTGAGGATGAGCTTTCTCAATGATTTCAATATCCCATTGCTCACGACCTTGAAATTGATTGATGATATATTCTGTGAACTGCCCCAAAACCAGTAGGATTTCGTCGGATGTAGGATTACGACTGGGGCCTATATCCTCTGGTATTTTGATGCCTTCACACTCCCAGAGCCAGAGTCGTCCCTTTGGATCATTGCACATCTCAGCCGGAAAGGCGTTATAGGATACTCCCATGTTCTACTCACTTTCTGGCTACTTTTGTTATGGGGCCGTTGGCTTCTGAACCTCAGCTTAAAAAGGAGAGAGCCAGCAGGAATATCTTTGCTGGCTCTTTACACATCTGCTTGATGATGTTGGGCTACTATTATTTTATGGCGTTTCTGGGATAGCGACTGTCGTGGTCTGCTTCGGCCAGGATGTCCTGGATCTGGATGGTTTTGCCGCGCTGCGGGCTGACGGAGACCATGACGATGGGGGTCTCGATGATCTCTTCGAGCCGTTTCAGATAGCTTTTGGCGGCCTCCGGCAGTTCTTCATAGGTGTTGATGCCGGTGGTACTGGTCTGCCAGCCGGGTACTTCTTCGTAGATGGGTTCGCAGGCGGCCAGATCGTTGGGTGACGCGGGCAGATTATGGATGGTCTGGCCACGCAGGTTGTAGGCGGTACAGATCTTGATGCTGGGCAGGCTATCCAGTACATCAAGTTTGGTGATGACGGCGGCATCGAGTCCGTTGATCTGGGCGATGAAGCGACCGGCTACCCCGTCGAACCAGCCACAGCGGCGCTCACGGCCATTCTGGCCCTTAAACTCATGGCCTTTTTCACGCAGGATCTCGGCGGTACCATCGAAGATCTCCGTGGGCATAGGACCACTACCGATGCGGGTAATATAGGCTTTGTAGATACCAACCACACGATCAATGCAGCGGGGAGGAAGGCCCGCGCCAACGGCGGCATTGGCGGCCATGGTAGACGAAGAGGTGACGTATGGATAGGTACCAAAGTCGATGTCTAGCAGGGCCCCCTGGGCTCCTTCGAGCAGGATGGTTTTGTGTTCTACCAGCGCATCATGCAGCATCTTCTGTGTATCAACGACACGCGTATACAACTGCTGCCCATACTTGAAATACTCCCCATGGATCTCCTCCAGGGAGAGTGCGGGCTGGCCATAGATCTGCGTGATCATGCGGTTCTTCTGTTGCAGGATCATCGAGAGCTTGGCGCGGAAAGCATCGACATCCAACAGTTCGGACATGCGTATACCCGTGCGCGCATGTTTATCGACGTAGGCGGGGGCGATCCCACGGGGCGTACCTTCCAGCTTCTCGCCTGTGCGAGACTCTTCTTCGAGTCGATCCAACACAAAATGATAGGGCATTACGACATGGGCCCGTTCACTGATATAGAGTCGCGAGACATCTACACCCTGCTGCTTTAAGAGCTCCATTTCGTCGAGTAGCCCCTTTGGATCTACGACGACACCATTGCCAATAATGCAGATGGTGTTGGGAAAAAGAATACCGGATGGGACAAGATGGAAGGAAAATTCGCCGCCGTCGTGTACTACACGATGGCCCGCATTGCTGCCACCCTGGTAACGCACGACATAGTCCGCGCGCATCGCCAGTTCATCAACAATCTTGCCTTTGCCTTCGTCTCCCCACTGGGCACCTATAACTGCTACTACCGCCATGATCGTATTTCCTCTCAGCTTTCTAGGTTCGTCTACTCATGCCTGCTGGCTAATCCTGTTGCCATTACAACAAATTTTCACTGTCGCTGTCAATGTGTCGCTATGGTTGCAATATGTAGTTCAGCAACAATTGATCCGTAATTTGCTCGATGGGCGCTTTGTCATCGGTAAAAACTATACCTCCGTCAACGCGACCTCGCGTGGCTACAGGGAGGACTTCGGTTGCGAGTTGTCCCAGGGTAGTCGTCGCTGAGAACTGGGAGAGATTCGCCCGGAATGTATCAATGGATGTTGGTTGCATCGTTGCCATAATCTCAGTGTTTATTGTACCTGGTACGTTGAAAACATAGACGCTTGGGAAGACAGTGCTTAGTGTATTGACAAATGCCTGCACCAGCCGATAGTCATGGCTGGTATGCCCGGTATTGAGGGCCACGACACCAGTGGGTGAGAGGTGGTCGTGCACCTGTTGAAAGAATTCACGGGTGGTAAATTGAAACGGAATATATGGTTGTTGGAAAGCATCGATCGCGACCACATCATATTTATGCTGACTGGCCGCCAGAAAGGTACGTCCATCCTGGGCATAGATATGCAGGTTGGGCTCATTCATATTGAAATATTGCCGACCAATATTCACGATCGCTGGATCAATTTCCGCGCCATCGATCTGTACATTATTATAGACCTGCGAAAACTGGCGCGCAACGGTGCCGCCGGCGAGTCCAATAATACCCACACGCTTCAATTGGTCAGGCTTAAAGCCCTGATTAAAATAGGGGGCCGCCAGAAAATAGTCCCAGTACCAACCGGTCAGGAGAGCCTGGCTCTTCGGATTATAGACTGAGTGGATGGCCTGCCCCTCGTTAAGGATCAACTGGCGTGTGCCATCAGGTTGCTGGGTGACTTGAATATAGTTATAGTAGGATTCCTGTTCGTGAATCAAGTTGGGAATCTCCTTGAGGGGTCCCATCTGGATGAGCAGGGCGCCTATGAGCAGGATGACCAGCGCCGGCGCAGGCAGGAACAGAGAGAATCTCTGGCGCTTCGGCAGCAGGCCCCACAACGAGGCCGCCAGCAGTACAACTCCGAAAATAAGGATCGTGCGCCGTACCCCAAAGGTTGGAATCAACCACAGGACCGGCAGGAAGGCACCAAGAATGCTGCCAATGGTCGAAATAGCATACAGTGAACCACTGACGCGGCCACTCTTCTTGACGTCATTGGTGACCAGTCGGACCGCGAACGGCGAGACGAGTCCAAGTAGGATAACTGGTATGGCAAATAGAAGCATGGTGCCAATCAGCGAGCCTAAAAATATGCCGACGGAAACTTGTTCGAGTCCAGTGACAGACCAGGTAAGGATGCTTTGACATACGAAGGGAATAATAATAATGGAAATAGCTGCCACCGCCGTAATCATACACAGCACCTGGGTGTGTGGATAGCGGTCCGCGATGCGTCCTCCCAAGAAGTAACCCACCATCAGATAAAGCAAGATCAGGCCAATCAGGTTCCCCCAGATGAAAAGCGAGGTACCAAAATAGGCCCCTAAGAGACGTGATGCGCACATCTCAAGAGCTAAGCTTGTCATGCCACCGACGAACACCAGTCCGCTCAGAAAGTATTTCAACATTTCCTCCGATTATGGTGTTCCTGTTTGTATAAATTGGAACTTACCAATCATGATATTGTAGTACGCTGTACTCACTTGTGCAAATTGACTTTCAGGTGCCTGAAATTCCAGGATAAAGGTTTTCCCTTGATGTACCGTGACGCAGACGGTGACATGTTCTTTCGCCTGGTTGGCACCCATATAGGCCACGCCTGCCGTGGCCCAGGTTTCGCCCCCGATGGTCGCGGCCTGAACCGCTTGCGGTGCTTGATAGCCTGGTTGACTGGCATAGACGGTCTGAATCTCGGCTGCCAACAACTGGTCTGCGGCCGCCGTGGCCCCGTTCTGACTTTTAAAAGTCGCTACCTGGTCCCCTTGTTGTGGATTGATAAACTGCATACCAGTACTAATTGGTAGGGCGGTCAGTTGCCAGCCCACCGGATATTCATCGATAAACCCGCTGCTGGCGCACTCGCTTCCACACCAGAGAAAGCCGGCCTCCGGAACTACTGTACTGACGGCCACGGGTGTTGGTGTGCTTACCACAACTGACGTCGGTGTGTTTACCACAACTGGTGTAGAGGTAGCCTCAATAGATGTATACGAGTGAGCAGGCTTCTGTGTTGTGTTTGTCTGCTTGCCTGATTTGCTACTGGCATTGATTGCCGCCACACCGAGTATCCCGATAATCACGACCAGCACGCAGATCGAGATCACCAGCATTTTATATGGGGAGATGCGTAAGCCGGTCTGTGCCTGATATGGTGTTTGTGGCACTGGCTGAAATGGAATCTGGGGTGGAGGCTGATAGCCCATTGGCGGATTGAGACCGGGCTGTGACCACTGTCCATGGGTCGCTAGCGCGGATGGCGGTTGGGGCAGTCTCTGACTCTGCCTGGCGGGAAGCACAAAAGCCTCAGTCTCCTCATGATAGATGCCGCCAGACGGGGAAGCTTGCGGTACAGGACTCATCTGCTCATACATTGGATCTGGTGTTGAAGGTATGGGTGCGGCAGCTTGTGGATTAAACTGCCTGTGCGGAGGAAATGACAACTGAGCATCTGATGGCATATTGACCAGAGGGCCAGAGGGCCGCCCACAATATCCACAAAAACCTTCTCCGACGCGTAACTCATTTCCACACCTGGAACATTTCATATATTTTTTTCGACCGTGCGGAAACCCCCGCTTGTAAGTACAGGCAGGAAGCACGCCTCCTTTGAGTCTTTAGCTCAGTGGTAGTTCACTTGCCTTTGTAAGTCGCTTGAATGTCCTCATAAGCCGATTTAACAGTTTTTATTATAGCGTATTTGCAGAGGGGTGGCTATCTACGTAACCATATCTCTCATGACCTGTAGCAAGACTATGCTATCACTGGCGTGGAAGGTCAGGCCAGGTGGATAGGAATATTCTTCAGGCCCACGCCCTCAAAGTGGTGGTATGCAATCAAGGGGGCGGCCGCCAGTGAACCTTGTGCGCGTTGCAAAAAGCCCGCATCAAATGGACCACTGATAATCAGCCAGACCCAGGGAATCTGCTGCTCCAGGTTGACGCGTTGCATATTATCGCGATCCGTCTGACTCGCCCTGGGGAATCCTGTTGGATGACTATGGTACACGCCGATTACCGAGCCGGAATGGAGCAACTCGGTTTCCAGCAACTCCCCCGGCTCAAACTCAAAATACACTGGTGAGCCCGCCGTATTCTGTAGAGGCTGAGCCTGCTCCACCAGCCAGTTGCCATCCATATCCATCTGCCCCAGCAACACCCCACACGCCTCAATCTCTGCCCGTTGCGACACATCATCCAGCAGCGCCTCCTGCGCCCCCTTCTCCAACGCCAGATAAGGAATAGCTTGCTGTTCCATTAACGCACCTCAAGCATGAATCTAGACACAAAAAAAGCATCTCACCACAACTATACCACGGCAAGCAATATCGCCGTCCCAACACTCTCAGCGGTAGCGGCAGGGCTTGTCCCTGCTACCGGTAAGACGTATGACTAAGTCCGGGCCATAAGTTGGACGCCAGCATCAAGAAAACGTGTTTGAGGAGTATATCATACGTGAAGCGGTAGCAGGGACAAGCCCTGCCGTTACGCGTGTGAGCGGGACCAGAAGTTTTTGGCGGCGAACTTTTGCAGGTCGCCGATATGTTCGACGTCGATATCGGGTATATAGTTGTCCGGGAAGCTTTCGCGGGCATATTTGCCCTGGCGTACGAAGACGGTTGTGACCTCGTCGCCCATCGCTTGCTTGATATCAAATAGGATCTGTGGCTTATCATCGATGACGACCCAGTGGTCGGCTGGATAGCGCTGGCGGATCTCGTCGAGATGCTCTTGTTTATGGACGAAGAGCATGACGCGACCCTCAACCACATCAGATATATTGCTATTGAAAATTTTCTCGGCCTGATAAAGAAGATCACCATCTGATACGATGACGACGGTACCCAATGTCGTTAAATAGCGCAGGGTCTCAAGTGAATGTGGATATAGGGCCTGGGCAAATGGATAATTATGGAACATCGAAACAACGTGTTGATACGTCTGCTCATCCAGCTTTTCGACTGGCACGCGTTCGCGCAGGCGCTGTAAGGCCAATGGAATATCTACCACGCTCCGTTCCGCGCGTACCTCCTCATAGATCTCCCAATAAAGCTTCGTCAAATCTGGCCCCAGTTCGGCCTGCAGAAACTCATTCTGTTTATCCTTGATTCCATCGTTGTCGAGCAATGTATTATCAACATCGATCCAAAATGCTAGTTCTGGCATGTGTTCTTTCTCTCTTTATCTAGTAGCTTAAAATAATCTGGTCCATTGGCCTTTATCAGAGTAGGACCTCTATATTCTTCACGTTGCCTCCATCTGTAATGATACGTTCTTTTTTTTCTTTTTGTTTCGTTTTGGGAGGCCGCGCTGACAACTGGCGGTCCCAGCGAACTGAGACACAACCACTATACTATCATATCGATTGAGGTGTATAGTATAGTGGCAGTTCTCCGATCAGCTGCAATATAATGAGCATACCAGCGCCATCAGTGCGTGATCATAAGGAGCAAGTGAGTGATGAAGGTGATCTTCAGGAGTAAAGATTTTGCTAGCGTGGATGGTTCGGGCTTTGGTTTCAATCACCGCCGCCCGATGACCAATTCCTGGCAATATCAGGGCCGGGTTCAGCATCGGCAATGGCAGGGGACCTATGAATGTGAATGGGAACAAAACGTTAGCAAGGGCAGACAGCCCGAACTCCTCTGGACCGTCAATGGCGATGCCCGCCTCTTCGGCCTGGCCGCTGGCCTGAAATCTAAAGGCTTTACCGTTGATGTCGAACCGGAATAATAATCCCCTTTTACCCTTTTCCTCTTCCATCCTCGCGTGCCTCGTGGAGGTCATGGATGGGGAAGAGGAGTGGTTCTTTGAAGAGTTCTCCCAACCAGCTGGCCATGGTCGAGAGAGCTTGCGCGACATGGTTCTTGCATGGTTCAAGGCGAATGATATACATCGAGAGTTGCTGGCGAGCCATCAGGTGTTTGATCTCCTCGGTCTCCAGGAGCACTCCACGGCCCTCGCGCACAAACAGCAGCACTCCCGCGCAGAGCATTTCCTGGGCCATCAGGTGAATGCTCTGCGTGATATCGTGTGTTAATAGCTGCATACAGGTAACATTGACCTGGTATCTTTGCGCTTTATGCTTCATAAGCTCAAAAAAATCATAGACCTGCGCAATCGCTTCGGGTCTGACTTTTTGCCGTTTTCCTGATTTCGCAGGAGGCAGTAGCGCGACCAATAGCAGGTCGGCCTTTGACTCCTGCGCAAAGGCGAAGGCCTGTGAGCAGGCCTCGCTATCGATACCGTGTACAAAAGGAAGAAGGAAGACTGGTTTGCTTATTTTTCTCCTCCTTTTCTTGTAGCACCCGCACTGCGACAGTGCAATACAGCTTCTTTCATCATTTTATGCCGACCAGTTCTTCACAAGATGGATGACTTTCCCATGAGGGGTAAGCTCGTAGCGCATACGATCGGGATTGATATCCTCGACCTGGGCTAGCAAGTCTGCGGGTAACACCACGTCGCGTGGCTGCGCAAACTTCCAGACCTGTTCCAGTACATCTTTGGTTGCCAACTGGTACATGAAATGGCTGGTGACCCCTTTGTGTCCTGCCAGACGTTGCGCTAGACGGAACGTGTCCTTGGCCTGTCCATCTTCCAGATATGGATCGACGATCTCAAAGGGAGAGGGGACACGGTTTACTTTTTGTTTACTCAGGTAAAGGAAGATCAATGAGCGCCCTGGTTCTCCATCATCGGCGGCCTCTTTGAGTGCGCTCTCAATGACGCGCTCGTTGTTGTGTTCGTTGCCGACCAGCACGGCCAGGATGGCGTTGGGCATGCGATTTTCCAATGGTCTGGGCAGCACAATGGCGCGTCCCTGACGAATCGAGTTGACGATGGCGATACTCATTCCCAGCAGGACGACGCTCCCACCAAAGATGGTGCCCTGTGGCTTGGAGATGATGCTGACAACCCAGGCCAGCAGTACTGTGAGGGTGGTGAAGATGCCGGCCCAGAAGTCGAGATGTTCTCCGAGCGTGGCCAGCGCGCTCTTGGGCTTGGGTGGTTTGACCGCCGTTGGCAATTTCCTGGCCCGTCTCTCGCGGGTGCGAATGACATCCAGTCCCAGACAGGTGAGCGAGAAGGCGGCCAGCAGGCCAAAGGCGTACATATCGCCCAGTGTGTTGATCTGACCACGCACGACCAGCAGGACCGCGATGGGAATTCCGGTGGCGAGTGCGATCGAGTAGTGGGGCGAGTTGCGGATACGGTTGCGCTTCAAGACGATGGTTGGCAAAAAGTCCATGCGGGCCAGGGCCATAAAGACATGGTAGGCTCCGATGATGGCGGTATTGCCGGCAAAGATCAGGATCAAGCTGGCGCTAATGGCCACCTCTTGCTGGATGATGCTGCTGCCCCAGTGGCCGCCAAGCAGCGAGATGAGCTGGGTTGACAGTACTTCGTCCCCGGCTGCGTTGGGCTGTAGTAATGTTGAGAGTGCCGTGAGCAATGGACTGGTCAGGCCGATGCTTAAGACGACCAGCAAGAGGGCCAGGCTGATGACCTTCTTGCGGGGGGCCTTCATGACCGGCGCTAGCTGCGAGATACTCTCAAGTCCTGAGAATGCCAGGAACGAGCCTGCGAAGCCAATCAGGATCGAGGTTGGCGTCAGGTTGGATGTGCTGAAGGCATCGCGGAACAGCGCGCCTATCTGCGGTAGCGGTACATGAATAAATACCACCACCAGGACCGCGAGGGAGCTACCAAAGGCCACCAGCGCGGCGACCATGCTGACCTTGGCGCTCTCACTGATACCGATCCAGTTCAGTACTCCCAGCAGTACAAGAACCCCGATCGCGATATACAGAGTATAGGGGAGCAGGCCAGGGAAGACGACGGAGAGATATTGGATGGCCGATTGGCAGCTGATGGCTGCGGTAAGAAAGTAGCTGACCAGGATAAACATACCGCCGAGTGCTCCTGCCCAGCCATGGATACCCTGAGCGGCCACCGAGACCACGCCTCCGCCTTCCGGAAAGCGTGAGCTGACTTCAGCATACTTGAGCGTTAATAACACAAAGACAATCATGGTCAAGAGCACAAAAAAGCCTGCCAGTTGGCCCACGCTGCTATACAGAATGCCTGGCACATAGTAAATCGAAGAGCCGATATCAGCGAAAACCACCGCCCAGCAGAGTAATGGTCCTAGCGATGCCTTGCCATGGTCGCTTGTCTGTGAGGATGTAGCCTGTGCCATACCTCTTCCTGCCTCCTATGAAACATCAGTAAAATGTATCAATGCAGCGTCCCAACCGGCTTCAACATGGTCGATTTTTTTTCTATGGCAGCGTATACCAACGTATGATAAACTGAGAAAGACAAACTGCTCATATGGGCCGTTTGGATCTGCATTTTCATAGCATAGGCTTAGAATGGTCTGGATACATCGTCCATCAGAATATACTTCATCTACTCCTTTAGGAGTATGCCGCTTAATCGCTGCCACTGCGTATTACAAGGGGATGTGTGCTTAAGTATTCGCTCAAAAGTATAGCAATAGATTTTGTGATGGACTTGATATCTGGAGGGAGTGCTCGATGACGATCCGCGTGCTGATTGCCGATGATCACAGTGTTGTACGCGAAGGATTACGTATGTTCCTGGGACGTGACCCCGAGATTACGATTGTTGGGGAGGCGGCCGATGGGAATGAAGTTATACGCCTGGCCGGTCATGTCCATCCCGATGTGGTGTTGATGGATGTGTTGATGCCGGTCATGGATGGTATCGCTGCGACCTGTGAGTTACGCAAACTCTATCCAGATATTGAGGTGATCGCCCTTACCAGTGTCCTGGAACGAGCTACGGTCGTGGATGCGATTCGCGCGGGCGCGATCGGTTATCTTCTCAAGGATACGCAGGCCTTTGAGCTACGTAAAGCTATCAAGGCCGCCGCCGCTGGACAGATCCAGCTCTCTCCCCAGGCCTCGGCGACTCTGGTCCAGCATATCCAATCGCCAACTCCTACCGCGGCCCTGACTGAGCGTGAGACAGAGGTTCTGCGCTTGCTCGCCCGGGGCGCCTCAAATAAGGAGATTGCCCAGCACCTGGATATCGCTGAAGTCACCACCAAGGTTCACGTGCGCCATATCTTATCCAAGCTCGGTGTGCAAAGTCGTACCCAGGCCGTGCTCTGCGCCATTAGCCTCGGACTCGTGCCCCTGGATGCCGCGAAGAAATCTGGTCAGTCCATCTAACCCGGACAGCGGAGGTCCGGATAGCTTGCAATGAAGGGAACGTCATATGCTCAAACAGGTTCTACCACGTTTGCAGCCTGGAGCACATCTCCATCTACGCTGGCGCTACTATGCTCTTGATAGCCTCTTCTCCCTGGCGGCTATTGCTTTGATTACCGCTATCCTGGTCCCGACCAATCTCTACCACACCATTCCGACCGTCTCACTGCTCTACTTACTGGCCGTACTGCTGCTGGCTGGTAAGCGTGGGCTCTATGCGGCCAGCCTGGCGACGGTACTCTCCCTGCTGACCCTGGACTTCTTCTTTTTTGCGCCCTCATATAATCTGGCGGTGGTGCAACTGGCTGATATTGTTACGCTGATCGTTTTTATGCTGGCCGCTATCCTCACCAGCAAGCTGGCTGCCGAGCTGCGTCTGCGGGCCGAGGAGGCACAACAGCGTGAAAGTGAGCTGCGCCATCTGTACGAGCAAGCGCAGGAACTGGCTTCACTACAGGAGCGCCAGCATCTGGCCCGCGAGCTCCACGACTCTGTCTCTCAGGTCCTTTATGGCATCAGCCTCGGAGCCCATACCGCTCAGGAAGATCTGGATACTGATCCCGCGCAGGCTCGTTCCTCCCTGGACTACGTGATCGGACTTACCGAAGCCGGACTGGCAGAGATGCGTGCGCTTATCTTTGAGTTGCGCCCCGAATCTTTAGCGACCGAAGGATTGGTGGCGGCGCTCTCCAAGCAGGTCGCGGTCCTACGGAGCCGGCACCGCTTGCAGGTCGATTTCTGTGCCGAAGCCGAGCCCGAGCTCTCCCTGGAAAACAAACAAAACCTCTATCGTATTGCTCAGGAAGCCCTGCATAACATTGTCAAACATGCCCGAGCCAGCCAGGTCACCCTCACCCTGGAACAACATACTGGCGCCCTGCACCTGCAAATCCGCGATGACGGCCATGGCTTCAATCCCGAGCAACCCTTTCCAGGACACCTCGGCGTGCTCTCCATGCGTGAACGCGTCAAAAAGATGGCTGGCACCCTGCACATCGATAGCCATCCCCGGCAAGGCACCACCATCGATATCCAGCTCCCCGTTAACTGAGTTAAGGCTATTGGAGGGTACGTGCAAGATTTTGCATTCCTTGCTGGATCTCCTGCTGGTTATAGGCGGCATAGCCCAGCAGCAGGCCGTTAAGCGGTGGATGTTGGATGTAGTATTTTGAGATCGGGGTGACTGCGACCCCGTTTTGGGCTGCCTGTTGGGCGACTTCTGTATCCCGAAGTCGTGCGGGCAGGTGCGCGAGTACGTTCATGCCTGCTGTGGCTGACTTGATGCATACGTTATCCCCAAGCTGCTGTCGAGCGGCCTCAAGCAGGATCAGCTGGCGTTCCTCATAGAGTGAGCGCATGCGGCGTACATGGCGCGCAAAGTGTTCCTGGGCCATAAAGTCGGTGGTCACCATCTGATCCAGCATATGCGCGTGGCGGTCAGCGGCGGAGCGGGCGGCCCGGAAGGCATCGATAAGCTCCGGTGGGGATACCAGGTAGCCGAGGCGCAGGGCAGGAAAAAGCACTTTGCTGAACGTGCCAATATAGATAACGCGGCCCGCCTGGTCCAGTCCCTGTAAGGATGCCAGGGGATGGCCGGCATAGCGATATTCACTATCATAATCATCTTCCAGGATCCAGCTCCCGGCCTGATCGGCCCAGCGCAAGAGGGCCAGTCGACGCGATAGGCTCATCACCGTTCCGATCGGAAACTGGTGTGAGGGGGTCACATAGGCCATGCGTGCCCGTGGACTGATGGCGATGCCCTGCGTCACCGCCAGTCCCTCATCATCAATCGGGACCGGCACCAGCTGCGCGCCACTACTTACCAGGGCTCCGCGTGCCCCCATATAGCACGGATCCTCAATCCACACATCATCCCCTGGATCTATCAGGAGCTGTGCGGCCAGGTGCAGAGCCTGTTGTGAGCCGGCCATAATGATGATCTGCTCCTCTGTACAGCGCACACCACGGGCCACCTGCAAGTAGCGAGCAATTTCCTGGCGCAGCGGCCGATAGCCTGCCGGATCGCTATAGCCGAAGTCCGAGGGTTGGATATGTTTCCATCTTTTGGCCGCCAGTTGTGACCAGAGCTTGAACGGAAACTCATGCAGCGCCGGTATGCCATGGCGAAAAGCCTGGTGCTGTACTACTTGCTCCCACTTCTGTAACGGTGCTACCGTCGAAGCGGCAATCATCTTGCCACGCTCAGATAGCGGCTGCGCTGGTGGTAGTATTTCGCCTGTCTGCTGGCCACCTTTGCGCCTGTCCTGCAGGCGCAACAGCTCATCCGGCAACACCCGCTCAACATAGGTGCCGCTCCCCACCTTGCCATAGATATAGCCCTCCGCTAATAGTTGATCAAAGGCCAGGACCACCGTGGCCCGTGAAACCCCCAGTGTCTGTGCCAGCGTGCGTGTCGAAGGCAACTTCACGCCCGCCGGCAACGAACCCGCCAGAATCGCCTGCCGCATCTCCTCATACAACTGCCTATATAACGCGACCCCGGAGCTCGCATCCAGCATCGGCGCGAGGAGCGAAGCCCGCAATACCTGCTCATCCATCGATGTACGCCTCCATCCTTCTCTGTTCCTGAAGTGGTATGGCCATTATAAGGGAAAATGGATCTTCCTACAAGACCAATTCTATCCTATCATGACCCATGCAACCAGATGAACAGGAAGCTCGAAACCATGTTTTCGTCATAGTATGAGAAGGAGTTGCTTTCGATGGATTTTATGCTTGATCAGCAGATTGCTTCGCAGCCGGAGGCGCTTGGCCGGATTCCGGCTCAGTTGGAGGTTCCAGCTCTAGATGTGAGCCGACCGATTCTATTTGCGGGTATTGGTACTTCGCTCCATGCCTGTCGGGTGGCGGCCCATTGGCTGTATACTTTGAGCGCGGGCCGTATCCAGCCGCTGGCCCTGAGCGCCCATGATCTGGTCCTGCTGGCCCCTTTAACGCGTGAGCATCAGGTCGTCGTGGTCAGCCATCGTGGCACCAAGCGTTTTCCTGGAGCCGCCCTGCGCCGTGCCCGAGAAATTGGAGCTTACACGGTCGCAATTACCAGCATCGACGCGCCCGAGCCCGAGGCCGACCTGGTCCTGCGTACCTGTCCCGGTGAGCAATCGAGCACACACACCGTCTCCTACACCAGTGCCCTGGCCGTGCTGGCCCGTCTGGTTGGTAATACATTGGGAGAGCAAGGACACCAATTTTTAGCAGGGCTCCAGGAAGTGCCGGCCGCTATGGAAGCCACGCTGAAGGAGCCCGCTCCCGTAGCTGTTGCCGAGCAACTGGCCGGCCGTGAGCCGATCCTGATGGCGGGCTTTGGTCTGGACGCCATTACCGCGAGTGAGGCCGCTTTGAAGCTCAAAGAAGGAACCTATCTGTGGGCCGAAGGTATGGAGACCGAGAACGCCCTGCACGGTCCGCCCGCCGCTATACGTGCCGGTATGGGCGCCGTACTGATCACGCCCACCCACGACGATGCTGGCCGGACCAGCACCCTGCGCACGGCCCTGCAAGCCCTGGATGTTGCCACCTTCACCTGTGGAACCGAATCGCAAGACAACTTGCGCTTTGCTCCTGTGGATCTACTGCTGCGCCCACTCGTCGCCATCATCCCGCTCCAGCGGCTCACCGCCGAGATCGCGCGCATCCGTCACACCAATCCCGACGCCATCCACACCGACCAGGAACCCTGGACCTCCGTAATGGCCGCCTACACCCTCTAGCACCCGAGTGGGTGACACACAAAAAAGGGTTTTGCTGTAAGGTGAAATCGTGTACTTTGCATACAAATTCACCTTACAGCATCTAACAGCATCTAAAGGAATTATGGGTGTTTCACCCTCTTCCAGCAACTGGCGCGACTTGCGATGCCGCAACAATTATCTCGAACACATCTTGCGGATGTGAAACTGGAGATGCATGGCTTGAGGGAATCTGACGCGTTGTGGCACCCATTCTCTTCGCCATGAAGCGCTCAGAGTCAGGATTAATTACCCGATCATCCTCCGAAACCAGATACCAGGATGGTACAGTTTTCCAGGCGGGTGGCCCTGATTTCGCCATAAAGCATTCTGGTGTGATTGGTTTCTGGACCACAGCCAGCGCCTGCGCTTTTGCGATATCAATATCTTGCACAAAGTCTGGGGGGAAAAAAGGTGGATCAACCCAATTATATCCATTACGGTAGGATGGCACAACATGTGCTGCAATAGGAGGTGTAGGGTATTGCTCGGCAATGCCCATGACACTCTCTCCTTCCGCAGGGCCTACCGCTGCGATATAAACCAGGCTGCGAAGGTTCGTGGCACCAATACCGGCATTGGTAATAACGGCACCACCATACGAATGCCCCGCCATGACCGTCGGGCCGGAGAGCGAGGCGAGTGCCTGACGCGTTACATTCACATCATCGTCAAACGATGTGAGTGGATTTTGAACGGCGAGCACGTTATAGCCCTGGGCCTGCAGTAGCTGAATCACGGCAATCCAACTTGATGCGTCCACCCACGCTCCATGGACCAGCAAGACATTCATGCCAGTTCCCAGAGCATGCCCCGACTGGCTTCCTTGATGATTGGCCGCATGGGCAGAAAAAGTGCGAGTCCCAACAAAAAAGGTGCCTGCGGCAGCGGCTCCAATGTGTTTGCAAAAAGCACGGCGCGTTGAAGTAAGATCAGTATCCAATACAGTTCCTCCGTGATATCTCTTCAGAAAGGACATTTATCTCGAAAGAAAATATACCGAAATTTTATATATAATCCATCAATCAAAAGGATGATTTTTTCCAGAAAAAGTAATTGACTTAACATTTGCTATTATCAACAGAACGAGGAAAGAAGCGCAAGATTATCCATGAATATTTAACCTCCTGATGCCCTTAGCAATGTCTCCCAATCGCGAGGTATCGACGTGCTGTACAGCACTCAATGTGCTGCTCACACAGTTTTGGTTTTCCCGTGAGATCGTGAGGATGATCTCGCCAGTAGTGAAACGGGAGATACGCCCGCCCTCTCTTGTATCTCCCGTTTCGTTGTTTAAGACGGTTTTAAGGATTATCGCCTGGAACGGACGGGCTGGATTATGTTTGAGCCACTGAACGAAGTAGCGAGGAGGCGGCCCAGATTAAGGTACACAATCATGGAAAGTGAGTTAGATATTCTTCTTTCTCCGTGCGCGTTTGATGCGAGGCATCTTGCGACGGAGAAACCAGAGCACGACAGCGATCAGGAGCGAGGTTATTGCCGCCACGACTCCCCAGCCATCGATAGGTAAAGGCAGAAAGGCTAACCCCACGGGGACACCAATGCTGTGTGTAAAACCGTAGAGGACGACAATGAACGCGTTGACCCACAGGCCGAAGGTCAGGAGGCGACGGCGTGGCTCAAAAAAGAGATGTACTCCTATGAAGCCCTGAACCATTGTGATTAACAGGAAGATGATGCCATAGCCGATGAAGATCTCATACTGTCCTGGTAAGAGCCAGAGATGGATGAGTTCGGAGAGTATGCACATCCCAGCCGCGCTTGAGCGCCATCTCTGCGTATGGCGTGCAAAAAACATGGGTGTCGTGCCGCCCATTGCCCCAGACTGCCTGACTGGCAACGTAGTCGTGTTGGGATGTTGTTCAAATGTGTCTTGTTCCATTACATCACCTCGAATTGACCCATCATGCGCATATCTTCATGTTCTGCATTGTGGCAATGAAACACATACAATCCTCGATAGTCCTCAAAGCGCGCAATGACACGAGCTTTTTCCCCGGCCTTGAGGAAGATCGTATCTTTGTATCCTGTATCTTCAGGATCTGGAGCGCGTCCGTCGCGGCTCAGCACCTGGAAATTGACGAGGTGCAAATGGATTGGATGGTTGCCATCGCTGGTGAACTCCCAGATCTCTGTTGCTCCCAGGCGAGGCGTTGCATCGGTCCGATTAGGATCGAAGTATTGCCCGTTAATGGTCCACATTCCTAACCCATAGAAGAATTGAAACGTGCGTGTGACCGAGGCGTTGGCCGGATTGAGTGCTTCAAAGGGTGCAAGCGTTTTAGGAATCAGGCTGTCATCTTTGGCCCGGCGAACCACATCAAAGCGCATGATGTCTGTTGTCTGCCCCTCACCCAACAGATTTTTCAGTACGATCTGTGAGCCGACCGGGTACTGAGAAAAGTCAACAATCACATCAAAGCGCTCAGCAGGTGAGATGCGAATGGTCTGACGCGCCGCTGGGGCCGGAAGCAATCCTCCGTCGCTGCCAATCTGCACAAAGGACTGACGGGAGCTGAGCTCCAACTGGTACACGCGCGCATTTGAGGCATTGAGCAAGCGAAAACGGTATTTCGTCGCCGACACTTCCAGGAATGGCTGTACGGCTCCATTGACGAGCAGGGTGTCGCCGATCATGCCATTGTAATATTTGCCCAGGACACCCGGCGTGGTCTTCAAAGTTGGATCGAGGGAGGGATAAAAGAATGACCCATCGGCGTTGAAGCTTCGATCAGTGAGCATGAGCGGGATCTCGTGGTCGCCCTTTGGCAATGGAAGTTCATCCTCAATCTTGTCCCGGATCAGATAAAATCCGGCTAAGCCTCGATAGACTTGCGCGCCTGTAAAGTCCATCCGATGGTCATGATACCATAGTGTGGTTGCACGCTGGGTATTGGGGTAGACATACTCCTTGCTCTGCTGCATGTGCATGTGCAGTGAGCGGCCCAGGCCCGATGGCGACATAAATTGCTTCATCTGGCCGTCGGTGAGGCTTGCTTGAAAGGGAGAAGGATCTACCGGGAGCAGGAAATCCATTGGATGCCCATCACTCGATGGAGGCGTATGACCTCCATGTAAATGTGTCGAGACGGGCACCGGAAGATCATTCATCTGACGGATAATCGTCTTGCGTCCGCTTCTGGCCTCGATGGTTGGCCCGGGAAAGATACCATTGTAGCCCCAGATAGGCGTCGTAAGACCAGGGAGGAGATGAGCAACTCCAGGTTTCTGGGTTATCTCATAGTAATCCGCTTCACCATCGCTGCGCACCGGCGCAAGTACAGGTGGAATCGGCAAAGGGCGCTGAAAAGGGCGGGTCGCAGGACTGGTCATTGACTCAATGCTGCGAATGCGTGCGAGTGGGATTTGGAGCACCCCAAGAGGGAGTGCCAGTCCTGCCGCCCCTACTCCTCCCCATTTGAGGACCTGTCGTCTGGTCATCTTCTGCATAATATGTACTCTTTTCTAGGGGAGCAGCCGCTTGACGTTTCGACCGTCCCGGAATGCTAACCGAATGGTTGACACTCTTAGCATAGACCATTTTTTCTGTGATGTCAACCATTCGGTTAGCAAAAGAGCATGTGAAGATATAACTCAATGCCGAGGCTGCACGCAAGGGCCAGGACATCTCGGCCATGCATTCGTCGACGAATAACACACCGTAGCGGCAGGTCTTGCACCTGCTACCAGTACACGTAAGACCATGCAAAACCTGCGCTTAACCGAAACGTATCCGGGCCTTACGCGTTTGCGCGTAGGGAGTCGTTATAACCCCAGGCATCGAGATCAGGGAGCTCGATGCCTTGCTGGCTGAGGATCGTCGCGATCTGTGAACGATGATCGATACCGTGGTTGATGGCCTGGAGCGCTACAATGTAGGCCTGACACTCATAAGTGCCACCATCAAGATAGAAGGTCTCACTCAGGTCTCTTTGTTCCACAGCCTGGATCAGCATTGTTCCGGATGCCTCGGCCCGTCGCCGCAGTTCGGCGAAGCCCACAAATGTGCTGACCTCTTTCAGTGGGGAAGTGGGACGTGTTTTCGTAAAAGAGTAGGTATAGCCCTCTTCGGACGAAAACAGGTGCATGAGGGTCTCGCGTACACTGCCAAATGTTCCTGGCATGGTTGCATCCAGTTGCGCGTCGGACAGTTCAGCACATGCGTCGAGCAGGCGCAAGTTCGCCCAGAGGTTATACTGAAAAAATTCGGAAAGACCTGTCATCATTTTAGGATCTCCTTCTCGGATCTGTTTTTTATAATGAATGTTTCGAGGAAACGATGGGGGCCGAAAGAGGAGATGGAGAGCGCCGTGTGCTTTGCTTCTCCATAACTCCAGGCACCACCGCATAACTTGCATAACCATCCTCTATATCTCGCTCATTTTTCGCGCAGATACATTGTAGGATGGGGAACAAGCATAATGGTGTCCGTTTCATGCTCAAGCAGTGAAACAGGATGGAGTTAACGGCACACTGGCATAAATGTCAAAACCTCCGAAAATATTAATGCGTTTGTAAGCATACATAAATAAGGCTGAACCTGTCAAGAGCACGGCCCTGCAAGGGTGTCATTCATTTTTTTGCACCGCAACCATGAGAAGAAAGACCATCCCTCAGCGATTCCTCCCCTTCACCACGACCACGTCCCCGTAGTTACGGCCCTCAGCGGCCGTTTGCCACCCGCCGTAGCGTGGTGGCCCTGTATCCTCGCGATCCATTTCCTTCTGCCTGGCTCGTTCCCACACGCGGTGCCCAAATGGAACCTCCGCTTGAGCGTAATCGCAGAGGTCCCTCTCTGGGCGAGATGATGACGATGGGGAGCCGAACCGTCCGGATACAAGGTCACCACGCTGCGGCGGGTGGCAAGCGACCGCTGAGGGTCGCAGCTACGTGGTTGGAATCATGGGACGCCTGCCTTTGCAAAAAAAATGAACTACACCCGCCCTGCAAGCCCTGGATGTCGCCACCTTCACCTGCGGAACCGGTCCGCAAGACAACCTGCGCTTCGCTCCCGTCGACCTGCTGTTGCGCCCACTCGTCGCCATCCACACCGACTAGGAACCCTGGACCTCCGTAATGGGATGAGGCAAAATCGTTGACTGGCTATCAGCACTTCATTGCCCGCCTGTTGCAGCTATTTGAGCATGAAAAAGAGCAACACAACATTCGCATCGCGTCCACTCTGCTTGGCCACTATCGTAGTGAGCCTGCGCAAACGTTCCTACCGGCTGAAAAAGCACACAGTATAGGGCTTTCACGACAACCTGATGCGTAAAGTTGTTGCTTCCCTGCAGATGACCCTTGATGGTGTGGTTGCCGATCCACAAAACTGGTCCTTTCAGTTCAATAGCGATGAGCAGATGAAGTATAAGTTTGATGAGCTTTTCTCTGCTGATGCGCTGTTGCTGGGGAGAATCACATACCAGGGGTTTGCGGCCGCGTGGCCTCACATGACCGCGCAGACTGGAGCCTATGGTGAGCGCATGAATAGCTTACCCAAGTATGTCCCATCAACAACGCTTACCGAAGCCGAATGGAATGCCAGCCTGATCAAGGATGATCTCGGGCAAACAATATCCAGTCTCAAGCAGGAAGAGGGATCTGATATCTTGATCTTCGGCAGCGTTGAGCTGATACGCTCATTGGTTCCCTTGAATGTAATCGATGAATATCGCCTCCTGGTTTATCCCATTGTTGTAGGCAGTGGTAAGCACCTCTTCAACGAGGCCAACGACATTCAGGTCCTCAAACTAACAGCCTGTACACAATTTAGCTCAGGTGTTGTCCTGCTTACCTATCAGCCTGAGAGCAAATAGCGCAATACGAAAGAGGTAACCGATACCTCCAGCTACCTCTTCCTTGAGGACCTCGAAACGACGCTCCAATATGGTGGAGAGCAGGGGGCGATCGATACTTTGAAGAAACTGGCTGAATACCTGGCTACATTATAAATAATGTGGCGCACAAAGCACGAATCCGCGCTGTATACACCACATCCTAAAGTACCGAGGAGGACGTGATAGCTGCGGGTAGACAAAAGCGGCATTCCTCTAAAAGGAATGCCGCTCCTGTTCACTAACTCTCATGAGAGAGGTGTGTTCTTCTTTGCTTCTTGTTCTGTACGCTTGTCGGAGGCGCGCTGCATCCAGTTAAGCGCATAGGTCGGGCTTGAATATCCCAGGAAGTTGCCCATATCAAGCATGAGCTTGAGCTCACTGGTTTCCAGATCCGGAGCCATTGCCGTCACAAAGCGGCGCCCATCACTGGCTTCTACCAGGGCCCAGCAGACTACCTGCTCGGTAAAGAAACCCGGCTCGCTCATCGCGGGCTCCTGGGTATTGCCCCAGACTGCACCCCAGCCTGGTAGCGCCGGCATAATCTGCAAAATCGTCAACTCTTCGTCTTTATGTGCCTCAACCGGCTGTATGGCTTCCACCATTTCTTCCTGACCTTCAATCGATTCCATGTGTTCCACCTTTCATTTTCTTTCCAGTTGTGATGACATTTGAAGCGTTTCAGTGCATTTTTCGCGCATTACATACCGAAGTGGTATCATGGTCTCCCAACAATGCGTTCATGCACCGCGATGACATGCATATGTTCATGGAAATAGAAAGAGCTATGCACAAAGCATCCTGTGAATCAGATCCACGGCCGCCAGCATTTCTGGCACCTGTGCCACTCCTTCTCAATAGAAGATGCATCACCTGGAGAACGGCTTATTTTCCATTCTACCACAGGGCATTATACTCCGCTTATTTGCTGTCGTCAATTTCCTTGTCAGGTTTTTTCTTAGCTTCACGATTATCTTGAATCCTTGTTATGTTGCCGCAGGGTGAGCTTTGCTAGCGGGAGTTCGGTGAGCAGGGTGCCGCCGAGGATGAGGAGGCAGCCGATGAGGGCGCGTGGTCCGAGGGCGATGCCGTGCCAGAGATAGTCGGCGAGGGCGGCGAAGACGGGTTCGCTGGCAAAGATCAGGGCAACGCGTGTCGGGGTGGTGTATTTCTGGATATGGGTCTGGGCCAGATAAGCGATGGCGGTGGCGAAGACGGCGGTGACGACCAGCGCGATGATGATATTTGGTTGGAGCATCATTCCACTCTGGATTATGTGTTGCCAGGGCTCAAAAAACAGGGCCGCAATCGTGCTCAGGATGGCGACGGTCGCCAGTTGTAGGATGGCGATCTGGCTGGCCGAGGTACCAGTGGAGAACTTGCCGGTATACACGATCTGTAGACCAAAGCCGATGGCACAGAGAAATGCCAGTATATCACCTGGATTGATGCTGCGGATATCGACAAAGGCCAATAGATAGAGTCCTACAGTAGCGCATCCCACGCCGATCAGCGCGGTCCGCGTTGGTCGGCTGCGCAGGACGAGCCAGGAGAGCAGCGGGACCAGTGTGACCGAGAGTCCGGTCAGGAAGCCTGATTTGCCGGATGTGGTGTAGAGCAGACTAAATGTCTGCAGCGCATAGCCCATAAAGAGGAAGCTACCAATCACGATGCCACCAATCCACATTCTTGCAGATCGATATTCTGCTGACGTGTTGCTCGTATGTGGTTGGCTGCGCAAGAACGGTAATAACAGCAGGACGGCCACGCTAAAGCGGATAGCCAGGAATGAGAAGGGGGGCAAGGTCGCAATAGCGTCCTGGACCAGCACAAATGTCATGCCCCAGATTGCAGCAATACTTAATAGAACGCCATCCGAAAGCCAGCGGAATCGTTGGATCATGCCTTTTCCTTTTTACAGGTGAATGAGAAATACTCGTGGAAAAAATCTTTTGTCATAGCAATAGAGGAGTCAGGGATATCTATTATACCCCTGACTCCTCTATATGGAAAGGATGACCTTCCCTTTATGTTATAGTGCCGCGATGACAGCTTTGGCTACACTGGCACTGGACTGTGGATTCTGGCCGGTGATCAGATTTCCGTCGCGCTCGACATGATCGGCCCAGTTTGGCTTCACGATCAGCTGTCCACCCAGTTCGCGCAGGCGGCTCTCCAGTAGGAATGGGACTGCATGGTCTAATTTGACTTCGCGCTCTTCGTCATCGGTGAAGGCGGTAATGGTTTTGCCTGCCACGAGTGGGGTGCCATTGGCCAGGCGTGCATTGACGAAGCCGGCAGGACCATGGCAGACGGCGGCGACCACTTTGTTTTCTCCGGCGAATTCGCTCAGGAGTTGCTGTAATTTGGTATTGTCTGGCAGGTCGAACATGGTGCCATGGCCGCCTGGTAGGAAGATGGCATCAAAGCCAGCTGAACTTGCGATCTCGCTGATTGGCAATGTGTTGCGTAAAACCTCACGCGCCTGAGATGCCTTCTGCGCTTCCTCAGCGGAAGGCTCGCTGGTTGGATCTATCGGAATATTGCCGCCGCGTGGGCTGGCAACCACCACCTCAAATCCCTGCTTGATAAACTCCTGGTAGGGGGTAGCAAATTCCTCGAACCATAGACCAGTTGGATGGTCGGCATCGATACGATCGTGGCTTGTGACGACGATTAAGACGCGTTTTGCTGTGCTCATATATTACGACTCCTTTTTCATAAATGAGAGAATTTTTTTTGTGCCAGGTTGCAATATCCTATCCTTGGATAGGCGCTTGCTTCCTGTTCCTTGTCATTGTAAAACGTGGCCAGCTATAATACAAATAGAATTTCTATAGTCAGGTATAAATATATTTATGGCAAATTTAGAATGGTACCGTAGCTTTCTGGCTATCTACCGGGCTGGAACCGTCTCTGGAGCGGCCCGCACGCGACGCAAGATGCGGTGTAAACAAACACCGCATCTTGCGTCGCCACCAAAGTGTTTCCTTTATTGAGATTGTTGGCCCGCCGTCGTGGCTGGCTCTGTTGTCTCGCTCTCGCTATACAGGAAGCAGTTGGTCCAGTGGCCATTGCCCAGATCGGTCCTGGCGGGGAAGCGTTCTTTGCAGACGGGCATGACATGTGGACAGCGTGTATGAAAGCGGCATCCTGTGGGCGGATTGATCAGGCTGGGTATCTCGCCACGGGCGGGAAGCTCAATCGGCTCAGGTTCTTCGTCGTCATCGGGATTGCTGCGGGCAGGATTGGGGGCCGCAGAGATGAGCAGTTGTGTATAGGGATGTTTGGGTTGCTGGATCACTTCGTCGCTCGGTCCACCCTCCACCAACTGTCCGGCATACATCACCAGGGTCTCCTCGGCAAAGTAGCGCGCGCTAGCGATATCATGGGTGATGAAGAGCAGGGCCATCTTTTCTTCTTCCTTAAGGCTCAGCAATAGATTGAGGATATCGAGCCGAATCGAGACATCCAGCATCGAGACAGGCTCATCGGCGAGGAGTACCTCCGGTTGTACGGCTAGCGCGCGGGCGATGGCGATGCGCTGGCGTTGACCCCCGCTGAGCTGATGCGGATATTTATCAATAAATTGTTCCGCCGGCTCCAGGTTGACGCGCCGTAAGAGAGCGAGCAGCAATTCTTCTTCTTCGGCCTCTGAACGGACATGGCGATAGACCCGCAGGGGTCCTGCCAAGTGATGACGAATCGTATGCACAGGATTCAGTGAGGAGAATGGGTCCTGAAAGATGAGCTGGACGTGGCGCCGATATTCGCGCAACACACGGGTACTGCGCTTTTTGAGATTGATATCTTGCCCACGGAACTTTAGCTCACCTTGCGTCGGATCATACATACGCGCGAGCAGGCGCGCGATCGTTGATTTTCCACTCCCACTTTCACCGACGAGCGCGGTAGCTTTACCAGGATAAAGTGATAGCGAGACATCTTCGACTGCATGTATAAAGGTTGGTTTGCTTAATACATTTGCCTGTCGACTCGCAAAGTATTTCTGTATATGTCGTGCCTCTACAATTGCCTCTATAGCGGCATTAGTGGTCGTCATCAGGACCTCCTCCTTTGTTTTTCTGCGCTTGCGTACGCTTGCTCGATCTCCTTGAGTGCGGGTGCCTGTTCCCTGTAAGCTGGATTATAGAGGTGGCAGGCTACGGTTGCTGTCACGGTCGCCTGCTCTTCTTCCTGGTATGGGAGCAGAACCGGAAGATGTTGCGCACAGGTGCTAAAAGCCAGGGGACAGCGTGTCCTGAAGGCACATCCCGATGGAATATTGCGCAGGTCGGGGGGCGAGCCTGGAATACTATACATCTTGCGTTTGGGTCCGACTAACGAAGGGAATGCATTCAAGAGACCATAGCTATAAGGATGGCGCGGATGGCGATAGATGTCGCGCCGTGAGCCTGTCTCGACGATGCGGCCCGCATACATGATGGCGATGGAGTCGGCTACCTCTAGGAGCAGGGATAGATCGTGTGTAATGAAAATGACGGCGAAGTTTAGTTGTTTGCGCAGCCGTAGTAGCTCGGTGAGAATCTCGCGCTGTACCACCACATCCAATGCCGTCGTGGGCTCGTCCAGGATGATCAGCTCAGGATTGAGGGCCAGCGCAATCGCGATAATGGCGCGCTGGCGCATGCCTCCACTGAGCTCATGGGAATAACTATGCTGCCGATCGGTAGAAATGCCGACCAGGCGTAACAGCTCATCGACACGAGCCTGCCGGGCCTGCTTGTCCATGCCGGGCCGATGCGTATGCAACACATCCAGGATCTGATCGCCGATCGTCATGACAGGATTTAAGGCGTTCATGGCACTTTGAAAGACCACGGCAATCTCATTCCAGCGCAGATATTGCAACTGCCTGTCCGAGGCGTGCAAAACATCGAGCGCCATGCCGGCCTCCGGCAGTATCTCCTGTACCTGCTGGCGTTTATGTTTCTGCGTGTATCTGGCTACATCCAGATCGACGCGCGGATAATACAGGGCCTGCCCCTGCGTGATAGCCGCTGGTGGACGTAATAGCCGCGCCACCGCATAAGCCAGCGTGGACTTGCCGCTACCGCTCTCGCCTGCCAGACCAAGGATCTCACCTCGGCGCAACGTAAAACTGACGTCATTAACAGCCTTGACGGTCCCATTCTCGGCTGCATATTCAACGCCAAGCCGCTGGACATCGAGCAATAGTGTTGTATCACCTCTATCTTGTGCCATGATGATCCCTATTCCTTCTCTTCACTTGCAACTGCCATCACGGGTACCTGTGGATCGCTGCGACTCTTGCGTTGTTTACGCAGGCGTGGGTCAGCGACCTCATCAATCCCGATATTAATAAAAGTCAGGCCAGCACCGAGCAGCGCCACACAGACGCCCGGCGGCACAAACCACCACCAGGCCCCCTGAACTAAAGCCTGTCCATTCTGCGCCCAGTAAAACATACTGCCCCAGCTAACACTGCGAATATCGCCCAGTCCCAGGAATTCCAGGCCCGCGGCTGCCAGCACCACCGAAAGCATCGTACTAACAAAACCGGCTGCGATAATCGCCAGCATATTGGGCAACATCTCTTCAAAGATAATCTTTGCCGTACTGATACCACTGGCCTGTGATGCCTCAATAAAATCGCGGCGGCGCATGGAGAGCGCCTGCGCCCGAATAACGCGCGCATGGCCGGGCCAGCCAGTCAACGCGATCACAATCGCGACCGTCAGTGGTCCTTTGTAGGGAATATAGGCAGCCAGCAGGAGCGCCAGGGGGAAGCCCGGCAGCACCAGGAAGACGTTGGTAATAAACGTCAGGATATCGTCGATCAGGCCGCCAAAGTAACCGGCAACCAGTCCGACCACGATATAGATAAAGGTCACAATGATTCCGGCTATGAATCCCCATAGGATCGAAGAGCGCGTCCCAATCATCAACTGCGCAAATACGTCCTGCCCCGACTGCGTGGTTCCTAGCCAGTGATCGGGCGAAGGTGGCAGCAATATATCCAGGGTGAGTGCCGTTGGATCATAGCGAGCGATCAAGGGACCAAAGATTGCCAGGAGTACGAACAGGCCAACAATGATACAGCCCGTCAACATCTTCGGATTGAGCAGCAGGAGGCGCCAGAAGCGCGTCAGAAGGTTAGCACGTGGCCGTCCTGGCTTTTTGTTGTGCTCAGTCAGGGCGATAAGCTGTTCGTCGCTATTATCAGGTAGTGGGCTGGCGCTAAAAGGAGGTGTTGAGGCCATGATTTATTTTCCCTCCATTCGTACTCTAGGATCAAATACCGCATACATCAGGTCGGCAAGCAGGTTGGCGGCCAGTACTGCCAGCGAAAGAATCAAGAACACGCCTTGCATCAGTGCATAGTCTTTATTGCCAATGGCCTGGATGAAGGCGTAACCGATGCCGGGATAGGAGAAGACGGTCTCGGTCAATAGCTGGCCGGAAACGATAAAGCCCAGTGAGAGCGCAAAGCTGGTAATACTGGGCAAGATGGCATTGCGGGCCGCATAACGGATCATGATCCTGCCCCGGCTTATGCCTTTGGCTCGTGCCATCAGGATATAATCCTCTGACAGCGTCGTAATCATCGCGTTACGCATAGTGAGCATCCAACCGGCCAGCGAGGAGACAATAATGGTCAGCGCCGGCAAAATAGCGTGTGAGAGCGCGCTCAGGATAAAATCCAGGTCCAATCCGGGTACTACCCCCTCATCGTAGCCGCCATTCAAGGGAAAGAGATTATAGGTGAAGCCCAGAACATACAGGCAGACAAAGGCCAGCCAGAAATAAGGGACGCCAGAGAGCATCATCATCATCGGTGTGATAATCGTATCAAAGTTTGTGCCGCGCTTCCAGGCGTTCAACACGCCGAGCAGGGTACCAAGGATAAAGCTGATCACCAGGGTAATCAGGCCCAGCAGCAGCGTCCAGGGCATGCGTTGCGCGATAATCGTCGCGACAGGCGTAGGAAAATAGTTGGTTGAAACGCCGAGATTGCCATGGAAGAGATTGCCAATATACTGAAAATATTGCAGCCAGAGTGGATCGTGCGAGATCCCAAATTGTACTTCTAGTGCCTGCAGCATTTCTGGACTCGGATTTTTGTCGCGCAAGCGCGCCATAATCGCCTGTGCCGGATCCCCGGGTACCATGCGCGGCAGGAAGAAGTTAATGGTCAGTGAGACCCAGGCGGTGACGATGTAAAAACTAATCCGCCGTAGTAAGTAGCGCATTTGCTTTGCTCCTTCAAAAAGTTAACAGCAGAGGATGAACCAGCAAAGGATGAAGTATGGAGGGCTAAAGCATCCTGGCATCTGAATGAAGCAGACACCAGGATGTTTTGCTCTCTAACAATCCCTACGCTATTTAGCGAGGTTTGACGTTAAGGATAATCTGTAAGGGCGAGGCTGCCGTGACATATGGATTCTCTTTTGAGGGCCAGCCTGTGAAGCGCGATGAGTTATACTCAAACCATACTGGCGCATCCAGCAATGGAATGGTCGGGGCCTGCTCCACAAAGATTTTCTCAATGCCCTGCATCGTTTGTTTTTGGATCGCTGAATCACTGGTGGCGGCATATTGGTTCAGCAAGCTATCAGTGTGGGGATCTTCCCAGCGTGTGAAATTTGATTGTGCTGATTTACCAAGCGGCGCGCTACGCTGGCTATTCAAGGTACGATTATAGTAGTAGAACGGCGTGAGACCACCACCATCGGAGTCGATGGTGATATCATACTGTCCATTCTGCTTGTTGTTGTACCAGTCAGTGTAGGAAAGCGTGTTGACGCTGGCATCTATGCCCGCTGCTTTAAGGTTTTGCGAGGCAACCTGGCAGAGTAATATTTCATCGCTATACGAGTTGGGCACATCAATCTTAAACGCGAGGCGCGTGCCATCTTTGCCCACATAGACTCCATCTTTACCCAGGGTATAGCCTGCACCCTCCAGGGTATGTTTGGCTTGTTGCGCATCAGATTTGAAGGTCAGATTGGCATAATTGGGATCCAGGAAATCCTTGGCGGCCGGCAAGATCAATGCCGTTGGATGCGCGACCTGCATGTAGCCGTTTTCAGCGATTTGTGACATCTTGGAGCGATCAAGTGCCTGACTGATCGCCTGGCGTACCGCAACCTGATTGAAAGGCTTTTTAGCGTTATTGGGATAGAACATCAACGTGGCATTCGGTGCTAGCCAGAAATGATGGTTCTCCTTATCTTTCTGCACATAGTTGCGTTCCAGATTCGGCACAAAAACCTGAGCTGTATCCAGTTTATTGCTGATAAGTTGCAGCACCAGCGTATCATTTGATTTGTAGATTGGATAATCAATCTCACCAAAGGCCGGTTTGCCCGCCTGCCAGTAGCTGCTATTTTTTGCCAGCTTCACCAGTTGGGGCGTAAATGTCTTCAGCTTGAAAGGGCCGGTTCCCACAGGATTTTTATCCACATATTTGGTTGGATCTCCCACCGTTGACCAGATATGGGCGGGCAGAATCTGTAAGCGACCCAGATACCAGAGCATTGGTGTATATGCGCTTTTGAACTTCAGGGTCACGGTCTGATCGTTGGTCGCTTCAACACTGGATAGATATTTCCAGATCGCGCTGACATCCATACCAGGATATTTCTGCATGGAATCGAAGGTGAATTTTACATCTTGTGCGGTAAATGGCTTGCCATCGTTCCATTTTACATTATCATGCAGCGTAAACACGAGCTGTTTATTGTTATCGCTGAATTGGTATTTTGTGGCCAGCCAGGGGTTCATCGTGCCATTGGCCAGATTGGTAAATAGTAATGATTCATAGATCATATCGCTTGGGGGGCCACCCGATGCTGCTCCATAGGGATTGAAGTTATTAATATACTCATCCCCGACTTCCCCTACCCACAATGCATCAGCTTTTTTTGCTGTGGTACCCGTTCCACCACAAGCGCCTAATAAGGAAGAGAAGATAAGTATCAGCGTAAGAAGCAACATGCTTCTACTAAACTTCCCTCCCAATCGATTTTTAACTACCCTGAATTCCACTGCTCAAGACCCTCCTGCTTCAGATGATAAATGTTATAGTTATATAGATATAATCCAATTACTAGCACGATTATATGGTAGAGAAAGAGTCATTGAATTCCTACTATATTGCTGCTGAAAAAAGGATCATTCGGGACGCCGAAAGGCACATGTGCTATACTATGAGCTAGATTTGTATGCACAATGCATTAGCACCTGATGGGTTATCCCGAGATACTATCGGATAGCACGATAGCTGTATGGGAAAAGGCTGCGCCGGACCGAACTGCCTGGTTGGTGTGGTCAGTTACATATGCATCAGGAATTCAACCTCAAAGAGGCAATTATCAGTGAAAGAAACAACAGAACCTGCGATGGGAGATATGCAGTATTTCCCAACTATACTTGAAGCGATCGGGAACACCCCTCTCGTACGCCTTAATCGGATCGCCAGTGACGTGCCCCCGCTTGTCCTGGTGAAAATGGAAATGATGAATCCTGGCGGTAGTGTCAAGGATCGCATTGGACCCAATCTGATTGCGTACTGTGAGCAACAGGGCCTGCTGCGGCCCGGTGGCACCATTGTTGAGCCTACCAGTGGTAATACAGGACATGGTCTGGCGATTGCTGCGGCGATCAAGGGCTACCATTGTATTTTTGTGATGACGGACAAGGCGAGTGAAGAGAAGCGTAGCTTGCTGCGCGCCTATGGAGCGGAGGTGGTGATCTGTCCGAGTAGTGCTACCCACGACTCACCCGATTACTACAAAAATGTCGCCTACCGACTCGCCGATGAGATTCCAGGGGCCTGTTGTCCTGATCAATATTCTAACCCGGCTAATCCGGCTACGCACTATGCTTCAACTGGTCCTGAGATCTGGCGCGCTACGGCCGGTAAAGTCACGGCCTTTGTGGCTGGTATTGGTACCGGTGGCACTATTTCTGGTACGGCCCGTTATTTAAAAGAGGTCAATCCGCAGATCCAGATTATCGGCGCGGATCCTCCGGGATCGGTCTATTCCGGCGATAGCCCTAAGCCCTATAAGGTTGAGGGTATCGGCATGGATATGTTCCCGCGCAACTATAATCCTGAGGTAGTCGATGATGTGATCCGGATCGATGATCGCGCCTCATTCCACTGGGCGCAGCGCCTGGCCCGTGAAGAGGGTATTCTGACCGGTGGCTCGGGCGGTACCGCCCTGGGTGCAGGTCTGACCTATGCGAAACGCCTGACCGCCAATGACGTGGTAGTGATCTTGTTGCCGGACACCGGCCGTGGCTACCTCAGCAAACAGTACAACGAGACCTGGATGCGTGAGAACGACCTGCTTGTCCAGGCTGAAAGCGACCAGCCCACGTTATCCGATGTATTGATGTATCGTCGTACCCACACCCGCAGTATGCCACTCGTCGTCAGCGTCGCCCCCGGCGATTCCGTTGCCGACGCCGTAGAACTGCTGCGCCGTTATGGTATCAGCCAGACACCAGTCATGGAAGACGGTCACATGATCGGCAGCCTGACCGAAGACCTCCTGCTGCGCCGTCTGGCCAGTGGCGAGCCTTTGGATACCTGTGCCGTCGGCGAGATCCAGGGCAATCCCTTCCCGGTGCTGAACGCCAGCACCCCCACCAAAGACGC
Organism: Dictyobacter alpinus; assembly: GCF_003967575.1. NCBI lineage: Bacteria > Bacillati > Chloroflexota > Ktedonobacteria > Ktedonobacterales > Dictyobacteraceae > Dictyobacter > Dictyobacter alpinus. The sequence continues at coordinate 4,828,892 of NZ_BIFT01000001.1, forward strand.
CTACCATGTCTTTGATGACTGCACCTCAGCCGTTGCCATCATGCGCGGCGACCTGCTCGAAGGAATCGTCACCAAAAGCGACCTCCTCGAATTCTGGGCCCACCAATCCCACGCCTAAATCCCACCAAACTCCAGCAAGAGGGTGCCAGAGTTTCTCTGGCACCCTCTTTCTCCCCACCTCAAAACCAGCAGTAACGGCAGCCCTCGCGGCTGCAAACGTCCTTGTACGAGCAAAGCCGCCCGCACCATGCGCTCACGTACCACCACGTCTCGCCCCACGAAAACCTTTGCCCACCCACCCCTTCTTCTACGCCATACATATGATCCAAGGGGTACGTGGGCGAACGTTTTCGTCAAGGGAGGCTGGTGGGTAGGTGAACTCGTGGTGCTTACTGGCTCCGCTCGTAAAGGGAGGTGCGCAGCCACCAGGGCTGCCGCTACTGCTGGTTTTTATTGTTACGTTGGTTTTGAGGTGGGGGAAATGATTTTTTTTGCTTGAATCGATAAATTGTGCGAAATTGGGGCATTTATGTATTGACAAATCGCAAATAATTGCGTATTCTGAAATAGTGGTATCAATACTTTAGTTAAGGAAAGGAAGGGTAATTATGCAAGCAAGTAGAAACGCGTCTGGACGTGCAGGATTTGCAGGTCTACGCAATACATTGCAGCGATCGTATAATGCCCATTCAGCATTGTGAGATGCGAAAGCCTTATGAAGTATTCGAACATACCGCGGACATAGGGATACACGCCTACGGGTCTACTCTTGAAGAGCTTTTTGTGCATGCCGCCGAAGGCATGGAGAGCCTGATGGTTGCGCCCGAACAAGTACGTGTGACCACCACCCGCCAGATTAGCGTTGAGGGACATGATCCCGTCTCTTTGCTTATTAGCTGGCTCAACGAGTTGATCTTTCTCTTCGATACTGAATATCTCCTTTTTCGCACCTTCACGCTTGAAGTGATCAGCGAAACGCAAGTCCGAGGCCGAGCAGACGGCGAAGTATATGACCGTCAGCGGCATGATCTGAGTAGCGCCATCAAGGCCGTCACCTGGCATGAAGCCGCCATCACCCAGACCGCCGAAGGCTATCAGGCTCGGATCATCTTTGACATCTAGCTACCAGTCAAACAACTAACTGTGCGCGTTTCAGTTTCACATCACTTTCATGCCGATCTTCATTATGCGTTCATGCTCTTCTATTCGTCTACCCTTTTTGGGAAAGACATCTACAAATACTGTAAAAAGCGAGGGAATGCTATGAGCAGTTTAATCGTGCCGGTTACATTCATTGAGAAGCTTACCCCACACAGCAATGCCGACGCCCTGGAGTTAGCCCAGGTTCTGGGTTGGCAACTAGTGGTGAAGAAAGGCGAGTATCAGGAAGGAAACAAGATTGTCTATTTTCCTATTGATACGGTCCTGCCACTTGAGACCAGTGAGAAGTTTGGGGTCACGAAATACTTATCAAAGCAGCGCATTCGTTGCGCCAAGCTGCGGGGTGAGCCATCCTTTGGTCTGGCTGTACGGCCGGATGATGAGAGTTGGGAACCGGGCCTGAACGTGGCCGAATACTATGGTGCCCGCAAATATGAGCCACCGGTCCGACCGGGTCCAGGGGACGCCGAGCAGCAGCATCCGCTCTTCGTGGCCTACACGGAGATCGAGAACATGCGCAACTATCCAGGCATTTTTGAGCATGGTGAGACCGTCTACCTGACCGAGAAAATCCACGGCACCCAGTGTCGCATCGGTCTCATCGAAGGCGAACTCATGGCCGGCTCGAAAATGGTCCGGCGCAAACGACCGGCCAACGACGCCTTTGCCAGCAACATCTACTGGTCCCCACTGGTCCTGGAGTCAGTACGCAAGCTGCTCGAAGAGCTAGGAAAAAGCTATCGGCAAGTCATCCTGTTCGGTGAGGTCTACGGGAGCAAGATCCAGTCCTTCCACTATGGGCATAAAGCTGGCAGCCTGGGTTTCCGCGCCTTCGACCTGCTCGTCGATGGTCATTACTACAACTGGCCCGATTTTGTGTCTCTCTGCCAGAGTCATGGCATCGAAACAGTACCAGTCGTAGCCACGATCCCTTTTGATCTGGCCACCGTGAAAAGCTATAGCGAAGGTAAAACCTTACTACTGACAGACGACGCCCATATTCGCGAAGGGCTCGTAGTGCGGCCGCAAGTAGAACGCAACCATCCAAAAACTGGCCGCGTCATCTTGAAATATGTCAGTGACAGCTACCTGTTTGGTTCCAAAACAGATTACACCGATCAATAAATAATCGCTGCTAGTGCGCCAGTTCTACTCAGTCAGAATCAGAAGAGGGAAGAGCGGAGCCAGCGCACCAGCAATACGTTTTCCTATATACATTGAGGAGAAAAAACAGATTGGGTACGAATATCCCATTAGAGCGAATTGACGACAACCGCTGGCTGATCCCCCAGCGCTATAACGACGCCATGCGTGTTCCCGGCATGGTCTACGCCGACGACGAACTGATCCAGACCATCTTGAGCGACAACGCGTTGCAGCAGGTCGCCAACGTGGCCAGCCTGCCCGGCATCGTCGGACACTCGCTTGGCATGCCCGACATCCACTGGGGCTATGGCTTCCCCGTGGGTGGTGTGGCCGCCACCGACGCCGAAACAGGGGTCGTCTCTCCGGGTGGCATCGGCTTCGACATCAATTGTGGCGTTCGTCTGCTTGCCACCGACTTGCACTATGATCAGGTCAAAGGTAAAGTCGCCGAACTGGCTGATCGTTTGTTTGATAATTTGCCTTCCGGTGTGGGTACGGATGGCATGCGCCAGCTCACGGAACAGGAAATGCACGACGTGATGGTCCAGGGCGCACGCTGGGCTGTTGATGAAGGCTATGGTTTTGCTGAAGATATAGATATGACCGAAGAGCAGGGCTGCCTGGAAGGTGCTGATCCCAGCGCGGTGAGTAAGCACGCGATCCAACGTGGTCGCAAACAACTCGGAAGTCTGGGATCCGGCAATCATTTCTGTGAGATCCAGATGGTCGATCATATCTACAATCAAGAAGCTGCGGACGCCATGGGCATTGGTCGCAAAGGTCAGATTGTCGCGACTCTGCACTGCGGCTCAAGGGGAATGGGACATCAAGTGGCAGAAGACTACATTAAGCTTGCTGAGGCAAAGCAAGAGGACTTCGGCTTTCATCTGGTGGACCGGCAATTGGCTTGTTTACCCTTAGACTCAGAAGAAGGGCAAGCCTACCTGGGAGCGATGAAATGTGCCGCCAACTTCGCCTGGGCCAATCGCCAGTTGCTCATGCATGGCGTACGCCAGTCCTTCGCCAGCGTCTTTGGTCGTAAAGCCCGACCGAAAGACCTGCCATTGGTCTATGATGTCTGCCATAACATCGCCAAGATGGAAGAATACGAAATCGACGGCGAAATGAAGCGGGTTTGCGTGCATCGCAAGGGAGCCACCCGTGCCTTTCCCGCCGGCCATCCAGCGCTCCCTGAAAAATATCAAGCCATCGGGCAGCCCGTCCTCATTCCAGGCGATATGGGACGCTACTCCTTTATGCTGGTTGGCGCACCAGGTTCCATGGAACAGAGCTTTGGTTCCTGCTGCCACGGCGCCGGACGCCGCATGAGCCGCACCGCTGCCAAGAAGGCCGTAGGGAGTAAGCAACTGCTCGAAATGCTGGAGAAGAAAGGCGTCACCGTGCGTGTACACAGCAAAAACTTGCTGGCCGAAGAGGCACCACAAGCCTATAAGGATGCCCAGCAGGTGGTCAATGTCGTCCACAACGCCGGCTTAGCCAGCCTCGTCGTACGTTTGAGGCCACTGATTGTTGTAAAAGGCTAAAGTTTTTTTCTATTCTATAATCTAGATGATCAGGGGTATCACCTACTCCTGATCAACGTTGTTTGAATTGGTCTACGATAGGTATTGCTTCACCTGGGATAGTGAGTCAGTTTGGCCTCATCATCTGTGATATCTTCAATGGAGGCAAGGATGCAAATAGTCTTTCCACTTCATAAGCGTGCCATCGTTCGCAAAAGATGTCTTCATATTCATTCAGAAGAGGCGCTGCAAACCTACAAAGATGCCCAGCAGGTTGTCAACGTCGTGCATAACGCAGTTCTGGCGAGCATCATTGTACGTTTGAAGCTGATCGTGGTTGTCAAAGGGTAAATCATCATCTGCGACAGACATGAGACATCCTAGATTTTAGATACCATTGGGAAACTCAGTTAGCCAGCAAAATTGACGGGAGTTAAGGTAGCGAAGCGTGAAGTGCACGTGTTCGTTACCTCCATTCGATCATGGCTGAATAGTAATGTGGGTGGGAGATGGCGATGGCCGAGATCCTTCAATGACTCGTATGCCTCTTCGTCCAGCTAGGTGATGCAGTTTCACAGCACGTTTCCTTGCTCGCTGCTTGATGGTACTGCTATATTAGCCACTGCGCGTCTCTCCCAGGGTCGTCTACTGTTGTTCTTGCGGTCCTACGTACTGACGCTGATGCAGGCAGATTGGACACGAATCCGACTTTTCGTCGCTGGTGGCGAACTGAGTGCCACATGTGACACAAATTCAATGTTGCATTGCTAAAAGCTTCCTCACTTCATAACAAAGGTCCTGACACCGTTATGGCACATTCTGGATAGCTTACGTTGCTTATAGCGTTTTAATCACCTCAACTTCGCTTAAGCTAACGGTACCACCCATCGCCAGGACAATTTTGCGGGGGCCGCTGAAGGCGGAACGCCCATGCGCCACAAGGGTGTTGTCGACAAGCAGGACATCTCCTTTCTGCCAGGGAAACTTGGTGGTGGCTTGACGTGTTGTGTTGCGGATATGATCAAGCGCCTGCACCTCTAAAGGTGTGCCATCGCCATAGGTGGCATTGATTGAGAGATCTTTTTCGCTCATAATCTCGAGCATCGAGTGTCGTGTTGCTTCTGGTAGATTGGTTGGATGCCACTGATCCACCTGATTAAACCAGAGGGGTTCTTTGGTAACGGGATGTTTGATTGCAGCCGGTCTCAGTTGACTGGTTCGTAAGCCTCCTTTTCTGGTCCATTGATATTCGATGTCTCCTTCCTCGCAATATAGCTCGACCTGTGCCCTGTCGTCGGTCTCAAAGACAGTTTGCCAGGAGAGTCCTACCCCTCTACCACCGTGTAAGTTGCGAATGTATTTGACCCCTTTGGTGATAAAGGTTTCCAGGATGGCTTTGTCCAGCGTCTGATAAATCTTGCGGCTATCTACCAGAGGTGTTTCACCACCAGTCTGGGGCGTGGTCATACAGAAAAAGAAGAGGCGGCTCGGCCATTTATGAGCGTAGGAGAGCTCATTGTGCATTGAGATCTCAAACTCTGGTGGATATTCAGTTGACGTATACACTTTATCTGTCAATCGCGTACGTGGAGATGAGCCCTCGATATAATTGAGCATCCCAGGCGTGAGGCTACTGACAAGCTCTTCCAAATCCGCTGGCTGATGCATGGCAAAACCACGGAAAAGAATGGCTCCATTCTTCACAATGATGTCTTCAAGATAAGCACGGTTCTCCCGGGTCCACACGGTCAGATTGAGCTCATTTTTTTTGGCCTGAAAGATTTTTGGCAATGACTGTTCCTGTAAAAGCTCTAAAACGTCGCCGCGATCGATGGTTGTCTGTGTCATGCTGTTTTTCTCCTTGTATTAAGAAATTTGAGCTTCTGACATGAAGCGATGGTCATAGCGTGTCGTGATAATTGGAGGAGAGAGCGTATCTGAAAAATGGTAGAAGTTATCTGATGGGAGATGAAAATGGTGTTCTTGTATCCATTCATCATTGAAAATGGTTGATTCGTAATTGCTGCCGCGATCGGCGCATATACAAACGATATTGCCGCTATCTGGAACGGTGGTGAGGTAGCGCATGCAGGCGGCGATAACCGCCCCACTTGATCCCCCTACTATGATATTGGTATATGTTTGCAGGATACGGCACATTGCAAATGCTTCTTCATCGGTAACCTGGATATAGTCATTATAGAGCCCTTTATGGATAAAACTTGAGGGCTGTGATGAGCCGATACCAGTGAGCTTGCGTGTTCCGGCAGGTGTGCCAAAGATGACAGATCCGTGCGCATCCACGCCAATTATTTTTGTGCTGGGACTGACCTCACGGAAGAAGCTGGCTATGCCAGCCAGAGAGCCTCCGGTTGAGACCGGGACAAAAATGACGTCGACCTTCCCCTTCATCTGTTCGTAGATTTCAGGTCCTGTCTGCATATAGTGGATGCGCATGTTAGCGGGATTTTGATACTGGTTGGTCCAGACATAGTCGGCCTGCTGGCAATACTGCTGTACCCTGGCTAAACGCGTTAAGAGATAGCCGCCATTTTGATCCGGCGTCTGCACTTTTTCAAGGGTCGCGCCAAGCATCTGCATTTTGGTGCTATTTTCCTGTGTGGTTTTCGGATCAATAACCGCCACAAATTGATAGCCTTTCGCTTTACAGAGAAAGGCGAGTGCGACACCGAGATTGCCCGATGTCGATTCAATGACTGTTTGCCCTGGCTGTATTAAACCTCGATTTTCTATATCCATTATCAACGAGTAGCCCGTACGATCCTTCATCGAGCCAGTAGGATTCTCTCCTTCTAGCTTGAGATGAATGCGATGTGCGTGCCGCTCTACTACACAGTCCAATGGTTGTATCGGTGTATGCCCAATTTTATGAATAAGTTGACATAACTCATGGGATGACAGCCGGCTAAGCTGTTGAATGTCCATTGGTCTTTCCTTTATTGGAGAATAAGGGTGGTTAGATAGGTGCGTAAAATTGAACTCAATTGCTGTACAGCGGGTTCGTAAACGAGATCCATGTGGGTGCCAGCAACAAGATGGACAGAGATCTCTTCTTCGGTGAGCTTTTCCCATCCCTGGGTCATCTGTTCGTGTGTAAGTGTCGCCACGTTTTGTATGCTGGCAAGATCATCTTCGGCGCGGAAAAGGATGATTTTCTGGGCGATTGGGGTGGCTCGATATGTGTTGGCCGCGTATTTCAATAATAGATTGATGATCGCGAATTTCCGGTAGAGGGCGAGATCCACATCTGCTGGAATGATCTGCAATTGCTGGAGCCTTTCACAGATGAAGAGCAACTGCTCTTCATCTGGAAGCGCCGCCAGTCGTTCCTGCTCCTCCCGGTTGATGGCGGGCTGGGTTTGCAGAATTTCTTTGACCAGTCCCGCGTCACTTGTATCTGGTCTGGCCGCTATCTGTTCAGGCTGCGGCTGTGTATCTGGGGCTGAGCTATCAATGAGCGCGAGGACGGCTACCTCCTCTCCTTTTTGCTGTAACTGGTGCGCGATCTCAAAGGCGATGACTCCTCCTAACGACCAGCCGCCAAGGCGATAGGGGCCGTGTGGGTGCACCGTCTGGATGGCTGTAAGGTAGTGTGTCGCCAACGTTGGTAGCTGGCTGTAGTCATCGTCATTGGCGAAGAAGGGTGCCTGGAGCGCGAAGAAGGGTTGCTCTGGACCCAGATGATGCGCTAGGTCCCGATAGCACAGCACGTTACCACCTGCTGGATGGATGCAGAAGAAAGGTGGAAGCGCGCCCTGGGTATTGAGTGGCACCAGGATGGACCTCTGGTTATAGGCGTCTGTTTGCTGCCGTACGATCATCGCGAGCTCAGCCAGGGTGGGATGTTGAAACAGGGCCGTTAAATCGAGTTCACGTCCAAATTGTTTGTAGATACGCGAGATCAGCTTGACGGCAAGGATAGAATGGCCGCCAAGGTCGAAAAAATTATCGGAGATGCTGGTGGGCGCTCGTGCTAGCATGTCTTCCCAAATCTGCCAGAGCTGCAATTCAATTTCGTCTCGCGCTGGCACCTGCGCCTGCCTGGTGTGCTCCTGGGTGAGTTCGCTGCCACCAAATCGCTGCTGGATCTCGGTCTCTTGTGCTGCGGCGAGAAATGTTCGATCTAGCTTACCATTTCCTGTGAGTGGCAGGGATCGCAGGATGATGAAGGCGGTGGGCAGCATATAGACTGGGAGGTAGCGGGCGAGAAAGTGCTGTATCTCTTCCGCGGTGGGCAATGAGCCTTTGTGGAGGGTGAGATAGGCTACCAACTCCGCCCCTCTGCCCGCGCGATTGCGCCAGATAATCGCGCAATCGCGCACCTTTTCATGCCGGAGTAGCACAGACTCGATCTCGCTGATCTCGACGCGGAAGCCTCGTATCTTTATCTGCGTATCGGCGCGGCCAATGTATTCTATCTGATCATTCTCGATCCATCTGGCGAGATCACCTGATTTGTAGAGGTAGGTGTTGGACCCCTGTTTGAATGGATGCGCCAGGAAGCAACTGGCGGTCTGTTCCGGCTGCTGGAGATAGCCGGCCGCCAGGCCTGCGCCCCCCAGGTAGAGTTCTCCGATCACCCCTCGGGGCTGTATCTGCAGGGCTGAATTCAGGATATAGGCCTCTGTGTTCGCGATGGGTTGCCCGATGGGGATACTTCTCTGGGTGCTATCAGCCATCTGTCTGACCGCTTCATGGCTCACGATGTTTATGATGCAGCCGATCGTGGCTTCGGTCGGCCCATAGTGATTGATGATGGTACCCTGGTAGCCCACCTGTTCCAGCTGCTTCATGAGCGCCGGAGGGAGTAGCTCTCCGCCCAGCACGAGATAGCGGCGCGGCAGGCATCCCTGACCCACCTCGGGCGATGCGAGTAATGCTGAAAGATGGCCGGGTACAATTTTAAGTATATCAATGGGATGATGAGCGTTGTACTTCGCGAAGGCGTTCGCCGAGGTGATGATTTCGTATGGGAGTATATGCAGACAACCTCCGGAGGCGAGCGAGCAAAAGATAGCTGTGTTGCCAAGGTCAGCCGCTAACGTGGAGACGGTGGCGAAGTGCCTTCCGGCTGTGTCAGCAATGACACTGCTCATCGCCTGTGTATAATTGACCACTCCTCGATGGCGTACCATGATGCCTTTAGGCACCCCTGTAGAGCCAGAGGTATAGATAATATAGGCCAGATCTTCTAATCCGGTGATGTTGTCAAGATTGGCGTGCTCCGCCTGTGCGATGCGGGGATCGGTGTCGAGCGCGAGCATGTCGCATCCTATCGCGGTCAGGTGGTCCGAGAATTTTTGCTGCGTTAAGAGTATCCTGGCATCGAGCTGCTGCAGTTGATAGGCGAGGCGCTCCATGGGATGCTCGGTATCCAGTGGCACATACACGCCGCCAGCCTTTAATATGGCCAGTAAGCCGACCAGTGCTGTCACTGAGCGCTCCATATAGATGCCGACGGCAATATTGGGTCCGATCCCTAGCTGGCGTAAGAGTCGAGCGACCTGATTAGCCTCGCTGTTGAGCTGCTCATACGTGCGGGTTTCGTCTCCACAGCGAACCGCGATGGCGGATGGATACAGGCGTGCCTGCTGCTCAAATTGTTGAGCTAATGTCAGGGCTGGTAGGGGGCAGCGCACCCCGGTCCCCATCTGGATGATCCCCTGTTGCGCGCTCTCGGTTAGCAGTGGAAATGCCTGGCATGTCTTCTGCGGTGACGCGAGAATGCCCTGCAGCAATACCTCAAGGCAGCTGCGCAATGCATCGATCGTTTCAGCTGTGTAGTGGTATGCATTGTAGGAGAACTGCAGTTGCAGCAACTGCTCGCTTTCTATGACCGTTAGTTTGAGGGCGAAGGGTTCGATGACTGTGCGGCTGTGTTGGATCGTGCAACGCATAGATGAAGGGCTATTTCTCATGTTCCAATCGACGAACTCATAGCTGATTGGCATGTATGGCATGTCCTGCCGCTCTAGCTCTGAAGAGGGCCAGTCAAAGTAGAGTTGGTTGGCGTAGACTTCCTGATGCGTGTAGTCTACCTGCGCTAACAGCTGTTCAAAGGTCATCTCCTCTGTGAATGCGGTGTACAGGGGCAGTAGACGTGTATACGGACCTATGGCTGTAGCTAATTCTTCATACATCCTGCCATTGCAGGTGACTCCTACCCGGCTGGCGTACTGATTCGTCAGGCGCGCGAGGAGTAGCTGCCAGCAAGTAAGCATAAATGTTTCGCTGGAAGCACGCTGTCGCTGGATGATATGTTGAATGCGGGTCAGATCCTCTGCTTTGAGCGTGAGTGGCGTATGGTGCTGTTGCGGTGCAAATTGTCGTAATCCGGCACTGGGATCACAAGAGTCTAGGATGAGAGGCAACGGCATTCTCCTGGCGGTAGCAATATCGGTATCGGTGGTAGACCAGAAGCGTGCTTGTGCCTGACCCTCTTCGGATGCGCGTTGCTCGTCTTGCCAGGCCGATATGTCCACATATTGCAGTTGCTCTTCCTGCTGGGGTTCGTCGCTTCGCCCCTGCGCTGCCATCTCATAGTGCGCTAGCACCTCTTCCATGAAGATTCTGAGTGTGGCGCTATCGGCGCAGAGGGCATCTAAGCTCAGCAATAGCACATGCCGTTCGGAAGATTGCTGCAGGAGGTTAGCCCGTATGAGCGGGCCGTTCTCTCTCTGGAATGGTTCATCCCATAACTGCTGAAAGTATTGCTCGATCAACTGTTCATGCCGGGCTGCACTGTCTTGTGGCAGGACCTGTAACGGACAATCGAAACGGCCCGACGCTTGGATGATCTGCAGGGGGATATCCATTCCCGCTACGGTCGTGAAGGTGGTACGCAGGATCTCGTTGCGCTGTACGACGTCTTGCAGCGCTTGCTGTAATATAGTTGGCTGGATGGTTCCTGTGAGCGCGAGCGCACATTGAACACGATAATACGGCTGTTCATGGATCAGTGCTTGTAAGCGCGTTTGTTGTAACGACAGATGGGCGCCCTGTAAGCCTGTTGAAGACATATGCTGTTATTCTCCTTGCTGTGATGGTAGTTCTAGACGTTGGCCTTTGCTCTGACGGAGCTTCTGACGTATTCCCCGCTGACCGCGCTCTTTCTCTTGCTCGGTGTATATCTCCAACTGACCCAGCGGCACATCGGGTGCGTGCACGATGCTTTGCAGCAGCACTTCAAAATAGTGCATCAGCCTTTCAATTGTCGCGGGCTTGAAGCTGTCCGTACTATAGTTGATGGTGCCCGTGAGTCCTTCTCCTTCCTCGTGCATAAAGAGGGCGAGCTCAAATTTGGTGGTGGCGCTGGCCGTTTCAATTTCGCTGATCTCAAGCTCCCCTTTGCCGTTCTCCTGCGCCTGCGGTGTGTTTTGGAGCACGAATAGGACCTGAGCCAGGGGCATGCGATTGGCGCTTCGCTCTGGCTGCAGCCTCTCGACCAGCATTTCAAATGGCGTATCCTGGTAGGTATAGGCTTCCAGGACAATCTCGTGTGTCTGCCGTAGCAGGGTGCGGAACGACTGATAGCTTTCTACCTGGCTGCGGATGATCAGGAGATTTACAAAGAAACCGATCAGACCCTCGACCTCCATCTGGTTGCGATTGGCGATATCTGTTCCAATCGCGATATCCGTTTGCCGGGTGATGCGTTGAAGCAATATCTGGAAGGCCGTGATCAGCGTCATGAACAGGGTTGCGCCCTCCTGACGTGTGAGTTCCACGAGATCGCGTGTCAACTGCTGCGACAGGGTGAATGTGTATCGCGCTCCTCGATAACTCTGCTTGTCCGGGCGTGGATGATCAAGGGGGAGTTCAATGGGTTGTACGCCATGGAGCTGTATCTCCCAGTAGCGTAGTTGCTGCTCTAAAACGTCTCCTTGCAACCACTGGCGCTGCCATCGGGCAAAGTCAGCGTACTGTATCGGAAGATCGGGTAGTGCCGCTGGCCGCCCTGCCGCGAAGCCCTGATACAACTGGCTGATCTCCTGCGAGAGAATGCCCATTGACCATGCATCAGCGATAATGTGGTGCATGGTTAGCAGGAATATGTGCTTATCCGCCCCGAGATGCAGCAGTGTTGTTCTGAGTAATGGACCCTGTGCCAGGTTAAATGGTCGATTCGCTTCCTGTTGGGCCAGTTGTTGTACCAGTATCTCCTGTTCGTGCCGTGGAGACCCGCTTAGATCAACGCTAACGAGATGAGGATACATGGTCGGCGCAACCTGCTGATACGGGTTGCCATTCTGCATGCCGAAGGTGGTGCGCAAGATCTCATGACGCTCAATGATGCTCTTCAGGCTCCGCAGCAGCGCCTGTACATGTAGGGGACCACGCAGACGTAACGCGGTCGGGATATTGTAGGCGGGACTCTTTGGTTCCAGCAGGTGCAGGAACCAGAGACGCTGTTGCGCGAAGGATAACGGCATGGCGTCCTGGCGAGGCTGTGGCACGAGTGGAGGCGTGCTTATGCCCTGCTTATGCCGTTGCGTCGCCTCTATATGTGAGGCTAGCGCCGAGATGTGTGGATATTTAAAGATATCGCTCAGGGGGAGTTCAATCTGGAAGAGTACGCGTATGCGCGAAACGAGCTGGGTGGCCAGCAGCGAATGGCCGCCCAGCGCGAAGAAGTTATCCTCAATACCAACCGTCGGGATCTGGAGCAGGCTGCAGTAGATGTTGGCGAGCGTCTCTTCGATAGGAGTACGTGGCGTGCCTACCTTTCTCTGTTCCCACTCGGCGCTGACTGGCGCGGGCAGTGCCTTGCGGTCAAGTTTGCCGTTGGAGGTCAGCGGCAGCTCTGAAAGCCACATCCAGCGCGCGGGCTGCATGGCAAGCGGCAAGCTGGCCTGGAGATACGTTTGTATCTCGCCAAGCCTTCTGAGCGTATCGATAGGCTCCATGTCACGTTCCGGGACCAGATAGGCGATCAACTGCGGATTGTGCTGGCTGTCGGGCTGCGTGGTAACGACGGCATCGCGCACCGCCGGATGGCGTTCCAACTGCTGCTCGATCTCGCCGAGTTCGATGCGCTGGCCACGGATCTTGACCTGGAAATCGAGGCGGCCCAGGTAGCTGAGCGTGCCATCCTCCAGCCAGCGCACACGGTCCCCGGTCCGGTAGAGGCGCGCCCCCGGCTGCTGGCTCAGCGGATCAGGCACGAAGCGCTCGGCGGTCAGGGCCGGACGCTCGGCGTAGCCGCGAGCCAGACCGATGCCACCCAGATAGAGCTCGCCCGGTACGCCGATGGGCAGCGGTCGCAGTCGCTCGTCAAGTACATAGACGCGCAGGTTGGCGATCGGTCGACCAATGGGGACCTCGCGCCGCAGGCTCTCAGGCTGACAGGTCCAGGCGGTCACATCGATGGCCGCCTCGGTGGGTCCGTACAGATTGTGCAGCCCGGCTCCCAGACGCGCGAAGAAGCGCTGCTGCAGCTCGAAGGAGAGGGCCTCCCCGCTGCAGATAACATCGCGCAGACTCTGACAATGGCTGACCTCAGGCTCCTGCAGGAAGACCGAGAGCATCGAGGGGACGAAGTGGCACAGACTTACTGCCTGCTGCCGGATCAGCGCGACCAGATAGGCGCTATCGCGCTGGCCCTCGGGGGCGGCCAGCAACAGACGAGCGCCGGCGAGCAAGGGCCAGAAGAACTCCCAGACGGAGACATCGAAGCTAAAGGGGGTCTTCTGCAGGACGCAATCGGTGGCATCGAGCTGGTAGCGTTGCTGCATCCAGAGCAGGCGGTTGAGCAGAGCCTGCTGGGTATTCATAGCCCCCTTGGGCAGGCCGGTGGAGCCGGAGGTGTAGATCATATAGGCCAGCTGCTCAGGATGGACGAGGGTGGGTAGGGGAGTGTCGGACTCCCCGTCGACCAGGATCCAGTCACGATCCAGGCACAGGCGTCGGCAGTCGGACGAAGGCAGCAGGGGGAGCAGAGGATGCTGGGTCAGCACAAGGGAGAGATGGGTATCCTCGATCAAGAAGCGCAGGCGCTCGGTGGGATAGTCGGGATCGAGGGGGACGTAGGCGCCACCGGCCTTGAGGACGGCGATGATGGCGATGACGAGTTCCAGGGAACGCTGCAGGCACAGACCGACGAGGCGGTCGGGACCGATGCCCTGGGCGCGCAGGAAGTGGGCGAGCTGATTGGAGCGGCGCTCCAGTTCCCCATAGCTGAGCTGCTGCTGCTCAAAGATCACGGCGATGCGATCCGGGTCGCGCGTACACTGCTGCTCAATCAACTGCTGCAGAGACTGCTCCGCTGCCCCATAATGGGTCGCTGTGTTGTTCCAATCATGGATGAGCAGAGCCTGCTCTCTCTCTTCCAGGAGAGAGATATCCTGAATGCATTGGCTGTCATCCGTTACCAGGGCTTCAAGGATACGCAACCAGTGCGCTACCATGCGTGCGATGAAGCCATCGTTGAAGAGATCGGTGTTGTATATCATCTGGCACGAAGCGCTTTGTGGTTGTGCCTGTATCTGTAAGGTGAGATCAAATTGCGCATGTGTCTCGGCCACCGGCAGGCCGCTGATCTCTACATCTACCAGCTTTTCACGCAACAGGTTATCTTGCTCCAGGGTAAACATAACCTGGAATAACGGCGACATAGTCAGGTCGCGCTCAGGTTGTAGTACCTCAACCAACTTCTCAAATGGTGTATCCTGGTTGCTATATGCCTCCAGGCATACTTTGCGGACGCGCTGCAGGATCTGCCTGCACGTTGGATTACCCGCCAGGTCGCCGCGCAAGACCAGCGTATTGCTGAAGAAGCCGATCAGCTCTTCGAGATCGCGTTCGCGCCGGTTGGCAATAGGTGTCCCAACAGTGATGTCTGTTTGCCCTGTATATCTGGTGAGCAGGATCTGGAAGGTTGCCAGCAGCGCCATGAAGAGCGTGATGCCCTCCGTCTTGCAGAGCCTGTCGAGTCGGGAATACAGCTGCGCTGGTATGTCTACCTGATACTGTGCGCCCCGATAGGTCTGCACCGTTGGTCTTGGACGATCCGTGGGTAGCTGTAAGGGAGAGACGCCTTGAAGCTGCGTCTTCCAGTAGGCCAGCTGTTTCTCCATTACCTCTCCCTCCAACCATTGCTGCTGCCAGATGGCGAAATCCGCGTATTGCAGGGGAAGGTCAGGAGTCGATGATGTGCGACCCTGTGCAAATGCCTGGTAATGCCTGATGAGTTCCTGCTCTAATATATCCATCGACCAGCCATCTGAGATAATGTGGTGCATGGTAAGCAGGAGGATATACTCCTCTTCTTGTAAGCAGAGCAGGGTTGCACGCAGCAGTGGACCCTGCGCGAGATCAAATGGCTGTAGCGCCTCCTGCTGTGCCAGTCTTTGGGCGATCACCAGGCTCTCGTCTTGTGGCAGGTGGCTGAGGTTAATCAAAGTACAGTATTGTGGGCTGGCCGCGTGAATGCGTTGTACAGGTTTTTCATTGACGGTCGGGAATGTTGTACGTACGATCTCGTGACGCCGCTGGATCTCTGTCAGGCTATGCTGCAATGCCAGGCGTTGCAGCCTGCCCTTGATGCGTACCGCGCCCGAGAGATTGTATGCGCTATTACCTGGTTTGAGCTGATCGAGGAACCAGATGCGCTGCTGGGCAAAGGAGAGTGGAACATCCTGACCGTGGGCTACCGGTGTTAATGGGACGCGTGCGCCAGCCGGTGCCCCCTGAATCCTCTGTGTGATCTGTTGTGCTAACTGTTCCACCGTTGGCGCCTCGAAGAGCAAGCGTAGCGGAATCTCAACCTCCAGTATTTCTTGCAGCCGTGTCATCAGCCGGGTCGCCAGCAGTGAGTGGCCGCCTGCTTCAAAAAAGTTGCTCTGGTGGTTGACCTGCGTAAGATTGAGCAGTTGGCTATACTGACTGGCGATAATCTCTTCGAGCTGTGTATAGGTTGCCTCCACCGGTTGGCTGCCGAGATCAGGCTGCTGGTCGGGAGCAGGGAGCACCCTTCGATCCACTTTCCCATTCGCCGTAAGTGGGAGCTGTTCCAGCTGTACAAAGTAGGCCGGAACCATATACTCGGGCAGCGTTTGGCGCAGGTGGTCTCGTAACTGCTGCGTCGCGATCGTGCTGTTGGGCTGAGCGATGACGTAGGCGACCAGGCGCTGGTCCGTCTCGCTGACTCGCCACAGGGAGACGACGGCCTCGCGCACGGTTGGATGCTGGACCAGTGCCGCCTCAATCTCTCCGATCTCGATGCGCAGGCCGCGTAGCTTGATCTGCTGATCGCCGCGCCCCAGGTATTCTAGCCGTCCGTTGGCTCGGTAGCGTACCACATCGCCGGTGCGGTAGAGGCGCTCCCCCGGTGTCGCGCTGAAGGGATCGGGCAGGAAGCGCTCGGCGGTCAGTCCCGCCTGCCGGAAATAGCCACGGGCCACGCCCTGGCCACCGATGAACAGCTCGCCGGGAACACCCGGTGGCACGAGCTGACCGGCGCGATCGAGCACATAGAGGGTGGTGTTGTCGAGTGGAGCACCCAGCGGGACCGGCGAGGTCCGCTCCAGCGCCGCCAGCCGGGCGGCGGCCGACCAGATGGTGGTCTCGGTTGGTCCGTACAGGTTCCACAGGGTGCGCGCCGGACGCAACTGGGAGGCCAGCGCCGGGGGAAAGGCTTCACCGCCGCAGAGCACCTGCAGGTCCGCATGCGGTCGCCAGTCGGTGGTGAGCAGGAGCTGCCAGGTGGTGGGGGTAGCCTGCATGATGGTGATGGCCTCTTCGTCCAGGTGCCGGGCCAGGGCGGCGCCATCGGAACTGAAGTGGCGAGGGGCCAGGGAGATCTGGGTTCCGCAGAGCAGGGGCAGGAAGATCTCCAGGGCGGCGATATCAAAAGAGATGCTGGTGATGGCCAGCCAGCGATCCTGCTCCTGCAACTGCAGACGAGGAAGCATTGCGGCCAGGAAATTGAGCAGGTTGTGCTGTGTGACCATGACGCCTTTGGGTCGCCCGGTGGAACCGGAGGTGTAGATGACATAGGCGAGCTGGTCAGGATGGAAGGCCACAGTGGACGTGAGGGGCAAGAGGTCGGCCTGCGGGTCCAGCAGTTGAGGCCAGAGCTGATCGAGGCACAGTGGCAGGCTGGCGTGATCGCCGACGAGGGGCAACAGGTCCTGCTGGGTCAGCAGGAGCAGAGGCCGGACCTCATCGAGGATGGTGCGCAGACGCTGTGCGGGATAGGAAGGATCGAGGGGCAGGTAAGCCGCGCCGGTTTTGAGGACGGCGAGCAGGGCCAGCAGGAGATCGGGTGAGCGCTGCAGGCAGAGGGGGATGCAGTGCTCGGGACCGATGCCGTGGCGCTGCAAGAAGGAGGCGAGCAGGTCAGCGCGGTGATCGAGTTCGGAGAAGGTGAGCAACTGATCCTGGAAGGAGAGCGCGACGCGATCGGGGTAGTGAGCCGCCTGCAGCGATAAGGCCTGGGGCAGCGAGAGTTGGGAGGAGGAAGGAACGGCGGAGTCGTTCCAGGTGTGCAGGAGCAACTGCAGCTCGCGTGGAGTGAGCAGAGGGAGTGCGCTCAGGGGAGAAGAGGGCCGGGCCACGATGCCCTCCAGCAAGACCTGCCAGTGTTCCAGCATGCCCGCGATCGTCTCGGCCGCGAAGAGATCGCTATTGTACTCGACCTCGCACAGCAGCCCCTCTTGCGTCTCGGTTGTTATCAACGTCAGATCGAATTTCGCGCTGGTGTATTCTTGCTCCAACATATCGATGTTAAGATCTATCGTACCCTGCGGCAGTGAATCGCTGGCCGTTGGTCGTGTGGTTTCCAGCATAAACATGACCTGGAAGAGCGGTGAGCGGCTCAGGTCGCGCTCGGGCTGTAGCGCCTCCACCAGTTTCTCAAAGGGCACATCCTGATGGGCGTATGCCTGCAGCGTTGTCTCACGCACACGCGCGAGCAGCTGACGGAAAGCGGGATCTCCAGCAAGGTCACTCCTCATGACCAGGGTATTGACAAAGAAGCCGATCAACTGTTCGAGCTCGGTGTGGGTGCGCCCCGCGATCGGTGTGCCGACCGCGATATCGTCCTGTCCACTATAGCGGGCCAGCAAGACCTGGAAGGCCGTCAGCAAGGTCATGAATAGCGTTGTTCCTTCACGTTGGCCCAGGGCTTTTAATTGATCGAGGAGGGATGGTTCCAGGAGCGCCCCCTGCCGTGATCCGCGAAACGTCTGGATAGCTGGACGCGGATAGTCCGTAGGCAGATCAAGGACCGCAAGATCCTGGAGCTGCTGCTTCCAATAGCGAACCTGTGCCTCCAGCACCTCTCCTTGCAGCCATCGTTGCTGCCAGAGAGCGAAGTCCGCGTACTGGACCGGAAGCTCTGGTAGCGCTACCTCCGCGCCTGCTATCAGCGCGGGATAGAGTTGGTAGATTTCGCGCAGGAAGATCTCCATCGACCAGCCATCTGAAATACTGTGGTGCATGGTAAATAGCAAGACATGTTTGCGTGCGCTTAAGCGCAATAGCCGGCTCCTGAAGAGTGGTCCTCGCGCCAGGTCGAAGGGCTGGTTCGCTTCTTGCGCGGCCAGGTGTCGCACGATAGCATCGTGGTGCTGCTGGGGGATCGCCTCCAGGTCGTGAACCGTGAGCTGATAGTCGTTTGCCTGTACTATAACCTGAATCGGCTCTCCTGCGTACATCTGGAAGGTTGTACGCAGGCTCTCGTGCCGTTGGATGATAGTGTAAAGGCTTTGCCGCATGGCTTGAACGTTGAACTCGCCCTGCAGCAGAACCGCAGCTGGAATATTGTAGCTGGTGCCTCCAGGCTCCAGTTGATCAAGGAACCAGAGCCGCCTTTGCGCGAAGGATAGCGGGATCGCCTCTTCTCTCTTTTCCGGAAGCAATGGCGGGAAGGTAGCGTGCCCTTCCTCGAAGCGTGTCTGCTGCACGCGCCGGGAGATGCTGGCAATGGTTGGCGCTTCAAAGATGCTGCGCAGAGGGATCTCGGCATCCAGGATGTGCCGTAGGCGTGCGACGATCTGGGTCGCCAGCAGTGAATGGCCACCGATCTCAAAGAAGTTTTCATCTTTGCCGATCTCCCCGCGTCCCAGAACCTCCTGGTAGATGCCTGTGATGACCTCTTCCAGGGGCGTGAGATGTTGATAGGTTGTCGAGGGAGATGTCTGATCAGTGCTATCCCACTCGTACGTGGCGAGCGCCTGGCGATCAATTTTCCCATTGGCGGTAAGCGGAAAAGCGGGCAAGATGACCAGCGATGAAGGCAGCATATACGCTGGCAGCAACATTTGCAAATAGCTTCGCAGGTCACTGCTGGTCAGCGGCACATCGTCCTGCTTGACGATGTAGGCGACCAGGCTTTTACGCTGCTGGCTATCCTCTCTTTCCAGCGCCAGGGCTGACTTTACCTCGGGATGCTGCATGATGACCGCTTCGATCTCCCCCAGTTCGATCCTGAAGCCGCGAATCTTTACTTGCTGATCCAGGCGTCCAAGAAATTCAATCTGTCCATCAGGTCGAAAACGCGCGAGATCTCCTGTACTATAGAGGCGTCCGCCCGGTTGCGCGCTAAATGGATTGGGGATAAATGCGCTGGCTGTACGTTCCGCCGCCCTGAGATAGCCTCGCCCCACTCCACTTCCCCCCACAAAGAGCTGTCCTGGTACCCCGATGGGCAATGGCTGCAACCGCTCATCGAGGATATAGATCTGGGTGTTGGCGATAGGGGTACCAATCGTGATGGTGCTTTCATCCGCTTCCGGCGCGTGGCGCAAGATGGCATGGGTGACGTCATCGGAACATTCGGTCGGACCATATGCGTTCACCAATGGCGTAAGCGCATTGCAGGCAAACCAGCGCCGGCAGAGATCGGGCGCGAGCGCTTCTCCGGTTACGAGGAGCCAGCGCAGCGCTGGCGCGTCCTGACTATCGTCCAAAAGCATGGCTAGCAGCGATGGTACTATTTCGAGTACCGTAATGCCATGTTCAATGCTATGCCGGCGTAACATCTGCGGATCCTGCGCCTGTTCATCACTGAAGATATGGACCTGCCCTCCCACCAGAAGCGACGCCCAGCATTGCCAGACCGAGATATCAAAGCTGTACGAGGCGGTCTGCGCCATGTAATCATTTTCCCGCAGGTCGAGGTCAGCGATCTTGGCTTGTAGATGGTTGAGCATGCCAGCCTGCGTGACCATCACCCCCTTTGGACGACCCGTGGAGCCGGAGGTGTAGATGATGTAGGCCAGTTGCTGTGGATTGTATGCTGGTTGCCGCCAGGAATCTGGCTGTGTGTCTTCTTCGTCGATCGCGATCACTGCCGTGAGCGTCTCCTGCGCCGCTTGTGCTATCTGCGCTTTCAGGTGTCCGGCGGTCAGGATGACGCCGGGCTGTGCCTCGCTGAGGATAGAGATAATGCGCTCCCCTGGATACGCCGGGTCGAGTGGGATATACGCGCCACCAGCCTGGAAAACGGCCAGCATGGCGATGACCATGGTGATCGAGCGCTCCATATAGAGGCAGACCAGGCCTTCTGGCCCAATCCCCTTCTGTTGGAGGCGGGCCGCCAGGCTTTCGGCGCGCTGGGCAAGCTCGGCATAGGTGATGTGCGCGTCCTGCTCGACCAGCGCGATGCGGTCAGGAGACTGGCGCAGGCGCGCCTGAAACAGCTGCACCAGGTTATCAGCGCCGTCGGGCGCGGTGCTGGTCCTGTTCCAATCGAGTAACAGTTGTTGGCGTTCCTCGCTCGTCAGGAGAGGCAGTTCTTGCAGGGTGTGCTCAGGATGGGCCACGACGGCGGCGAGCAGTGTTTGCCAGTGCCCGAGCAGGCGTGTAATGGTTGCCGCCTTGAAAAGATCGGTGTTGTATTCAATCTCACAGTAGAGACCAGCTTCCGTCTCCATGGCGGCCAGGGCCAGATCAAATTTGGTGGTGGTGTTCTCCTGATTCAGGACGTCTACCCGCAAGCCACGGAGCGGCTGTGTGTGTGGGGCAGGCTGCTGCAGGCTGAAGGCCACCTGGAACAAAGGTGAACGGCTAAGGTCCCGTTCTGGTTGCAGCTCTTCAACCAGTTTCTCAAACGGAACATCCTGATAGGCGTAGGCCTCAATGGCGATCTTGCGCACACGCTGAAGCGCCGCCTGGAAGGTCTGATTTCCCGCCAGATCGGTGCGCAGTACCAGCGTATTGACAAAGAAGCCGATTACCTGTTCAATCTCGGTCCGCGTCCGTCCCGCGATGTCGGTGCCAATCGCGATATCAGTCTGCTGGCAGTAGCGGGCCAGCAGGACTTTAAAGGCGGTGAGCAGCGTCATAAAGAGGGTTGCCCCTTCACGCCGACTGAGTTCTTTCAGCTTCTCCTGTAAAGCCGGGCTTAAGAGGATATGTTGATGCGCTCCATTAGTGCTCTGCAGCGCGGGTCGTGGATAGTCCAGTGGCAGATTGAGCACAGGGAGCGCGTGTAACTGCCGCTTCCAGTAGGCCATCTGGGCCGCCAGGATCTGTTGTTGCCGCTGGCTTTGCTGCCATACCGCATAGTCCGCGTAGTGTATCTTTAATGGAGGGAGCGGTGATGGTTCGCCAGCCGCGAAGGCATTATAGAGCTGGCTGATCTCTCTAAGGAGGATACCCATCGACCATGCATCGGAGATAATGTGGTGCATGCTGAGCAAGAGTATGTGCTCGCGCTGATGCAGGCGTAGCAAGGTGATGCGCACCAGTGGTCCCTGTGCCAGCGTGAATGGTTGCTGAACCTCTTGCCGCATGATCGTCTGGACCAGTAGCTCGTGCTCGCCAGACTGCATCTCCTCTAGATTGATCAGCGGCACGCTCAATGTCTGCGTGTCGGCTATGACCTGTACCGGTTGCTGCTCAATGACGGTGAAGGTGGTGCGCAGGCTCTCATGCCTATGTACCATTTCGTTACATGCTTTTTGCAGTGCGGTCAGCTCTAACGCCCCCTGGAGTTTGAGCGCCAATGCCATCGTATAAGCGGTGCTCTCTGGATCTAGTTGATCGAGGAACCACAGACGTTGCTGGGCAAAGGAGAGCGGAGGATGGTGTTGTCGAGAGACGGCTTTAATAGGAGGAGCCATCTCATCAGAATCATCGGCGCGCATCTCCTCAGCTGCGCTGAGCGCCAGGCCCATAATTGTTGGATCTTCAAAGAGGCTTCCCAGGGAGAGGTCAATCTGCAGGGCCTGGCGTAGACGGGCGATGAGCTGCATCGCCCGTAGCGAATGACCGCCGACCTCAAAGAAATTATCCTCGCGATCCGGATATTGCGTCCCCAGGATCTCGCACCATACACCGGCGATGATCTCTTCGATCCAGCCCTGGGGCGGCGTAATGTCAGACCGTCCCTGCTCGGCTTCGGTAGCGGATTCCCAATCGTGGTTGTGTTGCTCCTGATCAGGCGCAGGTAGCGCGCGTCGATCGATCTTCCCATTGGGGGTAAGCGGAAGGTTCTTCAGGGTGACGATGTGGCCTGGCTGCATAAAGGCTGGCAGCATCTCTTGTAGATAGGCGCGTAACTCTACCTGGGTAAGCGGCTGCTCTTGCTGGCCGACTATATACGCGATCAATGATGTGTCGTGGTGCTCATCGCTTTGCGCCACCACGGCGCAGCTCCGAATGGCCGGATGCTGCGCGATCACCGTTTCAATCTCGCCCAGCTCGACGCGTATACCGCGTATCTTGACCTGGTGATCTTCTCGTCCCGCCAGTTCGATGTTGCCATCGAGCAGATAGCGTGCCCTGTCGCCGGTGCGATAGAGGCGCGTACCCTCTTCTTTGCTGTAAGGATGGGGTATGAAGCTTTCAGCTGTAGTCGTTGGCTGGTGCAGATATCCACGTGCCAGTCCAGGACCACTGATATAGACGTCCCCATACACTTTGGCCGGCACCGGTTGCAGGTACCTGTCCAGAATATAGACCTGCATGTTGGCGATTGGCTGTCCCACTGTAATGGTTCCCTGTACCGTCTCCTGGATGCTAAACTGGTGATAGGTGGCCGTCATGGTGGTCTCGGTCGGGCCATACTGATTGACCAGACGTACATGTGGGGAGAAGATCGCGCTGGCTCGTTGAATATCGGTGGCGTACACAGCTTCGCCGCTCATCAATACCAGTTCTATATCGGGCAGTGGTCTTGCCTGTTGTTCCGCCACCTCCAGCAGCAAGCGCAGTACGGATGGCACGATGCTGGGGAGCGCGTTAATGTGATAGCTTTCGATCAGGTTCAGCATCTGCCTGGGTTCGAGGCCTCCTGTGTGTGGAGCCATGACGAGCCGCCCCCCGTAGCTGAGAGGGCCGAAGGTATCGCGGATCGATGCATCAAAGGCGTAGGATGCCAGTTGTAGCGCGATCGTCCAGGTCCCGAGCTTGTAAGCGGACCCCAGGAATGCCAGATAGTTGATGATGCCACGGTGATTGGCTTGAATACCTTTGGGTCTGCCGGTCGAACCGGAGGTATAGACGACGTATGCCAGCTGATCAGGCGAGATGCGCACCTGCGGCCTGGTGACCGGACAGCTGTCCCACCAGCGCTGTTCCCAGCACAGGATCGGGAGCGTTGTGGATACCGGCGGGCTGTATGCCTCATTCCCGGTGATCAGCAGGCGCGGCTGCGTCTGCTCGACGATATAGTGAAGCCGGGGAGTTGGTAAGCTGGGATCGAGCGCTACGTAGGCCGCGCCAGACTTTAAGATGGCCAGAATGGTGATCAGCAGTTCTGGTGAGCGTGGTAGACAGATGCCAACTATGCTTTCGGGCGCGAGCTTCTCATCTAGCAGGGCGTGGGCCAGCTGATTGGCCTGCTGGTCTAGTTGTTGATAGGTGAACTTTTCATCGCCGCACAGCAGCGCCAGCCGCTGCGGATGCGCCCTGGCTTGCGCTTCAAATAACTCGTGGAACCCGTGAATATCGGACACGTCCTGTTGTGTGTCGTTCCAGTACTCCAGAATCTGTGTCTGTTCAGCCGGGGAGAGGATGCTTAATTCTGAGATTCTACGTTCCGGGTGCGCGACAATATTCTGTAACAGGATGTGCCAGTGATGCAGCAGGCGTCGGATCGTGCTGTCCTCAAACAGGTTGGTGCTATACTGAATCTCGCAATCCAGACCAGAGTCTTCATCGACCAGGATCAGTGAGAGGTCGTACTTGGCGATGGCATACTCTTGCTCCAATTGCTCGATATTCAGTCCCACCAGTCCGGGCACGCTGGCTGCCTGGGGGGCATGTTGCACATTGAGGAGTACCTGGAAAAGCGGCGAACGACTGGGATCTCGCTCGGGTTGCAGCTCTTCCACTAATTTAACAAAGGGTACATCCTGGTGTGTATATGCTCCCAGTGCGACTTCACGCACGCGTAGCAAAAGCTCTTCGAACGTGGGATCACCGGAGAGGTCGCTGCGCATGACGAGCGTGTTGACGAAGAAACCGATCAAGCCATCAACTTCGGTACGTGTACGATTGGCAAAGGGCGTTCCGATGGCGATATCGCTCTGTCCGCTGTAGCGGGCGAGCAGGACCTGGAAGGCGGCTAAGAGTGTCATGAACAGAGTGCAGTTCTCGCGCCTACTGATCTCTGTCAGCTCATTACGCAAGCGTGCTGGCAGGCGCATATGTTGATGCTCGCCCTGGTAGGTCTGTATCGTCGGGCGCGCATGGTCGGTTGGCAGCTCCAGGGGGACGAGTCCTTTGAGATGCTGGGACCAGTAGTGCATCTGTTCGTCTATTACCTGTTGCTGTAGCCACTGCTGTTGCCAGAGGGCAAAATCAGCATATTGAATCGGTAACTCTGGGAGAGCGACTGGCGCGCCCGCCAGGAGTTGATTGTAGATAGCGCTAAACTCATCCGTGAAAATGCCCATCGAGACGGCATCCGTGACAATGTGATGCATGGTGAGTAGGAAGATATGCTCCTGGTCTGTCAGACGCAAGAGGTAGCTGCGCATCAAGGGGCCAGTGATAAGATTGAAGGGCTGCTGTCCCTCCTGGTGTAGTAAACGGTGCGCCTCCCGCTCCCGCTCCTCCTCAGGCAAGTGCTGTAGATCGAGCAGATGGAGATGGTGATGTGGCTGTGGATGAATAACCTGCGCTGGCTGACCGTTGTCTTGTTCGCGAAAGGTGGTGCGCAGCGTTTCATGGCGTTGCGCCAGTATCTGCAGGGTCCTGGTGAAGAGTTCCAGCTTCAACGTCCCGGTGAGCTTCATCACCAGTGGGATGTTGTATGTTGTGCTATCACCTTGCTCTAGTTGATCCATAAACCAGAGCCGCTGTTGGGCGAAGGACAGTGGCAGCACTTCTGGCCGTGGATGTGTGATGATTGGTGGAATCTCCTGTCTCTGCCCCTGCTTGAGCGCATCTTCAATATGCCGGGCCAGCCCCGCGATGGTGGGACTTTCAAAGAGGCTGTATTGGGGAATCTCTACCTGGAAGACAGCCTGCATCTGTGCCATTAACTGCGTTGATAGCAGGGAATGGCCGCCTTGCTCAAAGAAATTCTCGTGGATACCTGCCGACTCAAGATCTAATACTTTGCACCAGATGGGGAGGAGCAGTTCTTCGATCCAGGTGCAGGTCTGGGGTTCTGCTTCGTCCGCCTGTGTGTATACCTGATGTGGATTGGGCAAAGCTTTGCGATCGATCTTCCCGTTTGGAAGCAAGGGGAAGTGAGGGAGTGACACGATAAATGCCGGCGTCATATAATCGGGAAGCCTGCTTCGCAGATGGGCATGGATATCGGCATTGCTCAACCTTGATGACTCGGAGATGGTAACGTACGTGACCAGGCGTGGATCTCCTGGCACATCTTCACGGATCAGGGCGATACTCTGCTCAATATCCGCCAGTTCTCGCAGAGAGCTTTCAATCTCGCCTAATTCGATACGGTGGCCACGTAGTTTGACTTGGTGATCGTTGCGGCCCAGGAAATCAATCTTGCCATCGGCGAGATAACGCGCCCGATCACCGGTCTGGTACAGTCTGGCTCCACCTTCAGTGCTGAAAGGATCGGGCAGGAAGCGTTCGGCGGTCAGCCCCGGCTGCCGCCAGTAACCGCGTGCCAGGCCAATGCCGCTGATATAGAGATCGCCGGGCACCCCGATCGGCAGCGGGCGCATGTAGCGGTCCAAAATGTAGAGTCGCGTGTTGCTAATCGGTTTGCCGATGTCTAATTTGTGGATGTACTCGGATTGATACAGCGAGACGCTTGACCAGATGGTGGCCTCGGTCGGGCCATAGGCATTGAAGAAGCGTCGTCCACGGCCCCATCTTTGTATCAGTTCGGGCGCGCAGGCCTCGCCTGCTACCACCATATTGCTCAGCTTCGGCAGGGATTCATATGGCAGGTTGGCGAGGGACGATGGGGGAAGCGTAACGATCGTGATGGCGTACTTCTTGAGGGTCGCGAGCAGTTCTGGTCCCGGCAGCAGGTTACGTGGCTCATCCAGGCAGAGCACGCCCCCGGTCAACAGGGCCATAGAGATCTCGAAGACCGAGGCATCAAAGCTGAAGGAGGCAAACTGTAGTACGCGGCTCTCTTCCCCCACACTAAAAGTGGTCCTCTGGGCCTGGACTAGGTTGTTGATCCCTTGATGCGTGACTTGTGTTCCCTTGGGTCTGCCAGTCGAGCCGGAGGTATAGATCTGGTAGGCCGTCTGCTGCGCCGTGGCTTCCCAGTGGGGTATGGTCATTGGGTATTGGGCGATCGCCTGCCAGTCGCGATCCAGATGGATGGTCTGGCGCGTATACAGGGTACCCGCCAGCTGGCTGGTGAGATGATGCTGTGTTAGCAAGATCTCGATGCGGGCATCTTCCAGCATATATGCCAGGCGCTCTTCTGGATAGGTCGGATCGAGCGGTACATAGGCGCCCCCCGCTTTAAGGATGCCCAGCATACCGATGAGCATCTCGAAGGAGCGCTCAACACACAGGCCTACCAGGACTTCCGCTTTGACGCCGCGCTCACGAAGATGGTGTGCCAGTTGATTGGCGCGTCGATCAAGTTCAGCATAGGTCAGATGGCCCTCCTGCAATTGTAGCGCGACCTGATCTGGTCTCCGCTGCACCTGTTGCTCAAACAGGGTCTGCAGATGGATAGGGTGGGCCGCCGCGCTGTCCTGCGTGGCATTCCAGGTATGCAGGAGGAGCTCCCGCTCGGCCGTACCAAGCAGTGGCAGCGAGAAAACCTGTTGCTCCGGCTGCGTGACGATGCCTGCAAGTAACATATGCCAATGCTCCAGCAGGCGTTGAATGGTGTTGGCCTCAAAAAGATCGGTGTTGTAGATCGCCAGACAGTGGATGCCTTGCGCGGTCTCCGTCAGCTCTAAGGTGAGATCGACCCTGGCCGTGGTATGTGGTGATTCCAGGAAATCTATTTGCAGTTCTGCGATAGTCTCTGTGGCATGCGGTGTGTTCTGTAGAACGAACGCGACCTGAAATAATGGTGAGCGATTGATGCTGCGTTCCGGTTGTAGCTCTTCGACCAGTTTCTCGAAGGGGATATCCTGGTGGGCGTAGGCGCCCAGTGCCGTTGCGCGTACCTGCTGCAGAAGCTGTGTGAAGGTAGGATTATGAGAGAGGTCGCCGCGCATGACCAGGATATTGATAAAAAAGCCGATCAGGGCTTCTATCTCTGGCCGGGTACGATTGGCAATCGGGGTGCCAACAGCGATATCCACCTGGTTGCTGTAGCGGGCCAGCAAGACCTGGAAGGCCGCCAGCAGGGTCATGTAGAGGGTGACGTTATGGCGCTGGCTGAGGTCTTGCAGCTGCCTGTATAAAGTGAGTGGCAGCCAGCGTTCCTGGTAGGCCCCATGATAGTTCTGGATGGCTGGTCGAGCATGATCAACCGGTAGCTCCAGCGGCTCCACCCCGCGCAGCTGCTCTTCCCAGTAGTGTAGTTGCTGATCGAGTATCTTGCCTTTGAACCATTGCTGTTGCCAGAGAGCGAAATCGGCATATTGAATGGGCAGATCGGCCAGGGGTGAGGGTTGATTGCTCTGTAAGGCATTATAAAGCTGCCCCACTTCCTGGACGAAGATATCCATGGACCAGCCATCGGTAATGATGTGGTGAATGGTGAGTAAGAAGATATGCTCGTGCGGACCGATCCGTAGCAGTGTCATGCGCAAGAGGGGTCCTGTCGCCAGGTTAAATGACTGCTGAGCTTCAAGCAGGCTCTGTTGCTGGACTTCCTGCTCGACCAGCTCTTCCGGCAGATTGACCATGTCTACTAGCCGGAGCCGGGCCGGAATCTGCTCCAGGATGAGCTGGAGTGGCTGTCCATTGGCCTGCGGGAAGATGGTGCGCAGGCTCTCGTGCCGCTGGATGACTCTAGCCAGACTCTTTTCCAGGAGCGCCACCTGGAGTGGACCACGCAGGCGTACGGTGATGGGGGTGTTATAGGTGATACTGCCCGGTTCCAGCTGGTCGAGGAACCAGAGGCGCTGCTGCGCGAAGGAGAGCGGCAGTGGCTGCTGACGATCCACTGCTACAATCGGGGGTTCCTGCAGGCCGCTGGCTTTGCGCCGCAGCTCTTGCTCGATGGCGCGGGCTTGCGTGCTGATCGTAGGATGCTCAAAAAGGAGCCTCAGTGGTAGCTCCAATTGCAGCAGCGTGCGTAAACGGGCAAGTAGTTGTGTGGCGATGAGCGAGTGGCCGCCGAGCGCGAAGAAATCTTCGTGGATGCCGATGCCGCCTTTGCCGAGGACCTCGCTCCACACGCCTGCGACGAGCTGCTCAATAGGACTCTGCGGCGCCTGGTACGCTTGCGTCGATTCAGTTGTGCTTGCTGGAGCCTGGACGGTTGGGATCTCTTGTTCTGCAATCAGCTGATGGAGCGCCTGGATGCTCTGCTCGGGCTGGCTGGCGATGAGCTCCAGGACGCGCTGCATGTGCTGAACGATCTGTGTCGCGCCCTGTCCTGTGAAGCGGGTCGTATTATAGATGCAGGTGATCTCCATCGTCTCGCCGACTGTGACCAGGAAGGTCAGCGCGTAGCTGGTCTGTGCACCCCTGGCTTGTGTGTTGGTGATCGTCAGCTGCGCATCTGCTTGCGCTACCTGCTCGATCTCCATTGGATAGTTCTCCACCACCAGCAAGCTCTCGTAGAGGGGGAGCTGGCCGGGCAGCTCGCTCCATAGATGGACCTGGCCAGCCGGGCTATACTCATAGTTGTGCAGTTCCAGATTCTCCTGCTGGATGCGTTCCAGCCAGGGCCAGAGCATGCTGGTCTCCGCCATCTTTATGCGTAGCGGCAAGGTATTGATGCACAGTCCGACCATCGACTCGACGCCTGCCAGCGTGCTTGGACGGCCAGCCACGGTGATGCCAAAGACGATATCCTCGCTGCCACTGTAGCGGTTGAGTAGCAGCGCCCACATCCCCTGTAGCAGCGTATTGATGGTGATATGGTGCTGCCGCGCCTGTTGCTGTATCCTGCTGGAGATGGCGGTTGGTAGCCTCAGGGTGACGGTGCCGGATGGTTCCTCCGGGATCTCCGTCACGGAGTGAGCGCCGCTCTTTCCCAGCGGAGTTGGGGCAGTGAAGCCCTGGAGCGTCTGACGCCAGTATCGCTCGGCGGACGCATTATCCTGTTGTTTCAACCAGGCGATATAGTCTTTATACTGGCGCACCGGGGGGAGCTGAATGGGCTGACCGGCGCATATGGCCTGGTAGCAGGTAAAGATTTCTTGCTGGATGAATGCATAGCACCAGCCGTCCATTAAGATATGATGCGAGGTCCAGACTACCTGATACTGCTCCTCCCCTGTGCGAAAGAGCGCGATCCGCATCAAAGGAGCCTGGGACAACACAAATCCCCTCTGACGGTCTTCTTGGAGGTAGGTCTGCAGGGCGGCCTCCTGTTCCGTCTGCGTGCGGTCGCGCCAATCGTGCTGGTCCAGCGTAAAGGCGACCTGGCGTTGCGTTACCTGTAGCGGTTCCGCCTGATTTTTCCACACAAAACTGGTGCGCAGCATGGTATGGCGATCTATGACTCGTTGCCATGCCTGCTCGAAGGCCGCAATATGTAATTGACCAGTGATGCTATAGATCGATTGTTCGATATGGATGCCCGAATGGGCGGCATAGATAGTTTCATATAACATCCCTTGCTGAGCCGGCGAGAGTGAAAAAATGTTTTCTATCTGTTTTTTATTCAAGATCTTATCCTCTTTATCTTTTTACTATTCACCCAGGTCAATTTCTTCAAAGATTTGTTCGAGCTGTTCTGATGTGAGCTGTACCTCCTGAAAATCAGATGGTGTGTAGCCGCCTGCCTCTGGAGATTGACAGTGCGTGATCAATGCTCGCAACGCCTCGATATAGGTATTGGCGAGTTCTTCTATCGTTGTCTTCTGATAGGTATTGGCGCTATATTCCCAGGCAATCGTAAACGTGTCATCATTGATCTGGGCGTTTATCTCTAGCAGATGTGTGCGTCTCTCCTGTGGATGGTTCAAGGCGCCTGTCGCCAGGCTGGTCATGGTGGATGGCTGCTCTGCTTCCGCGTTTCTGGTGCCAAACTGGCCGAGATAGTTAAAGAGCAACTCCGCCTGTGGCTGCTGCTGAAGCTGTCGTGTGTTCTCATCCTGGCTGAGGTAGCGCAGTATGCCATAGCCGATGCCGTGCTGCGGGATGGAGCGATAGCCCTCTTTAATGGCCGTGATCGCATCCTTGTTTCCTGTGGTCCCGGTGAGATCTAATGTGACCGGGAATAGGGAGGTGAACCAGCCCACGGTACGGGAGATGTCGATATCGGAGAAAAGCTCTTCGCGACCATGTCCCTCTGTCTCAATCAGGTGTCTATACCTTCCTGTCCAGTGCCGCAACGTCTGGGCCAGCGCGGTCAGGAGTATCTCCTGAATATGGGTGTGATAGACCGGTGGTACGTCTTCAAGCAGGGTCCTGGTCTCCTGCGCGGTGAGGGCCGCTGTGACGGTACGTAGCGACGCATAATCATTGGCGGCCACGGCGACCGCGAAATCCGTTGGCAATGGGAGGATCGGCTGCCGGTGCTGCAGCCAGTAAGCGCATTCAGCCAGCAACTGTGGCGCTTGCGCATAACTAACCAGGCGCTCCGCCCAGGCTTTTAGCGAGGAGGACTTCGCGGGCAGCTGTATGGCTTGCCCGCTCTGGATCTGCTGGCAGATGGTCTGTAGATCCTCCAGCAGGATGCGCCAGGAGACGCCGTCGATGACCAGGTGATGAATGATGATGAGCAGGTGGTTGTCGTGCTGCATCTGCTGATAGTCAAAGAAGAGGATGCGTAGCAGGGGACCTCGCTCAAGGTCCAGGCTTGCCTGAGCCAGGGTCGCCTGCTCTGTGATGGCTAGCTCCCTTTCTGCGGGCGTCAGCGCGGCCAGTTGAATGTGTGCAAAGGAACTGTGGATATCCTGTGAACCCTCTGGGATGTGCTGTCGCCATCCCTGTTCGCTATGGGTATAGCTAGCCCGCAGGGCATCGTGGTGCTCTAATAGCCTGCCCCATGCCTGCTCCAACAGTTCGGCCGTGATGTCGGACGGTATCTCCAGGAGACGCTCCTGATTCCAGTGCGCGGGATGCTCGAAGTGGTGCGCGAAGAACCAGTGCTGAATTGGTGTGAGTTCGACCGGTCCATGAGCAGGTCCCTCGTCCACTGAGGCTACTGGCGCGCTCTCAACGACCTGGCTCAACTCCGCGATCGTTTGATATTGAAAGAGCTGCTTCAAGGTAAGCTGCAGGCCCTGTTGTCTGGCGCGTGCGATGATCTGAATACTCAGGATCGAGTCGCCCCCCAGGTGGAAGAAATTGTCGTGAAGACCAACCTCTTTAACATGGAGGATGTCGGACCAGATGCTCCTGAGCGTCTTCCCGACATCCGTCACAGGCGTTTCATCCGCCTCCAATTGATCGACGATCTCCCACATCGGCTCTGGTAATGCCTTCCGATCAATTTTGCCACCGGTGGTGACTGGGATCGCCTCGATTGGCATGATGAGCGTGGGAATCATATAGGCTGGCAGATACTGTTGTAGGTGCGCGCGTACGCCTGCTATATCCAGTGTGGGTGTGGCGGGAACCACGTACGCGACCAGATATTTGCGCTGCTCCTTTTCGTGCAGTACGACGACACATGCGCGTATCTCTGGATTTCGGGCAAGAACGGCCTCGACCTCGCCCATCTCAATGCGAAAGCCGCGTATCTTGATCTGGAAGTCGCCGCGCCCGATAAAGTCCAGCCTGCCATCGGCACGATAGCGTACCAGATCGCCACTCCGATATAACCGGCTCCCACTTTCAGTACTGAATGGATCAGGGAGGAAGCGCTCAGCGGTTAGCGCCGGTTGCCCGCTGTAGCCACGCGCCACGCTTGCCCCTCCAATGTATAGCTCGCCGATGGCGCCCAGCGGCACTGGGCGCAGATGTTGATCGAGGACATAGGTGGTGCAATTTGTGATGGCCCGGCCCAGATCCGGTACACGTTCAGATGTTCCGATTGCCGCGACGCTGCCCGATGTGGTGACCACGCTATTCTCCGTTGGCCCGTAGTTATTGATGAGCTTAAAGGGCATGTCGGGCGTAGGATAGCTGCGTAGCCGATCTCCGCCGGTCAGGATTGTGCGCAGCGACATGTGCGTGGGCCAGACCTCGTTAAGCATATGTTCGAGGAGGGGCGTTGGGATAAAGCTTATCGTGATGTTCTGCTGCTGGAGATAGTGTTGGAGCTGCGCCGGTGAAGGGCGCGTCTCATCATCTACCAGGCAGATGCAGGAACCACTGGCCAGATAGGGCCAGAGTTCCCACACGGCCGCGTCAAAGCCTGATCCGGCCAGATGGGTCGCGCGATCCTCCTCTCTGATCGCGAATGCCTGCCGATGCCAGGCAATCAGATTGGCTAGCCCCCTATGCTCAATGGCGACGCCCTTTGGACGACCGGTAGAGCCAGAGGTATAGATGACATAAGCCAGATTTCGTATCGTTGTTTGAATGGGAACCGTGGTCGTCGGTTGCGTGCTGAACTCTGTCCAGGAATGATCCAAAAGCAGGGTTGCGCGACTGTGAGCCTGCAATAGCTTCCTCTCCTGCTGATCGGCCAGCAGAACCGGTCGTTGCGCATCCTCAAGCATAAAGATCTTGCGTTCTGGCGGATACTCAGGGTCCAGTGGCAGATAGGCTCCATTCGCTTTGATGATCCCCAGCAGTCCGATCACCATCTCTAGCGAGCGATTGGAGCAGACCGCCACGATGCTATCGGGTCCTACCCCCAGATTTTGCAGGCGCCATGCGACCTGGCTTGCGCGGCGGTCCAGCTCGCGATAGGTGATCTGCTCATCATGCGCTACCAGGGCGATGCGCTCGGGATATTGGGCTACCACTGCCGCGACCAGTGCCTGAACGCCCTGTTCAATCTGAGGCTTCCGGGTCGCTGCGGGCCATGTCTCCAGCAGCAGGAGTCGTTCGGCTGGCGTGAGCAACGACAGGTCGTTAATATGTTGCTCGGCTGAATGGCAGATGCCTTCAAGCAAATAGTGCCATTGTTTTAGCAGCCGCCGCATTGTTTCTAGTTCAAAGAGATCGATATTGTATTCAAGCGCGCAATGCAGACCCTGATCTGTATTGGTGACGAAGAGCGTAAAATCGAATTTCGAGATGGCCGATTCGAATGAGATTGTCTCGGCCTCTAGCCCGTCAAGGCTATCGGCCCGCGTCGGCATGTCTTGCAGCGCGAACATCACCTGAAAGATCGGCGAACGGCTCAGATCACGTCGGAGCTGCAGGGCGTCAACCAGCTTCTCGAAAGGCACATCCTGGTGCGTGTACGCTCCCAGTGCGACCTCCCTCGTCCGCTGCAGGAGCTGGCGGAAGGTTGGATTGCCAGCCAGACTTGTGCGCAGGACGAGATTGTTGACGAAAAAGCCAATGATCCCCTCGACCTGCGTTTGTGTGCGATTGGCGATCGGTGTCCCGATAGTGATATCCTCTTGTCCACTGTAGCGGGCGAGCAGGACCTGAAAGGCGGCGATCAGGGTCATAAACAGGGTGACACCCTCCCTCTGGCTGAGTTGCTGGAGCTGCTGGCGCAGCGCTGGTTCCAGTAGCTGTTCCAGGTGCGCACCTCGGAAGGTCTGGACGAGGGGACGTGGATGATCTGTAGGGAAGTCGAGCGGCTCCATGGCTTCTAGCTGCTTCAGCCAGTAAGCGAGCTGCTCGTCCAGCGTTCCGTCCCGTAGCCATTTTTGCTGCCAGGTGGCGAAATCGGCGTATTGCAGTGGAAGCGCCGGCAGTGCATGTGCTTCCCCATGCACATAGCTGTTATAGATGCTGGTAAACTCACTGACGAAGATGCTCATTGACCAGCCATCAGAGATAATGTGATGCATGCTGATGAGGAGGATGTGCGTCTCTCTCCCTATGCGTAGCAGGCGCACGCGCAGCAGCGGACCCGCGCTGAGCACAAACTTTTGCTGTATCTCCGCGCGTAGCAAGGTCTCGATCGTCTCCTGCCGCTCTTCCTGGGGTAGTCCGCTCAGATCGCAGACGGGCAGTGGACAGCCACTGGCGGGCTGGATATGCTGCAGCGGCTCTTCCGGGGTACCTTGAATGCTGGTGCGCAAACTTTCATGGCGGCGCACCAGCTCATTCAGGCTCCACTGTAGCGCCTCAACGTTGAGCGGGCCTCGCAGCTGAACAGCGTGCGCCAGGATGTATGCCGTGCTGTCCGGTTCCAGCTGATCCAGAAACCAGAGGCGCTTCTGCGCGAATGACAGGGGCAGCGGCTCCTCTCTGGAGACCGCGACCAGCGCAGGCATGTCTTTGCGTGCTGTCTGCTGCAGGCTTCTTTCAATGTAGCCTGCCAGATCGGAGACGCCGGGATGCTCGAAGAGGGCGCTCAAGGGGATCTCCCTTTGGATGGCCGGTCGAATCCTGGAGATGATCTGCGTTGCCAGCAGAGAATAACCACCGAGCGCGAAAAAGTTATCGTCGCCGCCAACGCTTTCGAGTCCCAGCACCTGCGCGTAGATCCCGCTGACCATCTCCTCAATCGGTGTCAGCCCTCGCTGTACCTGTTCGGCGTCCGTGGCGTTTTCTTCGGGACTGGGGAGCGCGCTACGATCCACTTTCCCATTTGGCAACAGTGGCAGGCTGCTTAAGGCGACAAAATGCAGCGGCACCATATACTCGGGGAGCCTGTTTCTCAGGTGGCGCTTCAGCTCGGCTATGTCGAGCGACCCGTTCATATCCTCTTCGGCAATGATATACGCCACTAGCCTTTTATCGCCTGCTCGGACCTCCCTGTCGATGACGCGCGCGCTGTGGACAGCTGGATGCTGCTGCAGGACGGCTTCGATCTCGCCTAATTCGATGCGGTAGCCACGTACTTTGACCTGCTCGTCAACGCGACCGAGAAATTCAATGCTGCCATCGGCTCGATAGCGGCCGAGATCGCCTGTGTCGTATAACCGCGCGCCCGCCTCCTGGCCAAATGGATCGGGGAGGAAGACCGCCGCCGTCTGTTCGGGCCGCCGGAGATACCCGCGACCGACCCCCTTGCCTCCGACATAGATGCGCCCGCTAACGCTGATCGGGACCGGAGCGAAGCGGCTGTCTAGAATATAGATCCGGGTGTTTACTATCGGATAGCCGAGCGGCACACGCACCTCTTGCGCGGCTGGCGGCTCTGTAATACGGGCATGGGTGACATCATCTGAACATTCTGTGGGTCCATAGGCGTTGAGCAAAGGGATGTCTGGATACCGCTGCAGCCATCGGCGCGTCAGAGCGGGGCTAACCGCTTCACCTGTAACTATCAACCAGCGCAGGCTCTTCCCCGCCAGTCGATCCTCTTCCAGTTGCTCTACTTCATCAAGCAATAGCGAGAGAAATGATGGTACCACTTCCAGAATACTGATCTGTCTGGCGCGTATCTCTTGCAGCAGGTGTTGAGGCTCAAGCATCACCTGGTTAGGGATGATGTCGACCTGCCCTCCCAGCATGAGCGACGCGCAGAATTGCCAGACCGAGATATCGAAACAATGGGAGGCGGTCTGCGCGATGAAATCATTTTCGGTCAGCCGCAGATCTTTAATCTTGGCGAAGAGGTGATTGAGCATCCCCTGGTGGGTGACCATCGCTCCCTTAGGACGGCCAGTGGAGCCGGAGGTATAGATCGTGTAGGCCAGTTGATGCGCACTCTGCTGCTGGCTAATGGGAGGATCATCGCTCTCGTCTCTATCATTCTCGTCCAGGCAGATTGCATTGATCGTGCCGGGCATGGTTGGGCGCAGAGTAGAGGTGGTCAGGATAATGGCCGGTTCCGCATCCTCCACAATTGTCGCGATACGCTGTTGGGGATAGGCTGGATCGAGTGGAACATAGGCGGCTCCGGCTTTAAAGATCGCGAGCATGCCGATCAGCATCTCTACCGAGCGTTCCAGGTAGAGTCCGACCAGTTGCTCTGGCTGTATGCCGCGCTGGAGCAGCTGGCGCGCCAGCTGCTGCGCCCGGCGGTTTAATTCCGCGTACGTCACATATTCCTGTTGATAGACGACAGCGATGCGATCGGGTGTCTGGCTGGCCTGCTGTTCAAACAGTCGATGGAATGGCGCCTGCAGAGGATAGTCCGCCTGTGTGCTATTCCATTCGTTGAGCATACTATTCCGCTCGCGTTCGCTAAGCAGGGGCAGGGATTGAATCCTGCTTTCAGGCTGGCTGACAACCTGCTCCAGCAGGGTTCGCCAGTGTTCCAGCAGGCGTGCGATGCTCGCGAACTCGAACAGGTCGGTATTATACTCAAGGTCGCAGTGGAGACCCGTGGCCGTCTCTTCCCAGGAAAACGTGAGATCAAACTTCGCGCTATGGTGGAGTAGTGGAATCGTCTGTATGCGCACACCTTCAAGGGTGGTGGTCTCCTCGGTCGGCAGCGTCGCTGGTTGAGAGCTTACCAGTACCTGGAAGAGCGGGGGCCGGCTGAGATCTCGCTCAGGCTGAAGCTCTTCGACGATGCGCTCAAACGGAATATCCTGGTTCGCATAGGCTTGCAAGGCGTTGTGGCGCACGCGTACCAGTGCCTGCGTAAAGGTGGGGTTGTCAGTAAGGTTAGTGCGCAGAACCAGGGTGTTGGCGAAGAAGCCGATCAGACCTTCAAGTTCAAGCTGCGTCCTATTGGCAATATCCGTTCCAACGCTGATATCGCTCTGGCCGCTGTAGCGTGCGAGCAGGATCTGGAAGGCTGTGACCAGCGTCATGAATAGGGTGGCGTTTTCTTGCTGGCTCAACGTTTGGAGTGCCTGCAGCAATGGAGGGGCGATGGTGATATGTTGATGGGATCCATGGAACGTCTGGATCGCGGGCCGGGAATGGTCAGTGGGTAGATTAAGCGGCTCTATATTCCGTAACTGCTCTTTCCAGTAGCCGAGCTGCGTCTGTAGCTGCTCGCTGCCGAACCAGTTGTGCTGCCAGGCAGCGTAGTCTGCGTACTGAATGGGCAGCTCCGGCAGCGTGGTTGGTTGCTGGGTGAGGTCGACATGATAGTAGTAGCTCAGCTCGCGCATAAAGATGTTCGTGGACCAGGCGTCCGCGATGATATGATGGGTTGTGAGCAGGAAAATATGCTCATCCACACCAGCACGCAGCAGGGTGGTGCGCAAGAGCGGTCCCGTGGAGAGATCAAACCCTGTTTCCGTCTCCTGGATGGCCAGCCTGTGGATCTCCGCTTCTCGCGTTTCTTCTAGGAGTCCGCGCAGATCCACGATCGGCAGGTGGTAGTCATCGGCATCCCCGATGACCTGTACCGGTATGGTATCGCGCGTTTGAAACGTTGTCCGCAAGATCTCATGCCGCTGCACGATCTGCTTGATGCTGTGTTCGAATGCCCGTGCATGGAGCGGGCCGCTCAGACGCAGTGTCGCTGGCATCGTGTAGGCTGTGCTGGCCGGTTCAAGCTGATCGAGAAACCAGAGGCGCTGCTGAGCAAATGATAGGGGGAGTGGTTGTGTGCGAGCAACTTCACACAGCGAGGGTTGTGATGGTGTCGGTTGCTCACGGAGCTTGTCCTGAATAGCGCGGGCGATGCCCTCGATGGTTGGCCGCTCAAAGATCGCACGCAGCGGCACCTCCACGCCCGCGATGGCGCGGATACGAGCCTGCAGCTGGGTGGCGAGCAACGAATGTCCACCCGCCGCGAAAAAGTGGCTCTGTGGTTCCGGCTGTTTGAGCGCCAGGAGTTCATGATAGAAGCCCGCGATCACCTCTTCAATAGGCGAGAGTGGTCGTGCGCGTCCGGATAGCACCTCTGACTGTTGCTCCTCCGGTGTTGGTAAGCCGAGTCGATCGATCTTGCCATTAGGCGTGAGCGGGAATTGTTCCATGACGAGAATATATGCTGGCACCATGTAGTTGGGCAGCATCTGGCGCAGATGGTCTCGTAACTGCTGCGTCGCGATCGTGCTGTTGGGCTGAGCGATGACGTAGGCGACCAGGCGCTGGTCCGCCTCGCTGACCCGCCACAGGGAGACGACGGCCTCGCGCACGGTCGGATGCTGGACCAGTGCCGCCTCGATCTCGCCGATCTCGATGCGCAGGCCGCGCAGCTTGATCTGCTGATCGCCGCGCCCCAGGTATTCTAGCCGTCCGTTGGCTCGGTAGCGTACCACATCGCCGGTGCGGTAGAGGCGCTCCCCCGGTGTCGCGCTGAAGGGATCGGGCAGGAAGCGCTCGGCGGTCAGTCCCGCCTGCCGGAAATAGCCACGGGCCACGCCCTGGCCACCGATGAACAGCTCGCCGGGGACACCCGGTGGCACGAGCTGACCGACGCGATCGAGCACATAGAGGGTGGTGTTGTCGAGTGGAGCACCCAGCGGGACTGGGGAGGTCCGCTCCAGTGCCGCCAGCCGGGCGGCGGCCGACCAGATGGTGGTCTCGGTTGGTCCGTACAGGTTCCACAGGGTGCGCGCCGGATGTAGCTGGGAGGCCAGCGCCGGGGGAAAGGCTTCACCGCCGCAGAGCACCTGCAGGTCTGCATGCGGCCGCCAGCCGGCGGTGAGCAGGAGCTGCCAGGTGGTGGGGGTAGCCTGCATGATGGTGATGGCCTCTTCGTCCAGGTGCCGGGCCAGGGCGGCGCCATCGGAACTGAAGTGGCGTGGTGCCAGGGAGATCTGAGTTCCGCAGAGCAGGGGCAGGAAGATCTCCAGGGCGGCGATATCAAAAGAGATGCTGGTGATGGCCAGCCAGCGATCCTGCTCCTGCAACTGCAGACGAGGGAGCATCGCGGCCAGGAAATTGAGCAGGTTGTGCTGTGTGACCATGACGCCTTTGGGTCGCCCGGTGGAACCGGAGGTGTAGATGACATAGGCGAGCTGGTCAGGATGGAAGGCCACAGTGGACGTGAGGGGCAAGAGGTCGGCCTGCGGGTCCAGTAGGCGAGGCCAGAGCTGATCGAGGCACAGTGGCAGGCTGGCGTGATCGCCGACGAGGGGCAACAGGTCCTGCTGGGTCAGCAGGAGCAGAGGCCGGACCTCATCGAGGATGGTGCGCAGACGCTGTGCGGGATAGGAAGGATCGAGGGGCAGGTAAGCCGCGCCGGTTTTGAGGACGGCGAGCAGGGCTAGCAGGAGATCGGGTGAGCGCTGCAGGCAGAGGGGGATGCAGTGCTCGGGACCGATGCCGTGGCGCTGTAGGAAGGAGGCGAGCAGGTCAGCGCGGTGATCGAGTTCGGAGAAGGTGAGCAACTGATCCTGGAAGGAGAGCGCGACGCGATCGGGGTAGTGAGCCGCCTGCAGCGAGAAGGCCTGGGGCAGCGAGAGTTGGGAGGAGGAAGGAACGGCGGAGTCGTTCCAGGTGTGCAGGAGCAGCTGCAGCTCGCGTGGAGTGAGCAGAGGGAGTGCGCTCAGGGGAGAAGAGGGCCGGGCCACGATGCCCTCCAGCAAGATCTGCCAGTGTTCCAGCATGCCCGCGATCGTCTCGGCCGCGAAGAGATCGCTATTGTACTCAAACGCGCAGACAAGTCCCGGTGGTGTATCCATGATTTCCAGGGTAAGGTCATACCTGGCGATCGTCGCCTCCTGCTTAAAGTAGGATACTTCCAGGCCGTCGATGGTGGCATTGGCGGCTGGTATATTGTGGAGTGCGAACATGGCCTGGAAGAGTGGTGAGCGGCTCAGGTCGCGCTCGGGCTGTAGCGCTTCCACCAGTTTCTCAAAGGGCACATCCTGATGGGCGTATGCCTGTAGCGTCGTCTCACGCACGCGCGCGAGCAGCTGACGAAAATCGGAAGCTCCAGCAAGGTCACTCCTCATGACCAGGGTATTGACAAAGAAGCCGATCAACTGTTCAAGCTCGGTGTGGGTGCGCCCCGCGATCGGTGTGCCGACCGCGATATCGTCCTGTCCGCTATAGCGGGCCAGCAAGACCTGAAAGGCCGCTAGCAGCAGCATGAATAGCGTCACGCCTTCCCGCTGGCTCAGCTTTTTCAGGCTGGAGGTGAGATCGCTCGTAAGGTAGGCGTAGAGACGCGCCCCATGGAAGGTTTGTAGAGCCGGCCTCGCATAATCCGTGGGCAGGTTCAGTGTGCTTACGCCAGCCAGATTTTGCCGCCAATAGTGAAGTTCGCGGGTCAGAAGATCTCCCTGCAACCAACTCTGCTGCCAGATTGCGAAGTCGGCATATTGTATGGGAAGTTCGGTTAATGGTGAGGGTTCATCTTTGTTAAGCGCGTTGTAGAGCTGGCTTATCTCATGGATCAAGATCTGCATTGACCAGCCATCCGCCACGATATGGTGGATGGTGAGGAGCAGGACGTGCCTGTCTATGCTTAGTCGCAGCAACTTGACGCGCATCAAGGGTCCCTGTACCAGATCGAATGGCTGCCGCGCCTCTTCCTTCGCCAGCCCATGCGCGATATTGCCGCTTGCTTCGTCGCCCAGTTTACTGAGATCGATGACTGGAATGATCAGCGTTGGGTCGGCGGCCTGAATAAACTGGAATGCGTGTCCTGCGCTGGCATGGAACACAGTACGTAGACTTTCGTGTCGGGAGATAACCGTTCGCAATGCCCGCTCCAACATGGCGATCTCTAGCATTCCTTCCAGGAGTAAGGCGGTGGGAAGGTGATAGTGGACGCTGCCAGGCTCTAGCTGCTCGATGAACCAGAGTCGTTGTTGGGCAAAGGAGAGCGGAATCTGCGGCCGACGCGCTGCGGGACTCAGGGATGGCCGTTCGTTTTCCTGCTCCTCTCGCATCAGCTGCTCAATCGCCCGGGCCAGTTTTTCAATGGTCGCCGTCTCAAAGAAGAGGCGTAGTGGTAGTGCGGGCCGTACCAGGCGTTGCAGGCGCGACATAACCTGGGTTGCCAGCAAGGAATGTCCACCGATGGCGAAGAAATTTTCGTGGATCCCGATCGTTTGACGGCCCAATACCTCGCACCAGACGGTCGCGATCAACTCCTCAATAGGCGTGCGTGGCGTGCCGGCATCTTCCTGCTCCTCTAGCAATTGCGCGATATTTAGCTCGGGCAAGCTTCTCCGATCGATCTTGCCGCTGGGTGTTAATGGTAGCGCATCCAGCTGGCTAAAGAACGCGGGCACCATATAATCAGGCAGGCGTTCCTGGAGGTATTGCCGCAGCTCCTGCGCCGCTGGCATCTGCTCTGCTGCTGCCGGTAGGACATAAGCGACCAGGCGTTTGTCCGATGGATCCACTTCGAGGACGCTGACGATGGCCTCGTGGATAGACGGATGGCTGCGTAAAGCCTCCTCGATCTCAAAGAGTTCAATGCGATAGCCACGTATCTTTACCTGTGTATCGGCACGCCCGATAAAATCGATCAGACCGGTGCTTTGATAGCGGGCGAGATCGCCCGTCTTATAGAGCCGTGCCCCCGGCTCGCGGCTGAACGGATCGGGAATGAAGCGTTCGGCGCTCTGTCCGGGTCGGGCCAGGTAGCCACGAGCCACGTGTTTGCCGCCGATATAAACTTCTCCGGCGACTCCGACCGGAACTGGCTGCAGGGCTGGATTGAGAATATACATTTGCGTATTGGAGACCGGCGTGCCGATCGAGGGTAGCGCTGACCAGGACGACACATCGTGATCCAGAGTGAACGAAGTGACGACATGGCATTCTGCGGGTCCATACTGATTGATCAGCGTACAGTCCGCCAGCGCGGAGAAGAACAGCTCCACGGCCCCGCTAACCTGGAGCTGTTCGCCAGCGGTAATTACCTCTTGTAGATGATCTGGGAGCTGCCGTTCGCTTTGCGCGACCTGCGCCAGCTGTTGCAGCGCCACAAAGGGGACAAATAAGCGTTCGATCGCGGCTTCGCGCAGTG
This sequence comes from Dictyobacter alpinus, assembly GCF_003967575.1. Classification (NCBI taxonomy): domain Bacteria; kingdom Bacillati; phylum Chloroflexota; class Ktedonobacteria; order Ktedonobacterales; family Dictyobacteraceae; genus Dictyobacter; species Dictyobacter alpinus. The sequence continues at coordinate 4,871,027 of NZ_BIFT01000001.1, forward strand.
TCTGTAACAGGACCTGCGGGTTGATACGCACCTCATGCGAAGTGATGGTAAGGATGCCTCCGGTCGACCAGGTAGCAAAAATCTCCTGGCAGGCGGCATCAAAGCTCAAGGTGGTGAATTGGAGGGTCCTGCTTCCCTGGTGCGCGAACGAGTGCGCCTGTTGCCAGTGCATGAGGTTCACCAGCGGGCGGTGTGGCATTGAGATTCCCTTGGGGATGCCCGTGGAGCCAGAGGTGTAGATGATATAGAGCAGCTGTTCTGGGTTGAAGGCTACCTCCGGTGGTGTGGTCGGGAAACGTGTCTGCTGTGTGTAGATCTCCTCCAACACAAGTAGCTGGCAGTGTGGATGTTGGGGACAATGCTCGCGTAAGGATTGCTGGGTAATCACAACGGGCGGCTGCGCGTCGGCAAGCATGATTTGGAGCCGCTCCTGAGGATAGGTTGGATCGAGAGGGAGATAGGCTCCACCAGCTTTTAAGATGGCCAGCAGGGCCATGGGCATCGCCAGGGTGCGTTCCAGGCAGATCCCCACCGCCTGATCTGGCCCCACGCCGTACGCGCGCAGGATATGTGCTAACCGATTGGCCTGCTGATCTAGCGCGGCATATGTCAGGATACTATCTTCAAATGTGAGTGCAGCCGCGTCAGGAATACGTCGTGCCTGCGCTTCAAAGAGGTGGTGCAGTCCGTTCGCCACTGGATACTCGCTCTGTGTGGCATTCCAGCTCACCAGTTGCTGCTGTAGCTCACCAGTGGTCAAGAGATTGAGTTCTTGTAAGCGTATGTATGGCGTGTGCAGAATTGTTTCTAGCAGATTCTGCCAATGACCAAACATGCGTTGAATGGTGGAGGCTTCAAAGAGGCTGGTGCTATACTCAAAAGTGCAGCGCAGTCCCTGAGCACTCTCGGTCACGATCAAGACGAGGTCAAATTTGGCGGTCGTGCTCTCCAGCGGCAGCGGGTGCATCTGTATCCCCGTGTCTAGCTCAGGTATCGCTTGCGCGTGTTGTAGCACAAACATGCACTGGAAGAGCGGAGAATTGCTCAAGCCGCGCTCCGGATGGATCGCCTCAACCATCTTCTCGAAGGGGACATCTTGGTGAGTATACGCCTCCAGCGCGACCTCTCGCACCTGTTTGAGCAGTGCGAGAAAGGTTGGATTATCCGCCAGGTCGCTGCGAATCACCACAGTATTGACAAAAAAGCCGATCAAGCTCTCAAGTTCAGCCTGCTTGCGCTGGCTGATCGGGGTCCCCACGCTGATATCGGTCTGGCCGCTATAGTAGGCTAGGAGCATCTGGAACGCGGCCAAAAGCAACATAAACAAGGTGACATCTTCTCTCTGTGCCAGCGCCTTAAGCCTGTCTTGTAGCGCAATCGAGAGCGTGATATGGTGCTGCCGTCCTTCAAAAGTTGGCATGGATGAGCGGGGATGATCAAAGGGGAGGTCAAGCGGCTGCACATTGTGCAGCTTCCGCCTCCAATATTGGAGTTGTTGATCCAGAAGCGGTCCCTGTAGCCACTCCCGTTGCCAGATGGCGAAATCAGCGTATTGGACAGGTAAGGCGGGAAGTTGCGCGGGCCTCTCTTCTCTATATGCGACATATAATTGTACTAGCTCCTGGATAAGCAGGTCGCCGGACCAGGCATCCGAGATAATATGGTGCATGGTTATGAATAAATAGTGTTCCCGCTGTGTAGAGCGCACAACCATCACTCTGAGCAATGGTCCGGCGGCGAGGTCAAACGGCTGTTGGAACTCCTGTTGCGCTATCTTGAGGGCTTCCGCCTCGTGATCGAGAGCCTGCAAGCGCGTAAGATCGACCAGGGGGAATTGAATGGTGGGATCCGGCGCGATCTGCTGTACTGGCTGATTGTCCTGCATGGGAAAGGTTGTGCGCAGGCTCTCATGCCTGCCGATGACCGTGGTCAGGCTCTTTTCTAGCAGATGAACGTCCAGCTCTCCCTGCAATTGCATCATTTGCGGAATATTGTAGACGGACGAATCGGGTTCAAGCTGATGGAGAAACCAGAGACGCTGTTGCGCGAAGGAAAGTGGGATGCTATCTCCCTTTTGGCGCAGGGAGATGGTGCTCTGTCGCTCCCCTTTGAGTCCCCGCTCTTTCAAGCGAGCCTCAAACAGGGCCTGCTTTCTCGCTATCAATGAGTCTGATTGTTGTTGAGATTTTTTCATCACCATGCATCTATCCTTCGTTCTTATTCAGTGGGAAGCTGTGCCAACTCTTCTTCTGAGAGGGCTTCGATCTCTTGATAAATCTGGGCTATTTCCTCGATCGTTTCGCGTCCACCAGCTATCTCGGCTATTGCCTGCACCTGCTCCTCAATAGTGGTGCAGGTAAAGAAAAGATTGAGGGGGAACTCTAGCTGAAAAATGGTCTGGATGCGTGAGATAATCTGTGTCGCCAGCAGCGAGTGGCCGCCGGCTTCAAAAAAGTTATCGTTGACGGCGACCTGTTCGGCGCCCAGGCTGTGCATCCAGATGGCCGCCAACACTGTTTCCGCGGCAGTCTGTGGCATGCGCCTTTGCCGCTGGCTGTTCTTCTCCTGTGGATGGGGGAGCGCTTTGCGATCGATCTTGCCATTGGGAGTCAATGGTAGTTCGTCGAGTAGCAGGAAGGCGCCTGGGAGCATATAGCCCGGCAGCCTGGCGCGCAGGTACGCTTGTAGTAACTCTTCCAGGCCCTCGCCCTCGGCGGCTTTGTCGCTGACAACATAGGCTACAAGCTGTTGGCTCCTGGACGACTCTTCCCAGATTGTGACCAGGGCAGCGCGCACATCCGGATGGGTGAGCAGGACCTCTTCAATTTCGCCCAATTCAATGCGGAAGCCGCGCAATTTAACCTGGTGATCTACGCGACCGAGGAACTCGATCTGCCCATCGGGTAAGGTGCGTCCAAGATCGCCGGTCCGATAGAGACGGCTCCCTGGTTGCTGGGCATAGGGATCTGGCAGGAAGGCGGCCGCCGTCTGCTCAGGGTGCTGCAGGTATCCCCGCCCCACACCGACACCTCCGACATATATCTGGCCGATGACGCCTGGTGGAACGAGTTTCAGGTGGTCATCGAGCAGGTAAATGGCCAGGTTGGCGATGGGATAGCCGATGGGAATGCTTCTCTTTTCTAACGTGTTCGCCTGCGTGATGATAGCGTGCGTGACATCGTCCGAGCATTCGGTGGGGCCATAGGCATTGATCAACGGGATGTGCCGTGAATGCTGTAGCCAGCGCCGGCCGAGCTGTGGTGACGCGGACTCCCCTGTAATAATGAGGTAGCGCAAGGCGGTGAGCTGCGTGGTGGAAACGGCACCGGTGTAATCGATCTCGTCAAGCCAGATGCGCAGCAGCGATGGTACCACCTCTAACAGAGAGATGCCCAAATGGTGGACGTGCTCAAGCAGCCGGATGGGTTCATGGGTGATTGCGTTGCCCAGAATATGGGTCTGTCCGCCTGTGAGTAGTGCCGCCCAGAATTGCCAGACTGAGATATCAAAACAATGCGATGCCGTCTGCGCTATGCGCTCAGACTGTTCGATCCCCAGGGTCTCGATCTTGGCATAGAGATGATTGAGCATTCCCCTGTGTGTAATCATGGCTCCCTTGGGACGCCCGGTTGATCCCGAGGTGAAAATGACGTACGCCAGTTGATCTGGATGATAGCGAACCGCCCGACGTTCCGCCATGCCTGTCAGTTCCTGCGTGCTAAGCTGATCCAGTTTGATGATGTGCGTGGTACACTCTTCAGGTAGCTGACGCTGTAACGTAGTGTTGGTGAGGATGAGGGCTGGACAGGCATCGTTGAGAATGGTGGCGATGCGCGCCGCTGGATAGCTTGTATCAAGCGGAATATATGCTCCACCTGCATAGAATATGGCCAGCATGGAGATGGCCATGTCCAGTGATCGCTCAAGGTAGATACCCACCAGTGTTTCGGTCCCGACGCCTTGTGCGGCCAGGTAGTTGGCCAATCTATGCGCGCGTTGATGCAGCACACCATAGGTAATAGCGTGCCCTTGAAAAACAAAGGTGATCCTCTCTGGCGTCTGCCGGGCCTGTGCCGCGATCAGTTCTGGCAGCAGCAACTCTGTCTGATAGCGGGCCTGGCCTGCTGTGGCCTGCCTGCGAACCGCCTGCGCCTCTTCCTCTGACAATAGTTCAAGGTCCGCCATCCTTGCCTCTGGTGTTTTAACCACATTGTATAGCAGCGTCTGCCAGTGATGCAGGAGACGTCGAATAGTGGCCGCTTCAAAAAGATCCACGTTATACTCAATCTCGCAGTCAAGTTCCTGTCCATCGTCTGTGACGGCCAGCGAAAGATCGAATCTGGCCACCATCCTATCTATGGTAATGGGACTGAAATGGAGTTCCTGCGAAGTTGCCGTCTGGAGGCTTGCTATCTGGTTGGTCACCTGGTAGGTGAAGAAGACTTGAAAGAGTGGCGAACGGCTGAGGTCGCGTGTGGGCTGCAACTCCTCAACAAGCTTTTCAAATGGCAGGTCCTGATAGGAGTAGGCATCCAGTGTAACCCGGCGCACGCGCCTGAGGATCTCTTTGAAGTTGGGATTCCCGCTCAGATCGGTACGCAGCACCAGGGTGTTGATAAAGCAGCCGATGATATTTTCGATCTCCTGCCGATCACGATTGGCCGTATCTATGCCGACGACTATATCGATCTGCCGGCTATACCTGGCGAGCAGAATTTGGAAGGTGCTTAGCAGGACCATGAAGAGTGTGACCTCCTCTTGCCGTCCGAGCGATTGCAGCGCGTCGCGTAGCCCTGCATCTATGCTAAATCGCTCGCGCGCCCCTCTGTAGGTCTGGTAAGGTGGGCGAGGATGGTCGGTGGGCAATTCCAATGTCTCGCTGTCCTGAAGCTGCTGCCTCCAATAGGCCAGCTGCCGTTTGAGTTCGTCCCCCTGTAGCCATTGCTGTTGCCAGAGCGCGAAATCAGCGTACTGAACAGGCAGGTTGGCCAGGGGAACGGGTCGTTGCGCGCTGAGTGCCTGGTAGATCGTGCTGATCTCGTGGGCCAGGATATTCATCGACCAACCATCGGTGATGATATGATGCATGGTGAGCACAAAGACATGTTCTTGCGGCCCCAGATAGAGTAAGGTGCTTCTGAACAGCGGCCCCGTCAGTAGCTGGAATGGTTGCGCCTCTTGCTGCTGAATGAGCGAGTGGAGCGTCTCTTCTCGCGTTTGTGGCGTGAGGGCGCTAAGATCGATCAGCGGCAGGTTGGCAGATACCGCCGGTCCGATCAATTGCTGTGGCGCGCCATCATGCGTTGGAAAGGTCGTGCGCAGGCTCTCCTGGCGCGCAATACTGTAGCTCAGGCTCTGGATCAGTGCCTTGACCTGCAGCTTGCCTTTCAAGTGGAGGGCGATAGGGATCGTATAAATGGTGTTATTGGGTTCTAACTGGTGCAGGAACCAGAGTCTCTGTTGCGCGAACGAGAGTGGCAGCACCTGATCGCGGCTGGTTGGAGCCAGTGGAGGTAGATGCGTCCCTCTCTGCTGAAGTTGCGCCAGTTCAATGTGCTGGGCCAGTTCCACAATCGTCGGGTGCTCAAACAGGATATGTAGCGGCAACTCGATCTGTAAGAGTGTACGTAGCCGGGATATGAGCTGTGTGGCCAGTAGGGAATGGCCGCCAAGGTCAAAGAAATGGTCGTGAATATCGACCTGCGAGACGTTCAGCAGCTTGCTGTAGAGCTGCACAAGCGTCTCTTCCAGCGGCGTACGTGGCACGGTCTGGCTCCCTTTTTCCCGTGCCATCGTGGACGGCGCTGGCAATGCCTTACGATCCAGCTTCCCATTATGGGTAAGTGGCAACTCTTCCAACCAGACCCATCGTGTGGGATGGAGTGCCGCAGGCAATTTTCCATTCAGGTAGCTGCGGATCTCGCGCTGCAATGCCTGCGCGCTGCTCCAGCCCCATGTATGTCCATGCTCCGCCTCCAGGTGTGCCGCTATTGTGGGTGAGCGGCGGGCATAGATGGTATAGAGATCGGTCGCGGTCAGGTAACGCTCCTTTTCAATAGCGAGCTGATAGCCCTGTGCTTGCAGGAGCTGGGTGCATGCCTGCAGGCGTCCTTCAAGATCATGGACCTCCATCACGATCTGCTGGATCTTCGGCCAATCTTCGTTCTGGATACCCTTCAATACGGCCAATTCGCCCTTTTCAACGTCAATTTTGAGCAGATCGATCTGTGCAATCTGTTGTTGTGCGATGACATCTGAGAGCGTTGTCATGGTGCATTGAATGGTTTCGCTGGTGAGCCGTTCGCTAATGAGTTCGTCTAGCTCCTGCGGTGTTAATCCGCCTGTCTCGGGTAACTGCCGCAGGAATGAAGCCACCACGGCCCGCTCTTCGTCCACATCGGCGTACTGACCCGACATAATCGAGATATGGGGATAGTAGGTGAGCGGCACCGACATCTTTGCGTCGGCCAGGCCCTGTTCAAAGATGGTCGCCTGGAGCCGATAGATATCCGCGTTCAACTGCGCGATCTGGTGTAAAGGGGGAATGGGTTCAAAGGCGTAGATCCTGGCGTCGGGACATTGTTGGCCGATAAAGAGGCTGAACAGACCGATATTGGCGCCAATATCAAAGACGCAGCTATTGGCTGGCAGCTGAATGCCATTGCTGGCGTAGGTATTGTCCTCAAAGATTTCGCGATACAGAAACTCGGTCTCGTTTTTATTCTGGCTCACAATAGTCATCCCATTGGGGAGTTCATATTGTTGGCGGGCGCTAATCAGGCCCGCGTTTTGCAGGTGTAAAAGATAGAAGAGTGGATGAGCTGCCTCTCTATCAGGGACCAGATAGGCGATCAGCTGTGGATTGTGCTGGCTGTCGGGTTGCGTGGTAACGACGGCATCGCGGATGGCGGAGTGGTGGCTGAGGATCGTTTCGATCTCGCCGAGTTCGATGCGCTGGCCACGGATCTTGACCTGGAAATCGAGGCGGCCCAGGTAGCTGAGCGTGCCATCCTCCAGCCAGCGCACACGGTCCCCGGTCCGGTAGAGGCGCGCCCCCGGCTGCTGGCTCAGCGGATCAGGCACGAAGCGCTCGGCGGTCAGGGCCGGACGCTCGGCGTAGCCGCGAGCCAGACCGATGCCGCCCAGATAGAGCTCGCCCGGTACGCCGATGGGCAGCGGTCGCAGTCGCTCGTCAAGCACATAGACGCGCAGGTTGGCGATCGGCCGACCGATGGGGACCTCGCGCCGCAGGCTCTCAGGCTGACAGGTCCAGGCGGTCACATCGATGGCCGCCTCGGTGGGTCCGTACAGATTGTGCAGCCCGGCTCCCAGACGCGCGAAGAAGCGCTGCTGCAGCTCGAAGGAGAGGGCCTCCCCGCTGCAGATAACATCGCGCAGACTCTGACAATGGCTGACCTCAGGCTCCTGCAGGAAGACCGAGAGCATCGAGGGGACAAAGTGGCACAGACTTACTGCCTGCTGCCGGATCAGCGCGACCAGGTAGGCGCTATCGCGCTGGCCCTCGGGGGCGGCCAGCAGCAGACGAGCGCCGGCGAGCAAGGGCCAGAAGAACTCCCAGACGGAGACATCGAAGCTAAAAGGGGTCTTCTGCAGGACGCAATCGGTGGCATCGAGTTGGTAGCGCTGCTGCATCCAGAGCAGGCGGTTGAGCAGAGCCTGCTGGGTATTCATGGCCCCCTTGGGCAGGCCGGTGGAGCCGGAGGTGTAGATCATATAGGCCAGCTGCTCAGGATGGACGAGGGTGGGTAGGGGAGCGTCGGACTCCCCGGCGATCAGGATCCAATCACGATCCAGACACAGGCGTCGGCAGTCGGACGAAGGCAGCAGGGGGAGCAGAGGATGCTGGGTCAGCACGAAGGAGAGGTGGGTATCCTCGATCAAGAAGCGCAGGCGCTCGGTGGGATAGTCGGGATCGAGGGGGACGTAGGCGCCACCGGCCTTGAGGATGGCGATGATGGCGATGACGAGTTCCAGGGAACGCTGCAGACACAGGCCGACGAGGCGATCGGGACCGATGCCCTGGGCGTGCAGGAAGTGGGCGAGCTGATTGGAGCGACGCTCCAGCTCCCCATAGCTGAGCTGCTGTTGCTCAAAGGTCACGGCGATGCGGTCCGGGTCGTGCGTGCACTGCTGCTCAATCAACTGCTGTAGAGAGTCCCCATAGCCGCTGTAATCTGTCTCAGTTGTATTCCACTGCTCAAGTACCAGACTCTTTTCCTGTACACTGAGCAGGCTTATCTCCTTGATTGGCTGCTCTACATCGGTGGTCAATGCTTCCAGGACGAGTAACCAATGGTCGAGCATGCGCTCAATCGTCGTGGTATCAAAAAGATCGGTATTATATTCAAGTAGGCAGTCGAGGGTCTGTTCTGTATCCGTTACGACGAGTGTCAGATCAAACTTCGCCATCGTGCTATTCTCGATCTCAACAGGGCTGATCTGTAGCTGCTGCAGTGTATAGCTTTCGGCGTCCAGTGCTTTCTGCAGTGAGAAGGCCACCTGGAATAGCGGGAAGCGACTGAGATCGCGCTCGGGATGGAGTTCTTCCACCAGTTTCTCAAAGGGAAGATCCTGGTGCGCATAAGCCTGCAGAGCTTTTTCGCTCACCTGTTTGAGCAATTGCTTGAATGTCATCGCGCCGCTAAGGTCCGTGCGAATCACCAGTGTATTGGCGAAGAAGCCGATCAGGCCTTCGATCTCCGTACGCGTGCGATTAGCGATCGGTGTGCCGACCGCGATATCGCTCTGCCCGCTATAGTGGGCCAGCAACACCTGGAAGGCGGCCAGCAGGGCCATAAACTGTGTCACCCCTTCCTGCTGACACAACTGGTTGAGCCGTTCACGGAGCTGGCTGGAGATCTTTATCTGCCGTTGATCCCCACAGAAGGTCTGGGTCGCTGGGCGTGGGCGATCGGTTGGGAGCTGTAGTGGCTCTAGATGCTGCAATTGCTGTACCCAGTAGCGCATCTGCTCCTGATAGAACTCGCTCTGAGCGAGGACCTGGCGTTGCCAGACGGCGAAATCGGCATATTGAATCGGCAGCTTCGCCAGTTCAGCGACCGTCTGTTGATGGAAGGCGTTGTAGAGCGTCGCCATCTCTTGTACGAGAATCGTATTTGACCAGCCATCCGAGATGCTATGATGCATGTTCAGACATAGCACATGTTCCTGTTCAGCAACGCGAATGAGCATTATGCGTAGTAGTGGACCCTGCGCAAGATCGAAGGGCCGCTGCTGCTCTTGCTGAAGTATGGCCTGAATGCTCACCTCACGCTGCTCCGATGCCTCGGTGCTGATATCGAGGTAGCTCATCGCGGGCTGACCCGGTTCGGTGATGATCTGTACCGGTTGTGTATCCTGGACCTGGAAGCAGGTCCGCAATGTTTCGTGACGAGCGATCAGCGCGGCAAAGCTCTGCTCCAGGACCTGTATATTGAGGTCTCCCTGCAGGCGAATCGCTTTAGACAGGGTATAGGCCGTACTCTTGGGCTGCAATTGATTGAGGAACCAGAGGCGCTGCTGACCAAAGGATAGCACCGGTGGCTGCTGCCGATCCCGCAACTGGATAGTTTGTGGATGTGAGGACTGGCTTGTCTGCGCGATGTAGCGTGCGATGCTCGCGATGGTCGGCTGCTCGAAGATTACCCGCAATGGTATCTCAACCTGCAGAATGGTGCGTATGCGCGAGACGATCTGGGTCGCCAGCAGCGAATGGCCGCCAAGATCGACGAAATGATCGTTGACGCCGATGTGTTGAACGTTGAGCAGGCTCTCCCATATACTTACCAGCAGTTCCTCTACCAGAGTGGAGGGCGCTACATAGGCCGTCTTTTGTTCTTCCGCGATCTGCAGGTCCGCTAGCTTGTGGCGATCAAGCTTGCCATTGGCGGTCAGCGGCAATGAGCGCAGGTAGACAAAAGTCGCTGGTAGCATGTAGGCCGGCAGCTGTTGCTCAAGGGCCTGACGCAACAGCTGCGTCGAGGGTGTATGCGTTTGTTTCCTGGGGACTACGTAGGCCACCAGTCTCTGATCCTCCTGAGCCAGCACAACGCATTCATGCACCTCTGGCAGTTGGCGTAAGGCCGCTTCAATCTCTCCTATCTCGACCCGGTACCCCCGGATCTTGACCTGATTATCGATGCGACCGAGGTACTCAATAATGCCATTCTCATCGGCGCGCACCAGATCTCCTGTGCGATAGAGGCGAGCGCCATCTTTAAAGGGATGGGGGATAAAACGTTCGTCAGTGAGTGCTGGCTGGTTCAGGTAGCCGGCCGCCACCCCGGCGCCACCTATGTACAGTTCGCCGGCAATGCCCAATGGTACGATCTGGGCGGATTGATCGAGGAGATATACCTCAGTATTGGTGATGGGGCAACCAACTGGAACTGTGCTATGCCCGGCGAGCGCGGAGCTATCAACGCGATAGGTGAGGGCGCCAATGGTGGTCTCCGTTGGCCCGTAGTGATTGGTAATCGTTCCGCTATAATCCAATGCCTGCAGACGTTGCAGCAGCGAGCGGGGAAAGACCTCACCACCCAATACCAGGTGGCGCTGTGGTAAGATCTGTCGGCTCTCAGCCGTGGACAGCAGCGATGAGAGATGAGAAGGCACGATCTTCAAGACATCGATGCGCTGCTGGCTCATATAGTTGCCAAACGCCGCGCTTGAGGTAAAGGTCTCATAGGTGATGAGGTGCAGACAGCCACCGGAGGCCAGGGAACAGAAGATCACGGTATTGCCCAGGTCGGCCGCCAGGGTAGAGACACTGGCAAAGTGCAGTCCTGGCTCGCTGGCTATGAATTGACTGAGACTCTGAATATAGTTGTTTACTCCTGCGTGGCGCAGCATAACACCTTTCGGCCTGCCGGTTGAACCAGAAGTATAGATGATGTAAGCCAGGTCCTGCAGATCATTCACGATACCGGGATTCGTCGTGGCCTCCTGTTCCAGGCCTTCTCGTGGGTCGTCAAGCATGATGAGGGCGCCCGGAGCGCCTGTGAGTCGTTCCTGCAACACACCTGATTGGGTGAGAATGACGGACGCGGCTGTATCCTGTAGCTGCCACGCGATACGGCTGGCCGGTTGCTCCGCATCCAATGGTACATACGCTCCCCCCGCTTTTAGCGTCGCTAACATACCCACCAGCATAGAGATTGAACGCTCCAGGTAGAGCGCCACCAGACTATTGGCGGTGATCCCGCTGGCGATGAGGCGGTGCGCTAACTGGTTGGCGCGCTCATTTAATTGCCGGTAACTGAGCTTTTCGGGTCCACAGACCAGCGCTGTCTGGTCTGGATGTCGGGCCGCGTAGGCCTCAAAGTGCTGAATCAGGTTATGTGTCTGCATGGGGGACTGGGGGCCTGTAAAGAGCTGTTGGAGTCTGGCGGCCTCGTTCTCTGTCACAAGCGCGAGCTGTCCAGACTTAATGGAGGCTCCGGCGCTGACCTGTTCGAGCAGCCTGCTAAATACATGGCCGATCTCGCTGGCATGCCCGGCCGAGATGCTGGTGGCATCAAAGTGTAAAGTCAGGTAGAGCGCAGCTTCGGTCTGGATACTATTGAGTTTTAATAGAAATGGTTCGCTCAGGCTGGCCTGGTGCAATAAGGTGGCCTGGAGATCCCTGGACGCATTGACGCTGGACCAGTCATCGAACTCAAATTGCACTGGAAAGCCTGTCTGCTCTGTAGGCGCGTTAAAATAGAATTGCGCATCCCTTGCCTCTTGCAGTGCGGCCTTTACGAGCATCAGACTCTGATCTACGGAGTGCTGCCCACTCAATTCGATACCGAACGGAACCAGGCGCGCGTATGCCCCCACCGCTGTTTGTAGCTCTTCATAGTCGCGTCCACTGCACGCAATACCGTGCAGGTACGGGGAAGCGTTTGTCAAGCGCCAGAGTAACGTCTGCCAGCAAGTGAGGAGGACGACTTCACCGGTAACCGCGTAGCGCTCCGCCAGAGCTAGGAGCTGCCGGGTAACGGTCGTATCAACGGGAATGCTGATGCTCTGTGGGGAGAAAGCCTGCGTGTCTGTCCCCTGGTAATGCTGACTGAATGGTACTGGCGCGCTGGCGATCTGCGCAAGGTCGAACCTGTCCCAGTAAGCTTGTTGTTCGGTGGCATCGTCCTCCTGAAGCAGCTCGTTTTGCCAGTTAGAGACATCAACGTATTGGAGTGGCTCTTCCTCCAGCTTCTCCCCATGCTGTATATGCGCATACATGCGCAGTATATCTGTCACGATCTGTTTATGCGTGAAGGTATCTCCGCACAACGTCGGGATGCTGAGGAGGAGGATATGCTCCTGCGGAGTGATACGCAAGAGTTGCGCTTGAAATAGGGGACCCCTGGCCAGGTCGATCCCCGGCTGCTGGATATCCGCGACATAGTGTTGTATGAGCGCGTCTCTATGCAGCGTCTCGTGTGGTGCAAGTTGTATGATCGGGCAGCACACCTGGTAATCAGGCTGGATGACCTGCATCGGCACTTCCATGCCTGGTGATATATAGAAGGTTGTGCGCAGTATTTCATGCTGTGCGACGATTTGCTGCAGGGCTTGTAAGAACAGGGCTGTATTGAGCTGACCATCGATGCTAACAGCGCTACGCGTATAATAAACCAGATCTTGGCCTTGATGCGTCCAGAGGCGTGTCTGTTGCAGGGAAAGTTGAAAGCCCTTTAAATCTGTCTTTTGCATGGATACCTGTACTCCTGATTTCTATCGTTAAGCAGTGATATGCAGAGAGGGATCGGCACATACATTGAACATTAGGTGGTTGCTTTTCCTCGTTTTAATTTGCGCAGGCCTGTGCTCAGGCGTTCTTTGCGCTGTTGCGCTTCACGACTAAGCTCCAGCTGATTATGCCTGGTGAGAAGATTGATTGGCGTATCGCTGTGCTGAGTGGCGCTGTCGAGCAGGGTGACAAATTGCTGCATCATGGTAGCTATGGTCTCTTCTTTAAAGAGATCTGTGTTATAGACAACGATACCCTCTAACCCGTCTTTCCCCTCCTGTAAAAAGAGAGCGATTTCAAATTTCGCGCTAGTAATCTCGTGTTGTAGCACCTGGAGCGTCAAATCGACCATCTGCGGCTCGCTTTGTGGCTGGTTCTGGAGCACCAGCAAGATCTGCACGATTGGTAGGCGATTGGGTTCATGCTCGGGCCTGAGGTGCTCAACGAGCATCTCAAATGGCGTGTCGTAGTGTTTGTATGCGCCTAGCACTACGTCGCGCACACGTTGCAGAACATGCTGAAACGAAGGATTTCCACTGAGATTTGTGCGCAAGGGCAATAGATTGACGAAGAAGCCGATCAGACCTTCGGTTTCGACATGTGTGCGGTTCGCTATATCCGTTCCCACGACCACATCAGCCTGTCCCGTATAGCGATACAAAAAGATCTGGAAGGCGGCCAGCAGGGTCATAAAGAGCGTGGTGCCCTCTTGCTGACCGGCCCTGTGTATGGCGTCCTTGAGTTGCGCGGGTAGCGTAAAGATGTAGTGCGCTCCATGCTGCGTCGGGCGTGGTGGTCGTGGATAGTCGGTGGTGATCTCCAGGGGTCGCACGCCTTTGAGCTGCTCGCGCCAGTAGTCCAGGTGTTGGGCTAGCAATGTCCCCCGCAGCCATTGGCGTTGCCAGATCGCGTAATCACGATATTGGATTGGCAGGCTGGCTAAGGAAAAAGGCACCTGCGTGGCTACATGGTTATAGAGCGCGCTTAGCTCTCGTACCAGCACGTCGAGGGACCAGCCATCAGCGATGATATGGTGCATGCTCCATAAGAATAGATAGCGTGTCGGCTCAAGCCTGATCAGTGTGGTCGCGAAAAGTGGACCTGTGGTGAGATTGAAAGAGCGATCCGCGTTCTGCCGGAGCAGCGTCCGCGTGATGCGTGTTTGCGCCTCTCTATCCAGCGTGCTCAGGTCAATGATCGGTAGCTGGAAGGTGCCGGGCTGCTGGATGACCTGGATCGGCTGATCGTTTTCCACCACGATGTGTGTGCGCAGGCTCTCGTGGCGCTCAATGATGGTGGCGATACTCTGTTCGAGGGCGCGCAGATGAAGCCTTCCCTGTAGCTCGACCGCGATAGGAATGGTGTAGGCGGAGCTACCGGACTCAAGCTGATCCAGAAACCAGAGCCGCTGCTGCGCAAAGGAGAGCGGCGCTGTCTGACCCTGGGCCAGTGGTACCAGAGGGGGTGTCTGCGCGATTGGCGCGCCGGCAATTCTTTGTTCGATCTGCTGGGCGAGTCCTTCAACGGTAGGATATTCAAAGATGAGGTGCAGAGGGAGGTCGCTCTGTACCACTTTGCGCAGCTGTGCGATGACGCGGGTCGCCAGCAGCGATTGGCCTCCAATGGCAAAGAAGTTATCCCGCGCCGAAGAGACCGGCACACCTAAGATTTCGCGCCAGGTATCAGCCACCAGAGCCTCCAGGGGATTATGCAGCTGCTCGCCCTCCACCTCTCTTTCGCCAACGTGAGATTGATCCTCAATGAGGAAGAGCGCCTGCCGATCGACCTTGCCATTTCTTGTTAAGGGGAAGCTCTCCACCTGCACGAAGGCGGATGGAAGCATGTAGTCTGGCAATGCTGTCTGGAGGAATGCGCGCAGCACCTGGATAGAGAGGCTGGCTTGCTGCTGAGGAACGATATAAGCGATGAGGTTGCGCTCCTCTCCCATCTCTCCTCGGGCCAGCACGATGGCGTCCTGAATGTGCGGGTGGCGAACTAACTGAGCTTCTATCTCTCCCAGCTCGATGCGGAATCCGCGTATCTTGACCTGCTCATCGATACGGCCGAGGTATTGGAACGTACCATCGATATGCAGGCAGGCAAGATCGCCCGTGCGATAGAGGCGGGCGCCACCTATCTGACTGTATGGATGTGGGATGAAGCGCTCGGCCGTCAGCGCTGGACGCTGCAAGTAGCCCGCGCTGACACCCTCACCTCCCACGTAAAGTTCGCCCGCGACCCCGAACGGGACGCATTGTAGATACCTATCGAGTACATAGAGCTGTAGATCAACTAGGGCCGATCCAATCGTGCTGCCTGCCTCTCCGGCGACGTCGCGGGCCGTAATCTGATGATAGGTGACGTGGACCGTCGTCTCAGTGATGCCGTACATATTAATCAACTGTGGGTTTTCCAGACCATACACGTCTATCCAGGGTTGTAGGCGTTGTGGATCTAGCGCCTCCCCACCGAAGATGATAAAGCGCAGCGCGAGCTGTCTGGGGCTGCCCAGGCGCTGATTCGATTGTACGAGTTGCTGGAAGGCTGAGGGCGTCTGATTCAGGATTGTAACGGCCTGCTCCTCCAGCAAGTGGTGGAACATGTCTGGATCGCGAGTCACCAGGTAGGGGACAACCACTAGCTTACCGCCATAGAGTAGCGGCCCCCATATCTCCCAGACCGAGAAATCAAAGGCGTACGAGTGGAATAAGGTCCAGGTATCGCTGGCCTGAAAGTGGAACTGTTGCTCCGTTGTCTGGAAGAGTCTGGCCGCCTGTTTGTGCTGCACAACGACGCCTTTGGGGGTGCCGGTTGATCCTGACGTATAGATAATATAGGCGGGCACCTCAGAGGAGATGGTAGGCAGATTGTGCTCGGGTAGCGCCGTTAGCTGTTCCTGATAGGCATCTATAACTAGCACGTGTGTGAGCTCCGAGGGGATGCGTTCCCGCCATGCCTGCTGTGTGAGCAAGAGGGGCATCGCGGTATCCGCGAGCATAAAAGCCAGCCTCTCTGGTGGCAATGAGGGATCGAGCGGCACGTAAGTGCCGCCGGCCTTCAAGATGGCCAGGATAGCTAGCGGGAGTGCGAGTGAGCGTTCCAGGTAGACCCCGATCGGCATCCCGATCCTTGCCCCCTGGCTGTGCAGGAAGTGTGCCAGCTGATTTGCCCGCTGATTAAGCTCCGTATACGTGATCTGCTCGTCCTGGAAGACCAGCCCGATAGCATCGGGCTGGAGGAGCACCTGCTGCTCAATATAATAAGGAAGGGCGTGTCTGTCCGCATTGGTTTTTATCTGATGCGCTGTTTGTGCCCCCAGGATCTGTTGTCTCTCCTCCGGTGTAAGCAGTGGCAGGGTCCCGACTGGCTGCTCGGGATGGGCCAGGGCGGCATCGACCAGCAGCAGCCAGTGTCGGGCCAGGCGCTGGATCGTCGCTGCGGCGAACAGATCGCGATTATATTCAAAGGTGCAGCTGAGGCCCTCGGTCTCCTCATCTACCGTCAGGGTCAGGTCAAACTTGGCTCCGACCGGCTGCACGTCGAGCAGCGTTGGCTGGAGTCCAGCGAAAGACTCGGAGACCTGCGTTAACGGAGTGGCATTCTGCAGCACAAACATCACCTGGAAGAGTGGGGAGCGTGCCGGATCACGTGGCAGCTGCAGGCTCTCCACCACCTGCTCGAAAGGCACCTCCTGATGGGCATAGGCATCCAGGGTCAGCTCACGCACGCGAGCCACCAGCTGCTCAAAGCTGGGATCGCCCACCAGCGAGAGGCGCAACACCAGCGTATTGACGAAGAAGCCGATCAGGCCCTCCAACTCTGGCTGCGTGCGGTTGGCGATCGGAGTGCCGATCGGGAGATCCTGTTGCCCGCTGTAGCGCGCCAGCAGCAGGCCGAAGAGACTGAGCAGGGTCATAAAGAGGGTGCTGCCGCTACGCTGGCTAAGGGCGACGAGCTGAGCGCGTTGAGCGCTGGAGAGGCGCACTCGCTGCCTGGCGCCCGTAAAGGTCTGCAGCGCCGGGCGCGGGAAGTCAGTAGGCAGCTGCAGCGTGGGTAGCTGTCCCAACTGCTGCTGCCAGTAGTGCAGATGGGGTGCCAGATAGTCGGCGCTGAGCAACTGGCGCTGCCAGAGGGCGAAATCGGCGTACTGCACAGGCAGCGGCGGGAGTGCAGGTGTCTGCCCATCACACGCCGCCTGATAGAGGGCACGGATCTCGCGTAGCAGGATGCCCATCGACCAGCCATCGGAGATGCTGTGATCCATGCTCAGCAACAGCACATGCTCCTGGGAAGCCAGCCTCAGCAGAAGGCCGCGCAGCAGGGGGCCGTGGCGCAGATCAAAGGGGATGCGCAGCAACTGTTGTAGCAAGGGAGCGCTGGATTGCTCGGCGGGCGGCAGGCCAGTGAGATCCACCAGCGGCAGCAGGAACGTCGAGGATGGCTCGATCTGCTGGAAGGTCTCGCCATCCTGGCTGTGCAGGGTGGTGCGCAGGATCTCATGCCGATCGAGGAGTTGCTGGAAGCTCTGGGTGAGGGCCGCGAGTTGCAGGGTCCCCTGGAGCTGCAGGGCGACTGGCAGGTGGTAGGCGAGAGTGGTTGGATCGAACTGATGCAGGAACCAGAGCCGCTGCTGGGCAAAGGAGAGGGGGAGCGGGCGGTTGCGGTCGACCGGCAGCAGGGGAGGGCGTGAGAGCGCGGAGGTGCTGGAGCTGGAGTGCTGCTGCTCGATGAGACGAGCCAGGGCACGCACGCCAGGAGCCTCAAAGAGGGCGCGGACCGGCAGGTCGAGGTGGAAGCGCTGGCGCACGCGGGCGACGACCTGGGTGGCGAGCAGGGAATGACCGCCAAGGGCGAAGAACTGATCGGTGACCGAGACACGGGGGAGCTGGAGTACCTCGGCGAAGATGGAGGCCAGTAACTCTTCCGTGGGTGAGGGAGGAAGGGCAGGCAGGGTCGATTGAGCGGACGTAAAGGACGGAATGGGCAGGGAGCGTCGATCGATCTTGCCATTGGGAGTCAGGGGGAAGGCTGGCAGAGGGAGGATCGCCGATGGGAGCATATAGGCTGGCAGCTGCTGAGCCAGCGTCTGCCGCACCAGCTCCACCTCAAAGTCCTCCCCATCCTCAGGCACCACGTAGGCGGCGAGATAGGCATGGCCAGGCTGCTCTTCGCGTGCCAGGACCACGGCCTCGCGCACCGCCGGATGGCGTTCCAACTGCTGCTCGATCTCGCCGAGTTCGATGCGCTGGCCACGGATCTTGACCTGGAAATCGAGGCGGCCCAGGTAGCTGAGCGTGCCGTCCTCCAGCCAGCGTACACGGTCCCCGGTCCGGTAGAGGCGCGCTCCCGGCTGCTGGCTCAGCGGATCGGGCACGAAGCGCTCGGCAGTCAGGGCCGGACGCTCGGCGTAGCCGCGAGCCAGACCGATGCCGCCCAGATAGAGCTCGCCCGGCACACCGACGGGCAGCGGTCGCAGTCGCTCGTCAAGTACATAGACGCGCAGGTTGGCGATCGGCCGACCGATGGGGACCTCGCGCCGCAGGCTCTCAGGCTGACAGGTCCAGGCGGTCACATCGATGGCCGCCTCGGTGGGTCCGTACAGATTGTGCAGCCCGGCCCCCAGACGCGCGAAGAAGCGCTGCTGCAGCTCGAAGGAGAGGGCCTCCCCGCTACAGATAACATCGCGCAGACTCTGACAATGGCTGACCTCAGGCTCCTGCAGGAAGACCGAGAGCATCGAGGGGACGAAGTGGCACAGACTTACTGCCTGCTGCCGGATCAGCGCGACCAGATAGGCGCTATCGCGCTGGCCCTCGGGGGCGGCCAGCAGCAGACGAGCGCCGGCGAGCAAGGGCCAGAAGAACTCCCAGACGGAGACATCGAAGCTAAAAGGGGTCTTCTGCAGGACGCAATCGGTGGCATCGAGCTGGTAGCGCTGCTGCATCCAGAGCAGGCGGTTGAGCAGAGCGCGCTGGGTATTCATGGCCCCCTTGGGCAGGCCGGTGGAGCCGGAGGTGTAGATCATATAGGCCAGCTGCTCAGGATGGACGAGGGTGGGCAGGGGAGCGTCGGACTCTCCGGCGATCAGGATCCAGTCACGATCCAGACACAGGCGTCGGCAGTCGGACGAGGGCAGCATGGGGAGCAGAGGATACTGGGTCAGCACGAGGGAGAGGTGGGTATCCTCGATCAAGAAGCGCAGGCGCTCGGTGGGATAGTCGGGATCGAGGGGAACGTAGGCACCACCGGCCTTGAGGATAGCGAGGATAGCGATGACGAGTTCCAGGGAACGCTGCAGGCACAGGCCGACGAGGCGATCGGGACCGATGCCCTGGGCGTGCAGGAAGTGGGCGAGCTGATTGGAGCGACGCTCCAGCTCCCCATAGCTGAGCTGCTGCTGCTCAAAGATCACGGCGATCTGATCGGGTCGGCTGGCGAACTGCTCGGCCAGCCTCTGCTGTATGCTGCACTCCAACGCATAGGGCGTCTCGGTCGCATTCCACGCCCGTAACTGCTGCTGCTCATTCTGCGTGATCTGCAAGAGGGTATCAACCTCTTGTTCTGGCTTGTTCATGATGCGCTTAATGAGCGTATGGATGGTTTCCAACAGCCGCTCAATGGTCATCTGCGTAAAAAAAGTGCTGTCATAGACAAACTTGATGTGCAACTGTTCACCGGGGACAACCATCAACACCAGAGGATAGTTCGTCTGTTCGTCCGTCTGGATGCTGTGGATATCGAGGACGTTCCTGGTATCCTCGATAATGCTGTCGAGGGGATAGTTTTCAACCACAAGTATGCTCTCAAACAATGGCCGCCCCTGGGCGACCTCGTTCCATGCCTGAATCTGTACCAGCGAGCTATATTCATACTGCTGCAGTTCCGCATTATGAAGCTGCAACTGCTGGAGCCAGGCGACGACGTTTTCGTGGGCTGGTATCCTGATGGCGAGGGGAAGTGTATTGATAAAGAGTCCAACCATCATTTCGACCCCGATCAATTCGGCCGGTCTCCCCGCTACCGTGGTTCCAAAAAGGACCGTGCTTTCCCCACTATAGCGGCTCAGCAATAATGCCCAGATACCCTGCAGCAGGCTATGTATTGTAATGTGATAGTGACGAGTAAACGCCTGCAGCTTTTGCGTATCATCTGCTGTTAGCAGCGCTGTTCGTTCCAGATAGGTGACTGCTGCTGGTCGTTTCTGATCCGTTTGTTTGTCGGGCAGGGGGGTCGGATATTGTATACCCTGCAGTGAACTGCGCCAGAAGTGCTCGCTTGCCTCGGATGATTGCTGCTGTAGCCAGGCGACATAGTCGCGATAGGCACGCACCGACTGCCACTGGCACGGCTGGTTCCGCACTCTGGCTTGATAGCTGACCAGGATATCGTTGAAGACCAGCGGGATGCTCCAGCCATCTAAAATGGCGTGGTGATAGCTCCAGCAGACCATCGTGCTATCCTGCCCCAGGTGGAAGATCGCCAGGCGCTGCAACGGGGGCTGATCCAGCAGAAAGCCTTGCTCGCGATCCTGTTTGAGGTATGCCTGTAATTGCGCATCCTGTTCCGCCGCAGCGAGGTCCTGCCAGTCAAATGTGCGCAGCGGCACTTGTGCCGCGCGATAGACTATTTGAACGGGAGGCTCGATCCGTAAAGCGGTGCGCAGGACGGTGTGGCGCTGTGTCACTTCCTGCCATGCCGCCAGGAGGTGTTCTATATCCAAGGCGCCATCAATGGTGAAGGTGGTCTGCTGCACATAGACACCTTCATGTAGTGCATATAGGGAATGAAAGAGGAGACCATGCTGTGTTGGGGTCAGCGGATAGATATCCTGGATGCACTCTCGTGCGGACTGCCCCTGCTGGATATGGTTTTTTGCGGCCGATTGTACTAGCGTATCCAACTGTTCCTGTGTTAACGTGATGAGCGGGAAATCAGAGGGGGTGTACCTTCCCACTCCTGGTTGCTGGCAATAGGCGATCAGGTTGGTGAGCCGTTTATAGAAAGTGTCGACCAGCCTTTGAATGGTATCCGCACGATGTATGTGAGCGCTATAGGTGAAACCGAGCGTAAGCTGCTGTTCATTGATACTACCAACAATCTCTATGAGGTAGGGGCGCGGACCCGCTGGCTGATGTGTAAGACCTATGGTTGATTGGGCAAGTGAGAAGCCGGTAGTATGCATTATCTGGTCAAACTGGCCGAGATAATTAAAGGAAACTTCGGCTTGCGGATAGCGCGCCAGGGTATCTCGCACGCCGCTCTGCTGGCAGAGATAGCGCAGCAATCCATAGCCGATGCCGTGATCAGGGATGGCACGTATCTGTTCCTTGATATCCACCAGGCTGCGATCGAGATCCCACGCATGAGATATGCTTATGTAGAGAGGGAAGATACTGGTGAACCAGCCGATTGCCTGGGAAGGATCAAAGTCAGCGAACAGCTCTTCTCGACCATGGCCCTCTACATCGACAAATAAGGGGAGGTGCTGCCAATCATCAAATGCCAGCGCCAGGGCCGCCAGTAGGGTATCATTGATGCGCATGTTATAAGCAGCGGGCACCTGCTGCAATAGGGCTGTTGTCGCGGCGTGCGAAAGCGTAAAACTGATCGTTCGCGCGGACGCCTCCAGATTTTCTCCATCTGGAAAGTCACGATGCAGCGGCCGCACTGGATGATCGAGTGCGGCTTGCCAGTAGGCGACCTCTGCTAGCAGGCGTTCCGACTGAGCGTAGACCCGGAGCTTCTCTGCCCATTGCTGATACGTATTTTGCGTGCCCGCTCTCTTGCTGTCCTGTCCCTGCAGCGCATTGTGCACATCCTCCAGGAGGATACGCCAGGAGACGCCGTCAATAACGAGATGGTGGATCACGATCAATAATTGCCTGTCTTTTCCAGGGTCTGTTTCAAACAGGACGATGCGACTTAAAAGGCCGGTGGTCAGTTTAAGGCTGGCATGATAGTGATTCGTTAATTGTACGATCATGGCCTCTTGCTCGCTGGCAGGGATATGGGAGAGATCGATGCGAGTGATGTCCGGGGTGCCAAACTGTGCCGGGATAGTAGCCTGCCATGTTTCCTGCTCATAGTGGAACCGGGTATGCAAAATCTCATGCTGTTGCAATACCGCGCACAGAGCCTGTTCAAGCAGTGTCAAGGATATAGTGGGAGATAGCTTCAATAAGATAGCCTGATTCCAATAATCGGGTGCGGGCAACTGTTGCGAGAAGAACCAGTGTTGAACAGGCGTCAGTGGTACTGGTCCTGTATGCGGCCCGGATGGAGCATCTACGATGACCTCCTGTATATGCAGGAGCGGGCTGAGTTCCGCAATGGTTTGATACTGGAAAAAATCTTTGACCTGTAGCTGCAAGCCAGCTTTTCTGGCTTTTGAAACCGCTTGCAGACTTAAGATAGAATCACCGCCCAGCGAGAAGAAATTGTCATAGATGCTTACGCGAGGAAGGTCAAGGACCGTGCTCCAGATGCCGGCCAGTAACTCTTCTTCAGGGGTCCGCGGTGCGACAAAGTCCGTTTGTCGCTGTCGCAAAGATCTCTGTGGTGCTGGTAGCGCTTTGCGATCGACCTTCCCATTTGTTGTCAGGGGAAGTTCATCAAGCAGCAGAAAATGGGCAGGTAGCATATAGTGAGGAAGTTTTCCCTGCAAATATTTCAGGAGCTCTTCCTGTGTGGGGGCATTATCCTGTTGTATTACAAGGTAGGCGGCAAGATAGGGATGGCCAGGCTGCTCTTCGCGTGCCAGGACCACGGCCTCGCGCACCGCCGGATGGCGTTCCAACTGCTGCTCGATCTCGCCGAGTTCGATACGCTGGCCACGGATCTTGACCTGGAAATCGAGGCGGCCCAGGTAGCTGAGCGTGCCGTCCTCCAGCCAGCGCACACGGTCCCCGGTCCGGTAGAGGCGCGCCCCCGGCTGCTGGCTCAGCGGATCGGGCACGAAGCGCTCGGCGGTCAGGGCCGGACGCTCGGCGTAGCCGCGAGCCAGACCGATGCCGCCCAGATAGAGCTCGCCCGGTACGCCGATGGGCAGCGGCCGCAGTCGCTCGTCAAGTACATAGACGCGCAGGTTGGCGATCGGCCGACCGATGGGGACCTCGCGCCGCAGGCTCTCAGGCTGACAGGTCCAGGCGGTCACATCGATGGCCGCCTCGGTGGGTCCGTACAGATTGTGCAGCCCGGCTCCCAGACGCGCGAAGAAGCGCTGCTGCAGCTCGAAGGAGAGGGCCTCCCCGCTACAGATAACATCGCGCAGACTCTGACAATGGCTGACCTCAGGCTCCTGCAGGAAGACCGAGAGCATCGAGGGGACGAAGTGGCACAGACTTACCGCCTGCTGCCGGATCAGCGCGACCAGATAGGCGCTATCGCGCTGGCCCTCGGGGGCGGCCAGCAGCAGACGAGCGCCGGCGAGCAAGGGCCAGAAGAACTCCCAGACGGAGACATCGAAGCTAAAGGGGGTCTTCTGCAGGACGCAATCGGTGGCATCGAGCTGGTAGCGTTGCTGCATCCAGAGCAGGCGGTTGAGCAGAGCCTGCTGGGTATTCATGGCCCCCTTGGGCAGGCCGGTGGAGCCGGAGGTGTAGATCATATAGGCCAGCTGCTCAGGATGGACGAGGGTGGGTAGGGGAGCATCGGACTCCCCGGCGATCAGGATCCAGTCACGATCCAGACATAGGCGTCGGCAGTCGGACGAAGGCAGCAGAGGGAGCAGAGGATACTGGGTCAGCACGAGGGAGAGGTGGGTATCCTCGATCAAGAAGCGCAGGCGCTCGGTGGGATAGTCGGGATCGAGGGGGACGTAGGCGCCACCGGCCTTGAGGACGGCGAGGATGGCGATGACGAGTTCCAGGGAGCGCTGCAGACACAGGCCGACGAGGCGATCGGGACCGATGCCCTGGGCGTGCAGGAAGTGGGCGAGCTGATTGGAGCGACGCTCCAGCTCCCCATAGCTGAGCTGCTGCTGCTCAAAGGTCACGGCGATCTGATCGGGTCGGCTGGCGAACTGCTCAGCCAGCCTCTGCTGTATGCTGCGCTCGAAAGCATAAGGTGTCTCGGTCGCATTGACTACCTCCAGTAGTAGATGCCTGTCCTCCGGTGTAAGCAGTGGCAGGGTCCCGACTGGCTGCTCGGGATGGGCCAGGGCGGCATCGACCAGCAGCAGCCAGTGTCGGGCCAGGCGCTGGATCGTCGCTGCGGCGAACAGATCGCGATTATATTCAAAGGTGCAGCTGAGGCCCTCGGTCTCCTCATCTACCGTCAGGGTCAGGTCAAACTTGGCTCCGACCGGCTGCACGTCGAGCAGCGTTGGCTGGAGTCCAGCGAAAGACTCGGAGACCTGCGTTAACGGAGTGGCATTCTGCAGCACAAACATCACCTGGAAGAGTGGGGAGCGTGCCGGATCACGTGGCAGCTGCAGGCTCTCCACCACCTGCTCGAAAGGCACCTCCTGATGGGCATAGGCATCCAGGGTCAGCTCGCGCACGCGAGCCACCAGCTGCTCAAAGCTGGGATCGCCCACCAGCGAGAGGCGCAACACCAGCGTATTGACGAAGAAGCCGATCAGGCCCTCCAACTCTGGCTGCGTGCGGTTGGCGATCGGAGTGCCGATCGGGAGATCCTGTTGCCCGCTGTAGCGCGCCAGCAGCAGGCCGAAGAGACTGAGCAGGGTCATAAAGAGGGTGCTGCCGCTACGCTGGCTAAGGGCGACGAGCTGGGCGCGTTGAGCGCCGGAGAGGCGCACTCGCTGCCTGGCCCCCGTAAAGGTCTGCAGCGCCGGGCGCGGGAAGTCAGTAGGCAGCTGCAGTGTGGGCAGCTGTCCCAACTGCTGCTGCCAGTAGTGTAGATGGGGTGCCAGGTAGTCGGCGCTGAGCAACTGGCGCTGCCAGAGGGCGAAATCGGCGTACTGCACAGGCAGCGGCGGGAGTGCAGGTGTCTGCCCATCACACGCCGCCTGATAGAGGGCACGGATCTCGCGTAGCAGGATGCCCATCGACCAGCCATCGGAGATGCTGTGATCCATGCTCAGCAACAGCACATGCTCCTGGGAAGCCAGCCTCAGCAGAAGGCCGCGCAGCAGGGGGCCGTGGCGCAGATCAAAGGGGAT
Source organism: Dictyobacter alpinus (assembly GCF_003967575.1). Taxonomy (NCBI): domain Bacteria; kingdom Bacillati; phylum Chloroflexota; class Ktedonobacteria; order Ktedonobacterales; family Dictyobacteraceae; genus Dictyobacter; species Dictyobacter alpinus. The sequence goes on from NZ_BIFT01000001.1 coordinate 4,895,902, forward strand.
GCGCAGCAACTGTTGTAGCAAGGGAGCGCTGGATTGCTCGGCGAGCGGCAGGCCAGTGAGATCCACCAGCGGCAGCAGGAACGTCGAGGATGGCTCGATCTGCTGGAAGGTCTCGCCATCCTGGCTGTGCAGGGTGGTGCGCAGGATCTCATGCCGATCGAGGAGTTGCTGGAAGCTCTGGGTGAGGGCCGCGAGTTGCAGGGTCCCCTGGAGCTGCAGGGCGACCGGCAGGTGGTAGGCGAGAGTGGTTGGATCGAACTGATGCAGGAACCAGAGCCGCTGCTGGGCAAAGGAGAGGGGGAGCGGGCGGTTGCGGTCGACCGGCAGCAGGGGAGGGCGTGAGAGCGCGGAGGTGCTGGAGCTGGAGCGCTGCTGCTCGATGAGACGAGCCAGGGCACGCACGCCAGGAGCCTCAAAGAGGGCGCGGACCGGCAGGTCGAGGTGGAAGCGCTGGCGCACGCGGGCGATGACCTGGGTGGCGAGCAGGGAATGACCGCCAAGGGCGAAGAACTGATCGGTGACCGAGACATGGGGGAGCTGGAGTACCTCGGCGAAGATGGAGGCCAGCAACTCTTCCGTGGGTGAGGGAGGAAGGGCAGGCAGGGTCGATTGAGCGGACGTAAAGGACGGAATGGGCAGGGAGCGTCGATCGATCTTGCCATTAGGGGTCAGGGGGAAGGCTGGCAGAGGGAGGATCGCCGATGGGAGCATATAGGCTGGCAGCTGCTGAGCCAGCGTCTGCCGCACCAGCTCCACCTCAAAGTCCTCCCCATCCTCAGGCACCACGTAGGCGATCAAATGCTGATCACCAGATGTTCCCTCCCAGAGATTGACAACGCACTCCCGCACAGAGTCTTCGCGGGCGATAAGAGCTTCAATCTCGCCCAGTTCAATGCGATAGCCACGAAGCTTAATCTGTTGATCGACGCGGCCAAGGAACTCAATGCTCCCATCAGCACGGTAGCGACCAACGTCTCCGGTATGATACAGGCAGCTACCCGCAGTAGTAGTGAAAGGATCGGGAATGAAGGCGCGGGCCGTCTTCTCCACGTCATGCAGATAGCCGCGACCAACTCCTACCCCCCCCACATAGATCTGCCCGCTGTGCCCAATCGGGACGGGGAGCAGGTGCTCATCAAGAATATAGATCTGTGTATTAGCGATCGGTCGCCCAATGGGCATCGACAGACTGGACGTGGACTCCTCGCCCCGATAGATAAACGCATGGGTGACGTCATCGGAGCACTCGGTGGGTCCATAGGCATTGACCAGGGGTAACTGTGAATACTGTTCAAACCAATGCTGGCAGAGTGAAACGGGGAGCGCCTCGCCAGTCACGACTAGCCAGCGTAGCGAGGACAGGGCTGCTGTATGGCGTTCCGTCTCTATTTGCAGGATAACACTGAGCAGCGAGGGTACCACTTCCAGAATCGTGATGCCAGATGTCTGCGTCTGCTGGTGGAGCGCCTCTGGATCGTGGCTACAGTCATCTGAGAAGATGTGCGTCTGCCCGCCGGTGAGCAACGCTGCCAGCAATTGCCAGACCGAGATATCAAAGCAGTGCGAGGCGGTCTGCGCGACACTATCGTCCGCGCTGAGCTGTAGATCATCAACCTTGGCGAGCAGATGGTTCAGCATCCCTTGCTGGGTGACCATGACGCCCTTTGGCCGGCCGGTAGAGCCAGAGGTATAGATAATATAAGCGAGCTGCCGAGGGTGGATAACCGGGAGGCAGGGCCTCTCCTTATCCCCAACGCCATCGTACGGGCTATCATCAAGGCGGTACACCTTTACAGATGGAGCAGGGGTAAGTGTCGCGTGCAGGCTCACAGTGGTGATAATCAGCCACGGTTGCGCATCCCCAACAATAGCCAGGAGCCGTTCCTGAGGATAGGCCGGATCTAATGGGAGATAGGTCCCACCACATTTCCAGATAGCGAGGATGGTGATTAAGAGGTTCGCGGAGCGCTCCAGGTAGAGGGCGACCAGCGTCTCTGTCGTTACGCCTGCCCCCAGGAGCCGTCTGGCTAGAAGAGTGGTTTGGTAATCCACTTCTTGATAGGTCAAAGACTGATTCCCGTACACGAGCGCCACTCTATCAGGTGTTCGCGCGACCTGCGCGGCAAATAGATGCAGGAAACTGGTAGCGAGAGGATAGTCAGTAGTTGTAGCATTCCATCCCACCAGCAAGCGCTGTTCCTCCTCAGGATTTAAAAATGGGAGATAGCCAATCCGTTGCGCGGGCTGGCTGGTGGCGCTAGCTATGATGTTGCGCCAGTGGGCTATGAGGCGGGCGATGGTATCCTCTTCGAAGAGATCGGTGCTATATTCAAAGCTGATATCCAGGCCATCGGCGACTTCCTGGATCTCCACCATGATATCAAATTTGGCGCTCCCGCTTTCAACCATGAGTGGCTGAGCCGTGGTTTGACCCAACTGGAGCTGTGTCGCCGGCGTATTATTAAAGACGAACAGGACCTGTAGTGGTGGCTGTGTGCTCCACGACCTATCCGTCTGTATGGCGGCCACAAGTTCTTCAAACGGCATATCCTGATGCGTCAGAGCATCGCGTATCACACGCTGCACCCGCTTAAGCACCGTTTGAAACGAGGGATTGCCAGAGAGATCGGTTCTCAGCAGCAAGGTATTAACCAGGAAACCAATTATGTGTTCAGTGCCAGGACGTAAGCGATTGGCGATCGAGGTGCCAATGACGATATCATCTTGATGGGTGTAGCGGTGCGCAAGGATCTGGAATGTCGAAACCAGAGCCATAAACAACGTGACGCCTTCTTGCTGACTGAGCGCTTTGAGCCGGGCCAGCAGGGAGTAAGGGAACCGAGCGCGATAATGCGCACCTTTCATGCTGAGCATGGAAGGTCGGGGCCGGTCTGTTGGCAGATTCAAGGGACTCATACCCTGGAGTTGTGTGAGCCAGTATTGTGTTTGCTGCTCCCGTACCGATCCCTGAAACCACTGCCGCTGCCAGACAGCATAATCGCTATAGCTGACAGGAAGTTCCGTTAATGGCGAGCTATGTTGATGCATGAAGGCCGCGTACAGCACATTGAGTTCATGTATAAACAGGCCAATCGACCAAGCATCAAAGATGATATGGTGGAAAAGGAACAGCAAGACATGCCGATCAGATTGCATCCGTACCAGATGAATTCGGAAGAGGGGTCCCTTGTCCAGTTGGAAGGGGCGTTGCGCATCCTGTGTTGAGAGCCGCTGTACCTCTCGCTGCTGCTGGCTCCCCGTCAGCAAGCTCAGATCAATCAGAGGCAGAGGGAGCGTGCGCTCTGGCAAGATAACCTGCTCCGGGGAGCCATCGTGTGCCACGAATTGTGTACGGAGCGTTTCATGACGACGTACAATCTCCTGTATACTATGCCATAGGACGGCTATGTATAGCGGACCGGTGAGCTGGTAGGCTCCAGGCAGATTATAAGAAGTAGCTTTGGCATCTAGTTGCTGAAGGAACCAGAGCCGCTGCTGCGCGAAGGACAGGGCGACCGGACCCTGCGGCCGACGATGGGGTATCTCTTGTTGCCGCGTTGATTGTTGCTGCGCTAATTTCGACCGTAAATGTTGCTGGAGTAATTTCTGCTTGGCTGCTGAGAGTTGAGAAAAGTCTTGCATAGGTATGTTACTCATCCTCCGACGCTTCTAATAAGGCCATGACATCCTCTTCTGACATATCTTGAAGCTCTTGCAGGAAATCTGCCAGCTGTTCATGGTCAAGTGACTCCATCTGTTTTGAGAGCACGAGCCTGGCCTGGTGGGCGATAGTGGGCGAGGCAAAGAATTGCTGGATCGACAGCTCAATCTTGAACGTATCCAGGCAGGCCTTTAAAATCTTGATGGCCATGATCGAATCGCCCCCGAGATCGAAGAAATTATCTTGTACCCCGATCTGTTCGATACCCAGGATGTTGTGCCAGATGGCGGCGATGCTCTCCTCGGTGGCGTTGTTCGGGGCAAGATAGGCAACATGCAGATTATCTGGCCGTTTATGCATGGTGCCTGGAACAGATGACGCGCTGTACCCATGTTTGAACTGCAGGGCAGCCGCCTGTATCTGCTCAAAGACCCGCCGCAAGTCTCGCGTTGAAATAATGCTTTGTGACATGATGCGCTGGCTCAGTACGCGACTGAATATCTCGCGCCCCTCTGAAGGAGAGATGGCGCCCTCCATCAGGAACTGGCTGTATTGCTGATTAGTCAGGTTCCTGCGGCTACTCTCTTCCGCCATACCAGCTCCCTGCCATGCGTCCCAGTTGATGACATAGGTCGGGGTGCCGCTCTGACGTTGATAGGAGAGCGCGAAGCGATCCAGAAAGGCGTTCGCCGCGCTATAGTCGGCCTGTCCCAGTCCACCGAACAGGGAGTAGAGCGAAGAGCAGAGCAGCAGGAAATCAAGCCGCTGTTCCCGCAGAAGCTCGGCCAGGATCAACGTTCCCTGCAGCTTAGGGGCCAGCACGCGGGAGGCATCGCGGGCCGTCTTGAACTGCATGATCCCGATATCGAGTGTACCGGCGGCGTGGATGACGCCATGAAGCAAGCCGTATTGTTGTTGCACGCGAGCAAGCAAGGTGCGCATCGATGCGTGGTCGGTCACATCAGCGCTCTCCACAGTCAAGGTCGCGCCCAGTTCTTCCAGCGCCTGCAACTGGCGAATCTGCCGGCTGACCTTTTCCTCTCCATCGTGGGTCGCCAGCCACTCCGCCCAGGTGGAGCGGGCAGGAAAGGGTGTGCGTCCCAGCAGGATAATGTGCCCCCTGGTCTGCCGGGCGATTTCGAGAGCCAGCGCCAGACCGATGGCGCCGAAACCTCCTGTAATCAGATACACCCCATGTGGGCGCAGCCCTGAAGGGCGATTGCTATCCGCAGGAATAGACGCTGGTTCGAAGCACGAGAGCCAGCGGTAGCCACCTCTGTACGCGATGGTCTGCTTATCTGCCGGATGGTAGATCTCTTGTAGTAGCGATTGAGCAATACTTTGCCAGCCCAGACCCGGCTGCGGTAGCTGTATATCGATATGCTGGCACTCGATTTGCGCATACTCTAGTGGTATGCTGCGGCATGTTCCCAGAACGGTTGCCCGCTCAGGGGCATAACTTTCTCCACCTATTACCTCTTCCAGGTTGTTGGAAACGACCATCAATTTGATCATTTGCCGGTCTTGCAGTGAATCGAGCGCCTGGCTCAGAAAGAGCAGGCTGTAAAAGCCACTATATTGCGCCTGCTCTACCTGTTCCATGCGCGATGGGTCCGTTTGGAACGGCGTCATCGTCCAGCAATGGAAAATGATGTGAGGAAGATATCCTTGCTGCTTGAGCGTCTGTAGCAACTGCTGGTAGTACTCTTTACGTGTCGGGTCGATTGTATACAGCTTCTCGTGGCTCTGCTGGAAGCCTGTACCCGCCTGGACGATGATGACAGTCATCCCGCTGGCGGTGGCCTCCTGGCTCAGCTTTTGCGTGAGACCCAGGCTATCCTGAAAGGCAAGCAGACAGGTATTGGCTGGAAGGGAAGATTGCTGATCAACCGGTAGTGTGAGACGCTTCCAGGAAGGCGCATAGAACCAGTCGTCGAGTGAAGACTTGCGACTCCCTACCAGCTCAGGGGACTGTGCCGCCTGCACACTCTGTGGGAAGTGCCAGTAGCGCTTCCTTTCGAAGGGATATGTTGGCAGGGAGATACGGCGCACATATTGTTCATGCTGAACGCGTGCCCAATCTATCCGCACACCTGAACACCAGAGTTTCCCGCATGTTTGCAATAGCGCGGCCTGATCGTGCTGCTGATCACGGACATGCCTCAGAGAGGAGACGACCAGGTGAGGACTGTCTGGTGTGAGCTGTGCCCTGGCCAGGCCGGCCAGGCTCCTACCGGGTCCCACTTCAATCAGCAGGCACTGCTGGCTCTGCAGGATGGTCTGCAGGCCTGCAGCGAAGCGCACACACTGCCGCAGATGACTGACCCAGTACTGTGGATCGGTCGCGGCCTCCTCTGTCATCAAGGCGCCGGTGAGATTAGAAATGAACGGAATTTTGGGTGTGTGCAGCTGAATCTTTTGTACCTCGGTCCTGAACGCAGTCAGCACCGGGTCCATCATCTGCGAATGAAAGGCATGGGAGGTCCGCAGGCGCTGCACCACTAACCCCTGCCGCTGTAGCCGCTGTTCGAGTTCTTCGATAGCCTCAACCGATCCTGATAGAACGTGGGCCTCGGGGCCATTCTGCGCGGCCAACGAGACCTCTGGACCTAGCAAGGACTCTATCTCGTGATATGGCGCGGAGACCGACAACATCGCCCCCGGTGGTTGTGCCTGCATCAGTCGTCCACGACTGACAACCAGCGCCAGCGCATCTTCCAGACTAAAGACGCCAGCCAGGCAGGCCGCTACATATTCTCCGATGCTGTGTCCGATCATTATATCGGGTAGGACATTCCAGCTCATCCAGAGCTGCGCCAGGGCGTATTCAATTATAAAGAGTGCCGGTTGCGTAATGCTGGTCTGCTGGAGTTGTGCTACGGCTTGCTGGTCCTGAGGATCCGCTGGATACAGGATCGCGCGTATATCGCATTCCAGTTCTGGCTGCACGAGTGACGCGCACAGATCGACATAGTGACGGAAGACAGGTTCATGCTCATAGAGGTCCCGGCCCATATTGCTATATTGTGAACCCTGGCCCGAAAAGAGAAAGGCGATAGAGGGTTTTTGCGAGGGGGCCTGGACGCTATCGTACTCCCCGTTGGTCAGCCTATCCCTTAACTCGGTAAGTGTGCGACAAACGATGGCGCGCCGATAGGGGAAGGCTTTGCGCCCGACCTGTAGCGTATACGCCAGATTGGCCAGAGAGAGATCTGGTGTCTGCTCGATGTGCGCACTCAGATGTGCGCATAGCGTATCCAGGGCGTCACCGGACCTGGCGGATAACACAATCAACTGATACTGATCATTGGTTGGCGTTGGTTCTGACTGTTCTGGCGCCTCCTGTAGTATCACGTGAGCATTTGTGCCGCCTATGCCAAAGGAACTCACCCCCGCACGTCGTGGGAGCGCAGCGGTTGTCCAGGGGGTTAGCCGTGTATTGACATAAAAAGGGCTATGCTCAAAATCGATATGTGGATTGGCCTGCTCATAATGCAGGCTAGGGGGCAACATTTTATGCTTGAGGGCCAGCGCTGTTTTAATGATGCCTGCGATTCCGGCGGCCACCCCGAGATGACCGATATTCGATTTCACCGAGCCGAGCGCGCAAAACTGTGATCTGTGGGTATGCTCACGGAACCCCTGCGTCAAGGCGGCGATCTCGATAGGATCACCCAGCGGCGTTGCTGTTCCATGGGCCTCGATGTAGCTGATGTCCTCTGGTCGGGCATCCGCCAGCGCCAGCGCTTCCAGGATCACGCGCTTCTGACCCTCGATGCTAGGGGCGGTATAGCCAGCTTTACGTCCGCCATCATTATTGATGGCTGAGGCCTTGATGACCGCATAAATCTGATCACCGTCTCGATAGGCGTCATGCAAGCGCTTGAGGACGACAATACCCACGCCACCATTGGCGAACACCACGCCATTGGCGCGTGCATCAAACGGACGACAATGCCCATCCGCTGAAAACATCCCTCCCTCTTGATAGAAGTAGCCGACCTTTTGTGTGCTATAAGCCACCACACCGCCTGCCAACGCGATATCGCACTCACCATCGCGCAAGCTCTGGCTTGCGAGATGGAGCGCCACCAGCGAGGTGGAGCAGGCTGTTTGCACATCGATACTGGGGCCGGTAAGATGAAGCTTATAGGAGGCGCGCGTAGTCAGGTAGGCACTCTCATTACCAACGAGTGCCTGAAAATCCCGCGCGGTCGGGATCAGGCTGGTATGGACTCGATGGTAAGAGTTCACCTCTGTCCCCGCGTATACGCCGATCAGTCCCGCATAGGCCTCTGTATCGGCATAGCCTGCGTCTTCAAGTGCTTCCCATGCCTGCTCTAGAAACAGACGCTGCTGTGGATCTATCGTCTCCGCTTCAGCTGGGCTATAGCCAAAGAATGATGCATCGAAACGATCGATATCCTCCAGGGCTGCAGCTACTTTGATATAATGAGGGTCCTGGAGCCATTGCTGGACGATTGTTTCTGGCACATAGCCCAGTGTCTGCCGGAAGGTCTCCCTTAGCTGCTCATCTGAGACTGGCCGAATGCTCTCGACGCCGGCACACAGATTTTGCCAGTATTGCTGAATATTTTGCGCACCGGGAAAGCGACCGCTCATACCAATGATAGCGATATCCATCTCCGAGAGGGTGGCGTCATTCATTCGTATTATTCCTTTTATACTGTCGGATGGGGCTTGTCTCGCCTTGCTTATTGCGCGTGTCTGGCCATGCTGCTGAAGATATCTTGCATGATAACGCGTAGCAGCATCGCTTGCTGCTGATGAAGGAAGAAATGATCTCCTGGGAGCAGGCGCATCTTATAGTCTTTCGCAGTTGTTAGCTCATTCCAGGCGGCGAGATCTGCGCGGCTCACCTCGCTATCTTCTAAACCGCCGATGGCTGTGATGGGGCAGGTCAAGGGTTCCTTGGGCCTATAGGTATAGGTCTCGCACAATGTAAAATCGGCTCGCAGGGTCGGTAGCACAATTTGTAGCAAGTCAGTATTCTGCAATACCTCTTCGGGTGTTCCCTTAAGACGGCGTAGCTCCGCGATAAACTCGTCGTCGGATAAGTTATATGTTTGCGGACCCGTATCTGGTCTGTGCGGGGCGCGCCGACCCGACACGATCAAACGCAGCGGCAACGCCACACCTCTAGAGCGACGCAACTGACGTAGCAGCTCAAAGCAGACCAACGCTCCCATACTATGACCAAAGAATGCATAGGGCTTGTCTAAATGCGGCAGCAATGCCTCAGCTATGAGCGGGACCAGATCCTCTATCTGTGCGATGCCAGGCTCCAGCAACCGAGTCTCTCTCCCCGGTAACTGGACTGGCCAGACCTCGATCTCGGGTGAGAGTTGGTTGGACCAGGTACGAAAGATGGAGGCCCCACCGCCAGCGTAGGGAAAACAAAAGAGGCGCAGACGCCCCTGCGTCTGGTTGACTGTAAATGGAAACCAGGGATTTCGTGGGTGGGATGCAAGCATAACTATCCTTTATTGCCGTCTCTGCTATCGTGTGTGGAGGGATACGGTGCATCGTTGTTCACCGTCATCAGGATTGGACTTCAGGCTGGGTAATCATATCGGCCATAGCCACCAGAATCTTGCGTGTTCCCTTGAATGGGTCGCGTGCATGTGCCGCCATCATATTATCCAGCATAACAACGTCACCCGCATGCCATTGAAAGCGTACGGCGAGCCGCTCATAGAGGGCGCTAATCTCTTGTATCAGCGAATCCTCTATCGGGCTACCATCTCCATAATAGACGTTGCGTGGTAGATCGTTCTCCGAAAACATCTCAAGCATCGATGCGCGTATCTCGGGTTCCAGGCAGGAGACATGATGGAGCTGGAGCTGATTGAAAAAGAGCATATCGTTGGTCACTGGATGTTTGACGATGGCCGGGCAGATCTGCCGCGTGGTCAGGTGGTTTTTGCCTTTCCATTCGCTGATAATATTGTTGCGGCGACAATACTCTTCGACCCTATCCTTGTTGCTGGTCTGAAAAAAGGACTGCCAGCTCACATCCAGCCCCTCGATAAAGTTGCGCACATACATCAGCTTCTTCTCTTGGAAGCGCGCAATGATGGCGGGATCAAGAGCTTTATATGTCTCGCGGCAGTCGAGAATCGGCGTGGCGCCATCCTCCTCAGCCACCTTGACACAGTAGAAAAGGATCTTCATCGGCCAGCGATACATATGCGAACTCTCATTATGGAAGAGGATAGACTTATCCTGGGGATAAGGTGTTGAGTGATACACTTTCGCGCCTGGATTATCGCGTGGCAGGTCACCATACTCATCAAAAAGCTCTCCGCTCTGGCTAACTTGGCGCGCGAACTCCTCGAACTTTGCCGGTGTATCAATATTGAAGCCAGTAAAAAGGATGGCCCCATGTTTTGCCAGCTCCTGTTGAATATAGGTCTTATTGTTTTCGGCCCAGCTGATCAGATTCACGCCGCTCATCACGGGCTGAATGATCAACGGGAAAGGGCGATCGGGCTGTAGATAACTGGTCTGTGTGAGTTGCAGGTTAGAGAGATTTACCTCAGCTCGCCTCTTCTGAAGATTGCTGCGGATTCCAGGTGTAGTTTTCAGTCTTTTTTCCATCTGTTCCTCCTCATGCGCATGCTCCGCCATTCCAATAAAAAGTGGTTTATTGGAATGGCTATAATTTTTTACTTTATAAAATCCAGCCGGAGCATTCGCTTCTAAACGAGCTAGAAGTTTTTTTATATCAAATAATCCACGAAGATTTACCTTCATAGATTATATCAGGTTAAATCACTTTTACAGTATATTTTATCTGGCAGGTATGAACAATACCCCATGAATGGTATTTATCTACTCCCTGAGTGGCATGTTATCTACCCCCGCTTGTTAGCTAATTACTGCTTTATGTGGATTGTTTTTCATTTTTTTGATCGGTATACTACTCACAGCAGATGTATTGTTTTAGAACACATTTGATGTGTAAGATGAATTTTTTTGGCATAGAATGCACACTACTGCGGATAACTGTAATTAAGAGGTTAAGGCACGCTATCAGATGCATGAATGCGCAATCACTATGCTTACCAGAGGTAATAAAAATGGCACATGATGAGCAAGAAGATACAACGATATACAAAGTTGTAGTTAATCATGAGGAGCAATACTCAATCTGGTTCGCGGATCGAGAGCTTCCACTGGGATGGAAAGAAGTCGGCAAAAGTGGTCCAAAAAGTGAATGTCTTGAATACATCAAGGAAGTTTGGACCGATATGCGCCCGTTGAGCCTGCGCAAGCACATGGAAGCGGCTTCACAATCTTCTTAGAGGAGTGTTTGACTTTCGTGATGTTGGGAGCATGTGCTAGCGGCCGCACTGGTTATTTTTTATATGAGTGCATCGCGTACGCGATGCACTCATATAAATGAAACTGACATGTGAGCCATATACAGATGTGAAAACACGTGCAGCCCGCAGATGATCAAAGACAATTTTGGAGGGTGTGTTAGACGCCACACTGCGTTGTGTAGGTTGGTGCGGGGCGTATCTACTCTTCTGCCACACCAACCTGTACAGTATGTTGTGAATAATGAGGAGATATACAGTTATGCGTAAATATTGTAAAGCCTACTATCTTAAAGATTTCCGGCAGTTTCGCGATTGGAGCGAAAAAGCAGAAGAGCAGGATACCCCTTTAACCGATGATAGCGTCGGCTACCTGTGGGATGACTTTGTCGTTGTCAAAAGTCCAGTTCAGGACAACGGAGTGATCTTTGATCAGGTAACGCCGGAGTGGCGCGACTTTTGCGTGAACACCCTGCATTTCGAAATACCAGAAGATCTGCGCTATGCCTACGAAGAGCAGGTCGTAGACGCTCCTGCCGTTCAAAATCACGCGGCTGTATAAGATTTATATCAGTAAGCGTCTATATTGATATCCCACACCGATTGTATTGGAACTATAGAAAGGTATCGTTATGAATGATCTTGTACAGCGTCTTTCAGAGGGCAAGCATGCTGTGACGGTTGGCGGACCCAAACCCTCATTGGCGGAATTCCAGCAGCGTATCGAAACAATGGGATTTGTCTTTATCAAGTTTACCGAGACGCGGGGTGGTACAGATCTTGGTGTCAGGGTAGATAAAGAGGCGACCGATGTGCGGCAGGCTGACTTTGAGCAAGGGACGGGTATGGTGCATGTTGAGGGAACATTAACCCTCAATTATGTAAAGGTGCGCTGTATCGCTGACATTGATCTTGCTTCCCTGAACGGGACAGGAAACCTTGTCATCCTTGAAGAAGTTCTTTCGTAAATGGATCCATACATGGAAACTCTGGAATCAGCGACTGAGCATGGCACGGATATCCATCGGGATCCGTGCCCGCCAGGGCATCCGCGGCAGAAGACATCTTTACAGCATCCCTCAGATCCTTTTCTACGTCTCTGGCGATACCTGCGACCATTCTGGAAAGAAATACTGTGCGCAACCGTCTGTGTTCTGGTATCGAGCGGCGCGGGCCTCTGTTTCCCCTGGGTGATCCAGAATCTCCTGGATAGTGTCTTTGTACAGCATGACTGGCAGCTGCTCAATCGTATCGCGCTGTTGCTGGTTCTCGTCTTTTTTTTGCGTAGCTTTTTTGATTATGGGCAGAACTACTTTGCTTTTTACATAGGCGAACGCCTGATCCTGAATGTACGTAAGCAGGTTTTTGCTCATTTACAGACCCTTTCGCTGGCATTCTATAGCAACCAGCGTACGGGCGATATAATGTCTCGCACCACAACTGATGTGCAAGCTATGCAGATGGGTTTGACCAGTAATGTGCTCAACGTGGCGCAGGATCTGGTGGTTTTAAGCGGGGCGGTCGCGATTATTGTGGTGATGAACTGGAAGCTCACCCTGCTCATTGCCGTTATCGTACCCATTGTGATGCTCATTGCCTATGTGCTGGGAAAGCGTTTAAAATATTGGTCGCAACGTGTGCAGCAAGAGTTAGGCAATGTCAACATTGTGCTGGAAGAGACCTTATCGTCGATGCGCGTCGTAAAGTCATTCACGCGCGAAGCCTATGAAATAGGACGCTTTAACATGAGCACCCAGAAGGCGTTCGATATGGGCATGAAGCGCGCCAGGGTGCGATCGATCTTTGCGCCCACCCTGAACTTTTTGGCCTTTGGTGCCATGGTGCTGGTGATCTGGTATGGAAGTACCGAGGTCTTAAATGGCCGGCTCTCACCGGGCCAGCTTATCTCTTTCGCCATCTACATGTTTTTGATCGCTGAACCCATTCAATCACTGAGTTCTCGCTATGTGCAGGTTCAGGAAGCACTTGGCGCGGCAAGCCGTATCTTTGAAATCTTAGATACGCCGGCCGAGCGACCAGATCCCCCCGACGCGGTTGTCCTGCCTCCGCTGGCGGGCGACATCATCTTTAAGCAGGTCAGTTTTGCCTATAGCGCCCAGACGCCTATATTGGAAGGACTCGATTTCGTCATCTCAGCGGGCCAGACCGTCGCTTTTGTCGGTCCTAGTGGTGCGGGCAAAACAACGCTGATGAATCTCCTCTCGCGCTTTTACGAGCCTACGCAGGGGCAGATCTTCATTGACGGCCACGACCTGGCGTCAATACGGATTCAATCGTTGCGCGAGCAGATCGCGATTGTACCACAGGAGCCGGTGCTATTTGGAGGCACCATTCGCGACAACATTGTGTATGGGCGTTTAGAGGCGACCGAGCAAGAGATTGCGGCGGCGGCGGCGGATGCTAATGCCAGCGAATTTATCGAAAAACTACCGCAGAGATACGAGACTATCGTTGGCGAGCGGGGTATGAAACTATCAGCTGGACAGCGACAGCGCATCGCCATCGCGCGCGCTGTTCTGCGCAATCCTCGCATTTTGATTTTGGACGAAGCAACCTCTTCACTTGATAATGAATCTGAAGTGTTGGTGCAAGAGGCTCTCAATAGATTGATGCAAGGTCGTACAACGCTGGTCATTGCTCATCGTCTCACAACCATAGAGCATGCCGATGCGATCCTGATTCTCAATCAAGGGAGGATTGTCGAGCAAGGGATACACGCGGACTTGCTGCAGCAGAAAGGTCTGTATGCCCGCCTGTATACCCGTCAGTTTCATGATTAAAGAGAGGATGGACCTATGGTTGTTCATGACGTACCGCTACTCTATCTGAATCGCCGTGAAGTCGAGACCATCTGTCAAAGGATTGATAGTGTGGAGGCGATCCGCAGCGTCTTTGCCCTGCATGCCAGTGGACAGACGCAGCTTCCCGATGAAGCGTATATGGCCTGGAAAAACCCGCTGGGAGAGTCTGTACGCAGCCTTAATATGCCTGCCTATATCGGGGGAGCATTTGAGATGGCGGGGACCAAAATCATCAACGGCAATATCTCTAATCCGACTCGTGGTTTCCCACGCGCTAGCGGTCTGACCGTATTATATGATCCAATCACTGTACGCCCCTGCTGTATTATGGAGGGTGCGTATATCTCTAGTCTGCGCACCGCCAGTGTCTCCGCGCTGGCGATCGATCTGCTCTCTGCTCAACAGGTTGAAGTGATCTCTGTCATCGGTTCAGGTGTACTGGCGCAGGCACATATACAGTTGCTGGTCGCGAGGACGCCTTCGTTGAAGACGATAAAGTTGTATGATACGGACTCCGAGCGAGCACGAGCTTTACAGGAGACGCTCGGATCGTTTCTGACGACCCATCATGTGACGCTACAGTCTGTGTCATCGGCCGAAGAAGCGATCCGTGAAACACAGATTATTATTCCCGCGACCACCACCACGGTTGGCTATATTCGTTTTTCTTGGCTGGCACCGGGCGCAGTCCTGGTGAATGTCTCCCTGGATGACGCGCTGCCAGAAGTGGTGCAGCAGGCGCATGCGGTTGTCGTGGATGACTGGCAACTGGTCAAAAATGACCAGCAGCGGCTCCTTGGCAAAATGTATCGCGTCGGGGAGGTTTGTGGCCCTGATGAAACAGACGTCCCCCCTGGTAGCCGCAAAATTGATGCGCAGATTGGTGAGCTGGTGTTAGGCAGTAAAGAAGTGAGGCGGAGCGAAAAGGATATCATCCTGGTGAATCCGTTTGGACTTGCCATCCAGGACATTGTCATCGCCTCGCAAGTCTATAGTTTGGCCCGTGAGATGGCGATTGGTACCACGCTGGAACGCTAAAGCCTGGCGATGGCTGATGAGAAGATCTTTGGGTATCCCTGTCGCTCTTTACGAGCGCGTGTTATGGAGATGAACATGCTAGAGGCGAGAGTACATACGACCAAAACAATTGGCATTCTTGGGGGTATGGGTCCGGCTGCGACGGCTGATTTTTATCAGCGCATCATTACATCTACCGCTGCCTGTTGTGATCAAGAGCACTTGCATGTGCTGATCGATAGCTACTCTCATACTCCTGATCGCACAGCGTTTCTCTTAGGCAACGGTGAAGATCCCACACCAGCTCTGTTATCGATGGCCCGGCGCCTCGAACATGCTGGTGCGGATCTGCTGGTGATAGCCTGTAATACGGCTCATGCCTTTATGGAAGAGTTGGTGCTAGCGGTTTCAATACCGATCATTAACTGGATAGATGAGGCGACGTCTGGCGTGACGAAGGCATCACCACATTTACAACGCGTTGGCTTGCTGGCCACAACAGGGACAATCAAGAGTAATTTATATCAGCATTCTTTTCTCGCTCATAACGTACAGGTCATCATCCCGGACCTCACGTCGCAAGAACAGCTTATGACCATTATTTATGGAGAGAGTGGCCTGAAAGCGGGTCATAGTAACGGAAGATGTGTAATGGCGATGGATAGTTTAATACAGTCTTTTGTGCGCGACAATGACATACAGGCTATCCTGTTGGGCTGTACAGAGCTTTCTTTGCTGGCATCCGCATCCAGGCAGCGGAGCCTCTTGCCGATCTTTGATGCCTCCCAGATTGTGGCGGAACGAGTCGTGCTGCGAGCAGGCGGCCGTCTGTCTGAAAACAGGGGAATTTTTTTGCCAGACATATAAAGTTTTCATAAACTTTGCTGGTAGTGAGCGAGTTGGTGGTGACACTAGAGCTTGCAGGAGTTGCATTCTATGGTATCAACTTTTAGCAGTTCGTATAGTTCAGAACCCTGGTATGTTGTGCACTGTAAACCGTTTATGGAGTGTTCCGTTTTGTATCTGCTTAAGGAGCGCTTCGGACTCTCTGGCTATGTGCCCGAAATTACGTTGTGCACAGACAAGAAGCATGTCAGGGTTGTGCCTTTTTTTCCGGGCTACTTTTTTCTCCAGGTGAACCTGTACCATACGCCGCTGAGTAGTATTAATACCAGCTACGGAGTGAGGCGCATCATTACCTTTGGTGAGAGTCCCGAGCCGATCCCGGTGGCTATTATTGATACTATTCATGAACATATAGATGAATTGAATCGCAGTGGCTATTCACCCTTTCACGACTTCTCTATTGGTGAAACGGTGCAGATGAAAAACGGGCCGCTGCATAATCTGGAAATGGTTTTCGCTGGCCCCATGCAGCCTAGTCAGCGTGTTTTTGTATTACTGAACATACTGGGTCAGCTGCGCAAGGTGCAGGTTGACAGAAATAAAATCAAGCATACGCTACCGCCTTCTCCAGTACAAAAGAAAAGATACACTCGGGGAAGAGGGAGGAAGATTCATTATACGTGAGAGGTTGTATGTCAGATGAATTCATCTTTGAGCCTATTCAATTTGATGCATCCCGATATTCTGGCCGATCCTTATCCTTTTTACCACCGTTTACAGACCGAGGCCCCCATCCATTGGGACCCATATGTGAAAGCCTGGGTCTGTACGAGCTATACAGAGGTTGCCGCAGCACTGCGCGATCCTCGCCTATCGACTGAGCGCTTGCTTCCGAGCGAGGCTCTGGCTTCTCTGGGACTGCAAGACATGATCCCTATCTATGCCGTGCTGGAGCGTCAGCTCTTGTTTATCGATCATTCTGATCACACGCGTCTGCGCGCATTAATGAACAGAGCATTCACCGCCAGACGAGCGGAAGAGATGCGTTCATATATACAGCGTATCGTCGATCAGCTGTTAGACACTGTCGAGAGTCGGGGGAGCATGGATGTTGTGCGTGACCTGGCCTATCCATTGCCGATCACCATTATTGCGGAACTACTGGGTGTGCCTGTTGAGGATCGCGAGCAGCTAAAGAAGTGGTCTGATGATTACGCATCGGTATTAGGCAGTTTTCAATCGATTCCAGACAACCTCGCGTCCGTACTACAGAGCGTCTCTGAAATGGGCGCCTATTTTGATGCCATTATCCTGCGGCGGCGGCAAGAGCCTCGGGACGATCTTATCAGTGCTTTAATCGCTGCTCAGGAGACCGACAATCAGATCTCGCAGGCGGAATTGATCAAAAACTGTATTCTGCTCCTGGCGGCGGGCCATGAAACGACGACCAATTTAATCGCCAATGGCATCTATACGCTGCTCCGTTTTCCAGAGCAGAAGGATAGGTTTCTGACTGATCCGACGATTGTCGCCAGTGCCATTGAGGAGATGTTGCGCTATGAAAGTCCAGCTCAGTACACCTCGCGCAAAGCGTTGACTGACCTGGAGATTGGTGGACAGTTGATTCGGCAGAGGCAGGTCGTCATTCTGATCATGGGAGCGGCCAATCGTGATCCGGCGCGTTTCCCTGATCCTGACCATTTTGATATCAGTCGTCATGATAATAAGCACCTTGCCTTTGGGTACGCCGCCCACTTCTGTCTGGGAGCGGCACTCGCGCGCGTTGAGGGCCAGGTCGCGATTCAAACGGTGGCGCAGCGTTTTCCGCTTTTGCGTATGGATTTACAGCTTCCCACCTGGAGAGAAAATGTGAATGTACGCGGCCTGGCTTCTTTTCATGTTCGTGTTGATAGCTCAGCTGCAAGAGGTGCACAGTGACAAATATGGATGTCGGACAACGCTCCAACTTGAATACATCGGAGCAAAGCCTTGTCGCGGGACAGCAAGGCACCTCTCGGCTCTCGATGAACCTGGAGAATGTACATTGTTCAGAGCTTCCCATTCAGCAACGCATTGAGTGGCAATCTGCCAGAACGCCCGATGCGATCGCGATTGAATGTGACACGTGTGCTCTTTCTTATGCCGAATTGAATACGCGCGCGAACAGACTTGCTCACTATCTGCAAAAACGAGGCGTAGGCCTGGATACTCTTGTTGGCCTCTGCTTGACAAACTCCCTTACATCCGTCATTGCTTGTCTGGGGATCTTGAAGGCGGGTGGCGCTTATGTGCCGCTCGATCCTCAGTCCCCGCCAGAGCGTTTGCGTTTTATGCTGCAGGATGCCCAGCTTGATGTGCTTTTGACCGACAAGGCATCTATCATTGATGAGGGGTATGGTGTGGCGCATATGCTCTTGCTGAATGCGCACTGGTCTGTGCTGGCGAGCGAGTCTGCAGACGATCCTCCCTGGCGGGGATCTGAACTGAATAATGCATATATGATCTATACATCCGGTTCGACGGGCCAGCCGAAGGGGGTGCAGATCGCTCACAGCAGCCTGAAGAATCTGATTAACTGGCATCTTACGCACTTCCAGGTGACGGAGAGTGATAACGCGACCCTCTTTGCCTCATTTGCCTTTGATGCATCGGTGTGGGGGATATGGCCGTACCTGGCGGCTGGCGCGCGTCTCTGTCTGCCGCCGGCATCCGAGCATAGTCTGCACCAGATACAGGATTGGTTCATCGAGCGTGGCGTGACCATTGCCTTTTTACCAACCCCGTTGGCCGAGCGTATGCTCTTCCTGCCATGGCCGGCTGCGCTCCCTTTGCGTTACCTGCTAACCGGTGGAGACCGGCTTCATCATTATCCAGAACGTGAGCTACCCTTTGTCGTGGTTAACAATTACGGCCCCACTGAGAATACCGTGGTTGCCACCTCTTGCTTCCTCGACGCCCAGGAGCGGCCGGACGCGCAGCCCCCGATCGGCTGGCCGATCTCCCACAGCCAGGTCTACATCCTGGATCAGCGGCTGCAGGCTATGCCTGTCGGCGAAGCTGGGGAGCTATATATTGGGGGCAACAATCTCGCTCGCGGGTACCATCACCTCCCCGCCTTGACCGCTGCCTCATTTTGTCCCGATCCTTTCAGCTCTGAACCTGGATCTCGCCTTTATAGAACCGGCGACCTGGCCTGTTATCTGCAGAACGGTATGTTAAAGTTCATCGATCGAGCCGATCGACAGGTCAAGCTGCGCGGCTATCGCTTTGAACTTGGTGAAGTTGAAGCTGCGCTCTCTACATATCCGGGGATCGAAGCGTGCGCCGTTGTTCTCCACCACAAAGGCAGCGCGAACCCCTTGCTCTATGCATATATTGTGTGGCAGCAGGAAGCGATGGTCGAGCAAGAGAGAGTACAGGCCTACCTCAAGCAGAAGGTTCCTCCGTACATGGTCCCTGTTCAATATGTATCTATGCCGGAGTTGCCACTGACCACCAACGGCAAGATCTATTATGAGCGCTTGCCCCTGCCCGCGCAGCCACAGCATGAGATGCTTCCCGCCGAAGAAGCCATGAGCGAGTTAGAGCGCGCGTTGTGTGAAACGTGGCGGCAGATACTGGGGCTGGAACGTGTGGGATTGCATGATGACTTTTTTATTATGGGGGGACATTCACTATCGGTTGTGCAGTTTATTGCTCATGTGCGCGCCAGCTATAACGTGAATCTACTCGTCCTGGATATATTTATGGCGCCCACGGTACAACAGATTGCCGGGGTGATTCAGAGCAAGATCGTGTAAGCATAAAGGAGATCTCTTTTGAAGATGAAGCAGGAATTTAGCAATCTGGTAGATATGTTACGTTGGCGTGCCGCTACCCAACCGGATCGCTGCGTGTACACCTTCTTACAGGATGGAGAAACAGACGTCTCCACCCTGACCTTTGCTGAACTTGACCGACAGGCACGTAAGATTGCGGCGGTCTTGCAAAGTCGCTATTTACAGGGTGAGCGCGTCTTGCTCCTGTTTGCTCCCGGCCTGGAATATATCACGGCTTTCTTTGGCTGTTTATATGCTCAGGTGATTGCCGTGCCGGCGTATCCACCAAAGCAGAATCGTAACGCCAGACGCATAGAGGCAATTTTGCAGGATGCTCAGGCTGTGGCTGCCCTGACATCCTCCTCACTGCATACCATGATCATGCGTAAATTTTCTTCGGTGGCTGCACTGCAACAATTGCAGTGGTTCTTCTTTACCGGATCGGCACCCTATGATGAAGCAGGATGGGTGTTACCCGCTATCGACGGAGAGACGCTGGCCTTTCTACAATACACTTCAGGTTCCACAGGTACCCCCAAGGGTGTGATGGTCAGCCATGCGAACCTGATGTATAATCTTGACTGTCAGCGGACTCGCTTAGTCTGGTATGAAGATGATTGTATGGTCAGCTGGCTCCCTCCCTATCATGACATGGGATTGATCAACGGCCTGTTGGGTAGTATTTATATGGGCTTTTTGACGGTCCTTTTCACGCCTGCCTCGTTTCTACAGCATCCCTTGCGCTGGCTGAAAGCTATTACCAACTTTCGGGGCACGATTAGCAGTGCGCCAAATTTTGCTTACGACCTTTGCGTCCGTACCATCTCTGCGGCAGATCAACAATCACTGGATCTGAGTAGCTGGCGTATCGCCACCAATGGTGCGGAACCTATCTTGCGCAGCACGATTGTGCAATTTATGGAGAAATTTCAGGCTAATGGCTTCCAGCGCACGACCCTGCGTCCGGGTTATGGTCTGGCTGAAGCGACATTAATGGTGAGTAGTAATGCCACCGGTGACGCTATCATGATTCGTACTTTTGATGGTAGCGCGCTCGGCCAGGGGCGGGCTTGTCTGGCGCCGGATGATGCTCCCCATGCGCGCGCGCTTGCTGGTTGTGGCTGGATCGCCGATGGGCATCAGCTGAAAATTGTTGACCCGGTGACGCTGGTCGCGAGTGCCACTGATGAGGTCGGCGAAATATGGGTCCGAGGCCCTGGAATAGCAAAAGGCTACTGGCAACGTCCCGAGCAAACGAAGCAGACCTTCCAGGCGTATACATCCGACACGGGCGAAGGACCCTTCTTGCGTACCGGTGATCTGGGATTTCAGCATAAAGGAGAACTTTTTATTACGGGACGCTTGAAAGACGTCATCATTATTCGCGGTGTAAACCACTATCCACAGGATATAGAACAAACGGTTGCCGCCTGCCATGAAGCCCTTGTGGCAGATGGTGGAGCCGCTTTCTCTCTCATCGACGACGACCGAGAACAACTGGTGGTAGTGAGCGAGGTAAGCCGCCAGTTCCGTAATAATGACTTCAGCGAAATCATGATAGCCATACGCCGCGCTGTCATCGAGGAGCACGACGTTGAGGTTGCCGCGATCGCATTGCTGAAAGCCGGCATGATTCCCAAGACATCCAGCGGAAAAATTCAACGCCAGCTATGTCGGCAGCAATTTTTGCAGGGGAGTCTGGAGTACGTCGATCTCTGGCATCTTAATCATCTTGAAAGTGCGATTGCCCGGCAATTACGGGAACTCAAGCAGAGCCTGTTGCCGAAAACACATGATGGTGACATCGACTGGCAACAGATAATCGCGGCGACAGCACCCTCCTCGGAGGCTACTTTTGTCTCACCCGTATCAGCTATGGAGCGTGCCATCGCCTCCGTTTGGCTGGAGGTGTTACCCGTCAAGCAGGTGGGCATTCAGGATAATTTCTTTGATTTAGGTGGCACATCGCAATTGATGGTCGAAGCGCATTATCGGCTGTGTAAACGCCTCAATCGTGATGATGTGAGTGTACTGGATATGTTTTTTGCACATCCAACCGTGGCCACCCTGGCAGAATTTTTAAGTGGAGAGAAATGGGAAGATAGCATACCGGAGCCGGCGGGTCACGAAGAGCAAAAACGGGCGGCACATGACAGGATCAGAGACGTTCAGCAGAGGCAAAGGCAGAACCGGTTGGCCCATCGCATGGCGAACAAGGAGATGCGGTGAGGTAAAGCGTCCGTCGTGCGAGCCTCGTACGACGGATGCTTTACATTGCTTTAAGAGCATTCACTATCCTTAGGAGAACGTGGGGGAGTGGCTTTGTTCGTTCATATGCATAAACCAGATATAGGCATCTTCAAGCGTTGGCTCAGCAGGAAAGGCCGAGACGACCCCTGGTAGGCCTTGCACATTCCCAATAATCCGATACTGCACCCCCTGCTCCGTATGAACCATCGAAACAATGGTGGCGTTGCCCTCAGGCTTGGGTCCATTGGTCATGACGACCCAGACTTTGCCGCGCGTATCCTTGAGCATTTGTGGAATGGTGCCCTGGAATATGACCTGTCCACTACGGATGATAGCCAGATTCTGCGCGGTCTGCGCTATATCTTCTACGATGTGGGTAGAGAGCAAGACGGTACGATTGCTGCTGAACTCTGAGAGCAGGTTGCGGAAACGGATGCGCTCCTCCGGATCGAGGCCGGCGGTAGGTTCGTCGACGATCAGCAATTGCGGATCATTGAGCAATGCCTGCGCGATGCCCACACGGCGTTTCATACCGCCGGAGAAGGTTTTAATTTTTCGTTTGGCAACACTACTGAGCGCCACCACTTCCAGCAAGGTATCGACACGCTGTAAACGTGCCTTGCGATCAGTCAGACCTTTCAGGATGCCCACATAATCGAGGAAATCGCGCGCCGATAGATCGGGGTACATGCCGAGATCCTGAGGCAGGTAGCCCAGGATGCTCTTTAAGTGCAGACGACCCTGTTCTGTCGTCGCATCGATATTGCCGACGTGCAGATTTCCACTGCTTGGTTGCAGGATACCTGCCAGGATGCGCATAAACGTCGTCTTGCCCGCACCATTGGGTCCTAACAGGCCAAACATGCCATGAGGTATGGTGAGATTAATGCCTCTGAGAGCCTGCACATCTCCACGATAGGTTTTTGTAATATTCTCGCTACTGATCTCCATTACCTTCTATCTCCTTCTATTTCTCTTCTTCCTGTGTATAGATATTGTTTAATGAAATTGCTGCCATTTCAGGAAACGGCTCAATGCGATCATGACAATTGCGGTAATAACTATGAGAATGATCATACTGGCCACAGATGCATAGGCCGGGGTGATCCCTAAAAGTTCTGTATTCGTGCCGAAGAAGCCATTGGCGATCACCGCACCCGAAGGAGTCAGGATCGAGCGACTGGGCGTGGGTAAAACTTTCTGCTTGAGAAAGAGATTGCCCCATAACCAGTAGCCAGCAAAAAGGAACTGGTAGAGTGGAACGGGCATGAACACGGGGCAGGCCAGCGAAAATGCCGCCACAAATAGCAGTCCGGGAAGCGCAATGATCAAGAACGCAAACACAAACAGCGGGATGACCAGCAGGCTCTGGGTGGCCGCATAGATGTAGGCAATGAAGATGCCCATAGCCAGGATGAGCGGAACAATGGTTGCGGTTAGTGTCCCAAAGTACTTTCCCCACAGACGCATATTCAAGGAGACATCCATGGTATTAAAAAGTTCAGTAACTTTAACACGCCGATCGCGCACCAGGCGATCAGCTAGCAGGCAACCAACGCACAGAGGCAGCAATAATTCACCATTGCCTACGATATCC
Source organism: Dictyobacter alpinus (assembly GCF_003967575.1). Taxonomy (NCBI): domain Bacteria; kingdom Bacillati; phylum Chloroflexota; class Ktedonobacteria; order Ktedonobacterales; family Dictyobacteraceae; genus Dictyobacter; species Dictyobacter alpinus. The sequence goes on from NZ_BIFT01000001.1 coordinate 4,919,259, forward strand.
GCGATGGTGAATAGCATTGAGTGCGTTGCAAGCTCTTGTTTGAGGGCCGGATATAAATGGGACCCCCCGGCCACAACAAAGTAGGAATAGACCGTGATCAGACCAAAGAAAATCCAGAGAGATGGTCGACGGACCTGCATCCAAAACTCATATTTGAAGATGCCCAGGAATTGAGCACTGCGAGACGTCTGGAAAGCCTTCATTCGGTAGTTGCTCCTTTCAAGAGATGCTCTGTATTGCGCAAGAGGAACCATGATAGCCCGAACAGGATGACTGCCATTATCACTTGTTCAACATGAGGTAGCAGCCAGAAATCATTCAGATACCAGGCTGGTAGATGAACGCTGTCCCCTTGATAGATCCACATAGTGGTAGGAAAGATGTAGATGGAGCGCAGCCAGACGTTGTCGTGGAAGGGACCCCAGTAGAGTAGCTCGATAAGCCAGAATGCGGCGAGAATCGCGCCATTTACCACGCTATTGAGTGTCAGCGCCGAGAGACATACTCCTACCGCGACAAACCAGACGAGCGGAGCGAACCAGATGAACTGGGCCAGCAGCCATTGCCAGATAACTGGTGAGGTCAGCAAGTATGATGGTAAAAACCAGAAATGCAGCAAAGCCATACCGCTAATCAGTAAGCAGCAGAAAAAGGCATAGATCAGTGTTAATAAGAAGACGCGCTGAAAGGTTGTTTTTCGATATGTTTGTGCCACCGTTAACTGAAGCTCCAGGGCGGGTTCCCTTACAATCAGCGAACCCGAAATGACGCCGGCCGCCAGAGGAATAAAAATCTCCGCGAAGCCAAGGTAGGTCCGGCCAACATTCTCCTTGAAGTTCAATTGGAGGAGTGCGAAAAGTATGCAAGCCAACATCAAGGCAGCTGGTGCTAGAAACAGAGACTTCCAGTGGAGGCGGCATTCGTATGCAAGTTGATCAAAAGACATGTGCCCTCCGTGATACAAAATGTTGGGCGCGCATGACATTACTGCAAAAGAGGAATGTCAGCAACGCAATATGTTGCAGAGGAATTTTTCTCACTGCATTCATATCTGCTTCTATCTTAGAATAAAGTTCTCAACAAAATATAAACATGGAAATATTTATTATTATGGTGTATGATCTGTGACAGAAAAGCACACTGCTTCGTGCAGAAAAGAAAAAAGGGGGCAGAGCATTTAAAGGTGTCATCGCTTAATGAAGAAGCAAAAGGGTCTATTTTGATTGTTGATGATGAAAATGACATAGTCCAGTTTATTCGAGATGCGCTCGAAGACGAAGGCTATAGCGTCCATTCGGCGTTTAATGGAAAGCAAGCTCTGCAGATCGCTCAGCAGAAGAAGATCGATCTTGTAATTCTAGATATTATGTTACCTGGTCACGATGGATTCTCCGTTTGTACCCGCCTGCGGGAAGAATGGGATATCCCCATTCTCTTCCTCAGCGCCAAACAGAGTGACACGGATAAAATTCAGGGTTTTCGGGTTGGCGCTGACGATTATGTGATGAAGCCTTTCAGTATCAGGGAGCTGATCGCACGGGTGGAAGCGCATCTACGCCGCCACCATCGTGTCAAGCAGTCAGACCATGCTATGCAGCTGCGCTATGGTGAACTTACGATCGACCTGCGCGCATACGAGGTACGCTACAAGAATCAAAGTTTATCGCTGACCCGCAAAGAATTTGAAATTGTACAGATGCTGGCGCTGCATCCGCAGCAGGTATTTTCGCGTGATATCATTTATGATCGCATCTGGGGGATGGATTCGCTGGGGAGTAATGAGACAGTTACTGAACATATTAGACGCATTCGCAGAAAGTTTACACAGTATGATCCACCTACTGAATACATTGTTACCGTATGGGGAGTAGGATATAAATGGGAACGCAGCGCATCACTCTGACCAGGCCCGCTGGACGCCGTACGCGTTTTGTTTTCGCGCACCTGTTTGCCTGGTATTTTCTTGGCACGTTACTGACAACGATCGTTCTTACCTGCATCCTGGAAGTAGCCTGTGCGTACCTGGTAGCTCTGAGTGTGCAGGGGTCTTCTATCTTTGCCCACAATCGCCCTTTTCAGATTGTCTGTGTCGCGCTACTGGTTGTCCTGCCGTTTATTGTTCTGGGTGGGGCTATTCTCTTTTTTGCCAATTTACTCAGACGGAAAATTCATCAGCCAGTGAGTGAATTGATGCAGGCGGTAGAAAAAATTCGTCAACAAGATCTTAACTTTTCTATCGATTATCAAGGGCGCAATGAGCTAGGTGATCTTTGCGTAGCCTTCAACCAACTGCGCCTCGAACTGCAGGAATCGCTGGAGAGAGAGTGGAGGAAGCAGGAAGAGATGCATACCATGATGGCGGTTCTTTCGCACGATTTGCGCACACCAATTACCATTATTCAAGGACACATTGAAGGCTTGATGCGTGTTGAAGCGGGTCAGAAACGTAATGAGCGCTTGAATCGCTACCTGCCAGTGCTGGAATCAAATAGCCAGCGGATGACGCGATTGCTCAATGATATGCTGCTCGTGGTTTCTCTGGAGCAGGTTGGTTTCGTGATTCAGCCTGAATACGTCTGGCTAGAAGACGAACTGGAGAGGAAGGTACAGATCTATCGCTTGCAGGCATCTGCGCATGAAGTGCGCTTCGAGTATTCGTACACCTCCCCGATAGGTAAAAAGGAACAGGTTTGTATTGATCTGCACCGCATCGAACAAGTATTGGACAATCTGATTGAGAACGCTCTACGTTATACACCGGTTCATGGTATTGTTCAACTAAGCTGTACAAACAATGCACACATACTTTCGCTGGTTGTATCTGATACTGGTTGCGGCATAGCGCCACAGGATCTCCCTCATGTCTTTGAAAAGTTTTATCAGGGAAGCCAGCAGCTCGGCGATAGGGTACGCCAGGCCGCAGGTCTGGGCCTGCATGCTTGCAAATTGTTGATAGAGAAACAAGGGGGGAGCATTACGCTTCAGAATCGTAGCACTGGTGGCTGTGAGATCGCTATTGCTCTACCGCTGCAACAAGCTGCGGGCCCCCTGGAACTGCGTGATAAAAACGCGATCCCCTGATCACGGCATCGTGGGAACCGATCAGCGTAATCGAAAAGGACAGGAAGAATAGCCACCAAGATTGGGATTCGGGTTCCATATGGGTGGCATCGTCTCGCTCATCTCTGGCCTTAGCGAGATCATGGTGAGAAAAGTTTCGAGCGCGATCTGGATCTCCATGCGTGCAAGCGTCGCTCCTGGACATTGATGTGTGCCATAACCAAAGGCAATATGTTTATTGGGACGGCGTTGGGGTTGGAACTGATCTGGCTGTGGAAAATGGCCGCCGTCGCGGTTGGCGGCCTCCAGGAAAAGAAATATCTTTTCCCCCTGTTTAATGTGATGCGCGCCCGGAAATTGTCCCGAAAGGTCGACATCCTCGCGTGCTTGCCTTACCAGGTAGCGCGTTGGTGTGATGTAGCGCAGGAGTTCTTCCGATACCTGTTTTACCAGCGATCTTGGCTGCTTCTGGAATAATGGTTGAATAGTAGACCAGTGTTCAACGAGGAGTGGTATGCCATTGCCCAGCAATTTTTTTGTGGTGGCCCTTCCCGCAGCAAAGACCATGATACAATTTGCTATCAGGTCATCTTCAGTTTGATACACTCCTTCGGCCTGTAGAAACGCGCTTAATAAGTCATTCCCCCTGTTATATCTTTTGTAGGCAATTAAACGACGGAAGTAGTCTTCCAGGCGCTGGATATCCGCCTTATCACCCCCGAAATAGCCACTGGTAATATCGCTGAACGTATCTGACCAGCGCTCAATCTCGTGTAGCTCTTCCATCCTGGTGGTGGAAATGCCCAGAACATGTGAAATAGAAAACAGTGATATGGGAGAAGCAAAGTCTTTGACAATGTCTATCTCCCCCTTCTGATGAGCCTGCGAGAGTGTTATGTGCGCGAAGTCTCTGATCTTATTCGGAATGTCTCTGACCAGGTATGCTAGTTGATGCAAGATTACATCCTGGGCCTGCTGGTGTAGCTCGCCATCCAGAAACAAAATTTGCTTGCTCACCGATGGTGGCGTTGCCACGGCGTTCGCCCCTAATTCCGCGCTAAAGCGACTGTCGTCCAGGATTGCCACACTCGGGCCGTAGGCTGTTACCAGCCAGCTCTGAATGCTGCGGTCAAAAAAGATTTGATCCTGTGATCGCAGCATGTCATAGAGATTGTGGGGCTGCTTGTATTGACGCCGAATCTGAGAAAATTGAAGAAGCTTATTTTGCTGGTTCTGCATACTATGTCGTCCTTTGGTCGGGTAAATACAGGCTTTGGTATTTACCTGCTATCGTTTCCTTCTTGGATTAGACTGGGATAATAGAGGAGGATATTCTATTCTTCATGCCAGCACTTTTTTCCGCGCCGGCTTTGATCGCCCCATTTTTTTCATGCTTGCGGGCGATATTTTTGACGTGTGTTTTGAGCGTCGCCTCGGAAATGTGCAGTTGTTTCGCAATGTTACGCCGATCACATCCTTCTTGTAGGAGTTGGAATATTTCTCGTTCTCTTGGTGATAGTGCGTTAAGCGCATCCACGCATTGCATGTTGTTTGAAAGATATTCCAGCATCCAGGGTACAAAAAGTGGATCGAGTAAAAATGCGCCTTTCTGAGCTTGAAGGGCAATGCGTAACAGATCAGCTGTGACATTTTCTGAGACATACCCCCGTGCCTGTCGCCTGTATGCCTCTAACAGCGTCGTGATGTCTGGTGTATTCGTCAAGAGGATGAATTTTCCTGACAGCGGGAGTTGCTTACTCTCTGCGAGAAATGATTGATGAATAATCGCGAAATTGATGGTATACGATAGCATATGTGACTTCAGCTCTTCAAAGTTTGCCGCTTCATAGATATCTGTAATCCTGCTATCTTGCTCAAAGACTGAGCGCAGGCCAAGACGTATAACCTCCCTGCTTTCTGCGATTAAAATTTTATATACTACATTTTGGGTCATAGAAGAGGAACCTCCCTGCTGTAAACCTGTTGTATCTTACGTTTAACAACCAATATCAATGCCATAACGTTTCTGCTATGTTGTAATGTTATGTTGTTCGAATCGCTTTGAGCTAAGGCGCTACATTAACCCAAAACAATTATCAAATATCTACATGTATTTTGTCAAGCAAATATCTTATTTTGCATTATCATGTATTATAGATGCTAATTAATGACATATTGTGTTAAAAAAAACACCTAAGAATCGCTCGCTATATACTCGAAAAATCTGATTATGTATAAGTGTTTTAAAGCAAAACACTTCAGCAGATGATACGCGAGTTCCCTTCTTGTCGAGCAACGCGACAAGCTGGAACAGGATCCCAGATGGGATAATGATGAATCTCTCAGTGCTGAGCTTGAATCTGTTGTCCCACAGGAGACCATCGATCAAATATTTGACGAACTCTATCCAGAAGCAATGAGACTGCTGGCCTACTATCGGTAGCCTGCAGAGAAACGGATCGTGGCTCGAGGCAGGTTCGATTGCAAGGGGCGAACTTTCATGCTATTTACCACCTATCTCTCGTTCCCATCATGCATGAAGAGATGACAAGAAACCAGAGCCATGTAAGGAGGCCCTTTGCGAACAATACGTCTTCGGCATTCTTGTCCTGTCGGACATCAAATCGCAGAAGAATATATCAAGCTAGCTGAATCAAAGCAGCAGGATTATGGCTACAACCTGGTTGATTGCCAGCTTGCGTGTCTGCCGATCCAGTCAAAGGAGGGACAGGACTACCTGGGGGCCATGGCGTGTGGCGCGAACTTTGCCTGGGCCAATCGTCAGTTGTTGATGGAGGGGGTGCGTCAGGCCTTCAAGACGGTCTTTGGCCGTAAGGCGAAGGCAAGAGATATGCCGCTCGTCTACGATGTCTGCCATAACATCGCCAAGATCGAGGAATACGAGATCGACGGCCAGCTCAGGAAAGTCTGTGTCCACCGCAAAGGAGCCACCCGAGCCTTTCCGGCCGGACATCCTGCCATTCCTGAAAAGTATCGCAGTGTTGGCCAGCCCGTCTTGATTCCCGGCGACATGGGCCGCTATTCCTTTATGCTCGTTGGTGGTCCCAATTCCATGCAACAGAGCTTCGGCTCCTGCTGCCACGGTGCCGGACGTCGCATGAGCCGTACCGCTGCCAAAAAGGCCGTGGGTGCCCGGGAACTGATCCAGCAGCTCGAAAGCAAAGGCGTCACCGTACGTGTACACAGCAAAAACTTGCTCTCCGAAGAGGCGCCGCAAGCCTACAAGGATGCCCAGCAGGTCGTCAACGTCGTGCATAACGCCGGGTTAGCCAGCCTCGTCGCGCGTTTGAAGCCCATTGTGGTTGTCAAAGGCTAGCATTCTTTTCTATTGTAGAATCTAAAAGATCAGGGGTATCACCTACTCCTGATCAACGTTGCTTGGATTAGCCTACGACAGGCGTTGCTTTAGATAAAATAGTGAGTCATATTGGCCTCATCATCTGTGATATTCTCAATGGGTGTAAAGATACAAATAATCTATATACAAGCTTTGCTAAAAAATGCTTCCCAAACCTCCATAACATGTGACAGTTTGGAAAGTCAAAGATCATCTTTATCAGGCGAAAAAGCTTTGAATAGCTATTTAGATGTTATGGAGCTAAAAATGAATGACAATGAAATTAGCCAGGAGCTAACATGGTATAAAAGCTCATTATTGGAAGCCAAATCGTACTTATCTCAAAAGGCTTGGCCAGCCAAATTTCCCGAACTGCATGCTCGCTTTACTACAGTGGCAATGAGTGATATCGATGGATGTCGAAAAATTGCTGGGGAGTTATTAAAAGATGATAACTATGACGTTCGTTTGGGAGCACTTCGACTTCTTCGCTCATTAAAGCTAAGAGACACGATACTTTCTCTCATGATAATACGTGTTGCATTAAAAGAAGAAGGGTTGAGAGAAGAAGCTCTTTTTGCGCTTTGGACGAAGGATACTTATAAAGTTCTTCCACAGATTCTGGAGTTTGCCGAAAAGGGTTACTACCAGGCACTCACTATGGCTCGTTATTTGCTCCGTACTCCTGAAGAAATTCATCAGGGAATAGCAATTGCGAGAAAATATTTACTCTCTGAAGATTATGAAGTACGAGAAGCATCACTGTTTTTACTGCAAAAATATGCATCTATACCGGAAGAAGCACCGCTGATTTTAGCGGCAGTCCAAAAATACCTGGATGAGTTGTTTATTTCTGCTCTGAAAAAAGCCCCTCCTGAATTGGTGCTAGAACCGTTAAAGGTACTCCGGTCTCCTATAGGGAAAGAATATGCTGAGTATGTAGACCTGACCCATACTATCGACTTTCTGGAAAAAAAGGAAAAAGAAATAACGGAAAATAAAATACATTTCTTTGTTGAGGGAAATAAGGAGTAAGGCTATGGGGCAAGAAAATCGGATAATCTTAAGGAGAGAAGATGAACAGGTTATTGCCACTTCCCACCTTGGGAATCCTTTTGCAGTTTACGGTATCAGTAAGAAATGGATTCAGTTTTATGTTCGAATGACTTATGTTGTTGTTTTCTTTGCCGTTATTGCAATCATATTTTTCATGATAATATTTGTTAAAGCATGGTATGCAATGTATATAAATTCTCAGGGATATGAGAGTCTATATAGCCAAATATCAACAGGTATGGTTGAAACTATTGCGACTTTTGTGCCTGCTTTACTCGTATCTGCTTTTTTCTGGCTATTGTATATTCCGCAACTCAAATACAAACGTTTGGTTTTGTGTGAAAACGGTCTCATCTATGCAGAGAAAAAGTTGAGAAGAAAGAATGTGCAGGCTATTTATTGGAAAGATGTATTAGGCATAGCTCAGCAAAGTAGCTATAGTAATGCTATTCTTTCGTATATGCGTGATGATGATTTGACAATATTGATACTTGATAGCGCTTTTGAGTATCTGGATGAATTAATAGTGAATATCCGAGAAAAATCAGTTAAATACAAATAAATCATATAGTTTATATAACTATTCAGAAGTTCCACGTAGAAGATGCAAAGCGCGCATACTTCTTCGGCTTGAGCCCAACATGACCACAAACATAATAGTGCTTACACGAAATATGCCTTTTTACATTACCCATCTTTCTATCTCTCCACGGTAAAAAGCGTTAGTAGAAGACAATTATTCTATTGATGATGCTATTATTGGTGAAGTGAAAGCTCTTATAGGAGTAGGGCTTTTAGATACAAGTCCAACAATCGTAACGGTGCTTTCACGGAAAATAACAAATACACGCACACATATATCGATTACTGGTATGTCTAAAAAGAATATTCCTTCTCAGAATTTTAGAGGAAAACAAGCGGCAGAGTTAGTTTCTCAATGGCTTGAGGAGGAGTTCAAAAATACTCTCCAGGTTCTCTCTTTAGGGCATGTCTTGTATGAATAGGATCTGTCCTACGATCAGAAAAGTGATGAAGGAACTTTTATGGAACTTGATTGGTCAGAACAGTCCCCTCATATTCGTACACTGTACCATCCCTGGCAACCTGGCGACGGGTATAAGGAAACCATCATTCAGGCTGCAGAGATACAACTTGGTTGTCGTTTGCCCGCTACTCTCCGGAACTTTTACGCAACGTGGGGGCGGCACAAGGATCTGACCAGCCGCAATCAGTCCTTGGTTGGACCTGACCAACTGGTTGTGAGATCAGATGCTCTCATTTTCTGCTTTGAAAATCAGGCGGTTTATTCCTGGGCGATCCGACATGAGGATCTGGATAAAGCTAATCCTCCCGTCGTAGGTGCCTATTCTTTACCAGATTGGGAGTGGGGGGACGTTGATGCCCCGCTTATTTGGATGCCGAGCTACACTCATGTATCGGACTTTCTTGACACTCTTACTTATCATCATGCTTTTTGTGGTGGAGCTATTCATGGTGGGTACACGAATAGCCTCCGTCAACAGGAGTTCCAGCAAGCATGGCTGGAGCAGCAATGGCAGTGTAGGACCGTTGGCCCCATGGTTTTTGGGCTTGTAGATGAATTTTCCGGTGCTTTCCCTCCTTTATATATACGCAATGGTCAAGCGCTCACCTGGAGCATTGGGTGTAGTGTTGCTGTTCGGGATATTGCAGCCCTTGATGAGATCAGTCAAGCGCTCCAGGTGACATGGGCAAAACAATGGTGAATCCGTGAACAAACCTGCTGACCTTGCTTCACTTTAGACGGGAGTTTGATTGCTCGACAAACGGTACCACCATGTGCTGTGTGTTTTCTTGATAAGTTGTTTGAGAGATTGGACGTAGAAAGGTGTTGCATGTTATGCGTAACGAGAAAGAATATATGGAATTGGCATTCACGGCCAATCGTGCTGATTACGTTCTAGAGTACGAGTTAGAAGATGATTTTCGTGAATTTTTCACTCTTTGGGGTGGTTTTGATATAAAAACCCTGCAACAGGTGGTTATCCAGACGCAGGACGAGAAGCAGAAACGTATTGCTTTGGCAGCGATTGGTTATGCACAGCACGCCGAATCGCTGCCATTTTTGCTGCCATATTTGTATCAAGGTCCATTTACCGTGCGATTTATGGGTGCCTGGAGTTTGTGGGAAAGTCATCGCGAACTGGCATTTTCAATGTTGTCTCCGCTTTTGCTGGTTGATCTTTTGGCGGCTAAATTTAACAGTGGAGAACTTCTTTGGATCTTTTCCAAATACGGGGGGGTATTATATGACTTTGTTCAGTGGAAAGATCCTCGCATCATTCCACTGCTACGGCAGGCCCTTATTGCTACATGGAAGATGCGTCAGGTTCTCGCAGAGCACAGACTCAATTTTGGAGATGATTGGGATTATAAATTTGTTGTAGAGTCGTTTGGCGAATACCAGGATATACTTGCGAAGAGCCTTGGCGAAATGCATGCGATGGGCGCATTAACTGGAATTGAATTTGACGATATACACAGAGCAAAAACGATGATTTTTCTTATTATGGGCTACCTTCATGAAAAAATTGGCAACCAGTTTTCTTCTATAGCAAGAGATATCTGCTGGGAAAAATCGCACCCGACACGATTAATGGTTATAGGAGTTTTAAGAGAAAAATTTGGCTTGCAGGAAGATGAATGTCAATCATGCCTTAACCTCTTTTGTAAAGCAATGGATTTATCACTCGAATAAATATGCTTGCATTATTTTGATATGCGAGGATGATACGTAGCAATTTTTCAATTGATGGAGAAGTGAGCTCTATTGATAGATGTCTGAGCAAGACAAAAGAGTTGTTGACACCGTGAATAATTCGTATCAATGAGATTACTCGTTAAAAGATGGCAAAAGGAAAAGGAAAGTGAATAAACAAGAGCTTCCAAGCCCGTATCAAGAGTTGTACTTACATTGTCTTTCTCAACTACCGGAAGTAGCAAGAACAACAGTGATGGAACAAGCATTCGTAAGATGTGATGTATTGACAGAACAGGAAGAGGAATTTTACGATTCATTATCCAAGCAGGAATATATGTACTACGATTTTGCAAAATACCTATGTATTGTTTTCCTTTTCTTTCCATCGGAAGATAGAAGTAGCGATGAAAAAGCTATAGGCACTTACATAAGAAGTAATATTAACACAAGATATAGTCTCATAAATAAATGGAAAGAATCGCGGGAAAAATATTCAAGTATGGCAGAAAAATCAGAATATGCAATAGGGGATTTGGAAGGACAAATACAAAATTACTTACAATTAATTAAATTAATGCATGATTCCTTTGGGCTCTATGTAAACATGGTAGAACCCTATTAACTGATAACTGAGCACAAACGTCCCTTTCGAAGTCGAAGCCGAGGACGATTCGCTATCACAAGATTGGGCACGTGTTGTTTTCGTGGGCTTACTCGACGTTTGAGCTTGATCCAAGCAGTCGGGGCTATCTTGTACCGTAACAATTCAGGAACGCTCCAGGTATGATCGGTGAAGCCTCCTATGAATCTTTTATATTTTTGTATTTGTATTTGTATTTTTTTGATGAGCTTTAAGTGTATTAATGATATTAAGTATGATAAGGTGCAAAAATGCAAATAGAATACTTATTAAAGGTGAAAGAGTATTTTTTTAAACGTAAATTTCAAGATCCAATTTGGATCGATAACGATGATCGGAAATATGAACCTATTGATAAGCCTGTTCGTGTTTATGAGCAAGCTTTATTTTATAGTTCATTCATCTCAACTTCTATAGTTAGATTGGTTGCGCTATATTTTCGATGGTCTTTTATAACTTGGCTTGCTTTATTCTTTATCGCAGCATGTAGTATTTTATCTTTAATTTACTTGCTTTTTCCTCCTCGATTATCACTTACCAGATTATGTTACATATTTGTGTGTTCAATTTTGTGTTTGGTAGTATACAATCAGTAAAATATATAATTGTGATCATTGCTTTATTTATGTGGGAGTTAAATATGAATGAGTATGAAAAGGCTGTCGCAGATTATAAAGCGCTCAAACCAGAAACATTTCCATTTCTCTTGAAGATCTTGCTTCATGAGCAATATTCCTTTGATATTTTTGAGATGGAGCCGGTCCTTGAATTATGGTTTTATGCAGACAATAAGATTGATGCGCTGAAACACGTTCTTCATGTCAGTTGCTATGGAGTTAGCTCTACCGAATTAGGTATAAGTAGTATTCAACCTCTTCACTTAGAGATTCGTTCATTGCATGAGTGGCATTGGGAGGATCGATATTTTGAGATTCAATCCTTTAATGATAAAGGAATACTTCAGGCTGGTGATTTTTATTGTCGGCGTTTTGTGGCTAAAATAGAAAATGTTGAAAAAGAGCATAATTAACGTTGGGCAGGCAAAGATACCTTAAGAAGCGTATGATGGCATTATTTTCTCAATCCCTTACAGATCCAGCTGGTAACAGATTTTTTTGGTGAGTATTCATGATAATTGGTATGTAGATTGATTGGTATAGGTTGAGAAGAGAATACGATGGACCAGTTTATCGAGGGAAAATATAGTAGAGGCTTACAATTGGAAATGTCTAAATGTGAAGTAGAGTTTGGAAATAGAGTATTTTTTGACAATCCGTCATTAAAAAAGTATTCTCTGTGTTGAAATATTCGTTTTACATTCTGGCATTTAGGTTTTTTGTACTATAGGGGTGTCTATAATAAAGAAAGGCTACAAGTATGTTTTTACAAAGAATTAAGAGACTTCATCCCATTTGGAGAGCTGCTTATATGCTAGGATTTTCTTTGCTGTTAAATGGATGCTTATTCGGTGTTTTATCGCTAGTTTTATTGAAAAATCTGAATCAAGTATGGGCAATCCTTTTACTTTTTCCTTGCGCTGCCTTTGTCGGTGCTGGCCTCAGCACTTTTAGATATATAGCCAGAAATGCATATATCGTAGAGGATACAGATAAAAATATCTAGTGCTGTAACCCGGCCTGAGGATTATACTGACTATAGCGATCTGTCAGGCGCCTGGTTCCTTGATTGTGCATCAAACGGTGTATGATGCCTCGGCCTCGGGCATGCCAATGGTGAACACTGGCTACCGACAATCATCAAGGCTGTACCAGCGGCCCAAATACCTATACCGCCTGTGCCACCTTGGTATGTACACCCCCTTCTTTTCAAAAGGGGGGGCGACCTAAAATACCATTGATCTATTGAGATAGTATAGTTCGACAGATCGCTCAACATATTACGAGAAATGGACCATACAGAAAAAACGAAGCCCACTTTTGCTGAGAGATGCAAGTATATAATGGGATGCACTCTCCTCTCTGTCCCGTGCATAGAGCGTTGCATCTCCATATTCGATAAATCGGACAAGGCGCAAGAAAAGGGTGTTAGCGACCCGATAATCAAAATGCTTCATAAAAATAGAAATCACAAAAATGTGTGATGAAATAGCATTGATTTGACGTGCTGTCCACTTCTCTTCTCATGAAGATGCTCTTGTCTATGCATCTGAAGACTGCATTCCCAATGCGTTTTTCCACTCTTCGGGCGATGGGATAACAAGTGAACATGTTCTCTAAGAAATTGCAATCAAGAAAGATTTCTGGACCGAGATTACTGGTCGTACATCTCAAGCCGCTAGACGCGCTCCTCCTCTCTGTGGTAGGCTACTCAGCAGCACGCGTATGCGGAGGGAGGACTCAATGCAAGAAGAACCACTTGAACAGCAGTATGTTTTTCGTCGCTACATGCCAGTAGAAGATATGTTTCATCTTTTGACCTTATTAACATCAATTGAATTTTATGATCACGACGGGGATAATGCCTCTGAAGCGACATTATCTGAGCAACTCACCTGGCCGAATCATCATTCAGAGCAGGACTGTTGGGTGATTGAAGCTTCTGGTTTCTCGCACACGTTGATCGGCTATTGTAGTGTATTTGCCTTATAAAATATTCACTGTGTGTCACAGCACAATTTCTAGGTAGTTGGCACTTCCAGTGTGTGTGTACTTATAAGCAAGAGTAGTATTACCTTCGCGAAGTCAATGTTCCACTAATACTGCTCTATTTAGCTAAATTAAATTTTTTAACGTGGATATTTAGATAAACAGGAATCCTTTGAGATGTTTACGAAAAATGTAGTACCGCTGATTTTCATTTCTTTGTATACCCTATCTCTTGCCAGTATTCTTTTTTTTATTGGTGCATTTACTTATCTGAGATATATTAGTTTTTTTGAAATTTTTAGTGCATGTGGTCTGATTCTTGTTTTCTATTGGACGTTTAGCAAGTCAAAACAAGGAAAAAAGAGTACCATCATAGTAGGATTGGCAACCATCATCCTTTTATTTGTGGCAAATATTCCTGCCATTTTTCATCATCAATATATGGAGTTTACCAATGCAATAACTATAACTCTGGGTATATTGTATGTTTTTTATCAGGTAGTATTTCTTTTTGTTTCGAGCCTTTTTCTGTACTTTTCTCTCTCTGTCTTTATAAAGAAGAAAGAGCCATTCGATTTATTAATGTCAATTCTAAATTTGAGCATATATAAAGTTAAAGAATCCCAACCACAAACAAGATTTAGAGAGAGTGATGATACATTGTGAAAATGCATGTATCGAAAATTATTAATTTCTAGCTGCAAATTATGCTTTTAACTCATATTTTTATCTATTATAGTTGAAAGATAACATCATGATAGTCTGAAGCCACAATAAGATTGTACTTTTACTTTTCTAGGAGTGCGGTGTGGAGTTCTTTTAAATCATTAGCGAAAGGGAGATTCGTGAACCATTGTATTGCAACTATTGAAGAGGTAACGCCAGCATGGTTAACTGAGATCCTCACTCGAAGCGGTCGCCTTTCTTGTGATACGCTTGCCTGGCACACGTGGATGATTTCCTGTGAAAAAAATTCTCAACAAGTTTTTTCCTCTGGCTGATCCCAGAAGACGCCCTCAAAACTCGCGCGCGATTGGGCTGTCAAAGTCGTGATGATCGTCCATGGAATCCCATGAAGATCAGCTCATCGGAAGTTTGTCCCTTCCACTTGTGCCTGCTTCAGGTTGGCTCCCCGACATATGTGATCAAATCAATCTGGGAAGAATATTTATAAAGAAATTAGATCTCCAGTTGTATCTCCATTACATCTGTAGGCGTATCCCACTACGCTCTTCGAGAAGTATAATTGATACCAGACAATCATCTCACAATTTATTCCATAAATGGAATAAAGCGCTCCTCTGTATGAGGATTGACTGCACGGCCCAATGCTTAAAAAGCTGTGTGATTGTACTTAGTCCCGGTGTAACACAATAACATTGAGTATCAAACACTATTTAAGGAGGGGAAATTGCAAGTAACTATACTATTGGGAGTAATTGGTGTCATTTTTCTTGGCTTTGGCCTTTACAAGCGCTTTGTCACGCAACCTTTTCTACAGAATGCAAACAACGTTGCAGGTACGGTGATGTATAAACAGAATGAGAGGATATACAATGGGGTAGTGGTTGTCCCTAAAACGGTGTTGGTCATCCATTTCATAGATAATCATGGTGTGCTGCAGGAATTGCGCGTTCGAGAATATTCATCTTTCATGACACATGCGGAGATAGGTGATAAAGTACCTATCCTCTATGATCCAGCGCATCCACAGCATGCGATAATTCAGCCAAACACAAAGATGATTTCTCCACTGTTCTGGCTACTTGTGGGCATCGCCTTTTTTGTAGCGGGTATTATAATTTCTTTCTTGCACATATAGAGATGCTGGTATTTTCACCTTTTTCACGACTTGCACATGAGCGATTCCCTGCATAGTCAATGAGCCAGGTTGTTTAAAGCCCGTTATGTCGCTAAAATATATTGAAAAATGAAATACTGGAAATTCATGGGTAGGTATCAAGATGTAGGTGCTCTCTATCCAGGTTTGTCTTTACCGAGCCTTCTCATGACTCATTTGCCAGCGTTCTCTGTGGAACAGAAGGTAGAGTCGATACAAAAAGGGAAGGCGGCAGCTGAGAGAATGCTCGCGTAATCTGCGTAGTACTCATAAAAAGATTTTCATTTAAGAATGAGGAAAAGCGATGTATGCACCTCCGTCTAAAAGAAAGAATTATAACCTATTAATGGTACTTTTTCTTATTCTCATTGGTGCCTTGTTGGTATGCTGCAATAACTTTGATAGTATTTACATGACAGTGTATCGGTCTTTCCATAAAACAGTGCAGCCCGCATGTCCTGCGATTATGGCGCATCCCCCTCACGATCCTCAGGCATACACATGGCCGGACGCGATACCTCTTATGGCCATGCAACCGGAACCGCGCAGCCACATATTCCAACGAACCTTCGTCTATATCCCCACTGATATTTGTTGGATTCGCAGCAGTGACGGGACTCTCCTGAACTCCTATCATCTGTCGAGTGATGAGACAACCAGCAGAGGATGGGTTCTTGGGCAGACCTTCTACTACGTTAAAGTACCATACGAGGGCCCGCGTCAACTCTGCGCCAGAGATGTGTTGGCGAACAAAGGGCTCTGGTGTCAACCTACAACCCTGGACTCTATTCCATCCATGCAAAGTATTGACGACGTCATTATTCTTGGACAAGAGGTGAGGCGGCGTAGCGATGGTGTGTTACTGTGGCGTCCTCAATCGCCCGGGTCTTATGCTCCAATCAGCCGTTACCATGATAGGAGCTACATGTCCACAGATTGTGCTGGCTCGGGTGAAGTATCCCCACCTTTGTGTGTACTTGACGTCCTCACAGGAAAGGTCCTCTGGCAGAGTAAGCTTCTCGATCGGAGTTATATGATTGGGTCTGGCCTCGTCATCGCTTCATCTTCCGATAACTCCCTCACAGCTCTTCATCTTGAAACTGGAAAGATTGCATGGAAGATTCCTCTCGTGCCCGCATGTACCTCGTCACAAGCATCGAATATTAAAGTGCTTAATGACACGACCCTATTTTGTGGTGATCGCCATGGAATTACCGCTCTTTCCCTGGCAACGGGTAAAATAACCCTGGACTGGTCGTATCCGAATCAAACCATTATGATCTACCCTGATCAAACATCTCTGCTGGTGGCGCTACAAAAGAGCTACAGACAAGGGAATGAGGGAGGAAAATTGATCAAGGTCAATGCCGCAGATGGTCGAATCCTGTGGGAGCACGCACAGTCAGGATTTGCTGGAGGCACCCTCAATCAGGGCAATCTCTACTTCCTCCGCCACAAAACAGGCGGATTCGAACTAGCGGCGCTGCGTATGAGTGATGGCCAGAGTCTCTGGCATGACACTTCTTGCGACAATGCTCCTCCCTCCACAGGAACGCAAAAAACCACGGAGCGTTGCTACTGGCCTGAACCAAATACAAGTGTTCAGGTGAATTATCACAATGGCTCTGGCTCACTATTCGACTCGTGACCGGGAGTGGTGTGAAAATCGTTGGTTATCAGCGAATATGGAACAGATCTGTCAGTGTTTCATCGTATGGATAGCTTTCATTTAGTGAGGAGTGGAATATATTATGCAGCAAGGAAGCGGCAGGCGTCTACACAAATTATTCTCGTTATCTGCTCGGAAGATATACTGGCTTACGATTGTAAGCGTGAGTCTACTGTTGTTTCCAGTTGAGATTTTTCTGGAGACGCGCATTGGAAGAACTAAAGAAATTATCGTATCGTTTTACTTGTTTGCGATTACTTGCTTTGTTGGTGGAGCACTCAGTGTATTTTTTACTAACAGCCATGTCAAGAGCAGAAAGGTCCTTGCTTTTATGGAGAGAGGGAGCATGACTGGTTACGATACTGGTCTGCTCCATGTTTTGTTCTGGGGGATACTTCTTATCTGGAGCGATATTTCTACCCATATGGGAAATGTCTCTGGCATGTTGGTGTCTCTTATCATATTTATACCTTTTATGATTGGTTGTTTGCTTCTGGTGATCATTGCATGCATTGGTGGTTTGTTGGCTGGCTTCATTAAAGGCTGCATCGTCAGGTTTACTACGGCGAAGCAACCATATTGAATGCTGTGTTATTTTAAATGTGGCACTTCACGACCATAAAAATAAAGGGAGATTTTAACGTATGCAAGAAGCACTATCAGCACCTTGTCCTAAATGTCATGGAAAACGAACAATGACAGAACTTCTAGCTCGCGACTTTCTCAAACTCGTTCGTCCAAGAACAATGGGTTTTTGGAGGAAGGATAGGCTAGATCTCAAAGGAATTGTGTGTATAAACTGTGGATATACAGAACTCTATGCAGAGAATCCTGGTAATTATCCTCTTTAATTCAGATTTGAGAAACAAGAATACCTTTCGCTCTAAATTGCGACTCAAATTAGATAATAAATTTTTTCACGCTTATTATCTGCTGAGCTTTTCGATAGTTGCTCCTATAATGAAGCATCCCAGATTATCAATCCGGGATGCCGTTTTTCAACCTCTTGGTGGAACAGAAGGTAGAGCAGATACAAAAGTTGTTCTACTATGGTCATTAGGAAAATAGAGAAGAAGCAGGATATTAGTGTCCTGCTTCTTCATTTTTAATATTATTATGATTGCAAAAAGTGATATAAAAGCAATTGACTGTTAAATTGTAAACGTGAAATAGTGCATTAAGTATGCCATTAATTGGAATTAAATATATCCTTCTTTATATGTTTTTAATGCCCACCGAGCAAAAATGATGGGATGCCCTGGGTGTGGGTGAAGTGGAGGGGGCCCTGGCCATAAAAGCTGCCGGCAATGTTGAGGAGGGTCAGTAGTACGAAGAAGCTGATGCCGATGCTGACAAGCACGATATCCGCCCGTTTCATTTGTAGCTGAATGAACCAGGAGCGTTTTGTGACGCCAAAGCAGCGCAATTCCATCGCGTTGATGATGTCTTCCGCGCCAAGGATGGAGCCGATGACGACGGGTAAGATGAGTGGTGTGATGCGCATCACTTTGCCGAAGGGTCCACCACGCAGATTGTCGATTTCGAAGCCACGAGCGCGTTGGGCCGCCAGGGTGGTATCAAAGTCGCGCACAACTGTTGGTAGGAAACGAAATGAAAGGTCGATGGCATACGCGAATTTGTCGGGGATGCCCAGTCCTCGGAAGGCGACTCCCATGTGACTGGGATCGACGGTGTAGGGAATGATGATGCCGAGCGTTGCAATGCCGATGTTGCGCATGAGCTGGGTGAAAAAGAAGATAATGCTCTCGACGCTAAAGAGCAGTGGGGCGGGTCCAATATAGGGTAGCTGTGGGCGGAAACCCAGAAATGGGAGCGAGAAGAGTACATGTACACGGTATGAATCTACTTCTTGTAGGATGTTGCCCCCTGAGAGCAGGTAGTTGCCAATCGTCAGTATCAGTGAGACGGTGATGACTAACTTCCAGGTGGATTTTGTTTCCTCCCAGCGCAAGCGGCTCAGGCGAAAGTAGATGATGGTTAGCAGGAAGCCTCCCGCGATAAGCCAGAAGTTAGAGGTCTGGGCGACGGCAAAGCTATAGGCGAAGAGCAGGATGATCTTGGTGCGTGGATCAAGTCGATGCACAAATGAGTCGCGTTTGATATAGGTGAAAGTAGTGAGCATTGGCTGTCTTTCTTCCCTGGCTGGTGGCTTGTATGGTCGGTCAATGCCGACGCAGGAAAGGCTCTATGCCCTCCCTGCGTATTGGATGGATGCGGATTTTATTCTATGGAGGCTTGCGGTTCAACAGGTTCTGATTGTGTTGTACGTGCCGTGATGCCGCGACGGATCGTCGCGGCATTGTAGGCAAGCAGGAAGATTGGTAGCAGGATCAAGCCGCAGACAAGATCAGAGATAGCCGCCGGGACAAACTCGCTTGTGGCGCCGGCGAAATCATATTTGGAGACCCAGATGTCTGTATATGATCCGAAGGCGACACCAACGATGATACCCAGAGCGCTAAGTAGTTCGGCAATGACAATCAGGCGCGTTTTAACATAGCGCCCCAGGCCGTAGCGCACGGTACTGTAGATAGCCAGGCCCGCGATCAGGCCAATAAGTCCATTGCCAAGATCCCAGTTCCACCACACGCCATAGCCGGAAATCAGGTCGCTGAGAAAGTTGCCGACGAGTCCGGTGAAGAGTCCGACAATAGGTCCAAAGACTGCCCCGAAGAATAATGGAATGACGATGCCGGGACGTAACGAGACCCGGCCGATACTGGGAAGTTGCAGCACGTTGGTGGCAATACTTAGTCCTGCATACAGGGCCGCTCCGAGGGCCATGTAGACAACCTGCCGTACGCCGATTTTCCAGATTGAAGATGATGCTGTCGAGCGTTTAGCCATGAGTTCGTGTCCTTTCGTTATGACGGAAAAATAGAACTGGTCTCAATTATGACGACATAAGATAGTTCAACAACGATGTGGGCCGTAAATGACAACGTTGCAGTAGCTCCTGGTCCCTCAGGATCTCCAATGGTGGACCATCGGCTTCAACCCTGCCATCTTTGAGCAGGAGAACTCGTTGCGTGAAACGCAGTGCCAGATCCAGGTCATGTGTGATAAAGAGCAATGCATCCAGATCAGGAATACGCCGAATGTGCTCTATAAAAGCAATGTACGAGCGATAGTCCTGACCTGCGGTTGGTTCATCGAGGAGTAATATTTTGCTACGCATCGCCAGGATCGATGCGATGGTCACGCGCTTTTGTTGTCCAAAGCTTAGCGTGAAAGGTGATTGATCGGCGAAATCCTGGACATTGACGGCTGTTAGCGCCTGCTCGACGGTGCTGGTGAGTTGGTCGCCTTGAAAGCCAAGATTTTCTGGACCAAAGCTCACTTCTTGACGTACCGTTGGCGCATACAGCATGGCTCCAGGATACTGGAAGACATATCCTACCTGTCCGGCAATCCTGGCCACACTCATCTTTTTGCTTTCTTTACCATAGAGCTGTATCGATCCCTGGGTGGGACGGAGCAGTCCTAGCGCTTGCTTCACCAGGGTCGTCTTGCCAGATCCATTAGGACCGAGCAGCGCAATCGTTTCGCCACGGCGAATCTGGAATGAGACCCCCCTCAGGATCTCGGGTGAGAAGGTCGTATAGCGATAGTGGATGTTCTCAAACGAGAGGATGGTATCGCCAGCATCGGTAGTTTTTTCTTCCCGCGCACTCTGTCCGGTAATGATCGGCGTCACCAAACGTTTTCGTACCTCTTGCGGAGAAACGGACGCGCCAAGTTGCTGAAGTTTGGATGCGACTGGCAACTTGATCTGATCGGGATCTGCTCGCGCGAGAAATGCGGGCACAGCGCCAAAGAATGCCTGCCGACCATGATCCAGCAACAGGACCTTGTTTACATCGAGGCGCAGGGCCTCTTCAACGCGATGCTCGACGATGATAATGGCATGTCCCTCCTGGCGCAGATGATGGATCAATTGCTCTAGTTCGTCGACGGCAAAAGAATCCAGGCTCGCGAAGGGTTCATCGAAGAGGAAGATGGCTGGTTCCATCACGAGTAATCCAGCGGCCGCCACGAGCTGGCGTTGTCCACCCGAGAGGGCATGCGTCGCCCTATCGCGATACGCTTCTAATTTGAGCTGCTGCAAGACATTTTGAGTTGTCTGGCGCATTTGTGCACGGGACACGCCCAGATTCTCCATGCCAAAGGCGATCTCCTGCTCTACAGTACTACCCACAATCTGTTTATCGGGATCCTGGAGCATGGTGCCGATCTGCCTGGCAAGGTCGCGTAAAGAGATACCGTTAATTGCCTGTCCATTGAGCCTGATCTCGCCGCTCAAGTTGCCGGAATAGGTATGGGGAATGAGCCCGTTCAGACATTTGAGCAAGGTGCTCTTCCCACAGCCGCTCGGGCCAGCAATCAAAAGCAGTTCACCGGGCAAGAGTGAGAAGGAGATATCGTCGAGCACGAGTGGCGTAGAGGGGGAGGTGGTGGCCTCTGGCTCTTCCTGTGCAGTGTAACGAAAACGCACATGTTCTAAAAGAACCGTTGGCTTAACCTCGTCCGTTACATCGGTTCCGCTGGTTTCGTAGGAAGACATACTCATGCGACTGGTGTGCTCCTTCAAATCTTATGCAAAGGTGATAAAGTAAGCATACTGGTTGAGCTTCGATTTTGTCAAGCCTTTTTATTGACATAATTGATTTACTTTGTCAATAATTGTTAAAATAAGTGAAGCCCTCTGCTTCAGATTGGATAATGGTCAGGGGAGCGAGCTATGGTTCACCCTGGATACCCAATCATCGCCGCTGATTGAGTATCCAGAAGATGTAATTTATAGTCTGGCGCGAAGGTATTGGTCGGGCCAGGTTATATCGTAGTGGAGCTTACGGGCAGCTTGCAATGGCCAATGGGGATCACGGAGTAGCTCGCGTGCCAGGAAGATCATGTCCGCCTGCTTATCCTCCAGAATTTTATTCGCCTGTGACGCATGGATGATGAGACCAACCACACCAGTAGGTATATGCGCCTTGTGGCGTATGTCCTCGGCAAAAGGAACCTGGTAGCCGGGCCCAACCGGGATGATCGGGTTGGGCACATTGCCTCCTGTAGAGGTATCTATCAGGTCTACTCCATGCTTTGATAATGCACTAGCTATCTCTACTGCATCCTCACCTGTGAGTCCCCCTTCAGCCCAGTCAGTGGCAGAGATACGGACCAGCAATGGCAAGTTTTCAGGCATAGCCTTACGTACTGCATCACAAACCTCCAGGAGGAAGCGCAAGCGATTTTGAAGTGAACCACCGTACTCATCCTCGCGCTTATTTGAGAGTGGAGAGAGGAATTCATGCAGGAGATAGCCATGTGCGGCATGGATTTCGAGCACCTGGAAACCAGCGCTCAATGCTCGCTCGGCCCCTCTTCGGAAATTTTGAACGATTTCCGCGATTCCTCTGTGCGTTAATGCTGCTGGAACGGGATAGGTATCAGAAAAAGCTTCCGCACTGGGTGCAACCGTTTGCCAGCCACCATGTTGGGCTGGAATCTTTCCATGCCCGCTCCAGGGACGATAGGTCGAGGCTTTTCTGCCAGCATGTGAAAGCTGCATTCCTGCGATAGCCCCTTGTTCACGGATAAATGTAACGATACGAGCCAACATCGGGATGTGTTCATCTTTGTAGATGCCGAGGTCTTGTGGCGTAATACGTCCACGAGCCTCTATCGCTGTTGCCTCAGCCAAGACGAGAGCGGCTCCACCGATAGCAAATTGGCCGAGATGGACCAGGTGCCAATCGTTCGCGAAGCCGTCATGCGAGGAATATTGACACATGGGGGAGACGACAATACGATTACGAAAGGTAAGGCCCCGTAACTTGTATGGGGTGAATAAAGGGACCGTAGCTATTTGATCCTGGTTTTCTTCAGGATGGACGCGTGTTGGATTCATATTCTGGCTCCTTAACTCCATGTTACAAATTCCTCCTTATCTATTATGTCTGACTATGCCATAACCAGCCATAACATTCTTGTTGCTGGAAATTATTCCTCGCCAATTCCTTCTGTTCAGTCTGTCAGTGAGTTGGCGCAAGGCTCTCTATCTCGAAAAGCGGCGTACGCATGTATGAGTGGAGCCATTAAAATACGGTGTGGAGTACAGTGTTCTCCTCATTGACAACCTTTTATTCTGCTTTATTATATGTAGCAGAATAAAAAAAGCTTTCATCAGCAATCTCTTTGATCAGGTCTGGAAGGGTATCATCATGCAAGAGCACGTCAGCGCAAAATCATTTATGAGTGTACGCACCATTGTATTTATATGTGGATTGATCATAGCGATTATCGCATTTGTGACTCCAATGGATATTGTGGGTATGTATTTTATGTTCTCTATCCATATGGTCCAACATCTGCTGCTCTCACTCGTCGTTCCACCAATGATCTTGTTTGGACTTGCGCCCGGGAGTATCCAGCGTTTTCTGGACCGTCATGCCGTGCTGCGGCGCTGCCTGGCTGTTTTGACAATTCCGGTGGTGGCCTCCCTCCTTTTCAACGGCAACATCTGGCTCTGGCATGCTCCTGTACTGATGGATGCGATGATGAGCAATCCGTTCCTGCACGATATTACCAACCTGTTATACCTGTTAACCGGCCTCCTCTTCTGGTGTCCCTTGTTCGAAATCACGGCCGGCAGAAAAGCCCCGCTCCCCCTGGCCGGGAAACTTGCCTATATCTTCTTCAGCGATATGCCCATGATGCTCCTTGGTGCGGGCATGACCTTTTCGGCGCCACTGTATCGCTTTAGCATGGAAAACCCCACGATGCGTATGACCGTGACCGCCACCGATCAGCAGCTGGGTGGACTTTTCATGTGGGTGGTCGGAGGTGTCTTCCTCCTCGTCATCGTCACCAGCGTCCTCTTCCTCCGCTGGATGCTGCAACAGGAAAAAGAACAAAAAGCCAAAGATCGCGAGCTACTTGAAGACCCCTACGATGAACAGCTCGCATCAATCCAGGAATAGCCACCATCGAGCCACCCCTACTCGACGTAACGGCAGGGCTTGTCCCTGCTCCTGTCACACGTACGACCAGGCACAAGCCAGAGGCTGGACACGCTTCGCTATGCTTACCTCAAGACGACTACGTGTCCAGGGATATGACTTACATGAACTGGGGCAAGACCTACTCTGGGAGAGTGGCCCGATGAGAGTGAGCGCATCGGCCGCCACCGTTGCTTATTATCTAAGCCCATTCATTTCATTTTTTTCATATCAGCTGTTTTAATTTGTCGGTCCCCAGCATTGCCAATCATCATATTTACTGAATCTATCGAAACGATCAATGATAGGGCGCTGATTATTACCATACATTGATCTGCAGGCATCAGCCATATTTATAGAACTGTATTGGCTGTTAGATCCCATACATCGCCAGCCATAGACACTTGATTTGTCATAGGCTTCTGCTTTATTGTACCCTTGATTTTTGCAGTATTGATCCAATTGTGTGACACTTACACTTGTACCATAATAGTCGGTCGTTATATTCCCTAAAAATGTTTCTTGTTTGAAACATTGCCAGCTTAAAGGATTATCATTGTTGCCAAGTCGGGCAACGATAGGGCCTTTGTCTGGAGTTGCTGGATTCACGTTTCCTGCCAGATAATCACATACTCTATTAAAAATATTATTTTTAAACTGCGTTAAAAGTTGTCTTTCTCCTGTATCAGACTTCATACACGCAATATTAAAAGCCGTTGTTTCTGTAGAGGCTGCTTCCCATCCGAGTGATTGGCAGTATTGATCGAGCGTTTTTAAGTCGATGACACCAACGAATTGAGGATTAAGGGTAGGCTGATAGTTTTGTAGTTGTTTGCCCAGGTCTTTCGCTGAAATAAGTGTTGCGAAGTTACTGGAAACATGTTTGTTCAACGAAAGTTCATTGCCCCATATATTTGCATCAGCACGATTACTATCCTGGCCGATGTAGTTCATATTGAAATTGGTATTGCGATAGGTTAATTGCCCAATATCACCATCATCGTCATTGACCTCAACTGCAATTCCCCCTCCTCTTTTTCCCGCTACATTATGGACAATCGTGATCGTATCTAGTTGAGCCTGCCCACCAGCAAGGAGAACGCCTCCACCGTCGCTGATGGCACCATTTTTTTCGAGATAACTGTTATTTGATATTACCAGCGAGCCATGTCGGCTTTCAATTCCGCCCCCTTCACCACTTTTAGCCTGGTTTCCTAAGAGATAACTAAAATTAGTAATGCTAACAAGCCCCCCTTGATTATAAATGCCCCCTCCATTGTGATCAGCCTGGTTGTTCGTCAGGGTTGTGTGGTTTAAGGTAAGAGAACCCGCAACATTGTAGATTGCACCACCATCATTTTCAGAAGTATTTTCTTGAAAAAGGCTATCATTTAGTGTTAATGCGCCTCCCGTATTGGTAATAACTCCACCTTTTTCGCTTGAATGATTATGATACACAAAACAATGCGAAAGCGTGAGAATACCATGATTTTCAAGAAATGGTTTTGTTGCTGTCCTGGTAGAGTTAATATTTACATGCTCCAGGCTTATATTAGTTCCCTCAGGTATGTATATTTGAGCGTTATTCGTATTTGTAATAGTGATGCTATTATCACTATCCATTGATTTAAGGAGAGATTGAGTAGTGGTATTTTTATCGTTTGTAATACCAGTGAGTTTAATATCTTTACGTAAAAACCAATCCGATGTTAGCGTAATGGTTGCTCCTCTAAGGTCTGGTGAGAATACAATCGTGTCACCACTTTGGGCGGATCGATAAATCTGACGTAATGTACCAGGTCCATCGTTATTTGCAGATGTGACGACATTTGTGTGAGGGGAAAATAACACATATACATTTATTCCAATGGAGGTGGTGATGGCGAGTATGAGCGAAGTAAGAAAAATTTTTCTTGTCCAATGAAACTTTTTTGTAAGTATGCTTTGTGAGGATGTCGGTTGCTGAGAATGTACAGTATAAAAAAACTTCTGTAATTGCTTAAAATCAAAAGGAGAAATGAGGCACGATATTATTGATGAAAATAAACTAATGGATGATGCAACTGCAATTGCCACTGAATTATTATTTGCGCTACCCATAGACAATGTTAAACAGAAAAGATATATCGCAATGATACCTAGAAGGATAGACAGGCCGATTTTTATCTTCCATTTTTTTGTGTGCATGGAAAGACTCCTTTTGCATTATGGGTTGCTTCAAGTTCTGATCAAAATTGTAAGATGTCTTCCTCTATTACCTGTAAGTTTTTATGTGTTTCCTCGACCCAGAAATTCCAGCTTTCATCTTGTGTCATTGTCGGATCTTTTACGCATAACGTTTCTAGTTCAGTAAGAACATTACGGAAGCGGCTCTGTGCTACCCGTGCCTGCTCCATGCGTTCCTGATCTGTTTGACTTTGTCCACTTAAATAGAGTGAAATCATTGCTTGATCGAATTGTACTAAAATTGGCTCTAAAACATCTTTATCAGGTATAAATTCATGCGTCATTTGAAATCCCCTCGTTGCTGCTAAACCACTGTATCGTCCATAGCGTTGGCGCAGTGCCTTGACTAACAAAGGAAATAGTTCCTCAGCTGCACGCAGGGCATTCTCGGGATCGATACGATTCATCAATGTTTCCTCTACTGCCGTTGCAAGAATTGCTGCCCGGATACGAAGTTGTTCGTCCACCGTGAAGGCAAATTTCTCGCTTATCTGTTCTATTTCATCGGGGTTGAGAATGTGAAAGTGTGGTTTTATCAATGACCGCTTAAGTCGGCGTACTTTTTCTGGATGCAGGTGCGTTTTACTGACCAGATCATTAAGACCATACCCCCGCATCTCTAACAATGTTTCCAATTCTCGTACAAATAGATTCCATTGTTTCGCCATATCTGAAGATTGTCGCATATGCTCCTCCTTTCTTACTCAACTATATCTCTTCCATCTTTCTTTTTCTAGTCACACTACTGTGTATATTTTTTTCATGAAAATCCTCTTATGGGTATTTGGACTGCACTATGTTATAGCGTGTATATAGATATTTTTTACACTTTTGTGCTTCAAATAGAGGCAATACCTGGTGCTTTATTCTAGTGAATGCAGGGGGTATACTATTATGCATAAAAAATAAAATCGTACCGCGTATATAGATTGAAACATATTTGAAAATTAGAACCTTTTCAGCGTATAGAAAAATATGGTATTAGTGCAGGAAGGATCCTATGCATCAGCATGATGATCAGAACAAACCGACAGGCGAAATGACGAATCGCGATGTGGCTAATTCTCAAGAAAATCCTTCATCTCTCGACCCAAATAGCTCTTTTGATCATGTTCGTTTATTGCAAATGTGGTTGGACCTACCAACTGTGCGAGAGCAGCGACGCTTTCTGGAAAGTCACTCATATTTGCTTGAAAAACATGTCAATACATTAAAAAAAGCAATAATAGCACAGGAATCTGAAAAAACAAATCAAGAGAAAAAGCTACGTGAAGCGATATTATTATTGCAAGATGCTCAAAGACGAGGTGGAAATATTCAGGCCATCCGTGAGTCTTATATCAATTTGTATGGTGGTTTCGCTCTTGATCTCCCTTCCTGGTTAGAAACCGTTGAGCAAGAGCTTATAGAACTCTTCAAAGAAAGCAGTCCGGAGATGACTGCTGAAGCGCGTGTAACCCTTTTACAAGGGGCATTAGAGCGAATTCAGAAAGATACAGCTATTCCTCTTGTGGTTCATGCAACTCTCAATCTTGAGCTTATGAGTGCATGGATGATGCAACAACGTACTAGTCGTACTCAAGCTATTGAAAAAGCATTCCAATGTGGAGAAAAGGCTTTGCAAACCTTTACTGTAGCTAGCTATCCTTACCAATATGCAACGATACAACGTTATCTAGGTGGCGCATATTTGTCTCGCATTGCAGGAGAGCGACGAGAAAATCTTGAACGAGCTATTGCATCTTATCAGGAAGCCTTACGTGTACTTACAATCGATAATTTCCCTTTAGACTATGCCAAGATACACAATAATATGGGGATTGTATACGGGCTTCGTATTGCAGGAGAGCGACGAGAAAACCTCGAACGAGCTATTGTTTCTTATCAGGAAGCCTTACGTGTACATGCGCAGAATACCTCTTCATTCTACTATGCACAAACATATAATAACCTGGGCATTGCATATAAAGAGCGTATCGAAGGAGGTAGACGCGAAAACTTAGAAAAAACCTTTGTCTGTTACCATGAAGTCTTGCGCGTATGTACACTTGAAACCTTTCCGTTCGAATATGCAAGGGTTCAGAATAACCTGGGCATTGCCTATCAAGAACGTATAGTAGGAAGGCATGAAAACCTTGAACGAGCTATTGCATCTTATCAGGAAGCCTTGCGTGTATATACTCCCGACACCTTCCCGTTGGAATATGCACGTGTACAAAACAATCTTGGTAAAGTGTATGCGCGACGTATGATGGGAGAACGAAGAGAGAATTTAGAACAAGCCATTGTCTGCCATCATCATGCATTACGTATACGCACTCGGAATGCAATTCCATTAGGATATGCTGAAATACAGAACGATTTGGGCTACATTTATACACAACGTATAGTAGGAGAAAGCAAAGAAAACCTGGAGCAGGCTATTATCTCTTATCAGGAAGCCTTACAAGTGTATACGTTGCAAGCCTTTCCACGTGAATATCGTAATGTGCATATGAATCTTGCGGAAGTAGAAGCCCAACTCAAGAACTGGGAAGGGGCTAAAGAGTCCTATATTGCAGCGCTTGTAGCAGAAGATCTGCTCATCATTCTGGGGACAGGCACACATGGGCGAGATGCAATTCTTAAAGAGGGACGAGATGCTGCGATCCGCCTTGGGTATGCTCTTTCTCGTTTGGAATGTATGGAGGACGCTGCTATAGCTATCGAACGAGGACGAGCCCATGGTCTGGCTGAAGCTATGGCTTTTGATGCTGCCGATCCAATGCTTATCCACAATCAGCAACGACGTGCTCGCTATATCCAGGTGCGCACAACCCTGATTGCTGCGCAGGCACAGCTTCATGAATCGCTGCCCACACACCTCGATGAAAATGTACGACGCCATCTGGATCTCGAGCGAACGACAACCTATCGTCAGGCCAAAGCTGATTTTGATACTCTCATTGCAGAGATTCGTGCGGCCAATGATCCTGGCTCCTTTATGGACAATCCTCTGGATTCTGCCAGGCTTCATCAAGCAGCGGTCCAGCTTGGGGAAGGCCATGTGCTGGTCTATCTTCTTGCTACTCCCTGGGGGGGAGCTGCCATTGCCATTCAGGGATTGCATACCTTCTCTTCCGCCTGTTTCCTTTCTCTAGATTTCCCTGGTCTTACCGACAAATTTGTTGACTCGCTAATCGAGACGCACCTCAATGATCACTCCGAACGGATCATTGGTGGGCTTATTCTGGCGCAAACCGGGCAAGGCTTTGAACGTTTCTGCCAGCAATGGGAAGGGACAACCATCCAGGCTAAAGTTCAAGCTTTAGAGGCTGCCTGTCAGCAAGCGGGTCAAGATAGTTCTCTTCTTCAAGCGCTTCAAACCCTGTTGGCGGACTCTCCATTTACCTCCTTTATAACCCAACCATTTTCTTCCCTCTCGCAACACGTTTTGAACGAAATGAGTGCCACCTGTGATCATAGCTTCCTCCAGATAGAACTTGATCGCTGCCTGCCACTTCTTCAAACTATGGTGATGGATCCTCTTGTTAGCTGGCTAAAAGAGCATGAAGCAGCAGGAGTAACCCTGATTCCTTGTGGTTATCTTGCTATCTTCCCGCTTCCAAATCTTGTGCTTGCCAGCGGACGTACTGTGAATGAGACGCTCCCCACGAGTGTGGTCCCCAGCACCCGTTCCCTGTTGCGATCCCATGCCAGTCGCCCTCCTTCTGCTGGCATTACCGCCCTGGGGGATCCTCAAGAGAACTTACCTTGGAGCGAGGCTGAGGCTCTTACCTTGCACTCTCTGGCACGTCAATCCTTTTTACCATCTGCTGCATATATCAAAACACGTGCGACCCGTGAACGACTTCTTTCGGCACTAGAAACGAGTTGGGTTGTCGATGCCTCCTGTCATGGCTCCTTTGATACCAGAGATTTCTTACAATCAGCTTTGCGCCTGACAAATAATGAACGCATCACTATGGCTGAGATGCTCAATCACCAAATCGATGTGCGTGGTCTCCGGCTTGTCATTCTTTCCGCTTGCCAGACTGCCCTGCTTGATACAAGTGGTGCTCGAGATGAGTTCCATAGTCTTGCTGCTGCCCTGCTCCAGTCTGGAGCACACGCAGTTTTAGCCTCCCAATGGCCTGTCGATGACCAGGCTACGTATCTGCTCATCGTGCGTTTTATTCAAGAATGGCTTCCTCGTCGAGACTACGAACCGCCTACCGCCGCACTTGCGCGTGCCCAGCAGTGGTTGCGTACGGTTACAAATCAACAATTGTTGTCCTGGCATCGTCGTCTTCCTCCCTCCTCTGCCCAGGAGCTGCCGACTCTATTGCCGTGGCATCCCCTTGAGGATATTACTCCAGCGATGGCTTCATCGCATTGGCAACCAATCCCTGTTCGTGGACGCTCAACTCGCTATGATCTCTCAGATGCTGAATTGATTGTTCGGCTAGGCGCACAATCTCAAGATCCTGCCGTCGCCCCCTATACTAACCCTTATTATTGGAGTGCGTTTCAAGTAATTGGTTGGTGATTCCTTGTCCCCTATCAGGGCCGACGCTGATACCCCAAACTACCAGATGTGATCCACGTTGTCTCTTACATGCTTCAAGACACGTGGATCACATTCCTAACTATTCATGAACTGCTTCAGTATCCTTATGGGTATTCATCTATATACACTAAGGCAACCAGAACAACTAAGACTATTTAAATCCTGGTTGTCCTGTTCCACACTGCCAGATTTCGTCCGAGGTGCTGGGATCCCATAAGACGCATGCCCTGGCCGGGTATACTGGGGAATAAATCATTCTTGACCAGGTTCTTGAAGAGACTACTGGACTTCCAAATTGTCCGTCAGATGCAATATTCGGAGGCGTGCTATTTTGAACAAATGCTTGCATATAGAGTGAGGTACCGTCAAGCACTTGAATATCTGTCCAGTTTGTTCCGCAACGGTCATTTGCCCATAATATAATCAATTCAGCGCGACCATAACGGTAAACAGTATTTTTTTCAGCAACATATGCTGTGCTATCCCAACACCCTGAAAGTTCTGGCCACTGGCCATCATACGAACTATAAACTCGTGCCTGTTTCTGCTTCACATGTGTGGGCGGTGTGATACCGGATGTATGAGCGAATGCACTTTCGGGAATAGCAAGCAATAACAAGAGACATAAAACTGTAACGCTCATAGAAATTAATGTTTTTTTCATTTCCAATGAATCTCCTTCTTCCCACAATGGGGTGAAAACAATGATTGAGATCATGTCGGTCACTAGCATGTTCTAAGCTAAAGGAACACTAAATCGTGATTGATTTCTCAGAATAATCTATTCATGTGCGAGTGAAGGTATGAATATTACACAGTACATCTCGTGTGCCTGATAACTTCCTTACAGTTTTAACTATAGCCACTCATAGCCTGTTTTTTCTAGACACACCTCTGTGTATTCTCTTTTTTCTTTATGTTGGTTATACTAGAAAGAAGTACTGACACATGTGGGCAATAGTGAAATTTTACTTGTTGATACTATCTTCTTTATTCATCGAATACTGTTTATATAATTTTTGTACGATTTATTTATAAAATAGACGAAAAACGCCGCCCTGATTAAAGGGCGGCGTTTAGCTTTTGCCTGCATAGATGCTTCTGGCTGATGTACAAAGGAATATTTGACACTATGAAATGCTCTCCGGATAGATAAAAGGCCGCCGGCGGCAATTGACTTTTCTGAGCGCGTCTGTTACTATTGCCATAGAGACTATAACCACGGTGAATATATTCATAATGAAAGGAGATGTATATATGCCTGATCCCGAGGCCTTTCTGCCGCTGACGCCGGCGGTGTTTAACATTTTGCTGGCTCTCTCGGATGGTGAGCGCCATGGCTATAGTATTATGCAGGAGATTGTCAGCCAGACTGAGGGTAAGCTGCGGATTGGTCCGACGACCCTTTATCGTTCGATTAAGCATATGCTGGAAGATGGCTTGATCGCTGAAGCGGATGAGCGGCCAGATCCAGATCTGGATGATGAGCGCCGCCGCTACTATCGTCTGACTTCTCTGGGGCAGCGTGTGGCCATCGCCTGGACGAACCATCTGGAGCAGACGCTGGCTATGGCGCGTAGCAAGCCTCTGTTTGGTAACGCTGGTTCGGCTCAATCTTTGCAAGGAGCGTAAATATGAGGCAGCCTGTACTACCAAAAGTTATTCTGCTCTCTCTGTTGCTGTACCGTGGCTTGCTCAGACTGGGGCCGCCAGCCTTTCGCCGGGACTATGCAGCGGCGGCACTCAACGATTTTCGGCAGTGTTGTCGTGCGGCCTACCAACAACAGGGAGCGGCGGGTGTCCTTCTGCTTTGGCCGGCGTTGATAGGCGAGACCGTGCCTGGATTGTTGGCTGAATATCTTGGAGGGCCATATCCTATGCTCCCTACACTGCGTCGCTCGCTGATCGCGGTTTTCTGGTCCGGCCTCCTCTTTCTGCTGGCGGCTATTGCCCTGGGGCGCATTGCTGATCCCAGTGCTCCTTTCAATGCCGTTGGTAATGCGCATGCGGAGGTCGCTATCTCTCACGCCATCATGGAGTCAGGTATCCTTTTGACCCTGTTCGTCATCGTAGTGGGAGGACTCCCCATCATGTTTATTGCCGTGAAACAGGCTGTACCGGATGGGCTACGCGGTGTGCTCAAGCTGTTTCTGCTGCAACCGAAACAGGCTTTCTCGCTGCTCGGAATCGCGTTTCTCTGCGCCGCTGGTTTTCTCTGCTTCCTCCTGGTGACGCAAACCTTGTTCAGCCCACCGCCATGCACCTCGACCAACGGATGTGTATTCGCGCAGTCCCCATTAATGCTAGCGCTCAGTCTTGCCATGATCTGTGGCCTCCTCACCAGCATCTTTTTTGTCATCCTGGCCATTATGACCTCGCTCTCGCTGGCCGTTCTGCGCAGTGAATTCAAACGGAGCATGCTGCGTTTCGCGCTGATCCCTATTGGTCTGCTTGTCCTGACCATCACCACATCCACCGCAGCTACCGCCATCTGGCTGCTGCGTTTATGGCTTGATGCACCGCAATTCGTCGCCAGTAGCTCAGGCTTTGGGAATGGCCAAATCATCTGGGTAATCTCCATCCTTATCACCATGGCACTCTCAGCCGTCGTGAGCGCCGCCGCCTTTAGCAATGGCCTGCGCGCCAGTCGCCGCGTTGCATAGAAACGAAGGACTGTGATGAAGCGTTTGCTCATCTATTCAGGTGCTCTCTGGCAGTAAGTATACCCCATAAGGAATATGCCTTTACAAGTATATTCTTTATGGGGTATACTGTAAGTATGAAAACGCTATGGACTGCTCTGACAGAGCCAAATCGCTTACATATTGTCGAACTGTTGCGCGACGGTCCGCTGACCGTCGGTGAGATCACTGAGCGGCTGGGATTACAACAACCGCAGGTGTCGAAGCACCTTAAGGTCCTGAGT
The DNA here is from genome assembly GCF_003967575.1 of Dictyobacter alpinus. Classification (NCBI taxonomy): domain Bacteria; kingdom Bacillati; phylum Chloroflexota; class Ktedonobacteria; order Ktedonobacterales; family Dictyobacteraceae; genus Dictyobacter; species Dictyobacter alpinus. Next base: position 4,952,951 of record NZ_BIFT01000001.1, read on the forward strand.
ACGGCTGAAATTGTGGAGGTCCAGCCACAGGCCAATAGGAGAATCTATATGTTGAAGCATGAACCGTTCCAGGAGATGGAGGACTGGCTCCAATCTTTTCGTCACCTCTGGGAAGCACGCTTTGATCGTCTGGACAACTATCTTTTTGAATTAGGGGCCAGCGAGCCACTCACGAGCAATCGAATTGAGGATAACAATGTTTGATTACCAATCGCTGAGTACGCGTATTGGGGAACAGGATTTTGTCGTGGAACGGCAATTTAATGTGCCTCGCGCGCTGATGTTTCAGGTTTTTACCCAGCCGGAGCATCTCAAGCGCTGGTGGGCACCAGCGCCGTATACTATTCCCGTGTGCACTATCGACCTGCGACCCGGTGGCATCTGGCACTATTGTATGCGCTCACCGGAGGGGGATGATCATTGGTCGCGTAGTGTCTACAACGAGATTGTGCGACCGGAGAAGCTGGTCTATTCCTCAACCTTCGCCGACGAGCATGCTAATCCTATCGAGGGTGTGCCGGAGCATCTGGCTACGGTGACCTTTACTGAAGAGGGCGGCACAACACATGTCTCTGCCCGTTTCCAGTTTACCACTACAGCGGCTCTGAAGGTCGCGATCAACATGGGTATGATGCAGGGAATGAGCACGACCTGGGATTATCTGGCTGTCTACGTGCAAGAATTGCAAGCAGAGTAAACAGAGTAAAAGGAGCGAGACACATAATGGCTACAATCATCGCACAGCACACCGTGACCTCCAAAGATGGGACCGTTATCGCCTATACACAGGTTGGCCGGGGGCCGGCCCTCATTCTGGTCGATGGGGCGCTCTGTTATCGGCAGTTTGGACCTTCCCAGGATATGGCTGCGCAGCTTGCTTCGCATTTTACCGTCATCACCTATGATCGCCGGGGGCGTGGGGAAAGCGGCGATACCCAGCCCTATGCGGTTGAGCGGGAAGTCGAAGACCTGGCGGCGCTGGTTGACGTTGCCGGTGGTACCGCTTATGTGTTCGGCCAATCCTCCGGTGCCGGATTGGCTATCGCAGCGGCAAATCAGCTGCCAGGGATCACAAAACTGGCCTTGTATGAAGCGCCCTTCGTGGTTGATGATACCGGCAAACCGATAACGCCGGCCTTCCTGGCCAGTCTCAAAGAGGCGGTGGCGCAGAATCAACGTTCCAAAGCGGTCAAGATGTTCATGAAACTGGTCGGTGCTCCCAGCTTTATGCTTACCATCATGCCGCTCTTCCCAATGTGGTCGAAGCTTACCTCCGTCGCGCACACGCTACCGTACGATATCAGCACAATCATCGCTTACGGAGCTGGCGTTCCCCTCCCAAAGAACCTGGGAGAAAATATCACGGCCCCCATTCTTGTTATGGACGGCGGCAAAAGTCCGACCTGGATGCGCAACTCAATGCAGGCACTCTCCCAGACTCTTCCCCACGCCAGCTATCAGACGCTGGCCGGGCAGAATCACATGGTGAAGGCCGAAGCCATCGCTCCCGCGTTGGCAGCGTTCTTTGCCCGACAGTAGCAGTCGTTTTTTGTGCACAGGAGAAGTTATGAATGCAGATGTGACCGCATATATTGATGCCATTGATCGACCGTGGCAAGCTGAGATTTGCCAGCATCTTCGTCAGGTCATTTATCAAGTCGTTCCGGACATTGAAGAACGGATGCAATATGGTAAGCCACACTATAAAAAGAAGGGGAAGTATGTGTGCCTCTTCAATGCCGCGAAGTCCTGGGTCGGCTTTACCATTTTCAATGCCCAGACCCTGCAAGCCCCCGATGGCTTTTTTGAGCCTGGTGGCAGTCCCGACCGCCAAACTATCAAAATCCTTGCAGGCCAAACCGTTGATTATAAGCTTGTCGCCACACTGTTACAGGAAGCCGCCCGGACGCTTTAAGTCGTCCTCAGCGCGTACAGGGGAAAGCATTGCGGATACGAAACATGAATAGAGGGAGGACCTGATGGCTACAGATATCACGCTCACTTCAATGAGAACGACCTCACGGCTCATAGCGCGGCTATCATTTGCGGCAGCCAGTGTATCTCTGGTGTTACTTGCTGCTCTACATCTTCTCAAACCAGAGTTTGACCCCTCGTGGCGCATGGTTAGCGAGTATTCAATCGGGAACTACGGCTGGGTCATGCAACTCGTCTTCCTCACCATGGCTCTGAGTTGCGTTACCTGTTTCATCGCCATTCGCTCGTACATCCGAACGCTCGGTGGCTATATCGGACTGGCTATCCTGTTGGTGACTGCCGCCGCCCTGGCCGCCGCAGCCATCTTTACGATCGATCCTATCACGGCAAGCAAAGACTCCTTGACCACCCATGGCAATCTTCATGCTCTGGCTTCGATTATTGGTGTTCCCGGCTTGCCTCTGGCCGCTCTCCTGGTCAGCCGTAGCCTGGCCCGCCATCCTGCCTGGTCCTCTGCCCGGCGCGTGCTTTTCTGGGCCACCAGTCTAACCTGGATCAGCCTGCTATTGATGCTCGTGATTGTGGCCGTTATGCTCCCGATGGCAGGCAAATTTGGCCCAAATGTGTGGATTGGCTGGCCCAACCGACTTGTGATGGTCGCCTATAGCGGATGGCTGATGATCGTTGCCTGGCATACAGTCTGGTTAAGTAAGCAACGATCATTGATCGGAAGCCAGTTCTACTTTTACTCGTATCTCGGTTTTCGATGCTCGGTGAAATGCGAGCGGTGATGCTTCTGTGCGCAGCCAGGGACTCATTGTGATCCATTCGTGAGATCAAGAGCGCATGCTTCTCATAGAATATCCTGATCTTCCAGCAGGAAGGTGATGTTCGACTGGTTTTCTCCAGGCCAGGTAAAAACGGAAGAAAGAGTATGAAACAGAAACGCATCCGCATTTCGCTGATCGTCTTAGAGGTATTTGTCGCACTGGGAGCCGTTGGTGGGGGTATCGGCCTGCTGACAGGAGCGATTCCTGCCTCATTGAACGCGCTGCAAGGTTCGCCGTTCGTTGATTACACCATTCCTGCCTTACTGTTGATCGTCATCGTGGGTGGCAGCATGTTCCTGGCCGCTGCCACCATCCTCATGGGACGCGAAATAGGTGTGCTGCTATCCGCTACTGCCGGGCTTGGCATGATGATTTTCGAGATTGTGGAAGTCGTCATCCTTGACCATACGAGTGGAAATATGCTTGGGTTTGCTCTGTCGCTGCAGATCTTTTACTTCACGCTCGGCCTGGTAATTTTTGGGCTGAGCTGCTTTCTCTGGCTGACCGACTATCGAAGGAACCACTTCTCCGCAATGCATATCAGTCTGAAACAGTGACGGCTCTGTGGGACACTCCGTGACGCTACGCAAAAGATGTTTTCACGCATCTTCTCACGCATCTTCTCACGTTCAATGCGTATGCTAGCGATGAATGAACACGTAACTTAGCAATGTAAGGAGTGCAAGCATGTTTCAAAGAATACTCGTTCCATTGGATGGCTCGTCTCGTGCAGAGCAGGCGCTCCCGGTGGCGGCGCGCCTGGCACAGGTTTCAGGTGGTTCGATTCATCTCCTGCAAGTAATCGACCTCGGGAGTGGCTATGATGGCGGATTGGGAACTGCTTCATTTGTAACTGAGCAATCAGTCGAAATAGAGATGACCCAATCCATGGACTACCTCAGTACGGCTACCACATCATCGAAGCTTTTGGGCATACCAACCACCACTGAGGTCCTGTTTGGGCTTCCTGCTCAAAATATCCTCGCGACTGCTGCTTCACGAGAGATTGATCTGATTATACTATGCAGCCATGGCCGAACCGGGTTCACCCGTTGGGCCCTGGGCAGTTTTGCGCACACCCTGGCCCATGAAAGTACGGTGCCCATCCTCGTCTTACGTAAGAACGAAGGTGTCTCTCTGCCATCAAGCGCAGAGAACGCGCGACCACTGCGTGCGCTTGTCCCGTTAGATGGATCCAGGCTTTCCGAAGCCGCGCTAATCCCGGCGGCGCAGCTGGTTGCGGCCCTGGCCGCTCCTGCTCAAGGAGCACTGCACCTGAGCCAGGTAGTCACGCCCGTTCCGACAGATGAAAAAGAGGGCTCTGTCCGTGAGACCAATGAAGAGGCTCTCCAAAGTGCCAGGGTCTACCTGGCGCAGGTGACGGAGCACTTGCAGACGACAATAAAGGACCTCAAGCTCTCTCTTACATCCTCAGTCGAATGTGAGAAAGATGTTGCCACCACATTGCTTCACCTGGAGGAGCACAAGATCGAGGGCATGGGGAGTTGCGACCTGATTGCTATTTCTACTCATGGTCGAGGTGGGCTGGAACGCTGGGTGATGGGCAGTGTCACAGATCGTCTTCTCACGACCACGAAATTGCCGATGTTGATCGTACGACCACAGAAAACGGGGATCGTACAGCCATAGAAAACAGGTAGCTGATAGCAGAAAAGAGGGATCGCCAGCATTGGCGACCCCTCCACGTAATTTGAGGTAAGGTTGGCGTTAGTAGGAGTTGACGCAGCCACCGGCGTTGCCATTGAATGCGTTGCTCCAGAGCGATTGGACTGCGAAGGTACCGGTGCTCAAGGTGATATTGGTTGATGCACCCTGACCAGAACTGATCCAGGCGCATTTGTCGCCGTTCTCAGCTCCGCTACTATCGATCCAGCCGGTGCTGGGATAGATATCTGTTTCGGTCTCAGCGAATTCGTGACCACCGACAATGGTGATGCCGTCGGTCAGACCTGCGCTACCGCTATTCACAAAGTTGGCGCCGCAACTTGTGCCTGCATCTGTGATGTAGGGCATGTTGGTAAAGGCGATGTTGCCGTAGCTGGTGTTCGTTGAACTGTGCCAGGCACAATACTGGGAACCGAAGCCACTGGCGCTATTGTGTGTTGCGGTATTGATCACATACTGAACCGTGCGATTCGAAGCCGTCGTCGTGTTGCCAAAGTGGGCCGCTGCCTTAGCCGCTTCGCTGGCAAGACTTGACTGACTGGGTTTAGAAGGAGCCTTGGCTGAATTGTCGTACCAGACACCCGCGAGTACGCCGGAGGGGTTGGTAGCATGTGTGCCTGCGGAACCACAGGTAACCGTACCGCTAGCTACGCCCTGGCAGTACTGTGTCACCGAGTTGTTCCAGCTCGAACCACCGACACCATTAAAGAATTTTTGCTGGATGGCTGCTTCGCCGGAGGGGTCATTGCCGTTCCACTGTGATCCCCAGTAGATTAAATATACTTTGTCCGCTCCAGTTTCGACGCCATAGCCGCTTGTGCCACCATGGTACGTAAGATTGTTGGTACCAGCGGTCTTTGCAAAATTATTATTGGTTCTTTTTACGCCCATACTGTGGATCGAGTGAAGGACATCACCACTTGGGCTTGCACTGGCCGGGGTAACAAAGCTCGCGAGGGTGAGCGCAATGGCGATCGCTAAGGCCAACGTGCTCGCATAAATAAAACGGGACTGTTTCATTGGCAGGCTTCTCCTCTTTTTTAGGGGAAAATAAGTCGCGCAGTATTGTATCTACTATTGTTGGTAGATATACTTATAAGTATAAATATGGTTATTCATTTACAATTCATTGCTCTTCCACTTTATATTAATCCTTAACAAGACTGTTAAAAAGTATTATCCTGTGCTTAAGAATTCGTTAAAAGACATGCATTTGTCGTATAATTCACATTGTCTTATACCGGAGAATCTTCTCTAATTCTTATGTAAAACCGCACGCTTTCTCTCCCTCCCTGTCTTTTTTTGTGGCGAATGAATACAAGCTTCTCCACTTTTACTTCAACTTCACTATTATTTTTGAAAACAAAAAATGAGTACTCTCTATCCTTTATAGGGAAAGCGGGGTAATACATGCAACATAAGCAACGCTTGACTGCCGATGCGCTCACAACCATTGAGCCGTTCTCCCAGTGATCCTTCCCCTGACAACGCAAACGATTCCGTAGTTGCGTTTCTCGGGATGGTGATGCCCAGGAATGCGGATTGGGTACGAGCGAACGTGCAAGAACGAGACGCAGTGCTGTGGCGCCTACTCCACTCACGTTGGATGTTACCGCATTGACGGGGAACGTTTGGCATTCCATGTCCATCCATCCGGCCCCCGTCCCTGTACGAATCAGATCAAGAACCATGATTCGGATGTGTGATCGCGATCCTGAACGTTCCATTGCGAACCGGATCAAGAACCATGAGTGGTGTAGGCGCCACAGGCATGCGATGCGTTTCTAACACGTATCGATCTTGATCGTGCCGCATGCCGTCCTTGCTTGAAATACATCTCAATTAGCGAGATGAAAGCCCGACATGGTCCTGCTCAGGGACTTTGACGTCTCCTTGCCACACGGTTCGGTTGCTTCAACATGATTCTGTCCAGGTAACAAATCCCTACGTGAGATGTATTGGGCCTTGCGTGTGGCGCTCACTTCACGTACACTCGGTCCGCTTCACCTGTTTTCCCACCCAAGACCGGATCGTCATCCATTATCGGGATCAGATAGAAAATGTTGCTATGTGAGATGTATCATGCAAGAGAGCAGCGGGTATGCTCCAATTAGCAAGAACATACCCGCTGCTCTCTGTACAAGACTCTGTGAATATTAGCCGGGTAAGTGGTAGACCTGTGGCCACTGATTGTTGCAGTCCCAGATCTGTAGTTGGGTGCCGTTCGTGGTGTTGCCGGCTGGATCATCGAGGCAGCGTCCAGATTGTGGATTATAGAGTGAGCCGTTTGACTGCTGAATCCATTGTTGACCGCCAACGCCATTACAATCCCACAACTCAACTTTTGTTTCGTTCGCCGTCCCATTGCCGTCGATGTCAAGGCACTTCCCGAGTGCACGCAAGGTGTGGTCGTTGGCTACAGTCCATAGCTGCGCACTTGAGCCGTTGCAGTCATAGAGTTGTACATGCGTGCCGCTTGTGGCATCTCCATTTGCGACATCCACACACTTGTTGCCCGGTGCGCCAATGGCGCCAGTAGCTTCAGTTCCATTGCTTGAACCAACCAGCATCTGGCACTGGCCGTTACTGGCGTAGGAGCCTGCGGCTTCAAGCAGGCTTGTACCATCGGCCGAGGGCAGGAGCGATGTCGAGTAGTTTGCGCAGTGGTCGCCGCCGCCTGGTACATTGATACTCAAGGGCGCTGGCTGGGCTGTCCAGCCGCCCTTGCCTGACAGATCGGTTGTGATGAAAAGCGTATTTCCACTTTGATGCCCATTGGCGGCATTCTGGAGATACTTCCCAACCAGGATTAGTTCGCCATTCCCGCCTCCAGCCTGACTCCAGGCCAGACCAGGAGAACTGACAAAGTAGCTATTATCACCTGCATAGACCTGTGTTCCCAGATCTGTCGCGGAGCCCCAGTTGTCGGCATCCGCTGATGTACGAATATGGACCGAACAACCGGGATTGCCACACACTTCATAGGCCATGACATATGTTCCGGTGGGCAGTTTGACGACCCGCGCCATACCTGGACGCGCATTGTTGTCGTTGAGCGCGACATCATATACTTCTGGACCCCAGGTCTGTCCTCCATCTGTCGAGACTTCATGCGCTAACAATTGATTATAGCCATCATTTTGATGACGTTCATCCGAATAGTAGACCACAAGATTGCCGGCGCTATCAACAGCAAATTCGGGTTCCCATAGCCCCAATCCATTTCCCTGCCCATTAGTGGCGATCGTACTACGATGAGACCAGTTGTTCCCCTGGTTTGTACTTGCATATAACTCGATTGATCCTCCACTACCTTCAGTGCGGGCAAGCAAAATAGTGCCCGCTGGAAGATTGCCCAGCGCAGTCGGTAACTCAAATAAGCCTGGACAGCAGATACCCGAACCAGCGGGGGGCGCAGGAAGTGCTGACCATGAAAGGCCATTATCGCTACTTTTATAGGGAACAAAGCCATCCGAGATGACCATCAAGGTGCCATTGGCGCTCCCATTGTGGGCTAAACGGATGATGCGCGGATAATCATTCGCGTTTGCACCTACGGTTACTGTCGCGGCATGCGCGGCTGGCCCACTGGAGCTATGAACGCTTACCATAACGAGCATCACGGTAAGTATGAGTATAAGCGCGATTGCTCGCACAATATGAACGGGCGCGGGTTTGCTGAGCTTGATTGGCATTTTTTATACCTCCTTGTATTTAACATCCATGCTAGTCTTCCTGACCTACAAAAAGCAGTTCTTTGCTCTAGCTATATATCTCTGCTCTATCGATGGAAATGTAGGTTGAGCCAGAGGCTGGATTCTTATCGCCTGTCACCCGGATCGTCATGGTATGGTCACCCTGATTGAGTACTGGCGAGACATAGTGAAGTTGTTCTCCCTGACGAACGGAGGCGTAGTAATCGACCCGTGTTTCCTGTCCTCCATCTATCGAGATGCCCGCGATGCCATTACCAACATCCGCAACTGAGAGCAGGGCGATCTGTGTACCATGGAAGTGGATCGTGGCCGTGGCATTGGTCTCATTGCTCCAATGATCGTTGCCATAGTAACACTGCACCCCACAGCCGCTCCCAGAATTCCAGTTTCCCTGGTACTCAAAATAGTTTGTGCCGACCGCCGTATCTGTGTCGTTAAGTCCCAATGGACTCGCCCCAGGATCGCCTGATGGCAGGTCCATGGTCGCACCCGCCGCTATAGGCGTACCAAGGTTTGGCGTGCCATCCGCGTTCCAGCTAATTTGTTGTACGCGTGTGGTGCGTGCTTGATAGGTATAGTCTGAAGTATTCTTCGCATGATAGACAATCCAGTCCTGGGTGCCATCAGGCGATTTGAAGAAGCCGTTACTACCTGGTCCATACACGCCATTCTGGTCTGCGCGCTGAAACTGCACCCCATTGTTCGTCCAGGAATTGGTATCCAGCAGATTACTGTTTTCCTGTGCGGTCATCATTTCAAGATGGTAGTCCGGCTTTCCGGTATCGCAGACAGAGTAGAAGAGAAAGATGCGTCCGTTGCGCTGCAGGGTCGAGGGAGCCTCGCGCACCTCGGAGCAGGTCCCGCTTGCCGCTAATTCTGTGCGGCCACCGCTCAAAGTTAAAGGATCGCTCATAGGGGCGATAAATATGCGGTTGCGGGTTGTGCCATCATCGCCACTATAGAGAAAATATAAGGATCCATTATTATCGAGGATCCATGGGTCAATGGCCCAGGAGTTATTTGAGGGATCGACGCGCCCTTTGAAGACATAGGGGCCATTGGGGTCGTTGCCACTACTCTCAAGTACATAGATCCGGTGATTATTGTCGGAGCCATCATCCGCGGTATAGTAGAGATACCAGTGAGCCTGCCATTGATACAAGCCAGGTGCCCATATATCCTGGTTACGGGAAGGGTCGGTGTCTCTCCACACGGTGATTGAGGGAGACCTTAAAAGATCGGCAATGCTGGCCGAGCTTGCCATTTTAAGGCTATTGCCGGTGGTGTAAACAGAGTAGTACATCCCGTTGTAATATTGTATGTATGGATCAGGATATGTACCAATGGGATTGCGAAACGTTCCGCTCGCAGCCCTGGCATGGAAAGGGGATCCGCTGGCTCCAAATAGGGCAAATTGGAGTGCAATACAAGTACACACAAGTAGGAGAGCCACGCTCCAGGAATGGGTCAGAGTCAGCCTACCATGCCATGGTTTGATAAACAACATAGTTTTTTTCTCCACAATCTCGCCAACGTTGGCGAACAGGGTCTTTTACGCATTACACATGCAAATCTCTCGCATGTCCTGATCGTCGAAATCCTAATTCCCTCCTCTCAGGCGCAATACATGTCTGTAGCTACAAAACGTGACGTAATACATCCACATAGAAAAATACTTTGATGGTAAACGTGTCAGGTTATAAACGCATGTACAGACTCTGTTTGCTTCGTATTTTCCCTAATTGATAGAATTAGTATAGAATAGAAGAGATGAAAATGTCAATGATATAGGACATAACAGGGATTTGATTGTATTTTAGGATAGTATTATGGCCTTTTAGATGCCTTTGCTTCGTGTAAATCCGAACTAAACAAAGAAATTTTCTCAAAAAAAATCTCCAGTTTGGGGGAGTTGGCAACTACCCCCGTACTGGAGATTATGTTTTCCTGGATAATTTTGGATGCTTAGGCCTTCAGGAATTCCAGCAGATCAGCGTTGAATTTATCCTGATGGGTGCAAGTAAGGCCATGGGGTGCTCCCTCATAAACCTTCAAGGTGGCGTTTTTAACGATTTTGGCGGTGAGGATACCGGCGTCCGCGATCGGCACGATCTGGTCGTCGTCGCCGTGGATGACTAAGGTTGGCACATCTATTTTCTTGAGGTCCTCGGTGAAATTGGTTTCGGAGAAGGCTTTGATGCAGTCATAAGCGCCTTTGAAGCCAACTTGCATTGACCAGAGCCAGAATGCGTCCAGCAGGCCCTGTGATACTTTTGAACCTGGGCGGTTGGCATTGAAGAAGGGGTGGCTGAGATCTTTGTAGAATTGTGAGCGATCAGCCTCAACGCCGGCACGGATCTGATCAAAGGCATCGATAGGTGTGCCACCTGGATTGCTATCTGATTTCACCATGATTGGAGGAACCGCGCCAACCAGCAAAGCTTTCGCCACACGTGAACTGCCATGGCGACCAATGTAACGAGCCACTTCACCACCACCGGTGGAATGACCAACCATGACTGCGTTTTTCAGATCGAGTGCCTCGAAGAGCTCGGCCAGATCGTCAGCATAGGTATCCATATTGTTGCCATCCCAGGTCTGGCTGGAGCGGCCATGGCCGCGGCGATCATGAGCGATGGCGCGATAGCCATGAGAGGCGACAAAGTTCAACTGCTCGTCCCACACATCAGCATTCAGGGGCCAACCGTGGCTAAATACAACAGGTTGACCAGTTCCCCAGTCCTTATAAAAGATCTGTGTGCCATCCTTCGTTGTGATCGTGTTTGAGCGCTTAGAATTTTCCTGTGCGAAACTCATTGTATTTCCTTTCGGCCCGCATATTGACGCGAGCACTCTGCATCCTAAAATTTCTTTTCCTGTGAGAATAGTTTTTGCACTCAACTGTGCGTCCCTGTTCTCTGTAATGATCATACCTCATTGCATCCTATTTTGAGCGATCGTTACTAGTCTTTTACCTATCGTCTTCCTGATGCATCAGTCGAATTGCCCATCTGGCACCTATTCTATTGAAAAATAGTATAATGCTGTTTTTAATTAAGAGTGTTTCTGACTCCCAAGGGCGAACCATTGAGCGGGGCGGCCTTCTTCAGCCATTTTCATGAGGAGCACGAGCCAGACATCTGCGCCTGGATAAACAGGCGCCAATAAAGATAGTCAAAAAGATCGCTGAGAGCCGGGAGGTGACAAGCCATCTTTTAGTCCCGACTCGGCTTTGTTCTAATTCCGGCGATGACGAGATCGAGCATGCGGTTAGCCCCATCAGGGTCTGAGGCATGTTCGTTCACCATGGCGATGCCATAGACGAGTCGCATCACGTCGAGAATATGGACATCCGTTCGGATCTGTTCTGCAGCCTGGGCGCGGAGCAAGAGAACTTCTCCCGCCTCATGCATCACTTTGTTCGCATCATAGATTCTCGTTCCTGGAACGTGCTTAGCAGCCATGATGGTAGCTCCCATGCTCCGCCCCCGAGCCGCGAAATCCATCTGGAGACGAAGCCAGCTTATCAAAGCGTCGAAAGGAACCGGAGCGCTTGCGAGTTCTTCAGCGTGCGCCTTCAATTCACTGGTCTCATCCAGGAACACGGCTTCAAGGAGATCCTGGCGCGTGGGAAAATGGCGGTACAGCGTTCCTATCGCGACCCCAGCTGACCTGGCAACGTCCTCCAGGACGATGTCAGCACCACGCTCGGAGACCGCAACTCGTGCCGCGTTCAGCAGGCTAGCGTAGTTGCGCTGGGCATCAGCTCGCATTGGGCGGTTGACTGATGTTGGCTCGTTCATTTTATGCTCCTTCTTTCCGCCTTTGAATAATAACCCTTGACAAAGTGAGGGTCCCTCCGTTAATATAGAGAGGTAATGTGAGGAACCCTCCGTTTATAAATGGAGATGGCCTCATTTTACCATACTTACGTTTGATCTTACCAGTAAAAGGAGGGCTTTCTTATGCGTGTTTTCGTTACAGGAGCACCGGGCTATATTGGTTTAGCTGTCGTTCACGAACTTATTGGTGCCGGTCATACGGTCGTGGGCCTTACCCGCTCAGACAAGGGGGCCGCAGTACTCAAGGAAGCCGGGGCCGAGGTGCACCGCGGTACCCTTGACGACCTCGACAGCCTTCAAAGCGGTGCTGCCTCTGCCGAAGGTGTCATTCACCTGGCATTTCAACACGACGCTTCAGACCATGCGACCGCCGTGCAAAAGGATCTGCGCGCCGTTGAGGCGATGGGGGCGGTGCTCGAAGGCACAGGCAAGCCGTTCGTGACCACTGCACACCTGAACGGGGAGGCATCGGACAACGTGGTGCTCGCACTGGCGGGAGTGCGATCAGTGGTGGTCTCTCTCTCTCTATCCGTGCACGACAAGGACGACAAGCACGGATTCATGCCGAGACTGATCACTATCGCTCGCACGAAGGGAGTCTCTGCCTATATCGGCGACGGGTCCAACCGCTGGGCGGCCGTCCATCGCCTCGATGCGGCTCACTTGTACCGCCTGGCACTGGAAAGCGCTCCGGCGAGGTCACGGCTTGACGGGGTCGGCGATGAGGGAGTGCCATTCCGCGACATTGCTAGCGTCATCGGTCACCACCTGAATTTGCCGGTGGTCAGCATTTCCCATGAAGAGGCAAACGCCCACTTCGGCCCTTTTTTGGGCATAGTGGCGGCGGTCGACAGACCGAGGTCGAGTGCACAAACCCAGGCACTCTTGGGATGGCGACCTGTACACCCGCAACTTCTCCCAGACCTTGCAGAGCACTACTTCAACAACTGATTTAAGGCTCAAGGTTATGCCTCCCTTTCAAGTGTGATGTCAAAAAGTGTTCTCCGAACACTTTTTGAAAGTATGGGCGCTTTAGCGCCCGAGTGCGGTTGACAGCACGCTTCCCTATGAGGGTGAGAGCCTGACACATTCTAAAAATAGAGCAGAAACTGACAGAAAAACTCATCCGATCAAAAAATGGGAAGCAAATTGCCGTCAAAAAGGTTATAGATTATATGGAGTAGCCCATCCTCTGGATTTTCCTGCTCCTACTGTGTTCATGGTTGGTATCATTTGCCCTAAAAAAAGAAGTGAGGTTTCGCATGTCTTGTCCATCGTCCTTGCAGTCGTATTCATCCTCAGTAGCAGTTGACGCGCCGCGTACCTCCGCGCGCCCACTGGCCGAGGTTGCACCCTCAATGTTGCTCGCACAGTTACAGGCGGAAGGCTCCATGTTTGAAGAGGAGAGAGCGCCCATCGAACGCGTTACCTTGAATCTTTCTGACGCTGTGAGTGTTGGAATGGTGGGGATGGATGTGCCAATCTTACGTCAGAGTTTATTTTCGGCGCAAGGCTGCATTGAGGTGCTCGCAAGCTCTAGCGGCGAGTTGCTTGAGTTCCGCTATAATCGCCTCTCAGGATCAGGCGAGGAGTACCACACACGCCTTTTCGTCCATGGGGCCACCCTTTAACATAAAAAAAGCAGCGAGGCTCTTGATTTTTTCTAATCAAGAGCCTCGCTGCTTTTTTTGTGCCATTCATTTTTGTGCCAGCGTACCCATGAGTGGGAAATTGGAGGCCCAATGCATTTCACATCAAGGGTGTGCCTGGAACGCAGAGACCGCATCTTGTTGAAGCAACAGAATCATAAGGCGAGGAGACGGCCCACGGCCGCAAGGGGATTGCCCTACAATAGTCATTTTCAGGTCATTTTGCCATACAGGAAGGGAATAAACAGGATGGTATATTTGAGAGAACGGAATAAAAAAAAAGACAAATGTAGGGCAATCCCCTTGCGGCCGTGGGCCGTCTCCTTCCTTCACGTCAAAGTACCTGTTTACGATTATGGTCACCATCTCCTCGCTCTAAGTGAAGGTTTCTGAGCATGTCCATAATGGTCTGCATATCGTTGCAAAAAAATACGTGACTGTTTTTAGCTGGCTTGTGCCCTGGTGACATTTTCAGCGCTCTTTTTCCGCTAAACGAACTTGTCTCCATCTAGCTGCGGTCAAGCGTATTACAAAAATGTAACTGTTTCTACTCATTCTTCGATTGTTTTTCTACTATGAATATATAGTGTTATAGGACTGATGGAGATTGGTATGAAAATTGCTCAGATTGCCCCTCCATGGATTGCGATTCCACCGAAGAATTATGGGGGGACGGAGACCGTTATCCATAATTTAGTTGAAGAGCAGGTGGCTGAGGGCCATGATGTCACGTTATTTGCAACTGGAAACAGCCAGACGACGGCCCATCTGGTGCCGCTGCTTGAGCGTGGTTTGCATGAGGATGGTGTGCCGTGGACGGATTTCCAGCGTGAATGCGATTATTTGCAGCGGGCACTCCAATATGTTCGGGCTGCTGACTTTGATATTGTGCATACCCATCTCTCATCGGGTGGTGATATGTATTTGTTCCCCTTGCTAGCAGCTTTACGGGTGCCGCATCTGACGACCCTGCATAGCAACCTGCCATTTGCGCCTGCTGAAGTTTCGGATGAGATTAAGTGTGGAGACTTTGCTGGCTGGGCTCCCTATGTGCCGCTGGTAGCGATTAGTGAACGTGCTCGCCAGGCCCAACATCTTCCAGTGCACTTTATCGGCGTTGTTCATCATGGTCTGCCCCTGGAACAATTTTGCCGACCGCTGGAGCCTGTGGCTGACTTTTTTCTCTGGCTGGGTCGTTATGCTTCCGCCAAAGGACCTCATTTGGCCATTGAAGCGGCCCGGCAGGCTCGTGTGCAAATAGTACTTGCCGGCACGCTTACCCCGGATCATGATTATTATTACACGCAGATCGAGCCCCAGATTGATAACCACCAGATCCATAATCATGGTCCCGCCACCTATGAACAGAAAAACACCCTGATGAGTCAGGCGCGTGCCTTCCTTAATCCCATTACCTGGGAAGAGCCGTTCGGCATGGTAATGGCTGAAGCCATGGCGCAAGGTTGTCCTGTCATCTCGTTTGCACGTGGAGCCGCGCCCGAGATTATCCGTGATGGTGAGACCGGCTTTCTCGTCAATACCCTCGAAGAAATGGTTCAGGCCATAGACTATCTGGACGAGCTTGACCGCGCAAAAGTGCGTGCGTACGCCCGGCAACATTTCTCCTGCCACACTATGGCACGCAAATATGAACACCTCTACCGGGAAGTGGTCAGGACCATGAGCGCTTTGAGCTAGTGCTACAAAGTGTGCTGTCTCCCGATAAGCAGAAATATATGAGAATTTTCTCATGTATTTCCAATAGTATTCCCATGCCCCGCTGCTAGGCTATGCAATAGAAAGCATCCCACAAGGTAAAGATGCCTTGCTCTCCACTTTCTTGCTCATGCAAGAATACCTATTAATAGCCTTGCGAAGGGACAATTATTACTATGATCGATACAACTTCGAGCGTGCCAGTTGTGCCATCGGAGCCATTGGAACGGCCAGCCAGACGCTGGACCCGCCTCTGGCAGCCTGTGAGCCTGGGTATTATTCTGCTTACCTCCATTTTTATGAACTTCTATCAATTGGGACAGAATGGTTTCGGCAATACCTACTATGCCAGTGCTATTAGAAGTATGCTTGATAGCTGGCACACTTTTTTCTTTGTCTCGCTAGACCCGGTGGGTTTTGTGTCGGTGGATAAACCGCCGCTGGGATTCTGGTTGCAGGCGGCCAGCGCGAAGGTCTTTGGCTTTACGCCGTTTAGTGTCTTTTTTCCGCAGGCGCTCGCAGGTGTGCTTGCGGTCCTGTTGCTCTACCATCTTGTGCGTCGTCATTTCGGGGTCGTGGCTGGTCTGCTGGCCGCGCTGGCCCTGGCGGTCAGTCCGATTAGCGTGGTCACCAATCGCAATAATACCATCGATAGCACGTTGGTCCTGACCATGCTCCTGGGTGCCTGGACCATCATGAAGGCCGCCGAGACAGGCAAGTGGCGCTGGCTACTGCTTACCGCTGTCCTGGTCGGACTTGGGTTCAATATCAAGATGCTTGAGGCCTACCTGGTGGTCCCGGCTTATGCACTCCTTTACCTGCTTGCCGCACCGAGAAGTCTCAAGATGCGTATTGCTCAACTTCTCGTAGCGGCGGCCGTCATGCTGGCGATCTCATTATCCTGGGCGGTCGTCGTCGATCTCACGCCAGCGTCCCAGCGTCCTTATGTGGGTTCCTCACAGGACAATTCAGAGCTCAGTCTGGCCCTTGGCTATAATGGTGTGCAGCGCCTGCTCGGTTCCTTTGGTATTGGTGGGAGCCGCAACGCTGGAACTCAGGCGAGCCCGACAACAGGTAATCCTCCCCAGGGAACCCCGCCACCACAGGGTATAAATGGAGCTCAACCCCCACAGGGAGCGCCAGGAGGAACTGGCGGTATGTTCAATACAGGTACGCCTGGCATCTTACGTCTCTTTAACGAGCCGCTTGGTGGACAGATTGTCTGGCTCTTGCCGCTGGCCCTATTTGGTATAGTGGCGCTGGCATGGCAGGGTCGTCCACGTTTCCGCGCGTCGCCTGAGCAACAATCGCTGATCCTGTGGGGCATCTGGCTCCTGACCATGGGAGCCTTCTTTAGTATCGCCAGCTTTTTCCATCAATACTACCTATCGACGCTCGCGCCCGCCATCTGTGCCCTGTTCGGAATTGGTGTCGTCGTAATGT
The DNA here is from genome assembly GCF_003967575.1 of Dictyobacter alpinus. NCBI lineage: Bacteria > Bacillati > Chloroflexota > Ktedonobacteria > Ktedonobacterales > Dictyobacteraceae > Dictyobacter > Dictyobacter alpinus. Next base: position 4,969,768 of record NZ_BIFT01000001.1, read on the forward strand.
GGAGAGATTACTGGCATACCAATTGGCGTGGCTGGCTGCTCCCAATCGCGCTGATGTTGACCGCGTTCGAGCAGATCCACATTATCATGAGTAATAGCGCCTGGGGAACCTGGCTGATTCCCGTGATTGCAACGGGCTGTACGCTGGCCTCATTGATCCTGTTTGGCGCCCGCCTCTTTCCTCGCCTCAACCTCAACAAACCCATGCTGGTCTCGGCACTCTGTACTGGCCTGCTCGTCCTGCTCCTCACATCCGCTATCTGGTCGGCCGTGCCCGCCATCCAGAATACTGCAGACAACCTGCCTGTAGCGGGCCCCAGCCAACAAATGGTCCTTGGGAGAGAAAACGTTACCGCCAGACAGAGCGGTGTCGTGCCGCAACGGCCAGCGGCAGGTCCTGGTGGCGGGGGCAATGTCAGTAGTGCCCTCATCAAATACCTGGAAGCCAACCAGGGGAACGCAAAATACCTGGTGGCCGTCCCCAGTTCCAATCAGGCCGACGCCATCATCCTGGCAACCAACAAAGGCGTCATGGCCCTCGGAGGCTTCTCTGGCAGTGATCCCATTTTGACCACCAGCCAGCTCTCCGCGCTCGTCGCCAACGGCACCATCCGCTACTTCCTGCTCAACGACCCCGGCGCCTTCGCAGGCGGCCACCGTGGAGGTCAAAGCACCCTCACAACCTGGGTCACCCAGAACTGTGCCACCGTCAACGCCAGCCAATGGCAAGGTAAAGCCAGCAGCACCACCACCCAACTCTACAACTGTACCCCCACCAAATAAAACCCATATATCGTATCGATAAAAGAAAAAAGAGCAGTAGCGGCAGCCCTGGTGGCTGCGCACGTGAGGGTACGTGCGCAGCCGCCCGCACCACGAGTTCACCTGCCACCACGTCTCGCCCCACGAAAATCTCCGGCCACCTGCCCCTGCGATCATAGCATTGACAAAAGGGGAAAGTGGGCGAACGTTGTCGTCAAGGAAGGCTGGCGGGTACGTGTACTCGAAAGGTTGGTGGTTGCGCACTTGGGGGTACGTGCGCAGCCACCAGGGCTGCCGCTACCGCTTTTTTTCCATCTGGTCAGGGTTGCAGGATGGGAATCTGGGTGATGATGTTGGAGCTAGGGGTTGTCCAGACCAGCGAAAAGTCCTTCAGGCGGCGGGCTTGAAAGGAACTGGTGTTAATGTCCAACATGTATATCAGGTCTTTGTTGAAGCCCAGGATAGTGTTGTTTGTGTTGCTAATGTTCTTCTCCTGAATTTTTTTACCACTTGTGAGATCAATCATGATGGTTTGTGAGCCGTTGGTAGTATACAGGGTGTTGCCATTAATTGTGGCGTAAAAATTGTCGCCTCGTGTGGTGATGGGCAGTTGCCAGACATCTCTGCCGGTCCGTGTGTCGAAGGCGTAGATTGTGTAGGGCGTCGCATCTGGCTTCTGGTTGGGCTTGGGAGCAGGAATATAATAGCCGATCAAGATATGATTGCTCACCGGAGTCGGATACGGTTCAAAGCCTGCGCTATAGGCGTTGATATTACTGGCGTCGTTCATGCGATGGAAGCGTGTAGCGCTCTGCCATAGCCTCTGGCCTGTCCGTGCGTTGAAGGCAAAGATACGGCCAGTATCTTTGCCATTGCACTCAGGTTTGTCTGGCGGACAGCCCATGAGTGTGCTGACGTGGCCTGTACCTGCATAGATGACGCCATCGCTAGCTTGGATGCCGGTAAAGTAATCTCCCGGTATATTTGTTTGTTGCTGCCATATTTTCTTGCCGCTCTGCTCATCCAACACGATGAGATATTGATCGATGGAGACATACGCCCGGCCATTGGAGACATAGGTAGGACCGGGCAGTCCGCTCCCGCCTGGAGTCTTGAACTGCCAGCGTTGATGTCCGGTCTGTGCATCAAATGCGTATAAAATTTCATCTGGCAGGTTGCTCTCAGGATTTCTAACACCGTCTTTGATGTAGAGGTTCTGGTCCGAGACGCTGAAGCTTGAATTATTAAAGCGTTGCGTATTTTGCCATAGCTGATGTCCATCATCAAGGGCATAGGCCGCTAATGTGCCGTCGTTGCGAAAGATATAGAAGGCAGTATGATTAATATCGGTGGTGAAGTTGGTGGCCTGCGGCATTTCAGTATGCCAGCGTTGTTGACCATTGTCGGTCCTGAAGGCGTAGAGGTCATGGTCGAGCATCGCATAGACTGTCTCCTGCCTGACAATAATGTGGATGTTAAACTCCTGTATTCCCAGGCGAGATCTAAGGGGCTGCGACCAGATGACCGCACCAGTCTGCCCATTGAGCTTGCTGAGTGTCTTTTTGACTACTTTGTAGATATTCGCTGGCCCGGATTGGACTGTGGTCGTCTGGCCATCGCTGGTCAGAGCCACAGGACCAGGATGAAAAATGCTGGTTACCACGAACCAGCTGCCGATGATTACCCCGATGGCCAGCATCGCGACCAGGACTTGCCGGATAGAGTTAATGCCTGGCCTATTGACCTTGTTCTGCTTCATGCCGCTGCTCCTTTGTTGTCTGGCGAGACTATCGCTCTGCGCTGAGTCCAATCGCGTATGCAATGGAGGAATGTCTCTGCCTGCTTCTGCTGGCGCTTGCTGGGCATTGATGTTGCGTAAGCGTTGTTTGACACGGGCAATGGCCTCTTGATCTTCACTGGTTACCTCGATGTGGTAGATATGGCCAAGTGTCTCAGCAAGTTCGCTGGCCATGGGATCTTGTTGTGGTGAATGCGCGGTCTGGCTGGTCTGCTCATCAATCTGTTCAGGACGATAGTATTCATCTTGATGAGTCATGATTTATTCCCCCTTTCCGCGTATGTGCTGTGACTGGCGCAAAAAGTTCATGGTACGTGAGAGCATCGCGCGTACCGCTGTCTCGCTTTTGCCGATGATGATGGCGATTTCAGGACTATTGAGTTCATAGCCGAAGCGCAGCCAGAGTACTTCCTGTTGCGCGGGTGATAGATCAGCTAACAGTTGCTTGATTTGCGCTACGTTGTCCAGACGGAGAGCGGCCCCTTCAGGACCGTGTATTTCGTTCATATAGATGGTGTCGGCAACATGCTCCAGTGGGACATTGTTGCGTATACTTCCTTTCCGAAAAGCATCAATGGTTTTATTGCGAGCGACCCGCCATAGCCAGGCCACCTGGGCCTGCTCAGGCAGTGTCGCGAAACGTGTATCTTCCATGGCGGCGGTGAAGATGTCGAGCAAAATATCTTCAGCATCTTCCCGCAAGTGCGTGTGCTGACGCAGGTAGGTGAATATTTTTCCCCCATAGCGTTCAAAAAGCACATCCGTAGATGCACCGGTCGTTTGTGTGTCACGTGGCTGATGCATGCTTTGCGCTATCCCCTCTGCATGTTTGAGATCTCGCTAAACACATCGTTTATGGGCCAAAAAGTGTGACACATGCCACCTCGACATAAACAAAGGGCCATACAACAACGTATGGCCCTTTGTTTATGTCGAGGTGTTTTATGCCGCCCATGGGCGTTGGCGTGCGGGGTTGACTACGGGTGTGCGCTTCTTTTTGAGTGCCCACAGCCGGCGTATGAGCAGGAGCGCTACCAGGATGCTACTGACCGCATAGAGGCCGAGGGCCCAGCGCGTCTGGGTGTCGCTACCGGTGCCGATGCCATGGATGGTTGCCAGCATAAAAATGAGCAGGGTCAATATGTGGAGTTTCCTCCATAGTTTATAGCCAATATATGGTCGTAGTAATGTGCTGATACCGATGGCGATACCAAGGTATACTCCGACGATACCCAGGGCCATCCAGATGGGACGATAGCTGGTGGCGAATGGCATCAGGATGTCGCTCCAACCGAAATGGGTGAATGGATCGATCCATACGGCTGCGATATGGACCACCAGAAAAATGCTGCTGAGTAATGTGAGAAAGTTATGCAGTTCGCTATTGATCAGGCGGGGCCAGCGACCGGGTGATTGCAACTGGGTCGAGAGGGCCAGTCCCATAATCACGGCCAGGGCCAGTAAGACATAGGTTGTGAAGCCGCCGGCACGTGCAATATCCCAGGTGACGTTTTGCCAGATACTATTCATTGTTTTTCTTCTTTCATGAGCATAAACATATATTATTTTTTTAAGTAGTATAAAGACATTTATGTGTGCATTTCAAGCTCAGGCCATGGTGCGACGGTTTCCCAACTGCCGTCTATGTGTATAAACATGCCTGCGATATTTTGTTGGCGTAGAAAGGTTACGCCGTCCTGGGGACCTTGAATAAAGGCGACTTTCGCGGCCACTTCGGCCTGCTCACACCAATCGGTGACCACCGTTACGGACCAGAGATCGTTTAGCGCTGGTAGTCCTGTTTGTGGATCGAGCAGGTGGTGGCGCAACGTTTGTCCCTGCAACCAGTGTCGGCGGGCAATTCCCGATGTGGCCATAGCCCCACGGCCCAGCGGAAGGGTCCAGCTAGCGTTTTGTGCGGGAACCGCAATCGGCCAGTACGCGGCACGCGGCGGGAGATCCAGGACCGCTAGATCTCCGCCCGCATTGACGAGTGCGGGCCTGATGCCATGCTGGCGTAGCCGCTCCACGGCGGCATCCACGGCCATACCCTTGGCGATCCCGCCAAAGTCCAGCTTGCAGCCCATGGGCAGCGTAACACGACGCGAGTGTGGGCTTAACTGAATATGTCGCCATGCGCCTCCCTGGTTGTGTGCCTCTCCGAGGCTGGCTGGTACTGCCTCAAGCTGCTCAAAGCTTCTGTCATAGCCCAGTTGGACCAGTTGATCGTGTAATGTCGGATCATAGACGCCCTCGGTGGTCCGAGCCGCCGCCAATGCGGCCACCAGGACCGTGTAGAGCAGTTCACTTACCATCATGGGCGTGCCAGCCTGTCTGTTCAGGCGCGAAAGTTCGCTCTCCGGCAAGAAACGGCTCAGGGTCTGCTCCCATTCCAGGAAGAGCAGATAGACAAGCTGTATGCCCTTCTCGGCCTGCTTTTCCGGCAGGAGCATAGAAATGGTCGTGCCCATCGCTCGGAACTCCTTGCGGCACATGCCTTCAGGAGTCGTATAATCAGGATGCGCTGGTGCCGCTAACAGGGCCGGCTGGCGCGGGGAAGTTATTGGTTGTACCGCTGTCAACTGGTGTTGGGGTTGGCGTGCTGGTTGCGGTCGCTGTTGGTGTCGCTGTAGTTGTACCAATGTTATTTCCCTCCTGCGGCTGTGAGATACTCTTACTGGTCTGAGAAGATGTAGATGTCGTCGCCTGGGTGCTGGTGGTTGCCGTGCTGGTTGTGCTGCCAACCTGATGGAGCGCGACCAGTCCGCCGAATGCGCCAAAACCCAGGATCGAAGAAACGGCGAACCAGTGTTTCAGCTTGTTTGCCATTTCCAGCGCTTGTGCCTTCGGCATCTTCTGTGGAGGCCGAACTTTTTGTCCTGCGGGCGGTTTTCCAATCCTTGTGGTCTGTCTATCGTAATTGTTTGGATTTATTTCCATTGTTCTAGCTGTCCAATCTTTGGTGTGATTAACTAAATCATGTGCTAAGCATAGAACAGTTGTATGAAAACTTTATGAGAAATTTATGAGAATGTTCTCATTTTGATGCTGCGCTTCGGTTCTGGCTAGATTGGAATATCCTCATTCCTTTCCAATCTCTTTCCAATAAAGTGGTGGTATGCTCATAATGGATCTGGCGTCGTGCGCCTGGGCGCACTCGGGCACTAAAGTGCCCTTACAATGTTTAGTATTTATTTCATTCATTTCAGCAAATAGTGATCTGTGATCACTATTTGCTGAAATGAATGAAATAAATACTAAATCTAGTATGTTTACATGATAAAATTTTGATGAGAAATATCTGGTAGGTGTTAAAAGGGAAGTATATTATGCATGTTCTGGTTGTGGAGGATGAGCAGCGTCTGGCGTATTTGTTGCGTCGTGTGTTGTTGGAGGAGCGACATACGGTTGATCTGGCCTATGATGGTGATAAAGGACTTGATCTGGCTTTGAGTGATACGTATGATGTGGTGGTGCTTGATTTGATGTTGCCGGGTATTGATGGACTTGAGATCTGCCGTCAGCTTCGGGCTGAACGTATTATGACGCCAGTGCTGATGCTGACGGCGCGTGGGGCGGTCGAGGATCGTGTGACCGGGCTGAATGTGGGCGCGGACGATTATCTGACCAAGCCTTTTGCGATGGAGGAATTACTGGCTCGTATCAATGCTTTGCTACGTCGTCGCGATCGGCGTTTTGATGAGGCTTCCCAATTGAGTATAGGCGATCTGACGCTTGATCTGGTGCGCCACGAAGTACGGCGGACCGGACGCATCGTTGATCTTACGGCTAAGGAATTTGCTTTGCTGGAATATCTGCTGCGCCATCCAGGGCAGGCGCTCTCGCGTACACAGATCGTTGATGCTGTCTGGCGCTATGATCTGGAGGGACTCTCGAATGTTGTGGATATCTATATTCACTATTTGCGTGATAAGATCGATCAGGGTTTTGCTTACCCATTAATTAAAACTGTGCGTGGCGTAGGGTATAAGATCGATGCACGCCAATAATAATAGATACAAGTAGAGAGAAGGAGCGCGCAAGATGCATTGGAGATGGTTCGCAGGGTATCGTGGCAGGCAGCGCCGCTCACGAGAGGCTGGAGCTATCCTGTTTCAGGGGCTGCGCATTCGCCTGACGCTCTGGTATTGTGCCGTCATGGGGGGCGCATTGATCCTGTTTGGGATCGCGCTCTATCTGGGTACACAGTATGCTTTGTTCAGCCCGATTGAAACGGATGCCGCCGCGCATGCTCAGGGGCATCGCGCGCAATGGCTCGCTGACTCCCCGCTGCGTGCCTGTCCATTATTGAATGGGCATAATCCAGGGCCGCTCCCGCCTCCTCCAGGACAGGGATTTCAGTTGCCGGAACAGGTGGTGTGTTTTGATCAGTCGGGTTCGTTGCTCTCAGGTGAAAATACTTCGGGCATCGCTCCGGCTTTTCTGGCGAATACGCTGGCCAAAACCGCGCTACAGACGGGTCAGCCGGCCCATGATATCGTGGATGCTGGCGGTTCCGAAGGACAGGTCTATCGCTATGCGCTGGTCGTTCCCGGCTCAAATGGACGAGGCGCTAGCGGCGTAATAGTCATTGGTGAGTCCGTTCGGGCCCAGGCGTCCGCGCTCTCATCTCTGCTGATGCTCCTGCTGGGTATTGGTAGCGTGGCCCTGCTTGGGGCTGGTATTGGTGGCCTGTTTCTCTCGAACCGCGCATTGGCGCCCGCCCGCCTGGCCTGGACGAATCAGCAGCGCTTTATCGCGGACGCTTCGCATGAATTGCGCACGCCTTTGACGCTCATGCATGCCGATGCCGATGTGCTCCTGCGTGGGCGCAAGCACTTTGATGCCGATGATGTGGAGCTTTTGCAGGATATTGTCTCTGAAGTCAATCACATGGCCCGTATCTCAGACAACCTCTTGACCCTCGCACGGTTGGATACCAATGCGACCCATCGTGAACATGAAGTCATTGACCTGCCCCAACTGGCTCAGGCGGGGGCGCGCCGTGTGCAGACCCTGGCCGAGCAGCGCGAGATCAGCGTTAAAGTAGAGGCTACTGGCGATCCCCATATTATTGGAGATCCCATGCTCTTAGAGCAGGCTGTCCTGATCTTGCTGGACAACGCCATCAAATACAACCGTTCTGGCGGGCAGGTCATCCTCAGTGTCAGTGAGCAAGGGAAGCGGGCCATCCTGCAAATACGCGACACCGGCATTGGCATCGCCGCCGAACATCTGCCACACCTCGGTGAACGTTTCTACCGTGTAGACAAAGCCCGCTCACGCCAGATCGGCGGAACGGGCCTTGGACTCTCGATTGCTCGTCGTATCATACTGGACCACAATGGCGAGTTTACCCTCACCAGCGTACCCCAGCAAAGCACGACCGTCACCCTGACCTTCCCAATGTAGCAAGTACTAGCGCTTCAATGTCATCAGCAAACGTTGTGCCAGAGGGGTGCGGCAAGGTGGAAGGAAGGCCGGTCGTGTGCCTGCGCGTGTCTCATTCAGCACAGTAATTAATTGCTCGATTTCTCTATACGTCATCTGCAGAGAGCGATAGTCCTGTGCTTGCTGCTGAATGCGCATTAGCATGAGATTGAGGGCCTGTCCAATTTGCCAGAGTTCCTGATCCTCGTGGACAGGTGCTCGTGCGGCCAGATTACCCGTCGCGACCTGGCGGTGGGTCTCCAGGATTGACGAAATACCTTCCTCAAGGCGTTTTTTCTGCTTGGCGATGATCAGGGACTGATGATTGACCTCGGCCCGCGCCTGTGCTAGCTCTTCGGCCTGACTGGCACGAATGAGCGCACGCTCAACACTCCAGGCATGTAACCAGGCAAGTGTGGTTCCTACCACATGCAGTAAAAACGTCGGCACCAGTACCACATAGGTGCTTCCCGACCGCTGCACTAATTCATCCAGGCTAATATTATGTGGACGTAGGAAAAAGATCGCGCAGATCAGCACTATCTGCAGGACACCGGACCATGGAATCAGTTTTTTGGGCAAGATGAGGCCACCGACCAGGACCGCCAGCACGAAGAGGTCAAGACTCGTCATGTTTTCGCTGTACAACTCCTGTGCCGGCTTAAAGCAGAAGAAGCACACCAGGGCGACGTCTATCTGCAGTACATAAATAACCGAGCTCAGGGTTATATTGCCAAATCGATTGCTGATCGCGACAATAATCCCACCAACAAATAAAATGGCCGTAGGTATCCAGATAGAGGGCGAGGACGGAAATATACTGGGAACGAGTAACATCAATACGACAACATTGATAATCAGCAAAGCGCTCACCAGGTGGGCACGGCGTAAGCGCTCCTGCGCAAAAAGGTCAGTTTCAAGTGTATCCTTACCAGGATTAGGACCCGTCAATGCGGACCATCCATCCCATAGCTTCTGAAAAAAATTCCTTCTGACCGGAGGCGGTGAAGGGTTTGATGACGGATACATATTCCCAGGCTTGCTTGCTCGTTGCCCGGAATGAGAGGGCGGAATGGCGTCCATGCGTTTGATACTCCTTGAAATTTCTACAGGTCACAGAAAAGCAGTTACAATACATAAACTCAACAGATACAGAGCATAGCTTCTCATCATGAGTTTAAGCGAAAAAAAATCCTTATTTTTCCTTCAGTGCAATAATGTATGGCTGTATTTGAGTATAGCATATCGATAAATGACAAGAACATATATACAAGAATAAATCAGGAAAAATGGCTATGACCTCTCATCTTTTCGTTGTCAAGGTGCATCAAAACTCCTCTAGTTTGTTGGTTCGCCCGCAGTGCTAACAGAAGCATGGCAAGGACAATAGGATTTATCGGCGTATGCTTGACTTTATCGCTCTGATTTGTCTATAGTAGATGATGGCAGGACTATTTTTCTACTCTATCTAGAGGAATAGCGCCACTAACATATCTTCCCGCTGGAAGCATATGCGACCATCCCAAAGCCTTGCGTGTGCGCTGGAAAGCCTTAAGAGGGATAGCCAGTGCCAGGATGGATTTTGCGGTCCATTGAGCATATATAGTCCGAATGGACGACAAATGTTGAGCCGCATGTAGATAAGTATAAAGAGAGAGCTTCTAAAAATGCTTCAGGATGGTTCGTTTGATTTGACTGAAAGGGAGCGCTGGGAAGAAGAGCGCAAAGCTCTTGTGCAGGAACTAGAGGCTGAAAAGCGTAAGCTGGCTGATGTGTTTGAGCGCGCACCTGCCTTTATGGCTATATTGCGTGGAAAAAATCATGTGTTTGAGATGGCCAATACGAGCTATTATCAGCTCGTTGGGCATCGCGACATTCTTGGTAAATCCGTTCTTGATGCCTTGCCAGAGGTAGAAGGCCAGGGCTATATTGAGCTACTAGATGCGGTCCTGGCGACGGGCAAGCCCTTTATTGGCAATGAAATGAAGATTGGTTTGCAGAAAGTTCCTGATGGTGAGATTGAAGAGCGCTATCTGAACTTTGTGTATGAACCACTGCGCAGTTCAAATAACGCTTTTGTTGGGATCGCTGCCCATGGTTACGATGTCACTGATCAGGTGGTGGCCAGACAAAAAGTTGAACAAATGGCTTTACAGATTGAGCAACAGGCACAAACATTTGATGTTACCCTTGCAGCCCTGAAAGATTTTGTCTATACCTTCGACACATCGGGTAGATTCACTTACGCTAATAATTCTTTGCTGGAGTTATTAGGTTTTACACTGGCTGAAATTATTGGTAAAAATTTCCACGAATTACCCTATCCTGAAGAACTTGCGACCCTATTACAAGATCAGATTGAGCAGGTTGTGCTGACAGGTAAGCCTGTGAAAGATGAGGCCTCTTTTACCAGCCCGGCTGGTATTGAGGGCTATTATGAGTATATTTTTGTGCCGGTCTTTGACAACGACAAAAACGTCATCCTGGTCGCTGGCTCAACCCGTGATACGACCAGTCGTAAGCAACTGGAGAGCCAGAAGGAAGACTTTATGGGTATTGTCAGCCACGAATTAAAGACGCCCGTTACTAGTATTAAAGCCTTCGCTCAGGTCCTGCAAAAGCGTTTCGCCAAAGCTGGCGATGAGAGTTCGGCCGCGCTCCTCGGGAAGATGGATACCCAGATCAATAAATTGACCGCATTGATTGGTGATCTATTGGATGTTACCAAGATCGAGGGTGGAAAACTCCAGTTCAACGAAGATTATTTTGCCTTTGATGAATTAGTTGATAACGTCGTTGAAGCAATGCAACGTACCACCAATAAACATATACTAGAAAAGCAGGGCACAACCCAAAAAATAATCTATGGGGATAAAGATCGTATAGAGCAAGTGATGATTAATTTTCTGACGAATGCCATCAAATATTCTCCGCGTGCCGATAAAGTTATCGTGAAAAGTAGCTTCGAGTTAGACCATGTTGTGTTTAGCGTACAGGACTTTGGTGTCGGCATTCCTAAAGAGCGGCAGCAGCAGATTTTTGAGCGTTTTTACCGTGTCAGTGGCAATGAAACTATCCCAGGTATTGGCCTTGGTCTCTATATTTCCGCCGAAATCATGAAACGCCAGCGCGGAACCATCGGTGTCACCAGCGCAGAAGGCCAGGGCTCAACCTTCTGCTTCAGCTTACCCGCATAGCGGCAAGGCTTGCCCCTGCTACCGTTCCACGTATGATATGCCGTTATGTAAAGAGCCCGCTCTTTTTGTGTAATACCAGCAGGAACGCTTCAACTACACATGGATCATAAGCGCTACCGGCGCAGCGCCGTATCTCTGTCGCGGCTTCTTCTGGTGTATAGGGACAGCGATAGGGCCTGGACTCCGTCATGGCGGCATAGCTATCCACGATCGACAGGATTCGTGCTTGTGGCTTTTTTTTATGCAGGGAGTTGTGCGCGAATGTGTCGCGCCTGATGATCGAGGGGATCAGCGATAGTCGATAGAGATTGTGTATGCAAATACTCTGCTATGCGTTCAAGCAACTCGGCGGCTTCGGGCCGAATTATTTGATGGTGTTGAAGCAAGTCACTACATGCTTGCGCCTGTTTCAAGTAGTGCTGGCATACCGGCCAGGAGTCCCGGTTCTGGGCTGGCGTAGCCGGAAAGACGGCGTGGACCGCGCGTATCACACGCTCGGCCCATTGGTATTGCTCTGGAGGCGAGATCAATTCTCTTTTGACAACCTGTAACAGGGGATTGATACTGAGCAGGCGCTCTTCAGGCAGGTGTTTCACCAGGGAAAATGTAAGTAGTGTTTCCAGCGTTGGATCGTGATGGTGGTTGTTCCTATATGATTGGCCACATCTTGTTGGCGCCAATTGCGTTGAATACGCTGTTGTCTTAAGCGCTCATTTCTGACCATGCGCGCGCTTTCCCCTTACAAACAAACCAGCACACTTAGTCCCATCGAGTTCGCTGGCCTGGATACGTTGCTCTGTTACCATCATACCCAACGCTGGCATGATAAGCAAGTACTTGCATGCATGCGAAGGGCGCTCAGCCCTCCTCACCTTCCTGGAAACGCATGGAAACATTTGTTTGCAATATTTTCTACAATGTGACAATTTTTACAACTGTATGTTTTGTAAAACATGCATTAAGATTATATATATATTCATCAGGCAAGTTGTTGTGTCGCTTAAACAAAACGATGGTTAGACGATCGTTAACGATCGTTGCAAAGGCATCGCTGTACGAGTATTATTTTCATAGCAAAGGAAACAGTGATGGGTAGTCATCAAGGCATCGCTGTTTTGATCCATGTATGTTGTGTAATCAGGCACTCAAGGAAAAAGTGACATGGATAGTTGGCATCCGTGTACTTTTGTCCTGCAATTGCTTGCTCGCTGGGTGGGCAATTGATCAAAAGGGAAGCTTTATGCGGCATAAAAATCACTATAGTCACATGTAGGAAGATACACCAGGCAAGGAAGCTGTACTGTATAACCACCGTACCGCTTTCTTGCCCGATAAGTAGTCATAGAGTAGAGCGTGAATTTCATATAGCTGCGATTTTGAGTTCATTGGCTATGCGCTTCCGTCGTAGCTAGCGAAAATTCTAGTAGTTTGACCAGAACTATAGCGTAAGAAAGTGATAAACACTATGCAACAACTTGAACATCCTCAAAAGCAAAATTGTACCGATCATATGTTGATCCAGCAAGCATATAATGGAGAGATGTCCGCCTTTGGCTTGCTGGTTGATCGTTATCGTGATTTACTGCATGCGTATGTGTGCAAGCATCTGGGCCGAGATGACGCCGAGGATGTGCTCCAGTTTGTCTGGCTCCAGTGTTTCCGCAGTCTGCCTAAACTCGCGAGTAGTCCATCGGTAGGCTGGAATGGGGCCGATATATCTTTAAAATCCTGGCTGTTCCGTGTGGCCGCGAATCGCTGTGTCGATGAGATTCGACGTAAAAAACGCCAGCCTGCGCACCTCTTCTCTGAATTAGAATGCTTTATAGATGATGAGGAGCCCTTTACCTTTACGCCGCTGCACGATTACGCAACGCTGCTTCCAGAAGAGTGGGTTGAACGTCATGATGTACAGCAAAGCATACATGATGCCCTGCAAGAACTTCCGGTGAAGTATCGTGCCATTATCTGGTTGCGTTATTCACAGGATCTTAAATTCCCTGAGATTGGGCGCCGCCTGCAAATTCCGACCAGTACGGCTAAGACCTATCACTACCGCGCCTGTGCCAAACTGCGTTCACTTCTTTCCGCCAAATCACATGGCAAAAGCTATGCCGTTGCCTTGTGATCAGAGTATTCTATAGCATCTATGCGTGTGTGGTGGAAAATGATGACTGATGAGCACACTATTTTCTACGACACACGCATAGAGATATAGACCACCCATTCGTGTCCAATTGTGAATAAGCTCACACTGTGAATAAGCTCACACTGCGTGTAGCAACGATCATTATAGCATTATCATTTTTCTATGCAGAGGGTTTATGAAAAACTCTTTGGATGTTATAGATAACCTTGAAAGAAGAAGATATGAAGACTTATCAAACGCCAGTGCGTGTGGCATGGCTGCCCTTCTGCCTGCTAACGCTGGTGCTGGCCCTTCTGCTGGCGGCCTGTGGCAATGCGAGTACGGACACGGGTACGGCCCCATCTGTCCCATCTGCGGACGCATCCAGCACGGCAACACCGGGATCTACCCCTGTAGCGCAGAACACCCCAACGGCAACGTCGGTTGCAAATACAGGAACATCCAAACCGACGTTGCCGCTGACGGCTATTCGTATGGTGGATAAGAACAATGGTTGGGCCCTGACCGCCAGCTCTATTCTGAAGACGGTAGATGCTGGCGCGCACTGGAAAGATGTGACGCCCGCGAATGCTGGACTCAATCAGTCGGCTAAGGGTGATTTCCTGAGTGGACAATATGCCTGGATCGCGGTGCCGCCTGCCAATCAGCAGGGAGGGGCGGGCATTGCTATCCTGCGCACAAGCGATGGCGGCAGTAACTGGCAGAGCTCGAAAATCAATGATCCGCTGGTGAGCATCCCTGATGTTCCGCACTTCCTGAACGGACAGGAGGGCTGGCTTGAAGCTTCCAGCACGCCTGGCGCCGGTCACGCTGGTTCAGATATCTGGCATTCAAGCGATGGCGGCCAGAGCTGGAGCAAGATCGCGAGTAACGCTCAAAATAATGGCCTGAGATTGGGACATGTGACAGGAATCTCTTTTAAGGATGCGCTGACCGGCATTGCTACCGGTGATCTTGGCGCAGGGGCCGACAATAGCTTTCCCTCGATCGCCCTCACCCATGACGGTGGCCATAACTGGAAGATCATCTCTCTGCCCCATGTCCTGGGTGGCTTTGAGGTAAGCACCAGCGCAACCCTACCACCAGTCTTCATCGGCAACGTGGTTCTGCTACCAGTTCGTTTTACGACCCGAGATAATCGTGACTTCGGCATGCTGTACCGCTCAACTAATGGTGGTAACAACTGGTTCCCGACCAATGCCGTGGAGAATCTCCTGGCTACTACTATGTATGTGCAGGATGCGAATCATATCTGGGCTACCAATAGCCAGAATGGAAAAGTCTACCGTAGCGTTGACGGCGGCAACAACTGGTCCGCGACATCCAATAGCGCATACTCTATGGCTGCATTTAGTTTTATCGATGCCAGCAACGGCTGGGGCATCTCCAGCAAACAATTGCTGCAACCTGCGGCCCCTGGCACGGTCGCAACCGACCAGAAGCTGATGCGTACCACCGATGGCGGCGCCACCTGGCAGCAGATCAACTACACCATCTCATCGTAGCGGTAGGTCTTGCACCTGAGACCTGTTCACGTACGTAATGTCTAAAAAACGCAATTGTGTAATGATAACCTATCCATACTCGTATTGCTTGCGGCAGGTCTTACGTCTACAGGTCGCAGGTGCAAGACCTGCCGCTACTTGTTGGTATCTCGATATGGATGTGCTTAATCGAGAACTATTGGCCCTGGTGGCTGCCGCTGAGTTGGTTGATATCTATGGCTGCGGCCATCAGCTGGTAGCCGTTGTCGTTGGGATGGACGCCATCGCCGGAGTCGTAGGCTGGATTGAGCAGGGATTCGTCTTCCGCGGATCGCAATGGGGCCGCGAAATCGAAGATGGCGTCAAAGTGTTGGATGCCCTGTTCCAGCATCCAGCGATTGAAGAGCTGGCGTTGTGGTATCTGCTGGGGAGGATAGCCGCCGGGTAAGAGGGTTGTTCCGAAGACACGATGATAACTCTGGCGTGCCCGTTGTGCCAGTTGCTGGAATGCCTCGATCAGCACCATAGCCGGCACGCCTGCACGCAGATCATTTGAGCCAATGTGTACAATGAGGTCTGTGGCCCCCGGTTGTCCCAGGACATCCCAGGCTAGCCGCTGGCGTCCGGCCTCTCCGCACAGGAAGTGTGGCACCTCTATTTCTGGCAGCGATTGTGCTGGTTCCGCGGCGAGCAGTTGGTTGCCCGAAATGCCTGCATTCAGGACGGCCATCCGGCGTGTTCCGCCGGCCTCTAGCAGTCGCTTGGCCAGGTATGAGGGCCAACTATGATTCGCATTTGGCGTTGAGCCATAACCGTCCGTGACCGAAGAACCCAGAGCCACTACTGCGTTCAGTGGAGTCGTCGGAATAACATCGATACCGCTCAGGAGCCACCAGGATGTCGTTATCAGGGGATACGCAAGAAAGGCGGCCTCTGCTAGAACGGCGCTGTAATCACCAGGAACGGACACATATGAATGTTGTTGAGCGCTCATGTGGCCGGTAGTACATTCTCCCTGTGCCACAAAAAAGGATACCGCCAGTTTACTCAGCGCCTCAACGCGTAGAGCGACCGGATCACTGATGACCTCCTGTCCCGGTTCCAATGTCACCATCGCTTGTCCATCAAATAGCACCGTTTGAGCGCCCGCCTGCACCACCGGACCATCCTGGACCAGTCCCACAGAGACTGAACGCAGTGTGACCGTCGCATTTCCATAGCGATTCGATAGGCGTAAGCGGACCTGCCCACCGCCCGCACTCACATGCACAATCTGCCGTAACGTGCGCCCGGCCAATCCACTCGCCGGCATTTGCATCGGCGCTGCATACCATGTTCCTACCCAGTTCAAAAGCTGATCTCCCCTGGAATCCATAAATAATCCTTTGTCAATCTATTTCTCACGGTCTACTCAGTAATATATGTAATACCATAGCATATTGACAAAAGAAAGCCAGTGATGATACTAATAAATAGACGATCTTTTTATTATTTTGAGGTGAATGAATGGCTCGAACTGTTAAACCAGAAGAATTCGCCGCGAAGCGTGGTGAGATTCTTGATGCCGCCCAGCGTCTGGTGTTTACCAAGGGATACGTGCAGATGTCGATCCAGGATATCCTGGACCATGTACGAATTTCCAGTGGCGCGTTCCATCACTACTTCGACTCGCGCCGGACGCTCCTGGATGCGATCATCGAACGGATCAGACAAGATGCGGAAAAGCCGCTGCTTCCGATCATCCATGATCCTGATCTGAGCGCCATCGAGAAACTCCAGGGGGTCTTTGATACGCTGGACCATTTGAGGCGGGCCAACAAGGTTGATGTTGTCAGGCTCCTACGTGTCTGGTATGCCGACGATAACGCCGTTGTGCGCCAGAAAGTGGACGAGGTGATTCGCGAGCAGCGTGTGCCGCTATTCAATCAGATCGTTCGCCAGGGCATTCAGGAAGACCTCTTCACCTTGAACTATCCTGATCAGGCCGGCGAAATTATCCTGTCCCTGCTCGTGGGTATGGGCAATAGTCATGCCAGCTTATTGCTCTCACTAGAGCCGAAGCGTGACAATCAACCCACGATCGCCATGATCGTGGTTACCCACGCCGCCTACATGGATGCCATCGAGCGTGTGTTAGGCGCCCCTGCAAATTCCTTCATGCGCATCAATCCCGAAGACGTAAACATCTGGGTGGAGGCCATGCTAGGGGAAGCATAATGAGTCAGTTCTTTGACGCTCCTAACCAGCAGAAAATGGCGTTCCTTGACGGCCCCTTTTTTGCTGGTTAGACGTTGTAGGGGATATTCAATTGGCTTTACCCATTGTATTTAGATATGTCAATATTTAAGTAGCTTGCTATCTCCAGGAGTTCTTTATAGGTATCGTCTGTGGCCTTAGCAAAGCCTACAAAGCCAATGGTATTGAGGATAGCTGGATCGCTCTCCCCGATAGTTAAAAACGCATCCTGAACGCGCAAAACATCATAGAGTTGGATATCTTTACGTACAGCAATTGGTCCCGAAGGAATAGGAAAGCTTTTAGCGAGGATGATGAGACTAGGTGTGCGGGCTTCTTTTTGATAGAGATCATAGTTATCGCTTGAGACTGCTCCGGCAGGATACTTTCCACTGAACACACCCTGAAGAACCTCTTCATGTGAGCCTGCATAGACGCCTCTGATATCCTTATCGGGATCAATACCAGCTTTTTTAAGTACGTAGCGTGGAATCAGGTTGCCACTTGTGGATAAAGGATCTACAAAGGCAAATGTCTGGCTTTTGAGCCCCTGGAGGGTGTGAATACCACTATTCGCGCCAACAATAATGTAGCTCTGATACGTTTTCTGCCCTTCCGTTCGTACTTGACGTAGGATGACTTTCGCGCCATATTTCTGATGAGCATGCAAATAGCTAAATGGGCCCAGCCATCCAACTTCAACCCTTCCCTGGGCCAGGGCGTTGACCGTATCGGTGTATGTTGATCCTATAGACTCTGACGAGACAGGTATCCCTAAGAGGTTAGCCAGACTATTATTAAAGTTGCTGGTATCAACCTTCCCTCCTGGACTATTTCCAATTGGTAGCCAGCCAATCCGTAGTCGGGTCAACTGACTCTTTCTCTGAGCTTCAAATGCTTGCTGGGCTTTTTTGAGTTGGTCCCGTTCTTTCTGCATGTCCCCCTCCTTTATGATCAGAAAGCCACCCAGAAAGGTTAAAAGGCTAATCGTGGCAGCAGGCAGTACAAGATGGTTGAGGAAGGCACGGCGCCCCTGAGTCGTTGATGTGTCCTCTTCCTTCATTGTCTCCACGAGTATCAAAAGCGCAACAAAGGCAATGATAAGCAAAGGCACTATCGGACCTATCCAGGCTGGCAGTGAGATAGCGTTTTTGAGGAGGTCAAAGCACACACTCAGAAAAAGCCCAATCAGCAGCACGAGCTGGAAATTCCGCTTCTGGAATCTATTCTCCTGAGAATTACTCTCCTGGAATTTATTCTCCTGGCCACTCATGAATAACCACTTTCTCTCGTAGATCGCTCTTAATAATCTATCCACATAATGATCAAAAATGTATAGCGGCCGAATCAGTAAACAATAATAATGGAAGCTTACTATATGTCTCTACTCTAATGATCGAGTAATATGGACAAGGAAAAGTGTCACATGCCAGCCATGCTCTTGCATTATAAAAGGTTCTATATATGAATGCAAGAGTCTAACTGCCTGAGGGTGTCATTCATTTTTTTTCACGCACACCGACATGGTCCTCAGCGATTCCTCCCCCTATCACGACCACGTTCCCGTAGTTACGACCCTCAGCGGTCGTTTGCCACCCGCCTCAGCGTGGTGGCCCAGTTTCCCCGCCATCCAGGTCCCTTTCGCCGGGCTAGTTGCCTTACGCGGTGCCCAAAAGGAACCTCCCCATGGGTTCACCGTGTCAGACCGTATAGGACTCCAGGGTTCATGCGATCATTTCATATTTAAACAGTGTTGCGCCCTTGCGGCCAATACATCTCACGTCGGGATTTGTTGCCTGTACAGGATCATGTTGAAGCAACTGAATCGTGTGGCGAGGAGACGGCAACCCGCAAGGGGATTGCCCTACATCTGTTGTATTTCTTGTTTCGTTATCGTAAAGATAATATAAGGTTTAATCTCTCCCTGTATGATAAAGTGGCCTGTAAATGAGTATTGTAGGGCAATCCCCTTGCGGGTTGCCGTTTCCTCGTTTGACGTCAAAGTGCCTGTGGGCGATCATGTTGGGGATGGCGTGTTGCTACGTGAGATGTATTGGCTGCGTTGTGCTCCTCAAGCGCGTAATCGAGATTGAGGAGCATTAATTACGTGAAGGGGTAGAAGGGGCAAGCCCTGCCGTTACTTATTTGCTTGCGTGAAGTGGTATCCTGCTGCTACTTGTTGAGTGCGCGTAGGCCGTCGAGGATGCTGGCGGGCTCCAGGCGGTGGGTGAAGTCGGCATCGATTTGGGCGAGCCGAATGGTGCCGTCCTGGTCGATGATGAAGGTGCCGGGCATGGGAAGTTCCCAGGAGTTGTCTGCGTTGAATGTGGGCAGGTCCGAGCCTATCTGGGTGAAGAGTGGGCGTATCTGCTCATTTAGAGAGTAGACCAGTCCATATTGGCGGGCAATCGCGTTGCCAGCATCGCTGAGAACATGGAAGGTCAGGGCGTGCTTTTCGGTCATTGATAGCGAGTGGTCGGCGGTCTGTGGGGAGATCGCTACCAGTGTGGCGCCTAGCTCTTTGATCTGTGGCATAATCTGCTGGTAAGCGTGCAGTTGCAGGTTACAGTATGGGCACCATTCACCACGATAGAAGGTGACGACTACCGGACCCTCTTTCAGCAAACGAGCCAGTTCAATCTGCTCTCCCAGCGGATTTGGCAACGTGAATTCTGGTGCTTTCTGTCCTACTTTTAAGCCACTCTTGGCCATGCCGGATTTGACCAGATCATCAATAAGACCATCGATCCGTGACCTTACCTCAGCCGGAGCCTGCCGGGCCATCTGACTCTTAAACTCATTGATCTGCTGCTCTAAGGTTGCTGCTGTTGTCATGATACGTTCTCTTTCTCTCTCTCTAGTAAGTTAGTTAGCTAACTTACTTCGCGCATAAAAAATTTATTGCATAAGCTGTCTGGCTGCCTGGATCAAGCCAATGAGTCCAACCAGGCTTCCAGGCGTGCGATCTTGCGTTCCAGGAGTTCGGGAGCATGCAATGAATGCGTCAGAACATAGGCTCCTTGCATGCCTGAAAGCAGGTCCAGGGCCAGATCGGGTGAGGTATCATCCTTGCCCAACAAGCGGAATTGTTGTTCTGCCCAATCCAGGTATAAGCGGAACAGATCGCCTGAACGATCACCGATAGGATGCTCCTGCCGTTCCAGTTCCCGACATAGACCTGCGTAAGGACAACCGAAGCGCACCAGTTGTTCCTTGAATGCACGGCCAGAACTGGCCAGCGTCTTCAGACGCGCAAGTGGATCAGGCGAAGATTGTTCAACGCCCGCTAAATAGTCCCGCACCTCATCCAGACGTGAAGCCAGTACCGCGTCAATCAAGGCATCTTTGGTGCGAAAGTAATAATAGACATTGCCCAGGGGCACCTCTGAAGCCTGCGCCACATCCGCCAATGTCGTCTGTGCCACCCCCTGCTCATACATCTGTTCCTTCGCAGCCTCAACCAGCCGCTCACGCTTCTCGCCTCGCGCCATCTCACACCTTCCTTGCTCAATCTAATTGCTATTTAGTCAGTCAACTAACTAATTTATACACCATCCCATCCAGTATGTCAAGTTCATTCCATCCCATGCCTCACCCCCACCCACCACGTACGCATATCACCCACCACGTATCCCGTAGATTTGCCCGCTGAGGGGCAAATCTACGGGGATGAGGATGCGTTATTTGTTGAGCAACTTTTGAGGTCTTATAAAAGTCTCTATACCATTTTTTGATGTGTTTCGCACTATACTCTTGGGAGAGCAGATGAAAATGAACAATTTGTTGAACAACATGTGGCGATGATGTTTTTTTACACGATACGCCATAGAAGGAATGGATTTGAGATGGTTGCACTTTTTGTGTCCGATGATATGGAAACCGGGGAGCAGCGTGACTCGCTTTCAGTGATGAATCTGGATAGTGAGATGCAGCAATTGGTGGCTACCATGCGTAATAAGTTGCTGGTAGTAAAGCTGGGTGGAAGTACATTGGAGTCGGAACGTGTGGTCTTGCAGGATATTATATGGTTGCGTGATTGTGGCGTCAAGGTGGTGCTGGTACACGGTGGCGGGGCCTCAATCAATGAATGGTTGCTGAAATGTAATGTTCCGGTCCGTTTTGAGGATGGTTTGCGTGTGACCGATGCTTTGACGCTGAGCGTTGTGCGCATGGTCCTGTGTGGACAGGTCAATCAGGAGTTGGTGGCGCTGACCGAGCAACTTGGTGGACGCGCCGTCGGGTTGTCTGGTATGGACGATCATATGATCCATGCACGTGTCGCGGATGAGCGACTGGGTTTTGTCGGTGCGGTGGATGCGGTGGATGCTAGCCTGCTTGAGCGTATCTGTGCTGCTGGCTATATCCCCATTATTGCGCCGTTGGGATTGGATGATCATGGGCAGTGTTTGAATATCAATGCCGACGTTGCCGCATCGCATATCGCGAGTGCGCTGAAGGCGGATCGTCTGATTTTCCTGAGCAATGTGTGTGGCATCTGTCAGCCGGATGGGGAGGTAATTCCCAGGCTTAATGGGCAGATGGCCCAGGCGTTAATTGCCGAGGGGGTAATTTCAGGCGGCATGCTGCCCAAGGTCGCTGCCTGTTTGCAGGCATTACAAGCTGTTCCATGTGTCCATATTGTTGATGGCCGTATGGACCATGTGCTCCTGCATGAGATTTTGGATGGTCCGGCCATTGGCACCCAATTTACCCGCTAGTACAAAGCGGACAGACAAAGAAGGAATGATCATGCGCCTCTTAGGTATGCAGCCCAAAGGTTTTCGGTGCTGCGCAAAGAATGTTGGCATTAAAGACACAAGCTTAGATTTTACCGTTATTACCTCAGACGTGCCTGCCGCCGCGGCCGCCATGTTTACGCGCAATAGTTTTTGTGGTCCGGCCATCACGGTTGGCCGTGAACATGTGCGTGATGGGCGCTTACAGGCCTTTGTGATCAATAGTAAAAACGCCAATGTTGCCACGGGCGAGCAAGGACTGGCCAATGTTCGCGAAGTTGTGCGGCTGGTAGCTGAGGAGCTCTCCATTACTCCTGAGGATATCTTGCCATCTTCAACTGGCGTCATTGGTCGCCAGTTACCGATGGAGCGCCTGCGCCAGGGGATCGCGGGTATTCAGCAGCAGTTGCGCTATGGTCATCTGGAGCAGGCGGCCCAGGCTATCATGACGACGGACACCTATCCCAAAATGCATTGTTGTCGTGTCGGCAATGCGACCCTGGTTGGCATTGCCAAGGGCGTAGGCATGATTGAGCCTGATATGGCAACCATGCTGGCCTATTTTATGACCGATGCCAGCCTCACCCCTGAACAACTGCATACCATCCTTAAAGATGCAGTTGATGACTCGTTTAACATGGTGAGCGTCGATACTGATACCAGTACCAGTGATACTGTGGCCATCATGGCTAACGGACTGGCAGGCGAAGTAAATCTGGCCGATTTTCAGCAGGCGTTACGGGACATGTGTGTGCGCCTGGCTCGTGAGCTTGCCCGCGACGGTGAGGGAGCCACCAAATTAATCGAAGTTACCGTAAAAAACGCGCTTGACGGCCAGCAGGCCAAACGTGTCGCCAAATCTATCGTCAACTCACCGCTGGTGAAAGCCGCCATCTTCGGCGCTGATCCCAACTGGGGCCGGATCGCCATGGCCATAGGAAAATGCTATGAACAAGACACAATTGTACCGGAGAAAACTGATATTGCCTTTGGTTATATTCCTGTCTATCATCGAGGTCTTGCTATGGATGAAGGGCATCTATCTGCACTGAAAAACTATCTCAGACGGGACGAGATCTCGATCAATGTCTCTCTCGGCCTTGGAGATCAGCAGGCCCGCGTCTGGGGCTGTGATCTCTCTTATGATTATGTTAAAATCAACGGCACCTATACTTCCTGATGATCGCTATGCTCGCGGAGCAGGTAATCGTTTTTGAGGAACTGCGTGAAGTCCTGGACCTCTTGCTGGTATTGGGCCAGTTTTGTGGCCTGGACTTCACGGGTGTGTTGGGGCTGGTAGTCGATGCCATGTGGCTGCAGGCGGCTATGGCCGAAGCTATCACTATGGAGATAGAGCTGCTGATCATATGGACTTGGATGCTGATCGTAGAAGGCCTCCAGTGCCTGATGGACCAGCCAGGCACCTTTATAGTAGGTGACCTGCTCGGTTCTGGCCAGCCGGAATACCTCATTGACCAACTCCTGAATGACCTCGGGCGCATCTTCTCGCTCCTCGGCTTCACGTAATGCTCGATTGGCGTCAGAGGCCTGTCGACGCACGCTTTCCGTTCCTGGCGCATAAAAATCTACCCATGGCGCGGCATGTCCATGTTCCAGATGCCCTTCGCATGAAGAGTCCGTCAGGATACCCAGTACATTCAGGGCTACGACCAGTTCCATGATACCCGGATCAATCGGCCTACCGAGCGCATCGGTAGCCTTTTCTAATTGTGTCGCGATCTCATGCCAGCGGGTGGCCAGAGTGGTGGATGGTTGCTTCGACATTGATCTACTTCCTTCTTATATCAGTGTTTATTTATATATATAGTCATTCAGCGCGAGCCAAATTCTATCTCTGTGTGGTTCTGTCTTTACTACTATGGCACATCCATTGATGCTGAGACAACTTTTCCACCGGCTGAAACGTGAGATGAGGGAGAATGTGCGTGTGTTGGAATGCAGGAAGGAAATTTAAAGCTCATGAATCACAATCTTCATCCGACTTCGATGCGTGCAATTACGGTATCACGGGAATATGGTAGTGGGGGCGGTGAGATCGCTCGCATGCTGGCCCACTCCCTCGGCTGGGAGGTATTGGATTCCGGCATTGTCCAGCTTGTCGCCCGGAAACTAGACATTAGTCCCGAGGTGGCCAGTACCCATGATGAGCAGGTGGAGGGTTTTGCGCAACGGCTCTTTGAAGCGATGCAGTATTTTTCACCGCCAGTGCTGCCAGAAAACCCGCTGGAGTTAAGTGTTAACGACATCACCTATGGGCAGACGCTTGGACAGGTTCTGACTACGGCTGCCGACATCGGCCATGTGGTAATTGTGGGCCGTGGTGCCCAGGTAACGCTGGCCAGTTATAAGGATGTCCTGCACCTGCGGGTGGTGGCTCCAACCTCTCAGCGTATCAATTGCGTGATGCGTCGAGACAACCTGGATGCGCTGACGGCTGGCGAGTATGTTTATCGCAAAGATCGCGAGCGTGAACGCAGCGTCAAAGAACTGCATCATTGTGCCATCAGCGACGCGCACCTCTATGATCTGATCATTAATACCGGTGCCCTGAATTTGTGTTGCGCGACCGAACTGGCCTTGCGGGCCCTGGACTATAAAGCCCAGAGCCTCTTGCATCCGGTCACCAGCTCAAATTAATTGTGCATACAAACGACCATTTATGATAGATGGTCGTTTGTGTGATGTGTAGCTGTCATTTATGCGACGTTGGCGGTGGCGGGCTGGGCCTTGAGTTGGAAGGCTTCGGCCAGCAGTTCAAAGGCTTTGACGCGGTTTTCGTGTCCATAGAGCATGGCGGTGATCATGAGTTCGTCGGCTCCGGTCTGCTCGACCAGTTTGAGGAGTTTCTCATGGACAACTTCGGGGCGGCCAGAGATCTGTCGGCTGCGGGTGTCGTTGATGACGGCCTGCTCGGCGGCGCTATAGTGATAGTTGCGGGCCTCTTCAGGACTGGGCAGGGGACCGGCCTGACCGGTGCGTAGCCGTAGCCAGGCCAGGGCCATGGCGGCTCCCAGTTCGTCGGCTTCTTCATCGGTCTCGGCGCAGATGACGCCAGTGGTCAGGATGACTCTGGGTTCCTGTAACTGGCTCGATGGTGTGAACTGGTTGCGATACATCTGGATGGCTGGTATGGCAAAGCCTGGATTGATATGGTGGGCAAACGAAAATCCTACGCCGAGGGCTGCGGCGGCCTGGGCACTGAAGTCGCTGGAGCCGAGTAGCCAGAGTGGTGGCAGGGTAACATGACTGGGGATTGCCCTGACATTGCGGAACGTATCCCCAATGGGAAATCCCTCGTTCTCGCTTGAGAAGGCGAGAAGTTCGCCTAATTGCTCAGGAAAATCATCGGCATTGAGCGCCTGTCGCGAGCGGCGCAGTGCCAGGGCGGTCCTGGGATCGGTGCCGGGGGCGCGTCCAAGTCCCAGGTCGATGCGGCCGGGATGCAAAGCTTCTAGCATCTGAAAGTTCTCGGCAACCTTGAGGGGCGAATGATTGGGGAGCATGACGCCGCCGGAACCGACACGCAAATTTTTGGTGACCTGCGCCACATGTCCGATCATGATTTCTGGTGACGCGCTCGCCGTCATCGTACTATTATGATGTTCCGCCAGCCAGTAGCGGCTATAGCCCAGCCGATCCGCCACGCGGGCCAGCTCAAGCGTATTATGCAACGCCTGCACACTGTTCGAACCAGCATCCACAGGCGAAAGATCCAATATAGAAAGAGGGAGACTCATTGTATGTTATCCTTTTTTGCTTCATTTTTGTAAACTATCTCTTAACCATAACATCACAGGCCCCCCAATTTATTCACGGGCTGGATTTTTCTCCATCAGCCCTTGCTGCCAGGCGAAAACGGCAGCCTGGGTGCGATCCACCATATGTAATTTACTGAGAATGTTACTGACATGTCCTTTTACTGTCTGCTCACTGATCACCAGCCTTTGCGCGATGGTGGTGTTGGAGCAGCCTTCGGCCAGCAGGCGCAGGATTTCTAGTTCTCGTTCCGTCAGTTGCGCGAACGATGCCGGAACGCTCCGCCTGGTTTGACGTACCTCCTGGATCAGGCGGGCCGCTACATGAGGATGGAGGCTGGCCTCGCCGTTGGCGGCCCGTCTGACGATATCGACCAGCTCCTCTAAACGGATATCCTTTAAGGTGTATGAGAGTGCCCCGGCCCGTAGCGCTGGAAAGATATTTTCATCCTCATGGTAGGAGGTGAGTACGACGACCTGTGTCCTGGGACTGACCTGTTTCATCTGCCGGATCGCTTCGACACCGCCCATTCCGGGCATGAGGAGGTCCATCAGGACCACATGCGGGATCAGGTCCGGGATCAGTTTGAGGGCTTCTTCACCTGATGCGGCCTCGCCTATTACGTTCATGTCGGGCTGCGCAGCCAGAAATGCATGCACGCCCTGCCGCACAATACTATGGTCATCGACCAGAAAAATGGTAATGTCATCTTTCTGCATAGTTCTTTTTCCTGCTTCTTTCACTCAAGGCTATCATGTATCTAACTCACCACTATACGTTGCCTGCATTACATGTCTCAGAGGCGCGACGCACTTGATCTGTGTTCCCTGTCCAGGCTGGCTCTGGAGCTGGAAATTCCCCCCGACCTCGGCCAGCCGTTCCCGCATTGATTGTAGTCCCACGCTCTGGGGAGAGATGCTGGTTGGCTCAAATCCACAGCCATTATCGGCAATGGTCAGCACCAGCTGCTCCTGGTCCTGTTGCAGGTAGCACTCGACGCGGTTCGCCTGACTATGGCGAGCTATATTGGCAAGTGCCTCCCGGACAACCTGCAGGAGTTCCTGTACGAATATCGGTGGTAGCCCTATCACCGGGTGTAGCTGGCTGGTAATCGGGATGTCATTGTACCGGCTCCAACGCTCAAGCTCGGAGCGTAGTAGCTGCTCAAAGCCTGTCTCTGGCGGTCGCGACGGGCGTCGTTCCTGGATCAGTGCCGTCAGCTCTTGCCGGGCCTGATAGGCCAGTTCGCCGGCGATCTCAAGATGTGTACGGCTCTGGTCAGGTTGAGCATCCAGTAGCGTGAGCGCCGCCCCGATCTGGGTGGCCAGCGCGAAGACCTGCTGCTTCATGCTATCGTGCAAGTCTCGCGAGAGTCGTGCGCGTTCAGCCAGACGTGCATTCTGCTCTGTCAATACCTGTTGTTGCCGGCTACTGGCGGCCAATTGCCAGCCCATACGATTAAAATAGTGCTCCAACTGCCCAATCTCGTCCTGTCGGCCAATGGTGACGCGTTGCTCATAATCCCCATTCGCCAGTTGTGCGGTGGCCCGGACGAGTCGGCGGATGCGCCGGATGGGGCCGCGCATGGTCAGCACCCCAAAGAGTCCGCTGATCGGTGGCAAGAGGACCAGCAGGACCAGGCTGCCGATCAGGAGTAGCGCGAGCCATGGTAACGGGAGCATAAAGATGTCGTGGAGCGAGGGTAAGTTGGTCAACTGGACATAGACCGCTCCAATTGGCTGTAACTGCCGATTCCAGACCGGTTCCAGCGCGAAGACACTGTTCGCGTCCAGGCCTGTTTTCTGACCGCTACTCGGGGTACCAGTCGTTAGTGCGTGCTTGATCAATGGACCTCGCTCCGGCAATAGCGTGCCGGAAGTGCCGTGGACCGGATAGCGTTGAGGATAGGAGCTGGCCCGGATGCTGCCATCCGGGGCGATCAGCAGTGCTATCGCCAGCCGTCGATCATTGGCTGCCTGCCTGGCAATATAGGGTACAGCGACCGGATCCGCCGCGCTTGACTGACCAGGAAGTTCAAGGGTGCCCGTTTGGCCAGCCTGAAATGTGCTCTGTGGGTTGAGCGCGGTCGGTTGTGCCTGGAGTGACGCCACCAGTGCATAATGTTGCGCGACTTGCCGGGCCTCAAGCGTATAGACATAGGGCGTCACAATCAGCAACAGCATACAGGCCAGTCCAAATAGCGCCAGCAGCTCCAACGCCAACACCACTATTACCGTCGTCCATACATACGACAGCGCCATCTGTCCCTGTAATCCAGCCATTCTGGCTCTTCGGCCGTTAGCCAGCGCCTGCACATTTTTGACGTGCCGCCCCATATATTTTTCTCCATTTTTGCAAATTGATGTTTTTCAGGCGTAGCTACAATTTTCATGTCTTATAAGAGTATAGGCAAATGGAAGCTCCGCTACAAGTCTGACTATTTTTTTATCCTGGCACCTCAGTTGTAACAGCCTTTTTGGTGATAGAAGAGGTGAGCCGTGTCAGCACTAGTACCGCTATGGCGGCGAGGCAGAGTAATACATTGAGCAGGACACTCACCAGGGATACATAGGGTGGATTGGGGATGGCGAGGAATTGGCCCAGCAGCCCGATGCTCAGGTGGAAGAGGGTCGTCAGAAGCACACTGTGACCGCTGCGGTTGTAGATCCAGGTCATCAGGATCGAGGCGGCCAGATCCAGGACCAGGTCGCGGCCCAGCAGGCCCGCGCTCTGCTGCCATGTGAGTCCTGCTTGCGCGGCCGCCATAACTTCTGGTAGGTGCCAGCCCCACCAGAGTAGACCAACCAGTAAACTGGCAGTCAGGGTACCATAGTAGCTCTGGAGCCGTGGCAGGGCAAATCCTCGCCATCCCAGTTCTTCGCCAAGACTGAAGAAGGTACCTACCACAATCTTTGGCAGGAGCAGGATGCCAACGAATGCAAAGCTGGGAAAGGTCCAGCCAAAAGGGATTGGCAGGATGAGTGCCAGTAGATTTAAAAGCATTGGCCCAATTAGCGCTACCAGATACCACACAGGTGAGACGCGCCAGCGACCGGCCTGCTTTAATAGCTCACCTACACCGCGCGGGCCAGCGATAATGGCCGTAATCACCAGCGCGGTCAGCGCCGGCAAGAATGAGGGGAGCAGCCTGAGTGCAAAGTTATTGGTGTTTGAGAGCACAACTGGTATCTTAATACACCATGCCAGCGCGAAGGCCAGTATATAAAAAGTCGTCACGGGATACTTTTTTAAAAAAGTCCTCAACATAATTTGTATCCTTTTCTTCTGGAATATTGCGTCTATCAATCACATTTGGCAATGAGAGAAGTGTAATCCCTGAAGGCCTGAGGCGGGAACCATCTAGAGAGGGGATGATACCCAACTTGCGAGGTGTCTTTTCTGTCGAGCTATTGGAAGCGGTCGCGAAATGTGAGTACTGAGCTCAGAATTGTGTTGTGATAATTATCTACTAACGGCCGTATCTTAGTAGTTCGTGTTACTATATTACTTGTGCTTAACCTGAGATAAATATACCAACCTGAAACGGCCTTTAGTAGCTGAACCGTAACTAAAGGGGAGAGTGTGCAGATGACAGAAATTTCTCATGACATCGCCAGAATCGAGCGGGTACCAAGTGGAATTGAGGGATTTGACCAGATTTTACAAGGCGGGCTTCTAAAGGGCGAAACCTATCTTATTATGGGTGCACCCGGTGCTGGCAAAACTATTTTTGGTAACCAGATGTGCTTTAATCATGTTGCCGCTGGTGGCCGTGCTATTTATATGACTGTATTGGCTGAGACACATAGTAGAATGTTGTCTCATATGCAATCGTTCGATTTTTTTTCGCAGGAACCTATTGCTGATAAATTGATCTATCTTAGTGGCTATGCAACCTTAGAGCAGCAGGGGCTGGATGCTTTGTTGACGATGATTCGCAAGGAAGTTCGCCGTCAGCATGCGACCTTGCTGGTCATTGATGGTATGGTCACGATTGAGCAGAATGCGTCCACGCTGAGTGAGCGCAAAGAGTTTTTGCATTCCTTGAGTGTGATTACTGAGGCGATCGGTTGTACAACTGTCTTATTAATGCAGTATGAAAAAGATATGTATGATCAGCCGGAGCACACCATGGTGGATGGTTTGTTCCGCTTATCCTCTCATTTCAACGATTCTCGCTGGATGCGTGAGTTCCAGGTCTATAAGTTTCGTGGTAGCAGCTTTATGGAGGGGCGCCATCTTTATGCGATCTCTGGCAAGGGCATCGAATTACATCCTCGCATTGATGCTCTACTCAAGTCCCAGCAGGTCCCTTTACCTCCCTCACTGACCTCTTTGGCGCCACCTGAGCGGCTGGGCTTTGGGGTAACACGACTGGATGAGATGGTCCGTGGCGGTATCCCTCTCGGCAACTCGACGATTGTGCTAGGGGCACCAGGTACGGGCAAGACGCTGCTGGGCCTGCATTTCTTGTATGAAGGTGCAAAGCAAGGTGAGCAGTGCCTGCACTTTGGCTTTTATGAATCCACTTCACAGTTGAAGCAGCGTATGGTGAAAATGGGACTGGATATGGAAGATCCCGTCGTTAACCAGCACCTTGAGTTTATGACTCAGCCTCCAACTGAAGATATTATAGATGTACTCGGTAAACAGATACTGGAAACGGTACGGCGCAAAAAGGTACGCCGCCTCTTTATTGATGGAATTGCCGGTTTCCAGAATACGGTTGCTTCTACCGATCGACTTGTGCTTTTCCTGACCTCGCTTTTTACCTCATTACGCAATATGGACATCACGACCATCTGGTCTATTGAGCTCGCAGACCTGCTGAGTCCAACCCTTGTTATGCCTGAAAGTATTAGCAAAATCGCCATCCTGGTCGAAAATATCCTTTTTTTGCGTTACGTTGAATTATATTCGCAACTCTATCGCCTGATTTCGATTATAAAGATGAGGCAGAGTGGCTATGATCCATCTATACGCGAATTTCGTATTACAGATCAGGGACTAAATATTGCCGCGACCTTTGATAGTGCAGAGGCAATTTTGACAGGTGCGGCTCGTCCGCGTGAAACAGATAGCGAGTCTGGTTTTACCAAAGATACTTCATCCTCTCGGGAGAAGCACCAATGAGTATGATTTTAATAGTTGATGATGAGGTATCGATCATCGAGGTACTACATGATGTGCTGTCGGAAGAGGGTTATCAGGTCATGACGGCCAGTAATGGTCAGGAGGGTTTGAAATGTCTTGAGAAGTCTCAGCCGGATCTCGTGTTATGTGATGTGATGATGCCGATTCTGGATGGGCGGGAGTTATGCCGCCGCATGAGTGCTAATCCGCGCTATAGCTCAATACCTTTAATCTTTATGACTGCTGTGCACAGATCTATTAATCCGAATGACTGCCATTATGTTGCTGTGCTGGCCAAGCCTTTTGATATTGATGAAGTTTTGGAGATGGTTGCTCGTTATACGCATAATCATTGAAAGTATAATAAAAAGAAGAGACACGATGATTTACCCATCGTGTCTCTTCTTTTTATTGTTGCTCCCGCCGCAGGCGGGAGAGGGAGGGGGATTTGGCGGGGGACACCCCCGCACCCCCGGCCTGACTTTTTATCACATTTTTAGTCGTCGAATCGTGGGAGTAGAAAAGCCACGATTCTTGGTACGCATGCCATTGGAATAGCCAAGAACGAAGAGAAAGGAGAAGGTGATGTTGTCCCCAGCAATCTTGTTGTCGTCTCAGCAGTGGGCCCAAGCAACCTTTGGCTCGGTCCAACTGGGCGATCCACGTCGTGTGAAGCGTGCCGTCGATCTTGCGTTTCATCTGGCGCAGAATCCACAAGCGTCTCTGCCTGGTGTATTGAACCCAGCGGCTTTGCAAGCGTCCTATCGATTTGTGCATTCGTCGCATACCTCGTATGAACGTCTGGTTGCCCCCCATTGGGAGCACACACGACAAGCCTGCCACCAGCATCGGCAAGTCTTGTTGATTCAGGATACCACGGAGATGGATTACCAGGCTCATCCTACGACACGTGGACTGGGACCCATTGGAAATGGAACGCATCACGGCTTTCTGTTGCAAAGCGTCCTGGCTGTTGTCCCCCAGCATGATCAGTTGTTGGGATTGGCTCATCAAGAACCCTTTTTGCGCCAGCCAGCCCCTGAGAAAGAGAGCAAACAGCAACGCTGGAAACGCGAACGGGAATCGGAGGTATGGGAACGTAGTGTGCTCACACTGGGCTCGCCTCCTGTTGGCTGTCAATGGATTCATGTGGGCGACCGCTACAGTGACATCTTTTCGTTCATGCGCCAATGCCGAGAGCAGGGGTGTGATTTTCTCGTCCGGGCCTATGAAGATCGCTGTATTGATCTGTTGGTGGAACAGGGGGAGGCACCTGTGCCTCCACGATCGCATCATCATTGTAGCCCAACGCTGCATTTGCTGGAGATGGTCAAGCAGATGCCTATTCGATCGAGCATGTGGATGGAGCTCAAGTGTAGCCAGAAACACCCGACCCGCAAGGTCCTTTTGGCAGTGAGTTGGCAGTGTGTGCGTCTGTTGCCTCCCCGCACCCGGGAAGCCAACCAGTGGCGTCCGCTGGTGATCTGGGTGATCCGCGCATGGGAACCTGATCCCCCGGAAGGGGTTGAAGCCTTGGACTGGATCTTGTTGAGCTCGATTCCCACCACCACAGCCACTCAGGCTCAAGAACGGGTCGCGTGGTATCGCAGGCGTTGGATTGTTGAGGACTATCACCAAGGTCTCAAAACGGGATGCCATATGGAAGAACGAGAGATTCGAGATTACGAGGGATTGCGAACATTGTTGGGCATCATTGCCCCCATTGCCGTGCGCTTGTTGCAATTGCGCGTGCTTTCGCGTCAATGTCCTGACGGGTTGGCGCGGGTAGTGATACCCACTGACATTGTGCTGGTGGTGGCTCATTTGAGTGGGCATCCAGCACAAACCATGACAGTGCGGCAATGCTGGCATGGCATTGCACGTCAAGGTGGCTACTTGGGTCGCAAAGGCGATGGTCCACCCGGATGGAAAACCTTGTGGCTGGGATGGATGTATATCCAGAACGTGTTGCAGGGAGTGCAACTCGCCTCCCTCCTTTCGAATCAACTAGATTTGTGATAAAAAGTCAGCACCCCCGGCAGGAGGGCCCGGCCGGCCCTCCTGCACCTCCCGGCATACTGGCGGCAGGGGGAGGGGGATTTGGCGGGGGGACACCTCCGCACCCCCGGCAGGCGGGCCTGGCCGGCCCTCCTGCACCTCCCGGTATCTGGATGAAAGGTAACATTCCAGACCCGGAAGGCGGGTCTGACCGGCCCTCCTGGCATCTGGATGATAGGTGGCATTCCTGGCCCGGCAGGCGGGTCTGGCTGCACCTGCCGGTGCTGAGATCGAGGTAGCATGCATTTCTGACCCTGAAGGAGGGCAGGAGGACCGGCCAGGGGTACAAAAGCATAGTACCCCTGGCCGTCTTTGTTGCACCTGTGTTCTAGTTGAACTTGATTGGTTGTGTGGAGCGGTTGAGGGCCGATAGGACGGCTTTGATTGAGGCGATCTCGATGTTGGTGTCCAGGGCTGCGCCGAAGAAGGCGCCCGCGGGTGTTTGCAGTTGGATATAGGCGACCGCCTGGGTTGATGCATCGTTGCCGAGGGCGTGCTCGGAGTAGGATTTCAGGGTGAAGTTTGCCAGTCCGTGCTGGTTGAGGGCGCGCACAAAGGCGTCAATTGGTCCGTTACCCTGACCACGGATTTCGTGCGGTACGTCGTTGATGTTGACTGTGGCTATGCATTCCAGGGCCTCGGAGCCGGCTTTGTTTAGTATGGTGCGACCTTCAAAACTGGTCAGTTTGAAGGGGGCGGTCCGTTGTAGATATTCCTGTTCAAAGGCCTGATATAGCTCGCTGGAAAGGATTTCGGAGCCGCGTACATCGGCCAGATGCTTGATGACTTTGCCGAACTCGATGTGCATGGCCTTTGGCATTTGCAGGCCGAACTCGCTCTCCATCAGATAGGCTACGCCACCTTTGCCGGACTGCGAGTTGATGCGGATAATCGCCTCATAAGAACGACCGATATCCTTGGGATCGATTGGCAGGTAGGGCACATCCCATAGTGGGCTATGGGATTTCTCCAGGGCGTTCATGCCTTTATTGATGGCATCCTGGTGCGAGCCTGAGAAGGCCGTGAAGACCAGTTCTCCGGCATAGGGCTGACGCATCGGCACACTTAAACGTGTGCATTTCTCATAGATTTCCTGGATCGCGGGCAGGTCGCTGAAGTTCAGGCATGGATCGACGCCCTGGGTATACATGTTCAGTGCCAGGGTCACGATATCGACGTTGCCGGTACGCTCACCATTGCCAAAGAGGGTGCCCTCGACACGTTCCGCGCCGGCGAGCAGACCCATCTCTGTCGAGGCTACGCCGGTGCCACGATCATTATGTGTATGCAGACTGATGATCGCCGTTTCACGATTGCGCATATGGCGACAGAACCACTCGATCTGGTCGGCATGGATATTCGGAGTTGAAACCTCGACCGTCGTGGGTAGATTCAAAATAATCTTCTGGGCAGGTGTTGGCTGCCAGACATCTACTACCGCCTCACAGATTTCCAGTGCGAAATCAATCTCGGTTAGCGAGAAACTCTCAGGTGAATATTGCAGCGTAATCGCCGTCTCAGGCACACTTGCCACCAGATCCTTGATCTGTCGCACGCCGCGCACCGCGATATCCACGATCGCTGGCTTATCCAGCCCAAACACAATGCGCCGCTGCTGCTCCGAAGTCGAATTGTACAGATGGACAATCGCCTTTTTCGCGCCACGCAGCGACTCAAAGGTCCGTGAAATCAACTCCTCCCTGGACTGGACCAGCACCTGGATCGTCACATCGTCCGGGATATGATCCTCCTCAATCAAACGGCGCATAAACTCATATTCCGTCTGAGAGGCCGAGGGAAAGCCAACCTCAATCTCCTTAAAACCGACCCCCACCAGAAGATCAAACATCTCCAACTTCTCATCCACACTCATCGGAATCGGAAGAGCCTGATTGCCATCCCGTAGATCGACGCTACACCAGGTAGGCGCCGTCGTAATCATCTTTGATGGCCATTGTCGATCTGGCAGCTCGATTGGCGTAAAGGGTCGATACTTTGTGATCGTTCCCCTCTGCATGCCGCTACGTGTTTGAATACTCATCTGAATCTCAATCTCCTTGCTACATAGGATGGAAAAGTGGGTTAAATAGGATTTATTACCAGAGAATCTACATCTTGTTACACTCGCTTTTTAAGATATGAATGCTATCATAGCATATCCCACTGACACTGTCGAAAATGGCTTGCCAGCGAACGCGCTGCTACTTCGCCACTAATAAATCTTTTGTAGGATAATGCACACCTGAAAAGCTCCCTTCCTGCCAGACAAGATAAAAGGTCCACATCAGACCACAAAAGAGTAGCGAAAACGCACGTCGGCGGCAAGGCTCGTCCCCAATATTTTTTCGGTGGAGGGGGAAGATTGATATCCTCTAACGCTATGGCGTGGGGTTGTGTACGGCGA
Organism: Dictyobacter alpinus; assembly: GCF_003967575.1. Taxonomy (NCBI): domain Bacteria; kingdom Bacillati; phylum Chloroflexota; class Ktedonobacteria; order Ktedonobacterales; family Dictyobacteraceae; genus Dictyobacter; species Dictyobacter alpinus. The sequence continues at coordinate 5,004,927 of NZ_BIFT01000001.1, forward strand.
GGCGCCATGAGCGAGCCTTGCGTACGCCGAGTGAGCGCCACACGCAAGGCCGCGCTGCTGGGTTTTCGTGGGCCGAAGTGTATGAACGAGACGCAGTGCTGTGGCGCCTACACGAATCACGGTGATGATACGGCATCAAGAGGGAACCTGTGGTACGGCAAGGTCTCACCTTCATGGTTTGCATGCACGGTTGCCTGTCAACACGTTGCCGAGCGATCCTGTGTGAAGCACCATAATTCGTGGGCTTGCGCTCCCAAACGTTGCCGAGTGAACATGTTCAAGAAACATGATTCGTGTAGGCGCCACAGGCATGCGATGCTTTTTTAACACGTATCGCCGTTGATCAAGCCGCATGCCGGCCTTGCGTGTGGCGCCCACTCCACGTACGATTGGCCGGCGGAACACGCTTTCCATGACGCACCGGATCGCCACCCATGATCGTTGCCGAATGTACGCAACGTTGGATTATCACGTCGCCCACTCAATGGACGACATGCGGCTTTTTTCACCGTTTTCGTCGCGGCAAAAGTGCTTCACCGAAAAGTATTGGGCTCGTCCCTGCGAACCGGTACGACGTACCGTATGAAACCTTCCCAAAAGTGTAACGCCTATGTGCAACCTTGATGGGGGCTGGTCCGTGCTATGGAGTGTAATGGAGCTACTTATGTTATGTAAGTGGTATAGTATAAGCGTAGTTTGTAAGTAAAAGAAGGAGCTGTATTTGTATGTGCTATGACGATAATGCGCGTCCACCGTTGCCTCCGGGGCAGGGCGGAAGTGCTCGGGGTGAGGATATTGTGTTGACTTCGGCCGATGGTACGCGTTTTGCGGCCTATGCGGCCCAGCCGGATCAGCCATTGGGTGCACAGGTTATCATTTATCCTGATGTGCGTGGCCTGCATCAGTTCTATAAAGAGCTGGCACTGCGCTTCGCGGAAGTTGGTATTCAGGCCGTGGCGATCGATTATTTTGGCCGTACGGCAGGTTTGACTGCGCGTGACGATTCATTTGAGTATATGCCACACGTCCAGCAGTTGCAGTTGCCAGGCATCTTCGCTGATGTCAAGGCGGCTCAGGACTACCTCTATGGCACACCGGCTGGCAAAAAAGCTACTTTTTTGGTAGGTTTCTGCCTGGGCGGTACCCTGTCTTTCTTGAGTGGGACACAGCAAGACTTTGGCTTCGCGGGCGTGATCGGTTTTTATGCTGGTATGAGCCGAAACATGGGTGGTGAAGGCACGCTCCTCGATCGGGCCGCACAGATCAAATATCCGCTTCTGGGTCTGTTTGGCGGGGCCGACCAGGGTATTCCTAACGAGCAGGTACAGGAATTTGAGCAGAAGTTGAAGCAGAGCGGGATACCAAACGAGGTCATCAGCTATCCTGGCGCCCCTCACAGCTTCTTTGATCGTCGGGCTACCGACTATGCCGAAGCCTCCAGCGACGCCTGGAACCGCGTGCTGCGCTTTATCAGCGCTCATGCACAAAACGTGTAAATATAAAAAGCAGCCCTTGGGTTATAACGAATCGTAGCGGCAGGGCTTGTCCCTGCGACCTGTTCACGTACGAAATGTTCTTCAAACACATGTTCGTGTAACGGCGAAGAGATCGAGCGTGTGCTGCGTACTGCTTGTGCATGGTCGTACGTGAACAGGTTGCAGGGACGAGCCCTGCCGCTACGTTGTATTATTCGCCAACTAATGCTTAACCGAAATGTATTGGGGGTAAGCCATGCCGCTATGGTGTGGTTGAGGGATTCGCTGCCAGGCGGGCATGAAACCAGTTGAAGAGGTAGGCCAGGGTCAGGATGGCTAGCAGGATGTTGCGTAGCGCGGCCACCTCGAAGAAGCCCTGGGGTAGGTGGATATGCTGGGAGTCCAGGATCTGTGAGTAGAAGATGACATAGATGCCGGTTGTGAGCAGGCAGACGGCTCCCCACAGGTAGGTCCAGATGGTGTTGAAGGCGCCTGAGTAGGCCAGCAGAGGGATCAGCCAGATCAGGTATTGTGGGCTGAAGACTTTACCGGTACTGATAAACACGAGTGTCAGGGCGATTACGGTCTGGGTTACGTCCAGGCGCTGCTGCCATTGCATCCAGTATATGTAGATGACCCCGAGGATAAAGAGTATTGTGAAGGTGGGCGAGATTATTCCGTTCAGGGCGGTGTGCAGGTTGATTGAGCCATAGTCGTAGACGATACGCCAATCGAGTCCTCCCAGATGGGCGAGCCAGAGCAGGGTGGCGCCCAGCGTTTCGATCTGGATGGGGCGTTTGAGGAAATAGTTGAACTGACTGACGACTGCGTGGTTGAAGTCGAGTAGGGCAAAGAGTGCCGTGATGCCGAGGACAACGGCGAAAAAGAGCAGGCAATTGCGCCACTGCCAGCGTAGGCCGCCCCGTACTGTGTGGTAGAGGTCGCGTGGCATGTGGATCAGCGAACCCTCGGCCGGTTGATAGAAGCGTCCTTTGCTCTGTTGCTCGGCGATAAAGAGGGCCGGTAATAGTAAGATAGGATAGATTTTTAGCAATACACCCAGTGCCAGCGCCACATAGGCCAGTCCCCAGCGTCCGCGTTGGGCGGCGATCAGGCTCATCAGTGTCAGCGCGGCCGGCAAGAGATCATAGCGCATCTGAACCAGGGCGCAGGCTCCAATAACCAGAAAAAAGAGGAAGGCGATGGCTCCTCCTGGCTCTCCGTGTCGTAGCAGCAGGCGGTAGACCAGCACGACCAGTAGCGACATCAGGAGCGCGAACGCGACCTGATAGAGGGGCAGCGGAACCAGGAGCGGTATTGAAAAGGGGAGCAGGGTTAGCGGTGGATATTCAAGTGGCAACATCTGAAATGCCTGATGTACCTGCGTAATCTGTAGAAAGCTACACTGGACTGCCGGTAACAACCGTGCCGCATTACTCCCCAGCCAGAAGGTCAGCGCATAGCATTGATAGCGGGCCGGATCAGTCGTTGGCCAGAAGCCCTGGGCGGCCCCTCCACAGAACAATAGAAACGCCGTCAGTGCCAGTAACCATGTGCCTTTCTTGCTACCAGCTTGATGTAATGCCTGCTGGACCTCGATAAAACGCTTCTGCGTCTTATCATAGAGAGTATACGTCTTATTTTTCTGTATCAAAAGTTTCCAAACCTTTACTTTCCACATCCATACACGCCGGCGATAAAAAATTACACATAGCCTTTATCTATTTTACAATCTATGTGCCGTACCTATTATATTTTGTCTCATCCATAACAACAAGCCACAAACCCAAAGAAACACAAGCAAGGTCGTAACTACGGGGACGTGGTCGTGATAAGGGAGGGAATCTTTGGGGCACGGGTTCTCTTCTCATGGTTTCGCCCACTCGACGCACGTTCGGCTGGATGTGGAGGACCGCTATTATGCAATAGCGGTCCTGGTGATGCTTAGTTTAGTGGGTGATGGTCCAGACGGCCTGGGTGTGGAGGGTTGGGGGGACCTCGGGCTGTTTGGTGGCGTCTGGATCGACGTAGATTGGGAGTACGATGCTGAAGACGCTCCCCTGACCAAGGACGGTCTGGACCTCCATGTGCCCGCCATGACGCTCAACGATCTTGCGCGCCAGGAAGAGGCCTAGTCCGAGGCCGGTACGGCTACCGCTCTGGACTTCGACTCCGGGTACACGATAGAATTGTTCAAAGATATGTGGTAGCGCATCTTCTGGGATGCCGATACCCATATCCTGAATCGAAATAATGACTTCATAGCCGCTTTGCTGGACCGTAATCGTGATCGCGGTCCCGCGTTTTGAGAATTTACGGGCATTCGACAATAGATTGATCAAGACCTGTGAGAAGCGATCACGATCTACTTCTACTTCAATGGGATCACCCTGCAACTCACAATTTAGTGAGAGGACTGCGCGCGTCGTATAATCATTCAACAGTTTGCGACAAAGTTCAACTAGATCTGTGCGCTGACGCTTCAAGGCAAAAAGATTAGTCTCCATCAATGATGTATCTAGCAAGTCCTGTACCAGTACTTCGGTACGTGTGATCGAGCGTTCCATATCGCTCAGACCCTGCTGGACCGCCGTGGTGGCATCGCCACGCTCAAGCTGGTTGCGCATATGCTGCGTCATGCCTTTTAAATTTGAGAGTGGCGACTTTAGTTCCTGAGAGACGATATCCAGGAATTTATCTTTTGTCGCATTGGCCGCCACCAGCTCACTGGTGCGTTTCTCTACCAGGCGTTCCAGGGACCTGGCATGAAGAGCCAGGGCTAGTTGCTGTTCCATGACCTTACGCCGCAACTGCCGGGTCTGCATGGCTCGCTGTAATGCATTCACAAAAGCATCCCGATCAATCGGCTTCAAGATATAATCGTATGCGCCACCACGGATCGCCTTAATGGCCAGACCGTGATCGCCATGTCCCGTAATTAGTACGACCGGGGTATCCGGGCGCAGTTCACGGATATGCGAAAGCAGCTCAATGCCGTCCATGCCAGGCATTTTTACATCACTGACAATCGCATCATAATCATTTTCTTTAATTAATTCCAGCGCCTGTTGAGCTGAATCCGTGGTCTCTACCTGAACATTTTTCATACGCAGGTCTACAACCTGGGGAAGAGCTTGCAACAGAGCTGCATCATCGTCCACTATAAGGATTGGTGAATTGTTGATTTCTTCATCCATACGTCTAGACCTTATTCTACCTCTTTATATATAATACGAAAGTTGAGATACATTTGTTTCGTAGAAATTTCTTCTTCAGTAGCATATTCTACGAGCATTGCTCCCTATTGTCTAATTATCTACTAGATATCTCGACGTGTATAATAGCCGAAAAATCTTGCATTTCAGGGTGATGGAGCTGAAAGGAGCTCTTTTCAGGTGAATAAGTGTGATTCTCGTGCTCCAAATCCATAGGATTTTGCCTTTATTCTACTGGTTCAAAAGTACTAGCGCTATTTTTTATGCCTGGAAAGCTAGCTTCCATTCGGGCACTAAAGTGCCCACTTTTCATGATGTGTTTGGGGCAAAAGATGTGCCTCGGCACATCTTTTGCCCCAAACACATCATGTAGATTTCTAGTTTAAACGAGGTGAGGAGTACTATCAATGGATTATCAGCAGGTGATTGAGAGTTTGAAGGTGGCGTATGGTCGTGAGAGTGCGGAGAAGCGTGATTTGGAGGATAAGCAGGATTGGAAGCTGGCTGAGCGGCAGGCGTTCCTGGATCTTTTGCGACTTGAGGGGAAGCAGAAGCTATTGGAAGTAGGGGCCGGCACCGGGACCGACAGCCTTTTCTTTCAGCAGCAGGGTCTAGAGGTGATCGCGACCGATCTGTCTCCAGCTATGGTTGATCTGTGCCGGGTGAAGGGGTTGGAGGCCTATGCGCAGGATTTCCTGGGCCTGGACTTCCCGCCGGCTTCGTTTGATGCGCTGTATGCGCTAAACTGTTTGCTTCATGTGCCTGCGCAGGACCTTCCTGCGGTCCTGGAGAAGTTGAGTAGTCTGCTACGGTCAGGCGGGCTTTTCTTTCTTGGTATCTATGGTGGTATAGAGAAAGAAGGCGTTAGCGATAAGGATTGGCATCACCCCCCACGCTTCTTTTCGCGGCATACTGAAGCATTTATGCGGCAGGCGGTTGAAGCATATTTTGAGATCGTGTCCTTTAAAACTATTCCGCTTGAGAAGTCTGAGTGGTCCTTTCAAGCTATGGTCCTAAGGCGTCCTTGACAGGTGTTTTTTGGGCTGTAGTTTGTGGTTATGCAGCCACCATCTACTCTGATGATGGTGGTGAATGGTCTGTTTTTTGACGCGGTGGAGTTTAGGAAATCTGCTACATCCAATGCTACCAATTTTGTGGGCGGTGATGAGCGGCATACGTCTGGCCGGGTGCCGAGGATAGTGTCGGCTGGCGAGTGCCAGGAGCAGTGGCGTCGCGATCGGCGTGCCGAGTCCGGTGGCGGGATCCCAACCAGGGGCAGCTTCATAGCCGGGGAGGGTATAGCTGAGTTGGAGGGTCTTGAGCGTGTAGGCATTGCTGCCACTGGTGATGTCGTGGAAGGTCTCTTTGTAGAGGGGGCCACGACCAATTTGGTAGAACGAAGGATTCAAGAAGCCGAGGGGTCGTCCAGCGAGCTGGTTGCCGAGGGCAGCAATGGCGGCCCACTGGGGCGAGCCAGCGCTGGTACCACCCAGGGGGATGATCATCGGGTGTCCTGGAACGATGGTAGTGACGACCGCTACCCCGGTGGTTGGATCAGCTACGTAGGCAACATCGGGTACACTGCGCATGGTGTTTGTTCCCACAAACCCTTCTTGATATGCTGGACGCGAGAAGATACGGCTAAAGCCACCTCCAGGGGCGCCTTGAAGGTTGCTCCAGACAGTTTCGCCTTCGTAACTACCATCGGGCCCGAGAAAGAGGCTGGTACCTCCTACACCGGTTACCAATGGATCGCTGGCAGGAAAATCAACGCCTGTTCCAAATGATTGTAGCCGTCTGGGCATGCCACCATAGATCGGCGCCAATGTACCACGGTCCCCGGATGAAGCAAAAACACTGATGCCCTGTGCGCGTGCCTCTACAAATAGCGCATGTTCTTTTTGCATAAAATCCGCTGGTAGTTCGGCTTCTGAAATGCCAAAACTCTGGGAAATCACGGTACCCAGATGCTGTTCGATGGCGAATTTAGTGGCGGCATAGACATCATCGGATTCTTCCGTGCGACTTAACACCAGGGCGATCGCGGCTCCCGGCGCGATCGCGTGTGCCCACTGGACATCCAGATTAGTCTCGATGGCTGCCAGCCGTTGTGCTCGATCATTACTATCAAATGGCACGGTCCCTGAAGGTGTATAAATAGTCAAAGAGGGTTCTGGTAGGCCGAAGAGCTGATCAAAGAGGCGCAGGTCTTCCCGGACCGTAGGACTCTGAAAGAAGTCGATGATCACGATGGTCTGCCCTTGTCCGCTGATGCCCCGGTTCAGTAGTGGCTCAATCTGGTAGGCCCGACGAATCTGTTGTGGGCTATAGCAGCGTGGCTGGACCTGGCTGCTCAGGCAGGGGGGTAATCCTTCCCCGAATGGGACCGCCTCTTCATCCATTGGGATCGCATGCGTAAACTGCTGTTCCACGTCGAACTGTTGGGTACCTACGGGTGGCATGTCCGCCCATGCTATCTGTGTTGCAGGCAAAGAGCCAGCATAAGCCAGCAGCAGCAGTACACACATCAAGCTAACCAGCAACAGACGCATTCGTCCCATAAAGCCTCCCCTATGTACCGTGTATGCCCTATCTTCTGTGCGAGCAGCTCCTTCAATTGTGAGCATGAGAAGAGGGAAAACATACGTTGGTGTTCTGGCAATCCCGGCTATACAATGATATAGTTAGTGGCAGAGGTTTCCAGTGGTTGGGGTTATACATGCCAGGCCTTCAAATGTTTTCCCTGTGTGCAGTATAAAAGGAAAAGTGCTAACTGGCATCGGCTAAATGGTGGATTGAGGAATAATTTATGTGTTCATGCGAATGGTGTAAATAGGCGTATAATTACCATTATAATGAGCGAGAAGGAAGCAACACCATGTATACTGTTGATGCGGGTCGGCCACGTCCATTAGGATCTACGCCAGATGCGGGGGGAGTGAATTTTTCGATCTTTTCTGAACATGCCACCAATATCGAGCTGCTACTTTTTGAGAAGAGGAATGATACTATTCCTATCCAGACGATTTTGTTGGATCAGCTGAAGAATCGTACCTTTCATTTCTGGCATGTCTATGTGCGGGGACTCAAGCCGGGGGCGCATTATGCCTATCGGATCTTTGGTGCGAACCAGACCGAGCTGACCGGTGATCGCTTCAATTTTAACAAGGTGCTGATCGATCCTTATTGTCGAGGGATCACCACCGATCTATGGCGTCGTAGCGATGCTATCGGTTCGGGGGATAATGTGGCAAGCGCTCTGCGTGGTACTGTGATAGATATCTCGGAATACGATTGGGAGGGCGATCGCTGTCCGGTGCGACCGATGAGCGAGACGATTATTTATGAGATGCATGTCGGTGGCTTCACGCGTTCCGCCTCCTCCGCTGTCAGCCATCCTGGCACCTTTGAGGCCATGATCGAGAAGATTCCCTATTTACAAGACCTGGGCATTACCGCGGTTGAGCTGATGCCGGTGCTGGCCTTTGATCCTGGTAGTGTCACCCGTACCAATCCTCTGACTGGAGAGCCCCTGACCAACTATTGGGGCTATGATCCCATCGGGCACTTCGCGCCCCATCCCGGCTACTGCATAGACATCGAGGGACGCCACCATATCGACGAGTTCCGCGATCTGGTTAAGGCGCTGCACAAAGCTGGCATCGAGGTCATCCTGGATGTGGTCTTCAACCATACCGGTGAGGGCGATGATAATGAGCCGATGATCAGCTTCAAGGGCATCGATAATCGCCTCTACTACTTCCTGGATCCCCAGGATAAGCGCCATTACCTGAATTATTCTGGTTGTGGTAACACCTTTAACTGCAATCATCCGATCGTCTCTAAACTGATCACCGAATGCCTGGTTTTCTGGGTACAGGAGATGCATGTGGATGGTTTTCGCTTTGACGAGGGCTCGATCCTTACGCGCGGCATCGATGGCAAGCCCATGGAATATGCGCCCGTCCTCTGGTCGATCGAGCTATCCGACATCCTGGCCGACACCAAAATCATCGCCGAGCCCTGGGATGCCGCCGGACTCTATCAGGTAGGCAATTTTCCCGGCTATCGCTGGGCGGTCTGGAATGGCCAATATCGGGATACGATTCGTGGTTTTGTGAAGGGTGATAGTGGCATTATTGGTGCGGTTGCTTCGCGGATCGCTGGTAGCCAGGATATTTTCGCTGAGCCGGGGCAGCGTCCGATTAATGGTATCAACTTTGTGACCTGCCACGATGGCTTTACCCTCAATGATCTGGTCTCCTATAACGAGAAACATAATCTCACCAATGGTGAAGATAATCGCGATGGACTCAACTATAATACGAGCTGGAACTACGGTGTGGAGGGCGAGACCAGTGATCCCGCCATAAACGCCCTGCGTGCCCGGCAGATCAAGAATTTCTTTGCCATCCTGTTATTATCCCAGGGCGTCCCGATGCTCCTGGCTGGAGACGAAGTACGCCGTACCCAGCAAGGCAACAACAACGCCTACTGTCAGGACAACCCCGTTACCTGGTTTGACTGGCGGCTGCTTGACAGCCAGTCCGAGCTGCTGCACTTCGTCAAAGCCATGATCGCCTTCCGCAAAGCGCATCCCAGTATCAGGCGCGAAAGCTTCTTCACCGGTAGCACTGACCGTAGCGGCAAAAAAGACATAGAATGGCACGGCTGCCGTCTCTTTGATCCCGGCTGGAACGACCCCAACTCGCGTGTGCTCGCCTTCACCATCTGGTCCGGAGAGGCCGATACCGACCTGCATATCATGCTCAACATGGACTTTGCCGAGCTCGATTTCGAGATCCCTCATCCCGGGAAAGCCCGGAACTGGAAAAAAGTCATCGATACCGCTCAGCCTGCCCCCTCTGACATCCAATCCCTGGAGCAGGCCCCACTTATCACCGACACTCATATCCAACTCCAGCCCCACAGCGTCGTCGTCCTTACCAGCGCGCCTGATGTCTCTTGAAACACAGCTAAAGAAATATCTGACAATCCATGCATTTTCGTTAAGGGGGGAAGCCCGACTCTATGGCGTGTCGTTGTGTACGTCGGATGGACGCTATGAGCCAGCGTTGCATACGCCGAGTGGGCGCCACACGCAAGGCCGCACTGCTGGGTTTTCGTGGGCCGACGTGCATGAACGAGACGCAGTGCTGTGGCGCCTACACGAATCATGTTTGGTGTACTTGAGTGATAGGGAACTTTTTGCCGACATGTTCATCCATCCAGATCGTTCCTATGATGTATAGGATCATGAATCGTGATTTGTGTACTTCAACGTTGCTGAGTGATCATGCTTGAAGAAACATGATTCGTGTAGGCGCCACAGGCATGCATGCTTTTCTAGCATGTATCGCCTTTATATTAAGCTGCATGCCGGCCTCGCGTGTGGCGCCCACTCGACGTACTATTGGTCCGCTTCACACGTTTTCCCCTTTAAAATTGGATCGCCACCTTTCGTCGTGATCAGCGTTTCGCTGGGCTCGCCTCAACACAACCACTTGTTTAAGCGGCATGTCGTGCGTGAACAGATAGCAGAGGCAAGCCCTGCCATTACGCCTGGGGAGCGGCTCGATGCGAGTGAGTGTATCGGCCGCCAACTGTTCCCTACGCTCCCTGTTCCGTTTAGACGCGCGGGAAGGTGAGGGCCCAGATCCAGACGCAGGAGGCGAAGGCGACGCTACCGGCGATGACGAAGATATGGAAGATTTCGTGGTAGCCGAAGACGCGCGGAAAGGGATTGGGCCAGCGGGTGGCGTAGGCGATGGCCCCGATGGTGTAGAGCAGTCCTCCGGCGATCATGGTAAAGACAAAGGACCAGGGGAGGACGGCCAGGAAGGCGGGCATGGCCAGGACGGCGATCCAGCCCATCAGGATATAGATGGAGGCGCTAAACCATTTGGGGACGCGTAACGCGTAGGGAAAGAGGGCGAAGACGATGCCGGCTAAGGCGAGTAGCCAGATGGTGGTGAGTAGTGTGATGCGTACCCAGCCGGATAAAATGTTGAAGCAGAGCGGCGTGTAGGTGCCGGCGATCAGCACAAAGATATTTGCATGATCTAATGCACGCCAGACGCGGCGTTTGGCCGGCTCCCAGTGCACGATATGGTAGATGGCGCTCACCGTATACATTTCGATCATGCTGAGGCCAAAAATGAACAGCGAAATGAAGCGCGGCAGATCGGCGCGACTATACCAGCAGAGAACAAGCGTTAAGATAACCGACGCTAAGGCGGCCGCGGCATGGAACCATCCTCGTAGCAGGGGTTTTATTTTTTGCTGCACCTGCTCTGTTATAGCAATCTCTTGTTTTGTCAATGTTTTATTCCATCCGAAAATTCTATTTTGAAAATCCATCGTCACAATCACGATTAGAAGCGGGGATGCAAGGGGCGGCGAGCCCCTTGCCTGGGGGATCGGGGGCTGTGCCCTCGGCCTCTTCCCCTCCCGCCCGCGTAGCGGGCAAACCATCCATCAAACAAAGTTTGACAAGTCACCAGTTTATAATAAGGGCAATTTGCATTATATAGTTATTTTCACAAAAATGCACTATTGCTAGCTAACAAGCCAACCGCTAAACATGCATAGTGTGGGAGCTAGCTTTACAATTGGTTCTAAATGCTTCGCACTAATAGAAATACCCTGACATCAAAATCCTATCCAGACCGAGGAGACCCGCCTCTTCACTTTCCATGCCAGAAGCGCCTCTAGAAGACAATGACTCAACCACACGAAGCAAAGAACCAGTAGAGTTTTTTCAGACCGTGGTGGATCTACCGGAGTATATTTTTTTCTTGATTTATAGAAATATATGTATTTTTTATCGAAAAAGGACGTAAAAATAACTGACCTAAAAGTAATAGAAAATGTCGATATCTGGATATATTTGTTTTGTGAATAGATTGAATGTAAAATAGAGCTGTCGGTTGATGTGATTGATATTTTCCCAGGGAAGGGAGCATGATAAGTTTTGTGTTGGAAGATAGAAATATGAAGATCTATCAGTACACTTTAGTCGCGTGCCTTATGTTTGCCAGGTAGTATAAAAAATGCAAAGCCTTGTAACATCGTACGTACGGTTCGCATGCAGAAAGCAGGTTCTCTAATGTCTTTCTCTTCACGGTCAAATGAAGTTCCACCACCACCACTGGAAAAAATTGGTGACCTGGTCTACTCCCCTGGAACCGATCTGCCATTTGGAAAACGCATACGGATTGGTTTATCGGAGCGGACAATCTACGAAAGTGCCGTTGAGCATGGATATCTCACTGGTATTCGGGCGCACTTTACTTTCTTAGAGGACCATGAATGCTTGAATCCTGTACCGTTAGATGACAATCAATTTACCATGATTATTGAACATCTTGTACCTTCAGACTTGAATGAGTTTGAGCAAGGACTCTGGCGCTCGCACTTTATCGCGGGCTGGATGGGAGTTTATCTGGGATTGATCAAGGACGAGGATGATATGGATTTGGACAAGTAAAGAGCGTCAATCACACAATCCAATCCTTTTCTTTTTTACGTTCCCTTTCTGGTTTTGAGCGAGTGTGGGCGCCCAGTAAAAGTGCACACGCATTGCAATATCAATGACTATCCCCAGACAAACTTTCACTAGATGTTTTTATGAAAAAAGAGGCGTGGCCGACTCTATTGGCCACGCCTCTTTTTTTGTACCTCTTCTTTCCATCGAGCCGCTCTCCCCACGGCGGGCGGGCAGTGGTGAAGATGGGGCAAATGACCCTGTGGTGTGGTGTAATGGTGGCATATACTTGGTGTATGATGGAACGTATGTATGAAGGAGGGATTCTCACATGGGTCGCGGGCGACTGAAGCGGAGGCATATGGCGGCGCGGATCGTGCTGCTACTGCTTTTCCTGCTTGGTTTTTGCTGTACGGTTTTTCCATGGGGCCGCTCGGTGGTGCGTTCGGCGTATATTTTGCCGGCTCTGATTGCGGCGAATCAGCCGTCCGTTCTGGTGGCGAATGGCGAGCCAATCAAGCATACCCAGACAACGATCCCTTCGCAGAGTGGTGTGGTCTATCTGGATGTGTATGCGCCGGATAGCCCGGCGCCTATGGTTGTACGGGCCCGGAGCGGGGTGCTGGTCGTGGCCGGCGTCGGTGATAATCGCCAGGTGCCGCAACTTGTCAATCTTTTGGAGGCGCTGGCGCGGACGGGAATGGTGGTGATGAGCATGACGACGCCTACCTTGATGGCTTACGATGTTTCAGTTCAGGATACCGATGCGACGGTGCAGGCGTTCAAGAAACTACAAAGCTGGCCGGGTATGCAGGGTCGCCGTAGTGGCATGATCTCCTTTAGTGGCGGTGTTCCCTTGACCTGTTTCGCGGCCGCCGATCCGCGCATCCGTGATCAAGTGGCATATATCGCGGCCTTCGGTGGCTATTTCGATACCCGCACCTTGATCCAAACCTTTGGCCGTAGAAGCATTACCATCGACGGCAAGCGCGAGTCCTGGCAGCCAATCGACGTGCCGATTGAGGTGCTCACCAATATGACCACCGAAAACTTTGCCGCGTCCGAGCAGGATACTCTGCGCACGGCCCTGGCCCCTAAGGCCCAACCTTTAAGTTCCGGCGAACTGGCGACGTTATCGATTGGTGCCCAGGATGTCTACCATTTGTTGAAAGGCGATACGCCGGCACAAGTTGATTCCCTGATGCGCTCCCTCCCTCCCGATCTCCAGCAGTTGTTGGATCAGCTATCGCCCAGGCGTGTCATCAAGGATATTCGCGCCCCCATCTTCCTGCTGCATGACCGCAATGATCCCTCGCTACCTGTCACTGAGACGCGAGCCTTTGATGCCGAACTGACGCGCCTTCAGCATCGCCATGAATATGTCGAGTTCCATATCTTCGACCATGTTGAGGTACGCTCAGGACTCAATGTGGGACAACTCATCGGTGATGGGACACATCTCTTTAGTGTGTTGGATGATTTGCTGTATGCTGGCTCATAAGCAAAGGAGTTTATAACTATGCTCTGGTCTTCACTCCTCTGGCTGGTCATTGGCCTGGCAAGTGCCCTTGTTTGTCTGGCGGCCCGTCTGCGACCAGCAATATGGCCAGGATCATCCTGGTGGATCGTCCTGGCCATTGGTGCTGTCAGTGGTTGCCTGGGAGGCTGGCTCGGCGTCTGGCTCTTTGGTCGGCTCTTCGCACCCTTTGCCGCCCTCTGGATCGCCATCCTGGCCAGCCTCCTCATTCCCCGCATGGTTGTGTTCCTGCGGCAGAAAGTATGATCAGAGATCCTACTGCGTAAGATCCTGGCGCTGGAACGCGAAGATGGCCAGTCCCAGGAAGACCAGTGTATAGACCGCAATCATGATGGCCGCGACCGTTGGTGAGGCCTGCGTGGCGGCGAGGGGAGATGTACTGGGATCCTGAGCCGGATTATTTAACGTATTTACCGATGCAGCCAGATTGTTGGGAAGATAGGCGATGAAGCGCGCAACCTGTTCGTTGAATAATGCACCGAGCTGTGCGACCAGGCCTTCAATAACAAGTGCAAAGACCAGACCAATACTGATGGCGGCCGCCGTCGAGCGGGTGAGCACTGCCAGCAGAAAGGTCAGGCTGATATAAGGTAATAATGTATAGAAGGTGCGCACATAGCTGAGCAGTACTTGCACAACATCGAGCCCCTGTGTATGCACGGTGCCATTAATGATAAAGGAGCAGATCAGGGTTAACAGACTGGAGGTTACGACTGCTACTGCGGTCATGATCAGGGCGTCTACTACCAGGATCAGCCATTTGGCTAGCATGAGCACCGGACGTGATAGACCCTGGCTCAACCACAATTGGATGGTGCGCCAGGTGAATTCACGGGCCACCATCACACTTACCAGGATGATCAGGAGCACTCGTCCTATTGAAAACAGCAGGCCCTCTGCGAATGCTGGTCCCTGAGGCCACGTGATAGTACCAGCCGCAGCTCTGGTGGCCTCAGATAAGCTCTGCAATAAAAAAAACAGTGCCACGAACAGGGTGAGCAGTCCTACCAGAACAGCGATTTCAATCCAGAAAAAAGGCCGGCGCAGGTTTTTCATATACTCCATGCGCAAGATATTATAAAACATGGGCTAAAAAATTCCTTTTGTGTCAATATCACTAATAATCAATGCATGAGGCTCATGCAGGCAAGCTATTTGGTTAACGACAGGAAGACGCTCTCCAGGTCTGGACGTGTCACTGACACCTCTTCTGGTACCACATGTTCCTGCACCAGGGCCTCGATGACCTGTGAACTGGCGATACCCTGGACATAAACAAAGCGTTCCTTTGTCTCGATCGAACGGGCATTTTCCAGTTTCTCCAGCACTTTGACTGTGCCTGTTGTGTCATTTGTGTGGATAGACACAATTGGATCTCCACTTAAGAGCTCTGCGATCGTTCCCTGCGCGACCATACTGCCCTTTTGCACGACTGCTACACGGTCGCAGACCTGCTCGATTTCATGCATCAAGTGGCTACTGAGGAAAATCGTGATGCCTTCACTGGACAGTGAGCGCAACAACTGGCGAATCTCGTGCATACCCGCTGGATCCATGCCGTTGGTTGGCTCATCCAGGATCAACAGTTCGGGTTTGTTTAGTAGTGCCAGCGCGATACCCAGGCGCTGCTTCATACCCATCGAGAATGTTTTGGCTTTGCGATCAGCCGCTGGATAGAGATCTACCAATTTTAAGGTCTCATCGATACGGCTTTCTGGTAGATCTGGATGCATGGTTGCCATCATCTGCAGATTCTGGCGTGCAGTAAAGGGTGGCAGCAAGGCAGGCGCCCCCACCATCATCCCGACGCGTTTCAGCACACTATTCTGTTCAGGCGTGACCGTCTCACCAAACACCTTGACCTCACCGGCCGTTGGACGCATCAGGCCAAGAATCATACTAATGGTCGTGGTCTTGCCGGAACCATTGGGGCCCAGAAAGCCATAGATCTCCGCGCGCTTCACGCTCAACGAAATATCCTCGACCGCCTTGACGGCCCCAAAATATTTTTTGAGTTGATTCGTCTCTAAAACTACTTCAGTTTCCATAAACCTTCTTTCTTAACTGTGTGTAAAATTTATATAAAGAGTATATTATCGGCAAGCGCATGCTTTGCATTCAAATTGCTCTTCCCCATAATACGCGAGTCTGGGAAAACTAGCAATAAGCGAAAGCTGTATTTTTACTATAAATAAACGCTCAATAGCAATAACCAAAAGTCAGGTTGTTCGCCTGCTGCGCGGGCGAGAGATGAGGAGCTTGCGGAGGCACAGCCCCCAAGCCCCCAGGCAAAGGGCTCGCCGCCCCTTGCATCCCCGCTTTCCCATCACATGATGTCTGATAGAGTACTACGCTCTTAGCAGGGCTGGACACAAAAGTGGGGGATGTGGCGTTCACTGATTGCAGCATTTCTGCTACAATAGTAGCAGTCTGACAGAAATGAGGAAAAAATCTTATGCGGCCAGAGAGCCGTTCTATGCGGGAAAGCATCTTAGCTGCAGCTGTACAGTTGTTCGCTCAATATGGTTATCATGCCGCTCCTTTGCGCGATATTGCCCGTATAGCGGGCATTCAGGCTGCCAGTATTTATCATCATTATCCAAGTAAGCAGGCGCTACTCGTCGAGATCATGGAGACCCACATGCTGCGCTTGAATGCCAGCCTGGAACATATTTTGAAGGAGAACGACGATCCTTTGCAGCGTCTCCATGCAGCGATCGCCAACCATATCCGTTTGCATACAACCTATAAAGAGGAATTTTTCATCATAGATACCGAAATGCGCGCCCTGGAAGACGAGCACCGACCCTACATCCTATCCTTACGCGACAAATACGAGGCCCTGTTACAAGAGCTGCTGCAGGATGGCATGGAGCGTGAAATTTTTCGCCGGAGCGATGTCAAAATAGCATCCTATGCCATCATCGCCATGTGTACCGAAGTCGCCACCTGGTTCCGCCCCAATGGCCGGCTCAGTGTCCAGCAAGTAAACACAATCTATCGCCAGTTTATCACCGAAGGGCTGCTCCTCCCACCCGGAGTAGCCGCCCCTATGCCTGACGAAACCGCCCACCTGCTTTAAGAGAGTGTGTATGACTCCCATTGGGATGGGAGTGGTGAGTTTTGAGCCGGCCTGGGGAGCGCAGGCGCCCCCATTCATGTTTTATTGATTGGTGCAGAAATGGCGCGAATGCGCCATTTCTGCACCAATCAATAAAAGAAGATGTGAGCTAACATGCTGCCAAAGTACAGCGAGAGAAAAGGTAGCTATTGGGGTTCTGACGATTTATAAAAACAAGAAAGCATATAAACAGCACCGCAGGCATGGATGGACCGTACTAAAGTCCACATCATCATACCCTGGTCAACCATTACTCGTAGATTCTTTGTATGTTGTTGCTAGTAAAGCAAGATCCTTAAAAGAAGGCGAGGAGAGAGCGGGATAGTTAAGGGCGGCGAGGAGAGAGCGGGATAGTTAAGGGCGGCGAGGAGAGAGCGGGATAGTTAAGGGCGGCGAGGAGAGAAAGCGGGATTGTTAAGGGCGGCGAGCCCTTAACCTGGGGTCCGGGGCTATGCCCCGGCTCATCCCCCCCATCTCTGCCGCCGCAGGCGGCAAGAGAAAAACTGCAGAAAATGAAACGTAAAACGAATAACTTCGTTATATTATATATACTGAAACAAGGGAGCAACTTATTGCTATGGTAAGTGAAAAAAAGCGCCGGCGCAGATACTACAAACTTCTAGCCTGGACCGCTTTACTGCTACTTATCCTTATAAGTAGTAGCATCATCTTTGCTGACAAAATCAAGGGCCGAGGAGATCCGCTTGTGAACATGGTCGCCACCGCAACCAAAGCCGTCACCAGAGTTGCTACCACGCCAGCAGTCACACCAACAGCCACAGCAAGTCCCAGCGTTACGGCTACCGCCACCCCTACCCCCCTCTTCGAAGAAGAATTTCTGGATAATCACAACGGCTGGGCGATCTCAAGCAGCTCGGGCTATATCCGCAGCGTAGCAGATAACAAACTTACCTTATCGGTAAACGAGCACAAAATCCTGATCGAAAACGTGCCGACATCCGCGCCCCTGAGCAACTATGTCCTTAATTTTAGCTATGTGCTACAGCAGGCGGACAAGCATGACAAGGTAGGCCTCTATTTGCGTGGTGATAGCAACCTGGACCATGATTATCGCATTGATATTCTTGGTGATAATAGCATTGGTATCTTCAAGGAGTCCCTGGATGATAATAAGCTCCCGCAGGATATTGAGTTGAAGCATATCAGTAAGGTTCCGTCTATGAAATCGATTGGTCATGAGAATCGTGTCCAGGTCTCCATGAACGGTCCTCGTATGACCATCAAGGTCAATGGTGTCGAGGTCGCGATGCTTGAGGATTATGATTATACCAAAGGCCAGCTGGCCCTGTTCGTCAATAATGGCTGGTCGTCCGACGAAGCCACAGCCTCGTTTATTAGCATGGATATCCAATCTATTCCTGATCCTTTGCCAGGGCTGACACCTACCCCGACTGATGGTGGAACCGGGACGCCGGAGGGCACTCCGAGCGCCACACCAACGGCTACGGCCACATCCAAACCATAACCCTCGCGTAAATTGGGGGCAGATCTCAAATATACTCGTCGAACAAGGAGGTCAACAGCATGCAAGCAAGCACGCCTCTAGGAAATATTGCGGTCTTTCCTAAGTGCTATATGGATGAGCTGTGTGTAAGCAAGACCATGACCTTGTTTGATTGGATCGAGCAGGCGGCGACGCTGGACGTAGATGGCCTGGAGTTCTATCCTAGCTTCTTTGCCTCATTTGAGCGGCCCTATTTACAGGCGGTGCGCGCGGCTCTCCAGGCTCATCAATTGAGTATGCCTATGCTATGTGCCTCGCCTGATTTTACCAAGCCAACGGCCGTCGAGCGGGACGCTGAAGTCGAGTCCTATAAGCGTATGATCGAGCTGGTCGACTTCTTTGGAGCCTCGTCTCCTCGTACTTGTCGCATCCTCTCAGGACAACGGAGGCCCGGCCTCTCAGAGGAGCAAGGGGTTGAGCTGGTCGTAGAGTGTATCCAGCGCCTATTGCCGGTTGCCCAACACTATGGAGTGCTTCTGGCCATCGAGAACCATTACAAGGACAACTACTGGACTTATCCAGAGTTCGCGCAGCAGCTCCCAGTGTTCCAGCGTATCATCCAGGCTATCGATTCGCCCTGGTTTGGCGTTAACTATGACCCATCCAACGCCCTGCTCGCCGGAGACGATCCCCTGGCTGTCCTGGATGCCGTCCTGACGCGGGTCGTCAGCATGCATGCCAGTGATCGCCGCCTTAGAGAAGGCTCGACCCTCGCCGACCTCCGGTCCCAGGAGGAAAGTATTGGCTATGCCGCCATCCTCAACCACGGCGAAATCGGCACCGGCCTCAACGATTTTTCAGCCATTTTCCACCGCCTGCAAAGCGCCGGCTTTCACGGCTGGATCTCAATCGAAGACGGCATCAACGGCCTCCCCGAACTCCAGCGCTCCGTCCAATACCTCCGTGGCACCCTCGCACAAATGTAAGCAAGCCCCCATCATGAGCCAGCCGAGCGTACGCCAAAGTTATGGGAGCGCCATCAGCTGGCGTTGCGTACGTGGAGTGGCGCCACACGCAAGGCCGCACTGCTGCGTTTACGAGTGCCAACCTGTTTAAGCGAGACGCAGTGCTGTGGCGCCTACACGAATCACGGTGAATGGTACGGCATTGATGAGGAATGTTTGGTCGCCAGTCGAAACGTTGCCGAGCGATCCTACGTGAAGAAACAAGATTGGTGTAGGCGCCACAGGCATGCGATGCTTGCTGAACACGTACCGTCGTTGATCAAGCCGCATGCCGGCCTTGCGTGTGGCGCCCACTCGACGTACGACCGGCCCGCTTCACATGCATCCCATTTTCCCGCTCCCAAAAGCGTTTAATCGAAATGTGTCTAGCGGGTCAGGTAGCGCAATACCAGGGCTGCGATTGCCAGTACCAATGGGAAGATTGGGTTTGTGACGCCTTTGAAGTCTTTTACGCGTAAATGGGCAATGATGGCTCCGATAAAATAGATGATGACCCCGATGGCTGCGGCGACACCGAGTGGCCACCAGAAGATACCAATCAGCAGGCCAACAGCTCCAGCGAACTCACAGGCGGCCAACCATGGGAACCACTTCATCTCTACTTTGGTAATATCATGGATCGAATGGACAATGCGGGGATCCTTACGCAGTTTGCCCACGCCTGAAAATATGAGCAGTGCTGATAATAAGACAGCAATAACAATGTAGGCGATAAACATTTCTAACGGTCTCCAGTCTCATTAAATATAATGCCTGTTTTCAAACTAATAGCGCAAACTATCCTCACAAATACACCCGTAGTCTGACCCCCTCCATGTGCTAGCAAAGCGGGGATGCAAGGGGTGGCGAGCCCCTTGACTGGGGGATCGGGGGCTGTGCCCCGATCTCTCCCCCACCCTACCGCCCGCGTAGCGGGCGAACCATCCATCAAACGAAGTTTGCCAGAACACGAACAAAGTACCTACTAGTTTCCTCTTGCCTATTAGTTTCCTTATGGAACTCAGAGTACATAGAAAATTTAGCTTTGTCAAGTATGTTGTTTTCTTGCTGAAATAATGCTATACTCGGCGTATGAAACCTTCTGCACAAGCTAAAGAAACACCACAATCACATAGCGATTGTAATGCCACACCGTTAGGCCGTGCAATTCATCTTCTGGGAGATAGCTGGATATTGCTGATTATCACTAATCTCTTGCAGGGCTCTATGCGCTTTAACATCTTACGCGCGGAGTTGGGACATATTAGTTCCAAGACCCTAACCAGCCGGCTCAAGCTACTGGAAGAGTTGGGGTTTGTGCAGCGCAGAGCGTTTCTGGAAATCCCGCCACGCGTCGAATACCATATCACCGAAAAAGGACAAGAACTGGGAGAGGTCATTGCGGCCCTGGAGAAATTTGGCAATAAGCATCTCTCTAATCCACCTATCGTCGAAAGTGGCGATTGTGCATTTACCTCTGATGATATCCCCTTATAAAACAGAGGAGCGATATTACATATGACACAGATGTTTGACCAGCAGTATTTGTTGAGTTCCCAGTACAATGATTCCGCGCGCCTCAATGCACGTATTCAACTTCATGAACTCTATAGCACTAATCCCATAGCTTGGCAGCGCTGGGTTTTTGATCAAATTACTATTGCTGCTCCTTATCGTGTATTGGAGCTTGGTTGTGGTCCGGGCCAATTGTGGCTGAAGAATCTGAAGCGCATTCCGGCTGATTGGCAGATTACGCTCTCGGATTTCTCGGCGGGCATGCTGGCAGATACGCAGCGTAACCTGGGCACTGAGCGTTTCCAGTATGTCGAGATTGACGCACAGTCCATTCCTTTCCCCGATGCTAGCTTCGAGGTGGTGATCGCCAATCATATGCTCTACCACGTTCCTGATCGTGCTCGCGCCATTGCCGAGATGCGCCGGGTGCTGGCTCCGACAGGACATTTCTATGCCGCCACCAATGGGGTAAACCATCTGGCTGAGATCAAGCAGCTCTGCCAGCGCGCCGGCATTGCCCTCAAGGGCGTCCTGGGCGCGCCAGCCGATGTGCATTTCCGCGTGCAAAATGGTGCCGAGCAGCTAGCGGCCAGCTTTTCTCATGTCGAGCTACGGATGATGGAAAACAACCAACTAGCTGTCACAGAAGCCGGTCCATTACTTGCCTATGTGCTTTCCTGCTTTCCTCCTGATAGCATTAGCGAAGACCAGCTCAACACCCTCGCCACTATCATCCAGCAGGAGCTCGACCAGCATGGCGTTATCCAGATCTCCAAGGAGACTGGCCTGTTTATCGCATCGTAATTAAACTTGCAGCGACGAGCGCGTGGTCTGCAGGAAGTTGGCGACGTAGCGGCCCAGAATGTCGCTTTCGACATTGAGGAGCATGCCTGCGTGTGCCTCGCCTAGATTGGTCTGCTGGCGGGTATAGGGGATCAGGGAGATCGAGAAGCGGTCGGACCAGACATCGACGACGGTGAGGCTGACCCCATTGAGGGCGACGAAGCCTTTGGGGATGATATAGCCCTGGAGCTCGGGTGGGAGCGCGATGATGACGTCCAGGCCGATGCCGTCTGTCTGTGTGCTCAGAATGGGTGCGCAAGCTTCGATATGTCCCTGGACCATATGGCCGCCGATGCGCCCATTGGCAAGCAGGGAGCGTTCCAGGTTGACGCTGTCCCCGGGTTTCAGGCTGCCGAGCCGGGTGCGGCGCAGTGTTTCGGGCATCGTGTCGACGCGAAACCAGTCCGCGCCTTTCTCGGTCACGGTCAGGCAGGTGCCGTCAACGGCCACGCTATCCTTGACCTCGACATCATGCAGTATCTGCTGCGCCCTGATCACCAGACCGTTCTCTTCGCTACTTTTCAAGCTACCCTGTTCTTCAACAATCCCTGTAAACATGATTTTTATTTCTCCTTAAATACTTTATTGTCTATTGCGATATTTGAGTTGCTGGACCGTGCAGGCCATTTCTATGGCGGCCTGGGCGAATTCGATGCCGCGTGGAATGCGTTCCTGGGCCTGCTGTGTGTTTTCGGCGCACAGGACACCAAAGATAATCGGGATGCCTGTATCGAGGGCGACGCGCTGGATGCCCTGGGTGGCTGCGTCTCCGACCAGTACATCATGGCGTGTGGCGCCCTTCATGACGCAGCCGATGCAGATCAGGACATCATAATGGTGTGGTGTGCTGAGCATGGCCTGTGCGATCGTGGCCAGCTCATAGGCGCCCGGTGCGTGTACGACGGTAATCTGTTCCGGAGCAACGTCCAGCCGTACCAGTTCTTCATAGGCCAGGGCCAGCAGGGAACCCGTGATCGGCCAGTTGAAGCGCGCCACGATAATTCCGACGTTCAGTCCACTACCACGCAGGTCCGGGGGAGCGGGCGCCTCTAGAAATTGTTTCTGCATAGCTATTTCACTTTCTTGTTCCGTTTTATGCTTATTTAAGCGAGCGTACTGTGTTCGGGACTACTCTGCTTGATAGCTTGCGTGCCCAACAGGTGTCCCATGCGCCTGGATTTAGTTTGCAGATAGCGAATATTATCTGCGGTTGGTGGAATCTCCAGTGGTGCGCGCTCAACTTTGATGCCGGCGGCGGTCAGAGCCTGGATCTTCCTGGGACTATTTGTGAGCAGGCGCACGTGCTGGATATGCAGGTCTTGTAGGATCTCGATGGCGCATGCATAGTTACGTGCATCGATGGGATAGCCCAGTTGCTCGTTTGCTTCGATGGTATCCAGGCCGTGGTCCTGGAGCGCATAGGCCTGGAGCTTGCCGGCCAGTCCGATGCCGCGTCCCTCGTGGGGAAGGTAGAGCAGGATGCCGCGCCCCTCGGCGGCAATGGCTTTCAGGGAGGCATGCAGCTGTGCCTGGCAGTCGCAGCGCTGTGAGCCGAAGATATCACCGGTCGCGCAGGCCGAATGCAGTCGGACCAGCAAAGGTGTTTTCTGTGGACCCTCGATGTCGCCGAGCGTGAGCGCGACATACTGTTCGCCGGTGGCGATCTCCTGATAGGCCAGTGTGGTGAACTCGCCTTCCGGTAGTGGTAGCCGGGTCTGCGCTATGCGGCTGACGCGATGCTCACGGCGAAAGCGGGCGATGGCCTCTACTGAGATCACGCCGATCTCCCAGCGTTGCGCCATCTCGTGGAGGACCTCGCCACGGGCCGCGTTCCCCTCTGCATCCAGCACCTCACAGATGACCGCTCCAGCTGTCAGGCCGGCCAACTTCATCAGGTCCACCGATGCCTCTGTATGCCCTCGACGCTCAAGAGTGCCACCAGCACGGGCCCGCAGGGGAAAGACATGGCCGGGCCGCGCCAGATCTTCTGGTCGACTGGTCGGATCAACCAGGGTACGAATCGTATGGGCGCGATCAGACGCCGAGATGCCGGTTGTCGTACCGTGACGAGCATCCACCGGAACCGTAAAGGCCGTGCCCTGCAATGGCTCACCCTCATGGTTGATCAGCGGCAACTGTAGCGTATCCAGCAGTTCACCGGACATCGCGACACAGATCAGCCCACACGCCTCATGCAGCAAGAAATTGATCGCCTCTGGATTGGCAAACTGGGCCGCCAGACACAGATCAGCCTCATTTTCGCGCCCCTCATCATCACATATTAACAACATCTTGCCCGCCTGCACGGTCTGGATCGCCTCGGGCACCGATAGATAACGCATAGCTGTTTTTTCAGGCTTTTGATAGATCATATACTTCTCCGCTTTTCCTTGCTGTCTACTCATCAGTATCTATAGTATCTCAGTCTCTATCTGCATAGAGGACATTGCCAGTAATAAAGATATCGTTACCAAATTGGTGTGCTTCACGATTGGAGAGCTGCCAGGCCTCGGACATGACTCCCAGGCCGGTACCGCCAACGGGCGTTGGTGCGGTCGCGCCCCCAATGATCTTGGGCGCGATAAAGGCGGCCACCCGATCGACGAGCCGGGCATCAAATGCGCTACCCAGTAATTGTGAGCCACCCTCGATCAGTGCATGCATATATCCCTGATCATGGAGCAGTTGCAGCGCGGCCGCGAAGTCTACATGGCCCTGTACATCGGCGGCTACCATCTGCACCTTCACACCACGCTCCTCCAGCCAACGTCGCTGTTTCGCGCTACAATTTTCGCCTACGATCACCCACGTACCCATCGCCAGCTCCTCCTGCAAGAGTTGGAGCGTCTCCGGAAGTAGACCATGGGCCGCCAGCACCACCCGCAAAGGACCAGCTCGCGGCGTCCTGACAATCTCCAACGGGACCGCTGGCAGGCGTACCGTGAGCTGTGGATTATCCTGTATCGCCGTCTGAGAGCCAATCAGAATCGCATCTACGCGATCCCGTAGATCATGCACCCAGGCCCGCGACTCCGGACCACTGATCCAGTGAGCGTCTTTGGAGCCCGTGGCCAGCTTACCATCCAGCGTCATCGCCCACTTGGCGGTCACATAGGGTCGTTTTTTTGTAATAAAGGTCGCAAAGGGACGCATCAGCTCGGACGCCTGCTCCATGTGTAGACAGCTCGTCTCGATCCCGGCCTCATGTAACTGAGCCATGCCACGCCCAGCCACCTGTGGATTAGGATCAAGCGTGCCGATCACCACGCGCTTAATGCCGGCTGCGATAATTGCCTGTGTACAGGGAGGAGTATGGATCGTAATACAGCATGGCTCAAGCGACACATACAGCGTCGCCCCGCGTGCCGCCGCACCGGCCTCCGCTAGCGCCACAACCTCGGCATGAGGACCATAAGGAGGGGCCGTCGCGCCCTGGCCCAGAACCCTATCCGCCTGTACCACTACCGCCCCCACCGGGGGTCGAGGACTTGTTCGCCCCTCAACCTGGGCCGCGCATAACAGCGCCTGTTGCATTGCCTCAGAATCATTCACCGAAGTTTATCCTTTTGCTCGCATGGCATACCACGCCACAAACAACCTACGGCAACGGGGAGGCGAGGATAGAAAAAAGAAGCAGGAGGGGAGAAGGACATGTAGAAATACCTGTTGATCCCTGGCATGCGCATGCGCAGCATATCAGAAAGACATACTTGCCCCAAAAAAAGCAAGCAAACAACAGCTACACCTATCAAAAGAGGCCCAAAGCGAGCGCAAAGCGCCTCTACTGTCTTCTCCCATCCGGACTATACCGTCGGCCCTGGAACTTCCCCAGGTCCACCAATGTGGCTCTCGCCACAAAAGGTCGCGGGCTCTACCGCCGATCGGGAATTGGAAATATCTAAGATATTCCCTCACCCTGCCCCGAAGACAATTATTATTTTCTATACCTAAAGAGTAGTAAAAAAACAGCCGTTTGTCAACTCGCCAGATTCGATTTTGGCGCCTGCGGCGCCAGGTTTGGGGTGTGGATTGTGTCTGGTGCGCGGTCGCGCACCAGACACAATCCACACATGAAATAATGCTTATCTCATTGTGAGCCCTGGGTGAATGGTAGCTTGAATGCTTGATATGTTACACTATAAAAATACTAGCCCTCAAAGTGGATATCTCATAAATCTACCCTTTTACATCGATGTACTTTAACGTTAAACTTATAAAGCGAGGGTGCAGGGAGCGCAGTGTCCCTGCTGGGGGTGCGGGGGTGTCCCCGTCAACCTCTCCTCCTTCCCGCCATAGGTGGGGAGGCGAGGGTACAGGGAGCGTAGCATCCCTGCCGGGGGGGGTGCGGGGGTGTCCCCCGTCAACCTCCCTCCCTCCCGCTATAGGTGGGGAAGCGAGGGTGCAGGGAGCGTAGCGTCCCTGCCGGGGGGGCGGGGGTGTTCCCCGCCAATCTTACCCCCCTCTCACCCGCCCGCCGTAGGCGGGGATGTAAGCGTCGATACTGAGAATCGCAGAAGGCTGGATCCGCAGCAACTATCCATGGTTGCTGATAGCAAGGATGGCTATAACTGCCACAAAGGAGCATCATGGCAAATAACCCTATTTCATGTCATTTGATCACCTGGGGCGACAAATTTGAGCAGGCATTAACGGAAGTTGAAGAGATTGGCTTCCATGCCTGTGAGCCATTTTCACATGTCGCGCTGGCCTACGAAGAGAATCCTACACAGCTAAGAGACTTGCTGGCCTCCCATAATCTACGTCTATCAGCCCTGTATGGTGGCGGCCGCTTCAGCGATCCCGCCAGGAGCAAAGAGACCGTTGATACCAATGTGCGTCTGGCGCGCTTCCTCTCAAAAATCGGCGTTGATCGGCTCGTCTTTGGTCCTGGCGGTCCCCGGACAGCAGGTGGGACCAGCGATGCCGATCTTAAAGAGGCGGCCAAAACCATCAATGAAGCGGCCCGCGCCTGCTATGATCTGGGTGTCTCGGCCTGCGTACATCCTCACCTGGGAACAGAGATCGAGACCGAACATGAGATCGATACGATCATGGCGCTGACCGATCCTGCTTATGTCTTTTTCTGTCCCGATACCGCTCACCTGACTTGCGCGGAGATCGATGTGCCGCAGATGATCCGCCGCTATGGCTCGCGCATGCGCTATATGCATATCAAGGATCTGCGTGAAGGCGCCATTGAGGAGCGACGTAACAAGCAAGCCGGCAACAATGTCTCATCCGGTACCGAGCAGTTGCCGATCTTCTGTGAGCTTGGCAAAGGTATCATCGATTACACGCCGATCATGAGCGCGCTCGCCGATGTTAATTATCAGGACTGGATGACGGTTGAGATCGATGTCTCGCTGACGACTCCTAAAGAGAGTCTGCTATTGTGTCGAGAGTATTTGCTCAACGTCATTGGTGTCCAGCTCTAGCTAGCTCGCTAGCCTTATGAACGGTGATGAAGGATGCCCCTGGTGGCTGGGTGTTCTTCATCATTATTTTTTCCTGGAGGGGGGATAAGATGTTTCGTCTAGATCATAAAATCGCGCTTGTGACTGGTTCTGGCTCTGGTATTGGTCGGGAGATTGCTTTACTGTATGCGCGCCAGGGGGCGCATGTGATTATCGCAGATATCCAGCAGGATGCGGCCAGCCGTGTGGTGGATGAGATTACGGCTGAGGATGGACATGCCCAGGCGGTCCAGCTTAATGTGAACGATGAGGCCCAGGTACAGAGCGTCCTTGCGCAACTGGCGCAGCAACATGGTCGCCTGGATATCCTGGTGAACAATGCTGGTGTGAGTCATGTTGGGAATATCCTTGAGACCAGCCTGGATGATTGGGATCGCGTGATGGGTGTGAATGCCCGGGGGGTGTTTCTGTGTGCGCGTGAAGCGGTGCGGCAGATGGTGGCGCAGCAACCGCAGGGAGGCGTCATCGTCAATATCGCTTCGGTGGCTGGCATGATTGCCGTCGATCGTCGCCTGCCCTATGGGGCCAGCAAAGGAGCTGTTATCAGCATAACCCGTTCGATTGCCATGGATTTTGTACAGCAGAAGATTCGCGCCAACGCCATCTGTCCCGGCACGGTCCACACGCCGTTTGTTGAGGGCTTCCTGAAAAAGAATTTTCCCCAGAGCATGGATGAAGAGCGCAAAAAGCTGCATGCACGTCAGCCAATCGGACGTATGGGTGAGCCAGCCGAGATTGCCAGTGCCGCGCTCTATCTGGCCTCCGACGAAGCGGCCTTCGTGACCGGTTCCACGCTGGTCATCGATGGTGGTTGGACCGCTAAATAGGCCCGCCATCAATTTTGTATCCGTAGTGCCGGGCTTGCCCCGGCTTATCTCGACCGAGAGGATTGTATGCAGAGCCAGAATAAAGTACGAACCGTGTTAGTCGGCTGTGGCGGCATGAGTGCCGCGTGGCTGGAGGCTGTCCGCACGATGCCGGATGTAGAGATCGTTGGGCTGGTCGATATTTTCGAGGAGGCGGCCCATAAGAAGGCCCGGGATTTCCAGCTGGACGGGGCCATTATCAGCACTGATCTGTCCAGTGTCCTGGATCAGACGCAGGTAGATGCGGTCTTTAATTGCACTATTCCTGAGGCCCATTATGAGATTACGATGACCGCTCTGAAGCATGGCTGCCATGTGTTGAGCGAGAAGCCGCTAGCCGATTCTATGGAGCATGCGCGCGAGATGCTGGCGACCGCCGAGAAGGCCGGCAAGATCTTCTCCGTGATCCAGAACCGGCGCTATGATCCTGCGATCCGCCGTGTCCAGCATTTCCTGGCGGCCCAAAAGATTGGCGAGCTGACCACTGTCAATAGCGACTTCTACATCGGGGCCCATTTTGGTGGTTTCCGTGATCACATGGAGCATGTCCTGCTCCTCGACATGGCTATCCATACCTTTGACGCCGCCCGTATGCTCACCGGGGCCGATCCCATCTCCGTCTACTGCAAAGAATGGAATCCGCGTGGCTCCTGGTATGACCATGATGCCTCCGCGCTTGCTATCTTTGAGATGACCGATGGGATCGTCTATACCTATCGCGGTAGCTGGTGTGCCGAAGGCCTGCCCACTAGCTGGGAGTGCGATTGGCGCTTCATTGGCCAGCAGGGGAGTGTCATCTGGGACGGAGGGAGCAGGCAGCAAGCTCAGATCGTCAAGGCCAGCGGCGGCTTTACCTCCGAGTACCAGGACATTGACATACCCGCCTATGAAACCCAGAGCATCGGTGGACATGCTGGCCTGATCCGTGAATTCTTCACCTGCATCCAGAATGGCACCCAGCCTGAAACCAGGGCCACCGACAACATCAAAAGCCTGGCTATGGTCTTCGGTGCCATCGAAAGCGCCGAGAGCGGCCAACCCGTCAATATTACCTGGAAATGATAGTGATGCCGGACTGTGATCGATCGAGCCTGCCTCTCGATCCCGCAGATTTCAAGGCTACCCTGGAATTTTTATATTACTACCCGCGACAGGTGGCAGGGTAGCATGTTGTGGTAGATTCTAATGTGTAAGCAAAATGCACCCAAAATATGCAAGTGATATTTTTGGGTGCATTTTGCTTACACATTAGTGCTAATGCGGTATAGTTGCAGCGTGTACAGAAAGCTTGATTGTGCCTTTCCCATCTGTCGTGTGTAAAGAGCTATGTGGTCCATCAACAATATCATAGATAACCATCTTGAGGGTGCCACGATCATAGTGTTTCGGTGCCGTGCTGAACTTCTCAACGCCCATGGTGAGTTGTTGGGGAGCATGACCATTAAACGCGAATAGCGGTATGAGCTCATCGCCAGACCAATTTCTTGACATGCGGCAGTATGGTGCTCTATTGGCACCAAAGGTATTTGTCCTATCACGCGTGATAAACCCCAGGTTCGCCGGTCCCAGAAAGCGATAATTATAGACCGCACGTGGCGCAGGGGGAGTTGCGTCTTGCATCTTCCAACGCGTCACCAGCATGTTCGGATTACCACCTCCCATTGATATGACATCTGCCTGTTGGGAGAGTAGTTGCAGCCCTCCGCTCAATTTTAGAGCTGGCTGTGGCTCTGGTTTTGCTCTGAGTACATACATCTTGAGTGGCGCTCCTCCTGGATGCGGGATTTCACCAACCGATGTCGTTGTCGTGTAATGCTGCAATAAGCTGTCAATGTCTGGCTGATTGGGATCGGTGACATAGACGACTGGACCACTCGCGACATCTGGTAGCATCAGGCATTGCGTCGCATCAGAGACCGCGATTGGCGTATGCGCAAATTGCGCCAGGTAGGTGACCGTACTCACGTCATCCCCCTGAATATCGATGTAGATGCGTGAAAGGTGTTGTTGCTGCGCCAGTTGGTTGGCGTTGTCCACAATGCGTTGCGTGGTTGCCAGGTCAAAATATTGCGGAAAGGCATAATGATTATCGAAATTGCCACGAGCATGATCAATTAACCAGCCAGCACTACCGACTGTTTGCACGATCACGAGCAAGCCGACAAGCGCATAGATTCCATAGCGAATCAGCCATACCCCAGAAAAATGCACACGGCGTACCCACTGTACTATAGTAGCAAGCAAGATCCCTATGAGTATAAATGGGCCTGGCAAAAGATAGATCAAATAGTGGATAAAAATGCTTACTGAGTGTCGTAGCAGAAGTAGGGAGGTTCCTTGCCAGACCAGCAATAGCAGCAGTCCCTGGCGTTCTGGTGAATTCAATAGATTTTTCCACCAACCCCTCAATCCAGGTTGTGTATTAGAGGAATGGAATGGCCAGATAATCAGTAAAGCCACCGTCAACCATGCTCCCACTAGCAGTACACTCATCAATCGACTCTCCGAATGGCTAAACTGGGCGATAAGCTGCAATGGTGTGGTTAGCAAAATAGAATGTGCGTTACTCGGAATAAGGTGGGTATCAACGTTAATACGTGGTGGCACAAACAGGTAGTATAATGGGTTGAGCACAAAAGAGTGAACCCACATATTATAAAATAATAGCGCATTTGTGTTAAAAGTAGAGGGTCTGCTAGCCACATTGAACAATCCAATAATATCTATATATTGTCGGCGATGTTCTAGATAGATATATGGTGCAAAAGACACCAGGAGCCCTAAAATTATCAATGGCAACTCTCGCCAGCGAATTGTTTTGAAGGCCAGAACCAGTGCAACCAACAAAGGTACAACAAGATATACCGCCGTAGAATGGAGTTGATACATCGCCGCGATGAGTAAGACCGCAGGGGAAAACCAATAATGTTTCTTTTGTACCACGCCCCGAAATAACATGAATAGCAACAAGATTACCAGGAGTGGCAACAGGTCCGGTTGCCAGATATCTCGGCTGAAGATAATCACATTGATTGCCGTAGCATACAATAAAGCTGAAATCGTGCCAGCCAGCCGTCCATAATAGCGTCGCATAAAAATATATGTCAGGAGCACCGCCGCAATATTACAGAGTGCAACAAGAATATTACCACCAACCGGATTAGCCGTAATAGCAGCGGGAATCATCATGATGTAGATAAATAGAGGAGGAATCAATGGACCCGTCGATGAGCGGTTCCCACTAATAGGCCATAAACCATTTGCTACCGCGTCATGAGCCATCTGGTAAAATGTATTATGATCGGTCATATATTGAGCAGTGTCAATGCGATAGAGTCGCAATACAACTGCTAATAAAATAATGAGATAGAGCTCCCAACTTCTCCACCAGGCTGGCTCTTTCTTGATACCAGCAAGTGGTAATGTACCTTCCTCTAACGATTTTTCATGGACCTGTGTCTGGTGGAAAGGATACATTGTATCCTTGTTCATATAATACCTCTCTTTATATAAATTTAAGAAAGCGAGATGAGAATAAAATAGCAAATAGGCAGAAAAGATATCAGATTATCCGCTATGAATTATTAGCATTTGTATGAAGTACTGGTTCCGCCAGCGTAAATTTTTTTTGTCGATGTATGCTTAGGCCAGGCTATTATTGATCTGCCCCCTGCATCTTTTCCCGGGTAGTCGCGACCTTCTGGAAGCATGCTTCCACTTCGGCAAAATTTTCTCTTTGCGGGTAGTGCAGTGCATACCCGGTTTAACTTGAATTGAGGATAGCAGCGCGTGCTCTGACTTTAGTAATTTGCTGCTTGCATTCTTACCAGAAAGGCTATCAGTGGTGACAAAATGGCACCAAAAGGACCGTTAAGCCATTAATATAAGCTTTTTTTTCCTTTGCGTCTAGTAGTCCTATTGAACCATCAAGTTTTTTAAGATTCTAAAGAATCTACAAGAGAAAAAAAAGATGCCGTTTCTGGTTATACTGAGGAAAAACTCTAAATGATTGCTCTGGCAGGTGCCTGTATCCCAAAATTAGGGATTTCAAGGTCACCTGCGCGTGTGGAATGGACAATGATGCTGTAGGGCTATCTGGCGTTCATGCATTCCTGGGCGAACAGGCGCACCACATCGGGGTTGGTGGCGGCATCGACGAAGTGGATGAGGATATCCTGGATGCCTGCTTCTTCATATTCGGCGAGTCGCTCACGAATCTGGGCGGGTGAACCAATCAGACTGACTTTGCGTAGCTCGGCGAGATTGGCCCGGTCGTTGGCGTTGAGTTTGGCGAGCGCCGCTTCCTCGGTCTCCCCGATTGCGCACAGATCTACAATAGCTGTACGGCGGATCGTGTTATAGTCGCGACCGAGTGTCTCGCAGTGGTTCTTCAGGACTTCCAGCTTGTGTTTGATGTTGGCGATATCGCCGCCGAGATTACAGGCATCACCATACTGCGCAACCAGCTTCAGGGTAACTTTCTCGCCACTACCACCGATCAGGATAGGGATATGGGGCTTCTGGACACCTTTAGGTTGGTTGATTGCTCCACGGACCTGATAGCGTTTGCCCTCAAAATGAGCCTCTTCCTGGGTCCACATGGCCAGGATCACCTGAAGGGCCTCACGCAGCATGCGTAGCCGTTCGGGTGCATCGGGATAATCGTAACCGTAGGCCTTATATTCATGCTCATACCAGCCAGCGCCAATCCCAAAGTCCAGGCGACCATGGCTGAGCACATCCACGGTACTGGCCATCTTTGCCAGTAGGGCAGGATTGCGATAGCTGTTGCAGGTCACGATCTGACCAATGCGTACGCGCTTTGTGTCTCGTGCCAGGGCAGCCATGCTGGTCCAGCACTCAAAGGTCACCTCTTGGGTTGGCTCTGGCACCGTATGAAAATGATCATACAGCCAGACAGAATGATAGCCCTGAGCCT
Source organism: Dictyobacter alpinus (assembly GCF_003967575.1). NCBI lineage: Bacteria > Bacillati > Chloroflexota > Ktedonobacteria > Ktedonobacterales > Dictyobacteraceae > Dictyobacter > Dictyobacter alpinus. Next base: position 5,037,867 of record NZ_BIFT01000001.1, read on the forward strand.
CGGCCTCCTGGGCCACATGCGTCATGGCTTCATATGCCTCAACTGGATCTGCAATTCCGACCAGATCCATTTTCCATCCCTGTGGAATGATAACTCCATAGTTCATCATAAAATACAACTCTTTCGCTACTATGAAAAGAAAATAGACAAGCTTTTCTTTTTATAGCCTACGCCATGCTTATTAAGAATGCAAGCACCACCTCTCTGCTATCGGCGCGGGCACAACCAGCCACAGGCGGGCCCTAAAGCGCTTCAACGGTTTTACGTGTGGTGTCAAATGTTGCGCGATGCGCAACATTTGACACCACACGTAAAAGAAGGGGGTGGGTCCTTCAGGGCCCGCCTGCGGCTGGTTGTACCCTCGCCGATGAGAGTGGGAAGCAAACACTATTTCAAGATAGTGTTTGCTTATCAATCTGCTCAATATGGACGAATATGATAACAGCAAAATATCTGGTAATTAGTTGCATAATCGTGCTCAAAAACGGTGGTAGCGCAGATAAAATGGGAAGCTGTGGAGGTTGAAAGAATTCCGCAAAGAGCATATAATCTTACTAAAGTATATAATACTAGAGAATGCTCTTTTAATTTAAGTGATTGTTAAAAAGCAAGCGGTGTATTGCGCAGTAAAAAGTTGTAATAGGTTTGAGTAAAAAGTTAGCAATCCATGGAAGGAATGTTATACCTTGAATGCGTTACTCTTAATTATCCGTAGAACGTTTCTCCAGCTTTTACGTATACCCGGGCGAATTTTCGCTTTCGGTCGAGATAGAATACTACCCATATCTATGCGCTTGCCCGGGCGAATTTTCGCTGCTATACGATCGACCAGATCCTTATTTAGTCGACAGAATATGCGCCAGTTTTTCCCGCTCTGCTGGCGATACCGTGAGCGGCTGGCGGCTGGTTTTCTGGTATTGTTGATTTTTATTTGTTCGATGGCCTCTCTCTATAGTGAATTTCAGCCGGCGAAGGCCAGTTCGGCCAGTACTCGCCCCCTCCAGGCCATGCTGGGCGGTCAGACTCCGACCCCCGAAGCGACCATGCCAGATAGCATACCATCGACGCAGGCAACGACCGATGTTCCATCAACTAAGGACACACCAACTAGCGATCCAACCTATCCAGATCCTTCGAATTCCCAGGCAGACAATCCCACGTCGACTCCTGATGATACTACCTATCCAACCACAACTACGTATCCAACTACGCCTTCAACCACACCGGAACCAACACGTACTTCCAATCCACCAACCAATCGGACCACACCAACCCTTACGCCGACGTTGACGCCTGTGAAAAGTCCATCTCCCACGGTGACCCGTATCGCAACCGCGACCCCGACGCCAGTGCAGGTGAATACACCAACCTTAACGCCAACCGGCACAAGTACACCAACGGCAACGGATACACCGACGGCAACAGATACACCAACGGCAACAGATACACCAACCCCAACCACGACTCCGACCCCTGTACCCGTTACGGGCCAGCCGGCTTTGACGAAGTTGGAGCAGGTTACTGATCAGGCGTTTGGTCAGAATGATACATATGTACCCAATAGCTGGGGGGTGCAGAAAGAGCGCATCGTGCGTACCTCGAACGGCGATCTCTTTACTGTCTATATCGATGCCGGCCAGGATCTCCAGAATCGCCAGTGGCATCTCTTGCATCGAACGGCGACCGGCAACTGGGAGGAGCTGAATAAAGGTAATGCCGGGACCGAGCCGATCAATATTGTGCGTGGACCTCATGATGAGCTGCATCTCTTTACCTGGCCGGGTACCGCTGGCAAGCTTGTACATCTCAGCTCAACCGATCTAGGCAAGACCTTTAAGACTGAAGATCTGTCCGGCAACTGGTCTACCGATCAGGGTTATAGTAGTGCGGGCATCAATGACAAGGGTGATATAGTTGTCTACCAGACAGCTGAAGATCAACCAGGACGCTTCCTGTGGACCTATTATTCATCCACCAGTCATCAATGGACCTTCCATGAGAATAGCCTGGATTATCGCTATACCTATGCCTTCTTCTTCCCAGGCGACCACAATGACCTGACCATTGCAGCTATGCGCGATGTCAAACGGCCCTTGCTTGGACTGCCATCGGCCTCTGGCTTTGATTATGTCTTTAATGCCATCAAATACTTTTACATTAAAGATGTGACGAATCCGGTCCTGCAAGAACTGAAAGTCGCCGAGGTACAGCCACAGAACAATAACGATATCGACGTAACCTATCTGACCGATAGCTATGTTGATAGTTATAATCGTGTCCACATCCTCTACAACAACCTGTATGATGGACCCCACCACGTCGTTATCGCCGATGGTAAGATCCTCAAGGATGTGAAGCAGGATATCACCGATGCTCAGAAGGCCCGCATCACCCAGGACGCGAAAGGGCACTTCTATCTGATTACCATGAGCGAAGATGGTCAGACGCTCAATATCTATCCCGGCAGCAATAGCGATACTGACGGTACCCAGCTGGCCCCTGTGGTGAAACTGGATATCTCTAAAATGCCAGGCTGCTCCGACGATGACTTCTGCCATTCACCCACTTTTACCGTACCTAGAAGCGGCAATGCTACCAGCGATACCATTGATGGTGTCTATGGTAACTTCAGCAAAGAGATCTACTTCCAGATCAATCTGAACGGCAACGCCGCCAAAAAGAATTCCTAGTCAAATCGGGCCTGACGCCAGACTTTACTACCCAGAGGGGAGCCTTCGCTACATAATGCGGGCTCCCCTCTGATAATTTTTTGCGCTACCCTTGCTTACAGCCTTTCTATAACCAGGATCAGTTAATTACAACACTGGTGGCGGCTGTGAGTGTCGCATCATCATCTTCCATCGAAAAGATCAGGCAAAGGCCAAAAAGTGCCAGCAAGGCCAGATCTGGTAAATTACTGGCTGCCGCTGCAATTTCGAGTGAGCGACCTTTTTTCAACGTAAGCAGGATTTGATTTCCAGCATCTTTCCATGACCAACTCGGACGCCAGATGCCACTACGAGTCCAGGTGTAGAAATGGCCGTCCTGAAAGGTCAGCGTCCCATTCCAATTCCCGCCGAGTTGGATCGAAGCCAGCGATTGATCTGCCTCGTCGGCTGCCTGGGGTTCGCCAGGATGAACGAGCAGCTTCCTCAGACCTTCTCTCTGAAAGCTCCAGCGCTTTCCCTCTGCTTCCGCGCTTGCACGTGTTGTGCTTGCGCGGTTGATCGTAGCGAGCACCTGGTCGCCGGAGCGCAACTCATAAGTAGTGGATAGGAGACGTGTGCGTTTCCATTGCAGTGGTTGTCCGATAAAATCACGCAGAAATGGCATCGCGTTTTTTCCTTCCTCAGGGTGCTTATTCATACGAACTATTCTTCAATATCAGTAGTAATCTCAAAGCTAGAAAAAATGCTTATACTGCTCACGCACTACCTGGAGGATGCTTATGCCATTTTTCGCCTGTGTACCGCGATCATCGCCAGGATGATTAGCACCACGCTATAGATGTGTGGTACCCATGGCAGCCATTGATTCGTGACTGGAATGAGATAGAGTAACGTGCTCAAGAGTGCCAGCGGTACTCCAAAAAGAAGGGTAACCCAGATTTGTTGCAGGTATGTACCCTTGCTGCCCGCAATCCTGGCAATCAAGTAGAGAATGCCACCCGACAGTAAAAAAGTGATCGGTGTGAGGATGAAAATCAGAATAGCAAACGTAATCACCAGGGCATTCCGCGCATCTTGTACGCTTATCCCGCTGGATCTGGCGACGCTGCTCACGTCGGGCGGAGCAATAGCGTAAGCTAACACGATAATGAACGCGCTAATCACGCCCAAGAGAAGTAACTGGAACCAGACCAGGCCCCAACTTCCCTTATCTTTTTCCTCTTCAAATGTTTTGATCGATGGGTGTGTAAGAACCTTCAGATACTGTCCAGGCAAAGCCGCCAATGCCTGTCCGAAGCGAGGTTTCTGCGCCGAGTTGAGCTCATAAGTAGCGTCTGCCACTTTTGCCCTCCTTGCAATCGTTAATAAGATCAATGTGTAACAGATAGGATCCATCAAACATACTACTATTAACGACGCTTCTGCTCGTGCTTTTAAAACGATTCTACTCTCATTTTGTTAAAAGACACTCGAGGCATGTAAATGAGCGAGTGTTTGTTTATAGTATGACGGCAATTGCACTCAGGGTAGCAGCAGAATACTTTCAATGTAAGCAACGGTTGGCGGTCGATGCGCTCACTCCCAGCGAGCGCATCGACCGCCGGGCTCGCTGTTTTCCAGGGAGCTCTTGAAGCGGGATCAGGCGTTGATGGGTTGGTTGGATTTCTGGGCGATCAGTTCTTCGGTGACTTGCCAGAGGCGCTGGCCGAGTTGCTGATCTTGTGAGGTTTTTGAGGATGTAGAGATCTTGCTCTTCTCGAAGTATTTGCCGCTGACCGTGGCGACTTCGGGCGCGGTAGCCAGATAGATCGAGGTCTGCGCTCCCTGTTCAGGGGTGAGCATGACGAGTTTACTCAGGCGACCAAGCAGGCCTGTGCCAAAGAAGTTGGAGCCAATGACGCCCGGATGCAGGTTGTTGACGGTAACCCCTGTTCCTTCCAGGCGGCGGGCCAGTTCATAGGTGAAGAGGGTCAGGGCCAGTTTGGAGTTACTATAGACTGGGAAGGCGCGGTAGTTTTTCTCGGCCTGCAAATCATCGAAGTTGATTTTGCCCATTTTGTGGGCGGTCGAGCTGACGTTGATGATACGGGCGGGCGCGCTGGCCTTGAGCAGGTCGAGTAATAGATTTGTGAGTAGGAATGGACCAATATAGTTGCTGGCCCAGGTTTGCTCGATGCCGTCCACCGAGACCTGGCGTTTATTGTTCATGCCGCCAGCATTGTTGAGCAGGACATGGAGCTGTGGATACTTCGCCTGTACCTCTTGTGCGAGCTGGCGCACCGAGGCGATTGATGACATGTCGGCGGTCAGCAGGTCTACATTCTCGTTGCCGCTCAGACGCTTGATCTCTGCCTGGACCGCCTCGCCTTTGGCGCGATTGCGGCTGACCATGATGACGGTCGCGCCCAGCTTTGCCAGTTCGAGGGCCGTTACTTTACCAATACCGCTATTGGCCCCGGTCACCAGACAGACTTTACCTTGCATATTTGTATTTGCCATTATGTAGTTTCCTCCAAATAGTGTGGGTAGAAATAGATAGAGTAGAATCGCGATAATTCCTTATATAATAAGTATTCAGACTCGCGGTTCTATTCCCACTTGATTGGCTTTTCTCGCTATTGTCTGGTAACAGTAAACCAGAAAAACGGTTGGATCTTACGCAGGCGTTGATAGCGACCACTGGCATCTGGATCTTCGAAGTGCAATGTGACATCTGGATCGTTGGCCTGGTAGAAGCTGCTCTCATCAATTGGGATGAACCGTTGCGGAACTCTTCCATCAAGATAGAGTTGCGATCCCTGATGATGGATCTTGAGGGTGCCAAACAGGCCGCTATAGCTACCGATCATGTTAGTGAAGCGTTCCGGGGCTGGCTCGCAGGTTGGATACACTGGTGTGGGTAATTCTAATAGCAGGTTGGTGATCTGACGGGCGAGTTCGGCGCAGTCGAAGCTACCAAGATTAGAGAGCAGCAGGATGGTCAGGTCGTCCTGGGGGAAGTATCCAATGAAGCTGGAGTAGCCGGGGACGCCGCCCGCGTGACAACGGAAGGCGTGTCCACGATAACTGCCAGGCGCCCAGCCCAGCCCATAATTTTCGCGCCGCCCATTATTGAGGGTCAGGGGAGTATCCATGCGCGCCTGTGCCGCATGGTCCAGGAGTTGTCCCGCGCGCAGCGCTTGCTGCCAGCGCAACATATCATCCAGGGTTGAGCCGAGCGCACCGGCTGCATGTTTGGTTTCCGCCGACATGCCTCGCGCATTCTGATATGTGCCTCCTTCCCGTTCATAGCCACCGGCCCGATAAGGGATGATCGTTTCCGAGCGCATATAACAGGAATGTGTCATCCCCAGCGGCTCAAAAATCAGGTGTTGAAGCGCCTGACCATAATCCATATCCAGTAGCTTCTCAATAATCAATCCCAGCAGCAGGTAGCCAGAGTTGCTATAGCTATAGGCGCTGCCCGGCTCAAAGTCCAGCGGAAGATCCTTGAAGAGCGCAATGACATCCTCGAGCGAGTTGGTATAGGCATGGTACTTCCAGAAGCCAGGTTGCGTTATAAAGTTTGGAATACCAGAGGTGTGTGTAAGGAGATGCATCAGGGTAATCTCATGCTCATACGCTGGATAATCCGGTAGATAGGTCTGTAGCGCATCGCTCAGTCGTAACTTTCCTTGCTGCTCCAGCAGGACCATGGCGGTAGCTGTAAATGGCTTGGTCACTGATCCCAGACCAAAGACTGTTGCAGGTGTTATTGCTATCTGCCATTCTAGATTCGCCAGGCCATGACCCTGCCGATAGAGCGTCTGACCATCCTTTACGATCGCTATGGCTACTCCTGGACCATGTGCAGATACTTTGTTGGTGATCAAGGCTTCGATTTTAGTGCTGAGCATAGAAAGATCCTCTCTTTTAGCGTGTATAGCGCATTACTGTATAGAAAGAGATGCTTGCTCTAGAAGTATAATCGAAGAGAAGCTGAAAATAGATCGTTCATTTGGACGATGTGCAAACATAGCCGTGTATGATATGATAAGTTCAGGAACATAGGATGTGCCATTTCTGCATCAAGAGGCGTGTAATAAAGGGTATTTGTATTTTTCAGTATGGAAGGATGATGCTTGATGAAAATAAAGATCAGTGTGCCAGCGGTTCTGAATCCCCAGCACAGCGGGATGTTTCGGATTGATCAGCAGGAGAGCGCGTCCACTGAGAGTGTGCGCTGGCAGAATGTGGTATCGGTCAGTGGTCTGGTGGGAGGAGACTATCTTGCGGACCTGGAGCCGGGCTTCTATCAGAAGAGTATTGGGGATGAGGGTGGCCTGCCAACTTTTTCTACGACCTTTGAGATTACGTCCGAGGGCAACTATGTGGATGCCGAGGGCAACATCTTTCAGGTTGATGAAGAAGGCAATATCAGCGAGTAGCGCGCCGGGTAGGAATTGATCATGCTGGTAGAAGCGGATTCCCTTTATGAACCGTGCTAAAAGCAAGAAATATGTTTGCTATAGTTAGGAGCAAAAAAAAGATGACAAATCAAGGGAATCCACAGCAGCAAGGTTTTGTTGAAGATTCATTGCATGGTGCACGTCAGCAGCTTGAAGGCCATATTGGAGATGTGATCGATCAGTACGCTGGTCGCGTACCTGGTGGTGACCGCTTTACTCCTGAAGCTAAAAAAGCCGTTGGCGGCATTTTGGATGGTTTGCAGAAACAACTTGAGGCCGAGGCGAACAATCGTCTGGGCGGCGGTGGAACTTCAACGCCAGCCACGGGTACTGGTAATCAGCAACCGGATCAGGGCGGACTCCTCTAACTCGCGTGTGGGCCGCTCCTCAAGGTGGCCCATTCTCCTCTTTTGTGTTTCCTCTATCAAATTCCCCTTTATCCCCGCCTCGCTAAACTTGTAGCTTTCCCTCCATTTTTGTAACATAGTTGCGCATCAGTCGTATACATCATGATGGTATTCCAATTTTCATAAAATATTGCCTTATTGATGGTTTTGATAGCTTATGGAGGACCCTTATGTCGCAGCAGCAATCTCAATTTACTGAGGATGGACCACCTGAACGTCGGTATGGTTCTCAATATAATGCAACTCCTATTCAGCGTGAGACAAATCTTGATCCACGTGAGCAGCCGGGATACGTTGACGACTATCAATATGGTCCGTATGCCCAGGGCGAGAAGTTGCGCCCCGCGTCCACGGCCCGGTCTCGACGGCGCCGGCCGCGATTCTGGTTCGCTATCGTATTTTGCGTTATTTTAATTGTCGGCATGTGGAGCTATGCCGCTAGCTCGGCTCGAATCGGTAGTTTCGGCAAGCCTCATCTAGCATCTTACGCTTCGGTACAGGAATATAAGGGTTCGACCCTGGACCTGCAAGCCTCCAGTGCGGATATCCACGTTCACTTTGGGACCAGCGACAATGTGCGTGTTTCCACCAACAACGGGGATGGGTTTAAAGGCGAATCGGATGGTCAAACGATTCATCTTGAACAACAAGACGGGGGAAAGGGCCCATTTAGCTTTACTAACAATGATCTTGATATAACTGTTCCAGCCAAGATGAATCTGAACCTTGAGACCAAAAGTGGGAATATCGAGATTGATAATGTTGACGGAAAAATAAATGCCACGGCCGCGAGCGGGGATATAAAGATTAACCAGGCCAGGATCGCCGATGGCTCTAATTTGAAGACTGAGAGTGGCAATATTGATTTTACTGGTAATCTAGATGCCAGTAGTCATTATACATTTGAGGCGAATAGCGGTGATATTAAAGTAAACTTGCCTGCCTCTAATCCTGCAAAAGTGACAACCAATACTCAGAATGGTGATGTCCATAATCCCGGTGCTGGAACTACCACTGCTTCGTCGCCGGACCTTCACATTAACACAAATAGTGGTGACATCAGTGTTGAGTATCAAGATTAAGTGATGGCGGCCCCGGTAGGGTCGCCATCGGGTATCTGTCCAGGCGTGATGTTTTTGGTGCTTTAAAAATGTGGGTGGTTATTTCTGTGTGGTAAGACGCCCAGGGTGTAGGAGGCTGTGTTGTTGCGTGGGTTGGTGTCACCAGGACTGGTGACCAGCGCCTGCAGGGTGAGGTCCGGTACGGCCGACTGATTTAGGCGAGCAGAAAAGGTAAAGCGCTCAAGACTCTGACCCGCGCGCAGGGGTAGAGGACCAACATAGTAGGCTCTAATGCTGGTGGGCATGCGATTACTGATGAAACTGGCGTGCCAGAACTTCGTGTTCACGAAGTGCAGGTCGTTCAGTCCTGAGGCTAACTTGAGCACGATCGTGATCGGCATAGGACCCGTGAGTTGATCGCCATGATTACTGACGACGACGCTGAAATCCAGGCTATCATCGACATGCACTGCCTGGAATGTCTGTGGTACCACCCAATGAATGGTCAGGTCCGCGGGCAAGATATGCCCTCTGGTGGATATTCCGGGCTGGGCCGAGGTACTGCCTACCAGGACATAGGTGAGCATGATACTGAAGAGCAGTGCCCATAGTACATGTGCAAAGCCCTTGCTGGTGTGTGTGTTCACCATGTGGGTAGAGAAAAAGTTTTTCACCTGTATACTCCTTTCAAATGCGAGGAGAGAAGTGCCCACGTACAAAAATGCAAGTGCCGACTTGAATCTTTTACACGGCCTTCTCTCCTGTTGCCTGACACGATGATCACTTCTCTTTATACCAGAGGCAAGTGCTATTTGTACATGCATCATTCGTCAATATAATATAGATACGTAGATGTAGGGTAGCATGTCTTTTTCTCAGTTGCTCGTAGCCGTATGTATAAGCCGACTTTTATATTTCTTGCCAATCTTTCAACAACAAACAACTACCAGCAAAGGACGCACCATATGAACCTGGAAAGCCTGCTCCTCGCCGGAATTGGCGGCTTCACACTTATGGTCGCTATCTATGAACTCATTACCGCCAATGTTCCCGGTTCGCCCGCCAGTCGTGGTATCAGTGGCTATGGCTGGACCTCCAACCGTCTGCTGGTCCGGCTCAGTAGTGCCGCTGGCCTGATCGTCATACTCGGCCTGACTGTGCTCCTACGACCATTTGCTCCAATCGACCTGATTATCGCCGCCATCAGTGTCCTCTGTGGCATCTTCATCATTGTCATGGACATGCGCCACCGTACCAACCCCAAAGCATAATAGATGCCATGTTTTTTCCAGTTGTGTGCCTTTCAGCGTGCGTATGTCGCTGCAAGCAATGAATGCTACCCTGGAAGAAAAGAAAGAAGGCGATCCTCTGAGGATCGCCTTCCATGAACATGAAGTTGTAAGCAGCGCTATGGTATAGGGGTCGCATGCAGGATAGCCTGGTCAAGTTGCCGCCAGAACATGGCATTGGTACGCCGTGGGCGCTTCTGCGTGCCTGTGGTAATAGGTTTACAGCCGAAGCGCTCGGCCGTCATCGTAACCTGCTGCTTGTTCTGTTGAAATACCAGCCGATAGGTTAATCCTATCTCTAGCGTACAAAATGCGTTCGCGGGTAATACTGGCAAGACTTGAATCAGCCTGTAAAGACTTTTGACCTGTGCCTGATCGGCCAAGACGAGTTTGGGCCGAGCTATATGGGCATCAATGCTGATAATACTGATCTGGACCTGATCGGGGGAGAATACTGGTTGTATGGCAGCCTGGCTGCTATAGCTACTCAGACACAACATGACGCCCGCGAGCAGCGCACCAAGTACAAATCTACGACACATTTTTTTCACGGTTACATCCTCACTTTCCACTTATGCCACCAAAAAGTCATCAAATTTCAATTTTACTGAAAGTCAGATAACATATATTATGACGATTAATCATCGCACGTATTAAACACAGAATAAATAGATTAATATCTCGATTACGCTCAAAGCCGTAGCAGCAGGGCTTGCCCCTGCGACCAGTCCAACGTAAGAAACGTCCCTTAAACACGTGACCTTGAGGCTGACGGATCCAAGCGTGTTCAGCCTCAAGGTCACGTGTTTAAGCGGAAGATCATGTATCAACGCTTTGTTTCCACTTGCAACCTATCTTATAGAAAGCCTTCTCTGCTTGAGTACCTCAGGTGCGAAACTTGTAGCTAGAGAGCAGGGAATTTTAACACTAAAAATAGGATTTTGAACCTGCATGCTTATTTATTTACAATAGATTCTGATATGATCGATACAGTAAAAAGAGATAATTTATAAAAGAAGCAAGCTAAGTACCTGCGACCCGTGTTTTACATATGATGTGTCTGAATTCTATTGAGACAAATGGAAATCTTCTTGCCCTCTGACACTTTATAAGCTTATAATAGATCAATCATGCTGAGAAAGGGGGCAGAAGGTGATGGCAAATCAAACGCATATCGCTGTTCTAAAAAGAGGTATTGCATTCTGGAATCATTGGCGTCAGGAGCATCCTGAGATTCAGCCTGACTTAAGTCAGTCAAACTTTAGTCGGATGAATTTGCGTGGCATTAACTTGAGTCGGGCGAACCTGCGTTTCGTAAATTTTACGGGTAGCGACCTGCAAAAAGCGGATTTTCGGAACGCAAATTTGAGCGTCGCAGTACTGGTTTCTGCTAATCTAAGTACGGCGAATTTGAGTGCCGCTGATCTTACCGGGGCGGATGCTAGTGATGCTCTGGTACGTGATGCAGACCTCACCAATGCAAACTTGAAGATTGCTAGATTTAGTGGTGCCGATCTTCGTGGTAGCAATCTGACAGGCGCTAACCTGGATGGTACGATCCTGACCAACGCCAAACGGCGTAAGGGATTTTTAGATATGTTTAGCGGAGAATGATCAGGTGTAGATTTTCCCGTTGTTGGACTTATTTACTTTGTTTTCGTTTTCTATCATAAAAATGCATTATTTGTTGTTTTCCTGACAGCGAATGGAGTGTAAGATTCTTCATGCATCTTACACTCCAGATTGAATATTTATTTGGCAGGAGCGGCTAAATAGGATTCGATTACTTTTTTGAAGTTTGCCTGAGACTCGCCCATATGTTCTAGCATTGGTTCCAGGGACACTTCATTTTTGATGGGACTTTTCGGATCCATCTCGAAGTCATCGGTCCAGGTCATCAGGGTACCACCTTCAGCTGGCTCATAGCGCCAGGTCAGATGATGAAAGACATATGGAAACGATGGGGCTTCACGGCGTGACATCGCCACGCGATCCTTGTAGTCCAGGATACGCCAGGCTTGCCAGGTATGGCCTTCTTTGTTGGTGAGCTCAAAGACTAGTTTGGCAAAGCGGCCATCCCGCTCGAAGGAAACAACACGGGCCGCGGACATATTGGTGTAGAGCTCGGTCCAGCGGGGAATATCGTTAGTAAATTCAAAGACCTGATCAGGATCCGCCTTGACGAAAATAGAGCGTGAGGCACGAGGCATCTGTGTTTGTCCTTTCTATTTCTTCTTTCAACAAAATGACTTAAGCGACCATTTCTTTGCTACTGACGATCGCCTCGGTCAGATCACCGATGGTTGCGCACTGACGGATGACGCTATCGGGTAATAGCACCCCAAATTTCTTTTCTAGTTTTACTCCCAGTTCAACGCGCTCCAGTGAATCCATGTCCAGGTCTTCCTCCAGGTTGGTTTCCTGGGAGAAGGGGATATCCATGCTGACATGGTCCTGTACCATCGTTTCGATTTCGGTGCCAATGGCTTCTCGTGTGATGTTGTTGCTCATAGTACTCAATGCTCCTTTTGTGTAATTGCTAAAAATAAGCTATGGTTTGCGAGATTATTTGTGTGCCTGTGACCAATCCTTCAGGACAAGGGAGGCGTTGGTGCCGCCCATGCCGCGTGCGTTGATCAGACAGGCGTGTAGATTTTCGACGGGCTGGGTGGTCGTCACATGGTTGAGCTCGCATTCAGGGGCCACGTGTTCCAGGTTGATGGCACCAGGAATGGTCTGGTGCTCCATGGCCTGAATGGCGATGGCCATGTCGAGTGCGGTTGCGGCCCCAAAGGCATTGCCAAAGGCGGACTTGGGGGTGGCGACCGGGACCCGCCGGGCGGTCTCTGCAAAGGCCAGATTGACTGCCCGTGTCTCTGAGATGTCTTCTGTCGGTACCGCTGATCCGGCGGCGAATATACAGTCGATCTCTTCCACAGACATATCGGACTTCTTCAATGCTTGCGTCATGGCGGCGGCGTAGCGCTGTCCATCGGGCGCGGGTTGGACCGCGTCGTAGCCGTCGGCGTTGGTGGCCCAGCTACTTATCTCCGCCAGGATGGGTGCTCCACGAGCAATGGCATCTTCGACGCGTTCCATGATGAAGAAGGCTGCTCCGTCGGCTGCGACCAGACCGTTGTGCTCGGCATCAAATGGACGATAGGCGCTCAGTTTCTGGGACTCGGTTCGCTTCGACATCAGGCCGGAGGTTTCGTAGCATAGGGCCGCGTAATACGAGAAGGGGGCCTCACTGCCACCCGCGATCATGATGTCGCTTTTGCCACGGCGCAAGCAATCGGCCGCGTGAATAATGGCCATGGCCGCGCTGGCCCGGTCACTCAAGAAGGTGCGACCAATGCCTCTGAGACCAAATTGAATCGACATATTTCCCTGGACCGCCGCGGGAAACCACGCGGTGGCCATATACGGGCTGACCTCCCGGGGGCCCTGCTGCCAGAGATGATAGAGTTCCCGTTCAGCGAACTGCCAGCCACCCAGGTTATTGCCAACGCAGACCCCAACGCGATGGCTATCCTGTTCCTGCTGACTCCAGCGTGGTTTGCCGTTCTCTAGCAGCAGGCCGGCCTGCTTTAAGGCTATCTGTGTGGTGACCAGCGCATAGGTCGAGAATGGATCTATTTTGCGCGCTACGCGTGGACTTAAGTAATTCGTGGCGCGAAAATCGTTAAGTTGCCCACCAACCTGACAATCCAGTGCGGAGGCGTCAAAGGCGGTAAGTGGCGTAATGCCACTCTCACCAGCCACAAGGTTTTCCCATAGCAGGTCAGTGCCCACACCATAGGGAGACAGGACACCCATACCGGTAATAACTATTTTTCCTATCATTGTTCTGTGTGATTGCCTCTCTACATCAATTAGGATTCGATCACCATGGCTGCATGCAAGCCAGAAAAACCGCTGGCGGTAGTGAGTAGCCGTTGGTAGTTGTAATCACGACCGCAGTTGGCGACATAATCCAGATCGCAGCGAGGATCAGGATTTACCAGGTTGATGGTTGGATGGATGCTCTGCGCTTGTATGCTCATGGCGCAGGCGATAATCTCGACGGCGCTTGCGGCGGCCAGTGCATGGCCAATCATCGATTTAGTAGAGTTGACCGGGATCTCGTGGGCGCGCGCTCCCAGGGATTGCTTGAGCGCCAGGGTCTCATAATAATCGTTCTGCGGGGTTGAGGTACCGTGGGCATTGACGAAATCAATATCCGCTGGCTCCTTGTGCGCATTGACCAGGGCTTGCTCGATCGCGCGAGCCAGGTCTTTGCCCTCCGGAGACATATCGGTCATATGCATTGCGTGTTCCGCGACCGCGCAACCGGTGATCTCTGCGTAAATCGGAGCCTGGCGTGCCAGGGCATGTTCACGTTCCTCCAGCACCACAATGCCCGCTCCCTCGGAGAGCACAAAGCCGTTACGGTCCTGGTTGAAGGGGCGTGATGCCGAACTTGGATTGGTGTGATGGGATAAACAATTGATAATATCGAAGGCAGCGATAGTGATGGGCGTAATTGGGGCCTCACTCGCGCCTGCTAGCATCAGATCGTGATCGCCATACGCGATGCTCTCATACGCGTAGCTGATAGCATCGAGCCCACCGATACAACCTGTCGAAACGGTTGAGCACTCACCCTGCACACCATATAAGGCCCCTACAGCCAGAGCCGCCGAATTACCCATGGCCGCCGAATATAAATATGGCGACACCTTCGAGGCATCCAACTGCTCCTTCCCATAGTTCGTGGCCAACGCGAAATCTCGATCAAGTGTTTGCGTCCCACAAATGGCCGTAGCGAGAGTAATTCCCATGCGAGACGCATCCCAGGAATCCTGGTGGAGACGTGAGTCGTGAAATGCCTGATGCGCCGCTGCAAAGGCAAATTGGATAAATCGATCGGCTTTATGGTATGCCGAAGGAACATGATGTACTTCTGGATCGAAGCCAGGGGCTTCGCAGACTACCTGTGCGCCAAACTCATGATGTCCAAATAACGTGCAACACGAGACATCATTCAGGTTAACCGCACCAGATCGTCCTTGCATGAGATTTTCCCAGAAGGCATCTTTGCCAATTCCTGCCGGCGAAACTACTCCTAAGCCTGTAATAACAACTCTACGCATTCTGCCCTTTCCGTGCAATCACGTTGATGCATATTCCGCTCAATCGTGTCAGGGAGCCTATCCGCATGTTAGCGGCATTCACGATTGCATTGCAATAGCATAGTATATTACTTGTCTTTCGTTCTGAAAATGCCGTATTGCTTTTTACATTTTTTCTCGCATTTAGAGAACACAATACTTATTATATTCTATATGCTTCAACATGTTGAAGAGAAAGTACTCTATTATTGGAAAACTTTTCATGATTTGCCTGGATATTCATCTATTCTGTATACGAAATTACATAATAACGTCGTCGAAATGCCTGATTGGGCAGGTTGCTTGCCAGGGTAGAAGTAAAGATTTTTGTACTTTGATGGCCTTTTTTTCTGATCTATTGTCAATGAAACTTATTTATGTTTACAATAATAGCAAGCATGCAATACGTTGAAACAATCAGAGTAGGAATTGTATTGAGTTAGAACAACATTGTATTAACGGAAATTTGGTATTCATGGAAGTAGCCATTAACACTTTTATAGATGAAGCACAACAAGATATTTTTCACCAGTTTGATTTAGGCGGTGTTTTTCCTGGTCATGAGATTATGGTGAATATTTCATCATCTATTATTTCGTTAGTTAGCAAAGAGCGTCGGCAAGAGGGCTATGTGTTGTCCCAGCGTGTTCTCACTGAGACTGAGATGCGTGTCCTGCTTCCATTACTGACGCTGCCCCATTGTTGTCCTCATGAGATCTTGCAGGCCAGTTATCATTGTCCCTTTGATAAGCTTGTGCAGGCGCTTTTCTCCCATGACGTTACCGCCCGTGTCCAATGGAATCAGCAGGTCCATATGTATCGTGAGCGCCTCTTCCTGGCGCACCAGCAAGGCACGAAACGCGCCGAGATGCGTGGTGTCTATAATGCTCTTTTCGGCCTGCGCCAGAAGCTCGAACAAATGGGTATCAGCATTCGCGCCCGTCGTGATGGCTACTACCTCTATCCGCTCAAGAAAAATCTTTGATGTAACGGCAGGGCTTGCCCCTGCAGCCTGTTCACGTATGAAATGTTCCTCAAACACGTAGCTGACAGATCCAGGTGCGCCCAGCCTCTAACGCGTCCCTGGTCGTACGTTGGACTGATCGCAGGGACGAGCCCTGCCGTTACGTTGTATTATGCTTGCTCCTGTTATTGTGAATGTGATAGCGCGGCTTTGATGTATCAGTACAATGAAGAGAGAATACATATATAAGCGTGTATCATCACAATTAGCAAGAGGTTATTATGGAAAAGCATGAATTTGACTCTACCCTTCTCTCTACATTGGCTGCTAGTAATGTGTCCCGGCGTGGAATGATTGCAGGCGTTGCTGGCATCGTGCTGGCGGGTGGCGCCCTGCCGTTTTTGTTCAGTGAACAGGCTCTGGCGGCCATTCATCCGCGTAATACTAGCGCGGGCGCCGTCTCGTGGGGCTCAAATCGGCTGGACATCTTTGGGCTGGGGACCGATAATGCGATGTATCATAAGGCCTGGAATGGTTCCCAGTGGTCGCCCTCACCAACTGACTGGGAGGGCCTTGGTGGTGTCTTCAACAGTATTCCTGGCACGGCCGCCTGGGGCTCAAATCGGTTGGACATCTTTGGGTTGGGCACCGACAACGGCATGTACCATAAATCCTGGAACGGTTCCCGCTGGTCGAGTGGCTGGGAGAGCCTGGGCGGCGTCTTTACCAGTCCTCCATCGGTAGTTTCATTGGGCTCAAATCAACTGGACATCTTTGGGCTGGGGAGCGATAGAGGGATGTACCACAAGTCGTGGAACGGCTACTGGAATCCTTCGATCAAGGGCTGGGAGAGCCTGGGCGGCGTCTTTAACAGTCCACCCAGCGTCGTTTCCTGGGGCTCAAACCGTGTAGATGTCTTTGGCTTAGGCACCGATAACGCCATGTACCATCGGTCGCGGGCCGGCAATCGTTGGTCCGGTGGCTGGGAGAACCTGGGCGGCGTCTTTAATAGTAAACCCAGCGCGGTCGCCTGGGGACCAGATCGTCTGGATGTCTTTGGCTTAGGCACCGATAACGGTATGTACCATAAGGCCTGGAACGGTTCGCGCTGGTCCGGTGGCTGGGAGAACCTGGGCGGCGTCTTCAATAGTCCCCCGAGTGCGGTTGCCTGGGGCTCCAACCGGCTGGACATCTTTGGGTTGGGCACCGACAATGCGATGTACCATAAGGCCTGGAACGGTTCGCGCTGGTCGAGTGGTTGGGAGAACCTGGGTGGCATCTTCAATAGCCCACCCAGAGTTGTTTCCTGGGGATCCAACCGGCTAGACATCTTTGGGCTGGGCACCGACAACGCCATGTACCATAAATCCTGGAACGGTTCGCGCTGGTCGAGTGGTTGGGAGAACCTGGGTGGCGTCTTCAACTCCTTCTAGCATCCACATTTGTCCGGAGAAACGAAGCGCACGCTTCGTTTCTCCCCTCAGTATGCACAAGCCGCCTGCCTCGTGACGTTGTTTGGTTTAATCCCTGGACATGGGTACGGTATGGTTTTTTGCCAGGGGGAGCGTGAACCAGAAGGTTGCGCCCTGGCCAGCTATACTTTCTACGCCGACCTGGCCGCCCTGGCGTTCGATGAGTTGTTTGCTGATATGGAGACCTAGCCCCAGGCCAATGCTGGAGCCACTTTTTACGATTGTGCCGGGTACCTGGTAGAAACGTTCCCAGATGTGTTGCTGCTGCTCCAGGGTCAGACCCGGCCCCCGGTCGCTTACCGTGACGAGGGCGTTACTTCCTTCGACTCTGAGCGAGACTTCCACCGGCTGACTGACGTCCGAATATTTGAGGGCATTGGTGAGATAGTTAATGATAACCTGCTCTACGCGTCCGGTGTCGGCGAAGATTGGCAGTTCCAGGATGGTGGTGAACAGGTTGATCTGATGTTTTGGTGTGAGGAGGCGTTGATTGGCTACCACCTCCTGCACGATTTGAACCATATCACACATCTTCATCTGCAACTCCAGGCGGTCCGCCAGGATGCGCGAGATGTCGAGCAGATCATTGACCAGCCGATTCTGCATGTCCAACTGTCTCAGGGCCCGCTCAAGAGGTGTTAAGACCATCTCTAGTGGTTCCGCTCCATCGTCGGTGCGGGCCGCTGTCTGAGCGCGCAGGCGCTGTAATTTGCGGTCAGCCAGTTGTAGATTGGCTTTTATCGATGTGAGCGGCGTCTTGAGCTCGTGGCTCACAATTCCCAGGAACGCATCCATCTGGCGAGCCGCTTCCTGGGCCGCCAGTTCGCGGGCGTGCGCCTCCTCGTGTGCGAGGAAGAAGCGTTCGCGCTCAATCAGCAGGGCGGCTAGATTTCCCATGGCCGCGGCCCGCATAATTTCTTCCTGAGAAAAGCTCTGCATGTGCTCGACTGCGTACAGGGTGATGACGCCAATCAGTGTTCTATCCAGGCGCATTGGTACTAAAAGGGTTTCAGAAAGATCACTACGTGGTCGGCGCTCCCGATACGGGGGCTGGCTTACGTCCAGGGCGATAACTTCTCCGGCCCGCAGACGAGTTGTCACAGAGATGTCCGCGTAACGCTGTGAGAGCTGTTGCCCACGGGCATTTTCCTTGAGACGCTGGTCGGTCTCCTGGTCAAAGCCGCTGGTGATCAGTTTGTCGATGACTTCAGTACCGGGCACCAGTGTTTTCATCAGCGCGCCCGTACAGTTAAAGGTGTGGCAAATCACATCAAGCAGGCGCTGGGCGGCATGCTCCCACATCTGTCCCGCGGCGTGCTCCTGTGTCTTTTCTGGACCTGAGACCAGCGCCTGTGCGACGGAGATCAAGGCTTGCAGGGCTTCTTCTGTCTGGTGATGTGCTGTTTGCAGGGCGGTGATATCATGGCTGATCGCCAGGATTGAAGTAAGGTGATGCATGGTGTCCTCTTCAGGCACCAGCAGGGATAGATAATATTTGCCCCGTATCTCATTGGTGGTGCGTGCGGGTTGACCCGTCTTGACGACCTGCGTGAGTATCTGGTCGAACAATCTACAGAGCTCTTCTGGTAGGCCCAGTTCCCAGGATGTTTTTCCGATAAAGGCTTCTACTGGAATGTCCAGCGCAGCTTCGATGGCCGGATTGGCATAGAGGTAGCGAAATGTTTTGGCATCTTGGCGTGTAATAATGTCGGGGGCATGTTCGGCCAATGTCTGGAAGGCGCTCAGTGCGTGTGTGCGATCCTGCTGCGCCTGCCAGAGGGCGGTCTCATCCATCGAGACTCCCACCAGCCGTAGTGGTGTGCCGTGTTCATCACGGATCACATTGCCGCGTGTACTGATCCAGCGTAGTGTTTGATCTGGCTTGATGATACGGTAGGTCAGATCATAGGGCATATCTCCGGCCAGTACTCCCCGCAACGCTTCTGCGATGGCTACGCGGTCATTCGCATAAATATGGTATGCTTTGCCATCGATATTCTCATTAGTATGGGGGACCGTCTTGTCGAGGAGCATATCCAGGTAGTCCTCTGGTTGGCAGGCTGTGTCTAACAGGCTAATGTCCCAGGTGTGCATACGCGCCGCATCCAGGACAAGGTGCAGGCGCGCTTGCTGCTCGCGCAGCAAGCAATTTGAGTGTTCCAGCTCTATCCGATTGGCTTCTACCTGGCGACGGAGCAGCCCCTTTTCGATGGCGCCATAGAGGGCAACGCGCAATGTTTCGGGTGTGAGGCCATCTTTCGTAATATAATCTACCGCACCTCTGCGCAGGGTCTCAATCACAAGCTCTTCGTTTTTGCTTCCAGTGAGTACCACAACTGGGATCAAGGCATTGGCCGGATCGTGCTGGAGTCGTTCTAAAAATACACTTCCATCCATATCCGGTAGATAATAATCAAGCAGGATGACATCGGGTGGTGTCTCATGATACATGCGTATCCCCTCGCGCCCTCGATTTACCTCGATCAGTGTATAGGTTTGACTGGGATCGTTAGTGAGATAGCGACGAATGAGGGCACAGTCTTCAGGGCTATCCTCTATCAGTAATACTGTACGTGTGCGGACCATTGTTCGCATGATATGACCTCACTTTCCCTACTCAGGCAATTGGACGGTCTCAAACCAGTACTGAAGAAGGCTTCTGAGGGCTGCCGCGTAGTGGTCCAGGTTGACTGGCTTTAAGAGATATCCACTGGCTCCCTCTGCATAGCAATAATTTATCTCTCTGGTACTGGATGAGGTGGTGATGACGACCACCGGAATACTCTTCAGACATGGATCACTTTTAATACGTGAGAGGACGAGTCGCCCATCCATGCCGATCAGGTTGAGATCGAGCAGGATCAACGCTGGACGTGTACTTGCGCCGGGTGCGGCGAAGTTATTGCGTTGATAGAGAAAGTCCAGTACCTCTTCCCCTCTATAACACCGGAACAGATTACAGGGTATGGCGCATTTCTTACAGAGACGGGTTAAGGTAACGTAGTCTTCCTCACTGTCTTCGACCACGAGAATTGTGTATTTATCCAGCCGCTGGTTCATGTTCGCCTACCTTTTGTTGCAAGGTAAAATAGAAGGTGGTTCCTTGGCCTTCTGCGGATTCCAGCCAGATGGTGCCTCCATGCCGCTCTATGATCTTTTTGACTATGGTCAGACCTACTCCAGTGCCGCCGCCGTATTCACTACGGGCGTGCAAGCGCTTAAACATCCGAAAAATGATTTCATGATATTCCTGTGGAATACCGATGCCGTTATCGCTAACATAGAAGATCTGCTCAACATGTCCTGCCAGCAAAGGCAGGACACCAATTTCAACGCGTTTATAGACTTTGTCATTGTATTTCATGGCATTGCTCAAGAGATTATAAAATATTTCCCCGATTGAGACGCGATCACAGGCGATAATCGGCAGTGGTCTGGGAATAAGCACCTGTGTGTGTGTTTCTTCGAGGCGCAGATGTAGCATTTCCAGTGTCTGATGTACGATTTCATTGGGATCATTCATCTCCAGGATCAGGTTTGTGCATCCCAATCGTGAATAATGGAGTAATGAGTTAATCAGGTCCTCCATGCGTTGGGTCAACAGGATCAGCGTTTGCAGTTTGGCAATGCCTTCCTCATCCAATGTGGATCCCTGTGGATAATCCTCAATCAGGAAATGGGCGTAGTTGTGGATACCGCGTAGCGGCTCCTTCAGGTCATGTGAAGCGATATCAGCGAAGATGTCCAGCTGGGCATTGCTTTGCTCAAGTTCGGTATTGAGGCGTGCTAGCTCTTCGGCTCGGTGAATCACGACCCGTAGTAATGCGTTACGAAAGTCCTTGGCTACCACCTCTTCCGTATGTTTCCAGCGTGGGGAGGTGCCCTCCACCAGCTGTTTCCAGCACGCGAACGAGGCGCGTGGTGAGAGATGGATCTCCTGGTCGATAACCTCAACTGGTTTATCGGGATTGCCGGCCCACTCGATTGACCTGATCACTTCAGCTCGGAACCAGATAATGGCCCGTTGCCATGTCTTTGAAAGGGTGAGGGCCAGGATTCCACTGGCCTCTTCGCGCCACTGGATCGCCTCAGGATAGTGGTGAGCCAGGGCGTTGGTGGCGAAAATGTCGCATTCGGGCTGTGTCCTGATCCAATCCAGGATGCTCTTGATGGCGGCCCTTGACGGGGTCTCGCCCAGGATCGTGATGTCATCTCCAATATGGAGCGCGACGCCCGTTGCCGGGATGAGATCGAGGATTGTGGGGGTGTGTGCGGTCAAACTCTGGCCTAGATCCTCCTCGCAGGAAAAGAATTCGATCAGCTGGCCCCGGATGTGTTGCATCTGCGCGATGGCGTTAGCCTCTTCCTGTGCTTCGATGGTTGGCAGTTGCAGCGACATAGTGCGTCCAAGGATTTCACAGGCGCTTCTGATCCCATAGGGGACGAGGCGTGATGTTGTATGATGGCAGGCGATCAAGCCCCACAGTTCGTTATCGCGTACAATTGAGATCGACATCGAGGCCTGGACCCCCATGTTTCTCAGGTAGGTCACATGGATCGGAGAGACACTGCGTAGTACGCTATAGCTCATGTCGAGCATCTGACCGGTGAGCGGGTTGAGCGCGGGTATAATCGTGGCCGGTCGATAGTCTATATCAGCGATCAGGCGCAGCCAGTTCAGTTTGTAGAGGCGGCGTGCCTGGACTGGAATATCCGAGGCTGGATAATGCAGGTGCAGATAGGGTTCCAGATCCTCACGTTTGTCCTCAGCGATCACGACGCCATGACCATCATCCTCAAAGCGATAGACCATCACTCGATCAAAACCGGTCAGGTGGCGCACCTGTTGCGCGATCATCTGACTATAGCTCGAGACCGTTGAGGCTTGATGCAACATTGTGAAGGCAGACTGAATGGAGCGATAAATCTCAAAGGTATCTGGTTGCTGCTGCAGAACCTGTCCCGGAGTCGTTGTCGCCTCCAGTTCCAGGATTAACAGACCATCAATGCGATGCGCGATACCGTCAAAAGAGCGTTCTTGCCCCTTTATCTGCATCGTAAACAGGCACAGCGGGTTCTTCTCTAGCGAGGCCTGCGCGAGAGCTTTCTGGAAGCAGGCAAATTGATCCGCATCCAGTAAACGGGTTAGCGGAGCATGAAGCAGCGACTCAGGTGGAATGCCCAACATTGCCTGAGTTGTTGTGCTCACCTGAACAATCGTGAAATCCGGCTCACGCAAAGCCAGCAGTACCCCATAAGGCTGGATACTGCCGGGAATCTGGATCGGCTCTTTATCGCACTGGGTGAGGTCGGCCACTGAAAACGTACGCTGCTCTTGCATATTTATATTTCCTTATTGTTAAAATATCCTCCTCTATAATATCCATATAGCATAGTTAACATTGATTAACCTATACGCATAGAGTATAGCGATTCCAGGGGACAACAAGCAAGCTGAGAAATAACGGTGCTGATGAGAAAAAAAGGCCAGGATCTCAGGAAAATGGTTTGCAAAATACACACTTTTCGTGTAAAATGCTGTATGTATTTATATTTTAGGATATATAGTATTTTGAGCGACAGTATATCCAGGGACTGAAACAGTTGTAAGGAGGGATCCCCTTTTGATCTGGCAACGTCTTTCTCCGATCTGGAGAACTTGTATAGAGGATGCCTGGGAGGCTTATGCCCATAATTCTCTGCCTCATGGGGCGGTGATTACGGATGCGGAGGGTACTATTGTGGCGCATGGTCGTAATCGGATTCGTGAGCAGATTGGTGAGGGTCGACAGATAGCGGGCAATCGGATCGCGCATGCGGAACTGAATGCTTTGCTGGTACTGGATTGGCAGGCGGTCAATGTCTATGGCTGCAAGCTCTACTCGCTGATCGAGCCGTGTCCGATGTGTATTGGCGCGGTCCGTATGGCGCATATGCAGGAGGTCAGCTACGCGGTCCGTGATGGTGGCGCGGGTGGCACGACCTTGATTGATAAAACGCCGTTCTTTAATGATGGTCATATCCATATCACGGAGCCACAGGATGCCGAGCTCGAAACTGTCCTGCTGGGACTCCAGGTCGAGGCGACTCTGAGCCAGAAGCATCCTAATCCCGAGGCCTGGATCGACCTGCTTACCAGCAAACTGCCCATCGGGAAGACCCTCGGCTATGCCCTCTATGAAAGCGGACTGGTTCCTCAGTGGTCCAGAGAAGGCAAAGATGCTGGTTTTATGGTTGATCAGATCCATGAGCAGTTGCTACGCCTGAAATAATATTCTCTCTTTCTGGTAATGCGCGGCTGTCATGAGTGACCCCGAATTTTAAGAATGGGTGCTCTCTTTTCCTCAATGCGCCTGAGAAGCGGGGTTGCAAGGGCCAGCCACCCCCTTGCCGGGGTTCGAGGGGTGTCCCTTCATCCCCCGCGCGCCGCCGCAGGCGGCGCGCAAAAAGGGAAAAGGGGTTTTTCGGGGGACACCCCCGCACCCCCGACAGGGCGCTCCGCCCCTGCACCCCGGTTTTGGACTTTTGTTCCAAAATTTCGGGATGACTCATGGTGTGTTCCTTACACAAACGTTTAGATGCATACTCAGGAGATACTATGGAACAACAACTGAGGCTCGCTGCCACGAGTGGCAATGCACAGATCGATGCTATTTTGACTGGCACCATTGGACTGCTGGAAACGGCCCTGCCAGAGCGGATCAGGGCCTATTATCTGCATGGGAGCTTCTTTGATCATACGGGTATTGCGACCAGCGATATTGACCTTTTCCTGGTCGCCAATGGGAGCTTCACGGCCGCTGAGCGCGCTATTATCCAGCGCATCATGCATTACTGCTCCTTGTTCAGCCCCTTTATGGCCGAGCTTAACGCCCTGGATGAAGGGCCGCTCCTCGCCAACGGCCACTATCGCATCCAGGCTGCCAGTAACCTGCTCTGGGGACGAGATATCCGTGAGCAATTGCCGCTACAGAGCATGGAACAATACCTGCATCTGTATGCCCATTTTCCCTATATCTATATCGCCAACATGCTCCGCCAGCTCGAAAATATTGTTCCGCCCTTGACCTATCCTGATGCGGACGGAGAATTCTATGGCTATGATCAGCCGCTGATGCCGCCCCAGAACGAGCCACGGCGCAATATCAAGAAGTTTGTTACCAGCGTTTGTTGGAGCGCCACCGTGCTGCTCGCCTGGCAAGCGGGCCAGACCGTGCCTGGCAAACAAGCCAGTGTCCACATGTACCGCGCCCATATCAACGACGAATGGACCCAATTCATCGAGGATGTCTATACCTGGGGCAACCAGCGCTGGCACTACCTTATTCCCGAAGCGCTGGCTGAACGCCAGCGCTTACGTAGCCTCTGTCAGCAAGCCCTCGCCTTCGAGCAGCACTACATACAGCACTATCGCAACTACCTCCACCAACAACTGGACACCAACGGACCCGATGCCCAACTCGCCCAGAAACGCCTACATGGGTGGAAATAGGAAGCTGTCCTTATATTGGGCCAGGACTGCGCGCCGGCTACCGGCTGGATAGTCGCGTTCATGTGGGGCCAGACTATGTTCGCAGCGGGCACCATAGGCCATGGTACTGGTGATGGTGGCTGCAAGCGTTTGCCGTTCGTCCTTTGTAAACGCGGAGCCACGTGCCGCCTCATAGTCCGCGATAAAGGCCAGGGACTCCTCACGTGTCGGTGCTTCAGCGATTCCTGGCATAAATGGAATATAGGTAAAGGTCGCGGCGGCATGCGCGACCAGGGCCGGTTCTTTATCCAGCACCAGGCTATCCCAGTCGTAGATGATATGGGCCTGCTGACCCAGGTAGCGGATATGTTTGGTGCTCCAATCGATATGGCCGAGTATCAGTTGACCGGCTCCGGTTTCCAGATTCTTTCTGGCCTGGCGATAGAGGTCGTCGATCCATTCGGCTCCCTCTGTGGTGGCTTCGAAATCAAAGATATTGCTATGAGGCTTACCCCAGAGAGTGCCAGGCGGCAAACGAAAATCGAAATGCCCTACATCTATATCTGGAATCCGCTCCGGCTGGCGTAACAGTTGTAGCTGCCAGGCAAGCAACTCGGCCATCTTCTGGCGCCACAGTGGCTCATGGGCATCATGATACTCGCCGCGATTATCAAACTCCTCGACCATGGCTATCCCGTCCAGCAGGCGCGCCGGCCCATAGACAGGGCGTGTGCAGGGATAGCCCTCAGCCAGGAGATAGTGCTGGACACGTACCACATCCTGCAAATGTGCCATCGAGGCCGTTGGGCCCAGCAGTTTCAACACGATGCGTGCGCCATCCCTCAACTGGAGCCCACACACCACGCCAATACTGACTGCATAGAACAGCGTATCCGCGATCCCGCTCCCCAATTCGCGTACACAAAACTCTTCGATCTGTGCCGTCACCGCCACCGGATCAGCGGTCCGAAAAATCTGTTGCAATGGATAGGGATTATGCCAGCGCTCTAGCTCATCCTTGATGAGTTGTGGGAGATACATTAAGCAATCTATCCTTTCTCTTGTAAATCTCATTCGGTTCTCCGTCCTTCAGGGGGAACCGATGAGCTTGATAGAGCCAATGCCTGCCTTTGGAATAAAATGTGAATGGAGATGATGCTTGTACAGCGTGGTTGTTATCCAAGCACACATTATTCTTCAAACTCGCGTGCCAATATATCCATGTAAATCACATCTATGTACTTTCCGTCTTTGAATACCCACTCGCGCCGTCGTCCTATTTCTCGTAAACCCGCCTTTTTGAAAGAAGCGATGCCCGCATCATTGTCAGCATGGACGGAAAGCATAATGTTGTGAAGATTCATTGTGTTGAATCCATAGCCAAGTAGTAACCGAATGGCTTCAGTACCATAACCTTTGCCTTGCTCCTCCTCGCCGATAAAAATGCCAATGAAAGCATTACGGTTGAGGTGGTTGATGTTCTGTAGGCTGATGCTACCAATCAATACGTCACCGTCAAGGAGCACTATAGCATAACGCTGTACCCCATCTGCAGGCTCAAAAAGCCATTTCAAATCATTTTTCGATGCTACTACCGATGAATACTGAGCGTATGTTTTGGCTACTGCCTTATCGTTTAGCCATTTTATGTAATTCTCTGCATCATCGGTATTTATAGGTGAGAGATATAAACGATTACCAGTAATTTTTTTATAATATTTCATTGGCTCAACCTCCTCAAAAAATACATTTTCTATGCTCACCTTGTCGCCCAAAGGCGAACAAATTATAATTCGCATATTTTATTCTTGACCAAGTCAACGAATGATAAGCTTTTTTCTTCCTCCCTTTATCTCATTTCACCTGCAAGGACAGAGACTCTCTTATTGCATTATAATACAACGAATGCCTCTATTCAATTTTGACGCTTCATGCACTTCAAAGGCACCAGATAGTGTACTGGTTAACGGGTGTCATGCATTTTTTTGCAAGCGCAGCCATGAGAAGAAAAATCATGCCCCGGCGATCCCTTCCCCTCATCCCGAACACGTTCCCGTAGTTACGGCCCTCAGCGGCCGTTTGCCACCCGCCGCAGCGTGGTGGCCCAGTATCTCCGCGATCCGGTTCCTTCTAGCATAACCCGTTCCCTCACGCGGTGCCCAAAAGAGACCATTCCCTGTGTGCACCGTATGGAACCACCCAAAGGTATCGCGGGGGACCTCTCTCTGGACGAGGTGACGGCTGTGGGGGAGCCGAACCGGCCGGATACCAGGCCACCACGCTGTGGCGGGTGGCAAGCGACCGCTGAGGGTCGCAGCTACGTGGTCTTTTCCATGGGACGCATACCCTGGCAAAAATTTGAATGACATCCCTGGTTAACAGCCAACTAGAAACTATAGCCAGGACTGTTATAATAAAGAATAAGGTAAATATACTTATGGTGTTACCCACTTATTTCTATGTGCGTCATACAGCCGTACAGGTGTTTTCTATACAATTTTATATATGTCTATTAGTAAGAATACATGGAGGTTCTCCCACTAATGGATCCGTCCAATGATAAAGCTCATCCCTTGACTCCGTTTGAGCAGAATCAAGATAATAATGGCCCTACGTTGCCATCTCAGCAATCGGGAGCCAGTTATCCGCCTCCACCAGGACCACCTGGAGGAGGGTATCCCTATCCATCGCAGCCGGGTGTCGCGGGTGGAAGCTATCCTCCGCCTCCTGCGCAAGGATCAGGGAGTAACTATCCAGGCCCACAGACGCCGCCGGGAGCAGCAGGAACATATTATGGTCCACCGCCGCCACCGCCGCAGTCGGGTCCCTCGTATGCGCCGCAGTCGGGTGCGGGCTATGCTCCGCCTCCTCCTCCGCCAAATACGAATTTCTATAACAATCCATGGCAATCTCCCCCACCACCTTCACGTAATCCGGTGCCCTCTCGGCCGCCCAATATTTTTGAGCGACCTATGCCGTTGTTGGCATATGCCGGTGGCATTGTATTGATCGCTATCGTTTTAGTGGCATGCTACTTCCTGGGCGGTGGCGACTGGGCGGCCCAGGCCGCTCGCGTTGGTATCGTTGCTTTGATCATTGGTATTATCCTGCCCATCGTCTGGTTTATCCGTACGCGTAGCCGTCTCGCGGTCTCCGCTGGCATGCCGCGCCGCATCATCTCGATCGTATGTATTGTGGCCTTGCTCGCGGCCTCCCCGATCGCTAATGCGATGCAGGGGAGCCTGCATATGCAAGAGGGCCGCTATTTTGAAGATCGTGGACAATGGCAGGCGGCCATCGACGAATACACGGCGGCCGGTGAGAAAAAGCCTGGCAGTGTCGCGCTCGCGCGTACCTATACCTCCTGGGGATTGGCCCTCAACAAGGCCAAACTGTATACTCAGGCCATCAACCAGTTTACCACGGTCTCTACGGATTATCCTGGCATTGATGATCAGGTGATACAGGCACATCAAGGGGAAGTAACGGCCCGGATCGCGCTGGGTAAGCAGGCATCTCAGCTTGGCAATTACAATGAAGCTATTAAGAACTTCGATACCACATTAAAGCTTCAGTATTGTTATGCCGCCTGCCAGAGCGAGGTCAAGGGTGTGGACTCCACGGCCTACTATAACCTTGGCGAGTCACAGTTTAAAGAAAAGAACTATGACGATACCGTTACCTCGTTCGATAAGATCTTGACAGATTTTGCTGGTACGCCTGAAGCAGCGAAGCTGCATAAGCATATGGCAACCTCGCTTCTCAATGTTGGTAAGGATCAGCGCCGCTCTTCATGTAGTTCGGCCGTGCCTACCTATCAACGGCTCGGTAAAGATTTCTCTGATACCCCGGAAGGGAAAAATGCCCAGAACGAGCTGAAGCAGCCGCAGAATGTGACAGGACACTTCGTCAATAATGAGCCAAACAGGAATTATACGCGTATGTCCCTGGTTCAAGGGCTCATGGGTAACATGACGACCGATCAAATGTTTGCCCTCTGGGATGGTACACAGTTGAAGACAGACATCCAGGCCAACGGAAATTTCACCTTTACGGCTGTACCCCAGGACAACTATGATCTGCTCTGGTATCAGAACTCCGGTGGCACCGAGCGTGTCGCCTTCCGTTATAATACCCTGACCAATATCCCGACCCACACCGCGAAAGTCGGCCCACTCTGTCCCGTCGATGTTGGTGATGTTAAAGCTGGCGGCTAAGCTAGCGAGCAAAGACAGGGTTTGCAGCCATGTTACTGGTATGCAGGCCCTTTCTTTTTGCCTGTTTCAGGGATCGAGATGATGACCACATTCTATGCAGAATCTGGCATCGGCCACGGCGGGTGAAGGGGCTGAACAGTTGGGGCAGACTTTGGTGCGGTGGTGACCGCAATAGGTGCAGTATTTCCAGTTGGCCTGTATGGGCCGCTGGCAGGATGGACAGTGTACACGGACATTGGTGTTGGCCCGTTTCCAGGTGGGGGGCTTCGGGACTTCTCTGGCCGGTGGGGGGTGTAGCAGGTTTTCGCTATGGCGTAAGAAATTGGGCTCCATATCCGCTGTGATTTGCAGGCGCAGTGTCGCGATTTGGGTGGGATGGGCCATCTGGAGTCGCTGGATACCGGGATGTGAGATGACGCTGAGCACCAGATGGTTGGCCGCGACCCTGGCGGATGGGCGGTAACGGGTCAGATAATAGGTGATCATGGCGATGGCGTTCTGGACACATTCTTCGGCGGCCTGTGAGAATGGCGGGTTGTCTTCCTTGAAGTAGAAATTGTTGGCATAGACGGCGTCAATATGGGCACGTAGCGTGGCCATATCTAATGTACAACTCTGTAACTGTTTGGCGACCAGGCTTTTTCCCTCACTGAGCACACCCAGGAGCAGGTGCTCCAACTGGACCGCAGGGGTCCCCGTTTTTTCAGCCTCCTGCTGGGCCAGCAGAATGATCTCACGCGTCTGCGGTGTCAGCCAATCGATCTCCAGCGACTGCTGACCGGGACTCTTCGTGCTCATGCCCACCCCTCCTGCATCATATGTATTTTTGATTGGCTGATATACATACATCTATCCTGAATATTTTAGCATATTACTGCTAAATGTCTGTGAACCAGTTCACAATTCTGCGCTCGGTCAGGGCTTTTTAATTGTCCTCTTCCTGGCGCCTACGGCGCCGGAGTCTGGTGTGGTGTGTGTTCTGTGGGCGGCCGCGGCCGCCCACAGAACACACACCACACCAGAAATACTCTGTATATGATTTGCCTGACAGTTACTCCCGGCTGAAAATGAAAAAGCCCTGGCGGTCGGTGGCTAACTTGCATTTCGCTGTTGCGTACAGTACAATTGCCGGGGCGTATGGATGAGCGATAGTGGGGGATTTTCCTGTAGACATTGACGTATTTTTGGAAAAAAGGATAGATTGCGATGGCGGATCATAGCCAGGATGAGATCGTAGCACTTGTACAGCAGATGGCGGCGATTCCGGATCGTCTGGTGCGGGCGATGACGGGGAAGTCGCGCGAGCAATTTTTGCGCCGTCCAGCGGCAGGTGCATGGGCGGTCCCAGAAATTTTTGCCCATATGCGGGCTGTCGATGATATTGTCACCACCCGTATCTACATGGTATTGTCCCGTGAGGATGCGCCACTTGTCTCCTTTGACGAGCGGCGCTGGTCCGAGGTGGCCCGCTACCTGCAACGTGACATCCACCAATCGCTCACCCTGTTCACCCTACGGCGCATCGAGGTCGTCACCGTTCTACGCAGCCTCTTCGCCGAAGACTGGCAGCGCACCGGTCAGCACGAAACCTACGGCACCCAGACCCTGCTCGGCATCGTACGCGACCTTGTGTCCCACGAAGAAGAGCACTGCTCTCAGATCGAGCGCCAACTATCCTGAGGGCTCAACGTAGAAATGAAGAATACAGTACAAAGGATATTTGAGAAGAAAAATGACACGCGAACTTTTAGATCAAGCTATTCAAATCCGTGAAGAGGGACGAGCCAGACAAGACTTGACGATACTGGAAAAAGCGTTGGAGTTACTGAATGAGCTCCATGTCGACGATCCCACTAACGCTGAGATCAGTTATCAGCTTGGCATCGTGCATGACAACATGGGACGTGAGCAGGGCGCCATCGCGTTCTATGTCCAGGCGCTCTCACAGGGACTGGCCGGAAAAGACCTGGAGCGCTGTCTACTTGGCCTGGGAAGCACCTATCGTGCGCTGGGACAATATGAGCAAGCGGTTGAGACATTGCGCCGGGGCGTCAAAGAATTTCCTGACAACCGGGCCCTGCAAACCTTTCTCGCCATGGCCCTCTACAATACAAAGCAATACAAAGAGGCCATGGAGATCACCTTACATAATCTGCTAGAGACCACCTCCGACGAAAAGCTCCAATACTTCAAGCGTGGCCTCACCTACTACGCGGAACACCTTGATGAGATTGGGTAATAATCACATCACAACGAAATAATAGGCAAAAAAGGATGCTTGACTATGGATACAGCTACCAGATTTGAAGCCTGTCCTGGATGTGGGGCGCGAGTACCTTATATGCCAGATAGCCCAGGTCCCGAACATCAATATATAGATGCCTCGCCGGGCTGTTGGTATATCTTTGGTGAAGTCGGCATACGTCCCTATGTCAGCTCACGTGGTTTCCTGGTTGACACCTATATGGTCCAGCATCCTGGTCAGCCTTCGCGCCAATCCATCCAATCCGTATGCCGCCACCTGCTCGGACTCTACTGGTCGCTGGAACGCGGCCTCTCCTTTGAAGCCAGCATCAAAGCCATGCTACGGACTCCGACCGACCAATTTATCTGGCTTGATCCCCCCGGCTCGCTCGGCCCCATGACCATCATGGATGTCGCCCAGGCCACCGATCTTGCCTCCTACAACCAGCTCATTAAAAGCTGGGCTCGCACAACCTGGCAAGCCTGGGAGCCACACCATCCCACCATTCAACGCTGGGCCAACAGCTCGTTCCCATCGTAACGGCACGCCTTTGCGGCTTTTGGTTTGGAACGAATGGACATTATCGTAAACAGGGACCTTGACGTGGGCCGTCTCCTCCGCCCATGTGAAAGTTCCCAATTATGATCATGTTGGGGATGATATATCGATACGTAAAAGGTGTATACGCGGCGGTAACGTACGCCGAGTGGGCGCTGCCAGCCAGCGTTGCGTACGTCGAGTGGGCGCCACACGCAAGGCCGCACTGCTGGGTTTACGTGGGCGAACGGGTCAGAACGTCTCGCAGTGCTGTGGCGCCTACACGAATCATCTTTGGTGGTGCCGGGGTTGAAGAGGAACATGTGGTATGGCAAGGCCTTGCCTTCATGGTTCGTATACATGGTTGCTGGTCAAAACGTTGCCAGGCGATCATAGTTGAATGAAAATGATTGGTGTAGGCGCCACAGACATGCGATGCTTTTATACACGTATCGCTTTTGATTATGCCGCATGCCGGCCTTGCGTGTGGCGCCCACTTCACGTACGATCGGTCCGCTTCACACGTTTTCCCACCCAAGACCGGATCGTCATCCATGATCGGGATCGGATCGAAAATGTTGCTACGTGAGATGTCTTGGGCTTTACGTGTGGCGCCCACTCAACGTATGATTGGCCCGCTCCTCACGGCGTCCCACCCAAAATCGGATCACGAATCATGACTATGTTGGGTATGAAATAGTGCGATGTGGACTGGGGATCCCCTCATGGGGGCGCACCGGAACCTTGATCAGGGTTCCGGTGGGTGCGGCGGTTTAGTAGATGATGATGCCGGTAAAGAGTTGGACGTGGTCGTAGACCCAGTGGGCGTCGTCTTTGGACATGTTGACGCAGCCGTGGGAGCCGACGTCGGCGGCGCTATCGCCGGTGACGTCTTTGTGCGGGAACTGGGTGTTGGGTCCGTATTCGGCACGCCACCAGCTGTCATGGACGAAGTAGCCGCCACTATGGTATTGCATGGCGTAGTTGATGGGGGTGTCGGGATACCAGTAAGGATCGCCTTTGGGGGCGATGGATTTAAAGGTGATGTGCGTCTGGTGACTCTCGACCCACCAGCTTCCCGGTGGGGTGGGCTTGTCTGGCTGGCCGGTAGTGACCAGGAAGGATTTGATCAGGTTGCCTTTGTCGTAGACGCGCATGGATTGCTCGCTGAGCGAGACGACCAGCACACGCCCATCGGTCTTGCCGTAGGTTTTCATCAGGCTCAGGTCGGCTTGATGGACCTGGTTGTAGGGCGTTTTGTCGCCGGCATTCTGGGCCATGGCTTTGAAGTTGATGATGTACATGTTGGTGTTTTCGACGATTTGCTGGTAGTCGGCAAAGGTTTTGGCGGCCGCCACGTCGTCTTTGATCCAGGTACCGATACCGGTTTTGTTGTCGTATTCAAAGCCCATTTTGTAGTTGGTGTTGTTGAATGAGTCAAAGTGCGGATGGCTCTGCTGCCAGTCTGAGGCCATCTTTTGGAGCTGCTGCTGCGTGCTCTGCTGCTGGACCTTGATGGCTGGTAGCTTGATGTTTTCGACATGGCTGCGCGTCGTGTCCAGGGCGCTCTTGTAGCTGCTGGCCGTGGTGGCGTTAGCTAGCGCCTGCTTGTCGCTATTATATTGCTGCTGATACGTATCGGTCTGGCCACCATATTGCTTCATACTCCCGATCCACTGCTCCAATGTCTGGAGCTCCTGGGTGCCCTGCTGCTGCATGCCGGTGGTGATCGCGGGCTTCGGCGTGGGCGTCGGGGCCGGCGAGGCTTTAGAGTTCGTGGCCGCTATACCAGGCACCTGACAGCCGCTGAGTACCAGGCAGAGCGCCAGTCCACCCAGTATGTATGACAGCAGTTGCCGCTGTATTGAGGATGTGGATGTATACCGTTTGCTTTGCATGTGTTGTAATATCCTTTGCAAATGATGGCTGCTCATAAGTGCCTATCCGGGGCGCATAGATAAAAAATAGCCTATTTGTTACTTAATATATAATAATATACTATACCCTTCCACGTAGCTGTCAAGGCCACCTGCCGAACGGGTTAGCCGCCGCGTTGAATTTTTGCTAGAATGTCATGGTGGAGCTTCTTGCTGCCAGCGAGAACCAGTGAATAGCGGTCGTTAAGTGTGTTGATTGGGCGCAGGGCTTTGCCTTCGTGGTCGGTGACGATGCCGCCGGCCTCCAGGACAATGCTGGCCGAGGCCAGGAAGGATTCGCCGGTGATCTCGTCTCCGATATCGATATAGGCATCATAAGTGCCGCTGGCCACATAGACACTATCGATGGCCGAGCTACCGGTGCGGCGTACCACACCCAGGCGAGGACTTTCCGTAAGCAGGGAGCGCAAGATATCTCCGTTGCGACCGTCCAGATTGAGTCCGGCTACGCAATCTTTCATCGTGGTCGTTGTACTGACCTGGCAGCGCCGACCGTTGCGGAAGGCCCCGCCGCCTTTCTGGGCCTCGAAGACCGTACCGGTAAAAAGTTCTCCTACCAGGGCCCACTGGACATTCTCCGGAATCACCGGCGCGTCGATCGGCAGGACCGCCAGGGCGACTGCGGCGACCATGATGCCGCGCTCGACATTGGTGGAGCCATCAATTGGATCGACGACAATACGGTACTGTGGTTTTTCAGAGGTTGAGAAGGTGGGACGTTCTTCTGTGATAATCTCGAAGCCCAGTCCACTGTCGGAGAGGCCATTGATGATTAAGTCTTCGGCGTCTCGGTCAAACTGCATGGTTGTATGCTTTTGTGATTGGGCATAGATCTGCTTCCGATCGTAGCGCTCTGCCTGTGTATAGGCTCGGACCTGTCGGAAGAGTTGTTCCAGAAGTTCTAACATAACTGTTTTTGCCTTACTCTCGCTGTACTATTTTCAGCATTTCTGCGGTACTTGCAAAGATTTACCGGCGCTGGTTCTCTGAGTGCCACATGTATCGTATTGCATCCATTGCAAAACTATTACGACTTTGTCAAACCCCGTTTGATGGATTGTTCGCCCGCTACGCGGGCGGTAAGGGGGAGAGGAGAGGCCGGGGGCACAGCCCCCGAACCCCCAGTCAAGGGGCTGGCGGCCCCTTGCATCCCCGCCTTATAGGTTGTCAGCCCGCTACGCGGGTGGTAAGGGGGAGAGGAGAGACCAGGAGCACAGCCCCCGAACCCCCAGTCAAGGGGCTGGCGGCCCCTTGCATCCCCGCCTTATAGGTTGTCAGCCCGCTACGCGGGCGGTAAGGGGGAGAGGAGAGACCAGGAGCACAGCCCCCGAACCCCCAGTCAAGGGGCTGGCGGCCCCTTGCATCACCCGCTTTTCCATCAAATAATGTCTGGCAAATTACTACTACTATTATTCTATCCTGTTAACGCTTTGCAATGCAAAAACGTTGCGCCGGGTTTCTTGAAGGAGTCGCTGGCGTGTGACCGCAATAGCGCCTTTATTCTGGTCACAGGCCAGCCAACGCCGTCCCAGGCGCTCGGCCGCGACAGGCGTGACGCCACTGCCACAAAAGCAGTCCAGCACCAGATCGTTCTCCTCGGTTGACGCGAGCAGGATGCGTTCGAGGAGCGCGACAGGCTTCTGGGTGGCATAGCCGGTGCGCTCAGGATCCTTCTGGTGCAGGTGACTGATATCGCTCCAGACATCGTCAAGAGACATTGTACTGTCGGCCCGATAGGTATACAACTTGCCCGCCGAGCGAATCGTCCAGATGGTATGGCCATCGGGTCCGACCTCTTTGCGCATATGATTACGCTTCTTCTCTCCACGTGGCTGGCCGATGCGCTCACTATGAAAGCAATATTCCGCCGTCTTAGTATAGAGCAGAATCGTATCATGCTTGCGCGCAAAGGACTTCTGGGCACGTCCACCCGACTGATAGTGCCAGATAATCTCATTCTTGAGTCCGGCCCCCTTACTACGAGAGCGGCCCGCAAACACCTCATCGAGTATTACACGTGCATAATGAGTCGCACGCCAATCCAGATGTACATAAAGGCTACCATCCTTGGCCAGCAACTCATAAAGATAATAGAACGTCTCATAGAGCCATTGTAGATAGCTATCCAGATCATTATTCCAGATATCATGATACGAAATACCATCACCCGTCAGGATCTGTGCCCCATTCTTAAAGGTACGCCCCGTCATAAATGGCGGATCAATATAGATCAGATCCACCTTACCCGCAAACTCCGACTGTAACGCCTGCAAAGCCAGTCCACGCTCCCCATGCAGCAACCGATTATACCAATCCCCAGGCGCACCCGCACCCATAACCTCTCCATCCACTAAACCATAAAACCCCTCAACCACCACCTCAACCCCCGAAGGCCGTGGAAGCGCCTTCCCCCGCCAGACCAATTCAGCCATATATACAAAAATCTCCCTCACAAATCCATTAGATAAAGCAGCCATACCGGGAAGCGCCAGCGGACCAGTCAAGTCCACCCGCCGCATGCGCGCCGGTCTGGTCCACCCGCCGCATGCGCGGACCAGGCCGGGAGGTGCAGGAGGGCCGGCCAGGCCCTCCTGCCGGGGGAGCGGGGGTGTCCCCCGCACTTTTCCCCTTCTCCCCCTTCCCGCCGCAGGCGGGAATGAAAAAGATCATACATCCAAATCTGCAATAGTGGGACAATTGGGCGCAAGGCCCAAATCTACTATACAACATAGGTGAGCATGGTATAATGGCCATGCAGGTAACGCAAGCGCTGCAATAGATTTGTCTTGATACGAATTCTGTATCTTGCATGGGCAGCAGGAGGAATTGGTGCCCACACAAAAACACTTTGGGGATAAAAGTACATGTCAAATGTTCTATGGGTCTTATTCAGTATAGTTGCATATGTCGCTGGACTCTACATCATGTTGAAGACAACGCCAATGCTGCTCGCACGATCCTACGACGAAGGATTGTTCATGGCTATTGCTGCGGCTGATATCCTTGGCGCAATCCTCTCCTTTGGAGGGATCGTGATTATGTATGCAGTATTTGACGCTAACATTGTGATTAAAATTGTGGATTTTCTCTTACTTATCGGGGTCCTGCTAATCACTGCCCGCCTGGCAATGTTTAGCTTACGACCAAGATATGTGGCTGGAACCAATAAAATATCTCAGATTGTGGCCGGCATCTACTGCATCTGCCTTGTAGTGTCATCAATCTACTATATGGTCCAGATTTTTATCGCCTGAACGCAAGCAATTTATCGACCACTTACTTCAATAGAAAGAGGAGGCCCGCTACTGCTATGATGAGAGCGGGCCTCCTCTTTCTATTGAACATTTTTAGTCTGAGAATCCTGACACTATTCCTGTGTCTTTTCGGCCTTTGATCGTCTGCCGCCGACCTGTGGATAGGTGATCTGCGGCAATGCTCGCTCGATCTGGGGTCGACTGGTCTCAAGCCAGGGTGGTAGCTGCAATTGTGTCCCTAATCTTTCGACCGATTCATTGATGGCGAAGCCGGGAGGATCAGTGGCGATTTCAAAGAGGACGCCGCCGGGTTCTGGAAAGTAGATTGAGTGGAAATATTCGCGATCCAGAATTGGGGTAACGTTGAAATCCTGTGCATCGAGCTGTTCCTGCCATGCGGCCTGGGCCTCATCGTTAGCGACGCGCCAGGCGACATGATGGACGGTACCGGTCGCGACCGCGCCACGCCAGAAGCCATGGGCATTACGTACATCAACGCGCGCGCCCGCGCCACCTGCGCCGAGCTCATAGCGGAACGTATTATCTTCCTCAGAAACCAGTCGGAAGCCCATCGTCTTCGTCAAGAGGCCGGCCGTCTCCTCATGTCCATCTTCCCAGAGCGTAACGGCCGAGATGCCGCGAATCGCATGCTCGGCCGGAATCTCGCCATTGTCCCATCCGGGGCGCTCTAATTCGCCTGGATGCGCGACCAGTTCAATGACCAATCCATCAGGATCGCGGAAGGTCAGGACCTGTTCCCCGAAACGTGTGATTGGACCCTCATGCTTGATGCCTTTTTCGATCAAGCGACCAAGCCAATAACTCAGAGAAGCCTGTGGAATCGCGAAGGCCGTCGCGTTAATCTGGCCCGTCCCCTGACGACCTTTCTGGGCGCCCGGCCAGGCAAAGAAGGTCATGATCGTACCGGGATTTCCCTCACGATCCCCGTAATAGAAATGATAGGAGCCTGGATCATCAAAATTGACGGTCACCTTAACCAGTCGCAGGCCCAGCAGACCAGTATAAAAATCGATATTCCCCTGTGGATCGGCCGTAATCGCCGTCACATGGTGGATACCGAGCAAGCTATGTTGCATATCCTTTTTACCTTTCCTCAAATAAATAGCGTGAGACAATTTATTCCCCTATCCACTACACGTCAACCATATGTTGAAACGTTACAGCAGATATTTTCACATCCCCCTTGACATGGACACGTCGCCTTCCAGCGCACATAAGCTTTGTCGCCTGGGACGCATGAACATGATCCCATTTAAGCCACCGAACAAACGTGGTGTGGGGACGGCGATCGTGATCATAACCAGGGACATTGACGCAGGCTGCCGTCTCCTTGCCCCATGTTAACGTTCCTGATCATGATTATGTCGGATCTAAAACATTGCTACGTGAGATGTATTGTGCACACTGCGGCATCCCATACAACAGGATGCCGCATTGTTAACGGATCTTAGAGGAAGCGGTCGTACCATTGGATGGTGCGGTGCAGGCGGTCGATGCGCTGGCTGGGAGTGCCGATGCCGGGCCAGTCGAGCAGGTGGCTGGTGTTGTGGTAGGCGACGAGTTCGACGGGCTTTTTGCGTTTGCGCAGGGCGACAAAGAGTTGCTGGGATTCACTGAAGGGGCAGCGCAGGTCGTCGGCGCTATGCAGGAGCAGGAGCGGCGTCTGGATGGCGTCCAGGTGGGTGAGGGCCGAGCGCTCGGCAGCCAGTTTTTTGTCGGACATGGCCATGTCGAACCAGAGTGCCTGATCCGAGAGTTGCGCGGCACTGATTAGCGAACTGATGCCGTTGCGACTCACGGCCGCTTTGAAGCGCGTGGTCTGCGTAATTCCATAGTTGGTCATGTAGCCGCCATAGCTGAGTCCACTGATGCCGAGCCGCCCGCCGTCGATGGCCTCGCTGGCGATCACATGCTCGACGCCCGCCATCAGATCCTTGAAGTCGTCTCCACCCCAGTCGTTGAGCACGCGGCGACAGAAATCCTCTCCATAACCGGCGCTACCGCGTGGATTGGGGGCCAGTACCGCGTAGCCACTGCCCGCCAGGACCTGGAATTCATGCACATAGCTATCGCCCCATGCCAGCGAGGGACCTCCATGGGGAGCCAGTATCAGCGGGGCCTTGATGTTCTCGGGCAGTTGAGGCAGGTAGAGCCAGCCCTCGATCTCTAGACCATCAAAGCTTTTCCAGCTAATACGCTTTGGACGCGTCAGGCGGTGGCTTTGCAGGATGGCGTCGTTGACACGGGTGAGCTTGCGAGGCTGCTTGCCAGTACCAGCCATACACCAGATATCGCCCGGCGTAAACCAGTCGGCGCGCACCATGCTGATCAACTGGCCGTTGCGGCTAAGCTGTGGACTGATATAGCGGCCATTGCCAGTGGTCAGGCGCTCACTATGTTGCTGGCCGAGGTCCAGTCGATAGAGGTGTAGCTGACCGCGCTCCTGAACCGGGACCAGCAGGGCCTGACTATCAGGATACCATTGTGGAGCGGTCAGGTATTCGTTGCGTAGCTCGTCGATAATCCAGGCCTGACAGGTGAAGTCCTGTGCATCCGGAACCGCCAACTGCGTCATGCCGGTCTGGGCATTGACAATCCAGGGAGAAATATTACTGGACTCGGTCTGGTCGGGTGAGTAGAGATAGGCGATGCGGCTCCCATCCGGGGACCAGGATGGCTTCTGGGCCAGTCCCTCCTCAGGGGTCAGACGGCGCATCATGCCGGTCGAGAGTGTCAGGACCCATAGGGCCATGCTCACACTGAGATCCGGATCGGCGCGGCGGTTGGCGCAAAAGACCACTTCCTGTCCATCGGGTGACCAGCAGGATTGTACCAGATCAACCGGCTCGGAGGTGAGGCGCATCGCGCTCCCACTCAGCGGAACCAGCCAGAGCTGCTGGTGGCGTCCATGATTATGGCCCACGCCATCCGCCTGGCTGCCCAGGCGCGTATAGATCGTGTAGAGCCGATCAGAGGTCGTGGCGGGCTGATCGTCCTGTGGCTTCCAGGCGCTATGGGCCAGCAAGATCTGCCCGTTGGGATGCCAGCTATATTCGCTGACCCCCTGCTTGAGATTGCTGACCTGCTCGGCCTCGCCTCCATTGAGGGTCAGGAGATAGATTTGCGCTACGCCTGAACGATTACTTAAAAAGGCCAGAGATTGTCCATCGGGCGACCAGCGCGGCATTGTATCATTGTAGGCGCCGCTACTCAACTTACGCGGGGCGGCCAGCTTGCCGCCGGCACTCTCGACCAGCCAGATCGCGCTACGCGTTGCATCTTCTTCATCATCACATTCCAGCAACACATACGTGATCAAACGACCGTCCGGCGAAATCTGTGGATCAGAAGCCACTTTAAGCGAGAGCAGGTCCTCGATCTCCATCGGCGGCACCACCGGAATGCTACCGGCCAGGGGGACTGAATTACTGGCCTGTATCGGAGCAAACTGTTCGACCGGCACCTGAATTGTCGCGGCCTGTTCCTGTTCCTCTGGCAAAGCTGATGGCGCGCTGGGGATTTGCTCTTCCTGATCTGCCGCAGGTTTAAGATAGATATCTCCACCTTCCTGGGTGCCTTCAGACGGTTGTTTCTCGCCCTCTGCCGGGGCAGCAGGCCGAGCTGTGTCAGTGGGAGCGGGCTGAACCTTTTCCGTCGAGTCAGGCTGGACCGTCTCATGCTCGTCGGTTGTCGTTATCGCCGGCTCCTGTTGATCCTCAGCCGTCGCTTCAGGTTCCTGGGATGTCTGTGCTGGCTGTTGAGCGGGAGCCTCCTCGGCCCTGGCTCCAGCCGGTGGTCGCTGTCTGGTTGATTCATCATTCTCTAGCGTACTCATACAACAAAATCCCTTCAGTGCGTAATGATACAAATTCGTTCAATAAGTTATACGTATCGGCCAAAAGGAAGGTTAAAAAATCCTCCTGTGATCAGAGAACTCCGCTGCGGCGGGTGGCCAGCGGCCGCTTTTGGGGGGATCAGGGGAAGGTGTTGAAGCCGCTTGAGCGGATGAGGTGGTTGAGGAATTGGCGGGAGACGCGTTGGTCGACCCGGTCGCCGATGCGGGCGACGAGGACGTTGGCGAGCTCCATGCTAACGTTGGGTTCGGTGGTGGAATATTCTACAAAGC
Organism: Dictyobacter alpinus; assembly: GCF_003967575.1. Taxonomy (NCBI): domain Bacteria; kingdom Bacillati; phylum Chloroflexota; class Ktedonobacteria; order Ktedonobacterales; family Dictyobacteraceae; genus Dictyobacter; species Dictyobacter alpinus. The sequence goes on from NZ_BIFT01000001.1 coordinate 5,079,138, forward strand.
CCTGGGTGCTGAAAAGATGCTTGATCAGCTCGCGATAGCGAAACGTGGAGATGCCGAGTCCTTCGGCGTCCCAGTGCCAGGAGAGGCCGATGGCGAAGAAGATCATGTCTTCCTTGGCTTCGAGCTCCAGGGAAAAGGTCAGCAGCTCTTTGGCGATATTGAGACCACGCCAGTCTGAACTGACCTCGATGGCGACTTCGTAGAGGTTATCGACCCCGTTCCACCATTCGTCGGCGGGCGCTATAGTGACCTGTCCGACTATGACGCCGGAGGGCGTATGGGCAATGGTGAGGGCGCAGTCCGGGCTGCGTGCGATGTCGAGTAATAGTTGATGTTCACGCTCAGGTACGCGCGCAAACGAGCAGAGTCCTTTATCTGCCCGCAGGCGCTCCACCAGCGAGGGCGGACTGAAGTCGCGCAGGATGACGGGTCCACGCTCAGTTTGCAGGGTGTGGATACGCGAGGGCGTGTCACTGCGGTTAAGGTGCAGCAGGTCAAACAGGTCCGAGAGCGGCGAGTGTCTACGCGCAAGCGGAAAGGCCTGCCGGATCGAGGATGGAATCAAGAAGTGGCGCACCTGTCCCACGGTCTGGCGGTTCGCATAGTTGATATCCCAGCGCCGTGGCTGCGGCGGAAATAGCTCGGGCCGATCCTGAAATGTGGTGGGAAACTCCTGCGGACTAAGCTCCTTGCCCATAATCTGCTGCCCCAGCTTCTCACGCTCGACCGCAGCCTCCCAGAGGGGGCGCCAGCGCTCAAGCCAATCCTCCGGCAAGCGTTCCGGTACCTTCTGTCCCGACATCTCGGCCCACAGGATACTCCAGGCACGCGGCACCACACTATAAAGCGCATAGCCGCCACCGCCGAGCGCGACCCAGCGACCACTACAGTAGGTATGGGCCAGCCGGTGGGCCAGCTTGATCTGGGCCGTAATACCCCGCATAGTCAAACTGAGATGGGTCAATGGATCCCACGCATGGGTATCGCAGCCATGTTCGGTCACAATCACATCCGGCGCAAAGGCGGTCACGAGCTGTGAGAGCAGGGGATCCATGGTCTCGATATAGCTATCGTCCTCAGTAAATGGCTCCAGCGGCACATTGACGGAATAGCCACGGCCACTGCCATTTCCCATCTCTAGCACATCGCCGCTACCAGGAAACAGGTAGCGACCGGTCTCATGGATCGAGATGGTCATGACGCGTGGATCATCGTAGAAGGCGCGCTGCACGCCATCACCATGGTGGGCGTCAAAATCGATATACAGGATCTTGGCCTCGCTGGCCTGCAGGACATGGGCGATGGCCACGGCGGCATCATTATATACACAGAAGCCCGAAGCCCGGTCCGACCAGGCATGGTGCAGGCCGCCTTGAGGATGGAAGACATGCAGGGGGCGCTCCTCCTCGGAGGCAAAGATGCCCCCCTCGGGCAGCCCCATCACCGCGCTAAGCGCCACCAGCGAGCCGCCCGCAATCACCGCCGACACCTCATGCATATTCGGCACCGCCGGCGTATCGCTATCCCCAAAGCCATAGCGCTGCTCCAATGTACGCCGCTGCTCCAGTTCCTCGGGACTCATCGTGGGCGCCGCCGGCACACTTAATTGCTGGACGGCCGCCAGATAGGCGGGATCATGGATCAGGCCGAGCTCGTCCAGGGTCGCGGGACGCAGGTCAAGCCGGGTCTGTGGATTATTGGCGTCCCAGAGCTCACTACTCCCCAGCAGATCGACCATGGCTCGCAGACGACCGGGATCCATTGGATGTTGCACGCCAAAATTATATTGCAGTTCCTGCGGATCAAATATGAGCCGTGCACGCGGGCTGGAGGCTGGTTGGGATTGCTCTGTCATCTTTTCCACTGCCTTTTCTGTGACTATTTGGACCCCAGAAATGGGCTACCAAACGAGTATTCGATACCTTCTTCTTTCAACCGTAGTAAGAGGGGCATAGGATTAATGGTGCCGAGGCGCAGTGTCGCGAGCTCAACGGTGCCATCGCTGCGTGGGGCCGCCTGGACGCTGCGGATATGGACACGTAGCTCGCTAGCCAGTAACAGGGCACGGGCCAGGGGGGTCATATCACCATGGGGGAGCACGATATCAAGCTGCATCCCCGGCTCAAAGGCTCCCATTGACCGTGAGAGTGCCAGCAAGAAATCGCTACGCGTCAGCAGGCCAACCAGGATTGCTCGCGTCTCATTTTCGATCGGTGCATATTCTACCACCGGCAAGCAGCTAAGGCCACGCTCAACCAGAATCTGTGCCGCCGCCGCCACACTCGCTGAGGGCGTCACCCGGACCGCCGCGCTATGCATCAGCTCAACCACCAGCCGCTCCTGCCAGGGCTGTCCATTGCCCTCATTCTGAGAGACTGCCGCCGCCAGATCAATATCCTGTGAATAGAGTAGACCCTCACACGTCAGCAGCACCGTACGCGTCCCGCTATCATCAGTGCGATGCACACGGCGCGTCACCGGCAAATTATGAAAACCATACTGCCGAAACAGATTGGCCGCATGGGCCAGCGTCTCACCAGGCTCGACCGTCGTCAATTTCGTAGACATAATATCGCGTACAATCATGGCACAGTCTCCCCCGTAGTGTAGCCGCGCAACAAACCAATCCAGATGGAGCTATATCACTATCATAACACATTAATCGTACCGGCAGGGCTTGTCCCTGCGACCGGTACACGTATGATATGCCGCCGTGGCTGCGCACCTTTCCTATCGAGCAAAATGGTCAGCATCATAAGGTCACAGGGGGATGTGGACGATGGTTGTCACTGAGCGAGGCGTGGAGGAAGGTGCACTCGAAGTGCTGGCGGCTACGCTCGTGAGGGAACGTGCGCAGCCACGAGGGCAGCCGCTACGTTGTGATTATGGGGAAAAAGAGGCGCCCCGTCGATGTCTTGGACGGGGCGCTTTTGGGGTTAAGTCTGTCTAAGCAGTAACTTCTGAGGGTTCCCGGGTCGCGACCGGAGGCTGTTCGGGCCGCTGGGCCGGGGTCTCGCCGCGTTTGCGTGGCTGCCAGACGGTCTGGTAGCGAGCCAGGAAGTAGGAACCGATGACCACGATTCCGGCCAGAGCCTGGGCCACCAATGTCTCGACCGTGGGGAAGATCGCGAACCAGAGTCCCATCCATTCGGGTATTGGCAGGTTGACTGGTGTCGTCGAAATCCAATGGGCCAACTGCATCTCCTGAGCCTGTTCGCCGACCATGACCAGCAGGACCGCGCCCAGCATGACGCCGGTCAGGACCAGCATTTTCTTGTAGGGTAGGCGATGATGCAGCACAAAGGTCAGTGAGCCCACGATAGCGGTCAGAACGAGTCCAATTAAGACGCCATAGAGCACGATCAAGGATCCAACCTGTAAGCGTAGCGTTTGCAGGAAGAGCACAACCTCAAAGCCTTCACGATACACCGAGGCAAATCCCAATAGGATCAATCCGGACATCAGGCGGGACTGCGAGGAGCCATCTTCTTTTTTCTGGCTCAGTAACTCTTTTTTGCGCTTATTCTGCATAGAGATCCAACCGGTCCAGTAGATTTTGTGGAAGAACCAGTTCATGATCACCAGCAGTACAATGATCGCCAGCAGTCCTGTAGCGGCCTGAATATTGAGCGCGGAAACATTGTTGGAGAGCGCACTCAGCAGACCAACGACCGCGAACCAGGTCAGGATGACGGCACCAAAACCAATGCCAGAGCCAATCGCGATTGGACGGCGATAGTTCTGGTTTTTTCCCATCATACTGGCCGTAATTGCCATTAACACGAGAATGCATTCCAGTCCCTCACGGAAAACCAGAATGCCAGTATTTACAATTGCCGCCTCTGGACTAATGCGGGCCGCCGTTGGATTGGGATTACCAGATGCCACAACACCCTGCCAGACCAGAACTACTGCAACTATTACTGCTCCAATAATGAGCAAAATACGTCCTGCAAGGAGGGTGGGCCGCGCTATCTTTGAAGAGAGCATCATCCTCACGGATCAAATCCTTTCTATCGTAACCGGAGTGAGCGCATTCTTTGCCTCCCCCCATAAAAATTATCTGCTTACGTTCTTGAAAATATTAGGCTGGATTAATATCCGACTTAACTACTAAGATATTAGGGCAGCCTAATACTTTTGTCAAGAGGAAGAGAAATAATGCGTGCATTTTTGGTGTGGATTATCCATCTCTTGCCCACACTCGGGCACTAAAGTGCCCAACATTATATGTGTTCTCGAAAATGGCGAGCACCGCTCGCCATTTTCGAGAACACATATACCACGCAAACATATAAAAGAATTCAAACCTGTAAAAGAATTATAGTACTTTTTTCCAGCACGAATCAGCGCTGCAAGCAGCCTATCATGGGGGCGGAGCACGGTAGATATGTCTTGTCCATAGAAAAAATTTAGGGTATAAACTACGAATACTTTACTGGTGTCACCCCTGATAAACAAATAGGGCGTTCCACGACTTGTAATTTACCTGAAAATAGCTTATGATTTGCTGAGAAAATCATACATTTCCCAAGAATTAGATAAGAAAGCTTGGAAAAAACTGAAACCATTTGTGTGGATTGTCCGTAGATATACACATGACCTATACAAATGATAATTGAGGGAATACATATGCAGAATGTTTCACCTTTCAACTTTATTGAAGACGATGACTTTGATGAAGATGATGAATTTGCAGATGTTGATCGTGTCTTTAGCCAATTAGAGCAGTTTAATCCGCCGGCAGATATGGTTGCGCGCATTATGGGTGCTGTTTCTAAGCTTCCCTCGCCTCGGCAGCTTCAGGAGATGCAGGTTGTTTCTTCTTTTGGCGATGAGGAAGGTATCATTGTGCGGTATCCTGGTCGGGAGCCATCTTAATTTAAGCCATACAAAAAAGTGGCGGCGACCATCATTTAATGGTCGCCGCTTTTTCTTTATGGTTCTAGGCTATCTGGTCGGTAAGTTTGCCGGTGGAGACGAGCCAGCGAATAAATTCCATGCGGCGATTGGCGACCTGATTCCGGTTTTTCTCTTTATCGGTGTAATCCTTACGAAGCTTACTTAGTTGAACAACCTCATTTTCAGCAAATCCACCTTTACGTAGAATATCGCGATCTTCGTAGCGGTCCATATCTTGCCTCCTTTGGGATTAAGCAGAATTAGTGGGTAGGTGAGATTGGCAACATGCGTTGAATGCGCTTTAGAAGTGCCTGTAAAGGGTACGGCTTCGGTAAATGGTCTAAAGTCAGGCGCGTCTCTCCACGGTCGCGCATGTATTGACGAGCGCTGGTGACTGAACTCGAGGTGATCAGGACTGGTATGATGGGTGCAATGGAGCGCAATGCTTGCAATACATCCCAGCCATGGATTTCTCCTGTGAGTTCAAGGTCAAGCACTACGAGATCGGGAACTACGGAATGGAGAGAAGTGATTGCATGCTCACCACTATGTACAGAGACGACGGTATAACCAAGGGTCGTTAATGTATCAGCTTCCAATGCGGCGAGCGTAGGATCATCTTCAACCACCAGGATAGAATAGTTACGTTTATGCCCTCCATCTGCGAGATGAACAGGCTCTACAACTTCCATGATTATTGGCGTCGAGTCGCGATCCGACGGATTGTGTGCAGCACTGTAGTCATGCATGACGGGCGTCCTGCTTCCGCTAGCTTACCTGACAGCTGGCTTGTCATTCGTCGCCGGTGCGACGGAGTAATGAGCCAACGTCTCCCTTGTTGTGCTCTTTTCCTCTAAGCACAGCTTACCCGATAATGCGTGAGGAAGGCGTGAAGATTGCGGCCGCTGTGTGAAATCCGTGTGAAAATCGTTAATATTCTTCAGTTTTCCTAGTCTATCGGGCATGAACGCTTTGCCGCTGTGATTTATTTACAGCCTGAAATTTTATTCAGGTAATACATGTATTTATTCTCCCTCCGGCATATATTGACAAAGAGAGCGCTGATTTGTATACTTGCGTTATTAGTAGTATAAATTGCCTCAATGATGATTGCGATCCTATATATTACTTCTTCTATAGAACTCCATCAATACTCGATCCAGCGTGGGATAGTAGATGCAGTTGCCAGCGAGATTGTTCTGTATGTGTTTTCCTCAAATGGTGTTTATGCGCTGCATCCAGGCGGCTACACCCTGGAGGAGTGTAGGGTTAGCTTAGCATAAAAGGATTCTTAGCGGATGAAAGTATTGATTACTGGTGCGCTTGGCATGATTGGTCGGTCGTTGACCGAGTATCTGGGGCAGGCAGGACATGAGCTACGTTTGATGGATATTGGCGATCCCGCGTCAGTTCCGATTTCCAGTCCCTGGATCTATCCTCCTGTACGTAAGGCGCTAAAGCTTGATTGGCCCTTTCTGCGTGGCGATATTGCGAATCCCGAGATAGTAGCTGAAGCTGTGCGCGACGTAGACGCGATTGTGCATCTGGGTGGTATCCCGCATGGAAATCCGGCTGAAGGTGTGAATATTTTTCGCACGAACGCACTGGGTACCTTTATCCTGTTTGATGAGGCGCGTAAAGCTGGCGTGCGGCGCGTAATCGCGGCCTCCAGCGTGAATGCCTTCGGCACTTTCTACTGGCGTCTGAACGAGAAACCCGCGCTCTATGCGCGCCTGCCCCTGGATGAGAGCGTTGAACCGGTGCCCGATGATCCTTATAGCCTGAGCAAACTGGTCAACGAAGAGACCTGCGCCGCCTTCCATCGTAGCTATGGCATCACAACCGCCGCCCTGCGCTTCACCGGCGTCTGGACCGATGAAGTGTATCAGCGCGTCCGTGAAGATCACAGTCCGACCCTCCACTGGGACAAAGATCTTTTTAGCTGGGTACATATCTGCGATGTGGTTGAGGGAATTACGCTCGCTTTGGAGGCCAGCGACCTGCCAGGCTACGGAGCCTACACCATCTGTGCCTCCGACACCAGCCGCCTTGAACCCACCATGGAACTACTCGAACGCTTTCGCCCCGACCTGCTCTCAGTCCTGACGCGCCCCCTCCAGGGACGCGAATCTCTCCTCTCCAACAAAAAAGCCCACCAGACCTTCGGCTATACACCACGCTACCGCCTGACTGATTAAGTGCTTGATGCCCATGAAATCCATAGCTCACGTAGCATTGTTTTCGCGCCTTTGGCGCAAAAAAGATTTTAAATGTAGTGTGAAATTGTGCGCATTGCGCACAATTTCACACTACATTTAAAAGAAGCATGGGCGCTTTAGCGTCCGAGTGCTGTAAAGCCAAACCTGCAACTTTTTTATATATGACTGCGTGCTATCCCTATGCTGTCCATTCCAGAAATTTTTTAGCCTCGATGTATAGGAAATTCACGATCCTATTGATAGGTAGAAAGGAAAATGGCTATGGGGAATTTTACTAATGGCGTACTGGTAGGTATTGGTATTGCCTTGTTGCTTGCTCCCAAAAAGGGCAACGAAACGCGCGCTATCCTTAATGATCGCATTCAGGCGCTACGTGGATCCGCCGAAAAGAGCGATACCCTGATGCAGCTCAAGCAAAAAGTAAGCGACGGGGTGCAGCAGAGGACGCAAGAATTTGGTGTCCGTCGTGATGATGCACGTATGCGCGACCATGCTGGCAATCCTATCAGCACAAACTGGTCCAATGCGCAGCCACGAACCAACTCAACCGAAGATCCGCTACGCCCAGACACCTTTAACCGCACAAACTACTAGCATTATCCACACAAGAGCAGCCAGGACCATATACGGTCCCGGCTGCTCTTCTTATAGTTTTGAGCATCTTTTTTTCTCGTTACTTGTTTTGTGCGGGAAGGGGGCGGGTGAAGCATGAAGGATTCTCTATCAGATCTTTTTTTAGTACTGGCTTGTATTGTTACCGTTTAAGTACAGGTAAAAAAGAATGGGTGGGGGAAGAATGATTACTTGTAGAGGAGAGGATCCACTATGCAAATAATGCCGCCCATTGTCAGTGAAGACGTCGGAAGTCATGTGACCTTCACGGCCCATATGCAGGCCGTTCAGGGAGCTATCCAGGTCATGCATAGCCATCTTCACGAATTGTTGACATTAGAAGATCTTGCTTCGGTCGCTTGCTTGAGTCCCTACCATTTTAATCGCGTCTTTCGTCGTCTGATTGGTATTCCGCCTGGAGAATTTCTATCTGCGCTCCGTTTGCAGAAGGCTCGCCGCCTCCTTTTAACGACGCCACTCAGTGTTACCGATATTTGTTTCGAGGTTGGCTATACCAGCACTGGCTCATTTACTTCCCGCTTCGCGCAAGCCGTCGGCCTGTCCCCACGTATGCTGCGCCAGCGCTCCCATCAATTTGATGTCGATCCTCTTGAGGAAGCGACCCGCTCCGTCAGTCTGTTATCTGAACATCCGCAGGACCTGATTAGTGCTCCATCGACTTTGTATGGTTCGATTACTGCGCCCGCGAACTTCCGAGGTGTGATCTATGTGGGCCTCTTCCGCCGGCCGCTGCCGCAGGGCGCGCCCGTGCGTTGTACCAGACTCAACGCTCCCGGCTCATATTTGCTGACCAACGTTCCTGATGGTGTCTATTATCTGCTCTCGGCCGCGTTCCCGATGGCATCGAATCCTCAAGCCTATTTATCGCCTGGCGAAAAGCAGCTGGTGGCCAAGAACTCAAGCCCACTGATCATCCACAACGGGCATATTTGCGGCATCTCAGACCTCACGCTCCGTCCGGCCCGTCTCACCGATCCGCCGCTAGTAATGGGACTTCCCCTACTCTAAATGAGCGGCGACCGCTATAATTCCGCGTTTAGTCAAATTTGACTAAACGCGACAGAATATGCTTTAATACATAGAGTCATATGTGACTAGAAAAATTAAGGAGTATATTTCTATGTTTATAGCGGTCAATAAAGTCAACGTTCCAGCAGACAAGCAGCCAATGGTCATCAAAGGCTTTGAGCATGCTGCCCCGGCTATGAAGCAGTTCAAAGGCTTTTTAGGTCTTGAGCTGTGGACTGCCGATGATAACAGCATCCTGGCAATCTCACGCTGGGAATCCAAAGAAGATCTTGATGAGTACACCAAAAATGATCTCTTCAAGCAGCATCATGGTGGAGCCAGCCGCGAAGATTCGCAGCCCGGCTCGGTCACTTACTATAACGGCCAGGTTCTCTCCTAACCAATCGGCTCCGCTATGGGATATATAGCGGAGCCTTCTCCATAGTATGGCATCTGCTACGTGAACATCGTGATGGTACCGAAAAGGAATTTGGCATGACTGAGAGCGACATATTTTATCGCAGCACTGTGCGTATCGAGCCGTGGGGCGAAGGCGACCTTCCACTGTTGAAGAAACTGCTGGGTGATCCAGCGATGACCGAACACCTTGGCGGTCCCGAGAGTGACGAACAGCTTGTCAAGCGCCAGGCCCGCTACGAGCGGCTCACGCCTGATGGCAAGGGCCAGATGTTCAAGATTGTTTACGAGGCCACGGGCGAGGCAGTTGGCTCAGTTGGTTACTGGGATACTACCCATCATGGAGAGAATATCTATGAGATGGGATGGTCGGTCCTTCCCGCGTTCCAGGGACAAGGTATCGCCAGCGCAGCGGTTGCCCAGGTTCTTGCCATTGTCCAGCCGGACGGCACGTATCGGTCTTTGCACGCCTTCCCATCTATTCACAACCCATCATCCAACGCCGTCTGCCGGAAACTGGGATTTACCCTTATCGAGGAATGCGAGTTCGAGTATCCCAGGGGCAGTTTCATGCGCTGCAATGATTGGCGTCTGGAACTTTCTACAGGTAACTAGTGCGGATGCACAAAAGCTCTTTATTTAAGTATATGATTCTTCAATCGCGCCAGGCATTGACGTGCCAGATTGCCTGTCCAAACAGTCGCCACGCGCCAAGCAGGAATACGACGGCGAAGACGAGCAAGCCTGGAGCGAGCAGAAATGCTTCACGAGCTAGATCGTCTGCGACATCAATAATTTGAATGAGGGCGATCAGGACCATAAGGCCGGCCAACATCTTTCGCGCCCTGATCGCAAGGCAAAGAAGCAATATCAGCGCGAGCGCGAGATTGCGGGCAAACATATAGTCCGCATAGACCCGTGCCGCCTCTGTCATGGGACTCCCATTTGTCAGGAACGTAGGATCTACCTTACTGATGATGGCACCGGTCAGGAGTAACAGTGCCCCGAGGATGACCACGATGGACACCCACAGAGGAACGCGCCCGCCTGCTTGATCTGTCCCAGGATCACCTACTTGTGACCTGGTTGAAGGATTGCTCATGAATGACACTCCTTGTCTATCTAGCACCTGGTCGATATATATCCTCATCTTAGTATACCCCCTAAAAATTATCTAACAACGTTTCCGGCGAAAAAAGGTGACTACTCATTACTTTGAGAAAAGCTGGTAAACTAAGAGCACGACAGAAAAAGAAGGGAGAAATTTTCAGGAAGCCTACGAGTGCTCAAAGAGTCAGCAGAGCAGAAATATCTCAAGCTCGAAGAGCCCGAAGGAATGCTCATAGGGGCCTTTGATTTAGTACAATAAGAATTACTTACAGGAGAAAGCATGCCATGGACAAGCATACTGTGACTGTTTGGCCTTATCCTCAGTTCCTGGTTGAGCGTTATGTGTGTACACCCGGCTCGCCTGAAGTAGTGGCTCCTCATGCCCATGATGACTATCAACTCTGTTTAAGCCTGGAAGCGGCTTGCGTATATCGCTATCGGGGGGCATCGCACACTGTTGCGAGGGGGCAACTGAGCCTCATGCATCCTGGAGAGGTCCATGCGACCTGGGATGCAGAGGCGCGACCTCCTCAGACCTCCTATCATCTCATCTATCTACGTCCTTCTCTCTTTCAGAAGGTAGCTGAAGACGTGATGCGTCACAACGTGAATGAGCCTTTCTTTCCCAATCCAATTCTTGTGGATGATAATTTGATAGGCTTATTTCGGTCGCTAACAAGATCTCTGGAGTACGGAGGCGAACCACTGCAATATGAGATCCAACTCAGTGATTTTTTGACAACCCTTCTCACTCACACCGCGCAAAATCGTGTGACCCTTCGTAACATCCCTTCAGCACCAGAAGCAGTGCAACGCGTCCGTGCCTTCCTGCATGAGACTAATTCATATGGAGTTCGCCTGGAGGACCTGGCGCAAGTGGCGGGGGTAAGTCCATATCATCTCGCTCATCTATTTCGTCGACACGTTGGGCTCTCTCCATACGCTTATCATCTTCAGGTACGGGTCGAACGGGCAAAATTCCTCTTAGCTCATGGCGTATCCATTGCCCAGGTCGTTCAAAAAACAGGCTTTTACGATCAAAGTCGCTTTGGACGCTACTTCAAACGCCTCGTGGGCGTCACCCCAGCCCAATACCAGGTTGCGCAAGATTTGCCTAGACAGTTCAAAGCAAGTGTACAATAATAAAAGTACAGGTACGAACTAGTAGAGAGAGGGAATACAGATGTGCCTGAATATGCTTTCATAAAAGAGAAAAATATGAGTACTGAACTTACCGGAAAAACTGTTGTGATAATTGGGGCAAGCTCTGGCATGGGACGAGCCGTGGCGGCCGAAGTAGCTGCCCGCGATGCTCATACCATTATGGTTAGCCGCTCGGCAGAGAAACTTGCTCAGGCGCGGCAAGGCATAACGGGTAATATTGAGACCATGACTGCCAATATGCTCGACGAGCAATCGATGAACCAGCTTTTTGCGCAGATTGGCTCTCTGGATCATCTCGTGATGACCGCCGTTGCTGATGAAACTCAGCTTTTTTCTCCGCTTGCCACCATGTCTACAGAGGTAGCGCAGCGCGGCATGGAGAAATTCTGGGGTACATTTTTTGTGGTGCGTGCCGCCGTTCCGCACATTGCCGCAACTGGCTCGATTACCCTGACATCTAGCGTTTCTATCCTCAATCCATCCCGCGGAGGCCTCTCCGTCATGTCCGCAGCCAGCGGTGCCGTTGCTGTTTTTGCACGTACACTGGCCGCAGAGCTGGCTCCTATTCGCGTAAATGTGGTTGCGCCAGGTACAGTGAATACGGGAGTCTGGGCCACCCAATCGCCCGCACAGCGCACCTCATCAGAGCAATGGGCACGTGAAAACCTGCCTGTCCAGCATATGGGCGAGCCAGGGGAGCTGGCGCAGGGATTTCTCTTCTTGATGACCAATACATATACCACTGGCGTCATTCTTCCCATTGACGGCGGTTTGTCAGTCATCTAAGTAATATATCTTTACTAGAAATTGGAGTTAGTAGGCAGGTGTTTCAGCGGCGATGCATCAAGCGCCCGAGCAGATCGTTTATCAGGCGATTGAGCAAGGCGTTCATGGCATGATCGTCATCGGCGCAGGGATTCTCTATGGCTGCGGTGGAGGGGTAACGCCAAGCTTCTGGCTATCCCCAACGCGAGCGGAACAAGTTCTCGGCTGGAAACCCTCCGTTGCATCATTTGAAGAAGATCTGCGCCGCACTAATAATAGTTGCGGACCTCCTAGACATAATGTCTCATTTCATCTAAAGCTTCCCGCGCGCTAAAGCGGCGGGGAGCCAGCGGTTCGTCCCACGTTTTCAGCCGTGTCTGCCGTAGCAACATAGGTAACTAACCTTGACGTGCTCAAAAAAGGAACTCTGTCCTCGCCCTTAAGCACGCCTCCCCACATTCGTCCACCAAAGTCTTGACAACCGATGAGAGATCAGATATATTTTCCATGTTAATTATTAACATGGAAAATATTTTTATGAAAAATGTTTACACAGAAAGGAGCTGTATGGATTTACCTCTGGAAGACAATCGTGGTCGGGTCACGTATTGGCTTTTCTATGCTGAACGTTGGGTCACCGCTGCCTACGCAGATGTGCTGCGAGCCCATTGCCAGGAGCGTGGCAAATCGTATGTCGTCACTCCTCCACAGTGGGGCGCCTTAGCGTTGTTGCTCGTGCAGGATGGCATGACCATCGGAACCATGAGTCAGAAGCGTGGTGTTGATGCGCCAGCGGTGACAGGGATTATCACGCGACTGGAGCAGATTGGGCTGGTGGAGCGGCGACATGACCGGGAAGATCGCCGTGTCGTCAAAGTCTATCTCACGGAGGAGGGTCGAGACATCTCACTGACGCTCGTTTCCTCGGTGGAGCACTTCGAGCAAAGCCTGAAAAGAGGATTTTCCGAAGGGGAGATGGATCGTTTCCTGGCCCACCTCCAACAACTCATTACGAACGCCGCTGAAGTCGGAGGAGGTGCGGGCGATCGCTTTGGTTCTCTCCCAAAGCTCGTGATGAAGGACGGTGAAGACACAAAGGAGTAAGTTTTTAACTGCTTGTAAGAGGTAAGCGATGAAAGGAAAACAAGAATCATGACTGTTATGACTGTCCTTGACCTCATGAATGTGTTCTTCGCCGGAATGCTGGCTGGCATCGAGTTCGTGATCCATTACGGGGTACGCGAGCCCGCCGAGCAGCTTTCCGACCATTCACAGCTTCAGTTCCGTAAAGCACTAGTAATCAAGCTGCGTGTGCTGGTCCCCGCCTTTTTTGCACCGGCGGCCATTTTAGGGATCGGCCTGACGTTTCTCAACACCACTATGCCCGGCTTTGTGTTCCGATGCGTAGCTGTGGTGGCACTGTTGATCTGGATCGTGATCCGGGTTATCGGTACCGTCCCGATCAACAGTGCCACGGTCGACTGGGCGTTGGACGCGCCTCCCCAGGATTGGAAGGCGCAAGTCACCTATGCGGAGCGCTTCCATATTGTGGGTGTCTGGGCAGCAGTCCTGACCTTTGCATGCTTCTTGCTTGCCGTGGCACTCAGGCTAGCTACTCATTGAGTGAGATGTGTGCCGCTTACAGGCGTGCGCCTGGGCTTTTCACGCGTGGCCTGTGGCATGTTTCTGTTGTGGCACACTGAGGATGGCAAGAGATCCTGGAGCTTGCAGAAGTTGGGACGTGAGATGACGAGACTTCTCATCTCACCTTCAATAGATATGGATGGAGAAGAGATCATGAAGAATGCTCCTGAAACGTATCAAGGTGTCGCACATCTTTTTGTGTTCCTCGGCAGTACTAATGGTAGCAGGTTGCATTGTGAGAGGAGTTTTTTTGATGACGACCACTCAACAGGAGCAAATTATTGAGGCATTACATACAAAAGCGCTGATAGATCCGGCCGCAGAAGTGGCTTTTCGGGTGAAGTTTTTACAGGACTATGTGTTGTATGCGCATATGAACGGCTTTGTGCTGAGTATTTCGGGTGGACAGGACTCAAGTCTGGCTGGCCGTTTGTGCCAGTTGGCGGTAGAGGGTTTGCGTGAACAAACCGGCAAAGATTATGTGTTTATCGCTCTTCGACTTCCTTATGGTATCCAGCATGATGAAGAGGATGCGCAGCGCGCCCTGCAATTCATTGCGCCCGATAGGACGTATGACATCAATATAAAACCTGCCATCGATAGCGCGGTCGCCTCGTTCGAGGCCGCCACGGGCCTGAAGATGAGCGATTATAACAAGGGCAACCAGAAGGCGCAGCAACGGATGGCGGTCCATTACCGCTTTGCCAATCAGTTCAATGTCCTGGTGGTTGGTACCGATCATGCCGCCGAAGCTGTGTCCGGATTTTTCACCAAGTATGGCGATGGGGGAGTAGACCTGACTCCATTGGCTGGCTTGACGAAACAACAGGGGCGCTCATTATTGCATTATCTTGGGGCCGATGAGCGCCTATACAACAAACTGCCGACCGCTGATCTACTGGATCACAAGCCGGGGCAGCTCGATGAGCATGAGCTTGGCATCAGTTATACAATCATCGACGCTTATCTCGAAGGGCGAGAGGTTCCCGCTGAAGAAGCGCAGCGCATCGAACAGCGTTTTAAGCTCACCGAACATAAACGCCAGTTGCCCGTTACGCCGTTCGATAGCTGGTGGAACACGGATGGAGATAAGTAACACTCTCCATCCTATCCTTTTCGAGCCATATTTAGCGGTAACTTGCGCTATAGTGGAGCCCGCTAGCAACTCAATATGAATTGAGTGATCCCAGAAAATCCAGGACAATCTGGTTGAACTCGGCTGGCTTTTCCATAAATGGATGATGTGCTGTCTCTGCCATGATCACCTTTTCGGCTCCTGGAATCTCTACTACCAGTTGATCCAGTGGATTTGGCACATCCCACTCTCCTAGAATGACGAGCGTTGGTACTTTAATCTCCGAGAGCCGCCCAATGGCTGGTGGCTCTAATGGCACTGGTGGGTGCTCAGCCTGTTCCTTACCATCCGGGCGTTCCCAGTTACGAGTCGTCATCTTGCGTATCCACTCGCGCACTTCGGGGGCCGCTTGCGCTGGAAGCCGACCGGGACCATCTGTCCATATATCTAGCGAGACATCAACTGCTCGTGGGATATCTTTGTGTTCAAATGCATCATTCAAGCTCGTATACAGGCGCATCAGATCGGGACGACTTTGCATCATTTCTTCTGATGGCCGAAAGCCGCTCACGCCAGCCGTGACCGGGATCAGAGCATCAACCATCTCAGGATGCTCAAGCGTGAAATCGATCGCGAGTGCGCCTCCTCCGGAGACTCCCATCAGATAAGCATGCTCAATGCCCAGGAATTTCAGCAATTCATAGAGATCCTGGCGAGCAGAAAAGGGCTTCTCCTTGCTCACCAATCCCGAATCGCCAAAGCCACGCTGATCGTAGCGCATGACCCGATAGCGTTGAGCGAAGACCGCGAACTGCTCGTCCCACGAATTTCTATCCAGCAGATGTCCATGTATGAGAACCAATGGCTGCCCCGTACCCGCAACCTCATAATACAATTTCGTACCATTGACCTCTCCAAATCCATTCGATGCCTGTTCTATATTTGACATGGTATACTCCTTTTTATATAACTCCATCATTATAATACCATCGAAAGCGGTCAAAAAAAGCCCTGATTAAGGGTGTCATGCATTGTTTGGCAAGCGCAACTCGGTTAAGCACATCCATGGTGAGATAACGAAGAGTAGCGGCAGGTCTTGCACCTGCGACCTGTACACGTAAGAAATGTTCTTCAAAACATGTGGCCATACGAAGGCGAACAGATCCAGATGTGTGCGACGTATTGCTTGTGCATGATCGTACGTGAACAGGTTGCAGGTGCAAGACCTGCCGCTACTCTTTGTATTATGCGCCGATTTTGCGGTCGTAACTACGGGGGCGTCGTATTTTTTTCTATGCCAGGTAGGCATAGGCTGGGATAGTCAGGAATTCGACGAAGCTATCGTCGCTGATAATCTGGTCCAGGATGGCGGCGGCGGTCGTAAATGGGCGCACGGCATATTCTTGTTTGCCGATCTTGTCCTGGAGCCGTAGCTGTTCTTCTTGTAGGAATTGGCGGAACAGGTCGATGGTGATGCGGCGCCCGTCATCCAGTATTCCCTGTGGATGCCGTATCCATTGCCAGATCTGGGCGCGCGAGATCTCGACGGTGGCGGCGTCTTCCATCAGGTTGTTGATGGGGACACAGCCATTACCACGCAACCAGGCTTCCAGGTATTGCAGGCTGACACTGATATTGTTGCGCAGCCCGGCTTCGGTGATTTTTCCGGCGGGCATTTGGAGCAGGTCTGCGGCCGTGACGTGAACGTCTTCGCGTTTGCGCTGGATCTGGTTGGGTCGTGGCATCTGGATATTGAATTCTTCCAGAGCAAACGGGACTAATCCAGGGTGGGCGACCCAGGTGCCGTCGTGTCCATCGCGGGCCTCGCGCTGCTTGTCGGCTCGTACGCGTTCCAGTGCGGCCGTATTGGCGGCATGATTGTTTTTGATCGGGATCTGTGCCGCCATCCCGCCGATGGCATGGGCATTACGCCTATGGCAGGTCTGGATGGTGAGGAGTGAATAGGAGTGCATGAAGTGTGTGGTCATGGTGACCTCGGCCCGATCGGGCAGCAGGAAGGCCGGATTTTTATGGAACTTCTTGATCACACTAAAGATATAATCCCAGCGTCCACAGTTGAGTCCGGCAGAATGTTCACGCAACTCATACAGGATCTCGTCCATCTCAAAGCTTGCTAGAATAGTCTCAATCAGGACCGTAGCTTTAATCGTACCCTGTGGAACCCCGAGTTCCTGCTGCGCCAACACAAAGATGTCGTTCCAGAGGCGCGCCTCCAGATGGCTTTCTAGTTTTGGTAGATAGAAGTAAGGCCCACTCCCATTCTCCAAGAGTTGTCTGACATTGTGGAAGAAATACAGTCCAAAATCGAAGATGCCGGCGGAGATGGGCTGGCCGTCGATCACGACATGCTTTTCCAGCAGGTGCCAGCCGCGTGGACGAATCATCAGGACTGCCGTACGCTCATTCAGGCGATACTCTTTGCCATCTGCATTAGTAAAAGTGATCGTGCGCCGAATAGCGTCCCGCAGATTGATCTGTCCCTGGATGGTGTTCTCCCAGGTCGGCGTATTGGAATCCTCGAAGTCGGCCATAAAGCCGCTGGCACCCGAGTTGAGGGCATTGATGATCATCTTACGCTCGACCGGACCCGTGATCTCGACGCGACGATCCTGTAGGTCTGCGGGAATCGGCGCAACCGTCCAGTCACCGCTTCTGATGGGCGCGGTCTCGGCCAGGAAATCCGGTAACTTGCCAGCATCCAGTTCAAGCTGGCGTTGGACACGTTTTGCCAGTAGTTCTTCTCGTCGGCCTCCAAAGGCGCGGATCAGGCTAGCGATAAAGCTCAGCGCCTCCGGCGTCAGAATCTCCGCGAACTCAGGGGTAATCTCAGCATTGATCTCAATGCCCTCTGCATAGCGGCTCATTGAAGGTATAGTCATAGTGCCTCCTGTATTACTGTTGTATGCTTGCGCGTCATACACATACTAATAAGTCATCCCAGATTTTTGAAAAATGGATTCTTCTCTTCCAATGCGGGAGGTGCAGGAGGGCGGCTAGCCCTTCTGCCGGGGTGCGGGGTGTCCCCGCAAAAACCTCTTTTTCTTTCTCCCTCTCGCGCCGCCGCAGGCGGCGCGAGAGGGAGAAAGAATGAGCGGGGACACCCCGCACCCCGGCAGGGAGGACCCTGCACCCCCAGTTTTAAGAACTTTTGCAAAAGTTCGGGATGACTCATTATATTTTAGTGAAACTGTCCTTCTTCGGTTGAGCCGGTCAGGGCAGTGGTTGAGGATTGGCCGCCGGAGATGACTTTAGCGACTTCATCGAAGTAGCCGGTCCCGACTTCGCGCTGGTGTTTGGTGGCTGTATAGCCCTGGGCCTCAGAGGCGAACTCGGCCTGCTGCAACTCCGAATAGGCGCTCATGCCGTGGTCCTTATAAGCTACGGACAGTTGGAACATACTATGGTTGAGGGCATGGAAGCCGGCCAGGGTGATAAATTGGAACACATAGCCCATCGCAGCCAGTTGCTTCTGGAAGGTCGCGATGGCGTCCGGCTCCAGTTTTTTGCGCCAGTTAAAGGACGGTGAACAGTTATAGGCGAGTAACTTGCCAGGATACTGTGCATGAATAGTATCGGCAAAGCGTTGTGCCTCTTCAATATTTGGTTCAGAGGTTTCACACCAGATCAAATCACAGTAAGGCGCATATGCCAGTCCACGTGCAATCGCCGTATCTAATCCATTGCGAATCTTGTAGAATCCCTCGGGAGTACGCTCACCAGTCAGGAATTCCTGGTCCGCCGGATCAATATCTGACGTGATCAATGTGGCGGCATTGGCGTCGGTGCGGGCCACCAGGATCGTGGGCACATCGAGCAGATCAGCGGCGAAGCGGGCCGAGACCAGATGCTTGATCGCGGTCTGCGTTGGAATCAGGACCTTGCCGCCCATATGGCCGCATTTCTTCTCGGATGCCAGCTGGTCCTCAAAATGGACTCCGGCGGCTCCGGCCTCGATCATGGCCTTCATCATCTCAAAGACATTCAATGGACCACCAAAGCCGGCCTCACCATCGGCCACAATTGGCGCGAACCAATCGATATTGTCCTGTCCCTCTGCATGATAAATTTGATCTACGCGCTGAAAGGCCTGATTGATCTTACGCACTACCTGTGGAACACTATTAGCGGGATACAGACTCTGATCGGGATACATCTGACCAGCCAGATTGGCATCGGCAGCAACCTGCCAGCCACTCAAGTAAATAGCCTTCAGGCCAGCCTTCACCTGCTGGACAGCCTGATTACCGGTCAACGCACCCAGGGCCGCCACATATGGTTCACTATGCAGTAATGTCCAGAGCCGCTCCGCTCCACGTCGGGCCAGTGTATGCTCAATATGCAGTGAACCCCGCAACCTCAAAACATCTTCCGCACTATAGGGACGCTTCGTCCCGTGCCAGCGCTCCTCGGTCTCCCATGCATTGGACAGCTCGACAGCCTGTTGACGTTTCATCATGATCAGTGTTCCTTTCCTGGCAATGACCAACCAAGATCATAATTGACCTCGTATCGATAGTGGTAGACCACAGTGTCTACGCTACTCCTACTAGAAAGGATACCTGGAAAAACAGTAAAAGAACTAGTATTTATCATCACAAGTACTGAGGTATAGCATAAGTAAACGCTTATGCGTCGATTCAAAGTTACATTGAGCGACCATAGAAAAAAAAGCTCAAAAGATGGCGACTCCTTCATGGAATATGCGGCCTGGATGGCTTAGTTCAGCATCAGTAGCCATTACTTTTTTGATGCATTTATATAATAGATATAGGTACCAGAGATGAAGACGAGAATAGATACAAGAAATAGTAAGAAAGCGGATTGTAAACCATAAAACTATGTGGGCTAGTAGAAGGTGTAACAATCGCTAGTTGTATCTCAAAACGGAAAGAATGGTACCAGTAAGCTATAGCCTTTGTGTAAAGCAAAGGGAAAGGGGCATTTATATGCATAATGAGATTAAAAATGTAAAAGCTTCTCTATCCTACGAGGAATTTTCTCAGCTTGCTGAGGCCTCGAACGAAACACTTGAGGTAACTGATAGCGATTTGGCACAGGTCAATGGCGCTTCCGGTCGGTTTGACGGTCCCCATGGGGGCTACGGTTATGGCTACGGCTACGGCTACGGTTATGGCAGTGGCTGGGGTGGCAACGGCGGCTGGGGCTATGGTGGCGGCTGGAATGGTGATAATGGCTGGAGTGGCCACGACCACGGTCACGGTCACGGCCACCATGGCGGCAGTGTTGACTAGTATTCTTTAGCGAGATTAAAAATTTTAAGCGTTAGATATTACAAAATGTAAAAATGTTCTTGAGGGACTATAAAAAGCCCCTCAAGAACTATTTCGCGGCTGCGTAAAATGAATGACACCCTCATAATCGAACACTCTAGGAAAATGCTGTTCAGTTGGGCTATACTATACGATTATATGTTTCTTTGCAAAGGAGCAAGGGATATGCGCAACTTGAATCTGCATCAACTCGCTACTTTTCAAGTAGTAGCCAAACATTGTAGCTATATGCGGGCCGCCGAGGAATTGCATTTCAGTCAACCGGCCGTTTCGGCCCAGATTCGCCAGCTTGAAGAATCCCTGGGACTCAAGCTGTTCGATAAGCTTGGTCGTAAGACGCATTTAACGCATGCCGGCGAGGAACTGTATCGCTATACCCAGAAAATTTCAGCTTTAATCGACGAGACGCTGGAGACGATGGAGTCTCTGCGCAGTCCCCAGTATGGCCGCTTAAGCGTAGGGGCCGATACGACCGTTGGAACCTATGTTATTCCGTCCTTATTAGGTAAATTTCGTCATATCTATCCACATGTCGAGATTACACTGGAAGTCGTTAATCGTGGCTATCTGGTTGATGACCTACTCCACAACCGTATCGACCTGGTAATTATGGGCAAAATTCCCGCTGAGGCACCTGTCTATTCCGCGCCCTTCGCCCCCAACGAGCTGGTCCTGATCGCGCCCCCGACGCATCGCCTGGCTGGCTGCGTTAACGTACCCATGACCGATCTGGCTCGCGAACACTTCCTGCTGCGCGAAGTAGGCTCCGGCACCCGAGCCGCCCTCGAAGGAGCCTTCCAGGCCGCTGGACTCCCCCTGCAAGTAAGTATGCAAGTCGGCAATAATAGCGCCATCAAACAAAGCGTGGCCGCCGGACTTGGCATTGCCCTTATTTCACGTGTGGCCATCGACATGGAACTGGAAACGCGTCGTCTCGTCATGCTCAGCGCCGAAAACTTCCCCATCATGCGCCACTGGTTCCTCGTCCACCTCGAAGACAAAAACCTATCCGCCACCGCCCACGTCTTCAAGCACTTTTTACTGCAACACGCCGTAAACCCCTCGTAGCTTCAGTGGCTAGATCCAATACATTCACCGTGAGCATTTCCTTGTGTGGAAGTGCCCATCATGATCGTTCTGAAGCCACCGAACAGAGTGGTGAGGACATAGCAACCTATGTCAACGTACCCGCCTCCAGGCACTCTAAGCCAGTTATGCCGATACTTTTTCAATCAGCTCAAATACTTGCACGACCAGTTGTGTCTCATCTGTAAGTGAATGGCCCTCTGACTCCAACCAGCTTTGCCAGTCCTGGCGGTGCTCTTGTTTGAACTGCTCACTATCTTCGCCATTGCCCTCACCACTGACCAGGCGCGGATCGGGATTGCCAAAAGTGGTCAGGAAGGCATCAATCATATGCACATTACAGTATGGCCTCTGCTCTTTGTCGACCACCGTCACCATTTCTCCCGGGCTGCTAAAAATCTCGATCAGTTCCTCTTTACTATAACTAAACATAGGAGCACAGGTGGCGGTCTTCTTGCCTGCGATTATTTGTTGGATTAAGCGCAGGCCAAGATCATTATCGCCCTCCCAGCCAAATTCTAGCTTGCGGTCATACGTAAGAGTAGATTGATCTCGCCCTTGCCAGACGATACGTGCATGGGCTTCACTGGCCAGTGCTTCCGCGATATCATCGATTTTCATATATACCTCCCATTGTGCTTCTCCTGTATGTGTCGCGATATGGTGGGCGAGCACCTGCTCCAGGGTCTGGTCTCGTTTGCCTTTCCAAATAGTATCGGCGAAGGCGACCAGCAGATCTTCAAGTTGTGGTTGTTCCTCCTGGTTGTATCGTGCATGCGTGCGAGCAAAGCGGGCCTGTGCCTCTGAGAAGCCACTTTCCAACAGCAACTGTGGTCCAATCTCTTCGTGTTGATGTCCCGGCTCACGTAGCTCATGGCGGTAGATAGCTTTGCCTATATCATGGGTGGCGGCCCCAAATAAGACCAAATCCCGATCATAGACAAGTTCAGGCCAGTAGACGCTTACCTGTTGGATAAGCATCGCCGCCACATGATGCACAACAGTGAGATGAGCCACCAGCCTGGGTGGCGCGGCATATTTTTCCAGGACTGGCAGAACTTCGGATGGCAGTTCATCAAAGATCATGGGCAAAACCTCCTGCTGCTGATCGCAAAAATTCAAGTATGGAAGCGAGTACCTCTCTCTGCTCCTGGCTATAGGTTGATGGCAATGTATGTGTCAGCATCTGTAGTAGTTCAAGGTAAAGCTGATCCATCATTTGCTCATTGGCTGGATAAAGATAGCGTTGCATGTCCGCACTGCTTGGATGCGTATCCAGTTGCTGATATTCCAGGATACCTAAACGTGCTATGGCATGATCATGACTCATATCTTGATACCATATAACGAGTAGACGCTCGAGTTGCGCTCGATAAAATTTGTAGGCGCTAAAATGCTTCTCGCGCTGGCGATACTTCATGTATCGAAGCGCCCCTAGATAGGAGTCATACAACAGATTGAGCGGCTCTTCAAAGCGCGAAGGGAGCAAGCTACTCACTGTGTAAGGAGGAACTGTATCTCTGCGATATATACACGTTGTCGGAGCAAAAGGAATAGTGTTATCTCTATCGGCTATATTGATATCGAGTTTATTGTACAGCGGATAATCCTCAAATAACACCATATAGGCAGCATAGCCCACGCGTACCGTGAGTGGAAATGCCACCAGGACCCGTCCGATCTTCGAGAGGCAGGCCATAAAATGGGACATTGTTGTATCAAAATCATGTGAAACGACATGCAAATCAATGTCCGAATAGCGATCATTCGTCCTCTGCGCATATGAACCAAACAGCCCGATTTCCACTACCTCCGACTCTTCAGCAAAGGCCTGCACTGCTCTGGAACAGAGTTGTTCCACGTAGTCCATGATAATGTCCTCCCCCTCGAGAGTGAAGATGAAGTGTTGTATCTCCCTGGTCAATCAATTATGGTAGATAATGGATTATTTGGCAAGTCCATTGGCATTATATTTTGTTGTAAATAAATGATCCTACCAGCATGGCGTGATTTTGTGTATATGGAGTGGGCGTCACACGCCAACCGAGCGTACGTGGAGTGGGCGCCACACGCGAGGCCGCACTGCTGGTTTGACGAGGGCCAGGATGTCAGAACGACTCGCAGTGCTGTGGCGCCTACACCAATCTCGTTGGATGTTGCCTGATCATGTTGGAACGTGTATGAGGCAATATCCTATGATCGCCATCGCCCATCAAAACATTCCGGAGCGATCATGCCTGAAGAAACAAGATTCGTGTAGGCGCCACAGGCATGCGTGCTTTCATGCATGTATCGCCGTTGATCATGCCGCATGCCGGCCTCGCGTGTGGCGCCCACTCCACGTACGCTCGGACGGCTTTTCACACCGTCCATTACGAACAGGAGGGTGAAGCATGATTGGAGC
Source organism: Dictyobacter alpinus (assembly GCF_003967575.1). Taxonomy (NCBI): domain Bacteria; kingdom Bacillati; phylum Chloroflexota; class Ktedonobacteria; order Ktedonobacterales; family Dictyobacteraceae; genus Dictyobacter; species Dictyobacter alpinus. The sequence goes on from NZ_BIFT01000001.1 coordinate 5,102,877, forward strand.
TGAGCGTACGCCGATATAATGGGGCGCCATCAGGTGTGTTTACTTTATAATGGTACCCTGTTTGTGATGAAAAATGGATCTTTTGGCAACACCATTATACTGTTATAATTCTCATAAACGCTTACTTGATTGACATATGTGAAAGGAATCAACTATGGCCTATACTACTTCAAATGATGAATTAAAGCTCAATGCGACTGCCAGTCTGTTTCAGGGGCAGGCATATGGTGATGATTTGCCGGTATCGGTTTTCCAGGTGGCGACCGTGCCGGGTGGCGGCCCAAGCCTGCATGTTCATCCATATCCAGAGGTGTTTTTCTTGCAGCATGGGCATGCGACGTTTACGGTGGGTGATGAGGTGTTGGAGGTGGAGGCCGGTAGCGTCGTGGTGGCGCCCGCCAATACACCTCACAAGTTTAAAAATACTGGCGATGCCCCACTACAGATGTTCTCGGTCCACCCCAACAAAGAGGTGATCCAGGAGTGGCTGGAAGACTGATGCTGGCCTGATTGGCCCTCATCAAAGCATGATTGAGGACCAATCGGGAGCAACAAGCCAAGCCAATCGGGGGCAAGCCCCGAACCTACGATGTGAGGGAGGCCAGGAAGATGGCTTCGGCGAGGGCGGCGCGCTCGATTTCTTTGGGATCGACGCTTTCGTTGGGGGCGTGGACGTTGGCGGCTCCGTCTTCGGCTCCCCAGATGAGTATTTCGGCCTGGGGCATGATGCTGGCGAAGGTGTTGATGACGGGTATGGAGCCGCCACTACCGGTTTCGCCGGCGTCTTTGCCATAGGCTGCTTGTATGGCGGCGCGGGCCGCTTGATAGGCGGGTCCATCGCTGGCCATGGCGTGTCCTTCGCCTGTTTCTTGTTCGGAGAAGCTGAGCTGGACATGCCAGGGGGCGACGCTCTCCAGGTGACGGGTCAGGATCGCCAGGGCCTCTCGGGCGCTCTGTCCGGGTGGGACGCGCAGGCTGACGCGGGCACGGGCCGCGTCAATCAGAATATTACGGGCACCGGTGACGGCGGGTGCGTCGAGTCCGGTGACGTTGATGGCGTAGTTGGACCATAGCCGACTGGCGATGGAGCCTGTGCCGACCAACTCGACTCCAGGTAGGACGCCAGCCACGTACCGGAACGCGTCTTCCGGGACCTCACTCCCATGCCAGGGCTGTCCCTGTAGTCCGGGAATAGCGATGCCGCCCTTGTCGTCATGCAAGGTAGAGAGCATTCGGATCAGGGCTACCAGCGCGTCCGGCGTGGGTCCGCCAAAACCGCCGCTATGGAGCTGTCCTTGCAGGGTGCGTACCTCAACGACCAGGGAAGCCATGCCACGCAGGCTGGTAGTCAGGATCGGCTCGCCAACCCGGTCGTTGCCACCATCGGCGACCACGACCACATCAGCCTGAAAGAGCTCCGGGTGCGCGGCCACATAGGCTTCGAGGCTACTACCAAACTCTTCTTCACCCTCCACAATGATCTTAATATTGACCGGTAGGTGTCCCGCCAGACTGCGTAGCGCCGCTACGTGGATGGCGATACCCGACTTATCATCGGCCGCACCCCGACCATAGAGGCGTCCATCATCCCTGGCCGTCAGCTCAAATGGTGGTGTCTGCCACTCCTCTTTATTGCCAGCCGGCTGGACATCATAGTGAGCATAAAGCAGCACCGTTGGAGCTCCCGCTGGACCAGGGATCTCACCATAAACGGACGGATAGCCCGTAGGCTGATCCAGTAGCCGCACAGCCTGAACGCCGGCCCGCTGCAAAATATCCAGCGTTGCGTGAGCCGCCTCGACCACCGGCGCTTTAGGAAAACCCTCGGTCGCCACCGAAGGGATCGCCACCAGTCTGGCCAGATCTCCTAACGCGGCCGGCATAGCCTGCGCGACCGCTTCACGTATAGCATCGTGTGATAACATCTCTGCTCCTCCTCTGTTTTCTCCCTTTATAGCAGAGAAAGAGAAAAAGATCAATCTATCCAACCCATCAAAAGCAACACAAAAGAAACGCCACAAGAAATAAACCCGGTAGCGGCAGGTCTTGCACCTGCAACCTGTTCACGTACGAAATGTCCTTCAACCACGTGATCGTGTGACGGCAAACAGTTCAGGCTCGTGTTGCGTACTACTTGTTCATGGTCGTACGTCTACAGATTGCAGGTGCAAGACCTGCCGCTACCGCTTATTTTTTTCTTGTGGCGTTTCTTTTGGGAATATAAAGTGATAAAGTTGGATAAAGGTGCAAAATATCAGTATTTGTGTTAAAGTGATGTGACATGGTGAAGATTACGTTTTGATTGGATGGAAGAGGAAGAGGAGGAAAAATGTTAGATAAAAGTATAGAAGCGTTGCGGGTCATTTTAAAGCGAAATCCTGGTACGCCATTGCCGCCTGTTGCCTTGCCGCCGGGGTATTCCTTTGTGACGTATGAGCCGGGAGATGAGCAGGCCTGGGCGGAGATTGAGACATCGGCCGGGACTTTTAATAATGTGGAGGAGGGGGTGAAGTTCTTCAGGCAAGAATTTGGTCCTTTCTATAATGAGTTGAGGCGCCGGGTACTCTTCATTCAGAAGGATGATGGGGAGAAGGTCGCTAACTTTATGGCCTGGTGGGGCTATACTGGCCAGCGCCGTTATCCATTTATGCGCTGGGTCTCCGTCAAGTTTGCATATCAGGGATTGGGCCTGGGCAAGGCTATTATCGCGGAAGGCGTCAGGTTGATGGTGGAGATCGAGGGCGATTGTGTCATGTATATTCCGACCCTGACCTGGAGCTATCAGGCGATCAAGTTGTTCCGCTGGGCTGGCTTTGAATTGGATACCACTGAAATCGCGCCTGGAGGATATAGAAACCAGACGGCCCAGGCTCTCCTGCTGATCGGGGATCGGATCTAACGCTATGTGCCGTCCTTCTCCGTGAGGTTGTGGGAGGTAGGGAGAAAAATGGAGAGGCGATCGTGACCGCCTCTCCATTTTTCTCTCTACGTTCGTTAGCTTAGCGTGGGCCGGCGTGTTTGAGGGCATCTTTGACGATGTCGAACTGCTCAAAGTTTTCTTTGAACAGGTTTGCCAGCTTGTGCGCCTGTTGATCGTAGGCTTCTTTGTCGTCCCAGGTGCTGCGGGGCGAGAGGACAGAGTCGGGTACATCGGGACAAGAGGTCGGGACCTGGAAGCCGAAGATGGGATCGGCGACCATTTCTGCCTTGTCGATGTCGCCGCTGATCGCGGCACGGACCATGGCGCGGGTATAGTTGATATTGATGCGCGAGCCGGTGCCATAGGGACCTCCGGTCCAGCCGGTGTTGATCAGGTAGCAGCGAACCTGGTGCTTCTCGATGCGCTCGCGTAGCAGGTTGGCGTACTCCCCTGGTCGTCGGGGCAGGAAGGCGGCTCCAAAGCAGGAGCTAAAGGTGGCCTGTGGCGTCGTTACCCCTGATTCGGTACCCGCTAGCTTGCTGGTATAGCCGGACAAGAAGTAGTACATGGCCTGCTCGGTGGTGAGCCGTGAGATGGGAGGCAGGACGCCGAAGGAGTCGGCCGACAAAAAGATGACGGCGTTCGGATGTCCACCCATACCTGACATGACCACGTTATCAATGTAATCAATCGGATAGGCCACGCGTGTATTCTCGGTCAGTGAGGAGTCCGCATAATCCGGGACACGTGTTTTGTCGTCCAGGATAACGTTCTCATAGACGGATCCGAAGCGCGCCGCATTCCAGATCTGTGGCTCGTATTTCTCAGAGAGATTGATACATTTGGCGTAGCAGCCTCCCTCGAAGTTGAAGACGCCGTTCTCGCCCCAGCCGTGCTCATCGTCACCAATCAAGCGCCGGCTGCTATCGGCCGAAAGGCTCGTCTTCCCGGTGCCGGAGAGTCCAAAGAAGAGCGCCACATCGCCATCTGTCCCGATATTAGCGGAACAATGCATAGGCAAAACGCCCTTAGCTGGCAGGATAAAGTTCAGGACCGTGAAGATGGATTTCTTCATTTCGCCCGCATACTCAGTACCCGCGATCAGAACCAGGCGTTCTTTAAAATCAATAATAATAGCGGCATCGGATCTGGTTCCGTGGATGCGAGGATTGGTGCGGAAATGTGGGACACACAAAATGGTGAACCCCGGCTGTTCGCTGGCCTGATCGATCTCTGTGGCGCGTAAGAATAGCTGGCGTGCGAACAGATTATGCCAGGCCAGCTCTGTTATAACTTGAATCGGCATACGATAATCTGGATCGGCACCGGCCGCGGCATCCAGTACATATACATCCCGACCCTGTAAATAATCGGCGAGACTTCTACGAATAATCTCAAATGTTTCCGGTGTCATCGGATGGTTGTTTTCGCCCCACCAGATGCGCGCCATGGAATCTTCGTTTGAGACAATAAACTTATCTTTTGGTGAGCGACCCGTATGAGCACCCGTTGTCGCGCTCAAAGCCCCATTGCTGGCCAGTTTTCCCTCTTGCCGCTCCAATGCATGTTCGATCAGTACGGCCGGGGAAAGATTCCAGTTAATAGTGCCCAGATTGACCAACCCATACTCTTCCAGGGCCTTCCTGCTCATCATCATCGTCATAACCCATACTCCTTTGGGGTTTTCGATAATCGCGTTGTCCTCAACTCCAATGGTGTGAAGTTCTACCGATGAACTTCTTCCAACGCGTCAACCCCGAACAACCGTTAGTTTAACAAACCTACGCCATATGTGCAACCCAGACTATAAAAATACATTTGATTATAGAACATTCGAATATATCTTCCCTGGTCTGCTCTTCAATACTTCACCATTCCGTCCACTTGATAAGAATAATCGGCTGCCAGTGCCCATTATCTTTCTTGTTGTCGGAGCTGTGCCTGATATTTTATACTATAGAAACATTTTTACTATAATGCCATTGATGAGTATAAAACACTTTTTATTATATGCCATAAATGAGTACGATAGCAAATCATCACGGTGAATGATACGGCATTGATGAGGAAAGTTTGGTCACCGGTCAAAACGTTGCCGAGTGATCATGGTAGAAGAAACATGAGTGGTGTAGGCGCCACAGGCATGCGATGCTCTATAAACACGTATCGCTCTCGATCAAGCCGCGTGCCGGCCTTGCGTGTGGCGCCCACTCGACGTACGCTCGGCAGATGGACACGCCGTCCCATGGCGCGCCGGATCGCCACGCATGATTGGTACCGTATGTACGCCAAATGGGGTATAAGCCGACATTACGTACGCCGAGTGGGCGCCACACGCAAGGCCGCACTGCTGGGTTTACGTGAGCCGAGGAGTCAGAACGACTCGCAGTGCTGTGGCGCCTACACCAATCGCGGTGATGATACGAAAGTGATGGGGAACATTTGGTATGGCAAGATTTTACCTTCAGGACGTATGCCGCTCAAAACGCGGCCGAGTGAGCATGCGCGAAGAGATGTGAGTCGTGTAGGCGCCACAGACATGAGCGGCTTGCTCAACTGCTCTACATGTTTGAGCAAGCCGCATACCTGCGGTTATCCATTTAGGGGGGAACCCTGCAACGCTACAGGTTGCGGACGTAGGCGACGAATCTGTCGCCGCGATCGAATTCGTTGAGAAACATGCCGAAGCTGGTGAAGCCGGGGGAGAAGAGGTAGATGTCTCCGGGCCGGGCGAGCTGCTGGGCGGCGGCCAGCGCCTGTTGGTAATCTGTGTAGATGCCGCGTACCGGGTTGCTTGTCTGCATTTTTTCGGCTGCCTGCTGGATAGCTGGTAGCAGTTCGTCGGTACCACTACCGGCGAGCATGACCACGTCTCGACAGCGCTCGACGATGCGTTCGGGCCATTGTTCAAGGGGCAGGTGCTTGGTGTTGCCGCCCGCGACCAGCACGATCGGCTCTTTGAAGGCTTCGAGAGCGACCTGACCGGCGACCGGTGAGGTGCTGGCACTATCATTGATGTAGCGGATCCCGTTGAGCTCACGGACCTCTTCGAGGCGGTGTGGGACTCCATGGAAGTTACGGACACGCTCGGCGATGATCTCATCGGGAATACCGAGCAGGCGGGCAGTGGTGGTGGCCAGCAGAATATTCTCCAGGTTGTGCCGACCGGCCAGGGGGGTCTCGGTAAAAATAAAAGGATCGACCTGCTCGGAGCCGCGCGCAAAGCTGCCGCCACGTTCCAGGCTGGTAAACCAGGTACGGCCCGCTGACTCTTCACCAAAGCGCCGCGTCCAAGGATTATCATAGTTGAACACGGCCAGGTCTGCGGCTTGCTGATGGCGGAAAATATTGGCCTTGGCTGCGGCATAATCCTCCATGCCGTTATAGGTGTTGAGGTGGTCGGGATAGACATTGGTCATGACTGCGACCTGAGGACTTATCTTGTGTAGGGCCAGGCCTTCGAGCTGCCAGCTGGATAGCTCTAGCACGACCAGGGTCTCCGGTGTGATCTGTGGTAAGAGCGAGAGTGTCTCGACGCCTGCTACGTTGCCGCCGATCAGGGTATGGGCCCCGCTGGCACGCAGGATATCATAGAGCAGACTGACCGTGGTGGTTTTGCCGCGTGTGCCGGTAACAGCGATAATGCGGCCAGGACAGGCCAGGAAGAAGAGCGCGATCTCCATCTCGATGCGTGCCCCGTGTTCCTGGGCCAGGCGGATATAGGGAGATGTCCAGGGGACACCTGGATTACGAATGACGATCTCGGCCCATCGAAAATCTTCGTCCCGATGTTCTCCCAGAATAAACTCGATTGGTAGACCGGCCAGGGCCTGGACGCTCGGGGCCAGCACCTCTGGCGACTTCATATCCGTCACGCGCACCAGGGCTCCCTGCTGGGCCGCATAGCGCGCCGACGCCATCCCAGATCCCTGCAGGCCTAAGCCCATCACGAGAACTCGTTTCCCACGCAAATCCATCTTTAAATCCTCAATTTCCACAGATTTCACTTACCATCATAACAGAATCACATCCCATGCACAAACATATTGACAAGACACCAGGGCTTTTTCATTTTCAGCCGGGAGTAACTGTCAGGCAAATCATATACAGAGTATTTCTGGTGTGGTGTGTGTTCTGTGGGCGGCCGCGGCCGCCCACAGAACACACACCACACCAGACTCCGGCGCCGTAGGCGCCAGGAAGAGGAAAATTAAAAAGCTCTGACAAGACACTCAGCAAAAAACGAGGTATAATAGTGACACATCCATGATTTTCCGTGCATACAATTCTCATGTAAAGAATATATACTGTATTTATAGGGATACATCATTTATTGTCTGTTTCTAAATAGGACGAGAGCAGGGCTGCCATTTTTATAGTATGAAGCGGTAAATAATAGCGTAGCCAGCATACATCAATGTTAGAGGTTATCACAAATGGTACCATGATGGGTATCTAGAAATAGTATGATGATGGATTCTGGACACGGAGCACAACTTGAATATCTGCTAAATACGATGTCGGTCGGCGTATTGTTGCTGGATGCGCAGGATTTCACGATTCGCTATGTGAATCACTATCTACAGACGCTGGTGGCGGCCCTCTGGCAGGAGCCACAGATGATCGGGCATACTCCTGCCGAGCTTCTGCCTGATGCTATCCATACGCAATTGCAACCTCTCCTACAGCAGGTGGCGCGTACCCGGCAGCGTATGTCGCTGGCCGAGGTTCCCTTTGAGGGTTTCCTGGAGGTCCGTGGCCGCACCTACTGGCGCATCAGTATCGAGTATCATGTAGCCACCGGGCAGCCGGATCAGTTACTGCTGACGCTGGAAGATAATACCGATGCCGTACGTGCCCGGCTGCATATTCAGGGTGTGCACGCGATCTCCTCGGCCCTGGCTGGTCCTGCCTCGCTGCCCCTGGTGCTTGAACGTATCTTATATGTATTGCAGGAGACCTTTGGCTCGAAGCGCTGCGCCATTATCCTGCTGGACAATTCTGTTCCAGCCATTGAGCCACGCCTGACGGAGCTTGAGGAGTCGCTACCAGAGAGTGTGGCGCTCACCCGAACGGCCCGGGCGGTGGCTCAGCTTGGCTTGCATGCGGTCTCGCAGCCCTGGGAAGCGCTGGTGGATGAGAAGATTCTGCTGCAGGCCGTGGCGCGTGAGCATCGTACGCGCATCATTACCGATACGCGTCGCACTCCCCAGTATATATTCCCCTATCTGAACCATCAGGGTGAGCCGCATCGGCCTGGATCCGTGTTGTGCGTACCCATTTTTGAGCCCCATACCAATGATCCTGTCTCATTGGCCTCGGCTGGCCGGCAGCAGCGCACGGTCTTTGGCACCATCGAGGTCTATCACCTGCGGGCCCGTGGTTTTCCTGCTGAAGAGGTGGCTTTGCTGGAACAGTTTGCGCAGCAAGCGGGCCTGGCTATCCAGAACGCTCGACTCTTCCGCAGTATCGACCGGCTGGCACGCACCGCCAGCCGTAATGTGCGACAGAAAGAGAATATCATGCAGGCCATGCCCGATGGGGTGATCCTGGTTGATCCGCGCTGGCGTGTCGCCGATGTCAATCAGGCGGCCCGCGACCTGATGGGCTGGAGCGAGTCGGTGCTGGGACAGAGCCTGCCGCTGGCTCTTGAGCAGGGCCAGGCGCGCTGGCAGCGCATGCCCTGGAGTACGACGAACTTTGTCGAGGATCTGGAGCGACGCGCGCTAGCTGGACGTAAGGATGAGGTGAAGCTGATCGGGGGGAATGGGACCGCTTATAGTATCCAGATCTCCTATACGCCGATTCGTGATGAACTGGGCGATATCTTTGCTTTTATTATCATCTATCATGATATGACGGCCCAGGTGGCGGATCGCGAGCGCATTGAAGCCGAGGTGGTGGCGCGTACCGCTGAACTGAAGCAGCGTAATCAGGCGCTCCAGGCGGCCCAGGAGGCCCAGGCTACGACGAGCGCGCGCATGGCTCTCCTGCTGGAACGCCTACCGATCGGCGTGATGCTGGTAGCGGCCGAAGATAATACGATCTCCGTCATCAACCGCCAGGCCGTCGTGGTACTTCAGCATATTGGTGTCCAACTGCCACCGGCCGATGATCCCGACGAGGCCCTGCGGCGCGTGATGCAGCAGAACTGCGAGCAGCTCTTACAGTCGCTGCCCATGTATAACCACGATGCTAATCAGGTGCCATATAGCGAGCAGCCGCTGGCGATCGCGCTCCAGCGGGGTGAGAGCAGTGAGGCCGAGCTCCACCTGCAGAAAAGTGACGGCCAGACCATCTATCTCCTCTTTAATGCGGCTCCTTTGCGCGGCCCGGATGGTAGTATCGAGAGCGCGATTCTGGTGTTTCAGGACATCACGCATATCAAGTTGTTGGAGCGTACGCGCGAGGATTTCTTTACGACCATGGCCCATGAGCTCAAGACGCCGCTGGCCAATATTCGCGCCCATCTCAGTGCCCTACTGGCCCCGGACCTGCACTGGACGAGTGAGGAGCAATATGATTACTTGCAGACGGCGGACCAGCAGGTTGATCGTCTGGTTGGTATGATCAATCATTTCCTGGATGCCTCACGGGTCGAGGCGGGCGCGCTCCAACTGTCGCGCGAGCCGATCCTGCTACCAGAGTTGTTCGAGGACCTCCAGGAGCGGCTCGAAGCCTTGATCAGCGCCTCCAATGCCCGGCTCGCGATCCAGGCATCCGACCAGCTACCGGCCGTGCATGGAGACTATGAGCTCCTGATTAGTGTGCTAACCAATCTCCTGAGCAACGCCTTCCGCTATGCGCCCGCCGGTTCAGCGGTCCAGTTGAGCGCCGAGCCGCTCGGCGAGGGTCCGCGCCAGCGCCCACACAGCATCAGGATCTCTGTAAAGGATAGTGGACCCGGCATCAGCCAGGAGCAGCAGCAGGCGCTCTTCACGCGTTTCAGCACCTTTGCCGCTTTGAGCCGTCCCTCCAGTCAGCGCCCACCCGGCAATCGCCAGAAAGCCACGCGTTGGAGTCCCGCCACCGGGCTTGGACTCTACATTAGCCGTGGTATTATCGAGGCCCATGGGAGCCAGCTTGAAGTCAGCAGTCGTCCGGGGCATGGAGCGACCTTTGCCTTCACGCTACCAGTCTTTAAGGGGAAGCGCAGGCTCACGCGTCCGATCGTGCCGGTCATCGCCACACCTGCCAGAGGGGAGTCATAAGCCATGTCAAGCAGTGAGAAAAAGACCCGCATCCTTTGTGTCGAAGACGATCCACAGATGCGCACATTCCTCCTTGCCCAGCTCAAAGCTCGCGGCTATCACAGCCAGGCCGTCCGGGATGGCGCCCAGGCCGTCGATATGGCCGCCATCTTCCAGCCCCAGCTTGTCCTGCTTGATCTCTCGCTACCCTCCCTTGATGGACTCAGCTTCCTGCGCCGCTTCCGTGAATGGAGTACCGCGCCCGTGATTGTCCTCTCGGCCCATGATGAGGAGCCTGTGAAGATCAAGGCCCTGGACGTTGGTGCCGACGATTATCTGACCAAGCCTTTCAGCATCAACGAGCTCCTGGCCCGTGTGCGGGTCGCCTTGCGCCGCGCCGATGAGACCGAGCGACTCAGGAACAGCGCTGGCGGCAAAGAAGGCCAGCGCCCCCTTTACCGCTGTGGTGGCGAAAATGGACTCATCGTGGACTTTGCGCGCCGCCATGTCAGTTCCGGTGGCAGTGAGGTTCATCTCACCCCCACTGAATACGACCTGCTCTGTGAACTCACCCGTAACGCTGGCAAAGTGCTCACGCACCGCGAGCTCCTACAGCGAGTCTGGGGACCCGATTACAGTGGCGAGAACACCTACCTGCGCACCTTTGTGCGCCACCTGCGCCGCAAACTCGAGCCAGATCCCTCCCAGCCCCGCTTCCTGCGCAACCAACTCGGTGTCGGCTACTACGTTCCCCCACCTGATAGCGAAAAAAGTCTTACCTAAACACCCCTCACGCAACGTCTACCCGTCGCCGGAAGGACGTGAGCTGTTTCAGGGGGAAATGGACATCACAGCGCACGCATGAGATACCAGCGACGGGCAGCATATCTTTGTGTACCATGATTACACATATGATGTCAATGGCATGACCAAACAGGGTAGATTGCCAGCGGCCTCTAATTTGGTGCTACCTTGAAGAGCCAACTATGATCGTTTTGAAGCCACCGACCAGGGTAGCGAGGACACGGCGATCATGATCGTGAACAGGAACATTATCGTGGGCCGTCTCCTCGCCCCATGATAACGTTCCTGAGCATGTGCAATGTTCGCCACTATTTTTTTCTCCAGTAGCATATGTTAGCAACAATAACAAATATAATGAATATTGCATTACTAATATATGTATATGTGTAATCATAACTATTTATATTAGCAGCTGTTTGGACAACTAGTTGCTGATTTACAGCGAAAAAAAAGAGCACAACGCAAATTATTGATATAATCGCCAAAGCTCCTTTTTTCCAAAATAAGAATAGTCGTTGATGCTCTTGCAACTTCTCCTCACGAAGAGAAAACACTTTCTCTTCCCAGGGAGAATGGGCACCATGTTCATTATCAAACTTGTACTGTTGCTCATTCATAATTTTCCCTTTCCCATATCATGAAAATCAAGCCATACAATAAAACTTAATTTCATCAAAAAATGATGAAATACACATCATGTACGTATGTAGACTCTGTAAGTTGCCATAGGAAAAAGAAGGAGGAAGTTAGTAACTCTCAAAGAGAGAAACTGATTTTTGTATGCCTTTACGTCAGATTTCTTACCAATTACTGATCTCTGGTAAAGATCATTCCTGGACCTATAGCCAGGGATGATCTTTACTTTATGCCTTCCTTTGAGTGAAAACACGCGGTACTTCAGGGTGCAATTGTGATAAATGGCATCGTCACCGTTGGCTTACGCGTGGATTTATCCTCGATTGTGATGACTGATGACTGCTCTCCGTTCGTGAGGTTGCGTACCACTACTTTACTATCTGTCATACCATAATAGAGCTTGCCCTGATTGGCAAAAAGTTGCCTTATAGTAAAATCACCAGTCGATTGGGACCAGATTTGCGCTCCATTACTGGTCTTCAAGGCTACAATGTGACTGCTAGTAGGAACTTGATTATTACTCTCTACAATGTAAAGTGCATCCCCTACCACTAACGGAGCACTGGCAATACCCGCTCCAACATCATGTTGCCAGAGTTTTTTACCGTTGGTGATATCAAAGGCATAGACCCATCCTTGTTGCTGATCTGAGGTATAGAGGCCCCCATTGACAATCGTGGGCGCAGATCCTCCACTGGCATCTACTGCTTCACTGCTCTTCCAGAGCTGCGTATGGCTATCCAGATCATAAGCATAATAGTAGCTACTCCATCCCTTTCCAGCGACAAGCGAACTACTTTGCAAATACAGCCTATTAGTAATAACCTGGGGAAAGGCACCAATGGAAGTTTCAGCGACAGTGCTATGCCAGAGTTCATGACCATCCTTGCTATCCAGCGCCAATAGCGTGTTTCCATCTGCAATATATACGCTATTTTTGTATTCAGCGCCAACACGTGCAGTGTTGAGTGTTGGTCTTATCCAGAGCGTTTTTCCGTTATCGCGATTAAGAGCATAGACCTTGCCAGTTAATACATTCTGATTGGGACTTTGATCCTGGACGAACACATATACCGCGCTAGCGGTAACCTTGTACTCACGATAAATGCCAGCATTGATGGGCATGCTCCACTGCTGATGACCAGTTTGCGCAGAAAGGGCCAGCAATTGGCTGGTGTCGGAACTCATTGTTACCAGATAAACACTATCATCCTTTACTGTAACGCTTTCCTCTACTGTATTATCTATCGCATGGTACCAGAGTGTTCGTCCACTTTGTGGATCAACCTTATAAATGCCATCTTCTTTGCGGACATACAGAAAAGAGCTTTGGGGTTTCACTATGTTTGTTGGGACTGTGGTTGCCTGATGTGTTGGGACTACGATTGGCTGATTGGGTCCTGTGGGTGTGGCTTTTCTGGACAGGATGCCAAACACGACGAATGTGCTACTCAGTAAGAGGGCCAACACAAATACAGCCACCAGGGCATTCAACATGTAGTGTGTTGTTCTATGTTTTTCGACTAGCCTATAACCCTGTTGCATGGGATTTTTCCTTCCTCGATCAGCTACTGGCTGATCGCCAGTGGTTGATCGGGTTTGACCTGGACGCCGGACCTGGTCTGTTCTTTGATGCTGCTCAAAATGAGGCTCCAGGCGCTGACGAACATTGGCGATTATACGCAGATCTCTTTCACTTAAAGTTGAGAGATCTGCAAGCATCTGGCTGTTTGCGGATGGCGTTTGCTGACTATGCAAAAGCTGATCTATTTGTTCATCTACTTCTTCAGGAGTAAATTGTTGATTACGCTCATTCATGACTAGCTGTCCTCCCTCTCATTTTCGTAGACGATACGTAGCAGATTGAGTGCCCGAGAAAGCCATCCACGTACGGTTCCTTCTCGTAACTTGAGCATCCGAGCAATATCGACACAGCGCATCCCTGCTCCAAAACGGAGGAGGACAACTTTTTGATGTTGGACTGGAAGGGTGGCTATTTGCTCGTAGAGTAAGCGTTGCTCATCGCGACGCACCACAATCTGTTCTGGTTCTCGTGCTTCGTCAGCATAAAAAGGGATCATCTCCATTGTTTGCTCCAATGATATTGTTGGACGCCGCCGGGCCCGCCGATAAAAATCAGCGCATTTGTTGTGGGCAACACGATATAGCCAGGTCAGTTGCTCATCCTCCTTCAGGAGCAAGAAGTCCTCTTTCTCAAGGACAGCTAGAAACACATCAAGCAATATATCTTCAGCATCGGCATCAGTAGCAAGACGACGACGTATATAAATCAAAATTACTGCTGCATGCCGCTCATACAAAAGCGCATATGGTGAATCGGTAGCGCTGACCCGATTATTTCCTGGTTGCACTGGGTACCTCATTCTGCAATTGCATTTAGAAGATCTCATTCCCTATATCGCTACACACACGGAAAACGCTACGCATTGCCCTAATTACTGCGTTTTAGAAGTGGTCCGGCAAGCACACAGGGAGCAAAGGAAGGATAGCGTCACTAGATGCTCTCTTGCGCAAAGAAGATGGAAAGCTGTTGAGCCAAATCTGAATGCGCTCAAATCAAGGGGGGGCGACCACAACCCGCGCTCATGCAAATCAGGTGCGCGACTTTGATATGTCCTTATTTAGCAGGCTGGTTAATGGAGAGGTACGACAGCTCTATCATGAAAAGAAACAAATTGCAGATAGAAACTCAACGTAAGGGTAGGTATAAAAAATACCTACCCCTATATTTGTCCAGGCTTTTGTGGTGACTTGTTCGCTTCAATGAACGGTTGTCCATCGAGAATAACTCACACAGGTAGCATACTCAATTGTGAAGTTGAAGCAAAGATGTAAAGGTATCAACTCTGGTATCAGTTTTGGTATCATCTTTTTTGGCGAGGTAGCTGATTGAATCTTTTGTCCTCTTCCGCTATAATAAATTGAGAATAATGGAAAGGGATGTCCATCATGTCTGAAGACGAGAAAAAGATGGTAAATCAGCGTTTGCGTAATCAGCGTCTCCGTCATCATTGGTCTCAACAAGAACTGGCCGATCGTCTAGGCACTACGGTGGTATCGATCAAGCGCTGGGAGCGCAATATCACCAAACCCAGTCCCTATTTTCGTCTGAAGTTGACCACGCTCTTTGAGATGGATGCCGCAGAACTGGGTCTGCTCGACGACGATGCCGATGATAGTTTGGATACGCCAACGGACACCCAATCTTCAGAGCCTGAGCCAGAGGGACCGGAAAAGCCGACCGAGCCGGTGATCGCATCGCAGGAGCAGGACGTTCCTGTTGAGAGTACTCCACTACCCCCTGATCCCTCTCTACCTTCTCCAGAGCAAGTTCAACAACCAGGCAAGAAAGTGGGCCTTTCACGGCGGAATATGTTGATTGGTCTGGTCGGCAGTGCCCTGATACTTGGCGGAGTTGGCGGTGGACTGTGGTGGCGGCAGGAGATGATCTCCGCTAGCGCCGTCAAGCCGGTTAATAAGCCGGCGATCAGTACAAATTATATTTATGGGACAAAGTTTTTCTTTAATGATGTGTCGTGGAGTCAGCAAGGAACATTTTTAGCCTGCGCGATGGGCGATAATATTGTTCAAGTGTTGGATGCTAGCAACGGCCATAATGTATTTGTGTACCGCAAACATAGTAATTATGTAAACTGTGCCCAATGGTCTCCCACAAATAATGTGATCGCCTCCGCCAGCGCGGACCACACCGTCCAGATCTGGGAACCCAATAGCGATAAGCCCCGGATTACCTATCATGGACACACGAAAAGTATTCTCTATCTCAACTGGTCTCATGATGGTACCCGTATCGCCTCCGCTGGTCGCGATGCTCAGGTCCATGTCTGGGATGCCTTTACCGGGCAGCGTCTGGCCATCTATAGTGGACACAAAGGGAGTATCTGGAGCCTCTCCTGGTCGCCCGATGATCAGAGTATTGTGTCGGGTGGAGAAGATGGTAGCCTGCATGTCTGGTATAGTTTGAACGGCAAGGATAGTCCAACATTTGTCTATGCTGGTCTCAAAGACAGCACTATCAACGAAGTTCACTGGTCGCCTGATGGCAAGCGTATTGCCAGCGCTCACAGCGATACCCACGTCTACCTCTGGGACGCCCTCACCGGTGGACTCAGCCTGAACTATTCTGGCCATAGCGACGCCGTGCGCACCGTCCGCTGGTCACCCAAAGGACAACATATCGCCTCCGGTAGTAGCGATAAAAGCGTCCAGATCTGGAATCCTCACAGCGGCCAGAAGGTTGTCAATTATACAAAACATACTGACGAGATCCTCGAAGTTGCCTGGCATCCCGCCGGCACCCAGCTAGCCTCCGCCAGTAAAGACAATACCCTCCACGTTTGCTCCCTGCACCTCCCATAATTGCCGGCCCCTCCCATTATCAATGTATCTCACACGAGTGGAAACTTTTTTGAGCGGCTACGCGTGACTTAAGGGATGCTATGCGCTAATTGTGGGCAAGCCTTGAACTTAGAAAGTGTGGTGCCAATGTCGGACTTAAATAAACGTTTGGATGATGAGATTCGTACGGGGAAGCGGGTGGAGGAGGAGCTGAAGAAGAATACGGGTATGAGTAATCCTTTAAATCGTGGTGAGCGGTCTGATGATGAGCGGTCTCAGCAGGAGATTGAGGATAATCGGATCGTCGAGCCGGCCGATCTGGATCAGGATGCGTATCGTGAGGCGTCCGAGCGGCGTTATCGGTCGGAGGACGAGCAGTCTTCGACGGCGGTAACGGATACGACCGCCGATAATTTACAGGCCGCTGAAAATCAGGCGCCAGCTGATAAGAAGCGTGGACAGGTTGACCTGGGTGGCGTCCCCAATCGTGAGGGTTCTTCGTTCGATCAGCGTGAGCAGGGAGCGAGTACCGGCGGCGCGAGTTCCAGTGATAGTACTGTGACCAGCGGCACCGGCAAATCCGCCCATGCCGGCGAGGTGAATTCTACTGATCGCGGCTCTCTCTCCGCCTCCGATATCAATCAAACCGGCGGCGAGCCTCCAACTGGTGGGAGTAACAAGCAATAAGCATTGTGCATAAAGAAGAGCAGGCCCGCCGATCCATTTGTCTGGCGGGCCTGCTCTTCTTTTATACCATTTGCCATAGCTCTGGATAATCTATGACTAGCCCCTGTTCATCTACCGTAAGTTCGGCTGTAAAGTCGCTGTCCAGGCTCTCATAGCGATAGCTGCCCCCGGACTCTGTGCGTGTCAGACAGGTATAGCGCTGCCGGGCTGGCCGGACATTGAGATCGGGAACCGTAATGTAGGCAACCTGGATCTCCATACTCTCGCCAACCGCGAGTTCCAGGCGGCGTATAGGTAACGTGTTTGTAAACGGCGTGTGGGCGATATCGATATCCAGACAGCCATCCAGGTCAGGATACGCGTTGCCGTCGGCATCGGTCCAGTGTCCTTGTCCATCGCTCAATAAATATGCCGCCTGACTTTGCTCTCCACTTACCTGGAGCGAATATTCGCGTATATGCCAGTCCTGATCTATCTGGAGCCGATACCAGAGGCGAAAGCGGATATCTTGCTCGATCCCAATGATCAGTCCATCTGCGACGATGCCGCCCTCATCTTCCACTAATTGCAGATGTTCCATGCCAGGGCCAGCCAGAAAATTCCACATGATGTGTGTTTCCATCGCATTTCCTCCTGTATTTGACGAATTGTTCTCAACGGATTCTTTTGCATCTGTCAGTGGCTGTGGCGTTGGTGGGTTATCCTTGTGCTCATGCTGACGGTCAAGGATCTCGTTGACCAGCGCCACAAAGACAAGCAGATTCGGCAACGACAATAGCGTGGTGTTACTGTTATGTTCTTTTGTCTGCCAGACATACCATTGTCTGTTAAGCTCGCCGTCAAGCGATTCTTCCTTAGCATAATAGGCTGATAGTTCATTGTTTTCCCAGGCGACCGCGCCCAGGTTATCCCAGCTTACCAGTTCTCCAAGGAACGAAATACCTTGCTGGCTGATCTGCAAATCTCTAAATGATACGACCTCTCCACGTTCATAGCTGGCCAGGGCCGGGGGTAATAAACGCGGCATCAGTTCCGCTATAATCGCCTGGTCGCCAGCTTTATTGGATGCGCCCAGGATAGAAAAAGGCAGCAATAGTCTGGTCTTATTCGTTCTCACCAGCTGCGTCACCGATCCGTTCAAGAGATAAAACTCCCTGACATCATCCCAGCGTATCGCCTCTTCTTTTTTCCTATAGATCGTAAGCAGACCTTCGCTACAGATATAGAGTTGTGTGCGCGCAGCCAGATAGAAGCGGCCAAACAAGATCAGACTAGCCCCTAACGGAATGATGATGCCTGGCATGTTTAGCCAGAAGTTATCGTGCAAATTTTGCAGCCAACGATAATTTTGTAACTGATCAGCGGGTACTTCAGCGCTCGTATGATAGGTTTGCGCCAGCACACCAAAGCTGAGCGCAGCAAAGAGGCTATAACAGAGCCAGGCGAACAGCAACAACGAGATAATCGCTCCCAGTATACACAGTATTTGTGCGGACCGACTCACTAGTTTCTCTAATGGTCGCCCCACGTTCGCGTGGGCGGCGCTCTCGTACATATGCAGTGGCATCTTGCTTTCCGCCTGTAATTGCGTCCCCAAGAAGGGTTCCCTCCCCATATTTTTTTGAGATTATACTAGTGTATTTATAACCAAACGTAAAGCTGCGTATGACCCCAATCTGTCTGTCCGATGAATCTGCGTCCCAAAAAACCTTGACATTGTTGTATATTCCATGTATATATCTATTAGATACATATTTGAGAGATATAGTAACGCTGAAAAAATGATGCCGTTGCGTACTGAATCATAGATGTAACTGTGTCTATGTTTGCTTATCACCATGTTAACGGAAAGGGATTTTACTATGGCTACTGTTGTTCCAGGACGTTTTACTGCGCAGATCGATCAACCATTTGTGGTTTTTTTAATTGGCATGCGTATCAATAAATTTTTCGCGCTACGTAGGTGGGTTCCCACGGTCATGTCTATGGGTCCCATGTTGCGCTCACTCTATCAGCATCCCGAGCTTGGTTTTTTGGGGGCCGAAACGTATCTCAGCCTGCGTGGACCTGTCATGATCCAGTATTGGCGCTCGTTTGAGGATCTGGAGAAGTTTGCGCGCGCGAAGGATGAGCCACATCTGTCGGCCTGGAGACGTTTTAATCGGGCGATCGGTACAGATGGGAGTGTGGGCATCTGGCATGAGACCTACGTGGTGGAGCCCGGCAAATATGAGGCAGTCTATGGGAACATGCCGGTCTTTGGACTGGCCTCGGCCACGCAACATGTTCCTGCTACCGGTCGACGTGAGACGGCCCGCCGCCGTCTGGGTGGAGAAGGTGAGCCGGCCGTCCCCTCGCCAGTCCAGGCCGGAGTTGAAGCTACCTCCCAGGACATCGTCTAGCTCGATGAGTAGCCAAAAATGCGTATTATTAGGTGGAAATCCTCTTATTCTAGGTCAGCGTATAGTGAAGAGGAAATGAAGATGCTTGAAGGTGTGATGAAGCACTGACAAGCTTTATTAAAAGGAGGATTTCCCATGGCTAATGTAGAAGCAACTCAGATCGAGTCTTACCTGAAAGACATGAAATTCCCAGCCCAGCGTGATGAGGTCGTTGCCTTTGCCCAGCGTAAAGGTGCCGATGATCAGCTCATCAGCCAGATGCGCAGACTTCCTGAGCAGTCATTCAATTCAGTTAGTGATGTTGTTCGCGTCTTGAATTCAAATCAGGGTTCAAACACGAATGACCGCGCTGGCTCACGTAACCAGCACTAGTTCCCTTAGCGTCTGCGCGCCGAAGGCAGAGTGCAGATCTGCTCTCCTTATCTTAAGCATTGAGAAGTGTGCTACTGATTGCTTTTCCGCACGCAGTATCACGTCCCTGAATTTTCTCAGCAGCAGTCAGATGAGGGGTGATGATCTCTTCTGATGCATGAAAATGCAGCTTCTGAGCATGGACGTTGAAATATGGAAAAGGGACCCGCACTAGATATTAGCGCAGGTCTCTTTTTTTATTTATAAGTTATCAATTATTGTTGCGGATAGCCTGGACCAGACTGCCCATAAGCACCGTTACCCTGTGCACCATAAGGTTGCTGGCCATAACCCGCCCCCGATTGTGCTTGAGGCTGCTGGCCGTAAGGATACTGAGGCTGTTGGCCGTAAGGATACTGAGGCTGTTGACCATAAGGAGCCTGAGGTTGCTGTGGAGCGTACTGGCTATAGGGCTGTTGGCCATAAGGAGCCTGAGGTTGCTGTGGAGCATACTGGTTGTAGGGTTGCTGACCATAAGGAGCCGGCTGCTGTGCTTGCCCCTGATACTGGGGCTGCTGCGGGCTATTATAGATGCTCTGTGCCTGTCCATAGGCATTTGTTTTGGTTGATGATGGTCCATTGGACTTAAAGATGCCAAATGCTAGGAGGCCAAGTCCTAAAAGGATCAGAATAATACCGAGAAATGCGCCATTGTCAGTAAAGCAGATGGGAATTCCGAGCAGTGCAAGGATTGATCCCGTAATGATCCGGCCCCATTTGGGACCGACGATACGATAAAGACCCCAGATAAGTAAACGAAACATGCTTCTTTTCCTCTCCACAGACACCAATAAAGAACTTTTAAGTAGATGCATAATGAAATATGATTCCATCAATATTGTTCTTTAAATTCAACATACGCTGTTTTGTGGTCGATGGCTAATAACTCAGAAGAGTATAACAGTTTATCTTGCTGCATACAATCCATCGTAGTACTAAAATACCCCTATCTTACCAATTAGCTCTGTTTGCTGCATAAATTAAACCACCCGCGCGCCGTCGCAGGCGGCGCGCAAAAGGGGTAAAAGGGTTTTTTCGGGGGACACCCCCGCACCCCCGGCAGGGCGCTCCGCTCCTGCACCCCGGTTCTGAATTTTTGGAACAAAAATTTGGGGTGACTCATGATGCGCATCCCTATATGGAATAGAGCTTATTCTATTGAGATGCGCTTTTATTGTGTGGTTGGAATTGTGAATTTATCCCGAAAATACTGTTGTACTGTAGCTGTTTTTGAGGTATAAATGTAGTGTAGAGCTGTAATGGTTCTATTCAATATTATGGTGATACATACACAATATATTAATTAAATATTATGTAAATGTTATGTAAGCGTTAAATAGACGTGAGTGTATGTATTGAGAGGATTGCACGCTGTGATTTTTTTGAGTTCGCCGATGAATCTTCTTTCATTGGATCCGACCCAACCGCAGGGACAGTTCTGGATTGGGGTCATTTCTTTGCTGGTGGCGCTGATCAGTCTGGCTTTGAGCGTCTGGTTCTATCTGCGTGGTAAGCAGAAGAAGGTGCTCAGTTATGAGGTGCTCTCCAATGCTTCGATTGTGAATGTGGTGAAGGATTTTGGTGAGCGTATTACGGTGACGTTGGATGATGGTGAGGAGGTGCAGGATGCGCGTATATTGGTGATTCAGTTGACCCATATTGGGAATGCACCAATTGATGTGAACGAGATTTTTAAGTTGCGTTTTGAATTTGAGCCGGAGAGCGTGCTGCGCTGTGGTATCCAGGCGACGAATCCGGTGGGCTTGATTGATGAGGATGATTGGCAGCATGCTCTTAGCATTGATCAGGCGCAGCAGCGCTATGTAGAGTTGACGCCGCTGATGCTGAATCCGCGTGACTCGATTACGATGAAGATCCTGATTCGTCGCCGTATCCCGCTACGGGTGACGGGCCGCATTACCGGGGGATCGATCGTGGAGGCGCGGCCAATGCAGCGTTTCTGGACGCGTCGCCGCTTGCTGGCCGGTGGTGGTCTCTTCATTGCAGGACTTTTATTGGCGCAGGCGATCTCGCCGATCTCAGCCTTTGTGCGTGGCGATTGCGCGCCTGGTTCGATCTCGGCTGGTGGCTCCAGCGCCTTTGCCGACACGGCCCGGGCGGCGGCTAAAGACTACCAGGTTACCTGTCCCGTGGCCACGATCACGATTCAGGATGATAGCAGTGGCAAGGGCCTGAGCGATCTCAAGGAGAATAAGATCCAGATCGCCAATTCGGAACTGCCGGTTTCCAGGGCCAATCAGGCCGCCCAGATCGATCTGGATGCCAATGCTATCGGTATTATCCCGTTTGTCTTGATCGTGAATGCCAGTGTGGAGAAAGTGGATAACCTGACTAAGGACCAGCTGCGCGGTCTCTATGATGGATCAATTACCAATTGGAATAAAGTTGGCGGTCCTGATCTGAAGGTTCAGGTTGTGGGTCGTGCCTCACAATCCTCGGGCACTCGAACCGCCTTTGAGCAGCATGTGATCGGTGTTAATGTGGTGCTGCGCCGCGATATCCTTGAAGTAGATACAACCGGCCAGGTACAGGATACGGTGGCAAAAACAAAGGGTGCGATCGGCTATGTGGACCTGAAGACGGCCCAGGATAATGTGTCGGCGGCCAAAATTAAGCTGCTCAAAATGAATAATGCAGAGCCCACGCTGGATAGTATAAAGAATGATGCCTATAGTTTCTGGGCGGTCGAGTATATGTATACGCGCAAAGATCCGGGCGCACTGGTAAAATCCTTTATCTCCTATGTCCAGAAACGCGTAAAAGACGAAAAATTCTACTTGAATTATGATGCTATTAATCCGGATGTATTAGAGAAACATCGTTAGCAGGTCTCCTCTGTGCGAGAAACAAGGGGGATCTGGAGAAACTCAGCTCCCTCTCTGGCCCGTGGAGCGTTGTTAAGGGCATAGCCGAGGAAGCCTCGTTCCTCGATGCTGAAGTCGAGTATGGATTGAAAGCCGGCTTTATGGATGCCTATTTCAGAGGACCTGTTGCCGGGCTGGTAGAGGATCCAGAAACGCTCGATCTCTGGAGGCTGCTGGTGGATGATGGCCTGCAATAAGCGCGGATAGATGCCATGTCCCCGCCATGGGAGCAGCGTCTCGAAGTCCCACAGATAGCGTTGTCGAACCGGCACCTGGAAGCGCAATCCGATCTCTGTGACCTCCCCAAAGTGAGCCGCCACCCAGCCATAAGCTGCAGCGATGTTTCCCATATAGGCGATATATGGTTGGCTCCCTGTCTGAATACGTTGCGCTATCTTTTCCTCTGTACTATGACATAGGTTTGCCAGGGCCGCCCGATCGGTTGCCATCCGGGCAGAAAATTCTGGCAGGGGGGCGAGCTCGGGTAATGGATCGCCTTGCCACCATGTTGCTAAAGCCATTGTTCTGATTTCCCCTCGTCAGGCCCTCATGTTCAATAGAGTCGACGTATCTCTTTATGATAATAGCGCTGCATCTTGAAATATACGCTATGGCTCAACATTATAGCACGCGAACTCTGGCCGACGAAATGCAATTAGCAGAGCGTCTCGGTCCTGGTGGTTATGGCTCTTTTTCCAACTCGTGAAAAAGGCGGAACCTTTTGTGCCGCTATTGCTGTATATATAAACGAGAAGGGAGGTATGGCGTGTCTATTTGCGAAACGGACCTCGTGGAACGAGCGATCGGGGGGGATCAGGTGGCGTTTCAGCAGTTGTGGGAACTGCATCATGGTGTGGCGATGGCGGCCGCACTGAGGATGTGCCATCAGGGTTCGCTGGCTGAGGAGATTACGCAGGGCGCATTTTTGCTGGCCTGGCGTGGTCTGCCGCGTTTTCATGCGGACAGTCCATTTCGTCCCTGGCTGATGCGTATCCTGTATCGCCATGCCCTGGATGTAATGGAGAAGCAGCGGGTCCATTTGCGTCCGGTCTCGTTGGATGATGTGATGGCGCAGGAGGCGGTCTATGGTGATGGGCAGCGCGATATGCAGGAACTGGTGGCGCAGCGAGAGGAGGTGCGGCAGGCGCTGGCATGTCTGAATGCTGAGCAGCGCCGCGTAATTGCTCTGCGCTATGGTGCGGACCTGACCGAGCTGGACATTGCGCGTGTGCTGGATTGGCCGATCGGGACCGTGAAATCGCGTTTGAATCGTGCCCGTGAGCTGTTGCGTCAGCATTTAGTGGATACAAGAGGAGGAGGTCTGTGATGTCTGATTCTTTTCGCAAGCCGTCGGAGCAGCAGCAGCCAGACGAGGATGTAGAGCAGTTGCTATCAGTATATTATGGTCCTCTATTGCCTGAGCAACCCTTAGCGCCAGCGGCCTGGATGAATGTGCGCGAGCAATTGCAGCGAAGGCGGCGTGTACGGTTACATATTCCGTCCTGGCCGGAGCGTGCTCGTCGTCCGGTCCGTAGGATTCCTGTATATGTGCAGGAGTCCTATACGGAGATTGCGCGTGGCGCCCACATAAGGCAGAGGTGGCCAGATCCGCGATTGCGTTATAGGCTCAGGCGCCGTGGTGATCTACCACGCGTACGTGTGGCGCTGCTCTGGCCGCGTGTGATCCAGCTGAACGCCGTCCGTGGTCGTGAAAGGATCCTTGATCAGGTCGAGCTGGATGTCCTGCTGGCCAGTGGGCTGGCGCGTTATCTGCTCAGCCTCAGGCCCCTGAACCAGCTTATCTCCTGGTTGCTCATCTTGCTGGGCAGCGCAGGCTTGCTATCCACGATCATCCTTGTCTGGCACAGGCAGTTTGCCTGGAGTATCTTACCGCTGCTTATCACTGTCTGCGCCGTTGTATTGCTGTCCAGCTATCAACACCGCCTGACCTATCAAGCTGACGCGCTGGTGGCGCGCTGGCTAGGCCGGGAGCGCACCTGTCGGGGACTGCATGGACTCGCCACCCGCAGCCAGCATCCCAGGCGTCCAGGCTGGAGCACGCCCTCTCTGACCACCCGGGCCAGGCGCATTTGTATGCCTTTCGTCCCATCCAATGGACGTGCCCATGATCGCAGTCCATTGCAGCCCTTATCAAAATAAGCGCGTTACTACCATCCCAGGAAGGAGAAACACCGTGCCAGTTACCTCTATCCCCGAGATCGAAGATCCGCCTGTTCGTTTACCTGAGACCCGGCCCAGACGCTGGCGTAATCGCTGGTGGCCCTGGTCCCGGTCCCGTATCGGACTCGACCTGGACAGCGACAATGACCAGCTTATCCTCCATAACACCACGTCTGTGGCCTGGATGCTTCATCATGGTTATCATCGCCTGGGTCCAATTGAACCCGAGCAGGACCTGACGCTACATATCAGCAAACACGGCACCCTTAGCGCCCTCCCACAAACCACGCCAGACGCCGTTGAGTACCTGGTCTTGCCCCTGCACCAGCGCATTAACGAAATCTACATCTACCGCCGTACCTTTACCCGTGCCCTCGAAGTCTACGACATGCGCGCCGTCCCATGAGTCGCCTCGACCCTTGCAGCCAAAACGTCTCCCCGAAGCGAGAGGTGACTTTATGGCGTGGCGTTGTGTACGTGGAGTGGGTGTCATGAGCCAGCTTTACGTACGTGGAGTGGCGCCACACGCAAGGCCGCACTGCTGAGTTTGCGTGGGCCAACGTGCATAAACGAGACGCAGTGCTGTGGCGCCTACACGAATCACGGTGGATGTTACCGAGGTGAGGAGGAACGTTTGGCGGGGCATGTTCGTCCATCCAGGTGCGTCCTTTAATGGAGAGGATCAAGAAGCATGATAGTGTGCTTCAACGTTCCTGATTGATCATGGCTGAAGAACCATGATTCGTGTAGGCGCCACAGGCATGCGATGCTTTTTTAACACGTTTCGCCGTTGATCATGCCGCATGCCGGCCTTGCGTGTGGCGCCACTCCACGTACGCAATGCTGGCTTCTCTTGTTGTCCCATCCAAGGTTGGATCGCTACCCATGATTGTGATCGGATAGAAAATGTTGCTATGTGATTTGTCTGGCGTACATGTGGCGTTACGCGCCATACGATGCGTGGATTTTTTACGCCGCATCTTTCGCAACTACAAAAGCGCTGAACCGAAACGTATTGGGCCTTGCGTGTGGCGCCCACCTGACATAGGTGCGGTGAAGCACCTATGCCGAGTAGGCGTCGTTGGGTCAATGGCAGCTTGCCAGGATAAATGGTTGGGTGGGATTGCGCGCGGCATCTCCAATGGGGGGATTCTGCGTGAAGACCACTGATGCTCCAACGGCTATGATCTGTCCGTCGGGTGTGCCGGATATATCGGTGATGCTGACCGAGGTGTTGTTTGCGAGCTGGCCATAGATACGGGGCCAGGTGATTATGTTCCACTTTTGGCCATCCCAGTGCTGCATATAGGCACCACTCAGGCGGCTATTGGGATTTACGAAGCTGCCGGCCGCCCAGACATTGGTGGGGGAGATGGCTTTAATGGAGGCCAGCATATTGGAGCGGCTCTCGGGTATGCTGATCTTAGTATAGCTCCATATTTTTCCGTCCCAGTGCTGAATGAGGCCAGAGGTGCCACGTACGGTTCTATCACCGCTGAAAAAGCCTGAGCCGACAAGCCAGACATCGTGGCTGGAGACCGCCGTTACCGCGTTGAGCCTTACGGTATGGTAGGAAGGATGATCCTCTGACGAGGGGATTAGTTGCCAATTGCGGCCGTTCCAGTGCTCAATCAATGGTTTTGGGGCGTGGGTTGTGGTGTTTACGAGGTTGCCGACAATCCAGATATCTTTTGCCGAAACGGCTGAGATTCCTGTGAGTTTTGCATCGTTGCCGGCTGGAATTTGTGCGCCTGCGACCTCAAGCCAGCTTCTGCCATTCCAGTGCAGTATCAGTGTATGGTTTGTTTCTTGTTGATTCGGCCCGGATTGGCTTGAACCAACGATCCAGGCATTTTTAGCTGTGATCGCCGTGATTCCGGTGGGCTTGACGATATCGGCCGATTTTATGGATATCGTCGTTAATTTCCAGCTTTTCCCATTCCAGTGCGCGGCCTGGGGTCGGCCAGCGGGCCCCTGCCCGATAGTCCAGATATCATGGGCGGAACGGGCCGTAATGCCGGTCCATGTTCCTTGTTGGACAGCCTCATCCAGCACCGGTTGCCATTGGGTACCATTCCAATGCTTGATCCCGGCATTTCCTACTACCCAGATATCTTTTGACGAGATGGCCACAACCCCCTGGAGGCTGATCCGGACATTCTTCGCGACATCCAGAGGCATCTGTTTCCAGTTATAGCTACACGTATTTTGCGTGATCAGAGGTCCGGAACTGCTCTGCTCACGCTTAACATATTGCCATACCACCATCCATATAACGATCAGCAGGATCACTACCAGGCTACCAATCGCCAGAAATTGATTACCTTTACTCATACTTTATACTTTCAGACCAGTGCTATCGAAGCTGTGCGCAAAAATTTACTTATAACACAATAATAGCCAGATATTCAGATAGATGATTTATCTATATATATGGACGCGTATTCTAATTATTTTTAACTTCAAGTGCGTAAAAGTTTGTGGATTCAGGAAAAGCTTGAAGTGTTCCAGGAAAATTATAACGCTATGCATTATCTAGCGCGTACTTTTGGCTTGGATCACCATGCGAGTACCAACATGTAACACTTTTTCGTTGTCATACGACGAAGATGATGAGATCTCAATAATAGAAAATTGCAGAGGATGCAGATGCAATTGTTTAAACAACCGTCGAAGCAGGAGCATAGGATCCTGGTCGCTGAATTATATGCGTGCTATGCACCAAACATGTTGATGTACATACGTCGAAATGTCCTTTCTCAGGAGGATGCAGAGGATATTTTATTGGAAGTTTTTACGGTGGCGCTTGAGAGTCCGGTCTTGAGCGGCCTGAATGAACATAAGCGGCGCGGCTGGCTCTGGAGCGTCGCGCATAACAAGGTCATGGATTATCATCGGCGCGCGAAACATCGTGTCCATTCCAAATTAGAAGAGGTGGAGGGGGATTTGTTTGACGCGGAGGAGGATATGCCTGAGTTCGCGGTTCTGCGTAATGAGGCGCATGCCCTGGTTCGCGCGCGTCTACAGACGCTTTCGGAGGTGCAGCAGGAGATTGTGCGTTTGCGTTTTGCCCATGGCCTGCGTAGTCCCGAAATCGCCACACTGGTCAATAAGAGTGAGGCGGCCGTGCGGGTTATGCTCTCGCGCGCTCTTAACACTTTGCGGGGTATCTACAGCAAGGATGGGGAGGAATCACACGATGGCAGATAAAGAATACTTTAATCCGGGAATTGTAGATGAGCAGGTTGATGGGTTGCTGCAAGGCAACGCTACTCCTGGTCCGGAAGCGCGCACCGCCCGTGAGTTACAGGCCCTTTACCAGAGCGATCTCCAGTCACTTGAGCGCGTCTGGCAGCGTCTGGACCTGGGTACCGATACGGGTTTTGGGGAGCGGCCCTGGTTGAACAATGTTTCTCACCATGATACATCATCACCACACCTTGAAAGGTTTCGATATGTGCAAGGCCAGCATACGCAACGCAAGGGGACTAACTCTAGGCTGGTTTTGACACGCTGGTTTGGTCTGATCGCTGCCGTACTCGTTGCGGCCCTCCTGGTCGGAAGCCTGATCGCTTTCCTGAATATTACGGGTGGATCGCATCATAAGAGTACTATCAGCCCGCCGCCGCGACCAACAGCACCGGTCGTCAACGCACCCAATCTTCAGGTAAAGACTGTCTCCGGCGTCTACGTTGGCGATGATCAGTATCTGACCAAGAACGATCCTCTGACGGGAAAAATCATCTGGCGCTACGACATAAAAAGTGCTACCGGTGTCAAGACGGAATATCAGAAGGTGTATCGTATTGTCCCGCTTGGTAACACGGTTTTTGTGTTGCTTGCCAACATCCTTGATCCGGCTGGTGCCTATGAGCAACGTGTCGTGGCCCTCAATGCGCAGACTGGCGCGGTCTTCTGGCACAAGAGCCTGCCTGATCGAGAGCCACAGGACATGATCGTTGCTGATGGTACGGTCTATGTCAGTACGCTTGTCGTGAATACTCCTACCGACAAGTCAGCGATCTATGCTTTAGATGCGAGCAAAGGCAGCATCAAGAAAAGCTATACCTTCTCCTTCGCCAGCATAACTATGACCTGGTATGCAGGCAACTTATATATGGGCACCAGTCGGGGATTGTATGTGATGAATGCACATGATGGTAAGATTGCCTGGCAGGATCAGATAAACGTTGGTAACCCGTTTATTGTGACGCGTCCCCAGATCGTGAATGGTGTTGTCTATGTCGCCTTCAACTACACCAGCAAAGAGAGCGGGGTGATGCGATCATTTATCAGGGCGTATCATGCGCAGACTGGCGCGAATCTATGGAGCACCAATGAGCTTTCCAATCAGGTGTACGATATGACGGTGAGCAATCAGAAATTATACTTTGGCCTGATGCATTTCGTCGACGGTAATTTGCATGCGTTTGGTGGTATTATGTATGCCTACAATATCCAGAATGGCAAACCTGACTGGAGTCGTGAAATTGATGGGAATGCGTCGGCGGCACCTGCGATAGCCAATGGCGTTATCTATGCACCAACTTATAGCGGACCACAAGGAAAGAGTTGTACCATAACGGCCCTGGATGCCAGTACCGGCCAGCTTAAATGGAAGAAGCCCCTTATGTTTGGGCTGGCGATCAATCCGGTTGTGGTAAATGATCAGGTGTATGTCGCAGTCTTTGGCATCACTTCCAATACTGGCAAGCTCTATGCGTATAAGTTGGATGGCACCCTGGCCTGGGAAGCGGACCATACGCAGATCGTGTCGATGACTGCGGTGGCGTAAACCAGTAGCAACATGGCTCAAAAGAGAGGCCAGTTCATCACGAACTGGCCGACTCTTTCTTCGTCATTGCTGTTCAGGGCTGGTCTGGGAGGGATAGTGGTAGTGAAAATGAGACGGTTGTCCCCTGGCCCGGTTCGCTCTCGATCCAGATCGAGCCGTGATGGCGCTTCACAAATTCGGCTGAGATGTACAGGCCTAATCCCAGTCCGGGATAGGTGAGCTGGCTCTCGCCTTCGACGCGGAAGAAGCGCTCAAAGAGCTTTGACTGTTTCTCTTTGGCAATGCCGATGCCAAAATCGCGTACCGAGATAATCAACTTGTCCTCGGCGCATACGGTATGCACCAGTATGGTATCCGCCTGTGGTGAGTACTTGATGGCGTTGGTCAGTAGATTGGTCAGCACCTGTCCGATGCGGTCCCGATCCGCCATGAGGGTGACGGAGTCCGTGAGGTCCCGCACGATACGTTGTCTGGTTGCCACGCGCTGGGTCTCTTCGACCACTTCGTTGATGAGCGTATTGCTATCAAACGAGGAAAAATGGAGCTGTAGCTGTCCATTCTCAATCTTCGTGACATCCAAGAGTTCTTCAACCAGGGTCGTCAGTTTATTGAGTTGCAGACCCATTTTCTGGAGCAAGCTGGCTGCATGCGTATCGCCGTCCTTACGGAAACGGCGTTCCAACAACTGGGCATAGGCTTTCAGACTGGTGACCGGAGTTTTTAATTCATGGCTGGCGACCCCAATAAACTCGTCCTTCTGCTGCTCCATTTTCTTGCGATCGCTAATCTCCATAATGATGGCACCAATCGATTCAACCTCTCGATTGGCCTTATCCATGACAGGATAATAGCAGGTGAGCCAGTAGCGTGTGATGCCGGGCACTTTTGGTGTCTTCCCCACCACTTCCAGATTCATGAATGGCTGGTGTGTTTTTACGATGTCATCAAGAATAACATCAATAAAGGTGGCAAGGTCTGGCAGCACCTCTTTGACCGTTTTGCCGATGTGCTCATGGGTGGGAACGCCATTAATGTCTGCAAGAAAGTCATTGATGCGTAGATAGCGATGTTGAAGATCAAAAAAAGCCATGCCAACGGGCGCATGTTGTAAGAGTGAATCCAGTTGCGCTAGCGTTGCTTCTTGCTGCATGGTGAGCTGGCGCAGGGCCTCTTCAGCCTGCCATTGTTCCGTCACATCAGTGTTGGTGCCAAACCAGCGTAGCACCCGGCCCTTTTCATCTTTAAGTGGAATCGCACGCGACAGAAACCAGCGATACTCCCCATCTTTCCCACGGAGCGGGAAGGTATCTTCCCAGATTTCTCCTATGGCCAAATAGTGACGAAATTTCTCTCTGACCCGCTGTACATGATCAGGATGATGCACTTTCTGCCAGCCCCAGCCCTGCATCTCTTGCAAAGTGGTGCCGGTATAGTCATACCAGCGCTGATTGTACCAGAAGATCCAGCCGCTCTGATCGGCCATCCAGGCTAACTGGGAAATATTATCAGCCAGCGTGCGGAAGCGCGCCTCACTCTCTCTGGCCTGGGCATGTTCAAGCCACTGAGCAGACTGGAGGATATTCTGTGAAGGTGAGAGGGGACTGAACTGTTCCTCCACATCGGCTAAGAAGGTTGCACTGAGTTCGTTCTTTTTTTGTGCGCTGATATCCTGGGAAACAACCAAGATGCCGGCCGGTGAGGGATAGATGCGGCTCTCAAACCAACAATTCAGGGCCGGGTACCAGCCTTCAAACTGCCTGACTGTGTTTTCCTGGCTGGCGAGACGCGCCTCGGTAGCAAAGCAGTCTGCGATCGTCTCTGGAAGGAGATCCCATACCAATTGTCCGAGCAAGGCCTGCTGTGGTCGTCCAAGCAGCGCAGCCGCCAGGGGATTCACATAGGTGTAGCGCCACTGCCTATCAATGGTCGAGACGGCCGCGCCCAATGTATCCAGCAGGCTCATGAGGTTTTTGCCTGACTCGTGACCGGTAACCTCGCGAGAGAACTGCTCGCTGGTCTCGATAGATGTGGCGGGCATTCCATCTGGAGGCTGTTGCATCATAGGTAAAATTCCTCTGGGATTTTCTAGCGGTCGGATCGTTGGATATAACTACTCAGTAGACGATACACAAAAAGTAGCATTTATGCAAGTAGTATAAAATATTGATATGAGTTTTATAAATAGTAGAAAATCATGCGCATTTTTGATAGCTAGAACCCTTATTTCTCATTTTAATTATAGCATTTTTGTCAAGTGCAGGACATCGTGCTTTGGGACGGTGTTTTTTGTCTATGCCTCCTATATACTGACGATTAAACTTAGAATGCAAAACAGATCGCAGATACTTCAATATAGTATAGAGAGGTATGGGAAACAATTGTGGTGAGAATTGGTTGGCGGCGGGCATTTATCTCGTTACGGCAACGTAATTTCAGGCTATTCTGGTCCGGCCAGATTATCTCGCTATTGGGCGCGATGATGCAAAGCATTGGGCAGAGCTGGCTGGTGTGGGAACTAACCCATAGCGCCTGGCAGATCGGCCTGGTAGGAGCGCTCCAGGCCCTACCGATCCTGTTTTTCTCGATTTTTGGTGGTGTCTTTGCTGACCGCTGGCCTAAACGGCGCATCCTGCTTTTCACCCAATACGCGGCCATGGGCCAGTCTTTACTCCTCTGGATACTCATCGTTACCGGCATGCTCCAACTCTGGCAGCTCTATCTGCTGGTCCTGTTATCAGGACTCACCAATAGCCTGGGCAAGCCGGTCAGTCGCTCATTTATCATCGAGATGGTTGGCCGTGAAGATCTGCCCAACGCCTATGCCCTGAACTCTTCTTTTTCCAGTCTGGCACGCATCGTCGGTCCGGCGCTGGGAGGACTGATCATCGCCGCCACCGATGTCACCGTGCTTTTTTTGCTTAACGCCCTCAGTTTTCTGCCGATCATTGTCAGCCTGAGCTTGATCAGGAGCCATGAATTACATGTTTCGGTGTCCCAGGATAAAAGCGGGGCCGACCAACAAAGCACCTGGAATAGTCTATGCCAGGGACTAGCCTACGTTCGGCACACACCGGAAATCCTGATGCTCACCATGGCCGTCGGACTGGTCCTGCTCTTTGGCTCGAACTTTGGCGTTCTGTTGTTACCTATCGCTACCAACCTGCTGCATACAGGTGCCCGTGGTTTCGGCTTCTTATCAGCCGCCACCGGCATTGGCGCCCTCCTCGCCGCTATCTGGCTGGCCTGGAGCAACCGACGCTCAACGATACGCGGCGTTATGCTGATCATGCTCATCTTCAGTCTACTGGAGATTATCTTCTCCTACTCAAACATCTACCTGCTCTCCCTGCTCCTCATTGCCAGCATTGGCTTCAGCGAAGAACTCTTCGCCATGCAGTCCATGTCCACCTTACAAACCATCACCCCCGACCACCTCAACGGACGCGTCACCGGAGTCCAGGTCCTGCTCTTCGACGGCAGCCTCCCCCTGGGCTATCTCCTCATGGGCTGGCTCTCCCAAACCTCCGGTGCCCCTACCGCCCTGCTCATCGGCGCCCTCCTCAGCCTCCTGGCCATCGCATGTAGCTGGACATGGTGGAAGCAGCGCTCGTAGCAGCAGGTCTTGCTCCTGCAAACCGCCCACGTCAGAAATATCTCTTAAACCCGTAATCGTGTTGAAGCGCATCCATGAACAGACAGGTAGTGTGAAACGCGGAGAGTCCTACAGGGAGAAGGTTGAGTGGGGATAAATATATGCTGGTGGCGGCTCCTACAAGACTCTTTTGGGGATACAAATCTCATGTTCCCCATGAGGTAACATCTTATGAGCCGCCTACCAATATTGTAAACAGAAGGCCCGGGCTTGTCAACCGTGCAGGAAAGAGCGGGTGGCATGCATTATTTTGCAAGCGCAACCATGAGAAGAAACCCCATACATACCCCAGCGATTCCTTCCCTCATCACGAGCAAGCCCACGTAGTTACGACCGCTCAGGGTCGTAACTACGTGGTCTTTTCCATGGGACGTATACCGTTGCAAAAAATGAATGGCACCCTGAAGCTCTTGCTTTCACCTCATCATTCTTGTTGAAAAGCGGTATCATTTTCAATAACTTTGATAGCTTCTAAGCACTGTTCCCACGCTGTTGCTGTTCTTGCCCTGGTTGGAACCTCGGCCATGCGGCTGGCAAAGTGTTCTGAGCGCTGAACATGCTCACGGGCCAGATGGGCAAAATCTATGGTGATCTCTGGACGAGACCAGTTGGTAAGGACCGTGTTGACGCGCTCGGCCATTGCAGCGATGAAGCGCTCGTTGAAGGAGGTGACGGCCTCCATAAATGTGGTTACAGGTATGGCTTTTGTACCATAGATAGCTTCCCAGATGAATTGATCGTCTGCGAATTGTGCCTGCCGCGTGTCCCATAGGCAGTGGACTATCTGGCCATCACTCCAAAAGTGCATCCCTGGAGTAATGATGAAGGGACCTGTATAGAGGTGGCGTCTCCACCACCACTCAAGGGCAGTGGATAGAAGTTCACCCCTGGCGTCGCTCTCCTCTTCACTACACATTTCTCGTGCGTCTTCCCGCCACTTTTCCGCTTTTTTGCACCAGTTGAGCCACTGGTCGATGGATTCCATGCGCTGTAGCAATGGCGCTGGGAGCGGATCGATGATGTCGGGCACAATCTCCAGGATATCTTCCCATAAACGCACGACATAGTAGTCTATATATGGTCGTGGAGGATGTGGTATAGGCGGGTAGGCCGCTAAGAAAGGTTTGCTATAGCGGAATATCTCTGTCTCACCAATTTGAAACCAATACCAACCATCTGAGAGCCCGAACCAATGTAATACCGGTTCTTCTTTTCCACCCCACGGTTTGATTTCCGCAATGGGGTGAAGCTGAAAGTGAAAGAACATAGTTTTTTCTTCTCCTGTTGCTTTCTCTACGGATAACTTTTCCTGTGCTCTATGTATATATATTTATGCTATTTTAGCAGATTGTGTGAGAAGTAAGAGTAGAATGATCGATGGCTAAATATTGCTTGATCAATCAATTGACTAAATGAGGAAAGTTTTATATGATGGAACGACTATTCTATTGTCTGTATTAGAAAAACTATATCTAATAGAAACACCATTCCTGGTGCATTTTGCATTTATTAGGAATTTGTTGAAAGGAATCAATGCTTCTATGGCTCAGACAACAGCAGCTATTCCTCGCTCTGCGATACGTGGTATTTCTTCTGGCATGATTTTTATGGCGATTTTTTCTACATTGTGGGCCGCTATCGGGATTGGAGGCCTGCAGGGATGGGGTGGCATCTGGCCATGGGTCCTGGTTGTGTTGATCGCGCTAGGATTGCTTGCCGGTGCGTTCTCCTTGATCCGTTCGGCACGGAGTTTACCTGAACAGACGACAGAAGCGAACGAGCAGCGCGGCAAGCGGATGAATATGTGGTTTATGATTATCTTTGCTGCTGAGGGGATATTGATTTTTATGGCGAGTATTATCTGCAATGCAGTGCTTCATCGCTTTGACTTATTCTTTCCTATTATGGCGATCATTGTTGGTCTGCATTTCTTCCCGCTGGCCCCTCTCTTTCACATGAAGTCCTACTATCTGGTTGGCGCAATACTCTGTGTGCTTGGTCTGCTCGCATTGTTCGTACTACCTGCGCATGCGCAACTGGGTACTTACCAGATCAATCTCCAGTGGGTTGTACTCGGCTTTGGGGCCGCCCTGGTGCTATGGGGTGTGGGTTTTATTGGCCTCTTACTCTTGGGAAGAAGGGTGCTGGCCCCGATCAATGCAGCAGTGCAATAGCGGCGAACCTGATCGCTTTATAGGGCGACGATCGGGCTGGATACAGGTTGATTTTCCTATGATACAATAAGTAAAATCATCAGGAACGAGAGGAATGAATCTATGTCATATGTACCCAGTCTGATCGCGCTCGCGGGCGTCTGGTTGCTTGCCGTTATGAGTCCAGGTCCAGACTTTGCCGCCATCGTCCAATATGCGACCACACGTTCCCGGCGCGATGGCATGCTTGTCGCGCTGGGCGTGACCAGTGCCATCTCCATCTGGATCGTTGGCAGTATCGTTGGATTAGGAGCGCTACTTGTGCGCATGAGCTGGCTGGTTGAGATTATCAGGACGATTGGCGCGTGCTATCTCGTCTATCTTGGCATCAAGACGATCCTGCACGCGCATCGCCCGGCCAGCGTATCATCGTCCCAGCAACTTGCTCCTGCACCCGGTTTCTCCGCCTGGCGGGTAGGATTTATCACCAATATCAGCAATCCAAAGGCGGTCGCCTTCTTTAGCAGTCTATTTATCGTCATCTTGCCTGCCAATCCACCCCTCTGGGTCCTGATTACGAGTGCTATATTGATGCTCGTCATTGCTATCAGCTGGTTCTGTATCGTTGCCTGCATCTTTTCCCTCGGAGCCATCAGCCGGGCCTACCTACGTGCCAAACGCTGGCTCGACTATATTACCGGTGGCATCTTCATTGCCCTCGGTATCCGCCTCGCTATAGAAAAATAATAAAGTGGCTGCGCACGTGAGGGCACGCGCGCAGCCACCAGGGCTGCCGTTACTGTATTTACTTGATGCTGCCGACGGTGACGCCTTTGATGAAGAAGCTCTGGCTGAAGAGGAAGAGGATGATCAGCGGGAGCACGGTGAGCAGGGAGGCGGCCATAAGCAGGTTGAATTGGATGTCGTGGGTCGAGCGGAACACCTGGAGTCCAACGGCCAGGGTGCGCTTGAGGTCGTCCTGGAGGTAGATCAGGGGTCCCATGAAGTCGTTCCAGGCGCTGATACCTGAGAAGAGGGCGACGGCGGCCAGCGCGGGCCGCGAGAGCGGGAGGACGACGCTCCACATGATCTGGAGTTCGGTGGCTCCGTCCATTCTGGATGCTTCGATCAGTTCTTTGGGGATCTGGAGCAGAAACTGGCGTAGCATGAAGATGAAGAAGGCTCCCGCGAAGAAGTGGGGGACGACCAGCGGCAGGATGGTATTGATCCAGTGCAGGCGGGCAAACAGGTCGAATTGGGGCACGATGGCGATGGGGAAGGGGATGAACATGGTGGCGAGCACGATGTAGAAGACCTTGTCGCGTCCCGGCCATTCGATGCAGGCAAAGCCATAGGCCACGACCAGATTGGCGAGTACGGATCCGATGATGGTCAGAATGGTGATGAGCAGGGTATTGCTAAAGTAGAGGCCAAAGGGAATCGTGTTGACCGCGGTTGCGAAGTTTTCGAAGTGTAGGGACTTGGGGAACAGGCTGGGCGGGAATTCCGCGAGCTCGGTGTTTGATTTGAGCGCCGTACTCAGCATCCAATAAAATGGCACGATGTAGATAAGGCACATGATGATCAGGAAAACGCGTGGACCGGCCGTCTGCATAAATTTTTGTAGCGTGGCGCGGCGGCGATAGCGTACCATCTCTTCGGTCTCGACGACCTTCTTGTCCATAACTTGAGTTGTCATCTTGATCTCCTCCCAAAGGTATGTTTAGCCTACCAGTTCGTAGTTCACAAAGCGTTGTGAGACGGTAAAAAGGACGCCAGCCAGGGCCAGGCCGATGATGAAGAGGACCAGCGAGAGGGCGCAGGCATAGCCGAGTTGGGCGTAGGCGAAGGCGTTACGATACAGGTAAAGCATGTAGAACAATGTGCCGTTGTTTGGTCCACCTTTGGTCATGATATAGGCTTGCTGGAAAATCTGCAGACCACCACTGAGGGCGGTAATCAGATTGAAGAGGATAATCGGGGATAGCAGTGGCAGCGTGATCGAGAAGAAGCGTCTCATCACGCCTGCGCCATCGATTCTGGCCGCGTCATACAGTGTATCCGGTATGCCGCGTAGTCCTGCCAGAAAGATCAGGGCTGCGTTGCCGGCCCCCAACTGGGCCAGCGCAATAATCACATTCTTGGCGCCTGTTGGATCGCTCAGGTAGTCCTGGGTGGGGGCTCCGAACAGCGAGAATATATAGTTGACTATACCATACTGGGGATTAACCAGTACGATAAAGATAAAGGCCATGGCAAATGCCGGCAGGATTGAGGGTAGATAGAGGATCGCGCGATAGACGCTGACCTCGCGCACATCGCGGTTCATGGCGATGGCTAGCAAGATCGCGACCACAATGCCCACGGGAACAGCCCAGAGGACGTAATACAGCGTATTGCTCAGCGAGAGCCAGAAGAGGCTATCTCCAAACAGACGGGTATAGTTCTGGACGCCCAGCCAGGCCGGATCCTTGAAGCCCGAGTAGCGTGTAAAACTGAGCACGATTGAATAGATCATCGGATACACTGTGAAGATTATCAATCCAATGATCCAGGGACTGATAAAGAGGAGCCCTTTGGTCAGGTTTGTTCGTTCGCGCCGCGTGAGTCTGGGCGCTGTCTTTTGGTCAGACTTTACTGCTATCACAACACTGTCTCCTTACATGGAAAGGTGCCGGGTCTGTCGGTGCACCTTCAGCATTACAACATCATTGTCTACTGATAAAGCAAGCACAGCAGTCATATGTGGGTAAACTCTATAAGCAAGTCAGTTTATTTATAGGGATTACTCCAGCCTTCCAGTTTAAATGGACAATACTGGTCCATCTGTGGCTGGACGCGCTTGTAGTATTCCTGTAATGCCTCTTTGGGGGTCGCGGTATTGAAGTCAACTTTATCCTGGACCGAACTGAGTTCATCGCTAATCTGACCACCAACCGGCAATGGTGGGCGACTGACCGAGTAATCCAGGGTCTTCGCAAAGAAGGCATGACCAGGATCAAAGAGTTGCTTCTCATCCAATAAAGACTTCCAGGTTGGCAGGTGGCTGGTCTCTTTCGTATAGATGCGCTGACCGTCGGGTCCAGACATGTAGCGCAAGAAGCGATAGCCGCCATCGGCATTCTGGGCGCCCGTCGGAATCGTCAGCGCAAAGCCGCCCGACCACGTAAAGGGAGTCGTACGATCATCTGGAACCGGCATATACGTCACGCCATACTCCAGATTTGGCGCATACTGCTTGCTACTGGAGAGATCCCAGTCGCCATCGATTTTGAAGGCCAGATGATTGGTATAGAAAGGATTCTGTGAGGGCAGGGCATTGGCGGGCTGATACGTGGCCGTAAAGGTACTGATCTTCTGATAATCCAGGGCCTGCGACCACTCATGATACATATTGAAAGTGTTCAGCATAGCAGGTTCAAGCGCCGTCAACTGGCAACTGCTATTATTGAAGAACTGCGCCCCATAGTCCAGTGCCCAGGTCGTATGGAAGGCCTGACCAAACCAGGGAATAAAGCCCACGCGATCATAGTTGCCCTGAGCATCCTTATGATTGACCTTAAAGGCAAGCTCCTTCAACTTGCTCATCGTGATCGGACCATTCTTAGGATCCAGCACAGACATATCAATGCCCGCGTCGCGTAGCACCTTCTTATTATAGTAAAGTACCCGCGCATCGGTATCCATCGGAACCGCATAGGGATGACCACCGAGCAGCGCCTCGGACCAGGCAAAGGGGAGATACTCCTTGGAGAGATTGGGGTTGTCTTTACTGACATAGGGCTGCAAGTCCGTTAAAAGTCCGAGGGCAGCCTGTTGACCGACCGTGAAGCGATCAATCAAGTAGACATCCGGTCCCACCCCACCACGTACCGACGTAATCAATGACGTCGAATCGCCTGTTCCCGTCGAAGGTTCAGGCACGACCCGCACATGGAGATCAGGATTAGCCTTATTGAAGGCATCCGCGATATCATGCTGGGCCTGCATGTCGAGCGTATCGGTAACGCTGGTCCAGTAGACAATCTCCTTCGGGCCACCTGTCTTCTCTCCACAGGCCCCCAGGGCCATTGAGAGCAAAAATAAGAGTAGCAAAATAGCGGGTGGTTTACGCAACCAACGCTGAATACTCATGTTGGGCTCCTTACATTGTGCCTTGAGCCATGCAGATCAGCAAAGATCTGTAAACTCGTAGCGGATTGAAAACAACACTGTTTCTTCAATGTAGTGATACAACAAACGGCTATTATTGTATCTGTCATGAAAGTACCCACTGTTTAGATGCTTGCTTATCGAAAAGTATAACATACTATCAATAACTTATGCTTTATTTTGCTGTGTATAAAATGTCTTGTAGATTATAAAAAGAGTGTAACATAGATAAATCAATATAAATAATCAATTGTTCAGTTTTTCTATGCCAGGACGCTCCCCAGAGTAGCGGCAGGGCTCGTCCCTGCGACCAGTTCAACGTACGACAATGTTCAATCCAGAGGCTGGACGTGCATGGCTGTGCTTGCCTTAACACGGATACGTGTTTGAGGGATATTTATTACGTGAACAGGCAGCAGGGGCAAGCCCTGCCGTTACTCCAGGAGTATTGGCCGCAGGGGGTGATTGGATTTGTTGCTCTTGCTTTTGGTGGCGGGATGTTTTATAATCGTACCGTAAAGTACGATACGGAGATAAGTTGGATGGATAAGAAGGTGAGTGCGCGTTCACAGAGGACGCGGGAGCAGATTCGGGCGGCGGCGCAGCGGCTCTTTTTGGAGTCTGGTTTTATGGGGACGAGTACGGATGCGATTATGGCGGAGGCGGGGGTGGCTTCGAAGGAGACGTTGTATCGCCATTATGCGAATAAGGAGGCGTTGTTTGTGGATGTGTTGGAGCATATGACGTTGGAGCAGGCACGGCCGGCGGCGGTACTGGCGGATCTGCCGGTGCCGCGCGATGCGCCTTCTCTACGGCTGGGACTGACGATAGTGGCACGTGAAATCTTGTCGGTGATGGTCCAGCCAGAATATCTGGCCCTGCTACGCATTATTATGGCCGAGTCTCCGCGTTTCCCACATCTTGGTCGCTTGTTTAAGGATGCGGTGCCGCAGCGTGGCTTGTCGATTATGACGCTACTATTGCAGCAGGCGCGGGAGCAGCAGGTGGTGGATGAGGTCGATAAAGATGCTGTGAGCCATGCGCTGCTGGGTGGCTTGCTGACCTATGCTTTGCTGGATGTGTTTTTTGTGGGCCAGCCGGCTCAGCCTGAGTTGTTGGAGCGCGCCGATGCCGTTGTTGAGGTGATCATGCGTGCTGTCTTGCCACACTAACGTTTGGATGGATTTGCTGGAAGGAGCTTGATAACAGTGTTTACAAATGAGCAACCGATGATGTCTTCTGATATTCAGTCACGGAGCGATGTTTTGATTGTGGGGGCCGGCCCGGTTGGCTTGACGCTGGCCCATGAGTTGTTGCGGCGCGGTATCCAGCCTCGTTTGATCGATAAGAATAGTCTGCCGGCCCAGAATACGAAGGCGCTGGGGGTGATGGCGCGGACATTGGAGCTCTTGACGCCTTCGGGGGTCGCGGGCGAATTGGTGACGCAAGGGGTGAAGGTGCCGGCCTTTAGTATCTATAGTGAAGGTCGTCAACTGGCCTCCTTTGATTTTTCACGTCACGTTGAGAGTGCCTATCCTTATGTACTGATGGTTCCACAACCCGCGGTCGAGTCTGTGCTGGCGCAGCATGTGGAGGATCTGGGAGGTAAGATTGAGCGTGGTGTTGAACTGGTGAGTCTACAGCAATATACTGATGGCGTTGAGGTGCTGTTGCGCGGGGCCGATGGTGTCGAGGAACGTGTCTGGACGCGTTGGCTGATTGGTTGCGATGGTGCCCATAGCTCGGTTCGCCATCTGGTGGGTGCTACGTTTGTGGGCAAGACCTTTGAGCAGAGCTTTGCGACCGGCAATGTGCGTATGCACTGGGATATACCCGGCAACCAGGCCTTTGCGCGCCTGAATCATGGCAACTTTATCGCCTACTTTCCGATGCCGGATGGACAACACCGTTTTATTATCGCTTATAAGCCAGAGGATGCGCCAACCGGAGATATCACGCTGGCCGAAATTCAGCATGCTATCGACTCCTGTGGTCCGCAGGGCGCGCGTGCCAGTGATCCAACCTGGTTGGCACGCTATCAGGTCAATCAACGCAAGGTTGATCGCTATGTCTGGCAACGTGTGGCGCTGGTCGGCGATGCCGCGCACATCCATTCTCCCATTGGTGCGCAAGGCATGAATACCGGTATTCAGGACGCCTTTAATCTGGGTTGGAAACTGGCTTTGATCGTCCAGGGGAAATCACCATCTACCCTGCTTGATAGCTATGCCAGTGAAAGATCGGCCGTTGGCCGTCAACTCCTGGTGGCAACTGGCCGCCTGACCAATCTGGCCCTGCTGCAACAGCCGCTGATTACCGCGACCCGAGACGCGATCGCGCCCCGACTCACCCAGATGAAGAAGATCCAGGCCACCTTTACCGCCACCGCTGCAGAGCTCAGCGTCTCCTATCGCCATAGTCCACTGGCCAGCGAGTATCGTGAGGAAAAGGTCAAGCCGCTCCAAACCCTGCTCAAATCCGGTGACCGTGCCCCTGATGGTCCTGTTACCATCGGGACTGCCAAGAAACCGGGGAGTCTCTATGCTCTGTTAAATGGGACACGTCATGTCCTGTTGATCTTTTTGCATCAGGATAACCAGACGGCCAGGCACAAATTGCAGAGCACACTCAGCGAGTGGCAGGACTGGCTGGACGTCTATCCGATCCTGCGTAGCCAGCCACATAGCAAGAGCAAGCAAGCATATTATGATCCAGAAGGTGTCCTGGCCGCCCGCTACGGCATCTCCGACGAAGGCCTGATCCTGATTCGGCCCGACGGCTACATCTGCCTGCGCAGCCAGCCCATCACCGTCGAGCCCCTCCAGCGCTATCTGGCCACCATCAGCTATGTCGCGCCAACCACTGTCGCCAACGAATAGCGCACCGTAACGGCAGGGCTTGCCCCTGCTGCCGGTACACGTAATCTATGCCGCTAAAACACGCGTTTTCGGTTGGCAGGGTAGCTTTTGGCCTGGACTTGATCGTACGTTGGGCCGGTCGCAGGGACGAGCCCTGCCGCTACTGTTGGTGTTGTTATGGGAGCAAATCCGCTTCGGATGCCCTTTGAGCTTGACCTGGGTGTGTTTATTCCTTTACATTATATAGGGTAATATGAAATTTATGCATGAGGAGAATACCCGGAATGCCTCAACGTCGTCCGCAGGGACAGCAAGTACGATCTGGTGTAGCATCAACTGCGCCGCGCCGCAGTGTGTTTTCGCGGCGTAACTTCGTGATCGGTGGCGTGGTCGCGCTGGGAGGTGCGTATGTCGGCGGTAGTGGTCTGTGGTGGTCGATCTCGCCACAGGCGCAGATCTATAGTGGGCATACGGCTCCCGTCAATGCGATTTCCTGGTCACCTGATGGGACGCGCATCGCGTCTGGGAGCGCTGATAACACGGTCCAGGTGTGGGATGCCGTTACCGGCGAGCATATTTATCGTTATCAGCCAATAAATTCGGATGTCGGCCTTGATGTCCCGATTTCATGGTCGCCCGATAGTAAACGCATTGCCTCCGGCTACTGGGATTCCGAAGAGGGACTTGCCCCGATGCGTGATCTTGAAATTGGCACTTTTCTAGCGGGATGAGGATTCTGTAGCCACTATTGGAAGTTGGAATACCCCGGAACTGGCAAGGGCGTGTTCGCTCTGCTCGAAGAGGATCAGGCCGCTGGCACGACTCTGGGTGACGACGAGATCACAGATGATCTGAAAACCGGCTTTGCTCATGCCGCGTGCGGATGCCTCGTTGCCCGGCCTATAGCCAATCCAGAAGCGCTCACAGGACTCTTCTTGCCGAATGATGGCTTGCAGGAGTCGTGGGTAGATGCCGTGTCCACGCCACTCGGGCAGGGTTAGAAAATCATAGAGATAACTATTGTGGGCAGGCAAGGCGAAGGTCAGACGGAGATCGGTAATATATCCTTTGTGCGTCGTTACCCAGCCGTAAGCGGCCGGCTTTTCATCCATAAATGCAAGGTAGAGGCGGTCTCCGGCCTCGAAGCGCGCGTCTATAATCCGTGGAGAACAATGGGCAAGGCGCGCAATGAGTTCCCGGTCATCTGAGAGCTGTACAGAAAACGTCGGCAGGGGTGCAAGCGCGGGCAAAAGATCGGTGCGCCACCAGGTTGCAAGGGCCATAAAAACAATCTACCTCCTATATGTATATCAAAACAGTATGAGTATATTCAATTCAGCCGCTAAAAGCAAATCTGCCCTTGGAACTCTTCAGGCTTGACCTGTCTGATCTCTATCCTCTATGCTAGTACAGAAGAAATTGATCCATTGACAGGCAGTTCTTTAAGAGGAGGAATTGTTCGATGCCTGGACAACAGCAGCAGGAACAGCCGATGCCATCCAGTTCACCGCCTATTTCAGCCCAAAATAGTGGGCCCGGTCGCCGCAAGTTTTCGCGCCGGAACGTCCTGTTCGGAGGATTGGCGACACTTGGAGGAGCGTATATTGCTGGTAGCGGCCTCTGGTGGGCGACAAGGCCCCGTTCTCTGTACATCTATCGTGGCTATACCGTGTTTACTCCTGGTCTGCAGCAAACGGCCGATGGCGTCAACGCGCTGGCCTGGTCAGCAGATGGCAAGCGTATCGCTTCAGGTCGTAGCAATGAGGTTCGGGTGTGGGATGCTGCCAATGGTACGTTAGCCTACACGCATTGGGCGAAACCGGTGGAATATATGCGTGCAGGTAGCGTCAAAAGCGTTATATGGTCCCCGAATGGCAAGTATCTCGCATCATCCACTACGAATGAAAGGGTCCAGGTATGGAATGCAGCCAATGGAGCCGATATCCATACATATCGCCCTGATTCTTGGGGCCTTAATGAGCATGTCGTCCCAATTACATGGGCGCCGGACAGCCAGTTTATCGCTTCTGGCTACTGGGATTATCTAGACGGATTGACACCGTCTGTAAGGGTATGGAATGCCCTGACTGGCCAATCCCCGCTAATGTATAGTGGGCATACGCAAGCTCTCAGTGCCGTGGCCTGGTCCCCAGATGGGAAACTGATCGCGTCCGGCAGTGAGGACCATACCATACAGGTATGGGATCCCATCTCAGGTGACCTTTTTTTTAAAACAGATGTTGACTCTTCTACCATTGATGTGCTCTGGTCAGCCGATAGCAAGCGTATCGCCTACTTCCATGGGTCTGGTCCGGGCCTGCGGATCCAGGATATTGCAACCGGTAAGATCGTCCAGTCCTTGCAAGCAGACCGGTTTCATACT
The DNA here is from genome assembly GCF_003967575.1 of Dictyobacter alpinus. Taxonomy (NCBI): domain Bacteria; kingdom Bacillati; phylum Chloroflexota; class Ktedonobacteria; order Ktedonobacterales; family Dictyobacteraceae; genus Dictyobacter; species Dictyobacter alpinus. The sequence goes on from NZ_BIFT01000001.1 coordinate 5,147,366, forward strand.
ATTGATACGCTCGTCAAGCCAGTCTGGTCGCTGGATGGCAAGTATATTGCCGTCGCGGCCAGAACCTCAATGTTTGACCTGCCAGTTGTGTACGTGTGGGATGCCACAACCGGCGCGCATATTTACAGTTATTCCGGCCATCAAACACGACTCAATGCTATCGCCTGGTCCCCTGATAGTAAGCGTATCGCATCATCCGATCTCGATAGATTGGTCCATGTCTGGGAGATAAATGCATAACAAATGGCGTATGTATAGAGAGAGAGATACATAATCTTTTAAACTTTATATTATTGAATATGATTTATTATGAGGAGCGCATAGTTGATGTCTGGACAACAGCAGCAAGGACTGCAGATGCCATCCAGTTCGCCGCCACCTGCTTCCCCAGGCCGCCGCAGCATCTCGCGGCGGGACCTCTTAATCGGGGGCGCAGCCGCGGCTGCCGGTATATATGTCACTGGCAGCAGCCTGTGGTGGACGAACACGTTACATCCTCAGTATATTTATCGTGGACATACGGGGGCCGTCAATACCGTAGGTTGGTCACCGGATGGCAAGCGTATCGCGTCAGGGAGTGATGATAACACCATTCATATGTGGAAGACGGCCGATGGCTCCCTTGACTATATTTATTATGGGCATACTGATATTCATACTTATGAACCTGCTACTGAGGCTAATTCTCATGTCAGTGTTGGAAAACTAGTGTGGTCGCCAGATGGTCGATATATAGCGTCATCTGCTACGGATTGTACTGTAAAGGTATGGCAGACATCCGATGGCATCAATTCCAACTTCAATTTGTTCCCCCTATCGTCTGATAATGCCTCTATTCCTATTGCGTGGTCAGCGGATAGTCAGCTAATTGCTTTAGGTTACTGGGATAACGCAAATGAAACCCCCACCGTGTGGATCTGGAATGTTGTGTCTGATAAATATCCCAGTAATTTTTATGGACATACGGATACTATTAGTGCCGTGGCCTGGTCGCCGGATAATAAGCTTATTGCGACTGCCAGCAATGATCTCAGTGTGCGGATCTGGAACGCAAAGACAGGGGTGAGTAACTTTCGCATCAATTGTGATAAAAACACTGATGCGATCGCGTGGTCACCGGATAGTAAACACATTGCCTACCTCCAGCAAAATTCTGTGCTGATACTGGATGCCTCGACCGGCATTGCTGTTAATAACTGGCCCGAAGTTGGACTGGACAAACCGATTGCCTGGTCCCCCAATGGTAAGTGGATCGCTACCGCCATCTCACCCTTCTGGCTGCCTGGTATCCACCTTGTACGTATACGTGATGTCAGCAGCGGCGCGCATTATTGTACCTACTCCGAACATCAAGATAGGGTTAACTCCATAACCTGGTCCCCTGACAGTACACGCATCGCTAGTGCCGACCAAGCGAAAACCATCCATGTCTGGGAACCCAGAAAATCGCTGCTGTGAATGATACCACGTGTTGCACCAGCCAGCGTCGTGTATGCTGGGGAAAGCGTCATAAGCCAGCGTTACGTACGTCGATTGGGCGCCACACGCAAGGCCGGCATGCGGCATGATTAACAGCGATACGTGTTCAGAAAGCATCGCATGCCTGTGGCGCCTACACGAATCATGGTTCTTCAACCTTGCCTGCTCCGGAGCGTTGTGGTGGGCGATCATGGTCATGGTGAGTGATCTTGCTCGTCAAGGGACGACAATAATGGGATATTGCCTTCGCGCACGTTCCAACATGATCAGGTAACATCCACCGTGATTCGTGTAGGCGCCACAGCACTGCGCGTCGTTCTGACCCGTTGACCCGCGTCAAAGCAGCAGTGCGGACTTGCGTGTGGCGCTACTCGACGTACGCTCGGCCGGCTTCACACGTCTCGGGTCAGGCGTTGATCATGGTTTCCATCTGGCGTAGGAATTTGATTTTGAAGAGGATACCGATGGCCAGGATGATTTGTGGTACAAACAGGATGGCGACGGTATAGTAGGGTCCGACATATTGCAGGAGCAGGCCGTTGATGGCGAGTCCGATTGGCTGGCTGCCAAAGGCGATCAGGCGGAAGACGGCGTTGATGCGGCCACGCAGGTGGTCGGGGGTCAGGGCCGTGCGTACACTGAGCTGCTGGACCATATAGATGGGCACGATTACGAAGCCTCCGGCATTGGCTACGCCGAGCATGATGGGATCGTGCGCGAAGGCGAAGAGCAGCCAGCTAAGGGCCCAGATCCAGACCGAGCCGACGATCATACGCGTCAGGCCGAAGCGGCGGTATAGTGGTCCTGCTAGCAAGGCACCAATAATACTGCCGATGCCGCCGCTACCCAGGATAAGGCCGAGGGCGGCCTCACTGGCATGGACCTCGCGGGCCATGACGGCGATGATCAGGAGATATCCAGAGCATGGGGCCATCAGGCCAAAGGTGGTCAGGGCCAGGAAGCGGATCAGTTTGTGCTGCCAGAGCCAGAGCATGCCTTCGCGTATATCGTGCCAGAGCGCGCCGGGCGGCTGGCCGCTACGTTCCTCCTGAAACTGGGCGCGGATAAACAGTAGCGACATCACTGAGAGCGCCGTCGAGAGCGCGTCCGCGAGATAGGGGACCGCCCGCCCCAGACTAAAGAGTAACGGACCCAACGTTGGACCCACGGTTCCAGCGGTCGAGGTCACGGTCTCGTTGATGCTCAGGGCCTGGGGAATCTGCTTCTTTGCGATCACCGCCGGCATGGCCGCCGTGGCCGCCAGACTAAAGAAGATGCCTAGCGATTCATTGAAAAAAGCCACGATCGCCACATGGACCAGTGTAAGATGGTTCAAGAGCAGGGCCAGCGCCAGACTAACCAGTCCCAGCGTGCTCAAAGCATCACAGATCAGCATGACCTTCTTGCGATTCCAGCGATCCACCAGAGCCCCGGCTGGTAGGCAGAACAAGAGCAGTGACAATGAACCGATCGCCGTTATCAGGCCAGCAACCGCCGGCGAGTTCGTCAATGAGAGCAGTAATAGTGGCAGCGTCACCTGCGTAATCTGTGTCCCGGTCAATGAAATACCCTGACCCGACAACAAAATCAAAAAGTTCACATTACGCCAGAGCGACTTCGGCTCCGACGGGGTAGTCGGTGAATGAGTAGTAGTGGTAGACACCTGTAACGTCCTTTCTGAATATGCGCGATTGCACACAAAGCGCCCCGGGACATCTCCCTGGTTCTCAGAGTAGCTACAGGCGTGTACGCAAAAAAAGCCGCAGGCCCTCGTCGAACGAGAAATGCCCTGTGGCGAACACACGCAAGTGGATAAGTATGCGGAAAATTCGTTTGTCAGCTGGTCTGGATAGCGATTACCTATCCATTACACATTCATGCCGCATCAGGTCCAGCGTGTTCGCCTGAGCGGCCGTGGCATCATAGGGGATATAATCGTACAGCGGCATAAAAAATCCTTTTGTTGTATCTATCTATCTTTCTTAGGCAAAGAATAACATAGACTCTGCAAGAAGTAAACCTGGTTGCTGCTGTATACCAAGATCCGGTGCAGTAAGCATGATCAACTTCTGTTTTATTATGGCCGATATCTAAAATCATTTATTACATCTTTCAATATAATGAAGAGTTCTGTGCCACCCCAAAGACTTGTGAATACAAAACCCACTATGCCCATAATCAAAGGAAAGTAAAAATTGCTCAAATCACTGCGAGGTGTTATCACTTCTGCATTGTAGGGATTATCCCGACGATAGGTTACATTGAGTTCTTTCCCTCTATATTGCTGGCATGTTGCCTCATCCGCAGCGGTGTCATTGAAATAGATGTTGTAGCCTTGCTCTGTGGCCCGGGTATGAAAGCGGACTACGGTTTTGCATTCGCTACTGTCAGCGCTAGTCACAAAATCTGCCTGGATGACCTTGCCCTTGATGGTGTCGGTGGCACCTGGATTCTGTAGTCCCTGATGAAAGTTCCATAAGTCAATGGTCGTGTATAGAAGGAATGTGGCAATGCCGAACATTATGAGTACCACTAAAATGTGCGCCCATTGCTCCTTTAAAAAATCAATCATATTTCTTCCCCCTTTCCCTTAATATTGATGACGTTTTTTGCATGAGAATATAAAAATATGCTTGATTTCTTGTTAGTCAGCTTATGGATTCTGGTGCGTAAGAACTCATGTTAAATACATTCCATGTGGATAGACCGTCTTCCTGTCAACTTGCTTGTGCGCCCATTAGATAGGAACATAGAGAGAGTAGCCCTCATATTTGATGTAACGGTATTTCTGTAACTGCTTCGCTTTCTGTTGTTCTTGAATGAATTTTAGATCGTATGATGATCTATAGAGGAACAGGTAGGCAGGCTTCGCAGTCTCTTGCACGGCGCGTCTATAAGGGGGATAGCGATTCATGCCCGGCTTGAAATCTTCTGCCAGTATGCTACACATAATCTTTTCATGGCTCTGGAAGATCAAGCGATTACAGGTCCAATATTCTGTATAGAGGCGGGTGACCCCGAGGGTTTGTAGACGTTCAACGAGCTTTGTTTGTTGCGCGGAAAAGTGTTGTGCCTGTGTGATATCGCTAAAGGTCTCCACTATACCAATCAAAAATATACCTGTAATCAGTAGCAAAATACCCACACTGGCACTGGACCGTAGTAGAGCGGGTATGTGGCTGGATTTTACTGTACGTGTAGTGTGTGTGTGTGGCCAGAGTTGCCATAAGACAACTGGAATTGATAGGAGCAGGCACACCAGATAGCGTGCGGCAATCTGGGGCTCTGCGGCCGCGGACATACTGGTCGCATACAGAACAACTGTGATGCCACAGCTAAGCAGTATCATCAGGCGGCTATAGTCAAGGATCTGTTTTTGCCGGAACTGAGACTGAGACTGGAGGGCAACGGCTGAGGGCTGTTTTCTTGCGCGCAGAATATTGCTTGCGGCCCGCCATACTGCCAGTGTCCATAAAACAAGGTAGCCAAGGCTCCAACCAGCCTGGAGGAATGTGCACTGTGCATTGAATTTTCCCAGGATTGGAAATGCATCTGGCTTACAGAGATATGGATAACCAGTCGCGCCAGGGATGCTGACGAAGAAGATACCGGCGATCTTTTGGAGCAATGAATAACTTTTGCCATCGCTGGCATTAATAAATCCAGCCATATTGGCGATTATATTTTGATCGAAGGGGGCCGTTACATTATAAATAATCATTGGCGCTATGCCGACACAAAGGCCGACCAGTAAAACTATACCTGGTAGAGAGAAGAGATCTTTTCTAGAAAAGAGGAGCAGGAGCACCAGCCCTGTCGCGATAAATGGGAGGATGAGTAGATCGGCCCATATGGCAAGACCCATTATCAAGCCCAGTAAAAAGTATAAAAAAATTCGCTTTATGCTGAATCTTTCCCTGGACGTCTCAGTAGCGGACCAGATTATTTGTGCTACCAGTATACAGATCAGCATGGCCAGTAGTGGTAGTTCGGGATAGCCACCAATCGCTTTTAATTGCCGTCCAATTATATCTTTTGAACCGGCAGCAAGTAGAAGACAAATAAATAATGCAAAATTTTTAGTATAGAGGAAGCGCGTATGATAGTATATCGCTACCAAAAAAGCACCAAACAATAATAATAAGCCAATCCGTAAAGCTGGTAAGGATGGTCCTGTGAGCTGAAAAAAAGGGGCGGCGATATATGCTTCTATGGCACCCATATAGCCTTGTCCATAAAACATCGCCGGCCATTCTCCATGTTGTGTAATGTGCATGGCCATCAGCCCCATTATTGCTTCATCACTGTTCGTCGTTGGCCAGGTATTTATGATCAGAAAGAAGCGAGTTGATAGTGCAACCAGAATTATCATGAAGAGCAGCAGCCACGATATATTCTTTTGCTTTTGCGTTTTTTGCATAATCAGTAAGAGGTGTGTGTGTAAATTTCTTAAAATGAATGCAGTATTACCAGCTATCTTTAACATGAACGAGAACTTTCCTTCTTGTTTACTTTATCATACGCAGTATTTACTCTGCGATCTTCTCTTTATTGTTTCATTTCTGATGATGGAGATACAGGCATCGCATAAAATAATGTATCATACATCCGATTTGTAAAATAGTAATTATGGATTTTCATCATAAAATAGTTGTAGCTAAAAATCAATGGCATTGCTGCCACGCTCATGACACACTTGAAATAGTGGATAGTAACTATTCAGGCCTGGTCGATGCCCGGGATATTAATCAGGTTTGTAGTGTGACGGTGCAGAAAATTGTCGGCTCAGCCGACAATTTTCTGCACCGTCACACTACCATTTTTTTTTGCTTTGCGAAGCGGCGCAAGCGTATTTGTGCTCAAGGGGGTTATAAATAGGTATGTAATTAATTATATGTAGTAAATATAGCCGCATATAACGAGGAAAATACTTGCTTTTAACTATTGCAGACGTTGCAATTGCGTGGTATGCTACCGGCATAAAATGGAAAATCGCTTGATTGGGGATGGTGGTGTGGGTGAGAACTCCAAATTCAGTTCAGCTTTTTATATCAATTGGCAGTCACTGACTCTTCCAATATTCCCGCAGCCGCACAAGGTCTTCTGGACGATCCGGCCGTCCATTTTTGGTGTGCAGTGCCAGCGTATATCGGCTCATGCACCCTCACTAATCTCTTCAGCGATTCGTTTTGCCTGTCGCAGACGCAACTACTTCGTGCCCCCCCCGGTGACGAATGTCAGTGTGTCCTTTGAAACGCAATTGTGAACGCCGCTCAAGCGCGGCTAGCGAAGCTCACACAATTGAAAGGAGTTGCCTTTGAAACGCAATTGTGAACGCCGCTCAAGCGCGGCTAGCGAAGCTCACACAATTGAAAGGAGTTGCCTTTGAAACGCAATTGTGAACGCCGCTCAAGCGCGGCTAGCGAAGCTCACACAATTGAAAGGAGTTGCCTTTGAAGCCCAATCGTGAATGGCCGCCTATATGACTGAGCGGAGTGCCGTATAAAAAAAAGGCTGTGCCAGGAAGAGGGTAAATGATCTGTCAAATCCCAACCCCTACCGGCACTCTCACCTGTTGAAGAGCATAGCAGTCGCTATGCAAGCAGTCAATGCAATGTTGGATCAATTCCGGATTTTCGGAATTGCAGGTACATCTATGTCCAAATTAGACATTTTTTATTGACATTTAGAGGACATTTTGTGTCCAAAAGCAGGAGGATAAATCATGAACATGACCGTGTCGAGCGCTAAGTCAGTAGAAACTATCGATGATATTGCCATAGGAGGGCTGAATCGCTATCACTGCTATCCACAAGGCTCGTCGCAGTCTGATCTGACTCCGATTCCACTAGAGGTTGAACTCTGGTATCCTCAGACAGGTATCACCGAATGGCAATATTCCTTTGTACGGATCATCTTGTTGACCGGCGACTATGAGCAGCCTCGGCGCCGCCTGGAACTCTCGGCACTTACGCGCCGTTATGGCCTCTCCGAGCGCCAGATCCGGCGTAAGCTGGAGGCTATGGTCAGGAATGGACATCTGCTCATGCATAAGTGTTACGATTGCTATGGTCGCCTCGAAACCTTTTACGAGTTTGATTGCACGCCATTCCTTGAGCAGATCGCGGCCCTGGTCGCCACGGACCAGAGCTACCGGTCGGTCACGTCGTGTCCTCATATCCTTGAGGATAGTACGGACACAGTTGACGATATATCCCCATATACTGATGACACATATGTCCCGCCCGCAGTGTGTGTTGATGGCATTTCTGTCAATGAGCTCCGCCAGCCGGTCAATTGTGTCATGGACAAAAATGACAATAGAGCCATATCAATGACAGAAATGTCCATGCCAACCATGGTTTTGAGCTCAATGACAGAAATGTCATCAGTGGCAGATGAGCCAACTGCTCTTTTTCCTTCGAGTAACTCGAACTCGAGTTATAATAATAACTATAATAATAATTATATTACTTCGAATTCGAATGCCGTTTCTCCCTCTGACAATTGTGGACAGACACAGACAGACATAGCGTTCTTCCCACAATCTCCAGCCGAAGAGCCCGTGGTAGTGGAGAGCACACTACAGGGTGAGGAACTTGAGGCCACTGCAAAATCTGAGCGTCAGTTGATCGATGATTTACTGGCCGCTAGCTGGCAACTGACAGACGAGCAGCCAGGCTCAAATATCCTGACCACCATGCGCTATATCTCCCGTGAGTTAGGCGATGATGCGCCCCGCTCATCGCTCACCCGTGCCCACAAGCTCTACCGCCACCTGCTCCTGCTCAATCAGCAGGACGACGAATACACCATGCTTGACCCTGATTACTACTTTGCCGAAATACTGCTAGCCGTACGTGAGCGGCTGCGTGGTGTCCGCTTCCGCTGTAAAAATTCCCGTGGAAAGCCCAATGGAATGCCGCTCTTCTTCACTGAACTTGAACGTGAGGTCATCCAACTCGTTGATCGTGTCTTTGTGTTGCGCGGTTACGGCGATGATGATTCTCAGCCCGGTCAGCAGAGCAGTTATCAGTCCCAGCAAGAAAAACTCTGGGGCCGCCAGGAGGTCCAGGAGCCAGTGCTCAACTTGAACGACCTTCATGCTATTTCCGATCAGATCGATCAGTACACCTTCACAGACCAGCAACTGGTTGATGAGAAGCGCCGTCTGCAGCAGCCCTTAAGCGCGCAATATGAGCAGGACCTGCTGGCCGGCCGCCTGTCCGATCATGAACGTGAGCAGATCCTGGTCTCGGTCCGACTGGGGCTCTACTATGAAGAGATCGAGCGCCGCGAACGAAACGCGGCCCTGTAATGCTGTGCTGATTGTACTGTACTTTACTGAAATATGAGAAGGACAATACCAATTATGATGACACAATATATCATGCCAACCCGGCAGGCCTATTCCCGCTGGTGCCGCACCCTCCAGTGGCACAACGATTGGGTAGTACTGGCTACCGAAGACATCGTGATTACCGGCCAGCGTGCTGAAGCTATCGCCGTTGCCGTCGTTGATCACCAGGGAGAGGTCATCTTCGAGCGTATGTTTCGTCCCTACTCCAGTAATCAGGGCCGCCTCCTGGACGACGATATAGACGACCTGCTCACCTTCGCGCAGATCTGGTCCGATCTTAATGATGTCTTGCTTAACAAAACCATCATTAGCTATGGGGCACTCTATAACTCGCAACTCCTGACGCGTACCGCCGCCCTGCGTGATATGACCATGCCTGAACATATCTGGCACTGTGCCATGGTTGCCTACACCGAATACCAGGCCGAGTTCTCCCCCCAGGGCAGTCCCTGTCAATGGCCCAGCCTGATCCAGGTCTGCCAACGCCACCATATTCCTCGCCCGAGCGGTCAGGGCACCAGAGCCCGCGCCGACGCCTGCGCCACCTGGCAACTGCTACGCATCGGAGCCCGCTCTCCTGACATCAGATTCCCAAAACCGATGTGATAAATAAAAGATTTTTGCGTCTACTAAAACAGGAGGATATGCAAAGCATTATCGCATGTAAAATAGAATAGGAGATGCCTATCATGGAACAGTGGGAATACTTGCACGTTGGTCTGGATGCCGGAGAAGTAGAGACGGTTACTAGCCGCTATGGTCTGGAGGGCTGGGAGCTTGTTAGTGTGCTTGTTATGCGCTATTGCAGAGACCCGCGTATGCTGATTGGCGAGGCCCTGGAAGCCGAAAGGTTTGCCGCCGTCTTCAAGCGGCGCATCCCCGACTTCGAGAGTGTCTAAGCAAGCTACTGGAATTCCTATAGTCAAGAGGAAGTGCCCACACTATAGGGGATCCGTGGGTAGCTCCCACCGCTCCTGGAGATGCTGGATAGCCGCGAGGGCATCCAGCAAGCTCACATCGGTGCATTGCCGATAGTAGCGTATGGCGAGCAGGGCATAGCCAGACTCCAGAAGAAAGCGTAGCGCCTGTGGATCAGGATCGTGCGGACCTGTTTCAAGTAGTTCGGTTTTGCCATCCGCGATCATCTGCTCGATCTGTTGGATTACTTCACGCGCTACGTCTGCTGGAGAGCCGGTGCTGAAGCTGAAGTAGGCTATCGCGTCCTCGCGGCAATTAGCCTGTAGCAGGAAATAGACCACCAGCGGATCCGCGTGGCCGGGTCCGCTGGTCTCTGTATTCAGGCCAAAGTAGGTGATTGCCTCCACTGCCTCCTGCCAGGAGCAGGATTCCTGTTCCTGGTAGAGCGCGATCGCCCGAGCACGTAGCATGTAGAGCAGTGTCGTCTGTGGCTGTACCAGTGTCTGCACCAGCTCTATTCGTTGTCCAATCAGTCCATGTCGCGCCTGTCCCTGTTGCAGTTGATCAGCTATGAGTGGCGTATGCTCCCGAAATATCTTCGGCTGCCGTGGCCTGGTTACTTTAGCTTGCCGCAAAGATGGCGTGGACCGTGGAGATGACTCTCGCCGTGCGCGACTGGCTAGCATAGAAGGCACAAAGACCAGCAAAAAAATGATCACAATATCAAGTAGCAGCCAGGCCATAAAATTCCAGCCCTTCTCAAGTTATGCACATCATCATTCGTAGCACGTATCGTATCATATATTGAAGAGTATGTACATATTATTCAGACAGGTTGTATTCTTATAGCCTTTTAAATGTGCCTTTACACAGATCAAGCGAAGCGAGCCAGGCGCTGGCCGAAATCCTTGACCTTTGGTGCCTTCCCATGGGTATCGATCGTACAGCCCTCCTGCTCTAGCCGGGCGGCATGACCATCGACGCCACCCGGAAAACTTGAGAAGAGGCCGCCGCTACTTTTGATCACGCGCCAGTAAGCGACCTGCTGGTTGGGATCATTCGCCAGCGCCTTGAGCGAGTTTTTGGTAGTAATTGGACAGGTCCCCTCGACCTCAAATTGTGCTGTAAGCGTCTTTGTGAGCTGGTTTGTCGTCATCAACTGCTGTTCCGGTATACTCATAATGACCGCCGCGATGGTCGCGGGACATGGTAGTAGCATTTTTCCCGGGCCACCAAAGAACTTGATACGCTCGGCAGGGATATCAACGATCTTGTCTTCTTGCATTATCATGATAATCTCCTCTCAGTCAGAAAGATCTGAGTTTTACGACATAGTATCTACTACTTCTCAACAAGATATTGGGTTCCGGTAATAAAGTATAATCCCTCCAGCGACTTGAGAGTCAAGGCATAGCAGAATTCCAGCCGTTTATGCGCGGTGGTGGGAATTGTACAAGGCTTTTTCATGTTCGCCTGGAGATAGCAGGGAAATCACTCGCAAGCGATCAGATGTACATTATTTCAGGTGTGGAGTGTGTGGCGCGCGGCTGCAGCCGCGCGCCACACCCCCCAACCCGGCGCCGCAGGCGCCAAAAAGGAACATGAAAAAGCCCTGGGCGTTGTATTGGTTGGGTTGCTTTTCGGGAATAGCTGTGATAAAAAAGAGGCGTAGTTATTAGTAAGAGAAATGGCTGTATTGATCGATGAAAACAAAAAATCAACTTTTTTCTCACCTGCTGGCCGCTGTCTGTGCCATCCTTGTGATCATTGTGGATCAGTGGACAAAAAATCTGGTGGTTGCGCGCCTGAGTCCGCCGGATAGTGGGAAGCTTGTCCCGCTAGTAGGGGATTATCTGTCATTGTATTATATCCAGAACTGGAACTCAGCCATGGGCCTCTTCAGCAATCCGATTCTGCTGACCGTGCTGATCGCCGTGGCATTGATCGTTCTGCTCTATTTATATATACGCTGGTTTAGCCGTGGGCCCGCCATCTATAAAATCCTCTTCGGCCTGATCCTGGGGGGCGCGATCGGCAATCTCATGGACCGCTTTATCCGTGGTGGTTATGTTGTCGACTTTATCTATTTCCGCATCCCACAACTCAACTTCAAATTCTATATATTCAATGTTGCCGATGCAGCCATTTCGGTCGCCGTCCTGCTCCTCTTTGTCTTGCTACTTTTCAGTGATATCCGCCAGGCCAGAAAACCTGAACCCGTCATGAGCGACGCTCAAGCCGCTGACACATCCAGGTCCAAGCCATCATAGCTCTGCACAGCCAGCAGTAATAGTACATCTGGCTTGCCAGGCGTGGTTTTCGCCATTTCTGTGTTTACAAAGTAGTATTACTATCGTCCACTGCCCTGCTCCAGGCAGTGGACATTATATAAGCATTGGCTAATAGACACCCGGACGGAAGCGCGCATACATGCGTTCACGTTCGGGGAACTCCAGAAATCCTACCAGTTCGTTCATTGCTTGATTCCATTCATTGAGCAACACATGCTGTGCAGACACCACCGCCTGGCGTTGATTCAGGATCTTTATCACCCGAAACCACGAATTTTGCGCCAGCATGCGTTCCAGCAACTCATTCATCTGATCCTCAAGATAGCGGATCCGCACCGTTAAATCCTCCACACGTCGCAACGCCTCCTCATATGTCGTTGCCCTCATCAGCGCACCTCCGATACATACAGCAGCAAATAAACGCCTACCCAAAACCATCATCCTTTATTCTCAGCTTATCTCTCTCGACCCGCCATGTCAAACACAGCCAGTGCGCCTCCCAGCGCCACCAGCCTCGGCAAAAAATGTATGGCATCTGGTTTATCGTTGTGTTCCATCACTCACACTACTATAGTTTTTGTATAAACTCTACAGTTAGAGCATACAAATATTGTTTTGGCATCTTCGTATACTGTATATGGAACATAATTGTATAGCGAAAAAAATGGAAAGATGTTTTGTAAAAGTAGAAAGGTTTTTGCGGGATAAGGATTTATTTTTCGCATGGTTGTGTATGAGAAGCGTAAAGCCATTCCTGATTTCCCGACAATGGAGGTATATTTGTATGTTACGTCTCACATTCCTTGTGTGCTGTGTCATGATTGGAACGTTACTGATTGGACCCTTACCAGGCTCTACGTTAGCTGCTCACGTACCTGGTCACTCTTCTGATGTGCCTCTCGTAAAGGGAATTAACTCTAGCGTACAATCCATCGTCGTCTTTGTTTCACACTCGACAAATACCTGTGCGGTAACACTGGTAGTGAATTCGAATGGTGATGTGGTTGTTTTGAGGTGTGAAAAAACGGCGGTAGAACAGCCGCCAGCCGTAGTTGTGGCGAAATTATTTAGTGATGTCATTACGGCCCCACCATTATCAAATCTTCCTTCGGCCCATCCATGCGTGAAATCCCCATCCTTTGGAACCAGCACAGTTATTACCTTTGCCGCGCAAGTAAGTCCTGATGTATCCTGTTCGCGTGATACGATTGGCCTGACCCTTTATCATGATGTCTATGATATCCTGTCCAGTATATAGACTTTGCATTTGATGCGCGTTGTTTTTCGCAGATCATAGTTTATAAATGAGAGTAGCTGAGCCTGCTCTTGTGGAGGAAAGGGAAGGTCGTATGGTTACATTAGCATTACGTTTCATATTCTGTGCCTGCTGCTTGATGATTGGAGCCTTGTGGACCAGTCCTGTCGCGGCCCACGTGTCACCTGCTGTTCTATTTCGTCATGTTCAGCAGAGCGAGGTAGCCGCAAGAAAGACCGTCGATCCTTTTGATACGCTCGTTGTTCTTATCTCACGTTCAACAAATACTTGTGCCGTCACGATGACGGTGAGTTCAGGTGGTACCATTTCTCTCGTACGTTGCAATAGAACAACCACCCATCAACTTTCTGAGGTGACGGTGTCGAAATTCTTTGACGACGTCAATTCTGCCACCCCTCTGACTAGCCTTACTGAGAGAAGGAACTGCATCAAGCCAGTCTCCTTTGCGACAACCACCCATATCGTCTATGGAACCCAGATCAGCCCCGATATCTCCTGCTCCGGTGACGATATGGGACAGAAACTGTATCACGACGTCTTTTCTATTCTCTCATCTCTATAAGGATATTACATCACGCGAGCCGATCGTATGCCGCGTGAGCGCGTATAACGCTCACGCGACGTACGATTGGCCTGCTCCTCACGTCATATCGTCCAGGGTACCTGGCGCTTCATGTACTTATGTCAGGTGAGCATGAGCAAACAATTCGGACCAGTTGTTTGAGTGTAGTAGATGGTTGAAGCCGCTCTCTCCCGTGCCGGGCCAGATGTTGGCTTGATATGGATACCAGCCAACCAGTGCGCGCAAGATAAAAGCCTTGAAGTCAGGCTCATGCCCATAGCCGGCGAAAAGATCCAGCCACCAGTTACTCTCCGTAGTTAGACACTGGGCCGCTGCCAGACAGAAAGCCACCACATCTGACAGACAATCGCCGGCCGAAGCCACCTCCATATCCAGTACCGCCGCCACCTGCCAGTGTGTATCCTGTTGTCGCATCAGGATCTGGTCCGCCTTAAAATCTCCCTGCGTGAAGCGAGGTTTCGTATAGTCTAAATAGAGATACTCTGGCATTTCATCGATACAGGCTTCAAGCTGCGTGAGCAGGGGAGCTGAGAGCTCGTTGCTGTGAGCCTGGATCCAGGTGCGTGTCTCCTGCTGACGTGTCGTGAGGGACCAGATGAAGTGCTGCCATTGATCCTCGTGGGGTGGGGCCGCAGGTCCATCGTCGATGATATAGCCGGGATAGCGAAAATGGATCGTGTGCATCTGGCGCAGATAGGCGCCGACCGCATAGAGCATCTCCTGTATTTGCTGTGGCGTCGCGCGTTTGAATAGCTGCTGGAGTGGTTCGCCCTGCACCTCACGTGTCAACAGAAACGACCGTCCCACTGGATTGGAGCGGCCTACACCGACCAGCATTACTTCAGGGGCTGCTAATCCATGATCGGCCAAAATCTTCCACGCGCTCGCCTCATGGCGTGCCGAATAGCCCGTCTCCGCATCATCCTGAGGATACCAATCCTTTGTATGTACCTTCAAATAAAATGTCTGGCCCGCACACACCAGGCGGTATGTATGATTATAATCTCGCACCTGCGCCACCTGTACCGGACCGCGCAGATCCAGCAATCCCAGCACATCCTCAGCCTGCTGCAACGAAAGCGTAAACTCATCCAACATAAAGGATCCTTCCTGTCAAAAGAAACAATAGAAGCACAAGAATGTATGTTTGGTCCTTGTACCTGATAAGTCTCACATAGTGATCCTACGCATTTTGGGCGCCACACGCGAGCGGATCGTACGCCGAGTGAGCGCTACACGCGAGCGGATCGTACGCCGAGTGAGCGCCACACGCGAGCGGATCGTACGCCGAGTGAGCGCTACACGCGAGCGGATCGTACGCCGAGTGAGCGCCACACGCAAGGCCGCACTGCTGGGTTTACGTGGGCCAGCGTGCGAGAACGACCCGCAGTGCTGTGGCGCCTACACGAATCATGCTTGGTGTTGCCGGGTAGAGCAGGGACGTGTGTATGGTGGGATGTTCCATTATCCCCCTTCCCTTGCGAACAAGATCCCCCATCATGATTCGTGTAGGCGCCACAGGCATGCGATGCTTTCTAAGCACGTATCGCCGTTGCCAAGCCGCATGCCGGCCTCGCGTGTGGCGCCCACTCCACGTACGATTGGCCCGCTCCTCACGCCCACTCCACGTACGATTGGCCTGCTTCTCACATCTTATCATCCAGGTCACTCTTCCCTTCATTAAAACGAATCAGGTGATCAGGTTGGATCAGAGTGCAATGTAGAAGAACCAATTGGCCGTAAGGGCCAAATCTACGTGTTGTGTTGCGCCTGCATATAATAATCATACATGAATATGGCCTGGATTGTTAGTCGCTTGTGGGCTGGTCCATTCTGTGCGTATGATGGGATGTAGTATGTTGTTGTTATTGCGAAAGGATTAGTGTTGCGTGTCTGGTAATCAGAGTAGGCCGAAGGTTGTGGTGACCCATTGGATTCATGATGAGGTGGTTGCGTTGTTGGAGCGCTATGGTGAGGTGGTGGTGAATGAGACGCGGGAGACGTTGCCGCGCGCGGAGATTCTGCGTCGGGCGCGGGATGCTCAGGCGTTGATGGCGTTTATGCCAGATCATGTGGATGAGGAGTTTCTGACGGCCTGTCCGCGGTTGCGCGTGGTGTCGGCGGCTCTGAAGGGCTATGATAATTTTGATGTTGATGCCTGTACGCGCCATGGTGTCCAGTTGACGATTGTGCCGGATATCTTGACGGTTCCGACCGCCGAACTGGCACTGGGCCTGCTGCTCTCGCTGACCCGCCATTTGCATGAGGGGGATCACTTTATGCGTAGCGGCGGCTTCCAGGGCTGGCGGCCGCACTTCTATGGGACGGCTCTGACCGGTCGCACTGTTGGTATTGTCGGCATGGGTGCCGTGGGTCGGGCATTGGCCCGCCGCCTGTCTGGTTTTGATGTTGACATCCTCTACGCCGACCGCCTCCGGCTTGATCCAGCTAAAGAAACCAGCCTGTCTGCCAGCTATACTCCTTTCGAGGAACTACTGGAGCGTAGCGACATCATCTTCCCGCTTCTCCCTTTGACGCCCCAGACCCTGCATCTCTTCGATGCGGCCTGCCTGGCCCGTATGCAGCGGGGGGCTATCCTCGTCAATGTTGGGCGTGGCTCCCTGGTCGATGAAGAGGCGGTGGCGGCCGCCTTGCAGAGTGGCCAGCTCGCCGGCTATGCCGCGGACGTCTTTGAGATGGAAGATTGGGCGCGGCCCGACCATCCACGACAGGTTCCACAGGTCTTGCTGGATGATACTACCCACACCTGCTTTACGCCCCACCTGGGTTCAGCCGTGGACGAGTTTCGCCTCGCCATCGAACTGGAGGCCGCCCATAATATCATCCAGACCCTCCAGGGACAAAAGCCAGCCGGCGCGATCAATTGCCCTCGCTGACCTCTTCATTCAAATAATCGTCCAGGGACCATTGTTGCCGCTGCTCGAGTTTTCCAGACTGTAGTTGACGGCGATGTCGCTGCCCCGCCAGCTGATCTTGTTGCCAGCTATGCTGGTAATCAGTGGCGCGCCCGGCTCAGAGGTGATAAATGAGATACGGGAGACCAAAAGCAAAAAATAAAGGACAGTTTCTGTCACCCTTTGAGATTATACTTGCTACAGCGAGCAATTGAAATGGATGGTGCAGCGGTGCATAGAATGTCAAGCGGCACCATATAGCGCCTGACTTAGGGAGTGAATGTATGAAAAACGCTGATAACTATCCTACCTTAACATTTGAAACACAGCAGGAGTGGGAACTATGGCTTGAAGATCATCATAATGAAGCGAAGGGCGTATGGCTCAAGCTTGCCAGGAAAGGAAGTGGTATTCCATCGATTACCCGTGTGGAAGCTTTGGATGGAGCCCTCTGTTATGGTTGGATTGATGGTCAGACGGCTCCATTTGATGCTCAATTCTGGCTGCAAAAGTTTACGCCGCGTAGCGCCAAAAGTACCTGGTCGCAGGTGAATCGTGACAAAGTTGCTGTTCTACAGGCAGCTGGTAGGATGCGTGCGGCAGGGATCAGACAGGTCGAGTTGGCTCAGGCAGATGGGCGTTGGGATGCGGCTTATAGTTCACAAAGCCAGGTCAGTGTTCCAGCGGATTTTCAGGCGGCATTAGATGAGAATCCACAGGCGCAAATGTTTTTTGATACATTGAATAAAACAAATCGTTATGCGATCCTATTGAGAATTCAAACAGCTAAGAAGACGGAGACTCGTGTGGCTCGCATCCAAAAGTTTGTTGATATGCTGGCAGATCACAAGCAACTATATTCTTGATGCGCAGTTGAACAAATCACACGACGTCAAGCGGGCGTGTGATTTGCCAGAGATGTCTGCGGGACAAGCTTTTTGTGCACCGAAGGCCAGATTTGGGTTTATGATGAGGCCAAAACAGGCGGCGAGTAGGGTCCAGCCACACCATCCAGGTTATAGGCCTGGACACGGTACCAGCTTTTCTGCCGGGGCCGCGCATCGTCGGTCCAGGGAGTATCATTGTCCGTGGCGCACTGCCGGCAAATGATCGTCCAGGGACCATTGTTGCCGCTGACCGAGCTTTCCAGGCTGTAGTTGACGGCGATATCGCTACCACGCCAGCTGATCTTGTTGCCGGCTATGCTGGTAATTAGTGGTGCTCCCGGCGCGGGTAAGTTCGGCACGGCCTGCTTGCTCATCGCATAGGCATGGCTGCGCAAGGACTGGATACGTGCGCGTCGGTCCGCTGTATTGCCGGGATAGTGCAGGGTATAGCCGTCGTCGTGTTGCGTATAGCCGTAGGTATCATTGTGTCCGAACAGGGACCAGTAGAGGTCGCCCGCGATCTCGCTATTATGCTCAACGCTGGGGAGGAAGCTACTGAGCGTATCGCCGCCCTTTGTGCCGGTCCAGTCGTATTCTCCGGCCACAAAGACCTTATGTTGATAGCTCGCGACCTGAGCATCGGATGTCAGTAAGCTGTCACTGAGGGGATAGAAATGCTGGGTGAACATGTCAACCGAATTGATGGCGAGCGTGCCTGCACTGATGTTCTTGCTCCCATCCATAATCAAGTGATGGTTATCAATACCTTTAATATAGTCAGAGATTGTCCTGGTCCAGTTTACCGATGGTGAGATCTCGTTGCCGGTCTCCCAGGCCATAATCGTTGGATCATTTTTGTAGGCGATTCCATTATAGCTATTGATATGATTGAGTATGTGTTCAATATACTGTTCAAAGTCCGCGATCACTGTCTTGTCGGAGTAGAAGAGTGTTTCGGCATCCACATTGCGCCAATCGGTGAAGGTATGTTTGCCGCCGTGGTAGTAGCGCCAGTTGTCGACCAGGGGAATGATCAGTCGTAGATGGTGTGCTCGGGCCGCCTGGATGGCATAGTCGATATGTTGCAGGGCCGTCTCATTGAAGCTGCCCAGCGTAGGTTCCACACAGAGTGGACAACCTACCGAGATTCCTAGTGTATGTGCCCGTACGACTGTTGCGCCCATATCCTCAGCCGTCGTCAGGGCATCATCGACCCGGAAATGACTGGGATAGAGCTCACCATGGCCATCGGTATCCAGGCCCAACCAGTAGATATTCGGCCCGGCGAAGCGGAACTGCTGTCCATGTAGCAGCAAATGGGAACCTGAGCGCGTCACAAATTCCGAGCTTGGATGAGTAGGGGTCTTAGCAGCCGTATCTCGATTGGCATTCTGCCAGAAGTACAAAGGAATGGCCACCAGGGCCAGTAGAACCACAACCGCCAGCCCCACCAGAGCAATACGCCACGGGATCTTATTCTGCACGGTTTCTCTCTCCTTGAACTACCTCAACAATACATGCTGCAAGCATTGTATCATATCCATATGGACATATGACTATAATGGCGGGTCATAGTATTTTTGTAGCTTGCAGCATGCTTTCTACAAAGACAGCTATCTGGTATAGTAGCCTTGTTGTAGAATCTTAAGCAGCCGAGCCAGGTTACTGGACGCAGGAAGGAACTATTTGTTATGTCGGTTGAGACGTATCATTGTTGGTATCCCGTACAGATCCGTTTTCGGGACTTAGATCCGCTGGCCCACGTGAATAATACGGTCTATTTTGTGTATTTAGAGGAGGCGCGTAGCTTCTATTTTGATCAGCTAGCGCCATGGCGTAAGCAGCAGGCTGAGGAGCCCGATCAGCTACCCCAGGAGGAGCCGACGGAGGACCATAATCCGCGTATCCAGACAGGTCCACGGGGCCACCACTATGGCATTCTGGTCAAGGAAGCGACCTGTACCTATCATATCCCGCTGGTACGTAGTGATCGTGCCGAGGTTGGTGTGCGTGTCACCAGGGTTGGCACTACCAGCATCATCATGGAGCACGAGATCCGCGACACCACCGACCACAGCCGCATCTTCGCCACTGGCCGCTCCATCCTCGTCTGGTGCAACTACCACACCGGCCGCCCCCATCCCGTACCCGCCACCATGCGCGCCGCCTTCGAGCAACTAGAACAACGCTCCCTGAGCGCCGCCCCCGAACATGTTTCCTAACATTCCCTTTAACCGTAAAGCGAGGATGCAAGGGACGGCTTGCCGATTAACCGTAAAGCGGGGATGCAGGGGGCGGCTTGCCGATTAACCGTAAAGCGGGGATGCAAGGGGCGGCTTGCCGATTAACCGTAAAGCGGGGATGCAAGGGGCGGCTTGCCGATTAACTGTAAAGCGGGGATGCAAGGGGCGGCTTGCCGATTAACCGTAAAGCGGGGATGCAAGGGGCGGCTTGCCGATTAACTGTAAAGCGGGGATGCAAGGGGCGGCGAGCCCCTTGACTGGGGGATTGGGGGCTGTGCCCCCGGCATCCTTCCCTCCCTCCCCTCCCGCCCGCGTAGCGGGCACTCCCTAATTTCCACAAACATAGCACAAAACGTGAATCCTGTCTATGAAATCATTAACAGCTTTTACACTGCAAAAACTGTTATAATCCAACCATATCTATAGTTTTTGTATCATAAACAGTTAAAAGATAAATCTGGTCAAAGTAGAGGAGAGAAAAAGATATCTCTCTCCTTGCTAGAAAGGATCGATTTATGGCAACGCATGAGGCTGTTCCACAACGACTCTATCTTTTCTCGTTGTCGACTACGACTATTGCTGTGGGTCCACGCATGCTGGATATGGTATCTGGCTGTTATCTGGTCGAGATGAGCGATGGTAAACGCATCCTGATTGATAGTGGTTATCCGAATGATGTCCCGCCATCGCCGGGGATGAGCGCCTCGGACCAGGATAAGAATGTGCTCCAGTGTCTGGCGGAACTTGGTCTGGGTCCTGACAATATTGATATGTTGATCTGTACGCATTTCGATGTCGATCATGCAGGCTATCATGATGCTTTTCCCGCTGCCGAGCTGATCGTGCAGCGTGAGCACTATGAACTGGCGCGTAGTGGACATCCCCGTTTTGCGCCCGCGCGCAAGCATTGGGATGATCCGGCCCTGCGTTATCGGCTGGTCGATGGTGATACCGAACTGTTTCCCGGCCTGACCCTGCTTGAGACCAGCGGGCATACAGCGGGACACCAATCCGTGCTGGTACGGTTACCAAAGACGGGTCCGGTTCTGCTCGCCATCGATGCCGTGATGCTCCAATTCATGTTTACCCCCGCCCGCAAAGCCGGACCCATCGATGATAACGAAGATCAACTACGTGCCAGTACCCAGAAACTGCTGGACCTGATCGAGCAAGAGCATATCAAACTCGTCATCTTCGGCCACGATGGCGCGCAATGGAAAACGCTCAAGACCTCCCCAGCCTACTACGAGTAGCTGCCACATGATTCAGGCTGGTGTCGTGCGCAGCGGACGGAAGAAGGCGCGCAAGTCATCAGCCAGTAGTTCTGGTTCCTCCATTGCGGCGAAGTGGCCGCCTCGTGGCATCTCGGTCCAGCGGTGTACGCGCAGGCCGCGTTCGGCCCATTCGCGTGGAGGTGAACCAAGCTCTTTTGGGAAAAGGGCTATGCCGGCGGGTACCTCAATATGTTGTCCAGGTTGTAGTGGCAATGGCGCATGGGCGTTCTCGTAGTAGATACGAATTGAGGATGGTAGGGTTTGGGTCACCCAGTAAAGCATGATATTGGTGAGCAACTCATCTTTGCTGAAGCGTCTCTCGACCTCGCCCTGGCAGTCGCTCCATGCGCGGAACTTCTCCGTAATCCAGGCTGCCAGGCCGATTGGTGAGTCATTCAGGCCATAGGCGAGCGTCTGTGGTTTTGTTGAATGGAGGTGTGAATATGCTCCTTCCTCTCTCGACCACTGCTCGATGGTCTGCAAATAGCGCTGTTCAGCCTCGGAGAGATTGGGCTGTCCTGGCTGTAAAAATGATGGGTTGATGTAGGTGAGATGGATGCCAACGAGTAGCTCAGGATGTGCCCGTGCCAGACGCTGTGTGACGCCCGAGCCGATGTCTCCGCCTGCGGCCGCAAAGCGTGTGTAGCCAAGCCCTTCAGTCATCAAGAGCGCCCATAGCTTGGCCGTTTCTGTCGAGTTCATGCCGCGAACCCCAGGGCGGTCCGAGAAGCCAAATCCTGGCAGTGATGGAATGATCACATCGAACGCGTCCTCTGGATTGCCACCATGGCTCGCTGGATCCGTGAGCAACGGGATAAGTTTGAGCTGCTCGAAAAATGAGCCAGGCCAGCCATGGGTAATGATAATTGGGAATGGCTGGGGACCCTGACCACGTTCATGAATAAAGTGAATCCCTGAACCATGGATCTCCGCACGAAAGTGTGCCAGACGATTGATTTTCTCTTCCTGGGCGCGCCAATCGAATGTATGCTGCCAGTAGTCTACAAGCTCCTTCAGATAGGTCAGATCCGTACCATAGTCCCAATCTGCCCCTTTCACTTCATCAGGCCAGCGAGCCTGCGCCAGTCGGCTTTTCAAATCATCAAGGACCGTCTGGGATATATCTACCGTAAAGGGGAACTTCTGCATTATATTGCCTCCCTTGACAGATATTTGTAACCATCTAAAATATATATAGATAGTTACATTGTAGTTAGTGATATGTAACTTGTCAACATCTATATAAAAGGTCACAAAAGAAGATGAGCACCAGTAAAACAGCTACAAAGAGCTTTCCATCCATTGGAGGGCAAATGTGCCTGGATTTTGCCAACACGCTTGGCGGGCTACGTGGTGGTGAGACACAGGAATACCTATCCAGCTACGACGATCTAGTCGCATGGGGTCAACAGATGGAGTCCATGGCTACGGACAATGTTGCTTTTCTTCTCCTTGAAAAGCAACATCATCCACACGAAGCTAATGCCGTGCTTGCTAGCGCCCGTACACTTAGAGAAGCTATCTATCGTATCTTTGCCGCGATCGCAACGAACAAAAAGCCAACGGATACTGATCTAGCCACCTTGAATACTTATCTAGGTAAATCACTGGCTGGAGGGCGCATCGTCCCGGTCGCAGATGGCTTCGGTTGGGAGTGGGTGGGTGACCGCTATGCGCTTGACCAGATGCTCGGACCAGTAGCACGATCGGCTGCCCAACTCCTGACGTCTCCACAACTCGTCCTGGTACGCGAATGCATGAATACTAGCTGTAGCTGGCTCTTTGTCGATCACACGAAAAATCACCGCCGCCGCTGGTGTTCCGCCACCGGCTGCGGAAATGTAGCCAAAGTTCGCAGACACCGTCAACGACAACGCCCAGGTCCTACCGGGTCCTGAGGCTTTCATTCCAACCATGCTTCGGCCCATTGCGAACCGGATTACTAATCATGGTAGGTGTGGTCGCCCCATGCGGAGGTCAATTGAGCTTATGTGGGCCAACATGCACGAACGACTCGCAGTGCTGTGGCGCCTACTCGGTAGATTGTTGTCCTGCTTCTCATATCGTGCCGCTTGTCTTGTCTTGTGGCAACGGACTTAGGAGAGTGTCAAGGTCCATTGAAAATGTCATCCTTTCTGTTCACTCAAAATGTCACTGACGAGATGAGACAACGGCACGCTTTCTCCAGGGATGATTCGCTGGAGGTGTGTGTCCTTTTTTCGGTTGTGCCTTTGTCTTCTCGACGGCTGCAGATGGTTGTGGTGGCTCCTGATGGCGATGATGAATCGGATCAGGAGGCGCTTGACGTGAGGGCACCGACTGTCCTTGGTAGACAATACGTATTGAGCCATCAAACTGTTCGTGAACCATGACTTTACAGCGTGCCCAACTGATTCGTTGCTCATCTGGCAAGAGTTGGATACGCTGTCCTTTGTAGGAAATGGTGTTGTCATTGCTGACTGAGCGTTGCTCTTGCAAACAGAAGCAGTCCTGGGATGAAAGCTCATCCGGCCAGGCTTGCCACGCGACGGTTGACTCTGCTGCGGCGATCGCGAAGCGGGCATTGAAGCGTGGAAGATACTCTTGCAGGACCGCATTGGCTTCTTCCAGCGTGCAGGCCTTGGCCAGGCGCAACTCGCTCACGAGACGATTTTGAAACGTTCCCCAGAGCCGTTCAATACGTCCCTTCGCCTGAGGAGAACGGGCAGCAATGGACGTCATCCGTAATTGCGTAAATAATCGTCCCAACTGCGTTGGCGTTTTCGTTCCACGTAATTGCTCCTCAACGCTCTCGTGCTGGCTCGCATGGTGATCAGAAGCGGGAAACATGGTATGACGATCATGATAGAGGGCCAATGGACGACCGTAGCGTTCAACCATTTGTTGAATAACCTGAAAATAGCCGTGTTGATCTTCATGTTCACGAAAGATGGCTCCGACGACTTTGCCCGTTGCATCATCGATACCGCCAACTAAGCTCAAACGTGGACCACGTTCCTGCAGCCACGCATGAGGGCTCGCATCAATCTGGACCAACTGTCCCTCCTGCCGATATCTCGGACGCCGCAGTCGATGCTTGAGCTTGGGGGCTGGAATCGGTGTGAGGATGCTGGCCTCCTCCAAGATGCGCCTGAGGCTGCTGCGTGAAATCATCACTCCTTCACGTTCTTCAAGTAAGTCACGGAGATGATGTTGGTTGCACCCGGCATAGACCCCTTTCGCTTGCTGCACAATGTGTTCACGCATTGGGTCAGGAATGCGCCGAGGGTTTGCTTTCCCACGATTTTTATGAGCCATAGCTTCGACTCCTTTTTCTCGATAGCTGGCTTTCCATCGGTAGACTTGTCGTTCAGAAACCTGCATCAGTTCGGCCACCTGTTTGATGCTCAAGAGTCCGGCCATGTGCTCATTGAGTCGTTTGATTCGTTGTTGTTCTTGTGAGTTCAGTGTCACTGTCTTTTTTTCCATACTGACATTTTCGCTGAACTCGTCTCTCCTGACAATATCACTGATCCGTAACACAACGGACTTAGGAGAGTAGACACTGCTGGCGTTTTATGTTATAGTCGCTTTAGTATGGTATTTAAGCAACACAATTTTGCTAAAACTGGCATAGCTTGAGACAATGTCGTCGTTTTGGGTGTTGATAGAGAGGGACAATCCTGGCTGTAAGTTGTCCTGAACACGCTTCGATGGATACCACTCAAGAAGCTTCTCTGCGTGAGCGGTGAGCCTCCGTTAGCGGGCTATAGAGATTCGTTCTCTGTGTAGAATGAATGAATTGTGGGTGGAACCACGGATGAGCAAGCTCTTTCGTCCCCGTTATGCGGGATGAGAGGGTTTTTTTTATTTCTCCCGTACTCCCACCTCGATGGAGAAACGATTTTGAATAGAGCGCGGCACTAGTAGATACTGCTACTGCTGAGAATTATAGATTGATGAGTGATTGAGAAAGGGAATAATTACATGAGTGCTTCAATGGAAGTATCTGACGAACAGGCGCAATATGAGTTGGATCGTATGCGCCACTCGACGGCCCATTTGATGGCGGCGGCGGTACAGCTGCTATGGCCGGATGCTAAATTTGGCGTTGGGCCAGCCATTAAAAACGGTTTCTATTATGATATCGAGCTACCGGCCGCTCTGACTCCTAAGGATCTGGAGCGTATTGAGACCAAGATGCGTGAGCTGAAGAATAAGAAGTTGCCTTATGAGCGCGTTGAGATGGATATCGATGCCGCCATTGAGGAGATGACTCAGCGTAAGCAGCCTTATAAAGTAGAGCTCTTGAACCTGCTGAAGGAGCGTGGTAGTACGGCTGTGGTCGAGGAGACTGGCGATAGCGATGCGGTCGGCGTGAGTAGCGATCAGGGCGTCGATAAGGTCTCATTTTACAAGACAGGTCATTTTGTGGATCTGTGCCGTGGACCACACGTAGATGCAACCAACCAGATTGGTGTCTTCAAGCTGATGAGTATCGCGGGCGCGTACTGGCGTGGCAATGAAAAGAATCCGCAGTTGCAGCGTTTATATGGTACCGCCTTCAATACGAAGGAAGAGTTGGAGCATTATCTCTGGTTCCTGGAGGAGGCGAAGAAGCGGGACCATCGCCGTCTGGGGCAGGAGTTAGACCTGTTTACGTTTTCGGATCTGGTTGGTGGTGGTCTACCTCTCTTTACGCCTAAGGGTACGGTGATCCGTGATCTGCTGGAAGAGTTTGTGCAGTCGTTGGAAAAGCCCCGTGGCTATCAGCGCGTGCGTATTCCACACATCACCAAGAGCGATCTGTACAAAGTATCAGGACACTGGGACAAGTTCCAGGATGATATCTTCCATGTCAGTGGCAAGAGTGGTGAGGATTTCTGTATGAAGCCGATGAACTGTCCGCATCATACGCAGATCTTTGCCAGCCGTATGCGTAGCTATCGCGAACTGCCAATCCGTTTGAGTGAAGTTACGGCCGTCTATCGTGACGAGCTGCCAGGCACCCTGCAGGGCCTCTCACGTGTTCGCGCCATCACCCAGGACGACGCCCACGTCTTCTGCCGTCCCGATCAGGTCGCCGACGAAGCCCGGCGCATCTACGAGATCATCGACGGTTTCTACAAACCCTTTGGCATGCAGCTCACGATTCGGCTCTCCCTCTGGGATGAGAGGCATCCGGAGAAGTATCTGGGCACAGCTGAAACCTGGAACAATGCCCAGGAGCAGTTGCGTCAGTTCTTGCGTGACAACAACCTTACCTGGGTCGAAGAGGCTGGTGAAGCCGCCTTCTATGGTCCCAAGATCGACTTTACCGCCAAGGACGCCCTGGATCGCTCCTGGCAGCTGGCAACCATCCAGCTGGACTTCAATCTGCCGGAGCGTTTCAACCTGGAATATGTGGGTGCCGACGGCCATGCGACGCGTCCGGTCATGCTGCACCGCGCCATCCTGGGATCGGTCGAGCGCTTCATGTCCGTGTTGATCGAGCACTATGCTGGCGCCTTCCCAACCTGGCTGGCCCCGGTCCAGGCCGTGGTCATTCCCATTGCCGACCGGCACCTGGACTACGCCTATGAGGTCAAAAACGCCTTGCAGGACGTGAACCTACCGAATGGTCGTACCCTGCGTATCGAGATCGACGAGGCCCGCGAATCCATGCAGAAAAAGATCCGCAACGCCCAGATGCAGAAGATCCCATACATGCTGGTCCTTGGAGATAAAGAGGCCGAGAATGGCGCCGTAGCCGTGCGCCGCCGTAGCGGTGGCGACCTCGGCACCCTCTCCATTGCTGATCTCGCCGAGCGCCTCAAAACCGAAGTCATCACCCGTAGCGATCTGGCATAATTACCGCCACGCGTCACCCTCACGTACGCCCACTCGGCGTACGTGAGGGTGGCGCGTGCAATGTATCTCACATCGCAACATTTTATGCTTGGTCACGATCATGGTTGGCGATCCGGTCAAGGTTGGGGAAACGGATAATGCGGGCCGATCGTACGTCGAGTGGGCGCCACACGCAAGGCCGGCATGCGACTTGATCAACGGCGATACATGTTAAGAAAGCATCGCATGCCTGTGGCGCCTACACGAATCATGGTTCTTCACCCTTGATCGCTGAGCAACGTTGTAACATACCAATCATGGTTCGCGTTCCTCTCCGTCAAAGGACGAACATGGCCTGCCAAACGTTCCCCATCACTTCCGCAACAATCACCGTGATTCGTGTAGGCGCCACAGCACTGCGAGTCGTTCATACACGTTGGCCCACGTAAACTCAGCAGTGCGGCCTTGCGTGTGGCGCTCACGCGACGTACGATCGGCCGACGTATGATGCCCACTCGGCGTACGAAAAATACAAACTCTATTGATTGGGAAGGATACAAAACTCTCTATGGCTTCTACTTATATATTGCGACTCGTTGAACCCACCAACCTGGAATTTATGCGTGACATGCTCTATGAGGCCGCCGCCGTCGATGCTGGCATGCGTGCCCTTGGACGTGAGCAGGCGCTGGCCGTGCCCAGTGTCAGCAAATACCTGGACAACTGGGGCCAGCGCGAAGGCGATACCGGCTGGATCGCCGTGGACGAGGATCAGCAGCCACTTGGCGCCGCCTGGTATCGACTCTTTCCGGCTGAAGCTCCCGGCTATGGCTTTATCGCGGCCAACATCCCAGAAATCACCATCAGTGTAAGCGCCAATGCCCGTGGCCTCGGCCTCGGAGGAGCGCTCATCCAATCGCTCATCCAATCCGCCACCACCCAGGGACATCCCGCCCTCAGCCTCTCAGTTGATCGCGCCAATCCCGCCCTCCGACTCTATCAGCGCCACGGCTTCCAGGACGCCGAAATCTCCAACCCCCAGGATTCTTCGGTCACCCTGATCCAGTATTTCGTATAGTCTAAGTAAGGGCGTGGCAAAATCCTTCGGAGGCTCGTCGCCTGATGTTGAGCGAGGACCTTGACGCCGCGAGTGCCGCCTACCGTGTCGGATACCAGGACGCCTCTTACTTCAATCGCGAATATAAAAGCCTCTTTGGCATCCCGCCCATGCGCGATGTGCAGCGACTACGCGGCGAAACGCTCGCCTTATCCGGCCGATGAGAAAGCCGAACATCCGAATTTTGAATGGCAAAATGTGTGAAGCGATCCCTCCCCTTCCCACGCAAACGATCCCGTAGTTACGACCCTCAGTGGTCGTTTGCCACCCGCCGCAGCGTGGTGGCCCGGTATCATTTTCGTTCGGCTCCTCAATCACTATCACCTCCGGCAGAGAGAGGTCCCCCGCGATACTCTCTGATGAGAACATCCATGGGAACGTCCCGTTTGGGCACCGCGTGAGGGAACGCCGCAGAGAAGGGGAACCGGATCGCAGGGATACAAGGCCACCACGCTGCGGCGGGTGGCAAACGGCCGCTGAGGGCCGTAACTACGGGGCGTTTCTTCCCTCCCTTAAACGCATGTATTGTCATTTTTTTCTGGTTACGTGTGTGTCACATACAGGGATACATCATCGACGTTGACGAAAAAGTTGGAGCGTGGATTGCTTGAACCGATGGTGCGGAAACCGACCTGCACGGGCTTGCCGAGATAGGGCACCAGGGTGGCGGTGATATCAAAGCTATATTGCACCCAGCCATTGGCATCGGTATTGCACAATTTCTGAATCTCCGTATCTGTGCTACTGGTCGGTGCGCTCGGAGAGCCCGGGGGGCGTACAAACGCCTGGAAGGTATCGGTACAGGTGGTAGTAGTATCAGCCCGCCCGATATAGACCCAATAACTCAAGACGGCATTGCGCGTGGAAGCCGGCAGGTTCACGGTTTGCACAATCGTATCAACGCAATTGGGATAGCCACACAGATAGGCACTGTATTTACCCGTATGCGGATTGGCGCTACTGACAATCTCATAGCCACCTTTGGAGCTTTCCTGCCAGGGGGGAGCCTGACCAGTTATAAAGTTCTGATTCTGGATGAGCTGCGTGGTAATGCCCGGCGTAACAGCCAGACTGGTCAGGTTCACGTCATCCAGATCGACGAAAAAGTTCGAGCGTGGCCCACTGGTGCCGCTGGCTTCGAAGGCAACTTGAATCTTCTGACCGACATATTTTGTCAGCGGAGCGGTCACATCAAAATTATATTGTACCCAACCATTGGCGTCGGTATTGCACAACTTCTGCACCTGGTTAATCGGATCGCCAGTCGCGGTCTGGAAAATGATCTGCAGATTGTCCTGGCAGGTGGTTGAGGTATCGCCGCGCCCGATATAGATCCAGTAATCGAGTGTCAGGCGCCTGGCGAAGGCAGGGATCAAGACTGTCTGGGTGATTGTATCATGGCAGTTGGCATAGCCGCATAAGTATGCTGCATGTTTGCTTGTATGTGGATTAGCCGTGCTGATGAGTTCAAAGCCGCCGCCGGAGTGTTCTTGCCAGGGCGTCATGCCACTCTCAAAGCCCCCATTTTGCAACAATTGCGTGGGCAATCCAGGTGAGCTCTGCAGGTCACGCAGGATATTCCAGGCATCCGGCGTTCCCATGCCGGTGACCAGGTCATAGTTAGGTCCCGCCTGATAATACAGGTTGGAGCCTTTAATAATATCATGATAGGGAGGATAGACCTGCGGCGTGTTATAAAGGCGATAGAGGGC
Organism: Dictyobacter alpinus; assembly: GCF_003967575.1. Taxonomy (NCBI): domain Bacteria; kingdom Bacillati; phylum Chloroflexota; class Ktedonobacteria; order Ktedonobacterales; family Dictyobacteraceae; genus Dictyobacter; species Dictyobacter alpinus. The sequence continues at coordinate 5,177,229 of NZ_BIFT01000001.1, forward strand.
TGGCAGCGCATGCCCGAGTGGGGAGAGCTTTGAGGCCAGCAACGCCTGGTTGATGTCGGTGGCGATGCCCGCCCATAGCGGGGCCGCCGCACTGGTGCCTCCTACCACCTGCCAGGCTGGATCTTTCGGATTTTTGGGCGTGCGATAAATGGAATAACCGGTGGCAGGGTCCGCATTGGCGGAGACATCCGGGATCTGGCGCTGCGGGTCAGTCAGATTAATGCCGCTCTGATAGTCCGGACTTAAGAAGTGCATGCTTTTGCCACCGCCACTTCCCGTGATATGCAGGAGGCCCCCGAGCTGGGAACCACCCCAACCGACTTCACTGACATAGACCCCCTTCGGGTCTGTGCGCAGCGTGGTACCTCCTACCCCCACCACATAGGGATTGTTGGCAGGAGAATCAACGGCTAAGGATTGGATCCCACTGTCATTACAATCATACGCCCCGGAATCCCCACTGGCCGCGAAGAAGGTTTGCCCCTGGGCCGCCCCCTGTTTAAAGATCGTATTCAGGGTATCTAACCGTGACGCCGAACTCCCTAATTCACATTCGCCCCAACTGACACTGATGACTTTGGCCACGTTATCAGTCACGATGCGGTTATAGGTATCATTGATGCCGGCCGAGTCATTCGGACCAATATAGACCTTTTGCGCCGCCCCGGGCGCCATGGCCGAGATGACTTCTATGTCCAGTGTGACCTCAAGGGCATTCGGGCCAGCCCTATCGCTGGCGCCACCCACCAGTACATTGGAGGCGTTTAGTGGTCCTAGCTGATATTGTTGCCGATAGGTGGCAATATCAGCGGGATTATAGCCATCCAACTCGAAGAGGCCCACCGTTTGACCGCGACCATCCATTTTCGCATCAATCAATGGCGTCACATCATAGGCGCTACGCAATTCCTGTGGCGTAAAGCCACCCTTGGGGCCGCGATGAGGATGCAACGGCCTTAGCCGCTGCTGCAAGTTGATCGGACGATAATGAGCGACATTATTTAGTCCAGTAATATTCTTTATAATAGTATTAACAGTATCAGGCACGTATGGGTCGACATTAGGAGCATAGATGACACGCGTTTGGAGCTGATAGTTATTGATGTTGATGGCAAAGGCCTGCTCGGCCGTGGCCACGGTGGTCGAGGTATCAATCAACAGACGGTTCGCAGCGATTGAGTTGATCCGTATACGTTGTTGTCGCAGGTAGGCGACGACAACCGCAACCTCGGCCTGGGTAGGCGCAAACTGACTGTTAAATTCCTGTGTACTCAGGTAGTGATGATACTGTGGCGAGGTCGGATTATTCTGGGCGGCCAGCAAGGCATCTAAATTTGCCTCATCATGCAATTTCAAGAGGACAGTCAGATGTAAGGGCTGAACTTTGGCCGTGGGACCAATAGGGGTCAGGCCTTCTAGCAGTGGGACGGCATGCCCTGGAATGCGTTGACCCCGCACATGCTGCTGCTGAGGCGATGCCATAGCTAACTGTGTGGTCAGGCAGTTAAACAATGTCAGTGCTATTGCCGCGCAAATATGTATCCAGACCATTGCTATGCGATAGCTGACATATATGCCACAAGATGTTTTCATTGCTACCTCCAGGATTATCAAGAACACGAGCTATACTAGAACTGAGGCAGATACATTGGAGAGGTTTGCACATCTCTATAGTGTTCAGGGTTTATTTATAGTTGCAGAGACCCCTGTATAAGAGGAGGATCTATCTCGCTCTGATGAGAGGTCTCTTGCCAGTGCTCATCTGCCAGCAAGCTAGGCTACCGTGCAGTGCCCATAATCCCTGCTTATACAATCAGTCATGGGTAACATAGAGCGTCAGGTCATCCAGGACCACGGAAAACCTTTCACGACCTTCATTCGATCCGATTGCTTCGAAATCTACCTGCATGAGTTTGCCAGCATAGGTTGCCAATGCATTGGTCACATCAAAGCTGAAGAGGGTCCAGCCATTGACATCTGTATCGCAGATTGTTCGAATATCGGCCACAATAACTCCATTTTCCGCAATTAAGCGCAAGTAAGATCGAAATACATCTGTACAGGCATTCAAGGAGGAAGAACGTTCAGTATAGAGCCAGTAACTCAGGACGGCATGCCGGATTGAGGCTGGTAACAGTACCGTTTGCATAATGGAGTCATGGCAGTTGGGATAGCCACACAGATAGGCACTATACTTACCTGTATGTGGAAACACGGTACTTATCAGCTCATAGCCACCTTGAGAAGCTTCTTTCCATGGTGCATGACCATTCTCAAAACTCGAGTTTTGAATTAACTGCGTGGTAATACCTGGTGCAACCACCAGGGTCTGCAAGCTCGTATCATCCAGGTTGACGAAAAAGTTTGAGCGCGGACCACTGGTCCCTGTTGCTGCAAACACAACCTGCACCGTCTTACCAGCATATGTTTGCAGAGCCTGCGTGACATCAAAGTTATACTGCACCCAACCATTGACCGTCGTATTGCACAGTTTCTGAACCGTCGTAATTGGATCGCCCTTAGCGGTCCGGAAGAAGACCTGCAAATTATCCTGGCAGGTGCTTGAGGCATTGCCTCCACCCATATAGACCCAATAGGTGAGCGTCAACTGCCTGACGAACGCCGGTATTACCACGGCCTGCGTTATAGAGTCATGACAGTTCGCATAACTACAAAAAAGCGCGCCGTATTTTCCCGTATGAGGATTCCCCGCACTGACGAGATCATAACCGCCACTCGAGTGCTGTATCCAGTTGGTACCCTTATCTTCAAAACCACCATTACGTAACCCCAACGCGGATAACGCTGGCTCATTTTTGAGATCACGTACAATATTCCAGACATCAGGAGTACCAACGCCTGTGGCCAGATCATAGCCGGGACTTGCAGTATAATAGAGGTTTGAACCGGTAGTAATATCATGATAGGGAGGATAAAGTTGTGGCGTGTTATAGAGGCGATAGATTGCCGTAATTGCATGGCCAAACGGCGCTACATGTGCAGCCAGCAGGGATTGGTTGATATCAGCCTCAATAGCTGCCCACAGCGATGCCGCGGCACCAGTACCCCCCACCACTTGCCAACCGGCTTTCTTCGTCTTCCCAGTCGTGAGATAGATAGAATAGCTGCTCGCGGGATTCGCGTTGGCGGAGACATCCGGGACCAGCCGAGCAGGGTCGGACAGATTGGGGCCATGCTGATACGTGGGGCGCATGAAGTGCACACTTTTGCCTCCTCCACTTCCCATGCCTTTACTAGAGGGATCGCTCCAGGCAGTTTCACTGACGTACCCACCTTTCGCGTCAGTATGTAATGTGGTGCCCCCAACACCCACCGCATACGGGCTGCTCGCAGGTGAGTCAACCGCTAAAACTTGTTGTTGACTATCGTCAACACAATCATACGCCCCAGAAGTCCCACTGGCCACAAAGAAGCTTTGTCCTTGCACCGCTCCTTGTTTGAAGATCGTATTCAGGGCGTCGAGCCGGGCCGCTGAACTGGCTAATTCACATTCGCCCCAACTGACACTAATAACTTTGGCCACGTTATCGGTCACGATGCGATTATAGGTATCATTAATACCAACCGCCGTGTTGGAACCCAGATAAATCTTTTGGCTGGCCCCAGGAGCCAGAGCCGAGATGACCTCCATGTCCAGGGTCGCCGCAAGGGCATTTTTACCCGGCGTATCACTCGCGCCCTCCAACAGCACATTAGACGCATGAAGCGCACCAAGCTTATAGCGTTGCCGGTAAGCGTGAATATCGGCTGGATCATAGCCATCCAACTCAAAGAGTCCCACCGTCTGCCCTGTCCCATCCATCTTTGCATCAATTAAGGGCTGTACATTGTAGGCGGCCCGCAATTCATCAGGGGTGAAGCCGCCACCAGGACCAGCATGGGGATAGAGTGGCTGGTGATTACTCTGAATATAATTGGGATGATAGAGTGCAATATCATTTAAGCCAACAATCGTCTGTATAGCGTTAATCAAAGAATCTGGAACGACTGGATCGATGTTGGGCGCGTAGACGACGCGCGTCCTGAGTTGATAGTCGTAGAAAGTTACATCAAAGACGTGTTCGGCTGTAGCAACCGTGGTTGACACATCAATGAGCACATGGTTTGGGGAGATTGAGGTAATCTGAAATCCTTGCTGCCGCAGGTAAGTGCTGATCTCATCGACCGTCGCCTGGGTAGGGGCAAAGCTGCTATTAAATTCTTGCGAGTTCAGATAGTGACGATAAAAGGGCGATGTGGGATCATCCTGTGAAGCGATTAATGCATCTAAGCCTGGCTCATCCCGAAGTCGTAAGACAACGCTCAAGCGCAAAGGCTGATTTTTGTCAGTGTGACCAAGTGGTTTCAGATTATTCAGCAACGGTACAGCATGCCCAGGAAGACGCTTCCCCTGCATGTACGGCCGCTCTATACTGCGGGGATGCGCCATGGCAGTCAGGGGAGACAGATCACTAAAGAGCAATAGTACAATGGCGCTACACATAAGAATCATAACCTGCGTTCCACCTCGCTGAGAAACATGTCTGGTGCGAGCGTTTTTCATCTTTCCCTCCAAAAATAGTAAGAATACTAATATGGCAGGCATGCCGGCTGCATGACAGTCCTTGCTTCCAATGCGGGGGGGCAGGGGGTCCTCCCCGCATCCCTGGTTTAAGGTCAACCGTGCGTTACATACAGCGTCATGTCATCCAGCACGACGAAAAAGTTGGCGCGTGAAGTACTTGATCCGATTGCTTCAAAATCAATCTGAATAGGTTTACCGGCAAAGGGTGTCAGGGCACTGGTCAGATCAAAACTGTAGAGGGTCCAGCCCGGCGCCGAAGTATCGCAGAGGGTCTGGATGTCGGCAATCGTGGCTCCCTGGGAGGTACGTAGCTTCAAAGCAGAGTGAAAGGTATCCGCGCAGGTGATGGTGGAATCCGCCCGCCCAACATAAATCCAGTAACTCAACACCACATTATTCATAGAGGTCGGCAAGGTCACGGTCTGGGCAATGTCATCATGGCAGTTAGGATAGCCACACAGGTAGGCGCTAGATTGGCCGGTATGTGGAATGACCGTTGTGATCAACTCATAACCACCTTTAGAGCTTTCCTGCCAGGGAGCACGGCCAGCTTCAAAGCTGGGATTCTGGATCACCTGGGCGGTGATGCCCGGTGCTACAGCCAGGCTGGTCAGATTCACATCGTCCACATCGGCGAAAAAGTTCGAGCGTGGACTACTGGTGCCAGTGGCTTCAAAGGCCAGTTGAACCGTTTGTCCCACATATTTCTCCAGGGTTGAGGTCACATCAAACGTATATTGCATCCAGCCATTGGCATCGGTATTGCATAACTTCTGTACCTGGCTAATCGGCTCACCTTTCGCGGTGCGCAAAAACACCTGAAAATTACTCTGGCACCCGGTGGAAACATCGCCCTGACTAATATAGACCCAGTAGCTCAGCGTGACTTTCCTGGTGAAGGCCGGGATGGCGGTCAGTTGCGTGATACGATCATGGCAATTCACATAGCTGCATAAGTACGCCGCATATTTGCCGGTATGCGGATTGGCATTATTGATGATCTTAAAGCCGCCGCCGGAGTGTTCCTGCCACGGCGCCTGTCCATCCTCAAAGCCCCCATTGCGCAACAATTGCGTCGGCAGGCTGGGCGCATTCTGCAGATCGCGTAAGATGTTCCAGGCGTCCGGCGTCCCCATGCCAGTGGCCAGATCATAGTCAGGTCCCGCCTGGTAATACAGGTTGGAGCCTGTAACAATATCATGATAGGGAGGATAGACCTGCGGCGTATTATAGAGACGATAGAGATCCGGCAGTGCATGCCCGAGCGGCGCTGCATGGGCGGCCAATAGCGCCTGATTGAGATCAGCCGCGATGCCTGCCCACAGCGGGGCCGCCGCGCTGGTGCCTCCCACCACCTGCCAGCCCGATTTTTTCGGCTTCCCGGCCGTCAGATAGATGGAATAGCCGCTCGCAGGATCCGCATTGGCGGAGACATCAGGGACCAGGCGTTGCTGGTCACTCAGATTGGTGCCACTCTGGAAAGTGGGGCGTAAGAAGTGCGCGCTTTTACCGCCGCCGCCGCCCGCCGGATGCAAGATGCCCCCACTCACTGTCGTGCCCCAGGCGGTCTCATGGTCATACGTTCCTTTTGGACCTGTATACAACGTGGTGCCACCCACACTGACCACCGCAGGATTACTGGCAATTGAGTCAACGGCTAAGTTCTGGATGCCATTATCAATACAATCATAAGCTCCCATATCTCCACTGGCCGCGAAAAAGGTCTGTCCCTGGGCCGCCCCTTGCTTGAAGATCGTATTCAGGGTATCCAACCGTGATGATGAACTCCCTAATTCACATTCGCCCCAACTGACACTGACGATTTTGGCCACGTTATCGGTGACGATACGATTATAGGTATCATTAATGCCAGATGCGTTGTTCGGACCAATATAGACCTTTTGTGCTGCCTCGGGTGCCATGGCCGAAATGTTTTCCATATCCAGCGTGGTTTCAATCGCATTTGCATCAGGGGTATTACTGGCACCATCAACCAGCACATTGGAGACGTTGAGTGGTCCCAGTTGATACTGTTGCCGATAGGTAGCGATATCGGCGGGATCATAGCCATCCAACTCGAAGAGGGCCACCGTTTGTCCGCTCCCGTTCATTCTGGCATTGAGCAAGGGGTTGACATCATAGGCGCTACGCAATTCCGCTGGCGTATACCCACCACCCGGGCCTGCGTGCGTATGCAGTTGCTTAAGTTTCTGCTGAATACTTGTTGGATGGTAAAAAACAACGTTATTTAAGCCACTAATTGTCTGGACGCTACTCTGCAATGTATCAGGCAAGAGCGGATCAGCATCAGGCGCGTAGACCACCCGCGTCTGGAGCTGATAGTTATGAAGATTAATCACAAAGGCATGCTCAGCTGTGGCCACATTGGTCGAGACATCGATCAGCACATGGTTTGGGGCAATCGCGTTGATATGCAAGCCCTGCTGGCGCAGATAGACCACAACGGTATCGACGGTCGCCTGGGTGGGCGCAAAATGACTGGTAAATTCCTGGCTAGTCAGGTAGTGATGATACTGAGGCAGACTGGGATCATTCTGGGCCGCCAGCAAGGCATCTAAGCCAGCCTCATTCCGCAGCTTTAAGGCCACATTCAAATGCAATGGCAATGCTTTTGGTGTTGGACCAATGGGCGTGAGTTTATTTAAGAGCGGGACGGCATGCCCCGGAATCCGTTGCCCCTGTACATGCGACTGCTCCACATTGTGGGGATAGGCCATTACCACCGGCGGGGATAGGCTACTAAACAGTAACAACATAATGCCGCTACACAGTCGAAGCACTATCTTCGTGTAGCTACACTGAGAAATAGGTGTGCTGCAAGCTTTTTCCATCTTTCCCTCCGAAATGATCAAGAAAACGAATCAGGTAGAAAATGAAACCAACGCATGTAATGAGATTTGAAAATCAATCGTGCGTCACATACAGCGTCATGTCATCCAGCACAACGAAAAAGTTGGCGCGGGCATTCCTCGATCCGACCGCTTCAAAATTGATCTGCACAGGTTGACCGGCAAAGGGTGTCAGGGCACTGGTCAGATCAAAACTGTAGAGGGTCCAGCCCGGCGCCGAGGTATCGCAGAGGGTCTGGATGTCAGCGATCGTGGCTCCCTGGGGAGTGCGCAAGCGTAAGGCGGAATGAAAGGTCGCCGCACACGCGATCGTGGAATCTGCCCGCCCAATATAGATCCAGTAACTCAACACGGCATTATGGATTGAGGCAGGGATATTCACGGTTTGCGCAATCGTATCAGCGCAGTTGGGATAGCCACACAGGTAGGCGCTAGATTGGCCGGTATGTGGAATGACCGTATTGATCAACTCATAACCACCTTTAGAGCTTTCCTGCCAGGGAGCACGCCCGGCTTCAAAGCTCGTATTCTGGATCAATTGGGAGGTGATACCCGGAGCCACGGCCAGCCCCTGTAAGTTCACATCATCCACGTCGGCGAAAAAGTTCGAGCGTGGACTACTGGTGCCGCTGGCTTCGAAGGCCAGTTGAATTGTTTGCCCCACATATTTCTCCAGCGTTGAGGTCACATCAAACGTATATTGCATCCAGCCGTCGGCATCGGTATTGCATAACTTCTGTACCTGGCTAATCGGCTCACCTTTCGCGGTGCGTAAAAACACCTGAAAATTATTCTGGCAACCGGTGGACGTATTTCCCCGACCGATATAGACCCAGTAACTCAGCGTGACTTTCTTGGTGAAGGCCGGGATAACAGCCAGTTGGCTGATACGATCATGGCAATTCACATAGCTGCATAAGTACGCCGCATATTTGCCGGTATGCGGATTGGCATTATTGATGATCTTAAAGCCGCCGCCGGAGTGTTCCTGCCACGGTGCCTGTCCATCCTCAAAGCCCCCGTTGCGCAACAAATGTGTTGGTAGGCTGGGTGCATTCTGCAGATCGCGTAAGATGTTCCAGGCGTCCGGCGTCCCCATGCCAGTGGCCAGATCATAGTCAGGTCCCGCCTGGTAATACAGGTTGGAGCCTGTAACAATATCATGATAGGGAGGATAGACCTGCGGCGTATTATAGAGACGATAGAGGGCCGGCAGTGCATGCCCGAGCGGCGCTGCATGGGCGGCCAATAGCGCCTGATTGAGATCAGCCGCGATGCCCGCCCACAGCGGGGCCGCCGCGCTGGTGCCTCCTACCACCTGCCAGCCCGATTTTTTCGGTTTCCCGGCCGTCAGATAGATGGAATAGCCGCTCGCAGGATTCGCATTGGCGGAGACATCAGGGACCAGGCGTTGCTGATCGGTCAGATTGGTGCCACTCTGGAAAGCGGGGCGTAAGAAGTGCGCGCTTTTGCCGCCGCCGCTGCCCACCGGATGGAAGATACTCCCAAGGGTACTGCCCCAGGCGGTCTCACGGTCATACGTTCCTTTTGGACCTGTATACAACGTGGTGCCACCCACACTGACGACCGCAGGATTACTGGCAATTGAGTCAACGGCTAAGCTCTGGATGCCATTATCAATACAATCATAAGCTCCCATATCTCCACTGGCCGCGAAAAAGGTCTGCCCCTGGGCCGCGCCTTGCTTGATGATGGTATTCAGGGCATTCAGTCGTGCTGGTGAACTGGCTAATTCACATTCGCCCCAACTAACACTGATGACTTTGGCCACGTTATCGGTGACGATGCGATTATAGGTATCATTAATGCCAGATGCGTTGTTCGGACCAATATAGACCTTTTGCGCCGCCCCGGGCGCCATCGCCGAGATGACTTCCATATCCAGTGTGACCTCAATGGCATTCGGGCCAGCCGTGTTGGTCGCGCCATCCACCAGCACATTGGAGGCGTTGAGTGGTCCCAGTTGATACTGCTGCCGATAAGTGGCAAGATCTGCGGGATCATAGCCATCCAACTCGAAGAGGGCCACCGTTTGTCCGTTCCCGTTCATTCTGGCATTGAGCAAGGGGTTGACATCATAGGCGCTGCGCAATTCCACCGGCGTATATCCACCACCCGGGCCTGCATGCGTATGCAGTTGCTTGAGCGTGTGCTGGAGGCTGCCAGGATGATAGAGTGCCACATTATTTAAACCGCTAATTGTCTGGATACTATTCTCTAGTGCATTGGGAATGAGCGGATCGGTGTTCGGGGCGTAGACGACGCGCGATTGTAGTTGATAGTTATTCATGGTGATAGAAAAAGCATCTTCGCTTTCGCCGACCGTGGTTGAGACATCAATCAAGGCATGGTTTGGGGCAATCGAGTTAATATGCAATCCTTGCTGACGCAGGTAGATTGAGACTGCATCCACCGTAGCCTGGGTGGGCGCGAAGCGGCTATTAAATTCCTGGGTACTTATATAATGATGATACTGAGGCAGACTGGGATCATTCTGGGCCGCCAGCAAGGCATCTAAGCCAGCCTCATTGCGCAATTTCAAGACCACGCTCAGATGCATAGGTGTTGCCTTTGGTGTTGGACCAATAGGTGTGATTTTGCTCAAGAGTGGGACGACATGCCCTGGAATACGTTGTCCCTGTCCATGTTCCCGTTGCGGCATCTGCTCAGATGCCAGCGTCGCAAGAGGAGTAGCCATATTATTAAGGAGTAGCAGGACGATACCGGTACATATACTTGTCGCTAGCCTTGTTGTCCAATACCTGGCAGCATAGAGACTGCAAGATTTTTTCATTGTTCTCTCCAGGAATTTTAAGCGCAGGGCATGGGTCGAGGAGACGGCCCACTGCCGCAAGAGGATTATTCCACATGAATTGCTTCCAGATTACTTACGTGAATTGTATTGCCGCGTACACACGTTTAAACGGGTCGATTACGTATGAGCGTGTTGAACATACTGGCTCAGAATATCATCGACTACATGCCAGAGCTTGTGGTGATCTTCCTGATCAGCGGAGGTAAGACAGGATAGATCATTGCTGGTCTGGCCGTGATAGGTTATGGTGGTAATCGTGCCAAAGGAGATGGGCTTGAGACAGTAATGGGCGGGAATAGTGGTGACATCTCCAATCTGTGTCAGCAGCGCATCCAGGGACACATTGTCAATCGTGCCCTTCGGCAATTGTGTGTCAACGTTTGGCAGACCGTCGCCAGGCAAGGAGGTGAGCACCGCACTGCCATCAAGATTAACGACCATCTCCACAGCCACGGTATTGGTTGAAGCCGAGCGGCATAGGACGGCCACATGAGGGGTAGGATCAAGATCGGAGGCCCGGCACAGGATGGCCAGGGGGATCACCACCGCCAGGTCGCGCGCGATATTCCAGGCATTGGGACTACCCAGTCCTGTGGTTGGATCATAGCCTGCGCTGGCTGTGTAATACAGATTCGTGCCGGTGATAATATCGTGAAAGGGCACATAGGGTTGGGGAATAGTATACAGCAGGTAGAGATCCGAATTGACCCTTCCCAGTGTTGGCTTATGACGATCAGACAGATATTGATTAATATCAGCAGCAATCGCGGCCCAGAGTGGTGCCGCTGCATTGGTGCCTCCCTCTACCATCCAGCCTGAGCAGCCAGCAGCAGGAACACTACAATATATCCTATCGCCGGTGGCGGGATCCGCATTGGCGGAGACATCCGGTATCAGACGATACGTGCTCTTGAGATAAGGACCGGCCTGGTATGAGGGACGTTTAAAGTACGCGCTGATACCACCACCGCCGCCAGCGCCATGCCCCTGCACATGTGGTGCGGGAGAAGGGTTACTCCAGGCCGCTTCACCAGTATAGCTGCCATTTCTGCCAGTGGAGAGCGAGGTGCCTCCAACGCCAATCACATAAGGGCTGTCCACCGGAGTAGAAACATTCAGATTGTTATCACCACAACCGTAGGCCCCTGCGTTACCGCTGGCCGCGAAAAAAGCCTGTCCCTGTATCGCGCCTTGCTTGAGGATGTTATTCAGGGCATTTAGTGTGCTCGCGCCAGAGGCCGCCTCACAATCACCCCAACCAACCGTGATAACACTGGTCGTATCCTCTGTAACGATCTGATTGTAGAGATCATAGACCCCGGTTGTCGTATCAGGCGCAATATAGACCTTCTGTGCCGCCCCTGGTGCAATCGCCGAGACCATCTCCATGTCCTTCTCCACATCCAGCGCATGGACCCCTGGTGTATTTGTTGCCCCATCAACCAGGACGTTAGAGTATTTGCCCGGGCCAAGCTTATACGTCTTGCGGAACAGGTCAATATCGGCTGGATTATAACCATCCAGTTCAAACAGGCCGATCGTTTGCCCATGACCATTGACACCAATATTGAGCAATGGACTCACATTATAGGCATTGCGTAGTTCACCCGGAGTATAGCCATGAACCACACCCATACCTGCTTGAAGGGATTTTTTTTGCTGATAAAAGCGCTCAACCGTATCCAATCCGATAATGCACTGGATATCCGGCGCCACCGTCGCCGGCACTGATGGGTTCGTGGAGGGAGCATAGACCAGTCCACCTCTGAGGTGGTAATAGTTGAGCGTGAGCGCGAACGCTTTTTCGATGGTCGCGACGGTCGCGGATACACTGATCGACAAATTGTTGGGCGCGACAGCCGTGACCTGAAAGCCACAACTTTTTAAGTACGCTGAGACCTTATCAACCGTCTCCTGCGCGGGTCCGAATATATTCTTAAAGACCAGCGGCGAGAGATAGCGATGATATTCGGGGGCGGCAAGATTCTCCTGCGCCACCAACAACGCATCCAGTTCCAGCTGATTACGTAGCTTCAAATAAATCTGGAGATGCTCAAGCCGTATAGTGCCGGCAAGTTTTCCGACAACTGGCAGATTGTCGAGCAATGGTGCAATATGACCAGCTAATTTAACCGCCTGTGGCTGTGATCTCGCTAGCATGGCAGATGTCGATGAAACGCTGGTTAACAGCTTGGCGGTCATCAATACAAACAACAAGGACATGACCAACCACGGCGAGCGCACACATCTGTTGTGTTGTCCCTCTCTTTTCAAAGCGACCTCCAAAGAAAAGCAACCTCCTGAGGAGCAGAGGTGATTGATTAACAATGCCACTCTGAGACTCAATACAGTGATTGCTATCCAATCCAATGAATTTTGTTCCGCCAATCTATTGATCGAACTGAACAACACATGGTTACCAACCCGGAATAGAACAAAAAAAACACTTATTACTAGACAAATTTTGCCCTATGTGCTCCTTCTATTTTAATTATAAAAATAGCTACAAATCATTATAGTAAATTTTATATAGTATATTAAATCTCCTTTAGATAATAGATATCTAGAAGCATTAGAGCATCCCAGACACAAAATACATAAAAAATCACAAAAAATATCAGAATAGGAACCTTAACGTGGGCCATCTCTTAGGCTTATATCAAGGTTCCTGATCATGACCATGTTGGGGATGGCATGTTGCTACGTGAGATGTATTGACCCCCATGGAAGGATGTGTCCGTGGTGAGGAGAGGGCTCGCTGGGGATGTGTCCTCTCCTTATGCTTATGGCTGGTGATCTGGTTTTGGGTGGGGAGGTGTCAGGAGTTGCCGGCGCGGGGTAGGAACGTGCCCTGTCCCAGTGCAATAAGTGAACGTAGCAGAATACCGCCTATGAACAAGGTAATCGCTGCGAGCACTATATATCCTAGCAGTGTGGCCCCCGCGAAATGTTGCAGGTGAAGCCAGCGCAGCGCATATGCAGCGGTTGCCGCGTACGAGAAGGTAAAGGACCATAAACCCGGAGAGAATGGCAGTTTAAGGTACAGTGTCAGCAGGCGCAACTGTACAAGTGCCATCAACACGGTATAACCAGCAAGGATGTAAGCCACCGGATCAACCCTGTTCCCGGTGAGTGTGAAGTAGGCATTGCCCGCTATGACCGAGGGTACAATGACTATCGCGAGCGTAGGAATGAGTGCCGCCGGAAAATTGGGGCGCAAATACAATCGATTGAGGATGATTGGGCTGAGCATCAGCCAGGAGATGATGCCAAGACCGAAGCTGATCCAGGCCAGTCCGGTCAGGCCAAAGCTGGCGGCGCTATCGGCCCCAAGGATACCACCGGCAACGGTAGGCAAAAAATAGCCGGGGCCGAATTTATCGGCATCCAATGCAGCGATGATCCACTGGCCCGTGTACCATCCGCCAATAAGCACCGTCGCGACAAAGAATACCAGGAACAGTACTCGTGCCCCACTCAAAGCGTAAGGCGCCAGGCCGACCGCAAGCAACATACCAATAATCGGGAGGAGCGAGAAGAACGGGCCGACGGCAGAGTTTGTCAGGTCCGCAAGGACCATTTTGGGTGCGATCAAAAGTTTTATGATGAGTAAAACAAGAAATAATAAAAAGATGACCGCAGCCAACAGGAATAGCGCATTCCCAATCCAGACAGGTAAGCCATAGAAATTGCTAGCAAGACGCCAGCCTCTGGCCAACCCTACCAGCCCAAATGGGATGGAGTAGAAATTGGGCGGGATGGCCAGCAGCGTGTGCATGCTGTCGACCTCGGATCGTTCTGTGTGCATGTCGACTTGTTCGTGAAAAGGCATAGTTTCTTTCCTTCTTCTCCTAACAGTATTGGCACGATCATTCTTACCTCTAGTATAGAGGAATAGACAAAATGGAGCGCTCGGCTATCCCCAATAATGGTATGGCCCCGGACAGCATAATTGGATCTTCCCCCTAGACCATTATCCCCTTATAGTAGGTTCGGAGCTTGCCTCCGATTTTTCCTGGTGATAGCGCTCAATGAAACACAATAAGGAGCCAGCTTATGGTATCTATAGATTTAAAAATACAGCGCGAGCGTGCGCAGCGTTTGCGTCAGTTGCACCATGATCCGCAGTTGTTGGTCTTGCCAAATGTGTGGGATGCGGCCAGCGCGCGTATCGTGGAGCAGGCAGGCTTTCCGGCGATCGCTACGGCCAGTACGGGGATCGCGGCCGCGCTAGGATATGGCGATGGTCAGCAGATCAGTCGTGAGATGATGATCGCGGCGATCGCGCGCATTACCCGTGTGGTCGATCTGCCAGTGACCGCCGACATCGAGGCCGGTTATGGAGATACGCCTGAAGAGATACTCCACACGGTCCAGCAGGTCATCGAAGCCGGAGCGGTCGGCATCAACATCGAGGATTCATTGCCGCACGCCCCGGGTCAATTAGTAGATATGGCGGCCCAGGTCGAGCTGATCCAGGCGCTGCGACACCTGGATATCCCACTCGTCATCAATGCCCGCACCGATGTCTTCCTATTAGGCATCGGTGAGCCGGGGGACCGCCTTCAGCACGCGGTACGGCGGGCCAACGCCTATCTCCAGGCCGGGGCAGACTGTGTCTATCCCATTGGCCGCCTCGACCGTAGCGTGACCGCCGAACTGGTCAAAGCCATCAATGGTCCCATCAATATCCTCGCTGGCCCGCCCGCGCCCACCCTGCCGGAACTTGAGCAGCTCGGCGTGGCCCGTGTCAGCCTCGCCGGCGACATCATGCGTGCCGTCCTGGGACATCTGCGTACCATCGCCAGCGAACTCCATCAGCACGGCACCTACACTAGCATGCAACAGGACAGCCTATCCGGTGCCGAATTCTCATCGCTCTTTGATAAAGAATAGTGCGTTTCTTGCTATGAGCACATACTATTATTCATGGAGGAATATATGTCTCAAATAGAAGTACCATATCTAGAAATGTTTGGGCAGGTCGCGCCAGCTTATCAACATCGTCAAAAGCAAGTCATGCCGCGTGAGGCTCTCAGTACCGCTCATGTTTATCTCAAGTGGTATGATATCTATCGCCAGGAAACCCCTATACCGGCCGAACTGGGTGCCGAGGCACGCTCCTTCTTGCTCTCCGAGCTAGAGCGTGGAAAGCTGCCACTGAAGGATGAGGTCGGTTTCGCCATCCATCACCAGTGCAGTAGTGTCTATATCCTCTATATATGTAGCTGGCGCAACGAAAACGAGGTATGGGAAACCCTCTATATCAAGGACCTGACCACTGACGGTCCCTTTCAAAAAGTCAGGCGTGAAGACACGACACCAACATTCTGTGTCTGGGTGCTTGCCGCCGTCTGGCATGAGCAGCAGGCCTGGACCCGCTATCTCTCTTCGTCCCGCGACGATGCCGCCAAGCATGCCTATGTGCAGGACCAGTTTGAAGGCCTGGTATAAGTCATGTGTCCGAATCATAATTTGCGATCCAATTTTGGATAGGAAAATGTGTGATTAAAATGCACGGACCCGAGGTTTCCGATCCGTGCGGGAGACGAGGGATCACATGTATACACTGGTCGTACGTGAACTGGAGCAGGTGCAAGCCCCAATACTTTCTCCTCACGTAGCGGCAGGTTCACGTACGACCAGCTCCAGGTCAGAGACCGTACAATCCTGGCGGGGCTCGTCTGAACATAGAGGTTGACATGTTCCGTTTAGGGATGTTATGGTAATACCAAACGTTTGGTAGGGAGTGTGTGAGTATGTTAGAGACGGAAGCGCGGGAGCGTGTGCTGGCGGCTGCGGAGCAGTTGTTTGCGCGTAAGGGGTATGCGGCTGTGACGCTGCGTGATATTGCGACTGAGGTCGGGATCCGGCATACATCGTTGTATCATCATGTGCCTGGTGGCAAGGAAGAGATGTTTGTGGAGGTCACGGAACGGCACCTGAAGCGTCATCGTGAAGGATTGACCCGGGCTATCCAGCAGGCACAACCTGGGATCAGAGAGCAGCTGTTCGCGGCCGCCGACTGGTTGTTGTCCCAGCCACCGATCGACCTGTTACGCATGGTACTCTCTGACATGCCCGCGATTGAGCCCAGACATGCCGAGAGGCTCTCGCAGTTGGCCCTGGAATCGATGATCCAGCCTATCTATAACGCCCTTGAGCACGCACAGCAACAGGGACAGATCACGCAGCTGGATTTTGGTCCGATCGCTGGCGGCATCCTTGGCATGATTGAATCCTTCCATGCTATCCCTGAGCCAGCGTTGGTGAAGAGCCGACAGGAGATGGCCTATGTCATGATCGATGCCCTGTTCAATGGTCTGCTTCCCCGTCCTTAGGCGTCAAAGGGGAGCAGAAAAATTTTTGTTTGTTGAAGCTACCAATTTGTTGGTAGCTATTTGGAGTGCACCACAGACGCGTCTGATAATCAATCGAAGATGCGAGTAAAAGAAAGAAGGTTGTACGCGATGTCTAGTCTTGCAAGCAGTGTAGCCAGACCGGGTAGAGACCTGGTGCGGCAAGTCCTGAATGTAGTATTGGCTGTGGGACAGGTGGTGGTGACAGTTTTGGGCTATATCGTGGGATCAAATAGTAAATTCTCCTCAAGTACTGCTGCGACCTCGCCGATCGTGCCGGCGGATTATACCTTTATTGTCTGGTCTTTGATCTATGCGGGCGCGCTGGTATATGCAATCTATCAGGCGTTGCCACGGCAGCGTGAGGATGAGTTGTTGCGGAGGATTGGCTTTTATACCGCCTCGGCCTATCTAGCAACGATTGTGTGGTTGATTGCTGCCCAGACTGGCGTGGCCTGGTTTACAGTGGTATGTCTATTCTGGATTCTGGCCTCGCTGCTGGGTGCATTCCTCCAGATTATCCAGTGGCGTACGGCATTCACGCAGGCGCAGCGCTGGCTGGTCATCTTGCCCATCAGTATCTACACGGCCTGGGCCACCATTGCCTCAATCGCCAATCCAGCCTCGGTCGCCCAGGAGTCCGGCGTCACCAGCCTGCTGGGACTCTCCGCGACGGCCTGGACGCTGATCATGTTGCTGGTAGGAACAGGCATCGCTGGCTTTGTGACTATCAGGAGCCGTGGCAACGCTGGCTATGCCCTCACCTTTGTCTGGGCGCTGATCGGGATCGTCGTAGCGAATGTGGTGCGTAGCTCCAACCCGCCGGTCGCCATCCTCGCGGGTATCCTGGCTGTTGTCATGGTAGTGCTGCTAAGTTGGGCCCGCCTGACGCTACGCCGCCAAGCGGCGCGTTAGCATTCCGGCATGGTCGTAGGGGGAGGTGGGCGAGCACGGTCTTGTAAGGGAGGCTGACGGGACCGTGTGCTCATGGTTCGGGCGGCTGCGCACGTGGGCGATGGTTCGCAGCCACGAGGGCAGCCGTTACTTGTATGTTGCCCCAACGTTGGGGATTTATTGTGGCTTGGCGAAGGCCGAGCGTGTATGTTGCCCCAACGTTGGGGGAATTTATTGTGGCTCGACGAAGGCCAGGGCTTTGATGACGCGTTCAGAGAAATCCTTTGGGTAGGAGTGGCCCAGGTCGGGAATGATCTCTAGTTCGCAGGGTAGGTTGGCGTTGTGCATGATGTCGGCGATCTGGTGCGCAATGGGCAGGCATTCCTGATCGCGTTCACTGACGATGATATAGCCACGGATATGGGGGGTCTGGTGTTCTGCGAGCAGGGCGGGTAAGGCGTCCAGTTCGTCTTTGGTCAGGTAGGGGGCAAGGGCGACAAAGCCGAGGGTGAGCACGGATTTGTGCAGGGCCATCCAGACCGCCTGGCCGCCACCCATCGAGAAACCACCAAGGACCACGCGGCGAGGATCGAGGCTATGCTTCTGCCAGAGCGTCTCCAGGTGTGCCTGAATTTCATGGGTACTTTTCATACGGTCATCCCAGATATAGGCATCCTGTCCCACAATCTGCGAGGACTGCGGTAGGGCGACCAGCCAGCCATGCTCGGCCACGCCGGTCCAGGGCTCGCTGTTGTTTGCGGCATTACCGTTATTGCCATGCATCGCCACCAGTAGAGGATAGCGCGTCTCAGTGGTGCCAGCGGGTAACACCACGAGTTCGGGCCGGGCCATAAACTGCGCAGTCTCTAGATGCTGCTCGCATATCTTGATGGCTTCTTTAAATTCCGGAAGCTCACGTAGCGAGACCAGGTCAGCATCTTTTTGCAACCATTCAGGGGCATACCAGTATCCCTGTTCTAATGCCTGCTTGAGAGTCTGTAACGCCTCGGACTGTTTGCTGGCCAGCGCCTCTACGCAGAGGCGATTATAATAAATGTCTCTGGCGTGCTCCGGAAACTGCTGCTCTTTTCCTGCCAGCAAAGTAACGGCCTGCTCATATTCTTTCGCACCATGCAGCTTAAAGAACTGCTCATTCAGATCCTGGTAAGTCATATTACTCATAATAAACGTTTAAATCCTTTCATCATTTGTAGATATGATACCATACCAATGTTAATTATTATGAGCGTGATGATACCGATAATGGCCGGCAGGAATTTAGTCTGCATAGAGAAACTATCCCACCTGTAGATATCTATCATCTGTTCCACTTGACTTATCATGAGCCTACAAAACAAGACTTCTCGCTTCGTGGTTAATGCCAATAGAAATGCGGTTGTACTGGCAAAGAGGACGAATAATATGAAGATTCTTGTTCTTAAGATATGTGTCTTGATTGTACGTTGAAGCAGCAATGCCTCGATTAATAGTATGACTGCGCATAGCAAGTAGACATACCTGATATTGCTGAGATCAGTTGGTGGATCACATCTGGCGAATATGAGTTGCATCGTTTTTTCGGCTTTCTCTAACACTGAACATCACGTATCTATAGAAGATGCTTGGCATGTATAAAATGTGACAGAATAATAGTTTGATTTTCATGCTAAGGTAGAAATTCGCGAAGATAGTATCCCTACTCTAACATCTTGTTCTATGGATGCCATGTTGCGGCGCAGCGTAGGGTGAAGCATTAGCTACATACTGCTGTAGGAAAGTAGGTGTTGAGTAGATATAGCATAATATAAAGTAATTCGATGGTCCTTCTAGCGTGAAGTATTTATATGTAGTACATCAAGCACATACATCCGAGATTTGTAACGCTTGCTATACTAGCGAAGTAGAAAGATGTTAGAACGATATGCTTGAGTTTACGGATGTGGAGACGAGCAGGCTACGCTTGCGGCGCTTCAAGGATACTGATCTGGCGGCTTTTCTGGAATATCGTAATGATCCTGAGGTAGCCAGATATCAGAGTTGGGAGGGTATTAGTGAGGCGGAGGCGTGGGCATTTTTGCGTGAGCAGCGGGATCTGCAGCCGGGTGTGCCTGGGGTAGGTATGCAGATCGCGATCGAGCATAAGGAGAGCGGGGAACTGCTGGGCGATTGTTATTTTAAACTGGAGGCCGAAGAGCCCCGGCAGGCCGAGCTTGGCTATAGTCTGGCGCGTGCCTATCAAGGCTATGGTTTTGCTAGCGAGGCGGTTACGGCCTGGCTCAGCTATGCTTTCCGCACATTTGATCTGCATCGCGTGATCGCGATTACCGATTGTGAGAATAGCGCCTCCGTAACTTTGCTGGAGCGTCTGGGCATGCGCCGCGAGGGCCATTTTATCCAGAATATCTGGTTTAAAGGCAAGTGGGGCGATGAATATCTGTATGCGATCCTGCGCGAAGAATGGGAGCGCCTGCATGGATAAATTCGTATAGTCGAAAGTTTGACGTAACGTTATCGGAAACGGGCTGACCGTACGTGGAGTGGCGCCACACGCAAGGCCGCACTGCTGGGTTGTCAGAACGACGCGCAGTGCTGTGGCGCCTACACGAATCACGGTGGATGTTGCGGAATTGGGGGTGGCACGTTTGGAAGGCCATGTTTGTCCTTTGACGGAGAGGATCGCCAACCATGAGTGGTGTTGTGTTATTCCGGAACGTGTGTGAGAGAACGTCCAGTTTGGTTATGTTCAGGTCGTGAGTATTGTGAGGCATTGTATCATGCTGGATTTGCTCGACCTGATACAATTTGTTGTATGCTTTTGATGTGTTGGATATTTACCTGTTGCTGATGGGTAGGAAAAAAAGAAGAGGAAATAGATGATTATATCTGAGCGCACGGCCCAGTTTGGTTGGGAGGATGATGATGGTCGCGGTATGCGTATCATTCGGATGATTATGGATGGCTCTAAGACGGCGACCTGTTCTCCTATGTTTAGTTATACGGAGGACGAGTTGGCGGAGATTTATGCCAATAAGGATCAAATTGTAACGGTAATCGATAAAGATGAGAGGCCGTGGTGCAATATTCGTATGCTGGATGTGTTTGAGACTCCATTTGGCGACCCTGATCCACGTCTGGTCAGTGGCGAGGGGGCCGGTGAGGATGCTGAGAAGTTTCGTCAGGATCATCGGCTTGAGTGGAAGGACTGGTTTGAGGAGCAGGGCTATGCGTTGACGGAGCAGATGATGTTGGTGGCCGAGGTATTTGAACTGGTTGAAGTGGCGGAATAGGTCGTATGATAAGGATGTGGTGTGAAGCAAGATGCGCGCTTTCCAGAAGGAGTTAGCGCGCATCTTGCGTAGCGGGGCTGCTTATGGTCTATTGACGTGTCTGGGCATCTGGTCCTGCTTGTCGGGCGTATGTGTTGCGCAGATAATTGTTTTCCTGTTGCATTTGGATGAGCATGTTGCGCATTTGTTCGTGTTCGACTTCTAGCTGGCGGCTGTTCTGGACACGGTTGAGCAGGTTATTGATCGGACCAGAGATATTCCAGAGTACGTTATTCTGGGTTAAGGGTATGCGTACCCTGAGGTTGCCATTGGAATAGGTGGTCAGGACATCGGTGATTGTTTGGATACTTTGCTCCATCTGCATATTCTGGGATGAGATCTGTGCATCGCGTTCGGCAAGATCATATTGCAGGCGGGCAATCATCTCGGCGCGGTCGGCGCGCTGCAAGGCGTAGTGGTTGCTGCGGGCCCAGAGATAGGTGATGATGGTAATCACAGCGATCAATGAAATGGGACGTGTCACGATCCGACCTTCGCCCTCGCTGGCAAGCATTTGTTGTAACATGGGATCATAGCTGAGCAGGTGCAGACTGATCACGATAAAGGCGCAGTTGAAGATCGCGACCAGAAAGACACTCCACGGTGGGAAGAAGGTGATGGCGAGCAGGATCGCCACGGAGAGCAGATCATATTGGATGATATTGCCGACGGTAAGTCGGGGTAAAAGCACAAATGACAGGGCGATACCAATCGTGTAGAGACCAACAATCAAGATCCCTTCCAGGATCAGCCATCCAAGACGATTGAGAATGACGGCCACGATGAGCACCCCGAGTACTGCCAGGGCGATGATTGTGGTTGGTAGTTTGCCAGCGATGCTAGAGACCAGGATCGCGAAGCTCATGATGATCAGCATCATGAGTAGCAGGATGCAAGCCAGGTGCGCCCGGCGATAGGTGTCCTGCTGACTAAAGGTGGCCCCTTCACCTGGTCGGGCAGGCAATGAGAGACGATACCACCAGCGTAACCATCTCAGGTCACCAATGTCATTGACCTGATTATCAGGCAGGAGTGCCGCCGCCCCTTGATCGTTGGGCGGAAGAGATTGATTCATACCTCTATTTCCATTCCTTATCTTATCTATGTTAAAGACCGTAGCGTTAGGCCAACGGCCGCAAAGGGGATGACCTTGCTAGAAAACGACCAGTCCCTGGGAGGCCATATTCGCGATAATCTTTAAGGTCACGAGGGCATCCATATGCAGTAGACCTGCAATGGCGGCGATTGAATGCGTGCCGTTGATGAGCGAAAAGATTGAACGCTCCTGGCGCGACCAGTGTTGCATATCCTGTGACGAAGGCTGGGCCATGCGCCTGGGAATCAAGCTCAGATTGAACGCTGGCGTCTCCCCCTGGAACGAACGGGGAGACATCCCATAATCACTATTCGGTAAACGCCGTGGCGAGTATTGCGGTGGCATGTTTGGTAATCCGCCCGACGGAGGACGTTCACTCGGTGGCATGTTTGGCAATCCACCCGATGGAGGACGCTCGCCATATGGATCATTCCCGGTGGAAGGTGACCATGGTGCGGGTGGTGCCGATGGCGGAGGATCACGGTAATTCCATTCCAACACCTTGCCGAGTACTGCTTTCAGGGCCATCTCACCGACAAGCTTGTTGTCCTGCTGATCATAGATCAAGCAGGACGTTACCTGTCCGTTTCCCACCGTCACAATCACCCGGCAGGGTCCTTTTAAACGTGGCGCACTCGTGATCGTTGTTTCCAGAATGCCATGACGCCCTCGCAATACGAGCAAGAGCGTCTCTAGATCAAGCCGATACAAAACTCATATCCATCCTTTGTTTATCAGCAGTGGGTATGTATTTATGTACTTCAATGTTTAGTTGACGCGTTTAATAAATGGGATACAAAGTGCGCTTAGCAGCGGGAAGATCGCGGCCAGCAGGAAGAGCAGGACATAATTGTGAGTCAGTGCGATAATCGAGAACGCGGCATAGGGTCCAATGGTTTGTGAGATATTGCCGGCCAGGGCCAGCACGCCCATATCGCGTCCATAGCCTTCCCGTGAGCGCAGGACCTGGGTGCCGAGCGCAATCTCGGTTGCCGAGTAGGCGCCAAAGCCCAGGCCAAAGAGGATGGCCGTCACATAGACCATCAAGAGATTGGGGAAGATAGCAATGACCAGCAGCGATAACGCCACTAACACACCCGCGAAGACACCAAACGGCTTACGGGCCCGCAGGCGATCCGAGAGATAGCCGGTCGCGAAACTACCGATCAGGATTCCTACCGTCGACAGGGACTGGAACTGCGCCACCCCGAAACTGGCCGCATCGTGGGTAAAGAGTCCAGAATCGCCCAGGAAAAACTTCAGATAGTCCTGCAAAATAGTACAACCAAAGACAATCAGCAGCCGCGCCAACCAGGCAATCGCGAAATCTGGATGCAGCCGTGGGTCAATCCAGAAGCCCCGGAAAAACTGACCCAGGCGGAACGGCGGAATGCTCTCCTGCGCCGGTAATTGCTCGTTGCGTAATTGGAGGAACGCAAATAAGCCGACACCGACAATTTCAGCCCCTGCGATAATATAGTAGACCAGTGTGAAGTGATTTCCTCCCTGTCGCGACAGGACGCCCGCGATAATCGTGCCGATCACGATCCCAACCGGCGTCATCAGGCCCGTAAACGCGGCCACGCGTCCCCGCAGATTTATGGGAATTTTGTCGGCCAGCAGCGTCATAATCGAGCTCTGGGCGCTCACCGCAAAGACGCAGAAGCCAAACCAGGCCGCCCCCAGAAACCAGAGCGAGCTCGCATTGGCCAGCAGGACCAGCATCACGGCCGCCCCGAGCGCTCCTCCTACAATCCAGGGTCGCCGCCGCCCAAAGCGCGAACGCGTCCGATCAGAGAACGCTCCCACTAGCGGAAAGACAAATATCGATGTAATACCTGTAAAAGACTGGAGAACAGACGTGCTCCCATAGACCGCGTTATTTTGTGTGCTCCCCCCATACAGATACATGATATGCATCGGGATAACCGTCTGGGCCAGAGGAATCAAGCCCATCCACATCGTCAATGAAGCCAGACACATCAGCACCACAAACAGGACCGAGACAGACTTTTGCGGTTCCTGCTCGACCTGTTCTGGTGAATCTTCCCCTAGTATCAGAGCATTTGACATCAGCTCGCTATTCCTTTCGATCGCAGCAAATAAATACGTGTGTTTTCCACGTTCTGATTAAGATAGCACAAGAAATGTATGAAATCCTAAATATATAAATTTACTATAACATCTTGAGCCAGAGGTTTCTAGAGTAAGATAGCATACATAGCCAATTCGCCTTTATTTTTTAATGTTTATTTTATCTGAGGCGTAAGCTGCTTTCCAATAGTATGGATAACCCAATACGTTAAAAAGCCCTAAAATATGAGCCATTGACGTTTTCTCTTACAGGAAAGCAAGCGGTTTTAATGTTATTATTAGTAGTAGAGATGTCGTGTGCCAGTCAGTCAGTCAGTGGCCCGACAGCTCGCGCCATTTTCCGTAGTGAGAACCGAGGATGGAAAGGATTTCTGTACTGTATGCGTTTTTTTTCTTTTTTGGGGGGTCGGTTGGCTATTGTGCGTACAGGCTTTCTCCTATTCGCGCTGGGGACACTCTTATTTTTACTCTTGACCCCGGCCAGTCCTGCCGTGGCACAGGAAAAAACTCCTGCCGCTCGTCAGCCGCGTGCCAACGTAACCGGCCCCCGGCAGGTGCATGTAAAGGAAAAGGGGACGCCCCTATTTGTTCCGCATGCCGCTTATAGTCAGACCAGCGTCGTCTTTGTGCATGGACTCAACGCGGGCGATGGTCTGTTTGGATCGGCTCCCAATGGGAGCGAAGGCATGCCAGATTGCCAGACCTACTGGTCCGATGCCGCCAATTTTTTGGCGTCGCGTTGGGGAGGGGATTTCCGCCAGCTCAGCTACTATAGCGATGAGGTGCAGTCCGATGGATCCGCCTGTGCCAGCAACGGGAATGAACGCAATAGTATCAGCCACTACTCGGCCGATCTCCATGATTCTCTGTACCGAGCCCACTGCGCCAGCCTGGGCAATACTAACGACGGCACCAATAACGAGAGCCTCGACCACGTCAGTTGTCTGCTTGCCTGGTATCTCTTTTACAATTTTGGGCAGCGCGGCTGGTCCGAGGTCCTGGTTGGTCATAGTATGGGAGGTCTGATCATCCGTCGCACCATGCAACTGGTCCAGGAACATGCGATGCCCTGGCTGCCACCCACCCTTGGTAGCGTGACGGACGCGATTACCTTCGACACCCCGCATAATGGTGCCATTGGCGCTCCCCTGGCCTGCGGCAACTGTGTCCAGGGACAGCAAATAGGCTGGAACAGCCGCTTTATACGTGACCTGGGGGCCAACGCCCAGCATCCCAATAGCGGAACCACCACCACGGACTGGACCATCATTGGTAGTCACTGCGACTACCTGATCGGCAATAGCGCCCTGATGATGAGCGCCAACCATAAAGTCTGGTATGATAGTTCCAGCAACGGCACCTGCTACAACCACGGCGGAGCCATCCATGACCCCTCCCTCCTCATGGACGGCAATGCCAGCTATTGCGATACTGCCGACCCACTCAGCCATGACGACTGTAACTTTGACGACCACAATAATCAGGGATCTGGCTGGTACTACACAGAAAACGGCTATCCCCACGGCCTGCAAGAAATGGACTATGCTCTCGCCAGCTTCGACTGGTGAGGAAAAGAACCAACCTCCATGTAAAGCACGGCCCACTATCGGGCCGTGCCTCCACACACATCTCATAGCGATATCTGGCAGATGTGCTATAGAGCCCGCTCGACCTGGGGACGCTTCAGGTGTTGGATTTCCCGGTTGCTCACAATCAAGAAGGCGAGCAGCCAGCAAACGAACATGAGTATGTCGAAATAATCGAGCCTTAGAGACATACCGTTGATAGTAGTGGCTAAGCGCGGCAGGTGACTGAAAAAGAGGATGTTTAGTCCTGTCAGGAACCAGCTAATAGTGAGTAGCAGGCAGAGCGCCCAGACTGCGGCATAGGTTACACATTCTGCGCGTGAGGCTGGTTGCGCATGGCCGTAAGTATGAAGGATTTGCAGAAGGGTCGCCCCGATGATCGTAGTCCAGAAGCTAAAGTGGTATAGTGTTTGCAGAAACGTTATAGAAGCTCCCAGGGCAACAAGGGCAATGATGGGTTGTTTGAAGGCTAGCGCAGTGTTGTTTTGAAGCATAGTATTCTTCTTTCTTATATATTGAGTTGTATGGATAGTGTAGATAAATATAGAGACGTAAGAATGAGCGATATATACAAGTACTTCTAAGGAGTAGTAGCCGAAAAAGAATATTGCTTAATTTATGTATTTCTATTAGAATAAATGCGTCAATCGATTTTGTCTATGTTCTCTTGATGGATGAAATATTTATAAGAAAAAAAGAGGATTCGCTATGCCTGAAGAACCTGATGCAAATAATGATCCAGCATCGGATGGACCACAGCCTTATCGCGAGTACCCCCCGGAACCCAATGGACAACCTCAACCGGGAACCGGTTATCCACCACCTGCACACACGAACTATCCACCGCCTTATGCTAATTATGGCTATCCGCCGCCACCTGCCAATGCTAATTATGGTGGCTACCCGCCGCCCAACTATGGTGGCTATCCGCAACCGCCTTATGCTCCTTATGGTTATCCGCCAACGCAAGCCAATGGACAACCTTATGCAGGCGAACATAGCTATCTTCAGCCATTGCCGCTGTGGGAAGCGATCAAGCAACTGCCTAAACAATATCTGAGAGTGCTGACAAAGCCAGGTGTCGCCACCTTTGCGGAGGAGAAGCGGAAGGCCGCCTGGAATATTATTTTAGTCCAACTGGCTTTTTTGGCGGTCATCGGCGCATTAGTGGCTTTTGCAACCAATGCCTTCGTACTGCCGATGCTTTTCTCGTCGACTGTTTCCTCAATGACGCACATATCAAAAGTGGGAGGCACTGATTTTGTAGTGGTGTATAGAAATGTGGCATTAAGGAGTGGTTTGTCTGCTATCATAACAACGCCACTTAGTGCGTTTGTTTCCTGGTCAATCTTCTTTGGGCTTGCCAAACTTTTCAAGGGACAGGGAACCTTCCTCGAATACATTTATAGCTGCGCACTCATCACTGTTCCGATCCATATCATCAGTGGATTGCTAATACTCATTCCGTTTGTGGGTTTCTTCGCAAGCTTCGCGCTCAGCATCTACATGTATGTGCTGCTGATCTTTATGACCATGGCCGTGCACCGCTTAAGTGGAGGAAAGGCCAGCCTGGCAGTACTTCTTCTGCCAATTATAGGTGTAGTTCTCGCAATCATCGGAGTTGCGCTGTTTTTCGCTTTGCTGGGTGCCATTGCTGCCAGCATGTCTGGTGGCAGATAAATAAGAAGGCAAAATATGCGGCTGCTCCTCATTAAAGGGGCAGCCGTATTGTCTTTATTTATTCATGCGTTGCATAGCGCGGAATGCTTTCATCGGTTCGCTATAATAGCCAACCCGGCTTAGAATCCTGCGTTTAAAGTTGCCTGGAGCGCGAAATGGCCGCTTGAGCGCAGTAATGCCAACCGCCCGATTAAAGCGTTTTTTGGCTTTGGTGATGCCCAACATAGTTTTCAGACTCGGACGACGATAGTATACAACTTGTCGGCGTGGCATGATATGAATCCTTTCTATGCTTGTCTATACATGACGTGTCTTAGAATAGAAGATAGCTATATTTACTATTACTTGGGCTACGTTTGCGGAGCTTGTTCGGATGAGGTCAGGATGGTTGGTGGTATGATAAAATCTGGTTGAGATAGAAATTTTTATGTGTAGAGGATCGTAATTTTATGGATACTGCTGCGCCAATAGGTGTTTTCGATTCAGGAATGGGTGGTTTAACCGTACTGCAAGCCATTCGTAAGGCTCTGCCCCAGGAGCGTTTGCTGTATATTGCAGACTCGGGCCATGCTCCTTACGGCGATAAGTCGCCGGAGTATGTGCAGCAGCGCGCACTCACGCTTACACGTTTCTTGCTTGAGCAGGGAGTGAAAGCATTGGTGATCGCATCTAACACCACGACAGCGGCCGCGGCCGATCTGCTGCGCTCGACCTTCCCTGTACCGATTGTGGCGGTCGAGCCAGCCTTGAAATTGGCTGTAAGTTCCACGAAGACAGGGGTTGTTGGCGTACTGGTCACGGTTGTGACCTCGCAAAGCACACGCTTTGCCGCACTGCTTGAGCGCTTCAGACAAGATCGCACCATGATCGTCCAGCCTGCTCCAGGATTGGTCGAGCAGATCGAGGCAGGCGACCTCACAAGCGCAACCACGCGTGCGCTGGTTGAGCGCTATGTACGCCCACTGCTGACGGCTGGCGCCGACACCATTGTCCTTGGCTCCACCCATTATCCCCATCTGCGCCCACTTATCACAGAGATCGCCGGACCAGAAGTGCTCCTGATCGACACCGGAGAGGCGGTTGCCGCCCAGTTGCGGCGCGTACTTGAGTCCCGCGCCTTGTTGAACCAGGATCAGCTACGCGGCGACGAGCAATTCTGGACCAGTAGCGATACACAACTGGCCCGGCACGTCATTCCCCTGTTATGGGGCGACGCCGTTGACGTGCAGCAACTACCGGAGGCATTCCGCTAAAAATAGCCATCTCACTTACCGTTGTTTTTTACAACGTTTGTGAGATGGATACAGGCATTTGTGACTGCATTGAGAAGGAAAGAGGTTATCCTTTTATAGGAGAAGATGGAAGAAATGAAGTTTCTTATATCCATACATCTCTTTTGAGAGGATACCATGAAAATAGCAAAGATGTCCCTGTGGCTATCAGTGATAGCTGCCCTACTGGTGGTTGTCGCGAGTGTTTCAGGTCTTATTTTTAAGAGTACTTATGCACGAGAGACTCCCGATTGGGCTCTGCAAGGAGTCGGCCAGGATATTGTCAATCTTGTTGCCGTGGTTGTCTTATTGATCGCGCTCTATTTTGTCAGCAAAGGATCAATCAAAGCGTACCTGATCTGGAGCGGGGTGCTACTCTATCTGCTGTATGCCTATGTTATCTACGCGTTTGATATCCACTTTAACCGCCTGTTTCTAGTCTATGTGGCAATCCTGGGCCTCACTTTTTACGCGCTTGTTAGTAGCGTCATACACATACGCCTGGCAGAGCTTCAGGAGACCTTTGCGGCCAGGACTCCAACCAGACTGGTGAGTGGATTCTTGCTCGTGTTGTGTCTGCTGTTCTACTTTCTATGGCTAGGTGAGGAGATCCCGGCCCTGATCACAGGAAGCGTTCCGACGAGCCTCGCACTGGACGGCGTGCTAACCAATCCTGTACACATCCTGGACCTGGCATTCTACCTGCCCGCCATCCTCCTGACCGCCCTGTTGCTGTGGCGAAAAAAGCCCCTCGGCTACCTGCTTGCCGGTCCGCTGCTAGTGTTTATAATCCTTATGGGAGCCGCGATCCTGGCGATCTTTCTTGTGATGAGCAGTCAAGGATTACCAACAAGCATTGGTGTTGAGGTATTGTTTGCGCTCCTTATCATCGCAAGCCTTACCTTAAGTGTAATATACATAAATTCAGTAAAAGCATAATACAAAGTAAAAATAAATAATAACAGTAGCGGCAGCCCTGGTGGCTGCGCACCTCCCTCATCGAGCGCAGCCGCCTGCCCCATGAGTGCACGTGCCTGCAAGCCTTCCCTTATGATAACCTCCGTCCACGTCCCCCTGTGACCTTATGTTTTTTTTCTCATTAACGCAGGGGCAGGTGGGCGCAGGCTGTCGCTGAGCGAGCCGTGGGGGCAGGTTGGCGCGTGGTGTGGGCGGCTGCGCTCGATGGGGAACGTGCGCAGCCACCAGGGCTGCCGCTACCGCTTTGTGTTTATGGGGTGCTTTTGGTGATATGAGGTTCTTTCTGGGTTGTGGGGATGTGGAAATATTCTGGCTGTAATTTTATGAAATACGTATAAATAATGATTTTTGCTGGCTGGAATGCTTTTGTGTTGACAATTGCGGTTATTGGGTGTATAGTGTGTAGCAGAGTAGTGGTACGGCGCTACTGTTGATTTTTTGGGTGTGGTGAGGAGGTTGTGCGTTTATGGGTCGGCAGAGGGGTGGACCACGGCGGCGAGGTGGTGGGCTGGTGCGTGAGGATGTTGTGTTGGATGGTGGAGCACCGGAAGCGACCGGTGTGGAGGAGGATTACTACTGGCGGCGGCTGGGTGGCGAGCTGGCGTTGAAGGATCTGGGACCAGCCACGTATCTGGAGTTGCATCAGCAGTGCTATGAGGCCTGGAATGTAAATCCGATTGCGGCGGCGATCATTGAGATGACGACGAGCTTTGTGCTGGGCAAGGGCGTGACGATCGAGGCCGGCCATAAGCGCGTGCAGCGTCTGTTGCAGACGTTCTGGAATGAGCCATCTAACCGCATGGATGAGCGGATATATGATCTTTGCCAGGAGCTGGCGCTGTATGGCGAGATCTTTGTGCGCTTCTTTGTGAATCCTTATGATGGCGCGGTACGCGTGCGGCTGATTGATCCGTCGCTGATCGATGTGATTGAGACCGATCCAGAGGATGTGGAGACGCCACGGCGCTTTCATCGACGCTCAATCGGGCACGATGCAGAGGCGACGTTGATCCAGGCAACGCCGGCTGGTGGACTGGCTTCCGGCGATGGTGAGTGGCTGAGCGCTGGTAGCGAGGTGGTGCAGTTTGCGATCAATAAGGTCTCGAACGCCAAGCGTGGGCGTTCGGATCTGGCGACACTGCTGCCGTGGTTACGGCGCTACAAGGACTGGTTGACAGACCGCGTCCGGATCAATAAATATAAGGGCGCCTTTCTGTGGGATGTGCAGCTCACAGGCGCCGATAAGAAGACCATCGAGCGCAAGCGCATTGAGTATAGTTATCCTCCCGAGCCGGGTAGCGTGATCCTGCACAACGAGGCCGAGAAATGGAACGCGGTCCAGCCGGCGATCAATGCTAATGATGCGCGGGAAGATGGGCGCGCGATCAAACTGATGATCGCAGTCGGTGCCGGCTTGCCGGAGCATTACCTGAGCGATTCCTCACAGGGCAATCGGGCGACGGCCGCTGAGATGGGCCTGCCCGCCCTGCTCAGGTTTCAGCGGCGGCAGAAAATCCTCAAACATATCGTGCGTACAATTCTGGATCGCGTGATCCTGGAGGCGCAGCGGGCCGGTCAGCTGGGCCGGACGGTTGATACGCGCTACGATATACTTTTCCCCGAGATTGATTGTAGCGACCATCAGGTGCTGGCCAGCGCCATGGAGTCGCTGGTTAGCGCGCTTGGCAGTGCCCGTCAGCAGGGCTGGGTCAGCGACGAGACCGCCATGCGTCTCCTCTTTCAACTAGTCGGGGCCGAAGTGGATGTGCATGCCGAGCGTGAGAAGATCGCGCAACAGGAGGTGCGGCATGCCACTCGATAGCCGCAAAATCGAACACATCCAGAGTATCCTGACCCGCTCCTGGGGCGGCCGTAAGCAGACAGTCGTCTTTGTGTATCAGAACGGCAGTGGCTATAGCTACCAGGCCATCGAGGTCCTGTGGCGTCCACGTGAGCGCGTCGATTGGCAGATCCAGAATAAGGCAGGAGCCGAGCCGCAGCGAGACTACGATACGCTGCTCCAGGCCCCCCTGGGTACCTCTTTTAATGGCGTAGTGCTGATCGCCGATACTACAACCGCCAGCGCCAGCGCGGTCCAGGCGGCCCGTAAATACCAGGTCATCGAGGCCATCCCGATTGGCATGCCGGTCGGCGGCACGCGTATCCACGCCTATCTGCGCCATTTGGTTTGATGATCCCACGAACATTTCCACGCAATTATTCATCCACAGAGAACAGATAAGGAAAGGATGCTATGTATCCACAGTATCTCCCCGATGAGAGCGTTTCGTTTACGCCGGCGGATCGAGTACCGCCCTCTTTAGCGCCTGATGCGGATCCAGTCGGCGACGTGGGTCCGGACTGGTTGCAGTATTATCAACAGGACAACGATCCGAGCTATCCAGCGTCATGGCTGGGCCAGGATAATCCTGAGGCCTCACGGCGGCAGCGGCATCAAAGTCTGCTGGCCTACGGATGGGAGCAGGAAGAGTGGTGAGTCCGCAGGCGCTGGTGCATAATGAGCAGCACATACGCATTACAGGACAGCTGGTCGAGCAGCTAGAAGGTGCTGATACAGGTGAGGGACACGCGGTACGCGTCACGATTATCCAGGGTGGACGCTCCAGGAATGGCTATGTGTATGATCAGGTCTCGCTACAGCGGATCGCGCACCTGATCGAGGGCGCCCAGGCCTATGCCGATCATGCACGTTCAAGTGAAGATCAGGTCAACCGCTCGGTCCGTGATGTCATCGGCTTCTACCATGACGCCAGCTATCATCCTGACGGACCCGATGGTGGACGCGTTGACGCCACCCTGCACATCTTTGCCGCCGCCGACTGGCTCTGGTCCATTATCAAAGAGGCCTGTACGCTGGGGCGGCCAGAGCTGATTGGGCTCTCAATCGACATCTTCGGCCAGTGGCAGTTGAATGAGGCCAGTAAAGCCAAAGAGATTATCAGTATCCAGCAGGTCAATTCCTGCGACATCGTGACGCGCCCCAGTGCCGGTGGCACGTTCCGGCGTATCCTCCATGAGGACCGGACGGCGCTAGAAGAGTATGAAGAAGGAGAAGCGTATCTTATGACAGAGACGTTAAAGAGCGAGGAGGCCGTGGAGGCCCAGCCAGAGGTTGGCGCAGGCCGGTTACAGGAGCAGCAGCAGCAGATTGAGCAGCAACGTCAGGAGGTTGAGCGGCTGCTGAGCGAGGTGACTATGCAGAAGGCCACCTTGAGCCTGGAGCGCCGACTGCAAGAAAGCATCCTGCCAGAAGCTGTGAAGGCCCAGGTGCGTCAGCGCTTGCAGGGTCGCGCCTTCGACGAGCATGAACTGGAGGCCGAACTGACCTCCGCGCAAGCTTTGCTGGCCCAGCTCACCCGCGACGGCCTGATCCGTGGCAACGGCCATGAAAAAGCCACGGTAAGTCAGATGATTACCGAGGCCGAGAAGGTCCAGGCCGCCTTTGATGCCATGTTTGATCTGGATGTAGATCGCAGCCGACTTGGTAATATCCATGGCTTTGGCAGTATCCATGAAGCCTATACCCGCGTCACCGGAGATGCCTCGCTACGTGCGGGTATCAGTAGTAGCAGCCATCTGGGCGCGATCCGGGTCGCGGAGAGCGCGCCGATTGGACGCATCAGCGAGGCCGACACGACAACCGCCAGCTTCTCCTACCTGCTTGGTACCAGCATGAATAAGCGCCTGCTCAAGGACTACCAGGCCTGGCCAGCCGAGTGGCAGAAGTTCGTTACGATCGTACCCATCCGGGACTTCAAGCAGCAGACGCGTGTGCGCCTGGGGGCCTTCGGCAGCCTGCCGATCGTGGCCGAGGACACACCCTATAGCGCCATCACCCTCACCGATTCGGCCGCGACCTACGTGCCGCAGAAGCGCGGCAACCTGGTCACCATCTCGCGTGAGACCATCCTCAATGACGACCTGCAAGCTATCCGGCAGATACCTGCCAAGCTGGCAGTCTCAGCGGCCTATACGCTGGCCGAGTTTGTCTACGCTTTTCTGTCCAGCAATCCCTTGATCTATGATGCGGCCAACCTGTTCACCACAGGCGCTCCACATAACAACATGGGGGCGGCCGCACTCTCTTCAGCGGCGATGCAGAATGGCATTACCGCCATGCGTGAGCAGGCCAACTATGCCGGCAAGCGGCTCGGACTGCGCCCACGCTATCTGGTTGTGCCGCCAGAGCTGGAATGGACCAGTATGGTCGTCACCAGATCGGCGGGCGTGCCGGGCTCGCCCAACAACGACATCAATCCGATGCTTGGCTACGTGACCCCGATCATCGCGCCGCAGCTCAGTAGCGCCACCCAATGGTTCCTGGTTGGAGACCCGCGTGAGGTAGATACCATCGAAATCGGCTTTGTAGGCGGACAGGTGAATCCTACGCTCTTCATCCAGGATCAGCCGATCCTTGGCCTCAATTTCACGCAGGATGCGATCACCTATAAGATTCGCCATGAATATGGTGGGGCCGTCGTTGATTACCGTGGACTTTATCGTGGTGTGTAAACATGCGCATGTTGGGATGTGTATGGGTTTAGCGGTTGGGAATGGCGTATGACAAATTTTGTGAATGCGGACGGATCTGGTCTGATTGGAGGGCTGGATCCGCAGGGACTGGGGGCGGCTTTACGCGTGGATGCGGCTGGCAGTCTGCGGGTAGCTCCAGCAGGTGGTGTGGGGCTGGACGGTGGCGCGGGTCAGGCCATGATGCCGGGGGTGCCATACCTGTTTAATAATGGCGCGCCGGGCGCGAATAGCTTTGATCGCAAGCGTGAGCTACAGGGAAAAGGCATCGTTTTTAATAACATCAGCGCGGGAGCGGGCGTAGGCTCAACCAGTCTGACCCTGACCTCGGTCACTGGCCTGATCGCCGGCGCGCCGATCCTGCTGGTCGGCGGAGGCTATACCGAAGTAATCTATGTGGCCGCAGGATATACGCCCGGCAATAATCCGGTGCCTTTGCAGTCCGGTATTGTCTATGCCAATCATACCGGCGCTTTCTGGGATGGCTATGCGCCGCAGGGTCCGCTACTCAATGGTCTACTGGCAACCGGCATAGATCCTGTCGCCAATGTGATCATCGATCCTAATGCCGGCAACTACTACCTGGTACGGGCCGCCTCACAGGATAACTGTCAGGGCTCGAATATCCCGCTGGGAAGTCTAGCGCTCTTCAATGGCACCAGCCTGGATCGCGCGGTTGGCGTTAATGGTGTGCCGAGCGTACAGAACTGGGTACGTCAACTGGCCTTGCAGGGACGCGCCTATTGTGTCCATGGCGGCCTGCAAAGCTCGGCGGCCGGCACCAACAACTATCCGCTTAGCCTGTTCAATCCGGCGGCCAGCGGCAAGAACATCCTGATCTACTCGCTGCGCCTGGTGGCCAGCACGGCCAGCGCCAGCTCAATCACGGCGCGGCTGAAGATGACTACCAGCGATCCGGTCTACAGCAGTAGCGCGACTGTCAGCAACCAGAAGGCCGGCGGGGCCGCCAGCGCCATCGCCACCAACTGCACCTATACCAGCAGTAGTACTACGCCGACCGCTCCCTATGTCCTGCTCGACATCGCCAACGGCCCCATCGAGCTCCTACAGAACGAGCAGATCATCTACCTGCCAGCCGGCAGCGCCAACGGCATCACATTATTCCTGGAAACCTATGCCGCCGGCAGCTATGCCATCAGCATCAAATACGCCGAGTTTTAACACAAACCCTTGATAAGCATTCTTATACATAATGGTACGGCGTGAGAAGCGAGTTGAGAGTACGTGGAGTGGGTCTCATGAGCCAGCCGAGCGTACGTCGAAAGCGTGATAAGCCGGCGTGACGTACGTCGAGTGGGCGCCACACGCAAGGCCGCACTGCTGGGTTTACGTGGGCCGAGGGGTTAGAACGACTCTCAGTGCTGTGGCGCCTACACGAATCATGGTGGATGGAACGGAAGTGATGGGGAACGTTTGGCTGGCCATGTTTGTCCTTTAACGGAGAGGATCGCCAACCATGATTGATGTGCTTACAAGTTGCTCAGCGATCAAGGTGGAAGAAACAAGATTGGTGTAGGCGCCACAGGCATGCGATGCCTTATAAACACGTATCACCCTTGATCATGCCGCATGCCGGCCTTGCGTGTGGCGTCCACTCGACGTACGATCGGTTCGCTTCACACGCCTTCACAGCAAAAACCGGATTTTCAATCATGATCATGATCAGGAACCTTCACATGGAGCGGGGAGACGGCAACCCGCAAGGGGATTGCCCTACACTTTACGTGTTCCTTGTTGCATGATTGCATCGAATACGTATTATTCTTACCCATTCAAATTATGACAAATTACCTGGAAATGATTCATGTAGGGCAATCCCCTTGCGGGTTGCCGTCTCCCCGCTCCATGTGAAGGTTCCTAAACATGAGCATGTCGGGTAGAAAATGTTGCTACGTGAGATGGATTGGGTCTTGCGTGTGGCGCTCACTCGACGTATGTTTCGCTCGCTGATTAGGGAGTGAATGAAGGGTGATACAAGTCCCACCTTGAGGGTGGGTTGCATGAGAGAAAGGATTTGAGAGAGGTATGTTGAATCAATTGGAGCTGGCCTTTGGCCGCTATAACGGGGGGCAGGTTGCCCCGATTGGGAGTTACTTGTGTCCGAGGACGTTGGCTATTCAGCAGCTGACGGCGGATGGGGTTTTGCCTCAGGATGGGACGTGGGTGCGGGTGGATGCGTCGGGGACGCAGACGTTGGCGAATATTGCTGCGAATGTGAATGCGGTGCTGGGGAGCAGCTATAGCGCGGCTAGCTTTCATACCCATGGGGCCGCCGACTTGATCGGTAATCCTGGTCAAGGTAGTAATGATGCCTGATCAGGTTGGATGATGTTTGGTTGTGTGGAATAAAGGAAGGGAGGATGATAGATGGCTCAGGTGATTAAGCGGGCGGTGTTGACTGGCTTTGATGCGGCCAGCTATACGGCGTCGGTGCTGTTGCTGGAGGCGACTTCGACCGAGTTGACGAATGTGCCGATCGCGTTTCATGTGGATGGGAGTAGTACGCCGAGCAATGGCGCGTTGTGCGCGGTCCTCTTCTTCGATGAGCATAATGCCAGCGATGCCGTGGTGCTCGCGGTCTATAGTACCGGCTCGGCGGTTCCGCTGCCGCCTCCGGGCCGTGTGACCTTTGTGCCGGGCTATCGGCAGATCAATGGCGATGGTTTTAGTGCCGGAACGCTGGCAACCTATACCTTGAGCGGGGGTGGCAGCGGGATTCCCGCGCGTGCTCTGGGAGTGCTCTACAAAGCCTTCTTTAGTAGTCCTACGGTCAATAGCTATATGCAGCTCGCCCCGCATGGCGCCAGCGATCCGGGGGCCTATGTCACGCTCGGTAATGCCGCCGTGGCGAATGTGGTCGTGAATAGCTGTGGCCTGCTGGCCCTCGATGGCCAGGGCCGGGTGGATATCAAGGCTTTTGTGGGCAATTGTACGCTCAGCCTCTACACCTATGGATATGTGCTATGAGCAAGATGACAGACAGCAACGCAGCCAGGCAGCAGGTTGAGCGCTGGGTCCAGCGCCTGGAGGAGCAGGCCTATAGTCTGCTCCTGGACATCGACATCGAGGAACTGAGTCAGAAGGAGCGCCTGAACTTCGCGCTCAAGATCATCAGCCAGATCCAGCATTTTTTGACGCTCAGGCAGAAGCTGGATACACCGGACGTGCCCACCAACAATGTCCAGATTATGTTGCAGAATTTGACGCGCCAGATGCGTGGTGAGGCGCCTGTAGAGGCATTGGATGGTGGCAGGGTAGTAGTAGAAGAGGAAGGAGGAGAAGGAGATGATGGCCCGCGTCGTTAGTCCCGCGCTCACCGCCTCGATCCAGGCCAGTACACGCGTACCGGCAATCGCGGTCAGCATCGAGGATCATATCCTACACTATCAGTCTTATCAGACTCCTAATGCAGCGGATGGCTGGCATGATGCCTGTCTGGCCAGCGACGGCAGCATCGTGCGGGTGCGGCTGACGCGTGGCAGTAATATGTATGCGCAATCCCTGCAATGGCAGCGCATCACGGACCCCAGTAATGCCAGCCAATGGACGGTCTGGACCACGTTGGGCGGGGCCAGCACCACCTGTTTTGGCGACGGCGGCTGCGCCATCTCCAACAATAATGGGGTACTGCGCGCCTTTGTCCAGCAGGGCAGCGGTAGTGGCGTGCTCTGGACCTGGAGTAGCAGCGACAACGGCCAGCACTGGAGCGCGACTCCCGGCACGGTCCTGACGCCTCCCAGTAATGCGACCTTGCTGGGCATGGGCAGCGCCGGCAATAACGACATCTTCTTCCTCTACCAGTTGTCCAGCGGTGTCCTGACCGGCTGCTCCTTTTTCAGTGGAAGTAGTTGGAGCGCGCTGCGCACGACCACGCTCTCGGCGCTCTCCTATGGGGCCGGCCTGAGTGCCTACTGGGATGGTCAGAGCTACTGGCTGGTCTTCAGCGATGGGACCACCCTCTATCAGAGTAGCTACACGCCAGCCACTACCAATTGGCAGGGCTATCCCGTCATCGTTCCGGCCAGCGGCAATGCTATTCTGCGCCGTGCCCCCTGTCTACGCTACGATACAAGTACAGGACGTTACAACCTGACCTGTATCGAAGCCGACAGCGGCAGCCTCACCGGAGCCGTCTACAGTTATCCCCGGCTGCGGCAGAGCGCCGACCTCAAACACTGGTCCCAGGGCAGTATCCTGCACAGTATCAGTGCCCAATATGGCACCTGTTTTCTATCCCTCCCCACCGGCAACCTGCTCATCAGCATGTCCAGTATCCGGCGTGCCGAGAGCTATAGCCAGAGCAGCCAGCGCTACCAGGACTGCAGTGCCGCTGTGATTTCATATAGACGTGAGGAGCAACTGGGCCAGCCCGGCACTCTGGAACTGGAGCTGGACAACAACCAGGGAGCGTTGATGGCGGCCTTGAGCCAGTCAGGGTCCACGCGACCGATCGGGCCGAACTGTTCGGTAGTGGTGCGTGAAGGCTATCACACCGGCAATCCACCGGGCGTGGGGGAGACGGTGCGGGTCGGCACCTATCGTATCGAGAGCATCGAGCTGCGACGTACGGCAGGAACTTCCCGGTTGCGCCTGCTGTGTCGTGATCTGACGCGGCAACTGGACCTGATCAATCGCTTCCAGCTGACATATGTAGGACAGACCCTGGGCTGGCTCTTGAGTGAGGTCTGCGCGCGGGCCGGCCTGTTTGCTCCGGTGCTGCCGGGCGCCAGTAGCCAGATCAGCCAGAGTGTTCCCTTCTTTGTCCTGCCGGCTGGTAGCTCGTATCGTACGGCCCTCAATGAGCTCTGCCAGCTCTACGAGTTGCAATACTTCCTGGATCAGGATGAGGTGTTGCAGTTCTGTGATCTGAGCAGCACCAGCGCTGCCAGCTGGTCGTATCGGTCGGAACTGGAGCTGCTGACTTTTGGACAACATGAGCAGATGAGCAATCATATTATCGTCACCGGTAAGCCGCCCGTAAGCGCGACGGCGACCGCGCTCACGACCGCCGAGGTCTATGATGATGTGCAGATGCAGTGGAGTGGTCAGGAGCGGGTAATGCAGCACGTTGACCAGAAACTTTTGACGGCGGCCCAGTGCGCCAGCAAGGCCGCCTTCC
Source organism: Dictyobacter alpinus (assembly GCF_003967575.1). Lineage (NCBI taxonomy): Bacteria > Bacillati > Chloroflexota > Ktedonobacteria > Ktedonobacterales > Dictyobacteraceae > Dictyobacter > Dictyobacter alpinus. The sequence goes on from NZ_BIFT01000001.1 coordinate 5,216,495, forward strand.
TACTGGCGCGGCAGCAGCGAGCCCAGAGTCAGCACCAGATCCGCGTGCCTCAGAATCCTCAGCACCAGCTACTGGATGTCCTGACCATCGCAGATCAACCCATCCCTACCGGCACCGGCCAGAGTAGCACGGTGCGCATCATGCGTAATCGCGTAGTCTATGATGCCCCGCACGCCGAATTTTCCGCCAGCTTAGAACTACAAGGAGTGTAAAACACTGATGGAACTACAGAATTTTCCGATGAAGTCCCAGCGTACCGAAGATCCAGGCCAGGCCAATGCTGAATATGATTGCGTGGCCACCAGTATCGCGGCCTGCGTTCAATTCCTGACCGGAACGGCGCTCACGGGTAGCGAGCTCAAGAATCGCATCTATGGGGCCAGCTTTGTCGGCGCAACCTATATGAGCGATTACGTGGCCGAGGTCGCCAACCATGGCGTGATCCTGCGCACCCTGACCGGCACCTTTCCCGGTCTGCTCGGCACGATCCGCAGCGAACTGGCCCAGGGACATCCTGTCATCGCCGCCGAGCTCGATCCCTATGTCAGCGCCGAGCTTGACTGGACACATATGCTGGCCTTCTATGGCTGTACCAACACGACCCTGACCGCCATGGATCCCTATATCGCCAAACCCATCACCAGAAGCGACGCTGACTGGCTCAAGGTGCTGAAATATAATGCTGTCTGGCCGCTCGCCAAACCCCAACCAGGACTGGTCGAGCACGTCCCGCCCGGCTGGAAGGATGATGGCAACACGCTACGGGCACCAAATGGCCAACCGGTTGTCAAGGGCTTCCGCAGCTATATCCTGACCCACGGTTGGGATAGTGATGACCTGCCGCTTGAAGCCGAGCAGGGGGCGAACCCGTTAGAGATCTCCAATCCCTCGCTGGGAGGCGGCACCCGCCAGCGCTTCCGGCGATCAACCCTGGAGTGGACCCGTCTGCGTGGCGTCTTTGAGGCCTGGACCGGTCAGGAGGTGATCGCCCTTGAAAAATTGAGCCGACAGGTCACCCGCGAGCGCGATACCCTGAAGGCCTTACTAGCACAGAATGACGTGACCTGTGAAGTACTCCAGGCGCAGATCAAGCAGCTCAACCAGCAGCTAGCGGCAGCCAGCCAGAGCAAGGCTCCAGCCGCCCCACGCGTTCCTATCACCGAAGCCTGAGGCGCGTGTTGAATGGGCTTCACATGCCTATCGATTGTATATGGAGTAATGGGCGTTACCAGCCGGCGTGACGTACGTCGGGTTATGGGGCCGCCAGCCAGCGTGAAGTACGTCGAGTGGCGCCACACGCAAGGCCGCACTGCTGTGTTTCGTGGGCCGAGGTGTATGAACGAGACGCAGTGCTGTGGCGCCTACACGAATCACGGTGATGGTGCGGCATCAAGAGGGAACGGATGGAGCGGTAGGATCTCAGCTTCATTGTTGGTGTGCATACTCGCCGATCAAAACGTTGCTGTGTGGTCATGGTGAATGAAAATGATCAGTGTAGGCGCCACAGGCATGCGATGCTCTCTAAACACCTATCGCCCTTGATTATGCCGCATGCCGGCCTCGCGTGTGGCGCCCACTCGACGTCCGATCGGCCTGGGGAACACGTCGTCCCATGTTTTTACCTGGAACGAATGGATAGTTGTAGTTGTTAGAAAGAGAGAGAGTTTGTCTATGAATCATGTTGATCTTTTGACCGCCATCCTGCTTAATGCCTTCCCGTTTCTGTGTGTGGCCGCCGTCTGGTGCCTCAAGTTTTTTGAGCACCAGTTACCTACGCGGCAACAAGAGATGTTGGAGAAATGTGTCCAGATGGCTGTGTCGATGGCCGAACAGGTCTATGACCAGTCTGGTCCACTCGAAAAGAAGCAGTTTGCTTTGCGGGCCGCTATCGACTTGTTTCAGGCCTTCCATCTGCCTATTCCCCAGCCTGGCGTGCTCAATACCGCCCTGGAGGCTGCTGTCTTCGCGTTAAACCAGACCCGGCGCAATGGGAGTCCGTATGTGGATCAGGCGACCCGCGTCAATCCAGTTGTCCAGGCTGCGTCCGCACAGCTTCAGGCGGGATTGCGTTAGCCTCTGTGGTAAAAGGAGTAGAAAAAGCCTATGCTGCTGTCCGACGCCGTTAACCTGCTACGCCTCGACCTGTTCGATCCCGCCGGACCCGGCCAGCGTTGGAACCAGTCTGACCTGGAGCGAGCCATCGACAAAGCCGTCGTTTGCTACTCGCACTATATCCCGCATATTGCCTCTGCCGACCTGCCCATCCAGGCCGGCCAGCGCACCTATGCCTTCCCGGATAGCTGGAATCCCAGCTATCCCATTCTCTGGATTGAGCGCATCTGGTATCCTGTGCCGTCGCCGGGTCGTACACTGGCCTTCGCGGAGCACTCTAACCTGCTCGATTCCAGCTATGCTCCCGGCATGGGCGCCGGCCAGCAGCCATCCTTTACGCTGCTCATGCCGGACTGCGAGCTGCCCCAGGACACCACACAGATGCTGCGAATCTTCTATGCGACGCGCCAGCAGCTCGATACCAGCGGCTCTACTATTCCCGATATTGACCGTGACCTGATCATGCTTGGGGCCAGTAGCTATGCCATGCAGGCCTATCAGGTGCCGACCAACGATAACTTTACCTTCCAGGATGGGTTCCTGCATGATCGCCTGGATGATAGTAATATACCCGCCGCCTGGTCTGCGGTGGCCCTGCAACGGCAGATGCAATTTATGGCTCGCCTGCAAGAGCGCCAGCGACAACAAGGTCTGGCCGCCGCCCCGCGCCTCACCTGGAGAGGACGCATCTAAGCAGGGCATGTATATCAGGTTTGAGAGAGGAGCGATGTGATTGATGGATTTTTTAGGGATGTTGAATTTGATTTTGACGGTGACCGGCATTCTGGGAGGTGTACTGGCCTATCGCAGTGGCGTGGCGCGTACGGCGAACGAGATTCAGGAGCGGGTGATTCACGCGTTGGAACTGGAGTTGACGGGGATGCGTGGCAAGTTGCAGGATATGCAGGATGAGAATACGCGCTTGAGCTTGCTGATCGATACGATCTGCGCGGCCCTGCGCAGCCGTGGGATGGCGATCTCGATTGATGGTGATATGGTCTCGATTAGCGATTCAGGTGGAACAAGCACAACGACGAGGATTCAGGAGGAGCGGTTTCTCTAATGGCGACGATTGGTGTGGATTGTGAGATGCTGCTGGATGGCTGTGGCTACTTTTTGAAGCCGGGCAGCTATCAGATGCAGCAGCCGCGTGTACGTAGCGCGACCACGCGGGCCGATGGCGCCCTCTCCTATGTGGATCTGGGACCCGGCAAGCGGCGCTGGCAGATGGTGGTGTTGTGCCTGAATGATCTCCAGCGTTATGATGGCCGGCCCACCGGTCTGGCTGGTCAGGCGTATCGCGATACCTTGCGCGCCAGCTATACTGGCAGTCTGGGCAGCACCCTATCCTTTGTAGATCCGCTCAATGGCAGCGTCGCGGTCCATTTTGATAGTTATAGTGAGCGTATCCCCGATCTGCATAGTCAGGTCATCGCGCTAGCCACGGGAGGTAGTCTGGCCGCCTCCTATGAGGTCAGCATAGAATTGGTCGAGGCATAAGGTCATGCAGATAGCAGAGACGTTTCCGGCGGGCATTGGCTGGTTCGCCCGCCATATCCTGGGCAAGCCGCTCTACCCCTACCAGGAGCAGGTTGGTGATGCCATTCTGGCCGCGATCCGTGAGGGGCGCGGCGATACCTTCAGCGTAATGTTCGCGCGCCAGATGGGCAAGAACCAGCTCAGTGCCGTCCTGGAGGCCTATCTGCTCTTCGCGTATCCAGATGGCTCCATCGTCAAGGCCGCCCCAACCTATAAGCCGCAGATCGTCAACTCACGGATGCGCCTGCTGAGTATGCTGGAGGCCCCCCTGCTGCGTGAGCGCGTCTGGAAAGCCTTTGGCTATATTATCGGTCTCGCTCCTGATCCCGCCGAAGTCGATGTGCAGAGCGGGCCGCGCATCCTCTTCTTCTCAGCGGGACCTGAATCCTCGATCGTGGGGGCCACCGCCAGCCTGTTACTGGAGATCGACGAAGCCCAGGATGTCCAGCCGGGCAAGTATGATGTCGAGCTTAAACCGATGGCCGCCACCAATAATGCCGTGACCGTGATGTATGGCACCGCCTGGACCGAGGATACCCTGCTGGCCCGCATGCGGGCCCATAATCTGGAGCGGCAGCAGCAGGACGGTATCCAGCGCCACTTTGAGTGTGACTGGCGCGTGCTGGCGGCCATCAATCCCCGCTATCGGCGCTTTGTCGCAGGCGAGATACTGCGCCTTGGGGAAGACCACCTCTCGATCCGCACGCAGTACCGGCTCCTGCCCATCAGTGGAGCCGGCATGCTCTTTAACGACCTGCAACGTTGTATGCTCCCAGGTAGTCATAGCTGGCTGGCCGAACCCACTGGCGACGAGTACTATGTCGCCGGACTGGATGTTGGCGGCGAAGAGCGTCCCCGGCCCGGAGCCGAAACGCAGCCCAACCGTAAACGTGACAGTACCATCCTGACGATTGCGCGTGTCAGCTATAACGAACTGGAGCTACCGGCCATCGAGATCGTCCATCAACAATGGTGGACCGGCCTGCGGCACAGCGAACAATATGCCCGTGTCAGCGCCTTGATCCAGCACTGGAACCTGCGCCGTGTATTGATCGACAGTACCGGACTCGGCGAAGCCCTATCCAGTCTGCTGCTCGACAAATTCGGTGCTGAGCGCATCAGCAGCTATAAATTCAGTCGTCCCAGCAAGAGTCAGCTCACCTATCAGCTACTCAGCCTGACCAGTTCCGCGCGACTCAAGCTCTATCAACCAGACGAGGCACCCGAGCAGATCTATCAAGAATGCTGGAAACAGCTACGGCTGGCCCGCTACCGCATCCCGGCCGAGAACTGCATCGACATGTATGTAGATCCCGCCGAAGGTCACGACGACTTCCTGATGAGCATCGCCCTCTGCGCCCAGGCCATTCGCGATCTGCAACCCCCTACCAGCGAAAGCCAGATCATCGCCCCACGACAACTCTATCGGAGCGACGGCCGTTTCTAGCGACGCTACTCATTCGACGAGACGCTGGCGCAGCGCCATCACAACCGCCTGTGTGCGATCTTCTACCCCAAATTTTTGGAGAATGCGATGGACATGGGTCTTGACCGTACCCTCCGAGACATTGAGAATGTGCGCGATCTTCTGATTGCGCTGACCGAAAGCCATCTGTTGCAGAACCTCTCGTTCGCGCTCTGTCAAGGGCTCAAGCAAGGTGTTGGTCTGGTCCTGGGATGGGATGTTTTCGTGCCGGGCCTGCATAGCCTCGGCCAGCGCCTGGGCCGAAGTATGGCTGTGATACATAATGGCCCCCTGCTGTGCCGCACGTATCCCGGCCAGCAAGACACTGGTATCGGCATCTTTGAGCAAGAAACCGACCGCCCCGGCCCGAATCCCCTTGAATACATATTCTTGGATATCGAAGGTAGTCAACAGCACGATCTTCGTGTCGGGCAGGGTCGCTAAGATAGCACTGGTTGCTTCAATCCCATCGCGCTTCGGCATACGAATATCCATCAGGACAAGATCCGGGAGCATGTGCATGGTCGTCTGGATTGCCTCATCGCCATCGACGGCCTCGCCAACCACAGTCATATCTTGCTGTGTATTGATGATATAGCTCAGGCCTTGTCGGATGATAGATTGATCTTCGGCCAGCACGATACGAATAGGGGCAGGCTTATCCATGGCTGTCCTCTCCTTGATGTAGCGCTTGCGCATGTTGAACTGTGGGTGTGGCCGGCAAAATGACCTGTACCTGCAAACCATGGGGCTGACATGGAGAAAATGTACAGGACCCTCCCAGTTTCTGGCTGCGTTGCATAATACCTTTTAATCCGAAACCTGGCGTGAGCTGTCGATCTGCCGTGTAGCTGCCATTGTCCGCCACCGTCAAAATAACCTGTTGTTCCTGTTCCTGTACCTGGATCGTGGCCGAGGTCGCTTCGGCATGGCGCATAATATTTGTGAGAAGCTCCTGCAAGATACGATAGAGCGTGACGCGGATCTCTATTGGCCAGTCCGAGATCGCGTCATCCTGGCGAAAATCAAGGGATAGAGGCGCATGGGCCGCAGTTTGTGAAACCAGTCCCTGTAACGACACCAGCGCCGACGCGCTTTCATCTTCATCCCACGCATGTACAGCCTGGCGCACATCAGCCATGGCTGTACGTGCAACTTCGAGCATGGCTGGTACTGCATCTGCCGCCTGTTGAGCCTGCATGGGAAGCATAAGCTTGAGTGCCTGTAGCTGTACAATTAACGAAGTCAACTGGTGCCCCAGCCCATCATGCATCTCCCGCGCTAGCCGTGTGCGTTCGGCCATGGCTGCATAACGGATCGAATGGATTGTCGCTTCCTGTAACGTGTCATGTGTATCCTGTAATGCACAATGTGCCTGATTGAGTTCCAGCAGGTGTAGCTGGCTGATGCTGTATGCGTATTTATATGCATTGATGGCGCGTACACCCATGAACGCAGAAATTAGCCATGGCATCAGCGTAAACGTCAGGTTGGAGGTCGATGAAATCACGAGCATTGCCGCTATAGTGACCACTGCCAGTATGGTCGTAAGACGTGGATATCTGTGTACATCCCGCGCCAGAACCAGGACAAGGGGGAGCAGTAGTAGACTGCTATAGGGACTCCAGGCGTTGAAAAAAGAATGGATAAGCATGAAAGCGATGAGCAAGCCAGTTGCCACTATATATCTTGTACGGCTCCACCAGGATTGATGAATCCAGATCATAAACAAGGAGAGCAGCAGGCTGGCACATAGTACACACCATTCCAGAAATGTCTGCTTGAGAAAAATCTCATAGAGTATCGCAATGGCTAGCGTCAGGATGGAGGTCATACTCCGAATCTGCCAACTCATGCACTATTCTCCTCGCTTCAACAGATAAAATCGCACTATATATATAGGTACGATATTTTAGCAGCTCTTAGTTTAGAATACACTATTGAACTGCTCAAGCGCCGTGCGGCACCAATTTTTTGTGCCGGATTTTATAGCCCAGGTAAGCCAGCAGCACAATGGCGATGATATTGAGGACCAGTTTGCCAATGCGATCGATAGGAAGAGCGACCCCGCTGGTCACGAATCCAGCCAGCATACTGGCCAAAAGAGCACCCATGCTGAGAGCCAGGAGATGCCTATCCTGCCAGTTCGTACTACCTGACCAGTACCAGATCAGCCAGAAAGCCAGCGCCACCCAGATTATCCCACCGATGAGCGGGATAGCAACCGGGATCGAGGGAGCCACGCCGTAATGGAACAGGATCAGGATAAACCAGGGCAGGGCCAGCATAAAGGCAAGCAAACCAACCAACCACGGCCAGGGTACCGACCGTTTGCTTGTCTGTATATGTTGAGGCAATGGCCATGGTCCAAGGGCGATAACCGCTATCAATATGGCAACCACTATGGCCAGCGCTATGGTTGGTAATGACGGTTGATAGTTCAATTTTGGGTAGAAGGTGGGAACAGCATGCTGCGTCCATGAAAACCAGGCTACCCCAGACCCCACAAGATAGCCAATAATAGTAATAATAAATCCCTGTTTGTTCAACCATGGTTCCGCACGTCGTGCCGGGAAGATCAGTTCACATAACAGAATTGGTAGGACAATCCCCCAGATACTCTCGTATACCAGCATGGTAAGCAGATAGACCCAATTCACACCAAATGCTCGATCATAGATATGTTGAATATCCTGTGAAAAGAGGGGATACAAGGAACTTTGTAGTACCACACACTCTTCGAGAAGCGCATAAGCGACACCCAGCAACAGGATTGCCAGCCAGCCTTTATGCTGGCGACGCACCAGGTCACGAATAATGAGGGAGGCGCACCCATAACCTCCCATTTGAACGATGAAGAGGTAGGAAGTCGTAATATGGGTCGAACCAAACAAAAATTCAGCAATTAGTGGTGCCAGAACAAGCAATGTGATTACTGGACCCACGCGCTGCCATGTTGACAAGCGAACCGTCTGCATAGCGATCTCCTTTCGCAGCCAGGGAAATGAATAGCTTTTCGCAACTCAGGCAAGTATAGCGAATCAGCATAGCAGGCGCATCTATCGGCAGATTGATTTTTTTGAGCCGGCCACCTCTATCTGTAGATAGAGGGCCAGATTCCTTTACCTACTTACAGGATTGAAGCGTCTCAGTAAGATATATATCTATATATACTCAAGTAGCATGAGCATAGAATTATTTGTGATAGGTAAAGATAAAGCAAGCAAGAAGATAGATAGCCAAAAATTTCGAGTTATTGACAATAAATAGAGGATTGGCTATTCTATAGAGGTATTTGCTTTTACCCTGAATGGAGAAATACAAGGCCCCTTTCCATACATACCCATCAAGCATCACAATTGATCTAAGATTATATTCCATTTTTAGTTTAATGGTGTATGAAGGGGGAACACTATACGCTGCTAAGGAGGCAATATTTTACGCTATTTTTGCTACAAGTCGTACCTGTGTATTTTATAAATGAAATAACCTGAGAACGGGGGAATATGGTTATGCAAACAGAGGCATTCGCATCCGATGAGAATAAAACGCCTCCCAATGATAGAGGGATAACACTTGGGGACAGACAGAGCGTTGCCCCACCTTCCCAGAATGGTCCACTAGAATGGTGGTATCGTCTGGCTGCCCCGCTAGAGCCGCAACAATCGACCTCAGAAGATCGGGAACGTGTCCGCGCCGGGCGCCTGTCCAGTGTGATGTTGCTTATTATGTTTTGCTTCGGCATTACGCAACTACCAAATGCATTTATGAGTACCAATCACTTCTTTCTTTTTATCGTGCTTATTGCTATGGTAATCGATGCTGGTGCGTTCATACTCAACAGGCGAGGACAGGTTTTGCTGGCGGGGAGCACTATGGTTGTGGTGGTGGAAATCGCATTTATCCTCGTTGTACTTACCTCGCGCACTGGCATAACGGCGCGTTCATTGACGATCTTCCATCTAATCGTTCTGACAGAGTTGATGGCCGTATCCCTCTTGCCTGGTAAGAGCGTGTTCATCGTGGCCCTCTGTAATACCATATTTACCTGGGCGGCTATTTCTTTTCTTCCCCATGCCCCAGATTTTAAGCTAGTCACAACATCAGCTTATTATAGTGCCCTTGCCAGTCCTATCGTCTTGCAAGTTATTGTGGCGATCGTAACCTATCTCTGGGCTGAGGGTACAAGACAGGCGATCGCGAGAGCCGAGCAGGTTGCGGTCCTGGAACGTGCGCTCGCCGAGCGTGACCGAGCGGCCGCAGAGCAGAAACTACAACTGGAGCAAGGCATTCAGCAGATCTTACACACGCATGTCCAGGCTGCTAATGGCAATTTTGAGGCGCGGGCGCCGCTGACACAAGACAACGTACTCTGGCAAGTTGGCTATGGCCTCAATAATTTGCTGGCGCGGCTGCAGCGCGCGATCCAGTCGGAGAACGAACTGCAAAGAGCAGAGAAGGAAGTTGGTCGCCTCCTTGGCGCGGTCCGCAACGCCAAAGCAAAGCACCAGTTATTCCAGGCCTCCAGAAGCGGAACTATCCTCGATCCACTGGCCCAGGAACTTACGGGGACCCGTATCCATCAACCCTGATATGGTGGAGTTGTAAATTCTCGGCGGCACACTATATATAGGTGTGCAGCCGAGAATTTAAAAGAATTACTATCTCTGGTTAGCGCGTTGGAGGACCAAGGTGGATACGTTGGCGGATCGCTGCCAGGTCCTGTGAACTGCCTGCGCCCACATCTTCTTGCCACCAGGTTGCGCCTGCATCGATATAGGGCTGTACTTGATCCAGGTCCTTTTGATGGTCTGTGCCGCTGGTCTTGCCGTTGGCCAGGATATCGAATGGGGCGTCACTTTCGCGATAATACTGGATAGTGGTACTGACTTCCCGAATTTCCGCGGGACTCATCGAGTGGAACTGGCGTGCCAGGGGTGCGACACCATCCCAACGTGCGGCCCGCTGGAAGGGTTTTTTGGCGGGCCAGACGCCCGCGACCCAGATCGGGATGCGTGGCTGCTGCTGTGGTTTCGGTAAATGGACTGCGTCATTGAGTTGATAGTGTTTCCCACTATAATTGACGGTCTCGCCGGACCAGAGCAATGCCAGTACATCCAGGGCTTCGTCCAGCATCTCGCCATGCAGTTTATCTTCAGTTGGCTCACCGTAGGAACTGAACTCTTTAAAGAATTCATCGCTCCCGATACCCACACCCAGGATCAGGCGGCCATTCGACAAATGGTCCAGGGTGGTACATTCTCGTGCCAGTTTCCAGGGTCGGCGGCGTGGGAGCGGTGTTACCAGGGGAGCCAGTTTGATGCGTTTAGTTGCCAGCGCCATCGCTGTCAGTACAATCCATGGGTCCGCCATCGGCTGGGCGGTCGCGGTACCGCCTCCGATATGATCCCATACAAAAAAGCCATCCCAGCCAGCCTCCTCCGCTTCATGAGCCAGTTCAGCCATCAGGCGCGCATCGCTAAAGCTGCCGAAGTTTGGTGTATTGATTGCAAATTTCATCATTTGTGCTCCTCAATGTATAAAATCTCTTCTAGCAGTATAACATCTTGGATGTGGTTTGGGATTGTTGTGCCTGGGCACACTCGGGTGCTAAAGCATCCTTACCTTATTATGTAGGAGGTGGAGTACGGATGTGCGAATTTTGCACATCCGTACTCCACCTCCTACATAACGCCATGTGCAAGTTTTATCCCTCACACCTCGCGCCTACGGCTCTCGCTTGTTTTGAGGAGGGAAATAGCGAGGCGGTCACAACCGCCTCGCTATTTCCCTCCTCAAAAAAGGTGGGTATGTAGAAAAATTGTACGTGGCGTTAAATAATAAAGAATAGTTGTGGTGATGCTAAAAGTACATAATAGATAATAAGGGGAGCCTTCTCCTATTAGGAGAAGGCTCTGGATGAATGTGGTAGGTATGATCGGTGCTGGTGGTGTGTTGTGTTAGGGGTTGCCTGTGATTGACATTGTGATGACTCCGCCGGTATAACCATTGGCATCAACGTTGGCTGGGACCAGGAAGGTGCCGTTGGCAGCGATGTTATATGAGCCTGCGCCGGCCTCAATGGAGGCGGTGGCCAGGGTGACTGGGCCCGGAACCAGATTTTGACCGCCGGAGCCAAGTGTGAGGGTGGATGGGGATGAGCAATTAGCGCCTCCGGTGCAGGTTGCAATGATGGGAAACGTGTCGGCAAGGATTAAATCGGCTGAGCCTCCGCCTGCGAAATTGATGGCTGTCGCGCTGGCAGCGGTTGTCCAGCCATGGGCAGTGCCGCGTAGGTCAGCAACGGTGGCAAGAAAAGAAAAGGGAATGAACTGATCCTGGTTGATGACGGGAATGGTCTGGCCATGGTTGACGATCAAGGTAGGATTGCTGTTAACGGTGAGTGTGCTACCAGTAACTGCCAGGCAAATATGCAGAGTACAGGTATTGCCGCTACAGGGCGCAGGTGTTGCCAGTCCAGTGACGCTAAATTGATGCGTTTGCGTCGACGCAGCCCCTGGAGTGCTTAGTGTTAGTCGATAGCAGTTGCCAACTTTGTCTATCGAGAGATCAGAGAAGGTGGCAACTCCACCCACAGCCGCTACCGAAGTGGTTCCACTTAATACCGCTCCTGCTGTACCCGACCCTGGCGTGATCTGGACCGTGACGGTTCCGGTGAAATCAGAGAATGCCGAGCCGGAGCCGCGATCAATCAACTCGCCGGCGACCGTAAAGTGCGTGTCCGTTGCCACTGACGTGGGTAGTTGTGTACTGACGCTAAGGCTGTTCTGAAAGTCCAGCAGCCGGTTATTATTGACATCAGCCACATAGAGGTTTCCCAGGCTATCTGCTCCCAGGCTGGCTGGTTGGGTCATGCTTTGAGCACTGATACCCCCCTTATTGGAGGTCGCGGTGGTGAAGTCGCCATCCTGGCCATAGACGCGGGTGGCGGTCGTGCTGGTGCCAGCGTAAAAGAGGACACGCGCATTATTGGTATCGGCGATATAGACGTTGCTACTGGCATCAATCGCGGTGTGCGCGGGACTATTGAGGCTGTCGGCGCTAATACCCCCCTTGTTGGACGTTCCGGTGGTAAAATCGCTACCCTGGCCATAGACACGGCTCGCGGTCGTGCTGGAGCCGGAATAAAAGAGGACGCGGCTATTATTGGTATCAGCGATATAGAGATTGCTACCTTCTGTAGTAACGCCCTGAGGGCTATTGAGGCTGTCGGCACTGATGCCACCTTTGTTGGACGTGCCGGTGGTAAAATCGCCAGCCTGACCATAGATGCGGGTGGCGGTCGTGCTGGTACCGGCATAAAAGAGGACGCGGCTATTATTGGTATCGGCGATATAGAGATTGTTGCTGTTATCCGCGACAACACCAGTGGGTCTATTGAGGCTGTCAGCACTGATGCCACCTTTGTTCGCCGCCGCAGTGGTAAAATCGCCGCCCTGACCATAGACGCGGGTGGCGGTCGTGCTGGTACCGGCATAAAAGAGGACGCGGCTATTATTGGTATCGGCGATATAGAGATTGTTGCTGGTATCGACCGCGACCCCCTGTGGAGCATTGAGGCTGTCAGCGCTGATACCACCTTTGTTCGCGGTCGCGGTGGAGAAGCTACCGCCCTGGCCGTAGACACGGGTCGCGGTCGTACTGCCACTGGGATAGAAAAGCACGCGGTTGTTGTTCGTATCTGCTATATACAGGTTGTTCGCACTATCGTGAGCGACATCCACCGGTGCATTCAGGCTGTTGGCACTAACGCCACCTTTGTTCGCGGTCGCGGTCGTGAAGCTACCGCCCTGTCCATAGACATTGATCGCCACAGGACTAACAGGGGCGGCGTGTACGGCATCAAGTGGGCGTAACACGAACAGGCCGCAAACAAGCGCAAGGATAGCGAGTATTCTTATGAGCAGAGATCTACGGTCGCTGCTACTTTCTACTGACCGCATGTTTTTCATACATTCCTTTTTTGGGTGTATTGAGCTATACCGAACGTCTGGCATCCATATTAGCAACCCGTGCCCATTAATGGTAGACAATGCATCATGGAGCACGAGGAAACGTTTTTGCCGCCCCGTCCAGGGCGACAAAAACGTTCATAGATCGACAATCATCGGTGGAATTCGCATGTACTGCCTTTATGAAAACCTCTATGGGAAGGCAACCCTGTTTCTACTCTTAGTATAAGTACAGGGACCAAAAACTTTAAAGAGGAGATAATCTGCCGCAAACAAAAAAAAAGTCTCTTCTCTCTATATACAATCAGAGAAGAGACTGGCAGTTTAGCTGCAACATGATTTTTGGGGTGTTGCGTCCTGTATTAAGGGCAGGTTGAACCTGAGAGCGTGGTCACTTGTTTGACGCTAACGATACTTTGAAGTTGTTGGTGCCAGATGGTCGCGTTGAAGGTTGTGGTAGCCAGGACCAGGGTGTGTGTTTGCGTGAAGCTGCTTTCTTCACCCATAACGTGCCAGGTGGGTGCCTTGCCCTGTGCTCGCTCTTTCTCATAGCAAGGATCGGCCAGGCGAAAGCCCAGCGCGTTCAGATTTTCCCAGGCGTTGAGGTAGGGCGTAGCGCTGGTGAAATTAATCTGAAGATAGGTGGCCGCCTGTTTCGGATCGAGACGGTGAATGGGACCAACCGGTTCCAGTGGGCAGTGGCGCATAGCATTTACTGGTTGTCCCTGGATCTGCGATATTTCTGGTATAGCCTGCAAACGGTTCAACCAGAGCGGCGCGGAATTGGTATTCGCGGCTACTTCGAGCGTATGATACTTCGTGTACGAGTCCTTGCTGTCCTCGGGAGCCCAGGAGAATGTGCAGACGGCGAAGGTTTTCAAGCCTAGGTCGCTGACAGTCTGGAGAGCCTGTTCATAGGAGAGCGAGTTGCGGAAGGTCACAAGGGCGCTGTAGATGGCCGCTTGTTGGACTGGCTTTTCTTGAATGTGGTAGGTCCAGAGTTGCGCGCCATCGCTTACGCGCAAGGCCTGGAGGTTTCCATCACTACCGCCTACATAGAGCGTGCCTGTGCTGGTATCGGTGAAGACGTTTCTGCCGGGACCGGGCGGGCCCGCGTTGTTATTGCTGTTATGACTCCAGACCTGGCCGCCATCGCTGGTGCGCCAGGCAGCAACCTCACCAATCTGGTTGATAATCAGCCCATTGAGCAGGAGCCAGGCATCGCCACCACCTCCACCGGTCCGGGGATGTTGCCAGAGCACATGACCAGTGCTGGCGTTCAGCGCGACCAAATCTCCTTGTGGAATGCCGGTAGCAAAGTAGATTGCGCCCTGGCTAGCCAGAGGTTGAATGCTCAGCGGCGGTCCTCCTTGTTTACTCGTATGATACTGCCAGAGTTGCTGACCAGTATTGGCCTGGTAGGCGAAAACTGCGCTACTCGTGCCAGCGTAAACCACACCATTCATGAAGACGGGGGCCGCCGCACTGAACACCGGTCTGGGAGCATCGCTGGTCGGCTGGCTGGTGTGCCAGAGCACTGTTCCGCTGGCCTCCTGTACTGCGTAAACCGTCCCTTGCGTCGTAGAGAAATAGACGACCCCGTTGTTTTCCGCAATGCCACCACCGATTCCGCTACCAAAGGTGCCCTCGCCGGCCCTGGGCGTTAGTTGCCAGAGTACATGGCCGTCGGTAGCATTCAGGACCGTTAATGGCGTGGGTGCGCCAGAACTGTTGGTATCACGCGAAGGAATATCATAGACGCGGCCCTGGCTGACTGCGACTAGGCTGGGGGTAGTCGAAGCCACTGCATATTGCCAGAGCAGCTTTCCAGTCGTGGCCTGCAACGCATAGATCGTCGAGGGGGAACTCCCGCTGAGAGCATCAACATAGACTATCCCGTTCGCAACCTTGACCACATTAAATCCCATGTTCAGCGCGCGCTGCCAGCGTACCATGCCATTGCTGGCATCCAGGGCGTAGAAGGTGTTATAGGCATCATCGCCAGCGTAGAGCGTGTCACCATCCACAGCAAAAAGATGCGTTGCCTGCTCGCTGTGTTGCCAGCGTATGTTGCCATGAGACGCATCGAAGACATAGATCTGGCCATTGTCTGATCCTACATAAGCCTGGCCATTGGCGACAACAATTGACTCCGCATGTCCCGCTGGCGCCGGTTGAGGCTTGCTCGTAGTCCCAGGTTCAGGATTGGTGCCGGTGCCCGTGGGCCGAGAAATCTGACCGCCCTTTAGCGGTGGTGTCGTGGCAGGATGAGCTACAGATGAATTTGAGCCAGTTTGGGGCCCCTGGTTCCCGCAAGCCGTCAGGAAGATTGAGCAGAACAGGACCATTATGAATAAAATGCCATAAAATTTATTACTACGCATAGTATCCCTCCTCTAAGAAGAAGACGGATAGGGATATAAAAAAGTTCCTATATAGTAAAACATCCTCGCGATCAACGCGCCATGGCAGAATTGTTCTACCATGACACACGACACCATCCCCGTAGCTTTGCCCCTCAGCGGGCAATTCGTCGCCCGCCGCAGCGTGGCGATCCAGTATCCTTACGTGCAGGTTCAATTGTATGAAGATACATTGGTTTGCTGCGGTTCCCCTGCCTGGAAGAATGGTGAAAGCGAGGGAACCGCCTGTTGTATAGCCAGCGCTCTTCTGAAGCAGCTGGCTATACCGATGTCCAATCCCTTGCACGATTCTGCGTCCTGCTAGCTGTCAGGCATAGTAGGCGGGCGCTTTTTTAAGGGTGGGCCACTGCTGCTCATCATGACCAAAGACGGTCAGGGTCACACCGGCTGTTTGTGCCAGCTTGAAGAGTTTGCGTGCACTTTCCAGTGCCTGAGCGGGATCGAGGTCGACGCCGTTTTCAAACGCGCGTGTGGCGGGATCTAGATCATCCGCCATTGCCGCCGCATCGATGGCGAGCAAGACCGTCCCCGTTTCGGGTAGATGTACCAGGACCGCCTGGTGTCCAGGGACATGTCCACTGCTCTCAATCAGTTCCACACCTGGAACCAGCTCCGTATCTCCCTCTACGAAGCGATAGCGTAACGCGGGATGATCCCAATGCGCACGCGTCAATTGAAAACGGGGAGAGGCACTGGCCCGAGCAAAATCATAGTGCGCACGCTGTACCACGAGCTCCGAAGACAAGAAAGCATCATGATTGCCGGCATGATCAGGATCAAAGTGGGTACAGACAAGTATATCGATATCCTGTGGTGTCAGGCCAATCGTGGCCAGTTGCTCCACCACGGAGAAAACCTGCATCTCATGGCCCCCATTTGGCGTGAATGAGCCATCCAGCGGAACGCCCGTATCCACCAGAATATTCTTGCCATCGCTGGTCTGGATGAGATAACCTGGTACCGGTGTGCCCTCGCCACCAAGCGCCAATTGTAAAAGATAGAGTCGTGTCGCTGTTGAACTGGTCGTATTCAAAATAAGCTCCTTCTTAAATGCTGATATTACATACTATAGTGTATAGTACCAGTAATCCTATTTAATACTATTATTTTGGAAAAAAGAGAAATAAATTATTTTATGTTTTTTTACCCCTATGTAGCCGACCATTACCTACAACGGTAATGGTCGGTTGGATATCAGGCGGCGACGGTGGGTTGTTGCGTTTTGGGCCGGCGGCGCTGAGCGATAAGGAAGATGGTGAGCCCATAGATGGGGATGAGTCCGATGGCCCAGCCGAGCCATTGGGGGAGGGCGGGTGGCGCGGTGGCGGTGATAGGGATGCGGGCCTCACCAGGGCCGTCGGGACCATTAACGCTGATGTCGAGGGTCCAGAGTCCCTGGACGGTGATTTCGGCGGTGCCCTGGATGGCGTTGGGGTGGTTGGCGTCCGGGCTTAATCCTGCTCGTACCGGGGTGGCGCTGGCATCGCTGGGATCGGGCGTCGAGGTGACGTCGTAGCTGAGCTTGCCATTGATCGGCTGCTGCGGCTCGATCGAGAATGGGAGCGCATAGCTGGCTTTGGCAGGATAGGTATACAGATTGACGGTCAAGGGATACTTGCCCGCATTGACCTTGACGACCCTGGCTGGTGTGCTGCCATGGGTGGTGGCAGCTACCGAGTAGGCCAGTTCACCCAGTACTACCAGTAAGGCCAGGACACCGATTCCCAGCAGGACAAATTGGAGTGGTTTGGACATATTCGCTTCCCTACCTTTCAAGTATAGCCATCGAGTCGCCAACGGTTCGTCCCCAGTGTTGTCCTATATACACCCCTGCCAATCCAAGCAGGTAAGAGGCGAGGCTACCGAGTGGGCCGAGATAGACAAAGACCATCAGAAGAAGTTCGGGCCGCAAGAGCTCCAATGGCAAGGTGCTCAACATCGCGATGGCTGTCAGGACCAGGGTGAGTTTGCGCGTGGACCAGTGTTTGTGTTGGGCATGACGTACAGCGATGTCGATCAGAAGCGCTACGAGCACGGGCGCCATAAACCATTGTAGCGTGACCGCGGATGTGAATATGGCTTCCCGTCGATAACTCAGGTTCTCCACGCTGGCCAGCCAGTCGGTAGCGGGTTGTACATAGACCGCCATGATGCCAGCCAGGAGCAGGTAGAGGCTCACGATGGCCGTCGCCGACCAGCGCCAGGGTAAGGCATAGGCCGCCGTTACCAGTACAAATGTCGTCAATACACCTGCCAGGAGCGGGAAAAAGTTCAGGTAGAAAAATCCCAGCAAGGGAGTATTGCCCACTTCCATGGAGTCAAATAGTAGCAGGGTAAAGATGCTTAAAACGGTGGCCAGGGCTAGCGCGAGGCCGATTGAGGCCACGAGTTTGCCACGGCGACTGAATGCCAGGTTGGCGGCCGAGGCTAGCATATAGGCGGATCCCAGTGCGACAACTCCCATACCGGCGACAAACATAATGTGGAACGGAGCCCAGATGGCGACATCGATCCCATAGAGCGCATGCCAGTAGGCATCCAATGGAAAAGCAATGGCGGCATCCAGGGCCGCGAAACCGACGATATACGCTCCCAGTGAGCCGGAGAAGATGCTGGCAAAATTGGTGCCCCGTTGCGCCACCTGACTATCACGGCGGGCCCAGAAACTTTCCAGTACCACCGCTAGCAGGCCTGAAATGCCGCTCAGTGCCACACCGGTCAACATCACCATATGCGGGGGGATCAAGGTGCGATCACGCCCTAAAAAGATATGCCACTGGATATCCCAACTGGTTCCCTCAAGAAACAAGATCGCCCCCAGCAGGGCGGTCAATCCCAGCGCTAAGCGCAGCGTCCAGACCGCGTGCAACGCACGTTCTGGCGCGGATTGATTCCGGGTGAGCAGACCTCCATCAAGTGTTCTGGCCATAAATATTTATTCCTTTGCTTTAGAGCAGCCCTATGTTAGCTATAAGCATTTTACATGATTATAAGAATTTATTCATCCTCTGCACGCTTAAGGAATCCTGAACTAAAAAATGTACGAAAGATGGCCTGTTCGTGTTGCAAAGCGCTGATAATTTATGCCAGTAGTTCGTCAGACAGCATGTAATAGCCAGGCGGGGATGCAAGAGGCAGCGAGCCCCTTGACTGGGGGATCGGGGGCTGTGGCCCCCGTTTCTCCCTTCCTACCGCCCGCGTAGTGGGCGAACGACCTATCACATGAAGTGGTTCAGTCCACTCGCAAAATAAATATTTCAATAAAGGTTGACAATAATTTGAAAGTATGTTAAATAAAGTTTTAGACTTATAAAAAATTATTTTGTAACTATAAAATTTATCTTTACTGGTTTTTTGAGCATGTAAAGAAACACACTAGAAAGTTTGATCATGGCAGAAACACCAACCAGCACCATCCCGGAGAAGAGTGGATGGAAGAAAACACTGATCACACCCTCCTTGCCGGAAGTGTATGCATCGGTCCATATTCCTAAGGGAAAGGGTTTCTGGCGCACGATGCTGGCATATGGCGGACCCGGCCTGATGGTCGCGGTCGGCTATATGGATCCCGGTAACTGGGCGACCGATCTGGCTGGCGGCGCACGCTTTGGGTATCTCTTAATCTCGGTCATCTTGATCTCAAATCTGGTCGCTATCCTGCTCCAGCATCTGGCCTTGAAACTGGGGATCGCCACGGGCCGTGATCTGGCCCAGGCCTGTCGCGAAAACTACTCGCGTCCCGTTGCCATCGGACTCTGGTTCATCTGTGAGATTGCTATTATCGCCTGTGATCTGGCTGAAGTCATCGGTTCGGCCATTGCCCTCAACCTCTTGTTTGGGATCCCATTGATTGTCGGTGTCCTGATTACAGCCGTTGACGTGATCTTAATCCTGTTATTACAGAACCGTGGCTTTCGCGTCATCGAAGCCATCGTTGCCGTGTTGATCCTGACCATTGCCGTCTGCTTTGGGTATAATCTGTTTATCTCACAGCCCTCATTAGCGGGCATTGCCGGTGGACTTATCCCATCAACGCAGATCGTCACCAATCCGGGCGCGCTCTACATCGCCATTGGTATCTTCGGAGCTACCGTGATGCCGCACAACCTCTATCTGCACTCAAGTATCGTGCAGACCCGCGCATACGAGCATACCGACGAAGCCAGGACCCAGGCGGTCAAATACGCGACCATCGACTCGACTGTCGCATTACTCTTTGCATTCTTTATTAATGCCGCCATCTTAATTCTGGCCGCCGCCGCTTTCTACGGCACCAAAAACGCCAACGTCGCCGATATCGCCGACGCCTACAAACTGCTCTCGCCGGTCCTGGGCGTTCCAATTGCCAGTACCCTGTTCGCCATTGCCCTGCTGGCGTCCGGTCAGAACTCTACCCTCACCGGTACCCTGGCAGGCCAGATCGTAATGGAAGGCTTCTTGCATCTACGGCTCAAGCCCTGGATTCGACGCCTGATTACACGTCTGCTCGCCATTATTCCAGCTGTTATTGTCACCATCATCTATGGAGAGCGCGGAACCGGCGCCCTGCTGGTCCTGAGCCAGGTCGTCCTCTCCTTCCAACTCAGCTTCGCAGTCATCCCGCTGGTCCAGTTCACCGGCGACAAAAAACAGATGGGCAAGTTTGTGAATAAGCGCTGGCTCAATATTGTAGCCTGGACCCTGGCGACTGGTATCGCGGCCGTCAATGTCTACCTCTTAGTGCAACAACTGCTGCTGAGCTAGTCGCGTACTGCACTCTATATAGAGTGCCGCCTGGATGGTTAGACACGCTGAAAATGTAGTGTCCAGGCATCCAGGCTAGCTGATAACTTTATTGCTGAATGGGTGGAGGTTGAACCGGATAATTGGTCTGGGGACGATCATATTGTTCGGCGGCATAGGGATCGCTAGCCACGGGTGGTTGTTCGGCCGGGCGGACAGGCTCTGCTGGTGGATAGCCTTCGTTGTAGGATCGCTCCGGAGCCTGTGGGCTGGGTGGCTGATAGTAAGCGGTTGGTGGAGGAGCCTGATAGGTTGGTGGAGGAGGATTATTAGTCCAGGACCGCATTCGGTCATTAATAGGATTCTGGTATGCCCGTAATATGATTGTCGCTCCAATACCAAGCAGGATTAATGCCCATTGCCCTGTCAGGAAACACAGTGCCAGAGTGAGTAGCCAGACAAATCCCGATAGACTGCCAAAGCGGGCTTGTGGATTATCAAGCTCTCCAGACGCGAAGAGTGAGGTAAAGGCTAACGTAACAAAGAAAATGGGTAAGAATAGATTATGACCGATAATGATTGCCAGGGCTAACCCTATGAGAAAGATGCCACCTGAGATATTTCTGGGACGAAACATCGTGTGCTCCCTTCGATACTGCTAATTGACTGAATGCTTCTCTTTAGTAAACGCGACAATGGGCATAACATCAAAGGCCATCAAATATGTAAAGGTCTAGCTATCTCTATTGTAGAGTTCAATAGCGCGAAGTGCAATAGGCATTTCTCCCAATTTCTCCTCAATGAAAAAGATACATCAACGAAAAATAAAAAATAAACGAGCAGTAGCGGCAGGGCTTGTCCCTGCGACCTGTTCACGTAAGAAATGTCCCCGAGACACGTATCCTTAAAACAAGCAGAGCAAAGCGCATCCAGCCTCTGGTTTGTGCCTGGTCGTACGTGCCACTGTTCGCTGGTAGCTGTATTTCAGGGACATTTCTTACGTGAACAGGTCGCAGGGACAAGCCCTGCCGTTACGGTTAGTCGGGGAAGTTGCCGGATGCGTTGCCGATGCTGTAGGGTGTGGAGATGTTGGGATAGACCAGCATCATGTCCATGCCA
This sequence comes from Dictyobacter alpinus, assembly GCF_003967575.1. NCBI lineage: Bacteria > Bacillati > Chloroflexota > Ktedonobacteria > Ktedonobacterales > Dictyobacteraceae > Dictyobacter > Dictyobacter alpinus. The sequence continues at coordinate 5,237,848 of NZ_BIFT01000001.1, forward strand.
TGGTTGGCGTGAAAAAGGTTATGGCAATGGATCATCCAGAGGCCGGGATTATCGGCGTAGAAGGCGACTTCGTAGCTTTCACCGGGGTGTAAGCTGATGGTGTCCAGATGGATGGGACTCCCGGTGAGGGCATGTCCGTTTTTGGTGAGGAGGGTGAAGGTATGGCCGTGCAGGTGCATGGGATGGATGCCATTATTGGCACCGTTCTCAAAGCGTAATCGGACCAGTTGTCCTGGTTTTACTAGCAGGTTGGGGGTATCAGGAAAAGCTTTGCCGTTCAGTGTAAAGACGGGCCCGGGTCGGCCGTTGGAGAAGCCGATGGTGGTACCGAGCGAGATGGTATAGGTGATGTCGAAATGGCTCTGAGGCGTAATCTTTTCTGGCAGTGGCTGGCCGTAGTGCGCGAAGTCAAACACGGTCTTGCTGATAGTTGGGGCCGCCTGTGCGCCTGTTCCGACCAGGAGCGCGGGCTGTTTGGGATATTGTTGCTCGCCATCGTGTGCCGCGAAGAGCGCCACTGAACCTTGAGCCGGCATCTGGAAACGCAGGTCGTAGCGCTGTCCACCATCTACCGCGAGTGTGGTTGTTGTCAGGAAGGCAGGTTGGTTGATATCGTGTCCATCCAGGGCCGCCACCATAAACGGAGTACCGGCCAGAGTCAATTGATATGAGCTATTAGTATCAACCAGGCGCAAGCGCACCCATTGTCCAGGTCGGGCCGCAATCTGGAGTGTGCCGGCGTTGCCATTGAGGGTAAATGCTCCATTCCAGCTATGCAGGGCCAGCGGCATATCCACATCATCATGCACCGCAGGCGTCTTTGGCGCCACCACCAGCATGCCGAAGAGTCCACGGTTTGTCTGGTCAAAGCTCTCCTGATGCGAATGATACCAGTAGGTGCCGGGATCATTAACCACAAAGCGATAGGTATAGGTCTGGCCTGGCTTCACCGCATCCTGGGTGACGCCCGCTACGCCATCGGCAATATTGGGGACCGCGATACCATGCCAGTGGATGCTGACACAGACCGAGAGGTGGTTGACCAGATGTACGATCAGCAGGTCACCTTGTCGTGCATGTAAGGTAGGTCCTGGAGATGTACCATTAAACGTCCAGGCATCGGTCGTATTGCCGCTACCCAATGTAAGTTTTTTGGATTGAGCGATAAGGGTAAATGTATCAACATGGGCCGCCGTTTGAGGTGCTTGCAGCGCCGCGATCGGTGTCCCGCTGGTATGGGTGTTGCCCTGGCACATAGTATCCTGTGTCGAGCTCATATCCATGCCAGGCATCGAGCCCATATCGCAGGCCGTCCCCATATTGATCCTATCGGGATAGCGCGAGGACCACATACCCCAGCCGAAGAGCGCGCCACCTGCCACCAGAATGCATAACAAGCCCAGCAAGACACGCCGGACATAGCGTTTACGCGAACGTTTTTTGCCGGTTGAAGTGGACAGAAGATCCTTTTCTGTCCCGGTCACCTTTGCCTGTTTGATATCATTCATTTTTTATCGATCTCGATTCTTTGGTATTCACTGTCCTATAGTCAGGGAAGCGATCTTTGTCTCAAGCCAGGCTAGCCTGGCATCGAGATAACTCATATGATAATCGGATAGCTGCAGGACAAAGGGTCGCTCTTCATCATTGATGCCAGGATTGGCCATGATCTGGCTGCGTCCATGCCCATAGTGGTCCCGCAGTACACGTAGATAGTCATAATAGTGCTGCAACACGGCCAGTTGCTGCTCGGGAGATACCAGATTGAACTTGGAGAGTTTGATCGCAAACAGATCTGGATAGTCCGCGTTATAATCCCCCGGATCTGCCATGAGCGCAAAGAAGCGTTCCTGACCGGCCTCCGTCAGGCGATAATGCTTGCGCTGCTGTCCTCGTTCCCCTCGTTCGGCTCCCTCCTCACCGTCCTGTTCGCTCTCCGATGTAATCAGATGCTGCGTTTCCAGCCTGCGGATCAGAGGATAAAGGGTACCCCAACTGAGACGATGGAATGGACCCAGGATACGCTGGATAATCGCATGCAGTTTATAGCCATGCTGTGGTCCATTCATCAGTTCCCCAAGCACAAATAGCTCATAGGCTGGCTGGGGACTGCGCCCGCCACTACTTTTTTTACTTTCCTGTGCTTTCTTCACTTTTGGTTGGTTCTCGTTCGTCGCCATCGGGTATCCCTTTTTATATATCGATTCGATAGTAGTATATGCCATAGTATAACGAATCGATATATAAAAAGCAAGGGGGTATTGGATCTGTAATCCTTAGCAAAGCTGGTGTGGTTTGGTAGAGGCAGGTGCGAAAAAGCTATGAAATAGTTCACATAAATGGATGAGATAATTAAATAGATAATAAATTCATCGCTATATATTGTGGAACTCTTTATAGTAGTAGTAGATATCTAAATAGATATCATATGTGGAAAGAAGAAGGAGAGAATTATGTCTAAAAATGATGATAAGCAGCAAGAACTTGAAAGTGGACAGAGTCAGGAGCGCCATCTGAGCCGCACTGACTTTTTAAAGGTGGCGACCGCTGGTGTATTGGGGGCGGCTGGCCTGGCTCTGAGCTTCCCTCAGACAACTTTCGCAGCTAAAGAGCCTCCGTTTGCGCCTCCACGGGGAGATGATGATAGAGGTGAGCATGGGCTGCCTAGAAATGATGTCGAGGCAGGCCTCTATGTGATCCAGAGTCGCTTAAATGGCTATGTGTTGGATATCCGAGGTGGCAATACCTCGCCAGGAGCGCGTATTATTGCTTATCCGTTGAACACCCCACTCACGCCCAATCAGGTCTGGTACATTAGCGCGGATGGTTATATTGTCAGCGCGCTTAACGGCTATGTACTGGATATAAGTGGTGCCAGCACAGCGCCGGCAACCCCGATCATCTCTTATCCTCGTAACTCACCCGCATCATCCAACCAGCGCTGGCGCATATCACGTGGTTACATTATCAGCGAGCTTAATGGCTACGTGCTTGACATCTATGGTGGCAACACAGCGCCAGGAACGCAGATCATTTCCTATCCTAGAAATACACCGCAATCACTCAATCAGCAATGGAATCTCCGTGCGTTGGTCCTTTCCTATATACGCTAAATGCAGGAGAGGCGGCACGACCAGTGCCGCCTCTTACCAACCTCTATAGGTTAAGCATCAGCTTCTTTTGGGAAGGTTGGTACGAGCACTGTCGTACACACGGCTATAGCGTGTCGTCTGACTACGTCCGATCATGCCTCCGATCGCGCCAATCAGAATGCCAAGCAGTAGCATGAGCAGGAAACTGCCGAGGCCGGTCGCGGCGACGGCTCCAACCAGAAATTGATCGGCGGTAGCCGGAATTGGCTGATTGAGGCGTTTCGACATATCCTCGATCATCAGGTTCCACATGTTATGTAACGTGCTGCTATTACCGGCGGCCAGTAGAGAGGCAGCGGCCAGACTGATGAGGGAACTGATAATTGCGGTCCACATACCGGCAAAAGCCCCTGTGCCCACACGTCCCGTTGACCGTACTGCCCGTGCACCGGCAGAGAAATATATCACCAGTGCCAGCACAAGTCCAGCCAGGCTAAGTGGTAATGTCAGAGCAGGCTGTCGCAGATAATTCAGGAGCAGAACAAGCGCAACCTGGATTATGCTCAGGATAATTCCAAATAGCAGTCCATATGCCAGAGCCGGACTCCCTTTGCTTTTTACAAGTGTCCCTTCAACCATCTTTTTTGCTCTTCTTTCTGGCTTCACCAATCTCAAGCGTGCCACAATCAATCTCGCATTAAGCAACACGCCAGAGACCACGCCCCGGTTTCATTCTACAAACAACCATTGGGGACAAGCATGGACCCATTCCCTCATCCATTTCACATCACGATAGGTCATCACTAACATGATCATGGTGAGGGACGTTCACCTGGGCCGTCTCCTCGACCCACGTCAAAGCACCTGTTTACGATCATGATCGCCGTCTCCTCGCCCCAAGTGAACGTCTCTGAGCATGTCCACGATGGTGTGCATGTCGTTGCAAAAAAATAAATAACCTCTCCTGCTTTGGGGTACATTGACGATCGAAAAATTAAACTATAAAATCAAAGTGGTGTATGACTAAGTATAGAGGAGCTTTTATGCAGATAGGTTGAGTTTTTGTGTCTGGGAGATGCAACGTGTTAAGTAAGTTTTATGCACGCAATCTGTGGCCTCAAAGAAAACATATCCAGTGGCATATCTATACGATGGGACACATGCCGCTGTGGCGTCGTCCTCTCTATGGATATCTGGCTGGTTTTTTGTTGGTCAGCATTGGTCTCCTGACAGGCCTTGAACGCGAAAGCTGGCAGATACCGGTCTTTCTTCCCAGTGCGTTCCTGAATTTCTATATTATTCTGGTGGCTTTTATCTGGGGCTTTGGTCCTTCGCTTCTTACGCTTCTGCTGGGTTTGTTGGTGATCGATTGGCTCTATGTCCATCCCTATGGTCTTATTTTTCATAATTGGAGCATCTACAATATCAGCTTTTTAGCGACTTTCGCGCTCTCTGGCATCATTATTTCTTTAATTGTCCATCAACGTGAGCTAGCGCGCTTGCATGCCCAGTTGAATACCGATAAGGCCCAGGAGGCACATCGACAGCTAGAGGATTTTATTGGCCTGGTGAGCCATGAGCTAAAGACGCCTTTGACGGCGACCCAGGGCAATATTCAACTGGCCCAGCGCCGATTGCGGCGCTACATTAAAGAGAGCGAGCCAGCTGATCAGCAGCGACTCACATCGGTGCAGCAGGTGCTCTCCATTGCGCTACGGCAGACGGAGGTGCAGCATCGGCTCGTCGATGATTTGTTGGACGCCTCCCGTATCGAGGGGCAGCGACTCCACATGATCAAAGTTCCTTGTGACCTGGTCCAGATTGTACGCGAGGCCGTCGAGAGCCAGCGCATCATTGCTCCTATGCGTACGATTGTGCTGGAAGATATCCCCGATGAATGTGTTTCCGTCGTAGCGGATGCAGATCGTATTGCGCAGGTCGTCAATAACTATCTCTCCAATGCCTTAAAGTATGCCCCCAGCGATAAGCCAATTTCTGTCCGCATTGAGAAGCAGGCCTCCCAGGCCCGAGTGCAGGTGCGCGATGAAGGTCCGGGCCTGCCCGAAGACGAGCAGGAGCGGATCTGGACGCGCTTCTATCGAGTGTCCACCATCCATGTCCAGGAAGATTCGGGCGTTCCCAACATCGGACTAGGCGTTGGCCTGCATATTTGCCGCGCTATTACCCAGCAGCACCAGGGCATGACCGGCGTGATCAGCCGCCCCGGAGCAGGCGCCACCTTCTGGTTCACGCTGCCGCTTGCAACGACTGCACTATATAATAAATAATCACTTTGAACGATAGTGGCGCCATCAAATTCGTCGGGCTCACCTATAAGCTCGACTTTGTACATTTTTCGCTCTTTGACAGCCTTTGTTTTCCACACTCATCGTGGAGCGTGCAGCCAGCCGTACTCGGGCTCTGAAGGGCCCATGCTTCTTTTACGTGTGGTGTCAAAAAGTGTTCTCCGAACACTTTTTGACACCACACGTAAAACTCTTGGAGCGCCAAAGGCGCCCGAGTGTGGCTGGCTATACCTCCACAATGAGAGTAGGAAACAAGCGCTAGCTAAAATAGAGCACTATTGGCTTGCTCGATATATAGCATATTGGCTGTTGAGTAGAGCATAGAGCATCTTCTACAATGGGATTAGAAATAATGTTATATTGCAGGAGAATTATGGAATATGAGCCTTCCTTTGTTTCACGTTGATGCTTTTACACGCACACCTTTTGCGGGCAATGCGGCGGCGGTCTGTGTGCTGGATGGGCCACGCGAAGATGACTGGTTGTTGCAGGTAGCAAGAGAAATGAACCTTGCGGCCACCGCTTTTCTCTCTCCCGAGTCTGATGGCTATCGCTTGCGCTGGTTCACGTTCAAAACAGAGCTTGAGCTCTGTGGTCATGGTACGCTGGCCAGTGCCCATACGCTCTGGGAGCAGGGTCTCCTGGCACCAGAGGCGGAGGCCCATTTTTATACACGCGGCGGCCTCTTGACCGCCCGACGAGCCGGCGATTGGATCGAGCTCAATTTCCCTGCCAAGCCAGGACAAGATGTAGCCGAGCCTATGCCCATCCTGGCCCAGAGCCTGGGGGTGACACCACAGCGTGTCGTCAAAAGCCAGCTTGATTATCTGGTGCAGCTGGAATCAGAAGCCGCTGTGCGTAGTCTGCAGCCGGACTTTGGGCTGCTCGCCACCATTCCTGCACGTGGAGTCATCGTCACAGCCGCCGCCAGCGATGCGGCCGCCGAATACGATTTTGTCTCCCGCTTCTTCTGTCCCAGTGTCGGCATCAATGAGGATCCCGTGACCGGATCCGCCCACTGCGCTCTCAGTCCCTTTTGGAGCCAGCAACTTGGTCGTGAAAGCCTGACTGGCTACCAGGCATCCACGCGTGGCGGCATTGTGCGTGTCACCCTCGACGGCGAGCGCGTCCACCTTGGTGGTCAGGCCATCACCATCCTGAGCGGCCAACTGCATTCAGTCTAATCCCTCCTGATGAGCATATCCCGCATAGCTCGCAACCATGTGGTTGTGAGCTATGCGAGCTCACAAATATCCTCCACAAACACTATTATCATGGGGCTTTCCTGCTTATCGCATATCATGATCTTATTGACTTTCTTTTCTCTTTTGTGGTATTGGTACTACGAACCGCACTTCTACAAATAATAGTTGTGGTTGTACATTTGATGGATTTAAAAGGGGCATTTTTTCTTCTATGCCCCTTTTGATCCCGGCCTGCTTTATGACGAGTTATATGCAAGTATAGCTTTGTCTGTGAGCGGAATGCGAGAGGGAAAAAAGAAAGTATGGGTACCAGTAAATTTGATGCGTTGACCAGATCGCTGGCGACCAGTACATCCCGTCGACGGGCTATGGGGGTATTATTCGCGGGCGCTGTGGGTGGTGTGCTCGGTGCCAGTGGCATCGGCAAAGCCCTGGCCGCCGCGAATTGTAGTTCTTATGGGACGAAGTGCGCGCACGCCCGTGACTGTTGTTCGGGCGACTGCTTCAACGGCAAGTGTAGCTGTAAAGCCAAAGGGGTCATTTGTGGCTTCGATCGTGAATGCTGCTCAGGAAACTGCATGACGTTCGCCGTAGCTCCTAACTCGTACTGCGCATAGCCATCCATAAAGTTCAGCGAAGATACATCCGGGGATGTCGTAGGCGAAAACAAGCGCCTACGCCATCCCTCATCTCGTTATTGTGGGGGTGAGATGGTTGACGAAGATGGGCATAATTTTGTAAGGTATAAGTATAGAGTAATGGGATAAAGATGCTGAAGGAGCAGAACTTATGGTACAGGTTGATAAGTTACCCTCTCGTCCGGCTTTGCTGTTACATGTCAAGGACCTTGTCGCCAGTCGCGCGTTTTATACTGAGGTGCTTGGTTTTGGGAGTAGTGATGAGGATCTGCCCGCAACGTTGGCAGTGGTAACAGATTTTAGCCATGAGGCAATCTTACTGGCTGGCCCCGATGCGGGCGATATTACGGATTATGTGCAGGAGAGATATGTCACGATCGAGCCTGGCACTTTCCTGACGCTGTTTTGTCCGGATCTGGACGAATTGAAGGCTCAGTGGGCTACACGCGGATTTACCAGTATACGGGAACTGAAGACGGTCTTCGGTGATGCCGCGCTGGGTGTGCGTGATCCGGATGGCAATATTCTGCTTTTTACGACGCGTTCAGCTGAGGATGTGCTTGAGCGCTATGCCCAGGGACCACAACTCCTGGATGAGGCACTGGCCGGGTTATCTGAGCAGGATCTACAGCTAACGAAGTCTCCCGGTGAGTGGAGTATACAGCAACTGGTGCATCATATCTCTGACGGCGATGATCTCTGGATGCATGTAGTCAAGGCTGCGTTAACACAATCGGGATGCCAGTATCGGCATGATTGGTATACCACCGATAATGCCAGTGCCGGTAAGCTGGACTACGCTGGACGAGCCATTGGACCTGCCCTGGCGCTTTTTCGTGCTAACCATGAGCACACATTGCAACTGGTGCGGCATTTGCCGGCTGCTATGAAACGCTGCGTCGTATTTACCTGGGTTGGCCATGAAGCGACAACCTTGAGCGTACAGGATATGCTTCATAGCCAGGCCTATCATGTCATGACCCACTGCAAGGAGATCCAGGAGATCCGCCGCATTCATGGTCGTTAAGGGGTCGTATCCTGGGGAGGCTGAACGATCCAGTCCCAATGGGGCATCGGATCCAGGTCCTCGCCGATCTCTACGCCGGGCTGCGAAACGGCCAGGGCGATCCGGCTGCCCCATTCAAGATAGCTGACAAAGGCCGCGCGAAACTCCGGGTCAGCGGGCAGCCCGATCTCGTCGGCTGTTTCCAGCAACACACTGACCCAATGGGCGCGCTGCTGCTCACTGAGGTGACGATTCAGATGCTGCATAATCAGGTGTCGATGGCCTCCCCGATGCTCCGTGTAGGACTTCGGGCCGCCAAAGACCTCACTCAGGCACCACGCCACATACTGTGGATGATCCTCAGCCATTCCGGCAAAGAGCGGCCCGATCAGGGGATCGGCCAATACTTTCGTATAGAACGTCGTCGTCAGCCGCTTGAACGCTTCCTCGCCACCGGCCCACTCATACAAGGTTGGTGGCAGCGTCTTCTCGGTTTCCATGCTATGCACTCCTTAATAAACCATATACCCGCTTTTATTCACTCTATCAAGAAAAGCCAGAAAATTCATTTAGCATCTCCTTCTCTATTATCACCTATACGCGAACAGTTGTCCCTGGTAATTTACCCAGAAATCCTCCTGATATTTATAACAGGCCAAAAAAACCTTTAATTACCTGACATTTGTGGAGTATAGTGAATATAAGTCAAACTATCATGCCTTTCATGTTAAATTTGTATTTGTATGGGCTAGATATTTCTATAAGTGTTGTATTCCCAGATAAAGAGCAAGATCGAAGAAGTTTTTTTCTTTATTTATCGGTAGAATTATAATTGCAGTATGCAGGAATATCTATTATCAACATGAGCGAATTTTAAGAGAGATAGGGAAGAGAGGATAGCTATGAACACATCTAGTACTCAGAATTTCACCACGACCATTTTGGTAGATCGACCTCCAGGCGAAGTCTTTAATGCCGTCACCAATGTGCGCGGATGGTGGTCAAGAGGCATTGAAGGTAACGCCGAAAAACTCAATGATGAATTTATCTTTCAGGTTCCAGGCGTCCATTATTCCAAACAAAAATTGATAGAGGTAATCCCTGACAGAAAAGTTGTCTGGTTGGTTACGGATAGCGATATGAGTTTTCTTGCAGATAAAAGCGAGTGGACGGGCACAAAAGTCATTTTTGACATCTCTAAGGAAGGCGATAAAACGAAACTCACCTTTACTCACGAAGGTTTAGTTCCCCAGGTTGAGTGTTATGGTGCCTGCATGCCTGCGTGGACACAGTATATCCAACAGAGTTTGTTGCGTTTGATCACCACGGGTAAAGGAACACCCAACCTTGAAGGAAGTGTCTCACGCTAGAGATGATGAATGTATCTAGATGTAGACTTTCACCAGCATAGAGGGCGGTTGCGCTCTGGCTCCCTGAGGAGAGCCAGAGCCGGACAAACTAGCCTTTGTAGGTCAGGACACGGCCCCAGAGGCTTTTGTTGCCCCAGATGCCGGCGCGCAGGCATTCGAGTTGGACGATCTGGCTGTGATCCACGAACACGTTGACTTCAGGACCATAGTTCTTGATGTACCAGGCAAAGACTTCGGGATCGGCGGCCTCGAACATGACTTTCTCCAGGCCGAGTGCGCCGATGATCCTGGCGGCGGCATCCGTACGCCATGTTTTGACGTTTTCGGTGATGCCCTCGGACTCGATCATGATCATGTAGGCGCCGGCATCCAGGAATCTTTTGGCTTGCCCGATGGCCCAATCTACGTCCCGTGTGCCCTCGGATTCCAGTTCCTCAATGGCGGTGGCGCCACCGGCGCCAAACTGGATGCCTACCTCGGGCTTGGCTTTGAGTCCGACGCGCTGCACCTTCTCGATCAGCCGCAGCCAGTCATCGACCGGGATCGTGATGAAGCCGCTAGAGATCTCCAGGATATCGAAGCCCACATTGTGGCATTCCTCTATATAGCGATTCACGGCCTCTGGCCCCTGGGTCAATACATGTTCGATGAAGCCGCCGGTAGAGACCTGTACATTATAGCTATGGGCCAGCTCAATCAACTCTTTGAGTTGTTTCTGCGGCATCAGTGTAAAAGACCCACCCGCGAACTTCAGTGAATCCACATATTCACCCATCGTCTCCAATACATCCTCAAGGTAACGCTTGCCCATCGGCGTATAGTACGGTCCACGGATCTCAGTAATGCCGCGTGTGCGCGGTTTGCCTTCACGCTCATTCATACGGATAAATGGAAATGCACGCTCGTTCATGATACCTGCTCCTTTTTATTCTTATAGTCTAGAATGCATGGACAAATGCTGGCTGTAATACTGCGGTTAATTGGGCAACCGTTTTTGTTTCTAACGCGGCGACGGTCTCGCTGATCGCTGTCCGTTGTGCGCTATCAGTGTAGGGCGTGGTCAGGCGTTCAAACTTGGCGAGAGCTTGTTGCCAGGACATGGGCCGGCGCTGGAAGCCTGCGTAATCTTGTTTCTCGATGCTGAGTTGTTGACCATCTTTGAGTGTGACCTGGATATGGCAGGGCATCTCGGCGGGGAAGCGCTGGCTCAATGCCGCGTCGGGTCTGATGCTGACGCGGCGCAGGAGATCCTGGACATCATGCTGTCCGATGCGCTCGGGGAGATATTGTGCGGGCGAAACATCGCCATCCAGGAGCGCGACCGCCGCTATATAGGGTAGGCTATGATCGGCCTCTTCCTTGGTGCGAATCTGGCGTTTATCACCTTCTTCGCCGCCGCCAATGATGTGATAGGCCACATCAAAGATGTCGATCTGGACACGTTCGATCTGTTCCGCTTGGATCTGATGGGCCGCCCGCAGCTCTAGTAGTCCCTCTAGCGCGGACTGCGAATGAAACTCCGCGTTATATTTCTTGACGCTGGTAGAGCGTACCGCCTCAAGATCCTCCTGAGACCAGTCCAGGATGAAGGGGCCGCTGATCGCATCCATGAAGCCCTTATTTCCTTCAAAGACCTCCATGGGACCCGTGATGCCGCGCATGGCCAGGAAGGTGGCATGCGTGGCGGCAAAGGCCGTATTGGGATAGGCCAGTCCCTTCCAGTTGGAGAGGTTGCCGGTACGCGTGACGCGCAGGGCATTATTGGCCGTAGCACTGATCGCCACCGCGTTCGCGATCCCTGGTTGGTCCAGTTTGAGCGCCTTCGCCACGCCGGCCGCCAGCGCATAAGCGCCCTGCGTCGTATGATCGAAGCCCTTCGCGCGCACCGGAGCTACCTCCGAGAGCCGACACTGCACCTGATAGGCCAGTGCCAGGGCCGTCATCAATCCCTTGCCGTCCTGTTGCGCATACTCGCTGGCCGCCAGGACCGCTCCCAGGTTATCGCTGGGATGACAGGTCTCTTGTTTGGCGATAAAGCTATCGTTATAGTCCAGGTAGCGTACCAGGGCCGAGTTATAGAGTGCAGCCCGATCGGGAGCGGTCTTGCCGCCACCAATCAGGCTGCTCAAAGGCTTGCCGCCAAAGTCATCAAGCTGGGCACGCAACATCTTGATCGGTGGAGCGTCCAGCGCGCCAATGGCACATCCCAGCGCATCCAGGATACGGATCTTCAGTTGTTGCCGCGCATCCTCTGAAAGATCCTCGTATCGCACGCGCGCAACAAACTCTGCTAATTGTTCAACCTGCGTCATTGCTTACTCTTTTCTGCTCCGTCCAGGAGCGACAGAAAATGGCTTTAAAACTGCTACTCTCTTTTTTCATCTATGCTGTTGTTGTGATCACTCCATTACTATAAAGCATGCAAGTTGATGCGTCCAACACCTATTTGATATAATGTTGATCTTACCGTGAGATCAACTATAGGGGGTAGGCCGAGATGGAGTTTCATCAACTGACATATTTTCTAGCGGCGGCGCAGACGCAAAACTTTCGCCGGGCCGCCGAACTCTCGTTAGTGGCGCAATCCGCCTTGAGCCGCCAGATCGCGGCCCTGGAAGACGAGTTAGGGGTTGAGCTGTTTACGCGCCACAAGAAACGCGTCACCCTCACGCCTGCGGGAGAAGAGTTCGCGCTGCACGTGCGCAACGCCATGGAGCAATTGCAGGAGGGTCAGCAATTGCTGAGTGAGCTACAGGCCGGCCACCGGGGCACCATCCAGCTTGGTTGTATCGAATCACTGGCCACCTCATTTCTCCCGGCCCTCTTCGCCACCTTTCACCAGCAATATCCCAATGTCCGCCTCAAAGTACGCGTCAACCACACTGACGAACTGGTAACCAGTGTCGAGCAGGGAGAGATCGAGCTGGGCCTGATCCTCGATCCCAGGATGCAATCCGAGCTCCTGATCATCAAAGAACTCTTTCGTCAGCCGCTCCACCTGCTCGTCGCGGCGCAGCATCCCCTATCCCAGCAGAAGAGCGTCACCCTGTCCCAGGCCATCGCCGAGCCCTTCTTGCTCCTGGACCAGACATCGCGCATGGGCCAGATCACCAAACGCATATTTGTGCAGCGTGGCCTCCCCATGCAGCCCCTGGTAGAGATAGAATCCGTCGAGGGCCTCAAAGAAATGGTCCGACAAGGCATCGGCGTCACCCTGACCCTACCCGCCCTGATCCGCCCATCCCATCTAGAGCACGACCTGATCCTGCTCCCCATCGCCGACCTCACCGAAGAATTCATCTTCGCCCTCATCTACCGCCGCATCGGCCCCATCTCACGCGTAGCCCGTGAATTCATCCACACCATTGGAGCCTGACCCTTATCAACTCGGCAACGCCAAACAAGATTCGTGTAGGCGCCACAGCACTGCGTCTCGTTCTAACCCCTCGACCCACGAAACCCCAGCAGTGCGGCCTTGCGTGTGGCGCCCACTCGACGTACGAAACGTTGGCTGGAGGCGCTCCGTATCACGGCGTACGATTGGCTCCCCTCAAGATTGGCGATCCTGTTAGTAATGGGACGACGTGAAAGGCGGGTTGGTCGTACGTCGAGTGGGCGCCACACGCAAGGCCGGCATGTAGCATGATCGAATGCGAAACATGCATAAAGGCATACATGCCTGTGGCGCCTACACTATTCATGTTTCTTGATGCATGGCCGCTGGGGAACGTTTGGCAGGCCCACCACTCATGTTTCTTCAAGCGTGATCGCTCCGATTACCAATTCGTCAAATACATTGGAAAAATTTCCTGATTTCGATCTTTATCCTGGTATCTGGTTACATAGAGAGGTGTATAGATATGTTGGGAGAAATGAAATGCATTTATTTGGATATGATTATCGATTACCAGGGTCCTACGCCATTACGATATGCACAAAGCAAAAAGTATGGATCTTTCAACATCCTGTTTTACGATCTATCTTATATGAGGAATGGATTAATCTTCCTCAACATTATATAGGTATCGCTCCCGGTATTATGGTGGTAATGCATAATCACATCCATGGTATCTTGACGATTGAAATAGAGGACCCAGAAGTTAAAAGTGTGATAGAAATGATCTGCGGATACAAGTCATGTGCTGCAAACGCCTGGTTACGATACATAAAAGAGAACAATATCGATCTTCCAGGCAAAATATGGCAGTCGAAATTCTACGACCATATTATTCGTGGGGAGCAGGATTTTAAAGCGCAGCATACATACATCTTGAATAATCCGGCAGTGTTTGAGGAGAGACGACATGCGCAGGCGAATGAGAAAGAGCGAAAGCAAAGCCAATCAAAAGATCAAGAGCAATCTACTAATGAGGTTGAGTCAGATGAGGAGCTCTAATTTTCGCGAATTGTGATCCACTTCACGTAGATACGATGACGTTAGATTGCATGTGGAGGGAGGGTGAAATGGCCACTTCATAATTTATTTACAAATGCCTGTGCTTTTATTGAGAACTGTCTCTTATACTGTGCATAGCGAACCCGTGTATGCATATGCATGTGTTTATGCGGTGGGGGATTTTGACATGTCCTGTATTCATTGGAAATGATCAACCTTCCTTGAAGGAGAGATAGAAAACTCATGGCTGATATTGTTGATGTGGCAACTACACCTACGATCGAGCAAAATCCACCAGAGCGAGATATGGTGATATCTCGTTTGTGGCAGCGTATTGCTTTGGGGGCAGTACTCCTGCTTGCTGTATTTATGGATTTCTTTCAATTGGGCCAGAATGGTTATGGTAATGCCTATTACGCGGCCGGTGTGCGTAGTATGACGGATAGCTGGCATAATTTTTTCTTTGTCTCGTTTGATCCTGGTGGCTTTGTGACGGTGGATAAGCCGCCGCTGGGTTTCTGGTTGCAGACGCTGAGTGCTAAAATCTTTGGTTTTACGCCGTTTAGTATTTTTCTACCGCAGGCGCTGTGTGGTGTGCTGGCGGTCTGGTTGCTGTATCGCCTGGTGACGCGCCACTTTGGTCCGGTGGCTGGCTTGCTGGCCGGACTGGCCCTGGCTGTGACTCCGATCAGTGTGGTTACTAATCGCAATAATACTATTGATGGCACGCTGGCCCTGGTGTTGTTGCTGGCCGCCTGGGCGGTGATCCATGCCGCCGAGAGTGGCAAGTTGCGCTGGCTGCTGCTTAGCGCGGTCTTTGTTGGACTCGGTTTTAACGTTAAGATGGCCGAGGCGTACCTGGTGGTGCCGGCTCTAGGTCTGACCTACCTGCTGTGCGCGCCGCGCAAAGTCTGGACCCGTGTCTGGCACCTGCTACTGGCCCTGCTGGTCATGTTCGTCCTCTCCCTTTCCTGGGCGCTGGCCGTTGATCTGACTCCCGCCTCAATGCGGCCCTATGTTGGCTCGACCCAGGATAACTCGGAGTTGAGTCTGGCCTTTGGTTATAACGGCCTGAATCGGTTGCGTTTTGGCGGGAATGGCTTTGGTGGTGGCGGTGGCCGCACGCGTCCTGAAAACGCCAATCCTACTACTCCCCCTCAATCGCGTACCACCGCTTCACAGGCTCCGGTGAGCTATCGTAGTACTGCTGCTCCAACGCCTACTCCTACGGCCACGAATCGTCAATTCCCAGGTGGTGGTCAATTTCCGCGTGGCAATGGCGCGGGCCGTCAATTCGCCGCCGGCCCAGGAGGCATGCAGAATGGTGGGGCCGGACCATTGCGCTTGCTGGGGGTTACTCTGGGTGGGCAGATTGGCTGGTTGCTGCCCTTTGCCTTGATCGCGCTGATTGCGCTCCTGGTCCAGCAGCGTTTCCGTTTCCAGGGGAATAAGCGCCAGATCGCGCTGGTACTGTGGGGCATGTGGCTGCTGACCATGGCGACCTTCTTCTCGGTTGATGGCTCGTTCCATCAATATTATATGACTGAGCTATCACCGGGCATCGCTGCGCTGGTCGGTATCGGACTGGTGGGAATGTGGCGGGCGTATCGCGGCGAGACATGGGATGGCTGGTTGCTTCCCCTGGCGCTGGCCCTGACCGCTGTGGCCCAGATCTATATGCTGACGAGCTATCCTGATTGGTCGCTATGGCTGAGCCCCATCATCGGCATACTGACGGCCCTGGTTGTGATCGCCCTGATCGTCTTCCGTGCTCGGCCGCGCCTCAACCGCTTCGGCCGCGTATCGCGGCTGTTCGGCAGCCTCGCGCTCCCCGGACTCCTCGTACTGCTGGTCGCCCCAACCATCTGGTCCGGCTACTCGGTCTTGCGTAATGTCGAATCATCCTCGCCTACCGCTGGCCCCACGGTCCAGACGGATGCCATCGCTAATTTCCCTGACTTCCCTGGCTTCCCTGGCCGAACCGGCGCGGCAGGGAGCACGCGTGGCGGCCAGAATGCGGCTGCCAGAGCGATAGGCGGCTTTGGCGGGGGTGGAAACGCCAATCCGGCCCTGGTCAGCTACCTGGAACAGCATCAAGGTACAGACAAATTTCTGCTCGCCACCGCCAGTTCCAATACCGCCGACTCCATTATTATGTCCACCAATAAACCCGTAATGGCCCTCGGAGGCTTCAGTGGAGGCGATCCCATTCTGACCACCACGGACCTCCAGAAGCTGATCAGCAATGGGACCGTACGCTACTTCTGGCTCAGTTCAGCTAGTAGCAATACATCCGGTCGCACGACCACCCCGGGCCAATTCAATCCCGTGACGGCTGGCGGCTTTGGCCGACAAAACCAGGACAGCACCTGGGTGACCAGTAACTGTCAACTGGTTCCTACCAGCGCCTGGCAAACATCCTCCAGTTCAACCGGCGCTATAAGCCAGCAGGCTGGCAATCAGCTCTACGATTGTGCTACCACTAAACCCTGATGCTTTGGTATAAACCGATCCTTCGTTTGACTATCGAGGCGACTCAAACAGATGGTCCCACATGGTGCATCCATGTGGGACCATTTGTTTGAGCATTGCATGGTTGTGCCTGCAACATAATGAACGATTGGTAGCACTTTCCCACCTGGAACGACCTGAATGTGAGATAAATCACTTTTCTATCTGTGAGCTACTTCATTGTTTTGCTAGCTTTTTTATTGCATACTTCTATCAGTTCCTTCGTTAAACATCACTAATGTATTTAAATATTTAAATTTCAGGAGGTCTGTTAATGAACACACAATCTGCTCTTTCCACTCCTTCTCGCAAATACATTGCCATCCTGGTACTTGCAATCGCTTGTCTGGCTCTGCTGCTCTTTGTGTTTCATTTTGCTGCTCCCTCATCCCAGGCCTGGGCTGGTCCTGGCGCACCTCCAGTAGCGATCGGCCCTGGCCCCGGAGCTATTTCCTCGCCGCAGACCTGGGCTGGTCCTGGAGCTATTTCCTTGCCGCAGGCCTGGGCTGGTCCCGGAGCTATTTCCTTGCCGCAGGCCTGGGCTGGTCCCGGAGCTATTTCCTTGCCGCAGGCCTGGGCTGGTCCTGGCGCACCTCCAGTAGCGATCGGCCCTGGCCCTGGTGTAGCGCCTGCCGGCTTTATCACAGTTGACTGAGGATCTACCCTGGCATTAAGCAGGAGAAGGTGGCGCCTGGGAAGCCCAGGTGCCACCTTCTCCTGCTTAATTGGACATGTATGTTTTTTACATAATTTCAGGTGATAAGCATATCAATCGAATCATAAGAGGCAATTATTTCAGATCCAACGTGGTCATGATCAGGGACATGAACGTGGGCGGAGGAGACGGCCCACGTTCATGTCCCTGGTTACGATCGCGATCGCCGTCTCCTCGCTCCACGTTGTCTCGTAGCTCAAACATGATTGTGTCCATCTGTTCCAGGCGAAAAACGTTATGTGAGATGTATGGGCCTCATGATCGCCCACGGAGGGCGCGGGCCAGTTTTTGTACGCCGGTCTGGAGTTCTTTGGGGGTGGAGGTGGCAAAGCCGAGTACCAGGGCGTCGCGTTGGAGGGGGCGCAGACTGTAGGTTGAGAGGGATAGGATGGGCAATCCTTGCTGAGTCGTTTGCTTGATGATGTACTCGCCGCTCATATCCTGTGGGAGCCAGGCAACCAGATGCATGCCAGCCTCGGGCGTGGTGATCTCTAGCAGGCCGCCAAGTTCCTGGGTGAGTGCCGTGATCAGTGTATTGCGGCGCTCAAGATACATGGCTCGCATCTTGCGCAGGTAGCGGGCAAAATGGCCCTCGACAATAAAATCGGTGAGCGCTAGCTGTTCGAGCAGCGGAGGGTGGACGTCGATGAGGCGGCGGACCGCGTTCAGGCCGGGCAGCAGCGCGGGCGGCACGACCAGGTAGCCCAGGCGTAATGAGGGGAAGAGTACCTTACTGAAGGTGCCAATATAAATGACGCGCTCACTGTTATCCAGTCCCTGGAGTGCTTGCAGGGGGCGACCACTGAAGCGATACTCGCTATCATAATCATCCTCGATGATCCAGGATTGTGCCGCGCGACTCCATTCCAGTAGTTCCAGGCGGCGCCCCAGACTCATGGTGACGGCGCTCGGGAACTGGTGTGATGGCGTCACTATCACCAGTCTGGCCGAGGAACTTAGCTGCCGGCCGGCCTCGACATTCAGGCCCTGCTCATCTACCGGTACTGGTATCAATCTGGCTTCGGCGGCCAGGAGCGCGCCACGTGCGCCCATATAGCCAGGATCCTCAACCCACGCGGACTGACCAGGGTCCAGCAGGGTGCGCGCCACCAGGTCCAGCGCTCCCTGTGAGCCGGAGGTCAGGATTAATTGTTCTGGTGTACATTGGACACCGCGTGTGATGCCGATATGGGTCGCGATCGCCGCACGTAATGGCAGATAGCCCTGTGCATGCTGGTAGCTTGCGACGTCCGGTAGCGCTTGCCGCGCCTGTTTTGCTACGAGCCTGGCCCATAGCTCGTATGGAAAATGTGTCACATCGGGCTGACCCACACGAAATGGATTGGTGCCAGATGTGGCCTGCTCGCTATAGATATCTCCTGTGCGCTCGGCATCGAGCAATGCCTGGCCACGCTGTGCCAGCGGCGATTTTACGCCCGGTTGTCTGCTTGGCTTTTTGACACTCTTGCCTGCTTGCCGTAACAGTGAAGACTGTAGTCGGGCTACCCTGGTACCATCGCCGACCCGACTCTCGATATAGCCCTCCAGGAGTAGCAGTTCATAGGCTAGAGCCGTCGTATTGCGCGAAACCCCTAGCTCGCTCGCCAGTACCCGCGTCGAAGGCAGGCGCACCCCCATCTCCAACTGTCCCGCCAGAATCTGGGCACGCAGCCGCTCATAGAGCTGTCGATAAAGTGGCGCGGCCGCATGTTGATCCAGGATAATGTTTGTCTTCTCGATTGGCAGTGCTCGTTTCATCATCCTTACCTGCTTCATTCCTTTTCAATTTTATCAATAATGGCATCTTTACTATAACTAAAAATGGCTCTTTTAACAAGGCCATTTTTTTGCTACTCTATGGCTATCGTTAAGACAAATACATCGTTTGAGTATAGAAGCAAGTAAAGGATGGATAGAGAATTATGAAAGCCAGAATGAACTATTCAAAAGCTGCTCCAGGTGCTATGCGAGCCATGAATGGACTTGAGACGTATCTTGCCAAATGTGGTCTGGAGCCAGCTTTAATGGATTTGATCAAGTTGCGTGCCTCGCAGATCAATGGTTGCGCATACTGTGTTGATATGCATAGTCTGGACGCGCGTGCCGGTGGAGAGTCGGAGCAGCGCCTCTATGCGCTTCCCGTCTGGCATGAGACACCATTTTTCACCGAGCGTGAGCGGGCCGCCCTCCTCTGGACCGAGAAGTTGACCCTGATCTCGATTGATCATGTGCCCGATGAAGTCTATGAGCAGGTGCGCCAGCATTTTAGCGAAGAGGAGCTCGCCAATCTCACACTGGCCATCGCCACCATCAATGCCTGGAACCGCTTCGGCATCAGCTTCCGTAATGTACCCGGCGAATACACACCGGCCAAACATTCCTGATCGCGCGCTTGTGGCGCGATCCTGTTGGATAGACCTCATACCTGATACTGCTGGCGAATTGATGTTGCCAGCAGTATCATAATTTTTGGTTAAGCGCTTTTATGGCTACGAAAACAGTGGAAAAAGCAGCAAATCGTGTATCGAGTGGAAGAAGTGAGAATACGACGTTACGTACGTAACGTCACGCCGGCTCTTCTGTAAAACAAGGGATGGAAAGTTGTTTAGATGGTTGTGGCGAAAACCTTGTGATACAGGTAAACGTCAAATAGGATACACACGCGTCTCGTTTCAAAAAAGTCGCCTAACTTATAGACGTCAGCCAGATGCCCGCGATCACTAGCGAAATGATGAGTAATACCAGGATCGTGCCCAGAATGATATATTTCATTCTTTTTCTCTTCACGCTGGCATTCTTTCTCCTGATTGCGGCTCCAATGGATGGAGTATTGGAGCCCAATACCGCCTGAGGCAATTGTACGGGCGGGGGAGCACTCAAACCGGGCTGCGATACCATAGGCGGAGGTTGGGCCGGCGCACCCAGTCCCGAGAGAGAAATATGCTGCGGCCATTGCGCGGGTGGGGATGTACCCAGGCCGGAGAGCGACGTTCCTGATGGAGTTTGTGTGGGCATACTCAAGCCATGAAGAGAGATGGGTGGCGGCGTTTGCGTTGGTGTAGGCGTACTCACATCGGGCAGAGAGATGCGTGGTGGATTTTGTGCGGGTGTGGCATTGTTTGTGCCAACAAGAGACCTGAATTGAGGATTTTTTTCAGGAAGCGTATTTTGTATACCTGAGAGAGATTTAAATTGACCTCCTTTTGCACTATTCTTCCCGGACAAATTTTGCTCTTCTTGCATATATAAATATTCCTCTTCCTATTACGATTGTTTCAATAAAAAGATTTTTTTGTTATGAGAGTAGAAATAGAGATGAAAAGCTAGCGGCCTCTCTTCTTGATGATTGAAATAAATATAAATAGCTTCAAATGTATCTATTATAATAGATCGTTGTACCGCACATAATGTTACATTTACCGACAAGAATAGCCAAAAGTGGTAGTTCAAAGGACAAATCGTAACGGCAGGACTTGTCCCTGCGACTGGTCCGACGTACGACCAGGCACAAGCCGGAGGCTGAAGGACGCGCTTTGCTGGGCACGCTTCAATGTAAATGCATTTTTGAGGGACATTTGTTACGTGAAGCGGTAGCAGGGGCAAGACCTGCCGTTACGTGAAGCGGTAGCAGGGGCAAGACCTGCTGAGATAGAATCCCTCTCTCTCGTTCCTGCGAGAGAGAGGGATTCTGGATGATTAGTGGATTATTTGGATGGCTGGCCGCTAAAGCTGGCGATGGCGTCGGCGGCCTGATGGGCGCCGCCGGAGTTGCGGATGGTTTGTTGCATGTCTGCGACATTTTTGCGGATCGTTGCATCCTGGCTGACGCGCTTAACAGCTTCGCGTAGGATGGTGGCATTGAGTTCATCTGTCTTCAGCGCCATACCCAGTCCTATATCGCTGACACGTTGCGCGGTGATGCTTTGCTCGGGCTGTTGCGGGACGACGATGAGTGGCACGCCATAGTAGAGTCCTTCCATGGTACTATTCATGCCGCCATGGGTGATAAAGGCACGGCTCTGCGCGAGCACTTCTAGCTGTGGGAGATAGGGTGCGACCTGGAAATTAGCTGGCACCGCTCCCAGTTTTTGCAGGTCGATGCGCTTCCCATGTGCCATGACGACGTGCCAGGGCTCGTGGGCAAAGGCTTCAAAGCAGAGCTTGAAGAAGTCCGGCTGATTATTCATGACCGTACCCAGCGAGATATATAGTACCGGCTCCTCGGCCCGTTTGCGTAGCTCAAAGGTTGGTGCATCCTGGCGCGGGAAGATCGAGGGTCCGACAAACACAAAGCGCTTGTCGAAGTTCTCACCACCCGGTTGAAACTCCTTAGGAATAAAGCTGATATTCAGCTCTTCATGGTGGAACCATAGATCCTGGGGACTGACCGGTTCAATGTCATAGCGGGCACATAACCGATCCAATTCTTGCTGAAATGCCGTCATTTCTGGTCCCTTGATCTGAGAGAAAGGACCCTGGGCCATGGGAGGCGCGCCCGCTGGCGGCGTCGTCGGGGCCTGTCCTGGAGCTCCCATGGGAGGGCGACCCTGGACGAAAGGTCCCCTTGCCATTAGCGCGCCTATGCTAGAATTGGGAACATAGCTAGGACGCAGTTTGACGGCGGGCACATCAAGAATGCGGGCCGCCAGTAGACCGGATAGGCTCATAAAATCATAGATCAGGCAGTCGGGCCGCTCGGCCTGTAGTTGCTCGATAATCTCGGGTAAGGCCAGCGTATTGGCGTGTAGCATCTGTATCAGCATCATCTGAGGAGGCCCACCCTGTGGAGCAGGCATCTCGGCTGGAGGTCCAAACTCCGGCATGTGATAAGGATGAAAGGTCGCGCCAGTGGACTCGATTGAGGCTCGAAACTCCTCAGTCACATAATAATCGACCTGAGCGCCACGAGCCACCAATTCCTGGGCTAGAGCCAGCGTCGGATTTACATGTCCATAGGCCGGCACATTTATAATTGCATAACGTGTCATGAGCTTATAATCAATCCTTTATCGATGGAAAATCTGGATTCTTGTCTGAGCCAACCCATGTTCAGGCCAGCGGGCACGATTATTTGTCAAGAGAATGATTTCTACAATGGTGCATTGTCTCATCAATTGGATGCGTATCCAATGAATCCACAAATTCCTGTAAAAGTGACAGCAACTGCTGGCTTTTATCAGGTCCCATCGTGCTCAGGCTCTTATGCAAAGGACTCTCTCCATTAGAGCGTTGCAGGCGATCCAGGGTTTCACTGCCCTCTGGTGTCAGGGACAGGGGGGTGCGTCGGCGATCCAATGGATCACGTTCGCGCCTCACCAGGCCTTTGCGCACCAGCAACTCGACCGTTGGAGCCAGCGTCGAAGGATCTAATCCCAGATCGCGACTCACCTCATTCAATGCCATTGCCCGTTCACTAATGCGGCGCAACACCAGAAACTGATGTGGTGAAAGCCCAATGTCAGCATCGTCTAAACGCTGCATCAACTCCTGTCGCGCCGTCTTCATGATCGTCGTACACAGCATCCGTACCTTATCCGCCGCAGAGCCTGCGTCGCTATCCATCTTTGCCCATCCTTTAGTGTAATGTTGTAACCCTTGAGTCTATTTGTAAGACCAATCGTTTGCCATCCAAAGTATATCCCACCAGATGCAAACAAGCAAGTAGATTCGTCCCTTGCGGCCGCTTGTTTCCCGTATGCTCAGGTTGCTTCAATGGCATAATTCACGGCTGCGAGGTTCTGTCGCGGCCGTGAATTGAGGAGTCTGGTTAGTAGGCGACGCAGATGCGCTGGCGGCTGAATTGGGGATGTTCAACCTCGTCGAGGATGGCGACCGCAAAATCTTCGGCGGAAATCTTGCTCTCGCCTTTGTCGTCTGTGAGCAGTCGATCGGTGCCGGTACGGTAGTGTCCGGTGCGTGTCCCCGGCTCAATCAGGGCCGCAGGACTCACATTGGTCCATTCTAATGTCTTCTCTTGCTTATAGATATCCAAAGCGCTTTCGTGCGCGCTGGCTATCCCTTTCCAGCCCGTTGGAAACTCGGGCGTATCGGCGAGCTTCACACCGGGGGCGACCTCAAGGCTGCCAGCCCCGCCGACCGCGATCAGGCGCTTGATACCTGAGCGCCTGACCCCATCTAGTAATGAATGGGTAATCGTGAGCAACTGCTCGGGATCCCCATCATGACCGGGTCCCAGCGTGCTTATAACGATATTGTGGCCCACGACCTTCTGGGCGACACTTTCAATATCCAGCACATTACCGGCTACGACCACCAGATTAGGATTTGAGAGATCCATGCTGGCTGGATCACGCACAATCGCCGTGACCTGATGGCCGCGCCTCAATGCTTCATCCAGCACACGTTGTCCGATCATGCCCGTGGCACCAAATAATGCGATTTTCATTTTTTTGAACTCCTATTTCTGCCTCGTGGCTCTCTGTCCCCAACGCTTTTTCAGCCTTCATCATGTCACCAAAAACGCTCTTTGCGCAATGGAGCCGCCCTACGGCCCGCTACGACCCTTTTGTTCTGGCGGCCTCGCTCCCTGTCTATAATGCCTGTACGTAGGTACGGGAGCGGCGGTACAGGCGGTAACATATCCAGGCCAGTCCGCTGAGCAGGATGGCAAGTACGGGTACGCTGGCCTCAGGACCATAAACGCCGCCTGTGAGCCAGTCGGGTCCGCTGGGCGCGAGCTTGATCAGGGTGCCGCCGGAGATGGTCATGCCGCTCACCTGCATGCCAAAAATATTGCCTTCCGCCCAGTTCCAGGCGGCGTGCCAGGCGCAGACGCCCCAGATGCTCCCTTCGAGCAGGGCGTAGCCAGCCAGAAAGAGCGATACCACAATCAGGACCAGGGCCGATAGCAGGTTATAACTGCCGAGGTGGTCTGGAATGTGCAGGAGTGTGAAGGTGATGGTTGAGAGCGCGATGCCGACCCAGGGCCGATAGCGTGCGCCCTGGGTCGGCATCAGCCAGCCACGCATCAAGATCTCTTCAGTGGGTCCCTGTATTAAAAACGCCGGCAGTACAATCAGGACCCCTGAGAGGGCCGACCAGCCGATCTGATCCGGCGTATTGTTAATGGATCGTACGGATCCGGTCAGCCAGAGGACACCGATCGAGAGCGCGAACATGGCCAGTCCCGCCAGAAAGCCGCGCAGAATCTTGCTAGCGGCACCCTGAGCTTGAAAACCAAGGGTCCAGAATGGGCGCCCTTCATAGAGCCTGACCCATAAGGCCACACCCAGAATGACAAAGCTATATTGGAATGCCGTTTGGATCAGCAGGCTCAGCGCCTGGAGGCTGACATTCTTGCTGCTTCCCCATGCGTTCAGAATGGGTCCTAGTCCCAGGAGAACCATGATCACATAGGCCAGCAGCAGACAGGCAAAGAAGGCAAACAACAGTGGTAGCGCCACAAACCAGGGTGTCAGGCGCTTGCCACGCCGTGCCAGCTCAAATAAGGTCTGTGAACCAGCCAGCATATCTCGCGTAGCCGCTGGTTGCTGTGTCGAGGTTGGCAGCATAAAACTCCTTGCATACGGATGATTTGATAAAAATTTTACAACATTACGCTGGATAAAGGGTCCTTTTTTGATCTCTTAGAACTACAATCTGATATATAATAGTATTATATTTTTTCGATGAAAGATGAGCTGTATGAACCGAACAAATCCTCAGAGCGTCAAGCAGAATCGGCGTGACAAGCAGATGCGCCGTGAAGCCGAGCGCTTGCGTGAACAGCAGCGTCAACGTAGGAAGACTGGTCTGATCGTTGGTACCATTGTGCTGGTGGTGGCGATTATGGGTGTATTTATCTGGCGCGGCATGGCTAGTGGCGTCTCGACAACAAATACGGCCAGCACCCCTGACACAACAGCAACAAATAGTCAGAGTAGCGCTACGACGCCATATGCTCCCTTGAACGGCATTACCTGTGACACCCAGGAGCAACTGGCCTATCATGTTCACGCCCATTTATCGATGTATATCGATGGTAAACCCGTAGCGGTGCCGCAAACGATCGGTATTGCCAGCGACAATTCTTGTATTTACTGGCTGCATACCCATGATACCAGTGGCATCATCCATATCGAGTCGCCGACCCAGAAGAAATATACCCTTGGTGATTTCACACAACTGTGGGGCAAACGCTTCTCGAATCTTCAGTATGAGCCTAAATTAGATCAGGCTACTGGCTGGAAGGCCTATGTGGATGGTAAGCCGTATAGCGGCGATTTCCATAACATTGAATTACAGTCCCATACCCTGGTGACCCTGGCTTATAATTCGCCTGACGTCAAACCCGATACCACCTATGCCTGGCAGGGCCTCTAACTAAGCGCGGCCCACAACCAGGCAAGCATATTAAAAAAGGGAGCCGTATGTTCGGACATAATTGACTCGTAATCTGTTAGCATCTTCTGGCTTGCCAGCCTGTGTTGCTGGCATGTTTTGGTCCGCACGTCGCCTGGCGCTGCGGTCGTTTGTGCTGCCCGTGGTCCTCCTGCTTCTTCCTGTATAGAACGATTTTTGTCAAGTAATCTAGCCATGAAGAAGGAGTTTCTACTATTATGCAACCAGAATTGCAGCCCTCCGAGCGACCACTGTGGCGTAATCGGGATTTCCTGTTGCTCTGGAACGGCCAGAGTATTTCTATGCTGGGATCGAACGTGTCGGCCCTGGCTCTACCGCTGCTGGTGCTGGCCCTGACACATTCGCCGGCCCAGGCGGGTTTCCTGACTGCCATGCGTCTCCTGCCCTATCTGTTGTTCAGCCTGCCGGCGGGCGCCCTGCTCGATCGCTGGAACCGCAAAACGGTCATGATCTGCTGTGAATTGACGCGCTGGCTGGCCCTGGGCTCGGTCCCGCTGGCCTATGCACTGGGACACCTGACGTTGCTCCAACTGTATCTTGTCGCCTTTGTCGAGGGGAGTGGCTATGTCTTTGCCAGTCTGGCCCAGATCTCCGCGCTACCTCAGGTGGTGGCCGAGCCTCGTCTGGCCCAGGCCTATGCGCTGGACACCGTCAGCGAATCCCTTGGTACCCTGCTGGGACCGAGCCTGGGTGGCTTCATTATCGGCCTGACTCCCGTGGTGGTCCTGGGAGCTAGCTATGCCTATCTGGCCGATAGCCTATCCTATCTGGTTTCGTTGATCTCGCTGCTGTGTATCCGCACATCCTTCCAGACCGAGCGCCCGCTAACTAAGAGGCGTGCCCTGCATAAAGAGATCATAGAAGGACTGCGTTTTCTCTGGAATCAACCGCTCTTGCGCAGCATGGCCATCCTCACCATGGCCGTGAACTTCTTGCAGGCCCCGCTCACGCTGGTCGTGATCATCCTGGCCCAGAACATCCTGCATCTGGATGTACGCATGCTCGGCCTGATGCTCGGGATCAGTGGGATCGGTGGTATTCTCGGCGGGATCTGTGCTCCCTGGCTCCAGACACGTGTGAGCCGTGGCCTGACCATAATTGGCTGTATTCTGCTCTGGAGTCTGTCTGCTCTCCTGCTGGCCCTCTCCACATCACCCATCATGGTTATTCTCGGTAGTGCCCTCACCAGCCTGGTCTGGCCGCTCTACGGAGTCATCGTCGTATCCTATCGGCTCAGTCTGACCCCCGATCACTTGCAAGGCCGTGTCAACAGCGCCTTCCGCTTCCTCACCTATGGCAGCGAACCGCTCGGCACCGCCCTTGGCGGCCTCCTACTCATCCCCCTCGGCGTCCGAGGAATCCTGACCGCCATCGCCATCGGCCTGCTCGTCTGTGCCATCCTCGCCACCCTACGCACAGCCTGAGAAGAACCGTAACGGCAGGTCTTGCACCTGCAACCTGACCACGTACGTAACGTTCTTTACACGCTTCGTCGTGTAAAGCGAACTGGAATAGGTGCAAGGCCCAATACATCTCACGTAGCAAACGTTTCGGATCCGACATGCTCATGCTCAGGAACCTTCACATAGAGCGAGGAGACGGCAAACCGCTCTACATTAAGGTCCCTGAGTATGTCCAAGATGGTATGCATGTTGTTGCAAAAATGTATGATCTCCACGATTTAAATAATTAGGGGGCATTAATATACTGGATATAAAAGAAGTTTGAGAGGTAAAATATGAAGATAGCTGTTGATATTGATGGAACGCTATGCTGGAGTAATTTGCCCGTTTTTTTAGATGAGTGCAATCGCCAATTTAATCTGAACATCGACCCAGACATCCTGAATAATCTGGAAAGCAAAGACGCGTTTTATGTGCTGCCAGAGGTTCAGGCTGCGCGATCCGAGCATCCATATCTAGATGATGAGTTGGCCTGGATTGAGTTTCGAGAACGATGTCTGCTGGCATCGTTGCCGCTCGACGATGCAGCCATAGGTGTTGCGAAACTGGCCTCAATTGGAGAGATTATTTACTATACCTCCCGCTATTCAGAAACACCTGAAATACAAAAAGAGATAGAAGAAGCCACTTTCAGCTGGTTGAAATACCAAAAACTTATAAATTATGAACAGGTTGTATTCTGTAACCGGATACAAGGAAAAGTATTAGAAATATTGAAGATCGCTAAAAATGATAATATAATCCTTATTGATGATAGTTATGTACGCATACTTGAAGAAATCAAGCAGCTTCAGAAACACGAATATGTTTTATTACAAGAGAGGCTATTGCTTATAGCCATGCGCGCATATGAACGTGAGTTACCGTCGACAGATCTCAACATTGTTCCTCTCTCAAGCTGGGAAGACATCGAGATTATTCTGGAAAGGATTCAGGCTCATGGCACGGATGAGCAATGCTGTCCGCACCATGAGCCTATCTACGGTGATATTATTTCTTGAGGTTGAAGTAGTGACCGTGTTCGATGTCCTCGATCAGCGCAGGCCTGGTTGGCTGCCATCCCATGCGTTCACGGGTTAACGCGTTCGAGATTGGGTTGTCGATTGGCACCATCATTGAGAGCCAGCCGAAGTGGTCTGCTGCGTCTTTGGGGTCAATGCTGACGACCGGTAGCTTTAGCTGACGGCCGATGGCCTCGGCGATAGCGCGGAATGGCACACCTTCCTCGGCGGCTCCATGTAGTCGGGTGCCGGCCGGGGC
The DNA here is from genome assembly GCF_003967575.1 of Dictyobacter alpinus. NCBI lineage: Bacteria > Bacillati > Chloroflexota > Ktedonobacteria > Ktedonobacterales > Dictyobacteraceae > Dictyobacter > Dictyobacter alpinus. Next base: position 5,266,192 of record NZ_BIFT01000001.1, read on the forward strand.
GTCTTCCAGGGCTAGCCGGAACAACTGTGCTGCGTCGAGACGATGCACGGCAGGCCAGCGGTTCGCGCCATCGGCGATGTAGGCCGACACGCCCTTCGCGCGGGCGAGGCCGATCAGACTCGGGATGAAGCCGTGTATGTCGCCTTCGCCATGTACAGTCGGCGCGAGTCGCACGACCGCTGAGCGCACGTCGCGCCCGGCCATCGCTATGACTGTATTTTCCGCAACGGCCCGGGGTAATCCAGCCGCGCCTTCTTCCTCCTCTGTTCCCACGCGACCCGGTGTGAGCATCAATGTTCCCGAGGTGCCCACGAACGGCTTGCCGCTCCCTTCGAGCACCGCACCGATGGTCTCGATGGCGCGCCGGTCGATCGCGGCCGCGGCCGCCATGTCTGAAAAATCGTGGACATAGGCAAGATGGATAACGCCGTCCGCCGCAGCGGCACCACTGCGCAGGCTCTTCAGGTCGTCCAGCGTACCATGCTGCACCTCGGCACCAGCCGCTTTCAACGCGGCTGCGCCCGTATCCGAGCGCGAGAGACCAACAACCTGATGTCCTGCATCAAGGAGTTCACGGACAAGCACAGATCCAATATAGCCGGTCGCACCGGTGACAAAAACTCTCATGGGAAATTCCTCCATTAGATTTTATAGCTTTAGGGTTAAAATTTGTCTTTGCAAGTTGTTCTTGACATATCGAAAGTGTATACTGCAAGAGATACTAGAACAAGATGAGCGTTTATCATAGGAGTCAGACTCCTATAGTCTCGCGATCCAGGGGAACAAAAGGAGGAGCAGCAATGACGATACGTGAGCAGGAGAATCCGCGCTTGCAAGAGCTCGGAGATTTTCTTCGCACCAGGAGGGCTCGGCTTGCTCCTGAAGACGTGGGATTGCCACGAGGAGGCAGGCGACGAGCGCCCGGACTCAGACGAGTAGAAGTGGCTCAGCTAGCAGGCGTCAGTGTGGACTGGTATACCTGGTTGGAGCAGGGGCGCTCGATTACCGCTTCGACCCAGGTCTTAGAAAGCATCGTCCAGGCCTTGCGCTTGAATGTTAGTGAGCGAGAACATCTCTTCTTCTTAGCTCATCAGCAGCCGCCTCCCGAGAGAGCATGGGAGCTGGAGATTGTGAGTCCAACATTACAGAACTTCCTGGATCATCAGGGTTTGAGTCCAGCCTTTGTCTTAGGACGACATTGGGATGTTGTGGCCTGGAACGCAGCGGCTAGCATCCTCTTTGGCGATTATAACCAGCTGACCAGTCGCGAACGCAATTCCATCTGGCGCATGTTCACCACGCCAGGACATCGACACTTCCTGGTTGATTGGGAAGAGCATGCGCGCCGGATGGTCGCGCAGTTCCGTGCCAGCTGTGGTCGGTATCCTGGTGATCCGCGTTTGACAGAGCTGATCCATGATCTGATGCTATGTAGCCCTGAATTCCGGGCCTGGTGGTCCGATCATGAGGTGCTTGGTCCGTTAGAAGGCCACAAAACGTTTAATCATCCACAGGCTGGCTATCTCCATTTTGAGCATCTCACCTTTCAGGTCTTTGACGCGCCCGATCTCAATGTCAATGTCTATACCCCCGTGGATGAAGGAGATACACCAACCAAAATCTCGCAACTGCTCTCGGAGAAATCAAGATGATAGTGGATGGTGAGAGAGATCCTATAAACTCACCACCCACTATCAGCTGCTCATTGGAGGTCGCGGAGGCGGAAGCTGGCGAGTCCTGCTATGATCAATAGCAGGGCAATGACGAGCAGCCAGACGATGGCGCCAGGCGACCCCTGGCCGATCAGCAGTTTGGGGACGTTGGTGAAGGGTGATATATATTGTATTTGCTGGTTGGCTCTGAGTAACTCACCACTGAGATCGAGTGCGACACAGATTACCAGCACGGTCCAGCTGGCGATGACCGCGAAGCGTGGGAGCAGGCCGAAGAAGGCAATGGTGATACCGAGCAGGACCCAGACGGCTGGAACGTAGGCCAGTGAGGCGGCCAGGATACGTGGGAGTTCATGGCCTACATTCCCTGTACTGATGCCGTGGGTGAGTCCCGCTGTGAAACCGAATGTGGCCAGGATCAGCGTTGAGCCAAGGAGTACGATCAGTAGATGAGAACCCGCCCACCTGAGCCGTTGGACCGCCGTTGCCAGTATGGGTTCGGCGAGTCCATTTGTTTCCTCGGAGCGCAGTTGGAGGGTGGCTTGGACGGTATATACGGCGACAACCTCGACAAAGATCGTCAGGGCGAGCGTGAAAAAGCTATCTCCTACCTGGGCTTTGCTGCTGATAAGTCCAGGAGGGAGCTGGCTCTCGGCGTTTTGGACGATATAGCCAAATACAGCTCCCAGGAGCGCGAAGGCGCTGGTCCAGGCAAACAGGCCGACACGGTGCTGACGCCAGGCCAGAGCCAGCGGACCATTCAGGCCCGGGGCCGCGCTGGCTGGTCCGAGGCGTGCTGAGAAAAGTCCGGCGCCGAGATCCCTGCGGGCCGCGATAGCATAGGCCGTGCCAAGCAGGAGAGCGACCGAGCCGAGAAAGAGGAGCAGTACCCACCAGTTCTCGCTGGTAAAGGGATGGATCTGACGCATCCAACCGAGCGGGGTGCTCCAGTAGAGCCAGGACCAGCCGTTGGCTTCGCCTGCATTGGCGAGCATGCGCAGGACATAGAACAGGCCGATGGCGATCCCTACCAGGCTTCTCGCCATGCCTGCTCGCTGGCATAGCTGTGCGACCACGCCCGCCATGGCTGCAAAGAAACATCCCACCAGTGCTAATGATAGTCCAAGCGCGATAGATCCAGCGGCGGGCAGGCCAAGGCCAAGCAGTCCGATGGCAAGGATCATTCCGGTGGCGAAATCGGCTCCGCATGTCAGTAGGAGCGCGGCGGTCAAGGGTGCCTGACGACCGATGATTGCCGCGCCAAGCAGTTCGCGTCGCCCGCTCTCTTCTTCGCTACGCGTATGGCGAATCAGCGTGAGCATACTGGCGATCCCAATGATAATCGCACTAGCCATGGAGAAGCGCCACGCCGTAAGTCCGCCTACAGAGGGAATAAGTACCCGACCGAGCATAACGACCTCAGCAGGAGAGGCGTCAACTTGACCGGCAAAGGCCTGGCGTGCAGCTTCAGTGGGATAGAGTTGCATATAGCTGGAGGCGAAGCTGATGCCAAGGAGCGCGATCAAGAGGATCCAGATCGGGAGCACAATGCGATCTCGGCGCAGCATAAAGCGCAGCAAGCTGCCTGTTCCTATAAATTCGTTCATCGTGCCACCTCCGCCTGTTTCTCATTGGAATTTCCGCCTGGTTGTTCCATCTGGTAATGGCGCATGAATAGCTCTTCCAGGGTTGGTGGCTGGCTGACCAGACTTTGCAGGTCCAGCGAGCTAAGATAGCTGAGTACAGTATTTAGCTCGCTGGTATCGACCTCAAAGCGCACGCGATTCCCCTGCACCTGTAGACCATGCACGCCCGCGAGGGTCGCCAGCTGGTCCGGCGTCTTAGCGACATTGGCCGAGATCGAAGTACGGGTCAGATGGCGCAGCTCGGTCAGGCTGCCGCTCTCCACCAGGCGACCACTGCGAATAATGCTGACGCGATCACAGAGGGCCTCGACCTCGGAGAGGATATGGCTGGAGAGCAGGACAGTGCGTCCTTGCTGGCGCAGTTCTTCAATGCACTCGCGGAAGACCGCCTCCATTAAAGGATCAAGGCCCGACGTTGGCTCGTCCAGCACGAGTAGCTCGACATCGGAGGCCAGCGCCGCTATCAGAGCGACTTTTTGCCGATTACCCTTGGAGTAAGTGCGCGCCTTCTTACGAGGATCGAGCTCGAAGCGTGTCAGTAGTTCAGTGCGGCGCCGCGCGTCCAGTCCACCGCGTAAGCGTCCAAGCAGATCGATGACCTCGCCGCCAGTAAGATTAGGCCAGAGCGTCACATCGCCGGGCACATACGCCAGCCGGCGATGCAGTGGCACTGCATCCTGCCAGGGATCACCACCAAGGAGCCGGGCAGAACCAGTATCCGCCCGCAGCAGTCCTAGCAGAATACGAATCGTCGTAGTTTTCCCAGCCCCATTAGGTCCTAGAAAGCCATGCACCTCACCCGTGCGCACGCTCAAATTCAGTCCATTCAACGCTTGCACCCGACCAAACGCTTTTGTCAGATCAACAACTTCAATCGCAGCATCTTGCATAACTATGACTCTCTTTCTGGTCTCTCTTTCATATAGCGATATAAGCTGGCACGCGAGATGCCGAGGGTCGCGCAAATCTCTTCAATAGACTTATCGGTATCGGTGTAGAGGCGCTGTGCCAGTGTAATCCGCTCATCTGTCTGTAGCTTCTTTGGTCGGCCGCCCTTCCTGCCTCGGACTCTGCCAGGCCCCCGTTTGGTAGATAGGTGGGCCGTGAATTCCTGCGTGTGGTCGGACTGTTCTTGCGCATTGGCTACCGCGCGATCCATGAAGTCTGAGAACGCCTGAGAGGCTGCCTGGAAGGCGTTGGATGATGAAGGACCACCTGGTTCCAACGTACGGCGGGCCGTCTCAGCCATCATCTCGGCCAGTAGCTCATCGGAAAGTAAAAATTCCGCTGGCAGGAAGCGGGCCACCAGGAAAAAGCCAGTAAAAATGGCGGAAAAGGTATAAACCTGCAACTGCAGGCTCAAATCTGTCCGTACTAATCCCTGTTCACGTAACAATTGCAGATAGGTCACGAAGCCCGATATTTGCTCCATGTAGGCCGCTGTCCCCTTCTCATCATGGGCCAGCTTGCCAAGCATATCAGTATCGCGTAAGAGGAGCGCCTTCAATAACGGACGTTTCAGCAAGGCCAACGCTGAATATTTGAGGATACCATGCAGCGTCGCCCCTTGCGGGTCCTGTTCCATCTGCACCCTGATCTCCTCAGCCATCTCTATCTTCTCACGGGTGATAAGCGCCTCAAAAAGCTCTTCACGCGACTTCCAATGCAGATAGAGCGTCCCCTTTCCCACCCCGGCCTCGCTGGCGATATCGTTAAGGGTCGTCTTAGCGTAGCCCCAGCGCAAGATCAGAGTGGTCGCAACATCCAGAATACGTTTCGCCCGCTCCTCGCGCCGCGAACTTTCAGGCGCCGCCACCATCGTCTCCTGACCCCGTTCTACCAAAATACTTTCTCCTTCTCATAAACAAATGACCAAATTGATATAAATGGTCACGCACTGATCTCTACAAACTATACTCCGCAAAGCCCATCAGGTCAAGCCCAAAAAGCCCCTTGAGGCCAATTTTCATCCAATAAAGCCAGAACTCGTTTCAGAACCGTCTCAAATTTAAACGTATCAAAACCGTCTCAATTTCAACCACCGCCGGCGAACACGAAACCGTCTCATTTTCAACCATGTTGGCGAACACATAGTCGTAGCGGCAGCCCTGGAGGCTGCGCACCTCCCCCCACGAGCGAAGCTAGCACCATGAATCCACCTCTCCTCACGCCTCGCTCTACGACCACCTCCGGCCACCTACCCCCACGCAAACGCACCTTCAAATCCTCCCCCCATACTTTCCGCTATTACGCCTATGAAAGGCATCTTATTTATAGTAAATACTCTAGAAAGGATGGGCCAAATTAATGTCGCATAAATATCACAACCCCATGCGCCTCAAAGGATACGATTATCGTTCAGGAGGAGCTTACGCTATCACTATCAAGGCCAAAATTGGTACCCGGATCTTCTGTCATCCCCATCTACGCTTTATCCTTGAAACAGAATGGGCAAAACTTGCTGAACGCTTTCCCGGTGTCGCGCCTATGACATTTATGGTGATGCCCGATCATCTCCATTGCATGCTGTTGATTGATGGCAATGTCGAAGATGTATGCAGTGTGAGCGATGTCATTGGTGCTTATAAATCCATTGTCTACAATGTCTGGCAATATTACGTTTACGTGAACAAAATTAAACTACCAACCGCTCTCTGGAAGCGTCGTTTCTACGACCATATTGTGCGTAACGAGATCGATTTTGCTAATCAAACGGCTTATATTCTGAATAATCCTATTAAGGCCAAGTTGAAAAAGCAATAAAGTCTTATAAGGTGGATGCATCTGCATGTGGGGAGGTGGCCGGAGGATAGAGCGGGGCGAGACGAGGAGGGAGGTGAGCTCATGGTGTGGGCGGCTCCGCTCGATTGGGGAGGTGCGCAGCCTCCAAGGCTGCCGCTACTGCTGTTACCGTCGGTCTGTTCTCCACACGAAAATGTATATTCAAAGCGATGTGGACAAGACTACCAATCTGTGCTGAAAGAGCAAGATGGAAGAAGTTTTTTTCTTTCTGGCGTGTTATATTGTTTTTATAAGGTGATGTGCATTTAACGATATATGCGAATGGAGATAATCACAATATGAGCAAAATATTGAACGAGCAGCAGATGAATGAAAATGCCGATACGACGGGACGAAAAAGGCCGGCCATGAATGTGTTATTGTGGGTGGTTCAGGTCTTGCTGTTTCTGGCTTTCCTGTTCTTTGGTGGTACAAAACTGTTCTCACCAATTGAAGTATTGACTGCGCAGACGCCGCTGCCAGGTATCATCATTCGGCTGATCGGAACAGCTGAAGTACTAGGTGCATTAGGCCTGCTCTTGCCGATGCTGCTACGCATCCTGCCCATCCTGACGCCGCTGGCCGCTACCGGCCTGACGATTCTCATGGCTGGCGCAACCATCTGTTCGCTCGTATGGGGTTATGGTGCGGCATCATTACTTCCATTAATACTCGGCCTCCTGGCGGCATTTGTCCTTTATGGTCGTCGCTCCTACTTCAAAACTGCATCGCACGTAGCATAAAGAGACTGGTAGCCCCCCTTTTCAATGAAGTATCCTTCAGCGGAAAGGGGGGCCAGGAAAAGCAAGAAGCATCTTCAGGTAGTTTGATTTTTTGTGGCGGTCAGGCTTCCTGAAGGGTTTTAATGTCGAGCTTTTTCATCTTGAACATGGCCTCTGTGGCGCGCCTGGCTTTTTCGGGATCCTTAGACTGCATGAGCTGGCCCATATTGGCGGGGACGATCTGCCATGAGAGGCCATATTTATCGGTCAGCCAGCCGCATTGATCTTCGCGACCGCCGGCAGTGAGTTGTTCCCAGAGACTATCAATTTCCTGCTGCGTCTCGCAGTTGACCATCAGCGAAATGGCGGGTGTGAACGTATATTCTGGACCACCATTGATGGCCATGTATTCGATACCGTTGAGCTGGAACATAATCGCCAGGGCCGTTCCGGGTTGGCCGGGGCCGGCCTCAGTGTAGCGTGATATGTCAGTGATTTTTGAGTTTTTGAAGACCGATGTATAAAAATTGACGGCCTCTTCCGCATTGCCATCAAACCACAGACTGGTAACAATTTTCTGCATAGCTTGCCTCCTTAATCGTCTCTATGACTTAACTTTCTTTGTTTTCAAAGAGTCCATACTCGTTATTATCCTGATCCACGAATTGAGCCCAGTAGCCCCAGAACTCCTGTTTGGGTTCGGCTGTGAAGCGCACACCACGGTCCTTGAGTTCGGAGCAGGTTGCCTGGATATCTCTGGTATGCACAATAAAGCCGATAAACGTGCCCATGCGTTGTCCCGGATTGTTCTGATTCTTTTCCAGCACGATCGTCGTAGCCGCACCGGCTGGCGCCACCTCTATCCAGCGTCCATCATCACCCATCGGCACATCGCTGCGTTTCTCAAAGCCGAGCTTATTGACATAAAAGTCGAGTGCCTCATCCTGATTTGATACCGCGACACAAACAGCGCCAACTTTGGTAATCATTGTTGTTTTCTCCTTTATATTATTGAATTTGTAGCCTGGAACATTAGTACCAGGACAAGTATAGCTCAGATAGAGTTAGCAAACTTCTTCTAAATTGCTCTTTTGCTATGTTGGCAAACCTGCCTTGATGAGTTTGTCTTCAAGATCTGCAAGATCGCGCTCAGGAGACTTACGTTTCTTTACCCTTAAAATGATGAAAGTCTCAGAAAGAGCAGAGGATACTGTATTCATGCTCTTTCTGAGAGGAAATGTGCATGCTGGTTCGCCAACTATGCGGCAATCTCGACAGTAAATCCGCCAGGCGCTTGCACATAAAATGTCCAGGCATGGCTGCGTTGTGGTGGATGCATCTCAAAGCCGTCATCTTTCAAACGTTGATACAGCTCGTTCACGCGTTGCTCGCTCTCCTGACCAAAGCCGATGTGAAATGTAGCAGGATAGGCGACGTTTTTGGCCTTCATCAAGGTGAGAACCAGGCCGTCGTCGTCAAAGAGCGCGCAAAAGCTTTTCTTGTCTCCTGGTTGTTTGCGCAACCCGAAATACTGTTCGAGAAAATCTGCTGCTGCCGGGACATCGGTGACGCTCAGATTGAGATGGTTCAATTTCATGGATAGTTGCTCTCCTTTCAAATCGACGAGAAAACGTTGTGCTGTTCATTAGTAATTGTATTTTAAAAGGGTGGTGTGTAAGTGGAGAGTTTGAGAGGAGGAGAAGTCTCCTATCCTGTGGAAAATCGCTCGATCATGCGTCCAATTTGCCCAATCATTTCCTGGGCGCGTTGCTCCAGTTCTAGCAGGCTTGCAAGCCAATGATCAGCAGCCGCAACAATAACTTTATCGACATTTTCTTCCGGTGGAACAGTCAGTGATTCACGCAGGCTCTCCGTGTTGCCGCTATCAAACTGGTTCAACATACGTAGAACCGCCATGAGGCTGAAGCCACTCTTGACAAGCATGCGAATAACCCGCAGCCGTCCAAACTCGGTGCCTCCATAGAGACGGTAGCCGTTGGTCGGGTCACGTGGGATTGTGAGCAGTCCGTTACGCTCCCAATTGCGCAGCATATGAACAGAAACATTAAGGTGTAGGGCTGCCTGGCGAATATGCATAGGATGTGGTGAGGCGTCCATTGTACGTCCCGCTGCCCAACGCTCAAGAAACTCAAGCGCGGATTCGGCATAGGTGCGTTCGACACGTACCTGAGCAAGATACTGATACGCGAACTCCATTGCCATGCCCAGATCGCCATTCGCTGCATTTTTCACTAGCATAATGAGCTGATGTTTATCACCTGCATATGGCCAGCGAAGTGCCAGCCATGTGAGCCGTGCTTGTTCGAGATGTAGCTCACTATACTGGCGATAGCCATTGGTCCCGCGCGGAATGGGGGTCAGGAACCCGGAGGCTTCATAAATCCGAATGGTGTTCACGTGGACTCCCAGCTCGCGCGCCAGATCGCTTGTGCGAAAAAATGTTGTTCCCATACATCCAATCCTACGGCCTTCTACGAGGAAATCTTTAACCGCTTGCAGTCGAGGAAACCCTCCACATATTAACCAATGTTGTGGCGCATTTCAACAGAAATTGTGCAGCTACAAAAAAAGGGTATCCCTTTTTAGGGATACCCCGCGTCTGTGCAGTATTGGGAACTTAGAGATCGATGGCCGGAATCTTATTGGCGCCCAGCACAAAAGAGAGCTCGCCGCCGTGATGGATATCATGCTCGATCAAATGCCAGATCACCCACTGACGCGACATGCGCTCGACCGTCCCATCATCATCCACATCCTCCAGCATCTCATCCAGATCCTCAGGCGTCCACTCTGCCAGAGCCTGTTGCAGTACATCCCATGTCCGCTCCAGCCCCTGTACCAACTCGGCCGCAGACCTGACCGGCTGGCCGGACCTATCCCAGGCCCCGATCTCAAACATCGCGTCGCCACCAATCTTCAACACATAATACGACCAGCGTGCCCGTGCTCCGATGATATGCGCGGCAATCGTATAGGCCGAGCGCAAATGTGGCGCAATCTGCGAACTCAACTGTTCCGCCGACAGCGGAGCAAGCGCCTTCACCAGATGCTGCTGATAGCCATCCCAACCCTGATAAAACTTCGCCAGATGTAATGGTGTATGCGTATTCATACTTAACTTTCCTCGTCTCGTTTTTCTTATAGCGATAAGTCAGCCACGTGGCCTGACCCATACAGACATCGAAATTGTGAAAATTCACTCTAAGAGCAACCAGACCAGCCCTCAACAAGCAATAAGTATCCACAGCTTATAGAGCATAGTCTTGCCCGGAATCGTCAGAAGAGAGAAAGTGCACCCGGAGAGATTATCGAGCCATATACAATATGGAATGTGGTTATGAGATTGTCAGTAGCAATATCGAAAGTGAAAACCGTCCAGAGGTGCACCGCTCCATATAAAATCCCTTTATATTCATAAGTCGGACCCTCCTTTCATCACTATAAAATCAGTAGTAACACGGAAAGTATATATCATCCCATATAATTAATCAATCGCTAACCTCTTATTGCCTGATTGAAATTTTGTTCGGCTTCAGTTTTAATCGTTTGCAAATATTTTTCCATCGCCTTTATTGTTGCCTTTTTTATCATCTCATCATCATTGAAGCGTCGGGCCAACCATCGTGGCATCAGACGCAGACGAAAAGTCGCCTCAGGTTGTGTACTATAGACAAAGATGGACGAGTTTGTATCTATAGATATACACCGAATATCGGTTTGGTCTATGAACGTATACCAGGGATGGTTTAGTTCTGAGTAGTTTTGTATGAGATGGTGTTCGGCATCGCGAAACCAACGACCGATAACCTTGCCCTCCTTCCCGAAAAAAGTCATCCTGGCAGAGATTGTCTGACCCTCCAATGGAGGGTTGGCTTGCACAACAGCATCCACATAGATAGTTATACGTACAGGCCCTACTTTCATATGAATGACTTGCCCTGCCGCCAGTGGTCCCTCAGGTGCGTTCTGGATGTACTTATTTGCCATTGTATCTTGTTTATCGGCTTGCTGCTTCTCAACGACCAACAACCACACTTGTTCAACCGGTGCGTTTATAACCAATGAATTATTAAGAGTGTTATCAGCCATGGCATTCCTCATATTTGTCGAAAAATATGCGCTCTCCATAGTTGAGCAAGCATCGCATGCCTGTGGCGCCTACATGAATCATGTTTCTTCAAGCATGACCGTTCAGCAAGGTGTAAGCATATGAAGCATGGTCTCCGCCAAGGGACGCGTCTGGATGTACGGACGTGGCTTGCAAAGTGTTCCTCATCAATCAAGCACACCAAAACATGATTGGTGTAGGCGCCACAGCACTGCGGGACGTTAAGATCCTCTGGCCCACGTAAACTCAGCAGTGCGGCCTTGCGTGTGGCGCTACTTCACGTACGCAAGGCTCCTGCCACACGTCGTGCCATTAAACCTGAGAGGTTGCCTCACCATTGCATATATGGACAACATACGTGCAATGATGAAATCTGTGGTTATCTCTCAGGAGAGCGTGACTTGTTAAGCCACCACCGCCACCACAGCCACGACCGTTGCAATGACGGTGCCCGCTGCTTTAAGTGCCGAGACAAGGCTATCGACCGCAGATTGAACATTCCAGTTCACATATGCCTGCCAACGCCACGTGTATCCGCTCGTCAACTCATCCCAGTGTAAGGCGATGTCGTCATTCCTATTAGATTGCGTCCAGATACAATCGCGTGAGCCGCTCTCAAATGTACCCGCCATATGGCCAGAGGCGGTAAAGGAATATGCCGTCCCTGCCGCACCCACGATAACCCATGAGAACTCAACATTATAGCTTGGTGCGCCCGAATCGTGAAAGCTGCCATTAAAGCTATAGGTTCCATCGGAATGCAGTGTGAGAGACGCAGAGCCACCAACAGGAACACCATTATCAAATGCGATATAGTTCGTGTTGAACGGTCCAAGTATGGTTACCTGTGGTACTGGTGTGGGTACCGGTGGTGTCGATGCAGGACTTGATGGCGTTGCTGGCGCGTAATCAGCAGGAGAATGTGGATGATAGACGGGTGAATAGGCATGGTGTAAATCCAGGATTTGCTTGAGGTATGGATGTCCAGCCTCCATGGTTTTGTCGGATGACTTGAGACTCGCCGGCGTGCGCTTCATAGTCGCTTCGCCTGCGACCATGCTTTGGATTGTACTCGTCTGCAAAACATCGTTCGCCATCTGCCCGATAACGGCCCCTTGGGAAGCGTTTACTTGCTGGGAATCATTTATCTCGGTTTGAGACATCATGAAATTCCTTTCCTTTTGAGAGGTTGAGTGAGAACTTGAACGCATGGAAATTCATGATACAAGTGCCGCTCGTCATCTCAATAGATAAACGACCTGCTATAGCTTTTTAGTTGATCACTTCCAGGTCTATGTTTATTATAAAAAGTAAACACTTCCTCCTCTATATTATGAACCCCTGCTCTCTCGATCTCTCCACTGCTTTGAACCGGTCAAACAGGTCCGTCAGTTAAAGTGCCGTCACTTCAAATCCTTTGACGCGCAGGATGGCTTTGCCGCAATCCAGGCGTAGTGGACCATTGGAGAGGGTGGCGGTTTTGGCGCTGGAGGCTCGACTGATGCGGACATTATCGGCGAAGAATTGTGTCTGCTCGGCTGAGACCTCGACACGGTATGTGTGCCACTGGCTGCCAGGCTCATAATCAAATGCCTGCGCATTCACATTCGCCTGCTGATGCATATCGGGATCAATCACCGTCTCGACCAGAGGATGGGTGGCATAGCCATGTGGTTTCGTATCCAAAAGATTCAGGATGCGCGACTGGAAGCCGTCGCGGCTGGATTGTGGGTCGGCTTTGACGATAAAGTAGCCGCCATCCTTTGGTACCTCGACCACCTGAAGCTGGAACTCAAGGGCATAATTAGCCACCGTCGGGCGATAAGGGATCGTCAACATACGATGCTCGCCCAGATCGGTCTGTGCATAGTCTCCCGCCAACTTCCAGCCGGCCGTCGCCTGCCATACCTTCAGCCCGCCCGCCCAACTCGACTGATACAACACTGTTCCCGCCAGTGACTTTGTCGGCGTCGGTCTCGGTGTCGTTGACGTATTCACCTCGCCAGTTGTACCAGGAGAGCAAGCGACCAGGCCATTGAACAGCAATAGACAACATAATCCAGCCGTAGCTATTAACCCATAAGAATAACGACGAATACGATTGCCAGTTAGCACCTCAGAATCCTTTCTATCACTTTTTAGTATTACTATTTACAATTACTATCTTGAATATACGTTGCTACATTATAGCTATTCACACAACCCAGGCTTTATTTGTGCTTGTTTATGTGCGGGATGTATATTATGATAGATATATATAAATAATTGCAGAAGAGGATGTTTCATAATTTATGATGAAAAGGATTTCATCGAGTACTATGCGGCGGCGTCATGGGCTTGCGATCGGAGTCTTTGTGCTGGCGGTGGTGGTGCGGCTGGCTTATAATCTGGTCAATGCGCATGGATATGTGGCTACTTATGATGCTGGGATCTATGAGCATATTGCGCGTAATTTGATTGATAACCATTGTTATTGTGTGCATGGTCAGTTTGCTTCGGTGAGCCGCGCGCCGCTCTGGCCCTGGATTATCGCGGCTCTCTATGTGGTCGGTGGTAAAGATCCTCTCTTGCCGCGCCTGTTCTATTGTGCGCTTGGCGCGGGCACCTGTCTGTTGATCTATTACTTTGCCCGGGATCTCTTTGGTCGGCGAATTGCTGCCGTTTGTGGCTGTCTGGCTGCTCTCTATACCGGGCTCTTTTTGTATGATGGCTGGCTCTATACGGAGTCGCTGTACACATTCTGCTTGCTTGGTTTTACCTATGCTTTGTTCCGTGTTCAGTATGTCAAAAACTTTTCTCAGACAGTTGAGCGGCATGAGCAGGTAGATATGCTCAAACGTGTACTGCACATGCGTTGGTTGATGGCTGCGGGCTGCTTTTTGGCCGCAGCTATCCTGACGCGTCCCAATGGTTCGGGGTTGTTTGCGGTGTTGGGACTATGGATGCTGCTCTTGCCTATTCTCAAGCTACAATCCTGGCGTGTTTCTCTGCGGCGTACGGTCCTGATTGCGCTCCTGGCGTTCTTGCTGGTCATCCCCTGGACCTACCGCAATTACTTGGTCACACAGCAACTGGTGCTGGTCGCCACTGGTATGGGTGAGGTGCTGGATGGAGCTTACAATGATAAGGTCCTCATTGGCGATCCCAATCAGCGTGGCTTCTGGACTCCTCCCGATGATAGCCGCATTCATGATGAAATTAATTATACGCTTGCTGATGATAAGCAGCAGACAGCCAGAGCGCTGGACTGGATGTGGACACATCTGGCGGAACTACCAACTATCTTTTGCTTGCATTTTATAAACATGTGGAAGCCTTACACTTACTCACACGGACTGCCCCTTGAGCAGTTTCCTGCGCGCCTCTCGTCGAAAATCCTGCTTATCCTCATCCCGATCCAGACCTGGCCTACCTATCTGCTCGCGGCCGTTGGACTTTTCCTGACGTGGAGGCGCTACAAAAAGCCGCTCTTGATGCTGTATCTTGTGCTTGGTTTTACCATCCTTCAAAACGTTATCTTCTATAGCACGATGCGTTTTCGCTTTCCTATCGAACCGCTATTGATTATCTGTGCAGGTGGTTTTGTTGCCCATATATTCCACTCAAGCTCATCTCGATTGCAATGTCGGCGAACAGTACCACGTCTCCCCGCGTAACGTAGCGGCAGGTCTTGCGCCTGCAACCTGTAGACGTATGACTATGCAAAAGCAGTACGCAGCACGTATCTGGATAGATTCGCCTTCACAAGATTACGTGTTTGAGGGATATTACGTACGTGAGCTGGAGCAGGGGCAAGCCCTGCCGTTACGTGGGGTGAGCGGCTGGCGGCCGTTGTTTGGGTTTTGACATGGTGGTGAGGGCGGTGGTATGGTGGAAAGGGCTCTATTTTGGAGGAAAGATTGAGGATTAGCGTGTAGATGCAAGATGAGAAGAAGAAGTCGAGGCGCTGGACAAGTCGCCAGGTGACGAATCATCTGGCGAATGAGCGTACGTTTCTGGCGTGGATGCGGACAGGGCTGGCGACGATTACGATTGGTTTTGTGGTGGCTCGTTTTGGTTTATTTTTGCGTGAGTTGGGTGTGAAAAATCAGCCGTTACCATTGGTCTCGTTACACTATTCGATGATTATTGGTGTGGCCCTGACCTTTCTGGGTGTACTGGCAATCGTCTGGTCGCTCTTCCACTTTATTCAAGTACGACGCGACATTGACCGTGACACGTTCCATCCTGTGGTTGCTTTCCCGATTGTGTTGACGGTTCTGGCCTGTATCATTGGTGTCCTGCTGGCCGTCTATCTTTTCTTGACCTCTTAAAACTCCCTCTCGTATGCTGCCGTCAACCTTTGCTGCATGTTATCGATAGTCAGTGTACACGGTCTAATGATCTCTGTATTTATATGTAGGCTTGTAGTGCAATCTCTTCGATCGTGGCAAGGATGTTATCCAGCTGTTTGGGATTCTCAATATACTGCAGGGCTCCTTGCCAGTAGTAGTTTTCGACGATCAGGGGCATCAGGTCGTCGGCACTGACGCGGAGTGAACTGGCGGTCGCCATCTGTTTGGCGGCATTGCGGGCCAGGTCGTCGGGATAGCTGGTCAGGTCGACATTTGCGTTGATGGAGGTTGCTCCTCCGCGCTTGACCCAGATGCTCTGGGCTTCGGCACTGGATAAAAACTCCATATATTGGCGCGTCCCATCATTATCCTTGAAGGCTGCGATCAGGTCGGCGGTACCGACGACGGAGCCTTTGTACTTTGGATTGATGGTGGGGAAGGCAAAAAAGTCGAAATCTTTGCCGCTCTGGCTATTCTTGAATTGATCCTTGATGAAGCCGGCCGTGAAATCGCCCAGGTAGTACATGTAGGCATTGGCTGGCTGGTCGAATGGCAGGTAGGAGGCATCCTGGAAATTGGTTGACAGGATGGTCTGGGGACCGCCTTTGATGTAGTGTTTGCCGTGCGCGATCTGGCCAAAGAGCTGAAAGGCATCCTTGACGCTGGGATGGGTCCAGGGAAGCTGATGGGCGATCCACTCGTCATACATATCTGGCCCATATTTATTGATATAGATCTCGTCGATCCAGTCGGCCGCCGGCCAGCCGCTGGCCGTTCCGCTATTCATGCCCATCGACCAGGGATACTTGCCCTGCGCGGCGATCTTGTCTGAGAGCGCGATCAGTTCGTTCCAGGTTTTGGGGATACTGGCACCGATGGCCTTGAAGGCCTTTGGATTATACCAGATGGTATTTTTGGCATTGGCTTTAGGCAGGATCGCATAGATGCCGCCGCGATACGAGGAATAATCGATCCAGGTCTGCGCATAGTTCTTCTGGAATTGTCCCATATCTAGAAAAGTGTCTAGCCGCAGCAGTTTGTTCTGGCTGGCAAGCTGGTGGAAGGTGCTCACGCTGGGCATGCCGCAGACGTCCGGTGGATTATTGCCTTTGAGGCGGGTCGCCAGCACGGCGTTAATATCGCGCGTGGTTTCGCTAATGACCCCGATACCAGTCTTTTTCGTGAAGGCCGCGTTAATCTGCAGGAAGCTATCCAGTTCTTCACCGCTCCAGACGGTCAGGGTCTCGATGGACTGGACATGGGTCGATTTATTGCTGTTGGTGTGGGTTCCGGGATTCTCATTGCAGGCCGCCAGCAGGGAGGAGGCCGCGCTCAGGCTCAATCCGGCCGCCGTGGCACGGTAGAAGAATTCACGTCTTGAGATCCTGGTCACCACGAAATCTTCAACTAACAGGTCAAGTTCTTGTCTGGCATGCCGCCCGAAAATCGTCATTGCGGGTCCCTCCTTGTGTCTTGCATGGTTGCGCTATAACATCATTGATACACGCCAGGATGCCAGGTGAAGCAACTGCCTGCTCGCCATGCGGCCACTCTCGCCATGAGAGCAGCCGCATGGGCCGATCCGTTATGTGCCGGGCTCCCAGATCTGTGCCGTGCGATCCCAACTGCCGGAGGCTATTCTCTTGCTGTCGGGCGACCAGGCCAGGACATCGATGAGATCCTTATGCCCTTGATAGGTGAAAAGTGGCAGGCCATTTTTCGCATCCCAGACCTGGACCGTCTTGTCCCAACTGCCGGAGGCCAGGTATTTGCCATCGGGCGACCAGGCCAGGGCATCGACATCTTCAGTGTGACCTCGGTAGACGAAGAGCAGTTTTCCACTCTGAGCATTGATGACCTGCACCGTCTTGTCGCGACCCCCGATGGCGATAGTCTGGTCCCTGGGCGACCAGGCCAGTGCATCTACAGTATATCCTATGGCATAGATGTGGTTTAAACGTACGACGCCAGTCTGGGAATTCCAGATCAGTACCCGACCATCGCGACCGCCAGAGGCGATCTCGCTGTCATCGGGCGACCAGGTCAGGGCATTCACAAATTCGCCGTGTCCGATAAACTTTACCACGAGATGGCCATCAAAGGCCTGCCAGACCTGTACGCTATGATCACCGCTCCCGGAAGCGATCTCCTTGCCATCGTGCGACCAGGCGACGCTGCTCACCTCTGAACTATGGTTTGTATAGACCTCGACGGTATGGCCGGTAAAGGCCTGCCAGACACGGACCGTGTGATCCCAGCTCCCCGAAGCCAGGAACTGACTATTGGGCGACCAGGCGAGGGCATCTACCGGCTCACTATGGCCGGTATAGGTCATGACCACCTGGCCCGTGGCCGCATCCCAGACCTGGACCGTATGGTTGTAGCCGCCTGTGGCAATGTAGCGACCATTGGGTGACCAGGCGAGGGCGCTCACATAATCATTTTGACCGTTAAATGTCAGCAGGGCGGTCCCCGAGGCGCGACTTGTGTTCAGGATACTTAGGAAGCCGAACAACAAGATTGTCGCCGCCACAAGCAACATGGCCGTTGCTTTGACCGTCTTCGGACGGGCAGGCACTCGAAGCGCGGCCGCTCGTTGTATGGACACCGGCTGTCTGTCCTGCATCGATATAATTCGCGGTGACCAGCTAGCGCGCACTTTTTTGTGTTTTGCCTGTAGCGCAGGTCCAGGATCAGGTCTACTATAGGACCGTGGCAAGGCACGCAAAGCCTGATCCATCAGGTAATAGTTTTCCTGTGTCTTGCGACATGCCTCGCACCCAGCCACATGAGCGTTAAGTGCGATCCGATCCGCATGTGAGAGATCGCTGCTCCTGAGTGCCAGTTTTCCCTCCCAGGCGGCACATGGTGGCTGACCCATCATTGATCTTTCTCTCTTTCTACAATAAGTGCATAAATGCTGCGTAGCTCCTGGCGTGCACGCGAAAGATATTTGTCGACGCTATTTTCTTTTATTCCTAGCATATCTGCGATTTCAGCTTTACTTTTATTCTCGTGGACATAGAGTAGTAAACAGTCTCGATGTTTGGGCTTCATCAGGTCAAGTGCCTCGTAGAACAACTCCTTAGAGATATAGCCATCCTCGGGACCCTCAACCTGTAAATGATAGGTATTCTCCTGGCAGGAAGCGATATCGACGGTCGCTATCTTCTTCCGGCGCTTCTGAAGATCCAAAAAACTATGATTGGCAATCTGATATAACCAGCTCTTGAACGCTGCCGGCTCTTTCAGCGATGCCAGATTGCGCCAGGCCTTAAATAACGTGTCCTGCGCCAGATCTCTAGCCATATGATCATTATTCATTTTTTTATGTAAGAACATATTGATCTGATGAAGATAGGTCGTGTAGAGAACAGCGAATGCCTGTTCATCCTTCTGCTGAGCTCGCCGGACTAGATCCTCCATATTCGGAGGCTCGCTACCTGCCTCTGTCATGACTCGACTCCTTCTTCGAGAGACCCCATCGTCTTGTGTGCATCTATACAACATGGTGTGGATAAGCTGGCGCGCCCCGATCCCGCTAAGTTTTCTCACACCCTTCACATCTCTTTATGCATATCTGTCTATATAGACTACCAGGACACCAGAAATAGGACATACTTGAAAAGATATTATGCAGGAAAATAATAATCGAGGAGCAAATACTTACCTATGTTACGCTCCCTTTTCATGACCATGTTGAGTGTGAAAATCGTTACGTAAGATGTGTGTATGCGACGGTGACGTACGCCGAGTGGGCGCCACACGCGAGGCCGCACTGCTGTGTTTACGAGGGCGAATGTTCATGCACGGGACGCAGTGCTGTGGCGCCTATACCAATCACGTTGGATGGGACCACATTGATGGGGGAAGGTCTGGCGGGCGTGTTCGTCCATCCAGAATCGTGCCCGTACGAAGCGCATCACCTCCATGATTCGTGTGCTTCTACGTTGCCGAGCGAGCATGTTTGAAGAACCATGAGTGGTGTAGGCGCCACAGGCATGCGATGCTTTTCTAACACGTATCACCGTTGATCAAGCCGCATGCCGACCTTGCGTGTGGCGCCCACTCGACGTACGCTCGGCCGGCGGAACACGCCGTTCCATGACGACCTAGATCGCCGCCCATGATCGGTGCCGAACATACGCCGAGGGAGCGGGTGCCATGAGCGAGCGTTGCGTACGTGGAGTGGGCGCCACACGCGAGGCCGCACTGCTGGGTTGACGTGGGTGAACGTGCAAGAACGACTCGCAGTGCTGTGGCGCCTACACCAATCACGGTGATGATGCGTCAGTGATGAGGAACGTGTGGTACGGCTGTGTGAAGCACGATCATCCGGCCCTGCGACGTGGAGTGAGCGCCACGTCGCAGAGCCGGATGATCATGTTTTCCCAATCTTATGCCGGGACGTTCTTCTGGATGATGGTGTCGATGCGGCGTTCATCGTTGTGGACGGTTTTGCGGTAGAGCCGCATGACGTCGGCGACGAAGATGATGCCCAGGACGTTGTTAAGTTGGGTGAGTGGATGCTGCTCAACGACCGGGGCCCAGCTGATCCGTTGTGTGGTCAGCTCTTCAAGCACGTTGTCGAGTGTGTCCTCGGCGTTGATGCTCTGGGCTTTGTGATTCATGGTTTCGCCGACCGTATGGCTGGCGCGTAGCCGTTCCTCGGTACGCTCGATGTCGCCGGGTGTGAGGATGCCGACCAGGGTGCCGTGTTCGTTTATGACTGGTAGGCCGTTCAGCTTATGTTGCTCGAAGAGGGCAATGGCCTCGCTGAGCGGGGTCTCCGGTCGTAGCTGCTGGACCAGTGGCTTCATGGCCTGACGTGCTGAGAGCGTTGCCAGTAATGGGAAGGTAAACTGCAAGCGGTGCGCCGGCGAGTCCGCCCGTGTCGCGACCTGGCTGCTATAAATGGACTGCTGCCCAACAATTAGGTAGGCCAGGCTGACTGCGATCATGGCCGGTGCTACCAGGGAGAGGTTGCCGGTCATCTCGGCGACCATCAACATTACCGCAATGGGCGCGTGAGCGATGCCACCGAACAGGGCCATCATGCCCACGATCACAAAGGGGCCGGGTGTCGCTGGAATACCGGGTAGTACATGGTAGCAGAGCCGCCAGACCAGCGCGCCGAGCATCCCGCCGATCACCATACCAGGACCAAAGATACCGCCGGAGCCGCCGGAGCCGATGGAGAGTCCTGTGGTCAGGATCTTCACAAAGGGGAGCGTGATAATGATCCACAGCGGAATGGCGAGCAGGCCATTTGTACGCATACTGACCTGCACCCAGCCATAGCCCATGCCGATTGCCTGTGGGATCATCAGTCCGATCAGACCAACCAGCAGACCGCCGACCGCTGGCTTAAACCAGTTGGGGAGAGGCATACGATGAAAAACGTGCGTGAGTCCATAGAATCCATTGGAATAGAGTCGGCCGACCAGTCCACAGAGTAGTCCCAGCACGACATAGTAGATCAGCTGTGGAGGCGATGAGAAGGCCAGATTATTGGGAGTCGAGAAAATAGGATCCCAGCCGGACCAGGCGCCAAAGATGCTATAGCCGACGATCGAGGCGATCAGGCCTGGAATCAGGGCTTCGACCTCCAGGTCATCGCGATACAGGATCTCGGCCGCCAGGATCGCGCCACCCAGTGGGGCGCGGAAAATGGCACCGATGCCCGCGCCGATGCCGATCGCCAGCGCGATCCGCCGGTCCTGCGCATCCAGCCGTAGTACACGTCCCAGGATTGAGCCAAAGCCCGCGCTAATCTGGGCCGCCGGACCCTCCCGGCCCGCCGAGCCTCCGGTCCCGATGGTGATTGCGGACGCCACCAGCTTGATTATCGGGATACGTGCCCGGATGGGCTTGCCCTCATGGAAGGCCGCGATCGCCGCATCGGTACCATGGCCCTCAGCCTCAGGTGCCAGCGTAAAGACGATAATACCGGCGATCAAGCCACCGAGCGCCGTGATCAGCGGTAGCAGCCATGGATGGGCCGCCGCCCAGAAAGACGTCACCACCGTTGCGCCCTCACCGGCCGGCTCGGGTGGCTGATAGCCAACCAATCCACCAAGAAAAATACTCGTCGAAAAATGGATCGCCGCATAGAACGCGATGGCGCCCAGACCCGCGATACAGCCGATCAACGTACTAAGAAAGACCCATTTGAGCAGGTAGCGTGGACTCTCAAAGCTGTGGATCAGACGCTGTAGTCGGAAGCGCTTGCGGCCGGCTAAACGACTTGATAAAGAATTCATAAGCTCTTGTTACTCCTGATTATATTATTATGAGTGGGCAGTCATTCATTAAAAAACAACAAAAAAAAACGATTACGTAGATTCGGGGCTTGTCCCCGATTGTTTTCGCATGATATCCCCACGATTATGTGGGTTGTGCAGTCAGGCCCTGGATAATTGCGTGGGCGATGGCGCTTGCACGATTGGTAATCTCGGCTTCAGGCCAATCAAGGACGCGGGCCGATAAGATATAGGATTCGGTAAGGGAAAGCACGAGGAGCGCGTTGGCTTCGCTGCTCTCGGCCTGGATCTCGCCATTGGCCCGACCTTGCTCCAGAACCATAGAGATCACGGCCAGGTAGTCGCGTAGCAGGCGCGTCGCCTCGGCCTGGAAGGCGCGATTGACGCCGTAGAGGGCACTCATATAGACGCTGAAACTATCGCTATCTTCTTCGGCCAGACGAGCAAAGGCCAGAAAGAGCCGCGCGATGCGTTGCTCTAACGTTCCGGCTTCCGCCAGGGCCGTACGCACCGTCCCGAGTTGCGTCTGAGCAATCGTGCGCAGCATCGCCAGGAACAGCTCGCGTTTATTCTCAAAATAGAGGTAGATGGTGCCCTTGCCGATGCCGGCCTGTTCCGCGATCAGATTAATATTGGCCTGATCAAAGCCCAGGCGCGCAAACTCGCGGGCCGCCTCACGCAGAATCTTGCGCCGTGTGGCTTCCCGCATCTGCTCATCTACAATCTTTGGCATAGCACCCTCTCGATCTCACCCTGCTTTTTTCTTCTTGCCCTTAGTATAGCATATTAATGGGCAGTTGGTCAATATAAAATCTAGCCCGGTTGTGCGCTTATCGTCTGGTCTAGCCTCTGGCGGGCCACCATTCGTATGTGGAGACGGTGCAGAAAGGGCGGAAGCCGATGTTCTCATAGACAGAGCGTCCCTGGGGGGAAGCGGTGAGGACGGCGACGCGATAGTGGAGGCGGCGCGCTTCAAGGGCGGCCGTGCGTGTCATAATTGACCCGATGCCCTGGCGGCGGGCCGCATGGATCGTAACAATATAGCGGATCGAAGCCACTTCTTTGCCCTGGAAAAGGGCCGCTGTAGCTACTGGCTGATCATTGAGGAGTCCAAGATATAGGCGGTATGGGTTCCCCGGTTCCAGAGAGAGCTGGTTGTAGGCCTGGTAGAAGTGTTCATTGATCTCAGGCGGTGCTCCACAGCCCCAGACCTCAATCCATTGCCGCAGCCTGACACTATTCGTTACTGGTTGAATCTCCAGTCCAATCGGATTCGACACCTCGTCGCCGATCTGCTGGAGGTCCAGCGCCATACCTGGCTCAGATTCATCATAGGCAATGCCTTGCTCCTCAAGCTGAGCGTGAAAGTTAGCGGGCTCTGAGGCTGATCCTATATGCCAGTGAAATGGCAGGTGCCGTTGCGCAAAATATGTGTGGATACGCTTGATCGTGGTCGAGAGCTGTTCGGGCCTCTGCTGCG
Organism: Dictyobacter alpinus; assembly: GCF_003967575.1. NCBI lineage: Bacteria > Bacillati > Chloroflexota > Ktedonobacteria > Ktedonobacterales > Dictyobacteraceae > Dictyobacter > Dictyobacter alpinus. The sequence continues at coordinate 5,289,220 of NZ_BIFT01000001.1, forward strand.
TCTTGATCACGCCATTCAAGAAACTCAGCGGCACACCCGTCTCGAACCATGATAGTCCCGGCTCCTCATGGAAGCGCGCTTGCGGCAAGGTACAAATGAAACGAGCAAAATCAATATAATTCTCATCCAGCGCCAGAGCCAGTTGGGCCGGCTCAAAATCTCGCAAGATATCACCCATGGAACATGCTACCTTTCGTTTCTATCCTGATGCTGATCGTCTAAGATGCTGCCTCCTAAACCACTTGTAGGACACGCCACATGCTCTGAAACCGCCAGCACGAACAACCGCTCAAACAAGTCAAACGCATATTTTGTGTCATGCTTGCAGTATAACATGAAAATACCTCTATCTACGACTGCCAGTTTTACCATGCTTTGGGTGTTTAAGTGCCAGTCGAAACGTTTAGGAAAAAACGCGCACCTATGATCCTTGTACTCCAATTTCAGAGGCACAATAAATGCACTTCTTCGATATGTGTGTGTATAATAGAGTTGAATTGGTGTTGATCATTATTATCTCTTCTATTCATTCTTGCGGCATTACTGTCTGGTTATAATGAAGGGCAGAGAGAAGTATTTAGAAGGATGGTTCTTGTATGGCTAACGTTGAATTTGGGTGGATGCCTCCGGTGGGGGATAATACGCTGCCGCGGCAAGAGTTTATGGGAAATTTGCAGCGTGGTCTGGATACGATTGTGGGTCATTTTGACTCGGTCTGGTTTCCAGATCATGTGCAATTTGATGATAGTCATTTCCTGGAGGGCTGGACAACCCTGACCTATCTGGCGGCGCGGGAGCCACGCTTGAAATATGGGCATATCGTGCTCTGCCAGTTGTTTCGTAATCCGGCCCTGCTGGCCAAGATGGCAGCGACCTTGCAATATCTGAGCCAGGGCAACTTTATCGCCGGTATTGGTGCCGGATGGAACGAAGCCGAGTGTAAAGCTTACAATATCCCTTATCCTGGTCCAGGACAGCGTGTTGATGAACTGGATGAGGCGCTCCAGATTATGAAGGCGCTCTGGCGCGAGGACCACGTCACCTTTGAAGGGAAATATCATCGTGTGACCGATGCTTTCTGCCAGCCCAAGCCGGAGCCGATTCCTCCGATTATGGTGGCCGCGTTCCAGCCGCGTATGCTGCACCTGGTGGCCCGCCATGCTGATTGGTGGAATATCGGCTATCGCGATCTCGACAGTGCCAGAGAGCTCGTGACCAAACTCGACGCAGCCTGCGAGGCCATCGGCCGAGACCCGAAGACCATCCGCCGTACCGCCATGATTGGCTGCTATTGCGCACCCAACGAACAAAAATTGCAGGAATTGACCTCCAAGCACAAAGGACCCTTTGGACCAGGCCTGACCGGCACCCCCAAACAGGTCGTCGAGCAATTCAAACCCATCGTCGACCTCGGCATCGACTACTTCATGATCAACGGCGGCGGCTTTCCCGACACAACCAGCCTCGAACTCCTCGCCCACGAAGTCCTGCCTGCCCTCAACGCCCGCACATAAAGACCAGATAAAAACAAAACGAGCGGTCGCGGCGACCGCTCGTGGTTAATACTTTTCGTTACGCGATGGTCTCTTTACCGAATAGAGGGAAAATAAACCGGCAAAAGACCAAACAGAAATAAAAAGAGCAGTAGCGGCTGCCCTCGTGGCTGCGAACGTGCTTGTACGAGCAAAGCCGCTCGCACCACGAGTTCACCTCCCTTCACGTCTCGCCCTCTGATCATCTCCGGCCACCTTCCCTAGAGATCATGTTTATTTGTGCACGTAGACGTAGAGGAAGGTGGCCGGAAGCTATCCTCAAGGGAGGCTGGTGGAAGGTGAGCTCATGGTGCTTGCTAGCTCCGCTCATGAGGGGACGTTCGCAGCCACGAGGGCAGCCGTTACCGGTTGGGTTTGAGTATGCATTTGTTGGATGGATGACATAGAATAACGTCTATAAAGGTAGATGAATCGATGGGCAGTAGATAGACAGTTATTTGCTACCTGGCAAGCAAGAAAGTATTTATGCTTCTATGGATCCAAAAGAATATCGTACACCACCTAACCTACCACCTGATATGCCACCTGTCATGCGTAGTCAGCCGATGGGATGTTTTACTTTCAATCTGATCTTCAATTTGTTCTTGCTGTGTTGTATTGGCATTGGCATCATTTTTATCTTGCATCTTTTTGGCCATTACGGCCAATATACTTTGATTGCTGGCATCACTGGCATGCTGCTTCAAGCACTCTTGTACCTATGGCCCAAACTGCCCTGGAGTCGTCATAGAGTGCGTAATAGAATGCGTGATAGTCTTTCGAGAAGATTTGCTGTAGGCAACACGTCTGCTCAGACTGACCCGCGACCAGAAGGCGAGGTCGCGGCTGATCGCCGCTTTATACGTAAGATGGCCTTCCGGTCACTTCTCATCTCAGTCGTTGTAGTGGCTGTGGCTTTCATTGGCATGGCATTGCTGCCCGCTGACCCGCTCCCTTTCGCAATTCTTGCTGGCATCCTTGGATTCACTATCTGGTTTGCTGTGTGCGTCATCGGGCTGAGCCTGCTCGTGTTGTTTTTGAGCCACACAAGTAATCCTGTTGTGCATAAAGATGATGATGCTACCTATATAGATTTTTGAGTTTATGCCTTTATAGGAATATAGTCCCTATATGGATTCCAGGCCTGCGACGTGTCAGCGGCAGAACGTACGAAGTATGAAGAGGGTTAGCACGAAACTTTTTTCCGGGTTTGCATGTTATTAATAGGTAACCTATTAGCTAGCAGTCTGCGTCTTGCAGGGGCTCATAGGATCTTTGATGAGAGGGTCTTTTTTTTATGGCTAAAAATCAGGTGGAAAAGAGTGCGCAATCAGCCGGAGAAATAAAAGCAGGGATGGCGGTTGAGGCGACACATGGTGATCTGGGTGAAGATGATATCAGTAAACCCAAAGTAAAAGGGGTCGTTCGCGATGCTCATGGCGATGTAGCAAAAATTGTCGTTGAAAAAGGTGCGCTCTTTAAGAAGCAACTGGAGATTCCGGCCAACCGTATTCAGAGCGTTGATATGGCTGGCGGCCCTGACGGTGTGGGTGTGGTGCGGGTCGATGCTAGCGAAGTAGAACTAGAGGCATTGAGCACGGTCGGTCCTGAGGAACTTGCGGATGCTAATGAGCATGAGCTGAGAGAACGGCAGCAGGATAGTGGGGTGTTGCGCGAGATCGAGGAGAATATTCCGACGGCCGAGGGTGTGCGCGAGATGGAGTTGAGCAATCGCCTGGCGGCATCAGACGCTGAAGAGCGGGAGGAGACACCTCAGCCGGATGCGAAGCGACGCGGTGGTATCCCTGAGCTACTACGCACGCTGGGTCCTGGTTTTATGGCTGGCGCGGCGGGCAACGATGCCTCGGCGGTCACGGCGTATTCGATCGATGGTGCGCAGAATGGCTATGGACACCTCTGGCTGCTCCTCCTCTCGACGCCAATGTATCAGGCGGTGCAGTATACCTGCGCGAAAATCGGGCGCGTCACCCGGATGGGGCTGGCCGAGGTGTTGCGTGAGCATTATGGTCGTTGGGTTGCCATTATCGCGGCTATGGTATTGATTGTCGCAAATCTCTCGCTGATCACGGCCGATCTGGTTGCCGTTGGTAGTGGCCTGGAACTGATCACCGGCATCCACTGGATCTGGTTTGTGGTCCCGGTGGCGGCTCTGATCTGGTACTTCACCGTCTTCCGGGACTTTGAGGCCCTCAAAAAGATCTTTATCATTATGAGTCTGGCCTTTATTGTCTATGCCTTCACGGCCATTTTGTCGCATCCAAACTGGGGTACGGTCCTGTATAATACCTTTGTGCCGCATGTGGACTTTAATTTTGGCAGTATCAGTGCCGCCGTCGCCTTGCTCGGTGCCACCATTTCGCCCTATAACATTTTCTGGCAGGTGCAGGGTGAAAAGGAAGAGAAGCGCCCCGGCACGCTGCCCCAGAAGATCCGCCTGGCGGCCCTGGATATCGCGACCGGCGTCATCAGTGGCAACCTTGTCGCTTACTTTATTATCCTTACGACCGCCACCACGATCTTCGCGAATCCGAAGCATCACAATAGTATCCAGACCGCCGCGGACGCGGCTCAGGCGCTGGTCTATGTGCTGGGACCAGTCGCCAAATACCTGTTCTCCATCGGCCTGATCGGCGCGGGCCTGGTCGCCATTCCGGTCCTGCTTGCCAGTACATCCTATGCGGTGGCCGGCACCTTCGGCTGGCCCGTGGGACTCTCCAAGAAGCCCTGGCAAAACGAGGGCTTCTACCTGATCCTGACCGTGGCCCTGCTGATCAGCGTGGGTATGTCCCTGCTGCACCTGGATCCGATCACACTCATCTTCTGGGCGAACGTCATATCAGGCGTGCTGGCTCCGATTCTGGTCGTCTACCTGATCTTTATTGGCAATAGCCGCAAAGTGATGCGGGACCAGTCCTTAAGCTGGCTCACCAACGTCATCCTGGTCTTGACAGCCCTGGTCATGGTTACGGCGGCCGTGCTCTTATTCTATGGTCTCTTTACCGGACAAGGATAGCCCGTTGTTCATGGCGTGAGATCGGCATACAGGACTTGTTTTCCGCGCTTTTAGCGTGTAAGTTTTAGATAGATAGTTATCTGCGATTATGAAGGAGCAAGTTTGTATGCCGATCTCTGCGGTCATTTTTGATTTGTTTGATGTCCTGTTATTGCAGGGGCAGCGCCATGTGCGACATGCGTTTGAGCGTGAGCGGGGGTTACCTGAGAATTCTGTAGAGGAGACGATGCTGAGCTCGCCTCTCTTTCGCGATGCTATGGCGGGCCGTGTCTCGACGCAGCAGCTATGGGAGGATGTGGCTGGCCGACTCAAACTGGCTAGCTCCGATTGGCATGTGCTGGCGAAAGTGTTTAACTCCGGACTCAGCCTGAACGAGGAACTGGTGGAGTATATACGTACGTTACGGCCGACGTACAAGCTAGCGATCTTGAGCAATGCGCCCGCAGATGTACGTGGGCTGATCACACGAGAATATCAGCTAGACCAACTGGTGGACCTGATCATTATCTCGGCCGAAGAACTCTTGCATAAACCACAGCCCGAAATCTATCAACTGGCCGCCAGGCGCCTGGGCGTGCCGGTTGAAGCATGTCTCTTTATCGATGATCGCCCACCATTCATTGCCGCCGCCTGGCAGGTCGGCATGCAGGCCATCCAATTTCAGAACAGCCAGCAAACCATCACCGACCTGCAAGCCATCCTGAGCAAGCAGAACTCCTGAGCGCCATAAGCGAGAGGTAAATCCGAGTGCAATGGTTTGAGAAGCGCCCCCTCACCGCAATGCTAAAGATCAGTGAGGGGTGCCATGCATTTTTTGACAAGAGCAGCCATGGACCCATCCCCTCATACATCTCACATCACGATAGGTCATCCCCAACATGATCATGATGAGGGACGTTCTCGTGGGCCGTCTCCTCGCACCATGTCAAAGCACCTGTTGACGACCATGATCGCCGTCTCCTCGCCCTCTGTGAAGATCCTTAAACATGGCCATGATAGGATGTATGGCATTGCAAAAAATAAATGGCACCCATCAGTGAAGGCGACCTCTTGACAACGCTTCTAATTGTAACTATAATGGTTACGATTAGAAGCGGAGAAAATATATGAGATCAAATAGCCATTTTACTGTCGCGTTGCACATTTTAACCTGGATCGCTCTGGCGTCACAACAACAGGATAACATCACCTCAGATCAGATAGCGGGAAGTGTCAACACGAATCCCGTCTTTATCCGGAGGATCCTGGGAATGCTACACAAAGCCGGTCTGGTCAATGTACAGCGTGGAGCAGGCTCCGGATGGACATTGACACGTCCTCCTGAGCAGATATCCTTGTTGGAGGTCTATCAAGCAGTCGAGCAGTCGCCGCTGTTCGAACTGCATCATACACTTCCCAACCAGGAATGTGTCATCGGAAAAGGCATCCAGCCAGCATTGACACGTTTCTATAGTGATGCAGAGGCTGCGATGAAGCGGCATCTGGCTCAGAGTACTGTGGCCGACGTTCTCGCTGAGACATTGACTCCCTCTTCTCAAACCACGCAAACAGGAGCGAACCTTAATATTCTAGATCCTGTCTAAAACGTGGCGTTCTCCACATACGAGGAGAAACCCTCTTTTTTTAGCGTTTAATGTAACTGTATTGGTTACATTAAACACAGTGAAGAGCGAGAAAGTGATATCTTCCGCTCTTTTATAGACCATTATCAGTCCGCTCTATGATGATCGATAGAACAGACTAATAATGCGCTTTCGCGTCGATACTCATTTTCACACAAAGGAAAAAGACATGAATAAGCTTGAAGGAAAAGTTGCCGTCATCACGGGTGCTAACAGTGGCATTGGACTCGCGACAGCTCAGCGCTTCGTCGCGGAGGGTGCCTATGTTTACATTACCGGTCGCCGTCAAAGTGAACTGGATGCTGCGGTACAGAAGATTGGCAAGAACGTGACTGCGGTTCAGGGAGATGTCTCGAACCTCGCCGATCTTGATCGCCTGTATGCCACCGTGCAGCAGCGGCATGGCCACATCGACATCGTCTTCGCAAACGCCGGCGTTGGGGAATTTGTTCCCCTGGGGGAGATTTCCGAGGCTCACTTCGACAAAACCTTCGACATCAATGTCAAAGGAATGCTCTTCACGGTGCAAAAGGCGCTCCCACTCTTGCGGGATGGTGGTTCGATCATTCTAACCGCGTCAAGCACCGCGAACAAAGGCACACCGGCCTTTAGTGTGTACAGTGCAACGAATGCGGCGATCCGCTCATTCGCACGCAGTTGGATATTGGACCTGAAAGACCGCCAGATCCGCGTGAATGCCGTCAGTCCTGGTCCAACCAATACTCCTGGTTCTGACGACTTAGTAGCGACAGAAGAGGAGCGCGAGCAGTACAGGAAAAACTTTGCGGCCAGCGTACCACTAGGGCGTATGGCCGATCCTGACGAAATTGCGAAGGCCGTGGTGTTCCTGGCATCGGACGACAGTAGTTTTGTTACTGGTATCGAACTGGCTGTCGATGGGGGCCTGGCACAGATCTAAGAGCGCGTGTTTGACTTCCATCCCAATGGAAGTGGTGCGTTTTTAGCCAGCCTGGGGAGCGCAGGCGCCTCCATTCTTGCCTTATTGGTTGATGCAGCAATGGCGCGAATGCGCCATTGCTGCATCAACGATGAAAGAGGATGTGAGCTGATACGTTGCCGAAACACAGCGAGAGAAAAGACGACCATCACTCTTTTAGACGAGGTGTGGAATCGTGTGCATTGGGCATCAGGCGTTGGAGTTTGGCGGGATTGATGATGCTGTAGATATTGCGGATGCGGTTGTCCTGGATCTCAAATAGGATGACGCCGTAGATGCCTTGCGGGGTATAAATCATAATCGCGGGTTGGCCGTTGAGATTGATGATGCGTACCTGGCTATCGGGAGGGATGAAGCGCATACCGCCAAACATGCCTCGGGTGACTCTGGTGGGGCCGATCACCGGTTTGCGTGCCTGGGGGCCTGTGCCGTTGCTATCGCCGGTAAAGACGATGTCGTCGGTTAGCAGGTGGAGTAGGCCCTGCATATCGCCCTCAATGCTGGCGCGCAGGAACTGCTGGGTCAGTTGCTCCTGTTGCTCACGCGAGACCGCGAAGCGCAGGCGTTGCTGACCCAGGTGCTGGCGGGCACGGCGTAGCACCTGGCGACAGTTGGCCTCACTCTTCTCAACCATCTTCGCGATATCGGCATACTCATAATCAAAGATGTCGCGCAGCAGAAACACCGCCCGCTCCAGTGGACCTAGTTTCTCCAGCATCACCAGGAACGCATACGACAGCGACTCATCCTGTATCACGCTCTCAAAGAGCTCGGGATACAGGCTATCGGACAGTGGTTCAGGTAGCCAGGGACCGACATAGATCTCGCGTTGTGTCCGTGCCAGGCGCGAGTGATCGATACAGAGCCGCACCACTACCGTTGAGAGATATGCTTTTGGGGATTCCACCCTGTCCTGTTGCGCCTGTAGCCAGCGCACAAAGGTCTCCTGTACCATATCCTCGGCGTCGCTGCAACTTCCCAGCATGCGATAAGCAATCGAAAAGAGCAGCGTTTTATATTGCTGAAAGATGACGGTCGTTGTATCTTCGGGCTTATTGCACATGGACATCTTTTTCGCACTCCTCAAACCATGTCAGATGCTATTGTAGCACAGCTTCCGCTCGAGCTATGTGCCTGGATGACAGTTGCTGAAGCAAGAGCTGAGCCGCCTGACGGGCGCTATTCATGCTGGCATCGGCCAGAAATCCCTCGCCGATCCAGTCTCCAGCCAGCAAGAGCCGCTCAATGCCTGTTGCCTGAACTTTGGGTCGACCGGCATAGCCACCAATGTTCGTAGTTGGGAGCATACTGACACCATCCATACGTGGTAGAAACACCCGCCTGACCAGCAACTCACGCCAGCCCGGCTGTACGCGGTTTAGTAAACCTTCCAGTTCACGCTCATCCTCTCTGGGATCACTGGGATGGTGTGGGTCAAGTTGCTTGAAGGTGTGAATGACCGCACCACCTGCCGGTGCTATTTGTGCATAGCGGGACTGCGCCGTCAGGAAGCGCGGCCCCTCAAGGTCCTGTACCACGGGATGGGCATGATCAGGCAAGCTGCGTAGTGCCACATCCAGGCAGGCTATCTCGGCGGGTAGCATCGTAGCCAGATAGCTGCCAAGCGGGGCTGCTGATACCGCGTCCAGTAACTTGATCGCCTCTCTGGGAGTCGTCGCGATAAGCACGGCCCGCGCCGCCACATAGTGTCCATTGGCTAGCCGCACCCCCTGCACACGGCGACCCCGCTGCTCGACCGCCTCCACACGGACACCCGTGCTGATCTGCGCACCAGCCTGCTCGGCCGCCTGACGCAAGCCATCCACCAGTACCTGCCAGCCGCCATCGAGATACAGGATCGGATGCTTCAGGGAAAGTTGGAGTTTATGGATCAGGACCTCCGCGCTCACCTGATCCAGGGCCGCGCTATACACATTCGTACAGGCAAACATACGTAGGAACTGTTGGACGCGTGGACGTCTGGCCCTCGCCGCAATCCAGTCCGACACGCTCATCCGGGCCAGTGACGCTGGTTTCAAGCCAGTCAGTTGCGCGAAGATACGTCCCAACTCCAGCTTATCGCGTAGGTCCAGTAGTTTTGTGCGCAGCAAGTTCGATATACTATCCGGAAACTGATAGAGCCGATCCTCGCGTAACACCGAGATATCGGTTGGCCGATGGCTAACGTAGGCAATCCCCAACTCACGCAACACCTCTTCGGTCGCCCCACCACTATACAGAGCGTGTGCCCCCAGATTCAAATGATAACCCTCAAACACCGTCGTCGCCGCTCGACCACCTGGCCGCGCCGCCTTCTCATAGAGGCGTACCGAAGCCCCTCCGCGTGCCAGATAACAGGCCGCAGCCAGTCCCGCCAGCCCGCCACCGACAATTACTACATCCGTGTCCGTATGTACGCCATTTTCATCCATTGTATGCTCCTCATCCGTATTCAAAGCATATTTATCCATTATGTGAGCCTCTTTTCTCTTTCTTATTGAACAATTGGCTGCACACTAGACGGGAACATCACCTTGTTTGTGACACGTTGCTGTTCCTGATTTTCCGCGCATTCGTATCCCTGGCTCCTTGATGGTATACTACAATTCAGGTTTCTTCCAGAAAACTGGAAGTCTATGCAAAAGGGGGAAAAAGAACTTGGTCGCTACCACAGAAGCGGAGAGAGCTGGTTTACGACGAGCGAATCAAGCTACAGCAAAGCTCTTACAAGACCTCGCAATATTGGCTCGTCCAGGGGTAACAACGAGTGAGCTGAATGACTACGCAATGGACTACATCACCAAACTGGGGGCCAAACCTGTCTTTGCGACAGAAGAGGGGTTCCCAGGCTGTATCAATACCTCGGTGAATGATGTCGCTGTGCATGGAGTACCGGGCAAGCAGAAATTGAAGCTCGGGGATGTGTTGAGTATTGATGCCGGAATGCTTTTAGATAGCTATGCTGGCGATTCGACGATCACCATTGCGGTTGGGAAAATCGCCCCAAAACATCAGTATCTCATCGAGACAGCACACGAAGCCATGATGGCAGGTATCCAGGCAGCACGCCCTGGGAGGCGCATCGGCGACATTGGATATGCCATCCAGCAAGTAGCCTGGTCACGAGGTTTTAACGTTGTGCGTGAGTATATCGGACACGGCCTCGGTCATGTCATGCACGAGAAGCCAGATGTGCCAAATGTTGGTCGTTCTGGCACTGGCCCCAGGATTCCGGAAGGGCTGGTGATTACCATTGAACCGACCCTGGTCGAACAATCGGCACGTATGAAAGTTGATCCCGATGGATGGAGCGTCCGAACGAGAGACGGGGGATGGGCAGCGCAGTTTGAACATACCGTGATCGTTACTCGACACGGGGCAGAGATTTTGAGTAGTCTCTAGCCAGTTGCTCGCATTCCTTGCGTGCGACGACGCGATGCAGACTGGTCACATTGGACCAGCCTGCATCGCGTCTCCCTTCCCTTTTTACCAGCTTTCCTACAATGGATAAGCGGCCAAGCTGGAGCAACTATTATCTCTGGTCTGCGTGCAAATACATCATTAAAGTCTGATTGAGCTGGGCGACGGCCGCACGCACAACCGGGGCCATTGTAATCGGGTTGAGTAGCAGAAAGTCGTGGATTGCTCCTATATAACGAGTTGCGGCGACCGGTACACCTGCAGCCATGAGTTTATGGGCATAGGCTTCACCTTCATCGCGCAAGACATCATTTTCTGCAGTAATGATCAATGCAGGAGGAAGTCCGCTAAGTTGGTCGAACGAGGCCTGTAATGGTGAGACCGTTGGCTTATCCCGCTCAGATTGTGGTACATAACTATCCCAGAACCACTTCATTGCCTCGCGCGTAAGCCAGTATCCATCGCCCCCAAACATGCGATATGATTCTGTATTCAGATTAGCATCCGTTACAGGATAACAGAGGGCTTGAAAATCGATTTTAGGTCCACCACGTTCCTTTGCAAGCATGGTGACGACGGTGGCCATATTGCCTCCGACACTATCACCGACGACCGCGAGTCGTGACGTATCAACGCCAATGGACGCGCCATTTTCTGAGACCCACTTTGTCGCGGCATAGGCTTGCTCGATCGCGGTCGGATATTTGGCCTCCGGCGAACGTTCATAGTCAACGAAGACCACAGCGGCCTGCGCACCATTAGCAATCTCACGTGTCAGGCGGTCATGGGTTTCTTTATCACCAAGGATCCAACCACCACCATGGAAATGCATAACCCCCGGTAGGGCAGCACTCACCCCCTGCGGTCGGACGATGCGTAGAGAAATCTCACCCGTTGGACCACCGGCAATAGTACGGTCCTCAATATCGGCTGATAGTTTCGGGACATTTACCGAGTTCTGTACACTAACAAGAACATTACGCGCGTCGGTGGGCGATAATGAATAGAGAGGAGGCCCTCCCTGGGCTTCTAGCTTCTTGAGAAAGTTGAGTATAAAGAGACCAATTTGCGAGGCACGACGATCTTGTACGGTACTCATAGTTTAGTCCTTTCTCCTAATAGAACACTGACTAACTCATCTCTGACACAGGTATACGCCCATGTTATTAACCAGCACGCTTCAGGAGAGAGTGATGTAACAGCCACAAAGATCTGATACTTGATCACGACCATGGGTAGCGCGATCCGTTCCTGGGTGGGAAAACGTGTGAAGCGGACCGAGCGTACATGGAGTGGGCGACACATGTCTCGGGATGGTGACGCCCATGTCGGACCATGTCACGGACAGGTTTATGCGGGGAACATATATTGGGCGGCCTCCGCTACCAGGGGCGATGAATCTTGTTGGTAGCTGGACAGGCGGGCGCGCAACTGGTCGTTCCAGCCTTTGCCCTGGATGACCTGGGCATGGAGCGCGGAGAGCGCGAGCCGGCGCAGGCGGGGATCCGGGTTGGCGGCCAGCCGCTGCTCTAGCTCGTCCAGCCGGACTTCTGGTCGTGTGTACAATTGCTCGATCTCCCTTTCGGTATTGATCAGGGCATCGGCGTGTAGTTCAGGTGCAAGGGTTATGAGGGCCGCTGCAAGCTCGTCCCATGGCAGTCCTGCAAGGGTCAGTCGCATGCGCAGGGTGAGGGTAAGTGGGTCCTCGTCCAGCACTGCCAGGAGTACGCGGGTAGCTGGCAGGAGACGCTGGCGTCCCATGCGTAGCACGCTCAGGTAGTTCTGGATGGTGGTAGTTAATGCCTCGCGTTTCCCCAGTAGCTCTCGGATAGCCTCTCCAATCAGTGCCGGTTGCTGGCTGGCATAGGTAGCAAAGACCGCTTGTGACGCCCAGGATGCTTCATCGGGTAGCAGTGAGTGCATCAGCTTGAGCAGCGGCGTCACCAGGATCTGATCGGCGTCTGTCAGGTGATCGCCCCCAATACGTTGCAGGGTGCTTACCCGAACCTCTGGCTCTGGATGGGCCAGCAGGAGCTTCAGCAGGTCCAGGAGTTGTACGCGTGCCCAGGAGGAGAGACCATCCTCCGGAATACGTCCGACCGCCTGGGCGACCGAGACATCCGGCTCCTGAGCGGCCCGCCTGAAGCTGTCCCAGGATTCCGGTCGCTCAAGGTAGGACCAGAAGGCCCTGAGCAGGGCGATGCGTACATCGCGATGGAGCTCTTCCTTCTCCATTTCCTGTAGTTGCTGGTAGGCCGCCTCGGATCCCAGTTCGCCAATCAGGCGCACGACCTCTTTAGCCACGGTAATCTTTTTAAGTGGAGTAGCTTGTAAGAGCCGTAGCGCCTCCTGCTCAGGCATCTTCAGCAGGATGCGGCGCAGCGCATAGATCGCGATGCGCGCCCGATCATCATCGAGGGCTTCAAGCAGGGTCGGGATACCCTGGCCCGCGTCCAGACGGCTCAGCACGCGCAGCGCGTGATCTCGTACACCCAGGCGTGGGTCATTGGCAAATGAGATCAGGGCCGCGGCATCGATAAAGGCCATTGCTCCCAATTGATTAAGGGGCGTGATAACTTCATACGCCGCACGATCTTGTTGTCGAGCCAGCTCCAGCAGCGTCTGCGCGAACAGCTCCTGCTGACGTGGCGTCCAGCGCTGGAAGCCATCTGTTATCCCCAGCATCAGCCGCGTCTTACCCGTACTAAAGCGTCCCGCATAGGCCTGTTGACCCAGGAACGGCGTCAGCAGATCCTGGCGTTGACGATTCAGATAATTCATGACTGCATTGAGCGTGATAAAGCTTTTGTCTATTTCCAGCAGCTGGGGCACGAGCACAGCCAGCCGTTCAGGTGTATGTTGCTTAAACAGCGAGAGAATGCTCTCAGCCACAGAGCTGTTCAAGGTGTCCCGCAGGATTGCATCTAGAATTGTCAGCAACTCAGGCACGTCCCGGATGCGTTTGTCGAATATATAAGCCAGGGCTAGCAGTATGTATTCGCTCTCGCGATTGTGCCAGATGGGTAGGAGTGGTAGCAGCTCGTTGGCAAGATGGCGTGTCTCGGCCAGCGTGAGTGTTCTATTGAGTTGTGGAAGGCGTATATATGCGCGTTCACGATAGATCAGTGCCAGCTGGCTTGCCGCCCACTCAGGATGGAATGGTAGCAACTTTGTGCTTAACGTCAGTAGTGCATAGATGCTCATGGACGAGAGGTCGCTGGCATCAAGCGCATCGCGGATAATCTGTGTCAGGTCGTTGAGCTGTTCTGACTGCCAGCGACCAGTAGGGAGGGCGGCCAGCTCGGTCAGCATCGCGCGCCGCACCGGATCCTGTTCAAAGCGGCGCTGCAAGACCAGTTTCAGAGCATCCTGGCTGTGAGCGCCCTGATAGCGGATAGCCGCAATCAGCGTGCCGAGCGCTTCAGCGCGTATATCGGCATCATTTGAGCGCACAAAACGCTCAAGGAACGCCACGGCCTCATCCCATGGCAAGAATGCCGCATAGCGCAGTCGCTCTTCAGTCCGTGTCTGTAGCGCCGGTAGCTCCAGATGCCGGCGCGCCTCTGCTACCCGCTGCTCAGTTGGCAGGGCCGCCACAAGCTCGTGTGCTAACACACCCTCCCCTGAGCGCCAGCCCAGACCGCAGAGTTGATAAACGGCCGCCCGCTGCTCTGGCCGCAACTTTGTGAAGCAGGATTGATTAATACTCGTAGGATAGCGCTCGAACAATGCCAGTAGCTGGTCCAGTTTTAAGCGCGGAGCCACTGCATTAAAAGTAACCGGAGACTGCTCATCACTTGCCAGTACCAGCTCCGCCAGTTCCTGTGGCCGTTTCTTGAGCAGGACATAGAGCCGCAAACGGCCCAAAGGAACCAGGGTCGCCAGCGTCCTTACAATATCCAGCGCCAGATCAGGCATAGACTCGCTCAACGCGAGTAGCACCGTATTCACAATCCCGCGTAGCCGCGGATCTTGCTCAACCCCATTTGTTGCCTGGACCAAAGCCTGAACCTGCGCATGTGCCAGCTCAGGATGCATCCGTGTCAGGCGTTGCCAGTCAATTACATCAAAGCGATCCAGCAAGGCAGGCAGTGAGCGTGCCACCAGCTCCTGCGAAGCCAGCGGTACTAGCCGCTTAAAATGGACATCCCGGCGTGTCGCCAGCATCCCGATATAGTCATCGATCAGCGCCAGTCTGTGCCTCCGGATTAAGCGATGGAGCAGCGCCACCCGTAAATCCAGTGCCAGCGTATCCAACGCCTGTAGCACCTGTGCATCACTAGCAAACAGAGCCACCAGAGCTACTGCCAGAGCCCGCACGCTACGCGACGGATCAGCCAGAGCCAGTAGCGCCGGAGCCGCATCACCACTCCCAAAGCATGTCTGCAATCCCAGCAACCGCTCATAGATCGAGCCCTGCAACAGATCCGCAATCGTCTCGCGTGCACTCTCATCACTGCCAGCCAGGCGACCAACCTCAACCATCCGCAACATCCGCCCTTTATGCGTCAACGCCTCGCACTCCTCAAGCAGAACCTCTGGTCTCATCGTCTCTCGCGCCTTCCTATAGTCTAAAAGATCGAAATATCATCATATCCATTTTGCCGTATCGTATCGTATTTGATTACATGCATATTGTCAATCAAGTTCTGCCCGCCAGATACCGGCGCTTGATCTTTTAGTATATTGCCTGTTGAATGGCGAGTACAATAGAATGGAATAGGTCAATTGACACTCCTATTTATGAGATAGAACAGGCTATACTAATAGCAGCGATTATATAGTTCTATATATATTGGTGATTATTGATATGGTGGGGATGATAATACCCATGGCAACAGATACACAGAAGAGTAAACGCTTGCTGATCACATCGGGCATAGCACTCGCACTTTTCGGCATCATCTTTCCGTTTTTTCGCTGGTATGTTTTGATGCATGCCACCTGTGCGCCATCCAATGATTTCTGCGGCGTGGACGGCGCCATGGTCATCGTGTTTGTCTCTATCCCATGCTTTCTTCTGGGCCTATTATCAATTTTGCGCGGCCTGATTTTAACTGATCAGCCACGGCAGCGGCTCTACTGGCCCGCGCTCGGGAGTCTGGTTTGTAGCTTACTGGCGGTGGTTGCTCATATCCTTCTACGCACCGTTCCCGTAACAGGGAAAGCAGCGGGATATGCCTGGGACGTCTTCATTTTGACCTTAATTATTAGTTCCTTGTTGTCTCTGATGATGGCAATCACCGCCCTTGTGGCAACCCGGGACCTTGGCTGGTCTAGAGGGCGTCTGTTCTCATTGCTCGCGTTCGTAGCCAGCGTGCTTCTATTATTCTGGCTCTTGCTCTCAGGGCCTATTATATAAGTGCCATAGGTGCCGTTTGTCTATCTCTTTATGTGGCAAACAAAAATCTTATAGTCGTATGGCGGTATCATATACAGTATCTCTAGAACTCTTCTGTTTGTGTGCTGCCTGATATGGAAGACGGGGAGGCAGGATGCCTGATTATAGTGGACAGCAATTTGGCAATTATCGTTTGCTGCGTTTGATTGGACAGGGCGGCTTTGCCGAGGTCTATCTCGGGGAACATGTGCGCCTGGGGATGAAGTCTGCGCTGAAGATTTTGCATACGCATCTGATGGCTGATGAGGATATTGCCGCGTTCCAACAGGAGGCACGGACGATTGCTGAGCTGCGGCATGCGCATATTATTCGGATCCTGGATTTTGATGTGCAGCAGGGACAGCCGTTTCTGGTGTTGGATTATGCTCCCTATGGTTCGTTGCGGCAGCGCCATGCGCGTGGATCGCGGGTACCACTTGCTCAGGTGGTTGAATATGTAACGCAGATCGCGGATGCTTTGCAGTATGCTCATGATCGGCGCCTGATCCATCGTGATATCAAGCCGGAGAATATGTTGATTGGGGAGCAGGGCAAGCTATTGCTGGGCGACTTTGGGATCGCGACCATCGCGCATGCGACCTCCTCGATGCGCACTGAAAGCTCGCTGGGTACCCTGGCCTTTATGGCCCCCGAGCAACTTCAGGGCAAGCCACGTCCGGCCAGCGATCAATATGCGTTGGCGGTCACCGTTTATCTCTGGCTTACTGGTAACCTGCCCTTTCAAGGCTCCTCGACCGAGATTATTGCCCAGCACCTATCGGCCCCGCCACCGGCGCTGCGTGCCAGCGTGCCCGAAGTATCTCCAGCCCTTGAGCAGGTTGTGCAGACCGCGCTGGCCAAAGATCCTGCCCGGCGCTTCAGGAGCGTCCAGGAGTTTGCGCGTGCCTTTGTAGAGGCGAGCCAGCAGACAAACTATCAACCGCCACTGGCCCCGACGCTACCCGCCAATCCAGCCCCGTTCTCAATGCAGCCGGCACCAGTCGCGGACCCTCCATCGGCCGGGACCGAGCCCGCGAAACTTATCCTGCCCGGCAGGAGCGATTGGATGCAGGAAAAACCCAGGACCACACAACCCCCGGTCCCGCAGCCCGTCTCAAGTCCGCAGCCCGCCGTTTCGAGTCCTTCGCCCGTCGTTCAAGCCGGCGATGAGATCCAAACACCTGCGTCCGTGACGCCCAGACGGAACAGTTCCGGGGAGATCTTGATCGGACTGGTCACGATTATCTTGATCAATGGTTTCTATTATCTTTATGGAAGAAGTTACTCAGGATATGATGCAGTCCCTGTGGTGTTCCTCATGAATTGTGGCTACAGTTTTCTACTGGCACTATTGATGGGTCTGCGTAGCGCCAGCTTAAAGGCAACCCTCTTCCTTAGCCTTCTTACCGCCATTGTCCCTCCTGTGCTCTTAGTCGGGGTGGGTTTGAGCTATGGAAACCTGTCGCGTGCCTTTTCTCCGTGGGTTGTCGTGTTGATCATCGGCAATATTGGTGTAAGCATTTTTATCAGTATGCTTGCTACAGGGATTGGCCATAAAAGACAGGCAGACGCCAGAAGCTCGGCTGGCGAGGTTGTTGTGCCAGCCAGCATAGAAAAGATCGCTACTCGGAAACAGCTTGGCAAGCCGGTCCGGGTGTATTCCTCCGAAAATTCGCTTGGTGGCATATTTCTTTTTATTGTTTTGGTTGCTCTCGTACTCGTTATATTGGTAATAACGAATTATGCGAGCATTCCAATAATAAATATCATCATATTAGTAATCATCTTCATTGTGGCTGTTGGATTTATCATTTTTGACAGCTTCAAGCAGCAGAGTCTACGCAGTAGCCTGTACCTGTATCAAGATGGACTGATCGCCCCGACCAACCGTAAGCTGGTTGCGTACCGCTGGGAGGATCTCAAGCAGCAGATCGCCCCCAATGTCTGGCTGACCACTACTGGCACCCATATGACTATCCCGAATAAAGTGCGCGATGTCGAGAATCTGTACCGCACCATCAACCAGCACCTGGCGCGTGCACAGTCCCAGAAGTGAAGGTTTCAGTTGAGTGAGGTGAGATGGATTGAGCATTGCTTCAAACTATCATGATACGTGGGATGGCTTGCCATTGTCGCCAGGACGTCTCGTGGTAGCTCGACGCGCCCTGGATGGGACGGCATGAGAAGCGAGCCGAGCGTACGTCGAGTGGGCGTGAGAAGCGAGCCGAGCGTACGCCGAGTGGGCGTGAGAAGCGAGCCGAGCGTACGTCGAGTGGGCGCCACACGCAAGGCCGACATGCGACATGATTAAGGGCGATACGTGTTTAGAAAGCATCGCATGTCTGTGGCGCCTACACGAATCATGGTTCTTCAGACTTGATCGTTGAGCAACGTGTAAGCCCACCACTCATGGAGCAACGTGTAAGCCCACCACTCATGGTTGGCGTTCCTCTCCGTCAAAGGACGAACATGGCCTGCCAAACGTTCCCCATCACTTCCGCAACATCCACCGTGATTCGTGTAGGCGCCACAGCACTGCGAGTCGTTCATACACGTTGGCCCATGTAAAATCAGCAGTGCGGCCTCGCGTGTGGCGCCCACTCGGCGTACGCTCGGTCGGCGTGTGGCGCCCACTCGACGTACGCTCGGTCGGCGTGTGGCGCTCACTCGACGTACGCTCGGTCAGCGTGTGGCGCCCACTCGGCGTACGCAACGCGGGCTTGTGGCGTACGCTCGGCTTACTCTGTATAGGAGCAACGGGATGCCTATGGGAGGACATTGTGGCTATTTTGGCTATTGACGTGGCGGTGGGTTCCTCGAGATAATAGGGATTGTGCGTTATGATGGATGTTTTTGTTGGAAAGGACTCAGATATTGAATATTCAGCTATTGACGCCCGTACACGCTCAGGTTTACCAGCAGCTACGCTTACGTGCGCTAAGGGAGGTGCCGGAGGCCTTTGGTTCTTCGTTTGAGGAGGAGCGGGACTTCCCGCTGTCCCTGGTTGAGTCACGACTGGATTCTGCGGCAGCTCATGGTGAGCGTTTTGTGCTGGGCGCGTTTGATGCTGCGGGCACAATGGTGGGTCTGGTTGGTTTTTTTCGCGAATCGCACTCCAAGATGCGCCACAAAGCTACCATCTGGGGAACGTATGTGATTCCAGAGGTGCGTGGACAGGGCGTGGGCCGGATGCTGATGCAGGAAGTACTCAAGCGCGCCCATGAGTTTTCCGGCCTGGAGCAGATCCACCTGAGTGTGGTCTCTACCAATGCCGGGGCCCGTGCCCTCTATGACAGCCTTGGCTTCCAACCTTATGGCCTGGAGCCGCATGGCATCAAGATTGATGATACCTACTTCGACGAAGTGCTCATGGTATTATTCCTGGCCCCACACGCCTGATCAGGCTGTGTATGATCAGGCGTGGCGTTTGCTAGCGGCAAGTTATTGTTGGCTGAGCCGACGCAGAAATTTCTGACGCCCCATTCCCATGCGGCCCATGAGATTCTCCGGCATACGAGCACCCAGGAATGAGAGCGCTTTGCCCTCATCATCGAGCACGTAATAGCCCTTTTTATTGTGTAGCCAGCCGCGCATGATCATAGTATTACTGATCGTGTTGGGGATTGTGGCCAGGATATTGACGAGTATCAGCAGGGGAAGCTTTGCGCGCAGACGCGGTAAGATGAAGAAACGTAAGCTGCGCTGTTGGAGCATAGACGCAACTCGGTACAACATATAGTCGCGGCTGACTCCAAAGCCGATGTTTTCATCGTTCCCTTGCTGGCGCGGCCAGTAGCTCGTGATGAATAATCCTTTGGGGATCGCTGACTCAGATGGTTGAAGCATCAAGAGATCCTTTCTATATCTTCTTCGTATTAAGCCAATACGCCAGTCTGTGCTAAAAACCTTTTGCGGTCCATCCCCAGCTGGCCGTTGAGCTGTCCGGGGACACCCCTCTGTAGGAAGGTCACGGCTTTCCCCTGCTCATCCAGACTATAAAAGCCGGTGCGTCGTCCTGCTGGTATAAATAGCAAGAAGAGCAAAAACGTCATAAGATTTATAATTGACAAAATTGGTATCGGCTGTAACCTTGGGATAATCAGCCATTCCATTGACAGCGACAGAGGGACCATGAACAGGCTATAGAGCAAATAGTTGCGCGGCATACCAAAACCAATATGCTCCTCGCCCGCCTGCTGGCGTGGCCAATAGCTGAGAAGCACTATTTTTTCACCATTCGCCATTTGTGGTGTACCCATAAAATCTCCTCTTCTGATCGTTTTCATATGTGCATATGTCAATCAAATCAAGCATTGTTATTGTTAGCTGATTCTTGCCTGATTTTCGCCTCCCAGCAATATATAGCTAAAGAGATGTATCAGCGCAAAATATACGCTTATATAATCATACGTATCATTTCACCAATTGTTCAATAGCACCCCATCTCCCTCCGCTCCGTCTTACCTATCCAACGATCCCGTCCCGCCACACGTATCCGATCCCACCCGTCACGCGTATCCCGATTCCGTCCGCGTAGATTTGCCCCTCAGCGGGCAATTCGTCCCGCCCTTAAGGTGGGACCCAGTATCCCAGCCGCCCCCAGTTCGCTTATCTTCTCTCACCCTCCTTTATGCGGTTCCCCTTGTTTGGATGAAGGCGGAAACAAGGGAACCGCAGCAGTGTCGCCTGGAATAGAGAGACCGAATCGTGTTAAAACAACCGAATCGAGAGGGGAGGAGACGGCAACCCGCAAGGGGATTGCCCTACAATAGTCATTTCCAGGTTACCTTATTGAATTTTTCAAGCTTGAAATTTTATTTAATATTCAAGAAACCTAACGAGAAAAAGACAGATGTAGGGCAATCCCCTTGCGGGTTGCCGTCTCCTCGCTCCATGTCAAAGCACCTGTTGACGATCATGATCGCCGTCTCTACGCCAAGGTCCCTGAGCATGTCCACGATGATGTGCATGTCGTTGCAAAAAATGAATAGTACTCCGTTCTTGTTCTGGTATTGACAATAGAGAAGGTATATTTTATACTCTCTGTGAGACTAGTCGAGTTCGGAATAGTTGAATAGAGAATAGAGACGTATGGCTAAACGGAAGATAGCGAATTTGTTGGCACTGGCTGTTTTGTCGCTGTTGACGGAGCGGCCGATGCATCCATATGAGATGTTGGCGGTAATGCGGCAACGGGAACTGACGACGGTGATCAAGGTGAATCAGAGCTCGTTGTATTCGGTGATCGAGGCGTTACTGCGTGAAAAGTGGATTGAGCCACTGGAGACGCAGCGCGAGGGCCGTTATCCGGAGCGGACAGTGTATGCGACGAACGAGGCGGGTCGGGCGGAACTGATAGATTGGTTGCGCTCATTGATTCGGCGGCCGGCGGTCGAGTATACACAGTTCGCGGCCGGCCTGGCCTTGCTGGGTAACCTCTCTCCAGATGAGGTCGCGGCGCTGCTGAAGGAACATCTAGAGGTCCTGGATCAGCAGATCAGCGTCTGTCGCACAACGCTGGCGCGAGCGGAGAAGATAGGGGTCGACCGTGTGTTTGTGATGGAGGACCTCTATAGTCTGACCCTGTTAGAGGCAAAACACGGTTTCCTGGCGCAACTGGTACTCGATATCAACAATGGGACCGTGACCATGTTCGCGGAAGGAAAACGCGTCTGGAAGGTGACGCGGCCAGACCTGGCTGCACTGAGTAGTGAACAGCTCGATGAGTATAACGATTCAGAAACAGGAAGTTCTACAGAGAATTGATTGTATCAATGGTATATCAGGAAAGGAATCATGATAATGGGTCAGCAGAAGAAGGCATTGATTATTGGCTGCGGGATCGCTGGTCCCGCTCTGGCGCTCTTTTTGCAGCGAGCGGGCATTGATGCGGAGATCTATGAGGCCCGCACCAAACCCGATGGTTATTCACTCACGCTCTCATGTAATGGTGTCGCCGTCTTGCAAGAACTCGGATTAGATGGCGCAGTCGCCGCTGAAGGAGCAGCAGTAACCCGTTTCCGTATGTGGAATGGACGTGGCAGGTCGCTCGGTGGTGGCTCCCTGGCCAGTCATGGCAGCAAGAGCTACTTTATCAAGCGCATCCCACTGAGCAATATCCTGACTGACGAAGTTGAGCGCCGGGGTATTCCGATCTTCCGTGGTAAAAAGTTAAGCGACATCAAGACGACCAGTCAGGGAGGCGTTGTCGCCAGCTTTGAGGATGGAAGCAGCACGACAGGCGACTTCCTGGTAGGTTGCGACGGCGTCCACTCGCGTACCCGTCAACTGCTCTACCCAACCTTTCCCGCCGCCCACTATACTGGCCTGATCAACTGTGGTGGTTTCACCGCCAACATGCCATTGGACTCAGAGCCAGAAACCATGCACTTTATCGCTGGCAAGAAAGCCTTCTTCGGCTACCTGATCGGGGACAACGGCTATACCTACTGGTTTACCAACCATCCCCGATCCACGGAACCAGCCCGGGGCGAGTTCGACACCATCGATCCACACCAGCAGAAACAGACCTTACTCGATCTCTATCAGGACGATCAACCGCTCATCCGGCAGACCATACAGAACGCCGAATCCATCTTTCCCTACTTTTTATCCTATGCCCTCCCAGAACAGCCTGCCAGCTGGCACCAGGGACCCATCGTCCTGCTCGGTGATGCCGTCCACGCAGTCGCACCCAGCTCCGGACAAGGAGCCTCACAGGCCCTCGAAGACTCCGGCATCCTAGCCAAATGCCTGCGTGACATCCCACAACTTGAGCAAGCCTTCAGCACCTACGAACACCTTCGTCGCGCGCGCACCCGCAAAATATACCAGGCCGGCCAGCAAGGCGATTCCGGCAAACATGCCACCACCCCCTCACAACAATTTTTCCGCGACCTCACCACCCCCATCTTCCTCAAACTCTTCGCCAACCCCAAAGCCTCCGACTGGATGTACTCCTACCGCATCAACTGGAACCAACCCCTATAATGCAACCACCCACAAAGTAAAGCAAGCCCCGTGGAGGGTGCCAACTGTAGGAAAGAGAAGCGAACTCCATCCTTTTTAGGAGGGTGTCGGGCGGCCGCAGCCGCCCGACACCCTCCTAAAAAATAAGCGAGCGCCGCAGGCGCGAGGTGTGCGCAAACAAAGAAGGTGCCGGCTGGGGTTTTCCAGCCGGCACCTTCTTATCTCGCAACCATTAGACCTGGACTAGACAAACTTAAACGAATCCAGGATAGGCTGAATCAACTCTTTCTGATCAGTATCAGCAGTCTTCGCTGGAAGCGTATAATCCATAATATAGGCCTTTGCACCCTTCTGGGTAGCCAGAACATACACTTTCACCGAGCTCACATTACCACTGGCATCCTTACCCTGCGCATCCGCAGCTTTTTGCTTCCAATCCTGCCCAGCAATCTTGACGGTCGCAGGAGCAGACGGATCCTCTTTAAAGCTGGTCGCAGTTGCCTTTACACCGGCCTCCATGGAGGCGATAACTTTATCCAGATTAGTATTGCCCTGTGTTGGAGCAGTGCCTGCAACCAGAACCATGTCAGGATTTTTTTTGGATATAAGCTCATTCAGTCCTGCGGCCGAAGTCTTTACTGTCCATTCGGCGGCGTCGTAGTTAAAGGTAAAGCCTTCGCCCTTAAACGCGGTAGTTGGTTTGGGGGTTGGCGTTGGCGTGGGCATAGGTGTGGGGGTCGCAGTCGGGGCAGGCTTGGCGGGAGCTGGCGTGCTATCAGCCTGGGTTGATCCACAAGCACTCAAAAACAGCGTAAAAAGAACAATGCACAGACAAAGAGATAACCAGTTTGATAAACGAAATTTTGTGTTTTGCATAAGGGCATCAACCTTCGCAGTCATTTGCTACTTATCATAGAGATAAGATACTAATTAAAATTTGTGTATTTATATTGTATTTAAATGCACAAATTTATAACGTTGAGCAGCAAAGAAAAGTTGCAAAATTTAAAGGATATTTTGGCATTATCTTCATAACTTCTATCAAGGAACATAGCTGGCTTTTTAGACCAAAGTGCCGCCATTTGTTATTGCTACACAAAAGAATGAGAATATACAAAATGACACAATGATGGTCATTTATTCTCAACTGGGAGATGAGAGTTGACGCGGATCGATGTCGAGTATGGCCAGCATGCCGGGGGTAGTGAGTTTGCGTATGAGCCGACCCATCTCGGCGGGAGGCGGCTGCTGCGGTTGGTCCAGCCACCACTTGATCGCAGTATAGGTGGTGCTGCTCAAGAAGGAGGCGAGAAAGCTCGTCGGGATCGCTGGCTCGGGCGTAATTTCGAGCAGGGCGTGGACCACATAGTGTTCGGCCGCTTGTGTCATTGCTTCCATCAGACGCTGGCGTACGACTGCGGCCCCGCGTTCGCCCAGGAGTACCCGGTAGAGGTCCTGGTAGTGAGCGACATGCTGAAAGATCTTCTCGCCCAGCATATTTTCCTCACTTAATAGATCCTGCCGATTGAGCGGCTGCAGGCGCTGCGCGAGATCCTTCTGCAGGACCTGGACCGTGGTGAGCAGCAGGTGCTCTTTATCTGTGAAGTGCAGATAGAAGGTGGCCCGCCCCATATTGGCCCGGTCGGTGATTTGCCGCACGGTAATACTATCGTAATCCTGTTCGGCGATAAGCTCTAACAATGCTTGCTCCAGTAGCTTGCGCGTGCGCTGGACACGACGATCCTCCATCTGCATCTCCTTCTTTTTGAGACAGCTGTCTATTAATACACAAAGGGTGTCCAGGAACGTGCGCCGGAGCGCTTTTTTTCTTGACAGCGCCTCGCTTCCACGAGTATAGTTTCTATCTAGACAGTATGTCTACTAATTAACTCTCTGTCAAGATATGGCTGACGTTTTTGCCATCTGTGGTGGTGAGGAGGAGGAGAAGTGGGGGTGTGGGGAGCACAGCCCCCACTTCTCTCTTTTTTTGCCGTTGCAACCGGTTCTATCCAGATACTTTGCTTCAGGGCTATGCTGTAGAGGAGGCATGAGAAAGATAGAGCCTGAGACTGTAAGCGTGACTTAAAGGAGTTATTGTGATGAGAATTGTCGTTGACTTGAACAAGTGCCAGAGCTATGGTCAGTGCGTCTATGCGGCGCCGACGATCTTCCGGCTGCATGGCGACGAATCATTGGAATATGACTATGCGCCCGACGATGCTCTGCGTGAGCAGGTCGAGCGCGCCGCCGCAGCCTGTCCGGTGCAGGCGATCCATATTGGTCGGGCCAGTGAGCCGCTACCCATGGTGAAGAGGCAGGATGGGCCACGTCCCGATACACAGAAGGAGTCGGCCTCATGAATACAGGCAGACAAGCTGGGACTGATGGACGCATCGTGATTGTGGGGGCGTCCCTGGCGGGTCTACGTGCGGCCGAGGCTCTGCGTGATCAGGGCTTCAAGGGGCAATTGACCTTGATCGGCGACGAGCCATATGCACCATATGATCGTCCCCCGCTCTCCAAAACCGTATTGAGTGGCTGGCTCCCGGTATCGCATACCTATCTCCCGCAGATGCGTGATATTCAGGCAGAATGGCTGCTGGGGGTAGCCGCGACCAATCTGAATCTGTCGGAGCATGTTGTCGAACTGGCCGACGGTCGGCGTATCCCATTTGATCGTCTATTGATTACGACAGGTACACGGGCGCGGCCCTGGCCCGACGCGGAGCAGATGGCCCTGGATGGCGTCTTCAGTATTCGTACGCTAGACGATGGGCAACGCCTGCGCGAGGTGCTGGCGGCCAATCCTAAACGGGTGCTGGTCATTGGCGCGGGCTTCACCGGCTCGGAGGTCGCCTCGGTCTGTCGTGAACTGGGACTCCCCGTGACGGTGGCGGAGCGTAGTGCGGCCCCTCTGGCTGGTGCGCTCGGTGGTGCAGCCGGGATGGTGGCGGCGCGTTTTCAGCGTGCGAACGGTGTTGATCTGCGTTGTAATGTTACCGTACTGGCCCTGGAAGGGGATGCCAACGGACACCTGCGCCGGGCGCACCTCTCGGATGGCGATGCGCTGGAGATCGATGTAGCGGTTGTGGCGCTGGGTGCGGTCCGCAATGTTGAATGGTTGCTCTCCTCGGGACTGGCCGTGGACGCGCGTGGCGTGGTCTGCGATGGTGCCTGTCGCGCCTTCGATGCCAATGGCATTGTGCTGGATGATATCTTTGTCGCGGGCGACGTGGCACGCTGGCCGCATCCACTCTATGATGGTCAGTTGTTGGCCGTAGAGCACTGGGGCAACGCCGTAGAGCAGGCCGAGACGGCGGCCCACAATATGCTCTGTGAGCCAGCTCAACGCAAGCCACACCGGCCCCTGCCCACCTTCTGGTCCAATCAGTTTGGCCTCAACATCAAAGCCGTTGGCCTGCCGACCGTAGCCGATCAGATCGTGGTGACGCAGGGCGCGGTTGAGCGCCGTCGTTTCGTAGCGGCCTATGGACTGAAAGGACGCCTCGTGGCTGCCGTCGCGGTGAATATGCCGCGCTCACTTGGTATCTACGCGGAGATGATCCAGGAGCGTGCAGCATTTCCCCCACGCCTGAACGCGCCCGATGGACCAGAGGAACTGCAGGTCAGGCCATCCGGTTTCCCGGCTCCCGGTCAGTCAACGCATAGTCCGGTCGCCACCTCAACCGGACCTGGCCCCGGAACACCGCCGCAACCTGCTGGTGGACCCGACATGAATGGCTCATCCGATCCACGCGTCCCATCCGGTCCCACTTCAATCTAAGTGGAGCACCGGATTGCATACGTGGTCCGGTGATTTTTGCATCGATCAATCGAAAGGTTTTGATATATGAGTCAAGTAGCAAGTAATTCTACGGAGCTGTTCGCGCAGGTCATGGACCCCGCCAATCGGGCCAATCCCTATCCGCTCTATGAGCGCCTACGTGCCACGCCGGTGGCGCGTCTGGACGATGGTTTTTATGCTGTGAGCACCTATCCAGAGATCGCCGCGCTCCTGCATGATCCGCGCGCGGGCAAGGATCAGCGCAAGAGTGAGGTGTCCGTGGGGGCACGCGGCGTCTCGCCCACGCCACCATTTCTGTTCCTGGATCCGCCCGAGCACGACCACCTGCGCGCCCTGGTAATGCACCAGTTTACGCCGGAACGGGTCAACGCGATGCACAACCGGATCGTCGGGATCGTCAACGAACTGCTGGATGCCCGGCGCGACTCCCAGGAACTGGATGTCGTTGATGATCTGGCCTATCCCCTGCCCGTGACCGTGATCTGTGAAATGCTGGGTGTACCACGCGAAGATGAGGGCCGCTTCCACGAGTGGGCCGATATCCTGGCGCACAGCCTGGACCCCGAGCCCGGCGAAGATATGGAGGCCGAGGCACTACGCGCCAGACAGGAGATCACGCCCTACATGCTTGAT
This sequence comes from Dictyobacter alpinus, assembly GCF_003967575.1. Taxonomy (NCBI): domain Bacteria; kingdom Bacillati; phylum Chloroflexota; class Ktedonobacteria; order Ktedonobacterales; family Dictyobacteraceae; genus Dictyobacter; species Dictyobacter alpinus. The sequence continues at coordinate 5,316,573 of NZ_BIFT01000001.1, forward strand.
CTGGTCCAGAAGCGGCGTGAGCATCCTGAGGATGACCTGATCTCAGCCCTGGCGGTCAACAACGATCCCGAGGGCCGTATGGACGATGCCAACCTGATCACAACGCTGGTCCTGCTCCTCATCGCCGGACATGAGACGACCGTCAACCTGATCACCAATAGCAGCCTGACCCTGCTACGTAATCCCGAGGAACTCGCGCGTCTACATGAGCAGCCGGAGCGCATCATCCGCGTCGTCGAAGAGGTCCTGCGCTACGAGCCGCCGGTACAGTTTGCTCAGCGCTACGCGCTCGCCGACATCGAGATCGCCGGCACCACCATTCCCAAAGGGGCCGGTATTCGCCTGATCTTCGGCTCAGGCAATCGTGATCCCCAGCAGTTCGTCAATCCAGATCACTTTGATCCAGATCGACCCGACAACCAGCACTTTGGCTTCGGCGGAGCCGTCCACTACTGTGTTGGCGCGCCCCTGGCACGTATCGAGGCCCAGATAGCTCTGACCGCGCTCTTCCACCGCCTCGTGCAGCCGCGCCTGAAGGTAGATCCACCACCATACCGCCCCAACGCCGTCCTGCGCGGCCCCCGTCACCTGCCAGTAACCTTTGAACGCATGCAAAGCTAGCGACAGAGCATAAAGGTCAGAACGAAACATGGGAGAGCCAGACTCTCCCATATTTCATATAGGATGGTGTGATCAGCCGGCGTGCTGTATGGTTCGCTTGGCTTACCACGCTAGACAAGCAGACAACACGAAACGATTAGCTATCTCACATTTTACTTGTCTCTTGCTGAAGTGCTGCTCTATAAGTAGAAACCCACGGAGCTAGCTGGATATAGAAACCAACGATCTCGTTAGCGGGGACCTTGTTAACTACGCTCACGTGGAGATATGGACCATTGAAGGCTATTGTCCGGTTTTGATCATGATAGGTAAGGGTTGATGTATCCACCACGTAAAAGTTTGCCAGGAATTGCACATTGGCGATGACCTGTTCCCGCTGTTCGTGCGTATAGCTGCTTTTTGTGGTAGCCTCAGATTGCAGATGACCATCTCGTCCCATGCGGATAATCTCTTCAATCAACATGGCTACATTTTCACCTTTGCTCAGGAACTCATTGTGCCGGCGCTCCTTCCAGATGTTGAATAACGCGCGGGCCGTCGTTGCTAATGTAGTTTCCTGTATTTGGGAAGCCTTTAGCGTGGCAACATCATCTGCTAATGCGACCTCTACATGATGCGAGACTACAAATGGTTGACGGTTCAATGCGGCTGTACCTTGCACAACATCCTTAGTAATTTCTTGTAATGTGTCTTTGACGACCTGAGCCAGCTCTTGATTCACTACATCCATGTTATTCTCTCCATGATTTAAAATAGTTTTAAGTACATTATTTAATCATTACGCATAATATCTCGCATTGTTGCAAGATAGCAGCTGGCTCCATGCCCTATGTATGAAGCCAGCTGCCACAGGAAAAGACAAAATAGAATAACACGAGCGGTAGCGGCAGCCCTGGTGGCTGCGAACGTCCCTTTACGAGCAAAGCCGCTCACACCACGAGTTCACCTGCCATCACGTCTCGCCCTATGATACCCTCCGACCACGTACCCTTGAGATCATAGAAGCAGGGGTACGTGGGCGAACGTTTCCGTCAAGGGAGGCGGGTGGGTAGGTGTGCTCATGGTGCTTACTGGCTCCGCTCGTAAAGGGACGTTCGCAGCCACCAGGGCTGCCGCTACCACTCATTTCATTTTTATGGGGCGTATGGGTTTGTGGTGGTACGTTTTTTGGGTGTGGGGATGAGCTGGCTGTTATAGAGCATGTTCATGAAGGCGCTGTGTTGTTGTTGGGGGTCGTGGATCTGGGTGGAGAACCAGTCGGGGAGGCTATTTTTGGTGGGCTCATAGAAATGCGCAAGCCAGGACTGGGCCAGGCCAAAGCTGGCGGCATAGGGGAGATAGCCGTCGATCTGCGCGGCCTGGTTGTTGGTGAGTATGGCGCCGGCAGAACTGACCTGGCGCAGATAGGCTGAAAACTGTTGCCACTCCCAGGCGAGCGGCCAGTATTTGTCCTGGACCAGGCTATGCTTGCTATAGTAGGTTCCGGCTACCAGTGCCAGGGTCAGTATGGGGCCGTCGAGCAGGAAGAGACAGCCGTAGTAGGGGGTGATGCGTGCCATGAGTATGATGGTGAGTATGATGCCGATACCGCCCAGGATTATCAGGGTGGCGGTGCTATAGGCATAGAAATGGCGTTGCTGGCGGCGCTGTGGATCAAACCAGTTCTCTTGCTGGATCATCTGCTGGAGCACGTTATCGAATTGCAATTTATGCATATTGTAGCGACCACGAATATTATGGACCTTGATCCTGGTCTCCGAGGCCTGCTTCGAGCTTTTGAAGAGGACCTTCAGGAGCGCCTGCTCGTGTGGCAGGAGATCATCTGGCTGAGAGAGTAGTTCCAGCCAGTACTGCCTGTCCGGCTCTTTTTGCCAGCTATAGGCATGTTCTGTTTCCTGGAAGGTCAGGATATGGCGATTGGTGAGATCGAAAACGGTGGCCAAAAACTGGTTCCAGAGGGAGCCATCGGGCATATTGCGCGCGAGGATGCCAGCCATGGCGGGTGAAAGCTTGTCCGGAGGCGCCTTGACACTAGTCCAGGGCTGGGACCCGGCTGGCAATGGACGCCGATATTTGCGGGCCCGGAGCGCCAGGAGCCACCAGCCTATGGCGAAGAGTAGCATGCCGCCGAGTAGACATGGCACAATCAAATAGGGCAGCAGGTGGCGCTGCTGTAGCAGCCAGGGGTCCTGGGGGATCACGCTGCCGGGCGCAAATAAGAGCTGGAATTGCGTATATTCATTGGGTGCCAGATCCTTGCCCACAAAGATCGTTTCGTGGGACCCCGGCGTAATCTGCGTCTTCCTGCCCTGCATCTCCTGTGGCGTCGACAGGAGGCGTGCCTGATCCGGATAGTGAATGTGGACGATCGCGGAATCGATACGGTATGGATGCTCGGTTGGTACAGCGATCCATTGGAGCAGGTCGCTATCACTCATTTGCTGGACCGCGCCAGAGACACGGTAACTCAACAAGAACTTCTGGCTGACATTTGAGAGCGGCCGAAATGTCCAGGTCACGCCCACCGACCGGCGTGTATGGCTGACCTCAATAGTATCAGCCGGCTCCCCACCATCCTGATGATCCATGCCGACCTGCTGCAATGTATCGATTGCAGCGGGATTATCCGTGAACGCGCGGGTGAAGGTGGTAAATGGACCGCCGGTAAAGCGAATGGTGATCTGTTCAGTGACCAGTAGCGAGCCATCTTTCTGCACCACAATATCCTGATTGAAGGCGCTGGCACGATAGTCTTTCGGCTGATCCTGGGAAGCCGCCGAGGTTGGTGTGGCGATCCCCAAATAAAGTAATACCAATAACAAGGATGCAAGATAGTAGCGGCGTAGCATCACTATTTCTTTCTGCAATACATAGATAGCAAATATATAATAATAATACAATAGGAAAGCACATATAAGGATACGCAGAATTAGCGCTTTCTTCAAATTCGCCATAAGTAGTATAATAGGTGCCGTAATGTTAGTGGATAACAGTAATGAGGGAGTAGATAGAGCTATGGTTATATTACGGCCTATGACTGAAGTAGAATTTCAAGCATATCTGGAGCCAGCGATCCGGGATTATGCACAAGATATCGCAGCTAATAGCACTATAATGACGGAGGAGCAGGCCTTAGAGCTCTCGCGTCAGCAATATGGCGAGTTGTTGCCGCAGGGAGTAGAGACGCCAAAACACTATTTATTTACTATCGTTGAGGCCGAGCAGCAGCAGGCGGTCGGTATCCTCTGGTTCGCGATCGAAGAGAGGCCGATGCGCACGCCATATGCATTTGTCTATGACGTTCGTATTCAGGATGCCCACCAGCGCCACGGCTACGGCTCCCAGGCATTCAAGGAAATGGAAAAAAAGGTACACGAGCTCAGTATTAAATCGATCTCACTTCACGTCTTCGGTGCTAATAGTGGTGCCCTGGAAATGTACAAAAAGCTCGGTTATATCATCACCGACCTCCATATGGCCAAAACCCTGGATCCTGCCTGAATTCCTCTATCGTAGAGCAAAGAAGCTGGCCGTGTAGGTCGAATTACAGATAACGGTCGGCGAATCCGCTGTGCTTGGATGGTAGGAGCGCAAGCGTTTGAAGGAAGAAGCGAGGGAGGTTGTGCTTGAGGGCATAATCGATGACTCTCCGGGCCTCTTCGTAGTGACCCTGGGCGGCCAGCGCCATACCAGACCAGAAGTAACCAGTTTCGCTACCTCTGTGGTCGGCAGCAATATAGAGCTCAAACTGCGAGAGTGCATCGGCATAAGTTCCCTCAAACCACAAGCTCATCCCTTGATACAGGTGCCAGGCATTATGGCCATCCACAAGTGGAGCCAGGGCCGCAAAGCGTGCGCGTACCTCATTGTTCAGCTGTGGATGCAGGCAGAGCTGGCACCATTGCAGGACCAGTGGATGAAATAATTCGTATGGCGCGAGCTCGCAACTTTTCTCCAGATCAGCCAATCCTTGCTGATAGTCGTCATAAATCATAAAGAGGATACCGCGACTATGATAGACGTTTTGCGCGCTGGGATCAAGTTCTATGGCTTTATTGTAATCAGCCATCGCTTCAAGATAATGTTGGAGATAGAGATGGCAGTTGCCGCGCATATAGTATTGGTTATAGAGCCTTGGACGTTGCTCGATGGCCCGGTCATAATCTTTCAGGGCCGCCGCATAGTTACCGAGCTTTACCAGCGCATAGGCGCGATTATAATAGGCGCTCCCAAGCTTATTATCCATGAGGATTGCCTGGTTTGCATCTTGTAACGCTTCCGGATAGTGCTGAAGTCCCAGCTGGGCGGCCGAGCGATTATTATAAGCCATAGCGGCCTCAAGGTTAATCTTGAGGGCCTGATCACAATCCTCAATCGCCTCATCGAATTCGGCCAGACAGAGCCGGGCCCAGGCCCGATTGATATACAGCGCCTCGCTCCACGGTACCAGCCAAATAAGTGAAGTGTAATAGGTAGTTGCCCAACGATAGAGCTTCAGACGTATCAATATGTAGCCAGTCTCCTGCATCACAGTTACGACGATTATGCACGCCACGAAAAGTGCCCCGATAATATTACCAACCAGATCTGTGATAGTCCGAGCATCCATGCAATACGCGCCCTTCAATATGATAAATAGCCTATAGATAATCTCTACTATAGATTTTTCCCCGATCCTTGTCAAATTGGCATGCCCTTGTGCCCAATACCTTTCGGTTTAGCACGTTAGGGGCCACGAAAACAGTGTGAAAAGCAGCGCATCGTCCATCGAGGAGAAGACGTGAGATGCCAGCGTGACGTACGTCGAGAGGGGGTAGAAGCCAGCGTGACGTACGTCGCGTGGGGGTATGAGACGGCGTGACGTACGTCGCGTGGGCGCCACACGCAAGGCCGGCATGCGGCTTGATCAACGGCGATGCGTGCAGAAAAGATCTCGCATGCCTGTGGCGCCTACACCAATCTTGTTTCTTCAACCTTGATCGCTCCGGAATGTTTTGGTGGGCGATCAGGGGATATTGCCTCACACACGTTCCAACATGATCAGGCAGCATCCACCGTGATTGGTGTAGGCGCCACAGCACTGCGAGTCGTTCTCGCACCTCGGCCCACGCAAACCCAGCAGTGCGGCCTTGCGTGTGGCGCCCACTCCACGTACGATCGGCTGGCTCATACCCCTACGCGACGTACACGACCCCACACCATGGAGCTGGGCTAACCGAAAGGTATTGGCCCTCGCGCCTGCCCTTGTAGCATGTACGATCAGGAGCCGTGCTCGTATTGATACTAAACATGTTTAAGCTACATTTCGTACATGTAATGGTAGCAGGGGCAAGACCTGCCGTTACGCTGGGAGCCTTTCAATTTTTGACGCCACGGATGAAGCGGACGGTGACGGTGCCGAGCAGGCAGAAGATGATTGAGATGCTGAAAAGGACCTGATAACCTAACACGGGCCGGCCGGCGTGGGAAAAGGTGTCGAGAAGGGGGCCTCCGATGATGGGGGCAACGACCTGCGAGAGGGAGAGGGCGACGTTCCAGACTCCCATGTCGCGGGCGTAGTTGCTTTTGGAGGGCAGGGTGTCGGCGACCAGCGCCCAGTCGACGCTTTGATAGGCTCCATATCCCAGCCCGAAGATGGCTCCGGCGGCGATCAGGAGGGGGAGTTGATGCGTGATCACGAAGACTAAGCCGACAACCGTCATCAGGCCGCCCGCGATATAGACAATGCGCTTACGGCCAAAGTGGTCTGAGAACCAGCCAGCACCAAAGGCACTGACGATGCTGGTCAGCGAGACGATGATCAGGAAATTGGTGGTGGCTTGCTCCGGATGCGCGACTTTGACGACGTCACGCATATAATATTGCAGGAAGGATTGGATGATGTTGATGCCGAGCATCATGATCAGGCGTGTCGCCAGCACCCAGGCGAAATCGGGATCGCGCCGTGGCCGAAAATCAAAGAGGCGCAGGATGCCGATGGTGACGATGACCTCGATCAGGACCTGCTCGAAGTTGCTATCGATGTCGATACCACCAATCTGCCAGATATTCCATAGCGTGATGATGCCCCAGGCCAACACTGTAGTAGCCAGCACCGACGCAATCGTGCGGGTCGCTGGCTGCCGTAGCCAGTAGGACAGTGGACGCCGCTCACGTGTCTGGCTCTGGACAGGGCCAGGAATTTCATGCACCCAGAACAGGGTGATAATCATAAAGATTACCAGGATCACGATAATGATACCATAGGTTAGCCAGAGCCCCTGTGTATATGCGGGCAGTGGCAGAGATGCATCGATAAAATGGCCTGCCAGCAGGACTCCGCCGATATTGCCGATGATGACCAGGATGCCGATGACGCCAGAGGTCAGGCCGCGCTGTTGTGGTGGTACAATATCGGGCAAAAGGGCATGGAAAGGCGACTGGGCCGCATTACTGACAAACTGGGTCAGCGCATAGGCTATCGCCAGAGACAGCACATCGCGTGCCGTCGCCATCCAGATAAGAGAGGCCACGCTCCCCACGGTCCCAAGAAATATATATGGTCGACGCCGGCCCCAGACCGCCAATCGGCCATGCGTGCGGTCACTGAGCCAACCAAAGAGTGGATTCGCAAAGAGCGAGACAAATGCGCCAGGAATCAGCACAAAAGCCAGGGCCGACCCCTTGTCCAGATCACCTACCATCTTCACGATCTGGCTTGGCAACACAATCGTACCCAGGGCCGCCCACTGAAAATTCAGGGCCAGCGCGAAAATACTGATCGCCACAAGACGGGTCCAGCGTAGCCGGGGAAGCTCGCCCGTTGGCTCAGACAACGTACCGCTGCGCGATACATCGTGTTTCACGGTCTCCATGACTCCCCTGCCTTTCTTTTTAGAATAAAGATTATATATAATAGATACGTATCGCTACCATTTTATAGCTTGATGTAGGGTACTTCAATACTCATAGGCTATTGTCAGCCCAATCGATGCCTGCAAAAAATGCTGCTACATAAGCATTGTCTACTTCAACAAAGTCAGGACTGTCTGCAAGCGACCGCGAGTTTCAGCGGCCAACGGGTGTTCGTATCCGAGCGCCTTCTCACGAAGCGTAAGCGCGGATTGGAATGTGTCGGCGGCCTCTCGGATCAGGCCTTGCGCTTGTTGCAGGTCAGCAACATAATAGAGCAAGTTCGCCAGATCATGATGCTCCATTCCCAAATGTTGCTCTATTATGGAGCGTGCTCGCTGGTACAGCGCCGCCGCCGCCTCATACTTTCCCTCTTTCTGATAGAGAGTTGCCAATCCTGTGAGCGCAGCAACGAGATCTGGATGGTCAGGTCCCAACTGCTGTTCCTGCATATCGATAGTGCGTTGGTAGAGCGACTCAGCCTCTGCATACATTCCCTGATCGCGATACAGATGTGCCGGTCCTGTCAACGCATAGGTTATCCTATAGTCAGTACTCGGGTGTTGTTCCCAGATGCGCAGTGCTCGCTGGTAAAGCGCCTCCGCCTCCGCGTATCTTCCTTGTCGACCATACACCCACGACAATGCATACAATACAAGCGCCACGTCGGGGTGCTCAGCGCCAAACTGCTGCTCGCGGATATGCCATGCCCGTTTGTAGAGCTGTTCAGCCTGTGTATACTGTCCTTGTTCGTAATTTACAGCCCCCAATACTAGCAGAGTATGCAACATATGGTGATAGTCAGGCTCAGCCTGTTGATCCCAAATGCGTAGTGCCCGCTGGAAGTGCGATCTGGCCTCGGCATATTTTGCCTGTTCCTGATAGAGGATAGCCAATTTTGTGAGGGTTATCGCTACATCGGGATGCTCATCCCCCAGCTACTGTTCGCGAATCTGCAGCACATGCCGATAGAGTGCTTCGGCCTCCTTGTACTTTGCTTGCTCTAGATAGAGTACAGCCAGATTGGTAAGAATATCAGCTGTCTGTACGTTCTCACCCGCCCCTTGCTGCTCATTAATATGGAGCGCCCGCTGATACAGTGGTTCAGCGAGCGGGTAGAGCGCGTGTTCTCGCAGGTAGGTCGCTGTACGGTCAAGCAACGCAGCCGCTTCTGGCAACACAAGTTCATGTTCCTGGATCAGGATATCACACGCCTGCGCCTGCTCTAAATAGCGCCGACAAAGGGGCCAGGCTACAACGGGATCTGTTGGATTGCGAGGGAATATCGCATCCACGGCACCGACCAGGCTCTCCGACCATTGGCGCCGTTTTTGCTCAGGCATGCGTTCCAATTGCACCACCTGCACCAGGCGATGAATACTCAATAGGCGATCCTCTGAGAGCCGCTTGACCAGGGAGAAGCTCAGCAATTCGCTAATCATCTGGTTGAAGCGCAAACGATCGGCCACGGCTTCCCGCAACGGCATTGGCCAATAGGCAGCAGCATCGGTAAACAACTCTTCTGGAATATGATCCGGGGCCATAAAAGCGCAGAGCTGCAACAAATCCGCAGCTGCCGGATTGTTTTGCTCGATATGCGCAAAGGAGAGCGACCAGGTTGTCGCCACGGATTCTGGATATCCCGTCGCTTGCTGACCACGACGGGCAAGTGATGATGAAGATACATCTTCACCCAAACCAAGTTCTTGCACGCTAACACAAAAATAGCACAGAGTTTCGCACGATAAAAGGCGCCGGGGTGCTGGACACCTCGTTCCCAGCGGTGAATGGTGAGAACTGAAGTGCCCAACTGTTCAGCCAGATCATGTTGACGCCAGTTCTTTGCGATGCGTAACTGGCGCAAACGATTATTCTGCGTCATTCTTTCCCCTTTCAGTTGAATCTATCACAGCCGCCCGATGAGTAAGGTGTTCCCACTGAATATATCACAAACCGGGCTGTATCCCCCATGGGAGGGCAAGGATACAAACGTGCGAGACGCTGCCTTGTGCGACGAGACACTGGAAATTTACATAAAGTGTTACAATACGATAAGAGTTTTTCTGTATTGGAGATGTGTATTTATGTCAAACTCGATTCCACAACGAACCTATTGGCCGACAACCGATTGGCAAACATGTGAGCCAGAGGCGGTTGGCTTGCAGCAAGCATCGCTTACACCTATGCAGGCATACATAGATGAGCAATTGCCCGGATTACAGGGACTCTTGATTGTGCGCCATGGGCAGCTCGCCTTTGAGCGTTACTATCAAGGTTTTCATCGGCATAGCCTCAACTCGATCAGTTCGGCCACCAAGAGCTTTATCTCGGCCCTGGTCGGAGTTGCGCTGGCGCAGGGAAAACTGCGTAGCGTTGAGCAACATATGCTGGACTTCTTTCCAGAGATCGCCAAGCAGGAACAGGATACGCGCAAACAGGCCATCACCTTGCATCATCTGCTCAGCTTCCAGACCGGCTTTAGCGAGGAGTATCCTTTTGAGTTCTGGCGTAATCCTGTCCTGACCTCGGTACAGCGACCGATGGTTGAGCAACCGGGCGAGCGCTTCTTCTATGATAACCTGAGTGTTGATATCATCTCGGGCATTTTGACGCGAGTCACAGGCATGAAGGCGGCGGCCTTCGCGGAGCAGACGCTCTTCAAGACGCTTGGTATCTGGCGCGATCAAGACGTACGTTTTGCCTGGAAGCAAGAGGGAACCGGTCCCCATACCTGGCATGGAGACGCATTATGGGATGAGCAGGATGGCTATCCCTGGAAAGTCACCCTGCAGAACACCAATACTGGGAGCTTTGGGGCACATTTTACTGCCCGCGAGATGGCGAAGCTCGGCTTCCTCTATCTCAACCAGGGTCAATGGGATGGCGTACAGGTGATTCCACAGGAGTATATCGCGGCCTCCACGCGCCAGCAGAGCGCGGGTGGACCTCCCGTCAACGCGAACTATGGCTATCTCTGGTGGATCGAGCAGGTGCGCGGCATGCACGCATTCTTCGCCTCTGGCTATGGCGGCAAATACATCTACGCCATTCCACAACTCGATCTACTTATTGTCGCGACGGCATCTACCGAGCAAGCCAAAATCGATCGAGAACAACACAATAAGATTCGCGCCCTGATACCAGACTTCATCGTGCCCGCCGTGGACCAAAAGTAGCTGTATTGGTGCGCGTTAGCCGTGGTTGGCTCAACGTGTGGTGCCAGACGAGCGTACGCCGTGATATGGGGCGCCTCTAGCCAACGTTGCGTACGTGGAGTGGCGCCACACGCAAGGCTGCACTGCTGGGTTTGTGTGGGCGAACGTACGAGAACGGCTCGCAGTGCTGTGGCGCCTACACGAATCACGGTGGATGTTGCCTAATCATGTTGGAACGTGTGTGAGGCAACATCCCCTGATCGCCTACCAAAACATTCCGGAGCGATCAAGGTTGAAGAAACATGATTCGTGTAGGCGCCACAGGCATGCGAGGTCTTTTATGCACATATCGCCGTTGATCAAGCCGCATGCCGGCCTTGCGTGTGGCGCCACTTGACGTACGCCCGGCTGGCTTGATATGCCCACTCTGCGTATGCTCAGGCTTCCTGTTGCGCATTAGCGCAGGTGCATTTCTTGGAGGACGGTTTTGAGCAGGTCGGGGCGGTTGGTGAAGAGACCGTCTGCGCCGATGTTGATGAGTTGGCGCATCTGCGCGGGCTCATCGATGGTCCAGTAGTAGAGGTCCATGCCGTGGCGGTGGGCGCCGTCGATCAGGTGGGGATCCTGGAGATTGACGCCGCTATTGCGGTCAGGGATGGCGAGGATGGTGGAGCGGCGTCGATAGAGCCAGGGCAGGCGGGCTTTGTGGGCCAGGACAAAGGCGGCGACTTCGGACCGGCCCGCTCCGGTGGCGACACGGCCCGCACTTACTGTCTGGAAACGTGTCACGACATCCTGGATAAATGATGACACGATCACGCGCTTCTCTGCTCCGTAACGCTGGATCAGTGTCCAGAGCTTTTCTTCGATCTGGGATGGGCCGGACTTTGGATAGGCATCCTTGATCTCAAAATGTAGATAATATTTTGAGGCATAGGCCTGGAATATCTCATCCAGGGCGGGAATCGTCACGCCCCGGCCACGATAGCTGTAGGCCCCCTGAAGATCCTGAAAATGATAGCCAGCATCCAATTGCTGCAACTCTGCCAACGTATAGCTATCGACGCGGCCCTGGCCGTTGGTGGTGCGATCCACCGTCGCATCGTGGATACCCACCAGTTGCCCATCACGGGACATGTGGACATCGATATCCAGAAAATCTACGCCTCCAATGGCATCCGCGACCGCGCAGGCGGCCAGTGTATTTGTGGGGGCCAGCAACTCACCGCCCTGATGCGCAAAAATCAGTGGTCGCGGCAACTCCGGAAAAAGGGTCCGAGTAGAATGTTTCATCATCATATTCTCCCAACATTTGAATACAAAAATAGTGTAGCACATTTGTTGGTCGTGCTGGCGCAATGATGAGAAAAGGACATATATGTGCCCTGGGTCGTCATCATCTACCTCATTTCAACCGGGGAAAGGCCTCTCTTCGTGTGTTAGTTGCCAGTGGGCGAGAGCGCTAACAGCTCGATTGCCGTCGTTGCTTAACTGCTCAAGGATGGTGGTTGAGGTGTCTGTATGGCTGGCCAGGATAAAGCGTTCAAACCAATGGGGCGAGGCGGCAAGGAACACCTGCCAGTGCTGATTGAGCCTCTGAAACCATAGAGCGGGTTAGGGCAGGATGCCAGACGCTTGCTTGCTGGATAGTCGTGTCAGGCTGCGCAAGCAAGCGTGCTAAGGTCTCCGTGGGCGTCCAGGCATTTTGTCCTATGATGCAGCGTACCTGTAATGATGGATCGGTGACCATGTGTAGGATGAGCTCAGCAGGTGTGATGGGATTCTGGGCCACGGCCACTCTTACCGCTTCTTCGGGATCGGTGACCAGTTGTTGCAAGAGGTGTTGGGGACACTGTGGATGCCTGGCCGCCATGAGTCTCACGGGTGTTTCGGGATCAGTAGCCAGGCGCGCCAGGATTTTTTCTGGGGTGGCTGGATTGCGCGCCAGGGTACTGCGCACATAGCTCTCGGGATCAAGCGTCAGTTGCGTGATGATCTTTTCTGTAATGTCATGACGCTCGGCGATATGGGCGCGTATGCTGTGATTACTGTGGCTGGCGAGCCGACTGATAACATCCACAGGAGTGTTGGGATGGCCGGCAACCGCATAGAGAACACTTGTGGTGGCATCGTTTGAGAGCGACAGGAGCGTAGCGGCAGACGTGTTGGGATTGGCCGCCACTGCGGTTCTTAAACGCTCATCGGGGTGCAAGGCAAGTTGCGTCAGCCAGCCAGGAGGTAGGCGGTCTGCTATCTCAAGTACCGTGTAGAGCATATCCACCCAATCGATGGTCCATTCACGAATCAGTAGATCTGCTGCTTGCAAGCGCAAGGTATCTGCGGTCGCTGCATCGGACGCTCCATGTAAAAGAGCCGCTTCTAATACTGTGTATCCCTTCATGATTTTTCCAGGCCCCCATGCATGCGTGCTCCACATCGCAATCCGGCCATCCTCACGCTCTAGCGCGGCAAACGAGCTGATAATCCAGTCTATCCAATGCTGCGGGACATACCTGAGTTTGAGTAAATGTAGCCATGTCTCGGCATCGATATACTGGAAAAAATGTGGTTGTGCCAGCTCAAGGAGCGCGATGAGTGGATTATGTAGGAAATCAGCAGGAAATTCTCTGGCTAGTAGAAGTAAGCAGTCAAGTGGTGTGTTTGAATTCAGCGTGACACAGCAGCGTATCTCGCATGCTTGATCTTTGCTCAGCGTTTCCAGTAGCGCTGGCAGCGTCTCTGGATCCATTGCTTGCGCCCATCGCGTCTCAAATGGAGACGGGCCTGGTTGCTCGTTGGACATTGCGCTCCACTCCATTTCTCAAGAGAAAATCGACCTTTGCGTAAAAAAAGCTTAAGATGCAATAAAATACTGAATGGTATTATCTCCTACCTCTATATAAAAGCGGTAAAGTCATGGATTTATCTGATCGCTATGGCGATGCGCATCGACTATGCCCAAAATACCTATAGTCCATTGGGTGTTAAGCACAGGTGGTAAAATGCGGTGTTATGATCAAATTTAACCAATGAAGCAAGCATCTATATATTGATATTTTATATGTATTTTTCGCGGTGAAAGAGGTCGAGGGATGATTGAATCTATGCATGATCAAGAAATTATGGTCGCGTTACTGCGGCAACTGGGCGGATCCATTGAGGGTGGCGCGCTGGAAATGGAACGGGAATGGCGTTATGCATGGGAGGCGGGGGGCATGCAGGTGGTGGCGGGCTTTGATGAATTGCGGCAGCTGACTTCTTTGCAACTTACAGGTGATAGCGTCTCCTTGCCGGACGAGCTTAATCAGCTGCAGCATTTACGTGAGCTCCAGGTATGGGGCCGTGAAACTGTGTCCTTGCCAGATGATCTGAGTGGGCTACAGCGGCTTGAGAAGCTGTCCCTGGCCTGTGCCAGTGCGCCGGTACTACCATCCTCTTTAAGTCAATTACCCGCCCTACACACACTGGCGCTGTTCGGTTATTCTCTGTGGGCACAGCTACCGGAGACGCTCTGGGAGCTGGCGCAGCTGGAAGAATTGTCGGTGGGCCAGTGTCGCCTGGAGCAGCTGCCAGCCGGCATCGGTCAGCTCGGTCAGCTACGTCTCCTCACCCTCAAAGAATGCGCCCTGACCATGCTACCAGCCGAGATCGGCCAGCTTGGCGCCCTGGAGCAACTCGACCTACGTCAGAACCAGCTCAACATCCTGCCAGATCAGATCGGCCAGCTATCCCAACTCCGACGCCTCCTGCTGGACAACAATCGTCTGGCCAGCTTGCCAGAAGAGATGGGCGGATTGGCCACTCTACAAGAGCTGAACCTGAATGCTAATCCTCTCGAATCTCTGCCAGTCAGCCTGGGACAACTGGCCCGCCTGCATTCCTTGTATCTGTCTGGCTGTCCGCTGCGTCGTTTTCCAGATCAGATCGGGCAACTGGCCCAATTACAGATCCTCACCTTTAGCGGCCTGAAAATCGAGGGTGGTGAATGGTCCCAGGACCCTGAATGGGCCACGGCTCTCGGCCAATTGTCGCGCCTGCGTCACCTGTCCCTTGAGAATTGTAACATTACCAGTCTTCCAGGCACAGTTCAGCAGTGGCAGAGCATCCAGGACCTGGACCTGCGCTGGAACCGTCTGTCCACCTTGCCGGCTGAAGTCGCGGGCTGGAGCCAGCTGCAGATCCTTTCGCTCTCCTATAATCCTCTTGAAGAGTTGCCAGCAGCCGTTGGCGGCTGGACGCAGTTGCAGCGCCTACAGCTTTCGCGTACCCACCTGCGACAGTTGCCGCCAACCGTGTCTGGCTGGCAGCAGTTACAGGAGATACAGATCAACGATAGCTTGCTTGAAAACCTGCCTGCTGGTGTAGGAGGCTGGAAGCAGTTGCAGAAATGCTATGCCCAGAACAACCGCCTGAGCCAGCTACCCACAGAAATCGGCCACTGGAGTGAGTTACGCCTGCTACGCCTGCACAAAAACCGGCTCACCGGGCTGCCCGCCAGCATCGGCAACTGGACCCACATCGAAGACCTGATCCTCTCATCCAACCAGCTTACCGAGCTACCAGACACGATCGGCCAGCTTGTCCAACTGCACGAACTCGTCCTCGCCAACAACCGCATTCAGGTTCTGCCCGCCCAGATCGGCGCCTTGCAGCAATTGCACACCCTGAACCTGATGAACAATCTCCTGACGACCCTGCCGCTTGAACTCGCCCAGCTCACGAGCCTGCATCATCTGATGATCTATAATAATCCCCTGGAAGAAATGCCGGCTGTGATCACAGAGGCACTTAAGGACTGTGATATCTATATGTAGGCATTCGCTGATGCATAAAAGGTTTATGGGTGGTATTGATGTTTCTTGAAGAAAAGCGCTTACCACCCGACTGCCGCAACGGAGCGATAAACCATGCGTTCAGCGCAAGCGTCGCCTAGCGTTCATTCCAGCCGGGTTGGATTGAGGGACGAAGATTGATGCCCGGTTCCTCCCAGTCGATGACCTGTTGCCTGAAGAGAGTGGAGGTTGCCACGTTGGTGATCTGCTCGCCATGAACGCTTAGCCTCTCATTAAAGGCTTCTAGATGCTCCATTGAGGAAAGCGCGACCTTGAGCAGGGCGCAGTGGCTACCACTGAGTTTATGCATCTCCAGGATCTCTGGGAATTTCCCGGCGTTACTGGTTTTAAACAGACATCTATCGGGTGCGCAACGTAATTGGATAAAGACCAGCAAGGGGAGGCCAACTTTGGCGACATCTATCTGTGCGCCATAACTCATAATAATCCCGGCATCCTCCAGCTTGCGTACGCGTTCAGCGGCCGCCGGAGATGATAAGCCCACGCGC
This sequence comes from Dictyobacter alpinus, assembly GCF_003967575.1. Taxonomy (NCBI): domain Bacteria; kingdom Bacillati; phylum Chloroflexota; class Ktedonobacteria; order Ktedonobacterales; family Dictyobacteraceae; genus Dictyobacter; species Dictyobacter alpinus. The sequence continues at coordinate 5,332,581 of NZ_BIFT01000001.1, forward strand.
CTGCCGAGTTCATTATAAGAGAGGCGGGCGTCCTGCTGCAGCTCACGCAAAATCTTCCAATCGGTCGGATCAAGCGACCTTTCAGACTGTAAAGCCATTTCCTATATTGCCTTTCTTTTTTTAAGAAAGTATAGCATATCGCCTCGTGTCTGCTATTCCTCTCTCCACGCCTGCGCTGGTATGATGGACGCGCCTGATCCGATATATAGTGCAATCACATACGTTTGCACGATGACATGGCAGCTATCATATCTTTACCGGGAAGAAAGCATTTCTATATGATACCAACGAAAAAGATGCACGCAAGTGTAGTAGAGCAGGAGCCGCCCACACGCATGAATCCGCGTATTCTCCTGCTGGCCCTGGGCATGTTTGCTCTGGGCACGGACGCCTTTATTGTAGCGGGTGTCCTGCCAGTGATTGCGCAAGATACAGGCGTAAGCGAGGGACTGGTTGGTCAGTTAATTACCGTGTTCTCGTTGACCTATGGTCTGGGTGCGCCCGTGCTGGCGGCCCTGAGTGGTCGGTGGGCGCCAAACCGCGTGTTGATCGGCGCGTCTGGCCTGCTCTGTCTGGCCAATCTGGCTTCAGCGCTCGCGCCCTCGTTTCCCATATTATTGCTTACGCGTATCCTGGCCGGCTGTTTCGCCGCTACCTATACGCCGCTGGCCTTTGCCGCCGGCATGTCACTGGCACCGCCCGCCAGGCGAGGCCAGGCGCTGGCCCTGGTTGTCAGTGGCCTGAATATCGCCACCGTCCTGGGCGCGCCACTGGGGACCTGGATCGGTGAGCGGCTTGGCTGGAGGCTCTCATTCGCCATGGTCGCGCTCCTGGCCGGGATCGCGTCTCTCTGTCTGCTGCTCTGTGGACTGCCCAGATCAGCTCCCCCAAGTCCGCTCTCCCTGCAAGAGCGCCTGCGGCCAATCGCGCAACCCCGGGTGATGCTTGTCCTCTTGCCTGCCCTGCTGTGGAATATTGGTGTCTATAGTATGTATGCTTACGTTGCTCCATTTATACAGCAGCAGCTACAGATTAGAGATGTCAGTCTGCTGCTAGCCTGTTTCGGGCTGGGAATCGTATGCGCCAATAGATTGAGTAGCCTGCTGGCAGATCGCTTTAATCCACAGCGCCTGATTATAGTTTTTCTTGCTATGCTGATCGTGCTGCAACTGCTCCTGCCACTGGTCGTGACCACATTCGTTGGTGGAGCAATCATGTTTATCCTCTGGGGAATGAGTTTCGCGTTGCTTTTCATTCCGCAGCAGCAGCGTTTACTGAATATCGCGCCAGAGCACGCCAATGTGATCCTGGCCCTCAATAATTCCGCCCTCTACCTGGGAATTGCCGGTGGGGCCGCCGTCGGTGGACTGGCCCTGCGCGCCTTTGCCATCACGCAACTGGCCTGGATCGGTATCGTCCCGCTGCTGACGGCGCTGCTCATCGTTGCCTTCTATCAGCGCCGCTTGAGTACATGCTGAAATGGCCTGATCATGAGATGTATTGCACGCGAGGCCCAATACATCTCTTTTATCCACATATCCATGCTCAGGAACATTCACATGGGTTGATGAGTCGCGCGTGATGCGCGACCTCAGGGATGTCAGCTTCCTGACACCGTGCCGGTGGTAACCGCGCCGGCACGTTCGTAATTCACGATAATGATGCCATTTGGCGAGACTTTGCTCTCCTTCACCTTGAACGACGCTGGGATGGTGCCATCGACAAACAAGCGTTTTCCAGTGCCCAACGTTAGCGGGTAGATCTTGAGCCAGAACTCATCGATCAGATCATGCTTCATCAGCGTCTGAACGAAATTTGCACTGCCGTAAACGTGCAAATCTGGACCTTCCTGCTGCTTGAGCTGGCTGACTTTTTCCGCAATGTCTCCGCCTAAAAACACGGAGGGCTGCCATTCGCTAGAAGTCACGGTATTCGAGGCGACGTATTTGGTCGCTGTACTGGCGCCCGGCCATATGTCGACATTCTTCGGCCAGTAGGGTTCCCAGATCTCAAAGGTCTTGCGCCCCAACAACAGATCAAACGGCAGACTCATCTGCTTCTTCATGACGGCTCCAAGCACCTCGTCGGAATATGGGCTTTGCCAACCGCCATACGCGAAGCCACCACTGGTATCTTCATCTGGCCCACCTCCGGCCTGTATGACACCATCAAGAGTGATAAATTCGAGTACAATAACTTTTCTCATCGTATTTCCTATCTATATATCTATATATTTTTGGAACATCCTGCTATTTGTGCGTGACAAATCCCGCCTGGCGGGCCGAATGGGAAAAATCCGCAACATTCCCTGAACCTGGAACCTAAGCCGTAAAGCGTTTCCACTGGCCTTCGGAGATCACTTTGACTTTGCCGTCAATTACCTGGATGGCGGTCTGATCGTCCATCAAGTATGACGGCACCGGCATGCTGGCGGCCCACTTTAACGCGTTGGCCATGGAGTTATCCGGCATAGAGGGGTAATCGAGGTGCGGAAATATGGCAAAATCAACCAGTCCCAGCGTGGTATCACCACCGGTAGGCGGCCTCCAGCCGACGAAGTCCTCCCCGATGCTGGGAGTCATCACCATGCTTCCGGCGCTCAGCCCCACATAGACCAGCTCACGTGGAAGTTCTGGTAAGAGATCGGCCAGTCCAGATTGCCGCATCCAGTAGCAAAGATACAGGGGGTCGCCGCCTTCCACCAGCAGGGCATCCGTCTCCCGGACCCGAGAGACCCAACGCTCTTTATCGATACTGGGCAGCGCGGTAAGCTCAAGCACGCCTAACGACTTCCACCCCAGGTGGCACAGAGAGACGTATCCATCCGGGAATGGAGCACTGTTGGTATCTCCACTGATCAGCCGGGCGATCATGGTTGGACCATTGGGGTTGGCATGCAGTGCCGTAGGGATGTAGAGGACGCTGGACTCGGCGATCGGTTTGCCCAGCAGATCAACCAGGGCGTTACGAATGCTGTCATTGGTGATGCCACCAGAGGTGAGCAGAAGTTTCATACTATCAATCCTTGACGATTTCATGGGAGCGGAAAGGCTCAATACTTTCAACGTAACGGCAGGGCTTGTCCCTGCTCCAGTTCACGTACAAGCAGGCACAAGCCCGAGGCAGACATGTTTCGCCATACTCGGCCTCACAACGAGCACGTGTCTCAGGGACAGGTTGTACGTGAACTGGAGCAGGGACAAGCCCTGCCGTTACGTTGAGAGACGCGCTCAATGGAGCGAGTGTAGCGGCCGCCAATCGTTCCCTACGTTGAAAGTATTGGCCGCAAGGCTCCTCTCTTTTATGCTAAGCATTTTATCTGCGACATGATCATGACTGGCGATCCGGTCTGGGTGGGAAAACCCACGTACGATCAGCTCGCTTCCAGAGTCATTAACTTATCCGCTGCTTAACTGCATACAAGATATTCTACCGTCTTGTAAAGCAAAAAACTTCTCCTATCTTGCTCAAATCCTCTATAAATGGTGGTATGTGTTGTGGGGGGCAATACCAAGGGGTAGCTCTAGAGCTCTTCCTCTAGTTCGAGGTATACTTTGGCGTAAATTTCCTGGAGTGTGAAGCTTACTTCAATACTTGAGAGGTCTACACTATCGCTATTTTTTGTGTAGATAGAGTGTTGCCAGGTGGAGATACCAATGCGATGATGATGTTCTACAAAACGCTTACGCGAGTCCACAAATAAAATTTCCTGGATGGTCGGATACTGCTGATAAGCGATCAGTTTCTCACCTCTATCAGTCTTTTCAGTCGAGGGCGAGTGGACCTCTACAATGACTGTAGGCGCCTCTAACGCTTTCTTGCGCGTCCAATCGAATGGATCACAGGATACAGATGCATCGGGATAATAGATACAACTGTCTGACAATGCTACGGCCGCATCTGAGCCGTAGACGTTGCAATCGGTCTTGAACAATGCGCGATCAAGCATACCAGCAATGCGTGCAGCAATTTGCGCATGAGATAGCGAGCCGCCAGTCATCATGCGTATATCACCATCGATATACTCAAATTTCCGTGTTGGCAGGCTTTCAACCATACTCCAATACTCATCAAAAGAATATTTGCGTAATGGATCATACATAGCTCACCACCCCTTCCCAACATATAGTTCGATCATAATATAGCTACACCATACACTATGTAGACAAGAAAAAGCAACAACCGGCCAGTTCACGCGCTGTATGAAGTATCACAACAGCGCGTGTGCTGGCTGGCTGGTTCTTAGTAGGTGTGCAGGATATGCAGCATGTAGTCTTTACGGTTCAAGGGATTATAGTCTGCGCGCTTGCGGGTGGGGAAAGTGTGCTCTATTTTGCGGAAGCCGCCGGGCTTCGTTACAAAGATACCTTCGCCCTCGGTGAAAGCATGCAGGCCGTTTTTAAATTCCTCGGCCGTTGTCAGGGGTATGGTGCCGGTCAATACAAAGGTATCGCCGCGCAGTGTGGGCTGCTCGAAGATGGCTTGTAGCGCTGACAATTTGAACATAGCTTTACTGATAGCATGGGCCGGCACGTTGAGTTCAAACTGGTAGAGTGGCTCATAGACGGCCGTACCGGCTTGCGCGAGTGCGTTCATCAGGACCAGGGGGACCAGTTTGCGGAAATCGCCGGCTACGGTGACCGGACTGCTATAGCCGGTGTGGGTCAGGAATACGGCCACGTCGGTAACTTCCCAGCCGTAGAGGCCCTGCTTTAAGGTCTCACGGGCCGTCTCCTCAATGGCCCGATGGAATGGGAGCGGCAACGAACCCAGCTTGACCTCCAACTTATAGCTGATCCCACTATCCGGGAGACCGGGCTCAATTCTGAAGCCCACCGTTGCCACGAATGGATTACCTTCGGCCCCCTTGTACTCTACATCCTGTCCCGTTCCGGCTGGCTTTTCGACGCAGACCACCCGCGTCTCTGAAAAGTGTACCGCCAGCCTATATTTTTCGGATAGCACTGATGCAACGACCTCTTTTTGCACCTCCCCAAAGAGCCGCAGATAGAGCTCATGATGAAAGGTATCTTTGAGCACATGGATCAGTGGATCCTCGGCAGACATCTCCACCAGGGCCCGGTAGAGTTGCAACGTCTGTTCCGGGTGTCTGGGCTCGATGCGTGCCTCCATCTGGGGCGCCACAAAATGCAGGTCCTTGATGCGCTCCGACCACGTACCCACAATGTCGCCGATACGCACATCCTGCAATCCCCAGACTTTACAGAAATCGCCGGCCTCCACGCTGGCGACCTGTATGGTTTTGCCTTCTTTGAACACATGCAGCTTTTTTACTTTCTCCGTATGTGTTTCTGTTTCATGTGCGTCCATTCTCTGGCACACCGTAATATATGCGCGGACATTGATGCGGCCTGAGAATAGCCTGATATACGCGATCTTTTCGCCGCCCACCTCTTGCTCCAGTTTAAAGACGACTCCGGATAACGGAGCATCTTCTACGTTGGTATTGGTGGGAAAAAAGGTGGCGATGCCCGTGAGCAGTTCGGTGACGCCAACGCCGGTCATGGCCGAGCCGAAGAAGATCGGATACAGCTTCGCCTCCCGGACCTGTTTCGTCAAGGCACATCTGATCTGCTCGGCGCTCACGTTTTCATTGCTGGCATAGGCCTCCAGCCAGCGATCATCGTGAAGTGCCAGTTGTTCGAGGCATGTTTCCAGGAAGGCCTGATCGTGCTCGAAGCTCTTCTCGATAATAAACGCCTGTTTGCTGCCGAGGTTGTCAGGTGTAGAGAGAGGAATGATGCGCTCAGTGAGCTTTTCTGTGATGCGCGTGAGTAGCGTATCCGATTGCGCGCCACGGCGATCGATCTTGTTAATAAAAATGATCGTGGGGATATTCAGCTTGATCAGAATGGACATCAGGAACTTCGTTTGCGCCTGAATTCCTTCCACGGCCGATATCAGCAGGACCGCGCCATCCAACACACTGAATGAGCGCTCCACTTCCGCGATAAAGTCCGCGTGTCCGGGGGTATCGATGAGATTAACTTTTAGCTCATGAGCCTGCACACAAAATGAGACAATCGAGGCCTTAATGGTGATGCCCCTTTGTCTTTCCAATTCCATAGAATCGGTCTGAGTATTGCCTTGATCAACTTTGCCAATTTCATTAATAACATGGGTTTCATACAGGATACGTTCGGTCAGACTGGTCTTTCCAGCGTCTACGTGCGCCACGATCCCGATGTTTACTGTTCTCATGCAGTAGCATCCTCTGTCTTATCGTATCTCTTCTCATTTCATTCTCCTGCGTGATAATAATGTTAAATTGCCGCATTTGGTGATTCTCCAATCTTCTGTCATAAAGCTACTGAGTAGCAACATTGAATGCCCGTACCATACATGAAAAGCTCTAATCATGTCAAGATGGTATATTAGGTGGGGTCTCATACGTTTTTTTTGCCACCGCCCCCGAACACGACCACGTCCCCGTAGTTACGGCCCTCAGCGGCCGTTTGCCACCCGCCGCAGCGTGGTGGCCCGGTATCTCCGCGATCCGGTTCCCCTGGTCTGACTCGTTCTCTCACGCGGTGCCCAAACGAAACCTTCATCTGGTCGCGTTATGGAGGGGGCAGAGGTATCGCAGGGGATCCCTCTCTGGGCAAGGTGTCGACGGTGGGGGAGCCGAACCAGACGGATACCGGGCCACCACGCTGCGGCGAGTGGCAAGCGACCGCTGAGGGTCGCAGCTACGAGGGCGTTTGCGAATAAAATGTATTATTTGTGTTCTTTTTTACAATATTTATGTTTATGTTGTGGTTTATGGAGAAAAAAGCAGGAGCGGCGATCACCGCTCCTGCTGGGAAGATTTTGTGATTGCTGTTGGCTTATAAGCGGTAGCCTTCTTCGCCGTGGACCGCGATATCGAGGCCCAGCTCTTCGTCTTCGGCTGGTACGCGTAGGCCGAGGGGGGAGAGGAGCTTGAAGAGGATGAAGGTCAGGATGAATGAGTAGACCAGGGTAACCAGGACCGCCAGGACCTGGGTGCCGAACTGGCCGGGATTGCCGAAGAGTAGGCCGTTGTTGCCGGCGCTATTGATGGCTTTTTCGGCGAAGACTCCGGTCAGGATGGCTCCGGTGACACCACCCATACCGTGGGCGGCCCAGACGTCCAGGGTGTCGTCGATGTTGGTGAATTTGCTGCGCAGGAAGAGCATCAGGTAGGTCACGATACCGGCGATGATACCGATGGCGATACTGGCAACAGGTCCGACAAAGCCGCTGGCTGGTGTGATGGCGACCAATCCACAGACCGCGCCGGTCGCGGTCGCCATGGCGCTGGGTTTCTTATGTTCGGCCCAACTCAAGGCCATCCAGGTCAGGGCGGCGGCGGCGGCGGCCGTATTGGTGACAACGAAGGCGCTTACCGAGAGAGGCGATGCAGCCAGGGCGCTACCAGCGTTGAAGCCGAACCAGCCGAACCAGAGCAGGGCGGCACCAAGCAGGACAAAGGGGACGTTATTCGATGCCAGGGCCTCGCCCTTCTGGAAACCTCTGCGTTTGCCGATAGCCATGGCCGCAGCCAGACCCGCGAAGCCAGCACTGATATGCACGACCGTACCGCCCGCGAAGTCCAGGGCGCCTAGATTGTGCAGCCAGCCGCCGGTTCCCCATACCCAGTGGGCAATAGGATCATAGACCAGGGTGGACCAGAGCAGGACAAAGATGACCAGGGTGCGGAAGCGAATGCGCTCCACAAAGGATCCGATAATAAGTGCGGGAGTAATAATGGCGAACATACCCTGGAAGACCATAAAGGCCAGATGTGGGATGGTTGGAGCGTACACACTGGGAGCATAGCCAACTCCACTCAGGCCGAAGTAGTTCAGGCCGCCGATGACACCACCGATATCATTGCCGAAGACCAGGCTATAGCCGATCACAACCCATTGGACACTTACCAGCGCCAGGATCAATAGCGTCTGCTTGATGACGCTAACCACGTTCTTGCTGGTAACCATACCACCATAGAAGAAGCCGACCGCAGGAGTCATCACCATAACCAGCGCGGCCGCCGTCAGGACCCAGGCCGTATCACCGGCATTGATTGCTTTAGCATCGAAATTGCCTGCCGAAGCGCCAGCAAAGTACTTTGACGCGTAACCAGCGATCAGACCGATCACTGCCAGTAGAATGACCTGAATAAGTAGCGTCCGATTCCGATTGCCGACGGAGGCCGCCTGTTTTTTTTCTGATGAGGGGGTAACTTCAGTTGTTATCATCTGTAGCGCTCACTTTCTCCATCATTAAAAAATAAGAAACGCATGTAATCCCAGTCCCTTATTTCTCGTCCAATGTGCACGAAAAGCGTATGCCTTCCAAAGTTATGTAGTACGAAATACACAAATTCCCTTTTACGGGCTTCGCGTGGTTGCGTCGTCTGTTGGCACACAACATCGAGACAAAAGGACAAGCGTGCAACATTTTGTTGGTATTTTCTAGCCAGCCAACAAGTGTCCTGCCTGTATCCTCAGAATGCCAATAAAGGGAAAACACACCTTTGCGTTGCTTGTCATCGACGAGACTCAATGCATGGTCGGAACTGCAGCAATGCGGAGAGAACAATTCGACGTTGATTTGTTTTCGTTACATGCGTCTTTCTTGCAAGTATAATGTCCAGCGAGGTGTCTTCATAGGGACAATCTATTCAAAGAAGAGACAGCTTGTTTTGTGCATGTTGCACATATGAGAGTAAAATTTCAGTCATATTTCATAAAACATGCCGCAATTTTAAGAAGTTTTTCAGAATGTCATCCAGCATTTTCAGGATATAGATAGATTTTCTTTGTGCTATGTGCATAATGTCCAATATATTATGTATCTATTTTTCTGGGAAATGGATGGGTTGCTCCGAAACTCCGGAGGAATGGTGCAGGACACGCCGCCTGCGGCGGCGCGTGGGGGGAGGAAGAGAGAGGCGAGGGGACACCCCTCGGACCCCGGCAAGGGGCTGGCGGCCCCTTGCAACCCCGCTTCTCGGGAAGATAGGGGAGGGAGAGAGAGGCGAGGGGACACCCCTCGAACCCCGGCAAGGGGCCGCCGGCCCCTTGCAACCCCGCTCACCGGGGCATATACGGGAAATATAGAGGGTGGCTATTTTAGCTATGTTGGGCGTGGGGGGGTTGAGGGCGCTATTGACGAGGCTGATGATGCTTTCTATACTTCAGGCGTAGGGGTGCGATTGAGATCGATAGAGACAGTGTGCCTTAACTCCATGGGGAGGTCTGCTATGAGTCAGTTTTTGCCGTTGCCATGGTTTCTTGAGCCGAAGAAGTGGCATTGGCAGTGGTATGTGCGCGAGAGCTTGCTGGCCCTGGGGAGTGTAATGCTGGTGACGGCACTGATCTCTATCAGCCAGTTGCCACAACATTTGCCGGATAGCTTGCTGGTCTATTTGCTGGTAATCCTGGTCCTGGCGGCCTTTCGGGGCTTTTATGATGCATTCCTGGCATCGTTGCTGGCCTTCTTTGCCTTTGATCTGTTCTTTGTGGCACCGGTCTATAGTTTCCAGGCGTCGAAATTTGAGGATGTGCTGAGCCTGTTGTCCTTTCTCTTGAGTGCCCTTCTAACAAGTTATCTGGCTTCGGCGCTGCATCGACGTATCGAGAGCCTGCGCCAGAAGGAACGGGAGACACGTTTATTGTACCAGCTGGCCGAGACCTCTAATCGTCAGCAGACGTTAGAATTGCAGCTATCGCTCTTCTCCCATTCGCTGGTCGAGGTCTTTCGTCCCCTTGGACTCCTGGAGTGTACGTTTCTGCTGGCGGATGCTGATAAGGAAAAAGGACTGGTGGCGGTACCGCCATTTGGGCCACAGTTTGCATCGATCCTTCCCGATGAAACGTTGGCCCTGAATTGGGTGCGTGAACATGGACAGCATATTATGTTGCATGAGCCGCTACGCCAGCTGCCCGTGCGGCGGCGGATGTTCTTTCCACGCATCTTCCGCATCTTCAAGGAGGAGCAGCGCCACATCCGTAGCGGTGTCCAACTGATTCCGTTGCGTAATCAGGAGAAGGTAATGGGCATCCTGCGCCTGCATGTCCTGATGAATAGTCGAGAATACAAAGAGCCCTTCTGGTCCAGTATTGGCATCTCTTCTTCGGCCTCTCATTTGTTCTTCTCGACGTTGCTGGAGCATGTGGTGAGTCTGATGCAGCAGGAGCAGCTGCGCCAGGAGCGGCTGGCACTACAGATGTATCAGCAGACCGAGAAGTTGCGCTCGGCCCTGGTGACCTCGGTCTCACATGATTTACGTAAGCCCTTGACGACGATTAAAGCGGCGGCCAGTACGCTCTTATTTGAGGAAGCACTCGGCGGCGAGGTTCCAGCACACCATAGTTTGCTGACCGAAATTGAACGTGAAGCGGACTGGCTGGACGGTTTGATTGAAAATTTGCTGGATATGTCGCGCATCGAGTCGGGGGTGCTCCAGCCACAAACAACCTGGTATGCCCTGGATATCCTGCTGGATGATGTGCTATTGCGCCTGCGACCCTCGATTGGGGTGCGCAAGATACAGCGAACCATGCCAGTTGACGTGCCGCCCGTGCCTATCGATGTTGTGTTGATCGAGCAAGTCCTGACCAACCTGCTCACCAATGCCCTGCACTACACACCGGACAACTCACCACTGGAGATCCAGCTCTGCGTCCTGACCGACAGCATCATGGTGCGCATCCTGGACGAAGGTCCGGGCATTCCGGCTGAGGAGCAGGAACATATCTTTGAAAAATTCTATCGTCTGACCCCATCCCAGAGTCGTCCACCGCAGCCAGCAGGCATGGGACTTGGGCTAGCTATTTGCCGTGGGATCATTGAAGCGCACCAGGGACGCATCTGGACTGAGTCCCGTCCTACAGGGGGTGCGGTCTTTGCTTTTACTCTCCCGTTTCCCAATCAACAAGGAGAACCGATCGATGACCAGGAAGGCACGCATCTTAATCGTTGAGGATGAGCAGGACATTATTCGCCTGCTGCAAAAACGCCTCGTCGCCCAGAAATATGAGGTACTGACCGCCCAGGAAGGCGCGACCGCCCTCCAGATTGTGGAGGAGCAGCAGCCGGATCTGGTGCTGCTGGACCTTGGTCTGCCCGATATCAGTGGCATGGAGGTCTGTAAGCGCCTGCGTGCGCGTTCACAGTTGCCACCAATCATTGTCGTCTCTGTACGCAGTAAAGAGCGCGAGAAAGTCAAAGTGTTGGACCTGGGAGCCGACGACTATATCGCCAAGCCTTTTGGACTCGATGAGCTCCTGGCCCGCATCCGGGTCGCCTTGCGCCATACCGCCCACAGTAGCGTCAGTGCTGGCGCCACCACCTATCAAGTTGGTCCGCTCAGCGTCGACACCGCCGCCCATCGTGTCCTGCTCAACGACCAGGAGATCAAACTCACGCCCACTGAATACAACCTGCTACTGATCTTCCTGCGCAACCAGGACAAAGTACTCACACAGCAGATGCTCCTGCAACAGATCTGGGGCAACGAAGAAGCCAGACAAGCCAACTACCTGCACGTCTACATTGCCCATCTACGCCGCAAACTTGAGCCTGATCCCGGTCATCCTCGCTTCTTCCAGACCCTCTCCGGCATCGGCTACCGCTTCTCAGACCTCCTGGAAGCTGATCCTCTCTAGGACGCAACTTCCAGGCGACTCCATTATTTGAGTAATCAGAGAAATTTTCCGGAGCTAGCGCGCAAGCTACTAAATGATTGTTTTTCATCGTTGTTTAATGCACATGAGATATGTTATCATTCTATAGAAGAGGTTTTGAGAATTTCTACAGGAGATCAAGCTGGATGCAAGCTGGATTAGTGCAGTGTCCCCTCTGTAGGCGTGTGGATGCTGTACAGAAGGTCAGTGCGATTATGGCCGGGAGCGAGACTTATCGGCTCTATATAAAAAATGGCAGTGTGCCCGTGTCGCCAGATGAGGCGTCTCCTGCTCACCAGTTTGGTCAGGTGACGCTGAGTGAGCAGCTGGCGTTTCCCGAGCAGCACTATGGTGCCCTGACACTGCTCTTTCTGGCCTTCGGCGCCGTCCTCACTCCCATCACGGCAGTTATGAGCTGGTTTGCCTATCAAGCCGCGCACCAGCATCCTACCACCGAGCACATTGCATCGATGAACATGGATATTTTCATGCTGGTATGCTGTCTCATCATCGCCACCATCCTCTTCCTCATGCGGGCACGACGGCTGGCGCGCGAGCGACCCAAACGTGATCGAGCCTGGACCATCTGGAACACCCTCTACTACTGCCATCGCGACGACACCGTCTTTGCCGCCGAAAATCCACGCATCATGGCCAAAGCCAACAACATGCGCGCCCTGCTCGGCTACTAGTACATTGCGGCGAAATAGACCTATGGTATACTGAGAGCCTGAAGAACTGGCTCGACTTGCAAGTGGTGGGGCAGGCGTTGATGGCTTAGAACCTCTTGCAAAAGGAAAGGATTGCTCATGCCAAATTTTCTTCATGTTACCTATGACCAGGACGCCCCAGCCATCGCTTCAGTAGTTGACGAGGTCTCGCTCTGGGCCGCTCACTTCGGCCTCTTCCTTGTGAGCCACCTGGAATTACGCCCCAAGCAGAACATCCTGGATGTGGCCTGTGGAACCGGCTTTCCGTTATTCGAGTTGGCCCAGATGCATGGAGCCTCCTGCCAGGTGACGGGGGTCGATATCTGGAAACAAGGGATAGAGCGAGCCAGATTGAAAGCACAAACGTATCAGAGTCCTAATGTGCAGGTGCTGGAGGCGGATGCCACCCAGCTTCCGTTTGCAGACGGAAGCTTTGATCTGATCGTGTCCAATTTGGGAGTAAACAATTTTACGGATCCCGCTGCGGTCCTGGCAGAATCTTTCCGTGTCGCAAAAGCCAGGGCGCGCATCGTCCTCACGACGAATCCGACCGGACATATGTCCGAGTTTTATGAGGTCTTTCGCCAGACGCTGCAGGAGCTCCAGAAGCCGGCTTACCTGGAGCGCTTACAAGCAGATGAGGCGCGTCGCGGAACCAAAGAATCTCTCAGCGCCATGCTTCAAGCCGCAGGATTTCGCGTGGTCAAGATCCGAGAGGATAGTTTCCACTTACGCTACCTGGACGGAAGTGCCTTTTTCAATCACCCCTTAACGCAGCTTGGCTTCTTAGATAGCTGGAGACAGGTGGTCGATCAAGAGGACGAAGAGCGCGTCTTTGCGCTCCTGGAAAACAGGTTGAACCAGCTTGCAAGTGCGGCTGGAGAACTACGTCTGACCGTGCCCATGCTGTATCTGGAAGCAGAAAAACCAGAAGGTGAGCCTTTCCCTGCCTGACTGGAAAGCAGGAATGTAAGGGGCGGCGAGCCCCTTGACTGAGGGATCGGGGGCTGTGCCCCAGCACTCCCTCCCTCCCCCCACCGCGCCCGCGTAGCGGGCAATCACCCATTAGCTGAAACTAAAGATAGAAAATTTCCATATTCTATAGTACTGGTCTATTTTTATTATCTATTACCAGATGATAGAAATATCGATATCTCTTTCTCTTCATGCTTGGAGCTATATTTTTTTATGCGTATCACTATTATTGCGATCGGATCTCGGGGGGATGTACAGCCATATGTGGCCTTGAGTCGGGGGCTGGTAGCGGCGGGACACACAGTATGTCTGGCGACGCACGCCGTTTTCGAGAAGTTCGTTGTGAGCTACGGCATTCATTTTATGGCCATCGACGATGAGCCAACCGGATTTTTTCAGGGAAAGGATGGAGTGAAATTACTCGAGGCGAGCAATAATGCCTTCCTATTTGTCTATCGTTTACGCGCCTACCTGGCACCACGTATGGATCTTTATATGCAGCGCAGCCTGGAGGCTAGTCGAGATGCCGATGTGATTATCTCTACCTATATGAGTTTCCTGATTGCGTACTCGATAGCGGAGAAACTGCGCTGTCGGCTGATTGCCTCCTTTCTCCAGCCATCAATGTTGCCCACCACCGCCTTTCCTGAGCCGAGCGCGCCCTGGTTACCGCAGCATCCGGTCCAGATGGGGCAGATTATCAATGAGCAGTCGCATCTCGGGTCGGGAAAGGTCTTCTGGCACTTCTTTACGCCGGCGGTCAATCGTGCTCGTCAGCGCCTCTACGGCCTGCCCCCGCTGCCGAGCGAATCGCTCTATGCCACGCTGCCACAGCATGTCGACCTGATCCTGCTGGGCTATAGTCCCTTGCTGCTGGCCAAACCTGACGATTGGGCTGATAATATCGAAGTTACTGGATTCTGGCCCCTGGAGGCGCCCAGGAAATGGGAGCCCGCCCCACAACTGGTAGACTTTATCCAGGCGGGGCCGCCACCGGTCTATATTGGCTTTGGCAGTATGATCAGCCAGCAGCCACAGCGCACGCTGGACCTGGCGTTCAGGTCCCTGGTCCTCTCGGGTCAGCGCGGCATTATCCTGACCGCGCGCGAGACGTTATTCGAGCAGTGGTGGAGCAAGAATATCTATATCAGCAACGGCGCCCCGCACGATTGGCTGTTTCCACAGATGTCCGCGATCGTCCACCACGCGGGCGCCGGCACGACCGCCGCCAGCCTGCGCGCTGGCGTGCCCTCGATTCCTGTCTATCACATCGCCGACCAACAATTCTGGGGCACCCTTGCAGCCAGGGCCGGAGCCGCGCACAAACCACTCAGCCGCCACCTGCTGACCCCACGCCAGCTAGCCCGCAGCATCCAAACTGTCCTGGAAGATCAAGCTATGCGGCACAGCGCCCGGCAAATCGCTTATAGACTCAGGCAAGAGGACGGAATCCAACAAGCCATCCAGGCCATTGACCGGCATCTGTCCGACATGCTCATGCCCGCCCAGACGCAACGAAACACAGGCATAAGACGCGTGTAGCGGGGCGCGGTAGTCGCGACCTGATCAGCCAACCAGAGAGTACGTCGGGTGGGCGCCCCATGTATCAGCATATGTTTGGCTCCAATCATGATTGGCGATCTTGTTCGTAGGCGTGAAAAGCCGGCCGAGCGTACGCCGAGTGGGCGCCACACGCAAGGCCGGCATATATCATGAGCGAAGGCGAAACGTGATAGAAAGGCATATATGCCTGTGGCGCCTACACGAATCACGTTGGGTTTTGCGGAATTTATGGGAACGTTTTGACGAGCAGGCGCACCAAACAAAACGTTCTCCAGCGATCATGGATCAAGAAGCATGAGTGTGATATAGGAGCCAAAGGCATGTAATGCGTCATTAACACGCATTGCCGTTGATAGAAGCTAAAGTGGAGCGAGATTGGTATTGTGTGAAAAAAAGATCCGGGTCTGGAGAAACCATTTCACCTCTGAGATAGTCGCTTGCTTCGCTCGCAAAAATGGGATACGATACACGTCAAAAGTCTGAAGATGAAAATCTTCCACTCGCATAAGGTTTTAAGTGTGTCAAAAAGTTCTATTCTCCTCATCGAACGAGAGCATCATCTCCCTATCCACCTTGCGCCCGACTCATCTATCCTATTGTCGAGCGCTAATACTGGATGGAAGAGCGTGCTTGTAGAACAACAACGCTTGCCTCCCCTGGAGACACCAGTCGTTTCCGTATCACACTATTCGATTAACCTCCAGCTTAAGCCGTTGACGAAATTTGAATGGCAAGCTCGTGGAGGCTTTCAATCCAGGTCGCTCTTCCCGGGAGACTTCTGTCTCTATGTTCCAGACTCTTTCCGCAAGTATCGCTGGCATCAGGAAGCGGAGGTGCTCAATATTGCTCTTTCGCCGGCATTTTTCACTCAAATTGCTCAAGAAGTAGCTAATACAGACCAGATTGAGCTTCTGGAACTCTTTGGCGGTCATGATCCACAGATCGAATATCTGGCACGAGCATTTCTGGCGGAACTGAAGACCGGGGCATCCTCTGGACAATTATATGCGGAATCGATGGCGACCGCTCTGGCCGTTTATCTGCTTCAACATTATGCAGCTTCTTCAATTCATATTCCCTCCATCCATGGAAAGCTAGTCCAGTCCGATCTCCATCGTATTATTGACTATATCCACGACCATTTAGACACAGATCTCTCCCTTTCCCAACTCTCTGAGGTAGTAGGAATGAGCCCATACCATTTTGCGCGTATTTTCAAGCAATCGGTAGGCGTATCACCTCATCAGTATATTATTCAATACCGCGTCGAGGAGGCCAAACGCCTGCTCATGACAAAAACGTTCCCCTTTCGAGAAGTCGCATATCGCGTTGGTTTCGGTAATCAAAGCCACTTCAACCGTCATTTTAAACGGCTCACTGGCGCCAGTCCAACCCTCTTTCTTAAAAACCTGCACTCCGAACAAGAGCAAGAACAGAGTAAAAGAGAGCACGAAGAGAGAAGGTACTGATACCTGAAAGCCATATAATGAATATATTCATATATTGTGAAAGGAGCACTCATCTCAATGGTCATGGACCGTTGTGAGTGCACGCATCCCTAGCCTAAAAAAATAAGCGAATGTGTAAGTGACAGGAGGTTTTGATGAAGTTTCTTGCAATGGATCACGGACTCGAAGGTGCCAAGGATACAGCGAAGGTTAACAGCCTGCTGAAGAAAGATGTAACAAGAGTCTGGGAATTATACAAAGAGGGGACGATTCGAGAGATGTATCAGCGCAGCGACAATCCTTTCGCTGTTCTCATCTTAGAATGTTCAAACCTGGAAGAAGCCCGGCAAAAGCTGGGGACAATTCCATTTTCTCAGGCTGGTATTACCGCCTGGGAAATTATTCCTATTCAGCCCTTCGCAGGTTTAGAGGCCATAATTGTTCCTGAGACGACAAAATAGGCGACGAACTTTCTGGTCGTGACGCCTACACGCATCACGTTGGGTGTTGCGGAATGTATGGGGGGAACGTTTTGGCGAGCAGGCTCACCAAAACGTTCCCTGGCGATCATAGCATTGACACAAGGGGCAGGTGACCGAAGGTTGTCGTAGGGGGAGGCTGGTGGGTCCGTGCACTCATGGTGCGGGCGGCTACGCACGTGGACGAAGGTTCGCAGCCATGAAGGCTGCCGCTACAACGTGTTTTTCTTTTTACCTGGTATTATGGGTGATTTGCTGAGCCAGAGGAAAAAAAGATCCGGGCCCTCGTCTGCGAGGACCCGGATCGTGTGGTATTTATGTTTTGCGTGCCAGCAAAGCAGGGACAGATGGTTTAGAGGTCGAGGCTCCAGGCGCCACGGCCATGGGTTGCGGCATAGAGGATGCGCCCATTGTTCGAGAGCGTCAGGCTATACACTGCAACGATAGGAAGTCCGGAGGCCGCCGGGCGCCAGTGGTTGTGGTTGGCTTTCAAGCGACCTACACCAAAGTCGGTGGCGACATACAGATCACCGGTGACGCCATCAAAGGCTACACCTGTAATCGGCTGGTCACCGAGGTCATAGCTGATATCTTTCCAGGTTGCGGCTTTCGTGGTTGGATTGTAACGAACCTCGAAGACGTGTCCTGGTGTGCCTGGTGTGTACGCGCTATAACCGGAATAGGTGACAAAGGCATGGTTTGGATCTTTTGGATCCACCGAGATGCCGCTGATGAAGCGCGTTGGCTGGGCTGCCGTATCCAAACGGGTATAAGCCACATCCTTAGCAGCCGCATTGGCGTTCTGTGAGATGAAGAGGCGGCCACGGCGGGTCGCGGTCCACAGCGTCTGGTTGTCGCTAGGAGCGCGAGTGATCGCGACCACATAGCTACCACCCTTGTCGGTACCATAAGTCTGGTCTACCAGATTGCTACCAAGAGCAACCCAGTCGCCACAAGGTGTGGCGGGATTAAAGTCGCCGGTCAACTCATTACAATGCTGATCCAGGTATGCCTGTGGACCACCACTGTCCTGTGTGCGCCAGACATGTTCCAATCCGACAAACATGGTCTGACTGACTTTTGGATCACCGATCAACGGCACATAGAAGGAGGCACCCTCCCCACTGGCCGCCAGCGGATCGCCCCAATAGTCCCAGCCCTTAGGATCGTTTTTATGGAAGTTCACATCACCCTGAGGACCATAGTAAGTGTGCATACGGATATTAGGATTACCGGCATCGATCACCGACTGTCCACCATCGCCGCCTACATTCTGGATCCAGGTCAGCGGGGTCGAAGTCGTATTGAACGTACCATTATCCTGGGTACCACCGATCACATCATGCCTGGGGTCCTGTGGATTGTAGGTCACGCTCTGGAACTGAATGGTACCCAGACCGCTGTTCAAGCTGTAGATGCGGGTCGGGATCGCCTTGAGCCAGATCTGACAATCTACCAGATCAGCGCCGGTCAAGCCACGAGCGGTACACTCGCTGGTGGTATCAGCGAACTTGCCGCTGGTACGAACCAATCCACCGTCCGAGCCAAGGAAGGCAACATCCGGATTATTGGGATTGAAGGCCATCGCGTGCTGGTCAGGATGCATGCCCTGTGGTGGTGACTGCGTATCATTGGTCATATCGGTAAAGCTGACTCCAGCGTTAGCGGAGCGCTGTACCGCGCGACCATTAGACTTCGCACCGGTTGGGGTGACCTCAGCATACTGGAACTGTCCACCAATCCAGACTTTGTCAGGTTGTCCTGGAGGAGAATAGACTGGCATATCATAAGAACACTGTTCGCCACAATAGTTGTAGGAACTGTAGCCCGGAGTGCCAGGTGTTGGACTCGACAGATCGAGCCAGCCTGCATTAGCCGTACCGTTGGTCAGGGTTGCCGCCGCTACATTGGCATCGTCTACGCGATATAACTGCGCAGGTCCGCCATCGGTATCACCAACGTAGATACGCAGTTTCTGACCATTTGGAGCCAGAGAGAACTCTGTGCGGGATGTCGCACTATTCGCAATAGCGCCACCGCCAGCGGAAGCAAAGATCTGCTCAAACGAGCCATTGGCCGAGCGATACAGACCATAATCAAAGACCGAGAAGTAGACCTGTGATTTGACGCCAGCGGCCAGACCAGTGGTCGAGAACTCAATCTTGCTGACACCGCCACGGAAGAAATCGCTCCCATTTGGTGAAGCTGGATTCACCACATCCGACTCCTTGCTGAAGACCAGCTTGAAGCTTTGACCACCATTGGTTGATTCATATAAACCAATTACAGGTGCTCCCGGAGGTGAGAAACGGCCACCATTGGAGGCTGAGGAACCATGACGAGCCACATCGGTACCTATATAGATGTGCTTCGCATTGGTTGGATCTACCGCGACTGCGCCAATCGAGCGGTCCTTAGCAGCCGAAACACTGCCAGAAACCAGATGCCAGTGCTGTCCATAGTCCGTGGACTTATAGAGTCCGACGCCAGCTTCAGAATCGCTGGAGCCATTCTCTTCACCGGTACCAGCATAGATGGTGCGACCACTGTGATCATTAGGATCCAGGGTCAACGAGCCAATCGCATTCGAACGAATACCATTGTTGACTGACTGCCAGGTTGGCTTCTCGGCCAGCCCGTTATCGGTCCGCCATACACCGCCACCGGCTGCACCCAGCCAGACGCGGCAGACATTCTCGTTACAATCTTTCGCCACCACGATCGCGGTTACACGGCCAGAGACAGTTGTAGCACGACCAGTGTAGGTCGCCTCAGCAGCCTCTTGTCCGTAGAGCGGGCCAACCTGTTTCCAGCTTCGACCACTCCGTGACTGTGAATCGCCTGTGGGCAGTGGATGTTGTGCCAGTGCCTGGTTTGCATTATAAGCCGCATTAGATTGATTGTCGTCAATGTAATTATGAGGGAAAGCGCGATCATCGTAAGCTTGTTGTTGCGCCAGAGCAGCTCCTTCGGTGTTCTGAGCGTTGTCATCATACAAATAATCATCATGATTCGTATACAGAAAATGATTGTAGTGCGGCTGAATAGGATAGGCCGCCGCCGATGGCACCATTAGTGCCGAGATCCCAAGCATACAGACAGCGCAGATGCTAAAGATACTATATCGACGTAAAAGGGAGGAACGAGCCATATGAGTTATATACCTCCGTGTTTTCGTTACCCGATCATCGGTTTGAAAATTGGAGGGGATATCATCTTATGCTGTACGCCCGGCATTTCAGCGCAGCGCTGGTTGCTCAGAACCCAGGCCTTCGTGGGCCGTGGTTCACGGGATATATGCATGTGTATAGACATATATATTGAGATAGAGGTGCGGACAACGATGCGTAACGATGTACGCATGTCAGCGTATGGTAATAAAGAGCAACAACCTATCTCACTGAAAGGGAAAACGTTGACTGATGCTATCCCCCGACGCATCAATCGAAATGGTCACGCACAGCATAAAACCAGTGTCCCTGGTGCTCCTGGCACAAAGCACCCTAAATACTCACATGTCTGTAAGGATACATGAGCAAATGATAAATGTCAATGCAGTCTTCTTTTGTGTGGACATACGTCTTACTAGAAATGTTACATAATTTCGTTTCCTCTAGCTCGTAATTGCCTGTTGAATTCATTTTCGTGAGTTTTTATACGAATTTTTTGGTGGTGATAAGTACTGGTATTTTGCCAAACTTCGTTTGGTCGGTTGTGCGCCCGCTACGCGGGCGGTGTGGGGGAGAGAAGCCGGGGGCACAGCCCCCGAACCCCTAGTCAAGGGGTTGACCGCCCCTTGCATCCCCGTTTTTTATCAATGGTACCTGTATTAGCTAATAGTAAAGGTAGCTGATACAACGATATTTTTGCCGCCCACGGTATCGGGGTCTACTGTGCCGCTAAAGTTGAGTGTGGCGCGATACGTGCCAGGCTGCCAGACGCTGGTATCGGTGCGCTTCGTGGGCATCGGACCTGTCTGTGGCTGTAGTTTCTGGTTAATTGACTTGCCCGTATTCAGTGGGACCAGGGGAGCCGCGTGTACATTGATACAGCGGCCCTGTGGCTGCCAGTTGCCATTGACCAGCATCTCAAGCTGAATCATGCTACAACTGGTCCCGGTCGCGGATAGATAGATTGTATCTTTCATGTTATTGCTGATAGTTACGTTGATTGGATCTTTGGTTGAATAGCCGGCTTTATCCAGAGCCAATTTAATGCCACTCTTCGGATCCTGGGGAGATCCTGGAATTGGCACACCCCGGCTGGGGGGCCGCATCTGGTGCTTGTTCGTCGGAGTCGGGGTCAGCGACTGAGGCGTTGGCGTTGGCGTAGGTGTCGATTGTTGTGTTGTTGGTGTTGGCGTAGGTTTCGGGGTAGGATTCGATGCAGAAGAATTTGAGTTAGATTGAGCATCCTGGTTTCCACAAGCTGCCAACAAGATCAGGCAGAGCGGGACCGCGATGAATAAGGTGATAGAAAATTTATTGCTGCGCATAGTGTCCTCCTTCTACAAAGTAGACGGATCACAGCAGAAAAAAGTTCCCATGTGGCAACATGACCACCATGATCATACACGACCCGGGGGTGTAACGCTAAGGGGGGAGGTGTGCGTGTTGAGGGTAGCGCATTTTTTACTGCTAGTAGGACAGGTGTTCAGTGGCGGTGTAATGATTATTGTGCGATACTGTAGCTACGATACTTGTTAAAAACGATAAAAGCTGTAGCATTACAGTGGTGAAAGCTGAAGCGAAAGCGGAGCAGTCCTCGTAGTAATAGAAGAAAACTATAGCTGAAGATTGTCGATAACGTGAACTGGAAGGATGGAACCCATGTTTCAGCGCAGGCCAAATGAGAATATGTTGATTGCCGTTGGGATAGGTATTTTTGCCATGTATATCATTGGCTATAATATGCATGGGGTGGCGATATTTAGCACCTTTAGCACCCAATGCTTTTTCGCGCTGGTCGGGGCTTCAGCCATTGTACTGGGTTGCGCGGGCCTCTATACTACCTGGAGGCGTCGCTACTAGCTGATCCTCTGTTTTTGACGCGGCTCCCCCTCTGGTGAGAGCCGCGTTATTTTAGTAGGCTTTTTGAAGCTCCAGTTTGTCCTGCCACAGCTCCTCAAGCATCTTTAGATCAGCAAGAAATTCGCTGGCATTCTGGCCAGGCTGTGGCTCAAGCTCCTCAAGTATCTCTAGTTTGAAGGCCTGCGGACCCTGCTGCTCCCAATCCTGTTTCATCTTTGGATGGACGACCAGTCCGGTTGTCTGCGCAAACTGAAAGCGATTGCGCACACTGTTAAGGTCAGCAGCATGTCCGAGCAGATATTTCCCGTTTTGCGTATTGGTAATCGTATAGACACCGCCACTGGCTCTGCGCTCCTTATAAGCTTTCGTGATTTCTTTTTTTCTGTTCATATCCTGATACTAATCTAACTAACGTTACTTGTCAAGTGGCTGTGTAAAATCGTGTGTCATTCATTTTTTTGCAAAGGCAGACAGCCATGGACCAGAGACTCATCCCCTCATACCGCGATAGGTGATCCCCACCATGGTCATGATGAGGGACGTTCACGTGGACCGTCTCCTTGCCACACGGTTAGGTTGCCGAAACATGATTCTGTTACAAAACCCTTGTGTTGGGTGTGACAGGCATGTGAGTTAGCCGACGGGAGTGGCGGGTACCTTCATCGCCATGAGGTGCTGTAATTTGGTTAGCGTATCCGTTTCAGGGAGTGGGGTATAGATCATGACTTTGAGTTCGGGCGTGGGGGGGACCTGTAGGGTTGTATGCTCGAACATCAGCAGTCCTACCAGGGGATGCTGTATGTCTTTGCGGGCATCGGTCCTGCCACGGACATCGTGACGCGGCCACCAGTCACGGAATTCGGGACTGACACGCTGGAGGTCAGTGATCAAGCGCTTGAACCATTCTTCATCAGCGTAACGCACGCTATCCGCACGGAATTCCGCGAGCACTCTTTGTGCGACCTGTTCCCAGCTGGGATTGTGGATCTGACGACTCCTGGGATCAGTAAAAAGACGCCAGACGGCATTATACTCATAGGGCGGTACTGGCTCCATGAGCAGAAAGAGCTGCTCACCCATCGTATTCCAGGCTAGATAATCCCAGCGCCGACCAATGACGAGGGCTGGAAAAGGATCAAGCGTGTCAAGCACACGGCGTAACGTAGGACTTACCTGTTCATGCGATACATAGGTATCGACAGGATGTTGCTGATCAGCAAGCAAGAAAAGATGTTGCCGTTCGTCAGGCGTGAGTTGTAATCCATCCGCAATACTATGGAGTACATCGCTGGAAGGATGGATCGCGCGCCCCTGCTCCAGCAGGGTGTACCAGGAGACGCCCACATTCGTGAGTTGCGCCACCTCTTCGCGTCGCAATCCTGGCGTGCGCCGCCTGCCACCGCCTATCAACCCCACCTGTTCAGGCGTGAGGCGCATACGTCGCGTACGTAGAAAATCTGCCAGGTCCTGTCTGCGTTGTTCGTCGTTGATCATCCTTTGCTTCCTTATCCTACTAGTCTCAATCATACGATAAAGAGACTCTGGTCATATGCTAGCCCTGATGGGATACTCATAAGTGTATCACACAGCGTGATCATCGCAGTTTCAACAAAAGAAAGAGGATAGTTTCTTATGGTATCGCATTCAGGGAATCAATATACTAATCTACCGGCTACAGCCGCAGGAACATTTACCATGGCCGATGGTCTGACGGTCACGCGTATGGGGTATGGCGCGATGCAGTTGGCGGGCCCGCATGTATTCGGCCCACCCGCTGACCGTGAGGCTGCCGTGGCCGTATTGCGCGAGGCGGTCGCGCTGGGTATCACGCACATTGATACCAGCGACTTCTATGGTCCATATGTCACCAACCAGATCATCAAAGAGGCCCTGCACCCTTATCCTGGTGATCTGCACATCGTCACCAAGATTGGAGCCTTGCGGGACGCCGAGGGAAACTGGCCTCAGGCGCTGGCCCCCGAGCAACTGCGTCAGGCCGTACGGGACAATCTGGAGCATCTCGGACTCGACGCCCTCGACATCGTCAACCTGCGCGTCGGGGGCATGGATCGTCCCACGCCAGGCTCGATCGCCGAGCCGTTTAAGGTACTCGTGCAACTCCAGCAGGAAGGACTGGTCAGGCATCTCGGTATCAGTAACGTGACCGCTGAACAGGTCGCCGAGGCACAGTCTATCGCGCCCATCGTGTGCGTGCAGAACTTCTACAATCTCGTCCACCGCGTCGACGATGACCTGATCGACTCTCTGGCCACGCAGGGTATAGCCTACGTGCCCTTCTTCCCGCTTGGTGGCTTCTCTCCTCTGCAGTCCGACAAACTGGGGGCGGTCGCTACGCGTCTGGACACGACACCGATGGCCGTCGCCCTGGCATGGTTGTTACAGCGCTCACCGAACATCCTGCTGATCCCAGGCACCTCATCGGTCGCGCATCTACGCAGCAACATTACTGCCGCTACGTTGACCCTGTCCGATGAAGATCTGGCCGAGCTGAACAGCATTGGCGCGTAAGTATAACCTTGCTAGCAAGATCAGGCATTCGTCGATGGCGCTAATGGCTGATGCGGACGCACCATCGATTTAGCCATCAGGATATCGGGCTTGCCGAGTCCGTTGGCGTCAGGGATGACGCCGACGATGATATAGCCGAGCTTCTGATAGAATTCATAGGGATGGTGGTTGAGATTTTGAATTGAGGCGATGTGGTCGCTGACCCCGGTGAAGAGATTCACGTCCGAGAGGGTTGTGCGACCACTTTCGTCGTCGGTCCCCAGCATGATCGTAAGGCCGCCGCGTGCCTTGACCTGTTCCTCTAGATCGGCCACCAGGGCGCGCCCAATTCCCTGCTGCTGCTTATCGACACGCACCACCAGGGGATGAAGTTCCCAGACGCGTCCTTCGTACTGGCTGATCGCGCCGATCCACCCCAGGACCGTGCCATCCTCATCCAGCGCCACGCGACTCAGGCGTCCATCGGCGAAGGAGGCCTGTACCTCTTCGGTCGCCACACTTATATTGGGCCAGGCAGCGGGATAATCGGGCGCAAAGCCTTCAACTAAGAGTTTCGCAACCTCATGGAGCGTTACCGCGTTTTCTGGTTCCAGTGCCGTAATATGCATAAATATCGATCCTTTCATGGCGCTCATTGTCTGCTTGACGAGGCAGGGCCACCACCTTATACTGAAGATCTTACAGGCTGCCGACCGTCGTGTCGACCCTCCTACTATCTGATACGTTGAGCTTTGGCCAGGGGAACCAAAAATGTACGAATTAATTGTCCTTTCGCTCTTGATGCGTTTTCCTTTGCATGGGTATTTAATTGCGCAGATCGCCAACGACATGATCGGTCCCTGGGCCAAATTGAGTAACGGGACCCTGTACCCGCTATTGAATCGCCTGGAGAAGCAGGAACTGATTGTGCGCGCCAATGGTGCGGGGGACGGAGAGCAGTCGGTTCGGACCTTTATGATTACTGAGGCAGGCCGCAAGCGTTTTTATCAGGTAATGATGGATACTACATCTAATATTGGTGATTATCAGCGCTTATTCCACCTCAAGGTCCCTTATCTCGACCTGCTGGCACAGAAAGATCGCCTGCACTTACTCAATCATTACATGAACTACTGTCAGGCCTGCTTGCTGCATATCAAGACCCAATCAGAGAACCTGCTCCATGAGATAGATGCTACGAATACGCACAATCTGCATTTTCGAGAAACGGCCATCCAGACCATGGATCATATGGCCGCGCTCTGGCGGGTAGAGCTGGAATGGGCGACCCGGCTCCATGCTAGCCAGGAGGCTGCGGCCGAGCCACCAGCCTCCGAGGCCTAGTACTGTTTAATGGCTTGTTACCAGCTCGGCTGGATTGCGCATCTCCTCGGTCCATTGCTCCTCAAAAACATGTTTGAGAGGTGGAAGAAGATTGCAGGCCCGGAACCAGGTCCGGTTGAATTCGCGGCCAAGGCGACCATTGGAACTTGCAAGTCGGGCATTCTGGAGCGTGCTGTGAACCGCCTTGAAGCCATATTTGCGCATATCGGCCTCATAGCTCTTAATGGCCGGCAATAGTTCAAGCTCGCCACGCTCAACGGCCGCCAGTTGTTGTGCCAGTTGCCGGGCATCACGCAGCGCCATATTGGCCCCCATCCCACCAACCGGAGTCATATTGTGGATGGCATCGCCCAGCAACGTCACATTTGAGCTCTCCCATGGTCCGATCGGGGCCGAGTACTTAAAGGTCGTAAAGCCCACACTATCGGGATCCGCCTCGGTGATCAGGCGTAGCAGGTCGGGATGCCAGCCCGTCATACGCTGCTTGACTAATTGCTGCAACGCCGCGCCATCCAGGGTATCCGCCGTGGCCGGAAAATTCTCAGTACGGCCAATGAAGGCCCAGAGAAGATAGCTCTTTGACGTATCCACCAGCTTCTGTAGATCCAGGCCCGCGGCCTCAAGCTGAGGGCGCCTGCTCTCCAGACCGGCAAGATTCGCCGGAGACGGATCGAAGAAGGCATTGAAGAGCGTATAATTGTTTGGAGCCATGATCAGATTCAAGCGGCTCGAAAGTGCGGCAGGCAGCCAGGCCCGATTCTGCTCCGTCAGAATCAGCTTACCGCCCATGCCTCCCGAACCCGCCTCGACCCGCCGGGCGTGTGGCAGATACTGCTTACGGACCCGCGAATTAGCCCCATCGGCCCCCACCAGTACGTTTCCTGTAGCCGTGCTCCCATCCATAAAAAAGGCCGTCACCGTCCCATCGGCTGCCCGCTCATAGCGCTCAAACGTCTTGCCAAAATGCAGTACATCCTGTAAGTCCGCCAGCAAGATCTGGCGCAGCGCCATACGACTAATCGGATGATGGGCATCGACCGCATTGCCCTCGCCATGGGCCATAAAATCCTGCCCCACCACCACCAACTCCCGTAGCTGTTCCGTCATAAAGCCTAGTCCGGCGGGTGGCCGACCGGAGACCGCCACAAACGCCTCCCAGAGAGCCTCAGGCAAACATACATGCAGCGCCCGACTACCAATAGGATTAATATGGATACGATGGCCCTGTAACCAATGCTGCGGATCCGCCCCATCCCGCTCATAGACCGCCACCCGCACGCCTGCCGCCTTAAGTCCATGAGCCAGACACAGTCCACCGATCCCGCCGCCAATGATCAATACATTTAGTGGTGAAGAAATCATCGTTCATTATTTCCTTTACACGTATTATGTCCCACAATAAAGCTAGATCTATCAGACGGTCTACTAGTATGTCTAATAGACATATAATAACCAGGAAATTCAGGCTTGTCAAGCGTTGGTGGTATTTTTGCGTAATCTGTTACCATGGCCATCATAGGGTGGTCAGATATAGTGAGTAAGGTAAAAAAAGAAATGCATTATTGGTATGAATGAAAGACAAGTGGCACCCGCCTTGAGCGGGAGCGAGTGCCATAGCCGATCCAGAGATACAAACCCGAGAAGGACGACGGGGACGGAGGAGTATCCTTGATCCAGCCTCTACTAACTAGTTCCTGGGGATAAGACAAAATGCGGAAATAACGTTTCAAGTTGCAATTCATATATAACAAAAAAAGAAATAGCAGCAGTAGCGGCAGCCCTGGTGGCTGCGAACCTTCGCCCACGAGCGAATCCGCCAGCACTTCGAGTACACGTACCCGCCAGCCTTCCCTTGCAACCATCTCCGTCCACCTGCCCCTGCGATCATAACATTGACATAAAGGGGCAGGCGGACGGAGCTCATCGTGGGGCGAGACGTGGTGGCAGGTGAACTTATGGCGTGGGCGGCTTCGCTCGTGGGCGAAGGTTCGCATCGCTTAAGCACGTTGGGGGCCACGAAAACGGTGTGAAAAGCAGCGCGTCTATCGAGGAGAAGACGTGAGAAGCCAGCGTGACGTACGTGGAGTGGGCGCCACACGCAAGGCCGGCATGCGGCATGATCAAAGGCGATACATGTTAAGAAAGCATCGCATGCCTGTGGCGCCTACACCAATCATGGTTCTTCAAGCATGATCGCTTCGGAATGGTGTGGTGGGCGATCATGTGATATTCCCTCACACACGTTCCAACATGATTAGGCAACATCCAACGAGATTGGTGTAGGCGCCACAGCACTGCGAGTCGTTCTGACATCCTGGCCCACGAAAAGCCAGCAGTGCGGCCTTGCATGTGGCGCCACTCGACGTCCGTCACGCTGGCTCATACCCCCACTCGACGTACACGACGCCATGCCATGGAGATGAGCTAACCGAAAAGGATTGGCCACCAGCGGTCCTATTTATTGATGATGCGTCCAAATGCCTGGGCGGCTCCGAGTGCGACCAGGAAGGCGCCTCCGGCGAGGTTGAGGGGGGCGGTTTCGCTGGCAGGTGGAACCTCTTGCTTACGTACAATTGGGATCAGGTGTCCGATAAAGGCTCCAAAGACTGGCAGGCCGCCAAGTAGCATCCAGAGTCCGCCGCGTAGGCGCTGGGGGAGGCGATAGGTTAAGGGCATCAGGCCGATAATGGTAAAGGCCAGGATGCGGAATGGCCGCTCCTGGGGCTCGGCGAGCATGCTCTGAGCCTGATGTATACCGATGGCGGCCAGCGCAATTACGAGCCAGCGTGGGTTCGCCGGACTCTTGGTCGGCTGCTGGCTGATTTGTTTCCATTGCATTGTTGTGTTTTCCTTGCTGATTGATTGCATAGCGATATATCGCGTTGATGCTATCAGGCATTCTAACACTTTTTTTTCGCGCACATGACTGTCCATTTGGACAGTTTTAAGCGGAGGCTTCGTGGGGCGGCGTGACGGTGGCCCAGCGCTCGGCGATCTGCTTGCCTTCGAAGCGCCATTGCACAAAGCCATGAAACTCCATCTGCTTGCCACTTCTGGCATCCTGCCAGCGCCAGATATTACGACAGACCACCTTATCGCCCTCCGCAACCATATCCTCGATCGTAATCTGGATACCGGGCATAAGATCATACATCTGCCGCATCATAGCTTCATCCTCTGCA
The DNA here is from genome assembly GCF_003967575.1 of Dictyobacter alpinus. Taxonomy (NCBI): domain Bacteria; kingdom Bacillati; phylum Chloroflexota; class Ktedonobacteria; order Ktedonobacterales; family Dictyobacteraceae; genus Dictyobacter; species Dictyobacter alpinus. The sequence goes on from NZ_BIFT01000001.1 coordinate 5,361,495, forward strand.
ATGCCAACAGGCTTACCACCGGGACCATCATGATCGTAAAAGTCAGGAGTCATATTCTGGAGAATCACTTCCGCCTTTTTGTTGTTGACGAAATCCTCGAAGTGTTGACGTACAAACGCTTTCATTTCTTCAGGAGTGAATTGTGTTGCCATCTTCTTTTATCCTTTATTCATCAATTAAGAAACTCCCATGATCTTTTTCCCTGCTATCTATTATATGATATCTAGATGCTTATTTGTGCTTTCCGTTCTGAACGACTTCGCGTACAGTCGCGAGGAAACGTTGCAAGATGGGTGAAGGATCATTGCGGCGCCAGATAATGTTGAATTCGACGATGGGCGTCGGATCGACTACGTCGAGAAAGACAACGTCCACATAAGATCCCAGGTTGGCCGTACTCTTTGGTGCCAGGCTCACACCGAAGCCGGCAGAGACCAGGCTGAGAATGATGTGCTGCTGATTGATTTCCTGCGTCACGTTGGGATGGAAACCGACCTGTTCGAAGAGGCGCATCATATAGTCGTAAGTTGTGGGATCGAAAGGGCGAGCAAACCAGATCCACGCCTCATGCGCCAGATCGGCGAGGGTGATGTTTGGCTGCCTGGCAAGTTTATGGTTGGCGGAGAGCAGAGCAACCATAGGCTCATGCAAAATAGGTTCTTGCGCCAGCGTTTCCTGTTCCAGCGACGTGATCGCGAAAGAGGCATGGGTGGCGAAACTCACGTCCAGCATATTTGTGTTCAACTGCTGCATCTGCTCAATCGTCACGAGGTCGCGCAAGATAAGTTCGACCTCGGGATAGCGCATGCGATGCAGGCGTAGGATTTGAGGAAAGAGGGGATTGTAGGTTAGACTGGTATAGCCAAGCGTGAGTTGTCCCAGTTCGCCCCGGTTTGCCCGCTGCGCCCGGCGGACCGCTCGCTCGCTCCTTGCTAAAATGTCATATGCTTCCGTCAGGAACACCCGGCCGGCCACCGTAAGTTGTACCGTGCGGTTGGAGCGATCGAAGAGCTGCACTCCCAGATCCTTTTCCAGATCGTGAATCTGCTGGCTGAGAGGAGGCTGAGCCATCGAGAGTCGTTCGGCGGCGCGGCGAAAATTCAATTCTTCGGCCACCGCCACAAAATAGCGCAAGTGTCGCAGCTCCATGGCATGATATCCCTTTCATATCATCGGGTAACAAAAGATATATTGGACACGTAACTCCCATGCATTATATCCTTTCTGCGGGACCCTCAATACGTGATCCTTCTTACTCAAACGGGAGTGAGAAGGGAAAAGTGAAATATGAGACGAAATCTCATAGGGAGAGGACAAGAATATGTCGTCTAACGTCAATATTGTGCTGGTGCATGGAGCCTTCTGCGATGGTTCGAGCTGGGCCGGTGTGATCCCACTACTGCAAGAGGCCGGTCATCATGTCGTCGCTGTACAGCTTCCCCTCGTGAGCCTATCCAGCGACATCGCTGTGGTCAAGAGTGCCACCGCCTCGCTAGCTGGTCCAACCATCCTGGCCGCCCATTCCTATGGTGGCGCCGTCATCACTGGAGCTGGTAGTGACCTGGCCAACGTCACCGGACTGGTCTACATCGCTGCCTACGCGCCCGCCGAGGGCGAAACGCTCGGCGACCTCAACCAGAAATTCCCTCCTACCGAAGGCCAGGGCAAAATTGGTCCTTCCTACTTAGAGAACGCACTCTATATTGATCCCGAGGCCTTTCCCCAGGTCTTTGCCGCCGACGTCGAACCCGTCCAGGCTCGTGTCCTTGCCGCCGTCCAGCGCCCAACCGGACTCGGCTGCCTGACTGAAAAATCCGGCCCGCCCGCCTGGCAAAAACTCCCCTCCTGGTATCTTGTCTCCGAAAACGACAAGACCATCAATCCCGATGCTGAACGCTGGATGGCCCAGCGCGCAGGTTCAACTACCAGCGCCATCGCATCCAGCCACGCCTCCCCCGTATCCCACCCCCGTGAAGTCGCCGACCTCATCCTCACGGCCGCGCAGGCCAGCGCGAAGTAATCCCTGATCGCTGTGAAGGAAGCGTATAGGCGTTGTGCCTGGGGAACAGATCGAAGAAATCCGATCTGTTCCCCAGTTTTATCTCTCCTCACTTTCCGCACAGGTCTCCATGCGTAACGGCATAGCAGGCAGGTGGTATACTATGGGGAATAGTCGTTTTTAGCGAAAGGTGGTATACGATGGTACCGCAAGAGGTCAGGCGTAGGATTGCGCTGGTGACGGGGGCGAGTCGGAGGCGGGGGATTGGGGCGGCGACATGTCTGGCGCTGGCACGGATGGGGGTCGATGTATTTTTTACCTATTGGCATGACTATGATGCGTCGATGCCTTGGGGGGCCGAAGAGGATCGGCCGGAGGCGCTGAAGCGTGAAATTGAGTCCATGGGGGTGCGCTGCGCGCATCGGCTGGTTGATCTGGCGGCGGATGATACTCCACGACAGGTGATGGATGCAGTCGAGCAGCAGCTGGGGCCGGTGGATATCCTGGTGAATAATGCGACGCACGATGATTTTAATGCGCCGTTTGAGCAGCTGACGGGGGCTATCCTGGATCGCTATTATGCGGTCAATATGCGCGGGACGATGCTGCTGACCGTGGAATTCGCGCGCCGCTTTCAGGCGGGCCGTGGTGGACGGATTATTAGTTTGACCTCGGGACAGGGCCGGGGCGCGATGACGGGTAAGTTGCCGTATGTGGCCACCAAAGGCGCGATCGAGGCCTTTACGACCACGCTGGCCGTCGAGGTCGCGCCACGCGGTATTACCGTCAACGCGATTGATCCGGGTCCCACCGATACCGGTTGGATCACTGAAGAGATCAAGCAAGATCTCCTGCCGCGTTTCCCGATGGGCCGGGTGGGACAGGCAGAGGATGCGGCGCGTCTGATCGCATTGCTGGCCAGTGAGGATGCCGAGTGGGTCACTGGCCAGATTATACGCTCTACGGGAGGCTTTTGATGTTCAGCCAGCAGCATTGCTAGCTGGCATTCTCCTCCGGTTGAGATGATGATATGAGCGCCGGCTCATCCTCTGTCTGGGCCGCGTTGCTGACCGGCAGGATAGGATTTCCGAACGGAATAGGGAGTCTATGCAATGAGTTGCGGATGATCTTGCTGATCCAGTTGGTATGACCTACCGGCTCAGGTCGCTTTTCAAGAGGAGCTTCCCAATCCTCGTCGAGATGCTTCTGCTCAAGTTCTTCTTTAAGCTCTTCGAGAGGAGCCTCCTGCTCGATGGCTTCGGTGATGGCAGGCATAGGGATATCTATATGCTCCAACTTTTGCAGCGGCTTGCCTTTCAGGAATTGGGCTACGTCCTCGCGGCTCCACATGGAGAAGTTCAGGCCGTGGGCTGGCTTGAAATAGCTTCCCACGGTCAGGAGCATATTGCCGGTCTCCCAGAGCTGTTTATTCTTGACTAGCGCCGTTAGTACCTCGCGTTGTAGATCTGAGAGGTCGTCAACATGGGTCTGATCACTGATCGTGCGGCCCTCCAGGACCAGGTAGAGCAAATTATCGACCAGCACCACGCCACTGTGCGCATCGCAGTGTGGCAGGGCCTTGATCAAGGTTGGCACCACTAAGGGCGCGATAGAGTGACCGATAGAGCGGAACGCCTGACTGACGGTAGCCTCTAGATTTACGTCCGTAAAGGGTAGGGAGCGAAATTTCTCCTTGATCTCCGGTGGGAGCTCAAAACTCTCAAGAAGGAGATGCACGATCTGGCGTGGCGTATCCTCCTCGGCCAGCGTGGCATAGGTCAGGCACGCTACCAGTGCCAGCAAAGGTTTTTTCTGCTTCTTCAGTAGATGTTGAAAGAAATCATAGGTCTCTTTAATGTGGGGCATGAGCTGGCCCAGCGCGAAGATACAGCTGGCGCGTACCACCTGCTTCTCATCCTGCTTCAAACATTCTTTCAGTGCAGGAATCACCTCGTCTGCATGCACCTGACAACAGGACAGCGTGTAGACAGCAGCGGCCCGCACCCTGGTTTCATCGCTTTTCAGCAGGCGCAGATAGGTCGGATAACCCGCGCTCACCGCCGATTGGGCCGCACGTACCCAGCGCAACTCTTCCTGCAACTTCTGCTGAAAATCAGCGGGATGGCGCTTATCGGTCATGCGATAATGCACATCTAGATACGACGAGCCATGCGCGATGCGAACCAGCAGCTGCAAGATCCAGACCTTATGCAAGACCTGCGGATTCTCCAATAATTCACATAAGAACGGCACCACATAAGCCGTCGAGCTATATACCGTTCCCTGGTCATAGATGCTACTCCCCAGATGGAGGTAGGCCTGTTTGCGCACCTCTTTATTTTCTGAGGTAAGATCTTTGATCCAGCCAGGAACCTCACTGGCATCCCCACGCGCCTGCTGGAGTAGTTGCCAGGGAATCGTATCCAACGTTTCTAACATCAATACCTGCACTTTCCTGCGAAGTCCCCGATAATCGCTTATCCTATCCTATATATAGGAACATATATATACTACGCATCATCGGGGAGCGGCAGATAAATAATAGGAATGCAGAACCAGACCCGACGTAAATAGAATAGTTTAACTTTTATTGTAGCTTATTTTAACGTAAATTACCATGCCTTAAGGATTAGTTGCAGATAAACATAATCCAATCACCACCAACGTTTTTTTGCTGCTTATGCCTGGCATTTTAGAGCCTTATTTTGGATGATGTTATTTGCTTTTCGGTGGATAAATATGATATAGTCTCTAATGTTTACTTAGCAATATACTGTTTGTAGATAAGGATAGTATAAATGATTACGCGTTTAGCTTCTTTACCGGATGATTTTGCGGCTATTGATGAACTATTGCGCTTGTGCGAGGCGGCTGATGCGCTTGATATGAATGTGCATCGGCAGGCTTTGCAGGCTGCTGATGGTCATAATAAAGCACTTTTTCAACTCTGGCTTGATGATGACAATCATGTACAGGGCTTTGCGCGGCTCAATTTTACGGTGGCGGAAGATGAGGTTGAAGGTCGTTACTGGTTTTATGTGCGGCCAATGGCGCGTGGACAGGAGTTTGAGATGGCGGCTTTACACTGGGCCGAACAGGAGACGCGGCAATACAGCGGGGCCCGTGTTAGCCGTCTGTTTTCATCGGCTCGCTCAGACCATGAGTTCCGTTTTAATTTCCTGGAGAGCAACGGTTTTGTGCGTGAACGCTACTTCTTTACTATGAAGCAGCCCCTGGATACCGCCCTGCCTGCACCGAAAATTCCTGCTGGCTATACGCTGCGTCGCGCCACCCTGGCCGAAAGCGAGGAGAATAACGCGCTCCAGAATCTGGCCTTTCGTGAGCATTGGAACTCTCAGCCGGAGAGCCTGGAAGAGTTTCGTGCGTACCGTGAGGAGCCAGGTTATCGAGCGGATTTGGATCTGGTGGCCCAGGCCGCTGATGGCAGCCTGGTTGGTTTTTGTGTCGCGACCCTGATGCCAACGAAAGAGGACGGTACCATTGGCCTGATCGAAACGCTGGGCACCCATCCCGAGCGGCGCGGCCTTGGGCTGGGACGTGCGTTACTGCTCCAAAATCTACATAATTTGCAGCAGATGGAAATTACCCAGGCCTATATTAGCGTCGATGCCGCCAATCCAACCGGTGCCCTGCACCTCTACGAATCGGCGGGCTTCAAGACCTTTGAGACCTGGTTGTCATACTTTAAGAAATTATAGCCATAGTACCTATGGCGTACCTGATTTTATCCGTTCAACCTGCTGATATCCTCTGGATAGTGGTAGTAATGGAGGCTACCTGGATGAAACTATTGCATCCGGGTAGCTTGTATTGACGTGTTTATGAGTAAATAGAATTTTCAAAATGCATGTTGTCTCAACCAGACAAATTATTATAGTATGATCAGGATGATAATTTCCGAGGATGTAGAAGATGTCGCTACCAGATCCACATGCTGCCTCTACCCACATTGAAGGGGACCAATCTGCCAGTTCAGACAGCTTTTTGCTTTTTCAATCAACCATCTTAGAGAACGTGCGGGATAGCGTGATTGTGACCGACCTCCAGCACCGGATTACCTATTGGAACCATGCCTCTACCCAGCTTTTTGGCTATACCCCTGAAGAGATATTAGGACATACACCTGACCATCTTTATCCTCAGGTGGATGAGGCACAGCGCATCCATGACTTTCAGGAGCTCTATGAGCAGCAGGAGGATGTTGATGAATGGCAAGGAAGGCGTAAAGATGGATCATTGGTCTGGATCGACGTCAAATCGACCATTCTGCGTGATGCGGACGATAACATCCTTGGCTTTCTCAGCATTTCCCGAGACATTACTGAGCGTAAAGAGGCCGAGGAACGTCTGCGCCGCAGCCAGGAGCGCTACCGTCTGGTGGCTGAAAATGTCAGCGACATCATTTCGCTGGTGGATTTGAATGGCAATTGGCGCTATGTCTCCCCATCCTTAAAAACGCTGCTTGGCTATGAGCCGGGGGAACTGATCGGTACCAGTACCTTCACCCTGGTCCATCCAGATGAGCTGGCGGTGATACAGAAAGGCTTTGCTGACGCACTGGCCGGTCAGAAGGTGCATACTATTGCCCGCTACAAACATAAAGATGGGCGCTGGATCATCTTAGAGACCAGTGGGATCGCCATCTTTGATGAGCGGGGGCAGGTCGATCGGATTGTTTGCACCTCTACTGATATCACCGAGCGGACAGAACTGGAGAAGCGCAAAGATGAGTTTATCAGTATGGCCAGCCACGAACTGAAAACGCCTGTTACCAGCATCAAGGCCTACACCCAGGTTCTGCGCAACCGTTTCCAAAAGCGCGGCGACGACGAAACGGTCCATTTCCTACAAAGAATGGACGCCCAGCTCACCAAGCTCTCGACACTGATCAACGATCTACTCGATATCACCAAGATGCAAGCGGGCAAAATTACGTATCGTGAAGAACAATTCCAGCTGGACGAACTGGTCAAAGAGATCGTTGAGAACGTACAGGAGATGACACCAACGCATCGCTTGCAGCTCACCTCCGAGGAAAATATCTCCATCTATGGTGACCGGGACCGTCTGGGACAGGTCGTGATTAATCTTCTTACCAACGCCATCAAATATTCGCCCGGGGCAGACAAAGTTTGCATTTCAGTTGTCCGGCAAGACAAGCAGGCCATCGTGAGCGTCCAAGATTTTGGCATTGGCATCGACAAAATACATCAAGAAAAGATCTTTGAGCGCTTCTACCAGGTCACTGATCCACTGGAAAAAACCTTTCCAGGCCTGGGCATTGGCCTCTATATCTCCAGCGAAATCATCAAACGCTATCATGGATCAATGTCCTTTGAAAGCGAAAAAGGCGTAGGCTCAACATTCAGTTTTCATTTACCGCTTCAATAGTATAGATGTAGAAAATTATATATAAAAGATGCTATGGTAAATATATGCTAGAAGATCAGAAAAAAGTAATTGTGGTTGATGACGAATCCGATATTTTAGAGGCAATCCAGGTAATGTTAGAGGACGCCGGCTATAGCGTCCTGACCAGAGAGCGAGGAGAAGACCTGGAACAACTTGTCGAGAGCACCCTTCCAGACCTGATCCTGCTCGACATGTTATTGTCCGGCGAAGATGGGCGGGAGATCACCATGTGCTTACGCAACCAGGAAGAGACAAAGGCTATCCCGATTATCATGATGTCCGCCCACCCGAGCGCGGCACAGGCCGCCAGAGACTGTGGTGCCAGCGACTTTATCGCCAAACCCTTTGACCTGGACGACCTGCTAGAGAAAATTGCCCAAAACCTGGTACCAACCTCATAGCCGGTAGTGCAGACAGCGACCGTCGTCAATGATTGAGAATGTTGGCCGCGTCCGTAAAGACCTGGGTTTGTGAATGGGCCTGCATCTCCGCGCCGATGAGCAAGTGGCCATTGCGGATAGCGGAGAAGACCATGCACCAGTCGGTCGATTCTGCATTTGAACCTGTTTTGATGCCGTTGGCTTGGGGCACGGTTTGTAGAAAAGACGCGAGTATATTATCCCAGGGATACGCATGGCGATAGAAATTTGCTGGCAGGTGATGATCGGTGGCTGCGACAATCGTCGCGAAGCGTGGGTAACCCATGGCAACGGACGCCAGTTTGACTAAATCGGCGGCACTAGAGTAATTTTCAGGATCTTCAGCACCATGTGGATTGGCGTAGTGCGTATCCGTCAATCCAAGCTGGGCCGCCCTGGTATTCATGAGTGCCACAAAGCTTGATGTGTTTCCGGATACGGTATGAGCCAGCACCACGGCTGCATCGCTGCCCGAAGGGAGCAAGAGGCCATAGAGCAGGTTTTCCACACTCAGTTTATCTTTTTCCTGGAGGAATGCTTTACTCATGCCGTGAGGAACTTCATCCAGTTCATCCGCTGTGACCTGGACCACGAGATCCGGTGGCAGATTTTCAACTGCCAGTAGAGCAGTCATAACCTTGGTTGTGCTCCACATGGACACACGCTTATGGCTATTGGTATCCAGGCGAACCGTGCCGGTCGTGACATCCAACAAATAGGCTGAAGAGCCATTGACCAGCGGAGTCGGCGTAGGGGTTGGTATAGGCGTTGGCGTCGTAGGGATAGGTGTAGGTTCGGGTGTCGGCGTGGGTTCTGGTGTTGGTGTGGGCTCTGGCGTTGGAGTTGGCGTAGGATCATTTGGAGTAAAGGCCGAGAGCGCGTTACTTGTGCCCTGCCCCATAGAGACCGCAGGCAAAAAAAATATACATGCACCCACGAAGATAGCTATCATTAGAATAAGCAAGAAGATCTTAAAAATACGCTGCATCATGCATTCACCTTTAATTCGAAAAAATATCCAGATATATGTATATTCGTTTGAAACTGAAAAGTGTTACACCTTCAGCCAGATTGGTATAACGCTTTCTACTAGATTAGACGACCAAACAATGCAAAAATAGACGATCAAACAATGCAAAAGTGTGCATTGAGCACATCCTTTGACGTAGAGGATTTGTTGTGCATCTTGCATGAGGAAAGAAAAAATGGGAATGATTATGGAGCCGTTGCTGCTGGCTAAGCTTGTCGCGGAACTGCGCTCTGGTCAGCGTGATCTCTGTGCCTTTGTGGAGGAGGTGTGCGAGCGGATCGAGGTGGTAGAGCCGTCTGTTCAGGCGTTTTTGCCTGAGCCGGAGCGGGCCGGACGCCTCCTGTATGAAGCCGCTCGTTTGCAGCAGCGTTTTCCTGATCCCGCTCAGCGGCCGCCTTTGTATGGGGTGTTAGTGGGGGTTAAAGATATCTTTCGGGTGGATGGTTTTTTGACGCGGGCGGGATCACAGCTACCCCCGGAGCTCTTTGCGGGCAACGAGGCCAGTTGTGTTAGCCGCTTACGTAAGGCGGGCGCGCTAATACTCGGCAAGACCGTGACTACTGAGTTCGCCTCTGACGAGTCGGGTCCTACGCGCAATCCTCACAACCTTGAGCATACGCCAGGAGGATCAAGCAGTGGTTCAGCCGCCGCCGTGGCCGCTGGCCTGTGTCCATTGGCGCTGGGCACGCAGACAGCGGGCTCCGTGATTCGGCCGGCGGCCTTTTGTGGCATTGTTGGCTTTAAGCCGACCTATGGTCGTATCGCAGCTGATGGCGTGATCCCCTACTCTGTCTCCATCGATACTATTGGCCTGTTGACCCAGGACGTGGCCGGTAGCGCGCTTGCCGCCGCGGTCCTATGTTCTGGTTGGAAGACACCTGTTTCCGCAACGCAACGGCCGAGATTGGGCGTGCCTGGTGGTCCCTATTTGAGGCAAGCGTCTGAAGAAGCCCTGCTCGATTTTGAGCGGCAGGTACGGATACTTGAGCGTGCTGGTTATTCTGTCAAGCGTGTGGGCGCGTTCAGTGATATCCAGGCGATCAATTCTAGTCATCGTCAGTTGACCAGCGCGGAGATGGCGCAGGTCCATGCAAACTGGTTCCCTGTCCATCAAGCACGCTATCGACCACGTACAGCCGCGAAAATTCGGGCTGGACAACAGGTGAGCGCGGAGCAGATAACTCTGGCCCGAGCCGGACGTAGTTGTCTGCGTCTGGAAATGGAGACACTCATGCAACAAAAAGGCATCGACCTCTGGATCAGTCCTGCGGCGGCCGGACCAGCCCCCGCCGGACTGGTGCAGACCGGAGATACGGCTATGAACCGGCCCTGGTCGTATGCTGGCATGCCCGCACTCACCATCTCGGCCGGGAAAGCAGCCAATGGTCTGCCGCTTGGTTTACAGCTTGTTGCCCCCGCTATGGCCGATGAGCAGCTACTCGCCTGGGCTGAGCCAATGGCTGTTCTACTAAAAATAGCAACGGATCATCAAGCGTAAACATACAGAAAAGAAGGACCACCATTTGTTGGTGGTCCTTCTTTTCTGTATGGTAGAGCGAGGGAAGCGAAGCTATTGGGCGGCTTCCCAGGCTTGTTTCAGGCTGGGATCAATATAGACCAGTGAATACATTTCCTCTTCATCCTGCTCATTATCTATCTGCTGGAAGCCCAGCGCAGGCGATTCACGCTCATCGTTGAAACGATAAAGCAGATCGATCGGGCCTGATGGCTGATTGGAGGCATCGGTAAAGATCTGATCAGTCTTGATCTGTTGCTCTATAAGTGGTGTTGACTCAGCGATATTTTGCTGGTTCGACACGAATGTACGAATCGTTGACCGCGAAAAGCGATCCTGTGGTACTGAAGTAGACATATAAACTCCTTCACTTCTACTAGTGTTATTTCTATTACGCATCAATGTCGTCCCACGGATACCTGCTTCAATTTTTGTACTCGGGAAAAGTGTCCTCAGTAGCATAAACCTGAACAAATAGTTTTGCGTGTTACGATAAGGACACTGGGGAAAGACGAAAAAGTAGAGTGTGCACGCAAAACTATGGAATAGATAGAGTTGGATATAGTATTATAGGTCTATTACAAAGACAAAGATACCAGTAGCAAGGAAGGACATGAGACGATGCAAGTATATCTGGTGCGGCACGGCGAAATGGGGAAGCGGTCCGGGGATGATTATCTGACGCTGTACGGCGAGGAGCAGGCCCGGGCGACTGGTCGCTATCTGGCCGATTTGCCGGTGACCGCCCTGCTGAGTAGTCCCCTGGTGCGAGCACTGGGGACCGCGCACCTGATTGCGCAGGAGATGGGGAACCGACATATTGAGGTCTGGCCCGAACTGCGCGAAGGAGTTTTTCGCGAGATGACCAGTTATGGCAAGCAGGCGTTGCTGGCGGATTATCCATTGGCCCTGCTTCCTGAAGATATGGGTGAGCAGAGCTGCTATTATCCGGCCGATACGCAGGAAAGTTTACGCCAGCGTGCGCGCCAGGTTGTTCGCAGGTTGGAAGAGGGTTTTGGTGAGAGCGACACAGTGGTCGTGGTCTGTCACGGCGGCATTATTTCCTATATATTTCACGCGCTCTTACAGATGCCAGCGCAAAGCTTTAGCTTCTTCAAAGTTGAATTTGCCTCGATCAGCCAGGTCAGCTTAATCCCACCCCAGCGGCGCAAAGGTTTTCCACCGCTCTATCCTGAGCGCGCCGTCGACGTAGTGAGCGTAAACGATACCATGCATCTGGCCGAACTTGAGCGCGACGCCTATCCCACACAGGAGCGATAAGGCATCAGCGTCCATGCCACCCCCTTCGATCAGCAGGTTCGTCTGGTCGGAGGGCAGGCTGTTGCTGCTCGGCCGATACCTGGATGTCCTGAGGGTCGTTATTCATAATTTCTTTTCTTTCCTTATCAGCGTTAACGGTTTGTTTCATTAATGTATTATAGTAGTTGGCCCAATTCTAAACCTATCCCATTTTCGAATTGTAGTAATGTTGGTACTAATATATGTATAAGCCTCGCCATTGTTTCTTCATCAGCAGTTGGATGTAAAATAGCAACTGTTTTGGCTGCAATGCCGAAAACATCTCCAAGTTCAAATTTATCTCCTCGATCTAACTTTTCCTGATCGACGTCGAACTGCTGTTCTTTTGCCTTATCATCTCCAGCGAAGGTATTAGCGCGTCGTTTGACACGAATGACCCCATCAAGAGCTGCGGTAATACCTGCCACCACGTTCCTGGTACTGTCTTCGATGCTCAATGTCGCTTCGAATGGTGAAGCATAAATACGGGCCAGGATATTATCATTCACGTGGTCATATGGGATAGGACCTTTATCAACCTTTATGGCAATGAAATGCAACTGACTTTCTGAAGCAAAGAGGGGATTGTGCGTCTGGTCATAATCGGCAAGATCTTCAAATCTCTTCTGCGCTATAAGCCAACATTTCGTAGAAAGTTCGGTAATAGCAACGATAATCCTCGTAAGATTTAAAGGGGTCAAGGGCTCTTCTACAATACGGATATGCAGCCTGGATGACGACCGAACATTGAATATCGTCGTATCGTCAATGACAACGCTGGCGAGAATAGCCCCATGGAGGTTAGCTCCGCTTAGGGTAACTTCCTCAAGGTTCGCTTCCCGAAGATCGGCTCCACGGAGGTTGGCTCCACTGAGATTCGCTTCCCGAAGATCGGCTTCCCGAAGATCGGCTCCACTAAGATTCGCTTCTCGAAGGTCTGCTTCTCGAAGGTCTGCTTCTCGAAGGTCCGCTTCTCGAAGATCAATTCCACTGAGATTCGCTTCTCGAAGGTCCGCTTCTCGGAGGTTCGCTTCCCGAAGATCGGCTCCACTGAGATTCGCTTCTCGAAGATCGGCTCCCCTTAGGTTGATTTTGCTGAGACTAGGAGGAAAAAAGAATGCTCCGCGTAGGTTGGCTCCAAGAAAATCGACTCCACTTAGGCCCTCACATCCATAAATATTAGCATGGCTGAGATCTGCTTCTGTTAAGTTCGCTCCACTGAAGTCGACATGAAAGAGATAAGCTCCACTGAGATTCGCTCCACTGAAGTCGGCATTACTGAGGTTAGCATTGCTAAAATCGGTACGGTAAAACTTGGCAGCGATAAGATTGGCATTGCTGAGGTTGGATTCGCGGAGAAAGGCCTCACTGAGATTCGAGTAATTGAAAACAGCTCCACTAAGATCGGCTCCAACTAAATATGTTTCGATAAGAGTGGCCCCAAAAAAGTTGGCATTGCTGAGGTTGGCATTGCGAAAGTTGGCTTTACTCAGGTTGGCTAGCCCGAGATTGGCCCCGCTGAGATCAGCCTCACTGAAATCGGCTCCGATAAGGTTCGCTTTGCATAAATTAGCTCCGCTAAGGTTGGCCTGGGATAAAGGCAGACTGTTAAGATTTGCTTTTTGTAGATTTTTGTTAGCCAAAGCTAACTTATCAGTATCTCCCAACTGGCGAAGTAATATTTCTACATCTTCTCTTGATAAGGCTTCACCCTCTTCACCAAATGTTTCATGAGTGTTACTGTCCATTTTTCACCTCGCTGTACTAGGCTGTTGCAAGTAGTACCTGCCCCTTCTCAATGCACTCACTTCTCGATGAAAATGGGACAGGCGCTACTACTACGTTGAGTTTCTTCTGCAAGGGTTGAACCTACGATGGCTTTTTGGGTTGGGTGATCCAGTTGGCGATGTCATCGATGACTGCGGCACTGACATGGCCGGGGATCTGGTAGGAGGCAGGCGTGGCTTTGTGGTCCGCTTGCTCGGTTGGCATAAAGAGGTGGTGGAGGCCGGGATAGCGCTTGAAGGTGACGTTGGTGCGGTCCTTGAGCGCGTTTTGCCAGAGCTGGAAGTCGTCCTGGGTGACCTGATAGTCGTTGTCGGCCTGCAGGATCAGTAGAGGTTGGGCCTGATGGCGGGCTATCTCGACTGGCTGGTAGCCACGCAGGTCGAGCCAGTAAGAGGGCGGTGTATTAAATGGGAGGGAACTCTTTGGCGTCTCTAATGAGAGCTGTGGATCTTTGACCTGGGCTACCTGTTGCTTCAGGACATCGAGTTGCTGTTGGCCTGCTGGCGCGTTATCCTGCAACGAGTTAATGTAGCTCACCTGCTCCAGGATCATATCTTCAAGGGGACGGGCCGAGGCGGCCAGCAGGATTGCTCCCTGGACGTTTGCGGCGGCCGGTGCGCTGAGGATGCGTGGCATTAGATAGCCACCCAGACTATGACCCAGCAGATAGAGTTGCTGCTGGTCGATCTCAGGACGCTTTTGGAGTACTTCCAGAGCCAGTAAGGCATCCTCAATTGTCTCTTCCTGGACCGTTATCTTCGCGTTGAGTGCCACCAGCTTGTCGCCATACACGTGGGTACGCTTCTCATAGCGCAGGACCGCGATCCCCTTTGAGGCCAGGCCCCAGGCCAGATCGCGGAACGGCTTATTGGGTGGGATCGTCTCATCCCGATCGGCTGGACCCGAGCCATGGACCAGTACAACGGCTGGGAATGGTCCTGTCCCGACCGGTAAGCTTAGCGTGCCTGGCAGCGCCCACTCGCCAGTGCCCACTTGGATCTCTTGCTCCTGAAAAGCTTCTGGACGGGCATAGGGTGGCGCGTCATATGTTGTGTTTGCCTGCCGCTCTACAGATCCCACAGGCGTAACCGTCAGGCTGATAATCTGCTCGGCCGTGTTAAAGGCCAGATTAATATCAAGCTGAGTACGTGCGAATGCGCAGGTGACAACCTCAACCACCGCCTGGGGCGTTTGGATCGTCTGGATCGCCAGTTGCTGCTGAAAGTCGCCCGCCTGTAGCGCTATCGTCTGCCAGGTTGTCCGCATTTGACCGGCTGAAAGAAACGGCTTTAAATTGTCTGCCAGCAGAGCCTCAACCTGCTCAAATTGTTCCTGAGCCAGCTGCTCCACCACGCGGCGAGCGAGTTCACTGGATGATGTGCTCATAAAAATCTTTCCTTTATGCACAATACTCTATGGATAATAATAAAATGCAAGTATATATATGTAGTATACCAGAGCAGCCAGCCGATTCGGTCGCTCCTCAGCGTCGCGCAGGTCTTGCGCCTGCCCCAGTTCACGTAAGAAATGTCCCTCAAACACGTGGTTGTGTGGAGGAGAGCACAGCGAAGCGTGTTCAACCTCGGATTTGTGCCTGCTCATACGTCTAGCAGGTTGCAGGGACAAGTCCCAATACATCTCACGTAGCAACTGCCATCCCCAACATGATCGTCCACAGGCACTTTGACATGAAGCGAGGAGACGGCAACCCGCAAGGGGATTGCCCTACAGTACTCATTTCCAGGTCACTTTATCATACATAAAAAGAATAAACATCATGGTATATTTGAGAGAACAAAACAAGAAAAAAGGGAGATGTAGGGCAATCCCCTTGCGGGTTGCCGTCTCCTCGCCACACGGTTCGGTCGCTTCAATATGATCTGTCCAGGCAACAAATCCCTACGTGAGATGTATTAGGGACAAGTCCTGCCGTCATTTGGGGAGGCGTGCCGGTCGCCAATATCTCGACCATGATGTACTCAAGTTGAGAGTATGGGCTGAAAGAGAAGAATAAGATTCTTTATATGTTTTTGCGTGTGTATACAACAATACCTATAAAATATGGTGAGGGGTTGGTGGTAAAATATGGAGGAGAATTCATATGGCATGGTTTATGAATGTGAGCTTTTTCAATGGTGAAAGGTTGAGCAAGTATGTGCGGAATTACAGGTTGGGTTGACTGGGAACGAGATATGATGCAGCAGAGTGCTGTCTTAGAGCGGATGTCGGCGACGTTGCAGTATCGTGGGCCGGATGCAAAGGGGATCTGGCTGTCGCCACGGGCAGGCTTTGCGCATCGGCGCTTGATCGTGATTGATCCGGTGAGTGGGGCGCAACCAATGGTGTTTGATAATGGCGCCCAGACGTATACGTTGACATATAATGGAGAGATCTATAATTTCCGTGAGTTGCGTAGCGAGCTTGAGACACGGGGCCATTCGTTTCGGACTCAGTCGGATACTGAGGTGATCCTGCATGCGTATGTAGAGTGGGGGGAGGCGTGTGCGGAACATTTGAATGGCATCTTTGCCTTCGGTCTGTGGGATGAAAGCCGGCAGAAGTTGCTACTGGTGCGCGATCATCTGGGTGTGAAGCCGCTGTTCTATGCGCAGCGTGGCAGCGCCATCATCTTTGGCTCGGAACTTAAGGCACTCTTCCAGCATCCACTGGTCAAGCCTGAGGTTGACGCGGATGGTATCGCTGATATCTTTGTGGCCTCTATTATTCATACACCGGGCTTTGGCTATTATCATGATGTCCATGAAGTGCGGCCCGGCCACCTGATCACGTTTGAGCGCGAGCAGACCCGCGACATTCAATACTGGTCCCTGCGTAGCGCGCCACATAGCGATGATGAGGAGACCACCAGCCAGCATATCCTGGCGTTGTTGCAGGATACTGTGAAGCGCCAGTTGATCGCTGATGTACCGATAGTCAGTATGCTCTCAGGTGGCCTTGATTCCAGCGCCCTGACCGCGCTGGCGGCCCAGGAGTTCCGCAATAATGGTCAGCAACTGGAGACGTATTCAATCGATTTTAAGGAGAGCGCCGAGTATTTTACTGGTAACGATATGCGGCCCAGCCTGGATGCGCCATGGGTGAAACGAGTTGCCGAGTATACGCGCACGCGCCACCATACGATTACCGTTGATACGCCCGAGCTACTGGACAATCTGCTGGTACCACTGTACGCCCATGACGTGCCCGGGATGGGTCAGATCGAGACCTCACTCTATCTGATCTTCAAAGCCATGAAAGAAAATGCCACCGTCGCCTTGTCCGGTGAATCGGCCGACGAAGTCTTTGGGGGATATCCCTGGTACCATTATGACGAGGTCATGCAGGCCAACATCTTTCCCTGGCTCGTCATGATGTTGCGCAGCGATATGATGTCCCGTTTCCCATCCATGCTCGCACCGGACGTCCTGCAGAAGGCACGGCCGCAGGAGTATATTATGCGTCGCTATCAGGAGGCGCAAAGTGAAGTGCCGTTGCTGGATGGTGAGAGCGCGCAGGAGTCGAAGCGCCGTGAGATCTTGTATATGGGCCTGACACGTTGGCTACCACTGCTACTGGACCGTAAGGACCGCATGAGTATGGCCAGCGGCTTCGAGGTGCGTGTACCCTTCTGCGATCATCGGCTCGTTCAATATGTCTGGAATATTCCCTGGGACATGAAGAACGTCGACTCAATCGAAAAAGGTATCCTGCGGCGAGCCTTGCGCGGTATCCTGCCCGAGGACGCCCGGATGCGCCGCAAGAGCGCCTATCCTTCATCGCAGCATCCTGGCTACGTCAAAGGCGTCTGTGAGCGAGCCCTCCAGATTCTCAATGATCCCAATGCCGCCATACGCCCATTGATCGATGTACCCGCCTGGCAAGCTATCGCCACCCGGCAAGGCCCCGAACTATCACAGGATTTTGCTATCAGTCCACTTGAGCGCATCATCCAACTAGAGGCCTGGATCACCAGCTATCAGGTACGCTTCATTTGAAGGTGCTCAATAAAATCGGCCCACTTCTCGCATGAGAAGTGGGCCGATCATCGTTTTAGCGGACCTCGGCTTTCAGGTCATTGCGGTACTCTTTCAGGAGTTTGCGCACCTTGGGGTCGATGATCAGACGGCAGTAGCCCTGATTGCGGTTGCGATCATAGTAATCGTCATGATACGCCTCGGCAGGATAAAAGTTCGTGAAAGGTGAGATCTCAGTCACCACCGGATCACGGTAGAGCTTTGACTCATCCAACGCAACCTTTGCCGCTTCAGCGATACGTTTCTGCTCATCATTGTGATAATAGACGGCGGAACGATACTGGGTACCAACGTCATTGCCCTGTTGATTCAAGGTCGTTGGATCATGCAAGTTCCAGAAGATGTCCAGCACCTTATCGTACGAGATTACCGCCGGATCAAACGTAATCTGGACCGCCTCGGCCGCGCCAGTTCGACCAGTACAGACCGCCTCGTAAGAAGGATTGGCCACCTTCGAGTCAGCATAGCCCGATTTCACGGACTCCACACCACGCAAGCGCTTAAAGATCGCCTCCGTACACCAAAAACATCCATTCGCCAGGGTCGCGGTTTCAAGCTGTGCCATAGATACTCCTCTATTTTTTCATCGTTTGTAGTGACTATTGTTTTGCATAGAGATCGGAAAGTTCGTTTCATCACTTGTATGACTTTCTCTTTCCACCTATATAAACACCACGAACAAGATGAATGTTCCTTACCGGCACAGGTAATTTCAAAAACCTGAAAACTCACAATGTCCACCCTAAGATATGCCCAGTTGAAAATGTTGTGCACAAGCTGTGCGGGTTGGAAGCCAGGTAGCCATAACGGGGGGGAGTGAATATGTCACTGTACTTGCTTGTTATTATTGATAGCCGGGAGCCAAACTCTCATGCATATACCTGATATTCCTGAGGGCTATGTGCCTGTGACCGTTATGGCCCTGGACTATCCTGGTTCCCCTGACACGCTGCATCCGGTATTGCGTGAGCGCGAACTGGCGCCACGTGTCCGCAAAGCACTCGGTGAATTTGTTTTTTAGGGCAGCTGGCAGCAGCCCACGCCTGATGCCAATGCATAATCTTCTTGCTTGAGTCCTGCACAGTACTTTCCTGATACGTAACATATGTGATCTGGAGAGCACTGGACGGGGCAGGCGCGTGCCAGAGTGCTACTGGTAACGAAAAAAATGTTCGCCGTGAGCTCGGTCATCCAAATTGGTTGGTGATTCGTGTATGACATTGTCATACACATTATTTGATGTCCCCTCCTACCACCTGCGTAGCGGGCGAACAATCCATCGGTAATCAGTGTTATCCTCGATGTATCTGTAATCATGAAGGTGGAAGTGGACGAGAAAAAAGATCAGTATTCTGCGAAAAGTCTGGTAGTTGTTGATAAGTAGTAAGAGGACATAGCTTCTTTTTCTGTAGGTTATACGTTTCGCAACTGGACAGAAATGAATATTCCATGTACTATAGGTTTTACCCGGTACATGGAAATTTGTCATTGTCAAAAATCGTAGGTCGTTACAACCTGTAAAGGACAATGCTAATGGGAGAACACATTGCGAAAATAGAAGGTCTCAACGCCGAACTTCTAGAGCTGATTCACAGATCCGTCGATATGGGGCTCGCCTCGATCGAAGGAGATGAGGATCTCATTCCAGTCCTGAACATTAAATCAGCGATGATTGTTTTGCAGACCGAGACCCTGGATGAGGCGCGGGGAGCTGTGCAGACGGTATTGGATACGAGTGCGGCGGATCACGGCGTGCTGATGTATAACATATATACAACCATCGAAGGTGGCATGCGCACCCGGGCTCTGCTGGTCGAGACATACGAGCGCAATAAAGATATGCGCATGCGCTTCGCTCAGTATTACCGACCTTCAAAACGGGCCAGTTTCCTGGCTCCTTCTCGACCGCTCGAACGCATTGGTGAATTGACATGCCTTCCTGTCTGCGCGGATCAGGAAGATAATTTTTGTGCATAGCGATCGTGACAAGTTGCCGGGTAGTGGGAGCCCGCTAGCTTCGTTGCACGCTAGCCATATAAAGGGATCAATCAACAAAGGTCCAGCATCCACTCAACAAGTAGCAGGGGAAACATAGATATTTTCCCCCGCTGCTTTTTTATATCCTGGTGGTAATGTCGCGTACAAGCTGCTCGATGGTATAGTGGATATCGTCGGGCGCTGGCAGGGACAGCACTTGATCCAGTTCTACCCATTGACCCTCAAACTCAGCGTCCTGTGCCCGTTCGCCTTCAACCTGACACAGATAAATGAAGTCATGGTGATAGTGGGTCGTAATATCCTCCAGCAGCACCTGATAAGGTACCGGAAATAGGGCCGCCTCACCTAGTTGTGTGCCCACACCATGTGGTTGCTGGATAAAACGCAGCGTATAGCCGGTCTCCTCACGCACCTCACGTAGCGCCGCCTCGTGTGGATACTCGCCCTCCTCAATATGACCTCCAGGTGGGAACCAGCGTCCATCCGCCTTGAGGATCAGCAGGACCTTCTTATAATCGTCGCTCAGCACATAGGCCGTTGCCGTATAATCAAAGCTATGACGTAATCGCTCAGAACTTTGAGCATTCAGCACCCGGCGCCGGCTCTGCTCCGCCAGAATAATACCCTTCACCTGCTCAACGAGTCCCGCCGCCGTCACCACATAATCCACATAACTACCGCCGGCATCCTCCAGAGACAGGAGCCGCACATTATCGGGATAATTCTTGCGCCAGCGCGCGCCCGTACGGGAATCACAGATCCCCAGCGTATCCTGTCCCGCTAGAATGGCCCGCTCAACCTCCGTAGCATCCAGCCGGGCCGGCGCAAGCTCCGGTAGCGCCTCAAATAGCGTCGGTAGTAGCGCCTCCATAGCGGCGCTGGCCGGAGCCAACAAAAATAAGAGGCCGAGCCTCTTGCCTTCAAACATAGATTTTCTTTCTTTTTCGTAGCATCCCAGATTGATAGATCAAACAACTACGACCATCATATCAAATCCGGGCAATCTCCTGCGGTATGCCATGCATTTTTTGCCAGCGCACCCATGAGGCCCATCCCCAGTAATCCCTCCCCTGACCACGACCCCGTCCCCGTAGTTACGGCCCTCAGCGGCAATACCTTTCGGTTAAGCACTTTTGTGTTCACGAAAACGGTGTAAAAAGCAGCGAACCACATACAGCGAGCGAATGACGCGAGAAGCGAGCCGATCGTACGTGGAGTGAGCGCCACACGCAAGGCCGGCATGCGGCATGATCAACGGCGCTACGTGTATAAAAGACCTCGCATGCCTGTGGCGCCTACACGAATCTTGTTTCTTGATCCGGTTCGCAATGGAACGTTGAGGATCGCGATCACGTATCCGCATCATGGTTCTTGATCTGATTCGTACAGGGACGGGTCTGGATGGATAGATATGGAATGCCAAACGTTTCCCATCGCTTCGGCACCATCCACCGTGAGTGGTGTAGGCGCCACAGTACTGCGTCTCGTTCTTACACGTTCGCTTACGTAAACCCAGCAGTGCGGCCTTGCGTGTGGCGCTCACTCCACGTACGATCGGTCGCTTCTCGCGTCGTTCGCTCGATGTACACAACGCCACGCCATGGAATCAGGGGCATTCCTCATCCCCCTTAACCGAAAAGTATTAACCCTCAGCGGTCGCAGCTACGGGATCGTTTCTTGGGTTGCCTATGCCCGCCAACCCTGCCACCGCTTATGGTGGCAGGGTTGGTGGGTGTGGGTGATCAGGCCTGTTCAACGGTTTCGGGTGCGGGAGCCTGCTTGCCGCTACTGCCGGGTCGGCGTTTAAGGATGGTGGTGCTGAGTGGCGCCAGGGTCAGCACGATGGAGTGGTTGCAGGATTGCCAGGGAATGGGATCGCTGGTAATGTCTGCGCCATTGAGTAGTCCACTACCGCCGTAGCGTTCGTGGTCGCTATTGAGGAGTTCATGGTAGATGCCGGTCTCCGGGACACCGAGGCGGTAGCCGTGGCGCGGGACGGGTGTGAAGTTGGTGATAAAGATCAGGGTGTCGTCATGGTTTGGACTCAGGCGCTGGAACGAGATGACGCTATTATCGCTGTCATGTGGGTCAATCCAGGAGAAGCCGGCCGGGTCGGTGTCGAGGGCGCTGAGGGCGGGCTCATCGTGGTAGATACGGTTGAGTTCACTAATAAAGTCGAGCAACTGACTGTGATGTGGATCACTGGGAGGTGCCAGCAGATGCCAGTCCAGGCTCTGCGCGAAGTTCCACTCGCTCCATTGCCCGAACTCGCCACCCATGAAGAGCAGTTTCTTGCCGGGATGTCCCCACATATAGCCGTAGAAGGCGCGCAGATTGGCAAACTTCTGCCAGAGATCGCCTGGCATCTTGCGGATCATCGAGCCCTTGATGTGGACGACCTCGTCATGTGAGAGTGGGAGCACATAGTTCTCAGAATACGCATACATCATCGAGAAGGTAATATTGTGATGGTTGTAGCGACGATGGATCGGATCGAACTTCATATATTCCAGCATATCGTGCATCCAGCCCATATTCCATTTATGGGTGAAGCCGAGTCCGCCAACATAGGTAGGACGCGTCACCAGCGGCCAGGCGCTCGACTCTTCGGCGATAGTCACGGTGCCGGGTACCTCGGCATAGACGGCCTCGTTAAGCTGCTGCAAGAACGTCACGGCCTCCAGGTGTTCACGTCCACCGTGGATATTGGGGATCCACTGGCCGGGATCGCGCAGGTAATCCAGGTATAGCATTGAGGCCACGGCATCGACGCGCAGGCCATCGATATGATACTCGCGCAGCCAGAACAGCGCGCTGGCAATCAGGAAGTTACGTACCTCGCTCCGCCCATAATCAAAGACATAGCTGCCCCATTCCTTATGCTCGCCCTTGCGGGAATCAGGATGCTCATAGAGATGGGTGCCATCGAAATAACTCAGGGCATGGCCATCCTTCGGGAAATGCGAAGGCACCCAATCCAGCAGCACACCGATACCGGCCTGATGGAGATAATCCACAAAATATTGGAAATCCTCGGGCGTGCCAAAGCGGGACGTGGGCGCATAATAGCCGGTGACCTGATAGCCCCAGGATCCATCAAAGGGAAACTCGGTGATTGGCAGCAGCTCCACATGCGTAAAACCTAGCTTCTTCACATAGTCGGTCAGAGCCGGAGCCAGTTCCCGATAGGTCATAAAGCGATCTTCTTCAACCGCGCCCGGCTGATGGCGCTCAGGCACATGGCGCCACGAGCCAAGATGCACCTCATAGACCGACATCGGTGCATTCAGCTCCTGAAGCTTTGGCCGCCGCTCCAGCCAGTCCGCATCCTGCCACTCATGCTGATGGATATCCGTGATAATACTGGCCGTATGCGGGCGTAGCTCGCAGGAAAAAGCAAAGGGATCAATTTTGTCGGCGGCATAATTATTAGTACGTGAATAGAGCGCAAACTTATACAGCGAACCCGTCTTCAGACCCGGAATAAAGCACTCCCAGACCCCCAGATCCTGATGGCGTAAATGCATCAGATTGGCACTGCGATTCCAATCATTAAAGTCCCCAATGACCGAGATTGATCTGGCATGAGGTGCCCAGAGCGCGAAATTCACGCCCTCAACGCCATCAACGACACGCAGATGTGCCCCCATCTTCTCATAGAGGCGAAAGTGTTTCCCCTGTCCAAATAGATACAGGTCGAACTCACTAAAGACGGAAGGAATTTCCTGTTTATGTGATCTATGATTTGTATCACTTCCTGGTTGTTGTGGAAGAAGTGGTGCTGACATAAAAGATTTCCTTTTTTTCCGATGTATTTCTACTGTATTGCCTATGTACCTTTAGCATAGCACATTTCGCAAACAAAGTACGTTTTGCCTGCGCTATTGCCGCTATTATTTGAGGAAATTGCCCTGGTTGTGGCGCGAGGCTTCAGTCTCGCGCCACAACCAGGGAAAAGGTCGCGATCATATTCTTGCTATGCGGCGGTCCAGCCAACGATGCGCGTTTCTATGTCGTCTGAGATCTTCGTGGTGGTAGGTGAGCCGCCAGCGAGCTTACCGATGACAAGCATATTTGTGCTGTTGGTAAAGGCTAGGAGCGCGTAGTACTTGCCGTCGTGCAAAACGTTTGCATAACCTTTTCTTGCGCCATATCCCTCATATGCATACTCTGCTGCCTTTGCGCTCGTGATCAGTTTTAGCGCGGTCCCATTGCTATTGATTTGATAGAATTGCGCCAGCTTTGTCTTCACATCGTTGACGATGAACAGGACCATGTGGCCGCTCGGTGTACTTGCAAGCACCATCTGGTTGCTAGATGATGCAGTGAATATGTTATGTAGCGATGTACCATTAACCGCTGCTACACCCACCCCTGGTTGCGTTGGATCTAGGGGATTGCTTGGGCCCATACTACAAATGAGCTGCGTGTGATCGGCGGTTATATCGTAATTATAACAGCTGCCTTGCTTTAATGCTGCCGTGAGCGATTTCACGTTGTTGCTCTGTTGCTCGACCGGTTTGTTGATATCGAGTAACTGATAAAGATTATTGGGGAATGCACCCCCACCGGATGGAACTACGGCTGCACTCTGCAAGTAGAGGCTACTATTGCCCGCCCATTTAAAGGGAATATATCCCGTGATCGGAGGCTTTCCTGACTGTGGCATCAAAAGCTGGCTGTAATAATGAATATTAGCCTGGGGCTGCTGACTACTGGCTTGTGTGCTCGTGTCACCTATTGCTTGTGGTTGTATCGGTACGCCTGGATAACCAGGTTGTAATGATGAGAGCAGCGCCTGTACTTTTCCCGTGCTCATATCCAGTTTATTCAATGTAAAGGTCTGTGTATTTGGATTCACCTCGCTGAAAACCAGAGAATGCTGGTTGGGGGAGAGCAGCGCGCTGCTCAGAAAATTATCACTTGTTGAGCAGTAGAGTGTTTGCGCATATGCTCCATCTATCCGGACGAGTTTGATGGCGTTTTCTAAATCGCTTGTGGACTGGGTAACGATAATCCAGTGACCATCGGGCGAGACATTCGCGTTCACATTGTCGTTTTCGGTGAATGTGAGGAGCTTCTTCTTATTGCCTGTTTGTGTGTCATATTCGCTCAATACAGTTTTTGCGTGATCTTGCCATAGATAGGCTACATCCTGATGTTGTGGACTGGTGAGTGCCGGCATGACTGCCGCGCGTCCACGTTCCTGTCCAGGACAATTTGTCGTTGTTACAAATGTTGTGTTGCTCGCGGTTGCATTGGCATTAATGTTACATGCGCTTATAAGTACAGCTATAAGCATAAGTACGGTGCCGAAAAGAGTTTTAGGGTGCATGATATTTCCCCTTTTTGTATTGGTATGGGTAAACATAGAATGTATAGGTTGAGTATGGCTTGTTTTGGGCTGTGTTTCTATGTTATCTGCACATCATTTGCTCATCATCTGCATGATATCTGGCTTTTTTTGAGGGAAGATGAGCTAATGGTGGGTGTGGAATCTATTGCATACGCCTCGCGCTTACAGCGCTCACTTGTTTTGTAAGAGGAGCATAGAGCGTGGCGGTCGCGACCGCCACGCTCTATGCTCCTCTTACAAAAGGGGGAAAAAGGACGGCTGGCAAGCCCACCCTTGCCAACCGTCCCTGGGATGGTGTGTATTTAGTATTGGAGGACCTTTTCTGGTGTGAGTATGGGATCTTTGGTGCAGAGGTAGATTTCGCCGGCGGTTGAGCCGATGAGGGATGCGTGCAGGTGGCGCTGGTTTGAGGGGTTGACGTATTCGGTAAGGGCGATGGCCTGGGAGGTTGTCCAGCCATCGAAGATTCCGGGTGAGACGTCCCAGTTCTGGCCGTTGTCGCTGGAGCGTAGCAGCAGGATTTCGGATTGTTGATCTCCGACAACTGCCAGGTAGAGTTTGCCGTCGTGGCTGGTGATGCCTACGGGGAAGTGGGTATGCCAGTTGTCCGCTCCACCCATGACCTGGCTGTAGGAGTAGGTCTGGTTGGCGATTGAGTATTTGATCAGCCAGATACTCGAGTCATGGTAACCAACGACGGTCATGTAGATATCGCCGTTATGGACTGCAATGTCGATGGGCTGTTGCGTTTGCCAATCGCCCAGAACGTGTGAGGATGAGAAGGTGGCACCATTGTCGTTGGAGGCGAGGAGCAGGACCTCGTTGCTCAGGTTGCCAACCATGGTCACATACAGTATGCCGTTGAGGCTGGCCATGTTCATCTGTCGTGGTGTTTGCCAGTCACCCATTATCTGTGTGGTCTTCCAACTGTATCCATCATTCTGTGACGAGAGGAGCCAGGCCTGATCGTTATCTCCGACGATGGTCATGAATAATTGTCCATTATGACTGGCCAACCCGACAGGATCCATGGTGATCCAGTTGGCATCGGGCACACGGCTCGTGTTCCAGGTCTGACCGTCATTGGCGCTAGAGAAGAGCCAGATGCCCGAGTCATGTCCGACAACCGTCATGAAAAGTTTGCTGTTATGCTGAACAATATCTGTGGCATGATTTGTGCTCCACTCGGGATTGACACGTGAGAGCATCGAGAAGCGTTTGGTTTCCCAGTTGATATGGCGGAAAATGCTGTCATCATGATGATAGATAACCTGCTCATACCACCACTCAAGTCCCCACATCAGGACTGTGCGATATCCTTGTCCGATATGTTGATCCATGAGCCAGCGAATATCCTCGGGCGTGGTCATGTTGCCCCATGGCTCGGCCTGACTCTCGGCCACGATGGCTTTCTTACCCATATTGATGGCCCGCTTGATATATTCCGTTGGCAGATACTGACAACGATTCTGAAAATCGATTTGTCGACCATCAACCGTCGCATAGATATCGAGTCCCAGGATGTCCGCGATATTGAGCGCATTTTTGACCGCATAATCGCCATCAAGCCCCCATGGCTGACTACTGAAGGTCTGATTCTCGGACCAACAATTAATGATCAAGGGACGGCTATCCAGGCTACGAATCCTGGCCGCCTCTTCCGCCACAAAATCGGCGCCGATGAACCAGCGTCCTTCGCCGGCTCGATCCATCGGCTCATTTTCTACCTGCCAGGCCTTGATCACCGCGCGCCCACGATAGCGCTCCACGGTTTTAGCGATAAAGTCTAGCACCTTAATTCTCAGACTGACATCCTTTGAAATCTCGCTATTCTTCTCAGGTGGGTTGGGGAGCGCCCAGGTAGGAATATAGTATTCCGGCCATCTCGGAGCCTTCATACCCACCGAAAGCACAATATTGTAGCGACCCTTATTCTCGATGGCATCAATGACCTCATCCAATTCATCCCAGACATACTGATTTGCCGCTGGCTGTATATACGCCCAGTAGGCCCCGATGCGCAGAAAATTAAAATCCTCTGGGAGCGCATCCTGCATATAGTCAAGACAATCGCGCCAGTTCAAATGCTTCTCTGTGAAGGATGGCACGCTAAAGGTGGCACCGTAGAGGGTTTTATCAAAAAACGAATCATCCATTGCGTTATTTCTCCTTATGGTTGATATCGACGCTATACTACACGACATGCCAATCGAGTACAGTTTGTGTTTATATATGGAAACGACACGGTGAGGCGCACTCCCATGACTGGTTGCGTGCAAGACATAATCAGAAGAAAAGGGCATATCCTTTTCTTCTGATTGCAGTATATATGAGCTCTAAAACAGCTCGCATTTATGTAATGGTGGTGTGTCAGGTTAGACCAGCGTAGGTTCAGGGACGGCCGGAACTTCCTGTGTGATGGTGACGTTGGGCATGCGTAGGAAGATCAGGGCGGTGAGGATAAAGGTAGCCCCTGCAATGTCGAGCAGGGGAACAATCCCGAGCAGGCCGGTGAGGGCGCTGGCGATACCCATGCCGATCAGGACGAGGAGCGAGAGCGTGGTGTTATAAGATCCGAAGACACGGCCAAGATAACTGCCGTCGATGCTTTGCTGGATCAGGGTCTGCGCGGTAACCATGGCTAGCACGAAGCAGAGGCCGATCAGAGCCATCAAACCCAGTGCGAAAATGAAGTTGGGGGTATTAACGAGTCCAATGAAGAGGATGCCACTCAGGCTAAAGGTGAGCGGGATCAGGATACGTGGCGGCACCCGCATGCTAAGTGGTTTGTTGATCAATGAGCCGAGGAGTGTGCCGATGCCCTGCGCCGACAGGATCCAGCCGAGCGTGCTGGCATCGCCGTGCAGGACGACTTTGGCGAAGCCGACCAGCAGTACTTCGATGATACCCTCGCCGATCATCATGACGCCTATGCCGATAAAGATGGTCAATACAAGCCGATTATGAAGGACGATGCGCAGGCCGTCCACCAGTTCCTGCCAGATCTTGCCCCAGGCGGCCAGCGCTGCCGTGGACTGTACTGCGGCCTCGACTGGCTCTTCCTCGTTGGTCGCGGGCGTGACCAATGGTTGCATGACCAGCAAGAAGATCAGCAGGGCAGAGAGCAGATAAGAGGTACTATCCAGAGCGATGATGCTGTTAATGCCGAAGAAGGCATAGAGGGCACCACCAATCGTGGGACCGATCAGGCGTGTGATGGCCTCGCTCAGAGAATCCAGCGAATTGGCGGCCAGCAGTTGTGCGGGTTTGACGATCTGTGGTAGCAGTGCACTTTTGGCCGGCAGAAAGAACTGTGATACCGCCGATTCCAGTAATGCTACAGCATAGATCAGCCAGAGCCATGCAACCGAGTGAACCAGCAAGAGCAGCAGAAGAATTCCAGCCCGTAGCAAGTCCGTTACAATCATAATCGTGCGGCGATTCCAGCGATCCGCGAACACGCCAGCCAGCGAACCCAGTAGCAGACGTGGCACCGAGACCGCGATAAACATCCCACCCGTCGCCAGAATCGAGTGGGTTAGATCAAAAATGTAGAAAGGAAGCGCCAGCACCAGTAGCCAATCCCCCATAATTGAGATGAATTGTCCAGACCATAACAAGGCAAAGTTTCGATTGCGTAATACAGCCAGCATCACCATATCTCCTTTTAATACATAGAGGTACTTTGCATGATTTTATCTATTTGTATCTTTTTTACTTGTGAATATATTACATTGTATTGGCATATTTTGTCAATACAATGGCAATTTAAATCATTTAAGTGAAGATATTTTGCTGTAATAATAATTTGTGCTTATAAATTGGTAATCTTTTTCATGGGAATGGTGTAAAATAATAGTGGATAGATGCCTCTAGGATGGAGTCAGGTTGTGATTATGCGGAATGTGAGGCAGAAGAGCGGTGAGCTACGTATATAGTACAGAGCATATATGCGTACCGGCAATGCCTGGTAAATTGAGAGGTTTGTGCAGGGCGTGGGTCGGGTACGTGGGATGATAGATGAAGAAAGGATAGCAAGAAAACCATGGCGATAGATACAAAAAAAATGCAGAAGCGCCTGGAGGATATACGCCAGGAATTAGAGGGTAATCTGAAGGACCTGACGCAGCCCAGCGCTGCCGACTATTTGACAGATCCGGCCAACGATGATTATCAGGATATCGAAGACGAGGCCGTAGACGAGCAGCAGGAGCAACAGGATCAAGCCGTCAAGTTTAACGAGCAGACAAAGCTAGACGAGGTTAATGCTGCTTTGAAGCGCATCGAGGATGGCACCTATGGCCATTGTATTGTCTGTGGTAAAGTGATACCTGAAAAGCGCCTGGAAGCCATCCCCTGGGCTCCCCGCTGTATCGAGGATGAAGAGGCCTTCGAGCAAAGCCTGATCCGTGAGGATGAAATGGTCCAGGATGGAGAGAACACACGTTTCTCCTGATGATGTTGGCTGGTACGAACAATTATGGGGTGGTGGAACCATTTCCACCACCCCATAATTGTTCGTACGCATTACCAGGGATATATTCTTTGTCTATACGCTGATTCCGGATGTAATAATAACAAAGATCGACATACTCCAAAATCATCTTGACGCGCCTCGTTCTGTCCTCTACAATGAATACTTATCAATCTGCAAATATTTAGCAAGCATGTAGGGGAGAATGAGCGGGTATGGGGTACGAAATGCAGCCCTCGTTTTTGAGGCGCAGAATATTGGTGGCGGCGGCTCCTGATGATCTGCAAGCGATTGCACTGGTTAAGACGATGCGTAGCCTGGGTTTAACGGTGATGATGGCCGCAACGGTTGGTCTGGCAGCCCAGGCGGATGAAGTGGCGGCCTGCGTGGTCATTCTGCATCCAGACAAGTGGCGTGGCACACCACCGATCATTACCGCGATGCGTCAGAATCCACGCTATATGATCCCGGTGCTTGAAGAGCCAATGATCCTGCCCAGGGCCCGCTGGGCCACCGAGCCATTCTACCTGACCGAGGCTCCCCTGGAAACTGCTAAGGCGCTGGTCGCGCTGATTCGCCAGCACCTACAGAACGTTCTGGAGCAAGAGCAAGCCATCATTCGTCAGCAGGACCAGTTGCATCCCTGGTTGCGCTATACTGATCCCTGTGTCCCAGTCATCCAGCCGCCTAAGAAGCCGGTGCGCACGATGCTCCACTACCTCCTGCTGAGCTGGCCACTGGCCTTTGTGCTCTGCGTCAGCTTCCTGGCCTACTACTTTTTTCAGCTGAACGCGACCATCAATACCCAGGCCGTGAACACGACGACCATGGTGACTACCACCTGGCGGGACCACCCCTATCTCGCGCCTGTACCCGGCGCGCAATGCGATCCAGGCGGCGCGGATTGGGTGATTCCTGATGCTACGACCTCTGAATCCTCTGTGGTGGGTAGAGCCACCCCTACACCCCACTTGAAACAGGATAACTCTACTATCTCGACTTGCCAGCAAGACGGGGTCCTGTTGACCCGGCGGGACCATTATGATGCATTTGCCAGCATGGTCTTTGCCAGTAAGGGACTGCCACTACCGCAGCATTACACCACCCAGATTACCGCCACTCCCATTAATACCAGTCCTGCGGCGGTCTTCAAGCTGGGGATTCGTGATCAGGCGAGCTCTGACCTGAGCAGAACCGGTTATGGCAATGAGGTACTGCAGCTAGGCGTCAACGGTGCGTGGGAGCTTGTGCGCTATAGTGCTGGTACTAACACCGTCGAAAAGCGCTATGCCCGTGGTTTTGTCAAGCCGGCCCAGGACTACAAACTCAGCGCCGATAGTAACGGACCCGTGATGACCTTCTCTATCAACGACCAGTATGTCGCGACTATCATTGACGCGACCTATCACGATAGCTATGGAATCTCATTCGGCCTGCGTGATCCAGAGGCACACACGCCGCCCAGCGCCCTCTTCTCCCATTTCTCCTATATACCACTCCCCATAAGCTATGCGGGTACCCCTGAAGCCAGTGGGAGCGCCACAGCGCAGGCCATCAAGGACGGTGTGGCCGCCATACCCTACAGCGCCAGTGTACCCGGAGCCTCCTGTGATCCCGGGACCGCGCAATGGCAGCCGACCAGCGTGGCCGAGCAGCATATCAGCACACGTTGTCAGAGCAACGGACTCAGCGTCATGCAGAAGAAAGGCAGCAGTGTGCCGGGTCGTATTCCTTTCTATGGACAGGATGGTAATTTCTCAACCAACTACCGGCTCCAGGTCGCCCTGGACCTCAAACGCTCCAATAATAGCTGGGCCGGCCTGACAACACGCATGAGCGGGGTTGGACTGGCTGGCTACGCCTGCGTCATCCGCAGCGATGGTAACTGGCGTATGCTGCGCTACGATAGCAGTGGTGGTGAGTACCAACTAGCCGCCGGCCATGTTGCGCGTCACACCAGCTACATCATGGAGACCGTCAGCGATGGCGAGACCCAGAGCCTGAGCATCAACGGCGTACGCGTAGCCGCGATCCAGGATAGTAGCTTCATTACTACCGACCACGTCGAGCTCATCGTCCAGCCCGATAGCAAGCACACGGGTAGCACCACCGTCTTCTCCAACTTCGTCTTCACTCCCCAGCCGTCATCTTGATAATGTTCGAGGAACTCAGGCAGGTCTTCCTGAGTTCCTCGGGCTTGAGAAGCGGCTTTTAGTGGTAGCCGTGGGTGAGTAGTCTCTCGGCGGAGCGCGAGAAGCCTTCGGCGGACGGGATAGCTACATCGAGGGCGTCGGCCAGGCGGGAAATGATGTTGAAGCCCGCACAGATCAGTAGTGCGTCCTGAATAGCCTGCGCGCTGACACCAGTTGCGAGCACAGGTAGCATATCTTCAGAAGAGAGCACGTTGGGAGAGAGGGTAACCTTTTCCAGCAGACCGAGAGTGGCCCGTAGCTGTTCAGGAATGGGGGCGGTGCGCCAATCACTATTCACGGCCGCGACCGGATCAGCACCGAGCTCCTTAGACGCAACTGCGCCATGGGCACCCGTTCAATACCTGCATTGCAGGCGCGAAGATGTAAAGGAAGCAAACAACTCGCGCTCCCCCACGCTCCATTCTGATTCCCCGCGTAACGCCTCTTGCAGACACGTCGCGAAATGTTCTCCAAAATACTCAGGCTGATAGGCCAGGATGCGGACCAGATCCGACGCCGGCTGACCTTTGAGTATCTGCTCAACGCTCTTCAGGCGCATGTGTAGCTCCTTCCAGGGCCGCCAGCCCCCGTGTAAGACACAGATCGCCAGCGCCAAAGGCCACACTCACCGTGATCTCAAAGATGGCCTGTTCCGTATAGCCATGGGCACGCAAGCGCTCCACATCTTGATCCATAACTTTATAGGCATGGGTGACCACTTTTGTCGTATAGTCTTTTAACTCGGCAGGTAGCGCCTCATCCAGTGACTCGCCCGGCGTACGCAAAAGGTGATCCGGTTGCCGCGCCAATAGCTGACGTAAAGCCGCAGAGGTCTCCCCAGGACCTGAGAGCAGAGCATCCTTTAAACGCTGAAAGGATTGCGGAGACTGATCGTGCATCGTATCATTCCTGTTCTCGCTAAAGAAAATAAATAATGCAAGTAGTCTTTTTTTTGCTTCATACAGGATAATCGATAATCGATGTATTGGCAAGCTAGTTACTGTTGCTGATGGTTGCAGCTATGTTGCAAATGCCGCTGCGAGAGCGCTGGTGATCTCTTTGAGTGCAACCTTGCTGCGATCGAAGATGGTAAACATACGGAAGAAGCTATGGATCATACCCTGGTAGCGTGTGAGCTGCACCGGGACGCCTGCCTCCTGTAGCCTTTGGGCATAGAGTTCGGCCTCGTCGCGGACCGTATCGTATTCGGCCGTAATGATCAGTACGGGTGGTAGTTTGCTTAAATCTGTGGCACGCAATGGAGATGCATAAGGATGCGTTGCATGCTCTTTACGGTCGATATATTGGTCCCATAGCCAGCTCATTTCTGCTTTTGTTAGTCCATAGCCAGCGGCATATGTTGTGTAGGAAGGGGTTCCTGGTTCGTAGTAGTCGGTTTCGCCATAAATGATAACCTGGAAGCAGAGCTCGGGTCCATGCTGGTCGCGGGCCATCAAGGTTACCACTGCGGCTAAATTACCGCCGGCACTATCGCCGCCAACTGCTATGCGCTGTGGATCTCCATTAAATTCGTGGGCATGGTCCGCCACCCACTGTGTTGCTGCATAGCAATCCTCGGGTGCGGCAGGAAACTTGTGCTCTGGCGCCAGGCGATAGCCAACCGATACGACGATACAGGGAGTATGGCGGGCGATGGCGCGACACACGGGATCGCTGGCCTCAATACTGCCAAACACCCAGCCACCTGGATGAAAATACAGCAGCACTGGAAATGGGCCGCTACCCTCTGGTGTATAGATACGGAGGGGAATGGCGCTGGCCGGACCGACGATCGTGTGATCTGTGATCTTAGCCACCGCTTCAGGTTCACCTGCTTGCTCAATATCTCGCTGCTGTGATTGGAGGCGCTGTTGTGCGAGCGGTAGGTCTGGTGCGGGCTCAGCGGCATCGATGATCGCCATGTCGCGTAGATAGGTGGCTACCTGCGGATCAAGAGTCATTGTGTACTCCTCTAACTAACTAGCTGGCATGAGAACTGTCTGGACATTTAGTTACAGTTTGAACGGTTCTCAGGCTGAGTCGCGTACAATCAGTTTCAGGGATGGCTGGGGAACCTGCCTGGTTGCTTCACCGCGACTGGCGGACAGGATGTTTTCGACCAGGGCATCCAGGGATTGCTGGCCGTCAAAGTACATGGTCGTGAGCGCTGGAATGCTGAACTGGGCCAGCGGAATATTGTCAAAGCCAATCACTGCTGCTTCTTTAGGAATACTGATGCCTTCATCGGTGAGGGCCGCCAGGACCGCGAAGGCGACCTCGTCGTTGTAGCAGCAGATTCCATAAGGGCCAGGCTGGTGGGACAGCAGATTTTGGATGGCTGCGCGGGCGGCTGGACGTGAGGCGGGCACGACAAAAACTGGCGCGGATGGCAGGCCATGTCCGGTGCATCCCTGGCGCACACCATTCAGGCGAGCCTGTACCACGAACTGTACATCTTGTCGTTCGGGTGCTGCAAACACAATATGGCGTTGACTTTGTTTGACCAGATAGTCAACCTGTGTTTTTCCTGATAGTTGCTGCATTGCCTGATTATTCATGCCGGACAGGACTGGTACCTGGAATTGTTGCAGGAAGCTAGCGATCGCAGGATCCTTCTCATTGCCATAGGAGACGATCACACTGGGCGTTACATTGGCGGAAGGATGGATTTTGGAGGCCAGTTGCTGGACCCCTACATAGCTGATCAGGGTAAAACCATATTCGACCAGCCGCGTCTCCAGTTCTTTGAGCCCTAGTGCCAGGCCTGGATCCACCTGCTCAAACGGCAAGACCGCCAGCACAATCTGGCTATGTCCTGCTCGCAGGACACGCGCAGGCGTAAACGGACGATAGCCAAGCTTCTCGGCCTCTCTAATGACGCGTTTGCGTGTCTCTTCCGGAATACTCTGTCGAGGATCATTATTCAAGACATAACTTACCGTAGCCCGCGAAACCCCGCTGGCCTTCGCCACATCGTTGCTGGTGATTCGTTGCTGTCCTTTATCCATTGCATGTGTCCATCCGTTTTCCCTTGACATTCATCTGTGCCTCAAGTATACTGTACTTACACGTGTAAGTCAAATCTTTTTTTGTAGCGGTCTTACTTACACGTGTAAGTAAGACCGCTACGATATACATAGAAAGGAGCGGCCGGTCAGGAACCCCACGCATAAATGCGGGGGCTTGCTCCGGTAAGCCCAGACCTGACCAGTCTCAGTTTTGAAACAGAAACTCCGTTCGGAGTGAAATAGGTACGTCGGGGTGCTTTCCAGCCCCGACCTCTACGGCCACTGATTAAACAGGAGTACAGGGTGAATCCAGTGTCATTGGCGTTAAACCACGCACGAACATTGACGAGGAAAACCACATTACCTACGAAAGTAGAGGCTCTTTATGAGCAAGGTTTTTGTTGTTGATACGAACTCCCAACCACTTGATCCCGTCCATCCTGCAAGAGCACGCATCCTTCTCCATGGGGGAAAAGCGTCAGTCTTTCGTATGTATCCGTTTACGATTATCTTGAAGACCGAAGTTCTTGAACCAGAAGTACAACCGTTGCGCATCAAACTGGATCCCGGTAGTCGAACCACAGGCATTGCTCTTGTCAATGATGCTTCAGCAGAGGTGGTCTTCGCTGCTGAACTTGATCACCGTGGACAGACGGTAAAAGCATCTCTCGATGATCGCCGTGCCGTTCGCAGATCAAGGCGGCAACGAAAAACGCGGTATCGCAAAGCTCGATGGCAGAACCGAACACGCGCTCAGGGATGGTTCCCACCGTCACTTGAGAGTCGCCTTGCGAATGTGCTCACGTGGGTCAACCGTCTCTCATGGTATGCGCCTATCTCAGCGATCAGTATGGAATTGGTACGATTTGACATGCAACTGATGGAGAATCCCGAAGTGTCAGGGGTGGAGTATCAGCAAGGCTCCCTGGCTGGCTACGAGATCAGAGAATACGTGCTCGAAAAGTGGCAACGGGCTTGTGCCTATTGCGAAGCAAAAGATGTTCCCTTACAAATAGAGCACATCCATCCACGAGCAAAAGGAGGAACCAATCGCGTGAGCAACCTGTGTCTGGCTTGTGAGAAGTGCAACACAGCGAAAGGAACGCAGGATATTGCGGTTTTCCTCAAGAAGAAACCAGAGGTGTTGAAAAAGATCCAGGCCCAGGCAAAAAAGCCGCTCAAGGATGCGACGGCGGTAAACAGTACACGATGGAAACTCTTTGAACGACTCAAGGCGACAGGATTGCCAGTAGAATGCGGTTCTGGCGGTCTGACCAGGTACAACCGAACGACGCGCAACCTCCCAAAGACGCACTGGCTTGATGCAGCAAACGTCGGAACGAGTACCCCTGTAGTTTTGATAACCAAGGGGATCAAACCATTGAAGATCAAAGCGACAGGGCATGGTAGGCGAAAAATGTGTGTGACGGACGCTGACGGGTTTCCAAAGCACCATAAAGAGCGCAAGTCATCATACATGGGGTACAGGACAGGCGATATGGTCAAGGCGATTACCCCGAAGGGCACCTATTGGGGGCGAATTGCCATCCGCCATCGTCCATCGTTTCGTCTGGGTAAAACCGACGTTCACCCCAAATATATGCGCCGTTTGCATCGGGCAGACGGCTATGAGTATACATATGAGACGAAAGGAGTGCGTGATGCTCCTCCCCATGGGTGAACCGAGGGGTCCCCGCATCACGCGAATTTAAAGATGGCTTCCAGTTCGCGTTTGCCTGTACGTATCGAGTATAAGTGGTGGGTCACGATTGCTGTTACATTAGGGATGTTTATGAGTTTGATGGATTCCACGATTGTTAACGTGGCGATCCCGCAGATGCAAAATGCTTTTGGTGCTAATCTGCAAGCTGTGCAGTGGGTGGTCACCATTTATATGTTGACTCAGGCAGCGGTGATACCTGTGGCTCCATATTTGAGTATCACCTTTGGCGGTAAGCGCGCCTATGTCTGGACCTTGAGTGCGTTTCTGCTGGGTTCATTGTTGTGTGGGCTGGCCTGGGATCTGCCTTCGCTCATCTTTTTCCGCTTTATTCAGGGCATTGGCGGTGGTATCTTATTGCCGATGGTGATGACCCTCCAATATCAAGCCTTTCCTCCAGAAGAGCGAGGTACAGCGGCCAGCGTTACCGGACTGGCCTTGATGGTTGCGCCGGCCTTTGGTCCTGTGCTGGGTGGTTATCTGGTTGGCTCGTTTGGCTGGCAATGGGCCTTCTTTATTAATGTGCCCCTTGGTATTATCGCCGTTGTGATGGCACAGAAGCTCCTGCGCGACACGTCCGCGCAACCAGGAACCCGCTTTGATGCCCTCGGTTTTATTACTGCTGCCGGCGGTAGCGCCACACTGTTGTATGCCATCTCTTCTGTTACCAATGGTGGCAACCCGCTCTGGAATATTCTGTGCTTTATCACTGGAATCATCCTGTTAAGCGCGTTCGCGTTGATCGAGCTCTCCAAAGTCCGGCATGGACAGCAGCCGCTGCTAGACCTGCGACGCTTCGGTGATCGTGCCTTTGGCTTTAGCGTCCTGGCTCTCGTTTTCGTCGCCTTTATTCGCTTTGGCATCCTATTCCTTATTCCCATCTACCTGCAAAACCTCCATCAGCAGAGCGCCTTCCAGGCCGGCATCATCCAGGCGGCACAGGCAATAAGCACCCTGGCCATCCTCCCGATTGGCGGGCGACTCGCGGACAAACTGGGCCCGCGTCCAGTTGTACTG
Organism: Dictyobacter alpinus; assembly: GCF_003967575.1. NCBI lineage: Bacteria > Bacillati > Chloroflexota > Ktedonobacteria > Ktedonobacterales > Dictyobacteraceae > Dictyobacter > Dictyobacter alpinus. The sequence goes on from NZ_BIFT01000001.1 coordinate 5,398,778, forward strand.
GCTGGCCTGATCCTGTTGACCGCTAGCGCCGCGCTGATGGTAACCCTGGCCTTAGATACCGCCATCTGGATGATTATCGGCATCCTGCTCCTGTCAGGTGGTGCCAACGCCCTTGTCCAGCAGATACCGGTGGCCGCCATGTCGCGTATCGAGAAAGATGAGCACAAAGAAGTCGCCAACGGCTCAACCCTGGTAACGGTCCTGCACGCCACGGCCGCCCCGATGGGAGTCGCCATCCTGGCCAGTGTCGTCCAGGTACGCAGCCAGCACTACCTGACCAGCCTGTCTCTCCAGGGACTCAGCGGAGAACTTCTCCAGCATCAGAGTACCCTGTTGGGGATGCATGAAAGCTTTCTGCTGGCGGCTGCTCTGGCCGTGGTGGCCTTCATCGTCATGTGTCTTGTGCCGCGTAACAGAAAGAGCCAGCGCCAGCCTGAGCAACAGGAACAAACACTATTAGAAGAAGAAATGGCCATTTAACGTTCCTGCATTTTCTGCTACAATAGTGGAAAACAGCAAAGGATGTTCTAAGTATGTCTTTGAATGAGAGAGACGCCATCGCAGACCTGGAGCGTGCCCTACGCAAGGCGGCCATGCTCCAGGATGGTCAGGCCTTACCAGTCTGGTCGCCCACTAGCATGGAAGAAGCCGGACAGACAGGTGGGATAATGGTTGAGGACGGTGTTGTGCGTGGACTCTGGCTACGCTACTGTGGACTGACCTCTTTGCCTGCATCACTGAGCAATTTGCGGCACGTGAAGAAGCTCTGGCTGGATGCCAACCGGCTAACGGTCCTGCCAGCATGGATAGGGGATCTACACGAGCTGGAAGAGCTCCATCTTGATAACAATCAGCTTGCCAGTCTGCCCGCCGCGCTCTGGCAACTACCAAAGCTCAAAGTCGTATCCTTGTATGGCAACCAGTTGATCACATTATCGGTAGAGATAGGCCAGCTCACAGGACTTGAATATCTCAGTGTAGGCAAAAATCAACTCAAAGAGCTGCCCGCAGAACTCTGGCAGTTGCGTGCGTTACAATCCTTAAATATCGCGGAAAACCAGCTGACCGTCATCTCAGAAAGCATTGGAGAACTAGGTCAGCTCCATACTCTGGATATCGCGCATAATCAGCTGAACGAGCTACCAGAGCGGCTGGGAGCGTTAACACAGCTCACTCACTACCTTTATCTCAGCAATAACCGGCTGACCCGGTTACCAACCAGCCTCTTTGAGCGGCTTAGACAGTTGCGCTATCTCAATATCACCGACAACCAGCTGACCGAGCTACCAGCCAGCATAGGCCAGCTCAGTAGTTTACAGGAGCTCCGGCTCTACAACAACCGGCTGGAAACTTTACCGGAATCCCTGGGATCATTGACACAGCTGCAGGAGCTCCATCTGATGAACAATCGCCTGACCAGACTTCCAGACGCGTTGGGCCAGCTCACCAACCTGCGCGAACTTCGTATAGCCAATAACCATTTGGAGACACTGCCTGCGTCGCTTGGCAGGTTATCCCAGCTGGAAGTCCTGGACTTACGCAATAACCGTGTTAAAGTGTTGCCTGAAAGTAGCGGTCAGCTTGAACAACTGCGGCAACTGGACCTCAGGGCCAATTGGTTGGTCACGCTACCAACCAGCTTGAGCCGCTTAACCAGACTTGAAAAGCTCGACCTGCGCTGGCTCAAGCTGGCCGTGTATCCCGCCTGGCTCGAACAACTTGAGCAGTATGGATGCCGTGTGCTCCGTTAGTCCAGATTTTGGCACGAGGTTGGCTTGTTGCGGTTTCCCGTGCTTTCAGCCGTCATTCAGACAGGGGAACCGCATGGAGGTATGTACAAGGACGAGTGCAATGGTGGCGGCAGGGATACTGGGTCCCACCTTAAGGGTGGGACGAATTGCCCGCTGAGGGGCAATGCTACGGGGGGTACGGGGGGATGGGCGTTGATCACCGCTTTTGGGGTTGAGGAAAAGAAGAGTTTAATAGCATGTATTGTGCTTAATATTTTTCTTGTTGAAAGGTGACAGTAATTTTCCCCCATGTAGGCAGTGACTGTGAAGTATATCCTGGCACTGTTCCATGCTCCCAGGCCGATCGAGATCAATGAAACAATATGATGCTGTGAAGCATCTTTTGGCAGCGATTCTGTATTGCGCAGCATATCGTGGCAGTGCGTCGAGCGTATGCAGTCTTCCTGCTTTTTTGCTCACTTTTCCTCGATTTCCTTGCCATGATATGCTGCACAGTGCCAGGATATGCTTCACAAGGGAATGCGCTCTCTTGGAAAAAGAGGATTCCCTGTGCTATGATCTTTAAGAACTCTTCTATCGTGCCTCACCTATTTTGGAGCGAGAACGGTTTTGTAGTTAAAAGGAGCTTCACTCATGCGGCACATGACCCCGACTGCACCAGAAACACAGCCAGCAGAGGAGCCGAGGAAGGCTCCTGGTCCGCACAGCTTTCCTCCTCTTGGAAGTGCACCTGCGTTTGCGCGCGATACAGAGGGCTTTACTTTCAGGATGTGGCGGCGCTATGGAGATCTGGTTCGGGTCCGCTTTTTGTTGTGGCCCGGCTATTTACTTTATCACCCCGATCATGTGAAGATGGTTCTGCACGATCATCATCGGAACTACGACAAGCCGTCTGCGATGTTGGGCTCGGTTATGCCCCTTTTCGGCAACGGACTCTTTACCAGCAATGGCGAGTCCTGGTTGCATCAGCGGCGGCTCATGCAGCCTTCTTTTCATCACAAGCGTCTGGAGCACTTCGGAACCGTCATGACTGACGCGACGCTGGCCATGCTTGAACGCTGGCAAAACCAGGGGGAGCAACCACTGAATATGGAGACGGAGATGACGCGCCTCACCCTGCATATCGCTGGCCTAACGCTCTTCAATCTGGACCTGAGCAGCGATGTTAATGTGGTCGGTCATACCTTTACCACGATGCTACCTCAGCTCACACGCTACTTCCTGCTCCCATTTCCTCCGCTCTGGGTGCCAACACCGCGCAATCGTCGCCTGCAAACTGGGCTAAAGACGCTGAACCAGGTGGTCTATGACATGATTAGCCAGCGGCGTCAACGCCTCGCCAACTCACCAGCGGAGGCTTTTGACCTGCTCTCGATGTTGCTCTCCGCACGAGATGAGGAGACCGGTGAGGAGATGAATGATCAACAGGTGCGAGACGAGGTAATGACCCTCCTGCTTGCTGGGCATGAGACTACCTCTGCCACCCTCACTTGGACCTGGTATCTCCTCTCTCAGCATCCCGAGATTGAGCAGCGCCTCCATGACGAAGTGGATCGCGTCTTGGGCGGACAGATCCCGACCGTTGACCGCCTGGGCGACCTCCCCTACACCCGCAATGTGATTCAGGAGGCCATGCGGCTCTACCCACCAGCCTTTTTCATCATCCGCCACGCCATTGCCTCCGATGAGATTGGCGGCTATCCCATTCCGGCCAACAGCCTGATCTTTCTCATGGCGCACATGCTGCATCGACACCCGGCATTTTGGGAGGAGCCAGAGCGTTTCGACCCAGACCGCTTCACTCCAGAACGCTCGACGAATCGTCCGCGCTATGCATACATTCCCTTTGGAGGTGGGCCACGCCTGTGCATCGGCAACAGCCTCGCTATGATGGAGGCACAGCTCGTCCTAGCAACAGTTGCCCAGCGCTACTCCCTCCGCCGCGTTCCTGGTCATCCAGTCGAACTCCAGGTGTCGGTGGCAACCCGCCCTCGCTATGGCCTGCCCCTGACGCTTCACCCTCGTTAAACACATGAGCCTCTGACGCAGATCGTATGTCGAATGGCACCACACGCAAGGCTCAATGCCTTTCGGTGAAGGGAATGAGGATGCCTCGGCTCCATGACGTGGCGTTGCGTACGTGGAGTGGCGCCACACGCAAGGCCGCACTGCTGGGTTTATGTGGGCCAACGGATCAGAACGACTCGCAGTGCTGTGGCGCCTACACCAATCTTGGTTTATGATCCGGTTCGTACAGGCACAGATAGAACTGGGACGTCCCGCTCCAAAACGTACCTGCGTTTCTATCTCACCTCAAACATGATTGGTGTAGGCGCCACAGGCATGCGATGCTTTTTAAGCACGTTTAGCCGTTGATAAAGCCGAAAGCTGGCCTTGCGTGCAATACATTTTACTTAGCGACATGCTATCCCCAACATGATCGTTCACAGAGACTTTGACGACAAGCAAGGGAGACGGCAACCCGCAAGGGGATTGCCCTACATCTCTCGTTTTTCTTTTTTTGCTATCTTAAAGATAACATGATGTTTATTCTCTTCCTGCATGATAAAGGAACCTGGAAATGACTTGTGTAGGGCAATCCCCTTGCGGGTTGCCGTCCCCTCGACTTACGTCAAGGTTCCTGATCATGACCATATCGGTTTTTTATATTGCTAAGTGAGATGTATTGGGCCTTGCGTGTGGCGCCTACTCGACGTACGATCCGCTGCTTTGTGCGTAGCCACAAGCGTGCTTAAGGAGGGAGATATAGGACGAGTGCAAGGGTGGCGGCTGGGATACTGGGTCCCACCTTAAGGGCGGGACGAATTGCCCGCTGAGGGGCAAAGCTACGGGGGCTACGAGGCTAGGTGGGATGGGATCGGGTTGTTGCGAGGTGGGGGATGGGCGTTGTTCACCGCTTTTGGGGTTGAGGAAAAGAAGAGTTTAAGAGCACGTATTGTGCTTAATATTTTTCTTGTTGAAAGGTGGCACGCCTGTGATTACTGAGAATGAGTATTTGATCGCTCAGATGAAACTGAATGAGCTACGTCGACAGCGACCTCGGCTTGCGCGGGCTTATAGTGAACTGGAACAGGAACTAAAACAAACGCCAGAGACATTACAGCAGTTGCGCTTGCTCTTTACCAAGTTGCAGAAAATTACGATGGCTGGTATCGCGCTGCATCCAGATGTTGCCAACCTGGAGCCATTGCTTAATGGTTTGCAGCTTTCAGAGGAGACGATTACCTTCTGGCGTTCACGCCTGGCAAAGGAATTACCGCAGGGGCGCCTACGTTCGGACTTGATTTATATATTTGGGGCCTTGCTTGAAGAGTGGGTCCACGAAAAGACTCAGAGAACGAAGCCAGATCTTGCCGAAACCGAGATAAGTACCCGGCTTTTAGATGCCGCCTGCCAGCCTACGGAAAGCTCGCCAGATCTCGCGTTTTTAGACGAGCTTTTCGCCGAGCGCGCTTTGAAGGGAAAAGATATTGCTACACGGTTTCAGGTATCGGCGAAAACCGTACTGCGAGCGCGTATTACCACCAATGAATTAAATGAAGTTCTCACCCATCTGAGTGTCAGTCCATTTCGTTCTGCAACTATTCACAGACAGGCAAAACACTTCTTGCAAGATAGTGTGATGTGTAAAGAGATGGCCGACGCCTTTTCTATCCAGCTCACCCATCTTGATGAATGGAACTGGCCTGACGCAGGTGTGAAGCTTTTTCCACTCTGGACAATGAGTAAGTGGCGCCTGTTTATCTCCTATGATCTCTTTACCATGTGCTTTTTAGAGATCCTGGGAACGCGTTTGCAAGATACCTTTCAAGCATTCCAGTCGGTGGAGCGTGCACAAAGAGACGAGTACCTGTTAGCTCTGCTTAAGGAGCCTTCCGAGGATGAGGATGAGGTCCTGTTTCAACAAATACTCGATCAATACAGGCTTGCAGAGAACGACGTATGGATAAATCTCCTCTCCCATCCCAATCTCCCGTTGACATTCAAGGATCTCAAGGAATTTTTTAAGCGCTCTGCTTACACTAGTTCGATTGTCGCTGTGCGCCAACTCCTCCGCGAAAAAATTCAGCACGCCAGTACGACGCTCGAAGGTTATGAATCCCGGCGAAAAGTTGATGGCATGAGGTACACATTACAATTTATCAATGCAGAGATCCAAACCGCTCGTGTGGCCTTCCCTGATCATCCTTTCTATGTACTGAAGCTCGATATAAAAGATTTCTATCCTTCTCTTCCGCATGACTTCCTGATCGCCATACTTGAGCGCTATGGTTTTTCGTCGAGCGATCTGGCCTTTTTCCGCACATTTTTAGAGGTGCAGGTACAGCGGGTAGACGAGCAGACATCCATCAGACGTGGTGTCCCTCTTCATCACCGCTTCTCTAATGCTCTGGGAGAGATGGTGCTTGACCTCCTGGATCAACATGTTTTGCGTAGTGCTCGCGTACAAGTTATTCGTCTGGTTGATGATATCTGTATCCTGACGCCAGATGCGGATGAAGCGGTCAAAGCCTGGCAGGCGGCTCAGGAGTTTTGTCAGCGTACTGGACTAACCCTCAATCAGGAAAAATGTGGGGCCGTTTGTATTGGGGGCTCTCTCCCTGAGCAGCTCCCTGCAGCTTTGCCTTCCTGGTTACTGATAAAGCTTAACGAGCAAGGTGTATGGCAGGTAGATATGGAGGCATTTGCGACCTACCAGGAACAGGCGCGGCAACAGGTCCTGCGCCATCCATCGCTGTTAACGCAGATCGAGGCCTATAATCTCCATGTCCAATATCTCATTCGCGCCACCGCCATGGATTCTGATTTTGGCGAGGTCCATCGAAAGAGCATCGATGTGGTGGCAACTCAGTTTCATCAAGCGTTCTTTGGTGAAGGTCAAGGCATCGTCCAGGCTATTCATCAGACGATCCGTGAGCGCTTTCTTGATAATGATATGAGCATTACGCTGCCAGAAGCGTGGTTTTACTGGCCGATTACTGCCGGTGGCTGTGGCTTGACACTAAGTTTGATTACGGCTTCCAGTTATGCGGAACAGTGGGCTGATGAGGAGAAGAAGACGATCCCCACCAAACTTACTGTTGCCTGGCAACGTAGGGTAAACGATTGGTCAAATTTCTATTCATCTCACATCAACCATGTGGAGATGAAGGCGCCCGCGACCACCCCGGGTATGGAAGTGCTGGTCAATGATTTCATCTATCGTAGCAACGAACTGGGCTATCGCGGACAAAGGACGCTCGGACCTTACTGGCGCTGGATCGTCTACATCTATGGTCCACAAATTCTTGAACACCTGGGAACGTTCCGTTTCCTGAATACTGAACTGGTACCGCTACACATTATCCTGCAGCAAGATCAATATGCATTGGGTTCTGATGCCAGCGATACCTCTAGCCAGGAAGATCTCTTTTAGGTAGAGTCTAAGTCGATACCATGCCACTCAATCGCTGTGGTACGGCATGGTATGAAGCGTATATAGGAGACATGCACATCTGGTATTATTAGATGTGCATGTTTAAGTATGATGATTTATGCCAGATCTTTCAACGTAACGATTTTGGATGCGAGTCGATCGTACGTCGAGTGGGCGCCACACGCAAGGCCGCACTGCTGAGTTTACGTAGGCCAACGTTCGAGAAAGACCCGCAGTGCTGTGGCGCCTACACCAATCATGTTTGAGGTGAGATAGAAACGCAGGTATGTTTTGGAGTGGGACGTCCCAGTGCTATCTATGCCTGTACGAACCGGATCATAAACCCGGATTGATGTAGGCGCCACAGGCATGCGATGCTTTTTAAACATGTTTAGCCGTTGATCAAGCCGCACGCCGGCCTTGCGTGCAATACATCTCACTTAGGGATTTGTGGCCTGGACAGGATCATATTGCAGCGACCGAACCGTGTGGCAAGGAGACGGCAACCCGCAAGGGGATTAACCTACAATAGTCATTTCCAGGTTACTTTATCATGCAGGAAGAGAATAACCATCATGTTATCTTTAAGAGAATGGAAAAAAGAAAAAAGACAGATGTAGGGCAATCCCCTTGCGGGTTGCCGTCTCCTCGGCCTACGTCAAGGTTCCTGATCATGACCATGTCGGGTTTCTCTATCGCTACGTGAGATGTATTGGGCCTTGCGTGTGGCGCCCACTCGACGTACGATCCGCTGCTTTTTGCGTAGCCACAAGCGTGCTTAAGTTATTGGATAAGGTAAGCGCTCGGAGAAAAGGTTTTGATGTTCTCGTTAGGGAACCTTTTGCAGTAATAAAGGCGTATATTATTTTGATTGATCCAATTATTTAGTTATGAGGAGGAAATATGCCTGATCCAGCGAAGTCGTACAATCCTGAGCAATATTTCACGCACGAGCAAGCTCGTTATCTGAGTGAGCGTCAGCGTCAGCTTGGTCCGGAGCGTATGATGGAACTTTTAGCTGAGTGGAAAGCTGTTGAGGCCAGTTTGCGGATTGCATTTGAGCAAGGTAGTGAGCCAGCCGATTTGCGGATGCAACCCCTGGGCAGGAAGGCACACGCGCTCAAAGATACATTCTTAGGAAATAATGACGCATTTACTCTGGATTTTGAGCAGATGCAGGCGAACGCTTTGCAGCACCTCTTAGCTGTTGATCCTGCTGAGGGCAAAATTATGGCTTATACACAACAAGTTATGTTTGCGCATCAGAATTGAAGAATTTATGACGATGAATGAGATCATTGAGCCTGCTGAGGAGCAGTTTTATCCACGCATTACTTTGCGTCGGGCCGTTACCAAGGCGGGGGAGCATAGTATTTATTTTGCTAGTGGTGTTCATCTCTATGCGTTGAATGCAGGCGATGGAGCATTACAATGGTGTCTGCATATCAGTAAGCGGCTTGTATATAAAGTTGGGGATTTGCCGCCTGGTAGCTTGATCAGTGTTCCTCCATCTTTGGATGGGGTGAGGGGCCTGGCTGTTCGGGATACACGTGTTTTCGTGTCGACAGAGTCAGGGATGGCTTATGCGTTTAGCGCCGACACAGGCGCACTGATCTGGCGGCGCGAGTTATTTTCTTTTGGCGGCGTACCTCTCGTTGTAGGCGATGCCCTGTATGTGCCAGGTCAAACTAACATCGATGCTCTCGATACACGCGATGGTAGTAAGCGCTGGAAATATGCGACGATGAACGTGGTAGCTTCTCCCATCGTGATCGAAAATAGTACACTGTATGCTGGCTCATATGGGAATGCTGTGTATGCCCTTGACACTGCTACGGGGCAGCCACGCTGGACCTACCAGACCAATGGACGTGTTTATAACGCGCCTATTGTCCATAATGGTGTTGTGTATGCAGGGATTGGGGACGATGGCTGTTGTCTCACCGCTATTGATGCGCAGAGCGGACAACTTATCTGGCGGAATACGCCGATACTTGATTCTGGTGCCCAGTTGCTTGTTATTAATAACTTGCTCTACACCAGTCAGCGTGACAAGCTGGTTGGTATCGATATAAAGAATGGTAGACCTCTCTGGCATTATCCGAATATGCGTGGTGTCTCTCTGCTGTTTTCTGAGCATACATTGTATGTGGCTGCCACCTCTGGTGATCTCTCTGCGTTTGAAATTCCGAGCCATAAACTGCTCTGGCAGCGGAAATTGCGTGCCTTGAAGAGTGGCGGGGCGACACATATGCAGTTGCTGGGTGATGAGCTATACGTTGGTTTTAATGAATACGGCCGAGGTCATGTGGGCACTCTCCATGCCATCGATATACAGACAGGACACGAAGATTGGGTGGCTGAACTGGATTGGTTTGTCGAATCACCTGCTGTAAGTTGATCGAGATTCAAGCTTCATTGCTTGCCCGAATCGCCTTCTCTCACCGCAAAAATGATGTAGACTCTATTAGATAGTAGGCAACCTGATGATCTGGCCTATGAGGAGAATGAGTAAGGTGATGAGCATTCCCAGACAAAAAGACCATTGCCAGGGGAGGCTGAATGTCTGTGTTGTTGGCCTATCGTCGGTATATTCTCGGGTGTTTTTCCATTCTGCAAGCGTAAACGAATCTGCCTGGAGTTCATTGCTGATTGGGCGGTAGCGTAGGACGCTGCGTGGCATTTCTGACATTGCTCTCTCCTCTTAGTTTCTGTCCTGGTGTCTGCTTTAAGTGTACTGTTTTACGGTTGGAGAGCCAAGTCCTTTATCCACAAATGTCAGCTTGCTTTTGTGGATATGTTGTTGAAAAAAAAGGCGCTATGTGGATATCTTTTTTGTGGCATAGATTTTTTCTGGATGGCCGAGAGGAGACCTGCAGGCCCGGTGCTTACTGGTCCCCTCTCATTGAGGATACTTTTACTGGACGCAGAATTCGTTGTTTTCGGGATCGGCCATGGTGATGCAGAGGTTGCCGAATTCTTCCATGCGGTAGAGCTCGCGGGCCCCGAGTTCTGTCAGGCGTCCAGCTTCGGTGATAATGCGTTGCTGGCGCTCTGCCTGTGATGCAGCCGGATCTGTGGCCAGCTGGCTGGCGTTAATATCCAGATGGACGCGATTCTTGACCGTCTTGGCTTCAGGGACGCGTTGGAAGAAGATGCGTGGTCCCTTTCCTGCTGGATCCACAATCGCTGAAGCTCTCGTCCATTGATCTTCAGGGACATGATGAGCCTGTAAGAAAGCTTCCCATGAGTCGTATCCTGTGGGGGGATCCTGGATCTTGTAATGTAGTGCATCCGCCCAGAAGTGGGCCACCTTGTCTGGATCGGCGCAATCGATAACAACCTGTATTGATAATGCCATGGGTGTGTTTCCTCCTTGTGATCCTATGTTGTTCTCAAGTGTGAGCTATACAGACAGTATAGTGGTGAAACTGGACATCTTCATTCCTAAAATCCACCAATCATGGTTGGTGCTACGAGGTCGTCAAGTAGATGTACGGCATGGCAGGCGCACGCGCTCAAAGACGCGTGGGTAGGAATTGATGGCGCCTTTCAGCTGGACTTTGAGTAGATCTATGCGAACGCTTCGCAGGACCTCTTAGCTGTTGATCCTACTGAGTAAACTGAGAGAAAAGCGAATCGAGCAGTAAATTTTTTATGATATGATGAGTTTGTTATTGCTTGAATTGGCAGAGTAAGTACAAGAGAGGAGAAAACTGCGGCATGAACCAACCCATCATCGTTCCGGGGAAGCAAGCACGAGGAGAAGGCCAGCAACCTATTATGGCGACGGGTCAGTCCTTTGATGTTCAAGAGTGGAGTGGGAGCGGTCCAGATTACCTGCACGTCCATTACTCCGATGACGAGGCCTGGCATGTCCTGGAAGGGATATTGACTTTTCGGTTTCAGGACAATACTGTTGAGGCCCCGGCAGGGACGACCGTATTTGCGCCTGCTGGCGTTGCACACGCGTATTATGAGGCGTCAGGTCCGACAAGGTACCTTATCATCATGACTCCACGTCTACGTGAATTGATCGCTGCATTGCATAAAGCTCCTCGTCAAGAGCATAACACGATTATGCGCCAGTTTGACTCCGAGATTGTGGAATAGGCGGCGAGGTTGGGGATCTCCAGGCTCAACAAAATTGGTTATGATGTAAAAAAGAAGCCTCCATCCAATTTTATAGAGGAATGGAGGCCAGCGATGGGATCAGGAGAGTTGGATAGTTCCGGCTTCGATCATGGCGACGAGGGGATGGTCGTTGATGACGAGTGGACAATCGACGCGGCCATGGCGGCGGCTACTTTCGTAGATGCCGAAGATGATTTCGGTGGCGTTGAGGGCGTTGCGCGCATTAAGTTCCGAGACGCGGTCGTTCACCACGGCATCGACGATATCGGCGATGGCCCGCTCGACATAGTTGGGTCCATGCAGGTTGTCCTCGCCCGTATCGATGTAGTTCCAGTTAGTGCTGGTCAGGGTTGAGACCCGCAGGTGCTGGTGGGATTCCCAGTTGCCGATCTCGATGGTGCCGTTGCTGCCAAGCAGACGAATATCGGCCCCGATCAGTCCTGAACCTGGACCTGTACAGATCAGGCCGAAGACGCCGTTGCGGTAGCGCCAGGTGCCGATGGCTTGATTCTCGACGTGGGCCCCAAAGACGAGCGATTCCGTCCGATAATCGATCTGGCCCAGCACCCATTCAGCGGACTGTTCGCCGCTGTACAGGCCCGCCATATCCAGGTAGTGGGTGCCCCAGTCATAGATGTTGCCACAGGATATCTCGATGCGCTGGAGTTCGCCAATCGTACCGGCCTGCACTATCTCATTGGCCCGGCGGAACGGCAGACCAAAGCGGCGCTGATGATTAAAGGTCAGGCGTACACCGTGGCGTGAACACTCCTGTTCCATCAGGCGCGCCATGCCCCAGTTATCGCTCATCGGCTTCTCACAATGGATGGCCCGCACCCCGGCCAGCGCGCAATCCAGCACCATCGGCGCATGCAGGTGAGGCCAGGTACAGATACTCACAATATCCAGACTGCATTCAGCCAGCATCTTCTTGTAGTCCGTGTAGATGCCGCTATCCGGGATGCCATTGGTGGTTGCGAAGGCCGCCGCATAATCCTGAACAAGATCGGCGCAGGCTACCAACTCACACTGCTCTGGCAGAGCCAGGTAGCCCGCGGCATGCTCATAGGCCATGGCAAAGCCGAATTGATCGCGGCGCTCTTTGCGTCTACCGGTACCAATAAAGCCAACATGTAAACGAGTCATAATTCTCATCTTTCTTTTGCGTTTCAATCCTACATTGATTCTTTGCTACAGAAAATAATTGATAGAGAAATTACCTCTCGAATGAATAATAGCATATGCATCTCGCTTATCATGACAGAAGCGGCCTGTCTCTCCATTGATGGTGAGACATTTTTACTCGTTTATGAGTAATAGTGTAGTAATAGGTTTTTGTGCCGGATGTGTATGGGGGCCGCAGCAAATGTTGATAGGCTAGATGATTGAGGCTGAGCTTTTTGAGATGTATATTCTTTCATTCGTCATACCACAGAGATAGTGCATTATGGAATATATTTCTTTGTAGTAGCGTGCATATACAGTAAAAAGCGTGGGGGGAGCTTGCATGGATAGACAATCGGGGAGTCGGATGGTGCTTCGGGTTGAGATCGCGCCCGAGGACGAAGTACCTGTTGATGTGTCGATCATTTATGCCTTTGGCGATAATTTTCGACATTTACTGCAACAATATGGCTACGCATTTGTCTCTGTCTATACTGGTAAACTGGGTGGCAATAATCGTCGTTATCAGGTGGCGGCCGATATTGAGCAGTGCGATGAATTTGAGAACAGGCAACCAGACCTCTTTGAGCGGCTGAATTTTCTTCTGTGTGCCGCCGGTTCCATTATCCATATCTTTTTCCTGGCGGCCAAACATACGGTCCCACCTTCTGGCACGTTCAGGGTGAATCTACGACTGGGACCTATCGAGGTACCTATAACCCTGATTGACGTTGAAGATGACGAGCGCATCGCCGCCCTGGCGAACCGTATCCTGACCAAACACCACCTGCGCCATATTCCCGAACCTCAGCAGATCTGTATCCTTGGCAAAATTAGCGCCACGAGTGTTTAAGGTTCTGGTGCGTCCAGGCAGATATGCTAGAGTCGATTGGTGGCGTGTGGTACAATAGGCATGCCCAATCGACGAAATAGCTGTCAAGGAAAGAAGGAAAAAGGAATCGTGCCTCTTAAACGTGCGCGCCTATATGATCTATTGACATTATGTACGGCCATCATCGCCATTGTGCTGGACCAATGGACCAAATCTCTGGTTGTCCGGAACATGACGGTCGGCAGCCAGATGCCGTTTCCTGTCTTTGGACACAATCTGGTATTTGAGTATATTCATAACTCTGGTGCCGCCTTTGGTATGTTGTCCGGTGGAAATGGCTCGATCTTGCTGGCGGTACTGATTGCCGCGGCTATTGTGGTGGTAGGTGTTATCTACGTAAGAATGCTTAATACCGGTCCCCTGGCCTACAAGATCGTCTTTGGCCTGATCCTGGGAGGCGCCGTCGGCAACCTGATTGACCGTATCGTGCATAGCGGCTACGTCGTGGATTTTGTCTCCTTCCGCATTCCTGAGATCAACTATTACTTCGCAATTTTTAATGTCGCCGACGCCTGTATCTCGGTTGGCGTCCTCCTGCTCTTCATCATGGTCCTCTTTGGGGGCGTGAAGCGCGATAAAGAAGCCGAACCAGCGCCCGCGGTCGCTGAGCCACTGGCAGAGCAAGAAGCATCCAAAGAGACTTCTGCGGTAAAACATAGCACATCGGAGAATAATGAATAACGACACATCACCCTCAACAGTACAAACACAATGGACGATTAGCGACGAGCAGGTAGGCACACGGCTGGACCGTTTCCTGGCCGCACAGGTCAGCGAGTTGTCGCGCAGCGCGATCCAGCAATTGATCGCCGATGGCTCGATCCTCATTAATGAAAAAGTCAGCACCAAGGCAGGCTATGCCCTGCGGCTCAACGACAGCGTGCGTATCTTAAACTTTGTCCCCTCCTCGGCGGTCAAAAACGTGGTGCCCCAGGCCATGCCGCTGAATATTGTCTATGAAGATGTCGACTTCCTGGTCCTGAATAAAGTCGCGGGCATGGTTGTGCATCCCGCGCCAGGACACTATGATGACACCCTGGTCAATGCCCTGCTGGCACGCTATCCTGAATTACGCACCAAAGAAGCGGATCTGCGTCCAGGCATCGTGCATCGACTGGACCGCGACACCTCAGGCCTGCTGATCGTGGCGAAAAATCTGCGTACCCAGGCTGCTTTAATCGAGCAGATGAAGGCCCACCAGATCGAGAAGCGTTATCTGGCCCTGGTAGAAGGTGTGATCGCCCTGGAGCGTGGGAGTATCGATGCTCCTATTGGCCGTGATCCCCGCAATCGTCAGCAGATGACCATCACCTCGGTCGACAGTAAGGATGCCATCACCCACTTTAAAGTCGAAGAGCGCTTCCAACACCACACCCTGGTCCTGTTGCAACTGGAGACCGGGCGCACGCACCAGATCCGCGTCCACCTCAAGGCCATCGGACATCCCGTGGTCGGCGATCCAACGTATGGCACGAACCGTTTGCGCTACGGCATCAACCTGAAGCGCCAGTTCCTGCACGCCTATCAACTGCGCTTCCTGCATCCTACCACAGGCGCAACGATCGAGCTTGAAGCACCTCTGCCACCAGAATTACAGAGCGTCCTCGACCAGTCTGAGCATCTCTAGCACACAAAAAAAGCGCTCCCCCGAAACATATTCGGGGGAGCGCTTTTAGCTTGATTGATCCAGCTTAGAAGTTAAAGTTATCTGGATCGGCACCGGTGCGCTCATTGCGATTCAAGCCATCCAGACGCTGCATATCTGCATCGGAAAGCGTGAAATCAAACACATCAGCATTTTCGCGGATACGCTCGGTATGGATCGATTTTGGAATCGTCACAATACCATGCTGGAGATCCCAGCGCAGAATGATCTGTGCCGGTGTTTTATGATAGGTGTCTGCAAGCTCTTTCAGCAGTGGGAGATCATGATTACCCTGGATAAGTGGGCTCCATGCCTCTACCTGAATACCTTTTTGCTGGCAGAAAGTGCGCAGCTCAGTCTGGCTGAGCAACGGATGCAGCTCGATCTGGTTCACAGCTGGCACTACTTCGCTGCTCTCAAACAGGTCATTAAGATGATGAACCTGGAAATTACTGACGCCGATCGCACGGATGCTGCCGTCGCGATACAATTTCTCCATAGCCTTCCAGGTATCTTTATATTTACCCTTCACCGGCCAGTGGATCAAATACAGGTCAACGACATCGATGCCAAGTTTTTTACGACTCTCATCGAAGGCACGCAGCGTGGAATCATAGCCCTGATTAGCGTTCCATAATTTTGTCGTGATAAACAGCTCATTGCGTGACACGCCACTCTGCTTAATGGCCGTACCTACGCCCGTCTCATTGCCATATGCGGCGGCCGTATCGATCGAGCGATAGCCAGTCTCAAGCGCATCTCGGACAGCATTGATGACCTCGTCACCCTCCTTTGTCTGAAAAACACCAAAGCCAAGCCACGGCATATTGACGCCATTATTGAGTTTTGTCGTATCAGTGATATGTTGGATATTGGTCAAAAGTCTGGTCCTCCTGTTTGTATAAGGGAGAGACAAGCCTGTTGAAGAGCACAAAAATACTCCGACTTTGTCATTTTTATTTTCCCATTTTGTTTTACACTTATATAAACATTTCTCGTGTCGTATATATTCCCCATCCATCTTGAGCGCCTGCCAATGCATGCTCTAGCAGTATATCAAGTTATCGAGATGCTCCTTAAATAGTTAATAAAGCAAAATAATTGCAGGCTGGCAAAATGGAAACGCTGTTGCCATAACGGTGTCACAACGATGAAGTACACTACTGGTAGTGAAGATAAACAAAGCAGATAGAGCTCGAATTTGTAGAGAGTGCTATCATAGCAAAAGCGCAAGGAGCAATATATTATGTCTACTATGCCAGTTCTCGACTTTATTGTTTTTTACGTCTCCGACCTTGAGGAGTCGTTTACGTACTTTACGGAAACGCTTGGCTTCAAGCCCACTGCAGAACAGAGTGGTCCCAATTTTCGTTATTTGAAGGGCAACGAAGAGCGCATTGGCTTTGGTTTGAACCTGGTGGATGAGAACACGCCGCCCGCCGGCACGGTAGAGTTGTACTTTGATACCAAGAACATTGGCGAACTGCATACAGCGCTTACTGCCAGAGGGGCAGGCACAACGCCAATCATACAAATGCCCTTCGGCTCAATCTTTAACGTCAACACGCCCGACAAGCACGCCCTGGTCATGCTCCAGTCACCGACACATTAAACAAACGACGCTTAACATTTAACAGGGCAAAATCAAGGACCTCTTTCTTGACAAAAGAGGTCCTTGATTTTGCCCTGTTAGGATTGTAACTGGAAGATGGTTGGTTTGTGCAGGAAACTTTGTTCGCTGCCGATGATCAGGATTTCTGGGAAGAGGCCATGGGTAACGACCAGGGATAGCGCAGAGGCACTTTTGGGCAGATCGAAGACGACGATATGGGTAAACGAGCCACTAGGGGCGAGTCTGGTGTCTAAGGGTGGTCCGCTTTGTCTAGTTGCGTCGAGGGCTTGCTGGCCGTTGCTATCAGGATCATAGCGTTGACCGCCGGCATCCAGGAGATAGACCTGAGCATCCGTTGCGCGTTGGGTGATGCCTCTGGCCTGGCTTGAAACACGTACGGTTACCAGATAAAATGTTCCGTGTGCGGTAGTGGTTGTGCCAATGGATGGTTGTTTTATGCTTCTTTCCACCGAGATGCACCAATCGTCAAAGCAGCGATTCTGGTGCATAGCGAGTATACGTTGGGGACTGAGTAGAGCAACGCTCAGCAGTACCAACGTATACAGGACCAGGGAAATCGCCAACACTAGCAGGATCCGTCTGGCACGTTGCCAGCGGCGACGCAAGAGAAAATAGCCGCTGGTAAATATGGCGACTATGCTTCCCAATACAGTAAGGATTAGCAGTGCATCAAAAATCGACATGCTTTGTTCCGCTCCTCATCTGAGACTTTCAGGATCGCAGTGATGATAGGCGGAACGCACTACCGAGACTTATAGTACAAATAACTATGGTCAGGAACGCGAGGACCATCGAGATAAGGGTGAAATTGAAATGGGTTGCACCTATCTGTCCTTGCATATAGAGTGCATGGCTGACTGGATTGAGAAGGAGGGTGTGCAGGACCAGTAGGATGACATTGATCAGGAGGATGCTCCCCGCACTCACACAGGCACCCAGGATCCTGGCGGGTCGTGGTCCCAGCGGGTGAGTTGTATGTCTGGTTATAGTTTGTTCCAGCAGGATGTTGAGGAGTAGCAGGGCAGTAAAGATGGCGCCGTAGATCAGAAAGGTTTGTGGATGGCGCACGAGCAGTCCGCCGAAGCCTCCAAGCATGACCACGAGCGCTATGATTACAAGTCCAGTTCTGACAATAGCAACGCGTTGTATCAGTACATAACCTGCGATGGCACAGATGGCAACTCCGGCGACCAGCGCCGAGAGGTAGATGCCCGCGTAACTGAAGCGGAGTAGGGGCGACGCGGTATATGCGGCCCGGGTTAGCGGACTTGAATCCTCAATCAGATACAGATTCAGACTGGCAACCAGCGAAACCATAAAGGCCAGCAGCGTCGCGGCCAGCGCTATCCAGAGGCGCGGCGGGACATGTTGGGTGGTGGGAAGTGTCGTCATAGCGTGTGTCTTCTCCTTCAAAGTGGACCAGCGTTCCAGGCTGGCCGTGAGTAGCAGGTCCATGATCGTGTGTAACCAGAGCGGGCCGAGAGATGCCATGCCATGCTGCTGTAGCGTCTCAGAACAACTATCGCGAAAGACGCGGACCATACGCGCGCCATAGTCTCGTCGAAACGTGGCTGGATAGGCATAGAGAAAGAGGCCATAGAGCCAGGTGGAGAACGCCAGCGCCCGCTTCCTTGCAGATGAGGTATTCATCATGCACCCCCTTCGAGGCCGACCACGCCTGGACTGGGCAACAATCGCTGTGACTGAGCAACGCGAACAAGATCCGCTAGCCGCTGTGCCTCCGCCCGGGCGACGCGCAATCCAAATGGAGTCAGGCGATAATAATGGCGGCGCTCATCATCCAATTCAGGGGCTGGCCGCTCATCAGATTCCTCTATTAGCCCATCGGCCAGCAAACGCTTGATTGAACGATAGAGTGTTCCCGGCCCAAGATTGATCTTGCCCTCGCTCCTGAGCGCCGTCTCCTGCATAATGCCATATCCATGGCGCTCACCGGCCGCCAGTGCCAGCAGAATATGAAAGATTGCAGGTGACAGTGGCAGCAGCGCCTCCGGATCGTCCGCAGCATGCTTCATCAAAAGGACTCCTTTTTTTTGTGTTTCTGCCCAGTAAATAAATATCCATAGTGAATATAATTACAATGAATATATTCACTATGGATATAGTAAGGTAAAAAAAGAGACCTGTCAAGTTTGAGCTCGCAATACTGAATGACCATTACCCGCGCATAGGGCCAAGGTCATTCAGTATTGCGAGCCGCTTTGCCTGAGTACATCAGGAATGGTGCAGTGCGGAGATTTGATCGATGTGCTCCTTGCAATGGTCGAGGACATCTACCGTACGTTCATAGGCGTAGGTGCCCGGTTGAAAGGATTTCTCGTCTAATTTTCTAAGCATGGCGATCGTATCCTGATAGGCGTGGCGCAAGATGCCGCATACCTGCTCAAAGGATTGATCTCCAATCATGGTGACCATCATCGCATTGAGCGCATTATCCATAATGCTTTGCCGCTGCTCATCGCTTTCAGCAAAAGGGGCCATTCCTGCTGCAATATAGGGGATGCGCTGCGCGGCGAGAACTTCCCAGCCTGCCAGGTGAGCGATGATTTCACGTGGTCCCCACTTATTTGCTTTGCCGGTGATGCCGCGTTGTGTAGCTTCAGTGGCGGCCGCAATGGTCTGCTCGTACGCGTCGGCAAACTTCTGTAGTAGTTGTTCCTGTGGCATGGGTGCCTCCTTTATGTCTGATTTCTTCTGCTTATCGTTTTTGTCCTCTCTGCAAAAATAGAGGTCACTCTCATTATAAATGCTTATCGGGTCAGAATACGCCCTGATAGGCATCTGTTTGCGCGACCTGTATTGTCCGCACTGTGGAGCAGATTGTGCTGGTTCCATGTGCTATTCAGGCGGTCCTTGGACCGGTGGAGAGATGTCTTTAAGACATTTCAAAATCTCTTTTTACAGGATAAGCTATTACAAGATAAATCCTCTTTGATTGTATCTATAGCATATAGAGGTATATGATATATGAATGTATACGCGATATATAAAGCGAAATTTATTGCGCAGGATTGGGTGAATTATTTTAAGGGCAATGCTTTATTGCGGCAGCCGATTGCATGGGAGCAAGGAATCTCTGTGGAAGCGGCATTGCGTGGGCCACTTGTGCGCTCGTTACAGCGTTTCCAGGTTGGCGAGCAGGGAGATGGTCTGCACTTGCGGCAGGCTGCGGCCAGGACACTGGATACTCATTATATAGCTGCCATCGATCTTTTCGTGAAGGAGGAGCAGCTCCATAGCCGCTTGCTGGCTGGGATTATTGAGGGTCTGGGTGGCAGTCTACTAGAGCAACACTGGAGCGATACGTGTTTTGTCTGGCTACGGCGTTTAATGGGATTGCGCATGGAACTGCTGGTGCTGTTGCTGGTGGAGGTGATTGCTCAGGTCTATTATAAGGCGCTCCACGATGGGACCAATGACGCCGTTTTGCGCAGCGTTTTCGCGCAGATCATGCAAGATGAGCATGGACATGTGACCTTCCATTGTAGCTACCTGCGTCAGAGCTTCTCCCAACTGTCACCGCTGGCTCGCTGGTCGATCTATACCGGTTGGCGTTTTCTCTTTATGCTTGTGTGCTGTGTCTTTATCTATGATCATCGTAGCGTCTTGCGTGCCGTTGGCATTACGCCGCGTACCTGCTGGCGTGATTGTATGCAGGCTTTTCAGAAGATGCGGATCTTTACCGCCGCATGACCTAGTGTGTGGTTTATGAAATGGTTGAGTTTTATCGCATGTGGGTTCAATTGATGCCGCAAAAACATCTCATCGCGTCGTATTTATCATAGTGGATGTAATCAGTAGCTGACAGATAAGCGCAACCCTGAATCAGAGTGGGAGACAAAGATGGGTGTTGTTAATGGAGTCGTGGTTGCTCCAAACTTTCTAGCACTGGGAATGGGCGGCACGAACATGATGTCTATGCTGTGGACGATTGCTATGGGGAGGCAGGCGGTAGGCGTCGAGATGCGTGGTGATCCCTTTCTTGGTGTGCATTGGAATATTCGTGAGGACCTGTATCACCAACTTGGCTTGATTGATGAGCTGATGCTAGCGCGCTACGGCGAGGAGCGCATCCCGCGTCGGGGCGATGGACGGCTATTCCGACTCGCCGAGTGCTTTTATAGTACCGAGACGAGCGCGGGCGATATTGTGGCGGACGAGATTATTGATGGCTTTGATGTGGATCAACATATTGTGGGCACGATCCATGACGTTGAGTTTATTGATGATCGCTGGCGCGATGGCCTGCCGAACCGTGTGATTACGTTGTTGGAGCCGCCTAAACCGCCGGCCCACCCGGATCCAACCAGGATTCGTTCCTCGATGGTCGAGGTCCTTGATGGTCCTTCAACGTTCCAGGCTGAAGCGGCCTCGATCCAGAAATTGCTGCGTCGCTATCTGGAATTGATCGAGCAGCAGGATCGGGATAATAATCATCCACCCAGGGTCCAGTTGTTCACGCACCACCGGGTCGTGCCGGGAGATGGCGAGGGCTTTATCCACTGCCAGGATGGTCGCAAACGCATTCAGATCGAGGCGCTCCAGGAATTCGATTTCAAGGGCCAGTTTGTGCGTGTGCGCGAGCCTGGTAGTGAAGTGATTGAACTTGGTGTTCCAGAGCTGTTTATGATCGCGCAAGGATTTAGTAGTAGCGATGCGAAACGCCTGGGTTTTGAGCAGCAGGACGTGAAAGTCGATCATGAGGACGGCCGTGGGGCAGTGGTGGCGCAGGCTGACTTTCTGGCAGGCCTGGTTGAGGTACTGGTCGGTGGCCGTCTACGCCGACGCATCTCCTCCGAATTTGACCAGGACGGCAAGGAATACTGGGTGCGACAGATCGCTGTGGGCCACGAAAATGATCCCGAGGTAGGCTGGGTCCTGGTCCAGGTGCCAGACTTCAAAACCTTTGATCCCATCGCAGCAGGACTCCTGCCGGAAGGGACGGATCCGCATTCGCCAGAATTCTTTGCATCCTACCAACATCTGATCTACGACTACTATATGGAGCAGGCCTCGCACATCCTTGAGATTCCGGTCCGGGAGCTCACGAAGGTTCAGATGATTTATGGGCCAACCTTGTTCAGTCTCGTTGAGCGCGTCGGAGATGATCCTTTGGTCGCGGTCAATGGCGTGGTGGCCGGCGATTCCTTTGGCAATGGACACTTTCTGACCAGTGGTGGGGCCATGGCTGGTATGATTGGACATAGTGCGCGGGTGCTGGAATATTGGCGCGCGCGGGACGCCGGGACCTCACCGACCGATGCTATTCGCAAGCTCGCCGACAGCATTCGTGAAGATACACATGCCTGGCTGCATGTTAGCGCCAAGGAGTATAGTCAGGCCGTCCCGATCAACTTTGGCGCGGAGCGCATCGAGCAGATCAGCAAGGCCAGCGGCCTTGACGAGGGTCTACGCGCCAACGCTATTGACGCCGCTCGTCGCCAGCGCCACTCGCTGTTGCCACTGGATCCATCAAGCTGGCGACGGCTATTCGTACGCAACGGCAAGGTGCTCTCATACCTGCCAGAACTTGGCAACGTGCATCCCCAGCATGGTTCTGAGTACGCTGCCAGCTTGCAGGCACTGCTCCAACCTTCGATTCCCGACCCCCAACCCATGAGCGCCAGTCTCAATCCAGCGCCGGAAATAAACGCAGGTGAGCAGACCATTATTCGGTCGCGACTCAATTTAGACCAGGGGTTGAGCGAAGGCGAGCAGACTATCCTGCGGCCCAGATTCAAGCTCCCCAAAAATCCACATAGCCAGCCACTCAGCCTTGAGCCCCTGGTGCCAGAGAGCGCCAGGACCTATGCGTTCCTGGATATCCTGCAGGACGAGCAGGTCATACAGGGGATCGCCATCAGTGCGGACAATGTGATTATTGGACGGGCCGATCCCAAACGTGGGACCACGCCAGACATCGATCTTACCCAGTTTGATACCTCGGGCACCGTCTCACGTGAGCATGCACGCATGCGCGTCGAGAGCGATCGGTTCTATCTTGAAGACCTGCATAGCCGCAACAAGACCCGCGTTAACGAGCGATTATTGAGCCCGCAGCAACCGGAAATGATCCAGAACAAAGATATCGTCAGCTTTGGCTCCGTCAAAGCCATCTTTCGCCTGCTCGGAACAAGCTCCCTGCCCGATCCATGGTCACAGCCATAGGGATAGAGATGGCGTGCCGTACGGTTTCTCACGGCATGCCATCCCGGTGGGATCAAAAATAGATTAAGCCCAGGCCACACGCCAGACCATGGAACTATTCGGTGCTGGTGATCCATGGCTCTGGGAATTTCCTGGTACCTTCTCTTCTAATAGTCGATCCATCATGTGAAGAAGATTCTACAGAAAAACCAAAAGCTCTTGACCTCAAGTACTTGAGATATTTTATACTAGGGACATGAAGAAGACATCCATATTTGAGCATCAAGAGAGCTATACCATTCACGAAGTCGCTCAAAGAAGTGGGTTGAGCATTCCGACCCTCAGATACTACGAAGAGATCGGGCTGGTACCTGATGTTGGGCGTGATCCAAGCAGTGGTCATCGACGCTATCGTGCTGACACGCTTCAAATTATTGAGTCACTAGCCAACTTGCGGGCCGTTGGCATGAGCATCGAAGAGATGCGTACCTATCTGACACTTCGTGAGCAGGGCGACGAGACAGCAGTCGAAAAGCGAGACCTTTTTCAGGCACACGCCGAAGAAGTAGAAAAGCAGATGGCGCGGCTGCGCATCCATCAGCGCTATCTCTCGTTGAAAGTTGCCTACTGGGATGCCCGGGCTCGTGGTGATCTGGACGACGCTGCGCGTATTGCTCAAGAGTATGAAAGCATTGTAAAAGATTTAAGATCATGAATAAAGGTGGAAGCAGATGGTAGGATTAATCACCACGCCGTTCGGCGCAACAACAACAGCAATGGAAGTGCTTGAAGGCATAGATTTAGGGGGAAAACGAGCGATTGTCACAGGTGGCTCAAGCGGGATCGGCGTGGAAACGGCTCGTGCTCTGGGGTGTCTCGATAAAGAGCATTGAGCAAGGCGCGGCAACCTCGGTCTTGCTGGCCGCCTCACCACTGGTCGAGGGTGTCAGCGGTCGCTACTTTGAGGACTGCCAGCTAGCTGGTCCGACTCAGCCCGGTTTTCGTCGAGGGGTAGCAGCATACGCCATCGATCCAGAAAACGCTCTCCGTTTATGGAGGGTCTCCCAGAATATGCTGAATGAGGAGACCGCATAATCTGGTGTCCCATAGAGGAGCCGGCCCGGGAGCGTAGGCAGTATCACGATATATGCTTCAAATGTACTGCCTGCTGCGCCTGGACAGGGATAAAATCATATATATGGTAAAATTTGAAGATACTGTATTATGATTTTGGAGGGAACCATGAAATTTGGACTGGATGTTCCGACGACAGAGGCTTATGCGGATGCACGTGTGCTGGCGCAACTTGCGGCGGAAGCCGAAGCGGCAGGATGGGATGGGTTCTTCATCTGGGATTGTTTGTCTGATGCTGCGTTAATTGATCCCTGGATTGCTCTGACGGCGATTGCTTTACAGACCTCACGCATCAAGATCGGTTTACTAGCGACCCCCCTTGCCCGTCATCGACCATATCTGGTTGCGCAAAGACTCGCGAACCTGGACCAACTCTCCGGTGGCCGAGTCATCTGTACTGTAGGACTGGGCGACTCCAACGGAGCATTTACCGCCTTTGGTGAGCAGGAGAATCCAGTGGTTCGGGCCAGACAATTAGAGGAGGGGCTGGCAATTCTGCATGGATTATGGACTGAAGATCCATTTTCATTCCGCGGCGAATATTACCAGTTGCATGAGGTGCGCCAGTATCCCAGGCCGCTCCAGTCGCCGCGTATCCCTCTCTGGGTGGCTGGAGGATGGCCCAGGCGCGCACCTTTTCGGCGGGCGGCCCAATGGGATGGCGTCAGTCTGAAATCGATCAATGTGGAGAAGAAGCAGTGGATCACGCTCGATGATTTTCGGAACTGCCTGGCCTATGTCCAGGACCATCGTCCACAGTCGTCCGCCCCCTTTGACGTTATCATGAGCGGTGAGACTCCCCTGGATCGTCAGAAGGGCATCGATCTTGTGGCCCCATTTCAAGAGGCCGGCGCCACATGGTGGGTCGAAGAAGGGCTTGGCTGGCCCCTCGAAGAATTTCGTGCGCGTATCCTGTTTGGCCCACCGGCGATTGCTAGATAGCATAGAGAGATGGCATAATACCATACCTATTGCCCGGCATGGAAGTTTTAGCGTAGAAAGGGAATTGTATGTCAACGCAGTGCGAGTGGTGTGGCGCCCTCCTTCCGGGGGAAAGTAGCTGTCAGGCCATCCACGAAGATCTATTGAACTTTGAAGCGCTCAATAGCATTCCTCATTCTATCCATTTTCTACATGTAACCTGTTTTTTGATTCAACACAACCGCTATAGTGCCGAAGGACTTGCATGGGCGCGGTCTATGCTAGCTACTAACCTTAAGGAAGGCATGACCGAAGAGGAACATTTTCGATCCCTCCGCACGTCAGAGAAGACAACCTCTTCTAGCAAGCGCACATGGAATTTCTACCGTGGCGCAGATGAAGCGCCGCTACCAAAGATCGTATGGACTCGCACGATTGTTACTATCTATCCACATATACACGACCCGCGGATGTATAACGAGCATGTCAGGCAGTGGTCACGTTCTACCCTACAAGATATGATCGAGCAGAAGGTGGGAGTTGCATATGTTGAAGATTAGAGCGGCGACTCTGGATGATGTGGCAGGAATTGCTCGTGTACATGTCGATGTCTGGCGTAGCGCCTATCGTGGCATTGTGCCGGACGATATATTGGCTGGTTTATCGTATGAGCGCCGGGAGCGCCAATGGGATGTCACGCTGCGAGGTACGCATCACCAGGAATTTGTTTATCTGGCCGAAGACGAGAACGGGCAGTGCGTTGGCTTTGCATCAGGTGGTCCGGCCTTGTTCGATGACCCTGTGTATCAGGGAGAACTGTTTACCATCTACATCCTGGCGGCCTATCAGCGTCAGGGATTGGGATATAGACTGTTCTTTCAGATAGTCGAGCGATTGAGCGAGCAAGGATTGACATCGATGTTCCTCTGGGTCCTGGCGGATAATCCAGCTTGTTCCTTCTATGAATCTCTCGGGGGTAGGCCAGTGAAAACGGGAGTGTATGAAGTTGGTGGCACCAAACTGCAACAGGTTGGCTATGGTTGGCCGGATATTACACAGCTCAAGTAGTATATTATTCATGAAATCGAATGCAGCAAAAAATTAGCCGGTTTATATGAGATATAGCAGGAGGAAAGAATAACTGGAAGTTATAGATATCGCATATATTGAGGCACTTGCAGGTCAGATCTTTGCCAGGCGGCCGCTACAGGTAGAGCGGATGGTGGAAGGTTCTTCTACGTTTGTGTATCGCATTGCCTATGCCAACGAGCTTTTTTATCTGCGGGTGTTGCCAGAAGAGCAGACGAGCTTTGCTCCTGAGGTCGCTGTACATACACGTCTGAGGCAGATGGGTGTCAGGGTGCCGGAGGTCGTCTATTTTGAGCATTATAATGAGCGGCTACAACGGTCCGTTATGGTTACCACTGAAATCAAGGGATGCTCGCTCAGCCAGTCCGGGTCGCTAGATATACAGCGGATGCAGGCTATTCTTGTGGAAGCGGGACAAGAGCTGGCGCAGATAAATAGTGTTTCTGTGGATGGTTTTGGCTGGGTTGCACGTGAGCGGCCGGATAACACATATTTGCACGCTCAATGGCCGACACATCGCGTCTTTGCGCTTGAAGATTGGGACGTATACCGCACATTTCTTGCCAGGAACGTCCTCCATAGCGCAGAGATAATCCAGCTTGAGCAGATCCTTGTGCACTATGATTCCTGGCTGGATGATCATGAGAGCTATCTGGCGCATGGAGATTTTGATATAACCCACATCTATCAAGAGGATGGCCGCTATAGCGGCATTATCGATTTTGGCGAGATTCGCGGTGCCAGTCGCTGGTATGATCTGGGCCATTTCCATATGCGCGATGGTGAAGCGCTTCCCTATACTGTCTTAGCAGGATTGCTTGCAGGCTACCAGGAGCATATGCCGTTGCCGCCAGATTATGAGCAGCGCCTGCGCTTTAACAGTCTCTTGATCAATGTACGGGCACTAGCGCGCAGCCTACAAAAGGGTCCAGCCAATCGCTATACCCAGCACCAATTAAAGATTCTCAGAGAGGATCTGGCGTTTTTGTCTGGTAATTGAGCGCGTCTCCCCACGTAACGGCCGGGCTTGCCCCTGCCCCAGTTCACGTACCGACATGTCCCTCAAATATGTGGTCATCGTGAGGTGAGCATGGCGAGGCGCGTCCAGCTTCGGGCTTGTACTCAATACTTTTACGTTAATGACTCTGGAAGCGAGTCGATCGTACGTGGAATGGGCGCCACACGCAAGGCCCAAGACATCTCACGTAGGGATATCTTGCCTGGACAGGATCATGTTGAAGCGATCGATTCGTGTGGCGAGGAGACGGCAATCCCCTTGCGGGTTGCCGTCTCCTCCGCCCACGTCAATGGCCCTGTTCATGATTATGGTCGCTGTTTCCTTGCCACGTTGTTTGGTAGCTTAAAACATGATTCTGTCGAGGGGGCGAATCGTACGTTGGGGGGGCATGGGCATGGTCGGACGTGAGCTGGTTGCAGGTGCAAGACCTGCCGTTACGCGCCTGATGGGCGTCTATTGCTTATGAGGGGCATTTTTTTAGATAGAGGAAGGATGTTAAGTCGATGAAACATCAAGGGCAGGCGGCAAAGATGAGTTGTAGCTATGTGCCTGCTGCTCCACTTTCGGATTATGTGAATTGCTTTCAGCTTTATGGCTATGATGGTGTTCCAGAGCCTGCTGACGACGTTTCGCATGGGAAGGAGCATGTGTTGCCGACGGGTACTACTGAGCTGGTGATTAATCTGCATGACGATGGCCTGAAACTGTTCAATCAGCAGACGCATGAGTTACAGCAGGCTATTCCGGTGGCAATGGTCTGTGGTGCCCATTCTGAGTTTTTTGTCATTGATGCTACCCAGACGTCAGCGGTGCTGACGGTGAATTTTAAGCCGGGTGGCGCTTTCCCTTTTTTGGGGCTACCGGCCAGTGAACTGTATAATCAGTGTGTCTCATTGGAACTGCTGTGGGGCGCGACCGCGCATGAACTGCGCGAACAGCTGCTTGCTGCCATGACTCCGCTACTGAAATTCCAGCTCCTGGAACGTTATCTCTTACAGCGTCTTGCAGGCTCTACTCAGCACCATCCTGCTATTGGCTTTGCCTTGCATGTGTTTCTGAGTACACCACAAAGCTCGACTATCAGCGAGTTGTCCGGACAGCTCGGCTTAAGTTCAAGGCACTTTAATCGGCTCTTTCAACATGAGGTTGGCATGGCGCCAAAGGTATTCTGTCGTGTCCAGCGTTTCCAGCAGATCATCCATCAGCTCAGAAGGGAGCAGACGGTGGATTGGCTGGATCTGGCGCTACGCTGTGGCTATTATGATCAGGCGCATTTTATCCATGATTTTCGGGCCTTCTGCGGGCTCACTCCAGGCATGTATCTCACGCAACAGGGTCAGCAGCTCAATCATGTACCCTTTCCGCGCTGAACATGTCATGTCTGTTTTTTACAATACGGCTCCCCCTTCTTGCCCTACAATGGCTTGTAGCTGCAACAAGTTATGGATGCGACAAGAAAGGATCAGAAAAATGGGCACGACCAGTATCACTGTATCGACCAGTATTGAACTTGCTCTGACCCCTATGATGGCCTTTACTGTTTTTTGCCAGGAGCTTGCCATCGCTCTGGAACAAACCGGCTTGCATCTGGAGCCTGGAAAGGATGGCTCTATTAGCGAAGGAAACTTTCAGGTTGGCCGTGTAATCTCCTGGGTACCAGGAGAGGTAATCCTGTTCCAGTGGCATCAAAGTAGCTGGCATGAGGAGGAGCCCACACAGATCGAGATACGTTTTACCGCTAGCAACGATGGCACACGAATCACGCTTACCCAGCAAGGAAGTAGCCAGTTCATTAGTGGTCCTGATGAATTGGCCGGCTGGTTTGCCAGTACCATGGCGGCCCCTTTGTTGAAAGCCCTGGCCCCGGTCACCTTTGGCGATTGGTTGACCGACCGCCAGGCGCGCCGGCCAACCGGGTCACAGGCACGCGAGGTCTATCGCGATCCACTCTACCATTATCCTAACTTCTATGCCTTGTTGGCAGAGTTGGCGTTGAGTTCCGATGATTATCTGGTCGAAATTGGCTGTGGCGGTGGGGCACTCCTCAAGGAGGCCCTGAAGAGTGGATGTCGGGCCGCGGCCATCGATCATAGCGTCGATATGGTGCGATTGGCCCAGGAGGTCAATGCTGAAGCGATCGAGAAAGGCCGTCTGCGGATACAACAGGCTGATGCGGCCCAGCTCCCCTTCGCCGCTACGACCTTTACCTGCGCAGCCATGACCGGCGTCTTAGGCTTTCTACCGGACGCGCTGTCCGCCCTGAAGGAGATCCAGCGCGTCCTTGTGCCAGGTGGACGATTGGTCATGTTGGGCAGCGATCCAGCGCTCCGTGGCACGCTGGCCGCGCCTGAACCCATGGCCTCACGCTTACACTTTTATACAGACGATGAGCTACAACAGCTTGCCATCCAGTCCGGCTTTAGTAACGCCCGGGTAGTACGCAGAGATCTAGCACTATTCGCACAGCAGGTAGGCATCCCACAGGAACACCGCTTCCTCTTTACAGGACCAGTAGCGCCACTCCTGCTCGCACAAAAAGATTAAGAGCCATTGGAGGCCCGGGTTTAATGGCGAAGCCAGTATCTTCAGCACGCGAGCTCTGAAGATACTGGCCATATGTGTAAGGGTGAATACTTCTACTCGTCTGCCAGACGAATGGCTACCTCGGTCTCCCATTTGGATGGATCGGGCTCATCCGCTGGATTGGTGATCTCTGTTTCGACGCGTGCGCCAAAGGCATCGCCGTGCTCTGTCTCCCATTGATCCCACTTCAGGCCTCGTGTGTGTCCCCAATCGAGCAGGGCCCCATTGCCCTGTATGCCGTTTTCTATCCCGGTGAAGATCAAAGAAGCATAGCGGCCGGCCGGCAGTGTATGCGCGTGAATGCGGTCCGTGCCTGTCAGGGGACTGGCAACGGGCCAGCCTAGCTCGATATCGAGTAGCGATGGCATATTGATGACGTGATAGCGTATGAAAGGTGCGCCAGTTGGACCTGTACCCTGTGAACTCAACCAGCCCATCACCTCACCCAGTAGTTGTGGTATGACACCCTGGCCAAATTCCTCCATAGTGACCTGGGTACGAATGCCCATATAGGGTTGCGCGGCACGTTGCTCAATTTTTGGTTCTGTGATTTTCATCTAAGTTGCTCCTTCAACGAAAGATAGATAGATAAGAATAGTCGTGGCTCAATTGTTGACTTACACCTTTTCAACTGGATATTGAAGTTCAGTGATGTATGAAGCATCATCACGACGAATTGGAGGTTTATTATAGAGGTAGACCTCGCGATCTGGTCCGACGATCCGATAGCCATTGGCTTTGGTCCACTTCAAGATCGCTTCATGGGCTTGTCCAATCGTATTATAGGGGCCATGGTGGATGGTCGATGCCATCATGGCTGCGGGTAACTCATGGACATGCATGCGTCCATGTTCCGGAACGCGGCAGCGTAAGCGGAAGGCTGCGGCTCCATCGATATCCTGTTCCTTAAACTCGCTATCGTACCAGATGACCAGTGTCTGGCCGCCCTCGGACGGCATGGGATCAAGTGCTTTACTGACATGGGCGCCAATGGCCGCATAGACTTCCGCGAAGAGTGAGCCGCTGGCACTATGGCTGGGTAGGATTGCCCGCACGGAGGCGACGAGTAGCGGCTCAACGTGTTTCAAGATGACATCATAGCGAGAGACCTGTTCCTCCATTTCTATGTATTGTAGACGTGCCTCAACTTCGGTGAGCTGATTTTGCGCCTCAACCAGTTGTTGACTGATCTGGGCATGGCGCAGGCGCAGCATACCGCGCATCTGTTCTGGCGAGATACCTGTCGCCAGCACCTCGGCTATCTGCTCCAGCGGGAATCCGAGTCCCTTGAGTGCCAGGATACGATGCAGACGTGGGATCTGGTCGAGAGAATAGTAGCGGTATCCGGTCAGGCAATCCACTTCACCAGGTTTGAGCAGACCAATCTGATCATAGTAGCGTAACGTCGGAACTGGAACCTGGACCAGCCTGGAGAATTCGCCGATTTTAAGCATCATCGTCTTTTTGTACTTCCTCTAAACTCAAGTCTTATGCTATGACCAAAGTATAAAGCCTGAAGCGGCTTGAGAGTCAAGACCTTTGTTCTCATTCAGATAAGGAAATATGTTACGCTGCAGGAAGTCGTTATGGCTCTGTTTTGATTGGCTCCTCATCGCTGATCTGTTCTGGTGGCGTGATCAGTGAGCGACGTGTGAAGAGGATGAAGAGGATGAGGATAGAGGCAAGGATAATAGATGAACCGATGGTGCCAAAGCCGAGTCCTCCCTTATCTTTGGTTTTGGTGAGGAGATCACCCATGGTAGCACCAAAGGGACGCGTGAGCACAAAGGCGATCCAGAACAAGAGGGTTTTTGAGATTGTGGTGAAGAAGGTGGCTAAGATGATCAGTGCTAACAGACTGGCGATCAGGAGGGCACCGCCAGCGAAGCCGAGGTGAGAATCACTGGCCAGGAAATCTCCGAGGGCGGTTCCCAACGTGTTTGAAAAGAGGATGGCGGTCCAATAGATCACTTCCACCCTGAATGTGGTAATGTTGCTCACCGATAGCGACGCATTACTCAGGCGCCAGCCGATAAAGATGATCAGCAGAATGGTACAGAGAATGAGCGAGCCCCTGGCATAGCCGAGTCCCAGCGTGCGATCCATATAATCAGACATTGTGGTGCCAGCTGTACTGGTAGACAGGATGACGGTCCAATAGAGGAATGGATGATAGCGCTTTGAGAGTAATTGCGCGACCAGGGAGATGAAAAAGAGCCCGATCAAAATAAGTGAACTCAAGGCATAGCCCGCATTCATCGTCATAGATAAAAGGTCACCGGCTGTTTCCCCCAGCGTGGTGGCGCAAATCTTCATGATCCAGAATGACAGTGTGATCTGAGGGAATTTTTTCATCGTGCCTCCTTAGATCGTACCATGTTATCGCTATAAAAATGTGTGTTGCTATCTACTTACTTTGATTCTCTTGCAACATCTTTGCGATCCTTTTTACAGTATATGAATACAAACAACAATCAGGCTATTAAAACTCGTGGATTGTCTATAGCGCTGGCGCAGCAGTATAATCAAGTATAGCTTTGCTTTTGTTCAATATAGATTCAAGTAAAATAGTATTTGTATATAAAGTAGAATATATATTTTTATTTCTTGAATTTTTTAATTTGACTGCAAAATGGCAGAAACCCATTAAACATGTGCAATGCTCGAGATATGGAACTTTACCTGTCGCATTGAGCTGCCTTTGAGATAGTGATAAGGCGCCACACCTGCCCCGGCGTGGGTGCAGAGCCATGAGGTGATCCTGGATAGAGGGATATATGGAGATCATCTCCGTCTGATCCAGGATGCCGTGTGTATACTTCTGCCTGTTGATTATAGATAGAGGAGAAAAACTGTATATGCATGAGGATTGATCAGAATTTTGCAGATAGCTTTGAAATGCTGACTTGACTATAAATCGTTTTTAGGTTACTACTAATGCTGTCGATAGTTTTCAAACCAGGCAGAGCCTGATTGTTGCGGCTGAACTTTGGTTGAAAGGTAAGGGTAACTTGCAAGATGAGTAAAAAGATGATCATCGCCAGTCCTTATTCCATTGAAGAAGATGCATTTATAGTTGAATTAACAGATGACGATCTGGAGAACGTCAACGGTAGCGGTGGCTACTCACCGATGGCCGAAATGAACACCATGATGGCGCAGGTCTCTGCGATGGTACACCGTGAAATGGCGACGGGCCATTACTACAAACTCAGAAGATTTGTCACGGCCGTCTGTAAGTGCGTACAAGCAGAGCTGGCGGATATGAATAAATAACATATCCTCTCCTTATCGCGGAAAATCCTTCCAAAGAGGCCATGTTCTTTAAAAGAGCATAGCCTCTTTTTTTGAGATGGCGACACATATACATACTGCTTATACAATAAATACTTTCAAATCTTTTGATAAGTGTGCTATACTTACGTCTGTCTATAATGAGTAAGAGTATTTTTATTGATAGATACACATGTTTTCTCCGTAATGGATGTCATGGTCATGGTTATTTGGAAGGAAGCCAGCAATGTCCACAAATGTATCATCCTCATCGTCCGCAAAGCAAATAGACCTGGGCAAGTATATCCAGCTACGCAGGCTTGGAGCCGGCATCATTGATATCGCTTTGATTTCCTATATTCAATGGTGGGTGGATAATGTTTTTGGTTATATGCCAGATACTCACAGTAGCCATGATGTTGTGTATGGTGTGGGCTGGGGTTATGGTGCTTCGTTCGTACCGGTGGTTGACCATATATGGTTGGTAGCGATTGTGGTGGCGTATTTTTTTGTGCAGGAGGCACTATTTAGCACCACCCTGGGCAAAGCTACCATGGGTCTACAGGTTGTAGATATCCATGGCCGTCCCATATCTATCAAGGCCGCATTGATACGGAATCTGGCACGCTTGATTGATGCCTGGCCTGGTTTGTATATCGTTGGGATTATCGCGGCACGCTTCTCTCCTAACTATCAACGGCTAGGGGATCGCTGGGCAAAAACCTACGTGGTGATGGGTGGAAAACAGATGTTTGCCAGGTTCTCACTGGAGCTTGTCTGGTGGCGTCTGGCACTAATTGGTGCGCTGATCGCCACAATGATAGCAGGTGGACTCGGATTTGCCTATACCAGACAGCCAGTTCTGGTAATCCAGGATTGGAATCTGGTCAGCAATAACGGTATATACACTCCTGTAACGCCGGTGCCAGCCTGTGGAGTCGCCGATAAGTCATATGGTGATAATATTGTACTGAATGTTAAAGTTGATTATTACTGGTTAAAAGATCCGCAATGGGGAGATGGAATGGTCACATATCCGGTTATGTATTAGGTTGGCGGTCGGGGTGCTACCTGTACTGCGCTGATCACGCTGGAGTGGCAGGGCCTTGTGCGGGGTCGCTGGCAAGTGGTAGATGTAAAGGTACATCAGGGATGATTTTATTAGCTTAAGCATTGCTTGGTGAATAAGACAACGTAGCGGCAGATCTTGTACCTGCAACCTGTAGATGTACGACCATGCACAAGCAATACGCAGCACGTGCCTGGATATGATTGCTTTTGCACGAATACGTGTTTAGGAGATATTTCGTACGTGGACGGGCAGCAGGGGCAAGCCCCAATACTTTCAACTTAAGCATGAGAAAAAAGAGGGATTGATGAGAAAAAGAAGTTCTCACTTCGTCATAGACAGAAGAATCTACGTCCTGTTTTTTGATGAAAGGAACTTCTTCATGCCTAGCTTACGCCATGTGGGCCCCAATGACAAGATCTGCGCCTTGATTGATATGAATGTTTTCGAGGCCTGTTTCCCTGCCACGCTCATTGCTGATATCTTTGGCGTGCCTTCCCACCAGCAGACCAAGCGTCGACCTCGGCGTGTGCGTCAGTGTACGCGCCTGAGCATCATCCTCTTCCAATGTTGTTGTTCTTACTGGCGTCGCTCTTGCCAGCAACAGGTCTGGAAAAAGCTTGTCGATGGGCTGATGGATCTGCATCCCACCATGCGTGAGCACCATATGTCGGCTCAAGCCTTAGCCGCACAACGTGCACGCTTAGGATCTGATCCCTTTCGCCAATTGCTGGAGCGTGCTTGCCGCCCGCTGGGTGATGCCCTCACAACCCCGAGCGCCTTTTACCAGGGATTACGGGTGATGGCCATTGATGGCACGCTCTTCAATGTTGCTGATACCCCAGCCAATGATGCGGCCTTCGGTCGATCAAGCAACCAATACGGCAAAGGAGCCTATCCTCAGGTGCGTGCCGTGATGCTCATGGAATGTGCCAGTCATGCCGTCATCGCTGCTGCATTAGGAGGTTACCATTGGGCTGAAGCGCATGGAGTGCGTGAGGTCATGCGATCGGTGGTGCAAGGGATGCTCGTGCTCGGCGATTGTGGCATCTTCAGTGGGATGTTAGCACAAGAGGCCAGAGAAAAGAATGCGCATGTGCTCTGTGGGCTTTCCCGTACGAGCTTACGCCATCGGCATACCGAGCTTTCTGATGGAAGCTACCTGGCGATCCTCAACCCCAATCGCAAAGCCACGTATCGCGCCACAGAGAAACAGACCGTGCGAGTGATCGAATACACCCTCACCGATGAGCGCCTCGGGAAGCCAGGACGCCTCTATCGGCTGGTCACCACGTTGTTAGATGAGAAAGCGTCTCCATCTCATGAGCTCATCGAGCTCTATCAGCAACGCTGGGAGGTGGAGCTCATGATCCGAGAACTCAAAAGTGTGTTGCATGAGCAGGTCAAAGTGCTGCGTGCGAAAAAGCCCGACGGGGTCAAGCAAGAAGTGTATGCTCTGCTGCTGGCTCATTACAATCTGCGATTTTGGATGGTCAAAGCGGGAGAGCAGGCAGGCATTGATCCCTGCAGGTTGAGTTGTAAGCACGCATTAGAGGAGTTGCGCCTGCGGGTCGAGCGGGTCGCAACATGGAGTCAGCAGCATCGCGAACCGCTCCTCGATCGAATGATACAAGAGATGAGTACGCATGTCTTGCCTGCCCCCATATTGCGGAACAATCGAAGAGAAATCAAACAGGTCTATAACAAACACAAGCCAAAAAAACGAGGGAAGCCAGCGCCAGCTCCCTTCGAAAAAACGGACACCTATCTCTCTTTTGTTGTCATTCATGTCCGGGAGATGGGAACGCAGGACGCATCTCTCCCGGACACAAAAAGTGCTTAAGTTGAAAGTATTGGGGGCAAGCCCTGCCGTTACGTGGGGAGAGTGGCTCAATGGGAGTGAGCGCATCGGCGCCAATGTATTGTCCCTCCGCCCTTCGAAGAGAAGGGCGGAGGGACAATACATTGGCATATTAAAATGAGTCGGTAAAGCTGATCCAGGTGTGTTCGGTGGGGAAGAGTTGTGTGAGTATAGCTAAGGCTTCAGCAGGCAGGGTTTGGGGCTGCTGTGCGAGTAGCCAGGAGGCTGGACGGTAGCCGAAGATGAGTTGGGTGAAGCTTTGTGGTGAGCATTGGAACGTGAGCGCCGTTGGTCCCGCTGTCTCGACCAGTTCCAGGGTGGCACCATTGATAGCCAGGGTCACGCGTTCATTTTCGATAATGAATTGTAGTTCGCCTGACCAGTGGGCCAGCGAGCGTTGCCAGCGTGCCTCAAGTTCTGGTAGCATGGCGTTGAAAAGCAGTGGTAGCCGGGTGAAGCGTGCCAGCCAGCCCGCATGGCGATGGTGGAACTGAGAGGCACGTACTCCCCATTCTTCGGCAGGATTTTCCCAGTTCGAGGTATCCGGGACTTCAAGATGATCAATGATGCGATACAGTTCAGCCGAAGTAGGTGGCAAGTAGTAGGTGTGGGTTGCGGGAGCCTCTGGCCCATTTGTGAGTTGTACGTGGGCCTGCATCAACGCAACCTGGGCGGGCCAGTTGTCGGCTGCCAATTCTAGCGCTTGTGTCAGGTCTGGTGGCTGAGAGACCATAAGATAGCCTTCAACCGCCTGCTCAGGTGAGAGCGCGAGCAGGACCGTGTTTGCGCGGAAACGGTCACTCAGTAGATTTTCCTGCTTCTCCTGTGAGCGTTCAAAGCTGGCCGTATAGCCACCGAGCCGGCGCTCATACAGGCCCCGAAGCGCCGGCGCATCCTCGGGCGTTGCAGGCCGTACTGTATGCGAACTGCCCGCTAGAGCCAGAATAGCTGCGCGATTGATGTCATATCTGGTCACATCAAAGACATCGGTATAGCCATAGCGATAATAAAAATCAGGGATACCATCGAGCAATAACAGGCTCTCTCCTTGCTCGCTCGCTAGCTGTATCGCGTCATGCATGAGCGTGCTGGCGATACCCTGTTTGCGCGCCTCCGGATCGACCACAACCATACCGATACAGGCCGTAGGGATGCGGGCCGCGCCCATACGCAGCGTCCAGCTATAGAGCGCATAGCTACCAAGCTGCTTGTTATCGCGAAAGGCTCCACGCAACTGTCGTGATAACACATTCGGCTTTGTGAAGGCCGTTTGTCCTCGGTTCTGTGCTCTCACTGGATCTGGTTGCTGCGAAAAAGCCTGATCGGCCCATAAAAATAGTTGTACAACCTCCTCCAGAGTCGTGAGTGGACGGACAATGATCGATGGTGAAGCCATAAAAACAAATCCTCCAATAGGTAGTTCGCCATGCACTCCATTGCTGGCAGGAACATGCTCAAGCGTACCATCGAAAGGCCGCGCACGTCAACGTTTCTCCGCATGACCCTCACTGTCGCGTATATTCCGGCTGGTTAGTTTTACCTTCTTTTTGTTGTATAATGTGCTTTTACGCGATAGGGAATAGATACTGCAGTAGATAAGGATTTTCGTATGTCTGAGTTGAGCGCTGAGCAAGTTGTCGATATTGCTGTTCCCGGTGATCTGCACCTTTCGGCTGATGGTAGTCAGGTTGCTTATGTATTAAGGACAAATGGCAAGAAGGATGAACATGGCGTGAGCGCGTTGTGGGTGGCGTCCGTGGATGGTTCTCTAGCGCCCCGGCAGTTTACTCATGGCGAGAGCAGGGATAGTAGTCCGCGGTGGTCGCCTGATGGACGGCAGTTGGCCTTCCTCTCAGATCGGGCCAAACGGGGTACGGCCCGGTTGTATGTGTTGCCGATTGATGGTGGCGAGGCGCGCTTGCTGGGTGATAAAGAGAGCGAGCAGGCCGTAAATAAGTTCGCCTGGTCGCCGGGTGGTGGACAGATTGCCTTCAGCAGCGCCGATGAGTTGAGCGAGGAAGATGAGCGGCGCGAGAAAGAGCGCGATGATGCGCATGTGTATGGAGAGAATATAAAGTATGCGCGCCTGCGCCTGCTCTCGTTGGCCTCGAACGAGGTTGAGACCATCGTGAGTCAGGAACGACACGTAGCTAATTTTGCCTGGCATCCACAGGGAACCGAGCTAGCGTATGTTACCTGGCTGACCCCTGAACTGGAATCTATGACCCTGGAACATGTCATTGAGCGCATCCCTGTGGCCGGTGGAGAGCCACAGGTTATCTGCCGCTGGTCAGGCATGGTAAGCGACCTCACCTGGTCTGAGGATGGTAAGGTGCTCTTCTTCATCAGTTCCGCCAGCGGACATGCCCAGTCATCGATGGTCGTCTATTGTGTCGATGCCGAGGGTGGTGAGCCTCGCAAGGTGGCAGGCGGCGAGAGCAACTGTGTCTATTATTTGCACTCGCTCCACTATCAGCAGCAGGCAGCCATCGCGGTCGTCGATGGGCTTGCCATGCACCTGTATCGCCTGGATGGCCAGAATGGTGAGCTGAGCAGAATTTTTCCAGACGAGCAGTCAAATGTGACTTTTGGCGCGCATGATGCACGTCGTCTGAAGGATGGTCGGATCGTGGTGGCCCTTGCTCATGCCACCAGCACACAGCCCGCCGAGGTGTGGGCGGGCATCGCTAGCGCCAATGAGCCACTGAGCGAGCTGCGCCAGCTTTCCAAACATCATCAAGAGCTGGCGGGCATCCCGTTTGTGCAGCAAGAAGCCTTTTACTGGACCGCCCCCGATGGCTGGAAACTAGATGGACTCTTACTACGACCCTCTACGGCTGGTGAGGGAGAGCGGCTTCCCACGGTTGTCCTGGTGCATGGTGGACCGTACGGAAATTGGGGCGCGGGCTTTAATCTTTCCTGGGGAAACTGGGCGCAATGGCTGGCCCTGGCAGGCTATGCGGTGCTCATGCCTAATCCGCGTGGCGGATCCGGACACGGGGAAGAGTTTGCCGCCGCCGCCCGGGGTGAGGTTGGCAAGGCTGATTATGGAGACGTTATGGCCGCCGTAGACGCTGCCATCGAGCGTGGCATCGCCGATCCAGACCGTCTGGGCATCGGAGGTTGGAGCCAGGGAGGCTTTATGTCGGCCTGGGCCGTCACCCAGAGTAGCCGCTTCAAAGCCGCCATTATGGGAGCCGGTGTCTCCGATTGGGGCCTGATGGTCCAGACGAGCGACCTGCCAGCCTTCGAGCAAGAACTGGGCCGGACCGCGCCGTGGGATGGTCTGGAGGCCCAGCGTCACCGAGAGCTGAGTCCGATTACCTTTGCCAGCCAGGTCAAAACACCAGTCCTGATCCTGCATGGCGAGAACGATGAGCGTGTCCCTGTCAGTCAGGCCACCGGCTTTCACCGCGCCCTGCGTCACTATCAGGTCCCGACCGAAATGGTCCTCTACCCGCGTGAGCCACATAGTATCGGCGAAAGAGCGCACCAGATCGACCTGCTCAAGCGCGTTCGCCGCTGGTACGACCGCTGGCTCCACGCCTGATGCCAATTGTGTGTTTCGTCAGATTGGTTGAATGTTGAGGCATATTTGGTCTGATAACCAATCTAGTGGGGCCGACGATCGAGCTAAGCCTCTTCCTGCTCTCAAGCCTCCTTGGAGGATGGCTCAAGAAACGGCAATGATGCCGGGATGGATGCGCTCCACAAAAATGGCCTGGAGGCAGGTAAAATCACGCCGATTTCTTTTCTTCTTGACAGATGACCTTTCCTGGGGATACTATATAGTCGACTAAGTAATTTGGAGAGAACATGGAACCGATTCAAGGTTACATTGGCTATGAACTGATACAGGCATTTCGGGCTCATCACTTGAGGGCAGAGAAAGAGTTGGGCCTACTTGGTTTGCGACCGAGCCAGGAGTTGATTTTGCTTCAGTTATGGGAACAGGAAGGGCTCTCCCAATCGCTTCTGGCGGAGCGCATGAAGGTCGAGCAATCCACGATGAGTGTAATGCTCAGGCGCATGGAGAAAGCGGGCTTTATCGAGCGGCGCCAGGATCTACAGGATGCTCGCATCTCGCGTATCTATCTGACACAAAAAGGGCGTGAGCTGGAATCTCGTATACGCGCTATCTGGGAGGAGCTTGAACATCAGACCCTGGCAGGTCTTACGATGGCGGAGCAGGTACTTTTGCGGCGCCTGCTCCAGCAGGTACGTACAAATCTGCTGTAGTGGAGTCATTTCCTGGCAGGTTAATGCTGCTGGCGCACTACTCTTTTTTTTACTAAAATACTTAGTCGACTATGTAATAATACAGCCCGGAAAGGGCGGAAATCTTCAGGAGTAGCATATGCAAGCTCGTAGTAGCAACAGTCAAGAGCGTCATTTCAATTCCAGGCTCATGAGCAATCGCTGGCTGATTCTGGCCTTGCTTTGTACGGCCCAGTTCATGGTGGTACTTGATTTCTCGATTGTCAATGTGGCTTTACCTTCCATCCAACACGATCTGGGATTTTCCACGCAGCAGTTGCAGTGGGTGATCAGTGCCTATTCGCTTACTTTTGGTGGGCTACTGCTGCTGGGTGG
Organism: Dictyobacter alpinus; assembly: GCF_003967575.1. NCBI lineage: Bacteria > Bacillati > Chloroflexota > Ktedonobacteria > Ktedonobacterales > Dictyobacteraceae > Dictyobacter > Dictyobacter alpinus. Next base: position 5,439,143 of record NZ_BIFT01000001.1, read on the forward strand.
TCGCGCAGGTGATCTATTTGGTCGTTTGTGGCTCTTGATTGGGGGCCTGATCATTTTCTCGCTGGCTTCTCTGGCGGGTGGACTCGCGTCATCTCCTACCTGGCTGATTACTGCCCGGGCATTGCAGGGCAGTGGCGCTGCTTTTGTGGCGCCTATCTCGCTCTCACTGATAACCACAACCTTCGCGGAAGGGGAAGAGCGCAATATTGCACTTGGCGTGGCTGGAGCCGTCGCATCGACAGGTTTTACTGCTGGCGTGATTCTCGGTGGACTACTGACCGCCGGTCCTGGCTGGCGCTGGGTCATGTTTGTTAACGTTCCCCTTGGTCTGCTGGTGTTAATACTGGCTCCCTTGCTATTGCGCGAGAAGAGAGTTTCCACTGGACCACGCCAGCTTGATATCGGTGGAGCGGTTATCGTGACACTGGCCCTGAGCATCCTTGTCTATGCACTGACAGAAGGAAATCGCGCTGGCTGGTTCTCATTCCAGACTCTCGGGCTCCTGGCTACTGCGTTGCTTTTACTCATACTCTTCGTTTTCATTGAGAGCCGCCTGGCAGCGCCCTTGATTCGACTTAGCATCTTCCGCATACGCACGCTCGTAGCCGCCGACCTGATCGCCATGCTAGCCCCTGGTAGCTTTGGAGCACTGATGTTCATCCTGACACTCTATCTGCAAGAAGTCCTTGGCTACTCCCCGCTCCTGACTGGACTCGCCTTCCTGCCCATCGCGCTCCTGCTCATTCTCACAACCAATATTGGCTCACGCCTGATCACGCGCCTCGGTGTACGTCCCATTTTCATTATGGGCATGACCATCGTTGCCGGTGGGCTGCTGTTGCTGGCTTTCATTCGTCCTGATAGCGGCTACCTGACCCTTTTACCTGGCTTGCTGCTCGTTGGACTCGGTATGGGACCAACCTTTGCCGCCATGACCATCGCAGCTACGGCCAGTGTGAGCAATGAGGAACAGGGGTTGGCATCAGGACTCCTCAACACCATGCAGCAGGTTGGCTCTGGTCTGGCTATTGCTATCATCACCGCCATCACAACCGCCCGTACGGCATCCCTGCTGCAGTCTGGTGCCAGTAATAAAGTTGCCCTGACCTCAGGACTACAATATGCCCTGATCGCCTGCGCCATCCTGGCCATCCTCAGTGTTGTGGTCGCTATAGGCGTCATTCAAACGAAGCGAGCTGCAAGCATACAAAAGTAGAGCAGCCCATGCGCCTATAGTATTGGTAAATTAACTGAAAGGTTGACCGATTTTGCACTCAAAGGTCTCCGTCCTTCCAGGTGGAATAGGAAAAAGTTAGAAGTAGAAGCACGGAGAGTGGTTCGATTACATGCAAACGCTCATCAAAGAACTATTTAGACAGCAGCTAAGGCTGTACGTATGCGCTCAGCCAGGTGATCGGTGATGATCTCGGCGGCTCTTTGCCCTAATTTTTGCGAAGCTACCCGGGGCAAATCTTGCCACTCCCATTCCTCTGATTCTTTATAGTAGTCGTTGGGGGGATCGGGGTAGCTGATTCTGGGGGTGTGTGATTCAAAGCGCTCCATGTGGGTGAGATCAGGATAGAAGTGCCAGAAAAGAGAGGTTTCCCACTTCCCGGCGTGGTCGGCTGGTGTCTCACCATCAATGGTAACGCCCTCATACTCCGGTTGTGCAATAATCGTGGTTGCAGGATGTTCCGCCATAAAGTACTCGGCCACACGCTTCACAAAATTGACTTGCAACGGCCCGTAGTGGCCCGTGAGCAGAACGATAACCTTCGCTCCGACCTTTGTTAGCTGCTCAAACAATTCGCTAAAAAGTAAATCCATACAGGCTTCTGAAAACGTCAAAGTGCCCGTGGCACGTGAGAAACCGGGCCGACCATAATAGTTTGGAGGGAGCACAATGCCACCGCCAAGTTTGTCTGCCGTTTGTAGGCATAAACTATGTGCTTTCAGTGCATCCAGGCCCAGCGGGAGGTGATCTCCGTGCCATTCCAGAAGTCCGGTAGGGACAAAAAAGACTGGCATGAGTGCGATGGCCTGGAGAAACTCCGCCGGGGTCATCTCTTCATATTTCATAAGCTATTGATCCTTTCGAGTAATGGTTTTTGGAGATTGAGATTTTTAGTAGCAAGCGGATGATGTTTCCTTAAAATGTCCTTGATGGACTCTGCCCTTTTTCTCAACACAATAAAGTATACTTTCTACTATTTATAAAACAAATACTGTTCTATCTGGGTTAAAGGCTTAGTAATAATAGTATCTAACATTTGCTCGTTACTATATAATAATATATAACATATTTTTTCATTAATTTGACTCTCTTTGGTGAAGACACGTGGGTTATTTTCTTTCACCCAGGCATAGATGTGCTTCAGGTCAATGGTATTAAAACAACTATTATTACGAAAAAGAACTTTTTACGATGTTTAGTATTTTTTGTATGGTTATACGTCTACAGGTCGCAGGTGCAAGACCTGCCGCTACGGTGTATTATCCGCTGCCCAATGCTTGAAGAGGTACCTGGTGCGCTTATTGTTTCCTGGGATCTACAGCCAGTGATGTTGACTGATAGGCACACATAAACTCTACATTTAATTTCACTTACTTATCCTGATGGCGAGGGACACTGGTTGCAGAGACAAAAGATCATTCCCCCGCTTTGAGTTTTTAATGGTATGGTAGCTGTTGATATGTTAAAGAATGTGGTCAGAAGATAAAGGCTGCATGAGCTGAGGGATAATGATTAAGATAGGATTGGTTTTCCACTTCTTGGAGGCTTGCGTAGAATGTTTTGTTGGGAAGAGATTGATCCTGTGAAGGGGAATGGTTCGTTGAAGCTTATCGTATGCTTCTTGCCAATCTATTTGCTTTTCTGTTGCGCAAGCTTCAACAGCGTTTTATCTTTCCATGCTAGCATAAGGAAATATTTGGGGGAAGGTATCATGGCAGGACATCGGATCTATACAGTGAGCTTTGCAAGTGTTTATCCCATGTACGTTGCAAAAGCTGAGAAAAAAGGGCGCACGAAAACAGAGGTTGATGAAATCATTCGTTGGCTGACAGGATATAGCCAGGAAGAGTTAGAAGCTCAACGAGAAAAAAACATAGACTTCGAGGCCTTCTTTGCGGAGGCTCCCGAGCTGAATCCTTCGCGAGCTTTGATTCGGGGTGTGGTTTGCGGTGTCCGAGTGGAAGACATAAAAGAACCAACTATGCAGGAGATTCGCTACCTGGATAAGTTAATTGACGAGCTCGCAAAAGGAAAAGGAATGGAGAAGATTTTACGGAAAGGATAAATTTATCAGAAACTACTGGAGGGATTTTGATTGCTGGTAAATGAGGTGAAGAGCGAGCGGCATCACCAAAAGTGAGACAAAACCACTCTTCACCTTATTTACCAATAGCTTTTATACACTCCTGGATTTGGGATGGGATCTACAGTCTGGCTGAGCTGCTTGTTTGCGGGCGTAGCGTTTGAGGAGCAGGCGGCGTTTGATACGTTTTTGGAATTGGCTCCAGAGGATGATGAGGGCGATAACTATGATGGCTGAGATGATGCCGAAGCGCTGCATGAAGTGGCCGATCTGGTCGGCCTGGGTGCCGAGCCAGTAGCCGATGAGGCCATAGATGGTATTCCAGATGGTTGCGGCAACGATTTCGGCGATCAGGAAGGTGCGGTAGCGCATATGGGTCATGCCGGCGGCTATGGCTACAAAAGAGCGGATATGGCCGATGAGGTGGGAGACCATGATGGCGACGGCCCCGTATTTACCGAGGTAGGCACGCGCCAGACGCATGCGGCCCGCCAGCCGCATACGTTTTCCTAGTGAGGATTGACTCCATTTGTCGGCCATGCTACCTACGACATAGCGACCGAGCAGGTAGTCGACGTGATAGCCGAGCACCGTTCCCAGGGAGGCGAGGGCAATGACGAGTCCGAGATTCAGCGTGCCCTGGCGTGCATAGAAGGCGCCGAGGAGCACAAATGAGTTTCCCGGCAAGAATAGGCCCAATAACGCTGTATTCTCGATCAGCGCACTGAGAAAGACGATGGCATAGCCAAAGTCATCGTATGCGGTCCGCAAATATTCCAGCCATTCGCTAAGCGGGATTTCCACGATGAAATACTCTCTTTCTTGCTTGCTACGACTTATAATATGGCCGGCTCCCCTGTTATGCTGGGAGTAGCCGGTCATCTGGTTGCTGACAGTTCGCCGAGTGTGGCCTTGATGGTTTGTAGCTGGCCTCCGCGATAGAGCTTGATATTGACCGTATCGCCGACATTTTTTTTGATCAGGGCATCGCTCATCGAGAGCACGTCTGTAACCTCTTCGTCGTCGATCTGCACGATGACATCATTGACCTTGATGCCGGCCTGCGCGCCAGTCCCGTTGGGGACAACCTCGGTGACGATGACACCTTTGACGATGGGCTGACCATCTCTCTGAGCCTCAGCCGGATCCAGGTTTTTCACCTGGATCTGCAGGGCGGGCCGACCCGTATGGGTAACCTTACCATGCTGGATGAGTTGAGGCGCAATAAATTGGACACGGTTCGATGGAATGGCAAAGCCGACGCCATTGGCAGGCGTCCTGGACTCAGGATTCATCGCCGCCAACGTTGGAATGCCGATCAACTGTCCATGCATGTCTACCAGGGCCCCACCACTATTGCCGGGATTGATTGGCGCGTCGGTCTGAATCGTTCCGGCCAGGATCTGGCCGTCGTCGCCGGTGGCTATGTTGCGGTTCAGGGCACTGATGATACCGTTGGTGACCGTCTGGGTAATGCCCAGTGGATTCCCGATCGCCAGCACATCCTGACCCACATGCAACTGAGATGAATCACCAAAGGCGGCCACCGCAAGCCGGGTGCGGTTAGGATCCACATGTACAACCGCCAGATCATCGTCCGGCGCGCTGCCAATCAGGCTGGCCGTCACGGTCTGTCCATTGGAGAAGACCACCTGGACGCCCTGCTGGCCTTCCACCACATGGTTATTGGTGATAATGTAGCCACGCCGATCAATGACCACGCCCGAGCCGATACTATGCGAGCCGATCTCATTGACGTTGATCTGCACCACCGATGGCTCAACACTGTTCACCACCTGCTCCCGTAGCGCTTCACGATCACTCTCATTAGAGAAGAAATACGGCGCGCTACCAGATTGCAGATGATCGATCGCGCCGCCCCGAGCCGCCAGTTGCCAGCCAATCATGGTCCCACCCGCAAAGATAATCGCCAGCAACATAGCGCCAATCACGAGCATTCCCGAAAATGGCGACCTGTAAGGCCTGTAACTACGGGGCGTGGTAGCAAATTGAGGTCTGGAAGGACCCTCCATACTATTTTGTTCTATAAACGGTTGACCTGTGTTTGATGTATACATAGAACGGCGCTCCTTCCACGCTAGCGGCCGGGCGACGGACCCGCACGTATAAATGAAACGTGCAGGTCGCGTCACGAGAAACCAGGTTTATGCGTTTTCGATTCCCTTCACTTTTTTACGCGGTACAGTTCCCTCAACGTAATCCTGTGTCGTCTCAGTTGTCTTGTCCTGTTCGGTCCCAGCCAGGCGGCGTGCTCGAATGACCGAGGCCACAATGGCGACTGTCAGTACTAGCGCGATAAAGAGTAGCGAGGCATAGGTTGGGATATGGATATGCAGTAAACCGGGCAAGAGCATCTTGACTCCAACGAAACATAGGATGACGGCCAGGCCAGTTTGCAGGTAGTAAAATTTGTGAATGATGTTCGCAAACACAAAGTACAGCGAGCGCAGGCCAAGGATCGCAAAAACATTGGAGGTATAGACGATAAACGGATCCGTGGTCACCGAGAAGATGGCCGGAATCGAATCGACCGCAAACAACAGGTCGCTGGTCTCGATGACCAGTAATACCAGCAGGAGAGGCGTAATCATCTTATGTCCGTTGCGTCTGACCACAAAATGGTCCTTCTCAAAGTCCTCGGTCACCGGCACAAAGCGGCGCACAAATTTGACCAGGGGATTGTTCTCTGGATGGACTTCGGACTCTTTCTGGATGCCCATCTTGACGCCTGTGAAGATCAGGAAGGCACCGAAGATATAGATGATCCAGTTGAACTGCTCAATCAGGACCGAGCCAACGCCGATCAGGGCGCCACGCATGAGCAGGGCACCGATGATACCCCAGAAGAGCACACGATGTTGATAGGCGGGCGGCACACTGAAGTAGCCGAAGAGCAGCACAAAGATGAAGATGTTGTCGACACTCAGCGACTTTTCAATCAGGTAGCCAGTCAGAAATTGCAGGGCGATCTCGCCGCCACTGACAAAGTAGAGGCCGAGGTTAAAAAGTAAGGCTAACGAGATCCAGACGACACTCCAGATCAGGGCCTCTTTGACGGAAACTGAATGCGCTTTACGATGAAATACGCCCAGGTCCAGGGCCAGTAATACCAGCACGAACAGGTTGAACCATACCCATGGCCAGACGCCTGCTGTTAACATCATGTATATGCTCCTTTTTTTAGGATAGTGCAGATGACAATCTATCTTTGTTTGGCCATCACGCTGGTTGCGCTGCACACATGTAAGGGTGTGCCTGGTACAGCGCCTGTTTCAATGTGATAGCAAATGGAAAACAGCATATGGTTTTTGCGTACCCGCCTTATAATTTGAGACAAGTACAAGTAATTGTCCGCAATAGCAGACAAGCGATCAAGCGATCAGACAGGAATAAACAATTTGGTCAGCGCCGGGAGGGGCAAGGATGCAGATTGCTGTGAAATGAGCTCCACCTGTCAATTTTTCCAGGTAAATTCCTGGTGAAATTGGCGATGTGAGCCGGCTAACTTTAGCATATAGTATGCATACATGATCCATTGTTGTTCATATTTATCCAAAGGATACCCTCTATATGGAAAATACGAAAGCTGACACATCTTTGTTACGTTCGCTGTCGAATCAGATGGCGGATGCGGTTGAGCGGGTTGCTCCTGCGTTAGTGACGGTGCATGGTCGCTCACGGCAATCTGCCAGTGGTCTGGTGATTTCGCCGGACCTTGTGGTTACAGCTAGTCATATACTTGAACGTGAAAACGATCTGAAAATCCAATCGCACGACGGAAAAGAATTTTCGGCGACGTTAGTTGGTCGTGATACAACCACCGATCTGGCGCTATTACGTATCCAGGATTTAAACTTGCCGGTTGCTAGCGCGGCCAGTGAGCCAGCGCGCGTCGGACAACTGATCCTGGCGGTCGGACGTCCATCTGAGGATGGTCCAATGGCCAGCACAGGTATCGTGAGCGCGCTCGGTGGTCCTGTACGTACGGGACAGGGTACAGTGTTGGAGCGCTATATTCGCACCGATGCTACCCCCTATCCTGGTTTCTCAGGTGGTCCTTTATTGGATGCCGAAGGAGCCGTACTTGGTATCCTGACCACAGGACTCTCCAATGGCATTCCGCTGGCGATTCCGATGGCGCAGGTGCAGACGATTGTTGATGCTCTGTCGCAGCAGGGATATATCAAACGTGGCTATCTCGGCCTGAGCAGCCAGTTGGTGCATCTACCCGAGGCCCAGCGCGCTGGACGCGAACAGGACCATGGGCTGCTGATCGTCAATGTCGAAAAAGATAGTCCTGCTGAACAGGGTGGCCTGCTGATGGGCGATATCCTGGTTAGCCTCGATGGACATACCATTACCGATACCGAAGACCTGCAACTGCTGCTAGGTGGTGAGCGTGTTGGTAAAGCCCTGCCCGTTGAAGTTATTCGCGGCAACGCGATCCAGACCTTAGCGGTGACACCAGGACAACGCAAGTAAGCAAGTTACAGAGAGTGGTATGCGGAAGAAGAACTGGTTCCACGCTTCTTCCTCCTGATATAGAAAAGCAATCGTGCGAGCTGCGCTAGCGGCATACTATAGAATGCAAAAAAAGAATGGGTAGGTTTTCCCAATGACACAATCAACAACACCGTCCACACAGTCTTCCTATCCGCTACCAGATGTATTTTCGTCCGCCCTCACCGCGCTGTTTGACCAGGCACGACCAGCAATCGTCCAGGTACGCAATGGACAGCATGGAGGCGGAACTGGTATCGTCTGGCGGCCAGATGGACAGATTATTACCAATAACCACGTGGTTCCGAGAGACGGGGGCGACATCCAGGTCCATTTCACTGATGGCCGTACGCTGCCCGCGCGCGTGATCCAGCGCCAGCCAGAATTTGATCTGGCCCTGCTCAAAGTCGCAGCCAACGACCTCCCCTTCCTGGAGGCCGGCGATTCCTCAAAACTACGTGTCGGCGAATGGGTCTTCGCCATTGGACATCCATGGGGCCAGCGCTGGACCGTCACGGCCGGTATTATGAGTAGCAGGAGTACACGTCAGATAGATGAAGATGTCAGTATTCCTTATATCAAATCCGATGTGCGACTGGCTCCCGGTAACTCTGGTGGACCCTTGCTCAACGCCGATGGCGATGTCGTGGGCGTCAACGCCATGATCTTTGGTGGCGACCTCTCGGTCTCCATTCCCAGCAACGTGGTCAGCGAATGGCTATCCGGTCTACCCAAAGCTCCAGCCATCCTGGGTGTTGGACTCCAGCGCAGCGAGTTGCCAGCCAACGTCCAGGCGCAACTAGCAGCCAGCCGTGAGTATGGTCAACTCGTCGTCAGCGTCGTCGAGCGTGTCGCCGCGCAACAGGAGATCTTCCTGGGCGACCTGCTACTCGACATCGACGGTCAGCCCATCGAAAGCGCCGCCAGTCTGCGCCGCCATCTAGCCAGCAAAGCTCCCGGTGACAACGTCAGCCTCACCCTTATCCGTGGTGGTATCCTCACCACCATCAGCGCCAGTCTGCTCCCCGTCAGCAGCGCCAACTAGCATATACCTGTAGCGCGCAAAAAAACAGGCCAGCCGCACTCGATACGGCTGGCCTGTTTGCTGTTCCGCCAAATCTCCAGGAGCTCTTTCGTGATACCATAGTATTGCAGACGTACCATGAATGTATCTGAACTCAAAAGGAGAGATTATGCGCATTCACGCAATCCAGACCGGGACCGTCGCGATCAAATCAAAGCAGGTAAGTGGTCAGGGAAGTGGACCTCTACGGCTGATTAATGTTATGCTCGATCGCACATGGACCGAGCGTTTACCCATCTATGCATGGGTGATTGAGCATCCAGAGGGAGTTATTGTGGTTGACACTGGTGAGACCGCTCACGCGGTAGAAGCGGGTTATTTTCCCAGATGGCATCCGTACTACAAGAGTGTGCGTGAATGGGTGCGTCCTGAAGAGGAGATCGGGCCACAATTACGTGCTCTGGGGATCACACCAGACGATGTGCGCTGGGTTGTGATGACCCATTTGCATACGGATCACGCAGGTGGCTTACACCATTTTCCTAAAGCCCAGATTTTGCTTTCGCGTGCCGAGTATCAGGCTGCTAGAGGATTTACAGGGCAAGTTAGAGGGTATCTTCCTCAACACTGGCCCGACTGGTTCGCGCCAGAGCTACTTGATTTTGCCCCACAGCAATTTGGACCATTTCCTAACAGCTATACACTTACCAAAGCAGGCGATGTTCATATCGTCGCAACCCCGGGCCATACCGTCGGACATTGCTCGGTTGTGGTGCAGGATGATATGCACACATTCTTTTTTGCTGGAGACACGTCGTATAATGAACGCTTGATGCTAGAGCAAGTGGTTGATGGTGTGACAACAAATAGCACAGTCTATCAAGAGACCGCACGTCAGATTCTCACCTATGTGCAATCTACACCAACGGTCTACCTGCCCAGCCATGATCCAGAGGCTCTACAGCGACTGGAAACACGCAAACCTGCTATCTCCGTGAAGGCCGAGTAAATAGGGCAGATGGCCGAGTTTAAGTATCGAAAGGAATAAGCAGATGACCCAATCAGCTGAAAATATTAGCATCGAGAACTTGGACCGGTATGTACAGCATGGCTATGCTGATAATCATGGCGTCAAGATCCACTATGCCAGTCTGGGGAGCGGACCCTTGATCGTGATGATCCATGGATTTCCAGATTTCTGGTATTCATGGCGGTATCAGATGATCGCCTTATCCTCTGCATATCAGGTGGTCGCGATGGACCAGCGCGGCTACAATCTAAGCGACAAGCCGACCGAGGGCGAGCAATACAAGATGCAGCATCTGATCGGAGATGTCAAAGCGGTCGTGAACGCGCAAGGGAAGCAGAGCGCGATCATCATCGGACACGACTGGGGTGGCGCGGTCTCCTGGCAGTTCGCCATGCATTATCCCGATGCCACCGAGAAACTAATCATTTTAAATTTGCCGCATCCCCGTAATATGGCCCGTGAGATGGTCCACAATCCTGAGCAGCAGAAGAATAGCCAGTACGCACGAGACTTTCAGCAGGAAGGTGCGCACCTTAAAGTTACCCCTGAAGCCCTGATTCAGTATATCAGCGACGAAAAGGTGCGCCCACGCTACCTGGAGGCGTTTCAGCGTTCCAATATTGAAGGTATACTGCAATTCTATAAACAAAACTATCCCCGCGAACCCTATCGAGAGGACACCTCGCCCGTCATCAAAATCAAGGCACCTGTGCTACAGTTCCATGGCCTCAAAGACAAATTTCTCTTGCCAGGCGCACTCAACAACACCTGGGAGTTGATCGACAACACCTACACCCTGGTTACAGTGCCCAATGCCGGCCACTTTATCCAGCACGACACGCCCGAGCTCGTGACCCGTACCATCCATAGCTGGCTGTCGCAATAAGCGTCATGGGTCGGCGTTGAGTACGTGGAGTGGCGCCATAGCCAGCGTTGAGTACGTTGGGTGGGCGCCACACGCAAGGCCGCACTGCTGGGTTTTCGTGGGCCGAGGGATCACAACGACTCGCAGTGCTGTGGCGCCTACACCACTCATGTTTGGCGCTGCGGGGTTGAACAGGGAGGTTTGGTCTTTCATGGTCTTGGACATGGTCGCCGTTCAAAACGTTGCCGAGTGACCATGCTTGAATAAATATGAGTGATGTAGGCGCCACAGGCATATATGCCTTTCTATCATGTTAGGCCTTTGAAAAAGTTATATGCCGGCCTTGCGTGTGGCGCTCACTTGACGTACGTAACGCTGGCTTCTCACGTTGGATATAAAAGTGCTTAATCGAAACATATTGGGCCTTGCTTGTGGCGCTAATTGACGTATGATTGGTCCGCTTCACATGTTTTCCCGTTCAAAACTGGGTCGCCATTTAGGATCATGATTGGATACCTTGACATGGGCGGAGGAACAGTAACGCATCTTCACGTGTTTGAGGGGCATGTCATACGTGAACAGGTAGCAGGGGCAAGCCCTGCCGTTACGGCGAAGCTGTTGGGACTCTTTTGTACGTATGAGAGGGAAGAGGTTGTTTTTTTCTACAAGGAGTTTTTGCGGTGAATACGAATGGGCAGTTGCCGGCGTCTATGGCCGGACATTTTGTGATTGGTGGTAATTTGCGGGTGCATCGGCTGGGGTTTGGGGCAATGCGCCTGACGGGCGACGGGATCTGGGGTCCTCCGAAGGATAAGCAGGCGTGTCTGGCGGTCCTGCATCGTGCATTGGACCTGGGGGTGAATTTTATTGATACGGCGGATTCGTATGGGCCGAATGTGAGCGAGGAATTGATCGCGGAGGCGCTCCATCCGTATGCTAAGGGGCTCGTTATCGCGACTAAGGGGGGCCTGGAGCGTACCGGTCCGGGCCAATGGCCGCGTAATGGGCGTCCGGAGCATTTGCGTCAGGCGTTGGAGGGGAGCCTGCGTCGTCTGAAGCTTGATCGTATTGATATTTATCAATATCATCGTGTGGATCCTGAGGTGCCGCTGGAGGATTCGATGGGCGAGATTGCGCGTATGCGTGAGGAGGGCAAGATCCAGCATGTAGGGATTTCGAACGTGGATGCTGAACAGCTCACTCGGGCCCGTAAGGTTGTGCCGATCGTGACGGTGCAGAACCGCTATAATGTCACGGATCGCCAGTCGGAGCAATTGATCGACTACTGTTTCCACGAAGGTATCGCTTTTATCCCCTGGGCTCCGCTGGGTGGGGATGCGCTTAGCTCGACTGAACTATTGAATCAGATCGCGCAGAAGCATAACGCCAAACCCAGCCAGATCGTGCTGGCCTGGCTCCTGCAGCGCTCAGGAAATATCCTGCCGATTCCTGGCACCTCTTCAGTACAACACCTCGAAGAGAATGTCGCGGCTGCGGCAATCCACCTCAGTTCTGAGGATTTCCAGGCCCTGCATGGGGCGCGCTAAAACATGAGAGGATAGAGATTTTTCTGTCCGTTTGCAAACGGACAGAAAAATCTCTATCTTTTCTTTTTGGCTTGGAAAACCTTTTCCAGCATGATATCATATGTATAATTAGCTCTAATGAAGCATTAGCAGGAAGCTATCTCGTTACGACGGGTACAAAAAAAGAGGAGTCTTATTTTATTATGACGAATAAAGCCAATGTAGGCGTTATTGGATGTGGGCAGATTAGTTCCATCTACTTAGAAGCTCCCAGCAAGTTCGATATTTTGAACTTCACTGCATGCGCCGATATCGATATGGAGCGTGCACGCGCGCAGGCGCAGCGTTATAACGTACCGAAAGTCTGTACAGTCGAAGAACTGCTGGCGGATCCAGATATCGACGTGATCTTGAATCTGACGATTCCGAATGTACATGCCCAGATTGGCCTGGCAGCCATAGAGGCAGGAAAATCCACCTATAGTGAGAAGCCATTAGGTATTCGTCGTGAAGAGGGTAAGGCCCTGCTAGAGGCAGGCAACGCCAAAAACCTGCGCGTCGGCTGTGCTCCCGATACCTTCCTGGGTGGCGGTATCCAGACCTGCATCCAGGCCATCAATGAAGGCCTGATCGGCGAGCCAGTCGCAGCCACCGCCTTTATGCTCGGCCACGGTCCTGAGTCCTGGCACCCCGACCCAAATTTCTTCTATCAACCAGGTGCCGGCCCCATGTTTGATATGGGACCTTACTACCTGACCGCGCTTATTTCGATGCTCGGGCCCGTGCGCCGCGTCACCGGTTCATCCCGCATCACGTTTCCCGAGCGCACAATTACCAGCCAGGCAAAGTATGGTACCAAGATCAAAGTCAACACCCCGACGCATATCGCCGGCGTCCTGGACTTTGAAAACGGCGCCGTTGGATCAATCATCATGAGCTTTGATGTCTGGTCCCATCAGTTGCCTCGTATCGAGATCTATGGCACCGAAGGCACACTGGTCGTGCCCGATCCAAACACCTTTGGTGGACCCGTAACCGTGAAGACCGTGCAGGATAAACAGTGGCGTGAGTTGCCCCTGACCCATGCGTATACTGAGAATAGCCGTGGTATTGGCCTGGCAGATATGATACATGCCATGAATTCTGGCCGCGCCCATCGTGCCAGTGGCGCTCTGGCCTATCATGTGCTGGACATCATGGAGGCCTTCAATGATGCTTCAGATCAGGGAAAACACATCGAGCTCACCAGCCAGTGCAAGCGTCCCGCACCACTCAATCCAGGCAAGCACGACTGGAGCGAAGATCTCTAAATAGCGCACGTATATGCAGATCAGGCTATCATCAGATGATATAAAGTGGTAGCCTGGTATTGATTGTCAATCGTCATATGGCGACAAATACAAGATAGGAGAACAACTGCAATGGGCAGAGATGTATCCAATCGACGATTACGAGCCGGCATTGTAGGCGGCGGCAAAGGCTCTTTTATCGGTGCGGTCCACCGTGTCGCGGCCGAACTGGATGGTCAGGCAGAAGTGGTTGCCGGTGCCATGTCTACCGATCCTCAGCGCGCCGAAGAGTCGGCCCGTGCCTGGTTCCTGGACCGTTCCTATGCCAGCTATGAAGAGATGGCCGAAAAAGAAGCCGCGCGTCCCGATGGGATCGATTTTGTGATCGTGGCCACCCCCAATCATATGCACTATCCGGTGGCCAAAGCCTTCCTGCAGCACGGCATCCACGTCGTCTCCGACAAACCTATGTCCTTCAGCCTCGAAGAAGCGAAGGAAGAAGTCGCACTGGTCGAGAAAAACAACCTGATCTTCGCGCTGACACACAACTACACCGGGTATCCAATGGTGCGTCAGGCCCGCGACCTCGTGCTCAGCGGCGCCCTTGGTACGGTCCGTAAAGTGCTGGTCGAATACATCCAGGACTGGCTGATGGAGCCTCAAGAGAATAGTGGCAACAAGCAGGCCGCCTGGCGTACCGATCCCACGAAATCTGGTATCGCCGGTAGTGTTGGTGACATCGGTACCCACGCCGAGAACCTGCTTGAGTTCATTACCGGACAGAAGATCGCCTCGCTGAGCGCCGACCTCAGCACCTTTGTGCCTGGACGCCAGTTGGATGATGATGCCAACATGCTGCTGCGCCTGGAGAACGGAGCCAAGGGTTTCCTGACCTGCTCACAGATCGCCGCCGGAGAAGAGAACAACCTCAATATCCGTGTCTATGGCACGCGTGCCGGTCTGGAATGGCATCAGATGGAGCCCAACACCCTGCTCTTCAAGCAGCCGGGCCAGCCTACCCAGATCTATCGTACCAACGCACCATACACCAGCGACGAAGCCAGAGCCGCCGCCCGCACACCCGGTGGACATCCCGAGGGCTTCTACGAGGCCTTCGCCAACATCTACCGGCTGGCCATCGCCGACATCCGACGTGTCGAAGCCGGCGAAAAGCCGCTGGGCGGCTATCCCACCGTCTACGACGGCCTGCGCGGCATGCTCTTCATCAGCAAAGCCGTCGAAAGCTCCCAGCAAGGTGCTACCTGGGTCGACATGAACGCCTGAACGCCTGAATAACTCATAGACGGAAAGCCAGATTCAACCACCAGAATCTGGCTTTTCGTCTATGAGTTCGTCGACGCGTCTTTTTTTTCATCATTTGACCAGGTTTTATGGGTCCAATTTCGCGAGCCATGCGAGATAGAATAGAATGCTGATAGTTTCATCAAGGAAGAGAAAACAGCCATGATCGTTGATAGCGTCCCCCAGAAAAAACGACTGCGTACTTTTGCTTTTTTTATTGCCATGTTGATTTTGTACCTTGGTCTGTGCCAACTGATGACCTTTACACTTGGCACTTCAAACATCATCCTCGGCATCTTATTCTTTGTTCTTGGCATTATCTGCATTGGCTTGAGTCTGGGGACATTTGTGCTATTCATAGAATTTATGGAGACATTCAAATTATTCGCTAGATCTAAAATTCCTTCTATTATATTGATCATTTTATCTGCAATAATTTGTGGTACATTCGCGGTATATTCCTTCCAGGTATACGAAGCTGAAAGTGATCAGTACAGGTTGGCTAATCCTACCGCAAATATTGTAGGGGTTGACACCGATCCGAATGCTAAAGTGACCTGTAATAATCAAGAGATGTCTCTTGCAGAGGTATGTGAGCACGTTTTCACTATCAATGGATCAAGCAGTACCACTAAATATACCTATGACGAACAAAAAAAATATCAGAAGCAGCAAAGGATCGATAAAGATAGGGAGGACAAAATTCAAAAAATGCCTGTGAAGCCACAAACTCCGCTGGATGCTCCATTATTACGGATGCTTGTTCTTGCAAGTGTTGCTTTTGGTACACTGGTAATCGTAGGAGTCATACTGTTACGGCAAATGTAACAGTATGATGGTTTGATCCCCACATTATCCTGACAATTGCCATTCTGATCTTCCCTTATGACGTGGCAACTGTCAGGATATGGCCTATAGATAGCAGGCTCAAGAGATTATTCTCCTGAGCCTTGATTAATCAAGCACAGCGTCCGTTCTGGCACGACATACCACACTGGGCTGTCGTCAAGCTACCGCAGCACTCGCTATTGGACTTACAGTGTATGCCGATTTCGGCCGTACAGTAATGGGGATCATGCGGACCACCGATGCAGTGTTTTGAACAACAATCACCTTGCTCTTTACAGTGGCTACCATTCGCACTACAAGCCGCCCGCGCCGTACCAGCGCCACTCAGACCCAGGATACCGGCCAGCGTCCCTGCACAGAATAGACCGATTGCCTGTCGACGGGATGTATTAGTGGCTAAGGATCGGGTCAAGGCGTCAAAGTTGTTTGAGCCCATAGCTGCACCTCCGAAGTTCATCAAATGTGTAATCACAACATTATTTATCGAAAAGCGACTCTTGATATGCATACCATAAACAGCGCTAGAAAGTCAATCGTGCAATCAAGTACAATATATAGGTAAAAGATAATATATTCGCGTTGATAGAGAAACGGAAGGAATAGAAGATGTTGGAGACTGACAAGGATTTTGCTACTGCTGTAGTGGTGGCGGTGAACTGTAGTGCGGAACATACCTTTAGCAAGCATAATCGAGAATGCATACAATTGCTGGAAGGATTGGGAGTTGAGGGAGATGCCCA
Source organism: Dictyobacter alpinus (assembly GCF_003967575.1). Taxonomy (NCBI): domain Bacteria; kingdom Bacillati; phylum Chloroflexota; class Ktedonobacteria; order Ktedonobacterales; family Dictyobacteraceae; genus Dictyobacter; species Dictyobacter alpinus. The sequence continues at coordinate 5,455,606 of NZ_BIFT01000001.1, forward strand.
CCTGGGTCAGACAGTGCAGCATCGTTCGCGGGTGGCGGTAGATCCGAGCCAGCCGAATCTGCGCCAGGTGCATCTGATCCATGCTGAGTTGCACGATGAATTGCGTGCCGCAGGTTTTGCTGTCTCGGCGGGCCAGATGGGTGAGAATATTACCACGCGAGGCATTGAACTGCTGTCCCTCCCAACCGGCACACGGCTGCACATGGGCGATACCGCCATCGTCGAAGTAACCGGCCTGCGCAATCCCTGCTACCAACTTGATCACTTCCAGGAGGGCCTGCTGGCGGCAGTGCTAGACCACGATGAGCAGGGCAAGCTGATCCGCAAAGCAGGGATCATGGGGATTGTGCTCACCGGTGGTCAGGTGCGACCTGATGATCCAATTCGTGTCGAGCTACCGGCAGGGCCGCACCGACCACTTGAGCGCGTCTGAGACCTACTACGAAGTTGGCGGAGCGTGAACTCAGCCGATTGGGCCAACGCAAGAGGCATAAATTCATGAATAAGATACTTTTATCAGATCATTTCATAGTACGAAATCCCACGTTGTCTGATCTTGAGGATGTTTTGGAGCTCTATAATAGCTTTGATATTCCGAAATATGGCCAGCCCAATCAGTCGCTGGCGTCTGTGCGAACGATGTGGACCGCGCCAGATTTTGCTCTGGAGTCTGATGCCTGGCTGGTTGTTGCTCCTGATGAGCGGCTGGTTGGTACTATGCAGTTGATCAAGGATAGTGAGACCAATTTTTTCACCAGTGGTGGTGTGCACCCTGAGTATCGGCGGCAAGGCATTGGAACGCATTTGTTGCGTCTGGCAAGTGCACGCGTGCAGGAAAGAGGCGCACACCTGCCCGATGGCAGCCAGGTGACCATGCGTGCCTTCTGTCTCATCAAGCCTACGAATAAAGCTGAAGCACAGTTATTTGAGCGCCAGGGCTACCAGGTCGTACGGCACTTTTGGGATATGGAGCGCGAGCTCATTGATCCAACTCCCATGCCGGTCTGGCCTGAAGGTATCAGCATTCGTACCTTTATTCCTGGCCAGGATGAGCATCCTTTCTTTGAAGCATACACGCAGGTTTTTCAAGATAGATGGGGGTATGAGCCGCAAACCTTTGAGACCTGGGCGCACGAGAATCTGTTGGCAGACTCCTTTGATCCTGACCGTTGCTTTCTGGCTTGTCATGATAAGACCATTGTTGGCTTTGCGCTGTGTGTGGATTTTGGCGAGATGGGAATTATCGACCAGCTAGGCGTTCAGCAGAGTGAGCGTAAGCGAGGACTGGGGCAAGCTTTGCTGCATCACTGCTTTGGCGAACTTGCACGACGCGGCAAACGTATCGCGCACCTGAGCGTTGATGCCGAGAGCCTGACTGGCGCGTCCCGCCTCTATAAGCGAGCTGGAATGCATATTACTATCCACAACGACCTTTACCAGAAAACGCTCGATCGCGTCCGTGGCTAGATGGTTTAAATCCAACGGTTGCTGACTGGCAGTTCTGCTACAACAGCTATAAATAGCTCAACAAGCATGGGTGCCGTTCATTTTTTTTCAACGACTGCACATCATCGTGGACATGCTCAGGGACCTTGACTTAGAGCGAGGAGATGGCGATCATGATCGTAAACAGGCGCTTTGACATGGAGCGAGGAGACGGCAACCCGCAAGGGGATTGCCCTACAATACTCATTTCCAGGTCACGCTATCTTACAGGAAGTGTATTACCATCCTGTTCTCTTTAAGAGAACGAAACAAGACATTCATGTCTGGTGACACCACGCGGCATGAAAATGCTTCATTTTCAGAGGAGAAAAAAGAGAGATGTAGGGCACAATCCCCTTGCGGGTTGCCGTCTCTTCGCCTCACGATTCGGTTGCTTTAACAGGATGCAGTTTCTCCGTCCCTTGTCATACCCTTGATGTGAAATGAATCGGGCCTCCGATCTTGCGCTCATGGGTTGTATTGGCAAAAAATGCATGGCACCCAACGGGTGGATTGCTATGGACAAAAGGAAGCAGAGACGGTAATCTTTGATCCAGGGGAGAGCCAGGTATGGATGTGGCTCGCCAGAGAAAGGATAACTATGATTAAGGCCATTCAGTGTAATATTCCGCAGGCGCAGTTTCGCGTGCTGACGACACTCGATAATATTAGTGATCAGCTGGCCGATACTGAGCATCAGTTCTGGCTGGATTTGTCGGAGCCGAGCGCTGAGGAGTTAGCCACGGTGGGGAAGGAATTTGGTTTGCATCCACTCGCACTGGAGGATGCGACAAATGAGCATCAGCGTCCGAAGATTGAGCAATATGAGAATTTTATGTTTATTGTCTTTTATGCTGCTTATTTTGAGGCCGAAACACAGCGTGTTGAGACGCGCGAACTGAATCTTTTTGTAGGCGAAAACTATTTGATTACGGTCCATCATGTTGATATTCCAGAGATACATGAAGCTGAGCAGCGCTGGAAACGCAATAGTAGCCATTTGAGTTGGGGAATTGGACCATTGCTGTATGCGCTCCTCGATAGTATGGTTGATCATTATTTTCCGGTGGTTGATGACCTTGTCGAGCGTGCCGAGGAGATGGAAGAGCAGATTTATGCCTCCAAGAATTATGATACCGAGCGAACCTTTGAGATGCTCTCGATCAAAAAGACCATGTTGCAGATGCGGCGTATCGTCAATCCTGAGCGTGATATCTTAAATGTTTTGACCAATCGGGACAATCCAATTTTCCCTGAGCAAAGTCTGGCCTATTTTCGTGATGTGTATGATCATGTGACCCGCCTGGCTGATACCCTTGATCTTTATCGCGATCAACTGAGCTCAATGATGGATGCATCCCTGTCCTTATCCTCCCATTCGCTCAACCAGGTGATGCGAACCTTAACGGCCGCATCGATTATTCTTATGAGTGGGAGCTTTATTACTGGCATTTATGGTATGAATTTTAATCATGATGTTTCTCCTTTTAATATGCCAGAGCTAAACTGGGCCTTTGGATACTTTTTCGCGCTCGGTGCGATTGGACTGATATCGTTGGTCCTGCTGGTCTATTTTAGACGACTTAAATGGATTTAAGTTGCTTTTTCTGTTTTGTGTGCTCGCTGCGTTTCAGTAGCTACTGCGCGCACAATTGAGACAAAGTGTTCGACCAGTGGATTAGTGTCATGGCTTCGCCACGCGATCGCAATTTGTAGCGGTTCAATGTCGATAACAGGGCGCCAGACCAGATCCGGCCGACCGTAGTAGGCAGACAGTGAGGTCGGAGCCAAACAGATGGCCAGGCCGGAGGCGACCTGTTCTAGCATCTCCTCGACATTATCGTTGGTCGGCCCCCAATGTGGCTCCCTGCCATCCGGCCGGGGATTAACGGCCCACCAATCGACCCACATTTTAGGAGCCTTCTTCGTCCACATCAATGGCTCATCGGCCAGATCCATGATCTGGATCTGGGGATGGGAGGCAAGCGGATGGAAGGTGGCCATGCCCACCAGGCGTGGTTCGCGGGCAATGATCTCTAGCTGTAATCCCTCTGATTGAGCGGGTAGCCAGAGATAAGCTACATCTACTGTACCCATACGGAGAGCTTCGGCTTCTGCTCCCCAATCAAAGCGCCTGGGAACTATCTGCACATCAGGATACTGTTGCTTGAAACGTGCCTGTGCCAGTGTCCCAATCTGACCAGCGCCGGTCGCCTCAAATCCTACACGAAGCTTTCCTGTCAGCCGGGAGCGAAACTGCTCGGCGACCGAACGCACACGTTCAGACTGCTCAAGGGTGCGACGTGCCTCGATGAGGACCGCTTGTCCAGCCTCAGTCAAAGACACACTACGACGATCCCGTTGCAGCAGGACCACACCAAGTTCCTGCTCAAGTTCCTTGATGGCATAACTCAAAGATGGTTGTGCCACCAGTAAGCGCGTGGCCGCCCGTCCGAAGTGCAGCTCCTCGGCCAGCACAACAAAATAATGGAGAACACGTAATTCCATTTTTCGTTAAATCCTGTTCTATCCTGGATTGAAATCCTGCTATGTGGTGATAGAGCCATTCTATCACGTTAGAGAAAACAAGTCTTGGACAAAGCAGAGTGGCGATTTTATACTAATGATAAAGCAATTGAACGCCGCCCATCTGCGGCAAGGGAAATATATAGGAGAAAAATAGAATGCAATATACGCGTTTAGGCAATACAGGTTTGATAGTTTCCCGCTTTGCCTTTGGCTGCATGACCTTTGGCTCGGGTGAGGGTGCGTTCGGATCGGTGTACAAAGTCGATCAGGATGGCGCTAATAATCTGGTCGCGCGGGCACTGGATGGGGGCGTGAACTTCTTTAATACAGCCGATGCCTATGCCAATGGGCAGTCCGAGGAAATGTTGGGGCGAGCCCTGGGTAAGCGTCGTCAGGATGTGGTGATTGCCTCTAAGGTTGGGAATCGTATGGGTGATGCGCTGATCGACCAGGGACTCTCAAGACAGCACATCCTTTCTTCCGTACAGGGAAGTCTGAAGCGCCTGGGGAGCGATTATATTGATGTTTATCTGGTCCACCGCCTCGATCCCTATACGCCACTGGAAGAGACACTTGAGGCACTGGATTATGTGGTGCGGCAGGGCATGGTGCGCTATATTGGTTTCTCGAACTGGCCGACGTGGCTGGCCGCCAAAGCGGTTGGTTTGCAGCGTGAATACAAGTGGGCGCAATTCCGGGCCGCCGAGATGTATTACTCACTGGTCGGCCGTGACCTGGAGCACGAAATGCTGCCATTCGCGCAGGATGCAGGTATCGGTATCCAGGTCTGGAGCCCGCTGGCCGGAGGATTTTTGAGTGGAAAATATACGCGTGAGAATCCTGGTGGCAATGGTGGCAGGCTCACAGGCTTTGATATCATCCCCTTTGATCGTGAGCACGGCTATGATGTCGTCGAGAAATTACGCGAGATCGGGACAAAGCATAAAGCCTCTCCGGCCCAGGTTGCCCTGGCCTGGTTACTCTCGCGCTCAATCACAGCGGTTCTAGTTGGAGCAAGCAAAATCAGTCAGCTAGACGACAACCTTGGGGCCACCGAGCTTGAACTGAGCGCTGACGAACTACAAGAACTTGACAAGCTAACAGAACCAACCGCCATCTATCCCAACTGGTTTAATGCCGCCATCTACGATGCCGCCGTACGCGATGCCCTGGCAAAGCGCGGCTAAGATAGTGTTTGTTTCCCACTCTCATCGTGGAGCGTGCAGCTAGCTGCACTCGGGCCCTGAAGGGCACCTTGCTTCTTATGAGTCATCCCTAATTTTTCAAAAGAAGGACTAGGCAAAATGGATCTCGTCATTTAGACTGTTGAATATGAAAAGCAAACAATCACTAAATGAGGAGATCCATCGTTATTATGTCAGAATTGTCAGAAACCTTCAAACGCTTGGAACAAGATCCGCAGGGGGGATCACAGCATCTGCTTCAGTTGCTTGAACAGTTTTTGCAGCCTTTTTTGCTCAGGCTCGATGATGTCTTGGACAAACGGTTGGTGCGCACCTTACTGCAATGCCTGGTTGCCATCATCCGCCTGCGTCAAAATCCACAAGCTTTGTGGCTGAGTGAGCTTGGTTCCTATCTGCAAGGCTATGATGGGTACTCAACGAGTGCCACCGCAGGCACCAAGCGGGTTGGAAAGCTGTTGCGATCCGTGAAGTGGACCGTGGGGCTCATTGATGACTATCTGCTGGAAAAAGCAGATGAGGAGGTACGCACCCTCAAAGAGCAATGCAAGCGGATCCTCTGCATCTGGGATGGAAGTGTGCTGGAGAAAGCCGAAAGCGAAAAGTTGGAAGGACTCTGCCCGGTTCTCTCGAGTAAAGCCAAGAGGCGGCAGCGGACAAAGCGAGGCTTCGTGTTCAATTGGCCTGCTGCTCGTCCGGTCAGGGTCATGGGAATGCAGTGGAATGCTGCACTCATTGTCGGAATGCAAGGGCTTCCCCATCTGGCAGTCACGAAGTGGTGGTCAACCAAAGGCGTCTTTGCCACCAGGCTCCGAGATGCGGAAGAAGAGGGATTGCGGATCTGTGTCAGGAAATGGGGTTCTTTGCTGGTTCATGTCTTTGATCGCGGCTATGCCTCAGGATATTGGCTGCGCGTGCTCGCCAAGTATCGAGCCCGTTTCATTATCCGCTGGGTCAAACATCACGTGTTTCTGACACTGGCCGGAGAGGAAAAGAAGCTGTGGCAAATTGGCCAGGGGAAGAAGTATCGCGCGCACAAAGAGATCTGGGATGGCAGAACGGGAGAAAAGATGGCCTGTGATTTGTGGTGGACAGCCCTTCGCCATCCTCAGACGCATGAACCATTGTTTCTCGTGAAAGCGCGGGTCAAAAAAGGCATCATGTATTTGATCACCAATGAGCCAGTCCACACCGAAGAGCAAGCATGGGATGTATTCTTCAGTTATCGTCGGAGATGGCAAATTGAGGTGAGTTTTCGCTATGCGAAATGTGAATTGGCCTTGGAATGTCCTCGGTTGTGGTCGTTAGAAGCTCGACTCAAGTTGCTTGGTATGGTCATGCTCGTCTATGCCTTCCTGCTTTCCTTGCTTGATCCGAGGCATCACGAACTCGTGCAAGCGCTCTTGCGCTTCCGATGTCACCGAACCGGAAAGCGGTGCCTGCACGTGCAGGCACCACTCTATCGGATCCGATGGGCACTCAGTCGCTTGTGGGACGATGACCGTCCCCGCTTCGGTTGTTTCCTCCCACCTTCTGATGATCCCCTCACGGTTTGCTCACTCATCCGAGACCTTGAGCGATTTCAGAAAAATTGGGGATGACTCATGACCGTTGGAGCGCCAAAGGCGCGAAAAAATGATAAGCAGGGCACGGATTTCATTCGGCTAGCATAAGGAGCGCAGGCCCTCATGCTTGTTGTAGTAGTTGGTACAGACATGGTGCATTCTCGCCATGTCTGTACCAACGAATAATCATTAGAGGATCTTGCTTTTTTACACTACATGTCATCAAGGATACGTATGCAGCCAGAGATAATTTGCCAGCGTTCATCCTGATAGAGCCATACGCGCAGATAGCGGCAGAAAGATTCAACAGGAGTTCCCTGTAATCGTACCTTTACATGAGCTTTGACCGCAACAACTGCGCTTTCTCCATGGAGTTGCATGACTGGTTCCTCGACAAAATCCACCGCAGTCTGAACGACCGCGCCAGAGGCATGGCTATCAATATCATCGCGTTTTCCCTGTACATTTCCCTCGGTATCAATAAACAGTATCTTAAAGTGATGACAAATATGCCTATCGGTCATCCGTTCAGACGGCCAGCCGTCTTGGGAGAACTGCGGCTCCCTCTACTCCTCGCCCCACTTGCAAAGGGTCGGAGCTACTTTTGCGCAGAATGTTCCAACTGCCGTTGATGTCAGCGTGAAGGATGGTTCCATCCTTTGCACGATACCAACTACGAGCAATGCGCTGGCCTGAGAACACAGGCTTCTCAGAAGTGCTTGCCTGATACGTTGGAATGGGATCACCGTCTAGAAAGCTCGCTTTGCTGGTATAGCTCTCTTCCTGAATGATGATCTTGATGCCAACCAGCCTGGCTTTGTACGTCAACTGGTCAATGAAACGAGCGTGGGGGATGTACACAAACTGCTGATTGTTTTTACGGCCCATATTCGCTTCCTGCTTCCAGCGTGGATTTTTGCCAATGACCAGTGTACCGATCCTCTCGCTTACCAATAGATCAATGATGCGACGGCTGGCCGTGTGCAGATAACTGTCAACACGGCGATTGCGCTTCGTCGTCACTCGATCCAGCTGGCGCGAGCTAAAGCGGTTCTCATGGCTGAGGCGGCCCTGATGTTGGGCGCGTTGTTTGTTGTAATACTGGTTCACACTTTTGAGTGGCTTCCCACTGATCAAACGAGGTGCAAAGCCGGATTTGTTGCTGGTGAGCGCCGCCAGGATATTGACTCCCAGATCAAGGGCCGCCACCAGGTGGTGGTCAACGTCTGCTTGTTGCTCTTGTTGCTCATAGACGACCTCGGCCATATACCCATCCAGTCGGGGAACAATCCTCACCTGAGCAATCTTCTCCCAATCCGTGATTCTGGTCGCAATCGCGATGGGCAATCCTGATGGAACGAGCTTCCCTGTTTTCTTAAATGCTCGTTTGCCCAACGCCTGCTTGTCATAGATGAGCAAAAAGCGGCCTTTTTCTTTGTCTTTGTAGCCTGGCAATTTTGGTCGTCCCGTGAACGGCGTTGGATCCTGCCGATAGGCTTTCATCGCTTCAAAAAAACTGAGCCAATTTTTATGAAGTTGAAGCAAGATGGAATTACTCACCTTACGAGGGAGTGCGCAATAGGCGTCATGCTGCTTCAAACGGTGAAAGATGGCGGCATACGGCAGATAGATCCCCTCATGAATAAAAGCTTGCCTGATCTGATAATTTGCTTGATTGTACAGATTTTTGGACGCGAACGCCGCCTGATCAAGCGCGGAAAAACAGGGATTATCTGTACGAATCAGATGTCGTTCGACGACTTGCATTCGGCATCTTCCTTATCACCTTGGGTCGTTCTAGCAAGAAAACAACGTAAAAACGTCTGATCGCTCATTTCTTGTTTCCTTGTATAATGACGTAATTTCATGCAAGAACTCTAGCAGAGAACTATCCATTTGTCAATGCTTGATGTCATTTCTTAGAAACGTTTATAACACCAGATCATCATGTATTAAGCGTTCCAGGGCCTGTACATCATTGTTGACCATTGCCTGCTGAAGCTGTGCCTCAGCGTGGACAATTTCCTCAAGGGAGTGCTGCACTTTTTTGTCCTTTCATTCGAGCTCACAATAAATGTCTTGCCGTCCACTTTCTCAGGATCGACAGGTAATGCACAGAAGGCAAGAAGAAATCCATAGACAACTTATGCCAGTGCTTTCTCGTATAAAATCACTTCGATGTTTTGATACCTATCTCTGCCGACTTCGTGGAAGCCATTTTTCTGGTAGAGTTTCTGGGCCGCTATTTGTACAACTGAGGTATCCAGGTGGAGTGTTTTGTAGCCCATAGCACGGGCACGGTTTTCGAGTTCCTTGAGGAGCAGTTGGCCGAAGCCGCGTCCCTGATAATCTGGATGGATGCGCATGCGTTTGATTTCGGCGCTCTCCGGGCTGGTGCGGCGAAAAGCTCCCATGGCGACAAACACGCCATCCAATTCTCCGATCAGAAATTCCCCCCCATTGTTCAGATACGCTTCCTCGATTGCATAAACATCATCGTCCCAGTGACCACGGCCCAGGTAGGCGCCGACCTGCTGAATGGCATGAACATGCAAATATTCGACCCCCCCTTGATCGGTTGGTCTGTAACGGCGCAAAGTAAACATGAAACGTATCCTCACTTTTCCAGCCATGCAGAGCGTTTATGAGCGGCGTGGCTGTTTAATCTCTTCTATGCAAAAGATAAGGGCTCTGACAGAACTCTGTCAAGAGGATTTGCGCGACCTCCTGTTCTTTTGTTCAGGTACTATTTATGCTTTTGGACAGGGACGATAAGGCCTGTGTTCTCCTATACTGAGCGGTAATGGGAAGCAGATAGCTGGAAAAGAATTGAAATAGACGAATAGTATAAAGGGGATAATGCGTATGCGAGGACAGATGATGCAGGCAATTCAGGTGCGCCAGTATGGAGGCCCGGAACAGCTCAGGTTGGAATCGGTGTCGCGTCCGGTGCCACAGGCAGGTGGGGTGTTAGTGCGCGTGCATGCGGCTGGTGTCCTACCAATGGAGTGGAAGTTGCGCCAGGGATTTTTCAAGACGATGCGCCCATCTGTATTTCCGTATATTCCGGGGAGCGCTATTGCCGGAATCGTTGAAGCGGTTGGGCCAGGAGTGACGGCATTCCAGCCGGGTCAGGCGGTCTTTGGTCGCACCAACAATGGAGCCTACGCTGAGTATACTACTGCCGCCGTGGAGACGCTGGCCCTTAAACCGGAACAACTCAGTTTCGCGGAGGCCGCCACGATTTCAGGAGGTGCTACTACGGCCTGGTCGGCCCTGTTTGAGAACGCGGAACTGCAGTCTGGCCAGCGCGTCCTGATTCATGGGGCGGCCGGAGGTGTCGGCCTGTTCGCAACACAATTTGCCAACTGGAAGGGGGCGCAGGTTATCGCTACAGCTTCAACTAGCAACAGCGAGTTTGTGCGCTCGCTGGGCGCGGAACAGGTGATTGACTATACCACAACCCCTTTTGAAGAGGTGGTGCGAGACGTTGATGTGGTACTTGACACAATCGGAGGCGAGGTGCTCCAACGCTCTATGCAAGTCGTTAAACGTGGCGGCATCCTGGTCTCGCTACTCGAAAAGCCATCCCCACAAGCGGCCGAGCAGTATGGGATTCGTGCGATGAGTAATGCTCCAACATTTCCTTTTCCCTCCACCAGCCTCCTGCAAACTATTGCCCGCTTGATGGCTGACGGTCAGGTCAAGACCACAATCATGCAGACATTTTCCCTGCAGGACGCAAGTCTTGCCCATGCGCTCAGCGAGACCGGCCATGGGCGTGGGCGCATTATTTTACAAGTTAAGCCCTAAAGTACCCACAATAATGATACATAGCATAATATATCATTATTGTGGGTAACTCTGGAAATTAAGCTTCGATAGGAACTTCCTCTGCCAGCGCGGTCTTTTCCTGGGACGTGTGTTGTTGGACGTGAATGAAGCAGACTGCGATGAAGGCCAGGATAAGCGCTACCAGCGTGAGCCAGAAGGCATCTTGAACCGCCAGGTTCAGGCCAAGCTTGCGGATGAGGCCAAATGCGGCTGGCGATAGAGGTTTGGTCTGCTGTGCCAGCGTACTGATATGGGTACTGGCACGGCTCTGCACGAACGTCGCGAGTACCGCGATGCCCAGGGATGTGGAGACAAAGCGGGTCACGGTGCTGAGCGCGGATGCCTGAGCAAACTGGCGCGGCTCAACCTTTGAGAGCGCCGAGACTGTCAATGATTGTAGCAAGCAGCCTAGACCAAGTCCACGTAGCGCGAAGATCACGATCAACCAGGGATAGGGCGTTGTCAATGTATTCTGGGCCAGCTGCCAGGTAGAGAGTCCCATCAGGATGAGACCAATGATGAGTACGATGCGAGGATCAAAGCGATCAATGAAGCGTCCTCCGATAATTGCGGTCAGTACAGAAGCAAAAGCCAGCGGAAGCGTGAAGAGACCCGATTGAAAGGCGCTGAGCCCGCGCAATTCCTGGAGATAGATCGGAGCTAGAATCAAGCTGCCAAAGAAGGCAAAGGATATGAAGGCATTGGCAATATTGCTAGTCAGGAATGGTCCATTGGCAAAGAGATGCAGATCGACGAGTGGTTGTTTACCACGGTTAGCGATACGTAGCTCAACGATAACGAACAATGCCAGCAGACAGAGGCCACCACTGAGCGTGAGCAGCGCCGTCGGACTGTCCCAGCCAGAGATGTTGGCGCTGGAGAGCGCATAGAGGACAGCGGCAAGGCCCGTAGCAACCAGCACGAAGCCCGGCAGGTCGAAGTTCATCCGACCTTCAGAACGACGTTCGCGTAAGAGCACAAATGCCATGATGATTCCCACGATGCCGACGGGTACATTGATATAGAAAATCAGAGGCCAGCTCGCATAGGTCACGATATAGCCGCCGAGCGTCGGACCAAGTGCCGGCGCCATCAGGGCGGAGATACTTAGAAATCCACTTGCCAGACCCCGCTGGTGTGGGGGGAATTCTGAGAAGAGCAGCGTAATGGCCAGCGGGAAGAGGATCGCGCCACCGAAGGCCTGAATGATCCTGAAGACGATAAGTACCGGCAAATTCCAGGCAAAACCACAGAGTGCAGACCCCAGGGTGAACAAAGTCAGCGCGATAATATAAAAGCGTTTGGTGCCCAGACGGTTCGCAAAGAAGGCCGTCGTTGGAGTAACCACGCCCTGTGTCAGAATATAAGCGGTAATCACCCATTGCAGGCTGCCCAGATCGGTGGAGAAAGCACGCTGCAAACCGGGCAACGCATTGTTAATTACCGTCTGATCAAGGATGCTCATGAAAGAACCGAAAATGACCACCAGCAAGACCAACCACTTATAAGGCAGCCGGCTACGTGAACGACTGATTGAAAATTGCATCGAAAGATCTCCTTGAGATGTGGACCATGAGACTGGTCGAATAAAAATGCAAGTTAGTTAGCGAAAACTAAATTAAAAAAAGAAAAAAATTAGCTTTCAGGTGTGAGCAGGCCGCGCAACCAGACACGTCCCATCTCTTCCTGCACTTTGGCAATCTCGCCGGAGAGATTGAGCATCAAGCCATACTGGAGAGCCAGAATCATACTCATATAGCCCCATGTGGCGGCATCCAGATTGATCGTAGGTTCCAGGTAGCCAGACTCCTGGGCACGTTCGACAAGCTGGCGGATAAGCAGATAGACCTTCCGGTTATGTCGGCTGATGCATTGTGCCACCTCGGGATCGCTCGCTTCATTGACCGCTTGAAAGAGAACACGCTGAGTCTCAGGATCGTCCGTCATTGCAGCATTATACTCATCCACAATATGAGTAAGTGCATCCAACACATCCTGCTCGGCTCGACGTGCGAACCGTTGCTGGAGCGTGCTAAGGAATTGCTGGCTACACTCGCTGAGCACCGCCAGGAAAAGACCCTTCTTGCTCCCGAAATGCTTATAGAGCATAGGCTCGGTTACTTCACTCTCGCGTGCCAGTTCGCCTGTACTGGCATCCGCGTACGTGGAGTTAGCAAAGACATGCCTGGCTCTCTGCAGGATCAACGCCCGCCGCTCCTCACTGCGCATACGTGTGCGTTTTACCGGTTGCTGCTCACTCAACATTGGATGCTTCTCTACTTCGCTGTATTTTAGTTAGTGTACGCTAACTTATAAGAAGAGTATACTCTATGCAGGCACTCATCGTCAAGTGCATCGGGGGGTATCATTCATTTTTTGCAACAGCATGCGCACCATGGAAAAGATCACGTAGTTACGGGGAACGTGTTCGTGATGAGGGGAGAGATCGCTGGGATATGGGTTTTCTCCTCGCTACATGGTCTGGTGGTTTGAACATAATCATGTCGATCTGTTCCAGGTGAAGAGCTTTGAGTGAGATGTTTTGTGTTAGCCTTAGGCGGGTGCTATAGCCTGGAGAGAGATGACGGGTTGGAGACCTCCTGCTAGCTGGCGTTGTTGGGTGATGTGAAAACCTGTTTGTGTTAGAAGCTGTGCGGTGTCGCGATTCCAATGGCAGTTGCCGGCCAGCCGCGTCGTGACGGGGACGAGCGCATTCTGGATGCCTGCTGAAACCGCTCCCTGGGCGCGTACATGTTCCAGCATAAGCAGGATTCCGCCTGGTTTGAGTACGCGCTTGATCTCATGGAAGCCCTGGACTGGATCGGCGACCGAGCAGAAGACGAGGGTAACTACGACGCTATCGAAGGTATGATCTGCGAATGGGAGCGCCTCAATCGATGCTGCGGTCAGCTGTACCGGAACCCTGGCCTGATTTAGACGCTGGCGGGCATAGCGCAGCATGGCCGGATCAGGCTCGGTGGCTTCGACGCGTTCACAACGTGCTGGATCATAAAATGGGAAATTCAAGCCATTGCCCGCCCCGATTTCCAGGACGACACCAGTGGCCTGACCAACCAGTTCCTGGCGCAACGGATCAGTAAAGCGGCGGCTTGAGCCTAACTGTGTCATCCATTCATAGAAGGCCGCGAAACGTGGATGATGCAGGGACGAGCGATCTTTTTCGCCTGAAGGTGAAGACTGACTCATTTTTTACCTCAGATGCTTGCTTTTATGAGTGATTTGAGAACATTAAACGTTCCAAATTTGCCATTATGGTCTTTCTACATTTCCTACGAATAGCAGAGCCAATAGGTAGCAAAAAAACCTTGCCGCTGTTTTGCTCTTTATGTCCTGTTGCCAGGATCAGTAGACATTTTATCGGTAGGTGTTGCTTGCGCCAGATGCAGCATCTCTTCCGCGATCTCTTTTAGTGTGATCCGTAGTTCAGTCGGTTGATATATGTTGAAAGAGCATCCCAGGCCGACTAAGAAGCGTGCCATCCAGTCAAGGCTCTCAACAAATGCATGTAAGAGGGTCCCTTGAGAATGATGTTCGAGGGTGTAGTTGGTGAGTGTTAGCGGGATAGCGCGATGCGCCTCTTCTAATGGTATAAATAGCAGGACTTCCACATGCCACATTTCTGGCGTGGCTGCGAATGGTTGAAGCATGTATTCCAGATTGTGGAAATCGGCTGGACGGTTGAAATGCATTTCTTGTAGTTCAAGTTGCTGCACACGATCCAGACGAAATACGCGCAGATTAGAGCGTAAATGACAATAGCCCAAGGCATACCACCAGCCATCATGATAGACAACTTTGTAGGGATCAATGACGCGTTCCGTTTCCTTCTCATCCTCTGCTTGATAGCGCAGCCAGACTTGACGGCCCTGCTGGGCAGCAAGGCTCATCGTTTCTACCACCAGCCGTTCTACCAGCACATCTGGTGTGGCGATACCCACTACGAGTGTCTCTTTGATGGCCTGAACGCGTTGACGCAAGGCATCTGGCAATATACGCTCAATTTTTGCGATCACGCCCTCAACTGTTGACGTCATCGTCTTTACACCTACCTTACGAGCGATCAGCAGACCTACGATGAGGACCAGCACTTCATCATTGGTAAACATAAGAGGGGGGAGCTTAAAACCAGGTCGGAGCCTATAGCCACCGTATTTTCCAGTAATAGTTTCAACTGGAATACCGATATCCTGGAGCATCGTGATATAGCGACGGACAGTGCGCACATCAATTTCCAGGCGCGCAGCTAATTCAGGACCGCTGATCGCTGGCTTAGCTTGCAGTAATTCCAAGATTATGAGCACACGACTGGTTGGCATATAGCGCATAAGACACCACTTTTTTTTCTGCCTCTGAAAAATCTTTCTAAGGAGGACCTGCGTTGTCCTCCTTCAAGAGTATAGTATCTGTGGTAGGAAATCAAGCGAGGGTCGTTTGTGAATCACTACCAGAGGAGAACCGCGACATGACGAAACAGCCTTTCACGATCCATATTCCGCAAACAACGCTTGACGACTTGCGCGACCGCCTGTCGCGCACGCGCTGGACCGATGAGATTCCTGGAACTGAGTGGGAATATGGGGTGAACCGCAGTTACTTAAAAGAACTGATGGACTACTGGCGAAGCGAATTTGATTGGCGTGCCCAGGAAAAAATGCTCAACACATTCGCCCATTTTCGGGCTGACATAGATGGTGTGGATGTTCATTTCATTCATGAGCATGGGAAAGGACCTGATCCTATACCTCTGATTATTACACATGGCTGGCCCAGTTCCTTTACCCAGATGCTCAAAATTATTCCCCTCTTAACTGATCCAGAGCGCTATGGCGGAGATCCAGCGGATGCATTTGATGTTATCGTTCCATCCCTACCTGGATACGGATTTTCAGATCGGCCAGTCGAGCGAGGCATGACGGTTTCACGTATTGCCAGCCTGTGGACGCATTTGATGACGAACGAATTAGGCTACAAACACTTTATGGCACAAGGCGGAGATATTGGAGGTGGTGTCACCCAGCAACTCGCACTTGCGCACGCCGATTATGTCAGCGGTATTCACCTCACGGATGTCAATTATCCGTACTTTAGTGAGAAACCACAGAACTTATCGGAAGCAGAGCAACGCTATGTAGGAGCGAGTATGGCTTTCCTATTCCAGGAAGGCGCTTACGCCATGATTCAAGCGACGAAGCCGCAGACTCTCGCATATGGATTGAACGATTCTCCTGTTGGTCTCGCCGCCTGGATTATTGAGAAGTTCCGTGCATGGAGCGACTGTGATGGCGATATCGAACGAAAATTTAGCAAAGATGAGCTGCTCACCAACCTCACCCTCTATTGGGCCACAGAAACGATTAATTCAGCGAACCGCATTTACTATGAAGAGATGCACAATCCTACTCCCCAGACGTACGACGAACATAGTGATGTGCCAACGGCGGTAGCCATCTTTGCCAAAGACATCACTCCAGCTCCGCGTGAGTGGGCAGAGCGTACCTTTAACGTTCAGCGCTGGACACAAATGTCACGAGGAGGCCACTTCGCAGCTATGGAAGAACCAGAGCTGCTCGTTGAAGATATCCGTGCCTCTTTCCGTCCTCTACGCTAAGCAAGCAGAAAAAGTATCTTCGTATAGAGAAAATAGAGACATGATGTTCATACAACAGCATTTGATAATGGCTGCTGTCTGAGTATCATGTCTCTATTTCGTGGCTTACCCACAAATAGTTATGATAAACTGGAAAGAATCTGGCAAATAGCGAAACGCGAAAAATAGTTGTTTTTCATAAAAGCATCCTGGTTTGAGGACAGATTTTCCTTTGAGGGAGGTATTATGGAGAAGAGAGTTCAATTTGATTTTGAGATTGAGTTTACAAATGGTGGTGGTTTGGAGGGAAAGGCTTTTCGCCTGGATATCGCAGGCGATACTATTAGTGATCAGGAACTTGCCGACTATCTAGTGGAAGATATGCACTTATTGATGGTGGGAAAGGTCCAGATAAAGCATAAAGTTATTATTGAAGAAAAGCATAAGCGAGCCCCCATCAACATCCAGGCGGCTGGCGAGAAACTGGTTGACCTGAGTCATACTATTGAGCACGGCCTGGTGACATATAAAGGATTGCCCGCCCCCATTATTTGTGATTATTTGAGTCGTGAGGAGTCGCGAAAACAGTATGCCAGCGGGACAGAGTTCCAGATTGGGAAGATCGAGATGGTCACAAATACTGGAACCTATCTCGATTGTCCGTTTCATCGTTATGAGAACGGGAAGGATCTTTCGGAGGTTGGAGTTGAGCGGCTGGCTGATCTGGATGGCATCGTTATTCGGGTCGACCATAAAGAGAATTTTGTGCTGGACGTTGATAGCTTCCGTGGGAAAGAATTGCGCGGACGAGCGGTCCTGGTGCATACTGGTTGGGATGTTTACTGGAATAGCGAGCAGTACTTTGAACATCACCCACATCTGACCGAGGCGGCCGCCCGCTATCTTGTCGAGTGTGATGTAAAACTGGTAGGTATCGATTCAGTAAACATCGATGATACCAGGAGCGGCGAGAGGCCGGTCCACACAACGTTACTGGGAGCTGAAGTCCTGATTGTCGAGCATCTATGCAATCTTGGTCAGCTACCAGAATCAGGCTTCACTTTTAGTGCACTACCACCCAAATTCAAAGGGGCCGGAACATTTCCTGTGCGTGCGCTGGCAAAAGTACGCTCATAGCGACCTCTGCAACAAGTGCAAGGACAACTGCGATAATCTAGCGGGATATCATCAGGAGGCAAATCATGGAAGAAAAGATTAATCTGGCTGAGAAATTGACATTATTCGCGGATTACTGGTCTCCGAGGACCGTGGCGAATTTGAATGAGAATTCGATTATGGTTGTAAAGGTCAAGGGTGAGTTCACCTGGCACAAGCACGATGATACCGACGACTTCTTTCTGGTGCTCAAAGGTCGTCTGACCATTCAGATGCCAGAGCGGGAGGTCGTATTGGGTCCGGGTGAACTATTTGTCGTGCCACGTGGTATTGAGCATCGGCCTGTGGCAGAAGAAGAGACACATCTGCTACTGATTGAACCAACTGGAACCCCTAATACTGGCGACCCCGCCACGGCCGTACCTCAGAAGTTCATCTAAATATTAAAAAGGACATGTCCAGTTGCATGTCCCCTGTCTTTTTAGTTGGAAGGAATCACTATGTTACAGCAACCAATGGGTGCGCAACTGTATATATTTTCTAAGCAGTATCAATTGGACAAAGATATTGATTTCTTGCTGGATGGGCTTGCCAGCAGCGGCTATCAGTTTGTTGAGGGTGGGCCGGATGATGCCGAAGCGTATGCGTCAAAGCTTCAACATTACAACTTGAAGTTGTGTAGCCAGCATGTTTTGACTTCAGCGATGCTCGATCCGCAGCCACTGATACGTTACATGCATACTTTGGGAGCCCAGGATATTACGGTCAGTGGTCCACTCAAATGGTTTGAGCGCAGCACCCAGGATTACCGCGAGGCGGCGCAAGTCCTGAATAGGGCAGGCAAGATTTTGCGCGCGGAAGGGATCTATCTGCATTATCATAACCACGATTTTGAGTTCGCGCCGATCGATGGTGGGCAGAGCGGCATGGACGTCCTGCTAGAAAATCTGGACTTTAGCGTACTGGATCTCTGTGTGGACCTGGGATTTGTGTGGGTCGCGGGCATAGATCCTGTGGCATATCTCCAGCAGCATAAGGAGCGCATTGGCTATATCCACCTGCGTGATTTTGCCGGGAAGACTTCTACAGAGTTGGGAAAAGGTGATATGCCATTGCCCGCGCTGGTAGCGCAACTGGAGACCATGCCAGCGATACGCTATGTGATTATTGAGCAAGATCCAATTGCCGACGATCCACAGGCGAGTATGGCGCTGAGTTTACAATATCTCCGCTCGCTTAAATAATACTACCAACCTAACAGAATTTAGAGGCGTAGCGAGGAATGATCCAAAACGCTTTAGCAAGAGAAGATCTGTTACTATCCACCGAATATACACGTGTGGAAAGTATTCTCGTATAATGTGTGAGCACTATTTTGTGTAGTAATGCATATTTGGAGGGATGGCCGAATGTCAGGCCTTGCTCTACATTGGCTAAAAACGTGAGTAAAATGCTTTCAGCTGCTAAAGCGTATGGAGGATATGCATACATGGATAAAAATATAGCTACGCCTCAATCTGGCTATTATATAACACGTGGTCGGCGAGGTTGTTTATCGACATTCCTGCTTGGAATTGTACTCTTTGTGGCCACGGCAGCCGTGTTGATTTTTACAGGAAACCCCAATCTGTATCCCACTGTAATTATTATCGGCAACTTCCTTATTCCTATAGTCTTTGTCGTGTTTTTATATGACCACCAGCACCTGAGCTCCTTGAGTCCTGAGACGATCGGGCGTAGTTTTGGCATTGGCGGCATTCTCGGGATTCTTGGGGCCTCAATCCTTGAATCAATCTTGCTGCCCCGCCCGACTTCTCCCGATCAGGGTCTGGCATTTTCAACCGCGTTGTTAGTCGGACTCATCGAGGAGGGCTGTAAGTTCCTGGCCGTAATCATCCTGGCCAGACGTATGCAGCCACGTACCCAGATCGATGGCTTGTTGTTGGGCGCGGCCGTAGGGATGGGCTTTGCCGCCTTTGAAAGTACCGGTTATGCCTTTAGCGCGTTTCTGACCACCCAGGGACATATTACGGCTTCGCTCTTCTCGACCATCCTGCGTGGCTTACTGGCGCCTTTTGGCCATGGGACCTGGACCGCCATCCTCGGCGCAGTCTTATTCAGCCAGCGGAGTCGAGTGCGTTTTCATATTAGCCTGCCAGTCATTTTGACCTACCTGTTTGTTTCCGTGCTTCACGCGCTCTGGGATGGCTTCCCGCTCTTCCTCTTCCCCTTTGTGATCGATGTCTCCGGTGTCGATATCCCATTGGCAGCCGTGATCATTGGTGTGCTTGGCCTTGTCATTCTGACTGTCCTTTATCGACATGCGATCCGCCAACGTATTCTCACAGGCCAGTTGCCACCATTGAGCCGGGTGCCATAAACGATAGAGCCTGAACATAGTTTGCTATGCTCTTGGAGAGTACGGCCCACAGGCACGTGTGGGTCGTACTCTCCAAGAACTACGCAGCTTGAACGCATGCACTGGAAATTATTGAGAGAGGCGCGTGGTTTCTATTGATAGAGAGATATTACTATAGTAACAGTGCGTTGGAGAATATCTATCAGTGATCAGAACGAATCCTAAAATGAGGAATACTTTTCCTCATTCGATATCAACACCGGATTTTGAGAACTATTTGCCCACAGCACCTATTCTTTCCAGCCGGGATAAAGGATGGAGATATGTAATGGTGCGTACCTTTCACGAGCCAGTCGATTTAGATGAAACGCCTTTCCCTGGTGGCCCTGATATTTATCTGGTGCTGATTACAAGTGGAGATGTGCAGATCGAGGAACGGACGCTAGATGGTCCGTGGATGACATATGTAATGCATGAAGGCGATTGGTTTTTGACCCCAGCAGACGGTAAGCCTTATGTCCTGCGTTGGAAAAGCCTCTCCCCGGCTCCACTTACCACGCTTCACCTGCATATCAATGCTGATCTTTTCTTCCAAATCATGCAGCAAACAGTGGACCGCGATCCTGCAAAAATAATCCTGCAAGAGCAAACAGGATTTCAAGATCCCCTCCTTGCGCACCTGGGCCTGAGTTTGACGCGAGAACTCCAACAGCCAGCCTCTGATTCCGTGGGCAAACTTTATGCTGAAACAGCGGCACAGATGCTGGTTACGCACCTATTGCGCTACTATACAACGACCAATGTCTCCATTCGTGAAGCTGATAGGAAACTATCCTCGCAGCAGATGAAACGCTTAACTGACTTTATGCTTGCTCACCTTAACCAGGACCTCTCGCTGGAAATTCTGGCCCGGCAGGTAGGCTTCAGCCCCTATCATTTTACGCGTCTTTTTCGCCAGACAACCGGAGAGAGTCCGCATCAATTTGTCCTACACCAACGCCTTGAGGCCGCTCGGCGCCTCCTCAAAGAGACCGATACGCCACTTTCCCACATTGCTCTAGAAGTTGGTTTTCCTCATCAAAGCCATTTCACCCAGGCATTCAAACGCTATACAGGGACAACGCCACGCACCTATCGCCAGAGAGGGTGAAGGAGCGCACGTTTTCGATAGTATTAGCACGAATCCGATAGAGCCACTATCTCTTTCCCAGGTATTATATGTGAAGCTACACTGAGTAGTGAGAAAAATATCCCTACATACAAAGAAGGAGAAGCTCTATGCAACAGGAAAAGCAAGCGACGTGGAAAGAACATCCAAATGCACAGGTTGTGCGCGATTTTTTTGCCGCCTTCGGGGTGGCTGATGCTGCACGCATGGGTGAACTTGTGCATGAAGACCTCGTATGGCATTTCCCTGGAAGCAGTCCCATTGCGGGCGATTGGCAAGGCGTCGATGGCATCCTGAACGGCATCCGTGCGGTTGCCATGACACTGCGAGATGGCAAAGGCGGCTTTGAACTCCTTGAGGTTACCGCCAACGAACACTGTGCACTCTCTGTTCACCGTGATTTCTATACTGGACCCGACAACCAGCTTGACCTGCGTTATGTGCTCTATATACAGATGAAGGATGGCAAGATGGCTGAGGTCTGGGAGATCCCATTTGATTTGCCCGAAAATGATCGTTTCAATAACAAGCAAGCAGGAGCTTTAGCGAAACGGTTGGCGACATCCGTATCCACAAAGTAAGTGGAGCATATGAGAGAGATGCTTCTGTAATTCAGAAGGAAAAGATATGGCAGAAGAGTCATTCGTCGCGGTGGTTACAGGTGCTAATCGTGGTATTGGCCTTGAGGTGGTGCATCAGCTGGCCCGGCGAGGTATGCGCGTGATTTTAGGGTCACGCGACCTTGCCAGGGGAGAAGCGGCCGCCCGGTCGCTCACGCACGACAAAGGATCGATATTTCCCTATCAACTTGATGTCGCTGATCAGCACAGTATCGATCAGTTGTTAAAAGAGGTAACGGCCAACTTTGGTCGGCTGGACGTATTAGTGAATAATGCAGGTATTTTATATGATACCTGGGAAAATGGTATTACAGCTGATTTAGCTACGGTTCATACCGCCTTAGAAACCAATCTGTTTGGAGCGTGGCGTATGTGCCAGACATTTTTACCATTATTGCGGCAGAGCAATAATGGCCGTATCGTCAATGTATCCAGTGAAGGCGGCTCGCTGGCAAGTATGGGTGGTGGGACACCAGCCTATAGTGTCTCGAAAGCGTCACTTAATGCGTTGACTCGTATCCTGGCTGCCGAACTGGCCGGAAGCGGTATTCTTGTCAATGCCATTTGTCCCGGTTGGGTGGCGACAGATATGGGCGGAGCGGGCGGACGTCCCGTACAAGAAGGAGCTGCTGGCATTGTGTGGGCAGCAACGCTACCAAACAATGGACCAACCGGAGGATTTTTCCGCGACAAGCAGCCAGTACCCTGGTAAGAAGATCAAAGGAGCAGAGAGCATAACATGGCCCAATCCATTCTTGTTATTGGCGGGACCGGCAACACCGGCCGCCATATTGTGCAAAAACTTTTGCAGCATGGCTATGCGGCACGTGTACTGGCACGTAATATCCATGCTGCTCGCGAACAATTTGATCCACAGGTCGAAGTTGTCGCAGGAGATATCACCCAGCCAGCCAGCGTGGCGGCCGCGATGCACGGTGTCGCAGGCTGTGTGATTATTGTTGAGTCATCCACCTCCGATGCCGCCCCCAATAGTCCCGAACGAGTCCACTTCCAGGGGACACGCCATGTACTGGCGGCGGCAGCCGAACAGCAGGCCCATATCGTGCTGGTAACCCAGATTTACATTGCGCGGCCCGAACGTTTTCCAGAGATGCGTAACATCATCCATTGGCGCGGCCAGGCAGAGCAAGCAGTCCGTACAAGTAATGTCCCCTATACAATTGTGCGCCCCAGTTGGCTAACCAATGAGCCAGCCAGTCGAGCAGCGATCCGCTTTGAGCAAGGGGATACAGGGGATGGACAGATCAGTCGCGAGGATGTGGCAGAGGTCTGTGTGCAATCCTTACTGGTTCCTGAAGCACAGGGCAAGACATTTGAGATCTATAATGAGCCAGGAACGCCACCGCTTGCATGGCAGCCACTCTTTCAGCAATTAGCTGGCGACGTGACCGGAGAATAAGGCGAGTACTGGTGGCACTGTAGACAATGCCTGGTGCCACCAGTACTTGTCTGTGGCATCTTTAAGGAAATGCCGGGGGAAGTATTGTTTTAGCTACTGGCATATTGATCGTACTCGCCGCCCTATCACACCTGATTGAGGCGACCAATGCGTGGCGCGAGGGCGGAGTTGAGTTGCATTAAGATGATCAGGATGATGCTGATATAGGTATTAATGAGGAAAAACAGCATGGCGGCCGCATAAAGTATCTGGTAATAGACGATGCGCCGCTGAGCGGCGGCGCGTATCTCGTGGCTGACCTCGTCTTTCAGTAGTCCGGCTCGATAGGCATAGCGCCAGCTGATAAACAGGATACAGCCGAGCACGAGTAGATGGAGCCAGTAGAGGCCCAGCGCAATGCGGTAGGTGATAAATTCGGCTAATAATCCTGTTGAGAACGGCATCAGTGAAACAGCGAGCAAGAAGGCGAGATGGATCCAGGTGAGATGACGATTGCTGGTCACAAAGTAGTTGAATTGTGTTTGCTGGCCCACCCAAAAGATGCCGAGCGTGAGAAAGCTCATCACATAGGGGAGAAAATGCGGTAGCAATGCTCCCAGCGCATGTAATAAGGCAAGCTCCTTGTTTAGTCCCTGATTGGTCCAGAGCAATGGCGTGGTAAACCTGGCGGCCACCTCGGCGGCGGGTGTATGGAGATCGATGACGAGCAAGGTCATGGCGACCGCAAAGATGCCATCGGATAGCGCCGCCAGCCGGTCCAGGCTTTGTCCGGCAATGCTATTATAGACTGTTTTCATCGTCTGGCTTAGCCTCCCTGTTCGCTCGGGACGAGCAGGATTTCGTTGACGTTGACATGTAGCGGCTGCATGACTGCATAGACAATGGCATTGGCGATGTCGTTGCTCTGCAAGGGCGTAATATTTTGTTTACGCCGTAGCGCATTCTCACGAGCGGCGCTATTAGTGATATGAGAGGCCAGATCGGTCTCCACTATGCCGGGCTCAATAACGGTGACGCGAATATGGTCGTGCACACACTCTTGCCGCAAGGCTTCAGAAAGAGCCCCCACGCCCCATTTGGTAGCATTATAGACGCCGCTACCGGCGCGTGCGATACGGCCAGCCAGGGAAGAGATATTGACAATATGGCCGCCTCCTTGCGCCTGCATCAGCGGTAGGGCCGCATGCGTCGCATACAAGAGTCCAAGCACATTGGTAGAGATCATCCGCCTCCAATCCTCCGTATCTGCTCCAGCGATCGGCCCCAGCAACATCAAGCCGGCGCTATTCACCAGGATATCGAGTCGGCCCCACCGTTCCTGTAAATGTCGAACCATTGTCTGCACCTGTTGTTCATCCGTTACATCCAGGCTCAAAGCCAGCGCTTCTCCACCCGCTTGCTGGATACGTGCAACCAGCGACTCAAGGCGCTCTGTACGGCGCGCCGCGACCGCGACACGTATCCCCTGCGCCGCCAATGCCAGCGCCGTAGCCTCTCCAATCCCAGAGGATGCTCCTGTTACCAGTGCGACGCGTTGCTCATTTCGCTGCATGAATCTACTCCTTTGCTCCTCGTTTATGTTTTCCGGGTCAGTCTCTTCTTGCTTCGCTTCACTCTGATCAGGTGTGTGAGCTGTGATGCCTTGCTGTGCCAGGACCGCTTTTTTTCGCGCAATCTTCTGCTGTAACTGGGTTCCGTGTTGTTGCAACTTCTGCATTTGCTGTGCCAGAGCATGCTGATGCTGCTCAAGCAAGTGCAGGCGTTCGATGGCTGTTAGCGGACCCTGATGATGCAGTTTTGCGAAGTCGATCATCTGCGAGATAGGCATTCCTGTTGCCCGCAAGTTGATAAGCAAGCCAATCCATTCAAGATCCGCTTGCTTATAGCGGCGATGTCCGCTTGCTGCCCGCTGCACCGGCTCAATCAGGCCGATGCGTTCATAGTAGCGCAAGGTATCAATGGAAAGGCCGGTCAGTTCAGCAACCTGTTGAATCGATAAATCTATTTCCATGCCCGAACTATACAACCTGGAGTGTACTCCATGTCAATAGGCACATAGGATTTTTCAAGAATTTAAAATTTTTCAGGGGGAGGAGCTTGAAAGCCGGCGATCATGAAGGTGAGGATGCGCTGATATTCGAGCTCTTTGGTTGTGGTGCGTAGATGGTCTGGAACGAGGCGGGAGAGGACGCCGACCACATGGGTGATACAGATACCAAAGAGACTGATGAAGCGCCATTGCAGCTCAGCTTCTGGTAGTGTGGGCAAGACACGTCCCAAGATAGCGCTGTAGCTGGCATTGATAGACTGCACTTCGGCCAAAATTATACGTTGAATCTCCTCATTAGGATCAACAATAGCGCGTGCAAATACCTGGGCACGTATACGTACACGTGGATCATCGCTATATAAATAATTGACCAGTGGCAGAATAAAGGCTCCCAGAATCTCTTCCAGGGTCGGTTGTGGTGTATGGTCCAACAAAGCCTCCAGCGCCTCAACCTCCTGGATTTTGACCGGCGCGATTAAACGCTGCAGCATCGTTTGGAGCAGCTCAGATTTTGAGCCAAAATGATAGTTGACCGCCGCCAGATTTACACAGGCCGCCGTTGTGATATGGCGGAGCGACGTAGCCTCAAATCCCTTCTCCGCGAAAAGTTGTTCAGCCGCATCCAGAATACTCTCTCTGGTCGCCTGTGTCGTTGTTGGCATCCTGCAGACCTTCCATTTCTTTGACAATGCTTGTGTTTATCAGCCTTGACAATTATAGCATACAAACGTTATGATTCATACAGTTGTTTTAAACGATCGTTTTAATTTAAATGCATAGCCAGGAATATCCCTGAAAGGATAAAACTTTCATGAATACGCAAAATTATGACGTTGATGTCTTGATCATCGGTGCTGGTCCCGTCGGGCTGACGATGGCTCATGAGGTGCAACGGCACGGACTCAGCTGTCGTATCCTCGACCAGAAGCTGGCTCCCAGCGAGACCTCGCGGGCACTGGGTGTTTTTAACAGAACTCTTGAAGTCTTTGAAACTATGGGGATGGTTGACAAAATTATACCTGAGACCCAGCCGGTCCACTTTCTGAACGTCTATGCCCGGAAGCGGCACCTGACCCAGGTCTCATTTGAGTCCCGTGCATTTGAGACACCCTTTGCCTATCCTGTTTTCTGTTCACAGGTTCATGTCGAGGAAGTCTTAAGAACAAAGTTATATACGCATGGTGTCGCTGTAGAGTGGGGTACCCGGCTGGTCGACTTTCAGCAGGATACTGAAGGGGTAAGCGCCACCATCCAATCCGCAGAAGAGAGTACGCAGCAGATACAGGCACGCTGGCTGATTGGTTGTGATGGTGGTCATAGCCTGATTCGCAAGCAATTGCACCTGCCATTTAATGGGAGCAGTGATGAAACCTGGTTAATCATTGATGTCGAGCTTGATTGGTCCCTGCCTAAAGATAGTGTCTATGGCTTCTTTGGCGCTGACGCCACCGTCATGGCCTATCCATTTCCAGAAGGCAAGCGTTGGCGCTTACTCACGACCCATGTTGAAGAACAGACCGATCCAGCGAGTGTTTCCGCGCAATTTGCCCGCATCATCAACAGTGTCTATGCAGATGAGCCCGTCATCATTCCGGAACCACTCTGGCTCTCCATCTTCACCATCCAGCAGCGCCATGTCCCCAATATGCGTGCGGGCCGCAGCTTTGTGGTTGGAGATGCCGCCCACGTACACAGTCCTGCCAGTGGACAGGGCATGAATACCGGCATCCAGGACGCCTTCAACCTCGCCTGGAAACTGGCCCTGGTCATCCACAACCAGGCCTCTGAACATCTGCTGGATTCTTATAGCCTGGAGCGTGAGCCAATCGCACAGAATGTGTTACGCGGTGCTAAAGTTTTCACAAGGGTTCTGAGCCAGCAGTATGAGGTAGTGCAGCAGGTGCGCAACACGATCCTGAACGGCTTTTATCTCCTCCCATTCTTGCGGCCTTTTTATAATCAGCAGGTCTCTGCGGTGCTATCTGGATTTGCGCACAATTATCGGCAGAGTCCATTCGTCGCGCAAGATTGGCAGGTTGAGGGCAGAAACGTACGTGCGCTGACTGGTATCACGCCAGGAGATCGACTGCCCGATATTCGTTATGGTGTTGATAGTACGCGGCGGCTCTATGATCTGACGCGTGGCGTACAGCATAGCGCCCTGCTCTTTGTTGGCATCGATGCCCATGAGCAAGATCAGCAGCAGGCAGCCCACCTGTTAGAGCAGCTGGTGCAACGCCACGATCAGTGGTTACAGCCATACCTGTTTGTCACCAATGAACAGGTACAGACCCAGCTGAGGAAGCTTGTCAGCGAGACATATCAGGACGCTATTGTGCTTGATCAATATGGTATCTTGCATCGTCGCTTTGGTGCCGAGCATCCTACCCTCTATATCATCCGACCCGATGGCTATATCGGCTATCGCAACCAGCCCGCCAGCATAGAGCAGCTTGAGCACTATGCTAACGCGGTGCTGGGTATCAAGCAAACAATAAAAACATCTTAAGCATTTTTTGGCTGGCTGAGTTGGCATATACCATGTTGTCAATAGACACGGCCAGTTCAAAATGCCACAAAGAAAGGATGGCTACTCTTATCCAGGCAATGGAGAATCCTTTCTTTGAAGGTATGCCAGGTAACCATGGTGAGAGCCTGCTCCAGAGGATAATAGCCGACTTCCAGGCTCTCGCTACTGGTGGTACAGACGCCACCGATCGGACGGGCCAGCCAGAGCGTATTGCAGACGCTGCTGGTCAGATTTTGATAGATGCCACAAAAGCTGAGAATCTCCACATCGATGCCCGTCTCCTCTTTGACCTCACGCCTGGCGGCATCCGACAGTGACTCACCCTCCTCAACCTGGCCGCCAGGCATCTCCCAGCCTCTGCGCGGCCCCTTGATCAACAGGATCTCATTGTCCTCGTTTAGTACAATTGCAGCCGCTGAAATAATATGTTTAGGATCGGACATACATATATTCCTATAGTCAAAAATAGCTGTATCCTAAGCCTCAAGTAGCTTGACCATGGTATAGTAGTTGACGCCAGGAGGATAATCTTCGACGACGCCAACCACCTTATAATCGTAGCGCTCATAGAAGGTTTTGGCCTGGAAATCAAAGGTGGTGAGCAAGACCTTTTGCGCGCCATTTTCACGGCCGAGCTGTTCAACCTGTGCCAGCAGGGAACTGCCCAGGCCATGACCACGCAACTCCTCGGAGAGCCAGAAATCATTGATCTCCAGCCAGTTCCAATAGACCTCTGCCGTGATGCCACCGATCCAGAGTTTATCGGCATCGAGCACTATGGCATTGATCTGTTTGACTGCACCTTCCTCTCGCGCCGCTTTATGCTGAGGGGAGCGCTGATTATTGTATTCCTTGATCTGTTGGTGGAGAAAATCTATAAAACCTTCCTGTGGCTCAAGTGTGACCGTGACTGTATAATCCATTTAATTCCTTGCTACTTTCTAGTGTGTGATATGTGTATCATAGCACAGAAATTGTTGGTTGGTCCCCATTCTATTGGGAAGGGGGCCATGCATCTGGGGGCCTGCACTGTGCTTCCATGGGAAGGTTTCATTTGGGCACCGCATGAGGCAAGGAGCCAGACCAGGAGGAACCGGAGCGCGGGGAGACTGGGCCACCACGCTGCGGCGGGTGGCAAACGACCGTTGAAGGTCGTAACTACGTGGACGTGATGTGGAAAAGAATCGCTGGCAAAAAAATGCATGTTACCCTATCGGGGGTGGCCAGAGCAGGGTTGGCTGGTAGAAGATTATATACGGAGACGTAAACAACGAGAGCATGTATAAGGATTACAATTTTCTTATACATGCTCTCGTTGTTGTTTTATAAGGCGGTATTGTTGGCCGGGGTGGTTTCGTCCTGGGGGGCTTTTGGGCGGACGGCACTGATGGCGTAGATGGCGAAAACGGCCATGGCGATCGAGAGACCCCCGGCAATGGCAAAGGTGATCTGCGGTGTCACCCAGGGGGCGATGGCTGCCTGAGACAGTGGCGCAATGAGCAGTGCCAGCGAGATGGCTGTACTGCGTATGCCCATGATCTGGGAGCGATTATGGTCGCTGGTCGCACTCAGGTAGACGGTGCCGAGCGCCGGCATCAGGAGCGCACTACCAATACCTGTGATGGCGGCCGCTACGATCAGGAGCGCATATTGATGTAAGAAGAGCATGCCAAGGTTGAGGGCTGCGGCAAACAGACAACCAATCGTGACAAGGAGTCTTTTTGAACCTTTATCGCTGAGGCGTCCCAGGAAGAATGGGAAGAGTGCCACACTCAGACCATAGGCGCTGATAATCAAGCCATATTGGGCTGGACTATAGTGGAGTGTATCCTTGAAAAAGAAAGGATACTGGGGCAGCGAAAATGGATAGACGAACATGGTGCCCAGGTCGAGGAGCAATAGTGGCGCAAAGAGTAAGGCCAGGCGGCTAAGTCTGGGTGCATTGACATCCACTTTCTTGATACCGTTGCGCTTATTTGCTCGACGTTCCACTTCCTCCAGGCGTACCTGCTCCGGTAATGTTTCGGGCAGCAAGACCAGGGCCAACAGGGCCGCGATCAAGGCACAACCTGCCGAGAGCAAGAAGGGACTTCTAAAGCCCCAGGATTGATAGAGCACGCCGCCGATTGCCGGTCCCAGGGCCAGACCGCCAGCCTGAGCCGTGGTCATAAAGCCGATCCAGCGACCCTGTTTATCCAGTGGAACCGCATCACCGACCATGGCCATTGAGGCCGGCATAAAGCCCGCCACAAACGTGCCCTCCAGGAAGCGAATAATAATGAAGAGCGGTGCCGTATTGACATATGCTAGCAGCAGATTAGAAAGGATAAAGCCGAACAGCGCGAAGAGCACGATCGGTTTACGACCGTAGCGGTTGGCAAGTACACCCATAGGGGTACTGAACAGGAACGTACCCAGTCCAAAGGCCCCTTCCATCAAGGCCAGTGTGCCCGCACCCAGGCCGAGAGCCTCCAGGCGCTGTGGAAAGACTGGAACAATGATGCCGAAGCCAGTCATAATCAGAGCCAGACTGGCCGGTAGAAAGGCCAGGGCCCGCGTGACCCGTTTCTGCTGTGAGGGTGGAGGACTGGTCGCTATCTCCTCCATCTGTGTTCGTTCTGCTGATACATGTAACTCTGTCTGGTCCGAGGTCGTCATATATAGAAATTCCATTTCTTCTGTGCATAAAGCATTACAAGGAAGGTAGTTGCATGTAAGATTGTTTTGATCATCGCAAAACAAGATCGCCATAGTGACGATCCTATAAGACTATAATTGTATCTCTGGCAGATTTTATTCCATTACGTGGACAAATAGGTTGATTGATTCAGATCCGCTTGCCTATGATAACATACAGCAGCTTAAAAAACTTCTTGAATCTTGCTGCTTTCCGTACTATGTACTGTAAAGAAGCAATAAATTGTTACTAGTTCTGGAAAATCACCCTCACGCTGGGGGAACGCGCCTGCTGGTCCACTGGGCACCGAAAGGCTCTTTTGGCTGGCGTGCCAACGACGACTTTAAGACGAGCAAGCTTGCAATATGCGTAATCCTTCTGACTTCTCTAGCGAGACATTGCATGTCACGACAAAAAAAATACTTGCATCTTGTCACTTGACATATAAATTCGCTAAAAAGGGGAGATATGCGTCAGAAGAAGGAAATGGCGAGGATAGGATGTGTGTCAAATTTTGAGCAATGATGAAAGAGGAACTCTTCACTTTCATCGTTGCACTCTGCCTTCTCAGCAAGGGTCTTGATATTGGTGGTGGAAGCCTCGATGTGGTCGGCGATCCGCAAGGTCGCCACCACATGAATGCACCAGGGCGTGCAGAGATCGCTCAGCTCGCTGAGATTGGCACTTGCCACTGGTGTTTGGTCACCTGTCATCTCTTGTTCCTCCTCATTGGTTTCTTGATTACTCACGAACACGCGCTGCGACCCGATTTGGAATGGTACGGGAGACGGTCTTGATCTCTACGAGAAGCATCGGGCCAAGAGCATGACTCTTATGCTAGCGCAAGGAAAGTAACTTGTCTTGTAAAAATTTGTCCCGGGTCAGGGAAGAGGAATATGATTGTGGTGCTCACCTCGCTGTGCCAGATAGGCGTTGGGAGTGAGCCCAGCAAATGCCTGAAAGTCGTGAATGAAATGGGCCTGGTCAAAATAGCCAGCATTCCAGCGCAAGGTCTGCCCACCGGACGGGTTGCCCTCTGGTGATCCGCTGGAGCCCTTCCTGAAAGCGAAGCAGGCGGCAAAACACTTTCGGTGTAAGTCCAACAGCTTCCTCGAACAAATGGATGAAGCGCTTAGGACTCACGCCAAGTTGTGCTGTCACCTCCGAGATGGAACGCCGCTCTTCCCCGGACTGAAACGAGGCCAGAGCGAATGGGACCGCAGGATGCGGCGTCCGCTCCATGGCTCCGTGCGCTAGGAGAAAACGTTCGAGGATTCGCACCATGGTTTCGGGCGTCTGGGCCGTCTGCAATTGCTCGCGCAGGCTGACGGCGGACGGTCCCCAGAGCGTAGAAAGATCAACGACCTGGTTGGTCAATTCGGTGGCAGGCATTGGCAGAAACGGGCGCGCGCCGCCTGGCTTGAAGCAGACGCTCATGGTCGTTACCAGAGTGGTCGTATCAATGACAGAAAATTGCGAAAAGGCACCGTGGAGCACGCCGCCATGAAAGCTCTGAAACTGGTCGGAAGCGCGTGCGTTGGAAACCCGAAGAGTTTCATGGCCCAGATTGATCACCAGGGCCACCTGGCCATCGGGAAGGCAGCGTTCCCAGGTGTGCAATGGGGCGTCCCCTTTGTAGAAACCGAAAGTCTCAACATATGCCGAAAGGGGGGGTGAAGGCAGAAAGCACTCCAAGACAGTCAAGACGAACCTCCAATCGATGGTGACGCCCCTTCGGCATCCGACAACGCCACTTTCCGCTCTCATCGCGTTGATATCGCCCTGGATGAGTTATCATGAATTTAAGTAAATAGCCCACAATTTAACCGTGTGGCTTTCAAACTGAATACTCACATCTCTATTGAGAGCATACTCAACTTTGGGACCAGAAACAAGGTGTTGACGCACTTGTTCACCACATTGACACAATTTTCTGTGTCAATGTGGTGAATTTATGGTCTTTTCGACACATCTTCCTACTTCAATGGTAACGTGGTTGATATGATATGCTGGATAGAGTTGAAGTGTTGTTTGCGGCGTTAGAAGTTGAAGGATCAATATGTTTGAGCAGGTGACCCATTCTCAATATGCAGGCGAGACGGTATTGGTGCCGCTGCGCTATCTTTCGAGTGAGGATGCGGGTTGGGAGGGATTGAAGGCCGAGGCCTTTCATGAGCCGCTGGCGTTGGAGGGCTGGATTGCTCCTGGTCGGTCGGATGTTTCGCTGGTGTTGTTTGCCGGTGGCACGATGCGTATGGAGCAGCGGCCGTTTAATGGTGCCTGGAAGATGTTGTATATGCGCTCTAATGATATGTTGCTGACGGCTGGACGGGATGTGGCGCATGAAGTGCGCTGGCAGGGGATCTCTGATCTGCCTATGCAGACCCTGCATCTACATCTTAGTCAAGAACTCTTTTGCCGTACCGCTGCAGAGGTTACGGATAAGGATATCCAGCCGTCTGCGTTGATGAGTCGCTCGGGTTTCCAGGATCCTTTGCTGGCGCAGATTGGTCTGGCGCTGTGGCGCGAACTGGAGCAGCAGGCTCCAGCCGGCAAGCTCTATGCGCAGATCGCAGCCCAGATGCTGGCCGTCCATCTTTTGCATCACTATAGTGAGATCAGACTGCATCCAAGCGAAGAAAGCTATCAGCGACTGACCGCCCGGCAAATGCGCCGGCTGGTAGCTTTTATACAGGAGCGCCTGAGTCAGGAGCTTACACTGGAAGAGTTAGCGACACAGGCCGGATTTAGTCCTTATTATTTTGCGCGTATCTTTCGCCAGACAACCGGCGAAAGTCCACATCAATTTGTGTTGCGCCAGCGTGTTGAGCGGGCCCAGCAGCTACTTGCGCAAAAGAACATTCCATTGGTCGAGGTAGCCCTGGAAAGCGGATTCGCTAACCAGAGCCATTTTACCCGTACCTTCAAACGCTACCTTGGCACTACCCCACGCACATATCGCCAGGAGCTCAACCGTTGAGCAACTTAGTTGCCAGGTAGCTTTACAAAATCCTTTGCCCCACGGCGTTGCATAACAAACTTGATAAATGGCGGCAGGGCTGGCAACGCAGTTTGCGCATCGATAGCTTGTGGCCTCTGGAAGGTATATTCCCGTCCGTGCCAGCGTAGACTTCCTTGACCGGCTGCTTGAAGATTACGCAGCCAATCAACATGTGGACCATAGGTCAGCACAATGACAAAACCATCCTTAACAGGCCAGACCATCATGGGTATTTCATATGTTTTGCCACTACTCCGGCCAACATGGCGCAGTAGCGCGAATGGTCCGGGTGAGAGCCGAGCAAGGTAACGTAAAACAGGATTGATGAAGCGTTTGACAAAGGTACGTAATTGTTTGTTATCTTTGGCCATGATTTGCCTCCTACAAAGACCACTATTCTGAGCAGCTTTAGTACAAAAGCGCACGAATCTGCAAGGTTT
Source organism: Dictyobacter alpinus (assembly GCF_003967575.1). Taxonomy (NCBI): domain Bacteria; kingdom Bacillati; phylum Chloroflexota; class Ktedonobacteria; order Ktedonobacterales; family Dictyobacteraceae; genus Dictyobacter; species Dictyobacter alpinus. The sequence continues at coordinate 5,489,210 of NZ_BIFT01000001.1, forward strand.
TCTTACCTCTTTCAACATATTATAGGGTACAGATACTTTACTAACCATAGGAATATGATACGAAAGGAAAAACCATTATGGCCCTTAATCTGTATATGCTTGGTCTGGTTGCTCAGGATATGGAGAAGTCGTTGGAGTTCTATCGGCGGCTCGGTCTGGCTATTCCCGAGGGAAGCGACGGACAAAAGCATGTCGAGGTCAAGATGACTGGTGACATTACCTTCTTTTTGAATGCTCCTGAACGCGTTGCTGTAGAAGGCAGTCCACGCGTTATTCTGGAATTCTACTTACATGATCGTGCAGAAGTCGACGCGAAATATAAGATGATGGTTGATTACGGTTACGAGAGCTCTCGTGCACCTTTTGTCGCAGGCTCAATCGGTATGTACTTTGCCATGATCAACGACCCCGATGGTAACACGATCCTATTCTCAGCCGACGCTAAATAATATGTTTGATCTCCACCGGTGCTTTTGTGATGAGTATGAGATGGCAGCACTAAGCATTGTGCTTTAGATGTGAACGTTGAGTGATATGCTGCTCTTGAACGGATCATAAAGGAAATGCGGAGCAAGTGGCAAAAAAGAAAAGGACCGGTGCTGAGATGAAGCGAGGCGATATTAATAGATGGCTCTATCGTGGGCAGCGTCCTAATGGGATCGCGAAGGTGGTCAATGGGGCGTGGGCTGTTTTTTTCTCCTGGGGTATCTTGCCCGATTATATGACGACATTGGAAGTGACCGGGCGTACGTCTGGTCGAACGATCTCTTTGCCGATAGTGGTAGTTGCCGTTGATGGACAACGCTATCTGGTGTCGATGCTTGGCGAGAATGTGCAATGGGTCCATAACGTACGTGACGCTAGCGGGCGAGCGGTGTTGCATAGACATGGCCGGCAGCAGGTCCAATTGGAAGAGGTGCCCGCAGATAAGCGCGCACCCATCTTGAAGGCCTATTTGCAGATCGCACCGGGCGCGCGGCCTCATATACCTGTGGACAAGGATGCGCCATTGGTGGAATTCGAAAAGGTGGCCATGGCGTTTCCAGTCTTTCGAGTGGTGAGAAGCACCCAGCGCTAGTCTGGCACCAACTCCAACTCGCGTAACATGCATGTATAGCGAGCTTGACAACTTTTTTACCATTATGGTATGCTCACAATAAGCAATTATGCAAATATTTGCATAATTGCTTATTGTGAGCATACATTTTTGTTCCCATGTTCAAAAAGCAAAAAGGAGTTGGCTTTATGGTTGATCTGCGCGAAATGGGTCAACAGCGTGTGGTTTATACGCTACCCGGTATGGATGCTGTGACCGTACGCAAGGACCTTACGTATAAGGCGCTTGATGGCGTAGAGCTGAAGATGGATCTCTACTATCCAGCCGATGTGCAAAAGCAGATACAATATCCCGCAGTGATCCTGGTCCATGGCGATGGGCCGGTGGAACTGCTCAAAGATGCAAAGGAACATGGTGCCTTTGTATCGTTGGGTCAATTGTTGGCAAGCATGGGTCTGATCGCGATTACGTTTAACCATCGTGCTACTGATGGCTGGAAGAAGCTAGAAGAGGCCGCGAGCGATGTTGATGATCTGCTCATCTTTGTTCGTCAGCAGGCAGAATCCTTACAGGTGGATAAAGATACGCTCTGTCTCTGGACCTTCTCCGCTGGCGCTCCCTTTGGACTGCGTACGGCTTTGAAGAACGCGCCCTCATATATACGTGGCATTGTTTCCTATTATGGCTTATTAGATCTACGCGGCCTGCGTCCGATCGTGCCTGCCGCGACCACAGATGAAACATTGCGAGAACTCTCGCCCATCTGCTATCTGGAAAACGATGCGCAGAGCATTCCACCACTCTTCATCGCCAGGTCAGGACAGGATCGGCCAGAGCTTAACAGTATCCTGGACGCGTTTGTCGCGCAAGCGTTCAAGCAGAATGTTTCTATAGCGGCCGTAAACCATGCGACCGGCCAGCATGGCTTCGACTTCCTTGATGATAATGAGAGGTCACGCGAAATCATCAGGCAAACCCTCGATTTCATCAAGACCCATCTCAAGCAAGATGCGCATTGAGCGCGTTCACATTCTGCTGTGAGCGCACGGTCTAATCCAGGTCACTCCTGGTTTCATTAACTAGAGAAGTGACCAATGAAGTGGACGAGTGAGCGATGGTGGTAATTTTGTATGGGTGTCGCCTTTGGCGGCATCCAGTTGGGATTGGATGAGGAAGATGCTCCTGGTGAGGTCGGCCCCTTTGATGTTGGCATCTCGGAAGTCGGCTCCAATGAGATCAGCCATATTGAGATCGGCGTCCCGGAGGTCTGCGCCAATGAGACAGGCGCCGCGTAAGTTAGCACCGCGCAAGTTGGAACCTCGAAGTTTGGCACCGATGAGGTCGGCCCCTCGATAATCTTTTTTCTTGTGATGGACTTCGGCGCGGACGAGTTCGCTTGCGCGTAGTAGCAGGACATTGATGGTCTGTCGGTGTGCCGGCACATCCAGTTCCAGGAGTGTTGTGGGACTGCTATTGGAGAGGAGTCGAGTCTCCTCCAGGGCGAGCTTGAGTTCCGGGTGAATGGGGCGTGCTGGTTGGAGTGTCAGTGCTTCAGTCAGATACCAGAGCAACTCATGGAGGTCCCGCATAATGGGGAATACCGCGGTGATCTGCTTTACGGTATTTTTATCCTGTCGCCAGTCGTGTCCCTGGAAGGTGACCTGGGAGAGCTTTTGACCGGCGCCGAAGCAGTCGTAGACCGTGCAACCGCGAAAGCCCCGCTGCCTGAGGTGGATATGAATGCCGCAACGAGAGTCAGATTGCAGATTGGGACAGGCCTGTCCGGCGGGTTTGTTGATCGCAAAATCTACCGAGGCCGAGAAGGCCGGCACGACACAGCACAGCGCAAAGCAATGCGCACAGTCCGCTCGTAGTTCTGTCTGTTCATATTTCTCAGACGGCATAATATGTGGGTCTCCTGTGTTCCGACTAAGGAAGGATTTTATAGTAGAAGACGGTGGCGTCAAGGGTGCCTTCGGCGTTACGGGCATAGGCGGGGACGATGCCGGCCTGGTGGTACCCGGAGGCGCGATAGAGTTGTTCGGCGGCATCGCCCTGACGTGTGTCAAGGACCAGCAGGGTACGCCCCTCTGCCAGGGCGATCTGTTCGATGGCCTGTAGCAGTGCGCGGGCGATGCCGCGACGGCGCTGGCTCTGTAACACAAAGAGTTTTTGTACTTCGGCCCGATGCAGGGCATTGGGTTTGGTCGCCAATCCTAACTGGATCGAACCGATGATTTGATTATCCTCATGGGCAATGAGCAGAATACTGGTATGTTGGGCCACATCCTGGAACACATGAGTCCAATAGTCGCGAGCCTCTTCAGTGCTCAAGGGCGGTAGAAAGCCGACTGAGGCACCGTTATCAACTGTGTCCTGGAGTAAATAGATCAGTCCGGGGAGGATAATTTGTTGTTCCTGGTCGGACTCAACCTTTGCGATAGTAAATGCTGGTGTGTCTGGCATGGAATAGTCATGTTCCTTCTGCTAGCTGTTACTGTACCACAAAAAAAGAGAGGCTCCCGCCCCGCGAGAGCCAATCGACCACAGCGGGTAGGGAAGGTTAGAGCGTGATTACCTGGTCAGGAGGATTTCCTTCGAGGGCGGCATAGAGATCCGGGAAGCAGCCGACGCGGACCCCTTCGACGGTATCGACAGGATCATAGCCACCATTGCCATTGGATTTGGCCAGGCCACGCTCGTTGGCACACTGATCGCAGAGCATCAGGAGCATGCCATTCTCGCGGGCGATGTTGCTGAGACGTTCGCCGAGGGGATCGCCTTTGCGCAGGGCGAAAGTATTATCATCAAAAAAGAACATACCAACCACTTCGGCCCCATGGCGTTTCTCTTCGAGCTGGGGGAGAATCATTTTGCCGAGCTTATAGCTGACCGTATGGCCGGATGAGCTAAAAATGTATGCGACTTTCATTATAATGTTTCCTTTCTTGCTACCGTGATGCATGAAAGACAAAATTTTTGCCGGTCATCAAGTGGCTCTTGCTTGCCGATCAATAAAGAGTAACCAGGATAGTTCCTGATGCTCATCTCAGCCTGCTCTACCGTTGCTCACTAATCGTGTGAGCGTCACTGGTCACGATAGAGCGGTGTTCATGACTGGTTGACAGGCAGGTGCGAGCACTCAGCATTAAGAGTAGCACATTACGCGCAGCTTGCGCCACATATGCCACGTTAGCCGAAATTTTTTTGTTTGTTACATAGGCTTTGTAGCGGCAATCAATGGAAGCGCCATGAAATGTGGAGAACATTTCAGCACGTGAAAGGAGAGGTTTAATTGTGTTCCTCCACCGCATAACGGAGCACAAAAAAAGCCCTTAACGAGAATGACCCCTGGCATTTGGTGACACTCTGTATAGTGAAAGTGGTAGACAACCCTGTGCTATTCAATCAGAGGAGTTGCCGAGCAACTTGCGGAACAAGCGGCATTTCTGATTGCGTTTACAGACCTGCCAATGCGCAAGGTTCCTGTCCTGTTTGAGGCGGGAAAGCCTTCAACGATAGACGCAATGCAACAGGCGCATTGAGTTATGAGCAGAGGCACTATTTTCTCTGCAAAACCAATTTTTGAGGAGTAACAATTATTATGAAAACCAGTTCACCAGATAGAGAACATGTTGTAGTCGGTAAAGATGAGTTGATCCATCAGATTGCCGCTAAAGCTGGAATGAATCTGAAAGAGACGAATAAAGTCATTGATGCGTTCACCGAGGTCGTTCGCGAAGGGGTTGCCAAAGGGTATGAGGTCCGTTTGATGGGCTTTGGCACCTGGAACCTGCGTGATGTCGCCCCTCGTCGTGTCAAATCCATTCGTGGTGGTGATCAGATTACGATTCCGGCCCGCAAACGTGTTGGTTTCTCGGTGGGTGCAGTACTCTCTCAGGCTGCTTTAGATGCCACGGCTGGCCGTGCTCACAAAAAGCCGGAAGTGCAGCGTAATGCGACAGGTCGCTAAAACCATTTGATGTGTTCCCTCCTATCATGCTATCCTAAAAGGAAATGAATTCGGTTTGTAAGATGGCATGATAGGAGATATCTGGCAATGCAATCCCAAAACGCTGCTTTTCTGCTTGGTCCAGAAGATGCGTCCAGAGCATGTTTGCTCATTCATGGGTTTAGTGGCTCGCCGGCTGAAATGTTGGGATTGGGTGAAGTGCTGGCGGCACAGGGGATGCGGGTCTATGGAGTGGCGCTGGCAGGGCATAGTGGTAATCCAGACGAATTGATCGCGTCTGGACGTAAACAATGGCTGGCGTCAGTTGAAGAAGGACTGACGAAACTGGCCCACTATCCCCGGCTTTTTGTGATTGGACTCTCCATGGGTGGTGTGCTGGCCCTGCTAGCTGGTATCAAACATCCCGATCGCATCGCAGGGGTTGTGGCGCTCTCGACGCCAACCAGTTTTTATGATAGCTGGCCAGCCCGGGCGGTTCCGCTTCTGCGCTATGTCATGAAATGGTATTATCCCCTTGAGCGCATGGATTTCAGTAATCCCCGCGTACAGGCCGAGATTCTCCAGCAAGCCCATTTGCGTGATCCCCATGCCAGCATTGATTTCTCTGATCCACAGGCCGTCGCCAGCATCAAAAAGATGGTCAAACTCCCCATTCCCGCGCTGGCCGAACTTTTCCTGTTGACCGATCATAGTCGGCGGCAGCTCAAAAAACTCACCACACCGCTACTGATCATCCAGAGCCACAAGGACCAGACCGTCAAGCCGAGCAACGCTAACGATCTGTATCGTCGGACGAGTGCCGCCGAGCCAAAACGTATCTACTGGCTGCAGACATCTGATCACCTGATCGTCGCAGGTCCTGAGCGCGAGGAAGTCTTTACACAGATCAGTGATTTTATCGATGTTATAGACCCAGCTGGCGCAAAGCCTGAGCAATCTCAGTCTGTTCAGACGGTTGAGCCAGACGAAAATCCTGATGATCATTAATATACACGAGCCGTTGCTGCTGATAGAGCACCACCATATCCAGCTTCTGATCCTTATTCACATCCACAAAACGCAGTTCTACCGGGGCCAGCTCATTGCTGGCATTGGCGAATTCAGGGCCAATAAAGATCCGGGCCTTTGTCGTATCCGCGCCGGGAAGCTCAATTACTTCGATGCGTCGATGCAGGTTCAAGGCGATAAAATGGCTGGCATTGCCCATCTGATCGTTATGGCCAACGCGGGCATCAACCTGATAGGTACGGGGACGGCCATAATGGAGGTCATCGAGCCAGACTGAAAACCAGCCGCCGAGGGTGCTCAAGACCATCCAGAGCAGGAGAGTCGCCGTCATACCAAACAGCAGATAGAGCAAGAACGAGCGCTCAGAATGTGGGCGACTGATAGTATGGGGAACACGCACCGCACGTACCCGTGTCACCCGACGTGGCTGTAACTCTCCATAAGAGATTCGCTGTGTCGGATTTTTAGTCCCCTTGTGTTCCTGTCCCTTTAAGGGTGCTGCCACTTTTTGATCCTCATGTCGCCATTCAGCGACCATTGTTCCCATCTCCTGCGCGTCGCCAGACGAGCGAGAAGCACGTGATACGGGAGACGGAAAAAGTTTTGAACTGGCTGCTGACTTGTTTGATGTGGGCATGGCAGGAGTATCTTCAATGGGACGATGGCGCAAGATACTCCTTGGTGCAATCTTATCGGTAGATTCCAGAATCTGCATCGCTTGAATTCCCCTCTCGCTTACAAGTTGCCTCTCGGTATTGTTTTATCCTGCGAAGTAAAAGCGTTCCAGGTAAGTGGCTGTTTGCTATTTTTTAGAACGCAAGTTCTAATTTGATCATTTGTTCTATTTTAGCCGAACAAAATACTCCTGTCAATGCATATGACCCAAAGGGAGGAAAAAGATCAGCGCACCACTTACCGTACAGAAGTTCTACAAAAGACGAGGCATACACCACACCACATTACAAGAGCAACATCAGATGATATACATATTCTAGCTGTATTGCTGGAAAATTACAAGCTTTTGGCCTTAATGGATAATAAGAGAGCACCACATACATATCGACACGGGGATGTGGTGCTTGCTCGTGGTCCTATTCGTCTGCTTCTAGCGCGTGTCGGTATTGATCCGCGACTGATTGTGTGAGAGGATGATCTTCCCCCAGCATTTCTTTGCAGATGGTTAAGCCGCGCAGATAATAGGATTTGGACTTTTGATATTTTTTTTGCTGCTGATAGACATAAGCCATGCGGACATACAAAGAAGCCAGTATAGTTGGTTCGGAGTTCAAGAGGGGGCCCCACTTTTCTAGCGCGAGCAGGCAGAGCGGTTCGGCCTCCGCATATTTTTTCATACTGATCAAGACGCCGGCCAGATTGCTTGTGGTGCGGAGCGTCTCCTCATGATCTTTGCCCAGCAGCTGTTCCTGTATCTGTAAGGCCTGGTGGTAAAGCTGCTCTGAGCGCGCAAATTGCCGCTGGTTCGTGGTCGCCACGGCCAGATTATTCAAGTTATTCGCGATCTCAACGCTCTGTGGTCCTGACTCGTGTTCGAGAATCTTGATCACCTGCAGATAGAGTGCCTCAGCCTCCTCAAAGTCGCCAAGCTGCATAGAGATAAAGGCAAGCTTACTCATACACTGTACTGTAGCCTGATGGGACTCTCCCATTACCTGCTGGCGGCAGGCCAGAGCCCGTCTGGCGAATGGTCTGGCTTCAGCAAACATTCCACGCTTCACATGCAGGTCCGCCATACTATCTAGATAAGCCAGAGTGTCTGTATTCTCCACTTCTTCCAACATCAACATCCTTCCTTTTTTTACATACCGTGCTGAGAACCATCCTTAAAATCGCGTGATGCGGGTACCCCTCGGTTTACCCATGGGGAGGAGCATGACGCACTCCTTTCGTGTACATACTCATAGCCGTCCACCCGATGGAGACGGCGCATATATTTGGGGTGAACATCGATTTTGCCCAGGCGAAATGATGGACGATGGCGAATAGCAATCCGTCCCTGATAGGTGCCCTTCGGGGTGATGGCCCTGACCACATCGCCTGTCCTGTACCCCATGGAGAACCCCTTGCGCTCTTTATGCTGCTTCGGGAACCCGTAGGCGTCCGTCACACACATTTTGCGCCTGCCGTTTCCCGTGGCTTTGATCACCAACGGTTTGACACCCTTAATGATTAAGTCAGCGGGGGTACTTCTGCCCACGTTGGCGGCATCTATCCAGTGCGTTTTTGGGAGGGTGCGCGTTGTTCGATTGAACTTCGTCAAACCGCCTGACCCACATTCAACTGGTAACCCCGTGGCTTTCACGTGTTCGTGAAGAGCCCAGCGTGTCACGTTGACTACCGCAGCATCTTTCAAAGGAGACTTGGCCTGCGCGAGTATCTTTTTAAGCACTTCTGGCTTCTTCTTGAGAAAATCTTTGATATCGCGTGTGTCTTTTGCACTATTGCACTTCTCACAAGCCAAACAGAGATTGCTTATTCGATTGGTGCCCCCATTGGCACGGGGATGAATATGCTCGATCTGCAACGGAATATCTTTTTTGCCACAATAGGAGCATGTTCGGTTCCACTTTTCGAGCAAATATTCTCTGATTTCATATCCTTGAAGGGTGCCTTGCTGATAGTGCACCCCGGATATCTCAGCATTCTCCATCAGTTGCATATCAAACTTTACGAGCTCCTGACTGATTGCCTGAATAGGCGCATAGCGTGAGAACCGGCTAACCCAGGTGACAATGTTCGCAATCCGGCTTTCCAGGGATGGTGGCATCCAGCCTGGCTTCCGCTTGCGATTGGCCCAACGCGCTTTTCGATAGCGCGTCTTACGTTGACGCCGTGAACGGCGAACAGCACGACGATCATCGAGGGATGCTTTGATTGCTTGCCCTCGGTGGGAAAGCTCTGCGGCAAACACGACTTCGCCAGAAGCATCATTGACAATCGCGATCCCTGTCGTTTTTGAGCCAGGATCAAGTTTGATTCTGAGCGGTTGAATCGTTGAAGTTCTTCCTTCGCTTTTGAGGATAATGGTAAACGGAAACCTCCTCCAGACAGCCGCTTTTCCTTGTGAGAGCAAGCGTCGTGCCTCTCCCGGATGAACCGGGTCAAGCGGTTTCTTGTTCGTATCAACAACAAAAACGTTTGACAACAATAGCCTCCTTGCCCTCATTGGGCCTCTGGTTTCCCAGGTAATGTTTTCCTCGTCAATGTTCACGGAAGGTTTCTCGTCCACCACACTGGCTTAACCCTGTACGCCTGTTTAATGGTGGACCGTAGCGGGCAGGGCTGGAAAGCACCCTGCCGTACCTAGTTTCTTCCCGAACGGAGATTCTGTTTCAAATCTGAGACTGGTCAGGTGTGGGCTTGCTTTCACAAGCCCCCGGCTTTAGCCGTGGGGTTCCTGACCAAGACGTTCCCAACGACAAAATTATACAGCGTATGAATTTTGATGCTTCGATGCTAGCTATACAATAAAACGTATGCGCTATTGCAATTTTGCCTATCATCAGGAGCAACAAGATTATACGCCTTTTTTATTAGCAAGTCTAGTATTAGATTTGTAAAGGACATGGTGGTTTTCATAGGATAATTCAGTTATAGCAGAAAAAATACACAAGAAGTACCTTACATGTAGAATGACCACAGTCTCTGCAACCGTCTATAGATCAAATAGAGCAATGATTTTTGTCTCCGCTATTGCTGGAATAACGGCCAGCATCGTTATACCACTTCCTGCCAGTAATGGCGGCTCAATGTATGCTACAGGCCAATCCAATGAAAGCGCCCCATTCGCGGCTCGTCGTAGAGAAACCTTCGATTAAAGGATGCGTCAATTGCACGAATAAAGGATCCAGGGTGTAACAGACGAGCAGTAGCAATGCTCGGAGGGCGTTGATGATGTAAGGAGAACACATCATAGCCTCTGCATTTATGGAATCGTATTTAAGTAGCGGGCACTTGATGACCTGGAATATTTGTGCGGGCGGAATGGAGAGCGGATTCCACTGCTGCTAGAATATTAGAGCGAGTTGATGGTGCAAAAAGGGCATTGACCAGCGTCTCTTTAGGTAGTGTACAGTTGTGTTTTCAGGAGAATGCAGAGGTAGAGAGCTATGTTTAGCTATCAGAGACGTTATCGTGCGCGCAGCCCATTTTTGGTGGCGTTCATCCTGTTTGTTATCGGGCTAGTATTTGGAATTATCGGGCTGGTATTTGGCTTAAATAGCCAGTCCTTTATGGTTGGTGCGGTCTCAACCACCGGGCGTATCGTGCAATGCGATTACTCAGGGGATGATAGTAGTTTTAATAGTAGCGAGAACGCGCGTGATCACATCAATTCTTCTGCTTGCAGCCCAGTCGTTAGTTTTACCACGAAATCGGGTGAGGAAGTACATTTTACCTCTTCTTTTTCGTCCAGTAGCTATCATCCAGGTGATACGGTGTCCGTTAGCTATCATGCCAATCAACCGCGTGACGCGCGCATTTCGGACTTTCTTGCGCTCTGGCTACTGCCTGTGATCTTTGGTGGGATTGGCGTATTGTTCTTACTCATTGGCTGCAGCATCGTTATTATTCCATTGCTGGTTGCCCGGAGCATGATGAGTAGGGGTTAAAGGACACCGTTTGTCCTCAGCCATCTTTATTGTTCGGATGAGTAGCGAGGCGAGCAAAGTAGTTAGTAACAAAGTGCTGGAAGCGCCGGGCTGCCTCTGACTGAAGGTGTTTCGTGGACCAGGAGAGACCGAGGGTGCGTTGACACCCGGGATTGCTGATAGGTAGCTCGATTACCGCTGAGCCAACCGAGCCAGACCAGGAGAGCGCGGGGACAAAACTAATACCTAGTCCGGCACTGATGAGGCCACGGATCGTGGAGGGCTCGTCGCTTTCAAAGGCAATATGGGGACGGAAACCAGCTTGCTGGCAGAAACTATCTGTAAGCTGGCGCAGGCTGTATTCGGGTTTTAAGCAGATAAAAGCTTCGTCCGCCACCTCGTGGAGCGCGATCTGCGAGCGATGTGCCAGTGGATGCCATGCGGGGAGCGCCAGGCGAATATCTTCCGTCAGCAGGACGATGCTCTCGATGTCTGCTTGCTGAATGGGAGGTGAGGTAATGCAGAGATCATATGCCCCCCTTTGAAGCTGTTGTGCCATTGTCGTCACATCATGTTGTGAGAGCCGAAAACGGATAGAAGGATATTCCAGGCGAAACGTCCCCAGGATATCCGGTAGCAGATGGGTTGCTACACTTAATGCTAGCTCAACCTGTCCCTGTGTCCCACCCGAAATACTAGCCAGTTCGCGTTGGCCTTGCTCTAACTCCAGGAAGATGCGCTCTACATGTTGTATATAGGCTTTACCATAGTGATTTAAACGGATTCCTCGGCCCGTACGCTCAAATAAAGGCACGCCCAGTTCAGCCTCCAGACGAGCAATAGTCTGACTCAACGCAGGTTGCGCGATCCCCAACTCCTCGGCCGCTCGGGTCATATGTTGCAGACGGGCCACGGTCCGGAAATACTTTAGTTGTAGAAGCTCCATCTTATTTCTCGCCTTCCATATGCTCTACGTTATGAATTCCATACGATACGATATATTGGACACAATGTAAAGCGCAATTATATACTACTTTCCGTAAGGGTAAGCAGGTATATTTTGTCGTGTGAGCTGGAAAATAAGCTTTTATGTAAAGGGAGGAATAGTGTTATGTCTCGTGTGGTTGTAACCGGAATGGGATTGATTACAGCGTTGGGAAATGATCTGGCGAGCACCTGGGAAGCGCTGACACAGGGCCGATCGGGAGTGGGTGAGATTACTGCCTATGATACCAGCGATTTTGGCGTGCATTTTGCCGCTGAAATCAAACAATTTGAGCCCCAACTCTATATGGATCGGAAAGAGGCGCGGCGCAACGATCCCTATGAACAACTGGCGATTGCGACCACAAAGCAGGCGCTGGCACAGGCAGGTCTGACTATCAATGCGGACAATGCTGATGATATTGGTGTGTATATTGGTAGTGGCATTGGTGGGCTGGTAACCCTGCACGATCAATTCAAGGTACTGCACGAGAAAGGTCCGGATCGTATCAGTCCCTTCTTCATTAATATGATGATTGTTGATGGTGCGCCCGGCATCGTGTCCATTCTCACAGGGGCTAAAGGACCGAACTGGGCAACGGTTTCGGCTTGCGCGACCAGTTCCAACTCGATTGGTGAGGCCTGGGAGACCATTCGCCGTGGTGATGCGAAAGCTATGATTGCCGGTGGTTCAGAGAAGGCCGTGACTCCCATTGCCATGGCCGCCTTCGATAAAATGAAGACCCTCTCGCGGCGCAACCAGGATCCTCAGGGGGCCAGTCGCCCCTTCTCCCTTGATCGCGATGGTTTTGTGATGGGCGAGGCCTCGGGCATGTTGATCCTCGAAGATTTGGAATTCGCCCGGGCCCGTGGAGCCACCATCCTGGCCGAACTGATTGGTTATGGCACCACGGCCGACGCCAGCCATATCACCAGTCCAGCTCCTGGTGGTGAAGGATTGGTGCGAGCGATGCGCCGTGCCCTGCGCAAAGCTAACTTACAGCCCGAGCAGATCGACTATATCAACGCCCATGGCACCTCTACTCAACCCAATGATAGTACCGAGACCCAGGCCATCAAGACCTGCTTTGGCGATCATGCTTATAAGCTGGCCGTTAGCTCCACCAAATCTATGACCGGTCATACGCTAGGCGCGGCTGGAGCTGTGGAAGCCATCATCTCGATCATGGCGTTGCAGACCGGCATTATTCCACCGACCATCAATCTGCAGCGGCCAGATCCCGAGTGCGATCTTGATTATGTACCCAACCAGGCGCGCCACGCGCCCGTGAACATCGTGATGTCCAACTCTATGGGATTTGGTGGTCATAATGCCTGCTTGATCTTCAAGCATTATGAACCGTAGATGCGGCTCCCCTGGTGTGACGGCAGGGCGTGTCCTTGCGACCAGTAACCGGTACGACGTACGATCAGGGGCTGGATGGCCTGGATCCTCCAGCCTCAAGGAAACGTGTTCAAGCGACATATCATATGTGAACAGGTAGCAGGGACAAGCCCTGCCGTTACGTAGGTGTGAGGCTCTTTCTTACGCGAAATATTCGGGGAGTTGTTTGAGTGTGGACCATTGTGGGCCGTCATGGCCGAAGATGACCAGGTTGACGTGTTTCTTCTCGACCAGTTCCAGGAGTTTGTGCGTGCTGGCAATAGTGCTGGCTCCGTCGAGATCCATGGGGCCAACGGCGCGATCAGGATTGAAGTGGGCCTGCATGGCAACGGCATCGATGGCCAGGAGAACTGGTCCAGTTTCGGGCAGGTGTACGAGGATCGCCTGGTGGCCGGGCACGTGTCCGCTGGTCTCGATGAGGTCGATGCCGGGCAGGAGTTCCAGGTCGCCATCGATCAACTGGTAGCGGGTCGCGGGCAGGTCCCATTGGGAGCGTGTGGAGATGAAGCGTGGATGACCGGCCAGGGCGACCTCGTGTTGCATGCGTTGGGTGACAAGTTGAGCCTTCGGGAAGGCACTATTGTTTCCGGCATGATCCAGGTCGTAGTGTGTGCAGATCAGGATATCGATATCATCAGGCTGCACACCAATCATGGCCAATTGTTCAATAACGTTTTTCTTATATTCTATGCGTTGCTGGTTCGCCCCACTCTCAGGCAGTTGAGCAGCGGGGGGCAGACCGCTATCAATCAAGATGTTCTTGCCGTTGTTGGTCTGGATCAGATAGCAGGGCACCGGTACTTCGAGCGGGCCTATGATCATGGTTGCTACTTGCATCAGGTAGAGGCGCTGGGGATTTGATGTGCTGGTTGTCATGTATATATCTTTCTATGTAAAAAGTACGATTATTAAAACGAGCGAGAAAGCGGTTCTTTATCCTTATACTCATCAGATATGTGGCCGGTAAGCAAGATGACATGCTCAGAGGGCTCTAAAAATAGTACTCCTCTGTTGCCAGTATAGATGCAATGAGCCTACTAAAATGGGAAGAATGATCGATGAACCGTAGGGGTCGAATCTACAGTGGTGTGATATAATGCCGATATATTTGCGTGTGTGTATTTTGCAGACTCATATCGTTTATGGCAAATTTTGCATGCACTTCATAGCTATCTATTGGTTTTGTATTTGAGGATGGTGAGCACGATGGATCGTGTTGGAGAGCAGTTTGGCAATTATCGCCTGGTGCGTTTTCTAGGTGAGGGCGGTTTCGCGGATGTCTATCTTGGTGAGCATGTCCATCTAGGGACACAGGCGGCGATTAAGATTCTGAATACGCAGCTGGCGCGGGGCGATATAGAGCAGTTTCGCCAGGAGGCCAGGACGATTGCCCATCTGCTCCATCCCAATATTGTACGGGTGCTGGAGTTTGACGTTGAGGAGAAAAATCCTTTTCTGGTCATGGATTATGCCCCTAATGGAAATTTGCGTGAGCGGCATGCTCGCGGCAGCAGGCTGGCGGCCTCTGCCGTAGCGGCGTATGTGCAGCAGGTTGGGAAGGCACTCCAATATGCCCACGACGAGAAGGTGATTCATCGCGATGTCAAGCCAGAGAATATGCTCCTCAGCAGGACCAATGAGGTTGTGCTAGGAGATTTTGGTATTGCCTTGATCGCGCAAAGTTCGCGCCACCAGAGTCAGCAGGATATGGCCGGAACGATTACCTATATGGCTCCCGAGCAGATCCAGGGAAAGCCACGAGCGGCCAGCGATCAATATGCGCTGGGGATTGTAGCCTATGAGTGGTTAAGCGGTGCGCGACCATTTCAAGGTTCCTTTACGGAGATCGCGACCCAGCAACTGCTGATCCCGCCTGCTCCGCTGCGCCAGTTCATTCCCGATGTCGACCCGGCTCTAGAGCAGGTCGTGATGCGTGCGCTACATAAAGATCCCTACCAGCGCTTCCCGCGTGTACTTGACTTTGTCCAGGCTTTGACGCAGGCCGCCGGCAGCGGGAATTCTATTCCCTATAGCGTTGAGGCCGCGCTTACGCCGCCGCCGCCGCCATGGTCAACCCTGCAATCGCAGCAAACCACCCATACGGTCGAGGCCTATGAGGGTGTCCCGCACACCGGGATGGGCCAGGTGCTGTGTGTTTATCGCCAGCACAAGGATGCTATCTCCTCGCTAGCCTGGTCGCCTGACAGCCAGTGGATCGCCTCCGCCAGCGATGACCGCAGCGTCCAGATCTGGTCCGCCAGTAGCGGTCATCGGCGGGTACTCTATCAGGGCCATACCGAAGAAGTAGCCACGGTAGCCTGGTCGCCAGATGGCACCACCATTGCTTCTGGGGGAGCCGATAAGACCGTCCGGATCTGGGAGGCGACCACTGGTCGGCATCTAGTAACCTATTCCGGGCATCGTAACGCGGTCTGGTGCATCAACTGGTCACCCACAGGGGATTCTCTGGCCTCTAGCAGCGGTGATCACAGTATGCATGTGATTAGCACGCAGGACTGGAAGCCTATTTTTCGCTGTAAGGGGAGTGCCGGCACCGTCTGGGCACTGGCCTGGTCCCCGGAAGATAACTATCTGGCCTATCAGAGCGCGCCAGAGATCGTGACTATCTGTGATACGGTCGATGGTCACCGCATCCAGGAATATCGCGAGCACGACAAGCGCGTCTGGGCGCTGGCCTGGTCGCCGGACGGTGAGACCATTGCTTCTGCGGGCGAGGACTGCATTGTGCGTATCTGGCGCGCCTCAACCGCCTGGACGTTTCTTCGCTATCATGGTCATCAAGATAGCATCATCGCGCTAGCCTGGTCGCCAGATGGAGCCTATATTGCCTCCGCAGGAGACGACCAAACCGTTCAGATCTGGGTGGCTGCCAGCGGCAAACCTATTTATACCTATCAAGGCCATCGCAATAATGTCATCGCGTTGGCCTGGTCACCCGATGGTCGTAGCATCGCCTCTGCCGGAGAAGACCAGAGCGTCCACATCTGGACAGCTCCCTAGTCCTATTCCGCGTATCCACTAAAGAAGCAAGATAGCCGCACTCCATCAAGACTCACGGTCCTGTAGCTGTTTGATCACCTCGCGGGCCACGGCCAGAAATTCTTGTACGAGCGACGAGCTATCGTTGTGCTGCCAGGTCATAGCAATCGTGTAGTCAGTGGTGCTATCGCGGAGCGGAAGATAGACGATGCCCTGCGGACGAAATAAGGTTACCGTAGACGGAATGAGCGAGACGCCCAGACCGGCGGCCACCAGTCCGAGTAAGGTTCGTATCTCGGAGACCTCCTGGGCCACAATAGGCGTAAAGCCGGCCCGGTTGCATTCGCCCACGATGAGATCGTGGAAAACGCTGGAGGAGGTATGGGGATACAGAATGAATGGCTCCTCGGCCAACTCATTCACAGCCAGACTCTGTTTGCCGGCCAGCGCGTGATTTTCCGGTAGTACCGCGACCAGTGGATTACGCTGCACAATCTCCATACTAATCTGTGGCTGCATGCCAGACGCACCCGGAGGCACCAGAAATCCCACATGGAGCTCATGATCCTTGAGGGCCTGTAGCTGATCTCTGCCCAACATTTCGCGCAGGCTAACATTGACCCGGGGATAGCGAGCACGATAGACTTTGAGCACCTCAGGCACGATGCTATCGGCCGCCGTAGCGATAAAGCCGATCTTCAACTGTCCTACCTGACCACGTTGTGCCTGCTGTACATTGGTAATCGCTTGCTCAACTTGTTGGAGAAGCCGCTGTGCATCGGCCAGAAAGACCTTGCCAGCCTCGGTAAGCTGCACTGAATGCTTATTGCGCTCCAGCAATTGGACTCCCAACTCCTGTTCCAACTGGCGGATCTGCTGACTCAGCGGCGGCTGCGCCATCTGCAACCGTTCGGCCGCGCGGCTAAAGTTCAGTTCCTCAGCCACCACCACAAAATAGCGTAAGTGACGTAGCTCGATCTTCTGGCTATACATAATTCGTCTCACCGATAGATTTATTATATATTGAACATATCATCATGATCATTGTATACTAAAAACACAAGCTCATACAAGCTACGAAATTGAGTCTGGTCGTTGTCTTTCTCCTATTTGTGCAATCTGTTTCTTCACCATCCTGGCCTATTCGCCACTATTCTTAAACCTGGGCGCATTGCAGCTCGGCTTGATCTTCTTCGCCTGGGGCGTACTGGTTGGTCTATCCTCAGTCTTCCTGGTAGAGTTCATGCGCAAACGCATCGCACCCGTACCGTTGATCCTGGGCAATAGCGTGTTACTGGTCATCGACTTTTTGTTGATCGCCTTTATCTATAATGCTCCGGTGGCTACTGTTTTAATCATCATCTCTGGTATCTTATGTGGATTAAATAACGCCCTCTTCACTTCACTGGCTATCGAGGTCTCGCCTTTTACACGCTCAATCTCGTCCGGTGCCTACAACTTCTTGCGCTGGGCCGGAGCCGCCTTCGCGCCATGGTTGGCCGGTCTGCTCACCAAAAACGTTGGACCATCCATGCCCTATGTGCTGGGTGCCATCGTCCTGGTTTGCGGCCTGATCCTGCTCCAGGTGCGTAAGCATCATATCGAAAACGGCCTTGCCGATAAAGGCGAAGGGGTCCATGGCGAACTACTGCCAATCCTTGAGCCGGAAGAACTGCCTGTCTAGAGCTATTCGTAGAACCGAAAAAACAGACCATCTCCGCCCGCCTGCCCCTGTATCTATGCACATGCCGCATAGACACAGGGGCAGGTAGTTTATTGTGAAGCGGGCTGTGCTTGTGAGGGGAAGTGCGCTGCCATGAAGGCTGCCGTTACGACTCGTTTATGGGTAAAGTCGGATATGGTGTTCGTACAATTCGCGGGCATGGGTAAATTGCATCTGGTACAGTATTTCTGCGGCACTTCTGTCCAGGAACACCTGGGGAATGATCAATGGTGGTATTCCAAACAGAGTATTGCTTTGTCGGTTCAGGCGTTCCAGAAGACTAAAACGTTGCAGGAATTGTTTGGGGTCCTTCGGACGAATGCAGAGGTATTTGTATAGAAAGGTGGATGTATGAATGGCTTCAATCTCGTGCCATGGAATAAAGAAGCCGCTAAGCGTGGGCGTCTTGCCGGTGGTGATACCCTGGCGATTGATGATCAGGAGTGGGGTGGGGTTGAGAAAGAGTTGAGCCATATTCCAGGTGGCCCAGCTAACAAATACAATGAGAGGGAGCATGAGAACCAGGTATAAGAGTATTGGGAAAATATAATTGATTGAATGTGTAGTACCAATGACCAGAATGAAAAGTATGTATACAATGAGCAGCATCAGCGCCGCGACTAAGGCAATTCCGCTAATAATTGTGCGTCCAATTGCTTGTGCGCGATTGGGATATACAATGATTTCCTGGCCTGGCATGGCCCATGGATATTGTGGCATGTAAACCTCCGATGGCGAGTGATGTGGAGGTTGTTGTGGAGGATAATATTGCATAGTTCTCTCCAGTCGAGTTGAATTTTGGATCATTATAGCATATTCTGTATAGATGTGCCTGAATAATTTTATATATGCTAACAAACTTTCTGGTATAGATGCTTCTGTATAATTTTTTTTATTAAGTAGCGCAAATAGGTCAAAATTCTATCTTTGATTGTTATAATTGTCTATTACAGGCCCAATAAATTTTGGTTAAAGGGGGAAGAGTGATAAATCCTACTCTATGGCGTGGCGAAGCGTACGTCGAGTGGGCGCCACACGCGAGGCCGCACTGCTGAGTTTATGTGGGCCAACGTGCATGAACGACTTGCAGTGCTGTGGCGCCTACACGAATCATGGTTGGGGTGCTTGAGTGAGGGGGGAAGGTTTTGCTGGCTATGTCCATCCATCCAGATCCACTTGAATCTGGATGGATGGAAGATATATGTTTAAGCGGCGTGAAGTACGTGAACGGGTAGCAGGGACAAGACCTGCCGTTACGTTAGGCTTTCTTCTACTTGTTGTTCCTGGGCATCTTCGATGGGATTCTCGCCGGTTGCTGCTAGAATCAGGTCGCGGCGTTGACGCAGGTAGAGTGCGATGGGGCGATCGCCGGGAATAAAGTGTTCGCCGATGTTGAGGCTGGCTTTCTTTGGGTGCTGCGTGCGGGTGATGGCGTAGTCCTCGTTGAGAATATACTTATTAGCTAGATTGGTGAGGAATGTGAGTCCCTTTCCTAGGAGCGGCAATTTCAGCTTGTTCTGGTAGGCGCGCAGATAGATCATTACATGGTCATCGTCAACCGGAGCGAAGATCAGCACGTTTCTGATATCCTTGCCCAGATAGAGTTGCCATACATTGGGGAAATTGAACCAGAGTCCGGCTGGACCCTCTGGTGGCGGTACCTGGGTTGGCTTTATGGCCGGCAATCCCTGGTCTGGCTGATTGCTAACCCAGACACGTATTTTATTGTCTTCCAGGGTTGTATATGGGCCATTGACGAGGGTCTGGCCGCCGCGGCCGATCGTTTTGGCATGCACAAATGGTAGATGTGAGACGTCTAATGCTCCCTCGATAGCGCGCGTGTAGTGTACATCCCATAACTTCTGGGCCGTTGAATAGACAAAGCCATCCAGATCATCGAAGAAGGGCAGCGGAGGATACTCCTTGCGGGGCTCCCCATACCAGGCCCAGATGAAACCATGCGCTTCTTGCGAGGGATAGGTCGTACACTGGAACACCTTCGGGCGGGGGCCTGTACGGCCGTTGGCGGGAATCAACTGGCACTCACCGTTACGGTCATACTGGAAGCCGTGGAAATGGCACTGAATATTACCATCAACTATTTTTCCCGGACTAAGCTTACTGCGGCGATGAGGGCAGCGATCCCGCATCACCACGATCTTGTTCGCTTTGTCACGCCAGAATACCAGGTCCTCATTCAAGCGAGTAAAGGCATAGGGCTTGCCAGGCTTCACCTCGCTGGACTCCAGTACCGCGTACCACATATTCGGAATCATTGATCTCCTCCAATCTGATCGTAGTCAAAATCGACGATATAACGTATGCTACTCAAGACTTGCTGTAGGCAGGAGAAAGCTGCGCGAAAGGTATTATTTACTTATCGATAGGTCAGTTTCTTGACGAAAAAAAAGTGCTTACAATGGCCGTGGCGCAGAGGCAAGGCCATAGAGAAACATCTCCAGCATCTCCCGACGTTTGCCGGTTTGTACTTGTAGCTGTAATGGACTCCTCTCATGGGAAAGAGGGACACAGATATTCAAAAACAGTAGACACGCCAGTCGGGTATCATGAGTACGCAGGGTACCGCGCTCAATACCCTCGCGAAATACCCTTTCTACAGGAGCAAAGAGCGAGAGTTCTGCCGCCTGCATGACCTCTTGTTGTTCTGAGGGAGTTAACAGGTGCATCTCCTCTTGGGCGAAACGCGTGACATCGAATGCAGGTTGCCGTTGAATCGCCTCCATTAGCCGCTCAAGTTTCTCCTGGGTTGAGAATTGGTCCTGGTCCACCGCCTCTTCCAGTGCTTGCTGTAGACTTTCCAGCATACGGATGAGCATCACAAAAAACAGTTCTCGCTTGCTCTTGAAATGGTAGAATAGAGCCGGCTTGCTGATCTCCAATGCATGGGCAATGGACTGGAGATTGATATGTTCATAGCCGCCCGCAAGGTACAGGTTCTCCGCCACCGCAAGAATACGCTCCTGTGTATTCGTATTCCTCCCATCGTGCTTCCTATTCATGCGCCTCGCTTACTACGAAAAAACTAACCTACCGATAGGTCAGTTATACACTATGCTTTATAGCGCTGTCAAGGCTGCCCAGTTTCAGGCTGGTTGAGAAGATGTATGAATTTTAAGCACAGACACACTGGTCCTTTGGAGAGGGTGGGAGGATTAGAAGCGATGTTAAAACATGTGCACTGCAAAAATTCTTTTTTTTATTGTGGGCGAGAACTGTATGCTGAACACCTCTCGATGGAGGCGTATACGTGGGCAATGCGACTGGCATTTTGGCTTTTTTTAGTAGCCGGCCGTTAGCTGTGGAGTGGGTGGTCATTGAAACATGCTCTGCCCAATAGGTGGCAAGGTTGAATTCTGTGGGGCACGAGAAGGGTTGATCAGTTAACTCGGTTGTTTGAATAGAGGTTACACGTATTACTTGCATCATCCCTGCGCTTGCTCCGACCAGATACCAGTTCCCGTGTTGGGAGACAAGTCCATATGGGTCGATGAGTTTGTGATGCCCGTTGCCGGTCAGGCGCAGGCGCAGGGTGTAATCGTGCCAGATCGCTTGCTGAATAAGCTCCAGGTTTGAGCTTATGGGCCTGGAAGGTGTGGGTTGGGTTGTATCCATGTGGATACGCTGGCGTACCTGCCTGGCATTTGCGCGTGAAGCGGCAGGAAGCGCGGCGGAGAGCTTGAGAAGCGCATTTTCGAGTGCCTGGCCCAGTCCGAGGTCGGCCAGGGGCGTCGATGTGCCCAGCAGGAAGAGTGCACGTACCTCTGGTGTAGTGAGCCCGGTTAGTCTGGTCTGGTAGCCATCAAGCAATTCACAGCCACCGCCCGGACCACGTTCGGTGTAGAGCGGTATGCCCGCAAAACTGAGGGCCTCGATGTCGCGGTAGATAGTGCGTTCGGAAACCTCCAGTTGCTCCGCCAATGCCCGCGCGGTCATGCGTCCCCTGTTCTGTAAGAGCAGGAGAAGAGAGAGAAGCCGATCTGCTCGCAATGTTTCCCTCCATGATTTTTTGCACCTGAAAACATATATAGCTATCGTTTAGTATAGCATAAAATTTCTGACATCTATTGTTCGAGATAGCCCTTAATCTGGAAAGGTCTGGGAAGAACCTGACAATAGATGTCAGGTTCCTTGTTCTATACTTTTGGCAGTAAAACATGCTGAGCGATGAAGCATAATGATGACTTTGTGGCAAAGCTAAAGAAGGAGCGAGCGATATGGAAGACAAGATTCTGGCATTCTACCGTGAGCAAAGCGCGATCACCCGACCTGACAAGCAAGCAGTTCTCTTTACGGACCTCCCCCGGAGTGTCGAGGCCCTATGCAAGATCGTTCGAGGTCTGATTATCCACTATCTTACGGGTGACCTGTATGGTTGCCAGATAACGGCGGAGCGTGAACGCGAGATTGATACGCGTTACGTCGAGCGCATGTTGGAGCGCATTATTGAACTGGACCCACGTCCTCTGAGCGAGGCCAGAGCAGCGCAGCAGCGGCTCGTAGGCTGTTGTCGTGACTTCTCGACGCTACTCTGCTCTATGTTGCGCTATCAGGGGATTCCCGCACGTATTCGCATGGGTTTTGCGAGCTATATCGATCTGGGACCTGGTTTCTATGTTGATCACGTGGTGGTGGAATACTGGCATCAGGGTGAAAGGCGCTGGCACATGGTTGATCCCCAGATGGATGCGCTCCTGATCGAGAGCAATGGGATCGACTTCGATGTACAGGATATGCCGCGAGGACGATTCTTGACAGGCGGCGAGGCCTGGCGACGCTGTCGCGCGGGTGAGGCAGATCCAGATAACTTTGGTATACATCCTGAGGTTAAAGAGATCCGTGGCTGGTGGTTGGTACGCGACAAGTTGGTGCAGGACCTGGCGGCCCTTAACCGGGCTGAGATGCTGTGTTGGGACGCGTGGGGTATGCTGCGGAGCAATGACATCAGTGGTGAAGATGCTCAATTGCTCGATACCATTGCCGACCTGACCCTGAACAGTGACACATCCTTCGAGGAACTACGGCGCTACTATGAGCAGGAGGAGCGTGTGCGTATGCATGGTTCTGTGTGTGTTAGCAGTCCAGCTGTCGGAAATCGGGAAGTCACGCTTACACTGTAGGGCGAGGATATAAAGAAGGGCGTTATTATGCAGGAACGCCCTCGCGTTGTCAGTTCGCTCTGTTCTGGTTCTACTATAAAAGTCGCTTATAGTGGTGAGTTATTGATGTGGGTAAGGATTTCTGTCACGATCTCGGCTGGCTGTTTGTCATCGGTGGGAATCTGGACATCGAAGCCGGGAGCGTCGAAGGCGAGCACGCAACGGTCGATGCGCTCTTGAATCCAGGCCAGGGCCTGTTCGGTGTGTTCATGTTGACGTTGTGCCAGCCGATTAAGGAGTGTTTCTTTGCGTGCAGTCAGGCAGAAGTGGTAGAGGTTGGGATCAAGCTGGCGCAGGCCGGTCGTGATCTCCTCAAGGTATGGACGGTGCCATAGAGCTATAGGGATGATGAGGGTCCGTCCATAGACCTGCTTGAGGACGCGGGCCGTTTCTATGACCAGGGGACGCCACGCGGTCAGGTCCTGGAAATCGCTGAAGGTCTCGACCGGTTTGACGATAGCGGCCAGGCTGGCTCCGACCAACTCTGGATCGTAGAGCATGCTATGGTATAGACGCTCGACAAGTAATTGGGCCGTCGTGGACTTACCGCACGCAAATGAGCCATTAATTAAAATGATCATAGTGTAGGGTTTTCCTTCTCTCCTGCAGTAGCTATTTTCACGTCTATTATCCACGATTTAGCGTAAATATACAATGGAAATAACCTTTCTTCTCTCCATGCTCGGGTTCGCCGCATGTTGCTGTTTGCTTTTCCTCTGTTCAAGTGTCCTTTCTATAGAACATATATTGGAAGGATACCTATGTTTATGGAGACAAAGCATAATTATACGTCAGGAGTTGCCCTATGATCCATGCGACTGCAGGCAATGATGCAGATTTTGAGTCAGTCGCAGAGTCTGAACAGCTCTCTGCTCTTATTGTTCGGGTAAAAGAAGGTGATGGAACTGCCTTTGAACAGCTTGTACAGATGCGCTATACGCAGATTCGCCTTTTTTTAACCTATATGGTCACGAATAAAGAGGTAGGATACGACCTGACGCAGGAAACATTCCTGCGTGTATGGCAGGAGTTTCCAACTCTACGTGATCCCGCCAAATTTGATAGCTGGTTGTATAGTATCGCACGTCGTCTAGCACTTAATTATCTGCGCCGAGAAAAGATATTACACTGGCTCCCGTGGCATGAGTGGTTAGATCATGCACCCAAAGAAGAAAACACAAAAGGCTTTGAGAAATCTGTAGAAGAGCGGATCTTGCTCAGTCAGGCCCTCGCTACGGTACCGCCACGCTATCGTGCCAGCGTGATTCTCCAGGTTATCCACGGCATGCCCCAGAAGCAAATAGCCGATTTGCTCTCAATCAAGGAAAAGAGTACAAGTACCTTTGTACATCGGGGTTTAAAAATATTGCAGGAAGCATACCTGAACCTTGAGCAAAAATAAGAAAGTAAAAGGTAAAACTTATGAAGCATCGTCTCACTCCATGCCAGCGTTGGGAAGAAAAGCTAGCCGCCCTTCATCCTTATGATTATACTCCCCAGGAGCACGCTGCCCTTGAAGCACACCTGACCATCTGCAATAACTGCGCTAATAAGCGTAGCCAATATGACCTGCTCACCAAACGCATACGCGCGACGGTTGCCAGTGAGCACTTCGCTGAGGAAGGGATACGTATTCCCGTTACGCAAAGCAGATCAAACGAAATCTGGGGAAAGACCTCGGAAGAAGCCTTACATTTGTTACCGGGAAATATCCAGAAAGCGCAACCGCTCAAAGGTAGTTTTACGTCTCTGGGTATAAGTTTGATCATACTCGTTATACTTATGCTCGGTAGCCTGACTTTCTTGCCACATAACGAAAGCATTCAGGTGGGAAGTCATTCTCAAGTAGGAGGAACCAGTACATCGGGTAAAGACCCCCAACCCCTTCCCGATACAGTAGTCAGGCAGCCAACGCTCACCGTTCAGCAGATTGACACTATCCTTAGGGCTTATCACTCGCCACTCGCAGGCAAGGGGCAACTTTTCTATAGTTTAGGGAAGGAGTATAAAATTGATCCTGCTTTTGTGCTTGCGATCGCAATGCAAGAGACAACATTAGGTACCACGGACCATGCTCGTCAGACCCATTCATTGACGACGATAGGTTGTTACCAGGGTACTCATTGTGTTAATCACTACGCAACTTACTATACCTGGGATGCAAGTATTAAAGACCTGTATGTTGTATTTGAATATTATGTTGATACACTGCACAAAACAACGATAGAAACGATTACAGAAAAGTTCTCTGGCCCACTCGCAGATACACCAGACAAGAAGCAAGCGTATGTAGCATCCATAAAACGAATGATGGATCAGTGGCGTTCGGGAAAAATAATACTCGATAAATAATCCATTGGTACACCGAGGAGGCCCAATGCCTCTCACGTAGCAGCAGGGATTGTCGCCCAATCATTTTCGGTTAAAGGGTAAGGGTAATTTTCCTTCTCCTGTCTTTATGAGCGTAAAACTGTGAGTGGGCAAAGAAGATTTCACTGCTGACATACTGTTGTCACTGGTGCTGTGCTAAACTTTTTTCGTCATGAGAGAGATCCTCTCTTCTTTAAAAGAAAAGTATGCTATTGTGAAGGTGACTTTATGAATAAGATACATACCAGTGAACGCGGTGGATTTTCACAGGAGCGGTTGGGGCGCCTGAGCAGGATTTTACAAGGTTTTGTTGTGCGTGGCGAAATGGCGGGAATGGTTGCGCTGATTCATCGACACGGTGAGGAGGCTCATGTCGAGACTGTGGGCTGGCAGGATCAAGAGGGGCAGCTTCCGATGAGGCGCGATACGATTTTTCGGATCGCGTCAATGACCAAGCCGGTGGTGGCGGCCGCTGTCTTGACGCTGGTGGAAGAGGGCAAGATTCGGCTCTATGATCCGGTGGATGCCTGGCTGCCCGAGCTGGCCAGGCGGATGGTAATGCGCGACCCGGATGGCTCACCTGAAGATGTCTATCCCTCGCCGCGCGCAATTACCTTGCATGATCTGCTGACATATCGTATGGGCCTTGGCTGGGGAAAATCCAGTTTAAGTGCTCGTATATTTTCCTTAACGACCGGTCCAGTCGCAGATGCGCTGCAGGTTCCAGATCTTGAGCATCTGACTCCTGATGAATGGATGGCGCGCATAGGCGAATTTCCCTTACTCTATGAACCAGGAACGCGCTGGCTTTACCATGTGCCTGCTGAGATCCTGGGGGTATTGATTACACGGATTACGGGCCAGTCGCTGGAAACGTTTTTGCGTGAGCGCATTTTTAATCCGCTCGGGATGGTGGATACGAGCTTCTCAGTCGTCCCAGAAAAACGTAATCGGCTGGCAACTCTTTACGCGCCTGCACCTGAGGGAGGACTTACTATACGGGATCACGCACATAGCACAGGCTGGGCTGAGCCACCGCTCTTTCAATCTGGAGGAGGTGGGCTCGTTTCGACCGTCGACGATTTTCAATGCTTCGGGCGGATGTTGCTCAATAAGGGCGAACTAAATGGCATTCGTGTACTCTCACGTAAGACCGTGGAGGCCATGACAACTGATTACCTGACGCCAGAACAACACGGCTATCCAATTGGGAACTTTGAGCGCTATGACGCTGATCGGTCCGCTATGTGGAACAACTGGGGATTTGGTTATGGCGTTGCAGTCAGAACCAGACGGATTGGCCTGGGCCCGAGCGTCGGATCCTTTTACTGGCCGGGCGCATTTGGCACGACCTGGATAGTAGATCCCCAGGAGGATATGGTGGCAACGCTCCTACCTCAGATCCTGGGAGCAAATCCGTTCTATACGCAGGTCGGAGAGGATTTCCTGGCTATGACCTATCAAGCGATCGCTGACTGAAGCTCCTGATGCTGTTTCTTATAGCCTATGGACCGTCGATGGTATGTTTCGCTTAAGCAGAGTGTTGCCTGAAGGGGTAAGAGATGATTAGCTGGCGTCTCATACGTGGAGTGGTGCGATGAGCCGGCCGAGCGTACGTGGAGTGGGCGCCACACGCGAGGCCGCACTGCTGAGTTGATGTGGGCCAGGGGATCAGAAAGACTCGCAGTGCTGTGGCGCCTACACGAATCATGGTGGATGTACGGAAGTGATGGGGAAGGTTTGGCCATCTAGAACTGTGCCCGTACGAATCGGATCACCACCGTGCTTACACGTTGCTGAGTGACCATGCTGTCCTTGCGTGCCATACGTTTCGGTCAGGCATTAGTTGGCGAATAACACAACGTAGCGGCAGGTCTTGCACCTGCGACCTGTTCACGTAAGAAATGTTCTCTAAACATATGATCGTTTAACGGCGAAGAGATCAGGTGCGTGTTGCGTGCTGCGTGTGCATGGTTGTACGTGAACAGGTTGCAGGTGCAAGACCTGCCGTTACGCGCTTTTATTTCAACTTGGGTGGGGGCCGAGGCAGCTCTAGAGCTGCCTCGGGTTGGGTGGTCTGGTCAGACTTGTTCGGGGGAGGTGGTAGCCTGGCTGGATTGGTAGACGGCGGCCAGGACGGCGTCGAAGGGGGCTTCGAGGGGCTGGTCGAGCTGGGGAAGTTCTTTGCCATTGGCCAGGATCAGGGCGCTGAGGGCGTCGAGGAAATTGGCGATGGGGACCAGGGATTCGTGCTGGCGCAGGTCGAAGTTCATCATTTTGTAGCGCAGGGCGAGGTTGGCGAGGCGCTGCGGGCGGGTTGGGTCATGGCGTTGCAGGGCGAGTACGGCTTTCTGGGCCATCTGCTCGACGAGGAAGTCGATTGGTGAGGCACCGGGATGGAACCAGACAGGTGTCACGGCCAATTCAGCGGTCTGGCTCATGATCGGGGTATAGGGCTCTGGCACCATGGCCTCGACCTCCGCAAGGCTGGTGCCACGGGCCAGGGCCGCAAAGCCACGCATGATCGCGATAGGCCCACGATCATGGCCAGCCAGTTCAGGATTCTCCTGTTCCATTTTGTCTATATGCGCATCCATCGCGACGGCGCTTTCATCCATGGTGTGTGCCCATTGCTCGCACTCCTCGGGCGTGATTTTGTCGCGGAAACGCATAATTAGTCCGGTCATACCACCACTGTGATTGAGCCAGCTGTAGAAGTCCTGTCCCGATTGGTTGCTTTCGGGCTCGGGCTCGACTACAGGCTCGCCGGCGATCTCTGCACGTAATGCGCGTATAATCCACTGCCAGCGGTCCAGTGAGACGTCAGCCAGCAGGGGAGCCAGCCAGGAGGGCGGGCCGTCCTCACTGGCACTCAGGGCCGCAGCCACCGCGCCATCGGGAAGATTTTTATGCAGGTTCTGCAGAATGTTCAAGGCCTCTTCGCGTTCGTTCATGGAGAGCTTGAGGAGTCGCTCGATGGCCGCGCTCAGCAGTAGATAGTCGATGGCGGCACGCATCTGGTCATGATTGCCGTACCAGCGACCAATGCGGAAGAGCGCAACACAGGTATCGCTAAAATGCTGGCGCGCAATATGTACCTGTAGCAGTTGCTCCATCTCGGCCAACTCTTTTTTGTCCACCTCCTCGGCCGAGAGCGTTGCCAGATCGTCGGAATTCAGATCCTCCGCTGATAGCGGCTGTACATCAAAGGCCGCCAACCGCTGATAGAGATCCTGGGACGTGCGAGGGAGCTGGCCCACGGCCCTGGCTGCCAGCTCAAGGGTCTCCTCAGGCAGGGACGACAGGTTGTGTTCGCGGGCCACTTCAGCGGCGTATAGAGCGGTATCGGCCGCGTCACGGTAACAGCCTAGATCCAGGTAGAAGCGCGCGGCACGCGTCAGGAAGTTCAAGGCCTCATCTTTATCCTCGGCCGCCGCCGCGATAAATCGGCCCTCAACATCAAGCAGGCGAGCCATCGAAGCACTACCACCATAGGACTTCAGCAACTGGCGAGCCTGGTTCAGGGTCTCGAATGCCCGGTGATACTCTTTGCGGGCAATGTAGACATGGATCAATCCAAGCGTGGCATCCAGATAATAGTTGGCTTGTTTGTTGGTATTGGCCAGATTGCGCGCCTCAAGATAATTCTGCTCGGCCTCATCCCATTTGCCGAGCAGGGCATACTTCTCCGCGAAGCCGATCACCAGACCCGGATGGCGTCTCTCGGAGAGGGCCGCTTTGGTCTGGTTGATCCAGTGTTCAGCCTCTTCGCTACGGTGGGAGGCCGCGGCGGCCCTGGCGAGATTGGAGCGGGCACAGGTCGCGCAGGGATGGCGCTGAGGGAGCTGCGAGAGCACATCCTGCGAGTTGTCCACGATCTCCTGATAGTAGCCGGCCGCATCCATCGAGATATAGCACTCGACAATATCGTGATAGGCACAGATACGCTGCGGCACCTCGCGCACACGTGTATCGGTCGCCAGGGACAGCAGATCCACCGCCTCCGGCAATGCGCGCTTAACCTGACTCTGGCTCAACCACAGCTGCAAGCGCCAGTGGCGCAGCAGCAGTTCCCATTTCAGCTCTTTGGTTTCCCGAGCCGCCGCCAGCGCCTGGCTGATAGATAGCTCGGCCGCGATATGATCATCATGATAGTTGCGCCAGAAATCATGATAGCCATCCAGGATCGCCTGCCACTGTCCACCCTTCTGCTCCAGCCGCTTCTCATCCCGGTGGGTCCAGGCCCAGATGTTAGTAGGATCATTATTACTCGCCATCGTTTTTCAGCTCCTCATGTGTCCGGGCATCACGCGTCTGCCTGGCATCGTTCAATGACAGTAGTTTGCCGTTGGTGGGGATCTCCTCAGTAGTTGGCGCTACTGGCTGGCGTCGCAGTTCTTCATAGATAGTAGCCAGCAGCAGTGGCGAGATGTGCAGGCGCTCGGCGACCTGTTGGGCATCGCTCTGCAATAGGGCCTCAACCGTCTCAAACTCGGCGGTCAGGCGGTTGGCCGCCGCTGGCTGTAGTCCCAGTGCGGTGAGCTGCCGGATCGTCAGGGCATGGCCATGCGACGCCTCATCGGGCATCAGGCCAGCGATACCGGAGAGCGAAGTATTGATCTGCTCAAAACAGGCAATCGCATCCTGCGCCGACAGATTTTGTCCCGCAAACATGCGTGCATTAGCGACCAGGATACTGAGCAGAGGCGCGAAGTTGGCATGTTCAGGACCCATATCGCGGATGCGGCGGAGCAAGGGATTGCGCGCGTTCAGGTGCAGAACGCCCTTCATAACCGCATCATCCACCTGCTGGCGTTCCAGGAAGCCACGTACCAGGGAGCGGATCGGTCCGACAAAGCGGCCCTCATCCATATTATGC
Organism: Dictyobacter alpinus; assembly: GCF_003967575.1. Classification (NCBI taxonomy): domain Bacteria; kingdom Bacillati; phylum Chloroflexota; class Ktedonobacteria; order Ktedonobacterales; family Dictyobacteraceae; genus Dictyobacter; species Dictyobacter alpinus. The sequence goes on from NZ_BIFT01000001.1 coordinate 5,519,393, forward strand.
TGGGCTCGGCGTACTTTCTGGGCGCCCGCAGGATAGAGCAGGATCATCGGCAAGTGCTCCGGCTCATAGGCCAGCAGGCGTACAGGGAAGCCTTCGGCCTGACAGGCAGCGAGCAGCGCCTGCCAGTGATGGTTGGGATCCTCGACCGGAGTAAATAGATAGCTGGCCGAGGGAGTTAATTCTTCAACCGGCACACCATAGACGTTGCCATACGCCTTGAGGAAGGCCGTATCGGCAAACCAGCGCGCATCGATCACCGCCAGGCGGCGCGCCTCAAAGAGCGCCAGGGCCTGAGTCACGCCATCCTCATTATCATAGTAAAAAATACGGCCAGGATTTTCGCGCAAATAAGCTGGCAGTGTCAGTTCGCCCCGACTGGTCTTGAAGCTAACCAGATCGGCCACACGCGTAAATAATTCCGGGGCGCGCACCGACCAACCCTTAATCAGATCATTGTGGGCCTGGACAATGGCCTGCCAGTCCAGCGGAGCATGATCGGCCAGATCCTCGAAATGGGCGAACAGAGCTTTCTCCAGCGCCGCCTGGACCGCCGCAAAAACCTCATCGTGGCGTAGCGTCTCGCGACTGGCGGTTGGATTGAGGGCCGGACAATCCACGATCCCGCTGACAAAGCGCGCCCAGGCCGGCAAGAGATCGCGCTCACGCTCAGTAATCAGCATATGGCGTACATAGACCGTCACATCGCCAAACTCTTGTAAAGAGATAATTGAGCGAGGAGGCACAAATAACACACCGCGCAGCGGAATGACCTCACCCGCCTCAGTCTCCACATCCGTCAAGGGAAGCACCGTCAACGGCCGTAGCTCGGTACGATCCTCAATCCAGGCACTATAGCGAGCACGCTGGCCGGGACCAGGCTCCTCATCGCCATCCACCAGCCAGGGAGCAGGCGTATTATTGATCGGAAAAGCATCTTCGCCCAGATAAATAGGAATGGGCAAGAAGGCTGCATAGGTTTTAAGTACAGCGCGCAAAATCGTATGATCCAGCAAAAACTGCGCATCCGTACGCAGATCCAGCCGCACCGTCGTCCCAATCGTTTCACGCGTCGCCTTACGTAGCGCATAGCTCTGCCCGCCATCCGAGATCCAGCGCCAGGCCTCGGCAGGAGCCTGATAGCTACTCGTAGTAATCTCGATGCGCGTAGCGATCATAAAGGAAGAGAGCAGACCCAGACCAAACATCCCAATCAGGTCCAGGGCCTCCTCGCGCTGCGCATTGCCCAGTCGCTCGCGTAACTCACGCGTATAGCCTCGACCCACCGTCGCCAGGAAAACCGTAATCTCATCATGGGTCAGGCCAGAGCCATTATCCTGGATCAAGAGTTGTTGCGACGTACTATCGATCGAGACCGTAATCTCTGGCTCATAACCATCATCCAGCGACCCATCCTCCTGGCGCCGACGCACACAGGAATCATGGGCATTCTGGATCAACTCACGAATCGCCACCCGTGGATCAGAATACAGATGCTCACCCAGCACCTTTAAGAGGCCAGGAAGGTGAATATCTACGGGGAGAATCTCTAGTTCTTCAGACATATAGTTAGTACCTTTAGATGTGTATACATACAATAGATAAATAGATAGATTATAGTGTTGCTACTATAACATAGAAGAGCTAAAGTGGCAAAGAAAAACAGCGGCATACACGACTTATTCTGGTAGTGATGTATGCCGCCCCCGGATTTAGCGTGTTTTATGCCTCAATTGTTTACATTTCTGGTCCCTGGCAAGATCAGCGGGATCAGGAGTCCGGTGAGGAGTAAGGAGCAGCCCAGTCCCAGGCCGGTCACAATAAGGCCATGGTCACCGAGCGCACCGATAATAGGATTGAGCACGATACCGATCAGCGAGCCGATCAGGCCGAGTCCTGACAGCGTGGTGGCTCGGGACCGGTCGGGAATGCTTTTATTGAGCTGATATTCCACCAACGGAGCTTGCCAGGCCGAGAAAGCGACAATGCACACTACCAGGAGAATGCTGACCAACGGGTGACTGGTCAGCGCCAGCGCGATAAAGGCCAGAGCCGGCAGGAAGCACGAGAGCCAGAGTAGCCAGCGTATACCAATATACCTTTGGATGCTCTGCAAGCGCAACAGGGCCAAAAACTGGCAGGCCATCGCCAGCGCCATAGCGGGACCAAACAGGGCTACAGGGATGCCTGCACGTGTAAAGTACGGCTGGTTATACCAGAAGATAGCATTGAGTAGCGCAAAGGCAGCCGAACTAAAGATGCTCAAGCCCGCCAGCCGTGGCTGGCGACGGATCGTCGCCAGTGCTATTCCTATAGTCTCTTTTAACGCTGGCGGTCGTGTTGTTTCGCTGTGGGTGCGTGGCGCCAGCGACTTTGGAGGTTCGTGGATGCGCCAACCCGCCAGGAGCGAGAAGAGCAGGGGAGGCAGGCTCAAGACAACCGCTAGAGTTGGACTGATGGCCCCGATAAAGCTACCACAGAGCAGTCCTATGAAGGAGCCTGCTGTGGTGGCCAGTCTGAATAAGGTAAAGGCTGCATTGCCGCGCTTTTCGCGCAGGCTGGTGGGCAGACTTGCATAGAGGAGCGCACTCTCGCAACCGATACTACAGGCGATGGCGACTCCGGCCAGGACATTAGAGAGCGCAAAGGGCCAGAAGCCATAGGCGAAAATGAAGATAAGCATACCAACTAGCTGGCAGACACGGCCCAATAGAATGATGCGGCGATAGCCAAAGCGATCCGCCCATACACTGGTCGGAACGTCGGCCAGCCAGATACCTAGCGAGAGCAGCGATTCCATCAGAAACATCGCCGTGAAATCCAGTCCACGTTCCTGCTGAAAGCGCACAATGGTGGTGGAATAAAAGTAGAGATCGACGCAGAAGCGCGATAGGAGCAGCCAGCGTATGGGTTGGATAGCTAGTAGATCATGAAATGGAAGTCGGCGCGGAGATAAGCGCAACATAAAAAGCTCCTTGAGCAATAGTGAGTAGGACCAACAAAAGCAGAGGAATGTGGGTGGGGAGATCGCTCATAACCTGCCTGTGATGATGTATGCGGGAGCCTTAAGCTAGCGGCAAGAGAGGCTGAAAAAAGGCACAATGCAGCCATGGGCGATCTGCGTATTAATGCAGATGCGGTGAGCCTGTACCGCCCACTTGTGGAAAGGTGAGCCGGGTATCATGGTAGCCAGGAGGAATGCCTCTTTCTACATGAAATATTCTTAGAATAGCGTATTTGTATGCGTGATGAGCACTATAACAGAAAAAGCAGCAGGCGTCAAATACTATTGAACGTGTATAGAAATGGTGTCACCCATGCAATTAGATAAGTAAAAGCGATCGATTTGAGCTTGATGGAGGGTGGCTAGATATTAGCATAGGTTAGAAATGGATAAGTTTATGTCTGAAATGCATCTGTAGTTACCGATGAATCGTGAGAGAGATACAGTAAAAAAATGGATGTTATCCAGAAATTTTTGGGATAACAATCCTGATGAAAAAGTATTCATTTTTTATCGTCTAACGCTTTTCATCCATAGGAACGTAAAAGGAAAAGATCATGAACAACAATTGGTCAATCAATCGAGTGGTAGCTCTCGTTATTGGCGTCATTTTTCTGTTACTTGGTATTATCGGCTTTGTTACGCCACCGGAAAACAGCACTGGTGTAATTGCCATCCTCGGCATATTCGACTCCGACACCATTCATAACGTCTTGTATGTTGTGGTCGGCCTGCTCGGAATTGCGTCCGCTTTCACCGGTTGGGAGCGCCGTTTCAACCAGGTGTTTGGTATCGTGTTTGTTTTGCTGGCCGTACTGGGTATTATTCCACAGCTCTACTTCCCAGCCGGTTCGTATGGCAACGATAAAGGTCTTTTCCTGGGTATCACTCACTTGAACGCTGGTGACCATATCCTGCACCTGATTACAGGCTTGATCGCAGCTGGCGTTGGTTTCTTCTTGAAAGGCACTGTGCGCAATCCAGCTCCTAATGCCCGTGCTCGTCGGAGCATCTAAGCACACGTCGCAGTTATAATCTTTCGTCGCACCGGGACCTTCTTTTATAGAGGAGGTCCTGGTGTTTTTTTGTGTTGATGTCTGTGTATGTATGGTTTCTGTGGCTGTGGAGGTCCCGTTTGGGTACTGCGTGAGGGGACGGGCCTGACTAGAGGGAACTGGATCGCGGGGATACCGGGCCACCACGCTGCGGCGGGTGGCAAACGGCCGCTGAGGGCCGTAACTACGGGGTCGTTTGCGTGGTGAGGGGGAGGGATCGCTGGGGGATGGATCCTTTCTTTATAATCATGGTTGCACTGGCAATAGACAGGATGACGTGTTTAAGGGACGTTTATTACGTGAATTGGTAGCAGGGGCAAGCCCCAATACTTTCAACTTAAGCACTTTTTGTGTCCGGGAGAGATGCGTCCTGCGTTCCCATCTCCCGGACATGAATGACAACAAAAGAGAGATAGGTGTCCGTTTTTTCGAAGGGAGCTGGCGCTGGCTTCCCTCGTTTTTTTGGCTTGTGTTTGTTATAGACCTGTTTGATTTCTCTTCGATTGTTCCGCAATATGGGGTCAGGCAAGACATGCGTACTCATCTCTTGTATCATTCGATCGAGGAGCGGTTCGCGATGCTGCTGACTCCATGTTGCGACCCGCTCGACCCGCAGGCGCAACTCCTCTAATGCGTGCTTACAACTCAACCTGCAGGGATCAATGCCTGCCTGCTCCCCCGCTTTGACCATCCAAAATCGCAGATTGTAATGAGCCAGCAGCAGAGCATACACTTCTTGCTTGACCCCGTCGGGCTTTTTCGCACGCAGCACTTTGACCTGCTCATGCAACACACTTTTGAGTTCTCGGATCATGAGCTCCACCTCCCAGCGTTGCTGATAGAGCTCGATGAGCTCATGAGATGGAGACGCTTTCTCATCTAACAACGTGGTGACCAGCCGATAGAGGCGTCCTGGCTTCCCGAGGCGCTCATCGGTGAGGGTGTATTCGATCACTCGCACGGTCTGTTTCTCTGTGGCGCGATACGTGGCTTTGCGATTGGGGTTGAGGATCGCCAGGTAGCTTCCATCAGAAAGCTCGGTATGCCGATGGCGTAAGCTCGTACGGGAAAGCCCACAGAGCACATGCGCATTCTTTTCTCTGGCCTCTTGTGCTAACATCCCACTGAAGATGCCACAATCGCCGAGCACGAGCATCCCTTGCACCACCGATCGCATGACCTCACGCACTCCATGCGCTTCAGCCCAATGGTAACCTCCTAATGCAGCAGCGATGACGGCATGACTGGCACATTCCATGAGCATCACGGCACGCACCTGAGGATAGGCTCCTTTGCCGTATTGGTTGCTTGATCGACCGAAGGCCGCATCATTGGCTGGGGTATCAGCAACATTGAAGAGCGTGCCATCAATGGCCATCACCCGTAATCCCTGGTAAAAGGCGCTCGGGGTTGTGAGGGCATCACCCAGCGGGCGGCAAGCACGCTCCAGCAATTGGCGAAAGGGATCAGATCCTAAGCGTGCACGTTGTGCGGCTAAGGCTTGAGCCGACATATGGTGCTCACGCATGGTGGGATGCAGATCCATCAGCCCATCGACAAGCTTTTTCCAGACCTGTTGCTGGCAAGAGCGACGCCAGTAAGAACAACAACATTGGAAGAGGATGATGCTCAGGCGCGTACACTGACGCACACGCCGAGGTCGACGCTTGGTCTGCTGGTGGGAAGGCACGCCAAAGATATCAGCAATGAGCGTGGCAGGGAAACAGGCCTCGAAAACATTCATATCAATCAAGGCGCAGATCTTGTCATTGGGGCCCACATGGCGTAAGCTAGGCATGAAGAAGTTCCTTTCATCAAAAAACAGGACGTAGATTCTTCTGTCTATGACGAAGTGAGAACTTCTTTTTCTCATCAATCCCTCTTTTTTCTCATGCTTAAGTTGAAAGTATTGGGGGCAAGCCCTGCCGTTACGTTGTGAGTGTAGTTACATGTTATACTACTAAAGGATGATATCGTTGTTGTTATGGTTTTTGTCCTTATGAGAGGATTGGCGAGAGTAGAAGGAGTTGGCAGGATGCCTGAGTATAGAAGTCCTCGGATGGAGCGACTGATGCGGGAGATGGGGGCAGGGAGGTCGGAGGAGGTGCTGGCGGAGTTCTGGCAGGAAATCGCGGAGCAGGGTGCTCCTATTGTTGAGTCGATTATAGATGAAGAGACTCGGGATCGTCTGGTGACTGTGGTCTGGCATGGTGGGCCAGAGACGCGAAATGTGGTGGTCTTTGGTGGATTGACCGCTAATACGCCTCTTAAAGAGAATCTTATGATTAATGTGCTAGAGACTGATCTATGGTATCGGACGTATCGTCTGGCGTCCACGGCACATACATCTTACTATTTTGCGCAAAATGATTCGCTGGTTCCTCTGAAAGAGGAAAAGGATATGCAGGCTCGTATGCGGACCTGTCAGCCTGATCCATTGAATCCGCGGCAGTTTGTGTATGCCGTTGGCGATGAAAAGCCCGATGATTTTATCTGGACTGTTTCGGTGTTAGAGCTGGCAGATGCTCATGAGCAGCCCTGGATTACCAGGCGGGAAGAGGTGCCAGAAGGCCGGGTGGAGCAACATACGTTTGAGAGCGCGATCCTCAAGAATAGTCGTCGCGTCTGGATATATACTCCTGCGGGTTATAGTAAGGAGCATGAGCCTTATGGGATACTCCTGCTGTTTGATGGTCCTGCCTATCTGCATCTGGTTCCGACGCCTACGATTATCGATAATCTGGTCAGTGAGGGCAAGATCCCGCCTCTGGTTGTGGTTCTGGCTGATAGTCTGGATCAAGAAACGCGGGGTCGTGAGCTCCCATGTAATCCTGAACATGCCAGCTATTTGATACAGGAACTTCTGCCATGGGTGCGGGAACACTATCATGTCAGTCGCGAGCCTGCACGCTGCATTGTAGCGGGATCAAGTTATGGTGGATTGGCCGCCGCCTATACGGCACTACAAGCACCTGAGGTATTTGGGAATGTCCTGTCCCAGTCCGGCTCATATTGGTGGGGAAAAGACCATCCGAGCGAGCCCCAGCCTGAATGGCTGGCCCGGCAGTATGTGCTGAAAGATAAGCAAGCCATTCGTTTCTATCTGGAGGTCGGGTTGCTGGAATCATTGGCGGATATGGTCACCACTAATCGGCATATGCGTAACGTGCTTGAGGCCAAAGGCTATCATGTTGATTACAGCGAGTTCCAGGGCGGACACGATTATCTGTGTTGGCGTGGTAGCCTCTCCGATGGCCTGATCAGCCTGACCGCTGATTGGCAGGTTGATAGCTGAGATAGATGTGGTGATGAGAGGTGTCATCTTCCGTCATTTTCTGTCATGGTCCTTTTTCTATGAGTGCAATTCCGCGCCAGATGCGTGTGGTGCTGGTTCGATCGGCGTGAAAGCCGTGGGTTTTCAGTTGGGCAATGAACGTTTTACGCGAGAGTGGAAAACGTTCCTGTTGCTCTTCTACCCAGTGTTGATAGGCCTGCCATAGGTCGGCGGAACCACACCAGGCGCGGGGATGTAGTTCACAGCAGGCAGTAATGAATGCTTGTAATGGGTCATTGGCGGAGGCGGATGGGTCGTCAGGCGGCGATGTTTTTTCCTGGTGATTGTTGGTGACGGGCGTGTCTGCCGCTGGCGCTTCGGAAGCTATTTCAGCCTGCTTTTGTGTTAGCAGGGTATAGAGCGCCTGTGTACTCATTGTTTTTGGATGATCCGCTCCGAGAGCCTGGGAGCGGATCTGCAATGTACGTTCGGCGAAGGTGTGCGCCTCGGCTATGTTGCCCTGCTGCTGGCGAAAAATTGCCAGATCATACAGGGTAGTGGCCGTATCGGGGTGCTGCTGGCCGAGCACCTCTGCGCGGATGGAGAGGGCTTTTTGGTAGAGCGCTTCAGCTTCTGTATCATTGTGGTGATGGCGGGCAAGGTTCGCCAGCCCATTGAGTGATGTAGCGATATTGGGATGCTGGAGCTCTTGTGTCTGCTCCATCAAGTGTAATGCGCGCTGATAGAGAGGTTCGGCCTCCACGTACTTCCCTTGATCCTGATAGAGGTTCGCGAGGTTGTTGTATGCCTGGGTCAGATCGGGATGATCTGGCCCCTGAGCCTGTTCCAGCATATGTAAGGCGCGGAGATAGAGAGGTTCGGCCTCGGTGTATTTGCCTTGATCATGGTAGAGGAGTGCGAGATTGCTGAGTGTCTGGGCCAGAAGGGGATGGTGGGGACTCAGAACTTGCTCCAGGATATGCAATGCGCGCTGATAGAGGGGTTCGGCCTCAGCATATTTTCCCTGATCCCAGTAAAGTGCCGCAAGATTGTTGAGCGAGGTCGCGACATCCATATGATCTGGCCCCTGCGTGCGTTCGCGGATGTGTAGCGCACGGAGATAGAGGGGTTCAGCCTCAGCATATTTGCCCTGGCTCCAGTAGAGAAGTGCAAGGTTATTGAGCGAAGCCGCCCCATCAGTATGGTCCGGTCCTAGTGTGTGTTCTCGAATATGGAGCGTTCGGAGATAGAGCGGTTCAGCCTCGGTATACTTGCTTTGCTGCCAGTAGAGGACCGCCAGATAATTGAGGGTGCGAGCTATGTCTGGATGGTAGTCTCCGTGTATTTGTTCCAGGGTGTGTAACGCCTGGAGGTAGAGCGGTTCGGCCTCGGCATAGCGGCCACGCGCACGCAAATACTGGGCAGCCTTGTAAGCTAAGGAGGCAAGCGTCACAGACGGTTCCAGCGTGTTCGCGGTCCTCTGCAGACTTAAGAGGGCATGAGGGAGGAGACGTTCAGCCTGTTGGTGCTTTGCCTGTTCTGTCGTCGGCAAAATTTCAGGAAACAGCGCATCGATGTCATTGATTGCTCGCTGACTCCACTGCTCCTGCTCAGCCTCCTGCATGGTATCGAGAAGAACGGCCTGTACCAGACGATGGAGAGATAGCGTACGGGTCTCGGCCTGGCGCTGTACCAGTGATAGGCTGCGCAGAACCGCAAGCATCTGATCAAATTGGGTGGGATCAGTAGCCATGCCTGCCAGCTCTGGTCCCAGGTGACTGGCCCCGGCTATAAATAGTTCCTCGGGAATCTCTTCTGCGTATAACAGGGCACACACACGTAATACATCGGCGGCGGCACAATTTTCGCGCTGGACACGTGCCATTGAAAGCTGGAATGTCGCCTTGACCGACTGAGGATGATCTGCTGCTGGACCCCCACGGCGAGCGAGCAGGCGGTTGCGCTGCTGTTCATAATTGTGAAGATAGCCTGAGAGGCTACAGCCAGTTTCCTCGATATATGCGCCCGCTTGATCAAGTGCCAGAGGCAAATAGCCCAGGAGAGCCACCAACTTTTCCGCGGCCGTATACTCGTCTGGTAGACGTGTGGCAAACTGCTGGACGTGAAGGCTGGTAGCCTCCGGACCGAGTATGCGGGCCCGGCGTAGCAGCAACAATTTGCCTTCTTCATGCTCCATAGATGTGAGGTCTGTGCCCCGTGCTAACGTGCCCAGCGCCTGGTTACGGGTAGTAATGAGAATTGCCCCTTGCCGGGTCGGAGGTAGAAAACGCGGGAGGAGTTCCAGATCTTCCAGATTATCCCATATGAGAAGCCATTGATCCCGTGTGCTGAGCCATTGTTGGACCAGCGCGACCACCTGTTGTTGATCCTTATGCATACGGTCGGGCAACTGGAGCACATCGGCGATGCGCAACAGGCTAGAGACGATCTGCTCCTCGGTTTCAGCCGCGACCCAGAAGACCGCCCGATACTCCAGGGCATAGCGATAGGCATATTCCAGGGCGATCTGTGTTTTGCCAACGCCACCCAGACCATGTAAGGCCGAGGATTGGGTGAGAGCAACGATGTGATCAGCACCAATTTGTGTGTGTAGAGTTGCCAGCACCTCCTCACGTCCAGTGAAGAAAGGATTGCGCGCGATGGGCACGCTCCAGTAAGGTGTGGGAGCCGTCATACTGGCTTCCAGCAATTGACGGCTCTCCTGATCATTCAGGTGCAGGTGTCGAGTGAGTTCAACGACTATGGCTTTGCTTGCCGGAAGAAAGTCGCCCAACTCCCATCTACTGATGGCATTGCGATGTACACCGATAGCGGTTGCGAGTTGTTGTTGTGTGAGATGTCGGCGTTTGCGAAAAGAATTCAGTAGTGTTCCAAAGGATGAAATACCATCAACGGTCATTCCCATGCATCCTTGCTCCTTGCTCATTGATTATACTGATCTATTATACACCGAGATTCACCACTGGATGGTGAATTATGCATAGTATACTTTGGTGGTGATGAATGAATAAAGCATCACCCATCATCTTGAGATAGCAGTATTTGCAGGGAAGATGATGTAATTAAGGGAGTCTGGAAATCTAGCAAGCGCCTGGTCACGGTTAAATGCTCTTATGTTTCCAGAATAAAGTCAGTGTCTGCGTCATGTGACTTTATTAAAAATGGAATCCTTTTTGAACATAGCTTTCTCTGACTTGTTTGCTGTTCATGCGACCTGGCAAGTCAGGAAAGCTATGTGTATTTTCTGAGCTGTACTACACAATAATGATGGCTGCTTTTGGTATTTGTGGCGTTCAAGGTAGCCATAATGGAAAGAGATAGCAGGAAGATGCCTGAGTGTACCAGTTCTCGTATGGCTCGCCATGTTTGGATCTATCCACCATCTAGCGAGAGCAAAAAACGCGAGCCCTATCGTGTATTTTTGTTGTTTGATGATCTAGCATATAGTGATCTGCCCGCTTCCCCGATCATCCTGGACCAGCGTGTAGGCAACGATGAGCTCTCGGCTGCAGATAGAGTGTTGAACCCGCTGGTTCATCTGAGCTTCGGATAGCCATAAACCTCAAGGGATTGTATTTTCCGCTAAATTCATATATTCTTTTCTAGAGACTTATCAGCAAAAAACATTTCTAGTAGGTTTACTTTGAATGTTTTTGCGCGTAGCGGAGAAAAGAAATATGTATGTGCACATTTCGGTAGATAATCCACTTTTAGCAGCTATATTAGTAATCGTTATTTTTCTCGTTTTAGTACTTGCTATTATTCATCTTAGACCGAGTCCCCGTCCCCAGAGTAAACGAGGACAGAGCTCAGGTAGGGGCCAGGCTCCTGCACGGAGACGTCCTTCGATCAACAGTAAAATCATTCCGAAGGTAAATGGACGCATTCCATCCTGGCAAAAAGACCCTGGTGCTAGAGTCGCGAATCAGTATGGCAGGGCTCGCAGTCCTGAGTGGCCTAGAGTAGCTCATGAGCATCTCAGCCACGAGCCAGCCTGTGTGGTCTGTGGTCATCGAGGAAAAGGATTACAGGTGCACCATATCAAACCGTTTCATCTCTACCCGGAACTCGAACTTGATCCGGGTAACTTGATTACGCTGTGTGAAATCAAGGGTCGCACGCATCATCTGCTGATTGGCCACCTTGATGACTGGCAATCATACAACCTACGTGTACGAGCAGACACGAAGCGCTACTCTCATCAAAGCGCTACCGCGATCAAGGCCAGCCCTGCCTGGCAGAAAGAGGTAGAGCATCGCCCGATGCCGTAACATGGTCGTACGTGAACAGGTTGCAGGTGCAAGACCTGCCGCTACGTTGTATTATTTGTTAATAAGCGCTTAGTTGAGAGTATTGCTCCTGATGTTTCCCATTGTATAAGGATGATAGCCATCAAGTGTTCAGTCCGGTGATGAACAGGTTGAGCATCCAGTCGAAGCTGGCCTGTGGGTCGACGGCCATACGGAAACCGGAGGCTTGTTCTAGCTGGATGAAGCCATGGATGATGCTGCGCAGGCTGCGGATCGCGTGGATCTCGTCTTCATAGTCGAGCTTGTAGGGGGCAAGGATTGCCTGGACAACCTCAACCAGTTGCGTCGCCAGTTTCTGCACCTCCGGGTCATCGGAATCGGGGGCAAGGGTCAATGCATAGCGAGCAGGCGTCTCGCGTGCATAGGCCAGATACGTATTGGCGAAGGCAACGATGGCATCACTACCCGCTTTCCCGATAGCTGAGCGGGTCGTATAAGCCAAGACCTCGCGCAAACAAGAGGCAGCCAGGAGATGTTTGAGTCCTGGCAAGCCATCAACATGATTGTATAGCGAAGGAGTGCGTACCCCCAGACGCTGCGCAAGATTGCTTAATGAAAGCGCTTCAAGTCCCTGCTCATCGACCAGTTGAAGTGCAGCCTCTGTAATGCTGGTTTGATCCAGACCCGCTCTAGGCGACATAGTTTATTTTCCTTTTGCTTTTTCCTTAGCCAGAAGCCGCTCCATCGTTTCAATGGCCCGCTGCATCTCAGCCTGTGGTTGTTGAAGGACACGACCATGTCCGACTGCCAACAAAGAGGGCTGAAGGGCCAGGAGTTTGCGAGCACTATTCTGGCATGAAGGTTTATGCCAGGTTGCCAGCGCCGGCAGTGGAAAGAGTAGTTGGAACTTCCCAGACACAGCTGTTCCACCCTGTGTCTGGAAGGCATCGCCGACGATAAGCGCACGATCGCGCTGATCCAGAAAGGCCAGGTGTCCGGGCGTATGTCCGGGTGTCGCAATCACCTCAAGGGAGCCGATGCGATCACCTTCATGGAGCAGGCGTGTAGGCTTTGTAGTACAAACGGGATAGCCCCCCTTCAAGGGAACCTGAGGCTCCGTGGGATCCAGGCTCTTATCGCCTGTAAGGAAACGTGCATCGCGCTCACTAATCATCACCTCAGCGTCTGGAAGTGCAGCGTGCAGTTCATCCAGTGATCCCACATGATCTACATGGGCGTGAGTCAGCACAATACGCGTAATCGGCTTACCCAATTTCTGTGCCATCTGGATGATGGATTTGCCCTGTCCACTTATCGTCGTATCGATCAAGGTGAAACCATCATCTTCGCTAACAAGATAGCAATTCATGACGGCATAGCAGGTCAATTGGAAAAGATGCTGGCTGGCGTTGTTTATTTTCATTTTCTTGGACTTCCTTGTTTTTTACTAATGTGAATAACCATAAAGCTAATATGTATATATAATAAACTAATATATTTAGTTTTGCAAGGGGGTAAGGTGAAGTGGGGGCAGTGCGTGGGGAGAGGTGGTGTGGTATGGGCGAGGTGGGCGGTAGAGGTACTGGGTCCCGCCCTCAAGGCGGGACGAATTGCCCGCTGAAGGGCAATGATACGGGTGGCGGAATGAGAGGCAATGAGACGGGTGGCGGGATGAGGAGCAATGGTAAGGGTGGATGGGCGGGACGGTTATAAATCAGGGTGTGATTGCTCTTGACATACTTTGAGTTTAGTACTAAACTGTGGATATGAAACAAGAAAGGAAGTGATCAGGATGGCTCGGACGTCGGTGATGGCGTGGTTGCGTCTCTTCCGTGTCTTTCAGAAGATTGACCGGATGTCGGATGTGCATTTGCGTGAGTGGGGATTGAGTACGGCTCAATTTGATGTGCTGGCTCATGTGGGGGCGGCCAGTGGGATTACGCAGCAAGAACTGGCGGATCGTTTGCTGGTCACGAAGGGCAACATTTCGCAGTTGCTGGACCGTTTGGAGAAAATGGGTCTGTTACGACGTTCTCAGGAACGGCGTAGTAATTGTTTGAGTCTGACTGAGAAGGGCCAGGAGCTTTATGCGCGCGTGGTGCCGGCACAGGAAGAGATGATCACAAAACAGTTTCATGGCCTCTCTACGGCTGAGGTGTCCTCGTTATTAGGGCTCCTGCGCAAACTGGATCATGCGTTAAGGTAGTGCTTCCTTTTTTTTACGTGTAAGTTTAGTTCTAAACTATTAATAGAGATTGATAGCTCATTCATTTCCGCAAGGGAGAAAAAGCATGCAATTAGGTGGACTGCACCATCTCAGTGCAATTACAGGTAACGTTTCGCAGAACGCAGCGTTCTATACACAGGTACTGGGTCTGCGCTTAATTAAGAAGACCGTCAACCAGGACGATGTTTCAGCGTATCACCTGTTTTATGGTGACGAAATCGGGCATCCAGGCACGGAACTAACCTTCTTTGACTGGCCGCAGTCAGGACCTAACCGTCCAGGTGTAGGTACGATTTCCGCGATTATGCTGGGTGTGACCGGACGCGAGACATTGGAGTGGTGGGTGAAGCGCTTTGATCAGTACCAGGTCAAGCATGATGGCATTCAGGTACGTAGCGAGAGCGAGCCAAAAGCTTTCCTGGCCTTCCGCGATCCAGAGGGACAGCGCTTTGAACTGGTTGATGATGAGGGTCGCATGGGTGGCAAACCGTGGCAGAAGAGTCCTGTACCAGCCGAAATGGGAATCCATGGTCTGTATGGTGTACGCATGATGGTGCGGGACAGTGCTCCAACGGCGAAACTACTGACAGAGACGATGGGCTTCCGTCCAACGTATAGCTATCAGGCCGAGCCAGGCTATACTGTGGAGGTCTTTGAGGTTGGTCCTGGCGGCCCTGGTGCTGAAGTACACCTGGATGTACGGCCAGACCTGCGCTTTGGAAGTCCAGGCATCGGTGGTGTCCACCATGTGGCCTTCCGTACACCGGATAACGAAGAGCACGAGCAGTGGCGCGCAAAGCTAGCCCAGGTGGTGCGTAACGTCACCCCGGTCATCGAGCGCTACTACTTCCACGCCATCTACTTCCGGGAGCCCAATGGCGTCCTGTTTGAAGTCTCCACCGACGGACCAGGTTTTACTGGCGACGAAGATCCCGAGCATCTCGGTGAACTGTTGTCCCTGCCACCATTCCTGGAGCCCTACCGGCGCGAGATTGAAGCGAACCTCAAACCGATCCGGCCAATCAACCTGGAGCCGGTAACGCAGCAATAATACTGCGCTGAAGCAGGCGAGCGCCCTTCCTCTATGGAAAGGGCGCTCACCTCGTTTTTGGTGCGTATTTCTTATATTGAGTTGACATTAGCGGCTATTATCTGTACCATCTGGAACAGGTGTGTCTGGTATTTTTGTTCGAATTTTGGAGGGAGCCGCTGATGCTTTACCAATTATACCTGGAGTCGGGTCCACAACACAAAAAGACGATGATCCATGTATTGGCGCTGCCTGGCTGTGTGGTGACTGGTCCGACGACTGAGGAGACTATGGCGCGGACACCGGAAGTTATACGGGAGTATTGGCGATTGTTGCAGCGGCATGGGGAGGCGGTAGAGGTAGATCAAGAGATCCAACTGGAGGTGGCAGAGCATATCACCAAAGGGTCCTGGGTCGGCAATGGAGATCCGGCGCTGGTATGGCCGGGAGATCTGGAGCCATTGACAGCGGAGCGGCGCGACGAATGTCTGCGGCGTGCGCAGTGGATGCGCGAGGAGATGATGGTGCTGGTGAAGGATTTAAGCGATGAGCAGTGGACGGAGAAGCCAGCTACAGGCCGGCCGATTCGCGGGATCCTGGAGCATGTCTTTAACTCCGAGTATTCTTATATTCGAGGCGGCTTTGGCAAGCTTGAAGGGGTGCCTGGACCCGGCTCGACTGAGCAGATGTCCAGGGACGAGTTTGTCGCCTGGATGGAGTATGTGCGTACACGGGAGAACGAGAAGATCCAGGCGCTAAGTGAGCAGGAGCTGAGTGAGCAGAGCCAGCATGGCACACAGAGTAAGACAGCCAGCAAGGTGCTGCGGCGCATGTTGGAGCATCAGTGGGAGCATCTGATGGAGATCAAGACGCGACTGGCGTCGGATCCTCAAGGCAGTATGTGAGAGCATGCTTCTCCACTATATTCCTGCCGCGCCGCTAGCGAACTGGGTGGCATCTTTCTGGCTGTATGAGGGGGCTCCTGCCGCGCATACATTGGAGCGCCGGTTGCCAGATGGAATGATCGAACTGATCATTAATCTGCAAACGGACAAGGTGCAGGTCGCCGATCCGTGCAGTCCAGATCAGTTGCGGAGCTATTCCGGTGCGGTTATCAGTGGGGCACACACAGCCACAACTCTGATTGTGACCAGTTGTATGCTCAACGTTATCGGGGTTGAATTCAAACCAGGCGGGACGCTACCGTTTTTAGGGCGACCAGCCTCGGAAGTACGTGACCAAATGGTCTCCCTGGAAGATCTGTGGGGAGGATCGGCCCGCGAACTCTACGAGCAATTGCTGGCCGCCGTGAGTACTCAGGAACGCTTTATGGTCCTTGAGCGTGCTCTGCTCAAGCGCCTCGACGCAGTATACTATCCTCATCCCTCCGTCATCTTTGCCCTCAACCAGATCCAGCAAGCTCCCGTTGACACCAACATCAGCCGCATCGTCGAGCAGCTCAGCATCAGCCAGAAGCACTTCATCCAGGTCTTTCGAGACGCCATCGGACTCACCCCCAAACAATTTTGCCGCCTCCAACGCTTTCAATGCCTGCTTGAAGCCATCCAGCCAGAGCCAGTCGATCTCAACTGGGCACAGTTGGCACTGGACTGGGGCTACTTTGACCAGTCACACCTGATCCATGATTTTCAGACCTTCGCTGGACTCGCACCTGGAGCTTATTTAGCTGGACGTAGCCAGTTTCACAACCATGTGCCACTGCTTGAGCAGGAATAATTTCTACTTCAAGAGCAGAAATTGTTTTTTGTCGTTTGTATTGTGTATGTAGATAAAATGCTTCGCTCCTCTTTTATAATGAAAAGAGAGGAAATATATTTCCTCTTTCTTGTTGTTTGAAAAGAATATTAGGAGGAGCTATGAGTTTTTCCAGGGCTTATCGATTGGCATGTGTGCTATTATGCGGCTTTGCCTGCATGGTTCTTTTGAGTGGGACCGTAGGGGCCCATGAGCGTATGTCGGGTCAGTGTTTGCATGATCTGCGTGAGCTGGCGGCGCATGCCCAGATGGTGCAGAAGATATCCACTTATAATAGTGCGGCCTTTGTAATGAACTTCTCCGTGGAGTATCTGAATCCTGACACAGGCGAGACCGGTACTGCTGGTGGAACCGACAACTATCCGGTTGGTCAGGTACGGACCATTGATCTTGATAGCCTAAGTATTCCTGATGGAGCGTTGGTGCGACCCCATGTCAACGCTATTCTTGGAACCTCAAACTCTGGGGACCGCTATGTGCATTACGTGCACGGTAATGGCGGGGTTGGATCGTATCGGGTGACAGGCACGACCTTTAATTATTCGGTCTCGCTCATTCAATAGTATTGTTCAGCTTTCGTGTTTAGCGGCATGCCGGCCTGGGTGTGGATGATACAGCTCACGTAGCGATATTTCATCTTTGATCATGATCGTGATTGGGTGGGAAAACGTGTGAAGCGGGTTGGTCGTACGTGAAGTGGCGCCACACGCAAGGCCGGCATGCGGCTTGATCAAAGGTGGTACGTGTTTAGAAAGCAGCGCATGCCTGTGGCGCCTACACGAATCATGGTTTTTCAAGCATGATTGCTCGGGAACGTGTAAGCACACGAATCATGGGTAGAGGGTGAGTTGGACATGCGGGTACGTTTTTCCTGGGCAAAGGAAAAGGCATGTATTGGCATGCTTTTTTCCTGTACATATTTCGATGCTGGTTCTACAATTGTAGCATATGCGCTGTCAAGCTTCCGGGTTAGAAAGAGGAATAGATGCAGATACATTTTCTTCGTCACACAACTTTTGTTCTTACAATCAACGATAGAAATATAATTATTGATCCTATGCTTAGTCCCGCGCGGGCCATGGACCCCATTAGAAATGCGGGAAATGACTGGCGTATTCCGATGGTTGAGCTTCCATTAACGGAGGCGGAGTTACATCAGGTGATACAACATATTGATGCGGTCATGGTGACGCATACCCATATGGATCACTGGGATGCAGCTGCACGGGAACTTTTACCGAAACAGCTGCCTGTTTTTTGCCAGCCTGAAGATCAAGTGGCTATTGAACAGGCTGGTTTCTCGCAGGTGAGGCCTGTGACTGAGCAATTGGTATGGCAGGGGATACAGATCTCACTTACAGGTGGTCAGCATGGCAGTGGCGAACTGGGTAAAATGATGGGTCCTGTGTCTGGCTTTGTGCTCAAAGCAGATAATTCTCCAGCGCTCTATATCGCGGGCGATAGCATCTGGTGTCCTGAGGTGAAGCAGGCTCTGGCACAATTTGCTCCCGAGGTGGTTGTGCTTAATACGGGAGCCGCTACATATGTGACCGGTGGTGGACCGATTACGATGAATGAGGATGATGTATGCAGTGTCTGCCGTGCTGTACCAGCTGCGCAGGTGGTGGCCGTGCATATGGAAACGGTCAACCATTGCCTGCTTTCGCGCGCGGCCTTGCGTACACGCATGCAGGCAGAGGATCTGGCGCAACAGGTACTCATTCCGGATGATGGAGAAAAGCTTGCTTTCTGAAGAGGGGTCCTATCCAGTCCCACCACGCTATGGTGGGAGGGAAGGTCTCGTTTGGGCACTGCGTGAGGGGAGGTGTCAAGTGATGGGGGGAGAGATCGCGGGGATAGTGGGCCACCATGCTGCGGCGGGTGGCAAGCGACCGCTGAGGATAGTAACTACGGGGGGGCGTGTTCGTGGTCAGGGGAGGGATCGTTGGGGGATGGGTGGTCTTACTGATGGTTGGGTTGGCAAAAGATGAATGATAGCTGTTGTGTCAAACAGGCTTGACAGGTGTGGGTGGATGTAAGTATAATGCTTACATCTGGTTGTAACAATGTTGATTACAGCGGATGATGAAGGCATACAAATGCGTGTGTGAAAGTGAGGAAAAGAGATATGAGTGCCAATAGTCGTTTAACTTTAGCGATTCATACGCTGACCTGGATGGCGCAGCCAGCTCACCTGGAGGAATTTTCGTCTTCGGAGCTGATTGCTCATAGTGTCAAGACTAATCCGGTAACGTTGCGAGGGCTATTGGGAATGATGGAGGATCAACAGCTGGTGAGCGTTCAGCGTGGCAGTAACGCGGGCTGGAAACTTGCGCGCAGGCCTGAGGAGATCACGCTGCTGGATGTGTATCGCGCGGTCAAACCAGATCCTCTTTTTTCATTGCACCATACGCCACCGAATCCTCGCTGTGTGATTGGGCATGGTATTCGGCCAGCATTGAACGATGTGTATACACGTGCCCAGGAGGCGCTGGATCAGGAATTGGCAAGTACGACTATTGCTGATATGTTGCGTCACACCGTTGATAATTCTCAAGGCAGCGGTACAGGTCTGTCTGTGCCAGAGACCAGCGTGTCATGACACGCTGGCATCTGCGCTTATAAACAAGCAATGATAGTGCGTTTTTTTTTGCTCGCCGATGTAACAACTTTTGTTACATCCATGATCAAAAGTTCCTGGTGGGAATAAAACGAAAAAGTTATAACGCGAATAAGAGGAGTATTCTTCCACATGACTCAAGCTATGGCATCATCCGGTCAGCAAGCTGAAGATAAAATTAATCCGCGTATTTTCTTGTTAGCGCTGGGCATGTTCGCATTGGGGACGGATGCGAATGTCGTATCGGGCGTTTTGCCCGTAATAGCCAGAGATATCGGGGTTGCGGAAGGGCTGGCAGGACAGTTAGTGACGGCCTTTTCACTGACCTATGGTCTGGGTGCGCCCTTCTTTGCGGCCCTCACAGGTCGGATCGCGCCTAATCGTGTGTTGATCGGTTCCCTGGGTCTCTTTGGACTGGCTAATATTGCTTCGGCGATCTCACCCACGTTTCCACTTTTACTACTTACCCGTGTGTTAGCCGGCTGTTTCGCTGCCAGCTATGCGCCGCTTGCCTACTCGGTAGGTGTTTCACTGGCCCCGCCCGCCAAACGTGGACAGGCACTGGCCCTGGTTGTAGTTGGACTAACGGTCGCGACTGCGCTAGGTTCACCGCTGGGTACTTATATTGGAGAACATTTTGGCTGGCGCATGTCCTTTGTCATGGTAGCGGCGCTAGCGGCAGTAGCTTTTCTGGTACTGCTTCTGCGTGGTTTGCCCAGGACTACCACCCCATCCGCGTTATCACTGCAGGCCCGATTGGCTCCCATTGGGCAGCCACGTGTCATATTAGCCTTACTGCCATCACTGGTATGGAATCTGGGTATTTATACATCTTATACCTACATCGCGCCCCTCTTGCAGCAGAATCTACATATTATGGAGATTAGCGGCTTGCTGGTCGCCTTTGGCGTGGGCATTGTGTGTGGAAACTTTTCAGGAGGCAGGTTGGCGGATCGCTTTGGTCCAAATCGCCTATTGATTGTCGCCTTGATCGTATTAGCAATCATACAAGCCCTACTCTCACTGGCAACCGCGACATTTGTTGGTGCGCTGCTTATACTCTTCATCTGGGGAGTGACAGGTTCAATGCTCTTTATTCCGCAGCAACATCGGCTCCTGAGTATCGCACCCGAGCACGCGAATGTGATCCTGGCCCTCAACAATTCCGCCTTCTACCTGGGTATCGCCGGAGGGGCCGCGCTGGGTGGTGTGGCCTTGCGTACCCTGCCCATCACACAGCTCAACTGGATCGGTGTGGTCGCCGCTCTGCTTGCCCTTGTGTTCCTTGGACTCAGCATCCTCTTGAATGGTCGCCCGGCACCGAAAGGTGAGAATGCGATAGAAGAAGAGAAAGATGGTGTGCTCTTGCCCGAGTAAAATTTTTGGACATACAGTAATCAAAAAAAGTTTTCAATGGGTAGTGGAAAATATTGCGTGAAATGCAGTATTTTCCACTACCCATTTCTATGTGAATTCGCGGGACCGAAGGTTCTTCAAGGCACAGTTTTATAAGTTTTGGGGTAGTCAGAAAAAGCGGTGCAATTGAGCTTGTTATATGGTCGGTAAAGGTAAAAAAATTGTATAGATGGGTGTGAAATACTTTATACTCTACCTGTCACTGATTGTTGGCTATGCCGATTGCTTGTAATACTTGCTTGTAATGGTATGTTTGGGGGCGGTTGCTACTGAGTAGTGGTTAGCGGTATTGATGACGATATTTCCATTTTGGGCAAGGGCGTAGAGTCAATTGAATGGTAAGAGGTGGGATAACTGATGTAGTGGATGTTACGTCGCAGCGATGAGGAGTATATCGATGGGGAGAACTTTTACGACGCCCATGCTACGCCTGGCGCGAGTCCTTTTGTGTTTTGGTTTTGTATTGATGGAATTCACTGGAGTCGCCGTTCCCTCACTGGATCGGGCCACGCTCTCGCCCAGCGTGCGGCATGCATTGGCCCAGAAGTTGCAACTGGGCGATGAGGGTGGGGGGATAAATTGGCCACGCGGGCAGGCCCTGCCATCCTTTGCCAGTCCGCAGTTGCTAGACGTAGCGGAGGTCAATGATTTGCCCGGAGATCTGTGTTTGATGTTGGCAACCTTACAAGGATTAGTCAACCGATCACGGCCACAGATCTACCTGATGGAAGGTTTGCCAGCCGAGGGCGTCGCGACCTGGCTCTACAACTTAAGCGTGCCCTATCGGCTCCACAGCGATCCATGGGAAGTAGTGGACAAATACCTCTATGCGGCCCGTGGCGTGATCGTCTATGATCCAAAAATCATGAATAGCGTCAATGTCGCCACCACCATGGCAGGACTTGATGATGGTCTGGTAGTAAGTCCAGCCCTCTTGACGCGCCTGACAGCCGATCCATACAACCTCCCCGTGCTGGCAGACCTGCGCGGAAAATTTAGCAGTAACCTTGAGGCCAACATCTGGCAGGTCCAGCATTTATGGCCGCGCGCCTCCCACCGTCTACTGGTCGGACTCCTCCCGACCACGCCCAGCAAACTGGTCGGGCGTGTCACCACCTATGGTTACCTGCGAGATTACGCCGTCGCCAACCGCGCCATGGTCTTCTGGTACTCCCTGCTCAATCCAGTTGAAGTCAATTTATTCAAGCGTGTCCTCTCAGGAGTCGAACCGGGCACACCCTATATGGGCTGGTACGACAAAGAATTTCGCGGCGTACGCCTGACCTCCAGCTACGGCGTCTACACGCTGGCCGCCGATTACTTCTCCAACCTCACCGTCTTCTCAGGAGTCAAAGCTCCCACCTTTGTGCAGCAGAGTGTGCCGGCTCCCGCGCTCAAGAAAAAGATTTACGTCACCCTGACCATGAGCGAAGGAGACAACCTGCAATACACCCAGCACACCATGCGCAAACTCTGGGAAGATCCGCAGCGCGGCCATGTGCCACTCAACTGGTCACTCAACCCCGTTTTGATAGATGCCGCCCCCTCGATTTTAAACCATTATCAACTGACCGCCACCGCCAACGACGACCTGATAGCCAGTCCCTCCGGCTCAGGATATTGTTATCCATCCAGCTGGTCGCCAGGAAACCTGAACAGCTTTTTACAACGCTCAAACACCTACCTGAACCGTACCGGCATGCACGTCATCTTTATCCTTGACAACCAGAGCATGTTATCCAACGCAATCGCGCAAGCCTATAGCAAGCAGCTGAACGCCAGCGGCATCCTCCTCAACTGGTGGAACGAGCTTAGCCGGACCTCCATCTCGTCCGGAAACCTGCCAGTCTCCACACAAGTCACCGCCGTCGAGCGTGTACAGATGTTACGCGCCATCCGCCAGAGCGCCGCCCACTGGAATCGGAGTAGCCCACTCTTCATCTCCGCCCTGGCAATTTCCTGGAATCTCACCCCGACCGACATGAAATATGTGGCAGATCACCTGGGATCGGATTATACTGTAGTCAGAGGCGACCAATACTTCGAGCTTATCCGTAAAGCGCGCAAATTGCCCGCCTCACGCTACTAAGTCCATCTTCATATAGACAAAATTTGTTGTAGAACTGAGAGGCGCCAGCTCGTCTGCCAGGCAAGCTGGCGCCGACAAGAAAGATAATTTTATGCAAGACAAATCTGTAGAGCAAGCAGCGTTAAGTCAATCAACTTCTGGTCGTCCCGTGCGTGAGCGGGTAGGCCTGGTGATAAACGGCGCAATCGCGTCCAAGGCAGTCCAGGCCATCGTGGAGGCCGAAGCCGCAGGTGTGCGGCAGATCTGGATGACCCAGATGCCAGTCGCGCCCGATACCCTGACCACCTTTGCAGCGGCCGCCATGCAGACCAGTGTAATCCGGCTGGGAACCGCAATCGTACCCACCTATCCCCGACATCCATTGACCATGGCCATGCAGGCATTAGCAATCCATGACATAGCCCCAGGCCGGCTGCGGTTGGGGATTGGTCCCAGCCACCGACCGACCATGGAAGGTATGTATGGATTGTCGATGGAGAAGCCACTGGAGTATCTGCGTGAATATGTCGAGATCGTGCGTGCCGGACTCTGGCAAGGCAAGATCGAGCACAAAGGGCGCTACTTCAACGTCTCAGCAGCATTACCACGTACCGCGCAGATCCCGATATTAATCTCGACCCTGCGTGCGGGCGCCTTCCGACTGGCTGGCGAGATCTCCGATGGAGCCTTACCCTGGCTGTGTCCTATTCCATACCTGCTCAAAACCGGCCTGCCCATCCTGCACGAATCCGCCAAAGAGCAAGGGCGCACCCCACCACCGCTCGTCGCCCATGTACTGGTCGCCATGAGCGAAGACAGGTCGGCCGTCATCAGCGCCACACGTAAGCAGATCAGCAACTATGGCAAGCTCCCCTTCTACGCCAACATGTTCGCCGACGCCGGCTTTCCAGTCGAAGCTGGTGGCATCATGTCAGACGATCTCGTCAACAGCCTGGTGATTTCTGGTAGTCAAGAAGCGATTGCCCATCGCTTCAACGAACTCCTTGGGAGTGGCCTCGACGAGCTACTGGTATTGCCCGTGGCCGTCCACGATTCTGATGTTGAGCGCAAGCAGTTAGCCCAATTAATTGGACAACTTTAATCTACTGACTGCTTTTTGCATATGAGAAAAGTAGGTTGTAGGAACGTTTGATGAAATGAATGGCCAGCAACGGCACGATTTTCAATGCTCTCGTGCTGTTCCTGGCCACCGTTGTATTGATCAGGAACTGGCAAAGGCTTTAGTGAGCGCGGCCGCCGATAACTCTAGCACTGGTTCCAGTTGCGCCGGAACAAGGAAGCCATGGATAGCGCCCGCACGGCGCGAGATGGTCGTGGGTACGCCAGCCGCCTGGAGTTTCTGGCCATAGAGCTCGCCCTCATCCCGTAGTGGATCATACTCGGCCGTAAAGATCACGGCAGGCGCGAGTCCAGTCAGGTCCTCGGCCAGGATCGGGGAGAGCAGTGGATTATCTTTGTCGTCTGAGCTATTGATATAATGGTGATTGAACCAGAGCATATCGGCCTTGGTCAGCAGATAGCCGCTGGCATTTTCTTCGATAGAGGGTGTGTTCATATAGCCATTAGTGGCTGGCACATAGAGCACCTGTAGCGTTAGAGGTGGGCCCTGGCGATCACGGGTCATCTGGGCTACCACCGCAGCCAGATTGCCACCGGCGCTGGTGCCGGCAACCGCGATGCGCGTGGGATCGCCCTGGATCTCAGCCGGATGGGTTGCAACCCATTGCAGAGCGGCGTAACAATCCTCAGGGGCCGCCGGAAACTTATGCTCGGGTGCCAGTCGATAATCCACCGAAACCACCACACAGCCCACCTTATTGGTCAGGCTTCGGCAAATCTCGTCCTCAGAATCCAGGTCCCCGATCACCCAACCGCCGCCATGGAAATACAGTAGAATCGGAAACGGGTCGTTGCCCGCCGGACGATAGATACGGACCGGCAACTCGCCCTCCGGACCAGGAATGGTGCGGTTCTCAACGTGAGCCACCGGTTCAGGGTCATGAGAAAAGGCCTGAAGTAGGGTGCGCTCCCAATCACGCGCCTCCTGCGGCGTTTTGTCGCCTGTCAAAGAGAAATTAAAGGCCTTTAACTGATCAAGTAGGATCTGCGTCTGGGAATCAACTGGCATACTTGCCTCCTTTGGGAATAGCAGCATCTTTACTGACATAAGGTTTTTAGAAAATACTGCTATAGTATATCTCATTTTTAAGATGGGTTCAGCAGGAGGCAGTATTTATTGATAAATGAAGGAGTATAGTCAGCGGATCCTGATTATTCAGGATCCGCCGGGGTTTGTCGTTATTGTGCTGTTTGTGGGTACATCTGGAAGACACTGATCAGTTGGCCTTCAGGACCACGGGCGCGGAACCAGTGTCCAACGCCCATATCGGTAATCTCGTTAAGGATTTCGACGCCTCGGTCCTGCCATGCCTGCCAGGTGGCTTTGAGGTCTTCAACTTCCAGATTGAGTTCGAAGCCACCGACCTGAGGCGGAGAGCCCGCTGGTAGGGTACTGGCGGCTTGCAGGGCGATGGGGGTCCCTTTAGTGGGCAAGAGATAGACAAAGGACGGTGTGGAGTTTTCTGGCACCAGGGTCATGCCGAGAAAATCTACATAAAACTGCTGTGCTTTTTCGATATCTTGTACATAGAGACCTAACAAACCAAATCCATAAGGCATAAAACGTTTCTCCTTTAGAATGCTAAAGATGCTGATCGTGGCAACCCTGCCACTGCTATGAATATAGCAGCAGTAGCGGTAAAGATTAGTCCTAAATTATCCTGTTTTTGGCGCCTGCTGCGCCAGGTTGGAGGAAGGGAAGAGTGCTTTTGGGTACTGCGTGAGGGTCGTAGCTACGTGGGCGTGTTCGTGTGGATGGTTTCCATTTCGTGTATGCCACTGCGAAAAATGGGTGATAGCTGTTTTAAACAGGCCTGTTTGCGATCAAGCGGCATGAGCTATATACTGGATAGGCATTCGCTTATTAGTAGGGAAAGATAGAAAAAAGGTTATCTGTTGTGAGAAAGGAAATGGTGTATGTCAACTGATCCAAATACTATACGCTTTATTAATCCAGAGACGCTGCCATCGATGCCGGGCTATAGTCATGTTGTTGAGGTCACGCGGGGACGGACCATCTATATTGCCGGCCAGATTGCGCTTAATCAAGTGGGAGCGATCGTGGGAATGCAGGATTTCCGGGCGCAGACGCAGCAGGTTTTTGAAAACCTGAAGGCTGCCCTGGCTGCGGTTGACGCTAACTTCTCGCATGTCGTCAAGTTGAATATATATGTCGTTGATATCTCGCAGGTGCTGATCCTGCGCGAGGTGCGCGATCACTATGTCAACACGGCCAATCCACCAGCCAGCACGCTGGTCGAAGTTCGCAAACTGGCCCGTGAAGAGTTCTTGATTGAAATCGAAGCCATCGCGCATCTGCCAGAATAGATCCAGGATCATAGGACC
This sequence comes from Dictyobacter alpinus, assembly GCF_003967575.1. Classification (NCBI taxonomy): domain Bacteria; kingdom Bacillati; phylum Chloroflexota; class Ktedonobacteria; order Ktedonobacterales; family Dictyobacteraceae; genus Dictyobacter; species Dictyobacter alpinus. The sequence continues at coordinate 5,545,617 of NZ_BIFT01000001.1, forward strand.
ACGGGGGCAAATGTTTCATGTCCCGTGGTCCTATGATCCTACCGGTTGAAGTTATGCTTCACAACCAGTGCCTGATGATTGGTCAAGTCGCAAAGGTTCTTACGCAGCCGGCCCCTGCTCGTAGAAGATAACTTCCTCATGTGGGTGACGGCTTCCTTCCTCTGGTGTCTCGTCTGCATAACCAACAGGAAAAATGCTATAGCTTCTCCACGTTGCAGGTACACCCAGGAAGTCACGCAGTTCCTCTTCTATTTGCAGATTAATATGTTGATTGGAGGCTGCCAGCCCGGCGGCAGCGATAGCATTCCATACATTAGCCTGAGCTATACCCAGAGCCTGAGCAGAGAAATTTTTCCAGCGTTCCTGTCCTCCCGGAAACGGTGGATTGTCAGCAACGGCAGAGTCCTCGTAAAAAACAAGCGTGAAAACACCTGAACGATAGCCAGGAAGGCGATTCAGAGCACGTTGCAATTGCTCCCCCTGTAAATTCTGCTTCAATGTGCTCTCAATAAAATCCCAAAGCTCCTTATGACGCTCTTTCACTATGACAATCCGAGTCGGCTGTGAATTGGCAGAGGAAGGCGACCAGCGGCCAGCTTCAACGATCCCGCGAATCGTCTCGTCAGGGACTGGGCCAGAGGTAAGCTTACGTATAGAACGCCGTTTCTGGACATAATCCAGATAGGACTGGAGTCCGGCATAATCTGGCTGGAATGTTTCTTCTGTTGTCGTTATTTCAGTATTCATTTTTCCTCCAAAGTGGGAATAGTTTTGTCTGGAATGGTTCTCCCACGGCCACAACGTCCTACACATCAGGAGCGCTGCGCCCAGTGTCACCAGGATAGGCACCCAAATACCCGCAATCAAGCCTGACTCTATCCATTTGTCAACGCCTGTTGACTATTAAGAAAACTATAATCTATCTCATCTGCTTTTGTCAACACCTGTTGACTATGGTATGATTGATGACGAGATAGGAAAAGCATGAGAGATACAAGTGAGTCCAGGAAAGTGAGGAATCGGGATGAGTTTACGAGACACAGCTAAACACGCTTCTGATCGTTGTCGTCGCGAGCGCGACGCAGTTGCGACACGCCAGGCTATCTTAGAGGCGGCGCGCACGCTCTTTGCACATGCTAGCTATGAGCGCGTCACCGTTCGCGACATCGCCTGCAAAGCTGGTATCGATCCCGCTTTGGTTATTCGCTACTTTGGTTCAAAAGAAAACCTCTTCCTGGCAGCACTAGATAAAGGCAGCTGTAGCAACTTCCTTGATGGAGAGAGTAGGGGGTTGGGTCATAGTTTGATTCACCACTACATATCACATCGGAGCAAACAGGATGCCAGCGATCCGCTCCTCATCATGATCCGTTCAGCATCGAGCAATGATAACTCTGACATACTCCGCCAGACCCTAAATGAACAATTACTGCAGCCTATTGCGGAGCAGGTTGGCGGTCCCGATGGGCATCTACGCGCCGAGCTGGCCTTGTCACAACTCATTGGCGTCATTATTATGCGTAGCTTGCTACACACCGAGGCCCTGAGCGCGATCCCCGATGAGCGGCTCAGCCAGATTGTCGGTTCCGTCTGCCAGCACTATATCAGCGATGAACTTGAAGAGAAGAGTACATAGTGTCATTTGACAATCGATTTCTTAGACCTCTCCAGCGCATACATGACGGGGGCTTTCCCGCGCTGGTTGGGTAATTCATCTGTCGGCTGGTTTGCTAAGGAAGGAAAACTCAGGTTAGCTTCAGATGGATGTTAAAGAAGGCCAGAACACGTTGAGCGTATTCATCATGATGTGCTCTGACTGCGCCAGTATGGCCTCCGGTGGGAACAATCCATTCTTGTTTAGGTTCGCCGGCGGCTGCGAAGAGTTGATGTTCACCGGAAGGAGGGGTGGTTGTATTCTGGTCGTCAGCGGATTGGATGAGGAGGACAGCACGAGGCGAGAGCTGATGGATAGCATCAATAGGGCGAGTAGCGGTGAGTTGTCCACCAATAAGTTGATCGACGAGCGCGGGTTCGTAAGGCAGTAAGGGAAGCGTTAATGGTCCTATGTTCAGGCTTCCCATACGATTAGTCTGTGCCTGACTGTCAACCCAGACACTATCAGCGACCGTGGCCAGAATGGATGGCTCACGTGCCGCCGCCATGAGGACGATACCGGAACCTAGCGAGTTGCCAACCAGGCCAAAGTGCTTATTGCTTAGATCTGAGCGTCCTTTCAGATATTTGACGGCCCCAAGCACGTCAAGTGGCTCTCTGGCCCCGAGAGTAATTTCCCACCCCTCGCTGGCACCACAGCCTCGACTATCATAGAGCAGGACATTATAGCCACCTGTATAAAGGATGCGGGCGGCTGGTATCATTTCCGTTCGGTTCCCCTTGAAACCATGGACCAGAATGATGGTGGGGGCCTGAGGGTTAGCGATTGCCAACCAACCAGAGAGCTTAATCCCGTCTGTGGCGGTAAACTGGACATTCTTTACAGGTAGTCCAGCGGGATCTGTTTGTGTCTGGTGGCTACGATTAGAATTAGCCACAAGTGTAAAACTGCGTATAGCGGGAATGAAGGCCCAGATAACAATGAGCAGCAGGAGCAAGGTCAAAGTGAGTTGTTTCCATGTCAAGCGAGGTTGGAGAAAAGGTTTTTTCGGCTCAGAAGGCGTACTATTCAGTAGATTACTGTTTTCTTCGCTCATAATTTAATGACCTGCCTTTGCGTTTTTGATACCTTTTATATTAACAATTACTACACTGTGGCTGATAGAAAGTTTCTGATAATATTTTACAATAATATACGCGATAGAGACAGACTGATCACGCGCCGCCTCATTTATCACTGGCATTTTTCCGCTTTTGGCTACGAGGGGAGGAATAGTAATATAGAGCAATTTAATAGAATTTGATAGTGCCGAAGGAGAAAAATCGTATGTGGAGACACGGTGATGTTTTAATTGAGCAGGTTGCCGAGCTTCCAGTGGCAGCGACGCGTACACAGAGCTCGATTCTGGCCCACGGTGAGATTACGGGACATAGCCATCGCCTGGAGACGCCGGAGAATGCGGTGCTGTGGACTACCCGCGAAATGCTTTTCCTACAAGTGATCCATACGGTACGCATTATCCATGAGGAGCATAAGCCGATTACGCTGGAGCCGGGCACGTATCGTGTCTGGAAGCAGCGCGAATATACGCCGCAAGCGATTAAGTATGTGCGCGACTAGTGTCGGACCGGATAGAGACAGGAAGAAGTTGAGCTTTGTCGATGATTGAGCAACCAGATAGATCTGCTTCGTGCCCCGTGACAGTGATGTCCGGGGACGAGGCAAAGAAGTTGATCTTGCGTGGCACGGCCCCGGATAATCTGCTGGTGCAGGGGGATCTGGATTTCTCATTGGCTGATTGTCCACCTGCGCGCCTGCCAGCTGGCTTGCAGGTGCGCAGGTTGATAATCAGTGGCGCGCGCAAGCTTGAACAGTTACCGTCCGGGCTGCGCTGCTATGATTTGCTGGCCAGCGAGACAGGCTTGAAGAGTTTGCCAGCGGATATTCAAGTCACCAATGTGTTGAATCTCAGCGATTCTAAACAGCTGGAATCTTTACCGGCAGGACTCAAAGCTGGCTCTCTACAATTGCAGAATTGTGTGGCGCTCAAGGAATTGCCAAATGATTTGCAGGTTATTTTCTTGAATATCTCAGGCTGTCAGGGGCTTACTGAATTTCCGCAACGGGGACCAGCTACGTTGGGACGACTGAATATGCGTGATTGCCGCAATCTGCGTCAGTTGCCAGGCTGGCTGAAAATTGTGGGCCAGCTGGATATCAGCGATTGTCCATTGCTAGAAGAGCTTCCCCAGGACCTCCAGGTGCGTTCCTGGCTGGATGTGGCCAATACGCCTTTACGCGGTTTACCTGCCACCCTCAATAAAGTACAGTTGCGTTGGCACGCGGTACGTGTTCCCCAGCGCGTCGTTTTTGAGCCCGAGACTATTACCGCTGAAGAAGTCTTTGCTGAAGATAACGTCGAGTTGCGGCGTGTGCTGGTCGAACGGATGGACCAGGAAGTCTTTATGCGTAATGCTCGGGTAAAGGTCATAGATGAAGATCAAGATCCAGGTGGTGTGCGCCGTTTGTTGAAGGTAGAGATGGCAGGAGATGAGCCGCTGGTCCATCTCTCCGTCAAGTGTCCTTCGACCGCCCATAGTTATTTGCTACGCGTTCCACCCGCAATGAAGAGCTGCCGCCAGGCCGTCGCCTGGATTGCCGGATTTGATAATCCTGATGACTATCGCCCACTGATTGAAACGTGATAAATGTTTCGGGGGTGCGTTTATAGTGTGGGGTGAGGGGTCTTTTGGGCACTGCGTGAAGGAACGCGTCAGGCTAAGGGGAAGGAATCGCGGGGAAGACCGGGCCACTACGCTGCGGCGGTGGCAAGCGACCGCTGAGGGTCGCATCTACCGGGGCGTGTGCGTGATGAAGGGAAAAGGATTGGGAGGGCATGTGTCCTTTGCTTGTGGTGGTGTTGGCAATGAAAGACATGCCCTGGCTACGTTTAATGTGGGCTGATCACCAGATTTTTTGGGCGGGAATGCGTTCAAGGATACCCTGGCCGAAGGTGGTGTTGAGTTGTAGTTTGTCCATGTGGACGTAGCCGATGTGGCAGCCACAGGTTTTGGCGCTACAGGGGCGCTCATAGAGCTGATCGGCGAAGTTGGGATCGTAGATGTTGCCGATTGGTTGCTTGATAAAGTGACAACGCCGCATGGTACCATCACCATCCACCGAGATGACGCTGTGCCCGCCACGGCAGCTTTCGTCCAGGCTGGGATGGTACTGGTTGTTAATGGGGAAGAGCGGATCGACACCAGTAAAGCGTTGGAGCTCTTCCTGCGTATAGTAATCGGGCTGGCGCTTGTAGGCGTTGATCCATAGATAGACATGGTCAGGTAGGGTGGCCCGCAGTTGTTCGATCTCGTGGGTGTGTTCTTTCATGCCCACGACGCCAACACTATAGCGCACACCGCGCTGATCCAGTTCCTGGCATTTGGCCAGAAAGCGCTCCTGATTGACCTGAGTAGGATGATAGGTGGCCCAGAGCGCCGTCTTGCTTTTATCGCACCGCTCCACCCAGTCCAGGCGCGAAGAGAGATTGGTCTGGATGGCAACCTTATGGACCTGAGGGAGATTGGTGAGGCGGATAAAGGCTTCGTGGTAGCGACGGCGTACCAGGGCCTCGCCCCAGGGCGTGAACAGGATGCCGATTTGATCCGTTTGACGTTCCGCAACCCAGTCGACGAAACGCTCCAGCGCCTGTCGATCGCGTTCGTGTTCCGCACGGGTCTCAGTGTGTTTGGCAAAAGGACAGTAATCGCAACCATAGTTGCAGCTTGAGAGTGGACCCCGATAGAGAATTGAGAGCTTCATCGTAGCGTATATCCTTCCATGCGTTGACGTACCTGTGCCGAATAGAGCCAGGGGCCGATGGTATCCGAGTAGGCCATTCCACGTTCCGTGAGCAGCAGCAGGCCTGACCGTTCGACCACTAAATCCAGGGTTAGTAGTTCCGTGATCTGAGGGAGGTGCTGGAAGACATCCTGGTTAAAGCGATCCTGATAGGACTGGCGATCGAGTCCGCCGGTCTCCAGGAGCGACTTCAGGACATAGCGGCGGTGTTGCTCGTCAGCATCCAGTGTAAAACCGAAGCGGGCAGAGGCAAAGGCCTCGGCAGGAGTGGCGATATATTCAGCCAGGATCGCTTTGACGCCACGGGCGCTGACCGCGTACTCATTGGAATAGTGGTGGCTACGTGTATAGGAACGGGCCCCGCAACCCAGGCCGATCATACCATCATCCTGTACACAATAGACTGGACCATTCTGGACTGTGGCGCGTTTGGACTGGAACATGCGCATCGAGACCTGCTGATAGCCAGCCTCCAACAAAAGATCGCGCGCAGCCTGATAGCAAGCCAGACGGATATCCTCATCCTTATCGTGTCCCGAACGCTGCTGGATACGATCCAGTCCTGTCAGTGGGCGTACATATAAAGGATAAAGATAGATCTCCTCCGGCTGATAGGCCAGGGCGGCCCGGAGAGATTTCTCCCAATTTGCGATGGTCTGACCGGGTAGACCATAGATCAGATCAATATTCAGATGAGCAAAATCCAGTGCGCGAATAGTAGTTAGCGCCTGATGGACCGTCGAAGTCTGCTGAGCCCGTCCGGATCTACGAACCTCATCCTCCATAAAGCTCTGCACGCCGATACTGATACGGTCCGTACCATGATCTTTTAAAACCTGTAAGCGTTCAGGTGTGGCCGTCAACGGCGAGGTCTCCACCGACAGTGGTACCGTGCCTGGCGTGACCCCGAAGAGTCCTTCCGCGATGCCAAAGAGCCGCTCCAATTGCTGTGGCTCCAGATAGGTGGGAGTACCACCGCCGATAGCCATACGCGCAATTGCAACCGGCCCCAGTTCCGCCCGGACCTGTCCGGCCTCTAGTTTGAGCATACGTAGAAAATCCTCAACAAAATCTGTAGCGGGATTGATGGTCGTGAAAAGATTACAGAAGCCGCAGCGCATCTCGCAAAAAGGTACATGTAGATAAAGGAAGGGAGCCTGTCGGTCGGCTTCCTGCCAGATTTCATGGAGTGGTAGTGGGCTTTCGAAGGTGCGATAGGCTGTTTTGTGTGGGTAGGCATAGGTATAGGAAGTATAAGGGGTGCTACCCAGCATGTTTGGCAGAGATAATGGGATAACATTTGGCATAAAGTCAGGCTCCCTTGCTTGCAGGTAAGAGACATTCGATATAGGGCACAGTCCAGACCACAGGATGGGCCAGGCGATGGCCGCTATAGCCATCCTCGCCATAGGCCGTACCATGGTCCCCACAGATGATCGCCAGGAGCGGACCGCGTTCCTGTAACGTGTGAAAAAGTGGGGGCAATTGACTATCCACATACTCCAGGGCCGCCGCATGCGACTCCAGGCTATCCTCACGCTGGTGCTGTTGAGAGGTGGGCAAGTAGAAATAATTGGGTTGGTGTAGAGCCGAGACATTCATAAACAGAAAGATACGCTGCTCCGCAGGCTGTCCCGCCAGGACCCGACAGGCCAACTCAACCTGATGGGCCGTCGAATCCGGATCCGTCACGCCCAGTGCGGGCGACCAATAGCTCTCCTGGAAAAGCCCTGGTAGCACACTACCCAATGGTCCCTGTTGATTAAAGAAGCCCACGCCGCCGATACAGATAGTATGATACCCCTCTCGCGCCAGTCCTGAAACAATATCGGGAGCATCAAAGACAAAGGTATCGGTGGTCGTCGTCTCGCTACCAGGGAAGCGCGCCGCGAACAGACGGGCATGGCGTCCCGGTCGGGCCGGAGTTGGCAGGAAGCCAGCGAAAAAGGCCTGATGGGCGGCATAGGTAAAGCTACCTGGCGAATGTCGCTCCTCCCAGCCCGTAGCAGGTAAAAGCTGATCGAGGAAAGGCGTACGACCCTGATGAAATAACTGTTGCGCCACATCATAGCGCAGCGTATCCAGAGTCATAAAAAGGATATTATGTGAGCCAAGTAAGGCTGGCAATTTAAGCATCAGAGCTACCTTTCAAGAGCGCGGCAAGCTCCGCGCTATAGGTATCCTGTCCATTGCAGAGCAGCCTGGGCAGGAGATCTCCAAAGGCGTTCATTTCCAGGATAGCGTGGTGTTCAGGATGATGAGCGGCGAACAAGAGGTCCACGCCCACATACAAACTTTTAGGAAAGAGCGCCGCCGCCCGTTCGCAGGTATGCAGGGCCGCCTGCCAGTTATCTTCCCCCAATTGCTGGCGGATCACGTTGAGATCACCGCGTTGATTGAGCAGGTGAAGATTGGTCATGGGACTGTGACTCAAGCGCACCACGGCGTGTTGAGCCTGTCCATTGATCACCACGATACGGCAATCGAAAACCTGATCCTGATAGCCAGCTTTAGGGATCCATTGCTCGACATGGACACGGTGCAGGCAGAGAGCATTAATCAACTGCTCGATCTGGGCGGCATCGCTATAGGTGCGGATGCGGCGTGTATTATACAGGCGATACCCGTCAGATTCATCGCTGACCATCTCGATGGTCGTAATCGCCTGCTGACGCGTACCCTGACAGCGATAAGCAATAATCCCGGCCGCACTCGACCCATGAGCTGGCTTAATAAAGACCCGCGGCCAATGTCGCTGTATCATCTGCTGACGCAACTCCTCATAGCAAGAGATAGGATCCAGTGCCGGCGGAACCGGGATAGCATGTAGAGCCAGGAAACGATGGCAGGCCCGTTTATCAAACATCAGCAAGATATCCTCAGGCTGATTAAACAAGCGCACACCCAATAATTGTGGATGCAAGCACCCGATCATCTTCTTATAGCCTAGATACCACTGACGCGATGGCAAGAGAAGCCCCTTTTCAAACGGCAGAGCCGCCAGCAGGCTGGTTGAGAGCCGTTGATAAGGAACTCCTTCAGGATCTTCGAGCTCCGCGCCAAGGGTCAGCAAGGCCCGCTCCACCTGTTGATTTTTGCCTGGTGACTCGATACGCACGATGGTCTCAGGCGAAAGATATGCAGAGAGCGAGGTCCGTTGTTGTAGAAGATCCAGATAACTGATCAAGCGGGCCTCGGGCTCTCCTGAGGATAGAAGCGCCTGTTGGAATAAGTCAATGCGTCGATCACCAGGTGTGCCAATTACAAGGAATGGTGGCTTTTGATTCATAGTCAGTTATTCCGAGACCGCGATATAACGTTCTCTCTCATCCATGTCAGTATTGGTTAGTTCTGCCTCACTGACATCGACCGTAATGGGCAATGCTTGTAGGCGGGCAATCATTTCAGCCGAACAAAAATGATGATGGAGATCTAATTTCTGGAGTTTAAGGATCGCGGGACAATCCAATAGGGCCTGAGCCCCCTCGTCTCCAAGGGTTCCCAATGAAAGATCCAGATCCAGGAGACGATCCATTAGTGGAGAGAGCGTCAGCATGGTCGCGATATCGTCCTCAAACTCGCTATCACGCAGGCCGAGCGAATGTAGTCGCGGAAACAGGTCACCGCTCAGCAAGGGTGCCAGATCCTCAATGGTAGCATTGCCACCATAATTCTCGCTACCTAACCATAACTCCAGATGCTCAAGTGCAGGTAGCTCGGAGCGCCAGAGGTCATGGAGCACATCCCGAGGCAGGCCACCCGTTTCTACAATCAGACTACGCAACTGGCTATGGCGTAGGGTTGTCCCAAAACTCAGGCCCTGCCCACCACGTATGCGAAAATGTTCCAGGCGTGGATAAGCCGCAAAAAGGGGGGAGACATCGGGCAGGTTAATCCAGGAAATTTCCGACTCGTCGTAGGTGATATCGCCAATGAAAAGCGCCTCTAGATTTGGCAATTGCGTGTTTGCCGCACACAGCGTTTCGATTATCCCTTCTGAACCCTCATCCAGTAATTCTGAATCCCACATACCCATCACGATTGTGGTAACCTCGGCCGCCAGAGGATCGTGTAAAAATGCCGAAAACTTTTCCTCCCAGGATGAATCGTCTTTTCCATAAGAATCTTCCGCAAAGCGATAAGCCCATTTGGCAGGCTCAGTAATGGGTGTTCCAATTGTATAATGCTTAATTGGCAAGCCAAATGCCTGGGTCACATGATCCCCGAGCGTCATCTGTATGATCCTTTCGCACACAACAGAAAATAACAAAGAAATATGTGAATATCGAAAATTTTGAGTATCTCTACAATACTATACTATTCTCGCAGAATCGACAAAATACGGTAACGGCATATGAGTTGATTAGCGCATACTCCCGCTGAGCGGGCTAGATTGTGTAACCTGTGGATGTGATATGCTAAAAGCAGAACGTAGTCTTTTCCACTCATTATTTGTGTAGATAGATAATGGCGAAAATTGTAGAAAGGTTTACCGAATGCAGCAACAAAATGAATCCAATAGAGGGTTTTCCCCATTTCAATTTCAGCCAATTGAGCAGACGCTGCAAACGTTCCAGTGGTTTTCGATGATGCGGGCGAATCAGCCAGTCTATCATGATGAACAATCACATCTGTGGCATGTGTTTCGTTATGAAGATGTCACGAAGGTTGTAACCGACTACAGCCACTTCTCATCCGAGTCAATTCCAGGTTTCTCTGAGAACAGCTTCCTGAACGGAACCGTAGTAGCCAAGGACCCGCCCGATCATCGCAAGTTGCGTAACCTGGTGAACCAGGCCTTTACGCCGCGTGCCGTCAATCATTTGTCGGGTCGTGTGACCGAGATCGCGCAGGAACTTATCGATGGCATCAAACCAGCGGGAACTATGGATGTGATTTCAGACATTGCCTTCCCGTTCCCAGCCAAAGTCATCGCCGAACTGTTAGGGGTACCCGACAAAGATTGGGATATCTTCCGGCGCTGGGCCAGCGGTGGTGAAGGAGTCGGGTCGGAAGTCAGTACTGAGGACAACACGGCCCAAGGGCAGCAGTCGATGGAAGAGAATATGTATGATTTCTTCTCCCGCCTGCTTGCCGAGCGACGTGAGTCACCACGTGAAGACCTGATCAGTAGCCTGAGCGTGGCCGAAATCGATGGTGAGCGCCTGAGTGAGCGCGAACTGGTCAGTTTCTGTATTCTCTTGTTAGCCGCTGGCCAGGAGACGACCAAGAACCTGATCGCCAACGCCATGTATCTGTTCACCGAATATCCCGAGGTAGCCGAGCGCCTGCGTCAGGAGCCGGCCCTAATGCCTGCCGCGATCGAAGAGATCCTGCGCTTCCTGCCACCAGTCTGGTTCACCATCCGTCGCGCCACCGAAGATGTGCAGATAGGAGGTCAGACCATACCCGCTAACTCCATCGTGATGGCCTGGAACTCGTCCGCGAACCGCGATGCCGCGCAATTTCCAGATCCAGACACCTTCAACATCCAGCGTGACCCTAACCGCCACCTGACCTTCGGTCACGGCATCCACTTCTGTATCGGAGCGCCCCTGGCCCGTCTGGAAGGCAAGGTTATCCTGCCCATGTTGCTTGAACAGCTCAAAGACATCAAACGCGTACCCGATGTTCCCATCAATGTACGTGCAGGCATTGTCTATGTTATCCAATCGTTGCCTGTGACCTTCAGTCACTAGAGATGAACAGAACAACGAGGACCATCCGTGATGGGTGGCCCTCTTTTTCTTTCTATAATTGTGACAAGGAGCCAATAGCTAGCTCTTGACAAAGTACGCAAAAGTGTATAATGTAGGCGTATGTATATATTGAGTGAATTTGGCAAGAGAATTTGCGTTTCCGTCCTCCTTCTTGAACACTGGATTGGCTAGCACACATTGGATAGAGGGTACTGGCACATCGATGCGAAACCCATGATGGGTGTCTGGTGGTCATGAACACCGAGCAGCTTTCTCTTGAACAAGCATGCGTTCAGGATCGTATGGACTGTGTCGTTACCGCAACGTATGAGAGAAGGTACTCACCGATGAAAACCGCACATCGGATCAGGATGAATCCCACGCCTGAACAAGTAGCGTATCTTACGCGTGCTTGTGGCACCAGACGTTTCATCTTGGACCAACGCCACACAACGAAGGATCGAGGCAAGCTCCTGCGCCCACTCGGGACGATCAACCTGGCAGAAAGGCTGCGCTTTGTCGTAGCGAGGAGTGGCACCACGCCTACGACAAAGCGCAACCAACGCAAATGCGTCCTTTGTGCATCCCTCAAGATCCTGGGAGCAACCATCTCGTGTGAAGCAGGTCAGTGGTATGTGTCAATCCAACTCGACATCAAGAAAGAGCGCCCTTCCAGACCCTTGTCACAGTCGTTGGGATCGATGTAGGCATCAAGCATGTTGCGGTGGTTTCCGATGGGAGACGGCTCCAGAACCAAAGGCCGTTGGCATCCCATCTCAAGAAACTTGGCAAACTGCAACGCCGACTTTCTAAGAAACAGAAGACGAAAGACCCGGAAACCAAGCGAACTGTTTTCAGCAAGAACTATGAGAAGCAGCGGCTCAAGGTAGCACGCAAGCATCAGCAGATTGCGAACATCCGGCGAGATATCCAACACAAGTTTACCACCGAAGTGGCACGAACCTGTGGAGTGATCGGCATCGAAGACCTCAATCTGTTGGGGATGATGGCCAATCGGAAGCTGTCACGTGCCGTGGCGGATGCAGCCATGGGGCAACTCTTGCAATTCTTGAAGACGAAAGTAGCCAATGCTGGAGGAGATGTGTTCATCGCCTCACGCTGGTTTCCCTCGACCAAACGCTGTTGCGGCTGTGGGCATGTGAAAAAGCGCATGCCGCTCAAGCACCGAACCTATCGGTGCCAGAACTGTGAGCTCGTGATCGACCGGGATGTGAATGCGGCTTGCAACCTGGCCTGCTTCGCAACAGACATGCTTCGCCAACTTCATGCGTAAAGTTGGCCGTCCTGGGTAGTGGCTACGACCGATGACGTAAAAGCGCCTGTGGAGCCAATGTGAGACCGAAACGAGGGGGCTGATCTAAAGGTCCTCGTGCTCTGGCAACTGACTGTGAAGCAGGAACAACTGACCGCTCAGACGTGTTTTGCACACATTTGAGTATGAGAAAGGTAGCAGTAACTAGTGACAACGGAGTTGTGCGGAAAACATCTGACTCTGAGGAATACTGGCATAGATGCTGCAGAGGAACTCTTGCCAGTGTTTAATGGTGACGAGCAATTCAATGTGTGGAGTGGATATGGGCCAACACTGTCTTTAGCAGAAGTATGCAGCGATATACTGGAAACGCAGGAACTACCTGATGGTATGATCTGGCAGATCAGGACACGAACGGGAAAGCTTGTAAGTGTTGCTGAGACGGCAACGCTTCATCCTCCACATGGTGCCTGGATCTCGCTTTTGCTTATCCAACGCGAATTTCAAAGTCTCGGGTATGGCTCAGAAGCGGCTGCGTTGTTAGAAGGCTACCTTTTCTCGTCTCTGGAGATTACGCAGATTGGACTTGCTGTTCTCGTGAAGAATGCGCCTGCGTTAGCTTTTTGGAAGAAACGCGACTACATCCAACGCTCATCGACACATGATACCCATGGTAACGACGTGTACCTGCATTTTTTAACTCGTCCCGTATCCTCGTAGACTGTCTTTGATTGATGAGAGCTAATCAGCAAGCCTCTCTCCATCTACCGGGCGGTGTCATGCGCTGAAAAATCTTGTCAGGTCTCTTTTGGGTACCACGTGAGGGAATGTGTCGGACCATAAGGGAGCGGATTGCGGGGATACAGGGCCACTACGCTGCGGCAGGTGGCAAACGACCGCTGAGGGTCGTAACTACGAGGACGTGTTCGTGATGAGGGGAGCGGTGCTTTCTTGATGGTCGATGGATGGACCTGGGAAGCGTTTCTGGCCTATCATAGACATCAAAAACCCGCAGCGAGTCTATGATAGGATAAGAAAAGCGAGCTCAGACTTCCGAAGAAGTCTGAGGTAGTTTATCGTGGCAAGCTATCGCCAGGGAAACTGTGGCATGGATGCATTTCATAGACAAAAATGCCTGCCTTGACGCCAGGGTCCTCATCCATAAGCTTTTTGACTTCCTCGACAGGAGCATTGAAAATACCAATGCCAGAGATATCGCTGCCATCATTTACAGGACAAACGATTGATAGCAGACCCTCCGCGCGTAGCGAAAAGTTTCGTCGTCCATGTTCCCAGATGATGCTATCCGCGCCTTCATCATGCTTGCGGGGTCCATGTTTCAAAATAATAATACTATAATTTTTGGTGCTAGAAATCATGCGGCGCATAAAATCGTCTGTGATATCTGTCATTATGTAATCCTCCGAAGAAAGATTTATATAGTACTGCTTAAATATTATACAACCTTTCCTATGTATTGTTGATAGACGGACCATAAGTCAGTTTGAGCCCTCTGCGGGGTGAAGATATTATTCAATAGATCTACTTGTAAATATAGGCTTGACACAATTAGACAATATGGTTTACTATCTAATTAGATAGTAAACCATATTGTCTAATTGTGTCAGATAAAGGACAAGGAAGATACCATGAAACTAGAGATCGGCGTGGTTGCGCCACCTTTTGAGGTAGATGACATTTTTGGCGGGCACATCGATTTGCGTGCTTACAAGGGGAAGTCTGTGTTACTGTCGTTTTTGCGCAATGGAGGTTGTGCAATGTGTAATTTGCGCGTCCATCAGTTGATTATGCGTTATCCTGAGTTTCATGCACGTGGATTGGAGATGCTAGCCGTTTTTGAATCGCCGGTAACTAGTATCAAGCAATATGTGGTATCCAAACAAGATGTGCCTTTTCCCATTATTGCTGATCCGAGCGCGGCGCTCTATGATCTGTATGGCGTCGAGGTCTCGCAAGAGAAGACACAGGCCAGCGTGGCTCGTGTTGATACGCCAGAGATGCAGCAGAGGATTCAGGCTGCGGCGAGTATCGGTTATCAACTTATGCATGAAGAAGGCGCAAACTTCAATCGTATACCGGCCGATTTCCTGATTGGTCCTGATCAGCATATCCAGCTTGCCTTCTACTCCGATTTCATCGGTGAACATCTCTCCTTCGCGGAGATTGAAGGCGCTTTGAGTATCCATAAATAGGTTTAAAGCAGAGCAATGTCGTGGCCGGGTGAAACTTTCTTTCATCCATTATTCGATGATATCCTTTTCATCTTCAATATGGATCAGGAGATCAGTAAGCGTGTCGCGCAACTGATCGAAGCGTTCCTGGCCCAGGATGTCTATGAATTCGGTTTCGATTTCACCTTTGATCTCATAGGCATTCTGGAGGAAGCGCCAGCCAAGGTCCGTGAAGGTAACCAGGACGGCACGGCGATCGGTAGGATCGGTAGTACTGATGAGATAGCCTTTTTCAACCAGGTCCGCAACTAAATGTCCGACGGCTTGCTTGGTGACCCCCATCCGTTTGGCTAGCACTGTGATGCGTGTGCCACCAGTATCGATATGTGGGAGGAGCGTAGTATGGGCCATACTCAGTCCAGGATGGCCGTGAGCCGCCAGTTTGCGCACTGATATGGCGACAAAGGCGCGATGTGCACGCCAGAAATAGCGGCCAATATTCTCCTGTCGTCGCTGTACCAAATCTTGATTCGGGCTCACTTCTTTGCTCATACTATATATATCTACTCCTGACATGTGGGATTTTACTGCATAGTATCGCACTTTTCCTTTATGGGCAAGGTTCCTGGGAAGGTTCAAAGCCATAAATGTAGCTGTCAGGCTGCGTATCACAAAGTAAAGAGTGCATCGTTTAGATGTCAAAAGCCCCTCGATATAGCTGATATTTATGTGTTTCAGCGTATATCAAGGGGCTTTATAGTACTATCTTATCCTTTATGGGTAGGATAATGCATGAGTAAATCCTGCTTGTGAACCTTGATTAATAGTATTGTTCGATACGGGAATGTGTCTCTTTGAGTTCAGCATCGTTTTTTTGCAATTCAGCCTCGATTGCTTCCAATTGCTGCTTGACGGCCTGCAACTGCGTCTCATGTTCTTTGGCTGCCTGTAACTGAGTTTTAGACTCTTCTAGACGCCGCTGAGCATTTGTGAGGCGTTCCTGTAACAAGCGTAGCTTCTCGGCCTGCAGTGTTTGAGCTGTCGCGGTCGGAGAGGTCTGCTCCGTTGCTGGCGTAAACTGATCAGTGGTATTGACAGGAGTCGATTGTTCAGCCAAGGTGCTCTCAGTATTAGCCGCGCCAGTGGTCTCTAAAGGAGTGTCCTGCTCTGTCGTGTATGCTGTCGGTGTAGTGGTATCTAGCGTGGTCGCAGGTGTCACATCGGCCTGGTTTGTGTAATCAGCGTTGCTGGTTTCCGTCTCAGCTGGAGTGGTGTACTCAGAGCTGTTTGCATGATCAGCAGCGCTGGTTTCTGTCTCGGCAGGAGTTACGTACTCAGTGCTGTTGTTGTGATCAGCGGCGTCAGCGTCAGTTGAAGTGGTATACTCATTGGCGTTGGTATGATCAGCGGCGCTGGTATCAACATCAGTAGGGGTGGTGTACTCAGTACTGTCTGTATGATTAGTGGTACTGGTCTCAGCATCAGCCGGAGTTGTATCAGTGTTTGTGTGATCGATAGTGCTGGTCTCCGTTTCGTCTGGGGTTGTTGTATCAAAGGTTGTGTGATCGGCCGGGGTATACTCTGAAGTGCTGTTTGCGGGCTGATCTTGTTGATAGTCCGAGGTATTGTGAGCGTGCGCAGTGGTGGTATCTGGAGTAGCTGCATAATCATTTGAGGTATTATCGGCTCCATCCTCGTAGGTTGCAGAAGCTGGATGTACATCGGAGGTATTCTCATCTGCATATGTACTATCCTGCGCGACCTGATACTCCTCGGCTACTTGCTCCTCAGAGGTAGTGGAATTATCATGAGCGTTATATGCAAAAGATTGTGTTGGTTCATCCTCGATGGAAGGCTGCTCTGAACCCTGATAATCTGAGGCGGTATCTGGCTGGAAGGCTGGATGTTTCTGCGTTGTTTGTTCGTAATCGTCAGAAGTATTATTGGGTTCGGTCTGGTACTCGTCTTTTGTTACTGGTTCAGTAGTAGCTGTACCATCATCTGGAAGATCCTGATTATCGATGGTGTGCTCGGTTGCTGCTACGTTATCCTGTGTGTTGTATGTATCATTGTCAGCATAACCTGATACTACTGGCTGCTCGGTTGTTGCTGAAGTATATCGAGGCTGAGTGGTTTCACCCCAGGTAGAAGATGCTGGCTGCTGAGCATAGTCAGAGGTTGTTGACTGTGCGTAGTCAGCAGATTGTTGTGAATAATTGGTGGTTGCTGGCTGAGTATTATAGATGCCATAGGCACCGTATTGGTGGAAAATGGTTAAAGCTTCCTGTTCACGATTCAAGGAATTTACGACTAAGACGATATTGCCATTGTCATATTCATTAGAATAATAGCGGGCTTCCTCATTTGAAAGGCCCATCGCGGTAAGATTGTTCACAAGGTTGCCAGAGTCAGCGTTAGTACCTGTAAAGAGGTTCTTGAGCTCATTAAAAAAGCTTCCGGAGCTACCAGGAACTGAGTAACTAAGTTGATCTTGATTAAATCCAGCTCTGTAAAAAGCCTCTATTGCCTGTTCGGCGGCGGAACGGTCTCTGAAAACGCCTACTACTGCAGGAGATGGTGTAACTGACATAGTGTTCGCTCCTCCGATGGAATCTTATTCATAAATTTTGACGGTTTTGAGATAATTTCATAAGGCACATTACTTTGTGCCCCTCTCTTTTTTTACGGGGTTAACTGAAAAATAGATGCAAGATACTCGATGAATAATATGTTGGTAGATTTCCAAGTCCATGGTAAATTTCCTGGGACTCTTGACTGGTGAAGATTGCTTTGTCCTCAAAGTCTACCTTCCCGCTATCGAGCAGACGATCAAGCTGATCGATAGTTTCCTTTTGTATGGTTCAACAACGACCACTAATTATTCAATCAACGCCTGTTCCTCTTAGCCAGCCACCTCTACCAGAGGACTCATCGCTTGAGTAAGTCAGCACCTTTCGATGTTGTTTCAACGATCATGTCAGACGGAATACCAGCGTAGACACGTTGAGCGAACCATCCACCGGTCACATATGTTTGGAATGGTTCGTCATAGGAGTGACGAACCATTCCAAACATATGTGACCGGTGAAAAACATGATGAAAATCAAAGCAAGGCAACATGAGGAGGTTTTTATGAGCCAAACCGAAAAAGAGGGTATGCAGGAGTCTGTCAAGAGTACCGCTGCGTTCAACAAGAAGTCCAGGGGATTCACAGATGAGGAACGAGCCGCGATGAAGGAGCGCGCCAAAGAGCTGAAGGAGGAAGAGCGCGCGAGCAGGAACAAGCAGCAAGGGGAAAGCGACGTGCTCGCGAAGATCGCCGAGCTGCCAGAATCAGAGCGCGTTATGGCTACGCGGCTGCATGAGATCATCAAAACTAGTGCCCCAGTCCTCTCGCCAAAAACCTGGTATGGGATGCCAGCATATGCCAGGGACGGCAAGATCGTTTGCTTCTTCCAAAGCGCGCAGAAGTTCAACACAAGATATGCGACGCTCGGCTTTAGCGACATGGCGGCCCTAGATGAAGGCGTCATGTGGCCAACCTCCTTCGCGCTGACGGAGTTGACCGAAGCATCAGAGGCGAGGATCAGCGCGTTGGTGAAGAAAGCAGTGAGCTCATAGCGAAGCCCTGCGCTTCGATCTACTCTGTATTTACACGCTAACAATTTTGAAGCGGGAAAAAAGCTAACTTTACAGTGATGGAGGCAATTCTGGTACAGTCTCTTTGCTAGCTTGATCTACTGCCCCAAGCGAAAGGAGCATTGCTCTATGTGTCTCCGTCAGCCCCTCTGCCCCTGTAATATCCAACTGTGCATAGGGAAGATCAGCCTTGAGTGTTTCGAAGCATTCCCCTGTTGGAATACTCCAGCAACGGATCGCTTCATCCTGGCCACCACTGATGATGGTCGCTTCGTCATAACCAAAGATGACAGTTTGAACACTTTGAGTATGACCACGAAAGGTTTGTAGGCAGCGCCCATCGTGGCTCTGCCACCGTTTGACAGTTTGATCTGCACTGCCACTGATGAGAAATCTTCCGTCCTCATTAAACGCGACCGAGTAGACTTGACTACTATGTCCTTGCAGGGTAACAGAACACGTCATAGTAGAAACCTCCCAGAGCTTAATGGTTGTATCCCCACTGCCGCTGGCCAGTCGTCTCCCATCTGGGCTACACGTGACTGAACGAACAACGCTGCTATGTCCATGCATGACGCTAATGCATTTGCCAGTCTCTATCTCCCATAATCGTATCGTCTGATCACCACTCCCACTGACTAGTGTCTTGCCATCGGGATGAAAGGCGAGGGAGGTCACCCATCCTCTGTGCCCTTCTAACACGAGAAGACACTGACCAGTCTCAACGCTCCACAGCCGGATCGTCTGGTCAGAACTGCCACTAGCCAGCAGTAAGCCATCAGCACTGAATGCGCAAGCCCAGACAGGAGAGGTATGTCCCGACAAGACCCGTATGCATTGACCCGTACTAGCCCAAAGTCGAACCGTTTGATCCTGGCTTCCGCTGGCGAGAAGCGTTGAGTGAGGATGGAATGCCACGGAGGTTACCCAATCGGTATGACCACGGAGCCGTTGCAGTAATCGTCCTCCTCTCACATCCCACAGATAGACAAATCTATCACCGTGGCTACTAGCCAGCAGTCCGTTCACATCGCTATAACTGAGAGACCAAACTGGATGAGTTTCTCCTTGCAAGGTGAGAAGGTTCTGCCCTTGATCTAAATCCCAGAATCGGATTGATTCATCATAGCCGCCACTAGCGAGAAGTTGTCTGGTAGGATGAAAGGCTACGGAGCGAATAAGACTCCCATGGCCACGTAAGGTGGTATGGCAGTGCCTCGTTGTTGTGTCCCACAGCTTGATCGTCGTATCTCCACTGCCACTGGCCAGCATCTGCCCATCCGGGCTGAAGGCCACTGTCCAGACCGTTTCTGTATGCTGCTGTAGTGTTGCAATACACTGCTGTGATGAGATATTCCACAGCCGCACGCTGCAATCGCCGCTACCACTGGCCAGCATCTGCCCATCAGGATGAAAGGCTATTGCCCAGATCGGTTTGTGATGGGCTTGGAGAGTGGAGAAGCAGCGGAATGTCGTCACATCCCAGAGTCTTACACTCCCATCTCCGCTGCCACTGGCTAGCATCTGCCCATTGGGATGGAAGACGACAGACCAGACGGCGTCACTATGACCCAAAAATGTGGTCAGGCACGTTCCCATCTCGACATCCCACAAGCGTATACTCCGATCACTACTCGCGCTGGCCAGAATCCGTCCATCAGGACTGAAAGCCACCGCGGCAATCCAATCTGTGTGTTCTCTTAACGTATGTAGACACACGCGCCTCTGCACGTCCCATAACGTAATACTATGATCCCCACTTCCCAGAGCCAGTAAGCGACCATCACGACTAAACGTGACTGCTGTCACCCAATCTCGATGCGTATTAATAGTCCAGGCAAGACTTCCATCTGCGACACGCCACATTCGCCCTTCCTCTCCAGGCGTTCCTGTCCCTGCGACCATCCATGTCCCATCAGGGCTGAATGCGATGCTCTGAATCGTACTGAAGCGTTCCAGCCAGCGTGTACGCCCCAGGTCCGCATATGCGAAGGTACATCTCCGCACATCAACCAGCCGTAGATCTGCTTGCCAGAGCGTGAGATGGGAGAAATCATACTCACTCAGATTACTGTCCAACTGCGCAAGCAGATGGAGGATCGTGCTGGCTGCATATCCCGGAGCACGCGGTCCCAACTCTCGCAAACGAGCAAGTAGCATATGAAATTGCTGCTGCAGACCCCTTTTTCCTAGAGCTTCCAACAGTTGTTGAAGGAGAGGTGTGAGAATCAGCCGCAGCTGATTCTTGCGCACTGAATCGCTCGCCTGCGCCTGTAGCAATGCATAACGTTGCAGCATTGTCAATTCCCCTGCCTCAATCTCCTGGCAGATCTGCCTGAGTAAATGATCGGTCACATACTCCCCAATGACTGGTTGTAGCTGGAACTGTGCTCTCCCTCTATCTCCTTCGACCCATGCTCGCCGTCGAAGGAGAGAATCTATAATCTCTACGACCATCTCACGGGAAGGAGACGGTATTAGATTCGAGAGCAGCTCCTCCAACGACACCCGCGTTCGCCCAAGCGCGAGCCAGTACAAAATAGCCTGTTCCAATGGGGCCATGCGCTCAAACTGCTGAGCCAGTAGCTCACGGATATGCCCAAAGAGCAAGGCGCCATGGGCAATAAACGTGGCACTCTCGCCTCCAAATACCTCCCGTATGGTGCCACATACCAGGCGGAGTGCAAGAGGATTACCAACATACCTCTCTGCCAGGGCGTCCAGCGTCTCCTGCGCTCCAACGATCTGCTCCTGGCACAAAAGTGCGCGACTTTCTTCTGGTTTGAGGCCAGCCAGGTAAAGCGTATGCACTTGAGAACCTTTCGCCTCCAAATAGTGAACTTCCCTCGGTGTTTCACGGCTGGTTAACACGACACAACTCCGATGCGGTGTTTCTCCAAGCAGGAGCAGGAAACGAGCGTATCCCTCGTAGCCTGTTTGATATGCACCAGCATAGCTTCCGGTTTGTATCAACGTTTCCGCATTATCGAGGATGAGCAAGCATCGTCGCGTTTGCAGGACCTTGAGCAATCGACGAAGCGCGTGCTCCTCGTCGAACGTGGCATCTTCGTGTCGATCCTCTTGTAGCTCAAGGAGACAGTTTGTAAGCAATTCCTCCAGCAGGGGAGCTGCGTGAAGCGCCTGCCAGGTGGCCGCTTCAAAGGAAGGTGCTAGATGCTGCATTAGTGCACCCGCAAGTGCTGTTTTGCCGACTCCTCCCATGCCCACAATCGCTAGTAAACGCGAGTGCCCTCCAACAATCCAGTGCGAGAGTTGTTCTAATTCAGCCGTTCGTCCGTAAAAAGGATGAGGCGCATAGTCCACCTGTTGGGGACGAGATGTTATTGCTTGTGTGGTGCTTTTAGTCTTGAATTGAGCCAAGTCGCCTGCGTCCGGGGCTTGGATGAGATGTTCCTGCTCAAAAAGCACATCCCTCACCCACTCCTTCTCGAACAAAGGCTTGCGATGTGCATGTGGATTCTGCGATGAGTTCCAGAGATCTTCTGCTTCCTCTACCTCTTTTCCTGTGGTAAATGTCCCCTCCTGTACATAAATACGTATGAGCTTTTTGAGATGTTCGGTTGAAGGAGAACCAGCCCCGCTTTCCCATCGTTGAATCGCTCGCGTGGCGACAGAAAGGCGGGCAGCAAGTGTCGCTTGTGTCAACCCTGTTTGGGTACGTAACGCGAGGAGCCTGAGCCCAAATTGATAGTTGTTGACTTTGTAATGCCTCATCTTCTTGTATACTCCTGGCAATTGATTCGTCATCTCTTGAAAGACCGATGCAACACGATGCAACACGATGCCAAAAGCTGACGGTAGGCTCGATGACACGATCATCGCTTTTCAAGTAAACTTGCAGTGAAAAGATACAACATCTCTTCTGCCCATCAGTTGGAGTGCATCGCGACGTTTTTTCTCTATCGTAGCATGGGGGAGCCCGCTAGCACAATGGTCGCTGCTATTTGCTTCCCACGCGTGCTGGAGCGTATGGTCTTACTAGCCTGCACTTTTTTCAGCATATACAAGGAGTTTTTTTGATGAGTAATATCGCTTCTGTCTTACGAACGCCAAATGAACATGGACAACAATTCACTGCTCTGGACGCCTATCGGCCTATTCCTCCAGCAGCCCAAGGCTCGCTGTACCTGCCTGACCGTCTGGCGAAAGGCTATCATGTCCAGGAACTCAATGATGGGGTATATTGGGTCAGCCAGGGGTGGTACGATGCTGGCTTTATCGTGACCGGCTCCGGTGTCGTCGTGCTTGATGCTCCTCCCAATCTTGGAGAGCTTATGCTTTCGGCTATTGAAGAGGTTACTGATGAGCCGGTGACTCATGTTGTCTACAGTCATTGGCATGCCGATCATATAGGGGCTGCGTCGATCTTTGGAAATAATGTCGTCCGTATTGCCCATGACCTGACACGTCAGGAGCTCGAACGATTTCCCGATCCCCAGCGGCCTTTGCCCACGGAAACCTTTACCGATCATGCGGTTCTTGATGTGGGAGGTGTCCGCCTGGAACTTTCCTATAAAGGCATGAATCATGCATCAGGAAACATCTTCACCTATGCTCCTGCCCAACGTGTGCTGATGGCAGTTGATATCATCTGTCCTGGATGGGTCCCATTCCGAAACCTCTTCATGGCGGAGAATATTCACGGATTTCTGCAAGCGCACGATCAGATTCTAGATTACGACTTTGATCATCTCATCACAGGGCATCTGACACGTACTGGCACAAAGGAAGACGTGGAGACGCAACGTGAGTACATGTTTACACTGCGTGATATTGCGGCTCAAGCGTTGGTAGAGGTTGATCTTGCACACATCATTGATTCAGTGGGCATTAGCCATTCCTGGGTGTTGTTTGATAGTTATATCAACGAACTGGTGCGTCTCACCACTGATCGCCTCCTTAACACCAAAACAGCAACGGGCCAAACCTGGACAGAGCGTCTTGCGGGAGCTGATCTTTGGAGTCATCAACATGCTTTTTCTATGATTCAGGGACATCGTCTGGAAAGTTCGCAACCTATAGTACGTCGTACACCTCTGAGTGAATGAGTGTAGTTTCCCTCGAAATCGCCGAAGGGGTAAAATCAGCGTGTGCGTTCTCACTCTTCGCAAGCGTCCCGGTTCTCGGGATAAGCCTTTTAGCGAGGTAGAGAAACGCTATTCAAGTAGCTCCGACCCTTTGCAATTGGGGTGAGGAGTAGTGAGTATCGCAGTCTACCCTGGACGGCAAGCCGTTCGAACGGATGACTGATGGGCACATTTGTCATCACTTTAAGATACTGTATACGCCTGAAGGAGGATATTATACATGTCTTTGCTCTCGGAGGCACGGGCTATCTCGGCAATGGATTAGTGAATGGCCGGGGATGAGAGAAGAGAGGCAAGCAGAGGACCTGGGACACAGGAGAGGTACCGAGACGGTGCCTCTCCTGTGTGACATCCAACGGTTGCAGAAAAATTGGGGGATGACTCATGAGTTCAATGAGAACGGTTATCTTGCGTTTGTGCCAGCAGTTCGCGTACGCGAGGGACCACCTGGGTGCCATAAAGCTCAATATGAGTCATGAGGGCTCGTTGTGTAAGACCTCCCATGCCGTATTTCAGATCGAAGTGACTCGCGCCAAGAGCAGGAAGATTTTTCGCGATTTTCTGGGCAACGGTCTCTGGCGAACCCACATAGAGTGCTCCTCCTGGACCAGTCTCATATAGAAGGATTCTCTGGTGGGGATGGCGAAGCCGCGAATCTTGCTGTACCTGGTAAAGACCTCCCGGTAGCGTGGCCAGAACTCTTCGCGTGCCTGCTGATCGGTCGTGGCGACATGACCTGGCGAGTGCACCCCAATGGGCAACGTAGGGTGCCCGAAACGTTCCAGTGCCTGTAGATACAGCCGTGAGAAAGGTACGAAGCGCGACGGAGATCTGCCAATAATCGCGAGCATTAGCCGAAAGCCAAGGTGCGCGGCACGAATAACCGATTGTGGGCTACCACCCACACCGACTCACACTGGAAAGGATCTGGATTTTATGTGTGGCACAATATCCTGGTTATAGAGTGGCGCACGCGCCTTGCCCTCCCAGGTGACAGGCTCGCCCTTGATAATCTCCGAGAAGAGGCCGGCCTTCTCCTCGAAGAGCTCTTCGTAGTCGGAAAGGTCATGGCCGAAGAGGGGAAAAGAGTCGATACTGGAGCCTCGTCCAAGGATGACCTCCCCCCGCCCATTAGAGATGGCATTGAGTGTGGAGTAGTGCTGAAAGACGCGGACTGGATCGTCCGAGCTCATACCGTGACGGCCGAGCCGAGATGGATGTGGGAGGTGAGGGATGCGATCGCGGCGAGCACTACGTCGCCAGCTGATAGCGGAAAGTCATCGGTGTGGTGTTCGCTAATCCCGAAGAAGTCCAGGCCAACCTGGTCGGCAAGAATCCCATGTTCGACGAGGTGCCAGATAATCTGTGCGTGCGAGAGTGTGTGCCCCTCTTCATCGTTTATGAAATCACCGAAGGTGTCGAGGCCAAAGGTAAATGGAAACTGTACGGGTTCGGTGCTAGATGGCGTTTCAGTCATGTCTGTGTGTTCCTTTTATACATGCGTTTATCATATCGTATATACAAAATGTCAAGCGCTTGTCTTCATAAGCGCTTGATAGGGCTATTCCTGGCAGATTTAGAAGCCAAGGTTCTCATTGACCAGAATAACAGAGATGCATCCAGGGAAAATTTCCCGATTGATGATCAGCAGTTTGTTCACCGAGCTATTGACGCCATAGGCATTGAGAGCCCTCTCATCTTCAAGTGGCAGAGTGTATTCATAAAGAAGGCGGAACCCATCATTCAGGTTTGCCACCAGTTTTTGCACACCAACCACATAGATAACCTTTGCCGTGCCAGACACACCGGCTCCCTGCTTCCTGCGGTCAGTGCGACCATTGAGGTCGGACTTTCTGCTGTGGGTCAATAACCTTCCAGATGGCTGGTATTCTGTCACATTAACTCCGTTTCCCTCGTCGGTCTTATGAGTGACCAAATAAAAATGGATGAAGGAAGGAAGTGAATGAATGGATACACATGATTGGCGGGTTGAGCGATTTGAGGCTGAGCGTCCCCAACTGCAGGCCATGGCCTATCGGATGCTCGGCTCCCTATCCGAGGCTGACGATGCTGTACAGGAAGCCTGGCTTCACCTGAGTCGCGTTGACACCAGTTCCATCAAAAATCTGGGTGGATGGCTGATGAAAGTCGTCGCACGTATCTGCCTGGACATGCTGCGCTCGCGTCAATCGCGGCGTGAAGTCTCCCAGGACGCCTCTGTCCCCGAACCACTTACCCATGCAGAGGACGTGATTGATCCCGAACAAGAAGCACTGCTGGCCGACTCAGTTGGTCTAGCGCTGCTGGTGGTCCTGGACACACTTTCTCCCCCAGAACGTCTTGCTTTCGTACTACACGATATATTCGACGTCCCTTTTGATGAGATTGCTCCAATTGTGGAGCGTACACCAACGGCAGCAAGGCAACTTGCGAGCCGCGCACGTCGCCGGATACAGGCAAGAGAGAGTGCAGATGACGCCGATCTGAGCTACCAGCGAGACGTGGTTGAGGCCTTTCTGGCCGCCTCGCGTGCCGGTAACTTTGACGCGTTGCTCTCAGTACTCGATCCAGATGTCGTGTTCAGAGGAGGTCCTAGAGCCGTGGCAACGAGTGTGTCAGGTGAAATTCGTGGTGCACAGAACGTCGCCAGACAATTCGTGGGAAGCGCCCAGGTAGCACGAGCAGTTCTGGTCAATGGATCTGTGGGTATCGTCGTAGCTCCGTATGGAAGGTTGCTCTTGGTTGGTACGTTTGCCATCAGGGATGGCAAGATCACCGAGATCGAGGCCATTGCTGACCTCGCACGTCTGAGCCAACTTGATCTGGCAGTACTGCCAGACTGACGCACTGAGAATCCAGAGCCTGGCGTGTCCCCAGTCGCAGCAAACAGAGAAAAACATCGAGAGCTTCTTCTTTGGTCTTGTCGAGGACGCAAAAGCGACCTATCCGTATGACAGAAACGGCTACCCTTTCGGAAAAGTGGCCATCAGTCAGAGCTGAATACAGATCTACCCTAAGATCAACGATTCCCATATAGTGGTCACATTTTTCTGCGGCACTCCGTCGTTAAAATGAGAGGTAAAACTCAACCAGGGTGACGGGAGATATGACTCTCGTTGAAACCCTGGCTAGGGCGAAGTCTCAATCGGATCGGGGATGGTCAGCATCCCAGGTGTCAATGTTAGAGAACGTCGGTATTTCTTTTGAGCAAAGATATCCGAGTGAAAGGCAATGGTCCTCATGAACATACTCATGGTTCGTTCCAAAGTAAAAACTGCACAGGTTACAAAAGTCGAAACGGAAATTAAACGTCTCTTCGCGGCAATTCAACAAGCACAACCCCAGGGTGTCCACTACGCATCATGCCGACTTTCCGATGGAGAGACGTATGTGGCCATGTTGAAACTTGACGAGGGAGTAGAGAACCCTCTGCCTGCATTGCCAGAATTTCAAGCATTCCAGGAGAACCTCAAACAGTGGATGGCCGGGCCGCCAATCGTCGAACAGTTGACGGTGAGCGGGTCGTATCAGCTTTTCTAAAATGCTAATCAAAGGAGACATGGACGTACAAGTATGACACCTCGTCTTATGATGCTTGACGATGGTGCCTCGTCGAAATAAGCAAAAACAGCAAGATGAAAAGAGCCTGAAGCGGCCGTAGAGGCTAAAAGACATTTTCTTTTTTGTTCAAATTGACGGCACGCCCTGTAAACACTTGTATGGGGGAGTGTTGTATGGTATCGCCTTAGCTCTTTCGAAAGGTCGTCATGCCTTATATCTTTCTGGCTTGAGAGAAAAATGTAAGGACGTACGTACGTCGTGTAGTGATAACTACATATGCGGAGCATCATACAAAAGAGGAAAACATCGACAATGTTTGTGAAAGGATGAGTAACTGTGAAAGCGAAAATAATCACGTATTGGGTAACTACCGCAATCATCACGCTTGAGCTTCTAGCAGGTGGTATATCGGATCTAGTGCACAGTGGAACAATGCTTGTGGCTGGTGATCCTGTCGTCGATGTCATGACGCGTCTTGGCTATCCAACATATATGCTCACGATTATGGGAGTGTGGAAGCTACTGGCGGTCATAGCCTTCCTTGTGCCGCGTTTTCCTCGGGTCAAAGAATGGGCGTATGCTGGCGAAATCATTGCTATGACTGGCGCGGCTGTGTCGAACGCAGTGTGCAACTTGGGTGCAGCTATGGTCATTCAACCTGCTATCTTCGCTATTCTCTCGATCATTTCATGGGCACTTCGACCACAAAGCCGTATGCTTGGAACCATTTTTTCCGATAGAAGTGAAATGACGCACTCCACCATCAAGCGACCAGCATAGGAGAAAGCCTGCTTTACCTCTTACGGATCCAAAACGTAGCTTATGCGCATGCCTCCTGGCAGTAGAAGAACATCTCTCATGCTCCCCAAGCTGCCGGGAGACGTGAAATTGCGATCCGGCATGAGCGCTACTTGCGCAAATCCGTTTGGCACGCTATGGACGTGAGTGTAGGCTGATTACTGCTCAAGGTGCGTCAACCTCCACTCTAAAGCGAAATCCATCGGCATGGGTGGGCGATTGCGCCGGCGTTGGTGGTAGCGTTGTTAGCGGGAGGGTGTGCAGGTTTGCTGAATGGACTTTTTGTGGCGGTGTTACGTATCCCGTCGTTTATTGTGACGTTGGCATTTTTCATAATATATTCAGGTCTCTTACTTTTTCTGTTAGGGACGCAGACGACGCAAAGTGTTGGAGATCCGTTTATATTAGCGCTGGCAGGGACGCGTGTGAGTTACTTTACGGATGTTTTGGGTGTAGGATTACCGACGTTAGCGGTGTTGGGGTATGTAGGGAGTTTGATTATCGAGTATTTTGCTCGAAAAAAAGCTGGATTGCGGACGATGTCCATAACGAGATTGATGGTGCAATCAGTGGTGGCGGTGGTGGTGATTGAGGGAGTGGTGGTGATTTTGGAGAACTATCAGGGTGTTCCGTACTCTATGGGCATTCTTTTTGGGCTTATCCTGTTGCTGTGGGTTGTGTTGACGAGGACGTCATTTGGGAGGCATATTTATGCGGTTGGCGGCAATGCTGAAGCAGCGAGGCGTGCGGGTATTAACGTGGTGGGGATTCGTGTGGCGGTGTTTGTGTTATGTTCGCTGATAGCAGTGCTTGCAGCGGTGGTGGATACGTCGCGTCAGAACGCGGTGGCCAGTGCGATTCCATCGATGTTGCAATTGAATATCATTGGGGCGGCAGTGATAGGGGGGGTAAGTCTTTTTGGTGGACGAGGATCGATCTGGGCGGTAGTATTGGGTATTTTCATTATTCAATGTTTAGACAATGGTTTATCGCTGTTAAATCAGACGTCGGATGTGCAGCAAATGGTAGAGGGGTTGGTGCTTATTTTGGCGGTGACGTCAGATGCGTTGATTCGTCGAGCGCAAGCGCGTAGTCGAAGTGGTCGTTAAAGGGAGAGAGAGTGAAGGATATTCCTGTGATGTGATGAAGCATGACGGGAATATTTTTGTGTGGATGTGGTGATAAGAGAGATGGAGTGATGAGGGAGTGGAGAGCCGTGGTGTGTTGGAGCGCTGTGTCAGGCATCGAATGATGTAGTGATGAAGACGGATTAGGGGGACATCACGCAGCGCGTGCAAGCGATCCACTGTCGTTGGGAAGCGTGGAGCGATGTGATCAAGTGAGTGAGCCAGATTTGGTGGAGGATGCGGTGGATGAGACAGTAGGAGCGACCGAGGCAGGTGTGTCAGCACGTCGCCGACGGAGCTTGTTTGCACGGTTGGTAGGTTCCTGCCTCGTCACACCAGCGGAAATGACGTGTTGATCCTTCTGGTGTGAAGTGTGCCTGTTGTTGTCGAGGCTTGGATCTCGCCGTGCAGAGTGGAACGGAGATCCTCGTGCCTGGAGGAGAGAAGAAAGCGGTTTCTGTGCTGTTTTTGCGCATTGCTCAGCCGTGGGGGGATATCGAGAATCCGGGAGATATGCGTGGCATACTGTTTGCGTTGGGCAAGGACATCATGAAGAGGATGTGAGAGAAAGGAGCATCTTTCCCAGGCAGTAGAGGTGGTGCATCTGATGGGAAGGCGGCCTCCTGTAGGAGGGTCATGAGGTGGTGTAAAGCATCAAATGATGAATTTCCGAAGGCGTCATCGGAGAGCGTAGTGGCGATGGTGTGAAACCTGGGGGGAAGTGAAGCAGGGTGGGAATGCTGCGCTGCTGGAAAGAGTTCTTTTTTGCTCTGTGTCCTCTCTCCAATTGGCGGGTGTATTCTGTATGCAGATGGATGATCTTGCAAGCGAAGAAGTATTTCATCATAGGGTGAATAGGAGGATGGGAAACGCGATCGCTGAGGCTTTTCTGTCGACGAGATGAGTGGTTGGCAGTGGGCATGAACAGGAGCGGCCGCCTGGTCCAGGTCCATGAATCGGTCTTCATCCTGCATGCATGACTGGAACATCTGAGGGGAGGGGAGGGAAGGCCAGAGGGAATGCGGCGGCAGCTCTTGGTGTTTGTCTCCGCTTCTCTCTCTGCTCTTTGGCTCGGCCAGTCCGTTGCTCAATCCCGATTCTGCTGGTGTTGTTCCTCTGTGTGGAGAGGATGGGAAGGAGCGAAGGGAGACAGAGAGTGTTTCTCTCAAGGAATCATGTGTGGATGGCAGTGCCCGCAAGAGAGCTCATGGTATGAATACAGTGACCCAGATTGTCAAGACAGAAAAATCCGAGTCCTTAAGAGAAATCTCCTTTCTTTAAGCATGCTCGTCCATTTCTGAGTGAACGTGTTTCACCGTTTTACGAAAACCAAGCCAAATGGTACGTTGGGCCCATTTTTCATGAGAGACAGAGACGACGTTACGTCGAACGTTTCCCAGAAAAGTAGCGTTCGGCTGGAGTTTGGTAATCAAGTGCCTGGTGAAGTCGTTCCTCGTTGTAAAAGTGGAGATAGCGAGACAACTCTCTACGAGCTGTGCGAGGGCTATCATACTCTTTCACATATACTTCTTCATACTTGATTGTTCTCCACAAACGTTCCGTAAAAATATTATCGAGTGCTCTCCCCTTTCCATCCATGCTAATACGTACTTCATGCTCCTTGAGCAGATTAATATAGCTCGTACTGGTGAAGTGACTGCCTTGATCACTATTACAAATCTGAGGGGTGGCCTGTTTCAAGGCATTGTGCATCGCTAAGAGCACGAAATCCTGACGCAGACTTTGATCTAACTCCCAGCTCACAATATAACGAGAATACCAATCCAGAACCGCGACCAAAAACATCCATCCAGCGCGCAGGCGAATGTAGGTGATGTCAACGCCCCAAATGTGATCAGGCACCTCAGCTTTCAGATTCCTGAGCAAATAGGGGAAGATTGCCGCTTGCTGCGCACGTTTGGAAAGATTGGGGCCGGGGAAAATGGCCATCAACCCCATCTCCTGCATATATTTTGCGACCGTTTTCTTGTTGACGCTTCGCCCTTCTCGATGTAATTGCTCAGCAATTCTGCGGTACCCGTAGAACGGGCATTGTGTAAAAATCTCATCAATCCGATGCTTGAGTGCCACTTCTTCTGCTGATGGTGGCCGCGGTTGATAATACAAGCTACTTCGATTCAGATGAAGCAATCTGGCCTGGGTGCTCAGCGGCAGTTCATTGTCTTCCCAATCAATGAGCTCTTGCCGCTCATCTCTCCTTAAAGACTGCTCGAGATTTTTTTTCCAGCCACAGTTTCTCTGTGGTTAATCGTCCAATCTCAGCATAGAGGGCTTCCCGCTCTCGTTCCCAGGCTATTTCTTTCTCGGCCAGCGCTTTTTCTGATTGCTCATCAAATAAGCCGGGTAAGCCAGCTAACGCTTGGTCCCTCCATTTATAGAGCTGACTTGAATGAATCTCATATTCCGCTGAGAGTTGGCTGACGGTTTTTTCTTCCCTCAAGATCTCTTTGACGATCTTGGCTTTAAATGCTGCCGTATATTGCTTCCGTTTCTGCTTTTGCATGTGCGTGTGTTTCTCTCAAGGAATCATGTGTGGATGACAGTGCCCGCAAGAGAGCTCATGGTATGAATGGCGTTTCTTCTTCCCATCCTCGAGACGATAGCGAAGCGTTTTCCACCCAGAATCTGGCAGAACACCTGGAGAGAATGATGTTTTGAACGGGGAGAGGTTCATGCTCATCGCTAATCCCTCCCGGCCAGATGCTGGTATGTGCAGAGTGAGAAGTATTGCATGGTAGGATGAATATGAGGAGATGGAACCTCCTCTGAGGGTCCGGTGCTGGCCAGGGAATGGCGGCAGCGGTCTCCGACTGACAGGTGGCCGTGGCCACTCACTCACTCTGCGAACCGGTGCGCCACCAGTGCTCCCAGCTGCGCCCTCGTCGCTTTCCCCGCTGGTAGATCCTTTCCCCATGCCAGGGCTGCAATGTGTCTTGCTCCCCTGGTTACATTGATGGCCCTGCCCCTTTGCAGCTTCTCGCCTTGTCACAACCTGGTTGGAAACCTGTCGCTCTGGAGGACCTATTGACAGCAGAAAAGGACGCGAGTAAATGCGAAAAATACATGAGGTCTTTTTTTCGTGGTGGCATGGGGAGAAATAAGGAGGAGGAGAAAAGGGAGGGAAAGCGCATGGGGAGGGGAAGGAAGCAGGGTGAGGCAGGAGAAGGAACGTTCAAAAAGCGAAGAAAAAAGCAGACCAAAAACAAATGGAATTGACTGTGCCAGCCTCCTTGTGTCATTGCTTGATCGATAAATGAGATGAATGTGTGAACACTATGTGAGAGGGGAACCAGGTGAGCAGGACTGGTCAGCTTGCCAGTCCTGCTCACTGCTGTGTGAGAGGATGCTGGTCGCTATGGCTCCCCCTGGGTACGAAGGAAGGTGGCCAGCTGGGAGATGTGGATGGTGTGATCTGGGAAAGCCGTAAGCAGGTGAGCGACGATGCGCTGGAGATCGGTGTCGAACTGCTGGGAGCGTGGCAGAGGCATGGCTTGCAGGCGTGTCCAGAGGGCGTCTGTCGAAGGATCGCGCAGGCCGAGCAAGGCGCGTTGGCGTGTGAGCGAGAGGCCGGTACGCTGGCGATAGAGGTGGAAGGCATGGCCGAGAAAGCCAGGGGCGCTGGCGGCGTGGGCATACCAGGTGGTGAGGATGGATGTGTCGTCGATCATCAGAGTGTCCTTTCAGTGGAGCCGCCAGAAGCGGCGTTTTCATGTTGTCTCACGTGAGTCATACAGCCGCAATATGAACGTGTCGCACGAAGAGAGGCGAATTTGGGGAACAGGGAGAAAATTCGTGGAAGGGTGCGCAAGAGGAGTGGCGACTGATCACCGTATCGGTCGCCCCTCCTTTGTGTTCAGTGCGCGTTCGCGTCTTCTGAGAGGAGCGTGGAGAGGGCGGCCTGGTCGTCGTGGAAGCGATGTGCGAGGTGGGCTACGTCCTGATTGGTGGCCGGGAGACGGCAGAGGTGCAGGTGCGTCAGATTGCCAGGCGAGCATCGCAAGAGCGTGGCAAGATGTGCATCGGTGAGGCTATGACGCTGTTGTGTTGTTGATGCCGTGCGAGGGCTGTAACGTACCTGGTAAAATAGACAGTGAAAGAAGAGAGGTACGGAAACATGACAGGGAAACGAAAAACCTATACACCCGAATTTAAATTCAAAGTCGTGATGGAAAGCTTTCAGCGTGAGACGACCCTTGAAGAAGTGTGCCGGAAATTTGGTTTGGCCAGCTCAGTGATCAGCCGATGGCGGCAAGAATTTCAGCAAAAAGGGCCAGAGATTTTTGCCGATCAACGCGATCACAAAACGCGCAACCAAGCACAAGGCTATGCACCAGGAGAATCACCTGAGGAGTTGAAACAGCTCATTGGCGACCTGGCGGTTCAAAATGAACTGCTAAAAAAATCCCGGGGGCTACTAGGCAATTAAGCGCACATGAGAAAGTTGAGATCGGGCGTATGCTCTGCGCTTCTGGTGGTCCGATCAATAAAAGTCAACTCGTCCGCGCCCTTGGCATTGCTCGCAGCAGTCTGTATCTGCATCCCAAGCGGCCTCACCTGGATAAAGCGTTGGTTGTCAGCATTGAGCAGTGGCATGAACACGATGATACACTCGGACATCGCAAGCTTGCGGTGCTCATCAAGACCGGAAAAAATCGCGTCAAACGGGTGATGCAGAAATATGGCATCGCTGCTCGGCGCAAAAAGAAAAAGTACATCTATCCAGGTAAGGCGACGCACACGGCTCCCAATCTTGTCCGAGAGATGACCGAGGAGAGTCTGCAAAAGGTGGTGTTTTCCGACATGTTTGAAGTCCATCTCGCTGATCAATCACGTGTGCGAGGGTGTTTTGCCCTCGAGAAGCAGACGCGCCAGATTCTCGGACTGGCATTTGATTATCATAT
This sequence comes from Dictyobacter alpinus, assembly GCF_003967575.1. NCBI lineage: Bacteria > Bacillati > Chloroflexota > Ktedonobacteria > Ktedonobacterales > Dictyobacteraceae > Dictyobacter > Dictyobacter alpinus. The sequence goes on from NZ_BIFT01000001.1 coordinate 5,579,412, forward strand.
GCGGGCAGATCTGGTGACCAGTGTCATTGAAACAATGACGTTCCACGCTCCAGGAGCCATTTGGCATAGCGATCAAGGAAAACAATATGGGGCGCAAAGCACACGAGAACTGCTGTTACAGAAAGGGTTTCTTCAATCGATGAGTCGTGCAGGAACGCCGACAGATAATGGATTGGCCGAGCGTTTCGTTGGGACCTTCAAGTTAGCGGTGGCTGAACGCCGTTCCTATCGAACGCTGGGTCATTTCTTGCGAGCAGCAGAATCGTGGGTCAATTTTTACAATAGGATACGTCCTCATGAGGGCTTGGGAAATTGTTCACCGTTACATTATGCTCAAACACATCAGTTGCATATGGCTCCTTTCATTTCCTTATAGGAGTGTCTCTTTTACTGGGTACTTTACAGGGAAGATCGAGCGTTTTTTTCGGACGGTGGAGCAGTTGTTTGCGGAGCGAGAGGCGGGATATGCGCCCAAAGGGGAATGGCCGAAGAAGGCAGGGAAGGAACCGAGGCGAGAGCGGGCAGGGATTGAGAGCCTGGAGGAAGTGGAGCAGCGATTTCGCCGATGGGTGATGGAGGAATATCACCAACGCGAGCATGGGGAACTGGGAATGAGTCCGAAGGAGAAATGGGAAGGAGGAGGATTTTTGCCACGGATGCCCGAGAGTGTGGAGCAATTGGATCTGCTGCTAGTGACGGTGGCCAAGAAGAGACGGGTGCAGCAAGATGGAGTGTCGTTTGAGGGGTATCGGTACATGGATCCGACGTTGTCGGGGTATGTGGGGGAGGATGTGGTGCTGCGATATGATCCAGCGGATATGGCTGAGGTGCGTATTTTTGCGGAGGATCGGTTTGTATGTCGAGCGGTGTGTCCAGAATGAGCGGGAGGGCAGGTGAGTTTAAAAGAGATTGTGGCAGCGCGTGTGGAGCAGAGGCGAGAGGTAGAGAGAGCGTTGAAGGAAAGACAGGGAGCGGTGAGGCGAGTGAAAACGGGAGTGAAACGAGGGGTGAGTGAGGAGAAGCATGCAGGAGGGGTGCCGGGAGAAGGATCGGTGGAGGCGGAGAAGCCGAGCGGGGAAGAACCTGGGCGGGTGACGTTGAAGCGATATTTTAATGAGTAGGACGTGGAAGCAGAAGGGAGCCGAGGATGGTGGATGGACGAGGCAGGTTTGTGGAAACGAGGGAATACTACCGGTTCGTGGAACTGTGTGAAAGTTGCCGGAGAGGCAGGACAATGGGGATCTGTTGTGGGGTGACGGGAGTGGGCAAGACGAGAGCGGCGAAGCAGTATGCGCAGTGGGAAGAGATTGAGCCGTTGTTGACGTGGAGAGGGGTAGTGGAACCATCGTTGTCGCCGGAGAATCCGAGGCCAAGAACGGCGGTATATACGCCGCGAGCGAGGGTGACGCCGCGACAGATGGAGCATGAGATCCGGTTGCTGAGATGGAGTTTGCGGGTGATCGGAGTGGATGAGGTGGACCGGTTGAAGCCCCTGGCACTGGAGGTGCTGAGAGATCTGCACGAAGAAAGCGAGGTGGGAATGATTCTGCTGGGGTTGCCCGGGCTAGAGAGAAAGCTGTCGAGATATGCGCAAGTGTATGGGCGTGTGGGATTTGTGCATCAGATGAGGGCGCTGGGAGTGGAAGAGCAACGGCAGATCTTGTTGGAGCAAGTGGAGAGGATAAGTGAACGGCGAGTAAATGCGAGGGAACCATTGCAGGTGGATCAAGAAGCGCTGGCGACGATGATCCGGATGACGGAGGGGAATTTTCAACGGCAGAAGCATGTATTGATGCAAATCGAGAGAATCGTGCAAATTAACCCGCAGGTGGATGTGGTGAGTAAGGAGGTGGTAGAGGCAGCGCGGGAGCAACTGGTGTATGGGCGAGGGTGAGCGCGAGAGGGGAAAGGCAAGCAGAGAAGTGCGAAGACAGGAGAGGTATCGAGCAGGTGCCTCTCCTTTGTGTATCCTCATGCACCTACATTGTTTGGATCCTGGGAGGAGAGGATCGCGTTTGAGGCAGTCGAGATCGCTGGGAATGGGTTTGATTGTCTTGGGAAATGCGCGGTGGTGGAGAGTGGGCCGGAGGGGATGCTGCTGCTGCTGGAAAGAGTTTTCTTTGTCCTGTGTCCTGTATCCCCTGGGCAGGTGTGTGCTGTGTTCAGATGGATAATTTTGTATACGGAGATATATTTCATCATATGATGAATAGATGTAGGTGAAATGCTGTTGCGGCTTTTCTGTTGACGTGATGAGTAGTTGGCAGTGGGCAGGAACAGGAGCAGCAGCCTGGTTTAGGTGTAGGGATCGGTCTTCATCCTGCAAGACTGGAATGTCGGAGGAGCAGCGCTGCTGCTGGGAACCTGTCTGCGTGGCATGTGGGGAGGGAGAGGAAAAGAGAGGGAAATCCTCTGATGAATGCAGAGCATCATCTCGTGATATCCATGGATCAGAACACATGCGCCTGGCTGAGAACAGAGGCGGTAGATGATCCCCAAGGAGATGTCCATCTGCTAGCTGCACCTCTGCCTGGTGGGGGATGTGCCATGGTGTCGAGCTAGAGTTGTTCGCGGTGCCGTCCGACGGGGAGTACCCGAGCTTGTGTCTGACATTGGGAGAACAGATGGTGGGCAATCAGTGTGATGGGCATTCGTGGAATTGGCTGGCCAGACACATGAAACCTGGGTGGATGGCTCGAAACTGGAGGTGCTGTCGACAGCATCCTCAAGTACCGAAGAGAGCTCTGCTTCTTGGAGTATTCCGATGCTGGAGCGGATCGTGTTGACGCCAGAGAACCCCTCGATGAAACAGGTGTGTTCCAGCTGGTACGTGGTGGTATCAGCATCATCGTGGTGCATGGCCCTGGTTCCTTCACCCAGTTGAGCCGTAACGTGATGTCCATCCTGGCATGGATGAGCTTGCCCCCAGTGGCGATGTTTGTCGCTGGGAGATTGATGACACCATGGTGTGGTAGCGTGTGCTGGAGGTGACAGGAGGGAAGTGCAATACGTTTGATCACCCCGAAGAGGCTGCCCAAGTCTGGGTATGTTGCCGCTAGAGAGCCTCCCCAAAATGCAAGGCGCGTAGCGGCCTGAGCATGAATATTTTTGGGGGCATGAATGCGTCCTTTTTTGGAGAAAATGGCCTGGCTGAAAGGATAGTATCTGTTGAAATACAGGCTTCACTGTCACTTCCAGGCCATTCATGTTTTCTGTTGGAGAGTGTAAGCGCGACAGCGCGTTGAGTCTGCCAATTCCCTATTCCAAAGGAGGTGGTGAGCTGAGGAGTGGCAGAAAGGACAGTAAAATATGCTAGAGAGCTGATGGGCGTAGGGAAAAAGAGGGATCTTAGCACCCTTAAGAAGAAAAGTACTGAAAAGAGCATATTATCTATTTATAGAGATATAAGAGTAAAAAGAGTTAAAATGATTATACATATAAATTCCAATAATACAATACTTTGTTGATAGAGTATCAAGTTAGCTAGCAATAGAATGATGAAGTTCGAGAGGAGCGACAGCGACTCGATCGAGCGACTGCGACAGCAGGAGCGCGCTGCCCCCCCCC